>NZ_FOEQ01000034.1 GCF_900110655.1 Pseudomonas soli
TTGTCGCCACCGGCAACCGATTCGATCTTGTTGACGATGCTCGGCTGGCCACCGACAAACACGTCGTCCGGGGCCGTGATGGTGAAGGTCCCGCTGGCACTGCCCGCCGGAATGGTGACTTTGGTGCCATCGGTCAGGGTGAAGGTCAGGCCGTTATGGCCAGTGACCGACAAGCCCTGGGCATTGGTCAGGGTCACGGTGTAAGTGATCTGGCCACCTTCCGACACAGTGGTCTTGTCGGCGGTCAGGGTCGCGACGACTTCGCTGACGGTATCGGTGATCTGCACGGTGGCATCGCCACCCAGCTGCAGGTTCTCGAAGGTCTTGCCATCAACGACTGCATCAGTGATGCCGACGGTCAGCGAACTGCCATCCTTGAAGACGTCATCGCCCTGGGCATCCGCCTTATACTCGACCTGGGTCTGGCCAGCCGGAATCACCACCTTGGCACCATTGCTCAGGGTGACAGTGAGATCCTGGTCCAGCTTCTGGTTGACCTTGACGGTGAAGGATGGCTGCAGGTCCTCGGTGACATCGCCGTTGCTGACGATGGTGACAGATACCTTGTTGCCGGTATCCGGATCATCAGTGACGGTAGTGGTGAGTGTCTCCTTGCCGAGCGTCAGCTTCTCGAAGTTGTCCGCGCCGCTGACACCTTCGAGCTTGTTCACGATCGAGGGCTGGCCGCCGACGAATACGTCGCTCGGGGCGGTGATGGTGAAGGTACCGCTGCCGCTGCCGGCCGGTACGGTGACCTTGGTGCCATCGCTCAGGGTGAAGGTCAGGCCATTGTGGCCGGTGACCGACAGGCCTTGGGCATTGGTCAGGGTCACGGTGTAGGTGATCTGGCCGCCTTCCGTGACAGTGGTCTTGTCGGCGGTCAGGGTCGCGACCACTTCACTGATGGTGTCGGTGATTTGAACCGAGGCGTTGCCACCCAGCTCCAGGTTCTCGAAGGATTTGCCGTCAACGGCAGCATCGGTGATGCCGACGGTCAGGGTATCGCCGTCCTTGAAGACGTCATCACCTTG
>NZ_FOEQ01000030.1 GCF_900110655.1 Pseudomonas soli
ATGGTGATACCGCGAGCTTTTTCTTCCGGAGCCGAGTCGATCTTGTCGAACTCAACGACGGCCGAACCGAAAACTTCGGAGCAGACGCGGGTCAGCGCTGCAGTCAGAGTAGTCTTACCGTGGTCAACGTGGCCGATAGTGCCGACGTTAACGTGAGGTAGCGAACGATCAAACTTTTCCTTAGCCATCGATACAGTCCTCCGCAGAAGAAATAGTCATACCGCTGATAAAACAAAGGCAGATATTTTCATATCTGCCTTGTTTATATGGAGCTCTTGAGCGGACTTGAACCGCTGACCTCACCCTTACCAAGGGTGTGCTCTACCAACTGAGCTACAAGAGCGAAACACTTTGTGCAACAACAGCAAACTTGGAGCGGGTAGCGGGAATCGAACCCGCATCATCAGCTTGGAAGGCTGAGGTTCTACCACTAAACTATACCCGCGGAGCTTGCGGCTCTCGCTAAAACTGGTGGAGGGAGAAGGATTCGAACCTTCGAAGCTCTCGCAACGGATTTACAGTCCGTCCCCTTTGGCCGCTCGGGAATCCCTCCAGATGTGGCCGGCATTATATTTGTCTGCCGTCCCAGTGTCAAGCGTTTTTTCAAATTTTTTCAATCAAATCTGAAACTTAGCTGCTTTGACACTGCCTCCAGATCTACCACCTAGGTGATGTTCCCTGTGAAGCGGGCGCCATTCTATCAAGCTATTCGGCAGTTGCAATACCCTCGCACAAAATAATTTTGTGTTTTAAGTCTTTGAAATCCTTGGAAAGAGTCGAGAGCACAGCCGGGTCCAGCAAACGCTCGCTTTCCGGGGCAACCTTGAGCCAGAGCCCGTCGGCACCCGGTAGCTGACCAACCACTGGCAGGGCAGCGATATCCAGACTGACCAGCCGCTGACGCAAGGCCTCGAGCTGCTCGGGCGCAGCCATGCCCCCAACCACCAGGCATTCGTCACGGCGCCGGACGGGCGCCGCAACTCCGGTTTCACGCAACAGGCGGATTTCCTGCTGAGAACCTTTGTACAAAGCCAACGGGGCGACTTCCTTGACCTTCAGGGGAGCTTCCTGCTGATGCCACACGTAATAAAAGACGTTGAGCACAACCAACAGCAGAAACAACCAGCGCATAGTCAGTCACCTCAGTTCAATGGACAGGCCATGGCCAAACCGACGAATACCAAGTCCGGCACGATCCGAGCCTTCGGTGCCGCCTCCTGTACCAAGGGCGCATCCCCACCGGTCAGAAACACAGTGAAGTCCTCACCCCACATCGCCCTGGCCTGCTCGATCTGGGTACGGGCGAAGCCCTGGAGCATCAGCACACAACCACGCTCGACCGCCTCGACGGTCGAGCGCCCCGGCGCCAGGCTGCTCAGGGCGCGCTCGGCCGACGCATCGTCATAGCGAATACGCCGGGTATGGGTGCGCAACTGGCTACGCATCAGCGGCATGCCCGGGCAGATGTAGCCCCCCAGGTGCTCACCATTGGCCGCGACGAAATCGGCCTTGGCCGCGGTGCCGAAATCGATGACCAGGCAAGCTCGCCCGGCCAGGTGATAGGCGCCCA
The DNA here is from genome assembly GCF_900110655.1 of Pseudomonas soli. GTDB lineage: Bacteria > Pseudomonadota > Gammaproteobacteria > Pseudomonadales > Pseudomonadaceae > Aquipseudomonas > Aquipseudomonas soli. The sequence continues at coordinate 1,571 of NZ_FOEQ01000030.1, forward strand.
GCGCGCCCAGCCAGCGGTCCATGCCCAGACGCTGATAATCGTCATAGCCATTGCGCACGCCGGCCATTTCCTGCACAGGCTGGGCCACGTTTACCTCGACCCCGAACGAGGCCTGGATCAATGCGCACAGCGATGAAGTTTCCTCCTCACTGCGCACGCTGACCATGCGGCAACCAGTCAGACTCAGGCTAGAGAGCCCTGCGACAGCTGCGACCAATGCCTGATCGGAGTCCACGATGCCGCCACCGTTGATGGTGCAGTCGGCTGCATGGATGACGCGCCACTTGATAAAGCTGTTTCCACAATCGAGCTCAAGAATCATCACGCAACCTCAGGCTCAGCTCGCCGCCGCTGAAGCTCTTCTCCACACCATCGACCTCCAGACGCAAGCCGCCCTGCCCATCCACCCCCAGCGCGACACCTTCGATACGCGAAGTGCCCGCGACAAGCGAAACTTTGCGCCCCTGCCACAGGTGCGCCTGCTCCCATTCCTCTTGGAACGCAGCGAAGCCATAGCGGCGATGGCGACCAAGTTCGTGTTGCAACTGCTGGCTGAGCACCGCCACCAGGTGGTTGCGATCCACCAGCTGCCCAGCTTCACCGCGCATCGAGGCCCATTGCTGATCGATCTGTTCGTTGCCCTGCATGTTTACATTGATGCCGATACCCAGCACCACATGGCAGACGTCCGCAGGATCCCCGACCAGCTCCAGGAGTATTCCGGTGATCTTGCGCCCGTCGGCAAGGACATCATTGGGCCACTTGAGCCCCACATCCTTTAGCCCGAACGCCTGCAGTGTACGCATCACCGCCAGGCCAACCACCAGGCTCAAGCCCTCCAGCTGACGCATGCCGCCATCAATGCGCAAGACCAGGCTGTAATAGAGGTTTTCCGCAAAAGGACTGACCCACGGACGCCCACGACGACCGCGACCTGCACTCTGGCGCTCGGCCAGCACCAGAAACGGCGCCGCTTGCCCTTGCGCAATCAGCCTCAGCCCTTCGGCATTGGTGGAGTCGATGGTGTCGTGAATGAACACCGGCCACGGCTCGCCCTGCGCGAACTTGGCGATTGCCTGCGCTTCGAGCAGGTTCAACGGCGCCGCCAGCTGATAGCCGCGGCCACGTACCTTGTGAATGGTCAGGTTCAGTTCGCTCTCCAGGTGCTGCAGCTGCTTCCAAACGGCGCTGCGACTCACCCCGAGGGCGGCCCCCAGGGCTTCTCCGGAATGGAACCGGCCATCCTTGAGGAGGTTCAACAACTTCAGCATGCCAATCTCGACTCGGAATAAGGCTGGCATGATAGCCACGCCCCGAGGGCTTGCATAGGAAAAGGGCTACCGCTGCCATTACAGGCGACGGGCTCCTACAAGGGTGGGTGTTAACTTGCCAAACGCGCAAAGACAAAACCCCTACCTGCTCGCGCAGATAGGGGTTTTGCGAAATGAATCTTGACGATGACCTACTCTCACATGGGGA
>NZ_FOEQ01000029.1 GCF_900110655.1 Pseudomonas soli
GACAACCTGGCCTATGTGATCTACACCTCGGGCTCGACCGGCAAGCCAAAAGGCACGCTGCTGCCGCACCACAACCTGCTGCGCCTGTTCAAGGCGACGGACGCCTGGTTTGGCTTTGATGCGCAGGATGTGTGGACGCTGTTCCACTCGTACGCCTTCGACTTCTCGGTGTGGGAGATCTTCGGTGCGCTGCTGCATGGCGGTCGTCTGGTGATCGTGCCGCGTGAGGTGACCCGCTCGCCGGAGGACTTCCACCAGTTGCTGGTGGAGCAGGGCGTGACCGTGCTGAACCAGACCCCGTCGGCGTTCAAGCCGCTGATGCGCGTGGCCTGTGACAGCACTGCCGATCTGGCGCTGCGCTACGTGATCTTCGGCGGCGAAGCCCTGGATCTGGCCGCTTTGCAGCCATGGTTCGAGCGCTTCGGCGAAGAGTGCGACAACCTGATCAACATGTACGGCATCACCGAGACCACGGTGCACGTGACCTACCGGCCGATCCGCTTTGCCGACACGCAACAGGCGGGCAGCCCGATCGGCGCGGCAATTCCGGACCTGTCGATGTATGTGCTGGACGCTGACTTCAATCCGGTGGCCAAGGGCTGCACGGGCGAGCTGCATGTCGGCCACGCCGGCTTGGCACGGGGTTATCACAACCGCGCCTCGCTGACCGCCGAACGCTTCGTGCCGGACCCGTTCTCCAGCGAGGGCGGACGCCTGTACCGCACCGGCGACCTGGCGCGTTACCGCGAGCAGGGCGTGATCGAGTACGTGGGGCGGATCGACCACCAGGTGAAGATCCGCGGCTTCCGTATCGAACTGGGCGAGATCGAAGCGCGCCTGCAAGAGCATGCGGCGGTGCGCGAAGTGCTGGTGCTGGATATCGACGGGGCAGGGGGCAAGCAACTGGCGGCCTACCTGATCGCTCAAGATCCAGCTGCCGATCACGCAACCCTGCGCGACACGCTGAAACAGCACCTCAAAGCCAACCTGCCGGACTACATGGTGCCGACGCACTTCCTGGTCTTGGACCAGTGGCCACTGACCGCCAACGGCAAGCTGGACCGCAAGGCGTTGCCGAAGCCGGACGCCAGCCAGCTGCAACAGGGCTACGTGGCCCCGCGCACGGCGCTGGAGCAGCAACTGGCGGCGATCTGGGCGGAGGTGCTCAAGGTCGAGCAAGTGGGCCTGCACGACAACTTCTTCGAACTCGGCGGCCACTCGTTGCTGGCCACCCAGGTGACCTCGCGGATCCGCCAGCGCCTGAATGTGGAAGTCCCGCTGCGCAGCCTGTTCGAATCCGCCGACCTGCAAGCCTTCGCCCAGACCACCGGCCAAGGTGCGGCCAGCCAGGCACCGGCGTTCAGCGTCGTGGATCGCAACCAGCCGTTGGCCTTGTCCTACGCCCAGCAACGCCAGTGGTTCCTCTGGCAGCTGGAACCGGCCAGCGCTGCCTACAACATCCCTTCGGCCCTGCGCCTGCAAGGCGAGCTGGATATCGAGGCGCTGCGCAGCAGCTTCGCCGCGCTGATCGCCCGTCACGAAACCCTGCGTACTACCTTCCGCCAGCAGGGCGACAGTGCCGAGCAGGTGGTACATGCGCGGCTGGAAACGCCGCTGGACATCACCACGGCGGCCCTGGACCAAGCCGGCGTGCAGGCCTGGGTCGAGAAGCAGGTACGCCAGCCGTTCGACCTGGAACACGGCCCGCTGCTGCGCGCCGGCCTGCTGCGCCTGGCCGCCGACGAGCATGTGCTGGTACTGGTCCTGCACCATATCGTTGCCGACGGCTGGTCGATGCCGATCCTGGTCGACGAACTGGTGCGCGGCTATGAAAGCCATCTGCACGGTCAGGCCCCGCAACTGCCGGCGCTGGCCTTCCAGTACGCCGACTACGCGGCCTGGCAGCGCCAGTGGATGGAAGCCGGTGAGCAACAGCGTCAGCTCGACTACTGGCAGGCGCGCCTGGGCAGCACACAGCCGATCCTCGAGCTGGCCACCGATCGCCCGCGCCCTGTGGTGCAGCAGTATGAGGGCGCGCGCCTGCCGGTGGACCTCGAGCCAAGCCTGGTTGCCCAGCTCAAGACGCTCGCCGGGCAGCATGACGTGACCCTGTTCATGCTCCTGCTGGCCTCGTTCCAGGCCTTGCTGCATCGCCACAGCGGCCAGTCGGACATCCGTGTCGGCGTGCCGGTGGCCAACCGCACCCGGGCCGAGACCGAAGGCCTGATCGGCTTCTTCGTCAACACCCAGGTGCTGGATGCGCGCTTCGAACCGCAGATTCGTTTCGACGAGCTGCTGCAACAGGTCAAGCACACCGCCCTGGGCGCCCAGGCGCACCAGGAGCTGCCCTTCGAGCAACTGGTCGAAGCCCTGCAGCCCGAGCGCAGCCTGAGCCACAGCCCGCTGTTCCAGGTGATGTTCAACCACCAGACCCAGGTGCTGGGTGAATCCCGCGTACTTGCGGGCCTCAGCCTGCAGGGGCTGGTTTCGGACAAGCAGACCGCACAGTTCGACCTGACCCTGGACACCGCCGAACACGAAGGCGGCCTGAGCGCGACCCTGACCTACGCCACCAGCCTGTTCGAGCCGGCGACCGTGGCGCGCATGGCCGAGCACTGGCGCAACCTGTTGCAGGGCATCTGCCAGGACGCCGGGCTGCGCGTCGCCGAACTGCCGCTGCTGAGCCGCGAGGAGCGCGAGCGCACCCTGTACGCCTGGAACGACAGCGCCGCCGACTACCCGCGCGGGCAGACCGTCCAGCAGCTGATCGAGGCACAGGCTGCCCGCGCGCCGCAGGCCGTCGCCGCGGTGCTGGGCGAGGAGTCGCTGAGCTACGCGCAACTGAACCAGCGCGCCAACGCCTTGGCCCACCACCTGCGCAGCCTGGGCGTCGGCCCCGATGTGCTGGTGGGGATCGCGGTGGAGCGCAGCCTGGACATGCTCGTCGGCCTGCTGGCGGTGCTCAAGGCCGGCGGCGCCTACGTGCCGCTGGATCCGCAGTTCCCCGAGGATCGCCTGGCCTACATGATGGAAGACAGCGGCATCGCGCTGCTGCTGACCCAGTCCAGCCTGGTGCAACGCCTGCCGATCCCGCCGCAGGTGCGCAGCCTGTGCCTCGACCAGGCGCTGCCGGGCGAATACGGCGAGGACAATCCGCGCCCGCTGGCACAGCCGGAAAACCTTGCCTATGTGATCTACACCTCCGGTTCCACCGGCAAGCCCAAGGGCGTGACCATCCGCCACGATGCGCTGGTCAACTTCCTCTGCAGCATGGCGCGCCAGCCGGGTATCGATGCTCATGACAAGGTGCTGTCGCTGACCTCGCTGTCGTTCGATATCGCCGGCCTCGAGCTGTACCTGCCGTTGCTGCGCGGTGCCTGCGTGGTGCTGCTGGGCGAGCAGGTGAACAAGGACCCGCAGGCGTTGCTGGCGGTGATCCAGGCCCAGGCGGTCAGCGTCGTCCAGGCCACCCCGTCGACCTGGCGCATGCTGCTGGACGCCGCGGCGCCCGGAGCCTTCGCCGGCAAGAAGGTACTGTGCGGCGGCGAGGCGCTGAGCGCCGAGCTGGCCCAACGCCTGATCGCCCAGGCCGGGCATGTGTGGAACGTCTACGGCCCGACCGAGACCACCATCTGGTCGGCCTGCCATTACCTGACCGACAGCGACGACGTGTGGCTGGGGCGGCCATTGGCCAACACCCGCCTGCACGTGGTCAGCGACGAGCTCGACGTGCTGCCGCAAGGCGCGCGTGGCGAGTTGCTGATCGGCGGCGACGGCCTGGCGCGGGGCTACCACAACCGCCCGAGCCTGACCGCCGAGCGTTTCGTGCCGGACCCGTTCGCCAGCGAGCCGGGCGCGCGCCTGTATCGCACCGGCGACCTGACCCGCTACCGTGAGGACGGGGCGGTCGAGTACGTCGGGCGCCTGGACCACCAGGTGAAGATCCGTGGCTTCCGTATCGAGCTGGGCGAGATCGAGGAGCGCCTGCTGTTGCATCCGGCGATCCGCGAGGCCGCGGTGATCGATATCGATGGCCCGGTCGGCAAGCAATTGGCGGCCTACCTGGTGCTGCACGATGCGCAGCAAAGCGTGGAAGCGCTGCGCGGCGAGCTGCGTGCACACCTTAAGGCCGGCCTGCCGGACTACATGGTGCCGAGCCATCTGGTCGGCCTGGCGCGCATGCCGCAGACCCCCAACGGCAAGCTCGACCGCAAGGCCCTGCCGCTGCCGGATGCCAGCCAGCTGCAGGCAACCCACGTGGCACCGGTCACGGAGCTGGAGCGCAAGCTGGCGGCGATCTGGGCCGAGGTGCTGCAGGTCGAGCGGGTGGGCCTGCAGGACAACTTCTTCGACCTCGGCGGGCACTCGCTGCTGATCGTCCAGGTGATCGGCCGGGTGCGCGAGCAACTGGGCGTCGACCTGAGTCTCAACGAGCTGTTCGAGCAGGCCACGCTGGCCGACTTCAGCCAGGTGGTGGAGCGCAAGTCGGGGCAGGTCGCCAACGCCCATGACGAGCTGACTAAATCCTTGGAGGCCTTGAAACGTCTTACTGCACAGGAAATAGATAATCTGATCGCTTAGCGGGAGACATTCAAAGTGCAAGAGCTGCTCGACTCCGTAAAGTCGCTGTCCACCAGGGAGCGCAAGGCATTGGCAGCCTTGCTCAAGCGCCAGGGTGTCAACCTCTACGGGGTCACCCCGATCTTCAGAAGGGACTCGGCGGACGGGGCAGCGCTTTCCTATGCACAGCAGCGCCAGTGGTTCCTCTGGCAGCTCGACCCGCACAGCGCCGCCTACAACATCCCGGCGGCGCTGCGGCTCAAGGGCGCGCTGGATGTCGAGGCGTTGCAGCGCAGCTTCGACAGCCTGGTGGCGCGCCACGAAACCCTGCGCACCACCTTCCGCCAGGAAGGTGACGGGGCGGTGCAGATCGTCCATCCGCCAATGCCCGTGGCGCTGGCGGTGGAGCCCTTCGTGCCTGCGGATTCGACGGATCTGCAGGCAGCCATCCGCGCGCGGGTAGAGGCCGAGGTGCAGCAGCCGTTCGACCTGGAGCATGGTCCGTTGCTGCGGGTCAGGCTGCTGGTGCTGGGGCCTGAAGAGCATGTGCTGATCCTGACCGTGCACCATATCGTTTCCGATGGCTGGTCCACGCCGATCCTGGTGGACGAGCTGATCCGCCTGTACGAGGGCTTGCGCCTGGGCTCGCCGGTGACCCTGGTCGAGCTGCCGATCCAGTACGCCGACTACGCCCTGTGGCAGCGCGACTGGATGGAGGCGGGCGAGCAGGAGCGCCAGCTCGGTTACTGGCGCGAGCAACTGGCGGGCGAGCAGCCGTTGCTGGAGCTGCCTGTCGACCGCCCGCGGCCGTCGGTGCAGAGCTTCCAGGGCGCACGTCTGGGCATCGATATCGATGCCTCCCTGGCGCAGGGACTCAAGGCCCTGGCGCGCCAGCAGGGGGTGACCCTGTTCATGCTGTTGCTGGCCTCCTTCCAGACCCTGCTGCATCGCTACAGCGGGCAGGCCGACATCCGTGTCGGCGTGCCGGTGGCCAACCGTACCCGTGCCGAAACCCAGGGGCTGATCGGCTTCTTCGTCAACACCCAGGTGCTCAAGGCCGAGTTCGCGCCGCAGACCACCTTTGCCGCGTTGCTGCAGCAGGTGCGTGAAACCTCGCTGCAGGCCCAGGCGCACCAGGACCTGCCGTTCGAGCAACTGGTCGAGGCGCTGCAGCCCGAACGCAGCATGAGCCACAACCCGCTGTTCCAGGTGCTGTTCAACCACCAGGCCGAGAGCCCGGGCATGGTCCGTGAGCTGGGCGGGTTGCAGGTCGAGGGCTTGAGCTGGGAAGCGCAGACCACCCAGTTCGACCTGATCCTCAACACGGCCGAGCACGAGGGTGGGCTGATTGCGGCGTTCACCTATGCCACCTCGCTGTTCGATGCGGCCACGGTCGAGCGCATCGGCCGGCATTGGCGCAACTTGTTGCAGGGCATCTGTGCGGATCACGCCCAGCGTGTGGCGCAGTTGCCGTTGCTCGATGCGGCAGAGCTGGGGGCGTGGACGGCTGATGTGCAGCGTTACCCGAGTACCGAATGCACCCATGCGCTGATCGAGCAGCAGGCGGCGCGCACGCCTGAAGCGATCGCCGTGACCTTCGCCGGGCAGGCGCTGAGCTATGACCAGCTCAACCGCCGCGCCAACCGCCTGGCACACAAGCTGCGCGCACAGGGCGTGGGGCCGGATGTGCTGGTGGGCATCGCCGTGGAGCGCGGGTTCGAGATGATCGTCGGCCTGCTGGCGATCCTCAAGGGCGGGGGCGCCTATGTGCCGCTGGATCCGGAGTACCCGCAGGATCGCCTGAGCTACATGATGGAGGACAGCGGCATTCAGTTGCTGCTGACTCAAGGCCATCTGCTGGCCGGGCTGCCGGTGCCGGCGCACGTGCGCAGCCTGTCTCTCGAAGATGATCT
>NZ_FOEQ01000028.1 GCF_900110655.1 Pseudomonas soli
AACGCCGGGTTGGAGGCGAAGGCCACGCGGTCCTGGTGGTTGAAGTCGGCAAAACCGTTGTTGATCACCAGGCGCACGATGGCCCGGTGCGGCACCTGCACGCCCTTCGGCGTGCCGGTGGAGCCGGAGGTGTACATGATGTACGCCGCGCTGCCGGCGTCCACCGCCAGGCCCAGCGGCGCAGCCGCATAGGTGCTCAGGTCGAGCCGGTCGAGTTCGACCCGGCGCGGGCCCGCCACTTCGGGCTGGTCGCTATGGGTCAGCAGCAACGCCGCCCCGCTGTCACCGACCATGAACGCCTGGCGCTCGACCGGGGCATTGCCGTCAAGCGGTACGAACACTGCCGCGCACTTGCTCACCGCCAGCTGGGCCGCCAACAAATCGAAGGAGCGTGGCAGCAACAAGGCCACGCGATCACCGGCGCGCACGCCCAGTTCCAGCAGATACTCGGCCAGCCGATTGGCCTGCCAGTCGAGGGCCTGGTAACTCCAGCGCCTTGTGCCATGGGCCACCGCCAGCGCATCCGGGCTGGCCTTGGCCTGCGCCTCGAACAACACATGCACGGGCAGATCACGCGGGTAGTCGCGCCCGGTGGCGTTGAATTGGCGCAACACCCGCTCGCGCTCGGCTGCCGGCAAGCCATGCAGCCGGCTCAGTGGCGTTGCCGGCGTATGCGCCAATGCTTCGACCAAGCGGGCCAGGGCCTCCTGCAACAGCTGGCAGACCAAGCCGCCGTCCACGGCCGCCACCGCTTGCACGGTCAGGGCGAAGCCATCCCCCAGGTCGTCGACGCTGACCACCAGCGGGTAGTTGCTGCGCTCATGGGCGGCCAGCAGTTCGATCCCCTGCCAGGCCTGGGCCTGCTCCGTGCCGCCAGCCGCGCTGTGGCGGTAGTTCAGCAGGCTGGTGAACAGTGCCTGTGAGGCCGGCACGCCGCTGCAGCGCTGGGCCAGGGCCAGGGAGGCCTGTTCATGGGCCAGCAGGCGCGCCAGGCGCTGATGGGTCAGGCGCACGCCCTCGACCACGTCCATGTCGCCCACGCTGACCCGCAACGGCAAGGTGTTGATGAACATGCCCAGCGCCCGTTCGGCACCCTCGCCGCCCTGCAGGCGGCCGAGCAGCACGGTGCCGAACACCACCTCCTCACGGCCGGACAACTGCGCCAGCACCTGCCCCCAGGCCTGGTGCACCAGGCTGGCGACACTGATCCCCAGCGCCCGCGCCTGACCGCGCAAGCGTTGCGCCAGGCTGTCGTCCAGGTACTGGCGATGGTCGAGCACATGACTGCCATCGCCCAGCGCGTCACGCAGACCGAACACCTCGGTCGGCGCATCGATATCGCCCAGCAGCTGGCGGAACATCGCCTCCTGCGCCTGACTGTCGTCGCGCAATCCCGCATGGGCCACATAGTTGCGGTACGGCACGCTGTCGCCCTGAGGCTCGCGGCCCAGCAGCACATCGCCGACCTCCGCCACCAGCAGCTCCATGGCGGCATGGTCGAGGAGGATATGGTGCAGCAGCAGGGTCGCCTGCAGGCGGCCATGCTCCACACTGCTGCTCAGGTGCATCAGGGGGGCGCGCCCCAGGTCCAGGCGCACGCTGTCCAGCGCCGGCCGGATGTCCAGGCGCGCTTCGCGCCAGACCACCTGCACGGCCTCATCGAGCCCCTGCCAGTGCACGCTGGTGCGCAGGATGTCGTGACGGGCGATGACCTGGTTCAGCGCGGCGACGAAGGCGTCCAGCTCGGCCTGGCCGGCGAAGGCGAAGCCCAGTTGCAGCACATAGGGGTCGATCTCGGCGCTGGCCAGGTGGTGGTAGAGAATGCCCTGCTGCAACGGCGCCAAGGCATAGAGGTCCTGGACATTCGCCGCGCCGCCGGGGATCTGCCGCACGACCTGGTCGAGCGCCGCCTGGTCCAGTTTCGCCAGTGGCAGCATATCGACGGTGATGCGCTGGCAGTCGGCCGGGATGCGATTGGCCGGCACCTCCACCATCACTTCGCCGCCCACCGCCGCCGCCAGCGCCGCCAGGGTCGGCTGGCCGAACAGCACCCGCACATCCGCCGCGAGGCCCGCCTGGCGCATGCGCGCGGTCAGGGTCACGGCCAGCAGCGAATGGCCGCCGAGCTCGAAGAAGTTGTCGTGGCGACCGACCTGTTCGACACCCAGCAACTCACGCCAGAGTTGCGCCAACAGCGTCTCGACCTCGCCTTGCGGCGCCTCGTAGACCTGCTGCGTCCCCTCTGGCTGCGGCAGCGCCTTGCGGTCCAGCTTGCCGTTGGGGCTCAGCGGCAGCGCCTCGAGGTAGGTGAACGAGGCTGGCACCATGAACTCCGGCAATTGGCCGAGCAGTGCCGCGCGCAAAGCCTCCGGCGCCTGCCGGGCACCGGTGTAGTAGGCCAGCAGGCGCTGCTCGCGGGCCAGTACCACCGCCTCCTTGACCCCTTCGACGCGGGTCAGGCAGGCCTGGATCTCGCCCAGTTCGATGCGCAGGCCGCGCAGCTTCACCTGGTCGTCGTTGCGCCCCAGGTACTCCAGGTTGCCGTCGGGCAGATGCCGGGCCAGGTCGCCCGTGCGGTACAGGCGACCACCGGCCTGGCTGGCGAACGGATCATCAAGGAAGCGCTCGGCCGTCAGTTGCTCGCGGTTGAGGTAGCCACGCGCCACCTGCACGCCGCCGATATACAGCTCGCCGGCCACGCCCCGCGGCACGGGCTGGCCGTGGGCATCGAGCACGTACAGCGTGGTATTGGCGATCGGCTTGCCGATCGGCGTGTTGTCCGGCGCCGTCACACAGTGCCAGGCGCTGACGTCCACCGCCGCTTCGGTCGGGCCGTAAAGGTTGTGCAGCTCGACCGTCGGCAGCTGTGCCTGGAAGCGCCGCACCAGCGCGCCGGGCAAGGCTTCGCCGCTGCACAGGACGCGCTTGAGGCGGTGCGGCAGGACATCGCCATGGGCGAGAAACACATCGAGCATGGACGGCACGAAGTGCAAGGTGCTGACCTGCTCGGCGCGGATCACCTCGCGCAGGTACTCGGGGTCGCGGTGCCCGCCAGGGCGCGCCATCACCAGCCGTGCCCCGGTCTGCAGCGGCCAGAGGAACTCCCACACCGACACGTCGAAACTGAACGGGGTCTTCTGCAGTACCACGTCGTCAGCGCCCAGCTGATAGGCGTCCTGCATCCACAGCAGGCGGTTGACCACCGCGGCGTGCTCGTTCATCACCCCCTTGGGCAGGCCGGTGGAACCGGAGGTGTAGATCACGTAGGCCAGGTGGCGCGGGGTCAACCCTGCCACCTGCGGCGCCTGTGCCGGTTGCTCCAGCCAAGTCGGCAGGTCGAGGTCGATCACCGGCACCGCGCTGGCCTGCGGCACATGGCGTGTGGCGGCGTGCACCAGCACCGCCAGCGGGGCGCTGTCGCCAAGCATGTGGCGGAGACGCTCGGCCGGGTACTCCGGGTCCACCGGCACATAGGCGCCGCCCGCCTTGAGGATGGCCAGCAGGCCGACCACCATCGCCAGGCCCCGCTCGACGCAGATCGCCACCCGGTCGTCGGGCTTCACGCCCAGGTCGATCAGGTGATGGGCCAGGCGGTTGGCCTGGTCATCCAGCTGGCGATAGCTCAGCTCGCCCTCCTCTGCCTTTACCGCCACGGCATCAGGGGTGCGCCACACCTGGGCCTCGATCATTCCGTGCAGGGTCTGGTCAAGGTCGTAGGCCTGGGTCGTGTCGTTGAAATCGCCCAGCACCTGACGCCGTTCATCAGTGCTCAGTACGGGCAGGCGCTCCAGTTGCTCCTCGGGGTGCTGTTCAAGCGCCAGCAGCAGACCGTCGAGCACCTGCAGCATCTGCGCGCAGACTCTTTGCGCGCCGACCTGGGCAGACACCTGCACGCCCAGGCGCAGGCCGTCGCCGAAATCATCCACGTTAAGGCTCAGCGGGTAGTTGGTGCGCCCCTCGCTGCCCAGCGCCTCGATACCTTCCCAGGCTTGCGCCTGCGGCGCGGCCCGGCTGCTCTGGCGGTAGTTGAGCAAGGCGCTGAACAGCGGCAGCGGCGCCGCCACCTGGCTGCAGCGCTGGGCCAGGGCCAGCGAGGCGTGCTCGTGGAGCAACAGCGCCGAAAGCTCGCGGTGCGTTGCCAGCACGCCTTCGCGAACGCCGAGCCCACCCAGGTCGACCCGCAGCGGCAAGGTGTTGATGAACATGCCCAGCGCCCGTTCGCTGCCCTCGCCGCCCTGCAGACGGCCCAACAGCACGGTGCCGAACACCACCTGGTCCTTGGCGCAGGCACTGCCCAGCAGGCGCGCCCAGGCCAGGTGCACCAGGCTCGCAGTGCTCACCCCCAGCTGGCGGGCCTGGTCACGCAGGCGGCCATAGCGGGCCCCCTCGAAATCGACCTCGGCCTCATCGAGGGCCAGCCCCTCGCCTTGCACCTCGCGCAGGCCGAACGGCAGGCTCGGCTCGTCGATATCGCCCAGGCGGGCGCGGAAGAAGGCCTCATGCTCGGCCTCGCTGACGCCCTGGCGCGCCTGCACCACGTAGTTGCGGTACGGCACCGACGGTGGCGGCGGCTCGTCGTGGCCCGACAGGTAGCCGCGCAGCTCGGCCTGCACCGCCTGCATGGCGATATGGTCGAGCACGATATGGTGGAACTGCAGCACCGCCTCGATCCGCTGGCTGCCCGGCACGGCGCGGTGCAGCAGCCTGATCAGCGGCGCCTGGCCCAGGTCCAGGCGTGCCAGGTGCTGCGTGTCGAGCGGCGCCAGTTGCAGCGGCGCCTGGCGCCAGACCACCTGCACCGGTTGCGCCAGGCCCTCCCAGAGCACCGCGGTGCGCAGGATGTCGTGCCGGGCGATGACCTGCTCCAGGGCCTCGGCGAACGCCTGCAGGCGCGCCGGGCTGTCGAAGCGCAATTGCGCGCGCAAGGCATACGGATCGGCGTCCGTGCTGCTCAGGTGCAGGTAGAGAATGCCTTCCTGCAACGGTGCCAGTGGGTAGATGTCCTGCACGTTGGCCGCGCCGCCCGGCACCGTGGCAACGATGCGTTCGATGTCGGCCTGCTCCAGCGCCACCAACGGCAGCATGTCCGGGGTGATGCGGGTGCAATCGGCCGGGATCAGGTTGGCCGCAACCGGCACCTGGCGGCTGTGCCCCAGGGTGGTTGCCAGCGCCGCCACCGTCGGCTGGCCGAACAGCGTGCGCACGTCGGCTTGCAGGCCGGCCTGGCGCAGCCGCGCGGTCAGGCTTACGGCCAGCAGCGAATGGCCGCCCAGTTCGAAGAAGTTGTCGTGACGCCCTACGCGCTCGACACCCAGCAACTGCGCCCAGATTTCGGCCAGCAGGGTTTCCGTGTCGCCCTGTGGTGCTTCGTAGCCGCCCGCCTGCAGATCCGGCAGCGGCAGTGCCTTGCGCTCCAGCTTGCCGTTCGGGGTCAGTGGCCAGCTGTCGAGATGGATGAACAGCGCCGGCACCATGTACTCCGGCAGCTGTGCCAGCAAGGCCCGGCGCAGCGCGTCGGCCTGTTGCGGTTCACCCCGGTGATAGGCGACCAGGCGCGCACCGCTGTGCGGATGCTCGTGCACCAGCACCAGCGCCTCACGCACACCCGCGATCCGGTTCAGGCAGGTCTCGATCTCGCCCGGCTCGATACGCAGGCCGCGCAGCTTGATCTGGTGGTCGGTGCGGCCGAGGAACTCCAGTACGCCGTCGTGGCGCTGGCGCACCAGGTCGCCACTGCGGTACAGACGCTCACCGTCGACGAACGGGCTGGCGATGAAACGCTCGGCCTGTTGTTCCGGCAAGCCCAGGTAGCCCCGCGTCACCCCGGCCCCGCCGATGTGCAACTGACCGGCAACGCCGAACGGCACCGGTTGGTCATGCGCATCCAGCACATACAGGCGTGTGTTGTCGATCGGCCGTCCGATCGGCAATGCGCCCGCCGGCAGCGGATCTCGCGCTTCCAAGGTCCAGACGCTGCAGTCAACCGTGGTCTCGGTGGGGCCATAGACGTTGTGCAGGCGCACCTGTGGCAAGCGCTCGCGTACCTGGCGGGCCAGGGCTTCGGTGAGCTCGCCACCACCGCAGACGATGTCGGTAAGGCTGGCGCAGGCGGCGCTGGCGTCCTCGTCGAGGAACTGCTGCAGCAAGGCCGGCACGAACTGCACCACGTTCACCTGCTGCCGTTCGATCAGCTCTACCAAGTACTGCGGGTCGCGCTGGCCATCCGGGCGCGCCAGCACCAGGCGCAACCCGCTGCACAGCGGCCAGAACAGCTCCCACACCGAGGCGTCGAAGCTCACCGGGGTCTTGTGCAGCACCGCACCTTCGTTCGGAAACAGCCCGGTGCTCCAGTGCACCAGGTTGACCACGTTGCGGTGCTCGACCATCACGCCCTTGGGCACGCCAGTGGAGCCGGAGGTGTAGATCACATAGGCCAGGTGCTCCGAGGTCAGGCCAGGCACCTGCGGATTGCTGTCCGACAGGTCACCCCAAGTCGGCTGATCGAGGTCGACCAACTTCGCCGACGAACCCACCAGGGCGCGGGTGGCCTGTTGCACCAGCAACGCCCGCGGTTGGCTGTCGGCGAGCATGTGGCCGAGGCGCTCGGCCGGATAGTCCGGGTCGAGCGGCACATAGGCGCCACCGGCCTTGAGGATCGCCAGCAGGCCGACCACCAGCGCCAGGCCGCGCTCGACGCAGATCGCCACCCGGTCGTCGGGCTGCACGCCCAGCGCGATCAGGAGATGGGCCAGGCGGTTGGCCTCGGCATTGAGCTGGGCATAACTCAGCTCACCCTGCTCCGCGCAGATGGCCACGGCCTCGGGCGTACGCAGGGCCTGGGCCTCGAACAGCGCCTGGAGGGTCTGGGTCAGGTCGTGAGGCCGCGCCGTGCGGTTGCAGTCGTGCAGCAGCTGACGGCGCTCATCGAGCGACAGCACCGGCAGTTGCAGCAACGCCTGGCGTGGCTCGCGTGCCAGCGCTTCGACCATGGCCTGCAGCACCTGCCGCAGTTGCTCACAGACCCGCGCGGCGCCGACCGCCGCCGGGGCCAGGGCCACCAGACGGAAGCTTGCACCGATGTCGTCCACGCTCAGGCTCAGCGGATAGTTGCTGCGCTCGTTGCTCTGCAGGGTCTCGATACCCTGCAGCGCCAGGCGCTGGGCCTCGTCCGCCTGGCTGCCGTGACGGTAGTTGAGCATCGCGCTGAACAGCGGCGCCGGTGCCGGCACGCCGCTGCAGCGCTGGGCCAGGGCCAGCGAAGCATGCTCGTGGGCGAGCAAGGCACTGAGGCGCTGCTGGGTCTGATGCACCGCCTCCTGCAGGGTCGCGGCCTGCAGGTCCAGGCGCAACGGCAGGGTGTTGATGAACATGCCCAAGGCCTGTTCGGCGCCCTCGCCAGCTTCCAGCCGGCCCAGCAGCACGGTGCCGAACACCACGCTGTCGCGGCCGCTGGTCGCTGCCAGCAGACGGCCGTAGGCCAGGTGGAACAGGCTGGCGACGCTGACGCCCAACTGCCGGGCCTGTTGCCGCAGGTCTGCGCACAGGGCCGCGTCCAGCCACAGCTGGGCCTCCTCGATACCCTGGCCATCGACCTGCACGTCCCCCAGGCCGTAAGGCAAGGTCGGCTCGTCGATATCGCCCAGTTGCTTGCGGAAGAACGCCTCGTGCTCGGCCTGGCTGACGCCCAGGCGCGCCTGGGCCACGTAGTTGCGGTATGGCGCGCCCTGCCCGGCCGGCACCGCTGCACCCTGCAGGTAACCGACCAGCTCGCGGCCCAGTACATCCAGGGCGGTATGGTCGAGGACGATATGGTGGAACTGCAACGCGGCCAGCAACCCTGAACCTTGCGGGTCCGGCCAGTGGTACAGACGCACCAACGGGGCCTGTTCCAGGGCCAGGGCGTGCGGCACCGCGGCTTCATCCGCCACCTCGAACACCGCCAGAGCGGCCTGGCGCCAGACCACCTGCACCGCCTGCGGCAGGCCGTCCCACAGCACCGAGGTGCGCAGCACGTCGTGGCGGGCGATCACCTTGCCCAGGGCATCGACAAAGGCGTGCAGGCGTTCGTGGCTGGCGAACGCCATGCGCGAGGCCAGCACGTAGGGGTCGTGCTCCGGCGAGCTGAGGTGGTGATAAAGGATGCCTTCCTGCAACGGCGCCAGCGGGTAGATGTCCTGCACGTTGGCCGCGCCGCCCGGCACCGTGGCGACGATACGTTCGATGGCGGCCGGCTCCAGCTCCACCAGCGGCAGCATGTCCGGGGTGATCCGGGTGCAGCCGGCCGGGATCCGGTTGGCCGGGACCTCGACCTGATGGCTCTGGCCCAGGGTCGCCGCCAGCGCCGCCACCGTCGGCTGGCCGAACAAGGTGCGTACGTCGGCCTGCAGTCCGGCCTGTCGCAGGCGCGCGGTCAGGCTTACCGCCAGCAACGAGTGGCCGCCGAGTTCGAAGAAGTTGTCGTGGCGACCAACCTGCTCGATACCCAGCACCTCGGCCCAGATCGCGGCTATTGCCACCTCGGAAGCACCGCTCGGCGCGACATAGACTTGGCGAACCAGGGCCGAGGGGTCGGGATCCGGCAGCGCCTTGCGATCCAGCTTGCCGTGGCTGGTCAGTGGCAGCGCGTCCAGGCGCATCAAGGCTTGCGGTAGCAGATGCGCCGGCAGGCTGGCCTGCAAGTCCTCGCGCAGGCGCTCGATATCGACCGCTGCCGCTTCGGTAAACCACGCCAGCAGGCGCTCGTCACGCACCAGCACCACGGCATCGGCGATGCCCGGCAGGGCCTTGAGCGCGGCCTCGATCTCGCCCAGCTCGACCCGCACACCGCGGATCTTCACCTGGTCGTCGTTGCGCCCCTGGTAGTCCAGGGTGCCGTCGGCGTTCCAGCGCACCAAGTCGCCAGTGCGATACATCCGGCCACCAGCGAACGGGTCGTCAAGGAAACGCTCGGCGCTAAGGTCGGGGCGGTTGAAGTAACCGCGTGCCACCTGCGCGCCACCGATGTACAGCTCGCCGGTCACGCCGACCGGCACCGGTTGGAGCTGCGCATCCAGCACATAGACACGGGTATTGGCGGTCGGCTTGCCGATATGCAGCGCGCCACCCGGCTGAAGTTGACCGGACGTTGCGACCACCGTGGTCTCGGTCGGGCCGTAGTTGTTGACCAGCACGAAGCCCGGATCGCGGTCGAACTGGCGCAGGCGGTCGCCGCCCACCAGCAAGGTGCGCAGGGTCGGGTGCTGGCGTTCGCGGCGCAGCGCCTGCTCGGCCACCGGGGTCGGCAGGAAGCTCACCTGCAGCGGCTGCTCCAGCCACCAGTCGAGCAGTTCGTCCACGTGCTCGCCGCCAATCTGCACCGGCGGCAGGTGCAGCACCGCCCCAGCACACAGCGCCGGCCAGGCCTCCCAGGCCATGGCGTCGAAGCCGAAGCCGGCGACGCTGGAGCTGTGGCTGCCGGCGCCCAGGTCGAAGGCCTGGCAATGCCAGTGGACCAGGTTGGCCAGGGTACGGTGCTCGACCATCACCCCCTTGGGCTGGCCGGTGGAGCCGGAGGTGTAGATCACATAAGCCAGCTGATCCGCATCCAGACCGGTGACGACGGGGTTGCTGTCGGCTTCATGAGCCCAGTCATCGCCATCCAGCGCAACCTTGGCCACCTCGCCCACCAGCGACTCAGTGCTCGATTCGACCAGCACCAGCGTCGGCGCACTGTCACTGAGCAGATAGGCAATGCGCTCCGCCGGATAGCCCGGATCGACCGGCACATAGGCCGCGCCGGCCTTGAGCACGGCCAGCATCGCCACCAGCCGCTGCGGACCGCGCGGCAGGCACAGCGCGACACGGTCGCCCAGCGCCACGCCACGCTTGATCAGGTAATGGGCCAGGCGATTGGCGCGCTGGTTCAGCTCGCCATGGCTCAGGCTCACCTCGCCCTGCACCACGGCCAGCGCCTCGGGTGCCTGGGCCTCGACCAGCGCGTGCACGGTGTGCCCCTGCGGGTAGCTCGCAGCCGTGGCATTGAAGCCTTCGAGCACTTGGCCCAGCGCTGTGTGATCGAGGATGGGCAATGTGTCGACCTGCACCGCGCCACCTTGCTCCAACGCCTGGATCAGCCCGGCCACAGCCGAGCTCATCCAGCCCGCGACCCGCTCGGCGCCGATCCCCAACAGGGCCAGCACACTGAGGGTGAAGCCTTCGCCGTGGTCGTCCACGCTCAGGGTAAGTGGGTAGTTGCTGCGTTCCTCGCCGCCCAACTGGTGCATACCCTGGAAGCTGTCGCCAGCTGCTGCGGCGACATCAACCGGGCTGTGACGGTAGTTGAGCAAGGCGCTGAACAGTGGCGACGAGGCCGCCACCCCACTGCAACGCTGAGCCAGCGCCAGCGATGCATGTTCGTGGCCAAGCAGCGCCGACAGCCGCTGGTGGGTAAGCCGTACTGCGTCACTGGCCCCCTTGGCCGTGTCGATGCGCAACGGCAAGGTATTGATGAACACGCCCAACGCACGGTCGGCGCCCTCGCCGCCCTGCAGGCGGCCCATCAGCACGGTGCCGAACACCACGTCGTGACGTCCCGCCAGCACGCCGACCACGCGGGCCCAGGCCAGGTGCATCAGGCTCGCGGCGCTGACACCCTGCGCCCGCGCCTGTTCGCGCACCCGGCGCGACAAGGCCAGGTCCAGCGGCAGGCGGGCTTCCTCGATATCACGCCCATCGCCCTGCACATCGGCCAGGCCCATGGGCAGGGTCGGCTCGTCGACATCGCCGAGCATGTCGCGGAAGAACGCCTCGTGCCCCGCCTCGGCGGCGCCCAGGCGCACCTGGGCCACGTAGGTGCGGTACGGCACGGCTGCGCTCAGCAGGTGCTGGCTCCCAGACAACAACGCCTGCATTTCATGGACAATGACCTCCATCGCCGTGTGGTCCAGGGCCAGGTGATGGAAGTGCAGCACCGCGACCACGCGCTGCCCGGCCGGGTCCATGGCGTAGGTCAGGCGCAGCAGTGGCGCCTGGGTCAGGTCCAGGCGCTGCGAGCGTGCGTCGAAATGATCGTGCAGGCGCTCGATCACCGCCTCCTCGCCCAGCCCAGTAACTTCGTGCACGTCCAGGCGGGCTTGGCGCCAGACCACCTGCACCGGCTCCGCCAAACCTTCCCATACCACCGAAGTGCGCAGGATATCGTGGCGGTCGATGACCTGCTGCAAGGCACCGGCACAGGCTTGCAGCCGTTCCAGGCTGTCGAAGGCCAGGCGGGTCTGCAGCAGATAGGGATCACCCTGCTCCGCACTCAGGTGGTGATAGAGGATGCCTTCCTGCAACGGCGCCAGCGGGTAGATCTCCTGCACATTGGCGGCGCCGCCCGGCACGCTGGCGACGATGCGGTCGATGCTGGCCTGGTCGAGATCAATCAGGCTGAGCATCTCTGGCGTGATCCGGGTCGCATCGTGGGGGACACGGTTCTCGGGTACGGCTACCTCTCGTCCAGAACCCACCGCCGCCGCCAGCGCGGCCAGGGTCGGCTGGGCGAACAGCACGCGCACGTCGGCAGCCAGGCCGGCCTTGCGCATGCGCTCGACCAGGCTCACCGCCAGCAGCGAGTGGCCGCCCAGCTCGAAGAAGTGGTCGTGGCGACCGATCTGCTCGACCTTGAGCACCTCGGCCCAGATTGCGGCCAGTGCCGTCTCCACCTCGCCCTGCGGCGCCTCGAAGGCGCGGCTGACCACGGCCTCGCTGCCCGGCTGCGGCAACGCACGGCGGTCGAGCTTGCCGTTGGCGGTCAATGGCAAGGCTTCAAGTCGCACATAAGCCGACGGCAGCATGTAGTCCGGCAGTACACCTTGCAGACGCTCGTGCAGTTCGCCGATGGCCGGGGTCTCGCCGGTGAAGTACGCCACCAGGCGTTTGTCGCCCGGCGCGTCCTCACGCACGATCACCGCCGCGTCGCGCACGCCCGGGCATTCGCCCAGGCGCGCCTCGATTTCGCCCAGTTCGATGCGGAAACCGCGCAGCTTGATCTGCTGGTCGGCACGGCCCAGGTAGCGCAGGGTGCCGTCGGCCTGCCAACTGACCAGGTCGCCACTGCGATACATCGTGCCGCCGTTGAACGGATCGGGCAGGAAGCGCTCGGCCGTCAGCTCTGGCTGGCCCAGGTAACCCAGGGCCACGCCGTCGCCGGCGATGTACAACTCGCCCACCGCCCCCACCGGCAGCAGTTGCTGGCGGGCATCGAGCACGTAGCAGCGGCTGTTGCCGATCGGTTTGCCGATCGGGATGCTGCCCTCGCCCACCGCGGTGATTTCGTGGGTGGTGCTGAAGGTGGTGGCCTCGGTCGGGCCGTAGCCATTGAGCAGGTGTTGCGGCGCGCCATCGCGCAGCACCCGGGCAATCACCGCCGGGTCCAGCACATCACCACCGACCATCAGGTAACGCAGGCCACGCAACGCCGGCAGCAGGTCGTCAGCGAACTGGTGGAACAGGCCGGCGGTCAGCCATAGCACGGTGACGCC
>NZ_FOEQ01000026.1 GCF_900110655.1 Pseudomonas soli
CGTTCGGCCTCCTGAAGTCGCGAAGTTACGGGCGGCGCCTGGGCTGACGCAGCTGTCGCTAGCTGGGTAGGGCGCTAGACTCCTGATCGGCAACGGCAACGGCAACGGCAACGGCAACGGCAACGGCAACAATTCGAACGTTTGCAAAACTCAGGTCGACCTGCCGGTGGAAAAAGCCATGAGGTGTCAGTTGATCAGGCCGTCTCTTGCATCCGTCCGATCACATCCCACAACCGCGGATCGTCATAGTCTTCGATCACCAGCCGCGCCCCGGCTTCCAGCAGTCGTTCGGCCGGCTGGGTAGTGGCCAGGCCCACGGTGAAGATGCCGGCATCGACAGCCGCCTTGACGCCAGGCAGCGAGTCCTCGAAGGCCAGCGCCTGCCCGGCCTGGGCCTGCAGGCACTGCAGCCCGGTAAGGTAGGGCAGGGGATCGGGCTTGGGCCGTGCCAGCTCATCGGCGACCAGCACATGGCCGAAACGCTCGCCAAGGCCCATGGCCCCGAGCATGTGCTCGGCGTTCAGGCGCGGCGCGTTGGTCACCACGCACATGCCGATGCCGTGCTGCTCGGCATGTGCCAGCAGATGCAGCAGGCCGGGCATTGGTGTCAGGGTTGGCGACAGTTCGCGG
The DNA here is from genome assembly GCF_900110655.1 of Pseudomonas soli. Lineage (GTDB taxonomy): Bacteria > Pseudomonadota > Gammaproteobacteria > Pseudomonadales > Pseudomonadaceae > Aquipseudomonas > Aquipseudomonas soli. The sequence continues at coordinate 631 of NZ_FOEQ01000026.1, forward strand.
AACAACGCCTCCTTGCGCTCGGCCAGGACCTGGCGGTGGGTGGCATCGGCCTGGGGAAACAGCTCGGCGAACAACAGGCCGTTGGAGCGTCCGCTGACCTGGGTGTTGAACTGCTCCTGAGTCAGCTCGCGGCCATCGTAGTCGTACAGCAGCTTGCGGAAGGCTTGCAAGTGCAGTGTGTCGGTATCGGTGAGGGTCCCATCGAGATCGAACAGCAGGGCGGTCAGCATCGGGCATCCTTAAGGGGGAGAAACCATTCAGCAGCATCTTATGCCATCAGCATTGGAAAGTGCAGTTGGCCGGTTCTTTCGCGTTTTCGGCACAAGTCTCACAGGCAGTGGGGCTGCCGAGCAAACGCTCCAGCCCCAAGAGACCCTGAACGGTTACTATCGGCTGCCAGGCATCCACTGCACGGAGCACCCACCCCATGCCTTTCGTCACCACCCGCAAGATCCTGTTCGGCGATTGCGACCCCGCCGGGATCGTCTACACGCCGCGTATCAGTTACTTCGTCATCGAGGCGATCCACGAGTTTCTTTCCCACCAGCTGGGCGGCGAAGGCCTGCGCAAGCTGTTCGCCATGGGTGTCATGCCGCCGGCAAGGGCATTGTCCATCGAGTTCCTGGCGCCGATGGCCTGGGACGACCTGATCCGCGTGCACGTCAGCAGCGGGCCGCTCGGCCGCACATCGTTCAGTTTCAATGTGGAAGGGGTAGGAGCCAGTGGCGAGTCATGTTTCCGCGCCAGCATGACCCAGGTATGCGTCTGCTCCGATAGCAAGCAACCGGTTGATCTGCCCGAGGCACTGCGCCGGGCACTGAGCAGCACCACAGACTGATGTGCATCACTACGGATAGATATGTCATCAACCAACAAACGTTTCAGCATCAATTGGATATAAAGTCCAAACGTGACCGGTTATTCAGTTGCGTTTTTCCGTTTAATTGAGGCTGTTGCCACTGGTTGCTCCTGTTGAAAGCTGTTAGCTTTCGCCCCGCTCCGGAATTAAACAAGCAGGCCTGCAACGCGCCGCTTGCGGCCACCCGAAAAAACAACGGGTGACCGAACAGGGAACGATAATAAAAATCCTAGGGAGGGATAACTGGATGAATCTCTACATCCGTCTGTTGCTGGCTATTCTGCGCGGTTTCTTCAAGCCGCCGATGGCCCTGACCGAAACGCTGCAGCGTACGCTGCGGGTCTGGCCGAACGATATAGACATCAATAAACACATGAACAACGGCCGTTACATGACGATTGTCGATCTGTTCATGCTGGAACTTTGCCTGCGTGCGAAGATCCTTATTCCTGCCTTCAAGTTGGGTTGGAAACCCATGCTCGGCGGTAATCTGGTCGTCTATAAAAAGCAACTTTCCATGTTCGAACAATACACCGCCGAGTTCAGCATCTGCTGCCTCGACGAGAGCTGGACCTACTTCCAGTACACCTTCTTCAACCGTGCCGGTGAAGTGGTGGTGACTGGTTATTCCAAGGGCGCCTGGGTCGGTCGCAAAGGCCTGGTCGCCAACGCGGTGATCGCCGAAAAGCTCAAGGTCGAACCCACTACCGCGCCGATGCCCGAAGCCATCAGGAAATGGCTTGAGGCTGAGGCCCACGTGCTCGGCAAGGCCTGAGCCAGGTCGCGTCTCGGCCCACTTGGCAAACACCACACCCACGTAATCCGTCCATTGCTCCACGGCACCGGGCCTCTGGCCTGGCGCCGCGCGCGGCAGGCTTTGCCGTGCCCGCCATTCGCGCCTGGCCCACGTCGATCCATGAATGAGTAGGGAAACACCTCATGCCGAACACCTTGTTGTTGATGTTGGTTCTTTTCGCGGTCTTGCTGCTGGTCGCCGAGCTGTTCAGGCGCTACCGCCTGGTGGGCCTGACCTTCTTCGTGCTGGCGCTGCCGGCGTTACTGGTGCCGAACGCCAACCTGTTCATGCGCATCAAGACCATCAGCGTGCTGCTGCCCATGTGCTTCCTGGCTTACGCCAGGTACAGGCCGAAAATCGAAGGTTTCATCTACAAGCTCATCTACCTGGTGATCGTGCTCAACATCATCGAAGCCTCAGTGATCGACTGGCAAACCGGCAACGTCCTCAACATCGTCGCCGCCGTGGGCCTGATCCTGTGCCTGCCGTACTCGCGCCAACACTGGGAGATCTCAGGCCGCCACAGTGATTTCGTGGTGCGCGTCCCGGCCTACTGGCCCTACCTGTACACCACCTGGAACCTGTGTTTCCTGTACTCGGCGCGGATCACCACCTTCGGCTACGCACTGCCGCTGTTGCTGGCGCCGGTGGCCTACGCCTTGCTCCTGCGCCGCTCCGACCTGTACTTCCAGGCCCGCGCCTACACCTTCGGCTTCTACCTGTTCGTGCGCACTATCGCCGGCGACGCCCCGCTGATGAACCTGCCGGCCTTCGATCTGACGACTTGGTACAGCCCCGACGCCGCGCTCATCTGGAGCGTCGTCAACGTGATTTTCACAGGCGCCTGCCTGTACAGCTACGGCGCAAGCCGCAAGAAGAACAAAGCGATCGAACAAGGAGTTTGAAGCATGCTGGAAGTTATCCTGCTGGCGTTTTTCATCACCGCCAGCCCGGTGATCCTGTTGATGAGCAAGACCCGGGCCGAGCCATTGAAGCATGTGTACATCGGCCTGTATTACGTAAAGTTCGTACCGTTGCTGTTGTCGCTGTACGCGATCAATCTCAGCGCCAGTTTCCTGGCCTGGAAGTGGGTGCAGTTGAAATGGCTGCTGCCGCGCTACTTCGGCTACCGCCACTACAACCGCGACTCCATCTCGATGGAGAGCACGGCGATCCCGGGCACTGACTACCACATGGGCTACATCCCCAAGAAACTGCCCGCCGAACTGGTCTATCGCTGGAGAAAAGACAAGGTCTACCATAACTACATCCAGTCGATCATCAAGGCCAACCGCGACTACTACAAAGTACCGCTGGGCCAGTTCCCGCAACCGACGGCGATTTCCGACGAGGACCTGAAAGTCTTCCTGATGTCGTCGCAGATCACCCATTACCTGCAGACGGTCGATGGCGTATCGACCTTCGACATGCGTGATTTCACCCGCGAGATCCGCCTGTCCAGCTCGGTGTTCGACGTGGCCAGCATTTCCATCGCCCAGGACTTCGCCACCGACAGCATGCGCATCACCCTGCGCGACGGCTTCAGCGTCGGCCCGGGCGAGCCGCACTGGGACCTGGCCAAGGTCTACTTCATGTCGAACACCATGGTGTTCTTCATCCTCGGCGCGCACCTGCACCATCACCTGTTCTTCGCCGAAATGGGAGCGGCGTTCCTGTTCAACCTGGTGCCCAAGGGCTCCAACTTCCACAAGCTGATGGACCCGCACACCGCCTATATCCTGATGCTCAACCACCAGTTCAAGGAATCGCCGCTGTCGCTGCGCGAAACCACAGGCATCGCCGACAAGTTCCTCTACAGCTGCATCGGCTACTACTCGGCGCAGACCTTCTACAAGGTCGGCTATGAAAACGCCCTGAACATGTACAACAAGCGCGACACCGAAGACCAGGCGCTGACCCAGAAATTCGAGATCAAGTTCGCCATCCCGTTCGACCAGTACCTCAATGGCCAGCACGCACTCAACGCCCAGTACCGCGACTACTACGCGGCGGTGCTGAAGTTCGTCACGGCCAGTTACGACGACCTGCTGCGCGACGGCTCCGAGCCCTACATCAACAACTGGGTCGCCGAGCTGTGCCGCTATGTCAACCTGCCGTGCCAGGCCAATGACAAGGCCTTCAACATCGAAGTGATCGCCACCTATATCTGGTACGTATCGTTCGTCCACTCCCTGGAGCACTACCAGTTCCACAAGTACAAGATGAACTACTGCCTGCTGACCCGGCTGCCGTTCGCGGTCGCCAAGCACTTGCCCGCGGAACAGGTGTTCAGCCAGTACGACATCTGGAAGTCCAAGCACATCGTGCACACCTTCGGCAAGAACCACCTCAATGCCGGTGTCTCGGAGAGCTATGCCGACCTGGACTACAAGTTCCGCGACCTGCCGCTGATCGACAAGCAGGCGCAACTGAAGAAGGACGTACTCGCGCTACTGGAGAAACACCAGACGCCAAACGAGGCGATCGCTTTGTCCATTCGCTACTGAGCCTGGGCGCGGAAGGCCGGCGACGAAGGGGTCTGTTCAGTTTTCGCAGAAAGGAGTACAAATGTGCTCCATGGACAATTTATCCCCCAAACGCCGCGCCATCCTCGAATTCATCCGCGAGCGCATCACCGATCAAGGCCAGCCGCCGTCGCTGGCCGACATCGCCGAGCGCTTCGGTTTCGCTTCGCGCAGCGTGGCGCGCAAGCACATCACCGCCCTGAGCCAGGGCGGCTTCATCGACGTCACCCCCAACCAGGCGCGGGGCATCCGCCTGGCCGAGCCGCTGCGCCGGCCCGAGATCCTCGAAGTGCCGGTGCTCGGCCAGGTCGCCGCCGGTGCGCCGATCGGGCCCGACCTCGATATCCACGAGCAGTTGCTGCTCGACCCCAGCCTGTTCCGGCGTACCCCTGACTACCTGCTCAAGGTGCGCGGCGACTCGATGGTCGACGACGGCATCTTCGACGGTGACCTGGTCGGCATTCGCCAGCAGGGCGAGGCCCGCGACGGGCAGATCGTGGTCGCCCGGCTCGACGGCGAGGTGACCATCAAACGCCTGCAGCGCATCCGCGGCGGTTATCGCCTGCTGCCGCGCAACCCGGCCTATGCCCCCATCGATGTGAGCCCCGAGCGCGAGTTCTTCATCGAAGGCGTGTTCTGCGGCTTGCTGAGGCGTGACTGATGGGCGCGGTGGTCGAACTCGACCGGCTGCTCGACCAGCGCCAGGTATGGCGCGGGCGGCAGGCCCAGGCGCGCCCGCAGGGCCTGCAGCCCACCGGGCATGCCGCCCTCGATGGTCGGCTGCCGGAAGGCGGTTGGCCGGCGGCGTCGCTCAGCGAGCTGCTGCTGGCCAGCCCCGGCTGCGGTGAGTTGCAGTTGCTCTGGCCCACGCTTGCCCGGCTGAGTGGGGAAGGGCAGCGGGTGGTGCTGGTGGCGCCGCCGTTCATCCCTTATGCACCGGCCTGGCAGGCTGCCGGAGTCGACCTGCGCTGGCTGGTGCAGGTCGACGCCGAGGCCGGCGATGCCCTGTGGGCGGCCGAGCAGTGCCTGCGCTCGGGCAGTTGCGCCGCGGTGTTGTGCTGGCCGGAGCGTGCCGATGATCGGGCGCTGCGGCGTTTGCAAGTGGCCGCGGAAACCGGCAACGCGTTGGCGTTTGCCTGCCGCCCGCGACAGGCCGCGCTGAACCCTTCGCCCGCCGCCCTGCGCATTGCCCTCGACCTGCGCCCGGCACAGTGGCGCGTGCTCAAGTGCCGGGGTGGCCTGCCGCCTGCCGCACCCATCGCCTGCCCAGGGCAGGGGTGATGCGCCATGCTCTGGGCCTGCATCCTGTTTCCCCAGCTGGCGCTGGACACTGTCCTGCGCGAACGCGACGACCCCGAGGCACCGCTGGTGCTGCTTGGCGGGCCGCCCCAGCGCCGCGTGCTGCGGGCGGTCAACCCGGCAGCCAGTGCGCTGGGCCTGCGCGCCGGCCAGGCATTGACCGCCGCCCGTGCCCTGGCCGACGGTTTCGCCTGCGTCGATGTCGAACCGGCGCGTATCGAGCAGCTGCAACAGTTGCTCGCGGCCTGGGCCTACCGTTTCAGCGCCCAGGTCAGCCTGCACTATCCCCGTGCGTTGTTGCTGGAAGTGGGCTCGAGCCTGCAACTGTTCGGCCCGTGGCCGTCGTTCGAGGCGCGCCTGCGCGAGGAACTGGCGGCACTCGGCTTGCGCCAGCGCATCGTGCTGGCCAGCAACCCGGTGGCGGCGAGAATGCTCGCCAACGGCCATGATGGCCTGGCGCTGAACTGCCCGCAGGCAACCCGCGACGCCTTGCTCGACATGCCCGTCGAGCGTGTCGGCCTGCCCAGCGAGGCAGCCGAAGCCTTCGCCCGCATGGGCCTGCGCCGCCTCGGGCAGGTACTGGCGTTACCCCGGGATGCCCTGGCCAGGCGTTTCAGCGCCCAGGTGCAGTTGCACCTGGACCAACTGCTCGGCCTGCGTAGCCTGGGGCTGGATTTCTACCAGCCGCCCGACCGTTTCGAGGCGCGGCTGGAGCTGAACTTCGACGTCGAGTCGCACCAGGCGCTGCTGTTCCCCCTGCGTCGTCTTATCCACGACCTGGCGGCTTTCCTCGCCGGGCGTGACTGTGGCGTGCAGCGGTTCGAGTTGCACCTGGAGCATGCCGAAGGCGCCGACACCGTGCTCAAGGTCGGCCTGCTGGCCGGCGAGCGCGACGCCTCGCTGTTGTTCGAGCTTGCCCGTGGCCGCCTGGAGCCGCTGCGCATCCCGGCGCCGGTGCGCAACCTGCGGCTGCTGGCCGCCGACCTGCCACCGTTCGTGCCCCAGCACCAGGCGCTGTTCGACCCGCGTGCGCAGCAGGCCCAGCCTTGGGACCAACTGCGCGAGCGCCTGCGCGCGCGGCTGGGCGATGACGCGGTCAAAGGCTTGCGTGCCGAGGCCGATCATCGCCCCGAGTGCGCCTGGCAAGGAGTGGAGCAGGGTGGGCAGGGCCATTTGGTGATGGCCCCTGGTCGACGCCCCGGCTGGTTGCTGCCGGTGCCTCAGGTGCTGGCCGAGACCGGCCTGCAACTGCTCGGACAGGCCGAGCGCATCGAGTCCGGCTGGTGGGACGGTGGTGATGTGCGGCGCGACTACTACCGCATCGAAACCCGTGATGGCCTGCGCGGCTGGGCCTTCCGCGACCTCGCGGCCCCGGGGCCGTTGTGGCTGCAAGGCTGGTTCGCATGAGCGCTCCCGGCTACGCCGAGCTGCACTGCCTGTCGAACTTCAGTTTCCAGCGTGGCGCCTCCAGTGCCGACGAGCTGTTCCGTCGCGCCCGCGAGCAGGGTTACCAGGCCCTGGCGATCACCGACGAATGCACCCTGGCGGGCATCGTCCGGGCCTGGCAGGCGGCAAAGCAGCATCAGGTGCGGTTGATCGTCGGCAGCGAGGTGCGGGTGCACCAGGGGCCGAAGCTGGTCCTGCTGGCACAGGACCTTGCCGGCTACCAGAGCCTCTGCGCCTTGATCACCCGCGCCCGGCGGCGTTCGCAGAAAGGCAGCTACCAGTTGCTCGTCGAGGACCTCGAGGCCCATCACCAGGGCTTGCTGGCGCTGTGGGTGGCCGAGCCGGACGACAGCGCCGGGGCCTGGCTGCAGCCGCTGTTCGCGGGGCGCCTGTGGCTGGCGCTGCACCTGCACCGCGGGGCCGACGACGCCCAGCGCCTGGCTTACCTGCGCGCGCTAGGGGCACGGCTCGATATTCCGCTGGTGGCCTGCGGCGATGTGCACATGCACGTGCGTGGCCGGCGGGCGCTGCAGGACTGCATGACCGCCATCCGCGAACATTGCGCGGTCGCCGAGGCGGGGCGGTACCTGTTCGCCAATGGCGAGCGTCACCTGAGGTCGCTCGAGCAGTTGCGCGAGCTGTACCCCGACGATCTGCTCGCGCAGACCTCGCAGGTCGCGGCGCGCTGCACGTTCGACCTGTCGCAGTTGCAATACCGATACCCGCGTGAGCTGGTGCCCGACGGGCAGACCCCGGCCAGCTGGCTGCGCGAACTGTGCCGCCGAGGGTTGCCCGAACGCTGGCCCCAGGGCCCGAGCGACAAGGTGAACACGGTGCTGGAGCGGGAGCTGGCGCTGATCGAGGAACTGGGCTACGAGAGCTACTTCCTCACCGTCCACGACATCGTCGCCTTCGCCCGCCGCCAGCGCATCCTCTGCCAAGGGCGCGGCTCGGCGGCCAACTCGGTGGTGTGCTTTGTCCTCGGCATCACCGAGCTCGACCCGATGGAACACCGCCTGCTGTTCGAACGCTTTCTTTCCCGCGAGCGCAACGAGCCGCCGGACATCGACGTGGATTTCGAGCATGAGCGCCGCGAAGAGGTGATCCAGTACGTGTTCCAGCGCTACGGCCGGCACCGGGCGGCGCTCACCGCGGTGGTCAGCAGCTACCACGCCGCCGGCGCGGTGCGCGATGTGGCGCGAGTGCTCGGCCTGCCGGCCGACCAGGTGGACGCCCTGGCCAAGTGCTGCGGGCGCTGGAGCGACCGCATCCCGGATGCCGCCCGCCTGGCCGAGGCCGGGTTCGATGCGCACAGCCCGTCGCTGCGGCGCATCCTGGTGCTGGCGGGGGAGCTGATCGGCTTTCCCCGGCACCTGTCGCAACACCCGGGGGGCTTCGTCATCTCCGAACAGCCGCTGGACCAGCTGGTGCCGGTGGAGAACGCGGCGATGGCCGAGCGCACGGTGATCCAGTGGGACAAGGACGACCTGGACATGGTCGGCCTGCTCAAGGTCGACGTGCTGGCGCTGGGCATGCTCAGCGCGCTGCGCCGCTGCTTCGACCTGATCGCCCGGCACCGGGGCCTCGAGTACACGCTGGCGACCCTGCCCAAGGAAGACCCGGCCACCTACGCCATGATCGGCCGCGCCGAGACCATGGGCGTGTTCCAGATCGAGTCGCGGGCGCAGATGGCCATGCTGCCCCGGCTCAAGCCGGTGAAGTTCTACGACCTGGTGATCGAGGTGGCCATCGTCCGTCCGGGGCCGATCCAGGGCGACATGGTCCACCCATACCTGCGCCGCAGGCTCGAACAGGAGCCGGTCACCTACCCATCGGAAAAGCTCAAGGCCGTCTTCGAGCGCACCCTGGGCGTGCCGCTGTTCCAGGAGCAGGTGATGGAGCTGGCCATGGTCGCCGCCGACTACAGCCCCGGCGAGGCCGACCAGTTGCGCCGCAGCATGGCCGCCTGGAAGCGCCATGGCGGCCTGGAGCCGCACCGCGAGCGGCTGATCGCGGGCATGCTGCGCAATGGCTACAAGCTGGCCTTTGCCGAGCGTATCTTCGAGCAGATCAAGGGTTTTGGCAGCTACGGCTTCCCCGAGTCCCACGCCGCCAGCTTTGCCCTTTTGTGCTACGCCAGCAGCTGGCTCAAGTGCCATGAGCCGGCGATCTTCACCTGCGCGCTGGTCAACAGCTGGCCGATGGGCTTCTACAGCCCCGACCAGTTGCTGCAGGAGGCGCGCCGCCAGGGCATCGAGGTGCGCCCGGTGGATGTGTTCCACAGCGAGTGGGATTGCACCCTGGAGGCACTGGGCGAGAACGAACTGGCCATCCGCCTGGGCCTGCGCCAGATCCGCGGCTTCAGCGAAGGCGATGCCCGGCGCCTGGAGCAGGCGAGGGCGCAGCGCCCCTGGCGGGATGTCGAGGACCTGTGCCTGCGCGCCGGGCTCGATGGCCGGGCCCGGGCGCGCCTGGCCGATGCCGGGGCAATGCGCGGGCTGGCTGGCGACCGCCACCAGGCGCGCTGGCAGGTGGCGGCGGTGCAGGCGCAACTCCCGTTGTTCGCCGAGGTTGAATCGACACGTGAACAGGCGGTGGCCTTGCCTGCACCCAGCATTGCCGAAGACCTGGCCGCCGACTACGACACCCTGGGCACCACCCTCGGGCCGCACCCCCTGACCCTGTTGCGGACACGCTTACGCGCGCTGGGGTGTCGCAGTTCAAGGGAGCTGGCAGGGGTCGAGCATGGCGACAGCATCGCCGTCGCTGGCATCGTGGTCGGGCGCCAGCGACCACAGACCGCCAGTGGCGTGACCTTCGTCACCCTCGAGGACGAGCATGGCATGGTCAACGTAGTGGTCTGGCGCGACCTGGCAGAGCGCCAACGGCGCGAACTGGTAGGTTCGAAGTTGCTCAAGGTGAGCGGGCGGCTGGAGCAGGAGAGCGGGGTGCGGCACCTGATCGCCCGGCGCCTGGAAGACATCAGCCCGCTGTTGCAGGGGCTTGATGTGCGCAGCCGGGACTTTCATTAAGCCTCAGACCATCGCCAGTCGCTGCTTGCGTGTCGGAGCCGGAAACGCCTGCTCGATGGCTTGCAGGTCCTCTTCGGCAAGCACCAGGTCGGCCGCCGCCGCATTCAAGCGCACATGCTGCGGATCCACCGCCTTGGGAATCGCGATCACCCCATCATTGCGCGTGACCCAGCCCAGGCTCACCTGGGCCGGCGTGGCGCCATGGCGCTCGGCGATCTGCGTCAGCACCGGGTGACCCAGCAAGCGCCCGGCCTGGGCCAACGGGCAGTAGGCCATGGTTGGCAAGCCCTGCTCGCGGCTCCACGGCAGCAGGTCGAATTCGATGCCACGCTCGGCCGGGTTGTACAGCACCTGGTTGGTGGCGCAGGCCCTGTTATCCAGTTCGCGCAGGTCGTCGAGGTCGAAATTGGACACGCCCCAGCGGCGAATCTTGCCCTGCTCGATCAGCCGCTCGAAGGCTTCCACCGTCTCGTCCAGCGGGTACTGGCCGCGCCAGTGCAGCAGGTATAGGTCGATGCAGTCGGTGCCCAGGCGCTGGAGGCTGCGCTCGCAGGCGGCCGGCACACCGCGTCGGCTGGCATTGTGCGGATAGACCTTGCTGACCAGGAACACCTGGTCCCGGCGCCCAGCGATGGCCTGGCCGACCACCTGTTCGGCGCCGCCCTCGGCGTACATTTCAGCGGTGTCGATCAGGCCCAGGCCCAGGTCGATGCCTTGTTGCAGCGCCGCCACTTCGGCGGCCCTGTGGCCCGGGTCCTCGCCCATGTACCAGGTACCCTGGCCGATGGCCGGAACGCGGGAGCCCGCCAGATTCACGTAACGCATGTCACCTCCTGTGGATGGGTATGGGTCAGCAGCACATCGAGCAGCGCCTCGGCGGCCTTGGACAGCTTGTGATCGCCCAGGGCGATCACGCCGATGCGCCGCTCCACGGTGGGATCGACCAGCGGCACGCAACGGGCACCGAGCTCCTGCATCTGCTCGATGCACAGCGCCGGCACCGCGCTGACTCCCAGGCCACTGGCGACCATGCGGCCGATGGTCGACAACTGATGGCTCTCGAAGGCCACCGCCAGCTTGCCATGGTTGGCGGCCAGGTGCTGTTCGAGCAGCAGGCGCACCGCCGATGGCCGCTGCAGGGCGATGAAGTCCTCGGCCAGCAGCTCCTGCCAACGCACCTGGGGCTGCTGGGCAAGGGGCGAGTCTGCAGGCACCACGGCGACGAAGCGATCCATGTACAGCGGGTGGAAACGCAGCGCCTCGCTGCTTTCCGGCTCGAAACCGATGCCCAGTTCGACGCGGCGATGGCGCACCAGTTCCAGCACCTGCTCGTTGATCACGTCGTGCACGGTGACATTGACCTTGGGGTAGCGCTGGCGAAACACCTTCAGCGACCGTGGCAGCAGGTTGCCGGCGAACGCCGGCATTGCCGCCACCGACACCCGGCCCAGTTGCAGGGTGAAGCGCTGGCGCAACATTTCCTCGGTATCGTCCCAATCGGCGAGCAGGCGCCTGGCCAGGGGCAGCAGCACCTCGCCCTCGGGGGTCAGGCTGACGCTGCGGGTGGTGCGGGTGAGCAGGGCGCCGCCGAGGTTGTCCTCCAGGGCCTTGATGGTCAGGCTCAGGGCCGGTTGCGACACGTGCAGGTGCTCGCCGGCCTGGGCGAAGCTCTGGTACTTGGCCACGGTGACGAAGGCCCGCAACTGCTTGACGTTCATGAGGGGCTGACCCTTTGTTTTGGAAAAGTTATCAATCGATGACGAAAACAAAATTAACAAATCAGTCGACTACAGTGAAGATGACCGTACGGTTCCAACAACTACAAAAGGCGACTGAGCATGGCCGGACTGGACAAGCGTGTAGCAACTTACGAAGAGGCCCTGGCGGGCCTGACCGACGACATGACCGTGCTGGCCGGCGGCTTTGGCCTGTGCGGCATCCCCGAGAACCTCATCGCCGAAATCAAGCGCCGCGGCGTCAAGGGCCTGACCGTGGTCTCCAACAACTGCGGCGTCGACGGCTTCGGCCTGGGCGTGCTGCTCGAGGACCGGCAGATTCGCAAGATGATCGCCTCCTACGTCGGCGAGAACGCCGAGTTCGAACGCCAGCTGCTCAGCGGCGAACTGGAAGTGGAGCTTACCCCGCAAGGCACCCTGGCCGAGAAGATGCGCGCCGGCGGCGCCGGCATCCCGGCCTTCTTCACCGCCACCGGCTATGGCACCCCGGTTGCCGAAGGCAAGGAAGTACGCGAGTTCAACGGTCGCAAGTACATCCTCGAAGAATCCATCACCGGCGACTTCGCCATCGTCAAAGGCTGGAAGGCCGACCACTACGGCAACGTGGTGTACCGCAACACCGCGCAGAACTTCAACCCGCTGGCCGCCACCGCCGGCAAGATCACCGTGGTCGAGGTCGAAGAGATCGTCGAGCCTGGCGTGCTGCTGCCCAGCGAGATCCACACCCCGGGCATCTATGTCGACCGGGTCATCGTCGGCACCTTCGAGAAGCGCATTGAAAAGCGCACCGTCAAGGCCTGAGCGCCGCCCTCAAGAACAACAAAGAGATCCTGACCATGGCATTGACCCGCGAACAAATGGCGCAACGCGTCGCCCGTGAACTCAAGGACGGCTACTACGTCAATCTCGGCATCGGCATCCCCACCCTGGTGGCCAACTACGTGCCCGACGGCATGGAAGTGATGCTGCAGTCGGAGAACGGCCTGCTGGGCATGGGCGAGTTCCCCACCGAAGCCACCATCGACGCCGACATGATCAACGCCGGCAAGCAGACCGTCACCGCCCGCCGTGGCGCGTCGATCTTCGATTCGGCGCAATCCTTCGCCATGATCCGTGGCGGCCATGTCGACCTCACCGTGCTCGGAGCCTTCGAGGTGGACGTGCAGGGCAACATCGCCTCGTGGATGATCCCCGGCAAGCTGGTCAAGGGCATGGGCGGCGCCATGGACCTGGTGGCCGGCGCCGACAACATCATCGTCACCATGACCCATGCCTCCAAGGACGGCGAGTCCAAGCTGCTGCCCATGTGCAGCCTGCCGCTGACCGGTGCCGGCTGCATCCGCAAGGTGCTGACCGACCTGGCCTACCTGGAGATCGAAAACGGCGCCTTCATCCTGCGCGAGACCGCGCCGGGCGTGAGTGTCGAGGAAATCGTCGCGAAGACTGCCGGCAAGCTGATCGTGCCGGACGATGTCGAGGAAATGACCTTCTAATCAACATTCCCCTGAGGGGGCTTGTGGGAGCGCGCTTGCCCCGCGATGACGTCAGCCCAGGTGCCACGATCGCCTGGTCGGGCGCTGTCGCGGGGCGAGCCCGTTCCACGCTTGCGCTTCCATAGGGCTTTGCCTTGTCTGTTGCAAAATCCACCAATAAAACCAAAAAAGGAAAACATCGTGGCCGCTGATATCCAAGACAGCCGCTCCGCCCGCTTTGCCCTGCGCTGCTCCAACTGGGCCGAACGCTGGTTCCCCGATTCCTGGGTGTTCGCCGCCCTGGCCGTGATGCTGGTGGCCCTCGGCGCCCTGGCCATGGGCGGCAAGCCCACCGACACCGCCAAGGCCTTCGGTGACGGCTTCTGGAGCCTGATCCCGTTCACCATGCAGATGGCCTTCGTGGTCATCGGTGGCTATGTGGTGGCTAGCTCGCCACCCGCCGCCCGGCTGATCGACCGCCTGGCGCGGCTGCCGAAGAACGGCCGCTCGGCGGTGTGCTGGGTGGCGCTGATCTCGATGCTCGCCTCCTTGCTCAACTGGGGCCTGTCGCTGGTGTTCGGCGGCCTGCTGGTGCGCGCCCTGGCGCGCCGCACCGACCTGAAGATGGACTACCGCGCCGCCGGCGCCGCCGCCTACCTGGGCCTGGGCGCGGTGTGGGCGCTGGGCCTGTCGTCGTCGGCCGCGCAGTTGCAGGCCAACCCGGCCAGCCTGCCGCCGTCGATCCTGTCGATCACCGGGGTGATCCCGTTCACCGAGACCATCTTCCTCTGGCAGTCCGGGGTGATGCTCGCCGCGCTGGTGATCGTTTCGCTGATCGTCGCCTATGCCACCGCGCCTGGCCCGAACAGCGCCCGCAGCGCGCAGGATTGTGGAGTGGACCCGAGCTTCAGCGCACCACCTTCGCCCCAGCGCACGCGCCCGGGTGAGTGGCTGGAATACAGCCCGATCCTGATCCTGCTGCTGGTGGCCCTGGCCGCCGGCTGGCTGTACCAGGAGTTCGCCACCAAGCCGGCGATCACCGCGATTTCCGGGCTGAACACCTACAACCTGTTGTTCATCATGCTCGGTGCCTTGCTGCACTGGCGCCCGCGCAGCTTCCTCGATGCCGTGGCTCGCGCCGTGCCGACCACCACCGGGGTGCTGATCCAGTTCCCGCTGTACGGCTCGATCGCCGCCATTCTCACCCAGGTCAAGGGCGCGGACGCCCAGACCCTGGCTCACCATATCTCGCTGTTCTTCACCCAGATCGCCACCCATGACACCTACGCCTTGCTGATGGGCGTGTACTCGGCGGTGCTTGGCTTCTTCATTCCGTCCGGCGGTGGCAAGTGGATCATCGAGGCGCCGTACGTGATGCTGGTGGCCAACGACCTGCAATACCACCTGGGCTGGGCGGTGCAGATCTACAACGCCGCCGAGGCGCTGCCGAACCTGATCAACCCGTTCTACATGCTGCCGCTGCTGGGGGTGTTGGGGCTCAAGGCGCGTGACCTGATCGGCTTCTCGTTCGTGCAGTTGCTGGTGCATGTACCGCTGGTGCTGGTGTTGCTGTGGGCGCTGGGCACCACGTTGCAATATGTCCCGCCTGTAATGCCCTGATCAGGCAGATTCATCAGACGCCTGCCTGGAAGGGAGTCTGATGAGCGCACAAGCGCTATGGATCGGCGCTTGTGCAGCTTCCTACCGGAGTCTCCGAAAAAGCTGACTGATGGCAAATTGACGCCAATATGCTGGCCACTTACTATGCGCGCCACTTTGCGTTGATCACCAGGGACAGGTATGCCGGTACGTCTTCACTCAGCGCGCAATTATGCGCGCTTCGCATTTGTTGCAACACTGTGCAGCCCGTTGGCCTGGGCCGTTTCACCGGGTGACCAGGACCTGATCCGTGAACGCCAGAACCGCCTGCTCGAAGAGCAGCAACGGCGCCTCGAGGACCTGCGCAACCTGCCCGGCGAAAGCGCGCAACCTACCCAGCAGCAACGGCCCGAAGATACCCGCTGCTTCGATATCCACACCATCGAGCTCAAGGGCGCCGACAGCCTGTCCGCCGCCGATCGCGACAGCCTGCTCAAGCCTTTCATCGACCAGTGCCTGGGTGTCACCCAGCTCAATGCCTTGCTCAAGGCGATCACCGACCATTACCTGGGCCGCGGCCTGGTCACCAGCCGCGCCTACCTCCCGCAGCAGGACCTGTCTTCGGGCCACCTGCAGGTGCTGGTGGTGGAAGGGCGCCTGGAAGGGCTGCGCCCGGACCCGGCCAGCGGCCTGAGCGAGCGCGAGCTGGCCATGGTTTTCCCCGGTGAAGTCGAGCAGCGTCTGAACCTGCGCGAAGTCGAGCAGATGGTCGATCAGCTCAACCGCCTGCCGTCGAACAAGGCGCAGATGGAGCTGACCCCCGGCAAGGCCGTCGGCGGTAGCGAAGTGCTGGTGCGCAACACCCAGCAGAAACCCTGGCGCGCCTCGCTGTCGCGCAACAATGAAGGCCAGCGCAGCACCGGGGAACAGATGCTCAACCTCGGCCTGGAATGGGACAGCCCGCTGGGCCTGGCCGACCAGCTCATGCTGCGCGGTGGCCACGACGTGGTCAGCGACCACACCCAGGGTTCGAAGAACGGCGTGCTGTACTACAACCTGCCGTGGGGCTGGTGGAACTTCACCTACAGCTACAGCGAGAGCGAGTACCGCTCCCTGGCCCAGGCCAACGGCTTTGCCTTCAAGCAGACCGGCGACAGCCAGAACCACCAGCTGCGCGCCGAGCGCGTGGTGCACCGTGATGCCACCAGCAAGACCTCGCTGAATGCCGGCATGGCTCACCTGCGCACCAACAACTACATCGAGGACAGCCGCCTGGAGGGCAGCAGCAACCGCCTGAGCGAGGCGCAGTTCGGCATCAACCACGGCCGCCGCCTGGGCAATGCTTTCGTCAACATCGACCTGGGCACTCAGGAAGGCATCGGCGCCTTCGACGCCCAGGACAACGCCCACCCGCGCCCCGGCCAACCAGTGGCGCGCTACCGCAAGTACAGCGCCACCGTCAGCTATGTGCAGGGCTTTGAAGTGCTCGGCGAGCGCCTGAGCTTCAGCAGCCTGGCCACCGGCCAGCGCAGCGAGGACGTATTGTTCAGCCCGCAGCGCATCAGCCTTGGTGGTCTGTCGTCGGTACGCGGCCTGAAGGACCAGTCGCTGTCCGGCGACAGCGGCGGCTACTGGCGCAACGACCTGCGCTGGACCCGCCCGGTGAGCTGGCCGCTGCTGCAGCCGCTGGTGGCCGAGTACGGCCTGGGCCTGGGCTACGACCTGGGCGTGATCCGCAATGACCGCTACAACGGCCAGTACCACGGCCGTGCCAGCAGCCACTCGTTGGAGTTGTTCGCCCGCGGCCAGCATATGGCTGCCAGCGTGACCTTCGCCCACAGCCTGGAACGCCCCGACGTGCTGACCGAAAAGGAACGCCCGGTCTACTTCCGCCTCGACTTTTTCATCTGATCACCTGATTGACGAGATTTGACATGGATGTTCGCCTGTTTGCCTTCCTGGCCCGCCAACGCTCGGCCAAAATTCAGCCGCGCGAGCAGTTCTGCGGGTTGCCCAAGCGCGGTCTGGCGCTGCTGCTGGCCAACGCCATGTTCTGGCAGCCGCTTTGGGCACAGGCCGCCGAAGGCGTGGTGGTCAGCGGGCCGGGCACCAGCCTGGGGCAGGCGGGCAACGGCGTGCCCATCGTCAACATCGCCGCGCCCAACGGCAGCGGCCTGTCGCACAACCAGTTCAGCGACTACAACGTCGGCCAGCAGGGGCTGATCCTCAACAACGCCACCGACCGCACCCAGGCCACCCAGCTGGGTGGCATCATCCTCGGCAACCCCAACCTGCAGGGCACCGCGGCCAACGTCATCCTCAACGAGGTCAACGGCGCCAACGCCAGCCAGCTGCGCGGCTACACCGAAGTGGCCGG
>NZ_FOEQ01000025.1 GCF_900110655.1 Pseudomonas soli
CACCTGATCCCATCCCGAACTCAGCAGTGAAACGATGCATCGCCGATGGTAGTGTGGGGTTTCCCCATGTGAGAGTAGGTCATCGTCAAGATTCAATTCCAAAGCCCCTGATCGCGATGCGATCAGGGGCTTTGTCTTTCAGGTATCAATGCCTGAAGTTCCCGTATGAAATCGTCCAGCTCCCTGCGCTGGCACGAAGGGAACAGTATTCACAAGCACAGCACGGTCCCTGTAGGAGCGGCTTCAGCCGCGATCACCCGCGAAGCGGGTGCCAGGCACCGAGTTGCTTGCATCGCGGCTAAAGCCGCTCCTACAGATATCTCTTTTCGCTGTGCAACAGCACAGCCCGACCCCTGATCTTCAAGACAAAAAAAGGCCGCTCCCGGTTGGGAGCGGCCTTTTTGCTATCGGGGCATACGTCCCTGCCAGTGCTATCAGCTCAGCAGGTTACGCACATTGCCCATCGCCTCATCGGCAAACCCCTGCAGGAATGCCTGGAAGCCCGGCAGAGCCTCCGGCCCGCCCTCCCATGGCTCGGCCTGGATGGTCCAGGTCGCACGGCTGCGGCTGGCGTCGATCGCCTGCACTTGCATGGCCGCCCACAGATTGCCGATGTTCAAGCTGGTGTAGATCAGGCTCCAGGTCATGTTCATGGCCTGATCGTCGCGGCTGTTCAACTGCTCAATCACCACGTTGCCATCCTTGAACAGCTTCTTGCGCACCGAGCGCACACCGCTGCCGGTCATCTCGATATGCGCCAGGGCAGGAATGAACACCGGGAAGCCAGCGAAGTTGCCGACGATGTTCCATACGTTGGCGGCCGGCGCGGCGATCTCCACGCTGGAAACCACCAGGCAGCCTTGCGGGTTGCGGATCAGGGTATCGGGTTTGAGTGCTTGCATTGGATGTTGCTCCTGTTGTGTATGAAAGGGATCAGATAAAGCCGATGTCGGCCAGGTAGCGGCAGCCACGGCTGAGCAGCGCCGGGTCCTTGCTCGGGTAACGGGCGCCCATGCGCTGCACCCCGGCGCGGGCGTTATCGTGGGCGATGCCGGAGATGTCGCCGATGTCTTCCTCGAAACCGTCCAGGTAGAAGCCCAGGACGTCGTACAGCGCGTTGTCGCTATCGACCCTGGCCAACTGGCGCTGCCATTGCTCGATGCTGACCAGTTCGAAGGCATGGCCCTGGGCATGGAACGAAGCCAGGTAGTCACGCCAGCGCAGGGGTTCGGGGTTGTGCAGGTTGAACACGCACTGGCCGGCCAGGTGACGGCTGCTGTGGAAAGCGATGAAGCGGGACAGGAAGTCCACCGGCATGAGGTCGAAGTCGATTTCGAGCTCCGGCACCTGGCCCAACTGCAGCGAGCCCTTGAGCATCAGCATCAGCCGGTTGCGCTGCGGCTGGCAGACCCCGGTGCGGCTATCGAAGGTGATGTTGCCGGGGCGGAACAGGTTGACCCACACGCCCTGCTCACGGGCACGGCTGAGGATGCGCTCGCCGACCCATTTGCTGAGGTTGTAGCCGTTGCGGATGTAGATTGGCGGGGTACTGGTCGGATCGCTCTCCAGCACGCGACCGTCAATGTCGACCGCGCTGCAAGCGGACAGGGTCGAGATGAAGTTAAAGATCTTTTTGCGCCGGCCTTCGCATAGTCGCAGGCACTCGAACAAGGGCTCGATGTTGTCGGCTGCCAGGACCTCGTAGTCGAGCACATGGTTGACTTGCGCGGCGTTGTGCAGCAACGCGCCATAGTTACTGTCCAGGTAGTCGTAGTCGGCCTGGGCCAAACCCAGCAGTGGCTTGCGCAGGTCCGCTTCGAATACCCGCACGCGGCTGCGGTCCAGGGTGACGTGGTTGTCCTGCAGGGCCTGGGAGAAACGCTCATCGGCGGATAGCCCTGCGGCGCTGCGTACCAGGCAAGCGACTTCACTCGCGCCCCACTCCAGCAGGGCCTCGACCAGATGCACGCCAAGGAAGCTGTTGGCCCCGGTGACGATTACCTTGTGCACATCGCCCAGGCGCTCCAGCGGTTGCACTTGCAGGCCCAGTTCGCGGTTGGCGTCCTGCTCCAGGCGTACCAGGGAGGTTTGCAACGCCTCGTGATCGCCATCGAGCAGCGCGCCCAGGCGTTGCAGGGTCGGCTGTTCGATGAAGCGGTTGATGGCCACCCCCTGGCCGAAGTGTTCCCTGACCTCCAGGAGCAGGCGCGACAGCAGGATGGAGTGTCCGCCGAGGTTGAAGAAGCTCTCGTCGACGGAAATCTCGCTGTGTGGAAGCTCCAGCAGCGCACTCCACAGGCAGCGCAGGCGCTCCTCGGTGGTTGTCTGCGGTTCGATGCGCTGGCTGGTTGGCAACGCCAGTGGACGCAACGACAACGCCCGGCGATCCACCTTGCCGTTGGCGGTATAGGGCATCTGCTGCAGTACCTGATAGAACATCGGGCGCATGTAGTCGGGTAGGTGTCGCTCGGCATGCTCGCGCAGCAAGGTTTCGCCATCGGCCCGTTGCGGGTGGGCAAGGAAGGCCAGGACCCGCCGCTGGGCGTCGATCACCACCGCCACCTGGGCGAACAGCTGGCTATCGCGCAGGCAGTGCTCGATTTCTTCGGGTTCGACCCGGAAGCCACGGATCTTCACCTGGTTGTCTCGCCGGCCGCACAGCTCGATACCTTGGTCCGTCCATTTGCCGATATCTCCCGTGCGGTAGGCGCGCAGTGTGCGGCCCGCGGGCAAGCTCAGCTCGACGAAGCGTTCGGCGCTCAGTTCGGGGTTGTTCAGGTAGCCCAGGCCGACACCTGGCCCGACGATGTACAGCTCGCCCGGGGTCTGCTCACAAACCGGCTGCAGGTGTTGGTCGAGGATCAACACCTGGGTGTTGGCGATTGGCAGCCCCAGGTTGCGGTTGTCGTCGCCCGTACCGAACACCCGGGTCGTGGCCAGCACGGTGGTTTCGGTCGGCCCATAGATATTGTGCATCCGGCATTGCCCGGCCAATCGGGCGATGACCTCCGGTTCGCAGACGTCGCCGCCGGTGACCAGATGGCGCAGGCCCAGATGGAGATCCCGGGGCAGGATGCTCAGCAGCGCCGGTGGCAGGAACGCGTGGCTCACCTCCTCTCTGTGGATAAGTTGTACCAGCAGTTGCGGATCGCGACGCTGGTCTTCACTGGGCAGGACCAGTTCCGCGCCACAGGCGAACGTCGGCAGGATATCCAGCAGCGAGGCATCGAAGCCGATGGTGGAGAACTGCAGGACCCGGCTGTGCCGGTCCAGGTCCACATGCTCGCGATACCAGGCCATGAAGTGCGCCAGGTTGCCTTGGCTGAGCAACACGCCTTTCGGTTGGCCGGTGGTGCCGGAGGTGTAGATCGCCACGCAGGCCTGCTCGGCGGCAGCCTGGCGCAACGCCAGGCTGGGCGGCGGCAAGTCCTGCGCCAAAGGAAGGTTGCGCACATCCACATCAGGGATATCCACAGGCGTCTGGCCGTCGTGCAGCATGACGCAGGCGCCTGCGTCGTCGAGGATCAGCTGGCGGCGCTCGGCCGGCGTGGCCGGATCCAGTGGCAGGTAGATTGCGGCGCAGCCCAGCACCGCCAGCAGGCTGGCGTAGAGCTCGGGTGACTTGCCCATGCACACGGCGACCACAGGCGGCTGTTCCCCGGCGTTGGGCAGCAGCGGCAACAAGGCCTGCTGGATGACGGCGGCGCGGGCGTGCAGTTGCTCATAAGAGCAACGCTGGCCGTTGTGGTTCACGGCGGGAGACCCTGCGTGCACACGTAGGCTGTGCTCCAGGCCGCCGATCAGGCCTGTTTCGGCCTTCTCCAGCAAATCGGCGCGCAGTGTGCGGTTGAACGGATGGCGGTAGGCCAAAGTGTCCAGCCAGTCCAGGCCGTGCTCACGCTCCTGGTCTCCCGGGCTCACCGCAGGCGTTTCCTGCAGATGCAACGGGTTGCGGGCGAAGCGGGTGACCTGCAGCGCCAGTTGCTCGCACAGGGCTTGCAAGGTGTCCTCACGCAGCTGTTGGCCATTGCCGGAGCGCGGTGTGTGTATCGGCACGCGATGGATCAGCCGCTGGGCGCTGGCACTGCCGCACCAGCACAGGGCCTCCAGTTGCGGCAGGGTGTCGGCGTAGCTCGCACCCAGGCGCAGCCTGAGCAGCGGCGTGCCGCCCAGGGGCTGCCAATCACTGCTGCGCAGTGCCAGGCTGCCATCCTCCACCACCAGGTCGGGTTGGGCCGACAACTGCCGGGGGACGGCCTGGGCGCTATCGGCCCTGGCCGAGCCATGTCCGTGCTCGGCGAGCAGGCGGGCGAACTCCTCCAGGGGCGGGCTGGTGCCCACCAGGAGTATGTCGAGGCGTCTCATGTCTAAGTCCTCAGGGCAGATAGTCGCGCAGGGCGTCCTGTACGCAGGGAGACTCGAGCATCGAGCTGCTGCGGAAGAAACGCAGGATGTTGCTCAGCAGCGGATGCTGGCGGTTGATCGGGTAGGCCAGGCCCAGCGCTTCCTCGCGCAGGGCCTGGCGCACCGTATCGCTCACCGGCAAGGCGTCGATCAGGGCGCAGTCGAAAGCCTGCTGAATGTCGTTGGTCAGGTACTGGCGCAGGAACAACGGGAGTACCTTGGCGATCATCTGGCGATCCGCCTCAGGCGCGGTATGCCAGTAGATGCGCGTCAGGCGCGCCCAGAAGCTCGAGTGACGACCTTCGTCCAGCAGGTGATCGGCCATCAGGCCCTTCACCGAGGGCTTGACCGAGTCGTCGCGGGCAAAGGCCGCGACATCGTCGGTCAGGGTGTTCTCGGCGATGCCCACGCAGATCAGCTCCAGGGCGTCACGCAGGGCCTCGGGCACTTGCTCCAGCACGGCTGGAATGGCGCGGCTGAGTTCGATTTCCTGGGGCAGGGCGATCGGCTCGATCCCGGTCAGGGCGATGCTCTGTTGCAGGAAGTCCATCGCCACCAGGGCGTGATAGTCCTCGTCCACCACCACGGTCATCGCGTCGTAGCGGCAGGCGAACGGGAAACGCACGGCAAAGCGGTCCTTGGCGATGCGCCGGGCGGTACGGTCGACGATCTCGGTCTCGAAGATCACCACGTCATTGATGAACTTGTAGAGGCTCTGTACCAGCACGAAGTCGCGCAACTGCGGGCACTCGCGCTGGAACGTCGCGCCGAGCACCAGGGGCTGGCGGCTCAGGGGGTAGATCAGGCGCTGGTCATCCTCTACCTGGCGTCGTGGCCGAGTGCGAATGGTCGCCCTGGCCTCCCAGGCCTCGGCAAAGGAGCGATACTCGAGGGCATTCATGGGGTGACCTCGGCAACAGCCGTTTTCAGCGACGTACGCAGGCGGTCCCACAGGGCCATGCGGCTGTCCACCGCGGCGATGGCGGCCACGTAGACGTCTTCCTGGCGCAGCGGATCGTGATCGACCAGGCGTGCCAGCAATTGCTCGGCGGCGGGGCCGTGGTCCTCGGAGTCGACCTCGATGTGACGTTGCAGGTAGTAGCGGAAGGTCGGTGCCTGCTCGGTGCCGATGCCCCACTCGTCGAGAATCTGCTGGAACATCGATGGAATGACGCTTTCCCGCCCGTGCAGGAAGGCGGCGGCAACCTGGTGGGCCGGTGCCTCGATGGCCACTTCGAGAGTGTCACGAACGAACCGCTGTGCCGCTTCACTGGCGCCACAGCGTTGCAGCGCGTCGAATGCCGCGACGCCTTGTTGCTGCAGGCTGACGAAGCGTTCGATGGCCTGGGTGCTTGCACCGACTTCGCGCATGGCATCCAGGTACAGCTCGAAGTGGCTGTAGTGACCATGATCCAGGCGCTCGTCTGATTCTTCGCCCAGAACGATCTCGTTGATCAGACGCGCTGCGGCCGGGTCCCTTGGTGGCAGCCAGGGCAGGCTGACGCAGGTCAGCTCCTGCTGCAGGCGTTTGGTCAGAGACATGAAGTCCCAGACAGCGAACACATGGGTTTCCATGAACCCCCGGAGCGTCTCCAGAGAATCGATTTCGGAAAATAGCGGGTGCAGGGAGAGTTTATGTTTCTTGTCGGAAAGTGTGCGCTTCAATGTGCTCATGATGAGCTCCGTTTAGGGTTGAAATACAGGGTTGGTATTACTCTGAAAGTTGCAAGGCAGATAAATGCCGGGCGAATGAAGGCCTCGAGTGGAAACTCGAATTCGAACAACAGGCAGAGGCCGGCAGGGCTCGTCTGGCTAAGCGCTCACGGAGGCGCAGGGCCGCTCCTTGGCTGGCGATATAAAAGTTAGAACAACTTCAAAGTTTGCCGCAATTGTTTTTTTGATTAATTTATATTCGGACTTTTCTTGAAATATACGGTTCTGAATAAAACTTTGAGTAAGTTTTATTTTGGCAATACGTACTCCTTCCGATAATTAACGATCAGAAAAAATGTCACAGAGTGAATGCCTCACTCGGAGCACGAATGAACGGAGAGGGGGAGAGTAACTATTGAGGGGCGGCTGATCGCTTGCGGTCCTTGCCCCGGTGCCAGGTTCCTTCTGCAAGTTAATGGGGAGGCAGACGGCCAGGTCCACGTCTGATGATCAGCGGCCGCTGCGGGGAGTAGAGTGTCCCCAAAAAGCTGGCACTGCCATGGCCAGGCACTGACCGGGCCACGGAAAAGCCTTGATCAGCACAGGGATGGCAGGGGGAGGATTAGAAACTCAGCAACCCGAGATGGGCGTTGAAGATGCGCACCAGGCGCTGGTTCAGCAACGAACTATCCACCGCTTGCAGCGGTAGTTCAATCAGCTCCAGCTCCCGACGAACCAGCCTGTGCCAACCAAGCATTGCCGCCAGGGAGCCTGGCGGATAGAGCACAGTCGTGGGGATATGAAGGGGCAGGTGGGTGGTACTGAATTGTGGGCTGTCACAGCTTGAAACAAACAAATGACGGGTCAGCCCTGGGCAAGCACCCTGCACCTTCTGTATCAGGGCCAGTGCGATATGCGCGCCTAGCCCTTGGGCAAACAAGGCGTGCGGCTGCACGAGGTAGGGTTGGAGCTGTTCAAGCAGCACCTGAGTCAGATGCCCAGAAATGGGCAGTAATTGTTCGGGGTCGGCGATGGAGGGCACATCGACCGCGACCAGTTCGATGGGATCGCCCAGGGTCCTTGCCCACGTGCGGTATTGGGCAAGTTGCTGTCGGGTGCTTGCCAGGCAGATCAAGCGAATCCTGGGGGGCTGGTCGGGCGTGGTTTCCTGTCGCGTCTGCACGTGCACTGCCGTTCCTTGTGGCGGATCGTGTCTGCGCAGCGACGCGGTCGCTGAGGTCGGCTGCGCGGTTGAGCAGAATCAGTTGCCCGATTGCTTGTCGAGGTAGTTCCTGATGGTTCGCGCGGCGTGGTTCAGGTGCTCTTCCAGGAGCTTGATGGCTTCGTCAACCAGTTTGTCGCTGGCAGCGTCGACCAACGCGATGTGGTCGTCCTGGGTGAGCTTGCCCAGCCCCATCGAGGACAGATGGAAGCGCAGGAAGCGTTCCTCCTCGTTGAGCTCGATCTCGATCATGCGCAGCAGTTTCTGGTTCTTTGCCTTGCTATAGAGGGCCATGTGGAACAGACGGTTGAGCCTGCCGATTTCAGCGTGGCGGGTCTCGTTCTCCAGTTGGCGGATATACGATCTGGCCTGGGCGATGTCGTCAGCGTCGAGCGAGGGGATTGACTGGCGCAGTGCCTCAGTCTCGAGCAGTACGCGCAGGGCGTAGGTATCGACGGCGTCCTCGCCGATCAGCGGTGCCACCACGGCGCCTTTGTGCATCACCACCTGTAGCAGGGACTGGGCCTCCAATTGGCGTAGCGCCTCGCGCACGGGCATGCGGCTGACGCCAAACAGGGTCGCCAGCTCTTGCTGGCGCACCGCGGTCCCCGGTGGCAGTCGGCCGTCGAGGATGGCACTGCGCAGACGCTCTTCGATGACACCGCGCGCCAGGTGCGGCGGTACCTGCTCGCTGCCTAGCACGGTGCTCAGGAGTTTGGGTTTCTCAGCCACGCGGGGTTCGCCTCGGCAACATGAAAATTGGATCCAATAACCCTAGTGAGGGAAGGGGGCGCTTGTCAAACGGATTGATCAGGCAGTTGCGCCGTGGCGCACTCACGAAACGCGGCTATCGTGAAGCAAGTTGCCGGCATTGGGAAGATGGTCAAGGTCGCCAGCCCTTGTACGAAGCGGCTTTGCCGACAGTTGGCAGCACTGGCAGCCGGCGCCATTGTCTTTTCTCGCGCCAGCCCGCACCATCGCTGCTTTCGACTGATCTGAACAGGTGTTCGCAGTGGCGATACCTTGGCCTCTCAACGCGATCGTTCGCCGGCTCGGCCTTGCCGTGCTGCTCGGCTGCTTGTGGCTGGGCATCACGCAGGCGGATTGGGACTTCTCGCAGATCAGCCGCCGTGCCCAGGCGCTCTATGGCCCATTAGGCCCGGGCCAGGGGCGTATCGATGCCTGGCAGAACCTGCTGTCGACACAGAAGCAGGGCAGCGAGATGGAGCAGTTGCAAGTGGTCAATCTGTTCTTCAACAAGCAGTTGCGCTACGTCGAGGACATAGACCTATGGCACGAGGTTGACTACTGGGCCACGCCGGTCCAATCGCTGATCAAAGGAGCGGGCGACTGCGAGGACTACGCCATCGCCAAGTACTTCAGCCTGCGGCGTATCGGCATTCCGGCGGAGAAGCTGCGCATCACTTACGTCAAAGCCCTGCGCCAGAATCGTGCGCACATGGTCCTGACCTATTATTCAAGCCCACAGGCGCAGCCGCTGGTGCTCGACAGCCTGATGGACGCGATCAAGCCGGCCAGCCAGCGCACTGACCTGCTGCCGGTGTACGCCTTCAACGGTGAAGGCTTGTGGCTGACCGGCGCAGGCGGCAACAGGAAGGTCGGCGACACCAAGCGCCTGTCGCGTTGGCAGGACTTGCTGAAGAAAATGCAGGCCGAAGGGTTCCCGGCCGAACCGGTTTACTGAAGGAGCACAGATGTCACTGTTCAAACAATTGCTGCTAGCCATTTGCCTGTTCCTGGTGATCGCCTTCAGTGGCAGTTTCATGGTCAGCCTGGAGAGCTCGCGCAGCCAGTATGTCAACCAGCTGCGTTCTCATGCCCAGGATGCCGCGACCGCGTTGGCGTTGTCGCTGACGCCGAATATCGATGACCCGGCGATGGTCGAGCTGATGGTCAGCTCGATTTTCGACAGTGGCTACTACTCGAGTATCAAGGTTATCGACCTGGACTCCAATGCCGTGCTGGTCGAGCGTCACGCAGAGCCCGACACCGGCGGCGTGCCGGGCTGGTTCATCCAGCTCATCGGCCTGGAGCCGGCCGGTGGCGATGCCCTCGTCAGCCGGGGCTGGCAGCAGGCGGCGCGGGTAGAGGTGATAAGCCACCCGATGTTCGCCTTGGCCAAGCTCTGGCAGAGCGCCTTGGGCAGCCTTGGCTGGCTGCTGCTGTGCGGCGCCGTGAGCGCGGTGCTCGGGGCGCTGCTGCTGCGCCGCCAGTTGCGTCCGCTCGACTATATGGTGGCGCAGTCCCACGCCATCGCCCGTCGTGAGTTCCTCAGTCTGCCCGAGCTGCCACGCACCCCCGAACTGCGCCGAGTGGTACAGGCCATGAACCAGATGGTCGAGAAACTCAAGGCTCTGTTCACCGAGCAGGCCGAGCGCAGCGAGAAGCTGCGTGCGGAGTCCTACCAGGACAGCCTCACCGGCCTGGCCAACCGCCGTTACTTCGAAATGCAGCTCAATGCCCGGGTCAGCAACTTGGAGGAGGCCCGGAGCGGCTACCTGCTGTTGCTGCGGGTTCAGGACCTGGCCGGGCTCAATGCCCGGCTGGGTGGTCAGCGTACCGACCAATTACTGCAGGCGGTGGGGGAGCAATTGCTTCGCACCTGTGCGAACTACCCCGAGACAAACGACCTGATCACGCGCAGCCGTGGCGGCGAGTTCGCGGTATTGGCGCCGGGCATGGTTCATGATGAGGCAATCCAACTGGCGCAAGCCCTGGAAGGCACCTTGCAGAGCCTGCACGAGACCGGAGCCAGCGATGTTGACCCGGTGGCCTGCATTGGCCTTGCCCCCTTCAGTCCAGGTGATGCGCCGCAAGGGCTCCTCAAGCTCGCCGACGAAGCTCTGGCCCGCGCCGAGAGTCAGCCCGCACCGGGTTGGGTATGCCTGGAACAGGGCGCCGCAGACCAAGCCGCCGACAGCCACCATGTCTGGCATACGCGCCTGGACCAGGCGCTGGGCCAAGGGCAGTTCGAGCTGTTCTTCCAGCCCGTCGTCGATGCCCGGGCGCCCGAGCGAGTGCTGCATTACAAGGTCATCTCGCGCTTGCACGACGAAGTGGGCGAAGCCCTGGCGGCCGGCCGTTTCCTACCTTGGCTGGAGCGCTTCGGCTGGATGCCACGGCTGGACTTGCTGGTGCTGGAAAAGGTGCTCAAGCACCTGCACGGGCATGGCGAAGCGTTGGCACTGAACTTGTCGGCTGCGACACTGGCCGATCCCAAGGCGCTGCAGCGGATCTATGACCTGTTGGGGCAGCACAGTGCACTGGGACCGCGGCTGACTTTCGAGATCGGCGAGGAGCAGCTGCCCGAGCAGTCGGTGCTGGAGCTCCTGACCCGGCGCCTGCGAACATTGGGCTTCAGCCTGGCGCTGCAGCGTTTCGGTGGGCGCTTCAGCATGATCGGAAACCTGGCTCACTTGGGGCTGGCCTACTTGAAAATCGATGGTGGCTATATCCGCAACATTGACCAGGAACGCCACAAGCGCCTCTTCATCGAAGCTATCCAGCGGGCGGCACACAGTATCGACCTGCCGCTGATCGCTGAGCGGGTGGAGACCGAGGGGGAGTTGAAGGTGCTGCGGGACATGGGTGTGCAGGGCATCCAGGGCCAACTGGTTGGTGGGCCGGCCCCCTGGCGTTGACCAGCCGTGTCATCAGTGCGAGGCAACTCGCACTGCAATACGCCGCCAGCTTGGTCAGATCAACCCGCCTTCCTCGTCTTCCTCTATCAGGTTGTTCAGGCTACCCAGCGCCTTGCGCGCGGTGGAGCGGTTGAGCAACTTGGCCTGGGCGCCGGGCGGCAGGTCGGTGATGCTGAACACGCCTTTGGCAGTCAGCACCTCGATCAGGTCCTCCAGCACCCGGATCATGTCCAGATCGCTCTGCTTGAGCTGCCTGAGGCTGTTCTCAACGACATCGTCGGCGAACCATTCCTGGATCTCGGCACTGTCGGCGGGGACCATGTCCGTAAATCCATCAAACCCGGCGGCTTCCACTCGCAGCAAACGGCCGTCAGCGTCGCGTTGCACGTAGAACATGGCGGCGTCCCTCGTCACGATGATTCCTTGTTGGTAGTCAGCAGCATAGGCAAAGTTCACCGGGCGTGTAGGCCCGGTGCACGAGTATGCGCGTGAAGCGTTGGCGGGGAAAGCCCGCCCCGACGCGGCGGCCGTTGCCGGCTGCCGCGGGGGAGGGAACTCAGCTGTTGGAGTTGTCGATCTTGATGGTCGGGTCGGCACCGCTGATCAACGAGTTGATCGTGGTGTTGGACCAGTTGACCCCTTCGAGCTTGATGCTCACATCGGCGTTGGCCAGGCCACCGGCGGCGTTGAGCTTGCCTTCGGTACTAACCTGCAGGGTCGACTCGCCTCCCACAGTGGTGATCTTCAGGAAGTTGTCGATGGTGCTGGCCTTTTCGCCCTGCAGCAGATCTCTCAGGTCGAGGCGGTCGCCTTCGCTTGCCTTGAAGTCCTTGATCACGTCGTTGCCCAGGTCGCCGGCCTTCCACACGAAGGTGTCGGCACCACTGCCACCGGTCATGATGTCATCGCCCTTGCCGCCAATGAGAATGTCATTGCCAGCACCGCCAAACAGCATGTCGTTGCCTTCACCGCCGAGCAGGGTGTCATTGCCGGTGCCGCCGAGCAGGATGTCGTTACCCTTGCCGCCGTCGATGTAGTCATTGCCACCCTGGCCGAAGATGATGTCGTTGCCGTTGCCGCCCAGCAAGGTATCGGCACCGTCGTTGCTGCGCGAGACATCGAACTCGGCATAGTTCTCGGTGATGTACTTGTGCATCGCCCGCGCGTCCACGCTGCCCGCGTCTACGCCGAGCTTGTCGGCGACATAGCCGCGGATCGCCTCGACACCGGTGCCGGCAACACCGTCGAAGACCATCAGGTCGCCGAAGATGATGTCGTTGCCGTCGCCACCGCTGACTGTATCGTTGCCCGGCTGTGTGACTTCGGTATGACCTAGGATGGCCTCGGCCAGCTTGCTCGGGTCAATGTTGGTCTGCGGCTTGCCGTCGGTGTCGTACGGTTTCAGGTCGTTGGTGTTGACGCCGTTGTTGAGGCCGATGGCCTCGACCTCGGACAGGCCCGAGAGCAACTTGAAGCTGTCCTGCGAGTTGCTCGTGGTGGCGCTGTTGGTGTCGTAGCCCAGGCCACCCCGTGAAGACAGCTCGTAAGTGCCGTTACCTTCCGCGTGCAGCTCGCCCGATACGCCGTATTTCCAACCGTTGCGGTAGTACTGCACCTGCAGGTTGCCGGCGTTGTCGATGCTGACGTAGTTGGTGTTGCTGCTGTCGATGTAGCCGTTGTACGCCATGCCCGGCTTGTAGTTGATCGAAGCCAGGAAGGTGTCCAGGGTGATGCCAGAGGTGCCCAGGGTCGGGTTGGAGTTCTCGTTGGTCTGGTAGTAGGTCGGCTTGCCATCGGTGATGAAGAACGTCTGGTTGCTGCCGGTATTGCCACCATCCTTGAGGTTCTGGAACCAGTTGGCGGTGGTCTTGAAGGCGTCTTCGTAGTTGGTGCCGCCATCTGCCCGCAGATTGTTCAGGGCGTTGAGCAGCTGCTGCAGGCCGGCATCGTTCAGGGTCACCGCAACGCTGCTCTTGACCTGGGTGGCGAAGTCCACCAGGAGGATGTTCACGGTACCCGACTGGTCGCCCTTGACGCTGGCGGCCAGGGTCTTGAACACCGATTCCAGAGACTTTTTCGCCGCATCCACGCCGGATGAACCCATGCTGCCCGAGGTATCGACGATGAAGGCGAGGTTGTAGTCCTGGCCCGGCACCACGTGCAGGCCGGTGACGTCGGCAACCACCACATCGTTGCCGTCGGTGCCGGTGATGTTGTCGCTGTCCGAGGACAGGTTGCTGGTGGTGTAGGACTGCGGGTAGACGGTGACCTTGATGGTGCCTTCGCTGGTCGCCGTGCTGCCGCCGACGCTCTCGGTGGAGGTCGAGCTGACCTTCACGTCGAACTGGCCTTGGTAGTAAGCCGGCGGCTTGATGGTCAGGCTACCCAGGTTCCAGCCGGTGACGTCCACCGCGTCCTTGCCGACGGTGAAGGTATGGCCGGCGTTATCGGCCAGCACCGAGCCTGCCGGGATGCCGCTGAGCTTGACGCTCAGGGACTCGGAGCCGTCGGTGTCGGTGAGGTTGGTGCTGATGCCCACCAGCTTGACCGGGGCACCGTTCTCGCTGCCTTCGTTGAGCTTGTAGCCGTCGTAGTAGCCCTGGTTGTTGCTGCCGTGCAGGTCGCCAACGGTCACGCCGGCGTTGGTCAGGTCCTTGACGCTCGGGTACATCGGGATGTTCGAGCTGTTGAGGTCGGTGACCGCGCCGTTGCCCACCTTGATGTTGACGTCCAGGCTGCCGGGGCCGGCCTGGTTGGCGTTGTAGATCTCCAGGGTGTAGTAGCCGCTGGTGGTCGGGGTGAAGCTGCCGGAAATGGCGCCGCTGGCCGAGCCCCAGGTGCCGCTGGCGACGTTCTTGCCACCGACGACGATCTGCAGACTATCGTCGGCGGTGCCGCTGAACGAATAAGTCTTGCCGGCTTCCAGGTAGATCAGGCCGGAGGTCTTCGACCCTGTGCCAGGCGTCACGGTGGCGACCGTGTCGACACCAGTGACGGTTTCGCTCTTGCTGGCATTGCCAGAGTTGGCGAAGACGTTCTTCAGTGCATCGCCGGTAATGCCGTTGCCGTTGCTACCCAGGCCGGTGAGGCTGTTCCAGGTTTCCTTGAGCAGGCCGATCGAGTTGACGTTGTTGTTGCCGATGCTCAAGTCCGGCTTGTCGGCCACCGGGGCTATATCGACCTTCAGGGTCACTTCGCCGCCGGCGTTGGTGCCGTCGTTGGGCTTGTACTTGATCTGCGCATAGTCGGCTTGCTTGTTGCCCACGCCGCTGCCGCCATAGCCGTCGACGCCCGACTGGTTGGCCAGCGGCACGAACTTGAGCTTGCCGGCGGCGATGTCGGCCTGGCTGATGTTCTGGTTGAGCGAGACATCCACCCACGAGGTGCCGTTGAAGAACTTCAGGCTGCCCAGGTCCGGCAGCTTGCTGATGGTCACCGACAGGCCGGTGTTGCCATCGGCGTCGCTGACGTTGAAGTCGCCCCACTTGAACACGTAGTCGGTGTCTTCGCTGCCAGTCACCGCACCACCGGTCGACACCGGCGCGTGGTCGTTGTCGATGATGGTGGTTGTGACGCTGGACTTGCTCGAGTCGACCTGCAGGTTCTCGAAGCCGCCGCCCGTGGCGCCGCTGATCTTGACCGTGAAGTTCTCCGAGCCCTCGACCAGCTTGTCGTCGATGGTCTTGATGTCGAAGCTGGTGCCGCTGCTGCCGGCCGGGATCTTCACGGTGACCACACCGGTGAAGTCCTGGCCGTCGGTGGCGGTGCCGCTGTAGGTCAGGGTGATGGTCACCTCGGACTTCGACGGGTTGCTCAGGGTCAGGTTGTAGTGGGCGGTGTCGCCTTCGGTCACCGAGGTGTCGCCGCTGATGCCGACGGTGGTGAGGTCGCCCTGGCCGCTCGGCTCGTCGGTGACGCTGGTGGTGACGGTGTTGCTGCCCAGGGTCAGCTTCTCGAAGTTGTCGCCACCGGCGACCGACTCGATCTTGTTGACGATGTTCGGTTGGCCACCGAGGTACGGGTCGTCCTTGGCGGTGATGGTGAAGGTGCCGCTGGCGCTGCCGGCCGGAATGGTGACCTTGGTGCCGTCGGTGAGGGTGAAGGTCAGGCCGTTGTGGCCGACTACCGACAGGCCTTGGGTATTGGTCAGGGTCACGGTGTAGGTGACCTGGCCGCCTTCGCTGACGGTGGTCTTGTCGGCAGACAGGGTGGCAACCACTTCACTGATGGTGTCGGTGATCTGCACGGTGGCGTTGCCACCCAGCTCGAGGTTCTCGAAGGTCTTGCCGGTGACTGCGGCATCGGTGATGCCCACGGTCAGCGAGCTGCCGTCCTTGAACACGTCGTCGCCTTGAGCTGCAGCCTTGTACTCGACCTGGGTCTGGCCGGCCGGAATGATTACCTTGGCACCGTTGCTCAGGGTCACGGTCAGGTCCTGCGCCAGTTTCTGGCTGACCTTGACGGTGAACGACGGCTGCTGGTCTTCGGTGACGTTGCCATTGCCGACGATGGTGACCGAAACCTTGTCACCCTGGTTGCCGGTGCCGGGCGTGCCCGAACCTGGCTCGTCGGTGACGGAGGTCTTCACTTCGTTCTGACCCAGGGTCAGCTTCTCGAAGTTGTCCGCGCCGGTGACGCCGGTGATCTTGTTGCTGATGGTCGGCTGACCACCGACGAACACGTCGTCCGGCGCGTTGATGGTGGCGGTGCCAGTGGCGCTGCCGGCCGGGATGGTGACCTTGGTGCCGTCGGTGAGGGTGAAGGTCAGGCCGTTGTGGCCGACTACCGACAGGCCTTGGGCGTTGGTCAGGGTCACGGTGTAGGTGACCTGGCCACCTTCGGACACGGTGGTCTTGTCGGCGGACAAGGTGGCCACGACTTCACTGATGGTGTCGTTGATCTGCACGGTAGCATTGCCGCCAAGCTCGAGGTTCTCGAACGTCTTGCCGACCACGCTGGCATCGCTGATGCCAACGGTGAGCGGGCCGCCGTCCTTGAACACGTCGTCGCCCTGGATCGGCGCCTTGTACTCGACCTGGGTCTGGCCAGCAGGGATCACTACCTTGGCGCCATTGCTCAGGGTGACGGTCAGGTCCTGGTCGAGCTTCTGGCTGACCTTGACGGTGAACGATGGCTGCTGGGCTTCGTTGACATCTCCGTTGCCGACGATGGTGACCGAGACCTTGTCACCCTGGTTACCGGTACCTGGAGTGCCAGAGCCCGGTTCGTCGGTGACGGAGGTCTTCACTTCGTTCTGACCCAGGGTCAGCTTCTCGAAGTTTTCCGCGCCGGTGACACCGGTGATCTTGTTGCTGATGGTGGCCTGGCCACCGATGAATACGTCGTCCGGCGCGTTGATGGTGGCGGTGCCAGTGGCGCTGCCGGCCGGGATGGTGACCTTGGTGCCATCGGACAGGGTGAAGGTCAGGCCGTTGTGGCCGGTGACCGACAGGCCCTGGGCGTTGGTCAGGGTTACGGTGTAGGTGACCTGGCCGCCCTCGGTGACGGTGGTCTTGTCGGCAGACAGCGTGGCAACCACTTCACTGATGGTGTCGTTGATCTGCACGGTAGCATTGCCGCCAAGCTCGAGGTTCTCGAACGTCTTGCCGACTACGCTGGCATCGCTGATGCCAACGGTGAGCGGGCCGCCGTCCTTGAACACGTCGTCGCCCTGAACCGCAGCCTTGTACTCGACCTGGGTCTGGCCAGCAGGGATCACTACCTTGGCGCCATTGCTCAGGGTGACGGTCAGGTCCTGGTCGAGCTTCTGGCTGACCTTGACGGTGAACGACGGCTGCTGGGCTTCGGTGACATCGCCATTGCCGACAATGGTGACCGAAACCTTGTCACCCTGGTTACCGGTGCCGGGCGTGCCCGAACCTGGCTCGTCGGTGACGGAGGTCTTCACTTCGTTCTGACCCAGGGTCAGCTTCTCGAAGTTGTCCGCGCCGGTGACGCCGGTGATCTTGTTGCTGATGGTCGGCTGACCACCGACGAACACGTCGTCCGGCGCGTTGATGGTGGCGGTGCCAGTGGCGCTGCCGGCCGGGATAGTGACCTTGGTGCCGTCGGTGAGGGTGAAGGTCAGGCCGTTGTGGCCGGTGACCGACAGGCCCTGGGCATTGGTCAGGGTCACGGTGTAGGTGACCTGGCCACCTTCGGACACAGTGGTCTTGTCGGCGGACAGCGTGGCGACCACTTCACTGATGGTGTCGGTGATCTGCACGGTGGCATTGCCACCCAGTTCCAGGTTCTCGAAGGTATGGCCCGGAACCGTGGCATCGGTGATGCCGACGGTCAGTGAACTGCCGTCCTTGAACACGTCGTCGCCCTGGGCTGCAGCCTTATACTCTGTCTGGGTCTGACCGGCCGGGATCACCACCTTGTCGCCGTTGGACAGGGTGACAGTCAGGTCGTATCCAAGCTTCTGGCTGACCTTGACGGTGAACGAGGGCTGCTGGTCCTCGGTGACATTGCCATTGCCGACGATGGTGACGGACACCTTGTCGCCCTGGTTGTCGGTGCCCGGGGTTCCAGTGCCCGGCTCGTCGGTCACGGAGGTCTGCACCTCACCTTGGCCGAGGGTCAGTTTCTCGAAGTTGTCGGCACCGCTGACGGTCACCAGTTTGTTGCTGATGGTCGCCTGGCCGCCGACGAACACATCGTCCGGTGCATTGATGGTGGCAGTGCCGGTAGCGTTGCCGGCCGGGATGGTGACTTTGGTGCCATCGCTCAGGGTGAAGGTCAGGCCATTGTGGCCGTTGACCGGCAGACCTTGGGCGTTGGTCAGCGTCACGGTGTAGGTGATCTGGCCACCTTCGGACACAGTGCTCTTGTCGGCGGTGAGGGTCGCGACGACTTCATTGATGGTATCGGTGATCTGCACAGTGGCGTTGCCACCGAGCTCCAGGTTTTCGAAGGTCTTGCCGGTGACTGCGGCATCGGTGATGCCGACGGTCAGCGAGCTGCCATCCTTGAACACATCGTCGCCCTGGGCGGCAGCCTTGTACTCGGTCTGGGTTTGACCGGCCGGGATCACCACCTTGTCGCCGTTGCTCAGAGTCACGGTCAGGTCCTGCGCCAGTTTCTGGCTGACCTTGACGGTGAAGGCAGGCTGCTGGTCTTCGGTCACATCGCCTTTGCCGACGATGGTGACGGTGACCTTGTCGCCCTGGTTATCGGTACCTGGAGTGCCGGTGCCTGGCTCGTCGGTCACGGTCGTGGTGACCGAGTTGTCGCCGAGGGTCAGCTTCTCGAAGTTATCCCCACCGCCAACGCATTCGATCTTGTTGACAATCGAAGGCTGGCCGCCGACGAACACGTCGTCCGGAGCGTTGATAGTGAAGGTGCCGCTGGCGCTGCCGGCCGGTACGGTGACCTTGGTGCCATCGCTCAGGGTGAAGGTCAGGCCATTGTGGCCGTTGACCGGCAGACCTTGGGCGTTGGTCAGCGTCACGGTGTAGGTGATCTGGCCGCCTTCACTGACGGTGGTTTT
>NZ_FOEQ01000023.1 GCF_900110655.1 Pseudomonas soli
CCCTCACTCCGGCCTTGCTCCCGGGAGGACCGCGCTGAACGCCCCATCCTGGGGCGCAGCGCTTGACGGGCATCCATGCCCGTCACCTCCCTCCGCAAGACCTCCGTTCGGCCTCCTGAAGTCGCGAAGTTACGGGCGGCGCCTGGGCTGACGCAGCTGTCGCTAGCTGGGTAGGGCGCTAGACTCCTGATCGGCAACGGCAACGGCAACGGCAACGGCAACGGCAACGGCAACGGCAACGGCAACGGCAACGGCAACTTGCCCAGGCGCTGCTTTGATTGACGTAATCCCGCGCCTGGGTAAGGCTAGCCCTTTTCCAGGCATGAGGCTGACAATGCTGATCGATCCTCGCAAGGCCACGCTGTTGGTCGTCGATATCCAGGAAAAGCTCATCGGTGCCATGAGCGACCCCGAGGGCACTGCGGCCCGCGCCCGCTGGCTGCTGGCGGCAACCGCCGAACTCGAACTGCCCACCGTGATCTCCGAGCAGTATCCCAAGGGCCTGGGCCACACCCTGTCCGCCCTCAAGGCCGCGGCGCCAGCCGCTGAGGTCGTCGAGAAAATGCACTTCTCCTGTGTCGCCGCCGAGTGCCTGCCGCCCAGCCTGCTGGCGCGCGAGCAGGTGATCGTCTGTGGCATGGAGACCCATGTCTGCGTGCTGCAGACCGTGCTCGGCCTGCTGGCCCTGGGCAAGCAGGTGTTCGTGGTCGAGGATGCCTGCGACAGCCGCACTCCGGCCAGCAAGGCGGCGGGCCTGGCGCGCATGCGCGATGCCGGGGCGCAGGTGGTCACCCGCGAGATGGTGCTGTTCGAATTGCTGGGCAGCTCCAGCCATCCGCTGTTCCGCCAGATCAGCAAGACCTACCTGGTGGGGGAGCAACCCTGAACGGGCGTCTGTGGGCCTTCGGGCTGCTGGCGCTCGGTCTGCTGCAGGGCTGCGCCGGGCGCCGCGAAGAGGCACCGGAGGCCGATCCGGCCAAGGTCCGCGCCCAGCTCATGCGCCTGCTGCCGGCCCAGGTCAAGGACCGTCAGGGTTGGGCCGAGGATATCCAGGTGGCGTTCCAGGCTCAGGGCATCAGCCCGAGCAAGAGCAACCTGTGCGCCGTGCTGGCGGTGGCCGAGCAGGAGTCCACCTTCAACGCCGACCCTCAAGTGCCAAACCTGGGGCGCATCGCCCGGGAGGAGATCGACCGCCGGGCGGCTCGGCTGCATGTGCCTCGGCTGCTGGTCGATGGCGCCCTGAGCACGCCTTCGGCCAACGGCAAGACCTACCAGCAACGCCTGCTCGCCGTACGCAGTGAAAAGCAACTGAGCGCCCTCTACGACGAGGTGATCGGTGGCCTGCCGCTGGGGCGTTCGCTGCTGGGCGGGCTTAATCCGGTGCGCACCGGCGGGCCGATGCAGGTCAGCGTGGATTTTGCCGAACAGCACGCCAAGGGCTATCCCTACGACCACCCTGGCAGCATTCGCCAGGAGGTGTTCAGCCGCCGTGGCGGGATGTACTTCGGCATCACTCACCTGTTGGGTTATCCCACCCATTACCAACGCCAGCTTTACCGCTTCGCTGACTTCAACGCCGGTTGGTACGCCAGCCGCAACGCGGCGTTCCAGGCGGCGCTGAGCCGGGCCAGCGGGGTGCCGCTGGCGCTCGACGGCGACCTGATTGCCCCTGGTGCGATCATGCCCGGCACCACCGAGCAGGCGGCGCGCAAGCTGGGAGCGAAGCTGGGGTTGCGTAATCCGCAGATCAGGGCGCAGTTGGAGAAAGAGAATGACCTGGCGCTGGAGGAGACCGAGCTCTACCGCAAGGTCTTCGCCCTGGCCGAAGCCAAGGCCGGCAAGCCCTTGCCAAGGGCGGTGCTGCCTGGGATCGAGCTGAAAAGTCCGAAGATCACTCGCAAGCTGACCACGGCGTGGTTTGCCGGCAGGGTGGATGAGCGTTATCAGCGTTGCATGAAGCGCTGAAGCGGTCGCGGCGTGGGAGAGGGCTTGCCCCGCGACAGGGCCGGCATTGCAATCGCGGGTGCAATCCCGCCCCCATGTCGATCAGCCCTGACCGAGCGCCTTGACCACCTGCTCGACACTGGCCTTGAGCCCGGCTACGGTATCGTCCGCATCGCTCTCTACCACCAGCAGCTTGGCCCCGGTGGCGGCGATCACTTCGGCTACCTTGGCATCCGGCTGGCGATGGTGCAGCACCAGCGCCACGTCCTGCGCCTTGAGGTTGTCTCCAAGCGCCTTGAGCGCCGCTTCATCCCACTTGTCGTCGGCTGGCAGCGCCTGCTCGACCACGTCCAGGTTCAGCCCGCTGGCCAGGTAGCCCAGGCGTTCGGACAGGCTGACCACGGTCAGGTTGTCGACCTCGGCCAGGCGCGTCTGGCTGTTGGCGGTCAGCTCCAGCATCTGCCGCTTGATGTTGGCCAGGTTGGCCTGGATCTTCGCTTTGTCCGCTGGCGAGAGGCGTTCCAGGTCATTGGCCACGACATCGGCCATGCGCCCCAGGTTGGTCGGGTTGAGCCAGGGGTAGGCGGCGAAGGCTTCGTCGCCCTTGACCGCGATACC
This sequence comes from Pseudomonas soli, assembly GCF_900110655.1. Classification (GTDB taxonomy): domain Bacteria; phylum Pseudomonadota; class Gammaproteobacteria; order Pseudomonadales; family Pseudomonadaceae; genus Aquipseudomonas; species Aquipseudomonas soli. The sequence goes on from NZ_FOEQ01000023.1 coordinate 2,563, forward strand.
GGGCAGGGCGCCGTCCACCGGGCGCGCGGCGTCGATCTCGACGATGCGGATGTTGCTGCGCCGGGCCATGGGGTAGAGCGGGTCGTCGCGCCAGATCGAGCGCACGCCGATCACCGCGTCGGCCTGTTGCGCCAGCTTGTGCAGGCTGGCGCCGCCACGGCCGCTGAAATACGAAGGTTGGCGGCTGGCCGGCAGGTTGGCCGGGGCGGCGCGCTTGAGCTGCACCGAGGTGCCGTCGAGCAAGGCGCTGGCCAGGCTGTGGGTCACCGGCAGGGTGGTCAGTACTTCGGTGGCGCCCGCCAGCAGCGGCATGCCGCTCAGGGCCAGGGCCAGGGTGAGTTTCTTCAGGGTCATGCCGGGTTTCCTTGCAGGCGTGGGACGAGGGCGCGGGCCAGGGCGCAGAGGGCGAAGCAGATCCCGGCGACCAGGATGATCGCCGCGCCCGAGGGCACCGGCAGGTCGAAGACGATCGGCAGCAGGATGCCGAGCAACGTGCTGAGGGTGGCGATGATCACCGAGACGAAGAAGAAGCCCTTGAGCGACTGGCTGACCAGCCGCGCCGCCGCCGCCGGGATCACCAGCAGGGCGCCGACCAGGATCGCGCCGATCACCTTGACCGAGGCCACGGTGACCAGGGTCACCAGCACCACGAACAGGTAGTCGAGGGTCTTCACCGCCACCCCGCGCACCGCCGCCAGCTGCGGGTTGAAACTGGCCAGCATGATGCGGTTGTACAGCGGCAGGGCCAGGGCCAGCACCAGCACCGCGACGATGCCCAGCACCAGCAGGTCGTGGGCGCTGACGGTGAGCACCGAGCCGAACAGCACGTTTTCGAGGATGTGCACGTTGATCTTGCCGGCCAGCATCAGCAACAGGCTCGCGCCCAGGGCCAGCGACACCGAGAGGAACACGCCGATCAGGGTGTCCGGCGACAGGCCGGTGCGGTTGCGCAGGAAGTTGAGCAGGATGCCGAACAGCAGGCAGTAGCCGAACAGGCTGCCGTACGGGCCGGTGTAGGGCTCGCCAAGCAGGATGCCGATGGCCACCCCGGTGAGCGCCGCGTGGCCGACCGCCTCGGAGAAGAAGGCAAAGCGCTTGACCACCACCAGGGTGCCCAGGCCGCCGAGTACCGGGCCGATCATCAAGCCCGCCAGCAGGGCGTTGACCACGAAGCCGTAGGCCAGGGCCTCCGGCAGATAGCCAGCCGTGGCCCAGTCCTGGACCAGCTGGCGCAAGGTTTCGAAACTCATCAGGCAAGGCTCTCGCTGCGCGGGTGAACGGAGAACAGCCCGAGCAGGCGCTCGGGAGTCAAGGCCTGGGCTGGCGGGGCGTCGAACAGCACCTGGCGGCTCAGCCCGGTGACGCGGTCGGCCAGGCGCAGCACCGCTTCGAGGTCGTGCTCGATCCACAGCACGGTGGTGCCGGCCCGGCGCCAGCCGTGCAGCAGTTGCTCGAACACCTGGATACCGGCCTCGTCGAGGGCCGACATCGGCTCGTCCAGCACCAGCAGCTGCGGCTCGGGGATCAGCCCCTGGGCCAGCAGCACGCGCTGGCGCTCGCCGCCGGAGAGGGCGCCCATGCGCCGCTTGCGCTTGTCGAGCATGCCCACCCGTTGCAGCGCCGCGTCGATTTGCGGGCGCACGCGCCGCGACAGGCCGAGGAACGCCGGGCGGCGCTGGCACATGGCGGCCATGAAGTCGTCCACGGTCATCGGCAGGCCGCGGTCGAACTCCAGGGCCTGGGGCACGTAGCCGATCACCTCGCGCTCGCCGGGCCAGTGCAGGGTCAACTGGCCCTGGTGCGGCATCTGCCCGAGCAAGGTCTTGATCAGCGAGCTCTTGCCGCCGCCGTTGGGGCCGACAATGGCGTGCACGCTGCCTGGGGCGACACTGAAACGCACATTTTCGAGGATGCGCGTGCGGCCGAGGGTGAGGTCGATGCCGTCGAACTCGATGCGCGGCCCGCAGGCGCTGGTGAGGTTGGCGGCGGCGGTCATGTGCGGTTTTCCTGGATGGCCTGGACCACGGTGTCGAGGTTGCGCTTCATCTCGACCTCGTATTTTTCCTTGGTGTAGTCGCCGTAGGAAATGTGGGTGAGCGGGTAGATGCGCACGCCGGACTCGCGGTGGATGGTGTCGACATAGGCCGAGGGGAAGTCCATCTCCGAGAAGATCACCTTCACGTCCAGCGCCTTGAGCTGGTCGATGGTCTTCTTCAACTGCGCCGGGCTCGGCTCGATGCCGTGGGCAGGCTCCACCACGGCGGTGACCTCCAGGCCGAAGTCACGCACCAGGTAGTCGTAGGCGGCGTGGATGGTGGCCACGCGGAAGGTCGCGTCCGGCGCCTGGGTGACCTTGGCCAGGGCCTCGGCACGCAAGCCACGCAGGCGCTTGGCGTAGGCACGGGCATTCTGCGTATAGAACTTGGCGTTGTCGGGGTCGAGCTTGCCCAGTTCGCGGGCGATGTTGTTGACCTGGGCGATGGTCGCGCTGATCGACAGGAAGGTGTGCGGGTTGACCACCTTGCCGGCGCCGCGGGCGGCGATGCCGGTGGCTGCCAGCAGCGGCACGTTGGCGTTGGACTCGATGGTCCTGATGTCGGGCTTTTCGCTTGCGGCGATCATGCGGTCGGCGAAGTCGTCGTGGCCGACGCCGTTGAGCACGATCACGTCGAGACTGCCGATGCGCTTGATGTCCTCGGCGCGCGGCTCGTAGGCATGCGGGTTGAAACCGGCCGGGATCAGCGGCACCACTTCGGCCTTGTCGCCGACAATATTGCTCACGTAGCTGTAGTAGGGGTGCAGGGTGATGCCGATGCGCAGGGGCTTGCCGTTGTCGGCGAGGGCCAGGGCGGGCAGGGCGCAGGCCAGGAGCAGCGCCAGGGTGCGGCGGGCGAAGCGGAGCATGGGCAGGTCCTTAGTGACGGTGTTGGCGGGTGACCCCGGCGTCGTAGTGGGTGACGATCTGCTGCCAGCCGGCGGCGATCAGTGCATCGCTGTCCAGCGCGTCCGGGGGCAGGGCGGTGCTGTCGCGGCGCAGCCAGACATCAGGCTGGGCATCGCTGGCGGCTGGCAGGATCACCAGGAAGCTGCCGGCCACCTGGGCGTCCTGGCTGCGTCCCAGGTAGGCACCGTTGGCCAGCAACGACCACTGGTGGCTGCCGCGGCTCTGGCTGCTTGCGTCGCTGACGAAAGGTGGCAGACCCTCGGCGGCCAGGGCCTGGGCGTCCGGGGCGACGCCATTGTCCTCGCGCAGTGCGCGGATCTCCTCGACGGCCACCCACAGGTCGGTGTGGATGCCCTGTTCGGCGGCATTGAGGTCGCGGCGGGCGTCGAGCTGGTGGGCGGCGATGGCCTGTTCATCCTCGCGCTCGCCGCGCACGGCCACCACGCTTGCGGCCAGCACCACGATCAGCACGGCGGCCAGCAGCACGTAGAGGGTCTCGTGCCCGGCGCCGGCCGGGCGCACCACCTGGGCGCGGCTCATGGCGCACCGATGTCGGCGTGGTCGACTTCCACCACGTGGCCGGGGCCGGCGTCGAACAGCACGTAGAACTCGCCGTCGGGGCGCTTGAAGGTCAGGGTCGAGTCGTCGCCGAGCTTGCTCGCCACCAGCACCTGTTCGTCGTAGCCGATCACGTCCAGGGTCACCCCCGGAGCGCCGCTGCCGTCGGAGAAACCGCCCTTGCAGGTGATCTGCTCGCCGTGCTCGGTGCACTCGCACATGGGATTGTGCGCCAGCGCCGGGGTGGCGGCCAGGGCCAAGAGGGGCAGGGCCAGCCTGCGCATCAGCTGTTTCATTTGTTGCCTCCTTGTTTTTCAAGCCAGGCCGCGGTGGCGGGGGATGCCTTGGCCAGCGGCACCGAGGCCTGGTACATCTTGCCGTCCCAGCCTTCGATGGTGATCCAGATGTCGGCGTCGGGACGGGTGCGTGGCGGGATCGGCAGCGAGGTGCCCATGCGCGCCGGCGCGCCGAAGAAGATCGTGCCGGCGGCGCGCAGGCTGCGCGGCTTGCCGACCCGCAGGTAAATGGCCTTGGCGCCGTCGTTGCAGTTGCCGCAGGCGGCATTGAAGGCCTTGAAGTAGCCGGCCGGGCCTTCGGCACGCGGGGCTTCGTCGCGCAGCTCGGCCAGGTCCAGGGTCCAGCGCCCGACCTGGACGTCCTGGATGATGTTGGCGCCCAGGCCGCTGTCGCCGCGGAACAGGCTGGCGTCGGCGAAGTACTTGGGCATGAAGCCCAGCGGCACGAGAATCAGCAGGATGTTCAGGTGGAAGCGCCATTTCAGCCACAGCTGCTTCAGGCCGCTCGGCGGCAGGGTGTCGGTCTGGCTCAAAAGTGGGCCTCCAGGGTGATTGGGCGCGCCGGGCGTTCGCCGCGCTTGAGGGCGGCGCGGGTGGCCTGGGTGGTGCGTTTGGTCCAGATCAGCAGGCCGCTGAACACCATCAGGGTCAGCACCAGGCCGAAGAAGAACCAGATCAGCTTGATCGCCAGGCCACCGAAGTCACCTGTGTGCAGCGGGCGCATGGATTCGGTGACGAACTCCAGGGCCGAGCGGTCGCCGAGCAGGAACTGGGCGTCGACGTTGCGCGTGTAGGGGTTGACCTCGGCGGTCTGGAACATCAGCGGGTACCAGCCACGGCCGCCCATGCTGTAGTGGCTGTAGGCGGTGGCGGGCAGCGAGATGAAACTGACGTCCAGGCCCGGGACCGCCTGGGTGGCGATGCGCGCCGCTTCGTCCAGGTCGATGCGTGGCGCCGGGCTGCCATCGGGGGTTTGTGGGACCTGCTGGCGGGCGATCACCGGAGTGACGGGCTCGCTGGAAATGGTCACGTGGTTGTCGCCGAGGATCGCCTGGATCAGGAACCAGGTGCCGGTGATGGAGATCACCGCGATGAACCAGATCGACCACACGCCGGCCAGGCGGTGCAGGTCGCCCCAGAAGATCCGCCGGCCATGGCCGGTGCGCACGGGCTTGAAGAAGCCGCGCCAGAATTTCTTGTACACCACCAGCCCGGTGACCAGCGAGGCGAGCATCGGCAGCCCGAGCAGCGACACCAGGTACCAGCCCCAGCTGTAGCCGTTGGTGAAGGGCACCAGCCACCAGCCGTGCAGGGCGCGGGTGAAGGCCTCGAAGTCGAAGTCCGGGCGCTGGCCCTGGATGGCCCCGCTGTACGGGTTGACGTAGAGCAGCGCGTTGGTGCCGTCGGCGCGGGTAACCGAGGCCTGCAGGGCGAAGTGCGAACCGTCCGGCTGGCTGAAGAAACGCACCGCCAGGTCCGGTTCGGCCTTGTGCATGGCGTCGAGCACCTGCTGGTAGCTAAGGCGCTGGCTGTCGTCGTCGGGCTTGCTGGCGCGCACGTCGGCATTGGCCAGCCAGACGATTTCCTGGCTGACCACCGCGAACATGCCGGTGAAGCAGACGATCAGGACGAAGAACCAGATCGGCAGGGCAAGCCAGCTGTGCACCAGAAACCACAGCTTGGAATTGGATTTCTTTCTCGATTGTCGGGCCATCGGTCGGTCTTCTGCATAAAAAAATACGGTCGAGTCTGTGCTCAACCTGGAGGGCTGCATAAGTAAGGACGAATGAGAATCAGAAAGCTGCCAAAGCAAATGAAAGAAAATGTTTCAAGAACTGGACGTAACCTCCGTTGCAACCGGCTGCTTGGCCGTGCGCGCCTGCTTTTGGCTGCGCTTGAGCGCGTTGGCGGTGGCCAGGGCGGTACGTTTGCTCCAGATCAGCAGGCCGCTGAGCACCATCATGCTCAGCAGCAGGCCGAAGAAGAACCAGATCAGCTTGGTGGTCAGGCCGGCGAACTCGCCGGTGTGCAACGGGCGCATGGACTCGGTGACGATTTCAACCGCCTTGCGATCGCCCAGCAGGCGGCTGGCTTCCATCTTGCCGGTATAGGGGTTGATCTCGGCTTTCTGGTACACCAGTGGATACCAGCTCATGCCGCCGATGCTCAGATGGGCATAGGCGTTGCTGGGGAAGCCGACGTAGTCGACGGTGAAACCCGGAATTTCGCGCTGGGTGATCCTGACGGCCTCGTCCGGGCTGATCATCGGCGTCGGGCTGCCGTCGGCGGTTAGCGGCACCGTCTCCCTTGCCACCACCGGCACGATGGGTTGGCTGGAGATGGCGATATGGTTGTCGGCGAGCAGGGCCTTGACCAGGAACCAGGTGCCGGTGATGGAAATCACCGCGATGAACCAGATCGACCAGATGCCGCTCAGGCGGTGGAAATCGCCCCAGAAGATTCGCGCGCCCTGGTTGAAGCGCAGGGTCGGCTTGAAGAAACCTTTCCAGAAGCGTTTATAGATCACCAGGCCGGTGACCAGCGAAGCGAGCATCGGTAGTCCGAGCAGTGACACCAGGTACCAGCCCCAGCTGTAGCCATTGGTGTGCGGCACCAGCCACCAGCCGTGCAGGGCGCGGGTGAATTCCTCGAAGTTGAACTGCGGGGGAACGCCCTGGATGTGCCCGGTGTAGGGGTTGACGTAGACCCTCAGCGTGCGGCCGTCAGGGTAGGTGACATCCGACAGCATGGCGAAGTGCGACTCGCTCAGGGTCATCAGGCTGGCCACGGCGATGCCGGGCTCGTCGCGCTGCATGGCCACCAGCAACTCGTCATAGGACAACCGCCGGGCGTCATCCGAAGGCGGATTGGCGCGGGTTTCCGGATTGGCCAGCCAGACGATCTCCTTGCTGATCACCGCCAGGGTGCCGGTGACGCAGACGATGAGCACGAAGAACCAGATGGGCAGCGCCAGCCAGCTGTGCACGAGGAACCAGATTTTCGAGCGTGACTTTTTCGACATGGGGTACGCAGTGTCAATGGCGAATTCAGGGGCGGATTGCCCGGCCGTATCAGAAAGAGACGCATGAGCAGGGCAAAACCTGATGGGTCAATTGCAAGCAAGTGTTTCCAGGTTGCCCTGCCTGTTGCTGAAGGTTCCTGCGCCGGGACTAATTTGCCTGCGTCCCGAAACGTCCCCCTATCACCGGATGCGAGCGTGCCCCTGGGCCGTCGCTCCCTTTTTCTTAGGTGTGTACAGGAGGCCCGTCATGGGTGTTGCTGTGGGATTTACAGTGCGTCCGCTATTGCCGGAGCAGGGACGTTTGCCATTGCTGGTGGAGGCCGGTGACCACGACACCAGCCTGCTGGACGTGTTCGATGAGCTCAAGGCGCTGGTGGACGAGCACCTGTTACGCGATGGCGGCATCCTGTTCCGCGGTTTCCGCCTGGAGGGCGCTGAACAGTTCCGTCAGTTCGCCGCCAGTTTCGGCCATCCGCTGCTCAACTACGAATTCGGCTCCACGCCGCGCACCAACGTCACCCAGGGTGTCTACACCTCCACCGAGTATCCGGCGCACCAGCACATTCCGTTGCACAACGAGCAGGCCTACTCCCGCGACTGGCCGATGAAGATCTGGTTCTACAGCATGATCGCGGCGAAGTCCGGTGGCCAGACGCCGATTGCCGACAGTCGCGAGGTTTACCGCAAGGTGCCGGCGCACATTCGCGAGCGCTTTGTCAGCAAGGGCCTGATGTACGTGCGTAACTTCGGCAATGGCCTGGATGTGTCCTGGGAAGATGTATTCAATACCGAGGATCCGCAGGAGGTCGAAGCCTATTGCAAGGCCCACGGCATCACCTGTGAATGGAAGGACGACGGTGAACTGCGCACCCGCCAGGTATGCCAGGCGGTGGCTGAGCACCCGGTCACCGGCGACAAGGTCTGGTTCAACCAGGCGCACCTGTTCCATATTTCCAACCTGCCGCCCGAGGTGCGGGAAAGCCTGCTGGATATCGTCGACGAGGAAGACCTGCCGCGTAACGTCTACTACGGTGACGGTTCGCCCATCGAGGATGACGTGCTCGACGAGATCCGTGCGGTGCTCGAGGACTGCAAGATCAGCTTCCTCTGGCAGGAAGGCGACGTGATGATGCTCGACAACATGCTCGCCGCCCATGCCCGCGCGCCGTTCGAGGGCCCGCGCAAGGTGATCGTGGCGATGGCCGAGGGGCACTCGCTGGACCAGGCCTGACCTGTCGACGCCGGGGCTGCCGCGCAGCCCCAGGCTTTTCAGGCTCGATACCCGCTAAATCATCCCCCCTTCCATTCGTTCTTGTTGATGCGCCCGGACCTTCCGGTCGCGCCGCCGATCAGCAAGGACCCCACACATGAATGCCGCAGACGCCCAGAAACTTTCCCGCCGTTTCATCGAGTTGCCCCTGGACAAGCGTCGCTTGTTCCTCGAAGGGATGCGACGCGAGGGTATCGATTTCGCGCAGTTGCCCATGTCGTCCTGTGTCGGCCTGAGCGAGCGCGACGGCCTGTCCTACGCCCAGCTGCGCATGTGGTTCCTCTGGCAGCTGGAACCCTACAGTGCCGCCTACAACCTGCCGATGGCCGTGCGCCTGGAAGGCGAGCTGCAGGTCCAGGCGCTGGAGCGGGCCTTCACCTTGCTGGTCGGCCGCCACGAATGCCTGCGCACCACCTTCGCCCAGGACGGCGAGTGCGCCGTGCAGCGGGTGGCCGAGCCAACGCCGGTAGGCATCCAGCTGTTCGACCTAGCTGATCTGCCCGAAGCCACGCGCTGGGAGCGCGCCCACCAGCAGATGGCGGCCCAGGCCACCCAGGCCTTCGACCTCGAGCGCGGCCCGCTGTTCGGCATCGCCCTGCTGCGCCTGGCGCCCCAGGAGCATGTGCTGCTGCTGACCCTGCATCACATCATCGCCGACGGCTGGTCGATGAACGTCCTGATCGACGAATTCATGCGCAGCTACGACGCCCTGGTGGCGGGGCGCGAGCCTGCGCTGGCGGAAATCAAGGTGCACTACCGCGACTACGCGCTGTGGCAGCGCAGCTGGCTGGAGGCCGGTGAGCGCGAGCGCCAGCTGGACTACTGGCGCGAGCAACTGGGCGACGAGCACCCGTTGCTGGAGCTGCCGACCGACCGGCCTTATCCGGCCCAGCCCAGCCACCTGGGCGAGCGCCTGGAACTGGTGCTCGACGCTGGCCTGCGCGAAGATCTCAAGCAACTGGCCCAGCAGTACGGCGTGACCCTTTCCACCGTGCTGCTGGCGGTGTTCAAGACCCTGCTGCACCGCTACAGCGGGCAGGCCGACATCCGCGTCGGCGGCCTGATCGCCAACCGTAACCGCAGCGAAACCGAGGGGCTGGTCGGCTTCTTCGTCAACACCCAGGTGCTGCGCAGCCAGTTCAGCGCGCAGACGCCATTCAGCGACCTGCTGCGCAGCCTGCACCAGGCTTCGGTCGGCGCCCAGGCGCATCAGGACCTGCCGTTCGACGCGCTGATCGAGGCCTTGCAACCCCAGCGCAGCCAGAGCCACACGCCGCTGTTCCAGGTGATGTTCAACCACCAACCGCTGGTCACCGACCTCAAGGACGTGCGCCTGGACTGCGGCCTGCGCGTGGGCTACCTGAGCGCCGAGCAACTGGCCGGCAGCCGCCGCCAGCATGCGGCCACCAGTGACCTGATGCTCGATACCCGGGAGGAGGGCGAGCAGGTGTTTGCCGCCTTCACCTATGCCACCGATATCTTCGATGAAACCACCATCAGTGCCCTGGCCGGGCACTGGCGCAACCTGCTGCGCGCGGTGTGCAACGATCCGCGCCAGCGCCTGGGCGAGCTGCCGATGCTGGCCGAGGCCGAACGCCAGGCGTTGCTGTGCCCGGTGGCCGATGTGGCGCCGTGGGAGCCGGTGCAGCGCCTGTTCGAAACCCAGGCCGCGCGCAGCGGCGAGGCGCTGGCGCTGATCCTGGCCAATGGCGCCGAGGCGCCGTCGATGCGCTATGCCGAGCTCAACGCCCGGAGTAATCGCCTGGCCCATTACCTGCGCCGCCAGGGCGTTGGCCCCGACAGCCTGGTTGGCGTGGCCCTGGATCGTTCGCTGGACCTGGCCGTGGCCCTGCTGGCCGTGCTCAAGGCCGGTGGCGCCTATGTGCCGCTGGACCTACAGGCACCGACCGAGCGCCTCGGCCATGTGCTCGAGGACAGCGGCCTGCAGTGGCTGTTAACCACTTCCGTGCAGCTGCCTGGCCTGCCGGCGCGGGAGGCAGTGCGCTGCCTGTGCCTGGACCAGCTGAAACTGGAAGACGAGCCTGCCTCTGACCTGCCGCTGACCGTCGTGCCCGACAACCTGGCCTATGTGATCTACACCTCAGGCTCCACCGGCCGGCCCAAGGGCGTGGCGATTAGCCACGGCGCCCTGAGCGAGTTCATTGCCCGCGCCATCGACTACAGCGACCTGCGCGAAGGCGACCGGGTGCTGCAGTTTGCTACCAGCAGCTTCGATGGTTTCGTCGAGCAGTTCTTCCCGCCGCTGTGCCATGGCGCTTGCGTGGTGCTGCGCGATACCCGCCTGTGGGACAGCGCCGCCCTGCACGAAGTGCTGATCGAGCACGGTGTGACCCTCGCCGACCTGCCGGCCGCCTACTGGTACTGGCTGGTGCAGGACTTCGCCGCGCGTCCGCCGGCCAGCTACGGCGCGCTGCGCCAGATCCACGTCGGTGGCGAGGCGATGGCGGTGGACGGGCTGCGCCTGTGGCAACTGGCCGGGCTCGGCCATGTGCGCCTGCTCAACACCTATGGCCCGACCGAGGCCACGGTGGTCTCGACCATTCACGACTGCACCGGGCTTGGCCATGAGGCAGTGTCCTGGCGTGGCATCCCCATTGGCCAGGGCCTGGCGCAGCGTCGCCTGTATATCCTCGACGATGACCTCGAACTGCTGCCCCAGGGCGCGGTGGGCGAGCTCTACATCGGCGGCCCGGGCCTGGCCCGCGGCTACCACGGCCAGCCATCACTGACTGCCCAGCGCTTCGTCGCCGATCCGTTCGCCAGGGGCGAACGCCTGTACCGCACCGGCGACCGCGCGCGCCTGGGCGCCGATGGCGCCATCGAATACATCGGCCGCGTCGATCACCAGGTCAAGGTGCGCGGTTTCCGCATCGAGCTCGGCGAGATCGAGGCGCGCCTGCAGCAGTGCCCGGGGGTTCGCGAAGCGGTGGTGCTGGCCCTGCCGATGACTGGCGGCCTGCAACTGGTGGCCTACGTGGTGCCTGACGCCCCCGAACAGGACGCTGCCGAGCAGACGCGCTTGCGCCAGCAGGTGCGCAGCCTGCTCAAGGCCCGCCTGCCCGAGTACATGGTGCCCGGCCACCTGCTGCTGTTGCCGCGCCTGCCCCTCACGCCCAGCGGCAAGCTCGACCGCAAGGCCCTGCCAGCACCGGACCCGAGTGCGTTGCAGGCCGAGTACCGGGCGCCGCAGAGCGCGGTCGAGCAACAACTGGCGCAGATCTGGATGGACGTGCTGAACGTGCCGAAGGTCGGCCTGGACGATCACTTCTTCGAACTCGGCGGGCACTCGTTGCTGGCTGCCCAGGTGCTGGCGCGGATCAAGGACCAGCTGGGCCTGGTGCTGCCATTGCGCAGCCTGTTCGAACAACCGGCGCTGGGTGACCTGGCCGCCGAGCTGGCCCGGCTGCAGGGCGGCGATACGGATGACGACTGGTCGGATATGGACGCGTTCCTGGGTTCCTTGGAAGGGGTTGAGGCATGAGTGGCAACATGGCGGTACGCATTGCGAAACGGTTCGTCAGCCTGCCCCTGGAGCAGCGCCGGCAGTTCCTCGCCAAGCTGCGTGAGGACGGCAAGGACTTCAGCCTGTTGCCGGTGGTCGAGTCGCGGCACGACTTCGCCAGCATCCCCTTGTCCTTCGCCCAGCAGCGCCTGCTGTTCCTCTGGCAGCTGGAGCCGCACAGCGCGGCCTACAACATGGCTGCTGGCCTGCGCCTGAACGGTCGGCTCGACGTGTCGGCGCTGCAGCGCTCATTCGACTACCTGGCGATGCGCCACGAGGCGCTGCGCACGGTGTTCCAGGTCGAGGGCGAACAGCCGCGCCAGGTGATCCTCGATCATCTGGCCGTGCCCCTGGAACAGGTCGACCTCACCGCCATCGCCACTGACCAGCGTGAGGCCGAGCTGGCCACGCGAGTGCGCGAGGCCAGTCACCAGCCGTTCGACCTGCTGCACGGCCCGCTGCTGCGCGCCACCCTGTACCGGCTGGCGGCCGAGGACTATGTGCTGCTGGTGTGCATGCACCACATCGTCTCCGACGGCTGGTCGATGGACGTGATGGTCAAGGAGTTCGTGCACAGCTACCAGGCGTTCACCCAGGGCCAGGCGCCGCGGTTGCCGGCGCTGGCGGTGCAGTACGCCGACTACGCCATCTGGCAGCGCAGCTGGCTGGAGGCCGGCGAGGGCGCGCGCCAGCTCGACTACTGGCGTCAGCAGTTGGGCGATGAGCAACCGCTGCTGGAGGTCGCCGCGGACTACCCGCGTCCACTGACCCAGAGCTTCGACGGCCAGACCCTGGGCTTCGACTTCGGCGTCGAGCTGTCCCGACGCCTGGGCGGCTACGCCCGCGCCCAGGGCATGACCCTGTTCATGCTGGTGCTGACCGGTTTCTCGCTGTTTCTGTCACGCCAGGCCGGGCAGCGCGATATCCGCATCGGCGTGCCCAACGCTAACCGCGGCCGTGCCGAGGTCGAGGGGCTGATCGGCTTCTTCGTCAACACCCAGGTGCTGCGCTGCCAGGTGGACGAACGCCTGAGCTTCGATGACCTGCTGGCCCAGGTGCGCGAAGCGGTGCTCGGCGCCCAGGCGCACCAGGAGCTGCCGTTCGAGCAACTGGTTGACGCACTGGTGCCGGAGCGCAACCTCGGCCACAACCCGCTGTTCCAGGTCAAGTTCAACCAGAACGTCGGCATGCAGCGCCAGCGCTCGCTGGCCTTGCCGGGCCTGAGTGTCGCCGAGTACCCGCTGGACAAGGTCGGCACCCACTTCGACCTGGCGTTGGACATCACCGACGACGGCCAGCTGATCCATGGCGAAATGACCTTCGCCAGCGACCTCTACCAGCGTTCGACCGTCGAAGCCTTCATTCCGGCCTTCATCGAGCTGCTGGGCCAGCTGCTCGACGCTCCGCAACTGCCGCTGCACCGCCTGGCCGCGCCGCTGCGCAGCGAGCAGGCGCCGCAGCGTGAAGTGCCGGCGCTGGTGCTGGAACAGTGGCAGCAGCAGGTGTACCGGCAGCCCGAGGCGCTTGCCGCTTGCAGCCTGGAGCACAGCCTGAGTTTCGCCGCTCTGGACCAGGCCGCCAACCGCCTGGCCCATCACCTGCAACAGCAGGGTGTGGTCAGCGGCCAACCGGTTGCGGTGCTGATGGAGCGTTCGCTGGACTGGCTGACCTGCATGCTCGGTATCCTCAAGGCTGGCGCCGTGTACATGCCGCTGGACACCAAGGCGCCTGAAACGCGCCTGCGGCAGATGCTCGACGCCGCGCAAGCCAAGGTGCTGCTGTGCGCCGCCGACGATGCACGACTGACCAGCCTGGCCGCCGCCGATCGCCTGACCTTGGCGTATGTCCCCGAACAATGGCAGGACCTGCCGGCCAAGGCGCCGGCGCTCACGTTGTGGGCCGAATCGCCGGCCTACGTGATCCACACCTCCGGCTCCACCGGCCAGCCCAAGGGCGTGCTGGTCAGCCATGGCGCCCTGGCCAGCTACGTCGCCGGCCTGCTCGAACGCCTGGCGCTTGCGCCGGGGGCGAGCATGGCGCTGGTCTCGACCATCGCCGCCGACCTCGGCCACACCGTGCTGTTCGGTGCCCTGTGTGCCGGGCGCCTGCTGCATGTACTGCCCGAGGCGCTGGGCTTCGACCCGGACGCCTTCGCCCGCTACATGGCCGAACACCAGGTCGGCGTGCTGAAGATCGTCCCCGGCCACCTGGCGGCGTTGCTGCAAGCCGGCAACCCCGTCGATGTGCTGCCCCGGCATGCGCTGATCGTCGGTGGCGAGGCCTGCACGCCAGCCCTGGTGGAGCAGGTACGCCGGCTCAAGCCGGGCTGCCGCCTGATCAACCACTATGGCCCGAGCGAGACCACGGTCGGCGTGCTGACCCATGAAGTGGCCGCGCTCGCCGAGGGCGCCCGCGCCGTGCCGGTGGGCGAGCCCTTGCGGGGCGCCCATGTGCTGTTGCTCGACGATGTGCTCAATCCGGTGGCCGACCAGGTCGCCGGTGAGCTGTACATCGGTGGCGCCAGCGTGGCCCAGGGTTACCTGGGCCAGCCGGGCCTGACCGCCGAACGCTTCCTGCCGGACCCGACGCGGTTGGGCCAGCGCCTGTACCGCAGCGGCGATCGGGTGCGGCGCAATCGTTCGGGCCAAGTGGAATTCATCGGCCGCGCCGACGACCAGGTCAAGGTGCGCGGTTATCGCGTCGAGCCGGCCGAGGTGGCGCGGGTGCTGCGGGGGCTGGACGGGGTCGCCGAAGCGGTGGTCCTGGCGCAGCCGGTGGAAGGCGACGAAAGCCGCCTGCAACTGGTCGGCTGGTGCGTGGGCCAGGGGCTGCAGGGTGAAGCCTTGCGCCAGCAACTGCAGGATCGGCTGCCGGACTACATGGTGCCGGCGCAGATCTTGGTCCTGGACCGCCTGCCGCTGACCGCCAACGGCAAGCTGGACAAGCGTGCCTTGCCGGCACCGGGCGTCGCCAGGCGCCAGTACACGGCGCCGGTCGGCGAGATCGAAGAGGCCTTGGCGGCCATCTGGGCCGAGGTGCTCAAGCTCGACCAGGTCGGCAGCACCGACAACTTCTTCGAGCTGGGCGGCGACTCGATTCTCAGCCTGCAGATCATCGCCCGGGCCAAGCGCCAGGGCATCAAGCTCAGCCCCAAGCAGTTGTTCGAGAAGCAGACCATCGGCCAGCTGGCGGCGGTGGCCAAGCGCATCGAGAAAAAGGCCGTGGCGGCCGAGCAGGTCAGTGGCTCGATGCCATTGCTGCCGATCCAGGCACGTTTCTTCGAAACCGCTATACCCGAGCGCCAGCACTGGAACCAGGCCCTGTTGCTCAAGCCGACCCAGGCCCTTGGTGCTGACCATCTGCAAGGCGCATTGCAGGCGCTGGTCGCTCAGCACGACGCATTGCGCCTGCGCTTCACCCAGGGCGAGGCCTGGCAGGCCGAGTTCCAGCCCACCAAGGCCGACGATATCCTCTGGGTTCGTCAACTGACTGACCTGGCCGAGCTGCCGGCGTTGGCCGAGCAGGCCCAGCGCAGCCTCGACCTGGCCCAGGGGCCGCTGCTGCGGGCGTTGCTGGTAGAACTGCCTGAAGGCCAGCAGCGCTTGCTGCTGGTGATCCACCACCTGGTGGTCGACGGCGTGTCCTGGCGGGTACTGCTGGAAGACCTGCAACTGGCCTACACGGCCCTGGCCGCCGGCAAGGCGGTGACACTGGCAGCCAAGAGCAGCTCGCTCAAGGCCTGGGCCGAGCGCCTTGGCGCCTATGCCCGCAGCCCGGAGCTGCTGGCCGAGGCCGACCACTGGCTGCGCGATTTTGAAGCCGCTGGCGGCGAGTTGCCCCGCGATAACCCGACGGGCGCCCAGACCAATCGTTATGTCGCCCATGCCTCGTCACGCCTGGACGCCACGCTGACCCGCAAACTACTGCAAGTGGCGCCCGCCGCCTACCGCACCCAGGTCAACGACCTGCTGCTGGCGGCCCTGGCGCGGGTGCTGTGCGACTGGACCCGAGAGGATTCGGTACTGGTCCAGCTCGAAGGCCACGGCCGTGAAGACCTGTTCCCGGAACTGGACCTCAGCCGCACCCTCGGCTGGTTCAGCAGCCTGTTCCCGGTACACCTGACGCCGGCCCAAGGGCTTGGCGCGGGGCTGTGCGCAATCAAGGAACAACTGCGAGCGGTGCCGAACAAAGGCATCGGCTATGGCGTGCTGCGCTATCTCGGCGAGCCTGACCTGCGCGAGCGCCTGCAGGCGCTGCCACGGCCACGGGTGACCTTCAACTACCTCGGCCAGTTCGACGGCAGCTTCGCCCAGGCCGAGGGCGCCTTGTTCACTCCGGCCAGCGAGGCCAGCGGCGCCACCCAGGACCTGGACAGCCCGCTGGGCAACTGGCTCGGCATCAACGGCCAGGTCTACCAGGGCGAGCTGGAGCTGGACTGGAGCTTCAGCCGCGAGGTCTTCCATCCAGGGACCATCGAGGCCCTGGCGCGCCGCTACGAGCAGGTGCTGGCCGAGCTGGTTGAGCATTGCGCCCAGGCGCCGCACCAGGGCGTCACGCCATCGGACTTCCCACTGGCCGAGCTGACCCAGGCGCAACTGGACAGCTTGCCGCTGGCTGCGGGGGACATCGAAGACCTCTATCCGCTGTCGCCGATGCAGCAGGGCATGCTGTTCCATAGCCTCTACGAGCAGGACGCGGGCAACTACATCAACCAACTGCGCGTGAACGTGCAGGGGCTGGATGTGGCACGCTTCCGCGCGGCCTGGCAGGCGGTGGTGGACAATCACGAAGTGCTGCGCAGCTGCTTCCCGCAGGACCTGCCGTTGCCTGTGCAGGTGGTGCGGCGCCAGGTGCAGGTGCCGTTCGTCGAACTCGGCCAGGCCCAGGACCTGGACGCCGTGGCCCAGGCCGAGCGCCAGGCCGGCTTCGACCTGGCCAGCGGCCCGCTGCTGCGCCTGACACTGATCCGCACGGCTGACGGCGGCCATCACCTGATCTACACCAGCCACCATATCCTGATGGACGGCTGGAGCAACTCGCGCCTGCTCGGCGAGGTGCTGCAGCGTTACAGCGGCGTCGCCCCGAGCGCCAGGACCAGCCGCTACCGCGACTATATCCAGTGGCTGCAAGGCCAGGACCAGCAGGCCAGCGAAACCTTCTGGCGCGCCCAGGTGGCCGAGCTGGACGAGCCAACGCGACTGGTACAGGCGTTCAAGTCCTCGGCCCAGGGGCGAGGCCATGGCAGCCTGGCGCTGCGCTTCGAACCGCAACAGACCCAGCAATTGGCGGACTTCGCCCGGGAACAGCGGGTCACCCTCAACACCCTGGTCCAGGCCGCGTGGCTGTTGCTGTTGCAACGCTACACCGGCCAGGCCAGCGTGGCCTTCGGCGCCACCGTGGCCGGCCGTCCGGCGGAGCTCGCGGGCGTCGAGGAGCAGCTGGGGCTGTTCATCAACACCTTGCCGGTGGTCGCCAGCCCACGCCCGGAACAGACCGTGGGCGACTGGGTGCAGCAGGTGCAGGCGCTGAACCTGGCCTTGCGCGAGCACGAGCACACGCCGTTGTACGAGATCCAGCGCTGGGCCGGCTGGAGTGGCGAGGCGCTGTTCGACAACATTCTGGTATTCGAGAACTACCCGGTCGCCGAGGCGCTGCAACAGGGCGCGCCGCAAGGCCTGCAGTTCGGCGAGGTGCAGAACCAGGAACAGACGAACTACCCGCTGACCCTGGTGGTGCAGGTGGGCGAGCGCCTGGAGGCGAGCTTCAGTTTCGATCGCCAGTGCTTCAGCGAGCTGGCCATCGACCAGCTGGCGGGGCACTTCCGGCACCTGCTCGCGCAGTTGGCGGCTGATGGTCAGCGTGCCCTGGGTGCGCTCAGCCTGCCGGTGGAAGACCAGCAGGTGGTTGCCAGCTATCCAAGTACGGCTTGCACCCAGGAACTGATCGAAGCGCAGGCGGCGCGCACGCCTGAAGCGATCGCCGTGACTTTCGCCGGGCAGGCGTTGAGCTATGACCAGCTCAACCGCCGTGCCAACCGCCTGGCGCACAAGCTGCGCGCACAGGGCGTGGGGCCGGATGTGCTGGTGGGCATCGCGGTGGAGCGTGGTTTCGAGATGATTGTCGGCCTGCTGGCGATCCTCAAGGCCGGGGGCGCCTATGTGCCGCTGGATCCGGAGTACCCGCAGGATCGCCTGAGCTACATGATGGAAGACAGCGGCATTCAGTTGCTGCTGACTCAAGGCCATCTGCTGGCCGGGCTGCCGGTGCCGGCGCACGTGCGCAGCCTGTCTCTCGAAGATGATCTGACCG
>NZ_FOEQ01000006.1 GCF_900110655.1 Pseudomonas soli
CGAAGCACCTCCGCAACCCTCTTGATCGATCAACTCATTGATATTCAAGGAATTTTTCGTTCCGATGTCGCTGGAAGTGGGGCGCATTATAAGGGGTTCTGAAAGCCCGTCAACCGTTAATTTCATAAAAATCAAAAAGATCGCACCAGGTGCTCGCCGACGCCCTACCATCCTGACACCTATAGTAAGCAGCGCTAAAACAAAAGCGGGGAGGCCTACCGGCCTCCCCGCTTCTATATAGCTACACCTGCAGGCAATCACTCAGCCTTGAGGGTAACCCGAGCAAACGCCTTCTTGCCCGCCTGGCACACGTGGGTCGCGCCGAGCACAAACATGAAGTCACGGTCGATCACCTCACCATCCACCTTGACCGCGCCAGCGCCGAGCAGATCCCGCGCCTGCGCCGAGTTCTTCACCAGGCCAGCCCGGTTCAGCACGGCGGCGATAGGCAGATTTTCAGCAGCGGCCACTTCGATCTCCGGCAGGTCTTCTGGCAGCTCGCCTTCCTTCATGCGGTTACCCGCAGCACGGTGCGCATTGGCCGCGGCCTCTTCACCATGGAAACGCGCCACGATTTCCTCGGCCAGCTTGATCTTGATGTCACGCGGGTTGGCACCGTTCTCGACATCCGCCCGGAACTGATCGATCTCTTCCATCGAACGGAAGCTCAGCAGCTCGAAGTAACGCCACATCAAGGTATCGGGAATCGACACAAGCTTGCTATACATCACCCCAGGGGCTTCCTGGATGCCGACATAATTGCCCAGCGACTTGGACATCTTCTTCACGCCATCCAGCCCTTCAAGCAGCGGCATGGTGACGATGCTCTGCGCCTCCTGGCCATAGGCGCGCTGCAGCTCGCGCCCCATCAGCAGGTTGAACTTCTGGTCGGTGCCACCCAGCTCGACATCGGCCTTCAAGGCGACGGAGTCGTAACCCTGGACCAGCGGATAGAGAAACTCATGGATCGCGATTGGCTGGTTGGTGGTGTAGCGCTTGTCGAAGTCATCGCGCTCGAGCATGCGCGCCACGGTGTACTGCGAGGCCAGACGAATAAAGTCGGCAGGCGTGAGCGTGTCCATCCAGGTGGAGTTGAACGCCACCTCGGTCTTCGCCGGGTCGAGAATCTTGAAGACCTGCTGCTTGTAGGTCTCGGCGTTGTCCAGCACCTGCTCGCGGGTCAGTGGCGGGCGAGTAGCGCTCTTGCCGCTGGGGTCGCCGATCATGCCGGTGAAGTCGCCGATCAGGAAGATGACCTGGTGGCCCAACTCCTGGAACTGACGCAGCTTGTTGATCAGCACCGTGTGCCCCAGGTGCAGGTCGGGCGCGGTTGGGTCGAAGCCCGCCTTGATGCGCAGCGGCTGGCCGCGCTTGAGCTTCTCCACCAGTTCCGACTCGACCAATACCTCTTCCGCACCGCGCTTGATAAGCGCCAGCTGCTCTTCAACCGACTTCATAGACAGACCCGCAACGCTAGGATTCAAGGGGAGCCAACCATACAAGATCGGCCATCAAATACAAGTTTCGCAACGGATTGTGACCCGAACGGCGCACCGCAACGTCTATGCGCCCTTGCGTGAGAATGGATTTGGTTATATTTTATACAGTTATTTCATCTTCATCATGTCATTCATCTTTTCCATTTCACCTTTTTCAAAGTCACCTTACCTATGACCAACGAAACGCCTAAAGCGCCCCCGCTTTATCCGAAAAGCCATCTGTTGGCCGCCAGCGGCATCGCCGCCCTTCTCAGTCTGGCTTTGCTGGTATTCCCGTCCAGCGAAGTGGAAGCCAAGAAAACCACCCTCAGCCTGGAGCTGGAAAGCCCGGCCGAACAGCTCAAGGACGAGTCCCGCGGCGCCCCGCTGGTACAGGCCGAGCAGAACAGCGACTCGCCCTTCGCCCAGATCGAAGGTGCAGAACCCGAAACGGCCAAGGCGGAACCCGCTCCAGCCCCTGCGGCCAAACCGGAGGACAAGGCCCCGGGTCACCGCGAAGTGGTCGTCAGCCGCGGCGATACGCTCTCGACCTTGTTCAACAAGGTCGGCCTGCCTGCCAACGTCGTTCACGACGTGCTGGCCAGCAACAAGCAGGCCAAGCAGTTCAGCCAGCTCAAGCATGGCCAGGTGCTGCAATTCGAGCTGGACAAGGACGGTCAGCTGGCAAGCCTGCACAGCAAGGTCAGCAACCTCGAGACCATCCGCCTGAACCGCACCGACAAGGGCTTCGCCTTCGAGCGCGAGGTCAGCAAGCCGGTGGTGCGCACCGCCTACGCCCATGGCGTGATCAAGAGCTCGCTGTCCGCCTCCGCCCAGCGCGCCGGCCTGTCCCACAGCATGACCATGGACATGGCGCGTATCCTCGGCTACGACATCGATTTCGCCCAGGACATCCGCCCGGGCGACGAATTCGACGTGGTCTACGAGCAGAAGATGATGGACGGCAAGGTGGTCGGCACCGGCAACATCCTCTCCGCCCGCTTCACCAACCGCGGCAAGACCTACACCGCCGTGCGCTACACCAACAAGCAGGGCAACACCAACTACTACACCGCCGACGGCAACAGCCTGCGCAAGGCGTTCATCCGCACCCCGGTGGATTTCGCCCGCATCAGCTCGCGGTTCTCCGCCGGCCGCAAGCACCCAATCCTCAACAAGATCCGCGCGCACAAGGGCGTGGACTACGCCGCGCCACGCGGCACGCCGATCAAGGCTGCAGGCGATGGTCGCATCGAGCTCGCCGGCCGCCGTGGCGGCTACGGTAACACCGTGATCATCGCCCACGGCAATTCTTACAAGACGCTCTATGGCCACATGCAGGGCTTCGCCAAGGGCATCAAGACCGGCTCCAGCGTCAAGCAGGGGCAGATCATCGGGTACATCGGCACCACCGGCCTTTCGACCGGTCCGCACCTGCACTACGAGTTCCAGGTCAATGGCGTGCACGTCGACCCACTGAGCCAGAAGGTGCCGATGGCCGATCCGATCGCCAAGGCCGAGCGCCAGCGCTTCAACCAGCAGAGCCAGCCCCTGATCGCCCGCATGGATCAGGAAAAGGCCACTCTGCTCGCAGCCAACAAGCGCTGAGCCCATGGCGCTCTACCTGGGGGTGATGTCCGGCACCAGCCTCGATGGCCTGGACATCGCCCTGATCGAGCAAGACGAGCAGCTGCGGCTGCTCGCCACCCACTACATCCCCATGCCCGTCGACCTGCGCCAGGACCTGCTCGGCCTCTGCGCCAGCGGCCCCGATGAGATCGCGCGTGCCGCCCTGGCAGAGAATCGCTGGGCCACGCTGGCCGCCCAAGGCATCAACAACTTGCTGAACGCTCAAGGGCTGGCACCCGAGGCCATTCGCGCCATCGGCAGCCACGGCCAGACCGTTCGCCATGAACCGGCTCGCGGCTTCACCGTGCAGATCGGCAACCCGGCCCTGCTGGCCGAGCTCACCGGCATCTGCGTAGTGGGCGACTTCCGCCGCCGCGACGTGGCGGCAGGCGGCCAGGGCGCCCCCCTGGTACCGGCATTTCACGAAGCCTTGTTCGGCCATCTTGGCCACAACCTGGCGATCCTCAACGTAGGCGGCTTCAGCAACCTCAGCCTGATCGAGCGGGATCAACCGGTACATGGTTTCGACTGCGGGCCGGGCAATGTGTTGCTGGATGCCTGGATCGAGCGCAAGCAAGGCCAGGCCTTTGATGCCAACGGCGCCTGGGCGGCCAGCGGCTGCGTGCAGAACGATCTGTTGAAGGCGCTGCTGAGCGATCCGTTCTTCGCTGGCAGCGGCCCGAAGAGCACCGGGCGCGAGGTATTCAACCTGCCGTGGCTGGATGCCCACCTGGCCCGGCTACCCGCTTATCGCGACGAAGACGTCCAAGCCACGCTGCTGGAGCTTACGGCCCACACCATCATCGACTCGCTACGCCAGGCTCAGTCAGGGACTGAAGCCCTGCTGGTCTGCGGTGGTGGCGCCCGCAACGGCGTCCTGATGGCTCGCCTGGCCGCCCTGCTGCCTGGGGCAAAGGTTGCCAGCACCGCCGCGCATGGCGTGGACCCCGACTGGGTAGAGGCCATGGCCTTCGCCTGGCTGGCCCACTGTTGCCTGGAAGGCATTCCCGCCAATCGGCCGAGTGTGACCGCCGCCATAGGCCTGCGCATCCTCGGCGCGATCTACCCCGCCTGAATGCAAAACGCCGCGCAAATGCGCGGCGTTTTTATGCCCGACCCGATCAGATCGAGAACGACGAACCGCAACCGCAGGTGGTGGTGGCGTTCGGATTCTTGATCACGAAGCGCGAGCCTTCCAGGCCCTCCTGGTAATCCACCTCGGCGCCGGCCAGGTACTGGTAGCTCATCGGGTCGACGACCAGCGCGACGCCTTCGCGCTCGACGATGGTGTCGTCATCGGCCACGTCCTCATCGAAGGTGAAGCCGTACTGGAAGCCCGAGCAACCGCCGCCGGTCACGAACACACGCAGCTTCAGCCGGTCGTTGCCCTCTTCGCTGACCAAGGTCTTCACCTTGTGCGCAGCCCCGGGGGTGAACTCCAAAGCCGTGGGGGTGAAGGATTCGACGCTCATGTTGATTCTCCCGGCGCAGTGCCGCCATAAAACTCGATGGGGCGTATTATCCGCTTGTCCGAGAAAATCGGTCAAGAATTGTGCGGCTTTAGTCGGCCCCACGAAAAAGGCCCGCACACGGCGGGACTTGGCAACGTACGCTGGCTTACGGCAGCAGGCCCGCGTGGGACAGGCCCATGCGTTCATCCAGGCCGAACAGGATGTTGAGGTTCTGCACCGCCTGGCCTGACGCGCCCTTGACCAGGTTATCGATCACCGACAGCACCACCACCAGGTCACCGCCCTGCGGCCGGTGCACGGCGATGCGGCAGACGTTGGCACCGCGCACGCTGCGGGTTTCCGGGTGGCTGCCGGCGGGCATCACGTCGACGAACGGTTCATTGGCATAGCGCTTCTCGAACAGCGCCTGCAGGTCGACAGAAGTGTCGGCGACCGTCGCATAGAGCGTGGCATGGATGCCGCGGATCATCGGCGTCAGGTGCGGCACGAAGGTCAGGCCGATGTCCTTGCCGGCTGCCTGGCGCAGGCCCTGGCTGATCTCCGGCAGGTGACGATGCCCCTTGACCGCGTAGGCCTTCATGCTTTCCCCAGCCTCGCAGAACAGCGAACCTACCGCAGCGCCACGCCCGGCGCCACTGACGCCCGACTTGCAGTCGGCGATCAGGCGCGACGGATCGGCCAGGCCAGCCTCCAGAAGGGGCAGGAAGCCGAGCTGGGTGGCGGTCGGGTAGCAACCCGGCACTGCGATCAGCTGCGCCTGGCGGATCTTCTCGCGATTCACCTCGGGCAAGCCGTAGACCGCATCCTTGAGCAGTTCTGGTGCACCATGGGGCTGGCCGTACCACTTGCCCCACTCGACAGCGTCCTGCAGACGGAAGTCGGCGGACAGGTCGATGACCTTGGTCCCGGCGGCCAGCAGCTCACCGGCCAAGGCGTGGGCGACACCGTGGGGCGTGGCGAAGAACACCACATCGCAGGCCGCCAGGGTCTTGCTGTCCGGAACGCTGAACGCCAGGCCGTCGTAGTGGCCCCGCAGATTCGGATACATGTCGGCAACCGCCACGCCCGCCTCGGAGCGCGAAGTGATGACCGCCACTTCGGCCTGTGGATGCTGCGCCAGCAGACGCAGCAGTTCGACACCGGTGTAACCCGTGCCGCCGACGATACCGACCTTGATCATGACGCTTGCCCCTTATCAACGAGACCACTGGAAAGCGCACGATAATAGGGGGCCAAGGCGCCTGTAACAACTCTTGGGATGACCCTTCGGCCCCTTGGCCTCTACTATCTGACGACCGTGAAAACCTGAAGGAACTCCCCATGCTCTATCTATGGATCAAGGCGCTGCATATCGTCAGCGTGGTCTGCTGGTTCGCCGGCCTGTTCTACCTGCCACGGCTGTTCGTCTATCACGCCCAAAGCCAGGACAGCATCAGCCTCGAGCGCTTCGTCACCATGGAGCGCAAGCTGTACCGGGGCATCATGAACCCGGCGATGATCGCCACCTATGTGTTCGGCGGCTGGATGCTGTACCTGAACCCCGGCTGGCTGAGCCAGGGCTGGCTGCACGCCAAGCTCACCCTGGTCGCGCTGCTCACCGTCTACCATCACATGTGCGGCGCCCAGCGCAAACGCTTCGCCGCCGGCACCAACACCCGCAGCCACGTTTACTACCGCTGGTTCAACGAAGCACCGGTACTGATGCTGCTGGGCGTCGTAATCCTCGTGGTGGTCAAACCGTTCTGACGATATCCACCCGCCTACAGGAGTTTCGCCATGTCCCTGCCCGCCTCGCTCGCAAAACACCTGCGCTTGCCTCTGGTCGCGGCGCCGATGTTCCTGATCTCCAACCCCCGGCTTGTGCTGGCCTGCTGCGCCAATGGCGTGGTGGGCAGCTTCCCGGCCCTGAACCAGCGTGACAGTGCAGGGTTCAAGGCCTGGCTGGAGGAGATCGAAGCAGGGCTGGCCGAACTGCAGGCACCCGCTGCCTATGCGGTCAATCTCATCGTGCATCCGAGCAACCCGCGTCTACAGGCCGACCTCGCACTGTGCGTCGAGCATCGGGTCCCCATCGTCATCACCAGCCTTGGCGCGGTGAAGGAGGTGGTCGACGCGGTGCACGGCTATGGCGGCCTGGTGTTCCATGACGTGACCACCCGCCGCCACGCCGAAAAGGCCGCAGAGGCAGGTGTCGACGGGCTGATTGCCGTGGCGGCCGGCGCCGGGGGCCATGCCGGCACCTGGAGCCCGTTCGCCCTGGTTGCGGAGATCCGCCAGTTCTTCGACAAGACCCTGCTGCTGGCGGGCTGCCTCAACCATGGCCACGAACTGCTGGCCGCACAATTGCTGGGGGCGGACCTGGGCTACATGGGCACACGCTTCATCGCCACCCGCGAGAGCCAGGCCCAGGACGCCTACAAACAGATGATCCTGGGCGCGGGTGCGGCCGATATCGTGCATACCCCGGCGGTGTCCGGCATCCCCGCCAGCTTCCTGCGCCAGAGCCTCGAACAGGCCGGTTACGACCTGGCCGCGCTCAAGAGCAACCACGAGGCCGGTAAGCTCAAGCCGCTGGACGAGGAAGCCAAGGCCTGGAAGACGGTATGGTCGGCCGGCCAGGGTGTCGGCGAAATCCATGACCTGCCCACTGCCGGTGACCTGATCGCGCGCTTGCAGGACGAATACCGAGCGGCCCTCGAACGCAGCCAGCAGCTGCGCAGCAACGCCTTGTAGCAAAACGGCCACGCTGTACACTAGGCGCCCCTTTCGCCCCAGGAGCCTTGCATGACCCGTTACGCCATGATCACTGGTGCTTCCAGCGGCCTGGGCCTGGCCCTGGCGGAGGCTCTGGCGCGGCGCGGGCGCAACCTGATCCTGGTGGCACGCCAGCGTGAAACGCTGGAGCCGGTGGCCATCGAACTCACCCAACGCTTTGGCGTGGAAGTGCTGTTCCGTGCCTGCGACCTCAGCCAACCCTTGCGCCTTTCGGGCTTCGTGCTCGAGCTGGAGGAAGGCGAGCGGCGTATCGACCTTCTGGTCAACTGCGCGGGGCAGCGCACCTATGGGCCATTCCTGGCGCATGAATGGGCCGATGAGCAGGACCTGCTCGAGGTCAACATCCTCGCGCTCAGTCGCCTGTGCCATGCCATCGGCAACCTGATGGCGATCCAGGGTGGCGGGCAGATCCTCAATGTCGCGGGACTTGCCGGCGTCGCCCCCGGGCCGTGGATGGCCGCCTACGCGGCCAGCAAGGCCTATGTGCTGAGTTTTTCCGAGGCATTGCGCGAAGAGCTGAAACGCACCGGGATCAAGGTGTCGGTGCTGTGCCCGGGACCGGTGCGCTCAGCCAGACGTCGCATTCCCCGGCTGGAAGGCAACACCCGCTGCCTAAGCCCCGAGGAAATCGCCTTGTATGCGGTGCGCGCCCTGGACAAGAACCGCGCCCTGATCCTGCCCGGCAGGCGCAACCGCTGGCTGGCCTTCGCCCCACGCCTGCTACCGCGCTGGTTGGCGCGCAAGCTGGCCGGCGTTATCCATCGGCGCTACTGCCCGGTCGGCATGGAATAGCCACTGGGCGAGCAGCGTCGGGCTCAGTACACTCAGCCCCGACACTCACCATGGAGCACGTGCTGTGGACGATCTATTCCTCAAAATCATCAACCGGGAAATCCCGGCGGATATCATCTACGAAGATGACCAGATCCTGGCCTTCAAGGACATTGCCCCAGCGGCACCTGTGCATTTTCTGGTCATTCCGAAAAAACACATCCGCACCCTCAACGACCTGACCGAAGAGGACAAGGCCCTGGCCGGCCATATCCTGTTCACCGCCCAGCGCCTGGCCGTCGAGCAGGGCTGCGAGGAAGGCTTCCGCGTGGTCATGAACTGCAACCCGAAAGGCGGCCAGACCGTCTACCACATCCACATGCACGTGCTTGGCCAGCGCCAGATGAACTGGCCACCTGGCTGATCCAAGGCAAGCCCGTCCAAGGGGATTGAGGTAGACTGTCGGGCATCACTTCAGCGGAGGTGCCCGATGGCTACCGAACGTCACTACTCGCCGCTCGACCGCTTGTTGCTGCAGGCCGATACCGCCATGCGCACCTTGCTGCCCTTCAGCGGCCAACCCGCCCGCCCCTCGCCGGCCATCGTCCAGCCGGACGCCGAGCTCGATGAGCAGCAGTCCCGCCATATCGCCGGTCTGATGCGCATCAACCACACCGGCGAAGTCTGTGCCCAGGCGCTGTACCAGGGCCAAGCCCTGACCGCCAAGCTGCCCCAGGTGCGCAAGGCCATGGAGCATGCGGCCGAAGAAGAAATCGACCACCTGGCCTGGTGCGAGCAGCGTATTCGCCAGCTCAACAGCCACCCCAGCGTGCTCAACCCGGTATTCTACGGCCTGTCGTTCGGCATCGGCGCCCTCGCCGGGCTGGTCAGCGACAAGGTCAGCCTGGGCTTCGTCGCCGCCACCGAGCATCAGGTGTGCAAGCACCTGGACGAGCACCTTGAGCAGATCCCCGAGAACGACGGCAAGTCCCGCGCCATCCTCGAACAGATGCGCGTCGACGAGGAACACCATGCCGAGTCCGCGCTGGAAGCCGGCGGCTACCGCTTCCCCGCGCCCGTGCGCTTTGGCATGAGCCTGCTGGCCAAGGTCATGACCAAGAGCACCTACCGAATCTGAGACGCGCACCATGGAACGTTTCGACGCCAGGGACCTGGCACGCGCCGTAAGCGCCGGCGTGCTGCACCCGGGGCAGGACCAGGCCTTGCTGGCCTTCCTGCGCCAGCAGCCGGAAAGCCGCGCCAGCTTCCAGCTGGCCCATGTGGCGTTCTACTTCGGCGCACTGTTGATCATGGGTGCCATGGGCTGGTTGCTCACCGAGGCCTGGATGCGTATAGGCGACGGTGCACTGCTGGCCATCGCCCTGCTCTACATCGCCGGAATCACCCTGTTCGCCTTGTCGCTGCAACGACGCAACCAGCCTGTCGCCGCCGGCGTGCTGGCCGCCGTGGCGGTCAGCATCGTGCCGCTGGCGGTGTTCGCTATCGAGCGCCTGGCAGGCTGGTGGCCGCTGGACGACGCCCAGGGCGACTACCACCAGTACTACACCTACGTGCAGGGTGGCTGGTTGGCGATGGAGGCAGCGACGGTACTGGCTGGACTGCTGATGCTGCGCCTGATTCCCTTCCCTTTCATCGTCATGCCGATCGCGGTGGCCCTGTGGTTCATGTCCATGGACCTGAGCGAGTGGTTCCATGGCGACCTGTTCAGCTGGGAGCAACGGCGCACGGTCTCGCTGTGGTTCGGCCTGGGCCTGCTGCTGGTATTTCTGGTGATCGACGGACGCACCCGCCGGGACTATGCCTTCTGGGGCTATCTCGCCGGCCTGGCGGCGTTCTGGGGCGGGCTGACGCTGATGGACAGCGGCAGCGAGTGGGGCAAGGCGCTGTACTGCCTGATCAACCTGGGACTGATGGGCCTGGCCGTCCTGCTGCGCCGCCCCGTGTTCATGGTGTTCGGAGCGATGGGGGTGGCGGCCTATCTGGGCTATCTGTCCTACGAGGTGTTCGCCGATTCCCTGCTGTTCCCGGTCATACTGACCTTGATCGGCCTCGGCGTGATCGGTCTCGGCGTGCTGTACCAGAAGCGACGTGAGGCATTGAGCGAGCAGCTTCGGGCACAGCTACCCGAACGCCTGTTGCAACTGCTGCCGGCATTGCGTCGCTGAACATGGGACGATCGCTTACCCGGCTGCTGCAGGGCCTTGGCCTGATCCCGGTCGCCTATCTGTTCGTTTGTCTGATGGTCGCCAGTGTCGGGCACAGTACTTTCAGCCTGGAACTGCCGACGCTTACCGACCCTGACAGCAACAGCACCGCTGAGCTGATGCTCGGCACACTGCCCGCGCAATTGCTGTTCCTGCTGCTCAGCGTGTTTTTAGCCAGCCGCCAACTGCTGATCGGCACGTTCGTGCTCGCTGGCACGTTGGCTGCGTGGCTGCAGTGCCAGGTGTTTGCCGAACACTTCGGCACCACCTGGAGCAGCAGCGAAATCCTCATCCTGCTCGGGGTGAATACGCCCTGGCTGGTGCTTGCGCTGATCCCGGGGCTCGCGTTGCTGCTAGGTGTCGAACGCCTGCACAAGCAAAGCGCCTGACCGGCAGGCGCTGCCTTCGATCAACCGAGTTCGACGATTTCGTAACCGTGGGTGATCTCCACACCGGCACGCTCGAGCATGATCGACGCCGAGCAGTACTTCTCGGCCGACAGTTCCACTGCGCGCTTGACCTGCGCCTCTTTCAGCCCTCGCCCTTTGACCACGAAGTTCATGTGGATCTTGGTGAACACCTTGGGGTCTTCACCGGCGCGCTCGGCTTCGAGGAAGGCTTCGCAGCTTTCCACGGCCTGGCGGGATTTCTTGAGGATGCTGACCACGTCGAAGCTGCTGCAGCCACCCAGGCCAAGCAGGAGCATTTCCATCGGGCGCACGCCCAGGTTGCGGCCTCCGGCTTCGGGCGGGCCGTCCATGACCACGACGTGGCCACTCCCCGACTCGCCAAGGAACATCGCTTCACCGGCCCACTGGATGCGTGCCTTCATCTATCCGGACTCCCGATCTCGTAAAAGGGTGTCAGCTTAGACCTTGCGAGGCTGTCGGAAAAGCTCAAGCCGCGTCGCTTTTGTGCCGATTCAAGTTGAAGTGTCTGATAAGCTGGCGCCAAATGACTGGCGCGTACTGCCAGGCAGCCTCTATAAAAAGCCAATGCGTCGCATCGAACAGGATTTCGTGATGGTCTCCTCAGCCCTGCCACCCAAGATCAAGAACATCGACAAGCTGCTGGCCCACTGCCAACGCCGCCGCTACGCCGCCAAGAGCAACATCATCTGCGCCGGTGACCGGGCCGAGACCTTGTCGTTCATCATCAAGGGTTCGGTGACCATCCTGATCGAGGACGACGACGGCCACGAGATGATCATCGCCTACCTCAACAGCGGTGACTTCTTCGGCGAGCTGGGGCTGTTCGAACCCGCCGGCCAGGAGCATCAGCGCAGCGCCTGGGTCCGCGCCAAGACCGAGTGCGAAGTGGCCGAGATCAGTTACGACAAGTTCCGGGAGCTGGCGCGCCTGGAGCCGGACATCCTCTATGCCCTGGGTAGCCAGATGGCCCAGCGCCTGCGCAACACCACGCGCAAGGTCGGCGACCTGGCGTTCTTCGACGTCACCGGCCGCGTCGCCCGCTGCCTGCTCGACCTGTGCAAGCAGCCTGATGCCATGACCCACCCCGATGGCATGCAGATCAAGATCACCCGCCAGGAGATCGGTCGTATCGTCGGTTGTTCACGGGAGATGGTCGGCCGCGTCCTCAAGGACCTCGAGGAACGCAGCCTGGTGCAGGTCAAGGGTAAGACCATGGTGGTCTACGGCACCCGCTAGGCTCTGTACGTAATGTATCTGCACTCGCCCATACTGCGTTGAAACGGGGCTCGGAATGCTCATGTACTCCAGTACATTCCGCTTCCTCCCCCCGTTTCGCCTTGTCTGGCCTTCGCGCAGACACATTTCGTACAGACCCTAGTCCGTAGGTAGCGCCGCGAGCACTTGCGCATAGGCCTGGTTCAGACGCTCGAACCACGGCGCGGCGGGCGCCACTTCGTGCAGGGCGATATGGCTGTCGGCGCGGCAGCGCTGCTCCAGTTCGCAGCATTCATTGAAGCGATTGACCGCCGCCACCATCGATTCGCGTTCGTTGTCCAGCAGCAACGCTCCATGTACCAGCACCACCGGGCGCTTGCCGCCCAGGCCCTGGCGCCAGCGCTGGGCCGTGCCGACCAGCTTGCGACCGTTGAGGTTAACGTTGTAACGGCCGTCGCAGAAAGCCCCGTCGATCTCGCCCACCGACGCCACTCCACCCCATTCGCGCAGCACTTCGCACAGCGGCAGGCACAGGCGTTCGTAGGCATTTTCGATACGGCCATGGTCGCCTTCGCTACGCGGAGCCACATAGACCAGCGCGACGTTGACCGTCGAGTGCGACTGCGGCACCGGCTCGCCACCGGTTTCGCGCAGCAGTACCGGCCAACCGGCGATGGCCAGTTCCGCGCAGGCGGCTTCGAAGTTATCCAGTCGGCTCATGCGCCGGGGCATGACCAAGGCGTGGTCGGTGGGGCGCCAGAACAGCACGCCGGAATCGCGTTCGCCGCGGCAGACGGCGGCCAGCAGGTCTTGTTCGGCGTGCAGGCCCTGCTCGACGGTCAGGGCTAGAGGTTGATCGCTCATCGAGCCACCTTGCGTGTTGGATTCACCGGCCTCATCGCCGGGCAAGCCCGCTCCCACGCCAATACGGGACAACGTGGGAGCGGGCTTGCCCCGCGATGAGGCCGGTACAGGTATGAAAAAGCCGGCAAAAACGCCGGCTTTCGGTTCGATCAGTCCAGTTGCTGAACGGTCTTCTTCACTTGCTCGGGGAAGAACAGCCGCTGCAGCTCCAACCCTGGCTGCTCCGCGCGCATGAACGCCTCGCCGACCAGGAAGGAATACACCTCGTTGATTTCCATCAGCTCGACATCGGCTCGGTTGAGGATGCCGCTTTCGGTAATCGCCAGACGGTCACGCGGGATGCGCGGCAGCAGGTCGAGGGTGGTCTCCAGGCTGACCTCGAAGGTGTGCAGGTTACGGTTGTTGACCCCGACCAGCGGTGTGTCGAGGGTCTTCAGCGCACGCTCCAGTTCATCGCCGTCATGCACTTCGACCAGCACGTCGAGGCCGACGTCCTTGGCCGTGGCCGCCAACTCGGCCATTTTCACGTCGTCCAGCGCCGACACGATCAACAGCACGCAGTCGGCACCCAGGGCGCGGGCCTCGACGATCTGATAAGGATCGACCATGAAGTCCTTGCGGATCACCGGCAGCGAAACGGCGGCACGCGCCTGCTGCAGGTAGATGTCAGCGCCCTGGAAGTAGTCCACGTCGGTCAGCACCGACAGACAGGTCGCGCCACCCTTCTCGTAGCTGACGGCAATTTCCGCCGGCACGAAGTTTTCGCGGATCACGCCCTTGCTCGGCGAAGCCTTCTTGATTTCGGCGATGACCGCCGGCTGCTTGCGCCTGGCCTGCTCGATCAGGGCATTGGCAAAGCCACGCGGGGCATCGGCCACCTTGGCCAGGCGCTCGAGCTCGCCCAGGCTGACCCGCGCGCTGCGCTCGGCCACTTCCTGGAACTTGCGGGCGATGATCCTTTCCAGCACCGTCGGTACACTCATGCTTCGTTCTCCACCTTGAATACCGCGGTAAAGGCGCCCAGTTCCTGGAGTTTTTCCCAGGCCAAGCCGGTGTGCAGGACATCGTGAGCCAGCTCGACACCCTGGGCCAGGGTCATCGCGTGATCAGCGGCATACAGCGCCGCGCCAGCGTTGAGCACGATCATCTCGGCGGCCTTCTGGCCGTTCTCGGTCTTGCGTCGGCCCAGGGCATCGCGGATCAGTTCCAGCGAGGCCTGCGGGCCCTCGACCGCCAGGCCATGGAGGCTCTGGCTCTTCATGCCGAGGTCTTCCGGCTCGACCCAATACTCGGTGATCTGGCCGTTCTTCAGTTCAGCGACAAAGGTTGGCGCAGCCAGGCTGAACTCGTCCAGGCCATCCTTGGAGTGCACCACCAGCACATGCTTGCTGCCCATCCGCTGCAGCACTTCGGCCAATGGGCGGCACAGGGCCTGGGTGAACACGCCGACCACCTGGTGCTTCACACCGGCCGGATTCGTAAGCGGGCCGAGCATGTTGAACAAGGTACGCAGCCCCAGCTCGCGACGCGGGCCGGCGGCGTGCTTCATCGCGGTATGGTGGGTCTGGGCGAACATGAAGCCGATGCCGAGGCTGTCTATGCAGCGGGCCACCTGCACCGGGGTCAGGTTCAGGTAGATGCCGGCGGCTTCCAGCAGGTCGGCGCTGCCGCTCTTGCCGGAAACGGCGCGGTTGCCGTGCTTGGCCACCGTGCAGCCCGCAGCCGCCAGCACGAAGGCCGAGGCGGTGGACACGTTGAAGATGTTGGCGCCGTCGCCGCCGGTGCCGACGATGTCGACCACGCCGTCGAGGGTCTTGAGCTCGACCTTGTCGGCCAGCTCACGCATCACCGACACCGCGCCGACGATCTCGTCGATGCTCTCGCTCTTCATGCGCATGCCCATGAGGAAGGCGCCGATCTGCGCCTCGGTGCACTGGCCGGTCATGATCTGGCGCATGACGTCGCGCATTTCCTCTGTGGACAGGTCCAGGTGGCCGACAATGCGGCTCAAAGCGGTCTTGATTTCCATGATCGGTCCTTAACGGCGTCCGCCGGTCTGCTTGAGGAAGTTGGCGAACAGCTCGTGTCCCTGCTCGGTGAGGATGGATTCCGGGTGGAACTGTACCCCCTCCACGTTCAGGGTTTTATGACGCAGGCCCATGATCTCGTCGACGGAGCCGTCTTCATGCGCGGTCCAGGCGGTCACTTCCAGGCAGTCGGGCAACGTGTCGCGCTTGACCACCAAGGAGTGGTAGCGGGTCACGGTGAGCGGGTTGTTCAGGCCCGAGAACACACCCAGGTCGCGGTGGAACACCGGGCTGGTCTTGCCGTGCATCACCTGGCGGGCACGCACCACGTCACCGCCATAGGCCTGGCCGATGGACTGGTGACCCAGGCACACGCCGAGGATCGGCAGCTTGCCGGCAAAATGCAGGATGGCCTCGATGGACACACCCGCTTCGCTCGGCGTGCAGGGGCCCGGGGAGACGACGATGCGTTCGGGGTTCAGGGCTTCGATCTGGGCGATGGTCATTTCGTCATTGCGAATGACCTTGACCTCGGCACCGAGCTCGCCGAGGTACTGCACGACGTTGTAGGTGAAGGAGTCGTAATTGTCGATCATCAGTAACATCTGGAACGAACCTCTTGAATACTGACTTTTGATTCGAGCCTTCCCTGCTGCCGTGGGCGCGGGAAAATTCCGCGGTGGGCGGCGGTTAAAGCGAAGGGAAGGCAAACAGGAGCGGGCCGGGCATGCCGGCAAGAGATAAAGTCAGGCGCGCCAACGCCAACGGGCGACGGCCTTGATAACGCGCATCAAGAGTTTGCTGACGATCAACACGGGGTAGGTCTCGTTCATACGTCAGGGCACAGTAGCCTACCGGGGCGACGGGCGCAATACGCCCGTAAACACTGGGAAACCAATGCGATGGTGGGCGAAGACCGGCGATTTGCTAAGGTCATGCGGCTTGCTTCGATAAAAACAACGAAAAGGATATTCATGCATGCGCAAGACTCCCTTCCTGTACTCCGCCCTCGGCATCCTCGCCCTGGCTTGCAGCCAGGCGATGGCCGGCCCCTCCCCTTATTC
Source organism: Pseudomonas soli (assembly GCF_900110655.1). Taxonomy (GTDB): domain Bacteria; phylum Pseudomonadota; class Gammaproteobacteria; order Pseudomonadales; family Pseudomonadaceae; genus Aquipseudomonas; species Aquipseudomonas soli. The sequence continues at coordinate 15,952 of NZ_FOEQ01000006.1, forward strand.
ATCGCTCATCGTCTTTGGCGACAGCCTCAGTGATGCCGGGCAGTTTCCCGACCTGACCGGCGGCACGCCAGGCATGCGTTTCACCAACCGCGATGCCGATGGCAACTACGCGCCCGTCTCGCCGATGATCCTGGGGGGCAGGTTGGGCTTTTCGGGAACTGCCCTGGGACCATCGACATCACTCACCAACCAGTTGCAAGGCACGCCCGACGGCAACAACTGGGCCGTGGGCGGCTACACCACCCAGCAGATCCTCGACTCGATCACCGACACCTCGAAAGCCGTCATCCCGCCCGGGCGCCCTGGCGCGGGGGTGGTCCTGCGCGAGCGTGACGGTTACCTGGCCAACGGCCTGCGCGCCGACCCCAATGCCCTGTACTACCTGACCGGTGGCGGCAACGACTTCCTCCAAGGCCTGGTCAACAGCCCCGCGACCGCAGCCGCAGCAGGTGCCCGCCTGGCGGCCAGCGCCCAGGCGCTGCAACAGGGCGGCGCGCGTTACATCATGGTCTGGCTGCTGCCAGACCTGGGACAGACACCGAACTTCAGCGGCACCCCCCAGCAAGGACCGCTGTCGCAGCTGTCCGGCGTGTTCAACCAGTCATTGGTCAGCCAGCTGGGGCAGATCAACGCCGAGATCATTCCGCTCAACATCCCAACCCTGCTGCAAGAGGCCCTCACCAGCCCCGCCCAGTTCGGCCTGGCCGCCGACCAGAACCTGGTCGGCACCTGCTACAGCGGCGACGGCTGCGTGGGCAACCCGGTCTACGGGCTGAACGGTACTACCCCGGACCCGACCCGGCTGCTGTTCAACGACTCGGTACACCCGACCATCGCCGGCCAGCAGCTGATCGCCGACTATGCCTATTCGATCCTGGCCGCGCCGTGGGAACTGACCCTGCTCCCGGAAATCGCCCACGCCAGTATCCGCGCCCACCAGGATGAACTGCGCAACCAGTGGCAAACACCCTGGCAGGCCGTCGGTCAATGGCAGGCCTTCGTCGCCACCGGCGGCCAGGACCTGGACTTCGGCAGCCAGCGCAGCGCCGCCAGTGGTGACGGGCGCGGTTACAACCTGACCCTCGGCGGCAGCTACCGGCTCGACGACGCCTGGCGCGTGGGGCTGGCGGCCGGCGTGTACCGGCAAAAACTCGAGGCGGGCCAGGATGACTCGGACTACAAGCTCGACAGCTACCTGGCCAGCGCCTTCGCCCAGTACCGCCAGGATCGCTGGTGGGCCGATGCGGCATTGACCGCCGGTCACCTGGATTACCGCGACCTCAAGCGCACCTTCGCCCTGGGTGTGAACGACCGCAGCGAGAAAGGCGACACCGATGGCGAGGCCTGGGCCGTCACCGGCCGGGTGGGCTACAACCTGGCGCCCGAGAGCAGCCACTGGCAACTGGCGCCGTTCATCAGTGCCGACTACGCGCGGGTCAAGGTCGATGGCTACGACGAGAAGAGCGGCCGCTCCACAGCGCTCGGTTTCGACGACCAGGAACGTACGTCACGCCGGCTCGGAGCCGGCCTGCTGGGTAGCGTGCAAGTGCTGCCGACGACAAAGCTGTTCGCCGAGGTGGCCCGCGAGCATGAGTTCGAGGATGACCAGCAGGACCTGCGCATGCATCTGACCAGCCTGCCGGCAAACGACTTCACCCTCACCGGCTATACACCACACAGCAACCTGACGCGGGCCAGCCTGGGGGTGAGCCATGAACTGGTGCCGGGATTGAACCTGCGGGGGAACTACAACTGGCGCAAGAGTGATGAGTTGCGCCAGCAGGGAGTGAGCGTGGCATTGAGCCTGGACTTCTGATTTGTCGGGGCCGCGTTGCGGCCCCGATCAATCTACTTGGAGCAGCTCTGCTCGGCCAGCGCCACCGCACGGAACATCGCCCGGCGCTTGTTGATGGTCTCTTCCCACTCCAGCGCCGGCACCGAGTCGGCGACAATGCCGCCACCGGCCTGCACATGCAGTTCGCCGTCCTTGATCACCGCAGTGCGGATGGCGATGGCGGTATCCATGTTGCCATTCCAGGCAAAATAGCCCACCGCGCCACCGTAGACACCGCGCTTGACCGGTTCGAGCTCATCGATGATTTCCATCGCGCGGATCTTCGGCGCACCCGACAGGGTGCCGGCCGGCAGGATCGCCCGCAGTGCGTCCATGGCGGTCAGGCCTTCCCGCAGCTGACCAGTGACGTTGGACACGATATGCATGACGTTCGAGTAACGCTCGATCACCATCTTCTCGGTCAGGCGCACACTGCCGGTGGACGATACACGGCCCACGTCGTTGCGCCCGAGGTCGATCAGCATCAGGTGCTCGGCGATTTCCTTGTCGTCCGACAGCAGGTCGTCTTCCAGGGCCCGGTCGGCTTCTTCGGTGGCGCCACGCGGGCGGGTACCGGCGATCGGGCGCACGGTCACCAGGTTGTCTTCGACCCGCACCAGCACTTCCGGCGAGCTGCCGACCACATGGAAGTCGCCGAAATTGAAGAAGTACATGTACGGCGTCGGGTTGAAGCAACGCAGCGCCCGGTAAAGGTCGATGGGCGCGGCCTTGAAGTCGATGGACATGCGCTGGGACGGCACCACCTGCATGCAGTCGCCGGCCAGGATGTATTCCTTGATCCGGCCCACCGCACTTTCGTAGTCGTCACGGGTGTAGCTGGAGCGGAACTCGGGCTCGGCCGCCTGCGGCCCGCTCAAGTCCAGGCCGCGCCGCGGGGTGATCGGCTGGCGGAGGGTGTCCAGCAAACCTTGCAGGCGGGCCTGGCCCTGCTCGAACGCTTGTTCTTCGGCCGGATCGACCAGCACGATCGCGTGCATCTTGCCGGCCAGGTTGTCGAACACCACCACCGCGTCGGAGACCATCAGCAGGATATCCGGCACGCCAAGCGGATCGGGGTTCGGGCTGGCACCCAGGCGTTTTTCCACATAGCGCACGCAGTCGTAGCCGAAGTAACCGACCAGGCCACCATTGAAGCGCGGCAAGCCTGGGATGTCAGCGACCTTGTAACGGTCCTTGAACGCCTCGACGAAAGCCAGCGGGTCTTCGACGTCGTGGCTTTCGACCTCGACGCCATCCTGCAGGATGCTCACATGGTAGCCATGCACACGCATGACGGTGCGCGACGGCAAGCCGATCATCGAGTAGCGGCCCCACTTCTCGCCACCTTGCACGGACTCGAGCAGGTAGGAGTTGGGCTGGTCAGCCAGTTTCAGGTAGATCGACAGCGGCGTGTCGAAGTCAGCCAGGGTTTCGCAGGCCAGGGGGATGCGGTTGTAGCCGGCAGCGGCCAGGCGCAGGAATTCTTCGCGGGTCATGTGTAGCCTCGGGGCAAGCAGCAATGGGGTCGGGCAAACGGATGTACCGGCAGGCGCCGGCGGGCGGGAGTCAGGCGCGCCAGCGCCAGCGGGCCAGGGCCTTGATGACTTTCATCCAGAATTTGCCAGTAACCACCACGTCGTTGTCTCTGCTTTGCGGGGCTTGAAGGTCCGCCAACGTTATCCCAGTGTCGGTGACTAAGCAACCGGGCAGCAGCAGGCGCAGGTCGCTGAGCACCAGGCTGGGCGACTCCTCGTCGATGGGGCGGCCATGGTTGTAGCCATAGCTCAGGCCGACGCACTGCACCCCCGCGGCCTTGGCGGCCAGCACGTCGCTGCGTGAATCGCCGACGAACAGCGCCTGCTCGGCGCTGACGCCGGCCATTTTCATGACAAACAGCAGCGCCGCAGGGTCGGGCTTCTTCTGTGGCAGGGTGTCGCCGCCGATGATCCAGCGGAAGTAGCGCCCGATCTTCATCTGGTCGAGCAAAGGGGCAACGAAGCGCTCGGGCTTGTTGGTGATCAGCGCCATTTCCACACCCTGCTTGCGCAACCAGCGCAGGGTGTCGCGCACACCGGGGTAGACCACGGTGAGTTCATGATTGTCGGCATAGGCCTCCATGAACAGCGCCAGCGCGCGCTCGGCCAGTTCGTCGTCCACTGCGGCGTGGTCGATACCACCGGCCAGCGCCCGGCGCACCAGCACCTGGGCACCGTTACCGACCCAGTGGCGCACGGCCTCAAGGCCTGCAGGCGGTCGCCCGAGTTCGAGCAGCGTTTGGTCGACGGCTGCGGCCAGGTCGGGTACCGAATCGATCAGGGTGCCATCCAGATCGAACATCACCAGCCTGGGCAGTGTCCCCGGGAACAGCTGCTCGAAGCCGCTCATGCGCGTGCCAGCGCCATTTCAGCACGCATCTTGTCGATGACTTCCTTGTAGTCCGGGGCATTGAAGATCGCCGAGCCGGCGACGAAGGTGTCAGCACCGGCGGCGGTGATCTCGCGGATGTTGTTGACGTTCACGCCACCGTCGATCTCCAGGCGGATGTCACGACCGCTGGCGTCGATCAGGGCACGGGCTTCGCGCAGCTTGTCGAGGGTGCCGGGGATGAACTTCTGGCCGCCGAAACCCGGGTTGACGCTCATCAGCAGGACCATGTCGATCTTGTCCATCACGTACTTCAACGCATCCAGGCTGGTGGCCGGATTGAACACCAGGCCAGCCTTGCAGCCGCCGTCCTTGATCAGTTGCAGCGAGCGGTCGATGTGCTGCGAGGCTTCCGGGTGGAAGGTGATGTAGGTGGCGCCGGCCTCGATGAAGTCACCGATGATGCGGTCGACCGGGCTAACCATCAGGTGCACGTCGATGGGTGCGGTCACGCCGTACTTGCGCAGGGCGCTGCAGACCATCGGACCGATGGTCAGGTTGGGCACGTAGTGGTTGTCCATGACATCGAAGTGGACGATGTCGGCCCCGGCGGCCAGGACCTTGTCGACGTCCTCGCCCAGGCGGGCGAAGTCGGCGGACAGAATGGAGGGGGCAATAGCGTAGGGCTGCATGGCGCACCTGTTGGGCAGAATCACGGTGGCGCGCATTGTAACTCAGGGAAGCGAATCGGGGCTGATTGGTATCAACGCCGGCGCAGCAGATGGTCGAACGGATGGCGCGGGAGCGGGTTTGCCCCGCGATTGCGATCGCGAATTCGGTATGCCATCGCGGGGCAAGCCCGCTCCTACGTCACCCGCGCCGAAGATTCAACCTGGCTGCTGGGTCCTCAGTTTTTCACTGCGCCCACGCAGCCACTCCAGGGTCAGCAGCAGGATCACCGAGAAGGCGATCAACAAGGTGGCCGCCGCCGCGATGGTCGGGCTCAGGTTCTCGCGGATGCCGCTGAACATCTGCCGTGGCAGGGTCGCCTGCTCGGGCCCGGCAAGGAACAGGGTCACCACCACCTCATCGAACGACGTGGCGAAGGCGAACAGCGCACCGGAGATCACCCCAGGGGCGATCAACGGCAAGGTCACCCGACGGAAGGCCAGTAGAGGCGAGGCCCCAAGGCTCGCCGCCGCGCGCACCAGGTTGTAGTTGAACCCCTGCAGCGTGGCCGACACGGTAATGATCACGAACGGCACACCCAGCACCGCATGCACCAGGATCAGCGAGGTGAAGCTGTTACCCATGCCCAACGGCGCGAAGAACAGGTAGCTGGCCACACCGATGATCACCACCGGCACCACCATCGGCGAGATCACCAGCGCCATCACCAGCGACTTGCCGGGGAAGTCGCCACGGGTCAGGCCGATGGCCGCCAGGGTGCCGAACACCATGGCCAGCAGCGTGGCTGCCGGGGCCACGATGATGCTGTTCTTCAGGGCGCGCATCCATTCGGCGGAGGCGAAGAAGTCCTGGTACCAGTGCAACGAAAAGCCTTGCAGGGGATAGACCAGGAAGCTTCCGCTGTTGAACGACAGCGGGATGATCACCAGCACCGGCAACACCAGGAACAGCAGGATCAGGCCGCACAGGATGCGCAGGCTGTAGAACCACACCCGCTCCACGGGCGACATGTAAGGGCTCAGCATGACAAGGCTCCTCAGCTCAGGCGCAGGCGGCTGGCGCCGACCAGCCAGCTATAGATCAGGTACAGCAGCACGGTGGCCAGCAGCAACAACCCGCCCAGGGCGGTGGCCATGCCCCAGTTGATGCTGGTGTTGGTGTAGAAGGCGACGAAGTAGCTGACCATCTGGTCGTTCGGGCTGCCCAGCAGCGCCGGGGTGATGTAGTAGCCGATGGCCAGGATGAACACCAGCAGGCAGCCGGCGCCGACACCGGCGTAGGTCTGCGGGAAGTACACCCGCCAGAAACTGGCGAACGGATGGCAGCCGAGGGAGATCGCCGCCCGCATGTAGCTGGGCGAGATGCCTTTCATCACGCTGTACAGCGGCAGGATCATGAACGGCAGCAGGATGTGCACCATGGAGATGTACACGCCGGTACGGTTGAACACCAGTTCCAGCGGCTGGTCGATGATGCCCACGGCCATCAGCGCACTGTTGATCAGCCCGCCTGACTGCAACAGCACGATCCATGCAGCCACCCGCACCAGGATGGAGGTCCAGAACGGCAGCAGCACCAGGATCATCAGCAGGTTGCTCTGCCGGGTCGGCAGGTTGGCCAGCAGGTAAGCCAGGGGATACGCCAGCACCAGGCAGATCACGGTGATCACCACCCCCATCCACAGGGTGCGAGCGAAGATGTCCAGGTAGATGGCCTGATCGGGGGTGGCCTTGGCCAATTCGCCCAGGTCGTCGATACGGTGGTCCAGCGCGGCCAGCAGGTAGAACGGCGTGACACTGCTGGTGTTGCGACGGATCGCCTGCCAGTAGGCAGGATCGCCCCAGCGCTCGTCGAGCGTCTGCAAGGCTTCTTTATAGGAGGCAGGCTCGGCCTTGAACGGCAGCGCCCGCGCGGTCTTGGCCAGTAGGCTGCGGTAGCCGGCCAGCTCCATGTTAAGGCGCTTGGAAAGGTCACCCAGGGTCTGGTTCTTGCGAGACTCGGCCAGGTCCTGACTCAGGGCCTTGTAGACCTCCTCGCCCGGCAGGCTCTTGCCATCCCACTGCGCGACTGCCTCGACGGTGCGCGGAAGGCCGGCGACAACCTCGGGGTTGCCGACGCTCTTGTACAACAGTGCCGCGATCGGCACCAGGAACACCAGCAGGAGGAACAGCGCCAGCGGCGCGATCAACGCCTGGGCCTTCCAGCGGTTGACCCGCTCGGCATGCTTGAGGCGCTGCTTGAGGCTTTTACCCGCGCCTTCGTTGAGGGGCACTGCAATGGCCATGGCGAACTCCGCGATACAGGCTGAAATTGGGGCTGCTGCGCAGCCCATCGCCGGCAAGCCGGCTCCCACAAGTACTGCACAGGTTTTATGGGAGCCGGCTTACCGGCGATGAAGGCTCCAGATGGTTTACTTCTTCGCCGCCCAGGCGTTGAAGCGTTGCTCCAGCTGTTCGCTGTTGTCGGCCCAGAAGGCCACGTCGATCTGCACCTGGTTGGCGATGTTCTCAGGGGTGGTCGGCATGTCCTTCTTCACCGCGTCGGCCAGCAGCGGGACGGCCTTGGAGTTGGCCGGGCCGTAGGCAATGTTCTCGGAGTAAGTCTTCTGCTGCTCGGGCTGGACGGTGTAGGCAATGAATTTCTTCGCCTCCTCCGCATCCTTGGCGCCTTTCGGGATGGCCCAGGCATCGAAGTCGTAGATGCCGCCGTTCCACACCACCTTGAGGTTGCTTTCCTTCTGCACCGCGGCGATACGACCGTTGTATGCCGAGCTCATGACCACGTCACCCGAGGCCAGGTACTGCGGCGGCTGGGCACCGGCTTCCCACCACTGGATGCTCGGCTTGAGTTCGTCGAGCTTCTTGAAGGCGCGGTCCTGGCCTTCCTTGGTGGCCAGCACCTTGTACACCTCTTTGGGTGCGACGCCGTCAGCCATCAGGGCGAATTCGAGGGTGTACTTGGCGCCCTTGCGCAGGCCGCGCTTGCCCGGGAATTTCTTGGTGTCCCAGAAATCGGCCCAACTGGCAGGCGCGCTCTTGAGTTTGTCGGCGTTGTAGGCCAGCACCGTGGACCAGACGAAGAAGCCCACGCCGCACGGCTGAATGGCCCCGGGCACGAAGTCGCCTTCATTACCGAACAGTGCGGGGTCAAGCTCTTCGAACATGCCTTCATCGCAACCCCGGGCCAACTCCGGCGACTCCACCTCGACCAGGTTCCAGCTGACGCTCTTGGTGTCGACCATGGCTTTGACCTTGGCCATCTCGCCGTTGTACTCCCCGGCGACAATCTTGCCCTTGCCCGCCTTTTCCCAAGGCTCGTAGAACGCCTTGGTCTGGGCCGCCTTGTTGGCGCCGCCGAAGGAAATCACGGTCAGGTCGGCCGCCATGGCCTGGCCGGCGGCGAACAGGCCAAGGGCCAGGGCGGTCAGTTTCAACTGCTTGCGCATTATTATTCTCTCCACAGTTCAGGGTTGGTGAAGCAAACCATCAATGGGCCTCGGCAATCGGATCGAGCGCGCGGGCGTGCTCCACCTCCCAGCCCAGCGGTACCACGTCGCCCAAAGCCAGGGCCGGGTCGAGCTCGGCGATCGGCTGCTTGACGAAGAAATCGGCCTTGCCACAGACCTCCAGGCGTACCCGCACGTGGTCACCTAGGTAGATGAACTCGGCGACACGACCGGAGAAGCGGTTGACGCAGTTCTCGCTGTGGCCGTTCAAGCGTACCCGCTCGGGGCGGATCGACAGGGTCACCGGGTCACCGGCCTGGCCGACATTCACCGCCAGCGCATCGACCCGCTCGCCACGGGCCAGTTGCACCTGGCAACGATTACCGTCACTGGCCAGCAGGGTGCCGTTGATGCGGTTGTTCTCACCGATGAAGTTGGCGACGAAGGTGTTGCAAGGCTCTTCGTAAAGGGTGCGCGGGTCGGCGATCTGCTGGATCTCGCCCTGATGGAACACCGCCACCCGGTCGGACATGGTCAGCGCTTCGCCCTGGTCGTGGGTCACGTAGACCACGGTCACGCCCAGGCGCTGGTGGATGTGCTTGATCTCCATCTGCATGTGTTCACGCAGCTGTTTGTCGAGGGCGCCAAGCGGCTCGTCCATCAGCACCAGTTGCGGCTCGAACACCAGGGCGCGTGCCAGCGCCACGCGCTGCTGCTGGCCACCGGAAAGCTGGCCGGGATAGCGTTTGGCGAAGGCATCAAGCTGAACCATGCCGAGCACGCGCTTGACCCGCTCGCTGACGTCTGTCTTGCTGAGGTTGCGCACGGTCAGCGGGAAGGCCAGGTTCTCGGCCACGGTCATGTGCGGGAACAGTGCGTAGTTCTGGAACACCATGCCGATATCGCGCTTGTGCGGCGGCACATTGTTGATCGAGCGCCCGGCCAGCTGGATCTCACCGGCGGTGGGGGTCTCGAAACCTGCCAGCATCATCAGGCTGGTTGTCTTGCCCGAACCGGAAGGGCCGAGCAGGGTCAGGAACTCGCCCTTGCGGATGTCCAGGTTGAGGTCCTTGACGATCAGCGATTCGCCGTCGTAGCTCTTCTGCACACCTCGGAAGCTGACCAGCGTCTCGTTCGAATTCGCCTCGCTCATGCCCTGCACCTTCTTGTTGGAATGACTGCGTAGGCAAAAGCGTAGAAGACGCGTAAAGCCCCGGAAATCGGGGGCGCTGAGAGAATGCCATCATCCGGATGGAAGACTTGTTGTAGGGATCGCCCTACAAGGATGGCGTTTTCAGGTAACTCGAGCTTTGCAGAAGCGGCTTTAGCCGCTCCTGCGGTGAGATCGCGTAAAAGCCATTGTCGTAACCAGAACACTCACACTAACTTGTGCTCCATGGCGTATTTCACCAGCTCCGCCAGCGAGTTGACCTTGAGCTTCTGCATCAGCCGCGCCTTGTGGGTGCTGATGGTCTTGCTCGACAGCGCCAGTTGCAGGGCGATGTCGTTGACGTTGGCGCCTTGGGCCAGGCGCTCGAACACCGAGAACTCACGCTCGGACAGCAGGGTGTGCAGCGGCCGGGTTTCGGTCAGGCCCACCTCGAATACCATGCGGTCGGCCAGGGCCGGGTCGATGTAGCGCCCTCCCCCCGCCACTCGACGGATGGCCGTGAGCAACAGCGCCGGATCGCTGTCCTTGGTCGCATAGCCCGCCGCTCCGGCCTTGAGCGCCCGCGCCGCCATCTGCGCCTCGTCATGCATCGACAGCATCAGGATCGCCGGCGGGTTGTTCAGCGCGCGGATCCGCGGGATCGCTTCCAGGCCATTCACCCCAGGCATGGAGATATCCAGCAGCACCACCTCGCAGGGCGTGTGGCGCAGGGTCTCCAGCAACTGCTCGCCATTGCCCGCCTCGCCCGCCACCTGCATGTCCTTGGCCAGGCCGATCAATTGCTTGATGCCTTCCCGGACGATGGTGTGGTCTTCCGCCACCAGCACTCGAATCACGATTGTTTCTCCTGCTTCAAAGGAATCGCCACGCTCAGGCTGGTGCCCTCGCCCGGCTCGCTGTCCAGGCTCATGCTGCCACCGTGCATCAGCACCCGCTCACGCACACCCACCAGGCCGAACGAAGTCGGCCGCGCCGCCTCCATGGCAAACCCCACGCCGTCGTCGATCACGGTCATGCGCAACTGCCCGGCCTCGTGAACCAGCTCGATCTGCACCGTGTGCGCCTGGGCATGGCGCATGACGTTGGTCAGCGCCTCCTGCAAGATACGGAACAGGCCGATGGCCTTGGCATCGCTCAAGGGTGGCAGATTGTCCGGTACCTGCACCAGGCAGGGGATCTGCGTGCGAGCCTCGAAACGCCGCGCCTGCCACTCGATGGCCGAGGCGATGCCGGCGTCGAGGATAGGCGGGCGCAGGGCCGTAGCCACGTCGCGTACCAGCTGGAACAGCTGGGCGATCAGGCGCTTCATGCTGGCCAGGCGCTCGTTGAGGGCGGGATCCAGTTCGGCGAAGGCAAGCTCGCACATCGACACCTCAAGCTTGAGCACCGTGAGCATCTGCCCCAGTTCGTCGTGGACTTCGCGGGCAATCCGCGCCTTCTCCTCTTCGCGCACGCTTTCCAGGTGCGCCGACAACTCGCGCAATTGCTCCTGGGACCCGGCCAGCGCCAGCTCGGCCTGCTTGCCCTGGGTGATGTCCCAGACCACGCCATCCCACACCATGCGCCCATCGGCCAGGCGGCGAGTGGTCGCCTTGATGTCGGCCCAGCGCTGCTCGCCCTGGCGGGTGAGGATACGCCCCTGCCAGGACCAGTCCCGGTCGCTGGCCAAGGCCAGGTCCTGGACCCGATGGTAGTCGGCGCGATCCTCCGGGTGGACCAGGTTGCGCAGCCCCATCTGCGGGTGCTGGATCGCCGCCGGGGTGTAGCCGACCAGCGCCTCGCTGCCTTCGCTGATGTAGGGAAATTCCGGGTCGCCTTCGGCCGGATCGCGCTCCAGGCGGAACACCAGCCCCGGCACGTTGCCAGCGATCCCCTTGAGCCGCGCCTCGCTTTCGCGCAACGCGGCCAGGTCGCGCCGGCGCTCGGTGACGTCGGCGAGGAACACCACCAGGTACTCGGCATCGCGAAAACGCAGGAACGACAGCGACAACTCGACCGGGAACAGGCTGCCATCGGCGCGCCGACACTGGCTTTCGAACTGCTGTTCGCCGCCATCTCCGGTACGGGCACGCTTCCACAGTTCCAGCCAGCGATCCATCTTCAGGTTCGGCTCGATAACGACCAGTGGCAGCTCCAGCAACGCCCCCTCGGCAAAGCCCAGCATGCGCTCGGCGGCATGGTTGGCGTAGCGCACATGGCTGTCCCAGTTGACCCAGAGGATGCCCACCGTGCTCTGGTCGATGGAAAACTGACTCAGACGCAAAGCCTCCTCACGCACCTGGCGCTCGACCAGGCTCTCCCGGGCCGCCAGCAACCCACGCTCCAGGCCGCGCTGCTGACGACGCTGCCAAGCCAGGGTGGCCAAGGCGCACAGCAGCAGCAGGCCGAACAGCAAGGCCAGGTTCTGCCAGAACCCGGCGGATTCGGAGAACCGTGGATACCTGGGCTGCAACCAGCGCTGGTGCATCTGCTCCAGAGTCTTGGCCGGCAGGACCTGCAAGGCACGCTCAAGAATATCGGCCAGCATTGGCCAATCGCGCCGTGAGCCGACCCGCAGCAGTTGCGGCAGACCGATATCACCCACCACCGCGAGGTCGGCGAACTCGCCTTCGCGCGACAGCCGGCTGAGCTGCGCCTCGTCCAGCACGGCGAAGCTGGCCTGCCCGCCCAACACCAACTGCAGGGCCTCGCGCTCGTCGGGTACACCCTGCAGGTTCAGATTGCCGTAGTTGCCGCGCAGGTAATCCGCCAAGGTACCGGGCATGCGTACCGCCACGCGGTCATTGGCGTTCAGTTTTTCCAGTTCCACGGCTACCGCGCCGCTGCGCATCCCCACCACCAGCTGCGGCACACGCATGTAAGGGTCACTGAACAGCCACAGCCGCAGGCTGGTCGGCGTTTGCATAAGGCCTGGGGCGAAATCGATCTCGCCCGCCTGCAAGGCATGCTCAAGGGCGGCCTGATCGGCAAAGCCGCGCCAGGTCAAATCCAGGCCCAACGCCTGGGACAGGGCGCCGACCAGTTCGACGTTGGCCCCGTAGAATTGCTGCAGGCGGCGGTCGAACTGGGCATAGGGCGCCTGCAGTACCAGGCCGACGCGCAAGCCGCGGTGTTCGTCCAACCATTGCTGCTGGGCTGGATCCAGTACCACTGCGGGCGGCGCCGGCGGCTTGGCCAGGGCGATCAAGGGTAGACACAACCAGCCGATAACCCACAGGCAACGCACTCGCTTCATCTCTACGCTCGTCTTGGCAATGACGGCCACCTGGCGTGGCCGTCGCGGGCAAATACCATTAGGCTGCCAGTATGATTCTGGCCTTGGATTGATCGATGTTCACACTTTATCGCACGACGCTGGCAATGTTCTGCCTGGCTTCGGCCCTGCCGTTCGCGGCTCAGGCCGACGACGCCGAGAAACCCGAAGCGCCCGTCGAGGCGGCCGCCTCCGCCCCCGCTCCGCGCCCACCGCTGCTCGAGCGTAGCCAGGACGATGCACTGGCCCTCGAGCGCCAGGTACCCAAGGCAGAACAACAGACCTTGCAGGCCAATGGTGAAAACTTCCTGGCGCTGTGGAAGCCGGCCAACGACAGCGACCCGCAAGGCGCGGTGATCATTGTCCCTGGCGCGGGCGAAAGCGCCGACTGGCCGACCACCGTTGGCCCGCTGCGCCGTGGTTTCCCCGATGTCGGCTGGGGCACCTTGAGCCTGAGCATGCCCGACCTGCTGGCCGAGCGCCCGCAGGCGCGGGTCGAGGCCAAGCCTGCAGTCGAACCGAAAAAAGAGGACGGCGAGTCGGCTCCGGCCAAGGACACGCCTGCCGATGCCAACGCCAACGTCGCCCAGGCAACCGCGCCGGAAGCGGATACCGCCGAGAGCACCGACGCGGTCGAAGCCGACGAACACACCAGCGAGGAGGACGCCGAGCGTATCTTCGCCCGCCTCGACGCCGCCGTGGCCTATGCCCAGCAGCAGAAGGCGCGCAGCATCGTGCTGCTGGGCAGCGGCAGTGGCGCATACTGGGCCGCGCGCTATCTCAGCGAGAAGCAGCCGCCTCAAGTGCAGAAACTGGTGATGGTCGCCGCGCAGACACCGGCGCGGGTCGAGCATGACCTGCTGAGCCTGACGCCGACCCTCAAGGTGCCGACCGCCGACCTCTACTACGCCACCCGCACAGCCGATCGGCTCGCGGCCCAGCAGCGCCTGCAAGCTAGCAAGCGGCAGAAGAGCAGCCTGTACCGACAGCTTTCGCTGATGGCCGTGCCTGGCAACAAATCGGCGGAGCAGGAACAACTGTTGCGTCGGGTACGCGGCTGGCTGACGCCGAAGGCAGAGTAAGAGTGACCGCGCCTGCCTACTCCGGCAGGCGCGACCTTGCCCACAATGGCGTTACAAGCCCCGCCGCTTGCGGATCATGGCATAGGCCTGATGCAGCTCGCGGGTAAGCTCGGTCGCCTCGCGCACCTTCGCTTCGCTGGCGCCACTGCCCACCAGCTTGTCCGGATGATGCCGGCTGAGCAATCGCCGATAGGCCTGCTTGACCCGGTCGGCCTCGGTGTCCGGCTCCACCCCCAGCAACCTCAGCGCCGCCGCATAGGTCATGACGCCACCTTCTATCGACGACCGGCGAGGCTCATACTCCAGCGACAAGGCCTGCACCTGGTTGCGACTGAGCCCCAGTTGCTGGCCCCAGCCCAGCAACAGGTCGCGTTCCTGCCGCCCGGCCTTGCCGTCGGCCCAGACCATGCGCCAGCAGGCGCGCAAGGTACCTTCGGCGCCGTGGGGCTGCACCCTGATACGGCGCAGGTAGTGCCCCAGGCGCTCCTTGCCCGACTTCCCGCGGTTGAACGCGGCAATCGCTCGCATCCGAGCAGGTTCCGCCAGGTCCAGACGGGACATCTCCTGTCGCGCCTGCTGGATGTGACCCTCGACAACCCTGCCATCACTCTTGGCCAAGCGGCCGAGCAACACAAACAACAACTCTTCGTCACGCAGCGCCGGGCGCCCGCCCAGGCGCTCGCGCACGTCTTCCCAACCCTGCAGCCGCAGGCGCCGATCCATGGCCTGGCCCAGCAGCGCCCCCAGCAACGCGCCGGGGATGCTGGCCACGGCGAAACCGGCACCGGCACCAATCACTGTGCTCGGCCACCACATATCAGGCACGCTCCCCGATCAGGCGCTCGACATCGGCCAGACGCTCGAGGGTGCCGACATCGATCCAGTGGCCACGGTAGTGCTCACCACTCACTCGACCGTCGGCCATGGCCTTGCGCAACAACGGGGCCAGTTTGAATGCGCCGGGCTGGCAACCTGCGAACAGCGCCGGGTCCAGTACAGAGATACCACTGAAAGTCAGCGTTCCCGGGGCGTCATCGCCATCGCTCACCTGCCCGTCCGCCAGGCGGAAGTCGCCCCGGCCGTGGTGGCCGGGGTTGTCCACCAGCACCAGATGCGCCAGGCCGTGCAACGGCGCATTCAGGCCGGCGAAGTCGTAGTCGGTCCAGACATCGCCATTGACCAGGATGAACGGCGCATCACCCAGCAACGGCAGCGCCTTGAAGATCCCGCCACCGGTCTCCAGCGGTTCGCCCTCCGGCGAATAGCTGATCACCAGGCCGAAGCGGCTGCCATCGCCCAGGTGATCCTCGATCTGCTGGCCAAGCCAGGCGTGGTTGATGACCACCTCGCCAATACCGGCACGGGCCAGCGCCTCGAGGTGATACTCGATCAACGGCTTGCCGGCGGCTCGCACCAGCGGCTTGGGCGTGTGCAGGGTCAGCGGGCGCATGCGCTCGCCCTTGCCTGCCGCCAGGATCATCGCCTTCATGAACGCGCCCCGGCCTGGAGTTCGGCAATCAGCTGGCCCAGCTCGGCCAGCTCAGGCCGGCGGCTGATCACCTCATCTATATAGGCAAAGAAACGCGGCACGTCGGCCAGGTAGCGTGGCTTGCCGTCGCGGTGGCAGATGCGCGCGAAGATACCGATCACCTTGAGGTGGCGCTGCACCCCCATCAGGTCGCTGGCACGCTGGAAGGCTTCGAAGTCTGCCTGTACCGGAATCCCGGCGGCCTGCGCCTTGCGCCAGTAATCACGCAACCAGCCCTCGATGCGGGCCTGGGGCCAGCTGAGGAAAGCGTCCTTGAACAGGCAGGTGATGTCGTAGGTGACCGGGCCATAGACCGCATCCTGGAAATCCAGCACGCCTGGATTTTGCGCACTGTGCATCAGGTTGCGCGGCATGTAGTCGCGGTGCACCAGTACCTTGGGCTGGGCCAGGGCACTGTCGATCAGCAGCTGGCTGACCCGCTGCCAAATGGCCTGTTGCGCGTCGCTGAAGCTCAGGCCAAGCGCGCGGCCCACGTACCACTCGGGGAACAGCTCGACCTCACGGCGCAGCAGGGCGACATCGTAGCTGGGCAGTGCCGCGTCCATCGGCAAGCGCTGGAACGCCAGCAGCGCATCGATGGCGTCGGCGAACAGGGCATCGGCATTGCCCTGATCAATGATGTCCAGGTATGTCTGGCGGCCGAGATCCCCCAGCAGCAGGAAACCGCGCTCCAAGTCCTGGGCATGGATGACCGGCACGTTCACGCCGGCCGTGGCCAGCAAATGGTCGATGTCGACGAACGGGCGGCAGTTCTCCTGGGGCGGCGGCGCATCCATGATCACGAAGCTGTGCCCGGCGCCCTCCCAGCGGAAGTAGCGGCGGAAACTCGCATCGCTGCTGGCGGCGGTCAGGCTGCCGGCGGGCACTTCGCCCCAGGCATTGGTACGGAAGAGGTTCTCCAGTTGCCCGGCAAGCCAGGCGGTCAGTTGTTGCAGGCGTACATCGTGATCGGGCATTACAAGGGTTCTCCGACGGCCCTAGCCGTCAAGCGGGTCATGCTTTATTATCCAGCATCTTTTTCAGACCATCGAGAGGCGTGCGGCCCCCACACGCGGGCAGATGGCACGCAGGAAGCCCGGACTAATAAGATGGCATTGAAATCCCCCGCGTTTCGTAGAAAGTTTCCGTTGCTCGTGACTGGCGGTTTGCTGGCCCTGCAACCCCTGGCCACGTCGTACGTGGTAGCGGCCGAGCAGTTCGACTGCCAAGTGTCCGCTTCCGGTGGCTGGGACTGCAAGCCCAAGACCGCTGCCAACTTGCCTCCGCGCCCGGTACACCCGGGCGCTGCCGCGGCCAGCACGGGTGCCGAGGCATCCGGCGAAGTCGCCGCGACCGAGGCCGACAAGCCGATGCTGGTCACCGAGGCCAAGGGCCGCGGCCTGAAGTCGCGCAGCGAAGACTACAGCCATCTGGACTGGGTCCCGCGCGAGAAGCTCACTGCCGCGCAGCTGGCCGAGACCGGCCCGTACTGCGGCGGCGCCTACATCGAGCCGACCCGCCCGGGCATGAACGACTCCACGCCCAAGGACGAGTCGCCGACCTACATCAACGCCAAGGTCTCCAAGTACCAGCAGGAGCAGCAGATCGCCACCCTCGCCGGTGACGTGGTCATGCGCCAGGGCAGCATGCAGGCCGAAGCCGACGAAGCCAACCTGTACCAGGCCGAAAACCGCGGCGAGCTCAAGGGCAACGTCAAGATCCGCGACAACGGCTCGCTGGTGGTCGGCGACGAAGCGCAGATCCAGCTCGATACCGGCGAGGCCCGGGTCGACAACGCCGAATACGTGATGCACAAGTCGCACATCCGCGGCAACGCGCTGTACGCCAAGCGTGCGGAAAACGCCATCATCCGCCTCAAGGACGGTACCTATACCACCTGTGAGCCGGGCAGCAACGCGTGGCAACTCAAGGGCAACAACATCACCCTGAACCCGGCCACCGGCTTCGGCACCGCGACCAACGTGACGCTGCGGGTCAAGGATTTCCCGGTGTTCTACACACCGTACATCTACTTCCCGATCGACGACCGTCGCCAGTCCGGCTTCCTGCCGCCGTCGTTCAGCTCCAGCAGCGACACCGGCTTCATGCTGGTCACGCCGTATTACTTCAACCTGGCACCGAACTACGATGCCACGTTGTACCCGCGCTACATGACCAAGCGCGGCATGTTGATGGAAGGCGAGTTCCGCTACCTGACCAAGTCCAGCGAAGGGCAGTTCGGTGGCGCGTTCCTGAACGATCAGGACGATGACCGCAAGAAGCAGACGGACTACAAGAAAGACCGCTGGATGGTCAACTGGCAGCACAAGGGCGGCCTCGACGAGCGCCTGATGACCGAGGTGGACTACACCGACATCAGTGACCCGTTCTATTTCCAGGACTTGGAATCTGACCAGATCGGCATCAAGACCCAAGACATCGTCAACCAGCAGGGCGCGCTGACCTACCGGGGTGACAGTTATACCGCACGTCTGAACGTGCATGCCTACGAGATGGCGACCATTTCGCAGACCACTCCATACGACCGACTGCCGCAGATCACTTTCAACGGCATGCTGCCCTACCATCCGGGTGGCTTCGACCTGACCTACGACAGCGAAGCGGTACGCTTCGATCGTGACTTGAAGGACGACTTCGTTCTTGACAAGGACGGCAAACCCGACGCGTCTGCCGGTCGTGCAGGTCGTCGCCTGGACGAGAACATCTTCGGTGTTGCTCGCTCCAATGGCACTCGCCTGAATCTTGCACCGGCGATCAGCCTGCCCATGCAGGCAAGCTATGGTTTCATCACCCCGAAACTGAAATACGTCTACACCCATTACGATCTGGATCTGGACAGCAAGGGCAAACAGGACCTGATCGACAATCCAGGCCGGACTGAACTCTACGGCGACTTCAAGAGCAACCAGAATCGCGACATTCCGGTCTTCAGTGTCGACAGTGGCCTGTATTTCGATCGCAACACCCAGCTGTTCGGTACCAACTACCGCCAGACCCTGGAACCACGCCTGTTCTACCTTTATGTGCCGTACAAAGACCAGACCGATATCCCGCTCTTCGACACCGGCGAGAACACGTTCAACTACTCTTCGCTTTTCCGCGACAACCGTTTCGTTGGCACCGACCGTATTGGCGACGAGAACAAGCTGTCGCTGGGCGTAACCAACCGCTGGATCGAAGACAACGGCTTCCAACGCCAGCGCTTCAGCATCGGCCAGGCGTTCTACTTCAAGGATCGCAAGGTCCAACTGCCAGGGATCGACTACCGTACCCGAGTGGACAGCAAGTCGGATGTGTCGCCGTACGCGCTTGAATACGAATACGCTTTCAACCGCGACTGGCGCTTCAATTCGGCCTACAACTGGGACCCGGACACCCACAGCCCTCGCTCAGGCAGCGCGATGTTCCACTACCAGCCCGAGGACAACCCGAACAAGGTCGTCAATCTCGGCTATCGCTACCGCAACGACCTGATCACCTACGACTCGCAGACCGGTAACTGGAAGGTCGGCGGTGGTGACTACGGTACGCCGGGCACGCCGGGTTACATCAAGGACTACTACAAGATCCAGCAGCACGACTTCTCGGTCATCTGGCCGATCGTGCCGCAATGGAGCGTCATTGCCCGCTGGCAGCATGACTACAACCGTAACCGCACACTGGAAGCGATGGGCGGCTTCGAGTACGACAACTGCTGCTGGAAACTGCGCCTGATCAGTCGCTACTGGATGGACTACGACGACTTCAGCCAGGCCCTACCTGAAAACGAAAAGGGCGACCACGGCATCTTCCTGCAGATCGTGCTCAAAGGGCTCGGTGGTGTAGTCGGCAACAAGGTCGAATCGTTCCTGGACCAAGGCATTCAAGGTTACCGTACCCGTGAAGAGCAAGCTTATTGATCGTCTGCGCCCGCTGATGCTGGGCGCCGCATTGTTGAGTGGCGCGGTGCATGCCGCGGTACAACCCATCGACCGCATCGTGGCCACCGTCGACAACGACGTGGTCATGCAGAGCCAACTGGACCAGCGCGTTCGCGAAGTGCAGCAGACCATCGCCAAACGTGGCGGCGGCGTGCCGCCCACCAGCGCACTGGAACAGCAAGTGCTGGAACGCCTGATCGTCGAGAACCTGCAACTGCAGATCGGCGAGCGCTCAGGCATCCGCATCACCGACGAAGAACTGAACCAGGCCGTCGGTACCATTGCCCAGCGCAATGGCATGTCGCTGGAACAGTTCCGTGCAGCCCTGGCCCATGATGGCCTGTCGTACGATGACGCCCGCGATCAGATCAAGCGCGAGATGATCATCAGCCGTGTGCGCCAGCGCCGCGTGGCCGAGCGCATTCAGGTGTCCGAGCAAGAAGTGAAGAACTTCCTCAACTCGGACCTGGGCAAGATGCAATTGTCAGAAGAATACCGCCTGGCCAACATTCTCATCCCGACCCCGGAAGGTGCCAACTCGGAGGCAATCCAGGCTGCAGCGCGTCAGGTAGGTGATGTCTACCAGCAACTCCGTCAAGGCGCGGACTTCGGCCAGATGGCCATCGCCCGCTCGCGCAGTGAAAATGCCCTGGAAGGCGGCGAAATGGGCTGGCGCCAGGCAGGCCAACTGCCTCCAGACTTCGCCAAGATGCTCAGCGGCATGGCGGTCGGCGATATCACCCAGCCAATCCGCATCCCCACCGGTTTCATCATCCTCAAGCTGGAAGAGAAGCGCGGCGGGAGCCAAAGCGTGCTGCGCGACGAAGTGCATGTTCGCCACATCCTGATCAAACCGAGCGAAATCCGCAGCGAAGCCGCCACCGAGCAACTGGCCGAGCGCCTGTACGACCGCATCCAGAACGGTGAAAACTTCGCCGATTTGGCGAAGAGCTTCTCGGAAGACCCGGGCTCGGCACTCAACGGCGGCGATCTCAACTGGGTCGACCCGAACAGCCTGGTACCTGAGTTCCGCGAGCAGATGGCCAATGCCGAGCAAGGCGTGGTGACCAAGCCGTTCAAGACCCAGTACGGCTGGCATGTGCTGGAAGTGCTTGGCCGCCGCGCCACCGACAGCACCGAACAGGCTCGCGAGCAGCAGGCCATGAACGTCCTGCGCAACCGCAAGTATGACGAAGAGCTGCAGAACTGGCTGCGCCAGATCCGCGACGAAGCCTACGTTGAAATCAAGCTGCCTGGCGCCGACCAGGCCGCCCAGTGAAACCCCTGCGCTTCGCCGTCACCCCCGGCGAGCCTGCCGGCATCGGTCCCGACCTGTGCCTGCTGCTCGCCACCGAGGTACAGCCCTACCCCCTGATCGCCATCACCAGCCGTGACCTGCTCGCCGAGCGGGCCACGCAGCTGGGCCTGGACGTCAAGCTGATCACGGTTGTGCCGACCGCCTGGCCGGAGCAACCGGCTGCCGCCGGCAGCCTGTATATCTGGGATACCCCCCTGGCCCGCCCGGTGACAGCCGGGCAGCTGGACAAGGCCAACGCCGCATTCGTCCTGGAAACCCTGACCCGTGCCGGGCAAGGCTGCCTGGACGGGCACTTCGCCGGGATGATCACCGCGCCGGTGCACAAGGGCGTGATCAACGAAAGCGGTATCGCCTTTTCCGGGCATACCGAGTTCCTCGCCGACCTCACCCACACCACGCAAGTGGTGATGATGCTGGCCACCCACGGGCTGCGTGTGGCACTGGTGACCACCCACCTGCCACTGCGGGACATTGCCGAGGCCATTACTGGCGAGCGCCTGGAGCGCGTCACCCGCATCCTGCATGCGGACATGCGCGACAAGTTCGGCATCGCCAACCCACGCATCCTGGTCTGCGGGCTCAACCCGCATGCCGGAGAAGGCGGCCACCTGGGCCGCGAAGAAATCGACATCATCGAGCCGGCGCTGCAACGCCTGCGTGCCGAAGGCATGGACCTGCGCGGCCCACTGCCGGCCGATACCCTGTTTACCCCCAAATATCTGGAGCACTGCGACGCGGTGCTGGCGATGTACCACGACCAAGGCCTGCCCGTGCTCAAGTACAAGGGCTTCGGCGCCGCGGTCAACGTGACGCTGGGCCTGCCGATCATCCGCACATCGGTCGACCACGGCACAGCCCTGGACCTGGCCGGCACCGGCCGGATCGACACCGGCAGCCTGCGCGTCGCCCTGCAAACCGCCTACCAGATGGCCGAGAACCGACCATGACCGAGCAATACCAACACCGGGCGCGCAAGCGCTTCGGCCAGAACTTCCTGCATGACGCCGGAATCATCGACCGTATCCTGCGGGCGATCAACGCCAAGGCCGGCGAACACTTGCTGGAGATCGGCCCGGGCCAGGGCGCCCTGACCGAGGGCCTGCTGGGCAGCGGCGCTCAGCTGGACGTGGTCGAGCTGGACAAAGACCTGGTGCCGATCCTGCAACACAAGTTCGCCGGGCGCGACAACTTCCGCCTGCACCAGGGTGACGCCCTGAAGTTCGACTTCAATCAGCTGGGTGTGCCGGAGCGCAGCCTCAAGGTGGTGGGCAACCTGCCCTACAACATCTCCACGCCACTGATCTTCCATCTCCTGGCCCACGCCAACCTGATCCGCGACATGCATTTCATGCTGCAGAAGGAAGTGGTCGAACGCATGGCTGCGGGCCCTGGCGGCGGCGACTGGGGCCGTCTGTCGATCATGGTGCAGTACCACTGCCGCGTGGAGCACCTGTTCAACGTCGGCCCGGGTGCCTTCAACCCGCCACCAAAGGTGGACTCGGCAATCGTGCGCCTGGTGCCCCACGAAGTGCTGCCCTTCCCGGCCAAGAACCCCAAGCTGCTGGAGCACGTGGTGCGCGAAGCCTTCAACCAGCGCCGTAAGACCCTGCGCAACACGCTCAAGGGCGTGCTCGACAGCCAGGCCATCGAGGCCGCTGGCGTCGACGGCAGCTTGCGCCCCGAGCAGCTCGACCTCGCCGCCTTCGTGCGCCTGGCCGACAAGCTGGCCGAATAGCAGGCCTGACCGAGCCTGCGCAGGACAAGCCCGTCCCACCCTGGGGGTGGGCTTGCCCCGCGCTCAGGCATGACTGGCCTCCACCCCCGCCAATGGCCTAGACTGCGTTATTGCGTCAGTTCGCCCAAGGCCCTTGCATGTCCGACCCCCGCTACCAGATCGACGTCAGCGTCGTGACCCGCTATCTCAAAGAACAATCCGACCCCGAAAGCAGCCGCTTCGCCTTCGCCTACACCATCACCGTGCAGAATAACGGCACGCTCAAGGCCAAGCTGATGTCCCGCCACTGGCTGATCACCAACGGTGACGGCGAAGTCGAGGAGGTGCGCGGTGCCGGTGTGATCGGCCAACAGCCGCTGATCGAGCCAGGCCAGAGCCACACCTACAGCAGCGGTGCGGTGATCAGCACCCGCGTCGGCACCATGCAGGGCAGCTATCAGATGTTCGCCGAAGACGGCAAACGCTTCGATGCCCAGATCGCCCCGTTCCGCCTGGCCGTGCCCGGGGCGCTGCACTGATGGCCACCTATGCCGTCGGGGACCTGCAAGGCTGCCTGCAACCACTCAAGTGCCTGCTCGAGCGCGTGCGCTTCGACCCGGCTGTCGATCGCCTGTGGCTGGTGGGCGACCTGGTCAACCGTGGCCCAGAGTCCCTCGAGACGTTGCGTTATCTCTACTCGATCCGCCATGCGCTGGTCTGCGTGCTGGGCAACCATGACCTGCACCTGCTGGCCGCCTGGCACAATGTCGAGCGCCTGAAGAAAAGCGATACCCTGCGCGAAGTCATCGAAGCCCCGGACGCCGACCATCTGTTCGACTGGCTCCGCCAGCAGAAACTGCTGCACTACGACGAAGCCCGCGGCATCGCCATGGCCCATGCCGGCATCCCGCCGCAGTGGACCCTGGGCAAGGCGCTGGAGCTGGCGGCGGAGGTCGAGGAGGTGCTGCGCGACGACAGTCGCCTGAAACTGTATCTGGACGGTATGTACGGCAACGAGCCGAACAAGTGGAGCAAGGATCTGGCCGGCGTCGAACGCCTGCGAGTGATCACCAACTACTTCACCCGCATGCGCTTCTGCACCGCCACCGGCAAGCTCGACCTCAAGAGCAAGGAAGGCGCCGACAGCGCGCCCAAAGGCTATAAACCATGGTTCGCTCACCCGGACCGCCGCTCGCGCCATGTGAAGATCATCTTCGGCCACTGGGCAGCCCTCGAAGGCCGGGTCGACGTCCCCGGTGTGATTGCCCTGGACACCGGCTGTGTCTGGGGGGGCGCGATGACCCTGTACAATGTCGACAGCGGCGAATTCCACCGCTGCGACTGCACCCGCGAAGGCACACCTCGCCCGCCGGCATCTCTCAACGATCAGCCATGAAGGAACCGCACCCATGAGCGAATTCAAGCGTATCTCCCCAGAACAAGCCCTCGCCCTGCGTGCCGAAGGTGCGATCGTTGTCGATATCCGCGACCCACAGGCGTTTGCCGCCGGCCATATCGCCGGCGCCACTCATCTGGATAATCACTCGGTAGCCGACTTCATCCGCAGCGCCGACCTGGACGCGCCTACACTGGTAGTCTGCTACCACGGCAATTCCAGCCAGAGTGCCGCCGCCTACCTGGTCGGCCAGGGCTTCTCCAACGTCTACAGCATCGATGGTGGCTTCGAACTGTGGCGTAACACCTACCCGGGGGAAACCGCCCAGGGCAGCGCCGAATAATTTTTTCATTTTTCCTGCAGCCCGCGCTTGGCGCGGGCTAGGGCCCGACCTGACGAACGGTCGTAGGCGTCTTCTCCGCTCCCCGCCCTTGACCTCTCGTATAACCAACTATCCTTAAGCCCAGGCCATCCAAAAAAGGGGAGAGCCGGTACACCGGCGTGCGGGTCATCGGTAGCGTTACAGGGTGTTCTGGGGGGTATACAGCAACCGACAAAACCGGTTGCATGCCAGCATCGGCTGACTGATCCGGCGTCGTCTCCACGTATCGAGCGAGGTGACGTCATGAGCATTTTTAGCCACTTCCAACAACGTTTCGAGTCCACCCGCCAGGAAGAACTTTCGCTGCAGGAGTACCTTGAGCTGTGCAAAGAGGATCGCAGCGCCTATGCCTCGGCGGCCGAGCGGCTGTTGCTGGCCATCGGTGAACCAGAGCTGATCGACACCTCAAGTAACTCCCGGCTGTCGCGGATCTTCTCCAACAAGGTGATCCGCCGCTATCCGGCCTTTGCCGATTTCCATGGCATGGAAGAGTGCATCGACCAGATCGTCTCCTACTTCCGCCACGCCGCTCAGGGCCTGGAAGAGAAGAAGCAGATCCTCTACCTGCTGGGTCCGGTGGGCGGCGGCAAGTCGTCGCTGGCCGAAAAACTCAAGCAATTGATGGAAAAGGTACCGTTCTACGCCATCAAGGGCTCGCCGGTCTTCGAGTCGCCACTCGGGCTGTTCAACGCCACCGAGGACGGAGCGATCCTCGAGGAAGAATTCGGCATTTCGCGCCGCTATCTGAATACCATCATGTCGCCCTGGGCCACCAAGCGCCTGCAGGAGTTCGGCGGCGACATCAGCAAGTTCCGGGTGGTGAAGCTCTATCCATCGATCCTCAACCAGATCGCCATCGCCAAGACCGAACCAGGTGACGAGAACAACCAGGATATCTCGGCCTTGGTCGGCAAGGTGGATATCCGCAAGCTCGAGGAGTTTCCGCAGAACGACGCCGACGCCTACAGCTACTCGGGCGCGTTGTGCCGGGCCAACCAAGGCCTGATGGAGTTCGTCGAGATGTTCAAGGCGCCGATCAAGGTGCTTCACCCGCTGCTCACCGCTACCCAGGAGGGCAACTACAACAGTACCGAAGGCCTGGGGGCGATCCCCTACACCGGTATCTTGTTGGCCCACTCCAACGAATCGGAATGGCACACCTTCCGCAACAACAAGAATAACGAAGCGTTCATCGACCGTATCTATATCGTCAAGGTGCCGTACTGCCTTCGCGTCAGCGACGAGATCAAGATCTACGACAAGTTGCTGATCAACAGCTCGCTGGCCAAGGCTCATTGCGCGCCCGACACACTGAAGATGCTCGCCCAGTTCACAGTGCTTTCACGCCTCAAGGAGCCGGAGAACTCCAACATCTACTCGAAGATGCGCGTCTACGACGGCGAGAACCTCAAGGACACCGACCCCAAGGCCAAGTCGATCCAGGAGTACCGCGACTCCGCCGGCGTCGACGAGGGCATGAACGGCCTGTCGACCCGCTTCGCCTTCAAGATCCTCTCCAAGGTATTCAACTTCGATCCACATGAGATTGCCGCCAACCCGGTGCACCTGCTGTACGTGCTGGAACAGCAGATCGAGCAGGAGCAGTTCCCTGCCGAAGTACGCGAGCGCTACCTGCGCTACCTCAAGGAGTACCTGGCGCCGCGCTACATCGAGTTCATCGGCAAGGAAATCCAGACCGCTTATCTGGAATCCTACAGCGAGTACGGCCAGAACATCTTCGACCGCTACGTGCTGTATGCCGACTTCTGGATCCAGGACCAGGAGTACCGCGACCCGGAGACTGGCGAAATCCTCAACCGCATCGCGCTCAACGAGGAGCTGGAGAAGATCGAGAAGCCGGCCGGTATCAGCAAT
The DNA here is from genome assembly GCF_900110655.1 of Pseudomonas soli. GTDB lineage: Bacteria > Pseudomonadota > Gammaproteobacteria > Pseudomonadales > Pseudomonadaceae > Aquipseudomonas > Aquipseudomonas soli. The sequence goes on from NZ_FOEQ01000006.1 coordinate 41,945, forward strand.
CCGAAGGACTTCCGCAACGAGATCGTCAACTTCGTGCTGCGCGCCCGTGCCAACAATAATGGCAAGAACCCCAGCTGGCTCAGCTACGAGAAGCTGCGGGTGGTGATCGAGAAGAAAATGTTCTCCAACACCGAAGACCTGCTGCCGGTCATCAGCTTCAACGCCAAGGCCAGCAAGGAAGACCAGCAGAAGCACAACGATTTCGTCACCCGGATGGTGGAACGTGGCTACACCGACAAACAGGTACGCCTGCTGTCGGAATGGTACCTGCGGGTCAGGAAATCGCAGTAAAAGCCGCACGCACCGGCCGCTTGGCGGTGTGCCCCGGCACACCGCTGACCTGTGTCGGCAGCGATTGCTTTTACTTGCAGCTCGTAGCTTGAAGCTTGCAGCTGTACCCAGCTACCGGAGGGCCCATGAGCTACGTTATCGACCGACGCCTGAACGGCAAGAACAAGAGCACGGTCAACCGCCAGCGCTTCTTGCGGCGTTACCGTGAGCACATCAAGAAAGCCGTCGAAGAGGCCGTGAGCCGCCGCTCCATCATGGACATGGAACACGGCGAGCAGATCAGTATCCCGGGGCGTGACATCGACGAACCGGTGCTGCACCACGGCCGCGGCGGCAAGCAGACCATCGTTCACCCAGGTAACAAGGAGTTCACCGCTGGCGAACACATTGCCCGGCCCCAAGGTGGCGGCGGTGGCGGCGGGCGCGGCAAGGCCGGCAACTCCGGCGAGGGCATGGACGATTTCGTGTTCCAGATCACCCAGGAAGAATTCCTCGAATTCATGTTCGAAGACCTGGAACTGCCCAACCTGGTCAAACGCCACCTTACTGGTGCCGACACCTTCAAGACCGTGCGCGCCGGTATTGCCAACGAGGGCAATCCTTCGCGCATCAACATCGTGCGTACGCTGCGCTCGGCCCACGCCCGCCGTATCGCCCTGACCGGCAGCAGCCGCGCGCTGTTGCGCGAGGCGCAAAAGGAACTGGAACGGCTCAAGGTCGAGGAGCCGGACAACTTCACCGACATCCAGGATACCGAGGCCGAGATCGAGCGCCTCAAGGCGCGCATCAATCGCCTGCCCTTCCTCGACACCTTTGACCTCAAGTACAACCTCCTGGTCAGGCAACCCAACCCCAGCTCCAAGGCAGTGATGTTCTGCCTGATGGATGTCTCAGGCTCCATGACACAGGCTACCAAGGACATCGCCAAGCGCTTTTTCATCCTGCTATACCTGTTCCTCAAGCGTAACTACGACCGCATCGAGGTGGTGTTCATCCGTCACCACACCAGCGCCCGCGAAGTGGACGAGGAAGAGTTCTTCTACTCCCGCGAGACCGGCGGCACCATCGTCTCCAGCGCGCTCAAGCTGATGCAGGAAGTCATGGCCGAGCGCTACCCGGCCAGCGACTGGAACATCTATGCCGCCCAGGCATCGGACGGTGACAACTGGAACGACGATTCGCCGATCTGCCGCGACATCCTCGCCAACCAGATCATGCCGCATGTGCAGTACTACACTTACGTCGAGATCACCCCACGCGAGCACCAAGCGCTGTGGTATGAGTACGAGCGCATCGGCGAAGCATTTCCCGACACCTTCGCCCAGCAGCAGTTGGTATCGGCCGGCGATATCTACCCGGTCTTCCGTGAACTCTTCCAGCGCAGGTTAGCCACATGACCGCCAGAGAGCAGAGACGCCAACCCATTTCCACCGGCTCCGAATGGACGTTCGAGCTGATCCAGACGTACGACCGCGAGATCAGTCGCCTGGCCGCCCGCTACGCCCTGGATACCTACCCCAACCAGATCGAAGTCATCACCGCCGAACAGATGATGGACGCCTACGCCTCGGTGGGCATGCCACTGGGCTATCACCACTGGTCCTACGGCAAACAGTTCCTCAGCACCGAGAAGTCCTATAGTCGGGGCCAGATGGGCCTGGCGTACGAGATCGTTATCAATTCCGATCCGTGCATCGCCTACCTGATGGAAGAAAACACCATGTGCATGCAGGCACTGGTGATCGCCCACGCCTGCTATGGCCACAACAGTTTCTTCAAGGGCAACTACCTGTTTCGCACCTGGACCGACGCCAGTTCGATCATCGACTACCTGGTGTTCGCCAAGCAGTACATTGCCCAGTGCGAGGAGCGTCATGGCATCGACGCCGTCGAGGACCTGATCGACTCCTGTCATGCGCTGATGAACTATGGCGTGGATCGCTACAAACGCCCCTACCCCATCTCCGCCGAAGAAGAACGGCGCCGGCAGAAGGAGCGTGAAGAGCACCTGCAACGACAGATCAATGACCTCTGGCGGACCATTCCCAAAGGCGTGGAAAAAGGCGGCGACAGGGACGATGCGCGATTCCCCGCCGAGCCCCAGGAGAACATTCTCTACTTCATCGAGAAGCACGCCCCGCTGCTCGAACCCTGGCAGCGCGAGGTGGTGCGCATCGTGCGCAAGATCGCCCAGTACTTCTATCCACAACGCCAGACCCAAGTGATGAACGAAGGTTGGGCGACCTTCTGGCACTACACGCTGATGAACGACCTCTATGACGAGGGCCTGATCACCGAGGGCTTCATGATGGAGTTCCTCCAGTCTCATACCAGCGTGGTGTTCCAGCCTGGCTTCGACAGCCCCTACTACAGCGGCATCAACCCGTACGCCCTTGGCTTTGCGATGTACACCGACATCCGTCGCATGTGCGAGGCCCCCACCGAGGAAGATCGCCGCTGGTTCCCGGATATCGCCGGCAGTGACTGGCTTTCGACCATCAAGTTCGCCATGAGCAGCTTCAAGGACGAAAGCTTCATCCTGCAGTACCTGTCGCCCAAGGTGATGCGCGACCTCAAGCTGTTCAGCATCCTCGACGATGACCAGCGTGACGACCTGCTGGTCCCGGCGATCCATGACGAAGCCGGCTACCGCACCATCCGCGAGCAACTGGCCGCCCAGTACAACCTGGGCAACCGTGAACCCAACGTGCAGATCTGGAGCATTGATCGCCGCGGCGACCGCTCGCTCACCCTGCGCCACCAGCAGCACAACCGCAAACCCCTGGGTGATTCCACCGAAGAGGTGCTCAAGCACCTGCACCGCCTGTGGGGCTTCGATATCCACCTGGAGACCGTTCAGGGCGACCAGGTGATGAAGACCCACCACATGCCGCCACGGGGCGAGCACAGCGAGGCCGGCGACTACGGGCGCATGGACCTGGCCGTGGTGCACCACCTCTAGCGGCAGCCCACCTCCATTGCCGTCGACAAGGTATCCTGTCGCCAGTAATGGAGGTTCCACATGCAGATCTACAAGGTTGGCGGCGCCGTGCGCGACCGTCTGCTCGGCCGTCCGGTCAGCGACGTCGACTGGCTGGTGGTCGGCGCCACGGTCGAACAAATGCAGGCCGAGGGCTTTCGTCCGGTCGGTGCCGATTTTCCGGTATTCCTTCACCCCAGGACGGGCGAGGAATATGCCCTGGCCCGTACCGAACGCAAGAGCGGGCGCGGGTATGGTGGTTTCACCTTCCACGCGAGCCCCGAAGTCACCCTCGAGGAGGATCTGGTTCGTCGCGACCTGACCATCAATGCAATGGCCGAGGACGAGCACGGCAACCTGCACGATCCCTACCATGGCAAGGCAGATCTCGAGCAGCGCCTCCTGCGCCATGTTTCCCCGGCATTCGCCGAAGATCCCCTGCGGGTGCTGCGCGTTGCCCGCTTTGCCGCGCGCTACGCGCCCCTGGGCTTTCGTGTAGCCGATGAGACCTTGCAGTTGATGCGCCAGATCGCCGAATCAGGCGAACTGCAGGCGTTGACCGCCGAGCGCAGCTGGAAGGAGATCGAGCGCGCATTGATGGAAAGCGAGCCGCAGGTGTTCATTGAGGTGCTACGCAGCTGCGGCGGGCTGAGCGAGCTGATGCCCGAGCTTGAGGGCGCCAGTACACTGGCCGCGCTGCACCAGGCGGCAAGGCACCAGCAGCCGCTGGCGGTGCGCTGGGCGTGCCTGCTACGCGGGCTGCAGCCTGCCGCGCTCAAAGCGCTGAACCAGCGCTTCAAGGCCCCGCGTGAGTGCCAGGAACTGGCGATGCTGGTGGGGGAGTTTGCCGAGCGAGCGGACCAGGCTCCGCAGCTGGAACCTGCAAGCCTGCTGGAGATGCTGCAGAAGTTTGATGTGTACCGACGGCCGAAGCGCTTCGAGGACTTCATCGCCGCCTGCGAGATGGCGGCGCTGGGTTCAGAGTATCCACAAGGCGAGTATTTGCGCGGGGCCGCTGAAGCTGCACGCGCCGTGGATGTCAAGCCGTTGCTTGAAGCCGGGCTTGCCGGCCAGGGCCTGGGTGAAGCGCTCAAAGGTGAGCGACTGAAGGCGCTCGAAGCCTACAAGGCTGCTTGATCTGCCCGGCCTCTTCGCAGGTAGAACCGCGAAGAGGCCGGGGCAGGCTAAGCGGGGGTCAACTGCAACCCGCGCCATTCGAACGGTACCGGCGCCAGTACCTGCTCGATGCGCGCCTCCCGCCACAACTGCCCCATGGACCTGCCCTCGCCCGGGTGCACCAACTCCGGGGCCAGCAAGGACAGCGGCCAGAGCACGAAGGCGTTCTTCAGGATCTCCGCGCGCGGCAGCACCAGGCCATCGAAGGTCCCGCACAGGTCATCGAACATCAGTACGTCGATATCCAGTGGCAGCCCCTTGCGGTCCGGCGCGTAGCGGCCATTGTCGGCCTCGATGAACTTGAGCCGGCGATCGAGTTCCAGCAGCGGCAGTTCGGTGCGCCCGCGCACCACCAGGTTGTAGAACGGGCCACTCTTGATCCCCACGGCCTGGCTCTCGAACACCGCGGAACACTGCATGTCTTTGAGGATGCCGGCGAGGGCATCGAGCCCGGCGCACAAGTGCCGCTCACGCTCGATGTTGCTGCCCAGCCCAAGGTATACCGTGCTCAGAGACATCCGCGCTCGATCTCCACGCCAACACCACCACGGGCCGCCGGTACCGCGCCCGGCTTGGTGAGTTTCAGGCGCACCCAGGGAATGTTGAATTCCGCCATCAACACCGCGACCAAGCGCTCGGCGAAGGTCTCGACCAGCTCGAAACGGGCCTGTTCGGCGAACGCCTGGATACGTGCCGAGACACTGGCATAGTCCAGTGCCAGCGACAGGTCGTCACCGGCCGCCGCCGGACGGTTGTCCCAGGCGAAGCTCAGGTCCAGGCGCAGGCACTGGCGAATATCCCGCTCCCAGTCATAGGCGCCGATCACGGTATCGACTTCCAGGCCTTCGATGAACACTCTGTCCAAGCACTTCTCTCCACAGCACGACAAGGGCGACAGGCGCCGTTAGAATCAGGGCGTCCTCGCCCGGAATAGTTAGCATGTTTTGGTCACTGGCGCTGCTTGCCTACCTGCTCGGCTCTCTGTCCTTCGCCATTGTCCTGAGCCGCCTCAGTGGCAGCCCCGACCCGCGCTCCAGCGGTTCCGGCAATGCCGGCGCCACCAACATGCTACGCCTGGCGGGCCGCAAACTGGCGATCCTGACGCTGCTCGGCGACCTGTGCAAGGGCATGTTGCCTGTGCTGCTTGCTCGCCTGGCCGGACTCGACCAGCAAGAGCAGGCCTGGGTGGGCATCTGCGCAGTGCTCGGTCACCTGTTCCCAGTGTACTTCCGCTTCAAAGGCGGCAAAGGGGTGGCCACCGCCGCCGGCATGCTGATGGCGCTGTACTTTCCAGCGGCCCTGCTGGCCATTGGCGCCTGGCTGCTGACCTTCTACCTGACCCGCACCAGTTCGCTCGCGGCGTTGATCGCCACACCGCTGACGCTGCCCTTGCTGGCCTGGCGCGAGCCTGAAGCACTGCTGCCGATGACCGTGCTGACGGTGCTGATCGTCTGGCGCCACCGCCGCAACCTGCGTGACCTGTTCGCCGGGCGCGAACGCCACTTCTGATGCATTCGCACAAGCCCGGCTCACTTCATACTGCCGGCAACTGCTCCATCGGCCAGCGCGCCTGCACGCTGATCGCCAGGTCCTGCTGCTGCCCGGCCAACAGACGCTGGCAACCGGCATAGGCGATCATCGCACCGTTGTCGGTGCAGAAACGTGGGCGGGCGTAGTAGACGTTGCCCTTGATGCTGGTCAGCATCTCTTCCAACGAAACACGCAAGGCCTTGTTGGCGCTCACGCCGCCGGCGATGACCAGGCGCTTGAGGCCGGTCTGCTTGAGGGCGCGCTTGCACTTGATGGTCAGAGTTTCCACCACCGCCTGCTGGAACGCCAGCGACACGTCGCAACGGGTTTGCTCGTTGTCGTCCCCGGCATCGCGGCATTGCTGCCAGGTATTCAGGGCAAAGGTCTTGAGGCCGCTGAAGCTGAACTGCAGCCCGGGGCGGTCGCACATCGGCCGCGGGAACACGAAGCGCCCGAGCGTGCCTTGTTCGGCCAGACGGGCGATCTCGGGGCCACCCGGATAATTGAGGCCGATCAGCTTGGCGGTCTTGTCGAACGCCTCGCCGGCGGCGTCGTCGAGGCTCTCGCCCAGCAGTTCGTACTGGCCGATGCCATCGACCCGCACCAGCTGAGTATGGCCACCTGAAACCAACAAGGCGACGAACGGGAACTGCGGCGGCTGCTCTTCGAGCATCGGCGCCAGCAGATGGCCCTCCATATGATGCACACCGATCGCCGGAATATCCCAGGCGAACGCCAGTGCCTGGGCGCAAGAGGCGCCCACCAGCAGCGCGCCAACCAGGCCTGGGCCTGCGGTATAGGCGATGGCGTCGATCTCGGTGGCGACGCAGTCGGCCTCCTGCAGCACCTGGCGTATCAGGGGCAGCATGCGCTTGACGTGATCGCGCGAGGCGAGCTCGGGCACCACGCCGCCATAGACGCGGTGCAGGTCGATCTGGCTGAACAGCGCGTCGGCCAGCAGGCCGCGTTCACTGTCGTATAATGCGACGCCAGTTTCGTCGCAGGATGTTTCCAATCCCAGTACTAGCATGGGTCCGTGCCTTGTGGAGGCTGAATTCGAAGGCGCGCATGATAGTCCCCGTGCCCGGTGCCGACCAGCGGTTTTCGATCAGAGGCTTTGCATTCCGGCCAGCTAAGGGTTAACATCCGCAACCCTTGAAAACCGACGTTCTCCAGCACACCTTATGTTTTGCCAGGAGCACGTCTACCCCGGTAATGAATTAAGGTAGCCCTGGATGCCAGCCGTCAAAGTTAAAGAGAACGAACCCTTCGACGTAGCTCTGCGTCGTTTCAAGCGCTCCTGCGAAAAAGCCGGTGTACTGGCTGAAGTTCGTAGCCGCGAGTTTTACGAGAAGCCGACCGCCGAGCGTAAGCGCAAAGCCGCTGCCGCTGTTAAGCGTCACGCGAAGAAAGTTCAGCGCGAACAGCGCCGCGCCGTTCGTCTGTACTAAGTACAGCCGTTCTACGCAAAGCTTCTGCCATGCCCGGCCTCGTGCCGGGCTTATGGTAGCGGTTGCTTGAAACCCTTGGCCATGCGCCTGGGGTGCCCCGGCAAAAGCCATGGGCAACCTGCCTCAACGCGTCAGAACTGGTCTTTGGCCAGGCGTGCACGTCTTTTCTGACGAGCCTTCACCGGCTACCGACGAGCACACACCTCTTCCTGCGACACCCCACGCCAAACCCGCGCACAAGCGTTTAGACTTGCCAGTTGCCAGATGACGAGACTGCCATGGCCGGGCTAATTCCCCAGAGCTTTATCGATGACCTTCTCAACCGCACCGACATCGTCGATGTGGTGAGTTCGCGCATCCAGCTGAAAAAGACCGGCAAGAATCTTTCCGCCTGCTGCCCGTTCCACAAGGAAAAGAGCCCCTCCTTCACTGTCAGCCCCGACAAGCAGTTCTACTATTGCTTCGGTTGCGGCGCTGGGGGTAACGCCCTCGGCTTTGTCATGGACCACGACAACCTGGACTTCCCCCAGGCAGTCGAGGAGCTGGCCCGAGCGGCCGGCATGGAAGTCCCCCGCGAGGAAGGCCGCCGCGGGCAGAAGCCGCGCCAGCCGACAGACTCGCCGCTGTACCCCTTGCTCGAGGCGGCCAGCGAGTTCTATCGCCAGGCCCTGCGCAGCCACGCCACCCGCAAGGCGGCAGTGGAGTATCTCAAGGGGCGCGGCCTGTCCGGCGAGATCGCCCGCGACTTTGGCCTGGGCTTCGCGCCGCCGGGCTGGGACAACCTGCTCAAGCACCTGGGTGCCGACTCGCTGCAACAGAAAGTGATGATCGACGCCGGCCTGCTGATCGAGAACGCCGAAAGCGGCAAGCGCTATGACCGCTTCCGCGACCGAGTGATGTTCCCGATCCGCGACAGCCGCGGCCGGGTCATCGCCTTCGGCGGCCGGGTACTGGGCGACGACAAGCCCAAGTACCTGAACTCCCCGGAAACCCCGGTGTTCCACAAGGGCCAGGAGCTCTACGGCCTGTACGAGGCGCGCAAGCACAACCGCAACCTCGACGAGATCATCGTCGTCGAAGGCTACATGGACGTCATCGCCCTGGCCCAGCAGGGCTTGCGCAACGCCGTGGCCACCCTCGGCACGTCCACCAGCGAGGAACACCTCAAGCGCCTGTTCCGCGTGGTGCCCAGCGTGCTGTTCTGTTTCGACGGCGACCAGGCTGGCCGCAAGGCCGCCTGGCGTGCCCTGGAGGCGACCCTGTCGAGCCTGCAGGACGGTCGCCGCGCACGCTTCCTGTTCCTGCCCGAAGGCGAAGACCCGGACAGCCTGGTGCGCGCCGAAGGCACCGATGCCTTCCAGGCCCGTATCAACCAGCACGCCCAGCCACTGGCCGATTATTTCTTCGAGCAGTTGAGCAACGAGGCCGACCCGCGCTCACTGGAAGGCAAGGCGCACATGGTGACGCTGGCCGCACCGCTGATCGAAAAGGTCCCGGGCGCCAACCTGCGCCAACTGATGCGCAACCGCCTGAAAGACATCACCGGCCTCGACCCGCAGCAGATGGAGCAACTGGCCCAGAGCGCGCCAGCACCCAGCGCGCCTGATTACGACCCCGGTTACGACTACGACGCCATGGCAAGCTACGTGCCTGACCATGGCGACATGCACTACCAGCCCGACTACTCGGCGCCACAACAGGAGCAACGCCCCTGGACGCCGAACAAAGGTGGCGGCAAGAAGCAGTGGGACGGCAAACCCTGGGACAAGAAAGGTGGCAAGCCGTGGCAGCGCGATGGCCAGCGCGGCGAAGCGCCGCCACGGGTGCCCGCGCCAGTGGAACCACCGACGCTCTCGGCCTTGCGCACCTTGCTGCATCACCCGCTGCTGGCGGGCAAGGTCGAGGATGCCAGCCACTTCGCCGACGAAGAGCAACTGTACAGCCAGCTGCTGGTGGCCCTCATCGAGGCCGCGCAGAAGAATCCTAAGCTAAGCTCAATGCAGCTGATCGCGCGCTGGCACGGGACCGAACAGGGTCGCCTGCTGCGCGCTCTGGCGGAAAAGGAATGGTTGATCGATGCCGACAACCTTGAACAACAGTTTTTCGACACTATAACTAGCTTGTCCGCTCGCCAGCGCGAGCGCAGCCTGGAACATCTGCTCAGGAAAGCGCGTCTAAGTGAACTGAGTACAGAGGAAAAATCTCAGCTGCTTACCCTGCTGAGCCGTAATGTTCCCGCACAAAACCCGACCTCATCTGGCGCGTGAGGTCCATGCTCGGGTATAATCCTCGGCTTGTTTTTTGCCCGCCAAGACCTTCAGTGGATAGGGTGTTATGTCCGGAAAAGCGCAACAGCAATCTCGTATCAAAGAGTTGATCACCCGCGGTCGTGAGCAGGGCTACCTGACTTACGCGGAGGTCAACGACCACCTGCCAGAGGATATTTCAGATCCGGAGCAGGTGGAAGACATCATCCGCATGATCAACGACATGGGGATCAACGTATTCGAGAGTGCTCCGGATGCGGATGCCCTGTTGTTGGCGGAAGCCGACACTGACGAGGCCGCAGCCGAAGAGGCCGCCGCCGCATTGGCGGCTGTCGAGACCGATATCGGCCGCACGACCGACCCGGTGCGCATGTACATGCGCGAAATGGGTACCGTCGAGCTGCTGACCCGCGAAGGCGAGATCGAAATCGCCAAGCGTATCGAGGAAGGCATCCGTGAAGTCATGGGCGCCATCGCTCACTTCCCGGGTACTGTCGACTACATCCTCGGCGAATACGACCGTGTCACCTCCGAAGGCGGCCGTCTTTCCGACGTCCTCAGCGGTTACATCGACCCTGACGACAACATCGCCGCACCGACCGAAGAGGTACCAATCCCGGGTGCCAAGGCCGCTGCCGCGAAGGAAGAAAGCGACGAAGAAGACGAAGAGAACGCCGATGGCGACGACGAGGAAGAGGCCGAAAGCGGTCCGGACCCGGTCGTTGCCGCCCAGCGTTTTGGTGCAGTCAAGGATCAGCTGGTCGATACCCTCAAAGTGCTGAAGAAACACGGTCGAGGCCATAAAGACAGCATCAGCGCCATGCAGGCGCTGGCCGACCTGTTCATGCCGATCAAGCTGGTGCCCAAGCAGTTCGACGTTCTGGTTGAGCGCGTACGCAGTGCCCTGGATCGCTTGCGCCAGCAAGAACGCGCCATCATGCAACTGTGCGTGCGTGACGCGCGCATGCCGCGTGCCGACTTCCTGCGCCTGTTCCCGAGCAACGAGACCGACCAGACCTGGTCCGGTGACCTGGCCAAGCGCAACACCAAATGGGCCGCCGCCCTGGGTGAGAAAAACGCCGCCATCGTCGCTTGCCAGCAAAAACTGATCGACCTCGAGAGCGAGACCGGCCTGACCGTCGCCGAGATCAAGGACGTCAACCGCCGCATGTCCATCGGTGAAGCCAAGGCTCGCCGCGCCAAGAAGGAAATGGTCGAGGCGAACCTGCGTCTGGTGATCTCGATCGCCAAGAAGTACACCAACCGCGGCCTGCAGTTCCTCGATCTGATCCAGGAAGGCAACATCGGCCTGATGAAGGCGGTGGACAAGTTCGAATACCGTCGCGGCTACAAGTTCTCGACCTACGCCACCTGGTGGATCCGCCAGGCGATCACCCGCTCGATCGCCGACCAGGCGCGCACCATCCGTATCCCGGTGCACATGATCGAGACGATCAACAAGCTCAACCGTATTTCCCGCCAGATGCTGCAGGAAATGGGTCGCGAACCGACCCCGGAAGAGCTGGGCGAGCGCATGGAGATGCCTGAGGACAAGATCCGCAAGGTCCTGAAGATCGCCAAAGAGCCGATCTCCATGGAAACCCCGATCGGTGACGACGAAGATTCGCACCTGGGCGACTTCATCGAGGACTCCACCATGCAGTCCCCGATCGACGTGGCCACGGTCGAAAGCCTCAAGGAAGCGACCCGTGACGTGCTCTCGGGCCTGACCGCACGCGAAGCCAAGGTGCTGCGCATGCGTTTCGGCATCGACATGAACACCGACCACACCCTCGAAGAAGTCGGCAAGCAGTTCGACGTGACCCGTGAGCGGATCCGTCAGATCGAAGCCAAGGCGCTGCGCAAGCTGCGCCACCCGACGCGAAGCGAGCACTTGCGCTCCTTCCTCGACGAGTAAAGAAAAACCCCGGCCCAGGCCGGGGTTTTTCTTATGTGACAGAAGGTCGTGGCCCCTGTCTACCCAGCGGGCGGCAAGCCCGTCTACACTCGAATCAGACCCCCTGATCGAGAGGCCGCTATGCCCCTGATGCCGGCCTTCCTGTTGCTGATCCTGCTCGCCTGGAACACAACGGCCGGCGCCCTGACCCTGACCGACGAGGAACAAGCCTGGCTCAGCGCCCACCAGCAGCTGCGCCTGGGCGTCGATGCTTCATGGCCGCCGTTCGAATTCCGCGACCAGGAAGGTCGCTACCAGGGATTGGCCGCCGATTACATCGCTTTGATCCAGGAACGCCTGGGGATAACCCTCAAGCCGATCGAGCCCAGCAGTTGGACCGAAGTCCTGGCACAGGCACGTAGCAACCAGCTCGACCTGCTCCCCGGAATCATGTCCACCCCGGAACGGCAAGCCTACCTGGCCTTCACCCGTCCTTACCTGGACTTCCCGATCGTCATCCTCGCCCACTCCGGCGGCGCGCAACCGCGCAACCTCAAGGACCTCTATGGCCTGAAGATCGCCGTAGTGGAGAACTATGCCCCTCATGAGCTGCTGCGCACCCACCACCCGGACCTCAACCTGGTGGCCATGCCCAATGTCAGCTCCGCCTTGCAGGCCCTGGCTACTGATGAGGTAGACGCCGTGGTCGGCGACCTCGCTTCGAGCATCTGGAGCCTTCGCCAACTCAAGCTGGATGGTTTGTATGTAAGCGGTGAAACGCCATACCGCTACCAGCTGGCCATGGCCGTGCCGCGGGAACAGAAGATGCTCGTTGGCATCCTCGACAAGGTCATCGCCGACATGAGCAGTAGCGAAGTCAGCCACATACAGCAGCGCTGGGTAGGCAACGTCGTCGACCAAAGGACTTTCTGGCACGACGTGCTGCTCTACGGCCTGCCGGCCGTGCTGGTGCTCATGGCGATTCTGGCAGTGGTGATCCGTATCAACCGCCGGCTGAGCTCGGAGATTTCCCGGCGCATCGCCCTGGAACAGGAACTGCGCAGCAGCGAGTACCACTACCGCGGCCTGATCGAGAGCCTGTCAGCGGTGGCCTGGGAAGCCGATGCCAACGACTTCAGCTACAGCTATGTATCGCCGCACGCCGAGGACCTGCTCGGCTACCCGACGGGAGAATGGCTCAAGCCGGGCTTCTGGCGCAGCATCCTGCACCCGGAAGATGCCCTGTGGGCGCAGGCCTACTGCGACAGCGAAACAGCCGCCGGGCGCGACCACAGCCTGGACTACCGGGTGATCCGCGCCGACGGCCATACGCTATGGGTACGCAACATCGTCAGCATGATCGAACACGGCCACAAGTCGCTGATGCGCGGCTTGATGATCGACATCAGCGAAACCAAGCACACCGAAGATGCCCTGCGCCTGTCGGAGCAGAAGTTCGCCTCGGTGTTCCAGCAGTGCCCGGACATCCTGATCATCGCACGGCACAGCGATGGCTGCCTGCTGGAGGTCAACGAGGCCTTCGAAGAACTGATCGGCCTGAGTCCGGCGCAAGTGATCGGCCGCACCGCCACCGAGCTCGGCCTGTGGGGCGTGGCCGGTACCGGCCCGGCCCTGCTCGAACGCCTGCATCGCGGCGGCATCCGCAACCTGGAAATGACCTTCCGCCGCAACAACGGCGAGTTGTTCACCGGGCTGACCTCGGCCGAGACCTTCGACCTCGACGGCATGCCGGCGCTGGTGGTGGCGATCCGCGATATCAGTCAGTTGAAGGAAACCCAGCAGCAACTGCAGACCTCCGAGGAGAAGTTCGCCAAGGCCTTCCATGCCTCACCCGATGGCCTGTTGCTGTCACGCCAGAGCGATGGCCTGCTGCTGGAGGTCAACGAAGGCTTCTGCCGCCTCACCGGCTACGACATCAGCCCAACGGTTGACCAGACCTCGCTGGACCTGGGTATCTGGGTCGACCTCAACGAGCGCCAGCGCCTGGTCGATCAACTGCAGCGTGACGGTTTCGTGCGCGATTTCAGTTGCCACATCCGCCGCAGCGACGGCCAGATCCGCCTCTGCGAACTGTCCGCCCGACCACTGCCCATTGGCGGCGTCGACTGCATGCTGACCATCGCCCGCGATATCACCGAACGCCACCTGATGCAGGAGAAACTGCAACTCGCCGCCACGGTGTTCGAGAACACCGCCGAAGGCGTGCTGATCACCGACACCGACCAGCGCATTAGCGCAGTCAACCGCGCGTTCAGCGAAATCACCGGCTACAGCGAAATCGAAGCCCTCGGCCAGACCCCGCGCCTGCTCGCCTCCGGCCAACATGACAGCGCCTTCTACGTCGCCATGTGGCACCAGTTGACCGCCGAAGGTCACTGGCAGGGGGAAATCTACAACAAGCGCAAGAACGGCGAACTCTACCCCGGCTGGCTGACCATCAGCGCCGTGCGCAACCACGAACGCGAGATCACCCACTTCGTCGCCGTGTTCGCCGACATTTCCAGTCTGAAGCACGCCCAGGCCAAGCTCGACTACCAGGCCCACCACGACCCGCTGACCGGCCTGCCCAATCGCGCCCTGTTCGAAAGCCGCCTGCAGGCCGCACTCAGTTGCGCCCAGGTCTCCAACCGCCAGGGCGCGGTGCTGTTCCTCGACCTCGACCGCTTCAAGCACATCAACGACAGCCTCGGGCACCCGGTGGGCGACCTGTTGCTCAAGGGTATCGCCCAGCGCCTCAAGGAGCAGGTGCGTGATGTCGACACCGTGGCCCGCCTGGGCGGCGACGAATTCATCATCCTGCTGCCCGGCCTGCACAAGCCCAGCGATGCCAGCGCCATCGCCAACAAGTTGCTGGCCGGCTTCCACGCACCTTTCCAGGCCGGCGAGCACGAGTTCTTCACCAGTGCCAGCATCGGCATCAGCCTATACCCACAAGACGGCACCGATGTCGCCAACCTGATCCGCAACGCCGACGCCGCCATGTACCGCTCCAAAGCCAAGGGCCGCAACCGGGTCGAGGCCTACACTCGCGAACTGACCACCCAGGCCAGCGAGCGCATTGCCTTGGAGCACGAACTGCGCCGCGCCATCGAGCGCAACGAGCTGAGCCTGTGCTACCAGCCCAAGTTCAGCCTCAAGACCCAGAGCCTGGTGGGCGCCGAGGCCCTGATTCGCTGGACCCATCCAACCTTCGGCGACGTGCCCCCCGAGCAGTTCATTCACCTGGCCGAGGAGAACGGCACCATTCTCCAGCTTGGCGACTGGGTACTTGAACAGGCCTGCCGGCAGATGCACAGCTGGAAGAAGACCTACCACGCCTTCGGCCCGCTCTCGATCAACCTCGCCGGAGCCCAGCTGCGCCAGCCCAACCTGGCCCGGCGCATCGAGCAACTGCTGCGCAACTACCAGCTCAAGGCGGGCGATCTGCAGCTGGAGATCACCGAAAACTTCATCATGAGCCAGGCCGAGGAAGCCCTGAGCGTGCTCCATCAGCTCAAGCAGCTGGGCGTGCAGCTGGCCATCGACGACTTCGGCACCGGCTACTCCTCGCTCAGCTACCTCAAGCGCCTGCCGCTGGACATCCTCAAGATCGACCAGTCGTTCATCCGCGGCCTGCCCGACGATCCCCACGACGCCGCCATCGCCCGCGCGATCATCGCCCTGGGCCGCAGCATGCAATTGACGATCATTGCCGAAGGCGTGGAGAACCAGGCGCAGCAGCGCTTCCTCGCCGCCGAAGGCTGCGAGCAGATTCAGGGCTATATCGTCAGCCTGCCCCTGCCGCCGGACGAATTCGCGGCGACCTTTCTTCGCATAGCACAAACGGATCTTTCGGATGGCACGCTATCGAAACCCTCGTTATAATCCAGCGCTCCTGCTGAGGGCCTATAGCTCAGTCGGTTAGAGCAGAGGACTCATAATCCTTTGGTCCACGGTTCGAGTCCGTGTGGGCCCACCACCTTCAAAGCCGCGCACTGCGCGGCTTTCGTGTTTCTCGGCTGCCGACTGCGACTTTTTCTCCGCCGTCCCACGTCCACAAATTGTCCACGCTTACTGAATCACATGCGTGTACTTCCGTGAAATCCAACCCTCAACTCCGTCCTGGGCAACCACCGAGACCTTCAACCAAACGCGGTTACTGCTATCAAGAACTTCGAGTGTGGCTCGATCGGGAAGATCTACAGGAATGACCTCTGCTTTCATGCTCGGTCCAGTTCGAAGCCTAACTCCCTGCCCCTTAACAGAACGAAGACTACTCAATAGCTCGCTCGGGAAACTACAGAGCGCCGACCTTACTGCTTTGCCGACTTGATTAGAGGTCATACCAGGCAACCACTTGGCCTGTTGAAAACAAATTTCCTCACGCGCACCATTCATAGTTGCCAAAGTGGCAAACAACATGATGAACAACCTCAGATACTGAAGTAGATAGTTTCTCTGCGCCACCGGTAGGTTTTCAAGATCAGAACCAGCCCTGAGACTCTCAACAATCTCCGCCTCAAGTTCTAGCGCTTCAGCCGGCACAACACGAGCCTCACAATTAGCAGTAATACTGATTTGTGCAGAACTTGTCGCCGACACTAGATTCTGGACATCCACCTTCTCGAGCGAAGATAAAAACTCAAATAGCGGAGTTCCAGAAAACTCAGCAAGAATATTGCTAAAGCTTTTCGATGCAGCGGCTATTTGCTTAGCCTCCTCTGAAACAGCAAAGGCGCCAACGAACTTACTAAAATTATGACTAGCCCGGACCACCGCCCCAACTTCAGGAGACAGTGCAATTCGCCCTACCGCAAGCTGCACACTTCTAATCTTATCAACCAACTCGGGACTAAACGCCACACGTTGGAGAACACTGGCAAAATTAATTGCAGCGCCAATAGCCTCAGTAACGTTTGGAGCGAAAAAATGCTTCGTAACTGACTCGCCCATTACAACAGATCCCACCGCCGCTCCAAGCTCATTAGCGCCTTCGTCACCAGACATTTCTATTTCTCCAACATTTCAACATCGAGCTTCGCCAAAGGATTAAGCGCTACAACTTCAGCCAGATGACCGGGACTGAAGTGCGCATACTTCTGGGTCATTGCTAATGTTGCGTGACCTAAAACACGCTGCAGGGTTAAGATATCGCCACCATTCATCATGTAATGACTAGCAAAAGTGTGACGCAGTACGTGAGTCAATTGCCCTTCCGGAAGCTCCAGGCCGATCTCCACCACAACATCCCGAAACTTGGAATAGCTTGATTTGAAAGGTAATGAAGCACTCAAACGCTTTTGTAGATTTTCAGTAATCGGAACGGTGCGATTCTTACTAGACTTAGTCTTACTGTAATGAATCAAACAGTTTCTGACCTGGCGTGGTAAAAGCCCCTCGGCCTCCCCCCACCTGGCACCTGTAGCAAGACAAACTTCAGCGATTAACCTGACACCTGCATCCCTCGCATCCAAGGCATCGAGCAGCGGCTGAATCTGCTCGACATCAAGAAAGGCCATTTCTGTCTCATCGAATTTGAGCTTACGGACTTTGGCCAGCGGATTCTCACCGGACCATTCTCCGAGTCTCTCCAATTCGTTAAACACCGCTCGTAGGTAGGCGAGTTCATGGTTGAGCATGTTTGAGCTTATCGGCTTAACTGTTCCCTCTTTTTTGCTAAAGCCTCGACCTGGCGTGCTTCTTGTGTGCTTACCCTCAGCACGCTCCGCTCGGTAGGCAGCAAAATGATGAGCCGTAAACTTGTGCACCTTCGGATCACCCATCCGCTCGGCCATGGCTAGCAGCAGGCGCTGACGTTCTTCGCCGGTTTTGAGATTTTGACCGTGCAGCCGGTACCAGAGTCGAACCAGGTCGCTGAGTTTCCGCTCATCCAACTTCGGCGCCTTCTTGAACTCGCCCTTGGAACCATCACCCATTATCCGGCGTTCGACGTGCATAGCTTCTTGCTTCGACTTCACCAGTCGGCGAATGCGCGGGCCCGCTCGACCCTCGGGGCGGCAATCGACAAGCCACTGACCGTCGTCCTGCTTTTTTATCGACATACGGTGCCTACCGTGAGCTCAACTCAAACAGCTGTCGGAAAGTGGCCATCTTACCGGTGGAAGTATCGGTGACCCGCCCCTTGATACGATCGAGGCGAAAGGTCCTTGGCTCCCCTCGCATATGGCAGAAGCCCTTGAAGTAGGTGCTGCTGTTGCCCCGCCCCTTAGAAACAACCTTGTGTACCGTGACTTCGCGATCTGAATCGCCGGTCTCGAAACTCTGGTACGCGAACCTGATCTGTCGTTGCCCTTGCCACAGCACCCGACCGCTATCCATCAAGTCATCATCGTCGGAGTCCGAATAGGTCGAGGGGGCAGGCTGGTACCCCGTTGCACCCAATTCGCGTTGGGGGGTGTACTCCTGGTTCGCACGATGAACCTCTAGCGCTTCATTCAGCCATCCGACGAGCACGGCAAAAACAAGCACTACCGCGACGACCCAGGCCCAGGTGGCCCAGTCAAAGTACCAAAGCATCAGCAGATCGATCACTACAACGCCGCCCATGGGCGCCTTGAACGATGGGTATTCCTTGTTCATAAATCTGTCCTTGTCGTTGTGTGTCAGCGTGGGCTGATTTGTCCGCCATCCGGGGCGGTATCCCCCGTCATCAGCCATAGCGTGTACTTCTTGAAGCGGGGGTGATTGGCGATCTTGAGCAGCGCCGGCGCCCCCAGCTCGATGATCCCCGCCTCGTACTTTCTGAAGGTGCTCTCGCTGAAATCTAGCACCTCGCAGAACTCTCGCTGCGTCAGTCCCTCGGCTTTCCGAATTGCTTTGAGCTTGGTTGGAAAATCCATCACGTCCTCTTGACTTGTTCCTTGCACGGAACAACAATGTTCCTCGCAAGGAACATTTAGCCCCAATATTTTGCCAAGAGGTTAACAGAATGCAGATCGCCATCGACACGCCCTACGTCACCGTAGGCGAGTACGCCAAGCGCTCCGGCCAGTCCGACTCCGCCATTCGTCGCGAGATCGAGCTGGGCCGCTACATCATCCGCCCCAAAGTCGAGGGCTCGAAGTCGGCAGTCCTGATCAACATGGTCCACCTCGCTATGGAAGCGGCCGAGCAAGCAGAACGTGTTCGTGTAGAAGCCAAGCGGTAAGGGTCGAAAATGAGCGCACGCATCAACCCGGAGCACTTCGACCGCATCTACCTTGAGGACGTGATTCCCGCCCTCGAACACGATCCGGAGCTGGGTTTCCAGGCCAAGGACGAGACGAAGGAGTACCTGAACAAGGGCATGTGCCCGAGCTGCGGTAAACGCTCTGTCTTCGTCAAAAAGGAGAAGCCCTATCAGCTCAAGTGCAACAGGCTGAACAACTGCGGCTACGAGGAACGCACCCGCGATCGCTATCAGCACCTGTTCGAAAACCTGAGTGAGCGCTTCCCGTCCACACCCGAGAACCCCAACGCCACCGCTGACGCCTACCTGAGCCGGGCCCGCGGCTTCGATATCAGCAAACTCAAAGGCTGGTACGTCCAGGGCCGTCGCCAGATGAAGCCTTCCGGGATATGGGCCGACACCGTCCGCTTCCCGCTCTGTGACGGGTATTGGGAGCGAATCATTGATGCGCGTGCCATCGCCGGCAATGAGGACCAGAAGGCGGGTATCAAGGCTGGCATGCGCTACACCAACGCCGGCTGGATACCACCTGGGCAGACGATCGAAAAGCACGACCGTGTGTACATCGTAGAAGGCATCTTTCACGCCATCGCTCTGCACCTGGCCGGTTTCAAAACGATCGCCGCGATCAGCTGTGTGAACTTCCCCTGGGACATTGTCGAGGCCAATGCGGGCAAGCTCGTCACCTGGGTAATAGCCCTGGACGACGACAAGGCAGGCCGCACCTACATCCGCAAGCACCTGAAAGAGCTGCGCTCCAGGAAGGAAATCGGCTGGGTCGCGCTGGCTGGAAAGCTGGACTGGGACGACGTCTACAGAGACGGCAAGCTCGATCAGCTGTTCATTGATGATGCCTGCTATCGCGGGCGCCTATTCACCGCCGAAAGTGCCCGCAAACTCGCCTACCTGGTGTACCTGCGCAAACCGGCAGGCTTCTACCTGGTCGAGTTCAACAACCAGTTGTTCTCTGTCCGGGTCAACCAGGCCGAGCTGACCAAGGCCTTGGGCGACGAAAAGCTGGAAGGCAATCGGGACATCTTCTTTGGCGCGTCGAAAGTGGAGCAGGTATCGAACTGTGTCCCGGATCTCGACTACCTGGAGAAGGACGTCATCACCGGGGAGCAGCGCTACCACTTCAGCTTTGCGTTCCCGGACCAAACACGCAACTGCCAGGCTGCGCTGTCCTCGGGGTCGATCGCAGATCCTCGAGGCTTTGTGAAGGGCATGCTGGACTTCACGCCTGGCGGCAACTTCGAAGGCGGCGCTCGAGAGCTGGCCTGGCTCAAAGCCAAGTGGCTGAACGACGAGTACCGCCCCGTTCGAACCGTGCGAAGCCTGCCGTTTCTCGGCTATGACGAAGACACCGGCACCTACTGCTTCCCTGACTTTGGATTCCAGGGCGGGCGCGAGCTGCAGGTGAACAGCCATGGCTTCATCGAGGTTAAGGGCCGAGGGATCAAGACCGCCCTGGCCACCGTCAAGTTCGAGCGTGGGGACGAGTTCGATCCGTCCTGGTTCCGCGACTTCGTGGACGTCACCGGTTTGAATGGGCTCGCCGCTCTGTCCTGGTGGACCGCGACCCTGTTCGTGCAGCAGATCGCCAGTCAGCAGGCGTCGTTCGGCTTCCTTGAGCTGAGCGGTGAACCTGGCTCTGGCAAATCCATGTTACTGCGCTTCCTTTGGCGATTGCTGGGACGCGAAAACACCGAGGGCATCAAGCCAAGCGGATCTGGCGCCAGTGCTGTGGGCCTGCTGCGATCGTTCGCAGAGGTCAGCAACCTGCCGCTGGTGCTGATCGAGTCCGACCGCACCTACATCGATGCACAGGGCCGTACCGTGACCATCCAATTCACCTGGGACGACGTCAAGCCGATGTTCGACTATCACGCCCAGCTACGAGTTACGGGCGCGAAAACAACGGGCAACGAGAAGCGCGTGGACCTCTGGCGCGGCGCGCTGGCCATCGCACAGAACGCAAGCGTCACCGGTGACGAAGCAACGCTATCGCGCATTGTGCACTTCCACTTCACGAAGGAAGGCCACAGCCTCGCCCTCAAGCCCAAAGCCGATCGACTCAAGGCCATGAAGGCCACGCAACTCGGCGGTTACCTGCGCCGCTGCCTGACCAATGAAAAGGCATGGTTGGACCGGTACTTCGAGGCCTTCCAACGATTCGAACGCAAGCTGATGGAGAACCCCGCCATCAGCGAAATGCGGATCTACCAATCCCACGCCCAAGTGCTGGCAGCAGCCTACGCCACACAGATGTTTTTCCCCGACTGGAGCAACCATGACCTGGACCAGTTGGCGGCACACATCGAGTCCCGCGCCATCGATCGGCAGCAGCGCTGCAAGTCGGAAGACCCCACGGCCGCGAAGTTCTGGCAGATCTACCACTACTTGAACGAGGACATGGTGACGACGATCGACGCGGACGGTGAACGGGAGGAAACCCGGGAGACGCTGAACCACAGCACCGACAGAGAGCTGATCGCCATCAACATCGAGCACTTCCAGCAGCGCTGCAGGATGGCCGGCCAAGAGGTAATCCCCGATACACAGCTGCGTCGAGCTCTCGCCAGTAGCACAACCCACAAGTTCATCGAGCTGCGCAAAGCACGGTCACGCATAGAGAAGCGGTCCCTGAACCTGTGGTTCTTCAGCAAGCGTGGCGGGGCTTGAAACGTTGGGGGTTTGCTCCTGTGGGGAGGGCTCCATGGGGTTGAAAGGAATTTGTGCGGAGCCCCCCGTTTTGTCCGGAACATCCGGAACATTTCTAACTTAAGAGAAAAATAATCAATAAATACAGGTAGTTAAATCAAAAAAAACGTTCCGGTAGCACCGGAACAGACCGGAACGCACCGGAACATATTCCGTTCCGGCATGTTCTGGAAATGTTCCGCTTTTGACCCTTGAGTCAACTTCAGCTGCAGCCCAGTAACCATGCGGGATACAGCGATTATCACGGAAAACCACGTTCCGGCATGTTCCGGTAGTACCGGAACGTTTTGGAAAAGCTGGAAGCCACGTATTTCAAGGCCTCCAGAAAACGCCCCCGACAATGTTCCGGATGTTCCGGACAAAACGGGGGACTACACACGGGTGATTTTTTCACCCGCTCAAGGAGAGACGTCATGCACAACAACAACCGCACCCTGGCCACCGTCATGGCCGAAGCCCAGGCCCA
Organism: Pseudomonas soli; assembly: GCF_900110655.1. GTDB lineage: Bacteria > Pseudomonadota > Gammaproteobacteria > Pseudomonadales > Pseudomonadaceae > Aquipseudomonas > Aquipseudomonas soli. Next base: position 63,913 of record NZ_FOEQ01000006.1, read on the forward strand.
CCAGCAGCGCCTGCCCGCAATCGTCACCGCTGGCACCCAGGCTCTACACCGCCTGGTGCCCCTTGCCCTGCGCGACACCGGCCAAAGCCGCGTCCTGGGCCGGTTCCTGCTGGGGGTCTACAACGGCGAGGACTTCCCCTTTGAACTCAGCGCCCTGCGCGGCCTGGACCTGCCGCTGTTCGAGGACTGCCTGAAGGTGCTGATGATGGATTACACCCCGGACCTAGAGGTCCACGAACGCATCCAGGGTGGCAACCAAATTTGGCAGCAACTGATCGAGCGATGGGCGCCGGAGGTCGTCGGGGAATGATCGTGCGCTATCTGGTCAACGGCACCCCGAGCGAACTGCCGCTGCCCTCGATCTACCTGGAGAGAGCACGACCGGAGGACCTGGCAGAACTGGTGGCCAGCGACTTTTGGCGACAACGGCAGGACGTAATGCCGCCCGTCCTAAGCCTGATCCACCTGGTGGAGGTGGACGGCTCGGATCTTGGGGTTTTCGAAGTGCGTAGCGAGCTGCGCCCCGTGTTCACCGCTGCCGCGCTTTCCGTTCAACAGAACCAATTCAGAAGGAAACCGAAATGCTGATTCTGACCCGCCGTATTGGCGAAACCATCCGCATCGATGACGACATTCAAGTCACGGTATTGGGCGTCAAGGGCAACCAGGTGCGCATTGGCGTAACCGCGCCAGACGCCGTCGAGGTGCACCGCCAGGAGGTCTACGAGCGCATCTATCGCGAGAGCGCGCAGCTTGATCCAGCCCTGCAGGGCTAGTTGGGAATTGACGGTGCCTAGGAGCGGCAACTCCAGGCACCAGCCACTACGAGAAGGAGAAACACCCTTGAAAGCATCCACCCCAAGCAGCAGCGGTTCGAAGGCTACCACAACGCCGCGCCACCTGCAGGCGACCGCCATTGTCGGCGGCGCCCTCATTGGCTTCCTAGTCATGAAGACGCGGGAAGCGAGGAGCCAGCTGGAGAACGTGACCCACACGGCGTGCCTACAGGGCGACCTGTCCGCCCAGGACGCCGCCCTGGTCCACCAACTGCTGGCGGCATCGCCACGCACCAACCTGATCTGAAGGAGCATGCATCGATGACAACAACACACACCAACTCCCGCAACGCTGACAAGTTCGTGATCCGCCTGCCTGACGGCTTGAGAGGCCGCATCGCCGCAGTGGCGAGCGCCGCGCACCGCAGCATGAATTCGGAAATCGTCGCTCGCCTCACGCAGTCGATCGACGCTGACAACGACATGCACCAGGCCGGCGCGGTAACGGTGTTTCTGCCTGAGGTTGTCACCAATGAAATCAGCGGCCTGGCCCAGCTCAACGAGCGGTCAGTGAACGGCGAAATTACCGACCGGCTCAAGCGCTCCGCCGTCGTGGATCAGCTCAACGACGAGCAGGCCCGCATGATCGGCATCTTGCTGCGCAGGATCGAGGAGCTGGAATCGCGGCTGCAGTTGAAGGGGGCCGCGTGATGCTGATCGACGGCAACCTGGTCGCGGTGACAGACATCGAGATTGACGAGGCGCGGCGTCAGTTGGCCCTGCCTGAAGACTTCTTTCTGATGCAAGCGACCCAACGGCTTTACCACGACCCTGGCGACGGCACCGTGATGATTCCGCTGCCCGCTGACATGCTGGTGGTCAACTTCGAGAACAACACAGGGGACAGGAAATTTGGTGTTGTCCGCATCAACTCTCTTAAATACAAACTAGAGGGATACCAAAAGGATACTTAATAGATATCTACTAGGCATCCATTAGATATCAAAATGAGCGCTGCGGCGCTCATTTTTGTTATTTCATGCAAAGTTATCCACAAGCGCTGATTGAGCTTGCCATCAAGAAACCAAATCCCACACTTACGAGAGAAATTCAACACGCTTAAAATTCTTGACGAACTGAAACTTTGGATCACAAAATATTAGCCATGTGCCATCATGCAAACGGAGTTACGCCATGACACACCCAGCCCCTTGCCTCACTGAGCTGGCCGACGACATTGAAAGCCACGGAAACATGTTGGCGCTTCTGACCGACGTGCATGTTGCTGAACTTTCCCCACGAGGCAGGATTGGCCTGATTCAGTTGTCGTCGGAGTTGATGCGGGAGTACACAGACATCGAAGTTCGATTCAAGCGCTATCGTGCATCGTTGACGCCGAGTTGCTGAAATATCTCCTGCTGCCGGGTCCGGCTCATGCTGCTGAGGCGGTCGAACACGAGGCGGTCCATCATCTGCTCTGACGGCCGCAGCGTGTGGGAAAACGTCAGATGCGACACGAAGCGATGGCCACAGTCCTGGCAGTCACAGTAGAGGGAAACGAACTCCTTGGAGATATCGTTCCTGGAAGAGATCCGGCACTTTCCGCCACATTCCCTGCAGTACACTCGCATAACCCACCCCGGTTCCAAATTGGGCACTATTCTGCCACAGGAAAGTGCCCGCTGCCGCCTAGGCCATGGATTCATTGCGCAACTGGCGCAGGCTCACGCCAACTTATACGGCGATCCTCTCGCAGCAGTTCGTTGACCTGGTCGAACAACTGGCAGATCGGCTTGATCTCATTGTTGGTATAAACACGGTCGATTTTCTCGATATCACCAAACCCGCCGGAGTTTTCTGGAATGATTCCTGCCAACGCGGGATTCATGCGCCAGGCCGCGATAATGTCGTTCCTGGTGATGTTTTTCACCTTTTCCAATTCGTCCCGCGCTTGAAAGTCTCCCACAGGGATAATCTTGATCGCATTTTCCTGCCCCCCGGGAATATTGACGAACATCGAGCGGAAGTTACCTACACCTTTGCTCGCGCTGATCTGCGCCTGCAGGTTCTCTTCGTCCTCCTCCGACAGGTTGGGATCGTTGGTGTAGAAGATGTAACCCGCGTGGGCACCGTTGCTGTAGTAGCGCCGGCGGAACAAGGTCGCGGCCTCGTTGAGCAGCAGCGCCTGCAGGCCGCCCAGGTAGTCGGGCACGCCGTAGATGTTTTGCTCCACGTCGTAGTCCTTGATGTGGATAACCTCGTCCTGTTCGAACTCCTCTTCCTTGCTGTGCGGCAGCAACATGGTGAAGCCGCCATCCACCTTTACCCGCATGTTGAGCGCCGGCAGGTGCTCTAGCTCCAGGGCGTGGTCCGCGAAGTTGAAGTGCACCAGGAAGAACGCTTCCCCGAACACCATGTAGTCCATCGCCGCGCAGCCCATGGTATGGGTGCTGCAGCCTGCCGAGGGGATGAACTCACGCAGCAGCAGGTTGCGCTTGAACTTGGGGATGGCGCCGTGGTGCGCGTTGGCACGCAACAGCCTGGCCAGACCAATCCGCGACACCGGCGGTTTGTACAGGCGGCCGTCGTCGGTGGGAAACACGCCCAGGTACTCGCCCATGTTGGCAGTAAGCACCTGTTCCGGCTCTCCGAACGTGAACACCCGCGTTCGCTGTTCCGCGCTCTGCTGGGTGGGGTGGGTTTTTCTGCGTCGATTGGGCATGGGAAGCGCTCATCAGGTAGCGGCTACGGCGCCGCCGGTTGGTGTTCAGGGGTTCGTTGTGCAGGGCGTGCATCACCGCCCAGGCGATGTCGGCGTGGCCGGTGGCATCCGTCCTGGACGCACTGAAGGTGATCTGACCACCGCCGGTGGTGCCGCGCTTGATGGTCAGGAAGGCCTGGGCGATGTCGGTCCAGCCGGCGTCCCACTCGATCCGCGCCGCACGAATCACGTCTTGGGCTTTGAGCACCAACGTGGTTTTGGTCTCCAGGCTGTAGTGGATTTGCGTGGCGCGGGGGTAGAAGTCGTGCACCAGGTCGAACACGCCGATGCCGACACCGGTTGTATCGATACCGATGTGTTGCACGTTGAAGCGCTCGGTAAGCAACTTCACCTGGTTGGCCTGGTAGGTGAACGACTGCCCCCGCCAACTGTGCTTTTCCAGGATCCTGAATTTGCCGCCCTGCTCCGCCGGCGGAGCCACCACCACACAGGTCGCATCGTCCCGGGTTCGGCTGGGGTCGTATCCCAGCCACACTGGGGCATCACCAAACGGACGGTCTTCGTGGGGCTTGTAGTCGTCCCACAAACCGAGGTCGGAGTAGCAGCTTTCGAGGTCCGCCAGCGCGAACGCTGACTGGGTGCTATCGATGAACTTGCACATGAATAGCTGCTCGAAACGCTCTTCGTCGTTCTCCAGGCGTAGGCGATCGATATCGAACAGGTTGCAGCCGCCGGCGATGGCGTCTTCCAGGGTGATGATCTTGCGCCACTGCCCATCCGGGCAAAGCGTGCCGGCGTGGACCTCGGCATCGCTGGGCCAGACGCCGGCCTTTTTGGCCCGCTTGCTGTTGCGGAAGGTCTCGCCCGTCCAAAACGGATAGGCCTCATGGGTGACCGCGCTGGGGGTCGAGAAATACGTCTGCCGCCACTTCGCATGGGCGGCCATACCGCTGGCTACGCCCTGGATCTTGTCGAAGCGCGGAATCCAGAAGATTTCGTCCACGTACAGGTGCCCGTGGTAGCTCTGCGCGGTGTTGGCGTTGGTGGACAGGAAACGCAGTTCGGCCCAGGGCTTGCCGTCCTTGCTGAGCTTGATCGGGTTGCCGGTCAGCTCGATGTCGAACCACTTGCTGGCAAACTCCACGATGTAGCTGCGAAACACCTCGGACTGGGCACGGCTGGCCGACAGGAAGATCTGGTTATCCCCCGTCAACACCGCGTCCATGAAGGCCTCGGCAGCAAAGTAGTAGGTCAGGCCGATCTGCCGAGACTTGAGGATGTTGCGGATCCGCGCCGTCAGCGGGTTCTTCTTGGCCTCGAACAGCTCCAGCTGGTAGTTGAACATCCTGGAGGTGAATTTCTCCAGGAAGTCCACTTCGGTCAGCTGGCTGATGTCGTTCTTCAGCGCCTTTTCCCGCTTCTTGCTGCCCCGCTCGCGACGCTCCTGGTTCGGCGCCTGGTCGCGCTCCTGGCGCTTGCGCGGGGCATCGCCATCCGCCGGCGCAGGTGGCCGGCTCGACTGTTTCAGCAACTTATCGCGGATCGAGGTCAGACGGTCCAGCTCGTCCAGTTCGGCCTTCGTCAGCGTTTCCTGCTTCTCCAGGATGAGGGTGATTCGCCGGCTCACAGCGGTCACCGGCTCTTCATCCGTCAGCATGTCGTCCCAGCCGCCCTGTCGGATCCAGTAGTAAATGATCCGCACGTTGGGCAGCTTCAGCTGAGCCTGGATTTCCTTCACCGATGCTCGGCGCAGGTAGAGGCGTTTAGCGGCCTCTTTGACTTCGATGGAGTAGTTCATGGGCCGCAGTCTATGCGGCGAAAAACCTGAAAACGCGGGGTAAAACTGCGTGAAATTCCTAGATCGTGGAAATAGGAATTTCGCTCAAACAAAGCGTTTGGCCGGTGCCGACCGGCTCCCTATCGTGGCGCTCATCGACCACCACCGAGCCACCCACAATGCCCCGTTCCCTTGTCTCCTACTGGAAGCGTGTCGCGCTCAGCGGTTACACCGCCGACAACCGCGAGATCACCGTGCAGGAACTGGTCGATTGTGCCGAGACCTACAAGCTCACCACCTACACCGCCGTGATCTGGAGCGAGCATGAACGCTGGCCAGGCTCCCACGGCACCGTGTTCGCCGTGCGCCTGGTCACCGAGAACGACGACCCCGAGCTGGAGCCCGGACAGGTGGCCTTGGAAGCGCAGCTCAAGCCCAACGACAAGCTGCTGCACCTGAACGACCAGGGCGAAAAGCTGTTCACCAGCGTGGAGATCACCCCGAATTTCGCCAACACCGGTCGCTTCTACCTCACCGGCCTGGCCGTCACCGATTCACCCGCCAGCCTGGGCACCCAAGAGCTGTATTTCTCCCGTGGCGCCCGCAAGGGGCACCGCTACGCCAAGACCTCCTACTACTGCGCCGCTGTGCCCCTGGATTCCCTGCGCGAAAGCGGCCAGCAACAGGGCGAGCTGCGCCGCTTCTTTTCCGGACTGGCCGGCCTGTGCAAGCGCTTCGCCGACATCACCACCCCTGATACCCCCTCACCCGACGAGAACCAACCAATGGATGAAGCAACTGCCAAGGCGCTGAAAGCGCTGTATGACCAATTCGTGATCCTGCTGGCCGGCATGCAGGCCGTGCTTGAGCCGGTCGTGGAAGAAGTGGACGACAGCGAGAACAAGGACGCTGTCGATGCCGTGGGCGCCGCTGTCCAGGACGTGGTGGATGAAGCCGACGAAAACCGCGAATACAACCGCAAGGGTGGTAAGGGCGGCAACAAGCAGGTCAAGGAGCTGAGCGCCCGTATGGATGAACTGCAGGAAACGATGACCCAAATGTTCAACCAGGCATCGAACCGCCGTCAGGTACCACGCACCACCGGCCCGGCCAACACCAAACGCGGCAAGGGCCTGCGCTAATGGCCGCCCTCTCGCAGCGCGCTGCAGCGCAATACCTGCAGCTCCAGGAGGATCTGGCCGAGGCGTACAACACCGGTGACGCCGCCCGCACCTTTGCCGTGGAGCCAACCCACGCCCAAGAGCTGAACGACCAGATCACCGAGCGGGTGGACTTCCTGGGCCGTATCAACGTCGTGCCGGTCAGCGAGATCAAGGGCGAGAAGGTACTACTGGGCCTGAATGGCCCGGCCACCAGCCGCACCGACACTGACAAGAACGACCGCGAGCCGCGCCACCTGCTCGATCTGAAGAACAACACCTACGAGCTGTTCCACACCGAGACTGACGTGGCGCTGAAGTTTGCCACCATCGACGCCTGGGCCAAGTTCCCGGACTTTGCCCAGCGCTACCTGGCGGCGGTGCAGAAGCGTATCGCCCTGGACCGCATCATGATCGGCTGGCATGGCCTCAGTGCAGCGAAGCAGACCGACCTGGCCAACTTCCCGATGCTCCAGGACGTGAACAAGGGTTGGCTGCAGATCGCCCGCGAGCAGATCCCCGAGCAGATCCTGAAGTCGGACCCAGCCAAGAAGATCACCCTGGGCAAAGGCGGCGACTACGAAAACCTCGACTCCGCGGTGCATGACGTCAAGCAAATGATCGACCCGGTATTCCGCGACGAGGGCGACCTGGTGGCCATCGTCGGCTCGGATCTGCTGGCCCACGACAAGGGCCGCCTGTACGCCGCCCAGGGCCAGACACCGACCGAGAAAGAGCGCATCGAGGATGCCCAGGTGATCGCCACGTATGGCGGGCTGCCGTCCTTCCTGATCCCGTTCTTCCCAAGCAAGGGCATCGTCATTACCTCCTGGGACAACCTGTCCATCTACTTCCAGGACACCAGCTGGCGGCGCCACCTGATCGAGAACCCGAAACGCTCCCGTACCGAGGACTACAACGGGCGCAACGAAGGTTACGTGATCGAGCAGTTGGGTAAGTTCGCCGGCCTCGAAGCCAGCTCTGTGGAGCTTGTGTGATGAGCCTGGCTCTGGCCCACAAACGGCGGATCCTGGAGGAAGGCGTGGCGGTGTTGGCCAGCAGCCTGGCCGCTGCCGCACTGCCCTACTCCCCCAGCGAGGCGTTGAGCAGCCCGGCTAATGCCGCCAAGCATCTGGCCCTGATGGAGGTCGGCCTGGGCGAGGACCTGGCCCGCCTGAGCGATATCAAGGGCCTTTCCACTCGCCAGGACCTCAAGCGCAACGAGCTGCTGCCCAAGTACCAGGACTACGTCCAGCGCTATGTCGAGTCCGGCCTGGTCTTTCCAAACCGAGTGCTCGTCCAGGTCATGGTCTGGCTGTTCGATACCGCTCAGTTCGAGGACGCCCTGGAGCTGGCAGACATCGCGATCGAGCAGGGGCAGGAAATGCCTGAGCGCTTCAAGCGCCGCGACATCCAGACCTTTGTCGCTGATGCCATCTGCGAGTGGGCCTATGGCGAGTATCAGGCGAAGCGCAGCCCAGAGCCGTACCTGTCCAACTTGCTGCCGCGTGTCGATGGCGAGTGGGAGCTGACAGAACAGATCCCGGCCAAATTCCACAAGCTGATCGGCATCCGTGCACTGGAGGCCCAGGAGTGGAACAAGGCGATCGAGCATCTGGAACGTGCCCAGGCGCTCTATCCCAAGGTCGGCGTAGGCACTCGTATCGAGAACGCCCGCAAGGCTTTGAACAAGCAGCAAGCCGCCGTCGGCGGCACTGAATAACCGGCTACCCCCCCAGCGGGAACCCGTGAAACGAGTTGGCCATTTATGGCCCATCCCGTGGCAACGGTGTCTCCCGCCCTTTTCGAGTGACCAGCGATGAGCTTTTCAGGCAAACCCACCACGGTCGTAGAGCAGACCATCGAGAACAACGGCTTCTGGCCGGACCTCTCGCTGGCTGAATACCAGAAGGCTTACCGTCTGCCGGGTGAGTACCTGAGCGAGGTGCTGGTCACTCAACTTGAACTGGCCATGGGCGATGTGAACAGCGACCTGGCCCGTCTGATGGCCAGTTGGCAAAGCCTCGGGATCACCGAGGTGGCTACCGCTGACCCGCTGCTCCTGCAGGAGCGGGCCTACAAAGTGAAGCTGTACAAGCGCGCCGTGTACTGCCGGGCCAAGGCCACTGCCCTGACCGACTTTGCGACCGTTACCCGTCGCGAGGTGGCCGAGAATACCGGCAAGGAAGCCCCAGAGCGTGCCGATACCTTCCTGGCCTTCAGCCAGTCCGCTGTCCGTGCCTTGCAGGGCCGCAGCCGCATCACGGCGGCATTGCTGTGAACCTGCTGCGCGCCCTGACGGCGTACCTACAGGAGCAGAACCTGGTGCTGCCTGAGCAGCTGGACAGTTGGGTCGACCAGGTGAACCTGGATCTGATCTGGAAGCCCACCGGCAACGGCGGCATGCACATGGGCGACATGCGTTATCGCGCTGTGCTCGTCCTAGAGCGCTTCGCCGGTAACCCCGCGCTGCTCATGGCCCTGGTCGGCTCGTGGTTGGAGTCGAACGACCCCGACCGCGACGACGGTATGCCGGTACCGGCCTTTGCCGTCGAGCCCCTGGACAACGACCTGTTCGACGTAGAACTGACCATCGAATTCGAGGAAGGGCAGCACCTAGTCGAGGATCCGAACGGTCAGATCGAGTCCGGCGGCAAGAAGTACGGCCTGGGCCAGGCCGAGCTGTGGGTGGCAGAACAGGGCGAGGTGGCGCATGGCGCGTAGCACCCTCGACCTGGACGTGCGCGGCCTGCTCGATGCACAGGCCCTGCTAGATCTGCTGGTACTGCCGCCTAAGCTGCGCCGGCGCCTGCTCAACCGCCTGGGCACCCGTGCCCGAAGCCTGAGCCGCAAGCGCATTCGCAACCAGCAGAACCTGGACGGCTCGCCATTCGCCCCACGTCGCGATGCTGACGCTGGCAGGAAGAAGATGGAGGCAGGCCTGGGCAAGCTGCTGCAGGTCACCCGCGTGGATGCCGATGAAGCCGTCCTGGGCTGGAAGAACAACCTGACCAGTTGGGTGGCCTCCCAGCAGCACAACGGCGCATCCGAACGCCGCACCGCGCAGCAGATGCGCCGCTGGAACCGAGTCGAGGAAGGCGCCAAGAGCACCGACAAGCAGGCCAAGCGGCTACGCCGACTGGGCTTTCGCGTGCGCCAGGCCGGCAAGAAGCGGCTGAGCCGTCCTCCAGTGTCATGGATCCTCGAGAACGTCAGCTACATGCAGGCCGGCGTGCTGATCCGCGTTCTGGACGAGGAACGCGGCGAGTCCACCGGCGCGCAGAGCTGGGAAATCAAGCTGCCCAAGCGGCAGTTCCTGGGCGCTGGCAACGAGCAGGAGAACCGCGACCTGCTCAACCTCCTGCTTGATCAAATCATCAACTCACCCCGTTAACGAGGCATCACATGGCACTCGGCAAAGTCAGCGTGAACAATCTCAACCTCGGCCAGGGTGCCGTGACCGAGATCGAGCGCTATTTCCTTTTCATCGGCCCTGCCGGCAAGAACGTCGGACAGCTGCTGCAGCTCAACACTGACAGCGACTTGGACGCCATGCTGGGCGTGCCGGCAAGCGACCTGAAAACCCAGGTGACCGCCGCCCGCCTGAATGGTGGCGATCGCTGGGCCTGCCTGGTAGCGCCGATCGGCGGTGAGAACACTTGGCAGAGCGCGCTGGAGAAGGCCCAACAGCAAGGCTACTCCGTGGAAGCGGTCGTGATTACCACCCCAGTCACCGCCGGCGCCGAGCTGTCAGCAATGCACGACGCGGCAACCTCGGTAATCAACACCTACGGGCGCCGACTGTTCGTCATGGCCGCTACTGTCGGCATCAGCGCCGCACAGACCTGGTCGGAGTACGCCGCAGCCCAGAAAGCGATCACCAAGGACTTGGTGGCGCCGCGTGTCCTGGTTGTGCCCCAGTTGCACGACAACGACCTGGGCGTGCTGGCCGGGCGTCTGGCGAACGCTGCCGTCAGCATCGCTGACAGCCCCATGCGTGTGGCCACCGGCGCCGTCCTGGGCCTCGGCGCGGTGCCGAAGGACAAGGAAGGCATCCCGCTGCCGTCTGCCATCCGCGCCGCCCTGGACGCCGACCGGCTCTCGGTTTCGCAGACCTACCCAGACTATCCAGGCGTTTACTGGGGCGATGGCAACATGCTCGACGCCCCGGGCAGCGACTACCTGGTGATCGAGTACCTGCGCTTGGCCGACAAGGCTGCCCGGCAGATCCGCCCGCTGCTGATCCGCCGTGTGGGCGATCGCCGCCTGAACAACAGCCCGGCCAGCATGGCAGCAGCGGTCACCGCCTTCATGAAGCCGCTGCGCGTGATGGCCAAGGCCACCACCTTCGCCGGCGAACAGTTCCCGGGCGAGATCAAGCAGCCCAAGGACGGCGACATCGTCCTGACCTGGGTCACCAAGACCCGGGTGGAGGTGTACATCAAGCTCACCCCGCTGAACTGCCCGAAAGACCTCACCGCCAACATCGCACTTGACCTTTCGAACGAGTAAGGAGCCCGTATGTCCCGCATTGGCGGCAAGAACTTCGATATCGCCCTGGGCGACCTGCAGGTGCACGTCGAGTCCTGCACCCTGGATATCACCGACAACAGCGCCGTGGCGCAAACCCGGGGCGTGCCTGATGGCTATGTCGACGGCGACGTGACGGCCAGCGGTGAATTCGAGTTCGACAGCATGAACTTCAACCTGCTGATTGAGGCCGCCCGCACTGCCGGCAGCTTCCGCCAGCTGAGCGTCTTCGACACCGTGTTTTTCGGTTCTGCAGGTGACCAGGAGCTGAAGGTGGAGGCCTTCGGCTGTCGCCTCAAGGTTTCCAGCCTGCTCAGCGTCGACCCCAAGGGCGGCGAGAAGTCCAAGCACAAGGTGCCGTTCGACGTCACCAGCCCGGACTTCATCCACATCAATGGCGTGCCGTACCTGGCCGCGTCCGAGATCGAGGGCCTGAGCTGATGGTTTGCCCGTTCGATCGCGCACAAGCCCTGGAACAGCGTCAGCGTGACCAGGCGATCGCCGCCGCCCTGGCCAACGCGCCGTCGAGCGGGCCGAGCCTGACCCATTGCGAGGACTGCGACAGCCCGATCCCGGAGGCGCGCCGCGCCCTGGGTGGGAAGACGCGCTGCGTGGCCTGCCAATCCACTTTCGAGAAAGGGGGCCAGCGATGAGCGCGAATCAAGCTGCCCAGGACACCGCCATTGCCGTTGCCAAGGCGGCACCCGCGATCGGAGTGGCCGCCACCGGCGCGACAGGCACCGTCGACTGGTCGTCGGTCGCCTACATGCTGACCGCGCTCTACATGGTGCTGCAGATCCTGCTGCTGGCCCCCAAGTACCGGCAGATGCTGCGCAACTGGAAGATCAAGCCATGAGCCTGCGCAACAAGATTATCACCGGTTCTATCACCCTGGTGCTGGGCAGCAGCACGCTGATGGCGTTCCTGGGCAAGTGGGAAGGCGAGGGTCAGAACGTGGTCTACGCCGACAAGCTGGCACGGGGCCTGCCGACTGTATGCATGGGCGTCACCCGCCATACCAGCCCTTACCCGGTGATCGTGGGCGACTACTGGTCCCCCGAGCGCTGCGCCGAGGTGGAAAAGCTGGTGGTCGAGAAGGGCCAACTGGCCCTGGCCGACTGCCTGACCAACCCCAACATCACCCAGGACACGTTCGACGCCCTGAGCAGCCACGGCCACAACGTCGGCGTGCCGTCGACCTGCGCGAGCCGCGCCGTGGGGCTCATCAACGCCGGGCGCATCAAGGAAGGCTGCCGGGCGCTGGCTTGGGGCGCCGATGGCCGCCCGGTCTGGGCGTACGTCACCGACGCCAAGGGCAACAAGCGGTTCGTGCCCGGGTTACATGCTCGCCGGCTCGAGGAGGCGCAGCTATGCGCCGCCTGATCCAGCAGGTCCTGGGTGCCTTGCTGCTGGCCGGCGCCACCTGGTTGCTGTTCGACCGGGTCCTGGAGCAGCGCGACACCGCCCGATCGGAGCGCGACCAGGCCCAGGACGAGGCGGCAGGCCTGCGCGAAGCCGCCCGTATCACCGGTGAGCGGCTGGCCCAAGCCGCCGCCCTGGACAGCAAACACACCCAGGAGCTGAGCAATGTGCTCAAGAACAACCAGGTTCTGCAGCGCGCTGTTGATCTTCGCGATCAGCGGCTGCTCGTCAAAGCCAGTTGCCCCAACGCCGCAGTGCGCACCGATTCCGCCGGCGCCGGCGTGGCTGATGCAGGAACCGCCGAACTCGCAGCAGACGCTCGACCGGATTATTTCACCCTCCGCGATCAGCTCGCCCTCAGCCGGCAAATGATCCTCGGCCTGCAGGAGCGCGAACGCAGCTTCTGCACCAACACCCCAACCACTACTGGAGCAACACAATGACCGACCGCCGCGAGATCACCCTGGAACTGGGCGAACAGGAATTCACCTTCACCCTGACCCCGGCCGACGTGACCAAGTATTTCAACAGCCTGAACCAGAACAACAAAGTCGCGCCGGCCAACAACCTGCTGGTCACCACCGTGGACCAGGAGCAGCGCGCCACCCTGAAGCCATTCCTGGGCAACCCGGTGATGACCATGCAACTGGCCGGCGCGCTGCTCGAGGAGTACGGCCCGAACGTTGAAATCATCGTAAAAAAGTCCTCGAGCACGCTGACCGCCTGACCGAAAACGGCCTGGGCCAACTGATGGCCATCACTCAGCGCTGGCTGCCCGGCGCTGAGCCGTCGATTGAGAACATGGGTCTGGCCAAGTGGCTGGACGATGAACACTGGAGACGCATGGAGATCGCCGTGGCCAACGGCATCGCCCATGCACTCAACGGATAACCCCCCATGGCTGACCGCTCCTCTCGCCTGGACTTCATCCTGGCACTGACCGACAAGGTCACCGCGCCGATCGGCAAGGTGAAGACGACCTTTTCCGACCTGGCGGACCAGAGCCAGGAGAACTTCAAGCAGATGGGCATCGGCCTGGCGGGCGTGACCGGCAGCTTCGTCGCCATCAACGCATCGCTCGAGCCCGCGCTGGAGATGAACCGCGCCCTGGGCGACGTCCGATCGCTGGGTGTAGCCGAGAACGCCCTGGAGTCGCTGAACGCCAAGGCCCTGGAGTTTTCAGTTGCCTACGGCGAGAACGCCCAGGAGTTCGTCGCCTCGGCGTACAAGATTCAGGGCGCGGTCGAAGGCCTGGCCGGCACCCAGCTGGCCACCTTCACCAACACCAGCGCCGTGCTGGCCAAGGCCACCAAGGCCGACAAGGAAGTGATGAGCGAGTACGTCGGCACGCTCTACAACCTGCAGAAGCAGCAGGCTGACGCCATGGGCGCAAACCAGTGGGTCGAGAAGTTGGGCGGGCAGACAGCGCTGGCCACTCAGCTATTCCGCACTTCCGGTGAAGCCATGAAGGACGCCTTCAAGGAGGCCGGCGCGATCGCCACGGCCTCCGGCGTCGACCTGGCCGAACAGATGGCGGTGATCGGTACCCTCTCGTCAACCATGGAAGGCGGCGACGCCGGCGGGCGCTACAAGGCGTTCTTCGAGAACATCGCCAACGCCGGCGACAAACTGGGGATGAAGTTCACCGACGCCAATGGCAAGGCCCTGCCGATGCTCGACATCCTAGGCAAGCTCGAGGGCAAGTACGGCGACCTCAAGGGCGCGGCGGCAAACACCAAGCTGGTGGAGGCCTTCGGCGGCGAGGGCGCCCAGGTGATCGGCGCCCTCGCCGCAGATACCGGACGGCTGCGCAACGGCATCGAGCAGTTGGGAAAAGTACACGGGCTCGAGCAGGCCGAGCGCATGGCTAAGGCCATGGTTGACCCCTGGCAGCAGTTCGGCGCCGCAGTACAGGCCCTGCGCATCGCCTTCGGCCAATCGCTAATTCCCGTGCTTACCCCACTGATGGACCGTCTGGTCGGCATCGCCAGCACGCTGACCCGCTGGACCCAGCTGTTCCCCAACATCACCCGCGTGATCGGGTTCGCTACGCTGGCTATCCTCGGCATGGCTGCCGGCATGGGCCTGCTCACCTTCGCTGTAGGCCTGGGCCGGTCGACCTGGTTGTCCCTGGTCACGATCTGGAAAGTGCTGACCTGGACCGGCTGGAAGAGCATCGCGATGTTCCTGTACCACACCGTGATGTTCACGTTGTTCGTGGCCGGCATGGTCGCCATGTACACCTGGATGGGCCTTGTGCGCGTGGCGATGCTCGCCTGGCAGGGCGTGATCTGGCTGGTGAACGCGGCCCTCAGTGCGAACCCGGTTGGGCTGATCGTGATCGGCATCGCCGCGCTGATCGCCCTGGTGGTTGCGGCAGTTGCCTATTGGGACGAATGGACCACGGCCCTCATGAACACCGCCGCGTTTCAGTTGATCAGCGAGCAGTTGCAGGCCCTCTCGGCATGGTTCGACACCATGGGCGGCTGGTCCGGCATTGCCAAAGCCGCCTGGGACGGCATCGTCTCGATCTTCCAGAACGCAATCAATGGCCTGATCGAACTCATCAACAAAATCCCCGGCGTGAACATCGAAACTCGCCTCGGTGACATGCCGACGATCCCCGGTGCCGACCAGGCGGCAATGGCTGGTGAGACCGCCAGTGTCTCGCAGAACGCCCAGCAGGCTCTTAGCGCCTCGGTACCAAGCCTTGCGCCGGCGCGACCCAACGCCGTGCCCAAGGGCGGGCTGCTGAGCAGCATCCAGAACACCAGCAACCAGACCAACACCGGCAACAAGGTGGAGAACGTGAACATCTACAACAGCCAGCCCATGGACGCTCAGCGCCTGGAAGGCATGCTTGAAATGGCGGTGGGTTGATGGACGGCCAGTACATCGACCTGCTTATCCAGGACAACGACCTGGTGTTGGACCTGGCCCGCCAGCCCGAGCCGATCGCCGACCGTGCGAGCATCGCCCAGGACATCGCCCACATGATCCGCGACAGCGGCCTGCTGATCACTCTGGTGGCCGAGCGTGACCGCTTGCGACAACGCGACTGCATCCAGCAGCTGGAGCTGCTGGTGGAGAACGACGAGCGCCTGGTGCCGGGTACCGCGCAGATCATCGAGCAGGAGCCTGGTGTGTTCCTGGTCACCGCCACCACCCTGGAGTTCGGCATGGTTGAAGTCAGCGGGGTGTCGGCATGAGCGACGTCGATTTCCAGCAGGCGCTGGCCGACGCCGGCATTCCGACCACCGAGGCGGGCCTGCGCCAAGCCTGGGAGGCGGAAGTGGCCGCCCAGGGCAGCAAACTGAGCAACACCAGCGCCTACTCGCCGTTCTGGCGGGTGGTTACCGCCCTGGTGACGAAGCCAGTGCTGTGGCTACTTGGCTTTGTCAGCGGTACCGTGCTGCCCAACTTCTTCGTCAAAACAGCGACCGGTAGCTGGCTGGAAATGCTGGCCTGGGCGGTGGATGTCACGCGCAAAGGCGCGACCAAGGCCACTGGCGTGATCCAGTTCACCCGCAACGCGCCGGGCGGAACGCTGGTGGTGCCTGCCGGCGCCGTGGTCCAGTCGCCGGCGATCAACGGGCGTGTCTACCAGCTGGTGACCACCGCAGAAGGCCAGTTCAGCGACGGCCTGATGCAGTTGGACATCCCAGTCGAGGCCGTCGAGGCTGGGTCTGGGTTCAACCTGGCCCCGGGTTACTACGCGATTCTGCCGGTGCCGGTTCAGGGCATCGCCCAAGTGGCCAACGGTGAAAGCTGGCTGGCTACCCCGGGCGCGGATCCTGAACCCGACGACGAGCTGCGTCTGCGCACCCGCAACCAGTTCAGCGCTGTCAACCAGTACCACACCGACGCCGTCTACCGCGCCATGATTTCGGCCTTCCCGGGTGTGCGTCCCGATGGCGTTTACTTCCAACATGGCGCACCGCGTGGCCCAGGCAGCGCCAACGCCTATGTGCTGTTCGACGCCGGCGTGCCGGCGGATACCTACCTGGCGCAGATCAATGCCCACATCCGCGACGAGGGCAACCACGGCCACGGCGACGACTTGCTGGTGATGGTCATGCCCGAGACGTTCCACGACCTGGTGGTGCAGCTGTGGCCCCGTTCCACCCTAACTTCCGAGCAACGCAACAAGCTTGAGGCGGATGTGGGCCAGTTCATCCGCGCCGCATTCCGGGAAAACAGCGAGTACACGGCCACACTGACCTACCCACAGGCGCGGTTCTCCTTCAGCCGCCTGGGCGAGGAGTTGCATCAGCAGTTCGCCGGCATTGAGTCGTTGCACTTCGAGAACGCCGACATCGTGTCGGAGCTGAGCATTCCGCGCATCCGGACGCTGCAGGTGGTGCCCCGTGATTAAGCTCGATCTGAAATTCTGGCTCGCCGGCACCGAGCTGACCAAGCTCAAGCTGGCCGCGCAATCCTGGTGGGAAAAGGTCGAAGGCTGGCTGCGCTGGCCGCTCCTGCAGCTCGACGCCGAGACCTGCCACCTGACCATCCTGGACCTGCTGGCCTGGCAGCGGGACATCAACCGCTTCAAGGGTGAGCCCGAGTCGCTGTACCGGCTCCGGGTCAAGCACGCCTTCGTCAACGCAGTGGACGCCGGCAGCACCGCCGGCATGAAGCGGATACTGGTGCGCCTGGGCGTCGGCTATGTCGAGATCGAGGAGCGCAAGCCAGACCGGGACTGGGACGTGGTCCTGCTCAAGCTCAGCAACAACCAGCTGGCCGACAACCCGGAGCTGCTGCGCGTTCTGATCCAGCAATACGGTCGCACCTGCCGCCGCTACGACTTCGTGACTATCACCCCCGTGACCATGGGCGTAGCCCTGGTGCACTTCAACGACGACCAGCAGACGCTCGTCGCACGCCTGTAGGAACTCCCATGGCAAGCATCACCCTTGCAGGCGAAAGCCTGATTGCACAAAAGCAGGCCGCGCAGCAGGCCCTGGTTATCAAGCGATTCATCTTCGCCAACGTTCCCGGGCTGGACCCGGCGGCAGCGGTCAACCGAGCCGCACCTAAGCCCGTGGCCGCGCAGATCGTGTACACGGCCAACATCGCCAGTGGTAACGCCGGGTACGTGAACCCGAATCAGGTGGTGTACAGCCTGCAGGTCGGGTCCGACGTGGGCGACTGGGATTTCAACTGGATCGGCCTGGAGTCGGCCGAGGGCGTGCTGTTCGCCGTGGCCTACGTGCCCCTGCAGCAGAAGCGCCGCAACAACCCGCCACTGCAGGTGGGCAACAACATAACCCGCAACTTCCTGGTGGTGTTCGACGGCGCGCAGTCGCTGACCGGGATCACCATCGACGCGAAGACCTGGCAGCACGACTTCACCGTCCGGCTCGCCGGCATCGACGAGCGCGAGCGGCAGAGTAACCGCGACCTCTTCGGTCGTGCCTGCTTCTTTGGCAGCGCCCTGCAGGTCGAGAAGGCAGGCGGGCTCTATCAACTGAAAGCCGGTACCGCGTACATCGAGGGGATCCGGATTGCCCGGACTTCAGCGCTCGCCTTCACTAAGCCGGGTGGATACCCAACTGGTGTCTGGGTCGACGTATCGCTGGCCCGGGACGGCAACGACATGGTGGCCAACGTCGTTCCTCTATATGGGTCAGCGGCGAACAGGTTGGACTACACCGACAGCGCCGGAGTGAAGCACTACCTGGTGCAGCTCGCAGACCTGACCAACGCCGACACCATCGTTGATCGCCGGCCATCCGAGCCGGTCACCGGGGCGCTGGTGACGCACTTTGCTGCCCGCACTGGGGACTATCCGGGGCTGCGTGCCCGGGCTACGACAAAGGACGACGTGCAACTGAGCAACATCCCGAACGCCATCAGCGACGACGAAGCCAGCAACAGCAGCGCGATCCTGGCCACTACCAAGGCGGTCAAGAGCGCCACGACGCTGCTTTGGAACGCTCTCGCGAACATCGTCGCTGGCGATACCGCCGTCGGACGTGCTGTGAAGCTGGCCACCGCCCGGGTTATCACGTTGACCGGCGCCGTCACTGGCTCTGTGTCATTCGACGGCTCGGGAAATGTGAGCCTGGCCACCACCGCCACCCAAGCCACGGAAGCAGTGGCCGGCGGTGCAAAGGTGGCAACCAACGCACAAACGGCGGATGGTACTGACGACACGACCTTCGTCAGCCCGAAGAAGCTGCGCTGGGGGCTTTCCGCGAGCTTCCTGGCCTCGGGATACCTGCTTCTGCCCAGCTGGCTCGGCGGCTTCATCTTTCAATGGGGGCGGATCAACGGCATCACCCACACCGCCGAGATCACCCGGGACATCACCTACCCGATCGCCTTCACCACCACGCTCCTGGGCCTACACCCGACCGTGATCTGCAACCAGCACTGGGCGGCGCAGATCACCGTCTACGTGGGCAACGAGACGCTGCAGGGCGCGCGGCTCTACATCGACAAGGACAGCGCCGAGACATCGACCATCGGCCTGTTCTGGTTCGCCATCGGAAAGTGAGGTAAGTCATGCAGTTCTTCTATTCGCGTTCCACCGGCGGCCTGTACCTGGACGGCGTCCACGGCGACGGTATCCCTGTCGACGCCGTGGCGATCAGCAAGGCCCAGCACACCGAGCTGCTCCAGGGCGAAGCTGCCGGTCGGAAGATCGTCAGCGACGCCGCCGGCGTCCCGTTCCTGACCGATCTGCCGCCATCAGCCTCGCATGTGTGGGTCAACGGCGCCTGGACTCTTGAGCCAAGCGGCCTGTATGAGCTGAAGCGCAGCGAGATCAACGCCGCGTGCGAACAAGCCATCATCGCCGGGTTCACCTCCTCGGCGCTCGGCGATAGCTATCGATACGACAGCGCAGTGGAGGATCAACTGAACCTGCAGAGCTGGGTCATTCGCAAGCAGGACACGGAGTATCCATGCGCCGGTCAGGACGGCATCGTCCGGTTCCGACCGCACACTGCAGCGCAGTTGCAGCGGGTCAGCGACGATTTCACCGTCTTCCGGCACGCGCTGCTGCTCCGGGCCAATGAGTTGAAGGGCCAGCTGGAGGAGGCCCTGGCGATCGGCGACGCCGGCGCTATCGAGGCGATCGCCTGGAGTGAACCATGACCTGGTCGCCGATCACGATGCGCTGGCCAGCGCAGTCCACCAGTTGGCTCGGCGACCTGGACGCAGCGAAAGCCCTGGCTGCTACCGAGCTGGCCAGCACCGGCCAGCGGCTCAGCGGTCTGGCAGACATCGCCACGACTGCGCCAGGCCCAGTCGGCGAAGCCGCCCAGGGCGCAGTGGCAGCCGGGCACAGTGCTCTCGCCGCCCAGCTCGGTCAGGTGCCGGCCTGCCTGGCGGTCACGCCGTTCCAGAGCGGTGTTGGCCAGGGGCGGGGCCATCAAAAGTACCTGTCGGCGCCGAACCTCCTGCAGCAGCTGGCCAGCAAGCTGACCGACGCGGGCGACAGCGCCCGGCCTGCCGGCGAGCAATACGCCCTGGCGGTGATGTTCCTGGGCACCCGATACGACCAGTTCGCCGACACCCTGGGGCGCTTCAATGCGCTGCTGCCAATCCCCGACCTTGTGCGCACCGAGCGGCGCGCCCGGCACCTGTCCATGCTCGAGCAGGAAAAGTGGGTGATCCCCAGCGCCGGCGCGCTCCCGCGCTGGTGCGCCCTGCCGCTCGAGCGCTGCACCGTTGTGAAGGCTGCCAAGCAGTCGATGGCCGGCCAGATCGCCGCCCTGGAGAGCTACGCCGACAGCTCGCCCATGGCGGATCTCGCCGGACTGGCTGGGCGCAAGGCCGAGAAGGCTAAAGCCCGGGACCAGAAACTGGCCGACCTGCAGGCGCTGCTCGCCGGCGGACAGACTGATGGCAGCATGCGCGCCCGTTTGATCGGCCCGGGCTCACCAGCGGATCTGCGCCGTGATCTGCTCCAAGGCGATGCTCCGGGGCACGAGTGGGTGCTGTCCGCCGGCGTACTCTTGGTCGGATCCCGCGAGGGCTTGAGCTTCGTGCGCGAACTGGTGGGCCTATGACCCTGATGCTCGATGGCCAAAAGATCCAGGGCAAGCGCATGAAGGTCACCGCGAACCTGCGCATCGAGGCCGACGATATGTCGGGCCAGACCAGCGGCACTGAGAAGGCGCACAAGGGCTTCAAGCCCAAGACCCTGACCGTATCGCTGATGATCCCTTACAAGGATGCTGCGGACCTGCGCGCCCTGATGAGCCTGGCCGAGGCCACCGCCGGCGGCGGGCAGCTCAAGACATACCGGGTCGTGAACGATACCGCCGCGGCCTTCGGGATCCGCCAGGTGCAGTTCGCCGAGGGCGTGAGCGCCCGGGAGGACGACACGCTGGCCCAGTGGGTCGTCCAGTTCACCCTGTCCGAGAAACTGTCGAACCCGGAACGCGTGGAAGGCCGGCGCAAGGCCAGCAGCACCACGGCGCAATCCGGCCCTGGCCAAGCAGTAGGCAGCGGTGCCGGCGGCAGCGGGAGCGACGGTAGTGGCGGCGAACAGGGCCTGACTGGCTTCGAAGCCGTGCTCAAAAAGGTGGACACGTACATCGGCGGTGGCTCATGAGCATGAAGCTCCACAAGGTGCTGAGTGTTGGCGGGGCCGTTCTGCCGCTGATCCAGGACGAGGTTCGTCTGCAGCTCAAACACCCCGGGCGGGCTTCGTTCACGGTACAGGCCGGCAACTCGGTCAAGGGCCTGGTAACGCTGGACATCGGCTACAACGAAAGCCAGCTGCAGCGCCACTTTATCGGCTACGTCGAGCGCAGCACCGCAGTAAACGGCCAGCAGCAGATCCTGTTCTGCCGTGAGCTGGCCACTGTGCTCGAGCAGCCGCTGCCGCTCAACCTACGGCACGTCAGCCTGCAGGCCGTGCTCGAGGAGGTCAGCCAGAAGACCGGGCTGCGCTTTCGTGTACCTGCCCAGGCCTACGCCCAGGTGAAGGCCCCGTACTTCTACAGCTTGGGTGGCGGCTACCAGGCCATGGACAACCTGGCCAAGGTGTTCAGCGTGCCGGACTTCATCTGGCAGCAGCAGGGCGACGGCGAGGTGTTCGTGGGCAGCTGGGCCGATAGCTTCTTCGGCACACGCTCGCCGTTGCAGTTGCCGATCGAGCTGTTCGATGGCTACCAGGGCAACCAGAGCGCCACGATCTCAGCCCTTCCCGGGCTGCGACCAGGCGCATCGATCAACCAGGGCGAGCGGATCACGAATGTGACGCTGGCCGGCAACCAGATGGCCATCCGATGGACAACGCAATCAAGCGCAGCGTAGAGCGCCAATTCCCCGAACTCACCGGCGGTTGCCACCTGCCGCGCTTTGGCCGCGTCGTGGCGGTACCGGACGCGCCAACGGCGTCCGGGTTGTGCGACGACTTCCGGCCGCGCTTCGGCGTCGACGTGGAGATCCTGCTGCCGGATGGCGAACCCGACCCTGACCTGCCGGTACTGACCGGGCTGCCGCTGCCGGCGCCGATGGGCGGGCAAGAGGCCGGTATGTTCGGCTTTCCCGAGGAGGGCACCACCGTGGTGGTGGGATTCGCCTACGGCCTGCCACATAAGCCCTTCATCCAGCAGATCCTGGCCAACGGGCTAAGCCTGCCCCGGGTACCGAAAGGGGACCAGGTCTGGCAGCACAGCGAGGCCTGTCAGCAGCGCGTGGACGCGGACGGCAATTGGCTGCGCCAAACGGACGGAAAGATCCAGGATAAGGCGATCGAGCGCGAGGTTGAGGCCCTGGCCAACGCCGAGCAGTTCCAGAGCCACACCAGGAGCGTGGACGACCATTCGACCGAGACGGTGGGTGGAACCAAGACGCTCGAGGCACTGGGCGCGCTCAAGCTGCTTTCGGGCGGATCCGCGAGCCTGGCCGCGATTGATGACCTGCACCAGGCGACGGGCCGCGACCTCAACCTTGTGGTCGGACAGACGCTCAACACGACGATCGGGGGGGACCTGCAGGAGCGCATCGAGGGGATGCGCCAGAGCGTCACGGCGGGTAGTCAGCGGCTGCAAGCGTCAAAGACGTGGCTGGGGTCTGAGGGGGTGAACGTGCTGCAAGTGCTGTGCGACCTACTCGACTTGGTGCAGGAGATGAATACCCAGCTGGCGGGGCACGTTCATGGAATAACACCACCACCTAAAAATGCTGAAGCTTTTGTGAAAGCCGCGTCCGACTCAATGGGTTTAATGTTAAAAATTGACTCCATCAAACTCCGATAGCGCCCTAACCAATTAGAGCGCCATTTAAAGCGGGGCAGTTAAAAGCACCAGCTAAGAGATGCATGACACACAGAAGCCTCTACCTTGGAACCACATCACTACTTAGGTATCTCCTATCCATATTCTGAATAGGCTGATTTTTCTCTTCCAGCTCTATCCTGACATCATCCCATTCAAGAGAAAGCGACAGTGGTCTGCTGACTGCAGAGAATGCAGCCAGCCCAAAACTTTCACCATCGTTAATAGCTGCATATTTATCAGTATAATTCTGAATCACTTCCCGAGCCTCTCGCACCGAGCCTTCAATGAAGGAACGGACCTGCTCTTGCAGCTCGCTAATACACCCCATGTATTTCCTTGCAACCTGTTTCAGGTCTATCTTATCCTCCATTTCATTTAAGACTGATTTTTTGAACCCGGAATTCTCTCGAAGCCTATCTTTTAAAGAGTGCACTCCGATATTGAACACAAGCTTATCTGCCTGTTTATCTGCATTCATAGTCCATCTATTGGGATTGGTCACCGAGTGCACGGCATCAGCACAGTGAGTTATATGGCCTCGGAGAGCCTCAGCAAACCGATACTCCAAAGTTTCATCGTAGATTTTACTCCTCAAAGCTTCGACCATTTTTATCATGTGCGCTTTATCATCAACACACTTAGAGGCCATGCCAGGAATTAACTCCGTGTAGTTTTTTCCAAAAAATATGAAGTTTGCCACCCTTCTATTAAGGGCCGATAAAACTGTATAAGCCTTACTATAGTTGAAGGACGTATCTGTCAGGCTATCCATGGTTAGCAAAATAGCTTCACGCTCAAAGTCCATGAAATTCCCTAAAACAAGATCATATTTTTCCTCAATCGAAAGCGCTGCACTAAGGATGCTCCGTGACCTGACCAGCAACTTATATTCAGCCTCACTCACCTCGAGAGACTTCACAGGGCCCAGGAAATTTTGTTTCAAATAAAACTCATACTCGCCACTCAAGACTCTATTCCTTTTCCAAAAAACCAACTGCAAAACAGTGCGCGCAACTAAAATTTATTGAGCCCTAGCTTCTCATCCCTTACCTCGGCATTCTCAACCAGCCCAAAATAACAATATACCTGATCATTAGTAGCACCAATTAGCTCCAAAAGGTCCTTATTGGTGGTGTCAAAGTATGCACCTCTAACTACGTTCTCACACATATTCCATACCGTCATCGCTCGACTCGATAAATTTAGAAGCGCCAGAGAGTAGCTATAGAATGAAGAGACATTTGCTTCCCAGAGCTCAGGTAGAGCCTTGTTTATAATCTCGACTTCTGTAAGCAACTGCTGCACCCATTCCCTTTGCTCCTTACTAAACTTATGCGCTATATCGGAAAAGTACTCATTCAAATAGAGAGAGCTGATACTACCCGGGAGATTATGACGTGCAGGCTTTTTCTTGAAAGCGACGCACTCCATCAACTTGCAAAGTTCTAAAAGCAACTGGACCACTGAACCTTGTATCTGACGGACGTTCTCATCACAACACATAAGTTTATTTTTACTTGCTTGCCCCTCCTTACGCGAAGAGCTTAAATAATTTAAGTAAAAACCCAACAGCGCCCCGCATAGGGCAGATACAACTGGAATAAATTTATCCACAGTCAGCTTAACCTGACCTACCTGCATGTACTCAATACACTGCGAAAAGCTTTCAATATCCATATATCAGACGCTCAAAACTGAAATCCACATTTAAAATCCTATTCTGCTCCACTGTAACACCCCACTGTTTCCAACTCTGATCATAGGAGATTTTAGTACATCTGCCTTCAGGCGATGGGGCCTTACAAAGCATAAGCTTTCTTCAATACTAGCGAAAAGCTTGCCAACACGATGCCAAGCGATTTGAGAAAACTGGGAGCTGCGAAAAAAATCGGGATTGGGAATCACTTATCCCCCTCCCGCCGACGCGCTTTGCCTCGTAGAAAAGTGAAAAGGACCTGGTAGGTGCAACGGAGAGCTACAGCAGGCCCGGCGCGGGCCGCCGGGGAGGAAGGGGCATTGCACGCTGTGCAAGCATTTGAACAGGTATGCAATCAGGTACAGCTGCGAGCGTCCACATTACGTCCACACCGCCGACCGAAACCCGACCCGCATGTACGTACATATTCAATAAAATCAGCGTATTGCGGAGTTTTCACAACGGCCACAGGCATTTTTGTCGGGCTCATAATCCTTTGGTCCACGGTTCGAGTCCGTGTGGGCCCACCACCTTCAAAGCCGCGCATTGCGCGGCTTTCGTGTGTTTGGCAGCCGTACCCCGCCCCGACCCCAGATCGCCCCTTCATGCCAACTGCGACCACCTGCCCCATCTCGACAAAACTTATAAATAACTTATAATTCAACCTTGGGAGCAAGGTGAAATGGGCATGGGCACGATCATCTGGTCACGCAAGGCAGTCAAACAGCTCAGAAAGATCAACAAGGCCGATCAGCCCAAGATCTACGATGCCGCCCAGGCACTGGCTCACATGCCGAACGTCCAGAACGTCAAGACGTTGGTCAACCATCAGTATGGCTACAGGCTACGGGTCGGGAACTACCGCATCCTTTTCGACTGGGACGGCGGGGTGAAGATCGTAAATATCGAAGAGGTCAAGAAGCGCGATGAGCACACCTACTAACGTACAGATCATCAACGGGGCGGATGGCCGGCCAGCCTTCGTCGTGCTCCCTTACGCCGACTACATCTCCAGCCGCCCAAAGGATGACTTGGTGCCCAATGCAGTCGTGGGCTACATGGTCAAAGACGGTTTGACCCCCATCGGCGCGTGGCGCAAGCATCTGGACCTCACCCAGGCTCAAGTGGCAGAGCGCCTGGGTATATCCCAGTCAGCCTACGCCCAACAAGAAGCGGCCGAACGGCCACGCAAGGCTACCCGCGAGAAGATCGCGGCAGCGCTGGGTATACCGGTGCAGTCTCTGGATCTGTAGTTCGGGTCGCTCTGACCAGCGGCAAAGTGCCTCTAGCACACCCGTTCTATTTCGCCATCACGGCCGCGTTTCTAGAATCCCTCCATCGCTTCGGCACCGGGTCGGAGCCCAGTGATCGAGGGAACGTCACATGAACATCCAAGGAACGCTTGGAACCCTGCTCGTTGTACCGATGCTGGCCACGCTCGCAGGTTGCGTGGCACCGGGCTCCTACAACCAGGGCCAGCAGCCCAGTCAGATGGCTGGCGGCAATGCCCCGTGCACGCCCAGCGCAACCGACAACCTGATCTCCACAGGCCGCAGCCTGCTCAGCATCGCCAACTCCGTGCTCGAAACCAAGAACAGCATGAATGGCACTTCAGCCACCTATGACCAACGCATGCAGCTTGCCGAGAACGCGCAGAAGGTCAACAAAGGCAACCAGATGCTCGACAATGTCGAGAGCATGACTGCTGGCCTGAAGTCGCCTTGCGCCACGGCGCAGACCAGCGCGTCACGTTGATCAAATCCGATCAGGGCTGCGCAGCAGCCCCGGTCGTAAACGTCTCTCGGCGATTCAAACCGACGCCAGCACCTTGCAGCCCCGCCGCGAAATTTCGATCCTCGTGTAACTTGCCTCACCGAGCCCGCTGATCCGGTCAAGACAGGCGGCAGGGTCGTGCAGCGGCAGCTCCAGCAACTGCCGGGTATCGCGCTCCCACCAGCGCGATGCGAGCAGACGCTCGATCATCGCTTCCGGGTATCGATAACGCACCACCTTGGCTGGAAAGCCCGCCACCACGGCATAGGGCGGCACGTCCCGAGTCACCAGGGCGCGAGTGGCGACAATCGCGCCCGTGCCCACTTCGACGCCCTCCATGATCATCGCACCTTCGCCGATCCACACGTCATGGCCAATGCGTGCCGGCGTGCTCGGCGGCTCGTATTGCCACTGGGTGCCGGTGAACTGGAAAGGGTGGGAACTCAGCCAGTCGGTGGGATGAGCGTATTTTTCCTGGCCGATGACCACCGCGCTGCCGATCGAGCAATAGCGCCCGATCGACTCGACCACCTGCAGCGAGCCGCCACTGCGGATATAGGTGTGAGCCCCGATCGAGACATCCAGGGTGGCGGCGCTGACCGCCACATCGCCGATGCGCACCTCGGCCTCGAGCGCCAGCCTGGCGCGCTTGCCGAACTTGGAAATGCCCGTGCTCACCTTGCAACCGTGTTGGCGAATCCATCGCCGCCAGTACCAGTCCTTGAACTTCATGGGTCAATCACTCCTGCCATGGTCCAGGCTGCCGAGCGGCAGCGGCCCGCTATCGTACCGCCTTGCCAACGTAATGCCAGCCTTGGGCGCCTTGCGCGAATCGGTCGCGCTTGCATAGGCTAGCAGCTCGACAAAAGAGACCTACCATGCCGGCCACCTCCTCCATCACCCTCGACGCCATCGATCGCCAGTTGATCTCCCTGTTGCAGATCAACGCCCGCGAAAGCGTCGCCACGCTCGCCCGCCAACTGGGGATCGCCCGTACCACGGTGAACTCGCGCCTCGAACGCCTGGAGCGCAACAAGGTGATCACCGGCTATGGCGTGCGCCTGGGGCAGCGCCTGATCGGCGGCGGTCTGCAGGCGTACGTGGGGATCAAGGCGCAGCCGCGCTCAGGCAAGGACATCGTACGCCACCTGAGCGCCATGGGGCAGGTCCAGCAGTTGTGCGCGGTCAGTGGCGAATTCGACTATGTGGCCTGGCTGCTCAGCGACTCACCGGAGCAACTGGACCAGTTGCTCGACCTGATCGGCAGCCTCGACGGGGTGGAGAAGACCACCACGTCGATCATCCTCAGCAGCAAGGTGGACCGCGGGCAGCCAGGCTGAGGTCCTCAGGCCTCCATCGCGTCGAGCAACCCCTCCAGCAGCGCCCGTACCGTTTCCGCCGAATGCAGGATCGACCAGATCATCGCCCGCCCCGCCTCGGGGGCATGATGCTGGGCATAGTCGTCGGCGATTTCCTGGATGGCCTGGGCCAGCATGCTCGCGTGGACCAGGGCGTCGGCGGCATCGACGCCGGGGCGTACGGTGAAGATAGGGGGATGGCTGGACTGGCAGGAGCAGAAGGACTGCTCGGTGGTTGGGTTCAAAGTGAGGGGTGGGTCGGGGACGACCTTTTTCATGGTGTTGCCTCCATTACCGGCTCAAGCAGGCCACCACGCAACCTTCTCACGGGAATGGGTGGCAGCCATGGGCGGGGTGAGAACCGGCGAAGTTGGAGGCTACATTCCGGCCAGGCAGAACCTGCCCGCGCACAGCTGCCATGACAGCATGCCTCCAGTTTGATCGCCGGGTTCTCACGCCCGATCACCGAATATGCGGTGACCGGCTGAAGTTAACCGCGAAGGTTTACCCGCACAGCCAGACCGGAGCGACAGGGCTTGTAGGATAGGTCTCGTTAAATTTCACGTCTGTAGGAAATGGTCTGACAAACAAAAACCTAGCATCCTCCCAATGACATATCCGGCAACTCTCCCCCGCCAGCACTCCCTCGATCCACGTTTAGGCTGATGACATCTGCCCTATTGACGTAGCACAAACCTCATCACAAACTATACGCGGATCACGTACAAAAAATGGATGCCCTATTTATCGAGCTGCCCGCTTTCGAGCGCTTTCGCAGCCAGTATCTGGACGATGAAGATTTCCGGTCTCTGCAACGCGTACTGCTTCTGCATCCCCATGCGGGTGACGTCATCAAGGGAACGGGCGGCCTCAGGAAGGTGCGTTTCGCCGATGCACTACGCCATAAAGGCAAGCGAGGCGGCACCCGGATCATCTACTACTGGTGGCAGGCTGGGCTGCAGTTCTGGCTTTTCACGCTTTACGGAAAGGAAGTCCAGGATGACCTGACACCGCAGCAACGCCAGGCCCTGAAGAACCTGCTTGAACGCGAATACCTGATGAGGACGACCAATGCCACGCAACATCTTCACTGAACTCACCGAAGGTTTCGATGCCCTTGCCGATGTGCGCTCCGGCAAACTGACCCTGCGTTCGCACAAGGTAACCTTCGAGGAACTGGCCCCGCTGGCCCCCAATGAACTGACCGAGCTGCGCCAGCGCCTGAACATGTCCCGGGCGGTGTTTGCCGCGTACCTGCGCACCAACGCCCGCACCCTGGAGAGCTGGGAGCAAGGCCGCTCCAAGCCCAACGCCCAGGCCGTGGCACTGATCCGGCTGGTGCAGAAGTACCCTGAAACCGTCGAGCACTTGGCATCATTGAGCTGATTCGTCATTTTTTAATGAACATCAATCATCAAGACGAAACAAATCACATAACGACGTCAGTTTTCACCTTAATAACGAACACCCCGCTTCATAAAATGGCCACCAGGCATTCTCTATACTCAGGCTCCGCCCCCTGCGCAGCCCCTGGCAAGGTCATTACATGAACAAGAAAAACCGCCACCCCGCCGACGGCAAGAAACCCATCACCATCTTCGGCCCGGACTTCCCCTTCGCCTTCGACGACTGGCTGGAGCACCCGGCCGGCCTGGGCAGCATTCCCGAGGCGCGCCATGGCGAAGAGGTGGCGATCGTCGGTGGCGGTATTGCCGGGCTGGTGGCGGCCTACGAGTTGATGAAGCTGGGCCTCAAGCCCGTGGTGTACGAAGCTTCCAAGCTGGGTGGCAGGCTGCGTTCGCAGGTGTTCAACGGCACCGACGGCATCGTCGCCGAACTGGGCGGCATGCGCTTCCCGGTGTCGTCCACCGCCTTCTACCACTACGTCGACAAGCTGGGCCTGGAGACCAAGCCCTTCCCTAACCCGCTGACGCCGGCCTCGGGGAGTACGGTGATCGACTTGGAAGGCCAGACCTACTACGCCGAGAAGTACGCCGACCTGCCACACCTGTTCCACGAAGTGGCCGACGCCTGGGCGGACGCCCTGGAGAGCGGCGCGCAGTTCGCCGACATTCAGCAGGCCATTCGTGACCGCGACGTGCCGCGCCTGAAAGACCTGTGGAACAAGCTGGTGCCTCTGTGGGACGACCGCACTTTCTATGACTTCGTCGCCACTTCGCGCTCGTTCGCCAAACTGAGCTTCCAGCACCGCGAGGTGTTCGGCCAGGTGGGCTTCGGCACAGGCGGCTGGGACTCGGACTTCCCCAATTCGATGCTGGAAATCTTCCGCGTGGTGATGACCAACTGCGACGACCATCAGCATTTGGTGGTCGGCGGCGTCGAGCAGGTGCCGCAGGGCATCTGGCGCCATGTACCGGAGCGCTGCGCCCACTGGCCGGCCGGCACCAGCCTCAGTACGCTGCATGGCGGCGCGCCGCGCACCGGGGTCAAGCGCATTGCCCGCGCCAGCGATGGTCGCCTGGCGGTCACCGACAACTATGGTGACGTGCGCCACTACGCTGCTGTACTCACCACCTGCCAAAGCTGGCTGCTGACCACCCAGATCGACTGCGAGGAGTCGCTGTTCTCACAGAAAATGTGGATGGCCCTGGACCGCACCCGCTACATGCAGTCGTCGAAGACCTTCGTCATGGTCGATCGCCCGTTCTGGAAGGACAAGGATCCGCAGACCGGCCGCGACCTGATGAGCATGACCCTCACCGACCGTCTGACCCGCGGCACCTACCTGTTCGACAACGGCGACGACAAGCCGGGAGTGATCTGCCTGTCCTACGCCTGGATGAGCGACGCCCTGAAGATGCTGCCGCACCCGACCGAAAAGCGCGTGCAACTGGCCCTCGACGCGCTGAAGAAGATCTACCCCAAGACCGATATCGCCGGGCATATCATCGGCGATCCGATCACCATCTCGTGGGAGGCCGACCCGCACTTCCTCGGCGCCTTCAAGGGCGCGCTGCCGGGCCACTACCGCTACAACCAGCGCATGTACGCACACTTCATGCAGGCCGACATGCCCGCCGAGCAGCGCGGCATCTTCATCGCCGGTGACGACGTGTCGTGGACCCCGGCCTGGGTCGAAGGCGCGGTGCAGACTTCGCTCAATGCCGTGTGGGGTATCATCAACCACTTCGGTGGCCAGACCCACCCGGACAATCCCGGCCCAGGCGATGTGTTCCACGAGATCGGTCCGATCGCCCTGGCCGACTGAGCGAAGGAGTAGCGCCATGCGCATCGCCCTCTACCAGGGTACGCCAAAGCCATTGGACGTGCCCGGCAACCTCGAGCGCCTGCAGCACCAGGCCCAGCTGGCCGCTGCCCGCGGCGCGCAGTTGCTGGTATGCCCGGAGATGTTCCTCAGCGGCTACAACATCGGCCTGGACCAGGTGGAACGCCTGGCCGAGGCCGAGGACGGCCCCTCGGCGATGAGCGTCGTCGAGATTGCCCAAGCGCACCGGATCGCCATCGTCTATGGCTATCCGGAGCGGGCCGAGGACGGGGCGATCTACAACAGCGTGCAACTGATCGATGCCCATGGCAGCAGCCTGTGCAACTACCGCAAGACCCACCTGTTCGGTGAGCTCGACCGCTCGATGTTCAGCCCAGGCGCCGATCACTTCCCGGTAGTCGAGCTGGACGGCTGGAAGGTAGGTCTGTTGATCTGCTACGACATCGAGTTCCCGGAGAACGCCCGGCGCCTGGCGCTGAACGGCGCTGAGCTGATCCTGGTGCCGACGGCGAACATGGCGCCCTACGACTTCGTCTGCCAGGTGACCGTGCGCTCGCGGGCGCAAGAGAACCAGTGCTACCTGGTGTACGCCAACTACTGCGGCAGCGAGAGCGAGATCCAGTATTGCGGGCAGAGCAGCATCATTGGGCCGGACGGGGATGTGCTGGCAATAGCCGGCCACGAAGAAGGACTGTTGCTGGCAGATCTGCAGCGCGAGCGGGTATTGAAAGGGCGGGAAGCATTTCCCTACCTGGCGGACCTGCGTCGGGATCTGCATTAACTGCGGCAGGGCCAGACCAGACAACCTCAGCATTGCGCGCTAGCATGGCGTCATGTCCGACGCCATTCGCCACCTCACCCTCGCCAACGGCCTGCACCTGACCCTGCGCCATGCCCCACGCCTCAAGCGCGCTGCGGCAGCGCTGCGGGTGCATGCAGGCAGCCACGACGCCCCGGCGCGCTGGCCGGGCCTGGCGCACTTTCTCGAACACCTGTTCTTCCTCGGCACCGCGCGCTTCCCGCTGCACGACGGCCTCATGCGCTATGTCCAGGGCCTGGGTGGCCAGGTCAACGCCAGCACCCGCGAGCGCACCACCGACTTCTTCTTCGAAGTGCCGCCCATGGCGCTGGCCGGCGGGCTGGAGCGTCTGTGCCAGATGCTCGCCGAACCGGACTTTGCCATCGAGCGCCAGCGCCGCGAACGCGAGGTGATTCATGCCGAGTTCATCGCCTGGTCGCGCAACCCCGAAGCCCAACGCCAGTTCACTCTGTTGCAATCGGTGTCGGCGCGCCATCCGCTGAGCGCTTTCCATGCGGGCAACCGCTACAGCCTGCCGCTGGAAAGCCCGGCCTTCCAGCAAGGGCTGAGACTGTTCCATCAACACCACTATCAAGGCACGCAGCTCACCTTGAGCCTGGTCGGCCCGCAGTCACTGGATGAGCTGGCACAACTGGGCAGACGATACGGCAAGTTGTTCGCCCAGGGTCCGGGCGCCGTCCGCAATCCGCCGCCCGCCTTGCTCGAAGCGCCTTTGCGCCAGCCAACCGCATGGGGTGCCCGTCAGGACTGGCTGTTCGCCCATGACCGCATGCCGGAAGGCGCGGAGCAGGCGCTTGAATTGTTACTGGCCCAGCTCACCGACAGCCGGCCTGGCGGTTGGCTGGATGCCTTGCGCAAACGGGGCTGGCTGCAGGACTGCAAGGCGCAACAACTCCACGCCCATGCCGGGCAGCTGCTCTGGCATGTCCAGTTGCAGCTGTCGGACGAGGCCTGCCTGGCCGAGGCCCGGGCGCTGCTGCATGGCTGGCTGGGCTTTCTACGCCAGCAGGATCCTGGACAGCTGAACCTGCGCTTCACTCAACTACAGCAGCGCCGGGAACAAGCTGGAAGCGCGCTCGAACTGGCCCAGCGCGACAGCGCCGGCCGGTCGTTCAGCGGTCTGTCGGGCCAAGGACTGGCCGCCTTCGATGCACTGTTGGCCGACCTGCCATCCATGGCTGCAGGGGACTGGCAACTGCCACCCGAGGAAGCACTGCTGGCAGACGCCCTGCCCACGATCGGCAGTGCATTGCCAACCGCGCTCGCTATCGGCCACTGCCTGCCGCCAGCACGCCAGTTCGCGGCCCTGGACCTGCGCTGGCAGGTTCCGTCACCTCTGCGCCAACGCCTGTGGACCGTTCTCGAGCACAGCCTTCGACCGTTGCGCGAGCGTGCCACGCAGGCGGCATTGCACCTGGGCTTCGAGGCCTGCGGCGAGTACTGGCAGTTGCACCTGGCGGGGCATCCCCTGGCCGTGATCAATGCCACACAGGAGGCGCTTGCGTTGCTGCGCGCGCCTGCCAGGCAGCATTGGCAGGCACCAACGGCAGCCGAAGCCCCCTTGATACCGATCCGCGCGTTACTCAAGGCACTGCCGAACACCTTGCTGATGGGCGCAATGCAACCACTACCGGCCTGCACGCCGGACCAGCCGCAGCTCGATTCACTCTGGCAGCAGGCCCGGTGGCAGGGGTTGGCGCAAGGATTCGACGCGGCGCAACAGGGGGCGCTGGGAACGGTACTGCAAAGCCTCATGGGTCAACCTGCCGAGCCCTCAGAGCCTCATCCGTTCCACGAGCGCCACTGGCGGCAGATCCCGACCAAGGGCAGCGAGCCCGCACTGTTGCTGTTCTGTCCATTGCCTGCGCACCTGCAGCCCACCGGCCGCCTGCTCGCCCATCTGTTGCAAGGCCCCGTCTATCAACGCCTGCGCGTTGAGCTGCAATTGGGTTATGCGGTGTTCAGCGCCTTTCGTCAGATCGAAGGCTACGGTGGGCTCCTGTTCGGCGTGCAATCCCCGCACGCCAGCCACGCGCAGATCCTTGGCCACCTGCTGGATCTGCTGGGTCAAGGCGTCGCGCTGGACGCCGATGCCCGCACGCAACTGGCCAATCAGTTCGACGAAACGGCGATGAGCAATGCCGATGTCGCTCAATGGGCCTGGCAGGCACATATGGCGACCCACAATCCGGACCTGTCGCGGATGCGCCGGTCTATTCTCAATGTCGAGCAAGTTCAGTTGGACGAACTACTGCAGCAACTCATCGACGCCAGGCACGGTTGGCTTTGCCTGGCCAATGCCGTCGCGCCGGACGCCAAATGGCGGTGAGGGCCGAAATGATTGTTACCGTTTGCGCAAGGGCACATTTCGAATAATTAACCTTTCGGCACAATTTTTTCTTGTAAGATAGCGCAATCTCGGTCAATGGAACCTCTCGTGCCTGAGAGAACCCAATAATGAACCGACCACCTCAAACCCCATCCGGAAGGAGCAAACCCATGTGGACCAAACCTGCATACACTGACCTGCGTATCGGCTTCGAAGTTACCATGTACTTCGCCAACCGCTGAGCGGCAGTGCGTTACGACGCCTCGGCCCGCCGGGGCGTTGTCGTTTTTCGGATCAGCGTTTACGAGGGCGCGCATGTACATCCAGATTCTCGGTTCCGCCGCCGGTGGCGGCTTCCCCCAGTGGAACTGCAACTGCGTCAACTGCAAGGGCTACCGCGACGGCACCCTGCGCGCCACGGCGCGTACCCAGTCGTCCATCGCCCTGTCCGACGACGGCGAGCACTGGATCCTGTGCAATGCCTCACCGGACATCCGCGCCCAGCTCCAGGCCTTCGCGCCGATGCAGCCGGCCCGTGCCCTGCGTGACACCGGTATCGATGCCATCGTCCTGCTCGACAGCCAGATCGACCACACCACCGGCCTGCTCAGCCTGCGCGAAGGCTGCCCGCACCAAGTGTGGTGCACCGACATGGTCCACCAGGACCTGTCCACCGGCTTCCCGCTGTTCAACATGCTCAGCCACTGGAACGGCGGGCTGGTGTGGAACCGCATTGAGCTGGCTGGCAGCTTCGTCATCAATGCCTGCCCTAACCTTCGCTTTACCCCCTTCCCACTGCGCAGCGCCGCACCGCCCTACTCGCCGCACCGTTTCGACCCGCACCCGGGCGACAACCTCGGGCTGCTGGTGGAGGACACCCGCACCGGCGGCAAGCTGTTCTACGCGCCGGGCCTGGGCCAGGTCGACGCCAAGCTGCTGGAGAAGATGCATGGCGCCGACTGCCTGCTGGTCGACGGCACCCTGTGGGAGGATGATGAGATGCAGCGCCGCGGCGTCGGCACCCGCACCGGCCGCGAGATGGGCCACCTGGCGCAGAATGGCGCGGGCGGCATGCTCGAGGTGCTGGACGGTTTCCCACGTCAGCGCAAGGTGCTTATCCACATCAACAACACCAACCCGATCCTCGACGAAGACTCGCCGGAACGCGCCGAAGTACAGCGCCGGGGCGTGGAAGTCGCCTTCGATGGCATGAGTATCGAGCTGTAAGGAGGCCCCGTGAGCGACGCAACGCCGATGTCCCCTACCGAGTTCGAGCAGGCCCTGCGCGCCAAGGGTGCCTATTACCACATCCATCACCCCTACCACGTGGCGATGTATGAAGGCCGCGCCAGCCGCGAGCAGATCCAGGGCTGGGTGGCCAACCGCTTCTACTACCAGGTCAACATCCCGATGAAGGATGCGGCGATCCTGGCCAACTGCCCGGACCGCGAAATCCGCCGCGAGTGGATCCAGCGCCTGCTCGACCACGATGGCGCACCCGGCGAGGACGGCGGCATCGAGGCCTGGTTGCGCCTGGGCCAGGCCGTGGGCCTGGACCCGGACCAATTGCGTAGCCAGGAGCTGGTGTTGCCCGGCGTGCGCTTCGCCGTCGACGCCTACGTCAACTTCGCCCGCCGCGCCAGCTGGCAGGAGGCCGCCAGCAGCTCGCTGACCGAACTGTTCGCCCCACAGATCCACCAGTCACGCCTGGACAGCTGGCCGCAGCACTACCCGTGGATCGACCCGGCCGGCTACGAATACTTCCGCACCCGCCTGGGCCAGGCCCGGCGTGATGTAGAACACGGTCTGGCGATCACCCTGCAGCACTACACCACCCGCGAAGGGCAGGAGCGCATGCTGGAGATCCTGCAGTTCAAGCTGGATATCCTGTGGAGCATGCTCGATGCCATGAGCATGGCCTATGAACTGAACCGCCCGCCGTATCACAGCGTCACCGCCGAGCGGGTCTGGCACAAGGGGATTGCCCTATGAGTTTCGACCGTCAACAAGTGCCCGCCTGGCGCCCCGGCTATCGTTTCCAGTACGAGCCCGCGCAAAAGGGCCATGTGCTGCTGTACCCCGAGGGGATGATCAAGCTCAACGACAGCGCGGGCCTGATTGGCGGACTGATCGATGGCCAGCGCAGCGTCGCCGCGATCATTAGCGAGCTGCAACAGCAGTTCCCCGGTGTGCCCGAAGTCGCCGACGACATCGAGCAGTTCATGGAGGTGGCCCGTGCCGAACACTGGATCACCCTCGCCTGAGGTGCCGGTCGGCCTGCCGTTGTGGCTCCTGGCCGAACTCACCTACCGCTGCCCGCTGCAGTGCCCGTACTGCTCGAACCCGCTGGATTTCGCCGAGCAGGGCAAAGAGCTGAGCACCGAGCAGTGGTTCAAGGTGATGGCCGAAGCCCGCGAGATGGGCGCCGCGCAAATCGGTTTTTCCGGCGGCGAACCGCTGGTGCGCCAGGACCTCGCCGAGCTGATCGGCGAGGCCCGGCGCCTGGGCTACTACACCAACCTGATCACCTCCGGCATCGGCCTGACCGAGCAGAAGATCGCCGCGTTCAAGCAGGCCGGGCTGGATCATATCCAGATCAGCTTCCAGGCCAGCGACGAGCAGGTGAACAACCTGCTGGCCGGCTCGAAGAAGGCCTTCGCGCAGAAACTGGAGATGGCCCGGGCGGTGAAGGCCCACGGCTACCCGATGGTGCTCAACTTCGTCACCCATCGGCACAACATCGACCGGATCGACCGCATCATCGAGCTGTGCATCGCCCTTGAGGCCGACTTCGTGGAGCTGGCCACCTGCCAGTTCTACGGCTGGGCGCACCTCAACCGCCTTGGCCTGCTGCCGACCCGCGCCCAGCTGGAACGGGCCGAGCGCATCACCAATGAGTACCGCGACAAGCTCAAGGCCGAAGGCAGCCCGTGCAAGCTGATCTTCGTCACCCCCGACTACTACGAAGAGCGCCCCAAGGCCTGCATGAATGGCTGGGGCAGCCTGTTCCTGACCATCACCCCGGACGGCACCGCCCTGCCCTGCCATGGCGCGCGCCAGCTGCCGGTGCAGTTCCCCAATGTGCGCGACCATGACCTGCGCCACATCTGGTACGACTCGTTCGGCTTCAACCGCTTCCGGGGCTATGACTGGATGCCCGAGCCGTGCCGCTCGTGCGACGAGAAGGAAAAGGACTTCGGCGGCTGCCGCTGCCAGGCCTTCATGCTCACCGGCGATGCCAGCAAGGCCGACCCGGTGTGCGCCAAGTCACCGGACCACGGCATCATCCTCAAGGCCCGCGAAGAAGCCGAGCACGCTACGCTGGAGATTGAACAGATGACCTTCCGCAACGAGCGCAACTCCCATGTCATTGCCCGCGGCTGAGTTCAGCGCCACCCAGGCGGTGGCCGCCGGGACCGACTTCGCCGAACTGAAGGTCGGCGAACACGGTGTGTTCTGGAACGAGTTCCGGCCGGCCGATGGCGCTTGTCGGATCTGGCATTGGCGCGACCACCAGGCACGTTGCCTGACCCCGGAGGGGTTCAGTGTGCGCAGCCGGGTCTACGAGTACGGCGGCGGCAGTTTTTGCCTGAGCGACGAAGGGCTGGTGTTCGTCAACGAACAGGACCAGCAGGTCTATCTGCAGGCACTGGACGGCAGCTTGCCGCACCGGCTCACCCATGCTGACGACCGCCGCTACGGTGATGTGCAGTGGCATGCGGGCCTGGTTCTGGCCGTCGAGGAACACCACGGGGAGCAGGTCGAGCATCGCCTTGTGGGTCTCACCGCAGAGCATCGACAGATCCTGGCAGAAGGCGCCGACTTCTATGCCTCCCCCACACTGAGCCACGATGGATGCCGCCTGGCCTGGATCGAGTGGGACCGGCCGGCGCAACCCTGGACCGTCACCCGCCTGATGTGCCGGGAACGCGAACCTTCTGGCGCCTGGGGCGCGGTACGCTGCGTCGCCGCGCAGGACGAATCCTTGCAGCAGCCCCGCTTCGATGAGCAAGGCCGCTTGTACTGCCTTTCCGATCGCGACGGTTTCTGGCAACCCTGGGGCGAGCTCGACGGACACTGGCAACGTCTGCCCGCCGCATCCGCAGACCACGCCGCAGCTCCTTGGCAGCTGGGCGCCAGCACTTGGCTGGCCCTCGGCCCCGCCAGCTATCTGGCCAGCTGGTTCGAGGACGGCTTCGGAGAACTGGGGTTGCGCCGCGACAGCGGCGAAGTGGAACGCTATGCCAGTGCATACACGCGGTTCCGTGGCCTGGCCTTGGATAACGAGCGCATCTATGCAGTGGCCGCCTCGCCGATCAGCCCAGCGGCGGTGATCGCCATCGACCAGCGCAGCCACGCAGTCGAAGTACTGGCAGGCGGCGCCGAGGTGCTACCGGTGGAACACATCAGCCGCCCCCAGCCGATCCACTATGCCAGTGGCGATGGTTCGGCCCACGGCTTCTTCTACCCAGCCATGCAAGGTACGGCCGGCCTACCCCCACTGGTGGTGTTCATCCATGGCGGCCCGACCTCGGCCTGCTACCCGGTGCTCGACTCGCGTATCCAGTATTGGACCCAACGCGGCTTCGCCGTCGCCGACCTCAACTACCGAGGCAGCAGCGGCTACGGTCGCGCTTATCGCCAGGCGCTGTACCTGCGCTGGGGCGAATGCGACGTCGAGGACGCCTGCGGGGCAGTCAGGCATCTTGCCGAGCTGGGCCTGATCGACCCGGCCCAGGCCTTCATCCGCGGTGGCAGCGCGGGGGGCTACACTACCCTATGCGCCTTGGCCTTCCAGGATGTGTTCCGTGGCGGCGCCAGCCTGTACGGCGTCAGCGACCCCGAAGCGCTGGGCAGGGCCACCCACAAGTTCGAAAGCGACTACCTGGACTGGCTGATCGGCGACCCGCAACGCGATGCCGATCGATATCGCCAGCGCACACCATTGCTGCACGCCGGACGGATCAAGGTACCGGTGATTTTCTTCCAGGGTGAGCTGGATGCGGTGGTGGTACCGGGGCAGACACGCTTGATGCTCGAGGCCCTACAGGCCAATGGCATCCAAGCCGAGGGGCATTTTTATGCGGGCGAGCGGCATGGGTTTCGCCAGGCGGCGAATCTGGCGCATGCGCTCGACGAAGAGTGGAAGTTCTACTGCCGGTTGCTAGGCCGGTAGGGCAAAACAGAGTTTCAGGCTTCAACTGCAACTGCGTGGGAGCGGCGGTGCGCCGCTCCCACGCAGTTCATGCTTGCAGAGCGGTCTTTGCTCTCAGCGCTTGGCAATGATGTACACCGCGTGCACGATCCCGGGGATATAACCCAGCAGGGTCAGCAGGATGTTCAGCCAGAACGCGCCACCGAATCCCACCTGGAGAAATACGCCCAGCGGTGGCAGGAGGATAGCGATGATGATGCGAATGAAGTCCATGCGGTGCGCTCCTTGAAAGTGTATCAACACAGACTAGTCGCACCGCCCGGAGGTTCCACCGGGCAAAAAAACGCCCCTGGCCATGTATTTCAGACCAGAGGCGATGCGCAGGAACGCGAGACGGTTCGTTGAAATTCTGTATGCCGGTGCCAAGTCAGGCCGGAACTTCGCGGCGATTGTGCTGGTGGGCATGCAGCCGGGTGAACGCCCGGGCCAGGCGCTGAAGCATTTCGTCGATGTTGCCTTTGCTCACGGTCAGCGCCGGCGAGAAGCGCACAACATCGGCCTGCGGGGCATTGAGCAGCAAGCCTTCCTGCAATGCCGCCTCGACCAGCGGCACTGCGGTCCCCTCACGCAGTTGCAGCCCCCACAGCAGCCCCTGGCCACGCACTTCGCCCTGGCCATAGCGGCCAGCCAGGCGGCTGAGGCCATCGCGCAGGTGGCGACCACTGTCCATCACCTGCTCGAAGAACCCCTTCTCCAGCACGGTCTGCAGCACAGCCATCCCGGCAGCGCTCATCAGTGCGTTGCCATGGTGGCTGCCTTCCAGCTCGCCCGGTTCGGCGCAGCAGGCGCGTCCGCGGGCCAGCAGCGCGGCCAACGGCACACCGCCGCCCAGGCCTTTGCCGAGAGTGATGATGTCGGCCCGCACGCCGTAGGTTTCCTCTGCCAACAGGGCGCCGCAACGTCCTACACCGGTCTGCACCTCATCGAGGATCAGCAGAATGCCCAGCTCACGGCACAACCGCTCGACACCCTGGAGGTACTCACGGGTGGCCGGAATCACGCCGGCCTCACCCTGTATCGGCTCGAGCATGATCGCCACGGTGCGCGAGTCGACCGCCGCATGCAGCGCCGCCAGGTCGTTGAAAGGCACCTTGCTGAAGCCCGGCAAGCCGGGCTCGCAACGGTTGCATGGCAGCGGGTCGGACGCCGACAACGCCCCGAGCGTGCGCCCATGGCAACCTTGGCTGGCGGTAATGATGTGATAGGCGCCGTTGCGGTGCAGCTGGCCCCATTTGCGCGCCAGCTTGATCGCCCCCTCGCAGGCCTCGGCGCCACTGTTGAGCAGGTAGGCCTGATCACTGTCGGTGCGCTGGCACAGCAACTCGGCCAGGTTCAGCAGGCCGCGGCTGTGGTAGCCCGCGCCTGGATTGATCAAGGCCTGGGCCTGGTCGCCCAGGGCCTTGACCAGCACGCTCGGGCTGTGGCCCAGACTGTTCACCGCGCAACCCTGGGTGAAGTCCAGGTAGGCGTGACCCTCGTCGTCCCACAACCACGATCCCTGGCCTCGCACGAACACGTGCGGCGCACGTTCGATGCTGGGCATCAGCCGCTCGCGGGAGCACTGCGCGGCGGCCGGCACGCTCACCGAGGCACCCTTGGGCTCGGCGACGGCGGGTGCCGAACGGCGCAGGTTGAACAGGTTCATCGGGACTCCGGCCAATCACGGTGGTGGGCGGTCAAGGCTCCGGTCTGACGCCGGAATTGAATATTCTGCCTTGCCTATCAAAAGTGTTTCTCAGCTGCGGTAACAATCGCCGGGTTGAGCGCTGTAACCCGTTGGAATACGGCGATAGACTAGGGCTCTAGTCGTTTCCCGGCCATTTCGATTTCTCAGCTTTTTCGATAAGTATCACTTATGGATTTTCGCCAACTGCGTTACTTCGTCGCGGTCTATGAAGAAGGCCATGTGGGCCGCGCCGCCGAACGCCTTTCGCTGTCCCAGCCAGCGCTGTCCCAACAGATTCGCCAGCTGGAGCACAGCCTCGACCTGAGCCTGTTTGAACGCAGCAACAAACGCCTGCTGCCCACGCTCGCCGCGCATACCCTGTACAACCACGCCGTGCCCTTGCTCGAAGGCCTTCAACGGGCCCACGAGGCCATGGGCAACTTCAAGGGCCAATCACTGCGCACCCTGGCTATCGGGGTACTGCAGACCGTGCGGCCAAGCCTGGTGCCGCAACTTCTGGAGCGGGTGCGCAAAGCCCAGCCGCACCTGGTGGTACAGATCTATGAACTGTCGGGGTCAGAGATCGAGCGGCGCCTGCTCAACGGCAGCCTGGACATCGGCATCAGCTACCTGCCGCCACGCCAGCCTGGCCTGCATGGCTTGCTGCTGTACGAAGATGAACTGCAGTTGGTCATCCCCCGTGCCCACCCGTTGAAGGACTTCAAGAAAGTCTCGATGCGTCAGGCTGCCGAGTTACCGATGCTGATGCTTGGCGAAGAATTCCAGATCCGCCAGATCTGGAAGGCGCACCTGGCCAGCCAAGGGCGCAGGCCGCAGGTGCAGGCCGAGATGAACAACATGGCGGGTATCCTCGACAGCCTGGCGCACACTGCGCTGGCGACCATCCTGCCGGGTCGGGCCAAGGAAGCCACCCAGGACGACCAGGAGCTGCTATGGAAACCTCTCAGCGAGCCACGTATTCCGTTGAAGGTAGGCCTGGTGTTTCGTGACGCACAACGTCAACAGGCCTCGGTCGAGCTGCTGCGCAGCTTGTTGGAGGAAGAAGCCGACCCACGCCAGCTGGGGATTTCACCGTTGGACGTGCTTGTCTGAAACGCGCCCATAAAGAAAACCCCGCCTAAGCGGGGTTTTCCAGACTGTTTCCCTTCGACATCCCTATCACCCCGCCATCCTGGCAGGAAATCCTTCTTGTCCCTGTTCTATCTTTTCGCGCTTCCTGCGCAACTTCCTTGTAAGGCGTCCTGCTCTGTCCATTGCGCGTCCTGCGCTACGTCCATGTAAGAAAGAGTAACCGTGGATCCAATCTCAGGAAAGAGGCGAAACGTCACCACGTCTTGTAAGCCAAAGCTTACAAAAGAGGTTTGTTCACAAACATGTGCCGCCGGCAAAACAAAAAGCCGCCCGGCACCGGATGTATCCGGTGCCGGGCGGCCTCATGCCGCAATCAGGTTATCAAGCAGTCCGCTCGGGGTCAGAACTGCGCAGCGTCCAGCAGGTACAGCGATTCGCTACCAGCTTTCACCGACGCCGCCAGCGAATGGACTCGCGGCAACAGGCGTGCAAAGTAGAAACGTGCCGTGCCCAACTTGGCGCCATAGAAGTCCGCATCGCCTTCGCCGGCCTTGGCAGCCCGCGCCATCAGTGCCCACATGTAGGCGTAGGCGACATAACCGAATGCGTGCAGGTATTCGACCGAAGCCGCGCCGATCTCGTTGGGGTTGCCCTTGGCCT
The DNA here is from genome assembly GCF_900110655.1 of Pseudomonas soli. Lineage (GTDB taxonomy): Bacteria > Pseudomonadota > Gammaproteobacteria > Pseudomonadales > Pseudomonadaceae > Aquipseudomonas > Aquipseudomonas soli. The sequence continues at coordinate 106,400 of NZ_FOEQ01000006.1, forward strand.
GATCCAGCACCCAGTTGGTCAGCTCGTCGAGCTGGTCGAGGGAGGCTGCCAGGGGCTTGGTGAACTCGCCAAGGTCAGCAGCGCTGACGGCGATGAACTCGCGAATCTCGTCGGCGAACAGCTTGTAGTAAGCGCCACCACTGGCTACCACCTTGCGACCGACCAGGTCCAGTGCCTGGATACCATTGGTGCCTTCGTAGATCTGGGTGATGCGCACATCGCGCACCAGCTGCTCCTGGCCCCACTCACGGATGTAGCCATGGCCGCCGAAGACCTGCTGGCCATGCACCGTGCACTCCAGACCCAGGTCGGTGAGGAAGGCCTTGGCAACCGGGGTAAGCAGCGCCACCAGTTCCTCACTGCGCTTGCGGGTCGCGGCGTCTTCGCTGTACTTGGCGCTGTCGAGCTGCATCGCCACATAGGTGGAGAACGCCCGGCCGCCTTCGGTCAGCGCCTTCATGGTCAGCAGCATGCGGCGCACGTCCGGGTGGACGATGATCGGGTCGGCCACCTTGTCCTTGGCCTGCGGGCCGGTCGGGGCGCGGCTCTGCAGACGGTCGCGGGCATACTCCACGGCGTTCTGGTAGGAGCGCTCGGCCGAGGCCAGGCCCTGGATGCCAACCCCCAGGCGCTCGTAGTTCATCATGGTGAACATGGCTGCCAGGCCTTTGTTCGGCTCGCCGACGATATAGCCGACCGCTTCGTCGAAGTTCATCACGCAGGTGGCCGAGCCCTGGATGCCCATCTTGTGCTCGATCGAGCCGCAAGTGGCCGGGTTGCGCGCGCCGAGACTGCCATCTTCGTTGACCAGGAACTTGGGCACCAGAAACAGCGAGATGCCTTTCGGGCCTGCCGGTGCATCCGGCAGCTTGGCCAGTACCAGATGGATGATGTTCTCGGTGAGATCGTGCTCGCCACCGGTGATGAAGATCTTGGTGCCGCTGACCTTGTAGCTGCCATCAGCCTGGGGCTCGGCCTTGGTGCGGATGATGCCCAGGTCGGTACCGGCGTGGGGCTCGGTGAGGCACATGGAGCCGGCCCAGACACCCGAGTACATGTTCGGCAGGTACTTTTCCTTGAGCGCTTCACTGGCGTGGGCGTTGATCGACAGGCAGGCGCCGGCGGTCAGCATCGGGTACAGGCCGAAGGCCAGGCTCGAGGCATTGACCATTTCCTCGACCTGGGCCGAAACGACCTTGGGCATGCCCATGCCACCGAAGAGCGGATCGCCGCCAACGCCGACCCAGCCACCTTCGGCATAAGTGTTGTATGCCTCGATGAAGCCCGCCGGGGTGCGCACCGAGCCGTTGTCCCAATGGCAACCCTCTTCGTCGGCGGCACGGCTCAGCGGCGCGATGGTCTTGCCGGTGACCTTGCCGGCCTCCTCCAGCACCGCCATGGCCGTATCGGCATCGACTGCCTCGGCAAGGCCGGGCAGTTGCGACCAGAGCGTGGCCACGTCGAAGACTTCATTGAGGACGAAGCGCATATCGCGCAGGGGCGCTTTATATTCAGCCATGACAACCTCTCGCTATCGGGGTCGGGGCGGCCGATGAGGGCCGCAGCACTGGGATGACCGCAGTGTAACCGAACAACTTTTACGAGACATAGGGTCATCATGCGACCGAATGGTCTACCATAGTCACTCACTAACCTGCCATGCGCACAGCACCACGACGCGACTGCTGGCCGAAGGTCATGACGCAGTTACGTCCCGCGCCTTTGGCGCTATACAGCGCCTGGTCGGCCGACTTGAGCACTTCATCGGGGTTGCGGTGCTCGGCCTGGCGCTCGGCCACGCCGATGCTGATAGTCACCGACACCGTGGTGTTTGCGCCGCCCCCGCGACGCTGGCGACCGGTTGAGTCATCCTGCGGCCGGCTGTTCTGGTCACGCAGTTGGATCGCATAGTTGGCGATCATCTCGCGTACCGCCTCCAGGTGGGGCAAGCATTCTTCGGCAGTCTTGCCGGCAAACACCAAGGCGAACTCTTCGCCACCATAACGGTAGGCGCGACCGCCGCCGGTCACCTTGGACAAGCGGCTTGCAACCAGGCGCAATACCTGGTCGCCGACATCATGACCATGGGTATCGTTGAATTTCTTGAAGTGGTCAACGTCGGTCATGGCGATTACATAGTTGCGCCCCAGGCGTTGCATACGCTCGTTCAAGGCCCGTCGTCCCGGCAGGCCGGTCAACTCATCGCGGAAGGCCATCTGGTAGGCCTCGTGGGACACCGCCGCGGCAATCATCAGCATCACCTGGCTGCACATGATGTTCAGGGTGAAGGGGAGGATGAAAGTCTTGGGCAGCATCCAGAAGATACCCACCAGGCCGATGATCTGTGCGGCATGCAACGGCCTGGGCTCACGCAGGTACTGCGCCACCAACAGGATGAACACCGCCAGGAACAGCGGATAGGCCAACTGGATTAGGCTCATCCACTGGCCATGCAACGAGGGCCAGCGGATCTCGGCCAGCCAGCCAAGTAGCGCCTCGGGGAAACTTTGCTCCAGCGCCACGGCCACGCTGCTAACCGCGAACAGCACGGCGAAACGGGCCAGAAGGTCCTGGGCCAGGTGCGTACGTTCCTGCCAGGCGCCATACAGGCCAAACAGCGCCGGCAACAACAGGCAAACCAAGTGGAAGATCACCGCGGCATCGTCACGGACCCGGCCGTTGTCGCGGTAGAAGTCGGTCTGGGTGTCGAGCAGGAAATAGGCGATGTACACCGTGACCATCAGGAACAGCTCACGCTGGCGGCGATACACCGCGCAGTAGGCGCCGCCCAGTAACAGAACCAAGGTGGGCAAAACATTGAACAGCGATGTGAAAAAGACACTGAGGTCCCTCACATAGGCTGCAGCGAGCCCCGCCAGCAGAAGGATCAGCGATGGCAGAAAGTGGCTCGCACGTACAGCGGATAGACGAAACAAGGGTAATCTCCGACCCGGCAGATCAATAATGGCATTGTGCCCCTACTTCATCGGCAGCGCACATGAATAGATGAATTTACGGACGCTTTAACGGCAAGGATGGCGGCCAGCTTGAGACTTTCTCGTAACTGGATGCGACATTGGCCTGTTGGCAAGGCCCATCGCGGGCCTCTGCCTAACTTGTGGGCTTGCCCCGCGACAGGCTCCTGGAGCCAAAATCACAGGCAAAAAAAACCGCCTGCCGGTAACGGCAGGCGGTTTCGTGCAACCGTCTGGGCTTAGATGGACAGACCGAAGTCTTCTTCCTTCATCGCCATCAGGTTGTCGGCGCCGGACAGAATGGCCGCCACGTGGGTGCGGGTACGCGGCAGGATGCGCTGGAAGTAGAAGCGCGCAGTCTGCAGTTTGGCGGTGTAGAACGCCTCTTCGCTGGTGCCGGCTGCCAGTTTCTCGGCTGCCAAGCGGGCGATGTCGGCCCAGAAGTAGGCCAGGCACGCATAGCCGGAGTACATCAGGTAGTCCACCGAAGCGGCACCCACTTCCTCGCGGTCCTTCATCGCGGCCATGCCGATCTTCATGGTCAGCTCGCCCCATTCCTTGTTGATCGCGGCCAGCGGCTCGACGAACTCCTTGGTGGCGGCGTTGCCTTCCTGGGATTGGCAGAACTTGTGAACGATCTTGGTGAAGCCTTTGAGCGCCTCGCCCTGGGTCATCAGCACCTTGCGGCCGAGCAGGTCAAGCGCCTGGATGCCTGTGGTGCCTTCGTACAGCATGGAAATGCGGCTGTCGCGTACGTTTTGCTCCATGCCCCATTCGGCGATGAAGCCATGACCGCCGTAGATCTGCACACCGTGGTTGGCCGACTCGAAACCAACTTCGGTCATGAACGCCTTGGCGATCGGGGTCAGGAAAGCCAACAGCGCGTCGGCCTTCTTGCGCTCTTCCTCATCCTGGCTGTACTTGACGATGTCCACCTGCTTGGCGGTGAAGTAGACCATGGCGCGGTTGCCTTCGGCGAACGCCTTCATGGTCAGCAACATGCGGCGCACGTCCGGGTGGACAATGATCGGGTCAGCGGCTTTATCCGGGGCTTTAGGGCCGGTCAGCGAGCGCATCTGCAGGCGGTCACGGGCATATTTCAGACCACCCTGGAACGCCACCTCGGCGTGGGCCAGGCCTTGCAGCGCGGTGCCCAGGCGAGCGGTGTTCATGAAAGTGAACATGCAGTTCAGGCCCTTGTTGGCGGGGCCGATCAGATAGCCGGTGGCGCTGTCGAAGTTCATCACGCAGGTGGCGTTGCCGTGGATGCCCATCTTGTGCTCAAGCGAGCCGCAGCTCACGCCGTTGCGCTCGCCCGCGCCTCCTTCGGCGTTGGGCAGGAACTTCGGCACGATGAACAGCGAGATACCCTTGGTGCCGGCCGGCGCATCGGGCAGGCGGGCCAGGACGATGTGCACGATGTTGTCGGCCATGTCGTGTTCACCGGCCGAGATGAAGATCTTGGTGCCGGACACTTTGTAGCTACCGTCGGCCTGAGGTTCGGCCTTGGTGCGCAGCATGCCCAAGTCGGTGCCGCAGTGCGGTTCGGTCAGGCACATGGTGCCGGTCCATTCGCCGGACACCAGCTTGGTCAGATAGGTTTCCTGCTGCTCTGGGGTTCCGTGCTCGGAGATGGTGTTCATTGCACCGTGGGAGAGGCCTGGATACATGCCCCACGACCAGTTCGCTTCACCGACCATTTCGCTCAGGGCCAAGCCCAACGATTCTGGCAGGCCCTGACCGCCGTGCTCGACGTCATGGGCCAGGCTCGGCCAGCCGCCTTCGACGAACTGTTGGTAGGCTTCCTTGAAGCCGGTCGGGGTCTTCACGCCCGCCTCGCTCCAGGTGCAGCCTTCCAGGTCGCCGACGCGGTTCAGCGGGGCCAGTACCTCTTCACAGAACTTCGCGCCTTCCTGCAGGATCGCGTCGACCATGTCGGGCGTGGCGTCCTGGCAGCCCGGCAGGCTCTGATAATGCGCCTCATAGCCGAGCAGTTCGTCGCGGACGAAGCGGATATCACGCAAGGGGGCTTTGTAATCAGGCATTGCGATGAACCTCTGTGATGAGTTCGGTAGGGAGACCGCGGGTACCGACCAGCTCTTGGCGGCTTTCGGTCAAACAGTTGTTTGAAACTTACGTTTAGGACGCCTCGCTGTCAAGGTGGGCTAACAATGGCATTTATGCCGCCTAATATGACAATTCGGCCAAACACCCTCAAACGTATCGCGGGGCAAGCCCGCTCCCACGAATGGAAGCGGGCTTGCCCCGCGAAGTAAGCGAATGTGGTTCAGCGAGTCAGGCGTAGGTGTCGATGAATCGGCCGAGCATTTCATCGGAAGCCTTGGCGACTTTGGCACCCAGTTCGACTTCGTGCTTGCCCAGGGCCAGTTGCACGGTGCTGGTGGCCAGATCCATCTGTTGGCTGCGGTCAACGCTGCGCAGACGCTCTGCCTGGTAGTCGCTGGACTGCCCGCTGGTGCCACGCTCGACGGCGCCGCTGGCGATCTGCTGGGCGGCCTGATCGACCCGGTTCTGCCCGTTCTGGATGGCACCCAGGCCCGCGTAGAAGGCGGAACTCGCATTGATTTCCATGTCAGGACTCCATGACGCTGGATGATGAACAGACCTTATTAAAGCAGCAGACCGGGAAAAAGGCCCGTTTAAATCCCTAATAGCCTAGTGCCAGCTGATAGGCAAAGGCCTAATCCAGCAGGTCCAGGTGCAAATGCTCTGCCACCGCAGCGGCGCTCGCTTGTTTCAACCAGGGTATGCGCCCCAGGCATGGCGCGGGCAGCCGCTCAGCCAGGCTCGACAGGTTCTCCTCCAGGCGCGATGTCCGCGGATCGACGATGTTCGCCACCCAACCGGCCAGTTGCAGGCCGTCGCGGGCGATGGCTTCGGCGCTGAGCAAGGCGTGGTTGATACATCCCAACCGCACCCCTACCACCAGGATTACCGGCAGTTTCAGGGCAATGGCCAGGTCTGACAGGTTGGCATGGTCGGACAACGGCACCCGCCAGCCGCCGGCCCCTTCGATCAAGGTGAAGTCGGCGTGCTGCGCCAGCACCTGCTGCATCGCATCACGCAGCACCGGTACGCTCAACACCACCCCCGCCTCGTGCGCCGCCACGTGTGGAGCGATGGCCGGCTCAAAAGCGAAAGGATTGACCGCTTCATACGGCATTTTGACCGAGCTTTCATCGATCAACGCCAAGGCATCGCTGTTGCGCAACCCTCTGGGCGTCACCATGCACCCGGATGCCACCGGCTTGGCCGCCAGCGTGCTCAGCCCCGACTGCATCGCCGCATGCAGCAGACCCGCGGCGATGGTGGTCTTGCCGACATCGGTGTCGGTGCCGGCAACAAAATAGGCCTGGCTCATGTCACTGCTCCCCGGCCAGCGGTTTGCGCAAGACGCCATACACCACCTGATAGGTGGCAGGCAGCCCCTGAGGCTGGCGGAACTGTTCATAGGCCTGCAACAGGCCCTGCATCCGCGCGCGTCCGGTCAACCCCGATGGGCGCCCCGGATTGAGGTTGTGCGCACCCAGTGCCTTGAGCTCGTGGGTCAGGCTGCGCACGTCGAGGTAATGCAGTACATGGGGACGTCGCTCCAGGTCGATCAGCTCCAGGCCGCTGTCCCCGCATAGACGCTGGTAATCCTCGAAACGCCGGAAGCGATTGACATGCACCATGCCATCGACGGCTTGCCAGCTGGCACGCAACTCATCGAGGGTGCCCACGCACAAGCTGCTGAATGCCAACACCCCGCCTGGGCGCAGCACCCGCCGTGCCTCACCCAGCACGCTGGCGAACTGGCCGCACCACTGCACCGCCAGGCTGCTGAACAGCAGATCTACACTGCCATCGAGCAACGGCAGACGCTCGGCGTCACCTGCCACATGGTGCCGGGCGCCGCCGTGCTCACGGGCATGGCGCAACATGCCCTCGGCGATGTCCACCGCCACACCATCGGCATCGTTGAAGCACTCGGCCAGGACCCGGCTGAAATGGCCGGTGCCACTGCCCATGTCCAGCCAGCGCGCTGGGGCGAGCCCTGCGGGCAGTTTATCCAGCAGCGCCATGCCTACGGCGCGCTGCAGGGCCGCGACACTGTCGTAGCTGGCCGCGGCGCGGGAAAACGAAGCCGCCACCTGGCGCTTGTCCGGCAGGGCACCGGGCAAGGTGGGCTGGGAAAGATCAGTCATCACCACTCTCATGCAGGAAACTCTTGATGCCCGCCGCCAGCTCCTGCGGGTACTCCAGCAGGAAGGCGTGGGAACTGTCTTCGACCAGGCCGACTTCCACGTCAGGCAACAGGTCGCTCAGGGCCTTGGCAGCCTCCACCGGTACCAGCGCGTCACTACCGGCGAACAGGTGCAACTGCGGGCCGCCGTATTGCTCCAGGGCAGCGCGTGTATCAAGGCTGGCCAGCACCTCCAGCCCAGTGGCCAGGTACAGCGGATCGGTGTCGGGCACGCCGACGCCCAGCTGGCGCAGCAAGGTGCGCGGTTGCAGCGCGCCGTCGCTGCACAAGGTACGAAAGCGCTTGAGTGTCACCTGGGTATGGCTGCGGCAGCCATCAAGGAAGGTGCCGAAGGTATCCGGCGCCATTCCGTGCGGCCAGTCCGGCCGAACGACGAAACTGGGGTTGCTGGCCAGGGTGAGCAAGCCGCAGCAATGATCGCCGCGCTTGTGCGCCAGGGCGCTGGCAAGCATGCCACCCAGCGACCAGCCGCCCAGCCACACGTCGTTGGGCAGCTTGCGGTCGAGGTAGTCGACCCAGGCCAGCGGGTCGTTGTCAGGCAGATCCGGCAACGGCATCAGTTCGACCTGCAGGCGCGGGTCCTGGGCACGCAGGCTGGCGGCCAGCGGCTCCAGTGAGGCGGTGCCCAGCCCCCAGCCGGGCAGAAGGATCATTCGGTTACGCATCGGCGGACTCCAGCTGTGGATAACACTCGGCCAATGCATTCAACAATAGCTGCACCTGCGCCTCACTGTGGGCAGCGCTCAGGGTCACCCGCAGACGGGCACTGCCGGCGGGTACGGTGGGCGGGCGAATCGCTGTGACCAGCAGGCCGCGTTCGCGCAGCAAGCGGGACAATGCCAGCGCCCGCCCCGCATCGCCGATAAGGATCGGCTGGATTGCAGTGTGGCTATCCATCAGGGTCAGGCCGATCGCCTCGGCCCCGGCACGGAACTGCCGGACCAGCGCGGCCAGGTGCTCACGCCGCCAGCGCTCCCGGCGCAGCAGCTCCAGCGCCTTGAGCGTGGCGCACGCCAATGCCGGCGGCTGGCTGGTGGTGTAGATGTACGGCCGGGCGAACTGCACCAGCGCCTCGATCAGGTCCTCGCTGCCGGCAACGAAGGCGCCGGCGGTACCACAGGCCTTGCCCAGCGTGCCGATCAGCACCGGCACATCATCGACACCCAGACCGAAATGCTCGACCAGGCCGCCGCCGTTGACGCCCAAGGTACCAAAGCCATGGGCATCGTCGACCATCAGCCAAGCGTCGCGGCTGCAGGCGGCATTGGCCAGGGCCGGAAGGTCGGCGCAATCGCCATCCATACTGAACACGCCGTCGGTAACCACCAGGGTATTGCCGGTAGCTTTCTCTAGACGACTGGCCAAGCTGGCCGGGTCGTTGTGCAGGTAGCGGCTGAAACGGGCGCCACTGAGCAGCCCGCCGTCGAGCAGGGAAGCGTGATTGAGGCGGTCCTGCAAGACTGTGTCGCCCTGCCCCACAAGCGCGGTGATAGCCCCCAGGTTGGCCATGTAGCCGGTGGAGAACAGCAATGCCCGGGGCCGCCCGGTCAACTCGGCCAGCGCTTCTTCAACGGCATGGTGCGGCGTGCTGTGGCCGATCACCAGATGCGAGGCACCACCGCCGACACCCCAGCGCTCGGCGCCATCGCGCCAGGCCTTGATCACCTCGGGGTGATTGGCCAGGCCCAGGTAGTCATTGCTGCAGAAGGCCAGCAGCGGCTGGCCATCGACCACCACCTGCGGCCCTTGCGGGCTTTCCAGCAGCGGCCGTTGACGATAGAGGTCCGCGGCACGCCGTTCGGCCAGCCGCGCGGCGAGATCGAAGGCCATGCTCAGGCCGAGGCTGCGTCGTAGAACAGCTCGCTGCTGCGCTGCTCGACCAGCGCCTGCTCGATAGCGGCCTGGTGCACTTCGTCGGCGTGCTCTTCGCGAGCTTCCGGCTGGATACCCAGGCGGGCGAACAGCTGCATGTCCTTGTCAGCCTGCGGGTTGGCCGTGGTCAGCAGCTTCTCGCCGTAGAAGATCGAGTTGGCTCCGGCCATGAATGCCAGGGCCTGCATCTGCTCGTTCATCTGCTCACGGCCTGCCGACAGGCGCACGTGGGACTTGGGCATGAGGATCCGGGCCACGGCAAGCATGCGGATGAAGTCGAACGGATCGACGTCTTCCTCGTCGGCCAGCGGCGTGCCGGCAACCTTGACCAGCATGTTGATCGGCACCGACTCCGGGTGCTCGGGCAGATTGGCCAGCTGGATCAACAGGCCTGCGCGGTCGTCCAGCGACTCGCCCATGCCAAGGATGCCGCCGGAGCAGATCTTCATGCCGGCGTCACGCACGTAGGCCAGGGTCTGCAGGCGGTCGCTGTAGGTACGGGTGGTGATGATGCTGCCGTAGAACTCCGGCGAGGTGTCGAGGTTGTGGTTGTAGTAGTCCAGGCCGGCCTGGGCCAGGGCCTGGGTCTGCTCCTGGTCGAGCTTGCCGAGGGTCATGCAGGTTTCCAGGCCCATGGCCTTGACCCCTTTGACCATCTCCAGCACGTAAGGCATGTCCTTGGCCGAAGGATGCTTCCACGCCGCGCCCATGCAGAAGCGGGTCGAACCGATGGCCTTGGCCCGGGCGGCCTCCTCCAGCACCTTCTGCACTTCCATCAGCTTCTGTTTTTCCAGCCCGGTGTTGTAGTGGCCGGACTGCGGACAATATTTGCAATCTTCCGGGCAGGCGCCGGTCTTGATCGACAGCAGCGTGGAGACCTGCACACGGTTGGGGTCGAAATGCGCGCGGTGCATGGTCTGGGCCTGGAACAGCAGGTCATTGAACGGCTGCTGGAACAGTGCCTTGACCTCGGCCAGGGACCAGTCGTGACGGGTTGTTGCAATTGCGCTAGCGCTCATCGGCGTTTCCTTATCTATGGTCTGACTGACGCCGGGACAGGAAAACCTTCCAGCGCATCACGGATAGCTCGCATAGTCACGGAAGGCCCATGAACTGTCAACCAATCAAGAACATACTGGTTTACATCTGTACAAATATCGATCAACCCTGTTTGCTCTGCGACGAGCCCGCAGGGCAGCCCTATTCCCTGTGCCTCGCCTGCGAACAGGCGCTGCCCTGGCTGCAAGAGCAATGCCGCCGATGCGCGCTGCCACTGGCCTTGGACGACCTTCTCTGTGGCAGCTGCAGCCGCCACCCACCGGCATTCAAACGGGTAATCGCGCCCTGGCATTACGGCTTTCCCGTCGACACCCTGATAAGCCGCTTCAAGCACAACAGCCAGTGGCCCTTGGGGCGGTTACTGGCCCAATTGCTCGGCCAGAGCCTGAACCAGCACTATTACGAAGGCTTGCCACGGCCTGACTGCTTGTTGCCCGTTCCCCTGGCCGGACGACGACTGCGCCAGCGCGGCTTCAACCAGGCAGCGATGCTCGCCCGCTGGCTGGGCAGACAATTGCGCCTGCCCTGCGACGAGCACCTGCTGCAGCGGGTGCGTGATACAACGGCGCAACAGGCGCTCGGCGCCAAGGCCCGGCAACGCAACCTGCGGCAGGCTTTCGCCCTCATCCCCGGCAGGGAACTGCAAGGCCTGCACCTGGCGCTGGTCGACGACGTGCTGACCACCGGGGCGACCGCGCAGACCATCGCCCGGTTGCTGCGCAAAGCCGGTGCCCGGCGGGTGGACATCTACTGCCTGGCACGCACACCGCGCCCGGGGCAGGCTTGACTTGCCCCTGTGGCGGCGGCAACGTCGCAGGACCTACACCACGCCTGATGTCCGCCCATGTCCCTACCCGCCTTGCTCGCCCAGCACATCACCCGCCGCCCACAGCGCATCGCCCTGCTGCAACATGTCGCCGAGCAAGGGTCCATCACCCGCGCCGCCAAGGCTGCCGGTATCAGCTACAAGGCCGCCTGGGATGCCATCGACGAACTCAATAACCTGGCGGCGCAGCCGCTGGTGGAGCGCAGCACTGGGGGTCGGGGGGGCGGTGGTGCCCGGCTGTCCGCCGAAGGCGAACGCATCCTGCGCCTGTACCAGCGGCTGCAGGCGTTGCAGGCAGAGATCCTGGAATCCGCCGAGGACAGCAACGACCTCGCGTTGCTCGGCCGGCTGATGCTGCGCACCAGTGCGCGCAACCAGTTGCAAGGGCGGATCAGCGGGCTGCGCCGCGAAGGCCGGCATGACCGCATCAGCCTGGACTTGGGCGGCGGTCTGGAGATCGAGGCCTTGATCACCCGGGGCAGTACCGAGCGCCTGGAACTGGCGCTGGGCGGCACCGTCGTGGCATTGCTGAAGGCGGGGTGGGTACAGTTGCTGGGGCCGGACGAACTGGCGGCGCAAGGCAGCAATTGCCTGCAGGCCAAGGTCGAGGAGCTTGTCGGTGAGCAGGACGGTCCCGTCGAGGTGCGCCTGGCGCTGGGTAACGGACAGACTTTGTGCGCTTTCGCCGAGGCTGACTGGCTGGCGCAGTATCAAGTCGTGCCGCAGAGCATGATGCGGGTGCAGTTCCATCCGTCGTTCGTGTTGCTGGGGGTGCCAGTCTAACCGTATACGACAAGGGCGGGGCCTGCCACGTGATTGGGGTAACATGCAGCCACGCCGTTCCCGCGCCTGGAGCCTTTCATGTCCCACCCCTTCGACACCCTCACCCCCGACCTCGTGCTGGACGCCGTGGAAAGCCTGGGCTTTCTCAGCGATGCGCGGGTGCTGGCGCTCAACAGCTACGAAAACCGTGTCTATCAGGTGGGCATCGAGGGGGAACAACCGCTAATCGCCAAGTTCTACCGCCCTGGGCGCTGGAGCGATGCGGCAATCCTCGAAGAACACGCCTTCACCGCCGAGCTGGCGGAGTGCGAAGTGCCCGTGGTGGCTCCGCTGCTGCACGAGGGTCGCTCCCTGTTCGAGCACCAGGGGTTTCGCTTTGCCCTGTTCCCGCGCCGTGGCGGCCATGCTCCGGAGCCGGGCAACCTCGACCAGCTGTATCGCCTGGGTCAGTTACTCGGGCGTTTGCATGCCGTGGCGGCCATCCGGCCATTCGAACACCGTGAACAGCTGACTGTGGACAACTTTGGCCATGCTTCGCTCAACACCCTGCTGGACGGGGGCTTCGTTCCTCGCGAGCTGCTGCAGGCCTTCGAATCCGTGGCCCGCGACCTGCTCAAGCGGGTCGAGGATATCTACGCCCGCACCCCGCACCAGCGGATCCGCCTGCACGGCGACCTGCACCCCGGCAACCTGATGCACCGCGACGACGTCTACCATGTGGTCGACCTCGACGACTGCCGCATGGGCCCGGCGGTGCAGGACCTGTGGATGATGCTTGCCGGCAGCCGCGAGGAGCGCCTCGGCCAACTGGCCGAGCTGATCGACGGTTACAACGAGTTCCACGATTTCGACCCGCGCGAGCTTGCCCTGATCGAGCCACTGCGCGCCCTGCGCCAGCTGCACTACAGCGCCTGGCTGGCACGGCGCTGGGATGACCCGGCGTTCCCGCCGAGCTTCCCGTGGTTCGGCCAGCCGCGTTACTGGGGCGACCAGATCCTTGCCCTGCGCGAACAGATGGCCGCGCTGGATGAACAACCGTTGAAATTGTTCTAGAAGCGCGCCGCGCTCTGTCTACAATAGGCGTCGCTTTATTTAGCTACCTAAGCAAGGATTCTGCATGCACGCCGCAAACCCGCGTCGCGGGTATATTCTGGGCCTTGGCGCCTACATCATCTGGGGCCTGTTCCCCCTGTACTTCAAAGCGATCCAGAGCGTCCCGGCGGTGGAGATCATCGTCCATCGGGTGCTTTGGTCGGCGCTGTTCGGCTCGCTCCTGCTGCTGGTATGGAAACACCCCGGCTGGTGGCGCGAACTGCGCGACAACCCCAGGCGCCTGGCCATTCTGGCCCTGAGCGGCACGCTGATCGCAGGCAACTGGCTGACCTATGTATGGGCGGTGAACAACGGGCGCATGCTCGAAGCAAGCCTGGGCTACTACATCAACCCGCTGATCAACGTACTACTGGGCATGTTGCTGCTCGGTGAGCGCCTGCGCCGCCTGCAATGGCTGGCAGTGGGCTTGGCGGCCCTGGGCGTGGCGCAACAGGTCTGGCAGGTCGGCAGCCTGCCCTGGGTATCGTTGGCGCTGGCCCTGTCGTTCGGCTTCTACGGCCTCATCCGCAAGCAGGCGCCGGTAGCGGCGCTGCCCGGTCTGGTGGTCGAGACCTGGATGCTGGTACCCCTGGCGATCGGCTGGCTGCTGCTGCACCCGACGGCCAACAGCGCCAGCCTGGCGTTTTTAAATAACAGCGAGGCCCTGTGGCTGATCGCCGCCGGCCCGGTCACCCTGATACCCCTGGTGTGCTTCAACGCCGCCGCGCGCCACCTGCCCTACACCACCCTGGGCTTCCTGCAGTACCTGGCGCCGACCTTGGTGCTGCTGCAAGCGGTGTGGCTGTTCGATGAGCACCTGACCTCCAGCAACCTGCTGGCGTTCGCGTGCATCTGGGCGGGGCTGGCGGTGTACAGCGTCGATGCCTGGCTGAGTTTGCGCAAGCGCGCCTGATCAATTAATGATCAAACAGCTACACGCCACGAAATTCGTAGCCTGTAGCGAGGTCTCCAGAGGTTATCCACACCCTCGTCCCCGTGGTTTGTGCACAAGCGACTGATTACTGAGTGTTTTTTGCTCAATGCTGGCTAACTAGCGTGGTTATTGGGCTGCAGCGGTACGCCCCCAGGTTATCCACAGGGGCGTCCCCGTTAAATCGGGATAACCGTGGGAGCCGTCTTGCCCCGCGATTGCCCGCTATCGCTATCAATCCTCCGACCGTAACTTCAACTCCACCATCAGATCATCCGCCAGACTCTCCAACCTTGCCTGCAAATCATCCAGCGACAGGGTCAACGGCAGCGCCAGCAGCGCATCGGCCTGGAACAACGGCTCGCTGCTCATCGGCGCCGGGCGCACCTCGGTGCTAAGACGCTCCACGTTCACCCCAAGCTCTGCCAGCAAGCGGGTAATGTCGCGAACGATGCCGGGCCTGTCGTTGCCCACCAGCTCCATAGCGATCGGTTTCCAGGTGCAGGACGGCTCTATGCCGCTTTCGGCGATCAATACGCGAATGCCGTGGTCGCCCAGTTTCTGCAATGACTCGACCAGTTCGGCGTAGTTCTCCGCCGGTACCGCCACTCGCAGGATCCCGGCGAACTGGCCGGCCATGCGTGACATGCGGCTTTCCAGCCAGTTGCCGTTGTGATCGGCGATGCACTGGGCGATACGTTCTACCTGCCCGGCCTTGTCAGGGGCAATCACGGTCAGTACAAGATGGTCCACGGTGCCACTCCTTCATTGCTCTGCAAGCGCCGCCGCAGATGGGGGCGATACGGGGATCGAATCAGTATAGGCAAGGCGCGGCAACCTGCCGCAGGACAGTCAGGGCAACTCATCGTGTACTGTTTCAAGATTTATCTGGAACAATCCACCTGTTTTTTGCGAACATATCGTCTCCCAGCGTGACCCCATGCGACCAATCGGTCGCAGAGCGACGCTTTTAGTCTGATGTTTACCTGCCTGCTGCTTCATGTAGTATGCATCGGCGCGGACTACAAAAACGTCGTTTCGATGTCTGCCAAGGCGCCTGTGAAAATACGCCAACCGCCCGCCGGCCCGTCTGGCGAGCCGCACCCAGCCGCCCCGGATCACGCGGGCATGCACTGGTGCCGTGTTTAGAGAAGCGCTACAGGCTTAATACAGAAGAGCGAAAGCGAAATAGCTGAGCAGAGGTGAGGCAAGCAATGACTGGATACGTTCAAGTCGGTGGCCTTCAGGTCGCCAAGGCCCTGTACGACTTCGTCAACGACGAAGCGATCCCTGGAACCGGCATCAAGGCCGATGCGTTCTGGGCCGGGGCGGCAGAGATCATTAAAGACCTCGCTCCGAAGAACAAAGCCCTGCTCGCCAAGCGCGACGAGCTGCAAGCCAGGATCGACGCCTGGCACCAGGCCCGCAAAGGCCAGGCCCACGACGCCGTGGCCTACAAGGCGTTCCTCGAGGAAATCGGCTACCTGCTGCCAGCCGTCGAGGACTTCCAGGCCACCACCCAGAACGTCGATGAAGAGATCGCGGTCATGGCCGGCCCGCAGCTGGTGGTGCCGGTGATGAACGCCCGCTTCGCCCTGAACGCCGCCAACGCCCGTTGGGGCTCGCTGTATGACGCGCTGTACGGCACCGATGCCATCAGCGAGGAAGGCGGCGCTGAAAAAGGCCAGGGCTACAACAAGGTCCGTGGCGACAAGGTGATCGCTTTCGGCCGCGCCTTCCTCGACCAGGCCGCGCCACTGGCCGCCGGCTCCCATGTCGACTCCACCGCCTACCGCATCGAAGGCGGCAAGCTGGTAGTCGCGCTCAAGGGCGGCAGCAACAGCGGGCTGCGTGACGATGCCCAGCTGATCGGTTTCCACGGCGATGCCGCTGCGCCGACCGCGGTGCTGCTCAAGCACAACGGCCTGCACTTCGAGATCCAGGTCGACGCCAGCACCCCTGTCGGCAGCACCGACGCCGCCGGACTGAAAGACATCCTGATGGAATCGGCACTGACCACCATCATGGACTGCGAAGACTCGGTCGCCGCCGTCGACGCCGACGACAAAGTGATCGTCTACCGCAACTGGCTGGGCCTGATGAAAGGCGACCTGGCCGAAAGCGTGAGCAAAGGCGGCAAGACCTTCACCCGCACCATGAACCCGGATCGCGAATACGCCGCGCCCAATGGCGGCAGCGTGACCCTGCACGGCCGCTCGCTGCTGTTCGTGCGCAACGTCGGGCACCTGATGACCAACCCGGCGATCCTCGACGCCCAGGGCAACGAAATCCCCGAAGGCATCCAGGACGGCCTGTTCACCAACCTGATCGCCCTGCACAACCTCAACGGCAACACTAGCCGCAAGAACACCCGAACCGGCAGCGTCTACATCGTCAAGCCGAAGATGCATGGCCCTGAAGAGGTGGCGTTCGCCGCCGAGATCTTCAGCCGCGTCGAAGATCTGCTCGGGATGAAACGCAACACCGTCAAGGTCGGCATCATGGACGAGGAGCGCCGTACCACGGTCAACCTCAAGGCCTGCATCAAGGCCGCGGCCGAGCGCGTGGTGTTCATCAACACCGGCTTCCTCGACCGCACCGGTGACGAGATCCACACCTCCATGGAAGCCGGCGCCGTGGTGCGCAAGGGCGCCATGAAGAACGAGAAGTGGATCGGCGCCTACGAAAACAACAACGTCGACGTCGGCCTGGCCACCGGCCTGCAGGGCCGCGCGCAGATCGGAAAGGGCATGTGGGCCATGCCCGACCTGATGGCCGCCATGCTCGAGCAGAAGATCGCCCACCCGCTGGCCGGCGCCAACACCGCCTGGGTACCGTCGCCGACCGCCGCCACCCTGCACGCCCTGCACTATCACAAGGTCGATGTGCAGGCCCGTCAGCGCGAGCTGGCTTCGCGCACCCCAGCTTCGGTCGACGATATCCTCACCATCCCGCTGGCGGCCAACACCAACTGGTCGGCCGAAGAGATCCGCAACGAGCTGGACAACAACGCCCAGGGCATCCTCGGCTACGTGGTGCGCTGGATCGACCAGGGCGTGGGCTGTTCGAAAGTGCCGGACATCAACGATGTCGGCCTGATGGAAGACCGTGCCACCCTGCGGATTTCGGCCCAGCTGCTGGCCAACTGGCTGCGCCATGGCGTGGTCACCCAGGAGCAGGTGCTGGAAAGCCTCAAGCGCATGGCCGCGGTGGTGGACAAGCAGAACGCCGGTGACGCCCTGTACCGCCCGATGGCGCCGAACTTCGATGACAACATCGCGTTCCAGGCGGCGATCGAGCTGGTGATCGAGGGTGCCAAGCAACCGAACGGCTACACCGAGCCGGTCCTGCACCGTCGTCGTCGCGAGTTCAAGGCGCGCAACGGGCTGTAAGCCGCCAGTAACACATCGCGGGGCAAGTCGCATCGGAGCATCGATGCGACTTGCCCCGCGATCGTTTTCAGCCCTGATCCATCCTCAGTTCGCGGCGCACCAGCTCCAGCAACTTGCCCAGGTCCACCGGCTTGAGCAGAAAATCCACCACCCCCAGGTGCATCACGTCCACCGCCTCCTTCACATCGGTGTCGCCCGACACCACGATGATCGACAGCGCCGCCCGCTCGGACTCGCGAACCTGGCGAATCAGCTCCAGGCCATCCTTCGGCTCCATGCGCAGGTCGGTGATCATCAGCGCGATCCGTGGTTCGTAATGCAGCTTCAACATCGCTTCCTGCACACCGTCTGCCGTCATGCAGGCGATGCCTCGGCTCTTCAGGTACAGGCTCAGCGCCTCGCTGTTCACCGGATTGTCGTCCACCACCAGTACCACGGGACGAGCCGCGACAGGCGCACTCACCCCGGCCAGTGCCTCGCGCTCGGCGTCACTCAGTATGTCTTCATGCTCGGCCATGGCCCATCTCGTCAAAAAAATCTCGTTCACAGCTTAGGACCGCGAAATTTACATAGCCCGGTTCGCCTTTCGTCGGATCCTTGACAGCCTCGCTCTAGACTTACGTCCAATGGGCACCACAGTACGGCCAGCCGACCATGGGGGCCGAGAACAACAAAGCCGACCCCTATAGATAGATATATATAGTTCGGCGTAGCGATACGGTCAGCTTCATGAGCAAAAAGGACGCCTATACCCAGGCCGGCAGGACAGCGGTACTGCAAAACATCCAGGGCACCCTGCAGTTCCTGCAGCGTTTCCCGCCGTTCAACCAGATGGAACACAGCCACCTGGCCTACCTGGTGGAACAGTGCCAGCTGCGCTTCTACGCGGGCGGAGAAAGCATCATCACGCCGGCAGAGGGCCCGGTCGAGCACTTCTATATCGTCAAGCAGGGGCGCGTGGTCGGCGAACGTCACCATGTCACCAGGCCAGGCACCGAGACCACCTTCGAGATCACCAGCGGTGAATGCTTCCCGCTGGCGGCTTTGCTCGGCGAGCGGGCCACCCGCACCGAGCACCTGGCCGGCGAAGACACCTTCTGCCTGCAACTGGACAAGGCCGCGTTCATTCGTGTGTTTTCCATGTCCGAGGTGTTCCGCGACTTCGCCCTGCGCGGCGTCAGCAGCCTGCTCGACCAGGTCAACCAGCAAGTGCGCCAGCGCGCCGTGGAAACCCTGGGCACGCAGTACTCGCTTAACACACCGCTGGGCGAACTGGCGCTGCGCCACCCGGTGGTGTGCACGCCAGACCTGGCACTGCGCGAAGCCGTGCGCCTGATGCACGAGCAACAGGTCGGCAGCATCGTGATCATCGATGAGCAGCGCCACCCCATCGGCATCTTCACTCTGCGCGACCTGCGCCAGGTGGTGGCCGACGCCAGCGCCGAACTGACCGCGCCCATCGAGCGCTACATGACCGCCAAACCGTTCTACCTGAGCCCACAGGCCAGTGCGTTCGACGCCGCCATGGCGATGACCGAACGCCACATCGCCCACGTCTGCCTGGTTGACAACCAGCGCCTGTGCGGGGTGATTTCCGAGCGCGACCTGTTCTCTCTGCAACGCGTCGACCTGGTACACCTGGCCCGCACCATCCGCCATGCACCGCGGCTGGACAGCCTGGTGTCACTGCGCGGCGAAATCGGCCAGTTGGTCGAACGCATGCTCGCCCACGGCGCGTCCTCGACGCAGATTACCCAGATCATCACCCTGCTCAACGACCACACTGTATGCCGGGTGATCGAACTCGCCATCGCCGAGCGCGGCGACCCCGGCGTGCCGTTCAGCTGGTTGTGCTTCGGCAGCGAGGGCCGCCGCGAGCAGACCCTGCACACCGACCAGGACAACGGCATTCTTTTCGAGGCCCGTGACGGCGCCGAAGCCGAGGCGATCCGCGCACGCTTGCTGCCGTTGGCCCAGCATATCAACCACAACCTGGCCCAGTGCGGCTTCACCCTGTGCAAGGGCAACGTGATGGCCGGCAACCCCGAGCTGTGCCTGTCGCGTGGCGAGTGGGCGCGGCGCTTCGCCGGCTTCGTACGCGAAGCCAGCCCCGAGAACCTGCTGCGCTCGAGCATCTATTTCGACCTGCGCGTGGTCTGGGGCGACGAGCAAGGCTGCGAGCAACTGCGCCAGGGCCTGCTGGAGCAGGTCGCGGACAACCGCATCTTCCAGCGCATGCTGGCCGACAACGCCCTGCGCCAGCGTCCGCCGGTCGGGCGCCTGCGCGAGTTCGTGCTGACCCGCCAGGGTGACGACAAGGCCGCCACCCTCGACCTCAAGGTGCAAGGCCTGACCCCGTTCGTCGATGGCGCTCGGCTGCTGGCCCTAGCCCATGGCATAACGGCCTGCAACACCCTCGAACGGCTGCGTCAGCTGATTACTCAGGGGGTAATCGACCCGCTCGACGGCGCCGCCTATGAAGAGGCCTACCACTTCATCCAGCAGACCCGCATGCAGCAGCACCAGCGCCAGAGCCGCGAGAACATGCCTTACTCCAACCGGCTCGACCCCGACAGCCTCAACCACCTGGATCGGCGCATCCTGCGCGAGTCCCTGCGCCAGGCCCAGCGCCTGCAGAGCAGCCTGGCCCTGCGGTACCAGTTGTGAACCTGTTCGCCTGGTTGCGCCCCACAGCACCCGAACTCGATGCGGCGCTGCAGCGGCGCCTGGACGCGTTGCCCGGCCCTGCTCCCCTGGGCGTGTGCTCCCTGCGCGAACAGCGCTGGGTGGTGCTGGACCTGGAGACCAGCGGCCTGAATCTCAATCGCGACCAGGTGCTGTCGATCGGCGCGGTGGCCATCGAGGACGGTGCCATCGACCTCGGCCGGCCGTTCGAACGGACCCTGCGCCGCCCCGAACAGAAGACCAACGCCAGCGTGCTGATCCACGGCCTGGGCCCCAGCGCCCTGGCCGCCGGCTGCGAACCGGTCGAAGCCCTGCTCGACCTGATGACGTTCATTGGCGACAGTCCGGTACTGGCGTTCCATGCCCCGTTCGACCAGCGCATGCTGGCCCGGGCGTTGAAGGACAGCCTGGGTCTGCGCCTGCAGCATCCGTTTCTCGACGTGGCGGAGCTGGCGCCGATGCTCAACCCCGACACCGTGCTGCGCGAGGCCGGGCTGGACGACTGGATCGCCCGTTTCGGTCTCGAAGTCCAGGCCCGCCACCATGCCAGCGCCGATGCCCAGGTGACCGCGGAACTCGCGTTGATCCTGTTCAGCCAGGCGCGCCGCCAGCAACTGGACAGCCCGCTGCAGCTGGAGCAGCGGGTGCGCCAGTGGCGACGACGCAAGGCGCAGCACCACGGCCTCTGACTTTTATCGCGCTCCCCTGACATGCTGGCAATCCGATAAGCGTCAATTGCGCCCTCCCCCTGCCTCTGCCACAATCGCGAATAATTATCGTTAGTTAACGCATTCTTTCCCGGGGAACGCTTCTTGACGTCTGCGCACAGTCCACATGCCGAACTGGTCGGAGCGCTGTACCGCGACCATCGCACCTGGCTGCTGGCTTGGCTGCAGCGCAGCACCGCCTGCCGCCAGCGTGCCGAGGACCTGAGCCAGGACACCTTCGTGCGCCTGCTCGGCCGCGAGCGTTTGGACGCCCCTCGCGAACCGCGCGCCTTTCTGGTCGCCGTGGCCAAGGGCCTGTTGTTCGACCACTTCCGTCGTGCCGCCCTCGAGCAGGCCTACCTCGCGGAACTGGCGCTGCTGCCCGAAGCCGAGCACCCGTCACCGGAACAGCAACACCTGATCCTCGAAGACCTCAAGGCCATCGATCGCTTGCTGGGCAAGCTGTCGAGCAAGGCCCGGGCAGCCTTCCTGTACAACCGCCTGGACGGCCTGGGGCACGCCGAGATCGCCGAGCGCCTCGGGGTGTCGGTCTCGCGCGTGCGCCAGTACATCGCCCAAGGCCTGCGCCAGTGCTATGTCGCTCTTTACGGTGAGCCGACATGAGGCATGCCCCGGTTTCCAGCAAGGTGCTGGAAGCGGCCATCGCCTGGAAGCTGTGCCTCGACGAAGGTAGCGGTACCCCGGACGAACGCAGCGAGTTCACGCGCTGGCACGCCGCCCACGAGGAGCACGCCCGCGCCTGGCTGCAACTGGGCATGCTCGACCAGCGCGTCAACGCTGCCGCCGGACCGGTACGCCACGCCCTGCTGCAATCCCGGGCCGGGTTGCGCCAGCGCCTGGGCGGCCTGGCCGGCATGCTGCTACTCGGCGGTCTGCTGGCCTGGGCTGGCGCACCGTCACTGTCGCCCACCTACTGGCTGGCCGACCAAAGCACCAGCACCGGCGAGTTGCGTACCCTGCGCCTGGAAGACGGAACCCTGCTCAGCCTCAACAGCCAGACCGCGGTGGACATCGACTTCCAGGGCGAACAACGGCTGATCGTCCTGCACCAGGGCGAGATCTCGGTGGAAACCGGCCACAAGGACAGCCGCCCGTTGCTGGTGCGCACCGAGGAAGGTCGCCTACGCCCGCTGGGCACCCGCTTCCTGGTCAAGCGCGAGAAGGCCGGCACACGCCTGGAGGTGCTGCAGGCATCGGTAGCCGCCAAACCCCAGCACAGCGGCGACGAGCAGGTGCTGCGCGAAGGCCAGCAAGTCCTGATGAGCGCCGACGGCCTGGGCAGTGTCAGCCCCGTGGCGGTCGGCAGCGACGCCTGGACCCGCGGCATGCTGGTGGTGGACAACGTGCGCCTGGCCGACCTGGTGGCCACCCTCGGCCAGTACCGCAGCGGCCACCTGGGCGTCAGCGACGCAGTGGCCGAGCTGCGCGTGAGCGGCAGTTTCCCGCTGACCGACACCGACCTGGCCCTGGCCTCGCTGCAACCGGTGCTGCCGGTGAAGATCGAACGGCATACGCCGTGGTGGGTCACCGTTACCGCCAAATAGCCCCAGCCAGACCGCCCTTTGGCAGCCGGCTTGCCGCCTCCCAAAGGGTTTTGCAAATCAGTCGTATTTTTTTTCACACCCCCCTGTCACTTTTCCACTCTCGCTCGGCAAGGAAGCAGTCAGCACTATTTCGTCGAGGAGCCGCTGAATGTCCCGTGCCGTTGATGCTTTGCTTCGCCCCAGCCTGATGGCCCTGGCCATCGGCCTGGCCACCCCGTTGGCCAGCACCGCCCTGTTCGCCGCCGAACAGTCCGCCATGCGTGCCTACAACCTGCCCAGCGCACCGCTGGCCAGCACCCTGAACCAGATCGCCAGCCAGGCCGGTATCGCCCTGGCGCTGGATCCGGCGCTGGTCAGTGGGCGCAATTCGGCACCGGTAAGCGGCCAGTTCGACGCCGTCGGCGCTCTACAAGCCGCGCTACGTGGTACGGGCTTGCAACTGCAGCAGAGCAGCGCCGGCAGCTATAGCCTGGTAACGGCAAGCGAGGGCACGCTGGCACTGCCGGAGACAAACATCGACGCCAACAGCAGCTTTGAAAGCGCCTGGGGCGTGGTAGAGGGCTACACCGCGACCCGCACTGCGGCGGGCACTAAGACAGATACTGCCATCGCGGAGTTGCCACGCTCAGTTAGCGTGATCACTCGCCAGCAGATGGAAGACCGCCCGGTCCTCAACCTGAATGACGCCTTGCGCTACACCGCAGGCGTGCAGAGCAGCGGATACGGCGCAGACTCGCGCAATGACTGGCTGCTGGTGCGTGGCTTCGTGCCCACCCAGTTCCTCGACGGCCTGCCACTGCCTCAGGGCAACTACGCCACCCCCAAGATCGAGACCTGGAATCTGGAGCGTATTGCCGTACTGCGCGGCCCTGCTTCGTCCGTCTATGGCCAGACCCCGCCTGGTGGCCTGCTGGACATGACCAGCCGTCGGCCCCAGCTGGAAAGCAGCCATGAAGTGGAAGCCCAGGTGGGTAGCAACAACCATAAGCAGATCAACTTCGACAGCACCGGCAAGGTCGACGATGCCGGCCAGTTTCTTTACCGTGTCAGCGGCACCGTGCGCGACAGCGGCGCACCAGTCGATCATATTCCGGACAAACGCTACAACATCGCTCCCAGCCTGACCTGGAACATCAACGACGATACCAAGCTGACCTTCCTCAGCCAGTATACCCGCGACGATACCGGCATCACCGGCCAGTTCCTGCCGTTGCAGGGCACCAAGCTGGCCAGCCCGGCAGGCAAGATTTCCCACCACAAGAACCTGGGCGATCCCGACTGGGAATCCTACGACCGTACCTACTACCACCTGGGCTATGCGTTCGAGACCCGACTGAACGACATGTGGCAGTTCCGCCAGAACCTGCGCTACGTGCGCAACGAACTGGACTTCAAAGGGATCACCGCTGGCGGTTCGATCTGGCCCAAAGGCCCGGATGAAGCCGTCAGCCCCGATGGCACCGTGCAACGCACCGCCGGTATTGTCGAGGAGGACATCAGCCAGTTCGCCGTGGACAACAACTTCCAGGCCGATTTCCAGACCGGCGTGGTCAGCCACACCCTGCTGCTTGGGCTCGATCACCAGCGTTCCAGCAGCAATGCCCACTGGCGCTGGGGCTCGGCCGGCGTGCCGCCGAGCAACATCCACAACCCGGTGTACGGCCAGGACTTCTCGAACGTCCAGTACTTCGACATGTACGACTACACCCAGAAAACGCAGCAGACCGGCCTCTACCTTCAAGACCAGATGGCCCTGGACAACTGGCGCCTGACACTGGGTGGCCGCGAAGACTGGGTGCACACCGGTACCACGTTCCACAACATGAGCGATGCCACCAATACCCAGCGTGACAAGAAGTTCAGCGGCAATGCGGCGCTGAGCTACGTTTTCGACAACGGCATGACCCCCTATATCTCCTATGCCGAGTCCTTTGAACCTGCGTCAGGCTCCTCGGTCAACAGCACCGATGCCTTCAAGCCCACCGAAGGCAAACAGTATGAGCTAGGTATCAAGTACCAGCCGCCAGGCAGCAAGAGCCTGTTCACCGCTGCGGTATTCGACCTGACCCAGGAGAACATGTCGGTCACCGAGGCCAACGTCACCCGCCAGGTGGGTGAAGTCCGGGTCAAGGGCCTGGAGCTGGAGGCCACGTCCGATGTAACCGAAAACCTCAAGTTGGTGGGCTCCTACACCTACAACGATAGCGAGATCGTCAAGGGCACCACTGAGGAGAAAGGCAAGCGCATGGCCCAGGTGCCACGCAACCAGGCTACCGCGTGGGCCGACTACACCTGGCACAGCGGCCCGCTGGACGGCTTCGGCGTCGGGGTGGGTGTGCGCTATGTAGGTGACACCTATGGCAACACCACAAACACCGACTGGGGCCACGTCGGCTCGTATACCGTGTACGACGCCTCGGTGCACTACGACCTGGGCCGCCTGAACGGTACCTTCAAGGGCGTGACGGTTGCCGTGGATGCCAAGAACCTGTTCAACAAGGACTACCTGTCGACCTGCGATGGCTACTACTGCTACTACGGCGACGAGCGCAACGTAATGGCCAGCGTCAACTACAAGTTCTGAGTGGCCATCGCGGGTCAAGCCTACTCCCGCAGATCGTGGGAGCGGGCTTGCCCCGCGATGGTGTAAGGAGCCGTGATGAAAAGCCAAACCATCCGCCGCTGGTCAGCGATCCACACCTGGAGCAGCCTGGTGTGCACGCTGTTCCTACTGCTGCTGGCCCTGACCGGCCTGCCGCTGATCTTCCACCACGAGCTGGAACACCTGCTGGGCGATGCCCCCGAACTGCGCGAGATGCCCGCCGGCACCCCGCATCTAGACCTGCAGCAACTTGTGCTCAAGGCCGAGCAACACCGCCCTGGCGAAGTCATGCAGTACTTCGGCTACGAAGAGGACGAACCCAACGGCGTGGTGGCGATCATGGCCGCCACCGCCGGCACCCACCCGGACCAATCGCACACCTTCATGCTCGATGCGCGCACCGGCGAGGCCGTGGCCATGCCGGCAGCCAACGGCGGTTTCATGATGCTGATGCTGCGTCTGCACGTGGACATGTTCGCCGGGCTGCCCGGCAAGTTGTGGCTGGCCTGCATGGGCCTGCTGTTCATCATCGCGATCATCTCCGGCACGGTGCTGTACGCGCCGTTCATGCGCCGCCTGGAGTTCGCCACGGTGCGCCACGACAAATCCCGGCGCCTGCGCTGGCTCGACCTGCACAACCTGATCGGCGTGGTGACCCTGACCTGGGCCCTGGTGGTCGGCGTCACCGGGGTAATCAGCGCCCTGTCCGACCTGGTGATCGCCGCCTGGCGCAATGACAGCCTGGCGGCCATGGTCGCCCCCTACCGCGATGCCCCGCCGCTCACCGAACGCGCCCCGGCCACGCAGTTGCTGAAGATCGCCGAACAGGCCGCGCCAGGCATGCGTCCGGACTTCATCGCCTTCCCCGGCACGCGCTTCTCCAGCGAACACCATTACGCGGTATTCATGAACGGTGCCACGCACCTGACATCCCACCTGTTTACCCCGGTACTCATCGACGCCCGCACCCTGGAAGTGACCGCGGTCGGCGCCCGGCCCTGGTACATGGACGCCATGGGCCTGTCCCAGCCCCTGCATTTTGGTGACTACGGCGGCCGCTCCATGCAGATTCTGTGGGCGGTGCTGGACGTGCTGACCATCGTCGTGCTCGGCAGTGGTCTGTACCTGTGGTGGGGCAAGCAACGCAAAGCCAGGGAGGCACGTGCATGAGCCACAAGTCACAGCCAACCCTGCGGATTTTCGCCTGGCCCCTGCTCATCGGCTTGCTGGGCGCCGCCGGGCTGTTCGCCGCCCTGCTGGGTGATGGGCCCTGGGACGCGCTCGCCTGGCTGGGTCTGGGCGTCCCCGCCGTGCTCGGCGTGCGCAGCCTGTGCGGTCGATAGCCGGATACCACAGGCCGCCCGCAAGGGCCCAGTAGCGTGGACGCTCCCCACAGCAAGGAGCGGCCATGCGTCCCCTGGAACGTATCGAATTCATCGACCAACAGATTCTCACGCTGCTCGCCGCAATGCCCGTACCCGGCCGGCACGCGCAGGCGAGGCCCCGACTCCACCATGAGATCGCCAGTTTCTGGACGGCTACCGATACCCAGGGGCGCTCACGCCGTCTGCGGCTGGTGGACCTGCGCAGGGCATTGATGCAGGCCGAGCTCGGTTTGCGCGTCCACGACCAGACGCTGAGCGAGCAGCAGGCGCAGCTCGTCAGTAGCTGCCTCGACCTGCCCTGCGCCTGGCAACGCCACCGCCAGCCGGTGGCGCAACGCGTACAGGTGTACCGACCGGTCCTGAGCCGCGACCGCCCCCAATGGCGGGCCGCACTCCCTGGCACCTTCGTGCTCATGGCTGGCACAGCGGAAGGCGCAAACCAGGTTCCTGCACAAGCACATGGGCCGGCGTACCTGTTCGGCCTGCCCCAGGGCATCGAGGTCTACACGTCGCTGGCCGAGCTGCATCAGGAGCTGTGCGAGCGGCTCGACGACCCGATCCAGAGCACTCCACTGTTGCAACTGCTGGTCGAGCCTGAGCAGATCGCCAACGCCCGTCTCGCTGACCGCCTGCGCTACCAATGGTACGCAGACGACCCTATCGAGGCCCAGGTGGACAGCCTGATAGAGGCGCAACGGCGGCGTCTCCACACTGCCTGGGCGACAGCAGATGTGCAGGCCGACATCGGCAAGGCCGTTGCTCTTGGCGATGAATGTGGCAAGCGTCCGCTGCTCGATACCCGCTATGCCCTGCTGCTGGAAAAGCACCTGCCCAACTGGCTGCGCCAGGCAGGCCCGCAAGCCCTGACGCATATCATGCAGACCCTGCAAGTACTGGTGGCCACCGGTCAGCAGGTAGCCGCCCCCGGCATTCTCACCCTGCGCCAGTTCCAGGAACAGAACCGCCTCGAGGACTGGGCACGCCAGCGCGTGCAACAACACTTGCGCAATGACCTGGGGTTGACCATTGCACCTGCGGATATCGAGGTCTACGTCACCCAAACCCGGCAGGTCGGCCCCCACCTGAATCCATTCAACCCATCCAGCTACAACACCTGGCGCGGGCTGGAAAAGGTCGGCGGCCAGCTCGTCGAGAACATCCACGAGCGCTACTCCCTTGATCAACTGGCGCTGCGCAACGTGGCCTGGTTCGATTTTGACTATTGGCTCACCGCCCGCATCGTCCACCGCCTTGGCAAGCCATTGCCAGCCGAACTGTCGCCAGGCTACATCAAGCGCATGGTGCGGCATCTGAGCGTAGGGGGCAGCTATGTCGAGTACCTGAGGGCGCAACTGATCGATTCGACGGTTGGCGCCTGGCGTCTGCATGCCCATTGCCGGATCAACCGTGCGCGGATGCGCGCCGAAGCGGCCAAGGCGCGCTATGCTGGGCATCTAGCCGCTGGTGGCAGCGAACGTGGCTATGCATGGGTACGCCAGGTGCTGGACTACCCTCACAACGCCTTGCGCCCACCGGTGGATGGCGACTCTCTCACCGTGCGGCAATTGTTGATCGGTGGCCATACTGTGCAAGGCGTATTGCTCATCAACTGCAGCACGCCTCGGGCAGGCCTGTTCGTGCTGTACACCCCCGACGCGCCAGACCGCAGGGCCTGGCGTGCGTTCGCCAGCCCACGCGAACTGCTACGACTGCTCAAGCGCAAACCCGCCTTGCGCAGCTATGTCACCAGTCGCATGGCGCAACGTTCCAAGGCCGCCACTGAAGGATTATTGGTCAAAGGTCGCCTGGGCCCAGTGCTGAGTACACCCGCAATCGCCGACGATCTGTTCTTCGCCTACTACATGGCCGAAGTCCACGGCATGCTGGCAGTCGCCGATGCCAACAGCCGCACTTCGGCGGAAGCAGACGCGCAACAAGCTGTCGCCATCTCCTGGCGGGTACTCGACCTGATCAGCCTGATACTGCCGTCGAGGTTACTGATCCCGATGTCGCTGGGGCGCATGGCGATCGAGATCTGGGGCAGCGCGGAGGCCTATCGCGCCGAAGACCTCAATGGTGTGCTGCAGCATGTGTACAGCGCACTGGGTCACTTCAACGATGCGACCACCAGCCTGGCCACCACCGGCCTGATGCGCCGCCTGCTACGCGGCATGCCGGCGCAGCCGCCGTTGCCGATGCCCAGCCACTACAGTGTCGCGGCCCCAGCCGAACACCTGCGCTATCGAATCGATGGCATCTATGGCGAGGGGGTCTTCGAAAAAGCTTCGGAATTCGAAGGACTGAGCCACTACTTCATCCAGGATGCACAGCAGCGACACTACCGGGTCACCTTCGATGGCCAGCGCTGGCGCGTGATCGACCCCGCCCAGCCGGATGCTTACCAACTACAGCCGCTCAAGCGCCTGGCCGATGGCCGTTGGGTGATCGACTCACCACTGCTCTGGTATGACGGCCTGCCAGACCTGGAGCGGCTGTTCGATGACTGCCGCCTACCCGAAGAGCTCGACGGGACAGCGATCGGCGACATCGACGGGCTTTACCTGGCCCATGAGCAGCTGTACCTGCAAACCCGCGGCGGCCAGCTGGCGCTGCGCCGCCATCTGCTTCAGGGCCGCTACCACCTGCCGATCCCGGCTACCCGTAGCACCGGCGTGGAGCCTTGGGCAGTGTTACGCTGGCAGGATCATCAGTGGCGTATCCAAGTTCGCCAGGCCGGGCGCAGCAGCGCCTGGCTGACGCTGCCGCAGGCTTACGCTGTCAGCCGAGGCAGCACAGCGTCCAGGCGCTGATGCAAGGCGCTGCCGCTCGGCCAGTTGCGCAGCAAGCGCGCCCGGTCACGGGCAAACGCCGGAGCGAAGCTGAGCTGGGTGGCATGTTGGCACATGGCGTCGAGGTCGATCAGCGACCATTGGCCGTCCTGCCAGAACAGGTTGTGGCCCTTGAAGTCGCCATGGCTGATGCGCTCGCGGATCAGTTGCTGCATTACCAGCACCAGGGCCTCGACCTGCGCGTCGGGCGCCTCGCCACTTTGCACGTAGGGTGCAAAGCATTCGATCAAGTCCGGCCCGTCGGCGTACTCGGTCACCAGATAGGCCGTGCTGCGCAGCCCCATCACCCGCTGCTCCAGCACCGCCAGGGGGCGAGGCGTGGCGATGTCGAGAAACTCAAGGCGGTGCCCTTCGATCCACGAATGCCAGGCCCGGCTCGGGCGCCAGAAGCGCTTGAACCAGTGGGCGGTATTCTTGATGTTGTAGCGCTTGAGCACCAGCGTGCGGCCGCCCACCTCGATACGCGCCACACTGGCCGCCCCACCGGTCTTGTACAGGTGGCCCTGGTCAATCAGTACATCGGCCTTCTCGAGCACCGGCAGCAGCGCCTCGACTTCGCCGCGACGGATGGCGCGCAGGCCCGACAGACTACGTTCGACGCTGAACAGCGTACATTCGCGCCCGGCCTTGTCCAGGTAGTCTTTCAGGCGCCAGTTGCGCACCTTGTCCACCTGCTTTTGCAACGCCTCCAGCGGCAGCGCATGCTCGGCGTTGGCCAGGATGTAGTGCACCAGCGCCTCCTCGATGAAAGGCTCCAGGCGCTTGGGCAACTGGGCGAAGAACACCCCGAGGTTTTCCAGCACGCGCTGACGCGACAGCTGCTGGCCGGGGGTTTCGGCCTTGATACCGGCGCCGTCGATCAGGTACAGCGTGCCGTCCTGGCGCAGCAGGTTGTCCAGGTGCAGGTCCTCCTGCCACAACCCCTTGGCGTGCATGTGCGCAACAGCGGTCAACGCCTCGCCAAGCACCAGGTGCTGCTCGTCGGCGAGCATCGGCAATGATTCCACCTTGGCCCAGGCGTCACCCAGGCTTTCGGCGTGATCGAGGTATTCGAACAACAGCCAGCCACCTTCGCCTTCCTTGAGGCCATCGACCAGCAGCCGCGGCGTGGTCAGGCCCTGGTCGGCCATCAGTCGGGCGCCATCGCGTTCGCGCTGGAAGTGGCGAGCGGCATTGCCGCCGACCAGCAACTTGGCCAGGACCTTGGTGCCACGCCAGATGCCGGCGCCGACATAGCGCTGGCCCGGCAGCACGCGCAGCAGGCTGAGCAGTTGCAGGTCGGCGCTGCCCGCCGCGTCAGCGAGGGTGATGGTCAGGGGCAGGCTTGGGCTGCGCCCGGCCTCCTTCAATTCGGACAGGCGCATCAGCGGGCCTCTTTGTGACGGCGGCGTTGGGTCAGGCGTTGCAGCCAAGTGGAAACCAGGGCGCTGTCTGCCGGCTGCTCCAGGTAGGCGGCCAGCAGCACACGCACGTCTGCCTCGCTCCAGGCACGGGCACGCCTTAGCAGCGGCTCGAGGTCCTTGACCCGGTCACGCATGCCGAACAGCAGCGGGCGGGTCTTCTCCAGGTCGATCAGCTGTGCCTGCCAGCCCTCGCGGCGCTCACGCAGGAAGATATGCTTGGGGTAGAAGCAACCGTGCATCTGCCCGGCGGCGTGCAGGGTGCGGGCCAGTCGTCCACAGGCTTGGAGAATCGCCTCGCGCTGCGGCGCAGCCATCTGCGACCAGCGGGCAAGCAACTGCTCGAGATCAATCCATTCGTCCAACGCGCGGGTCATGAGAATCGCGCGATGCTGCCCAGCCTGTTTGCGCTCGCCGTAGAACACCGCCTGCAAGGCAGGGATGTCGAGCTTCTGGTAGCGGCTGATGTTGCGGAACTCGCGGGCGAACGTCGGCTCGCCAAATGGCCGCTGCAGGCTGCGAGTAAAGTAGTCGCTCTGGCGCTTGAGGTAGAAGCCCTTGCCCTCCAGCTCCAAACGGAAAACGCTGCTCCAGCCACCACGGCCAGTGTTGGGTTCATCGACAGCGTCCAGTTGCAAAGCCCAGAGCGCCTCGAAGTCGCCCAGTCCGTGGCGTTGCAGCAGTGCCTGATCGGCACTGGCCAGGTAGTCGGTCATTCTCTTCCCTCGAAAAAACCCAGGACCTGACGGATACGCTTCTTGTCGCGGCCATGCAGACGCGCATGTCCACGGTATTGCAGATAAAAGCGCAGGCGCTGGGTCGCCGACAAATGATATTTGGCAACCTTGTCCAGGCATGCCAGATCCTTGATCAACCGATGGCGCAGCATGAAGCCGCGCCAGAAGTCACCGGTTGGGCAATCGATGAAGAACAGCGTGCCCTGGTCATCGACCAGCAGGTTGCGCCACTTCAGATCGTTATGGGCGAAATGATGGTCGTGCATCACCCGCGTATGTCGCGCCAGCTGGCGGCTGACATGGTCGACCCAGGCCGCGTCACGCAGGCGCGGATCATTGCGCTCAGCCAACGCCGAAAGGTCCTCGGTGCGTGGCAGTTCGCGGGTGATCATCGCCCCACGGCCAAACGCCAGGCCCTGGCGCTCGAGGCCCCAGGCGACCACGTCGGCGGTGGGGATGCCCCACTTGGCGAACTGCTTAAGGTTCTGCCACTCGGCCTTGACGCGCGGGCGCCCCAGGTAGCGACGCATGTGCTTGCCGGCGCCAGTGTAGCGTTTGACGTAGTAGTTGACCCCGTCCCGTTCGATACGGATGACCTCGCTCAGCGGGTCGCGGGTCAGGCGCTCGCCCTTGATCGCGAACACCGCGTCGATACTGCCGAAATCGGCCGCCAGGTGCGCATACTCAGGCGCCAGGTTCCAGCTCGCCATCAGAGTGCGTCCCCGTAACGTTGCTTGCGGTCATAGAGTTTCTGCGCCTTGCGCTCCAGCCAGGCGAGCAGTGCGGCCTCGTCCTTGAGCACCTGGCGCAACGGGCGCTGGAAGTAGCCACGCAAGAAGCGCAGCTTGTCGCGGCGGGTCAGGCCGATGTCCAAGGCCGAGAAATACAGGGCGGCCAGGTCCTTGTCGCGCCAGCGGCGGGTAATTTTCGCCCGTGTCTGAGCGCGGTGCAGGTCGATCACCGACAGCTTGAAGTCTTCCGGCGTCACCGGGCGGTCGGTGTGCAGCAGGAAATGACAGATGTAGCAGTCGCGGTGATTGACCCCTGCGCGGTGCATGCCGCCGGTCATCTTCGCCACCTCGGCGATCAGTGCGCGCTTCAGGCGCGGCGCTGGCGGCTGCTTCACCCAATCGATGCTGAAGTCTTCCAGGCTGACGGTCGGCGCCAGCTCCTCGGTGACGATGAACGAATGCTGGGTGGCCGGATTGCCACCGCGCTCGCCGTAGGCCACGGCGGTCATGGTTGGCACGCCAGCTTCATGCAGGCGCTGGATCGCACGCCACTCCTGGCCGGCACCGAGCACCGGCAGCTTGGCGCTGAGCAGGTTCTTGAAAATCTCGCCCCAGCCGATGCCACGGTGGATCTTGACGAAGAAGCCCGCGCCATCGACCTCGGTACGCAGGGTGCGACGGCCTTCCAGCTCGCGATATACCTCGCCCTGCAGGGCCTCGACGGCATCGAAGGGGTCACGCCCGGCCCACAGGCGCTTGAACGGTTCGGCCAGTATCAGCTTCATGCGGTCTCCTGCCCAAGGATCACATCGGCGGCATGCTGCGGCATGCTGTACAGGTCGGCGGTGGCGGCGAACGCCACGCCGTTGCTCGCCCAGGATGCACGGGCCGCGGCGTCTTCGAGCATGCGTTGCAGATAGGCGTTGAGCTGGTCCTGCTCGAATGGCTCGTCCAGCACCAGGCCGCTGTCGGCCTCGGCGATGTAATGGGCATAGCCGCACACCTGCGACACCAGCACCGGCAGGCCGGCGACCAGCGCCTCTAGCAATACGGTACCGGTGTTTTCGTTGTAGGCAGGGTGGATCAGCAGATCGGCGCCAAGCAGGAAGCGCGGAATATCGCTGCGCCCCTTGAGGAACTGCACCTGGTCGCCCAGGCCGAGAGCCGTGCTCTGCACCTGGAACAGCTTGGGGTCGTCCTGGCCGATGACCATCAGTTTCGTACGCTTGCGCAGGGCTGACGGCAGCGCCGCGAGGGCCTTGAGGCTGCGGTCGACGCCCTTGGTCTTGAAGCCCGAGCCGATCTGCACCAGCAGCAACTCGTCGTCGGCCAGGCCGAACTCCTGGCGGAAGGCGGCGCGGATGGCCTCGGCGTCGGCCGGGCGCCGGCGGTCCTGGGAAATGCCCGGCGGCAGCAGGTGGAAACGCGCCTCGGGCGTACCGTAGTGCTTGATGAACAGCGGCTGCTGCACCTCGGAGATCATCAGGATCTCGGTACGTGCATCCTTGGCGAACACCGCCCGCTCGTACTCGGCGAAGTGGCGATAGCGGCCCCAGCGGCGGTAGAGGCCGCCGCGCAGGGTCTGGGCCTTGTCCTCGAAGCAGCCATCGGCGGCGTAGTAGACATCCAGGCCGGGCATCTTGTTGAAGCCGATCAGGCGATCGACCGGACGCTTGGCCAGGTCCGCCGCCATCCACGCACTGAGCTTCTCGTTGCGGCGATGGTTGAACAGCGCCTTGACCGGCGCCACCAGCACCTCGAAGCCCGGCGGAATATCGCCTTCCCAGATCAGCGTGTACACACGGATCTGGTGGCCACGCTTCTGGCATTCGAGGGCGATGCGCATGAAGTCACGCTGCAACCCGCCAAAGGGGAAATACTTGTAGAGCACAAAAGCCAATTGCATCAACGAACATCCTCAGCCAGCAGCAGCGCGCTCAAGCGGCCCGCCACATGCTCGGGATTCAGGCGAGTGAAGCACAGCGGCCACTCGCGTTTGAGATCGAACCGGCGCAGGTCCTCGGCACTCGGTTTATAGGTGCACTTCTTCTGCAGGCACGGGGCGCAGGGGAAGTCGCTCGCCTGGTGGATCTGGGCGCGTCCGTAGGCACCGGTCAGACCAGGGTTGGTGGGGCCGAACAGGGAGATGGTCGGCACATCCAGGGCGGCGGCCAGGTGGCCCAGGCCGGTGTCCACCGCCACGCAGGCCTTGGCGGCGGCCAGCACACGGGCCACGCCCGCCAGGTTCAATTTGGGCAGCACCTGGCAATTGCTCAAGCCCTGGGCGATGCGCTCGGCGCGGGCTTTTTCCGCAGGATTGCCCCACGGCAGCATCACCTGCAGCTTGCGCCGGCCCATGCGCTCGGCCAGCTCGCGCCAGTAGGCCTCGGGCCAATGTTTGGTGGCCCAGGTGGTGCCATGCAGGAACACCACGTAGGGCGCGGCGGGCGGCAGTTGCAAGCGGTTGAGGTCAAGGCCGTAGTTGCCCAGCCCTTCCGGCAGGTCGTAGGCAAGGGCCAGGGCGAACAGTTGGCGCACGCGTTCAACGGCGTGCTGGCCGACAGCGACCGACAGCCGCCGGTCATAGAAGCGGCTGGCCCAGCCCTCACGAGCCGAGTAACGGTCCAGGCCGGCTACCGGCGCTTTCACGTAACGGGTCAGCCAGGCCGACTTGACCAGGCCCTGGGCATCGATCACCAGGTCGTACTTGCGCTCGCGCAGGCGCTGCTTGAAGGCCTTCCACTCGCCGCTCTTGAGCGTCTGCCAGATATTCTTGCGCCAGCGGCGGATAGCCACCGGAATCACCTGATCGACCGCCGGGTGCCAGCTGGGGATCTCGGCGAAGCCTTCCTCCACCACCCAGTCGAAACGGATGCCGGGGATGGCGTGGGCGGCGTCGGTAAGGGCCGGCAAGGTATGGATGACGTCACCCAGCGACGACGTCTTGATGATCAGGACCCGCACTCAGTCGACCTCGGCCACGGTTGCGATCAGGTCGGAACCACCCAGGCTGTGCAAGGCGGCGATCACTTTCGCCGGCTCCAGCAGCCGCAGGCAGTTGTAGTGGCCGAAGCGGCAGGTGCGGTCGAAGCATGGGCTGCATTCGATACCGGTGCGCACCACTTCCACCTGGTCGGCCAGCGGCGGGGTAAAGCCCGGCGAGGTCGAGCCATACACCGCCACCAGCGGACGGTTGAGAGCGGCAGCCACGTGCATCAGCCCGGAGTCATTGGACACCACCGCGCTGGCGCAGGACATCAGGTCGATGGCCTCGGCCAGCGAGGTCTCGCCGGCCAGGTTGCAGGATTCCTCACGCAGGCCCGGGATCAGTCGGTCGCGGATCTGCTCACCGACAGGGTGGTCGTTCTTCGAACCGAACAACCACACCTGCCAGCCCTGGCGGATCATCGCCTCGGCCACTTCGGCGTAATGCTCGGCGGGCCAGCGCTTGGCCTCGCCGAACTCGGCGCCGGGGCACAGGGCGAGCACCGGGCGGTCCAGCTCAAGGCCGAATTTGGCCAGGGCGGCCTCGCGGCTGGCCGCCTCGATTTGCAGGGCCGGGCGCGGATACGGCTTGGGCAGTTCGCTACCCGGTGCGTAGGCCAGGGCCATGAAGCGCTCGATCATCAGCGGGTAGCGCGCCTTGTCCAGCTTGCGCACATCGTTGAGCAGCAGGTAGCGCATCTCGCCGCGCCAGCCGGTGCGCTTGGGGATGCCGGCGAAATACGGCACCAGCGCCGACTTGAGCGAATTGGGCAGCAGGATCGCTTGGTCGTACTGGCCGGCCAGCGACTTGCCGATGCGCCGCCGCGTGGCCAGCTCCAGCGCGCCGTGGCCGAGCGGAAAGCTCAAGGCCTGGCGCACCTCGGGCATGCGTTCGAGGATCGGCCGGCTCCACTCGGGTGCCAACACGTCGATCACACAGTCGGGGTGCTGCTGTTTGAGGCTCTGGAACAGGGTCTGCGCCATTACCATGTCGCCGACCCAGCTGGGGCCAATGATCAGTATTCTCATGCTTTATCCAGAAACATTCGGGGAGGCTGCAGGCTGCGCTACAACCTGGCCTCCCCTCTTTATATTCAGGCGATGTGGCGGACAGTGTACCACCGAGGGCGCGCTGCGCCCTTTTCGCCGGCAAGCCGGCTTCCACATGGACCGCATTCACCTGTGGGAGCCGGCTTGCCGTGGCGACGAACCGCGACGAAAAGGCCGCAAAGCGGCCCCGACAATCTCAGCTCAAACCCAACTGCCCCCAGATCCGCCGCACCTCGCGACGCTCCTCGGCGAACTGCACCGCGTCGATCACCCCGGCCTGCTTCTGCAAGGCCTGGCGGTGCGAGGCCGAGCGGAACGCCTTGTACAGCTCGCGCAGCAGCACGGCGTCGGCGGCGGGCATCAACCCGGCCTGTTCGAGCTCTTCGAGGATACGGATGTTGTCGGTCCAGCGCAGTATGGCCGGATGGTCGTGGGACCAGGCCAAAGCGGCGTATTGCACCATAAATTCGATATCCACGATACCGCCGGCATCCTGCTTGATATCGAAGGGTTGCCCGGCATCGAAGGCATTGCCCGCCGTGCCCGCGGCGGTGGCCTTGGTGCCCAGGTTGTCGCGCATCTTGGCGCGCATCTCGCTCACTTCGGTGCGCAGCTTGTCCAGGTCACGGGGCTGGCCGAGCACCTTGGCCCGCACGCTCTCGAACGCACTCGCCACCTGTGGACAACCCACCAGCACCCGGGCCCGCACCAGGGCCTGGTGCTCCCAGGTCCAGGCCTCGTTCTGTTGGTAGCGCTCGAAGGCGCCCAGCGAGCTCACCAGCAACCCCGAGGCGCCGGACGGGCGCAAGCGCATGTCCACGTCATAGAGCTGGCCGGAGTTGGTCTGGGTGGTCAGCAGGTGGATGATGCGCTGGCCCAGGCGGGTGTAGAACTGCGCGCTGTCGATCGGCTTGGCGCCGTCGGTCTCGGCGTTCGGGTCACCGTCGTGGATGAACACCAGGTCCAGGTCCGAGCCGTGACCCAGCTCGAGGCCGCCGACCTTGCCGTAGCCAACGATGATGAAGCCAGGGTCGCATAGGCTGCCGTCGCTGCGCTTGGGCTGGCCATGGCGTGCTACGGTCTGGCGCCAGGCCAGGGCCAGCACCTGGTCGAGAATGGCCTCGGCGAGCCAGGTCAGGTAGTCGCTGACCTTCATCAACGGCAGGTTGCCACTGATCTCCGAGGCCGCCACGCGCAGGCTGTGGGCCAGCTTGAAGTGGCGCAGGGCCTCCATCTGCTGTTCCAGGTCATCCTCGGGGATACGGGTGAGCCGTTCGCGCAGCTCGGCGGCCAGCTCCGGTGCCAGCGGCGGGCTGAACAGTCGGCCTTCGTTGAGCAACTCGTCGAGCAGCAGGGGGTAGCGCGCCATCTGTTCGGCGATCCATGGGCTGGCCGCGCACAGGGTCAGCAGACGGCGCAGCGCGCCGGGGTTTTCAGTGAGCAGCACCAGGTAGGCCGAGCGGCGCGCCACCGCCTCGACCAGGGGCAGCACCCGCTCCAGCACCAGGTCCGGGTTGTCGTGCTCGACCGCCTGGGCCAGCAGCCGCGGGATGAAGGCATCCAGGCGTTCACGACCGATGCGCTGCATCGAACGCAGTGTCGGGCTGACCCGCAAGGCATTGAGCCGGCGCAGCGCCTCGGCAGGCTGGTGGAAACCGGCCTCCTGCAACTGGCGCCCGGCGGCTTCTTCATCCTGAGCCTGCTCCCACAGGGGCGACCATTCGCCACCGACTACCAGTTCGCCCTCGGCCTCATCCTCATCCGGATCGGCGATCACCTGGCGGAAATGCCAGTCGATCCGCCCACGCCAGTTCATCAGTTGGGCATGGAAACCATCCCAATCGGCAAAGCCCAGCATATAGGCGATGCGCGCGCGGTCGGTCGGGTCGTCCGGCAGCATCTGGGTCTGGCGGTCGGCGATGGCCTGGATCGCGTGCTCCGTGTAACGCAGGAACTCGTAGCCGTCGCGCAGCTCGGTGACCACCGCCGGCGGCAGGTAGCCCTGGCCCTCCAGGGTGGTCAGCACTTTCAGCAATGGCCGCTGCTGCAGGCTCAGGTCGCGCCCGCCATGGATCAGCTGGAATGCCTGGGCGATGAACTCGACCTCGCGGATGCCACCGGCCCCCAGCTTGATGTTGTCGGCCATGCCCTTGCGCCGCACTTCCTGCTGGATCAGTTGCTTCATGGTGCGCAGCGCCTCGATGGCGGAGAAGTCCAGGTAGCGCCGATAGACGAATGGCCGCAGCATCTCCTGCAACTGCGCGCCGGCCGCCTGGTCGCCGGCCACTACCCGCGCCTTGATCATGGCGTAGCGTTCCCAGTCGCGCCCCTGGTCCTGGTAGTACTGCTCCAGGGCATTGAAGCTGAGCACCAGCGCGCCTGCAGAGCCGTAAGGACGCAGGCGCATGTCGACACGGAACACGAAGCCATCGACGGTGACCGGGTCGAGCGCCTTGATCAGGCGCTGGCCGAGGCGGGTAAAGAACTCCTGGTTGTCCAGCGAGCGCTTCACGCCTTCGGTTTCACCGCCCTCGGGGAAGGCGAAGATCAGGTCGATGTCCGACGACAGGTTCAACTCCACCGCGCCCAGCTTGCCCATGCCCAGCACCACCAGGTGCTGGGGCTGGCCGCTGCGGTTGCCGATGGGTGTGCCGAACTGCTGGCAATGGCGCGGGTACAGCCATTGATAGGCTTCGTCGATGCTGGCATCGGCGAGGTCGGACAGGTCGCGGCAGGTCTCGGCCAACGCCGCCTGGCGGGTGACGTCGCGCCAGATGATGCGCAGCTGCTGGCGATTGCGCTCGCGGCGCAGGTTGCGCGCCAACTCGTCCTCGGATTGCGCGGCCTGGGCGGCGCCCTTGATGCGCGCACGCAATTCGCCTGGTGCGAAGGCACGTGCCATCTCGCCGCCGGCCAACAGGTCGAACAGCATCGCCGGCTCGCGTTGGGCCTGGGTGAGCACGAATTCGCTGGCCGCCGCCACCTGGTCGAACTGCCGACGCTGATCTTCTGTCCAGCTGCTTGTCGCCAGGCCAGGGTGCGCAACCAGTGCGTCTGCTAGGAACTGTCGATTACGAACGACCAGTGGTTGGAGAGCGGCAGGCAGATCGAGCGGCAAAGGCAGGCGCATGGTCTATCCTTGATCGGCGTGAATGAGAGGGGTTGAGGGGGTCAAGCGCAGGCTGGACCACGGTTGGACTGTCGTACAAAAGTTGGAAATAGCCGAAAAAACCGAAAGATTGGCAAAAAACATCAAGATCCACCCGTTAGCAACACAACGCCAACCAACATGAACGTTTTTCCTCACAACCCAGGGTGCGACCAAACGTCGCATTTGTGTAGTTTTACTACTACGCCCAACGTGCAAAAGCATGAAATGCGAAAGCATTTGTAGTAAAACTACACCGCGCCGGATGACTGTCCGGTAATCCAAGAATTCACGACGTCTGCCCATAAGGCCAGTCGCAAACTCAGGCCATCGATTCTGGTGGCCTTTCCGCCCTGGAGCAAGCCATGCAAGACCTCGATCCAATCGAAACCCAGGAATGGCTGGATGCCCTGGAGTCGGTCCTCGACAAAGAAGGCGAAGACCGCGCTCATTACCTGATGACCCGTATGGGCGAGCTGGCCACCCGCAGTGGCTCGCAGCTGCCGTATGCCATC
The DNA here is from genome assembly GCF_900110655.1 of Pseudomonas soli. Taxonomy (GTDB): domain Bacteria; phylum Pseudomonadota; class Gammaproteobacteria; order Pseudomonadales; family Pseudomonadaceae; genus Aquipseudomonas; species Aquipseudomonas soli. The sequence continues at coordinate 145,956 of NZ_FOEQ01000006.1, forward strand.
ACCACGCCGTACCGCAACACCATCCCTGTCACCCACGAAGCACGCATGCCCGGCGACCTGTTCATGGAACGCCGCATTCGCTCGATGGTGCGTTGGAACGCCCTGGCCATGGTCATGCGTACCAACCTGAAAGACTCGGACCTGGGCGGACACATCTCCAGCTTCGCCTCCAGCGCCACCTTGTATGACATCGGCTTCAACTACTTCTTCCAGGCCCCGACCGACGAACACGGCGGCGACCTGATCTTCTTCCAAGGCCACGCTTCCCCGGGCGTCTACGCCCGCGCCTTCATGGAAGGCCGCATCAACGAAGAACAGATGAACAACTTCCGCCAGGAAGTGGACGGCAACGGCCTGTCTTCGTACCCGCACCCATGGCTGATGCCTGACTTCTGGCAGTTCCCGACCGTTTCGATGGGTCTGGGCCCGATCCAGGCCATCTACCAGGCGCGCTTCATGAAGTACCTGGAAGCCCGTGGCTTCATCCCGGCCGGCAAGCAGAAGGTCTGGTGCTTCATGGGTGACGGCGAGTGCGACGAGCCGGAATCCCTGGGCGCGATCGCCCTGGCCGGCCGCGAGAAGCTGGACAACCTGATCTTCGTCATCAACTGCAACCTGCAGCGCCTCGACGGCCCGGTTCGCGGCAACGGCAAGATCATCCAGGAACTCGAAGGCGTGTTCCGTGGCGGTGGCTGGAACGTCAACAAGGTCGTCTGGGGCCGCTTCTGGGACCCACTGCTGGCCAAGGACACCAATGGTGCCCTGCAGCGCCGCATGGACGAAGTCATCGACGGCGAGTACCAGAACTACAAGGCCAAGGACGGCGCGTACGTCCGTGAGAACTTCTTCAACACCCCAGAGCTCAAGGCCATGGTCGAAGACCTGTCCGACGAGGAGATCTGGAAGCTCAACCGTGGCGGCCACGACCCGTACAAGGTCTACGCGGCATACCACCAGGCTGTGAACCACAAGGAGCAGCCGACCGTCATCCTGGCCAAGACCATCAAGGGTTACGGTACCGGTGCCGGCGAAGCCAAGAACACCGCGCACAATACCAAGAAGGTCGATGTCGAAAGCCTGCGTCACTTCCGTGACCGCTTCGACATCCCGGTCAAGGATGCGGACCTTGAGAACCTGCCGTTCTTCAAGCCTGAAGAAGGTTCTGCCGAAGCCAAGTACCTGGCCGAGCGTCGTGCTGCCCTGGGCGGTTTCGTGCCTCAGCGCCGCGCCAAGAGCTTCAGCGTGCCGACCCCGCCACTGGAAACGCTGAAAGCGATCCTCGACGGTTCGGGCGACCGCGAAATCTCCACCACCATGGCCTTCGTGCGCATCCTGGCGCAGCTGGTCAAGGACAAGGACATCGGCCAGCGCATCGTCCCGATCATCCCGGACGAAGCCCGTACCTTCGGTATGGAAGGCATGTTCCGCCAGCTGGGCATCTACTCGTCGGTTGGCCAGCTCTACGAGCCAGTCGATAAAGACCAGGTGATGTTCTACCGCGAAGACAAGAAGGGCCAGATTCTCGAGGAAGGCATCAACGAAGCCGGCGCCATGTCGTCGTTCATCGCTGCCGGTACCTCGTACAGCTGCCACAACCAGCCGATGCTGCCGTTCTACATCTTCTACTCGATGTTCGGCTTCCAGCGCATTGGCGACCTGGCGTGGGCCGCAGGCGACAGCCGCACCCGTGGCTTCCTGATCGGCGGTACTGCCGGCCGTACCACCCTCAACGGTGAAGGCCTGCAGCACGAAGACGGTCACAGCCACATGATGGCGGGCACCATCCCGAACTGCCGCACCTACGATCCGACCTACGGCTACGAGCTGGCGGTGATCATCCAGGACGGCATGAAGAAGATGACCGAAGAGCAACAGGACATCTTCTACTACATCACTGTGATGAACGAATCCTACCAGCAGCCAGCCATGCCGGCCGGTGTCGAGGAAGGCATCATCAAGGGCATGTACCTGCTGGAAGAAGACACCCGCGAAGCCGCGCACCACGTACAGCTGATGGGCTCCGGCACCATCCTGCGCGAAGTCCGCGAAGCCGCGAAGATCCTGCGTGAAGAGTTCAACGTCGGCGCCGACGTGTGGAGCGTCACCAGCTTCAACGAACTGCGTCGCGACGGCCTGGCCGTGGAACGCGCCAACCGCCTCAAGCCTGGCCAGAAGCCTCAGCAGACCTACGTCGAAGAGTGCCTGGCCGGTCGTAAGGGCCCGGTCATCGCCTCCACCGACTACATGAAGCTGTTCGCCGAGCAGATTCGCCAGTGGGTGCCGAGCAAAGAGTTCAAAGTCCTGGGTACCGACGGTTACGGTCGCAGCGACAGCCGCAAGAAGCTGCGTCACTTCTTCGAAGTCGACCGCCACTTCGTGGTGCTGGCTGCCCTGGAAGCCCTGGCTGACCGTGGCGAGATCGAACCCAAGGTTGTGGCTGACGCCATCGTCAAGTTCGGCATCGACCCGGACAAGCGCAACCCACTGGACTGCTGAGGAGTATTTTTAAGTGAGCGAACTCATTCGCGTACCTGACATCGGCAGCGGTGAAGGTGAAATCATCGAGCTGTTCGTCAAGGTCGGTGACCGTATCGAGGCCGACCAGAGCCTGCTGACCCTGGAGTCCGACAAGGCCTCCATGGAGATCCCGGCCCCCAAGGCCGGCGTGGTCAAGGAACTGAAGGTCAAGCTGGGCGACCGCCTGAAAGAAGGCGACGAGCTGCTGGTCCTGGAAGTCGAGGGTGCCGCTGCCGCGGCACCTGAGGCGCCTGCCGCTGCTGCTCCGGCGCCAGCTGCTGCCCCAGCGCCTGCCGCCGAAGCCGCCCCTGCTCCGGCCGCAGCCCCGGCTGCCGCCAGCGTGCAGGACATCCACGTGCCGGACATCGGCTCATCGGGCAAGGCCAAGATCATCGAAGTACTGGTCAAGGTCGGCGACACCGTCGAAGCCGACCAGTCGCTGATCACCCTGGAGTCCGACAAGGCCTCCATGGAGATCCCGTCGCCCGCCGCTGGCGTGATCGAAGCCGTGCTGTGCAAGCTGGAAGACGAAGTCGGCACCGGCGACCTGATCTTCAAGATCAAAGCCGCCGGCGCTGCCCCTGCTGCCGCGCCAGCGCCAGCCGCCGCTCCGGCCAAGGCTGAGGCTGCTCCAGCCGCGGCACCTGCCGCTGCTGCTCCGGCTGCCGCCCCCGCACCGGTCGCCACCGCGCCGGCCGCCGGCAGCAACGCCAAGGTCCATGCTGGCCCTGCCGTTCGCCAACTGGCCCGTGAATTCGGCGTCGACCTGGGTTCGGTCGCGGCTACCGGTCCGCACGGTCGCATCCTCAAAGAAGACGTGCAGGTCTACGTCAAGGCCATGATGCAGAAGGCCAAGGAAGCCCCGGCTGCCGGTGCTACCGGCGGCGCTGGCATCCCGTCGATCCCGGCTGTTGACTTCAGCAAGTTCGGTGAAGTCGAAGAAGTCGCCCTGACTCGCCTGATGCAGGTCGGTGCCGCCAACCTGCACCGCAGCTGGCTGAACGTACCGCACGTGACCCAGTTCGACTCCGCCGACATCACCGAGCTGGAAGCTTTCCGCGTTGCGCAGAAGGCCGTGGCCGAGAAGGCTGGCGTCAAGCTGACCGTGCTGCCGCTGCTGCTCAAGGCCTGCGCCTTCCTGCTCAAGGAACTGCCGGACTTCAACAGCTCGCTGGCGCCAAGCGGCAAGGCGATCATCCGCAAGAAGTACGTGCACATCGGCTTCGCCGTGGACACCCCGGACGGCCTGCTGGTCCCGGTGATCAAGAACGTCGACCAGAAGAGCCTGCTGCAACTGGCTGCCGAAGCCGCCGCCCTGGCCGAGAAAGCTCGCACCAAGAAGCTCTCGGCCGACGACATGCAAGGCGCCTGCTTCACCATCTCCAGCCTCGGCCATATTGGCGGTACCGGCTTCACGCCGATCGTCAACGCGCCGGAAGTGGCGATCCTGGGTGTCTCCAAGGCAACCATGCAGCCTGTCTGGGACGGCAAGGCCTTCCAGCCCAAGCTGATGCTGCCGCTGTCGCTTTCCTACGATCACCGAGTGATCAACGGCGCCGCCGCCGCGCGCTTCACCAAGCGCCTGGGCGACGTGCTGGGCGATATCCGCACCATGCTGCTGTAATCGCTGCACGCTGCCCCTCAAGCGAGGGGCAGCACCGTTTTCGAGCTGCCACGCTCGTACCTCAACCCCGCCAATTGGCGGGGCTTTTTTTATTGGGCCCGCTCCCACCAAGGACCTCGCTTCAGATTTCATCCTGTTGGCCGACAACCTGTTCACAGCATCCCGCATGGGCGCTTGCCAGCCCACGGGACATGATGCAACCTTGCCCGATACGCCGTGCCTCAGGCCGCGCCCCAGTTCAAGCGAGTCTTCGATGAAAAGCCAACCCGATGCCGCCAGCCGTGTGGCGGCCGAGGTCGTGACGCAGCTCCCCGTGCCCTCGCGGCTCGGCATGCTGCGTTTCGAACGGCTGAACGAAGCCAGTTGGGCGATGCTCTACCTTGATCCGGCGTGCGACCGCCAATTCGGCCTGCCCGCTGCCGAGCTCTGCGCCCTGATCGGCTCGCCCTATGCCAGCCTCATGGAGCCTCAGGCCCGCTATAAGCTGCACGACGAGATCCAGCTGCAACTGGCTCAGCGCGGCCACTACCGGGTGCACTACACCCTGCACGCCAGCCCAGCGCCACTGCGCCTGCTGGAAGTCGGCGAAAGCTACAAACAGCACAGCCGCCAACTGCTGCGTGGCTACCTGACGGTGTTCGACGATCACCCGCAAGACGCCCCCGACCTCGATGCGAACGACCTGGAATCGCGCAACAATCGCCTGCAACTGGCGCTACAGCTGAACCAGCGCGCCCAGCAGGAGCAGCTCGAGCACCTGGATCGGGTACGCGCCCAGCAGGACCTGATCCTGCGCCTGGCACGCCAGCGCTACAGCGTCGGCAACTCGCTGCTCGAAGCCGCCGAACTGATCACCCGCAGCGCCTGCGAGATCTACCGGGTCGACTGCGCCAGCATCTGGTACCTGAACGATCAGCGCCTGGAGCCGATCAGCGCCTGGTACCGCCGCGAACAACAGCACCGCATGCCCGAGGCGATCGACGCCAGCCGCTTTCCCGACTACCTCGAGGCCTTGCACGCCAGCCGCGCCATCGACGCCCACAACGCCAGCCACGACCCGCGCACCCGCGAGATGGCCGAGTCGCTGTACAGCACCGACGACAACGCGATGCTCGATGCCAGTATCCGCATCGATGGCCAGGTGGTCGGCGTGCTGTGCCTGGAGCAGACCGGCCAGCCGCGGGCCTGGCAGTCGGACGAGATCGCCTTCGCCGGCGAGCTGGCCGACCAGTTCGCCCAGGTCATCAACAACCACAACCGACGCACCGCCGCCAGCGCCCTGCACCTCTTCCAGCGGGCCGTGGAGCAGAGCGCCAGCGCCTTCCTGCTGGTCAACCGCGACGGCGTGGTGGAATACGTCAACCCCAGCTTCACGGCGATCACCCAGTACAGCACCGAGGAAGTCCAGGGCCACCACCTGGCCGAACTGCCGGCCCTGGAAAACCTCAGCGAGCTGCTGTTCGACTCGCCGTCGAGCCTGGCCATGGGCAACAGCTGGCAGGGCGAGTTCAAGAGCCGGCGCAAGAACCTCGAGCCCTACTGGGGGCAACTGTCGATCTCCAAGGTGTACGGCGACAACCGCGAGCTGACCCACTACATCGGCATCTACGAAGACGTCACCCAAAGCAAGCTGGCCCAGCAGCGCATCGAGCGCCTGGCCTACACCGACAACCTGACCAACCTGGGCAACCGCCCGGCGTTCATCCGCAACCTCGACGAGCGCTTCGCCCGCGACAGCAACAGCCCGATCTGCCTGCTGCTGGTGGACATCGACAACTTCAAGCGGATCAACGACAGCCTCGGCCACCAGACCGGCGACAAGCTGCTGATCAGCCTGGCCCGGCGCCTGCGCAACAGCCTGGCCAACGGCGGCAGCCTGGCGCGCTTCGCCAGCAACGAGTTCGCCGTGCTGCTCGACGACACCAGCCTTGATGACGGCCAGGGCGTGGCCCACCAGCTGCTGCGCACCCTCGACAAGCCGATGTTCGTCGACAACCAGCTGATCAACGTCACCGCCTCCGTGGGCCTGGCCTGCGCGCCACTGCACGGCAGCGACCCGGCCACGCTGATGAAGAACGCAGGCCTGGCCCTGCACAAGGCCAAGGCCAACGGCAAGCACCAGGTCCAGGTGTTCACCGAGGTGCTCAACGCCGAGGCCAGCTACAAGCTGTTCGTCGAGAACAACCTGCGCCGCGCCCTGACCCAGAACGAACTGGAAGTGTTCTACCAGCCCAAGCTGTGCCTGCGCAGCGGTCGCCTGCTGGGCCTGGAGGCGCTGCTGCGCTGGAACCACCCCGAGCGCGGCATGATCCGCCCCGACCAGTTCATCAGCGTGGCCGAGGAAACCGGCCTGATCATCCCCATCGGCAAGTGGGTGGTGCGCCAGGCCTGCCGCATGAGCCAGCAGCTGCGCGAAGCAGGTCTTGGCAACCTGCACGTGGCCATCAACCTGTCGCCCAAGCAGTTCTCCGACCCGGAGCTGGTCGGCTCGATCGCTGGCATCCTCAAGGAGGAAGCCTTGCCACCGCACCTGCTGGAACTGGAGCTGACCGAAGGCCTGCTGCTCGAAGCCACCGAAGACACCCACCGCCAGCTCGACGAGCTCAAGGCGCTGGGCCTGACCCTGGCCATGGACGACTTCGGCACCGGTTACTCCTCGCTGAGCTACCTGAAGAAGTTCCCGATCGACATCATCAAGATCGACCGCAGCTTCATCAACGAGATCCCCGACAACCAGGACGACATGGAGATCACCTCGGCGGTGGTGGCCATGGCCCACAACCTCAAGCTCAAGGTGGTCGCAGAAGGGATCGAGACGCCCGAGCAGCTGGCATTCCTGCGCCGCCACCGCTGCGACGTCGGCCAGGGCTACCTGTTCGACCGCCCTATTCCGGGGCGCGAGCTGAGCGAAAAACTGCGCCGCTATCCCCGTGGTCCGGTGGACTGACAGCAGCGTAAAGCTCGGGCACTATAGAAGCCATTCGGTCCCCATCGCGTGCGCCGATGCGACTTGCCCCGCGATGGGTCCAACACCTATCCCACTGAAAAAACACAGAGGAACGGCCATGGTCCTGCGTTCGGAAATCCTGGTGAACAAAAATGTCCTGCCCACCGCGGAACAGGCCCTGCCTGGCCGCGAAACCCCGATGACCCTGCCCGAGTTCCACTACGTGTTCGAAGGCACCCCGCTGCTCGGCCCGTTCTTCGAAGGCGACATCGACTTCGCCATCTTCGGCCTGGGCTGCTTCTGGGGCGCCGAGCGGCGCTTCTGGCAGCGCGAAGGCGTGGTCAGCACCGTGGTCGGCTACGCCGGCGGCTTCACCCCCAACCCGACCTATGAAGAAGTCTGCTCGGGCCTGACCGGCCACACCGAAGTGGTGCTGGTGGTGTTCGACAAGAACAAGGTCAGCTACCGCGAACTGCTGGCGATGTTCTGGGAACTGCACAACCCGACCCAGGGCATGCGCCAGGGCAACGATGTCGGCACCCAGTACCGCTCGGCGATCTACTGCACCTCGCCGCAGCAACTCGAGGAAGCCCAGGCCAGCCAGGCCGCCTTCCAGGCCGAACTGAGCAAGGCAGGCTTTGGCGAGATCACCACCGAGATCGCCCAGGCGCCGACCGTGTACTTCGCCGAGGCCTACCACCAGCAGTACCTGGCCAAGAACCCGGACGGCTACTGCGGCATCGGCGGCACCGGCGTGTGCCTGCCGCCCAGCCTGCAGGGCAACTGAGCCATGATCCTGTTCCATTCGCCGTTGTCACCGTTCGTGCGCAAGGTGATGATCGTCCTGCACGAGACCGGCCAGTTGGAGCGCGTCAGCGTGCAGGGCGTGAACATCAGCCCGCTGAACGGCGACGAGCAGCTCAACCGCGACAACCCGATCGGCAAGATCCCGGCCCTGCGCCTGGACGATGGCAGCGTGCTGCACGACAGCCGGGTGATCTGCGAATACCTCGACAGCCAGCATGTCGGCCTGCCGTTGATCCCCCGCGAGGGCTCGGCGCGCTGGCGGCGCCTGACCCTGGCCGCGCAGGCCGACGCGATCATGGATGCCTCCGTGGCCACGCGCTACGAGACCTTCCTGCGCCCGGTGGACAAGCAGTGGGACGGTTGGGTGACAGCGCAGGGCGAGAAGATCCGCCGCGGGCTGGCGAGCCTGGAGCACGAGCACCTGGCAGAGATCATCTCCGGCTTCGATATCGCCGCGATCGGTGTGGCCTGCGCCTTGGGTTATCTGGACTTGCGCCAGCCGGAGTTCGACTGGCGCGGAGAGTATCCGGGGCTGGCGGCGTGGTACGCCGAGGTCAGCCAGCGGGCGTCGATGCTGGCCACCGCACCGGCAGCCTGACCGGGCCCTATCGCGGGGCAAGTCGGGCCGCCGCATCGCCGCTCCCACGCCAAAATCTGGATCGAAACCTGGATTTGCGTGGGAGCAGGCTTGCCCCGCGATGGCCTCACCTTGGCAGTACAGGAAACAACTGCCCGATCCGCTGGGCCAACCACAGCCCGATCTCTCTATCCTCCCTCATCCCAACCTCCCCACCCGCGACCAGTCCAGCCGGCGGGTCAGCACCATGAACACACCCAGCAGGCCAAAGCACAGCAACGAGCCCATCAGCAGTGCGTAGTCCTCGGCGCTGAGCAGCCCGTAGAGCATGCCGTACAACGCCGCCAACCCCGCCGCAAAGCCCACCCCGCGTCCCAGGCTGCGCAGCACGTGCACCAGGTAGAAGCCGATCAGCAGCACACAGCCCGACGCCGACAGCCCATAGGCCAGGCCGAACCCCAGGTGCTCCGACAACGACAGCAGCAGCAGGTAGAAGAACGCCAGGGCCACGCCCACCAGGATGTACTGCACCGGGTGCACGCTGAGGTTCTTCAGCACCTCGAACAGGAAGAAGCCGGCGAAGGTCAGGGCGATGAACAGCAGCGCGTACTTGATCGCCCGCTCGCTCTTGAGGTACTGGTCCACCGGGTCGACGAAGCTGACGCCGAAAGCCCGGTCGGTGAAGTCAGCGCACTTCTGCGCAGTGGCGCACAGGCGCACCGCCTCCTCCAGGTTGGTGGCGAAGAACGTGGTCTGCCAGTGGGCGCTGAAGCCTTTCTCGTCGATGGCGCGGCGGCTGGGCAGGAAGTTGCCGATGAAGCTCGGGTGCGGCCAGTTGGCGCGCATGTCCACGGTACTGCTGCGCCCGACCGGCAGCACGGCCAGTTGCCCGGTGCCCAGCAGGTCCAGGTCGAAGGCATAGGTGAACTCCCGGGCCTGCGGCTCGCTGAACTGCGGCAGGTCCACATGCACGCCGCCAGGCAACCAATCGACTCCGTTGCCGGGCTGGAACGGCAGGCGCTGGTCGTCCAACTTCAGTTCAAGGCTGTTCTCGATGCCGCGGATATCACTGATGCCGACCATCAGCCGCGGCTTGTCGAAGCGATAGTCGTCGTAGTCTTTCTCGATCCCCCAGCGCTCGGGCAGCTTGAAGCGGCCGCTGATCCTGCTCTTGGCATGGAACAGGCGCGCCTGGTAGATGCCCCGGGCACGCAGCTCGGTATCGACGCCCACATCCATTTCGAAGGTTTCCGGCAGGAAATACAGCTGGCCGTGGACCGTGCTGGTTTCCTGGACGCTCTTGCCGTCCTTGTCGATCCAGCGGCGCTCGTACTTGCGATAGGGCACTACCACGACCGGGCCACTGACCAACTGGTCGAAACTGGAGCTCGCGGCGATCTCGCCGAGCACGTTGTTGCGCAGTTGCTGACGTTCGTCGATCAAGCCGCCGATCATCAGCAGGGGAATCAGCAGCAGCAGGATCAGCACGGCAATCAGGCCGAGCTTGAAACCTAGGGTCTTGTTCATGGGGTTGGGCTCCGTTTGCGATGGGGGCAGTGTCTGCCCGCTGCGTGGAGCCCTTGGGGAGGGAATGTGGAGATTGTGTGGAGATTGGAGCGGTCAGCAGAAAGCCTGTGGGAGTGGGCGACTTGCCTCTCAGGTAAGTCGCCGCGCCGGCAGCCACAACCTCACCCGCACGCCACCCTCGACGTTGTCCACCGCCAGCGCCCCGCCATGCAACTGCATCACCTCGGCCACGAAGTTCAGCCCCAGCCCGGTGCTCTTGCGCCCGGTGCCGGGCCTTGGCAGCGAATAGAAGCGCTCGCTGACCCGGCCCAGGGCATATTCGGGGATCGCCTGCCCCTGGTTGAACAGGCTTAAGGCCACCCGCTCGCCATCGCGCTCCAGCTCGAAGGCCAATGCGCCTTGCTGCGGGGTGAAGTCCAATGCATTGTCCAGCAGGTTGGCCAACGCCTGGCGCATCAGGAATGGATCGCACAGTAGCCTGAGGCCCGCCGGGATCCGCTGGCGCACCTGCAACCCGGCACCGTCGATCCTTGTACCTTGGGCCAGCAACAGTTCGTCAATCAACGCCGCCACCGCCACCTGCTGCTCGTCCTCCAGGGCCTGCATCTGTTCGACCCGGGCCAGGTTGAGCAACCGCTCGATCATCTGCTGCAGGCGGTCGCTCTCGCGCTCGATGTTGCCGGCAAAGCGCGCCCGCTGCTCTTGCGGCATGTCGCCCTGCAGCAGCTCAGAGGCGCCACGGATCGCCGCCAGCGGGCTCTTGAGTTCATGGGTGAGCGTGTGCACATAGCGTTCAACGTAGGCCTTGCCTTCGAGCTGGGTGCGCATGCGTTCCACCGCCGTGGCCAGTTGCAGCAGCTCGCCGCCCTTGTAGTGCGGCAGCGCGGCACGCTGCCCCTCGCTGACCGCCTGGGCATAGTGGGTTAGGCGGCGCAGCGAGCGGGTCAGCCACCACGACAGCGCCGCCCCCACCAACAGGCCAAGCACGATCAGCCCGAGGCCGAGGATCAGCAGGCGCCGCTCGGAGCGGTCGATGTATGGCTGCAGCGAGCTGTTGGGCTTGGCCACGGTGACCACGCCGATGATCTGGCCACCGTCGAGGATCGGCGCCGCCACATGCATCACCGAAGTGCTTTCGTCATCCGGGTCGCTGCGGGTCGAACGTGCGCCGTACTGGCCGCGCAAGGTCAGGTAGACGTCATTCCAGCGCGAATAGTCCTTGCCCACGTCCCGGCCGCTGGAGTCGAGCAGGACGATGCCCTTGGCATCGGTCACGTAGATCCGGTGGCTGACCTGGTTTTTCGCCAACCCCCAGATCTGCGCGCTCGGGCGCCGCTCGCCATAGGAGGCCAGTACCTGCGACAGGCGGCTCTGGGTCAGGGTGCCGTTCTTCACATCGTCATGCAGGATCTCGGCCAGCAGGTTGGCGGTGTCCACCAGGGTTTCTTCCGATGACTGACGCACCACCGGGCGGATCTGCTCGCGCACTGTATTGAGCAGGAAATAACCCGCCAGGCCGACGAACAGGAAGTACACCAGGAAGATGCGAATCCCCAGGCGCATCAGGCGTGCTCCGGGCTGTAGCTGTAGCCCAGGCCGCGGTGCGTCTGGATCGCCTCGGCGTCAGGGGCAACCTGGCGCAGCTTGGCGCGCAGGCTCTTGATATGGCTGTCGATGGTGCGCTCGTAGCCCACATCCGAGGCCACGCCCAGGCCATCGAGCAGTTGCTCGCGGCTGAACACCCGGCGCGGTTGCTCGAGCAGGCTTTGCAGCAAGCGGAACTCATGGCGGGTGAGCGCCAGCGCCTGACCCCGGTAGCTGATACGCATCGCCAAGGTATCGAGCTGGAACGGTGTGCTGTCGCTGGCCACTTCAACCCTCGGCGCCATGCGCTTGAGGATCGCCCGCACCCGCGCCGCCACCTCGCGGGGGCTGAATGGCTTGACCACGTAGTCGTCGGCGCCGATCTCCAGGCCCAGCACGCGGTCGATCTCGGCGTCGCGAGCGCTGAGGAACATCACGGGCACCTCGCTGAAGCGGCGCAGCTGGCGGCAGGTCTCGAAGCCACTGATATCGGGCAGGCCGATATCGAGGATCACCAGGTCGGCCGGGCGCAGGCGCTGCTGCTCGACGGCGGCGCTGCCGAGGGTCACCCACTCGGTGCTGTGGCCATCGGCCTGCAGGGCGTAGATGAGGGTGTCGGCGATGGCGGATTCGTCTTCGACGATGAGGATGTGGGGCATCTGAGCGGCAAGCCTCGAGCTGCAAGCTTCAAGTGAAAGCGGATCGCGGCAACTTACACCGATCCGCCGTTTCTTGCAGCTTGTCGCTCTATGCTTGCAACTGCTGCATCAGCAGCCCGGATTGCCTGCCGTGAACTTCTCGCGCGGATCCACCGCCGCCTTGAACTTGCGCAGGGCCTTGGAGCCGATCAACAGCGGATAGCGGAAATTGCTGCGGTCGACCAGGTTGACCTCCACGGTGCGTTTCACATCGCCCAGGCACATTTCCAGGTCGATCACCGGGCGATGCGAGAGCGCTGGCGACTCCTCCTCGTCATCTTCCTCGGCGCGGTTCTTGATCTTGCTGATACGCGACACTTCATGCTCGTAGAGCTTGTCGCTGGCGCCCTCGGTCGCCAGGCGGAAGCGCACCCACTCGTTGCCATCACGGGTGAACATCTCGATGTCCTTGGCCGACAGCGAAGCGGTCCAGGCACCGGTATCCATCTTGGCTTTGAGGGTCTGGCCGATCTCCGGCAGCTTGATGTTCTCGTAACGGCCATAAAGCGTCGGTTCGGCGGCCATTACCGGCAGCGCCAGAAGGGACAGCAGGGCAAGCAAGGGTTTCACAGGGCAGGCTTCCTTGAGAGGGGTCAGTGCTTAGACTGTGCGGGCAGGATAGGTTCGTCGCCACAGGTTAAACAACATAATGTGAAACATTTGTCCCAGTTAATGGACGTACGACGTTTGGCTAAGGGCCATACCCTGCTTATCATTGCCAACCGTTCACCTCACACAACAAGAGTCCCCTTATGCGTCGCCTGCTGACCGGCATCCTCACCCTCACCCTGCTGCTGCTCAACACCCTGGTGCTGATCGGCCCGCTGCTGGTCTTCGCCCTGCTCAAGCTGGTGCTGCCGGGCCGTGGCCGCGACTACGCGTCGGCCGCGGTGATGTGGATCGCCGAAACCTGGTCGGAAATCGACAAGGCCATCTTCGCCCTGTGCATCCCCACCCAGTGGGACATTCGCGGCGTCGACACGCTGCGCCAGGACACCTCGTACCTGTGCGTGAGCAATCACCAGACCTGGGTGGATATCCCGGCGCTGATCGAGAGCCTCAACCGCCGCGTGCCGTTCTTCAAGTTCTTCCTCAAGAAAGAGCTGATCTGGGTACCGCTGCTGGGCCTGGCCTGGTGGGGCCTGGATTACCCGTTCATGAAGCGCTACAGCAAGGCCTTCCTCGACAAGCACCCCGAACTCAAGGGCAAGGACCTGGAGATCACCAAGGCCGCCTGCGAGCTGTTCAAGCGCCAGCCGGTGACCGTGGTCAACTACCTCGAAGGCACCCGCTTCACCGAGGCCAAGCGCGCCGAGCAGCAATCGCCCTACCGTCACCTGCTCAAGCCCAAGGCCGGCGGCGTGGCTTTCGTACTGGCGGCGCTGGGCGAGCAGCTGGATGCGCTGCTCGATGTGACCATCGTCTACCCGGGCGACAAGGCGCCGGGGTTCTGGGATCTGCTCAACGGCAGTATCAGCCGGGTGATCATCGACATCCGCGTGCGCGAGCTGGACCCGGCGTTGTGCGCGGGCGATTACGAGAACGATCCGACGTTCCGTCAGACGGTGCAGGCCTGGGTCAACCAGCTGTGGCTGGACAAGGACCAGCGGATCGCGCAGTTGCGCGCAGAGATGCGCTGAAACCAATGGCCCTGGCGCGCTCTTGCCCGCGATAGGGCCTACAGATACCTCACCAAACCCCGATTAAAATCCAGATTTATAATCGACATAAGGAACTCTTTGTTTGTCACCACCCACCTGAGTGGATAAAAATCGATCAACCACAACTACAAGAAAAGCCAGGATCGATCGATGGCCAACCCTCCCTGCTCCGCCCCCGCGCAACTGCGCCGCGTCCTGGGCCTGCCCGCCCTGGTGTTCTTCGGCCTGGTGTACATGGTCCCGCTGACCATCTTCACCACCTACGGCATCGTCACCGAACTCAGCGGTGGCCGCACCGCCGCTGCCTACCTGGTCACCCTGCTGGCCATGCTGTTCACCGCCACCTCCTACAGCTTCATGGTCAAGCGCTTCCCGGTCGCGGGCTCGGCGTACTCCTACACCAACATGGCGTTCGGCCCCAACGTGGGTTTCCTGGCGGGCTGGTCCCTGCTGCTCGACTACCTGTTCATCCCGATGATCAATTACCTGCTGATCGGGCTGTTCCTCAACATCGCCTTCCCGGCCATCCCGGCCTGGGCCATCGTGCTGGCGGCCATCGCCGTGGTGACCGTGCTCAACGTGGTCGGCATCCACTCGGTGGCCAAGACCAGCAACCTGATCGTCGGCGCGCAGATCGTCTTCATCGGCGTGTTCGTCGCCCTGTCCTGGCAGGGCCTGGCCGGCCAGCCGGTGGACCTGCTGGCGCCGCTGCGCGGTGATGGCAGCGCGCCGGGCTTCGCTGCCTTGATGGCAGGGGCTGCGGTGCTGTGCCTGTCGTTCCTCGGCTTCGATGCCGTGTCGACCCTGGCCGAAGAATGCAAGGACGCCCGCCGCGACGTGCCGCGAGCGATCATCCTCACCACCCTTGGCGCCGGGCTGCTGTTCACCGTGCTGGCGTATGTCAGCCAGCTGGTGCTGCCGGGCAGCACCTTCGCCAACACCGATGCCGCCGCCAACGAAGTGATGATGAAGGCCGGCGGGCAGTTCCTCGCCAACTTCTTCACCGCTGCCTTCGTTGCCGGCAGCCTGGGCTCGGCGCTGGCCTCGCAGGCGGCGGTGTCGCGCATCCTGTTCACCATGGGCCGCGACCACGTACTGCCGCAGCGCAGCTTCGGCTACCTGTCGCCGCGCTTCGGCACGCCGTTGTTCGCCACCCTGCTGGTATCGGCGTTCTCGCTGCTGGCACTGGTGATCGACCTGGCCACCCTCGCCTCGCTGATCAGCTTTGGCGCGCTGGTGGCGTTCTCGGCGGTGAACCTGGCGGTGGTGAAGACGCACCTGATGGATGACGCGGGACAGCGCACGCCGCTGGGCCTGCTGCGCTATGGCGCGGTACCGCTGGTGGGGTTGGGCCTGACCTTGTGGCTGTGGACCAGCCTGTCGGCGCTGACGCTGGTGATCGGCTTGTGCTGGTTTGCGTTGGGGCTGGCGTACCTGGCGGTGCTGACGGCTGGTTTCCGTCGGCCGGTGCGGTTGGTGGATTTCTCCGAGACCGCGTAGCCCCGCATGTTTCCTGCAGGAGCGGCGGTGCACCGCTCCTTCAGAGGGTGGGGTCAGACCGACGGGGTGTTTACCGCCGGGCTACCCCACAAACTCCCCAGGTTCTGCAGCAACGACCCGGCAATTCCCTGCTGCCCCAGGTACTGCAGGATCAACGGCGCGAATTGGCCGATCATCCCGGTATCCATGCCCAGCGCCTTGAAGGCGGTATCCAGGTCATTGCGGTTCTCGACTTCACCGCCCAGCGCATTGCTCAGGGCCGAGCTGTTCTTGTCATTGCCCAGCAACTGCCCCAAGCCGTTCAGCCCACCCAGCGCATTGTTGCCCGACAGCAGGTCGAGCCCCGGCACGGCCTTGGTCAACTGCCCGTAGTCATCGCCGCTGAGGTTGTTGCGCGCCAGGCCCAACATGGCCCCCGCGCCGCCGATGGCTTGCTCCGGAGTGATCTTCAATTCGCTACCCAGCGTGTTGAGCAGGTTGGCCTGGGCGGCTGGCGCTTGTCCCTGAACCTGCTGGTTCTGCATGGCCGAGACGGCATTGGCCGCGTCGCTGAGGTTGAAGGCGAACACCGGGCTTACGGCCAGGGTCATCAGGGTTGTCAGGGTGAATGCTTTCATCGGGAGGGACCTCGTCGGCCGGAATGGCCGGGAAACGAAGGGTTGGACTGGGGTGCCGGAGGTTTGTTCCGGGCCGGCCATCGGTGTTCATCCCAAGGGCCCAATCGCTGGCAAGCCAGCTCCCACAGTGGATTGCACAACAGCCTAAGGCCTGCGCTGTACCTGTGTGTGGGCTTGCCGGCGATGGGCCGCACAGCGACCGCGGCTATTTCAACCCGGCTGATAAAAGCCCGAGGCAGGCACCTGCTTCAACGCCCCCACCAGCGCATCTGACTGCCCCCAGGCGACAGTCAGATGCTGCAGGCTCGACGCCTGGAGCTGCTTCACATCGCCGTCGGTCGCCAGCTCTTGGGCGTGATAGCCGTCGGTATAGGCGATGAACATGAAATGGCAGACGTTCATCAGCACCTCCTCGATGGGCACGGCGCCTTCGAGGAGAGCAGTGGAAAGGGATTGGCCGGGTGGGAGTTGTAATTTGGCGTGGAGGTCTTCGGGTGGGTCGGGGGACGATTTTTTCATGACAGTCACCTGAATGCAGTGATGCTGCATTATTCGTTTCCACACAAAAGGGTTGCAGCTGTACACGGGGTGGACTCGGATGCATTCAGGAAAACCCGGTAGGCACTAAGCCTCCCGCGCACAGCCGCCATAACGACACGTTCCAGGACGCATATCCGGGTTTCCACACCCGATCGCTGAACCGACAGCGACCGGGAAAGCCTAGTGGGCAGGATTTCCCCGGACAATCAGAAGTGCATCGACATATCGCGTAGGATATTTCCTGCAACCTCAAGCAGTATGTGGGGTATAGCCTCATTCTGGGTAGGATTCTTTTTGAGACCTAGCATTTTTGCCAGTAGCGGGCCTAGCTCCATTGCCGCAAATTTGTGAAGGAGACCCAAGATCATTTGGAGACAGTCATGCAACCGAAGCACCTCTCCCCCTCGGCAACATCGTTACTGGCAACAGACATGCAAGGTTCAATATTGCGTGCGCATACAAAACAAGAGCCTCTTTCACTATCGTATGCGACCTACGGGTTCGACCCACATGCAATCTCGGACAGCCCCCAGCTCCGATTCAACGCGGAACTTCGCACAGTTGCAGGCTTCTACCTACTTGGCAGCTACAGAGCCTACAATCCAATACTGATGCGTTTTCACTCGCCCGACCGCTTAAGTCCTTTCGGAGCCGGTAACATCAATGCTTACGCTTACTGTTCTAATGACCCGGTAAATTATACGGACGCCTCCGGCTACATGAAAAATCCGCTAAGAAGCCCAGCGGGCTTAACGCTAATCGGCGATAAAAGCAATATAAACGGGAAGCTCTACAGAAATGAACAAATCAACGGTCAAACAAAACTAGTACCAGCTCCTAAATTCACCGATTCAGAAACTATCCATCTACAAAATTTAAGTCAAGAACAAACGCAAGAAATTCAGAAAACGAGCCAAAACATTCAAGATTACAAAAAAAAATATGGTCGCGGCATTAAAAAAATGCTTGAAGCGGAAGCCGCCATAGATGACCTTAACACGCAGCGCAAAAAATACGTTGAGTTACTTAAAAGGACTCAAGACCTTGGCACAATAACAGACGAAATCTCTGCTATAGATGACAAAACAAAAAAAAATCGCATAATATTTACAGAATTATCAGCACAGTATTCAGCCCCCAAAAAAAATCTTATTCTACTCACCCATCATCTAAAGCAGCTTGAAGCCGACCTTGACTACGCGCAAAACCTTATGCGAACCAACACCAAATAATACTTTTAATTATACATAAACCGTCAGATTTCTGGCTTCACAGCAGCTTCAGGCGCAAAGTCTCTCAACATAGGTTTCCCGTATGACACAGAAACATAAGCGCATGACCTCCACGACATTACTAGCAACTGATATGCAGGGCTCAGTGCTCCGTCATTCCCCCCCAAAAAACCGTAATACTTTTTACGAAAGGCTCTCTGAAAAAGACGAAACATCTCCAACTGCAAATTCATCAGAGCCGAAAAAGTCGCACACTTAAAGTGCCTATCGAACATGAGCAATACAAAAAACAGAGCCCCTATATACGGGGCTCTGATTATTCCGACCTACGCCGCACTAAACGTCTTATGCGGATCAATCACAAACTTCTTCGGCACCCCTGCATCAAACTCGCCATACCCCTCGGGCGCCTGATCCAGGCTGATCACCTGCACCCCCACCACTTCGGCGATATTGATGCGGTCCCACATGATCGCCTGCATCAGCTGGCGGTTGTACTTCATGGTCGGGGTTTGCCCGGTGTGGAAGCTGTGGGACTTGGCCCAGCCCAGACCAAAGCGGATGCTCAGCGCGCCGATCTTGGCGGCAGCATCCACCGCGCCCGGGTCTTCGGTCACATAAAGACCCGGGATGCCGATGTTGCCGGCGACGCGGGTCACTTGCATCAGCGAGTTGAGCACGGTGGCCGGGGCTTCGTGCTTGGCGCCTTCATGACCATGGCCACGGGCCTCGAAGCCGACGGCATCGACGGCGCAGTCCACTTCCGGCTCGCCGAGGATATCGACAATCTGCTCATGCAGCGGGGTGTCCTTGGACAGATCGACCACCTCGAAACCCTGGGACTTGGCATGGGCCAGGCGCAGCGGATTAAGGTCGCCGACGATCACGCAGGCGGCGCCCAGCAGGCGGGCGGACGCTGCGGCAGCCAGGCCGACTGGACCGGCACCTGCAACGTAGACGGTGCTGCCCGGGCCAACGCCTGCGGTGACGGCACCGTGGTAGCCGGTGGGCAGGATGTCGGACAGGCAGGTCAGGTCGCGGATCTTCTCCATGGCCTTGTCGCGGTCCGGCAGTTTCAGCAGGTTGAAGTCGGCGTACGGCACCAGCACGTATTCGGCCTGGCCGCCGGTCCAGTCGCCCATGTCGACATAGCCGTAGGCGCCGCCGGCGCGGGCCGGGTTGACGGTAAGGCAGACGCCGGTGTGCATCTCTTTGCACGAGCGGCAGCGACCGCAGGCGACGTTGAACGGCACCGACACCAGGTCGCCGATTTTCAGGCGCTCGACATCACGCCCCATCTCGACGATTTCACCAGTGATTTCGTGGCCCAGCACCAGGCCGACCTGGGCGGTGGTGCGGCCGCGGACCATGTGCTGGTCGGAGCCGCAGATGTTGGTGGAGACCACCTTGAGGATGACACCGTGCTCGATCTTCTTGCCGCGCGGGTCCTGCATCTTGGGGTAGTCGATCTTCTGCACCTCGACCTTGCCCGCGCCGAGATACACCACTCCACGGTTACCAGACATGCTCTTACCTCGCTTGATTTGTATTTATGCAGCGGTGGTGGAAAGCGCCGCCTTTCCGTGGGCGGCCTGTGTTACTGGAATGAAGGGATTGTGGGCTTGATGGGGGATGGGGCGGTGACTGGATGCGACAGGGGGATACCTGTTTGCGGCGCACCATCTGTCGTAAAAAACCATCGCGATGCGACTTGCCCCGCGATGGTTTCGGCTTAGAGAACGACAGTCCTATTCGCGTTTAGGAACACCCTTCTTTCGATGTGATAGCCAACCGCCCGTGCCAGGGTCAGGCACTCGATATCCCGCCCCTTGGCGATCAGGTCTTCCGGATAGTGGCTGTGATCCACCACCTCCACGCCCTGGGCGATGATCGGCCCTTCGTCCAGGTCGTTGTTGATATAGTGCGCGGTGGCACCCACCATCTTCACGCCCTTGTTGTAGGCCTGGTGATACGGCTTGGCGCCCTTGAAGCCAGGCAGCAGCGAGTGGTGGATGTTGATCGCCCAGCCATCCAGCCGGCGGCACAACTCCGGCGACAGCACTTGCATGTAGCGGGCGAGGATCACCAGTTCGGCGCCGCTCTCCTCGATCACCTGCAGCACCTTGCGCTCCTGCGCCGGTTTGTCGTTGGGGTCGAGGGCGAAGTGGTAGTACGGAATCTTGTGCCAGTGCGCCAGGGGCTCCAGGTCGGGGTGGTTGGACACCACCGCTACCACGTCCATGGCCAACTGGCCGATGCGTTGGCGGTACAGCAGGTCGTTCAGGCAGTGGTCGGCCTTGGACACCATGATCACCACCTTGGGGCGGTGATTCGGCGCGGTCAGCTCGAAAGCCATGCCGAAGGCTTCGCTGCGTTCGGCGAGGCCGGCACGGAAGCCCTCCTCGTCGAAGCCGTCCGCGGCGCGGAACTCCACACGTATGAAGAACCGCCCCGATAGCCGGTCATCAAAGGAATGGTGCTCGGTGACGTAGCAGCGCTGCTCGTAGAGGTGACGCGTCACCACATCGACCGTGCCGAGCATGCTCGGGCAGTCGGCGGTGAGAATCCAGGTGTCCGGTGCCCGACTCATGGTGCTGCTCCTTAGGCTTCGATGGCCAGGCCGTACTCGGCCGACGCGTCCTGCAGCCACAGCCACCAGTAGTCGGAGAAGCTGCGGCGAATCACCAGCTCCCAGGTGTCCTCGGCGGTGCGGCGGATCACCAGTTGCGACTTGGCGAACACGGTGCCGACGGCCTTGCCGACCGGGAAGTTGTTCGGGTGTACATCATAGCTGGTGGATTTCATCAGCACGTCGCGCACGTTGGGGCCGCGCAGCTCGAGCAGGGTCTGCCCACCGGTGACGTTGACCACCTGGATATGCTGGCCGTCGAGGGCATCGCGCAGCTTCTGCTCGACGGCGAACTCCTGGCCGCCGGGGACGATCAGCAACCACTCGTCCGGGCCGACCCATTGCAGCGACATCTCGCTGTTGGCGACCACGGTCAGGGCCACCGGCAGCTCCAGGCCAAGGGCCTTGTGCACGCCGCCGGCGAAGGCCTGGTCATGGCCGTCGCCACGCAGGGTCAGGTGGCCGAGGAATTTCTTTTCGCGCAGGGTCACGCCTGCATTCTTGCGGCCCTTGCCGACCAGGCTGGCCAGGTCGGCGTGGTGCAGTGGCGACTGAGCCTTGGCTTCAGGGCCTGGGTTTTGCTGGAAGACGTTGATAGCGCTCATTTCTTACCTGCCTTGAATTCTTGTAGGTCAGAGCGGCATCGGCACCGTGGGAGCGTGCTTGCCCCGCTATGGGGGCGCCAAGGCCTCCATCGCATCGCGGGGCAAGCCCGCTCCCACAGTATCCGGTGTCGCCAGCCGGAAGCCTTAGACGTTCTGCCGCTCACCCTTCGGGTCGAAGAACACCGAAGACACGATTTCCGCCTCGATCACGCTGCCATCGGCCTGCGGCGAATACACCCGCTCGCCCATGCGCTTGAGGCCGCCCTTGACCACGCCCATGGCGAAGGAATAGCCCAGGGAGTTGGCCGCGTAGCTGGAGGTGACGTGGCCGACCATGTCCATCGGGATCGGCTGCTTGGGGTCGAACACCAGCTGGGCGCCCTCCGGCAGCCACACGTTCGGGTCCACGGGCTTGAGGCCCACCAGCTGCTTGCGATTGTCGCGGGTGGTGTCTTCACGGTTCATGCCGCGCAGGCCGATCCAAGAGAAGGCCTTGTTGCGGCCCACGCACCAGCTCATGTTGAGGTCGTCCGGGGTCATCGAGCCGTCGGTGTCCTGGCCGACGATGATGAAGCCTTTCTCGGCGCGCAGCACGTGCATGGTCTCGGTGCCGTACGGGGTCAGGTTGTACTTTTTGCCCGCCTCGACGACCTGCTCCAGCACGCCCATGGCGTAGTTGGCCTGCACGTTGATCTCGTACGACAGCTCGCCGGTGAACGAAATGCGGAACACCCGCGCCGGCACGCCGCCGACCAGGCCTTCCTTCCAGCTCATGAACGGGAAACCGTCCTTGTCCAGGTCGATGTCGCTGACCTCGGCCAGCAGCTTGCGGCTGTTGGGGCCGGACAGGGTCATGGTCGCCCAGTGGTCGGTGACCGAGGTGAAGTACACCTTCATTTCCGGCCATTCGGTCTGGTGGTACAGCTCCAGCCACTGCAGCACGCGAGCGGCGCCGCCGGTGGTGGTGGTCATGATGAAGTGGTTGTCGCCGACGCAGGCGGTCACGCCGTCGTCGAAGACCATGCCGTCTTCCTTGCACATCAGGCCGTAGCGGGCCTTGCCCACGTCGAGCTTGGTCCAGGCGTTGCTGTAGATGCGGTTGAGGAACTCGCGGGCGTCCGGGCCCTGGATGTCGATCTTGCCCAGGGTCGAGGCGTCCAGCAGGCCGACGCTGTCACGCACGGCCTTGCATTCGCGGGCCACGGCTGTGTGAATGTCTTCGCCTGGCTTGGGGAAGTACCACGGGCGCTTCCATTGGCCGACGTCCTCGAACTCGGCGCCGTTCTTGATGTGCCAGGCATGCAGGGCGGTGAAGCGCACCGGCTCGAACAGGTGGCCGCAGTGCCGACCGGCTACCGCGCCGAAGGTCACCGGCGTGTAGTTGGGGCGGAACATGGTGGTGCCCATTTCCGGGATGCCGATCCCGAGCGAACGGGCGGCGATGGCCAGGCCGTTGATGTTGCCCAGCTTGCCCTGGTCGGTGCCGAAGCCCAGCGCGGTGTAGCGCTTGACGTGCTCGACCGACTCGAAGCCTTCGCGGGTGGCCAGCTCGATGGCTGCGGCGGTGACGTCGTTCTGCTGGTCGACGAACTGCTTCGGCGCACGGGCGGTGCCTTTGTCGTGGGGCACCTGGAACAACGCCACGGTGGCTTCTTCCTTGCGCGCCAGGGTTTTCGGCAAGGTCCCGACGCTGGCCTTGAAGCCCGCCTCGGTGGCGGCGCGAACACCGCCTTCGAAACCGTCGGCGATCACGTCACCGAGGGCGTAGACACCGTTCACGCCACCGACGCACACGCGCTTCTGCGGGGCATCGCCCGGCACGAAGCCGAGGATGTCCTCACGCCAGACCGGGCGACCGCCCAGGTGCGAGGCCAGGTGCACCACCGGGCTGTAGCCGCCGGAGGTGGCGATCAGGTCGCAGTCGAGGGTTTCACCGGGGCTGGTGACCTTGTGCGCCTGCACATCGATGGCGGCCACGCGGGCGCCGGTGACGTGCTTGCTGCCCTTGGCCTCGATCACGGCGCTGGAGGTGAGGATGCGGATGCCCTTGGCACGCGCCTCTTCGACCAGCGAACCGCGTGGGTTGTGGCGCGCGTCGGCGATGGCGACCACTTGCAGGCCGGCGTCGTGCCAGTCCAGCGCGGCGCGGTAGGCATGGTCGTTGTTGGTCGACAGCACCAGCTTGCGGCCTGGGGCCACGCCGTAACGGCGCACGTAGGTCGATACGGCGCCAGCAAGCATGTTGCCCGGCAGGTCGTTGTTGCCGTACACCAGCGGGCGCTCGTGGGCACCAGCCGCCAGCACCACGCGGTTGGCGCGCACGCGATGCACCCGCTGACGCACCTGGCCTATCGGGGCGCGGTCGCCGAGGTGGTCGGTGAGGCGTTCGTGGATGGTGAGGAAGTTGTGGTCGTGGTAGCCGTTGACCGTGCTGCGCGGCAGCAGGGTGACTTCCGGCAGGCTCTCCAGCTCGGCCACCACGGCGCTGACCCAGTCGGCGGCCGGTTTGCCGTCGAGGGTTTCGCGGCTGTCGAGCAGGGTGCCACCGAACTCTTCCTGTTCATCGGCGAGGATCACCCTTGCACCGCTACGCGCGGCGGCCAGCGCAGCGGCCAGGCCGGCGGGGCCGGCGCCGACGATCAGCACGTCGCAGTGCTGGTTCATGTAGTCGTAGCTGTCGGGGTCGTTCTGCAGCGGCGCGCGCCCAAGGCCCGCCGCCTTGCGGATGTACTTCTCGTAGGTCATCCAGAACGACTTGGGGTACATGAAGGTCTTGTAGTAGAACCCGGGCGGCATCATGCTGCCGCCGACCTTGCCGATGATGCCCATCATGTCGTTGTTGACGTTCGGCCAGCCGTTGGTGCTGGTGGCCACCAGGCCTGCATACAGGGCCTGCTGGGTGGCGCGCACGTTGGGGATCTGGGTGGCTTCGCTGGCGCCGATCTGCAGGATCGCATTCGGCTCTTCGGTGCCGGCGGCGATGATCCCGCGGGGACGCGAGTACTTGAAGCTGCGCCCGACGATATCGACGCCGTTGGCCAGCAGCGCGGCGGCCAGGGTGTCGCCGGCATAGCCCTGGTAGGTCTTGCCGTTGAAGGTGAAGTTCAGCACCTTGCTGCGGTCGATACGGCCGCCGCTGGCGAGGCGATAGGTCTGGCTCATACTTTTTCCCCTTGGCCCTTGGCGGTCGCTGGCGCGCTGCTCTGTTTCGAGGCGGCGGTGACCTGAGGCTTCTCGCCGATCTTGTAGGTTTCCAGAATCTCGTAGGTCACGGTGTCGCGGGTGACGTTGAAGTACTGGCGGCAGCCGGCAACGTGATCCCACAGCTCGTGGTGGATGCCACGCGGGTTGTCGCGGAAGAACATGTAGGTGCCCCACTCCTCGTCGGAGCAGGCGTTCGGGTCCAGCGGGCGGGCGATATGCGCCTGGCCGGACGCGTGGAATTCTTCCTCGGAGCGCAGCTCGCCGCAGTGGGGACAGAAGATGTGCAACATGACGGTTGTCTCCGGGGTCAGTGGGCGACGGCAGCGGCGCCGTGTTCGTCGATCAGCGCGCCGTTGTAGAAACGGTCGATGGAGAATGGCGCGGCCAGCGGGTGCATCTCGCCCTTGGCCAGGCTGGCGGCAAACACGTTGCCCGAGCCCGGGGTGGCCTTGAAGCCGCCAGTGCCCCAGCCGCAGTTGAAGAACATGTTCTTCACCGGGGTCTTGGAGATGATCGGGCAAGCGTCGGGGGTGGTGTCGACGATGCCGCCCCACTGGCGGTTCATGCGTACGCGGGAGAGGATCGGGAACATCTCGACGATCGCCTGCAGGGTGTGCTCGATGACCGGGTACGAGCCGCGCTGGCCGTAGCCGACCCAGCCGTCGATGCCGGCGCCGATCACCAGGTCGCCCTTGTCGGACTGGCTGATGTAGCCGTGCACGGCGTTGGACATGATCACGCTGTCGATGATCGGCTTGATCGGCTCCGATACCAGCGCCTGCAATGGGTGCGACTCCAGCGGCAGGCGGAAGCCGGCGAGCTTGGCCATGTGCCCGGAGTTACCGGCGGTGACCACGCCGACGCGCTTGGCGCCGATGAAGCCCTTGTTGGTCTCGACGCCGATCACCGCGCCGTTTTCCTTGCGGAAGCCGATCACTTCGGTCTGCTGGATCAGGTCCACGCCCAGCGCGTCAGCGGCACGGGCATAGCCCCAGGCCACGGCATCGTGGCGAGCCACTCCGCCACGCCGTTGCACGGTGGCCCCGAGGATCGGGTAGCGGGTGTTCTTCGAGCAATCCAGATAGGGGATCTCGGCCGCTACCTGTTCGGTACGGATGAGCTCGCCATCGACGCCGTTGAGGCGGTTGGCGTTGACCCGGCGCTCGGAGTCGCGGATGTCCTGCAGGGTATGGCACAGGTTGTAGACGCCACGTTGGGAGAACATCACGTTGTAGTTGATATCCTGCGAGAGGCCTTCCCACAGCTTCATGGCGTGCTCGTACAAGTGCGCAGACTCGTCCCACAGGTAGTTGGAACGCACGATGGTGGTGTTGCGGGCGGTGTTGCCGCCGCCCAGGTAACCTTTCTCGATCACTGCGACATTGGTGATGCCGTGCTCCTTGGCCAGGTAGTAGGCGGTGGCCAGGCCATGGCCGCCACCGCCGACGATGACCACGTCGTAGACCTTCTTCGGCGTTGGCGTGCGCCACATGCGCTGCCAGTTCTCGTGGTGGCTGAGGGAGTGCTTGAAGAGGCCGAAGCCCGAATAACGTTGCATGGTGTTCTGCTCCACTCAGCGGTAGACCGGGAAGTCGGCGCACAGCGCGGCGACGTTCTTGGCCACATCGGCCTCGACATCGGCGTCGCCCAGGTTGTCCAGCACATCGCAGATCCAGCCGGCCAGGGCCACGCACTGGGCGACCTTGAAGCCGCGGGTGGTGACGGCCGGGGTGCCGATGCGCAGGCCCGAGGTGACGAACGGCGACTGCGGGTCGTTGGGCACGGCGTTCTTGTTGACGGTGATATGGGCGCGGCCCAGGGCGGCGTCGGCGTCCTTGCCGGTCAGGCCCTGGCGGATCAGGCTGACCAGGAACAGGTGGTTGTCGGTACCGCCCGACACCACGTCGTAGCCGCGCTCGATGAACACCTGGGCCATGGCCTGGGCGTTTTCGATGACTTGTTTCTGGTAGGCCTTGAACTCGGGCTCCAGTGCTTCCTTGAAGCACACCGCCTTGGCGGCGATCACGTGCATCAGCGGGCCGCCCTGGGCACCGGGGAACACGGCGGCGTTGAGCTTCTTCTCGATCTCTTCGTTGGACTTGGCCAGGATCAGGCCGCCACGCGGACCGCGCAGGGTCTTGTGGGTGGTGGTGGTGACCACGTCGGCGAAGGGGATGGGGTTTGGGTACAGGCCGGCGGCGACCAGGCCGGCGACATGGGCCATGTCGACGAACAGCAGCGCGCCGACTTTATCGGCGATCTGGCGGAAACGCGGGAAATCCAGGGTCTTGGAGTAGGCCGAGAAGCCGGCGACGATCATCTTCGGCTTGTGTTCCACGGCCAGACGCTCGACTTCGTCGTAGTCGATCAAGCCGGTTGCGGTGTCGATTCCGTACTGCACGGCGTTGTACAGCTTGCCCGAGGACGACACCTTGGCGCCGTGGGTCAGGTGGCCGCCGTGGGCCAGGCTCATGCCCAGGATGGTGTCGCCGGCCTGCAGCAGGGCCAGGTACACGGCGCCGTTGGCCGAGGAGCCGGAGTGCGGCTGGACGTTGGCGTAGTCGGCGCCGAACAGCTGCTTGGCACGCTCGATGGCCAGCGCCTCGACTTTATCCACATGCTCGCAGCCGCCGTAGTAGCGCTTGCCCGGATAGCCTTCGGCGTACTTGTTGGTCAGGCCGCTGCCCTGGGCCTGCATGACGCGCTTGCTGGTGTAGTTCTCCGAGGCGATCAGCTCGATGTGAGCTTCCTGGCGCTGTTCCTCGGCATTCATCGCCGCCAGCAGTGCGTCGTCGTAACCCTGGATCTGGTCTTGCTTGCTGAACATCGTGTATCTCCCGGCAGCGATCGTTTCTTGTCTGGTGAGGGTTTTCCCACCCTTTGCAGCGATGGTATGACCGGGCACGGCGGTACAGATGCCTGCGCGCGCCTTGCAATGGCGCGTTTACGACATTGTTCAAGGCACTGTGGAAAACAGCGCGGGAGCGGGCTTGCCCCGGATGGCCTCATCGCGGGCAAGCCCGCTCTCACGAGGCCTGCGCTGCCTTTGGACAACCTGTATAGGCAACCGCCGAATCGATGGTTTAGAGTGCGTGCCTGCGTCGTAAAAAGGACAGGCGTCATGACCAACAACAACCAGCAATTCGCCAGCGACAACTATTCCGGCATCTGCCCCGAAGCCTGGGCCGCGATGGAAAAGGCCAACCAGGGCCACGAACGCGCCTACGGCGACGACCAGTGGACCGAACGGGCCTCGGAGTACTTCCGCAAGCTGTTCGAGACCGACTGCGAAGTGTTCTTCGCCTTCAACGGCACCGCCGCCAACTCCCTGGCCCTGGCCTCGCTGTGCCAGAGCTACCACAGCGTGATCTGCTCCGAGACCGCCCACGTCGAGACCGACGAATGCGGCGCGCCGGAGTTCTTCTCCAACGGCTCCAAGCTGCTCACCGCGCCTAGCGTCAACGGCAAGCTCACCCCCGAGTCGATCCGCGAAGTGGCGCTCAAGCGCCAGGACATCCACTACCCCAAGCCGCGGGTGGTGACCCTTACCCAGGCCACCGAAGTGGGCACCGTCTACCGCCCCGACGAGCTCAAGGCGATCAGCGCCACCTGCAAGGAGCTGGGCCTGAACCTGCACATGGACGGCGCGCGCTTCACCAATGCCTGCGCGTTCCTCGGCTGTTCGCCGGCCGAGCTGACCTGGAAGTCTGGCGTCGATGTGCTGTGTTTTGGCGGCACCAAGAACGGCATGGCGGTGGGCGAGGCGATCCTGTTCTTCAACCGCGACCTGGCCGAGGACTTCGACTACCGCTGCAAGCAGGCCGGGCAGTTGGCGTCGAAGATGCGCTTCTTGTCGGCGCCATGGGTCGGGCTGCTCGAAGACGGCGCGTGGATGCGCCATGGCCAGCACGCCAACCACTGCGCGCAGCTGCTGGCGTCGCTGGTGAGTGACCTGCCGGGGGTGGAGCTGATGTTCCCGGTTGAGGCCAACGGGGTATTCCTGCAGATGCCGGAACCTGCGCTGGAGGCGTTGCGCAACAAAGGCTGGCGTTTCTATACCTTCATCGGTAGCGGTGGTGCTCGGTTCATGTGCTCGTGGGATACCCAAGAATCCCGCGTGCGGGAGTTGGCGGCGGATATCCGCGCCATCGTTGGTGCCTGACAGACCCTAATCGCGGGGCAAGCCCGCTCCCACGCAACTGTCGTGGGAGCGGGCTTGCCCCGCGATTGTTTTACAGCCTGAACCCACCCATCTGTCGCGCCAGGTCATCGGCCAAACCACGCAGCGCCTGGCACTCCTCGCGGCAATCCTGCACCTCGGCCGCCGTCTGCCGCGCCAGGTCGGAAATGCCCTGTACCGTCCGGTTGATCTCCTCGGTCACCGCCGACTGTTCCTCGGTGGCCGTGGCTACCTGCTCGTTCATGCCGCTGATGCGCTCGACCTGATCGGTGATCGCGCCGAGCGAGGTACCAGTGCGCTGGCTCGACTCGACACCGTTGCCGGTGGCCGTTTGCCCGGCCTGCATCGACGCCACCGCCATGCCTGCGCCCTGCTTGAGACGCTGGATCATCTGCTGCACTTCGTCGGTGGACACCTGGGTGCGGCGCGCCAAGGTGCGTACTTCATCGGCGACAACCGCGAAGCCCCGGCCCATCTCACCGGCCCGCGCTGCCTCTATGGCGGCGTTGAGCGCCAGCAGGTTGGTCTGCTCGGATATGCTGCGGATCACCGCCAGCACCTCATCGATCGAGGCAACCTCGTCGGCCAGCTGGGTCACGGCCTCGGCGGCGCGGCCGATCTCCCCGGACATGCCCTCGATGTTGTGGATCGAGCGGCGCACCACCTCCCGCGCCTGCAGCGCTTCGTCCCGCGCCGATTGCGAGGCGTGGGCGGCGGAGCCGGCGTTCTGGGCGATATCCTGCACGGTCAGGCCCATTTCATGCACCGCGGTGGCGACCATTTCGGTCATCTCCTGCTGGCGGCCCGAGCGCTCGGCGGTGTTGTCCACCACCTGGGTCACCTGCTCCACCGACCGGTGCAGGCGTTCGGTGGTGCGCAGCACCTCGCCAATCAGGCCGCGTTGACTGTCGAGAAAGCGGTTGAAACCCCGGGCCAGATCGCCCAGTTCGTCCTGGCGCGCATCGTCCAGGCGATGGCTGAGGTCGCCCGCGCCACCGCCGATCTGCACCAGCGCCGCTGTGACCTGGCGGATCGGCCGTACCAGCCCGCGCGCCAGCAGCACCACCAGCAACAACGAGATCAGCGCCACGGCGCCGCCAATCAGGCAGGTCTGCCAGATGGCCTGGCGCGCCTGGGCGTAGATCTCGGTTTCCGGCACCTCGGCCACCAGCGTCCAGTTCAGGTCGCGCAAGGGCAGGCCCAAGGCCAGGTAGTCCTCGCCATCACGTTGGAAACGGCTGCTGCGCAGGCCCTCGCCGCCCATCAGCACAGCGTTTGCCGCCTCGACGTCCAGCTGCTCGGCAAGTTGACGCTTGCCGCTGAACTGCTGGTCGGGATGAACCTGGATCAGCCCGTCGTTGCGCACCAGGAACACCTTGCCGTGCTCGCCGAAGCTGAAGTCGTGGATCAGCTTGGACAGCTCGGTCATGCGCAGGCCCATGCCTGCCACGCCCACCAGCTGGCCGGCCTTTTCCACGCGATAGTCGATGAACAGCGCCAGTTCCCCCGTGGAGCCATCGATGTCGATGTTCAGCATGCGTTCGGCGCCGCTGTCGATATAGCCGTAGAACCAGTTGTCCTTGGGGTTGGCGCGGCTGAGGGTGCGGTCAAGGCCTTTTTCGTTGTAGTAGTTGCCACTCACCGTGGAGGCGAACAGGGTGGTAAAGGCGTGGTTGCGCTGCTTGGCGGCGTCGAGGTACTCGATGAACGCCGGCAGCGCGGCGGGATCTTCACCGGCAGCCAGCCAGTCGCGCAGGAGGGTGTTGCCGGCGATATCTGCGGCCGCCACCAGCGGGCGGCCGAGCATGCGCTCGATATCGTTGCGGATGGCCTCGATACTGGCCGGCAAGGCCGTATCGACTAGATAGCGCTCGGTGAGGCGGTTGAGCGCCACCGTATAGATCGCCACCACCACCAGGATGCTCGCCAGCAGGGCGGCGCCCATGCTCGCGATCAATTGCCACTGGATGCTCCGCTGCCAGATGCGCATGTGCCACTCCCCGATAATTATTGTTTTTCGGGAAGTGTATACACTTAAGTATCCAGTTGTTCCAGTGATCTGCGACAGACTGGACGCCCGCATCGCGGGGCAAGCTCGCTCTCACGAAGGCGCACGATGACGTCAGTCAGACGTCGGAGACGGCCTTGCTGATGGCATCGACCGTAGCGTCGATCTGCGCCTGGGTGCGCTCGAGGGTGCGGTCGTGCTCGCGCTGCAGTTCGATCTGCTTGGAGCACAGGTTCAGGGCTGCCAGCACCAGCAGCTTGTCGCCGATCAGGGTCGGGTAGCTGCGCTTGGTCTCGGCCAGGGCGACATTGAGCATGCGCACGGCCTGGTTCAGGGTTTCTTCCTGGCCCTCGGGGGCCTTCAGCGAATAGTCGTTGCCCAGGATCGACACGACGTTGACCGGCTGCGCTTGCAGTCTCATGCGTTCACGACACCTGCGCTGGCGCGCTCGACCAAGGCCTGGATGCGCGCGGCGGTGGCGCCGTGCTTCTCTTCCTGCTCCATGAGCGACAACTGCAGGCTGTCGTTCTCTTCCTTGGCTTGCGCCAGTTCCTGGCTGAGGCTGGCGTTCTGTTCGGCCAGCTGTGCGTTCTTGTGCATCAGGTCGCTGACCAGTTGCTCGAGTTGATTCAGGGAAGTTTCCAACATGCGTCTATCTCGGTTGTTGCAAAGGGCGCACACGATAAGGAAAAACCTGCGCCCCCGCCATTAAATATCGGATTCAAAAGGTGTTTGCCGGGTTGAGGTTGACCCAGGATCAGCCCCCTTGTTCCGACCT
Organism: Pseudomonas soli; assembly: GCF_900110655.1. Classification (GTDB taxonomy): domain Bacteria; phylum Pseudomonadota; class Gammaproteobacteria; order Pseudomonadales; family Pseudomonadaceae; genus Aquipseudomonas; species Aquipseudomonas soli. The sequence continues at coordinate 177,191 of NZ_FOEQ01000006.1, forward strand.
AGGTCAACCGCTGGTCAGGAAAATAGTTAGCTGCCTCACAATTTCATCAAGTCAGCCTAAAGACTGGCCGGTCACGACCGATAGGCAGGCAGGTCTTCTTCCGTCGCATGGATCGCGGCACCTCCTCTGCCTTGGAAACCGCCTCCATGTCCTTACGCAATATGAATATCGCGCCCCGCGCGTTGCTCGGGTTCGCCGTGATCGGTGTGCTGATGCTCGGCCTGGGTATCTTCTCGCTGATCCAGATGGGCAACATCCGCCAGGCCGGCGTGACCATCGAAGAAGTCAGCGTGCCCAGCATCAAGACCCTCGACGAGCTGACCGCACTGAACCTGCGCCTGCGCACCCTCTCCTACCGCCTGCTGCTCAACCGCGAGCCGGCCACCCAGCAAGACACCCTGCGCCTGCTGGACGAGCGCAACGCGCAGATCGACAAGGCGCGCCGCGCCTACGAGCCGCTGGTGACCGCCGCCGACGAGAAGGCCGCCTTCGACCAGTACGGCCTGCTGCTCAACCAGTACCGCCAGCTCGAGGCGCGCATGCGCAGCCTGAGCCAGGCCGGCGACCTCGATGCCCTGCGCGAACTGCTCAACCGCGACCTGCTGGACAACTCCGAGCAGATCAACAAGGTCATGGACGCGCTGGTGCGCATCAACACCGAGCAGACCAGCGCCACCAACGCCCAGGCGGCCGAGCAGTACAGCGGCGCCTTCGCCCTGGTCATCAGCCTGCTGGTAGCGGCCACGGTGCTGACCTTGCTGTTCGCCTTCCTGCTCACCCGCAGCATCGTCAAGCCCATCGACGAGGCGCTCAAGGCCGCCGAGCAGATCGCCGAAGGCGACCTGACCCACAGCATTCACGCCGACGGCACCGACGAGGCCGCGCGCCTGCTCAAGGCCATGGCCAAGATGCAGGACAAGCTGCGCGACACCCTGCAGCTGATCGCAGGCTCCGCCACCCAGCTGGCCTCCGCCGCCGAAGAGCTGAACAGCGTCACCGACGAAAGCGCCCGTGGCCTGCAGCAGCAGAACAACGAGATCGAGCAGGCCGCCACCGCCGTTACCGAGATGACCAGTGCCGTCGAAGAAGTGGCCCGTAACGCGGTCAGCACTTCGGAAGCCTCCAGCGAAGCCAGCCGCTCGGCCGGCGATGGCCGCGACCTGGTACTGGAGACCGTGGGCGCCATCGAGCGCATGAGCGGCGATGTGCAGGCCACCGCCAAGCTGATCGCACACCTCGCCGAGCAGTCCCGTGATATCGGCAAGGTGCTCGACGTGATCCGCGGCCTGGCCGACCAGACCAACCTGCTGGCGCTCAACGCCGCCATCGAGGCCGCCCGCGCTGGCGAGGCAGGCCGTGGTTTTGCCGTGGTTGCCGACGAAGTGCGTGCCCTGGCTCACCGCACCCAGCAGTCCACCAGCGAGATCGAGCGGATGATCGGCAGCATCCAGGGTGGCACCGAGCAGGCCGTGGACTCGATGCGCACCAGCACCGAGCGCGCCGAATCGACCCTGAACATCGCCCGTGGCGCGGGCCTGGCACTGGACACCATCGCCGGCGCGGTGGCGCAGATCAACGAGCGCAACCTGGTGATTGCCAGCGCCGCCGAGGAGCAGGCCCAGGTGGCCCGCGAGGTGGACCGCAACCTGGTGAACATCAACGACCTGTCGGTGCAGAGTGCCACCGGGGCGCACCAGACCAGCGCGGCAAGTGCCGAACTGTCGCGGCTGGCGGTGGATCTGAATGGGTTGGTGGCGCGATTCCGTACCTGATCCTCAAACGCATCGCGGGGCAAGCCCGCTCCCACCAGCCTCACTGCGTGGGAGCGGGCTTGCCCCGCGATCGCATCCGATCGAGGATCAATACTCGATCCGCACATCCCCCTTTGGCACGCTGCAGCACGACAGGATGTAGCCCTCGGCCTCGTCCTCCTCGGTGATCCCGCCGTTGTGCTCCATCTCCACCTCGCCGCCGAGCTTGAGCACCTTGCAGGTGCCGCAGATGCCCATGCCGCAGGCCTTGGGGATCATCAGCCCGACCTTGGCCGCCGCCGCATGCACGGTTTCGCCCGGGGCCACGCGGATGCTCTTGTCACTGCCGACGAACTCCACCAGGTTGAGGTCGGCTGCATCCACTTCCGGCGCATCGGCCGCCGCTTCGGCGTGCTCCACTGCGTCGGCCTTGGCTTCAGGCGGCGTCGCGCCGAACGATTCCTCGTGGTAGTTCTTCATGTCGAAGCCGACCGCTTCGAGCATGCGCTTGACCGCGCTCATGTAGGGCGTGGGGCCGCAGCAGAAGATGGTGCGCTCAAGGTAGTCCGGGGCGATCAGCTCCATCAGCCGCTGGTTGAGGTAGCCGCGATAACCCGCCCACGGCTCGCCCAACCCGTGCTTCTCGCAAATGATATGCAGGCTGAAGTTGGGGATGCGCGAGGCCATCTGTTCCAGCTCGCGGTGGTAGATGATGTCTTTCGGCGAGCGGGCGCTGTGCACGAAGACCATGTCGACATTGGCGTTGGTGTCGTAGAACCAGCGCGCCATGGACATCACCGGGGTGATGCCGACGCCGCCGGACAGATAAAGGGTCTTGCCGGCCGGGAAGTCGATGGCGTTGAACAGCCCCACCGGCCCGTGCACCGGCAACTCGGCGCCTTCGTGCATGGTGTCGTGGAGGAAGTTGGAGACCAGCCCGCCCGGCACCCGCTTGACGGTGATCGAGAAGCTGTAAGGCACCGACGGCGAGCTGGAGATGGTGTACGAACGCATCACCGGCTTGCCTTCGATCTCCAGCTCAAGGGTGACGAACTGCCCGGGCTTGAAGAAGAACATGATCGGCTGGTCGGCCATGAAGCAGAAGGTGCGCACGTCCCAGGTTTCCTGGATGACCTTGACGCAACGCACGATGTGGCGGCCATTGGCCCAGGTCTGGGTGGTAACCGGATTGAGGAAGGTATCGGACATGTTCATCTCCAGCAGCCGACTGTCGGCCTTTCTTATGGCTCCGATAATGCGCATAGCGCCGTCTACGTACATTCCCATCCGCGACATCGGCGTGCTTATCGCGACCAGCCCCGCGCTACAAGGGCTGGCGCGTCGGAATTCGATGCGGCCATGTCGCCCGTGGATATGGTCCTTTCCCGGCCCGGACGCACACTCCTCGGCAAAACAACACGCTGTTTATCCCAAAGAACAGCCTTGCGGCACTACAACAACGATTAGCCACTTCAGCCGGCCGCACGCGGCCACGAGGACCACACGATGGACGTCACCGCAACCCTGAGCCTGGGCGATCCACTGGAACCTGCACGCAAGGCCACCGCCAAGATGCTGCAGACCCGCGAGCGCACCTACTCGCTGCCGCAACCGTTCTACTGCGATGAGCGCCTGTTCCAGATCGACATGCAGGAGATCTTCCACAAGGAGTGGCTGATCGCCGGCATGGTTTGCGAGATCCCGACCAAGGGCAACTACATCACCCTGCAGATCGGCAAGAACCCGATCATCGTGATACGCGGTGCCGAAGGTAAGGTGCATGCCTTCCACAACGTCTGCCGCCACCGCGGCTCGCGCCTGTGCGTGAGCGACAAAGGCAAGGTGGCCAAGCTGGTCTGCCACTACCACCAGTGGACCTATGAACTCGATGGCCGCCTGCTGTTCGCCGGCACCGAGATGGGCGCCGACTTCGACATGAACCAGTACGGTCTGAAACCGGTGAACGTTAAGGTGGCCGGGGGCTACATCTTCATCAGCCTGGCCGAGAATCCGCCGGCCATCGACGAGTTCCTCGCCACCCTCGACCACTACATGGAACCGTACGACATGGAGAACACCAAGGTGGCGGTGCAGACCACCTTGATGGAAAAGGCCAACTGGAAGCTGGTGCTGGAGAACAACCGCGAGTGCTACCACTGCAACGGCTCGCACCCGGAGCTGCTGAAAACCCTGCTGGAATGGGACGACACCAACGACCCGCGGGCCAGCCAGGAATTCAAGGACCACGTGGCCGCCTCGGCCGCCGCCTGGGAGGCCGAGAAAATCCCTTACCTGCACAAGAGCCATGGCCTGCGTAACCGCATCGTGCGCATGCCGCTGCTCAAGGGCACCGTGTCGATGACCATGGACGGCAAGGTGGCTTGCAAGAAGCTGATGGGGCGCATCAAGAACCCGGACCTCGGCTCGATGCGCATCCTGCACCTGCCGCATTCGTGGAACCACTGCATGGGCGATCATATGATCGTGTTCACCGTGTGGCCGATCAGCGCCCAGGAAACCATGGTCACCACCAAGTGGCTGGTGCACAAGGATGCGGTGGAGGGGGTGGATTACAACCCTGAAGAGATGCGCAAGGTGTGGGATGCCACCAATGACCAGGATCGGCGGTTGGCCGAGGAGAACCAGCGGGGGATCAATTCCACGGCTTACCAGCCGGGGCCGTATTCGAAGACTTATGAGTTTGGGGTGGTGAATTTTATCGATTGGTATAGTCAGCGGTTGTTGAACAACTTGGGGGCGGAGCCGGCACCCTACCTGAAGGAAGTGCTCGCTCAGTGAAAGAAATCGACCACGCCTGGCGCACCAGCCAAGGCGTGGTCGGTTCAGGGCGCAATTTCTCCATCCTCGACAAGTATAAGCGTCGCCATCATTTATACGTCGGGAATACGTACCTGCACATTCTATCTATGGGTCAACCACATGATTCCATAAACCCAATAAAATTGGGTCAACCAGAATCTCAGGAAAACTCACAGACCAGCATCCGCACCACTTGACGTATCTAACATCGCAATATCCGCGGCAGCACCGAAGTCATGTCCAGCCTCGGGATCCTCTCCACTACGCATATTCTTATTTAGATTATTCTTCATTCTTGCTCTATCCAGATCCACGCCCGCGATAAAAGTCTCAATTATAACAGACGCGGTCCCTGTTGCTGCTGCTGCGGCCTTAACAATCAAGGCCTGCGTCAAATCATCGTCCCGGTTTGATTGCTGAAACATGTTTTCAGGATCTGTAACTTTAGAAGCAAAAAATTTTCTTAACTCACTTGCACCTAACAAAGTAATAGTTGAGACTTTCAGGAATTGCGAGACTAACTCAGGTAGCTTTAGCGGATCTGTCCACGGACGTTTCGCCCCAGTGACTTCAGACCTCCAGTGCTTAAGCCCCATATTTATACCATCAAATGTAATCTTAGCTCCTGTAGCATAAACAATTACATTGACCGCTGATGTCACAGGGGCAGTCATTGGAAGTCTACCGCTAGGATCAGTCCTATTTACAGGATCACGACTACAATAGGCATATGTATTTATCCCTCCCTTGCCAAAAGGGCTTAGCCTGTCAGGAGAGTGAAAACACTTCAGTACTGTATTGTAAATTCTATGGCCGTTACCCAGTAGGTAAAAACCTACGGCGGGCTCGCATAGCTGGCCGGTGAAACCGAGACTTGGCTTCGCGGTGAGCCCATGCTTGTAACCATGTGGCAAGTACGCGGCAGTGCTAGTGCATGCACCAAAACGGGCAAGTGGACTGTGAAGGCGATCAACTGCCAGTAGCGTGCTCGACATTAACTAGAACTCCTAAGAGGAAATGACAGCCGATAAGGTCGATGCCTGCCCCGCGAAGGCCTGCACAGCCCTGTAGAAGGGCTACTGGAAGTACGCTATCACCGACGCGAAATTGTGATAACTGGTAAAAATGCCAGGTCAAGGGCAAGCTTCTTAACCTTCAGCCCCACTTTTATCCATAAGATGCCTATGTGGCGGCTGCCGCTAGCCGATTGATCAAAAAACGATCAACCAAATGGACGCCACGTAAATTAACGCCTGTAGCGTTCATCCAACACGTTATCCACAGGGACGCCAACAGCATCTGTTGAAAACAACAGGTCAACCATCACACCGCTGTGGATATCATGCGCCAGACCTATCGATGCATGGCTCTACAGCATGCTGCATAGCTTTGATCATTTTCTGATCAACTGCATGCAAGGCACCGACAGCGTGGGCTTCAAGCAACTCTTTACAAATTATCCACAGGTCGATCAACAGTATTTGTGGGCAAATACTTGCTTAAGCTATCCAATCCGGATTTCTGGCTTTCAATTCGCCAAAACCTGGGCTGATCAATTTTCGAACGACTGCCCGTGCGCCTTGAGTTTCGTGCTCTCCAGCAAATGGCGAACACTTTATCCACAGTTTGGCAAACAGAAACGGTGGGCAAAAAGCAATGATCGCTCCTACAGGCGATACGCAAGGCCAGTAGGAGCGGAGCTATACGGAGACGACGTGCCCCTGGTGGCATCAGCGCAGGACACCCTCCTCCACCAATAGCTTCAGGATCGCTTCGGCCCCCTCCTGAGCAGAAACATCCTTGAGCACCTTGCCGCCTCCGCCACTGGCCTTGGCCGTGGCGGCCTTCATGCGATCGGCGCCGCTCTTGGCCTTGATCACCTTGAGCCGCTTGGGGCGTGGGCGGGCCGGTTGCAGGGCATCTTTGGCCAGCAACGGATCGTCCACAACCTCTGCAGTGCGCGCCGCCAGCACCCCACGCCGGGCCGGGCCGAAGGCTGATTGTCGTGGCTTGGGCGCGGCGTTATCCACAGTCGCCAGCAATGGCAGGCGCACTTTCAGGCGACGCCGCTGGCCGCGTGGCAGTGCTTGCAACACTTGGGCGGTGCCATTCTCGATCGATTCCACCTCGGCCAGTCCTACCACCAACGGCCAACCCAGCTTCTCGGCCAGCAGGAACGGAAGCATGCCCGAGCCCTCGCCGGTTTCGGCCTGGCTGCCGGCCAGCACCAACTGGGCGCCGGCATCGCGCAGGTAATCGCCCAGCACGCCCAGCACATCGGCGCCAGCGGGTTGCTCCAGCACATCCAGGTGATCCAGCCCCATGCCCAGGTAGCCACGCAGCGCTTCTTCGCGGGGATCGCCGGCATGCACCACCTGCAAGTTATCCCCAGCCAGTTGCAGGCCCAGTTCGACGGCGCGGGCATCCTGCTCGGCGCGACGGGCGCGCCCGGAACTGGGGTGGGCACCGATGGAAACCAGGCTGATGACTTTCGTACTCATGCGCGTGCCCCTATGCCGCGTCGCGCTGGCCGCCGCTGCGGAAGTTATCCACAGCCTCGATCAGTGCCTGGAGAATCGCCGAGCTGTCGCCAATCACCGACAGGTCGGCCCGTTTGATCATGTCGCATCCCGGGTCCATATTGATCGCCACCACCTTGTCGCAGGCGCCGATGCCCTGCAGGTGCTGGATGGCGCCGGAGATACCCACAGCCACGTAAACCCGTGCGGTAACCCAGGTGCCGGTAGCGCCGACCTGGCGGTTGCGCGGCATGAAGCCGTCATCCACCGCCACCCGCGAGGCGCCTTCGGTGGCGCCCAAGGCAGCGGTGGCCTGGTGATACAGGTCCCAGTCCTTGACGCCGTTGCCGCCGGATACGATGAACTCGGCCTCTGCCATGGCGATGGCCGCCGGGTCCACGGCCACCGAGCCGAGGTCTTCGATGCGCGACAGGCTGCGCGCCACGCCTGTGGACAACTCCACTGGCAGGGCTTCATGGCGGGTTTCACTGACCGGCTCGGCGCATTCGGCGGCGGCCAGGATCAGCCTCGGCATGGCGCGCTGGATATCTTGCTGGCCCGCGCCAGCACGGCCGATGCACTGGCCATCCTTGACCTGCCACACCCTTGTTGCCGGGCGCTCACCCAGGGCCGCGGCGAAGCGTCGGCCCAGCTCTCCGCCGCCGCTGCGGCTGTCAGGCAATAGCCAGTGGCGTGGTGCGAACTGGTTATCCACAGCCCGCAGGCCCTGGACCAGTTGTTCCGGTGCATAACCCTCGAAGGCCTCACCCTCGACGACCAGCAGGCGGTCGACGCCGGCTGTGGAAAAGTTGCTTTCCTTGTGCTCGCCGAACACCACGGCCAGCACCGCACCGTCGCTACCGGCCAGGCTGTGGGCCAGGCCCAGCAGGTCGCGGTCGTGGCTGCCGAGACGACCGCCGACCATGTCCGGGACCACGGCGATATAGAACGCAGGCGCGGCAACTTGGTGCAGCGGCAGCTGCACCTCGGCGGCGGCTGTGCGCCGCCCACCCACACCGGTGCCCTGCTGGGCGCCGCTGCGGTCGATACGCTTTAGGCCGTTGGGGCCTATGAAGCCAGCAGCAATCGCATGGGGATTCTTGCGCATCAGCCCATTGGGGCCCATCCAGCTGGTTTGTTGCGTCTGCATGGCCGCATGCAGCGGGTGCAGGCGGTTACGGGCGATCCACTCGGCGCGTGGGTCACGGCGGATGATGTCGCTCATCAGTGCACCTCCGCAGGTTCACATTTGGCCGCTGGCGACTTTGCGCTGGCTGGGGCCTCATCTTCGATCAGTACATCGGCGACCAGCTCGGCCAGGTCCTTGATCTGCGGGCGCGGTTCGACCACGCCTTCGAGCATCGCCGTGCACTGCGGGCAGCCCACGGCCACCAACTCGGCCTCGGTCTCGCGGATATCGTCCATGCGCATGTCGGGGATACGCTGCTTGCCGGGGATATCGGTGATCGGCGCACCGCCGCCTCCGCCACAGCAACGGGAACGGAAGCCCGAGCGCTGCATTTCGCGTACCTCGATACCGAGGGCCTTGAGCACGTCGCGCGGGGCTTGGTACTCGCCGTTGTAGCGGCCCAGGTAGCAGGGATCGTGATAGGTGACGCTGCCGCCCTTGTGCTGGCCGAGGTTGAGCTTGCCGGCGGCGATCAGTTCGGCGATGTAGGTGCTGTGGTGCTGCACCTGGTACTCGCCGCCAAGGGCGCCGTATTCGTTCTTCAGCACATGGAAGCTGTGCGGGTCGCAGGTGACGATGCGCTGGAACTGGTACTTGGCGAGGGTCTGGATATTGCGCTTGGCCAGTTGCTGGAAGGTCGCTTCATCGCCCAGACGGCGCGCCACGTCACCGCTGTCTCGCTCTTCCAGGCCGAGCACGGCAAAGTCCACTCCGGACGCCTTGAGCACTTTGACGAAGGCGCGAAGGGTGCGCTGATTGCGCATGTCGAAGGCGCCATCGCCGACCCAGAACAGCACCTCGGTGGTTTTCACCTCTGAGAGCAGCTTCAGGTTGAGGTCAGCCGCCCAGTTCATCCGCCCGCCGGGGGCGAAGCCGCCGGGGTTGTCGGTGGCAATCAGGTTGTCCAGCACCTCGGCGCCCTTGTTCGGCGTGGCGCCCTTTTCCAGGGTCAGATGGCGGCGCATGTCGACGATGGCATCGACGTGCTCGATCATCATCGGGCATTCCTCGACGCAGGCGCGGCAAGTCGTGCACGACCACAGCGTCTCGGCATCCACCAGGCCGTTGACGATCGGCTGGTGCGGGTGGCCGCCATGCTCGCCGATCGGCTTGCCCGGGTACGGGCTGCCGGCGAAGCGCGCGTCGGTGCCACCGGCCAGGCCGATGACCATGTCCTGGATCAGTTTCTTCGGGTTCAGCGGCTGGCCAGCGGCGAACGCCGGGCACATGGCCTCGCATTTGCCGCACTGCACGCAGGCGTCGAAACCGAGCAACTGATTCCAGGTGAAGTCCACCGGTTTTTCCACGCCCAGCGGCGCATTCGGGTCTTCCAGATCCAGCGGCTTGAGGCCCGTGGAGCGGCCACCGCCAAAGCGTTCGGCGCGGCGGTGCCAGGCCAGGTGCAGGGCGCCGGCGAAGGCGTGCTTCATCGGCCCGCCCCAGGTCATGCCGAAGAAAAGCTCGGACACGCCCCACAGCACACCGATACCCAGCAGTGCCACCAGTACCCAGCCGCCCGTGCCTTCAGGCAGGATTCCCGCCACCGGCAAGGTGGCAATGAAGAAGCTCGCCGCGAACATCAGCAGGCTCTTGGGCAGGCGCATCCACGGGCCCTTGGACAGCCGGGAGGGCGGGTTCAGCCGGCGTTTGAAGACAAACAAGGCGCCACTGAACATGACCACCGTGGCCACCAGCAAGGCGTAACCGAGGATCTTGCTGTGCAGGCCAAAGCCATGCACCAGGATCGCCAGCACGGCCGAGAGCACGAAGCCGCCGGCGGTGGCCACGTGGGTCTTGGACATGTACTTGTCACGCTCGACCACATGGTGCAGGTCCACCAGGTAGCGCCGTGGCATGGCCAGCAGGCCGCCAAGCAGGTCGACCTTGCTCGGCCGCCCGCGCCGCCACATGCGCACCCGGCGCAGGGCGCCGAGCACCGCCAGGGCGAGGGCGGTGAACAGCAGGATGGGTAGAAGGGTGTTCAACATGGGAGGCTCCCACAACAGCGGTAAGCGTGCGTCGGTCCCTGTGGGAGAGCTCGGTGGGAGCGGGTTTGCCCCGCGATAGCGTCCGGTCGGCCAATCAGGTTGCACCTGCTGGCGCTATCGCGGGGCAAGCCCGCTCCCACCGTGTTCTCCCTACAGGAACCGCGTTGGTCCTGGGCTCAAAAATCCTTGCACAGCCGCAAGGCGTCATAGATCGCCGCGTGCACGTTGCGCTGGGCCACGCAGTCGCCGATGCGGTACAGCAGGTAACCCTCGCCCGGCTGGCTGAGGATCGGCTGCGGCTTGATGGCGAACAGCGCCTCCACGTCGATCTGGCCCTTGTTGCGCGAACCGTCCTTGAGCGCGTAGTACAGCTGCTCGTCGGGACGCACACCGTTTTCCACCACCACCTGGTCGACCACCCGTTCTTCCTTGGCGCCGGTGTACTCGTTCTCGAGCACCGCCACCAGCTTGTCGCCTTCGCGGTAGACCTTCTCCAGCATCATGTCGCCGGTCATGATCACTTCTTTCGGGTACATGCTGCGGTAGTAGGTCGGGAAGGTGGTGCCGCCCATGGCCACGCCCGGCTTGATATCGTCGGTGACGATCTCGACCTGGCTGCCCTTGTCGGCAATGAAGTCGGCCACCGACATGCCGGTGAATTCGCAGATGGTGTCGTACACCAGCACGTTCTTGCCCGGCGCGACCTTGCCGTCGAGCACGTCCCAGCTGCTGACCACCAGGCCTTCGGCAGCCCCCCAGTGCTCGTTCTGTTCAAGGAACGAGTGCCCGCCCACCGCCAGCACGATCACATCCGGGCGCAGGTCCTGGATGGTCACCACGTCGGCGGCAGTGCCCAGGCGCAGGTCGACCTTCAAGCGCGCCAGCTCCAGCTGGTACCAGCGGGTGATACCGGCAATCTGGTCACGCTGCGGGGCCTTGGCGGCGATGGTGATCTGCCCGCCAATCTGCTCCTTCTTCTCGAACAGGGTCACGTCGTGGCCACGTTCGGCTGCCACGCGGGCCGCTTCCATGCCGGCGGGGCCAGCGCCAACCACCACCACCTTGCGCTTGACCCCGGTGGTTTTCTCGATGATGTGCGGCACGCCCAGGTATTCGCGGGAGGTGGCCGCATTCTGGATGCACAGCACATCCAGGCCCTGGTACTGGCGGTCGATGCAGTAGTTGGCACCGACGCACTGCTTGATCTGGTCGATCTGGCCCATCTTGATCTTGGCGATCAGGTGCGGGTCGGCCATGTGCGCGCGGGTCATGCCGACCATGTCGACGTAGCCGCCTTCGAGAATGCGCGTGGCCTGGTTCGGGTCCTTGATGTTCTGCGCGTGCAGCACCGGGACCTTGACCACTTCCTTGATGCCGGCCGCCAGGTGCAGGAACGGCTCCGGCGGGTAGCTCATGTTGGGGATGACGTTGGCCAGGGTGTTGTGGGTGTCGCAGCCCGAGCCGACCACGCCGATGAAATCGAGCATGCCGGTGGCGTCGTAGTAGGCGGCGATCTGTTTCATGTCCTCGTGGCTGAGGCCATCGGGGTGGAACTCGTCACCGCAGATGCGCATGCCCACGCAGAAGTCGTCGCCGACTTCCTTGCGCACAGCCTTGAGCACTTCCAGGCCGAACTTCATGCGGCCTTCGAAGGTGCCGCCCCATTCATCGGTACGCTTGTTGACCCGCGGGCTCCAGAACTGGTCGATCATGTGCTGGTGCACGGCCGACAGCTCGACGCCGTCCAGGCCGCCCTCCTTGGCACGACGCGCAGCCTGGGCGTAATTACCGATCACCCGCCAGATCTCTTCCACCTCGATAGTCTTGCAGGTGGCGCGGTGCACCGGTTCACGGATCCCCGACGGCGACATCAGCGTTGGCCAGTTGAAGCCGTCCCAACGCGAGCGCCGGCCCATGTGGGTAATCTGGATCATGATCTTGGCGCCATGCTTGTGCATGGCGTCGGCGAGGTTCTGGAAGTGCGGGATGATGCGGTCGGTGGACAGGTTGACCGAGGCCCACCACTCCTGCGGACTGTCGATGGCCACCACCGACGAGCCACCGCAGATCGCCAGGCCGATCCCGCCCTTGGCCTTCTCTTCGTAGTACTTCACATAGCGGTCGGTGGTCATGCCGCCATCGGTGGCATACACCTCGGCGTGCGCGGTGCTGAGCACGCGGTTGCGGATGGTCAGCTTGCCGATCTGGATCGGCTGGAACATTGCTTCGAAGGCCATGACGCTATCTCCGGCTTACAACGGCTTTGTAACGAACAGGCCATCTTCGTGGCCTTCTTCCGACCCGCCGTAGACCTGCTCGGCCACGGTGCGGATCGAGCTGCCGCGAGCGGCGAGAATCTGGTCCATGGCGCCGGCGAACCAGCCGGTGAACATGTAGTCGACCTTGCGGCCGCACTTGCCGTACACGTACACGAACGCCGAGTGCTTGAGCTTGACGCTGCAGGTGCCTTTGTCCAGGTCGATGTCCTGGATCTCGAACAGGCCCCAGCCACGCTGGCTCAGGCGCTTCATGTAATGCTCGAACACCGCCACGCCTTCGAGGCCATGGCATTCGGCTTCCTTCTCGCACCAGTGCCAGGCGGACTTGTAGCCGGCCTTGTAGAGGATCTCGGCATAGGCGTCGGCGCCCAGCACTTCCTCGATGCCCATGTGGTTGTTGACGAAGAAATGCCGCGGCACGTAGAGCATCGGCAGGGCGTCACTGGTCCAGACACCGGTCTCGCTGTCGACTTCGATTGGCAATTGCGGGGCGATCTTGGCCATGGAAACTCAACTCCATACAAATTTTTTTTGGTGTGCCCCGGCGTTGCTGGCAGGGGCTTTCAGGCTTGGAGAGCGGCTTACTCGCCCCAGACGTCTTTCAATACGTTGACCCAGTTTTCGCCCATGATCTTGCGTACCACGCGCTCGGAATGGCCACGCTTTAGCAGCGTCTCGGTCAGGTTGGGGAACTCGCCGACGGTGCGGATGCCCAGCGGGTTGATGATCTTGCCGAAATTGGTCAGGCGCCGGGCGTAGCCCTTGTCGTGCGTGAGGTACTCGAAGAAGTCCTGGCCGTGGCCCTGGGTGAAGTCGGTACCGATACCGATGGCATCTTCACCGACGATGTTCATGGTGTACTCGATGGCTTCGGCGTAGTCGTCGATGGTCGAGTCGATGCCCTTGGCCAGGAACGGCGCGAACATGGTCACACCGACGAAACCGCCGTGGTCGGCGATGAACTTCAACTCTGCGTCGGACTTGTTGCGCGGATGTTCCTTGAGGCCCGAGGGCAGGCAGTGGGAATAGCAGACCGGCTTCTTCGACTCGAGGATGACTTCCTCGGAGGTTTTCGAGCCGACATGGGACAGGTCGCACATGATGCCTACCCGATTCATCTCGGCGACGATCTCGCGGCCGAAGCCCGACAGCCCGCCGTCGCGCTCGTAGCAGCCGGTGCCGACCAGGTTCTGGGTGTTGTAGCACATCTGCACGATGCCCACGCCCAACTGCTTGAACACCTCGACGTAGGCGATCTGGTCCTCGAACGCGTGGGCGTTCTGGAAGCCGAAGAGGATGCCGGTCTTGCCCAGTTCCTTGGCCTTGCGGATGTCGGCGGTGGTACGCACCGGCATCACCAGGTCACTGTTTTCGCGGATCAGCTTCTGGCTGGAAGCGATGTTGTCGACAGTGGCCTTGAAGCCCTCCCACACCGACACCGTGCAGTTGGCCGCGGTCAGCCCGCCCTTGCGCATGTCCTCGAACAGCTCGCGGTTCCATTTGGCAATGATCAGGCCGTCGATGACGATGCTGTCGGCGTGAAGTTCGGCTGGGCTCATCAGGCTGTCCCCTTTTATTGAAGTTTGCAGACGCCGAACCTTGTGCCGACGCTTTGGGGCCAGCATATGCCTGCGGCCCGAGGCGCCCCGATGCAAAAACGACAGGGGGTTTGCCGAAAGCGTCAATGGCTGACCTGGCACGCTCTAACGCGCCCCTCGGCAATGAGAGCGAGTCTCGACAACGCTGTTTCATGAACATTTTCTCGGGGAGCTATCGCCCGGGCCTGGGCTGAGCGAGAATCCAGCGACTCGCAGCCTCTTCAGGAGAAACCCGATGAAATCAATGGCATGGCTGGTCTTGCTGGCAGTGGCTTTCGGCGCGCACGCCGCCGAAGAGGAGAGTACCCCCTGCGACAACGTCGAGACCGACCAGCAGGGCTATGCCTGCGCCGCCTACAACAAGCAGACCGCCGAACGCGAGCTGAAGGCGGCCTATGACGACCTCATGCAGCGCATTCGCGACCAGTACGCGGATGAAAGCGACAAGGCCGCGGCGCTGAGCGGCAAGCTGGAAGCCGCCGAGAAACTCTGGACGCAGCTGCGTGACGCCGACTGCAAGGTCGAGACCTGGGCCGAGAAACCCGGCAGCAAGGCGTTCGAGGCGGCGTGGGACACCTGCGTGGCGCAGCGTAGCGATGAGCGCTCTGAGTACCTGCAGGGCATCGGCCAGCAATGACCTTTTGCCCGCGACGGGCCGCCAAGCGGCCCCCGGGGAGTTTCTGCGCCGGGCGCTAGCGCCTGAAGTCAGGCCGCAGCTCCTGGCCATCGATGCTCAGCGTCTTGTAACGCGGCGCCACCAGCTTCACCGCCCCCTCGCGAATACCGTTGGCCAGGCCTTCGAGGTTTTCCATGTTGCCGCTCAGGCTGCCCACCTCACGCCACTCGCGGTCCTCCCAGGTGAAGACGAACAGCTGCGATGCATAGGTGTGCCGGGGGATCATCAACACCTCGTTGTGCCCGTCGCCATCCAGGTCGACTGCCCACAGGTAGCAGCCCTTGCCACCGCACTGGCTTTGCGCAAGCGTGGCGTCGGCCAATGACTCGCTGCTCGATTGCACCGACCCGAGCCACTCGAACTTCGGGCCATGGTCTTCGGCCACTGTCGGTTGACGCACCTGGGCCATCTGCGCCAGCAACTGCTGGCGGCGGCCCGCATCGAACAGCTCATCCGTCTGCAGCCGCTGCTCGAGCTGCTCGAAGGCTTCACGCCCCGGCTGGCCGAGGTCGCGATACAAGGTCTCGGCGTCGAACTCGGTGATCGGCGTGTGCCCGTTGACCAGGCGCTGCACCTGGCTCCTCGCACTCAATGCCTGCGGATCGAGCAGAGGCGTATAGAACACCACCACCAGCAGCGCACTGAGCAGGGCGATCCATGGATTGCTCAGCCGCAGGCTGTGCAGCCAGGCCTGGCGCGAACCCAGCACCGCCCATACCGCCGCCAGGCCATGCGCCAGCATTACGGCCACCAGCATCGACGCCATGATCCGTGTCGGTGTCAGCCCGTACTGGTCGATACGCAGCCAGCTCGCATAGGCCGCCAGGCCCACCAGCACCGGCAGGCACAGCAGGCTGGCCTCCACCAGGCGCTTGAGCGGCGCGGGGTAGACGCTACCTTGCCGGCCATCCTGGAACACGCCGTTGACCAGGAACAGGTTGATGCCCGCCAGTACCAACAGAAGAGTGGTCGAATAGCCGGTGTCCCACACCGGTTGCAGGCCGGAGAACGGCAATGTCAGGGTGAACAGCACGGCGATCAGCGCGCTGAGCGGCAGCAAGAAGCGGCACAGCGTCAACAGGATGCCGCGCAGCAGGCCGATGATCTTTTCGTTTTCCCGGCCCATGCGCATGCCCAGCGAAAACACCACCGGCAACACCAGCCAGAGAAACACCGGTGACTCCACCGCGTCCTTGACCTGCGCAACGCCCAGCATGCTGAACAGCAGCGCGCACAACCACAGCAGTTGCCAGAACAGTCCGGTCAGCAGCTGTGCCAGGAAGACGATGAAAACGTTGTTCCAGGCATGCCGGAACAGGTCTTCGTAGCGCGGGCGCAACCCTTCGCCGGTCGGCCAGGCGAGAATGAACGCGGTTCCGATATAGGCCAGCACGATGGCGGCCAGGCACCAGGTCTGCTGCAGCCAGTCCATATGCCCGGTATCGAGGAGCCAGGCACTGATCCCGCTGAGCAGCACGGTCAGGCCCAGTACCAACCAGCCGGTGCCACGCTGCAGCACCGCGCTGCCAAGCAACTGCAGGTTCACGCCCGCTACCGCCACCGCGACGCACAGGGCTACCGACAGGCTGAAACCCAGCAGCTGACCCTCCCCCTTCACGGTGGTGAGCCACACCAGGCCCTGGATCAGGCCGATGACGACGTAGAACAATAAGGAGCGACTTGGCGCTGGCATTGCAAATCCTTTTGGCCAGTGAGGTAGGAGGCGCGCAAGTCTACCGAAACCGGCTCGTACCACGCCAAGGCCTTTACCTTGCGGGCTGGCGGAAGCCAATTATCACAACGCCATTCCCTCACGAGCGCGGCGGTGTAGAATCGGGCTATTCATCGCCAGACATCCCCGGCGGGTTTATGAGCTCTGGTCGAGCCTGCGGCGATCCCGCGCGGTCCTTCGACCCCCATCCGTGCCTGTGGCAACCGGCCTTCGGCGTTTTTAGGACAAGAGAAGCTCACTCCCTTATTTGGCTTTGCGCGAAAAGTCGCCGAGCGGCGATCAGGCAAGGCGAGAACAGGCGAGGAAGCGGAGTTGACTGGTTGTCAATGCGCATTCCGAGCCTGTTTTCAACGCAGCATGATCGTCGCGCAGGCATTTTTCGCGCAAAGCCAGTGACCTGATTAAGCCGCCAGGAGCGCTATATGCCTGATTATCGTTCCAAGACCTCCACCCATGGCCGCAACATGGCCGGCGCCCGTGCCCTGTGGCGCGCCACTGGGATGAAGGACGAAGACTTCAAGAAACCGATCATCGCCATCGCCAACTCGTTCACCCAGTTCGTCCCGGGCCACGTGCACCTGAAGGACCTGGGCCAGCTGGTTGCCCGCGAGATCGAACGCGCCGGTGGCGTGGCCAAGGAATTCAACACCATTGCCGTGGATGACGGCATCGCCATGGGCCACGACGGCATGCTGTACTCGCTGCCCAGCCGCGAGATCATCGCCGACGCCGTCGAGTACATGGTCAACGCCCACTGCGCCGACGCCATCGTCTGCATCTCCAACTGCGACAAGATCACCCCCGGCATGCTGATGGCCGCCCTGCGCCTGAACATCCCGGTGATCTTCGTCTCCGGCGGCCCGATGGAAGCCGGCAAGACCAAGCTGGCCAGCCACGGCCTGGACCTGGTCGACGCCATGGTCATCGCCGCCGACTCCTCGGCCAGCGACGAGAAGGTCGCCGAGTACGAGCGCAGCGCCTGCCCGACCTGCGGTTCGTGCTCCGGCATGTTCACCGCCAACTCGATGAACTGCCTGACCGAGGCCCTGGGCCTGGCCCTGCCGGGCAACGGCTCCACGCTGGCGACCCACTCCGACCGCGAGCAGCTGTTCCTTACCGCCGGCCGCACCATTGTCGAACTGTGCAAGCGCTACTACGGCGAGGGCGACGCGTCCGTGCTGCCGCGCAGCATCGCCAACTTCAAGGCGTTCGAGAACGCCATGATGCTCGACATCGCCATGGGCGGCTCGACCAACACCATCCTGCACCTGCTGGCCGCGGCCCAGGAAGGCGAGGTGGACTTCGACCTGCGCGACATCGATCGCCTGTCGCGCAAGGTGCCGCAGCTGTGCAAGGTGGCGCCGAACATCCAGAAGTACCACATGGAAGACGTGCATCGCGCCGGCGGCATCTTCAGCATTCTCGGCTCGCTGGCCCGTGGCGGCCTGCTGCACACCGACCTGCCGACCGTGCACAGCGCCAGCATGGAAGAAGCCATCGCCAAGTGGGACATCACCCAGACCGATGACGAAGCCGTGCACACCTTCTTCAAGGCAGGCCCGGCCGGTATCCCCACGCAAACCGCGTTCAGCCAGTCGACCCGCTGGGAAACCCTGGACGACGACCGCGAAAACGGCTGCATCCGCAGCTTCGAGCACGCCTACTCGCAAGAGGGCGGCCTGGCCGTGCTGTACGGCAACATCGCCCTGGACGGCTGCGTGGTGAAGACCGCCGGCGTGGATGAGTCGATCCACGTGTTCGAGGGCAACGCGAAGATCTTCGAAAGCCAGGACAGCGCGGTACGCGGCATCCTCGCCGACGAAGTGAAGACCGGCGATATCGTCATCATCCGCTACGAAGGCCCGAAAGGCGGCCCGGGCATGCAGGAGATGCTCTACCCGACCTCGTACCTGAAGTCCAAGGGCCTGGGCAAGGCCTGCGCGCTGCTCACCGATGGCCGCTTCTCCGGCGGCACCTCGGGCCTGTCCATCGGACATGCCTCGCCGGAAGCCGCCGCAGGCGGCGCCATTGGCCTGGTTCGCGATGGCGACAAGGTGCTGATCGACATCCCCAACCGTTCGATCAACCTGCTGGTCAGCGATGAAGAGCTTGCCGCGCGTCGTGTCGAGCAGGACAAGAAGGGTTGGAAGCCGGCGGAAGTGCGTCCACGCAAGGTTACTACCGCATTGAAGGCCTATGCCCTGCTGGCCACCAGCGCCGACAAGGGCGCGGTGCGCAACAAGGCAATGCTCGAAGGGCTGTGAGGTTCTAAAGGCATAAAAAACCGGCGCCTGGTGTGCCGGTTTTTTCTTGCCGATCTGACTCGGTCAATGTACTGGTGAAGCACTTTGAACGTGGAATGCCGAGAGCTTTTTGAGCGCCACTGACAAAGAGTCATCATCGAACAAGGCACTCTTGCGGGTGGCAGCTTCCTTTCCGCCGGACCAGTTCTTCAACCCATCCCGAATGGCATCGACCGTTGGTGCCACCCCATCCCGATGAAGCAACCAGTCAACCGTGGCCAGAAGCTCCATACCAAACGGAGACTCAAAGCCATCAATCAGCTCAGCTGTGAACTCCAACGCAGGTAAATAGGCCTTGGCCTCGCTGTGCAAGTAAGTATCAACGAAAGCCTTACGGCCCTCATCGAACCAAATCACATCCAAGGGGCCAGCATCACCGATACGCTTGTCACAATGCAGATAACTACCATCAAGGTTATTCAGCAGATGCTCCAGCCGGTTAGTGTATGGACCGTACTTGTGAGCACTGAACTGCAGGTTGAGCGGGTTGTCATCGGGAGTAAAGCGCTCGATTGAACGTTCCAGGAACCACGCCAGCTTCTGGATCTCCAGCAAGCTGCACTCCATGCCAAGTACCCAATAACGACGCACCAACTCGGCTATGAGCGCTCGGGCAGGGGTAAGCTTCTCGACCCCTGTGCGCTTGGAGACATTCTGATATTTGCTCGTGGGTTCGAAAACCAGCACGTCGGTATCCAGATCCCCCAGCACCACTTCAATCTGCTCGCGCACAGCAGCCCATGGCAACCCACCATTACCCGCACCCAGTGGGGGGATTGCTATGGAGCTCACAGCATTGGCAAGGATGAAACGCCGTAAGTCATAAAGGCCATCCGTGATCCAGGCAAGCTGTGATGGAGAACGCCAATGACGCTTGGTCGGAAAGTTCACAACCCAGCGCGGGCCGTCCAGCTCGCGAACCTCAGTGATGAACATCTTTCCAGTGACGACTTCGTCCGCTTTGCAGGCAGCCGCGTACAGACGATAGTTCTCTACAAAGCGCTCCTTGAACATCAGCGCAATGCCTTTACCCATCACCCCTACGGTGTTTACTGTGTTAACCAGCGCTTCGGCCTTGGCCTCCAGCAGGTTACCTTGCGTAAAGCGAATCATCAGAAATACCACCCAGGTCGAGCATGCACGGGAAGATCCAGCTGACGTTGCCGGACCTCCTGATCAACACGACGTTGCAAAGCTTCGTTGTAGCAGACAATCCCCAGAAGGCCAGCGACCGGAACGTGCCCGTGGATCAAGGCTTCAGCCTGATAGCGTTCCATTTTTCGTGGATCGTCTGGGTCGCGCTTGAAATCCCTGGACTGCAGGATCTGCCAGTCGATCTTGTCCAGATGTTCCAGATCGCTGTAATAGCCTGCCCAGTCCGGATACGCATGAGCATCAGTAAAGACAAAGGGCAGGCCCAGGGAGCGCACATGGTACAGGCTGGAGACAAGAATCACGATCTCCTCGTTCCGACGTTGCTGTACGCCTCGTCCTGAATGGATGTTCTTCATCATCACAGAGAACGGTGTGAAATAGAACGGTACGTAGTCTGCCAGCGTCCCACCGGGATCGATGGGCACCGCTCGCCTGGAACGCTTGCTGATCAGGTCAGGATTGCCAATTCCGACGTAGCCACTGGAGAGGTTCCCTCTGGAAACCGCACACAAGCCGTTGTCCAGCAGCCACGGGAGGTTGTCGCGATGGACGATTCGCCAGATCAGGGCTTTGCTTGGGTTAAGTCTGGTATACGTCATCGGGCAGGGAACATATTCCTATTGGCATCGATCCAGAGGTTCCTGAACCCGGCAACCACAGCTTGCGACCTTACATATCTCCAGATGTCATCGGAAGGTGTGTAGATTTGCGAACTGAGAAACGGGGACGGGCCCGGGGGCAAGACATTCTGCCATACAGACATGCTTGCATTCCTGATCATGGTAATCCCGCCGGTCCATAAGATCCCAATCTATAGCTTCGACACCTTCGTCATACCCTAACAGCTCAAAACGACTACCCGATAAGGGATGTCGAGCTATGACGTTCCAGTTATGTGTCTGCGCATGTCTCCTTTCCACAGCGACCAGCACAAACTCTTCATCAGGTCGATTCTGATAGACCCTTCCATCAAACGGATTCTTGGCAAACCAATGAAAGGGCACATACTGCTCAAGGCCCTGCTGACGGCGGCCCAGAATGATTTCCGCATCAGCAATATCGGTGAACTGCTCCTCCTCCAGCACGTTCCGTGGGAGCAGTCCACGCTGAAAAATCGAGGGGACGTTTGCAACACTTGTTAGGTGATAAAGAAATCGTTGAGTGCGGATTGCCATGCCAGGGCTGCCCCAATGATGCCATTAGGACATCATTGATATTGGATCCAATAACATGGCAAATACAAGCTGAATCCGTACTCGAAGTCCTTACTGAATCTGCTCCGGCGTCACAATCACCCAGTTCTTGTCCGCCGTCACCGGCAAACCTTCCTTGGCCTGGGCCGCTGCATTCTTCGCGATCATGCCGTTGAGCTGATCCATGTACTTGGCCTTGCGGTTTATCCACAGGTGGATGCCGCCTTTGTTCACATCGACGCCATGGAACTGCATGTAGCCATCGCTCGTCGGGGTGTCGCCCCCCACCAGCACCGGTTTCTTCCACTCATCGATGTAGGTCAGGATCGCCGCCTGCTTGCCCGCCATCCAGGTAGCCGGCGTCCACAGGTACGGGGTCAACTCCAGGCCCTCGTTGGCCTTGGGATCGTACTGCCCGGCGCTGATCTGCTTGCGTGCGGTGGTCAGTTGGCCATTGGCCCGGTCCTTGAGCAGCAGGCTCACACCGATCACGTTCTGTGGTTTGACGTTGTAGCCGTACTTGGGATCGGAGGCGACCATGCGTACCAGCTCTTCGGACGCCGCCGAGATCACATAGACCTCGATGCCGTTCTCCATCAGCTTGTTGTACAGCTCGGCCTGGCCAGTGAACACCTTCGGCGGCTGCACCTCGATACTCTTGACCTGGTCGCCCTCGAAGTAGGTGCTGGGGATCGGCTTGCCCGAGGCCATCAGCTCGTCGACCTGCTGCTTCAGTTCCTTGAGAGTGAAGCCCGAGAACACTTGGGCCACCCAGGGGTAGCAGACCATGTCGTCGAGTTCGCACAAGCGGTAGTAGTAACTGAACAGGCTCTCCTTGTGCTCGGCGCTGTCCTTGAACGGAATCAACTTGAGCGAGGGATCGAGCTTGTCGCGGGTCAGCAGGCCCTTGTTTTCCATGAACGGCAGCAGCGCCTCTTCGAGGTCGAAGCGGTAGCTGGTGTTGTCCATGTCGAATACCGCGTAGTTACCCTTGTTGGCGTTGGCGGCAATCATCGCGTCGAGCTTCTGTGCGGCTTCGGCCGGCCAGTGCTTGAGCTCGGTGGCCGCCCAACTGCTGGCACTGAGCAACAGGGCAAGGCCGCCGGCAAGGATTTTCGGAGCTGACTTCATATGCGGTTCTCCCAAGGACGTGGCCGCTCAACCCTAGACCTGATTTGTGACAGGCAGGCATGCGCCACCGACCTCGAAGCAACCGCAAACGCCATGTGTATTGCCAAAAACGACCAGGCGTTATTCCATAAACGACTATGCAAATTCCTTTTAGGTATAAATTCGTTTGTTTTCAGGCTGTTAGCATTTCCGTTCGTAATCGCTCACAGAGGCGATGCCTCTTTTGCCTTTTTCCGGAGCTTCAATGAACCTGCCGCTGTCACTCAACCTGCTGGCGTTCCTGACCCTGCTGCTGGGCCTGGCGCAAACCCGTCGCACCGACTGGAGCCTGGCCAAGAAGGTGCTGCTGGGCCTGGCCTTCGGCGTCGGCTTCGGCCTGGTGCTGCACACCATCTACGGCGCCGGGCACCCGGTGCTCAAGGCCACCATCGGCTGGCTCGACCTGGTCGGCAATGGCTACGTCGGTTTGCTGCAGATGATCGTCATGCCGCTGATCTTCGCCTCGATCCTCAGCGCCGTGGCCCGCCTGCACAACGCCTCGGCGCTGGGCCGCATCAGTGTGCTGAGCATCGGCACCCTGCTGCTGACCACCGCGATTGCCGCGCTGCTCGGTATCGCCCTGACCAACCTGTTCGGCCTGAGTGCCGAGGGGCTGGTGGCCGGTGCCCAGGAAAGCGCCCGCCTGCAGGCCATCCACAGCGACTACGCGGGCAAGGTCGCCGACCTCAACATCCCGCAACTGCTGCTGTCGTTCATCCCGACCAACCCGGTCGGCGACCTGGCCCGGGCCAAGCCGACCTCGATCATCAGCGTGGTGATCTTCGCCGTGTTCCTGGGCCTGGCCGCTTTGCAGTTGATCAAGGACGACAAGGACAAGGGCGAGCGCGCCCTGTCGGCCATCGACGTACTGCAGGCCTGGGTCATGCGCCTGGTGCGCCTGGTGATGAAACTCACCCCCTACGGTGTGCTGGCCTTGATGACCAAGGTAGTGGCCAGCTCCAACCTCGACGACATCCTCAAGCTGGGCAGCTTCGTGGTGGTGTCGTACATCGGCCTGGGCCTGATGTTCGTGGTCCACGGGGTGATCCTGGCGCTGACCGGCGTCAACCCGCTACGCTTCTTCCGTAAAGTCTGGCCGGTGCTGACCTTCGCCTTCACCAGCCGCTCCAGCGCCGCCAGCATCCCGCTGAACATCGAGGCGCAGACCCTGCGCCTGGGCGTGCCGCAGTCGATCGCCAGCTTCAGCGCGTCGTTCGGTGCCACCATAGGCCAGAACGGCTGCGCCGGCCTGTATCCAGCGATGCTGGCAGTGATGGTCGCCCCGGCAGTGGGCATCGATACCTTCGACCCGCTGTGGATCGCCACGCTGGTGGCCATCGTCACCCTCAGCTCGGCAGGCGTTGCCGGCGTCGGCGGCGGCGCGACCTTCGCCGCGCTGATCGTGCTGCCGGCCATGGGCCTGCCGGTGGAACTGGTGGCGCTGCTGATCTCGGTGGAACCGCTGATCGACATGGGCCGCACGGCGTTGAACGTGAACGGTTCGATGACTGCCGGCGTTGTGACGAGCCAGCTCTTGAAGCAGACCGACCAGCAGGTGCTGAGTGGGGACCAACATGCTGAGCTGAGTCACTCCTGACACATTACCGGGGGCTGCTGAGCAGCCCCATTTTCAGACCTGGTCCCAGACTTCGAAGTGATAGGCCGGCTTGTCCGCTTCGGACTGCGCCTCGCTTGAGGTCAACTGCCACTGCCCGTTGTCGAATTCCGGGAACCAGGCATCACCCTGCGGCGACAATTCCACCCGGGTCAGGTACATCCGGCTCACCAGCCCTTTCTCCAACGCCTGCCCATACAGCTGCGCACCGCCAATCAGCATCAATTCCCCGACGCCCTGCTGCCGCGCCCACTGCTCGGCGCGCACCAGTGCCGCCTCCAGCGAGGCGAACACTTCGGCACCGGCCAGTTGCAGCCCCGGCTGACGGCTGACGACGATATTCAGCCGCCCCGGCAATGGCCGGCCCAGCGAATCCCAGGTCTTGCGCCCCATGATGATCGGCTTGCCCAGGGTAGTGGCCTTGAAGTACTTGAAGTCCCCCGGCAGGTGCCAGGGCATGGTGTTGTCGATGCCGATCACACGGTTCTCGGCGAGCGCCGCGATCAGGCTTAGGGGGAGTGATGTATTCATGCCGGCGAGGATAGCACCGGGCGCGTGGGTTATGCTTGCGGCCAGACCTGTGCAATGGAAGAGCTTGTGACTGCACCCACTCCACTCGACAAGCGCTGGCTCACCGAAGCGGTACGCCTGCGCGAGGAACACGCCGGCCCCCTGGAAGACCAGGAAGCCAACCGCCGCGCCCGCCACCAAGGCGGCGACCTGGCCACGCGCATCGAGGCACGCGCCTTGTGGCTGGCCGAGCGCGACGGCATGGACACGGCGCTGCACCACTGGAAGCAGGGCGCACGGCTGGCATTGCTGAGCTTGATGGTCCTGGCCTTGTTCAGTGGCGCCGGCCTGGGGCTGGCGGCCCTGGGCGACGGCCAGCGGCCGGTGAACGTGTTCTGGGCCCTTGGCAGCCTGCTCGGGCTGAACCTCGTGCTGCTGCTCGGCTGGGCCGTGGGTTTCTTCTTCGCCGGTGAGCATGGCGCGGCGCTGGGCCGCCTGTGGCTGTGGCTAAGCGAGCGTTTTGCCCGTGACGCCAAGGCCGCGCAACTGGCCCCCGCGCTGCTGGTGCTGCTGCAGCGCCAGCGCCTGAACCGCTGGCTGCTCGGCCTGCTGGTGCATGGCCTGTGGTCGCTGGCGATGCTCGCGGCGCTGGGCATGCTCCTGGCCCTGCTGGCGACCCGACGCTACGGCTTCGTCTGGGAAACCACGCTACTTGCCGCCGAACCCTTCATCAGCCTCACCCAGGCCCTGGGCGCACTGCCCTCGCTGCTGGGTTTCGCCGTGCCGGACGAGGCGATGATTCGCGCCAGCGGCGACACCCTGCCGGCACTCGACCTGGCGCGCCAGGCCTGGGCCAGCTGGCTGCTCGGCGTGGTCCTGGTCTACGGCCTGCTGCCCCGCCTGCTGCTGGCCGCGCTGTGCCTGTGGCGCTGGCGCCAAGGCCGCGAGCGCCTGGCGCTGGACCTCAACCTGCCCGGCTACGCGCAGCTGCGCGAAGCGCTGATGCCGCGTAGCGAGCGCCTCGGCGTGCAGGACCCAGCCCCCGACACCCTGCCCCGCTTCGAGGCCGGCCAGCTGGAGCGTGACAGCGGCGGTGCCCTGCTGGTCGGCCTGGAGCTGGACGACCAGCGCCCCTGGCCACCGGCCCTGCCCGGATCGGTCACCCACGCGGGCGTGCTCGACAGCCGCGAGTCGCGCAACAAATTGCTCGAGCAACTCAGCCGCTTCCCCCCGGCGCGTCTGGCCATTGCCTGCGACCCGCGTCGCTCGCCCGACCGTGGCAGCCTGGCCTTGCTTGCGGAACTGGCGCGCAACGCCGGTGCCACGCGCATCTGGCTGCTGCAGGCGCAACCCGGACAGGCCCTGGACGCGGCACGCCTGGGCGACTGGCACGAGGCCCTCGACCGCCTGGGCCTGTCCCATGCCGACACCTCGCCCTTGACCTGGCTGGAGCATGGCCATGACTGAGCCGCTGAAACTGGCCGTGGTCGGCCACACCAACGTCGGCAAGACCTCGCTGCTGCGCACCCTCACCCGCGACGTCGGCTTCGGCGAGGTCTCGCACCGCCCCAGCACCACGCGCCATGTCGAAGGCGCCCGCCTGTCGGTGGAAGGCGAGCCGTTGCTGGAGCTGTACGACACCCCTGGCCTGGAGGACGCCATCGCCCTGCTCGACTACCTGGAGCGCCTCGAACGCCCGGGCGAGCGCCTGGACGGTCCCGCTCGGCTTGAACGTTTCCTCCAGGGCAGCGAGGCGCGCCAGCGCTTCGAGCAGGAAGCCAAGGTGCTGCGCCAGCTGCTGGCGAGCCATGCCGGGCTGTACGTGATCGACGCCCGCGAACCGGTGCTGGCCAAGTACCGCGACGAGCTGGAGGTGCTGGCCAGCTGCGGCAAGCCGCTGTTGCCGGTACTCAACTTCGTTGCCAGCAGCCAGCACCGCGAGCCCGAGTGGCGCGAGGCCCTGGCGCGCCTGGGCCTGCATGCGCTGGTGCGTTTCGACAGCGTGGCCCCACCCGAGGATGGCGAGCGCCGCCTCTACGAAAGCCTGGCCCTGCTGCTGGAAGAGGCCCGCCCTGCCCTGCAACGGCTGATCGATGACCAGCAGGCTCAGCGTGAAGCCCGCCGCCACAGTGGCAAGCGTTTAGTCGCTGAGCTGCTGCTCGACTGTGCCGCCTACCGACGCAGCGTAGAGGCCGAGCCCGCCGCCGAAGCACAGGCCGTCGAAGCCCTGCGCCAGGCAGTGCGCCAGCGCGAGCAACGCTGTGTCGAGGCACTGCTCAAGCTGTATGCGTTCCGGCGCGAGGACGCCAATGCCGGCGACCTGCCGCTGCTCGATGGGCGCTGGGGCGACGACCTGTTCAATCCGGAGACCCTGAAGCTGCTCGGTGTGCGCCTGGGCAGCGGCGTGGCGGCGGGCGCGGCGGCAGGTGCTGGCGTCGACCTGCTGGTTGGCGGCCTCACCCTGGGTGCCGCCGCGCTCGCCGGGGCCATTGCCGGCGGCGCCTTGCAGACCGCACGCAACTATGGCTCGCGCCTGATGGGCAAGCTCAAGGGCCAGCGCGAGCTGACGGTGGATGACGCCGTGCTGCGCCTGCTGGCCCTGCGTCAGCAACAGTTGATACTGGCCCTGGAGGCACGCGGGCACGCGGCGCAGGACAGCATCCGCCTGGCGGCGCCGGAGGACAAAGGCTGGCGCGAAGGCAAGCTGCCCGAGGCCTTGCGCAAGGCGCGGGCGCATCCGCAGTGGTCCACGCTCAATCCCGGGGCACGGGTCAACCAGGCCGAGCGGCAGGAGCAAATCGACGCCCTTGCGGCGGACCTGTAGAAACGGGCTAGCACCTCTTCTTGCGCAGTTCCACCAACAGCCGGCGCATCTCCCGATGCCGCTGGCTGTTGAACACCAGCATTGCCAGTAATGGCAGCACCAGCGCCGCGAGCTGCAACACTGTATGCAGACTGCTCTCGATCAAGCTCAACGCCGTCAGCAAGGCAACCGCCAGCACTGGCAATATCATCCACAGTGCCCCATTCAGCCCGCGAACCATCGCGATATGACCCAGGCACAACAGCACTACCAGCCCACCAGTGACCATCACGGTGTAGAGAGGGTTGTCCGGATGGTTACGCCAGTAAGTGCCGAACCAAAGCGTCGCCGTCATGGCCACCGGAAGGATCGACATGAAAATGCCCAGCAAGAAGACAGGAAAGTAACGGGCCATGAACCGTGCCGAGCTATCCGAGCTCATCGGCGCGCCTGTCGCGCCAGGCGTCTCTTCGCCCGATACTCCGCCAGGCGGATACGCATCTCCCGGTATCGTTGGCAGTTGAGCAACAGCAAGGTCACCAACGCAGCCAACAGGCTGCTGGTATAGATGAACAGGTTGGGACGATGCCCATAGGTCGCAAGCGTGAGCACCATGCATCCCACGCACAGCCCTGCCACCAACCACGCGCCCCATGCGCGCCCGCGAACCACGGCGCCGTGTCCCAGCATGAAGACTGTCAATGTCGCCAGCAGGCTCCAGGGAAGTACCCCGTCCTTCGAGCAGCTTCGGCAATAGGTGCTCCACACCAATGCAAAGGTCCAGGCGACGGCGATGATCGACGAAAAGTAGGCAGCGATGAACACACCGAAGTAACGCTGGAGAAAACCCTTCAGCTCAGGATGCCGGGTCATTCGGTGATTTCCTCGTAAAGCCCTACGGCCATCCCCTGCACAGTACCGCTGCCGGCAAGGCCAATGAAGCCACCCAGTGAGTCCTTGATCAGCGTCTGCGTGGAATGACTGATCTGCGTAGGCGTGAAACGTTTGACCAGCTCACCCGCACTTTGGCGGAGCTTCAACTGCTTGGCCGTCAGGGTCGGATGCTTGATCATCAGCAATTCCGTGGTGAGTGCCTTGCGTTGCTGTCGACTCAGCGAACGGGTCAGCTGATACCAGCTGTTGCCGGTCGCCGCCTTGCGCACCTGGAGAAACTTCAGCGTCGTAAGCCCTGAAGCCCCCACGCCCATCAGCGACACGGCATCGAGCACAGGAGTGGCCGCCTGGTACCACGCCTCCTGGTCCAGCGCGTCATTGAGCGAAGGGTCGGTTGCCTCGAAAGCGGTCCGCACCAGGCCTATCCCGCATTGCGCGGTACTGGCGGTTGCCGCGGCATAGCCTGCGACAGTCAACGCCAAGCTGGCTCCGCCGGAAAACGGCACGGCGATGGTGCCGCTGAACATGACGATCCAGCCCAGCACGGCGCCGGCGCAGGATAATGTGGTGTTGACTGCTTCCTTCACCACCCGAGCTTCGCGTGGGTTGGTCTGCAACTGGTTCATGAACTGCTCGGGCGAGGTGTAGCGAGGCGCCTCGCGCAGAATGATGCGCTTGGGCTTGATGCTGCAGATAGGCTGGAACTCGCGCAGGGTGATGACGTTGTAATCGGCATCGATGTACACGACACCTGCGCCGACGATGCCGGGGTCGGCGTCGATGGCCTTGAACAGCTTCTGCTGATCGATGCGGCCCTGCATGCGCTGGCGCGCCATGAATTGCGAAGTACTGCCCAGGGGATTGGAGAGCAGGTCTGTCACGAATCGTTTTCCTTACACAATGCTCGGTGTCCTCGGGGCTGCTTCGCAGCCCATTCGCTGAGGCTTGTCGTGGCGACGAACCGCAGCGAATGGGGCGCAAAGCGCCCCCTGCTGCGGTATCACACGTTCGGGCACGGCACCGGCGCCCAGTCACCCATATCCGGGTTGCGGCACATGGCGTTGACCTGGTCGGTACCCGCCTTGGCCACCTGCTGGGCCTCGGCTTTCTTGCCGTTGGCGTTCTGCAGGGTCTTCTCGGTGGCCACCGCTTCCTGTGGCACCTTGGTGTTGGTCTTGGCCGGCTGGACCTTCTTCACATCCTTCTTCTTGCCGGTGGTCGCCACCTTCGGCGGCTCGGCCACGGCGACCACTTCGGTGCGCTGCACGCCCACCTGCTTGAGGTCCTGCTCGTAGGCCTGGGTGTAGTTGTTGAGGTTTTCACCCAGACGCCCATTCACGGCAGTCAGCAGGTTGTTCGACTCCTGCAGGCCGGCGACGATCTCGGCCAGGCGCTTGCGGCCCTCGGTGTCGTTGATGCGGCCAGCCTTGCGGTTCTGGATCAGGCTGGCGAACTCGCGCTGGTAGCAGCTCTGCGACGACTTGGCGTAGGCAGTGGTGCGGTCCATGTCGGCCGCGCTCTTGTTGATGTCGGTGGCGTACGAAGCGATGCGCTGCTTGTCGTCGCTGATCTGTTTCTGGCGCTCGGTGTAGTAACCGGCGGCACCACCGACCAGGGCGCCGCCAGCGGCACCGATGGCGGCATTACGGCCGCGTTTTTCCTTGTCGACCAGGGCGCCGGTGAGGGCGCCGCCGACCGCGCCGAGCAGCGCGCCAGTGGCGACCGAGCGGGTCATGTCGCCGTCGGTGGAGCGCAGGTGCTGCACCGGCTCGTAGCAGTTGGGGTAGTACTCGACCTTGGTCGTGGCGCCAACCTTGGACGCCGGCGAGCTGGCGCAACCGCTCAACAGCACGGTGCTGAAACCGGCTGCCAGCAGCAGTGCGGTACGGGCCTGGGATGCGGTAATCAGGGGTTTGCGGGTGAACATGGTCTGGTTTCTCTTCTTGGGTTTCTGGGTGACCGGGGGCTTCGTGCCACCCGGGAGTCCTTTCTGTCGAAGCTGTCCTTAGGGTCGCGGGGCGGCCGATGCCAGCAGCTCCTTGAGGATCGTCGCCGGATCGGCCCGCCGGTTCTGGCGGTACTCCCCAACGTGGCGGACGAACAGGGTGGCGCGGGTGACCAGGCTGTTGCCCAGCACAGGCTTGCGATTGAGCTCTTCCTTGACCCGCTGGAACTGCGCCTGGATCACCGCGTCGGTGTAGCGCGTGCCGCTGGCCAGGTTGTCGATGTAGATCGCCACGGCGCCGTCGAGGGCGGCGCGGCCATTGGCGATGGCCGCGCCGTACATGCGCGCGCTGGTCTGGTCGCCGGCAGCCTCGGCCTTGGCCTGGGTGTTCTGCAGGTTGGTCAGGCGAATGTTGTAGTTATTGACGGTTTCGGCCACCAGGGCGGCGGACTGGATCAGGTTGCCGGCCGCTTCCTCGCGCTGGCGGGCGATCAGCGACACATTGCGCTTGAGCTCTTCGTTGACCAGCCCCAGCTCGGCCTGCTGGCGCGGGTCGGTGGCGGCGGCGATGATGCTGTCCAGGCGCTTGGTCGGATCCTGGGCGGCGTCGATGTCGTCGGTCAGGCCGGCCAGGCGACCTTCCTTTTGCCACTGCTCGAACAGTTCCTGGTAGCGCGAGCGCGGCGCCGACAAGGCGCCGATGGCCACGCGGAAACCAGTGGTCTCGTTGCGCTGCTCGGTGCCGTCGACGCCGAACAGCGGGTACTCGCGGCGCATGCCGGTGAACAAGGTGCCCTCGCCTTCGAGGTAGTTGCCGCCCTTGACCACGAAGCCGCCGTAGGCGCCTTGCAGGCGCCCGGCGTTGACCAGCTGGAACGACTCCTGGACCATCTCGGCGGCATTGCCGATCACGTCGAACAAGCCCAGCGGATTGGGCTGTTTGGTGCCGATCGGCATCAGCCGCGCCGCCTGCCCGGTACCACCGGCGACCTGGTTGAATACCGCGAAGTCGCCCAGCGGCCCTTCGCTGTCGGCGCCTTCGACCTTACGCGGGAACAACCGCCCTTCCAGCTCCTGGCGGCTGACCGCCGAACCGCCACGGGCGGCGAACTCCCATTCCACCTCGGTGGGCAGGCGCACGAAGCCCACGCCACCATCCTCGGCCTTGCTGCCTCGGCCGCTGACCGGCAGCAGGTCGCGGTGATGCTTCATCAGCCAGGCGCTGTAGACGGCGGCGAAGCGTTCGGCCTCGAAGCGCGACAGTTTTACCTTGGGCAGACGCCCCGCCGCGTCGTTGTTCGCCTCGCAGGCCGGTGCCGCGTCACCACCGGCCAGCGACGGCGCCTGGGCCATCACCTGGGCGTATTGGCGGGCAGTCACTTCGTACTTGCCGATGAAGTACATCATCGGCGTGAGCGGGCCACCTTTCTCGACCTTCGGCAGGCTTGGCGCAACCGCCTTCTGCCACTGTGGCGCCAGGTCCTGCAGGCTGAACTGGCCATTGATGAAGTCGCGTCGGTAACCGGAGATGAACGACTGCTTGTAGCCGGCCTCGCCTTCGCTGAACGGGTAGCCAAGGTTGACCTCGCGGTCGTCGAGGCTGCCCTGGGCCAACACATAGACACTGCGCAGCACCAGCTCACCGCCACACGGCAGCGGCAGGCTGACATCGCCCGGCAACGGCTTGGGGTTGTCGAACTTGCTTTCAGTCCCCGGCTGCGCCTGGGCAACTGGCTTGGCTTTGTCGTCACCATCGGCCGGGGAGCAGGCGCCCAGGCTCAAAGCGGTCAGGAGCAGGGCGGCAGCCCCGAGGCGGCGATCAGACATCACGTATTCCTTGGCAAGCCTCGATGCGCGCCACCCGCCAGCCGCCCAAGGCGGCGGCGGCGGTGCTGGCCAGCAGCACGGCACACAACGCAACGAGGTAGTGCATGGGCAGCAGGTGGCTGGCGAACTCGCCGGGCACCTGCATGAAAAGTCGGTTCAGGCCATGTTCGGCCAGCAGGTACAACAGCCCCGCCACGGCGGCGGCCAGCAGCCCGCTGTAGAGCGCCTGGAGCATCACGAACAACAGCAGTGCGGCCGTGCCGAAGCCCAACAGACGCAGCACTGCCAGCTCGCGCTGCTTGCGCTCGACCGCCGCCACTGCGCCTGCGGCGATTGCCGCTACGGCGCCGGCCACGGCCAGGCTGGCAATGATCCAGAACACCAGGTCGAGATTGCGGCTGAGCGATTGCACCTGGGCGATCTGCGCGGCCTGTGTGGAAACCAGCAGCTTGCGTTCGGCGAAGAACTGGCGAAGCGGCTCGACATCGTTCAGTTCGCGGGCATACAGGCGCAAGGCCGGGTACACCCGCGCTGACGCGCTGCCTTGCTCCTCCCCCTGCCAGCCCAGCGCAGCCACGGCGCGGCCATCGCGGTAATCCTCGACGGCTTCGAGCAGTTGCAGCGAGGCAAACAGGCCATCGCGCTCGAACGCTGCCAGAGGCAGCACGCTGCTGACCTGCAGGCGCGTGCGTCGCCATTGCATCTGCCCGGCCTGTTGGCGGCTGAAGCTGGCCTGCAGTTCGTCCCCGGCCCTGGCACCGAGCTTTTCCGCGGCGGTAAAGCTCAGCACCACCTGTTGCAGGCCGTCTGGCGGAGCTACCTGCGCCAGCAAGGGGTCGCCCTCGGCGGTGGGCAGCATTTCCACCGTCAGGCCACGCCCATGGGCCGGCAGCAACAGCTCGGCAGTGGCAGCAATCTGCCGGGTGCGCGGAATGGCAAAGGCCACTCGCGGGTGCTGGGCCAGTTCCTCGATGAACTCGGCGCGAAAGCGTCCACCGCCCAGCGGAATGATCTCGCGCACACCCGGGTCGCGCTGCAGCCGCTCGGTCAGGCTGCCGACCAGGCCGAACTTCAGCCCGAACAGCACCAGCAACGGCGCGATCACCGCCACCAGCGCCAGCACGGCGCACGCCGACAACCGCGCATCGTTGCGGAAGTCCTGCCAGGCCAGCCCGGCGATCAGCAGCGGGCGCATCAAGCGGCCCTCTCCAGGCTCGCCGTGACGCCGCCGTCGGTGTCGCGCCGGCAGGCCATGCGCAGCACCGTCAGCCCGGCCTTGTGAGCCAGGGCTTCGTCATGGGTGGCGACCACGCAGGTCACCTGGCACGCCTCGGCTTCGCGCAACAGCAATTGCATCACCCTATCGGCGTTCACCGGGTCCAGGGACGCCGTGGGTTCATCGGCCAGCAACAATGCCGGGCCATGGGCCAGGGCACGGGCACAGCTGACCCGCTGGCGCTGGCCGATGGACAGGGTCGCGGGCTTCTTGCCCAGCTGGTCGTGCACATCCAGCGCTTCGGCCAGACGCTCGACGCTGCCGTCATCGCCGAGCCCCAGCAACTGGCGTGGCAGGCGGATATTGCCGCGCACATCGAGAAAACCCAGCAACCCACCGGCCTGCAGCACATAGCCCAGGTGACGGCTGCGCCAGCTGGCCAGGCGGTCGAGCTGCCGGGCACGCCACAGCCCGGCGACATCCTCGCCGCCCAGGGCAAAGCCCTGCGCCGCGTCCGGCGCCAGCACCAGCGCCAGCAGGTCGAGCAAGGTGCTCTTGCCACAGCCGCTGGGCCCGACCAGCGCCACCCGCTCGCCCGCCGCCAGATGCAGCCGGTCAATCTCCAGGCTGTAACGCTGGGCACCCTGCCCGCGTGTCTTGCGCACCCCGTCCAGACGGATCATCACGGCAGCGTCGACAGCGGGACACGGTACAGGGCGTCGCCCGGCTCGGCCTTGCCGAAGCGCACCCAGTTGGCCATGTCGTTGTGGAAGGTTTCGTACAGGCGGATCTTCGAGTCCAGCTCGTCGATGAAGTCCTCCTGCTCGGCCACCGACAGCGACAGCCACAGGTCCTGGGTCATGCTCAGGGACTTGCTGCGGTACGGCAGGCCGTCGAGGTATTCGCCGAGCACGCCGCCCTGGGCCAGGTTGGCGCCCTTGCGCAACGCGCCGGGGTCGCGGCTCATGTAGGCACTGGCGCTGGCGATTTCGTTGAAGAAGTCGCCCGGCGAGCTGCGGGTCTTGCGCGCGGCATCGACGATCAGCTTGAGCGACTGCTGCAGGTCGTTGAGCTGCAGCTTGGTCAGCATCACGCACACCTGCAGGGTCGGCAGCGTCGGGTTGGTCAGGTCGCGGTCGGCGGTCCAGGCGCTGACCAGTTGCGGCGCCTGGCTGGCGCCATGGCGGCCCAGGAAGTCCATGTGCATGGCGTAGCCGATGGCCTGCGACTTGGCCGCCAGGCTCGAGGCCGAGGTCAGCAGCGGTACGGGTTGCGGTTGCTGGTTGCGCACCTGGTGCACCAGCTCGGCGAAGGTCGAGCCGATCTCGCGCACGCGGTCGCCGAAAGCACCGACTTCACCGCCCGGCACGCTGACGTAGAGGTCGCCGATCTGCGGGTTGCTGTCGGCGGTAAGCACGCGGTACTGGGACTCGGCCGCGCCGTGGTTCTTGACCCCGGCGGGGGTGCGCAGGTGCAGGGCGTAGATCTTGATCTGCTTGCTCAGCGCGGCCTGGCGCACTTCGGCTTCGTTCATCTGGGTGCTGCTGAACGGGTCGTTCTTGCGCAGTGCGCCGGCATCGCTGACCAGCAGGATCAGGCGCCCGCCGTAGCCGGACCAGTCCATGCCCTCGACCGCCTGCATCACGCCGGCGAAGGCGTCCTCGTTGAACGAGTGGCTGGAAACACTGGTGGCCTTGACCTGCGAGGCGGCCTTGAGGAAACGCGCCGGGTCGCGGCCCTGCTCCAGGCTGACCAGGGTCTTGCTCAGGTACTCCAGGCCCGGGGTGCGCTTGACGCTGTTGCGAAAGCCGACCAAGCCGAAGCTGACGCTGTCCAGCTCGCCACGGGCCGCCAGTTGCTGCTGCAGCTCGCTGACCACCTGGCGTACCCGATCGATGTACGGCTGCATGGACACCGAGGTGTCCACCACCAGGACGATGCCGGTACGGAAGCTGTTGTCGCCGACCGCCGCGACGCCGGCCACCTGGGGCGCGCTGTCGCGGGCGCTGGCACCGGGGTCGATGGAGGCGATGTTGAGCAGTTGCACCGGCTGGCCACCGGCGTCGAAGCTTTCGCGGTAGTCGAAGATCGGCATCAGGTAGAACTGGTTCTGCGGCACGGCGCTGGCCGCCGGTTCCAGGGCCATCACCTGGGGCACCTGGTCGGGGTTGTTCTGCGCCTTGAGCAGGCTGTCGCGAGCCAGCGGGGTGTCGTCGAGCAGATGCTGCACATCGTCCACCTGGCGCATGAACATCACCGGCGAGCGGCCCGAGCGTTCGGTGAACTTGAGCACCAGGCTCTGTTTCCAGTCGCTGGTCTGCGCCGCCGGCAGCCAACCCTCGCGCTGGCCGTCGCTGGCGGCGCCGACCTGGACCCAGGCCTGGCCGCCGACGTCCTTGCGCTGGTAGACATAGAGCACGGAGAAAGCCGGCAGTGTCTCGCCCGAGGCATCGCCGGGCTGGGCAACCAGCTGGGCATCGGGCTTGGTCAGCACACGCTGGAACAGGGTCTTCTTGCCGGGCATCAGCAGTGGACGACCGTCGTCCGAGGCGGCCACCGGCGTGACTTTGGGTTGGGTGGGGACCACGCTGTCGGCGGGCGCCTGCACCACCGGCGTTTCAGGCGCGGGCGCGTCATTGCCGCCAAGCAACCAGAAGAACGCGCCCCCCAGACCCAGCGCCGCCGCTATCGCCACCGCCAGCACGGCCTTGGCCGGCTTGTTCGAGGCGGGCTTCACAGCAGGCGCGGGCTTGGGTTCGGACCGCCGGGCAGGCTCGCTCACGGGAGCGGTAACGGCCTGCGAAACATCGATGGACACCGGCAGCGGGATGGCCGGTGGCGGGATCGGCAGCGGGCGAACCAATGTGCTGTCGTTGTCCTCGGCCGGCGCCTGGACCGTCAGACGGTCCAGCGCGGCCAGCAACGCCGCCGCGTCGGCGAAGCGCTCGTTGGGATCCTTGGCCAGCAGACCGCGCAGGATGTCCTGGTAGCGGCCATGTTCGATGGGCAGCTCCGGCAGCGGCTCGGTCAGGTGTGCCAGCGCCGTGGACAACGCATCGGTGCCGTTGTACGGCAGCTTGCCGACGAGGATTTCGTACAGCACCACACCCAGTGCATACAGGTCGGCGCGCCCGTCGATCTCCATGCCGCGCGCCTGTTCCGGGCTCATGTAGCTCGGCGTGCCGACGGCGAAACCGGCCTGGGTGAACTGGGTGCGGTCATCCAGCGACTTGGCGATGCCGAAGTCCGACAGCACCGCGGTGCCATCGGCGCGGAACAGGATGTTGGCAGGCTTGACGTCGCGATGCACCAAGCCCTGGGCATGGGCATAACCCAGCGCCTGGGCGATCTGGCGTACGTAGGCCAGGCCCTGCTCGGGCGTCAGCCCCTCGGCGATCCGCTCCTTCAGCGTGCCGCTGGGCAGGTACTCCATGGCCATGTAGTACAGCTCGCCGACATTGCCGATGTCATGGATGGTGGCGATGTTCGGGTGCGCCAGCCGCGCCAGGGTGCGGCCCTCGCGCAGGAAGCGCTCGCAGAAGGTCGGGTCGGCGGCCAGGCTCGCCGCCATGATCTTCAGCGCCACCTTGCGCTCCAGGGAGCGCTGGGTAGCGAGGTACACGCTGGCCATGGCGCCCTGGCCAAGCTCGCTGTCGATGTCGAATCCGGGAATCTGCATGTCCATGATGTCTTCAGCTGGCCTTCACGACGACGGCGGTGATGTTGTCGGGGGCGCCACGGGTCAGCCCCAGGTGTACGAGGCTGCGCACCACCTCATAAGGATCGGCGTGGCCGAGCACCTCGGCGATCTCGTGGTCCTCGGCGGTCTTGTTCAGGCCGTCGCTGCACAGCAGGTAGGTGTCGCCGGGCTGCACCTGCAAGGCGACGGCCTGCAGCTCGAGGTGGTTCTCGACGCCGATGGCGCGGGTGACGATGTTGCCGCGAGGATGCACACGGGCTTCGGCTTCGTTGAGCAGGCCGCTGTCCTGCAGCTCCTGGACGTAGCTGTGGTCGTGGCTCAGGCGCTCGATACGGCCGTCGCGCAGGCGGTACAGGCGGCTGTCGCCGGCCCACAGGCCGATGGCCTGGTCGCCTCGGGCGGCCAGCACCACCACGGTACTGCCCATCATCGCCACGCCACGGCGCGCGGTTTCCTCGCGCACGATGCCGTTGACCCAGGCGAGGCCGTCGCGCACTTCGCCGGCAAAGTCGTCCAGGGAATCGAGCCTCGGCAGGCTGCGCAGGCTATCGACCGCCAGGCTGCTGACATAATCGCCCGCCGCATGGCCGCCCATGCCGTCGGCCACCGCCCACAGGCCTGCCCAGGTCAACTCCAGGCAGGCGTCCTCATTGATCTTGCGCACCATGCCGACATGGCTGTAGCTGGCCGCTGTGTACTGCATGCCGGTCATCCGATCCGCGCCTCGCTACCCAATAGAAAACCGGCGAAATCCTCGCTGCGCGGCAAGCCCGCGCAGCGCATCAGCCCCGGGGCGATCCGTTCGGAACCCCTGCCCCACCAAAGGCTCTTGCCTTCACAGGCGCATTCGGCCAAGGCCAGGGCGCGCCCCTGCGGCGTGGTCGCATCCAACCGCTGCAACCCGCCCACCGTCGCACGCGGCTCTTGCACAAGCGGCCTCGCACCGCGAAAAGGCTGCAAGGCAGCCTCGAAATCCTCGAAGGCGGCACCCGGCTCAAGCGTCGCCAGCAGGCTCTCCTCGACCGCCTCGAACCACTCCTCGGCCCCGGCCACCACAGGCGCCAACGGCTCCCCCGGTTCCAGCACCTGGGCCACGGTCAGCGGGAAGTACCGCCCCACCCGGTCGATGCTCGGCATCAGCACCCCGACCACCGCCTCTGGCCCACAAAGCCCCGGCGCCAGGGCGAAACGCCACAAGGGGCTGACCAGATAGGCCTCGAGCCAGCGCTCGCCCAAGGCCTGCTGGCTCGCCTGGAGCCCCGCCGCCAGCCACTGGTCCCAGGGCTGGATGAAACCGTGCGGCAGGCCGCGACTGACAAAGTCGCCGCGGCAGGCCAGCTTTCCGTAGAAACCCACGTCGTTCACAGATGCTCCGGCAGGCTGAAACCGCTGAGCACTCGGCTGCGGAACGGGTTGAAGGCGCTGCTGGCACGCAGCTCGTAGGACACGCTGGCGCCGTCGACGCGCAGGCGCAGGTTGAAGCGCTCCGGCGAGCCACCGGCCACCAGGTCGGACTGGTCGAGCAGGCGGAACCAGGCCCACGGCCCCTCCACGGTCAGCCCCGAACGACCGCTGGCCGAGGGCGGCGAGATTGACAGGCGCACCACGCCAATGCTGTTGGGGTTCGGCCACTGCAACGCCACCGGCCGGCTCGGGCCGTGGTCGTAGCTCACCTGCTGGCCGTCGAGGTCGAGCAGGAACTGGGTGATGGTCGCGTCCATCGCCACCGGCTTGAGCTCGAAGCGCACCCCCGGCTGCACGCCGTTGCTGTTGCGGAAGAACGCGTCACGGATGCTCGCCGCGCGCTGGAAGGTGTAAAGCACGTTGCTGTTGATCCCCAGCTTCTGCGCCGCGCCCGGCTGCCAGCTCCAGGGGGTGCTGGAGGTGTTGACGTAGGGTTGCAGGTACTTGCGGAAGTAGTTGTCCATCACCCCGCCGACGCCGAAGAACAGGCCGAAGTCCTCCAGGGTCGCATCCCGAGAGCTGCCGGCCACCAACGGATAGCGACCGCTGAGGGACTGGCGATAGACGTTCACCACCTCGCTGGTCCAGGCGGCGTTGAGCTGATTGCGCACCCCGCCCATGACCAGGTTGTGGGTCGAGCCAAGCACCGAGCTCACCAGGTTCTGCACCACCTTCGGCTGACGCGCGGCCCCCAGGGCAACACGCTGCGCCGCAGCCTGGGCCTGGTTCTTGGCCTCGCCCAGCAGCGCATCGCCACTGGCGCCGACCATGGCGCTGACCTGAACGTACAGGGCATTGAGGTCGGTAAGCAGGCCGTCGATGGCGGCAGGCTGGCCTTCGCCGGTTTCCACCAGCGCGGCCAGTTCAGCGAAGTGCGCGGTGACCGGGTCCACCTCGCGGGCGGCCGGGTTGTCGCTGGGCAACGGGGCATCGCCGAGCAGGCCGCCGAGGCGCTGGCGCAGTTGATCGACGCCCGCCTGTTCAGCCTTGGCCTGGACCTTGTCGAGGGTGGTCGGCTGCTCCAGGTTGGTCTCCTTGGCGACCGCCTGCAGCAGCTTCTTCATCGGCGAAGTCGGCCCGGACAACACCCGCAGCACATCCGCGGCCTGGCCGACGCTGGTGATCGGCACGAAGTCCAGGTCGGCCAGCAAGGCATCCCAATGGCGGATGTAGTCCTGGTAGTACAGCTGCAGCACATCGTCGGACAGGCGCTTGGCATCGGCCGATTCGCTGGCCTCGCGACCCAGCACCCAGCGCTCCTCGGCCAGGGTCTCGCTGTGGGCCAGGCTGGCGGCGAGGAAGGCCTTGCGGTAGCCCTCGACAGTGAAGATGCCCGGCAGCGGTTCGCTCAGCGGCTTGCCGTCCTTGAAGCGGAACACCAGCGCGGCGTCACGCCCGGCGGCATCGCTGACGCGGAAGTCGCTGACCCCGGCGGGCAGCTTCTGGCGCTTGACCCGATCGTAGACCCGTTGCGCCACCGGCAGTTGCTGCAGCTGGCGGCGGGTATCGTCGATCAGGCGCTGGTCCAGGCGGGCGTTCGGCGGACGCTTGTCGAACAGCGCCGCCAGGTGCTGCTCCAGGGCCTGGCGCAGGTCCGGGGCCAGGTCGCGCGGCAGGCTGCGCTCCCAGTCGAGGGTGACCCAGGCCTTGATGAACTCGGCGTCATAGTGTTCGCCGTCGGCCAGCATCAGGTAGGCCTTGAGCCCCTCGTAGAGGTAGTCGGACGGACCACCGCCATACAGCTGCTCCTCGATGCGGGTGACCAGGCGCGGGGCGAAGATGGCGATCAGCAGCTTGCGGTAGACGCTGTCCGACTCGCCTTCGAGCATGTCGCCCTGGTACAGCCCCAGGCCCTCGGCCCAGCCGGGCGGATCCTCGGCCAGGCGGCGCACGCCATTGAGCAGCGGCAGCACCTCGACCACGTTGCGCTGCGCCGGGCTCAGCTCCTGCACGCTCTTGCCCAGCGGCTTGAGGCGGCTGTCGACCTCGGCGATGTATTGCTGGTTGGCGCGGTAGCTCAGTGTCCACAGGGTACCGACCACCAGCACCAGGGCCACGCTCAGGGCCAGGGCGCCACGGGCGATCCACTTGCGCCGCTGCTCGATCTTCGGGTTGCTGCCAACCAGGCCACGCTCGGCGAAGGCCACGGCGCTGAACAGCTTCTCGATGAAGTAGCTGCGCCCGGTGCCGTTCTGTCGTGCCAGATGGGCACGGTCCAGGCCCATGCTCTGGGCCATGCTGCCGATCAGGCGGTCGATGGGGCTGCCTTCCTGGGTACCGCTGGTGAAATACACACCGCGCAGCAGCGCACGCTCTTCGAAGGCGTTGGGCTTGAAGATGCCGTCGAGGAAGGTTTTCAGGTTGCCACGCAAGGCGGCGAACTGCTGGACGAAGCCGTAGACCAGGTCGCGCCGCGCCGGATCGCGCTCCTGCTGCAGGCGCTCGACCAGGCGTTGGTTCAGGCGCTGTTCCAGCAAGGCGAATTCATTGCCGAACTGCGCCAGCGGCCCGTCGCCCTGCTGGCCATCGTCGAGCGGGAAGGTCATGCCCCAAACCTGGGCGCGTTCTTCCTTGCTCAGGGTGTCGAAGAACTCCATGAACCCCGGCACCAGGTCGAGCTTGGTCAGCATCAGGTAGATCGGGAAGCGTACGCCCAGCTGGCTGTACAGCTCCTGGATGCGGGTACGGATCGCCGCCGCGTGGGCAGCGCGCTCGGCATCGCTGCCCAGCAGCAGGTCGGACAGGCTGATGGCGATGAACGCGCCGTCGATGGGGCGGCGTGAGCGTTGGCTCTTGAGCAGGTCGAGGAAGCCCAGCCAGGCCGCCTTGTCCACTTGGGCATGACTGTCCTGGGTGGTGTAGCGGCCGGCGGTGTCCAGCAGCACGGCCTGGTCGGTGAACCACCAGTCGCAGTTGCGCGTACCGCCAACCCCACGGATGGCGCCCTCGCCCAGCTGCGCCGCCAGCGGGAAGTGCAGGCCGGAATTGACCAGCGCGGTGGTCTTGCCCGAGCCGGGCGGGCCGATGATCACGTACCACGGCAGTTCATACAGGTTGCGTCGCTCGTCGCCACCCAGGCGTGCCTTCTTCAGCAGCACCAGGGCTTCGTCCATGCGCTGGCGCAGGGTCGCCAGCTCTTCAGCGGTGGCCACGCTGGCGGGGTCCGCCGCGGTCTCTGCGGCCAGGCTCTGCATGACCTTGGCCGCCTGACGGCGGGCCTGGACGATGCGCCACACGCGGTAGGCGACCCACACCGCGAACAACAGGCCGATAAGCACCAGGCGCGGAGCGGCAGGCACCAGCATGTCCAGCAGCGGGCCGAGGAACCAGATGATCAGGCTCAGGGCCAGCAGGCCCAGCAGCGGAACTACCCAGCGAATGACAAAACTGAAAAACGCCTTCACTCGACGCCCTCCGCCAGAACGGTGATTTCAACCCGGCGATTCTTCGCCCGGCCTTGCGCGCTGTCGTTTGACGTCAGCGGTTCGGTGTCGCTCAGGCCCTGCGCGGTAAAGCGCTCGGGCTGGCCGGTGCGGGCGGCGAGGAGGTTCTTCACCTCTTCGGCGCGGGCCTGGGACAACGCCCAGTTGGACGGGAAGCGCAGCGTGGCGATGCGCTGGTTGTCGCTGTGGCCGGTGACTTTCACGTTGCCTTTCACTTTCGCCACGGCTTCGGCGATGCGCAGCATCAACGGCTCGAAGTCGCCCTTGATGCTGGCGCTGGCCGAGGCGAACAGTTCGTCGCCACGGATGGTCACCACCGAACGGTCCACCGCGTCCTGCACGGCGACCCGGCCGGCCTTGATGTCTTCGACGAGGAAACCGGCCAGGCGCGGACGCTCCACGGGCTTGGGCTGCACCACCGGACGATCCATGGCCTGCACCGGGATCTCGCCCAGGGCATGAATGCCGCGGAACACAGGCTCCGCGTCGGCCGCCAGCTTCAGGCGCAGGCCGAACAGCACCAGCAGCAGCAACGCCAGGGCCACCGCCAGGCCGACCCAGGGCGGCACGAACTGCGCCAGGCGATCGCGGGCCACGGTGACACCGCGCCAGTGCGGCGACAGCTCGCGCTCGAACTCGCCACGGGCGCTGCGGATGGTCGCGGCGGTGCGTTCGCGCAGGGCCTCGAGCTGGGCGCGGCCACCGTTCATCACCCGGTAGCGGCCTTCGAAGCCCAGGCTGGTGCACAGGTACAGCAACTCCAGCAGGTGCAGGCGTTCACGCGGGCTCTGCAGGCAATGCTCCATCAGCTGGAACACCTTCTCGCCGCCCCAGGCCTCGTTGTGCACGGTGATCAGCAGGCTCTGCTTGCCCCAGTCACTGGCGCTGCCCCAGGGCGTGCTCAGCACCGCCTCGTCGAGCGCGGTGCACAAGGCATAGCGCGCCAGCAGCACCTCGTTGCGCGGCACCCCGGCGGCCTCGGCACGCTCTTCGAACTGGCGCAGGTAGGCCAGCAGTTGCGCACGCAGGCTGGCCGGGGCCGGATGGGCGATGGTGTTGCGCAGGCGCGTGAGCAGCGCCAACAATGGACCGGCCGCCTGCTCCAGCGGGTTCAGGCCCGCCGCCTGGCCCGGCGCCAGCGGTTCGGCCGGCACGTTCAGGGGTGGCGGCGGCGCAGCTTGCGCAGGCCCCGGCGCGGCCGGTTGCGGGCCACGGCCACCGGGGCGCGGCATGAACTGGGTGCGGTCGTTGGCGAGCGG
This sequence comes from Pseudomonas soli, assembly GCF_900110655.1. Classification (GTDB taxonomy): domain Bacteria; phylum Pseudomonadota; class Gammaproteobacteria; order Pseudomonadales; family Pseudomonadaceae; genus Aquipseudomonas; species Aquipseudomonas soli. Next base: position 220,240 of record NZ_FOEQ01000006.1, read on the forward strand.
ATCGTCCGATTGCATCGCGGCTTATCCTCGAATGGCCCAGAAGGCCAGGTTCAGGCCGGGGAACTCGCCAGCGACGTAGAAGGCAAAACCACCGGAATGCTGCAGTTGCTTCCAGTGTTCGCTGCCCCGGTCGAGTTCGAAGTAGGTGGAACCGGCGTGGAACGGAATCTGCCGTGGCGCCACCGGCAGCGGCAGCAGGCCGATGCCCGGCAGTTGCAGGTTGACCAGGTCGCGGATGTGCTCCACCGCGCCGATCTTGCTCTGCTGGCCAAAGCGGCTGCGCAGGGTCTCGCTGGGCACGTCGGCGCGCACCACCAGCACGAAGCTGGCGCTGTCGAGCAGGCTGCGGTCGGCGAGCATGCCGACATGGATGCCGTAGGCCTTCTCGACCAGCGGGATGGCCACGGCCTTGCTGTCGATCAGCATCGACAGCGCCTCGCGCAGCGCGGCCATTACCGGGGCGAAGGTCGCCGCCAGGTCGTCGTGCTGGTACACCGGGTAGCTTTCCGGACGGCGGCCATCGCGGGTGAAGGTGGCGAACTCGCCGGCCAGGGCCACCAGCTCGCTGTACAGCCGCTCGGGGTGCAGCGGCGTCAGCTGGTTGAGGTGCTCGACCAGCGGCTGGGCGCGGTTGACCAGTTGCAGCAGCATGAAGTCGGCGATCTCCGAGGCGCCGCCATTGGCCGAGGCGACCACGCGCCCGGCCAAGGCTTCGCCGCGCTGGTGCAGCAGGCCCAGCAGCTCGCCACGAAAGCCCGAGAGCTGGTTGCTGGTGGCCACATCGAGCAGCGGCGGGATGTAGCTGTCATCCAGCACCAGTGCGCGGTCGGCACGCTTCTCGCGGATACGCACCACGCCCAACGCGGCATAGTCGCTCAGGCCATCCTCGGCGCGCAGCAGGCGCAGGGCACGGCTGCCCAGGGCAAGCGGCGCGCGGTTTTCGAACGGGGCGTTGTCGTCGCGCACTTCGCTGACGCGGCTAACGTACCGCGCACCGTCAGGCACCTCGCCGTCGTCGACGGTATCGCGGGCGCCGGCACGCTTGAGCGGCAGACCGAGGTGGATCACACCGTTGCGCAGGTCGTCGGGAATCTCCAGCGGCGCGGGCGGCAGGTCGTCACGGGGAATATCGAACGGCGTGCCATCCGGCAGCAGGCCACGGGCGCTGAGGATCGCCAGCTTGCCCTGGGCCAGCAGGCCCTGATCGATCAGCAGTTCGGAAAAGCCCCAGGCGGCGGCACTGAGCGGCCGGCTGCGGGCATCGACGAAGTTTTCCAGGTAGCGGTCGTGCTGCTGGAAGTGCTGGGTGGTGATGAACATCCCTTCCGACCAGACCACGCGATTGTTCCAGGACATGCTTTCTCCGATTGCCTAGCGGGCAGGCTCAGGTTGTGGGGTGGCCACGGCGCTGCGCACGGCGCGCACATCGAGGCTGATCTGATAGTCACGGGGCGGTACCGGCAGCACGCTGCGCCACTGGGCGCGGTCGACCTCGCGGTAACCGACCACCAGGCCGACCTGGCGCGTGGCCGGGTCGAGCGGGCGCTCCAGGCGCAGCTGCTCGCCGGGCTGGAGCAGGACTTCATCCTGGTCGATCAGGTCGGCGGCCAAGGTGGCTTGGGCGCGTTCGGCCAGGGCGAAATAGTCGGCACGGGCGAAGGCGGCGCTGTTCTTCAGCTCGTAGATGCGCACCCGTACCGGCGCGGGCATGCCGCTGGCACCGGGGTTGAGCCCGGCGGCGGCGCTGAAGTACAGGGTGACTCCCGTGGCGGGCGCCGCCTCGGGGGCAGGCTCGCTTGGCGTGTCCTTGCTGCAGGCACTGAGCAGCACCATGGCCAGGGCTGCGATCAGTCTTGTTGCACTCATCCTCGTCCTCATGACGTCTTGTGTTCTTCCTGTATCCCGGGCGCTGGCCTCAGGAACGTTGAATGCGTTGGCTGTGGGCCTCGTAGGCGCGGCTGAACTCGCGGCCGAACAGGTCCTGGAAGTCGTCTTCGGCCTCTCGGGAAATCTGGCTGTAGAGCTCGGTGAACTGCTGCCAGCAGTGGGCCTGGCGCGAACCGCCGAACAGCTTGGCCAGCCCGGCGGCAGGTGCCAGACGCTCTTCCAGGCGGGCGGGTTCGAAGCGTTTGAGCAGGTGCTTGAGCGCCGCCTCGATGCCTGCCATCACCGCCAGTTGGTGGGCGCGCAGGTCGTCGAAGCTGTCGCGTACCGCCTGGTCGGGGGCCATGAACGCCTGGTTGCCCTCGCGCAGCAACAACAACAGCGCTTCGTCGGCATTGGGAGCGAACTTCAGCGGGTTGTTCTGTACCGGGGCGATGGTGGTCTGCTGCATGCGGAACTCGCCTTTCAGGCTGCTGCGCGCGCGCAACACATCGATCAGGCCCTCGACCATGAGCCGGTAGCTGCGGCCAATGGCCTCCATCTGCGCGGCGGCATCGACGGCGTCGATGCGCAGGTGCTCGATGCCTGCGCCACGCAGGAAAGCCTGGAGCAGCGCATCGCTGTCAGCAGGCGCGGCAGCCGTCACCACGGGCTGCGGCCGAACAACAGGCTCGCTCGGGGTCAGCGGCTCCGGCAGCGGCGGTGGCGGTGCTGGCGCCAGTACCGGGGCGGGCTGGAGAACAGGTGCCGGGGTTTCATCGAACAGGTTCCAGTCATCCGGGATCACGCCCGGCGCGCCGGGCGTGGCTGCCGGTAACGGCGCGGGCGGCGGCGCTACCGGCGTGGGCGGTCGAAAATCATGCTGCTGCGCGGGGACATGATCCGGCTGGCTGACAGGCGCCACGCTGGAAGGGCCGAGGAAATCGAACAGATCCGGCAGGGTGTCGTGGCTCGACGCCCCCTGCAGGAAGGCGGCAGGCGCACCGGCGATGGGCGCATTGGGGGTGGCCCCCTGGTTGGCCATCAAGGCCTCGAAACTATGAGCCTCGGGCTGCCCGGCAAACGGGATCGACAGGCCGGAATCAATACGTGCCTGGATCTCGTAATCGCCAATTCGAATAACTTCGCCGTCCATCAACGGCTCACTGTTACCGCGACGCAGGCGAATACCGGCATGCACCAACTCCACGCCATTGGTGCTGTTATCGGTCAAATAGTAGCGACCATCCTTGAACTGGATCACACAATGTTTCGAAGAAACAAGGCGTTCCGGATCGGGAAGTACCCAATCATTATCCGCAGCCCGACCGACGCTGATGGCACCGTTTTCCAGCAACTTCTCCGGGCACTGGCCCGGGGTGATCTTGTGATAACTGGTAATGGTCAGGCAAAGTGCCATCATGCCTCCTTGCATATATATGAAACACTCATCTATCCATTTGAGTGGATAAACGAGCCCGACCTGGCATTTCGACCAGACCCTTTGAAATCAAGGGCCCGATGCCAAAACACGCTTCCCGGAAGGTCGTATTAAACCCTATCGGCAAGGCACTTTGATGGCACCTGACCAATGGACGCCAAGGGTTGCCAACTGGTTCACAGTCGCCTTGCGCGGCGCGTAGCTTACCTTGACAGCAATTTGGAAATAAACCATAAATGCGCAACTTAAGAGTGCCAAAGTGATATCACCGTGATATCAACTTCGCATTCTTTGACAAGTTTGTGCGCCAATTCACATTTGTAACTTGGCGCATACGAAGCCCTCGCCAAGGGCCGATATGGAGATCGATTTCTGGTGAACTCACCGCAGCTGCTCGCCGCTATTTCCGCAGAATTCCCGTGCGGCGACGACCTCGAATACGACGCCGATTTCCTGCAACTGGAACGCGATGCCCAGGGCCGCCCCGAGCGCGTGATGGGCGATGCCGTGCAAGCAGCCGAACCGCCGCAGTGGCGTGCAATCGAACAGTCCTGCACCGACCTGCTGCAACGCAGCAAGGACCTGCGCATCACCCACTTCCTGGTCCAGGCCAACCTGGCCCTGCACGGCCTGCCGGGCCTGGCCGCCAGCCTCGAGCTGATCCGCGACCTGCTCGGCGAGTACTGGCTGCACCTGCACCCGCAGCTGGACGCCGCCGACGACAACGACCCTACCGTACGCATCAATGCCCTCGCCGGCCTTACCTGCGACACCAACATCGGCCTGCTGCGCGACGCCGTGCTGGTGCGCTCCCGGGCGTTCGGCCCGGTGACCCTGCGCGCCGCCCTGCATGCAGCCGGTGTGCAGCACTTCGCCAGCGAACAGCTGAGCGCCGAGGAACTGGCCGCCGCCCTGCGCGATGCCGACCCCGAGCAGCTCGAACAGTGCCGCCAGGCGCTGCAACTGGCCCGCGACGCCCTTGACGTCATCGAGAGCCGGGTCAATGACCAGGTCGGCTCGTCCAGCGGCGTCGATCTGTCTGCGTTGCGCCAGCCGCTGCGCCAGGTCCAGCAAGTGCTGGCCGACTACAGCCCGGAAGGCGCAGCGCCGCCTTCGGGCAGCGGCGAAGAGCAACCCGCCAGCAGCAGCGATGACGACCGGCAACCCGTTGCCAGCGCCGCCGCCCCCCGCCCGACGGCGCGGCCCGGCGAAGTGAACAGCCGCGACGACGTGCTGCAGAGCCTCGAACGCCTGCTCCAGTACTACGCCCGCCACGAGCCCTCGAGCCCGTTGCCGGTGCTGCTGCGCCGGGCGAAGAACCTGGTCAACGCCGATTTCGCGACCATCGTCCGCGACCTGATCCCCGAGGGTCTGTCGCAATTCGAGAACCTGCGCGGCCCCGAAGGCGACAACTGACGCCTCGACACCGCATCAACACCGACGCCCGCAACAAGCAACGCCGCCGTACCGGCGACCAGGAGGAACAACGTGGCGAAAGACAGCTCCCAGAAGTTCATCGCGCGCAACCGTGCGCCGCGGGTGCAGATCGAATATGACGTCGAGCTGTACGGCGCCGAGAAGAAGGTCCAGCTGCCCTTTGTCATGGGCGTGCTCTCGGACCTCGCCGGCAAGCCCGCCGAGCCACTGCCGGCGGTGGCCGACCGCAAGTTCCTGGAGATCGACGTCGACAACTTCGACTCGCGCCTCAAGGCCATGAAGCCCCGCGTGGCGTTCAACGTGCCCAACGAGCTGACTGGTGAAGGCAACCTGAGCCTGGACATCACCTTCGAGAGCATGGACGACTTCAGCCCCGCCGCCGTGGCACGCAAGGTCGACGCGCTGAACCAGCTGCTCGAGGCCCGTACCCAGCTGGCCAACCTGCTGACCTACATGGACGGCAAGACCGGTGCCGAGGACATCATCCTCAAGGCCATCAAGGACCCGGCCCTGCTGCAGGCCCTGGCCAGCGCGCCGAAACCCGCCGACACCGAGCCGAAGGCCTGAGGAGACCGACCATGAACGATCCGTTGCGCGACAGCCAGGCCCCGCAGGCGGCCACCCAGGACCCGAGCGAGTTCGCCAGCCTGCTGCTGCAGGAGTTCAAGCCCAAGACCGAGCGGGCCAAGGAAGCCGTCGAGAGCGCCGTGCGCACCCTCGCCGAGCAGGCCCTGGCGCAGACCAGCCTGGTGTCCAACGATGCCATCGGCTCGATCGAGCAGATCATCGCCGCCATCGACGCCAAGCTCACCGCCCAGGTCAACCAGATCATCCACCACGATGACTTCCAGAAACTGGAAAGCGCCTGGCGTGGCCTGCACTACCTGGTCAACAACACCGAGAGCGACGAGCAGCTGAAGATCCGCGTGCTCAACATCTCGAAGACCGACCTGCACAAGACCCTGAAGAAGTTCAAGGGCACCGCCTGGGACCAGAGCCCGGTGTTCAAGAAGCTCTACGAAGAGGAATACGGCCAGTTCGGCGGCGAGCCGTACGGCTGCCTGGTGGGCGACTACTACTTCGACCAGTCGCCGCCCGACGTCGAGCTGCTCGGCGAAGTGTCCAAGGTCTGCGCCTCGATGCACGCGCCGTTCATCTCCGCCGCCTCGCCGACGGTGATGGGCATGGGCTCGTGGCAGGAACTGAGCAACCCGCGCGACCTGACCAAGATCTTCACCACCCCGGAATACGCCGGCTGGCGCTCGCTGCGCGAATCGGAAGACTCGCGCTACATCGGCCTGACCATGCCGCGCTTCCTGGCGCGCCTGCCCTACGGCGCCAAGACCGACCCGGTGGAGGCCTTCGCCTTCGAGGAAGACACCGACGGCGCCGACAGCAGCAAGTACACCTGGGCCAACGCCGCCTACGCCATGGCGGTGAACATCAACCGTTCGTTCAAGCACTACGGCTGGTGCTCGCGCATCCGCGGCGTGGAGTCGGGCGGTGAAGTCGAAGGCCTGCCGGCGCACACCTTCCCCACCGACGACGGTGGCGTGGACATGAAGTGCCCGACCGAGATCGCCATTTCCGACCGCCGCGAGGCGGAACTGGCCAAGAACGGCTTCATGCCACTGCTGCACAAGAAGAACACCGACTTCGCCGCCTTCATCGGCGCGCAGTCGCTGCAGAAACCGGCCGAGTACGATGATCCGGACGCCACCGCCAACGCCAACCTGGCCGCGCGCCTGCCGTACCTGTTCGCCACCTGCCGCTTCGCCCATTACCTGAAGTGCATCGTTCGCGACAAGATCGGCTCGTTCAAGGAAAAGGACGAGATGCAGCGCTGGCTGCAGGACTGGATCCTCAACTACGTCGATGGCGATCCGGCGCACTCCACCGAGACCACCAAGGCCCAGCACCCGCTGGCGGCCGCCGAAGTGGTGGTCGAGGAAGTCGAAGGCAACCCGGGTTACTACAACTCGCGCTTCTACCTGCGCCCGCACTACCAGCTCGAAGGGCTGACCGTGTCGCTGCGCCTGGTGTCGAAGCTGCCTTCGGCCAAAGGGGCCTGATCATCGCGGGGCCGCCCGCGCCCACAGAGGGGGCGGGCCCCGCGATCAGCCAATACCACCGCTAACCGACGCGAAATCCCGAGGACATCATGGCTGTAGATATTTTCATCAAGATCGGCGACATCAAGGGCGAGTCCCACGACAAGGCCCACAAGGACGAAATCGACGTGCTCAACTGGAGCTGGGGCATGTCCCAGTCCGGCAACATGCACCTGGGCAGCGGCGGCGGTTCGGGCAAGGTCAACATCCAGGACCTGTCGATCACCAAGTACATCGACAAGTCCAGCCCCAACCTGATGGCTCACTGCTCCAGCGGCAAGCACATCGACAAGGTCAAGCTGACGGTGCGCAAGGCCGGCGGTGAAAGCCAGGTCGAGTACCTGATCATCAACCTCGAAGAGGTGATCATCAGCTCGCTGAGCACCGGCGGTTCGGGCAGCGACGACCGCCTGACCGAGAACGTGACCCTGAACTTCGCCAAGGTCACCGTCGACTACCAGCCGCAGAAAGCCGACGGCACCAAGGAAGGCGGCCCGATCAAGTACGGCTGGAACATCCGCTCGAACGTCAAGATCTGATCGACCGCGCCCGTGCCGCGCCTGGGCGCGGCGCGGGCGCACCTCCCCACGCGTCACCCGCTCACGGTGAACATAATGGCCAAGCCTTCTTTCATCAACCTGTGGAATGCCTACCCGAGCGTGTCCTCGCCCTGCGACGGCCCGTGGGACAACCAGTGCGCCATCCGCATGAGCATCGCGCTCAACGGCGAGATGAGCCTCAAGGTCAACAAATCGACCTATACCGAACCCAAGTGCGCCCACGAGCATGCCCGTGGCGCCGAATCCCTGGCCAACTGGCTGGAGACACGATTGTTCTACCCGCTGAAGATTGCCGGTACCGCCCAGGCCCGCGAAGCGCTCAAGGCCAAGACCGGGATCATCTTCTACAGAGACTGCTTCGCCCGCACCGGGCAGAGCCAGGAGAACCGCACGGGCGACCATATCGACCTGTGGAACCGCGGCCTGACCAAAGGTTTCTCCGACCACAACTACCAGTCGAAGCAAGTCTGGTTCTGGGAGCTCACATGACCCGCGCTGCCCTGGCCGGCGCCCTGCTGTTGGCCTTGAGCGCTTGCGCCGACGCCGAACTGCTGAACCAGGCCAACCTGGGCGGGCAGACCGTGACGCTGAGCGAGAATGCCGGCCAGTGTGTGCTCGATCGCGGCGAACAGCGCCTGGCGCTGGACATGCAATGGCCCTGCGGCCTGAGCCCGGACCGCGCCGGCAAGGCCCGGGTCGAGCAGTTCAATGGCACGCCAATCGTGCTGGTGACCCATGTGCAGCCACACCCGACGCTCAAGGGCGAATGCCTGAAGACCTCGCGCGCCGTGCGCCTGACCCAGGCCGGCCTGGAAGCCTCAACGCCGGCGCCGAGCGCCTCGTGCGACACCGGTTTCGAAGACCAGAAAATGTTCACAGGGATGTTCCAGTGGTAGCCGAAATCGCCACCCGCGACCGCCTGCAGCCTTCGCTGCTGGATCGCCTGACCGACGATGACCCGGGCAACCCACAGGAAGCCCCCGACAAGCGCGTGCTCAGCCTGCAGCAGCTCAAGGCCTCGGTACTGCGCGACCTGGCCTGGCTGCTCAACACCACGTCGCTGCTCGACACCGGCGCCACGCTGAACTCCCCGGCCGGCGCCTCGGTAATCAACTACGGGTTGCCGGCATTGGCCGGCAACAGCGCGTCGAACATCGACCTCAACGCGCTCGAACGCATCATCCACCAGGCCATCGCCACCTACGAGCCGCGCATCCTCGCCCATACCCTGAAGGTACGCGCCCAGGCCGCACCCGGCGAGATGAACGCCAACGCCCTGAGCTTCGAGATCGAAGGCGACCTGTGGGCCCAGCCTGCAGCCCTGCCGCTGCTGCTCCAGACCGACGTCGACCTGGAATCCGGGCACGTGCGTGTGGCCCCCGCCGACCGCCGGAGGCGCGCATGAACCCGCGCCTGCTCGAACTGTACAACCAGGAACTGCAGCACATCCGCGAGGGTGCCGCGGAGTTCGCCAAGGAATACCCGAAGATCGCCGGGCGCCTGACGCTGTCCGGGATCGAGTGCGCCGACCCTTACGTCGAGCGCCTGCTCGAAGGTTTCGCCTACCTCACCGCGCGGGTGCAGCTCAAGCTCGACGCCGAATACCCGACCTTCACCCACAACCTGCTGGAAATCGCCTACCCGCACTACCTGGCGCCGACGCCATCGATGACCGTGGTGCAACTGCAGACCGATCCCGACGAAGGCTCGCTGGCCGCCGGATTCCAGCTACCCCGTGACAGCGTCCTGCGCGCCAATCTTGGGCGCAATTCGCAGACGCCCTGCGAATTTCGCAGCACCCAGGACGTCACCCTGTGGCCGTTGCAGGTTGCCCGGGCCGAGTACTTCGGCAACCCCGGGGCTGTGCTCGGGCGCCTGGCCGCCAGCGAACCGAAAGCCCGCGCCGGACTGCGCCTGACCCTGCGCAGCGGCGCCGAGATTCCGTTCTCCAGCCTGCCGCTGACGCACTTGCCGCTGTACCTCAACGGTGCCGACGAAACCCCGTTCCGCCTGTACGAACAACTGCTGGGCAGCGCCTGCGCGGTGTTCGTGCGCCAGCCGGGCGCCGACTGGGTCGAACGCATCCCCGTCGAGGACGCCTTGCTGCCCTGTGGCTTCGATGACCGCGAAGCAGCGTTGCCGGTGGTGCCGCAGGCCTTCCAGGGCTATCGCCTGTTGCAGGAGTATTTCGCCCTGCCCCAGCGCTATCTGTTCGTCGACTTCGCCGGGCTGGAACGCGCGGTCAAGCGCTGCGACGGCCAGGAGCTGGAGCTGCTGGTGCTGTTCGACCGTATCGACGCCGCGCTGGAAAGCAGCGTGGGCCCCGCCCAGTTCGTGCCGTTCTGCACCCCGGCGATCAACCTGTTCCCGCGCCGGGTGGATCGCATCCACCTGACCGACCGGGTCCACGAGCACCATGTGATCGCCGACCGTACCCGGCCCACCGATTTCGAGATCCACTCACTGCAGCGGGTCACCGGCCACGGTACCGGGCCGGACCAGGAATTCCTGCCGTTCTACGCGGTGCGCGACCCGTCGCGCTATGGCCGTGACCAGGCGTACTACCTGGTGCGCCGCGAACCGCGCGTGCTCTCCAGCGAGCAGCGGCGCAACGGTACGCGCTCCAGCTACATGGGCAGCGAGACCTTCGTCAGCCTGGTCGATGGCAACCAGGCGCCGTACCGCCATGACCTGCGCCAGCTGGGCATCAGCGCGCTGTGCAGCAACCGCGACCTGCCGCTGTTCATGAATGTCGGCGACGGGCGCAGCGACTTCAGCCTGGCCGACAGCGCACCGGTATCCGCCGTGCGCTGCCTGGCCGGCCCCAGCCGACCGAAGGCCAGCCACGCCCACGACAACCGGGCCTGGCGCCTGATCAGCCAGTTGTCGCTGAACTACCTGTCACTGGCCGAGCAAGGCCAGGGCGCCGCCGCCCTGCGCGAGCTGCTGCGCCTGTACGGCGACCAGCAGGACAGCGCCCTGCAGCTGCAGATCGACGGCCTGCGCGAAGTCAACTGCAAACCCTGCACGCGGCGCCTGCCGATGCCCGGGCCGATCGTCTTCGGCCGTGGCCTGGAGATCACCCTGACGTTCGACGAGAACGCCTTCCGCGGCACCGGTGTGTTCCTGCTGGGCGCGGTGTTCGAGCGCTTCCTGACCCGCTATGTGTCGATCAACAGCTTCACCGAAACCGTGCTGCGCACCAGCGAAAGAGGCGAGATCATGCGCTGGAAAGCCAAGCCCGGGCGCAGGCCGAACCTGTGAACACGCTACAGGCCATGCAGGCCGAGCCCTGGGAATACGATTTCTTCCAGGCGCTGCGTCGCCTCGAGGCGGAGAACCCCGAGCTGCCCCGCTTCGGCCACTCGCTGCGCCTGGCCGACGAACCGGTGCGCCTGGGCCAGCGCCTGGACTGCGGCTTCGCCCCGGCGACGCTGGCCTCGGTCACGGCCAACGACGACCAGCCAGCGCGCCTGGAGCAGTTCTTCTTCGGCCTCGGCGGCCCCAACGGCCCGCTGCCGCTGCACCTGACCGAGTACATGCGCGAGCGCCAGCGCAACCACGCCGACCCGACCAGCAAGCGCTTCCTCGATGTCTTCCACCACCGCCTGCTGAGCCTGTTCTATCGCGCCTGGGCCGAGGCCCGGCCGACCGTCAGCCATGACCGCCCGGGCGACGATTACTGGGCCGCGCGCCTGGCCGCCCTCAGCGGCCGCGGTCAACCGGAGCTGCAAGGCCAGGGGCCGCTGGCCGATACCGCCAAGCTGCACTGGTCCGGCCACCTGGCGGCGCAGACCCGCTACCCGGATGGCCTGTGCAGCATCCTGGCCAGCTACTTCGGCGTGCCGGTGAAGCTCGAGGAATACGTCGGCCAGTGGCTGGAGCTGCCTGAACGCAGCCAGCTCGGCGTGCGCGCCAACCGCCTGGGTGTCGACCTGTGCCTGGGCCGCTACGTCTGGGACCGCCAGCACAAGTTCCGCCTGTGCCTGGGCCCGCTGACCCTCGACCAGTACCACGCCCTGCTCCCCGGCGGGCAGGCGTTCGTCGAGCTGGCCGCGTGGGTCGCCGAGTACCTGGGCCAGGAACTGGACTGGGACCTCAACCTCATTCTCGCGCAGGGCCAGGTGCCCGCGCTGCAACTCAATGCCGGCCAACGCCTGGGGTTCGATACCTGGCTCGGCCGGCCGTCGCACGATGCCAACGACCTGAAGCTTGCCCGGTACTACGCCGAGCGGCCGGTCAACGCCCCGCCAACAAGGAGTCAGGACCATGGGTGAAATCAGCCGCGCCGCGCTGTTCGGCAAACTCAACAGTGTCGCCTACAAGGCCATCGAGGCCGCCACGGTGTTCTGCAAGCTGCGGGGCAACCCCTATGTCGAATTGGCGCACTGGCTGCACCAGCTGCTGCAGCTGCAGGACAGCGACCTGCACCGCATCATCCGCCAGTTCAACGTCGAGCCGGCGCGCCTGGCCCGCGACCTGACCGACGCCCTGGACCGCCTGCCGCGGGGTTCGACGTCGATCACCGACCTGTCCTCCCAGGTCGAGGAAGCCGTCGAGCGCGGCTGGGTGTACGGCAGCCTGATGTTCGGCGAAAGCCAGGTGCGCACCGGCTACCTGCTGGTCGGCATCCTCAAGACCCCGAGCCTGCGCAACGCCCTGCTGGGGCTGTCCAGCGAATTCGCCAAGCTGAAGGTCGAGGCCCTGAGCGAGCGCTTCGACGAGTACGTCGGCGACTCGCCGGAAAACAACCTGGCTGCCAGCGACGGCTTCAGCGCTGCCGCCCCGGGCGAAGCCAGCGGCGCGGTGGCGCCAGCGGCGATGGGCAAGCAGGAGGCACTCAAGCGCTTCACCGTCGACCTCACCGAACAGGCGCGCAGCGGCAAGCTCGACCCCATCGTCGGCCGTGATGAGGAAATTCGCCAACTGGTGGACATCCTCATGCGCCGCCGCCAGAACAACCCGATCCTCACCGGCGAGGCCGGCGTCGGCAAGACCGCCGTGGTCGAAGGCTTCGCCCTGCGCATCGTCGCCGGCGATGTGCCGCCGGCCTTGAAAGACGTCGAACTGCGCAGCCTGGATGTCGGCCTGCTGCAGGCCGGCGCCAGCATGAAGGGCGAGTTCGAGCAGCGCCTGCGCCAGGTCATCGAAGACGTGCAGGCTTCGCCCAAGCCGATCATCCTGTTCATCGACGAAGCCCACACACTGGTCGGCGCTGGCGGCGCGGCCGGCACGGGCGATGCCGCCAACCTGCTCAAGCCGGCCCTTGCTCGTGGCAGCCTGCGCACCGTGGCGGCGACCACCTGGGCCGAGTACAAGAAGCATATCGAGAAGGACCCGGCGCTGACCCGGCGCTTCCAGGTCGTCCAGGTGGACGAGCCGAGCGAAGCCAAGGCGCTGCTGATGATGCGCGGCGTGGCCTCGACCATGGAGAAGCACCACCAGGTACAGATCCTCGACGAAGCGCTGGAAGCCGCCGTGAAGCTGTCGCACCGCTACATTCCGGCGCGCCAGCTGCCCGACAAGTCGGTGAGCCTGCTCGACACCGCCTGCGCCCGCGTGGCCATCAGCCTGCACGCAGTGCCGGCCGAGGTGGACGACAGCCGTCGGCGCATCGAGGCGCTGGAAGTCGAGCTGCAGATCATCGCCCGCGAAGCCGCCATCGGTGTCAACACCGGGCAACGTCAGGCCCAGGCCGACAGCCTGCTGGCCGAGGAGCGCGAGCGCCTGGCCGCCCTGGAAAGCCGTTGGGCCGAGGAGAAAGCCATGGTCGACGAGCTGCTGGCCACCCGTGCGCAACTGCGTGAACAGGTCGGCGTGGTCGATCAGGAAGTGGACGTGCAGGGCAGCCATGAGCTGCGCGAAAAACTCGTCGACCTGCAGCAGCGCCTGAGCCAGCTGCAAGGCGAGAGCCCGCTGATCCTGCCAACCGTGGACTACCAGGCAGTGGCCTCGGTGGTCGCCGACTGGACCGGTATCCCGGTGGGGCGCATGGCGCGCAACGAAATCGAGACCGTGCTCAACCTCGACTCGCACCTGGCCAAGCGCATCATCGGTCAGGATCACGCGCTGAAGATGATCGCCAAGCGCATCCAGACCTCCCGCGCAGGCCTGGACAACCCGAACAAGCCGATCGGCGTGTTCATGCTCGCCGGCACCTCCGGCGTGGGCAAGACCGAGACCGCCCTGGCCCTGGCCGAGGCCATGTACGGCGGTGAACAGAACCTGATCACCATCAACATGAGCGAATTCCAGGAAGCCCATACCGTCTCGACCCTCAAGGGCGCGCCACCCGGCTACGTCGGCTACGGCGAAGGCGGCGTGCTGACCGAGGCCGTGCGCCGCCGCCCGTACAGTGTGGTGTTGCTGGACGAGGTGGAAAAAGCCCACCCCGACGTGCACGAGATTTTCTTCCAGGTATTCGACAAGGGCGTGATGGAAGACGGCGAAGGCCGCCAGATCGACTTCCGCAATACCCTGATCCTGCTCACCACCAACGCCGGCACCGAGCTGATCGCCAACACCTGCAAGGACCCGCAGGCCCTGCCCGACCCCGAGGCCGTGGCCACCTCGCTGCGCAAGCCGCTGCTGGAGATCTTCCCGCCGGCGCTGCTCGGCCGCCTGGTGACCATCCCCTACTACCCGCTCAGCGACACCATGCTCAAGGCCATCACCCGCCTGCAGCTGGAGCGCATTCGCAAGCGCGTGGAAGGTACCCACAAGGTCGGCTTCGCCTACGACGACGAGGTGGTCGAGCTGATTGTCTCGCGCTGCACCGAGACCGAAAGCGGTGGCCGCATGATCGACGCCATCCTCACCAACGGCCTGCTGCCGGACATGAGCCGCGAGTTCCTCACGCGCCTGCTCGAAGGCAAGCCGCTGGCCAGCGTCAGCATCAGCCGTCGCGACAACGACTTGCACTATGACTTCGGCGCCGCCGACTGACAGGACCGACCATGCTGTTCAAGCAGTTCACGCGCCTGGCGCAGATCAACAGCCCCCTGGGGCCGGACAAGCTGATCCTTGCCGAGATGGGCGGCAGCGAGGAGCTTGGCCGCCTGTTCGACTATGAGCTGCAGCTGACCAGCGACGACCCCGCCATCGACCTCAACCAGCTGCTGGGCAAACCGATGAGCCTGAGCGTGCAGCAGAGCGTCGGCACATCGCGGCACTTCCACGGCATCGTCGCCCGCTGCAGCCAGTCGGTGGACCAGGGCCAGTTCGCCAGCTACCGCGTCACCCTGCGCCCCTGGCTGTGGTTGCTGACGCGCACCAGCGACTGCCGGATCTTCCAGCACCTGAGCGCGCCGCAGATCATCAAGCAGGTGTTTCGCGACCTGGGCTTCTCGGATTTCGAGGACCTGCTCAGCCGCAACTACCGCGAGCGCGAGTACTGCGTGCAGTACCGCGAGACCAGCTTCGACTTCGTCAGCCGCCTGATGGAAGAAGAAGGCATCTACTACTTCTTCCGCCACGAGCAGGAGCGCCACGTGCTGGTGCTCGCCGACGCCTATGGCGCGCACCAGAAGGCCCCCGGCTACGAGACCGTGCCCTACTACCCGCCGGACGGCCAGCACCGCGAGCGCGACCATATCAACGACTGGCACCTGGCCCAGGAAGTCCAGCCGGGCTCGCTGGAGCTCAACGACTACGACTTCCAGCGCCCCAGCGCGCGCATCGACGTGCGTTCGGCGATGCCCCGGCCGCACCAGGCCGGCGACTACCCGCTGTACGACTACCCCGGTGCCTATGAACAGACCCAGGATGGCGAGCACTACGCCCGCACCCGCCTGGAATCGCTGCAAAGCCTGCACGAGCGCGTCGAGCTGCGTGGCAACGCCCGGGGCCTGGGCAGCGGCCATCTTTTCAGCCTGAGCAACTTCAGCCGCCAGGACCAGAACCGCGAGTACCTGATCGTCGCCGCCCGCTACTACGTGCACCAGGAACGCCTGGAAAGCGGTGGCGGCAGCGGCGCGGCGCAGTTCGAGAGCAACCTGAGCTGCATCGACGCGCAGCAGAGTTACCGCCCGGTGAGCAGTTCGCTGCGCCCGATCGTCAAGGGGCCGCAGACCGCCGTGGTGGTCGGCCCGGCTGGCGAGGAGATCTGGACCGACCAGTACGGCCGGGTCAAGGTGCACTTCCACTGGGACCGCCACGACCAGTCCAACGAGAACAGCTCGTGCTGGATCCGCGTGTCCCAGGCCACGGCCGGTAAGAACTGGGGTTCGATCCAGGTGCCGCGCATCGGCCAGGAGGTGATCGTCAGCTTCCTCGAAGGCGACCCCGACCGGCCGATCATCACCGGGCGGGTGTACAACGCCGAACAGACCGTGCCCTACGACCTGCCCGGCGGCGCCACCCAAAGCGGCATGAAGAGCCGTTCGAGCAAGGGCGGCAGCCCGGCCAACTTCAATGAAATCCGCATGGAAGACAAGAAGGGCGCCGAGCAGTTGTACATGCATGCCGAACGCAACATGGACACCGTGGTCGAGCAGAGCGAGACGCTGTCGGTGGGCATCAACCGCACCCAGACCGTCGGCATGCTCGAGACCATCACCATCGGCCAGGACCGCATCCGCGCCGTGCGCCGCGACGACATGCTGCTGGTCGGCGCGAGCAAGACCGACAGTGTCAGCACCAGCTACCTGATCGAAGTCGGCGAGAACCTGCGCCTGGTCTGCGGCAAGAGCGTGATCGAGCTCAACGCCAGCGGGCAGATCAACATCAGCTGCGAGCAGTTCAGCTTCCACGCCAACGCCGACGCCGAGATCAACACTGGCGGCACCCTTGACCTGAACGTGGGCAGCGGCGCGCAGACCGGCCCGAACAACCAGGGCGTTAAAACGGCCATCGACGGTGCGGTGAAGGCCCTCTTCCCCGGTACCGGCAAGTAACGAGACCAAACCATGAGCTACCGCCTCAACGAATTCCGCTTCGCCCTGCCCGATGCGCAGGTACGCGACACCAGCATCAACATCCTGCGCTTCGAAGCCCTGGGCACCTCGCTGATCGTCAGCCGCAGCCTGCTCGAAGAGGGCGAGACGCTGCAGAGCAACTTTGACGGCCAGTTGCAGCGCCTGCAGCAACAGGTCAAGGACCTGCAGTTCCAGCCGGCCCGCGCCACCCAGGTGGGCGCGGCGCAGCCGATCGAGGCGATCGAGCTGAGCAGCCAGTTCAGCAAGGGCCAGGAAAAGGTCTACCAGTACCAGCTGGCGCTGGTGATACCGGGCACGCGCAAGATGTTCGCCCTGAGCTATGTCAAACCCACCCCCCTGGGCGAGACCGAGGCGACGCACTGGGCGGCGCTCAAGCAGTCCCTCGATTTCGACAACCTGGGCTGACACCGCACCATGTCCGACGCACTCTGGGCCGCCCGCGAAGGCGATGCGCTGCTGCACACCTCGGTGATGGCCGACATCATCGGCGGCGTGCTGGAAGTGGCCGCCAACGTCGCCATCGGCGCCCTGGCCACCGCTGCGGTGGGTGCGGCACTGGGCATTACCGTGGTCACCGGCGGCCTGGGCTGCTTTGTGCTTGGCGCGGTGGTGGGCCTGGTGGTCGGCGTGGTCATGGCCAAGACCGGCGCCGACACCGGGCTCAGTCGATTATGCGAAGGCATCGGCAACGCCCTGTTCCCGCCGACCGTGCAAGCCACCATCGCCAGTGGCTCGCCCAACACCAAGACCAACGGCAAGCGCGCCGCGCGCGCGGCCGGCGTGGTCACCGCGCCCTCGGCCCCGGCCAGTGGCGAGGGCGGTGACGCGCAGGCCGAGGAGCAGGAAGAGACCTTCCTTGACATGGCCAAGGGCTTCTTCTCACAGATGTGGCGGCCGACCGTCGCCAGCCCATCGGCCAACACCCAGGAAGCTCCCGACGACAAGGTGCTGTGCACCAAGCACCCGCCGATGCCGCCGCAGTACCTGGCCGAGGGTTCGAGCAAGGTGCTGATCAACGGCCACCCGGCCTGCCGCAGCGGCGACCGTAGCACCTGCGAGGCGGTGATCGTCGATGGCGGGCTGGTGTCGGACAACGTGCGCATCGGCGGCGGGCCGATCGTGGTGCGCGAGATCCGCAGCGGCAAGACGCCGGGGATCGGCCTGGCTATTACGGCGTTGATGATGTTGCGAGGGCGGGGGGGGAAGTTTTACAGCAAGTTTGGGTGCATGTTGATCGGGGGCGTCACCAGCTTGGTGACCAGCCAAGTCACCAGTGCCCTCACTTCGGCCATCGCCGGCTCACCCAACCCGGTGCATGCGCCTACTGGTGCGAAGATCCTCAATGGTGAGGCCGAGTTGGATTTCGAGCTGCCGGCACTGATCCCACTGGACTGGCAGCGCTACTACAACAGCCATGGGGAGCGTGAGGCAGGACTGCTCGGCAGCGGCTGGAGCGTACCTTACGAGGTCCATATCGACGTCATACCCCATGCCGATGGCGGTGAAAGCCTGGTCTTCAACGATGAGCAGGCCCGAGCAATCGACATGGGGCATCTCCCGCTGGGAGATGCGCTTTATAGCACCGGCGAAGGCCTGAGCGTGCGCCGAGCACTCAACGGTGAGGTACTGATCGAAGATCGTGATGGCCGCTATCGTCTATTTGAGCAGGTGCCCGGCAACCCAGCCAGATTGCGCTTGAGCCAGATCGGCGACCGCAACGACAATCGTGTCTACCTGGACTATGACGACCGCGGGCGCCTGCGCGGCCTGCGGGATACCTTCGGCCTGGTCGAGGTGGAACTGCACTACAGCCCGCAATGGCCTCAACGTGTCAGCCATGTGCAACGCCGCTTCGCCGATACCAGCACCGAACAACTGGTCAGTTACAACTACGACGACAGAGGAAACCTCACCGAGGTGCGAGACGCCCAGGGCCAGGTGAAACGACGCTTCGCCTATGACCAGGGCCAGAGGATGATCGAGCACCAACTACCAACCGGCCTGCGCTGCCATTACGAGTGGGTGCTGACCGAAGATGGCTGGCGCGTGGCTCGGCACTGGACCGACGAGGGTGACGAGTACCTTTTTGAGTACGATGTAGCCGCAGGTGTGACCCGTATCACCGATGGGCTTCAACGCCAGAGCATCCGCATTTGGAACAACCAATACCAGGTCACCGCCTACACTGATGCCCTTGGCCGGACCTGGCGCTTCGACTGGAACGACGAGCGCCAACTGCTGGCCGCCAGCGACCCGGACGGTGGGCTGTGGACGTTCGACTACGACACGTCTGGCAACCTCGCACAGACTATCGACCCTCTTGGTCGCAGTGAGTCGACACACTGGATGGAGCACTGGGCACTACCCCGCGCCTGGACCGACGCCGCCGGCAACTGCTGGCAATACGGCTACGATCAGCGTGGTAATTGTGTCCGGGAAACTGATCCGCTAGGCCTGGTAACCCGTTATCGCCATGACGGACACGGACGCACGGTCGAAATCGTCGACGCCATGGGTAAAGCCAGACAACTGCAATGGAACGACCTGGGCCTGATCAGTGCATTTACCGATTGCTCCGGCTACACCACGCGCCTCGTCTATGACCGCCATGGCTACCTGGCCACGGTGGTCGACGCACAAGGGGAACGCACCGACTATCGCCATGATGCACAGGGACGACTGCTGGAGGTCCGCACGCCAGATGGTCGCAGCGAGCACTACCGGTACAATACCGCCAGCCTGCTGGTGCGACGTGAGGACCCCACCGGCCATGGCTATGAGTTTCACTACGACGTTTGCGGCCGACTGCAACGGCAGGTTGATCCCCTGGGGCGGACCGTCGCGTACCGCTACGACACTTATGGTCGTCTGCTCAGCCTGGCCAACGAGAACGGCGAAAGCTATCGATTTACCTGGGACCCCGCCGACCGGTTGGTTGAGCAGCGTGATCTAGATGGCAGCGCCCGACGCTACCATTACGACCGCCTCGACTGTCTGCAGCGCCTTGATTACATGCCTGCGCCCCATGGCTTGGGACTGGCACTGGTACCCGGCACGCCGATGGCGCCGATCAGCCACGTCTTCGAGCGCGATGCCGGTGGTCGCCTCCTGGCCAAGGTGACCGACGACGGACGTACCGAGCACCAATACGATGCACTCGACCAACTGCTCATGGTCCGCTTCACCGACAACCAGGGCGATAGCCAACAGCTTGGCTTTGCCTACGATGCCCTGGGTCGACTGATCGAGGAGCACGGTACATCGGGTGTTTTACGCCATCACTACGATGAACTGGGCAATCGCATCCGCACCCAGTTACCGGACGGCCGCGAGCTGAACCAGCTTTACTACGGCAGTGGCTATCTGCATCAGGTGAATCTCGATGGCAAGGTGATCTGCGACTTCGAGCGTGACCGCCTGCACCGCGAAGTCCTGCGCACCCAGGGCAACCTCGATACCCACAGCGAGTACGACCGATCCGGCCGCTTGCGTTCGCGTCGAAGTCGACCGCGTGGAATGCCCAGGCAGCTGCCAGCCCCCCTGCAGCAGCACTTCGAATACGACCTGGCGGACAACCTCACAACGCGCTTACGGCAGAGCCCTGGCGAGCAGCACGCACAGCATCTGCGCCACGATGCCAGTGAACGCATCATCGCCAGCCAGCCAACCGGTATGCAGCCGGGCGAAACCTTCACCTATGATGCGGCAGCCAACCTGCTCGATGGCCCACAAGGTGGCTGGGTCCGCCACAATCGCGTGCTGACTTACCAGGACAAGCGTTACCGCTATGACGCTTTTGGCCGACTCATCGAGAAGCGTAGCGCGCGGCGCGGTGTGCAGCGCTTGCGTTACGATGCCGAGCACCGTCTGATCGAAGTGCGCTCCCAGCACAGCGGACGCGAGCGCGTGGTGCGCATGCAGTACGACCCCCTTGGCAGACGCATCGCCAAGAGCGAATACGATGATACGGGGCAGTGCCTCGGCCTCACCCGGTTCGACTGGGACGGCTACCGCTTGCTCGAAGAGCGTCGCCATGGGCAACGCTGCCTCTACCTGTATGAAGACGACAGCCATGAGCCCCTGGCCCGTGTCGACGGCCTGGGCGAGTACCAGCAGATACATCACTACCACAACGACCTCAATGGCCTGGCGGAGCAACTGAGTGATGAAGCTGGCAACATCGTTTGGCAGGCCCGCTATCAGGTCTGGGGTAATACGGTGCAGGAACTGCGCGAGCCGGCACTCGTCGAGCAACAAAACCTGAGGTTCCAGGGCCAGTACCTTGATAGGGAAACCGGCCTGCACTACAACTTGTTCCGCTTCTACGATCCGGATGTGGGTCGGTTTACCCAGCCGGATCCGATCGGCCTGGCGGGCGGGCTGAACTTGTACCAATACGCCCCGACACCCGCCACCTGGATCGACCCACTAGGGCTGGAAGTCTGCCGGTTGAGTAGCGCAGACAAGAAGAAGATGGGGCGCGCGCCCAAAAACATGAAAAACCCGCACCGGCACCACATCGTTCGGGAAAACGCGCCACGCAACTGGAAACAGCAGAACCGTGACTACATCCTCAATGCGCAGGCGATCATGGCCAAGCATAAAATCGACCTGAACACCGATTTACGCAATTTCACCTGGGCGCGCAATGGCGGCAAAACCCACACTGTCGCGTCGGCCCAGAAAGTCTTCGAGCGTCTGCAGAAAGCCGATGCCAAAGGATTGAAAGCGGTGGAGCGCGAATTAAAACGCATGGGACTGGCCTTCAAACGGGGAACTTTCATCTGATGATCGACTGGCAACAACTCTACGAAAAGCATGAGACCAAGCTCGACCGCCTCTATGACGATGTAGAAGAGGGCAAGCTGGAGCGGCTACGTGCGTTCGCACAAAAATACCCCGAGCTGCTGGTGCTGCCCCGCTATGGCGAGGCCGACGAGGAAGGGCTGCTGCATATGGCCGCCCGGGCCGGACAGACTGCGAACTGTGGCCTGCTCCTGGAGCTGGGCCTGGCGCCTAACCAGCCGTATGTAGACGAGGGCCATGCCAGTGCACTCGAACTGGCAGCCAGTGAAGGGCACCTTGAAACCTGCGTTTGCCTGCTCGATGCCGGTGCCTGGGTCGATGGCCTGCCACTCAGCGTCTGCCCACCGCTATACGCAGCGGCCCAATCGGGCCACAACGAGGTCGTCGCACTGCTGCTGACTCGAGGCGCACAGGTCAATCGCCTGCACCGACGCGCCAATGACAGCGCACTGGACGCTGCGCGTGAATGGGGGCATCAGCGCACGGTCGATCTGCTGCTCGAACACGGCGCACGCAGCATCAACGATGTCGAGGGTGCCGATGCCGAAGGCGCCGGACAGGCCATTGTCACCTTCGTGCACAATACTGCTGGGTGGGTCCTGCCCACCGAGTTCTGCCCCCCCAGTGAAGACCCTCGCAGCACGCTGCATGTCAGCCTGATCGATAGCAAGACTGACTACAAGCTGTTGTTCACCAGCGGCCTGTACCAGGTTGCCCCGATGACCGAGTTGTTCCTCTGCCTGCCAGGTGACTGGGCACTGCCCCAGGCCGGATTGCCGGTGCCAGACGCCTGGTGTTTTCCAGTACGAATGCTGGCACGCCTCGCCGCCACAACCTTCGAGCACGGCCCGGTGGCCGAGGGCATGCTGTTCCAGCGTGACGATCCACAATTTGCCGACCTGCGCTGGCCTTGCGCGGTGGATGCGCTGTTGGCGGTGGACAAGCCCTGGAACAAGCATGGTGATGACGTGCGGATTCCCGAAAGTGACAAGGTCACCCTGCTGACCCTGGCACCGGTGAAGTTCACCGGCAAGGGTGCTCCGACCGCCAAGGCCCTGGCCGCGCTCATCGAACGTAAACGCAAGGCGAGCTGGAAGGCCTTGGCGCTGGAGGGGCCGACTGAAGCCCCTGTGTAGGGGTATGGATACCTGTATGCCGAGGGACCGGCAGGTACGGCGCGGTAGCCGGTGTCCGCGCCAGGCGCATCCGCGTCGAGTAACAGTCTTTTACCGAAACCCCAGGTTTTCCCTGCGCAACCTTTGCCTATCCTAGGCCGGGTCATCCCGCCTGCGATGGACCCATGAAAGACTCGCTCCCCAGCCGCTATGCCTGCCTGTTCCTGTGTCTGGTCTTCACGATTGCCAGTGCCCCTTTGCTGCTTGCCCACACCTGGCTCTGGCCCTTTACCGTCACCAGCGCCCTGCTCAGCCTGGTCGGCCTCAACGACCTGCGCCAACGCCACCACGCCGTGCGCCGCAACTACCCGATCCTGGGCAATATCCGCTACCTGATCGAGACCATCCGCCCGGAGATCCGCCAGTACCTGATCGAGGGCGACGACGACAAGCTGCCGTTCTCCCGCGCCCAGCGTTCGCTGGTGTACGCCAGGGCCAAGAACGAAAGTGCCGAGAAAGCCTTCGGCACGCTCAATGATGCCTACAAACCGGGCTTCGAGTTCATCAGCCACTCGATGCTGCCGGTGCCGATGCCCGACCCTGCGTCGTTCCGCATCCGCATCGGCGGCCCGCAGTGCCGCCAACCGTACTCGGCGTCGATCTTCAATATCTCGGCCATGAGCTTCGGCGCCCTCAGCGCCAACGCCATCGCCGCGCTGAACAAGGGCGCGCGCCTTGGTCGCTTCGCCCATGACACTGGCGAGGGCAGCATCAGTCCCTACCACCGCGAACACGGCGGCGACCTGATCTGGGAAATCGGCAGCGGCTACTTCGGCTGCCGCACCGAGGACGGCCAGTTCGACCCCGAGCGCTTCGCCGAGCAGGCCCGTGCCGCCCAGGTGAAGATGATCGAGATCAAGCTCAGCCAGGGCGCCAAGCCGGGCCATGGCGGGATCCTACCGGCGCACAAGGTCAGCGCCGAGATCGCCGCCACCCGAGGCGTGCGCGAGGGCGAGGACTGCATCTCGCCGGCCGCCCACAGTGTTTTCGCCACGCCGCGGGAACTGCTGCAGTTCGTCGCCCGGCTGCGCGAGCTGTCTGGCGGCAAGCCGGTGGGCTTCAAGTTCTGCCTGGGCCACCCGTGGGAGTTCATGGGCATCGCCAAGGCCATGCTGGCCACCGGCATCACCCCGGACTTCATCGTCGTCGACGGCAAGGAAGGCGGCACCGGCGCGGCGCCCCGGGAGTTCTCCGACAACATGGGCGTGCCGCTGCGTGAGGGCCTGATGTTCGTGCACAACACCTTGGTGGGGCTGAACCTGCGCGAGCGCATCCGCATCGGCGCGGCGGGCAAGCTGGTCAGCGCCTTCGACATAGCCTGCGTGCTGGCCATCGGCGCGGACTGGGTCAACTCGGCCCGGGGCTTCATGTTCGCCATCGGCTGCATCCAGTCGCAAAGCTGCCACACCAACAAGTGCCCGACCGGCGTGGCGACCCAGGATGCGTTGCGCCAGCGCGCGCTAGTGGTGCCGGAGAAGGCCGAGCGGGTCGCCAGCTTCCACCGCAATACCCTGCACGCCTTGGCCGAGATGCTTGCCGCTGCCGGCCTGGACCATCCTTCTGAACTCAAGCCCAAGCACCTGGCGCGGCGTATCAGCGCCAGCGAGATCAGCCTGTTCTCGCAGCTGCACACCTTCCTCAAGCCGGGCGAGCTGCTCAGCGGTGCGATCGACAGCGAGTTCTATGCACGGATGTGGCGGATGGCGCGCAGTGACAGCTTTGCGCCGGAGACGGGGGAGATCGAGGTGGCGGCGTCGGTTAACGTGCGCCGGAAAGAAACAGCCCCGGCATAGGCCGGGGCTGCGGGTGACGCGGGATCAGGATCAGAAGATGCTGATCGGGTACTCGACGAATACGCGGACTTCGTTGCCGTCGTCGTTGTAACCGTTCTGCTGGACAGCATTGTTGGTCCGCAGGAAGGAGCTACGCAGTTTGACGGACAGGTCCTTGGCCGGGCCTTCCTGAACCACGTAACGGATCTGGTTGAAGATCTCGCGCTCTTTACCTTCACCGAAGCCTTGTGGGGCGCCGACTTTACGGGTGTTGATGTTGTCACCCACTACATAGGCAAACTTGTAGGTCAGCCCCGGCACGCCGAAGGCACCGAAGTCCAGGCCGTAGCCCAGCTGCCAGGAGCGCTCGTCTTCTGCGTTGAAGTCGGACCAGTAGGAGTTGGCGAGGTAGATGGTCGAGCCACCGTCACCCACGCCACCATCGTTCTGGTACCAGCCGTAGTTGTAGCCGGTGCTGCCGGTGCTGCGCTGGTGCGCCAGGGTGAACGAGTGCGGGCCGTAAGCGTAGGTGGCGGCCAGGCTCCAGATGGTGTTGGAGTCGCCGTTGAGCTTGGCGGCACGCACGTACTTGTTGTCGATGTCCGACTTGTAGCCGTTGAAGTCCAGGGTCAGGGACTGGTCGCTGGCAATCGGGAAGACGTAGTTCAAGCCCAGGTAGTGCTTCTTCATCACGTCTTCGTTGTCGGCGGTGTACAGCGACGCGGTGAAGTTGTCGGTGAACTTGTAGCTGCCGCCGAGCACGTTGATCGACTTCAGGCCGCCGCCATCGCGACGCTCGGCGCTCTTGCGCGCTTCCTGGGTGAAGCGGCCGGCGTTGATTTCCAGGCCCTTGATCTCCTTGGAGGTGATCATGGTGCCGGTGAAGCTTTCTGGCAGCAGGCGACCGTCGTCGTACTGCAGGACCGGCAGGGCCGGCATCTGGTCACCGTATTTGAGTACGGTGTTCGAAACACGGAACTTCACCGCAGCGCCACCACGGGCCAGGTTGTGCGGAGCGTTGGTCTTTTCACCATCGAAAGTGGGATCGGAACGCTTGAAGAAGTCGACACCGCCACCCTGGTTACGGCCCTTGCCGCCATCGAGGCGCAGGGCGTACAGGCCGAAGGCGTCGACACCTACACCGACGGTGCCTTGGGTGAAACCGGAGGAGAAGTTGGCGATGACACCCTGGCCCCACTGAGACTGGTCGTTGGTGTGATGCTTCTTGTCACGGTTGATGAAGGCGTTGCGCAGAAGGACGTTGGCGTGGCTGTCCTCGATGAAGCCCTTGCTCTCGGCCTGGTCATTGGCCTGTGCCTGGGTCGCGGCGATCATCGCCAGGGCGACCAGGCTGATCCTGGTTTTCAACATGTTATTTTCCTTATTTCGTATTCAAAAACGCTCTGCATCAGAACGCCAGGAACCAACGCCCCTTCGTAGGTTCGACGCTATGCGGATCCAAGCCGAAGGCCCGCCAATGGTCTGCAACGGGCCTTGCAGCCGCATGGCCAGAGAATGGCCAGCAGGCGTAGAGCCCGAATCCTAGCCCTGCCTGCTTATACATGTCAAAAAAACGTGAAATGCAGGTTGATATAACCAAAAACAAGGTCAGCACTGGTGCATTTACATGCATATCTGTCGTGGGTCAGCGCAAATTTGTCTCTTTTGTGGAAAGCAGTCGAAATCCATAAAACCGTCATACGGCCATGTTCCCGCAGTCCTTCCGAAAGCCTTGAACTGCCCTGTTCTTCCCACTGCGCGGTCACGCGCAGAGCAACGTTGCACTCACCGCCGCTTCCACAAGCCATTCCGAAGCGCATCCTTGTGAATGCCAATACACTTCAAATCAATTCAAACAAATAGCAACATCTTGAAACATATGTAAAGGCAACCCTTTACAAATGTCGATGCAACAGCAAATAGCAAGCATTACCATTCGCGCCCAATTTCTCACTCCTCCCTTGGACGCCTTCGATGCCTGCCCCCTGCCGCCTCTCACCCTTGACTCTGGGCCTGTCGCTGCTGTTCAGCACCGGCCTGGCCAGTGCCGCCACCACCACACTGCCGGAAACCTCGGTGACCGCCGACAGCACCCGCGAAGAGGACAACCCGCGAGTCAAGGACGTGACCACCGCGACCCGCACCTCGACCCCCGCGCGCTACGTGCCACAGGCCATCGATTCGGTGAAGACCCGCAACGTGCTGGACTACGGCAGCAGCAACCTGGGCAAGGCGCTGGAAGGCATCCCCAACGTCAGCAGTGGCGCCGACACCCGCTTCGACAGCCTGCGTATCCGCGGCTTCGACGCCAGCAACGACTTCTACCTGGACGGAGTCCGCGACGACAGCCAGTACACCCGCGACCTGCACAACATCGAGCGGGTCGAGGTACTCAAGGGGCCAGCGGCAGTGCTTTATGGCCGTGGCAGCCAGGGCGGCATCGTCAACCGGGTGAGCAAGGCGCCGGAGCACGGCCGCCGCTCGAGCATCGAGGCTCAAGGTGGCAGCCAGGACCTGCGCAGCCTATATGCCGACCTCAGCGCCGACCCCAGCGACACCCTCAGCCTGCGCCTGAACCTGGGCAACGAGGACAAGAACAGCTTCCGCGACGGCATTGACGGCAACCACCGCCAACTGTTCGCCCCGTCCATGAGCTGGCAGATCACCCCCGAGCTGAACTGGCTGGTGCAGTATGAGTACAGCCGTTACGACCGCACGCCCGACCGTGGCATCCCCGGCAACCCGCTCACCGGGCGCCCGGCCGATGTCAGCCGCAAGACCACCTACGGCGACACCCAGCGCGACTACATCAACGACCGCGCCGAGTCGCTGCGTTCGCGCCTGAACTACGAGCTGAATGACCAGTGGCAACTGCGCCACACCTTCAGCCTGTTCACCCTGGAGAGCGACTTCGACAATACCTACCTGACCGCCTACCGCCCCGCTACCGGACTGGTGGACCGCCAGCGCTGGCAGCAGGACCTGAGCACCCGCAATCTCTACAACACCGTCGAACTCGAAGGTCATGTAGAAACCTTCGGTCTGGAGCACACGCTGCTGGTGGGTCTGGAAATGGGCGAACAGCGTCGCAACTCGCTGCTGAGCCAAGGCGTGGGCGTGCCCTCGGTACCGCTGCAGGGGGCCACGGCCAGCCAGCAGCACAACGGCACGATGCGGGTGTCCAGCAACAACCACACCGACGTCGAGAGCCGAGGGATCTACCTGCAGGACCAGATCCGCCTCAACGACCAGTGGCAGCTGCTGGCCGGCGGGCGCTTCGACCAGTTCGAGGTGGACACCACCAACAAACTGCGCAACATCTCGGAAAAGCAGAAGGACAACAGTTTCAGTCCGCGTATCGGCGTGGTGTACACCCCCTGGCAGGATCACTCCTTCTATGCCTCCTGGAGCAAGACCTACTCTCCGGTCGGTGGCGGCCTGATAGGCATCACCCCTGGCGCGGCCGGCAACGCCAACCAGACCGACCCGGAACAGACCCGGCAGAAGGAGATCGGGGTCAAGAGCGAATGGTTCGACGAACGCCTGAGCACCACCCTGGCGATCTACGAACTGGAACTGTACAACCGCCGTACCCGCGACCCGATCAACCCGGAACTGATCCAGCTCAGCGGCCTGCAGCGTTCACGCGGCATCGAGCTAACCGCCACCGGCAACGTGGTGGGCAACTGGTATGTGCGCGGCGGCATCGGCCTGCAGGACGCGACCATCGTCAAGGACAACAACGGCCAGCAGGGCAACCGCATCAACGACGTGGCCAAGCGTAACGCCAGCCTGTTCGTGACCTGGAAGCCGGAGCTGGGCTGGTACGCCGAAACCGGCCTGACCCTGGTCGGCGACCGCTACGCCGACAACCAGAACACCGTGATCCTGCCGGGCTACGGCCGCTGGGACGCGCTGGCCGGTTATCGCACCCACGACTGGGATGTACGCGCGGCGTTGAGCAACATCACCGACAAGACCTACTACAGCTCGGCCACCAGTGCGGCGCAGATCCAAGTGGGCGATCCGCGCAGCCTGGTGGTGACCGGAACCTATAGCTTCTGAGTTGTGACAGCAGCGAGCATCAAGGACGGGCCGCCCAAACGAAAACGCCACCGCAATTGCGGTGGCGTTTTTTTCTGCGACGGGTTCCTTCCCGGTCAATGCCAGACAGCCAGCAGAGCTTCGAGCTCTTCCTCGCTGATCAGGCCTTGGGGGTATCGCCCATCCAGCAGGCGTCGTGGGTCGGTCGTCCTGACCCGATCGTCTCCATGACGTTTCAACCACTGAGCCAGGATTCTGAGCGATTGGTGACTGGCCGCCGTTGAGGGCAAAGCCGACTCACTTGCTGCGTTCATTTCCTCACGTACTCCCTGGGCCGAGTGAGCGGCTAAGTTACTTCAGGCACGTTACAGAACGGCGTAGGCCGATTCCCCTGAAGTACGAGGAAAAATCAATACAATTGCTGTGCCATTCCAAGTGTCCGACTATCGCCAGCAAAAAAAAGCCCGTCTTGCGACGGGCTTTTCTCTCAGTGGCCGATCAGCGTTTGACCGGTGCCGGCTGCTGCTGGGTCAGGCAGTGAATGTTGCCACCGCCAAGCAGCAGTTCACGCCCTGGGATCATCACCACTTCGTGGTCCGGGAAAACCTTGGCCAGGATCGCTCTGGCCTGGGCATCAGCCGGGTCGTCGAAACTCGGGGCGATGATGCCCCCGTTGACGATCAGGAAGTTCACGTAGGAACCGGCCAGGCGTACCGAAGGGTCGCGCTCCTGGCTGCCCGCCACGTGATCGACGCCGTCGCATTCTGCCTGGGTGGCATACAGCGGCCCCGGGATCGGCATTTTGTGCACCACGAACTCGCGCCCTTTGGCATCGCGGGTGTTTTTCAACACCTCGTAGGCGGCGTGGCAGCGTGCATAGTTGGGGTCATTGGAATCATCGGTCCAGGCCAGTAACACTTCGCCTGGGCTGACGTAACAGCAGAAGTTGTCGACGTGGCCATCGGTCTCGTCGTTGTACAGGCCGTCCGGCAGCCAGACGATGGTCTCGACCGCCAGGTGCTCGCGCAGGATCTCCTCGATCTGTTCGCGGTCCAGGTGCGGGTTGCGGTTGCGGTTGAGCAGGCATTCTTCGGTGGTGATCAGGGTGCCTTCGCCATCGACGTGGATCGAACCGCCTTCGAGCACGAAGCCTTCGGTGTGGTAACGCTGCACGCGCTCCATCTCCATGACCTTGGCGGCCAGCTCCTCGTCACGGTTCCAGGGCGCGTACAGGCCGCCGTCGAAACCGCCCCAGGCGTTGAAGCCCCAGTCCACGCCGCGTACCTCGCCGTGGTCGTTGATGACGAAGGTCGGGCCGGTGTCACGCACCCAGGCGTCGTCGTTGCTGATCTCGACCACGCGGATGTTGGGCAGGTCGAGCTGGCGACGGGCGTTCTCGTACTGCCCGGCGGACACCGCCACGGTGACCGGCTCGAAGCGGGCGATGGCCTTGGCCAGGGTCACGTGCGCGGCCTGCGCCGGCTTGCCGCCCAGGCGCCAGTTGTCCGGACGCTCCGGCCAGACCATCCACACCTGGGTCTGCGGGGCCCACTCGGCGGGCATGTGGAAACCGTCGGCGCGGGGGGTCGAGTTGAGGGTCTTCATGGGTAACCTCTGCGAAGGCCCGGGGCCAGGGGCGCCAGGTCGGTGATCGAAAAAGATGCAGGCCCGCCAATATAGGCAGCGTAATGATCCGTCGATAATACAACCGATAAATATCGACATTAAATAGATAATCATAAAATATTTAGGCATAAAAAAGCCTGACAAACCGATAACAATCGATTTACCAGGCCTGCATGCCTTGAATCAGAGCCCTTCGTCGAGGACCCGCTCCACGCTGTCGACGAAGTAGTCCACGCTGGCCCGCGTGGTGCACATCGGTGGCTTGATCTTGAGGATGTTCAGGTAGTCGCCGGTCGGCTGCATGAAGATCCCCAGATCGCGCAGGCGATCACACAGGATCATGGTCTCCTCGGTCGCGGGTTCCAGCGTCTGGCGATCACGCACCAACTCCAGCCCCAGGTAGAACCCAGAACCATGGGCGGCGCCAGCAAGCGGATATTTATCGACCAATGCCTGCAGCCGAGCCTTGAAGTAACGGCCCACGTCTCGGGCGTTGTCCCACAACCCTTCGTCGCGCATCACCTCCAGCACCGCCATGCCGATGCGGCAACTGACCGGGCTGCCACCGGCCGACGAGAAGAAGTAGCCCTCGGCCTCCAGCGCCTCGGCGATCTCGCGCCGGGTGATCACCGCGCCCAGCGGCTGGCCGTTGCCCATGCCCTTGGCCATGGTGATGATGTCCGGCACCACGCCCTGCTCCTCGAAGCCCCAGAAGTACTCGCCCAGGCGCCCGTAACCGACCTGCACCTCGTCGGCGATGCACACCCCGCCGCGTTGGCGCACCTTGGCGTAGGCCTCGCGCAGGTAGCCCGGCGGCAACGAGATGCCCCCAGCGTTTCCGTACACCGGTTCGCAGATCATCCCGGCCAACTGGCGACCACGGGCGTCGAGGTCGGCCAGCTTGGCATCGACATCGCGCAGGTAGTCGGCGGCGCTGTCAGCGCCCCGGTAGCGACCGCGGAAGGTGTTCGGCGCCTCCACCGGATGCACCCAGTCTGGCCGGGTCTCCAGGGCCTGGGGGTTGTCGGCGATGGAGGTGGAGATCGCGTCAGTGGCCACCGACCAGCCGTGATAGGCCTCCAGCACGCTGAGCAGGTCGCGCCCGCCGCTGTAGGCCCAGGCCAGACGAATCGCCAGGTCATTGGCCTCGGTGCCGCTGTTGACCAGGAACACCCGGTCGAAGCCTTCCGGGGCCACTTCCAGCAGGCGTTCGGAGAATTCGGCGATGGCTGCGTAGTGAAAGCGCGAGTTGGTGTTGACCAGCGACCACTGGCGCGCCGACTCGGCGGCCATGCGCGGATGACCATGGCCAAGCACCGCGACGTTGTTGAGCATGTCCAGGTACGAGCGGCCCTGCATGTCGATGAGGTAGTTGCGCCAACCGCGCTCGATATGCGGAGGCTGGGCGTAGTAGTGCTTCTGCGAGCGTGCGAAGCTGGCATCGCGACGGGCCAGCAGGGCCCGTGCGTCGGCCAGCGGCTCGGCATCGCAGTCGAAGCCGAGCAGGGTGCGCGGTGACGGGCACAGGGCCAGCCAGGCGGCAGCGTGGGAGGGCGTGGCAAAGAATGGCGGACGGATATCGGTATCCACGCACAGCTGCACGCGAAGGTACCCACAGGTCGCGCCGATGGCCTGGCCCTTGCGCAACGCCTGGCCATCGGTCGGTGCCTCCTCCAGGCCATCGAGCCACAGACTCCAGTGCGCGGTGCGCAGGCAGCCACGGCCATCGCCGATGCATTGCCATACCCCAGCAGCGGGCGCCTGCAACGCGGTGCCGGGTAACAGGTTCAGCTCCACGCCCAAGGCGCAGGTAGCCGGTTCTTCAGGCCGGTCGATGTGGGTTTGCGACAGGCGGTACTGCCCATGCAGGCTGCACGCCGGCCCCGGCTGGGCAGCAAGCAGGCGCTGGTCAAAGCCGGGTTGCTCCCAGTTGCCCGCCTCGCAGTGGGGGCTGAGCACGCCCAAGTCGACCCGGGTCATCGCCTCGCCGTTCAGCGTCGGCAGCAACACGGCGCAATCGCCAAGATCGATGCTGGCCGGTTTGCGCCCAGCCGCCTGGAGGATCGCCGCCTCCATCAAAGCTGCGGGCACGGCGCAGGCCGTATCTAAGATCTCCCACTCATGGGCGATGTTGTCACGGGTGTACTGGTTGTCCGGATCGATGGCCAGTTGCTGTTCGCTGCTGAGCACCAGCACGGCTGCTCGGTTCAGCACCAGCGGCCAGAGGGCGCGCAACTCCGAGTCCTGCAGGGGATTCACGGCATGGTAGGCGCTGACCGCCGGCAGGATCCGCAGCGGGTCGCCCTCGGCGTGATGCAGCAAGGCCGCGCAGGTCACCGACAGATCAGCGATGCGCCAGGTACGCACCAGGTCACCGAAGTCGATGACACCCTGCACCTGCCACTGCCGCTCGGCATCGCGCGCCCAGACCACGTTGTCGTCGGTGATGTCCAGGTGCACGGCCTGGATCGGCAGCAGGTCGACCAACGGTTGCAGACGTGCGGCTGCCGACTGGGCGACCTGCTCCACCTGCGCCCGGCGCTGGGCATTCTGCAACACGGGCGACAAATGCGGGATCAGTACCTGGGCATGGCGCGGATCCCACTGCAAGGTGCGCTCGAGGCCTGGATGGTCGAAATCGGCTAGCGCCTCATCGACACGGGCGCAAAGCGTACCGAGCTCAGCCATCACCCGCGCTGGCAAATGGCCCAGGCGGGTCAGTGGCTGCCCGTCGATGTAATCGAGCAGGCGGGCCCGAAGCGGCTGGCCATCGACCTCGAGGTCCAGCAATAGCTCGCCGGTACTGGCTTTGCGCACTACCGGCACTGGCACGCCTTGCCCATGCAGGAACGCCAGCGCCGCATGCTGGGCTTGCAGTTCGACCGCCGCATAGCCGCCATGGCAGACCTTGAGCACGAAGCGGCCCTGGTCGCTGTCCACGCGAAAGTTGAGGTCCTGCTGGCTGCCCAGCACCTGCAACGTGCCCTGCAAGTCGTAGTGCGACCTCAGCAGGGCATGGGCCTGGGCCTCGCCAAGTGAAGGACTGGGCTGGCTCGAACGCTGGATCAGGGTGCTCAGGAGCATGAACGGGAAACCTCGTTTTTTTGTCGCTTATATCGCCACCACCGCTGCCGATAAGCAAGTGGCAGCCTTGCACAGACGACAGGCCGCCCTGCAACAAGACTTGCAACAGACGACGCCAGCCAACAAGCTAGGCATCTGCCACCACGTTTTCCGCACAGGCATCTGCACATGCGCATTCTCGTCACCGGCGGCGCCGGCTTCATCGGCTCGGCCCTGATCCGCCACCTGATTGACCATACCGAGCATGAAGTGCTCAATCTCGACAAGTTGACCTACGCGGGCAACCTGCAGTCCCTGCAGCGGATCGCCGACAACCCCCGCTATGAATTTGTCCAGGCTGATATCGCCGACCAGGTCAGTGTCAGCGCCTTGCTTGCCAGGTTCCAGCCACACGCCATCATGCACCTGGCCGCAGAGTCGCACGTCGACCGCTCCATCGATGGCCCGGCGGACTTCATTTACACCAATATCGTCGGCACCTACAGCCTGCTGGAGGCCGCTCGCGGTTACTGGAGCTCGCTTGAAAAGCCTGCCCGCGACACGTTCCGCTTCCACCACGTTTCCACCGACGAAGTGTTCGGCGACCTGCACGGCCCCGACGGACTGTTCGATGAAAACACCCCGTACGCCCCCAGCTCTCCCTACTCGGCCAGCAAGGCGGCAGCCGATC
Organism: Pseudomonas soli; assembly: GCF_900110655.1. Classification (GTDB taxonomy): domain Bacteria; phylum Pseudomonadota; class Gammaproteobacteria; order Pseudomonadales; family Pseudomonadaceae; genus Aquipseudomonas; species Aquipseudomonas soli. Next base: position 253,765 of record NZ_FOEQ01000006.1, read on the forward strand.
ATCTGGTCCGCGCCTGGCAACGTACCTACGGCCTGCCGACGGTGATCAGCAACTGCTCCAACAATTACGGCCCGTATCACTTCCCAGAAAAGCTGATCCCGTTGATGATCCTCAACGCCCTGGCCGGCAAGCCGCTTGCGGTGTACGGCGATGGCCAGCAAGTCCGCGACTGGCTGTACGTCGAGGATCACGTCCGAGCCCTGCTCCGGATCGTTACCGCTGGAGAGGTCGGCCAGACCTACACCATCGGCGGCCACAACGAGCAGCGGAACATCGACGTGGTGCAGGCCGTGTGTGCGCTGCTGGAAGAGCTGGCCCCTGCGCACCCCGCCGGGGTGACCCGCTACACCGACCTGATCACCCACGTCCAGGACCGCCCGGGGCATGACCTGCGCTACGCTATCGATGCCGGCAGGATCGAGCGTGAGCTCGGTTGGGTACCGCAGGAAACCTTCGCCTCAGGCTTGCGCAAGACCGTGCAGTGGTACCTGAACAATCTCGACTGGTGCCGCCAGGTCCAGGACGGCAGCTATCAAGGACAGCGCCTGGGCAATTCGGACTTCAAGGACCTGATCGCATGACTAAAGGAATCGTCCTGGCCGGCGGCACGGGCACCCGCCTGCACCCCATCACCCTCGGTGTCTCCAAGCAGTTGCTGCCGATCTACGACAAACCGATGATCTACTACCCGATATCGGTGCTGATGCTCGCCGGCATCCGCGACATCCTGCTGATCTCCACGCCACAAGACCTGCCGCAGTACCGCCAGTTGTTCGGTGACGGCAGCCCGTTCGGCATTCACATAAGCTATGCCGAACAGCCGTCCCCCGACGGGCTGGCACAGGCGTTCCTGATCGGAGAGTCGTTCATCGGTGAAGATGCCGTCTGCCTGATTCTTGGCGACAATATCTTTCACGGCCAGAGCTTCAGCGAACAGTTGCAGCGTGCAGTGAAGCACACCTCGGGCGCCACCGTGTTCGGCTACTGGGTCAAGGACCCGGAGCGATTTGGCGTGATCGAGTTCGACGCCGATGGCCGGGCGTTGTCGATCGAGGAGAAGCCCCGGCAACCCAAGTCCAGCTTTGCCGTGACCGGCCTGTACTTCTACGACAACGATGTGGTGAACATCGCCAAGAGCATCCGCCCGTCAGCCCGCGGCGAACTGGAGATCACCGACATCAACAACGCCTACCTGGCACGCGGCGACCTGCGCGTAGAACGCTTCGGCCGTGGCTTCGCCTGGCTCGACACCGGCACGCACGACAGCCTGCTGGAAGCCTCGCAGTACGTGCAGACCCTCGAACATCGCCAGGGGCTGAAGGTGGCCTGCCTGGAAGAGATCGCCTTCCAGAACGGTTGGATCAGCCGTGAGCAACTGCTGGCCAAGGCCTGCGAACTGCAAAAGACCGGCTACGGCCAATACCTGAGCCAACTGGCCGAAGAACAGCCATGAATGTCATCTCCACCGCACTTCCCGACGTCCTGATCATCGAGCCCAAGGTGTTCGGTGACAGCCGAGGGTTCTTCTACGAAAGCTACAACGCCCGCGACTTCGCCCTGCGCACCGGCATCGATACGCCATTCGTCCAGGACAACCACTCTCGCTCCCTACACGGAGTGCTACGTGGGCTGCACTACCAGTTGCAAAATGCCCAGGGCAAACTGGTCCGCGTGCTGCAAGGCGATATCCTCGACGTGGCGGTGGACATCCGTCGCAGCTCGCCAACCCTGGGCCAGTGGGTGGCGGTGCGACTGTCCGCCACCAACCACCGCCAACTGTGGCTGCCACCCGGTTTCGCCCATGGTTTCCGGGTGTTGAGCGAGTCGGCCGAAGTGCTCTACAAGACCACCGACTACTACAACCCCGACGCCGAGTACGGCATCCGCTGGGACGACCCGCAGCTGGCCATCGACTGGCAGCTGAACGGCCTGCAACCGTTGCTGTCGGCCAAGGACCAGGCCGCCATGTCATTTGCCGATGCACAGCTGTTCCCATGAAGATCCTCGTCTGCGGCCGCCACGGCCAGGTTGCACTGGCACTCCAGGAAGCATTGCGCGGCCTGGGCGATATGCAGCGGCTCGGTCGTGACGGGTTCGACATGGCCCGACCAGGGCAACTGCGCGCCGTGCTGCGCCAGATGGCGCCCGACCTGATCATCAACGCCGCCGCCTACACGGCAGTCGACCAGGCCGAAAGCGAAACGCAGCTGGCCCATGCCATCAACGCCGAAGCGCCCCGGATACTGGCCGAAGAAGCCGCACGGCTCGGCGCACCGCTGATCCACTACTCCACCGACTATGTCTTCGACGGCAGCAAGCCAGCTCCCTACAGCGAGGATGACGCCCCCAATCCACTGAGCGTCTATGGCCGAAGCAAGCTGGCGGGCGAACAGGCCATCACCGCTGTCGCCGGTGAACATCTGATCCTGCGCACCAGCTGGGTCTATTCGCTGCATGGACGCAACTTCCTGCTGACCATGCAGCGCCTGCTTCAGGAACGTCCACAGCTGAAAGTCGTCAACGACCAGATCGGCGCCCCGACCTGGGCAGGCACCCTCGCCGCCAGCACCCGCGCGCTGATCGAGCGCTGGCGCGACGGCCAGGCCGGTGCCTGGGGCACCTACCACCTGACCGCACAGGGCGAGACCTCCTGGTTCGGCTTCGCCCAGGCCATCGCTGACCAGCTCAAGGCCCAGGGGCGGCCTTGCGCCGAACTGCTGCCGATCCCTTCCAGCGAGTACCCGACACCGGCAAGACGACCGCTCAACTCACGCCTGGATTGTTCCCGCCTGGCCCGTGAATGGCACGTCAGCCAACCGCACTGGCACGATGCACTCATCGACTGCCTCAAGTAGCGCATAATTGCGCCAGATCCTACTGGCGCCCTTATTGCGATGATCCCAAGACCCACGCCTCCCCGCCGCCCCCGCTGGCGCAGCCTGGCCCTGCTGGCGCTGTGCCTGGCCCCACTGCTGTGGCCGCTGCACCACCTGGCCGAACGCTACTACCAGGATGAGCTGGCCTCGCAGAATCGCCAGACCCTCGACCTCTACGTTGCCAACCTGCTGGGCACCTTGCACCGCTACGAAACCCTGCCGCAGATCCTCGGCGACCTGCCGGCGCTGCGCGGCGTGCTGGCCGACCCGTTCCGCCTCGAGGCGGTGACCAACGCCAACCGGTTGCTCAAGGACATCACCCAGCAGACCGGTGCCGAGGTGATGTACCTGATGGATGTCAGCGGCAACACCCTGGCCGCGTCCAACTGGGACAAGCAGGACAGCTTCGTCGGCCGCAACTTCTCGTTCCGCCCGTACTTCATCGAGGCGATGGAGGGGCGGCTGGGACGGTTCTTCGGCCAGGGCACCACTTCGGCCAAGCGCGGCTACTTCTTCGCCGCCGCCGTGCACGACCGCGACAAGGTGATCGGCGTGCTGGTGGTCAAGGTCGACCTCGACCACACCGAAACCCTGTGGGGCCGCACGCCGGAACAACTGCTGCTGACCGACCAGAACGGCGTGGTGGTGCTCACCTCACGCCCGGACTGGCGGTTCCGCGCCACCCGCGAATTGACCGCGGCCGAGCGCCAGGCCATCGTCGCCATCCAGCCCTACCCGACCCAGGCTCCACAGCCGCTGAGCCTTGACCGTGACGCCTGGCTGATCCAGACCCGCGACATCAAGGAAACCGGCTGGCAGGTGAACATCCTCGCCCCACGCCTGCTGGTCGACCGCTCGGTGCAGACGGTCATGGCCATCGGCGGTGGCGCGCTGCTGGTGACCATGCTCCTGGCTGGCCTGGTGATGCAGCGCCGACGCCACTATATCGACCGCATCGACTTCGAGGCCCGTGCCCGACAAGAGCTGGAAAAGCGCGTGATCGAGCGCACCGCCGATTTGGAAGGCCTCAATACCCGGCTTAAGAGCGCGGTGCTGGAGCGCGAAAGCGCCCAGCAAGAGCTGGTGCGCGCCCAGGACGAACTGGTCCAGGCCGGCAAGCTCTCCGTGCTGGGCACCATGTCGGCGAGCATAAGCCATGAGCTCAATCAGCCGTTGGCGGCGATTCGCAGTTATGCCGAGAACGCCGAGATCCTCCTCGACCATCAGCGCACCGAGGACGTGCGCGGCAACCTCAAGCTGATTGGCGAACTGACCGGGCGCATGGCCTCGATCATCGCCCACCTGCGCGCCTTCGCCCGCCGCGACCAGCACGCCCCGGAGAGCGTTGCCCTGCAACCGGCCCTGGATGATGCCCTGGCGCTGCTGGCCAAGCGTCGCCGGGCCATGGCCGTAGAGCTGGTGCGCGACCTGCCTGAGGCCACCCTGTGGGTGCAGGCCGGCGAAACCCGCCTGCGCCAGGTACTGGGCAACCTGCTGGCCAACGCCCTCGATGCCCTGACCGAAAAAGCCAACCCGCGCAGGCTCTGGCTAAGTGCCGAACGCCAGGACGGCTGCGTCTACCTGTACATCCGCGACAATGGCCCAGGCTTCAGCCGCCAGGCCCTGGAGCACGCCAAGGAGCCGTTCTTCACCACCAAGACCCGCACCCAGGGCCTCGGCTTGGGGCTGGCTATCTGCGAAAGCCTGATGCACGCGCTCGGCGGCGAGTTGCTGCTGGGCAACCACCCTGAAGGCGGTGCCCTGCTGACCCTGAAACTGCGCGTGGCCAAGCCCGGCGCCAATCTGCAATCTTCGGAGGACACCTCGGCATGAGCACCGAGACACCCATCGACAGCCGTGCCCAGGTGATCCTGGTCGATGACGACCCGCACCTGCGCCAAGCCCTGAGCCAGACCTTGGACCTGGCCGGGCTCAAGGTGGTGGCCCTGGCCGAAGCCCAAGGCTTGGCCGAACGCCTCGAGGAAGACTGGCCGGGGGTTGTGGTCAGCGATATCCGCATGCCCGGCATCGATGGCCTGCAACTGCTGGAGCAACTGCACGCCCGCGACAGCGAATTGCCGGTGCTGCTGATCACCGGCCACGGTGATGTGCCATTGGCGGTGCAGGCCATGCGCGCCGGGGCCTATGACTTCCTCGAGAAGCCCTTCGCCAGCGACGCCCTGCTCGACAGCGTGCGCCGCGCCCTGGCCCTGCGCCGCTTGGTGCTCGACAACCGTAGCCTGCGCCTGGCCCTGAGCGATCGCCAGCAGTTGGCCACGCGCCTGCTCGGCCAGTCCCCCGGCATGCAGCGCCTGCGCGAGCAGATCGGCGCCCTGGCCGGCACCCGCGCCGACGTGCTGATCCTTGGCGAAACCGGCGCCGGCAAGGAGGTGGTGGCGCGTGCGCTGCACGACCTGTCGAGCCGGCGCGACGGCCCCTTCGTGGCGATCAACGCCGGCGCACTGGCCGAGTCGGTGGTCGAGAGCGAGTTGTTCGGCCATGAGCCGGGCGCCTTCACCGGTGCGCAGAAGCGCCGCATCGGCAAGTTCGAGTTCGCCAATGGCGGGACGCTGTTCCTCGATGAAATCGAGAGCATGAGCTTGGATGTTCAGGTCAAGCTGCTGCGCCTGCTGCAGGAGCGGGTGGTCGAGCGTCTGGGCGGCAACCAGCTTATCCCGCTGGATATCCGTATCATCGCCGCCACCAAGGAAGATCTGCGCCAGGCCGCTGACCAGGGGCGTTTCCGTGCTGACCTCTACTACCGCCTGAACGTCGCACCGTTGCGTATCCCCGCGCTGCGTGAGCGCGGCGACGACATCCTGATGCTGTTCCAGCACTTCGCCGACGCCGCCAGCGACCGGCATGGCCTGCCCCCCCACAACCTGCAACCGGTGCAGCGTGCCCTGCTGCTGCGCCACGACTGGCCGGGCAATGTACGCGAGCTGCAGAATGCCGCCGAACGATTCGCCCTTGGCCTGGAGCTGGCCCTCGATGGCCAGGCGCCTGCGGTGGCCAACGATAGCCATGTCCCGGTGCCAGCCGGCAACCTCAGCGAGCAGGTCGAACAATTCGAGCGCTCGCTGATCGCCGCCGAGCTGATGCAGCCGCACAGCTCCATGCGCAGCCTCGCCGAGGCCCTTGGCATCCCGCGCAAGACCCTGCACGACAAACTGCGCAAGCACAGCCTGAGCTTTGGCGGACACGACGACCAGGAGGACAACCGTCAATGAGCAACGACAGCCAGTACCTGCAGTCCGTACTGCACAGCGATATTCCGCTGACCCGCGAAATGGGCATGGAGGTCATCGATTGGCAGGCGCACACCTTGCGTCTGAAGCTGCCTTTGGCGCCCAACGTCAACCACAAGAGCACCATGTTCGGCGGCAGCCTGTACTGCGGCGCTGTGCTGGTGGGTTGGGGCTGGCTGCACCTGCGTCTGCGCGAGCTGGGGATCGATGACGGGCATATCGTCATCCAGGAGGGGCAGATCAGCTACCCGCTGCCAGTCACCGGGGCCGCCGTGGCGCGTTGCCCGGCGCCGGACGAGAGGACCTGGGAGCGGTTTCTGACAATGTATCAACGTCGTGGACGGGCACGCCTGACGCTGGAGACGGTGGTGAGCAACGAGGGTAGTGACGAGCCTGCGGTGACGTTCAGCGGGCAATACGTGCTGCATCGCTGAAAGCTTGGGGCGCGTAGCGGCCCCGACAAGCTCAAGCTTTGATCGCACTCGCCAGTTCGACGAGCGCCTGTCGCCATTCAGCAGCGCGGGGCAACGCCAGGAAGAACGGATTGAGCAACGACTCACGCGGTGGGTAGCGGAACGGCAACCCGTCCAGCCCGATCACCTCGCCCCCGGCACCTTCCAGCACGCCCTGGGCGGCGGCAGTATCCCACTGCGAGGTCGGCGCCAGCCGCGGATAACAGTCGGCACTGCCTTCGGCGAGCAGGCAGAACTTCAAGGAGCTGCCGATGTTGGCCAGTTCCAGCTCCCCTAACGCACTCCCAAGCCCCGCCAGCAGCGCTTCCTGCTCCGGGCTGGAATGCCGACGGCTGGCGACGACGGTAAACCGCTCATGCGCCGGTGGGGCATTACGCACCTGGATCGGTTGAGCCTCTTCGTTATGCTCGGTCTTCCAGGCACCTAACTCGCGCCCACCGGAATAACAGCGGCCATTGGTCGGCATTGCCACCACGCCAAACACCACCTCGCCGTTTTCGATCAGCGCGATGTTGACGGTGAACTCCTCACTACCGGCGATGAACTCCTTGGTGCCATCCAAAGGATCGACCAGCCACCAGCGCTGCCAACCTGCGCGGGTTGCCAGCGGGATGTCGCAGTCCTCCTCGGAGAGCACCGGAATCTGCGGCGCCAACGCCTGCAAGCCATCGGCGATAACCCGATGGGCTGCCAGGTCGGCAGCGGTCACCGGTGAATCGTCGGCCTTGTTGCTTACCGCCACGTCAGCGCGCCAGAACGGCAGGATCGCCTCGCCAGCCAACAGGGCGAGCTTGACCACGTCCTGCATCAGTTGCCGATCATTCATACGCTCAGCACCCCACGCTGGATCAGCAGGTCACGGGCCAGGTACAACGCCGCCAGTGCTCGGCCTTCGCTGAACTGCGGGTGCATGGCCAGGGCCGAGAGCTCGCGCAGGTTGACCTTGTCGACCCGCATCGGCTCGGGCTCGTCGCCCTCCAGACGCTCTTCGTACAGGTCGGTGGCTAGGACCACCTGAATCTTCTGGCTCATGTAGCCGGGCGACAGCGACAGCTCGGTCAGGTGCTCCAGCTGACGCGCGCCAAAACCAGCCTCTTCCTTGAGCTCCCGGTCGGCGGCGGCGAGCACGTCCTCGCCCGGCTCGATCAGGCCTTTGGGCAACGACAGCTCGTACTCGTCGGTACCGCCGCAATATTCCTCGACCAGCACAGCATGCTCGGCATCGAGCATGGCCACGATCATCACCGCGCCATAGCCGTTGCCGCGGCCAACCAGTCGCTCATAGGTGCGCTCGGTGCCGTTGGAGAAGCGCAACTGCACGGCTTCCACGCGGAACAGGCGGCTGCTGGCGACGATTTCGCGGCTGAGAACGGTGGGTTTCTGGCGCATGGGGCGGCTCCTTGGCGTGAACGGGTTACTATACCGTGGCTTGCCGACTGATCGAGAATTTCCCATGCCCGTTCTTCCCTGGTCCGCCATCGATACCGTCCTGCTGGACATGGACGGCACCCTGCTCGACCTCCATTACGACAACCGCTTCTGGCTGCAGCACCTGCCCCAGCGCTACGCCGAGCTGCATGGCGTGAGCCGGGCCATGGCCGAGCTCGAGCTGCGCCCGCTGTTCGAACAGCATGCCGGCACGCTCAACTGGTACTGCCTGGACTTCTGGAGCCGTGAACTGCGCCTGCCGATCCGCGAGCTCAAGCTGGAGATCGCCGACCTGATCGCCTTGAAGCCGGATGCCGATACCTTCCTCGCCGCCATTCGCAAGGCCGGCAAGCGGGTGGTGATGATCACCAACGCCCACCGCGACTCGCTGTCGCTGAAGCTGGAGCGGGTTGAACTGGCGCCGTACTTCGAGCGGCTGATCAGCTCGCACGACTATGGCTATCCGAAGGAGAGCCCGCAGTTCTGGGATGCGCTGCAGGCGGACATCGGCTTTGAGCCGGCGCGCAGCCTGTTCATCGATGACACCCTGGCGATTCTGCGCAGTGCCCGGCAATTTGGCGTGGGGCACCTGCTGGCTGTGCGCCAGCCGGATAGTCGGGCCGAGCCACGCGATACCCAGGAGTTCACGGCAGTAGAGGATTACCGGGAGTTGCTGGAAGGGTTGTAACTGCGCAATCGCCCCGTAGGAGCGGCTTCAGCCGCTCCTACAAGCGCCCCCTCAGTCGGGAATACGCAGCACCTGCCCCGGATAGATCTTGTTGGGATCCTTCAGCATCGGCTTGTTTGCCTCGAAGATCTTCTGGTACTTGTTGGCATCGCCGTAGACTCGCTTGGAGATGGCACTCAGGGTGTCACCCTTCTCGACCTCGACGAACCGGGCAGCTTGAGCAATTGGCCCGGTGACGGTGATCTGGTCATCCACCGAGGCCACACCGGCGATGTTGCCTGCAGCCAGGATGATCTTCTCTTTCTCTTCCTGGCTGCTTACCTCACCCTTGAGGATGACCTTGTCACCCTCTACAGTGGCCGAGATGTTCGGGTTGCCCAAGCCAACGTCACTGACGTGTTTCTTCAACTGTTCCTCGGCATTGGCATTGCCGGGGGTCAGCAGGTCGATCAACTTCTCGCCGGCTTCCTTCACGAAACTGAACAGGCTCATGTGGCGCTCCTTTGATGGTGAATCCATGGAAGCAGGAGTCTAGGCCAGGATCGGCCAACCCGCCCCGGTGCGACCAATCGACGCGCTCTATCACGGGATAGACGCTAGCGATTAGACGCCATCTGCACAGGGGCCTAGGCTTGTGGGGTCAAACTGCCAGCCGGTATTCGAGCCGATGAACAGCAAGCCACCGGTCTGCGCGGCGTCAACGCCTCTCGCCCTGCCCGCCGCCAGCAACACCTACGACTACGTCCAGCTTTCCGATGCCGCCCGCGACAATACCCCGCTGGCCGAGGAAGTGGCGTTGGCGATCGTCTACAACGGCCTGAACCAGGCGGTGATGCTGGTCAGCCCGACCGACCTGGAAGACTTCGCCGTCGGTTTCAGCATCGGCAGCGGCATCGTTGCCGGTACCGAGGAAATCTACGACATGAAGCTCTCCGGCAGCGGTTCGGCGCTCTACGCCGACCTGGAGATATCCAGCCGCGCCTTCTGGAACCTGAAGAACCAGCGCCGCCAGCTGGCCGGCACCAGCGGTTGCGGCCTGTGCGGCGTCGAGGCATTGGAGCAGGCGCTGCCCGAGCTGAACGTGCTGCCTGGCGCGCCGCTGCCACCTGCCCACTGGCTGAAGGACCTGCGCCAGCGCATCGACGCCTTCCAGCCACTGGGCCAGCACTGCGGTGCGGTGCACGCGGCACTGTTCATGGACCGCGACGGCCAGCTGCTGCTGGGTCGCGAGGACATTGGCCGGCACAACGCCCTGGACAAGCTGATCGGCGCCCTGCTGCGCCAGCGCATCGAGACCCAAGGGGGGCTGGCCATCGTCACCAGCCGCTGCAGCCTGGAACTGATCCAGAAGGTCCTGCGCGCCGGCATCCAGACCCTGGTAAGCCTTTCCGCGCCCACCGGCCTGGCCCTGCAATGGGCCCGCAAGCACAACCTCAACCTCATTCATCTGCCCAAACACAGCGCACCGCGGGTGTTCAGCCCAGCGGCGGAGTAGCAACAGCCGTGACCTCCTACGAAAAACTGCCAGACAACGCCCCCGCCTCCACCCCTCGCTACAAACCTTATCCCGGCCCCGCCGGCGGCTGGGGCGCGCTGCGCAGCGTGGCCAAGGCCTGGGTGGGCAGCGACAACGCCCTGAAGAACATCCGCGCCCTGCTCAAGACCAACCAGAACGGCGGCTTCGACTGCCCCGGCTGCGCCTGGGGCGACTCGCCCGAAAGCGGCATGGTCAAGTTCTGCGAGAACGGCGCCAAGGCGGTCAACTGGGAAGCCACCAAGCGCCGGGTGGATGCCGCGTTCTTCGCCCGCTACAGCGTGAGCGCGCTGCTGGGGCAGAGCGACTACTGGCTCGAGTACCAGGGCCGACTGACCGAGCCGATGGTCTATGACCCGATCACCGACCGTTACCGGCCGATCGACTGGGACGCCGCCTTCGCCCTGATCGCCCGGCACCTGAACAACCTGGCAAGCCCCGACCAGGCCGAGTTCTATACATCCGGCCGGGCCAGCAACGAGGCGGCTTATCTCTATCAGCTGTTCGTGCGCGCCTACGGCACCAACAATTTCCCCGACTGCTCGAACATGTGCCACGAGGCCAGCGGCGTGGCCTTGGGCCAGAGCGTCGGCGTGGGCAAGGGCACGGTCACGTACGACGATTTCGAGCACGCCGACACGATCTTCGTCTGGGGCCAGAACCCCGGCACCAACCACCCTCGCATGCTCGACCCGTTGCGTGACGCGGTGAAACGCGGCGCCCAGGTGGTGTGTGTCAACCCGCTCAAGGAGCGTGGCCTGGAGCGTTTCCAGCACCCGCAGAACCCGTTGGAGATGCTGACCAACAGCGACCGACCGACCAACACCGCATTCTTCCGCCCGGCGCTGGGCGGCGACATGGCGCTGCTGCGCGGCATGGCCAAGTTCCTGCTGCAATGGGAGCGTGAGGCCCAGGCCAGCGGCGCGCCGGCGATCTTCGATCATGCCTTCATCGCCGAACACGGCCATGGCGTGGACGAATACCTGGCGGTGGTCGACGCCACCCCATGGGAACAGATCCAGGCCCAGTCCGGGCTGACCCTGGCCGATATCGAGCTGTCGGCACACATGTACTGCAAAGGCAAACGCGTGATCATGTGCTGGGCCATGGGCATCACCCAGCACCGCCATTCGGTGCCGACCATCCAGGAAATCGTCAACCTGATGCTGCTGCGCGGCAACCTCGGGGTACCGGGCGCCGGCCTGTGCCCGGTGCGCGGCCACAGCAACGTGCAGGGCGACCGCACCATGGGCATCAACGAACGCCCACCGGTGTTGCTGCTCGATGCCATCGAAAAACGCTTCGGCTTCCCGGTGCCGCGCCATAACGGCCACAACACCGTCGAGGCCATCCACGCCATGTTGGAAGGCCGGGCCAAGGTGTTCATCGGTTTAGGCGGCAACTTCGCCCAGGCCACGCCGGACACCGAGCGCACCGCCCAGGCGCTGCGCAACTGCGAGCTGACCGTGCACATCAGCACCAAGCTCAACCGCAGCCACCTGATTCATGGCAAACAGGCGTTGATCCTGCCGTGCCTGGGCCGCACCGATATCGACCTGCAGGGCGAAGGCCCGCAGGCGGTGACGGTGGAGGACTCGTTCAGCATGGTCCACGCCTCCAACGGCCAGCTCAAACCACTGTCCCGACAGATGCGCTCGGAGCCCGCCGTGGTTGCCGGCATCGCCGCCGCCACCTTGGGCAAGCAGCCAGTGGACTGGCACTGGCTGGTGGCCGACTACGACCGTATCCGCGACCTGATCGCCGACACCATCCCGGGCTTTGCCGACTTCAACGAGCGTCTGCGCCTGCCCGGCGGCTTCTACCTGGGCAACAGTGCCGGCAGCCGCCAGTGGAAGACCGCCAGCGGCCGCGCCAACTTCAAGGCCAATCTGCTACCGGACAGCCTGCTCGACGAGCGCGTGCGTGCCAGCGGCCAGATACCGGACCTGATCATGCAGTCGATGCGCTCGCACGATCAGTACAACACCACCATCTATGGCATGGACGATCGTTATCGTGGCGTGCGCGGCCAGCGTGACGTGCTGTTCGTCAACGAGGCCGACATCGTCCGCCTGGGCTTCCAGCCGGGGCAGAAGGTCGACATTGTGTCGCTCTGGGGCGATGAACATCTGCGCCGGGTGCATGGGTTTACCCTGCTGGCGTTCGACATCCCCGCTGGCCAGGCGGCGGCCTACTACCCGGAGGTGAACCCGCTGGTGCCGCTGGAGAGCATCGGTGACGGCAGTTACACGCCGACGTCGAAGTTCATCGCCATCAAGTTGGAGCGCGCGCGGGACGACGGGCGCATCATCTGATTCGCGCCCGGCAAAGCTGAACGCCGCCCACAAAAAAGCCCTGTTCCGCAACGGTTCAGGGCTTTGTCATAATTACCTCAGACAAGCAAAAATCGAGAAAGTTTCATACAAAATTCAATAACTTAGAGAATTGTGTACAACTCGTGCTACTCGTCGGATTCCGATTGCCAGCCGCTTCGCCGAGCCTCAAATTCCGCTTCGTCATCCCTCTGAGGCTCTCTTGATGAAGAAGTACTCCTCGATTCTGTTGTTGTCTTTTGGTCTGCTCAGCGGCGTTGCCATGGCAGGCGGCACCACCGAGGCCGGCATTGGCGGCGCATTGGGTGGGGTACTGGGCTCCGTGGTGGGCAACTCCATCGGTGGTAGCACCGGCGGCGCCATCGGTGCCGGTCTGGGCGGCGCGGCCGGCGGTGCCCTGGGTGCCGACAAGCGCCAGCGCGGCGAAGCGGCCATCGGTGGCGCACTGGGCGCGGCCGGCGGCAACGTGGTCGGTCGCTCGGTGGGGGGTACCACCGGTAGCTACATCGGTGCGGCGGCCGGCGGCGGCGCTGGTGGGGCACTGGGCAACTACATGGGCAACAAGGCCGATGAAGACGAGCGCCATGAGTCGCGCCGCTACCGCCGTGACTATGATGATCGCCGCCACTATGACCGTGGCCACCACTACGGTCACCGCAAACACAAGCGCCACTGGCGCGACTGATCGCCAGGCTTACGCCTGACGCCTAAGGCCCTGCCCTCATCGGCAGGGCCTTTTCATTTGCAGGCACGCCAAGGGATTAAGGGCCGCCCCGATATGGAGGCCACTAGCCACTAGTTATTATCGCTGTTTTGACCAAGCACAGGACGCAGGGAATGCGCGCGACCTTCACCGACTCCATCTGTCTACCCCGGGCCAGGAGAGGCTGAGGAATGCCAAGCCGCCGCCCACCTCTGCTCAGCGAAGCAAGCTTTGCGTCAATACGTCAGCGGGTAATGCAGGCTACGGGTGTGCAACTGGCCGATGATCGCCGGACCGTGATCGCGACGCGCCTGCACAAGCGCTTGAAGGCTCTCGGCCTGGCTAGCTTCGAGCATTACCTCGACTTGCTCGACAGCCCACAAGGCACAAACGAGCACGAACAGTTGCTGCGCCTGCTGGTCGCCCGCGACAGTTATTTCTTTCGCGAACATCGGCATTTCGAATGCCTGGCCTCCTGGCTGGCCGAACTCGACCACCCCGCCCGTCTGTGGAGCGCCGCCTGCGCCACCGGTGAGGAGGCCTGGAGCCTGGCAATGGTAGCCGCGGAAAAAGCCCGCCACCCCGGTTGGGAGGTGCTGGCCAGTGATTTCGACCCGCAACTGCTGGAAAGCGCAGACAATGGGATCTACGACATTGCCCAGGCCCGTTACTTCCCCGAGGGCTGGCTGACCCGTCACTGCCTGTGCGACGTCGGCAAGATGGCCGGGCGGCTGTGCATCGCTCAGGCTCTGCGAGAGCGGGTACGCTTCCAGGCCATCAACCTGATCCGCCCCATGCCTGCTTATCTCGGCAGCTTCGACGTCATCCTGCTGCGCAACCTGTTGTCGAGCCTGGCACCACGCTACAAGAGCGAGGTGCTTCAACACCTGCTGGCACACCTGCGCCCCGGAGGCCTGCTGATCATCGGCCACAGCGAAAGCGTCCATGCGCTGGGCCTGCCCCTGCGCCCACTACTGCCGTCGGTGTTCGAACGCCTATGATAAGAGGCACTGCCGCGCCCATCGGCAGACAAGGACTGATCGCGCAGTTGCGCGGCAGTGCGCTTTCGGATCGAGCAGGCCTGCCGCCCCCCTTCTCTTGCGAAACAGGCCCTAATCCATGCCTTGCCGAATTCTGCTTGCCGATCATTCGCCCCTCTTCCGCGCTGGCCTACGTGCCCTGCTGGAGCAGAAGAAAGATTTCGTCGTGGTGGGCGACACCGGTGATGCCATGAGTGCCGTGAGCCTGGCCGAAAAGCTCAAGCCAGATATTGTGGTGCTCGACATGAGCGGCGAGCTGGACAGTCAGCAGGCCCTGCAGGAACTATTCATCCGCGCCCCTGCCAGCCGAGTGCTGATGTTCTCGTCGCGCTCGGAGCTTGAGCATGTAATGAGCTGCCTGCAGCTCGGCGCCCATGGTTTTCTGCTCAAGAACGCTACGGTGACCGAACTGGAGCAGGCTCTGCAAACCCTGCGCGGTGGTGGCCAGTACCTGTCTTCAGCGGTACTGCCGATGGTCATCGGCCAGGCTCTCAAACACAGTCGCAAGCGCGTTGCGAATCAGGTCCAGCCACCACCCCTGACCACTCGCCAGCTGGAAATCCTGCGCCTCATCGCCCGGGGCGAGACCACCCGCTCCATCGCCGACGGCCTGGGTTTGAGCATCAAGACTGTCGAGGCGCACCGCTCGCAGATCATGCACCGCTTGCAGATCCACGACGTGCCCGGCCTGGTGCTGTTCGCTGTACGCGAAGGGATCATTCGCCTCAACGATTGAGCGACAGCCCGGCGAGGATCAGTTGCAGCGTTTCCGGCAGTGCCGCCGGGCGGCCCGAGGCACGCTCGATGAACACCTGCACCATGCTGCCCGCCGCACAGGCTTCGGCCTCGCCCGGGCGGAACAGCGCCAGGCGGAACTCAACGGTACTGCCCGCCAGACGGGTCACACCCAGGCCCACCTCAAGCACGTCGGGAAAGCCAGGCAAGGCGAAGAAATCTGCCGCCGAACTTACAACAAAACCGGCCAGTTCACCGTCGCGCAGGTCCAACTCGGCCTGTTCGACCAAGAAGGCCTGGATCGCGGTTTCAAAGCAGGCATGCACGGTGGAGCCGGCGAGGTGGCCGTTGTGGTCATTGTCCTGCGGACGGGTGAGGATGGGATGGAAATGGGAGAAGGCGGAGCGTTGCGGAGACTCGGTCATGGGGCCATCTGCATTCTGGTGGGTACCCTGCAAGTGAAACAGATTCTGCCGGTACTGTATCGCCTCCATCGCAGCTCAAACCCGGTCCTACATCGAATAACGAAAAAGCCGCCCCGAGGGGCGGCTTCCTTATCCGAACCGGCAGCAGCTTACAGCTGCGGACCAGCGGCCTTGATGGCGTCGGAAACGTCGAACTTCTTGAAGTTCTCGGTGAACAGCGTAGCCAGCCCCTTGGCAGCTTCGTCGTAGGCAGCCTTGTCAGCCCAGGTGTTGCGGGGGTTGAGCAGCTCGGTCTCGACGCCCGGAACGGCCTTGGGTACGTCCAGGTTGATGATGTCCAGGTGCTCGGTTTCTGCACCGACCAGCGCGCCGCTCTGGATGGCAGCGATCACACCACGGGTGGTGGGAATGCTGAAGCGCTTGCCAACGCCGTAGCCACCACCGGTCCAGCCAGTGTTGACCAGGTAGACCTTGGAGCCGAACGCCTTGATGCGCTTGATCAGCAGCTCGGCGTAGACGCCAGCTGGGCGTGGGAAGAACGGTGCGCCGAAGCAGGTGGAGAAGGTCGACTTGATGCCGCTGCCCGAACCCATTTCGGTGGAACCGACCAGCGCGGTGTAGCCGGACAGGAAGTGGTAGGCCGCCTGCTCGTTGTTCAGGATCGACACTGGCGGCAGCACGCCGGTCAGGTCGCAGGTCAGGAAGATGACTGCGTTCGGCTCGCCGCCCAGGTTCTTCTCGGAGACCTTGGCCACGTGGGTCAGCGGGTAGGCTGCGCGGCTGTTCTGGGTCAGGCTCACGTCGGCGTAGTCGGCGTGCTTGGCATCGTCGATGACGACGTTTTCCAGCACCGCGCCGTGCTTGATGGCTTTCCAGATGACCGGCTCGTTCTTCTCGGACAGGTCGATGCACTTGGCATAGCAACCGCCCTCGATGTTGAAGACCACGCCTTCGCCCCAACCGTGCTCGTCGTCACCGATCAGGTAACGGCTTTCATCGGCCGACAGGGTGGTCTTGCCGGTACCGGACAGGCCGAAGAACAGGGTGACGTCACCCGCTTCGCCGATGTTGGCGGCGCAGTGCATCGGCAGCACGTCGGCGGCCGGCAGCAGGAAGTTCTGCACCGAGAACATGGCTTTCTTCATTTCACCGGCGTAACGCATGCCGGCGATCAGCACTTTCTTCTGGGCGAAGTTGATGATCACGCAGCCGTCGGAGTTGGTGCCGTCACGCTCTGGCACGCACTCGAAGTTGGCGACGTTGAGCACCTGCCATTCATCGCGGCCAGCCGGGTTGTACTGGGCCGGGTTGATGAACAGGCAACGGCCGAACAGGTTCTGCCAGGCGGTCTGGGTGGTCATCTTGACCGGCAGGTAGTGCTCGGCGGCAGCGCCTACGTGAACGTAGGAAACGAAGTGATCCTGGGCGTTGTTGAACGCCTCGACGCGGTTCCACAGGGCATCGAACTTGTCGGCCGGGAACTTGCGGTTGATCGGGCCCCAGCCAATCTGGTCCTGGGTGGAAGGTTCTTCGACGATGAAACGGTCAGCCGGCGAACGGCCGGTGCGATGACCGGTTTCCACCACCAGCGCGCCGGTATCGGCCAGCACGCCTTCACCGCGGGACAGCGCTTCTTTTACCAGCTCATCGACGCTCAGGTCGGTGTACACGGTGTTGTTGGCTTGCGTCATGAGATACCCCATCCGGCCCGAGGCCGAGTGCTCCAAACGTTTTGTAGTTGTCTCGAAAAAACTACTACAGCGAAAAAAGTGGCCGGATTATGCCAGAAAAGCCCAAAAAAAGTAGGCCCCTCCTGTCAGAACTGCGCTTTTGCGCAATTCGACAGGAATATTTCCTGTAGTTAACCGTTTCAGTGCTGAGTTTCTGACGGCGCCTCAGTGCCACCGCCGGCAAACAATTGCGCGACATCGCTCGCATCGAACAAATAACGTTCGTTACAAAACTGGCAATCGATCTCGACCTGGCCGCCACATTCGGCCACCAGCGCCTTGGCATCCTGCTCGCCGAGACTGACCAGTGCATTGCCGGAGCGCTCGCGCGAGCAGCTGCAGCGGAACCGTAGCGGCTGGATATCGAACAGGCGAACCGCGTCCTCGTGGTACAGGCGGTGCAGCACGGTTTCGTTGTCCAGACCGAGCAGCTCCTCGATCTTCACGGTGTTGGCCAGGGCCTTGACGTGGGCCCAGCTTTCATCGCGCTCCTCGCTGTCCTTGTGGATCTCGGCCGGCAGTTGCTGCACCAGCAGGCCACGGGCACGGGCGCCATCGGCGGCCAGCGAGATGCAGGTGTTCACCTGCTGCGACATGACGAAGTAATTGGTGAAGCACTCCGACAGGTCCTTGCCGTCCAGTTCGACGGTGCCCTGGTAACGCTGGCCGTTGACAGGAATGATAGTCAGCACCAGGTGACCGCCAGGCATCAGATCGGCAAGGCTGGCATCCGCCTTGATCTGCTCGGTCTCGTAACGCGCCAAGCCACGGATATCGTGCTCGCTGGTGTACTCGATGGCTAGCAGCGGAACCGGGCCCTGGGACTGCGCCTGGAGCACCAGCAACCCGTCGAACTTCAAAGTGCCGACCAGCAGCGCGGCCGCGGCCATCAGTTCACCGAGCAGATGCTTAACCGGCTGCGGGTAGTCGTGCTTGGCCAGCACCTCGGCATAGCTGCGTTCCAGCACCACCATCTCGCCGCGCACATCGCGGTCATCGAAAAGGAAGCGTTGGGTGAAATCGGTATCTGGCAAGTCGCTCATGGTTGTCTGGCTTTCTGAAAATGGTTACAAAATAATTACAGGAGACTGAAAGGTCTGTCGCAGAGCGCTAAAAGGCGCTTATTTCCTGCTGGATATCGAGGTATTTTATGGATAATCGACCACTGTTCCAAGCAAGGTGGTCCTGGGGACCTTTGGCAACCTGCACCCTGCTGCCCATCGCGCTACTGTGTTTCTGGTTGTGGCCCGTTGGCCAGATCCTTTGCCTGACATTCGACGAGTGGCTGTTCCACAGCCTGAATGCGCCGCTGGCCAATAACACAAGCTGGCGCTACATATGGACCGTCGGCAGCCTGCGCCCGTTCGACATCGTCGTCGGCCTGATCCTTCTGGCAGTGCTTATTCGTGGTGACTGGGTGTTCAAGGCAGCCCAGGTCCGCCAGGCCTTCTTCGGCTTTCTGGTCACGCTACTCCTCTTAGTGGTGATTCGCGCGCTGTTTTCCAAGTGGGTGGATGCAGCCGGTTGGCAACACAAGAGCCCGTCGATGATGTTCGACGACGTGGTGCACCTCAGTGACTACTACCCCAACCTGGAGGCGTCCTGGGAGCTCAAGGACCGATCGAGCAAGAGTTTCCCGGGGGATCACGCCTCTGTGTTGTTGATCTGGGCACTGTTCATGAGCCTGTTCAGCCGTCGCCTGCTGCAGTACCTGCTGGTGTGGGGGCTGGCCTTGTTGTTCATGCTGCCGCGCCTGGTCGCCGGCGCTCACTGGGGGCAGGATGACTACATCGGTGGCCTGCTGATGGCAGTGCTGGCGCTAGGCTGGAGCTGCTATACGCCGCTGGCGGCCAAAGGCAGCGCAGCGTTGCTGCGCTGGACGGGACCGCTGTTCGACCTGCTGGGCAAGCTGCCATTGATCGGGCGGATGAGCGTGGTTCGCGCCGCCTGATCATGACTGGGGCCGCTGCGCGGCCCTCGTCACTCGAAACTGCCGTGCAGCTGGTGAATCTGCCGGCGCTGCTTCTTGGTCGGCCGCCCGTCGGTGGTCACGCCCATCGCCCCCGCCTTGCGCATTTCAGCAGCCTGCTCGCGGCGCGTCACACTCTCGGCGGTTTCCTCGTACAACATCTGTGCTTCGGGCGCGCCACGGCGCACCACCGACAACGCCCTGACCACCACGGTGCGCTCGTCGAAACCGGTGCGCAAAACGAACTCATCGCCCACCCGTGGCTCCTTGCCCGGCTTGCAGCGCTCGCCCCGGCAGTGCACCTTGCCACTTTCAATGGCCGCCTTGGCCAATGCGCGGGTCTTGTAGAAGCGCGCTGCCCACAGCCACTTGTCCAAGCGTACCTTGTCGTCGTCTTCAGGCTTTTGTGCCATGGTTTTTCCTCGAATTCTGTCTTTCACGGAACTGTACTACCGTGACTCACAGATGCAAAAAGTCCGTGCCGTCATTACAGTTCACCTCCTTATCCGCAGGGCACGCTAAGTGAAGACATTTGACCACCTGACTGTGATCGGCCTGCGCGAGTGGGTCGCCCTGCCCGGCCTCGGCGTCGCCGGCCTGCGCGCCAAGATCGACACCGGAGCCAGCACCTCCAGCCTGCACGCCACGGAGGTCGAGCCGTTCGAGCGCGATGGCCAGCAATGGGTACGCTTCACCGCCCACCTGGGTTCGGTGGTGCAACTGCGCCATCGACGGTGCGAAGCGCCCATGGTGACCATGAAGACGATCAAGAGCTCCAACGGCCATGCCCAGACCCGCTATGTGATCCGCACACCCCTGGCGCTCGGTGACCGGGTCTGGGAGGTCGAATTCACCCTGGCCTGCCGCAAGAGCATGCGCTATCGCCTGCTGCTTGGTTCGAAGGCGCTCATCCATGGCCAACTGGTGGTCAACCCCGGCCTCAAGTACGTTCAGGACAAACCGGCCTTCGCGGCCACCCTTTCCCCTGTCACAGGTGCTGCATGAAGATCGCTGTGCTGTCGCGCAATCCGCGTCTGTATTCCACCCGCCGCCTGGTCGAAGCCGGTACCCAGCGGGGCCACGAAGTGGTGGTGATCGACACGCTTCGGGCCTACATGAACATTGCCAGCCACAAGCCGCAGATCCACTACCGCGGCAAACCCCTGGAAGGCTTCGACGCGGTCATACCACGCATCGGCGCCTCGGTCACCTTCTATGGCTGTGCGGTGCTGCGCCAGTTCGAGATGATGGGCGTCTATCCGCTCAACGAATCGGTGGCCATCGCCCGCTCGCGGGACAAACTGCGCTCTCTGCAACTGCTGTCACGTCGGGGTATCGGCCTGCCGATCACCGGTTTCGCCCACTCGCCGGACGACATCCCCGACCTGATTCAGATGGTCAACGGCGCGCCGCTGGTGATCAAGGTACTGGAAGGTACCCAGGGCATAGGCGTGGTGCTGTGCGAGACCACCAAGGCCGCCGAGTCGGTGATCGAGGCATTCATGGGCCTGAAGCAGAACATCATGGTCCAGGAATACATCAAGGAAGCTGGTGGCGCCGACATCCGTTGTTTCGTGGTCGGTGACAAGGTGATCGCCTCTATGAAGCGCCAGGCCAAGCCGGGCGAGTTCCGCTCCAACCTGCACCGCGGGGGCGTGGCCAGCCTGATCAAGATCACCCCTGAAGAACGCATGACCGCGATTCGGGCGGCCAAGGTAATGGGGCTGAGCGTGGCGGGCGTGGATATTCTGCGTTCGAACCATGGCCCACTGGTAATGGAAGTGAACTCGTCGCCGGGCCTGGAGGGGATCGAGGTGACTACCGGCAAAGACGTGGCCGGGATGATCATCGAGCACCTGGAAAAGAACAGCGGGCCGAATCAGACGCGGACCAAAGGCAAGGGTTGAAATTAATCGCGGGGCAAGTCGCACCGGCGCACCGGTGCGACTTGCCCCGCGATGGGTCTAGACGGCATTACGCGGCAGCAACAAACCCAACGGCAACCTCACTCGCGCCTCGATCCCGCCACCGGACCGGTTGCGCAACTCGACATTGCCGCCATGCTGCGCGGCGATGCGCTTGACGATCGCCAACCCCAGCCCGGTGCCCTTGCCGCCCCGCGCCCGGTCGCCCCGGATGAACGGGTTGAAGATGGTCTCCAGTTCCGACTCGTCGATGCCCGCCCCGCGATCCAGCACGCTGAGCACCACATAAGGCGCACTCTGGTCACCCGACACATAGGCCGCCACCTCAACCCCCTTGCCGGCGTGATGCAGCGCGTTGCCGATCAGATTGCCGAGCATACGCTTGAGCGAGACACGGCGCAGCGGGAACGGCGGAATCGGCTCGAGGCACAGGCGCACCTGTTCTTCATGCTGGTTATAGGGGGCCACCACTTCGTAGATCAGCTCATTCAGGTCGACCTCTTCCACCGGCTCGTCACGCCCATCACGAATGAACGCCAGGAACTGGTCGAGGATCGCGTCCATGTCCTCGATATCGCGGACCATGTCCTCACTGAGGTCGCTTTCGTTGCCCATCAGCGACAACGACAAGCGCAACCGAGTCAATGGTGTGCGCAGGTCGTGGGATACCCCCGCGAGCATCAACTCGCGCTCGCGACCGGCCTGCTCGACATCCTCGGCCATCTGGTTGAACGCCCGATACACCTCGGTCATTTCGCTGGGGGTATCGCTGATCGGCAGGCGCACACTGCGCCCCTGGCCCAGCTGACGGGCAGCGAACACCAGACGCTTGAGCGGCTGATTGAGCTGGCGCACGAAGATCCAGGCCGAAGCGGTGGACAGCAGGCCGATGGCCAGGAACCAACCAAGCACGTTCCAGATCTTCTGGCCACGTAGCGGATGCGGGTACAGCGGCACCTTGAGCCAGCCTGGTCCCAGGCTCGGCGCGTTCACCCAGAGCGCGGGCGGTGCGTGGATACGCAACCGCACCTCGGTGTCCTCGCCCAGCTCGGCTTGCATCTGCCGCTGGTAGATCTCGCTGTAGGGCCAATGCTGCTCACCCTCCGGGACACCGGCGCCGGTCACGCGGATCAGGCCAGCAGCCTCGGCTATCTGCTCGCGGTTCTCTTCATCCGCTGCCCAATAGGCACGCAGCGTCAGGGCCACGCCGTGGCTGTACTGGCGGTCGACCAGCACGTCCTCATTCATCAACAGGTACACGAGCGTCAGTGCCTTGGAAAACAGCACGACGATCAGCACCAGCCAGAGGGTGCGGGCGAAGAAGCTTTGCGGGAACCAGAGAGGCGTTTTCATCGATCAACTACTGTACTGAAAAGGCCGGTCGCCGTAGACGAAACAGGGCGACCCGCATGGGTCGCCCTGCTGCACCCTGACGAGCCGGCAGGCTCATTTGCCGGCGTTTCCGTCCGGCACGAAGACGTAGCCCACACCCCATACGGTCTGGATGTAACGCGGCTTGGAAGGATCGGGCTCGATCATCCGGCGCAGGCGCGAGATCTGCACGTCGATGGAACGCTCCAGGGCATCCCACTCACGGCCACGGGCCAGATTCATCAGTTTGTCGCGGGTCAGCGGCTCGCGAGCATGCATCACCAGGGCCTTGAGCACGGCGAACTCGCCGGTGGTGAGCATGTGTGTTTCTTCACCGCGCTTGAGCTCACGGGTGGCCAGCGAAAGTTCGTAGTCGCCGAAGGTGACGGTCTCTTCCTCGCTGCCCGGCGCGCCCGGCACGGCCGGGGCCTGGCGGCGCAGCACGGCCTTGACCCGGGCCACCAGCTCATCTGGGTTGAACGGCTTGGCCAGGTAGTCATCGGCGCCAAGCTCCAGCCCCTTGATACGGCTGAGCTCATCGCCCTTGGCGGTGAGCATGATGATCGGAATCTGGTTGTTCGCAGCGCGCAGGCGCTTGCACGCCGACAGGCCATCCTCGCCCGGCAGCATCAGGTCGAGCACCACCAGGTTGAACACTTCACGGGCCAGCAGGCGATCCATCTGTTCGACGTTGGGCACGGTGCGCACACGGAAGCCCTTGCTGGTGAAGAAACGGTCCAGCAGGCTGCTCAGGCCCGGGTCGTCGTCGACGATGAGAATCTTGTCGCCTTCTACGGCGTTTGCGGTGCTGGTCATGAATTACTCCTCTGATATCGCCGCGCATTATGGCGTAGCCATTGCCGCGCGTGCCGTGTGCATTGTTAGCAGATTTTTCCCGCCGTGCCACTGCCGCCCCATCGACGACTGGCCCCGCGCCATCACCGCAAGCCCGGCCCGATGGGTATAATGCGCGGCTTTCACCCAGCGTCGCCGGGGCTGAACGCCCACCCGCGGCCTTGCATTCACTATTTGTCAGGTGGTTTTCATGGACAGCATCAACAGCCGTATCGCCGAGGAACTGGGCGTGCGCCCACAGCAGGTCGAAGCGGCCGTGGGCCTGTTGGACGAAGGATCGACCGTGCCCTTCATCGCCCGTTACCGCAAGGAAGTGACCGGCAGCCTGGATGACACTCAACTGCGCCACCTGGAAGAGCGCCTGCGCTACCTGCGCGAGCTCGACGAGCGTCGCGCCAGCATCCTGGCCAGCATCGAGGAGCAGGGCAAGCTGACCCCGGAGCTGGCGCGCGATATCAAGCTGGCCGACACCAAGACCCGCCTCGAAGACCTCTACCTGCCGTACAAGCAGAAGCGCCGCACCAAGGGCCAGATTGCCCTGGAAGCCGGCCTGGGCGAGCTGGCCGACAGCCTGTTCAGCGACCCGCAACTGAACCCGGAAGCCGAAGCCGCACGCTTCGTCGACGCGGGCAAGGGCGTGGCTGACGTCAAGGCCGCCCTGGAAGGCGCCAAGTACATCCTCATGGAGCGCTTCGCCGAAGACGCCGGCCTGCTGGACAAGCTGCGCAACTTCCTCAAGCAGGAAGCGGTGCTCACCGCCCGCGTAGTCGCCGGCAAGGAAGACGAAGGCGCCAAGTTCCGCGATTACTTCGCCCACGACGAACTGCTGCGCACCACGCCGTCGCACCGTGCCCTGGCGATCTTCCGTGGGCGCAACGAAGGAGTGCTGAGCGCGTCGCTGAAAGTCGGCGAAGAACTGCCAGGCACCCTGCACCCGTGCGAGATGATGATCGGCAACCATGTCGGCATCGAAAACCGCAACCGCCCCGCCGACAAGTGGCTGGGCGAGGTGGTGCGCTGGACCTGGAAGGTCAAGCTCTACACCCACCTGGAAACCGACCTGTTCGGTGAACTGCGCGACAATGCCGAAGGCGAGGCGATCAACGTCTTCGCCCACAACCTGCACGACCTGCTGCTGGCCGCCCCGGCCGGCCCGCGCGCCACCCTGGGCTTCGACCCGGGCCTGCGTACCGGCTGCAAGATCGCCGTGGTCGATGCCACCGGCAAGTTGCTGGACTACACCACGGTCTACCCGCACGCGCCGAAGAACGACTGGGACCGCACCATTTCCGTGATGGCCGCGCTGTGCGCCAAGCACTCGGTGGAGTTGATCGCCATCGGCAACGGCACTGCCAGCCGCGAGAGCGACAAGCTGGTGGCGGAGCTGGTCAAGAAGTACCCAGCACTGAAGGTCACCAAGATCATGGTTTCCGAGGCTGGCGCTTCGGTGTACTCGGCCTCTGAACTGGCCGCCCGCGAGTTCCCCGATCTGGACGTGTCGATCCGCGGCGCGGTGTCCATCGCCCGCCGTCTGCAGGACCCGCTGGCCGAACTGGTGAAGATCGACCCGAAATCCATCGGTGTCGGCCAGTACCAGCACGACGTGTCGCAGGTGAAACTGGCCCGGGGCCTGGACGCCGTGGTCGAGGACTGCGTGAACGCCGTGGGCGTGGACGTAAACACCGCCTCGGTGGCGCTGCTGACACGCATTTCCGGCCTCAATGCCACCCTGGCGCAGAACATCGTCGCCCACCGCGACGCCAACGGCCCGTTCGCTACCCGCGCCGCGCTGAAAAAGGTCAGCCGCCTGGGCGAGAAAACCTTCGAGCAGGCCGCCGGCTTCCTGCGCGTGATGAACGGCGACAACCCGCTGGACGCCTCGGCGGTGCACCCGGAAGCCTACCCACTGGTGCAGCGCATCGCCGCCGACACCGACCGTGATATCCGCTCGCTGATCGGCGACAGCGGCTTCCTCAAGCGCCTGGACCCGAAGAAATTCACCGACGAGTCCTTCGGTCTGCCGACCGTCACCGACATCCTCCAGGAACTCGACAAGCCAGGTCGCGACCCGCGCCCGGAGTTCAAGACCGCCACCTTCCAGGACGGCGTCGAGGACCTCAAGGACCTGGAACCCGGCATGATCCTCGAAGGCGTGGTGACCAACGTCACCAACTTCGGTGCTTTCGTCGACATCGGCGTGCACCAGGATGGGCTGGTGCACATCTCGGCGCTGTCGGAGAAGTTCGTCAAGGACCCGCGTGAAGCGGTCAAGGCCGGCGACGTGGTCAAGGTCAAGGTCATGGAAGTGGACATCCCGCGCAAGCGCGTCGGCCTGTCCATGCGCATGAGCGACACCCCGGGCGAGAAGGTCGAGGGCAACCGCGGCGGCAACCGCTCCAATGGCGGCAACCGCCAGCAGCAGGCGCCGCGCCAGCGCGAGGCCACCGCCGCCGCGCCGGCCAACAACGCCATGGCAGCGCTGTTCGCCAATGCCAAGCAACTGAAGAAGAAGTGATGGAAGTACCGAAGGAGTACGTCGAAAGCGCCTTCAGCCAGCTCCTCGGCTGCCGCCTGCAACGCCTGGAAACGGGTGTTGCAGAAGTGGCCCTGGCGCTTGAGCCGCACCTGCGCAACCGTGGCCAGAAGCTGCACGGCGGGGCGATCTTCAGCCTGGTCGATATCAGCATGGGCCTGGCCTGCTCGGCCAGCCATGGCTTCGACCAGCAGAGCGTGACCATCGAGTGCAAGATCAACTACATGCGCGCCGTCAGCGAGGGCGAGGTCGTGTGTACCGCCCGGGTGCTGCATGCGGGACGGCGCACCCTCGTGGTCGACGCCGACGTGCTCCAGGACGACAAGCTGGTGGCCAAGGCGCAGGGAACCTTCGCGGTTCTCTAGCTGACAGGCCCCGATCTGCGGTATTTTCGGCGTAATGCTGTACACCTGATCGCGGGGCAAGCCCGCTCCCACGAACGTTTCTACGCTTCGTGGGAGCGGGCTTGCCCCGCGATCAGACGCATACAGGCCAGCGACGGAACCGCGTAAACCAGGCGACAACGCCAGTTCCTTTCCCAACTACCCTTGTAGACCGTCATCTCTACCCCCATATTGGGGCGACTGACGCGTGAAGGAATCCATCTTGAGCGACCTCCTCAACCGCCGCCTGAGCCTGCTCGGCGACAATATCGACCTGCTCAAGCAGTGCCTGCACGGCATTGAGCGCGAATGCCTGCGCGTGACCAAAGAAGGTCGCCTGGCCCAGACCCCGCACCCCGAAGCACTGGGGTCGGCGCTGACCAACGAGCAGATCACCACTGACTATTCCGAGTCACTGCTGGAGTTCATCACCCCAGCCCTGGCGGACCCTGCCAAGGTACTCGAGAGCCTCGAACAGACCCACCGCTTCGTCTACAGCAAACTGGGCGACGAACTGCTGTGGAGCCCGTCGATGCCCTGCGCGCTGCCGGCCGAAGAAGACATCCCGATCGCCGAGTACGGCAGCTCGAACATCGGTAAGCTCAAGCACGTGTACCGCAAGGGCCTGGCCCTGCGTTACGGCCGCACCATGCAGTGCATCGCCGGCATCCATTACAACTTCTCGCTGCCCGAGACGCTGTGGCCGCTGTTGCGCGATGCCGAAGGCGGCGAGCAGGACGACCGCGACTACCAGTCCTCGGCCTATATCGCGCTGATCCGCAACTTCCGCCGCTACAGCTGGCTGCTGATGTACCTGTTCGGCGCGTCCCCGGCCCTGGACAAGGGCTTCCTGCGCGGCCGCCCGCACCAGCTCGAAGAACTCGACGCCGAAACACTGTACTTGCCCTACGCCACCAGCCTGCGCATGAGTGACCTGGGCTACCAGAGCAACGCCCAGGCGGGCCTCACGCCCTGCTACAACAACCTGGCCAGCTACACCGATAGCCTGCGCAAGGCCGTCGGCACGCCCTACCCGCCCTATGTCGAGGTCGGCACGCACGTCGATGGCGAGTGGGTGCAGTTGAACACCAACATCCTGCAGATCGAGAACGAGTACTACTCGAACATCCGCCCCAAACGCGTCACCTACACCGGCGAGCGGCCAATCCAGGCCCTGACCTCGCGTGGCGTGCAATACGTGGAAGTACGCTGCCTGGACATCAACCCGTTCCTGCCAGTGGGCATCGACCTGACCGAAGCCCGTTTCCTCGACGCCTTCCTGCTGTTCTGCGCCCTCGAAGAGAGCCCGCAACTGGACAACGGCGAGTGCGGCCAGTGCACCGACAACTTCCTCACCGTGGTCAAGGAAGGTCGGCGCCCGGGCCTGGAGCTGCGCCGTGACGGCCAGCCGGTCGCATTGAAGGAATGGGCAAGCGAACTGATCGAGCGGATCGGCCAGCTGGCCGGGCTGCTCGACCGTGCCAAGGGTGGCAATGACCACGCCAAGGCCCTGGAAGCACAGCAGGCCAAGGTCGACGATCCCGAGCTGACGCCATCGGCGCAGGTGCTGGCGCGCATGACCGAACATGACGAGAGCTTTGTCCAGTTCTCCCTACGCCAGAGCCGCCTGCACGCCGAGAGCTTCCGCGAGCAGCCACTGACCA
This sequence comes from Pseudomonas soli, assembly GCF_900110655.1. GTDB lineage: Bacteria > Pseudomonadota > Gammaproteobacteria > Pseudomonadales > Pseudomonadaceae > Aquipseudomonas > Aquipseudomonas soli. The sequence continues at coordinate 281,678 of NZ_FOEQ01000006.1, forward strand.
GCGCGCAGCAACAGGCCTTCGAAACCCTTGCTCGCGAGTCGATCGCCAAGCAGTCCGAGCTGGAACAGGAAGAGGTCGGTGACTTCGACCTGTTCGTCGGCGCCTACCAGGCCAGCATCCTGGCAATCAGCAACTGATGAACCGCACCGCCACCCCGCGCAAGCCACGCGCCAGCAGCCAGGCCAGGATCGAAGCGATCCTCGCCGCGGCACGCGAGCTGCTGGCAGGCCAAGGGGTGGCGGGGTTGTCGATCTACAGCGTGGCGGAACGGGCGCAGATCCCGCCATCGTCGGTGTACCACTTCTTCGCCAGCGTGCCGGCCTTGCTGGAGGCGCTGACCGCCGATGTGCACCGGGCTTTTCGCGAGGCCCTGAGCGCACCGATCGAAAGCACGGCGTTCAGCACCTGGCCTGGCCTGTCGCGCCTGATCGAGCAGCGCATGCTCGACATCTACAACGAGGACGCCGCGGCGCGGCAGCTGATCCTCGCCCAGCATGGTTTGAGCGAAGTGGTCCAGGCTGATCGCCAGCATGATCTGGAACTGGGCGAGTTGATGCACCAGCTGTTCGACCGACATTTTCAGTTGCCAGCGATGCCGAGGGAGGTGCACGTGTTCGCCCTGGCGATGGAACTGAGCGACCGGGTGTATGCCCGCTCGATGCAGCTGCATGAGACGATCACGCCACGCATGGCGGAGGAAGGGATGCGCGTGTTCGAGGCGTATCTGGGGCTGTATCTGCCGCCTTATCTGGCCAAACGCTGATTCGGCGTGGGAGCGGCGGTGCGCCGATGCGACTTGCCCCATGATAGCGTCAAGTCAGGCAACGTAGATGTGTCGACTGACGCCATCGCGGGGCAAGCCCGCTCCCTCGCAAGACACCGGAAATCAGAGCTTGGCGATGGACACCTCGGTCGATTTCACGAAGGCGATCACCTCGCTGCCTACCTGCAACTCGAGCTCCTTCACGGAACGGGTGGTAATCACCGAAGTGACGATGCCAGAGGCGGTCTGCACGTCGATTTCAGAGAGTACCGGGCCTTCGAGGATTTCCTTCACGGTGCCTTTGAACTGGTTGCGAACGTTGATGGCTTTGATGGTCATGGCGTCATTCCTTTTTGCGGTTTCGGGGATTCAATGAGCCCAACGCAACTGCGTGGGCAACGGGGCGACAGGTTCCGGATCGGGCGGCGTGCCCGGGACGGAGAGAACACGGTTGAGCACTTCGCTTTCCAGCGCCGCCAGGCGGTGCGAACCCCGCACTCGAGGTCGCGGCAGGTCGATGACCAGGTCCAGGCCGACGGCGCCGTCTTCGATCAGGATCACCCGGTCGGCCACGGCGACGGCTTCGCTGACGTCGTGGGTGACCAGCAGCACGGTGAAACCGTGCTGGCGCCACAGGCGCTCGATCAGTTGCTGCATCTCGATACGGGTCAGGGCGTCCAGCGCGCCCAAGGGCTCATCCAGCAGCAGCAGACGCGGCTGATGAATGAGCGCCCGGGCCAGGGCCACCCGCTGTTTCTGGCCACCGGACAAGGCCGCCGGCCACTCATTGGCGCGATCGACCAGGCCGACCGCCTCCAGGGCTTCCAGGGCGCGTGGCCGCCAGTTGCCGGACAACCCCAGGCCGACGTTGTCGATCACCTTCTTCCAGGGCAGCAGGCGCGCGTCCTGGAACATCAGCCGGGTATCCTCGCGGGCCTCGGCAAGCGCCGCGGCGCCCGCCAGCAATTGGCCGCCGCTGGGCTGGTCGAGCCCGGCCAGCAGGCGCAGCAAGGTGCTTTTACCGCAACCACTGCGACCAACGATGGCGACGAACTGGCCAGCCGGAATGTGCAGATCGATCCCGCGCAGCACTTCGCGCTGGCCGAACGTACGACGCAGGTCCCTGGCCGCCAGGGGGATGCCACGCAGCAGGCGTGGCGGTTGTGCCTTGAGCACCGTCATCACGCGCCCTCCTTCTTCGCCACCTGGTACGCCGGGTGCCAACGCAGCCACACACGCTCCAGGCCACGGGCGGCCAGGTCGGCCAGCTTGCCGAGCACCGCGTACAGGACAATGGCCAGCACCACCACGTCGGTCTGCAGGAACTCACGGGCGTTCATCGCCAGGTAGCCGATGCCCGAGTTGGCCGAAATGGTCTCGGCGACGATCAGTGTCAGCCACATGAAACCCAGGGCGAAGCGCACGCCGACCAGGATCGAGGGCAGCGCCCCCGGCAGGATCACCTGGCGGAACAGCGCGAAGCCCGACAGCCCGTAGCTGCGCGCCATCTCCACCAGCGCCGGATCGACGTTGCGGATCCCGTGATAGGTGTTCAGGTAGATGGGGAACAGCGTCCCCAGGGCCACCAGGAAAATCTTTGCCGACTCGTCGATGCCGAACCACAGGATCACCAGCGGGATCAGCGCCAGGTGCGGCACGTTGCGGATCATCTGCACCGAACTGTCGAGCAGGCGCTCGCCCCAGTTCGACAGGCCGGTGATGAAACCGAGCAACAGGCCGAGACTGCCGCCGATCACGAAGCCCAGGCCGGCACGCCAGCCGCTGATGGCCAGGTGGGTCCAGATCTGGCCACTGCGCACCAGCTCGACGCCAGCACTGACCACCGCGCTCGGCGCCGGCAGGATGCGGGTCGACAGCCAGCCTGCGCTGACCGACAACTGCCATACCGCCAGCAGCAGGATCGGCAGGGCCCAGGGCGCCAGGCGCTTGGACCAGGTGGTGGTGGATGCACGACTCATGGCCCCGGCCCTCAGCTCTGCGACACGGATTTGGGCAGGATGTCGTTGGCGACCATTTCACCGAACGGGCTTACGTAGCCACCGGTTTTCGGCTGCTCCGGGCGCTGCACGTCCAGATGCGGGAACAGCAGCTCGGCGACGCGGTACGACTCTTCGAGGTGTGGATAGCCCGAGAAGATGAAGGTATCGATGCCAAGATCGGCGTATTCCTTGACCCGCGCCGCGACGGTCGGGCCATCGCCCACCAGCGCGGTGCCGGCGCCACCACGTACCAGGCCGACACCGGCCCACAGGTTCGGCGCCACTTCGAGGTTGTCGCGCTTGCCACCGTGCAGCGCGGCCATGCGCTGCTGACCGACCGAGTCGAAGCGCGCCAGCGACGCCTGGGCGCGGGCGATGGTGTCGTCGTCCAGGTGCGAGATCAGCCTGTCGGCGGCGGCCCAGGCCTCCTCGTTGGTTTCTCGCACAATCACGTGCAAGCGAATGCCGAAGCGCACCTCACGGCCCTGGGCGGCCGCTTTCTCACGTACCGCAGCAATCTTCTCGGCCACCGCGGCCGGCGGCTCGCCCCAGGTCAGGTACAGCTCGACCTGTTCGGCGGCCAGGTCCTGGGCAGCGTCAGACGAGCCACCGAAGTACAGCGGCGGGCGCGGCTGCTGGATCGGCGGGTAGAGCAGCTTGGCGCCTTTGACCTGGATGTGCTTGCCGTCGTAGTCGACCGTTTCGCCTTCGAGCACCTTGCGCCAGATACGGGTGAATTCCACCGACGCCTCATAGCGTTCCTGGTGGTTCAGGTGCAGGCCATCACCGGCCAGTTCGTCCGGATCGCCACCGGTCACCAGGTTGAACAATGCACGGCCGTTGGACAGACGATCCAGGGTCGCGGCCTGACGGGCTGCGACGGTCGGCGAGATGATCCCCGGGCGCAGGGCCACCAGGAACTTCAGGCGCTCGGTCACCGGGATCAGCGACGCCGCCACCAGCCAGGAGTCCTCGCAGGAACGTCCGGTGGGGATCAGCACGCCGCCGAAGCCCAGGCGGTCGGCGGCCTGGGCGATCTGGCTCAGGTAACCGTGGTCGACGGCGCGGGCGCCTTCGCTGGTGCCCAGGTACTTGCCGTCACCATGGGTAGGGAGGAACCAGAAAATGTTAAGGCTCATTGGAGTTGTCTCCTCAAGGGTGGCTCATGCCGGGGCGACGCCCCGGCGCAGGCGAAACGTTCAAGGCGCACTGGCGACCTTGGCCGGGGGTGTCCAGATCACGTCCTTGATGCTCAAGGGCTTGGGAATCAGCTTCAGGGCCTGGAAGGTGTCGGCAATCTTCTGCTGTGCGGCGATCACTTCCGGGGTCAGCGGCGCGGCTCCGTAGCCTTGGCGCTTGACCGAAGTCAGGGTGATGTCGGCAGGCAGGCCGAGCAGCGGCGCAACCTGGTCGGTGACCTGATGCGGATTGGCCTGGGACCATTCGCCCACGGCGCGCACTTCTTCAACCAGGGTGTTGATCACCGCCGGGTGCTGGGTCGCATAGCTGCGGGTGGCGAGGTAGAACTGGTGATTGTCGACCAGATCCTTGCCGTCACGCAGGGTGCGTGCCTGCAGCTGTTGCTCGGCGGCGGCCTGGTACGGATCCCAGATCACCCAGGCATCGACACTGCCGCGCTCGAAGGCGGCGCGGGCATCGGCCGGGGGCAGGTAGACGGGCTGGATATCGGTGTACTTGAGACCGGCGTCTTCCAGGGCACGCACCAGCAGGTAATGCACGTTGGAACCCTTGTTGAGGGCGACTTTCCTGCCCTTGAGTTCCTTCACCGACTGGACCGTCGACCCCTTCGGCACCAGGATCGCCTCGCTGTGCGGAGCTGGCGGCTCATAGGCGACGTAGAGCAGATCGGCGCCCGCGGCCTGGGCAAACACCGGCGGCGTTTCGCCGGTCACGCCGAAGTCGATGGAGCCGACGTTGAGCCCTTCGAGCAGCTGTGGACCGCCGGGGAACTCGGTCCATTGCACGTCGATGCCCTGTTCCTTCAGGCGCTTTTCCAGCGACCCCTTGGCCTTGAGCAGCACCAGGGTGCCGTATTTCTGGTAACCGATACGCAGGCTCTCGGCCTGGGCTTGGCTGATGGCGCCGAAGGACACAGCCGCCGCGAACAGGGCGACCAGACCACGACGCAAGAAGACTGTGCGCATGGCGCTCTCCTGTGCGAGTTGGGTTCGGGTAGCACCTGCTTGCCTCGTTGGCGGGCGAGTAAGGTGGGGACAGCGATGGAGCGGTCAAGCCTGGTTCAGATACTCCAGCGGGCACTGATCAGGCGTTCGTTGAGCACGCCGGGGGCGACAGGTTGGGGCCGGCGCGCCATGGCGCTGTGGAACGTTTCCAGCGAATCCTGCAGGCGCTGCTCCAGGGCAGCGGCCAGTTGCGCGGGCCTGGCGCCCTCGCCGTAGGCAATCTGGCTGTCGTCGGCGAAGATCCCTTGCAGGGTCTCCTGCGCCTTGAGGGCCGACAGCACGGGCTTGAGCGCGTAGTCCACGGCCAGCATGTGGGCGATGCTCCCACCGGTTGCGATCGGCAACACCACCTTGTGTTCCAGGGCCCGCTCGGGCAGCAGGTCGAGCAAGGTCTTCAAGGCCCCGGCGAAGGACGCCTTGTACACCGGGGTGGCCACCACCAAGCCGTCGGCCTGGGCTACAAGTGCGTTGAAGTGGCGCACCTGCGGGCTGTCGAAACGGGCATGCAGCAGATCTTCGGCGGGAAACTCACGCACCTGGAAGGTCACCACTTCGACGCCCCGCTCCTGCAGCCAGTCGCGCGAGCGCTCTAGCAGCACGCCGGAGCGTGAACGAAGACTGGGGCTACCACCGACAGAGACAACCAGCATTGAAAGAGCTTCCTTCGATTCGATTGCAGGGCCGCGAGGGGTTGTCCCCGCTGGATGTAACGACATTAACAGCTCGTCACATATATCTATAAATCATATTTTTTCATTTGTTTATTCCATTTATGAATTTACGAATTACTGTAGCCACACAATAAAAAAGGGCCGTCGAAACGGCCCGAAGATCCCTGCTTGGCTAAGAGCAATGCAACGAGGAATGCCTCAACGATTGGGTTGCGGGGTCAGCCGCAGATAGGGTTTCACCGCCCGATACCCTTTCGGGAAACGACGTTTGATTTCATCTTCGTCCTTGAGCGAAGGCACGATCACTACCTCATCGCCATCCTGCCAGTTGCCCGGCGTGGCGACCTTGTAGTTGTCGGTCAGCTGCAGCGAGTCGATCACCCGCAGGATCTCGTTGAAGTTGCGCCCGGTACTGGCCGGATAGGTGATGGTCAGGCGCACCTTCTTGTTCGGGTCGATGACGAACAGCGAACGCACGGTCAGGGTGTCGCTGGCGTTGGGGTGGATCAGGTCGTACAGGTCGGAGACCTTGCGATCGGCGTCGGCGATGATCGGGAAGTTGACCACGGTGTTCTGGGTCTCGTTGATGTCGTCGATCCACTTGTGGTGCGAGTCCACCGGGTCCACCGACAGGGCGATGGCCTTGACCCCGCGCTTGGCGAAATCATCCTTGAGCTTGGCGGTCAGGCCCAGTTCGGTGGTGCACACCGGGGTGAAGTCGGCCGGGTGGGAGAACAGCACGCCCCAGCTGTCGCCCAGCCATTCGTGGAAACGGATCTTGCCGGCGCTGGAATCCTGTTCGAAATCGGGGGCGATATCGCCGAGTTTGAGGCTCATGGAAGCGGCTCCTGTGCTGTGTCTGGCCTTGTGGGTTCAATGTGCCTGCTTCCGAATAAAAATAAAAAGAATAAATATCGATTTATTTATAACCAGATCGCATACGGAATCGCAGACACAAAAAGCCTCGCACAAGGCGAGGCTTTCTTTGTGCAGCTACGACTTACATGAAGGCGTAAGTGTAGTTGACGATGAAGCGAGTCTGGTCCTGGTCTTTGGTGTATTCAGTGTTGCCGGCAGGACCGTTGGTCCCGCGGTAAACACCTTGACGCAGGCTGAAGCCCAGTCCCTTCAGAGTACCTTCCTGGATCACGTAGTCGACACGCGCGTCCCGCTCCCACTCGCTGTAGGAACCGTTGCCCGAAGCGTTGCGAACGTCGGTACCGCGCAGATATGCAACGGACGCCTTCAAGCCTGGCACGCCAAGACGAGCGAAATCGTACGAGTACTGGCCGAAGGTAGTGTTTTCACCTGCACGAGCGAACTGGTTGATCATGCTGTCGGTGAACAGGTAGAAGCTAGCACCGCCCGCGCCTTCCGGACGGCCATTGCCATCGCGCACGCTACCCTGGTTCAGCCAGACGAACGCACCGTCATCGCTGACCTGCTGGTGACCGAGCATGAGTGCATGGCCGCCCAGAGTATAGGTGAACATCGCCGACCAGGTTTTGTTGTCAACTTCACCGACATGCTTGGCATAACCGTTGTTGTTGTTGAAGTTGTAGCCGCCACCACTGCCGTTCCGGCCGTCGCTGCTGCTGTCAAAGTAGCGCAGGTCGGTCTTGAATGACTGGTCGTCCGAGATCTTGAAGACGTGAGTCGCACCCAGGAAGTGCTGTTTGTAGAAGTCTTCCAGGTTCGAGTAGTAGTACTGCAGGGTCAGGTCTGGAGTGAGCTTGTAGTCCAGGCCGCCGTAGCGGAACTTGTTGCTGTCAGCGGTAGCACCGTTGACCGACAGGCCGGTGCGGTTGCTCGAAGCACGACCCATGGCGTGGGTCAGTTGACCGGCGTTGACAGTCAGATTGTCGATTTCCTTCGAGGTGATGGTTGCACCTTCAAAGGTTTGCGGCAGCAGGCGACCGTCGTTGGAGACCAGGATCGGCAACATTGGCGCCAAGGCGCTACCGAAGTGAGCTTCAGTTTTGGAGAAGCGGGCTTTGGCGTTGGCGCCAAGACGAGCCCATTGGGCCGCTGCCGAACCGTTGGTCTCACTCGGGAAGAAGGAGCTGTTGTCAGGGTGCTTGCCTTTGCCACCGTCGAGGTGAATACCCCACAGCGCCTGAGCGTCCACACCGAAGCCTACGGTACCTTCGGTGAAACCAGAAATGTAGTCGAGCTTGAAGCCCTGACCCGATTCACGGTTGTCCGCACCGACTTCACGGTTATCGTTGTTGAAGTACATGGTGCGCGAGCTCAGGGACAGCTTGCTGTCCTCGACGAAACCTGCAGCGCCTGCTTGTTGGGCGAGAACCCCCAGTGCCACGGCCAGGGCCAGGCTGGACTTGTACATGTTTTGCTCCTCTACGTTCTAATTTTTGTGCGTCTCAAGCGGCGGAGTCTGCTGCCCCACTCACCCGGATTGGCGATTTAGCCCTAAAGCGTGACCGCCAAGTCAATCGCTAACGATCGATTCGCGACTTTGGTCTAATCCGTCGATCTGCGCTACAGGATAATGACAATCCTATAAATCCAAAATGACCGTTTTATGAATCTGTAAGATTTTTACGGAATAACATCGGAACCATTCCTGCAAATCGTTGTATCGACGCCGTCAATCATACCTTTAGGTTATGTGCAAACGTTTGCAGGCGTGACGACCGCCCCGTCGAAACCGATCAAGCCTAGCTGGCTTGGCAGATTCCGCCACCAGTACCGCCGCCCCACAGGGCCGTGGGTCAGAGCGATTGGCTTTTAAGCTAATTCTAAAAAGTTATTTATTTCATATTTCTTAGATCATCTAGTCTTCTCGCCATCTATCCCAGAATGCCTGACGAGAGGTTCAACCATGATCCCGCATGCTCCGCTGCGCCTGTTCGCCGCCCTGACCCTCACCAGTGCCAGCTGGCTGGCCCAGGCCGCCGACCTGACCGTTGCCTACCAGACCACCGTCGACCCGGCAAAGGTGGCCCAGGTCGATGGCACCTATGAAAAGGACAGCAAGGCCAGCATCGACTGGCGCAAGTTCGACAACGGCGCCGACGTGATCACCGCTGTCGCCTCGGGCGACGTGCAGATCGGCTACCTCGGCTCCAGCCCGCTGGCCGCCGCCGCCACCCGCAAATTGCCTGTGGAAACCTTCCTGATCGCCACCCAGATCGGCGCCGGCGAAGCCCTGGTCGCCCGCGACAGCATCAAGACCCCGCAGGACCTGGTGGGCAAGAAAGTCGCCGTGCCGTTCGTTTCCACCGGCCACTACAGCCTGTTGGCCGCGCTGAAGAGCTGGAACATCGACCCGTCGAAAGTGCAGATCCTCAACCTCGCGCCACCAGCGATCATCGCCGCCTGGAAACGCGGCGACATCGACGCCACCTACGTCTGGGACCCAGCCCTGGGCGTGGCCAAGGAGAACGGCAAGGTACTGATCACCTCCGGCGAGCTTGCCGAGAAAGGCGCGCCGACCTTCGACGCCTGGATCGTGCGCAAGGACTTCGCTGCCAAGCACCCGGAGATCGTCAAGTCGTTCGCCAAGGTCACCCTCGACGCCTATGCCGACTACCGCAAGGACCCGCAAGCCTGGCTGGCCGACAAAGACAACGTCGCCAAGCTGGTCAAGCTGTCTGGCGCCAAGCCCGCCGATATCCCGGTGCTGCTGCAGGGCAACGTCTATCCACTGGCCGCCGACCAGGCCAGCGCACTCGGCGCACCGACCACCCAGGCGCTGACCGACACCGCCACCTTCCTCAAGCAGCAGGGCAAGGTCGATGCCGTGCTGCCGGACTACGCGCCCTACGTCAGCGCCCAGTACCTGCCCAACTGATCTGGAGCCCGTCATGGCCTTGCTCGAGCTGGAGCGCATCAGCGCACAGTACCCCGGCGCCCCCACCCCGGTGCTGGCCGATATCAACCTGAGCCTGGGTCCGCGCCAGTTGCTGGTGGCCCTCGGGCCTTCAGGCAGCGGCAAGACCTCGCTGCTCAACCTGATCGCCGGCTTCGTCGCCCCCAGCGGCGGGCGCATCACCCTCGATGGCGCACCGGTGCAAGGCCCGGGGGCCGAGCGCGGCGTGGTGTTCCAGGACGACGCCCTGCTGCCCTGGCAGGACGTGCTCGGCAACGTCGCCTTCGGCCTGGAGCTGGCAGGCGTACCGCGTGCACAGCGTGAAGCCAAGGCACGAGAGATGCTGGCACTGGTAGACCTGGCCGGCTTCGGCGAGCGGCGCGTATGGCAATTGTCCGGTGGGCAGAAGCAGCGCGTGGGCCTTGCCCGGGCGCTGGCGGCCGACCCGCGAGTGCTGTTGATGGACGAACCGTTCGGCGCCCTCGATGCCTTTACCCGCGAACAGATGCAGGAGCTGCTGCTGCAGGTCTGGCAGCGCACCGCCAAGCCAGTGTTCCTGATCACCCACGACATTGAGGAAGCGGTGTTCCTCGCCACCGAGCTGGTGCTCCTGGCGCCCAATCCGGGACGGGTGGTCGAGCGCCTGCAACTGGACTTCGGCCAGCGCTACGCCGCTGGCGAGTCGGCGCGGGCGATCAAGTCCGATCCACGCTTCATCGAGACCCGCGAGCACGTGCTGGCGCGGGTGTTCTCGCAACGTCAGGAGTCCGCATGAGCAGTATCGAATTGCCAGCCACCGCCAAGCGGCCCCCCCGGACGCCACCTGTCGTGAAAACCCGCAAGCCCTTACCGACCCGCTGGATCAGCGCCCTCACCCTGGCCTCGCTGCTGTTGGTGTGGTGGCTGGTTACCGCCGCCGGCTGGATCGAGCCGCTGTTCCTGCCCTCGCCCGCCGATATCCTGGCCAAGGGCTGGACGCTGCTCACCCAGGGCTACATGGACGCCAGCCTGTGGCAGCACCTGGGCGCGAGCCTGGGGCGCATCGGCCTGGCGCTGCTTGCCGCCACCCTGACCGCCATCCCGGTGGGCATCGCCATCGGCTACAACCGCGTGGCCCGCGGCGTTCTCGACCCGCTGATCGAGTTCTACCGGCCGATTCCGCCGCTGGCTTACCTGCCGCTGATCGTCATCTGGTGCGGCATAGGCGAGCTGTCGAAAGTGCTTTTGATCTACCTGGCGATCTTCGCCCCGATTGCCATCGCCACCGCCACCGGCGTGCGCACCGTCGACCCGGCCAAGTTGCGCGCCGCGCAGTCGCTGGGCGCCAGCAAAATCCAACTGATCCGCCACGTGATCCTGCCTAGCGCACTGCCCGACATCCTCACCGGCATCCGCATCGGCCTCGGCGTGGGCTGGTCGACGCTGGTCGCCGCCGAACTGATCGCCGCCACCAGTGGCCTGGGCTTCATGGTGCAGTCCGCCGCGCAGTTCCTGGTCACCGATGTGGTGGTCCTGGGGATCCTGCTGATTGCCCTGATCGCCTTCGCCCTTGAGATGGGCCTGCGCGCCCTGCAGCGCAAGCTGGTGCCCTGGCACGGCCAGAGCCATTGATCCCCAAATGACCACGCCGGCAAACCGGCACCTGGAACGAGAAAAGACATGAGCCTGACCGTTACCCCCTTGAGCCCGGCACTGGGCGCGCAGATCAGCGGCGTGGACATCAGCCGCGACATCAATGCCCAACAGCGTGACGCCATCGAGCAGGCGCTGCTCGAGCACCAGGTGCTGTTCTTCCGCGATCAACCAATCACTCCCGAGCAGCAGGCGCGCTTCGCCGCCCGCTTCGGCGACCTGCATATCCACCCGATCTATCCCAATGTGCCGGAGACACCGCAGGTGTTGATCCTCGACACCGCAGTCACCGACGTGCGCGACAACGCCGTGTGGCACACCGACGTGACCTTCCTGCCGACCCCGGCGCTGGGCGCGGTGCTCAGCGCCAAGCAGTTGCCGGCCTTTGGTGGTGACACTCTGTGGGCCAGCGGCATCGCTGCGTTCGAGGCGCTGTCGGCGCCGCTGCGCACAATGCTGGACGGCCTGACCGCCACCCATGATTTCACCAAGTCGTTCCCGCTGGAACGTTTCGGCACTACGCCCGAGGACCTGGCCCGCTGGGAGACGACCCGGCGCAACAATCCGCCGCTGTCGCACCCGGTGGTGCGCACGCACCCGGTCAGCGGACGCAAGGCGCTGTTCGTCAATGAAGGTTTCACCACGCGGATCAACGAATTGAATGAGCAGGAGAGCGAGGCGCTGCTCAAGCTGCTGTTCGCCCATGCGACGCGGCCGGAGTTCAGCATTCGCTGGCGTTGGCAGGAAAATGACGTGGCGTTCTGGGACAACCGCGTGACGCAGCACTTTGCGGTGGATGATTACCGGCCCAGCCGGCGGGTGATGCATCGGGCGACCATCCTGGGGGATGCGCCGTTCTGAAAGATCGGGGGAGGCCTTTGGCTTCCTTTCGCTGGCAAGCCAGCTCCCACAGGTTTTGCAACAACCCTGTGGGAGCCTGCGAAAGGGCCGCATAGCGTCGCCAGCGATCTACCTGACCAGGTGCAGGTACTGCATGTGCCGCTCGTACTGGTCGAGGATGTCGTTGATGATCTGCTCCTTGCTGTAGCCCACCAGGTCGTAGTTCTGGCTGCCTTCGGACAGATGCACCTCCGCACGGTAGTAGCGGCGGTTCTTCAAGTCCTGGGTGCCCAGCCCGCCCAGGGCGAACGACGGCGTAAAGTACCCGCGCATCTGCACCTGGTAGATGAACGGCTGCTCCTCGCCATGGCCGATCTTCAGGCTGACGTTGTCGTGGCTCGGGTCGTCCTGGGTGATCAGCACCAGGCCCTTCTGCTCGAACACCTCGCGCACTTCGGCGATCGCCGGGCGCACCACGTCGTCCATGAAGCGATACACCTCGTCCCGAGACGGGAAGTGCACCGCCTGGCTCAGGCGTTGGCGCCAACCGCCACGCCCACGCCGGGACTGGGCGAACGGCGCCAGCGAATGCATCTGCGCGATCTGCCGCTGGCTTTCCAGGTAGAAGGCCTTGTGCAGCCCCCACATCATGCACAGCAGGATCAGCGAGAACGGCAGCGAGGTCAGCACCACCGCCGACTTCAGCGAATCGATGCTGCCGGCGAACAGCAGGCTGCTGGTAATCAGCGCGGTCATCGCCCCCCAGAAGATCCGCAGCCAGTTCGGGCCGTCCTCGTCGGCGCCACCGCCCTTGGCCGACAGCGTCGACAGCACCACGGTGCCGGAGTCGGCCGAAGTGACGAAGAACACAAAGCTGATGAACACCGTCACGGCTATCACCGCCTTGCTCCACGGGTAGGTTTCCAGCAGCAGGTACAAGCTCATCGACGGGTTGTCGAGGGCTGACTGGCCGAGCGCGGTCATGCCGTGGTTGATCACCTGGTCAAGGGCGCTGTTACCGAAGATCGACATCCACGCCAGGGTGAAGCCCAGCGGGATCAGCAGCACGCCGAAGACGAACTCGCGGATGGTCCGGCCCCGCGAGATACGGGCGATGAACAACCCCACGAACGGCGCCCAGGCAATCCACCAGGCCCAGTAGAACACCGTCCAGCCGCCCAGCCAGTCGCGCTGCTCGCCGTAGGCGTACACATCGAAGCTCTTGCGTGGCAGGGCGCCAAGGTAGTCACCGAGGTTCTGGATCAGGGTGTTGAACAGGTGCTGGGTGGGCCCGGCGAACAACACGAACAGCAGCAGCGCGCAGGCCAGGAACAGGTTGATGTCGCTCATCACCCGCACGCCCTTCTCCACCCCGGCGACCGCCACGGCCACGGCCGCGCCCATCATCAGGGTGATGAGGATCACCTGCACCCATTGGCTGTGGCTGATGCCGAACAGGTAGTCCAGGCCTGCGTTCAGGTGCAGCACGCCAAAGCCCATGTCGGCGCCCAGGCCGAATACCGTGGCGATAATGCCAAAGCCATCCACCGCGTAGCCGATCGGCCCGTTGATGCGCTTGCCGATCAGCGGGTACAGCGCCGAGCGCAGGGCCAGTGGCAGGTTGTGGCGGTAGGCGAAGTAGGCGAGCGCCATGCCGACGAAGGCGAACACACCCCAGCCGTGCAGGCCCCAGTGCAGGAACAGGATCTGCATCGCCTGGCGCCCGGCCTCGGCCGTGCCCGCCTCGCCTTGGGGCGGCTGGAGCATGTGGGTCAGAGGTTCAGAGACGCAGAAGAAGAACAGCGTGATGCTGATGCCGGCGGCGAACAGCATGCCGGCCCAGGACAGGTAGCTGAACTCGGGCTCGTCATGGTCGGCGCCGAGCTTGATCTTGCCGTAGCCCGACAAGGCGGTGACCACCACGAAGACCAGGTACAGGGTCATGGCCAGCATGTAGTACCAGCCGACCGTGTTGGCCGCCCAGTTCTGCGCTGCCAGCAACCACTCGCCGGCAGCCTGGGGCTGAGCGATGACGATCAAGCCGAAAATGAGGATGAAGCTTGCCGCGAAATAGAACACGGGGGGGTTCATGCGGATCTTGCCGTTGGCAAGGTCGGGGGTCGGTGCACTCATTGAACGGGCACCTCGTCACGGGACGTGAGGTTCGGATTGAACGGGTTCAGCAAAGGCGATTCCTCCTTTTGAACACCGGCAATGGACCAGCGTTTTTCGTTGAACAAGCGTTCAAGTTAAACATGGATTGGATTTCAATGCGACCCGATGCCGCTCCAGGGCGTGATCGAGGTGGTGGCGGGAAGTCCCGCCGCCACGCCTCATAAGCCTAGAGCTAGAGGGCTTTCTTGCCCTCGCAATCGAGCTGCAGGTTCGCCTGGGTAATGTTGCTGTCAGCCGGCACGCTGCGGGTCAGCCAGACGTTGCCGCCAATGGTCGAACCCTTGCCGATGGTGATACGCCCGAGGATGGTCGCGCCGGCGTAGATCACCACGTCGTCCTCGACGATCGGGTGCCGCGCCAGGCCCTTGTGCAAGGTGCCGGACTCGTCGCTGGGGAAGCGCTTGGCGCCCAGGGTCACCGCCTGGTAGATACGCACCCGCTCGCCGATGATCGCGGTCTCACCGATTACCACGCCTGTGCCGTGGTCGATGAAGAAGCCAGGGCCGATCTGCGCACCGGGATGGATATCGATGCCGGTGGCCGAGTGCGCCAGCTCCGAACTGATCCGCGCCAGCAGCGGCAGGCCGGCCCGGTACAGGTGATGGGCCAGCCGGTGGTGGATGATCGCCAGGATGCCCGGGTAGCACAGCAGCACCTCGTCTACGCTGCGCGCCGCCGGGTCGCCGTGGTAGGCGGCGAGTACGTCGGTGTCCAGCAGCACGCGCAGCGCCGGCAGGGCTGCGGCGAAGTCCTGGATCAGACGCAGGGCGTGGGTATCGACATCGATCACATCAGTCTTGCCATGACGCGCCGCATAGCGCAGCTCCAGGCGTGCCTGGGCCAACAGCGCGGTCAGCGCAGCGTCGAGCGTATGGCCCACATAAAAGTCCTCGCTCTCCTCGCGCAGGTCCACCGGCCCTAGGCGCATCGGGAACAGCGCGCCGCAAAGCTGCTCGAGGATTTGCCGCAGCGCCTCGCGCGACGGCAGTTCGCGCCCGCCCTGCTCGCCGCTGCTGCGGCCATTGCTGCTGCGCCACTGCTCGCGGGCGTTGCGCAGGCCACTGACGATACCCTGCAACTGCCAGTGCCCGGTTGATGGTTGTTCGCTCACGGTGTTTCTCCTGCCAGGCGGCTTTCTCGGTATGCATACGCTCCTACAAGGAGGTGCAAAACACGATACGTCAAATCTGCCTCTTGGAAAAAACAACGCTTTATTCCATCCTGAGCTAAGTCGGGTATAAGCCGCTGCAATTTGCAGATTTGGAATAATAACCTGATTTTTTATTATTTCCCGGCCTATGAAGCCCACCTCTATAGTCGCCACCTCACTACTTCCACAACAAGCGCGGGGCATGCCATGACCAAATTCGCCAAACCCCTTCTCAACGCCAGCCTGGCGCTCCTGCTCGGCGCCGGCTTGCTCGGCCAGGCCTTTGCCGGCGAGCAGTTGAAGACCATCCAGGAAAAAGGCGTGATCAACGTCGGCCTGGAAGGCACCTATCCACCGTTCAGCTTCCAGGACGAAAACGGCAAGCTGACCGGCTTCGAGGTCGAGCTGTCCGAGTTGCTGGCCAAGGAGCTGGGGGTCAAGGCCAAGGTCCAGCCGACCAAGTGGGACGGCATCCTCGCTGCACTGGAATCCAAGCGCCTCGACGTGGTGATTAACCAGGTGACCATCTCCGAGGATCGCAAGAAGAAGTACGATTTTTCCGAGCCGTACACCGTTTCCGGCATTCAGGCCCTGGTACTCAAGGGCAGTGACAACGAGAAAAACATCAAGACTGCCGCCGATCTCGGTGGCAAGAAGGTCGGTGTCGGCCTGGGCACCAACTATGAGCAATGGGTCAAACAGGATGTGCCGACAGCCGATGTGCGCACCTACGAAGATGACCCGACCAAGTTCGCCGACCTGCGCAACGGTCGTATCGACGCCATCCTGATCGATCGCCTGGCTGCACTCGAGTACGTCCAGAAAACCGCCAAGGACAAGAAACCGACCGCACTCGCTGGCGAGAAATTCTCCAAGCTGGAATCGGGCGTGGCCTTGCGCAAAGGCGAACCTGAACTGCTCGATGCGCTGAACAAGGCCATCGACAAGCTCAAGGCCGACGGCTCGCTGGCCAAGCTGTCCGAAAAATACTTCGGTGCCGATGTCACCAAATGATCGCTGAAAGCCTGCAACTCGTTGTCGATTCCGCGCCCTTCCTGTTGAAGGGTGCGGGTTATACCGTGCTGCTCAGCGTCGGTGGCATGTTCTTCGGCCTGGTGCTGGGCTTTGCCCTGGCGCTGATGCGGCTGTCGAAGATCCTGCCGCTGGACTGGCTGGCGCGCATCTATGTGTCGTTCTTCCGCGGCACGCCGCTGCTGGTGCAGCTGTTCGTGATCTACTTCGGCCTGCCGCAGATCGGCATCGAGCTCGATCCGATCCCCGCCTCGCTGATCGGCCTGTCACTGAACATGGCGGCCTATGTCTGCGAAATCCTCCGCGCGGCAATCTCCTCGATCGACCTTGGCCAGTGGGAAGCCGCAGCCAGCATCGGCATGACCCGCACCCAGGCCATGCGCCGGGCGATCCTGCCGCAAGCCCTGCGCACTGCCCTGCCTCCGCTGGGCAACAGTTTCATCTCGCTGGTCAAGGACACCGCCCTGGCGGCGACCATCCAGGTGCCCGAGCTATTCCGCCAGGCACAGCTGATCACCGCACGGACCTTCGAGGTCTTCACCATGTACCTGGCTGTCGCGGTGGTCTACTGGATCCTCTGCAGCATCCTGGCGCACTTCCAGAACCGCATGGAAGCGCGGGTCAACCAGCACGACCAGGAGCACTGAGATGATCGTAGTAGAAGGCCTGACCAAGCAGTTCAAGGGCCAGACCGTGCTCAACGGCATCGACCTGAGCGTGCAGCCCGGCGAAGTGGTGGCCATCATCGGCCCCAGCGGCTCGGGCAAGACCACTTTCCTGCGCTGCCTGAACCTGCTGGAAACCCCCGATGCCGGGCGCATCCAGATCGGCGATATCAGCATCGATGCCAACCGTCCGCTCGGCGGCCAACAGGGTGCTATCCGCCGCCTGCGCCAACAGGCCGGGTTCGTGTTCCAGAACTTCAACCTGTTCCCGCACCGCACCGCCCTGGAAAACGTCATCGAAGGGCCGGTGATCGTCAAGAAGACGCCCCGCGACAAGGCCATCGAGCTGGCCAGGCGCCTGTTGGCCAAGGTCGGCCTGGCGGGCAAGGAAGACGCCTACCCCAGGCGCCTGTCCGGCGGCCAGCAGCAACGGGTGGCCATCGCCCGGGCCCTGGCCATGGAGCCGGAAGTGATCCTGTTCGACGAGCCCACTTCGGCGCTCGACCCCGAACTGGTCGGTGAAGTGCTGGAGACCATCCGTAGCCTGGCCGAGGAAAAGCGCACCATGATCATCGTCACCCACGAGATGAGCTTCGCCCGCGATGTCGCCAACCGGGTGATCTTCTTCGACAAGGGCGTGATCGTCGAGCAGGGCGAGGCCAAGGCACTGTTCGCCAACCCGAAGGAAGAGCGCACACGCCAGTTCCTGCGCAAGTTCCTCGGCACCGCCGCCGGCCAGGAGTGAAGCCGATGCGCGGGGCTCACACCTCGCGCAGGTTGTGGCAACGCCTGAAGCGCGCTTCCAGGTTGCGATCGGGCATCTGGTGGCTGCGTAGGGCGTTGAGGGTCTGCTCCACGTAATCGCGCGTGGTGCCGTAGCGCCCCTTGGCGCTGGCGAGGATCTGGCTGAGCAGGGTGTCCGGCAGGTTGCCCGCGTAGCACGGCAGGTGCCGCTCCAGCACAAAACCCAGCGCCTGCACCTTGCTGCCATCGCCCAGGCGGCAGCTCAGCCAATGCGGACGATAGGCCGGGAACGGCATCTCACGCTGCCACAGGGCCATGAGCGAGTCGTGCAGGTTGGTTTCGTCCAGACGGAAGGCAAAGCCGCTGCAGGAGCCGCCACGGTCCAGGCCGAACACCAGGCCTGGGCACTCCGGTGTACCACGGTGTTCGTGGGACCACAGGTAGAGGCCGCGGTGATAACCATGCACCCGCGCCCGCTGCCGCTCGACCGAGTTGCATTCGGGGCGCCAGATCAGCGAACCATAGGCAAACAGCCAGACCGGGCCGCCTTCGTGCTGGGACATGGTTTCCTGCATCGAACACTGCAGTTGTTCACGGGTCAACTGCTGCCCGAAGTCGAGTGACGGCGGATAGGCTATTTGCCAGGATGAACTTTCAAGCGTCGACATGAGCTGCCGCCATTAATTCCTGAGAACTACCAAAGTGCAGGTATTGCCGTGCCTGTTCGGATGCTATCGCGGAGCAAGCCCGCTTCCACAAAGGCCCGCCAGGATCGCATGGGAACGGGCTTGCCCGGCGATTTACCTGGCGCCTAACGTAAGGCAAATCGCTCTTTGCACTCAACCCCGAAAACAGGATTTCATTAAAGCATCCGCTGAACGGAAACTAATAGTCCGAGTATAGCGAAACTTATTACCCGCACCGGTAACAATCCCCACCATGTAACCAACAGAAAAAACTTGGTTATTAAACCCGACACTCCCTTGCAGCGTGCCGGGTGACTTCAGCCGCGTGGCGCGTAGGCAAACACGTCAGCCCGCATGCGGTGGGCATCCATGCCGGCCTCGACCAATGCATCGAGGGTGGCGTAGACCATGTTCGGCGAGCCACTGGCATAGACATGCACCTGGTTCAGGTCGCCGATGTCCTCGCATACCGCTTCGTGGAGCAGGCCACAGCGCCCCTCCCAACCGCACAGATCGCTGACCACTTTGTGCAGGAACAGGTTCGGCAGACGCTCCCACTCAGCCCAGTGCTCGATCTGGTAGAAGTCTTCAGGCCGGCGTACACCCCAGTACAAGTGCACCGGGTGCTTGAAGCCCTGCGCCCGGCAGTGCTCGATCAGGCTGTGCATCTGCCCCATGCCGGTCCCGGCGGCGATCAGTACCAGCGGGCCATCCGGCAACTCCGCCAGGTGAGCATCACCAAATGGCAGTTCGATGCGGGCCAGGCCATTGCGCTGCAACTGCTTGATCAACTGCACGGCACTGCTTTCGCGGGCCAGCACATGCAACTCCAGCTCACGCCCACCGTGGGGCGCCGAAGCGAGCGAAAAAGCCGCCTTGTCCATACCCTCGCGCTCGATCATCAGATATTGCCCGGCGTGGTAGCGGGGCGGCTTGCCGGCCGGCGCGCGCAGGCGCACGCGCCAGACATCGCCACCGATCTCGACGCACTCGGTCACGGTACAGGCCAGCTTGCGCAGCGGCAGCTCGCCCAGGGCCAGCACACCATCCCACAGCAACACACAGTCCTCCAGCGGCTCGGCGATGCAGGTGAACAGCTCACCGTGATCGCGCACCTGGCCTTCCTGGCGAACACTGCCTTCCACCAGCAGCGCGGCACATACATGGCAGTTGCCGTTGCGGCAGCTGCTCGGGCAGTCATAGCCCAGGCGCCGTGCCGCATCCAGAATCCTTTCACCCGGTTCGACCGCCAGTACCGCCCCGGAAGGCTGCAAGGTTACCTGCATCAATCTATTCCCAACTGGTCCCACAACTCATCGATACGGCGGGTGACGGCCTCGTCCTTGACGATGACCCGGCCCCATTCGCGTGTAGTCTCGCCCGGCCATTTGTGCGTGGCGTCCAGGCCCATCTTCGACCCCAGCCCCGATACCGGCGACGCGAAGTCGAGGTAGTCGATGGGGGTGTTGTCGATCATCACCGTATCACGCTTGGGGTCCATGCGCGTGGTGATGGCCCAGATCACATCGTTCCAGTCGCGGGCGTTGATATCGTCGTCGGTGACGATAACGAACTTGGTGTACATGAACTGTCGCAGGAACGACCACACACCCAGCATGACGCGCTTGGCATGGCCCGGGTACTGCTTCTTCATGGTCACCACCGCCATGCGGTACGAGCAGCCTTCCGGCGGCAGGTAGAAGTCGGTGATCTCGGGGAACTGCTTCTGCAGGATCGGCACGAACACTTCGTTCAGCGCCACGCCGAGAATCGCCGGCTCATCCGGCGGCCGGCCGGTGTAGGTGCTGTGGTAGATCGGCTTTTGCCGGTGGGTGATGCGCTCGACGGTGAACACCGGGAAGCTGTCCACTTCGTTGTAGTAGCCGGTGTGGTCGCCGTACGGGCCTTCCGGGGCCATCTCGCCGGGGTGGATCACGCCTTCGAGGATGATCTCGGCGGTAGCCGGTACCTGCAGGTCGTTGCCACGGCACTTGACCAGTTCGGTGCGATTGCCACGCAACAGGCCAGCGAAGGCGTATTCGGAAAGCGTGTCCGGGACCGGGGTCACGGCACCGAGGATGGTCGCCGGGTCCGCGCCCAACGCCACGGCTACCGGGAACGGCTGGCCAGGATGCTTCTCGCACCATTCGCGGTAGTCCAGCGCCCCGCCGCGGTGGCTCAGCCAGCGCATGATCACCTTGTTGCGGCCAATCACCTGCTGGCGATAGATGCCCAGGTTCTGGCGTTCCTTGTTCGGCCCGCGAGTCACGGTCAGGCCCCAGGTGATCAGCGGCGCAACATCGCCCGGCCAGCAGTGCTGGATCGGCAGCTGGCCGAGGTCAACGTCATCGCCTTCGACCACGATTTCCTGGCATACCGCGTCCTTGACCACCTTCGGCGCCATGGACACGACCTTCTTGAAGATCGGCAGCTTCGACCAGGCGTCCTTCAGGCCCTTCGGCGGCTCGGGCTCCTTGAGAAACGCCAGCAGCTTGCCGATCTCGCGCAGCTCTTCGGTCGACTCGGCGCCCATGCCCATGGCCACGCGCTCGGGGGTGCCGAACAGGTTGCCCAGCACCGGCATATCGAACCCAGTGGGCTTTTCGAAGAGCAAGGCCGGGCCCTTGGCGCGCAGCGTGCGGTCGCAGACTTCGGTCATTTCCAGAACTGGGGAGATGGGAACCTGGATGCGCTTGAGTTCACCGCGCTGTTCCAGGCCACGAATGAAGTCGCGCAGATCGCGATACTGCATGCAAAGGCCTCGTGTTGGGCGTATCGGTCGGGGTGCAGAGTGTAGCGCCGTTCACGCCTTGTTTGGGGGCAAAAAATGAAAAGGGGCCGCTTCGCGATCCCATCGCCGCGTTGCCGGCGATGGGCTGCAAAGCAGCCCCTTTCAGTACCTGGCCGGGAAGCTTACTTGCGCTTCATCGACAGGAAGAACTCATCGTTGGTCTTGGTCTGCTTGAGCTTGTCGACCAGGAACTCGATGGCGGCGATTTCGTCCATCGGGTGCAGCAGCTTGCGCAGGATCCACATGCGCTGCAGTTCGTCGTCGGCGGTCAGCAGCTCTTCGCGGCGGGTACCGGACTTGTTGATGTTGATGGCAGGGAACACACGCTTCTCGGCGATGCGGCGGTCCAGGGGCAGCTCCATGTTGCCGGTACCCTTGAACTCTTCGTAGATCACTTCGTCCATCTTCGAGCCGGTCTCGACCAGCGCGGTGGCGATGATGGTCAGCGAACCGCCTTCCTCGATGTTACGGGCGGCACCGAAGAAGCGCTTCGGCTTCTCCAGGGCGTGGGCATCGACACCACCGGTCAGCACCTTGCCAGAGCTCGGGATCACGGTGTTGTAGGCACGCGCCAGACGGGTGATGGAGTCGAGCAGGATGACCACGTCTTTCTTGTGCTCGACCAGGCGCTTGGCCTTCTCGATGACCATCTCGGCGACCTGCACGTGGCGGGTCGGCGGCTCGTCGAAGGTCGAGGCGACCACTTCGCCGCGCACGGTGCGCTGCATCTCGGTCACTTCTTCCGGGCGCTCGTCGATCAGCAGGACGATCAGGTGGCACTCGGGGTTGTTGCGGGTAATGTTGGCCGCGATGTTCTGCAGCATGATGGTCTTACCGGCTTTCGGCGGTGCGACGATCAGGCCACGCTGGCCTTTGCCGATCGGGGCACACAGGTCGATGACGCGACCGGTGAGGTCTTCGGTGGAGCCGTTACCGGCTTCCATCTTCAGGCGCTTGTTCGGGAACAGCGGCGTCAGGTTTTCGAACAGGATCTTGTTCTTCGCGTTTTCCGGACGGTCGAAGTTGATGGTATCGACCTTCAGCAGCGCGAAGTAACGCTCGCCTTCCTTCGGTGGGCGGATCTTGCCGACGATGGTGTCGCCGGTGCGCAGGTTGAAGCGACGGATCTGGCTGGGCGAAACGTAGATGTCGTCAGGGCCGGCCAGGTAAGAGGCATCCGCCGAACGCAGGAAACCGAAACCATCCTGGAGAATCTCCAGCACGCCGTCACCCGAGATCTCTTCGCCGCTTTTCGCATGCTTTTTCAGCAGGGCGAAAATCACGTCCTGTTTGCGCGAACGGGCCATGTTTTCGATGCCCATCTGTTCGGCCATTTCCAAAAGATCGGTAATCGGCTTTTGCTTGAGTTCTGTCAGGTTCATAAGGGGAGTGACGTAATCATGTAAGGAAGGGAAAAATTAAGCAGTTGGCTTAATGAGGCCGCGCCGCTAGATGGCGACAGGATCGCGTACTGATTCGAATTAGGGATGCTTCGGCGACGGCGTGCAGAGGGCACTGGAGAAGCAGTGCGAGGCCGAATGTAACACTTGCTTTTTTCGACGTCTAGTGGTTTTGGCCAGTGTTTTACGGGGCCATCCGACTGGATGGCCGCAAGGCCGGGGCTCGCCAGCCCTCAGGAAAACCACCTACAACAGATAAAGAAAAGCCCCGCATTTGCGGGGCTTCTTCACATCACAGGCTGGCGTCGAGGAACGCTTTGAGCTGCGACTTGGACAACGCGCCGACCTTGGTGGCCTCGACGTTGCCGTTCTTGAACAGCATCAGCGTCGGGATGCCACGCACGCCGTGCTTGGCCGGGGTTTCCTGGTTTTCGTCGATGTTCAGCTTGGCGATGGTCACCTTGCCTTCGTATTCAGTGGCGATGTCGTCCAGAACCGGAGCGATCATCTTGCATGGACCGCACCATTCAGCCCAGTAGTCGACCAGTACCGCACCTTGAGCCTGCAGGACTTCGGCTTCGAAGGTAGCGTCGGTGACATGTTTGATAAGATCGCTGCTCATGGATATCTCCAGGTCGTAAGCACAAAAAAACGTTGCCCATCATAGCCGCACCCAGGCGCGACAGGAAGCCACAGACGATTGAGTGTAACTATAGTTGTGCAAGACGCCACGAATCGAAACTGTCATATCACGGTCATAACATTGCTATGACATTGCCATGCATCAAGCCTTGCAGTGCCGCTCGTTGGCGTAGGACCACGATCGTGGCACGATTGCCGGGTTAACGACCGAGAACCTCCAGACCATGCCGCATACCACCGCGAAGAACCTGTCTCTGATCGCCGCCATCGACCTGGGCTCCAACAGCTTCCACATGGTCGTGGCCAAGGCCCATCATACGGAAATCCGCATCCTCGAAAGGCTTGGAGAAAAGGTTCAGCTCGCCGCCGGCATCGACGATGAGCGCAAGCTCAGCGAAGAAGCCATGCAACGCGGACTGGAATGCCTCAAGCGCTTCGCCCAGCTGATCAACGGCATGCCCCAGGGCGCGGTGCGCATCGTCGGCACCAACGCCTTGCGCGAAGCACGCAACCGCAACGAATTCATCCAGCGCGCCGAGGCCATCCTCGGCCACCCGGTCGAGGTCATTTCCGGCCGTGAAGAGGCGCGCCTGATCTACCTGGGCGTGTCCCACACCCTGGCCGACACCCCGGGCAAGCGCCTGGTTGCCGACATCGGCGGCGGCAGCACCGAGTTCATCATCGGCCAGCGTTTCGAGCCGCTGCTGCGCGAAAGCCTGCAAATGGGCTGCGTCAGCTTCACCCAGCGTTATTTCCGCGACGGCAAGATTACCCCGGCGCGCTACGCACAGGCCTACACCGCCGCGCGCCTGGAGCTGATGAGCATCGAGAACGCCCTGCACCGCCTGACCTGGGATGAGGCCATCGGCTCGTCCGGGACCATCCGCGCCATCGGCGCCGCCATCAAGTCCGGCGGACTGGGTAATGGCGAGGTCAACGCCGAGGGCTTGGCCTGGGTCAAGCGCAAGCTGTTCAAGCTGGGCGAGACCGACAAGATCGACTTCGAAGGGGTCAAGCCCGATCGCCGAACCATTTTCCCCGCAGGCCTGGCCATCCTCGAGGCGATCTTCGATGCGCTGGAGCTGCAGCGTATGGAACACTGCGACGGTGCCCTGCGCGAAGGCGTGTTGTTCGACCTGCTGGGCCGCCACCATCACGAAGATGTGCGCGAGCGCACCCTGAACTCGCTGATGGAGCGTTACCACGTCGACCAGGGCCAGGCCGCACGGGTCGAGCGCAAGGCGCTGCACGCCTTCGACCAAGTGGCCAAGGCATGGGACCTCGAGGACGGCAACTGGCGCGATCTTCTTGGCTGGGCGGCGAAAGTGCACGAAGTGGGCCTGGACATCGCCCATTACCACTACCACAAGCACGGTGCCTACCTGATCGAGCACTCCGACCTGTCCGGCTTCTCCCGCGAGGACCAGCAGATGATGGCCCTGCTGGTGCGCGGCCATCGCCGCAACATTCCCAAGGACAAGTTCGCCGAGTTCGGCGACGAAGGCATCAAGCTGATCCGCCTGTGCGTGCTGCTGCGCTTCGCCATCCTCTTCCATCACATCCGCGGCACCCAGCAGATGCCGAAAGTGGTGCTGCAGGCCGGCGACAACAGCCTGGAAGTGATCTTCCCTGGAAACTGGCTGGAAGAAAACCAGCTGACCCAGGCCGACTTCGCCAACGAGGCGGAGTGGCTGGCCCGGGTCGGCTTCGTTCTCAGCGTACGTTGAGGACCGGGTTGCTCAGGCGCTCCAGCAGGGTCGCCTGGGCACTGCGCGGATTCTGGTTGCCGGTCGGGGTGCTGCGCACGTAGCGCCCGTCCGGTTGCAGGGTCCAGGCCTGGGTGTTGTCGGTCAGGTACCCTTCCAGCTCCTTCTTGACCCGCAGCAACAGCTTCTTGCCTTCCACCGGGAAGCAGGTCTCGACACGCTTGTCGAGGTTGCGCTCCATCCAGTCGGCACTGGACAGGTAGATCTGCTCCTCGCCGCCATTGAGGAAGTAGAACACCCGGGTATGCTCGAGGAAGCGGCCGATGATCGAGCGCACATGGATGTTGTGCGACACCCCCGGTATACCCGGACGCAGGCAGCACATGCCACGCACCACCAGGTCGATGCGCACGCCCGACTGGCTGGCCTTGTACAGCGCCTTGATGATCTTGGCGTCGGTCAGCGAGTTGAACTTGGCGATGATGTGCGCAGGCTTGCCCTCCAGGGCGAACTGGGTCTCCCGGGCGATCATGTCGAGCATGCCCTTTTTCAGGGTGAAGGGCGCGTGCAGCAGCTTCTTCATGCGCAGGGTCTTGCCCATGCCGATCAACTGGCTGAACAGTTTGCCGACGTCCTCGGTGAGGGCGTCGTCGGAGGTCAGCAGGCTGTAGTCGGTGTACAGGCGGGCGTTGCCGGCGTGGTAGTTGCCGGTGCCCAGGTGTGCGTAACGGACGATCTCGCCCTGCTCGCGGCGCAGGATCAGCATCATCTTGGCGTGGGTCTTGAAACCGACCACCCCGTAGATCACCACCGCGCCGGCGGCCTGCAGGCGGCTGGCCATCTGCAGGTTGGACTCTTCGTCGAAGCGTGCGCGCAATTCGATCACTGCCGTGACCTCCTTGCCGTTACGCGCCGCGTCCACCAGGGCGTCGACGATCTCCGAGTTGGCACCCGAGCGATAGAGCGTCTGGCGCACGGCAAGCACGTGCGGGTCCTTGGCGGCCTGACGCAGCAGGTCGATCACTGGGGTGAACGATTCGAACGGGTGCATCAGCAGGATGTCCTGCTTGCCGATCACACTGAAGATGTTGTCGGCGTTCACCAGCAGCTTGGGGATCGCCGGGGTGAACGGCGTGTACTGCAGCTCGGGGTGGCTGTCGAGCCCGGTGATGCTGAACAGACGGGTCAGGTTGACCGGGCCGTTGACCTGGTACAGTTCGCTCTCGCTCAGGCTGAACTGCTTGAGCAGATAGTCGGAGAGGTGTTTGGGGCAGGTATCGGCTACCTCGAGGCGCACGGCATCGCCGTAGCGGCGCGAGAACAACTCGCCGCGCAGGGCACGGGCGAGGTCGTCGACCTCTTCCGAGTCCAGCGCCAGGTCGGCGTTACGGGTCAGGCGGAACTGGTAGCAGCCCTTGACCTTCATGCCCTGGAACAGGTCATCGGCATGGGCATGGATCATCGACGACAGGAACACATAGTTGTCGCCAGGCCCGCCGACGTCTTCCGGCACCCGGATTACCCGCGGCAGCAGGCGCGGTGCCGGGATGATCGCCAAGCCCGAATCGCGGCCGAAGGCGTCGACACCCTCGAGCTCGACGATGAAGTTCAGGCTCTTGTTCACCAGCAACGGGAACGGGTGGGTCGGGTCGAGGCCGATCGGGGTGATGATCGGCGCGATCTCGTCGCGGAAGAAGCGTCGTACCCAGGTCTTGAGCTTGGGTGTCCAGTAACGGCGCCGGATGAAGCGAATGGCGTGTTTTTCCAGCTCCGGCAGCAGCACGTCGTTGAGGATCGCGTACTGCCGATCCACTTCAAGGTGCACCAGCTCGCTGATCCGCGCCAGCGCCTGGTGCGGCTGCAGGCCATCGGCGCCGGCCTGTTCGCGGGCGAAGTTGATCTGCTTCTTCAGGCCCGCCACACGGATTTCGAAGAACTCGTCCAGGTTGCTGGAGAAGATCAACAGGAACTTCAGGCGCTCGAGCAGCGGGTACGACTCGTCCAGCGCCTGCTCCAGCACGCGGATATTGAACTGCAGCTGCGAAAGCTCGCGATGAATGTACAGGCTGCTGTCGTCCAGGCTCGGCACGGCGATCGCCGGGGCCGGCGCAGGCACAGGGGCCGGGGCGGCTTCAGCGACAGGTTCCGGCTGCGCTACCGCCGGCAGGTCGGGCGGGGTCTGCACCATTTCTTCGGGCACGGCCTGGGCATCCTTGATCGCGACAGGGTTGAGCACTTCGTTATTCATCTGACGTTCCTGGAGAGCGTTACTGCCCTCTCATCATTTGAGCGGCACGCACGGCGAAATAGGTCAGGATGCCATCGGCGCCTGCCCGTTTGAATGCGGTGAGGGATTCGAGGATCACGGCTTCGCTGAGCCAGCCGTTCTGGATCGCGGCCATGTGCATGGCGTACTCGCCGCTGACCTGATAGACGAAGGTCGGCACCTTGAACTCGGTCTTCACCCGGTGAACGATGTCCAGGTACGGCATGCCCGGCTTGACCATGACCATGTCGGCGCCTTCGGCAAGGTCGGTGGCCACTTCGTGCAGGGCCTCGTCGCTGTTGGCCGGATCCATCTGGTAGGAGGCCTTGTTGGCCTTGCCCAGGTTCAGCGCCGAGCCGACCGCATCACGGAATGGGCCGTAGTAGGCACTGGCGTACTTGGCCGAGTAGGCCATGATGCGCACGTTGACGTGGCCGGCCACTTCGAGGGCTTCACGGATCGCGCCGAGACGGCCGTCCATCATGTCCGACGGGGCGACCACCTGGGCGCCGGCCTCGGCATGGGACAGCGCCTGACGCACCAGGGCGTCGACGGTGATGTCGTTCTGCACATAGCCTTCCTCATCGAGGATGCCGTCCTGACCGTGGGTGGTGAACGGGTCAAGGGCCACGTCGGTGATCACCCCCAGTTCCGGGAAGCGGGCACGCAGGGCGCGGGTGGCACGCTGGGCGATGCCGTCCGGGTTCCAGGCTTCGGCGCCATCGAGGGATTTCTTTTCGGTCGGGGTCACCGGGAACAGCGCCAGCGCCGGAATGCCCAGCTCTACCCAAGCCTGCGCGGCTTCCAGCAGCAGGTCGATCGACAGGCGCTCGACGCCCGGCATGGACGGCACTTCTTCGCGGCGGCCCTCGCCGTCCAGTACGAATACCGGAAGAATCAGGTCATCGACAGTCAGGGTGTTTTCGCGAACCAGACGACGGGAGAATTCGTCCCGACGGTTGCGACGCAGACGGGTGGCAGGAAACAGACGATTGGCGGGGGTAAAGCTCACGGCAGACTCCTGAGCCCGCGCAGGCGGGCGAGCGCGACAGTTATAAGCGGCCATTATGACGCCTGTGTGACACCCGAGGGCAACCCTGCGACTTGTGGCCGCAGTCATTGTCCTTGTAGGAATTGTTCACGTCGAGACACATTTGGACACTTTCCCGAACGCGCCCGAAGGGGTAGGCTGCGCGTTCATTTCGCCAGCACGCCAGAAAATGCTTCAACAATTCCTGAACGATTTCGGCTACTTTGCCCTTTTTCTCGGCACGTTCTTCGAAGGCGAGACCATCCTCGTGCTCGCAGGGTTTCTTGCGTTTCGCGAATACATGGATATCAAGCTGGTGGTCCTGGTGGCCTTCTGTGGCAGTTATGCCGGTGACCAGTTGTGGTATTTCATGGGTCGACGCCACGGGCGCAAGATCCTCGCCCGCAAGCCTCGCTGGCAAGCCATGGGCGACCGCGCGCTGGAGCATATCCGCCGCCATCCGGACATCTGGGTGCTGAGCTTCCGCTTCGTCTACGGCCTGCGCACGGTGATGCCGGTGGCCATCGGCCTGTCCGGCTACCCGCCACGCCGCTACCTGCTGCTCAACGGCATCGGCGCCGCAGTCTGGGCCCTGGCCCTGGGCCTGGCCGCCTATCACTTCGGCGCCATACTCGAAGGCATGCTGGGCAGCATCAAGAAATACGAGCTATGGGTGCTCGGCGGCCTGCTGGTGCTGGGCCTCGCGCTCTGGCTGCGCCGGCGCTTTCGCAACAGCCGCGCCGAGCGTCGCGCGGCGGCAGAGGGCCAGGCCGCCGAGGCTGAGCAGGCTGTAACCCAGGAGCAGCAGCCAGAACAGGGGCGTGACCAGCACTAAGCCCAACGCGCCGGCCAGGTACAGCGCTGGCGCATTCGATAGCAGGCGCGCCAGCTCCAGGCGCGCTGCCCAGGGTCGATCCTCGAGCGCCACGCCCAGCACGAACAGCCCGAACGCCATTACCGTCCAGCCCAATGCCAGGGCTGCGGGCGTCACCTGGTCCGCCATCTCCATCAGATAACTGCCCAACGCCACGTAGACCGCGAACTGCGCCGTGACGTACAACTGCTGTGCACCGCCCAGCGGGATCGCGAACTTGCGAAACGCGGCGAGGTCCTGCTTGGCCTGTGGATAAGCGGCGGTCACGTCCGCTGGCCGCCAGCCAGTGGGCATGAACCAGATACGCAGCTTGTCCCACCAACGGGCCGTTCGCCGGGCGTCGTCCCACAGCTGGGCGTAGAACTGCACGTTGGCCCACAGCGGGTTCCAGCTCGCCAAAGGCGTGGTCACGCCGAAGATCACCGGCTCGCGATCGTCCTCTTCCTGGAAGGTGCCGAACAGCCGGTCCCAGATTATGAACACGCCGCCGTAGTTGCGATCCAAGTACAGAGGATTCTGCGCATGGTGGACGCGATGGTTGGACGGCGTAATGAAAATCCACTCGAGCCAGCCCAGCTTGGGCACATGGCGAGTGTGCACCCAGAACTGGTAGAGCAGGTTCAGCGAGGCCACGGTGAGGAACACCAGGGGCGGCACGCCCAGCAACGCCAGCGGCAGGTAGAAGATCCAGGAAAACAGAAAACCGCTGCTGGTCTGGCGCAAGGCGGTGGTGAGGTTGTACTCCTCGCTCTGGTGATGCACCGAGTGCGCGGCCCACAAAACGTTGCGCTCGTGGCCCAGGCGGTGCAGCCAGTAATAGCAGAGGTCGTAGAGCACGAAAGCGACCACCCACACCCACCAGGCACCCGCCGGCAGCCGCAGCCAGGCCAGGTGCTCCCAGGCCACGGCATAGGTGATCAGCCCCACCCCTTTGGTCAGAAGGCCGGTGCTGGTGGACAGCGCACCGGTGCTCAGGCTGTTGATCGAGTCGGCAAGCTGGTAGTTGCGGCGCCCGCGTACGCGGTCGGCGATCAGCTCCACCGCGATCAGCACGAAGAAGAACGGCACGGCCAGCAGAATCAGGTCCATGAACGGCCCCCTCCAAGGTTGTCCACGAAGATTAGGCCCGCACTGGGGCAAATCCCATGGCTACATCTGCCAAACTAGAGGACATTTAGCGCCTCGACACTGGAGTATTGAGCATGACGAAAAAAGTTGCGGTGATTCTGTCCGGTTGCGGCGTGTACGACGGCGCCGAAATCCACGAGAGCGTGATCACCCTGCTGCGCCTGGACCAGCGCGGCGCCCAGGTGCAGTGCTTCGCGCCGAACATCGCGCAGATGCATGTGATCGACCACCTGACCGGGGAAGAGATGCCCGAATCGCGCAATGTGCTGGTGGAGTCGGCGCGCATCGCCCGTGGCGAGGTGAAGGACATTCGCGAAGCCAAGGTCGAGGACTTCGACGCCCTGATCGTGCCGGGAGGCTTCGGCGCGGCGAAGAACCTGTCGAACTTTGCCGTCGAAGGCGCCAACTGCACCGTGCAACCGGACGTGCTGGCGCTGGCCGAGGCCTTTGCCGGCGCCTGCAAGCCGGTCGGGCTGATCTGCATCTCGCCGGCCCTGGCGGCGAAGATCTATGGGCCGGGCGTGGTCTGCACCATCGGCACTGACGCCGATACCAGCGCGGCGGTGGTGAAGATGGGCGGCACCCATGAAGAGTGCGATGTGCATGACATCGTCGAAGATACCCAGCGCAAGCTGGTGACTACCCCGGCGTACATGCTGGCCAAGTCGATCAGCGAGGCGGCGGGTGGCATCTACAAGTTGGTGGATCGGGTGCTGGAGCTGACCCACGAGGGTGACAAGTAAGGCCTCGAAGGCCTGCTACGCAGGCCATCGCCGGCAAGCCGGCTCCCACAGGATCACCTACACATGCGGGAACCGGCAACCCCACGTACTCAACGCTTGGAAAGCCGTCCCAGAATCCGGTCCAGGGCATTGGCGAACGCCTGCTTCTCGCGTTCGCCATAAGGTGCCTGCCCGCCACCCACCTGCCCCTGCTCGCGCAGTTCGGTGAACAGGTTGCGCACCGCCAGGCGCTCGCCCATGTTGCGCTCGTCGAACTCGCGGCCACGCGGGTCCAGCGCGGCTACGCCTTTCTTGATCAGGCGGTCGGCCAGCGGCACGTCGCTGCAAATCACCAGCTCGCCGGGCTCGGCGTTGTCCACCAGGTAGTCGTCGGCCGCGTCCATGCCGCTGGGCACCACGATAAGCCGCACGCAGGCGAAAGCCGGCTTGATCTGCGGCTGGCCGGCCACCATCACCACCTCCAGCTTGCGCTTGAGGGCGAACTTGACGATCAGGTCCTTGGCCGCCTTGGGGCAGGCGTCGGCATCGATCCATACACGCATGAGATTAATCCTGTGCTCCGGGCGGACATTATGCCAGCCCCAGCCTCATTGCGGGGCGGGGTGGCGGCACACCACCCCTTCCCACTGCACAGACTCAGCTGGCCGCCGCCCGGCGCTTCTCGGCCAAGCGGCTGCGCCCATAGAGGAACACGATAGCCAGCAACGCCACCGCCTGCGCGCTCAGTGAGTAGAGATCGGCGTGGATCCCCAGCCAGTCGAACTCGAAGAACGCCACCGGCCGCGTACCCAGGACGCCGGCCTCCTGCAGCGCCTTGACGCCATGCCCGGCGAACACCACCGACAGCGCACAGAGCAAAGCCGCGTTGATGCTGAAGAACAGCGACAGCGGCAGCTTGGCCGAGCCGCGCAGGATCACCCAGGCCAGGCCCACCAGCAGCACCAGCGCCGTGGCACCGCCTGCCAGAACCGCCTGGTGGCCAGCCGGCCCGGCCTGCAGCCACAGGGTCTCGTAGAACAGGATCACCTCGAACAACTCGCGATACACCGAGAAGAACGCCAGCACGGCAAAGCCGAAGCGCCCGCCGCCACTGACCAGGCTGCTCTTGATGTAGTCCTGCCAGGCGGCCGCGTGGCGGCGGTCGTGCATCCACACGCCGAGCCACAGCACCATCACCGCGGCGAACAAAGCCGTGCAGCCTTCGAGCAGCTCACGCTGCGCGCCACCGACATCGATCACGTAGGCCGCCAGGGCCCAGGTGGCGAAACCGGCGACCAGCGCCAGGGCCCAGCCGACGTTGACGCTACGCACCGCAGACTGCTGGCCGGTGTTGCGCAGGAAAGCGAGGATCGCCGCCAGCACCAGGATCGCCTCCAGGCCCTCGCGCAGCAGGATCAGCAGGCCGGAGATGTAGCTCAACGACCAGCTAAGGCCATCGCTGCCCAGCAGCTTCGAGGCCTGTTCGAGCTTGACCTTGGCTTCAGCCAGGCGCTGTTCGGCCTGGGCCACCGGCAGGCCGTCCTGCAGCGACTGACGGTAGGCCATCAGCGACTTCTCGGTGTCCTTGCGGGCCTGGGTGTCGATGTTGTCAAGCGAGCTTTCCACCAGCTCGAAGCCTTCCAGGTAAGCCGCCACCGACAAGTCGTAGGCCTGGTCGTGGTCGCCGGCACGGTAAGCCGCCAGGCTCTTGTCCAGGGTGCTGGAGGTGTACTCGAGCAGCTGCGCCGGGCCACGCTTGACCTGCGGCGGTTGCGCCCGCTGGGCGCGGAACGCGCCCACGGCGTTTGCGCCTTCATTGGCGGCAACCTCGGCCGGGGTCTGCCGGGCCAGGTCGGCGAGGTTCCAGGTCTTGTCGCTCTTTGCCGCCTGCGGATCGGCGGTGAAACTGGCGATGTAGGCCGCCACGTCCCAGCGTTGGCGCTCGTCGAGCTGGTCAGCGAACGAGGGCATCTCGGTGCCCTCGATGCCCAGCCCGAGGGTGTTGTACAGGTCGAACAGGCTGAGCTGGTCGAGGCGCGCGGCATCGCGCAGGTTGGCCGGCGCAGGCTCCAGGCCGACGCCGGCCGGGCCATCGCCCAGCCCGGTATCGCCGTGGCAGATCGAGCAATTCTGGGCATACAGCGATGCGCCGCGGGCCGGGTCCGGGGTGATCACCGGTGCCTGGCTTACCTCGTAGGCCACGGCCAGCCGCGCACCCAGCTGGCGGGCCTGACGGGCAACGCCGGCGCCATCCTGACGCTGGTCGATGGCCTGGCGCAGGCTCTGGACACCCTGCTCCAGCGCGCCGCGCTCGGCATGCTCGGGCAGCCCCTTGACCAGCTCGGCCAGCACCCCGCTGAACTCCTGTTGCTCGCGGTATTCCCCGTCGTCCACCACCTTGCCGTCGCGCACGGTCGGTGGGTAGTCGGCACCGATGTAATCCAGCAGATGCAACGCCTTGGTCGCCTCGGCGGGTGCTTCGGCCAGCGTCGGGGTGCTGCACAGCGCCATCACCGGGCCAAGCAACAGGGCAGGCAGCCAGGCAAGCAGACGGGAACGGGAAATCATGGCCAATCTCGACGGAAATACGAAAGAGAACATTGTTCACTTCCACTCTCTCCCGCTCAAGGCTCACTGGCAGATTTCATGAAAAATCTTGCGACAAATTGACCTGTCAACAGCCTGGAAAGCGCTTTTTCGACCGATGGCACGCCTGCAGAAAATGCGAAGCAATTCGCCATCACATAGCTACTACTTTGGGTATAATTCCGCGCCGCCGTAATAGCCATTAGCAATCAAGGCGCCTCCATCGAGAGGTTCTGGCGATAAAACAGAGGGATCTGCCGCCCCCGCCCACGCGGCCAACCGTTTCAGGGAAAGAAGAAGTCCGATGGTATCCCGCGCCCTCACCCTGGCGACCCTGGTCGCCGCCGTGCAGCTTACCGGCTGCTCGGTGTTCCGCAGCTACGACAGCGAACTGCAGGAGACCAACAAGCAGTTGGCCGCCGGCAATGTCGACGCCGCCCTCGCCCTGCTGGAAAGCAACAACAAGGGCGACAAGAAAGACCTGCTCTACTACTTCGAGAAAGGCGAGCTGCTGCGCTCCAAGGGCGACCTCAAGGGCAGCCAGGACGCCTGGCGCTCGGCCGACAGCGTGGTGTTCCAGTGGGAAGAGTCGGTCAAGCTCGACACCGACAAGTACCTGAGCCAGTTTGGCAGCTACTTGGTCAACGACAAGGTGCGCCGCTACGAAGGCTACGACTACGAAAAAGTCATGTTGACCACGCAAATGGCCTTGAACCTGCTGGCGCAGAACGACTTCGACGGCGCCCGCACCGAGATCAAGAAGACCCACGAGCGTGAGGCGATCATCGCCGAGCTGCGCGACAAGGAATACCTCAAGCGCGAGGAAGAGGCCGAGAAGGAAGGCATCAAGACCGAATACAAGGACCTGCAGGGTTACCCGGTCGCCAGCCTCGACGCCCCTGAGGTGGTCGGCCTGAAGAACAGCTACCAGAGCGCCTTCAGCCATTACCTGTCCGGCTATGTCTACGAAGCCCTCGGCGAGAAGGGCCTGGCCGCGCCGGGTTACCGCAAGGCCGCCGAGCTGCGCCCGAATACCCCGCTGCTGGACCAGGCGCTGCTGGAGCTGGACAAGAACAGCGCCAAGGCCGGTGAAAGCGACGTGCTGATCGTGGTACAGACCGGCCTGGCCCCGGCTCGTGATTCGATCCGCATCCCGCTGCCACTGCCGATCCAGGACAACCTGGTGATCACTCCGTTGTCGTTCCCGATCATCAGGGAGGACACTTCGACCGCGCACCTGAGCGAGATTCAGCTCAACGACAAGGTCCTGGCCCTGACCGCGCTCAACAGCACCACTGCCATGTCACGCCGCGCCCTGCGCGACGACATGCCTGGCATCATCCTGCGCACCAGCGTGCGCGCCATCAGCCGCGGCGTGGCGCAGAAGAACTTGAACCAGACCAACCCGATGGCCGGGCTGGTGGTGGGCATTGCCTCCACCGTGCTGGAAGGTGCCGATACCCGTACCTGGCGCACCCTGCCAAACGAAACCCAGGTGGCCCGTGTACGCCTCAAGCAGGGCGAACACCACGTGAGCCTGCCGTCGAGCCTCGGCGGTACCCAGGTCACGGTGAAAGTCGATCGCCCCTACCAGGTGGTCAGCCTGCGCGTGGTCGGCAACCGCGTGTTCGCTGGCGGCCCGTCCGTCGAAGTCGCCCCGCAGGCCGCAGCCACTGCTGTCGCCAGCCTCAAGTAACCCAAGGATCGAACATGCGCAAAACATGCCTCGCCCTGGCCGCCGTCGCCCTCCTGGCCGGCTGCGCCACCCCGCCCCCTGCCCCGGGCAGCGCCGCCAGCAAGGTGGTGACCATGGGCCAGCTGGATGACATCGAGATCGGCCAGATGCGCGTCGCCCGCGAAAACGGCTATCTCACCGTCAACGTGGCGCTGACCAACAGCAGCCGCAGCAACCAGACCCTGTTCTACCGCTTCGCCTGGCTGGGCAGCGATGGTTTCCCGGTGGCCGATGAAGAGAGCTGGAAGGCCCTGCCGCTGTACGGCAAGCAGGCCAAGTTCCTGCCCGCCATCGCACCGACCCCCGCAGCCCGTGACTTCCGCCTCGAAGTCCACACCCGGTAACCCCCTTTCAGGAGCACGTTCGATGTTTGCACGCCTTTCCCTCGCCGCCCTCGCCATCGCCCTGGTCAGCGGCTGCAGCACCCCTTCGCCGGTTCTCGGCGGCAAGAACATCAGCTACGGCGACAGCAAGGCCGTCGAACTGGTGACCAACGAGTTCGGCTCCACCGACCTGCAGATGATAGCCGAGAGCATGACCCGCTCGCTGGCCCAGTCCGGCGTGCTGCACGGCCGCCCGGTGGTGCAGGTGTACGACGTGAAGAACAAGACCAGCGAGTACATCGACACCCGCGAGATCACCACCTCGATCAAGACCCAGCTGATGAAATCCGGCGCCGCCCGCTTCGCCAGCGACAACACCGACATGCAGAGCCAGGTCGACCAGCTCAAGCTGCAGAACCAGAGCGGCCTGTACAAGAAGAAGACCGTGGCCAAGACCGGCAACATGATAGCCGCCAAATACCGCCTGGAAGGCTCGATCAGCTCGATCGTCAAGCGCAGCAGCGACTACAAGGACGTGTTCTACAAGTTCAGCCTGCAGCTGATCGACGTGGAAAGCGGCCTGGCCGAGTGGATGGACGAAAAAGAAATCCGCAAGACCACGGAGCGCTGATCGATGCGTGCATGGATGGCAATAATCGGCCTGGCCTGCGCCTTCGGCGCGCAGGCGGCCCCCAAGGTGGCGGTGACCGACCTGGCCTACCAGGCGCAGGTGGAGGAATACATCCACACCATCAACGCCCAGAGCAGCGGCCAGGCCGGCATGTACCACGCCAGCGGCCAGTCGAGCTACAGCGAGTACGAGAGCCTCAACAGCTACATCGAGCAGACCGAGCTGCGCAAGTTCGGTGGCGACATCAAGGGTGAGATCCTCAAGACCGGCATGTTCCAGCTGGTCCAGGGCCGCCCCTACACCGCCGACTCGAAGGAGGACGTGTACGACGTGATCCGCCGCATCAAGAACGGCGCGTTCAAGGGTGCCGACTACGTGCTGTTCGGCACCCTGTCGGACATCGACTTCCAGCAGGACATCAACTCGCTGGACCACACCGACAGCTACTCGGCGGTGCTGGGCCTGACCGTGGTCGCCGACTTCAGCCTGATCAACACCCGCACCTACGAGATCACCTCGGCGTTCACCGCCATGGGTGAAGGGCAGGACACCAAGCTGGTGAAAAGCCAAGACCGCCGCGTGACGTTGAACCGTCCGCGGGTGGTGCGCGATGTATCGAAGGCACTGGGCGAGGATGTGGCGCAGCAGTTGGCCGAGCAGTTGGGCGGCTCGGTGCCCGGGCAGGCGAAGCAGCCGCGTGGGCGGGACAACCTGCCGCCGGATGAGCCGGCGCGGGTGCTGAACTAAGCCTCTCCCCTAAGGGAAATGGGGGCTTCATAGGGGTTCGTGGGAGCGGCGATGCGTCGCTCCCACACTCTTCCTCAAGGTCTGGCACTGCTTTTCCAGCCGCCACCCAAGGCCAGGAACACGCCTATCTGCCCCATCGCCACCTGACTGTTGGCCGCCGCCAGCTGCGCCCGTGCATCGGTGTAGGTCCGCGTCGCTTGCAGATCCGCCAGGAACGACTCACGCCCCACCTGATAGCGCATGTGGGTCTGGTCCGCCGACTCCTTGGCGGAGCGCTCCGCCTCGGCCAGCGCGTCGCGCCGATCCAGCAGCGCGCTGTATTGCGCCAGGCGGGTCTGGGTTTCGCGAATGGCATTCAGTACCACCCCATCGAAATGTGCCAGCGCCGCTTGGGTCGAGGCCTCGGCCATGCGGATGCGCGCGCGGGTGCCGTTGGTGGGGATGGCCCAACTGACCTGCGGGCCGAAGCCCCAGCGGTTGGTGGCCGGCTCACCGAGGTTGTCGAGGATGCCGATGGTGCCCACCTGGGCGCCGATGCTGATATCCGGGTACAGCGCGCCGGTGGCCACACCGATGGTGGCAGTGGCTGCCGCCAGCTGGCGTTCGGCCTGACGCAC
This sequence comes from Pseudomonas soli, assembly GCF_900110655.1. Lineage (GTDB taxonomy): Bacteria > Pseudomonadota > Gammaproteobacteria > Pseudomonadales > Pseudomonadaceae > Aquipseudomonas > Aquipseudomonas soli. The sequence goes on from NZ_FOEQ01000006.1 coordinate 319,270, forward strand.
ATCCGGGCGGCGCTTGAGCAGAGCGGCGCCATCGCCGACCGGAACCAGTTGTGACAGCTGTGGCAGCTCGGCGCAATCGGCGGTGCCGGCAGGCAATTGCTCGACAGGCCTGGCCAGCAACGCGGCCAGCGTGTAGAGGCCCGCCTCGCGCTCGGCCTTGAAGCGCGGCAGCTCGGCGCGCAAGGACTTGAACTGGGTCTGCGACCGGGTGACCTGGCTCTCGTCGCCACGCCCGGCGTCGCGCAGACGCTGGGTCAGTTGCACGCTCTGCTGCTGCAGGTCCAGCGACTCGCGGGCGATGTGGTACTCCTCGTTGGCCGAGCACACCTGGGTGTACGCCTTGACCACATCGGCCACCAGGGTGATGCGCGCGGTGTCGGCGGCGGCTTGCACGGCATCGGCATTGGCCTTGGCGGCCTCGGTGCCGCGCTTGAAGGTGCCCCAAAGGTCGAACTGGTAGCTGGCGCTGATGATCGCCTCGCCAATGTTGGCAACCGGCACTTTCTCCGGCAGCAGGAACGCTTCGCCGGACTCCTGTAGGCGCTGGGCACCCAGCTTGACGCCACCATTGAAGCCACCCTGCGACTCGGCCACCTCCACCTGGGCGCGGGCCTTGGCGATGTTGGCGGCAGCCACGCGCAGCTCGGTGTTGGCGCCGAGCGCCTCGCGCACCAGCTGGTTGAGCCGTTGATCCTGGTACAGCTGCCACCAGTCCTCGGGCACTGGCGCCGAGACCACGCTATCGGCGTCCTGGCGCAGCGGGCCGTTGAGGTCGCCGCGCTGCACGGCGGCCTCCTTGGGCAGCTCGTAGTCCGGGCCGACCATCATGCAGGCGCCAAGGGACAGGCACAGCCCCGCCAGGATCAGCTGTTTCATGGGCGTTGGCCCTCTACGATCGACACCGTGGCGGTGCGCCCGGCGATCATGCGAAAGTCCGCCGGCACTTCGTCGAAGGTGATGCGTACCGGGATCCGCTGGGCCAGGCGCACCCAACTGAACGCCGGGTTGACGTTGGGCAGCAGGTTGGCGCCGCTGCTGCGGTCGCGGTCCTCGATACCGGCGGACAGGCTCTGCACTCGGCCGCGCAGGCGGGTGGGGTCGCCCATCACACGGATATCCACGGCGTCGCCGATATGGATCCCGCCCAGCTTGGTTTCCTCGAAATAGCCATCGACGTGATACGAGGCGCTGTCGACCACCGACAACACCGGGCGCCCGGCGCTGACGAACTCATGAGCGCGCGGGGCGCGGTCGTTGAGGTAGCCATCCACCGGGCTGCGCACCACCGAGCGGTCGAGGTTGAGCTGGGCGACATCCACCTGCACCTGGGCCTCGCTCACCGCCGAACGGGCGCGGGCCTCGCGCGACTGGCTCTCTTCCAACTGCTCGGCCGCCACCAGGTTGCCCAGCTTACGGTTGCGCTGGGCCTCGCGGGAGGCCTGGGCCAGGGTTTCCTGGCGTTCGGCCAGGGTTGCCTTGGCCTGGCGCAGGGCCAGGGTGAAACGGTCCTGGTCGATGGTGAACAGCACGTCACCGCGCTTGATGGTCTGGTTGTCGCGCACCTCGACCTGCTGGATCAGCCCGGAGACATCCGGGGCGATCTGGATCACGTCAGCGCGGATATGGCCGTCGCGGGTCCAGGGGGCGAACATGTAGTACACCACCATCTGCCACACGAGCACGGCGGCGAAGGTCACTACCAGCAAGGTCAGGACCACGCGGCCCAAGGTCAGCAAAGGTTTTTTCATGGCAGCATCAGGCTTCGGCAAAAGTGGTCCACCGCGCCAAGCAGCACGGCATACAGGGCAACGTTGAACAGCGCCCGGTGCCAGACCAGGCGGTAGAAATGCAGGCGCACCAGCACTGCGTGCACCCCCAGGTACAACAGGTAGGTGCCAAACATCATCACCAGCAGCGTGGGCAGGAACACCCCGCTGATATCCAGTTCACCGATCACAGGGGTGCTCCGTCGAGGCCCGGGGGCAGTTGCGTTTGTTCGGCGGGCTCGAGCATCACCTCGACACCTGGCAGCAGCGCCAGGCGCAAACCGGCCAGGGCGTGCAGCAGGTGGGTGCGGGCATCGCCGCGCTCGTAAAGCTCATCGAGGTTCAGCGCCAGGCGCGCGCGCTCCATGTTGCGCAGCAGTGCCGCCGGGGCATGCAGGCGCTCGCCGGCGCGCAGGCAGGCGGCATAGTGCGCGCCGACTTCCTCGATCACCGTCTGCAGGCGCTCGCGAGCCTGGGCGCCGGCGCGCGGCATGTACGCCAGCAGGTCGAGCAGATTCAGGCCCACGCGCAGGTCGCGCAAGGCCACGCCACTGTCCTGGCCGGTCTGCGACAGGCGAGGCAGGTGCTGCATCAGGCGGTCGAGCATCTGCACGCCGACCTGGCGGTGCTCGGCCAGGGTGGCCGGCGCGGTCATCTCGACAATGTCGCGCCAGGCGAAGCGGGTCATGCGCTTGGCCGCCAGTTCCACGCCGAACGGGCGTACCACCAGGGTCCAGATGAAGGCGAACAGCAGCCCCACGGGACCGGCCAGGTTGGAATTGAGGAAGGTGAAAAAGTCAGCGTCGTAGGCACCCTGGATGCTGATGAAGGTCGAGGTGTTGACGATGGTCAGCAAGGTGCCGAGGTAGAAGCGCGGCTGCACGGTCAGGGTGCCGACGCAGATGAACGGCACGGCAAACGCCAGCACCAGCATGGCGAAATCATGCAGGTTGGGCAGCACCAGGAACAGGTACAGGCTGGAGAAGATCACCGACATCAGCGTCCAGAAGAAGAACCGGTAGATCTGCGGCGCCGGGTCGTCCATGGCGGCGAAGAAACTGCACGACACGGCGGCGAGGATCACCGCGCTGGCGCCGTCGTTCCAGCCAAGGCCGATCCACAGGCCGCAGGCGACGACGATGGCGGTGACGGTGGAAAACACCGAGTAGAGCATCAGGCCGCGATCGAAGAACGGCGTCAGCCGGCCCAGGCGCCAGTGACGATAGACCGCGCGCCAGGGCGTGGCGTCGTCCTTGCGCAGGGCGTGCTGCAGGCTGCAGCAGTCCTGCCAGAGGTCGGCCCATTCGGTCAGGCGATAGAGGGCGTTGGACAGCAGCAGCTCGGCGCGCTGGTCGAGGGCGGCGGCGCCCGGCTGCAGGCGGTCGATCTGCTCGTGCAGGGCGGTCCAGCGTGCCACCGAGGCGCTGTCGGCGGTGCCTTCGAGCCATTTACGGGCGCTGTCCAGCACCGGTTGCAGCAAGGCGAACTGCGCCGGGGCACGACCTTCAAGGGCGATCAGGGCATCGTCGAGCGCGTCGATCACCGGCAGCAGATGGATCATCCGCCCGCGCAATTCGCGGGCGTTCTTCAAGGTATGCGGGCCGGCGCCTTCATGGCCGAGCTGGCCGATCATCAGCTCCAGCGAGTTGAAGGTGGCGACCATCGCGCCACGCATGCCGCCGACCTTGTCGGCGCCGGCTTCGCGGGCCAGGTAGGTGTCGCAGTAGCGAATCGCTTCGCCGAACCAGCTGCCGGTGGCGCCGACCACCACAGGTGCCAGCCGGCGCGGCCAGAACACCGCGCCAACCACCGCCGCGCAGACGATTCCCAGGCAGATTTCCTGGGCCCTGGACGAGGCCACGTCAAACACTGCCAGCGGGTTATCGACCACCGCCAGGGCGATCATCGGCAGGGTGTAGCCGGCCAGCATCAGCACGTAGTTGTTGGCCGTGCGCAGGTTCAGCGAGAGGAACAGCAACGTGCCGGTCCACAGGGCGATGGCGATGCTCAGCAGCAGCGGCGATTGCACCAGCGGTGGCACCAGCAGGATCGCCCCGCCAGCGCCCAGCAAGGTGCCCAGGGCGCGGTACAGCGCCTTGGATGTGGTCGGGCCGAGGAATGGGCTGGAGACGATATAGACCGTGGCCATGGCCCAGTACGGGCGCGGCAGCTGCATCAGCAGGGCGATATACAGGGCAATCATCGAGGCGGCGAAGGTGCGCACGCCGTAGAACCAGTCGCGGGCAGGCGGGACCGAGCTGAAGAAGCCACTCATGGCTGCAGGCCTGCCTGTTCGAAGGCATGGATGACCCGCAAGGTGGCCTCCAGGTCGGCCTGGTCTATGCCTCCAAGCACCTCACGACGCAGGCGCACCAGCTCGCCTTCGATGGACTCGGCCAGGGCGCGGCCCTCGACGGTCAGGCTCAGCGCCTTGGCACGACGGTCCAGCGGATCCTCGCTGCGGCATACCAGGCCAGCCTTGCACAGCTGGTCGAGCAGGCGCACCAGCGACGGGCTTTCCAACCCGGCCGCCTGGGCCACCGCCACCTGATGCACGCCATCGCCCAGGCGCACGATCATCAGCAAGGGGACGGCGCAGGCTTCGGAAATACCGTAGCCGGTCAGGGCGCCCTGGCACAGGCGGCGCCAGTGCCGGGCAGCCACAACCATGCCGCTGCTGATTTTCAGGTGCAGTGCGTCGAGGGACATGTGAGAACCGAGGATATTCATAGTTTGCTAACTATCAATATACGCCCTGCCCTCCCCCTGTCGTCAACCGCAGGTGACGGAGGGAAAACATGAAAGGTTGTTCATGATCCCGGCAGGCGCGCTGCGCTAAGGCTGGATCTGGTCTTCCAGCTTCATGGTCAGTGCCAGCGTGCTGCCCAGTTGGATTGCCTGGTCGCGCCAGCCCAGGTAGCGCGCCGCGTCGCGGCTGCTGAAATGCACAGCCAGCTCCTCGGCGGCCTGCATCACCCCGGTTGCCGCCGCCAACTCCAGCCAGTACAGACCGGCCTTGATATCGGCCTCGACGTACAGGCCGTGCAGCAGTCGGTACCCCACTTCGAAGCGGCAGCGCTTCTCGCCACGCTCGGCGCCACGCAGAAACCATTGGTAAGCCTCGAGAGGGTCGACCTGCCACTCCTGTTCGCCGTCGCACACCTCTTCCTCGTACAGATCGCCCAGCGCCGCAGCGGCATGCACCATGCCCCGCTCGAAAGCATGGCGGTAGTATTCGGCCGCGTTAACGTAGGAAACATCGACGCCCTTGCCGAAGTATTGCTGCTGGCCGAGGTTGAACCAGGCGGCAGCGTTGCCCTGCAACGCCGCCATGCGCAACAGGTGCCCCGCCAGCACCGTGTCGCCGCGCCAGTACTTGCCATTGAGCCAGACCCAGCCCAGGTCGTTGAGCGCCGCGACATTGCCCAGCAGGGCCTGGCGGCAGAGGTCGTGGTAGACCGCCTGCAGGTCGACTGCCTCGTCCAGGCGGTCGATCAGGCCAAAGCGCTCGCCGCTCAGGGCCTGTTGGGCGGGCATGCCGACCCCGGCGAACAGCCGGTGGCGCTGCCCCGGGCGAGCCGGCGCCGGGACGATCCGCTCCGGTAGAAGCCGGGCAAGCAGCGAGTGGATATTGCTGGCGGCAGACATGTTCATCCTCATTGAACGACCCACAGCTCCAACCTCCACTGTGATGAGGCGTGATTCTGCGCGATGCCACGACAAAACCTGTCGCGAACGAATTGATCCCAGGCAACCAATTGCATCTTCCTTGATCTGAGCAGGCTGTGGCCAATTGCCATGCCCTGCACGTGCCGCCATCCTATGCCCGCAAGCCTAGACAAGGACGTTTCCTTTTGCCGTTCGCCACCACCCGTGCCACCCTCAGCCGCCAATGGGCATTGCTGCGCCAGTTGCCCAGCCGCTCCCCCGGGATCACCAGTGCCGAACTGGTGTGGCGCCTGCGTGACGTGGGCTTCAATGTCAGCAAACGCACGGTCGAGCGCGACCTCAACGAGCTGTCGCTGATCTTTCCACTGGAGCGCAATGACAAGAGCATCCCGTTCGGCTGGCACTGGTCGGCCAACGCCGGCGGGGAGTTACGCGGAAATTTCGACCTGCAGGGGTATCTGCGCGGCGATACTTTGCAGCCTGGACAAGGTCAGGGCATCGAACTGCAGGCGTGGATCAGCGATTTGCTGGCCCGCCGCCTGCGCGAGACACCGCTGAGCGCGGATATGCGGTTGACCGCCCTGGATCAGGGGCACCGACTGCGAGCGACGGTGGCGGACGGTTGGCCCTTGCGCTGGTGGTTGCTGAGCCAGGGCGATGGACTGGTGGTGGAAGCGCCGCAGACGCTACGTGAAGAGATTGCACGGACATTGGTCAACGCGGCGGCGCAATATCTGGAATGACTGACTGCCCCACCATGGCATCGGACCAAGCAACATCTCTGCTTGCACTTACGCCATCGCGGGCGCAGCCCGCACACAAGCACTGCTGATGCCCCTTGAGGCGATCAGCGCTCACGCAGCGCTTCGCTGCGCGCCTTGATGATCGGCTTGAGCAGGTAGCTCATGATGGTCTTCTTGCCGGTCATGATGTCTACCGTCGCCACCATTCCCGGGATGATCAGCAGCGGCTTCTCGTCGCTGCCCAGGTGGCTCTTCTCGGTGCGCAGCTTGATCAAGTAGTAGGTGGTCTTCTTGTCTTCGTCGGTGATGGTATCAGCGCCGATCTGCTCCAGCTTGGCCTTCATCCCGCCATAGATGGTGTAGTCATAGGCTGTGAACTTGACCGTGGCTTCCTGGCCTGGATGCAGGAAGGCGATATCCTTGGGCAGGATCTTCGCCTCGATCACCAAGGTATCGTCCAGCGGCACGATCTCGATGATGTCGCTGCCCGGTTGGATCACTCCACCGATGGTGTTGACCAGCAACTGCTTGACGATACCTCGCACTGGCGAAGTGACCATGGTGCGGTGCACGCGGTCATCCAGCGCCTTGCTGGTGGCGGTGGCCTTGTTCAGCTCGGTGCGGGCCTCGTTGAGCTGGGTCAGCGCCTCGCTGCGGAACTTGCCGCGGGTCTCCTCGATCTTGCTCTCGACCTCCTTGATCGCCGCCTCGGCCCGCGGGATAGCAAGGGCGGTGGAGTCCATCTGCCCACGGTTCTCAACCTCGGCCCGGCGCAGCCGCAGCACCTCGACCTGAGAGATAGCGCCTTGGGCCACCAACGGCTCGGACATGGCGATCTCCTGGCGCAGCAGCTGCAGGCTGTTGGCGTACTGGGCGCGCTTGGAGTTGAACTCGCGTAGCTCTTGTTGCTTTTGCACGAGTTGCTGTTGCAGACCGCCAATCTCGTCCTGCAGCTGCTGACGCCGACTCAGGTACAGCGACTGCTCGTTGGCCGCCTGGCTTGGGGCGGCTTTGCGCAGTTCCTCGTCAATCTGCAGCGGCTTGTCCTCGACCTCGGCGTTCAGACGCTGCACACGCAGAGCCATGGCCAAGCGCGAGGCCTCGGTCTCGTCGACGTTGGAGGCAAAGCGGGTCTCGTCCAGGCGCAGCAGCGGCTGGCCGACTTCGACGATCTCCCCCTCCTTGGCGAAGATCTCGGCAACGATGCCACCTTCAAGGTTTTGGATTTTCTGCACCTTGGATGACGGGATGGCCTTGCCCTCCCCACGGGTCACCTCGTCGATGGGCGCGACGCTGGCCCAGACGATGAGAAACAAGAAGAACGCGATCACGCCCCAGATGGTCAGACGCACCACTCGCGGCGCGTCCTCGATCAGCGCCTTGTTGACCTCGGGCAGCGGCTGCCCGGCCAGCGACTCGGAGCCCTTGAAGTAGCGGCGCAGGTTGTCCTTGAAACGCCCCATATCCAGCTTATGCAACACTGATCTGCCCCTTCTTCAGCGCATCCATGACGGCGGCTTTCGGGCCATCCGCGACGATCTGTCCACGATCGATGACGATCAATCGATCCACCAGCGACAGCAGCGACGCCCGGTGGGTAACCAGCAGCACGGTCTTGTTCTCGACCACTGCGGCGAGGCGCTGCTTGAGCCGCTCCTCGCCGGTGTTGTCCATGGCGCTCGTGGGCTCGTCGAGCAGCAGAATCTGCGGGTTGAGCAACAACGCACGACCCAGAGCGACGTTCTGCCGCTGGCCACCGGAAAGATTTTGGCCGCGCTCGCCGACCTGCAATTCGTAGCCGTCGGGGTGCAGGCGGGCGAACTCGTGCACGCCGGCCAGTTCCGCGGCCTGGAGAATCAGCTCGTCCTCGATGTAGCGGGCGCCGCTGACCAGGTTGTCGCGCAGGGTGCCGGCCAACAGCTGGATGTCCTGGGGCACGTAGCCGATGTTATGGCGCAGTTCGCTGACGTCGATCTGGCGGATATCCACGCCATCGACCAGCAGCGAGCCGTTATCTGGTTCGTACAGGCCGACGATCAGCTTGGCCAGGGAGCTCTTGCCCGAACCACTGCGACCGATGATGCCAACCTTCTCACCCGGACGGATATTCAGGTTGATGCCCTTGAGCGCCTGGTTCTGCTGGTTTGGATAGGTGAACTCGACGCCGCGGAACTCGATCGCGCCCTGCAGCACCTGACGGCTCAGCGGACGCTCTTCGAAATTGCGCTCCTGGGGCAACTCCATCATCTGGTCGGTGGCAACCATGGTCACCTTGGCTTGCTGATAGCGGGCCAGCAGGCCGTTCAGCGAGCCCAGTGGGCCAAGGGCCCGACCGCTGAGCATGTAGCAGGCCACCAGGCCACCCATGCTGAGATTGCCGTCGATGATCAGGTAGACGCCCACGCAGATCATGGCCACGCCCGCCAATTGCTGGACCAGCGCGGTAATGTTCATGGCCAGGCCCGACAGCACCTTCACCCGCAGTTCCAGTCGGCTTAAGGTGCCTAGGGTCTGCTCCCACATGTACTGACGCTCACTCTCGGCGTTGTTGACCTTGATCCCGTCCAGTCCGGCCAGGGTCTCGATCAAGCTCGACTGCCGCTCGGAGGCCAAAGCCATGGTGCGTTCCATGGTCGCCATCAGCGGTTTCTGCAAGGCGTAGCCAATACCCAAGGCAAGGGGGAACGCCAGGATCGGAATCCATACAAGGTGCCCCCCGATGATGGCGATGACCACCAGGATTAGCAGAGTAAACGGTAGGTCGATCAGGCTGGTCAGTGTCAACGAGGCAAGAAAGTCACGCAGGCCCTGAAACTCATGGATGTTCTGGGCGAAGCTGCCGACCCGCGCCGGCCGGTACTTCATGGCCATGCCGACGATACGCTCGAACAGCGTCGCCGATATGATCAGGTCGGTCTTCTTGCCGGCCAGGTCCAGGCACAGGCTGCGTAGTCCTTTGAGGATCAGGTCGAACACATAGGCCCCGGCGATACCCACCGCCAGCACCCACAGGGTCGAGGTGGCCTGGTTGGGCACCACGCGGTCATAGACGTTCATCACGAACAGCGGCGCTGCCAGGGCGATCAGGTTGATCACCAGGCTCGCGGCGATGGCATCGATGTACAGCCATTTGCTGCGCAGCAGCGTGTCGCGGAACCAGGAGCGCGCGCGAGGGATCAGGTTGCCGTGGTTGACGTCGAACTTGTGCTGGGGCTGGGCGAAGAACACCTTGCCGCTATAGTCGCCCAGCAACGCCTCACGGGTGACATGCACTTCGCCGCCGTCGCTTTCGCTGAGCAGCAGCCGCGCGGTGTCTTCATTTTCCCAGCCCAGCAGCACCGCGCAGCGGCCTTCCTTGAGCAGCAGCATCGCCGGCATGGCGATGCTGGGTATCTGCTCCAGCTTGCGCTGCAACAGGCGCCCCTGCAGCCCGGCCCGTGCGGCCGCACGCGGCAGCAACTCGGCGGTCAGGCGTTGTGAGGGCAAGGGCAGCCCGGTGGTCAGCATGGCCCGGCTGGCGGGTTTCTGATGCAGGACACACAGGGTCAGCAGACTGTCCAGCAGCGGGTCGTCATGCTGACTGCGTGGATCGTGGCTGAGTTGGACTCGACTGACTTCGGATTCCACGCGGCGCTCTCTTCATCCTTGCGGGGGGTGGGTTCAAGGCGCCTTTCAGTTCATGCCTGGCAGGTTCACCTTGGGTTTCAGGTCGTTCTGCACAACGGTGGCCATCGGGGCTACAACACCCTGGCTCTTGAGCAGTTGGCCAATGGTCGCCTTGATTCGGTACTGAGTAAACATTTGTATGTTCTTCACTTCCACCAGACGACGCTGGGCGGTGAAGGTTTCATTCTCGCTGTCGAGCAAGTCGAGCAGGGTTCGCTCGCCCAGGCCGAACTGCTGCTGGTAGGCGCTGCGCACCCGCTTGCTGTGATCGACGTACTGCTGGGCGATCGGCACCTGGGTGTTGGCGTTGTCCAGAGCATTCCATGCCAAGCCTAACTCCTCATTGAGTTGGCGCAAGGCGTTGTTACGAATGTCCAGTGCCTGGTTGGCCAGGTACGACTTCGATTCCAGGTCCGCCTTGTTGCTGCCGCCTGCGTACAGGTTGAAGTTCATGCGCAGCATCGCCTGCCACTCGTTGTTGTGGCCGGTCGCACCGTCTAGGTTGTTGGCTACCGTTCGTCCAATTTCGGCATCGAAGCGCGGATAGAACGTGGACTTTGCCGCTTCGTATTGTTTTTCGGCGGCGGCGATGTCCGACTCGGCCGAACGCAGAATCGGACTGTTCTTGATCAACTGATGACGGGCCTCCTCAAGGGTGGCCGGCAGCAGGTCCAGAAATGGCGCAGGCATGCTTAATTCGTCGGGCATCTGCCCGACGACGCTCAGGTAATTGATATTGGCATCAGCCAGGTTGGTCTGCTCGGTGGTCAGGTTGTTGCGGGCCTGGGCCAGGCGCGCCTCGGCCTGGTCGAGGTCGGCAAGACGGCCGACGCCACGGCTGGTTCGCAACTTGATCTGGTCAAGGATGCGTTCGTGGTTTCGCAGGTTATCTTCGGCCAGGCGCACCATCTCCCGGCGCGACAGCACATCGAGGTAGACCTGGGCAACTGTCAGCGCGGTGCGCTCAGAGGTGCCCAGCAGGGAGTAGGCGCGAGCGTTGACGGTAGCCTGTTGACGCCCGACCTCACTGGAAGTGGCGAAGCCGTCGAAGACCATCTGCCGCAGGCGGATCGCCGATTCGCCACGGTTGAGCGTCTCCCAGCGATTGCGGGTGCCTGGGCTGTCGCTGCCCTCGCGGCCATAGCCGGCGGTCACTTCGACCCGCGGCAAATAGCCGCCTTGGGCTGCACGCAATTGATGGTCCACAGCCGCGCGTGCGTTCACGCCGGCCTGGATTTCCGGGTGCACCTCAAGGGTTTTCTGCATGGCTTCGGGCAACGTCTGGGCTTGAACAAGCGTAGTGATGAAAGTGAAAGGTAGAGCGGCGAACAAGAACACACGCATTCAACTGATTCCCGGAAAAATACTGTCACGACTATAAGAGCTAATTCCTCCTAACCTTTTAAGATGAAAGCTCACTTGTAGCAGTAGGAATATTTACCCAATCATGTACGGCATGTAGGAATACTCTTCAGAAACACGATTTCCGATATGAAGTGCAAAAATTATTGATTAGCATCATCCGAAACATGCCAAGGACTCAGGCAAACCCTAGGGGCATAGTCAGGCCTAGGGTTATCACGAATAGTTGTCGCGCGGCGATCAGGCAAGGCAAAAAAAGGCGAAGAGCGGTCGGGCCGTGCTCGAACCTACAGGCTGTAAAAGTTCAACTCGAGCCTATTTCAACGCAGCATGCCCATCGAGCAGGCAAAGCCTAAAGCTTGCGCCACATATTCAAGCACACCAAGCCCAAGTGACATAACCACATGGCCGCCACTATGGCAGACCCCTGCATAAAAGTTTGGAGAGTTAAATGAGCACTGTTGCCGCCATCGTAAAAAGCCTTGTTGGCCAGGTTATCGCAGTTTCTCCAGAGGGTATCCAGCGTATATTGATCGAAGGCGACCGCTTGCTTGCCGGAGAGCAACTCGACACTGGCATCGGCGGCTCGGTGACCCTTGAACTGGCCGATGGTCGCATCTTCGAACTGGGTGGCGACACCCGGTGGACCGGCACTCCTCCAGGCAGCAGCGACCTCAGCACAGCCGCATCGTCGAGCGAAGCACTGCAGCAAACCACCACGGTGGGCGCAGACGCGACTATCGAATTCGATATCCCAATCGTCGCCCCAAACGCCCCTGATGACGGTGGCCACAGCAGCGTCATGCTAGAAGAAACCGCAGGGATGGTTGCCCCGAGAATCGGCTTCCCAACCGATACTGGCACGCCATCGAGTTGTAGCGATCTCCACGAATCCCCTGGCAATGCATATACCTCAGGCGCTCGGGCGCTCAACACGATCCATGCACCTAACGCGACGTCATCCTTTACTGATCAGCCGCAGGCCTACGTCGGCATCAATCTGAACGAGGGAGATGACACCTACGCCCTCACCGCTGATCACAATATCGTTGTGGCAGACATTGCGGGCTGGCGTGTCCTGCCCGGGCAGAACTACAACCTTGCGTTCATCGTGGACACCTCTGCCAGTATGAAAGAAGAAGGCGTCGGTGCAGCGAAAAAGTCTCTCGAGACAGTGTTCAAGGTATTGGCCGCCAGCGCCCAGAGCGCCCACTCAGGCAGCGTGAACATCCTCCTGGTGGACTTCTCCTCCAACGTCAACAGCATCGTTTCGGTTACCCTGAACGAAGAAGGCTTAAAGCAATTGCTCGATGCCTTGAACACCCTCAAACCGGGAGAGGGCGATAACGCTGGCACAAACTATGAAGATGCATTCAAGACAACTGCCAATTGGTTCAATAATCTCCAGAGTGCTGGCAGCTGTGCCAGTAACCAGACGTTCTTCCTCACCGATGGCGTACCAACCCATTATCAAGAAGAGCGCATCAACCCGATACTGGGTGACTCAGGCACTACTCTGGATAGTTTCCTGAGCACTATAGATTATCAGAAGGGCATGACATACAACGGCCACCTTGGCAGCGGCACTTCCACTATAAATATCGATAGCGATGGCAGCCTGACGCTGAGCTATTACAGCGATAAAACATGGAAGCATGAGCCACTTGGGAAATTGTACGCAAATGGCCATGGCGGTTACGAACTGTCTACTGTCGTACATGAAAACCCAAAGCAGGGCCCTAACTCCCTCCTCAACGCACTTGCCAGCTTCGAACTGCTGAAAGACCTGTCCAATGTCGAGGCCATCGGCATAAATGACAGTATCCAGCTTGTGGAACTGAACCCTTTTGATTCCGACGGCGTGCCGCAGGCCAATATCGACCCGAGCAAGCTGGCCGAGGCTATCTTCGGAACCACCGAGTCTGTCCGACCGGGTAACGATACCGTCAATGGTGGTGGCGGCAACGACATTCTTTTCGGCGACCTGATCACCTTCGACGGCATCGCCAGCGCTGGTGTTCATGCAATTCAAGATTACGTCGCCGACAAATTGAACATGCCGGTGAATGCTGTAAATACCGAAACCATGCACAATTTCATCACCGAGCACAGCGCCGAATTTAACGTTTCGGGCAGAAATGATGGAGCCGACACACTGCTGGGCGGTGCTGGCCAGGACATTATCTTCGGCCAGGGTGGCGACGATCACATAGAGGGTGGCAAAGGTGACGACGTGCTGATCGGAGGCAAAGGGGCCGATACCTTCGTGTGGAGGGCCGGCGACGAAGGTAACGATGTGATCCGGGACTTCAACGTCCAGGAAGGCGACCGACTCGACCTGCGCGATCTGCTACAGAGTGAGGAGGACATTGCCATCGACAACTTCCTCAGAATCACCACTGTCGACGGCGAGACCACGCTACAGGCGAGCAGCGACGGCAAACTGAACGCTGCCGGCGGCTTGGCAAATGCCGATGTCAGCATCAAGCTCGAGGGTGTCAACTGGTCGAACACCACGATCCAGTCACTGATCAGCGGTGCCGATCCGACCATCAAGGTCGACCATTCCAACAGCTGAACCCGCTCCAACCAACGGCCTGCAGCCACCGTCGGAAGGAGCCAGGGATACTCAAGACTTCCCTCAGTTCATGCCCGGCAGGTTCACCTTGGGCCTCAGGTCGTTCTGCACAACCGTCGCCATCGGCGCGACGACACCCTGGCTCTTGAGCAGCTGGCCGATGGTCGCCTTGATTCGGTACTGAGTAAACATTTGTATGTTCTTCACCTCCACCAGGCGGCGCTGGGCGGTGAAGGTTTCATTCTCGCTGTCGAGCAAGTCGAGCAGGGTTCGCTCGCCCAGGCCGAACTGCTGCTGATAGGCGCTGCGCACCCGGTTGCTGTGATCGACGTACTGCTGGGCGATCGGCACCTGGGCGTTGGCGTTTTCCAGAGCATTCCATGCCAGGCCTAACTCCTCATTGAGCTGTCGCAAGGCGTTGTTGCGGATGTCCAGTGCCTGGTTGGCCAGATACGACTTCGATTCCAGGTCCGCCTTGTTGCTGCCGCCGGCGTACAGGTTGAAGTTCATGCGCAGCATGGCCTGCCATTCGTTGTTGTGGCCGACCGCGCCGTCGAGGTTGTTGTCGGCCGTTCGTCCGAGTTCGGCATCGAAACGTGGATAGAACGTAGACTTTGCCGCTTCGTATTGCTTCTCGGCAGCCGCGATGTCCGACTCGGCCGAACGCAGGATCGGGCTCTCTTCGACCAACTGGTGGCGAGCTTCATCGAGGGTCGCCGGCAACAGGTCGACAAATGGCGCGGGCGTGCTTAACTCGTCGGGCATTTGCCCGACGACGCTCAGGTAGTTGGTGTTGGCATCGGCCAGGTTGGTCTGCTCGGTGATCAGGTTGTTGCGGGCCTGGGCCTGGCGCGCTTCGGCCTGGTCGAGGTCGGCCATGCGGCCTACGCCACGGCTGGTGCGCAACTTGATCTGGTCGAGGATACGATCGTGGTTGCGCAGGTTTTCTTCGGCCAGGCGCACCATCTCACGGCGCGATAGCACGTCCAGGTAGACCTGGGCGACGGTCAGCGCGGTGCGCTCGGAGGTCCCCAGCAGGGAGTAGGCACGTGCGTTGACGGTGGCTTGTTGACGCCCGACCTCGCTGGAGGTGGCAAAACCGTCAAAGACCATTTGCCGCAGGCGGATCGCCGATTCGCCACGGTTGAGCGTCTCCCAGCGGTTGCGGGTGCTTGGGCTGTCGGTGCCCTCGCGGCCATAACCGGCCGTCACATCGACCCGCGGCAAATAGCCGCCCTGGGCTGCACGCAGTTGATAGTCCGCGGCCGTGCGCGCGTTCACGCCGGCCTGGATTTCCGGGTGTACCTCGAGGGCCTTCTGCATGGCTTCGGGCAAGGTTTGTGCTTGAACGAAAGAGGCGGCGAGAGCGAAAGGAAGAGCGGTGAACAGTGACGCACGCATTTTTACTGGTTCCCGAGAGAGCTGTTGTCCCAAATCACAGCCGAAGCCGTGCCTGCCTTGGAAAATGGCGAACCCTGATCTGTATGTAGGAAGCTTCCGAATAGGCAGTGCGATTAATACAAAAGAAAGGGGTTGGCTGGCCAAATATCAATGTGACATTACCTTGGCGATTGTTTAGGATGGCAGCCAGAAGGTCAATAGTTTGGCATAAACTTAATAGCCAGAAATTATAGACGTAAAATTGACGCAATTATGCGTCAAAAACATTATTGAAACATTCCATCAGTCGCCGCCTTCGAATGCCGGCCGGGCATGGAAGCCAACTGAACGGGTAGTCCGGAGAGTCCAATGAGCACTGTTGTTGCCATCGTCAAAAGCATTGTTGGCCAAGTCATCGCAGTTTCCCCAGAAGGCATCCGGCGCGTTCTGATCGAAGGCGATCGCCTGCTTGCCGGTGAACAGGTAGACACCGGCACTGGCGGCGCGGTCACTCTGGAGCTGGCCGACGGCCGTTTGCTCGACCTCGGTCGCGACACCCAGTGGAGTGCCGACGCCCCCGACAGCAGTATTGACCTGAGCCAGGCCACCGCCCAGGCGGCGCCCTCGGTCGAAGAGCTGCAGCAAGCCATTGCCGCCGGCGTCGACCCAACCACCGAACTTGAAGCCACCGCAGCCGGCCCGGCCGCGGCGGGCGGCGGTTCGGTAGGCGGCGGGCATAGCTTCGTCCTGCTTCAGGAAACCGCCGGAGTGGTCGACGCGACCATCGGCTTCCCCACCGGCCCGATAGGCTTCGGCAACGGCCTGGCGGTCGAGGAGCTGGGCGGACTGGACGGCAACGCTGCCAGCACCAACACGGCCAACGTCCCGCTCACCACCGGTCTGACCCTGAGCGCCACCCCCACGATCACCGAGGCGGGTGGCGTCATCGTCTATACCGCCACCGTCGGCCAGCCTCCGCTGACCAACCTGACCGTGACCCTGTCCAACGGCGCCGTCATCGTGATCCCGGCCGGCCAGACTACCGGCACCGTCAACGTCAATATCCCGGCCAACGACACGCCCTACATTGATGGCGGCCAGATTTCCGCGACCATCACCGGTACAAGCGGCGGCAATGGCCTGATCGTCACGCCGAGTACCACCCCGGCGGTGACCCAGGTCACCGACACCATCGACACCACAACTGCCACGCTGACCGCCAATCCAAGCGTGACCGAAGGTGGCGTGATCACCTACACCGTGACCCTGACCAACCCGGCCCAGACCCCGGTCACCGTCACCCTGTCCAATGGCCAGACCGTCACCATCGAAGCCGGCAAGTCGTCAGGCAGCGTTGATTTCCAGACCCCGGCCAATGACGTTTATAACAATGGCAGCACTGTAAGCACCACGATCACGGGGGCAACGGGCGGCAACTTCGAGAATCTGGTGGCGAACCCAGCACCAGCGGAAACGAAGATCAACGACTCCGTCGACACTACCACCGCCACCCTGACCGCGACCCCAAGTGTGACCGAAGGTGGCGTGATCACCTACACCGTGACTCTGACCAACCCGGCCCAGACTCCAGTCACCATCACCCTGTCCAACGGACAGACCGTCACCATCGACGCCGGCAAGTCGTCCGGCAGCGTTGACTTCCAGACCCCGGCCAATGACGTCTATAACAATGGCAGCACTGTAAGCACCACGATCACGGGCACAACGGGCGGCAACTTCGAGAAACTGGAGCCGAACCCGGCACCAGCGGAAACGAAGATCAACGATTCGATCGACACTACCACTGCCACCCTGACCGCGACCCCAAGCGTCACCGAAGGCGGCGTGATCACCTACACCGTGACTCTGACCAACCCGGCCCAGACTCCGGTCAGCGTCACTCTGTCCAATGGCCAGACTATTACCGTCAAAGCCGGCGAAAGCGCTGGCAGCGTCGACTTCCAGACCCCGGCCAACGATGTGTTCGTCAACGGCAGCACGGTCAGCACCAGCATCACCGGCGCCACCGGCGGCAACTTCGAAAAACTGGTGCCCGACACCACGCCAACCCAGACCGTGATCAGCGACAGCATCGACACGGTGACCGTCAGCATCGCCAGCAATGGCAACGTGACCGAGGCCGAACAGCCGACCTTTACTGTTTCAGTCAGCCAGAAGCTCGACCATGACCTGACCGTGACCCTTTCCAATGGCGCCACTGTGGTTATCGGCGCCGGCCAGACCCAGGCCACCTACAGCCTGCCGGCCCAAGGCGACGACGTATTCAAGGACGCCGGCTCCGTGACCCTCGGCGTGACCGATGCCAGCGTGACGGGCAAGACCTTCGAGAACCTGCAGTTGGGTGGCGATGCCACCGTGCAGATCACCGACACCGTCAGTGAAGTAGTAGCGACCCTCACCGCCGACAAGACCACTGTGTCGGAAGGTGGCCAAATCACCTACACCGTGACGCTGACCAACGCCCAAGGTCTGCCGGTCAACGGCCACAATGGCCTGACCTTCACCCTGACCGATGGCACCAAGGTCACCATCCCGGCCGGCAGCGCCAGCGGCACCTTCACCATTACCGCACCGGATGACGTGTTCGTCGGTGGCCAACCGACCATCACCAACAAGCTGGAAGGCGTCACCGGCGCCGACAACTTCGAAAAACTGACCCTGGTTCAGGACGAAGTGAAGACCTCCGTCACTGACGAACCGGGCACTGGTACTCCTGGTACCGATAACCAAGGCGACAAGGTCACCGTCACCATCGTCGGCAAGGGCGATGTCACCGAAGACCAGCAACCCGCCTTCACGGTCAAGGTCAGCCAGAAACTCGACCACGACCTGACCGTCACCCTGTCCAATGGCGACAAGGTCGT
>NZ_FOEQ01000005.1 GCF_900110655.1 Pseudomonas soli
GACGTACTGGCAACCGAATTTCTTGACGACCATAGAGCATTGGAACCACCTGATCCCATCCCGAACTCAGCAGTGAAACGATGCATCGCCGATGGTAGTGTGGGGTTTCCCCATGTGAGAGTAGGTCATCGTCAAGATTCATTTCGCAAAACCCCTATCTGCGCGAGCAGGTAGGGGTTTTGTCTTTGCGCGTTTGGCAAGTCAACCTCCTCCGTTGTGGGAACGAGCTTGTTGGAACGCCGCTCCCACGAATATTCAGGCCGGGCTTCATCGCCTTGTCAGTGACGATCTCCAAGCAGCGCCACCAACTCATTGAAGGCAGGACGGGCCAATACGTCGGTCTGCTGGCAGCGTTCAGCCAGTCGCTTCAGTGTTGTGTCCTGCTCGTCGCAGCACGCCAGCAATTCCTCCACAAGAATGCCAAATGCCCTCGCTTCCAGTCGTTCGAGGGCCGATGCCGCAAGACTTTGCTCCTGAGGGTGGAACGAGGCGGCACCGAAGTCGCCCAGCAGGCACTGGCCATCTTCGTCGAACAGGATGTTGTGGGCGTACAGATCACCATGGCTCAAGCCACGCCCATGCAGGTGGGCACAGACCGAGGCAATACCTCTTATAAGGCGACTTAGGGCCGACTTGGTCAACTGCCGGTCCGCCGGGTAGCGGTCGCGGGTGCAACTGTCGAGGCTAGGCGGGCCGCCCAGGTTCGACCAATGCGCGTCGATCAGTTGCATCACCAAGGCGGGTAGCTGATCTGGATGATCGTCAATGCGCCCAGCCAGGCGCACCAGCTGTGGATGGTGGCCGGCAGCGATACAGGCGCTCATCTCCGCCAACGGCGAACCATCGCTGGTGATCGCACCCTTGTACAGCTTGACCGCAACCGGCGCTTCCTGACCACGCCAGTGGGCACGGTGAATCACCCCTGAGGCGCCACGGCCGAGTTCTTCTTCTAGGTGGATATCCTGCCAGTGAAGGGTAGGGCAATGGTCGTCCGTGGCAGGTGCGACAAAGCCATGGGGTAATGGATTGTCCGCATAGGCCAGCCAGGCTAGGCGTGGCATGAGCAGCAACCAATCAGGTAGGGCGCCCAGGCGGTTGCTGGCGATGCGCAGCAGTTCCAGGCGGTGGCAGCGCGCCAGGCTTGCGGGCAGGTCGGTGAGGCGATTGCCGGCAAGCATGAGCTTTTGCAGGTGTGCGCAGTCCCCCAGTGCCTCGGGCAGTTGCTCCAATACGTTGTCGGTGAGCACCAGTGAGCGTAGCGAAGGTGGCAGGGCCTGGGCATCGACCCGGCTGATGCGGTTGCTTCTGAAGCCTACGGTTTCCAGGGCCTGGCAGCTGCCGATGGCGTGGGGCAGGTGGGTGAACTGATTGTTGGAGCAGAACAGCACCTTGAGCCGGTTCAGGCGGTGCAGGTCCTCGGGCAGTTCGCTCAGCCTGTTGCCGCTCAGGTCCAGCACTTCGAGGCTGTCGCCAAGTGTGAAGATCTCCTGGGGAAAATGGGTCAGGTTCTGGCAGAGATTCAGTCGCGTGATGCCGTGCAGGCGACCGGTGCGCAGGTCTTCGAGGGTATGCATGGGATTGTTCGCTTAACGTGACCGGCCATTGTAGGTGCTTGGGTGCGGCAAATCTGCATATGGGTTGCGACTTAAGTCCGATGGCGGCTGGCCGGCCCCGGTCCATACTCAAGATTCGCCCTTCTATAACAACAAGTACCGGGTTGCGAACCAATGACCTATGAGCACAGCTACGCCCATTCCATTTCCGAACCCGTCAGCTTCTGGCAGGCCCAGGCCGAACAGCTCGCCTGGCAGCGCAAGCCGACCGTCACCTTGCAGCAGAATGCCGATGGTACCCACCGTTGGTTCGCCGATGGCCGTCTCAACAGTTGCTACCTGGCCCTTGACCATCAGATCGAGCAGGGGCGTGGTGAACAACTGGCGCTGATCTACGACTCGCCAGTGACTGGCGTGCAACAGACGTTCACCTATCACCAACTGCGAGATGAAGTGGCCCGTTTGGCGGGGCTGTTGCGTTCGTTGGGTGTGCGCAAGGGTGACGGCGTGATCATCTACATGCCGATGGTGCCCCAGGCCGCCATGGCCATGCTCGCCTGTGCCCGCATTGGTGCGGTGCATTCCGTAGTGTTCGGTGGCTTCGCCGCGAACGAGCTGGCCTTGCGCATCGACGATGCGCGGCCGACCTTGCTGCTGACGGCTTCCTGCGGCCTGGAGTTCGACCGCGTGATCGAGTACAAGCCGTTGGTCGATCGCGCCCTGCAACTGGCCCGCCACCAGCCGCGGCATGTGCTGGTGTTGCAGCGCCCGCTGGTTAGCGCCGAACTGCAGCCCGGGCGTGATCTGGACTGGCAGCAGGCCTTGCTCGGGGCGGCGCCGGTCGCCCCCGTTGAACTGGATGCGGGCGATCCGCTGTACATCATGTACACCTCCGGCACCACCGGCAAACCCAAGGGTATCGTCCGCGAAAACGGCGGCAACGCAGTGGCGTTGTGTTATGCCATGCGTCATGTCTATGGCATGCGGGCAGGGGATGTGTGGTGGGGGATCTCGGACGTCGGCTGGGTGGTGGGCCACTCGCTGATCGTGTACGGGCCACTGATGAACGGGTGCACCACGGTGTTCTACGAGGGCAAGCCGATCCGCACGCCGGACGCCTCGGCCTACTGGCGGGTGGTGGAACAATACCAGGTCAATGGCTTGTTCTGCGCGCCCACCGCCATGCGCGCCATCCGCAAGGAAGACCCGGAAGGCGCGCTGATCCGCCGTCACAATCTCGATTCGTTGCGCCAGCTGTTCCTGGCCGGGGAGAAACTCGACTCCAGTACCCATGAATGGCTTGAGCGGGTCAGCGGCAAGCCGGTGCACGACCATTGGTGGCAGACCGAAACCGGCTGGCCGGTGACTGCGCCCTGTGTCGGGCTCGAAGGCAGCGCGGCGCGGCCGGGCTCGAGCAACCGGGCGGTGCCGGGGTACCACGTGCAGGTGCTGGATGACGAAGGCAAGCCGTTGGGGCCCAATCAGCAGGGTGCCATCGTGATCGCCCTGCCATTGCCACCGGGTTGCAGCCAGACGCTCTGGGGCGATCACCAACGTTACCTGCAGGCCTACCTGCAGAGCTACCCCGGTTACTACCACACCGGCGACGGCGGCTACCTGGATGAAGACGGCTTCGTCTACATCATGGGGCGCACCGATGACGTGATCAATGTCTCCGGGCATCGCTTGTCGACCGGTGAAATGGAGGACCTGGTGGCGCGTCATCCGGCGGTGGCCGAGTGCGCGGTGATCGGTGTGCACGACGAGATCAAGGGTCAGGTGCCATTGGCGCTGGTGGTGCTCAAGGACGGGCAGGGCATTGGCGAGGCGCAACTGCAGGGCGAATTGGTGGCGGATGTGCGCGAACGAATCGGCGCACTGGCCTGCTTCAACCGCGTGCGCCTGGTCAAGCGCCTGCCCAAGACCCGCTCTGGCAAGATCCTGCGGGCGGTGCTGCGCAAGATCGCCGATGGCCAGGACTACACGGCGCCATCGACGCTGGATGATCCGGCGGTGCTAGGGGAGATCGAAGGGGTGTTGGCCGATTTGCCCAGAGCGGGCTGACGTCATCGCGAGCAGCATTGCCTGTGGGAATCGGCTTGTCGTGCCGACGAGCCGAGGCAAAAGGGCCGCCTGGCGGCCCTAGGCTGGATGCCTTACGACTTGAAGCGTCCCACCAACCCGTTCAGCTCATCCGACAGCTGTGCCAGCCTGCCAGAGTCGGCCTGTGCAGAGCTGGCCAGCCCCTCCACCAGTCTTGCCTCGTCGTAGATCTGCTGGATATGCCGATTGATCTCCTCGGCCACGCTGTGCTGCTCCTCGGCGGCCGCTGAAATCTGCAGGTTCTGGTCGCGGATCTCGTTCACCGAGAGCTGGATGCCTTCGAAGCTGTCGCGGGCATTCTCGATCGACGACACGCTGGCCCGCGACAGGTCCAGGCAGCTTTCCATCTTCTGCGAAACTTCATGGGTCTTGCCACCAAGGGTATTGAGCAACTGGTCGATCTCGCCGGTGGAGTCGGCGGTGCGTTTGGCCAGCGCCCGTACCTCGTCGGCCACCACGGCAAAACCACGGCCCTGGTCGCCGGCCCGGGCGGCCTCGATGGCGGCGTTGAGCGCCAGCAGGTTGGTCTGCTCGGCGATGGCGCGGATGGTGCCGAGGATCTGGTTGATGCTGCGGCTGCCTTCCTCCAGTTCGACCATGGCCTGGGATGACTCGCTCAGGCGTCGGCCCAGGCGATTGACGTTGTCGGTGGTCGCTTCGATCTGCTGCTTGCCCTCGGCCACGCGACGGTGGCCCTGTTCGGCGGCGTCGGCGGCGCTGCTGCACGAACGCGCCACTTCGTTGGCGGTGGCGACCATCTCGTTGAAGGCGGTGGACACCAGCTCCACCGCCTCGCGCTGGCGCCCGGCGGCCTCGTTCATGTTGCCGGCCATCTCGCTGTTGCTACGCGAGGCTTCGTGCAGGTTGGTCGAGGCCGCGCCGATGCGCTGGATCAGTTGGCGGATGGCGGCGAGGAACTTGTTGAACCAGCCGGCCAGCTCGGCGGTCTCGTCCTTGCCCTGGACCTGCAGGTCGCGGCGCAGGTCGCCTTCACCCTCGGCGATCGACTGCAGGCCGGTGCTCACCTGGCCGATGGGTTTGACGATCACCCGCGAGAACGCTGCCGCCATCCCGGCGAAGATCAGCGCCAGCAGCACCACGATCACTGCCGTGACATAGGTCATGCGCGTGGCTGCGGCCATGACCTCGTCGTACTCGATAAGCCCGACGAAGCGCCAGCCCAGGCCTGGAGAGGTCCATACATTGGCCATGTAGCGCACGCCATCGATCACCACCTCGGTGGCGCCTTGCTCGGTGGCGGCCAACGCCGCGTACGGCGCGCCGAGGTCCTTGAGCTGCTTGAAGCTGTGCCCGGCGTTGCGCGGGTCGACCAGCACGGTGCCGTCCTCGATCAGCATCACGTAGCCGCTGTCGCCCAACCTGATGCTCTTGACCAGCTCGGTGAGGTTCTTCAGCGACACGCTGACCACGAACACGCCCTTGGCCTTGCCGGCCGCGTCGAGCAGCGCGCGGGCGGTGCCGACCAGGGCCACGTCGTCCTTGTCGTAGTAGTACGCGGCGGTGCGCACCGTCTTGTCCGGGCTGGCCATGGCGGCCTTGTACCAGGGGCGGGTGCGCGGGTCGTACTTGGCCAGCTGTGGGTCATCCGGCCATTTCGCGTAGCTGCCGTCTTCCAGGCCGATTGAAAGGATCGCCGCTGCCGGGTGCGTGGTGCCGTAGCGTGCGAAGGCGTCGATGACCCGCTGCGCAGCCTCGGGCATCGGCTGGCTGGCGGCATCGGCGCCGGTGTAGTCCTTGAGCGAGGTGACCGAGGTGTATACAGGATCCTTGGCCATCTGATCGACGTTCTGCAGCGTGCCATCAAAGAACTGGCGCATGTTGCCGTCGATCTGGCGAATTTCCCGGGTGCTGCCGTCGAGGAACTGATCGACCGCCTCGCTGCGGATGTTCAGCACCGAGATGCCGCCAACCAGGGCGACCGGGATAAAGGCCACCAGTACAAAGGCCAGGATCAGTTTGTTTTTTATTTTCATCGTGACGCCCATCCGTGAGTGTGAAGGGTGTACATGGCCGCTTCGCTAGGGTGGTGGCCACTTGCTACCTTTTCTGTTTCGGCGGGCGGAATATAAACCTTTAGTGGATATTTCGTGTACAGGAAATTCAGAAATTGTCCTGACTTGCGGGCAAAGTGCAACTGAGGCGTGGGAGCGGGCTTGCCCCGCGATGAGGTGAGAACTGTTGTTTCAAGCGGATTACTAAGACTTTCTCTATTTCATGTAGGACGTTTCCCAATCATGCTTTCACGGCCTTTCAGCTGTTGTTCTGGCCAGCCGCATTCCTTAGTCTGGACCTGTCGTTGCCAATTCAACGACCGGGTGTGCAAGCCCGAGGATGTGGTCCAGGTCGCTCAATGGCGGCTATACGTGGGAGGCCTTCGGGCCAGCCGGGTTCCTACTCCACGGTCTTGCACACCCGCGTATAGCTGCCTCCCTCGCGCTGAGCGAAAGCGGATATCGAAAGCTCCCATGGCTAGCTTCAGCGATCGAGCACCTTGTGATAGGTCACGAATTCCTGCTCGGCCTCATACCCCAGCGATTCATACAGCGCCTGGGCGGCAAGGTTGCTCCTGGCGGTGTCCAGGCTCAACCGCTGCGCGCCCTCGGCCTGGAAGATCCCGATCAGTTGCTGCATCAGGTAACGGGCATGACCGCCCCTGCGGGCGTGGGGGACGACGAACAGGTCATACAGCCAGTAGAAGCGCTTCATTGCCAGCGAGCAGGTGGCCGGGTACAGCTGGGCAAAGGCGATGGCCTGACCCTCGTCGTCCAGCAGCAGGTAGATCCGCGAGTTGCCGGTTTCGAGGTTGGCCTTGAGGAATGCACGGGAAGCGGGGAGGTCATCCGCCTCCTGGTAGAACATTCGGTACTGGTTGAAGAGGTCCGCGGCGGCGTCCAGGTAGTGCAGGTCACAGGCGATGACGTTCATGTCGTGGGCTCGCTATCAGGCTGTCCAGCGCCCTTGCTATGGGGGCAGTCCTGCAGGATTTCATGAAACACATCCGCTCGTACAGATGCCATATGCAGCGGCGTACGTGCGGCTTCCGAAGGTGTGCGGCGGCCTTGTTTCCTGTGTGCCGCAAAGCCGGAAAATCAGGCCTTTGTCACGAGTGTTTGCCGACCAATGGGGCTGCGGCTTGCTGGCGTCTATTCAGGGCATTAGCATCCGCTTTCCTCACTCACGGCCATGCGCAACCTTTGGCCGACTCCAGGATCAAGGACGAATGTTGCCGCTGCTTTCCCGCTTCCTGCTGCACGCACTGGTGTGTGTGGCTTTTCCCTTTATCTTGAGCCTTGGCTTCGATCTCTACCGGCAGCATGTCGGCCAGCCGATGGCGCGAGGTGTCAGCGTCGGCTTGGCGACGATGCTGGTGTTCTACGCCTTCGTGCTCTTCAACCTGTTGATGGTGGCCATTCCAAGGGCGGCAGTTCGCTACTGGCTGGCGCTGGTGCTGGTGCTGCTGGTACTGGCGTTCTTCAATACCTTGCACCCGTTGCGGGCGCTGGGCTTTGCGCTGTTGTGCGGTGGCTTGTGCGCGGTGGCCATCGCGATGACGCCACTGGTAACGTCGCTGTTGCACCAGTGCCGTCGGTGAAGGAGTTCAGCAGGCCAGCACCCGTCGTTTTTCGAGCCACCTCTCGAAGCAGGTGAAGGTGTCGACAGCGGCTTCTACCGTCCGGGCCTGGGCGGCAGGCTCCGGAGCGGCGGCAGCCAGCCGTTCGAGGAAACTGCGCCAGCGTGCGCCGGTCAGCGGGCCGTAGACGTCGAGGAACGCGCCACCGTTGTCGGCGTCGATACCCAGACGTTCGGCCATGGCCCGCTTGAGCACCTGGCCACCGAGCGTGGAGCCTTCCAGTACATACATCACCCCAAGCGCGCTGGCTTCGTCATCGATGCGAGGCAGGGCGTGGCACCGGGGCAGCGCTTCGATGTCGATGGCCAGGGCGCCCAGGTCGCGTGACAGGGTGGGTGTCTTGTGGCGTTCGGCGCTCTGGTAGGCGCCCAGCAGTAAATCCAGCGGGGCATGAAAGCCATGGTAGGCCCCGAGCAGATCGGCGTAGGCCGCGCGGTCGAAGCCCTCGCTGAAGAAAGGCAGCCGCGCTTCCAGCCTCTGGTGGCAGGCGCGGGTACCTTCGCGCAGGGCAAGCAGCAACGGGCTGACGGTAGCGGACATGATGGCGGCTCTGGCGTTAGGGCATTCGATACTGCCAGATCAGGCGGCGCAATCACCACTGCCGATTTTGCGCACCTGGCCCGTGAACTGTGGAATCATTGCGCCGCCTCTGGAACGAGGCTTTCACAGCCAAGACAGGAATGCAGCACGATGCGCGCAACAACATGGAACTGGCTGGCCCTGGGGCTGGCGTTGCTGCCGGGCCTGGCCACCGCGGCGGAACCAGAGCCGGTACCGGTATACCGGGAGATCAAGGACTGGATTGTAGGCTGCGACAACACGCGTTTCTGCACCGCGGTCCTGGCCGATCACCCGGAGCGGATGCGAGTGGGCATGCTGGTGCAGCGTGAGGCGGGCGCCTGGGGCAACCTGCACCTGACCCTGGTGGGGAGCACCGACTGGTCGGGCGAGCCCATGCTCGACGGCCAACTGCTGGTCGCCCCCTGGCGCATGACCCGCGGTGTCGAGACCACCCTGGAACTGGAGGGCGCCGATGCCTATGCCGTGTTGCGGCAATTGCGCAATGGCCAGCGCCTGGTGGACGACACCCGGCCAGGGGAGCGGGTGAGTTCGCTGCAGGGGCTGAGCGCCGCCTTGCTGCTGATGGATGCGGTGCAGGGCCGGGTCGGCCACTACAGTGCTCTGGTGCGCCCTGGCGACAGCGTTGCCGATGCGCAGTTGCCGACTCCGGCCAAGCCACAGGTGCCGGCCTTTGTGGCAGCTACGGCCCTTGGCGCGCAGGAGCAAGCGGGCATCACCCAGGTGGTGATGGCCAAGGCGGCCGCCGAGAACCAGTTGATCAACGAATACGATGTCGCTCCCAAGCTAGAGCTGCATGCCCTGGACGACCAGCATGCGCTGGCATTGCTCAGCTACAACTGCAACGACTTCCATTGCCTCTACGCACTGTACAAGGTGTCGCGTGAAGCGCCTTACACCCTTGGGCCCCTGGAGTTCGAGGCGCCATCGAGCCCGGTGGTGATCAGCCGGATGCGCGACGCCATCGAGTTCTACCCTGGCAAAGGCGAGCTCCACAGCTATGCCAAGGACGACTATCCCGGCAGTTGCGGGGTGGAGGAAAGCTGGCGCTACGATGGCATGCGCATGCGCTTGCTCAAGCTGTCACGGATGGACCGCTGTGCCGAAGTGGGCACCGACAGTTGGCCGGTACTCTGGCGCAGTCAAGGCTGAACGCATGAAACGGACTTCAGGGATAACGCCATGCAATGGATGAAACACCCGCGTGCGGCATTGCTGCTGGCGCTCATGACGCCATCTGTCGTGCAGGCCGAGAACGCCCAGGCACCGCTCGAAGCAGTGCCGATGTACCGGCAGATCAAGGACTGGGCGGTTGGCTGCGACAACACCCGTGCCTGCACGGCGGTAATGGCGATCGACGACGACCTGATGGCCGGGCTACAGACCATCATCAGGCGCGAGGCGGGGCCACAGGGCGCGCTTGAGCTGACCCTGCGCGTGGGCCCGGCGTTTGCGGAACAGGTGCTGCTCGATGGGCAGGTACTGTCGGCCAACTGGCAGCGCATCCAGCTTGAATACGACTTCGACCTGCTGTTGGAAGACGATGAGGCGCTGGCGCTCATACGTCGGTTGCGCAACGGTGCACGCCTGAGTTCATTGACCGAGGATGGCGAGCTGGTCGCGTCCTTGCAGGGGCTCAGTGGCGCGCTGTTGGCCATCGATGCCGTGCAGGGCCGGGTCGGGCATGCCGATGCCCTGGTCAGAGTGGGAGATGCGCCCGCTGCCGATGTGCCTGGCGCTCCCGATACCGTGGTGCTGCCACAGTTCGTCGCCGCGTCGCGCATGAACGACGAGCAGGCCCATGAAATCGGCAGGATGGTAAAACGCCAGGCGAATGTCGAAGGCGATGTGCCGGGGATGAGCAACAGCCATTACGAGGTGCACCCGCTGGACGCTGCCAATGTCCTGGTCATTCTCAACGTGGGGTGCAGTGGCGAGTTCTGCGCCAATTTCCTGTATCGGGTGTCCCGCGCCGCGCCCTACCAGATCAGCGAAATGGCCTTCGAGGCGCCGACGCCGCTGCTGGCGCCGCGTCTGAGTGGCTATGTAGCGTTCGATGCGCAGAGCGGTCAATTGTTTGCCGCTGACAAAAGCCAGGTAGAGCGTGGTTGCGGGGTGATCCAGCAGTGGCGTTACGACGGTGAGCGCATGCGCCTTGAGCGCGTGGCGCGGCTTGATCGCTGCGGGTATGTGAAACCGCAGTTCTGGCCGGTGCTATGGCGTGTGCGGGAGTAGGTCGAGGCGAGCCGAGTGCCCATAGGCGCCGCTGACGCGCCGCATCGCCGGCTTGCCGGCGATGGGCGCGTAGCGCCCTCTGTCAGTGAGGTGTGGCTCAGAACGCCAGCTTGTAGCCGATCAATAGCAGCATGGTCGCCAGGCAAGGCCGCAGCACGCGGTCGGAGATGCGCCCGGTCAGGTGGCTGCCCAGGTAGATCCCCGGCAGTGAGCCCAGCAGCAGGTAGCCCAGCAGCGACCAGTCCATGTTGCCCATGCCGGCATGACCCAGGCCGGCCACCAGGGTCAGCGGCACGGCGTGGGCGATCTCGGTACCGACCAGGCGGCGGGTGACCAGGAACGGGTAGAGCAGGAACAGCGCCACGGTGCCCAGCGCACCAGCGCCGATAGAGGTGAGGGTGACCATCACGCCCAGCACCACGCCGGTGATCACGGTTAGGATGTTCAGGGTACGGTCGCTGAGGTGGTAGTGATCGCCCGCATGCTTGCTGGCGAAGGCCTGCAGGCGCGACTTGAACAGGATCGCCAGGGCGGTGAGGATCAGCACCACCGCCAGGCCCTGCTTGATGATGGCGTTGAGCGCCGAGGTGTCGGTGTGCAGTGTGCTGAGGAACCACAGGGTCAGCGCGGCGGCCGGGACGCTGCCCAGGCTCAGCCAGCCGGTGATCTTCCAGTCGATGTTCTTGTTGCGGCCATGCACCCAGACGCCGCTGGCTTTGGTGATGGCGGCGTAGAGCAGGTCGGTGCCCACGGCAGTGGCCGGGTTGATGCCGAACCACAGCAGGATCGGGGTCATCAGCGAACCGCCGCCGACGCCGGTCATGCCGACGATGAAGCCCACAACCAGGCCCGCAATGGTAAAACCGAAAGAACCTACATCCATACGCTACTCGACGCCCAGCTTGCCCGTGATCGGATGAGTGCCAGCATATAGATTTTTTTATAGCCAAATAGACTTGTTCGTTATTAGGTTATAACCACCCAGTGGCGGCACGCTCCTGTAAACCCACGGTCAACCAGAGTGGGTTTACCGGGAGCTAGCCCGCTCGACTGTCCCGGGCACGATTCGGCCAACCATGAAAGGAGCGTTCCATGAGCAATGACATCCAGCGTTTTCCCAGCAGCCTGCCGTTTCCATTTTCTCGTGCAGTGAAGGCCGGGGGCTTCCTGTTCCTGTCCGGCCAGGTGCCGATGAGCGCCAGTGGCGAAGTGGTACGCGGTGATATCCAGACACAGACACGAGCGGCCTGCGAACGTATCGCCGAGAGCCTGGCAGTGTGTGGGGCGCGTTTCGACCAGGTGGTGAAATGCACGGTCTGGCTGTCGGACATGAGCCATTTCGCCGGCTTTAACGAGGTCTACAAAGAGTTCTTTGGCGCAGCGCTACCGGTGCGATCGACGGTGGCATCGGCGCTGGCGCTGGGGGTCGATGTGGAGATCGAGGTGCAGGCGTTCGTCGGCGAGTGAGGAGTAGCTGAAGAATGCTTGCGTAATCGCCGATGTGATCGAAGGCGTGATCGCGCAGGGAGCCCGCTCCTGCAACACGTACAGGAGCGGGCGGCAGGTCAGATGCGGAAGCTGCCCACCAGTTGCTTCAGGCGCCCGGCCTGCTGGCTCAGGGCGTCGCAGTGGCGCAGGGTGTCGTTGAGGTTCTCCACCCCTTGCTGGTTCAGCGCGTTGATCTGGGTGATGTCCAGGTTCAAGCTCTCGACCACGGCGGTCTGCTCTTCGGTGGCGGTGGCCACCGACTGGTTCATGCCGTCGATCTCGCCGATACGCTGGGTGACACTGGCCAGGCGCTCACCGGCCTCGTTGGCCACCTGCACGGTCTCTTCGCTGGAGACCTGGCTGGTGTTCATGGTGTGTACCGCCTCACGCGAGCCGACCTGCAGGCTGGTGATCATGCGGTGGATTTCTTCGGCCGATTCCTGGGTGCGGTGGGCCAGGTTGCGCACTTCGTCGGCAACCACGGCGAAACCACGCCCGGCTTCACCGGCACGGGCGGCCTCGATGGCGGCATTGAGCGCCAGCAGGTTGGTCTGCTGGGAGATGCCCTTGATCACGTCGAGGATCTTGCCGATTTCGTCGGTGCTGGCGTTGAGGGTCTCGATCTGCTCGCAGGACTCGCTGATGCGCTGGGACAGGGCGGTCATGGCGCTGATCGCCTCTTCCACCACCTGGCGGCCACCGTTGGCCTGTTCGCTGGCGCCGCTGGCGTGCTGCGAGGCGTCGGCGGCGTTGCGGGCGATTTCCTGAGTGGCGGCGCCCAGCTCGTTGATCGCCGCGGCGACGCTGTTGGTGCGCATGCTCTGCTCTTCGGAGCCGGTGAGCGAGGCATTGGAGGCGACCACGACCTTTTCCGACAGGTCATGCACCAGGCGGGTGGCCGAGGACACTTCGCTGATCGAGGCGTGGATACGCTCGACGAAACGGTTGAACGAGGTGGCCAGCTCGCCGAACTCGTCCTTCTGCTCGACGGTCAGGCGGCGGGTCAGGTCGCCTTCGCCTTCGGCGATGTCCTGCATGGCGCGGCCCATGGTGGTCAGCGGGCGCATCAGTACCGGGATCAGCAGGCCGAGCAGTCCGGCGATGACGGCCACCGCGATGAGCATGGCGATGATGGCCGAGGTACGGAACTGGCTCAGCGGGGCGTAGGCTTTTTCTTTATCGATCGACAGGCCGATGTACCACTGCGCCGACGGCAGGCCGTCCACCGGGGCGAAGGAGATGATGCGGTCCTTGCCGTCGAGGCTGACTTCCTGGATGCCGGATTCGACACGCAGCGGGGAGCCTGGGTAGATGTCCTTGAGGTTCTTCATCACCCGGTCCTTGTCCGGGCTGACGATCACCTGGCCATTGCGGTCGACCAGGAAGGCGTGGCCAAGGCCGCCGAAGTCCACGGCATTGATGATGTCCACCAGGGTGTTCAGGCTCAGGTCGCCGCCGACCACGCCGATCAGCTCGCCGCTGGATTTGGCCTTGACCGGCATGGCGATGGTCACCACCAGGCCACCCACTGCAGCCATGTAGGGCGGGGTCAGCATCGTCTGGTTGGCGGCCACGGCCTGGGTGTACCACGGGCGCTGACGCGGGTCGTAGCCGTCAGGCATCTTGGCATCGGGGCGTTGGGTGAACAGGCCGGTGTTCTGGCCGAAATAGGTGAATTGGAAGTTGCTGGTGTACGACGGCTGGTCGACCAGGCCCGGCACGTTGCTGCCGGCGCCTTGCTGGGCGATGTCCTGGGCCAGGTTTTCCAGGACCAGGATGCGTCCGCTCATCCAGTTCTGCACGCTGCTGGCGGTCTGTGCGCCGGCCTGGCGCACCGAAGACTCGATGTTCTGGCGGATGGTGTTGCGTTGCAGGTAGTCGTTGTACAGGGTGAACAGGGCGAAGGCCAGTACGACGACGGCGCAGGCACTGAGCAGGATCTTGTGGCGGAATTTCAGGTTCATGTTTCGAGACCTTGAGCCAGTGAAAGGAGGGCGCCGCGTGCTTGTGGCACGAGTGGCGGAGCCTGTTGCAACGGTATCGGCCGATTCTGAAAAATGTTGAAAGACTAAATGTCGCAATAGTTGGCCGAATCGACCTCACAGGGTGACAAATCATTTCGAAGCCAACAGGCCCACCAATGTTCTGGCCGCTTGGCCGAGGGGTTGCTGTTTAAGCCAGAAGGCGTTCACCGGCAGTTGCAGTTCATTGCGGGTGTTCTGGAATCGCAGTCGCACCAGGCGTCCGTCCGCAAGCAGCGGCGCCACCCGCGCCAGCGGCAAGTCGCCCCAGCCCAGGCCGGCCTCGACCATCTGCAGGGCCAGGTCCAGGCTATCGGTACGCCAGTGCGAGGTGCCGATCAGCGAGCGGGGATCGCTCAGCGGCAGGTCGCGGCTGCACACCAGGATCTGCCGCAGGTTGACCAGGTCTTCGAGGTTGCGGATGCGCCCTTCGCGTAGTGCGGGGTGATGCGGCGACAGGGTGGCCACCAGCGATTCCAGGGCGATGTGCTGGAAGCTGCGTCGCGGGTCCACCTGCAGCCCGGCGAAGGCCAGACACAGGCGCACCCGACCACTGTCGAGCAGTTGCAGGGCCTCTTCCTGCGGGGCGGCGAGCAGTTCGATGTCCAGCAGCGGGTAGCGCTCGCCCAGGCGGGTGATGGCCCCGAGCAACGGGCGCTGGTCGATATCCGGCACCACGGCGATGGCCAGGCTGCTTTCCAGCCCTCGCGACAGCTCCAGCGCATGCACCTCCAACAGCCCCAGCTGTTCGGCGATCAACCGGGCATGGGGCTCCAGGGCCTGGGCCTGGGCGGTCGGGCGTGCCTCCCGCGACCCACGCTCGAACAGCGTGTAGCCAAGCTCCGCCTCGAGGTTGCCGATGGCCATGCTCACCGCCGAGGGCACGCGCCCGAGCGCCCGCGCGGCAGCTGAGAACGAGCCGCGGTCGAGCACGGCGAGAAACAGCAGGATGGTATCGCTGGAAAAGTTCATGGCAGTCTCCTTTCAGTAAATCTGAAAGCTGCCGACTTTTTCTGTCAAGCATGTTGATGCATTCTGCGCGCCTTCGTCATATCCGCAACAAGGTAATCCCGTGCAAGGACTCAAACGCAAACTGGTCTACGTGACCTTCTATGAACTGATCGGCCTGTGCATGTCGACCCTGGGCCTGGCCTACCTGTCCGACACCCAGGCTTCGCACACCGGCCCCCTGGCAGTGATGATCACCACCATCGCCATGGCCTGGAACCTCATCTACAACAGCCTGTTCGAGTATTGGGAGAGCCGCCAGGCCACCCGCGGGCGCAGCCTCGGGCGGCGGGTGGCGCATGCCATCGGCTTCCAGCTGACCCTGGTGGTGTACCTGATCCCGCTGATCGCCTGGTGGCTGGACATGACCCTTGTGGAGGCGTTGATGGTGGATCTGGCGTTCATCGTCCTGGTGCCGTGCTACACCTTCGTCTACAACTGGGCGTTCGACCGCATCTTTGGGCTGCCGACTTCGGCGCTGGCGACCGCCTGAACGTGCTGCGTGCGCGGGGTCATGGCGGCAGGCGAATCAGCAACGGTTCCTGTGAGCGGCTTCCGAGCAAGCTGTCCTCCACCTGCCCCGACAGGTAATACACCCCGGCCATGGCGCCGCTCTGGCGATTCTCCATCAGCTCCTGCCATTCCTGGTTCAGCGCCACATTGAGGATCACCCGCAGCTGCTCGACCATCTGCGGCTGTTCACGGTCGTGGGTGATGATGCCGTAGCCGGTTGCCGCCACCGAGATCAACGCCCCTGCCGCCTTGCCCACCGCCGCCGCGATGGCACTGGCGGCACCGCGTGGCGCCAGTGTGGCGCCGAGTTTCTCGCTGGCCTGGGTGGCCACTGACGACAATCCGGCCTCGGTCTGCCCGGGGGCCTTGGCGGCCTGTTGGTGCAGGTGCTGGCGCAGGGACTGCCAGGCCAGCTGTTGGTCAAGCGACTTGGCCCGCAGCAGTTGGTAAAGCGAGGCATTGCGTGCATCCGGCGGGCCCAGGGCGATGATCGGGATGCGGTTGAGGCGCTGGCTGAACTGCTCGGGCGGGGCGTTGTAGCGCTGGATGATGGTCGCCAGTTGCTGGCCGAGCAGTTGCAGGTACAGCTCGCTGGCGCGGTCGCGGATACCCTCGGGGTTGATCTGTTCGGCCACCGGGTCGATGACCCGTTCGCGATACTGTTCCTGCAGGTACAGGCCCAGGCGCTTCTCCGCGGGTTCCTGGCCATTGCCATTGTGCATCTTGTACCAGGCTACCTTGAGCGTGAGCCACTGCTGAGTCCAGTAACCGGTGAACCAGGGGATGAAGTCGTTCTCGGTGCGTTGCTGCACTTGCTCCTTCCACACGCGCATGGAGCGGCGGGCGTAGTCGTTGGCCGATCCCGCAGCGGCGACCGAGGCCTCGATGATGTCCTGGTCGATGCGCTGCCAGACGGTCGGTGGCAGGTTCTGCGGCGGGGGCGGGGCGGGTGGGCGTTTGCCGGCGCAGCCGGCGAGGGCCAGCAGCAGGCAGAGCGGAACCATCGCGAGGATCGATTTCACGCGGATTGCCCCCTTGGCCAGAGGCTGGGTGATTTACCGAAGTATAGGTTTGTCTTGAGGGCATCATCGCGGGGCAAGCCCGCGGCAGCGCGTCAGCCCACCCGTTTCAGGTGCAGCAACGGGAATGGATCGCCTTGTCCATCCACCTCGCTGCGCCCGACCTGGACGAAGCCGTGTCTGAGGTAGAACCCCACGGCCTGTGGGTTCTGTTCGTTGACATCGACTTCTCGTACGCCCAGCTCATCGATCACATGGGCCAGCAAGGATTTGCCGATGCCCTGGCCACGGCAGGCCGGGTCGACGAAGAGCATTTCCAGCTTGCCCTCATGCACCCCGGCAAACCCTTGTATGTACCCTGCGATGTCCGACCAGGCACGCAGCTGGACAAAACCCAGGTACTGCTCGCGCACCAGCGGGCGCAGGTGCTCGATGTATCCCGCCGGCAGGAAGTCGTGGGTCGCCCGCACCGAGGCTTCCCACAGATCGGCCAGCCGATCGTAGTGTTGCGCGCCGACTGGCGCGATAGTGAAGTTCATAGGCCCTCCAAGGCATTTTGGTAATCGGCGACAGGGTACGGCATTGCGCTATGCTCGGCATTGCGTCCGCGAACAGGAGAGCTGCTGATGAAGGGTGCCAAGGCCGATGCCTTGCTGCTGGTGGATGTGCAGTGCGCTTTCATGGAGGGCGCCGATGCGGTGCCTGGCCACCTGGCCCTGCAGCAGAGCATCGCCCGCTTGCTCGGCCGCGCCCGCCAGGCCGGGGTGGCGGTGATCTTCCTGGAGAACGACGGTGCGCCGGGCAGCCCGGATGCCCCGCACAGTGCCGGCTGGCAGTTGTATTTTCCGCCTGCGCGGGGCGAGCACGTGCTGTTCAAGACCGAGGACGATGGCTTTCTCGAAACCGCTTTGCAAACCCTGCTCAACGACCTCGGGGCCCGGCGCCTGGTCCTGTGTGGCGTGCTCTCGGAAATGTGCCTGGCTGCCACTGCCCGTGCCGCGCTGCACAGGGGCTTCGATGTGTTGCTGCCCCACGATGCCCACGCCACCTACGACGTGCCCCCCGGCCCTGGCGGCTCGCCGGGTGTGCCCGCCGCCCTGGCAGCCCGGGCGGCGGAGTGGTCGCTGGGGGACGAAGTGCAGATCCTGCCCGGCGTCGAGGCCGTGGCGTTCGCTTGATTCAGCCGGCCTGATCCAGATCGAGTTTGGCCTCGAGGCGGTCCAGATGTTCATGCATCAGGCCCAGCGCTGCCTGGCCGTCGCCGTTTTCCACCGCGTCGATGATCGCCGCATGTTCCTGCCAGGCGCAGTGCTCGCAGCAGGGCGCTTCGTAGCGGGCGATGATCAGCGAAGTCATGGGTACCAGGCCATTGAGGAAACGCGCCAGCGGCGCGTTGGCGGCCATCTGCGCCAGCTTCATGTGGAACTCGCCGCCCAGGCGAATGGCCGTGCAGCGTTCGCCGCGTTCATGGTGCTGGCGTTCGCGTTCGACCAGTTGGCGTAGTTGGCGGATCTGTGCCGGGCGCGCGCGCTGGGTGGCCAGGCCGATCAGCGTGGTCTCTGCCAGGCGCCGGGCGCTGAGCACCTGGCGCGCCTGCTCAGGGTCGGGAGCGGCCAGGTGCGCGGTATGGCTGGGGCGCTGCACCACCACCTGCTGGTCGGACAGGCGCCCGAGCACCCGGCGGATAACGGTGCGGCTGACGCCGAAGGCATTGCCCAGCGCCTGCTCGGGCAGGGCGCTGCCCGGTGGCAGGCGCTGTTCGAGGATGGCATCGAACAGGCGGGGGTAGATCTGTTCCGCCGACAGGCGGGTCTCGCCGGCACCGAGCAGGGCAGGCAGGCGGGGGGCGGCTTGGGCGCAGGCGGTCATGGTCGCTCTCCTTCTTTGTTCAGTTGCCTGGTTGGTCGTCCGGGATATTCAGGGCGATGCCCATGCGCTGGCCCTCGGCGAGGATGTGCTGGCGCATCTGCTGGCTGGCCTTGGCGCTGTTGCGCTCACGGATGGCACGCACCACCGCCTCGTTTTCGCTGAGGCGCGCGGCCAGATGCTCGGGCGAATTGCGCAGCATGTCGGCACTCTGCTTGAGGGCATTGCCGGTCTGCTGCACGACACTCTGGAAGATCGGATTGGTGGTCAGCGCGAACAGCGCCTCGTGGAAGGCGATATAGGCATTGATGCCGGCCTCGCTGTCGCCGGCGTCGAGGGCTTCGCGCATGTCCATCAGGGTCAGGCGCAACTGGCCGATGTCCTGGCTGCCGGCCGATTGCGCCACCAAGCCGGCAATGAAGGGCTCGAGGGTGTAGCGCAGCTCGAGCACGTCGGCCAGGCTGGCCTCGGCGATGGTGTCCGGTTCTTGCGCCTGGCTGGCGTCGGCATCGAGCACCAGTACGCCCTTGCCCGGCATCGAGCGCACCAGGCCCAGGGTTTCCAGCACGATCACCGCCTCGCGCAGGCTGGGCCGGCTGATGCCCAGCTGTTCGGCCAGCTCGCGCTGGCCGGGCAGCATGTCACCGCTGCGCCACTGGCCACGGGCCAGGGCCTGGCGGAGTTTCTCCACCACTGAATTGACTACGGTCGAAGAGCTGATCACGGTTCGCTCCTTGGTTGACGCTGCATCTTGGCCCTTGGCGGGCCGGCGCGGGGCGCCGGCGGCCTTGGGCTTAGAATTCCTGTTGATGGGGTTGGCCCTGCTTGCGGGTGGCCGGGGCGAAGCCGGGTTTATTGGCCAGCACATTGTTGGCGCGTTCGAGGTCGATGTCCTTCTCCCAGCGGGCGATGGCCACGGTGGCGACGCAGTTGCCGATCAGGTTGGTCAGCGCCCGGCCGATACCCATGAACCAGTCGACTGCCAGCACCAGCACCAGGCCGACCACCGGGATCGCCGGGACCGCGGTCAGGGTGGCGGCGAGGATCACCAGGGCCGAACCTGGGATGCCGTGGGCGCCTTTGGAAGTCACCAGCGACACCAGAAGAATGGTCAGCAGGTCGGTCATGGCCAGCGGCGTGCCGGTGGCGTTGGCGATGAACACGATGGCCAGGGTCAGGTAGATCGAGAAACCATCGAGGTTGAACGAGTAGCCCGTGGGGATCACCAGGCCGACGGTGGAGCTGCCGATGCCGAGGTGCTCGAGCTTGCGCATCACCTGGGGCAGCACGGCGTCAGAGGACGCAGTGCCGAGGACGATGGACAGTTCTTCGCGCAGGTATTTGATGAACGGCAGCAGCTTGAGCCCGGACAGACGCATTACCGTGCCGAGGATGATCAGCACGAAGCCGGCGCAGGTCAGGTAGAACAGTGCCACCAGGCCGCCCAGGTGCTGCAGCGAGCTCAGGCCGTATTTGCTGGTGGTGAAGGCGATGGCGCCGAACACGCCGATGGGGGCCAGGCGCACGATCATGCCCATGATGCGGAAGATTACATGGCTGAGCTCATTGATCAGCCGCGAAATGCCCGAGGCCGACTCACCGACCAGGTTCAGCGCGCTGCCGAACAATACCGAGAACAGCAACACCTGGAGGATGTTGTTGTCGGCGAAGGCGCCCACCACCGAAGTGGGGATCAGGTCCATGAGGAAAGTGGTGGTGCTGTGGATATGCGCGCCACGGTCGGCCAGGGCGCCGGCGTCCGCGCTGGACAGCTGGTCGAGGTGGATGTTGGCGCCGCTGCCGATGCCGGTGGAGAAGGCGAACACCAGGCCGATGACCAAGGCCAGGGTGGTCAGCACCTCGAAGTAGATCACCGACTTCAGGCCGATGCGCCCGACCTTCTTCAGGTCGCCGGCGCCGGAAATGCCGCTGACCACCACGCAGAACACGATCAGGCCGATGAGCATCTTGATCAGCTTGATGAAGCCGTCACCCAGGGGTTTGAGTTGCAGGGACAGGTCGGGGAAGCTCAGGCCGCAGATCACGCCGAGAGCGAGGCCGAGCACAACCTGGAGGAAAATCGAACGCGAACACCATTTGAGCATGGGAGGAGTCTCTGGTCGGTGTCCTTGCCCCCCAAGCCACACGGAGCGAAAGAGTGCAGGACTTAATTATTGTGGTCTTACCGGTTTGTTCACTGCGTGGGCTATAAAACGCCGATTTTCCGCATAATGCAAGGTTTTTTGGCCTTACCGGTCTGACCAGTTATGGTGCAGTGATAGGCAATCTGCTCTAGGGTGGTGCGCGGGGGATTTCACAGCTTGGCGAGCACCTGATCGACGGCTGCGATCAGCTTGCCGAGGTCCTTGGGGGGGGCACTGTGGATGACGCCGAAAAGATAGGCGCGTTGTTCATCTTCGTCATCGGGGTCGCTGAAGAACACTTTCGGCTTGACCCCCAACGCCTCGGCAAAACTTATCAGTGACTCGATGCTGGGGGTATAAGTGCCGGTTTCGAAACGGCTGATGGTCTTGGGGTCGAAGCCGGTTCGCTCGCCCAGTTGTGCCTGAGTGAAGCCTGCCAGTTTGCGGTAGCGGCGCAGGGCAGGACCTAGACCTGTTCTCGTCATCGCTTAATTCCCATTTAGAATCAAGCACTTAACGATATATGTCGATATAGCGCAACGCCATGATTCATCACCTTTATTTGCAAAATGTGATGGAATTCGTAGAATTCGCCACTTTGATTGATCAGTCATTCAAGTAGTCATCCAGGGTGATCCGGTCATCCACCGGCCCGCGTGCAAGCGGTGTCGGAAATTGGAACTGATCCAGGATGAACGGTTCCGGCGCCGCTGGCCTTCTGTCAGGCCGCGTGTCGGGCGGTGTATGAAGGGAGTCTTGTCGTGCGTCAAAACCTGCCGGTGAATCCGGTCGAGCAAAGTTTTCCCGAGCACCAGCGGCTCATTTCGGCCACCGACACGGCCAGCCTGATTACCTATTGCAAC
Organism: Pseudomonas soli; assembly: GCF_900110655.1. GTDB lineage: Bacteria > Pseudomonadota > Gammaproteobacteria > Pseudomonadales > Pseudomonadaceae > Aquipseudomonas > Aquipseudomonas soli. Next base: position 21,045 of record NZ_FOEQ01000005.1, read on the forward strand.
GCCGAGTTCGCCGCCATCAGCGGCTTTAGCCAGGAAGAGCTGATCGGCAGCCCGCACAACCTGGTGCGCCATCCGGACATGCCAGAGGCGGTGTTCGAACGGATGTGGCAGTACCTCAAGGCGGGCCACAGCTGGATGGGCATCGTCAAGAACCGTTGCCGCAACGGCAACTTCTATTGGGTCAACGCCTACGTCACGCCGATGCTCGAGAATGGCCAGGTGATCGGCTACGAGTCGGTGCGTGTGCGCCCGACCCGGGAGCAGGTGGCCCGTGCCGAGGCGTTGTATGCCCGGCTGCGCGACGGCAAGGCAGCGCTGTCGCCGGCCCGGCGTGTGGCATTGCTCGGCCGGGCCATGGTGCTGCCAGTGTTGGCTGGGACCCTGGCCATTGCCGGCCACCAGCTGCTCCCAGATCTACCTGCACAGGGCTTGACCTTGGCGTTGTTCGCCGGCGTCGGGCTGTGGGCGCATGGCCGCATGGGGCTGCACTTGCAGCGCATCGTCCGGGTGGCCGACAACGCCTTCAGCGACCCGGTTGCGGCCTTGACCTACAGTGACCTGCCGGGCGCCGCCGGGCAGTTGGAGTTGATCCTGGTCAGCGAGGAGGCGCGCCTGAAGACCGCGCTGACTCGTTTGAGCGACCTTGCCGCGCAGATGGCCGGCGCCGCCCAGGATGCCGGGCGGCTTTCACGCAGCACCGAATCGGCGTTGCTGGAACAGCGTGCCGAGACTGACCTGACCGCCACCGCCATGACTGAGATGGCGGCCTCGATCGGCGAGGTTGCTGGCCACGTTCAACTCACCGCCGAGCAGGCGCAGACCGCGCACCTGCTGGCCGGGCAGGGCAGCCAGGTGGCCGACGCCACGGGGGCTGCGATCCAGAGCCTGGCCGGTACGGTCGGGCAGATCAACCAGGCGGTCAACGATCTGGCCGGTCAGACCGGCGCCATCGCCGAGGCGGCCGGGATGATCCGCGCCATTGCTGAGCAGACCAACCTGTTGGCGCTCAACGCCGCCATTGAAGCTGCCCGCGCCGGGGAGCAGGGCCGTGGCTTTGCGGTGGTCGCCGACGAAGTGCGGGCCCTGGCTGACAAAACCCGCCAATCCACGCTGCATATCCAGTCGATCATCGACAGTTTGCGCGGTGGCGCCGAGCAGGCGGTGAGCATCGCCAGCCAGGGTATCGAGGGCGCGCAACAGGGCGTGACCCAGGTCGCCCTGACTCAGGAAGCGTTGCAGGGCATCCGCCACGCCGTGCAGCGCATCAGTGACATGAGTCAGCAGATGGCCGCTGCTTCGCATGAGCAATCCAGCGTTGCCGAGGATGTCTCGCGGCAAATCAATGGGGTGGCGGGCACGGTCCAGCAGAGCGCGCACCGCGCCAATGCCGCCGCCGTGCGCGGCGCGGAGCTCGAGCAGGTGTGCGCCGGGCTGCGCGCCCTGGTGGAACGCTTCAACCGCTAGGTTGCGAGGCTTATGGACGACAATTACCGCGCGGCTGTCGATGCGGCCGCGATCTTTTCCGAAACCGATTTGCGCGGTTGCATTACCTACGTCAACCAGCAGTTCTGCAGCATCTCAGGCTATAGCCGCGAGGAGCTGCTGGGTGCCAACCATCGCATCCTCAATTCCGGGCTGCACGAGCCGACCTTCTTCCTCGAGATGTGGCGCGCCTTGGCAGCTGGCCGGGTATGGAAGGGCGAAATCTGCAACCGGGCCAAGGACGGCTCGCTGTACTGGGTGGACAGCACCATGGTACCGCTGATCGACCCGCAGACCGGCAAGGTGCGCAAGTATGTGTCGATCCGCTTCGACGTCACCGAGAAGCGTCAGTTGTTGCACACCCTGCAGTGGCGCGTGGGGCACGACGTGCTGACCGGGCTACCCAACCGCGCCTATTTGTCCGACCTGCTCAACCAAGCCCTGGCGTTCTCTCGCCGCGAAAGCATTCCCCTGGCGGTATGCATGCTCGACCTCGATGGTTTCAAGGCGGTCAACGATGGCTATGGCCATGCCACTGGCGACCTGCTGCTGGTGGAGGTCGCCCAACGCCTGCAGCACATCCTGCGTGGCGGTGATGCCGTGGCGCGCCTGTCAGGGGACGAGTTCGTGCTGATCCTGCGGCATATCGAAGGTCCGCAGCAGCTGGATGCCGCGTTACGGCGCATTCTCCAGGCGCTGGCCGCGCCCTACACGGTACGCGAGCAGCCGTTGAGCCTGAGCGCGAGCATTGGTGTCACCCTGTTCCCGCAGGACGACGAGGATGCCGACACCCTCGTGCGCCACGCCGACCAGGCCATGTATGTGGCCAAGCAGCGCGGACGCAATCGCTACCACCTGTTCGACGTGTCCCAGGAACTTGAGCTCAAGGCCACCCACCAGACCGTGGCGCGGGTGCGCCAGGCCCTTCGCCAGGGCGAGCTGTGCCTGCACTACCAGCCGAAGGTGAACATGCGCAGCGGACAAGTGATCGGTTTCGAAGCCTTGCTGCGCTGGATGCACCCCTCCAAGGGGCCGGTACCGCCGGGGGAGTTCCTGCCCTTTGTGGAGCAGACCGACCTGATCGTCGAGCTGGGCGAATGGGTCATCGACCAGGCTTTGACCCAGTTGCAGCAGTGGCAGCTGTCCGGACGCGATTGGTCACTGAGCGTCAACATCGCCGCCCGCCAGTTGCAGCGCGGTGACTTCGCCCAGCGCCTGGAGCGCTTGCTGGCGCGCCATCCCGGGGTGTCGCCAGCGCGCCTGGACCTGGAGATCGTCGAGTCGGTGGCGATCGACAACCTGCCGCGGGTCGGCCGCTGCCTGGATGCCTGCCGTGCATTGGGCGTGCGATTTTCCCTGGATGACTTCGGCACCGGCTACTCCTCGCTGAGCTACCTCAAGCGCCTGCCGGCGCAGACCATCAAGATCGACAAGTCCTTCGTGCGCGACATCCTGCATGACCATGACGACCTGGCCCTGACCGGCGCGGTGATCGGGCTTGCGCGGGCGTTCGGGCGTGAGGTGATCGCCGAAGGGGTGGAGAGTGTCGAGCATGGCCGGATACTGATGGAACTGGGGTGCGAGCTGGCTCAGGGGTATGGCATTTCCCGCCCCATGCCGGCGGATGAGTTGGCAAGGTGGGTGACCGATTACCGCCCACCTGTACAGTGGCAAGAGTTCTCCTGAGCGAAGGCGCCGGTCTGTCTATCGGCGGCGGAAGGCGGTTTGATGATTCTCGTGAAATTGGTCATTGGCGAACCCGTGCTTTCAGCAGAGCGCCGTCAACCCGTTCGAGCGCGACCGGTACGCGGTGGTTGAAGCGTCCGGCGCTCAGGTCGAACCTTTACGCAATGCCACCCAGGCGAGGCGGGGGAAGCAGTTAGCGAGGGATCGCTGCTGCTTCATGCATGAAAAGAATAGCGAGCCTGGTGGTGCGCGCCTGGCCGGGGCTACATGGATAGCACCCGTTCAGGTCATGGGCGCCGTGCTCTTCACCGCCGCCAGCTCCGGATGCGCCACCAGTTTGTCGATATGCAGCTCGTCGTTGTTCATCCAGGTCTCGGTCAGCACCCGGTAGTGCTCCATGTCGCGGCAGCGCATGCGCAGGCTGTAGTCGAAGTGCCCGCTGATCAGCTGGCACTCGTAGACCTGCGGGCAGGTGCGCACGGTGGCTTCGAAGGCCCGCTGCGCCGAGCGCCCGCTCTGGTTGGACAAGGCCACCAGCACCAGCAGCGACAACCCCGGGGAGACCTGCTGCAGGTCGATGATTGCCCCATATCCGCGGATCACTCCGCGCCGCTCCAGCTTGCGCACACGCTCCAGGCAGGGCCTGGGGGTCAGGTGCACGAGGGTGGAGAGCTTTTCATAGGTGATCCTTCCGTGGTGGCGCAGCACGTCGATGATCGCTTCATCGATGCGATCCAGCGGTGTGGCGGCAGGGGTGATGGCCTTGGTATCCATATGCGGCGTGACTTCACTTGAGGCGGTTGGAGAGGAACTGCCGCAGGCGCTCGCTCTGTGGCCGGTCGAGGATCTCGGCGCTGCCGCTTTCCTCGACCAGGCCCTGGTGCAGGAACAGCACCTGGCTCGATACCTGGCGGGCAAACCCCATTTCATGGGTGACCATGAGCATGGTACGTCCTTCCTCGGCGAGCGTCTGTATCACCTTGAGCACTTCGCCGACCAGCTCCGGGTCGAGTGCCGAGGTGGGCTCGTCGAACAGGATGATTTCCGGCTCCATGGCCAGCGCCCGGGCGATGGCCACGCGCTGTTGCTGGCCGCCGGAGAGAAACGCCGGATACTGCTCGGCGGCGCGGGCCGGCAGGCCGACCTTGTCCAGGTACTTGCGCGCCCGCGCCTCGGCTTCGCTGGCGCTGATCCCCAGCACCTTGCGTGGCGCCAGGCAAATGTTTTCCAGCACGGTCAGGTGGCTCCACAGGTTGAAGTGCTGGAACACCATGGCCAGACGCGTGCGCAGGTTCTGCAACTGGGCCGGTGGCGGGGTGCGGGTGCCGGGGTGGATCTCCAGGGTCTGGCCGTCGAGGGTGATGCTGCCGGCATTGGGCTGCTCGAGGAAGTTGATGCAGCGCAGGAAGGTGCTCTTGCCCGAGCCGCTGGCGCCGATCAGGCTGATCACGTCGCCCTTGCGCGCCTGCAGCGAGACGCCCTTGAGCACCTGGTGCTCGCCGTAGTGCTTGTGCAGGCCCTCGACGCTGAGCTTGATCGCGCCAGTATGGGCGTGCGCCCTTGGAGCCTGGGCGAAGGTGGAAAGTGGTAGTGCGGTAGCAGTCATGTTTTCAGCCTCGTACAGGGTCAAGGAAGCGCATCCAGCGCCGTTCGGCCACGCGGAACAGGCCGACCAGGGCGAAGGACAGCAGCATGTACAGCAGGGCGGCCACGCCGAAGGCCTGGAAGGTCAGGAAGGTCGCGGCGTTGGCGTCACGGGCCACCTTGAGGATGTCGGCGACGGTGGCGGTGAAGGCCAGCGAAGTGGCATGCAGCATCAGGATCAGCTCGTTGCTGTAGGTCGGCAGCGAGCGGCGCAGGGCGGCGGGCAGCACCAGGAACAGGTTGAGCCTCCAGCCGCGCAAGCCATAGGCCTGGGCCGCCTCCAGCTCGCCGGCGGGCAGGTTGCGGATGGCCCCGGCGAAGATTTCCACGGTGTAGGCACAGGTGTTGAGCACGAACGCCAATAAGGTGCAGTTGAGTGCGTTGCGGAAAAACTGGTCGAGCAGGGCATGGTCGCGCACCACCTGCAGGCTGTAGAGCCCGGTGTAGCAGATCAGCAGCTGGATATAGAGCGGCGTGCCGCGGAACACGAAGGTGTACAGTTGTACCGGCAGGCGCAGCCAGGCATGACGCGAGGTGCGCGCCAAGGCCAGGGGTAGCGACAAGGCGAAGCCCAGCACCATGCTGGCCAGGAACAGCCAGAGGGTCATGGCCAGGCCCGAGAGGCCGGTGCCATCGCTGTAGAGATAGGCCAGGCCGTATTCCTGAAGGAGTTCGATCATCGCGCCAGCTCCTTGATGCCGGTGTTGTAGCGCCGCTCGAGGTGCTTGAGCAGGCGGTTGGACAAGGTGGTGATGACCAGGTAGACCAGGCCCGCCAGGCACAGGAAGAACAGCATGTCATTGGTGGTCTTGCCGGCGTTCTGCGCGGCCTTGACCAGGTCGGCCAGGCCGATGATCGACACCAGCGCGGTGGACTTGAGCAACACCAGCCAGTTGTTGCCCAGTCCCGGCAGGGCGAAGCGCATCAGCTGCGGGAACAGCACCAGTCGAAACCGCTGTGCCCGGCTCAGGCCATAGGCGGTGGCGGCCTCCAGTTGCCCGGCGGGTACGCTGAGGATGGCGCCGCGCAAGTTCTCGGTGAAGTAGGCGCCGTAGATGAAGCCCAGGGTGACCACGCCGGCGCTGAACGGGTCGATTTCGACATAGTTCCAGCCCAGCATCTCGGTCAGGTCGTTGAGCCAGATCTGCATGCTGTAGAAGATCAGCAGGATCAACACCAGGTCGGGAACGCTGCGGATCAGCGTGGTGTAGAGGGTGGCCGGAAGACGCAGCAGCCTTGATCGCGACAGCTTGGCGCTGGCGCCGATCAGACCCAGTGCGAGGCTGAGCGCCAGTGACAGCAGGGCCAGCTTGAGGGTCATCCAGGTGCCCTGGGCCAGCAGCGGGCCGAAGCCTTGCAGGCCGTGAGAGAGGAGGTCGTTCATGACAGGATCTCGCGGGGAGGCCGTCGCGGGGCAAGTCGGGTCGCCGCATCGCCGCTCCCACGCAGTCGTCAACCCGTGGGAGCGGGTTTGCCCCGCGATCGGCGCATTAGGTCACTCGTTGTAGATATCCACGTCGCCGACATACTTCTTCTGGATCTCGGCGTAGGTGCCGTCGGCATGGATCATGGCGATGCCCTTGTCGAGCAGGGCCTTGAGTTCGGGATCGTTCTTGCGCAGGCCCATGGCGATGTCCAGCGGCAAGGTTGGGTCCTTGATCGCCGGGCCGCTCTTGAAGTCGGCACCTTCGGGCTTGGAGAGGAAGTTGAGCTGGGCTTCGAGCTTGTCGGTGACGGTGGCGTCGAGGCGGCCATTGATCAGGTCGGCGTAGTTCTGGTCCTGGCTCTGGTAGGCCTTGACCTGCGCGCCCTGCGGCGCCAGCACGGCGCGGGCGTAGGCTTCCTGCAAAGAGCCCTGGAGCACACCGACCTGCTTGCCCTTGAGCGATTCGGTGGTGTCGCCGAAGTCGGCCGACTTGCGCACGATCACCGAGGTGGGGCTGAGGAACAGGCGGCTGGTGAAGTCGATCTGCTTCAGGCGTGCCGGGGTGACGGCCATGGACGACATGATGGCGTCGAACTTGCGGGCGCGCAGGGCCGGGATCATGCCGTCGAACTCGTTGTGCACCCAGGTGCACTTGACCTGCAGCTTGGCGCAGATGGCATTGCCCAGGTCGATGTCGAAGCCTTGCAGGCTGCCATCGGCGGCGACGGATTCGAAAGGTGGGTATTCGGGGAAGACGCCGAAGCGGATCTCGGTCCACTCCTTGGCCTGGGCAACGCTGGTGGCACACAACGAGAACAGCAGCACGCCGAGGCGTTTTCGCATGGAGAACATGGTCTTGGGTCCCTGGGTGTTGTTATTGGTAGTAGGGCGGTTGATGCGTGTAGGTCCGTCAGTGACTCATGGGTCGCGCTCAGAATGCGCGAGATAGACAGGTTTTTTGTGTCGTTTGCCAGCGCGTGGGAGGCCGGATTCGGCTGTTAGTGGGCCACTTGCAGCCGAAACGGCTGTTCCGACAAAGATTTATGGATGTGCGACAGCCGTTTCGGTCATTGGGGCCGCCAAGCGGCCCCGCGTGTAAGGTCAGGCAGCACTGGCCTTGCGCTCACGCCCTTTTGGCTGCAGCAAGGCAAACAGGTCCTTCGGGTTCTCGAGTTCAGGCACCAGCGCAATGTCGTGCCCGATGTCCAGGGCGCGGGCCACGTCGAGTACATAGCGCAGCGCCGAGTAGTCCTCCAGGGCGAAGCCGACCGAGTCGAACAACGTGACTTGCCCGACGTTCTCGCGGCCTGCGGCGCTGCCCTCGACCACCTGCCAGAACTCGGTGGTCGGTGAGTTGGCGGGCATCTGCTGGATCTCGCCTTCGATCCGGCTCTGCGGTTCGTACTCGACGATCACCCGGGCACGCTCGACGATGTCGCGGTGCAGTTCGGTCTTGCCCGGGCAGTCGCCGCCCACGGCATTGAGGTGCATGCCCGGTTCGATCAGTTCCGGGGTGAGGATGGTGGCGTAGGCCTTGTCGGCGGTAACCGTGGTGACGATGTCGGCCCCGCGCACTGCCTCGGCCACGTTGCCGGCGATGGTCAGCTTCAGTTGCGGGTAGCCGGCCAGGTTGGCTGCCAGTTTCTCCGAAGCCTTGCGGTCGATGTCGAACAGGTGGATCTCCTCGATGCCCAGCAGGGTATGGAAGGCGATGGCCTGGAACTCGCTTTGCGAGCCGTTGCCGATCAGCGCCATGCGCTTGCTGTCCGGGCGCGCCAGGTAGCGGGCGGCCAGGGCCGAAGTGGCGGCGGTACGGATGGCGGTGGTCAGGGTCATCTCGCTGAGCAGCACCGGCGCGCCGGTATCGACATCGCCCAGGGCGCCGAAGGCCATCACGGTGAGCAGGCCGTTGTGGGTGTTCTTCGGGTGGCCGTTGACGTATTTGAAGGCGTACAGGCTGGCGTCGGACACCGGCATCAGTTCGATCACACCGTCCGGCGAGTGGTTGGCCAGGCGCGCGCATTTCTCGAAGTCGTGCCAGCGCAGGTAGTCCTGGCGGATGTATTCGGCCATCTCGGCCAGACAGGTGGGCAGGCCCTTGCGGTTGACCAGGCGGGCGAGGTCATTTACGTCGATGTAGCGGGTCATGATGGTTCTCCTTGACGGGTCAGTGGCGCGAGGGCAGGTGGATTTCGGCGAGCATGCAGCGGGCGCTGCCGCCGCCGATGCGTTCGATATGGTCGATGTTCACCACCAGCGGATGGCTGTGGCGTTCGACCTGGCGGCGCTGCTGCGCATCGAGCGAGCGCCAGGCGCTGCGCGACATCACCAGCAGCGAGCGGCCGTCACGGTCGTGGACCTCGAGCATGTTGCCGGCGAAGTTCTCCAGCTGATCGAAGTTCAGCGCCAGCACTTGCTTGTCGGTGTCGCGCAGCGAGTGCTCCAGTGCACGGCGTTCGTCTGGGTGGGGCAGGGCATCGAGGCAGGCCACGGCGAGCTGGCGGCCGACATTCATCATCACGTTGCTGTGGTAGATCGGCGCCTGCTGGCGGTCCACGGCGTGGAACAGGCACAGGCGGTAGTCCAGGTGCTCGGCGAACTGGCGCAGGGCGCGTTCGTGGGTGCGCCCGGAGTGACAGGCGTAGCTGATGCGGTGCTCACGGTCCAGGACCATGCTGCCGGTGCCTTCGAGGAACAGATTCTGCTGTTCCAGCGGGCTCAGGTCGACGGTGCGCTGGATGGCGAAGCGCTCGCTCAGCACGCCCAGTACGCCCTTGCTGCGTTCCAGGCGGCGGTTCTTGCCCTCCATCGGGTAGAGCACCAGGCTGCCGTCGGCATGGCTGCTCCAGCAGTTGTTGGGGAAGATCGAGTCAGGGGTATGAGGTTCGGGGGTGTCCTGTACCACCAGTACGTCGACGCCGTGCTGGCGCAGGCAGTCGACGTAGCCGTCGAACTCTTCCAGGGCCTTTGCGCTGGCGGTCTCTGGGTCCAGCGGCGCTTGCTGGAAGCGGTTGTTGGCGGCGGTGTCGGGGTTGAAGGCGAACCGCGCCGGGCGAATCATGAGGACGGTATTTGTTGTTTGCATTGGGCACGCATCCACGGGTGGGCTGTGTGACCATTGTCGGGGGGATCGGGAAGAAATCCCGGCTGAAGCGTGAGTGGGGAGCAGCCAGAAACAGCTGAAGTGGATGGGATGGCAGCCGAATCGGCTGTATGCAGCTATGGTGGGGGAGTCAAAGAGAAACGGCGCCTCGAAGGGCGCCGTTTTCTTTATTGCCGGAACACAGTATTACTTGTGCAGCTCTTCAGCCGCATACAGGGTGTTCTCCAGCAGGCATGCCCGGGTCATCGGGCCCACGCCGCCCGGCACCGGGGTGATCCAGCCGGCCCGGGGCAGGGCGGTCTCGTAGACCACGTCGCCAACCAGCTTGCCGTCTTCCTGGCGGTTGATGCCGACGTCGATGACGATGGCGCCTTCCTTGACCCACTCACCCTTGACCAGCCCCGGCTTGCCGGCAGCGACCACCACCAGGTCGGCACGGCCGACATGGCCGGGCAGGTCCTTGGTGAAACGGTGGCAGACGGTGACGGTGCAGCCGGCCAGCAGCAGCTCCATGGCCATTGGCCGGCCGACGATGTTGGATGCGCCGACGATCACCGCGTTCATGCCGTACAGGTCCTGGCCGGTGCTGTGCAGCAGGGTCATGATGCCTTTCGGGGTGCAGGGGCGCAGCAGCGGGATGCGCTGGGCCAGGCGGCCGATGTTGTAGGGGTGGAAACCGTCCACGTCCTTGTCCGGGCGGATGCGCTCGAGCAGCAGCGAGGCGTCCAGGTGCTCCGGCAGCGGCAGTTGCAGGAGAATACCGTCGACTGCCGGGTCGTCGTTGAGCCGGTCGATCAGATCGGCCAGGGCTTGCTGCGTGGTATCGCTGGGCAGGTCGAACGCCTGGGAAATGAAGCCGACCTCTTCACAGTCCTTGCGCTTGTGCGAGACATAGACTTGGGAGGCCGGGTCGCTGCCGACCAGGATCACCGCCAGGCCTGGCGTGCGCAGGCCCTGCTGGCGGCGCTCGGCGACACGTTGGGCGATCTGCTGGCGCAGGTTGGCGGCGATCGCCTTGCCATCGATAAGGTGTGCAGTCATAGACGCGTGATTAACCATCGAGAAGGGAACATATATAAGAAGCCCACATTCTCGCACGACATGGCCCAAGGGCAAAGGCGGGTGGTCGGGCAAATCCCCTAACCCCTTCAATAATTTAAATTTTTTTGCGAAAGGTGTTGACGCCTCTCAGGGTCGCCTATAAGATTCGCCGCACTTGTCGGGCACTGCCTGGCACGGGTTGGCAAAGCCGGGCAGAATAAGTGATTCGCTTGTTCGGTTTGGCTGGAAGCTTAAGCGCCCGTAGCTCAGCTGGATAGAGCATCCGCCTTCTAAGCGGATGGTCGCAGGTTCGAGTCCTGCCGGGTGCGCCATTAGGCTCGGGCAAGTAAGCAGTAACGCGTTATGGTGGGCGTAGCTCAGTTGGTAGAGCGCCGGATTGTGATTCCGGTTGTCGTGGGTTCGATTCCCATCGTCCACCCCAGATTTTTCAGGGGCGCCTCGATTGAATGATCCGGCGCCCTTGTTCTAAGCGTTTTATGCGGACGTGGTGAAATTGGTAGACACACTGGATTTAGGTTCCAGCGGCGCAAGCTGTAAGAGTTCGAGTCTCTTCGTCCGCACCATGTTTCTGTAAGGCTGTACCGCAACACTGCATTATGGTGGGCGTAGCTCAGTTGGTAGAGCGCCGGATTGTGATTCCGGTTGTCGTGGGTTCGATTCCCATCGTCCACCCCATATTTTCAGAAGGCGCCCGGATCGAATGATCGGGCGCCTTTTTTGTTTCTGTCATCCGGTGCCTGTGGCTACTGGTGGTCAGGCGATAAAAGCTGTTAGATTTCAGCCGGTTGAATGCCTGGCCGAACAGGCTGCCAGAGGAGTAGCGCAAATGATTGCAAAAGAGGCGCGCCAGGCCCTGGCGCTGCAGCGTTTTGCCGAGGCCAATCCGCAGTTGCTCGAAGAAATCCGTGAGCTGGATGCCCGCGAGCAGGCCCAGCAGATCGAGTGGGCGTTCGAGGATGCAGCCCAGGAGCAGGGTGTCCAGCCCTGGGAGTACGCGTTGCAGTTGATCGCCGAGTCGCCGGAGCAGTTGCAGGCCATGCGCCTGGAAGTGCACCGCGAGGTGGCCGAGGCGTTGGGCCTGGCTTGGGAAGAATACTGCCAGTTCAACGATATCGAGCCGCAATAAAACTGGCGATCGCCCAGGCTGTTGTTTGTTTGACAAGGTTTTACAACTGCGCGGCATTCGAGGTGGCGCGCGGTCGTTATATGAATAGGCTCGACGCCCCGTCGTGCGGGCCTTCCAGGGAAATCGACCGGCGTGTTTCGCCGACAATCCGGGTGGGGTGACTTCTGGTGCGCGAGTCACTAGAATGTTCGCCCTTGATTCTGGAGTCGGGTTATCGCCGGCTAACGTCTGTGCAACGAGGAATATCCATGCAAGTTTCTGTTGAAAACACTTCCGCTCTCGAGCGCCGCATGACCATCGCCGTTCCGGCCGAGCGCGTCGAGAACGAAGTCAACAAGCGTCTGCAGCAGACTGCCAAGCGCGCCAAGATCGCGGGCTTCCGCCCGGGCAAGGTGCCGATGAGCGTGATTCGCCAGCGTTTCGAGGCCGATGCCCGTCAGGAAGCCTTCGGTGACCTGGTCCAGGCGTCCTTCTACGAAGCCATCGTCGAGCAGAAGCTGAACCCGGCCGGCGCGCCTGCCGTCGAGCCAAAGTCGTTCGAAAAAGGCAAGGACCTCGAGTTCGTCGCCATCTTCGAAGTCTTCCCTGAGTTCACCGTTGCCGGTTTCGACTCGATCGCCGTCGAGCGCCTGAGCGCCGAAGTGGCTGACGCCGACCTGGACAACATGCTGGAAGTCCTGCGCAAGCAGAACACCCGCTTCGAGGCCGTCGAGCGCGCCGCGCAGAACGACGACCAGGTCAACATCGACTTCGTCGGCAAGATCGACGGTGAAGCCTTCGCCGGTGGTTCGGCCAAGGGCACCCAGCTGGTGCTGGGCTCCGGCCGCATGATCCCAGGCTTCGAAGAAGGTCTGGTTGGCGCCAAGGCTGGCGAAGAGCGCGTGGTCAACGTGACCTTCCCAGAGGACTACCAGAACCTGGATCTGGCCGGTAAGGCTGCTGAGTTCACCATTACTGTCAACAGCGTTTCTGCCCCTGTGCTGCCAGAGCTGAACGAAGCCTTCTTCGCCCAGTTCGGCATCAAGGAGTCGACCCTGGAAGGCTTCCGCGCCGAAGTTCGCAAGAACATGGAGCGTGAACTGCGCCAGGCCATCAAGACCAAGGTCAAGAACCAGGTCATGGACGGTCTGCTCGCCGCCAACCCGGTCGACGTGCCGAAGGCCCTGGTGGAAAACGAAGTCAACCGTCTGCGCGTGCAGGCCGTTCAGCAGTTCGGTGGCAACATCAAGCCTGAGCAACTGCCAGCCGAGATGTTCGAAGAGCAGGCCAAGCGCCGCGTGGTCCTGGGCCTGATCGTTGCCGAAGTGGTCAAGCAGTTCGACCTGAAGCCGGACGAAGCCAAGGTTCGCGAAGTCATCGAAGAGATGGCCTCGGCCTACCAGGAGCCTGAGCAGGTCATCGCCTGGTACTACAAGAACGACCAGCAGCTGAACGAAGTGCGTTCGGTTGTACTGGAAGAACAAGTTGTAGATACTGTCCTGCAGAAAGCGACTGTGACCGACAAATCGGTCTCGTACGAAGAAGCCGTGAAACCAGCCCAGGCAGCTGCCGACGCTGAGTAACAGGCTACTCTCGTAGGAAACCCCCACAAGCCAGCCTTCGCGCTGGCTTGTGCGTATTCAAGCCATGACTATTTGGGAGTGAGCGCAGGACATGTCCCGCAATTCTTATATTCAGCAGAGCTCTGACATCCAGGCCGCGGGCGGCCTGGTCCCGATGGTTATCGAGCAGTCCGCCCGTGGCGAACGCGCCTACGACATCTATTCGCGCCTCCTGAAGGAGCGCGTGATCTTCCTGGTCGGCCCTGTAGAGGACTACATGGCCAACCTGGTAGTGGCGCAACTGCTGTTCCTTGAGGCGGAAAACCCGGACAAGGATATCCATCTTTACATCAACTCCCCAGGCGGCTCGGTGACCGCTGGCATGTCGATCTACGACACCATGCAGTTCATCAAGCCGGACGTCTCGACCATCTGCATTGGCCAGGCCTGCAGCATGGGCGCCTTCCTGCTCGCGGCAGGTGCCGCCGGCAAGCGCCACTGCCTGCCCAACTCGCGGGTGATGATTCACCAGCCGCTGGGCGGCTTCCAGGGCCAGGCGACCGATATCGAGATCCACGCCCAGGAAATCCTCAACATCAAGGCGCGCCTGAACGAGCTGCTGGCCCATCACACCGGCCAGCCGCTGGAAACCATCAAGCGCGACACCGAGCGTGACAACTTCATGAGCGCTGCGCGCGCGGCCGAGTACGGCCTGATCGACTCGGTCTACGACAAGCGGCAACTGGCATCCTGAAGCAATGCGCCAGGGCGGGTGGGTGCAGAATGCGCCTACCCGCGGACTTGAAAAAGCCAGCGATTGCCTTCATCTTGTGTTTCAAGCCTACCGGATTGGATCGATCGAATGACTGACACCCGTAACGGCGAGGACAACGGCAAATTGCTCTATTGCTCCTTCTGCGGCAAAAGCCAGCACGAAGTGCGCAAGTTGATTGCCGGCCCCTCGGTATTTATCTGCGACGAGTGCGTCGACCTGTGCAACGACATCATCCGTGAGGAGGTGCAGGAAGCCCAGGCCGAGAGCAACGCGCACAAGCTACCCTCGCCGAAAGAAATCAGCGGTATCCTGGACCAGTACGTCATTGGTCAGGAACGCGCGAAAAAGGTGCTGGCAGTAGCGGTGTACAACCACTACAAGCGCCTGAACCAGCGTGACAAGAAGGGCGACGAAGTCGAACTGGGCAAGAGCAACATCCTGCTGATCGGGCCGACCGGCTCGGGCAAGACGCTGCTGGCCGAGACACTCGCGCGCCTGCTGAACGTACCGTTCACCATTGCCGATGCCACCACCTTGACCGAAGCCGGTTATGTTGGTGAGGACGTCGAGAACATCATTCAGAAACTGCTGCAGAAGTGCGACTACGATGTGGAAAAGGCCCAGATGGGCATTGTCTACATCGACGAGATCGACAAGATCTCGCGCAAGTCGGACAACCCGTCCATCACCCGTGACGTCTCGGGCGAGGGCGTGCAGCAGGCGCTGTTGAAGCTGATCGAGGGCACCGTTGCCTCGGTACCGCCGCAAGGCGGTCGCAAGCACCCGCAACAGGAGTTCCTGCAGGTCGATACCCGCAACATCCTGTTCATCTGCGGTGGCGCGTTCTCTGGCCTGGAAAAGGTCATCCAGAACCGCTCCACCAAGGGCGGCATCGGTTTCAGTGCCGAAGTGCGCAGCAAGGAAGAGGGCAAGAAGGTCGGCGAGTCGCTGCGTGAGGTCGAGCCGGACGATCTGGTCAAGTTCGGCCTGATTCCGGAGTTCGTGGGCCGTCTGCCGGTTCTGGCGACGCTGGACGAGCTGGACGAGGCTGCGCTGATGCAGATCCTCACCGAGCCGAAGAACGCGCTGACCAAGCAATACGCCAAGCTGTTCGAGATGGAAAGCGTCGACCTCGAGTTCCGCAGTGATGCGCTCAAGGCCGTCGCGCGCAAGGCCCTGGAGCGCAAGACCGGCGCCCGTGGCCTGCGTTCGATCCTCGAGGGCGTGCTGCTCGACACCATGTACGAGATCCCTTCGCAGAAGGATGTCAGCAAGGTGGTGATCGACGAGAGCGTCATCGAAGGCTCTTCGCAGCCGCTGCTGATCTACGAGAACAGCGAGCCGCAAGCCAAGGCCGCTCCCGACGCCTGATCGGGAACGGGGTAGCAACAGGAAGGGGCCTTTTGGGCCCCTTTTTGCATTTCATGGCCTGGGCGCTTGTAATTTCCCAGGGCTGCCCCCACATTAGCCCCAAGCACCATTTCCAACGGTTTCCGGCCACATGGCCGCTGTAGAGGCGAAATCATGAAGACCACCCTCGACTTGCCTCTTTTGCCATTGCGTGACGTTGTCGTCTATCCGCACATGGTCATCCCACTGTTCGTGGGGCGTGAGAAGTCCATCGAGGCCCTCGAGGCCGCGATGACGGGCGAGAAGCAGATCCTCCTGCTGGCCCAGAAGAATCCTGCCGACGACGATCCAGGCGAAGACGCCCTGTATCGCGTGGGCACCGTCGCCACCGTCTTGCAACTGCTCAAGCTGCCCGATGGCACCGTCAAGGTGCTGGTCGAGGGTGAGCAGCGTGGCGCTGTCGAGCGCTTCAACGAAGTCGATGGCCATATCCGTGCCGAAGTCAGCCTGATCGACGAAGTCGAGACCGCCGAGCGCGAGTCCGAGGTCTTCGTGCGCACCTTGCTGTCGCAGTTCGAGCAATACGTGCAACTGGGCAAGAAAGTCCCGGCCGAAGTGTTGTCGTCGCTCAACAGCATCGAAGAGCCTGGCCGCCTGGTCGATACCATGGCCGCGCACATGGCGTTGAAGATCGAGCAGAAGCAGGAGATCCTCGAGATCGTCGAGCTGCAGGCGCGTGTCGAGCACGTGCTGGCGCTGCTCGATGCGGAGATCGACCTGCTGCAGGTCGAGAAGCGCATCCGTGGTCGCGTGAAGAAGCAGATGGAGCGCAGCCAGCGCGAGTACTACCTGAATGAGCAGATGAAGGCCATTCAGAAGGAGCTCGGCGATGGCGACGAAGGTCACAACGAAGTCGAGGAGCTGAAAAAGCGCATCGACGCCGCAGGCCTGCCCAAGGATGCCCTGGCCAAGGCCCAGGCCGAGCTGAACAAGCTCAAGCAGATGTCGCCGATGTCGGCCGAAGCCACCGTGGTGCGCTCGTACCTCGACTGGCTGGTGCAGGTGCCGTGGAAGGCCCAGAGCAAGGTGCGCCTGGACCTGACCAAGGCCGAGGAGATCCTCGACGCGGACCACTACGGCCTGGAAGAGGTCAAGGAACGCATCCTCGAGTATCTCGCCGTGCAGAAGCGGGTGAAGAAGATCCGTGGCCCGGTGCTGTGCCTGGTCGGTCCACCTGGCGTGGGCAAGACCTCGCTGGCCGAGTCGATCGCCGCCGCCACCAACCGCAAGTTCGTGCGCATGGCCCTGGGGGGCGTGCGTGACGAAGCCGAGATCCGTGGTCACCGTCGTACCTACATCGGTTCGATGCCCGGTCGTCTGATTCAGAAAATGACCAAGGTCGGTGTACGCAATCCGCTGTTCCTGCTCGACGAGATCGACAAGATGGGCAGCGACATGCGCGGCGACCCGGCCTCGGCGTTGCTTGAGGTGCTCGACCCCGAGCAGAACCACAACTTCAACGACCACTATCTGGAGGTCGACTACGACCTCTCGGACGTGATGTTCCTGTGCACCTCGAACTCGATGAACATCCCGCCGGCGCTGCTTGACCGCATGGAAGTCATCCGGCTGCCGGGCTACACCGAGGATGAGAAGATCAACATCGCGGTCAAGTACCTGGTGCCCAAGCAGGTCAAGGCCAATGGTTTGAAGAAGGATGAGCTGGAGGTCGACGTTTCGGCCATCCGCGACATCATCCGTTACTACACCCGCGAGGCCGGCGTGCGTGGTCTGGAGCGCCAGATCGCCAAGGTCTGCCGCAAGGTGGTCAAGGAGCACACCGGCGCCAAACAGGTGAAGGTCAAGGTGACCGGCGAGCAGCTGGAGCAGTTGCTGGGCGTGCGCAAGTTCCGCTATGGCCTGGCCGAGCAGCAGGACCAGATCGGCCAGGTCACCGGCCTTGCCTGGACCCAGGTCGGTGGCGAACTGCTGACCATCGAGGCCGTAGTCATTCCCGGCAAGGGGCAATTGATCAAGACCGGTTCGCTCGGCGACGTCATGGTCGAGTCGATCACTGCCGCGCAGACGGTGGTGCGCAGCCGCGCTCAAAGCCTGGGGATCGCTGCAGACTTCCACGAGAAGCGCGACGTTCACATACACATGCCCGAAGGTGCCACGCCCAAGGATGGCCCTAGCGCCGGTATTGGCATGTGCACCGCGCTGGTGTCGGCCCTGACCCAGATCCCGGTTCGCGCCGATGTGGCGATGACCGGTGAGATCACCCTGCGTGGCCAGGTTCTGGCCATTGGCGGGCTCAAGGAAAAACTCCTGGCGGCACACCGTGGCGGCATCAAGACGGTGATCATTCCGGAAGAGAATGTTCGGGACTTGAAGGAGATTCCGGAAAACATCAAACAGGATCTTCAGATCAAACCGGTCAAATGGATTGACGAAGTCCTCCAAATTGCGCTGCAATACGCCCCGGAGCCCTTGCCAGATGTGGCTCCGGAGATTGTCGCGAAAGATGAGAAGCGCGACGGCGATGCTAAGGAAAGAATCAGCACGCACTAGTACGTATTTCGCTGGGGGGCTTTGGTTGACAGCATTTTCGGCCCCTTGCTATAAAGCGGCACGCCAGTGTCAACAGGCCACCCAGCGCTCGTTTCATAAGCTTTTCATTACATACTTAGAAACAAACTCAATAGAGAAATAAGGGGACTTAGAGTGAACAAGTCGGAACTGATTGACGCTATCGCCGCATCCGCTGACATCCCGAAAGCTGTAGCCGGCCGTGCGCTGGACGCAGTCATCGAATCCGTCACCGGCGCCCTTAAGCAAGGTGACGATGTAGTACTGGTAGGTTTCGGTACTTTCTCGGTCAAGGAGCGCGCTGAGCGCACCGGCCGCAACCCGCAAAGCGGCGCAGCCATCAAGATCGCTGCCGCCAAGGTTCCTGGCTTCAAAGCTGGCAAGGGCCTGAAAGACGCCGTCAACTAAGTCGTCTTTCAGCCGGCCCAGGCGTCGCCAGGGCCGACCGCGTGACGGCGGGTCGCAAACGTTCCCGCTGGCACGCTCGCTTCGAAAAGGCGCATCCACTGGATGCGCCTTTCTTCTATCAGGATTCTACCCACGCTCCGCGGTTGTCGACGCAGTGGTACAGCCGTTTCTGGGGGACGCATGCTGCAGAATATCAGGGACAATTCACAAGGTTGGATTGCCAAGACCATCATCGGCCTCATCGTCGTACTGATGGCGTTGACCGGTTTCGAGGCCATTTTCCAGGCCGCCAGCCATAGCCAGGACGCCGCCAAGGTGAACGGCCAGACCATCAGCCAGAACGAGCTGAGCCAGGCCGTGGACATGCAGCGCCGCCAGCTGATGCAACAGTTGGGCAAGGATTTCGACCCTGCGCTGTTGGACGAGAAGATGCTGCGCGAGGCCGCGCTCAAGGGGCTGATCGATCGCAAGCTGCTGTTGCAGGGTGCCGAAGACGCCAAGTTCGCTTTTTCCGAGGCAGCGCTGGATCAGCTGATCCTGCAGACGCCTGAATTCCAGGTCGATGGCAAGTTCAGCGCCGAGCGCTTCGATTCGGTTATCCGCCAGATGGGCTACGGCCGCATGCAGTTCCGCGAGATGCTCGCCCAGGAAATGCTCATCGGCCAGCTGCGCACCGGCCTTGCCGGCAGCAGCTTCGTCACCGACAAGCAGGTCGAGGCCTTCGCCCGCCTCGAGAAGCAGACCCGTGATTTCGCCTCGCAGACCTTCAAGGCCGATCCGGCCGCGGTCAAGGTGAGCGATGACGAGGTCAAGGCGCACTACGACCAGCACGCCAAGGAATTCATGACCCCGGATCAAGTGGTCATCGATTACCTCGAGCTGAAGAAGTCGGCCTTCTTCGACCAGGTCAAGGTCGACGACGGCGAGCTCAAGGCCCTGTACGAGAAGGAAATCGCCAATCTGGGCGAGCAGCGCCATGCCGCGCACATCCTGATCGAGGTCAACGACAAGACTGACGATGCCAAGGCCAAGGCCCGCATCGAAGAGATCCAGCAGCGCCTGGACAAGGGTGAGGACTTCGCCAAACTGGCCAAGGAATTCTCCCAGGACCCGGGTTCGGCCAACACCGGTGGTGACCTCGGCTTCGCCGGCCCTGGCGTGTACGACCCGGCCTTCGAGGACGCGCTGTACAAGCTGAACAAGGACCAGGTATCGGCACCGGTGCGCACCGAGTTCGGCTACCACCTGATCAAGCTGCTGGGCGTGCAGGCGCCGGATGTACCGAGCTTCGCCAGCCTGAAGGACAAACTGACCCACGAGCTGAAGACCCAGCAGGTGGAGCAGCGCTTCGTCGAGGCCACCAAGCAGCTTGAAGACACCGCCTTCGAAGCTTCCGACCTGGCCCAGCCGGCCCAGGATCTGGGCCTGAAGGTACACACCTCCGCTGCCTTCGGTCGCGAGGGCGGCGAAGGCATCACTGCCAACCGTGCGGTGATCCAAGCCGCGTTCAGCGAGCAGGTGCTGGAAGAGGGCGCCAACAGCAACGCCATCGAACTCGACCCGGAAACCGTGGTGGTCGTGCGCGTCAAGGAGCACCGCAAGCCCGAGCAGCTGCCGTTGGAGGCCGTGGCCAAGAACATCAGCGAGCACCTGGCCAAGGAGAAGGCGATTGCCGAACTCAAGGCCAAGGCCGACAAACTGATCGCTGGCCTGCGCGATGGCTCGGTCAAGGCCGAAGGTCAGGGCTGGAAGCTCCATGAAGCGGTCACTCGTGGCCAGGACGGCATCGATCCGGCCGAGCTGCAGGCGGTGTTCCGCCTCGGCAAGCCAGCGGCCAAGGACAAGCCGGTCTACGGCAGCGTGGTGCTGGGCGATGGCAGCCTGGTGGTCCTGCAGTTGAAGGGCGTCAACGAAGGTGCCGCCGCCACCGATGAAGAGAAAGCGCAGATCCGTCGCTACCTCGCATCGCGTGCCGGTTCGCAGGACTTCGCGGCCTATCGCAAGCTGCTGGAAGGCAGTGCCGACATCACCCGCTACTGAGTCGTGTGCTGATCGCGAAACAGGCCGCTTAATGCGGCCTGTTTCGTTTGTGTGCTTGATGGCGCCATCGCGATGGCCTCAGGAGCGCCGAACCCCTTCATGATTGTCCAGCGTGTCCCGGGCAATCTCCCGCCCCAGGGCGATCAGCTCCGGCGCCTTGTAGAACTCGAAGAAGCGGCATACCCGCTTGGGAACGTTGATCAGCACATCCGGCGGATACCCGGCGATCTTGTACTGCGCCAACGACGTCTGCATCACTTCGAAACTCTGGTTGATCAGGTCCAGCAAGGACGCCGGGCCGACGTTGTCGACGATGAACGAGCCGGTGGCCGACTTGGGCGCGCCTTCGCTCTGCGGCGCCGCCGCCGGCTGCTGGCCTTGCGGTTCGGCGCTCTCGCCTAGCCAGGGGTTGGATGCGGCGAGCCCTTCGGCGACGATCTCCTGCTCCAGGCGGATCAGCTGTTCGGCCGGCTTGCGCCGGAACGGCAGGCGCGACCCTAGCGAGCTGATCAAGGCGTCGAAACGCATCTTGAACGCCGCCGGACGCTCGATCACCGGCAACTGATACTGCATCTGGTTGGTGGCGTTGAGGTTGACGGCGATGATCAGGTCGCAGTGGCTGGACACCACCGGGACGATCGGCAGCGGATTGAGAATGCCGCCATCGACCAGCATGCGATTGCCTTGCACCACCGGGGTGAACAGGCTGGGGATGGCCGCCGAGGCGCGCATGGCCTGGTGCAGGCAGCCCTCCTGGAACCATATTTCCTGCTGGTTGGTCAGGTCAGTGGCGACTGCCGTGTAGGGAATGCGCAACTGTTCGATGTTGATCTCGCCGACGATCTTGCGAATCTGCCCGAATACCTTGTCGCCACGAATGGCGCCCAGGCGAAAGCTGACATCGACCAGGCGCAGCACGTCGAGGTAGTCCAGGCTCTCGATCCAGCTGCGGTACTCGTCGAGCTTGCCGGCGGCGTAGATGCCGCCTATCACCGCGCCCATGGAGCAACCGGCGATGCAGGCGATCTCGTAGCCGCGCCGTTCGATTTCCTCGATCACGCCGATGTGCGCATACCCTCGGGCGCCACCGGAGCCCAGTACCAATGCCACGCGTTTGCCCATGACTATTCCCCCTGCAGCTGTGCAACCATGGTCCAACAATGCACCTAATGGCACCTGTGCTTCAATGTAGCCCGCGCTGAACTACGCTGAGCAGGGCACTTTTCGTTTGCTGTGCCGTCGAACGGCCACCTTAGTTTTTCACCCTCGAGGTATTACCGATGAAAGCCTGGATCACCCTTCCTCTGATTGCCCTGGCCCTGGCCGGCTGCGCGGGCAAGACGGCCTATCGCGACAGTTGCGCGACCCAGCTCGATGCCGCCTGGAAGGAACTGGATCTGGCCAAGGCCGAAGGCTTTGCCGGCACCGTGAGCTATTCCAAGGCGTTGTCGCTGCTGACCGGCGCCAAGACCCAGCAGCAGTTCGAAGGCTTTGAAGGTTGCACCCGCAAGGCCGAGAAGGCGCGTTTCTACATTCGTGAGTCCCGCGCCGGGCGTTGAGTGAGGAGCGTCACATGCCGAGCATGATCGACCATGTGGTTTCCAGGGTCCTGGCCCTCCAGGTGGGAATGCTGGCCTGCCGCGAGCGTCTCGCTGCCGATACCGACAGCGAGGCGCTGCACGACCTGCGCACCACCCTGCGCCGGCTGCGTAGCTTGTTGCGGCCCTTGCGTGGCTTGCCGGGTGTCGAGCAGTTGGAGGAAGCGGCGGGGGCACTGGGCACGCTCACCACACCGTTGCGTGACCGCGAAGTGCTGGCCGCGCAACTGGTCGGGCGCGGTCATGTGCGGGCCGGCGAGCGCCGCCAGGAGGGAAGGGCACGGACCTTTGCCGGCGTCGCGTCCAGTGCCCAGCTTACTCGGGTACTGGCGATCCTCGACGCCTTCCCGCTGTTCTTGCGTGCTGCCGACCGCGAAGGCTTGATGCAAGGCATGCGTAGGCGCATCGACAAGCGCCTGGAGAAGCAATGGCGCAAGCTGGCCAAGGCGCTGGATGATCCGGCCCATGATCGGCATCGTCTGCGCCTGCTGATCAAGCGCGTTCGCTATGGGGACGAGGCCTACCCGCAACTCGAGCATGCCGGCAAGAAGCTGCAGCGTCTGTTGAAGAAGGCGCAAGGCGATCTTGGCGACTGGCATGACCGCGTGCAGTGGTTGCTGCAGGTGCGTGAGCACAGCGACCTGGCGGGCTGCAAGGTGGCCTGGGAGCATGAGCTGCATGCTGCCGAGGGGCGCTCTGATCTGACTCTCGAGGCATTGCAAAAAGCCCTGGCGCGCCGTTAGTCCCGGTAAATGACCGAAATGCGGGCTGTGGCTGGCGTGATCGCTGGTTACTATCGGTTCTTTTCGCGCAGGAGCCCTGGCACATGAACTTCACAGAATTGCTGACAGCCGCGCGCGCTCACCCCGAGGCGGTCAGCGTGCCGGCTGGCTGGGCCCAGGGGCGGGCGGTGTTCGGCGGCCTGATGGCGGCGATGGTGCTCGAAGCGATGCGCCAGAAGCTCGACGACAACCGCCCGGTGCGTTCGCTGGCCATCACCTTCGTTGGCCCGGCGGCGCCGGATGTACCGATCAGCCTGGAGGTGGAAGTGCTGCGCGAGGGCAAGGCGGTCAGCACCTTGCTGGGACGCGCCGTACAGGATGGCCAGGTGGTGACCCTGGTGCAGGGTAGTTTCGGTGCCGGTCGTCCTTCCGTGGTGGCGGTCGACGCGCCAGCCGCGATGCCGATGAAGCCGCTGCACGAGGCGGCACCGGAGCTGCCCTTCATCAAGGGCATTACACCGGAGTTCATGCAGCACGTGGCGTTTCGCTGGGCGCTGGGCGGCCTGCCGTTCAGTGGCAATGACTCACGGCATATGGGCGGTTGGGTACGCCTGCGTGATGTCGCCGAGGAGCCGGTCGGGGTGGCGCACCTGCTGGCGCTGGTCGATGCCTGGCCGCCCAGCCTGCTGCCATATCTCAAGCAGCCCGCCGCCGGCAGCACGCTGACCTGGACGATCGAGTTCGTGCAGCCCACGCCGCAGCTGTCGACCCTCGACTGGTGCCGCTATGTGGTCGAGACCGAGTACGCCAGGGATGGCTATGGGCATGCGGCCGCTGCGTTGTGGACGGCGGAAGGGGAGTTGCTGGCGTTGAGCCGGCAGACGGTGACCGTGTTCGCCTGAGCCATCTTCATCAAGTCAATCGCGGGGCAAGCCCGCTCCCACGCCGTTCAATGGCGCTTGCGGGCTTGCCCCGCGATGTTTTCTGTCAGTGGCGATGCTTGTGCCGCTCGCGCCAGGCCCGCCACCAGGCGCCGCTCAGCACGAAGCGCGGGAAGGTGATGAACTGCTCGGTGAGTAGCCGCTGCACGGCATCCTGGCGATTGGTGAAAGGCTCGGGCTGCTCGGCTTCCAGGCGGTGCCCCTGGCGTTGCAGGCCGAGGCCGGCTACCAATGCGATGATACCCACGGCGATCTGCGACAGGTCCAGCCCGAACAGCCCCGACAACACCAGCAGCGCGCCCAGGATGAACAGCGGCACGGCGATCAGATGCAGCACCAGGTTGGTGGGGTGGCGATGATTGTGGTGGTAGCCGCGCCATTGCCAGGCGGGCAGGTTGGGCAGTCGTTTGCTCATGGACAGATCCTCGGGGGCCTGTGCAAAGCTTAGTGCGGCCCCCGCATGGGGGCCAATCGAGGCTGGCTATGGTGACCATAGCCAGTGAGGGTCAGAGCTTGAGCTGGCCGATGGCCTTGTTCAGTTCGCCGGCGAGGGTCGCCAATTCGCTGCTGGTGGTGGCCGAGCCCACGGTCTGCTGCACGGTCTCTTCGGTCACGTCGCGGATACTGACGACGGCGCGATTCATCTCCTCGGCCACCTGGCTCTGCTGCTCGGCGGCCACGGCGATCTGCGTGTTGCTTTCGCGCATCTGCGCCACGGCGCTGGTGATCTCGGCCAGGGCCTCGCCGGCCTCGCGCGCCTGCTTGACGCAATCGTCGGCCTTGTACGAGCTTTCCTGCATGAAATCCACTGCGTCGCGGGTGCCGGCCTGCAGGTCGGCGACCATGGTGGTGATCTCGTCGGTGGAGGTCTGCACACGCTTGGCCAGGTTGCGCACTTCGTCGGCGACCACGGCGAAGCCCCGGCCCAGGTCGCCGGCCCGGGCGGCCTCGATGGCGGCGTTGAGGGCAAGCAGGTTGGTCTGTTCGGCGATGCTGTGGATGACCCCCACCACGCCATTGATCTTCTGGCTGTCGTCAGCCAGCTGGCGGATCATCTCGGCAGTCTGCTGCACACCGCTGGACAGCCCGGCAATCGAGTCCTGCACGCGGCTGACCACCGCCTGGCCGCTGCCGGCCAGGGTGTCGGCGGTCTGCGACAGGTCGCGGGTGGCGCCGGCGTGCTGGGCGATATGGTGCACCGTGGCGGTCATCTCGTTGATCGCGGTGGCCGCCTGGTCAGTCTCGCTCTGTTGGCCGATCATGCCGTGGCGCACCTCGTCCATGCTGCCGGCAAGGCGCGCGGCGCCCGAGTCGAGCTGCGCGGCGGTGCGCGCGACGGTGCTGACCACGCGGTGGTAAGTGGTCTGCATGGCGTTGAAGGCACCGGCCATCTGGCCGACTTCGTCGCCGCAGGCCAGCGGTACCCGGGCCGACAGGTCGCCGGTTTTTTCCACGTGCAGCATCACGTCCTTGAGGGTGTTGAGCTGGCTGAGCAGGAAGCGGATCAGCAACTGCGAGGCGCACAGCATCGCCAGCATCAGGATCAGTACGCACACGGCATAGTTGCTGAAGCGATCGAAATAGACCTGGCGCAGGCTGGGGGACTGGGCAAGCACGGCGATGTGCTGCTCGTCCCGGCGCAGCACCTGGGCGCCGCGCAGCGGGTTGTCGCCGAGGATCCAGGCACTGGGCAGCTCGACCCAGCCCTGGGCATCGCGCAGAGCCTCGAGTGGTTCGCCGGCAAACTGCGGCGTCTGGCCGTTGCGCCAGGTGATCAGGTTGGCCTGCGTTGGCAGCGCCTGCCCGGCGGGCCAGGCCGCGAGCAGTTCGGCCTGGGCCTGCGCTTGCGCCTGGGCGCCGCCGGCGCGGGCCTGCTGCTCCAGGTGCACGGCATAGAGCACCAGCATCAGCGTGGTGACGAAGGCCACTGCGTTGACGGCCCAGAACTTGTATTTGAGGGAAACGTTGCTAAGCCAGGCACCCATGGTAGGTCTTCTCTGAGTTGGCGGAAACATTATTGGCAAGGTGCCATCATTGTGCCCGCCAAGGCCAGGGACCTCGTTGATATGCGTCAAGAAACCTCAGGCAGGCCAAAGAACGCGCGGGCGCAGGCGCTGGTGTGGGCAGCGGTGTGTTCCACCGTTTCGCCGCGGTGCAGCGCCACCTCGCGGAGCACTTCGGGCAGGAACGCGGGCTCGTTGCGGCCGTTCTTCGGCTTGGGCCTGAGGCTTCGTGGCAGCAGGTAGGGCGCGTCGCTTTCCAGCATCAGGCGGCCTTCCGGGATGTTGCCGACCAACGGGTGCAGGTGGGTGCCACGGCGCTCGTCGCAGATCCAGCCGGTGATGCCGATGTGCAGGTCCAGGTCGAGGTAGGCGAACAGTGCCTGGCGTTCACCGGTGAAGCAGTGCACCACCGCCGCGCTCAGGTGGTCGCGGTAGCTCCTGAGGATCGCCAGCAGGCGTTCGCTGGCCTCGCGCTCGTGAAGGAACACCGGCAGGCGCAACTCGACCGCCAGCGCCAGCTGCGCCTCCAGGGCCTTTTCCTGGGCGGGGCGTGGGGAGAAGTCGCGGTTGAAGTCCAGGCCGCATTCGCCCACGGCCACGACCCGCGGTTGGGCGAGCAGTTCGCGCAGCTGACGTTCGCTGTTAGCGCTCCAGTGGCTGGCATCGTGGGGATGCACGCCGGCAGTACTGAACAGACGCTGGCCAGGCTCGTCCAGGCGTTGGCAGAGTTCCAGCGCTTCGGCGCTGACATCCAGACTGGTGCCGGTGAGGACCATCTGTGCCACGCCGGCTTCCACGGCACGCTCGACGATAGCGGCCTGCTGGTCGCGGAAACTGCTGTTGGTCAGGTTGACGCCGATATCGATCAGTTGCATGGTGCTACCTCTTGCCGCGGGGCGGCCAGCATAGCAAAAACCGCGATATCGCGAAAAAACCAAGAACTTCAAACGTTTGCCGTGGTCTGTTGCGGTCATTTATCACGGATCGATCACAGCGCATGGTGCCTGCCAACCGCCCTCGGACCCTTACCGCCATGGTGCGAACCCTTTTCACCAGCCTGTTGCTGTTCGGGTTGCTGGCCTCCGGGCCGGTCGCTGCCGGCGAAGCGGGGCCGCAACAGCATGTGCCTGCCAGCCCGGCCCGTGACCTGGCGCAGATCCGCTCGAGCAAGGTGCTGCGGGTGCTGGTCAACCAGAGCCGCAACAGTTCCGGCGAGGTAAAGGGTGAACCGGTCGGGATCGAGTATTACCGCCTGCGTGCCCTGGAGCACGCCCTCAATGCCCGGGTCGCCGACGGCCAGGAAATCACCCTGAAGATCATCCCCCGCGCCAAGGAGCAGTTACTCGGTGCGCTGCAGCGCGGCGAGGGCGATCTTGCCGCGCCCGGTGAACTGCTCGACCCTGGCGTGGTGCGCGGCGTCGAGGCCAGCGCCCCGGTGCTCGACCAGGTTCCCCTGCAACTGGTCGGGCGCAAGGGCGAGCGCGGCTACAACCGTGCCGAACAGCTGTCCGGGCGCACCATCGCCCTGACCACCGCCAGTGCCGCGGGGCCGGCGATCGAGGCGATCAACCGGCAGTTGGCGCTGCGCAAGCGGGCACCGATCAAGGTGGAGTGGGTTGACCCGACGCTGGCGGTGGAGGATGTGCTGGAGATGGTCCAGGCGGGCATCTACCCGCTGACCGTGGTGGAGCGTCCCATCGCCCAGCGCTGGGCGCGGGTGATGCCGCGCCTGCGGGTCGACAGCAAGCTGCAGCTGGCTCCGCCCCAGGCCATGCGCTGGTATCTGCGCAAGGATGCGCCGATGTTGCGCACGGCGGTGGACCGCTTCCTGGCCACCTACCGCGCTCCCGACAACCAGGACGCGGCGTTCGAGCGTATCTACCGGCGCCAGTACCGGGTGCACAACCCATTGGCCCGTCAGGACCGCCAACGCCTGGCCGCGTTGCGCCCGGTGCTGCAGAAGCATGGCGGCGACCAGCAGTTCGACTGGCTCAACCTGGCTGCCCTGGCGTTCAAGGAGTCCACCCTCGATCCCAAGGCGCGAGGCACCGGCGGTGCCCACGGGCTGATGCAGATCACGCCGTCGGCGGCCCAGCGGGTAGGCGTGAGCAACACCGCCACGGTGGATGGCAACGTCCAGGCCAGCGCCCGCTACCTGGCGCTGATCCGCCGCAAGTTCTTCGCCAGCCCCCGGCTCAACGAGCGCGAGCGCATGGCGTTCATCCTGGCCGCCTACAACCTCGGGCCGGAGCGAGTCCAGGCCATGCGCGCCGAAGCCCGGCGCCGGGGGCTCAATGGCAACCAGTGGTTCTTCCAGACCGAGCGCATCGCCATGGAGCAGGTGGGCATGGGGCCGGTGAACTTCGTCAACAGCGTCAACAAGTACTACCTTGCGTTCAACCGCGAGCGTGCCTCCCTGGAGCGGGTGGCCAAGCGCTAGTTAATCTAATTATTCGATATGATTTACGCGATTATTGCGATTTTCTTATTCGATGGTTTGATTATGATGGCGCCCATCCAACACACACCTGCTCAAACAAGGAAGCACTCATGAACAACTCCCTGAAAGCCCTTTTCACCACTCGCGCCGGCTACGGCCTGAGCGTCGTGCGCATCCTGGTCGGTGTCATCTTCATGGCCCATGGCGCGCAGAAACTCTTCGGCCTGTTCGGTGGCTACGGCCTGGAAGGCACCGGCCAGTGGATGGAAAGCATCGGCCTGGCTCCGGGCTACCTCATGGCCCTGCTGTCCGGTAGCGCCGAATTATTTGGCGGCCTGGCGCTGGTGGTCGGCCTTTTGGCCCGCCCGGCTGCGCTGGCGCTGAGCGTGACCCTGGTAGTGGCGATATTTTCGGTGCATATCGGCAACGGGCTGTTCATGTCCAACAACGGTTATGAGTTCGCCCTGGCGCTGCTGGCCGGCACCGTGGCGGTGCTGATCGAAGGCGCGGGCCGCCTGTCGCTGGACCGTGTGATCGCACGCTGAAACAAAGCTGCAAGCTTCAAGCCTCAAGCTGCGAGTGGTCAAAGCGATCGACTTGCAGCTTGTAACTTGCGGCGTGTCCCTCTAGCATACCGATTGCGCCGATTTAAACAGCTACTTGCGGGGCGCAGGAAGGGCCCCGACGGGTCTTCCGAAATACCGCTAAAGCGCTGGTTCGGTGACGCCTCCCACCGCTGCCCAGCGGGATCAGCGAGGCGGAGAGAGACTCCATGAGTTGCCCACGTACCAGTGTCTGTTTGACCCCCCTGGCCAATAACCAGGCTTCCCGTACCCCGCGCATCCTGCTCGGCGGCCAGCATCAACCCACGCTTTTGCGCAATCTCGATGGTTTCTCCCGGCGCAAGGGCCAGGCCTGTGCCTTCCTCATCCAGTTCTCCGACAGCTGTGACCAGCTCGATCAGTACGGCAACGACCGCTTCGACCTGGCCGTGATCCAGGCTCCCGCGGCGCAGGATGCCGACGAGGTCATCGGCCAGCTCATCCGCATCGCCCGCCAGGGGTTGATCACCCGCCGTTGAGCGGCGTGTCGCGGCCAGGCGTTTTTCGTTAAGCTCGGTCTCTCGGTGGGCGCCTTGCGCCTGCCGTGGATGCGCTGAGGAGACAGTCGTTGAGCACCAACATCATTACCATCGAAGGTCACGCGGCTCTGAAAAAGGAGCTCGATCACCTGTGGCGGGTCTATCGTCCGGAAATCACCCAGAAGGTTACCTGGGCTGCCTCGCTGGGCGACCGCAGCGAGAACGCCGACTACCAGTACAACAAGAAGCTGTTGCGCGAGATCGACCGCCGCGTGCGTTACCTGCGCAAGCGCCTGGAAGACGTCAAGGTGGTCGAGTATTCACCCCAGCAGGAGGGCAAGGTGTTCTTCGGCGCCTGGGTGGACATCGAGAACGACGACGGTGAACAGTTGCGCTTTCGCATCGTCGGCTATGACGAGATCCACGGACGCAACGACTACATCTCCATCGATTCGCCCATGGCCCGGGCATTGCTCAAGAAAGCCGAGGGCGACGAGGTGGTGGTGCGTACGCCCACGGGCGAAGCGACCTGGTACGTCTGTTCGATTTGCTACAACCCTTGACACAACGAGCCGGGGCGCGCGCCTTTACCCCTCGCGCAGCACTGCCAACGGGCTAGCGTTGAGTGCGCGGCGGGTGCCGACCACGCCAGCTCCGCCCACCAGCACCGCCCCGGCCAGTGGCAGCGCCAACAGCCACGGGTGTGGTGCCCAATGCAGATCGAAGGCATAGCGGTACAGCGCCCAACTGATCAGTTCGCAGCCCAGCGCCGCGAGCAGGCCGCTGGCGGCGCCGAGCAGACCGAACTCGATGCGTCTTGCCTTGACCAGCAGCGGGCGTGCCGCCCCCAGCGCCCGCAGCAGGGCACCTTGGCGAATGCGTTCGTCGAGGGTTGCCTGCAGGCCAGCGAACAGTACCGCCAGCCCTGCGGCCAGCACGAACAACAGCACGTACTCCACTGCCAGGGTGACCTGGGCGAGGATGCTGCGCAGCTGGGCGAGCAGTGCATCGACCTGCAGCACGGTCACTGCCGGGAAGGCCCGGGATAGCGCGACGATTTCCTGGTCGTGGCCCGGCGCCAGGTAGAAGCTGGTGAGGTAGGTGGTGGGCAGGTCTTGCAGCGTGCCCGGCTGGAAGATCATGTAGAAGTTGGGCTGGAAACTGTCCCAGTGCACGCTGCGCAGGCTGCTGACTCGAGCCTGGCGTTGCTGGCCGCCGATGTCGAAGGTCAGCAGGTCGCCCAGTTGCAGGTGCAGGCTCTGCGCCAGCTCCGCCTCCACTGAAACCCCGGGGGCTTCATCGTTGGCGGGTGCCTGCTGCCACCATTGGCCGGCGCTCAGGGCGTTGCCCTGGGGCAGCTCGGCGGCCCAGGTCAGGCTGAGGTCGCGCTGGATGGCGCGTTCGCCGGTGGACTCCTTGCTGACCAGCTGGCGTACCGGCTGCTCGTTGATATGGGTCAGGCGGCCGGGAATTACCGGGTATAGCGGCGCGGCGGTGGCGTTGATCTGGGCCAGGCGCTCGGCGAACGGCTGGCGCTCGTCGGGCAGGATGTTCAGGGCGAAATGATTGGGTGCGTCCTTGGGCAACTGCGCCTGCCAGGTGTCGAGCAGTTCCGCCCGCAGCAGGGCGACCAGGCCCATTGCCAGGAGGATCAGGCCGAAGGCCAGGGCCTGGCCGGCGGCGGCCAGCGGGTGGCGCAGCAACTGCCCGAGCCCCAGCCGCCAGGCCAGCGGCGCGCCGGCCAGCAACCGGCGCAGGCTGCGCAGGCCGAGCAACAGTAATCCACCCAGCAGCAAGGCGGCGATCAGCCCCCCGCCGAGCAGGGCGAAGGTCAGCAGCAAGTCCAGGCTCAGGCGCCACATGATCAGGCCCAGGGCAAGCAGTGCGGCGCCGTAAACCAACCAGCTGCTCGGTGGCAGTGGCAGCAGGTCGCGGCGCAGCACGCGCAGCGGCGGCACGCGACCCAGGGCTGCCAGTGGCGGCAAGGCGAAGCCGGCCAGGGCAACCAATCCAGTGCCGATGCCGGCCAGCGCCGGGGTGAGGCCACCGGGTGGCACCTGGCTGGGCAGCAGGCCTTCCAGCAGGCGGAACAACCCCAACTGGGCGAGCCAGCCGAGCACCGCGCCGATGACCGCGGCGGCGACACCGAGCATTGCCAGTTGCAGGCTGTAAAGGCCGAGGGCTTGGTGCCGAGACAAGCCCAGGCAGCGCAGCAGGGCACTGGCATCCAGGCGCCGCGCGGCATAGCGGCTGGCCGACAAGGCCACGGCGATGCCGGCCAGTAGCACCGCCACCAGGCTCGCCATGTTCAGGTAACGCTCGGCCTTGCCCAGTGCGCCGCCGATCTGCCGGTTACCATCGCGGGTGTCGAGCAGGCGCTGGTTGGCGGCCAGGCTTTTCTCCGCCGTCTGCCGGTACTTTTGCAAGGCATCGATATCACCACGCCACAGATCGCGGTAGCTGACTCGGCTGCCAGGCTGGATCACGCCGGTGGCGTCCAGATCGGCGAGGTTCATCAGCACTCGCGGCGTAAGGCTGTAGAAGTTGCCGGCGCGGTCAGGCTCATAGGTCAGCACGCGGCTCATGCGCAGGGTCTTCATGCCCACGTCGATGCTGTCGCCGATGGCCAGGCCAAGCGCCGCGAGCAGGCGCGGTTCGACCCAGGCTTCACCCGGCGCCGGGCCACCGCCGGGCGCTTCCTCGGCGTAGGGAGCCGGGGCGCTGCGCAATTGGCCGCGCAGCGGGTAGGCGGGGTCGGCCGCCTTGATGCTGGAAAGCTGGATGCCGCTGTCGCCACCGACGACGCTGGTGAATTCCACCACTCGCGCATGGTCCAGGCCCAGCGCGGTGCCATCGGCAATCTGCTGGGCGCTGGGCGGGGCGCTGCCTTGCAAGACCAGGTCGGCGCCGAGGAACTCGCTGGCGCGCAACTGCATGGAGCCGTTGAGGCGGGCGCCGAAATAGCCGATGGCGGTACTGGCCGCTACCGCCACCAGCAATGCGAAGAACAGCACCCGAACTTCGCTGGCGCGAGTGTCGCGCAGCAACTGACGCAGTGCCAGGGCACACATTCGCGGGAATGATAGACCGGTCATCAGGGCTCCAGGGGCGCCACCAGGCGTCCGGCATCCAGGCGGATCAGGCGGCGGCAGCGCATGGCCAGGCGTTCGTCGTGGGTTACCAGCACCAGGGTGGTGCCGCGCTCCTGGTTCAGTTCGAACAACAGGTCGCTGATGCGCTCGCCGGTGTGACTGTCGAGGTTGCCGGTGGGCTCGTCGGCGAACAGCACTGCGGGCTGCGCGGCGAAGGCACGGGCGATGGCCACCCGCTGCTGTTCGCCACCGGAGAGCTGGCGCGGCGTGTGGCTCAGGCGTTTACCCAGGCCGACCCGCTCGAGCAGGTCGCGGGCATGCTCGCGGGCATCGCGCCGTCCGTCGAGCTCCAGCGGCAGCATGACGTTCTCAAGGGCGTTGAGGCTGTCGAGCAACTGGAACGACTGGAACACGAAGCCGACGTGCTCGGCGCGCACCCGGGCGCGTTGGTCCTCGTCGAGGGGGCCGAGGTCGTGGCCGGCGAGGATGACTTTGCCGGCGCTGGGGCGGTCGAGCCCGGCGAGCAGGCCCAGTAGCGTCGACTTGCCGGAACCGGAGGCGCCTACGATAGCTAGGCTGTCGCCCCGGGCGAGGTCAAGGGAGAGGGCGTGGAGGATGGTCAGGTCGCCTTCCGCGCTGGGGACCACTTTGCTAAGGTTCTGCGCAACGAGAATGCTGGGGCCCATGGAGAATCCGATGCGAATGTGGTGGTTGAGTGCCGGCCTCGCCCTGTGTTGCCTGGCCCAGGGCGCGGCGGCGGGAACATTGCTGGTCGTAGGGGATAGTATCAGCGCTGGTTTTGGCCTGGATACCCGCCAGGGGTGGGTCAGCCTGTTGCAACAACAATTGAAGAAGGAGGGTTTCGACGATCAGGTGGTCAATGCCTCGATTAGCGGCGACACCAGTGCAGGCGGCCAGGCGCGGCTGCCTGCGCTGCTTGCGACGCACAAGCCGGATCTTGTGGTTCTGGAACTTGGAGGCAACGACGGCCTGCGCGGACAGTCGCCGCAACAATTGCAACAGAATCTTGCCACGATGATCGACCAGTCCCGCCAGTCCGGTGCCAAGGTGGTGCTGCTGGGCATGCGCCTGCCGCCGAACTACGGCGTGCGCTACACCACGGCGTTCGCCCAGGTCTATGAACAACTGGCGGTCGATAAGAAGGTGCCGCTGGTGCCGTTCTTCCTCGAGGGCGTTGGCGGGGTTGCGGAGCTGATGCAGGCCGATGGCATCCATCCGGCTGCGGCCGCCCAGCAGCGCCTGCTGGAAAATGCCTGGCCGGCGATAAAACCCTTGCTGTGACGCTTTTATCGGGGGCCGCTTTCGGATAATGTTGCGCCCCCCGTTTCGAGTGCCCCCAATGCCGCGCCCCGCCTGGTCCCTTTACGCCTATCAACTGATCGAGCCCGATGAGCAGCTCGACCTGTTTGCCTGCCAGGAAGTGCGTATTCACCTCGCGGCCCGCCAGCTCGAACTCGGCGTGCCCGTCGACCGTACCTTGTGCGGCAGCCTGCTGCCCGCGCAGCCGCGTTGGTCAGGGGTCGAGCGAGCCATCTACCGTGATGAGCGCCTGTGTAAGCTGTGCAAGGCAATCCTGGATGCTCAACGGCGAGGCATGCGCCCGGTGTGGCCGGAGCTCTGAGCGCCTTTCATCATCTGAAATGCTTGCGCCTCCCGCTTGTTTCGACGCGGGTGTACAATCGTATCCCTTGACTGACCTTTCGAAGGATTTACCGGATGTTGCCGCGCTTTCCCGCCGTCACTCGTAGCCTGACCCTGGCCGCCTTGCTGGCGACAGGCCCTGCTGTTGCGCTGGAACTGCCGTTGCCACCCCCGGGGGAGGACGTAGTTGGCCAGGTTCACACCATCCAGGCCAAGTACGAAGACACCTTCGCCGACATCGGTACCGCGAACGACCTTGGCTACCTGGAGATGATCGCCGCCAACCCGGGCGTCGATCCCTGGCTGCCGGGCGCTGGTACCGAGATTATCCTGCCGACCCGTTACATCCTGCCGCCGGGGCCGCGTGAAGGCATCGTCATCAACCTGGCCGAGTACCGGCTCTACTACTACCCGAAAGGGCAGAACGTGGTGCATACCTTCCCGTTGGGTATCGGTCGCGAGGGCTGGGGGTCGCCGATCGCGAACACCAAGATCACCGCCAAGACGCCTAATCCGACCTGGACCCCGCCGGCCTCGATCCGTGCCGAGCACGCCGCCGATGGCGACATCCTGCCGGCGGTGGTACCGGCCGGGCCGGACAACCCGCTGGGGCCGTTCAAGTTCACCCTGGGAGTGCCGGGCTACCTGATTCACGGGTCGAACAAGAAGTTCGGTATCGGCATGCGCACCAGCCACGGCTGCTTCCGTATGCTCAACAACAATGTGCTGACGCTGTCGAAGATGGTCCCGGTGGGCACGCCGGTACGCATCATCAATGAGCCTTACAAGTTCGGTATCAGTGCTGGCAAAGTGTATCTGGAAGCCCACACACCGCTGGACGATCACGGCAATCCGTCGGTGGTCGACAAGCACACCGCGGTCATCAATGCGCTGCTCAAGCGTGAAGACCTGGCCAACAACTTGCGTATGAACTGGGACATGGTCCGCGATGTGGTCGCTGCCGAAGATGGCATGCCGGTCGAGATCGCCGTGCCCACCAACGGTGCAAGCGCGCCGATGGTGTCGAGCATTCCGCCGGAACTGCAGTAAGCGGTTGCCCGCCGGTAACTAGCAGGGCACTTTTCTTAGGGGCCGCCATGCGGCCCACCTCGGTTCAAACCCGCTTCTGAAGGCATGCGTGCGCTGTCCTGTAGGAGTGGGCGTGTAGCGGGATGGGCTGCGAGGCGGTCTCTGTTGCTTGGTCTTGCAGCAACAGGTTTTCTATCAGGCAATAAAAAAGCCGACCCACAAGTGGGTCGGCTCCATAACAATCCGTGAGGATTATTACTTGCGGCTGGCTTTGTCCAGCATACGCAGAGCGCGCTCATTGGCTTCGTCAGCGGTCTGCTGAGCCTTCTGAGCAGCTGCCAGAGCGTCGTCAGCTTTGCGGTAGGCTTCGTCTGCACGAGCCTGGGCGCGAGCTGCTGCGTCTTCGGTAGCAGTCAGGCGAGCTTCGGTTTCTTTGGATACGCTGCTGCAACCGGTAGCCAGAACTGCGGCCAGAGCCAGAGCAGAGAATTTCAGAACGTTGTTCATCGTGTTCCCCTTCAAGGACTTTCTATAAAATAGCCATCTCTCGGAAAAGAGAAACTGGCCGGCGTACATAGTACCCATTACTTGTAGTAAGTAAACTGACTGAGCGCAAGAACTGCAAAAAAAATGCTGCCGAGGGCTGCAGCGGCGGTTTTGTAAACAAACTGTGAAAACCTGCACCAGCGTTCGCAAGCGACTGTAGTACCGGAACTTTTTTGTTGAACTAAGGGTGACTTTAACTGTCCGTGAACGTCTTAGCCCTACAACATCCGGTTGCTGTTACCTGGCCATACAGACGTTGCTGTCAGCATTTTCATTCAGGGTGGCTTGAGCATTCTTGCTGGCGCCGCCTACTATTTGAGGGTGCCATCGGCGCAGAACGTTCCAGGTCGCGCTGCTGTCCAAGGAGCAACAGGTGGCGTAGGCTTTGCGCGAAAAGTCGCCGAGCGGCTATCAGGCAAGGCGAAAACAGGCGAGGGACGGTCGGAGTCGCGCTCGACTTTGCTGGTTGCAAATGAGCATTCCGACCGGGCTGGCCACCAGCCTGTTTTCAACGCAGCATTATCGTCGCGCAGGCACTTTTAGCACAAAGCCTAGAGGTTCCTCCGCCGGATAAACCACATCGGTAAGGTAAGGGTCTGCCGACAAGACCTGCGAGGAGTAGTGATGAGCGAAACGCTGACCATCCACCATGACCAGGCCGGTCATCAGTTCGAGACCACCGTGGATGGTCACCGGGCTTACCTGACCTACATGGATCTGGGCAAGCAGACGCTGGATATCTATCGCACTTTCGTGCCCAACGCCCTGCGAGGGCGCGGGATCGCCGCCGCGTTGACCGAAAAGGCCTTGGAGTACGCTGAGCAGATGGGCTACACGGTCATCCCCTCGTGCTCCTACGTCGAACGCTACATGGAGCGCCAGCAGCGTCATTCAAGCAAGGCCTGACCTGACAGCACGCATATGATAACGCCGGGTATTGCCCGGCGTTTTCATTTATGCGCAGTTTTCAGCCGCGCTGGCGCTTGGGCAGCACATCCTTGAGCTTGGCGTGCATGCTGCGCAGGGTCTTTTCGGTAGCGGCCCAGTCGATGCAGGCGTCGGTAACCGACACCCCATACTGCAACTCGTCGAGATTCTTCGGAATGGCCTGGCAGCCCCAGTTCAGATGGCTTTCGACCATCAGGCCGATAATCGACTGGTTGCCTTCGAGGATCTGGTTGGCCACGTTCTCCATGACCAGCGGCTGCAGGGCCGGGTCCTTGTTGGAATTGGCGTGGCTGCAGTCGACCATGATGTTTGGCTTGATCTTGGCCTTGACCAGGTCTTGTTCGCACAGTGCGACACTCACCGAGTCATAGTTGGGTTTACCGTTGCCGCCGCGCAGCACAACGTGGCCGTAGGCGTTGCCCTTGGTGGTGACGATGGAGACACCACCTTCCTGGTTGATGCCCAGGAAACGATGGGGCTTGGAGACTGACTGCAGGGCGTTTATCGCCACGGTCAGGCCGCCATCGGTACCGTTTTTGAAGCCGACCGCCGAGGACAAGCCGGAGGCCATTTCGCGGTGGGTCTGGGATTCTGTGGTGCGTGCGCCAATGGCCGACCAGCTGATAAGGTCCTGCAGGTACTGCGGGGAGATCGGGTCGAGTGCTTCGGTGGCGGTGGGCAGGCCCATCTCGGCCAGATCCAGCAGCAACTGGCGGCCAATGTGCAGGCCGTCCTGGATCTTGAATGAGTCATCCAGGTACGGATCGTTGATCAGGCCCTTCCAGCCGACAGTGGTGCGTGGCTTCTCAAAGTACACGCGCATGACCAGATACAGGGTGTCGGAAACCTCCTCAGCCAGTACCTTCAGGCGCTCGGCATACTCGTGGGCGGCCTTGATGTCATGGATCGAGCAGGGGCCGACCACCACGAACAGGCGATGGTCCTTGCCGTCGAGGATATTGCGCACCACTTCACGGCCGGCAGTCACGGTCTGCAGGGCCTTGGTGCTGAGGGGAATTTCCTTCTTGAGCTGATCAGGGGTGATCAAGGTCTCGTTGGAGGCAACGTTAAGGTCATCGATCGGTAAATCAGCCATCGTGTTACTCGTCAGGTCACGGGTGCCGGCCGCCAGCAATCCCCGTGCGGCCCAGCAGCAGATTGTTCGCAGCGGGGAGGCCGAACCTTAGCGCGTTAGCGGGGGCGCGACAATGGGCTGGGCCCGTCGATACGGGGTTTTTGCCTGGCAAGCGGCATTTGGGCGCGAGCTCGCTGCCCTGCGGGATGATTTCGCCGTGGCAGCGACACCTGGGTATAGTGGCTGACCAATAACAATGACTCTTGACCAGGAGCACTGCATGGCATCCCTCGACCCTCAGGTGGGCAATCCCCGCATCGGCATCATCGGCAGCGGCGCAATCGGTGGCTTCTATGGCGTGATGCTGGCCCGAGCCGGTTTCGACGTACACTTTCTGCTGCGCAGTGAATATCAGGTCGTGCGTGAGCAGGGGCTGCAGCTAGACAGCGCCGTGCATGGTCAGGTGCGCATGTCCGTGCAGGCCTACGCCTCTGCCGCCGACATGCCGCCTTGCGACTGGCTACTGGTAGGGGCCAAAGCCACCAGCAATGCCGAACTGGCGCCCTTGATCGTACAAGCCGCAGCACCGCAGGCCAGGGTGGTATTGCTACAGAACGGCCTTGGGGTCGAGGAGCAACTGCGCCCGGCCTTGCGCCCGGACATGCACCTGCTGGGCGGGTTGTGCTTCATCTGTGTCAACCGCGAGCGCCCCGGGGTGATTCGTCACCAGTCGCTGGGCGCGGTGAACCTTGGCTATCACAGTGGGCCCGCACCAGATGATGCAGCGGTCGTGGTGGAGGAGGGAGCGGCGCTGTTCCGGGCTGCGGGCATCGATTCCCAGGCCATGGCCGACCTCGACCAGGCGCGGTGGCAGAAGCTGGTGTGGAACGTACCCTACAACGGCCTTTCGGTGCTGCTGCAGGCCAGCACCACACCTTTGATGAGCGATGCCGACAGCCGTGCGCTGATCCAGGCGTTGATGGCCGAAGTGGTGGCGGGCGCCAAGGCCTGTGGCCGTGAGCTGCCGGCGGGTTACGCCGAGCACCTGTTCCGCGTCACCGAGAAGATGCCGGACTACTGGCCAAGCATGTACCACGATCATGCCTTGCAGCGGCCGTTGGAACTGCAGGCAATCTACGCCGAACCCTTGGCCCGTGCCCGTGCGGCTGGTTGCGAGCTGCCGCGCATGCAGGCGCTATATCAGGCCCTTATGTTTATCGACCGGCGCAACCGCTCGGCCTGAAGGTCGCGGTGGCCCTGCGCCGGACGGCCAGGCGGCTGTCCATGGCGCTGCTAAGCTCAAGCTTGCTCTGCCGTCGCGGCAGTCGAGGAGGTCGAATGATCCGTTCCATGCTGTTCGCCACGGACCTCGGTGTGTATGCGCCCTTCATCATGCAGCACGCTCTGGCCCTGGCGCGGACCTTCAACGCAGAGCTGTATGTGATTCATGCCGTGGAGCCTATGGGGCAGTTCGCTGAATCCTTGCTGCAAAGTTACCTGGACGAACAAACCCTCGACACGTTGCACAGTGAGGGCGTCAATACCGTCATGGCCAATATCGAGCAGCGGGTGCTGGAGAACTTTCGCGAAGAGCTGGGTGAGGTCGCCGACCTGGCGCTGATCCGTGCAGTACGGGTGCGTCAGGGGGACCCTGCCCAGGTGATCCTCGAACAGGCCCAGCGCCTGGCGGTCGATCTGCTGATTTTCGGCAGCCACAGTGCAGGGGCGGGAGTGGATGTGCCGATCGGTCGCACGGCCGTGCGGCTGCTGCAACTGTCGCCGGTGCCGGTGTACATGGTGCCGTTGGCCCAGCATCTTGGACGTAGGAAAGTGTGAGCCTGGCGGTAGGGCGTTTTCCTACGGACGTAACAAAATAGTTCTAGATTTATTTCTCAAGCCACTAATATAGTTATAACTCGTCGCTGCCGGCGCGCCGGTGACCTACCGCCTTTGAGGGATATCTATGAAGCTTCAGCAACTGCGCTACATCTGGGAAGTAGCGCACCATGACCTCAACGTTTCCGCGACGGCGCAGAGCCTCTACACCTCCCAGCCTGGCATCAGCAAGCAGATTCGCCTGCTCGAGGATGAGCTGGGCGTCGAAGTCTTCGCCCGCAGTGGCAAGCATCTGACTCGCGTCACCCCAGCGGGCGAGCGCATCATCAGTACCGCCGGCGAGATTCTGCGCAAGGTCGAGAGCATCAAGCAGATCGCCCAGGAATTCTCCAACGAGAAGAAAGGCACATTGTCGATCGCCACCACCCATACCCAGGCGCGCTATGCGCTGCCGCCGGTGATCAGCAACTTCATCAAGCAATACCCGGAAGTCGCCCTGCACATGCACCAGGGCTCGCCGATGCAGATCGCCGAGATGGCGGCCGACGGTACCGTCGACTTCGCCATTGCCACCGAAGCCCTTGAGTTGTTCGGCGATCTGATCATGATGCCGTGCTACAAGTGGAACCGTTGCGTGGTAGTGCCTCAGGGGCACCCACTGACCAAGCTGCCGAAGCTGACCCTGGAGTCAGTGGCCGAGTATCCGATCGTCACCTATGTATTCGGCTTCACTGGCCGTTCCAAGCTCGACGAGGCGTTCAACCACCGTGGCCTGACGCCGAAGGTGGTGTTCACCGCCGCCGACGCCGACGTGATCAAGACTTATGTGCGCCTGGGCCTGGGCGTGGGTATCGTGGCCAAGATGGCGGTGGACCCGAAACTCGACAGCGACCTGGTGTGCCTGGATGCCAGCGAGTTGTTCGAGGCCAGCATCACCAAGATCGGCTTCCGTCGCGGCACCTTCCTGCGTGGTTTCATGTGCGACTTCATCGAGAAGTTCGCGCCGCACCTGACTCGCGAGGTGATGGCCAAGGCGATCCAGTGCCACAACAAGCAGGAGCTCGAAGAGCTGTTCGAGGGTGTCGAGCTGCCGGTGCACTGACCTGAAATAACTGGGGCCGCTTTGCGGCCCCAGTCGTTTATGCCTTGCTGATCAGGTTGCCCGCGTGCAACCCGCATTCCTTCTGGGTCGACTCCTCCCACCACCAGCGTCCTTCGCGCTCATGCTGGTTCGGCAGCACCGGGCGAGTGCACGGCTCGCAGCCGATGCTGATGAAGCCGCGCTCGTGCAGGCTGTTGTAGGGCAGTTCGAGCATGCGGATATAGCCCCAGACTTCCTCGCTGGTCATCTGCGCCAACGGGTTGAACTTGTACAGGGGGCGTTCGGGAGTTGAAAAGGCGCTGTCGATTTCCAGGGCCGCCACCTGGCTGCGGGTGCCGGGGCTCTGGTCGCGACGTTGGCCGGTGGCCCAGGCGCTCACGGTGGCCAGCTTGCGGCGCAGCGGCTCGATCTTGCGGATGCCGCAGCACTCGCCATGGCCGTCCTTGTAGAAGCTGAACAGGCCCTTTTCCTTGACGAACGGGTCGAGCTTATCGCGGTTCGGGCTGAGGATTTCGATCGGCAGGTTGTACTGCTCGCGCACCTGGTCGATGAAGCGGTAGGTTTCCGGGTGCAGGCGACCGGTATCGAGGCTGAACACCTTGACCTGTTTGTTCAGCTTCCAGGCCATGTCCACCAGCACCACATCCTCGGCACCGCTGAAGGAGATCCACAGCTCGTCGCCGAAGTGTTCGAAGGCGAGCTTGAGGATCTCCTGCGGGGACTTGCTGGCGTAGGTCGCGGCCAGGGCGGCGACGTCGAAGGGTTGGCTCATCAGGCGGTTTCCATCGGGTGAGTGGCGCTGTGCGCTCGTAGTGGTCAGATGGTAACAAAAAATGGCGGGGCAGACGCCTGGCGATCGCGGGGCAACCCGCTCCCACGGAGTTCTACAAGGCTTGCAGCGTTTCCATCAGCACGCGCACCTTGGCGATCGACTCTTCGTATTCGGCCTGCCAATCCGAATCAGCCACCACCGCGCCACCGCCCCAGCAACTGACCTGACCGTCCTTGACCAGCAGGCTGCGGATGGCGATCGAACTGTCCATCTCGCCGCGCACGTCGAGGTATAGCAGCGAGCCGCAGTACAGGGTTCTGCGTGTCGGTTCCAGCTCATCGATGATCTGCATGGCGCGGATTTTTGGAGCGCCGGTGATCGAGCCGCCGGGGAAGCTGCCTGCAATCAGATCCAGGGCATCCTTGTCGGCGGCCAGGTGGCCGACCACGCTGCTGACCAGGTGGTGGACGTTGGGGTAGCTCTCCAGGCTGAACAGCTCCGGCACCTTCACCGAGCCGATCTGGCAGGTGCGGCCGATGTCATTGCGCAGCAGGTCGACGATCATCAGGTTTTCCGAGCGGTCCTTGGGGCTGGCTAGCAACTCGGCAGCGTTGCGGGCGTCCTCGGCGGGGTCGGCAGAGCGCGGGCGGGTACCTTTGATCGGCCGGGTCTCGACCTCGCCTTGGCTGACGTGGATGAAGCGTTCGGGCGAGAAGCTCAGCAGGGCTGTGCCTTCATCCAGCTGCTGGTAGCCGGAAAACGGCGTCGGGCAGGCGGCGCGCAGGGCCTGGTAGGCGCGCCATGGGTCGCCCTGGCAGGGTGCGCGGAAGCGCTGGGTGAGGTTGATCTGGTAGCAGTCGCCGGCCTGGATGTAGCGCTGCACCTGATCGAACGCCCCCCGGTACTGCTCGGGGCGAAGGTCGCCGGTCATGGGGGTCAGCAGGTGGAAGTCACCGCTATCGCCCGGGGTGCTGGCCTCGAACAACGCGATGAGCCGTTGCCGTTCGTCCTCGGGCAGGCGCGGGTGGAACACGAGCTGGCTGCTGCACAGCCGATGGTCGGACACCAGTGCCCAGGCATACAGCCCCAGCCGGGCGTCGGGCAGGCCGAGGTCGTCGACAGCGTGCGTCGGCAATTGCTCCAGGCGCCGGCCAAAGTCGTAGCTCAGGTAGCCGATCAGGCCGCCGGCGAAGGGCAGCTCTATGCCCTCGGGCAGTCGGGCTTCCCCAAGGTCCGCCAGTGCCTGGCGCAGGCGCTGCAGGTAAACCTGGCCGTCTTCATCGCTGTGTGCCTGCAGCTGTTGCAGGGGCCAGGCGCTGAGCAGGTCGTAGCGACCGCGTTCGGCACCCGGACGGGCGCTGTCGAGCAGGATCGCGCCGGGCGCGCGGCGCAGGCGTTCGAAGTAGAAGGCGGGGTCGGGCTGGTAGGGCAGGGGGTGCAGCGTACAGGTCGGCATCAGAGTGGACGGCGATGAAAAAGCGAGGAGGGCGATTGTAGACCTGTGGGGGGGATGCGCCTAGCGTCGGCAGCGACATTCGCATGTTGTGTCTCGCCTCGGGGACGCTATGCGACCCTTTCGCCGCGGTTCGTCGTCACGACAAGCCGGCTCCCACAGGTGGTGTGTGATCCTTTTGGGAACTGGCTTGTAGTAGCGACGAACCGCAAAGGGCTGCAGAGCAGCCCCCGAGCATCACTGCGGATGAACGTGTCCGAACAGGCCTTGCGAAACCTTCACGCGTTGCTCGGCATCCTCGCTGCGACCTTCCTTGGCCAGCATCTCCAGGTGCGCCTCGATGGCGTGGGTGCGTTGCGTGAGCCCGCAGTCGTTGGCGATCTGGATGTTCAGGCCGGGGCGGGCGTTGAGCTCGAGGATCAGCGGGCCCTTGTCCTGGTCCAGCACCATGTCCACACCGATGTAGCCCAGGCCGCACAGCTCGTAGCAGCTGGCGGCAAGCTTCATGAAGCCGTCCCAGTTCGGCAGCTGCACGCCGTCGACCGCGTTGGTGGTGTCGGGGTGCTTGCTGATGATCTTGTTCAGCCAGGTGCCGCGCAGCGTCAGGCCGGTGGCCAGGTCCACGCCGACGCCGATGGCGCCCTGGTGCAGGTTGGCCTTGCCGCCGGACTGGCGGGTCGGCAAGCGCAGCATGGCCATCACCGGGTAGCCCATCAGCACGATGATGCGGATGTCGGGCACGCCCTCATAGCTGATGCTCTTGAAGATCTGGTCCGGGGTGACCCGGTACTCGATCAGCGCGCGGTCGCGGTGCCCGCCCAGCGAATACAGGCCGGTAAGGATGCTGGAGATCTGGTGCTCGATCTCCTCGTGGCTGATGATCTTGCCCGAAACCGTGCGGTAGCGGTCCTCGAAGCGGTCGGCGATCACCAGGATGCCGTCACCGCCGGCGCCCTGGGCCGGCTTGATGACGAAGTCGCTGCGCCCGCCGATGATCTCGTCGAGCTTCTCGATCTGCTTCTCGGTCTCGATGATGCCGTACATCTCCGGCACATGGATGCCGGCCGCCAGGGCGCGCTCCTTGGTAATGATCTTGTCGTCGACGATCGGGTACAGGTGGCGCTTGTTGTACTTCAACACGTAGTCAGCGTTGCGCCGGTTGATGCCCATGATGCCCCGGGCCTCCAGGGCTTTCCACGTCTTGATCAGGCCGAACATCAGGCGTCAGCCTTCTTCAGGAATGCCTTGAAGCGCACGAGCTCGGTCAAGCGGTAGCCGCGGTAGCGACCCATCGCCAGCATGAAGCCCACCAGGATCAGCAGCACCGCCGGGAAGGTGAAGACGAAGTACACGGCTTCCGGCACGGTCATCAGCAGGTGCGCGATGGAGGCGGCGAACAGGGTGCCGACGGCCACTTTCATGGCATGGCCGCCGCCACGTTCTTCCCAGGTGATCGACAGGCGTTCGATGGTCATGGTCAGGATCACCATCGGGAACAGCGCCACCGACAAGCCGCGTTCCAGGCCCAGCTTGTGGCTGAACAGGCTGATGGCGGCGATCAGCACCACGACGAAGGTCAACACCACCGACAGGCGGGGCAGCATCTGCAGCTTGAGGTGTTCCAGGTAAGAGCGCAGCGACAGGCCCAGGGCGGTGATCACCGTGAACAGAATGATGCCGAAGCCCAGTTGCGTCTCGCGGAAGGCCAGGGCGATCAACACCGGGGTGAAGGTGCCCAGGGTCTGGATGCCGATCAGGTTGCGCAGCACCAGGATCACCAGCACGCCGATCGGGATCATCACCATGATCATGAAGGTCTGCTGGGTCTGCAGCGGCAGGCCGTACAGCGAGTATTCGAGGAAGTCGGCGTCGGTGTTCTCGTCGGTCAGCTTGGCCAGGCGGATGGCGTTCATCTCGCTGTTGTTCATGCTGAAGGTGACGGTGGCCTTCTTGCCTCCATCGACGGTGATCAGGTTGTCGTCGCCGGTC
This sequence comes from Pseudomonas soli, assembly GCF_900110655.1. Taxonomy (GTDB): domain Bacteria; phylum Pseudomonadota; class Gammaproteobacteria; order Pseudomonadales; family Pseudomonadaceae; genus Aquipseudomonas; species Aquipseudomonas soli. The sequence goes on from NZ_FOEQ01000005.1 coordinate 65,566, forward strand.
CACCACAGCAGGCGGTCGCTGGGCAGGCCTTGCTCACCGGTCTCCGGGTTGAAGTACAGCCAGTCGTTGCCGTTGAAACTGCGCAGCCACAGTTCAGGGCTCTGCGGGGTGTCGGCCACCAGGCGGATGGTGTGGACCTTCTCCAGCGGGACGTGGGCGATGGACAGCAGCAAGTCGATGACCTGGGCTTTCTTCAGCGGTGAGTTGTCGCCGGCCAGCAGCAGCTTGGCGTTGTCGTCGTTGGCGTTGTTGACGCGCTTGATGGTCTCGCTGACGAAGGTCTCGACGTCGGCCGAGTGCTGGCGGATCGGTGCCATCAGTGCTTCGGCGGCGATCTTCTCCGGGCCTTCGACCGCCAGGCTGTCGCGGAAGGTCGGGCCCTTGATCTTGGCCTTCTCGGTGCTGTAGCGCTTGGTCAGCACCAGGCGGTAGTAAAGAGTCTGGTTGCCGCTGGCGCGACGGGCCGACCAGGTCACCTTGCGGTTTCCGTCGGCGCGGTTGACGCTGACGCCATAGTTGTTGGAGATGAAGCTCTCGTTGAGGCTCACGTAGTCACGGTTCAGCGGGGGCACGAACATCTGCACCTTGACCGGGTCCTTGGCGCTGGCAACGAACTCGACCTTGGCGTCGATGTTCCACAGGTCATCGGTCTCGTCCTCGGTCACCGGGATGCCGAGGGCGAAGATCTGGTAGGCCGTGATCGCGATGCCCAGCACCACCAGGACGGTGATCAGGACTTTCAAGTGGAGGGTAAGAGAGCGCATCGGAATTACTCTGCTTTGGGAGCTTCGGTGGCACAGGCAGGTTTGCCGGCCGCGTATTTAAGGCTTGGGTCGACCAGCGCACCGAAGTGCTTGAGGGCCTCGGAGCCGATCAGCAGCGGGAACTGGAAGGCGCTGCGGTCGGTGAGGTTGACCTCGATGGTGCGTCGCGTCTGGCCCATGCAGATGTCGAGTTCGATGACTGGACGCGCAGTGTAGGCCTTGCCCGAGTCGGCGTCATAGTCCCCGGCGCGGCGCTTGATCTTGCTGACGCGGGCCAGGGGGCGTTCGATGGGGTGCTTGTGCGCGGCGTCGATGGCCAGGTAGAAGCGCACCCAGCTCTCGCCGTTGCGCTTGAAGCGCTTGATGTCGCGGGCACTGAGCGAGGCGGTCTTGGCGCCGGTATCGAGCTTGGCTGCCACTTCCAGGTCAAGGTCGCCCAGGCGGGCGTACTCGTTGAGACCGTACACGGTCTTTTCGGCCGCGGGCGCGAGTGCCGGCAGCAGGGTCAGGCAGAGCAGCAATGAAGCGGGTTTGAGTCTCATAATCCTGGCGCGGTGCTGTGCAAAGTTCAGGGCAAGGCGACTGGCCAAGCGTCCTCATTGATCTGTCATGGGCATGAAATGATGACAGACACACTATCCATGCTCCCGAAGGAGCGCGGCATTCTATCACGCCGGTGCCTTGACGCCAGCGCGCCCGCGATCTGACCGCGGCTAGGCTTGGTTAGTTCGTTATTAGACGATTGTCGACAATGTTCTTTTTGTCTTTGACTGTGGCTGTCTATTTAGCTAGTTTTGCCGTCATCGATTTGCAAGGTGTCGACAATCATGCTGGATGTATCCCAGGCCGTGGCAGTGCCGCAGGACGAGACCGAGACCCTCTCTGAGCATGTCTTTCGGCGTATCCAGGCCGCCATCGTCAAGGGCGAGATCGCCCCTGGCAGCAAGATTTCAGAGCCTGAACTTGCGCGCACCTACGGCATCAGCCGCGGCCCGCTGCGCGAGGCCATCCACCGTCTCGAAGGCCAGCGCCTGCTGGTGCGCGTGCCGCATGTCGGCGCCCGGGTGGTATCGCTGAGCCACGCCGAGCTGATCGAACTGTACGAAATCCGTGAGTCGCTCGAAGGCATGGCCTGCCGCCTGGCCGCCGAGCGCATGAGCCAGGCCGCCATCGACGAACTGCGCCATGTGCTCGATACCCATGAGCGCGATGCAGCGTTCCAGGCCGGGCAGGGCTACTACCAACAGGAAGGCGATTACGACTTCCACTACCGGATCATCCAGGGCAGCGGCAACCAGACCTTGTACAAGATGCTCTGCGGCGAGCTGTACCAACTGGTGCGGATGTACCGCATCCAGTTCTCCTCCACGCCCAACCGCCCGCGCCAGGCCTTCGCCGAGCACCACCGTATCCTCGATGCCATCGAAGCCCACGACGGTGAGCTAGCAGAACTCCTGATGCGCCGCCACATCGGCGCGTCCAAACGCAATATCGAGCGCCACTACCAGGGTGCCGACAACAATAGCCCACGAGGTGAGTCATGACAGTGAAGAGCACGCCCGGCCAGCGTTTCCGCGACGCGGTCGCCGCCGAACATCCGCTGCAGGTGGTCGGGACCATCAACGCCAATCACGCCCTGCTGGCCAAGCGCGCCGGTTTCAAGGCCATCTACCTCTCCGGCGGCGGTGTCGCCGCCGGCTCCCTGGGCTTGCCGGACCTGGGCATCAGCGGCCTGGACGACGTGCTCACCGATGTGCGGCGCATCACCGACGTGTGCGACCTGCCGCTGCTGGTGGATGTCGACACCGGCTTCGGCGCCTCGGCCTTCAACGTCGCCCGCACCGTCAAGTCGATGAGCAAGTTCGGCGCCGCCGCCATCCATATCGAGGACCAGGTCGGCGCCAAGCGCTGCGGTCACCGCCCGAACAAGGAGATCGTCTCGCAGCAGGAGATGGTCGACCGCATCAAGGCGGCCGTGGATGCTCGCAGCGATGACAGCTTCGTGATCATGGCGCGCACTGATGCCCTGGCGGTGGAAGGTCTCAATGCCGCGCTGGATCGTGCCGCCGCCTGCGTCGAGGCTGGCGCCGACATGATTTTCCCCGAGGCGATCACCGAATTGCACATGTACAAGACCTTCGCCGAACGGGTGAAGGCGCCGATCCTGGCCAATATCACCGAGTTCGGCGCCACGCCGCTGTACACCACCGAGGAACTGGCTTCGGTCGACGTGTCACTGGTGCTCTATCCGCTGTCGGCCTTCCGCGCCATGAACAAGGCGGCCGAGAACGTCTACACCGCGCTGCGCCGCGACGGCACCCAGAAGAACGTGATCGACACCATGCAGACCCGCATGGAGCTCTACGATGCCATCGGCTACCACGCCTTCGAGCAGAGCCTCGATGCATTGTTCGCGCAGAAGAAAGGGTAAGCGAATGCCTGTACCGGCCCTGCGACAGGGCCGGTACGAATCACCAGGATTAGCCAGCAAGACTTCGATAACAAATTCAAGAAAGGAGAAACACCATGGCCGAAGCAAAAGTACTCAGTGGGGCGGGCCTGCGTGGCCAGGTGGCCGGCCAGACCGCGCTGTCGACCGTCGGCCAGGCCGGCGCCGGCCTGACCTACCGCGGCTATGACGTGCGCGACCTGGCCGCAGGCGCCGAGTTCGAGGAAGTGGCCTACCTGCTGCTCTACGGCGAGCTGCCGAGCAAGGCCGAGCTTGTCGACTACAAGCGCAAGCTCAAGGGGCTGCGCGACCTGCCGCAAGCGCTGAAGGAAGTGCTCGAGCGCATCCCGCGCGATGCACACCCGATGGACGTGATGCGTACCGGGTGCTCGGTGCTCGGTACCCTGGAGCCCGAGCTGACCTTCGACACCCAGCGCGACAAGACCGACCGCCTGCTGGCGCTGTTCCCGGCGGTGATGTGCTACTGGTACCGCTACACCCACCACGGCGTGCGTATCGACTGCAGCAGCGACGAAGACACCCTGGGCGGCCACTTCCTGCACCTGCTGCACGGCAAGAAGCCCAGCGAGCTGCACGTCAAGGTGATGAACGTCTCGCTGATCCTTTACGCCGAGCACGAATTCAACGCCTCGACCTTCACTGCCCGGGTCTGCGCCTCGACCCTGTCCGATTTGTACTCCTGCGTGACCGCCGCCATCGGCTCGCTGCGCGGTCCGCTGCACGGTGGTGCCAACGAGGCGGCCATGGAGCTGATCGAGCGCTTCCAGAGCCCGCAGGAAGCCACTGCCGAGCTGCTGCGCATGCTCGAGCGCAAGGACAAGATCATGGGCTTCGGTCATGCCATCTACAAAGAGTCCGACCCGCGCAACGAGGTGATCAAGGGCTGGGCCAAGCAGTTGGCCGACGAAGTGGGCGACAAGGTCCTGTACGCGGTCTCCGAAGCCATCGACAAGACCATGTGGGAGCAGAAGCGCCTGTTCCCCAACGCCGACTTCTACCACGCCTCGGCGTACCACTTCATGGGCATCCCGACCAAGCTGTTCACCCCGATCTTCGTCTGCTCGCGCCTGACCGGCTGGGCCGCGCACGTGTTCGAGCAGCGCGCCAACAACCGCATCATCCGCCCGAGCGCCGAGTACGTCGGCGTCGAGCAGCGCCAGTTCGTGCCGATCGAGCAGCGCTGAGGCAACGACCGCTAGGGCTGCCATGCAGCCCTTTCGCCGGCAAGCCGGCTCCCACAATGTCCATGCGTTGCTGTGGGAGCCGGCTTGCCGGCGATGGGGGCGCAGCGCCCCCAAAGGCCTGACCTGCAAACCGAATACCGTGAGCCCGATAACGATATGAACACCGCATTCCGCAAGAACCTGCCAGGGACCGCCCTGGACTACTTCGACGCCCGTGCCGCGGTCGAGGCGATCAAGCCCGGCGCTTACGACGGCCTGCCGTATACCTCCCGCGTGCTGGCGGAAAACCTGGTGCGTCGCTGCGATCCGGCCACCCTCGATGCATCGCTCGAGCAACTGATCGAGCGCAAGCGCGACCTCGACTTCCCCTGGTTCCCGGCCCGCGTGGTGTGCCACGACATCCTTGGCCAGACCGCCCTGGTCGACCTCGCCGGGCTGCGTGACGCCATCGCCGACAAAGGCGGCGACCCGGCCGCGGTCAATCCGGTGGTGCCGGTGCAACTGATCGTCGACCATTCGCTGGCCGTGGAATGCGGTGGCTTCGATCCGCAGGCGTTCGACAAGAACCGCGCCATTGAAGACCGCCGCAACGAAGACCGCTTCCACTTCATCAACTGGACCAAGCAGGCGTTCAAGAACGTCGACGTGATCCAGCCGGGCAACGGCATCATGCACCAGATCAACCTGGAGAAGATGTCGCCGGTGATCCACAACGACCGCGGCGTGGCCTACCCTGACACTTGCGTCGGCACCGACAGCCATACGCCGCATGTCGACGCCCTGGGCGTGATCGCCATCGGTGTCGGTGGCCTGGAGGCCGAAAACGTCATGCTCGGCCGCGCCTCGTGGATGCGCCTGCCGGAGATCGTCGGCGTCGAGCTGGCCGGGCGCCTGGCGCCGAACATCACCGCTACCGACCTGGTACTGGCCCTGACCGAGTTCCTGCGCAAGCAGAAGGTGGTCGGCGCCTACCTCGAATTCCACGGTGCCGGCGCCAGCGCGCTGACCCTGGGCGACCGCGCCACCATCTCCAACATGGCCCCGGAGTACGGCGCCACCGCGGCGATGTTCGCCATCGACCAGCAGACCATCGACTACCTCAAGCTGACTGGCCGCGATGACCAGCAGGTGCAGTTGGTGGAAACCTACGCCAAGGTCGCCGGCCTGTGGGCCGACAGTCTGGCCAAGGCCGAGTATGAGCGCACCCTGAGCTTCGACCTGTCGAGCGTGGTGCGTAACATGGCAGGCCCGTCCAACCCGCACGCGCGCGTGGCCACCAGCGACCTGGCGGCCAAGGGCATTGCCGGGCAATGGCAAGAAGTGCCGGGGCAGATGCCGGATGGCGCGGTGATCATCGCCGCCATCACCAGCTGCACCAACACCAGCAACCCGCGCAACGTGATCGCCGCTGGCCTTATCGCCCGCAACGCCAACAAGCTTGGCCTGGTGCGCAAGCCGTGGGTCAAGTCGTCGCTGGCGCCGGGCTCCAAGGCGGTGCAGCTGTACCTGAAGGAAGCAGGCCTGGAACAGGAGCTGGAGCAATTGGGCTTCGGCATCGTCGCCTTCGCCTGCACCACCTGTAATGGCATGTCCGGCGCGCTCGACCCGGTGATCCAGCAGGAGATCATCGATCGCGACCTGTACGCCACCGCGGTGCTGTCGGGCAACCGCAACTTCGACGGGCGTATCCACCCCTACGCCAAGCAGGCGTTCCTCGCGTCGCCGCCGCTGGTGGTGGCCTACGCCATTGCCGGTACCATCCGTTTCGACATCGAGAAGGACGTGCTGGGCGTGGTCGACGGCAAGGAAATCCGCCTCAAGGACATCTGGCCGAGCGATGAAGAGATCGACGCCGTGGTGCGTGCCTCGGTCAAGCCCGAGCAGTTCCGCCAGGTGTACATCCCGATGTTCGCCATCGAGGAAGACAAGGGGCCGAAGGTCGCGCCGCTGTACGACTGGCGTCCGATGAGTACCTACATTCGCCGCCCGCCGTACTGGGAAGGCGCCCTGGCCGGTGAGCGTACCCTGCGCGGCATGCGCCCTCTGGCGGTGCTGCCGGACAACATCACCACCGACCACCTGTCGCCGTCCAACGCCATCCTGCTGGATAGCGCCGCCGGTGAATACCTGGCGAAGATGGGCCTGCCGGAGGAAGACTTCAACTCCTACGCCACCCACCGTGGCGACCACCTGACCGCGCAGCGCGCCACCTTCGCCAACCCCAAGCTGTTCAACGAGATGGTGCGCAAGGACGACGGCAGCGTGAAGCAGGGTTCGCTGGCGCGTATCGAGCCGGAAGGCAAGGTGACCCGCATGTGGGAGGCCATCGAGACCTACATGCAGCGCAAGCAGCCGCTAATCATCGTCGCCGGTGCCGACTACGGCCAGGGGTCGTCCCGTGACTGGGCGGCCAAGGGTGTGCGTCTGGCGGGCGTCGAGGCGATTGTCGCCGAGGGCTTCGAGCGCATCCACCGGACCAACCTGGTGGGCATGGGCGTGCTGCCGCTGGAGTTCAAGGCAGGCACCGACCGCAACACCCTGGGCCTGGACGGCAGCGAGACCTATGACGTGCTGGGCGAGCGCAAGCCGCGGGCGACGCTGACCCTGGTGGTCACGCGGCGCAACGGCGAGCGTGTCGAGGTGCCGGTGACCTGCCGCCTGGATACCGCCGAAGAGGTGTCGATCTATGAGGCGGGTGGGGTGTTGCAGCGCTTTGCCCAGGACTTCCTGGAAGGCACGGCATAACGCAGATGATGCATAGCGGTCCATGGGAGCGGGCTTGCCCCGCGATGGCCAAGACATCGCCATCGCGGGGCAAGCCCGCTCCCATGGACGGATAAGGAACATTAACCATGGCACATGCACCACAGGTAAAAATCCCCGCCACCTACATCCGTGGCGGTACCAGCAAAGGCGTGTTCTTCCGCCTGCAAGACTTGCCCGAGCGCGCGCAGGTTCCAGGCCCGGCCCGTGACGCCCTGCTGCTGCGGGTGATCGGCAGCCCCGACCCATACGGCAAGCAGATCGACGGCATGGGTGGCGCCACCTCCAGCACCAGCAAGACGGTGATCCTGTCGAAAAGCATCAAGCCCGACCACGACGTCGACTACCTGTTCGGCCAGGTCTCGATCGACAAGGCCTTCGTCGACTGGAGCGGCAACTGCGGCAACCTGTCCGCCGCAGTCGGCTCGTTCGCCATCAGCGGCGGGCTGGTCGATGCGAGCCGCATTCCACGCAATGGCCTCGCTACCGTGCGGATCTGGCAGGCCAACATTGGCAAGACCATCATCGCCCATGTGCCGGTCACCGAGGGCGAGGTGCAGGAAACCGGCGATTTCGAACTTGACGGCGTGACCTTCCCGGCCGCCGAGGTGCAGCTGGAGTTCCTCGACCCGGCTGCCGACGAGGATGGCGGGGGCGGGGCGATGTTTCCCACCGGTAACCTGGTCGACGACCTCGAGGTGCCGGGCGTCGGTACCTTCAAGGCCACCCTGATCAATGCCGGTATCCCGACCATTTTCGTCAATGCCGCTGATATCGGCTATACCGGTAGCGAGTTGCAGGACGCCATCAACGGCGATACCGCCGCATTGCAGCGTTTCGAGACCATCCGTGCCCATGGCGCCGTGCGCATGGGGCTGATCGAACATATCGATCAGGCCGCCGGGCGCCAGCACACGCCGAAAGTGGCCTTCGTCGCGGCGCCGAGCACCTACACTGCCTCCAGTGGCAAAGCCGTGCCTGCCGAAGAGATCGACTTGCTGGTGCGTGCGCTGTCGATGGGCAAGCTGCACCACGCGATGATGGGCACCGCAGCGGTGGCCATCGGTACTGCCGCGGCGATTCCCGGGACGCTGGTCAACCTGGCTGCCGGTGGCGGGGAACGAAGTGCCGTGCGTTTCGGCCATCCGTCTGGGACACTGCGGGTCGGGGCCGAGGCGCGTCAGGTGGACGGGCAATGGACCGTGACCAAGGCAATCATGAGCCGAAGCGCTCGGGTGCTGATGGAGGGCTGGGTACGCGTGCCCGGTGATAGTTTCTAAGGCATCAGTAGTGCTCGGCATTCGTTGAGCGGGGCCGCTTTGCGGCCCCTGTTATCAAGGAGCCACGAATGAGCGCAAACGTAGACCTCAACACCCGCCCCGACTACGATCAGGTGCTGCAGACCCTCGCCGACTATGTGCTCGGCTACCGCGTCACATCCTCCGAGGCGCTGAACACCGCCCGCCACTGCCTGATGGACACTCTGGGCTGCGGCCTGCTGGCCCTGCGCTTCCCCGAATGCACCAAGCATCTTGGCCCGTTGGTCGAAGGCACGATCGTCCCCCATGGCGCCCGCGTGCCGGGCACCAGCTACCACCTTGACCCGGTCAAGGCGGCCTGGGACATCGGCTGCATCGTCCGCTGGCTGGACTACAACGACACCTGGCTGGCGGCGGAGTGGGGTCATCCCTCGGACAACCTCGGTGGCATCCTGGCGGTCACCGATCACCTGTCGCAAAAGCGCGTGGCCAATGGCGAGGCGCCCCTGGCCATGCGCGAGGTGCTCGATGCCATGGTCATGGCCCATGAGATCCAGGGCGTGCTGGCACTGGAGAACTCCTTCAACCGGGTTGGCCTGGACCATGTGCTGTTGGTCAAGGTCGCCTCGACAGCAGTGTGTGCCAAGCTCATGGGCGCCAGCCGCGAACAATTGCTGTCAGCACTCTCTCACGCCTTCGTCGATGGCCAGGCCCTGCGCACCTACCGTCATGCGCCCAATGCCGGGTCGCGCAAGTCGTGGGCGGCGGGGGATGCCTCCAGTCGTGGCGTGCGCCTGGCCGATATCGCGCTGCGAGGCGAGATGGGTGTGCCCGGTGCGCTGACCGCCAGGCAGTGGGGGTTCTATGACGTGTCGTTCAGCCACTCCAACAAGGACCTGGCGCTCAAGCCCGAGGCGCAGCGTGAGCTGCGCCTGCCGCAGCCGCTGGGCAGCTATGTGATGGAAAACGTGCTGTTCAAGATCAGCTTCCCCGCCGAATTTCATGCCCAGACGGCCTGCGAAGCCGCGGTGATCCTGCACCCGCAGGTGCGCAACCGCCTGCACGAGATAGACCGCATCGTCATCACCACCCACGAGTCGGCGATCCGCATCATTTCCAAGGAAGGGCCGCTGGCCAACGCTGCGGACCGCGACCACTGCCTGCAATACATGACGGCGGTGCCGTTGATATTCGGTGACCTGGTGGCCGAGCACTACGAAGATGCCTTCCATGCCGCTCATCCGAGCATCGACCGCTTGCGCGAGAAGATGGTGATCGTCGAGGATCCGCGCTTCAGTCGCGAGTACCTGGAGGCCGACAAGCGTTCCATTGCCAATGGCGTGCAGGTGTTCTTCAAGGATGGCTCGCACACGCCGCAAGTGGTGGTGGAGTACCCGCTCGGGCATCGACGCCGGCGGGAGGAGGGGATGCCATTGCTGGAGGCGAAGTTCAGGGAGAACCTGGCGACGCGATTTGCGCGGCAGCGCTGTGAGGAGATCGTGGCGTTGTGCAAGGACCAGGAGAGACTGGAGGCAATGCCCGTGCACAGGTTTGTCGATCTGTTCGTGATTTGATGTTGTCTGTTGCGGCCTCATCGCTGGCAAGCCACTCCCACAGGTTTGGCGCTGACCTTGAGCACTGCGCGATCCTGTGGGAGCTGGCTTGCCAGCGATGAGGCCGGCGCCTCTAATAAAAAAGCCCCGGTATCTCTACCGGGGCTTCTTCTTACCGCTTTTAACTTACCACTTGCAGCTGCTTACGCCTGAACCACCGGGATCTTGGCGTTGGCCGCGGCTTCGCGGAACTCGGCGATCTGGTCGAAGCTCAGGTAGCGGTAGACGTCGGCAGCCATGCTGTCGATGTCCTTGGCGTACTGCATGTACTCTTCAACGGTCGGCAGCTTGCCGATGATCGAAGCGACAGCAGCCAGCTCGGCCGAGGCCAGGTACACGTTGGTGGCATCGCCCAGACGGTTCGGGAAGTTACGGGTCGAGGTGGAGACCACGGTCGAACCGGTCTGTACACGTGCCTGGTTACCCATGCACAGCGAGCAGCCTGGCATTTCCATGCGCGCGCCAGCCTTGCCGTAGATGCCGTAGTAGCCTTCTTCGGTCAGCTGGTGGGCGTCCATCTTGGTTGGCGGGGCCAGCCACAGACGGGTCGGGATACCGCCCTTGACCTTGTCCAGCAGCTTGCCGGCAGCGCGGAAGTGACCAATGTTGGTCATGCACGAACCGATGAACACTTCGTCGATCTTCTCGCCCTGTACCGAAGACAGCAGGCGGGCGTCGTCCGGGTCGTTCGGCGCGCAGAGCACAGGCTCCTTGACGTCGGCCAGGTCGATTTCGATGATTTCGGCGTACTCGGCATCGGCGTCGGCCGACAGCAGCTCAGGCTTGGCCAGCCAGGCTTCCATGGCCTGGGCGCGGCGCTCCAGGGTGCGGGCATCGCCGTAGCCTTCGCCGATCATCCAGCGCAGCAGGGTGATGTTGGACTGCAGGTACTCGGCGATGGCCTTCTCCGGCAGCTTGATGGTGCAACCGGCGGCGGAGCGTTCGGCCGAGGCGTCGGACAGCTCGAAGGCTTGCTCGACGGTAAGGTCGTTGAGGCCTTCGATCTCCAGGATGCGTCCGGAGAAGGCGTTCTTCTTGCCTTTCTTCTCGACGGTCAGCAGGCCTTTCTGGATGGCGTAGTAAGGGATGGCATGGACCAGGTCACGCAGGGTGATACCAGGCTGCAGCTTGCCCTTGAAACGCACCAGGATCGACTCCGGCATGTCCAGCGGCATGACGCCGGTGGCGGCGGCGAAGGCCACCAGGCCCGAACCTGCCGGGAACGAGATGCCGATCGGGAAGCGGGTGTGCGAGTCGCCACCGGTGCCGACGGTGTCAGGCATCAGCATGCGGTTCAGCCAGCTGTGGATGATGCCGTCGCCCGGGCGCAGCGACACGCCGCCACGGGTGCGGATGAAGTCTGGCAGGGTGTGGTGGGTGGTGACGTCGATCGGCTTCGGATAGGCCGCGGTGTGGCAGAACGACTGCATTACCAGGTCGGCGGAGAAGCCCAGGCACGCCAGGTCTTTCAGCTCGTCGCGGGTCATCGGGCCAGTGGTGTCCTGGGAGCCGACGGTGGTCATCTTCGGCTCGCAGTAGGCACCTGGGCGCACGCCCTGGCCTTCCGGCAGACCGCAGGCGCGGCCGACCATCTTCTGCGCCAGGGTGAAGCCCTTGGTCGAAGCGGCAGGTTGCTCTGGCTTCTTGAACAGGTCCGATGGGGCCTGGCCCAGCTCGGCACGGGCTTTCTCGGTCAGGCCACGGCCGACGATCAGCGGGATACGACCGCCAGCGCGGACTTCGTCCAGCAGCACTTCGGTCTTCAGCTCGAAGCTGGTGACCAGTTCGTCGCTGTCGTGGCGGCGCACTTCACCTTTGAACGGGTAGACGTCGATGACGTCGCCCATGGCGAGGTTGGTGCAGTCGAACTCGATCGGCAGGGCGCCGGCGTCTTCCATGGTGTTGTAGAAGATCGGGGCGATCTTGGTGCCGAAGCAGAAACCACCGGCGCGCTTGTTCGGTACATACGGGATGTCGTCGCCGAAGAACCACAGCACCGAGTTGGTGGCCGATTTACGCGAGGAACCGGTACCGACCACGTCACCGACGTAGGCGACCGGGAAGCCCTTGGCCTTGACCGCTTCGATCTGCGCCAGCGGGCCGACCGAACCAGGCTGCGAAGGCTCGATGCCGTCGCGGGCCATCTTCAGCATGGCCAGGGCGTGCAGCGGGATGTCAGGGCGCGACCAGGCGTCCGGAGCAGGGGACAGGTCGTCGGTGTTGGTTTCGCCAGGCACCTTGAACACGGTCAGGGTGTATTTTTCGGCGATGGCTGGACGCGAGGTGAACCACTCGCCGGCAGCCCAGGATTCCAGCACGGCCTTGGCGTGGGCATTGCCCGCCTTGGCTTTTTCGGCCACGTCGTGGAAGGCATCGAACATCAGCAGGGTGTGCTTGAGCTGTTCGGCCGCGACGGCGCCCAGTTCGGCGTCGTCCAGCAGCGCGACCAGCGTTTCGATGTTGTAGCCGCCCTGCATGGTACCCAGCAGCTCGGTGGCGTGCTTGCGGTCGATCAGCGGCGACTTGGCTTCACCCTTGGCGACAGCGGAGAGGAAAGCGGCCTTGACGTAGGCGGCTTCGTCCACTCCTGGCGGAACGCGGTTGGTGATCAGGTCTACGAGGAAGGCTTCTTCGCCGGCCGGCGGGTTTTTCAGCAGCTCGACCAGGCCTGCAGTTTGTTCGGCGTTCAGCGGCTGGGGCACGATACCCAGAGCGGCACGCTCTTCGATATGTTTGCGGTAGGCTTCAAGCACAGTTATTACCCTCATCAGTGGTCCCTAAAGGGAGTCCGGGACGCTCATCCAGCATTCTCCTGCACCCATGCGCTGAAGACGGCTTTTTGAGCCGGCAAGCCAGGGTCGCAGAGAATCCTTACAGAAGCTGTTTTCAAAGTTTTACGCCTGTAGAACGGAAGGCTGATGAGGGGTTGGCCGTGGCCATGCGCTCGCATGGACAGGGCCAACGCCGTTCTACCGGATGAACTGTGCTCGTGACGCTTTGAAAACAGCTTCCAACGGACATGGTTGCCTTGAAAAGGCGGAGTGATTCTACGGCAAAAATTAGCCGAAAGTAAGGCGGCGAAGAAGACTTTAACGGGTGACCCTGGTTAGACAAAGGGCTAACATGGGGCCGTGTTCCCCCGCCAAGCCGTTGTTTTTACATGTCCAACCAATCCATCAAGACGCCTTGCGTCGGCCTCTGCTCCACCGTCTACGGAGACCTGGTTTGCCGCGGCTGCAAGCGCTTTCACCACGAAGTGATCCACTGGAACGGCTACGACGACGAGCAGAAGCGCGCCGTGTGGCTGCGCCTGGAGCAACTGCTGGTGCAGGTGATGATGGCCAAGTTGGAAGTGTTCGACAAAGCGCGCTTGCGCGAGCAGCTCGAACAGCGCTCGATCCGCTATGTGGCACAGCAGTCGGAATATTGCTGGGCCTACCAGTTGATCGCCCGCGGGGCGCGGATGATTCGCGACCTGGAGGCCTACGGGATGGCCTTGCTGCCGGAGTTCCGCGACTGGGAGCTGCCACAGCTGCGCGACGCCATCGACCGGGAATTCTTTTTGCTCTCCGAGGCGCACTACCAGCGCTACATCGCGCCGGCGTTTCTGCAGCAGATCGGTGAGTAACCTGTTTCCCTCTGCCTTGTGTGGGCAGGTCTGGCGAGGATGACTCTCTACTCACGGTCGGGAGAGTCATCTTGAGTTACTACCAGTTCCAACCCATGTTGTGTTTCAACGCACGCTGCTGGTGGCAGCATAAGGACAAGCGCCTGGATTGTCGCCACTGGCCGCCGGCCGCCTCCGAGGCAATGCCTGTCTGGGTCACGTTCGACAGCGGCGACCGTGATGATGGGTGGGTACGATGCGAGCCCGAGCCGCCGCGCCAGTCCGATAAAATATTGTGCAATACGTTCTGGTTCGGCGTGTACGCGCTCGGCGAGCAGTACGCCTACGACATCCGGCCGGCTTACTCGGGAGCTACGTTGGAGCTCTGGCCAAGGCTGGAGAGGGTGCTTGATACCAACATCGATGGCTACCTGGGCATGTACGACGTGCCGACCGAGCCCTACCGGTGGTATGAGCCTACGGCGCCGCTTTGGCAGCTGGAAGGCCTCGACCCTGCAAGCTTGGCGCCTGGCGCACGGCGCTGCAATCTGCAGTGGTACAGCCCAAAAGGCAAGGCCGTGCGGCGCATCAGCGATTTGACCCGGTCGTACCTCGATGATTGGAAAGGGGTCAGGGGAATGGTAAGCCTGGAGGTGCACGAAGTGCCCGTGCCGCCACACCCTAGGCCGAAAACCTGAGCGGCTGTTCAGTCCCCGGTGTACTCGCAACCGCTGGTGCAGGTCTCGTGGATGCGCACTTTCGACAGTTCCGGCAGCAGCGGCTTGACCTGATCCCAGATCCACTTGGCGATCACTTCGCTGGTAGGGTTTTCCAGGCCCGGAATGTCGTTCAGGTAGTTGTGGTCCAGCTGCTCGTAGATCGGCTTGAAGATCGCCTTGATCTCGGAGAAGTCGCGGATCCAGCCGGTGTGCGGATCGAGCGGGCCGGTCAGGTGCAGGGCGACCTTGAACGAATGGCCATGCAGGCGGCCGCACTTGTGCCCGGCAGGGACGTTGGGCAGGCGGTGAGCCGATTCGAATGTGAACTCTTTGAAAATTTCCACGCTGGCATAACTCTGTGTGAATCAACAATGCGCGCAGTCTACCAGCATGCCCGCTACAAGGCTTGCAACCGATCCTGCAACCGCCCGGTGGCGATCAGCTCCAGCAGTTCGTCGCCCAGGCGCCGGCTTTCGGCGATGGCCTTGTACCAGTAACGCTTGCGGCTCGGCGCATCGCCCATGAAACGCTTGAAGTCGTTGCGATCCGGCAGCTTGCCGTAGGGCAGGGCGGCCAGGTACTGCGGCGACGGGGTCATCAGCAGCACGTTCTGCAGGCGCGTGGCATCGCCCTTGCGCCAGGGCAGGGCCTTGTCGAACCAGCCGGGCACCACCTTGTCGGTGAAGTGCGGATAGAGCACCAGGTCGTCGCCGCGGTAGGGCAGGTCCAGATGGTAGTCGAGTAAGCCGCCGTCGCGGTAGGTGCCGGCACCCGCGCCGGGGATGTCGCGTACACCCTCCATGACCATCGGGATCGAACCCGAGGCGAGCAGGGCGTGGCGCAGGTTGGCCAGGTCCAGTGGCAGGCTGCGCGAAGGGAAGTCGGTGAGCGCCTCCAGCGGTGGCGCGGCACGTTGATCGTGCAGGATCACGCGCTCGAAGTGTCGGGCCAGGCGCGAGCGGCCCAGCAGGTTGCTGGCGATCACCGAGCCCAGCCCCACGCCCAGGCGGCCGCGGTGATCGTGGGCGAGCTGGCCGTGGCTCTTCACCACCAGGATGTTCAGGCGATAGTGCGGGTTGGCGAGGATCTGCCCATCGTGGCCCTGCAGCAGGTCGTCGAGCATGCGTTGGCAGCTCTGGCTGATTTCCCTGGGGGTCACGCCCTTGGCGAAATCCTGCTCGGTATACAGCTCGCCCAGGCGGCGGATGCCGGCCACCGGGTCGTCGAGGCAGGCACTGGCGAAACGCCAGGAGCCGATCGAGGCGCCGATCAATGCCCGTTGCCGTGGTGCCGTCGGCAGCCATTCACCGAACAGCGCCAGGTCCAGGCCCTGGATTCCCAAGGGCTTGGGGCCACCGGCGGCGCCCGGCAGCACGCCGACATCGGCGGCCAGCAGGCCGCGCTCGCGGATCTGCCGCAAGGCGCGCTGGCCGGCCTTGAAGGTCAGGGCGGGATACTTGATGTGGATGGCGCTCATGGCGGGGTCTCGGGCAGGGCAGGCGGGCAGTATAGGGCTTTATTGCGAGGCGGCGATGCCATCACCGCCCCACGTGGCCGCGACAAGGCCGCAAGCTGCGCTATCATGCGGCCAGCTGTTTTCAGGTTGAGTTAAGGACCGGTGGTTAATCTTAACCCCGTAGACAAATTGCACATCTCGCTGGAGAGAACCTCATGAAAACTTTGACTGCCCTGTTCACCGCCACCGCCCTTGCTTTCGGTGCCAATGCCGCCTTCGCCAAGGATGTTCAGCCCGATGAAGTGGTCAAGCTGGTGAACGCCAAGACCATCAAGTCGCTGGATGAACTGAAGGCCGTCGCTGTGGCCAAGCATCCCGGCGCCACCGTGACCGACTCGGAGCTCGAGAACGAGTACGGCCGTTATATCTACAAGGTCGACCTGCGTGATGCCCAGAACGTCGAATGGGACGTGGACCTGGATGCCAAGACCGGTGAAGTCCTGAAGGACGAGCGAGACAACTGATGCCTGCACTACCGCGAACGGCACGCTACCTGGCCTTGGCCCTGTTGACCGTCTGTTCGCTGGCCGCCGCGCGCGACCTGGACCAGGATGAAGCCCTGGAGCTTCGGCAAAAGGGCATCATCCTGCCGCTGGAGCAATTGCTCGAAGCCGCCCTGGGGCGTTACCCCGGGGCACGGCTGCTGGAGGCGGAACTGGAAGAGAAGCACGAGCGCTACGAGTACGAGGTCGAACTGCTGACCCCGGCGGGCGTGGTGCGCGAGATCAAGCTCGACGCCCGCACCGGCGCGCTGCTCAAAGACGAGGAAGACGACTGAATGCGCCTGCTGCTTGTCGAGGACAATGTTCCCCTGGCCGATGAACTGACCGCCACCCTGCAGCGCCAGGGTTACGCCGTGGACTGGCTGGCCGATGGCCGCGATGCGGTATACCAGGGCCAGAGCGAACCCTACGACCTGATCATCCTCGACCTGGGCCTGCCCGGGCTGCCGGGGCTCGAAGTGCTGGGGCAATGGCGCGCGAGCGGCCTGCCCACCCCGGTGCTGATCCTCACCGCCCGTGGCTCCTGGGCCGAGCGTATCGAGGGACTCAAGGCCGGGGCTGACGACTATCTGAGCAAGCCCTTCCACCCCGAGGAGCTGCAACTGCGCATCCAGGCCCTGTTGCGCCGGGCCAAGGGGCTGGCCAACCAGCCGAAACTGGAAGCGGCCGGCCTGCATCTGGACGAGTCGCGCCAGTGCGTGAGTCGTGAGGGTGTCGATGTCCAGCTCACTGCCGCCGAGTTTCGCCTGTTGCGCTATTTCATGCTGCATCCGGGGCAGGTGCTGTCCAAGAGCCACCTGGCCGAGCACCTTTACGACGGCGAAACCGAGCGTGATTCCAATGTGCTGGAAGTGCACGTCAACCACCTGCGGCGCAAACTGGGGCGTAGCGTGATCGAGACTCGCCGCGGCCAGGGCTACGTGTACGCCGGGAGTGCTGCGTGAAGTCGATCCAGGCGCGCCTGAGCCTGGGCCTGGTGGCGGTACTGGTAGTGGTTGGGCTGGTCCTGGCGCAGTTGACCTTGTGGCTGTTCGAGGCGGGCCTGCAGCGTTACCTGGAAGCTGGCCTGCGCAAGGAAAGCGAAAACCTGCTGGTGGCGCTGGTGCGTGGCCCGTCCGGCCTGCAGTTGGACGAGCGACGCCTGTCGGCAGCCTACCAGCAGCCGTTCTCGGGCTACTACTTCCGCATTGATTTCGACCAGGGTACCTGGCGCTCCCGTTCGTTATGGGACATGGACATGCCCAAGCCCGGCAAGCCCGGCCTGGACGACGGTCACGAACTCGGCCCCGAGGGCCAGCAACTGCTGGCCTATCGTGGGGACTACCGGCGCCTGGGCCAGGACATCTCGATCAGCGTGGCCCAGGACTATTCACCGGTGCGTGAGGGCTTCCGGCGCATGCAACAGATCGGCCTGGGCCTGGGGCTGGTGGCGTTGATATTGGTCCTGGTGCTGCAACGCCTCACCGTGACCCGCTCGTTGCGCCCGCTGGAGCGGGCGCGCCAGCAGATCGCCCAGTTGCAGCAGGGTCAGCGCTCGCAACTGGATGCCGAGGTGCCCAGCGAGCTGCAGCCGCTGGTGGACCAGATCAACCACCTGCTGACCCATACCGAAGACAGCCTGCGCCGTTCGCGCAATGCCCTGGGCAACCTCGGTCATGCCTTGAAGACGCCGCTGGCGGTGCTTGTCAGCCTGGCTGCCAGCGAACGCCTGCAGGCGCTGCCCGAGGTGCGCGCGCAGATGCGTGAGCAACTGGAGCAGATCCAGCAACGCCTGGCCCGCGAACTCAACCGCGCGCGCCTGGCCGGCGATGCCTTGCCCGGTGCGCAGTTCGACTGCGATGGCGAACTGCCCGGGCTGCTGGCGACGTTGGGGATGATCCATGGCGAAGGCCTGCTGCTCGAGCGCGACGTGGCTCCAGGCTTGTTGCTGCCCTGGGACCGCGAGGATTTGCTGGAGCTGCTCGGCAACCTGCTGGACAACGCCTGCAAATGGGCCGACAGCGAGGTGCGCCTGGGCATCGCGCCAACCACCGAGGGTTACCAGCTGTGGGTCGATGACGATGGCCCGGGCATCCCTGAGGGGCAACGCCTGCAAGTGCTCGAGCGTGGTTCGCGGCTGGACGAGCAGGTCGATGGCCATGGCCTGGGGCTGGGCATCGTGCGCGATATCGTCGAGGCCTGGGGTGGGCGCATCGCGCTGCTGGAAAGCCCGCTGGGCGGGCTACGGGTCAGTATCGAACTGCCGCGCAAGGGGCGTTGATCGGAGCCGGCCCAATCGCGGGGCAGATCAACCGTGCAAAAAAATTGCAGTACAGCCGCAGTTTTTTGAATTGGCCCAGCGCCACCTGCGCCCGGCACAATGCCGGCCACGAAACCTTGCGGTTTCCATCTCTCCAAGGACGGAGCCCCCTTGCGCCACTGCATTGCGCAACACAGGGCCCAGGCCGGTCGCGCTGGGCTTTCTTTTTACCATCAGAAGAACACGATCAAGTCACCTCGATGTCTGCCTCGCGTCCCGAATCCCGCTTGCAGCGCCTGCTCCCGGCGCCGCTGAACATCCCTCCCCGAGAATGGTTGCGTGCAGGCCTTGGCGCGCTGCTCGGCCTGTTTCTCGCCGGCTATCTTTGCAGCCTGGCCTATGGGCCATCGATCGCCCTGCATCTGCTGGGCCCGCTCGCAGCCTCGGCGGTGCTGGTGTTCGCCGTGCACTCCGGTCCGTTGGCCCAACCCTGGCCCGTGCTGGGCAGCTACGCGCTGGCGGCTGTCGTAGGCCTGGCCATGCGCCACGCCTTCGGCGATGGGTTGTGGGTCGCGGCGGCGGCGTTGGGCATCGCCATCCTGGCAATGTGCCTGCTGCGCTGCCTGCACCCGCCCGGTGGCGGCGTGGCGGCCAGCGCGGTGCTGGCCGATCCGGGGCTGGTGGCCATGGGTGACCACCTGCTCGAGCCGGTATTGCTCAATGCGCTGATCCTGGTCGGCGTGGCCGTGCTCTACAACCGTCTGACCGGCGTGCGCTATCCCAAGGGCGCGATCCCGCGACGCGACCTGCACCACACCCACGACCCGCTGCCGGGCGAGCGGGTCGGCATCAGCGCGGGGGACCTGGACCAGGCCCTGGAGGAGATCGGCGAGTTCGTCGATGTCACCCGTGACGAGCTGGAGCGGATCATCCTGGCCACCGAGCAGCACGCCCTGCACCGCAGCCTGGGCGGCATCACCGCCAGCTCGGTGATGTCCCGCGACGTGCAATGGGCAACGCCGCGCACCACCCTCGATCAGGCCTGGAAGCTGTTGTCTGGCCATCACCTCAAGACCCTGCCGGTACTGGAAGAGGGACGCCTGGTGGGGATCGTCAGCCTCAGCGACCTGGTCGGCCCGGCCATGACACGTGGGCGTTTCAGCTGGCGCGGCCTGTTCCGGCGCAAGGTGGTGCGCCTGGAGCAGGTGATGAGCCGGCGGGTGGTCAGTGTCGGCAGCCAGCATCCGCTGGAGCGCCTGTTGCCGTTGCTCAGTGAACAGGGGCTGCACTGCCTGCCGGTGCTCGACGACGAAAAGCTGGTGGGGGTGATCACCCAGACCGACCTGATCGCCGGCCTCAAGCGGCACCTGCTCACTGCCGCGGCGCAGGGCTCAGATCACCGGGTCCCAGCGCTGTGACCAGTCGCTTTCGCCAGCGGCCAACAGTCGGCGCAAGACGCTGAAGGCCTGCTGCAATGCCTCGCTGTCGCGTTCGCGGGCATGCACCAGGAAGGTCGGGTAGGTGAACTCCGGCGCCTGGGGCACGCGCTCGAACACCGCGCTTTGCAGGTAGGCCTGGACCACCCGGGTGCGGAAATAGCCGCTGCCGCCGTGTTCGAGAATGAACTGCAGGGCCAGGGGCCCGAGATTGAAGCTCAGGGCCGGGCGCGACAGGTCGGGCAGGGCGGCGTCATGCTGGCGGCGGAACGCTTCGCCCCAGTCTATGTAGATGTACGGATCGGGCGCATCGACCCGGCGCACGCGGATCAGCTTCTCTTCCATCAACTGTTCGACCTGCAGGCCGGGGCCATAGGTCGGCTGGTAGACCAGCGCGGCGTCGAGCAAGCCCATCTCCACCTTGCGCAGCAGCGCTTCGCCATCGCTGACCTCGCTGCGGATGGCGTGGCTGGGCAGTTCCTGGTGCAGGGCGCTGACCCAATCGAGCAGCATCGGGTTGCCCAGGCTCACCTCGGCGCCCACATGCAGCACCTGCTGGCAGCCCTGGGGCAGCGGCAGGTCACGGCGCGCCGCTTCCCAGGTCTGCACCAGCTGGTTGGCATAGCTGACGAACGCCTCGCCATCGGTGGTCAGGCTGGCGCCGTTGCGGCTGCGCACGAACAGCTGGCAGCCCAGTTGCTGCTCCAGGCGCTGCACGCGGGCACTAATCGCCGTCTGTGAGACGAACAGGCGTTCGGCGGCGGCGACCAGGCTGCCGCAGCGGACGATTTCCAGGAAGGTGCGGGCCTGATCGATGTCCATGGTGCTGCTTCTGTGGCTGGAGAGGCGCCTATTCTAGAGCCATTGCACCTGTTTGGGGCGCTGGTTCAGCCACGTGCCAGTTCAGCCACGCGCCAGCTCAGCCAGATGTGCCGTGGCCTCTTCGCTCTTGAGCACCAGCACATCACCTTCCAGCGCATCCAGGACCACTTCCGCCGTGTTGCCGATCAACGCCCCGGAGATACCGGTGCGGGCCACGGTACCGACGATGGTCACCACCGCGTCGAGTTTTTTCTCGGTATAGGGAATCAGTACGTCGGCCGGCCCTTCGGCGATATGCAGCCTGTCATCGGTGATATCGAATTCCGCCTGGAACGCCGTGCACGCCTCGCGATAGCGTTTCTCGATGGTCTCCGTGAGCTGGTAGACCGGGTCGGAAGCCGACAGCATCGGCGAGGGATGGGCGCTGATCACGTGCAGTTGGCCTTTGGCCAGGCTGGCGATGTCGTAGCCGTGGTCGATGATGCTGGCATGCAACAGGCGATGGGCCTCGTCCTGGTTGCCCACATCCACCGCCGCCAGGATCACGCCGCCGGTCCAGGGGCATTCGCTCTTGACCATCAGCACCGCGCAGGGGCACTCGCGCAGCAGCTTCCAGTCACTGGGGGTCAGCAGTGCCTTGCGCAAGGGATTGTCCGGGCGGTGCTCCTTGATCACCAGTTCACAGCCTTCCGCTTGCTGCACATGGATGATCGACTGGTGCAGGCTGTCCTTCCACTTCTGTTCATGGGTGACATTGTCGTAGCCATCGTCATGCAACTGGCTGCTCAGCAGGCTCAACAGCGCGCTGTGGTCCTGCTTCTTGTCGCACATCAGCAGGTGCAGGCGCGCACCGGTCACCCCGGCAATCAGTTTGGCCCGGGTCAGGGCCCGGCTATGGGCGTGCTCGGGGTCGAGGACGACGAGGATGCTGCGCACGGCTTGCATGGGCGTGAACTCCTTTCGCGGATGGCGACCAATGCCTGACTATAGACGGCGCGGCGGCTCCCACCGGTTGACTTGAGTCAAGCATAGTCACTGGCGCTCGTCAGCGCCGCCGGTATAATCGCCGGTCCCGCCGATGTCCGCTGCGATTGTGAGTACCATGTCCCTGATTCCTGAAATCGATGCCTTCCTGGGTTGCCGCACCCCTGACGCCTGGATCGAGGCGGCACTGGCCGACCAGGAAACCCTGCTGATCGATCACAAGAATTGCGAGTTCAAGGCCGCCAGCACGGCGCTGAGCCTGATCGCCAAGTACAACACCCACCTCGACCTGATCAACATGATGTCGCGCCTGGCCCGCGAGGAGCTGGTGCACCACGAGCAGGTGCTGCGCCTGATGAAGCGTCGCGGCGTGCCGCTACGGCCGGTGTCGGCCGGGCGCTATGCCTCGGGCCTGCGGCGGCTGGTGCGGGCGCATGAGCCGGTGAAACTGGTGGATACCCTGGTGGTGGGGGCCTTTATCGAGGCGCGCAGCTGCGAGCGTTTCGCCGCCCTGGTGCCGCACCTGGACGAGGAACTGGGCACCTTCTACCACGGCCTGCTCAAGAGCGAGGCGCGGCACTATCAAGGCTATTTGAAACTGGCCCACCAGTACGGCGATGAAGCGGACATTGCCCGGGTCGTGGAGCACGTGCGCGAAGCGGAGGTCGGGCTGATCACCTCGCCCGACCAGGAACTACGCTTCCACAGCGGCATTCCCCAGGCTCAGGCCGCCTGAGCTATTGCCGGCGACCGAGCAGCAGCCCGACCACCAGGCCGAAGCCTGCAGAGACCGCCACGGTCTGCCAAGGGTGGCCACCGATGTACTCCTGGGTAGCCTCGACCACCGGCTGCGCCTTCTGGCCCAGGCGGCTGGTGGCATCGCGCGCCTGGCGCAACTTAAGCCCCAACTGCGCGCGCATGCCTTCGGCTTCCTCGCCGACCAGCGACGCGCTGTCGCTGAGCAGCTTCTCGGATTCCTCGATCAATGCCTGCAGTTCGCTGAACACCTGATCCTTGATCTGGTCGTTGTTGCCTTGCGCAGCGGTTTTCCTGGCCATGTACACATCCTCGTGAAGGGTTGGGCGTTGAACAATGGATGCCACGCTGCCGGGAAAGTTGCAGCGGCGTACCGGTGGCGCGTCGTCGCAGTGTAAGATAGCGCCCATTTTCCAGCGGCAGGTAATACCCGATGAGTTTCAATCTGGCCAACATGAGCTTCCAGGAACGGGCGCAGATCGAGGCAGAAAAGGCCCGCTTGTTCGACTACTGGCAGAACAACCTTGGCAAGGCCAAGGGCGAGGCGGCGCGCCTGATTGCTGAGAAGCCACGGCGCAAGGGCAAGTGGGCGGAGTGGGTGCGTGCCGAACTCGACGGCATGTCGCCGCCAGAGTTCAACCAGCTGGTGCGCAGCGAAGTGAACAAGATGATGGCCGCCGCCAGCGCCAACCGCTGAGCCAGGCGAACACCCCGAACGCCTGCGCTGGAGAATCCAACAGACCTTCCTGACTGGAGTTCCCTCGATGCCCAAGTCCATCGTCGCCGCCCTGCAGATCGGTTCGCTGCCTGGTGGCAAGGCCGCCACCCTGGCGCAGATCCTCGACTACGAGCAGGCCATCCGCGACGCCGGTGCCAGCCTGGTGGTGATGCCCGAGGCCTTGCTCGGTGGCTATCCGAAAGGCGAAGGGTTCGGCACCCAGCTCGGCTATCGCCTGCCTGAGGGACGTGAAGCCTTCGCCCGCTATTTCGCCAATGCCATCGATGTGCCAGGGCCCGAGACCGATACCTTGGCCGGCTTGTCGGCGCGTACCGGAGCGAGCCTGGTGATCGGCGTGATCGAGCGCAGCGGCAATACCTTGTATTGCACGGTGCTGTTCTTCGAACCGCACTCCGGCCTGGTGGCCAGGCACCGCAAGCTCATGCCCACCGGCACCGAGCGGCTGATCTGGGGCAAGGGCGACGGCTCCACACTGCCGGTAATCGAAAGCCGTGCCGGGCGCATCGGTGCGGCGGTGTGCTGGGAGAACTACATGCCGCTGCTGCGCACCGCGATGTACGCCAAGGGGGTGCAGTTGTGGTGCGCGCCGACGGTGGACGAGCGCGAGCTGTGGCAGGTGAGCATGCGCCATATCGCCGCCGAGGGGCGCTGCTTTATCATCAGCGCCTGCCAGGTGCAGGACTCGCCCGCCGCACTGGGCCTGGAGGTGGCCAACTGGCCGGCCGAACGACCATTGATCAACGGCGGCAGCGTGATCGTCGGCCCACTCGGCGAGGTGCTGGCCGGGCCGCTGGTGGGCGAGCGCGGCCTGCTTTGCGCCGAAGTCGATACCGATGAACTGGTGCGTGCGCGCTACGACTTCGACGTGGTTGGCCATTATGCGCGGCCGGATGTGTTCGAACTCAGCGTGGACGAGCGTCCGCGGCCAGGAGTCCGTTTCGTCGGTTCATCCAGCGCAGGCGAGTGATCTGCCAACCTGCCGGTAAAGCTGATTACCAGGCGGGGCCTGCGGCCGTTGGCAGGTCGAGCTTGCCTTTGTCGGTAAAACGCACGGTACCGAGTGGCCCTCCTGCCAGCTTGCCGCGCAACACATAGGGCAGGCCCTGCAGCGAGTCCACCTGGCTCAGGCCGTAGGCCTGGCGCAGGAAGGCGAAGGCGGTGACGCTCACCGGCACCACCAGCACTGCTTCGTCGTAGCGGCCGATATGCCCGCGCTGGTCGCTCACCCCGGCCGCCAGGGGCTGGTCGTTGACTTCCAGGTTGAGGGCGATGCCGTTGAAATCCACCGGGGTTTCGTTCGGGTTCTGCACGCGGATCTTCACCGCCATGCGCAGTTCCAGATCCTGGCCTGGCAAAGGATCGATGCCGATCACGCTGATGTTCAGCGGATCGCGCCCCTGGAACAGGGCGCAGGCGTTCAGGCCAAGGGTCAGCAGCAGGATCAGGCAGATGCGGGCATACATGGGTATCTGGCCTTGTGGCACGGGCGAGTCGGCAGTGTCGCAAATGCGTGGCGGCGATGAAAGCCGGGCATGCCGACGTTGCGGGCCTAACGCGAGCCGAATGTCATGCGCAGGTCTTCCATGAACGCTTGCTGCGCCTCACCGGGTGTTTGCCCGCGATGCCTGGCCAGGGTGAACGGCACCACGAAATCCAGCGCGGTATCCAGCGCCCGCAACAGGCCCTGGGCTTCCCAGGGCGCGGCGCAGTGACACGGCAGAAAGCCGATGTGTCGTCCTGACAGGATGAATGTCAGCGCGCTGTCGATCTGCTCTGCCACCGCCATGCTGTGGCGGCTCTGGAACGGCTCGCTCTGTTTGAGAAAACGATAGGGGTGGCTTACCTGATCGGACTCGAGCAACTGCTCGCGGGTTACCTGGGCCTGGCTGAACAACACGTGTCCCTTGCCGCAGTAAAGCCTCTGGCGCTCCTCGAACAGCGGCAGGTAGTCGAACGCCGCCTGGTTGCCGGAGAAGTAGCTGATGGCGCAGTCCAGGCGCTGCTCCAGCAGCAAGCGTTCGAGTTCGGCCGGTGGCGCGCTGGTCAGTTCCAGGCGCACGCTCTCGTCACGCTGGCGAAACCGCGCGATGGCTTGGGCCAGGCGTAGGCTGACGTCACGGTCCTGGTTCTCGGCCAGGCCTATGCGCACGCTGCCCAGCAAGCGCCCGGCAACACCGTTGGCCTGTTGGCGGAACTGCTCGATCTGCAGCAGCAGGCCGCGGGTCGCCTGCAACAGCAACTCGCCTTTCTCGGTCAGCCGGAAGCCGCCCTTGCCCCGGCTGCACAGGCGATAACCCAGGCGGGTCTCCAGTTTCGCCATCTGTTGGCTGATGCTGGGCTGGCTGAGCCCGAGCACACCCTGGGCGGCGCTGAAGCCGCCGGCCTCGACTACAGTGACGAACAGCCGCAGCAGGTGCAGGTCCGGGTCGTGCAATTGTCCGAGCATCACATTGCTCCTGGTGAATGTCAGCTTCGCAAAGTTGCCATTTTTGCAATGTAACCCGGCAGGCATGCTGGCGGCATCCACCCTTATGCCGAGGTGTCCGCCATGCGTTCGACGTTGTGCCTGCTTTCATTGCTGATCGCCCTGCCGCTGCAGGCCGAAGAGAAGGTCGTCAACCTGTACAGCTGGGCCGACTATGTCGCCCCGCAGACCCTGGAACGTTTCGAAAAGGAGACCGGCTACAAGGTCCGCTACGACACCTTCGATACCACCGAGGTGCTGGAGACCAAGCTGCTCACCGGTGGCAGCGGCTACGACGTGGTGGTGCCGTCGGCCACGGTGCTGGCCCGGGCCCTCAAGGCCGGCGCCCTGCAGCCGCTCGAGGCGCAGGCGATGCCCGGTTATGCCAACCTCGACCCGGACCTGCTGGCCAAGCTGGCCGAGGCCGACCCCGGCAATCGCCATGCCGTGCCTTACACCTGGGGCACCCTGGGGCTGGGGGTGAACGTCGAGGCCGTACGCCAGCGCCTGGGCGATGTGCCCCTGGACAGCCTCGACCTGCTGTTCAAGCCTGAGTACGCCAGCCGCCTGAAGGACTGCGGCATCGCCATGCCCGACTCACCGCAGGAAGTGATCGGCGTGACCCTCAACTACCTGGGCAAGGACCCGTACAGCCAGGACAAGGCTGACCTGGACGCGGCGCAGGCGCTGTTGCAGCAACTGCAACCGTCGATCAGCTACGTGGCCAATGGCCGCCAGATCAACGACCTGGCCAACGGCAGCGTGTGCCTGGCGCTCACCTACAACGGCGATGCCGCCATGGCCGCCGACCAGGCGCGCCGCGCTGGCAAGCCCTTCGAGCTGATCTACCGCATCCCCCGCGAGGGCACGCTGGTGTGGCAGGACAACCTGGTGATCCCCAAGGACGCACCGCATCCCGAGGCGGCCCGCGCTTTCATCGCTTTCATGCTGCGCCCCGACTCGGTGGCGGCACTGACCAACACGCTGTTCTTCGCCAACGCCAACCAGGCCGCCACCCCGCTGGTGGACGCGGCGATTCGCAACGATCCGGACATCTATCCGTCGGCCGAGGTGCGCCAGCGCCTGTTCGCCGACCGCAGCATGGCGCTGGCCGACCTGCGCCAGCGCAACCGCCTGTGGACCGCCTTCCGCAGCCGCCAGTGAACGACAACGACAGGAGACACACCGTGGACCTCGCCCAGAACAACGACCAGGCCATCACCCGTGACAGCCTCTATGGCACCGCTGCCGAAAGTACCTATGCCGGCATCACCAGCTTTTCACGGCGCCGCTACAGCCGCGACCTGCGGGGTGTCGACGTGGTGGTAAGCGGCGTGCCGTTCGACACCGCCACCAGCAATCGTCCCGGCGCGCGCTTCGGTCCGCGGGCGATCCGTGCCGCCTCGGTGCAACAGGCCTGGGCCCGGCACTGGCCCTGGGCGTTCGATCCGTTCGACCACCTGGCGGTGATCGACTACGGCGATTGTGCCTTCGATAGCGGTACGCCGCAGTCGGTGCCGCAGAGCATCGAGGCGCATGCCGAGCACATTCTCGAGGCCGGCTGCGCCATGCTCACCTTGGGCGGAGACCATTTCATCAGCTATCCGCTGCTCAAGGCCCATGCCCGTCGGCATGGCCCGCTGGCGCTGGTGCACTTCGATGCGCACAGCGACACCTGGCCGGACGAGGAGGGCCAGCGCATCGACCATGGCACGATGTTCTGGCACGCGGCGCGGGAAGGGCTGGTGGACCCGGCGCGCTCGGTGCAGATCGGCCTGCGCACCACCAACGACGACAGCCAGGGCTTCGCCATTCTCGACGCCCGCCAGGTGCATCGCCAGGGCACCGAGGCGATCGTCACTGCCATCCGCCAGCGGGTGGGCGACCGGCCGGTGTACCTGACCTTCGATATCGACTGCCTGGACCCAGCCTTCGCCCCCGGCACCGGCACGCCGGTATGCGGCGGCCTGAGCACGGTGCAGGCGCTGGAGATCCTCGGCGGGTTGCGCGGGATCAACCTGGTGGGGATGGACCTGGTGGAAGTGGCGCCGGCCTATGACCATGCCGATATCACCGCGCTGGCCGGCGCGACCCTGGCGATGGAGATGCTGTGCCTGTATGCCGCGCGGCACAAGGTAGATACAGTCGGTTGACACCAGGGCTGAAGGTAGCCCAAGGGGCACATACTGAAACATCAGGACCCAAATTCATTCTTTTGCGTCGAACCCTGCGCGCCTTAGGCTATCCAACCTTCGAGCGCGCCTTTTCGTAGCGGAGGTGAAGCATGAATCCCACACTGCCAATCCTGGGCCTCGGCCTGGTGCTGGCGTTGCCACTGCAGGCTGCGTCCTTGGCGCCGCCACTGCTTGCCGCCAACGACAGCAACAATCCCTACAACAGCCCGATCATGCGCGCCAACCCCAACAGCCGGCAGGGCAGCGTGCCGGCAATGCCGCCCGTGCGCGGCCCGTCCACGCAACCCAATCCGCGCCCCCCCACCCTCGACAACCGCGGTATCGGCAACGGTGAAAACCTGCGCCGCGAGCAGCAGACCCCGAACCTGGAACCCACCCGGCCACCACGCGATTCACCACGCGCGCCGTGAGCCCTTGCGAAGGAAGCGAGCATGACGCCACGCATCTGGTTGACCACCCTGGCAGCAGCCAGCCTGTTCCCCTTGTTGGCGCAGGCCGCCGCTGAGCAGCAGTACTCCAGCGAGGCGGGCCCGCTGACCGTCAGCACTGTCGCCGATGGTCTGCGCAATCCCTGGGCGCTGGCCTTCCTGCCCGGCGGAAAGGACATGTTGGTCACCGAACGTCCAGGCAATCTGCGTATAGTCAATGCTGAGGGCAAGGTAGGGCCGCCGCTGTCCGGCGTGCCCAAGGTGTGGGCCGAAGGGCAGGGTGGGCTGCTTGACGTGGTGCTCTCGCCTGAGTTTGCCAAGGACCGAACCGTTTATCTGTCCTATGCCGAAGAGGGCAGCGATGGCAAGGCGGGTACCGCCGTCGGTCGTGGCCAGCTGACCCAGGACCAGTCGCGCCTGGAGAACTTCACGGTGATCTTCCGCCAGCAGCCCAAGTTGTCCGAAGGCAATCACTTCGGCTCGCGGCTGGTGTTCGACCGTGACGGCTACCTGTTCATCGCCTTGGGCGAGAACAACCAGCGTGCCACGTCGCAGGACCTGGACAAGCTGCAGGGCAAGATCGTGCGCATCCTGCCCGACGGCGAGGTACCCAAGGACAACCCCTTCGTCGGCCGCGACAACGTACGCCCGGAGATCTGGTCGTTCGGCCACCGCAACCAGCAGGGCGCGGCGCTCAACCCCTGGACCGGCATGCTCTGGACCCACGAGCACGGCCCGCGTGGCGGCGACGAGATCAACATCCCCAAGGCGGGCAAGAACTATGGCTGGCCGATCGCCACCCACGGCATCAACTACTCGTTGCTGCCGATCCCCGAGGCCAAGGGCAAGCACGTCGACGGCATGGTCGACCCCCATCATGTATGGGAAAAGTCGCCGGGCATCAGCGGCATGGCGTTCTACGACAGCCCCACGTTCAAGGCCTGGGACCACAACCTGTTCATCGGCGCGCTGGCGACACAGGAGTTGATCCGGCTGAAACTCGATGGCGACAAGGTCGTGCATGAAGAGCGGCTGTTGGCTGACCTGAAAGCCAGGATTCGTGACGTGCGGGTAGGGCCGGATGGCTATCTGTACGTGCTGACCGATGCCAAGGATGGCGCCTTGTTGAAGGTGGGGCTGACAGAGGGCTGATCGTCCCGGCGTAAGCCCTGGTGCAAGCTATTGCAGTTGCCCTGGGGCAATGTTGTGGGAGCGGGCTTGCCCCGCGATGGCGTACCATGCGCGGCATGACTCCCGAATCCCTTTATCACAAGGCGCTGGCCGAGCGCGGTTACGTTCCCGATGCCGCCCAGGCAGCCGCTGTGGCGGCCTTGCAGGCCTGCTTCGACTCCCTGCTTCAGGGCCAGCCGACGCAAGGCCTGTATCTCTGGGGCCCGGTCGGCCGGGGCAAGACCTGGTTGATGGACCTGTTCCATCGCAGCTTGGAACTTCCGGCACGGCGCCAGCATTTCCACCACTTCATGGCCTGGGTCCACCAGCGCCTGTTCCAGCTCAATGGTACCGCCGACCCGCTCGCGGCCCTGGCCCGGGCGCTGGCCGAAGAGATACGGGTGTTGTGTTTCGACGAGCTGTTCGTCAGCGATATCGGCGATGCGATCATCCTTGGCCGTCTGTTCCAGGTGTTGTTCGATCACGGTGTGGTGATCGTCGCCACCTCCAACCAGCCGCCTGACCAGCTGTACCGCGATGGCTTCAACCGCGAGCGGTTCCTGCCGGCCATCGCCGCCATCGAGCAGCACATGCGCGTGCTGGCGGTGGCGGGGGAGCAGGACCACCGACTGCGTCCCGGCGTGCAACAGCAACGCTATTGGGTCGACAAGCCAGGGTGGCCGAGCGCGCTCGAGGCGGTGTTCCAGCAGCTGAGCCCGAACGATCCAGGCAGTGATCAGCCGTTGCAGCTCGGCTCCCGGCGTATCGGCGTGCTGCGCCGCAGCACGCACGCCATCTGGTGCCGCTTCGCCGACTTGTGCGAGCAGCCCCTGGCCGCCATGGACTTCATGGCATTGTGCGACCGCTTTCCGGCGATCCTGATCAGCGCTATTCCGGCCCTGGGTGGCGTCCAGCAGGCCGGGCGCATTGCCCGCGGCACCGAGGACGGGGCCGCCCGCGTCGAGGCCGGGGATCGCCAGTTGCCGACGCTGGCGCCGAAGGATGATAGCGTGCGGCGCTTCATCGCCCTGGTGGACGAATGCTACGACCGTCGGGTGTTGTTGTACCTGGAGGCCGAGGTGCCGCTGGAAGCGCTCTACACTCAAGGGTATCTGGCGTTCCCGTACCAACGGACCCTGAGCCGGCTACGGGAGATGCAACTGCAACGCTTCGCCTGAAGGAGCCGACCATGGAGCCGCTGTCGCATCATCTGCTGACCCAGGCCTACAACAATGGCTGGGCCAACCACCGCCTGTACAAGGCTTGTCTGCAACTGACCCAGGACGAGTTCGTCGCCCCCCGCTGCAGTTTCTTCCCGTCGATCAAGGCCACCCTCAACCACCTGTTGACGGTCGACTGGTTCTACCTGGATGCGCTGGAGTGCGAGCAGCGCGGCCAAACGCCGGACCCGGATGGCGAGCGCTTCTTCCAGCCCGAGCAGCCCTTCGCCACCTGCACCGACCTGCAGGCCCAGCAGGCCCAGGCCGACCAGCGGCTGATCGCCTATTGCCGGCAATTGCGCGACGACCAGTTGCGGCGCTACGTGAGCATCGTGCGACCGGACCGGGTGCAACTGGAGCAACGTTTGCGCCTGCTGTCGCACCTGTTCGAGCATCAGATCCATCATCGTGGCCAGGTACACGCGATGCTCAGCGACACGGCGATCAGGCCACCGCAGTTGGACGAATTCTTCTGCGAAGAAGAGGCCTCACTGCGCTCCGGGGATTTTGCCGCGCTGGGTTGGAGCGAGGCGCAGGTCTGGGAGCAACCCTAAGGGACGCTCAGGCTGTTTCGGCACCTGTCAGATCGTGGGCGGCCTGCACCAGCTGCTCCAGCTGGTGATGCACCATGGCACGGTCCAATTGCGCCAGGGCCTGGCGATTCCACAGTATTTGCATGCCGGTGAGTGGGTCGACACCGATCACAGGCTTGCAGGTGTCCTGACAGAACAGGTTCTGCTCGCCCCAGCGTACGTCGTCGATTGCGGGCAGTTCGATGAACATCAGCAAGTGATCCGCCGGGTGCTCGCTGACGTTGCACACAAAAGAACCCACCTGCAGGCTGATCACCGGGTCGAAGGTCAAGGGTGGATCCAGCTTCAGGGCAGCATACAGCTGGGTCAATGCATAATCGTAGTTCGTGCCTGACATGGCGAGTTCTCGATAATGAAGGGGGCCGTCACGGTAGTGTGGGCACGCCCTGGTGGATACCGGTCGCTGTCGCCAATTTTTAGTTGTTGGCTGTCAGCAGAGGCGTTGTGGGGACTGCCACATTCATTCTTCGCCAGACCATCTATTTCCTACAGAAAGTGGCGAAATGCCACTTGCTCCTGCGAACTATCCCTGCATTCATTTCAGCGGGCACGCCTTAGTCTACCGCCTCGTCTTCATCGATACGGTCAAGTCCACAGAGGCTGCTCCAGTTCTGTAGGCGTTGCGATTCGTTCGGTGTTCAAAAGGTCTACGGGAAGCAAGGCCTGGTGTGAGAGGGATTTCTCCAGTTGAGGGCTGGTGTGTGCAGGGGCGGCAGTTGGATGTTGTCGGGGCGGGGTTCACGTCCTTGGGGCAGGAAGGTTTTTACGCCATCCTGGCGGGTGAGTTGGCCCTGCGCGAAAAGGACGACATCATTCATCTACGGGCTGGTGAGCTGCTGTTCGTCAAACGCGGCACTTATCTGGTTGCGACCCAGGCGCAGGGCTGTCAGGTGCTTTGGCTGCCGCTGGACGTGAACTTCGTGCAAGCCTTTGTGCAAAGGCATGGCACTGACCTCGCCCGGCTTGAACGTCACGAGGAGGCGTGCGTGAACACCCTCCGGCTCCAGCCTTGCGCAATGGCGCAGGAATGCGTGGCCAGACTGGCGGCACTTGGTGGCGAAGGGGCAGCTTCAATGCTGGCGATGCTGCGCCTGGAGGAGTTGCTGTTGCTGTTGGTCTTCGGTCCGCAGGGGCGGACGTTGCTGGCGGCTTTGCGGCAACAGGGCAATCGCCATGTCGATCGCCTGCATGCCTTCATGGAGCAACACTACCTGCGCGAGTGGCGACTGGACCAGTATGCCGAGGCTTTCGGCCTGGGCCTGACGGCCTTCAAGTGTTTGTTCGCCAGCTTCTACAAATGCCCGCCCCGAGCCTGGATCACCGAGCGCAGGATCGTCCATGCGCACCATTTGCTGCTTAACACGCGCATGAGCATTGTCGACATCGCCATGGAAAGCGGCTTTTCCAGCCAGTCGTATTTCAGCCAGAGCTACCGCCGGCGGTTCGGCCGCACCCCCAGCGATGCTCGCCGTGGCTGACAACTCTTCTGTTCCCTCCGTTGCCCGGATGATGCGTGTATGAACACACTTTTGCAGCAAATGGCCCGACGCTTGGGCATGGCGCCCTGGTTGGCCAGTGAGCGCGGTGACTACCAACTGTGCATCGAGGGGCATCCCCTGTCGCTCGAGCCGCAAGGCACGCGACTGCTGATTCGCAGTTCACTGTCCTCGCTGGCCGGCCAAGGCGCCAGCCTCGACCCGCAAGCCTTGCGCCGCATGATGGGCATGCTGACGGTGTGGGCTCAGCATTGTCCGCAGCGACTGGCGCTGACACCTGCGGGAGAGCCGCTGCTTGAAGCGCAGGTAGACCTGGCGCAGGGCGATCTCGACATCGTCGATCATGTGCTGGGTGCTCAGGTCGACCTTATCGATCTTCTGTGCGGGCAACCTGCGGATCAAGCACCTGTGACCCACGGAGGAGCTCGGATATGGCTGCCTTGAAATCGCTCGCCGCCGGTTTGACTGCGTTGCTGGCCAGCGTTGCGGTCCAGGCTGAGCCACTGGATTGGCCCCAGGAGCCGTTCCACTACGTTGCCCAGGGCGAGAGCCTGCGTGACCTGCTGGGCAATTTCGCCGCCAACTACCAGGGGGCGGTCGTGGTCAGCGACAAGGTCAGGGACCAGGTCAGCGCCACGTTCGAGCAGCCGGACCCGGAGGCGTTTCTCGAACAGGTCGCCGTGCTGTTCAACCTGGTCTGGTACTACGACGGCGCAGTGCTCCATGTCGACAAGTCCAGCGAAATGCAGACACGCCTTGTCCACCTGGAAAACGTGCGCGAGCCACAAGTTCGCACTGCCCTGCAGGAGGGTGGCGGCTGGACGTCGCGCTTCGCCTGGCGCGCTGCGGCGGATGGGCGGTTGGTGTATGCCTCGGGCCCACCGCGTTACCTCGACCGTGTCGAGCAGACCGTGAAGGCGCTGGAGCAACAGGCGGTATTGCAGGACGCACTCGGTGGCAGCCTGAGTGTCGAGGTGATCGCGCTCAGGCACGCGGTAGCTGAAGACCGTGAAATTGATTACCGCGACCAGAAGATTGCGGTACCCGGTGTGGCCACGCTCCTCTCTCGAGTGTTGACGAACGCCGATGTGCGGGTGGTCGAAGGTCAGGCGGTGGCGAAGGGGGCGCCTGTACGCAGCGGTCAAGCCGTTGTCCAGGCCGAAGCGTCGCTCAATGCCATCATCGTGCGTGACCATCCAGAGCGCATGCCCATGTACCGGCGCCTGGTAGCGGCGCTGGACCGGCCGGCGGCACGCATCGAGGTTGGGCTGACGATCCTGGACATCAACGCCGAGCATCTGGCTGAGCTCGGGGTGGAGTGGCAGGTCGGCATTGGCACTGGCAAACACCAGCTGATCGACATCCGCACCAGCGCAGGCCAGGCGCAGGGAACGCTGGCCGGCAGCCTGGTCGACGGCCGGGGGGTGAACCGGCTGCTGGCCAAGGTGATGCTCATGCAGGGAGAAGGCCGCGCCCAGGTTGTGTCACGGCCGACCTTGCTGACCCAGGAAAACACCCTGGCGGTGCTGGACCACAGCGAAACCTATTATGTCCGGGTGCTGGGCGAACGCGTCGCCGAGCTCAAGGCGATCACCTACGGCACCCTGTTGAAAATGACTCCACGCCTGATCCGCAGTGCGGACCGGCCGGAAATCAGCCTGAGCCTGCATATCGAGGACGGTAGCCAGAAGTCCAACAGCACGGGCCCCGATGGCATACCCACGATCAGTCGCACGGTCATCGACACGCTGGCCCGGGTCGACCTGGGGCAGAGCCTGATGATCGGTGGTATCCACCGCGACGAGACGAGTGTAAGCCTGCGCAAGGTCCCGCTATTGGGAGACATTCCGTTCCTGGGGGCGTTGTTTCGCTATCAGTCCAGCAGCACGCGCCGATCGGTTCGACTGTTCCTGATCGAGCCGAAGCTGATCGATTCCGGGCTTGCAAGTGTCGGTAATGGTTCGGACGCAGTCCCTGCCGGTGATGAGCGCTCTTGAAATGAGTTACCAGCTGCGGGTCTACAGTGGCCTGAATGCGGGGGCCGAAGTGTCCCTGGCGCCCGGCCGGGTAGTCATCGGCGCCGATCCGGCGCAAGCCGATCTGGTGCTGGTGGACGCGGGAATCGCCGCCGTTCACCTGGTGCTCATGGTAGAGCCTGGCGGAGTACGCCTGTTGGAGTGGGGAACCATCGAGCCGCCTACACAGGACGGGGCGACGGTGGTGGCAGGTGTCGAGTTGCAGGCACTGGCCATTCAGCGTTGTGGCCCGTTGTGCTGGGCATTCTGTATAGAGGGCGAGGTTTTTGCCGAGCGGCTTCCCGAAACGCTCTCTCGACCCCGACCCCGACCCCGATTGCGGGCTGGCTGGTTCATGGTACCGGGGGGCGGTTTGCTGCTGTTGCTGGCGCTGCTCTCGCGACTGCTGATTCCAGAGGCTGAAGCCCAGCGCAAAGGGGACACAGGCGATCCCGGCGTCGTCTCACACAGCCTGCCCGTTCCACAGGCCCGGACGCGCCTGGCGCAACTCCTGCGCGAATGGCGCCTGGAAGATGCCCTGAGCCTGGAGGACCGCGGTGACACCTTGGTGCTGCGTGGGACTCTGCAGGGCGGCCAGCAGCAGGACTTCCTGAAGTTGCAGCACCAGTTCCGCGAGGCATTCGGCGAGCATCCGCTGTTGAAGCTGGTCGCTGAGGGCAGGGCACCTGTGCCCGGGAAACTCGATTTCCCGCTGCGCGCGGTGTCACTGGGGCGCGTGCCCTACGTGACGCTGAATGACAACCGTCGTTATCCGGTAGGCGCGCTGCTGCCTTCTGGTATCCGCATCCTGGCGATCGATGGCCAGGCGATCACATTGCGCAAGGGCGGGCAGGATTACTCGATCAATCTCAAGGAGCGCCCTATCGATGATGGATGAGCTATTGCAGGAAGCACGCGACCCACACATGCGCGCCCGGATGTACGGTGCGCTGGAGCATGCGCGGCAGGCCCGCGCCGAGCAAATGTCACGCCCCTTGCCGCCCACGGCATTCCAGGCGTTGCGCGATGAGCGAACGGCCCTTGAAGCGGCCTTGTATATCCTGGAAAAACTGAAGGAACATTGAAATGACAGGCATCAGCAGCGGATTCCACGACGGCACCAGCAACACAATGGACATGGTCCACGAGGGCATGGTCAGGCAGGCGCGAGAGGCCAACAAGGCTGTCCTCGAATCGCTCAGCAAGCTCAACGAGAAAAGCGACGACCCCGCGTTGTTGGCCGACATGCGCCACCGCTCGAACATCTGGTCCAACGTGTTCCAGGTCGATGCGACCTTGGGCCAGACCTTCAAGAACACCATCAGTAGCATCCTGCAGAAGTTCTGAGCATGGAGTACTCGGTGAATAATTTGATGGCGCGCCTGGGCTTGCTGGGTGTCGAACACCGTCACCATGACGAAGCGATGGCGATTGCGCGTTGGCTTGCCCGGCAGCCGCAAACCATGGAAGCCGCCTGTGCGATACGCATCGCCGCCCTGATGGGGGCGGGACGCTGCGAGGAGGCCCTTGCAGAAGGCGACCAGGCGCCCTGGCCATCCCTTGGCCCGTGGCTGGCACTGTGCGAGCGCCAGCTTGGCTACATGGCGGCGCTGGAACGGCGGCTCGAGCGCATGGCGCAAAGCGAGGATTGCGATCTGATCCGGTTTGCCGAGGGGATGCGTGCGCAGGTGGTGGCATGAACGGGTTGACCATGTCGCTGTTGACGAGTGCGCAAACAGCTTCGATTCCGCGGCTCGCTCCTGCGGATCGGGACGCTGCTGCATTTCAGGCATGCCTGATCGAGCAGGCCCCAGGCGCCCCCGAGCAGTGGCGGAGGCCGGCAGTGGCAGAGCAACAGCGTCTGCAAGTGCTCGCCATGGCGATGGACTTGCTCAACGACTCCTTCACAGTGGAGAGCGACACATGAGTGGCATTGCCGAGGTGGCACGTGTGGTCACAGACCTGCAGTCCCTGGCGGCACCGGACGTCGACTTGCGCCAGGT
This sequence comes from Pseudomonas soli, assembly GCF_900110655.1. Taxonomy (GTDB): domain Bacteria; phylum Pseudomonadota; class Gammaproteobacteria; order Pseudomonadales; family Pseudomonadaceae; genus Aquipseudomonas; species Aquipseudomonas soli. The sequence goes on from NZ_FOEQ01000005.1 coordinate 102,524, forward strand.
GGCCGAGTTCGAGCAGGCGCTATCCAATAGTGCCGGCAGTCTTGAAGAGGGAGTGCTGCACAAAATCGCACAGCTCGGCCAGCAACATGCCGAAGCCAGGAAGGGCGCGCATGCCAGCCTGGTTTCAGGCGTGGGCGATCCGGTGGCATTGATGGATGCCCACTGGGCCCTGATGCGCACCAACCTGCAGGTCGAGCTGATTGCCAAGGGTGTGGGACGTACCACGCAGAATATCGAAACCCTCATGAAAGCCCAGTAGGTGCCCTGTGAAGAGACCATGGCAGTGCTTGCTGCTTTTGACGGTAATGGTAATGGGCGGTTGCAAGGTCGAGTTGTACCTGGGTCTCGGCCAGCGCGAAGCCAACGAAATGCTCGCGGTGCTGGATGCCGAGGGCATCGAGGCGGTGAAGGCGCAAGACAAGGACGGCAAGGTGAAGATCCTGATCGGCGAGGCCGACATCGGCCATGCGGTAGCCGCGCTCAAGCGCCAGGGCTATCCACGGGAGATGTTCTCCACGGTGAGTGATGTATTCCCCCGGGACAGCCTGATCTCGTCGCCACTGGAGGAGCACGCGCGGCTGACCTATGTGAAGTCCCAGGAACTGTCGCGCACCCTGTCGGAAATCGATGGCGTGCTGGTGGCGCGGGTGCATGTGGTCTTGCCTGAGCCGCGTGACGCCCTGCGCGCGCCGGCCCGTGCGGCTTCGGCGTCGATCTTCATCAAGCATGCGGCGGACGCGCCGCTGGACCTGTACATCGGGCAGATGAAACAGCTGTTGAGCAACAGCATCGAAGGCCTGGACTACGAACGCATCAGTGTGGTGCTGGTGCCTTCCACCCAGGCTCGTCAGCTGCGACCAGGGGCGCGGCATGCGACGCTGCTGTCGATTCAGGTGATGGAGGGTTCGCGCCTGCGTCTGCTTGCGCTGGTCGGGGCATTGTTGGGGATGCTGTTACTAAGCAATCTTGCACAGTACCTGTGGTGGCGCCAGCGAGCATGACCCCGTTTCAGCTTCGCTACTGCCCTGCGAGTTACTTGCACCAGGCTCAATGTCCTGAGCCGTTGCTGCAGGTAGTTCAGGCCTTGCCGCATTGGCGTCGGGACAGCGCGATCAATGGTTGGTTGCTGTCGGCGCTGGACCTGGCCGAACCCTTTGAAATACCAGAACGGCTGGGTGGGCTGGCCCTCTATCCGCAGCCAGCATTCGAACGTGTTCTGGCCACTGTGGGCGGCTTGTTGCATGGCCAGGCCATCATGCGACTGCTCGCCCGAGCCGACCAGACGCGCTTGCGCCACGCCCTTGGCGATCAGGGCCTGCGCTATTGCCTGGAGAAATGGCGGCTGATCATCGGTCCATGGCCACCAGGCTGGCAGCGGGCGCTGCCAAGCGGCGCGCTGGAGGTGGACCTGCCCTTGCAGGGGCTGTCGTTCTGGCTGCAGGCCTGTGGTTGTACCGATCCCGGTTTTGCCCGGCGCCTGGCCCTGCGCCTGCCTGGCGCCGGTGCGTTGCCGACCTGGCCGTTGAGCGACGATCAGCGCGCCCTGGCGCGTATCCTTTGCCTGAAAGTGGCCCGAGACAGGAGCCTGGAATGTTGCCATTTATTGAACTGAATGATTGCCGGCCGATGGTCGAACCAGGTTGTACCGTGTTGCGCAGCGCCGACTACCAGCGCTTTCTCGAGGCCGGTGCCTTGATCGAAAGCGCTCGTCAGCGTGCAAGCGAACTCGATGCCCAGGCCGATGCGGTACTTGAGGCGCAGCATCGGCTTGGGCACGAGGTCGGGCTGGAAATGGCCGCGATCGAGCAAGCGGTGATGCTGCACAGCGTGCGTTTGCGCTGTGCAGAGCTCTATCGCCAGGCAGACCGGCAACTGAGTGAGGTGGTGTACCAGGCGGTGGGCAAGGTGCTGGGGGCCTACCCGGACATCGAGCTGACGCTGGCCGCCACGCGCCAAGCGTTGGCGCAGGTTCAGCCATGCGAGGCGTTGGTTCTGCACGTGTGCCCCGAACAGGTGCGCGAGGTCCGCCTGCGTATCGATGCAATTCTCGAGCAGTTTCCCGACACGGGCCCCCTGGAAATCTGTGGTGATGCTAGGCTCGCACGAGGCGGTTGTCGACTGGAAACCGCGGGCTGCGTCATCGACGCCAGTATCGAAGGGCAGTTGAGCGCCTTGCAGCGAGTGTTGGTGCAAGGGGTTGCTGATAACGAGGCTGGATCGCCATGAGCCCGCTCGAACATGGCCATGAGGCGGTGCTGGCCGCCGCGGCGCGAGCCATCCGCGATGACCAGGAGCGCGATGGGTTGCTCCAGGTATTTTGGGCGCAGCTTCGTCAGCCTGTTCGACCGCCTGTGCGGCAGGATATCTTGCCCGTGCGCCGGCCATTGCCGCAGCGCGGTATCGTGGTATAGCAACTGGCCGCTCAGCCATTGAGGAACGGGCGCAGCCTGCTCAGACCGGCGGCGTCTTCTCTTGCGCCTGCAACCAGCGAATCACCTCGGCCACCGGCTGGATCAACTCGCCGGGGATGTATTGTTCCTCCAGACTGTCCGCGAACAGCGCCCGTGCCAGGGGTATGCGCTCCAGCACCGGCACGCCTTCTTCCTCGGCGATTCGGCGTACCCGCAGGGCCTGCTCGTCGGTGTACTTCAGGGTGACCAGCGGCAACGGGGTTTCCCCGGCCTCGTAGCGCAGGCCGACTGCGATGTGGGTCGGGTTGGTGACGATGACCGACGAACGCCTGACGTCTGCACGCAACGTCCCGTGCTGCAGTTCACGGTGGCGTTTGCGGCGCTCGCGCTTGAGCTCCGGCGCGCCTTCCTGCTCCTTGCGCTCACGCTTGACCTCATCTTTGCTCATGCGCAACTGCTGGTGATGCTGCCTGCGCTCCAGGCCGTAGTCGGCCGCTGAAATCGCCATGAAACCAACGGCGCAGACGCCGATCAGCTGGCCCAGCAGGTTGCCCAGAACAGGCAGGATGCAGCCGATGCCGCACAGTGGAACCCGCAGCAACGCGGGCAGGTTATCGCTGAGCAGACCGAGCACCAATGCGCCGAGCAGCAGCACCTTGAGCAAGGATTTGAGAAAGTCGAGCAGGTTCCTGAGCGAGAAGATTCGTTTCATCCCCTCCACGGGACTGACCTTCTTGAGGTCGGGTGAGAGCGACTGCGTGTTGAATAGCAAGCCGGTTTGCAGCAGGTTGCCCGCGCTGGCGGCAATCAACGTGGTCAGCAGGAACGGCAGGGTGAGCCACAGCAGTTCGTGCAGCAACTGTTGCAGCATCAGCTCCAATGCCTGGCGAAAAGGCAGGTGGAGCAGGGGCTCGGGAAGCAGCATCAGCGCTCGCAGGTGTCCGAGGAAGTAGTCGGGAAAGCCCAGGGGCAACGTGGCGAGGCTCAGGATCAGCACGCTGGATACCAGTTCCTTGCTCTTGACCACCTGGCCGTTACGTCGTGCATCGCGCAATTTGGCCCGAGTAGGATACTCGGTCTTTTCCGTGCTCATGGCTGCTCCAGCAAGGGGCCGAGCAGGCGCACCGCGTGCAGCGCGCTGAACACCTGATCCTGGGCCTGCGCCATCAACAGGTACAGATAGGGCACCAGCAACGCGCTGCAGACCAGGCTCTTGATCGGCATGGACAGGATGAATACGTTCAGCGTCGGGGCGAAACGGCTGATGAGTGCCAGGCCGAACTCGGCGAGGAACATGGCGATCAGCAGGGGCGCGGCGAACAGTAGGCACAGGGTCATCAGGTAGTCGAACTGGGCCAGGAAGAACACGCTCCACTGGTCGCTGATCTGTGGGTAATAGCTGGCCACGGGCCAGCTGGCGTAGCTGCCCAGCAAGGCGCCAAGCAGTCCCAGGAAGGCGCCACCGGTGAAGAACAGGGTGACCAGGGTCTGCAGCAGCAGCGCTCCGGTGGGGCTGGCCTGGCTGCCCAGCAACGGGTTGAGGGTGGACGCCAGGGTCGCTCCGCGCTGGTTGTCGATGAGAAAGCCGCAGGCCTCCAGCGCCCAGAACGGGATGCACGCGATGGACCCGAGCAGCAAGCCGAGCAGCACTTCCTTGCCGATCAGCAGCCCCAGTTGCAGCCCATCCAGGCCTGGCGGCACGGTGCCCGCCACGCTGGGGTAGATGAACAGCGCCACCGAGCACGCCACGCCATTGCGTACCAGCGCGCCGCCCAGTACCTGCTTGCCGAGGATCGGCAGCACGATGAAGCAACTGAACAGCCTGGGCAGGATCAGGCTGAAGTTCAGCAGGGCCTGTTCAAGCGCATGGACAGTCATCGCACCCACAGGACACGCTCGAGCACCAGATCGGTGTAGCGGTAGAGCTCGCTGCCCATCCAGTCGGCCGTGACGAACAGGGTAACGACCACCGCGACCAGCTTGGCGACGAAGCCCAGGGTCTGTTCCTGCACCTGGGTCAGCGCCTGGACCAGCGACACCAGCGTACCCACCAGCGCGGCCATCAGCACCGTCGGCAGTGACAGGATCAGTATCAACCACAGCGCCTGGCTGGCGAAGTGCAGGACTTCGGTACTGCTCATCTCAGCCCCCGTAGCTCAGCACCAGGCCATGGGAGAGGCGCCCCCAGCCATCGAGCAGGACGAACAGCAACAGCTTGAAGGGTAGCGAGATGGTCACTGGCGACACCATCATCATCCCCATGGCCAGCAGGATGTTGGAGATGATCAGGTCGATGGCGATGAATGGCAGGTAGATCAGGAAGCCGATCTCGAAGGCCCGGGTCAGTTCGCTGATGGTGAACGCGGGCAGCAGGACGAGCAGGCTGTTACCGTCGACCTGTTCGGCATAGTGGCTGGGCCACAACTGGCGCGTGCTGTCGAGGAAGAAGGCGCGCTCGCGTTCGTTGACCTGTTTGTCGAGGAACGTGCGAAACGGTTCCAGGCCTTCGTCGAGAAAATGTTCGATCGAGTGAGCATCACCGAGGACTGTCTCATGGGTATTCAGGTAGTCGTAGGTGGCCATGCCCACCGGCGCCATGACGTAGATGCTGAGGATGATCGCCAGGCCATACAGGGCCATGTTGGGTGGGATCTGCTGTACTCCCAGGGCGTTGCGCAGCAGCGAGAAGACCACGGTCATCTTCAGGAACGAGGTGGCCATGACCGCAATGAAAGGGGCCATCGACAGCAGCGCCAGGCCAAGGATCAGGCTCAGTTCGTCAGGCAACTGGATCATGTCGGGTCGTTTTCCAGCAGCCGCGTCACCCGCACCCCGAGGCGACCGTCGATGCGCACCAGCAAGCCGCTGCCGATATAGCGCTGATTGGCAAGAATGCGCACCTCGGCCGCCAGCGGGCTGTGCAGCTCTATCAGGGCGCCTGGCCCCAGGGTCGACAGCGTGTGCAGGTCAAGGGTCTGGCGACCGACCTCGAAACTGACCGCGATCGGCAATTGCTCCAGTTCCCCCAGCGCGGTATCGGGCGGCGGTAATGATTCGTGCATGCGGACTAGCTCCAGGTCTGTGTCGTTGAGCAGCAGTTCTGCCCAGGGATGGCCGTCGAGCACACCGAGTAACCGGGGTGGCATTGGCGTGGCGGCGGGCAGCAGCAGGATGTCGCCCATGCCGAGTTCACGCAGCTCGTGCAGCGACAGGTCGTGGGGGGGCCATTGCAGTGAGAGGTTCAGCGCGATGTTCAGGCGTTCACGCAGCGGGCGTCGCGGCAAGCTGGCGAGCAGGCGCTCGCAATCGCCTTGCACCCAGCAGGTCAGCGCGCGTGTGGCGTGCTTCAGCGATACTTGCAGGCACGCCGTGCGCTGGCAGACACCTGCCGGTTCGATACCCAGGCATTGCAGGCCAGGAAGCCAAGGGCTGTCCCGTTGCAGCAACGCCATTTGCAACGGTGCCGGCAGGCTGGCGAAGTCGGCTTCCTGCAAATGTGGCGCCAACCATTGCGCCAGATGCTGCCGACGGCACAGCAGGCGCGCCGGCACGCCTTGCCAATCGACCAGCACGACCAGGTCGGTGTCCCCCTCGCAAGCGACGATGTCCAGCAAGGCCTGGCGCTCGGCATCGACATAGCTACGTTGGCGATGGCTCAGCAGTCGCTGCAGGCGCAGCTCCTGTTCGTTAGCGGATGGGAAGCTCGCTGGGCTCATGGTTCGGGCCACCACTCGTCGAGCACGTGGCGCCGGTTGCGTGAACCTTGCTCGCCGTCGCCGTTTGCGGAAAAGCCGAGGCTGACCGGCTGCGCTGGATCAAGCCGTTGCAGGCGTTCGAGCAGGTCTGCGCAAGCCACCTGCAATTGCCGCAGACTCGCTGGCGCGGCCTGGATCTCCACCTGCAAACCTGCGCCTCCATGGCGCATGTGCACCTCGACAGCTCCCAACTGCGGCAACCGAGCACGCAGCAGGGTCAGTTCGCGCTTGTCGGCCTTGCAACCGAGCACTTGCAGGTGCAGGCGATCCACCAGTATCTGCAGGTCTTCATTGAAGGTGACGCCCGGGCAGGGCAGTACCCTGTCGACCACTGCACGTTCACAGGTCAGGGCATGAACCGGGGCCGGTATGGCGCTTTCCTGGGGTAGCAGGCGACTGGGCAGGGTGTCGGCGTGATCGCGAATGTCTCGCTGCACGGTCTCGGGTACGCTCTGGACCGTCGACCCGGGCGCCTCGAGTTCTTCGGGCGCCGTCGCGGTGAAGGGATGCATGACAACATCCTCGGTTAGCGTCGGTGGGGCCGGCACAGGTGGATAGTGCTCCGTCCTGCGCATGGCGGGCGCCAAAGGGTAGCCGAGGCGCAGATGGCCAGCCTCTCGAGGCATGCCCTGCCTTTCCGGTGGTGCTAGCAGCTGTTCGAACAACAGCCGCTGGCTGTTCAGGGGAGGCAAGCGAGGCGTGTCATTCGGCGGGATTGGTAAGGCAGGCACGGGCAGGGTCTTCATGGTTGCAAGCCACCGTGTAAGCGATGCTCCTCCAGCTCGAGCTCCTGCCTGCATTCCGCCAGCCGAGCGGCGCGTTGGTGAGCCTCATCTCGTAGTTGGACGAAGCTGTCCCTTTTTTGTCGAGTCTGGGCGAGCTGCGCTTGGGCCTGCTGGTGTGCCGTGTGCTGGCGCGCCAGTGCCTCCTCGCAGGCAACGACTTGCCCGTGCAGGCTCGCTTCGCGCTCACCGAGCAGGCTGACCTGTCGACGCCAGTGCTCCAAGGCACGACAGTCGATCAACTGGCCGACATGCGCGGCGAACAGGCGCTGTTGTTCTTCGCGGGACCCGCGTTGAAAGGCCAGGTACGACTCGACAGATTGTGCCTTGGCTTTTTCTGCCTTCTGTAGAAAGGCCAGTTGGCTTCGCGCTTCACGCTCGGCCCGCTGAAGCCTGCGTTGCTTGATGTGCGCAAGGGCAGTCAGGGGCATCGGGTGATCTCGAGTAGTTGGTCGAGGCTCTGTCGCAGCGAGACGTTCTCGTCGCAAGGCTGGCAGAGCCAGGCGCGGATGGCTTCGCGTTTGCCGATGGCCTGGTCCGCGAGCAGATCCTGGCCGTGCGTGTATTCACCGATCCTGAGCAGCAGTTCGACTTCCTCATACCGGGCCATCCATTCGCGCAGTCGGCCGGCGGCGGTCCGGTGTTCCGGGCTGACCACCTGGTTCATGACCCGGCTGACCGAGCGCAGCACGTCGATGGCCGGGTAGTGGTTGGCGGCTGCCAGGGCCTGGGACAGGACAATATGGCCATCGAGGAGCGAGCGGGTTTCCTCGGCGATCGGCTCGTTCAGGTCGTCGCCTTCCACCAGCACTGTGTAAAGCGCGGTGATCGAACCCTTGGCCGATTGCCCTGCGCGTTCCAGCAGGCGCGGCAACTGGGCGAACACGGAAGGCGGGAAGCCGCGTCGAGTAGGCGGTTCGCCCGCGGCCAGGCCGATCTCCCGCTGGGCCCGGGCGAAGCGGGTCAGGGAGTCCATCAGCAGCAGTACCTTGTTGCCCTGGTCGCGGAAATATTCGGCGACGCTGGTGGCGACGAAGGCCGCCCGGGCGCGTTCCATGGCCGGGCGATCAGAGGTCGCGACCACCAGCACCGCACGGCGCAGGCCGTGCTCGCCGAGTTCTTGGTGAATGAATTCGCGCACCTCGCGGCCGCGCTCGCCGATCAGGGCGAGCACGATCACGTCGGCCTCTGCGTTGCGCAGTAGCGTGGCCAGCAGAGTGCTCTTGCCGCCACCGGCGGGGGCGAAGATGCCTGTGCGCTGCCCTTCGGCGCAGGTGAGCAGGCCATCGATACAACGCACGCCCAGGCTCAAGGGGGTATCGACCAGCTTGCGGCTCAGTGGCGATGGCGCGTCCCGATGCACGGGGTACCAGGCTTGTGGTGTCGCCGACGTGCTGCCGTCGAGCGGATTGCCCAGGCCGTCCAGCACCGTCCCCAGCAAGTGCTCGCCTACCCCCACGCGGTGCATGCCGCCGGTGGGGCAGACTTCGGTGCGCGTGCACAGCCCCTGCATGTCGCCCAGCGGGGCGAGCAACGCCTGCTCCTGCTGCAGGCCGATGACTTCGGCCAGCAGTTCAGGCTGGCCGCCCGGCTTGCGCAGCCGGCACAGCTCGCCGACCTGCACGCCCGGCGCCAGCGCGCGTATCAGGGTGCCGGTGACCTGGGTGACCTTGCCGTTGACTTGCACCAAGGTGGCGTTGTTCACGGCGCCCAGCAGGGTCTGGGGAATCTGGAGCAGCGATGGCGGCATGGGAAAGGTTACGGCACGAAGATGCGCGCCATTCTAGGTGGCCTGCTGCGCAGCGGATTTCACTGTGAGGCGCATGTTTTTAGTTTTCGGTCGGCTACTGTCGCACCTGGCCACAGGCTAAAAAGAAGCGGCCAGTGGCAACAGTGGGGCGCAGGGCTTGCCTCTAGCATGGTGCTCATTCTTTGACGTGGCGACGAGGTGGGGATGAGCGAAGGCGTCGGCTTTATACGGAGTGAACCGGTGCTGGCGATGGTGCCCGGTTGGGAGGCGCTAGGGGCGCCGGTTTCGCAAGGGCAGCAGGTGATACCGATGGCGCAACAGGCCAGCATGGCGGAAGAGGTGTCCATGGCGTTCTCGTCATTGGCCAACGCGCGGCTCAGTAGCCGCAGTCGCGTTACCGATGCGCGTCAGCTGGGATCGCGCGCCGGCCAGGAGGCCGAGGCCATGTTGGCCAAGGTACCGGATGTGCAGCGTCGGTCACTGGATGAACTGGTGGCCTGGTTGCGCCAGCATCCCCAGCTGACCCCGGGTGAGCTGGACGCCCGCCTGGATGGATTTTCCGCTGAGGCCTGTCATCGCTACCTGGCGCTGGCGTATGCGCGTGACGCGCTGGGCGCGTCGGGCGACGCGCATGGTTTGGCCGGCAAGCTGGACCAGGCCTTGGCAACCCTGATGCAGCGCCACGGCCAGGCGATCGAACTGGGCATCGAGATCGGTCCGCTGGCCCAGGCGACGCAGGCCCAGGGGGTGGCCGACGTGGGGGCGCTGCGCGGCGTGTACTGCGACTTCCTGTGCGACTATCGCGGGCTCAGGCATGCCTGGGATGAGCTGCGTGCACGCTTTGGCGATGCCGCCATCGCCGATATTGCGCAGTTCATGCTCAATGGTCTGGCCAGCCATATCAATGGTCCGTCCTCGAGCCTGGACAGCAACCGGTTGCAACAGGTGGTCAGCGACATGAAGCTGGTGCAGGCGCTCAAGAAACTGGAAGGCGACACTGTCGCGCTGTTCCGCCAGCTCGCCGGAGAGCCCAGTGGCGTACGGACCTTCTGACTTGGTCGGCGACCTCCTGGCGCTGATCGATAAACGCTGGACGACAGTGCAGGACATCCAGCGCCTGCTCGTGGCGATGCCGCTGGGCCCGCAGGCGCAACGCATCCAGTGTCTGCGTGAGTTGCAGCGGATCTTCCGTCTGCTGCCCGTGCAAGTATTCACTGACGAGGCGCATCGCGAGCATCTGCTGACGATCTGGCAGTTGGCCATGGACCAGGCCATCGACGACGAGGAGGCGCTGCTGTGCGGCGCGCGGGAGGCATGAGCATGGATCCGTGCACGGCAGCCGTTGCCCAGTTCTGTCGCCATTTGGGTGTGGCGCCAGCGCATCGGCAGGAGCCGTTGCTGCGCCTGGAGCTGCCAGGGGCAGGCGTTCTGCAGCTCGAACGGCGAGGGGGGCAGTTGACGCTGTGGCTGGAGTTTCCCGTGCACGGGGCGATGTTCGAGCGCGCCATGCAGTGTGCGCTCAGGCAGGTGTACGAACATCAGGCCCCAGGTTGCCTGCTGCGCTGTGGACTGCTTGCCGACGATCGTCTGGTGCTGCTGGCAGGCCTCGACGAACACGGCTTGACCGAGCAGGCCTTGCATCTGGCCTATCGCTTGCTGACGCGTGTACGCACCGAGGTTTTGGCGACATGAGCTTTATCGAACCGGCCGGGCAGGTCGATCATTCCTGGCTACCGTGGGCGCCAGCCGACGCGGCGCGTGCCTCGCCAGGATGCGAGGCTTTGCCTCGGCCGAGGCACCCGGTGCAGGCGCACTTGCGTGAGCTGTACCCGCAGTATCAAGCGGCACGCCTGCGGCTGGCCTACGCCAGGCCCGAGCATGACCTGCGCAACCTGTACGACCCGCAACGCTTCACCCGTGCGCTGGGCTCATTGATGAAGCAGTTGCTTGCGTCGCAGAGTCCCGGGGACCGAGAGGCGGCGGCGCTTGTGCAAGCGCTGCTGGCCGATCGGCGCACGCTGGGTTACTGCGTTAACTTCTTGCTCAAGGTGTGAACACATGAAATTGTCGAACGAACAGCAGGATGTCTTGCAGCTGTTGGCCTGGTTGCATCTGCAATGCGCTCGGCCCGAACGGGCGCGGGTATTGCTGGAGGTGCTGTTGCGCGCCGTTCCCCAGCATCGCGTCGGGTGCCGGGCCGCAGTGGTGGCAGCGCTGGAATTGGGCGATTGGGCGAGCGCCGAACGGCAGTGCCTGGCGCTGCGCGAAGCAGGCGAGCTGCGGCCGTCCTTGTGGCTATGCCTGAGCCAGGCGCAGCAAATGGCCGGCCGACTGGAGCAGGCCCAGGCCACCTATGCCGAGTACCTGCGTCGTGAGGCGCGCCGATGAATCAGCTGACCCGGATACTCGGCCGGATCGGCAAGCGCAAGGACCTGATGCTGGCCGTGATGTTGCTGGCGGTAGTGTTCATGATGATCCTGCCACTGCCGCCCCTGCTGCTGGACCTGCTGATCGCGCTGAACATCACCATCGCCGTGGTGCTGCTGATGATGTCGGTGTATGTGGTCTCGCCATTGCATTTCTCGGTGTTCCCCTCGGTGCTGCTGGTCACCACGCTGTTTCGCCTGGCGCTGTCGATCAGTACCACGCGGATGATCCTGCTGGAAGCCGATGCCGGGCAGATCGTGCAGACTTTCGGCGACTTTGTGGTGGGTGGCAACCTGGTGGTGGGCTGCATCCTGTTCCTGATCATCACCATCGTGCAGTTCCTGGTCATCACCAAGGGCGCCGAGCGGGTAGCGGAAGTCAGCGCGCGGTTTTCCCTCGACGCCATGCCGGGCAAGCAGATGAGCATCGACGGCGACTTGCGCGCCGGGGTCATCGACGTCAACGAGGCCCGTGAGCGCCGTGGCGAGGTGGAGAAGGCCAGCCAGATGTTCGGTGCCATGGATGGCGCGATGAAGTTCGTCAAGGGTGATGCTATCGCCGGGCTGGTGATCATTATCGTCAACCTGCTGGCTGGCCTGGCCATCGGCGTGATGCAGAAGGGCATGGGCGCGGCTGATGCGCTGCAGGTCTACGCGGTGCTCACCGTCGGCGACGGCATGGTCAGCCAGGTGCCGGCGTTGTTGATCGCCATCACCGCGGGAATCATCGTCACCCGCGACGGTCAAGGTGCCCATGACCTGGGGGCGAACATCGGCAGCCAGGTCATGGCGCAGCCCAAGGCGCTGCTGATCGGTGGCGCCTTGCTGGGGTTGTTCGCACTCATCCCGGGCTTCCCGACAGTAACGTTCTTCATGCTCGCGTTGATGGTCGGCGGCGGAGGCTGGTGGGCGATTCGCCAGCGGCGGGTCGAAGAGGCAGGCCAACAGCACGGCGGCGGTCTGCCGGCGTTGCTGGCCAATGGTGCCGGCGCTCCCGCGCTGAAACCCGCTGGCAAGACGAAGGCGGGCGGCGATCCGCAGGCCTTTGCCCTGACGGTGCCCTTGCTCATCGATGTGGACAGCGAGTTGCAAGCCGCCCTGGAAGCCGCTTCGTTGAACGATGAACTGGCACGGGTCCGCCAGGCGCTCTATCTGGACCATGGCGTGCCGTTCCCTGGTATCCGCCTGCGGTTCAATAGCGCGCTCGGCCCTGGGGAGTACCGCATCCTGTTGCAGGAAGTGCCGGTGGCGCGAGGCAGGCTGAAGCCTGGGTGTCTTCTGGTTCAGGAGAAGCTCAGCCAGTTGGAGCTTGTCGGCGTGCCCTACGTGGAAGGCGAAGCGCTCTTGCCTGGACGTGCGAGCCTTTGGGTGGAGCAGAGCGAGCGTGATCGCCTGGCGCGTGCCGGCTGTGCCTTCCTGGCGGTCGACCAGGTGCTCGCCTGGCACCTGTCCCATGTGCTGTGCGAATACGCTGGGGATTTCATCGGCATCCAGGAAACCCGCTACCTGCTGGAGCAGATGGAGCAGGGCTATGGTGAGCTGGTCAAGGAGGTTCAGCGGATCCTGCCATTGCAGCGAATCACCGAGGTCTTTCAGCGGCTGGTGAGCGAGGGCATCTCGATCCGCAACATGCGTTCGATCCTCGAGGCCATGGTGGAGTGGGGGCAGAAGGAAAAGGACGTGGTGCAGCTGGCCGAATATGTGCGCAGCAGCCTCAAACGCTACATCTGCTACAAGTATGCCAGTGGCCACAACCTGCTGCCGGCCTACCTGCTCGATCCGTCGGCCGAAGAGATGATCCGCAACGGCATCCGGCAGACCAGCGCCGGCAGCTACCTGGCCTTGGAACCTGCGCAGAGCGATGCCTTTCTCGCCCAGCTAAAGGCAGCGCTGGGCAACCTGCATGAAGCCCAGGCAAAGCCCGTGCTGGTGGTGTCCATGGACATCCGACGCTATGTGCGCAAGTTGGTCGAAGGCGTTTGTTCAGACCTGCCTGTGCTGTCCTTTCAGGAGCTCACGACGCAGATCAACATCCAGCCACTAGGGCGCATTGGTTGACGCCATTCTGGCGTCAGAAACCATACCCCTGAACTACAAAATCGCGACCGGGCCTGACGGAATGGTCGCCACCACCTCAATAGACTTCATCTGTCGGTACCTCAGCCTGGTCATGGCCAGCCTTACCTTGAGACGGGGTACCCAGCCAACCGGAAACAGATGATGAACAGCTCTATCGACGCATTCAACCGCCTAGCCCCCTTGCCGCCTGTCGATCGCGTGGCACCCCCGCAGATCTGGGTCGATATCCAGAGGGTGGAGTGCTTTCTCGACCAGAAAGCGATCACGGCTGCGGATGATCATGGCCTGCCATTGAGCCGCGAGCAGCGGCGGCAGGTCATCGAGACCTTGCTGGGCCCCGAAGGGCAGGCGCGATTGGCGCAAAGCCGGTCCTACTTCGACAGCCTGCTGCCCGATCCTCTGCCCGACGAGCCAGCCGATGCCCTGATTCAGTTGCTGCAAGCCTATGCGGCGTGGTTGCCGGGCGCTCCCCTGCAGTTGGTGAACCTGGGCGAACGGCTAAGCATGGACGAGCTGGTGATGGCGGCGATGGGTTTACGCATGCGCAAGCAGAAAACCGAGCGTACAGAGCTGAGTGGGCAGCTGAAAAGCCTCACCGCAGAGCTGAAGATCTTCAGCGTGATCCAGTCCAAGGTCAACGTGGTCATGGCAGACAAGGGCACCTTCGATCTTCAGGACCCGGGCTTCAACCTCTTCGACCCGAAGTTGTACGACCTGGATGCGGCTGCCTGGGAAACCAGCCCTGAACATCGATTACTTGCTTCGTACGGCACTGCCGCGGTGACGGTACAGCAGTTCCTGGCAGCCAAGCCCACCGGCCTGTCGCCCGATAGCAGTGTTCATCGGCGACACAGGGTCAGCGGACCGATGGATGACCTGAAAGCGGAATACACCTGGCACAAGGACAACAACCCGCTTGCCAACTTCTCCCAGGCCTTGAGCGATCGCACGCGTATCGTCAATGACAGGGTGACCGAGAAGACCACCCTGCTCAATGACGCGGGGTCGCGCTACACCACCTCTACCGAGGTGATGATGAAGTTCGTCGAGACGTGGTTCTCGATGCTGTCGAAGATTATGCAGAACTGAGGTGATTGATGAGTGCAGCTCAACCGACAGGCGCCGATGCCAGCGAGACCGAGGCGATTGAAAGCTTCTTCGCCGAGGGCGGCACGTTCGCCATGTTACGCGGGATTGGCGCGGCACAGCTTGAAACGCTCTATGCCCAGGCATTCGGCTTCTACCAGGCGGGGCGGTTGGAGGATGCCTTGACGATGTTCAAAGGGCTGGCGGCGCTCGACCACTACGACGCCCGGGCATTTCTCGGGGTGGCAGCCAGTTACCAGGGGTTGCAGCGTTATCAGGAGGCACTGCCGGCCTACGCCTACGGCGCAATGCTCGCGCCGCAGGACCCGCGCTTTTGCTTGCATGCCGCTGAATGCCAACAGCATCTGGGTGATCTGGTTTCGGCGCGCAGCGGCTACGAACATGCCCAGGCCTTGGCCGAGAGCGTTGAACATGGCGGCTTGGCGAGCAGGGCGCAGGCGCTGCTCGAGGCATTGCGACAGAAGGAGGCTACACGCCGTGCGAATTGAACATTTTGGCGCTGAACCACGGGAGATCGCGGCTGCAAGCGAGATTGAAGCGCCCGTGACTGGCACTGCCGTCCGCTTGCCAGGCGATACCGGCAGGGTCCCGGTGGACATGCCAGCGCAGCCTGATCGTAGTATCAGGCTGGACCCTCCGTTGATTGAGGAATCCTTGGCGACAGCACGACACCTTCATGGCCTGCTCGATAAAAGTGTCGACCCTGGCCACCTCATGCAGCCGGCATTGGCCACGGTACCCGATGTCGGGGCATTGATCCTCGGGCAGCTTGCCGGAGAGATCTCCGATGCCGAGCTGGATATCCGCCTCACTGAATTGCTGAGCCGGTTGGGCGCCCGCCAGACCGAACTCAATTTGCAGCAGGTTCGGCAGATGACCGAGCAGAACCGCCAGCAGATGGCGCTCAACGCGCAGAAATTGGCAGAGGTGAACCAGCGTCACCAGGACGCCGGCACGGCGAGCGTATTCGAGAAGGTCTTCGGCTGGGCGGCGGCCATCGTGTCCATCGTGGTCGGCACGGTGCTGGTTGCGACCGGGCTGGGCGCCGTGGCGGGCGCCCTGATGATCGCCGGTGGCGTCATGGGGATAGTGTCCATGTCGTTGAAACAGGCGGCCGAGGACGGGCATATCTCAAAAGAAGTGATGAAATACCTCGGGCCTGTGCTGATGGCTGTGGAAGTCGCGCTGGCGCTTGCCTCGGTGGTGCTGACCGTTGGCGGTAGCCTTGCGGTGGTTGCGGCCAAACTGGCCGGCAAGGTGAGTGGCAAGGCTGCACAGGTTGCCCTCTCGGTGGGCCAGAAAATCCAGAGTGTGGCCTCCAGCGGGAGCGCCTCGGTTGCCAGCGCAGGTTCCCAAGCCAAGCTGCAGATGACCTTGACCGGTGCCAGCATGGCGACCGCCACGCTGTCGAGCGCGAGTGAGGCGGCCAGTTCGTTCATGCAAGGACTGGCGCTGCGCAGCGAGGCGCAACTGGCCGAAACACGCCTGGTGCTCGAGCAGGGCCACGCTTATCTCGAGCAGTTGGCCAAGGAACTTGACCAACTACTCGCAAAGAAGCAGCAACGCTTCGAGCAACTGCTGGAAATGCTGAGCGCACGCCACAACGCCTGCGCGGATATCGCCTGTCTAAACGTCATCGCCTGATCAAGGAGCAATCATGAGTCTGTCTATTACCAACATCGATCAATCGCCCGCCGTGGAAGCTCCGTCATCGCTCATCAAGGGGCACAATGCCCCGAAGCCCTTGTGGGCGATGCTGGCCATGCCCAACCCGGCAGCGCAAGAGAAGACCGGCGAGCGGCCAGGGCAAATCGGCCTGGATGCGCCACAGACGATGCCCTGCAGGCAGGATGTGCATTGCCTGCTGGCCATTCTCAGCGCTGCCATGCAGGTGCGCGACGGTAACGCCCAAGGGCGCAGAACACAGGCCGAGGTCAGCGTGCAGGCCGGCAAGGAGCAGATCGGCTGGATGAGAAACGCCAGCAACGCGCTGTTCGCTTCGGCGGCCGTCAGTGGCGCATTGGGCATGTTCACCCTGACCAGCGGCACTACCGGCATGGCCAGAAACCTGAGGGATGCAAGCGCGATCAAGGGGCTGGAACAAGCCAGTCATGCGGCCAGATACGCTCAGCCTGGCGAGGTGGCAGTGGCTTCGAAGCAGCAGATCGGCGCGAACCGGATTGAGGTCAAGCATCTGCAGAACGGCATCGATACCCGTAACACTGGCCTGCACACACTCAATGGCGTGGCGCAAAGCGGGGCTGCGTTCGGCACCGGCATCGCCCATGCCATGAAGTCGCTGCAGGATGCGAGGGCCAAGGAACAGGAGCTTGAAGCAGCGGTTGCTGGCAACCAGAAGGAGCTGTTCCAGCGCAACACCGATGACCTGGCGAAAGTGATCGACCAGGTGCGTCAGCTCATTCAGGAGATCCTGCGTAACGACAGCCAAGGATTCAGGGCTGCAGGGGTCATGGCTTGAGCTCGCCGGGAAGCATGCAGGCGCGCGTGAGTCAGGGCGTAGTTTTTTTTCAACAATTTGATAGAGGTTTGTAAAGTGCCAGACGCGATTTCCATGGGTGGGGTACATCAGCTTTACTCCAGCCCAGTCAATGAGCGCAGTGACTGCGCACAGGTCAGAACCTCCGAGTCCGCTCAGCGGCTGGCTCACCAAGAAGCGCCGTTAGCACACGGCATCCTGATGCGTCTATTCATTGCCGTTGCTGAATTTCTTGGCTTTCGCACCGGTGTGGCGAAGGATGCCAACCAGGCTACGACGTCGACGCCGGATATGATGGGTTCGTTGAACGAGGGTATGGCCAATGGGCTGCCTGAGGTGACGAGGTCGCAAGCCAGAGGCATAACGGCCAAGCTGGAGGAGGTCTCGCTGGAACAGTTCATGGCCAATTACGGCCAACAGCTGGAGGGCAGCAATATCATGCGCAGCACCTGTTGCCTGTTCTCGAATATCACCTCGCTTGGGAACCTCGTCCCTGAGTTGCAGGTAGATACATGCATCAACAAGCTCAAGTTCGCCCAGGAATTTTCGTTCATCGAATCGAATACCCAGGACAATAAAGATCTGATGCAGAGTAATCGACAGGCCGCGGGCAAGGTACTCGAAGCGGTCGGATTCCTCGCCGCGCGATTCGCCGAGTTCCCTGATCCTGATCAGGTTGGGGCCGCCGCAGTGGTCGCGTTCGTCAAGGATGTCGAAACACAGTTCATCGAGCGGTTTGCGCAACAGCCTACGCTGCCAGCGGCAAGCAACAACGAAGAGGCGAACGGGGCGGCGCGGGTTACGGAGCCGGCACTGGCCGCCAGTGGCCTGGACGATGCATTCCAGGCGCAGGCCATCGAGCGGGTTGCGCCAACCGAGATACCGACCGATGGCGCAATTGATGCTGCCAAGGTTTTGAAGGAGGTGACGTTCGGTTTAGGCGCTGACGGCAAGCTACCGAAGCTCGATGACTTCCACGCGGTGATGAGGTCACTGCAGGATCCTGTGGGCCCGCTGTCACGACTGTTCGGGCATTTCGAGTCGCTGGTAGGGCAGGGCAGTGCGTCCGAGCAGAAGATCGCCGCGATGGTGCTGGAGCACACGGCGCTGGGGCAGACTCATACCTTCGGCGAGCTTTTCGGGCATCTGAAGCAGGAGCCCGTGCCGCTTGCAGGTTTCCGGGCGATGGCGATGACGGATACGCTGGAGAGAAGGTGTACCTCCGCCGTTCGCCAACTCGAGGCGCTGCCCGTGGCTCGCGGGGCCTAGTAGGGTGTTTCACAACTAACTGGTGGTATTTGCAAAACACCACATTAGCGGCACCACTGGCTTGGGGCTTCAGCGCCCCAGCCAGTCGATCAGCGCCTTGTGGAACCGCTCGGGTTGCTCGATCTGCGGGGCATGTCCGAGCCCTTCGAAGGTCACCAGGTCCCCCTTCGGAATCAACCCGGCCACCTGCGGTCCCAGGGTCTTGTACCTGCCCAGCATGGCCTTCACCTCGGGGGTGGCGATATCGCTACCGATGGCCGTGGTGTCCTGGTCACCGATCAGCAACAGCGTCGGCATCTTCAGGTCCTTGAACTCGTGCACCACCGGCTGGGTGAAGATCATGTCGTAGATCAACGCCGAATTCCATGCCACCGCCTCGTGCCCCGGGCCCTTGTTCAGCCCCACCAGCATCTGCACCCAGCGTTCGTACTCGGGCTTCCAGCGCCCGGCATAGTAGGTAGCGCGCTCATAGTTGCGCACGCCCTCGGCGTCGAGCTTCAGCTCCCGGGCATACCATTGATCCACGGTGCGATAGGGCACCCCCAGGGCTTTCCAGTCCTCCAGGCCGATGGGATTGACCATGGCCAGGCGTTCCACCTGCTGCGGGTACATCAGGGCGTAGCGAGTGGCGAGCATGCCGCCGGTGGAGTGGCCGAGTACGATGGCTTTGTTCACCCCCAGGCTGGCCAGCAACGCATGGGTGTTGTCGGCCAGTTGCTGGAAGCTGTATTGGTAATGTGCGG
The DNA here is from genome assembly GCF_900110655.1 of Pseudomonas soli. GTDB lineage: Bacteria > Pseudomonadota > Gammaproteobacteria > Pseudomonadales > Pseudomonadaceae > Aquipseudomonas > Aquipseudomonas soli. The sequence continues at coordinate 121,343 of NZ_FOEQ01000005.1, forward strand.
GTTTGCTCGAGGTGCAAAAGCCGATCTGGTCCACGGCGATGACCCGATAGCCGGCCTGGCTCAGCGCATCGAGGGTGGTTTGCCAGGTGGCGGCGCAGAAGTTCTTGCCGTGCATCAGCACCACGTTGTGGCCGTTGGCCGTGCCCTTGGCGGGCACGTCCATGTAGCCCATCTGCAAGGCCTGGCCCTGGGACTGGAAGTCGAAGTGCTGCAACGGATACGGGTAGGCGAAGCCTTCGAGTTGCTTGCCGTAGGTTGGCGGTTCGGCGGCGATGGCCGCGCCGGTAATCAGACAGGCCAGGGCCAGGGCAGTTGCGCGCAGCATGACAGCACTCCGTCCAGTTGGGGAAAGAGCGACTGTAGCAGCCGCTGGCGGTTACCCGCCGTGAAAGGTGTTACCCAGTATGAAACCAGCCCAGGGTGACCATCGCCACCACGATGTAGCGCCCACCCTTGGCGAGGGTGACCAGCAGCACGAAGCGCCAGAAGGGTTCGCGCATGATCCCGGCGATCAGGGTGAGCGGGTCGCCGATCACCGGCATCCAGCTCAGCAGCAACGACCATTGCCCCCAGCGCTGGTAGCGCTGCTGGGCGTGCTCCAGCTGGCGGGCGCTGAACGGGAACCAGCGCTTGTCGCGCAGGTGCTCGATGGCCCGGCCCAGCAGCCAGTTGACGATGGAGCCCAGCACATTGCCGAGCGTGGCGACCAGCAGCAGGGTGGCCCAGGCTTGCGGGTCGCGAAGCAGCAGCCCGACCAGCACCGCCTCCGATTGCAGTGGCAGCAGGGTCGCGGCGCCGAAGGCGCTGAGGAACAGCGCCCAAAGGCCGAGCATCAGTAGATGGCGACCACGGTGTCGCGGTCGTCCTGGGTCACGCCGATGACCTGGTAGGCGTCCTTGTGGTCACCCATCTCCATGCCCGGCGAGCCCATGGGCATGCCGGGCACGGCCAGGCCCTTGAGGTCGGCGCGGTTGGCCAGCAGGCGTACCTGCTCGGCCGGCACATGGCCTTCGACGAACTTGCCGTTGATTACCCCGGTGTGGCACGAGGCCAGGCGTGGCGCCACGCCCAGGCGCTGCTTGACCGCGCTCATGTCCGGCTCGACATGGTCGTTGACGGTGAAGCCATTGTCGCTCAGGTGCTTGATCCATTCCTTGCAGCATCCGCAGTTGGGGTCGCGGTAGACGTCGATGGTCTCGGCGGCCTGGGCCAGGCCGGTGATGGCCAGCAGGCCGAGGGTGAGCAGGTGTTTGCGCAGCATGGTGAAGCTCCTGTGAAACTAGACATATCTGGTTGATCAGCGCCGACTCTGTAGGAGCGGCTCATAAAGGACCGGCGTCAAACCTTAGAAACGCAGGCGGACCCCGGCCACCCACCGGGTCTGGCCGCTGTCCTCGTCATTCGCTCGGGCCTGCTCGGCGCGGTTGCCGTGCAGGCGGTTGAAGCTGACCCCGACATAGGGCGCGAACGCCCGGGTGATCTCGTAGCGCAGGCGCAGGCCCACCTCGCTTTCTGCAAGCCCCGCGCCTTGCTCGCGCCCGGCGTCGTTGCGCCCGAAGAAGTTGGCTTCGACGGTCGGCTCGAGGACCCAGCGATTGCTCAGCAGCATAGCGTAAGCGACCTCCAGGCGCAGCGCGGTCTGCTGCCGCTCGCCGGCGTAGGCGGTGGCTTCCAGCTCCAGGCCGTAGAGCGGCGTGCCCTGGATGCCGAAGGCGGCCCAGGCCTGGCCGCTGGCGGGCTTGAAGTCCTGGCGTACACCGCCGACCAGCTCCCACCAGGGGCTGATGGCATGGCCCCAGAGTGCCTGCAGCTCGGCCTTGTGGGTCTTGCCCTGTTCACGTTCACCCTCGCTGCGCAGCCACAGGCGGTCGATATCGCCGCCGACCCAGGCGGTGGCGTTCCAGTTCAGGGCGCCACTGTTTTCGAAGTTCTGGTACTCCAGCTGGTCGACGATCACTGCCCAGTTGGTTGCCCGGTCGTGCACCTGATGCCCCGGCAGCGGCGGGAAGGCGGCGCGGCGGTCGGCGTCGGTGACTACCGGCAAGGGTGTGCGTGGTTGGTCGGGGGGCGTCGCCGCGTGGTTCATCAGGCTGTGGTCCATGGGCATGCTGCCATGGTTCACCTGGCCGTGATCCATTGGCATGGTGCCATGGTTCATGTGGTCCATACCCGTGGCCAGTGCCCGTTCACTGACCAGCAAGGCCAGCAGCGCGACACCGGTGGCGAAGCTGCGGTTGCGGTTCTCATTCATCGACCCGTACCTCGCGGAACATGCCGGTCTCCATGTGGTAGAGCAGGTGGCAGTGGTAGGCCCAGCGGCCCAGGGCGTCGGCGGTCACACGGTAGCTGCGCCGGCTGCCGGGAGGGATGTCGAGGGTGTGCTTGCGTACCAGGAAGCGCCCTTGTTCATCTTCCAGGTCGCTCCACATGCCATGCAGGTGGATGGGGTGGGTCATCATGGTGTCGTTGACCAGGGTGATGCGCACCCGCTCGCCATACTTCAGACGCAGCGGCTCGGCATCGCTGAACTTGATGCCGTCAAACGACCAGGCGAAGCGTTCCATGTGCCCGGTCAGGTGCAGTTCGATGTCCCGCGATGGCTCGCGTCCGTCCGGATCGGGGTAGGGGCTGCGCAGGTCGGCGTAGGTCAGCACTCGGCGGCCGTTGTCGCGCAGGCCGATGCCTGGGTCGGCCAGGTTGGCGCGGGGCGCCATGGTTTGCATGTCCACCAGCGGGTTGTCGGTTTCGCTGGCTGGATGGCTTTGCATCATGGCCATGGCCGAGTGGTCCATGCCCGCCATGCTGCCGTGGTCCATCCCCGGCATGTTCGCATGGTCCATCTGGCCCATGCCGCCATGCCCCATGTCGTCCATGCTCAGCACCGGGCGTGGATCCGGCTCGGGCACTTGAGCTTGCAATCCGGCGGCGCGGGCCAGGGTGCCACGGGCGAAGCCGGTGCGGTCCATGCTCTGGGCGAACAAGGTATAGGCGGGCAGGTCGCCCACGGTGACCAGCACATCGTAGGTCTCGGCCACGGCGATGCGCAGCTCATCCACGGTCACCGGGGTCACCGGCAGGCCATCGGCGGCGATCACTGTGAGTGTCAGGCCGGGAATGCGGAAGTCGAAATAGGTCATCGCCGAGGCGTTGATCAGGCGCAGGCGCACGGTCTCGCCGGGCTGGAACAGGCAGGTGAAGTTGCCGTCCGGTGGCTGGCCATTGAGCAGGTAGGTGTAGCCGGCGGCGCTGATGTCGGCGAGGTCGGTGGGGCTCATGCGCATCTTCGCCCAGGCCCAGCGGTTGTCGAGGGTGTTGCGCCAGCCGCTTTCGGCGACATCGTTTATGAAGTCACCCACCGTGCGCTTGTGGTAGTTGAAGGCGTCGGACTGTTTCTTCAGCGTGGCCATCAGCGCTTCCGGCGCCTGGTCCGACCAGTCGCTGAACAGCAGCACATGATCGCGCTGGTAGCTGTGCTGCTCAGGTTCGCGGGGATCGATGACGATGGCGCCGTACACGCCGGCCTGCTCCTGCAAGCCGGAGTGGCTGTGGTACCAGTAGGTGCCGCTCTGGCGCAGGGTGAACTGGTAGAGGTAGTCGCCACCAGGTTCGATGCCGGCGAAGCTAAGGCCCGGCACGCCGTCCATGTTGGCTGGCAGGATGATGCCGTGCCAGTGGATCGAGGTGGCCTGGTCCAGGCGGTTGCGCACGCGCAGGGTGACGGTGTCGCCCTCGCGCCAGCGCAGCTGCGGGCCGGGCAGGCTGGCGTTGATGGTCTGCGCGGTGCGCGGGCGGCCGGTGATGTTGACCGGGGTCTGGCCGATGAACAGCTCGAACTGCTGTCCACTCAGGTCGTGCAGCGGCAAGCGCCCCTCTGCTGCCTGGGCCAGCGGGCGCCACAGGCCAAGGCCGGCCAGGGCGGTGGCGGCGCCCAGGCCCTTGACGAAGGTGCGGCGGGTTGGAGTCGGTGGCATGGCGTGCTCTCGCTACGAAATTGCCACCATCCTTGCCGCCAGCGCCTGTCAGCCACCTGAGGCGTGGATTACAGATTTGTCAGGCAGCGGCCTCGGCGCCTTCCAGGTCGCGCATCAGCAAGCCGAATTCCAGGGACACCTGCTCGGGGATCGGCAGGTAGACCACATGGCCATCGCCCGGCGCCACCTCGATGGCCTGCTGCTGACGGTCGCACAGGCGGTGCAGGTCGAAGTGGTAGTTGCCGCGCGGAGTCATCAGTTCCAGATGGTCGCCCACGGCGAAACGGTTCTTCACCTTCACTTCGGCCAGGCCGTCCACGCGCACCCCGGTCAGCTCGCCGACGAACTGCTGGCGCTCGGACAGCGAATTGCCGCGCTGGTAGTTCTGGTACTCGTCGTGCACGTGGCGGCGCAGAAAGCCTTCGGTGTAGCCGCGCTGGGCGAGGGATTCGAGGTTGACCATCAAACCGCGGTCGAATGGCCGCCCGGCCACTGCGTCGTCGATGGCCTGGCGGTAGGACTGCACGGCGCGGGCGCAGTAGAAGTGCGATTTGGTACGACCTTCGATCTTCAGCGAATGCACGCCCATATGTGCCAGGCGCTCGACGTGCTGGATGGCGCGCAGGTCCTTGGCGTTCATGATGTAGGTGCCGTGTTCGTCCTCGAATGCCGGCATCTCTTCGCCCGGACGGTTGGACTCCTGCAACAGGAATACCTGGTCAGTGGGGGCGCCGATGCCCAGCGTGGGTTCGAATTCGCGGACGATGTCGCCGGTGGCGTTCTCGGTGGCCGGGGTCGCCTCATATTTCCAGCGGCAGGCATTGGTGCAGGTGCCCTGGTTGGCATCGCGCTTGTTCAGGTAGCCCGACAGCAGGCAGCGTCCGGAGTAAGCCATGCACAGCGCGCCATGCACGAACACCTCCAGTTCCATTTCTGGTACTTGCTGGCGGATCTCCTCGATCTCTTCCAGCGACAGCTCCCGCGACAGGATCACCCGGGTCAGCCCCATGCCCTGCCAGAACTTCACGCTGGCCCAGTTCACCGTGTTGGCCTGCACCGAGAGGTGGATGGGCATCTGCGGGAAGTGCTGGCGAACCAGCATGATCAGCCCAGGATCGGACATGATCAGCGCGTCCGGACCCATCTCGATCACCGGCGCCAGGTCCTTGAGGAAGGTCTTGAGCTTGGCGTTGTGCGGGGCGATGTTGACCACTACGTAGAAGCGCTTGCCCTGGGCCTGGGCCTCCTGGATGCCGAGGGACAGGTTGGCGTGATCGAACTCGTTGTTGCGTACCCGCAGGCTGTAGCGCGGCTGGCCAGCGTAGACCGCGTCGGCGCCATAGGCGAAAGCATAGCGCATGGTCTTGAGGGTGCCGGCGGGGGCTAGCAGTTCGGGCTTGGCGGAAGAGGTCATGTGCGCACCGGGGGCAAAAGGCGCGGATGCTAAGTCGGCGCCGCCGTGCAGGTATTGATCTGGATCAACGGCACTTTTACCGATGCGCTGTGCACTAAATGGTTGAGCCCACGAGGAACGCCGATGAACGAGACCGTCCTGCAGAACAAAGCCCTGACCGTGTTGTTGGCCTTGGTGACCATCGCCTTCATCTGGATCATGTTGCCGTATTCCGGCGCGATCTTCTGGGCAGTGATCCTCGGCATTCTCTTCGCACCGCTGCAACGCCACTTGTTGCTGCGCTGTGGCGGGCGACGCAACCTGGCCACGGCGGCGGCCCTGGCCACCTGCCTGCTGGTGGCGGTGCTGCCGGTGATCATCATCAGCGCCCTGCTGGTGCAGGAGGGGGCAGCATTGTACCAGCGCATCGAGAGTGGCCAGCTGGATATCGCCGGCTATATCGAACGGGGCAAGGATATGTTGCCGGCCTATGTCCAGCATTTCCTCGACCGCATGGGCATGGGCAACCTCGATGGCCTGCGCGACAAGATCACCAAGTGGGCGACCCAGGGCAGCCAGTTCCTTGCCGGCCAGGCCTTCAGCTTCGGCCAGGGCACCTTCGAGTTCCTGGTGAGCTTCGGCATCATGCTGTACCTGCTGTTCTTCTTCCTGCGCGATGGGGCGGAGCTGGCGCGCAAGGTGCGCCAGGCGGTGCCACTGCCCGAGCAGCAGAAACGCCGGCTGCAGTTGAAGTTCAAGCGCGTGGTGCGGGCCACGGTCAAGGGCAACCTGCTGGTGGCGATCACCCAGGGTGCGCTGGGTGGCTTGATCTTCTGGATACTGGATATCCCCAGCGCGCTGGTGTGGGCGGTGCTGATGGCGTTCCTGTCGTTGCTGCCGGCGGTGGGCGCGGGGATCGTCTGGGCGCCAGTGGCGGTGTACTTCGTGCTGGTCGGGGCGCTGTGGAAGGGGATCGTGCTGACAGCGTTCGGGGTGCTGGTGATCGGCCTGGTGGACAACCTGTTGCGGCCAATTCTGGTGGGCAAGGACACGCGCATGCCGGATTACCTGGTATTGGTTTCGACCCTGGGCGGGTTGGCGGTGTTCGGGCTCAACGGGTTTGTGATCGGGCCGTTGATCGCGGCGTTGTTCATTTCCAGCTGGGCGATCTTTGCCTCGACCAAGCCGCAGGTGCAGTTGCCGTCTTGAATGGGCGCAAGGCGCCCCCGGGGTCACCGGAAGCTGTAGGAAACCCCGGTATAAACCCCGAACCCTTCCCCCGGCGTCGAGCGGGCGATGTCCTGCCCGGCATCGTTGTACCCCGGGGTCACCGTCGCCGCGTAACGCTTGTTGGTCAGGTTGCGCAAGTCGAGCCAGGTCTGCCAGTCGCGCTTGGGCGAATCCCAGCCCAGGCGTGCGCCGAGCAGTGCGTAGGCGTCGGCGTGGTAGCTGTTGGCGTAGTCCACCTGCACCTTGGACGCCATCTGCGTGTTGATTCCGGCGTAGAAACCACTCGGCCAGTCGTAGCGCAGTTCGGCCTGGTAGTAGTGCATGGGAATGCCGGGCAGGCGGTTGTCGCCGAACTTGTCGTCGTCACGGTAGTGGAAATCGCTGAAGGTGTAGGCCTGGCGCAGGCTGAGCTTGCCGGTGCCGGATTGTTCCCAGAGGAGGCTGTCCAGGCCGGCTTCGATGCCTTGGTGCACGGTGGGGCTGGCGTTGAACTCCTTGAACGGCAAGCCTTGCACGACTTCCACGTTTAGCAGCTCATGACGTACCTGGGCGTAGTACCAGGCCAGGTCCCAGCGCCCCAGCGCGGAATCACCGCGGGCGCCCAGTTCCAGGGTGGTGGCGGTCTGGTTCTGCATCTTCATCGGCTGGTTGTTTACCGGCGCGCTCCAGACCAGCGACCACGGGTGCGGCGGCTCCACCGAGCGGCTGAGATTGCCGTAGACCTGCAGGTCCGGGCGGATGTCGTAGCGCAGGCCCAGCCGTGGCGCATAATCCCAGTCATGCTGGCTGACCTTGCCGCCACTGCTTGGATAGGTGACGTCGCTTTCACGGCGGGTGTAGATCATCGCCAGGCCCGTGGTCAGCCACAGGTTCGGAATCAGCTCCAGATCGTTGCCTGCATGCAACACAGTGTCCGAGCCCTGGTAGCTGAAGTCGCGGGTGCGGGCCCCGAAATTGTCGCCGCCAGGGCGGGCGAACTGCGAGGCGCCGCTGTTGGGCAGGTGCTTGGTGGTGCGCCAGCCCAGGGTGGTCTTGCTCTCATGGCCGAACAGGGTGTCACGCCGCAAGTAGTTCAGCGTGCCGCTGACATCGGTGTAGGCGACCTTCAGGCGCATCGGGCCTTCGCGCAGGTCCATGGGATAGTCGTGATAGACCAGCCCCGCCTCCAGGCGCGAGTCGTCATCCAGGAAGAAGGTGGTCTTGTTGCCGACCCAGGTGCTGCCCGGTTGCGGGCGGCGGTCATCGCGGGCCAGGTAGGCCGGGTTTGCCGCGCGCGGATCGTGCTTGATCTGATCCTTGGTCAGGCGCCCGGCCAGGTCGTTCTCGGTCTCGCGGTAGCGCAGGTAGAAGCGCGTCTCAAGATTCGGATTGAAGCGATAGCCGACGTTGGCGGCGATGCCCTTGGCGCTGCCGCTGCTGTGCCGCTGGAAGCCGTCGTATTCGGCGTCGGTAAGCGCTACGTAATAGTCGAGGTTGCCCAGCACCTGCCCGGAGCTGATGTGCCGGCGCTGGTAGCCACGGCTGCCGACTTCGTAGCGCACCTGCAAAGGCGCGGCATCGTAGCCGGTGTGGGTCACGTAGTTGATCGCGCCGCCCAGGGCCAGCGAGCCCTGGTCGAAACCGTTGGCACCGCGCAGCACTTCGGCGCGGCTCAGCCAAAGCGGTTCGAATAGTTCATAGGGCGTGCCGCCGGGGCCTGTCAGCGGCAGGCCGTCGAACATCGTGTAGACGCCCGAGCCGTGGGCACCCGGCGCGCGGTTGATGCCCGAACCACGGATCGACAGCTTGATGCCGTCGTTGCCCGCCGACTGGGCGAACACTCCCGGCTGGTAGGCCAGCACATCCTGATTGGTCGCCACCCGGCCCTGGCCCACCTTGTCCATGTCCACCAGGTTGCTGGCGCCGGGGATATCACGCAGCTGATCGGCGGCGGCTTCCAGCTCGGACTGTTGATGGTCCTGGATCAGCACCTGGTCGAGCTCGACGCGGTTGGCGGCCTGGGCGGAGCCGGCGACGAACAGGGCCAGCAGGGAGTAGGGCAGGGTGGGGCGCATGGGGACGGGGTTCCAGATCGGGTGCGGGAGTCTGACGCTGCAAAGGGCAGCCGAAGCACAGGGGACGATCTATAGGACCTCAAAAAAAACACCCCGCCGAGGCGGGGTGTCTTGTATTGCTGTCAGCCGATCAACCGATCAGTTGCAATCCAGCCTGCTGCACCATCTCCAGCAGCGGCTGCGGGTACACGCCCAGCACGAAGGCAAGGATCGCGATGGCCAGCAGCATCACGCCGCCGGTGCGCTGTTCCCACTTCAGCGGGGCGTCGTGGCGACGCAGGTTCGGTTCGACCAGGTACAGGGTGACCATGACACGCAGGTAGTAGTACACGCCGATGGCGCTACCGATCACCAGGGCGCCGACCAGCCACCACAGGTGCGACTCGACGCCGGTGGCGATGATGTAGAACTTGCCGATGAAGCCTGCGGTCAGCGGGATACCGGCCAGCGACAGCATCATCACGGTCAGTACCGCGGTCAGGTACGGACGGCGCCAGAACAGGCCACGGTACTCGTACAGGGCGTCGGCGTCACGGCCGGCGTATGGCGAGGACATCAGGGTGATCACGCCGAAGGCGCCGAGGCTGGTGATCACGTAGGTGACCAGGTACACGCCCATGGCTTCCAGGGCCAGGCCCTTGCTGGCGACCAGGGCGATGACCAGGTAGCCGAAGTGGGCGATGGACGAGTAACCGAGCAGACGCTTGAGGTTGCTCTGGGTCAGCGCCAGCAGGTTGCCGATGATGATCGACGCCACGGCGATGACTGCCAGTACGGTGCTCAGCACGCCGCTGCTGGCGGCGGGGGAGAGCATGAACAGGCGCACGACCACGGCGAATACCGCGACCTTGCTGGCGGTGGCCAGGAATGCGGCCACTGGCGCCGGGGCGCCTTCGTACACGTCCGGGGTCCACAGGTGGAACGGTACCAGCGACAGCTTGAAGGCCAGGCCCACCAGCATCATGCCCAGGCCCAACTGCGCCAGCAGGCTCGGCATGCTGGTGGCGGCCAGGGCCTTGCCCAGCTGATCGAAGGTCAGGCTGCCGGCGTCGGCGTAAAGCAGGGCCATGCCGAACAGCAGGAAGGCGGAGCCGGCGGCCGACAGCACCATGTACTTGATGCCGGCTTCAAGCGAGCGCTTGTTGAAGAACGCATACGCCACCAGGCCGTAGACCGGCACCGACAGCAGCTCCAGGCCGATGAACAGGCCGGCCAGGTGGTTGGCGCTGACCAGCACCAGGCCGCCCAGTGCCGACATCAGCAGCAGCAGGTACAGCTCTTCCCGGTTGCCCGGGAAACCTTTGGAGCCTTCGCCGAGGTAGGCGTGGGCGAGGGTGACGCAGGCCAGGGTGGCCACCAGGATGATCGCCATGTACAGGCAGGCGAACTTGTCGATGGTCACAAGCGAAGTGACCGCCAGCGGTGCAACCTTGAGTGCCGGCAGGATCGACAGCAGGGCCAGGTTCAGGCCCACGGTGGACAGCAGGAAGGTCTGCGAGTGGTTGCGCTTCCAGGCGATCGCCAGCATCACCACCACCGTGGTGATGGTGGTGATCAGCATCGGCGCCAATGCGATGAAGTGTTGAGTGGTGAATTCCATAGCGCTCTTACCGGGCCGAAGCGAGTTGAGTGAAAGCGGAACCGAGCCACTGCTGCACACCGCTCATGGTGGCGGCAGAGGTGTCGAGGAACGGCTGCGGATACACGCCCAGCAGGATCAAGAGGCCAGCCAGGCCCAGCACCATGATCAGCTCGCGACTGTCCATGCCGGCCAGCACGGTGTCGGCCTTGGCCGGGCCGAAGTAGGCGCGGTGGATCATGATCAGCGAGTACACCGAGCCGAACACCAGACCGGTGGTGGCGATCACGGTGATCCATGGGACGTGGGCGAAGCTGCCGATCAGGATCAGGAACTCGCCGACGAAGTTGCCGGTGCCTGGCAGGCCCAGCGAGGCGGCGGCGAAGAACAGGCTGATGGCTGGCAGATACGCGATGCGGTGCCACAGGCCACCCATCTGGCGCATGTCACGGGTGTGCAGGCGCTCGTACAGCTGGCCGGACAGGATGAACAGCGCGGCGGCCGACAGGCCGTGGGCCAGCATCTGGATCACCGCGCCTTGCAGGGCCTGCTGGCTGCCGGAGTAGATGCCGATCAGCACGAAGCCCATGTGCGAGACGCTGGAGAAGGCGATCAGGCGCTTGATGTCGGTCTGCGCGAAGGCCAGGAAGGCACCGTAGAAGATACCGATCAGGCCCAGGGTCATGGCGATCGGCGCGAACTCGGCCGAGGCGTTCGGGAATAGCGGCAGGGCGAAGCGCAGCAGGCCGTAGGCCGCGGTCTTCAGCAGGATACCGGCCAGGTCCACGGAACCAGCGGTCGGCGCCTGGGCGTGGGCGTCAGGCAGCCAGGAGTGGAACGGCACCACCGGCAGCTTCACCGCGAAGGCGATGAAGAAGCCCAGCATCAGGATGTATTCGATGCCGGCCGGCAGCTCGGCCTTGAGCAGGTCGCTGTAGTTGAAGGTGATCACGCCGGTGCTGTTGTAGTTGACCAGCACCAGGCCGAGGATCGCCACCAGCATGATCAGGCCGCTGGCCTGGGTGAAGATGAAGAACTTGGTCGCCGCGTAGATCCGCGTCTTCTTGCCATCGGCCGAGCTGTGACCCCAGAGCGCGATGAGGAAGTACATCGGCACCAGCATCATTTCCCAGAAGAAGAAGAACAGGAACAGGTCGAGCGCCAGGAACACACCGACCACGCCGCCGAGGATCCACATCAGGTTGAGGTGGAAGAAGCCGACGTGGCGCTGGATCTCTTTCCACGAGCACAGCACCGACAGCACGCCGAGCAGGCCGGTAAGCAGGATCATCAGCAGCGACAGGCCGTCGAGGGCCAGGTGGATGCTGATGCCGAAGCGCTTGATCCACTCGACCTTGTATTCGAGGGCCCAGGCCGGTTCGGCGCCCGGCGCCGGGGCCAGGGTGTAGTTGCCGTTCGCCCACAGCCACAGGCCGATGCCGAGCAGCAGGGACATGGTCAGCAGCGCGATCCAGCGCGGCAGGGTGGAGCCGAAGCGCTCACCCAGCCAGCACAGGAAGCCGCCGATGAAGGGGATCAGGATCAGCCAAGGCAAAATCATGACGGGTTGGTTTCCTTTGGCAAAGTCGCAAGATTCATGGTCATACCGCGGCCACTACCACGGCACCGAGTACCAGTACGGCACCGACGGCGATCGAAGCGGTGTACCAGCGCAACTGGCCGGTCTCGGTCTTGCTCATGGCAACGTGACCGCCGCGAGCCAGGCGAGGAATAAGGCCGATGCTGCGGTCAACCGGATCCTTGCGCAGGATGTGGCTGATCAGCAGGTAAGGTTTGACGAAGAGCTTGTCGTAGATCCAGTCGAAGCCCCAGGCGGCGAACCACCAGGCCGACAGGACGCGACCGATACCACTGTTGGCGATCGCGGTGACCAGGCGACGCTTGCCCAGGAACAGCAGGGCCGACAGCAGGATACCGGCGATGGCGATGGCGCCCGAGGCGATTTCCAGCGAGTGCTTGGCTTCGCCACCGGCGTGACCGGCGCTTTCAGGCAGCACGCCTGCCAGTGGCGGGTGGATCCAGGCGCCGACGAAGGTCGACAGCACGATCAGCACGCCCAGCGGCAGCCAGTGGCTGATGCCGTGGCCGGCGTGGGCTTCGGTCTTGGCTTCGCCGTGGAAGGCGATGAAGATCAGGCGGAAGGTGTACAGCGAGGTCATGAACGCGCCGACCAGGCCGGCGTACAGCAGGCCGCTGTTGCCGCTGGCGAAGGCTTCCCAGAGGATCTCGTCCTTGGAGTAGAAACCCACGGTCAGGATCGGCAGGGCGGCCAGGGCGGCGCCACCGACCACGAAGCTGGCATAGGCCAGCGGTAGCTTCTTCCACAGGCCGCCCATCTTGAAGATGTTCTGCTCATGGTGGCAGGCAACGATCACCGCACCCGAGGCAAGGAACAGCAGGGCCTTGAAGAAGGCGTGGGTCATCAGGTGGAAGATCGCCGCGTCCCAGGCGCCGACGCCCAGGGCCAGGAACATGTAGCCGATCTGGCTCATGGTCGAGTAGGCGAGGATACGCTTGATGTCGGTCTGTACCAGCGCAGCGAAGCCGGCCAGCACCAGGGTCACGCCACCGACAACACCTACCAGGTGCAGGACATCCGGCGCCAGCAGGAACAGGCCGTTGGTACGGGCGATCAGGTACACGCCCGCGGTCACCATGGTGGCGGCGTGGATCAGTGCCGAAACCGGGGTCGGGCCGGCCATCGCGTCGGCCAGCCAGGTCTGCAGCGGCAGCTGGGCCGATTTACCGACCGCGCCACCCAGCAGCATCAGGGTGGCCAGGACCATCCAGGTGTCACCGGCCTGGAACTTCTGCGGTGCCAGTACCAGCAGTTCCTGCACGTTCAGCGTGCCCAGCTGGACGAACAGGATGAACAGGCCGATGGCCATGAACACGTCGCCGATACGGGTGACGATGAACGCCTTGAGCGCCGCGTTACCGTTGTTGCGGTTGCTGTAGTAGAAACCGATCAACAGGTACGAGCACAGGCCCACGCCTTCCCAGCCGAAGTAGATGAACAGCAGGTTGTCGCCCAGCACCAGGAACAGCATGCTGGCGATGAACAGGTTGGTGTACGAGAAGAAGCGCGAATAGCCGGCTTCGCCACGCATGTACCAGGAAGCGAACAGGTGGATCAGGAAGCCGACGCCGGTGACCACGCCCAGCATGGTGACCGACAGGCCATCCACGTACAGGGTGAAGTTCGGCGCGAAGCCGTCCACCGACATCCACTGCCACAGCAGCTGGCTGTACGCACCGCCCTCAGGCGGGGCGACGTTGAACTGCCAGATCACGTAGGCAGCGGTGGCCGCCGACAGACCGACCGAGCCGACGCCGATCAGCGCCGACAGGTTCTCCGAGAACCGCCCGCGCGAGAACGACAGCAGCAGGAAGCCGATCAGGGGGAATACGAACGTCAGGAAGATAAGGTTCATCCGCGCATCTCACTGGCAGCATCGATGTCGAGAGTGTGGAAGCGGCGATACAGCTGCAGCAGGATCGCCAGGCCAATGCTGGCCTCGGCGGCTGCCAGGCTGATCACCAGAATGAACATCACCTGGCCGTCGGGCTGGACCCAACGGGCACCGGCGACGATGAACGCCAGGGCAGCGGCGTTCATCATGACTTCCAGGCTCATGAGCACGAAGAGAATGTTGCGGCGGACCATCAGGCCAACCAGACCTAAGCAGAACAGGATGCCGGCGACCGCCAGACCATGCTCGAGAGGGATAGCACCCATGATTTACTCCTTCGCCTCGTTGCGGCCCAGGTGGAAGGCGGTGACGGCTGCCGCGAGCAGCAGCATCGAGGCCAGTTCGACCACCAGCAGGTAAGGGCCGAACAGGCTGATGCCGACCTCTTTGGCGCTCACGGTGGTACCGCTGATGGCAGCGCCCGACGGGGTGACGAACAGCACGTAGAGCAGCTCCAGCAGCAGCAGGGCGGCGAGGATCACCGGCCCCGCCCAGATGCCCGGCTTGAGCCAGCCACGCTCCTGGGCGACCGAGGCCGGCCCGAGGTTGAGCATCATCACCACGAAGACGAACAGCACCATGATGGCGCCGGCGTAGGCGATCACTTCCAGGGCACCGGCGAAGGGCGCACCGAGGGAGAAGAAGATCATCGCCACGGAGATCAGCGAAATGATCAGGTAGAGCAGGGCGTGCACCGGGTTGGTGCCGGTCACCACGCGCAGCGTGGAGACAACGGCGACACCGGATGCGAAGTAGAAAGCGAATTCCATCTTTCTGTCCTTATGGGAGCAAGCTCTTCACGTTGATCGGCTCGGCTTCGTTCTGTGCAGCGCCTTTCGGCTTGCCAGCGATTGCCATGCCCGCAACACGGTAGAAGTTGTAGTCAGGGTTCTTGCCGGGGCCGGAGATCAGCAGATCTTCTTTCTCGTACACCAGGTCCTGACGCTTGAACTCGGCCATTTCGAAATCCGGAGTCAGCTGGATCGCGGTGGTCGGGCACGCCTCTTCACACAGCCCGCAGAAGATGCAGCGCGAGAAGTTGATGCGGAAGAACTCGGGGTACCAACGGCCGTCCTCTGTCTCGGCCTTCTGCAGCGAGATGCAGCCGACCGGGCAGGCCACCGCGCAGAGGTTGCACGCCACGCAGCGCTCCTCGCCATCGGGGTCGCGGGTGAGGACGATGCGGCCACGGTAGCGCGGCGGCAGGTACACGGGTTCTTCGGGGTATTGCAGGGTGTCGCGCTTGCGGAACCCGTGGGAGAACACCATTGCCAGGCTGCGCAGCTGGGTGCCGGTGCCCTTAACGATGTCGCCGATATACTTGAACATGGGTCAAATCCTCACTGGGCCGCGACGGCTGGCGTGTTGTAGAGCACGATCGCAGCGGTCACCAGCAAATTGATCAGGGTCAGCGGCAGGCAGAACTTCCAGCTGAAGTCCATCACCTGGTCATAGCGTGGGCGCGGGATCGAGGCGCGCAGCAGGATGAACAGCATGATGAAGAACGCGGTCTTCAGGGCGAACCACAGGAACGGTACCTGCGGCAGCAGGCCGAACGGGCCGTGCCAGCCACCGAAGAACAGGGTCACCAGCAGCGCCGAGATGAGGATGATGCCGATGTACTCACCGACGAAGAACATGCCCCATTTCATGCCGGCGTATTCGATGTGGTAGCCGTCGGCCAGTTCCTGTTCCGCTTCCGGCTGGTCGAACGGGTGACGGTGGGTCACGGCGACGCCAGCGATGAAGAAGGTGCAGAAGCCGAAGAACTGCGGAATGATGAACCACAGGTTCTGGGCCTGGTAGTCAACGATGTCGCGCATGTTGAACGAACCCACCTGCACCACCACGCCCATCAGCGCCAAGCCCAGGAACACTTCGTAGGACACGGTCTGCGCCGAAGCGCGCAGGCTGCCGAGCAGGGCGTACTTGTTGTTCGACGACCAGCCGGCGAACAGCACGGCGTAGACCGACAGGCCGGCCATGGCGAAGAAGAACAGCAGGCCGATGTTCAGGTCGGCCACGCCCCAGCCCGGGGTGATCGGGATGATCGAGAAGGCGATCAGCAGCGCGCTCATGGCGACTACGGGGGCCAGGGTGAAGATCACCTTGTCGACAAAGGGCGGGTTCCAGTCTTCCTTGAAGAACATCTTCAGCATGTCGGCGGCGATCTGGAACATGCCGAACGGGCCGACCCGGTTCGGGCCGTAGCGGTCCTGCCACCAGCCCAGCAGGCGACGCTCGACGAAGCTGAGCAGCGCGCCGCAGACCACCACGGCCAGCAGCACCACGATTGCCTTGACGACCTGAATGATCACGTCGATCACTTCGGGGGTGAACCAGCTCATTGTGCTGCCTCCTGCAGGCCTTCGACGGCTGCACCGAAGATGGCGGGCGGAATGCCGGCCAGGCCTTTGGGCAACGCAACCAGGCCAGCGCCCAGTTCTTCATTGATACGCAGCGGCAGGCGCAGCGACACACCGGCCACGTTCAGGCTCAGCATCGCGCCGTCGTTGACGCCCAGGCGGTCGGCTTCGGACTTGGCCAAGGCGACGTAGGCGGCCGGGATGCGCTCCTGCACCGGAGCGGCGCGCGAGGAGGACTCTTCGCTGCCGAACAGGTGGAAGAACGGAACCGCGGTCCAGGTGCCGCGAGCCGGGTTGAACGCGCCAGGGATGGCGGTGAACCAGCCCAGGCGGTCGCCTTGGGTCTCGATCAGGCGTACGCCTGGGTCACCGGCACGCAGATGGCCACCCACCTCGTCCTGGAACTTGTTCCAGGCTTGCGGCGAGTTCCAGCCCGGCGACCAGGCGAACGGAACCTGCTGACGCGGTTCGGCCGAACCCGAGTAGCCTTCCATGGAGAAGGCGAACGCGGTGTCCTTGTCCTGCGGGGTACGCGGCTCGTGCACGCTGATGTTGGCGCGCATGGCGGTACGACCCGAGTAGCGCAGCGGCTCGCGGGCCAGCTTCATGCCCTTGATGCGGAACGCGGCGGAAGGTGCTGCGTTGACGATGCCGGCCAGTTGCGGTGCGGCTTCGGCGCAGGCGCTGGTGACGTGGTCCAGCTGGGTCCAGTCCACCGGCTTGTTCAGCAGGGTCGCGCGCAGGGCGTGCATCCAGCGCCAGCCTTCGTGGATCTGGATGCTGCTGTCCAGGTATTGCGGGTCGAACACCTGGAAGAAGCGCTGGGCACGGCCTTCCTGGCTGACCAGGGTGCCATCGCCTTCGGCGAACGAAGCCGCCGGCAGCACCAGGTGGGCACGGTCAACGGTCGGGGTTTTCGAGTGATCGGCGACGATCACCACCTTGGCCGCAGCCAGCGCGGCGTCGACCTTGGCGGCCGGTACGCGGGCGTACAGGTCGTTTTCCAGCACGACGATGGCGTCGGCCTTGCCGCTGATCACGGCGTCCAGCGCCGCGTCGACGGACTCACCGCCCATCATCGCCAGACCGAGGCTGTTGGCCTCAGGCACGACCAGGCTCAGCGAACCGTTCTTCTCGCGCAGCTTGAGGGCCTTGGCGATGTTGGCGGCGGCTTCGATCAGCGCAGGGTCGGCCAGCGAAGTACCGGCGACGACCAGTGGGCGCTGGGCAGCGACCAGGGCGTCGGCGATGCGCTGGGCCAGGGCCTTGGCTTCGTCGTCCAGGCCGGCAACGGCAGGCGCGCTCGGGTCGATGGCATGGGCCACGGCGAAACCGATACGGGCGAGGTCGGCGGGAGCGGCGTGTACACACTCTTCGGCAACGTCATCCAGCTTGGTTTCAGCCAAGGATGCGATGAACAGCGGGTACAGCGCGTGCTGGCCGATGTTCTTCACCGCGGCGTCCAGCCAAGGCTGCACGCGCATGGCGTCGGCCATGGCCTCGGCCTTGCCCTTGGTGGCCTGGCGCACGGCCAGGGCGACACGGGCGGCGGTCTGGGTCAGGTCTTCGCCGAGCACGAACACGGCGTCGTGGTCTTCGATGTCGCGCAGGGTCGGCACCGGCAGCGGGCTGTTGTTCAGCACGTCCAGCGCCAGGCGTACGCGGGCCAGCTCACCAGCCTCCATGCCCGAGTAGAAGTACTCGGCACCGACCAGCTCGCGCAGGCCGTAGTTGCTCTCGAGGCTGGCGCGTGGCGAGCCGATGCCGACGATGGTGCGACCGCGCAGCAGGTCGGCGGCCTTGTCCAGGGCGGCGTCGAGGGACAGCTTGCTGCCATCGGCCAGGTGTGGCTGGCGCGGACGGTCCTTGCGGTTGACGTAGCCATAGCCGAAGCGGCCACGGTCGCACAGGAAGTACTGGTTCACCGAGCCGTTGAAGCGGTTCTCGATGCGGCGCAGTTCGCCGTAGCGTTCGCCGGGGCTGATGTTGCAACCGCTGGAGCAGCCATGGCAGATGCTCGGGGCAAACTGCATGTCCCACTTGCGGTTGTAGCGCTCGGAGTGGGTCTTGTCGGTGAACACACCGGTCGGGCAGACCTCGGTGAGGTTGCCGGAGAACTCGCTTTCCAGCACGCCGTCTTCGACGCGACCGAAGTACACGTTGTCGTGGGCGCCGTATACGCCCAGGTCGGTGCCGCCGGCGTAGTCCTTGTAGTAGCGCACGCAGCGGTAGCAGGCGATGCAGCGGTTCATCTCGTGGGCGATGAACGGGCCGAGGTCCTGGTTCTGGTGGGTACGCTTGGTGAAACGGTAGCGGCGCTCGTTGTGGCCGGTCATTACCGTCATGTCCTGCAGGTGGCAGTGACCGCCTTCCTCGCACACCGGGCAGTCGTGCGGGTGGTTGGTCATCAGCCATTCGACGACGCTGGCGCGGAACGCCTTGGACTCCTCATCGTCGATGGAGATCCAGGTGCCGTCGGAGGCAGGGGTCATGCAGGACATGACGATACGACCACGGGTGTCGTTCTCGTCGGTGTACTGCTTGACCGCGCACTGCCGGCAGGCGCCGACGCTACCGAGCGCCGGGTGCCAGCAGAAATAGGGGATGTCGAGGCCGAGTGACAGACATGCCTGTAACAGGTTGTCCGCACCGTTGACTTCGAGCGCTTTGCCGTCTACGTGGATAGTGGCCATTGTTCAAAGTTCTTCGTTGGCCCGCGTGAGCGGGCGTGGCTAATGGAAATCGGTGAGCTTGCGGCCGGCCTCGAGTCGTTCGGGCCGGCCAGCAGGCTGGCGGATGGCACGGACCATCCGCTGTTTCATCTTGTTATGCGCCGACCACGATCGGCTTCGCCAGGTTCGGGCGCAGGGTGCCAGCGCTTTCTGGCGCCACACCGGCCTCGAACTCCGAGCGGAAGTATTTGATGGCACTGCCCAATGGCTCGACGGCACCTGGTGCATGAGCACAGAAGGTACGGCCTGGGCCGAGGAAGTTGACCAGCCCCAGTAGCGTCTCGATGTCTTCGGCGCGGCCTTGGCCGTTCTCCAGTGCGCGCAGCATCTTCACGCTCCACGGCAGGCCGTCACGGCAAGGGGTGCACCAGCCGCACGACTCGCGGGCGAAGAACTCTTCCATGTTGCGCAGCAGCGACACCATGTTGACGCTGTCGTCGACCGCCATGGCCAGGCCGGTACCCATACGGGTGCCGACCTTGGCGATGCCACCGGCATACATCTGCGCATCGAGGTGCTCGGGCAGCAGGAAGCCGGTACCGGCGCCGCCAGGCTGCCAGCACTTGAGCTTGAAGCCGTCGCGCATGCCGCCAGCGTAGTCTTCGAACAGCTCGCGGGCGGTGACGCCGAATGGCAGCTCCCACAGGCCCGGGTTCTTCACCTTGCCGGAGAAGCCCATCAGCTTGGTGCCGTGGTCTTCACTGCCTTCGCGGGCCAGCGACTTGTACCAGTCGTTGCCGTTGGCGACGATGGCCGGCACGTTGCACAGGGTCTCGACATTGTTAACGCAGGTCGGCTTGCCCCACACGCCGACGGCGGCAGGGAAGGGCGGCTTGGAGCGCGGGTTGGCGCGACGGCCTTCGAGGGAGTTGATCAACGCGGTCTCTTCACCGCAGATGTAACGCCCGGCACCGGTGTGCACGAATAGCTCGAAGTCGAAACCGGAACCCAGGATGTTCTTGCCCAGCAGGCCGGCGGCCTTGGCTTCATCGATGGCGCGGTTGAGGTTCTTCGCCGCGGTGGTGTATTCGCCACGCAGGAAGATGTAACCACGGTAGGCCTTAAGGGCGCGGGCGCTGATCAGCATGCCCTCGACCAGCAGATGGG
The DNA here is from genome assembly GCF_900110655.1 of Pseudomonas soli. Classification (GTDB taxonomy): domain Bacteria; phylum Pseudomonadota; class Gammaproteobacteria; order Pseudomonadales; family Pseudomonadaceae; genus Aquipseudomonas; species Aquipseudomonas soli. The sequence continues at coordinate 141,269 of NZ_FOEQ01000005.1, forward strand.
GCTGTTGCTCCATCAGCATGCGGTCCTTCCAGGTGTTGGGCTCCATTTCATCCGCGTTGCACAGCAGGTAGCGGATGTTCATGGATTCGTCTTTGGGCATCAGGCCCCACTTCACGCCAGTGGGGAAGCCCGCGCCGCCCCGGCCCTTGAGGCCGGAGTCCTTGACGCTCTGCACGATGTCGTCGGCGGACATGTCGGCCAGCGCCTTGCGCGCGGCGGCATAGCCGTTCTTGGACTCGTACTCGGTCAGCCAGACCGGCTCGCCGTCGTCGCGCAGGCGCCAGGTCAGCGGGTGGGTTTCGGCGCTGCGCGCAATGCGGTTGGCCGGGCCGAAGGAAGTGATGGTCATACGTAACCCTCCAGCAGCTTGGAGACGCCGGCAGGTTGCACGTCGCCAAAGGTGTCGTCGTCGATCATCAGCGCCGGGGCCTTGTCGCAGTTGCCCAGGCAGCACACCGGCAGCAGGGTGAAGCGCCCGTCCGCGGTGGTCTGGCCGAGGCCGATGCCCAGCTCGCTCTGGATCTGGCTGACCACCGATTCATGGCCGCCGATGTAGCAGACCATGCTGTCGCATACGCGGATGATGTGGCGGCCGACCGGCTGGCGGAAGATCTGGCTGTAGAAGGTGGCCACACCCTCGACGTCGCTGGCGGGGATGCCCAGCACTTCGCCGATGGCGTAGATGGCGCCGTCCGGCACCCAGCCGCGCTCTTTCTGCACGATCTTCAGGGCTTCGATGGACGCCGCGCGCGGGTCCTCGTAGTGATGCATCTCGTGCTCGATGGCCGAGCGCTCGGTTTCGCTCAGGGCGAAACGGTCGGTTTGGATAAGCGTGCTGTTCATGCTTAGCGGTCCACGTCAGCCATAACGAAGTCGATACTGCCCAGGTACGCGATCAGGTCCGCAACCATGCTGCCTTTGATCACCGAAGGGATCTGCTGCAGGTGCGGATAGCTCGGGGTACGGATCCGGGTGCGGTAGCTCATGGTGCCGCCATCGCTCGTCAGGTAGTAACTGTTGATGCCCTTGGTCGCCTCGATCATCTGGAACGACTCGTTGGCCGGCATGACCGGGCCCCACGAGACTTGCAGGAAGTGGGTGATCAAGGTCTCGATGTGCTGCAGGGTGCGCTCTTTCGGCGGCGGCGTGGTCAGCGGGTGGTCCGCCTTGTACGGTCCTTCCGGCATGTTGCGCAGGCACTGGTCGATGATGCGGATACTCTGGCGCATCTCCTCGACACGGACCATGCAGCGGTCATAGGCATCGCCGTTGTGGGCCAGCGGTACTTCGAATTCGAAGTTCTCGTAGCCGGAGTAGGGGCGGGCTTTACGCAGGTCGAAGTCGCAACCGGTGGAGCGCAGGCCGGCACCGGTGGTGCCCCAGGCCAGGGCTTCCTTGGTGTTGTACGCGGCAACGCCGATGGTACGGCCCTTGAGGATGCTGTTCTGCAGGGCGGCCTTGGTGTATTCGTCGAGGCGCTTGGGCAGCCATTCGACGAAGTCCTTGACCAGCTTGTCCCAGCCGCGCGGCAGGTCGTGGGCGACGCCACCGATGCGGTACCAGGCCGGGTGCAGGCGGAAACCGGTGATCGCCTCGATCACGGTGTAGGCGCGTTGGCGGTCGGTGAAGGTGAAGAACACCGGGGTCATGGCGCCGACGTCCTGGATATAGGTGCCCAGGAACAGCAGGTGGCTGGTGATGCGGAAGAATTCGGCGAGCATGATGCGGATCACGTCGACCTTCTGCGGCACCTGGATGCCGGCCAGCTTCTCTACCGCCAGTACGTACGGCAGGTTGTTCATCACCCCGCCGAGGTAGTCGATACGGTCGGTGTAGGGGATGAAGCTGTGCCACGACTGACGTTCGGCCATCTTCTCGGCACCACGGTGGTGGTAGCCGATATCCGGCACGCAATCGACGATCTCTTCGCCGTCCAGCTGCAGGACGATACGGAAGGCACCGTGGGCCGAAGGGTGGTTGGGGCCGAGGTTGAGGAACATGTAGTCCTCGTTGGCGCCCGAACGCTTCATGCCCCAGGCTTCCGGGTTGAAACGTGCCGATTCCTCTTCAAGCTGCTGCTTGGCCAGGGTCAGGCTGTAGGGGTCGAATTCGGTAGCGCGGGCCGGGTAGTCCTTGCGCAGCGGGTGACCTTCCCAGGTCGGCGGCATCATGATGCGGCTCAGGTGCGGGTGGCCGGCGAAGTCGATGCCGAACATGTCCCAGACTTCACGCTCGTACCAGTTGGCGTTGGGCCAGATACCGGTGACGGTCGGCAAGTTGAGGTCGCCTTCGCTCAGCGACACCTTGATCATCACGTCGCTGTTACGCTCGACCGACAGCAGGTGGTAGAACACGCTGAAGTCGGCGGCCGGCAGGCCGCGGCGCTGGGTGCGCAGGCGCTCGTCGACGCCGTGCAGGTCGTACAGCATGCTGTACGGCTTGGCGACGTTGCGCAGGAAGGAAAGTACTTCTTTGAGCTGGGCACGCTTTACCCACAGTACCGGCATGCCGGTGCGGGTTTCCTGGGCGACGAAAGCGTCGGCGCCGAATCGGTTGTGCAGTTCGACGACCACATCCTGGTCGTCAGCCTTGTAAGGCGGAATATAAATAGCGTTGTCCGCTGTCATGGTCTCGGTCGCTTTGGGTCAACGTTAAGAATGAAGCCAGGCCGCCGGCTCCTGGGGGAGCGGGCGGCAGGTCGCTGGATCAGACTTCGTCGGGGCTGCGCAGGTTGGTTACCGCGATACGCTGTTCGCGACGCAGGTCTTTCTGGGCGGGCATCTCGGCACGGTAGATGCCTTGATCGCCAACAACCCAGGAAAGCGGGCGTCGCTCCTGGCCGATCGATTCCTGCAGCAGCATCAAGCCTTGCAGGAACGCCTCGGGGCGCGGCGGGCAGCCAGGCACGTACACGTCCACGGGGAGGAACTTGTCGACCCCCTGAACGACCGAGTAGATGTCGTACATGCCGCCGGAGTTGGCGCACGAACCCATGGAGATGACCCACTTGGGCTCGAGCATCTGCTCGTACAGGCGCTGGATGATCGGCGCCATCTTCACGAAGCAGGTACCGGCGATGACCATGAAGTCGGCCTGACGCGGCGAGGCCCGGATGACTTCGGCGCCGAAGCGGGCGATGTCGTGGGGTGCCGTGAAGGCCGTGGTCATTTCCACGTAGCAGCAGGAAAGGCCGAAGTTGTACGGCCAGAGGGAGTTCTTGCGACCCCAGTTGACCGCGCCACGCAGCACATCCTCGAGTTTCCCCATGTAGATGTTCTTGTGGACCTGGTCTTCCAGCAGTTGATCGGTGACGGTTTCCCGCTCACCGACCGGATACTGCTCGTTAGGTGCGTCCGGATCGATTCTGGTGAGATTGTATTGCATGCCAAAGCCTCATTGTTTCAGCTTCGCTTGCCGCTTGCGGCGACCTTCGGGAGCCCAATCGAGCGCCCCGACGCGCCATAGGTAGACAAGACCTGCCAACAGAATTGCTATGAAAACGAGTGCTTCGACGAATCCGGTCCAGCCGCTTTCGCGGACGGACACAGACCATGCATACAGGAAGAGGGCTTCGATATCGAAGATCACGAACAGCATCGCGACCAGATAGAATTTGGCGGACAGGCGCAGGCGGGCACTGCCAACGGGCAGCATGCCGGATTCGAAGGGTTCGTTCTTGGCGCGACCCCAGGCCTTGCTACCGAGCAGGCTGGACAGGCCGAGCATGAAGGCACACAGGCCGACGACACCCAGGAGGAAGATGGCAAAGCCCCAGTTGTGGGCGATGAGTCCTGCCGAATCGGACATGCTAGAAATCCTTATACAGAGACCCAGCTCTGCAGTCTGAAATAAGTAGAGCGGCGACGTGGTGTCGCAGACGCAGTGACCAAATGTCGCAGCTGAATCAATCGCGCTGATTTTATGGGTAAACCCAGTGCAAGTAAAATTTCCGTTGCAAATTTATTCGTAGGTTTAAGAACAAAAATCTTTCGTAACTGGCTGAAAGCCTTGAGTTTCGGGCATTGCACGCGGATTTGTTAATTATGTTTCTTACCCCGCGTAATGACTGACTAGTTGCGTAATGATAATTAATATCATTTGATATGGGCTGTATTGTTTTAGCTGTTCTGGGCCTTGCAAAGTTCATCAGCCGATCTGCCCACTTGCAAATGCGAAAAACTCTCGTTCTAGCAGCTTCCGATGCTGCGGGTACCGCTCTGGATCAATACTTTGTCGTTTGCGCCGCGGCTGACCGACGCGGCAATGAGCCACTGGCCGAGCCAGTAGGACAGGATGATCAGGTACTCGGCAGCGGCGAACGGGCTGACGAAGCGGTCGATGCCGATCAGGCTGTCGGAGAACACGAAGGCGCAGGCACCCATTGCGGCGACACCGCCACACGCCAGGGCGCGCCAGAGCATGCAGCAGATCGCAAGGGCATACAGCGCCACCGGGATCAGCAGTGGGCCCAGGCCGTGGCTGGCGAGCAGGCCGAACAGCGAGGCGCCCACCAGCAGTGCGAAGGCCAGTGAGGGGTAGGCCGGGCGTTGGGTCAGGCTGCAGTAACCGCGAAGGTACGCCAGGTGGGCGCAAAGGAACGCGGCCAGGCCGAACACGAACAGGTCGCGGGGGATGGCCAGGAGGATGTCGCCGAGTACCGAGAAGGCCAGGCCGATCATGATCCAGCGACGGTAGGGCGTGGTGGGCGTACTGCCCAGCCAGGCGATCAGGCTCAGGACCGGGATGGGTTTGCTCAGGAGGCCGAGCAGGGCGTTGTCGCTGGCCAGTGCGTATATATAGAGGGCAGCGGCTGCGACGGCGATCAGGATCAGGTGGCTTGGACGAGGCATGGGCGGTCCTTGCGGCTGGGTAGCCACAAGCATAGACCTGATCTGCGGTATTGCCTGTGCCCCGCAAAAGGGTCGGTACAGGCAATAAGAAAGGCCCAGGACTTTCACAAGCCCCGGGCCTTCCTGTTCAGCAGTTCACCAGACTCAGTGGAACTGCTCTTCCTCTGTCGAACCAGTCAGTGCGGTAACCGACGAAGCGCCACCCTGGATCACGGTGGTCATGTCATCGAAGTAGCCGGTGCCGACTTCCTGCTGGTGCGCCACGAAGGTGTAGCCTTTGCTGGCGTCAGCGAATTCCTGCTCCTGCAGCTTCACGTAGGCGGTCATGTCGTTGCGGGCGTAGTCGTGCGCCAGGTTGAACATGCCGTGCCACATGTTGTGGATGCCGGCCAGGGTGATGAACTGGTGCTTGTAGCCCATGGCCGACAGCTCCCGCTGGAACTTGGCGATGGTGGCGTCGTCCAGGTTCTTCTTCCAGTTGAAGGAAGGCGAGCAGTTGTAAGACAGCAGTTGGTCCGGGTATTCCTTCTTGATTGCTTCGGCGAAGCGACGGGCTTCGTCCAGGTCCGGCTTGGCGGTTTCGCACCAGATCAGGTCGGCATACGGCGCGTAGGCCAGGCCGCGGGAGATGGCCTGATCGAGGCCGGCGCGGACTTTGTAGAAGCCTTCACGGGTACGGTCGCCGATCACGAACGGCTGGTCGTACGGATCGCAGTCGCTGGTCAGCAGGTCGGCGGCGTTGGCGTCGGTACGGGCCAGGATGATGGTCGGCACACCGGCAACGTCGGCGGCCAGACGGGCAGCCACGAGCTTCTGTACGGCTTCCTGGGTCGGGACCAGTACCTTGCCGCCCATGTGGCCGCATTTTTTCACCGAGGCCAGCTGGTCTTCGAAGTGCACGCCGGCGGCGCCCGCTTCGATCATGTTCTTCATCAGCTCGTAGGCATTCAGCACGCCGCCGAAACCGGCTTCTGCGTCGGCCACGATCGGTGCGAAGTAGTCGATGTAGCCCTCGTCACCTGGGTTCTTGCCGGCTTTCCACTGGATCTGGTCTGCGCGGCGGAAAGAGTTGTTGATGCGCTTGACTACGGTCGGCACCGAGTCGACCGGGTACAGCGATTGGTCGGGGTACATCGACTCGGCCGAGTTGTTGTCGGCGGCAACCTGCCAGCCGGACAGGTAGATGGCCTGGATGCCAGCCTTGACCTGTTGCACAGCCTGGCCGCCGGTCAGGGCGCCCATGCAGTTGACGAAATCTTTTTCAGGGCGGAAGGACGGGTGGGCACCTTGGGTGACCAGCTTCCACAGTTTTTCCGCGCCCTGGCGAGCCAGGGTGTGCTCCGGCTGCAGGGAGCCACGCAGGCGAACGACATCGGCGGCGGTGTAGGTACGGGTCACGCCTTTCCAGCGCGGGTTCTCGGCCCAGTCTTTCTCGAGGGCTGCAATTTGCTGTTCGCGTGTCAGTGCCATGGAAATAAACCTCGTCGCATCGATCTTGAGTGTAATTGTGCTGATGCTCGGATACGCGGGTCAGAGGGCCAGGCTGTGCTGTCCGGGGGAGTGCGGCGGCGAACGGGGAAGTGCGAAGGGGAAGGGTGGGCAGGCCAGGCGAAGGTGTGCCCTGCAGGTTGGCTCGTGGATGCCTTGCTGCGGTGCGACGCGATTGCCAGAACTGCGGTGATGCGCTTCCGTCCCTCGGGACAACTTCTTCGTTGCAGTCGCAATCCCGTCGAACCGCCTTGTGGGCCGTATGGACACGAGGTGCCTCCACGGTGGGAGGAGCGCACCTCGAAGACCCTTGCCAGGGCCTCTGATTAGCGGGAGCGAGGCCATCATGCCCTTGGCGAAAAGAGCCTGTCAAACATTTTGTAGTGCTTTTTTATGCTTACTACATCTTTGGTCTAATGCGACTTGGCGGTCAGTTTCAAGGCCCTTGGTCGAGGCCTTGAATTACCTGGGGTCAGTCGAGAAGGTCGACTTTGACCCGCAAAGTCATGTTTTCACCGCGCTGGGTGCTGTAAGTGAGGCTTGACGCGCTGCGCTCGGACTGGCTCTGCTGGTTGAACCCGGCCAGGGTGATCCACTCGCCGAGCTTGCCGGTAACGGTCGTGTCGGTGCTCTGCACTTTCACTACATCGGCACGTTCCTGGCTCATTCGATCGTTATTGGTGCTGATTTGCAGGCGAACCGTATCGCCGCTAAGGCGTGGCGTGACGTAGAAACCCTGGGTCACGTTGCGGTATTCGGTGTTGTTCTGGATACGCCCGTAACCATCGGTGGAGCTACTGGTGACAGGGATGCTATGGCCCACCTGGATCAGTGCCGGCTGGCCGTCGCTGGCCTGCACCTGCTGCATGCCGCCTTCGCGGTTGGCTGTGCCGTAGCGGATCACGCGGGCGTTGCCGCGGTTGTCCTGGAAGTTGCTGTCGTTGTTGTCGACGCTGATCAGAAGGCGTTTGGGCGCGGTATCGAGCTGTTGCAGCAGGGCGCGCAGGTCGTCGATGCGTTCCTGGCTGGCGTTGACGATCAGCTTGTCCTCGAAGGTGCTGACGCTGCCGTCCTTGCCAAGGAAGGACTGGGCGGCGGGCAGCAGTTCGGCGCTGCTGCGATGTTGCAGGGCAATGACCTCGGTGGCGGCCTGGGCCGTAAGGCTGGCGGCCAGCAGCAGCGAGGCGAGGAGGGGGCGTAGCGGCATGTCCATGATCTCCGCGGGTGGAATGGACATGATGGCAAATTTGTCGGCATCTTGCTGGTCGTGGATCACAGCGGCATGCACAGGTCGGCTTTTCAGTGGTTGCAGTCAGGTAAATTCCGTAACATCGCGGCCCTCGACTTCAGGCTCATTCCTCAGGCGCTCCCACACAACGATCTGCGCCGAGGCTGCTCACAGGACCCCCATGAAACCCGCACGCCTACGCGCCGACCTGCTCGCCGGCCTCACCACTTCGTTCGCCCTGGTACCGGAGTGCATCGCTTTCGCCCTGGTAGCCCACCTCAACCCGCTGATGGGCCTGTACGGCGCCTTCATCATCTGCACCCTGACCGCGCTGTTCGGCGGCCGCCCGGGGATGATCTCCGGCGCCGCCGGTTCGATGGCGGTGGTCATCGTCGCCCTGGTGGTACAGCACGGCGTCCAGTACCTGCTGGCCACGGTGCTGCTGGGCGGGCTGGTGATGATCCTGTTCGGCGCGCTGCGCCTGGGCAAGCTGGTACGCCTGGTGCCGTACCCGGTGATGCTCGGCTTCGTCAACGGCCTGGCTATCGTCATCGCCCTGGCCCAGCTGGAGCACTTCAAGGAAGGCGAGCACTGGCTCAGCGGTGCGCCGCTGTACCTGATGATCGGCTTGGTGGCGTTGACCATGCTGGTGGTCTATGTGCTTCCCAGGCTGACCCGCGCCGTGCCGCCGGCTCTGGTGGCAATCCTCGGCGTCGGCCTACTGGTCTATCTGCTGGGCCTGCCAACCCGCACCCTCGGCGATATGGCGCACATCGCCGGCGGCCTGCCGACACTTACGCTGCCGGACATCCCCTGGAACCTCGAGACCCTGAAGATCATCGCGCCCTATGCGGTGCTAATGGCCATGGTCGGCCTGCTGGAAACCCTGCTGACCCTCAACCTCACCGACGAGATCACCGAGAGCCGTGGCTACCCGGATCGCGAGTGCGTGGCCCTGGGTGCGGCCAACATGGTCTCGGGCCTGTGCGGCGGCATGGGTGGCTGCGCGATGATCGGCCAGACCGTGATCAATCTCAGCTCCAATGGCCGTGGCCGACTGTCGGGCGTGGTAGCGGGGGTGATGATCCTGCTGTTCGTGCTGTTCCTGTCGCCGTTGATCGAGCGTATTCCGCTGGCGGCGCTGGTCGGGGTGATGTTCGTGGTGGCCCAGCAGACCTTCGCCTGGGCGTCGCTGCGGGTGCTGCACAAGGTGCCGGTGAGCGATGTGCTGGCGATCCTCGCCGTGACCGTGGTCACGGTGTTCACCGACCTGGCCACGGCGGTGCTGTTCGGTATCGTCATCGCGGCCATCAATTTTGCCTGGCAGCACGCGCGCGAGCTGTATGCCGACAGTCATGAGGACGCCGAGGGCAGCAAGCATTACCAGGTGCACGGCACGCTGTTCTTCGCCTCGACCACACCGTTTCTCAACCAGTTCGACCCGGCCAACGACCCGGCGAAGGTCACGCTGGATTGCCAGCACCTGAGCTTTGTCGATTATTCGGCGATCGCGGCGCTGAAGACCCTGCGCGAGCGCTATGCCAAGGCGGGCAAGCAGTTGCGGGTGGTGCACCTTTCCGAGCGCTGCAAGAAGCTGTTGAAGCGGGCGGGGGAGCAGCATTGAAGGCAATGGTCGCCTGCACCGATCCTATCGCCGGCAAACCGGCTCCCACAGGATTGTCACTGCACTCAAGAACTTTGCAGTACCTGTGGGAGCCGGCTTGCCGGCGATAGCGCCGTTATAGGAGAAAGGCTTACTCCCCGCGATTCTTCTTCACGATGCCATCGGCAATGCTTGCCGGCGCCTCGGCGTAGCGGGTGAACTCCATCGAGAAACTCGCCCGGCCCTGGGTCATCGAGCGCATCGAGGTGGCGTAGCCGAACATTTCGCCCAGCGGCACCTCGGCACGGATCACCTTGCCGGCCGGGGTCTCGTCGCCATCCTGGATCATGCCCCGGCGCCGGCTCAGGTCGCCGAGGATATCGCCCTGGTACTCCTCGGGCGTCACCACCTCGACCTTCATCACCGGCTCCAGCAGCACCGCGCCACCTTTCTGCGAAAGCTGTTTGGTGGCCATGGAGGCGGCAATCTTGTAGGCCATCTCGTTGGAGTCGACGTCGTGGTACGAGCCGTCGAACACCGCCGCCTTCAGGTTGATCAACGGGTAGCCGGCAAGCACGCCGTTCTTCATCTGCTCCTCGATGCCTTTCTGGATCGCCGGGATGTACTCGCGCGGCACCACGCCGCCGACGATCTCGTTGATGAACTCCAGGCCTTCCTTGCCTTCGTCGCCCGGGGCGAAGCGGATCCAGCAATGGCCGTACTGGCCGCGCCCGCCCGATTGGCGCACGAAACGCCCTTCGATCTCGCAGGTGTTGCGGATCTTCTCGCGGTACGCCACCTGCGGCTTGCCGATATTGGCCTCGACGTTGAACTCGCGGCGCATACGGTCGACGATGATGTCCAGGTGCAGCTCGCCCATGCCGGAGATGATGGTCTGGCCGGTTTCCTCGTCGGTCTTGACCCGGAACGACGGGTCCTCCTGGGCCAGCTTGCCCAGGGCAATGCCCATTTTTTCCTGGTCGGCCTTGGTTTTTGGCTCCACTGCCACGGAAATCACTGGGTCGGGGAAGTCCATGCGTTCGAGGATTATCGGCTTGTCCATGTCACACAGGGTGTCGCCAGTGGTCACGTCCTTCATGCCGATCAGTGCGGCGATATCACCGGCGCACACGTCCTTGATCTCGGCGCGCTGGTTGGCGTGCATCTGCACCATGCGGCCGATGCGCTCCTTCTTGCCCTTGACCGAGTTGAGCACCGCATTGCCCGAGCTGAGCACGCCCGAATATACCCGGGCGAAGGTCAGGGTGCCGACGAACGGGTCGGTGGCGATCTTGAAGGCCAGGGCCGAGAACGGCTCCTTGTCGTCGGCGTGGCGTTCCAGGTGCTTCTCTTCATCGTCCGGGTCGGTGCCCTTGATCGCCGGGATTTCGGACGGGGCGGGCAGGTAGTCGATCACCGCGTCGAGCATCAGCGGCACGCCCTTGTTCTTGAATGACGAGCCGAGGATGGTCGGGACGATTTCGTTGGCGATGGTGCGTTGGCGCAGGGCGGCCTTGATCTCGTCGACGGTCAGCTCTTCACCTTCGAGGAATTTCACCGTCAGTTCGTCATTGGCCTCGGCGGCGGCTTCGATCATGTGCGCGCGCCATTCGTCCGCCAGTGCCTGCAGTTCGGCGGGAATCTCTTCTTCGCGGTAGCTGGTGCCGTTGTCTGCGTCGTTCCAGTAGATGGCTTTCATCTTCACCAGGTCGATCTGGCCGATGAAGTTTTCCTCGCTGCCGATGGCCAGCTGGATCGGTACCGGGTGGTGGCCCAGGCGCTGGTTGATCTGCTTTACAACGCGTAGGAAGTCCGCGCCCTGGCGGTCCATCTTGTTGATGTAGGCCAGGCGCGGCACATGGTATTTGTTGGCCTGGCGCCACACCGTCTCGGACTGCGGCTCGACCCCGTCGGCGCCGCTGAACACCACTACCGCGCCATCGAGCACGCGCAGCGAGCGCTCCACCTCGATGGTGAAGTCGACGTGGCCGGGGGTGTCGATGATATTGAAGCGGTACTTGTGCTCGAACTGCTTGGTCGAGCCCTGCCAGAAGGCCGTGGTGGCCGCCGAGGTGATGGTGATGCCGCGCTCCTGCTCCTGAGCCATCCAGTCCATGGTCGCGGCGCCGTCGTGCACCTCGCCCATCTTGTGGTTGACCCCGGTGTAGAACAGGATCCGTTCGGTGGTGGTGGTCTTGCCGGCATCCACGTGAGCGACAATGCCGATATTGCGGTACAGCTCGATGGGAGTCGTGCGGGCCATGGCGGGTCACCTGCGGGTGAGGATTCTCCCAAGGTAGCAGAGCGGGAGAATCCTGCCGGGGCGACCGTCAGTCGGCAAGCACCTGCAGCTGCCATTGGCCCTCGGCTTCACGCGCCAGGCCGCTGGCCGGCAGCAGGGCCAGCAGGCGTTCGTGCAGGGCCGCGTCGGTGAAGGCCTTGAGGGTAGCCATGTCCAGCGCGCCGACGGTGATCAGTTCGGCCTTGGTGTAGGACAGCCAGGCCTTCTTCAGCACCATCAACACGTCGCTGCCGGCGGTGCTGGCAAAGCGTCGGTGCAGGGTGCGGCCTTCCAGTTCGAAGCTGTGGCGGTGGCTGTAGCTGGCCTCGTCGCCATTGCCCTCGACGCAGCGGTGGCAGCGGCAGGAGCCGTCGCCGAAGGCGTTACGCAGGTAGGCGTTGAAGTCCACGACGGGCTTGAGGGTCAGGCGTTTGTCGACCTCGAACAGGTCGGCGATCAGGGGTTGTTCTGCGCTCACTCGGTATCCTCGCGTGGTGTGGCGTGCATCGGCGGGCACCCTAACAGATCGGCGCCCGCGAGGCCATGTCGGCCAGGTCGCAGGGCCTCCCGTGGAAGCGGGCCTGCCCCGCGATGAGCCGATAGAGACAACCCCGAGCGTCTGCCGTACTCTTGTCACCCATTTCCAGCCCCATACCCCGAGGTAACCCCGCTTGAGCAGCAAATACCCCTACATCGCCACCGTGACCGTCAGCGCCGAAGACCGTGGGGGCGATACCGAGGCTTCGGAGAACAGCAACATGCGCGTGGGCCTGGAGGCGGTAACCGAAGTGCTGAAGAAGGTGCATTTCGTCGGGACACTCGCGGCACCGGAAAAAGGCGCCACGCACATCTGCGTCACGTTGGAAAATGGCCTTACTTACTACGGCCTGATCGTCAACGGCCATGCCGAACTCGAAGGCGGCTGGATCGCCTTCGAATGCGACATGCCCACCCCCGAAGAGCTGGGCCTGTAAGCCTTACCCCAGTTCAGCCAGGCACTGCTCGAGAATATCCAGTCCTTCCTCGAGCAGCTCGGCCTCGATGGTCAGTGGCGCCAACAGGCGGATGATATGCCGCGCCTTGCCACTTGGCATCAGCAGCAACCCCTTGGCACGCGCCGCCTCCAGCACCTTGGTCAGTTGCGCCGGTGCCGGGCTGCCATCGCCGTTGACGAACTCCAGCCCGCGCATGGCGCCGACCCCGGTCAGGCGGCCGAGCGAGCTGGGCAACCCTGCAGCTTTCCAGCGCGCATGGCGTGCGACGATGGCCTGTTCCTGGCGTTCGCCCCAGGTGGCGAGGTTGTCGTCGGTCATCTGCGCAATGCTCGCCAAGGCCGCCGCACAGGCGATCGGATTGCCCGAGTAGGTGCCGCCCAGGCCGCCCTTGGGCAGCGAGTCCATGATCTCCCGGCGGCCGACCACCGCGCCCAGGGGCATGCCACCGGCGATGCTCTTGGCCAGCAGCAGCAGGTCCGGCTCGATACCCAGTCGGGGGAAGGCGAAACGCTGCCCGGTGCGGCCAAAGCCGGACTGGATCTCGTCGACGATGATCAGTATCCCGTGGCTGTCGCAAAAGCGGCGCAAGGCCTGGGCGAAGCTTGGATCAAGGGCGAGGAAACCACCTTCACCCTGCACCGGCTCGAAGATGAACGCCGCCACGTCCTCCACCGCCAACTCCACGCTGAACAGGCGTTCCATGGCCTTGAGCGCCTGTTCGCAGCTCACCCCGGTGTCCGGGCTGGGGTAGGGCAGGTGATAGACCGGGCCTGGCAGTTCCCCCACGCGTTGCTTGTACGGGGCTACCTTGCCATTGAGGTTGAGGGTGGCCAGGGTGCGGCCATGGAAGCCGCCGTCGAAGGCGACGACGGCGCGCTTGCCAGTGGCGCCCCGGGCGACCTTCAGCGCGTTTTCCGCCGCTTCCGCGCCGCTGTTGGTGAGCATGCCGGCCAACGGGTAGCTGACCGGGACGAATTCACACAGGCGCTCCATGAGCTCCAGGTAGGGGCCGTGGGGCGCCGCGTTGAAGGCGTAGTGGGTCAGGCGCGTGGCCTGCTGCTGGATCGCTTCGACTACCGCCGGATTGCAGTGGCCCAGGTTGAGCACGCCAATGCCGCCGACGAAGTCGATGTAGCGCTTGCCGGTGATATCCCAGACTTCGGCATTGCGACCATGGGAAAGCGTGATCGGGTGAACGATGGCAATGGACTGGCTGATGCTTGGCTGATTCATGTGCGCGGCGCCTGTGATTCGATGGCGTGAATATCGAAGCGTGCAGGGGGTATCCGCAAACGATTTATTGGATTGCCGTCATTCCTTTGATTCATGAATTTCTGCAGAGCGTTGCCTAGCGCTGAAATCGCGCCAAAGAAAAAGGCGGCTGTCCCTTAAGGGGCAGCCGCCTTTTGCTGATTCGCTTCGAGCCTTCGACCGTTGGGATCAGTGGCGACGCTTGTGCTTGCGGTTGTTGTCGCCCATGTGGTTACCGATGGCGCCACCAGCCGCGCCGCCCAGGCCGGCACCGATGGTCGAACCGTTGGAGCCGCCAAGTTTGCCGCCGATCAGCGAACCGCCCGCCGAGCCCAGGCCGCCGCCGATGGCCGCCTCGGTACGGTTGCCCTTGCGCGCGCCTACCGCGCTGCCGGCCGCGCCACCGAGGCCGGCGCCGATCGCCGCGCCGGCGCTGCCGCCGATCTGTTTGCCCACGACGTTGCCAAGGGCGCCACCCAGGCCGCCGCCGATGGCCGCGGTGCCGTCACCGGCGAAAGCGCCCTGGCAGAGCAGCAGGCCGAGAGCGAGGGAAGGCAGAGTCAGACGCATGTTATGAACCTCAGGGGAATCATCAGGGGTAGATTGCCGCACGCTCGCGGCGAGTCAGGGTTGCAAGGACGCTTCAGCGGTAGTAGCGGTCACGGTACTGGCGGTCGTCATCGTCGCGGTCATGGCGATGGTGGTGACGGTGGCCGCGGTCACGGTCGCGCCAGCCATCGTCATCGTCGTGGTAATGATTGCTGTAGCAGCCGCCGAGCAGCAGCAGGGTGGCGATCATGGAAAGGCTTGCAAGGCGTTTCATCACGTTATAGGTCCTTGATCCGCAACGGTTTACGCGGTACCTCCTGAGACACGAGGCGATCAGTTTGGTTCTTTGTCGCGCAAGATTTTATTGCGGCGGCGATGAACGGCAGCGGTGATTCACCTAGTGTGATGTTTTGCAAATACGACCAAAAATCGCCGCGAGTTATGGTCGTTATTTGTGAAACACCACACTCGTGCCCCGGCAGTGCTAGAGTCACCTTCTTTTTTTGTCCCGAGGATGGAACATGCGAGCAATTCTGCCGATCACCGTGGCGCTGCTGCTGGCGGGCTGTGCATCGTCGACCATGGAAGCGGCGCGCAACGGCGCACCCACCGCGCAGTTGGATTCGCACAAGACGCCGGATCTGGTGGCACAGTGCATTCAGTTCAGCTGGCAGGAAGAAAACACCTTCGGGGTCGACGCCAGCGGCTACCTGGAGGCCCGCAAGCAAGGTGGTTTCACCGTGTACACCCGCGAGGCCGAGTCGTTCGTCGACGTCTATGCCCAGGCCGGCGGCACGCGGGTGGACTACTACGCGCAGAAGAACGACGGCATGGCCCTGCGCCGACGCGCGGCAGCCGCCACCTGCCTGTAGGCTGTACTCGGCCAGCGGCGCAGGGTCACATCGGCAGCAGCCGGTCCTGAATCACTTCCTTCATCACCAGCGTCGAACTCAGGCGCTTCACATTGGGAATGCTGGTCAGTTGCTCGTCATACAGCTTCTGGAAGGCCGGCAGGTCCCTGGCCACCACGTGCAGCAGGTAGTCGGGGTCGCCGAACAGGCGCTGGGCCTCGACGATCTGCGGGATCTCGGCCAGCGCCGCCTCGAAGTCCGCCACCGGCTGGCGGGTCACCTCGCGCAGGGTCACGAATACCAGCGCGGCGAAATTCAAGCCCAGGGCCGCCGGGGCCAGGCGGGCGTGATAACCGAGAATGGCGCCTGTGTCCTCCAGTGCCTTGAGGCGCCGGTGGCAGGGCGACAGGCTCAAGCCCACGCGCTCGGCCAGTTCGGTCACCGACAGGCGCCCGTCTTTTTGCAGCTCGGCAAGGATCTTGCGATCGATTCGATCCATTAGGAAGATTCTTCCATTGTTTGGCTTGTTCCGGGAAATATACGAAATAAAATCCCCGGGCGATATCCGTAGTCTTTCTTCATCGAAACCTGTGTGAAAGGAAGGCTCGAAATGGCCATGAGTGTACTGACGGCGTTCTGGGCCGTTTCCCTGCTGTTCGTGATCACCCCCGGCGCCGACTGGGCCTACGCCATCTCGGCCGGCATGCGTGGGCGTTGGGTCGTGCCGGCGGTGGCGGGCATGTTGTCGGGGCATCTGCTCGTCACCCTGGTGGTGGCAGCCGGGGTCGGTAGTCTGATCGCCGGTCACCCGCTGGCGTTGACCTTGCTGACCCTGGCTGGGTGCGTGTACCTGCTGTGGCTGGGCGGCAACCTGCTGCTGAGCCCGGCGGTGCCCGAGGCCGGCGCGGCTGGTGGGCAGGACTCGGGGTCGCGCTGGGCATTCAAGGGCCTGTGCGTCAGCGGCCTCAACCCCAAGGTGTTCCTGCTGTTCCTGGCCTTGCTGCCGCAGTTCACCGACCCGCAGTCGAGCTGGCCGTTGCCTCTGCAGATCCTGCTGCTGGGCTTGGTGCACCTGGGCAGTTCGCTGGTGATCTACCTGATGGTCGGCTACGGCGCCAAGGCCGTGCTACGCACCCGGCCTGCCGCGGCGCAGGCCGTGGGGCGGTTGTCCGGCGCGGTGATGATCCTGATTGCCGCGGGGCTGATTGCCGGGCAGTTGCGTTGAGCCTGTCAGGCACGGCGGGTTGGGCTATGCTGACGGCCCCCACAAACCGGACCTGATCCTCATGAAATACGCCGCCGCACTTCTGCTCAGCCTGTTGGCGCTCGTGGCCCACGCCGCGCAACCCGGCGAAACCCTCGCGCCCTGGACGTTGCTCGATCAGTACGACCAGCCCTACAGCCTGGGGGCCGATACGCGCATCCTGCTGGTCGCCCGCGACATGGACGGTGCCAAGCTGGTCAAGGCGGCGCTGGCCGAACAGCCCAAAGGCTACCTGGAGGCGCGGCACGCCGTGTTCGTCGCGGATATCCAGCGCATGCCGGCGTTGATCAGCAAGCTGTTCGCCATCCCTGCCATGCGCGACTACAGCTACCGGGTACTGCTTGACCGCAAAGGTCGGGTTGCCAGCCGCTATGCCGGGGATGAGGGCAAGGTGCTGTGGCTGGCGCTGGATCACGGCGTGGTGGCAGCGCGCAACAGCTACGCCGATGCCGATGCCCTGAAGGCGGCGTTGGACCAGGCTGGCCGCTGAACCGGCCTGCCCGGTAGCTCAGGCGAAGGCCTGGCGCAGCAGTTGCGGCAGCACCTCACCTGCCTTGCCGGGCAGCATGAACGCCCGCGGATGCTCGCAGGGCACAGGCTGCGGATTGACATGCACCACCGTCGCCCCTGCCGCCAGTGCCATGCGAGGTATCGAGGCCGCCGGCTGTACCAGGCCTGAGGTGCCTACCGACAGCAGTACATCGCACTGTCGCGCGGCGGCGAAGGCCTGCTCCAGCACCGCCTCGGGCAACATCTCGCCAAACCACACCACCCCGGGGCGCAACGGCCCGGCGCAGCAAGCGCAGCGCGGCGGCTCGATGCGGCGGCCGTGTACGGCATCCTCGGGCAGTGCCACGGGCTCATCCGCCGGGCGCGCGCAGTCCAGGCAGCGAAAGGCATTCAGCCGCCCATGCAAGTGCAGCACGGCACGGCTGCCCGCGCGTTCGTGCAGGTCGTCGACGTTCTGCGTCACCAGGGTCAGCTTC
Source organism: Pseudomonas soli (assembly GCF_900110655.1). Lineage (GTDB taxonomy): Bacteria > Pseudomonadota > Gammaproteobacteria > Pseudomonadales > Pseudomonadaceae > Aquipseudomonas > Aquipseudomonas soli. Next base: position 158,615 of record NZ_FOEQ01000005.1, read on the forward strand.
GGCACCTGCGCGGCCAGCGCGGCGATGGCCAGGTGACCCGCGTTGGGCTCGGCCTTGGCGATCCCGGCGCGGCGCATCTGGTACCAGCCCCAGACCAGCGCCGGATCGGCGCGAAAGCCCTCGGCGCTGGCCAGTTGCGCCGGATCGAAGCGCGCCCACAGGCCGGTCAGCTTGTCGCGAAACGTGGCGATGCCACTTTCCGCCGACACCCCGGCACCGGTGAACACCACCACGTGGCGGGCCTGGGCAAGCAGCGTCGGATCGAATGGCATGAGGGCTTCCATGGTGCGGTGCAGGGCGGCCGGTCACTGTGCCAGTGGGCCGCGGGTCGGACAAGATCCGAGTGAACCCTCGGCGCGCGCGGAAGACCAAGCCAGTACAGCCAATAGGAGAAGACTCATGGAAATCGGAACAATCTGGTTCGTTGTCGCGCTTGTCGTTATCCTGCTGGAAATCTGGGCGATCTGGCACATCATCGGCAGTGATCGACGCGCCGAGCGCAAGATGCTGTGGGTGGTATTCGTCGTTTATGCACCTTTCCCAGGCTTGTTGTTCTGGGCCTGGCGCGGACCACGGGCAGTGAAGGGCAGGGCGGTCCTGCAGGAAAAATAGGCGCCAATCAAGGCGTGGCTGGGGCTTGACCTCGACTTAACCTGAGGTTTGATACTCGGCCGCTCTTTCCATTGATGGAGCGATACCATGACCCAGCCAGCCGCCTTTGCCCTGAGCAACCCAGAAGGGCTCTACGACCCCAGTGGCAATGCCTATTCCCACGTCGCCGAGGTACGCGCGGGCAGCCGCCTGCTGTACATCGCCGGCCAGGGCGGCGAGGACCTGCAAGGCAAGTTGTCGGCACGTTTCGACGAGCAGGCGCGTCAGGCCCTGGTGAACCTGAAGATCGCCTTGGCTTCACGTGGGGCAACGCTCGAGCACGTATGCAAGCTCACCCTGCTGGTGGTTGACCATTCCGAGGCACGGCTGCGCCAGTGGGTGGCCGAGGCCGAGCATGCCTGGGGCGGCCGGATGACCCCGACCTGCACCTTGATCCCGGTGCCCCGCCTGGCGCTGGACGGCATGCTGGTGGAAGTGGACGCGGTGGCGGCCCTGCCGCAGGCGTGACAAACCCGCATCCATCGTCTTGGCGGCGAGCCGCGAGGGTGGATGCGATACCGCCTCTGCTGCAAACGCCTGGGCGCCCAGGTAGACTCGCGCTCCCGCATTCATCGAGCCTGTTTCATGACACTCCCTGTCGAGCTGCTCCAGACCGGCCCCGAGCATGCCGACCTGGTGCGCAACCTCTACCAATTCTACGCCTACGAGTCCTCGGACTGGGAGCAGGAAGATGTCGAGGCGGACGGGCGCTTCTACCTCCACGAGCCGCACTTCACTCGCTATTGGCAAACCCCGGGCTGGAGCGCCAGCCTGATACTGGTGGACGGTTTCATCGCCGGCTTCCTGCTTATCGAGCGCAGTGAACTGACCGGCATCGACGCCTGGGAGCTGGCCGACCTGTTCGTGCTCAAGAAATATCGCCGCCAGGGCGTGGGCCTGGCGGTAGCGCGGCGCACGCTGTGCCAGGGTCAAGGCGACTGGTTGGTGCGGTGTTATCGCGAGGATGCCCCGGCCCTGGCGTTCTGTCAGGCAGTACTGGGCGACCTGCCACGTCCCGTGCGGGAGATTGTCCTGGATGACGAGCCGTTGTTGTGCAACTTCCTGGTGACTCAGCGACTGCACTGAAGGTCTGCGGGTCGAGCACAGCAAGGTTTGCGTTCTCACGGCCAGCGATTATCGCGGGCGGTGATGGACATGTGAGAAAGTGGCCGATCAGCGAACGGAATGTACTGATTGGACCACAATGCTTTGTCCACCCCGTGGCTTCTCTTCTAGAATCCGTCCATGCCCGGGCGCCATGCCGGGGCAATCGCCCGAGAGCCCCATGAGTTCCAGTACACCGTTGTCCGGAGTCAACCAGCCGCTGCGCGGTATCGCCCTGGTGGTGGTGGCTACCTTCCTGTTCGCCAGCCACGACGGTTTGTCGAAATTCCTCGGCGGGATCTACCCGGTCATCATGGTGGTGTGGGTCCGTTACCTGGTGCACACCTTGCTGATGGCCGGGATCTTCCTGCCCAAGGCTGGCCTGGCGGTACTGCGCACCCGCCGGCCATTGCTGCAAACCCTGCGTGCGCTGAGCCTGCTCAGCACCAGCCTGCTGTTCACCGCCGGGCTGCAGTACCTTCCGCTGGCGGAGGCGACCTCGGTCAACTTTCTCGCCCCGGTGCTGGTCACCGCATTGTCGGTGCCGCTACTCGGGGAGCGGGTGACCCCGGGACAATGGCTGGCCGTGGTCATGGGCTTTGTCGGGGTGCTGGTGGTAGTGCACCCAGGCGGCGCGATGTTTACCCCGGCAATCCTGTTTCCCTTCGGTTCGGCCCTGGGTTTTTGCTTCTACCAGTTGCTGACGCGCAAGCTGGCGGCCCATGACAGCCCGACCACCAGCAATTTCTACGCGGGCGTGTGCAACACCCTGATCATGACGGCGCTGGTGCCGTTCTTCTGGCAGACGCCGCAGTGGCCGCATGTACCGCTTATGCTGGCGCTGGGCGGCTGCGGGATGACCGCCCACCTGCTGTTGACCCAGGCGTTCCGCTACGCGGCACCAGCGTTGCTGGCGCCGTTCAGCTATTGCCAGATCGTGTTCGCCGGGTTGCTGGGCTTGGTGGTGTTCGGGCAGATACCGGACAGCACCAGCCTGGTCGGCATCGCGGTGATCTGCCTCAGCGGCCTGGGGGCTGCCTGGATGCAGCGGCGGCGTTGAACGCCCCTTATCCCACGCGTCCTTCGTGCTGCTTGCGGTACGCCCCCGGCTGTACACCGACAGCCTTGGCGAACGCCCTGGTGAAGGCCGCCACTGACTGATACCCGGCCTGCGCGCCTACCTGCTCGACGGTATTGCCGGCCTTGAGCAACTGGCAGGCATGACGCATGCGCAGGGCCAGCAGCACCTGCCCGGGGGATTGCCCGGCCAGTTCGTTGAAGCGCTTGAAGAAAGCCGAGCGCGACAGCCCCGCGCAGGACGCCATGGCCTCCAGCGTCCAGGCCTGACCTGGTGCCTCGATCAAGCGCTCCAGCAACCCGGCGAAAGCCGGCTGGCGGGCGAGGGCGACCAGCCCGCCCAGCGCCTGGCCGTCGTGTGCCTGCTGGCGCAGCACATAGAGGAACAATAGGTGGGTCAGGCGTTCGAGCAGCGCCTGGGACGGCTGCGGGCGCCGGCATTCCTCGAGGATCAGCCCGAACAGCGCCCGTGCCGCGCTGCCGGCGGGGTCGCTGGCGCGCAGCAGGATCCAGTCCGCCAGCCCGTCGACGATCAGCGACGACAACCCCGACTGGAAGTGGAAGAAACCGCATACCAGCCCGACGCCATCCCCGGCTTCCAGGTCCAGCGCCTGCATGCTCCGGCGCGGCTGGGCACAGGCGTCGGCGGCATTTTCGTCGCCGGACAACCGATAGGCCAGGTCACGCAAGAGAAACACCGCATCACCGCTCTCCAGGCGCAGCGGCTGCGCCTGGCCGTCGATGTGCAGCCAGCAATGGCCTTGCACCACCAGGTGGAAACTGGCCCGGCCCAGGCCCTGGGTGCTGGCGTGCCAGCCGCCGCAGTAGCGGCCCACATGGAACAGGCTGGCATCGAGCTCCAGGCTATCTAATAACCAATCGACGAGGGGGCTGGAAGAAATCATCTAATGCAAGGACTCTGGAGCAAGGAAAGGCGACTGATGAATATGGATGCTACTTCTTATAACCAACAGACTGTAGCGACCTACATCAAAGGAGACCACTCCATGTCCGCGCGCATCACTCTACACAGCCTGCAGACCGCTCCGGAAGCCGCCCGCCCGTTCCTCGAGAACGCGCAGAAGAACTCCGGCTTCATCCCCAACCTTCTGGGCATCCTGGCCAACGCCCCGGCGGCGCTGGAAACCTACGTCACCGTCTCGGCGCTCAACGGCAAGTCCGAGCTGACCCTGGCCGAGCGCGAAGTGGTGCAGCTGATCGCCGCCACCCAGCACGGCTGCGACTTCTGTGTCGCCGGCCACACCGCCGTGGCGCTGAACAAGGCCAAGCTGCCCCAGGAAGTGGTCGATGCCCTGCGCGCCCGCGGCGAACTGCCCGACGCCCGCTACGAGACCCTGGCCGCGTTCGCCCGGGAAGTGATCGCCACCCGCGGCAATGTCAGCGACGCCACCTACCAGGCCTTCCGTGAAGCCGGTTTCAGCGAAGGCAACGCGCTGGAAGTGATTCTCGGTATCAGCCTCGCAACCCTGTGCAACTTTGCTAATGTGTTCGCCCAGACGCCGCTCAACGACGAGCTTGGCAAATACCGCTGGCAGCCTTCGGTCTGACCGAGGCCTGATGCCGGCGCGCCCGGCGTTTCACAAGGAGTTAGGGACATGCTTGACCATGCATTTGGACAGTGGCTGGATGCCAATGCCGAGGCCATCGACCAGGGCCAGTGCGATCCGCACCTGGTGCTGGCGCAGATCGCCGAGTCGCAGTTGCTGCGTATCGGCGTCGACCCGGCCCTGGGTGGCACGGGCGGCGACGTCAGCGAGGCGGTCGAGGCCATTGCCGCCATCGCCAGCCGTTCGCTGGCCGCGGCCTTCGTCTGCTGGGGCCAGCGCGCCTTCATCGAATACCTGCTGCAAAGCCCCAACCGGGAGCTGTGCAAACGGCTGATGCCCGACTTGCTCAAGGGCGAACTCGCCGGGGCCACCGGCCTGTCCAATGCCATGAAGTTTCTCTCCGGCATCGAGGCCTTGCAGGTGCGTGGCCGCCTCGCGGCCGATGGCTGGAACCTCGAAGGTCGGCTGCATTGGGTGACCAACCTGCGCAAGCGCGGTTTCGTGGTGGCGGCGGCCATCGAGGATGACGCCGGCGGCGCACCGTTCGTGGTTGCCATTCCCTCCAACGCGCCGGGCCTGGAGCGCTCCGACGATCTGCAACTGATGGGCCTGCAGTCGAGCAATACCGCGGCGCTGGCGTTCCACCAGGTGCCACTGGCCCGCGACTGGCTGCTGCATGACAACGCCCGCGAGTTTCTGCCCAAGGTGCGCCCGGCGTTCCTGGCGCTGCAGTGCGGCATGGCCATGGGCCTGGCCCGGCGAGCGCTGGATGAAGTGCAGGAGCACCTGCAGGGCCGTGGCTCGTTCCTCGAAGAGGCCCGCCAGGTGCTCAAGGAACGCCTGGAGAATACCGTCGGCGAGCTCAAGCAGGGGTTGCTCGACGGGCGCTTCCAGGGGCAACCGGCCGCCTTGTTCAAGTTGCGCATCACCCTCGCCGAATGTGCCGCCGACGCCGTGCAGCTGGAACTTCAGGCCAGCGGTGGCAAGGCCTACCTGACGGCCTATGGCGAAGGCTTCGCCCGGCGTTGGCGCGAGTCGGCGTTCGTGCCGATCGTCACCCCGAGCCTGGTGCAGCTGCGCGCCGAACTGCAACGCCAGGCGGCCAGCGCATGACCGAGGTGCTGCTCGAAGCCCGTGACATCAGCCTGGGCTACCCGCGCGACGGTGGCTGGCAGGCGGTGCTGGAACAGTTCGACCTGGAGCTGGCGCCAGGCGAGGTGGTGACCATCCTTGGCCCCAGCGGGGTCGGCAAGTCCAGCCTGTTGCGCGTGCTGGCCGGGCTGCAGCAGGCCCGTGGCGGCAGCGTGCAGCTGCGCGGCGAGCCGCTGCAGGGGCCGCACCCGCGCCTGGCGGTGGCGTTCCAGGACCCGAGCCTGCTGCCCTGGCTGAGCCTGGAGAAGAACGTCGCCTTCGGCCTCGACTTCGCCCGCCAGCCCAAGCTGCCGGCGGCCGAGCGGCGCGCACGGATCGACCACGCCATCGACGCGGTGGGCCTGGCTCACGCCCGAGGCCAGTACCCGGCGCAGTTGTCCGGCGGCATGGCCCAGCGCACCGCGCTGGCCCGCTGCCTGGCGCGCCAGCCCGAGGTGCTGTTGCTGGACGAGCCATTCGGCGCGCTGGACGAGGTGACCCGCGCCGACATGCAGCAACTGCTGCTGCAACTGATCGCCACCCACAATACCGCCGCCGTGCTGATCACCCACGATATCGACGAAGCCCTGCTGCTGTCCGATCGCGTGCTGCTACTGGGCAACCACCCGGCGCGCACCCTCGGCCAGTGGCAGATCGACCTGCCGCAGCCGCGCGCGCAGCGGGTCGAGGAACTGGGCGCGCTGCGTATCGAAATCCTCAAGACCCTTCGGCGGGCAAGCCGCACAGCCGAACCCACTCCATCCCCCTTGCCCTCGGAGGCTGTCCATGTGCATGGATGACTGCTGTTCCACCACGTCCCGTCGCGATTTTCTCAAGCTCAGCGCCATGCTCACCGCCGCCGGCGCCGTGCCATTGCTGTCGAGCCTGCAGGCCCGCGCCGCCGCCGAGCCGGACGCGCCGGTGCGCATCGGCTACCTGCCGATCACCGATGCCACGCCACTGCTGGTGGCGCACAACAACGGCCTGTTCGAGGCCGAGGGCATCAAGGCCGAGCGCCCGGTGCTGCTGCGCAGTTGGGCCCAGGTGATCGAGGCGTTCATCTCCGGGCAGGTCAACGTCATCCACCTGCTGTCGCCGATGACCGTGTGGGCGCGCTACGGCAGCAAGGTGCCGGCCAAGGTCGTGGCCTGGAACCACGTCGGCGGCTCGGGCCTGACCGTGGCCCCGGACATCACCGACATGAAGCAGCTCGGCGGCAAGACCGTGGCCATTCCGTTCTGGTACTCGATCCACAACGTGGTGCTGCAGCAGATGCTCACCGACAACGGCCTGAAGCCTGTGTCCAAGCCCGCCACCGCGCAGTTGGCGGACAACGAAGTCAACCTGCTGGTGCTGCCGCCTTCGGACATGCCGCCGGCCCTGGCCAGCAAGCGCATCGCCGGGTATATCGTCGCCGAACCGTTCAACGCCCTGGCCGAGAACCTCAAGGTCGGCCGCGTGCAGCGCTTTACCGGCGACGTTTGGCGCAACCACGCCTGCTGCGTGGTGTTCATGCACGAGCATGACCTGAACAATCGCCCGGAGTGGTCGCAGAAGGTGGTCAACGCCATCGTCAAGGCCCAGCACTGGACCCGCGAGCACCGCGCCGAGGCTGCGGCGTTGCTGTCCAAGGCCGGCCCTAACAAGTACACCCCGCACGAACCTGCGGTACTGACCAAGGTACTGGCGCCATCGGTCGATGACCGTGCCGGCTACATCGCCAGCGGCGCGATCCAGCACCAGCAGTGGGACGAGAAACGCATCGATTTCCAGCCTTATCCGTTCCCCAGCTACACCGAGGAGCTGGTCAAGCGCCTGAAGAACACCCTGATCGTCGGCGAGAGCGATTTCCTTGCCGCCCTCGACCCGGCCCAGACCGCCCGCGACCTGGTGGACGATCGATTCGTGCGCAACGCCATTGCCGAGGTGGGTGGCCCGGCGGCGTTCGGCATTGCCGAGAACTTCCAGCGTAGCGAGGAGTTCGCGGTCTGATGCGCAGGCATTTCGTGCATGGCGCCCTGGGCCTGGCGGGCTTGGCGGCGCTGCTGTTGCTGTGGTGGGCGGGGGTGCGCCTGTTCGGCGCCGCCGATGGCCTGTCGGCGCGCTTCGCGCCCCAGGCCACGCTGCAAAGCCTGATCGAGCTGCTGGGGCAGGGCGAGGTCTACGGGCATATCTGGGTGAGCCTCGAGCGTATCCTCGTCGGCCTGCTGCTGGCGCTGCTGATCGGCGTGCCGCTGGGCCTGCTGGTGGGCAGCTATCGCCACCTGGAGGCGGCGACCACGCCGGCGTTCCAGTTCCTGCGCATGATCTCGCCGCTGTCGTGGATGCCGGTGGTGGTGATGCTGATGGGCGTGGGCGACCAGCCGATCTACTTCCTGCTGGCCTTCGCCGCGCTGTGGCCGATCCTGCTCAACACCGCCGCCGGGGTGCGTCAGCTGGACCCGCGCTGGCTGCAATTGAGCCGCAGCCTCAGCGCCACGCGCTGGGAGACGTTGTGCAAGGTGATCATCCCCGGGGTGATCGGCCATGTGCTGACCGGCGTGCGCCTGGCCATCGGCATCCTGTGGATCGTGCTGGTGCCGTGCGAAATGCTCGGGGTGAGTGCAGGGCTTGGCTATTTCATCCTCGACACCCGCGACCGGCTGGCCTATTCGGAGCTGATGGCGATGGTGCTGCTGATCGGCGCACTGGGGTTCATGCTCGACACGTTGGCGCGGGCGCTGCATCGACGCTGGGTGCATGCCTGAAGAACGAGAGCGCGGGCCTGGATTGGTGGGGGCGGCATAACGCAGCGCCTACAAACTCTGCGTTCAACCAGGATTTCAGGCGCATCCCTGCGCCTGAGCAGGTCAGAAGCTGTACTTGGCGGTCAGCATCAGGTTGCGCGGATCGCCAAAGGTGTCGCCCCCGTAGTTCACCGAGCTGGAAATCGACGAGTAGTACTTCCTGTCGAACACGTTGTTGGCATTGAGCTGCAGGTCCAGGTGCTGGTTGACCGCGTAGCCGGCCATCAGGTCGGTCACCGCATAGGCGCCTTGCTCGAGGCGGTAGCGGCCGCCATCGGCCACGCTGAAATCGTTGTACATGCGGCTCTGCCAGGTGACGCCGCCACCAACGCGCAGTTTTTCCAGCGGGCCCTGGAAGCGGTAGGTGGTGAACAGCTTGAGCTGGTGCTCGGGGGTGTCGGAGGACAGCGGCTTGTTGACGTTGGCGGGGTTCTTGGCGTCCTTGATGGTGTGCACGCGGGCGTAGGTGTAGCCGGCACCGATCTGCCATTGCTCAGTCAGCGCGCCCTGCACCTCGAAGTCGATACCCTGGCTGCGCACCTCGCCGGAGGCTTCGTAGCAGGTGAACTGGCCCGCTCTGCAGACGCTCTTGTCGTTCACCTCGACCGCGCGGTTTTCCTGGTCGATGCGGAACACGGCAAGGCTGGCATTGAGCGCGCCATCGAAGTATTCACCCTTGATCCCTACCTCGTAGTTCTTGCCTTCGATCGGCCGTACCGGCGTGCCGCTGCTGTCCTGGCTGTCCTGTGGCTGGAAGATATCGGTATAGCTGGCGTAGACCGAGTGGTGTTCGTCCAGCTCGTAGATCAGGCCGGCATAGCGGGTGACGTTGCGGGTCACCTTGTAGTCGCCATCGTTGCTGCCGCGCTTGTCGTAGTCGTACCAGTCCAGGCGCCCGCCGAGGATCAGCTTGAGCGGGTCGGCCAGGCTCAGGCGGGTGGTGGTGTACACGCCTTCCTGGTTGATCAGGTAGCGACTGCTGCTGGTGTGCAGGAAGTCGGGCTTGCCGCCGTCGATGGGGTAGTCCATGTCGTAGGGGCTGTAGTTGCGCTCGCTCATGTCGTAGATGCGCTTGCTGGCGCCGACCACCAGCTCGTGGGTGCGCCCGAATGCCTCGAACGGGCCGCTGGCGAAGGTGTCCAGGCCCAGCTGGTTCTCGTCGTGGGCCGACTGGTAGACCGTGCGGCTCAGCGGCTTGGCCAGGTCCCAGCGCGACTGGTAGGAGCCGCGGAACAGCGCGTTCTGCTCGCTGTAGGTGGCGTTGACCTGCAGCTTCCAGTCATTGGCCAGGCGCTGGCGCACCTCGGCGAACAGGGTATTGATCTCCTGGTCCTTGACCTCCCAGTCGGTGGCCGGGTTGTAGGAGCGCGGCAGGTCCAGGTGATGGCCGTCGAGGGCAGTGGGGATCGCGCCCCAGAATACGTTGGTCTTGTCCTTCTGGTGGGAGAGGCCGAGGGTGAGGGTGGTGTCTTCGCTCAGGTCGGCCTCGGTGATCGCGTAGAACAGCCCGTGGTCCTCCTGCTGGCCGTCACGGAAGCCGTTGGCGTCCTGGTACGAGGCCACCACGCGGCCGCGCAGGGTGCCGCTGTCGTTGAGCGGGCTGGAGGCGTCCAGTTCGCCGCGGTAGTTGTCCCAGCTGCCGGCGGCGCCGGTGAGGGTGACTTTCTGCTCCGCCAACGGGCGCTTGCGCACCAGGTTGATGGCCGCCGAGGGCGTGCCTGACCCGGTGACCAGGCCGGTGGCGCCGCGCACCACTTCCACCCGGTCGAACATCGCCAGGTTCGGCTGGGCGCCGACCACCCAGCCGGTGTAGGCGCTGGGGATGCCGTCGTACATGATGTTGTCGACGTCGAAGCCACGGGCCTTGTAGGTCTGCCGGCCCGGGCCGTTGGACTGGTTGAGGAACAGGCCCGGGGTGTACCTGGCGACGTCGTTGATGCTGGTCATGCCTTGGTCGTCCATGCGCTGGCGGGTGATCACCGTCACCGCCTGAGGCGTTTCGCGCATGGTCAGCGGCAGCTTGGTGGCGGTGGACATGGCGCCAGTGGTGTACGACTTCGACCCCTCGGTGGTGCTGCCCAGGCTGCTGTCGTCGATGGCCGTGGCGCCCAGCTCGATCACGGCGGGGGCCTGTTCGGCTGCCAGCGCGGGGGTGAGGGTCGCCATGCAGATGGCCATGGCCAGCAGGTTGCGGGAGGGCGCGAAACGGTGGGGCGAGGGGAGCGATGACATGCCGAGCTTTATCCTTATTACTAGTGCTTATGAGAACGATTAGCAATAAGTATGTCGGGATTGCCCGATCAAGAACAGGGCGTATGAATTGAAAATGATGAAATTTTCACATTTTTCCATTCGAATAGATTGGTTTGCCCACAGCCACACCTATCGATCGGTGCCACCTGCGCCAATCCGTTTACCTTGTTGCCTGCCTATTTCCAGCGCCTGGCCGTCTCGTTGCTTGCCGTGCCGTGCCTGGCCCACCAGCTCGGGGATCAGCGGACCCTCGGGCAGATGACGCCAGAAGCGTCCGGGCAGATGCTGGCGCAACGCGCCGGGGTTGAGCCGGGCGGGGTTGAAGGTGTGCCGGTAGTAGGCCAGCCACAGTTCGGCCCCCGGGTCGTCGGCGTTGCGCGCCCATTGCCGCCAGTCTTGCGGGCACTGGCGGCGGTAGTCCAGTTGCGCGCCGTCGTAGCGGATGCCGTCGTGGGGCGTGGCGATCAGCCAGCGCTGGCGGCCCAGGCGTTCGGCGAAGTGCGCGCTGGCGCTGTCGAGGATGTCATGCGCGGGCTCGTGGTAGGCCACCAGATCCAGTTGCAGCTGCTCGGCCAGCGCCTCGGGCAGTGGTACGAAGCGCACGAAGGCATGCAGGTGATGAGCCTCCCGGCCGACCTGACGGATGCGCCGTTGCAGCTCACTGCCCAGGCGGTCGCCGGCCAGCATCGCGGTGCGATCGCCATGGGCGACGCGCCACAGCACCTCGTACAACAGGTTCCAGCGTTGCTCGCCGCGGTAGCGCCCGGCCTGTTCCAGCTGGGCCAGCAGCGCCGCCGGCACGCGGGCGTGGAACGGGCCGGGGCCTGCGGGCAGGGGCGTGGGCACGGCCAGCAAGTCATCCATCCAGGTCTGGCCCCAGGTCACCGTGGCCGGGTCAATGCCGTGGCCGAGCAGTTGGCGGGCCTGGTCGCGCCAGATGGCGAAATCATCGCCGCAATCCAGCGCGATCATCCCCACAGCCCCATCTGCACAGGCGCCTGGGGTTCACGCAGGCGGGCCCGCAGCAGGCCGCTGCGCAGCTCGGCCTGGGCCGGGCGGTAGTCGCTGGTGACGATGAACGGACGGGCTTTCTCCAGCACGCAGCGCAACTGGATCAGGTCGTCGTAGCGGATGCGCCGCTCCCGGCGCAGGGCGACCATGCGCTGCACGCTGCGCAGGCCGATACCGGGGATGCGCGCCAGCAACGCCGGCTCGGCGCGGTTGACGTCGAGCGGGAAGACCTCGCGGTTGGCCAGCGCCCAGGCCAGCTTGGGGTCGATGTCGAGGGCCAGGTTGCCTGCCTCGCCCAGCAGTTCACCAGCCTTGTAGCCGTAGCCGCGCAAAAGGAAGTCGGCCTGGTACAGGCGATGCTCGCGCAGCAGCGGCGGTGCGGCCAGGGGCACGCTGGAGGGGCTGTCGGGGATCGGGCTGAAGGCGGAGTAGTAGACTCGTTTGAGCCCATAGCCTTGATACAGCGACTCGGCGTTGCGCAGCAAGGTGCTGTCGTCGGTGGCGTCGGCGCCGACGATCACCTGGGTGCTCTGCCCGGCGGGGGTGAAGCGTGGCGCCCGCGGCTCGCCGGCGACGGCCTGCTGGCCGTGGTGGATCACACCCATCGCCTGGCGGATGGTGCTGGCGCGCTTTTCCGGGGCCAGGCGCTGAAGGCTGGCGTCGGTGGGCAGTTCGATGTTCACGCTCAGCCGGTCGGCCAGGCGCCCGGCTTCCTCGATCAGCAGCGGGTCGGCGTCGGGAATGGTCTTGAGGTGGATATAGCCACGAAAGGCGTGTTCTTCGCGCAGCAGGCGCGCCACCCGGATCAGTTGCTCCATGGTGTAGTCGGCGGAGCGGATGATGCCTGAGCTGAGGAACAGGCCGCTGATGCAGTTGCGCCGGTAGAAGTCCAGGGTCAGGCGCACCACCTCCTCGGGGCTGAAGCGTGCCCGGGGCACGTTGCTCGAGCGGCGGTTGACGCAGTACTGGCAGTCGTACAGGCAGAAGTTGGTCAGCAGCACCTTTAGCAGCGACACGCAGCGGCCATCGGGGGTGTAGCTGTGGCAGATGCCCATGCCATCGGTGGCGCCGAGGCCGTCGCGGCCGCGCGAGCTGCGCTTGGGCGCGCCGCTGCTGGCGCAGGACGCGTCGTACTTGGCGGCATCGGCGAGGATGCCGAGTTTGGCGGTGAGTTGCATGGGGTGTTCCGCTGGATACTGAATATTCATACAGTATTTCGGGATTGGTCTGATGGCAAGGGCTTCTGATCGGCCAGGCGCTGCCAAGTCCCCCATGGAACGCCCGAGCGCTCGATTACAGAATTGTAATCTTCATGCCACCCCCCAGATAACCAATGCTCCCTAAAGTCCCTCGCCAAAGCATTCCGCCGCTTGTCGACGAGGACTTCCGCCGTGCCCATCCCCCGCAAGATCGCCTTGCTCTGCCTGTTGCTGGCCGGCCCTGCCGGCGCCGAGGGCCTGAGCCTGGACCAGGCGCTCGACGCCGCCTTTGCCCAGAACCCGGACTTTGCCGCCATCGGCCGCGAGATCGGCATCGCCGAAGGCGAGCGCCGTCAGGCCGGGCTGATTCCCAACCCCGAGCTGTCGTGGGAGGTAGAGGACACCCGCCGTGACACCAGTACCACCACCGTGACTCTCAGTCAGGCCCTGGAGCTGGGCGGCAAGCGCGGTGCGCGGATCGAGGTCGCCGAGGCCGGCCAAGCGGTCGCTCGCCTGGAGCTCGAGCGTCAGCGCAACAGCCTGCGCGCCGATGTGATCCAGGCTTTCCATGCCGCCTTGCGGGCGCAGACCGCGCTGGAGTTGGCGCAGCAATCGCAGGCGCTGACCGAGCGCGGCCTGCGGTTGGTGGAGGGGCGGGTGCGCGCCGGGCAGTCCTCGCCGGTGGAGGCCACCCGCGCCCAGGTGCAGTTGGCCCAAGCCGAGGCGGCGGTGCGCCGGGCGCGAACCGAACGCACGGTGGCCAACCAAGCCCTGGCGCGGCTGACCGGCAGCGCCGAGGCCCGCTTCGACCGGCTCGACGCCAGCTCGCTCTCGCCAGGCCCGGCGCCCAAGGCCGAACGCCTGCTGGCCACGGTCGAGCAGACCGCCGAATGGCGCCTGGCCGCGGCGCATATCGAGCGTGGCGATGCCAGCTTGGGCTCCGAGAAGGCCCAGCGCATCCCCAACCTGACCGTGAGCCTGGGCAGCCAGTACAGCCGTGAGGAGCGTGAGCGGGTCAATGTGGTGGGGTTGTCCATGCCGCTGCCGCTGTTCGACCGCAACCAGGGCAATGTACTGGCCGCCGCGCGCCGCGCCGACCAGGCCCGTGACCTGCGCAACGCCGTCGAACTGCGCCTGCGCAGCGAAACCCGCAGTGCCCTGGAGCAGTGGGGCACGGCCATGGGCGAGGTGCAGGCGTATGACCGCACCATCCTGCCTGCCGCCCAGCAGGCGGTGGACACCGCCACCCGAGGTTTCGAGATGGGCAAGTTCGCCTTCCTCGATGTGCTCGATGCCCAGCGCACGCTGATCGAGGCGCGCGGGCTTTACCTTGACGCGCTGGCCCAGGCGACCGATGCCCGGGCGCAGGTGGAGCGGATCTACGGCGAGCTTTGAGCCTCGTCCCATCGCGGGGCAGGCCCTGAACTGCAACGACTTTTCCAGCAGGAGCAACAATGACCAACCCACGCAAGCTCGCCATCCTCGCCGCCGCCCTGGCCGTTATCGGCCTCGGTGGCGCGGCCTGGACCGGCACCCTTGGCAAGGCCGGCAGCGGCCAGTCCCAACACGGCGACCACGGCGAAGCCGGCCACGGCCATGACCAAGAGAAGGACGACGGACACGGCCACGGCGAGCCCGCAGGCGAGGAGCATGACGAGGAGGAGGGCCAGCTGCACCTGACTGCCGAGCAGATCCGCGCCGCCGGCGTGCAGCTCGCCACCGCCGGTCCGCGCACCTTGGGCACCGCCATCAGCTTCCCCGGCGAAATCCGTTTCGACGAAGACCGCACCGCCCATGTGGTGCCACGGGTTCCTGGCGTGGTCGAGTCGGTGCAGGCCGAGCTGGGCCAGGCGGTCAAACGCGGCCAGGTGCTGGCGGTGATCGCCAGCCAGCAGATCTCCGAGCTGCGCAGCGAGCAGCAGGCCGCGCAACGGCGCCTGGAGCTGGCCCGGCTGACTTTCACGCGTGAAAAACAGCTGTGGCAGGAGCGCATCAGCGCCGAGCAGGACTACCTGCTGGCCCGCCAGGCGCTGCAAGAGGCCGAGATCGCCGCCGCCAACGCCGGGCAGAAGGTCGCCGCGGTGGCGCCAGCCGGCAAGGGCAACCGCTACGAGCTGCGCGCACCGTTCGACGCAGTGGTGGTGGAAAAGCACCTGACCGTGGGCGAGGTGGTGGACGAGACCAGCAATGCCTTCACGCTATCGGACCTGAGCCGGGTCTGGGCCACCTTCGCCGTGGCCCCGCGTGACCTGGACAAGGTGGTCAGTGGCCGTGGCGTCAGCGTCAGCGCGCCGGACCTCGGCGCCCAGGTGGAGGGCAAGGTCAACTACGTCGGCAGCCTGCTCGGCGAGCAGAACCGCGCCGCCACGGTGCGCGCCACCCTGGCCAACCCCAATGGCGCCTGGCGCCCCGGGTTGTTCGTCAATATCGCGGTCACCGTCGAGCGCTTCGACGCCGCGGTGGTGGTGCCGGAAAGCGCCCTGCAGACCTGGGAAGAGCAGACCGTGGTGTTCGCCCGCACCGATGAGGGGTTCGCGGCCCGCCCGGTCAAGCCCGGCCGGCGTGATGCCGGCCAGGTGGAGATCCTTGAAGGCCTGGCCGCCGGTACCGAAGTGGCCGCCGCCGGCAGCTTCGTCCTCAAGTCCGAGCTGGGCAAAGGCTCGGCCGAACACAGCCACTGACCGGGGACGCCTTCCATGTTCGAACGCCTGATCCAATTCGCCATCGAGCAGCGCCTGGTGGTAATGCTCGCCGTGGTGCTGATGGCCGCCGTGGGCATCCACAGCTACCAGAAGCTGCCCATCGACGCCGTGCCCGACATCACCAACGTGCAGGTGCAGATCAACACCGCGGCGCCCGGCTATTCCCCCCTGGAGACCGAGCAGCGCATCACCTTCGCCATCGAGACCGCCATGGCCGGGTTGCCGGGCCTGAAGCAGACCCGCTCGCTGTCGCGCTCGGGCTTGTCGCAGGTAACGGTGATCTTCGATGACGGCACCGATATCTTCTTCGCCCGGCAACTGGTCAACGAGCGCCTGCAGGTGGCCCGCGAACAGTTGCCCGAAGGCATCGAGGCGGCCATGGGGCCGATCTCCACCGGCCTTGGCGAGATCTTCCTGTGGACGGTCGAGGCCACGCAAGGCGCGCTGAAGGACGACGGCACACCCTATACCGCCACCGACCTGCGGGTGATCCAGGACTGGATCATCAAGCCGCAGCTGCGCAATGTGCCTGGCGTGGCCGAGGTCAACAGCATCGGCGGCCACGCCAAACAGTACCTGATCGCCCCGGAGCCCAAGCGCCTGGCAGCCTACAAACTGACCCTCAACGACCTGATCGCCGCCCTGGAGCGCAACAACGCCAACGTCGGCGCCGGCTATATCGAACGCAACGGCGAGCAATTGCTGATCCGCGCTCCGGGCCAGGTGGCTTCGGCCGAGGACATCGCCAGCATCGTCATCTCCAGCGTCGACGGCACGCCGATCCGCGTCAGCCACGTGGCCCAGGTCGGCCTGGGCCAGGAGCTGCGTTCCGGCGCCGCCACCGAGAACGGCCGGGAAGTGGTGCTGGGCACGGTGTTCATGCTGATCGGCGAGAACAGCCGCACGGTGTCCCAGGCGGTGGCGGCCAAGCTCGAGGAGATCAACCGCAGCCTGCCCAAGGGCGTGGTGGCGATCACCGTGTACGACCGCACCAACCTGGTGGAAAAGGCCATCGTCACGGTGAAGAAGAACCTCATCGAAGGGGCGATCCTGGTCATCGCGGTGCTGTTCCTGTTCCTGGGCAACATCCGCGCCGCACTGATCACCGCCATGGTCATCCCGTTGTCGATGCTGTTCACCTTTACCGGCATGTTCAGCAACAAGGTCAGCGCCAACCTGATGAGCCTGGGTGCGCTGGACTTCGGCATCATCGTCGACGGCGCGGTGGTGATCGTCGAGAACGCCATTCGCCGCCTGGCCCATGCCCAGCAGCATCATGGTCGCATGCTCACCCGTTCCGAGCGCTTCCACGAAGTGTTTGCCGCCGCCCGCGAGGCGCGCCGGCCGCTGATCTACGGGCAATTGATCATCATGGTGGTGTACCTGCCGATCTTTGCCCTGACCGGGGTCGAGGGCAAGATGTTCCACCCCATGGCCTTCACCGTGGTGATGGCGTTGCTGGGGGCGATGATCCTCTCGGTGACCTTCGTCCCCGCGGCCCTCGCGCTGTTCGTCACCGGCAAGGTGAAGGAAGAAGAGGGCGTGGTCATGCGCACCGCCCGCCGTCGTTATGCCCCGGTGCTGGAGTGGGTGCTGGGCCGGCGCAACCTGGCCTTTGCCGGCGCCGCCACCCTGGTGCTGCTGTCCGGCGTGCTGGCCAGCCGCATGGGCAGCGAGTTCATCCCCAGCCTCAGCGAAGGCGACTTCGCCCTGCAGGCCCTGCGCGTGCCGGGCACCAGCCTGTCGCAGTCGGTGGACATGCAGCAGCGCCTGGAGAAAACCATCATCGAGCGGGTGCCGGAAGTCGAGCGAGTGTTCGCCCGCACCGGCACCGCCGAGATCGCCTCCGATCCGATGCCGCCGAACATTTCCGACGCCTATGTGATGCTCAAGCCGCGCGAGCAGTGGCCGGACCAGGGCAAGTCGCGTGACGCGCTGATCGCCGAGGTGCAGCAGGCGGCGGCCAGCGTTCCGGGCAGCAACTACGAACTGTCGCAGCCGATCCAGTTGCGCTTCAACGAGCTGATTTCCGGGGTGCGCAGCGATGTGGCGGTGAAGGTGTTCGGTGATGACATGGAGGTGCTCAACCGCACCGCCGCGCAGATCGCCGCCAGCTTGCAGCAAGTGACGGGGGCGTCCGAGGTGAAGGTCGAGCAGACCACCGGCCTGCCGGTGCTGACCATCGATATCGACCGCGACAAGGCCGCCCGCCACGGCTTGAACGTGGGCGATGTGCAGGATGCCATCGCCATCGCGGTGGGGGGCCGTACCGCCGGCACCCTGTACGAAGGCGACCGTCGCTTCGACATGGTGGTGCGTCTGTCCGAGGCGCTGCGCACCGATGTCGACGGGCTGTCGAGCCTGCTGATCCCGGTGCCGGCCAGTGCCGCCGCGGGCGCTGCGCAGATCGGCTTCATCCCGTTGTCCCAGGTGGCCACGCTGAACCTGCAGCTGGGGCCCAACCAGGTCAGCCGCGAAGACGGCAAACGCGTGGTGGTGGTCAGTGCCAACGTGCGCGGGCGTGACCTGGGCTCGTTCGTCGAGGAGGCGTCGCAGACCTTGATCGATAAGGTGCAGATCCCACCGGGTTACTGGACCCGTTGGGGTGGCCAGTTCGAGCAGCTGCAATCGGCGGCCGAGCGCCTGCGCGTGGTAGTGCCGGTGTCGTTGCTGCTGGTCATGGCCTTGTTGCTGATGATGTTCAACAACCTCAAGGACGGTCTGCTGGTGTTCACCGGGATTCCCTTCGCCCTCACCGGTGGCGTGCTGGCGCTGTGGCTGCGCGACATTCCGCTGTCGATCTCGGCGGGCGTGGGCTTTATCGCGCTTTCCGGGGTGGCGGTGCTCAACGGCCTGGTGATGATCGCCTTCATCCGCAACCTGCGTGAGGAAGGGCGCGGCCTGCGTGCCGCAGTCGAGGAGGGCGCCTTGACCCGCTTGCGGCCAGTGCTGATGACCGCGCTGGTGGCATCGCTCGGGTTCATCCCGATGGCCCTGGCCACCGGTACCGGTGCCGAGGTGCAGCGGCCGCTGGCGACGGTGGTGATTGGCGGGATCCTGTCGTCGACGGCGCTGACCTTGCTGGTGCTGCCGGCGTTGTACCAGTGGGCGCACCGGCGTGATGAGGCTGAGACTGCGTGAACCTCTATCGCGGGGCAAGCCCGCTCCCACGCAAGTATTCACTGTGTGTGGGCTTGCCCCGCGATGCTTCAACGCCGACGCCACAGCCAGTGGTCCAGGCTCAACCTTCCAGAGCCTTTCAACAGCAGTGGCAACAACGCCACCAGGTAGATCAGCGGCAGCTTGAAGTTGCCAAAGCCCTGGTCGGTGATCGCATACCCCCGCCCCAGTTCCGCCAGGCTTGACCACTGGTTCGGCCAGTGCACCGCCGCGATCGCCACCATCGTCACCACTATCAACACCGCCGAGGCCAGGCGGGTGCCGAGTCCGAGCAACAGGAGCAGAGGGCAGAGCAGCTCGGCCCACATCGACAGTTGCCAGTTCAGGCCCGCCGGCAGCAGGTCGAACGGGAACGGAAAACTGCCTTGCAGGTCGGCGAACCAGTTGGCGCCATTGAACTTCTCCAGGCCCGATTCGAAGAACTCCCAGGCCAGGAACAGGCGCAGCGGCAGGTCGGCGCTCCAGCTGCCGGCCCGGTCGAGGGCCATGAACGGGCGAGTCAGGGTGTTTGTCAGCATGGTGATCTCCTTGGGTCAGTGCGACAGGGCAGGGGCTGCCCGACGTAAGCGTTGGGCCTGCTTGGCGATGAGCTTGAGGGTGATGGCGGCGAACATCAGGGCGAACGCCAGCGGGTACCAACCGCCCATGGGGATGCGCTTGTAGAACGACAGGCAGAACACCGCCGCCAGCACCCAGGTGCCGGTGCTGTGCAGGGCTTTCCACAGGCGTGGGCCGAGCAGGCGCATCGGTGCCTTGAACGAGGTCAGGGCCAGCAACAGAATGAACAGGTAACCCACCGCGCCCGGGATGTTCGCGACGGCGCTGCGCCCGGCCCAGAACAACTCCGGGTAGCGTTGCGCATACAGGTAGATCAGCACGCCATGGACTGTATGCGAGAAGGCGAAAGCCAGGCCCAGGTAGCGCCGTTCACGGAGCAATTGGCGGCTGGCCTGGCTGGGTAGCAGGGTGACCAGCGTCGAGGCCAGGAAGGTCAGCAGGAACAGTGCGAAAGAGCTGCGTGCCGTGGCGCGAATGGCGCTGCGCAGGCCATCGGCCCCCAGCGGATGGGCGACAAGCACCACAGCGGTCACCAGCAGGGCCAGGGCCGCGAGGGCGTGGAACAGCTTCCAGCCAGAGGGCAGTGGTAACGCTTTCATGGGCAGGGTTTCCGGCGTGCTCGGCGACGGCGGGTTGCCGTCGCGCTGTGCTGGCCGGAAGTCTGTGCTGGCGGGGTATCGACAGTGTGTCGAGGAGGGCGGTGTTATGTATCGCTGTGTAGTGGCGTTCAGCGGGTACTGGTCAGACGCTGCTGCGCTGCGGCGCAACCATTGATCTCCACCGCCTTCTGCAGGAAGGTCTGACGCTGGCGTGGATCGAGTTCACCCAGCAGCCGGTAGATCTCGGCCTGATAGTCACGCTGGCGGCCCCACTGCAGCTGCAGGCCCTGTGGCCGGCTGCGATTGCAGGCCAGGCGGGTGGCCGGCTGCGGATAGTAGGCGGCATACAGGGTGGCCATGCTCGGGACTGCCTCCAGGGCCTCGCGGTAGGCCGGGCTGGCATTGTAGGCCGTGCACCAGTGGGCGATGGCCAGCGCCGGTGGAGCAAAACCTTGCTTGAGGCTGGCCTCGAGCAAGGGGCAGGCGGCCTCGGCGATCTGGTTGGCCGGCAAATAAGTGGTGTAGTACAGCGCCAGGCGATACTGCGCCACCGGGTGGCCGAGGGCGACGGATTTTTTCAGCAGCGCCACGGCCGTGGGCAGCGTGTGCGCCATGGCCTGGCCCTGGCGACTGAGCTCGGGGTCGCCAATGGCGGTGCGCAACGGGCTGGCGCTATCGACCTGGTTGTCGGCCTGTTCCAGCAGGGGCAATGCCTGGCGGTAGAGCAGGTCGGCATGGGGGTCGATGTTCACTTCCAGGGCCTGGGCGCCGACGGCGGCCAGCAGCAACGGCATCGCCACGGCCAGGCTGGTGCGATGGCTGCGACCCTGATGGCGGGCCGAAAACGAAGGGGCGGCTGGGATGGTCATGGCAGTTACGCGGTTGCCTCGGGCAAATCAGGAGCGACGACAGCGTATTCTATCCATCCGCGCCCCTTCCCCGAAAGCCCGGCGTACGGCCATCAGACCAGCTTGATCGGAGCGACCTTGCGTAGAGCCTGCCTTTCCTGGGCCAGCCCCAGTTTGGCAGTGATCACCTTGGCCAGTGCGTTGTTGCCAAGATCGTTGAAGTGCAGGCGGTCGACGAACAGATGTTCGCTGAAGACCGGCGAGCTGCTGAGCATGCTGTTCATGTCATAGCAGGGCACCGGTTCGGCCTGGTTCTTGATACGGCGGAAGAAGGCCATGTGCAGCTGGCTGTCGAAAGTGTCGCCGAGCAGACGATCGAAATTCGATGGCTGTCGGTCGAGCTTGCCGAGCATGGCCTGTTCGGCGCTGGGCACGACCTCGCGGCACCAGGGTAGCAGTGGCTGGAGGATGAAGGTGAGGGTGGTGTGGCCGTCGGCCAGCAGGCGATCCCATTGACGCAGGGTCCGGCCGACGCAATCGGCGGCGCGGATCAGACGCTTGTCGGGGCTGGACAGCGGCTCGATGTCCGGCCAGCGCGGTTGTCGCGCAGGCGCCAGGACCTGGCCCAGGCGCTGCCAGAGCGATTCGCGGCGTGCCTCGCCGGTGGCTTGCACCCCTTCGTTGAAGCGATTGAGAAAGTCCTGGTAGGCCTGTGCCCGATGCGGATCCTGTGCACCGGCCAGAACCTCGGCCAGTGCCTCCTGGGCCAGCGAGTTGAGGCCACTGAGCACCACCACATGGCCGATCTGGCCAAAGCGGTGCTGGTGGGTCAGGAACATCAGCAGCTCCTGCGTGGCATTGAGCCCGCAACCGGCAAGGCTCAGCCAGATCTCCCCGGTCAGCATCGACAGGTACGAGGCCACGGTGTGCTCGTCGGAGCTGGCGCCGATGCCCATGGCGGTGGAGCCGCCGACGAGCAGGTTGACCCGCGCCGTGCCGCCGCGCTCGGCCACCGAGAAACGCTTGCCGGCGCAGTGGCTGTAGCGCATGCCCAACGCGTCGGTATTGATAGTGCCGGAGCGGTAGCCGCGCTCATGCACGTACAGCGTGTGCGGGGCCCGGCGACTGCCCAGTTGCAGGAAGCGCTGGTAATCCTCTGCCAGGGGGTCGGGGGTGCCCATGCTGCCGGGGGTATCGCTGTCGATCGGTGTCATGGGCGTTCCTTCTTGTGAGGGCGGGCTCAGGCAGCCAGCTCCTTGAGGTTGTAGGCCAGGCCGACGGCGGCGATCAGCAGCAGGGCGACGCCCGAGGCCAGGCTGATGAGGCGGTTGCTGCGCGGCGAGGCGATCTTGCCGATGGCGAAGATGTACAGGCTGAGGACGGCGAAATCGATGGCGATCCACAGCAGCGACAGCACCACCATGCTCTTCCCGAACGACTCGGTGATCTGGATGAACTGCGGGAAGAAGGCGATGAAGAAGATGATGTCCTTGGGGTTGGAGATGCCGACCATGAAGCCCTGCAGCAGGCCGCCACGGCCTGGTTGTGCTCCGCTTGTGGCCTGGGTGGCACTCTGGGCCGGGGCCTGCAGCGCTTCGCGAAGGGTGCCCAGGGCGATGTAGCCGATGAACAGGCAGCCCAGCAGGCTCATGCCACTGAGCCAAGCCTTGTCGATGGCAGCACTGGTCAGGATGATCCAGGCGGCCGCACCGATCAGCACCAGTGATGCCCAGTTGGTGCCGACTGCCGTAAATAGGGCCTTGCGCGAGCCCGAGGCGGCGGCGGTGTTGACGATCAGCGCCACCACCGGGCCGGGCGTGGCGATCAGCAGCAGGACGGTTAGGGCATAAGTGGCGGTCAGTGCGGTATTCACGTTCAGTTCTCGGTAAGGCATTCAGCCATTGCGTGGGTGTGGAACGGGCAGCGCGGCGGGCTCGGCGCACCGGGCTCCTGCAGTTGGTACTGCTTCCATTCGAAGTTGTCGTCCTGGCCGAAGAAGCCAAGGGTCTCGGGCATGACGCCGTCGTTGTAGTGACGCACCCGCTCGCGAATCCGCGCCCGGATGCGCTGGCCGCTCTCGGTGCCGGCGCTGGCCACCTCGTCGAAGCTCTCCCGCGGGTTGATGACAAAGGCAATGTGCGGGCCCAGGTTGCGGCTTTTCATCAGGCGATGGGCGGGGAAGCTCATGTTGATGAACAGCGGCATGCCGGCGAAGCAGAATGACCAGCGTGCGTCGTGCGGGTCCTGCGGGATCTCCTCGGGCCATGGCAGCGTGTCGCGGGCGTGGACCTCGCGCAGCACATCCCAGGCCAGTGTCTGCTGCGCCTCAAGCGAGGAGTCGGCGGCCGTTTCGAGAAACACCAGCAACGGGTTGCCGATACGCTGCTTGAGCGGGATCGGCGTGATGGTGGCGATGTAGTCGGCCAGGCCCCCTGCGATATCCTCGGCCAGACGTGCGGCGCGGGCGAAGACGATATGGCAGGTGCGCGCATTGACTGCCTTTCGCCCGAACAGGCAGGGGAAGTCAGGGTTGGCCAAGGTTTCCTTGAAGTGTTCTATGGTCTTGTGTGTCCAGTGGTGTCGGTTCTGGACATGTTCGTCGGCGAGCTCTAGCGCATCCAGGCGATAGCAGATTCCATAACCCGTAAACATGATTTCCCCAGGTAGATCCGAATGTGGCGTTAATAGAACTTTTTCGTCATATCCGTGCAGGTTAGTTATATATAATTGTTATTTACCGGCATTTTCGGAGATGCCCCCTGCGTTGTAAAACGCCTGGATCTATGACCTACTATTAGCTTCACTCATGCTCGGAAGGCGCCATGTCGGAACGGATTCAAGCCTTGCACGCCCTGCGGGCCTTCGAAGTGGCCTCGCGCTATGGCTCTTTCACCCGTGCAGCCCATGAACTCGCCCTTACCCAGGGCGCAGTCAGCCATCACATCAAGACGCTCGAAGCGCTGTTTGGCTGCGATCTTTTCGAGCGTCGCGGGCCCAAGTTGCGCCTGACCGAGCACGGCCGCCTGTTGGCCCAGGAGCTCAAGGTTGGCTTCAAGATCATCGAGAATGCCTGTGCGCTGTTACGCCAGGACCGCTACGGCGTCCGGCTCAAGGCACCGTCCACGCTCACCGTGCGCTGGCTGCTCAGGGCCCTGGACGGCTTCAAGAAGGTTGACAACAGCTGTTCGGTGCAATTGTCGAGCGTGTGGATGGACATCGACGCGGTGGACTTCTATTCCGAGCCTTATGACTGCGCGATCCTGTTGGGTAACGGGCGCTTTGCCGCAGATGTGGAGAGCCTCAAGCTGTTCGATGAATGGCTGGTTCCGGTGTGCCACCCGAGTTACCTTGAGCAGGCGCGGCCGGAGCTCTCGGTGCTTTCCAGCTGCGAATTCCTCCACCCCTCGCCGGACCGCCGCGACTGGCGGCGCTGGCTGGCGCGCATGGATGCACTTGATATCAGCATCGACCAGGGCCAGGTGTTCGACACCCTCGACCAGGGTATTTCGGCTGCCCAGCAGGGGCTGGGCATCTCGGTGGTCGATCTGGTGCTGGCCAGCGCCGATCTTGCCGCCGGCAATCTGGTCACACCATTCCCTCACGCCGTGGCCACCGGCGATGGCTATTACATGACTTGGCTCAAGGCCAGCCCCAAGGCGCATCAGATGCAAAAGCTGCGCGACTACCTGGTGGCCCAGGTGCCGCCACTGTCGCACAAGGACATCAGCTACTTGTACGGCTGAAGTCGTGGGCCGGGAGCACTCGCTCGAGCATGAAGTCGATGAACACCCGCAACTTGGGCGGCATCTGTCGCCCTGAGGGCCACAGCAGGTAGAAGCTGCCGCGCCGCTCCATGAAGTGGTCGAGCACGCTGACCAGGCTGCCGGCCGCCAGCTCCCGGCGCACGCTGAAGTCCGGCAGGCAGGTGATGCCACGGTGGTTGAGGGCGAAGCAGATGCGCGTCTCGACATGGTTGCAGACCATCGAGATGGGAATGGCGTAGTCCTGCTCGGGGTGTTCTCGGCGCAGCGGCCAGGTTTCCAGCTTGCCGCTGTTGGGGAAACGATAGTGCAGGCAGCTGTGCCCGCCGAGCTCGCGGGGGTGCTGCGGCGTGCCGCGTTCGCGCAGGTACTCGGGGGACGCCACCAGGCGATGCTGGAAGTGCCCGAGGAACTTGGCGTTCAGCCTTGAATCCAGCGGCTGGCCGCCGCGCATCACCACGTCGAAACCCTCGCCGACGATATCCACCATGCGGTCGCTGAAGTCCAGATCCAGTTCGATCTCCGGGTAGCGCGCCATGAACTCGGCCAGCGCCGGCATCACCAGCCCGGTCACCTGCGGCAGGCTAACCCGCAGGCGCCCGCGCGGCGTGCCGCTGGCCTGGGACAGTGCCTGCTCGGTGGCTTCGATCTCGGCCAGGATGCGCCGGCTGCGCTCGAGGAACAGCGTACCCTCGGCGGTCAGGGTGATGCTGCGCGTGCTGCGGTGGAATAGGCGCACTCCCAGTTTTTCTTCCAGCCGGGCCACGCGTTTGCCCACGGCTGACGCGCTGATCCCCAGCGATTGGCCAGCGGCGACGAAGCTGCGGGCTTCGGCGACCCGGATGAAGACCATGAAGCCACTGAGGCTGTCCATGCTGTGCTCCGATTGCGGACATTGATGTCCTGACTGAGTGGAATTGTACCCGGCTTTTTCCGTAATACCCCAGCGGCGCAAGATGCCTGCCTGTTCGACAAACCGGAGACCATCATGCATTCACCTTCCTCGGCGGCCTGCGCCGGCGCATCCCCCGCCAGTGCCACGCGCCTGCCCATGAGCGCCTTGCTGGCGCTGGCGCTGACCGGCTTCATCGCCATCCTCAGCGAGACGCTGCCGGCCGGCCTGCTCGACCAGATCGCCAACGGCATGCAGATCAGCCAGGCCATGGCCGGGCAATGGGTCACCGCCTACGCCTTGGGTTCGTTGCTCACGGCCATCCCACTGGTGACCCTGACCCAAGGCTGGTGGCGCCGTCGGGCACTGCTGCTGGCCATTGGCGGCTTCATCCTGTTCAACGGGCTGACCGCAGTGTCCTCGGACAACACGCTCACCTTGCTCCTGCGATTTTGCACCGGTGCCGCCGCCGGCCTGGCCTGGGGCCTGATCGCCGGTCATGCGCGGCGCATGGTGGCACCGGCCCAGCAGGGCAAGGCCATGGCAGTGGCGATGCTGGGGCAGCCCATCGCCTTGTCGCTGGGCTTGCCCATCGGAACCTGGCTGGGGGCATTGATGGGATGGCGGGCGACCTTCGTGATGGTGACCCTGGCCGCATTGCTGCTGGCCGCCTGGGTGCTGCGGGCAGTACCGGATTTTCCCGGCCAGGCTGCGGGCAAGCGCCCCGCGGCCCTGGCGGTGTTGCGTACCCCGGGTGTGGCACGGGTGCTGCTGGTGATCCTGGCGTGGATACTTGGTCATAACATTCTCTACACCTACATCGTGCCGCTGATTGCCGCGGCGGGCATGGCCGAGGCGGTGGGCCAGGTACTGATGACCTTCGGCCTGGCCTCGCTGGCCGGCATCGCCCTGGTCGGCCTGGGAGTCGATCGGCATCTGCGCGGGCTGGTGTTGCTGTGCCTGGCCGGCTTCGCCCTGGCGACCCTGGCGCTGGGGCAGGTGCAAGGCGCACCCTGGTTGGTGCATGTCAGCGTGGCGCTGTGGGGGCTGACCTACGGCGGCGCGCCGACGCTGCTGCAAACGGCCTGCGCCGATGCGGCGGGCGAGGGCGGCGATGTGGCGCAGTCGATGCTGGTGACCGTGTGGAACAGCGCCATCGCCCTGGGTGGCATCATCGGCGGGCTGTTGCTGGTGGGCGCCGGGGTCGGGGCGTTTGGCGCGGTGGTGCTGGCGCTGGTGGGGTTGGCATGGTTGCTGGTGCTGGGCGGACGCCGAGCCGGGTTCGCCGCCGGCGCCCGCTAGCCCGATGTTCATATCGGCGAATCAGTATTTCTGACGACAGGACAGTTACAATCAGCAGGTGCGAACAAAGCAGCGATTCGAGGTCCCCCCGCAGTGCAATTGCAACAAGGCTTCGTCCTGACCCGCCACTGGCATGACACGCCCGAAGGCACCTGCGTGGAGTTCTGGCTGGCCACCGACCAGGGGCCCCGGCGCGTGCGCCTGGCCCCGCAGCCCTCGGTGGCTTTCCTGCCCGCCGCCCAGGCTGAACACGCCCGCTTGCTGCTGGCCGATGAACAGGGCGTCGAACTCAAGCCACTGCAACTGCGCGACTTCGACCTGCGCCCGGTGATGGGCTTGTACTGCCGCCAGCACCGCCAGCTGATCACCCTGGAAAAACGCTTGCGCGGCGCGGGCATCGAGGTGTTCGAGGCCGATATCCGCCCGCCGGAGCGCTATCTGATGGAGCGATTCATCACCGCGCCGGTGCGTTTCGATGGCCGCGCCGACGACCAGGGCACCATGTTCGATGCCCAGCTCAAGCCCGACCCCGACTATCGCCCAACCTTGCGCCTGGTGTCGCTGGATATCGAGACCAGCGAGCGTGGCGAGCTGTACAGCATCGCCCTGGAAGGCTGCGGCCAGCGTCAGGTCTATATGCTCGGGCCGGCCAACGGCGAGGCCGGCGAGGTGGATTTCGACCTGCATTACTGCAGCGATCGCGCCGAACTGATCACCTGCCTCAACCAGTGGCTTGCCCGCCACGACCCCGATGCGATCATTGGCTGGAACCTGGTGCAGTTCGACCTGCGTCTGCTGCACGAGCACGCACAGCGCCTAAAGGTGCCGCTGTGCATGGGCCGCGACGGTGCGCCGCTGCACCTGCGCGAGCATGGCAGCCGCAGCCATTTCTTCGCCGAGGCGCCTGGACGGTTGTTGATCGACGGTATCGAGGCCTTGCGCTCGGCGACCTGGAGCTTTCCCTCGTTCAGCCTCGAAAGCGTCGCGCAACAGTTATTGGGCGAGGGCAAGGCCATCGACACACCCTACCAGCGCATGGACGAGATCAACCGCCGCTTCGCCGAGGACAAGCCGGCCCTGGCCCGCTACAACCTCAAGGATTGCGAACTGGTCACGCGGATCTTCGCCCATACCCGGCTGCTCGAGTTCCTGCTCGAACGTTCATCGGTCACCGGCCTTGCCGTGGATCGCAGCGGCGGTTCGGTGGCCGCGTTCTGCCACCTGTACATCCCGCACATGCACCGCCTGGGTTATGTCGCGCCCAACCTGGGGAGTGTCGAGGGCGAGGCCAGCCCAGGCGGCTTCGTCATGGATTCGCGGCCCGGCCTGTACGATTCGGTGCTGGTGCTCGACTACAAGAGCCTGTATCCCTCGATCATCCGCACCTTCCTGATCGACCCGGTGGGTCTGGTCGAGGGCCTGCGCCAGCCGGACGACACACATTCGGTGGAGGGTTTTCGCGGCGGGCGTTTCTCGCGCAGCCAGCATTGCCTGCCGGCGATTGTCGAACGGGTGTGGCAGGGCCGCGAGGCGGCCAAGCGTGACGGCAACGCGCCGCTGTCGCAGGCGCTGAAGATCATCATGAACGCCTTCTATGGCGTGCTTGGCTCCAGCGGCTGCCGCTTCTTCGACCCGCGCCTGGCGTCGTCGATCACCATGCGCGGGCACCAGATCATGCGCCAGACCCGGGCACTGATCGAAGCGCGGGGCTTTGATGTGATCTACGGCGATACCGACTCCACCTTCGTCTGGCTCAAAGGCGCCCACGACGAAGACGGCGCGGCGCGCATCGGCCGCGAGCTGGTGGCCGAGGTCAACCAGTGGTGGCGCCGCCACCTGGCCGAGACCCTGGGTCTGGACTGCGCCCTGGAGCTGCAATACGAAACCCACTACCGGCGTTTTCTCATGCCGACTATCCGTGGCGCCGACGAGGGCAGCAAGAAACGCTATGCCGGCCTGGTGCGGCGTGTCGACGGCAGCGAGGAGATGGTCTACAAGGGCCTGGAATCTGTACGTACCGACTGGTCGCCCCTGGCCCGACAGTTCCAGCAGGAGCTCTATGGCCGGGTGTTTCGCGGCCAGCCCTATCGCGACTATGTGCGCGGCTATATCGAGCGCACCCTGGCTGGCGAACAGGATGAATTGTTGATCTACCGCAAGCGCCTGCGCCGGCCGTTGGCCGACTACCAGCGCAATGTGCCGCCGCACGTGCGCGCGGCGCGGCTCGCGGACGAGTACAACGCCCGTCTCGGGCGACCGTTGCAGTACCAACGCGGCGGCTGGATCAGCTATGTCATCACCACGGCCGGCCCGGAGCCCTTGGAAAATTGCCAGGCACCTTTGGACTACGACCACTACCTGACCCGCCAGTTGCAACCCGTGGCGGATGCCATCCTGCCCTTTGTCGGTGATGACTTCGCTGCGCTGATCGATCGTCAGCTGGCGCTGTTCTGAGTGCGGTGGTAGCGGGCTAGTGCCGGGGCAAGGCAGCTATCCCTAGGCTGGGCCCCCCAGCACAAGGAGTCCACCCATGCCTACCGACAGCGACTCAGCGGTTGCGCCAAGCGACGACACGCTCCGCTTCGAGCAAGCGTTCCAGGATGACCTCATCGCCAAGCGGCTGCCTGACTGGTTGCACGAGCTTGCCGATGCCTCTCTGGCGGCGTTGTGCGCCGCCCTCAAAACCAGCCTTGACTGCCGGCAACGCCTACGGGCGCGCTGGAGGCGTGTGCAGGGCATCGAAGCGTTTGTCGGTGCCGCCTTGCAGGACGCCTTCGACAAACGATTCGCGACAAAGGTGGATGTCGCCACCCTGTGGTTCCGCCACGGGTACCCGGTGCCGTTGCGTGGCCAGTATTTCACTACCCGAGTTCCGGTTTCGGGTACTGACTATGCCCAGACTCCATTGGTGGAAGCCGCAATGCGCAATTTCGTCGCCAGCGAGTCGGTGGATACCGGCCAGCCGCGCGGTAATGGCCTGCTAAAGGGGGATGGGGGGCGTCTTGATCAGCCCAGTGCGTCCGAGTTTGCCCGGTTATGCCGCGAGCTGGATGCTGGCGCGCGCTATCAGCGCCATCTGGATGCGGTCTTTGACCCGCCCGGCGAACAAAGCATGCGCGCCGTGCTGGCGGGGTTGCTGCACTCCACGCTGGTGGTCGACGCGTGCAAGGCAAATGTCGACGGAATCCTGAGCGCCGCCGAGCTTGATCTGCTTCTGCGCGTGTGCAGCGATGGCGATCCGCAGGTACCGGGCGACGCGCCGGTGGTTGTCAAGCGACTGCGCGTGCTGGGATGCGCGCTGGAGCAGGTCATCGTGTTCGACGTCATTGATCAGGGCTGGTTGCGCAATACCAGCCAACGCATCTTCTGCTACATCCCAGGTGATCCACACGGCCCCTGGAGCGCCCACCCCGACCTGGAGCACTTTAGCCGCAAGCGGCTGGGTCGCCACTTGCGCGATGGCGCCTACCTGACATTCTTCAGCCGCTTTCTGAGGCGCCGCGACAGCCAGCGCTTCTTTTCGACCGTCATCGAGTTGTACCGGGATGTCGCGATCTGGGCCACCCGCGACCTTCAGGTGCACATGCACCCCATCGCACTCCCGCTGTTCGACCAACTGGCGGCGGCGCGTATCGCGCAGATCAAGGATGACGCCGCAATGATCGCGCCTCCCGTGGCTCAACTGGATCGAGCCGTGCAGCAGGCCCATGACCGGTACCTTGCGGCGCAGGGGTGGTTGCTGGCGGGCCTGGCGGGGTTCTTCATTCCTGCGGTTGGCGCTGGGCTGCTCGCAGTCTTTGCCTGGGATCTACTTACCGAGGTTTTCCATGGCGTGGAGAGTTGGCATGACGGCGATACCTCGGCCGCCCTCGACCATCTGACGCATGTGGCGCGCGATCTGGCCGTGGTGGCGGTGACAGCGGTCGGGGTTTCGGCCGTGCGTCATGCATGGGGGCGTTCAGTGCTGGTCGACAGCCTAGTGCCGGCGCAAATGGAAAATGGCAAGACGAAGCTATGGAACCAGGACCTGGCGGCCTATCGCAGTGAGGCGCCACTGTTGGCTGCGCGGCAGGCGGGCGATGGCGTCCAGCGGCAAGCCGGGCAAGCGTTCATCGAGATGGAGGGGCAGCACTATGCGGTGCAGCAGCGCAGCGAAGATGGCGCGTGGCAATTGTGCCCCCAGGCAGGCTTCGGTCCTGTGGTGCACGGCAACGGCGCGGGCGCGTGGCGGTTAGCCAGTGCGCAGCCGTCATGCTGGCAGGGTGCACGCCTGATGTTCAGTCGATTGGGCAGACCGTTCAACGAGCTTGATGCTGCCAGGGTTGACGCAGCACTGAGTATTCACGGGATTGGCGCGAGCAATCTGCGGGCGTTGCACATGGAAAGCCAGGCGCCTGACCCCTGGCTTTGTGACAGCGTCGAACGCCTGCAACTGGAGGCACGCATAAGCCGGGCGATCACGGATCTGCGCTCTGGTGTGGGTAGCGAGGATCATGAATTGCTGCGGCATGCCCAGCGTTGGCCGCAAATGCTTGGGCTTGAGGGGCCCCGGCTTGCCGAGCAGATTGGATTGTACCGCCGACCGTTGCTGCAGGCGCTGTACGACAGTGGGCAGGAAGCCGATACGGTCGCAATCGCCACGTTGCGACGGGCCTTTACAGGCTTGCACAGACGAGCGGCGCAGGCGTTGCTGCAAGGCGCCGATGCCGACGACTACCGACGCCTGGCCGAGACTGGCAGGATAGCCATGCGCCTTGCCGAGGGTGCGAGGGCGAGCGTCGCACGGATCCGTACGGTGCGGGTCTTGGAGGCCTTGCATTACGACATGCCGCAGTCAGCGGATCTTGCGCGGGTGGTGATCGGGCTGCTCGAAGCGCAGGCGGGTGCTTCCAGGCCCATACGCTGGCGATTGCTGGACGAGCGTGTCGGGGGGCCGGTGCTGGTCGCGGGAGGCGAGCCCGCGATGACAACCAGCCTGTTGCACCTTGATGGCCGGTATGTGCGCCTCGATTCACATGGCAACGCCGTGGGGGCGATTGGTGAATTATTCGAGGTCATGGCCGCTGCCTACGACGAGGACCAACTCATGGAGCTGGGCCTGGACGCACCTTCTGCCGCCAGCCTGCGCGTGGCGGTGAGGCGGCGCGCGGTTGCCGACCGACCGGCCGTGGAACGCCTGCTGTCACCCAGGCAGCCGGGCGCCATGCGCCCGCCATCGCGGCTGCAGGACGGTCGCTTCGGCTATCTGTTGAACGGCCGCCTGCCCGACAGGGTGTGGAGCAGAGGCAGGCCGCAGGCGCTGGTCGACAGGGCGCACAGCCTGTTTCCAGCCCTGGACCAGGCAGAGCTCGATACGTGGATCAGCGCGGTCCAGGCCTCGGGGCGGCGCGTCGAGGAGATCCTGACGACGCTGCGTGGGCAATCCGAACTGTTGGCCGAACACATGGAGCGTTGGGTTACAAGCGCTTCGCGTGGCGAGGCCCAGGAGCAGCGTCGCTATTTCAGTGATGCGCTTATACGCTGCTGGCAATGCAGTACCTTCGAGGAGTCCGTCGATCGTTCCCCTCCCATCGAGCTTTGGTGGAGCCAGATGGGGACGAGGCCGGGAACGCTGCCAGAGCTGCCGCGGCTGATCCGGTTCAATCGGGTGTCGGTCCTGTCACTCCGGAGTATGGCGCTCGAAGCAGTGCCCGACAGTTTTCTCGAGGCGTTTGGCAACCTGCGAGTGCTGGAGCTGCCTGGCAACAGACTGACCCGTTTGCCAGCGCAACTGCGGTACATGCGACGGTTGGAATGCCTGGACCTCTACAACAACCAGATCGCGCTTGATCCTGGCCAAATTACGGTGCTTGCCGGTTGTGAGGCGCTCACCTATCTCAATCTTTCCTACAACCCGCTGGGGCGAACCTTCTCGGTTGGCGCGATGGCGCGTCTGAGTGAATTCCGCTTGAACAGTTGCAGGATCGGCGCACTGCCGCATGGCGCGCTTGAATGCCCGCGCCTGGTGGCGCTCGATATACGCAACAACCTGATCACCGCGTTGCCCGAAGGCTTCTACCAAGCCCTGCCTTGGACCCGGGGCGGGTGTGGCTGCAGGGCAACCCCATGACGTCCGAGCAGCATCAGCGGTTGCGGTTAGCCGTGGCTCAGCAGGTGGCACCTGCGCAAGTGATCGAACCTGACATCCTGCCGCGCATGCGCTGGCTCGATGTGATCGGGGATCGGCACCGTGATGAGCTGGGGTCGACCTGGGCGCAGGTGGACGGCAACGAGCGCGGCGAAGCGTTTTTCCACCTGCTCACGGGGTTAACGGAAACGGCCGACTTTCGCAGCCCTGCGGGGGCTCGTGATCTAGCCTATCGGGTACTGGATATGCTCCAGGCGATGGATGCGGATGCCGGGCTATGCAATGAACTGTTCGCCTGCGCCCGCGAGGTCACGTGCCAGGACAGCATTACTCTGCGTTTTAGCGACCTGGAGGTGCGTTTACTGGTGTGGCGGGCGCAGCAGGGCAACGTTGGCGGGAATCGTGAACGGGCCTTGCTCTACCTTGGGCGTCAGTTGTGGCGGCTGGAGGCGGTTGATCGCATCGCCCTGGAAGATGTTCAGGCACAGCGAGCGACGGGCGGCAATCCGGACGAAATAGAGGTGGTCCTGGCGTATCGACTGGCGCTACGCCGCGAGCTGGACCTGCCGCTGCGGATCAACGACATGCTGTTTCGCAACCTCGCGGGCGTCGGTACGCGGCAGGTCGCGCAGGCGCGTGAACGTGTGCTGGCGGCGGAGGGCAGCGAGACGCTGGCACGCTCATTGGCCGAGAGGGATTTTTGGTGCCAGCATTTGCGCCAGGCCTATCAAACCCGCTTCGATGCGTTCGATGCGCCCTATCACGCACGCATGGAGGCTTTGATGGCGGATCGGAGTCTGTCGGAAGCTGTCCGGCTGGGGCAGATCGGCCAAGTACAGGAGGAGCGGATGCTAGCCGAACGCACGAGGATGCTTGAAATGACCCGTCATGCATTGGAGGTGGTTGCCGAGCAGGAAGTGGCCGTTCGCTGAGTTCGCTTCGGACCATGATGGCTTTGGACTATGCTCTAGATCGGGAGCGGTGGTTCCGGAAACTGCGTCAGCAGGAGCCGCGATGATTGCGGAAACCACTGGTTACCTTTGACCCAAGCACATGGATGGATAGTTGGTTTAGGCTCCCGGCCCGGATCTTTCTCCCTGATCTGCAGTCTTTGGTTTATCGAGAGAATAAGGAGATGCGCATGCTCGTTCGGTCACTGACCCTCGCCACCTTGCTCGCCGTAGCCGGCCCTTTGTACGCCGCCGACAGCGATGCCCCGCTGGCCAAGGAACTGGGCAAGGCCAGGCCGTTGGTGGTCATCGCCCCGAGTTCGGCCGACCCGACCCTGCGTGGCCTGGAACAGGCGCTGAAAGATCCCGCTACCCAAGCCGGATTCAAGGAACGTGGGCTGGTGCTGTACAGCGTCGCCAGCATGATGGGCAAGCGCGAGGACAAGAACCTCGAGCAGCAGACCACCATGGCGTTGATCCGTGAGCTCAAGCTGGGCGCCAGCAAAGGCACCAAGGTGATCCTGGTGGGCAAGGACGGCGAACGCCATGTGCTCAAGGACGACGACAGCGGCGAAAAGCTCGATCCGCAAGTTATTTTCAAGGCAGTCGATGAGCTGCCGCCCAGCGAGCAGGCGGTGACCGCGCCGGAGCCGGTAGCCGCTGCGCCAGCCGAGCCAAAGGCCAAGGACAGCAAGGCCAAGCCGAGCAAGCCCGCCAAACCTGCCGCGCCGCCCAAGCCGCTGGAAGACTGAGGCCTCTGTCACGGCCTTCTGCGCCAGCAGAAGGCCGTTCTTGTATCCCTGTGTATCTGCGCCTTGCCTCGACCCACTGCCATACAAAACCACGCCCGCTCCGATACATCGACGACACACCGCTGCGGCTCAATGGCTCCACTTTCCAACCACAGTGGAGCGACACCATGAAAACGACCCGTCAAACCCTTAGCCTGCTCGGCGCCACCCTGCTCGGCGGCATGGTCCTGGGCAACAACGCCTTCGCGGTAGAACCGTTGGCCCAGGGCTACCAGCTGGCCGCCGCCAAGACCCCTGGCGAAGGCAAGTGCGGCGAGGGCAAGTGCGGTGCCAGCGGCAAGGCCACGCAAAGCGAAGGCAAATGTGGCGAGGGCAAGTGTGGCGCCAGCGCCAAGGCCGGTGCCGAGGGCAAGTGCGGTGAGGGCAAGTGCGGCGACGCCTCGTTCGCCCGTACCGACAGCAACCATGATGGCAAGGTCTCGCGCGAGGAGTTCCTGGCAGTGGCCAAGGACCGGGCGGCCGACTTCGACAAGATCGACCGCAACCACGATGGCTTCATTTCCGAGCAGGAAGCCCACGATCACCTGGCGGCGATCTACAAGGCCAATGGCAAGGCGATGCCCGACGGGCTGTTCAGCCACCTGACCAGGTCCTGAAGCCTGTCGCGGGGCCAGCCCGCTCCCACCGGCATTTGCCCTGTGGGGGCGGGCTGCCCCCGATGCCGACCCCTGCCATACGGAACCCTCCGATCATGCCCCAACACACCTTGCACACCGGTCTCGGCCTGCGCCGCGGCCTGCTGCCCGACCTGCTGACCATGGAGGCGGGCGCGGTGGACTTCCTCGAATGCGCCCCGGAGAACTGGATCGGTGTCGGCGGCGCCTTCGGCCAGGGCCTGGCGCGTCTGGCCGAGCGCTTTGCCATCGCCTGCCACGGCCTGTCGTTGTCATTGGGTGGCACCGCGCCGCTGGACCTCGGCTTCCTCCAGCGTACCCGGCAGTTCCTCGACCAGCACCAGGTGCGGATGTACAGCGAGCACCTGAGCTATTGCAGCGACGACGGTCACCTCTATGACCTGATGCCGATTCCGTTCACCGACGAGGCCGTCCACCATGTGGCCGCCCGTATCCGCCAGGCCCAGGACATCCTTGGCCGGCGCATCGCCGTGGAGAACATCAGCTACTACGCCGCGCCGTACCAGGCGATGGCCGAGCTGGATTTCGTCCGCGCCGTGCTCGACGAGGCCGACTGCGACCTGCTGCTGGACGTCAACAACGTCTTCGTCAACGCCTGCAACCACCGTTACGACGCCCGGGCCTTCCTCGCCGGCCTTCCCCGCAAGCGGGTGGTGGGCATGCACGTGGCCGGTCACTATGACGAAGCGCCGGACCTGAAGGTCGACACCCACGGCGCGCCGGTCAAGGAGGATGTCTGGGCCTTGTTCGCCGACGCCTGCCAGCGCTTCGGCGCGCAACCCACCGTACTCGAGCGTGACTTCAACTACCCGCCGCTGGCCGAGTTGCTGGCCGAGACGGCGCGCATTCGCGACGTGCAACGTGCCCATGGAGCGTAAGACCATGACCGAAACCCTGCGCCACCAGCAGTTCACCCTGGCCCGCCACCTGCGCGACCCGGTCGGCAACCCGCCGCCGCCAGGTATCGAGGCGCGGCGCCTGAAGGTCTACCGCGAACTGTTCTACGGCGCCATCGAAGGGCTGTTGGCCGGCAGTTTTCCGGTGATGCGCCGGACCCTCGGCGATCAGCGCTGGCATGCCCGGGTGCGTGACTTCTACGCCCATTACCGTAGCCAGACGCCGCTGTTCACCGAAATAGCCGAAGCCTTCATCGACTACCTGCAGGGCGTCGCGCCGGACGCCCCCTGGCAGCTGGAGCTGGCGCACTATGAATGGATAGAAGCGCAGTTGTACCTGAGCGACGCCGAGGATCCGTCCCACGACCCGACCGGCGACCTGCTGACCGGCGAGCCGCTGCTGTCGTGCGTGGCCCGGGTGCTGGCCTACCGCTGGCCGGTGGAGCGTATCGGCCCCGAGTATCAACCCGACCAGGCGCCGGAGCAGCCCACCTTGTTGCTGGTGTACCGCGACGCCGACCTGCAGGTGCGCTTCGCCCGGTTGGCGCCTTTGGCCTGGCAGCTGTTGGTGGGCTTGCCCGGCACCGGGCGCGAGCGCTTGCGGGCGCTGGGGGATCAGCACCTGCAGCAAGGGCTGCAGATGCTGCGACAGTTGCGTGAGCAGGGCATCATCGTCGGTACTCGAGATGCCCTGTAGGCGCGCGCAGATGTTCCGTCAGGCCACCGGGATCAACGGATCGGCTGCCGCCAGCGCTGCCGCGCGGTCGGCCGCCGGCGGATAGATCCATATTGAATTGATCTGCTGCTTGAGCTGCTTGGCCTCGGCCTTGTCCGTCGGCGGCGAGACCGTGCGCTCCCAGCCTTCGGTGTACACCGCGCCCCAGGCGCCCAGGTCCAGGCAGGTGACGTACTTGGGCTGGCTGTAGGTCATCGGTGCCACGCCGATCAGCTCGGCGGCGGCATTGTTGCCGGCGTAGCGGCCCAGCGGAATGGCATGCTGGCAGGACATCACCGCGTGGTTGCCAGCCTCGTCGCAGGCAGCGTAGGCGACATCGCCCGCGGCATACACCGCCGGGTTGCCGATGACCTTGAGGTTGCCATCCACATGCAGGCGGCCCTGGCGGTCGCGTTCGCCGCTGATCTGCTCGGTCAGCGGGTTGGCCTTGAAACCCACGGTCCAGACAACGGTGTTGGCGGCGATGCGTTCACCGTTGTCCAGCAGCACGCCGCCGCCATCCACCGAGGCCACCGTGGCGCCGCAGATCCACTCGATCCCCAGCGCCGCCGATGCCTGTTCGATGGCCGGGCGGATACCGTCGCCGAGGGCGGCGCCGATCTTCGCGCCGCGGTCGACCACGACGATGCGCGGCTTGACCTTGTCGCCCAGGATCGCTCGCAGCCGGCTGGGCAGCTCGGTGGCGGTCTCGATGCCGGTGAAGCCGCCACCGGCCACCACCACGGTATTGCGTGCGGGGCTGTTGGGGCGGGCGGCCAGGGACTTGAGGTGTTCTTCCAGGCGGGTGGCCGAGTCGATCTTGTCGACATCGAAGGCGTGCTGGTCGAAGCCTTCCAGCGCCGGGCGGTTGAGCAGGCTGCCGCAGGCCATGATCAGGCGGTCGTAACCCAGCTTGGCCTCGATGCCACCCGCCTGACGGTAGGCCACCTGCTGGTTGGTCTGGTCGATGTGGTAGGCCGTGCCTTTGACGAAGCGCACGTTGACCGCGTCGAACACCGCCTGCAAGGGAGCGGCCATGGTGTGTACGTCGGGTTCGTAGAAGCGTGGGCGGATGTGCAGCTCCGCCTGGGGCGCGAGCACGGTGATCAGCACGTCGTCGCGTTTGTGCAGGTCGAGCAGGCGGGCGGCGCCGAGGGCGCTCCACAGCCCGGCGAAGCCTGCGCCAATGATCAGGATCTGTTTCATGAGGGGCTCCTGGATGCCGCGATTATCGATGTTGTCGCTGCGGCAGTAGAAAAAGGTTACGTCTAGTGAGTGAGCCTGGATTACGGCCCGATAGGCGTGCTGCAGATGCTAAGCGCCCCCCAGGTTTGTCCCTAGGCCAAAGAACCCTGGATTTCGGCCAGCGGCACGCCGCGGGCGAAGCGCGCCCGATAGTCCCGCGGGGTCACCGCCAGGTGACGCTGGAACGCCAGGCGCATGCGCTCCTCGCTGCCGAACCCGCAGTGGCGGGCGACCTGCTCGATATGCTGGTCGGAGTTTTCCAGCAAGCGGCGCGCCGCCTCCAGGCGGAACACCTCGATGGCCTTGGCCGGGGTGCGGCCGGTCTTGTGCTTGTACACCCGGGTGAAGTTGCGTAGGCTCATGCGCGCCTGTTCGGCCAGCCGCTCGACCGTCAGCCGCGGGTCGCCCAGGTGCTCGCTGAGCCATAGGTGCAGGGTCTCGAAGGCGTCGCTGTCCTCGCCCTGGGCCTTGAGCAGTTCGCTGAACTGCGCCTGGCCGCCGGGGCGCTTGAGGAACACCACCAATTCGCGGGCCACCTGCATGGCCACCTCGCGGCCGCAGTCGGCCTCGACCAGGGCCAGCGCCAGGTCGATGCCGGCGCTGACGCCGGCCGAAGTCCATACCTGATCCTGCTGCACGAAGATCGATTCGGCATCCACCTCGATGGCCGGAAAGCGTCGGTGCAGGGCATCGCACATCGCCCAGTGGGTGGCGGCCCTGCGGCCATCGAGCAGGCCGGCGGCGGCCAGCAGGAAGGTGCCGCTGCATACCGAAGCGGTACGTCGGGCGCGTTGGGCGGCCTGGGCCAGCCAGGCGACCAGCTCGGCGTGATCGGGGAGGGTGCGGACGATCTCCGGGGCTCCGGGCACGACCAGCGTGTCGAAGGGCTCGTGCAGCCAGGGCGCCAGTGGCTCGGTGGCGACGGCCAGGCCCTCGGCGGTGGCCACCAGGCCCCCTTCGAGGCTGGCGGTGACCACCCGGTAGCCGGGCAGGCCGCGCGCGGCGCGGGCCTTGGTCGCGGCCCAGAACACCGTCTGCGCGCCGGTGAGGTCGAGCAGGCCCATCTGCGGGTAGGCGAGGAACAGCAAGGTGCGCGGCTGGTCAAGCGCGTGCACGGGCGCTGCGGGAATCTGCGGGATGTCGGTCATGGCGCGCTGCTTGTGGACGGGGCGTAGGCCCTAGTCGAGCAGGTGGCGCGATGATGTTCAAGCACGACGCGATGGCCGTCAGGCCTGGCTCTTGTGGGAGCGGGCTTGCCCCGCGATTGCAGCATCAGCCGCATCGCGGGGCCAGCCCGTTCCGACGCTGTTACCTGGCCGACCTAGAAGCTGTAGTCCACCGTGGCGAAATACGAGCGCGGCGCGCC
The DNA here is from genome assembly GCF_900110655.1 of Pseudomonas soli. Taxonomy (GTDB): domain Bacteria; phylum Pseudomonadota; class Gammaproteobacteria; order Pseudomonadales; family Pseudomonadaceae; genus Aquipseudomonas; species Aquipseudomonas soli. The sequence goes on from NZ_FOEQ01000005.1 coordinate 197,983, forward strand.
CAGCAGCCACTGTTCGCCGCTGTAGCTCGACTGGGCGTACTCGCGATCGAACAGGTTGTTCACCTGCAGACCCAGGCGCACGTCGGGCAGCACCTGCCAGCCGATATTGGCATCGACCACGGTGTAGCCCGGCACGCGTTGGTCATTGGCGGCGCTGGTATAGCGGGCGTCCACGTAGCGCAGGCCGATGCCGGTGTCGACGCTTTGCCCGAAGGCTTTGCTCAGCCACAGGTTGGCGGTACGCCGTGGGACGTCCTGCGGGTGGTTGCCAGACCGGTCGTAGGAAACGCCTCGGCTGAGTTGAGTGAAATCATCGTACTTGGCGCGCACCAAGGCGGCGTTGCCCGACAGTTGCCATTGATTGCCCAGAGCTAGCTCCAGGCTTGCCTCCAGGCCATCGGAGGTCTGTTGGCCTGCCTGCTGGCTGCGTTTAGAGACCACGTCGTACACCGGCAGCTTCTTCTTGACGATGTGGTAGGCCGCCAACGTCCATTCGCCGCGTCCGTCCCAGAACCGTTGCTTGAGGCCGAATTCGGTCTGCTTGGCTTCGGTCAGTTCAAGGCGTTGCTCCGGGCGCAGGGTCAGCAGGTCACCGACACCATCCTCGCTGGTGGAGTACTGGCCGTACACCGACAGGTCGTCAGTCAGCGCGTACACCAGGCCGGCGCGCCAGTTGCCGCCACGCAGGCTCTGGTCTTCGCGAGTGTCCTTCACCAGGTCGTTGCGGTCGATGTGGTTCTGGTCGCGGCGTATGCCGGTGACCAGCGACAGGCGCTCGGTCAGTTGCGTGCGGTTTTCGGCGAACAGCGAGAAGGTGCTGGTTTTCGACAGCGTCTGCGGGCGCGTCGGATCGGCACTGTGGAACCCGCCGGGCGCCGGCCGCCAAGGGTCGAGCGGGTCGGTGTAGCCATCTTCGTAGGGCGAGTTGCTGTCGATGTTGAAGCGGATCTTGTTGTACTCGGCGCCCACCACGGTCCTGCTGGCCAGGCCGAACAGCGAGTGATCAAAGGTGAAGCTCTGGCGGTCGCCGATCTGCTCCTGGTTGTGCTTGATCTCCAGGAAACTGCCGCGCTGGATCACACCGGCATCCCAGGCGTATTCCTCGGCATTGCGCCAGTGGCGACGGCTCTTGATGTAGTACAGCTGGTTGCTGGCGCTGATGCTGTCGCTGATGGTCCAGTCGCTGGTCAGCCGTGTCCACTCATCGTGGTAGCGCTGCTGGTCATTGCTGACGTTGTAGTTCTTGTTGCGCACGCTGCTGCGCAGATGGCCGTCGATCAGCGGCGTGCCGTAGTAGTTGGCAGGTTGTGCGTCGCCGCGATCGTGGGACAGGGTGAAACTCAGGTCGTCACTGGCATCGAAGCGCAGCGCGCCGGAAAACGCCAGGCTGCGCGAAGCGGTGCGGTCGACCCAGCCGTTGCCCGCCTGCTGGTTCAGGGTGGCGCGGTAGCTCAGGCGCTCGCTCAGGCTGCCGCCGCTGTCCAGCCCCAGTTGCTGGCGGTCCCAGGAGCCATAGCCCAGGCGCAGGTGGTTGCGGATATCACTGCTGAAGGGCTTTTTTGGAATCACGTTGACCGTTGCCCCGGTGGCGCCTTCGCCATACAGCACCGAGGCAGGCCCACGGATCACATCGATACGCTCGACCATCCAGGGATCGACCGGGTAGGTGAGGGTGCCGGCGCCGGCGTACAGGCGCGACCCGTCGAACAGGGTCATCACCGAACTCTGGCCCGTGAAGCCGCGCGCCGACAAGCCGGTGCCGCCATCGCCAGGGGTACCGATGAAAGTGATGCCCGGCGAGCGGGTCACGGCATCCTGCACCGTGGTGTTGTTGCGCTGCTGAATCTGCGCGGCGGTGATGCTGCTGGTGCTCGCCGGGGTTTCCAGGGCACTGAGGTTCAGGCGTGAACCGGCCTGGGTGGGGGTGGCCAGGTCGACGGTCTGCGGGTCGCGGCTGTCGGTGATCGCCGTGGAGGGCAGGGTGAGCGCAGGGCTGGGCTGCTCGTCGGCCAGCGCCGGCAGGGACACGGCCAGGCAGGCCGCCAGGGTGTGAAGCTTGTTGATACGGGACATGTCGTTCCACTGCTGCAGGAAAGAATGGATCCCGGTGGAAAACACGCAACGGCGAAGCGCGCGCAGGCGCGCACGCGAATACCGGCCTGCGCCCGCCCACCGCGGGTTGCCAAGTGAAGCCTCAGGCCGGTCTCCGGGCTTGCGAGGGTCGTGAAGCCTTCACCTTCCCATGCGTGTGCACAGTGGTCTGTCGAAGGGTTCGCTCGCTTACCGTTGCGGGGGCAGCGCCGGACTTGTCGTGGTATCGACTCACCGGCTTCCCGTTTCACCCTGCGCGCGGCGGCGCAGGGCACCTGAAACTGGCGCGCATCTGACCACTGAACGAGCAGGGAGTCAATCGTCTGGAGGGGCGGGCTGAGTGAGGTTGAATGGCGGTTCAGAGCGGTTGCCGTCAGGTAGGCGTTGTCTGCGGGCAGGCCGCGTGGATTGGCGCAGGTCGCGCAGGGCGCTACCATCGGCAGCCAGCCTCCTTATCCAACACCAACAAGCCAAGGACGCGTATGACCGAGCAAGCCCTGTCCCTGCAACAACTCGCCGCCCCCGAAGGCATCTGCTACGGCTGCGGCTGTTCCCACCCCAGCGGCCTGCATGTGCAGAGCCACTGGGACGCCGACGGCATCCACCTGTCGTGCCGACATACCCCCGATCCGACCTTCACCGGCTGGCCCGGCCTGGTTTATGGTGGCCTGCTGGCCATGCTGGTCGACTGCCATTCCAACTGGACCGCCATGGCCTGTCACTACCGTGCCGAAGGCCGCGAACCGGGCAGCCTGCCGCGTATCGACTGCGTCACTGGCCAGCTTGGCCTCACCTACCTCAAGCCCACGCCCATGGGCGTCGAGCTGCTGCTCAAGGCCCGGGTCGAGGGTGAGCTGGGGCGCAAGACCCGGGTGATCTGCGAGGTCTGGGCCGGGGATGTACTGACGGTCACCGCCGATTCGGTGTTCGTGCGGGTCGATACCGAGAAGCTCAAGCGCCAGGCGCATGGCGACGCCTGAACTTGCACCGATGGGGTGGGGCTGGCATTGTCGAACGTGACCCGGCTGCCCGACAGGATGTTGCCATGCCCTACCAGATTCGCCCGGCCCGTGACGAAGACTGCGTGGCCCTGAGCCTCGTCGGTCAAGCGACCTTCGCCCTGGCCAGCCCGCCCGATAGTGCGGTCAGCGCCCAGCAGCAATACATCGCCCATCACCTCCAGCCTGAGCATTTCCAGGCGCACCTGGAGCACCCGCACAAGCGGTTGCTGGTGGTCGAGCGGGGTGGCCAGGTGCTGGGCTACAGCATGCTCGACCTGGCGCCCGGCAAGCTGGGTATTGCCGAAGCCGATCAACTGGCGGAAATCTCACGCTGCTATGTACTACCCTGCGCCCATGGCAGCGGCGCCGGGCAATTGTTGCTCGCCACCACCCTGGCCCAGGTCGATGGCCAGGCGCGCCTGACAGTCAATGAGCTGAACGCCCGGGCGATCGGTTTCTATCAGCGCAACGGCTTTCGCAAGGTGGGCGAGGCTATCTTCCCTTGCGGCGACGAGCGGCACCGCGACTGGGTGATGGTCAGGATGGCCGAAGATCATCTAGATTGAACCCTCCCAACGCGAAGGCACTCCCATGACCGAACTTTCCGCATTCCCCATCACCGGCAAATGGCCGGCGCGACACCCTGAGCGTCTGCAACTGTACTCGCTGGCCACGCCGAACGGGGTCAAGGTCTCGATCATGCTCGAGGAAATCGGCCTGCCCTACGAGGTGCACAAGGTCAGCTTCGAAGCCGAGGACCAGTTGAGCCCCGCGTTCATCTCCCTGAGCGCCAACAACAAGATCCCGGCGATCCTCGACCCCAACGGGCCGGGGGGCCAACCGTTGCCATTGTTCGAATCGGGGGCGATCCTGCAGTACCTGGCCGAGAAGAGCGGCCAGTTGCTGAGCCTGGACCCGGCCCAGCGCTACCAGACCCTGCAGTGGCTGATGTTCCAGATGGGCGGCATCGGGCCGATGTTCGGCCAGGTGGGGTTCTTCCATTTCTTCGCGGGCAAGGAGTACGAGGACAAGCGTCCGCGGGACCGCTACGTCAATGAGTCCAAACGCTTGCTGGCGGTGCTCGACCGCCACCTGCAAGGGCGGGAGTGGATGGTCGATGCATACAGCATCGCCGATATCGCCATCTTCCCCTGGGTGCGTAACCTGGTGGAGCGCTACAACGCGCGGGAGCTGGTGGAATTCGACACGTTCAAGGAAGTGCAGCGGGTGCTGGCGCGGTTCCTCGAGCGCCCGGCCGTGCAGCGTGGCCTGAAGATCCCGGCATGACCTCGTCGGGGGCTGCGCGGCAGCCCCCGTCGCACATCCTCAGAGGACCTGGTTCAACAGCCAGTACAAGCAACCCGCCAGCAGCATCGCCGCCGGCAATGTCAGCACCCAGGCCATCAGCAGGTTGACCAGCGTCTTGCGTTGAATCCCCGAGCCGTTGGCCACCATGGTCCCGGCCACCCCCGAACTCAGCACGTGGGTGGTCGATACCGGCAGGCCGAACATATCCGCCGCGCCGATGGTGCACATCGCCACCACCTCGGCCGAAGCGCCCTGGGCATAGCTCAGGTGGGTCTTGCCGATCTTCTCGCCCACCGTCACCACGATGCGCCGCCAGCCGACCATGGTGCCCAGGCCCAGGGCGATGGCCACCGCCACCTTGACCCACAGCGGGATATAGCGGGTGGCGTCGTCCAGTTGGCGCTTGAACAGCTGCACGTGGCGGGCGGTATCGGCGTCGTAGCGGGCCAGCTGGTGCTTGTCGATCTGGCGGATGGCTTCGCTGGCCAGGTACATGTCGTTGCGCACGTTGGCCATGGCCTCGGCCGGCACGCGCTTGAGCGAGCCATAGCCCTTGACCTCCTCGCCGATCATGCCGGTCAGCGCGGCCAGCGCCGGCAGCAGCTCGGGGCTGGCCTTCGGGGTGGCGACGAACGCGGTCAGCACCTGGCGTGGATCGGCCGGGGCGGGCGCGGGGGCGGCCCGTACCAGGGCCTGGCGGGTTACCTCGGCGACGGCCGAGAACTGCAGGGCCTGCTCGTTGGGCATGGTCTTGTTCAGGGCATAGGCCATTGGTAGGGTGCCGACCAGGATCAGCATGATCAGGCCCATGCCTTTCTGCCCGTCGTTGGAGCCGTGGGCGAAGGACACGCCGGTACAGGTGAGGATCAGCACGCCGCGGATCCACCAGGGCGGCGGCGTCTGGCCTTCTGGCGCCTGGTACAGCTCGCGGCGCTTGACCATCGCGCGCAGGACGAGCAGCAACAGGGCGGCGCAGGCGAAGCCGATCAACGGCGAGAACAACAGGGCATAGCCGACCTTGCTGGCCTGGGCCCAATCCACGCCGCTGGTGCCGTCACGCCCGTGCATTAATGCATTGGCCACGCCCACGCCGATGATCGAGCCGATCAGGGTATGCGAGGACGAGGCCGGCAGCCCCAGCCACCAGGTGCCGAGGTTCCAGATGATCGCCGCCAGCAGCAGGGCGAAGACCATGGCGAAACCGGCCGACGAGCCGACCTGCAGGATCAGCTCCACCGGCAGCAGGGCGATGATGCCGAAGGCCACCGCGCCGCTGGACAGCAGCACCCCGAGGAAATTGCACAACCCCGACCACACCACCGCCACCGAAGCTGGCAGTGAATGGGTGTAGATCACCGTGGCCACGGCGTTGGCGGTGTCGTGGAAGCCATTGACGAACTCGAAGCCCAGGGCGATCAGCAAGGCCAGGCCCAGCAACAGGAAAGGAGTGACGGTGGTGACGACGGTGCCGCTGGCGCTGACGTCCTGCTTGAGGCTCCAGAAGGTGTAGGCCAGGCCCGCCAGCAGCAGGCCGAAGAACAAGGTGAGGGTGGCGCGTCCGGGTTTGTGGGCAAGGGGTGGGCCTGGGGTGCGCAGGCTCAGGTCGGGCTGGCTGGCCAGTGACGGGGTTGCCATGAGGGCTCCGGTTGGCGTCGGGCGGTGGTGCCGAAGGTATACAGCATAGAAACAATTCGTTACCGGGCCGTGACCTCGATCAATGAAGGCCTTAGGCTGGTAGGGAAACGATGTCGCAGGAGTACCTGATGATTCGCTGCAAACGCGTCTACGAGAGCGTCGAGGTGCAGGATGGCCAGCGCGTGCTGGTCGATCGCCTGTGGCCCCGCAATAAGCGCAAGGAAGACCTGCATGGGCAGTGGTTGCGCGAAGTCGCGCCCTCCGATGCACTGCGCAAGGCTTTTCACGCCGGTGAATTGGACTTTGCAGCCTTTGTCCAGCGCTATCAGCAGGAACTGGCCGCCCACCCCGAGCATTGGTATCCGTTGCTGGACCTGGCTGGCAAAGGCAACCTGACCTTGCTCTACGCTGGCAAGGATACCGAGCACAACAATGCCCAGGTCCTGGCCCGGTGGCTGGAGGATGAGCTGGAGCGCCGTGGCCCGGCCAGTTCACCGGTGTGCTATGCCCCTTGAACTGATTCCCGCCAGCGATGACTACCTGACGTTTGCCCGCGACCTCACCCGCCGCGCCATGCTGCCGTACTACCGCGAGTTCGACCTGCTGTGGATCGAGAAAGCCTTCGACGAGGCCTGGGGCTGGCGCGAGCAGTGGTTGGTGGTCGAGGACGAACAGGTAATGGGGTTCTGCAGCCTCAGCCAGGATCGCCAGGCGTTGTTCATTCGCGAGTTGCACCTGTTGCCCGAATATCGAGGCCGCGGCGTGGGCGGCTGGGTGCTGGAGGAACTGGCCGCCTGGGCGGCGCAACGCCGGCTGCCATGGTTACGGCTGATGGTGTTCGCCAGCAACCCGGCGCGGCGCCTGTACCAGCGCCGGGGCTTCGTTGAAGTGGGCATGGACGAGTGTTTCGTGCGGATGCAGCGCCCGGTCGCCTGAGCTACTACTGACGCAGCCGCACCATCCGCCCCTGGACCAGCGTCGCCTCCAGCACTTGTCCCTGTAGCGCCAGCAGTTCACCGGCCAGCAGGTTCTGCAGCAGCGCCTTGCCGTCGAAGGTATTGTTCCCTAGCTCAACCTCCCGCAGACCCTCGACCCGCACCACCGCCTTGCCCACCTGTCCCAGGCGATTGCCACTGAGCAGCAGCGGGCCCGGCAGTGGCGTGGCATTGCGCAGGCTGACGGCGTACTCCGGGGTATTGCCGATGCGATTGCCGACCAGGGCCAGGGCCGCCACCTCGCTGGCGTCCACCGCGCTGCCCTGGCTGCTGGCCAGCAGGTTGTCGTCGATCAGCAGCGGCGCCTCGGGCGTGGGCGCCAGGTTGCGCAACTGGATGCCGTTGCCCCGGCTGTCGCCGATACGGTTGCCCGCCAGCCACACGGCGCCGCGCTGGTCGCTGATTTCGATGGCGGCCTTGGCGGCGCCGAGTATCAGGTTGCCCTCGACCAGCGCCCGGGTCTGGCCGCGCAGGCGCACGCCACTGTTGTTGTCGATGCCCCGCACCTGGTTGTGATGCAGGTGCAACTGGCTGTCGCGGGCGTCGATGGCGTATTGCTGTGAGCCTTCGAAGCGGCTGCCGGCGATGGTCGCCTGGCTGTGTTGCAGTTCCACCGCGCTGGACAATTCGCTGAACTGACTGCTTTCGATCAGCAGCGTGGCGGGGCGCGTACCGATGGGTTGCTGGGTACTCAGCGCGGTGCTCAGACCCCGCGACAGGTTGGCGTTGTAGCCCAGGCGTCGGAGCGTCGAGCCGATCACCTGGGTGTGGCTGCCGGCCCAGGCCACCACGAAGGGGCGCCAGGCGCGATCGGTGTTGCCCGGTTTGTCGCCGGCCACGCTCTCCAGTGTCGAACGCTCCAGCCCCAACCAGCCCTGGTTGATCAGCGCGGTGCCGGAAAAACTGTACAGGTAGAGATGGGCGCCCTCGAGCAGCAGCCCGGCATCGGCGCCGATCATCAGCGGGTAGCTGAGCAGGTAGCCATCCTTGTAGGGCCTGAGCACCCGCGGATCGCGCAGCGCGTCATGCAGTTGCGCCAGGGTGATGCTGCCACCGCGCAGCACCACGGCTTGCGGGTGGTGTGCCTGGTAGCCGGCGATGGCGCGGAACAGGCCATTGTTGACGAACGGCTCGAACGGCCAGCTGCCGGCCTGGGACGAGAACATCGGTTGCAGGCTCACGCTGGCGCGGCCTGCGGGAGGCGCTCGACGGGCCTGTTCGAAGCTTACGGCCTGGCGGACCTGGCGACGCAGCTGGTCCAGCTGTTGCTGGTGCTGCGCCTGGGGCAGGGTGTCCATCACCGGCGCTGCCTGGGCGGTCGTCGCCAGCAGCAGGGCGGCCAGGCAGGAGAGGGAAAAGCGGCTGAACGGTGCCATGTAAGCGTCCTTGATCAAGGCAGGGTGGGGTAGGCCGGCTTGAGCAGGCCACCGATCTGGCTGTAGTTGTCCACCTCGCCGTCCTCGCTGTCGTACAGCTGGCGGGCGAGGGCGTGCCCTGGCCGGCGGGCGAGGAACGGGATCAGCCAGGCCAGCTTGTACGGCGCGACTTCGGCCTGGCGCTGCCCTTTGAGCTCGGGCAGGGTGTCCGGGGCGAGCACGCTGCGGGCGGCGAAACTGGCCAGTTGGTCGAGGATGCGCTGGTCGTCGTCGCTCCAGGCCAGGCCATTGGCGCGCGCCGATTCGCTCAGCAGCACCAGCGGCACCAGGGCGTACTGGCTGTAGTTGGCAGCCAGCCTGCTGCGCGCCACCTCCAGCGGCAGGTAGGCCTGGTCGCCCCTGCGCACGGCCTGGGCCAGGCCCCGGCGCAGGTTGCCGTCGGCCCAGCGGATGAAATCGTCGCGGCCCACCAGCATGCCGGCGGCGGCCACCGCCCAGGCGGCCCAGTAGTCGTGGTTGTTGAAGTACACGGTGGTGGACTGGCGGCGCGGGTCGTACTCGCGCATCACCTGTTCGCCAAGCTGGCTGAACCAACGGTGTTGCACGGGAGTGAGGCGGACCTTGTCGTCGGTCGCCGCCTGGGTCAGCAGCACCGCGCCGGCCATGGCCGCCAGCGCCCACTTGCGCGCCGCCATGCCGGTGTTGCTGGCATCCGGATCGAGCAGGGCACCGGCTTGCGCCCAATGCTCCAGCCATTGCTCCTGGCAGGCCAGGGCCATGTTGGCCTCCTGGGGCTTCTTCGCCTTCTGGAAGCGCTTGCCGGCCTGGATCACGCCTGCGATGAACTGTTTGACCTGCCGGGCAATGCGCTCGCTGTCGGCGTCGGGCGTGGCGCGCAAGGTCGACTTGCTGGCGTCGCGTTGATCGTACTTGCTCTGCAGGTGCAGGCTGCCGGTATAGGGTGGTGGCGGTTGCTTGCTGCAGGTCAGGCTGTGGTAGTCGGCGATCAGGGCCGACTGCGCGGTGGCGCGGGCGGGCCAGATGGTTTGCGCAGCATGGCCGGGGAAGGGCAGCAGGGCGATTGCAAGCAGCAGGGGCAACCCTGGCAGCGTTTTCACAGGCACAGGCGCGTCTCCACATCGGTGGCGGCGCTGCCGGCCTTGGTTGGCTCGAGGAATACCGAGAGCAAGTTGGCGCCGGCGAACTCGGGCGCCCGGCTCAGCTCCAGGTAGTACTGGCCGCCACCGACCGCCGCCTCGCGACGGAACCACACCTTGTCGCGGGCGCCGTTGTCGTAATAGACGATGATGTAGAAATCCTTGACGTTCCTGTCGCTCAGGCGGATGTCGAGAAAGCCCTTGGACACCGCCTGCCGGGCACTGCCGGCATTGCTCAGCAGTTCGATACGCTCGCCGACCTGCAGTGCCGGCCGCTGCAGTTTCGTGCCCAGTAGCTCCCTGGACGTCTTGCAGCCACCGTGTATCGCCGGCACCAGTTGGCGATACATCAAGGGCGAGTCCAGGCGGTAGTTGGCCGGCAGTTCCCAGACGATCAGCTTGGGCGGCGCCTCGGGCTTGTAGTCGGCGGACAGCAGATATTCCAGGAGCGAGCCGTCCTCGCCCACGCCGGGCAGCGCGTAGTTGAGCACATCCGCCTGCAGGTACTGTTTCAGGTAACCGTCGAAGTTGAACTGCTTGCTCTCGTCCTCGCGGGCCGCGGCATTGCTGTCGCCGACCAGGATCACCTCGGGGTCGGGCGCTTCGTCGAACAACGCATCGCTGCTATCGGCCATTGGCACGGTCTGGTAGCCGCGTACGTACTGGAACCCGTAGTTGTTGCCGCAGATGTAGCTCAGGGCCAGGTTCAGCGTGCCGTCCTTGGGTACCATCACGCCGGGCTCGGTGCTGTAGCGTTTCTTGCTCAAGCCACTGTAGAACGGCTGGCGGCGGATCTCCTCGGCCATCAACCTGGCCGTGGCCTCGGCGCCGGCCGGGGTCCAGTGGTGGTCGCGGCGGAAGAAGTATTCGCCCTGAGGCGGCTGGCGCACCAGCTGCATCATCGGCGCCACCACCGCGCCGCCCTGGCGCAGTTGCCCCAGGTAGGTGTCGAGGTTGCGGCTGGCCCGCTCGAAGTCGAAACCATGCAACTGGTCGGCGTAGAGCTTGTCGCGGTGCATCAGGCCGCGGGTCGGCTGGACCGCCATGGCCACCTGGATGCCCTGGCGATGGAATGCGTCCATCAGCCGGGCGAACTCCGGGCGCATGGGCGCGGGAATGCCGAAGTCGTTGGTCAGGTCGACCATCGAGCGGAACAGCCAGCGCTCCTTGCCGGGGACGATCTGGCGCATCAGCTTCATGCGCCCTTCGGCATAGTGCTGCGGTTCGGCCAGGGCCGGGCAGACCATGCACTGCAGGTTCTCGCAGCCGGGCCGGGCGGGCTCGGCGGCCTGGCCGGGCAGGACCGTCAGCGCCAGGGTGGCCGCCAGGCCAAGGGGGAGGAAAGTGTTCATGGGCCAGTCATCCTTGCGGCGGTGTATCACTCGGTCGGGTCGATGCTGTTGGCCAGGCTCAGGCTGCGATTGCCTGGCAGCAGCACGTAGCTGTAGGAGCGGCCTTTCTTGAGAAACAACTCGTCGAAGCTGGCCACTTCCTGACCACCGACATAGGCGGCGAAGTCGATCTTGATTTCGTTGACCATGCGCGCGCCGGTCTGGCCCTTGGCCAGGGCCTTGACCACCTCGTGCTTGCCGTCGGCGGTGCGCAGCGTGGCCTGGGCCGGGGTCAGGTTGTAGAAGGCCACCTGGGCCTTCTTCGGCTCATTGACGTACTGGTCGGCGATCACTTGCAACTGCTTGCCGTCGTACACCACGGTGCTGGCGGCGTTGGCCGCCAGGGTCGGTTCGATGGCCGTGGCGCCGATGCCGATCCTGTGCACCCCGGCCGGCACGAAGCGGTAGCCGCTGAGCTGCCCCGGGGCGACTTTCTGCGGGTTGAGCTTGCCGCTGAGAGCCACGTCGATGCTGCGGTCGGACAGGTTGAGCACGCGCACGAAGGCCGAGTCGGCCGGGGCCACGGCGTCGTACAGGTCGGCATTGCCTTCGGCGGCCAGGAGGGAGTGGCTGGCGGCGGTCAGGGCCAGGGCGGTGAACAGGGGCGAAAGCTTCATCAGGTTCTCCTTGGGACGTCAGAAATGCGCGGGCTGGGCGTCGCGGGCAAGCGCGCCGGGGCGATGGGCAAGCAGGGTGCGCAGGGGAAACTCCCAGATCACGGTGTCGATCTGCGGGTTGTGCAACTGGTCGCTGGCGAGAAACTGGTTCATCGCCTCGAACGGCCCTCGGGCCTCCACGGCGACGGACAACAGGTCACGGTTGAGCGCTTCCTTGAGGAAACCGACGAAGTTCCAATCGTCGATCTTGCTGTAGCTGGTGCCCACCAGCAGCAGGCTCTGCGCCTGTTCGGCGAACAGTTCGTCGCTGCTCTGGGCGGCCTTGAGGGTCTCGTACAGTTCGATCGGATTGGCGCCGAACTGTGGCGCCAGGCGGGCATGGTCGAACTGCAGGTAGTTCATCAGGTCGCCCTTGACCGTCTTGTCGCCGGCCTTGTGCGAGACATACACCTGGTCACCGAGCAGGCGCGGGCGCTGGCGTGCCAGTTCATAGGCCGACAGCCGCGCGCCGTCCGGGCTCCAGTGGGTGTCGGACTTGAGGAACAGGCGCGGACCGGCCAGGTTGCGCAGATAGGCGTCACGCAGCGGCACCACATCCAGGCGGCGCAGTTGCAGGTCGGCGACGAAGCGGTCATAGAGGCTGGCCACCCGTGGGTCGAAGGCGCGCTCGGCATGGGTCGCATAGATATCCAGCTTCATCGGCAAGGGCAGCAGCACCAGGTGCTTGCCATGCTCGGCCAGTTGCTGCTCGACCTTGGCGATCTGCGCCAGCTGGCTCGCCAGGTTGGCGTCCAGGTCGTTGGGCACGCGGTACTCCTGGCTGGTGTAGAGCCAGCCGTCCTTGCCCAGCACCACGCCCTGGGTGCCCTCGCCGAACAGCTGGAAGCGTGCGTCGGCCCACAGCTGCACCGAGGGTTCGCGCAGGAACAAGCGCTTGTCGTAGATCTGCTCGAACTTGCGCAACAGCTTGCCGTCGACGAACAGGTTCCAGCTGTCGGTCTGGGCGCGGGCGAAGCTCAGCACAGGCGGCAGCGAATAGAAGAACATCGCCGCCAACGCCAGGGCGAAGATTACACCGTTGGCCTTGCTGGCCGTCTTCATCACCGGGTACACGGCACTCTCCTAGAACTGGAAATACAGGAACGGCGAAAACGAACTGGCCGCCAGGCTGCTCAGCGCCAGCAGGAAGCCCGCCCACAGCAGCAGGCTGTGCAGCACCCCGACATGACGCATGAAGTAGCCTTCCTGGTTGCCGGCGTAGAAGCGCACGTTGTTGATCCCGGCCAGGATCAGCCAGGCGACTGCCACCAGGGCGAAGGCCATGGCCATCTTCGAGGCGCCGAGCACGTACAGCTCCAGCGAGCCGAAGCCGTTCAGGCCCAGCAGCGCCCGGTAGATGTCGAGGCTGTGACGCAGGTCCATGGTGAAGAACAGCGGCATGCTCAGGATGATCAGCAGCGCGGTGCGCAGGTTGCGGCCCAGGCGGTACGGTGTGCTGACCTTGGTGGCCAGGCCGAACTTGCGCTCCAGCACCATGCCGATGCCGAAGAACAGCCCCCAGCAGATGAAGGCGAAACTCGCCCCGTGCCACAGGCCCGACAGCAGCATGGTCCACACCAGCGCCGGCAGGGCGCCGGCCACGCGCTTGCGCACCAGGGGCATGTAGACGTAGTCGCGCAGGAAATGCGCCAGGGTCATGTGCCAGCGCGACCAGAACTCGGTGATGCTTTGCGACACATAAGGCTGGTTGAAGTTTTCCGGGAAGCGGAACCCCATCATCAGCGCCAGGCCCAGGGCCATGTGGCTGTAGCCGGCGAAGTCGAAGTACAGCTGCAGGGTCGACACCACCAGGCCGAACCAGGCATCGCTGAACTGCAGGCTGCCTTCGCCGATGAACAGCACGTTGATCGGCGCCAGGCGGTCGGCAACCAGCACCTTCATGATGAAACCGAGCATGAACCGGCACACGCCCAGCGAGAACAGCTCCAGCGAGTGGCTGCGCTGGCGCAACTGCGGGGCCAGCTGGCTGTAGCGCAGGATCGGCCCCGCCACCAGGTGCGGGAACAGCGCGACGAAGGCGGCGAAGTCGATGAAGCTGCGCGTGGGCGTGGCGTCCTTGCGGTAGATGTCGACGATGTAGCTCAGCGCATGGAACACATAGAACGAGATGCCCAGCGGCAGGAAGATGTTCTCCAGGGTCCAGGTGTCGATGCCCAGCGGCGCCAGCAGCAGGGCCAGCATCTCGGCGCCGAAGTTGGCGTACTTGAAGTAGCCCAGCGTCGCCAGGTTGCCGGCCACGCCCAACCACAGCAGGCGCAGGGCCCACGGTTTGTCCGCGGCGTCCAGGCGTGCCTTGATGCCCAGGCCGAACGCGTAGTTCCAGGCGGTGATGGCGACGAACAGCAGCAGGAAGTCCGGGCGCCACCAGGCGTAGAACACGTAGCTGGCGGCAACGATCACCAGCGAGCGCCACCGCGGCCGGGCCAGGTAGTAGATAGCCAGGAACAGCGGCAGGTAGAGGAACAGGAATACGTTGGAGGCGAAGATCATGCTGGCCCGTCCTTAGTAGCTGATCACCACGCCGACACTCAACTGGTAGTCGTCACCGCTGTCCAGCGCGCTGCCTGCGTTGAGGTAGCTGGCGCTGACCAGGGTGTTGACGTCCAGGCGCTTGCCGTCGAGGGCTACCGGGAACATCTTCCAGTAGTAGTTGAGGTCGATCATCTGGCCGACGTTGTCGCCCTTGCCGTGCAGCCCGGCGTTCAGTTCGCTCTGGCGTCGGGCGCGGGCATCGGCGGCCATGCGGATCGGCAGCGCGCCGCCCTCGTCGCGCAGGTTGAGCTGGGTCACCCGCAGGTCCAGGGCGCTGCGCGCGGTGGGGCGGGTCTCCAGGGCGAAGCCGTAGTAGCTCAGGTTGCGCAGGTCGAGGGCGACGAACGCACTGGTCAGGCGCGTGCTGTACGAGCCCTGGCGGGTGATGCGGTCGGACTGGATCGGGTTGAGCCGGAAGCCGTCGTTGTCGTCGTCCGACTTGTCGGTCAGGCCGCCGCGCAATGCCAGGCGCGGGGTCCAGGGCAGCGTCTCGAAGCGCTTGCCGACCTCGCCCAGCGCCGCCCAGCCTTTGCTGGCGTGGCCGGTGCTGGTGACGCCGTTGCCGGCGGTGTTGTCCATCTTGCCGCCCAGGGCCGCCAGTTCCAGGTGGTAGTCGGTGGCCAGGGGCAGGTTGTCGCCCTTGAAGAACAGTCCGTAGCGCCAGCCCTTGAAGTCGTAGCGATCGTCGACGTCGTGGTCGCTGCGGTCGTTCTCCTGCATCAGGCGCACGCCGACCTGGTTGTTCGGGCTCCAGCGATAGGCGTACTGGCCCATCAGGTACAGCGTGCGCTCTTCGCTCGCGGCCAGCGAATTGACGTCGGTGTTGTAGTTGTGGAATTTCTGCCCGAGCGCGACGAATGCGTCGGAGAAGGTGTCCTGATAGTCGAAGCGCACCGACTCCAGGCTGTCGTCCCACCAGATGCCGTAGTCGTCGGCGAAACGTTGGCGGCCGAACGACAGCGAGAAGCGCGGGTCGTCGCCGATCAGGTTGCGTTTGACGTACAGCTCGCGCAGTTCGGCGTACCAGCCCTCGGGTTGTTCGCGGGCATTGTTGTTGGTCGACTCGTTGGCCAGGTTGCTCGACTGGCTGGAGTCGTAGTTCAGCCACAAGCGGCCATAGACCATCCACCTGGCCCAGCGTTTTTCCGGCGAGTACCAGGCGAACGACGGCTCGTAGCGCAGGCTGTAGAAACTCTCGCGGTCGCGGCCGACCTGGGAGTCCTGCGGCCCGTAGCCGGTCTGCAGGGTGAGCTTGTTGAAGAACTCCGAGGTGATCACCGGTTCGCTGCCGTCGACGGTCGCGACGCGCATCGGCGCGCTGCTGTCGGCGTCGGGGCCGGTGACTTCCTCGGCTGCCAGCACCGTCAGCGGCGCCAGGGCGAGCAGGGCGCCGAGCAGGGGTGGGTGCGCTTTCACAGGGTGGGCTCCTTCAACAGATCGTTGCGCACGGCCAGGGCGCGCTCGATGTCATCCTTGGGCAAGGTCTTGTCCAGCCGTTTGATCAGGCCACGGGCGCGGGTCTCGCCGAGGTCGAGGGCGATGCGGGCGTAGGTGTAGGCCTTGACCGGGTCGTGGCAGATGGCCCGGCCGCGCAGGTGCACGGTGGCCATGCGGTACCAGGCGGCAGTCGAGCCTTGCTCGGCCTGTTGCCGCCAGATGGCCAGGGCGCGCTCCTGGTCGGGCTGGTCGAGGCCGCCCTTGCTGTACAGGTCACCCAGCAGCAGGTGGGCGTCCGGGTAGTGGGCGGCGATCAGCTCGTCGATCAGTGCATGGGCCTTGTACGGGTCCAGGGTCAGCCAGTTATTGACCATGTAGAACTGGGCATCCAATACCTTGGCACGGGTCGGGTCCTTGGCCCTAACCTGGGTAATCAGCGCCTGGGCCTGCTCGGCGTTGTGCTCGGTGGGGTTGGAGATCATGAAGTTGGCCTTGGCCACCAGCGCCGGCAGGTAGCCACGGGCGACGGCGTTGTCCAGCCAGCGCTGGGCTTCGGCGATGCCGTCGGCGCGCAACTGGTCGTCGGCCTTGTCGCGGGCCAGTTGCTCGGCCGTCGGCTCGACCTTGGCGCCCATGGCGCGGCTCTGGCGCTGCTCGCGTTCGGCGTCCAGTTCGGCGCGGGTGGTGCCATGGATGCTGTCCAGCAGCGCGCCGATGCGCTGCACCACCTCCACCGGCAGGCTGGCCATCTCCGGCTCCAGGCTGCGGGCGAAGGCGAGGAAGGCCGGGTCCTGGCGCTCGCCGAGGAAGCGGTAGTAGCGCTCGATGCCGCGTGGGTCGATGCGTGCTGCCTGCTGGTACCAGCGCTCGGCTGCGGCGCGGTCGCCCTGGCGCTCGGCGACCACGGCGCGATACAGCTCAGGGCGGCAGTTGAGCAGGCAGCTCTGTTCGTACAGCGCCAACAGCTCGGCGGCGCGTTCGCCCGGGAACAGCTGCGGATAGACCAGGAATACCTCCAGGCTGGTGCTGGTGCTGCGCGGGTCACGGTCGTTGGGGTAGCGGGCCAGGGCCTGGCGCATCCACGCCTCGTGACTGCGCTGCAGGCGCGGGGTGCGGTCGAGCAGGCGCGCCAGCGAGGCCAGTGCCGGGATCTGGCCGTGGCCGTCGGCGAAGGCCTCCTGGTACAGGCTGACGATGTCCTGGCGGTTGGCACTGTCGCTGTTGGACAGCACATCGCCAAGCAGTTGCTTGGAGGCCAGGTCGCCACGCTCGGCGAGAGCGCGCAGGTCGCTCGTGACGTCGGCGCCCGGGTCCTTGTACAGCGCGTAGCGGATCTGCTCCAGGCTCTGCCCGGCCCAGCCACTGCCGGCGCAGACCAGGCCGAGGCCGGCCAGCAACAGGCGCGGGGCGTTCTTGGCGTTCATGACCTGCCCTCAGTTGCCGCTGCCGAAGGGCAGGCCCAGGTACAGGTCGACCGCCACGGCCTTCTGGTAGGCCGCCGCCGGCAGCGGGCTGTCCGGCTGGATGGTCAAGGCCAGGTTGTGGTTGAGCTCGTCGGAGCGGGCGTCCACCACCTTGCCGCTGAAGTGCTGGTCGAGGCCGAACACCTGCATGTTCACCGAGCGCACGCGGCTGACATCGGCGAGCTTGTCGAACGGCACGTTGGCGCGCACGAACATGGCCTCGCCCTTGGGCAGCAGGTGCATCATCGGCGCGGCCTTGTAGCCATAGCCGTCCAGCGGTTGCGACGGGTACCAGACCTGGCAGTCGCACGGGCTGTTGATCACCGTCTCGACGCTGGCGCGGCCCAGCAACGCCTGCAGGTCGCCCGGGGCAAGGTCGGCCAGGGCCTTCATGTCAGCCGGGCTGGTGAAGCTGGTGGCCAGCTGGGTGGAGATGTTCGCCAGTGGTTGGCCGGTTCGCACCTCGGTGGCGTCGGCCGGTAGCAGGTACTTCACGTAGCCGTTGTCCGGCATGCTGATGACCTGGGCGTTGCTCGCCACCGTGGCCTGCAGTGCCGGAATGCGGAAGAACAGCAGGTAGCCCTTGTAGCCGACGAAGCCCAGCGCGGCCAGGCCGGCAGCGGTGTACAGCGCGGTGCCGGCGATGGCCCTGAGCCGCTCGCCAGGCGTGCGCGCGCGGGCTAGCTGGTGCTTGCGCGCCTTGATGTAGTTTTCCCGCTGCATCACGTTGAACAGGCCGTTGATGTCGGCAACCTCACCCGACAGGTAGGCGCTGATCAGGTAGCGCAGGATGTCGCGCTTCTGCGCGTCGAGGTCGACGAACTGCGCGCCGACCTCCTTGCCGCGCTGGGAGACGATGCGCACCTTGCCTTCGATCGCCAGGTCGACCTGGTTCAGGCGCAGCTGGATCGAGGCGTCGTACAGCGCGCCGATGGTCAGCGGTGCTTCGTGCAGCAGGCCGATGCCGCCCAGCGAGATGTCGGCCAGGTCCGCCTCGAGCGGCTCGCGCCCGGCGCCGGCCAGGCGTACCCGGGCGTTCATGCGGGTGCGCACGTACTGACGCTCGTCGATGGCTTCGTGGACGATGTTGGCCGGGGCCGCGGGGGTATTGGAAGTACTCATGTGCAGGCGCCTTTCCTTAACGTTGCGTGAGTTCTAGAAGCACGGTGATGACCCCGAAGAAGATGGCGATCGAGGAGCACAGCATCGCCTTCGAGGACCAGCGGTTGAGGTTGGCGTCGAAGTCGACGCTGCCGGTGGCCAGGGTGGTCTTCTGCCGCGTCCAGCGTTGCTGGTCCATGTGGAACATCGCGTAGACCTTCATCAGCGAGCCGACGATCTGGTTGTAATAGAGAACGAAGGGGTACATCGGGCTGACAGGGTGCCCGGCGAAGATGAACAGCACGGTCACCAGGCTGCGCGAGATCAGCACCCAGAACAGGTACACCAGCAGGTACTGGATGCCGAACACCAGGCCGGCCACCACCGAAGCGGTCAGGCCCATCAGGCAGGTCCACATCGACACCCGCTGGTCGAGCAGCACGTACAGGGTGAACAGCCCCAGGCGCGTGCGACCGAGCAGGGCGGTGGCGCGGAAGTTCTGCCGCAGCGAGTTGCCGTACCAGCGGAACATCAGCTGGCGGGTGGCGACCCAGAAGCTGTCGCTGGGCGGGTGCTCGACGGTCAGGGTGTGGCTGTCGGGCACGTAGAAGGTGTCCCAGCCGGCGCGCATCAGGCTCAGCCAGCTGGACTTGTCGTCGCCGGTGAGGAACTGGAAGCGGCCCAGGCGCCAGTGCTCGAGGAAGTCCGCCTCGACATCGCGGATGAACGCCGGGTCGGTCATCACCCCGGCGCGGAAGAACGACAGCCGTCCGGTCAGGGTCAGTACCCGATGCGACAGGGCCATCGAGCACATGTTGATATGCCGCTGGACGAAACGCATCGAGTGCCATTGGCGCATCCAGCGGCTGCCCTCGACCTCGCAGAACTCGTTGGTGGTCAGGCCACCGACGTCGGGCAGCACGGCGAACAGCTTGACCGCCCGCTCGACGCAGCCGGGCAGCATCATGGTGTCGCCGTCGACCACGCCGACCACCGCATCTTCCAGCGGCATCTGCCGCGACAGGGCACGGAAGGCGTGGGCCAGGCCATCGCGTTTGCCGGTGCCGCGGGCGCGGACGATGACCAGGCGGATGTCGTCGCGGCCCTGCACCTCGTCGCGCATGATGTCCTTGATGAACTGCTCGTCACCTTTCTCGACGATCGAGGCGATCACCGTGCACGGCACCTTGAGTCGCTGCACTTCCTGGAATACCGACTGGTACACCTTGAAGGTGGTATGGGTGGGGATGCGAAAGCTCGTTACCACCATGAACATGTGCGATGGCAATGCCGCGTCGCCCAGGCGCTCGACCTGGCGGCGCAGGCGCGGGAAGCGCCAGTGCAGGAAGTACATGCCGCGTAGGTAGTGGACGATGGCATTGCCGTAGCGCCACATGCCCAGGATGCCGATGATGAAGATGAACTGGTGATGGCCTGGGTCCAGGTACTGCGGCGCGACCATCTGCGCGGCCAGCGCGATGAGCCCGGCGAGCATTGCCCAGGCACAGAAGGTGGCCGCTGCGCGCAGATAGCCCGGGGCCGCGAAAGGCCGCTGTCGTTGTCGTTCCATGGCGCTGTAGCTCCTTGGGTCGGGGCCCGCCGCAGGGGCGGGCATCGGCGTGCCTTACCAGCAGATGCCGTGGTGTTGGGCGTTGCTGCCGTCGGCCATGAAGCCGACCAGGTCGATCACCTGCTTGCCGGCGTCGAGCGCCTGCACGAAGCGTTCGTCGTTGTTGCCCAGCACGATCACCTCGGCTTCATCGATCACCTGTTGCAGGTCGCTGCGCAGCAGGGCGCTGACATGGGGGATCTGTTGCTCGATGTACTGGCGGTTGGCGCCGAACTGGCGTGCATGGTCGACGTTGGCGTCGAAGATCCGCAGTTCGTAGCCTTTTCCGATCAATTGTTCGGCCAGGGTCACCAGGGGGCTTTCGCGCAGATCGTCGCTGTTGGCCTTGAAGGCCAGGCCCAGCAGGGCGATACGGCGCTTGCCGGCCTGGGTCACCAGGTCGAGCGCGTTCGCCACCTGGTTGCGGTTGCTGGCCATGATCGAGCCGAGCAGCGGGTGCGCCACGTCAAGCTGGCTGGCACGATAGGTGAGGGCGCGGACGTCCTTGGGCAGGCACGAACCGCCAAAGGCGAAGCCCGGGCGCAAGTAGTAGCGCGACAGGTTGAGCTTGTAGTCCTGGCAGACCACGTCCATCACTTCGCGGCCATCGACCCCGGAGGCCTTGGCGATGTTGCCGATCTCGTTGGCGAAGCTGACCTTGGTGGCGTGCCAGACGTTGCAGGTGTACTTGATCAGCTCGGCGACCTCGATCGACTTGCGGATCACCGGCGCGTCCAGGCCTTGGTAGAGCGAGGCAAGCAGGTCGCCGGAACGGCTGTCGAGTTCGCCGATCACGGTCATGGCCGGGAAGTCGTAGTCCTGGATCGCCGTGCTCTCGCGCAGGAACTCCGGGTTGACCGCCACGCCGAAGTCGCGCCCGGCCTGCTTGCCCGAGGCCTGCTCGAGCAGCGGGATGACCACGTTCTTCACCGTGCCCGGCAGTACCGTGCTGCGCACCACCACGGTGTGGCGGCTGGCCTTGTCGCGCAGGGCCGCGCCGATCTCGCGGCACACCGCCTCCATGTACACCAGATCGAGGTCGCCATTGGCCTTGCTCGGCGTGCCGACGCACAGCAGCGACAGCTCGGTGGCGAGGATCGCCGCCTGCACATCGGTGGTACCACGCAGGCGCCCCTGACGCACGCCGTCGAGCAGCAGTTGCTCCAGGCCCGGCTCGACGATGGGCGAGCGACCCTGGTTGATCATGTCGATCTTCGCCTGGGCGACGTCCACTCCCAGAACCTGATGCCCACGCGCCGACAGGCAACCGGCGCAGACCGCCCCCACATAGCCAAGTCCGAAGATACTGATGTTCATAGGTCCCTCTCCCCAGGCGCGGCGCAATGCCGGCCGAGATACTCAGTTCAAGAAGTTATGCAAATGCCAGACGCGCAGGATCAAGCCGCGCTAGATAGGTAGCGGTTCAGGCTGTTTCGTGGTGGTCTTTTTACATCCTAAGGAGTTTTCTGATAGTGCGGCAAGCGTTGTTGGTTAGTTTGTTTGGAATTTTCTTAAAGTTTTCTTTGTTAGTTAAAAAATCCTTCAAAAACAATAATTTAAAGTTTGATGTAAGTTGGGCGTCAAAAAAATGATTATCTAATTGGTGTCGACATAATGGCGTCAAAACGGTGGTTTTCCGTGGTTCTTGCAGTGCCTTGTCCCGCACGGTTTCTGCAGGCCAATTAATGTCATTCAGGTTTTTTCGTGTTGTCCGCCATCGCCGGCAAACCCCTTGCGCGGGCGATGCAAAGCCTGCAGGCGACAGTGCTGAACCCACTGTGATCGCCATGTCATCTGTCCCCCTGATTCAGGGCGTGGCGCAATGATGGCTTGCAACGATTGGATCCAATTGGCATAGTGCCGGACGATTGTGCAGACATTCACTCGGGTGCGGGATGCACCCGTCTTCCATTCATGCAAAGGAGGCAAGCAGATGAACGGATTTGGTCCGCGACTCAGAGAAGAGCGCGAACGCCTGGGGCTGACCCAGCGCATTTTTGGCGATATCGGCGGTGTCGAGCCCAACGCCCAGGGCAAATACGAGAGCGGCGAACGCACGCCGCGCATGGACTACCTCGCGGCGGTCGCGAGCCGGGGCGTGGATGCGCTTTATGTGCTCAGCGGCGTGCACACCCCTGCGCCCCTGGACAGCCTGACCTCTGATGAGAACCGCCTGCTAGGCGCCTTTCGCCGCCTGCCGTCGGCCGACCAGGCTGCAGTGTGGCACCTGCTCAACCGTCTCGCGGGTGAAGAAAATGGCCATGAAGGGCTGCGCATGCGCCGGCCTGACCGGCAGGCATATTTCCATGATGCTTTGCGCTAGTGTCCTGTCTCGGAAATACGTTCTCTTTTGGCGAGTGGCTTGGGTGTTCGGCCAAGGCGCCGCGACGAGTCATAGCAGGGCTATGGCGAGGAGTGGCAACGCGGGCAGGGCGCCCAAGACGCCGCCAAAAGTGAACAGCTTATTTCCGAGACAGGACACTAGGTTCGTGGTGAAAAATTTTGTTAAGGTGGCGGGATCCAATCGCCCCACTAACGAGGTGTCTGCTTGATTAGGGTCCTGGTGGTCGACGATCACGATCTGGTGCGTACCGGCATCACACGCATGCTGGCCGACATCGACGGGCTGCAGGTGGTGGGGGAGGCGGACTCTGGCGAGTCCGCCCTCAAACTGGCCCGCGAGCTCAAGCCGGACGTGGTGCTGATGGACGTGAAGATGCCAGGGATCGGCGGCCTGGAGGCCACGCGCAAACTGCTGCGCAGTCACCCCGACACCAAGGTGGTCGCGGTGACCGTGTGCGAGGAAGATCCGTTTCCCACCCGCCTGTTGCAGGCGGGGGCTGCGGGCTACCTGACCAAGGGCGCCGGGCTCGACGAGATGGTCCAGGCCATCCGCCTGGCCTTCGCCGGCCAGCGCTACATCAGCCCGCAGATCGCCCAGCAGTTGGCGCTCAAGTCGTTCCAGCCCCAGGGGTCGCCGTTCGATGCGCTGTCCGAGCGGGAAATCCAGATTGCGCTGATGATCGTCGGCTGCCAGAAGGTGCAGATCATCTCTGACAAGTTGTGTCTGTCGCCCAAGACCGTCAATACTTACCGTTATCGAATCTTCGAAAAACTCTCGGTCACCAGCGACGTCGAACTGACCTTGCTGGCCGTCCGTCACGGTATGGTCGACGCAAGTCTTTAAGCACACCTCATGTCACAACCTTTTGATGCAAGTGCGTTCCTGGCGACCTGCAGCGGTCGCCCGGGCGTTTACCGGATGTTCGACGGCGAGGCCCGCCTGCTGTACGTGGGCAAGGCCAAGAACCTCAAGAAGCGCCTGGCCAGCTATTTTCGCAAGACCGGTCTTGCGCCGAAGACGGCTGCCCTGGTGGGACGTATCGCCCAGGTCGAGACCACCATCACCGCCAACGAAACCGAGGCGCTGCTGCTCGAGCAGACGCTGATCAAGGAATGGCGCCCGCCCTACAACATCCTGCTGCGCGACGATAAGTCCTACCCATACGTATTCCTGTCTGACGGGGAATTCCCACGCCTGGGTATCCATCGAGGCGCGAAGAAAGCCAAGGGCCGCTACTTCGGCCCGTACCCCAGCGCAGGTGCCATTCGCGAGAGCCTGAGCCTGCTGCAAAAGGCGTTCTCGGTGCGTCAGTGCGAAGACAGCTACTACGCCAACCGCACCCGCCCATGCCTGCAGTACCAGATCAAGCGCTGCAAGGGGCCGTGCGTGGGCCTGGTGACGCCCGAGGAATACGCCGAGGACGTGCGTCACTCGGTGATGTTCCTCGAGGGGCGCAGCCAGCAGCTGGGCAACGAGCTTAATGCCGAAATGGAAAAGGCCGCCATGGCCCTGAATTTCGAGAAGGCCGCCGAGCTGCGCGACCAGATCGCCCTGTTGCGCCGCGTTCAGGACCAGCAGTACATGGAAGGCGGCTCCGGTGATGTCGACGTAGTGGCGGCTTTCGTCAACCCGGGCGGTGCCTGCGTGCACCTGATCAGCGTGCGTGGCGGCCGGGTGCTGGGCAGCAAGAACTTCTTCCCCCAGGTGGGCATCGAGGAGGAGGTGGCCGAGGTCATGGCCGCGTTCCTTTCCCAGTACTACCTCGGCAACGCCGAGCGCGAGCTGCCGGGCGAGCTGATCGTCAACGTGGTGCATGAAGACTTCGCCGCCATCAGCGAGGCGGTGCAGACCCTGCGCGGCCGCGAGCTGAGCATCAGCCACCGGGTGCGCGGCACCCGGGCGCGCTGGCAGCAACTGGCGGTGACCAACGCCGAGCAGGCGCTCAATGCCCGCCTGGCCAACCGCCAGCACATGGCCGCCCGCTTCGAGGCGTTGGCCCAGGTGCTGGGCCTGGATGAAGTGCCGCAGCGCCTGGAGTGCTACGACATCAGTCACTCCAGCGGCGAGGCAACCGTGGCCAGCTGCGTGGTGTTCGGCCCGGAAGGCCCGCTCAAATCCGACTATCGCCGGTTCAACATCGAAGGCGTGACCGCCGGCGACGACTACGCCGCCATGCATCAGGCGCTGATGCGCCGTTATGGCCGGATCAAGGACGGTGAGGGCAAGCTGCCCGATGTGCTGCTGGTGGACGGCGGCAAGGGGCAGCTGAACATGGCCCGCGAGGTGATGCAGGAGCTCGGCCTTACCGATCTCACCCTGCTCGGCGTGGCCAAGGGCGTGACCCGCAAGGCCGGTTTCGAGACCCTCTACCTGAACGACGTGGCCCACGAGTTCACCCTCAAGGGCGACTCGCCGGCCCTGCACCTGATCCAGCAGATCCGCGATGAAGCCCACCGCTTCGCCATCACCGGCCATCGCGCCCGGCGCGGCAAGGCCCGGCGCACCTCGAGCCTGGAGGACGTCGCCGGGGTCGGGCCCAAGCGCCGCCGCGACTTGCTGAAACATTTCGGCGGCCTGCAGGAGCTCAACCGCGCCAGCGTCGACGAGATCGCCAAAGCTCCCGGCATCAGTAAAAAGCTTGCCGAGTCGATTTATGCCAGCCTGCATAGCGAGTAGAATGTCGGGTTCAACTCGCAGCCAGTCGTACCGATGAATATTCCAAACCTGCTCACCGTTCTACGCGTCCTGCTCATCCCGATCTTCATCCTGCTGTTCTATGTGCCCTATCACTGGAGCTACATGGCCGCCAGCACGGTGTTCGCCATCGCCGCCGCCACTGACTGGCTCGACGGCTACCTGGCGCGTCGGCTGCAGCAGAGCACCCCGTTCGGCGCCTTCCTCGACCCGGTGGCCGACAAATTGATGGTCGCCGTGGCCCTGGTGCTGCTGGTGCAGGTGCACGCCAACTTCTGGCTGACGCTGCCGGCGGCGGTGATCATCGGCCGCGAGATCGTGGTCTCGGCGCTGCGCGAGTGGATGGCCGAACTCGGCGCCCGCGCCCATGTGGCCGTGTCGAACCTGGGCAAGTGGAAGACCGCCGCGCAGATGCTGGCGCTGGTGATCCTGCTGGCCAACCCGCCGCTGCTGACCTTCTGGGTGGTGCTGGGCTACGGCTTGCTGCTGGTGGCGGCGGGGCTGACCCTGGTGTCGATGGTGCACTACTTGGTGGCCGCCTGGCCGCACCTGCGCGAAGGTTCGGAGCAGAAGTAAAAGTTTTTTTGAATCAAGGGGTTGACGCCGTTCTGTAAATCGCTAGAATGGCACCCATCACGACGCGGGAATAGCTCAGTTGGTAGAGCACGACCTTGCCAAGGTCGGGGTCGCGAGTTCGAGTCTCGTTTCCCGCTCCAAATATAGATTTACAGCGTTCCACCGAACTCTGTAAGTCGTTGTAAAAAAGGGCCTTAGGGCCCTTTTTTAGTTCCAGCGGAAATAACCGAACCCGGTATCTGGTCGGTTCAAGGTCAGGTTTGAGACCCTGGCTGGAGATGGCCCACCTGGTTAGGGTTGATGCTTCACATCATTGCGCAAGGTGGAAGCATCTGAAATTTGCGTTACGACAGGGCTGACAAGCACATGCGCATGTCGTTTGGTCCAGGTCCGCCGCTATTGGACATTACGCCAGTGTTCCCAGCCACATCGCCCCTAGAATGATGAGCTGCGCCGGCACCAGGTATCGCGCAAAAGCGTAGCCGCCATTGCTGAGCGCCAGCACGCATTTGCTTAGTGTGTTCCCCGTCAGAGCCATCATGCCCGGCACCATCAGCTCAGTCATCTGCAGCCGACCCGCAACCACCAGCGAGGCTGCCGACGCCGTTGCCGCGTGGGCATCGCCCAGGCCGCTGACGAATGCTGCGATACTGGCCCCGTTGTGTCCCAGATGTTCGAGCAGAAACGCTGAGAGCAGTGCGATACCGGTCAGGGCCAGGGTGATTACGAGGGCTGTCCACAGGTTGAAGGCACCTGCGCCGAGGTGCGCGGTAGAATTGCTCGGTGCCGCGCGCCAAGGCGCGAGCAGCAACATGCCATAGATCGCGGTGACCAGCGCGCCGAGGCCGACCGCGGGCAGGAAAGGACCGAGCAGGTGGCGGTCGATGATGCTCAGCACCAAGGCGAACTGGGTGATGGTCGCCAAGTTGGACAATACCGCCGCCGCCGCGTAGGAGCGCGCCGCGGTAGGTTGTCGACTGGCGTCATGGGCTAGCAGGGCAATGGTCGCCGAACCGGAAGCAAAGCCTGAAGCGATGGCACTCAACGGCAGCCCATAGCGCGGGCCCACCAGGCGCATGGCGATATGACCTAACGCCGCCACTGTCATCAGCAGAACGACCAAGGTGCAAATAGTGCGTGGGTTGAGCACGCTGTAGGGGCCCAGGAACCGGTCCGGTGTCAGTGGCAATACCACCAGGGCCACCGTGAGCAACGTCAAGCCATCGCGCAGTTCCTGCTCGCTCAGTCGCTGCAGCACGAAATGATGCAGCTCGCGGCGCAAGGCCAGCAACACGGTCGAGACCACACCTGCGGCAGCGGCAAGCTCAGGCTCGGCAACGCTCAGCGCGCCCAGGACAAGTACCAGTAGAAGAGCGATCTCGCCTGTCACATCTGGTGCCTTCCCAGGCGAGTAGCGGTATTGCAGGCAAAGCAGCAGTATCAGGCCCAGGCTTGCTGTCCCGACCAGCACCGGTCCTGCCAGCAGCATGCTGACATAGCCCAGCAGGGCGGTGATGGCGAACGTCCTCAGCCCGGCGGCGGCAGGTACCTCGTCGCGGCGTTTCTTGCGTTCGCGCTCAAGGCCAACCAGCATGCCGATGCCCAGCGCGACTGCGCCGTGGCCAACACTCAGTGTGTCGACGAGCATGGCGCCTTGGGGCTTTGCTTGCGCTCATTGTCAGGGTCGCCTTGCTCGATCGCCATCAAGGCTGACATGTCGTGGATCTCCACCAGCCTGCCGCGCAGGCTGACAATGCCTTGCGCACGCAGGCGGGCGACCGAACGGCATACGGTCTCCAGGCGCAGGCCCAAGTACGATGCCATGTCCTCGCGCGACATACGTAACATGAAGCCATGGGCGGAATAGCCGCGGTTGACGAAGCGTTTGGACAGCCCGATCAGAAAACTGGCCAGGCGCTGCTCGGCGGTGAGGTTGCACAGCATCAACACACGCTCTTGCTCGCGCACTATCTCCCGGCTCATCAAGCGGTTCAGGCTCTGCTGCAATACCGGGAAGTCACGTGCCAGCGTTTGCAGGCGATGATAGGGCACTGGGCAGACTTCGCTGTCTTCCAGGGCAATCGCGTCGCAGACATGGTGGTCGGTGGCGATGGCGTCGAGGCCGAGCACGTCACCCGGCATCCAGAAGTTGATCACTACCCCCTGGCCTTCGGCGCTGTTGAGGCTGCTCTTGAAGCTGCCACAGCGCACGGCATAGAGCATCGTCAAGGGTGCATTGGCGTTGAACAGCGCAGCGCCTTTGCGAATGCGTAGGCGTGGCCCGATCAACGCGCCCAGGCAGCGTTTGTCATCCAGCGGCAGACCGGTGGGCAGGCACAAGCCGCTGACCCGACAATCGCGACAGAGCGTTACCAGCGGTTTCAGGTGAACCGGTGGCGGCGTGTACGGCGCAGCGGGCTGTTCGAGCAGCGAGACCTTCAGTTGGCCCGACATGTTCAGGCCTCCCTCGTGCAAGGCACATCCGCCCGAGCCGTCACGCCTGGACGGGGCGACCAACCCGCCAGCATGTCCAGCGAATGGGGCGCGTTGAGGCGGGCGTTGAGCCGCGCTACAAACTGTTGGGCTTCAACGGCCGTGTTGAAACTCACTCGCCAGTCGTCCATGCGAACCCAGCAGCGGTTGTGTTCGGTGTGGTTCTCGACGTAGACATTCATGGGGCCTCCAGAGCCTGCATGGGCAAGACAACTGCGGGACTAAAGGCCTCCGTGCCTGCATAGCACTTGGGTCAAGGCGTTATTGCCACTTTCATCACGCCATTGCGCTGGTGGGCGAACAGTTCATACGCGGCCTCGATGTCATCAAGGCGCATGCGGTGCGTGACCAGCGGCGAAACATCGACCCGGCCACTGGCTACAACTTGCATCAACCGACGCATGCGTTCCTTGCCACCAGGGCACAGGCTGGTGATGATGCGGTAGTCACCCAGACCAGCGGCATACGGGCCCAGTGGGATGTGCAGGTCGGCGCTGTACACGCCGAGGCTGGACAAGGTGCCGCCCGGCCGCAGCACCCGCAGCGCAGCCTCGAACGTGGCTTGCGTGCCCAGCGCCTCTATCGCCACGTCCACCCCGCGCCCGGCGGTGAGCGCCATGATCTGCTCGACCACATTGCCCTGCGTGAAATCGACGATGTGGTCGGCACCCATGCGGCGAGCGACACTGACCCGCTCGGCCACGGCATCGACACCAATGATGGTGGACGCGCCGAGCAGCCGGGCCCCAGCGACCGCGCACAAGCCGATCGGCCCCAGAGCGAACACGGCTACTGTGTCGCCCAGGATGACGCCCCCGCGTTCGGCCCCTGAAAAGCCGGTAGACATGATATCCGGGCACATCAGTACCTGCTCGTCGCTCAACTGATCGGGAATCGGCGAGAGGTTGACCATGGCATCCGGTACTCGCACGTATTCGGCCTGGCAGCCATCGATGATGTTGCCGAACTTCCAGCCGCCAATGGCCTTGAAGCCATGCGCGGTG
Organism: Pseudomonas soli; assembly: GCF_900110655.1. Taxonomy (GTDB): domain Bacteria; phylum Pseudomonadota; class Gammaproteobacteria; order Pseudomonadales; family Pseudomonadaceae; genus Aquipseudomonas; species Aquipseudomonas soli. The sequence goes on from NZ_FOEQ01000005.1 coordinate 226,867, forward strand.
CCAACGCCGTCTTGGGCGCTGCACCCACACAGGCAGGCGTTGCTATGGCCACTGGGGGTGATGGCGCCGGCAATGACGCGCTGGCCCTCATGCAAACCTTGCACCTGAGCGCCGAGTTTCTCGATCACGCCGACTGGCTCATGGCCGACGATGAGCCCCTTGGCCACCGGGTATTCACCGCGCAGGATATGCACGTCTGTGCCGCAGATGGTGGTGGTAGTGATGCGTAACAAGGCGTCCAGCGGGCCGATGTCGGGTATGGGCTTTTCCTCCACCACGATACGGTTCTTTTCGACAAACACCGCTGCTTTCATGAGGGCCATGGCACGCCTCCGGGGTGGTGGTTGTTGTGGCTAGGGGAGTAGCGTGCGCCCGGCAATCGGCGAAACATTGATCCTCGTCAAGGTTGTGTGCTGCGAGACATGCCGTCGGTCCGAGGGGCGTCAGTTGACAAACATCAAGCCTGTAGAGCAGGGCTACAGGATGCTTCGGGTATATATCGCAACCGCAGAGGTGTGCCATGGAAACCCCGCAAAGACTGCTGTTGATCGCATCCCCCCTGATGCGCCGAACCCCTGTCTACGACCGAGCCGCAGCCTTGGCCAAGGCCAAGGGCATGGCACTGCACATCGTGGCTTTCGACTACGTGGAGGGGCTTGCCACGGCAGGGCTGGTCAACCAACAGGCTCTTGCAGTGATGCGCGAAGGCTATGTACAGCAACACCGCGAGTGGTTGGAGACCCAGGCGCTGCCGATGCGGCGCAACGGTGTCACAGTCACCACCGAGGTGGTGTGGGTGCAGCACCCCTTGAACGAGATCCTGGTGCACCTGCGAGAGCAGCGCTTTGCCATGCTGATCAAGGCATTCGAGCATGAGCCATGGTGGGCGCGTGCCATGTTCACTTCCCTGGATATCCAGCTGCTGCGCGAAACCCGCATTCCTTTGCACCTGGTGCACCAGGCCAGCCATGCGTTGCCGCGCAGGATCCTGGCGGCCGTGGACCTGTCCAGGCCCGAAGACCAGTTCGAAGGCTTCAATGACCAGATCATCAGCGAGGCGTTGAAACTGGCTTTGCAGTGCAACGCGCAGATCGAATTGCTGTATGCCTACGACCTGGGTTCGATGTACCTGGACGCCAGCGGTAACCGGGAACACGCGTTCCTGTTCGATTCCAACCTCGCTCAGACGCTGCATGAAGCTCAGAGCGATGCCTTCAAGGCCCTTGCCGAGCGCAATGGCATTGCCGTCGAGCACCGCCACATGCGCATCGGCGACCCGGCCAAGGTCCTGGCCCTGTTCATGGACAACAATGATATCGACCTGCTGGTGATGGGCAGTTATCACCACCATGGCATCGGCTGGTTCATCGGCAGTACTGCCGAGCGGATGTTGCATCGTTTGTCCAGCAGTGTGCTGGTGATCTCCCCCGAGCGTTCCCAAGGGTAGCGCACAAGGCCCGCAAGGGCCTTGTTTTCAGGCTCGCAGGTCAAGCTCGTGGAGGATCTCGCTGACGTCGCCGCCCAGGTAGCGTGAGCTGAATCCCAGCGCCTTGGTCATCCGGTGCATGGCGTAGTTAGTCGACAGGTCCCTGGAAATCATCCACTCATAGCCACTGCGCCGCGCCGCGTCGACCAGGTGCCGCAGCAGACGCGTACCCAAGCCTTTACGCTGCCACTCCTCACGCACCGCTATCGCACACTCGCAGCGCGGGCTGTCAGGTAGGCCGGCGTAACGGCTGATGCCAATCTGCTGCAAGCAGCCGTCGACATGTGCCAGTGCGACATAGGCTCTGCGCTGGAAGTCGTCGACCGGCATCGCTTGCGGGGGCAGGCTGGGCAAGCCGCCGCTGAGCCCAGCGGTCAAGCGCAAGCGCCGAGCCTGGTGGGCGATCGAGCTGAGAAAGCGTCGGTTCCGCTCATGGTCCTCCTGGCGCAGCGGGCGGATCAGCACAGGCGTGCCGTCATCGAGCTTCTCGACCCAGTGCTCACTGGGGGCCGGCTGCTTGGACCGCTGCGTGTTCATCGTGCCTCCCGTTACTCGGATAGATACCTGAAAAGCGTTGTAACGTGGCTCGCCGCGGCGGTTCTGACAATCGTCAAGTTCGGGACACGGCCCCTTTTCTGATCTGCATCAAACGCCAGCGCGGGCGCGCCCGGACAATCCTTAGCATCACATCCCTGCCGCGCAAGCCCGGAGGTCCGCCATGGGTCAATATCGACAAATGCTGGTGTTGCTTGGTGAAGTCGACCCGCATTCCGCCGCGTTGCGAAGGGGGCTGGCGCTGGCGCATGTCAGCGGCGCCAGCGTGCATGTGCTGGGGTTGTTCGAACCGCGTGAGGAACCTCTGCTGCGCGAAGAGCGCCTGAACGAAGCCGATATCAAGCGCCAGTACGATCACTATCGTGAGCAACTGCGGGTCCTGGTCGAACGGCACCGCGGCCACGGTGTGGTGCTGACGGTCGACAGCCTCGCCGTCGACGATATCCGCAGCGACGCCATCGACTACATCAGCGAATTGCAGCCGGACCTGGTCATCAAGGACAGCGACTGCGCCTCGACCCTGGCGCGGTTGTTCGGCACCCCGCTGGACTGTGCGCTGATGCGTGGTTTCCAGGGGCTCACCCTGTTCGTGCCGAGGGCAGCTGTTTCATTACCCCGGCGCGTCATGGTCGCCGTGGATACCAGCTTCAGCGAGACCCCGACAGCCCAGCAGCAGTTCAACCAAGGTCTCATTCGCGTCGCCCAGGCTCTGGCACTGCAGTGCGGTGCCGCTCTGCATCTGTTGTCGGCCTACAACCTGGGCGGGGTATTCGCTGCGGACATGAGCGTCACCCAGGCATGGATTGAAGAGATGCGCCAGGCGCTTCAGGAACCCTTCAACGCCTTGGCTGAAGCCGAAGGCGTGGCGCATGACTGCCGCCACTTCATGCAGGGCGGCCCGGTGCAAGTGATCTGCGAACAGGTCGCCGCCCTGGAAGTCGACGCCGTGGTGATGGGTGTGGTGCAGCCCAAAGGGATGGATAAGCTGTTGGGTGACACCACTGAACGCATCGTCGGCCACCCGCCGTGCAGCGTACTCGCGGTTCACCCTCACGTGTTCGAACCCCTGGAGCCTTGGCCATGCAACTGACCTTTCTCGGCGGCACCGGGACGGTGACCGGCAGCAAATTCCTGTTGACCCGCGACCGCACGCGGATCCTGGTCGACTGCGGATTGTTCCAGGGCTACAAGCAGTTGCGCCTGCGCAACTGGGAGCCTTTGCCGCTGGCACTACGGGCGCTCGATGCGATCGTGCTGACCCACGCCCATCTCGACCATAGCGGCTACCTGCCAGTGCTGGCCAGGGAGGGTTACCACGGCCCGATCTATGCCACCCCGGCAACCTGCGCCCTGGCTGAAGTGCTTCTTCTCGACAGCGCGCGACTGCAAGAAGAACAGGCCGAACATGCCAATCGCCACGGCTACTCCAAACACACGCCGGCGCGGCCACTTTATACCGAGGAGGATGCGAAGCGGGTATTGGCGATGTTGCGGCCGGTGGGACTGCACCAGGCAACGCCGATCGCGGAGGGCATGGACCTGCTGTTGCGTACGGCTGGCCATATCCTGGGCGCTGCGACGGTGCAGATCAGTGCCGAAGGGCAGACCTTGGTCTTCTCGGGTGACCTTGGCAGGCCGCAAGACCCGATCATGCGGGCGCCGGAGCTGATCCGCACGGCAGATGTGCTGTTGGTGGAGTCCACCTACGGTGATCGCCACCACCCGGCAGAATCGACCGAGCGATCTCTGGCCCAGGTCATCAACCAGACACTCCTGCGTCATGGCATCGTCCTGGTGCCTTCATTCGCGGTGGGACGCGCCCAATTGCTGATGTATTACCTCCACAAACTCAAGCGTGATGGGCTGATCCCGGATATTCCGGTTTACCTGAACAGCCCGATGGCCACCGATGCGACCGCCCTTTATCAGCAGTTCCGAAATGAACACCGACTGTCGGCGCAGGAATGCGCCGCGATGTGCCAGGGCACACGGATCATCCACTCGGTCGATGAGTCCCGCCACCTGGACCAGTTGCGCGAGCCGGCAGTGATCATTGCCGCCAGTGGCATGGCCACCGGTGGCCGGGTGCTGCACCACCTGAAGGCACTGGCTCCCAACCCGCGCAACAGCATCCTGTTCTCCGGCTTCCAGGCCGGAGGCACGCGTGGCGCGGATATCGTCGCGGGCGCCCCCAGCGTGCGTTTGCAGGGCGAAGACGTGCCCATCCGGGCGCAGGTGCACACCTTGGAAAACCTGTCCGCTCACGCTGACGCCGACGAGATCATGGAGTGGCTGCGCGGCTTCAGCCGGCCACCGCGGCAGACCTATGTCATCCATGGCGAACCACACGCCGCCGACACCTTGCGCCGGCGGATCAGCCTGGAGCTGGGCTGGCAGGTGTGTGTACCGGACTATCAGGAAACCGTTGCCATCGACCCTGTGCGCTGAGCACGGCGCGGGAGGTAGTCATGAACACGAAAGCGCGAGCGAAACTAAGGGCCTGGATGCATCGGCCCAGGGGCAGCCTTGGCTGGATCGTGGCCATCGCCGCGTTGCTCATGGCAGCCTCTGTCTACCGCGCCGTGAGCCCCAGCTGGCGCATGCCGATGCGTGATCCGGCCGTGCTCCTGAGCCTGCTGGCATTGTGCGCGTTGCTGGGCTGGGTCGTGCAGCGCGGAGTGCGCCGTACGGTCGGCAAAGCGATCTTCAACAGCCGGGAGACGGGCGGGCAGGCCAGACTGGCGTTGCTGCGCGCGATCACCCGGGAATCCAACACGCTGATGGTCATGCTGTTGCTCCTGGCGGTTCTGGGCAGTGCCACGGTATGGCAGGCTGGGCGCGCCGTGGCGCAGATCGTGGGAAACTGCTCGGCGAACCTGCAGGCACAGGTGCAGGTACCCGAAGAGGCGCGGCTTGCGGCGTTGGTTGGCAAGCCCGTGTGTGCCTGCCTGGCGCAAACCTTCCTGGAGCGCAATGGGGTGATCCGCCTGGCGTTGTTCGGGACACCGATGCAGCAGGTGAGTGGCCTGCGGGCGCTGACCGCCGCCGACGAGCAGCGTTGCCTCGCGCGGTTCGACCTGCTACCCGAGACAGGCAATTTGAACACGCCTTGACCACAAAGTGAGTGCTGTTGCCTGGACGCTCAATGAATGAAGGGGGCCGCACATGGCACGGGAGATTGCCATGTGCGGCCACGCCTTGGGCCTGGCGCGGCTCAGAGGGTGAGGCGATGGATGACCTGGCTCGGGTCATCCGGGTCCGCGGCCGTGGTGAAGCCTGCTGCCTTGGCCAGGTCGCGCATTGGCTGGTTGGCAGCCGAGTCAATCGAGTACATCTGCCGAAAGCCCTGAGCCTTGGCGTGATCGATCAGGTGGCTGAGCAGGATTCGGCCTAGCCCATGATGTTGCCAACTGTCGAGTACCGTCACCGCGCACTCGCACTCAGCCTTGTCGGCACCGGCGGCATAGCGCGTAATGCCCACTTCCTGCAATTCACCCTCGACGTGGGCCAGGGCGACGTAAGCAGCTTGGCGGTCCTCGTCGACCTTCATCAACTGGTCGAGCAGGGCGTCACTGGGTTCCTTGACCTGGCAGAGGAAGCGAAAGTGCCGCGATTCGGGCGACAAGCGTTCGATGAAGGCCTTTTCGCGTGTCCGGTCCTTGGCTTGCAGCGGCCGGACCAGCACGTGGGTGCCGTTGTCCAGGGCTTCGACCCAATGCTCGCCGGCAGGTGTCGGAAAGATGGATTTGGAGGGTTGACGTGAAGTCTCGGCGGGGGGCATGGCAATATCCTCGGCAGTGATTGAACTAGGGAAGGTAAGCGTCGGCTGTGGACCTGAAGCAGGCTTGACCGTTGTCAAGGTCGTGCACGACAACACCCTTGATCACGCCGCTGCCCGCCAGCAGCAGGTGAGATGGCTGGCCAGGCAACTGGGCGTTTCGCGCTGGGATTCATTTGGCTTTCCAGTACTTCTGCATTTCCAGAAACAGGAACGAGGCGGTCCAGGTGATCAGCACCAGGCCTGTCAGTGCCTGTAGGCCAGTGAGGTATTTCAGGTGACCGGTGGGCGCGATGTCGCCGAAGCCAATGGTGGTGTAGGTGGTGAAGGAAAAATAAACGCAGTCCAGGAAGCTCCCGTCGAAACTACCGCTGAGCGTTCCCCAGCCCTCGGCATGGGACATCAGGTAATAGGCCAGGGCAAAGCACCAGACCTCCACGGCATGTGCCAACAACGCGCCGAACACCCCCGCGACGATACGGAACCGACTCCACAGCCTCAGGCGCGGTAGCCAGTCATTCAAGCGCAGCAGGCATTCGTAGTGAATGACGACCACCAGGATCACGATCAGCATGTTGATCAGCGTGACAGTGAGCATCGTCGTTACTCGGGTCGGGGCTGCAGGGACACTGCATGCTGATGGTCAACTTGTCGCCGGTGGGGTGAAGGATCTGCAGCAGCAACGTCAAGCCGCCTCGGCGCTGTTTCTGCCCCCGGCCATGATGCGCTCGCGCGCAACAGTGTCCTGCTGCTTGTTTCTATCCCTGCAGCAGGCGAGGCGATTGATAAAGGTCAAACCCGGCGAATCGACGCTGCACCGTTGACAAATGTCAGGCCGCTGGCGGCGCCGCTTCCAATACTCCGGGTCGGGCAGACCACCAAAGAGGCTCTACGCCGGGCAACCCGGAAAGCTCGCCACGGGGGATTCTGGATTTGCCTTTGCAGCAACGTGGCACGATTATCGTCCACGCGATCGCTTGCGTACTGCTCAGCTTGATCCTGCCTGGCATGAGCGCAGGTTCCTGGGCTGCCAGGTTGAGGCGCCTGCCTTGAGCTAGAGCCCGAGTCGCGCACGTCGCATTCCTTGAGGAGTTGAGCATGAACGATTTTACCCCTTGGTCGTCCTTGGCAGGCGGCGCCATGATCGGTTTGGCCGCGGGGCTGTTTGCCGTGGCCAATGGGCGCATTGCCGGTATCAGTGGCCTGATCGGGTCGTTGTTGCAGCGTGGCGCAGAAGGGCGGGGCGAGAAAGCGTCGTTCTTGCTGGGGATCTTCGTCGCGCCGCTGCTGTGGCAGGTGTTTACGACGATGCCACCTGTGCATTTCACCGCCTCGCCCTGGGCGCTAATGGTGGCCGGGTTGCTTGTGGGTATCGGCACACGCTATGGCGCAGGCTGCACCAGCGGCCATGGCGTGTGTGGGCTGGCTCGGTTATCGCCACGCTCTGCGGTGGCAACGCTGTGTTTCATGAGCGCCGGATTTGCCACTGTCTTTCTCCTTCGTCATGTCCTGGCAGGTGCTTAACATGCAGCGATTCATTGGTTTCCTCGCCGGGGCCCTGTTCGGCATGGGGCTGTTGGTGTCGGGGATGGCGAACCCTGCCAAGGTCCTTGGCTTTCTCGACCTTGCTGGGCAGTGGGATCCATCGCTGGCACTGGTGATGGTCGGCGCCATCGGCATGGCGTTGCTGCCCATGACGTGGGCACGGCGGCAAGCCGTGGCGTTGCTGGGAGGACGGATGCAGATGCCAACGCGGCATGACGTCGATCATCGGCTGGTCGGCGGCAGTCTGGTCTTCGGGGCCGGCTGGGGGCTTGCCGGCATTTGCCCTGGTCCTGCGTTGGTGCTGCTGGTGGGTGGGTATTGGCAGGCCTGGCTGTTCGTGGCAGCGATGCTTGCTGGCATGCTGCTGGTCAATGCCTTGGAAGTTTCACGCAACTGAACAAGGCAGTGCACCAAAGAAGTTGTCGCGACTTGAGCGCGAATGTGGCCATGCACGGGCATGCGTGATGGAAAGGTGAGGCCGTGCAGGTTTTGCACGTGGGGCACTGTGTGTGCTCGACCCGGGCTGGGATGCCAATGTCCAAGGCAAATAAGCAATGGCGCCAGAGTGCGCAAGAAACGGAGAGCATCCCCCCGTACCGCACCCGATAGTACCCGCGCACCCTGCAAATCACCTTCAGGACGAGGTACAGATCATGCAACTGGCAGGCAAAGTGGCAATCATCACCGGTGCCAGCTCTGGCATCGGCCGTGCGGCGGCGAAACTGTTCGCCCGGCACGGCGCCAATCTGGTGCTCACAGCGCGGCGTCAGGCTGAGCTCGAGCAGTTGGCGGCGGACATCACGGCAGGCGGACACGGCCGGGTCTTTACGGTGGCCGGTGACATCACCGATGCGGCGCTGGCCAGGGAACTGGTGGACGCGGCAGTGTCGCGCTTCGGTGGCCTCGATATCGCCTTCAACAATGCAGGCACCCTCGGTGAGCTGGCTGCCGTTCCCGAGCTGACGCTGGACGCCTGGCAACATACCTTGCACACCAACCTGACCAGCGCTTTCCTCTGCGCCCAGGCGCAGATTCCGGCGCTGCTGGCCCGTGGCGGTGGCTCGCTGATCTTCACCTCGACCTTCGTCGGCCACGCGGTGGGTATGCCGGGCATGGCTGCTTATGCGGCCAGCAAGGCGGGCCTGGTCGGCCTGGTCCAGGTCATCGCGGCGGAGCAGGGTGCCCTCGGGATACGCGCCAATGCGTTGCTGCCGGGCGGTACCGACACGCCGATGGGCCGCAGTGTGATGAGCAGCCCCGAGGCCCAGGCCCATGTCGAAGGGTTGCACGCCCTCAAACGCCTGGCCAGGCCGGAGGAAATCGCCGAGGCGGCACTGTTCCTGGCCTCGGACGCATCAAGCTTCATGACCGGGTCGGCGATGGTGGTGGATGGCGGGATATCGGTGGTGCGCGGCTGAGGCGCGCCATAATATGTCATGCTGGGGCATATCACCCTTTTCGGCATTGCAGGTCCACCGCCTGCTCGGCGCTATGGCGTGCACGTCAACGTCGGTCACAGTGACAATATGAAGGTCCGCGACCCCTTTCTGCACCTGCTCGACAGCCACTGAGCTGTCGAGCAGGCGCGGGCCGTGGCTACTTCAATCGGCCTGCTTGGGCGCAAATCGCAGGATCAGGCAGGCGATGACTGCCGACAGCAACGAGCCCAGCAAGATGCCGATCTTGGCTGCATCGATCTTCTCGGCCTGGCCCGGGAACGCCAGTTCGCCGATGAACAGGCTCATGGTGAAGCCGATACCGCAGAGCATCGCCACGCCGTAGATCTGCAGCCAGCTGGCGCCTTGGGGTTTGCTGGCCAGGCCGGTCTTGACCGCCAGCAGCACGCCACCGAATACACCGAGCTGCTTGCCCAGCAGCAGGCCCAGGGCAATGGCCAGCGGCAGTGGGGCGAAGATGTCGTCAAGGCCCAGGTCGCCGAACGACACCCCGGCGTTGGCAAAGCCGAACGCAGGCACGATGAGGAAGCCGACCCATGGCGCCAGGCCATGCTCCAGCTTGAGCAGCGGGCTGGCCTCGCGGGCCTCGCTGCTGCCTGTGCTGTACGGGATCAACAGGGCGCCGACCACGCCGGCGATGGTGGCGTGCACGCCTGACAGCAGGGTCACGTACCACAGCGCGGCCACGCCGATCAGGTAGGGCCACAGGCTGACCACGCGCAGGCGGTTGCAGGCCAGCAGGATGGCGATGATGCCGGCGGCACCAGCCAGTGCCAGCAGGTTCAGCGACGAGGTGTAGAACACCGCGATGATTGCCACCGCGCCCATGTCGTCGATGATCGCCACCGACACCAGCATTACCTTCAGTGACAGCGGCGCATGTCGTCCGAGCAGGGCCAGGGCGCCGACGGCGAAGGCGATGTCGGTGGCGGCGGGGATCGCCCAGCCGTTGGACAGCCCGGGTTCACCGCCTGCCACCGCCAGGTATATGAGCGCCGGCACGGCCATGCCCATCAGTGCTGGCAGTGCCGGCAGGCGGCGCTGCTCCCAGCTGGCCAGGCGGCCGTCGACCAGCTCGCGCTTGATCTCCAGGCCTACCAGCAGGAAGAAGATCGCCATCAGACCATCGTTGATCCACATGTGCACGGTCATCGGGCCGAGTTTCTCGGTCAGCACCGGGCCGACGGGCAGGTGCAGCAGGTGCTGGTAGGCGCTGGCCCAGGGACTGTTGGCAATGACGATGGCCAGCGCGGCGGTGAACATCAGCAAGACGCCGCCGGCCGCTTCGGTGGCCAGCAGGTGACGCAGCATGGAGCGCGGCTTGAGGGTAGGAAGGGGTGCAGTCATGTAACGGTCCTCGTTCATGGCATCACCCTCGCAATGGCAGTGGCGTGGCGGACAACGGGCACGGCGGGACGCTGGCTCCGGACTGGGCGGGCCACTGCGGCGAAGGGCGAGAAGAAGGATGGGGAATGCGGCACGGCAACCCACGCCGTGAAGACACGGGGCAGGAAGGGCCATGGGGAATGGAGGCATGCGTGCAACATGGACAAATCTCACGGAAAACAAATGAATGTTCTCCGTATTCGGGAAGGCTCCCGGGCGCACGCAGCACACGCCAGGCGGTCATTCTAGCTATCCGATCGCAGGAATGCGTCAACATTTTGCGTCCAAATGTTGCCAGGTCAAGGTGGGGCAGCCCGGTATCGGCCATGGCCAGAGGGCCCCACGCTTTGGGCCCACTCGTTACCTAGGCTGCCTGCATTCACATCGAAAACCTGTCAGCGCACCCGCTCAAGGCTTTTCAGCGCAAGGTCGAGGGCTTTTTGCATGTCCAGCCGCGCCGACCGCCCGACATCCTTGTCACCGAGCTGATAGTTGCGTTCCGACGGCAGGATGGGAGCGGTGAGGTCCTCGGCATCCATCCGCTCGAAGTCATGCTGGTCACCGATGCTCATGGCGCTGCGGCGCAACAGCATGCGTACCTGTTCGGGCTGCAGGTTCGGGTTGATCGACAACATCGCCGCCACCAGGCCCGTGACCATCGGCGTGGCATAGGAGGTACCGCAATGCACTGCGCCGGGCGGCCCTGCTTCGAGGGTCGAGGCGTGGGCGCAGGCGGCAGCGGTGATGTCCACCCGCATGTCCATGTTCGAGCTGCTGCGCCTGACGGCAAAGGCCGGGTCGTCAACGGCGCGCTCGCCTCCCTGGGCGCGCTGGTGGCCGCCGACCACCAGCAACTGCTCGGTGATGAACGAGGAGGGTAGGCGGTAATCGTCGGTGCCGGCAAAGGTCGAGCCATTGCCGGCGGAGTTCACCACCAGCACATCGGGGTGCGACTTGCGCAGCCAGAGAAAGAACTCTTCCAGCAATTCCTCGTAGCCGCTCATGGCAAGCCCTGAGCGCAACAAGGAGTCGACTTCTTCACCCTCGGCGTTGCGGGTGCCGACGCGGTGGATGCCCCAGCTCCAGTTGAGCACGCGCACGCCGTCCTCGACGAGGTTGACCGAGGCCGCGATATTGGCCGTGATACCGGCATCGGAGTTGCGCTCGACGATCACCTCGAAACCGCCGCTGGCCGGTTCCAGGCCGCGCAGGAAGCCGGTGTTGCCACCATTGTTCCAGCCGGCGGCAAGAATGCCGGCGACCGTGGTGCCATGCGTGTCTGGCTGGTCCGCGTCGCGGGCGTACAGGCACGTGCGGGGAATGGCACACGCACCCAGGTAATCGGCAAAGTCCGGGCTGTCGAAGTCGACATCGCGTTCGATCAGGCCGATGCGCAGCGGCTGTGGCTGGATGACAGCCTGCTTGCCAGGCAGGCGTCGCTGGTAGAAATCGACCGCGTCCAGGAAGCGGTTCGCCGCCCACTCGTCAGAGTCCCGGGGTGGGGTGTGGGGGCGTTCCTGTTCGGCCTGTTCCGGCGCCGACTCTTCGATGACCACCGCATCGACGCTGGCCTCGCTGCTCAGGCGTAGAACCAGGGCATCGCGTTGCTCCAGATTGCGTGCCGGCAGGCGCAACTGATAGAGGTTCAGCGGCGCAATGCTGCCGACGACGTTGGCCCCATATTTGCCCGCCAGGCGTTCGGCCTCCTGGCGACCATCATGACGTTCCTCGATCAACAGACTCACCAGGTTCACATACGTAGTCAGACCGTCCATGTTCCTCGCCACTTCGTCTGGCCCTGCGGCCAGTACGTGACTGTTGCGCAGTGTCAGCCATACAGCGTTGCTGGTGCGCGTGCCATGTTCAAGCCAGAGCGGGCCGCTTTGCCGCTCGCTGCTGTCCAGCCGCAGGCGTAGCCGATCCGCTTCGCGCACCACCGCGCTGGAGGGGATCGTCTTGTCGCCGAGTTTCAGTGTCGGCGGCTGGGCGCTCAGCCCCCGGACGGTCAGGCACCAGTCTTGGCGCCGGGTGTCCAGCAGGTCACCGCAACGCTTCAGGCTTTCGATACGCAAGCCTTCCGACGCCTGTGCCATTGCGCCTGCGAGCAACATGAGCAGGGTGATGAAGGCGGCGAGCAGTACGGCCATGGGGCGGTTTCCTTGCTGAGGGCCTGCAGTTCCGACTGCTGCGCAGCGCGCTTGGTTCAGCTGTCAGAGGTATGGCCTTGCCTTGAGGCCCACGCCACGGCGCACAGTGTCACGCCCGCCACGTTCAGCGAGACCGGATTGAAGGCGTCCACCAGCATCGACGGCTGCATCACCGCCACATCCACCAGCAGCCCAAGCAGCACGCCCGCGGCGACCAGCAACGGCCAGGCCAGGCTCGGCATCAGCAGCAGTGCGGCGAGTACCAGTTCAGCTACGCCGGCAATTTGTGACAGCCAGGCTGCGTGCCCCAGTCCGTGAGCCTGCAACAACAACTGCTCACCGGGGCTGAGCAACAGCAGCTTGGGCACCAGCCCGTGGTAGGCGAAGATGAACGCCAGGCTGGCGCGCGCCAGCCAGTGCACCTGGCGCAGGCGGTTCATGGCTGGCCCTGGAGAAAGCGTCGCTGGTGGTCCGGGCTCGGCAGCAGGCATTGGTCGTGCTTGCCGAACAGGCGATAGCGATTGAGTGCCACACGATCGTACAGCCAGTCCCGTAGTCCCTGCGGGCAGATGCGCAGTACCCGCAGCAGCGGCCAGGCGCCGGGCAGTTGTCGGGTGATTTCGAAAAACGCCGCGGAGCGCACCCAGCAGTTCTGGTCACGGATCACCGCCATGGTGTCGAACGCCGCTAGCGGCAGGCCCGCCCAGGCGAGCAGCGCCTGGCCTTGCGCTGACTGCACCGTGGCCAGGCGGATGCGTTGATGGCGATCATGGCGGATCACGAATTTCGCCCAGCCATTACACAGCTTGCACACACCGTCGAACAGCAAGACGGTTTCTCCTGGCGCAAGCAGTGGCGCAGGGGTAGGGCGTTTCAGGGCAGCGGGCATGGCTTGATTCCGTTCAGGCGGTGGGCCGGTATTGTATAGCGGTCAGGCAGGCGAAGGGGCATGTACGCGCGGTGGGTGGATCACCTGCAAAGGCCCTGGCCTGCACCCCTTGGCCAAAGCCGGTATGATACGCGCCCGTCAGCGGAGTGCCCCATGGCCAAAGACATCGATAATCCGTGCATCTCGCTATGCCAGCTCAACAGCGAGCTGTGCGTCAGCTGTGGCCGGACCCGGGACGAGATCCGTAAATGGCGCGGCATGAAGCGCCCGGAGAAGATGGCGACCGTGCAGCGCGCGGCGGCGCGTATGAAGGCTATCGTCAAGAAGAACGCCAAGCGCCAGGTCATGGCGTCGTGAACGGGTAGTCCGAGGGTTCGAAGCGTTGCTGTGTGTCCATTTGGACGCCACGCAGATGCGCGGTTTCCTCGAACACGGCATACAGCGGGTCGGCGGCATAACCGATCAGCAGCGCGCGGCGCGGTGCACCGCTGGCATTCAAGCTGCCGGCATGTACCAGGTCGACATCGAACACCAGGGCGTCGCCCGCTCGCCCGGAAAGCTGGACGCTGCGTGATTCGTCACTGAAGTCGAAAGGTGGCGCGTCCGGGGCGGGGCGATGGCTGCAGGGGACGATACGGGTGGCTCCGTTGTCCGGGCCGTAATCGTCCAGGTAGACCATCACCCCCACCGTGTCGCCCGGGCGCTGCGCCGACAGGTCACGGTGCAGGCGTTGATGGCCACCCCCGGCAACGGGGGCGCGCCCCTCGACCTGGTAGAGGAAGAACCTTTCGCCGATCAACGCGCCAACCGCTGCCAGCACCTGCGGCAAGCGGCAAACGGCCTGGACCGCTGCTGCGCCATCCAGTTGCGCATGACGCCAGTCCCTGGCGCGGGGCACCGGCCAGTCCTCCGAGGGTTTCACCCCAGCCTCGAATAGCCGACGCAGCTCGTCCAGCCATTGTGTCGGGATCGCCTGGCGGAGCAGGGCATAGCCCGCCTGGTGCAGCTGTTGGTGATGGGGCATGGCACTCTCGCTATCCCTGTCAGTCGTGTGTTGGCCAAGGGTAGTGAGCCTGGCCGGCTTTTGCGAGCGTCACGGGTAGCGTGCACTTGGCCAATCACTTCTAGACTTGCGCACATCACCTGTATCCCGTGGGAGAGGCCCATGCGCAGACTCTGGCAAAAGTACCTGGCACTGCTCGACGCCGACCTCAGCGCCAAAGTGTTCGACAACTTGAAGAACCTGCTGGTGTGCGCGCTGCTGTTCGCCGCAGGCACCGAGGCGATTCACGGTGACCAGCAGATCCTGCTGGGCTTGTGGGTGTCGAGTTTCACTGGCTGGGGGCTGATCCTGGTGTCGGCGCTGCTGTTGCTGCTGAACGTCAGCGATACCTTGCACCGGCTGGCCAAGCTGCCTTACCACACGGCATTGCAGGTGATCCTGTGTTTGCTTTACCTGGTGCTGGCTTCGCGGGTGGTCGAGATCGTCTGGAGCTTCCGGGCGGAGTAGGGGCTGGCGAAGCCATGAAAGATCCTCGCGCGCCCCGTTGCGGCTCGTCAGGCGGTATGCCAAGACATTCGCCGACGAATCCCGGATAATACCCGCCATTTTCGCCCGCTTCCTGGTACCCCCTCGCATGGAAATCAAGGTCAATTTTCTCGACAACCTCCGTCTCGAAGCCAAGTTCGACGACTTCACGGTGATCGCCGACCAGCCGATCCGCTACAAGGGTGACGGCTCGGCCCCGGGGCCGTTCGACTACTTCCTGGCCTCGTCGGCCCTGTGCGCGGCGTACTTCGTCAAGCTGTACTGCCAGACCCGCGACATTCCGACCGAGAATATCCGCCTGTCGCAGAACAACATCGTCGACCCCGAGAACCGCTACAACCAGATCTTCAAGATCCAGGTCGAGCTGCCCGAGGACATATCCGAGAAGGACCGCCAGGGCATCCTGCGCTCCATCGACCGTTGCACCGTGAAGAAAGTGGTGCAGACCGGCCCCGAGTTCATCATCGAGCAGGTCGACAACCTCGACGCCGATGCCCAGGCATTGCTGATGCCGGTGTCGGACACCACCACCTACATCCCGGGCAAGGACCTGCCGCTGGAGCAGACCATCGCCAACATGTCTGCCCTGCTGGCGGAGCTGGGGATGAAGATCGAGATCGCCTCGTGGCGCAACATCGTGCCCAACGTCTGGTCGCTGCACGTGCGCGACGCGCAGTCGCCGATGTGCTTCACCAACGGCAAGGGCGCCACCAAGGAAGCGGCGCTGGCCTCGGCGCTGGGTGAGTTCATCGAGCGCTTGAACTGCAACTTCTTCTACAACGACCAGTTCTGGGGCGAGGACATCGCCAACGCCGCGTTCGTGCATTACCCCAACGAGCAGTGGTTCAAGCCTGGGCCCAAGGACGCGCTGCCGGCCGAGATCCTCGATGATTACTGCCTGCAGGTCTTCAACCCCGACGGCGAGCTGCGCGGCTCGCACCTGTACGACACCAACTCGGGCAACAAGGAGCGCGGTATCTGCTCGCTGCCGTTCGTGCGCCAGTCGGACGGCCAGACGGTGTACTTCCCGTCCAACCTGATCGAGAACCTGTACCTGAGCAACGGCATGAGCGCCGGCAACACCCTGGCCGAGGCGCAGGTGCAGTGCCTGTCGGAGATCTTCGAGCGGGCGGTCAAGCGCGAGATCCTCGAAGGCGAGCTGTGCCTGCCGGACGTGCCGCAGGAGGTACTGGCCAAGTACCCGGGCATCGTCGCCGGCATCCAGGGGCTGGAGGAGCAGGGCTTCCCGGTGCTGGTCAAGGACGCGTCGCTGGGCGGTGAGTTCCCGGTGATGTGCGTGACCCTGATGAATCCGCGCACCGGCGGCGTGTTCGCTTCGTTCGGTGCCCATCCGAGCTTCGAGGTGGCGCTGGAACGCAGCCTGACCGAGCTGCTCCAGGGGCGCAGTTTCGAGGGCCTGAACGATCTGCCGCAGCCGACCTTTGACAGCCTCGCGCTAACTGAACCGAACAACTTCGTCGAGCACTTCATCGACTCCAGCGGCGTGGTGTCGTGGCGCTTCTTCAGCGCCAAGGCCGACTTCGAGTTCGTCGAGTGGGACTTCTCGGGCCACGGCGAGGACTCCAACCAGCAGGAGGCGCAGACGCTGTTCGGCATTCTCGAGGACCTGGGCAAGGAGGTGTACATGGCCGTGTACGACGACCTTGGCGCCACCGCCTGCCGCATCCTGGTGCCGGGTTATTCGGAGATCTACCCGGTCGAGGACCTGATCTGGGACAACACCAACCGGGCGCTGGGTTTCCGTGCCGACATCCTCAACCTGCACAAGCTGGACAACCGCTCGCTGAAGCTGCTGCTCAAGCGTCTGGACAATGCCGAGGTGGACGACTACACCACCATCACCACGCTGATCGGCGTCGAGTTCGACGACAACACGGTGTGGGGCCAGCTGACCATCCTCGAGCTGAAACTGCTGATTCACCTGGTACTGCAGCGCTTCGAGGACGCCAAGGAGCTGGTCGAGATGTTCCTGCAGTTCAACGACAACACCGTCGAGCGCGGGCTGTTCTACCAGGCGCTGAACGTGGTGCTGGAGGTGGTGCTGGACGATGAGCTGGAGATGGCCGACTACGAGGCCAACTTGCGCCGCATGTTCGGCAATGAGCGGATGGACGCGGTGCTGGGCTCGGTGGATGGCAGCGTGCGTTTCCATGGCTTGACCCCCACCAGCATGGGGCTCGAAGGGCTTGACCGTCACCTGCGTCTGGTCGAGAGCTACAAAAAGCTGCACGCCGCACGGGCGAGAGCGGCCGGGTTGAGCAGTTGATCATGTCTTGGATGCCAAGGGCCGCCTAAGCGGCCCTTTCTTTTTGGGACAGCGGCTTGCACCGGGGCTGGAGCAGCTGCTGCACGACCCGGGCTTATCCTGGTCACTTTCCAACTCCAACCGCGACGATGCACCACAGTGGCGCAATCCACAGGGTTGGTCTTAGCTGTTGCGGGCCCGGCGAGCGGTTGCCGCCCGTTGGGAAAAGATCGTCAGGGATAGGCCCAAGGAGGGTTGGATGAACAGGAAAATGCTGGCTGGCGCGATACTGCTGTGGATGTGCTCGATGACGGCGCAGGCCGACTGCGCGGTACTGGGACCCTGGGAGGACCCTTGTGCCGGCCCGGTGCTGGGCCCGACGACCTGCGTGTGCGAGCGCTGATCACAGTGAAAGTGCAGGGAAGCATCAATCATTGACCAGGAGGTTACCCATGAAGAAAGTCATGTTGGCTGTACTGCTGCTGTGGGGCTTTTCCGTGACGGCCCAGGCGTCGTGCCCGGTGTTCGGCCCGGGCACAGACCCTTGCGCGGGACCCGTGTTCGGGCCTTCGACCTGCGAGTGCCCTTGATTCCATGGCCGCCTGAGACGGCAGGCGCGAGCTTGCGCGGCGGATAACGGGCGAAAACCAGGCCGGGCTGGCTGCGCACCGATCACTGCGTATTCGAGGGGCTTGGAACATCTCGCTGATCGTGCAGCCCGGCCAGCACCTCGGCGGCGGTGGTGACATGACCGAAATGGTGCTTCCACAGGTCGATGCCCAACTGCCCGGAGCGGTCCAGCGAGGAACCCATGGTCAGGTCGGTGACCAGTGTCGGGGTAAGCCCCGCATCGAACAGGGCGAAGCCTGCGGCCAGCACGCAGGTCTCGGTCTGCAGCCCGCAGACCAACACACGCTCGACGCCGAGGCTTTTGATGTAGTCGAGTGTCTCGGCGCTCTGGCCGTAGCCATGCTTGATGAACACCTTGTCCGCCTCGACCAGGGCCACGTCCTCGCTGGCCGGGTGCCAACCGAGCTGGCGCTGGAAAGGTGTGACCTGCTCGTCGTGCAGTTCGACCGAAGCGATCGTGGGGATGTGCGCGGACAACACGCGGATGCCGTCCACCAGTTTCTCGGAAGGGCTGAAGGTGGATTGCACATCGACGATGAGCAGGACTTGCTGCATGGCGGTTTCCCGGGCGAGGTTCGAAAGCTGGCGAGTATACCGCCGCACGCCGGTTTATTGCGGCAAGGGCCTCTCTATCAACGTGGCGCGTTCACCTGACAATCCGCTTGAGGGCCTCGCCTGCAATTTCGCGGGTCAGTGACTCTGCACCCATATGCCTTCCCAGGCGCAATGCCTGCCCGGACCACAGGTTGCTGAAATCACTGTTGCCTTGCGGGTCGGTGATCGCGCGCAGCGGCATCAGCGCGCCGCCGGCCAACGGGAAACGCGGGGCGAGGGCGCTCATCGGGCCCAGCTCGCGCATGAGGCGGTTGTTGATGCCGCGGGCCGGGCGGCCGGTGAACAGGTTGGTCAGCGCGGTATCGCTGGCGGGGGCGTTGTCCAGGGCGCGGCGGTGTGCAGGTGACACCTTGGCCTCGGGGCAGAACAGGTAGGCGGTGCCGATCTGCACGGCCGAGGCGCCCAGGGCCAGGGCGGCGAGCAGGCCGCGGTGATCGGCCACGCCGCCTGCCGCGATCACCGGCAGGCTCACCGCATCGACGATCTGCGGCACCAGGGCGAAGGTGCCGATCTGGCTGGTGATGTCGTTGCTGAGGAACATGCCGCGATGGCCGCCGGCCTCATAGCCCATGGCGATGATCGCGTCGCAGCCATGCTGTTCCAGCCAGATCGCTTCCTCCACCGTGGTGGCGCTGGACAGCACCCTGGCGCCTGCCGCCTTGACCCGCTGCAGCAGCGCCGGCGCTGGCAGGCCGAAGTGGAAGCTGACCACTTCCGGGCGCAGTTCCTCCACCAGCTTGCAGCTTTGTTCGTCAAAGGGCGCGCGATTGGACACCGGCGTCGGCGCCTCGAAGTCCGCGCCGACTTCATCGTAGAAGGGCTTTAGCGCCTGTTTCCAGCGAGCGTCTTGCTCGGGGTCTGGCGCCGGCGGTTGATGGCAGAAGAAGTTCAGGTTGAGCGGACCCTGGCAGGCGGCACGGAAGGTGTCGATTTCGCCGCGCAACTGCTCGCTGGAGAGCATGGCGCAGGGCAGGGCGCCCAGGCCCCCGGCATTACCGACGGCGATGGCCATGGCTGAGCCGGTGGCGCCGGCCATGGGCGCCTGGAGGATGGGCAGCTCGATGCCAAGCAAATCGAGGATGCGGCGGTCTTGCCAGGTGCTCATGGGCGACTCCTTGAGTGCGGTGGGATCCAGAGTAGCTACAGGGCCTTGCTGACCTGGATGTCGCTGATCTTGTCAGCGTCGTCGCCATGGATCTTGCGCAGGGCTTCCTGCGCCTGCTCCAGGGAGGCGTCGGGCATCAGGGCGAAATCCCAGCGGCGTTCGCCGTCGAGCTTGTACTTGATCACGTACTTGATGGTCTGGGTCATGCTGGCCTCATCCGAGTTTCGACGACGAGCGACGAATGATCTTGATCTTGTGGGTCAGGCTTGGCTTGCGCGTCACGGAGATCGGGCGGGTGGTCACGGTGTCGATGGTGATGTTCCAGAAACCGGTGCTGTGAACGGTGATCTTCGCCGGGAATTTCTCGAAGTGGCCGCCGTGGTAGGTATGCCGGCCGCCATTCTTGAAGCTGCGGAAGTTGGCGTCGTTCATCAGGCGGATGTTGCAGCGCTGGGAACACTCGATGACGACGATATCGTCCTCGTTCAGGTGTTCGCGCTGGTGTACGAATTTCATGGGGCGCTCCGCAAGGATTGTTTCTGCAAACGCGAAAGATATCACGATGTGAGGTTACACTTGCGCCCGGGCTGACCAAGCCAAGGAGATTTCCGCCAGACGTGGGAGCAAAAACGCCTGGACGTGGTCAGAGGATGACTTTGAAGTTGGAGAGTATGTGCATGAAATGGGTAATAGCGGCAGCGGTGCTGGCATTGGGAGGCTGTGTCAGCGTGACGGAACTCGAGCAGTCCCACGCCACCTTGGACGTGATCTCTGGCAAGACGCCACGTGAATACGCCGACTGCGTGAAGCGCAAGCTGGCTGAAACGCGCGATCCGTTGCAGGAGGAGGTGCGCGGGGAAAACCTGCGCCTGACCGTACCGCAGAAGCTGACGGCTGGCGTGGGCCCGGCGGCGCTGCTCGATATCGACAAGCGCGGCAGCGGCAGCGCGATCAAGGTCTACGAGCGGTTGAACAACTTCCCGCTGCGCCTGGGCGACGTGCGCACTGCCGCAACTCAATGCATATCAGGTTCTTGATCCAGCTCAGTTAATCGGCAATTAGCTGGCGTATTGCCACTTTCCTTCCCGGCGGCACGTTGTCGCAGGCCGGGGAATAGGCCTAGTATTTCTGGGCTTATATCGTTTGAGCCTAAGCTTATAACAAGGAAATGGAGCCTCCGTGATGAAACCCCTGAGCCATGTCGTGATCGGCAGCTTGCTGATCTTGGCCTGGCCCTCGGCGCACGCTGCCGACGGCCAGAAAATCTTCAACCAGGGCGGGCAGAATCCCGCCGCCATGGCTTGCCTCGGCTGCCATGGCCCGGACGGCAAAGGCATCGCCGCCGCCGGCTTTCCCCGCTTGGCCGGCTTGCCTGCCGGTTATCTGAGCAAGCAATTGCAGGACTTTCGCAGTGGCAGCCGCAAGCAGGCGGTGATGGAACCACTGGCCAAGGCCCTGGACGATGCGGAAATCGAAGCGATCAGCGCCTACCTGGCCAAGCTGCCAGCCGATCCCGCACCTGACACGCGGCGTCAGCAGATTGCCACCAATCCGGTGGCTCGCCTGGCCCTCTATGGCGACTGGAGCCGCAAGA
Organism: Pseudomonas soli; assembly: GCF_900110655.1. Classification (GTDB taxonomy): domain Bacteria; phylum Pseudomonadota; class Gammaproteobacteria; order Pseudomonadales; family Pseudomonadaceae; genus Aquipseudomonas; species Aquipseudomonas soli. The sequence continues at coordinate 247,869 of NZ_FOEQ01000005.1, forward strand.
TTCCCGGTTGCGTGCAGTGCCATGGCCCGGGTGGCAGCGGTGTCGGCGAGCACTTCCCGCCGTTGGCCGGGCAGCCGGCCGGCTACCTGGTGGCACAGCTCAACGCCTGGCGCGATGGCAGCCGCAGCAACGACCCCAACCAGCTGATGGTGGATGTCGCCAAAGCGATGACCGATGCCGAGGTCAAGGCGGTTGCCGACTACTTCGCACAGCCGGCGAGCCAGGAGGCCAAGCCATGAAAACCCTTATGCCAAGCCTGTTGCTGTTGGCCATGGGCGCTGCCCAGGCCACCCCTATCGCCATGGAAGACCAGTCCCAGCTCAAGGTGCCGGGCGTGCAGGCGGCCCCGCAATTCGTACCGCCCGCGGAAAGCGCCATTCCGGACAACGCCTTTGGCAAGATGGTCCGTGAAGGGCATGCGCTGTTCGTCGATACCCGCAGGCTGATGCCCGAAGCCGTCGGCAATGGCCTGAACTGCAGCAACTGCCACCTCGACCAGGGCCGCCTGTTCCATTCCGCGCCGCTTTGGGGCGCCTATCCGATGTATCCGGCGTACCGCAAGAAAAACGACAAGGTCAACACCTTCGCCGAACGCATCCAGGGCTGTTTCAGCTTCAGCATGAACGGCAAGCCGCCGGCGGCCGACAGCCCGCAGATGACCGCGTTGAGCGTCTATGCCTACTGGCTGTCGACCCAGGCGCCGACGGGGGTGGAGATCGCCGGTCGCGGCTACCCGGAAGTGCCGAAGCCCAAGGATGGCTACGACTTCAAGCGCGGCGAGCAGGTGTATGACGAACAATGCGCGATCTGCCACGGCGGTAACGGCGAAGGGCAGAAGGTGGCCGGGGACTACGTGATGCCGCCGTTGTGGGGCAAGGACTCGTACAACTGGGGGGCTGGCATGCACCGGATCAATACGGCGGCGTCGTTCATCAAGTACAACATGCCATTGGGCAAGCCCGGTAGCCTGAGCGACCAGCAGGCCTGGGACGTGGCAGCCTGGATCAATCGCCATGAGCGGCCGCAGGATCCGCGCCTGGTCGAGGGCTCTATCGAGAAGACCCGGCTGAAGTTCCATGCCAATGACGGGGTTAACCTCTATGGGCAGAAAGTCGATGGCGTGTTGATCGGGCAGGGGATCGGCGGTTGAGCCGAAACCCTCGCGGGGCAAGCCCGCCCCCACGCCCGGCAAGGGATGATCGTGGGGGCGGGCTTGCCCCGCCATGACGCCGCCAGGCGCTTAAAATTCACGGCCGTCCGGAACTATCTACACTGGAATATCTCTATGATGGCATCGGCCAGCGCGGGGGGCATTGTAAGGTGACCGCCGCCTGATTAGACTGCGCCGAATTTCGTACGCAAAGCCCTTGTTAAGGACGTATATGATCAAGAAATGCTTGTTCCCGGCAGCCGGTTACGGCACCCGCTTCCTGCCCGCTACCAAAGCCATGCCCAAGGAAATGCTGCCGGTGGTCAACAAGCCACTGATCCAGTATGGCGTTGAAGAAGCGCTGGACGCTGGCCTCAGCGAGATCTCCATCGTCACCGGCCGTGGCAAGCGCGCCCTGGAAGACCACTTCGACATCAGCTACGAGCTGGAAAACCAGATCAAGGGCACCGACAAGGAGAAGTACCTGGTCGGCATCCGTCGCCTGCTCGACGAGTGCTCGTTCTCCTACACCCGCCAGACCGAAATGAAAGGTCTGGGCCACGCGATCCTGACTGGCCGCCCGCTGATCGGCGACGAGCCGTTCGCCGTGGTGCTGGCTGACGACCTGTGCGTCAACCCGGAGGGTGACGGCGTATTGACCCAGATGGTCAAGCTGTTCAAGCAGTACCGCTGCTCGATCGTTGCCATTCAGGAAGTCGACCCGCAGGAAACCAACAAGTACGGTGTGATCGCCGGCGAAATGATCCGTGACGACATCTACCGCGTGACCAACATGGTCGAGAAGCCCAAGCCCGAAGACGCGCCGTCGAACCTGGCGATCATCGGTCGCTACATCCTGACCCCGGACATCTTCGACATCATCGCCAATACCGAGCCTGGCAAGGGCGGCGAGATCCAGATCACCGACGCCCTGCTGCAGCAGGCCAAGGATGGCTGCGTGATCGCCTACAAGTTCAAGGGCAAGCGTTTCGACTGCGGTGGCGCCGAGGGTTACATCGACGCGACCAACTTCTGCTTCGAGAACTACTACAAGACCGGCAAGGCGTACTGAGTTCGCCCGGCAGGTCCAGGAGCCACCCTTCGGGGTGGCTTTTTTGTCTGTGGCAGGTAACGGCGCTATGCTGGGCGCCTGCCTAGGAGACTGAATGCATGGCCTACGATTTTGATCTGTTCGTGATTGGCGCCGGTTCCGGCGGTGTGCGCGCGGCGCGATTCGCCGCGGGCTTCGGTGCCAGGGTGGCGGTGGCCGAGAGCCGTTACCTGGGGGGCACCTGCGTCAACGTCGGCTGCGTGCCGAAGAAACTGCTGGTGTACGGCGCCCATGTGGCCGACGAGCTGGAACAGGCCGCGGGCTTCGGTTGGACCCTCGAGGAGGGCCATTTCGACTGGGGTACGCTGATCGCCAACAAGAACCGCGAGATCGAGCGCCTCAACGGCATCTATCGCAACTTGCTGGTCAACAGTGGCGTCACCCTGCTGCAGGGACATGCCCGGATCACCGGCGCCAATGAAGTGGAGGTCGAGGGCCAGCGCTACACGGCGGCCACCATCCTGATCGCCACCGGTGGCTGGCCACAGGTGCCCGACATCCCCGGCAAGGAACTGGCGATCACCTCCAACGAAGCCTTCTACCTTAAGGCATTGCCACGTCGCGTGCTGGTAGTGGGTGGTGGCTATATCGCCGTGGAGTTCGCCGGCATCTTCCAGGGCCTGGGCGCCGCTACCACGTTGCTGTATCGCGGCGACCTGTTCCTGCGCGGTTTCGACGGTTCGGTGCGCACGCACCTGAAGGAAGAACTGGAAAAGCGCGGCATGGACCTTCAGTTCAACGCCGATATCCAGCGCATCGACAAACTCGATGACGGCAGCCTCAAGGCCACCCTCAATGATGGTCGCGAGCTGGTGGCCGATTGCATCTTCTACGCCACCGGTCGGCGGCCGATGCTGGACAACTTGGGCCTGGAAAACACCGGGGTGGAGCTGGATCCGCGTGGTTTCATCCGAGTCGATGAGCAGTTCCAGACCACCGAGCCTTCGATACTGGCCATCGGCGATGTGATCGGCCGGGTGCAACTGACGCCGGTGGCCCTGGCCGAAGGCATGGCCGTGGCCCGTCGTCTGTTCAAGCCTGAGCAGTACCGTCCTGTCGATTACCAGAACATCCCGACCGCGGTGTTCAGCCAGCCGCCGATCGGCACCGTGGGCCTGACCGAGGAGCAGGCGCTGGCCGCCGGGCACAAGGTGCAGATCTTCGAGAGCCGCTTCCGGGCGATGAAGCTGACCCTCACCGACATCCAGGAGAAGACCCTGATGAAGCTGGTGGTCGACGCCGAGACTGACAAGGTCCTGGGTTGCCACATGGTCGGCCCGGATGCCGGTGAAATCATCCAGGGGCTGGGTATCGCCCTGAAAGCCGGGGCGACCAAGCAGCAGTTCGACGAAACCATCGGCGTGCACCCGACCGCCGCCGAAGAATTCGTGTCCATGCGTACCGTCACTCGCTGATACGCCTTATCGCGGGGCAAGCCCGCTCTTACGCCAGGTACCGCCGGGCGTGGGAGCGGGCTTGCCCCGCGATGCTTTTGACCCCGCGCAATCCTTTGCTCAGCCCAATCCCTTCTATTAATAATCCCGCCTTATAGCCAAAACCAATCGCAAGCATGAGCTTTGCCAATGAGCCTTTAACGGGACCAGCGGTTAGGATTCTCTCCGTCAACTGATTTCAACCCATTGAAATTCAATCCATGAAGGAGCGTCTCTCATGCCTATCATCAACAGCCAGGTCAAACCGTTCAACGCCACCGCCTACCACAACGGCGAGTTCGTCCAGGTCAGCGAAGCCGACCTGAAAGGCAAGTGGTCCGTCGTATTCTTCTACCCGGCCGACTTCACTTTCGTCTGCCCGACCGAACTGGGCGACCTGGCCGACAACTACGCCGAGTTCCAGAAACTGGGCGTGGAAATCTACGGCGTGTCCACCGACACCCACTTCACCCACAAAGCCTGGCACGACACTTCGGACACCATCGGCAAGATCAAGTACCCACTGATCGGTGACCCGACCCACGTCATCTCGCGCAACTTCGACGTGCTGATCGAGGAAGCCGGCCTGGCCGATCGCGGTACCTTCGTGATCAACCCGGAAGGCCAGATCAAGATCGTCGAACTGAACGACGGTGGTGTAGGCCGCGATGCTGCCGAGCTGCTGCGTAAAGTCAAAGCTGCCCAGTACGTTGCCGCTCACCCAGGCGAAGTCTGTCCGGCCAAGTGGAAAGAAGGCGAAGCCACTCTGGCACCGTCGCTGGACCTGGTCGGCAAGATCTAAGTCGATGCACACCCCGCGGGCGGTAGACAGCCGCCAAAGCTGAAGCAGTTACCGCCCCGTAAAAACGCCCGGGCGACCTCGCCTGGGCGTTTTTGTATCTGAGTTTTGAAAAAGGAATCGCCCGTATGTTGGACGCCACGCTTAAATCGCAACTGAAAACCTACCTGGAGCGGGTCACCCAGCCGATCGAGATCGTTGCCTCCCTCGACGACGGCGCGAAGTCCCGCGAATTGCACGACCTGCTGGTGGAAATCGCCGGCCTGTCGAACCTGATTACCTTCAGCGCGGACGGCGCCGACACCCGTCGCCCTTCGTTCTCGCTGAACCGCCCGGGGTCTGATATCAGCCTGCGCTTCGCCGGCATCCCCATGGGCCACGAATTCACTTCCCTGGTGCTGGCGCTGCTGCAAGTCGGTGGCCATCCCTCCAAGGCCAGTGCCGAAGTGATCGAGCAGATCCAGGCGCTGGAAGGCGAGTTCACCTTCGAGACCTACTTCTCGCTGTCGTGCCAGAACTGCCCGGACGTGGTCCAGGCGCTGAACCTGATGGCGGTGCTCAACCCCAATGTGCGCCACGTCGCCATCGACGGCGCGTTGTTCCAGGATGAAGTTGAAGCCCGCAAGGTCATGGCCGTGCCGAGCATCTACCTGAACGGCGAAGTGTTCGGCCAGGGTCGCATGGGGCTGGAAGAGATTCTCGGCAAGATCGACACCAATGCCGGCGCCCGCCAGGCCGAGAAGATCAATGCCAAGGACGCCTTCGACGTACTGGTGGTCGGCGGTGGCCCGGCCGGTGCCGCCGCAGCGATCTACGCCGCGCGCAAAGGCATCCGTACCGGTGTTGCGGCCGAGCGTTTCGGCGGCCAGGTGCTCGACACCCTGGCCATCGAGAACTTCATCTCGGTGCAAGAGACCGAAGGGCCGAAGCTGGCCACGGCCCTGGAAGAGCACGTCAAGCAGTACGACGTCGACATCATGAACCTGCAGCGCGGCGAAGCGTTGATCCCGGCCACCGACGGCGGCCTGCACGAAGTACGCCTGGCCGGCGGCGCCTCGCTCAAGGCCAAGACCGTGATCCTGGCTACCGGTGCCCGCTGGCGTGAGATGAACGTGCCGGGCGAGCAGCAATACCGCGCTCGCGGCGTGGCCTACTGCCCGCACTGCGACGGCCCGCTGTTCAAGGGCAAGCGCGTGGCGGTGATCGGTGGCGGCAACTCCGGTGTGGAAGCGGCCATCGACCTGGCCGGTGTCGTTGCCCAGGTGACCCTGATCGAGTTCGACAGCCAGCTGCGTGCCGACGCCGTGTTGCAGCGCAAGCTGCACAGCCTGCCGAACGTCAAGGTGATCACCAGCGCGCTGACCACCGAAGTGGTCGGCGAGGGTGAAAAGGTCACCGGCCTGCGCTACAAGGACCGCAGCACCGAGGCGCTGCATGACCTGGCGCTGGAAGGCATCTTCGTGCAGATCGGCTTGCTGCCCAACACCGACTGGCTCAAGGGCACCGTGGAGCTGTCGCCGCGCGGCGAGATCATCGTCGACGCCAAGGGCCAGACCAGCATCCCGGGTGTGTTCGCCGCCGGTGACGTGACCACGGTGCCATACAAGCAGATCGTCATCGCCGTGGGCGAGGGCGCCAAGGCTTCGCTGGCCGCCTTCGATCACTTGATCCGCACTTCGGCCCCGGCCTGACCGCCTGCGGTTGCAACGCTAGAACGCCGCCATCCCTTGGGGATGGCGGCGTTCTAATTTGTTTCGGCTGTCTCAGGCCGGCTTGCCCAAGGCCTCGTCGGTGGCCTTGCCACGCCCGCCCAGCCACACCAGCAGCAACCCGGTCGCCGCCAGCAGGCCACCGGCCATCGGCACCGCCGCGTAACCCAGGTCCAGGCTGATCACCGCGCCACCCAGAGCCGCGCCCACGGCATTGCCCAGGTTGAACGCGCCGACATTGATCGACGACGCCAGCCCCGGCGCTTCGGCCGCGGCGATCATCACCCGCATCTGCAGCGGCGGAACCACGGCGAAGGTGAATACCCCCCAGACCAGCAGCGCGAGCGCCGCGCCGACATGGCTGCCCAGTACCAGCGGCATCAGCAGCATGATCGCCGCCAGTGCGCCGAGGAAGATCCTTGCGGCACCGTCCAGCGACCAGTCGGCCAGCTTGCCACCCAGGCTGTTGCCCAGGGTGAAGCCGACGCCAATCAGCACCAGGCCGAGGGTGACGAAACTGGCGGAGGCGCCGGTCAGCTCGGCGAGCACCGGCGCGACATAGGTGTACAGGGTGAACATGGCGCCTGCGCCGAGCACGGTGGTGGCCATGGCCAGCAGCACGTTGGGACGGGCGATTACCGCCAGCTCCTTGCGCACATGGGGCACGTTGCCGCGCTCGCCCTTGGGCAGCGCATACCACAGGGCGGCGATGGCCAGCAGGCCGAGCACTGCGGTGCCGGCAAAGGCCATGCGCCAGCCGACCTGCTGGCCGAGCCAGGTGGCGGCCGGCACGCCGCCGATGTTGGCGATGGTCAGGCCCATGAACATGGTGGCCACCGCGCTGGCCTGCTTGTCCCGGGGCACCACGCTGGCGGCCACCACCGCGCCCAGGCCGAAGAAGGCGCCATGGTTGAGGCTGGTGATCAGGCGCGAGACAAGCAGGGTGTAGTAGTCCGGCGACAGCGCCGACAGCAGGTTGCCGAGGGTGAAGATGCCCATCAGCATCATCAGCGCGGCACGCTTGCCGAAGCGGCTGAACAGCAAGGTCATGATCGGCGCGCCGACCATGACGCCGATGGCATAGGCGGTGATCAGCATGCCGGCGCTGGGAATGCTGGCGCCGACGCCGTCGGCGATCACCGGCAGCAGGCCCATGGGGGTGAACTCGGTGGTGCCGATGCCGAAGGCGCCGATGGCCAGGGCGAACAGCACCCGTCCGGGGGAAAGCGTGCTCATTGGGAGCTCCGAAAAAGCGGTTGAAATCAGGGAGGTGGGCCTCCATGCCCGAAGGATATCAGTCCCAGGCCGGCGCCAGGCCGTCCGGGCTGACTTCACGGCCGTCGCGCTCCAGGGTGGCGATGCGCGCCATGTCGTCGGCGTCCAGACGCAGGCTCTGGGCGAGCAGGTTGCTGGCCAGGTTCTCGCGCTTGGTCGATGAAGGGATCACCGCGTAGCCCAGTTGCAATGCCCAGGCCAAGGCCACCTGGGCCACGGTGGCCTTGTGCTTGGCGGCGATTTGCGCCAGCAGCGGATCCTTCAGGACCTTGCCATAGGCCAGGGTCATGTAGGAGGTTGTGGTGATGCCTTGTTCCGCGAGGAAGGCGCTGAGCTTGCGGTTTTGCAGGTACGGGCTGAGCTCGATCTGGTTGGTGGCGATCTCGCCCTGGCCGACCACGGCGATGGCCTGGCGGGTCAGTTCGATGTTGAAGTTGGAGATGCCGATCTGGCGGGTCAGGCCCTGGCGCTTGGCCTCGGCCAGGGCCTGCATGTATTCGGGCAGCTCGACGCCATTGCCTGGTGCGGGCCAGTGGATCAGCAGCAGGTCGACATGCTCGGTGCGCAGCTTGGCCAGGCTCTCGCGCAAGCTGGGGATCAGTTTGTCGGCGGCGTAGTTGTCGACCCAGATCTTGGTGGTGATGAACAATTCGTCGCGCGGCACGCCGCTTTCGGCGATGGCCTGGCCGACCTCGGCCTCGTTCTTGTAGATCTGCGCGGTGTCGATGGCGCGGTAGCCCAGCTCCAGCGCCGACTTGACCGAGTCGATGACGGCCTGGCCGGTGAGGCGGAAGGTACCCAGGCCAAAGGATGGAATGCTCATGGATGTGCTCCTGTCGAGTGAATGCTTGCAGTGTGCGCGGTTCGGCGGGATTGATTAAGGCCTCGGCAAAACAAGGTCCTTTGAGCTGGAGTCATGAATGCGGGGTTGGGTTGTGATCAGAGCGTGACAATAATGGCGTACACGCGTGCGGCAGATACGCTGGATAGCACCGGCTTTGCTGGTGATCGCGGCCAGGCCAGGACTACCTGAGAATGTTGTGATTGAGCAAGTGCGGCTAGGCGGGGTCATGGCAGGATCGACGAAGCTGTGGCCTGCCGTATTTCCAGGAGCAACCTGATTTGTCAGTCAATGCCCTTTACCAGCAGCGGTTCGAGACCGTGCTTGCCTATATCGAGGACAACCTTGAAGGTGACCTGTCGGTGGAAACCTTGAGCGCTGTGGCACATTTTTCGGCGTTTCATTTTCACCGTCAGTTCAGTGCCTATGTGGGTGTCCCGGTTGCCCGTTATGTGCAACTGATGCGCCTGCGCCGTGCCGCGCATCGGTTGCTCGGCCAGCCCGAACACTCGGTGCTGGACGCGGCCCTGGCGGCGGGGTTCGAAAGCCCCGAGGCATTCAGCAGGGCGTTCAGGCGGGCCTTTGGGCATGCGCCCAGCGCGTTTCGCCGCCGGCCGGACTGGCAGGTATGGAATACGGTGTTTGCCATTCCTCATTTTTCCAGGAGCATCACCATGCAGGTACGAATCGTCGATTTCGCCGCCGTGCGCCTTGCCGCGCTCGAACATCGGGGGCCGCCGAGCCAGGTCAGCGAAAGCGTGCGCCGGTTTATCGACTGGCGCATGAGCAGCGGGCAATCGCCCGTGGCCAGCAGCCGCAGCTTCGGCATCCCCTACAATCATCCGGACACTACCGCGCCGGAAGACTTCCGCTTTGCCATCTGCGGGGAAATCCACGAGGCCGTGGTGCCGAACGTTCAGGGCGTGCGGGAGTCGAGCCTGCCTGCGGGGCGCTGCGCGGTGGTGCGGCATGTCGGCTCGCCGGATCATATCGGCGAGACGATCTACCCGATCTATCGTGATTGGCTACCGGGCAGTGGCGAGGAGTTGCGCGATCATCCGCTGTTCTTCCACTACCTGAGCATCTATCCGCAGACGCCGCTGGAACAATGGCAGACGGATATCTACGTGCCGATACGCTGAGCGCCAAGGCCGAGTGCAGACGAGCCCGCTTCTGCAGTCCTTGCAGGGGGGGCTTGTCTGCGCGGCGGCGCCTCGGTCAGTCGTGGATCTTCGCCGGGTCGGTTTGCAACTGCCACAGCCCGGCATGGGCCGCCAGTTGCGCGTCGAGGTCGTACTGGCTGCCGTTGCGCCGGGCCTTCTCATCGGTCTTGAACAGATCGTCGAGCAGGTTCAGCAGGTTGCGCGAGCGGCTCACCGACTCGGGTGTGCTGACATCGGACTCAAGCTTGCCACCCTCGTAGGTGAGCACGCGCTTGGTGCTGGTGGCCTCCTGGGTGGCCTTGGCTTCCTTGAGCACATTGTCGACGAACGACAATTCGGTGGTGCTGCTCGCCGTTTCGCTGAGCGTGTGGTAACGGTAGTTCTTCTCGTCGAACGGATCCGCTTCGGTGAGCTTGGCAGCGGACGACAGGCTCGAATGCCAGGCGGCATCCAGCTTGGCCTCCTGGCGTTGCTGACGGGCGATGGTGGTGCCTTGGCCACTGGTCGAGGTCGATTGCGACACCTGGTAGGCGAAGCGGTCTTCCTCGTCCAGGCGCCGTGCGTTCGGGCGGCTGGACGGTTGCACGATCGAGGCCTTGAAGTCGGCCAGGCCGCTGAGCAACGCACGGCTGTAGGTGTTCACCGCGTCGTTATGGCCCGCCGGGCGCGGGCTGTTGTCGTCGATGCTGTTCAGTTGGCTGAAGGCATCCTTGAGCAGCGAGGTCAGTTGCGCATCGCCCTTGCCGCGCTTCTGCGCCTCGTCGAACTGGGTCAGGTAGTTGTCCAGGGCGGCCTGGCGCTGGGCCTTGCCGCCCAGCAGCGCGCCGCCCTGGGAGTCGAGGTCCAGCTGCACCTGGCCACTCGGGCCATCGAGTTTCAGGCTGCGGGTGGAGCCGTCCAGGCGCAGGTCGAAGGTCTGTTGCCCACCACTGGGCAAGTCCAGCTTGGCATTCATTTGCAGGCCGCTGAACAGGTTCGGATCGAGCTTGACCAGCGAGCCGAGCTGCAGGCTCGGCGGTTGCCGGGTCAAACCATTGATCGCCGACTGGAAACCGTCGGCCAGGGCGGCCAAGCCCTTGAGCTCGTTGGCGTTGAGCTCGCCGCCCTGGACTTCGGCGTCGACCGCCAGGCCCCGCTCACCGTTGTACAAACCCAGTTTCACCGTGGCGCCGGAGGCGGTGGTGAGGCTGAGGGTGACGGTATTGCTGGCGAACTCGCGCAGGCGTGACTGCTGCAGGTTCAGCGGGGTGGTGTCGGTCTCGTTGACCTGCAGGGCTGACTGGGAGACGCGCTGGCCGCCGCTGGCCGCCAGCTGCTCCACCAGGGCGCTGCCCAGGCCCTGGAAGCGGGCGGCGGTGGAGGACGACTTGACCGCGCTGAACATGTACATGCTCAGCTTGTCCAGCCCGTCCTGTTCCCAGGTGTAGCTGGGCTGCGCGTTGTCCAGCGTGCCTCGCGAGGTGTAGGTCTCACTGTCGGGAACGCGGGTGTCCTGGCCCAGGATGACCTGGGTGCCTGGGGCGCTGGCGACGCTCGTGGGCTGGCGAACGATCAGGTTCTGCGTGGGAGCGGGTGGAGTTTGGATCGGCGTGAATCGCAGTGCCGAGGTGATTGGGCTCATCGTCGCTTTCCTTGCGGAGTGAAAAGGATATGCCTTGATATCGGCATGCCATCAGCAAACCTGAGTGAACATTCGGATTTTTCCTCGGCCTATCCGGAATGGTCGTCTTGCCGGCGCAGAAACGAATCGGCCCGCCAGAAGGCGGGCCGGGAGTACTGCAAGCGACGATCAGCGGCGGCGGAACAGCGGCAGCGGTTCGTCGGTGGCGCCCTGGTAGGTCACCGAGAAGTCCTTCAGGCTCTGCAGCGCGTCTTCCGGGTCCTTGTCGGCACGGATGGCGAACGCGTCGAAACCGCAGCGGGCCATGTAGAACAGCTGGTCGCGCAGCACGTCGCCAATGGCGCGCAGCTCGCCCTTGAACTTGTAGCGGTCACGCAGCAGGCGCGCATTGGAGTAGCTGCGCCCGTCGGTGAAGGCCGGGAAGTTCAGGGCGATCACCTGGAAGTGCTCGACGTGCTCGCCGATTTCCTCGGCTTCTTCGTCGCTGTCCAGCCAGATGCCCAGGCCGCCGTCGCGCGCCTTGAGCAGGCTCGGATGGTCGCGCCACAGCTGCAGCGGCACGATGTAGTCGTCGCAGTTGGTCAGTTCGTCGATCGAAACGTCCTTGGGCAGCAGGTGCCAGGTTTCGTCGACGATCTGGTTGTTCTTAATGATTCGCTGCATAGACGCGCTCCTTGAAGGGATCGATGCCGATCCGCTGGTAGGTATCGATGAAGCGTTCGTCTTCAGTGCGTTGCTCGACGTACACATTGATCAACTTTTCAATCACGTCGGCCATGTCGTCCTGGGCGAAGGAGGGGCCGAGGATCTTGCCCAGGCTCGCATCGCGGGCAGCGTTGCCGCCCAGCGAGACCTGATAGAACTCCTCGCCCTTCTTGTCCACGCCAAGGATGCCAATGTGGCCGACGTGGTGGTGGCCGCAGGCGTTCATGCAGCCGGAGATATTCAGGTCGAGCTCGCCGATGTCGAACAGGTAGTCCAGGTCGTCGAAGCGGCGCTGGATGGATTCGGCGATCGGGATCGACTTGGCGTTGGCCAGCGAGCAGAAGTCACCGCCCGGGCAGCAGATGATGTCGGTCAGCAGGCCGATGTTCGGGGTGGCGAAGCCTTGCTCGCGCAGTTCCAGCCACAACGCGTGCAGCTGACGCTGCTCGACGTCGGCGAGGATGATGTTCTGCTCGTGGGAGGTGCGCAGGTAGCCGAAGCTGTAGCGCTCGGCCAGGTCGGCGACCGCGTCGAGCTGCTTGTCGGTCAGGTCGCCCGGGGCGACGCCGGTGGGCTTGAGCGACAGGGTCACGGCAACATAGCCCGGCTTCTTGTGCGCGCGGGTGTTGCGCGAGCGCCAGCGGGCAAAGCCCGGGTGCTCGGCGTCCAACGCGCTGAAGTCGGTGTTGTCCAGGGCCAGGTACTCAGGGTCGACGAAGTGGCGGGCGACGCGCTGTACTTCGGCCTCGGTCAGGGTGGTGTTGCCGCCACGCAGGTGGACCATCTCGGCCTCGACCTTCTCGGCGAACACTTCCGGGGTGAGGGCCTTGACCAAGATCTTGATCCGCGCCTTGTACTTGTTGTCACGACGGCCGTAACGGTTGTACACGCGCAGGATCGCGTCCAGGTAGCTGAGCAGGTCCTGCCAGGGCAGGAACTCGTTGATGAACGCGCCGATCACCGGGGTACGGCCCAGGCCGCCACCGACCAATACGCGGAAGCCCAGCTCGCCCGCGGCGTTACGCACCGGCTCCAGGCCGATGTCGTGCACCTCGATGGCGGCGCGGTCGTCGCTCGAACCATTGACGGCGATCTTGAACTTGCGCGGCAGGTAGGCGAATTCCGGGTGGAAGGTGGTCCACTGGCGGACGATTTCGCACCACGGGCGCGGGTCGACCAACTCGTCGGCGGCGACACCGGCGAACTGGTCGGTGGTGACGTTGCGCAGGCAGTTGCCGCTAGTCTGGATCGCGTGCATCTGCACGGTGGCCAGCTCAGCGAGAATGTCCGGGATGTCTTCCAGCGCCGGCCAGTTGTATTGCACGTTCTGGCGGGTGCTGATATGCGCGTAGCCCTTGTCGTAGTCGCGGGCGATTTTCGCCAGCATGCGGGCCTGGCGTGCGTTCAACTGGCCATAGGGCACGGCGACTCGCAACATCGGCGCGAAACGTTGGATATACAGGCCGTTCTGCAGGCGCAGAGGGCGGAATTCTTCTTCGCTCAGCTCACCGGCCAGGTAGCGGCGGGTCTGATCACGGAACTGCTTGACGCGGTCCTCGATGATCCGCTGATCGTACTCGTCGTATACGTACATATAAGTCCTGTCTCAGGCTGCATGCAGCTAATCGCGCGCACGGCCGCGCACTCCGGGTCGGAGCGGGGAAACGATAGCAGAGTGGGTTTATGCGCTAAAGTGATGTTTTAGCATATGAAAAGAACTATTTGGACTAAGTGAGACTGACTGGCATTTGTCCGCTGCGGTACATCACGGGGCTATAATCCGGGGTTTGCTCCGCAGGGATGTAACAGCATGCTCAAGGCCTTGTGCCAGAGCCTGTGCCTGAGCCTGCCGCTGGCAGCTAGCGCACAGGCCGCTTCGGTGGTGTTTCTCAATCCAGGCTACTCCAACGAAACGTTCTGGGTTGACTATTCACGCTTCATGCAGGCCGCCGCCAGCGACCTCGGCATGACCTTGCGCGTGCAATATAGCGAGCGTCGCGCCGACCTGGCCCTTACTCAGGCCCGTGAGGTGCTGCAAGGACCACAGCGCCCGGACTACCTGGTGCTGGTCAACGAGCTGTACGTTGCCCCAGAGATCATCCGCTTGTCGCGAGGCACCGGAGTCAAGCTGTTCCTGGTCAACAACGGCCTCACCGACAGCCAGGCGCACAGTGTCCAGGCGCAGCCGGACAAATATCCTGAAGTGCTCGGCTCGTTGGTCAGCAACGACGAGGAGGCTGGTTACCAGATGCTCAAGGCGCTGGCGGCGCAACTGCCTGCCGCACCCGGGGCGGTCGACTTGCTGGTATTCGCCGGGGTCAAGACCACGCCGGCCTCGCAGTTGCGCGTGCAGGGCATGCGCCGGGCACTGGCCGAGTTCCCCCAGGTGCGCCTGCGCCAGGTGGTGTACGGCGGCTGGAGCCGCCAGCGTGCCTTCGAACAAGCGCAGATGCTGCTCGAGCGGTACCCCGACACCCGCCTGGTATGGTCAGCCAACGACCAGATGGCATTCGGTGCCATGCAGGCGTTCCAGGCACTAGGCAAGGTGCCCGGGCGCGATGTCCTGTTCAGTGCGGTCAATAGCTCGCCTGAGGCTCTGCGCGCGCGAATCGACGGGCGTTTGAGCGTACTCATGGGTGGGCATTTCACCTTGGGTGGCTGGGCCATAGTCATGCTGCACGATGACGCCCGAGGGCTGGCGGTAGGCCGCGATGGCCAGCGCGAGCACAGCGCGCCGGCTCTGCAACTGATCGACTCAGCCAAGGCGCGGCGCTGGCTCGAGTTGTTGGAGCAGGATGGCCATGGTATCGACTTCCACCGTTTCAGTGCCGAAGGGCGACCGGCAGATTTCCGCTACCCGTTTCTCACGTCACCCGTCGAGTATTGAAAGACCCTGCTTGAGCGAAGGGCATTGCTGGACTTAACTGCTGCTTGTGAAGTGCATTCCCATAACCACTACAAGAGGCAATGCAATGGGAAACTCTACCAAGGTCCGCAAAGCTGACAGCAGTGTCGATGCCTGGGCGATCCTCTGTCTGATCGTGCTGGTGGTGGTCACCGCGGTGTACTGGGTCAGCCATCAATAGCGGATAACTGCTCAAGACCGTGAGAAGCACCTGAACCGCCCGCGGAAGGGATATCCGCGGGCGGATTGCGTTTTGGCAAGCAGTATTGGCGGATTTGCTCTGTGATCAGCGCGCCGTCAGGTGCATCGCCAACTGCACCAGGCCGATCAGCACGAAGATGAAGATCAGCGTGAACACTGTCCCCATCACGATGAAATGGCTGGCCTTGCCATAGGTGAAGTCGCGGGCGCGGTTCTTGCCGCTTTGCACGCCAAACGCCGCGGCAAGGATGCTCTGCAGCATCTGCCAAAAGGTCGGTGGCTTGCCATGTTGGCTGTCGTCCATGAGTGGCTCCTGGGTTCAGAGGCAATCATCGACAGTGTAGGCGACTCAGGCCGATGCGATCGCCGTGCTTGCCTGTTCCTGGTCGTCCTGGGCCACCACCCGCTCGCACAACTCGATGATCTGCTCGCGCATCCAGCGGTTGGCCGGGTCCTGGTCGGTGCTCTCGTGCCAGTAGAGATGGGTCTCCAGCGGCGGAACTTCCACTGGCAGTGGCTGGTGGCGCAACTGGTGGCGGCGGGCGAAACGTTCGGGGACGGTCATCACCATGTCGGTCTGCTGTAGCACCTGGGAGGCCATCAGGTAGTGCTGCGAACGCAGGGCGACACGGCGTTGCACCCCCATTTTGCCAAGGGCCAGGTCCACATAGCCCAGGCCATTGCGGCGGCTGGAGATATGGATATGGGTCATGGCCAGGTAGCCGTCGAGAGTCAGCTTATCGTCGGCTTGGGGGTGACCGGGACGCATGGCGCAGACGTAGCGGTCCTGCATGAGCTTGACGTGCCGAACCTGCGGATCGGTGTTAAGCGGCGCGTCGACGGCGAAGTCCAGGCGCCCGGCGGCCAGCTCCTTTGTGGTTTCGCGGCGCTTGCACAGGAAACTCTCGATCACCAGGGCTGGGGCAAGCCGGCGCAGGCGCTGGAACAGCGGCGGCAGGATCACCGCTTCGGTAAGGTCGGTCATGCTGATGCGGAAGGTCTTGCTCGCCTGCAGCGGGGTGAAGATGCGGCTTTCCTGTACCGAGGTGCGCAGCAGCGACAGCGCGTTGCGTACCGGGCCGATGATGTTCTGCGCCATGGGCGTGGGCACCATGCCTTGGGCGGTGCGCACGAACAGCGGGTCGTTGAATGTCTCGCGCAACCGTGACAGGGCGTTGGATACCGCCGGCTGGGTGATGCCGACGATCTGCCCGGCGCGCGTCAGGTTGGCTTCGGTGTAGATCGCGTCGAAGACGATGAACAGGTTGAGGTCGACCTTGCTGAGGTTCATGGGCGCCGCTCTTTGTTGGAGTTATGGATCGATCATATATTGGTTATGAATGTTTATACACGAAGAAAATAGACTAGGTGGATGAAGGGTGGCTGTTCTAGGCTCAGGTCCATGTTCTTCACTGACGGAAGGTAGCCCCGATGGATTTCGCCTATTCGCCCAAGGTCCAGGTACTGCGCGAACGCGTCAGCGCATTCATGGATGCATACGTCTACCCGGCCGAGCCGGTGTTCGAGCGCCAGGTAGCCGAGGGCGACCGCTGGCAGCCTACCGCTATCATGGAGGAGCTCAAGGCCAAGGCCCGCGAGGAAGGACTATGGAACCTGTTCCTGCCCGAATCCGAATATGGTGCAGGGCTGAGCAACCTTGAGTACGCGCCATTGGCCGAGATCATGGGCCGCTCGCTGCTGGGGCCCGAGCCGTTCAACTGCTCGGCGCCGGACACCGGCAACATGGAAGTGCTGGTGCGCTACGGCAGCGAGGCGCAGAAGCGCCAGTGGCTCGAGCCGCTGCTGCGCGGCGAAATCCGCTCTGCGTTCGCCATGACCGAGCCGGACGTGGCCTCTTCGGATGCCACCAACATGGCCGCCACCGCCGTGCGCGACGGTGACGAGTGGGTGATCAACGGCCGCAAGTGGTGGACCTCCGGCGCCTGTGACCCGCGCTGCAAGGTGATGATCTTCATGGGCCTGTCCAACCCCGATGGCCAGCGTCATCAACAGCACTCGATGATCCTGGTGCCCACCGACGCAGCCGGCGTGAAGATCGTCCGCCCACTGCCGGTGTTCGGCTACGACGACGCGCCACACGGCCATGCCGAAGTGTTGTTCGAGAACGTGCGGGTGCCTTACGAGAACGTGCTCCTCGGCGAAGGCCGTGGCTTCGAGATCGCCCAGGGCCGCCTCGGGCCTGGGCGCATCCACCATTGCATGCGTTCGATCGGCATGGCCGAGCGCGCCCTGGAGCTGATGTGCAAACGCTCGGTCGAGCGCACCGCCTTTGGCCGGCCGCTGGCGCGGCTGGGCGGCAACGTCGACAAGATCGCCGACTCGCGGATGGAGATCGACATGGCCCGGCTGCTGACCCTCAAGGCCGCCTACATGATGGACACCGTCGGCAACAAGGTGGCCCGCAGCGAGATCGCCCAGATCAAGGTGGTGGCGCCGAACGTTGCGCTGAAGGTAATCGACCGGGCCATCCAGATCCATGGCGGGGCAGGGGTGAGCGGTGATTTCCCCTTGGCCTACATGTATGCGATGCAGCGCACCCTGCGCCTGGCCGACGGACCGGATGAGGTGCACCGGGCGGCGATCGGCAAGTATGAGATTGGCAAGTATGTGCCGAAGGAGATGCTCCGTAGCGAGCGCTAGGGTTTCCTGCCTGGGTCGTGGTGGCTGATATTGACGACAGAAGACCCGCCGCAGCGGGTCCCCTCGTCAACTTTCAGCCCGGCGGACTCAGACCCCCGCCGCCAGCTTCGCACTCACCTGCCGACGACGATACGCGCTGTCGCGGCTGGCCAGCCACCAGTACAGCGGCGAGGTGATCGCCAGCCCCACCAGCCACGACAGGTCGGCGCCGTTGATGTGTGCGGACACCGGCCCGACATACAGCGGCGTGTTCATGAACGGGATCTGCACCACGATACCCACCGCGTAGGCAATCAGCGCCTGGGGGTTGTAGCGACCATAGATGCCACCGTCGATTTTGAAGATCGAGTCGATGTCGTAGTCGCCCTTGTGGATGACATAGAAGTCGATCAGGTTGATCGCCGTCCACGGTACCAGCACCACCAGCAACACCAGCAACACCAGCACCATGTCGACGAAGTGGCCGATGAAGTCCGCCGAGGCGAACACCGCCACCACGCAGCAGGCCGCCAGCACGAGCAGCGACAGCACGGCGCGGCTCTTGGCAGTGGGGATCCAGCGGTAGGCGAAGGTCTGTACCAGGGTGATGATCGACAGCACCGCGCCGTACAGGTTGAGGGCGTTGTGGCTGATCACGCTGAGCAGGAACAGCACCAGCATCAGCGGGCCGAGGGTGCCGGTGGCAAGCTTGACCGCGTCCATGGTGTCCATCCCGGCAGGGATCGCCAGCACCGCCACCGCGCCGAAGATGAATGACAGGCTCGAGCCCAGGGCCGAGCCAAGGTAGGTGGTCCAGAAGGTCGAGGACACTTTTACGTCAGCCGGCAGGTAGCGCGAGTAATCCGACACGTAGGGCGCGAAGGCGATCTGCCACAGCGCCGCCAGGGACACGGTGGCCAGCCAGCCGGCCAGGTTGAAGCCGCCGCGGGTGAGGAAGTCGTCGCTCTGCACATGGCTGAAGATGTAGCCGAAGCCGACCACGATGCCGATGCCCAGCACCCAGGTACCGATGCGGTTGAGCACGTGGATGAAGCGGTAGCCGATTATGCCGATGATGCCCGAGCCCAATGCACCGATGACGATACCCACGGACACCGGCACCGTCTCGACCACGCCATGTAGCGACTTGCCGGCCAGGACGATGTTGGAGGCGAAGAAGCCGATGTACATCACCCCGGCGATGACCACCACCAGCAGGGCGCCGAGCGAACCGAACTGGGCGCGGCTCTGGATCATCTGCGGAATGCCCATCTGCGGGCCCTGGGCAGAGTGCAGGGCCATGAGCACGCCGCCTACCAGGTGGCCGACCAGGATCGCGACGATGCCCCAGACCAGATTTAGGTGGAATAGCTGCACGCCGAGTGCGCCGGTGACGATGGGCAGCGGCGCGATGTTGCCGCCGAACCACAGTGTGAACAGATCCCTTACCTTTCCATGGCGGTCTTGCGGTGGCACATAGCCGATCGTGTGTTTCTCGATGAGGGGGGCCGAATTGGCTGCACTGGTCATGACTGACTCCAAGGCAAGGTGGGGCATCGGGGATTGCCCGGGTGCGTGCCGGCAAAGGGCGACGCGTTCTTGTTGGCGCGATGATGCGGGGCGGGCGGGGATCCAGAAATTAGTAAATTTGTGCTCATGAGCCTTAAAAAACCTAAGGCTGGAAAAAGCTTGAATGGGAAGGGCGGCAAGCGCGCTGCCGAGGCGCTTTGGCGCCGGACAAACCACGCCCATGACGCAGCGGCTATGCTTTCCAGTGCGCGGGTTGAGTGGGGAGTACTTCATGGCGACGCTGGAACGGGCCATCGCGATGGCCATCAAGGCACACGAAGGGCAGTTCGACAAAGGTGGGGCGGCTTACATCCTTCACCCGCTGCGGGTGATGGGGCGGGTGATCACTCCTGAGCAGCGCATTGTCGCGGTGTTGCACGATGTGCTGGAAGACACGCCGCTGACCCTGGCCGACCTCGCCCGTGAAGGTTTCCCGCTGAAGATCCTCGCCGCGCTGCTGGCGCTGAGCCGGCGCGAGGGCGAGAGCTACGAGGCGTTCGTCATTCGCCTGGGTGTGGACCCCTTGGCGCGCCAGGTGAAGCTGGCGGACCTGGCCGACAACAGCGACCTTTCGCGCATCCCTTGCCCAGGCCCGGCCGATGTGGCCCGGCTGTGCCGGTACCAGCAGGCCAGCGCCTACCTGCAGACGCTGGCCTGAGGGCCTTTAGCCGCAGGCCTTGAGGTTGACCGGGCCGACGAAGGCGTTGCCGCGCCCCATCACGCATGCCACCTGCTGGTTGCGCTGCAGCTCCCAGGGCTGCGGCGGGTAGGTCTTGTTCCAGGCCTCGAACAACTGGCGGTCCTGTTTGGACAGGCGCAGGTCGTACTGCTTGCTCATGTAGAAGTAGGTGCGCGCGATCATCCCGCGGATCGACGGGCGCGGCATGACCTTCTTGGCCTTGAAGTCGACCTGGGTCAGGCAACTGCCGTACTGGCCATGCTGCTCGGGCAACCAGCCGAAGCTGAAGTTGCTGCGGTCGCCGTTGACCTCGCCGATGCTCGGTACCAGGTTGTGCAGGTCGGCCTCGGCCCGCTGGTAGACCTTGTCGTGGCGCGAGCAGTTCTTGCGCCCGCCGTCCTGCCAACACTGGCGTTGATGGCCGATCTGCCAGGCCGGGACAATGTGTTCCCACTCGATGCGCGAGGCACGGTTGAGGTTCTTGCGCGGCGCATAGCCGCAAGACGCCAGGTCGACCTTGTTGCCCTGGTACTTGCAGCCGCAATAAAACTCGGTGGACTGCGGCGCGTACAGCTTCCAGGCAACCTTCTTGGCCTCTTGGAAGGTGCGTGGGGCGTCGGCGTGGGCGAGGGGGGGGAGCAGCAGCAGGCAGGCAGCGAAAAGCGAAACTCTCATGTGCAATCAGTCTTCCTTCGGCACGGTCCAGAACACCTGCACGCCGCCATCGTCGCGGTGGGCGAGGGTGACGTTGTCGTTCTCGGCGATTTCCTCGAGCAGCGTGGCCCAGTCATCGGGCGATTCGTGCTCCAGGCGGAAGATCAGGGCGGCGCGGCTGCGCTGGGCGGTGGGGCTGTTGATGATCTTCTGGATGCGCTGACCCAGTAGTTCATAACTGCTTGGCGACGCTGAGGCGGGTTTGGCCACGGGGCTGTTCCTTGTTTTGCTGTATGTGCATACAGTATTTCACTGTAAGCCATTTCGCAACAACGGGTAGGATGAAAGCCGTATAAGACCGTGGTAGAGGGATTGGTTCAATCGAAGACATCGCGGCGCCAGCCCGTTCCCACAAAGGTCATGTGTGCCCCGGGGGAGCGGGCTTGCCCCGCGATAGGGTCGGTATCTTCAACATACCAACCCGAAGTGCACGCCGATCAGTATTCCCAGAAGATCCGCTGCAGCTCTTTGCTGTCCTGGGTCTTGGTCATTGCGACCATTGCCAGGATCCGCGCCTTCTGCGGGTTCAGGTCATGGGCCACGACCCAGTCGTTCTTGTCGTCAGGTTGTTCGGCATTGCGCAGTACGAAGCCGCCCTGGTTAACGTGGGAGGAGCGGATGATCTGCACGCCGTCCTTACGCAGCTCCTGCAGCGCCGGCACCACGCGCGACGACACCGAGCCATTGCCGGTGCCGGCGTGGATGATCGCCTTGGCGCCGCCCTGGGCCAGCGCCTTGTAGGCGGTGTCGGTCACGTTGCCGTAGCCATAGGCGATATCCACGGCCGGCAGCTTGCTGATGGTCTTGATGTCGAACTCGGAGTTGACGGTGTGGCGCTTGGCCGGCAGGCGGAAGAAGTACGACTTGCCTTCGACCACCATGCCCAGCGGGCCCCACTGGCTCTTGAAGGCTTCGGTCTTGATATTGACCGCCTTGCTCACGTCACGGCCGGACTGGATCTCGTCGTTCATGGTTACCAGCACGCCCTTGCCGCGGGCGTCCTTGCTGCTGGCCACGGCCACGGCGTTGTACAGGTTGAGCATGCCGTCGGCGGACATCGCCGTGCCCGGACGCATCGAGCCGACCACGATGATCGGCTTGTCGGTCTTCTCTACCAGGTTGAGGAAGTAGGCGGTTTCTTCGAGGGTGTCGGTGCCGTGCGTGATGACGATGCCATCGACGTCCTTGCTGTCGGCCAGTTCGGCGACGCGCTTGCCCAACTTGAGCAGGTCGTCGTTGCCGATGCTTTCCGAGGCGACCTGCATCACCTGCTCGCCGCGCACGTTGGCCAGGTCTTTCAGCTCTGGCACGCCGGCGATCAGCTTGTCGATGCCTACCTTGGCGGCCTGGTAGGTGGCGCTGTTGGCCGCGCTGGCGCCAGCGCCGGCGATGGTGCCGCCGGTGGCGAGGATGACCACGTTGGCGAGCTTCTGTTGTTGCGCGGCTTCCTTGGCGGAAACGGTAGTCGGCAGTACCAGCAACAGCGCCAGGGCGCTCGGTGCGAAGGTCTTGATAGCGGATTTCATCATTTCTGCTTCTCTCTTCCACGGTGAGATGTGCGTTAAGTCGCACTGCAGTAAGGCAGATTTCGTACCATCAACTACCGTTCGTCGTATTTCATCTTGAAACCCTTGTCTGGACTGGAGGTACGCGATCCGACCAATTGGTCAAGTTGCGTGAGGTCATTCGGCTGGCCGAACGAGAGTAGGAAATGTGTTCGGTTTTTCGGACGAATTGCGGATAATCCCTCTTGCGTAGCTGCGGCTTCCTACGCGCTGGATTGACAAACCTGCGGCCTATTTACATAGTTAGTCACCGCAAACGTTTGCGATCCGATAAAAACCACAAGATTCGGAGTCATTTCCATGAAGCTGCCGTTCTCTGGCCGTCCTCTGGCCCTCGCCGTTCTGTCGTCGCTGATATTCTCCCTGCCTGTCGCCCACGCCGAGGAGGCGCCCAAGGTCGCCCTGGTGATGAAATCCCTGGCCAACGAGTTCTTCCGCACCATGGAAGACGGCGCCAAGGATTATCAGAAAACCCATGCCAGCGAATTCCAGCTGGTCGCCAACGGCATCAAGAACGAGACCGATACTGGCGAGCAGATCCGTATCGTCGAGCAGATGGTCAACTCGGGCGCCAAGGCGCTGGTTATCGCCCCGGCCGACTCCAAGGCGCTGGTATCGGCGGTGAAGAAGGCCATGGACAAAGGCGTGATCGTGATCAACATCGATAATCGCCTCGACCCCGAAACCCTCAAGAGCAAGGGCATCAGCGTGCCGTTCGTAGGCCCGGACAACCGCAAGGGCGCGCGTATGGTCGGCGACTACCTGGCCCAGCAAAAGCTCAAGGCCGGTGACCAGGTCGGCATCATCGAAGGCGTGCCGACCACCACCAATGCCCAGCAGCGCACCGCTGGTTTCAAGGACGCCATGGAAGCCGCGCAGATGAAGATCGTCTCGGTGCAATCCGGCAACTGGGAGATCGACAAGGGCAACGCCGTTGCCGCCTCGATGCTCAACGAATATCCCGATTTGAAGGCGCTGCTGGCCGGCAACGACAGCATGGCCCTGGGCGCTGTCTCGGCCGTGCGCGCCGCCGGCAAGACCGGCCAGGTGCAGGTGGTCGGCTACGACAACATCAAGGCCATCGAACCGATGCTCAAGGATGGCCGTGTGCTGGCCACCCTCGACCAGGCTGCCAGCGAGCAGGCGGTGTTCGGCATCCAAGCGGCGCTGAAGATGCTCAAGGGCGAGCAGCCCGGCGTGGATGCCGACAATGTCATCCAGACGCCAGTCAAGCTGATTACCAAGTGAAGTGATTTCGCGGGAGCGTGGGAGCGGGCTTGCCCCGCGATGGTGTCGCAAGGTACAGCCTGCCCTGGCGCCTCGCGGGGCAAGCACGCTCCCACGAAAGCCCGCCTTCTAAACGTGTCATGCTTCGTCCTAGGAGAAAATGGCCATGTCAGTACCGGCCAATGAAACCGTGCTAGCCGTCAGCGGCCTGGGCAAGACCTACGCCCAGCCCGTACTCGGCGATGTCACCCTCGAGCTGCGCGGCGGCGAGGTGCTGGCCCTGACCGGCGAGAACGGCGCGGGCAAGTCGACCCTGTCCAAGCTGATCAGCGGCCTGGAGATCCCCACCACCGGGCAGATGCTCTACCGCGGCCAGCCCTACGCCCCCGGCAGCCGCGCCGAGGCCGAGCGTCTCGGCGTGCGCATGGTGATGCAGGAACTCAACCTGCTGCCGACGCTGACCGTGGCCGAGAACCTGTTCCTCGACAACCTGCCCAGCCGCCTCGGCTGGATCAGCCAGAAGCGCCTGCGCCAGCTGGCCACCGCAGCCATGGCCCAGGTTGGCCTGGATGCCATTGACCCGGACACTCCCGTCGGCGAGCTGGGCATCGGCCACCAGCAGATGGTCGAGATCGCCCGCAACCTGATCGGCGACTGCCATGTACTGATCTTCGACGAACCCACGGCCATGCTCACCGCCCGCGAGGTGGAGCTGCTGTTCACCCAGATCGAGCGCCTGCGCCAGCGCGGCGTGGCCATCGTGTATATCTCCCACCGCCTCGAAGAACTGCAGCAGGTGGCCCAGCGCATCGCCGTGCTGCGCGACGGCAAGCTGGTGTGCGCCGAGCCGATCCAGCGCTACAACAGCGAGCAACTGGTCAACCTGATGGTCGGCCGCGAGCTGGGCGAGCATATCGACCTGGGCCAGCGCACGATCGGTGCGCCACTGCTCAAGGTCGACAGGCTCAGCCGCGGCGACAAGGTCCGCGAGGTGTCGCTCGAGGTCAGGGCAGGGGAGATCTTCGGTATCTCAGGCCTGATCGGTGCCGGGCGCACCGAGCTGCTGCGCCTGATCTACGGCGCCGACCGCGCCGACAGCGGCCAGGTCGCCCTCGGCCAGCCGCCGGTACCGGTGACCATTGACTCGCCCAAGGCGGCGGTCAAGGCTGGCATTGCGCTGATTACCGAGGACCGCAAGGGCGAAGGCCTGCTGCTGAGCCAGTCGATCAGCGCCAATATTGCCCTGGGCAACCTTGGCGCCGTATCCCGTGCTGGCGTGCTCGACGCCGACGCCGAGCGTGAGCTGGCCGAGCGTCAGATCGGCGCCATGCGCATCCGCAGCGCCAGCCCCGCCCAGGCCGTGGGCGAGCTGTCCGGCGGCAACCAGCAGAAGGTGGTGATCGGCCGCTGGCTGGAGCGCGACTGCCAGGTACTGTTGTTCGACGAGCCGACCCGCGGCATCGACGTCGGTGCCAAGTTCGACATCTACGGCCTGCTCGCCGAGCTCGCCCGCCAGGGCAAGGCCCTGGTGGTGGTGTCCAGCGACCTGCGCGAGCTGATGCTGATCTGCGACCGTATCGCCGTGCTCAGCGCCGGACGCCTGATCGACACCTTCGAGCGCGATCATTGGACCCAGGACCAACTGCTTGCCGCCGCCTTCGCCGGCTACCAGAAACGTGATGCCCTGCTGCACGACGCAGCTCCCAGGATGGACGCATGAAAACCACAACAAACACCTCGGACGCCGCGCCAGTGCGCCGCAGCGGCACCTATTTCGGCCTGGGCACCTACCTGGGCCTGGCCGGTGCCTTGCTGGCGATGATCGTGCTGTTCTCGTTGCTGAGCAGCCACTTCCTGTCCTATGCCACCTTCAGCACCCTGGCCAACCAGATCCCCGACCTGATGGTGCTGGCGGTGGGCATGACCTTCGTGCTGATCATCGGCGGCATCGACCTGTCGGTCGGCTCGGTACTGGCCCTGGCGGCCTCGGCCGTCAGCGTGGCGATCCTCGGCTGGGGCTGGGGCGTGCTGCCCGCCGCCTTGCTCGGCATGGCCGTGGCGGCCTTGGCCGGCACCGTCACCGGCAGCATCACCGTGGCCTGGCGCATCCCTTCGTTCATCGTCTCGCTGGGCGTGCTGGAAATGGCCCGTGGCCTGGCGTACCAGTTCACCGATTCGCGTACCGCGTATATCGGCGATGCCTTCGCCTGGTTCTCCAACCCGATCGCCTTCGGCATTTCCCCGGCCTTCATCATCGCCTTGCTGGTGATCGTGCTGGCCCAACTGGTGCTGACCCGTACTGTGTTCGGCCGCTACCTGATCGGTATCGGCACCAACGAAGAGGCCGTGCGCCTGGCCGGTATCGACCCGCGCCCCTACAAGATCCTGGTGTTCGCCCTGATGGGTGTGCTCGCCGGTCTTGCCGCGCTGTTCCAGATCTCGCGCCTGGAGGCCGCCGACCCCAATGCCGGCTCGGGCATGGAGCTGCAGGTGATCGCTGCCGTGGTGATCGGCGGCACCAGCCTGATGGGCGGGCGCGGCTCGGTCATCAGCACCTTCTTCGGCGTGCTGATCATTTCGGTGCTGGCCGCCGGCCTGGCCCAGATCGGCGCCTCTGAGCCGACCAAACGTATCATCACCGGGGCGGTCATCGTCATCGCCGTGGTACTCGACACTTATCGCAGCCGGCGTGCGAACCGGCGGAACTGAAACCATGGCAACCATCAAAGACGTCGCGGCACTTGCAGGTATTTCCTACACCACCGTGTCCCATGTACTGAACAAGACCCGCCCGGTAAGCGAGCAGGTGCGGCTGAAGGTCGAGGCGGCGATTGCCGAGCTCGACTACGTGCCCAGCGCCGTGGCCCGTTCGCTGAAGGCACGCAGCACCGCCACCATCGGCCTGCTGGTGCCCAACAGCGTCAACCCGTATTTCGCCGAGCTGGCCCGGGGTATCGAGGACGCCTGCGAGCGCAACGGCTACTGCGTGATCCTGTGCAACTCCGATGACAACCCGCAGAAGCAGCGCAGCTACCTGCGCGTGCTGCTGGAAAAGCGCATCGACGGCCTGATCGTCGCCTCGGTGGGCGAGGACCAGGACCTGCTCGACAGCCTCAGCGGCGTGCGCACGCCGATGGTCATCGTCGACCGCGCGCTGGAAGGCGTCGAGGCCGACCTGGTGCGCATAGACCACGAGCAGGGCGCCTACCTGGCCACCCGCCACCTGCTCGAGCTCGGGCATCGCGAGATCGCCACCATCGGCGGCCCGGTGGACACCGGGGTCAGCCAGCTGCGCCTGGCCGGGTTCCGCCGAGCGATGGCCGAGGGCGGCGTGCGCGTTGCCCCGGGCCATGTGCTGCACAGCGACTTCACCAGCCTCGGCGGGCATGCCGCCGCGGCGCGCCTGCTCGATGGCGAGCGGCCCACGGCGATCTTCGCCGGCAACGACATGATTGGTTTCGGCGTGCTGCGTGCCGCTGCCGAACGCAATATCGACGTGCCCGGCGAGCTGTCGGTGATTGGTTTCGACGACATCGAACTGAGCCGCTACGTGTATCCGGCGCTGACCACGGTCGGCCAGTCGATCCGCGAGTTGGGCGAGAGCGCTGCCGGGCTGTTGCTGTCGCGCATCGTCACGCCGCGCCGCGACGGCGCTGCCGAACAGCGCATCGTCGCCCCGCGCATCGTGCTGCGCGAATCCACCGGGCCACGCCCGGACCTGTTCAACGATTACCGTTAAGGAATGCCCATGGATGCCAAGGTGGTAGTGGTCGGCAGCCTCAACATGGACCTGGTGGCCCGCGCCCAGCGCCTGCCCCGGGCAGGCGAGACCCTGACCGGCGACAGTTTCTTCACCGCGCCCGGCGGCAAGGGCGCCAACCAGGCGGTGGCCGTGGCCCGGCTGGGCGCCAGCGTGGCGATGGTCGGCAACGTCGGCGACGACGCCTACGGTCAGCAACTGCGCCAGGCGCTGCTCACCGAGGGCATCGATTGCCAGGGTGTGAGCGTGTGCCCGGGTGTGTCCAGCGGCGTGGCGCTGATCGTGGTGGATGCCGCCAGCCAGAACGCCATTGTCGTGATCCCCGGTGGCAACGGCCTGCTCAGCCCCGAGTCGGTGAGCCGTTTCGATGCACTGCTGCAGCGCGCCGAAGTGATCATCTGCCAGCTGGAGGTGCCGAGCACCACCGTGGCCTGGACCCTGGCCCGCGGCCGCGAGCTGGGCCGCACGGTGATCCTCAACCCGGCGCCGGCCAGCGGGCCGTTGCCAGCGGAGTGGTATGCCTACATCGATTACCTGATCCCCAACGAGAGCGAAGCCGAGGCCCTGGCCGGGGTGCGGGTCAACGACCAGGAAAGTGCCCGTCGCGCGGCCGAGCGGCTACGCCAGCTGGGGGCGGGGAAGGTGATCGTCACCCTTGGCGGCGATGGTGCCTTGCTGGTCGACGCCAGCGGCAGCCGGCACTTCCCGGCCCCACGGGTGCAGCCGGTGGACACCACGGCGGCCGGCGACACCTTTGTCGGCGGCTTTGCCGCTGGCCTGGCGCGGGGCTTGTCGGAAGACGAGGCGATCAGCTTCGGCCAGCGCGCCGCCGCATTGTCGGTGACCCGGGTCGGCGCGCAGCCGTCCATTCCCCTGTTGAAGGAGCTGGCGCCATGAAGAAGACGCCGCTGTTGAACATCGCCCTGTCGCGAACCATTGCCGGGCTCGGCCATGGCGACATCCTGGTGATCGGCGACGCCGGCCTGCCGGTGCCGCCAGGCGTCGAGCTGATCGACCTGGCGCTGACGCCGGGTATCCCGGATTTTGCCAGCGTGTTGCGCGTGGTACTGAGCGAGATGCAGGTCGAACGGCATGTGCTGGCCGATGAAGTGTTCCAGGCCCTGCCGCCCGGGTTGGCCGAGGTCGAACGTTTGCACGCGGACGGTGAGCTGGGCCAGCGACAGGCGCTGAGCCATGCCGACTTCAAGACCCTGTGTCGCCAGGCCCGGGCCGTGGTGCGCACCGGGGAGTGCAAGCCCTACAGCAATATTGCCCTGGTGGCTGGCGTCACTTTCTAGACCGAATGCGAGGGCTTGCACCCTCGATCGCCGGCAAGCCGGCTCCCACAGGTCGGGCGCAACCTCGGGCTGCCGCTGTGGGAGCCGGCTTGCCGGCGAAAGGGCCGCGAAGCGGCCCCTTGTGAATCCATCCCCCTAGCAACAAGGAGTGCTGAATGTCCCTCAAGAACCTGCTCCAAGGAGCCGTCCTCATGTCCGCGCTGGCCGCGACTTCCCTCATGGCCGCGCCCCGCGACCTGATCATCGACACCGACCCCGGCGCCGACGACGTCGTCGCCCTGCTGCTGGCCATGGCCTCGCCCGAGGAACTGAAGATCCGCGCCATCACCACCGTAGCCGGCAACGTGCGCCTGGAGAAGACCTCTCGCAACGCTCGCCTGGCCCGTGAGTGGGCTGGCCGCGAAGAGATCCCGGTGTACGCCGGGGCAGGGCGGCCGATGGTGCGCACGCCGATCTACGCCGCCAACGTGCACGGCGAGGAAGGCCTGACCGGCGTCCAGGTCCACGAGCCGAAAAAGCCGCTGGCCCAGGGCAACGCCGTGCAGTACCTGATCGACACCCTGAGCGCCGCCGAGCCTCACAGCATCACCGTCGCCATGCTCGGCCCACAGACCAACCTGGCCCTGGCATTGATCCAGAAGCCGGAGATCGTCAACGGCATCAAGGAAGTGGTGGTGATGGGCGGCGCCCACTTCAACGGCGGCAACATCACGCCGGCGGCGGAATTCAACCTGTTTGCCGATCCGCACGCCGCCGAGGTGGTGCTGGCCAGTGGCGTGAAACTCACCTACCTGCCGCTGGACGTCACCCACAAGGTGCTCACCAGCGACGCGCGCCTCAAGCAGCTCGCCGCGGTCAACAACAATGCCAGCAAGCTGGTGGTGGACATCCTCAACGCCTACATCAAGTTCGACATGGACAATTACGGCATGCCCGGCGGCCCGGTGCACGACGCCAGCGTCATCGCCTACCTGCTCAAGCCCGAGCTGTTCAAGGGTCGCCAGGTGCACATGGTGGTCGACAGCCGCGAAGGCCCGACCTTCGGCCAGACCATTGCCGACTGGTACGGCGTGCTCAAGCAGCCGGCCAATGTGATGTGGATCGAAGAGGGGGACGCGCAGGGCTTCTTCGACCTGCTCAGCGCCCGCCTGGCCCGATTGAAATAGTGTCGTGGTGCGCGTAGCGCTCGAACACCTGGTCGATGAAGCTACGCGCCGCCTCGCTGCCTCGGTCGCGTACCAGCAGGTCGATGGCGATCAGCAATAGCTCTTCGGGGGTTCCCGGGCTGTAGGCACTCTGACCTTCGTCCCACTTGACCTTGATATCGGCGTCGATGCTGTGGCTGCTCATGGGGCGGTTCTCGCTTGGGCCTGGATGATAGGTCGAATACCGCGTCCTGGCGTTCGAAGTGGAGGTGTTTCCTGCGCCACTTCTTGCAGTAAATCATGCCTTGGCGCAAGAGGATCTGCGACTTAGGCATAAGCCATGCGTTTGGTCGAACCTGCGGTTCGGGGCAAAATCCGGTGACGATTGCGTTTCGCATCCACTGGCTGCGTCAGGCAGAATCTTGCGGTTTTGCAACAAACAGTTAGAAGAACTGTCGCATAAGGCAGTTCCCGGATCGATTTAGGAGGATTCATGTTCCGTACCCGCGCTACCCTGGCGACCCTGCTGGTGGCTACCGTCCTGGCAGGTTGCAGCACCGGTGGCTCTTCGGGCGCCAGCGCCCCTGCCGCCCCGGCCGGCAATGACGGCCGCTGCGAAGCCAGTGGCGCCGATTTCACCGTCGGCAAGCCGGCCAGCGCCGAGCTGTTGGAGCAGGCGCGCAAGGCCAGCGGCTCGCAGATGGCACGCATCCTCAAACCGCACGATGTGATCACCCTGGAATACCGCTCCGAGCGATTGAACCTGAATGTTGATGACAAGGGTGTGGTGACCCGCGTCAACTGCGGCTGATTGCCCGCACGCTGTCACCTGGCGCGGGCCGGCCCGCGCCTTCCCGCGCTTATTCCACGCTTGCCGGTTCGCGCCGTTCCTCGCGAGTGAACAACCCTTCTCCCAAAGTGCGCGCGGCTCGCAGATGCCGTGCCGGATCCTGTCCTTCGCTGTCGTCCAGCAACGTCGAACTCAATACTTGAGCGCCGCAGTAATCGAAGATGCCGTGCTCGATCTGCACGCGCATGGCCTCGCCGTAGCCGTGGCGCTCGAAGGTGCCGGCATCGGCCCCGGCAACGCCGATCAGGTGCGCGGTCAAACCGTGCAGGCGCTTTGTGGTACTACCGTCCGCGGCCTGGTAGAAGGCCCAGCCATTGCTGAACACACGCTCGACCCAGCCCTTGAGCAGGGCCGGGAGCGACCACCAGTAGATGGGATAGACCAGCACCAGGGTGTCGGCGCGTTCGATGCGCGCCTGCTCGGCCAGCACATCGGCCGGCGGCGGCGCCAGGCGGCGGTGCACGGCGTGGTCGGCGAGGCTGAAACGGGGGTCGAAACCTTCACGGGCCAGGTCGGCGAACTCGCTGGTGTGACCGGCCGCGCGCAACCCTTCGGCAACCTGTTGGGCAAGGGCATGGGTAAGGGACTCGGTGTCGTGGTGACCGATGACGATCAGGGCATGCATGGCAGAATCTCCAGAATCAGGATGCGGGGGCTTCGGGAGCGTTATATACTCCCAGTAAGTTACGCTTAGTAAGTTACTTTTGGTAGGTAATCGATGTCAAGCGAGGAAAAGACCGCGCCGCGCAAACGCCTGTCCCGCGAGGAGCGTCGCCGGCAGCTGCTGGATGTGGCCTGGCAGCTGGTGCGCGAAGAAGGCACCGATGCCCTGAGCCTGGGGCGTCTGGCCGAGCAGGCCGGGGTGACCAAGCCGGTGGTGTATGACCACTTCGAAACCCGCAACGGATTGCTGTTGGCGCTGTACCAGGAGTACGACGCACGCCAGACGGCGATGCTCGACACGGCTCTGGCCGGTTGTCCGGCGGACCTGCCGGGGCGGGCCTGGGTAATCGCCGAGGCCTATGTGGATTGCGTGGCGACCCAAGGGCGCGAGATCCCCGGTGTCAGTGCGGCATTGGCCGGCTCGCCGGAGCTCGAGGCGCTCAAGCGCGGCTATGAAGGGCCTTTCATGGACAAATGCCGGGAAGCCTTGGCGCCGTTCGCGCCGACCGGCGATATCGGCGTGGCCGGCCTGTGGGTGCTGGTGGGGGCAGCGGAGGCGCTGTCCCTGGCGGCGGCGGCCGGCGAATTGGCCGGCGAGGCCGCCAAGCGCGAATTGCAGGCAACCATCGTGGCGATGGTCCTGCGTCAGTAGCTGCCGGCGCGGCGCAGGCCAGCAGTCAAGCCGGCA
The DNA here is from genome assembly GCF_900110655.1 of Pseudomonas soli. GTDB lineage: Bacteria > Pseudomonadota > Gammaproteobacteria > Pseudomonadales > Pseudomonadaceae > Aquipseudomonas > Aquipseudomonas soli. The sequence goes on from NZ_FOEQ01000005.1 coordinate 279,580, forward strand.
GGCTCTGGTACGTCTGTTCCTCGCCTGGGCTGCGGGCGAACTGGCGCTTGTACTCGCGGCTGAACTGCGAGGTGCTCTGGTAGCCGACGCGATGCGCAACCTGGGCCACGCCTAGCCCTTCGCCGATCAGCATCTGTTGCGCCTTGAGCAGGCGCAGGCGCTTGAGGTACTGCATCGGCGCGAGGTCGGTGCAGCGCTTGAAATGCTCATGGAAGGTCGACACGCTCATGTTCGCCCGGCCGGCCAGCTCATCCACCCCCAGCGGCTCGGCGTAGTGCTCGCGCAGGTATGCCAGGGCCGAGGCGATCCGGGCAAAATGTCCCTGTTGTTCGACCAGTGCCCGCAGCACCCCGGCCTGGGGGCCGCGCAGCGCGGTGTAGAGCACCTCGCGCACTCGCGCCGGCCCCAGCACCCTGGCGTCCAGCGGGTCCTGCAGGCACCGCAGCAGGCGCTCGACACTCTCGCGCATGGCCGTGTCCAACGCCGCCGAGGTCATAGACTGCGGGGTCTGTACCTGAACCGCGGCATCCGGCCCCAGGTTCATCGCTTGCACCAGCTCGCCGAGCATGGCGCGATCGATGTCCACCGCCACGCCCAGCAGTGGCGCCTGGGGTGTGGCGAAGGTTTCGCAGAGGAAGGGCACCGACAGCGCCTGCACCAGATAATGCCCGGCGCCGTACTCCAGGGTGCGCGGGCCCAGGCGCGCCAGCTTGCTGCCCTGGGCGACGATGATCAGGCTGGGTTCGTAGATCTGCGGGCTGCTGGCCACGTAGTGGTCCCAGGTCAGGACCTGGACCTGGGGCAGGGCGGTGGGCACGAACCCGGGGCGCGTGGCGAGGCTGCGGATCAGTGAGCAGAGCGTGGCATTGGCATCCACGTGGCAAGTCAGGTGCATGGCGAAACCGGGCAGAGAATCGGACAATGTCATCTTCGCAGATTAACTGGCTGGCGCCAGAGGGGAGCGGGCAGGTCCGGAGAATCAGGCATGCATGCCGGAGAATCGGCCGTGGCCGGGGCAGGCCAGGCTGCGCAAAATGCGCCGCCTGAACCGTTTCACCTGAGAGAGGTCCGCATGTACACCGCCATCGGCTACGCCGCCCAGTCCCCCACCAGCCCCCTGGCCCCCATGAGCTTCCAGCGTCGCAGCCCGCGGGCCGACGATGTCGCCATCGAGATCCTCTACTGTGGCGTGTGTCACTCCGATATCCATCAGGCCCGCAACGAGTGGGGCATCGCCGTCTATCCGCTGATGCCGGGCCACGAGATCGTCGGTCGGGTCACTGCGGTTGGCGCGCAGGTCAGCCGCTACCAGGTGGGCGATCTGGTCGGTGTAGGTTGCATGGTCGATGCCTGCCGTCACTGCGAAGCCTGCCGCCAGGGCGTCGAGCAATACTGCCTGGAAGGCCCGACCATGACCTACGCTACCCCCGACCGAGTCGATGGCAGCAATACCATGGGCGGCTACTCGAGCAGCATCGTGGTCAGCGAGGATTTCGTCCTGCGCATTCCCCAAGGCCTCGACCTGGCCAGCGCGGCGCCGATCCTCTGCGCCGGCATCACCACCTACTCGCCGCTCAAGCACCATGGCGTTGGCCCGGGGCACAAAGTCGGCGTGCTGGGCATGGGCGGGCTGGGCCACATGGGCATCAAGTTAGCCAAGGCCCTGGGGGCGCATGTCACGCTGTTCACCCGTTCGGCGGCCAAGGCCGAGGAGGCCCGGCGCCAGGGGGCAGATGAAGTGATCGTTTCCACCGACGCCGAACAGATGCGCGCCGCGGCCGGCCGCTTCGACTTCCTGCTCGACACCATCCCGGTCCAGCACGACCTCAACCCCTACCTCGAAACCTTGAGGTTCGACGGCGTGCATATCCTGGTCGGCTTGATCGAGCCGGTCGAGCCGCCGTTGCATGCGGCCAACCTGGTGATGAAGCGCCGAGTGCTGGCCGGCTCGTTGATCGGTGGCATCGCAGAAACCCAGGAGGTGCTCGACTTCTGCGCCGAGCACGGAATCAGCTGCGATATCGAGATGCTCGACATCCGCAACATCAACCAGGCCTACGAGCGGATGATCGCGGGTGATGTGAAATACCGTTTCGTCATCGACATGGCCACGCTGAAGGCCTGAGTCGAGGCGGCTCGTTATCTGAGGGGCGCCGCATATGCCTGGCGCAGGTCGACGCCCCAACCATCGAGCACGGCCTTGACGTTGTCGGCCGTCATCACCTGGCGGTCGTTCTCAAGCGGCACGCCAGTGCCTGCGAGCATCGCCTCGCCCACCACCCTCCCGCTGGTGCCGGCTTCGAACGACAGTTCGGTGGCGATCTCGCTGTCCCGGTCGCGCATCCCCACGGCACTGCTTACTCCAGCCGCGACCAGGGTGATCGGCAGCCACTCGTAGTAGCGCAGGCTTTGCGCGTCGGCGCTGATACGGGTAATGGCGGGCCTGACCACCAGCGTGTTCGGGCCAGGGGCATCCACTACCGTCATCACCTTGCCTATTTCCTCGCGCAGAACCGCGTCGTAATAGTCGGTGATCGAGGCGAGGGTAGCCTGGGGAATACGCGGGCTCGGTTCGGGTGCCGGGTAGAAGCGGCTGGGCGCCAGGTAGACCTCGATGTAGCGCCCCCGTGGCCATTTAGGGTCGGCCCAGCTCAGTAGGGTACCGCCAGACGGCGCCTGGTGCGGGGTGAGCAGGGCGTAGTCCTTGAGAAACCCGGCCGGGGCCGGCTTGTGGCTGCTGCAAGCCGATAAGCTTAGCGTGCTGGTCAGCATGACCGTCAGCAGATGCCGCTGACTCATGGGCGGCGCTCCTCTTGCGCGGCGGCCTGCCAAGCCTGGGGCGGGGGCGCGTCCTGCGAAGCCTGGATCTGCAACTTGCCATGCGCCATCAGCCAGTGGACCAGCTCACGGATGGGCACGGTATGGCTGTATTCGACCCATTCGCCACAGCCCGGATCGTAATGCTCGAAGTAGCGCCGCAGGATGATGTAGCCCAGGTTGTCCGCCAGGCTCAGGCTCTCTTGCTGCACGATCAGTGAGCCCGTCTGGCCGCGGCTGGTGTGGCGCTGGCTGAGGATCAGGGGGGCGGAACCTTCTTGAACGTCGGTGCTGTTGCGGCTGTCGGCTATCTTCATGGGGAGCCCTCGGCGAGTGGAAGGCCCGCAGGGTGCAGGGCAATGTTTGCCAGGTGATGTCCGAATCGTGTCGGGGGTGACGAAATGTTGCCCGATTGAAATAAATGACCCGGGCGCCGCAATGGTTTTAGATACGCCTTTTATCCGGACCTGTACCACCGTGAGCAGACTGCTGATCGTCGATGACGATGTGGAAATCCTCGCCCTGCTTAAGCAATTCTTCGTCCAGCAGGGGTATGAGGTGGACCTGGCCGCCGAAGGCCAGGCGATGTGGGCGGCCATCGAGCGCCAGCGCCCGGACGCGATTATCCTCGACCTGATGCTGCCGGGCGAGGGCGGTCTGAGTCTGTGCCAGAAGCTGCGTGCGCAGGTCGGAGTGCCGGTCATCATGCTCACCGCCATGGCCGAGCTGAGCGACCGTATCATCGGCCTGGAACTGGGCGCCGACGACTACCTGACCAAACCTTTCGATCCGCGTGAACTGCTGGCCCGCCTGCGCGCCGTGCAGCGCCGTGTCGGCGAGCAGGCGTCGCGCGGCGAGGCGGCCAGGCCGGTGATCGGTTTCGCCGGTTGGCACCTGGACGTCACATGCCGCGAGCTGCGTTCGCCCGAGCAGGTGATGATCCCGCTGTCCGGCGCGGAGTTCGACCTGCTGGTGGTGTTCCTCGAACATCCCCAGCGCATCCTTACCCGCGAGCAGTTGATCGACCTGACCCGTGGCCAGGGCCATGACGCCTACGACCGCAGCATCGATGTGCAGGTCAGCCGGCTGCGGCGCAAGATCGAGCCCGACAGCAAGCGCCCGGATCTGATTCGCACCGTGCGCAATGGCGGCTACCTGTTCACCGCCAAGGTCAGCCGCTCGTGATCCGTCGCCTGCTGGGCCGCGATACCTTGCGTAAACGGATTGCCCTGACCATCTTCGTCGCGTTGCTGGCCTCGTTGGCGCTCAATGCCTTGTTCGTCCAGCTGGCGGGTAGCTGGGCGCGCCCGCCCATCGACCGCACCGGCCTGCTCGAACAGATCGCCGTCATCACGCGGGTGATCGAGCGCGCACCGCCGGCGCTGCGCAGCAAACTGGCCCTGGCGGCGAGCACGCCGACTCTGCAGGTGACCTGGAGCACCCAGCGCAGCGATTTCGGCCTACCCGGTCCTGGCGTGCAGTTTACCTCCGGTCAGGTGCCGGCGATGGGGCAGTTGCTGGGGCCGGCACGCGTCATCGAGGTCTACAACCCCGACGACTGGCCCAAGGGCAGCCCCGAGGCTCACTATATTGCGCTGGTCGCCCTGGCTGATGACAGCTGGTTGTTGTTCGTGCCGCCGGAGCGCAGTTGGGGCCTGAGCGTAACGGCGCGCCTGGCGGTGGTGATCGGCCTGGGGCTGGTGGCGACCTTGTTGGTGGCCTGGCTCGCCACTCGTCAGCTAGCCGCTCCCTTGCAGCGTTTTGCCAGCGCGGCGCGACGTTTCGGTGGCGACCTGCAGGCCCCTCCCATCGACATCGAAGGGCCCGAGGAGATCCGCCAGGCGATCATCGCCTTCAATACCATGCAGGCGCAGATCCAGCACTTCATTCGCGAGCGTACCCACATGCTGGCGGCGATTTCCCACGACCTGCGCGCCCCGCTGACACGCATGCGTCTGCGCAGCGAGTTCATGGAAGACCTGGACCACAAGCACAAGCTGATCCGCGATGTGGAAGAGATGCAGAGCATGATCAACGAAGCCCTGGCGTTCTTTCGCGAAGGCACGCAGCTGGAGCAGCGTACGGCCTACGACCTGTCGGAGCTGTTGCAGACCCTGGTCGACGACTACCGCGACCAGCAGCTCGCCGTCACCTTCAAGGGCCCGGCGCACTTGGTGCATGACGGCCGTCCGCTGGCGACCAAGCGGGTGATCGTCAACCTGCTGGAAAACGCCATGAAGTATGCCCGTGATCCGCAGATCACCCTGAGCCATGCCGGGCACCTCATCGTCATCGAAGTAAGCGACCGCGGGCCGGGCATCCCCGAAGAGGCCTTGCAGCGGGTGTTCGATCCGTTCTACCGGCTGGAAGGATCGCGCAACCGCGACACCGGCGGCGTCGGCCTGGGGCTCTCGGCCGCCCGTGCCAGCGTGCGCGAGCAAGGCGGCGAGCTGACCCTGCGCAATCGCGTGGGTGGCGGGCTGGTGGCCCGGGTCGAACTGCCCGATGGGCGCTGAGCGGGTCAGTACACCCACACCTCGACGCGGCGATTGCGCAGGCGCCCCTGCTGCAGATCGTTGTCGGCTACCGGCAACTCGTCGCCCATGCCCGTTACGTCTCTGGCCTGGACCCCGGCCCGGGCCAATTCGCGACGTACCGCCATGGCCCGCAGCCGCGACAGCAGGGCGGCGCGGCCGGGTGTTTCCTTGGGGTCGCCGAAGCCCACCAGCACCACCTTGCCCTGCAGCTTGCCGGCCTGACGCAGGTAGTCGCCGACCCGTTGCACATCGCGCAGGGCCTTGTTGTCGAGGCTGGCGCTGCCTTCCTGGAAACGGAAGTTGACGCTCAGGCGTTGCGCTTCGCTGGCCAGTGCCCGGTAGCGCGGCGGCATGTCGGCCTGGGCCGGTACCGGCTGTGGCTTGATCTGCTGGGAGACGAACCCCTGGTCGGCGACGATCGCCTGTCCGGCGGGGCTCTGGGCGAACTCCGCCAGGGCCCTGGCCTGGGGCGTGGCGTGGGCGGGCAGGTAGAAAAACAGGCGACGCGACAGCGGGTAGTCTTCGCTGGCCACCAAGGCGCGGCTGGGGAGCAGGGCAGGCGCGTCACCCTCGGCCACCGCCAGCACCTTGGTCTGGTGGACCGTGCCCAGGCCGCTGAAGCCGATGGCCTGGCGGTCGGCCATGACCTGGGCGGCCAGCGCATCGGCTGATTCGAAGCGACGCGCCTGGGGGGCCAGCGCCTGGTTGTGCGGGGCAAGCACCAGGGCATTGAAGGTCTCGAAGGTGCCGGAGCGGTCGTCGCGGGCATACAGGTGGATCGCCCCGCCGGGCACGCCCAGCTGCTCCCAGCGCTGCAACTGCCCGGAAAACACCTGCGCCAATTGCGTGGTGGTCAGTTGCGCGAGGGGGTTGTCCGGATGGGTGATCACCGCCACGCCATCCAGGGCGATGACCTGCTCCGAGCCCGCGCCGCGCAGGTTGCCCAGGGCCTGCAACTGTTGCAGCTCGCTGTCACTGATCGGTCGCGAGGCCGCGGCCAGGTCCGCTTCGCCCCGGGGCAACGCGGCGAAGCCGGTGCTGGTGCCGTGGGCGGCGATGTCGATGTGCAAGGGCAGGCCGTTGCGATCGACAGCGTGAAGCGTGGTCTCGTTGGCGGAGACACCAGGCTGGCGCTCGATGGCGCTTGCGCCCTGCGCTTGCAACAGGCCCCGCACCAAGGCTGGGCCAAGCGCGGCGCCGATGGTGTTGGAGCCCTGGATACGCAGTTGCGCCGGCTCGGCGCAAGCCAGGCTCGCAAGCAGGCACAGCAGTAGGGGAAGCAGGCGAGGCATGCCGGAGACCTGTGGCACCGAGTTGCACCGCAGATTACGACAGAGATCTGACTGAAAGATGACAGCGCTGTTTTGGCCAGATGCAGCCTGGGAGCGGCGCTGCGCCGCTCCCAGGCTTGAGGGCTTTCAGCTCAATGGGTCTGCGGCACGATGATACTCGCCGGTGCCTCGGCCGCCCGACGGCGCGCCACGCAGTAGTACAGCACGCTGGGTACCACCAAACCGATCAGCCACGACACGTCCACGCCGCCCAGTTGCGCGACCATGGGCCCGGTGTACAGCTTGGTGTCGATGAACGGCATCTGCACCAGCACGCCGAAGGTGTACACGCCGATGCCTGGCCAGTTCCAGCGCCCGTAGCGGCCATCCGGGTCGGCCAGTGCCGGGATGTCATAGCGTTCCTTGGTGATGAAGTAGTAGTCCACCAGGTTCACCGCGCTCCAGGGCACGAAGAAGGTCAGCAGGAACAGGATGAACGACTTGAACGCGCTGAGGAACGAGTGCTGCCCGAGCAGCGCGACCAGGGTCGCCGCGCCGACGATGCCGAGCACGAACACCAGGCGCTGCACGCGGCTGATCTGCAGGTGGCCACGAAAGCCGCTGATGATCGTGGCGATGCACATGAAGCTGCCGTAGCTGTTGAGGGTCGAGATGGTCACCTTGCCGAATGCGATGCAGAAGTACAGCAGCGCCGCCGTGGTACCGGCACCGCCCAGGCCGACGATATAGGCCACCTCGCGGCCGGAGAACTGGCCACCGGCGATGGCCGCGGCGAACACGCCGAGGATCATCGAGGCCTGGGCGCCGAGCACCGAGCCCAGGCCGGCGGCGAGGAAGGTCTTGAGTGGTGAGGTGTGGCTGGGCAGGTAGCGCGAGTAGTCGGCCACGTAAGGGCCGAAGGCGATCTGCCAGGAGGCGGCCAGCGACACCGCGAGCAGGAAGCTGGCCCAGCTGAAGTGGCGGTTGTCGAGCAACTGGCCGATATCGGCCAGCATCAGGATGCGGCTGAACAGGTAGACGAAGGCGATGATCCCCAGCACGCTGGCCACCCGGCCGATCCAGTGGATCACCCGGTAGCCGGCCAGGGTCGCCAGCACGATCACCCCGGCGAAGATGAGGATGCCGGCGCTGTCGCTGATGCTCAGCAACTGGCCGATGGCCTGGCCGGACAGTACCGTGCCGGTAGCAGTGAAGCCCAGGTACATCAGGCACACCAGGGCCATGGGGATGGCCGCGCCGTAAACGCCGAACTGCACACGGCTGGAAATCATCTGCGGCAGCCCCAGGCGCGGACCCTGGGCGGCATGCAGGGCCATCACCGCGCCGCCGACCAGTTGCCCGAGCAAAAGGCCGATCAACGACCAGAACACGTCGCCGCCCAGCACCACGGCCAGGGCGCCGGTGACGATCGCGGTAATCTGCAGGTTGGCTCCCAGCCACAGGGTGAATTGGCTGTAGACCCGTCCATGGCGCTCAGACTCGGGGATGTAGTCGATCGAGCGGCGCTCGATCACGGGTTTGCTGGACATCGGGAGGCTCCGCTTCGTTGTTTTTGTGAAAGGCGGCGGCTATCGGCGGGACGCAGGGCGGATGGCCGAAGCCCGATATGATCATGTATATACAAGTCTGGTCAAGTGAAGCTTGCACAGGGTGATCGCGTGCTTTCTCCGGCCATCACAGCCGACTGTTACACAAGGCTGCTACGCAACTGTGCTGGTCCGCGGCGGCGTGATGCCCGTATGCTGTAACCAAATATGTCTATAACAAGCCTGAAGAAGGAATGCCTGCAATGCCACTCAAGGACCTGCTGATCGCCCTGGTGGTGATCATCGCCTGGGGCGTCAACTTCGTGATCATCAAGGTGGGGCTCGACGGCCTGCCGCCGATGCTGCTCGGAGCCCTGCGTTTCCTGCTGGTGGCCTTCCCGGCGGTGTTCCTGATCAAGCGCCCGAACCTGCCGTGGCGCTGGCTGATCGCCTATGGCGCGACCATTTCCCTGGGCCAGTTCGCCTTCCTCTTCCAGGCCATGGCCAGTGGCATGCCGCCTGGGCTGGCCTCGCTGGTGCTGCAGTCCCAGGCGTTCTTCACCCTGGGCTTCGCGGCCATGTTTCTCGGCGAGCGGCTGCGCCTGGCCAGTGTGCTCGGCCTGCTGGTGGCCGCCAGCGGCCTGGCGGTGATCGGTAGCGAGGACAGCGGCCACGTGCCGCTGGTGGCGCTGCTGCTGACCCTGTGCGGCGGCGCCATGTGGGGGATGGGCAACATCATCACCCGGCGTTTCGGCCAGGTGGACCTGGTCGCCCTGGTGATCTGGGGCGGGCTGATTCCGCCGCTGCCGTTCCTGGCACTGTCGTGGTGGCTGGAAGGCCCCGAGCGCATTGGCCATGCCCTGGCCAACATCGGCTGGAGTTCGGTGCTGGCCCTGGCGTACCTGGCGTTCGTCGCCACCATGGTCGGCTACAGCCTGTGGAGCAAACTGTTGTCGCGCCACCCGGCGGGCAAGGTGGCGCCGTTCTCGCTGCTGGTGCCGGTGGTGGGCCTGAGCTCCGCGGCACTGCTGCTGGGCGAGCGCCTGAGCGAGGCGCAAGGCTGGGGGGCGCTGCTGGTGATGCTGGGCCTGTTGATCAACGTGTTCGGGCCACGACTGGGGATGCGCCTGCGCACCGCCAGCGCCGGGCGCACCTGAGCGGCGCTCATACCAGCAAGGCCGACCAGGCCGACACCAGCAGCAACCCCGCCAGACCCTGGTTGAACAGGCGCAAGGCCCGCGACGAGCGCAACCAGCGTGCGCTGCCGATGCCCATCAATGCCCAGGCGGTCATGCTGGGTAGGGCGACCAGCAGGAACACCAGGGCCAGCCAGCCCATCGGCAGTGCCGGGGTGGCGAACAGGCCGACCATCGCCACCGCCGTCACCCATACCTTGGGGTTGACCACCTGCAGGGTCGCCGCGCTCAGTGGGCCAAGGCCACTGTCGTTGCCCGCCAGCAAGGGGGCGCAGGCGCTGCGCAGCATCTTCCAGGCCAGCCAGCTGAGCCACAGGGCGCCGGCCCAGCTCATGGCCAACTGCGCCAGGGGGTAGCGCAGCAGCAACGCGCCGAGCCCCATTCCCACCAGCCACACCACCGCCGCCGCCGCGCAGCAGGCCGCCACGATCGGTGCCAGGCTGGCGCGCAAACCGCGCCGGGCACCGTGGGCGAGGATCAACAGGTTGGTCGGCCCGGGGCTGATGCTGGCGGCCAGGGCAAACAGGATGAAGGGCAACAGCGAGTGCGACATGGTCATGGCTCCGTGTGATCGAGGCACCATGGTCGCGGCCAGCGCGGCTTCAGTCTGGAAGGTTTGAGCAGCGCTTGCGGTAGTCCGCCGGGGTCAGCCGGTAGGCGCGGCGGAACCAGCGGCCCAGGTGGCTCTGGTCGGCAAAGCCCAGGGCGGTGGCGACGCTGGCCGGCGTTTCGCCCAGGGCCAGCAGCCGCCGCGCGCGGGCCAGGCGCAGCAGGATCAGGTAGGCATGCGGCGCCAGGCCGAAGGCTGCCTTGAACGCCCGGGTCAGGCGGAAACGGTCGACGCCGCAGACCTGTGCCAGCTCGGCCAGGCCGATGTCCTGGTCCAGGTGCGCATGCAGATAGTCGCGGGCGACCTGGGCGCACAGCGGCAGGCGTGGATCTGGGTCCAGGCGTTTGCGCCAGTGCAGGTGGCCTGTGAGGCAGCTCAGCAGATCGTCCAGGGCGGTCTGGCGGACGATGCGCAGGTCGCTGTAGTGCACCGTCTCGAAGGCCCGGGCGGTGGCGCCGGCCAGGCGCGGATCCTGGTGCAGCAGGGTGCCGAAGCTGGGCAGGGCGCCTGAGGGGGCCTGCTCGAACAGGGCGCGCAGTTCGGTTTCCAGCCAGTTGGCGTCCAGGTACAGGGTCGAATAGGTGAAGCCTTCCACGGTTGGCGCATGGCCGTCGTGCAGGTCGCCAGGCTCGAGCACGAACACCTGGCCGGGCGTGCTGCAATGGCGTTCGCGGCGGCAGTTGAACTGCTGCACGCCCTGTTCGGTCACCCCGACCAGGAAGCTGTCGTGCCAGTGCGGGTCGTAGGCGTGGCCGGTAAAATGGGCGCGGACCGACTCGATGCCGGTGTCGGCGTCCTGTCTGAGATCGATCCAGTTGCTCATGGAGGCGGGCCGTGTGGGTGGTCGATGGATGACCTTAGCGCACAAACGGCCCAGGTGTTTAGAACGATTGTGCAGCCTTCAGCGCTGGGCCAGTGCCAGGTTGAGGCCAAGCCCGGCGAATGAGGCGGCGAAGCCGCGGCGCAACCAGGCCTGCACCTTCGGCGAGTCGATCACGGCGCGGCGGAACAGGTGGGCGAGCAGGCCATAGAGGACGAAGACGACGAAGGTCATGGCCATGAAAACCGCGCTGAGGCTGAGCATCTGCACGGTCGCGGAGCCGGCCTGCGGGACGATGAACTGCGGCAGGAAGGCGAGGAAGAACAGCGTCAGCTTGGGGTTGAGGATATTCAGCAGGCAGGCTTTGATCACCAGTTGGCTGGCGGCGGCGGGGGTGGCGTGCGCGTCCACGGCGAAGGCCGCACGGTCGCGCCAGGTGGCGTAGGCCAGGTACAGCAGGTAGGCGACGCCGGCGAACTTGAGGCCCTGGAAGGCCAGGGCGCTGGTGTGCAGGAGCGCCGAGAGCCCCAGCACCGAGGCCAGCAAGTGCGGGACGATGCCCAGGGTGCAGCCGGTGGCGGTCCACAGGCAGGCGCGTCGCCCGGCCACCAGGGCGCTCGATACAGTGAGGATGACCCCGCTGCCGGGGATCAGCACGATGATCAGCGCGGTGACGAGAAATTCCAGGCTTGGCATGAATGACAGCTCCTTGCGGTCGGGGGTGGATGCACTATACGCCCGGCGACAACGGCTGCAACATGTCGTCCGGGCGCAGCGCGGCGAAACGCTCGCGCAGCCACAGGTGCAACTGGGCCACGGCGGGGGTGAGCTGCTTGCGGTGCGGGCACACCAGGGTCACCGGGGTCAGCTCGCCGGGGTATTCGGGCAGCAGCAGCTCCAGCTCGCCGGCGGCGACATCGGCGCTGACATCCAGCCACGACTTGTAGACTATGCCTTCGCCTTCCAGCGCCCAGCGCCGCACCACGTCGGCATCGTCACTGAACAGCGGCCCGCGCACCTGCACGGTGCGGTTGCCCAGGCGCCATTTGTCGTACACCCGGCTTTGCTGCAGGTATAGCAGGCAGTCGTGTTGCTGCAGGTCCTCGGGGGTCAGCGGGCGGCCATGGCGCGCCAGGTAGTCCGGGGAGGCCGCCAGGACCCGGCGGTTCCACGGCGCCAGGGGCAGGGCAATGTAGTTGGCGTCCTCGTTCTGGCCGTAGCGGATGGCGACGTCCACCGGATCGCGATACAGGTCGGCCAACTGGTCGGAGAGGAAGAAGCGCAGGCCCAACCCCGGATGCTCGCGGCGAAATGCACTGAGCCAGGGCCGCAGCAGGTTGCGGCCCATGTCCGAGGGCGCCGCCACCTGCAACACGCCGCGCAGGCAGCTGTGGCTGCCATGCAGGTCCTCGCGGCCCTGGCGCAGGGCATCGATCACGCGCTGGGCGGTGGGCAGGTACAGCTCGCCTTCGGCGGTCAGGCGCAGGCTGCGGGTGGTGCGGGCGAACAGGCGCACATCGAGCTCGCGCTCCAGGCGCTTGATCGCCGCGGCCACCTGGCCGGGCAGCAGGTCGGCCTCGTGGGCCGCAGCGGTGAAGCTGCCCAGGGCGTTGGCACGGGCGAACAGTTCGAGGTCGTTGATGCGCAGCATTTTCACTCCAGGGATGAAAGTGTTGCTGCATTGTGCTGGTTTTTCTTTGCGGTCGGGAAGATAAGATGCCATTCATTCACGAACCCTTGAGGAATTGCCCTAGATGGACACCGTTGCCCTCGCCAAACGCCGTTACACCACCAAGGCCTACGACGCCAGCCGCAAAATCCCCCAGGCCACCATCGACGCGTTGCTCGAGCAGTTGCGCCACAGCCCGTCCTCGGTCAATTCGCAGCCCTGGCACTTCGTCGTGGCCGACAGCGCCGAAGGCAAGGCGCGCCTGGCCAAGGCCACCGATGCTCGATTCGCCTACAACAGCCCGAAGCTGCGCGATGCCTCCCATGTGATCGTGTTCGCCGCCCGCACCAACATGACCGAAGCTCACCTGCAGGCAGTGCTGGCGCAGGAAGCCGCCGATGGCCGCTTCCGTAACGAGCAGGCCCGCGAAGTCCAGGACCAGACCCGCCGCGGTTATGTCGACCTGCACCGCCATGACTTCAAGGACCTGCAGCACTGGATGGAGAAGCAGGTCTACCTGGCCCTGGGCACCGCGCTGCTGGGCGCCGCCGCCCACGGCCTGGACGCCACGCCGATCGAAGGCTTCGACGCCAAGGCCCTGGACGCCGAACTGGGCCTGCGCGAGCAGGGCTACACCAGCGTGGTGCTGCTGAGCCTGGGCTATCGCAGCGAGGAGGATTTCAATGCCGGTCTGAGCAAGTCGCGGTTGGCGGCGGGGCAGGTATTTACCTTCCTGTGAGTATCGGTAGTGGCGCTTGACCTGGGTCAGCCCTGAATCAGCGGCCCCAGGCGTTCGGCCAGGGCCTGGACCATCGCGCTCACCTTGGGCAGGTGTCCGCGGTTGCGGCGCCAGGCCAGGTTGATCGGCAATCCTTCCATCGCGTACGCCGGCAGTATCTGTTGCAGCGTCCCGTCATCGAGCTGGCGCTGCACCAGCCAGGTCGGCAACTGGGCGATGCCGTGCCCGGCGCTGACAGCTAGCGCCTGGCCTTCGGCATCGCCGATGGCCAGGCGCCCGGGCATGCCGCGCAGCTGCGTCAGGCCCGGGCGGGCGCCGGCAAAGTGCAGGGCCGGTGTGCTGCCGTCTGCGCAGGCATAGAGCACGCAGCCCTGGGCCTGCAGTTGCTGCAGGTCTTGGGGCGTGCCGTGGCGAGCCAGATAAGCGGGGGCGGCGCAGAACACCAGGCGCTGGCTGCCCAGGTAACGGTGCTCGATGCCTGGCTGCCAGGTTTGTGGTCCGCCGATGCGCACGACAATGTCGATGGCGTCCTCGACCAGGTCGACGAAGCGATCGGAGAGGGTGATGTGCGGTTGCAGCCGTGGATGCCGCGCAGCGAAGTCGAGTACGGCAGGGAGGCCGTGCAGACGGCCGAAGGTAGCTGGCAGGTCGATGCGCAGCTTGCCGCAGGGCGTATGGTGTTCATCGTTGAGGGCCAGCTCGGCTTCCTCGATGTCCGCCAGCACGCGGGTGCACGCGCGGTAGTAGTCGGCGCCGCTGTCGGTCAGGGCCAGGCGCCGGGTGGTGCGTTCGAACAGGCGCACCTGCAGGCGTTTCTCCAGGCGCGCGACGCCCTTGCTCACGGCGGAACTGGTGAGGTTCATGCGTTCGGCGGCGGCGATGAAGCTGCCAGCGTTGGCCACGCTGACGAAGAAGTCGATGTCCTTGAGGCGTTCCGAGGCAGACATGGCGAGGTCTTTTATTAATGAATCTGATTCACTTGATAAAGGAATAACTACCAGCAATAGGAACTAAATTCCAGATTAAGCTGGCCTTCCATTCAACCAGGATTGCAGCGGATGTCCACTTCCAGCCTGACCCACGCCACCCTCACGCGCCCAGCGCCGCGTACGGGGTTATCCATCGGCCTCTTCGCCATCGGCGGCTTCGCGGTGCTGACCACCGAATTTCTGATTCTCGGGCTGCTGCCGGCGCTGGCCCGCGACCTTGGCCTTTCGGTTGCGGGTGCGGGCCAGTTGGTCACGCTGTTCGCCGTGACCGTGATGTTGTTCGGGCCGCCGCTCACCGCCTGGCTGTCGGCAGTGCCGCGCAAGGGACTGTTCATCGCCATCCTGCTGGTGTTCGCCGCGTCCAACGCGCTGTCGGCGCTGGCGCCGAACATCTGGGTGCTGGCATTGGCACGCTTTATCGCCGCGCTGGCCTTGCCGGTGTATTGGGGCACCGCCAGCGAAAGCGCCGGGCAATTGGCCGGGGCGGGGCGCGAGGGCTGGGCGGTGTCACGGGTGTACCTGGGCATCACCGCCGCATTCGTCTTCGGCATTCCACTGGGCACGCTGGCCGCCGGGCTGGTCGGCTGGCGTGGCAGTTTCGCGTTGCTCGCCGGGCTGTGCCTGCTGGTGGCGCTGTTGATGTGGGCGTGGCTGCCGACTGTGCCGGCGGCACCCGCCCGTGCGCCGGGGGAGCGGCAGACGGTGATCCTCAAGGACCGCCGCTTCATCGCCCATGTGCTGCTCTCGGCGCTGGTGTTCACCGCCATGTTCACTGCCTACACCTACCTGGCCGAGACGCTTGAACAGCTGGCCGCCGTGCCGGCCGGCGAAGTGGGCTGGTGGCTGATGGGCTTCGGCGTGGTCGGCATGCTCGGCAACGGCCTGGCCGGGCGCATTGTTGATCGGAGCCCGCTGCGGGCGACCTTGCTGCTGTTGGCGATGCTGGCGCTGGGCATGGGCGCGGTCACCCCGTTGCTCGGCACTGCATGGCTGCTGGGGGGCGCGCTGGTGCTGTGGGGCATCGCCTACACCGCGCTGTTCCCGGTCTGTCAGGTGCGGGTGATGCAGGCCGGCGCCAAGGCCCAGGCCCTGGCCGGGACCTTGAACGTGTCGGCGGCCAATGCCGGTATCGCCGCCGGTGCGGCGTTGGGCGGCGCGTCGATCCAGGTCCTGGGCCTGGGCGCCCTGGGCTACGTGGCATGCGGGTTCGCCGTGCTGGCGATGATCGCCACCCTGGCCATGCTGGCGAGCGAGTGAGGCCTACACCGCCCGGGTGTTGAGCAGGCGCACGCCCAGGCCGATGAACAGCGCGCCGCTGGCGCGCTTGAACCAGGCCGCCAGGGGCGAAGCCTTCAGGCGCAGGCCGAAGCGCCAGGCGGTGAAGCAGTAGAAGGAGTGCACCAGGCAGACGATCAGCGAGCCGCTCAGGTACATGGCCGCGAACTGGCCGAAGATCGGCCGCCCAGGCTCGAGGAACTGCGGCAGGAAGGCGCAGAAGAACACCAGGGTCTTGGGGTTGCTCGCCGAGACCAGGAAGGCTTCCACGGCGATCCGCCATTGCGTCTGGGGCGGCGTCGCTACCACCTGCGCCGTCGGCGCGGTGGGGGCGCCTTTGCCCAGCAACTGGCGCAGGCCGAGGTAGATCAGGTAAGCGGCGCCGGCCAGCTTCAGCGCCAGGAACGCCGTGGGCAAAGAGATCAGCAGGGCGCCCACGCCCATGGCCACGGCGGTGATCGTCAGCAGTTGCGCGGTGAGGTTGCCGAACAGGGTCATGCCCATGCCGGACGGGCCGTAGCGCAAGGCGTTGCGCACGGTGAGCAGGACATTCGGGCCGGGGAGCAGCGAGGTGAGCAGGTAGGCGAAGGAGAAGGTCAACCAGAGGTGCAGGGCCATGGAGCGCGTCCTTTGCGCTGGGAAAAACACACAATGCCAGTAATCGGCGCGGACCGCCATTGGGCACCGCTGAGGGAGCGGCTTGCCCGCTCCCAGAGAAGTTGCCCAGGCCGGTTCAGCGTGCCAGGCGCCCGCTGACGAAGTGGGCGACATCGTTGAAGCCCGGGGTCGAGGCATGGCCGGGCGTCACCAGCGAATCGATGAAGGCCTCATCCTCCGCCGTGACCTTGACCTCCAACGCACCGGCATAGGTGTCCCACTGCGCCTCGGTGCGCGGCCCGACGATGGCCGAGCTGACCAGGCGGTTGTTCAGCACCCAGGCGATGGCGAACTCGACGATGCCCACGCCCTTGGCCTCGGTATAGGCATGGATCTTCTGGGCGATGGCCAGCGATTCCTGGCGCCATTCCACTTCCATGATGCGCTTGTCCTGGCGACCGGCACGGCTGCCTTCGTCGGGGGTGGAGCCTGGCGCGTACTTGCCGCTGAGCACGCCACGGGCCAGCGGGCTGAACGGCACCACGCCCAGGCCATGGTAGGCGGCGGCGGTGAGTTGTTCGGGCTCGGCCTGGCGGTTGACGATGTTGTACAGCGGCTGGCTGACCACCGGCTTGGCCACGCCGAGCCTGTGCGCCACGTTGCAGATCTCGGCGATGCGCCAGCCACGGAAGTTGGACACGCCCCAGTAGCGGATCTTGCCTTGCGCCAGCAGGTCGCCGATGGCGCGCACCGTCTCTTCCAGCGGTACCGAATGGTCCTCGCGGTGCAGGTAGTAGATGTCCAGATAGTCGGTGCCCATGCGCGTGAGGGTGGCCTCGATGGCATTGAACAGGTGTTTGCGCGACAGGCCGCTGCGGTTCGGCAGGCCATCGACCGGGCCATAGCCGGCCTTGGAGGCGATGATCCACTCGTGACGGTTGCGCGCCACCGCTTCGCCGACGATTTCCTCGGAGCGGCCGCCATTGTAGACATCGGCGGTGTCGACGAAGTTGATGCCCTGGTCCCAGGCCTTGTCGATGATGCGCAGCGAGTCTTCGGTGCTGGTCTGTTCACCGAACATCATGCTGCCGAGCGTCAGGGCCGAGACTTGCAGGCCGGAGTGGCCAAGGGGGCGGTAGATCATTGCGAGTCATCCTTTCCTTACAGTGTGGGTGAACTTGTTTTACACAGTTCACCCCGGTATTGAAAGCTCGCGGTGGCGAAGGCAGGGCGTGTACTCAGCGCGTCGGCAGGCCGAGCAGTTCGCGCCTTGTCTCCAAGGCAATGGTTGCATAACCCTTGCCGGTACCCCGGTTGCGCAACCCGTGGTCATGCTGGGCCGTCACGTCCTCCCAGCACTCGACGGACAGCAGGTGGCAGTAGCTACTGTCGGTTTCGATCTCGAAGTCTATGAAGCGTTCGGTATCGGTCAACAGACTGCCCGTCAGGCTGGCCATGCCGGGGAAGTCGAACTCAAGGTCCAGCAGCAAGGAGCGTGCCCAGTCGATCCCGTGGTTCTCGGCGACGCCCAGCAGAGCAGGCGGTATCTCACGGGTGAGCCAGGGCCTTGCCGACTCTCTGATGCGATGGGCAGTGAGCAGGTTCTGTTCCTGTACGTTGAGTTGTCGCTTCCTGAGCAGTCGCTGGATATTCGGGGAGCTCGAGTTCATCCGTCGACCCCGCCGCAGCAGAGAGCCTGTAGAAATTCCTGTTCGCCGTCTGCCTGCCACCAAGGGATGCGAACCTGGCCGCCTTGTTGCTGAAGTTGGCGCAGGAGCGACAGCAGGGCGTCGATTCGAGGCGCATCCCAGTCGGGCCCCATGCAATAGTCCAGTGTCAGGACGTGCTCACAGACCATCACGCCCAGGTCAGGGAGGGGCTGGCCATCGATGTCGATGCCCTGCGCCAGTACATGAAACGGTTCGACGACACCTTCGCTGACACGCGAGGCATCCTGTGGGCCGGTAAAGGGTATTTCGCGCCCGCTTGTCTTGTCCCACAAGCAACCGCGCTCCACCCTGGCACCGAGGGTGAACAGGCGTGTGAATGCGCTCGGCATGTCGGCGCTTACGGCAAAGTGGAGCTCGATTTCCGGCAGTGTCCCGTCGTCCTGGCTGAAGTAGTCTGCCAAAGGGTGTACTTGTGGCGTCTCTACCAGCGCCGGGGTGCTGGCGAGGAGGTGGGCCTGGTTTTTGTGCCGGTCCAGTTGCACTGGGTCAATCTCCATGCGATGAGGCGAGTCTGCGGCGTACTGTACGGTGAGGACCGTATCGGTGCCACTGCCGGGTCAACGCCAGGTCTCAATCCGGCCAGGCATCGATCAGCTCACGCGCCTCGCGGCTCGACAGCGGCCGCTTCATGCGCTGCGACAGCACGGCCATGGCCCGTGAACAGCCCTTGGCGATCACCGCCTCGACCTGGTCGTCCAGGCACTGCAGGGCGATGAAGTCGCCCTGTTCCGGCGAGCCGACGTACTCGATGCGGTTCCAGCCGCTGGCATGCCCGAGCACTTCGTAGGTGCGCCCGTGCTGGTAGGTCCAGAAGAACGGCACGTCGTCGTAGCGGCGCCGCTCGCCGAGCATGTTGGCGGCGGCGATCACGCCGTGTTGCTGGGCCAGGCGCCAATGCTCGATGCGCACCGGGCGGCCGGCCAGGGGGAAGGTGGCGACATCGCCGGCCGCCCACAGGCCGTCGGCGGCCTGCAGGTGCGCGTCCACCGTGAGCGAATGGTCTTCGGCCAGGGCCAGGCCCTGGACGAAACGGGTGGCCGGGGTGACGCCGGTGCCCAGCAGCACCAGCGCGGTTTCCAGGCGCTCGCCATTGGCCAGCAGCACGGCCTCGACGCGCTCGTGGCCGTCGAAGCCGATCACCTCGGTCGGCCCGTGGAACTGCACACCCTTGCGCTCATGCAGCTCGCGCAGGGTCTGGCCGATGCGCTCGCCCAACTGCCTGGCCAGCGGGATGGCGTGGCGTGTGACCACATGCACCTGCAGGCCGTACTTGAGCAGGGCGCTGGCGGCCTCCAGGCCGATGAAACCGTCGCCGACGATCACCACCGGCTGGCCCGGCTCGGCCAGGTCGAGCAACTGCGCGGCATCGGTGCGCGAGCGCAGTACGCAGATGCCGGGCAGTTGCACGCCGGGGAGCTGGGGGCGGTTGGGCTTGCCGCCGGTGGCCAGCAGGGCGGCGTCGTATTTCAACTGCTGGCCGTCGGCCAGGCTGATCATGCGCTTGCCGGCATCCAGCGCGCGTACCTTGCCGTGAATGCGCTGCAGCTGGCCTTGGCGCAGGTCGACTGGCGCGAGTAGTGAGGACACTTCGTCCACCGGCATTTGCCCGGCGATGACGAACTTGCTCAGGGCCGTGCGATCGTAAGCGTTCGGCTGTTCCTGGTCGATCCACAACAGGCGGCCGGCAAAGCCATGGTCGAGCAAGGTGGCGATGGCGGCGGCCCCGGCGGCGCCGGCGCCCACCACGACAAAGGTGCGCGCGTCGCTGTGGCGCGGCGCTTCAGCCTCGGGTAGTGGCTGCTCGTCCACCCATACCTGGCCGTCCCTGACCTGCACGGCATGCCGGCGCAGACCGGCCAGCGCCGGCGGCTCGCACACCGCGCCGTCGTCCACGGCGAAGGCGGCCTTGTGCCAGGGGCAGATCAGCAACCCACCACAGACCGCGCCTTGTTCCAGTGGCGCGCCCTCATGCGGGCAGTTGGCCTGGTAGGCACGCACCCGCTCGCCCTGGCGTACCAGGACGATTTCTTCGGTACCAACCTGAACGCGCAGGGGACGGAGTTGTTCAAGCTGGTCGAGGCTAGCCACGGCATGGAAGGTCATGGGGATCTCCTCACGGGTTGTGTTCATTTGACGCCTGCACTGGGTGCGGGCTGCGCTCAGCCGACGATTGGACGGTAATCACAATATTTCACAAAAACTTCAAATGAGACTAAATTGACTCAAATCGAATGTGTAAGTACCATTCGCGCCAATTCTAGTTAACGGCTCGGGTGAGTTAATGAGCAATTTGCGTGCAATAGGGATGGTCAGCTGGCTGGCAGTGGCGGTAGCACTGGCCGGCTGCGGAGCTGCTGAAGAACAGCAGGCCGCGACTGAAACGGCATTTCCGGTGGAGACCGTGACGCTGGCCAGCGAACAGCTGGCCCTGGCCTCGACCCTGCCGGGCCGGGTCGAACCGATGCGTGTGGCCGAGGTGCGTGCCCGGGTCGCCGGCATTGTCCTGCACAAACGTTTCGAGGAAGGCGCCGACGTCAAGGCTGGGGATGTGTTGTTCCAGATCGATCCGGCACCGTTCAAGGCTGCCCTGGCGCGTGTCGAGGCCGACCTTGCGCGGGCCCAGGCGGTGCAGCAGGAGGCCCAGGCACGGGTCAAGCGCTATGAGCCGCTGGTCAAGATCGAGGCGGTCAGCCAGCAGGACTTCGACAGCGCCAGCGCCGAGCTGCGCAGCGCCCAGGCGGCCGTGCGCTCGGCCCAGGCCGACGTGCAGACCGCGCGCCTTAACCTGGGCTATGCCACGGTCACCGCGCCGATCTCCGGCCGCATCGGCCGCGCCTTGGCCACCGAAGGCGCCCTGGTCGGGCAGGGGGAGGCCACCTTGATGGCGCGCATCCAGCAGCTCGATCCGATCTACGTCGACTTCACCCAGTCCGCCGCCGAAGCCCTGCGTCTGCGTCAGGCCCTCAAGGACGGCGCGCTCGGCGCTGGCGACGACAAGGCGCTGACCGCCCAGGTGGAAGGCACCGACTACCAGCGCCAGGGCGCGCTGATGTTCACCGACGTGGCGGTCGACCGTGGCACCGGCCAGGTCACCTTGCGCGGTCGCTTCGACAATGCCGACGGCATCCTGCTGCCGGGCATGTACGTGCGCGTGCGCACCCCGCAGGGTACCGACCAGCAGGCCATCCTGGTGCCGCAGCGCGCGGTGCAGCGCGGCAGCGATGGCGAGGCGCGGGTGCTGGTGGTCGGCACCGGCAACCTGGCCGAGGCGCGCAGCGTGCGCACCGGCGGGATGCATGGCTCGCGCTGGCAGATCACCGAGGGCCTGCGCGCCGGTGACCAGGTCATCGTCGGCGGCCCGGCCGGCCTTGCCCCGGGCATGCCGGTGCAGCCGGCCCAGGCGCAACAGGCCGCGGCACACTAAGGCGAGGGTAGCGAGATGTCCAAGTTCTTCATCAATCGGCCGAACTTCGCCTGGGTCGTGGCGCTGTTCATATCCCTGGCCGGTTTGCTGGTGATCCCGGCGTTGCCGGTGGCCCAGTATCCCAGCGTGGCGCCGCCACAGATTTCCATCAATGCCGTCTACCCGGGCGCGTCCGCCAAGGTGATGGTCGAGTCGGTGACCAGCATCATCGAGGAGTCGCTCAACGGCGCCAAGGGCCTGCTGTACTACGAGTCCACCAACAACTCCAACGGCGTGGCCGAGGTGATGGTGACGTTCCAGCCCGGCACCGACCCGGATATGGCCCAGGTCGATGTGCAGAACCGCCTGAAGAAGGCCGAGGCGCGCATGCCCCAGGCGGTACTGACCCAGGGTCTGAAGGTCGAGCAGGCCAGTTCCGGCTTCCTGCTGATGTACGCCCTGACCAGCGCCACCGGTGGCCGTGACGACGTCACCAGCCTGGCCGACTATGCCGCGCGCAACATCAACAACGAGCTGCTGCGCGTACCCGGCGTGGGCAAGTTGCAGTTCTTCGCCTCCGAGGCGGCGATGCGGGTCTGGGTCGATCCGCAGAAGCTGGTGGGCTACGGCCTGTCCATCGACGACATCGGCAACGCCATTCGTGGCCAGAACGTTCAGGTACCCGCCGGCAGTTTCGGCAGCACGCCCGGAGCCAGCGAGCAGGAACTGACCGCGACCTTGGCCGTGCAGGGCACCCTGGAAACCCCCGAGGCCTTCGCCGGCATCGTCCTGCGCGCCAACCCGGACGGCTCCAGCGTGCGCCTTGGCGATGTCGCGCGCCTGGCCATCGGCAGCGAGAACTACAATCTCTCGGCGCGCCTGGACGGCAAGCCCGCCGTGGTCGCCGCTGTGCAGCTGGCGCCGGGCGCCAACGCCATCGAAACCGCGACCCTGGTCAAGGAGCGCCTGGCCGAGCTGTCGCAGTTCTTCCCCGACGGCGTCGAATACTCGGTGCCCTACGACACCTCGCGCTTCGTCGACGTGGCCATCGAGAAGGTGATCCACACCCTGATCGAGGCCATGGTGCTGGTGTTCCTGGTGATGTTCCTGTTCCTGCAGAACGTGCGCTACACCCTGATCCCGTCGATCGTGGTGCCAGTGTGCCTGCTGGGAACGCTGATGGTCATGAAGCTGCTGGGTTTCTCGGTGAACATGATGACCATGTTCGGCATGGTGCTGGCCATCGGTATCCTGGTGGACGACGCCATCGTCGTGGTGGAGAACGTCGAGCGCTTGATGGCCGAGGAAGGGCTGTCGCCGGCGGAAGCCACCATCAAGGCGATGGGGCAGGTTTCCGGGGCGATCATTGGTATCACCATGGTGCTGGCGGCGGTGTTCCTGCCGTTGGCGTTCATGTCCGGTTCGGTCGGGGTGATTTACCAGCAGTTCTCCGTGTCGCTGGCGGTGTCGATCCTGTTCTCCGGCTTCCTGGCCCTGACCTTCACCCCGGCGCTGTGCGCCACGCTGCTCAAGCCTGTGGCCCATGGGCACCACGAGAGGGGCGGTTTCTTCGGTGCCTTCAACCGCAGCTTCGCCCGTGTGACCGAGCGCTATTCGCTGATGAACAGTGCACTGGTGGCCCGTGCCGGGCGCTGGATGCTCGCCTATGTCGGCATCCTGGTGGTGCTGGGTTATTCCTACCTGCGCGTCCCGGAGGCCTTCGTGCCCGCCGAGGACCTCGGCTACGGCATCGTCGACGTACAACTACCGCCTGGCGCCAGCCGGGTGCGCACTGACCATACCGCCGAAGCGCTCGAGCAGTTCCTGATGTCTCGCGAGGCAGTGGCCAACTCGATCGTGGTGACCGGTTTCAGTTTCTCGGGCCAGGGAGAGAATGCCGCGCTGGCTTTCCCGACCTACAAGGACTGGTCGCAACGTGGCAAGGGCCAATCGGCGGCAGACGAAATCGTCGCGACCAACGAGCGCTTCGCGGCCAACGGCGACGGTGCCATCACCGCGGTCATGCCGCCGCCGATCGACGGCCTGGGCAACTCCGGCGGTTTCGCCCTGCGCTTGATGGACCGGGGCGGCCTGGGGCGTGAAGCGCTGCTGGCGGCCCGTGACCAGTTGCTGGCTCGAGCCAACGGCAACCCGGTGTTCCTGTACGCGATGATGGAAGGCCTGGCAGAAGCACCACAGTTGCGCGTCCAGATCGACCGCGACAAGGCACGCGCCCTGGGGGTGAACTTCGAGTCGATCAACAGCACCCTGGCCACCGCCTTCGGTTCGGCGGTGATCAACGACTTCACTAATGCCGGGCGCCAGCAGCGTGTGGTGGTGCAGGCCGAGCAGGGCGAGCGCATGACCCCGGAAAGCGTGCTGCGCCTGTACGCACCTAACGCCCGCGGCGAGCAAGTGCCGTTCAGTGCCTTCGCCACCACCCAGTGGGAGGAAGGGCCGGTGCAACTGGTGCGCTACAACGGCTACCCGTCGATCCGTATCGCCGGCGACGCCGCACCCGGCTACAGCACTGGCCAGGCGATGGCAGAGATGGAGCGCCTGGTCGGCGAGCTGCAACCCGGCATCGGCTATGCCTGGACCGGCCTGTCCTACCAGGAGAAGGTCTCCAGTGGCCAGGCCGCCGGCCTGTTCGCCCTGGCCATCCTGGTGGTGTTCCTGCTGCTGGTGGCGCTGTACGAGAGCTGGGCGATCCCGCTGACGGTGATGCTGATCGTGCCGATCGGCGCCTTGGGCGCGGTCTGGGCGGTACTGCTCACCGGCATGCCCAACGATGTGTACTTCAAGGTCGGCCTGATCACCATCATCGGCCTTGCGGCGAAGAACGCCATCCTGATCGTCGAGTTCGCCAAGGAGCTGTGGGAGAAGGGTTACAGCTTGAGCGACGCCGCCATTGAAGCCGCGCGCCTGCGTTTCCGCCCGATCGTGATGACCTCCATGGCCTTCATCCTCGGCGTGGTGCCCCTGGCCATCGCCACTGGCGCCGGCGCGGCCAGCCAGCGTGCCATCGGTACCGGGGTGATTGGCGGCATGCTCAGCGCCACCTTGCTGGGCGTGGTGTTCGTGCCGATCTGTTTCGTCTGGGTGCTCAAGCTGCTCAAGCGCAAGCCGGCCCCTGTGCAACATGCTGTCGAGGTGACGAAGTGATAGTCATGGGTAAATGTGCACTCCCGTTCGCGCTGGCCGTTACCCTGGTCGGCTGCTCCCTGGCACCGACCTACCAGCGCCCGGAGGCGCCGGTGGCGGCTGCCTGGGGCGATGCCGCCGGCCATCATGGCAAGTCGGTGGAGCAGCTGGACTGGCAGGCGTTCATCGTCGATCCGGCCTTGCGTCAACTGGTCACCACGGCACTGGACAACAACCGCTCCCTGCGTCAGACCCTGCTCGACATCGAGCAGGCCCGAGCGCAATACCGTATCCAGCGGGCCGATCGGGTACCAGGCCTGAACGCCGGTGCCTCCGGTAACCGCCAGCACCTGCCGGCGGACCTGTCGAACAACGGCAGGGAAGGGGTCAGCAGCAGTTACCAGGTGGGGCTGTCGCTGCCAGAGTACGAAGTGGACCTGTTCGGTCGGGTCAAGAGCCTGAGCGATGCGGCGCTGGAGCAGTACCTGGCCACCGAGGAAGTCGGCCGTGCCGCGCGCATCGCGCTGATCGCTGATGTCACCCAGGCCTACCTGACCCTGGACGGTGCCGAACGGCGCCTGACGCTGACTCGCCAGACCCTGGCCAGCCGCGAGGACTCGCTGGCCCTGGTCGGCCAGCGGCGCGCCGCTGGCACGGCCACGGCGCTGGACCACCAGGAGGCGCTGGGGCTGGTCGAGCAGTCACGGGCCGAGCTCGAAGGTATCGTGCGCGAGCAGCGCCAGGCCTACAACGCCCTGGCGCTGCTGCTGGGCAGCGCCGAGGCGGCCAAGGCGATTCCCGCCGAGCGGATGCAGGCGCCGATGGTCCTGCAGGACATCGCCCCAGGCGCGCCGTCGGCGCTGATCGAGCGCCGCCCGGACATCCTGGCCGCCGAGCACCGGCTGCGGGCGCGCAATGCCGATATCGGCGCGGCGCGGGCGGCGTTCTTCCCGCGGATCAGCCTGACCGGCAGTTTCGGCACTTCCAGCGCGCAGATGTCCGGGTTGTTCGACGGCGGCTCGCGTAGCTGGACGTTCATGCCGCAACTGTCGCTGCCGCTGTTCGACGCCGGGCGCAACAAGGCCGGCCTGAGCCTGGCCGAGGCGCGCAAGGATTCGGCGGTGGCCGCTTACGAAGGCACGATCCAGAGCGCCTTCCGCGAAGTGGCCGACGCCCTGGCCGCCACCGATACCTTGCGCCGCGAGGAAGCCGCGCGGCGCGCCCTGGCCGACACCAGCCGGGCGACCGTGGCGCTGGCCAAGGCGCGCTATGAGGGCGGGGTGGACAACCACCTGCGCTACCTGGACGCGCAGCGCAACGGCTATGTCAACGAAGCGGCGTTCATCCAGGCCAGCACCCAGCGCCAGCTGGCACTGGTCGATCTGTTCCGTGCCTTGGGCGGTGGCTGGCCGGCCCAAGGTTGAAATGCCTCCTTTGGTTGGGAAGTCCAACCGCTTGGCCCCAGGTGTCCCTGCCTTGGGGCCTTTTTTTTTGCCCGCGATAGGGCCGAGCAGGCGAGCGTTAATCGCGCAACAGATCCGGACTGTTGAAGTTGCTCAACCGCGCATCGTCCCCGGCACACCCCAACCCCTGCACATTCGCCTGCAGCAAGGCCTTCTGCAAACTCCGCTCACCCGCCTGCCAGGCGTGCTCCAGCAATGGCAATACGCGCCGGGGCAACACACTGAACATCGGCTGCCAATACCCACCCTGGCGCACCATGGCCGCGCTGTCATGCGCCTCGGCCAGGCGCAGCAGGTCCTCGACCAGCGCCCGGTCGATGCGCGGCGCATCGCAGGCCAGCACTACCACCCATTCGTGCCGGGCTGCCCTGAGCCCGCTGATCACGCCGGCCAGCGGACCGGGAAAGTCCGCTTCGGCGTCGGTGACGAGCTGGTCGGCGTAGATTGCGTAGGCCGCCTGGTTGCGGTTGCAGGAGATCACCAGGTCATCGCTCAACGCCCGCACAGCGCGCTGCACATGCGCCACCAACGGCTCGCCGCGCCAGGGCACCAGCCCCTTGTCGCGCCCGCCCATGCGCTGGCCACGGCCGCCGGCGAGGATAAGGATGGAGCAGGGGGGAAGAACGTCGGGCATGAAAAAGGGTTCCGGGCAGTCAATGCCGGGAACCCTCCCATTTACCGCAGGGCTTGTCCAGTCAGGCCTGGTGGCTGGCCACCTGCGCCGCCTTGGTCTTGCCGCGCCTGGCCAGGCGCATCACCACGACGAAGAACACCGGCACGAACACCACGGCGAAGGTGGCGCTGAGCATGCCGCCGATCACCCCGGTGCCGATGGCTTGCTGGCTGGCCGAGCTGGCGCCGCTGGCGATGGCCAGTGGCACCACGCCAAGGATGAACGCCAGCGACGTCATCACGATCGGGCGCAGGCGCAGGCGCGCGGCCTGGATCGCTGCGTCCGCCGCATCGACGCCCTGGTCCACCAGGTCCTTGGCGAACTCGATGATCAGGATGGCATTCTTCGCCGACAGGCCGATCAGGGTGATCAGGCCGACCTTGAAGAACACGTCGTTGGGCAGGCCGCGCAGGGTCACCGCGAGCACCGCGCCGAGCACCCCCAGCGGTACCACCAGCAGCACCGCGGTGGGGATCGACCAGCTTTCGTACAGCGCGGCCAGGCACAGGAACACCACCAGCAGCGACAGCGCCATCAGCAGTGGCGCCTGACTGCCGGACAGGCGTTCCTGCAGCGACAGGCCGGTCCACTCCAGGCCGGCACCTGCCGGCAGTTGCGCCACCAGGCGCTCTATCTCGGCCATGGCTTCGCCCGAACTGTAGCCGGCCGCCGGCTCGCCGGAAATCGACACCGCCGGGTAGCCGTTGTAGCGGGTCAGCTGCACCGGGCCGGACTGCCAGCGGGCGCTGACGAAGGCGCCCAGGGGCACCATCTTGCCGCTGCTGTTGCGCACGTGGATCTTCAGCAGGTCCTCGACCTGGCTGCGCCGGTCGCCTTCGGCCTGCACCACCACCCGCTGCATGCGGCCCTGGTTGGGGAAGTCGTTGACGTAGTTCGACCCCACCGCGGTGTCGAGCACCGCGCCGATATCGGCAAACGACACGCCCAGGGCGTTGGCCTGGCGGCGGTCCACTTCCAGCTCGACCTGAGGGCTCTCCGCCAGAGATGCTTCGCGCACGTTGACCAGCACCTTGCTCTTGCGCGCGGCGTCCAGCAGTTGGTCGCGAGCTTCCATCAGCCCGGTGTGGCCCATGCCGCCGCGGTCCTGCAGGCGGAACTCGAAACCGGTCGACTCGCCCAGGCCGTCCACCGGCGGCGGCAACACCGCATAGGCGATGGCGTCCTTGAGCTGGGTGAAGGCCATGGTGGCGCGCTCGGCGATCGACTGCGCGCTGTCGTCGCCACCGCGTTCGGACCAGTCCTTGAGCGTGGTGAAGGCCAGCGCCGCGTTCTGCCCGCTGCCGGAGAAGCTGAAACCGAGGATCAGCGTGGTGTTGGCCACGCCGGGCTCTTCGGCGTTGTGCGCCTCGATCTGCTGCCCGACCTCGATGGTCCGTGCCTGGCTGGCGCCCGGCGGCAGCTGGATGTCGGTGATGGTGTAGCCCTGGTCCTCGGTAGGCAGGAAGGCGGTGGGCAGCTGGCTGAAGCCGTACACCAGCACGCCGACCAGCGCGGCATACACCAGCAGATAGCGACCGCTGCGGGCCAGGGCGTGGGTCACCCAGCGCTGGTAGCCATTGCTCATGCCTTCGAAGCGGCGGTTGAACCAGCCGAAGAAACCCTTGCGCTCATGATGCTCGCCTTTCTCCAGCGGTTTGAGCAGGGTGGCGCACAGGGCCGGGGTCAGGCTCAGGGCGAGGAACGCCGAGAACAGGATCGACACCGCCATCGACACCGAGAACTGCTGGTAGATCACCCCCACCGAACCTTGCATGAAGGCCATCGGCAGGAATACCGCTACCAGTACCAGGGTGATGCCGACGATGGCGCCGCTGATCTGGCCCATGGCCTTGCGCGTGGCTTCCTTGGGCGGCAGGCCTTCCTCGGCCATGATCCGCTCGACGTTTTCCACCACGACGATGGCGTCGTCCACCAGGATACCGATGGCCAGCACCATGCCGAACAGGGTCAGTACGTTGACCGAGAAACCCAGCACGTTCATCACCGCGAAGGTGCCCATCAGCGCCACCGGCACCACCAGGGTCGGAATCAGCGTGTAACGGAAGTTCTGCAGGAACAGGAACATCACCGCGAACACCAGCACCATGGCCTCGAGCAGGGTGTTGATCACCTGCTTGATCGAGACCTTGACGAAGGGCGAGGTGTCGTAGGGGATGTCGTACTTCACCCCGGCCGGGAAGTAGCGCGCCAGCTCGTCGAGCTTCTGCTTGACCAGGGTCGCGGTTTCCATGGCGTTGGCGCCGGGCGACAACTTGACGCTGAAGGCGCTGGTGGCCTTGCCGTTGAGGCGGGTGCCGTACTGGTATTCCTGGGCCCCGATCTCGACCCGCGCCACGTCACCGACAGTGACCGTGGAACCGTCGGTGTTGGCGCGCAGGACGATGGCGGCGAACTCCTCTGGGGTGCTCAGCTGGCCCTTGACCACCACGTTGGCGGTAATCTCCTGGGTCGGTCGGCTCGGCAGGTCGCCAATGCTGCCGGGGGCGACCTGGGCGTTCTGCGCGGCGATGGCCTCGGCCACGTCATTGGGCGTGAGGTTGAAGCCAACCAGCTTGGCCGGGTCGATCCAGATGCGCATGGCCCGTTCGGAGCCATACAGCTGCGCCTTGCCGACACCCTTGAGGCGACGGATCTCGTTCATCACGTTGCGCGCGAGGATGTCCGACAGGGCGATCTCGTCGAGGCTGCCGTCCTCGGAGGTGAGGGTGGCCAGCAACAGGAAACCGGTGGACACCTTCTCGACCTGCAGGCCTTGCTGGGTGACCGGGCGCGGCAGGCGCGACTCGATTACCTTGAGGCGGTTCTGCACGTCCACCTGGGCCATGTCCGGGTTGGTGCCAGGCTGGAAGCTGGCGGTGATGGTGGCGCTGCCCAGGCTGCTCTGCGATTCGAAATAGAGCAGGTTGTCGGCACCGTTGAGCTCCTGCTCGATGATGCTGACCACGCTCTCGTCCATGGTCGCCGCCGAGGCGCCGGGGTAGACGGCGTAGATTTCCACCTGCGGCGGGGCCACGTCGGGATACTGGGCCACCGGCAACTGTGGGATGGCCAGGGCGCCGACCAAGAGGATGAACAGGGCGACCACCCAGGCGAACACCGGGCGGTCGATGAAGAACTGCGGCATGGATCAGGCCCTCATTGGCCGTTGTGTTGGGCGACTGCGGTGGCGCCTGGTTGTTCGTCGACTTGCACCTGGTCGCCGGCCTTGACGTGTTGCAGGCCCTCGACCACCACGCGGTCACCTGGGGCCAGCCCCTCGCTGACGATCCAGCGGTCACCCTGGGCGCTGCCCAGGGTCACCTGGCGTTCGCTGATGCGGTCCTGCTGGTCGACCAGCAGCACCTTGGGCACACCGGCGCTGTCGCGCAGGATGGCGCGTTGCGGCACGCTGATGCCTTGAGGCTGCACGGCCTGGTCCAGGCGCACGCGCACATAGCTGCCGGGCAGCAGGTCGAGGTCCGGGTTGGGGAACTCGCTGCGCAGGGTGATCTGGTTGGTGCTCGGGTCGACGCTGATATCGGAGAACAGCAGCTTGCCGGCCAGCGGGTAGGCGCTGCCATCGTCCTGGATCAGCGTGGCCTTGACCTGGTCGCGGCCCACCTGCTGCAGCTCGCCGGCACGCAGCGAGCGGCGCAGGGCGTTGAGTTCGCGGGTCGACTGGGTGACGTCGGCGTGGATCGGGTTCAACTGCTGGATGGTGGCCAGCGGCGTGGTCTCGCTCTGGCCGACCAGCGCGCCCTCGGTCACCAGGGCGCGGCCGATGCGCCCGGAGATCGGTGCGGTGACGGTGGCGTAGCCCAGGTTCAGGCGCGCGCGTTCCAGCGCCGCCTTGGCTTCGCCGACCGCGGCGTCGGCCTGGAGGAAGGCGGCGCGGGCGTTGTCGTACTCCTGGCGGCTGACGGCCTTGTCGTCGACCAGTTCGCGGTAGCGTTGCTCCTGCAGGCGCGCCTGGTACAGCGTCGCCTCGGCCTTGGCCAGGGTGGCGCGGGCGCTGTCGAAGTCGGCCTTGAACGGCGCCGGATCGATCAGGAACAGCACATCGCCCTGTTTGACGTCGCTGCCTTCGCGGTACACCCGCTTGAGCACCACCCCGGCCACCCGGGCGCGCACCTCGGCGGTGCGAGGGGCAAGGATGCGGCCGCTGAGTTCGGTGCTGATGGCCAGCGGCTGCACGGCAAGGGTTTCGACCCGGACCTGGGAGGGCGGGGCCTTTTCTTCCTGCTCGGCGGCGTCGTTGCAAGCGGCCAGGGAAAGGGTCATCAGCGCCAGCAGCGCCAGAGGGCGCAGGCGCAAAGCACGGAGCGTGGACATACGGATCTTCCAGGTTTGATCCAGCGTATGCTAAAGCAGCCGTTCGGGTGGCGGCTGTTAAGCTGTGTTGGGCGTGTGTGAAAAAGTGTGAACAATCGGCGGTGGCCCGCCCGGGATTCTATATCCTGCCTTACTTCAATCTTTCGTCAAATCCCCTTATGCCGAACATTCTCCTGGTCGAAGACGACAGCGCGTTGTCCGAACTGATCGCCAGCTACCTGCAACGCAACGATTTCCATGTCCGGGTGATTGCCCGCGGCGACCATGTTCTGGACGAATTCCGCCGGCAGAAGCCGGACCTGGTGATACTCGACCTGATGCTGCCGGGCCTGGACGGCCTGCAGGTATGCCGCCTGCTGCGCCAGGAGACGCAGAGCCTGCCGATCCTCATGTTGACCGCCCGCGACGACAGCCACGACCAGGTGCTGGGGCTGGAGATGGGCGCCGACGACTACGTCACCAAGCCGTGCGAGCCCCGCGTGTTGCTGGCCAGGGTGCGCACGTTGCTGCGCCGCAGCAGCGTCAACGAGCCGCGCCTGGACTGCGACCTGATCCAGATCGGCGGCCTGTGCATCGACCTGGCCGAGCGCACGGTCAACTGGCGCGGCGAAGAAGTGGAGCTGTCGAGCGGCGAATACAACCTGCTGGTGGTGCTGGCGCGCAACGCCGGCGAGGTGATGAGCCGTGACCGCATCCTCCAGCAATTGCGCGGTATCGAGTTCAACGGCACCGACCGCTCGGTGGACGTGGCCATCTCCAAGCTGCGCCGACGTTTCGACGACAGCGCCGGCGAGGCGCGCAAGATCAAGACCGTATGGGGCAAGGGCTACCTGTTCAGCCGCGTCGAGTGGGAGTACTGATACGCCATGCTGAAGATCCTGGTGCGGTTGTACCTGGTGATCATCGTCGCCTATGCCGGGGCGATCGCGCTGATTCCCGACACCATCGTCGGCTTGTTTCACGATCGCTTCATGGCCTACAACCTCGACCAGGCCAAGGGCGTGCAGACCCTGATCGTGCGTCAGTTCCAGCAGACGCCGCGGGAGCAGTGGCCGACGGTGGAAAAGGAACTGGCCGCGGCGTTCAAGCCGTTGGAGGTGCGCTTGCTGCGCATGGACGACGCCGAGCTGAGCAGCGAGGAAAAGGCCCGGCTCGAGCATGGCCTGTATGTGGTGCGCATGGCCGACTGGGGCTACTACGAAACGGCGCTGGCGCCGCTGGACCAGGACTGGCTGGTGCGCCTGCACTCGCCGGACGACCCGTTGGACATCAACGTGCTGTCCTGGGGCGTGACCGTGCTGATCGGCGCGGCCATGCTCGGCTGCCTGCTGCTGTGGGTATGGCCGCACTGGCGCGACCTCGAGCGCCTGAAGGACACTGCCCGGCGCCTCGGGCGCGGCGAGATGTCCGAGCGTACGCATATCTCGCCGCGCTCGAACATCGGCGAGCTGGCCGGGGTGTTCGACACCATGGCCAGCGACCTGGAGCGCCACGTCAACCAGCAGCGCGAACTGCTCAACGCGGTGTCCCACGAGCTGCGCACACCGCTGACCCGCCTGGACTTCGGGCTGGTACTGCTGTTCGACGAGGTACCGCCTGCCAGCCGCAAACGCCTGCTGGGGCTGGTGGGCCATGTGCGCGAGCTGGACGAGTTGGTGCTTGAGCTACTGTCCTACAGCCGCCTGGAAAGCGCCGACCAGGCCCGCGAGCGGGTCGAGGTGTCGTTGCTCGAGCTGGTGGACAGCGTGCTCGGTGGTTTCGCCGAAGAACTCGACGATCGCGGCATCCAGTGGGAGGTGCAATGCGACGCCGACCTGCCACGCTTCGTCCTCGATCCGCGACTGACTGCCCGCGCGGTACAGAACCTGGTGCGCAACGCCATGCGCTACTGCGACGAAAGCCTGCTGCTGCGCCTGCGCCTGGAAGAGGATGGCGCCTGCCTGGTGACGGTCGAGGACGACGGCATCGGCATTCCGGTCGAGGAGCGTGAGCGGATCTTCCAGCCGTTCTACCGGCTGGATCGCAGCCGTGATCGCAATACGGGTGGTTTCGGCTTGGGCTTGGCGATCAGCCGGCGGGCCATCGAAGGGCAGGGCGGTACGCTCACAGTGGCGCAATCTGCGTTGGGTGGGGCGCAGTTCAGGATTCGCTTGCCAGCCGGTTAGTCCACCGGACGAAGCGGTCCTTGCCCGTGTGCTTGGCTTCGTACAGTGCCTGGTCCGCCCGGATCAGCGCCGTGCTCAGGGTATCGCCGCTATCGATCCGGGCCAGGCCGATGCTGATGGTCACCGGGTGTGCCCCGAGGTCCTCGCGCACCCGCTGGCACAACCTCGCAACTTGCTGCTCGGCGCCTGTTTCATCCAGCCCCTGGAAGAAGATCGCGAATTCCTCACCGCCCAGCCGGGCGATCTCGTAGCCGATCATCGCCGCCTTTATGTGCGCCGCCACGCGCTTGAGCACCTCGTCGCCGATGTCATGGCCGAAGCGGTCGTTGACCTGCTTGAAATTGTCGATGTCGATCATCGCCAGGTACTGTTCGCCGGCCTGTCGCAGCTGCTTTTCGGCCTTGGCCATGAACGAGCGACGGTTGGGGATGTCGGTCAACGCGTCGATATAGGCCTGCTCCAGCAGTACCTTGGTCAGGTAGAAGTTGTGCAGCTTGGCCTGGCGGATACGCAGGTAGCTGTAGATCACCAGCCCGCTGAGGCACACCGCGTAGCTGACCAGCATCGCGCCTTCGAGCTCCAGGGCTTCGATACGGGTGTGGAAGAAGGGGTTGAGCATGACCCAGGTGATGCCCATGGCGCAGAAGAATGACCAGCGTCGCACCGGCAGCACCGACACGGTGTACAGCACGGTGGAGACCCCAAGTACCAGCCATACCGGTCGCAGGGCGATGGGGATGCCCTCGATCACCAGGCGCATGGCCAGGGTGATCACCGTCACGAACAGCAGGTTGAGCACGTCGAAATGCTGGCTCCTGCGGGTGAAAGCCAAGACCACGGTGAGGCTGCACAGCAAGGCGATGAACACCCCGGACAGCCAGGTGAAGCCCTGGCCGCCGAGGTAGCTGACGATCAGGTCGAAGACCAACCAGATGGCAATGCCGATGCAGAAGATCAGCAGGCAGAAACGGCGCATGGCCTCGAATTCGTGCTGGCGGAACTCGGCACGCAGGGCGGCGGGGGCGACCTGTTGGCGGATGTGGGCTTCGAGGGTCTTGTACATGCTGGAGGATGCCCTCGGCTATTGTGCTGTTCTTGCCGGCCTCGCGAAGAGATCCGTTCAGGTTCTGGTTTCAATCTATGGAAAGCGTCCCTCTGGCCCAGGGCCGATAGCGAAGGGCGAACACGGCTTCGGCGTGGCAGTCTCCGCTCAGCGCCGGCTGCGCAGGTTCGGCGCGGAACGCTTGGCCAGGTTTGCTGACCTGGCGAAATGCCTCGCGCACGATGCCCACCCGGCAGGGCAGGGC
The DNA here is from genome assembly GCF_900110655.1 of Pseudomonas soli. Lineage (GTDB taxonomy): Bacteria > Pseudomonadota > Gammaproteobacteria > Pseudomonadales > Pseudomonadaceae > Aquipseudomonas > Aquipseudomonas soli. Next base: position 313,864 of record NZ_FOEQ01000005.1, read on the forward strand.
CTGTTCGTAGCCTTGGCGTACCAGCGGCGCCAGGCGGCCTGTGCCGGCGCCGTCCTGCCACCAGACGTTCAGGCCAAGGCTGGCCAACTGCTCCAGCCACGCGCCATTGACCCGCGGCGACAGCTGGCCGGAGCTGAACGCGCTGATATGCAGGGGCTTTTCCAGTTGCCGGTTAAAAGCCTGCAATTGAGTATGCAGCGCATCGCGCCTGGCCGGGTCGCGAAAGTGCAGGTCGTCCAGTTCCATGGGCAGGTACCAGCCGGCCACCGGCAGCGCCCATTCGGCCTTGAGCTGCTGGTATTGGGTGAGCGAGCGTCCCAGCTGCGCCTTGAAGTAACTGTTCAGGCCTTCGCCGTCGAGCTGTTCGAGGCGCTGGTAGTAGGCCGGATCCATGTACAGGCCGAGCACCAGCTCGAGGCCTTGGGCCCGCGCTTCGCGCAGGCTCCCGGCCAGCCAGCCCTTGGAGCCTCCAAAGTCGCTGTCGCCGTAGGCGCTCCACTGCACGATCAGGGTCTTGCCGCCCTGGGCCACGGTGGCTCGCCACAGGTTTTGCCACTGCGCCGGGGTGACGTTCGCGTCACGGTTGAGCGGTTGGTAGAACAGGCGCTGGTCGGCCTGGGCGGGTAGCCACAGGATCAGCAGGCAGAGAGCCAGGAAGCTACGCATCAGAAGTTCATCTCCACACCCAGCAGCACGCCGTTGCCGCGTTTGTAGAGGTTGCCGCCCAGTGCCTGCTGGTACTCGGCGCGTACTTTCAGCGAGCCGCGATAGGCGTTGTAGCGGTCGTCGTCGAACCACCACTGCCAACGTACGCCGACCCCGGCGCGGGCGTCCTGGCGCCAGTCGTTGCTTGGGTCCTGGCTGGCAAACTCGAGGAAGCCGTAGGGCATGATCGTCTGCGGCGACTGGCTGGGCAGTTTCCACGCATGGCCCTGCTGGAAGCGCGACAGCCAGGCATGGTCGCCGGCGCGGGTCCACCAGGCGGCGTCGAGGTAGAGGAAGCGCTCGTCCCAGTCGTCCTCGTCGATACGCCAGTCGTTGCGGTACTTGCCCTGATCCAGGAACGAAGCCGTGGCGCGCAGCAGCAGGTCGTTGCTCGATTCGGCGTTGTGACGCAGGTCGCCCCAGTTGCCGCCGACCTTGGCCGGGCTGAGCAGTTCGCCCAGGCTCAGGCCGCTGTAGTGCGTGCTGTCGATCTGGCGCTGGTGGTACAGCTCGGCGTACAGGTTGAGGTTGGCCTGGCCGAGCGGCTTGTAGCGCAGGCCAACACCGGTGCCCATGCTCTGCGCGTAGTCGGTGCGGCTCTGGCCACCGAACAGCACGCGGCCATACACCGACAGGGTGCTGCCATTGCGGCTGGGCTCTTCGCCCAGGGCGTGGTCCCACATCGCCAGTTGCACGTTCTGCGAGCGGGCCCGGCGCGAGGTGCCGCTGCGTTCGCCGGTGTCGAGGAACTTGTCGTTGGTCGAGGTGCCGGCGGGCGACCAGGTGCTGGCCAGGGTGATGCTGTCGCGGCGCGACAGGGTTTCATGGGCGCGGCGCTGGCGGTACTTGCGCGCCTCCAGGCTGCCGTACTCATCGTCGCCGTCGACCAGGTTGCGCTCCACGTCCAGTACCCGGCGCAGCTCGCGGCGGGCCGAGGCACTGTCCTCGACCTCGTCGTAGCGCAGAGCCAGGGTCTCGCCCAGGCGGTAGTCCTCGGGGAAGTCGCGGGTGGCGCGCTCCAGGTAGGGTATGGACTGGCGGCGTTGCTGCTTGTCCGCCGAGCCTGCCAGGCGCATGCCGTAGTCGGCGCGGTAACGCGGCTGGTCGGGCGCCAGGCGCACGGCCTCGGCCAGCCAGGCGCTGCTCTGGGCGCTGTCGCCAGCCTGCTGGGCGGTACCGGCGGCGGCGTAGTAGTGATCGGCGCGCGGAGCATGACGCAGCGCTTCGCGCTGGAAGGCCAGGGCCTGCTGCGGGTCGCCCTGGCGCTGGGCAATGGCGGCGCCCAGCGCCCAGTCGTCGGCACTCTGGTGCGCCGCCGCATCCCAGTGGCGGCGGGCGGCGTTGGCGTCACCGGCGTTCAGCGCGCCACGGGCGGCGGTCAGGCGCGCATTGTCGGTCCAGGCGCTGGCCGGCAGGCTATTCCAGATCGGCAGCGCCGCCTGGGAGTCGCCGGAGGCTTCCAGGGCGTAGGCCAGGGGCAGGCGACTGCCGCTATCGCCCAGGCGTTCGGCTGCCTGGTAGTAGACCACCGCTTCGCCTGGCTGATCAGGCATGGCGCAGCGCCCCAGGGCGCGATACTGCCCGGCTTCGACCGGGGTGGCCGGGATGGCCTTGCGCACGGCGTCGCACTGGCCGGCTTCGGCCAGGCGGCCCAGTAGCTGGCCACGGGTGACGGCATCGACTCGTGGCACCAGGGCAAGCATGCGCGGACTGTCCAGCGGGCCGTCGTTGCGTGCGTAGAGGTTGCCCAGGCGTTGCAGCAGCGAGGGCGTCAGCCTGCCCTGATGACGCGCGTAGGCGTTGTCGAGCAGCTGCCGGGCGCGCTCGCTCTGGCCGCTTTCGAGCAGCATGAAGCTGGCTTGTTCCAGGGCGGCGAGATCGCCAGTCTGTCGGTAGCGTTGCTCCCACTGCGCCGCGGTGCGCGGTTGCGCAGGCTGCGCGGGGTCGCCATACAGGCGCTGCCTGAGGATGGCATAGCTGCGCGGATTGTCGCGGGCCTGGCATTGGCCGAGCTGCTCGCGGGCCAGCTTCAGGTCCTTGTGGGACAGCCAGTCGACGGTCTCCAGGCACGGGCGTTGCAGTTCATTGCTCAGCTGGCGCACCAGCGGCGCATCATCACCTTCACGGGCCAGCTCCCACAGCTGCTGGCGCTGCTCGGGGTGCTGCAGTTGCTCGGCGGGCAGGCTCTGCAGCCAGCGCTCGGCCTGCTGGTTGTGGCCCATGGCGATGGCGCGGTTGGCCATGGCCAGGCGGGCGCGGGTCGCCGCGTCCTGGGAAGGTGCGCTGGCCAGGAGTGAGTTCAGGCCCTTTTCATCGAGCTGCTGGATATACGCATTGGCCAGGCGCTGCCAGTCCTGCGGGGGCAGTTGGCCCTGGTCGGCCAGCGGCTGCAACTGGTCGATGGTCTCTCCCCAGTTGTGCAACTGCTCGGCGAAGTTGGCCCGGGTCATGCGCAGCACCATGCCATCGTCGCGTACCGGCAGATGGTTGAGCCACTCCAGGGCCTTGGCCGCGCCGCCGAACTTGGCCAGGCTGACGCTGTAGGCCTGCCACAGGCGCACGCGCTGCTGGCCCTGGCTGTCGGCGAGCCAGGCCTCCACCTGGCTCGCGGCCGGCGGGTCCTGTTCGATCCAGGTCAGGCGCAGCTCCAGCAGGGCATCGGCGTGTTCGGGATTGTCGTCGAGGTCTTCGGCGATGGCCTCTGCTTCCTTGTAGCGACGCTGATGGGCCAGGGCTTCGGCCAGCAAGGCGCGGGCTTCGTTGTTGTTCGGCACGCGCCCCAGCACGTGGCGGGTCAGGCGCTCGACCTCGGCCCAGTTGTCCTTCTGCGCCTCCCGATAGCCACGCTCCATGAACGGGTAGCTGGTGAAGCGCTGGAAGTCGGTCATCGGCTTGGTCGGCGCGGCCAAGGCGGAAGAACACAGCAGCAGGCTGGCGATGGTCAGGGAAAGACGGGGCGTCATGCCACCTCCCGGGTCAGGTCGTAGGCGGCCTGCTGTTCGCTGGCCTGCTCGGCGAGGGCTTGCTGCAGCACCTCCTCGGTGATGATGCCGCGGGCGATCAGGTGTTCGCCCAGGCTCTGCTGCTCAGGGTTGAAGTCGATCAGGGCCTGGTTGAACAGGGTCACCGGCACCATGCCGCGCACCTGCAGCAGCGAACCGAGCATCACCTGGTGGGTGCCGACCCTCTCCAGCAGCGCGGCATCGTCCTGGTGACGTTCGAGAACCTCGAGCATTTCCCGGGTCTCGGGTTTCTGCCAGGGGCTCGGGTAGTGATAGCGCAGGCCCAGGGTCACGCGCCCCTGCGGCGCCAGGCGGGCACGCACCGGGCGCTTGAGCTGGCGGCTGATGACCCCCAGCGAGACCTGGCTGACCGGGCTTTCGCTGGCCAGCACCAGGGTGTCGCCGTCTTCGTCCACCGGCAGCACGCCGTAGTGGGTGGCGAGCTTGCGCGGCAGCTTGGCGATCAGCGCCGGGGCGATCTTGAACGGATTGAGCGGTGCCCAGGGCAGGTCCAGTTGCTCGGCCAGGGTCTCGACCAGCTGCTCGCTGGTGAGCCAGCCGCGCAGCAGCAGCTCGCGGCCGAGGCGTCGGCGTACCGGGCTGGTGATGGCCTGCTCCAGCTGTTCTTCGCTGATCAGGCCTTTCTCCACCAGGCGATGGCCCAGCGGGGTGCGTGCCGGGGCGGCGAGGGCAGGGAACTCGTGGGTGGTCTTGTCCCAGGCCACCCGCCGCGAATCGCCCATCTCCATCACCTGGCGCAGGGCGCGCAGGTTGGCGAAGAAGTTGACGAAGTTGCTCCACATCATCCGTGGTGCCGAGAGCAGGCCTTCGAACACGCCGTAGTAGCGGGTTACGAACCAGAATCGCTGGAACAGGCGGTTGAACAGCAGCAGGCCGTTGAGCCACAGCAAGGTGCTGAGCAGCGTGCTGTCGCTGAGGATCGACATGAACCGCCACGACTCCGGCGCGATCACCGTGACCAGCCACATCGCCAGCAGCACCAGCAGCAACAGGTTGACCAGGAAGCTCAGCAGGTAGGCGAACAGCCCGCGGCGGTCGCGCCAGAGGAAGTAGTTGAGCGCGCCCTTGCGGCTCCAGCCGAGGTTGCTGGTGCCCTGGAACACGATGCCGACGATCCACCGCGATTTCTGGCGGATGGCGTGCTGCCAGTCACGGGGGAAATGCTCGCGTACGCAGATCACCTGGGCGAACTCGCGGCTCATGCCGGGGCGCCACTCCTGTTTGAGGGCCAGCGCCGGGTCGGTAATGGAATAGCGGGCGAAGATGCATTTCATGCCTTTCTGCTTGAGGCGGAAGCCGATGTCGTAGTCTTCGGTGAGGCTCTGCACATCGAAGGCGATGCCGTCGCCGTCCTCCAGCAGCGCGCTGATCGCCCGGCGGCTGAAGCAGGTGCCGACCCCGGCGCTGGGCACCTGGCCGGTGAGCGCCTCGCGCACGATGACGTCCTTGCCGTGGTTCTCGGCGAACTCGTCGACGTAGTGGCCGGCGGTGAAACCCTTCCATTCCGGGGCGTAGGGGTACACCGGGATCTGGATCATGTCCTTGTTCGGCAGCAGGTAGTTGAACAGGCGCAGTTCCATGGGCGAGATGACGTCCTCGGCGTCATGCAGGATGAAACCGGCGAACTCGATGCGCGCGTCCTGCTGGAAACGCAGGATGGCGTCGATGATGTTGTTCAGGCAGTCGGCCTTGCTGGTGGGGCCGGGACGGGCGCAGACCACCTTGTGCACGTTGGGGTAGTGCAGGCACACGGCGTCGACGTCGGCCTGGGTCTGCGGGTCGTTGGGGTAGGTGCCGACGAATATCTGATAGTTCTCGTAGTCGATGGTGGAGGCGGCCAGGCGCGCCATCTCGCCGACCACGCCGACCTCGTTCCAGGCCGGCACCATGATCGCCAGGGGCTTTTCCGGCACCTCGAACAGGCGCTTCTCATCGGCCTTGTCGAACTTGTCGTAGATGCGGAAACGTCGGATCAGCTTGCGGCCCCAGTAGCACAGGTCGATGAACAGGTCGTCCAGGCCCAGCAGGAACATCAGCGTCGCCAGGACGATGGCAAGGATCTTCAGGCCGAACAGGACGTAGGTGAGGAAATCGATGAAGGCCAGGCTCATGCGTTGTCCCGTGCGGCGGATTGCTCGGCGAACCAGCGGCTCAGGCGTTCGGCGATGCGCTCGCTGGCGTGGCCGTCGCCGAAGGGGGTGTAGACCTGGGCCATGCGCTCATAGGCAACCGGGTCGTCGAGCAGTTGGCTGGTCTCCTGGACGATGCGCTCGGTGAGCGTGCCGACCAGCTTGACCGTGCCGCCCTTGAGCACAGCGGGGCGCTCGGTGACCTTGCGCAGCACCAGCACCGGCTTGCCCAGCGCGGGGGCCTCTTCCTGCACGCCGCCGGAGTCGGTGAGGATGATGTGCGCGCGGTTCATCAGCCAGACGAAGTGCGGGTAGTCCTGGGGCGCGACCAGATGGATGTTGTCGCGTCCCGAGAGCACGCTGTACACCGCGTGCTGCACCTGCGGGTTGAGGTGCACCGGGTAGAGGAACTGCACGTCCGGGTAGCGCAGGGCCAGTTCGGCCAGGGCCAGGCAGATGCGTTCGAAGCCGCTGCCGAAGTTCTCCCGGCGGTGGCCGGTGATCAGCACCATGCGCTGGTCGTCGCGCAGCACATTGAGCGGGGAGTCGGCGGCGGGGCGCCAGTTGTCCTTGTTCAGCTTGTCGCGCATCCACAGCAGGGCGTCGATCACCGTGTTGCCGGTGACCTCGATGTGCTCGGGCGGCACCCCTTCGCGGATCAGGTTGGCGTCGGAGTCGCGGGTGGGGGTGAAGTGCAGGTCGGCGAGCACGCCGGTCAAGCGCCGGTTGGCTTCCTCGGGCCAGGGCTGCTGCAGGTTGCCGGTGCGCAGGCCGGCCTCGACATGGCCGATGGGAATGTGACGGTGGAAGGCGGCCAGCGAGGCGATGAAGCTGGTGGTGGTATCGCCGTGGACCAGGACGATATCGGGCCTGACCTGTTCATAGGCCTGGTCGAGCTTGTCCAGCAGGTCGCGGGCCAGGCCGTTGAGGGTCTGGTTCTGGGTCATCACCTGCAGGTCCTGGTCGACCTCGAGGCCAAAGGCGGTGAGGACCTGTTCGAGCATTTCGCGGTGCTGGCCGGTGGAGCAGATCTGCAGGTCGACCTCGGGCCAGTCGCGCAGGACGCGGGCCAGCGGGGCCATCTTGATCGCTTCGGGGCGGGTACCGAATACCATCATCACGGTGTAAGCCATCGTGTAGTTCCTCGTTCGATTCCCTGGACGAAGTTGTACGACGTGTCGCTGCTTGCAGTCATAGATACAAGCAGTGGATCACAGGGTTGTCCAATGCGCGGCATGCCTGCGGCGAGTGCCGGGCAGGCCGTGGCCGAGCGGGCGCGGGGCATGGGTAATGCCGGTGGTGGAAGGCGCCGGACGCCAGGGGTGGGTGTTGCGGAAACGTTTATGCTAATTTTTCTTGATTGAACGGTCAGTCAATAAAGTATTTCTGACTTTTTCTTGCGGCTTTCTTCTTGTAGTTTTGCAGGTCTTTTCTTCAGGGAGCTGAACATGCAAGGCAAGGCGCGCAAGGTCGTCCAGGCCATCCTTTACGAGGCCATCGCCGTGGCCTGCGTGGCGCCGGTACTGGAGCTGGCATTCGGCGCGGGCATGGCGCAGTCGACGGTATTGTCGATCCTCATGTCGGGCATCGCGATGAGCTGGAACATGGCCTACAACTGGGCCTTCGAGCGCTGGGAGGCGCGCCAGCACCAGCGCAGCCGCACCTTGCTGCGGCGCCTGCTGCATGCCTTGGGTTTCGAGGGCGGGCTGGTGCTGATCCTGCTGCCGCTGGTGGCGTACTGGCTGGATATCGGCCTGTGGGCGGCGCTGGTGACCAACCTGGCGTTGTTCGTGTTCTTCTTCGTCTATGCGTTCGTGTTCCAGTGGGGTTTCGACAAGGTTTTCGATGTGCCGGTTTCGGCGCAGGAAGTGGCGAAGGGCTGCTGATATCGGGGGCTTTTCGCACAAGCCCCTGGGATTCCCCTTTGTATCGCTCATCGCCAATAATCCTCCATCCACCCTTGCCAGGCTCGCATCAATGCCGCGCCCGATCATCCTGCCGCTCGCCGAGAACTATCGCCATGGCGAGCACATCGCCCCGCACTGCCATGACCGCGCCCAGCTGATCCATGCCATCAGCGGCGTGGTCACGGTCAGTGCCCGCGAGGGCAACTGGGTGGTCCCCCCCGGGCGCGGTGTGTGGGTGCCGGCGGCCGTCGAACACGAACTGCGCATGGCCGGCGTGGTGCGCATGCGCACCCTGTTCGTCGACCCGGGCGCGCGCCCGGACCTGCCGCGCCAATGCCAGGTGATCGAGATCTCGCCGTTGCTGCGCGAGCTGATCATCCGTGCCATGGACATCGCCCCCGATCATCCGGCGCAAGGCCGCGAGGCGCGGATCATGCAACTTATCCTCGACGAGATCCGCGTGCTGCCGGTGTTCGCCCTGCATGTGCCAAGCCCGCATTCGGCGCATCTGCAAAGGTTGTGCGAGGCGCTGCGCCAGGCGCCGTCCGAGGACTGGGGCCTGGCCCGCGCCGCGGCCCACAGCGGCCTGAACCCGCGTACCCTGACCCGCGCCTTCCAACGCGAGACCGGCCTGAGCCTGGTGCAGTGGCTGCGGCGCATGCGTCTGTTGGCCAGCCTGGATGCCCTGGCGGCCGGGCAGTCGGTGCTGGAGGTGGCGCTGGACCTGGGCTACGACAGCCCCAGCGCGTTCAGCGCAATGTTCCGTCGCACCCTTGGGGTGTCGCCATCGGTCTACTTCGGCAGGACCGCCGAGCGCTGGTAGGCCAGCCCCGGTGCTTCGTCCCAGCCGCCGCCCAGCGCGGTGAACAGGTTGACCTCGGCCAGCAACTGCGCCAGGCGATCACTGATCAGGCCTTGCTGGGCGCTGAACAGCGAGCGCTGCGCATCGAGGAACGTCAGGCTGCTGTCGATACCGGTGCGGTAGCGGTTCTCGGCCAGGTCATGGTAGCGCTGGCTGGCCTCGACCAGGTCGCGCTGGGCCTGCAGTTGCTGCTGGTAGGTGGTGCGCGCCGCCAGGCCGTCGGCCACCTCCTGGAAGGCGGTCTGGATCGATTTTTCGTAGCGCGCCACCTGCATGTCCTTTTGCAGCTTGGCGTAGTCGAGGCTGGCGCGCAGGCTGCCGGCATTGAACAGCGGCAGGTTCACTTGCGGTTGGAACAGCCAGCTGCCGGTGCCGGCATCGAACAGGTCGGCCAGCTCGCGGCTGCTGCTGCCGGCGTTGGCGGTCAGGCTGATGCTCGGAAAGAACGCCGCCCGTGCCGCGCCGATGTTGGCGTTGGCGGCCTGCAACTGGTATTCGGCCTGGCGGATATCGGGCCGGCGTTGCAGCAGGTCGGCGGGCAGGCCGGCCGGCACCCGGGCGATCTGCTCGTCGGCCAGGGGCAGGGGCGGCAAGTGCTCATCGACCTGCGCGCCGACCAGGCGCTGCAACTGGTTGAGATCCTGGGCGGCCAGGCGGGTATAGCGCGCCACGGCGGCGCGGGTGCTGTCGACGCGGGTGGTGGCCTGGATCTGGTCGAGCGCCGACAGCGTGCCGGTGCGGCGCTGGCGTTGGGTCAGGCGCAGGCTTTTCTCGTCGGCCTGCAAGGTCTGGCGCGACAGGGCCAGCAACTCCTGGTCGGCGCGCCAGGTCAGGTAGGCGCCAGCAACGCTGCTGATCAGGCTGAGCTCGGCGCCGCGCCGGGCTTCGTCGGTGGCCAGGTAGGTCAGCAGGGCCTGGTCGCTGAGGCTGCGCAGGCGGCCAAACAGGTCCAGTTCGTAGGCGCTGATGCCGACGGTGGCCGATTGCTGGGTGCTGATCACGCCCTCGCCACCGGTACGTCGCCGGGGCAGATACTGGCGCGTGCCCTGGGCATTGGCGGCGATCTTCGGCAGCAGTTCGGCGCGCTGGATGCGGTACTGGGCGCGGTACGCTTCGGTATTGAGCAGGGCCACGCGCAGGTCGCGGTTGTTGGCCAGCGCGGTGTCCAGCAGTTGGCGCAGCACCGGGTCGCGGAACACTCCCTGCCAGTCGCGAGGCAGCGCCGTGGTGGACGGTCCGCCTCTGTAGGCGGGGCCGCTTGGGTATTGCTCGGCGCTAGGAGAGGGGGGGCGCTGGTAGTCGGGGGCCAGGCTGCAGCCGGACAGTACAAGAGCAAGCAAGGGCAGGGTGATTCGCGGCATGGCAGGGTCTCTGGGTTCAGGTGCCGGCCATCCAGCGGGCCAGGCCGTGGCGTCCGCTGACACCGAGCTTGGCGGTGGCGCGTTTGAGGTAGGTCTCGATCGAGCTGCTCTTCACGTTCAGGCGCTGGGCCATCTGTGGCACCGTGCCGCCGGTGAGCAGGCCGATGCACACCTCCTGCTCGCGGCTGGACAAGCGGATTGCGTCTTGCTCCAGGCGCTCGGTGAACACCTGGCGCAGCGACCCGGCCTCATCGGGCAGCAGGCCGCCCGGGCGGCGACTGGCCGCCTGCAGGAACAGCTGGGCGTGATGCTCGACCAACGGCAGCAGTGTGTCGGACAGGCGCTTGAGCAGCGACAGCTCGGCCAAAGAGAACATTCCCTCGCTGCGTAACCGTTGGCAGCAGATGACCCAGCGTCGGTTGCCGCTGCGCGATACCAGGTTGCACTGGTGCACGGGGGCGTTTATCTGGATCAGCAGCGGGTCTTCCATGCGCATGATGCTTTGCAGCAGGGGGTGGCGCAGGGGCTCCTGAACCGGTGTTTCCTCGGGGCGGCCGGCACTGCCCAGTACCTTGACCTGGCGGATGCTGGCCTGGTCGCTGTCGAGGGTCCACTCGCTGAGGTCGAGCCGATGGATCGGCACCTGGTCGCCGATCAGCTGGAGCATCTGTTCGGCGAAGGTGCTATCGCCGGTGCTGGCAACCAGTGCCCCCAGTTGCAGGTACAAGTGCGGGTCGTGGCAGTGTTCGAGGCTGTCGATCAGCTTCATGTGCTTGTCTTCCTTGATCCGGTAACGCGGCGGGTCTCGCGGTCGAGTCCTCTCTGTGCTGGGGCTTGGCGCTATTGAATAGCAGGCTCCGAGCCTGCGTCTGTAGCGGAAAGCGGGGACAGGAAATGCCAATTAATCCGATAAGAAAAGTCGGTGTTTCGCCGCCTATAGACCCTGTGAATCAATGGAATGTCGGACAATTCGTGCTGGTAAGCGGCGAGATCGGCGGCGTTCGCCACGTTCGCGCATGCGAGTAGGCCGCTGTCGGCTGCCCGGTAGCGTCAATGTCCTACAAAAGATTCCGCAGGCTCAGGCCGAGCAAAAGCACCCTTGCCATTGTCCGGGTTTGGGGGGCCATACATGGGCTTGGGGGGGTGCTTGAATCCGTGGACGCCCCCTGTTTCAAGGAAGATCCACGCCATGTCCGCCGCCGACACATTCCCCCTGACCTGCGCCCAGCGCGACATCTGGCTCGACCAGATCAGCCATGGCGACTCACCGCTCTACAATGTCGGCGGCTATCTCGCGTTCGATGGCACTGTTGACTGCGACCTGCTGCGGCGCGCGCTGGACCATCTGGTTGGGCTGCACGACGGGCTGCGCATGGTGCTGGTGCCTGAGGCCGGGGAGGATGGCGTGGCCCGCCAGCGCTTCCTGCCCCAGATGAGGGTGCCACTGGACGAGCACGATCTGCGCGGGCAGACGGCGGCGTTCGCAGCTGCGCAGTGCCTGGCCAAGACTTTGCTGCAGCAGCCTTTCACCCTCGACACCGGGCCGCTGCTGCGCATGGCAGTGCTGCACATCGATGCCGAGTGCAGCTTGCTGATGGCGCAGGCTCATCACTTGATCCTCGACGGCTGGGGCCTTGAGCAACTGCTCCATCTGCTGGGTCAGTACTACGGCCTGCTTGAGCAGGGGCAGGTATTGCCAGGCACGGCACCGTCCTACAAGGCGTTCATCGAAGATGACCAGGCCTACCAGGGATCGGCCCGCCAACAACGCGATCTGGCTTACTGGCTGGGGCGCTACGCACAGCTGCCGGATGCGCTGCTGCGGCCCAGAGAGCAGGGGCTGCCCCTTGGCGCCACGCCAAGCCATGCCCTGGAGCGCAGTTTCGATGGTGCCCTGCTGGCCCGAATGCAGAACCTGGCCGACGCGCTGCAAGGGTCGGTAGCCCATGTGCTGCTGGCAGCCTTGCATGTGTGCTGCGCCAGGGCCTGGCAGCGCGACGACTGGGTGGTCGGCCTGCCGGTGCGCAACCGTGGAAGTGCGCGGGCCAAGGCCACGCTGGGCCTGTTCGTTCAGGTAAACGCCTTGCGCATGGACTTCGGCAGGACCTTGAGCTTCGCCGAGTTGGTACGCGGCATCGGCGATGCGCTCAGGCGTGACCTGCGCCACCAGCGCTTGCCGCTGAGCGAGTTAAACCGTGCGCTGGGCTTGTCCCGCGAGGCGCGCGGGCAGTTGTTCGAGATCACCGTGTCCTACGAGCAAGAGGGCCACGACTTGCGTTACGGCAGCCTCGGCGCGCACAGCGTCAAGGTGTGCAACGACCACGAACCCACGCCGTTGTCGCTCTACCTGCGCAGTAACCCGCACAATGGCAAGGCCTGGCTGCACCTGGTGTACAACCAGGCCTGGCTGGCACCCGAGGACGTCGAGGTGTTCAGTACGCGCCTGCTTCATGTGCTGGCCCAAGGGCTCGAGCAACCCCAGGCGGGCATCGACAGCTACGACCTGTTGCTTGCCGAGGAACACCAGCGCCTGCGCCAGTGGAACGCCACCGCCCAAGACCCCGAGGGCCCGACCCTGATTCACCGCCGTATCGAAGCCCAGGCCGCAACACGCGCCGAGGCGACGGCCGCCGTGCATCAGGGGCGCAGCCTGAGCTATGGCGAGCTGAACGACCGCGCCAACCAGCTGGCCGTGCAGCTGCTGGCCATGGGCGTGCTGCCAGAGCAGCGGGTGGCGGTGCTCGCCCGGCGTGGCCTGGACACCCTGGTCGGCTTGCTTGCGGTGCTCAAGGCCGGCGCGGCCTATGTGCCGGTGGACCCGGCGCACCCGAGCGAGCGCCTGCAGTACCTGATCGATGACTGCGCACCGACGGTGGTGCTGACCCTCTCAAACCTGCGTGACCGCCTGCCGGTCACCAACGTGCCGGTTATCGAGCTGGACCGCCTGCCATCGGCCACGGCTGGGCTGGCCAACCCCCAGGTAGAGCGGCTGTCCGGCGCCAACCTGGTCTACGTGATCTACACCTCCGGTTCCACCGGCCAACCCAAGGGCGTGATGGTCGAGCACCGCATGCTGGCCAACCTGGTCGACTGGCACTGCGCCGCCTTCGATCTGCGCCCTAACAGCCATACCTCCAGCCTGGCCGGTTTCGGCTTCGATGCCATGGCCTGGGAAGTCTGGCCAGCCCTGTGCGCCGGCGCGACGCTGCACCTGGCGCCGGTGGGCGAGGGGGGCGAGGATATCGATGCGCTGCTGCGCTGGTGGCGCGCCCAGCCGCTGCAGGTCAGCTTCCTGCCCACGCCCGTGGCCGAACACGCCTTCGCCCAGGGCGAGCCACACCCGACCTTGCAGACCTTGCTGGTCGGCGGCGACCGCCTGCGGCGCCTGGCGCGGGAGCGAGGTTGCCGGATCATCAACAACTACGGCCCGACCGAGGCCACGGTGGTCGCCAGTGCTGGCGAGGTGCACCCCGGGCAGGTGCTGCATATCGGCGCGCCGGTGGCCAATGCGCGCCTGTACGTGCTCGACGCCCAGGGTCGGCAACTGCCAGTGGGCGCCGTGGGCGAGTTGTACATCGGTGGCGCGGGGGTCGCCCGTGGCTACCTGAACCGCCCGGAACTTACCGCCGAACGCTTCCTCGACGACCCGTTCACCCAGCAGCCTGGCGCGCGGATGTACCGTACAGGGGACCTGGTGCGCTGGTTGCCCGAGGGCAACCTGGAATACCTCGGCCGCAGTGACGACCAGGTGAAGATCCGTGGTGTGCGGGTGGAGCTGGGCGAGATCGAGAGCGCGCTGGCCAGCCATGCGGCGGTGCGCGAGGCCGTGGTACTGCTGCGCGACGGGCAACTGGTGGCCTGGTATGTCGCCGGGCAGGTACTGACCCCGCTGGACCTGCACGAGCACCTGCGCGACCGCCTGCCTGCGGCGTTGCTGCCATCGGCCTATGTGGCGATGGCGGCCTGGCCGCTGACCGCCAATGGCAAGCTCGACCGCCGCGCCCTGCCGGCGCCGGGCAGCGAAGCCTCGGTGCGGCGCACCCACGAACCGCCGCAGGGCGAGCTCGAGCAGCGCCTGGCCGCGCTATGGGCCGAGCTGCTGGAGGTGGAGCAGATCGGGCGGCATGATCATTTCTTTGAACTGGGGGGCCATTCGCTGCTGGCGGTACGCCTGATCGAGCGCATGCGCCAGGCAGGGCTGCACGCCGATGCCCAGGTGCTGTTCGGCCAGCCGACCCTGGCCAGCCTCGCCGCGTCGCTGGGCAGCGCCCCCGCACAAGCGGTACCGGCCAATCGTGTGCCGCCGGGTTGCCAGCGCATCACCCCCGAGATGCTGGCCTTGACCCACCTGGACCAGGCCAGCATCGACCAGATCGTCGGCACGGTTCCGGGCGGCGCGGCCAATGTGCAGGAGATCTACCCCCTGGCACCATTGCAGGAAGGATTGCTGTACCACCATCTCACCGACGAGCGCGATCCCTACCTGCAACAGGCGCTGTTCGCCTTCGACAGCAGGGCGGCGCTGGAGGCGTTCAACCAGGCCCTGGCCGGGGTCATCGAACGTCACGATATCCTGCGCACCAGCCTGGCCTGGGAAGGCCTGGCGCAGCCCCAGCAGGTGGTGTGGCGCCAGGCCGGGCTGCAAGTGAACGTCCTCGGGCCCGGACCTGGCGAAGCGGCCGTGCGGCTGCGCGAACAGGGGCTGCGATTGGACTTGCGCCAGGCGCCGATGATGGCCTTGAGCTGTGTGGAGGACAGTACCCAGGCGCGATGGTTGGGCCTGCTGTATTTCCACCACCTGGTTAACGACGCGGTCTCGGTACAGGTGCTGTTTGCTGAATTGGCGACGCTGATGGCAGGCGAAGGTCATGCACTGCCTGTCCCGGTGGCTTACCGCAACTATGTGGCGTTGAGCCGCGATGAGAGCCGGCAGGCGAGCCATGAACGCTACCTGCGCGAGTCCTTGGCCGGGGTAGAGGCGCCGCCGCGGTTGGCCGGCATGGCTGAGGGGCCGGCTGTGATGGCGCATGTCGAAACCTGCGTCGTCGACTTGCCTGAGGCCCTGGCCGCCACCCTGCGCCAGAGCACGCGCCAGCATGACGTTGGCCTCGGCAGCTTGATGCATCTGGCCTGGGCGCAGGTGCTGGGGGCGTTGGGCGGCCGTGACGAAGTGGTATTCGGCACCGTGTTGCTGGGCCGGATGATGGCCGGCGAGGGTGCCGACCGAGCGCTGGGCATGTTCATCAACAGCCTGCCGCTGCGGGTGTCACTGGTGGAACGCAACGTGGCCCAGGCCTTGGCTGGAATCCACGGCCAGCTGGCGGAGTTGCTTGCGCATGAGGACGCGCCATTGGTCCTGGCCCAACGCTGCAGCGGCCTGCCGGCCGGCGTGGCGCTGTTCGACAGCCTGCTCAATTATCGGCATGGCGCGGCGCAGACTGCATCGTTGCCGGGCGTGACGCTGCTTGAGGCCAGCGAGGTGCACAGCCATGCCCTGGTGCTGACCGTGGACGAGCAGGGCGATACCTTGCGCCTGGGCGTGCGCGCACCCCGTGAGCTGGGCGCCGAGCGCGTGCTCGGGCATGTGTCGTGCGCGCTGCGGGTCTTGGCCGAGGCACTGGCCAGCGAAGCCCCGGTGGCGCTGGAATCGCTGTCGACCTTGCCGGAGGACGAGCGCCGCTACCTGCTGGAAATCGTCAACGCCACCGAGCTGGCGCTGGACCCTGGGTATCCGCATCTGCCTGCCCTGTTCGCCGCCCAGGTGAGGCGTGCGCCGGATGCCGTGGCGCTGCAGACCGAACAGACGCAACTGACCTACCGCGAGCTCGACGCCCAGGCCAATCGCCTGGCGCACCACTTGATCGGCCTCGGCGTGCGGCCCGACACCCGGGTCGCCGTATGCCTCGAGCGCGGCGTGGCGCTGATCGTCGGCCTGCTGGGCGTGCTCAAGGCCGGTGGCGCCTATGTGCCGCTGGACCCCGACCACCCCGACGAGCGCCTGCACTACCTGCTCGCCGACAGCGCACCGCTGGCGCTGTTGGTGCAGGGCGCCACCCGCGGCCTGTTCGATGGCCAGCCAACACCGCTGGTGGACCTGGACCAGGGCGCCTGGCAGGCGCACAGCGACCAGGCGCCCGCGCTGGCGGAGCTTGGTGGCGGGCACCTGGCCTATGTCATGTATACCTCGGGCACCACCGGCATGCCGAAGGGCGTGATGGTCGAGCACCGCGGGCTGTGCAACCTGATGCGCTGGGGCAGCGACCTGTGCCCGCCGCAGGCCGATGATGCGTTGCTGCAACGGGCGCCGTTCAGTTTCGACGGTTCGGTGTGGGAGCTGTTCTGGCCGTTGTGCGCGGGGCTGCGTCTGGTGCTGGCGCGTCCCGACGGTCACCGTGATCCGGCCTACCTGGCGCAACTGATCGAGGCCCGCAGGGTGACCACCGTGAAGTTCGTGCCGGCCTTGTTGCATGCATTCCTCGACACCCCGGGCGTGGAGCGCTGCACCAGCCTGCGCGATCTGTTCTGCGGTGGCGGCGAACTGACCCTGGCACTGGCGCAGCGGGTGCGCGAGCGACTGCCCCAGGTGCGCCTGCACAATGTCTATGGCCCCACCGAGGCCACCGTCGACAGTACCGTCTGGACGCTGGAGCCGGGGCAACCACTGCCCATCAACGCTCCCCCGATCGGGCGGGCGATCGCCAACACGCGCCTGTATGTGCTCGATGAGCATGACCGGCCTGTACCCGTGGGCTGCCCTGGCGAATTACACATCGGCGGCATAGGCGTGGCGCGTGGCTACCTGGGCTTGCCGGTCCTGCAGGCCGAACGCTTCATTCCCAGCCCGTTCGTGGCCGGTGACCGGCTGTATCGCACCGGCGACCTGGTGCGTTACCGCGCCGATGGCGAGCTGGAGTTCCTGGGCCGCAACGATTTCCAGGTCAAGCTCAATGGTTTGCGTATCGAACCGGGCGAAATCGAGGCGCTACTTGCGAGCCACCCGGCCCTGGGCCAGGCCGTTGTGCTGGTGCGCGATGATCGCCTGGTGGCATATGCCAGCTGCCGCGATGGCCACGCCGCGCCCGCGCTGGAAGCATTGCGTGCCTACCTGCTGGCGCGCCTGCCGGCCTACATGGTGCCGTCGGCCTACGTGCTGCTGGCCGAGCTGCCGCTGAGCGCCAATGGCAAGGTCGATCGCAACGCCTTGCCGGTGCCGGGCGCTGCGGCGGTAATCAGCCGGGCCTACCAGGCACCGCGCGATGAGCTAGAGCAGACGCTGGCGCAGATCTGGACCGAAGTGCTGAAGATCGAGCAGGTCGGTCGCGACGACAATTTCTTCGAGTTGGGCGGGCATTCGCTGCTGGCGGTCAGCCTGGTGGCGCGCATGCGCCAGGCCGGCTTGCACGCCGATGCGAGGTTGCTGTTCAGCCAGCCGACGCTGGCGGAACTGGCGGCCAATACGCGGCGCGATCAGGTGCAGGTGGAGATCGCCCAGACCACCGTCCCGGTGCTGAAGGGCAGGCGGCGGATCTGATGGAGTAGCGTGACGAGCACTGCGTGGGGGACTACTTCGGCGAAATGCGATAGACGCAGCGCCGGTCCCCCGAGATCAGGTGCTCGCAGCGTTCCACCAGCCCTTGCTCGCCGATCGCCGCCTGGAACACCTGCAGCTCGCTGCGGCAGAAACCTTGGCAACGGGTGGCTGCGATGCAGATGGGGCAGTGATTCTCGACGATCAGCCAGTTGTCGCCGTCGGCCTGGATCTCGGCCATGTAGCCTGCGCGCTCACGCAATTGCACAAGGATGCGCACCTTGTCTTCCAGGCTTTCGGCACCTGCGCAGGCTTGCTGGTACTCGCGGCTGTTGCTGTCTTCCATGCGGCTGATCAGGCGGTCGACGCCGTCGCTGCCGAACACTTGCTCGACGCTCTCGATCAGTTGCAGGGTCAACACGCTGTGGGAATCGGGGAAGCGGCGCTGGGCGGCGGCGGTCAACGCCCATTTCTGCGAAGGCCTCCCGGCGCCCTTGGCCGGCACGCTGATGCCGCTGATCAGTTCGGCCGCTTGCAGTTTCTGCACCTGCTGGCGGGTGGCTTCGAAGGTGATGGCGAGCAATTGGGCAAGGTCGGCGGTCTTGAGCGGCCCGCGGGTCTTGAGCAGGAACAGGATGCGGTCGGCGGTGCAGTTCGAATCTACGGTGGTCGAGGTCATGGAGCGCTGGAAACCGGGCGTGAATGAGCGGATCGGGCACTCTCCTGGGCCATCCTTTGCGCAGGCAAGTGGACGAAGAATAGCCCGGATTCGCGGTGATTTGTGCAAGGGGGAACAATTATCGATAAGAAAATTTATATGCGATAAAAATATAAAAGGTATTAGTTGTATTTATTTGATCCGCGTCTAGGATGATCTGCGGAGCCTGTGCTTGCCGGTCCCAGGGAGGGGTGCGTGCAAGTGCGTCAACACCTTGCTGGCAAATGCCGGGCATGGGCCCATCAACAACAACTCGACAGGGATGTGAGTGCATGAATGCCCAGAAACCCGTGACCATCTATGAACACGCCGATGAAGTGAGCAGCCTGCAGAGCGTGGTCGACCTGGTGAAGCTCTCCGACCAGTACCGCCAGTCCGCCATCCTGCATTCGGCGCTGGCCCAGCGCGTGTTCGACCACACCCGCCAGCCAGTCGGTGCCGAGGCTTTGAGCGATGCGCTGGGTTGGGTGCCGAACAAGGGCCGGATCTTCCTCAACGCGCTGGTGGCCATGGGCCTGCTCAAGCGCACCGCACAAGGCTTCGAGAACCTGCCGCTGAGCCAGCGTTTCCTGGTCAGCGACAGTGCCGAGTTCATCGGCCCGATCATTGACCACCAGCGCCTGCAGTGGCACAACTGGCCACGCCTGGACGAAGTCCTGCGCAGCCGTGCCTCGCTGGACTTCCAGCAGGAGAACCGCTTCAAGCACGACCTGGCGGCCCGCGATGCCTTCAACGACGCCATGGTCCGTTTCAGCCAGCCCATGGTGGATGTGCTGCGTGACCTGCCGCTGTTCGACAAGGCCCGTCGGGTGATCGACCTCGCCGGCGGCCACGGCACCTACCTCGCCGAGATCGCCAGCCGACATCCGCAGGTCAAAGGCGAGGTCTGGGACCTGGAGCCCACCCGCGAGGCGGCCGCGGCCACCTTCGCCAAGTACCGGCTCGACGACCGTCTTGGCTTCCATGCCCGCAACCTGCTGGACCTGGCCCAGTACCAGGGCGAGCGCGCCGATGTGGTGATGCTCAACGACTGCCTGCACTATTTCACCCGTGAGCAGGTGCGCACCCTGATCGCCGGCGCCGCCGGCATGGTCGAGGGCGACGGCGCGCTGCTGGTGCTGAGCATGGCCCTGGAAGACGATGAGATTCATCCGGCCCTGTCGGCCGACTTCTCCCTGCACATGATGCTCAACACGGTCAACGGTGAACTGCACCCCAGCCGTTACCTGATCGACAGCATGGCAGCGGCGGGGCTCACGGTGGAGCAGGAGCCGATCGGCCGCTATACCCTGCTGATCGGGCGGAGGGCTGCCTGATGTTGCGTCTATTGGCATTGCACGCCGCGCCGCTCGGTGACGCGGCTGCCCAGGCCCTTGACAGCCTGGGCAGCGCTGCGGCGGCAGCGGGTTTCAGCCTGCAGGTCAGCCAGAAGCCGGCCGGCCAGGGGCCGGTGGACGCGGTCTGCCTGCTGCTCGACAGCGCCACGCCCCCGGGGGCGCTGAACACCTTGCTCAGCGAGGCCGCCGGGCTGTGCCGCAATACCGCGCTGGTGCTGGTGCGGGTGCAAGGTACGCTGGCGCAGTTGCCGTCCGCCACGGGGGTGATCGCCCAGTGGCAGCAGGCCAGCCATGGCTTCCTCTATCCGTACCCGCTGGATATCGCCAGCGGGCAGGTGCCCGGGGTGGTGATCAAGGACTGGCTGGCGGGCTTCGCCAAGTTCGCCGCGGCAACCAAGCTGTGGCGCTCCCTCGACGGCCTGGGGCTGGACGAGGCGGCGCGGGCCAGGCAGCGCCCGGAAATGAACCACGTGAACATCCTGACCCGCGACCTGGAGGCGTCCAAGGCCTTCTACAGCGACATACTCGGCGCGAACTACTGCTACAACCTCGGCCCGCGCAAGGCAGTCATGGAGCTTAACGGCTTCGACTTCTTCATCGAGCAGAGCGAGTCGTTCAGCTACCCGGCCGGCTACCACATCGGCATACGGGCACTGCCCGAGGATGTAAGGCGCATTGCCGACCAGGTCACCGCCGCCGGCACCATCAAGCTGGTCAAGGGCAACGGCCCGGCTCCGGGTTATCACCATGGGCCGGACAACGTGCGCAGCGCCGTGTACTTCGAAGACCCCGATGGCCTGGTGATCGAGGTGTACAGCGCCGAAGTGGAGATGATCGAAAGCAACCCGCGGTTGCTCCTCGACCGTCTCTGATCCCACGTCGTCACACGCCTGCCGCGCCTTTGCGCGTGCAGGCCTGTGCCCAGGCAGGTATTCGCATGAACAGCTACAAACAGTGGCATTGGCCACGGCTGCCCAGCCCGCTGCCCAAGGATGTCAGCGACCGGGCATTGATGGGCTATCCCGAGCAGTACCAGGAGCATCCCCTGCAGGCCAAGGTCAGCGAGGCGTTTGCTGATCTGCTCCAGGCTCCGCTGGATGTCCTGCTCGCCATCCTGGAACAGCCGCGCCAGCCTTTGGCGCGTCGCATCGGCGCCGGCGAGGTGTTGGCGCTGCGCGGTGATCCACGCATCGACACCTTCGCTCCGGACATGATCGACATTCCCGCGGCGCGGGTGCACATCGGCCTCGATCCAGGCGCGGTGACGCAGGTGATGGAGCAGTTCGACGGGCTGGGCCTGGACCGCAGCTGGATCGACAAGGAGACCCCGCGCCACGCGGTCGAGCTGGCGGCGTTCCGCATCGCCCGCTTCCCGGTCACGCACCAGGAGTATCGCCAGTTCCTGCTCGACAGCGGTCATACCGGCATCCCCGACGGCTGGGCCTTCGGCCGCTACCCACGGCACCATGCCAACCACCCGGTGTACAGCGTCTCGGCCAGTGATGCCGATGCCTATGCCCGCTGGCTCAGCGAGCGTACCGGCCGGCGCTTTGCCCTGCCCACCGAGGCGCAGTGGGAGTATGCCGCCGCCGGCCCCGAAG
The DNA here is from genome assembly GCF_900110655.1 of Pseudomonas soli. GTDB lineage: Bacteria > Pseudomonadota > Gammaproteobacteria > Pseudomonadales > Pseudomonadaceae > Aquipseudomonas > Aquipseudomonas soli. Next base: position 335,035 of record NZ_FOEQ01000005.1, read on the forward strand.
GGCGGCAGTTCCCCTGGGGTGACGCCTACCAGGTCGAGCATGCCAACACCGCCGAGCTGGGTTACCTGGATAGCACGCCGGTGGGCGTGTTCATCGACGCCGCCTCGCCGTTCGGGGTGCTGGACATGGCCGGCAACGTCGAGGAGTACGTTGCCGAGGACTACCAGCCTTACCCCGGTGGCCCGTGCATCGAGGACGACCTGGTGCTCGATGTCGGCACCCACCGCGTTGCCCGCGGTGGCAGCTTCACCCGTTTCCGCGACCTGGCGCGCACCGCGCGCCGCCATGGGCGTTACCCGCGACCGATCTACGTCATGGGTTTGCGCCTGGTTGAAAACCATAACTGAGTTTTTCCGTCTTCCGTGCAAGAGGTCTGATTCCATGAACAAGGATGTTTCGCTTCACACCATCGTGCCGATTTCCATCCTCGGCGGCGATGTCGATGCCCATTTCTTCGGCTTCAACGGCTTCGCGCGCGACCAGGAGCATTTCGCCGTGGGGATCGGGCGCGATCAGTGCGACGTACCCCTGGTGCGGGTGCATTCCGAGTGCATCACCGGCGATGTGTTCGGCTCGCAGCGCTGCGATTGCGGCCCGCAGTTGCAAGAGGCCCTGCGCACCCTGAAGGAGGTCGGCGGCTACCTGATCTACCTGCGCCAGGAAGGGCGTGGCATCGGCCTGTATTCCAAGTTCGAGGCCTACCTGCTGCAGGACTCGGGCCTGGACACCTACGAAGCCAACCTGCGCCTCAACCACCTGGCCGACTCGCGCTCCTTCGATCCTGCCGTGCAGATCCTGCGCGCCCTGGGCGTGGACCAGTGCCGCCTGCTGACCAACAACCCGGAGAAGGTCGCCCAGTTGCGCGCCGGCGGCATCGATGTGATCGAGCAGGTACCCACCGGGGTGTTCCTGACCAACCACAACCGCAACTACCTGCAGGCGAAGGCCGTCAAGTCCGCCCATTCGATCAAGCTCTGACCTCCAGCGAAAAAGGATCTTTCGATGAAACACATTGGCCCTATCAGCGGTATCGCCGCCCATGCCGCGCATTTCGTCGCCACCGCCGGCTACGACAACCAGGTGATCCTGTGGAACGCCACCACCGGCGAGCCTATCCACCGCGTGCACCATGACCACCTGGCCAACCAGTGCGCCTTCAGCAGCGACGGCAAGCACCTGGTCAGCGCCAGCAGCGACTACACCGCGCGTATCTGGGAAGTGCCGAGCATGCGTCTGAAGGCCGTGCTGCAGGGGCACAACGACGACGTCGAGATGGCGGTGTTCTCGCCCGACAGCCAGCGCGTGGCGACCTGCTCGCGTGACCACGTGCTGCGCATCTTCGACCTCGATGGCGTGCAACTGCAGGCATTCCATGGCCACCAGGCCGACGTGATCTCGGTGGTCTGGTCGCCGGATGGCCAGCGCCTGATCTCCAGCAGCGATGACGGCACCGTGCGCCAGTGGGACACCCGCAGCGGCCAGCAATGCGATGAGGTGGACATCGGTGGCGTGGAAACCGACACCATCGCCATCACCCGCGAAGGTGTGGTGTTCGCCGGCGATGACGAGGGGCGCATCTCGATCATCGCCGATGGCCAAGTGCAGACCGTGCCGGCCCATGCCGCAGGGATCAAGCGCATCGTCTGGAACGACGACAAACGCCTGCTGGTTAGCCTGAGCTATGACCGCTCGGCGATCCTCTGGACGTTTGATGCCGGGCGCAACCTGGTCAAACGCCGCAGCACCGCGCTGCCGAGCATCGTCTGGCCACGCAGCTGCGCCTTCGTTGGCGACGAGCAGCTGGTGTTCGCCACCTTCGGCTCGCGCTACGCCACCTGGAACTACGAGCAGGACCAGTGGCAGGTGTCGGGCATCGAGCCGGCGGTGAGCATCAATGCCGTGGTGCGCAGCGAAGAGCGCCAGTACAGCATCGGCGACGCTGGCATCCTGCACCGTGACGACCAGCCGGTGACTTGTGTCGGCAGCCTGTGCAACTTCCTCCTGCCGTTCGGCCCGTTGCTGCTGACTGGTGGCCAGATGGGCCAGGTGTTCGATGGCCTGTCCGGGCGCATGCTCTACCAGCACCGTTCACCGCTCAACTGTGGTGCCACCTTCGTCAAGCAGGGCGAGGACCTGGCGCTGATCGGCACCTACACCGGCGAAGGCCTGGTGTTCGGTCATGACGGCAAGGGCGGCTTGCGCCTGGTGGCATCGATCCCGATGCACGACAACGCGATCAAGGGCGTGGCCGCCGACGAGCGCCACCTGTTCAGCGTCTGCGCTTCGGCCGACGCCGCGTTGCACAGCATCGCCGACTTCAGCTGCGTGCGGCATATCGAGGCGGCGCATACGCGCATTTCCAACGGCTGCTGCCCGATCACCGGCGGTTTCGCCAGTATCGGCCGCGACCTCAAGTTGCGCCTGTGGCTGGAGACCGGCGACGAGGTGTTCGACTCGCCGCACCAGCACTCGATCAAGTGCATCGCCGCCTCCAGCGATGGCCGGGTGATCGCCACCGCCGCCTACAACGGCACCGTGGCGTTGTTCGACCTGGCCTCGCGGCGCTGGCTGCCGGTGCAGCGGCCCACCGCCAGCGGCATTTCCTGCCTGACCCATGACGCGGCCAGCGATGCGTTCCTGGCCAGTTCCTATGATGGGCGCATCTACGGCATCGACGCCCGCCTGGCATCCTGAAGGAGCAGCACGATGAGCAAGCAAGCAAGCGACTTCATGCCCCAGGGCGACTACCGCAAGGCCCTCGACACCTCGTTCGTGCACCGCTACAGCCACGGCGAGGACGAGTGGTCGTGGGATGTCGGCATGATCCAGGCGGCCCAGGCTTTCCTCGAGCGGCTTGACCCGCAGGGTGACCAGCATGTGCTGGATATCGGCGTGGGACGTGGCCGCGATGCCTCAACCTTTATCCTCGCCGGGCACCGCGTCACCGGGCTGGATATCGTCGAGAACTCCAGCTGGCCACTGCTGCGCAAACGCTGGGGGGATCGCCTCGACCTGGTGAACAAGGCCATGCAGGACTGGCAGCCGGCGCCGGGGACGGTGTTCGACGCGGCCCTGGACAACGGCTGCTTCCACCACCAGCACCCGGACGAGTGGGGCCCTTACCTGGCCCATGTGCGCCGCCTGTTGCGCCCCGGCGCGCTGGTCGGGCTGAACGTGTTCGGGGTGGATGATGCCCACCCCGAGGCGGGGTGGCGGGAAATGGACAACCAGCGCCAGGGCTATTTCTTCACCGACGCTGGCATCCGCCAGACACTGGAGGCCCATGGCTTCACCTGGCAGGGCCTGGAGGTGATCGAGCGTCAGCATGGCGAGGCCCGCTATCTGCTGGCGCTGGTCCGCACGTGAGTGCGCTCGACCGCCATTACCTGGACATGGCCCTGGCGCTCGCCAGCCAGGGCCTGTACAGCACCATGCCCAACCCGCGGGTCGGCTGCGTGATCGTCAACGACGGCCAGGTGGTGGGGCGCGGCTGGCACCAGCGCGCCGGCCACGCCCATGCCGAGGTCCACGCCTTGCAGGAGGCAGGCCCGGCGGCGCGCGGGGCCACCGCCTATGTGACGCTCGAGCCTTGTGGTCACCATGGGCGGACCCCGCCGTGCGCCGATGCCCTGGTGGCCGCCGGGGTGCGCCGGGTGGTCACGGCCAGTGCCGATGCGTCGCAGAGCATCGGTGCGCTTCGGCTGCGCGAAGCGGGCATCGCGGTCGAGGCCATGCCCTGTCCCACGGCGCGAGCCCTCAATCGCGGGTTTTTCTCGCGTATCGAGCGCCAGCGCCCCTGGGTGCGGGTATTGCGGCCGGCGGCGCTGGCCATTGGCGCGATGGGTGAGGGCGCAATGCTCAGCCATTGCGACGAGCAAGCGCCGCTGGAGCACTGGCGGGGCAGGGCCTCGGCGTTATTGACCACCTGTGACTGGGTCAAGGCCTGCGACCCGTCGCTGCTGGCGCAGGTTCCGGCACAGCGAGTCGAGCCGGTGACTCCGTTGCGGGTGGTGGTTGATCAGCGGCTCGATTGCCCGGCCTCGGCCAAGGTGCTGGATGGCCTTGCTCCGACGCTGGTGCTGCATACGGCGCAGGCGATGCGTGACGGGCGCTATGCCCGGGCGCGCTGCCAGGTGATCGAGGAGGTTGATGCTCAGCGGGTGTTGCAGGCGTTGTACGCGCTCGACTGCAATGAAGTCCAGGTCGAGGCGCAGCCTGCGTGGTGCGAGGTTCTGGCGCGCCAAGGGCTGGTGGATGAGTGGCTGGTACAGGTCTGAGCGGGGACGCCTTGTGCATCCCATCGCTGGCAAGCCGGTTCCTACGGGATGGCGCATGGCTTGAGGTTGGACGCGATCGGTGTGGGAGCCGGCTTGCCGGCGATGCGCCGCGTTGGCGGCGCCAGCGATCTCAGCGGCTGCAGATCAACCCGACTTGCAGGCTGTTCTGTTCGAACAGGTCCCAATACCCCGGCGGATGTGCCTTCTTGCGGATGCCGCTGATCAGCGGGGCGATCCAGCGCACATTGCGCAGGCCCACGTCATGGGCGGCCTGCTCGTAGACCGCCTTGTGCCAGCGGTAGTAGGTGAAGTCCGCCGGCGGCGTGCTCATGAACTGTCCCTGGCAGCGGAAGCCGCCCTCGACCGGCTGTTCGTCCAGTACGCGGATGCCGTACTCGGTGAAGTTGCCACGGGCCAGGTCGAAGGTCGGGTTGGCGGTGTAGGCAATCAATCGACCGGACGGCTTGAGATTGAGGGCGACGCTTTCGAACATGCGCCGCAGCTCCTCGACGCTGCCGGCGTAGTTGAACAACCATGCCGCAGTGACCTTGTCGAACTGGCCGATCTGGCCCATCTGCGCCACGTCGCGCACCTCGTAGGCGATGCCGTCGTTGGCCTGGCGCGCCTGGTAGATCATGCTCGGCGAGATGTCCACGCCATGCACCTTCGCCGCGCCCCAGTCCTTCAGGCGGCGGCTGAAGAAACCGTGGCCGCAGGCCAGGTCGAGGATCTCTTCGCCGATCACTTCGCCGGCCATGTAGCGAAAGGTGTCGACCTCGACCCCGCGCTGGCTGGCGTGGCTGGTGAAGTCCTCGAACTGCTCGCTGATGCGCTCGTAGACTTCCTTGGATTCCTTCATGGGCACTCCTTGCGTTCAGAGGTGAGGCGCAACGCCAATGGCAGGGCCAACAGCGGTGCGCAGGCGAATACGGCGAACAGCCACAGCGCCGCACTGCGTGCGCCTTCCACGCCACCGGGCTCGACCAGCCCGGCGCTGTTGGCCACCAGGCCGGCCAGGGCCGCGGCCAGCGCGGTGGCATACAGCTGCACGGTGGTGATCGAGGCTGAAGCGAGGTTTTCCTCGCCGGGGCGCGCCGCCTGCAGCACGCGGGTAAGCAAGTGTGGCCAGCCCAGGCCGATGCCCAGGCCGACGCCGGCCAGGGCCAGGGCAAACAGGGCCAGGCCCGGCGTGCTGGCGACCCACGCCAAGGCGGGTGTCAGCAGTGCCAGGGCCAGCAGCGCCAGGGCCACCAGCAGCGGGCCGCAGCGGATCTGCCAGGCTCCGCCATTGCGGTCACGCCCGGCGCTGGCCAGGGCGCCGACCGTCCAGCCGGCGGCCATCACGGCCGTCAGGTAGCCCGCGGCCAGGGGGCCGAAGCCATGGATGCGCTGCAGGAAGTAGGGCACATAGATCTCGGTGGTGATGGCCGCGACCAGCAGGCACATCATGGCGAACAGTGCGCCCATCGGTTGCCTGAGGCTGTAGGCGCCGGTGGGCAGCAGGTGGTGGCGGGCGCGGGGATCGAGGCGGGCGATCAGCGCGGCGATGGCCAGGCCGGCGACGATCCCGCCCAGGTTGACCCACAGTGAGTCGGCCAGGCTGGCCGCGCAGATCGCCAGCACCGAGGCCACCAGGAAGGCGATCAGGCCATAGGCCGGGCGGGCGCCATTGTCGTCCAGCGCCTGGCGCGCCGGCAGGCGCAGGCAGACGGTCAGCGCCAGGGCGGCGGCCACCGGCAGTAGCGACCAGAATGCCCAGCGCCAGTGCCCACCCTCGGCGAATACGCCGCCCACGGCCGGGCCGCACAGCGTGGCCACCCCCCACATCGCCGAGACCAGGGCCATGGCGCGGGGCCACAGGCGGCTCTCGAACACCAGGTGGATCAGCGCATAGCTCAGGGCGAACAGGATGCCGCCGCCCAGGCCCTGCACGCTGCGCCCGACCAGCAGCAGCGGCATGCTGGTGGCCATTGCGCACACTGCCGAACCGAGGGTGAACACCAGCAGTGCCAGCAGGTAGGCGACCCGTGGCCCACCGCGGGCCAGCAGGCGGGTGGAAAGGGTGGAGCCGATGATCGAGGCCACCACGAACAAGGTGGTGTTCCAGGCATAGAAGGCCAACCCGCCGATTTCGTCGATCACCGTGGGCAGCAGCGTGGTGACGATATAGACATTGACGGCGTGCAGGGCGACACCGCCGGCCAGGGCGATCGAGCGCAGCGCATTGCCACCGCTGAGCAATTCGCTCCAGCGTGCGGGTGGCTGTTCGGGGATGGCGGTCATGAAGGCTCCTTGCGTGATCCTGCACTGGGAGTCTAGGAGCCGGAAAATCATTATTCAAGAAGTTGCTTGTGTAATTTGGCCGCAGAGGATTTGTTAGGATCGTGCTCTTTGTTCCAGGAGCTTCACCCATGATCATCAGCACCACCAGCCAGCTCGAAGGCCGCCCCGTTGCCGAATACCTCGGAGTGGTCAGCGCCGAATCGGTGCAGGGGATCAACTTCGTGCGCGATTTCTTCGCACGCTTTCGCGACTTCTTCGGTGGCCGTTCGCAGACCCTGGAGAGTGCGCTGAAGCTGGCCCGTGAGCAGGCCACCGAGGAGCTTGTGGCGCGGGCACGGCAGTTGCAAGCCGATGCAGTGGTGGGCGTGGACTTCGAGATCAGCATGCCGTCGGTGCAGGGCGGCATGGTCGTGGTGTTCGCCACCGGTACGGCGGTGCGCTTGAAGTAAGGCCAGTTGCCACTGGTCGGGCAAGGAGTTTTTGTCCGACTGGTCTGCAAATGACCGGCTAGTCTCACTTCAACGGGCCGCTGCTTCACTAGGCAGGTGCATTGCCTGCCGGCACGGTCGCCATTGGAGGGAGTCAGGGCATGAGCGAATCTTTTTTTGAAGACCTGAACGATGCGTTTCCGATCAACAGCCAGGTGCGCTGCGGGCAAGCGGCCTTGCGCCTGGGCTTTGCCAACATGACCTTGGACGAGTCGGAGCAACTGCAGCCGGCACACCTGCAACGGGCCAAGAAGGGGCGGTTCACGCCGCGTGTCCCGTCGAAAAAGTGAAACAGCACATTAGCGGGGCAAGCCCGCCCCACAGGCAAACAAGGTCTGTGGGGCGGGCTTGCCCCGCGATCATGTTTGTCCGATCTGTGCAAAACCGCCCAATGGCACGCATTTCCCGTCATTTCTTGATCCCGCTCATGGTATCGGCGGGTCCCCCTCGCCGTCGGCTCGAAGCTGTGCTTTTCTTGCGCGGCATTTCAGACACGGAGTATCGACTTCAATGCGAATCAGGGAAGAGACCTACTGGCAATGGGCCGATGCACAGTTGCACAGCCGTTGTCATGACGAGGAGTTGAGCGACGGCACCAGCATCGATGTGCAGGTGCGCCTGTCCAGGGTTGGCGCCACGCAGCTGTTTCTTGGGCTGTACGCCCGCGACGGCAAGGCATTGCTGGAGGAGTATTACCCCTCGCGCCCGGGCGAGACCATGACCCGCGCCCTGGTGTGGGGCGTTGACCGCGCCCGTGCCCTGGCCACGGGCGCCTTGCCGCTGCCCGAAGCCATGCCGCGCAGGCGCCAGGCATGAAAAAGCCCGGCCTTTGTCGGGCCGGGCTCAAGAAACGGTGTTAAGCCGCGGGATCAATTCAACGCGTCGATCACCTTGATTGCCTGCCGCTCACGGGCGGTCGGCCATTCTTGTTGCAGGGTCTCGAGCACACGACCGACGAAAGAGGTGTCGGCGGCGGCCTTCTTGCCGACGTAGCCTTGGCCACGGCGGTAGACCTTGAAACGGGCGCGCATGCTCGGCATGTGCGATTCGAACTCGTCTTCGACCGTGTTCGGCGGCAGGCGATCCAGGCGGACCTCGCCGGACTGGCTGACCCACAGCAGGTGGTCGTCGAGGCTGTCCTTGCGCGCGGCGAACAGCTGAGCCAGTTGGTCGATGGTTGGATTGTTGTTCAAGTTCATCATAAAGCCCCCATTACTCACATTCGTTGGTGAAGTTCGTCCGAAGTTCACATTTGGCGCCACAACATGTAGCGCGCTAACCAAGGCTGCTACAGCAGCTTCGCAACAGGGGCTTTCTCACGCTGCCTTCTGGGCAGATTCCCTCTCCACGGACGGCCTGCGTTACCGCGCAGGCCGTCTGGAACACCCTTGCCACCGCTCCCGATCAGGGAGACGGCCTCATCATGCCCAAGACCCGGGAAGGGCGTCAACAGCTTTGTAGTGAAAATTTTCATGCACTACATTTTGTCTGACAATCCATCTCCGATGTTCATGGCAAGCCGTTGTCGCCGTGCTCGAGGAAGCCCGGGCGCTGTCGCAGGCGTGCATGATAGGCGGCAAGCGCTGGCAGCGGCGGGTGCTCCAGGGGGGTGCGTAGCCAGCGGTTCAGTGACAGGCCGATGGCCACGTCGGCCAGGCTGAAGGCGTTACCGGCGACGAAGGCGCCGGTCGCTTCAAGGCGCTGTTCGAGCAGGCGCATCTTCGCCATCCATTGGGCGCTGGTGCTGGCCAGTTGGGCCGGTTCCTGATGGGCCGGGGACTGGCGCACCAGCGACAGGAACGGGTAGCGCCAGGTGTCGTTGAGGTCGGTAGCCTGCCAGTCCAGCCACTGGTCCACCGCGGCGCGAGCCCGGGGAGCGCCAGGGTAGAGGTGGGCGCCGTCATGCTGGTTGGCGAGGTAGCGCAGGATGGTGTTGGACTCCCACAGGACGAAATCGCCATCGACGATCACCGGCACCATGGCATTGGGATTGAGCCTGAGGAACTCGGGCGAGTCGGTGGACTGGAAGCCGCTACCCCAGTCCTCGCGTACGAACGGCAGGTTCAGTTCGATGCAGGTCCACAGCACCTTGCGTACATTGATCGACGAGGCCTTGCCAAGGACTCTGAGCATGTCAGCGCTCCAGACTGGAGAGGATGCGTTGCGCTGCGCGGACCCGCTCCTCGTTGGGATAGTTGCGGTTGGCCAGCAGCACGATGCCCATCTGTTTCGACGGCACGAATGCCACGTAGGCACCGAAGCCCCCGGTGGCTCCGGTCTTGTTGTACCAGGCGGCAGGCTCGGCGGGCAGGGCCGGGTTCAACGCCTTGATCGGGTTTTCTCCACGGATGATCTTGGCGCCGTTGTATTCCAACAGGGTGTCGAGGCTGACCGGGTAGGAGTAGCGCTCCCAGCCCAGGCCCTGGGTCATGGCGCCGACCTGGAAGTAACCGGACTGGGTGATGGCGATGGCCTTGCGCAGGGCCGGATCGAGCGCATCCGGCTGCAGTTGCAGTTGCACATAGCGCAGCAGGTCGCTGGCGCTGGTCTTGATGCCGTAGGCCTGCTCGGCATAGGGGCCCGGGTTGACCCGTACCGGCTTGTCCTTGGCGTCGTAGCCCTGGGCATAGAGGCCACGGGCGTTGGCCGGTACTTCCAGGTAGGTGTGCTTGAGGCCCAACCGCGGCAGCAGCCCCTGGGTCATCAGTTCGGCAAATGGCTGGTGCTGCGCGCGGGCTGCCAGGTCACCAAACAGGCCCAGGCTGGGGTTCGAGTAGCAGCGTTGGGTGCCGGGTTCGGCGCGGCGTTGCCAGTGCTGGAACCAGGCCAGGGTCTGCTCCTTCGTCTGCACCTCGTCGGGGAACTGCAGCGGCAGGCAGTCGCCGCTGTAGGCACCCAGCTCAAGCACAGTGGCGCTGCCGATCGGCGCCTTGGCCAGGGCGGGCTGGTAGCGGCTGGCGGGCGCCGCGAGGTCGAGCTTGCCTTCGGCGCTGGCCAGGGCGGCGAGGGTGGCGGTGTAGGTCTTGCTCACCGAACCGACCTCGAACAGCGTATCGCGGGTCACGGACTGGCCGCTGGCCTTGTCGGCCAGGCCATAGTTGAAATAGTGCGCCTGGCCATTGGCATACACTGCCACGGCCATGCCGGCGATGCCGTGCTCGCGCATCAGCGGCTGGATGACGCCATCGACGCTGTGCTGCAGGTCGCCTGCGAACAGCGGTGGCGCGGCCAGCGTCAGGGCAGTGGCCAGCAGCAGGTGTGGGGGACGTTTCATGGTGCAAGGTTCCTTTTCGTGTTTCAGCCGCCAGGTTGTCCGTTGGGCGATACCGGCGGGGGTTCCGGCGTTAGCGGCATGAGGGCCGAGACCTTATCGTCCAGGCTTGCACAAAGACAAGACGGAACCTGTGATGAGATATTTGCGCATGCTGTTCGACAATTTCACCCTGGCCCTGCTCGGGGTGGTGTTCATCGCCACCGTGCTGCCGTGTTCAGGCGACGGCGCGGTGCTGTTCGGCTGGCTGACCAACCTGGCCATCGGCCTGCTGTTCTTCCTGCACGGCGCCAAGCTGTCGCGCGAGGCGATCATCGCCGGTGCCGGCCACTGGCGCCTGCACCTGCTGGTGTTCTCCTGCACCTTCGTGCTGTTCCCGCTGCTGGGGCTGGCGTTCAAGCCGCTGTTCGTGCCGCTGGTGGGCAACGAGTTGTACCTGGGCGTGCTCTACCTGTGCGCCTTGCCGGCCACGGTGCAGTCGGCCATCGCCTTTACCTCGCTGGCCCGTGGCAACGTGCCGGCGGCGATCTGCAGCGCGGCGGCCTCGAGCCTGCTGGGGATCTTCCTCACGCCGCTGCTGGTGGTGATGCTGCTGGGCGCCTCGGGCGACACCGGCTCCGGGCTGGACGCGGTGCTGAAGATCACCCTGCAGTTGCTGGTGCCCTTCGTCGCCGGGCAGATCGCCCGCCGCTGGATCGGTGCCTGGGTCAAGCGCAATGCGCGCTGGCTGAAACTGGTGGACCAGGGCTCGATCCTGCTGGTGGTGTACACCGCCTTCAGCGAGGCAGTGGTGACCGGGTTGTGGCACACGGTGTCGCCGCAGCACCTGGCGGGCCTGTTTGCCGTGTGCGGCATCCTGCTGGCGGTGGTGCTGCTCGGCACGCGGCTGCTCGGGCGGCTGCTGGGCTTCAATGTCGAGGACCGCATCACCATCCTTTTCGCGGGGTCCAAGAAGAGCCTGGCGACAGGCGTGCCCATGGCCCAGGTGTTGTTCGTCGGCGGTGGCATCGGCGCGATGATCCTGCCATTGATGCTGTTCCACCAGATCCAGCTGATGGTCTGCGCGGTGCTGGCACAACGTTATGCGGCGCGGGCCGAGGAGGGCGAGCAGGCGACGACGGCTTCCTGAGACGGATGCCTTGCCGCAGGCCCGCGCCAGCGACCTACCAGGCCAGCGGCCGGTCGAAGCCTTTCCAGCACAACCAGCGCCGTACCTCGCCATGCGCCCCCGTGCCGATCTGCCACTGCGGTCTGCCACGGTCCAGGGCGATCTGCGAAATGAACCCGGCATGGCTGGCCGCCACCAGCGTGCGGCCGTCGGCGCTGATGTCCATGGCGCTGATGGTCGAACCAAGATAGTGCTGCCAGTGCTCGTGGCCGTCCTCGCCGAAGGCGCGCAGGTAGCCATGGGCGTCACCGACGATGTACTCGCCGTCACGGGCCACCCCGGCGTAGACCCTTGCGCCGCACTGCAGTTGTGGCGTGCGTGGGTCTTGACTGTAGAAACCGGTATCCAGTCCCGGCAGGTCGGCCACCCGCACGCCGAGTGTGCCGCCCTGATAGAAGTGGCAGGCATTGAGAATCAACTGGTCGCCCCGGCGGTTGAACAGCGCGAAGTGCGGGTATTCGCTGGCCGGGCCGACCTCTGCGATGCGCCTGAACTGCTCGTCGAGCACCAGGTGACGGCCGCATTGTTCGCCCAGGGCAACCAGCCTGCCGTCCGGTGACAGCGCGGCATGTGCCATGGTCAGGCCCAAGGCGATGTCGTCCGGGTCGGTGCCCTGGCGCAGTTCCTCGAGAATGTCGTCCTCGCGTGGCAGCAGACGTGTGGCGCCGGCGGCGGCAAGCACGAAGATGCCGTCGCTGCTGACCAGCAGCACCCGCTGGCCGTCGGGGAAGGGCAGCAGCGCGATGGGCGTCGGCGGCAGGTCGAAGGGATCGAACGGGTAGCCCGCCGGCAAACCTTCCAGGCCATGGGGCCAGGCCAGTCGGGCCACCTGCGGGCCGCCCCAGCCATCGGTCACACGGACCCCCTCGGCGTTGGCCAGGGCGTAGTAGCGCCGTCCTGGGCAGCGCCCGAAGTGCTCGACACCGATCACCGGGGTGACGCCCTGGCCATCGAGGCGCAGTACCTGGCCGCATTCGAACGGCATGCCGATGCGAACCAGCACGCTGCCGTCATCGAGCAGCAGCAGGTTGCCGATGCCTCGGGCCTGTTCGTCGAGCAATGGCAGCAGCGGCAGGTGAGCCGGGGGCCAGGCTTCGCGGAACAGCTGGCGTTGCTGCTCGTCGGTGCCCGGGCGGTTGATGGCCAGCAGGGCTGCCTGCCAGGCCTCGAGCAGGTGCTCGGTGGCCGGTGCCTGTGGTTCCTCCAGATTGTCCCAGCCTTGCGCGCGGCCATGCGCGACATAGCGGTTGATGGCCTCGGCATAGGCGATGACCGCCTCGCGCCATTGCTGCTGGGGGTGCTGCTTGTCCATGGGCGGATCGAACTCCTTGTTCCGCAGGGTAGCTGATGTGCGACAAAAAGGTGCACGCAGGCGCGCATGGTACTCGGTCCGCACCTGCGGTTGTGAGGCCCCGCCTTGATGCGTACCATGCCGGACATCCTTCCAATAAAAAACGTGCGTCACCGGCCTGGCATCCGGGCAGGCGATGCGCGTCCTGTTGCCTTGTCCGCGGAGAAAAACGTCTACACATGAATGGTCCCGTCCCCACCTCCATGCCTCCGACCGCCGGCAGCGGCAGTTGGCTGAGCGTCATCGCCCTGGCGCTGGCGGCGTTCATCTTCAATACCACCGAGTTTGTCCCTGTGGCGCTGCTCAGCGATATCGGCCGCAGCTTCGAGATGAGCACCGCGCAGGTCGGCCTGATGCTGACCATCTATGCCTGGGTGGTGGCGCTGGCCTCGCTGCCGATGATGCTGGTGACCCGTAACGTCGAGCGCCGCCGCCTGCTGCTGATAGTGTTCCTGGTGTTCATCGTCAGCCACCTGATGTCGTGGCTGTCGCAGAGCTTCGCCATGCTGCTGGTCAGCCGCATCGGCATCGCCCTGGCCCATGCCGTGTTCTGGGCCATCACCGCGTCGCTGGCGGTGCGCGTGGCGCCGCCAGGCCAGCAAGCCAAGGCGCTGGGCCTGCTGGCCACCGGCACCACCCTGGCGATGGTGATGGGCATCCCGCTGGGGCGCGTGGTGGGTGAGGCGCTGGGCTGGCGCATCACCTTCCTGTGTATCGCCGGGGTGGCACTGGCGACCATGCTCTGCCTGATGAAGTCGCTGCCGCTGCTGCCGAGCCAGAATTCCGGCTCGCTGCGCAGCCTGCCGGTGCTGTTCAAGCGTCCGGCGCTGGTGATCACCTACATGCTGGTGACCCTGGTGATCACCGCGCAGTTCACCGCCTACAGCTACATCGAACCCTTCGCCCTGCACGTGGCACGGATCAGTGGCGAACACACCACGTTGCTGCTGTTGCTGTACGGCGGTGCCGGGGTGTTCGGCTCAGTGCTGTTCAGCCGCTACAGCGAGCGTTTCCCCCATGGTTTCCTGGTGGGTGCCATCGGCGCCCTGGCCGCGTGCTTGCTGCTGCTGTTGCCGCTGTCGGGCAATTTCCAGGTGTTCGCCGCCCTGAGCATGGTCTGGGGCGTGGCGATCCTGAGCTTCAGCCTGGCCTTGCAGTCCAAGACCCTCAAGCTTGCCTCGGATGCCACCGACGTGGCCATGGCGTTGTTCTCCGGTATCTACAACATCGGTATTGGTGGCGGTGCGTTGCTTGGCAGCATTGTCAGCAGCCAGGTGGGCGTGGCGCATATCGGCCTGGTGGGGGGCAGCGTGGCGGTTGTCGGCCTGGTGCTGGCGCTGGCCAGTACCCAGCGCTTTCGCGAAGCCCTGACTCGGGTGCCTGGGCAGGCGTGAACCACGCCTTCTGCAGGAGCGGTCAAAGCCGCTCCTGCAGAAATTCCATTGACCGAGAATCCCGGTTCCTGGCACCTCCTGCCCGGCAAATGTCTCCCGACTGATCCGCATCAACTTCCCTGGCAACACGCGCCCCTGTAATAGGGGCGCTTGTGTATCGGCTAGGCTGCCTCTAATATCCAAGCGTTTTCTTGTGTAATTGCCTGGCCTCCCGCCCAGGCCATCAATACGGACGTTGATATGGATTTGCACACCTCCCTGTGGCTGTTCCAGGCCATCCAGGCCGTGGGCCTGGCGTTGTGGCTGAGCATCGCGGTATTGAACAACCTGCAGGCTTTCGCCAGCTCCGTCGGCGCCATTGGCGCCACCTTGGCCATGGCGCCACTGCGCCAGCCGCCGGCCATCGAATTCCCCTTGCTGCGCAGGGCCTGTCATTCGGCGGGCCTGGCCCGTGCCGCGCTGGTGGTGATCCTGCTGCTGCAGATCGTCGCCAGCCTGGCGGCCTGGGTCGGCACCTATGGGCTGATCGTCGTGCAGGACCCGCTCATGGCCCGCACCTGGTTGAACCTGGCGCTTGGCGCCTTCCTTGCCTTCACCTTCGCCATGCTGCTCGGGGGCCTGTGGTTCGGCTACTGGATACGCCAGGAAGGCCTGCAGCTCACCCACCTGGTGCTGGTGCTGTGGGCGACCCTGGCGTTCTTCCTGTTCAACCTGGATTGGGCCTGAGGCGAGGACGCGCAATGAATAGCAAGGCAATACTTGGCAGTGCCCTGGTGCTGGCCCTGATTACCGCCGGTGGCCTGGCCTGGCGCCACGCCGGGGAGACCCAGGCCACGGCATCCGCGCCGCGGCACTTGGTCAAGGTGGCCCTGGCCACGGTACAGAAAGCACCGCAGAAGCGCGCCTTCGCCGGCGTCGGCGAGCTGGAGGCGGTGCACCAGGTGCTGGTGTCGGCCGAGATCGGCGGGCGGGTGACGGCGATCAACTTCAGCTCCGGCCAGCAGGTGCGCAAGGGTGATGTGCTGGTCACCCTCAACGATGCCCCGGAGCAGGCCGAGCGCCTGCGCCTGAAGGCCCAGCTGGACAATGCACGGACCAACTACCGGCGGGTCAAGGACCTGCTGCGCGAGAACGCCGCCACCCAGGAACAGCTGGACAACGCCCTGGCGGCCCGCGACATGGCCCAGGGCGAGCTGGCCCGTACCGAGGCGGTGATCGCCCAGAAGGCGGTGCGCGCACCCTTCGACGGGCGCCTGGGTATCCGCCGGGTGAACCAGGGCCAGTATCTCAATGTCGGCGACCCGGTGGTCAGCCTGATCGACACCCGCAGCCTTTATGTCAACTTCTCCCTCGAGGAGCAGCTCAGCGCCCAGCTGCGCACCGGCCAGCCGGTCGAGGTGCGCCTGGATGCGTTCCCCGATACGGCCTTCACCGCGCATATCACCGCCATCGATCCCCTGATCGGCCGTTCGCGCACGGTGCAGGTGCAGGCCACCCTGGCCAAGCCCGATGCGCGCCTGTCGGCCGGCATGTATGCCAGCGTGCAGGTAGCCAGCCCCGATGACGGCCAGGTGCTGACCGTGCCGGAAACCGCCGTGGCCTACACCGCCTACGGCGACACGGTGTTCGTCGCCCGCCACGATGCCGCCGCCAATGCCTTGGTGGTACAGCGTGTGTCGGTGCGTACCGGTGAACGCCAGGCCGGCCGGGTAGTGATCGAGCAGGGCCTGCGCGAAGACGACCAGGTGGTGGTGTCCGGGCAGTTGCGCCTGAGCGACGGCACCGCCGTGCAAGCCACCGTAGACACCCTGCAGGCTCCGGCCAGCGGCGCCTGACCCCAGCGAGAACACGCCATGACATTTACCGACCTGTTCGTGCGCCGGCCTGTGCTGGCGCTGGTGGTCAGCACCTTGATCCTGCTGCTGGGGCTGCTGTCGCTGCTGCAGTTGCCGATCCGCCAGTACCCCTTGCTGGAAAGCTCGACCATTACCGTGACCACCGAATACCCCGGCGCCCCCGCCGAGCTGATGCAGGGCTTCGTCACCCAGCCGATCGCCCAGGCAGTGTCGTCGGTGGAGGGCATCGACTACCTGTCGTCCTCGTCGGTGCAGGGCCGTAGCCTGGTGACCGTGCGCATGGAGCTGAACCGCGACTCGACCCAGGCCCTCACCGAGGTGATGGCCAAGGTCAACCAGGTACGCTTCCGCCTGCCGGAACGGGCCTACGATCCGGTGATCGAGCGCTCTGCGGGCGAGTCCACGGCGGTGGCCTACATCGGTTTCTCCAGTGCGAGCCTGCCTATCCCGGCCATGACCGACTACCTCACCCGAGTGGTCGAGCCGCTGCTCAGCACCATCGAGGGCGTGGCCAAGGTCCAGGTGTTCGGCGGCCAGACCTTGTCCATGCGCCTGTGGATCGACCCGTCGCGCCTGGCCGCCCGTGGCCTGACCGCGGCCGACGTGGCAGAGGCGGTGCGCCGCAACAACTACCAGGCGGCGCCGGGCAAGGTGAAAGGCCAGTACGTTATCGCCAACATCCGCGTCGACACCGACCTGACCTCGGTCGGCGACTTCCGCGAGCTGGTGATTCGCAACGACGGCAACGGCCTGGTGCGTATCCGCGACATCGGCACCGTCGAGTTGGGCGCGGCCTCGGCGGAGACCAGCGCCAGCATGGACGGCGTGCCGGCTGTGCACCTGGGGCTGTTCGCCACCCCGGGCGGCAACCCGCTGGTGATCGTCGATGGCATCCGCCAATTGCTGCCGCAGATTCGCCAGACCCTGCCGCCGGACGTCAAGGCGGAGCTGGCCTTCGAGACGGCGCGCTTCATCCAGGCCTCCATCGACGAGGTCACCAAGACCTTGCTCGAGGCCCTGGCAATCGTCGTGGTGGTGATCTACCTGTGCCTGGGCTCGCTGCGCACGGTGCTGATCCCGGTGGTGACCATCCCGCTGTCGATGCTCGGCGCCGCGGCGCTGATGCTGGCGTTCGGCTTCAGCGTCAACTTGCTCACCCTGCTGGCCATGGTGTTGGCGGTGGGGCTGGTGGTGGACGACGCCATTGTCGTGGTGGAGAACGTCCACCGCCATATCGAGGAAGGGCGCACCCCGGTGGCGGCGGCGTTGATCGGCGCTCGCGAGGTAGCCGGGCCGGTGATCGCCATGACCATCACCCTGGCGGCGGTGTACGCGCCGATCGGCATGATGGGCGGCCTGACCGGCGCGCTGTTCCGCGAGTTCGCCCTGACCCTGGCCGGAGCAGTGGTGGTTTCCGGCGTGGTGGCCCTGACCCTGTCGCCGGTGATGAGTTCGTTCCTGCTCGACGCCCGGCAGTCCGAGGGGCGCATGGCCCATGCGGCCAACCGTTTCTTCGACTGGCTGGCCGAGCGCTACGCCCATGTGCTGGGCTTCTCGCTGAAACACCGCTGGATCAGCGTCGGTTTCGCCTTGCTGGTGCTGGTCAGCCTGCCGCTGCTGTATGCCTTGCCGCAGCGTGAGCTGGCGCCAACCGAGGACCAAGCCGGGCTGCTCACGGCGATCAAGGCGCCACAGCATGCCAACCTGGCCTATGTGGAGCGCTTCGCCGACAAGCTCGACTCGGTCTACCGGACCCTGCCAGAGACCGTCAGCACCTGGATCATCAACGGTAGCGACGGCATCGCCTCAGGTATTGGCGGCATCAACCTGCAACCGTGGAACGAGCGCGAACGCAATGCCTCGCAGATCCAGCTCGACCTGCAGGCAGCGGTGAATGATGTCGAGGGCACCAGCATCTTCGCCTTCCAGCTGCCCGCGCTGCCGGGCTCCACTGGCGGCCTGCCGGTGCAGATGGTGCTGCGTAGCTCCCAGGACTACCGGGTGCTGTTCGACACCATGGAGCAGGTCAAGGCCAAGGCGCGGCAGAGCGGCTTGTTCGCCGTGGTCGACAGCGACCTGGACTACAACAACCCGGTGGTGCAGGTGCGGGTCGACCGGGCCAAGGCCAACAGCATGGGTATCCGCATGCAGGACATCGGCGAGTCGCTGGCGGTGCTGGTGGGCGAGAACTACCTCAACCGTTTCGGCCTGGATGGCCGCTCCTATGATGTGATCGCGCAGAGCCCGCGTGACCAGCGCCTGACGCCGCAGGCCCTGACCCGGCAGTACGTGCGCAGTGAGGAGGGCAGGCTGGTGCCGCTGTCCACCGTGGTGCAGGTCAGCGAGCAGGTCGAGCCCAACCGCCTTACCCAGTTCAACCAGCAGAACGCCGCGACCTTCCAGGGTATTCCGGCGGCCGGCGTCACCCTGGGCGACACCGTGGCCTTCCTCGAGCAGGTCGCCGCCGAATTGCCGGCGGGCTTCAGCATCGACTGGCAGTCCGACGCACGCCAGTACCAGCAGGAAGGCAATGCCCTGATGCTGGCCTTCCTCGCCGCCGTAGTGGTGATCTACCTGGTGCTGGCGGCGCAGTACGAGAGCCTGGTCGATCCGCTGATCATCCTGATCACCGTACCGCTGTCGATCAGTGGGGCGCTGCTGCCGCTGGCACTGGGGGTGGCCACGGTGAACATCTACACACAGATCGGCCTGGTGACGCTGATCGGTCTGATCAGCAAGCACGGCATCCTCATGGTCGAGTTCGCCAACACCTTGCAGGCCGAGCAGCACCTGGACCGGCGCACGGCCATCGGCAAGGCGGCGCAGATCCGCCTGCGACCGATCCTGATGACCACGGCGGCCATGGTGGTGGGCCTGATCCCGCTGTTGTTCGCCTCCGGAGCCGGCGCCGCCAGCCGCTTCGGGCTCGGCGTGGTGATCGTCACCGGGATGCTGGTCGGCACCTTGTTCACCTTGTTCGTGCTGCCGACCATCTACAGCCTGCTGGCCCGTGACCATGCCAGCACGGCGCGTTCGGCGCGGGCCCGCTCGTTGGCCGAAACCCTGGAGAGCCAGCCATGAAGCCGGTATTCGTCGTATCCCTGGTGGCCCTGGCCTTGTCGGCCTGCAGCGTCGGCCCCGACTACCGCAAGCCCGAGGCACCTGCCAGTGGCCTGCACAGCCCGCAGCGCGCCGCCTTCGCCGCCCGTGGCGAGATGCCGGAGCAGTGGTGGCGGTTCTTCGACGATCCGCAACTGGTGCGCCTGGTCGACCAGGCCCTGGCCAATAACCACGATATCCGCCAGGCCCATGCCAACCTGCTGGCGGCGCGGGCACTGTTCGACGACCGCAGCCTAGACCGCTACCCCTGGGTCACCGCCCGCGCCGGCTACAACCAGAGCCTGGAGCAGCAGCAACCGGCCGATGGCAGCGACCCGCGACGCATGCGCACCGAGCAGTACCGCGCCGGATTCGACGTGCAGTGGGAGGTCGACCTGTTCGGCCGCCTGCAGCGCCTGACCGACGCCGCCGAGGCGCGTGCCGACGCGGCGGCGGCGGACCTGCGCCAGGTGCGGCTGAGCATCGCCGCCGAAGTAGCGCGCAACTACTACC
Organism: Pseudomonas soli; assembly: GCF_900110655.1. Taxonomy (GTDB): domain Bacteria; phylum Pseudomonadota; class Gammaproteobacteria; order Pseudomonadales; family Pseudomonadaceae; genus Aquipseudomonas; species Aquipseudomonas soli. The sequence goes on from NZ_FOEQ01000005.1 coordinate 354,735, forward strand.
TCAAGCTCGGCCTCAAGCGCAGCCTCGTCGTGGCCGAGGACCAGGTCGAGGCCTGGCGCGAGACCCTGCAACTGACCAGCGCCCAGGTGCGTGCCGGCAGTGGCCAGTACGAGGATCAGCAGAACGCCCATGCCAACCTGCTGCTCAGCGAGGCGGCGGTGCCGCCGCTGCAGGCGGCCATCGAGCAGGCCAGCTATCGCCTCGATGTGTTGACCGGGCAGGTGCCGGGCAGCCTGGAGCAGGGCGCCGCGCCGTTCCTGCCGCCGTTGGCGCGCCAGTTGCCGCTGGGCGACGTCGATGCGCTGATTGGCCAGCGACCTGATGTGGTCAGTGCCGAGCGCGAGCTGGCGGCCAGCACCGAGGACGTCGGTGCGGCCACTGCCGAGCTGTACCCGCGCCTGGACCTGGGCGGGTTCATTGGTTTCTTCGCCTTGCGCAGCGGCGACCTGGGCAGCGCGGCCCGCGCTTATGAGCTGGCGCCGATGGTCACCTGGCCGGCCTTGCGCCTGGGCAATGCCCGTGCGCGCCTGCGGGTGCGCGAGGCGCTGGCCGAGGGCAGCCAGGCGCGCTACCAGCAGGCGGTGCTGCTGGCCCGCGAGGAAGTGGAGAACGCCGTCACGCAGCTGGTGCGCAACCAGGCACGGTTGCAAAGCCTGGTGGCCTCCGCCGGGCACGGCAGCGAGGCCATCGACATCGCCAACAAGCGCTATCGGCGCGGGGCCGGCACCTACCTGGCGGTGCTGGAGAACCAGCGTGCGCTGTTCTCGATCAAGCGCGAGGTGGCGGAGGCAGAGACGGCCTCGTACCTGGATGCGATTGCGCTGTACAAGGCCTTGGGCTGGGGGAGTGAAGCCCAGTAGCACCAGACCTGTCGTGCAACCAAGGCTGGCAAACGTAGGAGCGGATTCATCCGCCATGCGCCGCGCGGTCGGCGCTCGATCTTGAGCGCGCCGCAAGGCTATCGTCGAGCGCCCCTAATTTTCCCCGCGCTCTTTTCGTTTTCATGGGAGCCGCCCTGCGCCCGGCGCGTTCGGCCCTCATCATTCAAGGAGACAGGCAATGACTTCCGTTTTCGACCGCGACGATATCCAGTTCCAGGTAGTGGTCAACCACGAAGAGCAGTATTCCATCTGGCCCGACTACAAGGCGATCCCCAATGGCTGGCGCGCGGTGGGCAAGAGCGGCCTGAAGAAGGACTGCCTGGCCTACATCGACGAAGTCTGGACCGACATGCGCCCGCTGAGCCTGCGCCAGAAGATGGCCGAAGTCGCGGCGCAATAAGGCGGTGTCGACCCTGAATCTGCTGTGCCTGCCGTATTCCGGTGCCAGTGCGATGGTCTACAGCCGCTGGCGGCGCAAGCTGCCGGCCTGGCTGCAGGTGCGCCCGGTGGAGCTACCCGGGCGCGGTGCGCGCATGGCTGACCCGCTGCATACCGACTTGCGGGCATTGGCCCGGCAGTTGGCCCATGAGCAGCGCGCCGTCACCCATGCGCCTTACGCCGTGCTCGGGCACAGCCTGGGGGCGCTGGTTGCCTTCGAGCTGGCCCATGAACTGCGTGCACTCGGCTGCCCGCCGCCGGTGGCCTTGTTCGCCTGCGGCACTGCGGCGCCGACCCGGCGCGAGGATTACGCCGGTGGCAAATGGACCGAGCCGCGTGGCGATGCCGAATTGATCGCCGAATTGCGCAAGCTCGGTGGTACCTCCGAGGAAGTGCTGGCCAACGACGAGCTCATGAGCCTGACCTTGCCGATCGTGCAGGCGGATTTCCTGCTTTGTGGCCGTTATGCGTACGAGCAGCGCCTGCCGCTGCAATGTCCCTTGCATGTGTTCGCCGGCGAGAACGATCGCGCCAATGACGAACAATTGCAGGCCTGGGGGCGGGAGACGGTTGGCGAGTATTCGCTGGCTAAGTTTCCGGGAGGGCATTTCTTTATTCATGAGCATGAAGATCGTGTGCTTGATGTGCTGTGCAGGACGTTGGAACCATTGCGGCTTTGTGCGTGATAGATAGGGCGGATTATAGAATTCGTCTAACAGTTTTATGATTCTGCAGAGGCCTCATGCCTGGTTGTCGGTGAGAGGCCTGACTGCAATAAGAACTTCCAACTCCAAATCTCAAACTTATTTTCTTGCTCTTGCTCTTGCTCTTGCTCTTGCTCTTGCTCTTGCTCTTGCTCTTGCTCTTGCTCTTGCTCTTGCTCTTGCTCTTGCTCTGCTTTTGCTTCTAAGTGCGCGATAGTTCAGGCGCCACAAATTGCGACTTCAGGAGGCCGAACGGAGGTCTTGCGGAGGGAGGTGACGGGCATGGATGCCCGTCAAGCGCTGCGCCCCAGGATGGGGCGTTCAGCGCGGTCCTCCCGGGAGCAAGGCCGGAGTGAGGGGACCCCGGAGCGAAGCGTAGGGGCCGGATGATGGAGCGAGGATTTTT
>NZ_FOEQ01000003.1 GCF_900110655.1 Pseudomonas soli
TTCGTCTCAACCGAGGCGCGCATTCTACGCTTTCCTCATTGGCTGTCAAGCGTTTATTTTGAAGTATTTTGCGAGAAACCCGTTCAACTTCAAACACTTGACTCGCTGCGATCTCTCGTAGCGGGAGGCGAATCATACAGCGTTACAACCTGCTGTCAACTGCCTTTTTCACCACTGCCGATCTGACGACCGAAGCACCTCCGCAACCCTCTTGATCGATCAACCCATTGATATTCAAGGAGTTTTTCGTTCCGATGTCGCTGGAAGTGGGCGCATTATAAGGGGATCTGAAAGCCCGTCAACCTTTATTTCACAAAACCTTCAGATTGTTGAAAAGCAAAGCGGGGCGGCCTGCCGGCCGCCCCGCTTCTTACATCTATAGCGCGTATTACAGCACCCCTGCGCCCCGAAGGCTCTGCACCGCTTCCCCGCTCAGCCCCAGCACATCCATGAGCACCGCCTCGGTGTGCTCCCCCAGCAATGGAGGCGCATGCCGATACTCCACCGGCGTCTCCGACAACCGAATGGGGCTGGCCACCTGCGGCACGCTGCCCGCCAGCGGATGTGGAACATTCACCGCCAGCCCACGCGCCAATACCTGTGGGTCCTGGAACATCTGCGCCAGGTCATTGATCGGCCCGCATGGAACACCTGCCTTCTCCAGCTCAGTGACCCATTCAGCCGTGGTCTTGAACACCGTAGCCTGGCGAATCAACGGAATCAGCTCCGCACGATTGGCTACCCGCTGCTTATTAGTAGAGAACCGCGGGTCATCCGCCCACTGTGCCTGCCCCGCCACTTCAGCAAACTTGCGGAACTGCCCGTCATTACCCACGGTGAGAATGAAATTGCCATCCGCCGTCGGGAAGTCCTGGTAGGGCACGATATTGGGGTGCGCATTGCCCAACCGCCGGGGTGGGTTGCCTGTGGTGAGGTAGTTCATCGCCTGATTGGCCAGGCAGGCAACCTGCACATCCAGCAACGCCATGTCGATATGCTGGCCTGTGCCCGCCTGATCACGATGCGCCAAGGCCGCAAGAATCGCCACGGTGGAATACAGCCCGGTCAGGATGTCAGTGAGCGCCACCCCAACCTTCATCGGCCCCGCACCCTCCTCCCCCTCCGGGCGCCCGGTCAGGCTCATCAGCCCGCCCAACCCCTGGATCATGAAGTCATAGCCGGCACGCTTGGCATACGGCCCGGTCTGACCAAAACCGGTGATCGAGCAATAGATAAGCTTCGGATTGATGGCCTTCAGGCTTTGGTAATCCAACCCGTATGCCGCCAACCCTCCCACCTTGAAGTTCTCAATGACGATATCCGACTTCGCCGCCAACTCACGCACCAGGCGCTGGCCTTCGGGCTGAGTGAAGTCGATGGTCACCGAGCGCTTGTTGCGGTTGGCCGACAGGTAGTAGGCCGCCTCGCTGGTATTCTCGCCCTGGGCATCGCGCAAGAAAGGCGGCCCCCAGGAGCGGGTGTCGTCACCTGCGCCGGGGCGCTCCACCTTGATTACATCCGCTCCAAGGTCGGCAAGGATCTGGCCGGACCAGGGGCCGGCCAATACCCGGGAAAGATCCAGCACCCGCAGATGGGAAAGCGCGCCCATGGCCTGGCTCCTCTATTAATAGAACGCCTGGATGCCGGTCTGCGCACGCCCAAGGATCAGCGCATGCACGTCGTGAGTACCTTCATAGGTGTTGACTACCTCGAGGTTGACCAGGTGGCGGGCGACGCCGAACTCGTCGGAAATACCATTGCCACCCAGCATGTCCCGCGCCAGGCGAGCGATGTCCAGGGCCTTGCCGCAGGAGTTGCGCTTCATGATCGAGGTGATCTCGACCGCCGCGGTCCCTTCGTCCTTCATCCGGCCCAGGCGCAGGCAGCCTTGCAGGGCCAGGGTGATCTCGGTCTGCATGTCGGCCAGCTTCTTCTGGATCAACTGGTTGGCAGCCAGCGGGCGGCCAAACTGCTGACGATCCAGGGTGTATTGGCGAGCGGTGTGCCAGCAGGCCTCGGCGGCCCCCAGCGCACCCCAGGAGATGCCGTAGCGGGCCGAGTTCAGGCAGGTGAACGGGCCTTTGAGGCCGCGCACGTCGGGGAAGATGTTCTCTTCCGGCACAAACACGTTATCCATGACGATCTCGCCGGTGATCGAAGCGCGCAGGCCGACCTTGCCATGGATGGCCGGAGCACTGAGGCCGTCCCAGCCTTTCTCCAGCACGAAGCCGCGGATATCGCCGGCATCGTCCTTGGCCCAGACCACGAATACATCGGCGATCGGGCTGTTGGTGATCCACATCTTGCTGCCGCTCAGGCGATAACCACCGTCGACCTTGCGGGCGCGGGTGATCATCGAGCCAGGGTCGGAACCATGGTTGGGCTCGGTCAGGCCGAAGCAGCCAATCCATTCGCCACTGGCCAGCTTTGGCAGGTACTTCTGCTTCTGTGCCTCGGTACCAAACTCGTTGATCGGCACCATGACCAGCGATGATTGCACGCTCATCATCGAGCGGTAGCCGGAGTCGATACGCTCCACCTCGCGGGCGATCAGGCCGTAGCAGACGTAGTTCAGGCCGCTGCCGCCGTACTGCTCGGGAATGGTCGCGCCGAGCAGGCCGACTTCGCCCATCTCACGGAAGATCGCCGGATCCGTCTGCTCGTGACGGAACGCCTCCAGCACACGGGGTGCCAGCTTGTCCTGGGCGAACTGATAGGCGCTGTCACGGACCATGCGCTCTTCTTCAGTGAGCTGCTGATCCAGCAGCAGCGGGTCGATCCAGTTGAAGCTTGCCTTGCCAGCCATGTGCGGATTCCTCGAAAGATGGGAACGAATTGTTGTGCTGGATTGATCCTAGGCCTGTTTGGCGTGAGGGACAAACGAGGATTGCGCACCGTTTAGTGATATTTTCTCACTTCGTAATCATCAAAATGCCCTGCTCAACGCCTGACATGTGAGGTTCACGTACATGCGCCGCAAGATTCCCAGCACCACTGCCCTGGTCTGCTTCGAGGCGGCCGCACGTCACGAGAGCTTCACCAAGGCCGCTCAGGAACTGGCCCTGACCCAGGGTGCCGTCTGTCGGCAGATCGGCAGCTTGGAGACCTTCCTCAATGTCGAACTGTTCCGCCGTTCGCGCCGGGGCGTGAAATTGACCGAAGCCGGGCTCTCCTATAGCCGCCAGGTAGCCGCACAGCTGGATGCGGTGGAGCGCGACACGCTTTCGGTGATGCGCCAGCAAGGCGCCAATGTCATCGAACTGGCGGTGGTGCCGACCTTCGGCACCCAGTGGTTGCTGCCGCGCCTGAAGGACTTCCAGCAGCGTCACCCCGAGGTCACGGTCAACCTGACCAACCGCACCCGCCCCTTCCTGTTTGCCGACACGCCCTTCGATGCCGCCATTTACTTCGGCGACGCAGACTGGTCGGGCACCCAATCCCACCGACTGATGGGCGAGAACCCCATGCCGGTGTGCAGCCCTTCCCTGCTGGAAGGGCAAGCCAGCCTCGACGCCCAGCGCATTGCCGGCTTGCCGCTGCTGCAGCAGACCACCCGCCCCTATGCCTGGCGACAATGGTTCGACGGCTTGGGGATGAGCGTCGAACGCGACATGACCGGCCCGCGCTACGAGCTGTTTTCGATGCTGGCCCAGGCCGCCATGCATGACATGGGCATTGCGCTGATTCCACCGTTCCTGATCCAGCGTGAGCTGCAGGAGGGCCGACTGGTGGTCGCTAACAGGCATGCCCTCTCCAGCGACAAGGCCTACCATCTGATGATCCCCGAGCGGAAGGTCGAGTCCGCCTCGCTACGGGCGTTCCGCGACTGGCTGGTGGCGCAGGCGCAACAGTACACCGCCACGGAATAGGGTGAAACGGCCAAAGCTGACCCCGTAGTCAATTATTTTGAACACCTACAGATATATGGATTTGTCGCAAATCCGTAATCTGTTCCGTTCACCCTGAAAAACCTAGCAACCCTAGTTACTGCGCGGGTTTGCAGCTAATTTTGCGACATTCAGCAAACTGAGAACGAAAATAGCGGAATTTTTTTCAAATTTTCTCCTAAGCTCCGCATAGCGCGTGCTTGACGGGTCGAGGGCAGGTCGTTGCGACATACGGTCACAGGGTGACTTGTAGTTTTAACTTCGTTTCGCTTCAGAACCGGTTGAAGGCCCTCGGGTTCGTCTGCAAAATGCCTCCCCCGCCCCGGATCCGGCGGGGTCGTGCTCTACGACCACCCAGCCGCACCACCCGAAGTGCGCTGGTTCCTATAAAGACAAAAGGTCACCGCAGGAGACAAAGTCGTGCACATTGGTGTTCCTCTCGAGACGCAGACGGGTGAGACAAGGGTCGCCGCGACCCCGGAAACCATCAAGAAATTGGTTGGCCAGGGCCATCAGGTCACCGTGCAACGGGGGGCAGGGCTCAAGGCCAGCATTCCGGACAGTGCCTATGAGGCCGTTGGCGCCAACTTGGGCGAAGCCGCCGACGCCTTCGGCGCTCAGCTGGTGCTCAAGGTGGTCGCGCCCAGTGATCAGGAACTGACGCTGATCAACAGCGGCAGCCTGCTGGCAGGCATGCTCAACCCGTTCAACAACGAACTGATCGCCAAGATGGCCGAGCGCGGCATCACCGCCTTCGCCCTGGAGGCTGCACCGCGCACCTCACGCGCGCAAAGCCTCGACGTGCTGTCGTCGCAAGCCAACATCGCCGGCTACAAGGCCGTGCTGCTGGCAGCCCACCACTACCCGCGCTTCATGCCCATGCTGATGACCGCCGCCGGCACCGTGAAAGCCGCCCGTGTGCTGATCCTCGGTGCCGGTGTGGCCGGCCTGCAGGCCATCGCCACGGCCAAGCGCCTGGGCGCGGTGATCGAGGCGTCCGACGTGCGCCCGGCAGTGAAGGAGCAGATCGAGTCGCTCGGCGCCAAGTTCATCGACGTGCCCTACGAGACCGACGAGGAACGTGAGTGCGCCGAAGGTGTGGGCGGCTACGCCCGGCCAATGCCGGCCAGCTGGATGCAGCGCCAGGCCCAGGCCGTGCACGAGCGTGCCAAGCAGGCTGACATCGTCATCACCACCGCATTGATCCCCGGACGCAAGGCACCGACCCTGCTCAGCGCCGAGACCGTGGCGCAGATGAAACCCGGTTCGGTGGTCATCGACCTGGCCGCGGTCCAAGGCGGCAACTGCCCGCTGACCGTGGCCGACCAGGTGGTGATGGCGCACGGCGTGACCCTCGTCGGCCCGACCAACCTGCCGGCCCAGGTCGGTGCCGACGCCTCGGCGCTGTACGCGCGCAACCTGCTGGACTTCATGAAGCTGCTGTTCGACAAGGACGGCAACCTGGTCATCAACCTCGAAGACGACATCGTCGCCGCGTGCCTGATGTGCCGCGACGGCCAGGTCGTGCGCAAGAACGGCTGAGGAGCACGACAATGGAAGACATGCTGATTTCTCACGGCATCTACAACCTGATCATCTTCGTGCTGGCCATCTACGTGGGCTACCACGTGGTGTGGAACGTCACCCCGGCCCTGCACACGCCGTTGATGGCAGTCACCAACGCCATTTCCGCGATCGTCATCGTCGGTGCCATGCTGGCTGCCGCGCTGACCGTCACCCCGGCCGGCAAGGTCATGGGCACCCTGGCGGTGGCGCTGGCCGCGGTCAACGTGTTCGGTGGCTTCCTGGTCACCCGCCGCATGCTTGAGATGTTCAAGAAGAAAACCAAGAACGAGGGGCAGAAGTAAGCATGAGCATGAATCTGGTAACGCTCCTCTACCTCGTCGCCTCGGTATGCTTTATCCAGGCGCTCAAGGGCCTGTCGCACCCGACCACTTCGCGGCGCGGCAACCTGTTCGGCATGATCGGCATGGGCATCGCCATCCTCACCACAGTTGGCCTCATCTATAAGCTTGGCGCCGAGCTTGCGACCGCGGGTATCGGCTACGTGATCGTCGGCTTGTTGGTCGGTGGTACTGCCGGTTCGATCATGGCCAAGCGTGTCGAGATGACCAAGATGCCGGAGCTGGTCGCCTTCATGCACAGCATGATCGGCCTGGCCGCGGTATTCATTGCCATCGCCGCCGTGCTCGAACCACAGTCGCTGGGCATCGTCGCCGCCATCAGCGACCCGATCCCCACCGGCAACCGCCTCGAGCTGTTCCTTGGCGCGGCCATTGGCGCCGTCACCTTCTCAGGTTCCGTGATCGCCTTCGGCAAGCTGTCGGGCAAGTACAAGTTCCGCCTGTTCCAGGGCGCACCGGTACAGTTCGCCGGCCAGCACAAGTTGAACCTGATCCTGGGCTTGGCGACCATCGCCCTGGGGCTGCTGTTCACCTTCACCGGCCACTACAGCGCCTTCACCCTGATGCTGGCCCTGGCCTTCGTCATGGGCGTGCTGATCATCATCCCGATCGGCGGCGCAGACATGCCGGTGGTGGTGTCGATGCTCAACAGCTATTCGGGTTGGGCAGCAGCCGGTATCGGCTTCTCGCTGAACAACTCGATGCTGATCATCGCCGGCTCCCTGGTCGGCTCCAGCGGTGCGATCCTCTCGTACATCATGTGCAAGGCGATGAACCGTTCGTTCTTCAATGTGATCCTCGGTGGCTTCGGTGCCGACGTCGATGCCGGTGCCGCGACGGGTTCGAAAGAGCAGCGCCCGGTGAAATCCGGCTCGGCCGACGACGCTACCTTCCTGCTGAGCAACGCCGACAGCGTGATCATCGTCCCGGGCTACGGCCTGGCGGTGGCCCGCGCCCAGCACGCGCTCAAGGAACTGACCGAGAAGCTGACCCACAACGGCGTGACCGTGAAGTATGCGATCCACCCGGTAGCGGGGCGCATGCCCGGGCACATGAACGTGCTGCTGGCCGAGGCCGAGGTGCCGTACGACCAGGTGTTCGAGATGGAGGACATCAACGCCGAGTTCGGCCAGGCCGACGTGGTGCTGGTGCTGGGCGCCAACGACGTGGTCAACCCGGCAGCGAAGAATGATCCGAAGTCGCCGATCGCCGGCATGCCGATCCTCGAGGCCTTCAAGGCCAAGACCATCATCGTCAACAAGCGCTCCATGGCCAGCGGCTATGCCGGCCTGGACAACGAGTTGTTCTACCTGGACAAGACCATGATGGTGTTCGGTGACGCGAAGAAGGTCATCGAGGACATGGTCAAGGCTGTGGAATAGGTCCAAGGACCGCATCACGACCGCTTGTACAAGACAAACCCCGGGAAGCCATTTCCGGGGTTTGTCGCATTTGCCTGATCCAGATCAACGGCTCTATTTCCGGGCCGCTCATACGACCATGGTCGCGGGACGGCACCGGGCGAAATCTCTAGACTGCGCTTCCAGTAGCTTCAGTAGCCTGAGATAACAATCCATGTACCGTGATCGTATCCGCTTGTCCTCCCTGCACAGCAAGGTAATGAGTGCGGCTGACGCCGCTGGCCTGATCGAGGACGGCATGACCGTCGGCATGAGCGGCTTTACCCGCGCCGGTGAAGCCAAGGCCGTGCCCCACGCACTGGCCGAGCGCGCCAAGCAGTCGCCGCTGAAGATCAGCCTGATGACCGGCGCCAGCCTGGGCAACGACCTGGACAAGCAACTGACCGAAGCCGGCGTACTCGCCCGGCGCATGCCGTTCCAGGTCGACAGCACCCTGCGCAAGGCCATCAACGACGGCAAGGTAATGTTCATCGACCAGCACCTGTCGGAAACCGTCGAGCAGTTGCGCAACAAGCAACTGACCCTGCCGGACATCGCGGTCATCGAGGCAGTGGCGATCACCGAGCAAGGCCATATCGTGCCGACCACCTCGGTGGGCAACTCGGCCAGCTTCGCGATCTTCGCCAAGCAGGTCATCGTCGAGATCAACCTGTCGCACAACGCCAACCTCGAAGGCCTGCACGACATCTACATCCCGACCTACCGTCCGACCCGCACGCCGATCCCGCTGGTGAAGGTCGACGACCGCATCGGCAGCACTGCGATCCCGATCGACCCTGCGAAGATCGTTGGCATCGTCATCAGCGACCAGTCGGACTCGCCGTCCACCGTGCTGCCGCCGGATCACGAGACCCAAGGCATCGCCGACCACCTGATCGCCTTCCTCAAGGGCGAGGTGGACGCCGGCCGCATGAGCAACAACCTAGGCCCGCTGCAGGCCGGCATCGGCAGCATCGCCAACGCGGTGATGTGCGGCCTGATCGAGTCGCCGTTCGAAAACCTGACCATGTACTCCGAAGTGCTGCAGGATTCGACCTTCGACCTGATCGACGCCGGCAAGCTGAGCTTTGCCTCGGGCAGCTCGATCACCCTGTCGAGCCGACGCAATGCCGATGTGTTCGGCAATCTGGAGCGCTACAAGGACAAGCTGGTGCTGCGTCCGCAGGAGATTTCCAACCACCCTGAAGTCGTGCGTCGCTTAGGCATCATCGGCATCAACACGGCGCTGGAGTTCGACATCTACGGCAACGTCAACTCCACCCACGTCTGCGGCACCAAGATGATGAACGGCATCGGCGGCTCGGGCGACTTCGCCCGCAACGCCCACCTGGCGATCTTCGTCACCAAGTCAATCGCCAAGGGCGGCGCGATTTCCAGCGTGGTGCCGATGGTCAGTCACGTCGACCATACCGAGCACGACGTGGACATCCTGGTGACCGAGGTGGGCCTGGCCGACCTGCGCGGCCTGGCGCCACGCGAGCGCGCCCGGGTGATCATCGACAACTGCGTGCACCCGGACTACCGCGCCGCGCTGAACGATTACTTCGAGCGCGCCTGCCAGCGTGGCGGGCATACCCCGCATATCCTGCGCGAGGCGCTGAGCTGGCACGAGAACCTGGAGGAGACCGGGCGCATGCTCGCCGGTTGATCCAAAGGCGACAGGCGCCGCTGACGCGGCGCATCGCCGGCAAGCCACCTCCCACAAGGACGGCACAAAACCTATGGGAGCCGGCTTGCCGGCGATGGGGGCTAAAGGGTCTGCACCAGGCCCGGAGCCGGCACCTGCAACAGGTACTCGATCAACGCCTCCACCGGCAACGGCCGACTGACCAGGAAGCCCTGCACCTGGTCGCAACCGAACGCCCGCAGCAGCGCCAGCTGCTCCTCACTCTCCACACCTTCTGCCACCACCTCCAGGTTGAGGTTGTGCGCCAGGTTGATCATCGCGTGGACCAGCTTGGCGTTCTCTTCGCGTTGCTCCATGCCGCCGACGAAGCTCCGATCGACCTTCAGCAAGGTGATCGGCAAGCTGTTCAAGTGCACGAACGATGAAAAGCCGGTGCCGAAGTCATCCAGCGAGAAGCGCACCCCCAGCCGCCCGAGGGCATCCATGGTCTGGCGCACCAACTCGTTGCGCCGCATCACGGCAGTCTCGGTCAGCTCGAACTCCAGCCAGCGCGCATCGACCCCGTGCTCGACGATCAGCCGGCTCAGGGTTGCCAGCAACTGGCTGTCCTGGAATTGGCGGAAGCTCAGGTTCACCGCCATGTGCAGCGGTGCCAGGCCGCGCTCGCGCAAAGCCTGCATATCACTCAGCGCCCGCGAGATCACCCAGTAACCCAGAGGCACGATCAAACCGCTCTGCTCGGCCAACGGCACGAACTCGCTCGGTGCCAGCAGGCCGCGCTCGGGATGGTTCCAGCGCACCAGCGCCTCGAGCCCGACGATACGACCGTCGGCGAGGTTGAGCCGCGGCTGGTAGTGCAGTTCCAACTCGTCACGACGCAGGGCGCGGCGCAGTTCGCTTTCTAGGTCGGCCAGGCTGCGGGCGTTGCGATTGATGCGCTCGTTGAACACATGGAAGGTACAGCCCTGACTGCTCTTGGCCTGGCGCATGGCAATGTGCGCGTGCCACATCAGTGGGTCGGCGCCGGCCTGGGCGCGGGCATGGGCGATGCCCAGGCTACAGCCGAGCAGCAGGCTTTCGCCATCGATCCAATAGGGCTCGGTCAGAGCCTCGGTGATGCGCTCGGCCATCCACTCGGCGCGGTTGGGATCGCGCCGGGTGTCGATCAACAGGGCAAATTCGTCGCTGCCCAGACGCGCGAGTTGGTCACTTGCCTCCAGCTGATGCTTCAGCCGGGCGACCACCTGCAGGATCAGCCGATCGCCTCCCTGGTGGCCGAGGGCATCGTTGACGTGGCGAAAATTGTCCAGATCGAGGTGGCCAAGGGCCAGGCCACGGCCATCGTTCTCAGCCAAGCGGGCGGTCAACAGGGCCTGGAAGCCTTGCCGGTTGGCGATGCCGGTCAGCGGGTCTTGTTCGGCCAGGCGCTGCAGAGTGGCCACCAGCACGCCGCGCTCACGCACATGGCGCAGCGAACGACGCAGCGTGTCGGTAGTCAGCTGCGCCAGCACCAGCCAGTCGCTTGCGCCCAACGGGGCAGTGAGGGGCTCCTGCTCCAGCAGCAAGATGGTCGGCAGCTCGCAACGCCCCGGCGCAGGCTGCAGCTCGGGGGTAGCCAACACCACGGCCTGGCGGTCATTGGCAAACAGGCTGTCCACCGCCGCCCAGTTCGGCGCAGTCAGCAGCACAACGCTGCCACCCATCGGTTGCAGGCACTCGCGCAAATGCACGGCCCATTCCGACTCATCAGCCAACAGCAGCAAACGCAGGGGTTCGACAGGCGTGGACAAGCGGGCTCCTTAGACATGGGCGGTGGAACGGCGAGCGCGGGCAATCCTACCCGATTAATTGGAAATGATTTTCACTTTTAGTCGTTGCCTGTCCCTGGCCGCCATCCCGACGCAATCTGACGTGCATCCTGCGCGAAAGTAGCAGATGCGGCAAATCCGATTCGCGCCCTGCATCACAACGTCAGACGGTCGCGCATTAACCAGCCCATGCCTGCTAGAATGCGCGGCTATTTTCTGGTTACCCCCGGTTTCTAGCATGTCCCGACTCAATCCCCGGCAACAGGAAGCCCGCGACTACGTCGGCGGCCCTCTTTTGGTGCTCGCCGGTGCAGGCTCCGGCAAGACCAGCGTGATCACGCGCAAGATTGCCCACCTCATCCAGAACTGCGGCATCCGTGCCCAGTACATCGTCGCCATGACCTTTACCAACAAGGCCGCGCGCGAGATGAAGGAGCGAGTCGCCACCCTGCTGCGTCCGGGGGAAGGCCGTGGCCTGACCGTGTGCACCTTCCACAACCTTGGCCTGAACATCATCCGCAAGGAGCATGACCGCCTGGGCTACAAGCCGGGGTTCTCGATCTTCGACGAGTCCGACATCAAGGCATTGCTGTCGGACATCATGCAGAAGGAATACTCCGGCGACGACGGCATCGACGAGATCAAGAACATGATCGGTGCCTGGAAGAACGACCTGGTCCTGCCGCCCGAGGCCCTGGAAAAGGCGCGCAACCCGCGCGAGCAGACCGCGGCCATCGTCTACACCCACTACCAGCGCACGCTCAAGGCCTTCAACGCGGTGGACTTCGACGACCTGATCCTGCAGCCGGTGAAGCTGTTCCAGGAACACCCCGACGTGCTCGAACGCTGGCAGAACCGCGTGCGCTACCTGCTGGTGGACGAATACCAGGACACCAACGCCAGCCAGTACCTGCTGGTGAAGATGCTGATCGGCATGCGCAACCAGTTCACCGTGGTCGGCGACGACGACCAGTCGATCTACGCCTGGCGTGGCGCCCGCCCCGAGAACCTGATGCTGCTCAAGGAGGACTACCCCTCCCTGAAGATCGTCATGCTCGAGCAAAACTACCGCTCCACCAGCCGCATCCTGCGCTGCGCCAACGTGCTGATCGCCAACAACCCGCATGCCTTCGAAAAGCAGCTGTGGAGCGAGATGGGCATCGGCGACGAGATCCGCGTGATCCGCTGCAAGAACGAGGAAGCCGAGGCCGAACGCGTGGCCATGGAAATCCTCACCCTGCACCTGCGCACCAACCGCCCGTACAGCGACTTCGCCATCCTCTACCGCGGCAACTACCAGGCCAAGCTGATCGAATTGAAGCTGCAGCACCACCAGGTGCCGTATCGCCTGTCCGGCGGCAACAGCTTCTTCGGTCGCCAGGAGGTCAAGGACCTGATGGCCTACCTGCGCCTGCTGGTGAACCCCGACGACGACAATGCCTACCTGCGCGTGATCAACGTACCGCGCCGCGAAATCGGCTCGACCACGCTGGAAAAGCTCGGTAACTACTCAACCGAGCGCGGTATCTCGATGTACGCCGCCAGCGAGGAGATGGGCCTGGGCGAGCACCTCGACGCTCGCTACACCGAACGCCTGCAGCGCTTCAAGCACTGGCTCGACGGGGTACGCCACAAAGTCGCCCTGGACGACCCGATCGCCGCGCTGCACGAGATGATCCGCGACATCGACTACGAGAACTGGATCCGCCAGCAAACCGCCAGCGACAAGGCCGCGGAGTTCCGCATCAGCAACGTCTGGTTCCTGGTTGAAGCGCTGAAGAACACCCTCGAGAAGGACGAAGAGGGTGACATGACCATCGAGGACGCAATCGGCAAGCTGGTACTGCGCGACATGCTCGAGCGCCAGCAGGAAGAGGAAGAAAACGCCGAGGGCGTGCAGATGATGACCCTGCACGCCTCCAAGGGCCTGGAATTCCCTTACGTGTTCATCATGGGCATGGAGGAGGAGATTCTTCCCCACCGCTCGAGTATCGAGGCCGACACCATCGAGGAAGAACGCCGCCTGGCCTACGTGGGCATCACCCGCGCGCGCCAGACCCTGGCCTTCACCTTCGCCGCCAAGCGCAAGCAGTACGGCGAAATCATCGATTGCACACCGAGCCGGTTCCTGGATGAACTGCCGCCGGACGACCTGGCCTGGGAAGGCCTGGACGATGCGCCCGTGGAAGTGAAAGCCGCGCGCGGCAACAACGCCCTGGCCGATATCCGGGCAATGCTCAAACGCTGATCAACCATTATTCTTAAACTTTGCCGCTATTTGCGGCCACGGTGGCTTGTATGGCCGATTTGTGAGTTCAAATTCGAGTGCCAGGGTTCGGCACACAAGGCGACACGACGAGTCGTAGCCCAGCTACGGCGAGGAGTGGCAACGCAGTGTGACGAAGTCTGGCGCCGAAGTTGGACTTACAAATCGGCCATACAGGCCACTCATTACATCGGAGACACACAGTGGAAGCACTGCAGCAGAAGATTCGCGAAGAAGGCATCGTGCTTTCCGACCAGGTACTCAAAGTCGATGCGTTTCTCAACCACCAGATCGACCCGGCGCTGATGCAGCTGATCGGTGACGAGTTCGCCCGCCTGTTCGCCGACTCCGGCGTGACCAAGATCGTCACCATCGAAGCCTCGGGAATTGCCCCGGCGGTGATGACCGGCCTGAAGCTCGGCGTGCCGGTGATCTTCGCCCGCAAGCACCAGTCGCTGACCTTGACCGAGAACCTGCTGACTGCCTCGGTGTATTCCTTCACCAAGCAGACCGAGAACACCGTGGCCATCTCGCCGCGCCACCTCAACAGCAGCGACCGCGTGCTGGTGATCGATGACTTCCTGGCCAACGGCAAGGCGTCCCAGGCGCTGATCTCGATCATCAAGCAAGCCGGCGCCACCGTGGCCGGCCTGGGCATCGTCATCGAGAAGTCGTTCCAGGGCGGCCGCGCCGAGCTGGACAGCCAGGGCTACCGCGTCGAATCGCTGGCCCGGGTGAAGTCGCTGGAAGGTGGCGTGGTCACCTTCATCGAGTGATGGATCCGTGGGAGCGGGCTTGCCCGCTCCCACGCAGCCTCACGGCTTGGTAGCCTGAAGCCCCGCCAGCAGCAGCCGCTGGTACAACTCCTCCTTCAGCCCCTGTGGCTCCCCCAGCCCCATGCGCGCCAACTGCGCTGCATAGGCCTCGGGCGCCGGCGCATCCAGCGCCGCCTTGCCCAGCTCCAGCACCTCGCTCAGCTTGAACTTGCTCTTGAGCCAATTCAGCGCCCGCAACAAGTCACGCTCCTCGGCCGTGAAATCGCTGCCCAGCGGATATTCCGGAAACAATCGCGCATGCCGCGCGCGGGTTGCCTCCAGGCGCTCGGGAGTGTTGTCGGTATAGCGCGCATCCAGCACGAAGTCCTTCGCCAGCTTGCCCGCCGACTTGGCCCGCTCCATCAGCTCGCGCTGAAAACGAGAATCACTGATCGCCAGCAGCCGCGCAATCACCTCGCTGTCGGTCTGCCCGCGCAGGTCGGCAATGCCGTATTCGGTGATCACGATGTCTCGCAAGTGCCGGGGTATGGTGCAGTGGCCGTAGGTCCAGTAAAGGTTGGAGGTCACCTCACCACCGGCCTCGCGCCAGCTACGCAGCAACAGGATCGAGCGACCGCCCTCCAGCGCATGGCCCTGGGCGACGAAGTTGTACTGCCCGCCCACGCCGCTGAGCACCCGGCCATCTTCGAGCTGGTCGGCGACACCGGCCCCCAGCAAGGTCATGCCGAATACCGTATTGATGAAACGCGCATCTCGGCGCTGACGGCGCTTGCGCTCTTCCTGGCCGTACAGCTCGTTGATGTAGCTGATGGCGGTCATCGCGAAGCGTGCGCGCTGCTCCAGCGGCGTCTCGCGTAGGCGCTGGTAGAACGCCCGTGGGCCAAGGAAAAAGCCGCCATGCACCAGCACGCCGTGCTCGTCCGCGGGGCGGCGCACTACCCCGGCTTCGGCCAGGGCCAGCAACCCGTTGACGAACATTTCGCTGCAGCCATATAGCCCCTGGGCGAAGGTATCCAGCCCCCCTTCCCGCTCGATCAGAGCCTGCCATGGGCCCACATCCAGCTCATCGAGCAGCGCACGATAGCCTTCGTTGTCGCCCTGGCGTGCCAGCAGCGCCGCCGCCACCGCATCGCCCATGGCGCCGATGCCGATCTGCAGGGTACCGCCGTCGCGCACCAGGGTGCTGGCATGCAGGCCGATGCAATGGTCCTGGGTGTTCACCGGCATGTTTGGCGTTGAGAACAACCGGCGACTTTCGGGCTGGTCGATCAACAGGTCGAACTGCTCCAGGCCCAGTTCCGCGTCCCCTGGCATGTAGGGCAGTTCGTCATGGACCTGGCCAAGCACCAGGATGGTCTCGCCCTCAGCACGGCGCCGGGCGATCATCGGCAGCAGGTCCAGGGTGATATCGGGATTGCAGGCCAGGCTCAGGTGATCGGGCCGCTCGGGCGTGGCCGCCACTAGCTGCGCGATCAGGTTCAGCCCCTTGGCGTTGATATCCCGTGCTGCGTGGCTGTAGTTGCTGCTGACGTAGTCCTGCTGGGCCGTATCGCTGTGCAGCAGGCTGCCGGGCTGCATGAAGAACTGCTCGACACGGATGTTCGGCGGGAGCTTGTCGCCACGCAGGTCGGCCAGGTATGCGAGCTCCTCATAGTCGGCGAATACACGCTCGATGAAAGGCTCAAGGAAGCGCCGTTGCAAGCCATCGCCCAACGGCGGGCGGCCAAGTGACAGGGCGGTGTAAAGGGTCAGACGACGCTCGGGCAACTCGCTGATGCGGGTGTACAGCGCGTTGACGAAGGCATTGGGTTTGCCCAGGCCAAGCGGTAGGCCCATGTGAATATGGCTGGGCAGTCGGGCCAGGGCCTGTTCGACAGCCTGGTCGATGGAGCAGCGATACATCTGGGCCTCCTGAGTCATCCGTGGGTTCAGGGGTTGGACACAAGGCACAGCGGGTTGGTTGCCTGTCCCGTCCTCGCAATAGGGCTATCGGCCCAAAAACAAAAGCCCGCCATCAGAGGCGGGCCTTATACAAGTCAGGCCTGGCTCACAGCCCGGACATCTTCTTGATCGCACCCTTCAGGTCATCATCCGAGCAATCGGCGCAGGTGCCCTTCGGTGGCATGGCGTTGATCCCTGTGATGGCCTTGGCCAGGATGCCATCGAGTCCGCCCTGGTGGTCGGCACGCTCTTTCCACGCGGCGGTATCACCGATCTTCGGCGCGTTCAGCAGGCCGGTGCCATGGCAGGCATTGCAATGCTTGGCGATGATTTCGTCTGGCGTCTTGGCACCGCCGCCACCGGCGCTGGCGGCCACTTCCATGCCCTTGCATTCCTGGCCCTGGACGCACACCTGGCCGACCGGCTCGAGACGCTTGGCGATGTCGTCGTTGGTTGCAGCGGTTGCGCTCATTGCCCAAAGGGCGAATACGGCTGCTGGTACGGCCAGCATCTTCTTGATTTGGTTCACGCGAACACCCTCATGGTGGCTAATCACGCCCGCGGCCACGGAATTGCGAGCGTTGAAAAGTATAGCGGGAACCTGGAAGGCGTGAAACGACCACACTCAGGGAAAGGGTATTGACCCGTCAATGCACTGCGCTGGATCAAAAGTTCGACGGGGTGGCGGCGCTGATCAGCCGGGCCGGCTCCTCGAACGGGTTGCGGAAGCGGTGCGGGCGGGTGCTTTCGAAGTAGTAGCTGTCGCCGGCCTCGAGGATGAAGATCTCGGTGCCGACCACCAGTTCCAGGCGGCCTTCGAGAAGAATGCCGGTCTCTTCGCCATCGTGGGTGAGCATTTCCGCCCCCGTGTCGGCGCCCGGTGGGTAGACCTCGGTCAGAAACGCGATGGCGCGATTGGGGTGCGACTTGCCGACCAGCTTCATGGTGACCGCGCCGTCGGAAATGTCGATGAGCTCGTGGGCCTTGTAGACGATCTGGGTCGGGCTTTCCGGGGCCAGCTCCACCGAGAAGAACTCGACCATGGACATGGGGATACCGCTGAGCACCTTGCGCAGGGAGCTGATCGAAGGGCTCACGCTGTTCTTCTCGATCATCGAGATGGTGCTGTTGGTCACCCCCGCGCGCTTGGCGAGTTCGCGCTGGGACAAGCCCTTGAGCTTGCGGATGGCTTGCAGTCGTTCACCGACGTCCAAAGCTTGCGCCTCCAGAAACGGTCGAGGTTGGGGGAGTGTGAACGATATGATGGCAATGCCGTTCAGTATTTACAACACACAGCCCCGCAGCCTGTCCGCTTTGGCGCTTTATTCGCCGATATAGTCCAGCGGCACGCGCTTGAGATTGCAGAAGATCTGGTACGGGATGGTCCCGGCCTGCATGGCCACGTCGCTGGCCAGTACTTGCTTGCCCCACAACTCGACCGGGCTGCCGACAGTGGCTTCGGGCACGTCTGTCAGGTCGACGCAGAGCATGTCCATCGACACGCGGCCAATCAGCTGGGTGCGTTTGCCGGCCACCACCACTGGCGTGCCGGTAGGTGCCTGGCGCGGGTAGCCGTCGGCATAGCCCATGGCGACCACGCCGACCCGGGTCGGGCGCGGACTAACGAATTTGGCCCCGTAGCCCACCGGCTCGCCGGCCGGCAATTCCCGTACGCTGATGATACGCGATTGCAGGGTCATCACCGGCTGCAGGCGAGCTGCTTCGGCCTGCGCCACCTCGAACGGGGTGGCGCCGTAGAGCATGATGCCCGGGCGAACCCAGTCGCTCTTGATGCTCGGCCAGCCCAGCACGGCCGGCGAGTTGCGCAGGCTGCACTCGGCGGCCAGGCCCTGGCGAGCAGCCTCGAACACAGCGACCTGCTGTGCGGTGGCGGCGGCATCGAGCTCGTCGGCGCGGGCGAAGTGGCTCATCAGCACAATGCGCGAGACCTTGCCGCTGGCCAGCAGGCGCTGGTAGGCATCGGCGTAGTCCTTGGGGTGCACGCCGACACGGTGCATGCCGGTGTCCATCTTCAACCAGACGGTCAGCGGCTTGTGCACCGAGGTCTTCTCGATCGCTTCCAACTGCCATGGCGAATGCACCACGCACCACAGATCATGTTCGGCGATCAGCGAAAGCTCGCTGGCCTCGAAGAAGCCTTCGAGCAACAGAACGGGTGCCTTGATGCCTGCCGCGCGCAGCTCCAGGGCCTCCTCGATGCAGGCCACGGCAAAACCGTCGGCCTCGGCCTCGAGCGCCAGGGCGCACCGCACCGCGCCATGACCGTAGGCGTCGGCCTTGACCACGGCCAGGGCCTTGGCGCCGGTCAGCTCACGGGCGAGGCGGTAGTTGTGTCGGAGGGCTTGGAGGTCGATCAAGGCACGGGCGGGACGCATGGCGGCAGCCTTCTGGCAGTTCTGGTTATCGATAAAGCCCCGGCGCGGCAGATGGGGGTAGGTACCCACCGCTCCGGGGTGAGGGAACAGGTCAATCGGTTTCGGGCCTCATCGTGGGGCAAGTCGCATCGGCGCACCACGATGAGGCCAACAGCATCGAATGCTTACTGGTGCGCAGGCGCCGGCTGTCCGTGCTTGGCAGTCTCGCGGCTATTGCCATAACGCGAGATGTCCAGGCCTTCGGCACTGATCTGTGGCTTCTTGCGCGCGATCAGGTCGGCCAGCAGGCGACCGGAACCGCAGGCCATGGTCCAGCCCAGGGTGCCGTGACCGGTGTTGAGGAACAGGTTACGGAACTTGGTCGCCCCGACGATCGGGGTACCGTCCGGGGTGGCCGGGCGCAGGCCGGTCCAGAAGCTCGCCTGGCTCAGGTCGCCGCCGCGAGGATAAAGGTCGTTGACGATCATCTCCAGCGTTTCGCGTCGACGCGGGTTCAGCGACAGGTCAAAACCGGCGATCTCAGCCATGCCGCCGACACGGATGCGGTTGTCGAAACGGGTAATCGCGACCTTGTAGGTCTCGTCCAGGATGGTCGAGGTCGGCGCCATGTCGCCGTTGGTGATCGGCACGGTCAACGAATAGCCCTTGAGCGGGTAGACCGGGGCCTTGATGCCCAGCGGCTTGAGCAACTGCGGCGAGTAGCTGCCCAGCGCCAGCACGTAGCGGTCGGCGGTTTCCAGCTTGCCGTCGATCCATACGCCGTTGATGCGGTCACCGGCGACGTCCAGGCGCTGGATATCCTGACCGAAGCGGAACTCGACACCCAGCTTGATGGCCATCTCGGCGAGCTTGGTGGTGAACATCTGGCAGTCACCAGTCTGGTCGTTGGGCAGGCGCAGGGCGCCAGCGAGGATACCCTTCACGCTCTCCAGGGCCGGTTCGACCCGGGCAATACCGTCACGGTCGAGCAGCTCGTACGGTACACCAGACTGTTCCAGCACTGCGATGTCCTTGGCCGCGGCGTCCAGCTGCGCCTGGGTGCGGAACAACTGCGTGGTGCCCAGGCTGCGGCTTTCGTAGGCAATGCCGGTTTCGGCGCGCAACTCGTCGAGGCAATCGCGGCTGTACTCGGACAGGCGCACCATGCGCTCCTTGTTCACCGCGTAACGGCTGGCGGTGCAGTTGCGCAGCATCTGCGCCATCCACAGGTACTGGTCGACGTCGCCGGTCAGCTTGATGGCCAGGGGCGCGTGGCGCTCCAGCAGCCACTTGATGGCTTTCAGCGGCACGCCCGGGGCGGCCCAGGGCGAGGCATAGCCGGGCGAGATCTGGCCTGCGTTGGCGAAGCTGGTTTCCATGGCCACCGCTGGCTGGCGATCGACCACCGTCACCTCGAAACCTTGCCGGGCCAGATAGTAGGCACTGGCGGTACCGATCACACCGCTACCAAGTACCAGAACTCGCATTGTTGTATCCCTCGCACGCGGCTTGCCGCAGTCTTTTGTTGAAATGGCATGGATGCGCGCAGTATAAGAATCTCCGACCAGTGCTATTCACTATATAAGCAGCTATATTTGGCGAGAATTCTCGGCAAAATTGCCTTTCACGGAGGGGCATCCCCTATGAGAACCCAGCACCAGAGCAAGCGTGAGCTGGACAAGATCGACCGCAACATCCTGCGGATCCTGCAGAATGACGGGCGCATCTCCTTCACCGAACTGGGCGAGAAGGTCGGGCTGTCAACCACCCCGTGCACCGAACGGGTGCGGCGCCTGGAGCGCGAGGGGATCATCATGGGCTACAACGCCCGGCTCAACCCGCAGCACCTGAAGGGCAGCTTGCTGGTGTTCGTCGAGATCAGCCTGGACTACAAGTCCGGCGACACCTTCGAGGAGTTCCGCCGCGCCGTACTCAAGCTGCCCCATGTACTGGAATGTCACCTGGTATCGGGCGATTTCGACTACCTGGTGAAAGCGCGGATCTCGGAGATGGCGTCGTATCGCAAGCTGCTCGGCGACATCCTGCTCAAGCTGCCCCATGTGCGCGAGTCGAAGAGCTACATCGTGATGGAAGAAGTGAAAGAGAGCCTGTGCCTGCCGATTCCGGACTGAAGCCTTACACCAGCACCTGGCGGGTACTGGCTATATAGGTGTGAACCAGCTGCTCGGCCGCCGGGTCGATAGGCTGCTCCGGGCCCCGCCCCCTGGGGCAGGCCAGGCGCGGTGTGGTGCCGAACAGGCGGCAGATCATCGGGCGCTCTTCATACACGGTGCAGCCGTTCGGGCCCAGGTGCACGCAGTCCAGGCGCTCCAGCGCGGCGTCCTGCTCGGCCTGGGTCTTGCGCGGCAGGCGGGCCATTTCCTCGGCCGAGGTGGTGACCGGGCCGCAGCAATCATGGCAGCCGGGCTCGCACTCGAACGAAGGGATGAGCTCGCGCAGGAAATGGATCTTGTGGCGGTTGCAGGACATAAGCGGCGCATCTTGAACATGAGTGCTGGATTATAAGGCAATCGCGGGAACGGGCTTGCCCCGCGATTGGCCGGTTGCCTATCCTCGCCTTTTCGCCTTGCCCCCAGGAAACGACACATGGTCTACAGCGCGCAACACGCCGCCTCCTACTACGCCGCCAGCAGCGCGCCACACCCTGACCAGCCATTCCTGCAAGGCGAGCACAGCGCCGACGTATGCATCGTCGGCGGTGGCTACTCGGGCTTGAACACCGCTATCGAACTGGCCGAACGCGGACTGTCAGTGATCCTTCTGGAAGCACGCAAGCTCGGCTGGGGCGCCAGCGGCCGCAACGGCGGCCAGCTCATCCGGGGCGTCGGCCACGGTCTGGAGCAATTTCTACCGGTGATCGGTGAAGAAGGCGTGCGCAGCATGAAGCTGATGGGCCTGGAGGCGGTGGAGATCGTCCGCAAGCGCGTCGAGCGCCATGGCATCGACTGCGACCTGACCTGGGGCTACTGCGACCTGGCGAACAAGCCCGCCGAACTGGAAGGCTTCGCCGAGGACGCCGAGGAACTGCGCAGCCTGGGTTATCGTCACGAACTGCGCCTGGTGCAGCCCGGCGACATGCACTCGGTAGTAGGTTCTGATCGCTATGTCGGCGGCCTGATCGACATGGGTTCCGGTCACCTGCACCCACTCAACCTGGCGCTGGGCGAAGCCGCCGTGGCCAAGCGCCTGGGTGTCGGCTTGTACGAGCAGTCGGAAGTGACCCGCATCGAATACGGCCCGCAAGTGAAGGTGCATACCGCCCAAGGCCGGGTGCGCGCCAAGACGCTGGTGCTGTGCTGCAACGCCTACCACAACGACCTCAACCGCGAACTGGGCGGCAAGGTGCTGCCCGCCGGCAGCTACATCATCGCCACCGAGCCCTTGGGTGAGGAACGCGCCCGCCAGTTGCTGCCGCAGAACATGGCGGTATGCGACCAGCGCGTGGCGCTGGATTACTATCGCCTCTCTGCCGACAACCGCCTGCTGTTCGGCGGCGCCTGCCACTATTCCGGGCGCGATCCGCAGGACATCGCTGCCTACATGCGCCCGAAAATGCTCAAGGTGTTCCCGCAACTGGCCGATGTGCGCATTGATTACCAATGGGGTGGCATGATCGGCATCGGGGCCAACCGCCTGCCGCAGATCGGCCGCCTGGCCAGCCAAGCCAACGTCTACTATGCGCAGGCCTACTCCGGACATGGCGTCAACGCCACCCACCTCGCCGGACGTCTGCTCGGCGAGGCCATCAGCGGCCAGCAGAGCGGGCGCTTCGATCTGTTCGCCAAGGTCCCGCATACCACCTTCCCCGGCGGCAAATTGCTGCGTTCGCCGCTGCTGGCACTGGGAATGCTCTGGTATCGACTCAAAGAGCTGGCCTAGTCACGCCAGAAGGGTTTGCTCGCCTCATGCCGAGCCTGCTCCCAGCTGATGCCGATATCGCGCAGTTGGTAATCCTCCAACTGCAACAGGGCCCTGCGGGTGCGCCAGCGATGCAGCATCAGGCCCCAACGACCCATGCCTTGAGGCGCGCTGAAGACCCGGGGACGCTGCTCCGACTCCAGCTCACTGGCCAACAGTTGCAAGCGCACATCGCTCATGCCACCCATCACCACGTCCTCCGTTAAGTACCTGACGTAGAGACAGCATGCGGGTATGCCTCGTACCAATACAGAGCCAAAATCGACTTATTATTCCCATACAGAATTGGCGCAAAGAGGGCTGCATGCAGTATTTTTCGCCTATCTGTACCGGTCCTTGGTCATCAGCTGAGCAGGAGTATGCAGTGACGCTCTATTTCAACCTCGCCGAACTGCTCGGTTCACGCATCGAGCAGGGGCTGTATCGCCCCGGCCAGCGCCTGCCGTCAGTGCGCGCCCTGAGTGTGGAGCACGGCGTCAGCCTGAGCACCGTGCAGCAGGCTTACCGCCTTCTGGAGGACAACGGCCTGGTCTCGCCGCGCCCCAAGTCCGGCTACTTCGTCGCCGAGGACCGCCAGCTACCAGCCCTGCCAGCCATCAGCCGCCCCGCACAACGCCCTGTGGATATCTCCCAGTGGGAACAGGTGCTGGAGCTGGTGCGCGCCACCCCTCGCCCGGATGTGATCCAGCTTGGCCGTGGCATGCCCGATGTCGACAGCCCCACGCTCAAGCCGCTGCTGCGTAGCCTGGCGCAGATCAGCCGGCGCATGGATATGCCCGGCCTGTACTACGACAACATCCACGGCAACGCCCTGCTGCGCGAACAGATCGCCCGGCTGATGCTCGACTCCGGGTGTCGTCTGGGCCCGGCGGACCTGGTGGTGACCACCGGTTGCCACGAGGCGCTGTCGTGCACCATTCGCGCGGTATGCGAGCCCGGCGACATCGTCGCGGTCGATTCACCCAGTTTCCACGGTGCCATGCAGACGCTGAAAGGCCTGGGCATGAAGGCCCTGGAAATCCCCACCGACCCCATCACCGGGATCAGCCTGGAAGCCCTCGAACTGGCCCTCGAACAATGGCCGATCAAGCTCATCCAGATCACCCCCAGCTGCAACAACCCGATGGGCTACATCATGCCCGAGGCGCGCAAGAAGGCCCTGCTCACCCTGGCGCAGCGCTACGACGTGGCGATCCTCGAGGACGACGTGTACGGCGACCTGGCCTACACCTACCCGCGCCCGCGCACCATCAAGTCGTTCGACGACGATGGCCGCGTGCTGCTCTGCAGTTCGTTTTCCAAGACCCTGGCGCCAGGCCTGCGGGTCGGCTGGGTGGCTCCGGGGCGCTATCTGGAGCGGGTACTGCACATGAAATACATCAGCACCGGCAGCACCGCCTGCCAGCCGCAGCTGGCAATCGCCGACTTCATTGCGCAAGGCCACTACCAGCCCCACCTGCGCCGGATGCGCAGCCAGTACCAACGCGGCCGCGACCAGATGTGCGATTGGGTAACCCGACATTTTCCGTCAGGCACCCGCGCCAGCCGCCCCCAGGGTGGTTTCATGCTGTGGGTGGAATTGCCGGAAAGTTTCGATACGCTGCGCCTGAACCGCGCTTTACTCGAACAGGGTGTGCAGATCGCGGTGGGCAGCATCTTTTCTGCCTCGGGCAAGTACCGCAACTGCCTGCGCATGAATTTCGCCGCGCGGCCCACCGCGCAGATCGAAGGCGCCGTACGCAGCGTCGGTGAAACCGCCCTTCGTCTACTGGATGCCGAACACGCTGGCGAGTAACTTTGCCCCGCCTGCCACGGTCCAACCTCTTAAGCCCTTGCCGCACAGGACGATTCACCCTTGAGACCCCAGCGAGCCTTGCCCCTGCTGCTGGCGCTGCTGCTTGGCCTATCGGGCTGTACCAGCGTCGTCACACCGCGTGAAGTCAGCCACGCACTGCCAGCAGCCGACTCGGCCTTTGGCCGTTCGGTACAACGCCAGGCCGCCCCGTACGAGGGGCGCTCGGGCTTTCGACTTCTGCCCAACAGCAACGAGGCCTTTCGTGCCCGCGCCGAACTGATCCGCAACGCCCAGGCCAGCATCGACCTGCAGTACTACATCGTCCATGACGGCCTCAGCACCCGTGCCTTGGTACACGAACTGCTGCGCGCCGCCGACCGCGGCGTGCGTGTACGCATCCTGCTTGACGACACGACCAGCGATGGCCTCGACAACCTCATGGGCACCCTCGCTGCCCACCCGAACATCCAGATCCGCGTATTCAATCCGCTGCACCTGGGACGCAGTACCGGGCCAACTCGCGCGGTAGGTCGGCTGTTCAACCTGTCGCGCCAGCACCGACGCATGCACAACAAGTTGTTCCTGGTGGACAACAGCATGGCCATTGTCGGCGGTCGCAACCTGGGTGACGAGTATTTCGACGCCGAGCCCAACCTCAATTTCACCGACATCGACCTGCTGGGCGTGGGGCCCGTGGCCGAGCAGTTGGGGCACAGCTTCGACCAATACTGGAACAGTGCCCTGAGCCGCCCCATCGGCGACTTCCTCTGGCGCCAGCCCGACGCCGACGACCTGTTTATCAGCCGTCAGCGCCTGGAGGTTTCCCTGGCCGAGGCCCGGCTCAAGCGCAAGGCGCTATACGACCGGCTGATGGCCTATCAGTCGCAGCCGCGCCTGGACGTCTGGCGCAATGAGCTGATCTGGGCCCACAGCCAGGCGTTGTGGGACGCCCCGAGCAAAGTCCTCGCGGACGGCGAACCAGACCCACAACTGCTCTTGACCCAACAACTGGCCCCCGACCTGAACCACGTGCACAAGGAGTTGATCCTGGTGTCCGCCTACTTCGTACCCGGCGAGCCCGGCCTGCTGTATCTGACCAGTCGGGCCGACGCCGGCACCTCGGTCAAACTGCTGACCAACTCCTTGGAAGCCACCGATGTTCCGGCGGTTCATGGCGGTTACGCGCCTTACCGCCGAGCCCTGCTGGAGCATGGCGTGCAGTTGTACGAGTTGCGTCGCCAACCTGGAGACCCACGGCCACGGTTGGGCTTCCACGGCAGCTCCGACTCAAGCCTGCACAGCAAGGCGATGGTGTTCGACCAACGCAAGACGTTCATCGGCTCGTTCAACTTCGACCCGCGCTCGGTGCTGTGGAATACCGAGGTCGGCGTGATGGTCGATAGCCCGGAGCTGGCCGAGTATACCCGTGAGCTGGCGCTGCAGGGCATGGCGCCTGCACTGAGCTACCAGGTGAAGCTGCTGGAGGGGAAAATGGTCTGGGCGACCGAGGACAACGGCCAGCGCCATATATTGGTGACCGAACCTGGCGGCATATGGCGGCGGTTCAATGCCTGGATCAGCAAGGCCGTCGGATTGGAGAAGATGCTCTAGCCAACGATTCTCGCTTGATGGGTGTCGCTCACCAGGGATTTGCCGCACGGGCGGCGCTCGATCTCACAAGCGCTGCAAAACTGTCGTGGAATACGTGGCCGCCCTCGCACGATAGCCGTCAAGACCTTAAAAGCTCCTGCAAACTTATCGTAAATACCGCCACCCGGTAGACTGCGCCCCCTGCACCGCTGCGGAGATCGCCATTTGGAAGACCTCAACTCCCTCTACTACTTTACCCAGGTGGTCGAGCACGGTGGCTTCGCCCCGGCCGGACGCGCGCTGGACATGCCGAAGTCCAAGCTCAGCCGGCGCATCGCCGACCTGGAGGAGCGCCTCGGCGTACGGCTGCTGCATCGCACCAGCCGGCATTGCTCGCTGACCGAGATCGGCCAGGCCTACTACAACCGCTGCCTGGCCATGCGCGTCGAGGCCGAGGGTGCCGCCGAGATCATCGAGCGCAACCGCAGCGAGCCGAGGGGGCTGGTGCGCATCAGTTGCCCGACCACCCTGCTCAACTCCTGGGTCGGTCCGATGCTCACCCGCTACATGCTCAAGTACCCGCAGGTGGAGCTGTTCATCGAGAGCACCAACCGCCGCGTCGACCTGCTGCACGAGGGTTTCGACGTGGCGCTGCGGGTGCGCTTCCCGCCGCTGGAGAACACCGACATGGTGATGAAGGTGCTGAGCAACAGCACCCAGTGCCTGGTCGGGCATCCGTCGTTTCTCGAACAGCTTGCCGAAGGCTTCGACCCGCAACAGCTCAGTGAGCTGCCCAGCGTCCATTGGGGCAGCGCCCAGCGTGAATACCAGTGGGAGCTTTTTCAGGGCGAGGACATGAGTCGCAGCCTGGTGATCCCGCACAGGCCGCGAATGGTCACCGATGATCTGTTTGCCTTGCGGCACTTCGTGGTGGCGGGCGTGGGGATCGCGCACCTGCCAAGGGTGGCGGTGCGTGAGGACCTGGCGGCGGGGCGCCTGGTGGAGATTCTGCCGGACTGGCACCCGCGTTGCGGCATCGTGCATGCGATCTTCCCGTCGCGGCGCGGGCTGCTGCCATCGGTGCGGTCGTTGATCGATCATCTGGCGGAAGAGTTCGCGGTCAGCGACATGGCGTAGCACGCCATCGCCGCTCCCACGAAGGTCAGTTACCTTGCGTGGGAGCGGCGATGCGGCGACCCGACCTGCTCCGCGATCAGGCCATCAGAAGGCGAAGCAGGAACAGCCCAATGCGCCCCAGAAGCCCTGGTAATCGCTCACCGGCACACTGGAGTGCCGCGCTTTCTCATGGCTGTGAGCATGCACCCCGCACGGCCCCACGCACTGGTGCAAGGCCGCCGCCATCGGTGCCCCGGCGCGCCAGTGCCCCGGGACCTTGGCCACCGGCGACCACTCGGGCAACACCGGCACCTGCGCCGGGCCCAGCGTGTTGAACTCGGCGGCGCCGTACACCACCTTGCCGTCGACAACAGTGAGCACCGACTCGATGCCCTTGATCGCCTCTTCATCGACGCTGAAGAAGTCCAACGACAACGCCGCCAGGTCCGCCAGCTGGCCGACCTTGATCTGCCCCTTCTTGCCCTGCTCGCTGGAGAACCAGGCGCTGCCGTGGGTGAACAGCTGCAGCGCGGTCTCGCGGCTCAAGCCCTCCGGGTACAGCTCCAGGCCACCGACAGTCTTGCCGCTGACCATCCAGTACAGCGACGTCCACGGGTTGTAGCTGGACACCCGGGTCGCGTCGGTACCGGCACCCACCGGCACGCCCATGTCGAGCATGCGCTTGATCGGTGGGGTGTGCTCGGCGGCCTTGGCGCCGTAGCGATCGACGAAGTATTCACCCTGGAAGGCCATGCGGTCCTGGATGGCGATGCCCCCGCCCAGCGCCCGCACCCGCTCGATGTTCTGCGGGGTGATGGTCTCGGCATGATCGAAGAACCATGGCAGGCCATTGAACGGAATGTCGCGGTTGACCTTCTCGAACACGTCGAGCATGCGCGAGATCGACTCGTCGTAGGTGGCGTGCAGGCGGAACGGCCAGCGCTGCTCGACCAGGTGGCGCACCACCGGCTCCAGCTCCTGCTCCATGGTCTGCGGCAGGTCCGGGCGCGGCTCGAGGAAGTCCTCGAAGTCGGCGGCGGAGAACACCAGCATCTCGCCGGCACCGTTGTGGCGGAAGAAGTCGCTGCCGTCGCCCGGTTTGACCTTCTGCGTCCAGTTCTTGAAGTCGGTGAGCTCTTCCTTGGGCTTCTGGGTGAACAGGTTGTAGGCAATGCGCACGGTCAGCTGGTCGTTGTCGGCCAGTTCCTGGATCACCTGGTAGTCGTCCGGGTAGTTCTGGTAGCCGCCGCCGGCATCGATGGCGCTGGTCAGGCCGAGGCGGTTGAGCTCGCGCATGAACTGGCGAGTGGAGTTGACCTGGTACTCCAATGGCAGCTTCGGCCCCTTGGCCAGGGTGGCGTAGAGGATCGTGGCATTGGGCCTTGCGATGAGCATGCCGGTGGGGTTGCCGAACTTGTCACGCTGGATCTCGCCACCCGGCGGATTCGGCGTGTCCTTGGTGTAGCCCACGGCCTTGAGCGCGGCGCGGTTGAGCAAGGCGCGATCGTACAGGTGCAGCAGGAATACCGGGGTGTCCGGCGCGGCCTGGTTGATCTCTTGCAAGCTGGGCATGCGCTTTTCGGCGAACTGGAATTCGTTCCAGCCACCAACCACGCGCACCCACTGCGGGCTCGGCGTGCGCTCGGCCTGGTCCTTGAGCATGCGCAGGGCGTCGGCCAGGGACGGTACGCCTTCCCATCGCAGTTCGAGGTTGTAGTTCAGGCCGCCGCGGATCAGGTGCAGGTGCGAGTCGTTCAGGCCCGGGATGACCGTGCGCTGTTTGAGGTCGATGATCTGAGTAGCGGCGCCCTTGTGGGCCATGGCTTCGGCATCGCTGCCCACTGCGAGGAACTTGCCGTCCTTGATGGCGACGGCGCTGGCGGTGGGTTTCTCGCGGTCAACGGTGTGCAACTTGCCATTGAACAAGATGAGGTCGGCGTTCATGGGATCTCCTGAAAGGGCGGCATGGGCGGAATCGGTGAACGGCAATGCGCTCCACAGCGCGCCGGCGGCACCGAGCACGGTGCTGGTGGCGAGGAACTTGCGGCGGCTCTGGTCGGTAGGGTCCTGACTCATGGTGCTTTCCGTCCGGGTGGGTGATCGGCAGGCGGTTGAAGGCTAGGCTTTGTACGAAAAGTGCCTGCGCGACGATCATGCGGCGTTGAAAACAGGCTCGGAATGCTCATTTGCAACCAGCAAACTCCGCTTCCTCGCCTGTTTTCGCCTTACCTGATCGCCGCTCGGCGACTTTTCGTACAAACCCTAGCAATGGATCACGGCGGGTGCTCAGCGGCGCAGCCAGCCGGCACAGCGGCGGGTCACCCAAGGCATGATGTAGAACACCACGGGCAGGATGACGAACAGGTTGGTGATCAAGTTGCCGGTGATCTGGCCACCCAACAGCGGATAGCGGGCAAACAGCGGCGCCAGTAATTGCGGAATGACCAGGGTCATCGGGCAGATCACCAGGTAAGTGAGCACAGCCTGCTTCCAACGCGGTGGCTGCGAAGCGCCTGTAGCGCTTGGGGTGAACCAGAACTCCGGATCGTCATGCACCTGGGTCTGATCGCCCTCCTCCAGCAGCGGCAGCACTTCGGCCACCAGCGCTTGGCGCTCGGTGGAGTCGACCCAGGCCTGCAGCTGGCTGGCCTCGGCAAAGCGCACCACGGTGGTGAACTGGCGACCACCGTCGTCAGGGCGAATCACGTTGACGTCCAGATGGCCCGGTTGCCGACGGGCCACGCCGACGGTGTGGCGCAGCCAGGTTTCATAGCGTGCCAGGGCTTCGGCGCGGACCTTGTGCTGGATGACCAGCGTGACCACGGTGCTGTCGTTCATCGCGGCGTACCTGAAAGGGGTGGGGCCAGGCACCGGGCCGGTGCCTGGCGGAGCGGCTTACTTGCCGGCGGTCAGGGCGTTGTAGCTGGTGATCAGGTTGCGGTAATCAGGGATGTGGTTGGAGAACAGCGCCGCCAGCCCTTCGACATCGTTGCGCCAGTCGCGGTGCAGCTCACAGGCCACGCCGAACCAGGTCATCAGCTGGGCACCGGCCTGGCTCATGCGGTCGTGGGCAGCGTCGCGGGTCATTTCGTTGAAGGTGCCGGAGGCGTCGGTGACCACGAACACATCGAACTCTTCTTCAAGGGCCGCCAGGGCCGGGAAGGCCACGCACACTTCGGTCACCACGCCGGCAATGATCAGCTGCTTCTTGCCGGTGGCCTTCACTGCCTTGACGAAATCTTCGTTGTCCCAGGCGTTGATCTGGCCGGGGCGGGCAATGTACGGGGCATCCGGGAACAGCTCTTTGAGTTCCGGCACCAGCGGGCCGTTGGGGCCTTGCTCGAAGCTGGTGGTGAGGATGGTCGGCAGGTTGAAGTACTTGGCCAGGTCGGCCAGGGCCAGTACGTTGTTCTTGAAGCGGTCCGGCTCGATGTCGCGGACCAGGGACAGCAGGCCGGCCTGGTGGTCGACCAGCAGTACGGCGGCGTCGTCTTTGTTCAGGCGGTTGTATTTGAAGTTGTTCATTGCCGGTTCTCCTTGGGTTTCGATCTTCAGTGGTTTAGGTGTTTCGCGTTGATGGGAGAAGATTAAAACCAGGACCTTTTTGGCGGTAGATAGTGAAATTTGGCTTTAGCGTTCTATTTTACGAACGATAGATTGGCATTGCCTGTTCTGGCCTTATCGCGGGGCAAGTCGCATCCAGTCATTGCCCGCCACCCCAACCTGCTCTATTACTACCCACAGCCCTCCCCTGCACCGAGACCACCATGCTGGCGTTCATCCAGTCGTACCCGCTGTTGCTCGGCACCTTGCTGATCTTCTTCGACTTGTTGCTCTGGCAGCTGATCCCGCTGCAGCACAGGGTCTGGCGCATCGCCACGCGGCTGGTGATCTTCCTGTTGTTCAGCGCGGTGTTGCTGACGGCCGGCATGAGCCCGCTGCAACCGCCACCCTGGGCCGACGACGTGTCACGCAACCTGATGGCCACGGTGCTGGCGATCGGCTGGTGGCTGTTTGGCGCGCGCACGGTGACCGTGGTGTTCGGCCAATTGCTGGTGGCCCGCGGCAGTCACGGTGGGCGCCTGCTGCAGGATGTGCTGGGGGCGTTGATCTTCCTCGCTGCGGTGGTGGCGGCGGCGGCCTATGTGATGCAACTGCCGGTCAAGGGGCTGCTGGCCACCTCAGGGGTCATGGCCATCGTCATCGGCCTGGCGCTGCAGAGCACCCTGGCCGACGTATTCTCGGGGATCGTGCTGAACACCACGCGGCCCTACCAGATCGGCGACGCGATCTCCATCGACGGCACCGAGGGCAAGGTGGTCGATATCGACTGGCGGGCCACCCGGCTGATCACTGGCAACAGCAGCCTGGCGGTGATCCCCAACTCGGTGGCGGCCAAGGCCAAGATCCTCAACTTCAGCCGCCCGGCCGAGGTGCACGGGGTGTCGATCAGCGTGGTGGTGCCGGCCAAGGTACGCCCGCAACGGGTGTTCGACGCGCTGGAGAAAACCCTGCAAGGCACCAGCATCCTGCTGGACAAGCCGGCGCCCAAGGTCACGGTAAAGGCTTCGACACTGGAGTCAGTGGAGTACGAGGCCAGCGGCTTCATCGCCGAGATGTCGCGCAAGACCGAAGTGCGCAACCAGTTGTTCGACCTCGCCCACCGCCACCTGGAAGCCAGCGGCGTGACCTGGAACACCGAGCTGGGCGCCCCGGTGCGCAGCCGCCAGCGCGAGCTGCTGGACGAAGTGCGGGTGTTCCGTTCGCTGAGCAACGAAGAGCGCGACGCCCTGAGCCAGCGCATGACCACGGTGGAATACCTCGCTGACCAGGTGATCCTCGACATCGACGAGCGCTCGGAGCATGTGCTGCTGATCAGCCGCGGCGTGGTGCTGGCGTCGGTTCGCGATGGCGAGCGGCTTATCGAGGGTGGCCGCATGGGGCCCGGCGAGGTGCTCGGGCTCGAGGGCCTGGTGGATGACGAAGCCTCGCCTGTCGAGTTTCGCGCCTTGAGTGGCTGCATGCTGTATCGCATCGACAAGGAACAGGTGCGTGGGTGTCTGGCCGAAAGCGGCGATGTGAAGTCGGCACTGACCAAACTGCAGCGGTTTCGGCGGCAGAAGCGCGAGTCGCTGTTGTTGCAGAAACCGGCGGTTGTGAAGAAGGGTGGGTTCCTCAGCTGGTTACACAAATGACCTAGCTTCGTCGCCCGCACGGGCCCTATCGCCGGCAAGCCGGCTCCCACAGGGCACGTGGAAAAGCCTGTGGGAGCTGCGGTTCGCCGCCGCGATTTGCCGGCGATGAGGCCGGAACAGGAATTACAGCACCACCCGCAGGCACTGCCCGGCGTGATACAGCGAGAACCCCGACTCGTAGAACGCCGTGCGCAACGATGGCGCGCTCACCGGCCTCATCGGCGAGAACGGAATCGGCAGGCTGTCCGGGTCATCCTTGAGCAGAAATTCCGCAAAGGCCCGGCCGATCACCGTCCCGGTGGTGTTGCCCCGCCCGTTGTAGCCGGTGACCGCCACCAGCCCCGGCGCCGGTTCGAACAGGCGCATCAGGTGGTCCGGAGTGAAGTCGATGCAGCCGGTCCAGTGCATCTCCCATTCGACCTTGCCCAGCGCCGGGTAGTAGTGGCTCTGGATGCGGTCGGCCCAGCTGCGCACGAACCAGGCTGGCTTGTTGTCGACCCGGCCGAGGCTGCCGAGCAGCAGCCGGCCCTGTTCGTCGCGGCGGATGCTGCTGAGCACCGTGCGGGTGTCCCACGAGCCTTGGCCATGGGGCAGGACCTGGTCGGCGGCGGCGCCGTGCAACGGCTTGGAAGCGACCTGGTAGTAGTAGCCGCGGAAGAAGTGCTTCTGCAGGTTGCTCCAATCGCCTTCGGTGTAGGCACCGGTGGAGATCACCACCTTGTCGGCACGCACTGCGCCCTGTGCTGTGCGCACCCGCCAGGCATCGCCATCGCGCGCCAGGCCTTCGACCGCGGACTGCTGGAACAGCTTGCCGCCCAGCCGGGTCACGGCAGCGGCCAGGCCCTGGGTGTAACCCATGGGGTTGATGGTGCCGGCGCGGCGGTCGAGCAGCGCGGCGGAAATCTTGTCGGTACCGCAGTATTCCTGGCATTGCGCGCCGGTCAGCAGCTCGACGTCGGCGCCGCGCCGGGTCCACTGCTGGTGGCGGGCTTCGAGGTCGGCGATGCCGGTGGCATTGTGTGCCATGTGCAGCGTGCCCTGGTGCCGGGCCTGGCAGTCGATACCCAGGCGCTCGATCATGGCGAACACTTCGCCCGGCGCATCGCCGAGCACCTTGTTCAGGCGTCCGCCCTGCTTGTGCCCGAGGGTGGCCTCGACGTCGTCGGGGCGGATCCAGGTGCCGGCGTTGACCAGGCCGACGTTGCGCCCGGAGCCGCCATGGCCGATCTTCCAGGCCTCCAGCAGGATCACCGACTTGCCCTGCTCCAGCAGATGGATGGCCGCCGACAGGCCGGTGATGCCGCCGCCGATCACGCAGACATCGGCCTTGTGCTGGCCGGCCAGGGCCTGGGCGGCAACGGTCGGCTGGGTGACGTGTTCCCACAAGCATTCTTGACGCAGTTCGGACATGATCGGCTCCAGCAAATTTTATTCTTGTTGCGGCCCATCGTCGCGGTTCGTCGCCACGACAAGCCGGCTCCCACAGAGATCGACGCGGTCGCTGTGGGAGCCGGCTTGCCGGCGAAACTGGGGCAAAGCCCCCGCGACGATCATCAGTCGAACACGATCCCTTGCGCCAGCGGCAATTCGCGAGAGTAGTTCACGGTGTTGGTCTGGCGACGCATGTAGCCTTTCCAGGCATCCGAACCAGACTCACGGCCACCGCCGGTTTCCTTCTCGCCACCGAACGCCCCGCCGATCTCCGCGCCGCTGGTGCCGATGTTGACGTTGGCGATGCCGCAGTCGCTGCCCGCGGCGCTCTGGAAACGTTCGGCCTCGCGCAGGTCGGTGGTGAAGATGCACGACGACAGGCCTTGCGGCACTTCGTTGTTCAGGCGCAGGGCCTCTTCGAAGTCGTCGTAGGCCAGCACGTAGAGGATCGGCGCGAAGGTCTCGTGGCGCACCACCTCGCTCTGGGCCGGCATCTCGGCAATGGCCGGCGACACGTAGTAGGCGTTCGGGTACTGCTCGGCGAGCTGGCGCTCGCCACCGAATACCTGCCCACCTTCGTCGCGGGCCTTGGCCAGCGCGCCCTGCATGGCATCGAACGACTGCTTGTCGATCAGCGGGCCGACCAGGTTGTCCTTGCGCGGGTCACCGATGCGCACCTTGCCGTAGGCGGCTTTGACACGGGCGACCACGTCGTCCTTGATCGAACGGTGCACGATCAGCCGGCGCAGGGTGGTGCAGCGCTGGCCAGCGGTGCCCACGGCAGAGAACAGGATGCCGCGCACGGCCAGGTCGAGGTCAGCGCTCGGAGCCAGGATCATCGCGTTGTTGCCACCCAGTTCGAGGATGCTGCGGCCGAAACGCGCCGCCACACGGGGGCCCACTTCGCGGCCCATGCGGGTGCTGCCGGTGGCACTGACCAAGGCCACGCGTGAATCGTCGACCAGAGCTTCGCCGGCGTCACGGCCACCGATCACCAGTTGCGCTATGCCTGCAGGGGCATCGCCGAAGGCTTTCAGCGCTTTGTCGAACAGCGCCTGGCACGCCAACGCGGTGAGCGGGGTCTTCTCGGACGGCTTCCACACCACCGCGTTACCCGCCACCAGCGCCAGCGCGGTATTCCACGCCCACACCGCCACCGGGAAGTTGAAGGCGCTGATCACCCCGACCACGCCCAGCGGGTGCCAGGTTTCG
The DNA here is from genome assembly GCF_900110655.1 of Pseudomonas soli. Classification (GTDB taxonomy): domain Bacteria; phylum Pseudomonadota; class Gammaproteobacteria; order Pseudomonadales; family Pseudomonadaceae; genus Aquipseudomonas; species Aquipseudomonas soli. The sequence goes on from NZ_FOEQ01000003.1 coordinate 34,305, forward strand.
CGCATATGGTGGCCCGGACGTTCGGAGGCGATGGTCAGGCCGTACAGCTGGCGCGACAGGCCGACGGCGAAGTCGCAGATATCGATCATTTCCTGCACTTCGCCCAGGCCTTCCTGGGTGATCTTGCCTGCTTCGATGGACACCAGCTCGCCGAGGTCGGCCTTGTGCTCGCGCAGCACCTCGCCGAACAGGCGCACCAGCTCGCCACGACGAGGGGCCGGCACGCTGCGCCAGGCTTCGAAGGCCTGTTGCGCCTGGTCGATGCGGGCAACGGTGTCGGCCTTGCCGAGCAACTTCACCGAGGCGATCTGGCTGCCGTCGATGGGGGTATGGACAGGGTAATCGCCCTGGGTGTGAGCCGCGGCGGCAACGCCAAGGCGCTCGAGCAATCCAGCAACCATCGTGCTTCTCCTTACATCGGGTGAAGGGGTTGAAAATGTCGTGGGTCAGTATTAATCCGATTACTCGGGTGCAACAAACGACCTTTATTCCGCATATCATTCCACCAGGTAATGATTTCAGCCGCCGAGACCGCTTATGTCCAAACGCCTGGTACCGTCCATGACCGCCCTGCAGTGCTTCGAGGCCGCAGCCCGTCACCTGAGCTTCACCCGCGCCGCCGAGGAACTGCACCTGACGCAGAGCGCGGTGAGCAAGCAAGTGGCGCAGCTAGAGGAGATGCTGCGCCATCACCTGTTCCTGCGCATCCGCCGCCGCCTGCAACTGACGCCGGCCGGCAGCCTGTACCTGGCCGAGGTGAACAAGATCCTCACCCAGGTGGATATGTCCAGCCGCTATGTCCTGAGCTACGGCTCGCAGACCGAAGTATTGAAGGTAGCCACTCAACCGAGTTTCGGCGTGCGCTGGCTGATCCCGCACCTCAAGGGCTTCGGCAAGCGCCACCCCAACCTGCACCTGGACATCCGCAACGAGATGGAACCTTTCGCCCTGCTGCAGGGCTCGGCCGACGTGGTGTTCTTCTATGGCCAAGGCACCTGGCCCGGGGCGACCTGCATCGAGCTGTTCGGCGAAGAAGTGGTGCCGGTGTGCGCGCCGGAGCTGTTGCAAGGGCGCACGCTGCCTGACGCCGGCGCGGTGGCGGAGCTGGTGCTGCTGCAGAGCACCTCGCGACCGCAGGCATGGCACGAATGGTTCCTGGAGCAAGGGCTGCATACCGACAACAGCTATCATGGGCCGCGCTTCGATACCTTCTACATGGCGTTGAGCGCGGCGCAGGCCGGCTGCGGGGTGGCATTGGTGCCCAGTTACCTGGTGGCCAAAGAGCTGGCCGAGGGCGCCCTGGTGCTGGCCTGGGACCATGCGATGAAAAGCAATGGCGCGCATTACCTGGCGTATGCCGAACATGCGGCGGAAGTGCCCAAGGTGCGGGCGTTGGTGGAGTGGGTTGCCGAGCAGATCCAGCGGCGCGAACACTGACGCCATCGTGAGAGCGGGCTTGCCCCGCTATGGAGTCGTCAAGGTCGATCAAAAAAGGAATGAAACCCGCACTTTTTTTCGCTTGTACGGCATCTCCATTCCCAGCTTTCATGTAAGTGTCCTCCACTCACCCAGGAAGCTTGCGATGCCCGCCCACGATTTCGTCAGCCCCGACAGCATCCGTGCGCAGTTCTCTGCCGCCATGTCGCTCATGTACAAGCAGGAAGTCCCCCTGTACGGCACGCTGCTTGAACTGGTGAGCGAAACCAACCGGCAGGTCATGGCCGCGCAGCCCAAGGTGGCTGAGGCCCTGCGCTGGACCGGCGAGATCGAACGCCTCGACCAGGAGCGCCATGGCGCCATCCGCGTGGGCACCGCCGAGGAGCTCGCCACCATCGCCCGGCTGTTCGCGGTCATGGGCATGGCGCCGGTCGGCTACTACGACCTGAGCTCGGCCGGCGTACCGGTACATTCCACCGCGTTCCGCGCCGTGCATGAGCAGTCGCTGCATGTCAGCCCGTTTCGGGTGTTCACTTCGCTGCTGCGCCTGGAACTTATCCACAACCCGCAACTGCGCAAACTGGCCCAGGGCATTCTCGACAAGCGGCAGATCTTCACCTCCCGTGTGCTGGAACTGATCGTCCAATGCGAACGCGATGGTGGCCTGAACGCGAGCGATGCCGAGACCTTCGTCCAGGAAGCGCTGCACACATTCCGCTGGCACCAGGACGCCACCGTCACTGCCGAGCAGTACCAGCAACTGCACGACCAACACCGCCTGATCGCTGATGTGGTGGCGTTCAAAGGCCCCCACATCAACCACCTGACCCCGCGCACCCTGGACATCGACGCCATCCAGCTCGGCATGCCGGCCAAGGGCATCCCACCCAAGGCCGTGGTCGAGGGGCCGCCCACCCGTCGCCAGCCGATCCTGCTGCGCCAGACCAGCTTCAAGGCCCTGCAGGAAAAGGTCGCTTTCAGCGATGCCCAGGGCAGCCACACGGCGCGCTTCGGCGAGATCGAACAACGCGGCGCGGCGCTGACACCCAAGGGGCGCCAGCTGTACGACCGTCTGCTGGACGCGACCCGCGCGGCCCTCGGCGGCGCGCCGGCCGAGGCCAATGCCGAACGCTACATGACCCTGCTCGCCGAGCATTTCGCCGAATTTCCGGACGACCTGGGGCAGATGCGCGAACAAGGGCTGGCCTACTTCCGCTATTTCGCCACCGACAAGGGGCTGGCGGCGCGCGGGCAGCCCGGCCGCCCCACTACCCTGCAAGGGCTGATCGACGCCGGGCATGTGCATTACGAGGCGCTGGTGTACGAAGACTTCCTGCCGGTGAGTGCGGCGGGGATCTTCCAGTCCAACCTGGGGGATGATGGCCAGGCCGACTACGGCAGCAATGCCAACCGCGAGGCCTTCGAGCAGGCGCTGGGGCTGAAGGTGCAGGATGAATTGGCGCTGTATGCGCAAAGCGAGCGTAGGTCGTTGCAGGCGTGTGCGCAGGCGTTGGGGCTGTCGGCGCTATAAACGTCATCGCGGGCAAGCCCGTTCCCACAGGGTCGGTGGGAGCAGGCTTGCCGCGTAAGTCTTAGCGGCCCACTCGGAACCGATCCACTTCCTGGCGCAACTGCCCCGCCAGACCTTCCAGTTCGCGGGCCGTCGTGGCCAGCTCATTGGCCACATCTCGCTGCTCGCTGTTGGCCTGGGCGATGCTTTGCAGATTGCGGCTGAGCACCGTCGCGGTGCTGCTCTGCTCCTGGGTCGCGGTGCTGATCACCGCGAACTGCTCGCCCGCGACCCGGCTCTGCTCGTCGATGCGCGCCAGGGCTTCGGCCACCTTGTCGTTGCGCGCCAGGCCTTCCTGCATCAGCTGGTTACCCTGCTCCAGCGTGCTGATGGCATGGCCGGTCTGCTGCTGGATGCTGGCGATCATGCCCGAGATCTCGTCGGTGGCCTGGCGGGTGCGCGCGGCCAGGCCGCGCACCTCGTCGGCGACCACGGCGAAACCCCGGCCCTGCTCGCCAGCCCTGGCCGCTTCGATGGCGGCATTAAGCGCCAGCAGGTTGGTCTGCTCGGCAATCGAGGTGATCACGCCGACTATGCCGCCGATCTCCTGCGAGCGAGCGCCCAAGGTGTCCATCACACTGGCGGTTCCACCCAGTGCTTCGGCGATCTGCCGCAGGGAAACCGAGGCTTCGTCCATGGCGCTGCGACCGATTCGGGTCTGTTGGGCGTTGTCGCGGGCCATGCGCTCGGTCCCGGCCATGTTGTCGGCAATGTTCATCGAGGTGGCGCTGAACTCCTCCACCGCGCCGGCCATGCTGGTGATCTCGCCGGACTGCTGGTCCATGCCCTCGCAGGCGCCGGACGACAGACCCGACAGCGAGCGGGCGCGGCCACTGACCTGGTCGGAGGCGCTGCGGATATGCTCGACCATGGTCGCCAGCGCATCGCCCATCTGGTTGAAGCTGCGGGCGAGCTGGCCGATCTCGTCATGGCTGGTGACGCTCAGGCGGGCGTTGAGGTCGCCGGCACCCAGAGCCTCTGCCTGGCGCACCAGGTCGCCGAGCGGGCGCAGTTTGCGGCGCAGCAGCCAGAGAGTCGCGGCCACGGCCAGCAACATCGCCAGCAGGCTGCCAATGGCCAGGCGCAGGCCGACGCTCCAGGTCACTTCGCGGATTTCGCCCTCGGGCATGCTTGCCACCACGGTCCAAGGGCCTTCGGCGAACGGCTCGGTGACACTGAACAGTTGCTCGCCGGCACTGCTCCAGAACCGCCCTGCCCCCGGCGTGATCGCCTTGATCGCCTGGGCCGCCGCCTCGCCGTCACGCACCTCGGCCGGTGGCACCAGCCACTTGCCCTGCTCGTCCAGCAACGCCAGCGAGCCGGTCTGGCCAATGCGGAAACGCTTGAGGTTGGCGAACTGGGCATTCTGCGCGTCGGTGTAGTCGAAGCCGACGAACAGCACCGCGATCACCCGGCCACTGCCATCGCGCACCGGCACGTAGCGGGTCATGTAGTTGCGGTCGAACAACACGGCGCGGCCGACGTAGGTCTGCCCGGCCATCAGTTTCGGATAGGCCGGATGCTGGCGGTCGAGCTGGGTGCCGATGGCGCGGCTGCCGTCCTGCTTGGTCAGGCTGGTGCTGATGCGCACGAAGTCGTCGCCGCTGCGCACGAACAGGGTCGCGACGCCGGCGGTCATCTGCTGGAACTCGTCGACCTGGTGGAAATCGTTGTTCAGCAGGTGATCACCCAGGTACAACGCGGGCGTCGCGGCGCCTGCGACGCTGACCGTTTCCCCCGCGTGCAGCGCCAGGCCGGTGGCGAACCGGCGCTCGAACAGGCCGCTCAAACGCTGGGTGTTGTCCTTGAGCGAGCCATGAAAGGTGTCGAGCTGGTCGGCCAGCAGCCGCGCCTCGCTGGCCAGGTGCGCCTGACGGGTGGTGAGGTTGGCGTCGTCCAGCGAACGCAGGGCGAACAGGGTACTACCGGTGATCACCAGCGCCAGCACTATGGCGAGGGCGATCCCGAGCTGCGAGGCGATTCGGGCACGCGGTTGAGACATGGCAAGGCTCCTGGCAAGAGGCCGGGATCGTCCTGATCACGCTGACCGCCCGCTTCCTATCAACGGGGAATCGCGTCCTCTTCCGGGACGCTGGTGCAAGTTGATCGGCGTCTGTAGGAAATACTTGAGTGTGGGGCCGGGATATTCGCAAACGTTTTCTTTCCGTGGCTTTTCGAACATTGCTAGCCCTGCGGCGAAAGGATCTGCACAGCCGGCAAATCCATCGCCTCCGCCTCCTCCTGCAGAAATACGCTGAGCCTGCGCAAGCGCTCCCCGCCCGGCCGGGTCCGTGGCCACACCAGGTAGTAGTCCATGCCACTGGCCACCGCGGTCGGCCAGGGCAGGCTCAACCGCCGCTGCGCCACATCCTCGGCCACCATCAGCAGGTCGCCCATGGAGATCCCGTAGCCCCGCGCGGCGGCGATCATGCCCAGCTCCAAGGTGTCGAACACCTGCCCGCCCTTGAGCGAGACCTTGTCGGTCAGGCCCATGCGCGCCAGCCAGGCCCGCCAGTCGCGCTTGTCCGGTGTGGGGTGCAGCAACTCGATGCCGGCCAGGCGCCGTTCGTCCCAGGGCGCTTCATCAAGCAGGTCCGGAGCACCCACCGGAATCAGCAACTCGGAAAACAACCGGCGCACTTCCCAGTCCGCCGGGAAGCTGCCATCACTGAGCAGCACCGCGCAGTCGAACGGCTCCTGGTTGAAGTCGACATGGTCGACATCCATCCAGGCGCTGGTCAGTTGCACCTCGTTGCCCGGCTGCAGATGGCGGAAGCGACTCAGGCGCGCCAGCAGCCAGCGCATGGTCAGGGTCGAGGGGGCTTTCATGCGCAGGATGTCATCTTCACCGCGCAAGGTTTCGCAGGCCCGCTCCAGGGAAGCAAAACCATCACGCACACCGGGCAGCAACATGCGCGCGGCTTCGGTCAGCTGCAGGCTGCGACCATTGCGCACGAACAGGCGGCAGGCGAAATGCTCCTCCAGGGTGCGGATATGCCGGCTGACCGCGCTCTGGGTAATCGCCAGCTCTTCGCCGGCACGGGTAAACGAGCTCAGCCGAGCAGCGGCTTCAAATGCGCGCAGCGCATAGAGCGGAGGCAGTTGGCGGATCATGATGCACCTGTCATACGGGAGCTGGGCCGGTGCAGAGGATCATACAGGCATGAGCCATACTCATGACACTGATCGCATTTATCCTTTTGTGCAAAGCTGACCGAAGCCTCAGAATCGACGGCTCGCTTCCAGAATCACCAACAAGGACCGCCCCCATGCACGTCGCGCCCACCACCGAACTCAAGGCTTTGCTGCGCCTGGCCGGGCCGCTGATCGCCTCGCAGTTGGCGCACATGCTAATGGTGCTCACCGACACCCTGATGATGGCCCGCATCAGCCCGCAGGCCCTGGCCGGTGGCGGCCTGGGCGCGGCAAGCTATTCGTTCGTGTCGATCTTCTGCCTGGGCGTGATCGCCGCGGTCGGCACGCTGGTGGCCATCCGCAAGGGCGCCAACGACATCGAGGGCGTCACCCGCCTGGCGCAGAGCGGCCTGTGGCTGGCCTGGGGCCTGGCGCTGGTCTCGGCGCTGGTGATGTGGAACCTCAAGCCGGTGCTACTGCTGTTCGGCCAGAAACCGGAGAACGTCGACTCGGCGATGCAGTTGCTGACCCTGCTGCCGCTTGCCCTGCCCGGCTACATGACGTTCATGGCCCTGCGCGGTTTTACCAGCGCCCTGGGCCACTCCACACCGGTGATGGTCATCAGCCTGGTGGGCACGGTGTTCAACTACCTGTTCAACCACGCCCTGATCGAGGGCATGTTCGGCCTGCCCAAGCTGGGCCTGATGGGGATCGGCCTGGTCACGGCGGTGGTGACCCTGGGCATGGCTATCGCGCTCGCACTTTATATCCGCTTGCACAAGGCCTATGCCGCCTACCCGCTGCGCAAGGGCCTGCTGCGCCCTTCCCTGCCGGCACTGCGCGAGCTGTGGCGGCTGGGCCTGCCGATCGGCGGCACCTATATGGTCGAAGTGGGCTTGTTCGCCTTTGCCGCCCTGTGCATGGGCGTGCTTGGCAGCACGGAGCTGGCGGCGCACCAGATCGCCCTGCAGATCGTCTCCACCGCATTCATGGTGCCGACGGGCCTTTCCTATGCGGTGACCATGCGCGTTGGCCTTTACTACGGCGCCGGCAACTTGCTGGCGGCCCGTAGCGCCGGGCGCGTGGGCATTGGCTTTGGCGCATCGCTGATGTTCGCCTTCGCCGCACTGTTCTGGTTGCTGCCGGATGCCCTGGTCGGGCTGTTCATCGACCGCAACGACCCGGCCTTCGCCGCTATCTTCATGCTGGCAGTGCAATTGGTGATGGTGGCGGCGTGGTTCGAACTGTTCGATGGCGTGCAGACCATTGCCATGGGTTCGATCCGCGGGCTGAAGGACGCCAAGACCACGTTCCTGATTGGCCTGGTGTGCTACTGGCTTGTGGGTGCGCCAAGTGCCTGGCTATTCGCCTTCACCTTCGGTGGCGGTGCACAGGGTATCTGGTGGGGGCTGGCCCTGGGTCTGGCCTGCGCGGCGGTGGCGCTGACGTTCGGCTTCGAATGGCGGATGAAGCGGCTGCTGGGCAAGGCTGAGCGTGCACGGCGGGCAGCATTGTCGGTCTGATACACCCGAAGCCGCTGCGCGCGCCATAGCCGCGCGGGCGGCGCTCGATATCACAAGCGCCGCAACTGTATCGCTGAACACTTTGAACCCAGCACCCATCAAAAACTGTACTACTGTACTGCTATATACCTCACTTCCTGCCGACCATTTCCCTGCCGACACCACAAAACCGCACCAAAAAAGTGCGCACCAGTACAGTTCCCTCAATAACCGGTGCAACAGTCGCTTTCAACAGTTAACTGGCCCATCACAATACACCTGAACTGTACCTACTGTTCTGGACGAGAGAGGAGGAAGATGGGCACCAGTTAAATCACTCCCTAATGCCGCCACAAGCGGAAGGATGACACATCATGGAACGTACCCTCAGTTCCGACCTGGTTTTTGAAAACGCCCAAGCTTCCAACGCCGCCCTGCCGCTGCGCGTCCTGTCCACCCTGGTACTGTGGCAGCGCCGCATGGCCAGCCGCCGCCAGCTGGCGCGCCTGGACTCCCGCCTGCTGGCCGATGCCGGTATCAGCGAGTCGCAGCGCTACGAAGAGCTGAGCAAGCCTTTCTGGCGCTAAGCGCCGGCCGCCGGCCCAGGCCGGCACCGTGAATTCTCAAGAACCCGCCGCAGGCAACTGCGGCGGGTTTTTTGTTTTAAGCCGCGCAGTAGAGCACTTGTGCACGCAAGCGTAACAGTTTTATAGAACTCAAATTCTATAGATACAGTTACGATTTGATCTGTTTTTCGCGCCCAGGCGTCAGAACCGCCGCGTGTTACGCTTGTCTTACGCGCCTGGCATATAAAGTACCGTGACGAGCCAAGCGAGCGTCCGATAACCAGAACCACCCTTGACCCTGTGCAGGAGTCCACCAACATGCCCCGTTATCACCTGATTGGCGCCGCCTTGCTGCTGTCCCTCGCCGGTGCCGCAAACGCCACCAGCTTCGTCGTCACCACCGACGCCGTCGTCGGCGCCGTAGCCGCCTCGACCGACGCCACGTCCGATATCTCCTCCTCGTTCCGCGACGACAAGATCGTCAAGGCCGCCCGTGACGATGCCGCCAGCTTCGTCGGTAGCGATGGCGCCATCCGCGGCGCCAAGCTGGAAAGCGCATTCGTGCACATCCGCCAGCAGCTGCCGGCCCTGCAAGCCAGCGATGCGCAGCTGGCCCGCGCCATCCTCGCCATCTGACCCTGCCCTTGCCCCGGATTCACTGGCCCCGAACCGTGCATCCGGGGTAGCCTTCGCAGCCCGAGACAATCGCCACTTCAAAGCCCATGCGTTACCTATTGCTTTCCCTTGTCGCCCTGACCTGTATGAACAGCGCCCATGCGATGGATGCCACCACCCAGAGCCTGGTCATCACGGGCTACGTCACCAGCCAGGTGACGGCCGCCCCCTTCGACCGCAAACGGATCGTCGCGGCCCGTGACGATGCCGCCGTGTTCGTCGCCAGCGACGGCCTGATCCGTGGCGCGCGCCTCGAGGCGGCGTTCGACGCCCTGCGCCACGGCTGCGCCCGATACTCTGTCGGCGACCGTGAACTGGCCGAGGCGATACTCGTCCAATAACTACACCCGCTCCCTTGTATTTCCGGAGATGCTCCATGCGTAAACCGCTGATCGCCGCCACCCTCGGTATGCTGCTGCTAGCCGACTTGGCCCAGGCACACACCCTGGTGGCCACCAGCAATATCATCGTCCGCGCCTTTGGCCGGTCGATCGACTTCACCTCCGACACCACCACCTCGATCCGTGATTCGAAATTGGTGCGTGAAGCCCACGACGACGCCGCCAGCTTCGTAGCCAGCAATGGCGACATCCGCGGCGCGCAGCTCGAAGCCGCCTTCGACACCCTGCGCGCCCGCGTGCCCGAAGCCCGCGACGCCAGCGACCAGGTACTGGCCGAAGCCATCCTCGCCCTGTGAAGCGCATGCGTGCCTGGCTGCTGGGCTGCGCCCTGACGCTGCTTGGCACGCCCGCCCTGGCCGATCTGCAGCTGGTGCTGCAGACCGACGGCCTCGACCCTTCGCAACAGCAGGCCAGCCAACTGCTGCTCGACGAAGCCATGGCGAAGCTGCCACCGCGTTTCAAGCAGCAGCTCGACCGGCAGATCCTGGTCAGCTGGACCTCGCGCATGCCCGAGGATGCCTACGGCCAGGCTTCGCCGGTCGCCAGCCTTGATCTCAACCGGCGCCTGCTGCCGGGCCTCGTAGACGGCAGCGCCGCCCGCGAGAAGACCAACCGCCCCCATGGCACGGTCCGCGAAGAACTGCTCGCCACCGTGCTCCACGAGCTGACCCATATCTATGACCGCGCCCGCCTGTGGCCGCAGGCCGAACGCCAGCTGATCAGCCGCTGCAAGCGCCAGCAGGGCGCGCTTGGCAAGGTCGGCCTGCCGCAGGACTGTCGCGGCCAGGCCGAACGCCGCTTCACCTTGAGCGACGACCCGCGCCTGCTGGACCTGGCCGGCTGGCCGCAGTACGTCGGCCGGCGCGGCGAGCGCGAGCAGCACAATGGCCAGCTGGTGCGCAGCCCGGATCCCTACGAGCTGAGCAGCCCGAAGGAGTTTGTCGCGGTCAACATGGAGTACTTCCTCCTCGACCCCAGCTACGCCTGTCGCCGCCCGGCGCTGAACCAGTACCTGCGCGACCACTTCGACTGGGCGCCGCAACAAGATGCCTGCGCCAAGGGCCTGCCGTTCCTCAACGCCGGCAACGACTTCGCCCGCCAACCCTTGGGTGAGATCGACCCGGAGCGGGTCTACGAGGTCGACTACCTGCTGGCCGAAGCCAACCAGAATTGGGTCAGCCGCTGGGGCCACAGCATGCTGCGCCTGGTGATCTGCGCCCCGGGTCGCCCACGCGGGCCGGCCTGTCGCCTGGACCTCGACCAGAGCCTGGTGCTGTCATACCGCGCCTTCGTCAACGATGTGCAGCTGTCCAGCTGGGACGGCCTGGTCGGCGCCTACCCGTCGAGGCTGTTCGTGCTGCCGTTGGGGCAGGTGATCGACGAGTACACCAAGACCGAGCTGCGCAGCCTGGCCTCGGTGCCGCTCAGGCTCAGCCGCGCCGAGATCGAAAACCTGGTGCGCCAGGCCGCGGAGATGCACTGGAGCTACGACGGCAACTACTACTTCCTGTCCAACAACTGCGCCGTGGAGTCGCTCAAGCTGCTGCGCAGCGGCACCGGTAATGCACGCCTGAACGACCTGGACAGCATCATGCCCAACGGGCTGCTCGAGGTCATGAAGGGCAGGGGACTGGCTGATACCAGCGTGCTCGACGACCCACGCGAAGCGCTGCGCCTGGGCTATCGCTTCGACTCTTACCGCGACCGCTACCAGGCGATGTTCGAGGTACTGCGCAAGCAGCTACCAATCAAACAGACGACGGTGGAAGGCTGGTTGGCGCTGGACGCCGAGCAGCGCCGCCAGTGGTTCGACCGCGCCGACCTGCGCACCAGCGCGGCCTTGCTGCTGCTCGAACAGGCCGGGCTACGGCGCCAGCTGCTGCTGGCCCAGGATGAGGTCAAGCAACGCTACCTGAACGGGCGGGCGCTCAAGGACGGCAGCTTCGACAAAGCCAACGAAACCTTGCAGGCGATGCTGGCCAACAGCGGCTTCCTCAGCCGCCCGGCGGAGTTGCTCGGGGCAGGGGGCTACGGCCTGCCGCAGCCGGACGAGCGCAAGCAACTGGAGCAGGTGAGCAGCGAGCGCCAGGCGCAGCTGCTGCGCCTGAGTACCGACCTCGACCAGCAGGTGAGGGCGCTGCTGGGGCCCGAGCGGGGCAGGGAGATCAAAGCCGTGGAGGCCAATATCAAGCAGGTGGGCGAGCACCTTCGGGCGTTGCACAAGGCGGCCGGGGGGTTGCAGCTGCCCTAGTACATGGCGATAGGGCCAGAAGAGGCAGCACAATGCCCTACAGGTTTTCCTCGTCTTCCTCCGGCAACCCTTGATCCACCTGCAACCACGGCAAGCGGCTCCCCACCCAGATATGCCGATTGGCCGGCACCCGCTCCGGGTGATCCAGCGTCGCCACGGTTACGTCGATCGAATCCGGGCTATGGGCCGTCACCAGTGCCACGTGCGCCCCGCAACTGCCACAGAAGTACCGACTGCAGGTTTCCGGCGCCATGTAGCGCTGCGGTGAGCCCGCCAGCCACTGGAAAGCCTTGAAGGGCAGGGTGACCCAGGTTACCAGAATGCCCCCGCTGACCCGCCGGCAGATCGAGCAATGGCAATGGGCGACATCGCCCAGGGCGCCCGACAAGCGATAACGCAGGGCACCGCAATGGCACCCGCCTTCTTCGACATCCACCATCGAAACGACCTCCCGTCGCCTGGCACCAGCCGAAAGCTGGCTGAAAGCTTGCCCACATAGGATAGCGCCACCACCGGCAGCAGACCGGCCAGCCAGGGCACCCGGAAACTTCCGCGCCCCGGCCCAATCAACAACAACAATGGTGATTCTGATGTTTTCCTGTGCCCGCCTTTTCGCAGTCCCCCTCCGCCAGCTCCTCGCGCAGCGCCTGACGCGCTGATCCGCCCGAATCGTCCTTCCTTTCGCCGCGCCACGCCTGGAGTACCGCCATGCTGACCTTCCTCGGCTTCGCCATGGTCATCACCTTCATGTACCTGATAATGACCAAGCGCCTGTCGGCCTTGATCGCGCTGATCCTGGTACCGATTTTGTTCGCCCTGTTCGGCGGCTTCTACAGCGACATCGGCCCGATGATGCTGCAGGGCATCAGCAAGCTCGCGCCCACTGGCGTGATGCTGATGTTCGCCATTCTCTACTTCGCCCTGATGATCGACTCCGGCCTGTTCGACCCGGCCGTGCGCAAGATCCTCAAGCTGGTCAAGGGCGACCCGCTGAAAGTCTCGATCGGCACCGCGGTGCTGGCCCTGGTGGTGTCCCTGGACGGGGACGGCGCCACCACCTACATGATCTGCTGCGCCGCCATGCTGCCGATGTACAGCCGCCTGGGGATGAGCCCGCGAATCATGGCTGGCCTGATCATCCTCGCCGGCGGGGTGATGAACATGACCCCATGGGGAGGGCCGACGGCGCGCGCCGCCAGCGCCTTGCACGTTGACCCTTCGGACATCTTCGTGCCGATGATTCCGGCCATGGCATTCGGCGTGGTGGCGATCCTGGCCATCGCCTACTGGTATGGCCTGCGTGAACGTGCCCGCCTCGGTGAACTGCACCTGCCGACCGACGACCTCGACCACAGCGAAATCAGCGTGTCGCAGTTCCCGGAAGCCCGCAGGCCCAAGCTGCTGTGGTTCAACGGCGCCCTGACCGCCGCGCTGATGGTCGCGCTGATCGCCGGCGTGCTGCCACTGCCGGTGCTGTTCATGATCGCCTTCAGCATCGCCATGATCGTCAACTACCCGTGCCTGCAGCAGCAGAAGGACCGCATCGCCGCCCACGCCTCCAGCGTGCTGGCCGTGAGCGGGCTGATCTTCGCCGCGGGCATTTTCACCGGCATCCTGTCGGGTACCGGCATGGTCGATGCCATGTCCAAGAGCCTGCTGGCGGTAATCCCGGAAGCGTTCGGCCCCTACATGGCGGTGATCACCGCCCTGGTCAGCATGCCGTTCACCTTCTTCATGTCCAACGACGCCTTCTACTACGGCGTGCTGCCGGTACTCTCGGAGTTCGCCAGCCATTACGGCGTCACCCCGGTGGAAATGGCCCGTGCGTCGATCGTCGGGCAACCGGTACACCTGCTCAGCCCGCTGGTACCCTCCACCTACCTGCTGGTGGCCCTGGCCGGCATCGAGTTCGGCGATCACCAGCGCTTCACCCTCAAGTGGGCAGTGCTGGTATGCCTGTGCATAATGGCCGGCGCGCTGGCGCTGGGGACTTTCCCGCTGTTCAGCAGTCTGTAATACAAGCGCCTCATCCAACCGCAAAGCGCCCGTCACCAGGGCGCTTTGCCTTTACCGCTCGAAGGAATACACATGGAATGGCTGACCAGCCCGGAAATCTGGGTTGCCTTTTTTACCCTCACCGCGCTTGAGATCGTGCTCGGGATCGACAACATCATCATGATCTCGATCCTGGTCAGCCGCATGCCCAAGCACATGCAACCACGCACGCGGATCTTCGGCCTGGCCCTGGCCATGGTCACGCGGATCATGCTGCTGCTGTCGATCACCTGGGTCATGCGCCTGACCGACGACCTGTTCCATGTACTGGGCGAGGGTATCTCCGGGCGCGACCTGATCCTGTTCTTCGGCGGCCTGTTCCTCCTGTGGAAAAGCTCTCAGGAGATCTACCACGGCCTGGAAGGCGAGGACGAGAACCCCGACGAGCCGAAAGGGGCAGGTGGCAAGTTCTTCTACACCATCATCCAGATTGCCATCATCGACATCGTGTTCTCGCTGGACTCGGTGATCACCGCGGTGGGCATGGTCTCCCACGTGCCGGTGATGATCGCCGCGATCATCGTCGCGGTACTGGTGATGATGCTCTGCGCCGGCACCATCAGCGATTTCATCGACAAGCACCCATCGCTGAAGATGCTCGCGCTTTCGTTCCTGATCGTCGTAGGCACCGTGCTGATCGCCGAATCTTTCGATGTGCATGTGCCGAAAGGCTACGTCTACTTCGCTATGGCTTTCTCGCTGGCGGTGGAGGCGATCAACATCCGCATGCGCACGGCGATGGCACGCAAGAAGGGCAAGGAGCACGATCCAGTGAAACTGCGCAAGGACATCCCGGGTCAATAAGCCCAGGAAGCGCGGTAGCGAAAGGGCCCTTCGGGGCCTTTTTTGTTGCCGACGATGAGGCCAGAGCATGTTTCAAATACGTTTCACCCATGCCAAGCTGGCACCAGCCAGGCAAAACAACTAAAGCTTCAGTGAGCACTGGGAAAAACAGCCCACCCCCGGGCCAGGCTCACCGCTGCACCCATTGGCCCCGCCCAGGGGCATAGAAGAAAAGGGGGCCCGACCATGCTGACCCTGCTCAATCTGCTCTCCGCCGTGGCGTTGCTGGTGTGGGGCACCCATATCGTGCGTACCGGCATCCTGCGGGTCTATGGCTCGAACCTGCGCCGCGTGCTCGGCCAGAACATGAACAAGCGCCCGCTGGCCTTCATTGCCGGGATCCTGGTCACCGCCATGGTGCAGAGCAGCAACGCCACCGCCATGCTGGTCACCTCGTTCGTCGGCCAGGGCCTGATGGCCATGACCCCGGCCCTGGCGATCATGCTCGGCGCCGACGTCGGGACCGCGCTGATGGCGCGGGTGCTGACCTTCGACCTGTCCTGGCTGTCGCCGCTGCTGATCTTCCTCGGGGTGATCTTCTTCCTTTCGCGCAAGCAGACCCGCGCCGGCCAGCTGGGCCGCGTCGGCATCGGCCTGGGCCTGATCATCCTGGCACTGCAACTGATCGTCCACGCCGCCGCGCCGATCACCCACGCCCAAGGGGTTAAGGTGCTGTTCGCCTCGCTCACCGGCGATATCCTCCTCGACGCCCTGATCGGCGCGCTATTCGCCATGATTTCCTACTCAAGCCTGGCCGCCGTGCTGCTCACCGCCACCCTGGCGGGCGCCGAAGTGATCAGCCTGCCGGTGGCCATCGGCCTGGTGATTGGTGCCAACATCGGCAGCGGCCTGCTCGCCTTCCTCACCACAAGCCTGCAGAACAGCGCCGGGCGCCGGGTGGCGCTGGGCAGCCTGCTATACAAGATCATCGGCCTGCTGCTGATCATCCCGGTGCTACACCCCTTGGTAGCGTGGATGGACAGCTTGAGCTTCAGCCCGCAGGAACTGGTGATCGGCTTCCACCTGCTCTACAACACCTTGCGCTGTCTGCTGATGCTGCCGACGGTCAAGCCCATGGGCCGCGTGTGCAACTACCTGTTGCCTGAACGCGACAATGGCAATGGCCACAACCAGCCCCGCCACCTGGATCCGACCGCGCTGAACACCCCCAGCCTGGCGCTGGCCAATGCCGTACGCGAGACTCTGCGCCTGGGCGATATAGTCGATAATTTGCTCGAGGCCGTGCTCGGCGCCCTGCGCGGCACCCAGACGGCCATGCCCCAGCAAGTCAGAGCCTTGGGCGAGGATGCCGAAGCGCTGTACAACGCCATCAAGCTGTACCTGGCACAAATGCCCCGTGAAGACCTCGGCGAGCAGGACAACCAGCGCTGGGCCGAGATCATCGAGCTGGCGATCAATCTGAAGCTGGCCAGCGATCTGATCGAGCGCATGCTTCGCAAGGTCCAGCAGCAGAAGACCTCGCAGCGTCGGGAGTTCTCCCAGGTTGGCTTGGAGGAGCTGACTGGCCTGCAGGAACAATTGCTGGCCAACCTGCGCCTGGGCCTGTCAGTGTTCCTCAGCGCCGACCCGCAGAGCGCGCAGCAGTTGCTGCGCGAGAAACGTCGTTTCCGCGCCCAGGAGCGGCGCCTGGCCCACGCCCATGTCAGCCGCCTGCAACGTAAAGTGGTGCAGAGTATCGAGACCAGTTCGCTACACTTGGAGCTCATTGCCGACATGAAGCGTTTGAACTCTTTGTTCTGCAGCAGTGCCTATGTGGTACTGGGCGGCACCGACACCGGCGGGCTGATGCTCGACAGCGTGCCGGACGAAGCCCGTCAGCCTTGAGCCAAGACACTCCGGAGACCTGAGCTCGCCTATGCGTTGCCTGTTGTTCGTTTGCCTGCTGATTTGTAGCCTGCCCACGCTCGCCCTCGACCGCTCGCGGGTCGAGGGCTACCTGTTGCCCAACGGCCTGCAGGTCATCCTCAAGTCCGGCTATGAGCGTGATCATGTGTCGATCCGCCTGGTGGTGGGCGTGGGCCTGGACGACTTCGACTGTGACCAGCGCGAGCTGCCGCACCTGCTCGAGCACCTGCTGTTCAGCGGTATCGACGAGACGGGCGAGGGCGGGCTGGAGGAGCGTATCCAGGCCCTGGGCGGGGAGTGGAACGCCTTCACCAGCAGCGCCGACACCACCTTCGTCATCGAAGCCCCGGCGCGCAACCAGCGCAAGGTGCTCGACCTGCTGCTGGCGGTGGTCCGCGATACTCAAATCGACACGAAGGCGCTGGCCACCGCGAAAAAGATCATCGAGCGCGAGGACGGTGGCCATTACGGCCGACTGCAGCGCTGGCTGGACCGTCAGGACATCGGCCACCCAGCCAGCGACCAGCTGGCTACCGAGCTGGGCCTGAAATGTCCCGAGCGCTCCAACTTCGACGACATGACCCTGGAACAGGTCCAGCAGTTGCGCGAGCACTGGTATGTGGCCAACAACATGTCGCTGATCGTCGTCGGCGGCCTCGACCGCCTGCTGCCAGCCTACCTGGAACGCACTTTTGGCGAGCTGCCGGCGACCGAGCCCGAAGAACGCCGCAACCTCGAAAGCATCAGCCAGCAGGCCGAGCAGCGCCGCGACCTGACCCGCGGCTGGCTGGGCGACAGCGTCAAGTTGCACTGGCTGTTCATCGAGCCGACCCTGGAGGAGGGGCACGACCAGACCCTCGAGCTGCTGTCGCGCTACCTGGACTGGGCGCTGTACGACCAGTTGCGCCTGCGCCACGGGTTGTCCTACGGGCCGTCGGTACAACGCGAGAGCTTCGGCGACAGCGGGCTGCTCACCCTGAATGCCGACCTCGAGCGCCAGGACCTCGACAAGGCACTCAAGGTACTCGAGCAGTTGTTCGACCATCTGCGCAAGCATGGCCTGGACCCGGACACCTTCGCCCGCATCAAGGAGGCGACGATCGCCCGGGAGAGCTGGACCACCCAGGGCAACGCAGCGCTCGCCGACTACTACTGGGGGGCGCTCAACGCCTACGAGGACGGACGTTTCACCGATCCGGTGCGAGAACTTCGCCAAGTCAGCCTGAAACAGGCCGATGCGGCGCTGCGCGAGCTGCTCAAGGAGCCGGGGTACCTGCGCATCGAGAAGCCGTTGCTGGGGTATGACGAGCTGTATGGGTTGGTGGCCTTGTTGCTGGGGTTGATCCTGGCAGTCGGGCTGATCCGCCGCCGCGGGCCTCGCGCCAAGCCCAGCGGTGCTACACGGGCGCCCTGATTCGGCGGTATCCTGTAAGCCTTTCGCTAGCACTCATCGCGGGGCAAGCCCGCTCCCACGACAATTCATGCGTGGGAGCAGGCTTGCCCCGCGATGAAGCCGGCACTGCCATCCACCGCTCCCTGTTGCTTGCCTCATGCCCCCAATCCCCAGCTTCATCCTGCGCATCATCGAGCTGCTCAAGCGCTACCCCGGCATCATCGCGCTCTACGGTTTCCTCTCGGGCATCGGCAGCTTCATGCTGGTCGACCGCCAGGCCGGCCTGGCAAGGTGGATCGCCATCGCGATGCTGGTCAGCTGGGTCTGGCTGATGCTGGAGAACACCCTCACCGAGCTGTTCGCCCGCACCTTCAAGCGCGAGATCCCGCAACCGTTGCTGCGCTTCGCGACACAGATGATCCATCAGGAAAGCCTGTTCTTCGTCTTGCCGTTCTTCTTCATCACCACCACCTGGAACAGCGGCCAGCTAATATTCACCGGCCTGCTCGGTGCCGCGGGGCTGATCTCGATCATCGACCCGCTGTACCACAAGTGGCTGGCGCCGCGGCGCTGGCTGTTCCTGGCGCTGCACACCCTGACGCTGTTCGCGGCCATGCTCACGGCATTGCCAATCATCCTGCATCTGACCACCGCGCAAAGCTTCAAGCTGGCACTGATCGCCGCCATGGCGCTGTCGTTCCCGAGCCTGGCCAGCAGCTTCCCGATCAACAGCTGGCGCCGTGGCGTGGCCCTGGTGCTGGTGACCCTGGCGGTGGGTGGCGGCGGGTGGCTGCTGCGCTCGTGGGTGCCGCCGGCCACACTGTGGATGACCGACGTGGCGATCAGTACCGAGGTGCTCAACCGCCAGCCAGGCGAATCACTGGACGAAGTGGCGGCCAGCCGTATCCGCAGTGGTGGGCTGTATGCCTACACCGCCATTAACGCGCCGCGCGGTCTGAACGAGCGCATCTACCATGTGTGGCAGCTCGATGGCAAAGAGGTCGACCGTATCGCCTTGGACATTCACGGCGGGCGCAAGGAAGGCTACCGGGCCTGGACCCACAAGCAGAACTTCCCACCCAATCCCGCAGGCAAGTGGCAGGTGAGGGTGCTGACCGAGGACGGGCAGGTGATCGGGGTTCTGCGCTTCAAGGTGGTGGAATCCTGACAAGGATCGCGGGGCACGCCCGCAACCATCATCGTGGTGGAAGCGGGCCGACCCCGCGATGGGCTATGATCTGACTCGCCGATTCGCCAGTCAGATGCAGGGAGCCTATGACCGCCCCGAGCGCCACCTTGGACACCCGGCAGCAGCCCACTCGCCTGCGCATCGCCGGAGACTGGACCCTTGCCCACTACGCCAGCCTCAAGCGCGAGTGCGAGCGACTGCGCGACCAGTACGGTGACGAAACCCTCGCCGACCTCAGCCAGCTGGGCCGCCTGGACACCGCCGGCGCCTCGCTGCTGGCCGAACTGCTGGGCTCCGAACGCCTGTCGCGCTGCAGCGACGAACTCCCCGATGCCAGCCGGGCCTTGCTGAAGAACGTCTACTGCTCGGTGCAGGACTACTGCATCCCGGTCAAGGAACCGGAGCAGCCAGTGCTGCTTCTCCTGCTGGCGCGCATCGGCCGCGCCGTCGACCAGCTGTGGCAGGACACCACCCAGGTGCTGGGTTTCATCGGCCTGATCCTGCAGACCTTGTTCCTGCGGCTGTTCCAGCCGCATCGCTGGCGGGTCACCCCGGTGGTCGCGCACCTCGAGCAGACCGGCCTGGACGCCGCGCCCATCGTCGCCTTGCTGACCTTTCTGGTCGGCGCTGTGGTGGCCTTCCTTGGCGCTACGGTGCTGGCTGACTTCGGCGCAACGATCTTCACCGTCGACCTGGTAGCGTTCTCCTTCCTGCGCGAGTTCGCCGTGCTGCTGACCGCCATCCTCATGGCCGGGCGCACCGCCAGCGCGTTCACCGCGCAGATCGGCTCGATGAAGGCCAACGAAGAGATCGACGCCATTCGCACCCTGGGCCTCAACCCGATCGAGCTGCTGGTTGTGCCCCGAGTGCTGGCACTGTTGATAGCATTGCCATTGCTGACCTTCGTCGCGATGCTCTGCGGCATGATCGGCGGCGCGGTGGTCTGTGCCCTGACCCTGGACATCTCGCCGGCCATGTTCCTCTCGCTGCTGCAGAGTGACATCGGCGTGCAGCATTTCCTGGTGGGCATGGCAAAGGCGCCGTTCTTCGCTTTCCTGATCGCCGCCATCGGCTGCCTGGAAGGCTTCAAGGTCAGCGGCAGCGCCGAGTCGGTGGGTGCCCACACCACCTCCGCCGTGGTGCAATCGATCTTCGTGGTCATCGTGCTGGACGCGGTCGCCGCGCTGTTCTTCATGGAGATGGGCTGGTGACTGAAGCCGTGATCGAAGCCCGGGGGCTGTGCAACCGCTTCGGCAGCCAGAGCGTGCACGAGAATCTCGACCTGGACCTGTACCGCGGTGAAATCCTCGCCGTGGTCGGCGGTTCGGGCAGCGGCAAATCGGTGCTGCTGCGCAGCATCATCGGCCTGCGCCGGCCCAATGAAGGCACGGTCAAGGTATTCGGCCAGGACCTGGCCACGCTCGACGAAAACCAGCGCTCGCTGGTCGAACGCCGCTTCGGCGTGCTGTTCCAGAAGGGCGCGCTGTTCTCCTCGCTGACCGTTACCGAGAACGTCGCCCTGCCGCTGATCGAGCATGCCGGGCTGTCGCGGGCCGACGCCGAGCACCTGGCCGGGGTCAAGCTGGCGTTGGCCGGGCTGCCGATCAGCGCTGCCGACAAGTACCCGGCCTCGCTGTCCGGCGGCATGATCAAGCGCGCCGCCCTGGCCCGCGCCCTGGCCCTGGACCCGGACATCCTGTTCCTCGACGAGCCCACCGCCGGCCTCGACCCGATCGGCGCCGCCGCCTTCGACCAGTTGATCCTTACCCTGCGCGACGCCCTGGGCCTGTCGGTGTTCCTCATCACCCACGACCTGGACACCCTCTACACCATTACCGACCGGGTGGCGGTGCTGTCGCAGAAGAAGGTGCTGGTAGCCGGGCCCCTGGCCGAGGTCGAGCAGACCGTTGATCCCTGGATTCACGAATACTTTCACGGCCCGCGTGGCCGGGCGGCCGAAGACGCCGCCCTGCGCGCCCGCCAGGAGCGCTGAACGATGGAAACCCGAGCTCATCATGTCCTGATCGGCCTGGTCACCGTGCTGGTGGTGGCGGGCGCCATGCTATTCGGCCTGTGGCTGACCAAGTCCAGTGTCGACGATGCTTTCAAGGACTACGAAGTGGTGTTCAACGAGGCCGTGTCGGGCCTGTCCCGCGGCAGCCCGGTGCAGTACAACGGCATCAAGGTCGGTGATGTCAGCAACCTGCGCCTGGACCCGAAGGACCCGCGTCGGGTCCTGGCTCGCGTGCGCCTTAGCGGCGACACGCCGGTCAAGGAGGACACCCAGGCCAAGCTGACCCTGGCGGGAGTGACCGGCAACTCGTTCATCCAGCTCAGCGGCGGCACGCCGCAAAGCCCGGAACTCAAGGGCAAGGACGGCAAGCTGCCGGTGATCGTCGCCTCGCCATCGCCAATCTCGCGCCTGCTCAACGATAGCAGCGACCTGGTGACCAACATCAACCTGCTGCTGCACAACGCCAACCAGATGTTCTCTTCGAGCAATATCGAGCGCCTCAGCAATACCTTAGCCAACCTCGAGCAGACCACCGGCGCCTTCGCCAACCAGAAGGGCGGGATTTCCGAGGCCATCGAACAGCTGGCTCAGGTCGGCAAGCAGGCCAATGCCACCCTGGCCGAGACCCAGGCCCTGATGCGCAATGCCAACGGCCTGCTGGGCACCCAGGGCAAGCAGGCCATCGGCAGCGCCGAGCAGGCCATGCAGTCGCTGGCCGAAAGCACCGCGACCATCAACAGCCTGTTGCAGGACAACCGCCAGTCCTTGGACGATGGTGCCCAGGGCCTGAACCAGATCGCCCCGGCAATCCGCGAACTGCGCGAGACCCTCAACTCGCTCAAGGGCATCTCCCGGCGCCTGGAAGCCGACCCCAGCGGCTACCTGCTGGGCCGCGACAACAACAAGGAGTTCCAGCCATGAAGCTGTCGCTGCGCCTGGCCGCACTCGCTACCACCCTGAGCCTGGCTACGGCCTGCTCGATCCTGCCGCAGTCCGAGCCTGTGGATATCTACCGCCTGCCGGTGAGCCAGACCGCCCGCAGTGCCGCGCCGCTGGACTGGTCGCTGCGCCTGAACAAGCCACTGGCCAGCGAAGCCCTGGCCGGGCCGCGTATCGCGGTCATTCCCCAGGGGGATGTGATCAGCAGCTACAAGGGCGCCCGCTGGAGCGACCCGACGCCAATGCTGGTGCGCAATCGCCTGCTCGACGGCTTCCAGCGCGATGGCCGGGTGCAGCGCCTGAGTGCCGACGACAGCAACCTGCAGGCGGACTACGAGCTGGGTGGCGAACTGCAGGCGTTCCAGAGCGAGTACCGCCCAGGCGGGGCTGTGGAGGTGGTGATTCGCTACGATGCACGGCTGGTGCAGGGCCGCAGCCAGCGCATCCTCGCGAGTAAACGCTTCGAGGTACGCCAGCCGCTAGGCAGCCAGCAAGTGCCGGCGGTGGTCGCCGGCTTCGGTACGGCCAGCGACCAGCTGGCGCGCCAGGTAATCGACTGGACCGTCAGCCAGGCTCAGGCAAAGAACCAGTAGCAGACGAAGATCGCCGCGATCACCCCGGACAGCTCGGCCAGCAGCGCGCAGCCCACCGCATGGCGCACGCGCTGGATACCCACCGCGCCGAAGTACACCGCCAGCACGTAGAAGGTGGTTTCGGTGCTGCCCTGGATGGTCGCCGCCACCAGCGCCGGGAAGCTGTCCACGCCCTGGGTCTGCATGGTCTCGATCAGCATCGCCCGCGCCGCGCTGCCGGAGAACGGCTTGACCAGCGCCGTGGGCAGGCCCTCGACGAAGCGCGTATCCAGGCCCATCCAGGTCACTGCGTGGCGGATGCCGTCCAGGGCCAGCTCCAGGGCGCCGGAGGCACGCAACACGCCCACGGCCACCAGCATCGCCACCAGGTAGGGCAGCAGCCCCTTGGCCACGTCGAAACCCTCCTTGGCGCCCTCGACGAAGGCCTCGTACACCTGCACCCGCCGCAACGCGCCGATCACCAGGAACAGGATGATCACGCCGAACAGCGTCAGGTTGCCCAGGATCGAGGACAGGCTGGCCAGCGCGGCCGCCGACAGCGTGCCGAGAAAAGCCATGAAGCCACCCAGCAACAGCGCGCCGGGGATCAGGTAGGCAAGCACCACCGGATCCCACAGGCGCAGGCGCTGCATCACCGCCACCGACAGCAGGCCGACCAGGGTCGAGCAACTGGTGGCCAGCAGGATCGGCAGGAACACCATGGTCGGGTCAGGTGCGCCTTGCTGGGCGCGGTACATGAAGATGGTCACCGGCAGCAGGGTCAGCGATGACGCATTGAGCACCAGGAACAGAATCTGCGCGTTGCTCGCCGTGGTGCTGCTGGGGTTGAGCTCCTGCAGCGAGCGCATGGCCTTCAGGCCGATGGGCGTGGCGGCGTTGTCCAGGCCCAGGCCGTTGGCGGCGAAGTTCATGGTGATCAGGCCCAGGGCAGGGTGGCCCGGCGGTACCTCCGGCATCAGCCGGGCAAACAGCGGCCCGAGGACCTTGGCCAGCCATTCGACGATACCGGCCTTCTCGGCAATCTTGAGAAAACCCAGCCACAGGGTCAGGGTACCGAACAGCAGGACCATCACCTCTACCGAGAGCTTGGCCATGGCGAAGATGCTCTCGACCATCGCGGCGAAGATACCGGCATTGCCGCCCACCAGCCATTGGCCCAGGGCGCTGATGGCCGCAATCAGGAAAAAGCCGAGCCAGAGGCCGTTGAGCATCCGTGTGTTCCCCCGTGAAAAAATGCCCGAATGATAGCGCAATCAACCGGCGCGCTGTTGGGGGCGCTTCGCACCCCATCGCCGGCAAGACGGCTCCCAAAGGGATTTGCGAGACCCGTGTGGGAGCCGGCTTGCCGGTGATGGGGCCAGTGTGGGTAACACGACCGCGGTCAGCTTTCAGACAGCAAAAAGCCCCGACAAGTCGGGGCTCTTCGTTTAGCTCAGCGGCTTACTGGTTGACGGTCTTGCCCGCCACCACGGCCTCTTTCTTGCCTTTTTCCAGCACCAGCGACTTGTAGTACGCCTCGCCTTTCTCGGCGTCGTACATGCCCTGCCACTTGGCGATGACCACTGCGGCCAAGGCGTTGCCCACCACGTTCAGCGCGGTACGAGCCATGTCCATGATGCGGTCGACACCGGCGATGAAGGCCAGGCCTTCCAGCGGGATGCCCACGCTGCCCAGGGTGGCCAGCAGTACCACGAACGATACACCCGGCACGCCGGCGATACCCTTGGAGGTGACCATCAGGGTCAGCACCAGCAGCAACTGCTGGCTCCAGGACAGGTCGATGCCATACAGCTGGGCGATGAAGATCGCCGCGATGCTCTGGTACAGGGTCGAGCCGTCAAGGTTGAACGAGTAGCCGGTCGGAACCACGAATGAGCAGATCGACTTCGGCGCACCGTACTTCTCCATTTTCTCGATCACGCGCGGCAGCACGGTCTCGGAGCTGGAGGTGGAGTAGGCGAGGATCAGCTCATCTTTCATGATGCGCATGATCTTGATCACCGAGAAGCCGAACAGGCGAGCCACCAGGCCCAGCACCATGAAGGCGAAGAAGGCGATGGCGAAGTA
This sequence comes from Pseudomonas soli, assembly GCF_900110655.1. GTDB lineage: Bacteria > Pseudomonadota > Gammaproteobacteria > Pseudomonadales > Pseudomonadaceae > Aquipseudomonas > Aquipseudomonas soli. Next base: position 58,801 of record NZ_FOEQ01000003.1, read on the forward strand.
CACCAGCAGCACCAGCTTGGCCAGCGGCAGCAGCGAGCTGAAGCCGAAGTTGGCGACAGTCACGGCGATCAGGGCGAACACACCGATCGGCGCGTAGTTCATGATCATGTGGGTGACCTTGAACATGGTCTCCGACACGCCCTGGAAGGTACGCACCAGCGGCTCGCGCAGATCGGCGTTGAGGCTCGACAAGCCCATGCCGAACATCACCGAGAAGAAGATGATCGGCAGCATCTCGCCACGCATCAGCGCCGCGAAGATATTCGACGGGATCAGGTTGAGCAGGGTCTCGATGAACGCATGCTCATGCTGCACCTCGGCCGCGGTGGCCTGGTACTTGGAGATGTCGACGGTGCCCAGGGTGCTCATGTCGATGCCGGCGCCCGGGTGGAACACGTTGGCCAAGACCAGGCCGACGACGATGGCGATGGTGGTCACCACCTCGAAGTAGATGATGGTCTTCAGGCCGATACTGCCCAGTTTCTTCGCGTCGCCTACCCCGGCGATGCCCACGATCAGCGACGAAATCACGATCGGGACGACGATCATCTTGATCAGGCGAATGAAGATATCGCCGGCTGGCTGGAGGACGTTGCTGATCCACCATGCCTTTTCTGCACTGAAATGATTCAGTAGCGCGCCGACTGCAACGCCCAGCAACAGACCGATGACGATCTGCCAGGCGAGGCTCAGTTTTGCCTTCTTCATGTCATTACCCTTTGTTGTAGTGGTCACGGGCACCTGACGGAAAGTCGCGTTCCAGAGCGCTTCAAAGCTGCTGGGCGGCTGCGTGTTCCGTTCCGGCCCCCTCTGTAAGGACACCGCGAGCGAGCATTTCTGGCGCTCGGGCCAAGGAAAAAGGCGGCAACTATTGCGACGTGGGCAGAGGCAGTCTAATGCCGGAAACGAATACCGTATGCCGAATCGGCATGAGACCAGAAGCCAAAATCGAGCATCGCCAAAGCCTTGATTTTCAACGTTCGGATTTCCGAACAAGGCCAATGCGCCATTTTTCGGCAGATTTGCAGGTATGAAAGAAGGGAGTTTGATGGCGTGTTCGACAATCCGAATGGCTGAAATGCCACACGGGCTGACCTGTCGGACAACTAAAAAAATTTCGATATACGGTAGCGACAAAATGTGTCTGAAGTGAAAAGTCGCTCGTATGGATAGATAAATCCCTACAGGCGCTTCGGAAGCCAGATCGATCACGTCCTCAACTCGACCCGATCGACCTGCAACTTCCGATGCCACCCTCTCCTGACCCGGCCCATGATGGAGGCACTCCCTGTACCCCTAGGCCACTCCGACCCTGCAACAGTCAGAACGGCCCGGCCCCCTGGTCATGCGCCGCCCCTCCTCGGGGCGGCGCATCATAGAAGCTTGAAAGATAAAAAGGTTCAGCTTCTATAGCGTTACAGTGCGCGACCGCTGGTCAGTACCAATTCGGGTCACGCTTGAGCTGCTCCTGCAGCAAAGCTTTCATGCCTTCGTCCGGCTTGCCCAACCAGCGGTAGTCCGCATGGCGGGTCGGCGACTTGTCCGCAGGCAGGCCCTCAGGCACTTCCACGAGCATGCCGTAGGCTTCGTCCTTGTCCCAGCTGAAGGCCACGACCAGGCGCTTGTAGGTGCAGTTGCCCTCGGATTCGCAGAGCGGACCAACCAGATACTGGTCGCCGTCCTCGGTCACCGCCGACATCTGCTGTGCCGAGCTGCCGCTGAGGTTGATCACCCATTCGGGCAAGCGCTCTTCTTTCTTTATCGTCTTCTGCCAGGTCTTCTGGTATTCGGGGTCCGAGCCAAGCAACTGGTTGACCCGGACCTGGCCGTCATTGGCGGCCAGCGCCGACGCACCACTGCCCAGCAGCAGTGCGACGGCCAAGGCTTTCGGGAGCATCCTGCTCATGGTCGTCAACCCCTACCGCGGCCGAAGAAGAAGGAGGCAACGAACAGCACCAGGAAGACGATGAACAGGATCTTCGCGATACCGGTCGCAGCGCCGGCGATACCACCAAAGCCCAGGACTGCGGCGATAATGGCGATGATCAGGAAAGTGATAGCCCAACTCAGCATGATGTTTCTCCTTTTCTTGTACGAAATCGGTTAACAGTGTCAGAACACCCAACGTTGCTGGGGCTCGACACGTTCAAGAACAGCAGGAGCGTTTTCAGCACTAGCCAGTGGCTCTGCAGCCTTGACCAAGGTGCTGGCGTGAGGCGTTGCCCGCAGTTGCGTCAACAGCGCGGTCTGCGCGGCCACTTGATCGGCCAGCCGAGCGGTCTGCCAGCTGTGGTGGAACAAGCCCACCGCCAAGGTCAGGAGCAGAGCCATGCCGAGGAACAGCAGTTGCTGCATAGGTACTACAGCGCTCTGCGTGCGATTGACATTGTGGCGATTCATGCCGGCTCCTCCTGCGAACTTGTTATTCGTGCTTGGAAACATCAGTGCAGCCTGCATGCCAGTCGTAAGCCTACAAAAAAATCCTTTTAAATCAATAACATATGAAATTTAGAAACCTTTACCTGGTGCGTATACTGCACGATACCCGTTATAGGGTCGTGCGATTTGCACGATTAGCCCTCCACCTTGGTAGCGATCTTGAGCAGGTCGGCGTCGACGCCACGTACCCCGACAATTTGCCTCGCGACTTCCACGGCAATCGTTTTCTGCTCACTACTGACCACCTCACCCGACAACCTGACCAGCCCCTCATCACTGGCTACCTTGATGTTCAATCCGTCAAGGTTGCGGCTGAATCGGTAGCTGGCCTGAATCTTGTCGACGATCCAGCTATCGCTGGGCTGCGGTCCTGCTGGCGCATCAAGGGGTTTTTCCCGGGCCTTGGCAAGGGCAGTGCTGTCCAGGCTGACCAGGTTGTTGACCAGATGCACTCCATCGGTTGTGCGCGCCAGCACCCCTGCTAGCTCCTTGGCTTCGGGGCTGTCTACTTTGCCCCGCAGAGTCACCACACCTTCGCGGCTTTCCACCTCAATGAACGCTTTCTCGGTGATTCGGCTCCACAGCAAGCGTGCGCGCACCACCGCGCCGAGGGTGGCGTCTTCCAGGCGCTGGGCGTAGGCGCGCAACTCCAGGGGCCTGTCCACCAGACGGGGATCGATCCGCAGTTGATTGTCGACCCGCTCGATACCTTTGGTGGCCAGAGCCACCTGCTCGGCCAGCGCCTGCTCCACCGGATTCTCAACATCCCCGGAGAGTCTCGCCTGCTGGCCATCCACTTCCACCTTTATAGAAAACGGGTTGAGCATGGGATTGAGGGACAAGGCTGTCTGCAACGCCCCTTCCAGACGAGCATCCTGCACGGGGTCGGCCTGGGCCGGCGCGATCATCGACAGGGCACAGGCAGCAAGTACAACCATTCGAGGGTAGGTGGACATAAGAGAATCTCCTTGCGCATAGCTCAACCAATCAAACTGGCAACCGTCGTGCCAGCCATTTGATGACAATGAACTTCATATTTTTCAGTCACTTAGACATCATTAAGGCATGCGGCTAGCATGCATGGCGCAGAATCAATCAGAATTGACCATGCAACTTGCCCGATTTTTCCGACACTAATTGAGATCAATCCCAAAGGAGCGCAGGAAATGGAATCAGCCCAGGACAACCAAGGCCGCATTCTGCTGGTGGACGATGAGTCCGCCATCCTGCGTACTTTCCGCTACTGCCTTGAGGACGAAGGCTATAGCGTGGCAACCGCCAACAGCGCCGCACAGGCTGAGACTCTGCTGCAACGCCAGGTGTTCGACCTATGCTTCCTCGACCTGCGCCTTGGCGAGGACAATGGCCTGGACGTACTGGCACAGATGCGCATTCAGGCGCCGTGGATGCGGGTGGTCATCGTCACCGCCCATTCCGCCATCGATACCGCGGTTGACGCTATCCAGGCTGGCGCCGCCGATTACCTGGTCAAACCCTGCAGCCCTGACCAACTGCGCCTGGCCACGGCCAAGCAGCTGGAAGTGCGCCAGTTGTCGGCGCGACTGGAGGCACTGGAAGGTGAAGTACGCAAGCCCAAGGACGGGCTGGACTCCCACAGCCCGGCAATGATGGCCGTGCTGGAAACCGCCCGCCAGGTGGCAACCACCGATGCCAACATTCTAATCCTCGGCGAATCCGGTACCGGCAAAGGCGAATTGGCCCGCGCCATCCATGGCTGGAGCAAGCGCGCACGCAAGGCCTGCGTGACCATCAACTGCCCGTCGCTGAATGCTGAGCTGATGGAAAGTGAATTGTTCGGCCACACCCGCGGCGCTTTTACGGGTGCTAGCGAGAGCACCCTGGGACGGGTCAGCCAAGCCGATGGCGGAACGCTGTTCCTCGATGAGATCGGCGATTTTCCTCTCACACTGCAACCGAAGCTGCTGCGTTTCATCCAGGACAAGGAATATGAGCGGGTCGGTGACCCGGTCACGCGCAGGGCGGATGTGCGAATCCTGGCAGCCACCAACCTGAACCTGGACGAAATGGTGCGTGAGAACCGTTTCCGTGAAGACCTGCTGTACAGGCTGAACGTCATCACCTTGCACCTGCCCCCTCTGCGCGAACGCAGCGAAGATATCCTGACCCTGGCCGACCGTTTCCTGGCGCGCTTCGTCAAGGAGTACTCGCGCCCGGCGCGTGGCTTCAGCGAAGAAGCCCGCGCCGCGCTGCTCAACTACCGCTGGCCGGGCAACATCCGTGAACTGCGCAATGTGATCGAGCGCGCCAGCATCATCTGCCCGCAGGAGCGTGTGGAGATCAGCCACCTGGGCATGGCCGAGCAACCCACCGGCAACGCACCCCGTGTCGGCGCGGCGCTGAGCCTGGACGAGTTGGAACGTGCCCATATCGGCGCGGTACTGGCCACCAGCGATACCCTCGACCAAGCCGCCAAGACGCTGGGCATCGACGCCTCCACCCTGTATCGCAAGCGCAAGCAGTACAACCTATGAAATGGCCGATGAAGCTGCGTACGCGACTGTTCCTGAGTATCTCGGCGCTGGTAACCGTGGCCTTGCTGGGGTTGCTGCTCGGGCTGTTCAGCGTGCTGCAGATGGCGGCCCTGCAGCAGCGAGTGGTACAGGACACTACCCAGACCCTGGAACTGGCCCTCAAGCTGCGCCAGAACCTGGGCGAGCAGCTCAACCTCATCCTCGACGAGGACACAGCTCCAAGCAACCTCGTCACACTGCAGGATCAGTTCCAGACACTGCTCAAACAGGGGCTGGAACAAGGTGGCGAGCGTACCGGTTTCAGCAAGGCTGCCAGCAACTACCAGGCATTTGTCCAGGCCTATCGGCAGAGCCCGATGCCCGCTCGCAGCATGGGCGTGGACCAACCCCTCGGCGCTGCTTTCAACCAGGTACGCACCGACCTGCTCGACTCGCACCGCCAGGCTCTGGAACACATTACCCGCAGCGAGGAGACATCGCGCGCGCACGCCTTGCTCATCAGCGGCTTGCTCGGCCTGATGGGCCTTATCGTGCTGGGGCTCGGTTTCATCACCGCGCACAACATCGCGCGCCGCTTTGGCCAGCCGATCGAGGCACTGGCCAAGGCTGCCGATCAGGTCAGCCAAGGCAACTTCGACGTCACCCTGCCGGTGACCCAGGCCACCGAGCTCAATCTGTTGACCCGTCGCTTCGGCCTGATGGCTGACGCTCTGCGCAAGCACCAGGCCACCAATGTCGATGAGCTGCAGGCTGGCCAGCAGCGCCTTCAGGCGGTACTGGACAGCATCGACGATGGCCTGCTGATCATCGACCGTCAAGGGCGCCTGGAGCACCTCAATCCGGTGGCCCAGCGCCAGCTGGGCTGGGACCCAAGCCGCCTGGGCGTGAGCCTGGCCGAAGCCTTGCACCGCCCCGAACTGGAACAACAGCTGCGTCAAGTGCTGCGCGGAGGCAGCCTGGACCGACTGCCTGAAGACCTGAGCCTGGAGGTGGATGAAGAGACCAGGCTGCTGACCTATAGCCTGACCCCGGTCAGCCACCCCGAAGGCCCCATTCTCGGTGCAGTGATGGTGCTGCACGATGTCACCGAACAACGCGCGTTCGAACGGGTACGCAGCGAATTCGTACTGCGTGCTTCCCATGAGCTGCGTACACCCGTCACGGGGATGCACATGGCATTTGGGCTGTTGCGCGAACGTATCAGCTTTCCCCCAGATGCACGGGAGAACGACCTGCTCGAAACCATTGCCGAAGAAATGCAGCGCCTCACTCAATTGATCAACGATCTGCTCAACTTTTCCCGCTATCAAAGCGGTTTGCAGAAACTGGAACTGGCCCCCTGCTCATTGGAGGAACTGTTCGAGCGCGCCCAGGCGCGTTTCATCGAACAAGCCTCGGGCAAGCAGATCGAGATCATCCGCGAGCTGGAGCCACCACTGCCACGCATCCAGGCCGATGTCGCCCAACTCGAGCGCGTGCTGGACAACCTGCTGCACAACGCCATTCGCCACACCGGCTCCGGCGGGCGTATCCGCCTGCATGCAAGGCGGCATGCCGAGCGGGTGATCATCAGCGTCGAGGATAACGGCGAAGGTATCGCTTATGGTCAGCAGGGGCGGATCTTCGAGCCGTTCGTGCAAGTCGGGCGCAAGAAGGGCGGGGCCGGGCTGGGATTGGCGCTGTGCAAAGAGATCGTGCAACTGCATGGCGGGCGGATGGGCGTGTTCTCACGGCCGGGTCAGGGGACACAGTTCTACATGGCACTGCCGGTTTGACCTGTTCACCCTCAACGCGCCCAGCCTCAAGGCTCATCATCGATCCGCCGCCCTGCCACACGCCGCCCACGAGTGATCAACTCGACAAACTGGCGGGCATTCAGCGGATGGGCGAACAGCCAGCCCTGTCCATAGTTAACCCCCTCGCTGTTGAGCAGCTGCGCCTGGTCCTCGCACTCGATCCCCTCGGCGATTACCCGCAGGTGCAGGTCGTGGGCCATGCGAATGATGTGCGGCGCCACGCCGCTGCTGGCGGCGTCATGGCCCAAGGCATCGATGAACGACTTGTCAATTTTCAGGCAGTCCACCGGCAGGGTCTGCAAGTAAGCCAAGCTGCAATAGCCCGTGCCGAAATCATCAATCAGCACTTGGTGTCCGACGGCACGCAGTGCTTGCAGATTGTCTCGCGCCACGACTACATCAATCAGGCCACGCTCGGTCACCTCGAAGGCGATCTGGCTGGGTGCAACACGATGGTGCGCCAGTAAGCGCGCCGCCACCCTTCCGATCCGCGGTGCCATGACATCGCAGGCCGCCAGGTTGACCGAGATATAGAGCTGGCGGTTGGCCCGCAGCAACTGGCCCAGTTGCTCCAGGACCCGTTGCAGAACAAAGTCGGTGATCTGTCGAATCTGGCCGGTATTTTCAGCCAGCGGAATGAACAGCTCCGGGCTGGTCAGGCTGCCGTCCGGGCGGCGCCAGCGCACCAGTGCCTCGGCACCGACGCAGCGACGGCTGTCCAGTTCGAAGATCGGCTGGTACAGCACTTGCAGCTCGCCACGGCGCAGCGCATGCTGCAGCTCAGAGCTCATCGAGCGACGTTGCAGGATCAGTTGCAATACCAGCCAGCCGATGCAGCCGGCCAACACCAGGCTTCCAGGGAACAGCAACCAGAGCAGGCCATTGAGCTTCAATGGCAGGCTCGCCCTCGGCGCGATCAGCACCAACTGGTAGTCCGGGGATTTGGTGGACATGCGATAGACCAGGCGATCAGGCAGCTCGATCAACGATTTGCCCTGGGCGGGCGGCCATTCGGTGGTCGGAGGCCAGGGTTGCGTCGGGCCAAGCACGGGGATGGCACGGGTACCGCGATCGAGCACCACCAGCAAGCTGCCACCGGGCGGCAGGTCGACGACGTCTGTGAGGTGGCCACGGGAGGTGGAGACCACGAAGCGGCCACGGCCCAGCATCAGGGCCGCGAGGTTCTCATTGGGCTCGGTGGTGGTATTGAGCCAGTAGCTGTAGGTCGGCCCTTGGATATCAGGGCTGCGCAAGGGCTCGATGATCCGCTCGTCGCCGCGGTTGGAACAGGCCCGCGTACCTTCCACATAGGACGCTTCGTAGATGAACCGCGACTTCAGCGCCACCTGTTGCAGTTGTGTCAGCATCAATGGATCGCAGCCGCGCAGGGGCTGCGCCTGAAGCTGGTCAACGGCCTCGCGCAACTGGCCGAACACCTGCTCCAGGCGCTCGAGAAAACGCTCGCCCTGGGCATTCATCTGCGCGCTTTCACTTTGTTTCATCTGTTGCAGGGCAACGTTGACGCTGATTGCAAGCAACAGCCCCGCGCTGGCAAGCGCCGCAAGCGCGGCCAACAGCCAGGGACGGTGGAAAAATTGACGCACCGTAGCGAAGAGGGCGGGCATGCGTGGCATCCAGTTGAATACCAAAGGTATAGCAACGGATTTAAAGCTTGGCGCAGCCGCTGGGCGTGTGAATTGGCCCGCTTGCGCGCCAAGCGTCCGAAAAGGTCGGGTCAGCGCTTGCGGTTAAGCACCTGCAACATCGCGGCGGTCTGCGCATCCGGCGTGCCATCGAATAGCCGCGGGCGGAAACGCATCTGGAAGGCCGCGATCACATGCCGGGTAGCTACGTCCAGATCACCGGTCTGGTCGATGGCATAGCCAAACCGCGCCAGCTGCTGCTGGTACCAGCTGATGGTCGGCGGATTGACCTCGAAATAGGCCTGCTGCCGCGCTACAGAAGGCGCATCCGGCCAGACACCCAGGCCGGCCTCGGCCAGACGCTTCCAGGGGAACAACGGGCCCGGGTCGAGCTTGCGCAGCGGGGCGATGTCGCTATGACCGATGATGTGGCGCGGGTCGATGTTGTTGCGCTTGACGATGTCCTTGAGCAAGGCGATCAGCGCTTGCACCTGGGCTTCGCTGTAGGGGTGCCAGACGCGCCCAGTCGGCGTGTCCGTGTAGCCCTCGTTGACGATCTCGATGCCAATGGAGCTTGAATTGAGCCAGGTGCGGCCCTGCCACTGGCTATCCCCGGCGTGCCAGGCGCGGCGGTTTTCGTCCACTAGCTGGTAGACCTTGGCCGGGCCATCTCCGATGAGGTAATGGCTGCTGACCTCGCCATGGGTCAGCAGGGCGAGGGAGCGCTCCAACGACGCGTTGGTGTAGTGCACCACGACGAACTGAATGCGACTGTCCTGATTGGCCGAGGGGTGGCTGCGGTCGATGCGCAGGCCACTGGAACAGCCTGCCAAGGCCAACAGGAGCAGAGCGGTAAAAAGTCTTTTCATTGCGGGGAGCACGTCATTGAGTAGGCGAGACAAGCGCTACAGTATAACGTGCTCTTGCGGCATCGTTGCGTTCAGCGTACGCACAGCACCAGAAATTCCAGCGAGTTGTCAGCGCTGGCGCTTTTCATGTCCACCAACTGGGTCATCACGCTCAGATGCTCGACCAATGGTTTACCGATCACTTTGGCCTGGCCGTGCATCTGCCGGTCGTAGCTGCTGACGTCGATCGACGACACCGAGCAGAAACCTGGAGCCTGATGCACGATACGTGGATTGAGCTTCAGCTTGTACTGGGTGAAGTAGTTGGCCTGCACCTCGCGCTCCACGTGGCTGATCCATTCCGGCCACTGGCGCAGTACCTTGCCGTCTGCTCCCACATGCGCGGTGAAAATCATGTCCTTGCCCGCGGCACTGGCCTGGAAGGCCAGGCCGAGCACGGCCAACATCAACCATCTAGTTACATTCATCCTCAACTCCTTTCACAATCGATCTATCGACGATGCGCTGAAGAGTCAGCGCTGCGAAAAGTGTCGATTGGTCGGGGGGCTGGGGGGGCGTTAACTATCTATGCCTGCTCGACACGATTGCGCCCATCGGCCTTGGCTCGATACAGCGCTTCGTCGGCCCGCTTGAGTACCTGGTCGCTACGCTCGCCGGAGCGGAAAGCGCTGATACCGATGGACGTGGTAATCACCACGCGCTCACCCTTGAAATGGAAGGGGCACGCCTCGATCGCCGCACGCAGCGTCTGCGCTACCTGGACAGCCGCCGGCGGCGAGGTCTGCGGCAGCAGCATGACGAATTCCTCACCACCGAAACGGGCGATGAAGTCGCGCCCGCGCAGGCGCTTACGCAGTTGATCGGCAACGATCTTCAGCACCTTGTCGCCTGCCAGGTGACCATAGCCATCGTTGATGCGCTTGAAATGGTCCAGGTCGAGGATGGCCATGGCCAGGTGGCCACCGTTTTCCTGCCAGTCGAGCACCTCGCGCTCGACCTGTTCACTCCAGGCCGCTCGGTTGGGCAGGCCGGTGAGCGGATCGATCATCGCTTTTTGCCGCTGCTCCTCGAGATGCTCGCGATAGCCCAGGGCCTCCTGCTCCATGCTCGCCACACGCTCGGCCAAGCCTTGCAGGCGGCTGGCCATATCATGCTCGCGGCGATCGCGCTCGTGCTGGTGATCATCCATCGTCACAAGCAGGCCTTCGAGGCGGCTCTCCAAGATATGCTTGAGGCTGTCAACATCAACAGCCCCCTGCACACTGCTCTGCAAGCCATCAACCTGCTCGCGCAGCTGGCTGTCGAGCTCCCGGGCGGCGAAGCTGTTATCGGCGTGGCCGGCGCTGGCTTCGTGAAGGTGGCTCTGGAAGGTTTCCAGGCGCTCGTTGAGTTGCTGCAGGTAGGCCTCGAACTCGTGCTGGCCGCTGTCGGTAATCGCCAACATGAGCACGGCCAGGTCATCCAGTACAGGGATCAGTTCGTACCAGTTCAGCCCCCGGGAAACCCGCTCACGCATTTCCAGAGCCTGTGCCTTATGGCGCTCAGGCAAGCTCAGGTCGTCGAGCAGGCCGATCAGGGTCTGCTCGATATGGGCGGCAACCTGGCTGTAGGGCGGCTCCACCGCATCGGGCAGGGCATAGGGGCCATCATCGCCGGCGTCCAGTTCTGCCACTGTATCCGGCTCAGCCGTTGCGGCTTGCTCCGTCTCGATGACGGTCGATGGCTCGGGTACAGGCTCGGCAACCGGCGGTTCGAGTTCGGGGCGGGGATCGGCAACGACTGACGGCGTGGTTTCAACCAGCGCCGGGCCAGCCAGTTCCACTTGCGCGCCAGCGGGCTCGACGGGCACCGTTTCATTCACGGCCTGTGCCGCCTCGGGCAAGGCTTGAGGCGCAGGTTCCAGGGCGTGCAGCTCGTCGACATCCCCAGGGTGTGGCTCAGCTGCGATGCCTGGGCCTGCAGCGGCCGGCTGCGGCGCAGGCGATGCCGCCTCGACCGCAACGGGTGCGGGCGTCAATTCGCCCATGGGCTCGTCACGGCCCCCGAACAGGCGCTGCAGGAACCCAGGACGGGTTTCATCATCGGGCTTTTGCACGGCGTTGAGGGCGCGCCCCTGCAAACCACTGAGCTCGCCCAGCAAGGGCGGCAACTCCCGGGACTGGCTGACGCCACCGTCGAGCTTTTTCGCCAGTTTTTTCAACGGACGGGCCACATCGCCCGGCAGCGGCAAGGTCTGCAACTGGGTAACCAGCGCGGTCAGCGCCTCGCTGACCTGATTCATGCGGGTTTCGCGGCGCTGCTCGGAGTCGAGCACGGCTTTTTCCAGGCGCGGAATCAACCCAGCGAGGCCGGCGTCCATGTTGTCGCTGCGGATGACCTCGCGCATCTCCTTCATGCACTGGTCAACGGTCTTGTCGCTCCCTTCGGCCGCCAGGGTGCTGCGCACCAGGCCACGACGCAGCAAGTCGAGACGGGCTTCCCAGCGCCGCTCGAGCTTTTCCTGCTGCTCGATGCTCTTGAGGTATTTTTCTTTCCAGCGCTCGGCTTCTTCGGTCATGCCTGGATCCGCAACGGGTAGTGGCATCTAGTCCTGCAATCACTGGATTTCGGCGGAAAAGCCCAACACTTGAGTGCAGGATTCGCCCAGGCAGGACTAACTCAGGACCGGCAGGGTATCCACAGTCAGGGCGTCAGGCAATCGGATCTCGACGGCGACGGGCAGGTGATCGGAAATTGGCTGTGCCAGCACCTCGACGCGCTCCAGTGTAAGACTCGGGCTGAGCAGGATGTGGTCAAGACAGCGTTGGGGGCGCCAGCTGGGAAAAGTGGCCTCGACCTGGGGCGCGATGAGACCTAGATCACGCAAGGGCGAATGATCGAGCAGGTCGTTGGCGTGGGTGTTCATGTCACCCATGAGGATCTGGTGACGATAGCCGCCGATCAGCTCGCGGATGTAGGCCAGCTGCCGGGCGCGCGTCTTGGAGCCGAGCGCCAGGTGCATCATCACCACGATCAGGGCGTCGGCACCTTCGCCGAAACGCACGAGGATCGCCCCTCGCCCAGACGGGCCAGGCAGGGGATGGTCTTCCAGGTGCTGGGGCTTCAGACGGCTGAGCACGCCGTTGCTGTGCTGGGCGAAACGCCCCAGATTGCGGTTGAGCTGCTGGTACCAATAGGGGAAGGCCCCCAGTTGGGCGAGATGCTCCACCTGGTTGACGAAGCCGGAGCGCAGGCTGCCGCCGTCGGCTTCCTGCAAGGCCACCAGGTCGAAGTCGTTGAGCAGGTCACCGATCTTCTGCAGGTTACCGGCGCGCCCGTTGTGCGGCAGCAGGTGTTGCCAACTGCGGGTCACGTAGTGGCGGTAGCGCTCGGTACTGATACCGACCTGGATATTGAAACTGAGCAGCCGCAGGCGACCATCGGCCGGCAGGCCGCTGGCCTGCAGGTGATGTTCGTTGACCTGCGGCTGGTGCAGGCCGACGCTTCGGGTTGAGCGAAAGCGGCCCATGGCATTCGCCGCTTACTTAGCGGCGCGCTCCTTGGCGATCAGCTGGTCGGCGACGTTCAGCACGCCTTCCGGACCACCGGCAGTGCCCAGGTCGAAGCGATACTTGCCGTTGACGACCATGCTCGGAACGCCGGTGATTTCGTACTTCTTGGCCAGTTCCTTGGCCTGGTTGACCTGGCCCTTGATGGCGAAGGAGTTGAAGGTGGCCAGGAACTTGTCCTTGTCCACGCCCTGAGTGGCCAGGAAGTCGGCCATGTCGTTCGGGTCAGTCAGGCGCTTGCGCTGATTCTGGATGGCGTCGAATACCGCGGCGTGAACCTTGTGCTCCACGCCCATGGCTTCGAGGGTCAGGAACATCTGGCCATGGGCATCCCATGGGCCGCCGAACATGGCCGGGATGCGTTTGAAGTTGACGTCCTTCGGCAGTTTTTCAGCCCAGGGGTTTATGACCGGTTCGAAGTGGTAGCAGTGCGGGCAGCCGTACCAGAACAGCTCGACGACTTCGATCTTGCCAGGCACCGACACCTGAACGGGGTTGCTCAGCTCGATATATTCCTTACCAGCGGTTGCAGGCTCCGCAGCCTGTACGGCGGCCATACCGAACACGCTGGCGGCGACCAGCGCGGCGCTGAGAATCAGTTTACGCATGCTTTACTCCTGAGCAGTCTTTGGTCGCCTCGACGCGACCTGTGTAGGACAGGTCGGGAAGGGCTCGAGTTCTGTAGTGTAACGGCTACGGACAGAAAAAAGGGCAGCGTGGGCTGCCCTTTTCATCTTTAGCGCTGAAGCATTAACCGAGTGTTAACGCGTAATTCAGTGCAGGCCCTGGATGTAGCTGGACAGCGCTTCGATGTCCTTGTTGCTGAGCTTGCCGGCGATGGTGCGCATGGTCATGGCGTCGCCGTCGTTGGTGCGGTTGCCTTCGCGGAAGTCGGTCAGCTGCTTGCTGACGTACTGCGCGTGCTGGCCGCTGAGGTGCGGGAACTTCGCCAGGGCGATGCCTGCACCATTGGGGGAGTGACAACCGGTGCAGGCCGGCATGCCTTTCTCCAGGTTGCCGCCGTTGAACAAGGCACGACCATGCTCGACGAGCTTCGGATCGGCGGCACCTACGCTGCCTTTCTGGCTGGCGAAGTAAGCGGCGATGTCGGCCAGGTCCTGGTCGTTGAAATTGGCCAGCATGCCGGTCATCTCAAGCACGGTACGCTTGCCGTCCTTGATGTCGTGCAGCTGCTTGTTCAGGTAGGGCTCACCTTGGCCGGCGAGTTTCGGGAAGTTCGGTGCCAGGCTGTTGCCGTCCGGGTTGTGACAGGCCCCACAGACAGCTGTCTTGGCCTGGCCGGCGGCGGCATCGCCTTTGATGGGTCCTGCAGCAGTTGCCGCACCTGCGACCCCCATGGTCAACAGCAGACTCACGACTAGTTTGTTCATCAGCTAATCCAACACGGCTAAGGGTGAAATGTTATGTATCGGGACTGCCGCTCATCCAAAGGATGACCAAACGGTAGTCCTCGGCACTGCAGTCCATGCACAATCCACGCGGCGGCATAGCCTTGAAACCCTGTGTAACATGCACCACCAGTTGCGCCATGCCTTGCGCCAGTCTTGGCTCCCAGGCCGCCCGGTCACCGCTTCTGGGTGCCTGGGGCAGTTGTCCGGCGTGACAGGCCGCGCACGTGCGGTTGTACAACGCCTCGGGATCCTGTGTAGCCTGTGCGCTGAAAAACGGCAGGAACATACCGACAGCAAGCAGCCATTTCGCCATGCGGAACGACCTGACAGGGTTGGGGGCCGCGCTGCGTTCTGTTGCGCGAGCTATTGTTCGACACCCCATGCTCAATTGCCTTCGCTGGGCGAATGAGCACACAAAAACTGGGGCATTATATACTTCCGCCAGCCAAACGGAAACGACACCGCTTGCCAGGCCTGGTCCTACGCCTCCAGCGCTGGGCAACACCCACATCGGAAATCCCATGCAAGTCAAGAACCCCATCCTCGGCCTCTGCCAGAAAGCCAAATTCGCCCTCAGCGCCGCCAAGGTCGAACAATGCCCCGAAGACCAGGGTTACGAGGTGGCTTTCGCCGGCCGTTCCAACGCCGGTAAATCCAGCGCCCTCAACACCCTGACCCACGCCAGCCTGGCGCGTACCTCGAAGACCCCCGGCCGCACCCAGCTGCTGAATTTCTTCAGTCTGGACGATGAACGGCGTTTGGTCGACCTGCCGGGCTACGGTTATGCAAAAGTGCCGATTCCGCTCAAGCAGCACTGGCAGAAACACCTGGAGGCCTACCTGGGCAGCCGCGAGTGCCTGCGCGGGATCATCCTGATGATGGACACCCGCCATCCGATGACCGACTTCGACAAGATGATGCTCGACTGGGCCAAGGCCAGCGGCATGCCGATGCACATCCTGCTGACCAAGGCCGACAAGCTGACCCACGGCGCGGGCAAGAACACCTTGCTCAAGGTGCAGTCGGAGATTCGCAAGGGCTGGGGCGACACCGCGACCATCCAGCTGTTCTCGGCGCCCAAGCGCCTGGGCCTGGAAGAGGCCTATCGCGTGCTGGCGGACTGGATGGAGCTGGAAGACAAGCCGGCTGTCTGAGGTCGAGTGAGGCTTTCGTGGTAGCGGGCTTGCCCCGCGATGGCCCTGTCGCAGGGCCAACCCGCGCCCACCAGCCCAGGCAGGCATGACGCCGAATTCCGGGCAAAAAAAACCCCGGACTTCGTATGGGGAGGGGGAAGTTCGGGGTCCAAGTCCGGACCGCTAGGGCGGGGTCCAGATATCTGCCAACACTTAACACAACATAGGAGCATCGAAAGGCTTCACCAGCCATTCAGTACCTCTGAGTGGCGGTTCACCGGTTTAGTTCCGAGCCCCTGGAAACTATTTGCGATAGTTTCATGAAACTCTCGATCTAAAGCCCGAGGCCTGCACCGGATCCGCGACACTACGCCGCAGATCCTACACAGCTTTCACACGGCGTTTAGTGAGCTTCGTCCCAATTCGAGCCAACGCCCGCTTCCACCAGCAACGGCACGTCCAGTTGCGCCGCGCCGCTCATGTGGACCCGAATCTCGGCTTTCACCTGTTCGACCAGGTCTTCGCGCACCTCGAGCACCAGTTCGTCGTGCACCTGCAGGATCACCCGCGCATCCAGCCCGCTCTCGGCCAGCCAGTTGTCCACCGCCACCATGGCGCGCTTGATGATGTCCGCCGCAGTGCCCTGCATCGGCGCGTTGATCGCGGTGCGCTCGGCGCCTTTGCGCAAGGCCGGGTTCTTGGCGTTGATGTCCGGCAGGTACAGACGACGCCCGAACAGGGTCTCGACGAAGCCCTTTTCAGCGGCCTGGGCGCGGGTGCGCTCCATATAGGCCAGCACGCCTGGGTAACGGGCGAAATAACGGTCGATGTAGTCCTGCGATTGCTTGCGATCGACGCCGATCTGCTTGGCCAGACCGAAAGCGCTCATGCCATAGATCAGCCCAAAGTTGATCGCCTTGGCGCTGCGGCGCTGGTCGGTGGTGACGTCCTCGAGAGCGACGCCGAATACCTCTGCAGCGGTGGCGCGGTGCACGTCCAGGTCGTTGCGGAAGGCGTGCAGCAGCCCTTCGTCCTTGGCCAGGTGGGCCATGATGCGCAGCTCGATCTGCGAATAGTCCGCCGCCAGCAATTTGTAGCCGGGGCTGGCAACGAAAGCCTGGCGAATGCGCCGGCCCTCGGCGGTGCGGATCGGGATGTTTTGCAGGTTCGGGTCGCTGGACGACAGGCGACCGGTGGCAGCCACCGCTTGCTGGTACGAGGTATGGATGCGGCCGGTACGCGGGTTGATCTGCCCCGGCAGCTTGTCGGTGTAGGTGCTCTTTAGCTTGCTCAGGCTGCGGTACTGCATCAGCACCTTGGGCAGCGGGTAGCCCTGTTCGGCCAGGTCATCCAGGACCGCCTCGGCGGTGGACGGCTGGCCCTTGGCGGTCTTGCTCAGCACCGGCATGCCCAGCTTGTCGTAGAGGATCGCGCCGAGCTGCTTGGGCGAGCCCAGGTTGAATTCCTCGCCAGCCAGCGCATACGCCTCACGCTCCAGCTCGACCAGCTTCGCCCCCAGCTCGCCACTCTGCACGCCGAGCAGACTGGCGTCGACCAGTGCGCCCTGGCGCTCGATCTTCGCCAGCACCGGCACCAGCGGCATCTCGATATCCATCAGCACCGGCAGCACGCTGGGCGTCTGGGCCAGGCGCGCCTGCAGCGCATGGTGCAGACGCAGGGTGATATCGGCATCCTCGGCGGCGTAGGGGCCAGCCTTGTCCAGTGGGATCTGATTGAAGGTCAGCTGCTTGGCGCCCTTGCCGGCGATATCCTCGAAGCCGATGGTGGTGTGGTCCAGGTACTTCTGCGCCAAGCTATCCATGTCGTGACGGGTGGCCGTGGAGTCGAGCACGTAGGACTCGAGCATGGTGTCGTAGGCCACGCCGCGCATGTGGATGGCCGGGCTGCCATTGGCCAGGATGTTGATGTCGTACTTGGCGTTCTGGCCGATCTTGCCCTTGGCCGGATCCTCCAGCAGCGGTTTGAGCGCCAGCAGCACGCGCTCGCGGTCCAGCTGGGCCGGAGCGCCTTCGTAGTCGTGAGTCAGGGGCACATAGGCGGCTTCATGGGGCTCGACGGCGAACGACAGGCCGACGATCTGTGCCTGCTGGGCATCCAGGCCAGTGGTTTCCGTATCGAAGGCGAACAGCGGCGCCTGACGCAGCTTTTCCAGCCAGGCGTCGAAGCGAGCCTGGTCGAGGATGGTTTCGTACTTTGGCTCGACCTTCTCGCCCACAGGAGCCTCGGCGGCAGCGACGCCATCACCGGCCTGGGGAGCGCTGCGCTGGACTTCGGCAACCCAGCTCTTGAACTCCATCTCGGCGTACAGCGCCAGCAGTGCTTCACGGTCCGGCTCGCCGCAGACCAGGGCGTCCACCTCGATATCCAGCTCGACATCGCACTTGATGGTGGCCAGCTCGTAGGAGAGGAAGGCCGCGTCGCGGTGCTCTTCAAGCTTGGCGGCGAGGGTCTTGGCGCCACGAATGGCCAAGCCCGGCACCTTGTCCAGGTTCTGGTACACATCGCTCAGGCCACCACCGATACCGGTCAACAAGCCGACTGCGGTCTTCTCGCCAACGCCCGGCACGCCGGGAATGTTGTCGACCTTGTCGCCCATCAGGGCGAGAAAATCGATGATGTGTTCGGGACCTACGCCAAACTTCTCGTGCACGCCAGCGACGTCGAGCACGCTCCCGGTCATGGTATTGACGAGGGTAACGTGGCCGTCCACCAGCTGGGCCATGTCCTTGTCGCCGGTCGAGATGATCACCGGGCGGCCGGCGGCGGCGCTGCTGCGCGCCAGGGTGCCGATCACGTCGTCGGCCTCCACGCCTTCGACGCACAGCAGCGGGTAGCCCAGGGCGCGGACGCTGGCGTGCAGCGGTTCCACCTGCACCCGCAGGTCGTCGGGCATGCTCGGGCGGTTGGCCTTGTACTCGGCGAACATGGCATCGCGGAAGGTCCCGCCCTTGGCATCGAAGACCACTGCGAACAGGCTGTCCGGATACTGCTTGCGCAGGCTCTTGAGCATGTTCAGCACGCCCTTGACCGCGCCGGTGGGCATGCCTTTGGAGGTGGTCAGCGGCGGCAGCGCGTGAAAGGCGCGGTAGAGGTAGGACGAACCGTCCACCAGGACGAGGGGCGCTTGGCTCATGAGGAGAATCAACCTTTTCGACGGGTCCGGCGCTAGAATAACCGGATCAATGACGACAAAAGGACTAGGTTATCATGCGCACACTCAATCGCCTGTTACTGCTCGGTCTGCTGGCCACCATGCCAGTCGTCACCCAGGCGGCGGACGAAGCCCCATCGGCCGATCCCGATGTAACCATTCGCACGGAAGGCGATAAGACCATCCAGGAGTACCGTCAAAACGGCTTCCTGTATGCGATCAAGATCACGCCGAAGAACGGCAAACCTTATTTCCTGGTACGCGCCGATGGCTCCGAAGGCAATTTCATTCGTTCCGACCAGCCGGATATGCTGATTCCGTCCTGGAAGATCTTCGAGTGGTGAGCTAGTAACGCGTATCGTTCTTATCAACCAGGCACTTCCGGCGGAAGTGCCCGCATGGGCAATTCTTCAACATGTCAGTCTTCACCCCTGTGTCCCGGCCTGAGCTGGAAACCTTTCTGGCGCCATACGAGCTGGGCCGCCTGCTCGACTTCCAGGGCATCGCCGCCGGTACCGAGAACAGCAATTTCTTCGTCAGCCTGGAAAAAGGGGAGTTCGTCCTCACACTGATCGAGCGTGGGCCGGCTGAAGACATGCCGTTCTTCATCGAACTGCTCGACGTGCTGCACGATGCCGACATGCCCGTGCCCTATGCCCTGCGCGACCGCGAAGGGCATGGCCTGCGCGAACTGTGCGGCAAGCCTGCGCTGCTGCAACCGCGACTGTCGGGCAAGCACATCAAGCTGCCGAACAACCAGCACTGTGCCCAGGTCGGCGAGCTGCTGGCGCACATTCACTTGGCCACCCGCGAGCGCATCATCGAGCGCCGCACCGACCGGGGCCTGGACTGGATGCTGGAATCGGGCGCCGAACTGCTGCCGAGCCTGAACCAGGAGCAAACCGCGCTGCTGCAACCGGCGCTGGCGGAAATCACCGCGCACAAGCCGCAGATCCTCGCCCTGCCCAAGGCCAACCTGCACGCCGACCTGTTCCGTGACAACGTGATGTTCGAAGGCACTCACCTGACCGGGCTGATCGACTTCTACAACGCCTGCTCCGGGCCAATGCTGTATGACATCGCCATCACCGTGAACGACTGGTGCCTGGACGAACAGGGGGGTATCGACCTGCCGCGGGCCCAGGCCTTGCTGGGCGCCTACGCGGCACTGCGACCGTTCACCGCCGCTGAAGCGGAGCTGTGGCCGGTGATGCTGCGGGTGGCTTGCGTGCGCTTCTGGCTGTCGCGCCTGATCGCGGCGCAGGCGTTCGCCGGGATGGACGTGATGATCCATGACCCCAGCGAGTTCGAAGTGCGTTTGGCGCAACGCCAGCAGGTGGCGCTGAAGCTGCCGTTCGCGCTCTGATAGACAATCGCGGCATTTGTGGGAGCGGCGATGCCGCGACCCGACTTGCCCCGCGATAGGCAAGTCGGGTCGCGGCATCGCCGCTCCCACCTGGCCCGCCTACAGCCTCAGAGCTGTTCCAGGCACCCGGCCAAATCACCACCGAGCTTCTCCAGCAAGCGCTCATAGCCCTTGTCATCCACCTTGTCGCCGCCACCCAGCGCATCCAACTCGGCCAACCGCACCGGCAACCCGGCCGTCAGCGTCTCGGCCAGGCGCGGCCTCAGCGGCGGCTCGCTGAACACGCAGGTCTTGCCCACCGCCTGCAAGCGCTTGCGCATGGCGGCGACGTGCTGCGCGCCCGGCTGCACCTCGGAGGCCACGCTGAACACGCCGGTGTGCTTCAGGCCATAGGCGGCCTCGAAGTAGTCGAACGCCTCGTGAAACACGAAGTAAGGCTTGCCGGCGATCCCCGCCACACGCTGCTTGATACGCGCATCAAGGGCATCCAGGCGCTCGACGAACTGCTTGAGGTTGGCCTGGTAGCGCGGGGCATTGGCCGGGTCGGCCGCTGCCAGGTCGCCGGCCATCTTCGTCGCGATCACCCGGGCATTCAGCGACGACAGCCACAGGTGTGCATCGAGACTGCCCGGGCGGTGGTCGTGGTCATGGTCGTCGTGGTCTTCCTCATCATGGGAGTGGCTGTCCTCGCCGAAATGACGCAACTGCATGCCCGGCAGCGACTGCACGGCCACGGTCGGCTTGGCGCGGCTCTTCAGCACGCGGGGCAGGAAACCTTCCATGTCCGGGCCGATCCAGTACAGCAGGTCGGCATCGGCGACCTTGCGCACGTCGGAGGGGCGCAGTGCGTAGTTGTGCGGGGAGGCGCCCGGTGGCAGCAGCACATCGGGGCTGCCGACACCGTCCTGAACGGCGGCGGCGATCTGCTGCAGGGGCTTGATGCTGGTCAGCACACGCACGTCGGCGTGCGCCGAAAAAGCGATGAAAGCGACAAAGAGGGCAAGGATTCGGGACACGGTGGATACTCGGGTCGTCAGAAACAGGTAACATAATAACGTCTCCATCCTGAACCGTCGCTGCCCATGTCCATCACGCCGCTGGCCCACCGTCCCCACGATCACTCCCATTGCGTCCACAGTGCGCTGGCCGAGGCCGACGCGCTGTGCAACCGTCAGGGCCTGCGCCTGACCGCCTTGCGCCGCCGCGTGCTGGAGCTGGTGTGGCAGAGCCACAAGCCGCTGGGCGCGTACGATATCCTCGCCGTGCTCAGCGAACAGGACGGCCGCCGCGCTGCGCCACCGACCGTCTATCGCGCCCTGGACTTCCTTCTGGAAAACGGCCTGGTGCACCGCATCGCCTCGCTCAATGCCTTTATCGGCTGCAGCCATCCCGAGCACGCGCACCAGGGACAGTTCCTCATCTGCCGCGAATGTCACGTGGCCATCGAGCTGGAGCAGAACAGCATCAGCGACGCCATCGTCAGCAGCGCCAATGCCGTGGGTTTCGCGGTCGAGACGCAAACCGTCGAAGTGGTCGGCCTGTGCGGCAACTGCCGGGGCAAGGCATGAGCGATGCCCTGATCCGCCTCGAGCAGGTCGGCGTCAGCTTCGCTGGCGAAGCGGTGCTCGACAGCATCGACCTGGCGGTGGCGCCGGGCCAGATCGTTACCCTGATCGGTCCCAACGGCGCCGGCAAGACCACCCTGGTGCGCGCCGTGCTGGGTCTGCTCAAGCCGCATCGCGGCAAGGTGTGGCGCAAGCCCAGGCTGCGCATCGGCTATATGCCGCAGAAGATCCAGGTAGACGCCACATTGCCCTTGTCGGTGCTGCGCTTCCTGCGCCTGGTGCCCGGTGTAGACCGTGCGGCAGCCTTGGCGGCGTTGCAGGAAGTCGGCGCCGAGCAAGTGATCGACAGCCCGATCCAGACCATCTCCGGTGGCGAGATGCAGCGCGTGCTGCTGGCCCGCGCGCTGCTGCGCGAGCCCGAGCTGCTGGTACTCGATGAACCGGTGCAGGGTGTCGATGTGGTTGGCCAGACCGAGCTGTATAACCTGATCACACGCTTGCGCGACCGCCACGGCTGCGGCGTGCTGATGGTCAGCCACGACTTGCACCTGGTCATGAGTGCCACCGACCAGGTGGTCTGCCTCAACCGCCACGTGTGCTGCTCGGGCCACCCGGAGCAGGTCAGCAACGATCCGGCCTTCGTCGAGCTATTCGGCCAGAACGCCCCGAGCCTGGCCATCTACCACCACCATCACGATCACAGCCACGACCTGCACGGTTCGGTGATCGCCCCCGGCGCCCATGTTCACGGAGAGCACTGCAAGCATGGCTGATTTTCTTCTCTACGCCCTGCTTGCCGGTGTATCGCTGGCGCTGGTCGCCGGCCCCCTGGGCTCGTTCGTGGTGTGGCGGCGCATGGCCTATTTCGGCGACACCCTTTCCCATGCCGCGCTGCTCGGCGTGGCCCTGGGCTTCGCCCTGGATGTCAGCCCGGCGCTGGCAGTGACCGTTGGCTGCCTGCTGCTGGCGATCCTGCTGGTGACCCTGCAGCAGCGCCAGCCCCTGGCCTCGGACACCCTGCTCGGCATCCTCGCCCCCAGCACGCTGTCGCTGGGGCTGGTGGTGCTGAGCTTCATGCACGATGTGCGCATCGACCTGATGGCCTACCTGTTCGGCGACCTGTTGGCGATCAGCCCAACCGACCTGGCCTGGATCCTCGGTGGCAGCGCCTTGGTGCTGATGCTGCTGGCGATGTTCTGGCGCCCCTTGTTGGCGGTGACCGTGCACGAGGAACTGGCGATGGTCGAAGGCTTGCCGGTGACCGGCCTGCGCCTGGCGCTGATGCTGCTGATCGCCGTGGTGATTGCGGTGGCTATGAAGATCGTCGGTGTGCTGCTGATCACCTCGCTGCTGATCATCCCGGCCGCCGCGGCACAGCGTCACGCCCGCTCACCGGAGCAAATGGCCCTGGGCGCCAGTCTGCTGGGGGTTGCCGCGGTCTGCGGGGGCCTGGCGCTGTCCTGGTTCAAGGACACCCCGGCCGGGCCTTCGATCGTGGTCTGTGCGGCAGTGCTATTCTTGCTGAGCCTGGCGTTGCCGAAACGCTGAATTTTCAGGGTGCGCGCAGGCGCATCCTGCAACCTTTTCGCAGCTTTCGAGTCTGAGAAGACCTGTTTTCGAGCGTACGCACCTGGGTGTAGACTTGCTCGCTTTTTGCGCAAATAGAGAGTCGCAGGAATGAAGCCGTTCGCCTCACGTTATCTGCTTGTTGCCGCGTTTTCCCTGTTCCTGGCTGCCTGCTCCAGCAAGCCGGCCGAACAGCCGGTGGCGCCTGCCCAGCCCGATGCCTGGCAGCAGCTCGAGCAAAGCATCGCCAGCAACGAGCTGGCCACCGCCGAGGATCAACTGGTCGCCTTGCAGGGCCAGGCGCCGGATGATGCCCGCCTCGAACCGCATCAGCGTCAGCTGGCCGAGGCCTACCTGCGCCGTAGCCAGATCGTCCTGCAGAAGGGCGATGTGAATGCCGCTGCCACGGCATTGGCCCGCGCCCGCGCGCTGATGCCGCAAGCCCCGGCCCTGACCGGCGGCGATGCCGTGGCCCAGGCCCGCAAGGCCGAACTGGAAAAGGCCGAAGCGGCGCTCAAGGCTGCCGAGTCCAAGCCCAAGGCCCGGGTGATCGACCCCACCGCGCCGACCACCGTCGTGGCACTTAAAACCACCGATAGCCGCGCCATGCGTCGCCAACTGGACGATATCGCGGCGGACGTGGTGAGTTATCAGTGCGATGTAGTGTTCCAGGTGCCGCGCACCGAGGATGCGCCTTGGCTCAAGACCCTTCTGCAGAAGCGGGTGCGCAAGCTCGACAGTGGATTCGAGCTGAAGCAGAAGCATGAGATCCAGCGTTCATTGCCGGCGCAGGTGGTGTTGATTCCCCATCAGCAATAAACCTGTCCGGGCCTCATCGCCGACAAGCCGGCTCCCACAGGGAACGCCTACAATCTGTGGGAGCCGGCTTGTCGTGGACGAACCGCGGCGATAGGCTGCAGAGCAGCCCCCGATTAAGCAGGAATAGCTTCGGCAGCCGCCTCCCGCGCCCACACCCGGTGCCCCTCGACTGCCTTGAAGAAGGCCTCGAACGCCTTCTGGTCATCGCCCAGTAGCAGCCCCGCATCCTCCTTGAGCCCCAGCTTGTTCAGCAGCAGCTTGCCTTCACTGGCTACGCCCATGGGCTTGAGATGCTTGTAAGCCTCGAGCAGGAAGTGCTTGGCCACGCCGCTGTTTTCCAGCGCCTCCAGCGAAGCCTTGCCCGCCGGCACCCACACGCCGTCGAACATCACCGACGGCATGCCCTCCATCGACGCATCCACCGGCAGCTGCTTGCCACCGGCAGTCTTGACCGGTGCCGAGGTCGGCCCCAGCAGCATCGGACGCGCACGCTGTGCTTCCAGCGCCTTGACCACCTTGTCGACGCTCGTATCGTCCACGCCGTCAGCCATCAGGATGGCAATCTTGCGTCCACTGATACCGATGTCACCGGGGTGATTCATCTGGCTCAGTGCCTCGGATTGCGCCGGCTTGCTGGCCTTGACCGTAACCGTCCCGGCCTTCGGCGCGGGCAAGCCGAGGTTGGCCGCCACGGCAGCTGCCAGCTTGAGGTCGATATTGGCCAGGATCTCGTTCACCTCCCGCGCCCGGATCGTCTCGCGCTCCACCTTGCCCAGCTCGAAGCTGTAGGCCTTGATGATGTGCTGCTGCTCGGTGGGGCTCATGCTCTGGAAGAAAAGCCGCGCCTGGGAGAAATGATCGCCGAACGACTCGCTGCGCTGGCGGATCTTATGAGCGTCGATGCGCTCTTGATAACTTTCGAAACCGCCATCCTGCGCGGCGGGGGGCGTTTCCTTCGGCCAGCCGCCATCGATCGAGTTGGGCTCGTAGGACGCCCGACCCTTGTCGATGGTCATTCGATGCATCGCATCGCGCTGGCCGCTGTGGTTGGGCGCAACAGGACGGTTGATCGGGATCTCATGGAAGTTCGGCCCACCCAGACGGCTGATCTGGGTATCGGTGTAAGAAAACAGCCGGCCCTGCAATAACGGATCGTTGCTGAAATCGATGCCCGGCACGATATGCCCGGGGCAGAAGGCGATCTGCTCCACCTCGGCAAAGAAGTTGTCTGGGTTGCGGTCGAGGACCATCTTGCCCAGCGGGGTTACCGGCACCAGCTCCTCTGGAATGATCTTGGTCGGGTCGAGCAAGTCGAAGTCGAACTTGTGCTCGTCGGCCTCCGGCACAATCTGCACGCCCAGCTCCCATTCCGGGTAATGACCGGTCTCGATCGCTTCCCACAGGTCGCGGCGGTGGTAGTCGGTGTCCTTGCCGGCAAGCTTCTGGGCTTCGTCCCACAGCACAGAGTGCACGCCCTGGCGCGGCTTCCAGTGGAACTTGACGAAGCTGGCCACGCCTTGGGCATTGATCAACCGGAAGGTATGCACGCCAAAGCCTTCCATCATGCGCAGGCTGCGCGGAATGGCCCGGTCGGACATCGCCCACATGACCATGTGCGCGGATTCCGGCACCAGCGAAACGAAGTCCCAGAAGGTGTCGTGGGCAGAGCCACCGGTGGGCATCTCGTTGTGCGGTTCGGGTTTGACCGCGTGGACGAAGTCGGGGAACTTGATCGCGTCCTGGATGAAGAACACCGGCATGTTGTTGCCGACCAGATCGAAGTTGCCTTCATCGGTGTAGAACTTCACCGCAAAGCCGCGCACGTCGCGCACCGTGTCGCCCGACCCGCGTGGACCCTGCACGGTGGAAAAGCGCACGAACACCGGGGTGATTTTCTCGGGATCTTGCAGGAAACCGGCCTTGGTCAGTTCGGCATGGCAGCCGTAGCTCTGGAAGTAGCCATGGGCGCCGGTCCCGCGGGCATGGACGATGCGCTCGGGTATGCGCTCATGGTCGAAGTGGGTGATCTTCTCGCGCATGATGAAGTCTTCGAGCAGCGAAGGCCCGCGAGCTCCAGCCTTAAGGCTGTTCTGGTTGTCGGCGATCTTCACCCCCTGGTTGGTACGCAACGCCTGGCCGCTGGCGTCACTGCGAAACGCTTCCAAGCTCTGCAGTTTGGCGTTGGTGTTGGCCTTGTCCGGGGTGTCGGTGCCGGCGACCGTGCTCGGCTGCGGCGCCAGGGGCTTCTTGCTGGGCATCTTCGGCTCTCCTCATCAGTCTTCAGGCTGCCCATTCGGGCTAGTTGAAGTAGTGACTGGGCCGCCCTTGAATGCGTTCAATCGGATTGCCGACCATCGCGTTATGCCGATTGGATTGGAGCGTGACGAAATAAATGCTAAGAACACGCAGGGGAAAAGGCTAAAATGCGCGCCCCGGCTAACCGCTGACCCAAATTCCATGCGCCCCACAAGGTTCGCTCAGTGATCGAGTTTCAAAATGTCCACAAGACCTACCGCGTCGCCGGTAGGGATATCCCGGCCCTGAACCCGACCAGCCTGACCATCGAAGATGGCCAGGTGTTCGGCCTGATCGGCCACTCCGGTGCCGGCAAGAGCACCATGCTGCGCCTTATCAACCGCCTCGAGGAGCCGTCCGGCGGCAAGATCGTGGTCGACGGTGAAGACGTCACCGCCTTCGACTCGAACCAGCTGCGGCGCTTCCGCCAGCAGGTCGGCATGATCTTCCAGCACTTCAACCTGCTGGCCTCCAAGACCGTCGCCGACAATGTCGCCCTGCCGCTGGTGCTGGCGGGCGAGCTGTCGCGTGGCGAGATCGACAAGCGCGTCACCGAGCTGCTGGCCCGTGTCGGCCTTTCCGAGCATGCCCGCAAGTACCCGGCGCAACTGTCGGGTGGGCAGAAGCAGCGCGTCGGCATCGCCCGCGCCCTGTCCACCAACCCCAAGATCCTGCTGTGCGACGAGGCCACCAGCGCCCTGGACCCGCAGACCACGGCCTCGGTCCTGCAATTGCTGGCCGAGATCAACCGCGAGCTGAAGCTGACCATCGTGCTGATCACCCACGAGATGGACGTGATTCGCAGGGTCTGCGACCGCGTGGCGGTGATGGATGCCGGGCAGATCGTCGAGCTGGGCCCGGTGGCCGACGTGTTCCTGCACCCGCAGCACGCCACCACCAAGCGTTTCGTCCAGGAAGACGAGCAGGTCGACGAGAACGAACAACGCGACGATTTCGCCCATGTGCCGGGGCGCATCGTGCGCCTGACCTTCCAGGGCTGCGCCACCTACGCGCCGCTGCTGGGCACCGTGGCCCGCGAAACCGGCGTGGACTACAGCATCCTTGCCGGGCGCATCGACCGCATCAAGGACATTCCCTATGGCCAGCTGACCCTTGCCCTGATCGGTGGAGACATGGAGGCGGCATTCGCCCGCTTCACTGCAGCTGACGTACATATGGAGGTACTGCGTTGATGGACATCCTCAGCTATTTCGCCAACGTCGACTGGGTCGAGATCTGGCAGGCGACCAACGACACCATGGTCATGCTGTTCATCTCTCTGGCCTTCATCATCCTGCTGGGCCTGCCACTGGGTGTCGTGCTGTTCCTGTTCAGCCCACGGCAGATGTTCGAGCACAAGAAGGTCTACGCCGTGCTGGCGACCATCGTCAACATCGTGCGTTCGGTGCCGTTCATCATCCTGCTGATCGTGATGATCCCGATCACGGTGCTGATCACCGGCACCTCGCTGGGCGTTGCCGGTGCCATCCCGCCGCTGGTGGTGGGGACCACGCCGTTCTTCGCGCGGCTGGTGGAAACCGCCCTGCGTGAGGTGGACCGCGGCATCATCGAGGCGACCCAGTCGATGGGCGCCACCACCCGCCAGATCATCTTCAAGGCCGTGCTGCCTGAAGCGATGCCGGGCATCATCGCCGCCATCACCGTGACCGCCATCACCTTGGTGTCCTACACCGCCATGGCCGGCGTGGTCGGGGCCGGTGGCCTGGGTGACTTGTCGATCCGTTTCGGCTATCAACGCTTCCAGACCGACGTGATGATCGTCACCGTGGTGCTGCTGGTCATTCTGGTCCAGGTACTGCAAATGATCGGCGACAAGCTAGTCGTGCATTTTTCCCGTAAGTAACCCCAATGGGGTCGGCCCAGCCGACCCGTTCGGGGGCCATCGCGGCCCTCACAAGGAGTGATCAATGAAGAAGCTGCTTGCTGTTGTCGCCGCGGTAGCGGCCTTCTCGGCCCACGCCGAGACCCTGACGGTCGCCGCCACCCCGGTGCCGCACGCCGAAATCCTCAACTTCGTCAAGCCGCAGCTGGCGAAGGAAGGCGTGGAACTGAAGGTCAAGGAGTTCACCGACTACATCCAGCCGAACGTGCAGGTGTCGGAAAAGCGCCTGGACGCCAACTTCTTCCAGCACCAGCCGTACCTGGATGAGTTCAACAAGGCCAAGGGCACTCACTTGGTAAGCGTCGCCGGCGTGCACATCGAGCCGCTGGGTGTGTACTCGACCAAGGTCAAGGAGCTCGACAAACTGCCTTCCGGCGCCGCCGTGGTCATTCCCAACGACGCCACCAACGGCGGCCGCGCCCTGCTGCTGCTGGACAAGGCCGGAGTGATCAAGCTCAAGGACAACACGAACATCCTGTCGACCATCAAGGACATCGCCGAGAACCCGAAGAACCTGAAGTTCCGGGAGCTGGAAGCCGCGACCATCCCGCGTGTGCTGACCCAGGTCGATGCCGCCCTGATCAACACCAACTACGCGCTGGAAGCCAAGCTCAACCCGGAAAAAGACGCCCTGGCCATCGAAGGCAAGGACTCTCCGTACGTGAACATCCTGGTGACCCGCGAGGACAACAAGGACGCGGACGCGGTGAAGAAGCTGGTACAGGCCCTGCACTCGCCTGAGGTGAAGCAGTTCATTACCGAGAAGTACAAGGGCGCTGTGGTTCCTGCGTTCTAAGCTGAAATTCCCAGGGCCGCTTTGCGGCCCATCGCGATACAGGGCCGCTCCCACAGTTGCAGTGCCAGCTCAACCCTAGCACTGCAACTGTGGGAGTGGGCTTGCCCGCGATGCATCTACAAAGGCTGGACTGCGTTTTGTCACCTTATAACTCAGCCTAGTTGTCTGTTCCACCGCGCAACACCGCCAAAGCGTCCAGATAATTGTTGTACGTCAAACCCTGGGCCGGATCTGCGAAAGAACCAGTAACACCGCCCAAAGCCACTGAAGTTCTCCTGAGTTCAACCATAACTGCCTGCGCACGGGCTGGATTCACTTCAATGGGTATTGCCGTTGCCGTCGTGAGCCTCTGCTCCACTGCCGCCTTCATGGACGCTTTGATTGATTCCCTATTGGGACGTGGTGCCGAACTACTTGGTCCGGTTACTGTGTTTGGAGAGCTTGCTCCATGTACTGCGTGTTGTGGCTGTAGAGCGGTATTGGTGTCAGGGAGTGGTAGCTGATCAAAGTGGGCCATCATTCCCTCCAGCACCTGGGAAGGTGACATCCCGCTTTCAGAAATTCGTCTAGCAGTGTTACCCGCTCCTGAATGACGGCCGGGCGAAGAGGATCTGAGCATATGGCCAGTCGGGTCGCTGAAATTCACAGGATCGCCATTGCAGTAGACATAACAATTGATGCCGCCCTCCAAGAAAGGGCTCAGCGAATCTGGTGAATGGAAGCGCATGAATGTCGTGCTGTACAAGCGGTACCCATTTCCGAGCAAGTAGCTTTGTAGCTCGGTGGACCTCAACTGGCCCGTGAAGCCCAGGCGCGATTGCAATACAGTTTCCAGCCCGTAGGGCGTGTAGGCTCCAACACGTCTACCGTTCATATCAGTTTCGCAAAGCGGCGAAGCTTGCTGATTGGTACTAAGCAGCATTGTCAGCGCCTGGAGGCGACGTGTACTGCCCTGCGCCAAAGATCTGGTGTTGCAAACTCGGCTTTTGTCCGTAGATGGCATTTCGGGCACTCCGAACTAATGGTTCGGGCGCTAGCCTGTAAGGGATGAGACATTCGTTCAACTGGTAGAATTA
Source organism: Pseudomonas soli (assembly GCF_900110655.1). Taxonomy (GTDB): domain Bacteria; phylum Pseudomonadota; class Gammaproteobacteria; order Pseudomonadales; family Pseudomonadaceae; genus Aquipseudomonas; species Aquipseudomonas soli. The sequence continues at coordinate 88,712 of NZ_FOEQ01000003.1, forward strand.
CCAGGTCTGATAGCCTGCGTGCTACTTCGGAACTGCTGCGGATGCTCTGCGGCTCTTTCGCAGCTGGCCCAAGGATTGAATGCCAATCGCGGGGCAAGCCCGCTCCCACGCAAGTTATGTCCGGCGTGGGAGCGGGCTTGCCCCGCGACTCATTTCAACGGTCAGTCGCGCTTCACAAGCCCCGGCAACTGCGCCACCAGCTTCTGGTTGTTGAACGGCGCACGGATGAACCCGCGCTGACGCCCGTCAGGCCCGACCACCGCCAGGTTGCCGCTGTGATCCACGGTATACCCCGGCTTGCTGGTATCGGCCGGGATGAACGGGATGCTCAAGGCGTTGGCCAGCTTCTGGGTGTCCTCGATCGACCCCGCCACCCCGACGAAATCCTTGTCGAAATAGCCCAGGTACTGCTTGAGCTGGTTCGGCGTGTCGCGGTTCGGGTCGACGCTCACCAGCACCACCTGCAGACGCTCCAGCGCCTCCTTGGGCAGCTCGCTCTTCACCTGGCGCAACTGGGCCAGGGTGGTCGGGCAGATGTCCGGGCAGTAGGTGTAGCCGAAGAACAGCAATGACCACTTGCCCTTGAGCTGGTCCAGCACCAGCGGCTGGCCGTCCTGGTCGGTCATGGTCACGTCCGGCACGGTACGGCTCTGCGGCAGCAGGATGATGCCGGCATCGATCAGTTCGGTGGGGTTCAACTGACCACGGTCGTTGAGCACCTTGTTGACGGTCAGGCCCATGATCAGCGCGACCAGGGCAACGAGGATGAAGACGGTTTTCTGGGTTCGGGTCATAGGTTCAGCAAAAGGTAGTGGTCTACGAGCAACGCGATGAACAGGGCGAACAGGTAGCCGATAGAGTACTTGAACGTCTTGATCGCCGCGTGCGGCCGGGTGCCACGGTACAACACCCAGGCCCAGTGCAGGAAGCGCAGGCCCAGCACCAGGGCACAGGCCAGGTACAGCGGGCCGCTCATGTGAATGGCGTAGGGCAACAGGCTCACGGCCAGCAATATCAAGGTGTAGAGCAGGATATGCAGGGCCGTGTAACGCTCGCCATGGGTAACGGGTAGCATGGGAATATCAGCTTTTGCGTACTCCTCCTTGCGATGAATCGCAAGGGCCCAGAAGTGCGGCGGTGTCCAGGCGAAGATGATCAGCACCAGCAGCAGGGGCTCGGCGCCCAGGTGCCCGCTGACCGCCACCCAGCCCAGCAATGGCGGTGCTGCCCCGGCCAGGCCGCCGATCACGATGTTCTGCGGCGTGGCTCGCTTGAGAAAGCCGGTGTAGAGCACCGCGTATCCCAGCAGCGAGGCCAGGGTCAGCCAGGCGGTGAGGGGGTTGGTGAACGTTAACAGCAAAACCATCCCTGCCACGGCCAGCAGCAGGGCGAACAGCAGTGCCGGCAAGGGCGCGACCCGGCCCTGGGCCAGCGGGCGCTTGTGGGTGCGGGCCATCAGCGCATCGACGCGGCGATCAACCACGTGGTTGACCGCCGCCGCGGCACCCGCGCACAAGCCAATTCCCAGGTTGCCGAACAGCAGGACGTTCCAGGCCACCCCCGCGCGGGTAGCGAGAAACATCCCCACCAGCGAGGTGATCAGCATCAGCACCACCACCTTCGGCTTGGTCAGTTCCAGATAGTCACGCCACCCGGCGCGCTGGCGTTCCGTGCTCAGAACCGTCGCCACGAATCGTTCCTCATGTGATGAGTGAGTTGCCCCCCGACCACCGGTGTCAGGCGCCAGCCATGGCCCACGCGAACCTTGTCGACCACGCGGATGCGGTAGTTCACCAGCACCATGGTCAGCAGCAGCAGCACACCGCCGGCGTTGTGGGCAACAGCCACGCCCAGCGGCAGGTGGAACAATACATTGCTGATGCCCAGGCTTAACTGCAGCGCCAGCGCCAGCAATACCAGGCGCGCCAGGCCGCTCAGGCCATGGCGGTGCAGCTTCCAGCCGAGCATCGATAGAACCGCCAGCACCAGCATTGCGCCGAGCCGGTGGCTGACATGGATCGCCGTGCGCGCATCGCTGTCCAGTTGCCCGCCCAGGTAATTGGGGCCGACATGCTGGGTCAGGTGGAAGCCGTTGCTGAAGTCCGCCGCCGGCCACCACTGGCCATGGCAGGTGGGCAGGTCGATGCAGGCCACCGCCGCGTAGTTGGCGCTGACCCAACCGCCCAGGGCGATCTGGCCGGTCACCACCAGCAGCGCCAACGCAGCGATCCGTCGCAGGCTCAGCGGCAGTTTCGGCAAGGGCGCAAAGGCCCGGGATAGACGCAGGGATAGCAGGAAAAGCAGGCTCACCGTGGTGAACCCGCCAAGCAGGTGGGCGGTCACCACCTGGGGCCACAGTTTCAGTGTCACGGTCCACATGCCGAACGCCGCCTGGGCCAGCACCACCCCCAGCAGCAACACCGGCAGGCGGTAGGGCTGGCCGTCATGGGCATGCCGGCGTACAGCCTGGAAGGCAAGCAGTGCGATCACCAGCGCCAGGGTGCCAGCGAAATAGCGATGGACCATCTCCGCCCAGCCCTTGGCTTCTTCCACCGGGTGCTCAGGGAAGTGCAGCTCGGCATGGGCCAGTTGGGCATCGGTCTTGGGCACGCTGATGAAGCCGTAGCACCCCGGCCAGTCGGGGCAGCCAAGACCAGCGTGAGTCAGGCGAGTGTAGGCGCCGAGCAGCACGACCAGCAGCGCCAGTAGCGTGGCGAACACAGCAAGGCGGAATCCGGGTCTGGCCATGGCAGCCTCCTAGCCGATGTTGGACAGCTTGAGCAGGTGGCGCAGGTCGTCCAGCACATGCTTGCCCTTGACCTTGGCGTCGTAGCGCAGCACCAGGTTGCCGTGAGGATCGACGATCCACAGTTGCGGGGCAGTGTCGCCGACCTTCTGGATATAGCGCTGGGCATCCAGCGGGTAGCGTTGCAACTGCGGGTACTCGCGGCCCAGCAGCGCCTGGTAGTCGGCGGCCAGCGGCTGGGCCGCCGCCAGGGCATGGCTGGCGCGGCTGGCATCGCGGCCCAGGCCGACCTGGATCTGCCGGGCCAGGTACACCAGTTGCTGGCACTCCTCGACACAGGCGCCCGGAGCGCTGACCAACAGCTGCCAACGCTCGTCCTGGGCATCGATGCCGATATCGGCCCGGCCCTCGCCATTGCCGATCATCACACCGTGATAGCTGCGACCTTCCGGTACCCAGAACTTGAGCTTGTACATGCTGGTGGCAAGTATCATCGGCCCGAGCACGACGAACAGGATCAACAGCAGTTGCAGGCGCCCGCGGGGCTTGCGGCGGTCAGGCACGTCCAGTGGACTCGTGGCGGCGGCCATGGCGGTTCTCCTTGTCGTTGTGATGCCAGCCGAAATACAGGTAGAGCAGGACCAGCGCGCTGGCCAGGGCGAACCACTGCACGGCGTAGCCCTGGTGCTTTTCCGGGCCCATGGCGACCACCGGCCAGTCCAGGCGGTAGGCGGCAGGGCCTGGCTGCAGGCGTAGCTCCTGGGCAAAGCCCTCCCGGCCCAGCTGCTGCCAGAGCCCGGCCGGATCGATCGCAGTCAGCAGTTGCGGCCACTGGCCGTCGGGGTTGTCCGGGTGCAGTTGGAAGGTCTTGCCCGGCGGCACGTAGACTGTGGCGTCCAGCGCCAGCGCCTGGCTCGGCGTGTCGAAGCGGACCGGCACGCGACGGTCGGGCCACGGCAGCCAGCCTCGATTGACCAGCAACCACAGGTCGCTGACCTGGTCGTGGAAGGGCTGCAACAGCTCTACGCCGACCTTGCCGTCGCGCATCTGGTTATCCAGCAGCAGGCTGTGATCGGCGTCGAACCGGCCATACAGGTGCACGGGGTAGAACGCCGGGTCTGGTAGCTGGCGCAACCGGACAGCAGTGACCGGCGCCTCGATCTGGCGCTCGGTGTAGGTGGCCAGCAGGTCACGCTTTTCGTCGGCGCGCCGCAGTTGCCAGCAGCCGAGCGCGATCAACCCCGGTAGCAGCGCAAGCACCACCAGGGTCGGTATCAGGCCTGGGCGAAACGGCTTCACCAGGGCCTCGTGAGGTCGAGCGCTATACTTGTATCCATCACCGCATCCCCCGGAGTTTCGCCATGCTCAAGGCCGCAATTGTCCTGATGCTGCTGGCCACCATCGCCAGCCTGTTCAGTGGCCTGGTGTTCTTGGTCAAGGACGACGACCAGTCGACCCGCCTGCTCAAGGCCCTTACCGTGCGCGTCGCCCTCGCCACCCTGACCATCGCCCTGGTGGCCTGGGGCCTGATCAGTGGGCAACTGGTGTCGCACGCACCTTTCTAAGTGTTCCCTCCGTGGTCAAAGCACATACACGAAGATGAACAGCCCCACCCACACCACATCGACGAAGTGCCAGTACCAGCTCGCCGCCTCGAAGCCGAAGTGCTTGTCCGGCTCGAAGTGCCCGCGCAACACCCGGCAGAACATCACGAACAGGATCAGCGTGCCCAAGGTCACGTGCGCGCCATGGAACCCGGTCAGCATGAAGAACGTCGCGCCGTAGATGCCCGAGCCCAGGGTCAGCCCGAGTTTGTTGTAGGCCTCGTGGTACTCGTAGGCCTGCAGGGCGAGGAACGCCAGCCCCAGCAGGATCGTCAGCCCCAGCCACAGCTTCAGCGTGCCGCGGTGCCCCTTGCGCAGGGCGTGGTGGGCGATGGTCACGGTCACACTGGAGCTCACCAGCAAGATGGTATTGATCAGCGGCAGGTGCCACGGATCTATAACCTCCTTGGGCGGTGGGAACAGTTTCGGGTCCGGTGTGTGCAGCAGCGGCCAGACGAACTCGAAGTTGGGCCAGAGCATGTGCGTCACACCCTTGGCCCCGTCGCCCCCCAGCCACGGCCCGGCCAGCACCCGCACGTAGAACAGCGCGCCGAAGAAGGCCAGGAAGAACATCACCTCGGAGAAGATGAACCAGCTCATGCCCCAGCGGAACGAGCGGTCCATCTGCGCGCTGTAGAGCCCGGCGTGGCTTTCCTTGACCACCGCGCCGAACCAGCCGAACAGCATGTAGGCCAGGAACAGCGCGCCGACGAAGAAGATCAGCGGCCCATGGGACTCCGGGTGGCCGGCCTTGAGGTCGTTGAACCAGGTGCCGAGCCCGAACACGGTGATGAACATGCCGATCGTGGCAATGATCGGCCACTTGCTCTGCGCCGGTACGTAGTAATGCTCGTGGCTTGCCATGATGTATCTCCTTCCCTCAACGGGCGCCCTCGGTCGCGGCGTGGGCGACCGGGGGGTGGCGAGCGGTGATGTCGAACAGGGTGTAGGCCAGGGTCAGGTGTTTCACCGACTCCGGCAGGTCGCGGTCGACGATGAAGCGCACCGGCATCTCGATGCGCTCGCCCGGCTGCAGGACCTGCTGGGTGAAACAGAAGCACTCGGTCTTGTGAAAGTACGCCGCGGCCTCGGCAGGGGTGATGCTGGGGATGGCCTGGGCGCTCATGGGCTGGTTGGTCGGGTTGCGGGCCACGAAGATCATCTGGTTCACCGCCCCCGGGTTGACCTCGATCTGGTCGGCGGTGGAGTGGAACTCCCAGCTCATGTCGCCGGCATTGGTCGACATGAACTGCACCCGCACCGAACGGGTCGGGTCGCTCACCTGGGTGCCCGCGTACTGCCCGCCGGTCTTGCCATTGATACCGAAGGCCTTGCACATCACGTCGTAGATCGGCACCAGGGCAAAGCCGAAGGCGAACATCACCACGGTCAGCATCAGCAGGCGGCTGACCAGGCGTTTGAGCGACAAGCCGTCCATGGGCGGGCTCCTACTTCACTTCCGGCGGCGTCTGGAAGGTGTGGTAAGGCGCAGGTGAAGGGATCGACCACTCCAGCCCCTCGGCGCCGTCCCAAGGTTTGGCCGGTGCCGGCGCGCCACCGCGGATGCACTTGATGACGATGAACAGGAAGAAGATCTGCGTGGCGCCGAACATGAAGGCGCCAATCGACGAGACCATGTTGAAGTCGGCGAACTGCAGGTTGTAGTCGGGGATGCGCCGGGGCATGCCGGCCAGACCGACGAAGTGCATGGGGAAGAAGGCCAGGTTCATGCCGACGAACGACAGCCAGAAGTGCAGCTTGCCCAAGGTCTCGTCGTACATGTGCCCGGTCCATTTCGGCAGCCAGTAGTAGGCCGAGGCAAAGATGCCGAAGATCGCCCCGGGCACCAGCACGTAGTGGAAGTGGGCGACCACGAAGTAGGTGTCGTGGTACTGGAAGTCCGCAGGCGCGATGGCCAGCATCAGCCCGGAGAAGCCGCCGATGGTGAACAGGATGACGAAGGCGATGGCGAACAGCATCGGCGTCTCGAAGGTCAGCGAGCCTTCCCACATGGTGCTGACCCAGTTGAACACCTTCACCCCGGTGGGCACGGCGATCAGCATGGTGGCGTACATGAAGAACAGCTCGCCCACCACCGGGATGCCGACCACGAACATGTGGTGCGCCCAGACGATGAACGACAGGAAGGCGATCGCCCCGGTGGCATAGACCATCGAGGTGTAGCCGAACAGCGGCTTGCGCGAGAACGCCGGGATGATCGAGCTGACCGCGCCGAAGGCTGGCAGGATCATGATGTACACCTCGGGGTGACCGAAGAACCAGAACACATGCTGGAACAACACCGGGTCACCGCCGCCGGCGGCGCTGAAGAAGCTGGTGCCGAAATGGATGTCCATCAGCATCATGGTCACCACACCGGCCAGCACCGGCATCACCGCGATCAGCAGGAACGCGGTGATCAGCCAGGTCCAGACGAACAGCGGCATTTTCATCAAGGTCATGCCGGGGGCGCGCAGGTTGAGGATGGTGGCGATCACGTTGATCGCGCCCATGATCGAGCTGATGCCCATCAGGTGGATGGCGAAAATGAAGAAGGTCACGCTGGCCGGGGCGTAAGTGGTCGACAGCGGGGCATAGAAGGTCCAACCGAAGTTCGGCCCGCCACCGGGGCTGAACAGGGTCGAGACCAGCAGCAGGAACGCCGCTGGCAGCAGCCAGAAGCTGAAGTTGTTCATCCGCGGCAGGGCCATGTCGGGCGCGCCGATCATCAGCGGGATCATCCAGTTGGCCAGGCCGACGAAAGCCGGCATCACCGCACCGAACACCATGATCAGCCCGTGCATGGTGGTCATCTGGTTGAAGAATGCCGGCTCGACGATCTGCAGGCCGGGCTGGAACAGCTCGGCGCGGATCACCATGGCGAACGAGCCGCCAAGCAGGAACATGGTGAAGGCGAACCACAGGTACATCGTGCCGATGTCCTTGTGGTTGGTGGTCAGCACCCAGCGCATCAGGCCCTTGGCCGGGCCGTGGGCATGTTCATGACCGTGGGCGTGGTCGTCGATCACTGCACTCATGTCCTGTCTCCTGCAATCCACTGACTGCCGCGGGTAGCCCGGCTCATTGCGCTTCGGCCTGCTTGAGCGCCAGCACGTCCTTCGGCGTGACCATGTCGCCCTTGTTGTTGCCCCAGGCGTTGCGCTCGTAGGTGACCACCGCGGCGATATCGACTTCCGAAAGCTGCTTGCCGAATGCCGCCATGGCGGTGCCCGGCTTGCCGTGGAAGACGATGCCCAGGTGCGCTTCCTTGGGCCCGGTGGCGATCTTCGAGCCCTTGAGGGCAGGGAACATCGGCGGCAACCCCTGGCCTTCGGCCTGGTGACAGGCCACGCAGGTGGTGTGGTAGACCTTGTCGCCACGCGCCACCAGCTCTTCGAGGGTCCATTCCTTGCTGGTCAGCTCCTTGAGCTTGGCCGCCTCGGCCTTGCGCTCGCCGAGCCAGGTGTCGTAGTCGGCCTTGGATTTCACTTCGACCACCACCGGCATGAAGCCATGGTCCTTGCCGCACAGTTCGGTGCACTGGCCACGGTAGATCCCGGGCTTCTCGACCCGGGTCCAGGCTTCGTTGACGAAGCCGGGGATGGCATCACGCTTGACCGCGAAGGCCGGCACCCACCAGGAATGGATGACGTCGGCAGCGGTCACCAGGAAGCGCACCTTGGCGCCCACCGGCAGCACCAGCGGCTGGTCGACTTCGAGCAGGTAGTGCTCGTCCTTCGGTGAATTGTTGTGGATCTGCTCGGCGGGGGTGGCCAGGTTGCTGAAGAACTCGACGTCCTGGCCCAGGTACTTGTAGTGCCACTTCCACTGGTAGCCGGTGACCTGGATATCGATGTCCGAGTCGCTGGCGTCGTAGATGTCGATCAGGGTCTTGGTGGCCGGGATGGCCATGGCCACGAGGATCAGGAAGGGCACGACGGTCCAGAGGATCTCGACCCAGGTATGCTCGTGGAAGTGCGCGGCCTGCTGCCCGGTGGAACGGCGGTGGACGACCATCGACCAGAACATCGCGCCGAACACCACGATGCCGATGATCACGCAGATCCAGAAGATGGTCATGTGCAGGTCGAACACCGCGTGGGAGACTTCCGTCGCCCCGGGCGCCATGTTCACCGTCCATGCGGCCTGTGCCTGACCAAACAATGACCACAGCAACAGGCCCATCCAGACATGTGGATGTCGCATCATTGCGGGTTCCCCTTATCGTTCTTGTAGTCCCGGAGGCGTGGACGACCTGCTACGACAAAGGGGGGAACGGTGGCCAAGACTGCCTGGCTTCGACGACCGAGCCCCCTGCTTAAGGCAGTCGGGCCTCATCAACGAATCACGTTTCAAGCGGAGTATAGACACCGACGAATGGGGCGCAACGCAGGGACTGAAATGATCTTCACGCAACCAAACGTTTGCGCTGAAAGGCCCATGGATACTGGGCCGGGACACAATAATGGCACATTGATATAGCCAATTTCCTACACGTGCCTCAGAGATATAACAAATGCGTCTTAGCGATTCTCGTAAGCAAGCTAACTTAGTGTCTTCCGTTTGTAACGCCTTGTCCCTGGAGTTGTCATGAACATCGCTGCTGTACGCGAGCAGATCGAAAACGCCCATCAACATGAGAGCCGCACAGGCCAACTGAAAAACCGTCTCGAGAAGCAACTGCCACACCTGCACCCTTCGATTCACCTACCCCAGCAGGACGCCCAGGGTACTTTGGCCCGCTTCGTCGGCGCCTATATCAACGAGGTTCCAGAACTGCTCGAAGCCGCGCACACCGTGGCCCTCGAGGCCGGCATCGAATCGCAGATCAAGCCAGTGCTGAAGATTGCCGAGGCCTATTTCCTGCAGCCACCGAGCGTGATGGCGGGGCAGGTCGGGCTGGACTGCCTGTTGGACGAGGCCTACCTGGCGCATCGCTTGGTCGAGGAAGTCAACGACCTGTATATCCGCCATTTCCAGCAGCCGCTGATTCCGGTGGATACCACGGTCGCCAACCTGATCGCCCACCAGCTGATCGGCGAGACCTTCGCCAACCAGCTGGATGAGGTGGTGCATCACTCGGTGGACGAGATGCTCGATGACGAGAGCTTTGCCGTGGAGTCAGTCGAGCACTATCGCGACAAGCTGTCGAACCCGGAAACCGGAGAGGCCTGGAAACGCTGGCCATGCCTGTCGCGCCAGCTGGGCGTGGAGTTGAGCCAGTCGGCCTGAGTTGACCTGATCCGACCCTATCACGGGGCAAGCCCGCTCTCACGAACTCGATCATGGGAGTGGGCTTGCCCCACGATAGGCCGCTACAGACTTACCCTAAGCGCCAACCCCCGCCGTAGTCCGCAACCTTCCCTCGACCCGCCGCTTCAGACGCCGCTGCTCCAGCACCAGCCGCGAGCCCTTGGCCGCGCCGCTGCGGCCCCAGTCCTCCAGCAGTTCCAGGCAGGAATGGTCGATATAGCTCAGGTTGCCGAGCGGCACGTGCAGCGTGGTTCCCTCCGGCACGGAATCCAGCACCTGGGTCAGCGCCGGCACCTTGAGGAAGGTGGCCGCGCCGCCAAGGCGAAGCTCCATGTGCCCCGGCTCGTCCAGCGCCACCAGGTTGATCTTCAACCGCGCCGCCTTCAGCGCCAGTTTCAGCAGGGTCAGGGCAAAGCCCAGCAGCACGCCGGTCAGCAAGTCGGTAAAGATGATTGCCAGGGCCGTCGCCGCATAGGTGAACATCGGCATCCGCCCGTAGCGGCCCAGGCCGCGGAACGCCTTGAAGTCCACCAGTTTCACGCCGGTGTAGACCAACACCCCGGCCAGGCTGGCCACCGGGATCTGTTGCAGCACACTGCTCAGCGCCACGACGAACGCCAACAACCACAGGCCATGCAGGATCGCCGAGGCGCGAGTCTGCGCACCGGCCTGGACATTGGCCGAACTGCGTACGATCACACCGGTCATCGGCAATGCGCCGAGCACGCCGCAGAGCATGTTGCCGATACCCTGCGCCGACAGCTCTCGGTCGAAATCCGAGCGCTGGCCACTGTGCATGCGATCGACTGCCGCCGCGGACAACAAGGTCTCGGCGCTGGCGATGAAGGCCAGGGCGAAGGCCGCCACCAATAGGGTCGGGTCGGCCAGCTTGAGCAGGTCGTCGGGGCGCAGCCAGTCAATGGCCTCGGACAGGTCCGCAGGTACCTGCACGCGGTTGACCGGCAGAGCCAGCCACAAGCTGACAGCGGTCATTGCCGCCACACCGAGCAAGGCACCGGGAATGAAGCGCAGGCGTTGCGGGCGCCAGCGCTCCCAGCCCCACATGATGGCGATGGTGCCCAGGCCCAACGCGCCGGCCTGCCAACCGGCGCCTGCGCTTTCCAGCGGCAGGGCCGAGGCCAGCGTCGCCGGGAAGCCCAGCAGGTTGTCCACGCCCGATGGCTGGGGCGCCGTGTCGAACATCACGTGCACTTGGGACAGCACGATCAGCACGCCGATCCCGGCAAGCATGCCGTATACCACCGCTGGTGCGGTGACCCGGAACCAGCAGCCCAGGCGCAAGCGCCCGGCCAGCAGTTGCAGCAGGCCGGCCAACAGCAGGATCGGCCCGAGCATGGCCACGCCATGCTGGCGCACCAGCTCGAACACCAGCACCGCCAGGCCCGCCGCCGGGCCGCTCACCTGCAACGGAGAACCGGCGAGGAAGCCCACGACGATGCCACCGATGATCCCGGTGATCAGCCCTTTTGCGGGCGGCATGCCCGAGGCGATGGCGATACCCATGCACAAGGGCAGGGCTACCAGGAAGACCACCACCGAAGCCAGCAACTCACGCGGCATGGCCGCCTTTATCTGTGTCATGTTCACCATGTAGCTCCTTTCTAGATTCACGGCCATTCCGCTGACCGCTAGCACGGGGAAGCCTGAACGACGCGCAGGCGTGGGCCGCCAGCGGGACTGCCGGCACGGCATTCAGGAAGATTCAAGGCAGGCGAAGGCCGCGCCGCACCCATCGGGTGCAGCCGGCAATCAAGGCTTGTTCAGCGTGTTGGGGTCGCTTAGTAGCGGCCTCTCGGTGTGGCAGAAGGGATCGACTCGCCTGCGGTCAGCGGCAGGAAGCGGTCGCTGGCGGCATCGTAGGCTTCGATCTGGCTGGTTTCGATGTCGTAGATCCAGCCATGGATGTGCAACTGGCCGGCCGCCAGGCGCGAGGCGACCGAAGGATGGGTACGCAGGTGGTGCAGCTGGGCGATGACGTTTTCCTTGGTCAGCAGCTGCATGCTTTCGTGCTCGCTGCCGCAGGAGCAGTTGTCTTCGATCACGGTCCGAGCCACTTCGGCATGGCGCAGCCAGGCGGAAACGGTCGGCATCTTGGCCAGCGATTGCGGGTTGAGCACCGCGCGCATGGCACCGCAGTCGGAGTGACCGCAGACGATGATGTGGTGCACGCCCAAGGCCAGCACCGCGTACTCGATGGCGCTCGACACACCGCCGTTCATCTGCCCGTACGGCGGTACGACGTTGCCGACGTTACGGGTGACGAACAGGTCGCCCGGCGAACTTTGGGTGATCAGCTCAGGAACGATACGCGAATCGGCGCAGGTGATGAACATCGCCCGCGGCTTCTGCGCGGTGGCCAGTTTCTTGAACAGCTCTTGCTGCTCGGGGAAGACTTCGGTGTGGAACCGCAGGAAGCCGTCGACGATATGCTTGAGGGCGGCATCGGCGCTTTCGGCGGGTGCGGCCGGGACAACCTTGGATGGGTCCTTGACGGGCATGATTCATCCTCTGGACGGTTTGAAAGTGAATTCCATGTTACCGGGGAAAGATCAGGGTGACGCGGGGATTTAGATGACGCGCACGGGTAAATAATCACAGTCACCGCTGACTCATGACTCACGCTAGCGTAGGAAACTTAACTGAAACTTAATTGCGCAGGCTCTAGAACGGGCGTTCTGGATAGGAGAGGGGAGAACTGGATAATAGCAAAAAAGCATCAGATGCCAAGCTGCATGAGTGAAATTGTTGGGTTGCTTTAGTTGTACTTATAGAGCTCGACTTCCCGATTGAACGAGCCGCTGGCTAGAACAGCGCCATCTGAGCACCGGGAGGACAGAATGCGCTGCAGTCCAGCGCCAACTCCTCACGCCCTTCGAACCCCAGCCGCCTGGCCGCCTTGCGAAAGCGCTGCGCCAGCAAGTCAGCGAACACCCCTTCACCGCGCATCCGCGCACCGAAGCGGCTGTCGTACAGTTCACCGCCCCGGCTCTGACGAATCAGGCTCAGCACATGCGCGGCCCGCTGCGGGTAGTGATCGTGCAGCCACTGCTCGAACAACGGCGCCACCTCCAGCGGCAAGCGCAGCATCATGTACGCCGCGCTCTGCGCGCCGGCCTCCTTCGCCGCCTGCAGCAGGTGCTCCAGTTCGCTGTCATTGATCATCGGGATCATCGGCGAGCACAGCACGCCCACCGGCACACCGGCCTCACGCAGCACGCGAATAGCGCGCAGGCGCGCCTTTGGAGCGGCCGCACGTGGTTCGAGGGTGCGCTTGAGCTCATCGTCCAGGGTGGTGAGGCTGATCATCACCCGCGCCAGGCGCTGGCTGGCCAGCTCGCTCAACAGGTCCAGGTCGCGCAGCACCAGCGAGCCCTTGGTGACAATGGTCACTGGGTGGCGGTAGCGCAGCAGAACTTCGAGCAGGCGCCGGGTCAGCTGTTGTTCGCGCTCGATGGGCTGATAAGGGTCAGTGTTGGACCCCAGGTTGATCGGCGCACAGACGTAGCCAGGCTTGCTCAACTGCTGCTCGAGCACCTCGGCGGCGTTGGTCTTGGCGATCAGCTTGGTTTCGAAGTCCAGGCCGGGGGAGAGGTCCCAGTAGGCGTGGCTGGGACGGGCGTAACAGTAGATGCAGCCATGCTCGCAACCGCGATACGGATTTATGGAGCGGTCGAAGGGCAGGTCAGGGGAGGTATTGCGGGCGATGATGGTCTTCGCCACCTCGATCCGTACCTCGGTGCCCTGGGTTATCGGCACCTCCTGGTACCACCCGTCATCCTCGGCCACCGCACGACTCGGGGCGAAACGGTTGTGCGGGTTGCTGGCGGTGCCGCGGCCGCGGATGGGAGAAGTAGACATGACGACAATCCATTTACTGTATTTTTGTACAGTATAATGAGTCGTCATCGATAGCCAGTACCGTCAGGCAGGCTGATGCCAGTCACGGTAGGCCGCCAGGGAAAGCCCCCGGCCGACGAACGCGTTGAATGAAGCGGAAAGCCCGCGCAAAGCAATCTTGGTCATGAGTTCCCGCCGCATTATCCGCGCGACCTCCCGCTGATCGACACCTTGTTCCTCGAAGCGGGTGAACGCATCGATGGCATGCGCCTGGGCCCATTTGTAGCTGTAGTACCCGGCCTCATAACCTGTCACCAGATAATCGAAAGACTCGACGAAACGCTCCTGCGCGAACGCCGCAGGGAGCCCGACCAGATGGCTGGCCTGGCGCGCCAGGTCTTGCAGGTCGAGACGTGCATCCCTATCGCGATGCGCGATGAAATCGAACCAGGCACGACGCAGCTTCTCGGCCTCGGCCACGCCTCGCAGCCGCCGTCGGCTCGCCAGCCAGCGCCGCAAGGCTTCCAGGGGAACCGGGGCAGTATCCGCCATGAGGGCAGTGACGCCTTGCAGAGCCGGTGCGGACCAGCACCATTGCTCGAACAGGATGCCAACGAACTCACAGCTGTCCGGGCCGAGCATCGCCGGCAAGGTGCGATTGAGGCGACGGTGACGATGGGTCACGAGAATCTGGTGCAGCGCATGGCCGAACTCATGGTGGAGCTTGCACAAATCGCTGTGGCCAAGGTGCGACGTAAACCCATCGGGCCCGTGTGCGAAGGAGCACGACAGCAGTGTGGTTGGCAATGTCATCGCACCGTCGGCATCGACATGGCGCTGACGCATGGGGTAGCAGTACGGCCAGGACACTTTGCCAGGACGCGCGTGAAGGTCGAGGTAGATGTACCCCAGGACGCTACCCTGTTCGCGTACCTCCAGCACTTGCACATCTGCGTGCCAGACCGCGACGGCACGCGGCACCATGCGGATATCGAACAATCGTTCGTGCAGCTCGCGCAAAGCGGTCAGGGCTGTATCGAGTGGGAAGCGATCACGCAGTTGCAGCCCGGCGACAGCATCGTCCCTGAGTTGCCTGGTCAGATAAGCGATATCCGAAGGCTCAAGCGCCCCCATACCCAATTGGTCAGCCCGCTCCTGCAGTTCCTCGAGGTCGGCCTGCAGCCTGGGACGGTTCTCTTCGATCAGACCCTTGATGAATGCTTCGACCTCGCTTGTGGTACGAGCAGCTTTCAGCTCGAGCCCGAACTCGGCAGCGTTGGACAAGCCCAGCAGCTGGGCCCGCTCGTGTCGCAAACGCAACAGCGCTTGCATTACCTGGGCATTGTCGTGGTCAGGGTCCGTCTCCAGTGACCGGGAAGCACGGTAGACCCAGGCACGCAGCGAGCGATCATCAGCCGATTCGAGAATCGCCTCGACGGTCGTTTCCCCCAGGTCGATCAGCCAGCCATCCAGCTCCTCTTCCTGGGCTTTGTCACGCAGGCGCTGCCGTTGGGGTCCGTCAAGGCCACTCAATTGCGATTCATCGGACAACAAACGTGCACCGGCACTTCGGGCGCCGCTGAGATTGTCCATGAACTGCCGTTCGAGCCCGCTTATGGCGGCTTCGGTCGCGCGCAATTGGGCTCGTTCAGCGCCACCCAGTTGAAAGCCACCCAGGCGAAAGTCCCTGAGAATCCTCGACAGCACCACACGTTGCTCAGTGTCGAGTGTCGCCTCGTCGATGCGTTGATAGGCCTGCAACAGCCCCGGATATTCATGCTTAGACCGCTTCCAGCCGCCGAGCAAACCATGGCAGGCACCCACGGCATCGGCCCAATCCTCGCCCTCGTAAGCGAGGGGGACCAGTGAGTGAAAAGTGTCCTCCAGCCGCTGGTCGAGCCGCTCGATTGCCAGGACCAGGTCATTCCATCCAGGAAAATGCGCCTGATCGGCAACGATCCGCTCAAGCGCTACCAGGTTGGCATCATGAATCTGACGAACAGCCGGTTCGAGCTGCTCGGGCCGCAACGACGCGTAATCAAGCAGCCCGCCAGGAAGAAAAACAAATGGATGGGTCATCGTGCATCTCGGTGCGGGTCAAAGGACCTACACCTTAGTGACCCACCCAAGCGGGACAGGCAGCAATATCTACCCTGCCCCCAAAGAGCGTCCCGAGGGCGCCCGAAAGGTCGTTATTCCGAAGGCTTCTTCAGCTTCGGATTGGGGAAGAACTGCACGGTCTGCACCTTGGCCGGCGGCGCTTTCGGCGCCAGGTGATTGACCCGGGTGCCGAGCTCGCTGGGTACCGACAGGCCTTGTTCGTTCAGGGTGTCAGTGAACCCGCAGGCCACGCACTCACGGTGCGGCACGCCGTCCTCGTTCCACATCATCAGCTTGTCCATCTCGCTGCATGCCGGGCATACCGCCCCGGCGATGAAGCGTCGCTTGCTCTTGCTCAAGGCTACCTCACTCATGCCACAGCGTCCTCGGTGAGGCCGCTGTGGCGCAACAATGCATCGATGGAAGGCTCGCGGCCACGGAAGTCGACGAACAGCACCATCGGCTCTCGGGAACCGCCACGGGCCAGGATGGCTTCGCGGAAGGCGCGACCGGTCTCGGCGTTGAGCACACCTTCTTCCTCAAAGCGCGAGAAGGCGTCGGCCGACAGCACTTCGGCCCACTTGTAGCTGTAGTAACCCGCCGCATAACCGCCGGCGAAGATGTGCGCGAAGCTGTTGGGGAAGCGGTTGTAGGCCGGCGGACGCATCACCGAGACCTCGTCACGCACGCCCTCGAGCACCTGCAGCACGCTGCGGCCGTCGCCATGGGTGGCGTGCAGCTCGAAGTCGAACAGCGAGAACTCCAGCTGGCGCACCATCATCATGCCGGACTGGAAGTTCTTCGCCGCGAGCATCTTGTCCAGCAGGTCCTGGGGCAATGCCTCACCGGTCTCGTAGTGGCCGGAGATCAGCGCCAGGCCCTCGGGCTCCCAGCACCAGTTCTCCATGAACTGGCTCGGCAGCTCCACCGCATCCCAGGCCACGCCGTTGATGCCGGACACGCCGGCATGCTCGATACGGGTCAGCAGGTGGTGCAGGCCGTGACCGAACTCGTGGAACAGGGTGGTGACTTCGTCGTGGGTGAGCAGCGCGGGCTTGCCGGGCGTGGCCGGGGTGAAGTTGCACACCAGGTTGGCCACCGGGCTCTGCAGGCTGCCATTGGCGGTGCGGCGATGGTCGCGGGCGCCATCCATCCAGGCACCGCCACGCTTGTTGGCGCGGGCATAGAGGTCGAAGAAGAAACGGCCGACGTGCTGGCCGTTTTCCTTGATCTCGAACAGGCGCACGTCCGGGTGCCAGCTGTCGAAGCCCTTGAGCTCGTTGATCTCGATGCCGTACAGGCGTTGCACGATGACGAACAGGCCGGACAGCACCTTGTCGATCGGGAAGTAGGCGCGCAACGCTTCCTGGGACACGCTGTAGCGCTGCTCGCGCAGCTTCTCGCCGAAGTACCCGGCGTCCC
Source organism: Pseudomonas soli (assembly GCF_900110655.1). Taxonomy (GTDB): domain Bacteria; phylum Pseudomonadota; class Gammaproteobacteria; order Pseudomonadales; family Pseudomonadaceae; genus Aquipseudomonas; species Aquipseudomonas soli. Next base: position 105,695 of record NZ_FOEQ01000003.1, read on the forward strand.
AGCTGGCCAGCTCGGCGGTGCCCTGCTCGGCGGCATAGGCCTTGAGCTGCTCCAGGTCCTGGGCGGCGAATGGCTTGGAACGCTTGGCCAGGTCGCGCAGGAAACTCAGCACCTGGTCGCTGGACTCGGCCATCTTGGTGGCAAGGCTCAGCTCGGCGAAGTTCTTGTAACCCAGCAGCCCGGCCAGCTCCTGGCGCAGGTCGAGGATCTCTTCCATCACCGGGCCGTTGTCGAACTGGCCGGCGTTCGGGCCCTGGTCGGAGGCACGGGTGCAGTAGGCGGCATACACCTCTTCGCGCAGTGCGCGGTCGCTGGCGTAGGTCATCACTGCGTAGTAGCTGGGGAACTCCAGGGTGATCAGCCAGCCGTCCAGGCCCTTGGCCTGCGCTGCGGCGGCCATCTGCGCCTTGGCCGAGTCGGTCAGGCCGGCCAGCGCGGCTTCGTCGGTGACGTGCTTGGTCCAGGCCTGGGTGGCGTCGAGCAGTTGGTTGGAGAAGCGGCTGCCCAGTTCGCTGAGCTTGCTCTGCACCTCGGCGTAGCGCTGCTGCTTGTCGGCCGGCAAGTCGATGCCCGACAGGCGGAAATCGCGCAGGGCGTGGTCGATGATGGTTTTCTGCGCCACGTCGAAGCTGGCGGCTTCAGGGCTGGCGGCCAGGGCTTCATAAGCTTCGAACAGGGCACGGTTCTGGCCCAGTTCGGTGGAATAGGCGCTCAGGGCCGGCAGGCACGACTCGTAGGCCTCGCGCAGTTCCTGGCTGTTGCACACCGCGTTGAGGTGGCTGACCGGGCTCCAGGCGGCGCCCAGGCGGTCGTTGAGTTCGTCCATTGCCAGCACCAGGCCGGCCCAGGTCGGGTTCTTGCCCTGCTTCTCAAGGATCTCGGCGATGGCCTTGCGGTTGTCGGCGAGGATCTGCTCGATCGCCGGCAGCACATGCTCGGCGCGGATCGCCGAGAAGGGCGGCAGATCATGGGACTGCAGCAGCGGGTTGTTCGCACTCACGGTTCGGGTACCTTGGCAGGAGAAACACGGGACCATCTTAATTACAATCGACGCCGACCGCAGCAGGCAGCCTGCCTATCGGCATTGCAGAGGAACACTATCATGGCCATCCGCACGTTTCGGGAACACACGCCGAAAGTGGGACCACGGGCCTTCGTCGACCGTTCGGCGGTGGTCATCGGCGACGTCGAGATCGGCGAGGACAGCTCGATCTGGCCGTTGACCGTAGTACGCGGCGACATGCACCGGATCCGTATTGGCGCGCGTACCAGCGTGCAGGACGGCAGCGTGCTGCACATCACACACGCCGGGCCGTTCAACCCCGATGGCTACCCACTGATCATAGGCGACGAGGTGACCATCGGTCACAAAGTCATGCTGCATGGCTGTACCCTGGGCAATCGCATCCTGGTCGGCATGGGCAGCACCATCATGGACGGCGCCATCGTCGAGGACGAAGTGATCATCGGCGCCGGCAGCCTGGTGCCACCCGGCAAACGCCTGGTCAGCGGCTACCTGTACATGGGCAGCCCGGTGAAACAGGTGCGCCTGCTGAGCGAGCAGGAACACGCGTTCTTCCCCTACAGCGCCGGCAACTACGTCAAGCTCAAGGACCAGCACCTGGCCGAAGGCTACGACCTCCCGGAATGAATCCGACTGCAGAGAACACCATGCACCAGCAGAACATCCTCTTCGACCTCGACGGCACCCTGACCGACCCGCGCCTGGGCATCACCCGCTCGATCCAGTACGCCCTGGCCAAGCTGGGCATCGACGAGCCAGACCTTACCCGCCTTGAGCACTTCATCGGCCCGCCCTTGCTGCAGGCGTTCATGCAGTTCTATGCCTTCGACGAGGCCAAGGCCTGGGACGCGGTGAACTTCTACCGCGAGCGCTTCAAGGTAACCGGGCTGTACGAAAACCTGGTGTTCGACGGCGTGCCCGAGTTGCTGCAAGCGCTCAATGGCCAGGGCCGCACCCTGTACATCGCCACCTCCAAACCTTGGGAGTTCGCCCGTGAAATCGCCCGGCATTTCGCCTTCGACCATCACTTCAAGGTGATCTACGGCAGTGAGCTCGATGGCACGCGGACCAACAAGGTGGAACTGATTCGCCACCTGCTGGACGAGGAGGGGCTGGATCCGACGCAGACCTTGATGATCGGGGATCGCAAGCATGACCTGATCGGTGCGCGCAGCAACGGTTTGCAGGCCGTCGCGGTGGGCTATGGGTTCGGCAGCCGGGAAGAACTCGAGGCCGAGGCGCCGGCGTTCCACTTCGAGACGCTGGCCGAGTTGCACCAGGCATTCGTGCGCTGATCCCGCTTTATCGCGGATCAGGCCCGCACCCACGCGCTGTCGTGGCAGCGGGCTTGCCCCGTGATGAGGCCAGCGCTGCCAACGCCAATTTGCGCTGCTCGATCGGCAATTTTCCAAGCGCTTCCACCCGCTCATAAAACCGCAGCCAATCCCCACCAACCTCTTTGAACAACTGCGAAAAAGCCGGCACCCACTGATCATACAGGCCAAATGGCAACAACTTCGCATTGGTCATCGGCCCGTACATCCAGGCATCGAAACGCCGATCCCCAGCCCAATCCCGATCCCGCACCTCTCGGTATTCGCGCCGCAACCGTTCGAACTCCGCCTGCTTGGCCGCCCGCTTGCCCGCTGCATCCAGCGGCCCGGCATAGATCGCCTGCAGACGCTTGCGGCTGGCGAGCACCAGGCGTATGAAGGCGTCGCGTTGCCCGGCGCCATGCTCCTCGACCGCCGCCAACCCGCGCGCCGCGCGCCATTGCCGGGTGCCTTCCTGCTCGACAAACGACGCGAACGATTCGTTGAACTCGGTATCGTCCTGTACGTAGAAGCGTTGATGCGCCAACTCGTGGAAAATCACCGTGGCCAGGCGCTCCTCGCCCCAGCCGGTCATGGTCGAAAGAATCGGGTCGTCGAACCAGCCCAGGGTGGAGTAGGCCTCCACGCCCCCGACATAGACATCCAGCCCGTCCTGGCGCATCAGCGCCGCCGCTCCGCGGGCGGCACCCTGGCGGTAGTAACCGCGATAGGCCACGCAACCGGCGATGGGGAAACAATGGGTCACCGGCTGCAATGACAGCTCCGGGGTGGCGAACACGTTCCACACCACGTATGGCCGGCCGAGATCGGCATACACCCGATAACTGCCGTTGTCCGGCAACTTCAGTTGCGCGCTGGCGAAGGCCCGGGCTTTTTCGGCGAACAGCAGGCGCTGCCGCAAGGCCGGGTTGGTGGCAGGGTCTGCAATCACCCGATCCAGCGGCTGGCGTGCCCGCAACAGCTGCCATTGCCCCTCGGCCAGCTGACCGTAATAGCCCACGCTGGAGCAACCGCTCAGCAGGACAGCCAGCGTCACGGGAACAAACCGGGTGAAAACGCGGTCGAGAGCCCGACGGCTGCAGCGCATGAAAAGAAAAAGTCCAAACATCGAGGCTGTCTATCTCGCTCGTCGGCCGAATGCGACCAAGACTATCTCGCCAAGGGGAAGCTTTGCCATGCGTACACTGTTTGCGGTCGGCACGCTCGTGCTGTTGTCCGGGTGTTCCACCTTGCCCGACCCGGACCCGAATCAAGCCTGGGTAGACCTGGCACCGGGTGACAACGATTCGCTGCACGCCCTGCAAGTGGATGAACGCGACTGGGCTGACAGCCGCTATTTCGAGGTACAGCCCGGCAACCATGAACTGACCGTGCGCTACCAGTTCGCCGTGACGCCCAGCAACATCGGCCCGGTGGAGCAGCCGCTGTGGCGCGACTGCCAGCTCAACCTCACCTTCAAGGACTTCACCGCCGGCCAGCGCTACCAGATGCAAGCCGGCAGCATCGGCTTCCGGCCGTGGATCAAACTCTACGACCAGCGCCAGAAGCTGATCGGCCAGGGCGAACCGGCAGGCTGCCAGCGCACCTGAACACCGCGAACGGCGCTATGCTTGTAGCCTGTGAACCGCGAGCGGGAGTTTCACCATGCGCCAGCCCATGATGCTGATGGCCCTCAGTGCTTTGGGGGCTTGCGCCAGCCCCTTGCCCCCCGCCGACCCCGGCAAGGCCTGGATCGACATGTACACCATCACCCCCGGTCGCACCCTCATGGCCGACCGCCTGGACGGCAAGCGCCTCGACGACGGCCGCTATTTCCAGGTGACGCCGGGCCGGCATGAACTGGTGGTGCGCTTCGACTACGAGATCTACGCCGGTGGCTTCAGTACCGACCCGACCGAGCGGACCTGCTACCTGACCGTGCGCTACAACGATTTCAAGGCGGGCGAGCGTTACCGCCTGGAGGCCCGGGCTCCGGCGATGCAGCCGCAGGTGTTGCTGTACGACGCCAGCCGCAAGGTGGTGGTGAACGAACCGAGCAACGTCACCTGCATTCCTTGATCGATGGTGGGGCTGCTGTGCAGCCCCGACTGTCGAGCCTTACCGATCATTCTTCTGGTAGATGATCTTCTTCGTGCCGCCATCGCAGCTGCCAACGATCATGTTGGGGTCACTGACCTCGCCATTGGGCACGACCTCCAGCGTGTAGGAGGAAACCTTGTTCGCCTGGATCTTCGCTTCGATCTCGGCCTTCAGTTCCTCGCACGGCTTGGGCGCGGCCAGGGCGGCGGTGGCCAGCAGGGAAGCCAGCACACCAAATGCTACGCGGATCATGGAACGGCTCCTGAGGCAGGGCAGACGAGCTGCCAACGCTGGTTAGACTACAGGAAACCGCCGCCGTTGCGCCGCCTAGGAAAGCAGCGTGGCATCCAGGCTGATAGTTGCGTTCAGCACCTTGGATACCGGGCAGCCGGCCTTGGCCTTGTTGGCGATTTCCTGGAACTGCGCCTCGCTGGCCCCAGGCACGGTGGCCTTGAGGGTCAGGTGAACGGCGGTGATGGCAAAGCCATCAGCCTGCTTGTCCAGGCTCACCTCGGCGTGAGTGTCGATCCGTTCAGGCGTGAATCCCGCCTCGCCCAACATCATCGACAACGCCATGGAGAAGCAGCCGGCATGGGCAGCGCCGATCAGCTCTTCCGGGTTGGTCCCAGGCGTGCCTTCGAAACGGGTGTTGAAGCCGTAGGGCGCTTGCTTGAGCGCGCCGCTTTCAGTGGAGATCTGGCCCTTGCCATCCTTCAGGCCACCTTGCCAGACCGCCGATGCTGTCTTCTTCATGCTGCCTCCTGTCACAGGGTTGGGGTGTCTAAGGTTCTGAGGACCAGGCCCACGCCAAGTTCAGATCAATCTGCAAGAAGGCATTGAATCCAGCGAATATGCCCATACAGAGTCCAGAAGGCCCATGGCCAACCACCTGTAGCGGAGGCTCCAATGACGCACCTGCGAGACCTGAAGATTTCCACCCTCGACCTGGTGCCCGTACGCGCCGACGGCAGCCCGGCGCAATCGCTGCGCAATTCGCTGGACCTGGCGCAACACGTCGAGGGTTTCGGCTACAACCGCTTCTGGGTCGCCGAGCATCACAACATGGACGGTATCGCCAGCTCGGCCACCGCCGTGCTGATCGGTTACCTCGCCGGGGGTACCTCGACCATCCGCATCGGTTCTGGCGGGGTGATGCTGCCCAACCACGCACCGCTGGTAATCGCCGAACAATTCGGCACCCTCGCCAGCCTGTACCCAGGCCGCATCGACCTGGGCCTGGGCCGCGCCCCGGGCTCCGACCAGATGACCGCCCGCGCCTTGCGCCGCGAGCGCTCCGGCAGCGCCGACGACTTTCCGGACGATGTCGAGGAACTGTCACGCTACCTGGGCCCGCGCACCGACGACCAGAAGGTCATCGCCGTACCCGGCCACGACACCGAGGTACCCATGTGGCTGCTCGGCTCCAGCCTGTTCAGCGCCCAGCTCGCCGGCATGCGCGGCATGCCCTACGCCTTCGCTTCGCATTTCGCGCCGCGCTACATGCACGAGGCGATCCGCATCTATCGCGACCATTTCAAACCGTCGACGACGCTGGACAAGCCTTACGTGATGCTGGGCATTCCGATGGTGGTGGCTGAAACCGACGAAAAGGCCGAATACCTGGCCACCTCGGTGTACCAGCGCATCCTCGCGCTGATCCGTGGCCAGAGCCTGATGCAGCGTCCGCCCGTCGAGAGCATGAATGGCCTTTGGCTGCCCCATGAACGTGATGCGGTGAGCAGCTTCCTGGGCCTGGCGATGATCGGCAGCCCGCAGAAGGTGCGGGCGAAGGTCGAGGTGTTGCTGGAGCAGACGGGGGCGGACGAGCTGATCTTTACCAGTGACCTGTATGAGCACGCGGACCGGATCAAGTCCTATGAGCTGATGGCGCAGGCACTCAAGGCCGAGTGAACTCAATCGCGGGGCAAGCCGCTGCGACTTGCCGCGCGATAAGGATTCGATCAGCCGCGGCGGTAGACGATTTCCTTGGTCCCGCCCTCGCAGCTGCCGATTACCTTGCCGGCCGGCTCGCCCTTGTTGACGATCTCCAGCGAGTACCCCTTCACCCCTTTGGCATCGAGCTTCGCCGCAATCTCAGCCTTGAGTTCCTCGCACGGCTTGCCCGCCGCCATCGCACCGCCAGCCAACACCATCAGCCCCACGGCCAGAATCAATTTCTTCATCGATCGCTTTCCTTGTACAGATCAAAGACAAAAAGGGCGCGAAGCACGCGCCCTGCAACCTTGATACCCCAACACGCCGGGCGAGCCTAGCCCAGCTTGGTTTCAGCTGTTGGCGATGCGGAACCCAACCTTCAGCGTCACCTGGAAATGCGCGGCTTTGTTGTCACGGATATGCCCGCGGGTATCGATCACTTCGAACCATTCCAGGTGCTTGATGCTCTTGCCGGCCTCGGCCAGGGCATTGTTGATCGCTTCTTCGATGCTGGTGGGCGAAGACCCGACCAGCTCGATCTTCTTGTAGGTGTGATGATCCGACATGAGCGCTCTCCTTGAGTGGTAGTGGCTTGAGCCTAGCAGCACAGGCCCGGTTTACCTGCGAGCGATCGCCGCAGGGGAAAGTTCGATCGCACTTTCACCCAGCTGCGCAGTCGCAACCTGTACATCCCCCCTCAGCAAGGAGAGTCGACATGGCACGCAATGCGTTGCGCAAAACCTCACTGGAAAGCATGGAAGCCGAGATCGAAAGCCTCCTCAAGACTCTGGAAGGCCTCAAGCACGATGCGTCGGAAGAAACGCAGAAGACCATGAAGACGCTGCGCGGCAACGCCGAAAGCGCCCTCAAGCACTCACGCAGCCTGCTCAGCGATGCCTACGAGGAAGTGAAGACCCGCACCCGCGAAACCGGCGTAGCCACCCGCGACTATGCCCAGGAACACCCTTGGACCACCGCAGGTGTCGCGGTGGGCGCCCTGGGTCTGCTGGCCGCCTACCTGATGTGCCGCCGTAACTAACCCGTCTGTCGCTGCAGCTCCTGGCGCAGCCATTGCGCCAGTTGCTCGGCGCGCCCGTCCGCGCCGCGCCGGGGTACCCACAAGGCCAGTGCCGCATTGGTGGGGGAAAAGCCCCATGGCGCGGCCAACCGCCCGGCCTTCAGGTCGTCCGCCACCAGCGGTTGCGGGGCGATGGCCACACCCAGCCCGGCCACCGCTGCTTCCAACAAGTAGTAGAGATGCTCGAAGGCTTGCCCGTAACTCAGCGCCTCGGGCGCCAACCCATGCTGTCGCGCCCAGGTAGGCCAAGCCTGCGGCCGCGAGGTCGTATGGAGCACGGCAACATGCTGCAAAGCCACGGCTGGCGAGGCTTTCAAACGATCAAAGGCGTCAAAGCGCGGGCTCATCACCGGGCCGATGCGCTCCTCGGCGAGCACGTGTACCTGCATGTCCGCCGGCCACGGTGGCTCTGCGTAGACCAGCAGTGCGTCCAGCCCCGGGCGTCGCGGATCAAGGTCACCTTCGCCCGCTGACAGGTGCAGGCGCAGCTCCGGCAGGTCGGCTTTCAGGCGTCCAAGGCGGGGGATGAACCAACGCGCCAACAAGCTGCCGGAGCAACCGAGCACGAACGGCGCTTCGTCGGCATCGCGGGAAAGCTCGGCGCAGACCCCGCGCAGCCGGTCGAAGGCCTCGAAGCTGGCATCGCGCAGACGCACACCGGCATCTGTGAGTTTGACGCCACGCCCATCCTTGACGAACAAGGCTACCCCCAGATGCTCCTCAAGCACCTTGATCTGCCGGCTGACCGCGCCATGGGTGACATGAAGCGCTTCTGCTGCCTGGCTGACGCTGTTCAGCCGGGCTGTCGCCTCGAACGCCCGCAACGCATTGAGGGGAGGAAGGTCCTGAGCCATCTTACTTGTGAGTTTTCCTGACAGGTTTGCGCAATCTTATCGGTTTTCAGCCGGCCACGTCGTGGTTAGAGTAAAGCCCATCGAATCTCTACTTCGCCTACGGAGCGCCCCATGACCCAGACCCAATACCGCCCCGGCCCCGACGCCAACGGCCTGTTCGGCTCGTTCGGCGGCCGCTACGTGGCCGAAACCCTGATGCCGCTGGTACTTGACCTTGCCCGCGAATACGAAGCTGCCAAGGCCGACCCCAAGTTCCTCGAAGAGCTGGCCTACTTCCAGCGCGACTACATTGGCCGGCCCAACCCGCTGTACTTCGCCGAGCGCCTGACCGAGCACTGCGGCGGCGCCAAGATCTTCTTCAAGCGTGAAGAACTCAACCACACCGGCGCGCACAAGGTGAACAACTGCATCGGCCAGGTGCTGCTGGCCAAGCGCATGGGCAAGAAACGCCTGATCGCCGAGACCGGCGCCGGCATGCACGGCGTGGCCACCGCCACCGTCGCCGCGCGCTTCGGCCTGCCCTGCGTGATCTACATGGGCGCCACCGACATCGAGCGCCAGCAGGCCAACGTGTTCCGCATGAAGTTGCTGGGCGCCGAGATCGTCCCCGTCACCGCTGGCACCGGCACGCTCAAGGACGCCATGAACGAAGCCCTGCGCGACTGGGTGACCAACGTCGATGACACCTTCTACCTGATCGGCACCGTGGCAGGTCCCCACCCGTACCCGGCGATGGTCCGCGACTTCCAGTCGATCATCGGCAAAGAGACCCGCGCCCAGTTGCACGAGAAGGAAGGGCGACTGCCCGACAGCCTGATCGCCTGCGTCGGCGGCGGCTCCAACGCCATGGGCCTGTTCCACGAGTTCCTCGAAGAGCCTAGCGTCAAGATCATCGGCGTCGAGGCCGGCGGCCACGGCGTGCACACCGACAAGCACGCGGCCAGCCTGAACGGCGGCGTACCAGGCGTGCTGCACGGCAACCGCACCTACCTGCTGCAGGACGACGACGGCCAGATCACCGACGCCCACTCGATTTCCGCAGGCCTGGACTACCCCGGCATCGGCCCGGAGCACGCTTACCTGCACGAAGTGAAGCGCGTGGAATACGTCAGCATCACCGACGACGAAGCCCTCGACGCCTTCCACACCAGCTGCCGCCTGGAAGGCATCATCCCGGCGCTGGAAAGCTCCCACGCCCTGGCCGAGGCGATCAAGCGCGCCCCGACCCTGCCCAAGGACCACTTGATGGTGATCTGCCTGTCCGGTCGCGGCGACAAGGACATGCAAACCGTGATGAACCACATGGCCGCCCAGGAGAAACAGGCATGAGCCGTCTCGAACAACGCTTCGCCGATCTCAAGGCCGAAGGCCGCTCGGCACTGGTCACCTTCGTTACCGCTGGCGACCCCGGCTACGATGCCTCGCTAAAAATCCTCAAGGGCCTGCCGGCCGCTGGTGCCGACGTGATCGAGCTGGGCATGCCGTTCACCGACCCGATGGCCGATGGCGTGGCGATCCAGCTCGCCACCCTGCGCGCCCTGGAAGCCGGCCAGACCCTGGCCAAGACCTTGCAGATGGTGCGTGAATTCCGTGTGGATAACCAAAACACCCCGATCGTGCTGATGGGTTACTACAACCCGATCCATCGCTTCGGCGTGGAGCAGTTCGTCGCCGAAGCCAGGGAAGCTGGTGTCGATGGCCTGATCATCGTCGACCTGCCGCCCGAGCATGACGCCGAGCTGGCCACGCCGGCCCAGGCCGCGGGCATCGACTTCATCCGCCTGACCACCCCGACCACCGACGACGCGCGCCTGCCACGCGTGCTGGAGCGCAGTTCCGGATTCGTCTACTACGTCTCGGTGGCCGGTGTGACCGGTGCGGGCTCGGCGACCACCGAGCATGTGACCGAGGCCATTGCGCGCCTGCGTCGGCATACCGACCTGCCGATCAGCGTTGGTTTCGGTATTCGCACGCCGGAGCAGGCTGCGGCTATCGCCCGCCTGGCCGATGGCGTGGTGGTGGGCTCGGCGCTGGTCGACAAGATCGCCCAGGCCAAGGGTGCCGAGCAGGCCGTGACTGATGTGCTGAGCCTGTGCTCGGCGCTGGCCGAAGGTGTGCGCGCGGCACGCAACTAAGCGCGAGGGCTTCGCCCTCGATCGCCGGCAAGCCGGCTCCCACACGACTTGTGGGAGCTTGCCGGCCCAAGCAACTAGCCTTCGAAAATCGACAGGTCCAACGGCCTGATTGCCCCCATCCAGATCGCATGATCGCGGTGATCCGCCAGTTCATCCCCGGTTTCCGGGTGCAGGAACACCACCAGCCCCTTGCGATACAGCGCCAGCCACGGCAGTACCACCCCCACCACCTCCGGCCCGAACGCCAGCTGGCAGCTCCAGTCCGGGTGCGGCCCGACCGGCTTCTGGTGCATGCGACCCATGGTCACGGGAAACAGCCGCGTCGCCTCCTCGCAGAGTTCACGGGCCTGTTGCATGGTCGATGCGTCGTAGTACACGTGGGCGTGATAGCCCTTGATCCTTTGCACGGTGGCTCCTGATTGCAGTAATGCGAACATCTTGAAGTCTACGCCATCTCATTACAGGCGCTCCTGCTCCAGCCAATCCACAAACCGCTCGATCAACGCCCCACGCCGCTTGCGTGGCGGCAGCACCACGTAATACCCCCGCTTCGAGCGCAAACTGCCTTCCAGCGGCCGGCACAGCAGCCCCTGCTCGACCAGCCCATCCACCAGGTGCGCCCAGCCGATCGCCACGCCCTGGCCGGCAATCGCGGCCTGAATCAGCAGGGTGTAGTTGTCGAACCGCAGTTGACCGGACGGAGGAGGGCTGTCCACACCAAGACCACGGAAAACTCCGGCCCAATCGAACCAGCGACTGGCCTGCTCGCCCTTCAGATGCAGCAATGGCAATCTCTGCAAAGCCACGGCTGACAAGGGTTTGCCATGAATCAGCCGAGGGCTGCACACCGGAAAAACTTCCTCATCGAACAGCCAGCGGCTCTCGCCCTGATGGAATCGCCCATCACCGAACAGCACCGCCACATCGATGTCCGGACGCAGCATCGCCTGGCTGCGCTCGCCGGTCACCAGGCTCACGTCCACCTGTGGATAAGCCTCGTGGAAACGCTGCAGGCGTGGCATCAGCCAGAACGCCGCAAAGGCGAAGTCGGTAGCTACCTGCAGCACCTCGCGCTGGCCGCGCCCACTGGCTTGGGCAACGCCATCGTCCATCGCCTGCAAGCCCTGGTGCACCTGCTCGAACAACAGCAACCCCGCCTCGGTCAGCTCGATACCGCGGTAGATCCGGTCGAACAACCGCGTGCCCAGCTGCGCCTCCAGGCGCTTCATCTGCTGGCTGACCGCCGGCTGGGTCGTGCCCAGCTCCACGGCGGCAGCGGTGAAACTGCGCAGGCGGGCGGCGGCCTCGAACACGCGCAAGGTGTCGAGGGGCAGGTCGGCAAGGTGCTCAAACATAAGCTTGGCTAATCCCAGTCATTGCCCGGCATGGGCTTTACCACTGTTATCCGCAGCCGCATGCTGGATTGCAAGCGGTACCCATAACTCTCGACGATGGAAGGCTCCCATGAAGCGACCCAACATCCTGTTCATCATGGCCGATCAGATGGCCGCGCCCTTGCTGCCCATCTACAATCCATCGCCGATCAAGATGCCCCACCTGGCTCGCCTCGCCGAAAAGGCCGTGGTGTTCGACAGTGCCTACTGCAACAGCCCCCTGTGTGCGCCGTCGCGCTTCACCCTGGTCAGCGGTCAGTTACCCAGCCGTATCGGCGCCTACGACAACGCTGCCGATTTCCCCGCCGACGCGCCCACCTACGCCCACTACCTGCGCCGCCTCGGCTACCGCACAGCGCTATCGGGCAAGATGCACTTCTGCGGCCCGGACCAACTGCACGGCTACGAAGAACGCCTGACCAGCGATATCTACCCGGCAGACTACGGCTGGGCGGTGAACTGGGATGAACCGGAGGTGCGCCCGAGCTGGTACCACAACATGTCCTCGGTGTTGCAGGCCGGGCCCTGCGTGCGCACCAACCAGCTGGATTTCGATGAAGAGGTGGTGTTCAAGGCGCGCCAGTACCTCTATGACCATGTGCGCGAGGACGACGGCCGGCCGTTCTGCCTGACCGTCTCCATGACCCACCCCCACGACCCCTACACCATTCCCAAGCACTACTGGGACATGTACGAGGATGTGGATATCCCCCTGCCGCAGGACGAGATCGCTCAGGGCGAGCAGGACCCGCACTCGCAACGGCTGCTCAAGGTCTACGACCTGTGGAACAAGCCACTACCTGTGGACAAGATCCGCGACGCCCGCCGCGCCTATTTCGGTGCCTGCAGCTACATCGACGACAACATCGGCAAGCTCCTGCAGACCCTTGAGGAGTGCGGCCTGGCCGACGACACCCTGATCGTGTTCTCGGGCGATCACGGCGACATGCTTGGCGAGCGCGGACTCTGGTACAAGATGCACTGGTTCGAGATGTCGGCGCGGGTACCGTTGCTGATCCACGCGCCCAAGCGCTTCGGGCCAGCTCGCGTCAGCGCCAGCGTTTCCACCTGCGACCTGTTGCCGACCCTGGTCGAACTGGCCGGCGGCGCTGTGGATAACCACCTGCACCTGGACGGCCGCTCGCTGCTCGGCCACCTGCAAGGGCAGGGCGGGCATGACGAGGTAATAGGCGAGTACATGGCCGAAGGCACGGTCGGCCCGCTGATGATGATCCGCCGTGGCCCCTACAAGTTCGTGTACAGCGAAGACGACCCATGGCTACTCTACGACCTGAGCCGCGACCCGCACGAGCGGGAGAACCTCACCGGCAGCCCGGACCACCAGGCGCTGCTGCAGGCATTTGCCGATGAAGCCAGGCAGCGCTGGGATATCCCGGCCCTGCGCCAGCAGGTGCTGGCCAGCCAACGGCGCCGCCGCCTGGTGGCCGAGGCACTGGCCATCGGCAAGCTGAAAAGCTGGGACCACCAACCGTTGGTGGACGCCAGCCAACAGTACATGCGCAACCATATCGATCTCGACGACCTCGAGCGCAAGGCACGTTATCCACAGCCCGCACCCCTGGATTGAGAAGAGAGGCCGCCATGCAGAAGTTCTCCACCGCCGTGCTCACCCTGGCCCTGAGCCTGGGCGCGGCCCACGCCGCCGACAACGACGCGCAATGCAGCACCGTGAAGATGGCCGACCCCGGCTGGAGCGATATCGCCAGCACCAACGCCGTGGCCCGGCTGCTTCTGGAAAGCCTGGGGTACCAGGTGAAGATCGACAGCCTGGCCGTGCCGATTATCTATGGCGGCCTGAAAGATGGCCGGGTGGATGCTTTCCTCGGCAATTGGATGCCGGCGCAGCAGGGCTTCCATGACAAGTTCATCGCCAATGGCGATGTGCAGCAACTGGCGAAAAACCTGGAAGGCACCGAGTTCACCCTGGCGGTGCCCGATTACGTATGGAACGCGGGCGTGAAAGACTTCGCCGACCTGCACAAGCACGCTGCGCAGTTCGACAAGAAGCTCTACGGCATTGGTTCAGGCGCACCGGCCAACTTGTCGCTGAAAGAGATCATCGACAAGAATGAGTTCGACCTGGGCCAGTGGAAACTGGTCGAGTCCAGCGAGCAGGCGATGCTCGCTCAAGTGGACCGGGCAGTGAAGAAGCAGCAGTTCATCACCTTCCTGGGCTGGACTCCGCATCCGATGAACGTGAAGCTGAAGATGCATTACCTTACGGGCGGGGAGAAATGGTTCGGCAGCAAGGGCGATGTCTACACCCTGACCCGCAAAGGTTATCCACAAGCCTGCCCGAATGCGGCGAAGCTGCTGGGGAACTTGAAGTTCTCGCTGGAGATGGAGAACAGCATCATGGCCGAGGTTGTGGATAAGAAGGTGAGCTTCGATGAGGCGGCCAAGGCTTGGGTGAAAGCGCATCCGCAGTTGTTGGAAGGGTGGTTGGCTGGAGTGACCACCAAAGCCGGTGGTGACGCGCTAGAGGCTATAAAGGCCAAACTATGACTTAACAAGCGACACAACACCTGTAGGAGCGGCTTTAGCCGCGATTACCCGCGCAGTGGGTACCAGACACCGCGTTGCCTGCATCGCGGCTGAAGCCGCTCCTACAGCGATCATGCACCTCAAGGACACCCCATGCCCCGCCTGACCCACCTGCTGCCCTTCCTCACCTGGCTGCCCCGCCAATCGGGCCGCAGCCTGCGCCAGGACCTGCTGGTGGGCCTGAGCGGCGCCATCCTCGCCCTGCCGCAGTCAATTGCCTACGCCCTGATCGCCGGGCTGCCCGCCGAGTACGGCCTGTACGCCGCCATCGTCCCCGTGCTGATCGCCTGTCTGTGGGGCTCGTCCTGGCACCTGATCTGCGGGCCCACGGCCGCCATCTCCATCGTCCTCTACGCCAGCATCAGCCCCCTGGCCGTGGCCGGCAGCGCCGACTATGTAACTCTGGTACTGCTGCTGACCTTCCTTGGCGGCATCTTCCAGCTGCTGCTGGGGCTGTTGCGCTTCGGTGCGCTGGTCAATTTCGTTTCCCACTCGGTGGTGCTGGGCTTCACCCTCGGCGCCGCCATCGTCATCGCCCTTGGGCAGTTACCGAACCTCCTGGGGATGGACCTGCCGAGCCAGGCCACGGCGTTGAAGACTGTGCAGGACCTGGCTGGGCACATGGGCGAAGTTGATCTGTCATCGCTGGCCCTGGGCCTGGCCACGCTGGTGATCGGTATCGCCCTGAAACTGTGGCGCCCGCGCTGGCCAAGCCTGTTGATAAGCCTGCTGCTGGTCAGCCTGATGGCCTGGCTAATGCCCGGCGTGTTCGGCCATGTGCCCAGAGTGGCTGCGTTCACCGGACAGCTCCCGCCCTTCAGCCCGCTGCCTCTGCTGGATGTGGAACTGATGCTGCGCCTGCTGCCCAGCGCTGTAGCGGTGGGCATGCTGGGGCTGGTCACTAGCCTGTCGATTGCCCGCTCGTTGTCGGCACGTTCGGAGCAATTGATCGACCCTGACCAGGAAATCCGCGCACAGGGCCTGTCGAACATCGGCGGCGCGTTTTTCTCCGGCTACCTGTCCGCAGGTTCCTTCACTCGCTCGGGCCTGAGCTACGACGCCGGCGCCCGCTCGCCACTGGCTGGGGTGTTCTCGGCCTTGTGGGTGGCGCTGTTCGCGGTGACCGGCGCCGGGCTGATCGCCCACCTGCCGATCCCGGCGATGGCGGGGAGTATCCTGCTGATCTGCTGGGGGCTGGTGGACCATCGCGGCATTCGCGCGCTGTTCCGGGTCAGCCGCTCGGAGTTCCTGGTGATGGCACTGACGGCGGCGGCGACGTTGCTGCTGGAGTTGCAGACGGCGATTTATGCCGGGGTGCTGGCGTCGCTGTTCTTCTACCTCAAGCGCACCTCGAGGCCACGGGTGCAGCAAAGCCGGGAAGGGGAGGCGGACGTATTGCGGGTGGGTGGGTCGATCTTCTTCGGCGCGGCGCACTACCTGCAGGTGCGTCTTCAGCGCTGCCAGGGGCCACACGTGGTGATCGATGCGCGGCAGGTGAACTTCATCGATTACTCGGGTGTGGATATGTTGCACCGCGAGGCGCGGCGGTTGATGCGCAGTGGCGGGAGCCTGACGTTGCAGCGGGCAAGGCCGCAGGTGGTGGAGGAGTTGCAGAAGCTGGAGGGGGTTGAACTGTGCCCCATTCGCTTTGAGGAATGACTGGGGCTGCTTCGCAGCCCCAAAAATGCAGCCTCAGCCGCGGGCCAACTGCCGGCGCAGCTCATCCAGCACCGGCCCGGTCTCAGGCCGAACCCCGCGCCAGATAAAGAACGCCTCGGCCGCCTGCTCCGCCAGCATCCCCAACCCATCCAGCACCTTGGCCGCGCCCAGCTTGCTTGCCCACTGGCAGAACGGTGTCGGCTCCTTGCCATACATCATGTCGTAGCAAACGGTACGCCCCGCCTCGACCAGGCTGTCGGCAATCGGCGGCAGCTCGCCAGCCAGGCTCGCCGAGGTGGCATTGATGATCACGTCCACCGGCTCCTGCAACCAGGCAAAACCGCTGGCCACCACCGGCCCCAGCTCATCGAACTCACGGGCCAACTGCTCGGCCTTCTCCACCGTGCGGTTGGCGATCACCAGCGACTGCGGCTTGTGCGCCAGGATCGGCTCCAGCACGCCACGCACCGCACCGCCGGCACCAAGGATGAGGATGCGCTTGCCGGCCAGCTCGACCCCGGCGTTGATGGTGAGGTCGCGTACCAGTCCGGCGCCATCGGTGTTGTCGCCTTGCAACGTGCCGTCGGCCAGCTTGCTCAAAGTGTTTACCGCGCCGGCACGCTTGGCACGCGGGGTGAGGCTGTCGCACAGGCGGTAGGCCTCTTCCTTGAACGGCACGGTGACGTTGGCGCCGCAGCCTTGCTTGAAGAAGCCACGGGCGCAGTCGCTGAACTCGTCCAGCGGCGCCAGCAGGGTGGCGTACTCCAGGTCCTCGCCGGTCTGGTCGGCGAACAGACGGTGGATCAGCGGCGATTTGCTGTGGCCGATGGGGTTACCGAAAACGACGTACTGGTCCATGGGTGATCCTCAGGTTTCCACAGGCTTACTGGGCGAGCCAGTCGCGGTCTTGCAGGAAGTATTCGGTCAGGCGCGCTTCTTCGCTGCCTGGTTCGGCTTTCCAATCGTAGCCCCAGCGCACTTGCGGTGGCAGCGACATCAGGATCGATTCGGTGCGGCCACCGGACTGCAGGCCGAACAGGGTGCCACGGTCGTAGACCAGGTTGAACTCCACGTAACGGCCACGGCGGTATTCCTGGAATTCGCGCTGGGCGGGGGTATACGGAGTGTCCTTGCGGCGCTGGACGATCGGCAAGTAGGCCTCGACGTAGGCGTCACCGATGGCGCGGATGAAGGCGAAGCAGGTATCGAAGTCCCACTCGTTCAGGTCGTCGAAGAACAGGCCGCCGATGCCGCGTGGCTCGCCACGGTGCTTGAGGTGGAAGTAGCGGTCGCACCAGGCCTTGTAGCGCGGGTACACGTCGGCGCCGAACGGCGCGCAGGCCTGTTCGGCCACGCGGTGCCAGTGCACGCAGTCTTCTTCATTGCCGTAGTAGGGGGTCAGGTCGAAGCCACCGCCGAACCACCATACTGCTTCTTCACCCTCTTTTTCGGCGATGAAGAACCGCACGTTGGCGTGGGAAGTCGGCACATGCGGGTTGTGCGGATGTATCACCAGCGACACGCCCAGCGCCTCGAACCCACGGCCCGCCAGCTCCGGGCGGTGGGCACTGGCCGACGGCGGCAGGCCGCTGCCGAACACGTGGGAGAAGTTCACGCCGCCTTTCTCGATCACCTTGCCGTCGCCGATCACCCGCGTGCGACCGCCGCCGCCGGCATCGCGCACCCAGGCATCCTCGACGAAGCGGGCGCCGCCGTCTTCGTTCTCGAGGGCAGTGCAGATGCGGTCTTGCAGGTCGAGCAGGTAGGCTTTCACGGCCTCGGTGCGGCTGGTCATCGGGTCACCTGGAAGGAGCGGGGAAAATTCGCCGCGTAGCATACCACCGGCAAACCCCGCGCCGCAGTTGACGGCGATCAAGCAAAGGCGTCCGATAGAAGGCCTTTAAGGTTTGTACGAAAAGTCGCCGAGCGGCGATCAGGCAAGGCGAAAACAGGCGAGGAACGGTCGGAGTCGCGTTCGACTTTGCTGGTTGCAAATGAGCATTCCGAGCCTGTTTTCAACGCAGCATGATCGTCGCGCAGGCACTTTTCGTGCAAACCGAGCGACCCAAAGACAGGAGTGTGTGATGGCCAAGCATATTCAGTTCAGCCAGCATGGCGGCCCGGAAGTGTTGCAGTTGGTAGAGTTCGACCCGGCCCCGCCCGGCCCGCAGCAAGTGCGCGTGCGCAACCATGCGATCGGCCTGAACTTCATCGACACCTATTTCCGTGGCGGGCTGTATGCGCCGCCGTCGCTGCCTTCCGGGCTGGGTACCGAAGCGGCAGGGGTGGTCGAGGCGGTGGGCGAGGGCGTCAGCCGGATCAAGGTCGGCGACCGCGTGGCCTATGCCGGCGGGCCGCTGGGGGCCTACAGCGAGGTGCATACACTGCCGGAGGCTAACCTGGTCAAGCTGCCGGATGCGATCAGCTTCGAGCAGGCGGCGGCGGTGATGCTCAAGGGGCTGACCACGCAGTACCTGCTCAAGCAGACCTATGCCGTGCAGCCGAGGGATTTCGTGCTGTTTCATGCCGCTGCCGGTGGCGTGGGATCGCTGGCTTGCCAGTGGGCCAAGGCGCTGGGGGCGAAGCTGATTGGTACCGTCAGCTCTCCCGAGAAAGCCGAGCGGGCCAAGGCACTCGGGGCCTGGGCGACCATCGACTACAGCCATGAAGATGTGGCCAAGCGTGTGCTGGAGCTGACAGACGGTCAGAAGTGCGCGGTGGTGTATGACGGCGTGGGGGCCGATACCTGGCTGACTTCGCTGGATTGCCTGAGGCCGCGAGGGTTGATGGTGAGTTTCGGCAATGCCTCCGGCGCGGTAAGCGGGGTCAACTTGGGGATCCTGTCGCAGAAGGGGTCGTTGTATGTCACCCGGCCGACGCTGGGGAGCTACGCCAACAATGCCGAGAACACCCAGGCCATGGCCGATGACCTGTTCGCGATGATCGCCAGTGGCAAGCTGGTTGTGGATATCCAACAGCGGTATCCATTGAGTGAGGCGGCCAAGGCGCAGGCGGAGTTGTCGGCGCGGCGGACCGTTGGCTCGACGGTATTGCTGCCTTGAGGGTCAGCCCTGCGTGGTGTTCGCCGCAAGCGTTGCAGCGCCTATGAAATCGAGCGCCGCGCGGGCGGCGCTCGATCTCAAGAGCACTGCAAAACTATCGCCCTGCACTTGCCCGCCAACACGCGATCAACCGCCCTGCCGGGGCCTCCCAGGTGCTGGCGCCGACTCGATGCCATCGAGCATCGCCTCCACCAACCCCTCCGCCATTTCCAGCGAATGCAGACTCGACCAGTACATGCCACGCCCCTCGTCGCGTAGATGGTCAAGGGCCTTGATGCCGGTGTCATAGGCACAGCGCAGGTAGAGCGCGACGTGTACCAGGGCATCATGGGCTTCGATGTTGGGGTTTACGGTGAAGAGCGGTGGGTGACCGGCATCGCAGCGGCCGAAGGGGTGGGTGGTGGTGTTTGGGAGGGGGGGATCGGGGACAATCTTCTTGGTCATGGCAACCTCTACCAGAGTAGGGCTGACACCTCGTCCGTTACCACACGAATGGGTGGCAGCTGTACACGGGGTGGTAAACCGGGGAGGTACCAGACCCGGCAGGCTCGAAAGCCTCCCGCGCACAGCCGCCATAGACGACTCTGATACCTTCCTGTTACCGGGTTACCACACCCGATCGCCAAGTTATTCGGCGACGGTCTGGAGCCTAGAGGCAGGAGTTCCCACTGAGAAGGTAATGGCAGTCGACAATCT
This sequence comes from Pseudomonas soli, assembly GCF_900110655.1. Classification (GTDB taxonomy): domain Bacteria; phylum Pseudomonadota; class Gammaproteobacteria; order Pseudomonadales; family Pseudomonadaceae; genus Aquipseudomonas; species Aquipseudomonas soli. Next base: position 125,510 of record NZ_FOEQ01000003.1, read on the forward strand.
GCGTAGGATATTTCTCTGAATAGAAAACTCCAGCTATTTCAATATTTTTCAGAAAAGTCCTGCAAAACAGTCTCGAGAGAACAAACAAGCGAACGCTCTAAGCTACTAACCCCGCCCCCCTGTGTACGCCGATGCTTGAGGGACCAAGACATTAATGATTATTCAATATTTCGAGTTATCGAGTGATAGGCCTGATCAGCCTCACATGCTGGGATTCGAATCCTATTCAGGTATCCAAGAAACGCTAATAGCATTAGAGCCTAACCTCAGCGCAAGTAAATCACTCTACCCTGTATTTCTTACCAAACGCTTTGAGCTTCGGGCCAGTCATGTCTGGAGACTTCATGCAATCGAACGTATTTCCCCGGAGCTACCTTCGCCCGCTATCTTTAAAATCTATCTCTGGCCTCATGATGTAACGCGAGAAGAATTCTTATTCAAAACAATGAGAAAGAATCCCTGTGTAAAAATTCACAAGCTCATTCGACAAGGAACTCTCGTAGAGGTTGATTTTGGCTTTGTGCAGCAGGTAGCACGTGCAAGCTCCGAGGTTAGAAGCAACAAGCGATACATGGACACAGTTCTTTTCGGAGAGATGCATAAGCGACGCCTGGCAGTCGTGACCAAAGTAATATCTAAACATATTGTCCAAGTCGCACCTGTCACGTCTTCCGAGCTCCCCGAAAAAGACAAAAGCAGTTTCATGATAAATCGCAATTTGTTAAGCGAGATGCCAAGGTACAAGCACAGCGAAAAAAACTGCACTGTGCTTTGCAGTATGCTTCAAAGCGTTTCAACACAGCGCGTACTTCCACCAATGAGCATTCATCGCGGAAGTGTCGGCCGAAATCCAAATTACGCCATCGTCCTGAAGGGCTCCGATAAAAGCGCTTTGAAAGAAGCATTGGTGCATGCAGTGGGCTCGGCCAACTACATCCCCGCCCAAGATCTCATGGATCTGAAAAAAGCGTTTTCCGAAGCTGAAACATCAATACTGACTCAGTCGGCTGCACTGAATGCATACAAATCGAAAGTCCGTGATTTCGATACGCTCCAACGCCTAGCACAGCGCTGGGCCGAGAGCATGGGCTTGACTCTGAGCGAGGAGATTGCGTTTCAAGAGGCCTTGGATGCTGAAAATGGACTCTGACCCGCCCTGGAAACAGGAGCCGGTCAAAGCAATCTTTTACAGCGTTTTGCATGAGGCATGCCGTTTATTGACGAGGTGGCCATGCAGGCATAGCATGCAGCCTACATGGCCTGGCGAAGAGAGCAGAACTCTACCCAGGCGACAGGGCTGAAACCCTCTTCTGCATCAAAAAACCGCCAGCATGGCGGTTTTTTTTGGTCGGTCAAAATAGAGAGTCACCCCGGACGCACAACCTCACCGGTCGCCAAATCCCGAATCACACTCGGATTCTTCCTCCCACCCAACGCCCCACCCAGCACCATGTCCAGCTGCTTGTGGAAATACTGCTCCACCCGCAACCGGCTCTTTGCCGCCGGGCGCCCGGCCGGGTTGCAGGACGTGGAAATCAACGGGCCCACCAGCGCGCACAGCTCACGCACCTGTGGGTGATCGCTGACCCGCAATGCCACGCTGTCATGCTGCCCGGTCACCCACTCGGGCAGCAGGTCCTGGTGCGGCACCAGCCAAGTGTTCGGCCCCGGCCAGGTGGCGGCCATGCGGTCGATCCAGTCCTGGGGGAAGTCTTCGAACAGGAAGTCGAACTGGTGGATGCTGTCGGCGACCAGGATCAGGCCTTTATCCACAGGCCGCGACTTGAGCGCCAGCAGGCGATACACCGCGTCCTCGTTCCACGGGTCGCAGCCCAGGCCCCAGACCGCTTCCGTTGGATAGGCGATCACCGCACCCGCCTTCACCTCACGCGCGGCTTGTTGCACACGCCAACTGCTCACCATTTCCGTCTCTCCGCATAAACGCCGTGTGCGCAGTGTACTTAGCCGGAACGGGCAAACCAACGCCCGGCTTCATTGCTGACCCGGCCCTCGAGCTCCAGCTCGGTGAGGCTGGCCAATACCTGGGCCAAAGGCTGACCGCTGCTGTGCGCCAGGCCCTCGCTGGTGTGGGGTGCGGCGTGGAGCAAGGCGAGCAGGGGATGGTCGGCTTTGCCCATAGGCGCGCCCGGCAGGTTCTGCCAACCGCGCAGGCTGTCGAGGATCTGTTCCACGCTTTCCACCAACAGCGCACCGTCGCGAATCAGTTGGTGGCAGCCCTTGGCGCCGGGGTGGTGGATCGAACCCGGAATGGCATACACCTCGCGCCCTTGCTCCGCGGCAAGGCGCGCGGTGATCAATGAGCCGCTGGCGATGCTCGCCTCGACCACCAGCACGCCGAGCGACAGCCCGCTGATGATGCGGTTGCGCCTGGGGAAGTTACCGGCCAGCGGCCCGGCATCCAGCGGGTACTCGGAGACCAGCGCGCTGCCACTGTCGAGCATCGCCCGGGCAAGGTCACGGTGGCGCTGTGGATAAAGTTTTTGCAACCCCGTGCCGAGCACTCCAATGGTCTGCCCTCCGGCTTTCAGCGCGGCCCGATGAGCGGCACCGTCAACGCCCAGCGCCAGCCCGCTGGTGATGGTGAACCCGGCTTGCGCCAGGCAGCGCGAAAACGCAGCCGCAGTATCCAGCGCCGGTGGTGAAGCACGCCTGCTACCCACAATCGCCAGCTGCGGATGCTCCAGCAAAGCGGGGTCACCGGCGACGAACAGCAGGGGTGGCGGGTCGTCGATTTCACTCAGCAATGCGGGGTAGCCAGGCCCGTCCCACATCAGCAAATGCTGGCCAGGGCGCTCTATCCAGGCCATTTCAGCCAATGCGCCGTCGCGCACTTCAGGGCTGCGACGGGCATCGATACTGGCGGCTGGCAACCCCAGCGCACGCCAGGCACTGGCCGGCGCACTGAGTGCCGATGAGGCATTGCCAAAGGCTTCGATCAGGGTAAGAAAGCGGCGCAGGCCGATGTCGGGGAGGCGATGCAGACGCAGCCGCGCCTCCAGTTCGGCAGGCGAGCAAGGCGAAGAACGGAGTGTGCTCATGGGTGATCCTCCTCGATCGACAGGGGGCCATCGGCGTGGCACAGCCTGTGGATAACTTTGTGGGTAATACTTTGAAAAGCTGTCCATTAAATGGCAGCTATCAAGCCCATAAAGACCCTAGCCGAGCTTTCACAGGTGCCTTGTCCACCGTTTCCCTTTATTATGTGTGCTCAGTTTTCAACCGACCGCACAGTGACTGCCTGACCGCCATGGCCATTTTGAACATTCTCGAATTTCCCGATCCGCGCCTGCGTACCATTGCCAAACCGGTAACGGTGTTTGACGACGCGTTGCGCCAGCTGATCGACGACATGTTCGAAACCATGTACGAGGCCCCGGGCATCGGCCTGGCGGCCACCCAGGTCAACGTGCACCAGCAAGTCGTGGTGATGGACCTGAGCGAAGATCGCAGCGAGCCGCGCGTCTTCATCAACCCCAGCGTCGAAGAGCTGACCCACGACATGGGCCAGTACCAGGAAGGCTGCCTGTCGGTGCCGGGCTTCTACGAAAACGTCGACCGCCCACTGCGCGTCCGGGTCAAGGCTCAGGACCGCGACGGCAAGCCGTACGAGCTGGAATGCGAGGGCCTGCTGGCGGTGTGCGTGCAGCACGAGTTCGATCACCTCAACGGCAAGCTGTTCGTCGACTACCTGTCGCAGCTCAAACGTGACCGGATCAAGAAGAAGCTGGAAAAGCAGCACCGCCAGCAAGCCTGATCCCCACCTTCCAGAAGGCTTGCTCCGGCAAGCCTTTTTCTTTTTCAAGAAGCGAGAACTCCATGCGCATCGTCTTCGCAGGCACCCCAGAGTTTGCCGCCGAACACCTCAAGGCTTTGCTCGACAGCCCGTACGAGATCGTGGCCGTCTACACCCAGCCCGACCGCCCGGCCGGGCGTGGCCAGAAGCTCATGCCAAGCGCGGTCAAGGCGCTGGCCGTGGCCCATGACATCCCGGTGTACCAGCCGCAGACCCTGCGCAACGCCGACGCCCAGGCCGAACTCGCCGCACTGAAGCCGGACCTGATGGTGGTGGTCGCCTACGGCCTGATCCTGCCGCAAGCTGTGCTGGATATCCCACGCCTGGGCTGCATCAACAGCCACGCCTCGCTGCTGCCGCGCTGGCGTGGTGCGGCGCCGATCCAGCGCGCCGTTGAAGCCGGTGACGCCGAGAGCGGTGTGACCGTGATGCGCATGGAAGCAGGTCTGGACACCGGCCCGATGCTGCTCAAGGTGGTCACCCCGATCAGCGCCGAGGACACCGGCGGTACCCTGCACGACCGCCTCGCCGCCATGGGCCCGGGCGCCGTGGTGCAGGCCATCGCCGGCTTGGCCGATGGCAGCCTGCAAGGTGAAGTGCAGGACGATGCCCTGGCCACCTACGCCCACAAGCTGAACAAGGACGAAGCGCGCATCGACTGGAGCCGCCCGGCCGTGGAGCTTGAGCGCCTGATCCGCGCCTTCAACCCCTGGCCGGTGTGCCACAGCACCCTGGACGGCGAAAGCGTGAAGGTGCTGGCCGCCAACTTGTCCACAGCCCAGGGCGCCCCCGGCGAAATCCTGTCGGCCAGCAAAGATGGCCTGGTGGTCGCCTGCGGTGACCAGGCCCTGAGCCTGACCCGCCTGCAACTGCCGGGTGGCAAGGCCCTCAACTTCGCCGACCTGTTCAACAGCCGCCGCGAGAAATTCGCCAGTGGCAAGGTGCTCGGCCAATGAATCCACGCCTGGCTGCCGCCCGTGCCTTGGCCGCTGTACTCAGCGGCAAGGCTTCGCTGAACAGCTCGCTGCCAGCGCAACTGGACAAGGTCGATGAGCGCGACCGTGGCCTGACCCAGGACCTGGCCTTCGGCACCGCCCGCTGGCAGCCGCGCCTGGACCTGCTGGCCGCGCAACTGCTGCAGAAGCCGTTCAAGGCTGCCGACGCCGATGTGCAGGCGCTGCTGCTGGTCGGCCTGTATCAACTGTTCTACACCCGCATCCCAGCCCACGCCGCCATCGGCGAAACCGTCGGCTGTGCCGACAAGCTGAAGAAGCCGTGGGCCAAGGCCCTGCTCAATGCCGTGCTGCGCCGCGCCCAGCGCGAAGGCGAGGCACTGCTGGCCGGCATGGAGCGCGATCCGGTAGTGCGCACCGCCCATCCGCGCTGGCTGCAAAAGGCGCTCAAGGCCTTCTGGCCGGAGCAGTGGGAAGCCATCTGCGCCGCCAACAACGCCCACCCGCCGATGATCCTGCGCATCAACCGCCGCCACCACGGCCGCGACGCTTACCTCGCGCTGCTGGCCGAGGCCGGTATCGGCGCCAGCGCCTGCCAGTACAGCCGTGACGGCATCGTCCTGGCCGAGGCTTGCGACGTGCGCGGCCTGCCAGGCTTCGCCGACGGCTGGGTGAGCGTGCAGGACGAAGCCGCGCAGCTGTCCGCCGACCTGCTGGAACTGGCCCCCGGCCAGCGCGTGCTCGACGCCTGCTGCGCCCCGGGCGGCAAGACCTGCCACCTGCTTGAAGCCGAACCGGGCTTGGCGCACATGGTCGCCATCGACCTCGAGGCCAAGCGCCTGACGCGCGTGCGCGAGAACCTCGACCGCCTCAAGCTCGATGCCGAGCTGATCGCCTGCGACGCCCGCGACACCGCCAGCTGGTGGGACGGCAAGCCCTTCCAGCGCATCCTGCTCGACGCCCCCTGCTCGGCCACTGGGGTGATCCGCCGCCACCCGGACATCAAGCTGACCCGCCAGGCCGACGACATCCCGGCCCTGGCCGCGCTGCAAGGCGAGCTGCTCGACGCCCTGTGGCCGACCCTGGAAGTGGGCGGCATGCTGCTGTACGCCACCTGCTCGAGCCTGCCGACCGAGAACACCGAAGTGATCGACGCCTTCCTCGCCCGCACCCCCGGTGCCCGCGAGCTGGACCTGGCCACCGAGGCCGGTCTGCGCCAGCCCCACGGGCGCCAGCTACTGGCCCAGGAAGGCGGCCACGACGGCTTCTACTATGCCAAGCTGATCAAGATCGCCGCCTCGCGGTAAGCACAAGAACGTAGGGAGTAGTGGATGAAGATCATCATCCTCGGCGCAGGGCAGGTGGGCGGCACGCTGGCGGAACACCTGGCCAGCGAAGCCAATGACATCACCGTGGTCGATACCGATGGCGAGCGCCTGCGCGACCTCGGCGACCGCCTCGACATCCGCACCGTGCAAGGCCGCGCCTCGCTGCCGACGGTGTTGCGCCAGGCCGGCGCCGACGATGCCGACATGCTGGTGGCGGTGACCAACAGCGACGAGACCAACATGGTCGCCTGCCAGGTGGCGTACTCGCTGTTCCACACCCCGACCAAGATCGCCCGGGTGCGCGAGTCGGCCTATCTGACTCGCGAAGAACTGTTCGACAACGACCATATTCCGGTGGATGTGCTGATCAGCCCCGAGCAGGTGGTGACCAACTACATCAAGCGCCTGATCGAACACCCCGGCTCCCTGCAGGTGATCGACTTCGCCGAGGGCAAGGCCCAGCTGGTGGCGGTCCGCGCTTACTACGGCGGGCCGCTGGTCGGCCAGCAACTGCGCCAGATCCGCGCCCACATGCCCAACGTCGACACCCGCGTGGCGGCCATCTTCCGGCGCGACCGGCCGATCACCCCACAGGGTGACACGGTGATCGAAGCTGACGACGAGGTGTTCTTCATCGCAGCGAAAAAGGACATCCGCGCGGTGATGGGCGAACTGCGCCGTATCGACGAGAGCAACAAGCGCGTGGTCATCGCCGGTGGCGGGCAGATCGGCGAGCGCCTGGCCGAGGCCATCGAGAGCCGCTACCAGGTGAAGATCATCGAGATGAACCCGGCCCGTTGCCGCCAGCTCTCCGATACCCTGGAAAGCACCGTGGTGCTGCAGGGCAGCGCATCGGACAAGGACCTGATGCTCGAAGAGAACATCGCCGACGCCGACATCTTCCTGGCCCTGACCAACGACGACGAGGCCAACATCATGGCGTCGCTGCTGGCCAAGCGCCTGGGCGCGCGCAAGGTGATGACCATCATCAACAACCCGGCCTATGTCGACTTGGTGCAGGGTGGCGACATCGACATCGCCATCAGCCCGCAATTGGCCACCATCGGTACCCTGCTGGCCCACGTGCGCCGTGGCGATATCGTCAGCGTGCATTCGCTGCGCCGCGGCGCGGCCGAGGCCATCGAAGCCGTGGCCCATGGCGATTCGAAGTCGAGCAAGGTGGTCGGCAAGGCCATCGAGGACATCAACCTGCCGCCAGGCACCACCATCGGCGCAATCATCCGCGAGGACGAAGTGATGATTGCCCACGACGACACGGTGATCGAGTCGGGCGACCATGTGATCCTGTTCGTTGTGGATAAAAAGCATATTCGGGACGTGGAGAAGCTGTTCCACGTGGGCTTGAGTTTCTTCTAGGAGGGAAGGGCATGCGTGAATCGCTGGAGAAGATGCTGGCCAAGGGTGTGGATAACCCGCTGCTGCGCTTTGGCTTGGGCAAGGCCTGGCTGGACGAGGGCAATGGCGCTGAGGCGGCGGTGCACCTGGCCAGCTGCGTGAAGCAGGACCCCAAGTATTCGGCGGCATGGAAGCTGCTGGGCAAGGCGTATCAGCTCAGCGGAGATCTGGCTGGCGCGCGCAAGGCCTGGGAAGAGGGGATCGAGGCGGCGCAGGCCCATGGGGACAAGCAGGCCGAGAAAGAGATGACGGTGTTCCTGAAAAAGTTGAACAAGGTCTGAGAATGCCGGGGCTGCTTTGCAGCCCCCAAAAATCTCAGTACCAGCGCGCCTCACCCGCCGGGCGCTTCTTGAAGCGCTTCATGCTCCACATGTACTGGCTCGGGTACTCGCGCACGTAACGCTCGACCACCTTGCTCATGGCTGCCGCCGATTCATTCACATCGGTGCTGTACATGGCCTCTGGCGCCGCTTCCAGGAATACCTTGAAGCCTGAACCATCCGGCAGGCGCAGCGCATGCAGGAACACCCCGACAGCCTTGCCACCGGCGAGCATGTTCGGGACGAACTTGCTGGTCAGCGCCTGGGTACCCAGGAACGGCACGAACACCCCGGCCGACTCGGCCGGCTCCGGGTCGGCGGGAATCCCCACCTGGCCACCCCGGCGCACTTCCTTGATCACGCTGAGAATGCCTTCCTTGGTCGAAGGCGCCACGCGGTTGCCCATCTGCACCCGCTGCTCACGCAGCAGGTCATCCACCGCCTTCAACTTCGGCGGGCGATAGAAGATGATCGGTTTGCACTGGTTGCAATAGAAGTGGTTGAGCACCTCCCAGTTGCCCAGGTGGCTGGTGATGCCGACCACGCCCTTGCCCGAGGCCAGGGCCTGCTCCAGCACTTCCAGGCCGTGCACTTCCTTGACCAGGTCGAGCGAGCGCTGCGGCGGCCAGATCCAGGCGCAGGCGCTTTCGACGAACGACTTGCCGATGTCCTTGAGCGCGCGACCGACCAATTGCTCACGCTCGGCCGGGTCCATCTCCGGGAAGCATTTGGCCAGGTTGATGCGCACGACATTGCGCGAGCCGTTGGGGATTTTCCACATCAGCCAGCCGATACCGGCGCCGACGCGCTGCACGGCGCCCCAGGGCAGCTTGGCAAACAGGCGCAGCACCCCGACCATCAGGGCGCCCTTGAACTTTTCCACAGGCGAATTCCTTATTTCAGCAAGGCGCGCATTGTACCCCGTCAGCGCACCAGCGCGGCGTAGCGATCGCAGTCGGTGGTGTGGTCCATGACCATGCCGGTGGCCTGCATGAAGGCGTAGCAGATGGTCGGCCCGACGAAAGTGAAGCCAGCCTTCTGCAAGGCCTTGCTCATCGCCTTAGCCTCGTCGGTGACCGCCGGCACGTCGCCACGGCCCTGGAAATGGTTGATCTTCGGCGCGCCGCCGACGAACGACCATAGCCACTCGGCGGGGTTATCCACAGCCAGCCAGGCTTGGGCATTGCGGCGCACGGCCTTGAGCTTGAGGCGGTTGCGGATGATGCCAGCATCCAGCATAAGCTCCTCGATGCGTTCATCGCTGAGCTGCGACAGTTTCAGCGGATCGAAGCCGTCCAGCACCTCGCGATAGCGCTCGCGCTTCTTCAATACCGTGATCCACGACAACCCCGCCTGGAACCCTTCGAGCAAAAGCATCTCGAAGAGCAACGCCGGGTCGCGCTGCGGCGTTCCCCACTCGTGGTCGTGATAGGCCTGATACAACGGATCGTCGGAACACCAAAAGCAGCGTGGCATAAGGCTCCAATAACGTAGAGGGCGAGGCGAATCGGGTATACTCCCGCTCTTTACATCCGCATCCCCAGATACAGGTGAATTTCGTGAGCCAGCCTACGCCAGCCGTGCGTACCTTCCAAGACCTGATCCTCGCCCTGCAGAACTACTGGGCAGCTCAAGGTTGTGTGGTGCTTCAGCCCTACGATATGGAAGTAGGCGCCGGAACTTTCCACACCGCTACCTTCCTGCGTGCCGTGGGCCCGGAGACCTGGAACGCCGCCTATGTGCAGCCCAGCCGTCGCCCAGCCGACGGGCGGTATGGCGAAAACCCCAACCGCCTGCAGCACTACTATCAGTTCCAGGTGGTGCTCAAGCCAAACCCGGCGAACTTCCAGGAGCTGTACCTCGGCTCGCTGAAGGCCATCGGCATCGACCCGCTGGTTCACGACATTCGCTTCGTCGAAGACAACTGGGAATCGCCAACCCTCGGCGCCTGGGGCCTTGGCTGGGAAATCTGGCTGAACGGCATGGAGGTGACTCAGTTCACCTACTTCCAGCAAGTCGGCGGTATCGAGTGCTACCCGGTCACTGGTGAAATCACCTACGGCCTGGAGCGCCTGGCCATGTACATCCAGGGCGTGGACTCGGTCTACGACCTGGTATGGGCCGACGGCCCGTTCGGCAAGGTTACCTATGGCGACGTGTTCCACCAGAACGAGGTGGAGCAGTCGACCTACAACTTCGAGCACGCCAACGTCGAGAAGCTGTTCGAACTGTTCGACTTCTACGAAAGCGAAGCTAACCGTCTGATCAAGCTGGACCTGCCGCTGCCCACCTACGAAATGGTCCTGAAGGCCTCACACACCTTCAACCTGCTGGACGCCCGCCGCGCCATCTCGGTGACCGAGCGCCAGCGCTACATCCTGCGCGTACGTACCCTGGCCCGGGACGTAGCGCAAAGCTATCTGCAAGCTCGCGCACGCCTGGGCTTCCCGATGGCCACCCCTGAACTGCGTGACGAAGTGTTGGCTAAGCTGGAGGCTGCACAATGAGTGCTCAAGATTTCCTGGTTGAACTGGGCACCGAAGAGCTGCCACCCAAGGCCCTCGCCACGCTGGGCGACGCTTTCCTCGCCGGCATCGAGAAAGGCCTGCAGGCCGCCGGCCTGAACTACACCGGCAAGCAGGTCTACGCCGCGCCGCGCCGCCTGGCCGTGCTGATCCGCCAGCTGGATGTGCAGCAGCCAGACCGCAGCATCAACATCGACGGCCCGCCCGTGCAGGCTGCCTTCAAAGACGGCGAACCTACCCAGGCCGCCCTGGGCTTCGCCAAGAAGTGCGGCGTCGAGCTGTCGGACATCGACCAGAGCGGCCCGAAGCTGCGCTTCTCCCAGCACATTCCGGGCAAGGCCACTACCAGCCTGCTGCCAACCATCGTCGAGGATTCGCTCAACGACCTGCCGATCCCCAAGCGCATGCACTGGGGCGCCAGCCGTGAAGAGTTCGTGCGCCCGACCCAGTGGCTGGTGATGTTGCTCGGCGATCAGGTCGTCGACTGCACCATCCTGGCCCAGAAAGCCGGCCGTGAATCCCGTGGCCACCGCTTCCACCACCCGGAAAACGTACTCATCACCACCCCGGCAAACTACGTCGAGGACCTGCGCAAGGCCCACGTGCTGGCTGACTTTGCCGAGCGTCGCGAGCTGATCAGCAAGCGCACCGCAGAGCTGGCCATGCAGCAGGAAGGCACGGCCATCGTGCCGCCGGCGCTGCTGGACGAAGTAACCGCCCTGGTCGAGTGGCCGGTGCCGCTGGTGTGCTCGTTCGAGGAGCGTTTCCTCGAGGTGCCGCAGGAAGCGCTGATCACCACCATGCAGGACAACCAGAAGTACTTCTGCCTGCTGGACAGCGAAGGCAAGCTGCTGCCGCGCTTCATCACCGTGGCCAACGTCGAGAGCCGTGATCCCAAGCAGATCGTGCAGGGCAACGAGAAGGTCGTGCGCCCGCGCCTGACCGACGCCGAGTTCTTCTTCAAGCAGGACAAGAAGCAGCCCCTGGAAAGCTTCAACGAACGCCTGAAGAACGTGGTGTTCCAGGCTCAGCTGGGGACCGTGTTCGAAAAGGCCGAGCGCGTCTCCAAGCTGGCCGCCTTCATTGCCCCGTACATCGGTGGCAGCGCCGCCAATGCTGGTCGTGCCGGTCTGCTGTCGAAGTGCGACCTGGCCTCGGAAATGGTCGGCGAATTCCCTGAAATGCAGGGTATTGCCGGCTACTACTACGCCCTCAACGACGGCGAGCCGCAAGACGTCGCCCTGGCGCTGAACGAGCAGTACATGCCGCGCGGCGCTGGCGCCGAGCTGCCGCAGACCCTCACCGGTGCCGCCGTGGCCATTGCCGACAAGCTAGACACCCTGGTCGGCATCTTCGGCATCGGCATGCTGCCCACCGGCAGCAAGGACCCATACGCCCTGCGCCGTGCTGCCCTGGGCGTGCTGCGTATCCTGATCGAGAAGCAGCTGGATCTGGACCTGAATGTCGCGGTCGAGTTCGCGGTCAAGCAGTTCGGTGCCAACGTCAAGGCCGCCGGCCTGTCCGAGCAGGTGCTGGAGTTCGTCTTCGACCGCCTGCGCGCGCGCTACGAGGATGAAGGCATCGACGTCTCCACCTACCTGGCGGTGCGTGCCCTGAAGCCCGGCTCGGCGCTGGACTTCGACCAACGCGTACAGGCCGTGCAGGCCTTCCGCAAGCTGCCGGAAGCCGACGCGCTGGCTGCAGCGAACAAGCGCGTGTCGAACCTGCTGGGCAAGGCCGAAGGCGCCATCGCCGATCAGGTCGAACCCAAGTACTTCGACAACGCCAACGAGTTCTCCCTGTACTCGGCCATCCAGCAGGCCGACCAGGCTGTGCAACCGATGGCCGCGGCGCGTCAGTACAGCGAAGCCCTGGCCCGTCTGGCCGCCCTGCGTGACCCGGTCGACGCCTTCTTCGAGGCGGTGATGGTCAACGCCGAGGACGCCAAGGTACGCGCCAACCGTTATGCCCTGCTCAGCCGCCTGCGCGGTCTGTTCCTGGGCGTGGCCGATATCTCGCTGCTGGGGTAAGTCGTTGAAACTGCTGATTCTTGATCGAGACGGAGTGATCAACCACGACTCCGACGCCTACATCAAGTCGCTGGAGGAGTGGATCCCCATTCCCGGCTCGATCGAGGCCATCGCGCAGTTGAGCAAGGCGGGCTGGACGGTGGCCGTGGCCACCAACCAGTCCGGCATCGCCCGCGGCTACTACCCGCTGCAAACCCTCGAGGCCATGCATGCGCGCCTGCGCGCGCTGGTGGCCGAGCAGGGCGGCGAGGTCGGCCTGATCGTGCATTGCCCGCACGGCCCGGACGAGGGCTGCGAATGCCGCAAGCCCAAGCCCGGCATGCTGCGGACCATTGCCGAGCATTACCAGGTGTCCCTGGCCGGCGTGTGGTTCGTCGGTGACAGCAAAGGTGACCTGGAGGCGGCCCTGGCCGTCGATGCACAACCCGTGTTGGTAAAAACCGGCAAGGGCGAGAGGACCCTGGAAAAAGGCGTCCCGCAAACTACACTGATTTTCGACGATCTGGCGGCTATCGCCAGAGAACTTATTTAAATGAGTGCGCCAGAAACGGCGCACTTTTCATTAGGCGGGCACGCCCCGCAACGGTACATGCCACTATGTCGATCCTGCAGGCGATCAGAATCTTTCTTTTTTACCTGCTGTTGGGCACCAGTTCACTGCTGTGGTGCTCGCTGAGCTTCTTCGTCGCGCCCTTCCTGCCGTTCCCCAAGCGCTACAAGTTCATCAACGTGTACTGGTGCCGCTGTGCGTTGTTCCTGGCCCGCACGATCCTGCGCATCGACTACAAGATCACCGGTGCCGAGAACGTACCGAAAGTACCTTGCGTGATCCTGTCGAACCACCAGAGCACCTGGGAAACCTTCCTGCTCTCCGCGTATTTCTCGCCGCTTAGCCAGGTGCTCAAGCGCGAACTGCTGTACGTGCCGTTCTTCGGCTGGGCCATGGCCATGCTGCGGCCGATCGCCATCGATCGCAAGAATCCCAAGGAAGCGCTGCGCCAGGTCGCTAGCCAGGGCGACGAGCTGCTCAAGCAAGGCACCTGGGTGCTGATCTTCCCCGAAGGCACCCGCGTGCCTCATGGCCAGATCGGCAAGTTCTCCCGTGGCGGTACCGCCCTGGCGGTCAACGCCGGCCTGCCGGTACTGCCGATTGCCCACAACGCCGGCAAGTTTTGGCCGCGAGAAGGCTGGGGCAAACGCCCGGGCACCATCGAGGTGGTGATCGGTGAACCAATGTATGCCGTGGGCACTGGCCCACGCGCCATCGCCGAGCTGAACGACCGCGCCCAGGCCTGGAACGAAGCGACCCAGCGAGCCATGGGTTCGCTGCCGCCGCTGGCGGAAAACCCGGAGCAGCAGCCAGCCTGACGATCTGTGGATAACTTGTTAGCAAGTTTTGCATGGATGATCGATAAAGCATGCTAAGTGATTGAATTGGCTGTTTATTTCCATGTATGACGTTTTTGCGAAAATCGTGCATAAGTTTTTTCGCGCTATAAAAAAACCGGCTTTTACGCCGGTTTTTTTGCTCGTTTGATGGTGGCATAGCGAGTACGTGTGAGCGGGCTTGCCCCGCGATGGATGGCACAGGCTGCGCCGGTATCGCGGGACAAGCCCGCACGCAGTGTCATCTGTACTGCCTAGACCTTATCGATATCAACGTCCTTGGTCTCTTTCAGGCAGAAGATCCCTACCACCAGGCTCACCCCGGTGATCAGCACCGGATACCACAGCCCATAGAAGATATCCCCGGTATACACCACCAACGCGAACGATACCGTTGGCAGGAAGCCACCGAACCAGCCGTTACCGATATGGTAGGGCAGGGACATCGAGGTATAGCGGATCCGCGTCGGGAACAGCTCGACCATGACCGCCGCCAGTGGCCCGTAAGTCATGGTGGCGATCAGGATCATGGCAACGATCAGCACTACCACCATCACCTGGTTCACATGCGCCGGGTCGGCCTTGGCCGGATAGCCAGCCGCTTCGATGGCGCTGCGCATGGCCGCCTCGTCGAAACCGTTGATGGTCTTGTCACCGATGCTCACCTGCACTTCGCTGCCGGCAGCCTCGACCGAGCTGTAGGGCAGGCCCTGTTTGACCAGGAAGGTCTTTACCTTGTCGCAAGGGCTGTCGAAACGGGCCTTGCCCACCGGGTCGAACTGGAAGGTGCAGCCTTGCGGGTTGGCACTGACGACAATGGGCGCTTCCCGGCTGGCGGCGTCGATCTGCGGGTTGGCGTAATGGCTCAGCGCCTTGAATATCGGGAAGTAGCACACGGTGGCCAGCAACAGCCCAACCATGAGGATTGGCTTGCGCCCGATACGGTCCGACAGCCAACCGAAGAACACGAAGAACGGCGCGCCGATCACCACGCTGATGATCAACAGGGTATTGGCCTGGGCCGGGTCCATCTTGAGCATCTGGGTCATGAAGAACAGCACATAGAACTGTGCGGTGTAGAAGGTCACCGCTTGTCCGGCGTTGATGCTGAACAGCGCGGTCAGGACCACCTTGAGGTTTGGCCAGGAGGTGAACGATTCGCGGATCGGCGACTTGCTGGTCTTGCCCTGGGCTTTCATTTTCACGAATGCCGGCGACTCATGCATGCTCATGCGGATCCAGGTGGAGATCGCCAGCAGGACGATCGACAGCAGGAACGGCAGGCGCCAGCCCCAGGTCTCGAACTCATCGCCACTGATATAGCGACTGGCCAGGACCACGATCAACGACAACAGCAGGCCGAGCGTAGCGGTGGACTGGATGAAGCCGGTATGGAAACCGCGCTTGCCGGACGGAGCGTGTTCGGCCACATAAGTGGCCGCACCGCCGTATTCGCCGCCCAATGCCAGTCCCTGGAGCATGCGCAGTATGACGAGGATAATCGGCGCGGCGATACCGATGCTGGCATAGGTGGGCAGCAGACCGACGGCGAAGGTCGAGAGGCCCATCAGTACGATGGTCACCAGGAAGGTGTACTTGCGCCCGATCATGTCCCCCAGACGGCCGAACACCAAGGCGCCGAACGGGCGCACCAGGAAACCGGCGGCGAAGGCCATCAAGGCGAAGATGAACGCGGTGGTGTCGTTGACCCCTGCAAAGAACTGCTTGCTGATCACCGCCGCCAAGGCGCCATAGAGAAAGAAGTCATACCACTCGAACACTGTCCCGAGGGATGACGCGAAAATGATCTTGCGTTCCTCACGGCGGCTCGGGCTGCTCGCCACCGCACCCTGTTCCTGGATGTAATCCGACATCGTTGCTGTCCTCGGCCCTTGGGGCCACAGTGATTATTCTTGTTGTTCCACTGCCGGCAGCCGCTGACCGCGCTGCCGCTGTTGCACACACCCGGGTCAGGGCGTCGGTATCGCGTTGCTGTCGCTGAGGTTGGTCTGGGTGTTGGCCCCCTTGAGGATAAGTTGTGCCGCCTTTTCGGCAATCATCAACGTGGGTGAACAGGTATTGCCGGAGACTATCTGCGGCATGATCGAGGCATCCGCCACACGCAGGCCCGGAATGCCATGCACGCGCAGCTGGTTATCCACAACATCGAGCACACCACTGCCCATGCGGCAGGTACCCACCGGGTGGAAGATGGTGGTGCCGATCTGGCCGGCGGCCTGGTGCAGGTCTTCTTCGCTCTGCAGGGCAGGGCCTGGCAGGTACTCGCGGGGTTCGAAGGCGGCCAGGGCAGGGGCATGGACGATGCGCCGGGTAAGGCGGATGGCGTCGGCGGCCACGCGCAGGTCCTCGGGGGCGCTGAGGTAGTTGGGGTCTATCAGCGGCGCGGCGTTCATGTCCGCCGAGCGGATATCGATTCGACCTCGACTGGCCGGGCGCAGGTTACATACCGACGCGGTGAAGGCCGGGAACCGGTGCAGCGGCTCGCCGAAGCGCTCCAGCGACAAGGGCTGGACGTGATACTGAAGATTGGCGGTCTCTTGCTCTGGGCTCGAACGGGCGAAGGCGCCCAACTGACTCGGCGCCATGGCCAGTGGTCCACTACGGTCGTAGGCATAGCGCAGGCCCATGCCCAGCTTACCCCACAGGCTGTTGGCCATCTGGTTGAGGGTGCGCGTGTTCTGGATCTGGTAGATCAACCGCAGTTGCAGATGGTCCTGCAGGTTGCCGCCGACGCCAGGCATGTCGTGGCGCACGGCGATGCCCAACCCTTCGAGCAATTTGCGTGGGCCAATCCCCGAGCGCTGCAGGATGCCGGGCGAACCGACCGAACCTGCACAGAGAATAATCTCGCGGCGTGCCGCGAACTCATGCCATGCACCTTGCCAAAGCGCCCTTACAGCCCGGGCGCGGGTGTTGCCGAGCAACACCTGGTCGACCTGCACGCCGGTCAGCACGGTCAGGTTCGGGCGCTTGAGAACGGGCCTGAGAAATGCCTTGGCCGAGTTCCAGCGCACACCGCTGCGCTGGTTGACCTGAAAGTATCCACAGCCGGCGTTGTCGCCTGTATTGAAGTCGTCGGTCCTGGCGATGCCGCTCTGTTCGGCCGCATCGCGAAAGGCATCGAGGATTGGCCAGCTGTAGCGCTGCTGCTCGACTCGCCACTCACCGTCGACGCCATGGCTGTCGCTGGCACCGGCATAGTGGCTCTCGCTGGCCTTGAACAGCGGCAGCACATCCTTCCATGCCCAGCCCTCGTTGCCTTGCTCGGCCCAACGGTCGTAGTCGGCGGCCTGGCCGCGCATGTAGATCATGCCGTTGATGGATGAACAGCCACCCAGCACCTTGCCCCTCGGATAGCCTAGGGCACGCCCGTTCAGCCCGGGCTGGGCCTCGGTCTTCATGCACCAGTCGGTGCGTGGATTGCCGATGCAGTAGAGGTAACCGACGGGGATATGAATCCAGGGATAGTTGTCACGGCCACCCGCCTCGAGCAGCAACACGCGGCAGGATGGATCGGCGGACAAGCGATTGGCCAGCAGGCAACCGGCGGGACCGGCACCCACGACCACGTAGTCGTAGACAGAATCGGCTGATGGCATGTGCAACCTCGCGCCTGATTATTATTCTTGTCCCGATCCATCTTATTGATTAATTTCGCGGAGGAAACACGAGATTTCGCGCAGCCGTTGTGCGTTTTAGCACAGCGACTATCCGACTGTGAGAGCGGGTTCATCCCGCGGTGGCTTCAACAGCCAGCACATCCAAGGACGCCCATGTTCGACTGGAACGATCTGCGTTTTTTCCTCGAGTTGCAGCGCAGCGGCCGCTTGCTCAGCGCCGCCAAGCGCCTCAACACTACCCACAGCACCGTCGCCCGGCATATCGAGAGCATCGAGAAGCACCTGGGCACCGCGCTGTTCGTCCAGCACGCTCAGGGTTACGAGCTCACCCCCTCGGGCCAGGCGCTGCTCAAGCATGCCGAAGCCATGGAGAACGTCGCCTTGCTGGCGCAGGAAGAGATCACCCAGGCCATCACGCCGCTGGGCAAGATCCGCCTTGGCGTGACCGAAGGCATCGGCATCATGTTCTTCACCCCGCGCATGAAAGCGTTGTTCCAGCGCTATCCGGGGCTTGAAGTGGAACTGGTGGCGGTGCCGCGGTTCGTGAGTATCCTCAACCGCGAAGCCGAGATCAGCATCCACCTGGAACGACCCAACGCTGACCTGCTGATCACCCGCAAGCTCACCGACTACCGTCTGGCCCTGTACGCCAGCCAGGAATACCTGAATCAAGCGCCATCGCTCGACACTCGTGAAGATCTGGCCCGGCACAACTGGATCGGTTATGTCGACGACCTGCTGTTCAGCCAGGAACTGCTGTTCCTCAACAGCTTCTGCCGAGCGCCCAACGTGGTGTTCCGCAGCACCAGTGTGATCGCCCAGCAGCACGCCGCCCAGGCCGGGCTCGGTATCGCCGTGCTGCCCAACTACATGGCCCGGCACGATCCGAAGCTGGTACGCGTGCTGCCCGGCGAGACCATCCAGCGCAGCTACTGGATCTGCACTCGCCGCGAGCTGCACAAGTCGGTGCGCCTGCGCGTGGTGTGGGACTACTTGCTGGCGCTGTGCGCCGCCGAGCAGGATGAGTTGCTAGCCGAATAGCGCCTTGCCGGCGAGCAGCACGGCAGCGCCGCAGCCCACTGCGGCGAACAGCTGCTGAAGACGCGGACCGGCAAGCTTGCTAGCCAACGGCCGCGCCAGCAGCAAGCCCAGCACCGCCCCTGCGGCGAATGGTGCGCCGACCCACCAATGCATCACACCCGCCACGCTGGCGCTGACCACACTGCCAGTGGACACCAGGGCGATCACCGCCAGCGAGGTGGCGACGATACTTTGCATATTCAGGTTGGTGTAGCGGTTCAAAGCAGGAATGATCACGAAGCCGCCACCGACGCCCAGCAGGCCAGATAGCAACCCCGACAGCATCCCGGTGAACGCCAGTGCCCTGGCGCAGGGCAGGGTCCAGCGCAAGCGCCCCTGCAGCGGGTTGAGCACGCAGGGCATGATCTCCCGTTCGCCGCAGGGTGACTCGCCACGCAGCTCACGTGCTGCCTTGCGCCATATCCGCAAACAGGCGTACACCAGCACCCCGGCGAAGACCAAGGCCAACGGTGTATTCGGCACACGGTGAGCGAGCATCAAGCCGAACGGCGCACAGGCAATCCCGATCAGCGCGATGAACAGTGCCGCCCGATAACGCACCAGCCCCTGGCGCAGGCCGAGCACCGCACCGACTGCCGCCGCCAACCCCACGGCCAGCAGGCCGATCGGAGCCGCCTCGACCATGCTCAGACCCAAGCCGAACACCAGCAGCGGCACCGCGAGGATGCCGCCACCGGCGCCGGTCAGCGCCAACACCGCACCAATGATCGCACCAAGCCCGGCGCCCAGCAGTTGGTGCTCGATCACTGTTGCGCCTCGACCACCAGAGGTTGCGGCCGGGCCAGCCACTCGCGGCCCTTGAGCATGGCTTTCCAGTACAGCGGCGGCAGGATCTGCGCCTTGAGCAGCCAGGCCAGGCGGGTTGGCTTGCGGCCATCGAGCAGCCAACGCGGGAAGCTCGGTGCCAGCTTGCCGCCGTAGGTGAACTCGGCCAGGACGATCTTGCCCCGCTCCACTGTCAGCGGGCAGGAGCCATAGCCATCGTATTGCGCGAGGGTCGCGAGTCGACCAAGCGCCACCAGCACATTGTTGGCCACCACCGGTGCCTGCTTGCGGGCGGCGGCGGCGGTCTTGGCGTTGGTGGTGTTGGCCACGTCGCCCAAGGCATGGATATTGCCAAACTGGCGATGGCGCAAGGTTTGCGGGTCGACGTCCACCCAACCCGCCGCATCAGCTAGCGGGCTCTGGCGGATGAAATCAGGCGCCACCTGGGGCGGAACCACATGCAGCATATCGAAGGCCTCGACGCGGGTCTCGGTAGTGCCGTCGGGGAGGGTGCGCACAAACGTAGCGCGCTTGTTCGCGCCATCTACTGCCGTCAGGCGATGCTGATAGTTCAGGTCGACGCCGTACTTGTCGATGTAGCTCATCAGCGCCGGTACATAGTCCGGCACGCCGAACAGCACCGCGCCGGCATTGAAGAAGCTGGCCCTCACGTTGCCCAGTTGGCCGCTGCGCAGCCAGTGGTCACATGACAGGTACAGCGCCTTCTGCGGCGCCCCGGCGCACTTGATCGGCATCGGCGGCTGGGTGAAAAGGGCGCGCCCCTGCTTGAGGTTCTGTACCAGTTGCCAGGTATAGGGCGCCAGGTCATAGCGGTAGTTGGAGGTGACGCCGTTGCGCCCGAGGGTCTCACTCAAGCCTTCGATGGCATTCCAATCGAGCTTCAAACCCGGGCAGACCACCAGCTGTTCATAACTGACAGCGCGACCACCCTCGAGCAGCACCAGTTGGCCCTGGGGATCGAAGCCGTCCACCCGCGTCTTGATCCAGCGCACACCGCGCGGCAGGGTGGCGGCCATGGTGTGGGCGGTACTCGACGCCTTGAACACACCGGCACCGACCATGGTCCAGCCTGGCTGGTAGTAGTGCACATCGGCGGGGTCGATCAGGGCAATATCCAGCGAAGGATCACGGGCGATCAGGCTGGAGGCGGTAGCGATACCGGCGGCACCGGCGCCGACGATCACCACCTTGTGGTGGTCGGCACGGGATGAATCGGCAGGGGACAGGGCAGGCATGGCGGTGTTCCTTGGAAATCTCGTTATGGGTAAAGCGTGACTTACAGCTTGTTCAGCGGGATCTTCAGGTAGCTCACACCGTTTTCTTCAGGTTCGGGGAATTGCCCGCTGCGCATGTTGATCTGCACCGAGGGCAAGATCAGCACGGGCATGTCGAGGGTCTTGTCACGGGCTTCGCGCATCTGCACGAAGCTGTCTTCGCTGACCCCTTGATGAATATGGATGTTGTCGGCGCGTTGCTCGGCCACGGTGGTGACGAAGCACAGCTCACGGCCACCAGGCAGATAGTCGTGGCACATGAACAGCCGGGTCTGGTCCGGGAAGGCGAGCAGGCGACGGATCGACTTGTACAGGGTTCTTGCGCTGGCGCCCGGGAAGTCGCAACGAGCCGTGCCATAGTCGGGAGTGAACAAGGTGTCGCCGACGAACACGGCGGTCTCACCAGCATCCTCGATCATATAGCTCATGCACGCCGGGGTATGCCCAGGGGTGTGCAGGGCACGGGCATGCAGGTTGCCAATGCGGAATCCTTCTTCATCTTCGAACAGCACGTCGAACTGACTGCCGTCCCGAGCAAAGCCCGGTTCGGCGTTGAACAGGGAGCCGAAGACTTTCTGTACCTGGGTGATCTGCGCACCGATCGCGATGCTGCCGCCCAGCCGGGATTTGAGGTAGGCCGCCGCGGACAGATGGTCGGCGTGCACATGGGTATCCAGGATCCATTGCACCTTGGCATCCAGCTCCTCGACGCGAGCGATCAGCTTGTCCGCCGAATCGGTACAGGTACGCCCGGACTTGGGGTCGTAATCCAGCACGCTGTCGATCAACGCGCATTGTCGCGTCTCGCCATCCATGACCAGGTAGCTGATGGTCCAGGTCGCCTTGTCGAAAAACTCTTCGACGTGAAGGTTGTTGCCGATGATCATTGCACTCTCCAGTTGTCCCAAGCCTCCTTGAAGGCATAGGCAGTGGGAGGTGCTTTATCAAGATACATGCCAGCCTTTCAGATAGACGCCTTCCCCCTGCAGGAACGGTCTCGTGCCGCGAAGGACGCGCAGCAGCCGTCATTCCAGCAACCCAAAGGTGACAGTTCCTGGCAGTCGACTGTCAGTCGATGGCAGTGTTTGGCAGTCCTTGCTACGCTCGCAAGGTCCTTCCTCTGGTGCTGTCATGCTAGCCGCTTCCCATCCCGCGATCATCGCACTGGTGTCATACCTTGAACACGATGTGCTGCCCAGCATCGTGCTGGACACCGACTACAACATCCTCGCCGCCAACGCCGCCTACCGTCGCCAGTTCGGCAATGAGGAGCACGCGCCAATCGGCGATAAGTGCCATCGGGTTTCCCATCACTATGCCGTTCCCTGCGACCAGGCGGGTGAACACTGCCCGCTGCGCAAGTCGCTGGACAGCAAGGTGCCCGAGCGTGTGCTGCACATCCATCACACTCCACGCGGGCCTGAACATGTGGATGTAGAACTGCGTCCGATCCTCGACGACGAGGGCAGGGTGGTGGCGTTCGTCGAGCGGCTGACCAGTGTCACCCTGGCATCGGCACAACCTCAACAACAGGGTTTGGTTGGCCGGGCTCCGTCCTTCAAGAGCGCCGTTTCCAGTCTGCAGCGTGCCGCCCCCGCGCAGATCCCGGTCTTGCTCCAGGGTGAATCCGGGACGGGCAAGGAGCTGTTCGCCCGGGCGTTGCACCTGGGTAGCCCACGAGCCAATGGCCCCTTGGTGGTGGTGGACTGCACCGGGCTGACCGAGTCGCTATTCGAAAGTGAACTGTTCGGTTATGAGAAGGGCGCCTTCACCGGCGCGATCCAGCGCAAGATCGGCCTGGCAGAAGCGGCTCACGGTGGAACCTTGTTCCTCGACGAGATCGGTGAGGTGCCGCTGGCCATGCAGGTGAAGTTGCTACGCCTGATCGAGTCCGGAAGCTTCCGTCCGGTCGGCAGCACTCGCACGGTCCATTCAGACTTCCGTCTGATCTCGGCAACGCATAAGCCATTGAAAGAGATGGCCGTCGAAGGGACGTTCCGCGAAGACCTGTATTACCGCATCAGCGGATTCCCGATTCGCCTGCCGTCACTACGTGAGCGAGTCGAGGATTTACCGTTACTCTGTGAGAGCCTGCTGCAACGCATGGCCGGCAAGCATGCGCCCAAGGTTACCGCCGAAGCCCTTGAGCGCCTCAACCTGCATACCTTCCCAGGCAACATTCGCGAGCTCAGGAACATCCTGGAACGGGCCCGGCTGTTTGCCGATGATGGTTTCATTCGTCCGGAACATCTGCCCGAAGACATCCATCCACTATCAGATCAGAGTCATTTCGGCCGTCGCGGACGTAATGAAATGGCCGAGCTGGCGCATGCCTTGGAGACCTTCAAAGGATCACGTAATGAGCTGGCAGCACATCTGGGCATGAGTGAGCGGACTCTCTATCGCCGTCTCAAATCACTAGGGCTTTGAGCGTTCCACGTGGAACATTCAACGAGAACACTGCTGAATGGTATTGTTTTGATATCGCCGCTCAAGGAAGATTGCGAGCTTTGCCCTGGGTCACGGAGAGAGTGTTGAAAAAGATCATCGGTTTGACCTTAGTTGCAGCAGGCCTGCATGGCTGCAGCTTCTACGAAAAAACCAACATTCGAAATGAGGCCGAGACGGCCAAGTACGACCCCGCTACCACGGCTCGCATTCGCGCCTTTACGTCTCCTGAGATCACCGGGTCCTATCAGGCCAATGCAACCTGTGAACAGTATCGCCCTCTCCAAACCAAGGAAGGTACACCGCTCACTGTAACGTTCAAAGATCGAACCTCTACCAAGCAGTACATGCTTTGGAGAAGGGTTGATCTGTTAGGTATGGTTGAAGAAGATTACATCAACCGCACCATTGGTGTTCCTGCTTCGACAACGACAGAAGAGCTGAAGAACGACCGGGTAGGTTACAACGAGCATGTGATCCCGGCTGGTACAACCCATCGTCCTGAGCTTGGGTTTCCACGCTGTATCTGATCAGGGCAAGGCCTGGTGTTACCCAAAACCCGTCTACTTGGTACCACAAGCAGGGAAGGACTATGAGGTCAGATACATCACAGTAAAGGAAAGCTTCATGTCCTCTTCTTGCAAAGTCGCAGTCAGCGAGCTGACTGGCAATGGTCCGGTCAAGACGCCCCAGCCTGTGAAAACCGGAGTCTGTGTGCCGGACAAAGGCTACCTGTACAGAACCGTAGGGCCGTGACGTAACAGTCGATCACCATCAGACGGGCAAAAAAAAGCCAATACTTACGTATTGGCTTTTTCTATTGCGTATCGCCTGAGTAATCAGAAGTCCAGGTTGGACACCGACAAGGCGTTGCTTTCGATGAAGTCGCGACGTGGCTCGACCGCATCACCCATAAGGGTGTTGAACAGTTGGTCGGCGGCGATAGCGTCCTCGATGGTTACCTTGAGCATGCGGCGCACGGTCGGGTCCATGGTGGTTTCCCACAGCTGGTCCGGGTTCATCTCACCCAGCCCTTTATATCGCTGGATGGTGTGGCGCTTGGTGCTCTCGTTCATCAGCCAGTCGAGGGCTTCCTTGAACTCGGTGACCGCCTTGCGACGCTCACCGCGCTGAACGTAGGCACCTTCGCCCAACAACGTACCGAGGTTTTCGCCGAGGGCGACGACACTGCGGTAGTCATTGCTACCGAAGAAATCACGGTTGAAGGTGACGTAGCTGGCCAAGCCGTGAGAGGTGGTTTCCACCACCGGCAACCAGATATTACGTTCCTTGTCCTCGTGCAAGGCAGCCTTGTAGGTCAAACCAGAACGCTGGCTGTTGTCCAGGCGCTGCTGGAACGCTTTGAGCCAATCATCCATCTGCGCCTTGTCAGCCAATTGCTCGACAGTAACTTTAGGCAAGTAGATGAAGTTCTCGGTCAGCTCTTCCGGATACAGGCGTGACAGACGCTTCAGCGTTTTCATCACTCCGCGGAACTCGTTTACCAGTGCTTGTAGCTGGACACCAGATACTGCTGGCGCTGCCTCATCCAGGTGCAGGCTGGCATCTTCCAGGGCCGATTGGGTCATGTATTCTTCCATGGCCTCGTCGTCCTTGATGTACTGCTCCTGCTTGCCTTTCTTCACCTTGTACAGTGGTGGCTGGGCGATGTAGATGTAGCCGCGCTCGACCAGCTCCGGCAGCTGACGGAAGAAGAAGGTCAGCAGCAGGGTACGGATGTGCGAACCGTCGACGTCAGCATCGGTCATGATGATGATGTTGTGATAGCGCAACTTGTCGATGTTGTACTCTTCGCGGCCGATGCCACAGCCCAGTGCGGTGATCAACGTGCCGACCTCCTGCGAGGAGATCATCTTGTCGAAGCGTGCTTTCTCGACGTTGAGGATCTTGCCCTTCAGCGGCAAGATAGCCTGGGTGCGACGGTTGCGGCCTTGCTTGGCCGAGCCACCCGCGGAGTCACCCTCCACCAGGTACAGTTCGGAAAGGGCAGGGTCCTTCTCCTGGCAGTCGGCCAGTTTACCTGGCAGGCCAGCGATATCCAGGGCGCCTTTGCGACGAGTCATCTCGCGCGCTTTACGCGCCGCTTCACGGGCACGTGCGGCATCGATCATCTTGCCGACTACGGCCTTGGCTTCGTTGGGGTTCTCCAACAGGAAGTCGGCGAAGTATTTGTTCATCTCCTGTTCCACGGCGGTCTTCACCTCCGAGGAAACCAGCTTGTCCTTGGTCTGCGAGCTGAACTTCGGATCCGGCACCTTGACCGAAATGATCGCAGTCAAGCCTTCACGGGCGTCGTCACCGGTGGTGGCAACCTTGTTCTTTTTCGCCAGGCCTTCCTGCTCGATATAGCTGTTCAGGCTACGGGTAAGCGAGGAACGGAAGCCGACCAGGTGGGTACCACCATCGCGCTGGGGAATGTTGTTGGTGAAGCACAGCAGGTTTTCGTTGAAGCTGTCGTTCCACTGCAGGGCAATCTCAACGCCCACGCCATCTTCACGCTGGACATTGAAGTGGAATACCTGGGAGTTGACCGGAGTCTTGTTGGTATTCAGGTACTCAACAAATGCACGCAGGCCACCCTCGTACTTGAAGAACTCTTCCTTGCCGCTGCGCTCATCCTTCAACAGGATACCGACGCCGGAGTTCAGGAACGACAGCTCGCGGATACGCTTGGCGAGGATGTCCCAGCTGAAGTGGATGTTCTTGAAAGTTTCAGCCGAAGGCTTGAAGTGAATGTGGGTACCGGTGGTTTCGCTGTCACCCACGACCGCCATCGGCGCTTGGGGCACGCCATGGACGTAGGTCTGTTCCCAGATCTTGCCGCTACGACGAACGGTGAGCACTAGCTGTTCCGACAGGGCATTCACAACCGATACACCTACACCGTGCAGACCGCCGGACACCTTGTAGGAGTTATCGTCGAACTTACCGCCGGCGTGCAGCACGGTCATGATGACCTCGGCTGCAGAAACGCCTTCTTCTTTATGCACATCGACCGGAATACCACGGCCGTTGTCACGGACGCTGATAGATTCGTCCGGGTGAATGATGACGGTGATGTCATCGCAATGTCCGGCCAGGGCTTCGTCGATCGAGTTGTCGACCACCTCGAATACCATGTGGTGCAGGCCGCTGCCGTCATCGGTGTCGCCAATGTACATGCCGGGACGTTTGCGTACGGCATCCAGCCCTTTCAGCACTTTGATGCTGGAGGAGTCGTACGTTTGATTTTCGCTCATGCCTTCACTCCCGATGGTCGTGGGTCTGGGTGATACGGCCTTGTTCCACGTGGAACAAGGCAACTGGCGTTTCCGTTTGCCAGCCTTCCCTCAGAAATTCGTGGTCTACACAGGTGATGAACACCTGGCAGTTCAATTCTTCAAGCAAGCGGCACAGGGCGCGGCGATGCTGCTCGTCCAGCTCGGACGGCAAGTCATCCACCAGATAAATACACTGACCGCGACGAACCTGGCTAACCAGGTGCCCCTGTGCAATGCGCAGGGCGCAGACCACCAACTTCTGCTGCCCACGCGAAAGAATGTCGGCCGCATTGTTCGCGCCCAATCGAAGGCGCAGATCAGCACGCTGTGGCCCGGCCTGGGTGTGGCCCATCTGCTGATCACGAAGGAGGGAGGCGGCGAGAACTTCATTGAGTTCCCGGTCCTTGTCCCAGCCTCGGTAATAGCTCAGGGTCAGCCCGTCCAGTTCGACCAGTTCGCTCAGGGTCTGCTCGAAGACAGGCTTCAAGGCCTTGATATAGTTGCGACGGTATTCATCTATCTCCGCACTGGCGAGACATAACTCTCGATCCCAGGCGGCTTGCGAAACGGCGTCCAGTGTACCATGCCGCAGCCATGAGTTCCGCTGCCGCAGGGCCTTCTGCAGGCGCTGCCAGGTAGCCATGAAGCGGGGTTCCACGTGGAACACGCCCCAATCGAGGAACTGCCGACGCACTTTAGGCGCACCTTCGAGCAGCCGGAAACTGTCCGGATTGATCAACTGCAACGGCAGCATCTCTGCCAGTTGCGCGGCGCTGCGCGCGTTCTGTCCATCGATGCGAATGGTGAAATCCCCCTGGCGCTCCCGCGACACACCAAGGTTGCTCATACCGCCCTCAGCCAATTCGACCTGGCCGAACACCGTGCAGGTCGGCTGATCGTACTGGATCACCGGGTTTAACCGGGTGCTGCGGAACGAGCGCGCAAGACCGAGCAGGTGCACAGCTTCGAGCACGCTAGTCTTGCCGCTGCCGTTGGCGCCGTAAAGGATGTTGATGCGAGGGGAGGGTGAGAGGGTCACCGGGTGCAGGTTGCGCACCGCGGTGACCGAGAGACGTCGAAGGGACATGTCGCCTGCTACGGGTTACAGACGCATCGGCATGACAACGTAGGACGAGTCGTCATTGCCGGCTTCCTGCAACAGGGCGCTGCTGTTGGAGTCCGACAGAATCAGGCGCACCTGCTCTGTAGTCATGACACCCAGCACGTCCAGCAGGTAGCTGACGTTGAAACCGATCTCCAACGAGCTGCCGCTGTAGTCAACGCTGATCTCTTCTTCCGCCTCTTCCTGTTCCGGGTTGTTGGCCTGGATCTTCAGCTGACCAGCGGCCAGTTGCAGGCGGATGCCGCGGTATTTCTCGTTGGACAGGATCGCGGTGCGGCTGAACGCTTCGCGCAGTGCCTGACGATCACCGACCACCAGCTTGTCGCCACCTTTAGGCAGAACGCGCTCGTAGTCCGGGAACTTGCCGTCCACCAGCTTGGAGGTGAAAGTGAATTCACCGGTGGTGGCACGGATGTGGTGCTGGCCCAGAACGATGCTGACCATGCCTTCTGGGTCTGTCAGCAGGCGCGCCAGCTCCAGGATACCTTTGCGCGGCACGATGACCTGATGACGATCAGCTTGGTCGATCGGTGCCTGCATGGCACACAGCGCCAGGCGATGGCCATCGGTGGCCACGGCACGCAAGGTGCCGGGGGATACTTCCAGCAGCATGCCGTTGAGGTAGTAGCGCACGTCCTGTTGGGCCATGGCGAAGCTGGTGCGCTCGATCAGGCGGCGCAATTTGCTCTGCTCAAGCTGGCAGGTCAGCGAGCCCGGCCCTTCTTCCACAGTCGGGAAATCATTGGCAGGCAAGGTGGAAAGGGTGAAACGGCTGCGCCCGGCCTTGACCAGCAACTTCTGCTCGTCGACCTTGATGTCGATCAGCACATCGCTGGGTAGGCTTTTGCAGATGTCCATCAGCTTGCGCGCTGGGACGGTGATCTCGCCCGGTTCAGCCGGTTCTTCCAGCTGGACGCGGCCAACCAGTTCGACTTCCAGGTCGGTACCGGTCAACGACAGCTGCTGGCCTTGCACGACCAGCAGGACGTTGGACAGAACCGGCAAGGTCTGGCGGCGCTCGACGACGCCTGCGACCAGTTGCAGAGGTTTCAACAGGGCTTCGCGTTGAATGGTGAAATGCATGGTCTAGTCCCTTGCCTTCAAATAGCTGCGCAGACGACGGTCATCAAGTCGTCAGCGTACGCAGCAGGTTCTTGTAGTCCTCGCGGATATCCGCGTCGGATTCCTTCAATTCGTTGATCTTCCGGCAAGCGTGCAGGACGGTGGTGTGGTCACGGCCGCCAAACATATCGCCAATCTCCGGCAGACTGTGGTTGGTCAACTCTTTCGACAACGCCATCGCCACCTGCCGAGGCCGCGCCACCGAGCGCGAGCGACGCTTGGACAACAGATCCGAGATCTTGATCTTGTAGTACTCGGCCACCGTGCGCTGGATGTTATCCACACTGACCAGTTTGTCCTGTAGGGCCAACAAGTCCTTGAGCGACTCGCGAATCAGCTCGATGGTGATATCGCGGCCCATGAAGTGCGAGTGGGCAATCACTCGTTTCAGTGCACCTTCCAGTTCACGCACGTTGGAGCGAATGCGCTGGGCGATGAAGAAGGCAGCATCGTGTGGTAACTCGACCTTGGCCTGGTCGGCTTTCTTCATCAGGATCGCAACACGAGTTTCCAGCTCTGGCGGCTCGACGGCGACCGTCAGACCCCAACCAAAGCGCGACTTCAGTCGCTCCTCCAGGCCTTCGATTTCCTTCGGGTAGCGGTCACTGGTGAGGATCACCTGCTGGCCGCCTTCAAGCAGGGCATTGAAGGTGTGGAAAAACTCCTCCTGGGAGCGCTCCTTGCGGGCAAAGAACTGAATGTCATCGATCAGAAGCGCGTCGACCGAGCGGTAGAAACGCTTGAACTCATTGATGGCGTTCAACTGCAGCGCCTTGACCATATCGGCCACAAAGCGCTCGGAATGCAGGTAGACCACCTTGGCGTTCGGGTTCTTCTTCAGCAGGTGGTTACCCACAGCGTGCATCAAGTGAGTCTTACCCAGACCTACGCCGCCATAAAGGAAGAGCGGATTGTAGCCATGCTTTGGGTTGTCGGCGACCTGCCAAGCTGCGGCGCGGGCCAGTTGGTTGGATTTACCCTCGACGAAAGTCTCGAAGGTAAAGGTTCGATTCAGGTAACTGGTGTGCTTCAACGCACCTTCGACCTGAACCGTGCGCTGCTCGGTGCGCCCACCGGCCTTCGGCGGCGTGATGGTGTCGCTCATGCTGTCGAAGCTATCACGACTCGATGGCTCCTCGACCTCGGCAACCTCCGCCAGCTCGACCACAGGGGCATTCGTATGCTGGACCGCCGCCACCGGAGGCTGCACTTGGCTCTGTTGAGCAAGGGTCGCGGCAACTGCAGCGCTGACAGGTGCGTTGGGGGCAGCACGCGCCGCGGAGCTGCGACGGCTACCTATCAACAAGGAAAGCGCAGGGGCAATGCCGCTGCCCTGTTCACCCAGCAGTTCGAGCAGGCGGCCAAGGTACTTCTCGTTGACCCAATCAAGCACGAAGCGGTTGGGCGCATAGACGCGCAACTCGTCGCCTTCGGCTTCGACCTGTAGCGGACGGATCCAGGTGTTGAATTGCTGGGCAGGCAGTTCATCGCGCAGAAGCTCCACGCACTGCTGCCAAAGTTCCACTGACACGGATATCCCCTGAGTTGAAAGCCGGATGAGGCAAAACAAACCGCCATTGTACCGGGCAGGCGGTCAGTTATCCACACGTGGTGGCGACCGCGATCACGTTAAAACCGCCAAAAACTGACGCTTACATCACACAAGCGGTGTTGATAAGCTCTGTGGATAACGACACCTGTGGGCTATGCACAACCCCGGGCTGAGCTCTGTGGATAAAAGCCCTGTGGATAAACACCCATTCAGCCCACAGGTTGTCCTCATGGCCCGCACAGACAGAGCACCCTTTACCGACAAGGTTGCGAAGCTCTGTACAGCCTGTAAAACGTGGCCTTGAATGGCTTATCCACAGAAGGTTGTCCAGCTAAGATCTATAAGTTCTTCAAAAAAGCTTTTTATATGCCTCTTTGTTTTTTCTGTTTGCCTGCGTTTTGTCCACACGGGCAAACGGTCATCATTCGAGGGAGATTCGATCTACCCTGATTCGACCTTCCATAAGAATGGCTGGTTGGAAATTGACCTATTGCCTTGCTTTCTCTAGAATCGCCGATCTCTTAAAAAGGGGGCCCTTCCGGCCCGTTGTCGACCAACCCAGGTAACACGCCATGAAACGTACTTTCCAACCAAGCACCATCAAGCGCGCCCGCACCCACGGTTTCCGTGCCCGTATGGCTACCAAGAACGGCCGTGCCGTTCTGTCGCGTCGCCGTGCCAAAGGCCGTAAGCGTCTGGCAATTTGATTTTTCGGCACAGGTGGTGAGTCAGGACTTCAGTCGGGAAAAGCGACTGCTTACAGCCCGGCATTTCAAAGCGGTCTTCGACTCCCCAACCGGCAAGGTTCCAGGGAAAAACCTGCTTATCCTTGCCCGCGAGAACGGCCTCGATCATCCGCGCCTAGGCCTGGTGATCGGCAAGAAGAGCGTCAAGCTCGCCGTTCAACGCAATCGCCTGAAACGCCTGATGCGCGATTCGTTTCGCCTGAACCAGCAGCTGTTGGCTGGCCTGGACATCGTGATCGTCGCGCGCAAGGGGTTGGGCGAAGTGGAAAACCCAGAATTGCACCAACACTTTGGCAAGCTCTGGAAGCGACTGGTCCGCAGTCGGCCCTCTCCAGCGGTCGCCAATTCCGCAGGGGTAGACAGTCACAATGCGTAAACTGGCCCTCGTTCCGATCCAGTTTTACCGTTACGCCATCAGTCCACTGATGGCCAGTCACTGTCGTTTCTATCCCAGCTGTTCCTGTTACGCCTATGAAGCCATTGAAAACCATGGCCTCTTGCGTGGTGGGTGGCTGGCCGTTCGTCGCCTGGGGCGTTGTCATCCGTGGAACGACGGCGGTTTCGATCCCGTTCCACCTGCTCCTTCCTCCCGAACTTCTTCGATAGCCGAGTAATCATGGATATTAAACGCACGATCCTGATCGTCGCCCTGGCAATCGTGTCCTATGTCATGGTCCTCAAGTGGAACCAGGACTACGGCCAGGCTGCCCTGCCGACTCAGAATGCTGCTGCCAGCAATGCTGCCCCGGCCCTGCCGGACACCGTGCCGGCCGGCAACTCCGGTGCAAGTGCCGATGTGCCGAGCGCCAATGCTGAATCCAGCCCAGCCGAACTGGCGCCAGTGGCGCTCAGCAAGGACCTGATCCGGATCAAGACCGACGTCCTGGACCTGGCTATCGACCCGGTCGGTGGTGACATCGTCCAACTGACCCTGCCGAAGTACCCTCGTCGCCAGGATCATCCGGATATTCCGTTCCAGCTGTTCGATAACGGTGGCGAACGTGTGTATCTGGCCCAGAGCGGCCTGACCGGCGCCAACGGCCCGGACGCCCGTTCCACGGGTCGTCCGCTGTACTCCGCAGAGCAGAAGAGCTTCCAGCTGGCCGACGGCCAGGACCAACTGTCGGTCGACCTGAAGTTCAGCGAGAACGGCGTCAACTACATCAAGCGCTTCAGCTTCAAGCGCGGTGAGTATGACCTGACTGTCAGCTACCTGATCGACAACCAGAGCAGCCAGGCCTGGACCGGCAACATGTTTGCCCAGCTCAAGCGTGACGCCAGCTCCGACCCGTCGTCGAGCACCGCCACCGGTACCGCCACCTACCTGGGCGCGGCCCTGTGGACAGCTTCCGAGCCGTACAAGAAAGTGTCGATGAAAGACATCGACAAAGGTAGTTTGAAAGAAAATGTGACCGGCGGCTGGGTCGCCTGGCTGCAGCACTACTTCGTGACCGCCTGGATCCCGACCCACTCGGACAACAACGCCGTCCAGACCCGCAAGGACAGCCAGGGCAACTACATCATCGGCTATACCGGCCCGGCGCTTAACGTCCCTGCCGGCGGCAAGGTCGAAACCAGCGCCATGCTGTATGCCGGCCCGAAGATCCAGTCCAAGCTCAAAGAGTTGTCCCCAGGCCTGGAACTGACCGTCGACTACGGCTTCCTGTGGTTCATCGCCCAGCCGATCTTCTGGCTGCTGCAACATATCCACAGCCTGCTGGGCAACTGGGGCTGGTCGATCATCGTCCTGACCATGTTGATCAAGGGCCTGTTCTTCCCGCTGTCGGCCGCCAGCTACCGCTCGATGGCGCGCATGCGTGCCGTGGCGCCAAAACTGGCCCAGCTGAAGGAACGCTTCGGTGATGATCGCCAGAAGATGTCCCAGGCGATGATGGAGCTGTACAAGAAAGAGAAGATCAACCCGCTGGGCGGCTGCCTGCCGATCCTGGTGCAGATGCCGGTGTTCCTGGCCCTGTACTGGGTACTTCTGGAAAGCGTCGAGATGCGCCAGGCCCCGTGGATGCTGTGGATCACCGACCTGTCGATCAAGGATCCGTTCTTCATCCTGCCGATCATCATGGGCGCCACCATGTTCATCCAGCAGCGCCTGAACCCGACCCCGCCCGATCCGATGCAGGCGAAGGTAATGAAAATGATGCCGATCATCTTCACCTTCTTCTTCCTGTGGTTCCCGGCTGGTCTGGTGCTGTACTGGGTTGTGAACAACTGCCTGTCGATCGGACAGCAGTGGTACATCACTCGCCGTATCGAGGCTGCGACCAAGAACGCAGCCGCTTGACGGGCTGCTACGCTAGCCTGTTAACAAAAACGCCCCCCTGGGGCGTTTTTGCTATCTGTCGTATTCGTTGTAGAGGTTCGAGCATGAACACAGTGCGTGAAACCATTGCCGCCATCGCCACCGCCCAGGGCCGTGGCGGGGTAGGCATCGTCAGATTGTCCGGCCCGCTGGCCCGCCAGGCCGGGCAAGTCATCACCGGGCGCAATACGCTGACCCCGCGGCATGCCCATTACGGCCCGTTCCGCGATGACGATGGCCTGGTGCTGGATGAAGGGATCGCGCTGTTCTTCCCCGGGCCAAACTCGTTCACCGGCGAAGATGTGCTGGAGCTGCAGGGCCATGGCGGTCCGGTAGTCATGGACATGCTGCTGCAACGTTGCCTGCAGCTCGGTTGCCGGCTGGCACGTCCAGGCGAATTCAGCGAGCGAGCGTTCCTCAACGACAAGCTCGACCTGGCCCAGGCCGAGGCAATCGCCGACCTGATCGAAGCCAGCTCCACACAGGCTGCGCGCAATGCCCTGCGTTCCCTGCAAGGGGCATTCTCCAAGCGTGTGCATGGCCTCACCGAAGATCTGATCGCCCTGCGCATCTATGTCGAAGCCGCGATCGACTTCCCAGAGGAAGAGATCGATTTTCTTGCCGATGGCCATGTGCTGCGCATGCTCGATGAAGTACGTGACACGTTATCCACAGTTCAGCGCGAAGCAGGGCAAGGCGCATTGCTTCGCGACGGCATGACCGTGGTTATCGCAGGCCGGCCGAACGCCGGCAAGTCGAGCCTGCTCAACCAGTTGGCCGGGCGTGAAGCGGCAATCGTCACCGATATCGCCGGCACCACCCGGGATATCCTTCGCGAACATATCCACATCGACGGTATGCCCCTGCATGTGGTCGACACCGCAGGCTTGCGCGACACCGATGACCATGTGGAAAAGATCGGTGTGGAACGGGCGCTCAAGGCCATCGGCGAGGCCGACCGTGTGCTCCTGGTAGTCGATTCGACGGCACCGGAAGCCAGTGATCCGTTTGCCTTGTGGCCAGAGTTTCTCGATCAGCGCCCCGACGTGGCCAAGGTCACCCTAATTCGCAACAAGGCGGACCTCAGTGGTGAGGTCGTAGGCCTGGAGCAAAGCGACGATGGGCACGTCACCATCACCCTCAGCGCCCGGGACAACGACATGGGCCTGGATCTGCTGCGTGAGCATCTCAAGGCTTGCATGGGCTATGAACAAACCGCCGAAAGCAGCTTCAGCGCTCGTCGCCGGCACCTGGAGGCGCTACGCCAGGCCAGTGCCCACCTCGAGCATGGCCGTGCGCAGCTGACCCTCGCCGGTGCCGGTGAGCTGCTGGCAGAGGATCTGCGCCAGGCACAGCAAGTGCTGGGTGAAATTACCGGAGCGTTCAGTTCGGATGACCTGCTGGGGCGGATCTTCTCCAGCTTCTGCATTGGCAAGTGATCCCACAGGGTTCGATTCGCAACAAAGCCGCTCTCTGGAGCGGCTTTTTTTTGTCTGCGATTCGTGTGGGTACGGGTCATTGCAAGC
Organism: Pseudomonas soli; assembly: GCF_900110655.1. Classification (GTDB taxonomy): domain Bacteria; phylum Pseudomonadota; class Gammaproteobacteria; order Pseudomonadales; family Pseudomonadaceae; genus Aquipseudomonas; species Aquipseudomonas soli. The sequence continues at coordinate 160,199 of NZ_FOEQ01000003.1, forward strand.
AGGCCATCGACCACGGACGACAAGCGCTGCGCAAAATATTTCATCAACAGCGTTCCGAACGCCTGGCTAAGCTCTGTGGAAAACTCGGCCTCAGCTCCGTTGATAACCAGGCTTTTTTTCTGAGGACAAACCTGCCTGTGGGTAACAGCACCATTCATCCACAGGTTAAACAGCGGTATCCAGAGCCCCCAGGCCTACCTGGACACAGGGTTATGATTCTCTGTACACATTGTAATACATAGGCTGTAGAGACTTATGCACAGACAGGTGGGTACCTAAACATAAACATAAAAACAAAGCTTTTTTAAATTTTTCCTCTTTGTTTTCTTTTACCTGCCACTCATCCACAGCCTGGTCAAATTTTGCTCAGAAGGTTTCTTTGGAGGGTGGGAAGTCCCTATACTTGTCCGCTTACCTTCTCTATTCGCAAAAACAGGCACGAGGTGCGTGGTGGATTTCCCTTCCCGTTTTGAAGTGATCGTCATCGGCGGCGGCCATGCCGGTACCGAGGCTGCGCTTGCGTCCGCACGCATGGGTGTGAAAACCCTGCTGCTGACTCATAACGTGGAAACCCTCGGTCACATGAGCTGCAACCCGGCCATCGGTGGCATTGGCAAGAGCCACCTGGTCAAGGAAATCGATGCGCTCGGCGGCGCGATGGCGCTGGCCACCGACAAGAGCGGCATCCAGTTCCGCGTTCTGAACAACCGCAAAGGCCCGGCGGTACGCGCCACCCGTGCACAGGCGGACCGCGCCATCTACAAGGCCGTGGTACGTGAAATCCTGGAAAACCAGCCCAACCTGTGGATATTCCAGCAGTCGTGCGATGACCTGATCGTCGAGCAGGACCAGGTCAAGGGCGTGGTCACCCAAATGGGCCTGCGGTTCTTCGCCGACTCCGTGGTACTGACCAGCGGGACTTTCCTCGGTGGACTTATCCACATCGGTTTGCAGAACTATTCAGGTGGCCGCGCCGGCGATCCGCCCGCCAATGCCCTGGCCAACCGCATGCGTGAAATGCCGCTGCGTGTCGGCCGGTTGAAAACCGGTACCCCGCCGCGCATCGATGGCCGTTCGGTGGACTTCTCGGTGATGACCGAGCAACCGGGCGATACGCCGATCCCGGTAATGTCGTTCATGGGCAATGCCGACATGCATCCGCGCCAGGTGAGCTGCTGGATTACCCACACCAACGCCCGCACCCACGAGATCATTGCCTCGAACCTCGACCGTTCGCCGATGTATTCGGGGGTGATCGAAGGCATCGGCCCGCGTTATTGCCCGTCGATCGAGGACAAGATCCACCGCTTCGCCGACAAGGAAAGCCACCAGGTGTTCATCGAGCCGGAAGGCCTGACCACCCATGAGCTGTATCCCAACGGCATTTCCACATCGTTGCCGTTCGACGTGCAGCTTGAGATCGTCCGCTCGATCCGCGGCATGGAGAACGCGCACATCGTGCGCCCGGGCTATGCCATCGAGTACGACTACTTCGATCCGCGCGACCTGAAGTACAGCCTCGAGACCAAGGTCATCGGCGGCCTGTTCTTCGCAGGCCAGATCAACGGCACCACCGGCTACGAAGAAGCCGGTGCCCAAGGCCTGCTGGCCGGGACCAACGCGGCTCTGCGCGCCCAGGGCCGTGAAAGCTGGTGCCCGCGCCGCGACGAGGCGTACATCGGCGTGCTGGTCGACGACCTGATCACCCTCGGCACCCAAGAGCCGTACCGCATGTTCACTTCGCGAGCCGAGTACCGGCTGATCCTGCGCGAAGACAACGCCGACCTGCGCCTGACCGAGAAAGGCCGCGAACTCGGCTTGATCGACGATGAGCGCTGGGCGGCGTTCAGCGCCAAGCGCGAAGGCATCGAGCGTGAAGAGCAGCGCCTGAAGAGCACATGGGTGCGCCCGAACACGCCGCAAGGCCAGGCCATTGTGGATAAGTTCGGCACGCCATTGGCGCATGAGTACAGCCTGCTCAACCTGCTTGCCCGCCCTGAAATCGACTACGCTGGCCTGATCGAGGCAACCGGCGGCGAGAATATCGATCCACAGGTCGCCGAACAGGTCGAGATCAGGACCAAGTACGCCGGCTACATCGACCGCCAGCAGGAAGAAATTGCCCGCCTGCGCGCCAGTGAAGACACACGTCTGCCTGTGGATATCGACTACACGACCATTTCCGGGCTGTCCAAGGAGATCCAGGGCAAGCTCGGCGACACCCGGCCAGAGACCCTGGGCCAGGCTTCGCGTATTCCCGGCGTCACCCCGGCGGCGATTTCCCTGTTGCTGATTCACTTGAAAAAACGCGGCGCAGGCCGCGAATTGGAGCAAAGCGCTTGAGTTCCCCGGTCACCCCGCAACATGCCGAAGAGTTGTCCACAGGTGCGCGCCAGCTTGGTGTCGAGCTGACCGCGCAGCAGCACGAACTGCTGCTGGGCTACCTGGCCCTGTTGATCAAATGGAACAAGGCCTACAACCTGACCGCCGTGCGCGACCCCGACGAGATGGTCTCGCGTCACTTGCTCGACAGCCTCAGCGTCATGCCGTTTATCCACAACGACACCCAGCGTTGGCTGGATGTCGGCAGCGGCGGCGGCATGCCGGGCATTCCGCTGGCCATCCTGCACCCGCACAAGCAGGTGACGGTGCTCGACAGCAACGGCAAGAAGACGCGCTTCCTCACCCAGGTGAAGATGGAGCTGAAACTGGACAACCTCAGGGTTATCCACAGCCGGGTGGAAGAGGTCCAGCCCGAGCAGCCGTTCTGCGGGATCGTCTCCCGGGCCTTCAGCAGCATGGAGAATTTCACCAACTGGACCCGCCACCTGGGTGACAGCCGCACGCAATGGCTTGCAATGAAGGGGCTGCATCCTGCCGATGAACTGGTAGCATTGCCCGCAGACTTCACAGTGGAAAGCGAGCAGGCCCTGACCGTTCCAGGTTGCCAGGGCCAGCGCCATCTGCTGATACTGCGCCGCAAGGCATGACTGGGAACACGAGCAACAATGGCTAAGGTATTCGCAATCGCGAACCAGAAGGGTGGTGTGGGCAAGACCACCACCTGCATCAATCTCGCCGCATCGCTGGCCGCGACCAAGCGTCGCGTGCTGCTGATCGACCTCGATCCACAGGGCAACGCGACCATGGGCAGCGGTGTGGATAAGCACGAGCTCGAGCATTCGGTGTACGACCTGCTGATCGGGGAATGCGACCTGGCCCAGGCCATGCACTACTCCGAGCACGGTGGTTACCAGCTGTTGCCGGCCAACCGCGACCTGACCGCCGCCGAAGTGGTCCTGCTGGAAATGCAGATGAAGGAGAGCCGCCTGCGCAACGCGTTGGCGCCGATCCGCGAGAACTACGACTACATCCTCATCGACTGCCCGCCGTCGCTGTCGATGCTGACGCTCAATGCGCTGGTCGCCTCCGATGGCGTGATCATCCCCATGCAGTGCGAGTACTACGCGCTGGAAGGGTTGAGCGACCTTGTGGATAACATCAAGCGCATCGCCGCCCGGTTGAATCCGGAGCTGAAGATCGAAGGCCTGTTGCGGACCATGTACGACCCGCGCCTGAGCCTGAACAACGATGTTTCGGCGCAGCTCAAGGAACACTTTGGCGAGCAGCTGTACGATACGGTGATCCCGCGCAACATCCGCCTGGCGGAGGCGCCGAGCTTCGGCATGCCGGCACTGGCCTACGACAAGCAATCCCGTGGCGCGCTGGCCTACCTGGCGTTGGCCGGGGAACTGGTTCGTCGTCAACGCCGTCCATCACGCATTGCACAAACAACTTAAGGAATCCGCATGGCCATCAAGAAACGCGGTCTCGGACGTGGGTTGGATGCACTGCTCAGTGGTCCTTCCGTCAGCGCGCTCGAAGCGCAGGCTGTCAAGATCGACCAGAAGGAACTGCAACACCTGCCGGTCGAGCTGATCCAGCGCGGCAAGTACCAGCCGCGTCGCGACATGGATCCCGAGGCGCTGGAAGAACTGGCGCACTCGATCCGCACCCATGGCGTCATGCAGCCGATCGTGGTTCGCCCGATCGGTGACAACCGCTACGAGATCATCGCCGGTGAGCGCCGCTGGCGCGCCACCCAGCAGGCTGGCCTGGATACCGTTCCGGCCATGGTCCGCGAAGTACCCGACGAAGCCGCCATTGCCATGGCGCTGATCGAGAACATCCAGCGCGAGGACCTCAACCCGCTGGAAGAGGCGCTCGCCCTGCAGCGTCTGCAGCAGGAGTTCGAACTGACCCAGCAGCAGGTGGCTGATGCCGTCGGCAAGTCGCGGGTCACCGTGGCCAACCTGTTGCGCCTGATCTCGCTGCCCGAGGCGATCAAGACCATGCTCGCCCATGGCGACCTGGAGATGGGCCACGCCCGCGCCTTGCTCGGCCTCGAGGAAGATCGACAGGAAGAAGGGGCGCGTCATGTTGTCGCACGCGGCCTCACCGTGCGCCAGACCGAGGCACTGGTGCGTCAGTGGCTCAGTGGCAAACCTGAGCCGGTCGAGGCGAGCAAACCTGATCCGGATATCACGCGTCTTGAACAGCGTCTGGCAGAGCGCCTGGGCTCGGCGGTACAAATTCGCCATGGCAACAAGGGCAAAGGCCAGTTGGTTATTCGCTACAACTCCCTTGACGAGTTGCAAGGCGTGCTTGCTCACATCCGCTGAAACAATTCCTGTTGTAGCGCGCAGTCGGAAATCACTACCCAAGAGTTGAATAGGGGTTAATCCACCCCTATACTCTGCGCGCATTTTGTCGGCACAAATTATGCCAAGTCATTGTTGACGAGGCGGTCGACTTTCGAGGAGCAGTTGTGATGGAAATCCGCACGCCAAACCGCCTGCCTTTCCATCGCTGGGCGGTTTTTCCGGTACTGCTGGCTCAATTTGTCGTACTGCTGCTGGCAACGCTGGTGTTGTGGCAGTGGAAAGGGGTGGTCAGTGGATATTCAGGCCTTTGCGGAGGTTTGATTGCCTGGCTGCCCAATGTGTATTTCGCCTGGAAGGCTTTTCGCTTCAGCGGAGCCCGGGCGGCGCAGGCCATCGTCAAGTCGTTTTACGCGGGCGAGGCAGGCAAGATGATTTTGACGGCAGTGCTGTTTGCACTGACCTTCGCAGGAGTGAAGCCATTGGCGCCGTTGGCAGTATTCGGCGTCTTCGTGCTGACCCTTTTGGTCAGCTGGTTCGCGCCCCTGCTGATGAATAAAAGACTTTCGAGACCTTAGGGCGTTTGAGGCAACCATGGCAGCAGAAACCGCTTCGGGCTATATCCAGCACCACTTGCAGAACCTGACCTACGGTCAACTACCAGACGGCAGCTGGGGCTTGGCCCATTCGGCTGCAGAAGCCAAGGCAATGGGCTTCTGGGCGTTCCACCTGGACACCCTGGGCTGGTCCGTTGCGCTGGGTCTGATCTTCCTGTTCATCTTCCGCATGGCGGCTAAAAAGGCCACTTCCGGCCAGCCTGGCGCCTTGCAGAACTTCGTAGAAGTGCTGGTGGACTTCGTCCACGGCAGCGTGAAGGATTCCTTCCACGGCCGCAGCCCGGTGATCGCCCCGCTGGCGCTGACCATCTTCGTCTGGGTATTCCTGATGAACGCCATCGACCTGGTACCGGTCGACTGGATTCCTCAACTGGCCATCCTGATCTCCGGTGATCCGCACATTCCGTTCCGCGCGGTGTCGACCACCGACCCGAACGCCACCCTGGGCATGGCCCTGAGCGTGTTCGCGCTGATCATCTTCTACAGCATCAAGGTCAAGGGCATCGGCGGCTTCATCGGCGAGCTCACCCTGCACCCGTTCGGCAGCAAGAACATCTTCGTGCAGATCCTGCTGATCCCGGTGAACTTCCTGCTCGAGTTCGTCACCCTGATCGCCAAGCCGATCTCGCTGGCGCTGCGTCTGTTCGGCAACATGTACGCCGGCGAGCTGGTGTTCATCCTGATCGCGGTGATGTTCGGCGCCGGCATCCTCTGGCTCAGCGGCCTGGGTGTGGTGCTGCAGTGGGCGTGGGCTGTGTTCCACATCCTGATCATCACCCTGCAAGCTTTCATCTTCATGATGCTGACCATCGTCTACCTGTCGATGGCTCACGAAGATAACCATTAAGACCGCCTGGCGTGTCTGATAGCCTTCCCCGCCGGTTTGGGGGGAGGGCTTAAAAAGTCCGCAAGGGCATGCTGTACCAAACGATTTGTTTTACCGCTTCAAACTAAAAACCTAACCAATACGACGTAAAAGTCGGGAGGAAAGATGGAAACTGTAGTTGGTCTGACCGCTATCGCTGTTGCTCTGCTGATCGGCCTGGGTGCTCTGGGTACCGCCATTGGTTTCGGCCTGCTGGGCGGCAAGTTCCTGGAAGGCGCTGCTCGCCAGCCAGAAATGGTTCCGATGCTGCAGGTCAAAATGTTCATCGTTGCCGGTCTGCTCGACGCCGTAACCATGATCGGTGTTGGTATCGCTCTGTTCTTCACCTTCGCGAACCCCTTCGTTGGTCAGATCGCCGGCTAATCACTCGTTCCTACGAGTTGATTGGTGTGATGGACAAAGACCGAGCGAGGTGTTGGCGTGAACATTAATGCAACCCTGATTGGCCAATCCGTTGCTTTTCTGATTTTTGTACTCTTCTGCATGAAGTACGTATGGCCTCCGGTCATCACTGCCCTGCAAGAGCGCCAAAAGAAGATTGCCGACGGTTTGGACGCTGCCAACCGCGCAGCTCGCGACCTGGAGCTGGCCCAAGAGAAAGCGGGTCAGCAACTGCGTGAAGCGAAGGCACAGGCAGCCGAAATCATTGAGCAAAGCAAGAAACGCGCTGCTCAGCTTGTCGAGGAAGCCCGTGAACAGGCTCGCGTCGAAGCTGACCGTGTGAAGGCTCAGGCTCAAGCCGAGATCGAACAGGAACTGAACAGCGTCAAAGACGCCCTGCGTGCCCAAGTGGGTGCCCTGGCTGTTGGCGGTGCTGAAAAGATCCTTGGCGCCACAATCGATCAAAACGCGCATGCGGAGCTGGTTAACAAACTGGCCGCTGAAATTTAAGCGAGGGCGATCATGGCAGAACTGACCACGTTGGCCCGACCTTACGCTAAGGCTGCCTTCGAGCATGCCCAGGCCCATCAGCAACTGGCCAATTGGTCAGCCATGCTCGGCCTGGCTGCTGCGGTGTCGCAAGACGACACCATGCAGCGCCTGCTCAAGGCCCCGCAACTGACTAGCGCAGAAAAGGCCGCCGCATTCATTGAAGTGTGCGGTGACAAGTTTGACGCCAAGGCACAGAATTTCATTCATGTTGCCGCGGAAAACGAACGTCTCCTGCTTCTGCCGGAGATTTCGACTCTGTTCGACCTGTACAAGGCCGAGCAAGAGAAGTCCGTGGACGTGGAAGTCACCAGTGCTTTTGCGTTGAACCAAGAACAGCAAGACAAACTCGCCAAGGTTCTCAGTGCACGGTTAGGCCAGGAAGTGCGCCTGCACGCGTCGGAGGATGCCAGCCTGATCGGCGGCGTCGTCATCCGCGCTGGCGACCTGGTAATCGACGGTTCGGTTCGCGGGAAAATCGCGAAACTGGCCGAAGCCTTGAAATCTTGAGTTTGAAGGGGCAGCAGAGCAATGCAGCAACTCAATCCTTCCGAAATTAGTGAAATCATCAAGGGCCGCATCGACAACCTCGATGTCGGCTCCCAAGCCCGTAACGAAGGTACCGTCGTTTCGGTTTCCGACGGCATCGTGCGGATCCACGGTCTGGCCGACGTCATGTACGGCGAAATGATCGAGTTCCCTGGCAGCGTATTCGGCATGGCCCTGAACCTGGAGCAAGACTCCGTAGGTGCAGTGATCCTGGGGGCCTATGACACCCTCGCCGAAGGCATGAGCGCCAAGTGCACCGGCCGCATCCTGGAAGTTCCGGTTGGTAAGGAACTGCTGGGTCGCGTCGTCGACGCACTGGGTAACCCGATCGACGGCAAAGGTCCTCTGGGCAACACCCAGACCGACGCGGTCGAGAAAGTAGCTCCAGGCGTGATCTGGCGTAAGTCGGTAGACCAGCCTGTACAGACTGGCTACAAGTCCGTCGACGCCATGATCCCTGTCGGCCGTGGCCAGCGTGAGCTGATCATCGGTGACCGTCAGATCGGCAAGACCGCCATGGCCATCGACGCCATCATCAACCAGAAAGACTCCGGTATTTTCTGTGTTTATGTTGCAGTCGGCCAGAAGCGTTCCACCGTTGCCAACATCGTTCGCAAGCTGGAAGAAGCCGGCGCCCTGGCCAACACCATCGTGGTCGTTGCCAGTGCTTCGGAATCCGCCGCACTGCAGTTCCTGGCGCCTTACGCCGGCTGCACCATGGGCGAGTTCTTCCGTGACCGCGGTGAAGACGCCCTGATCGTTTACGATGACCTGTCCAAGCAGGCCGTTGCCTACCGTCAGATCTCCCTGCTGCTGCGCCGTCCACCAGGACGTGAAGCGTACCCAGGCGACGTGTTCTATCTCCACTCCCGTCTGCTGGAGCGTGCATCGCGCGTTTCCGAAGAGTACGTCGAGAAGTTCACCAACGGTGCCGTAACTGGCAAGACTGGCTCGCTGACCGCTCTGCCGATCATCGAAACCCAGGCTGGCGACGTTTCCGCGTTCGTTCCGACCAACGTGATCTCGATCACCGACGGTCAGATCTTCCTGGAATCGGCCATGTTCAACGCAGGCATCCGTCCTGCCGTTAACGCCGGTGTGTCGGTATCCCGTGTTGGTGGTGCCGCCCAGACCAAGATCATCAAGAAGCTGTCCGGTGGTATCCGTACCGCCCTGGCCCAGTACCGTGAACTGGCGGCCTTCGCCCAGTTCGCTTCGGATCTGGACGAGGCTACCCGCAAGCAGCTGGAGCATGGTCAGCGCGTTACCGAGCTGATGAAGCAGAAGCAGTACGCGCCAATGTCGATTGCCGACATGGCCCTGTCGCTGTACGCCGCTGAGCGTGGTTTCCTGACCGACGTAGAAGTCTCCAAGGTTGGCAGCTTCGAGCAAGCTCTGATTGCCTACTTCAACCGTGATCACGCCGAACTGATGGCCAAGATCAACGTGAAGGGTGACTTCAACGACGAAATCGACGCTGGCATGAAAGCCGGTATCGAGAAGTTCAAGGCCACCCAGACCTGGTAAGCCGCAGCGGGGGCTCCGGCCCCCGCTTGCTAACCTGATAGGTGATACATGGCAGGCGCAAAAGAGATTCGCAGTAAGATTGCGAGCATCAAAAGCACGCAAAAAATTACCAGCGCCATGGAGAAAGTGGCGGTCAGCAAGATGCGCAAGGCACAAATGCGCATGGCTGCTAGCCGTCCTTACGCGGAGCGTATCCGCCAGGTGATCGGTCATCTGGCCAACGCCAACCCGGAATACCGCCACCCGTTCATGATCGAGCGCCCTGTAAAGCGCGCTGGTTATATCGTGGTGAGCAGTGACCGTGGTCTGTGCGGTGGCTTGAACACCAACCTGTTCAAGGCCCTGGTCAAGGACATGGGCGAAAACCGCGAACAGGGCGTTGAAATCGACCTGTGCGTGATCGGCAGCAAGGGTGCGACTTTCTTCCGCATCTTTGGCGGCAACGTCGTAGCCGCGATCAGCCACCTGGGCGAAGAGCCATCGATCAACGATCTGATCGGCTCCGTCAAAGTGATGCTGGACGCCTACCTCGACGGCCGTATCGATCGCCTCTCGGTGGTTTCGAACAAGTTCATCAACACCATGACCCAAAAACCGACGGTCGAGCAATTGGTACCGTTGGTGGCAACCCCGGATCAGGAACTCAAGCACCACTGGGACTACCTGTACGAACCCGACGCAAAAGAGCTGCTGGACGGCTTGATGGTGCGTTACGTGGAGTCGCAGGTGTACCAGGCGGTGGTCGAGAACAACGCTGCTGAACAAGCGGCCCGGATGATCGCCATGAAGAACGCCACAGACAACGCCGGTGATTTGATCAAAGAGCTTCAGTTGATCTACAACAAGGCGCGTCAGGCTGCGATCACCCAGGAGATCTCGGAAATCGTCGGCGGCGCTGCCGCGGTTTAACGGTTCAAAAATTCAGAGGATCCAGCTATGAGTAGCGGACGTATCGTTCAAATCATCGGCGCCGTCATCGACGTGGAATTCCCACGTGACGCCGTGCCGAGTGTTTACAACGCGCTGAAAGTACAAGGCGCGGAAACCACCCTGGAAGTTCAGCAGCAGCTGGGCGACGGCGTGGTTCGTACCATTGCGATGGGCTCGACCGAAGGTCTGAAGCGCGGTCTGGATGTCGTCGACACCAAGGCTGCCATCTCGGTACCTGTTGGCAAGGCAACCCTGGGCCGTATCATGGACGTCCTGGGCAACCCGATCGACGAAGCCGGCCCGATCGGCGAAGAAGAGCGTCGCGGTATCCACCAGCCAGCGCCTTCGTTCGCTGACCAGGCAGGCGGCAACGACCTGCTGGAAACCGGCATCAAGGTTATCGACCTGGTCTGCCCGTTCGCCAAGGGTGGTAAGGTTGGTCTGTTCGGTGGTGCCGGCGTCGGCAAGACCGTCAACATGATGGAACTGATCCGTAACATCGCCATGGAACACAGCGGTTACTCCGTGTTCGCTGGTGTGGGTGAGCGTACTCGTGAGGGTAACGACTTCTACCACGAGATGAAGGACTCCAACGTTCTCGACAAGGTAGCGCTGGTCTACGGTCAGATGAACGAGCCACCAGGAAACCGTCTGCGCGTAGCGCTGACCGGCCTGACCATGGCTGAGAAGTTCCGTGACGAAGGTAACGACGTTCTGCTGTTCGTCGACAACATCTATCGTTACACCCTGGCCGGTACCGAAGTATCCGCACTGCTGGGCCGTATGCCTTCGGCAGTAGGTTACCAGCCGACCCTGGCCGAAGAGATGGGCGTTCTGCAAGAGCGTATCACTTCGACCAAGGAAGGTTCGATCACCTCCGTCCAGGCCGTATACGTACCTGCGGACGACCTGACCGACCCGTCGCCAGCGACCACCTTCGCCCACTTGGACGCCACCGTCGTTCTGTCCCGTGACATCGCTTCCCTGGGTATCTACCCAGCGGTCGATCCACTGGACTCGACTTCGCGCCAGCTGGACCCGAACGTGATCGGCACCGAGCACTACGACACCGCACGTGGCGTTCAGTATGTTCTGCAGCGCTACAAAGAGCTGAAGGACATCATCGCGATCCTGGGTATGGACGAACTGTCCGAAGCCGACAAGCAACTGGTTGCCCGCGCTCGTAAGATCCAGCGCTTCCTGTCGCAGCCGTTCTTCGTGGCCGAAGTCTTCACCGGCTCGCCAGGCAAGTACGTTTCGCTCAAGGACACCATCGCTGGCTTCAGCGGCATCCTCAAAGGTGACTACGACCACCTGCCAGAACAAGCGTTCTACATGGTCGGCAGCATCGACGAAGCGATCGAGAAAGCCAAGAAACTGTAATCCCGGCGCCCCGCAAGGGGCGCTAATCAGGTTGAGGCAAGCAGATGGCTATGACAGTCCATTGCGATATCGTCAGCGCGGAAGGAGAGATCTTCTCCGGCCTGGTCGAGATGGTAGTAGCGCACGGAAACCTGGGCGATCTGGGTATCGCTCCAGGCCACGCGCCGCTGATCACCAATCTCAAGCCTGGTCCGATCACGCTGACCAAGCAAGGTGGTGATCGTGAGGTGTTCTACATCTCCGGTGGCTTCCTCGAAGTGCAGCCGAACATGGTCAAGGTTCTTGCCGACACCGTGCAGCGCGCTGCCGACCTGGACGAAGCTCAGGCTCAGGAAGCCCTCAAGGCTGCTGAGAACGCGCTGAACGCGAAAAGCTCGGACTTCGACTACGGTGCTGCTGCCGCACGTCTGGCCGAAGCTGCAGCTCAGCTGCGTACCGTCCAGCAATTGCGCAAGGGCAAGTAACCTGGCCTTGGCCGGTCACTTCCAATGCGATTGAGTTAAAGGGTAGCCTCGGCTACCCTTTTTCTTTTCTGAATTTCCCCTTTGGTCACGTCCCTGACCGCCCAGTATTGGTAGCCAGTCAATGTCCCTCGATATCGTCATTCTCGCCGCAGGCCAAGGCACCCGCATGCGCTCCGCGCTGCCCAAGGTGCTGCATCCGGTTGCCGGCAACTCCATGCTCGGCCACGTTATCCACAGCGCCCGCCAGTTGCAGCCCCAGGGTATTCACGTGGTTATCGGCCACGGCGCGGAGCTGGTGCGCGAACGCCTGGCGGCCGACGATCTGAACTTCGTCATGCAGGACAAGCAACTGGGCACCGGCCATGCCGTGGCCCAGGCGTTGCCGGCGATTACCGCCGACACCGTGCTGGTGCTTTACGGCGATGTGCCGTTGATCGAGGTCGAGACCCTGCAGCGCTTGCTGGCCAAGGTCAGCGAACAACAGTTGGGACTGCTGACCGTAACCTTGCAAGATCCGACCGGCTACGGTCGCATTGTGCGTGACGCCGCGGGCAAGGTGACCGCGATCGTCGAGCACAAGGACGCCAGCGAAGCGCAAAAGGCGATCAAGGAAGGCAACACCGGTATCCTCGCCATGCCGGCCGCACGCTTGGCCGACTGGATGGGCCGTCTGTCCAACAACAATGCCCAGGGCGAGTACTACCTCACCGACGTGATCGCCATGGCCGTGGACGATGGCCTGGTGGTCGCCACCGAACAGCCCCACGACCCGATGGAAGTGCAGGGCGCCAACGATCGCCGCCAGCTGTCGGAACTCGAGCGTCACTACCAGCTGCTCGAAGGCCGTCGCCTGATGGCCCAGGGCGTCACCCTGCGCGATCCGGCGCGCTTCGATGTCCGTGGTGAAGTGACCGTCGGCCGCGATGTGCTGATCGACATCAACGTCATTCTCGAAGGCCGGGTAGTCATCGAGGACGACGTGCAGATCGGCCCGAACTGTGTGATCAAGGACAGCACCCTGCGCAAGGGCGTGGTCATCAAGGCCAACAGTCATATCGAAGGCGCGGTGATGGGTGAGGGCAGCGATGCCGGCCCGTTCGCCCGCTTGCGTCCAGGCAGCGTGCTGGAGGCCAAGGCGCATGTGGGTAACTTCGTCGAGCTGAAGAACGCCCACCTGGGCGAGGGCGCCAAGGCCGGCCACCTGACCTACCTGGGCGACGCCGAGATCGGCGCCCGCAGCAACATCGGCGCAGGCACCATCACCTGCAACTATGACGGTGCCAACAAGTTCCGCACGGTGATGGGTGAGGACGTGTTCATTGGCTCCAACAACTCCCTGGTTGCCCCTGTGGAAATCCAGGCCGGAGCCACTACCGCAGCGGGCTCGACCATTACCCAGATGGTTGAAGTGGGACAGTTGGGCGTTGCGCGTGCACGCCAGCGCAATATCGAAGGCTGGAAACGGCCGGAGAAGATCAAGAAGAGCTGAGTTATCCACAGCGCTTTTTGCACAGGGCCGGCTTATGTGAATAAGTCGGCCTTTTTGTTTGCCGGTTGATGCCCGACTTGACGAATCGATTGACTTAGGTTTTGATTGCAACACTTATCTTTCGAATCGAAACTTAAATCCACATGTCGAAACGAAATACCCCTCAACGGCGCCACAATATCCTGGCCTTGCTCAATGAGCAGGGCGAGGTCAGTGTCGACGCCTTGGCCAAGCGTTTCGAAACCTCCGAAGTGACCATCCGCAAGGATCTGCATGCCCTGGAGGCCAACGGCCTGCTGCTGCGCCGCTACGGCGGTGCGGTGACCATGCCCCAGGAGCTGCTGGGCGACACGGTCCAGCCGGTGTCCCTCTACAAGCAGGCCATTGCCCGTGCTGCGGTAGAACGCATCCGCGAACACGCGCGCATCATCATCGACAGCGGCAGCACCACGGCGGCGATGATCCCGCAGCTCGGGCGCCAGCCAGGCCTGGTGGTGATGACCAACTCGCTCAATGTGGCCCGGGCTATCAGCGAACAAGAGCATGAACCCGTGCTGCTGATGACCGGTGGTACCTGGGACCCGCACTCGGAGTCCTTCCAGGGCCAGGTGGCCGAGCAGGTACTACGCTCATACGACTTCGACCAGCTGTTCATCGGTGCCGACGGCATCGACCTGGAACGTGGCACAACGACCTTCAACGAACTGCTGGGATTGAGCCGGGTCATGGCCGAAGTGGCCCGCGAGGTGATCGTCATGGTCGAGTCGGACAAGGTCGGCCGCAAGATCCCCAACCTCGAGCTGCCCTGGGGCAGCGTGAATACCCTGATTACTGATGATCGCCTGCCCGCCGAGGCACGCGACCGGATTCAAGCCCGCGGCATCACCCTTATCTGCGCCGCTATCAGCTAGGAGCAACATCTTATGTGTGGAATCGTCGGTGCCGTTGCTGAGCGCAATATCACAGCCATTCTCATCGAAGGCCTCAAGCGTCTGGAGTACCGTGGTTATGACAGCGCCGGCTTGGCCGTCCTGACCCAGCAAGGCGCGCTCGAGCGTCGCCGCCGCATCGGCAAGGTCAGCGAACTGGAAGGCGCGGTTGCCGCCGACCCGCTGGCTGGCCAACTGGGTATCGCCCACACCCGTTGGGCCACCCATGGCGCGCCTACCGTGCACAATGCCCACCCGCACTTCTCTGGCCATGAAGTGGCGGTGGTGCACAACGGCATCATCGAGAATCACGAGGAACTGCGCGAAGAGCTCAAGGGCCTGGGCTACACCTTTGTCTCGCAGACCGACACCGAGGTGATCGTGCACCTCATCCACCATCTGCTCAAGACCATCCCCGACCTCACCGATGCGCTCAAGGCCGCGGTAAAGCGCCTGCATGGCGCCTATGGCTTGGCCGTGATCAGCGCCAGCCAGCCTGACCGGCTGGTGGCTGCCCGCAGTGGCAGCCCCCTGGTGATCGGCCTGGGCCTCGGTGAAAACTTCCTGGCCTCGGATCAACTGGCCCTGCGCCAGGTCACCGACCGTTTCATGTACCTGGAAGAGGGCGATATCGCCGAGATTCGTCGCACTCAGGTGCAGATCTGGGACCAGGCCGGTCAGCCGGTCCAGCGTGAGACGGTGCAGTATCACGAAGGTGCGGAAGCCGCCGAGAAGGGCAACTACCGCCACTTCATGCTCAAGGAGATCCACGAGCAACCCGGCGTGGTGCAGCGTACGCTGGAAGGTCGCCTGGGCAATGACCATGTGATGGTGCAGGCCTTCGGTCCCCAGGCCGCCGAGCTGTTCGGCAAAGTGCGCAATGTGCAGATCGTCGCTTGCGGTACCAGCTACCACGCCGGCATGGTCGCCCGTTACTGGCTCGAAAGCCTCGCCGGCATCCCTTGCCAGGTGGAAGTCGCCAGTGAGTTCCGCTATCGCAAGGTGGTGGTGCAGCCGGACACCCTGTTCGTCTCCATCTCGCAATCCGGCGAGACCGCCGACACCCTGGCGGCCCTGCGCTATGCCAAGGAATTGGGCTTCCTCGGCAGCCTGGCCATCTGCAACAAGGGCATCAGCTCGCTGGTGCGTGAATCCGACTTGACCCTGCTGACCCTGGCCGGGCCGGAGATCGGCGTCGCCTCGACCAAGGCCTTCACCACCCAGCTGGTCTCGCTGATGCTGCTGACCCTGGCCCTCGGCCAGGTGCGCGGTACCCTCGAGGCCGGTGTCGAAGCCGAGCTGGTGGACGAGCTGCGCCGCCTGCCGGCACGCCTGAGCGAAGCGCTGGCGATGGATGGCGTGGTCGAGAAGATCGCCGAGCTGTTCGCCGACAAGCACCACACCCTGTTCCTTGGCCGCGGTGCCCAGTACCCGGTGGCCATGGAAGGCGCGCTCAAGCTCAAGGAAATCTCCTATATCCACGCCGAAGCCTACCCGGCCGGTGAGCTCAAGCATGGTCCTCTGGCGTTGGTGGACAACGATATGCCCGTGGTGACCGTGGCTCCTAACAACGAGCTGCTGGAAAAGCTCAAGTCGAACCTGCAGGAAGTTCGCGCCCGTGGTGGTGAGCTGGTGGTCTTTGCCGACGAGCAGGCCGGCATGAGCAATGGCGAAGGCACCCATGTGATCAACGTCCCGCACATCAACGATGCGCTGGCACCGATCCTCTACACCATCCCGCTGCAACTGCTGTCGTACTACGTCGCCGTGCTCAAGGGCACCGACGTCGACCAGCCGCGCAACCTGGCCAAGTCGGTGACGGTGGAGTAACGCTACTGCTGTTGAAAAGGGAGGTGTTTTTGAATAATAAAGGTTGTCACAAAACAATAAAGGTTGTCACAACGTAATAAAGGTTGTCACAAGGCAGGCTCTGACCGCACATCGGGCCGGAGCCAGGCCTTGAAGATTCGGGTGACAATCCTCTACTCACCGCTGTGACTGTTGTCCTGGCTTAGCCCGCTCTCTGGGGTGTCCCCCTGTGCACGACACCTGTCCTCGTCCCGGTCGAGCGGGTCGCCCAATTTTGAGCGACTCGAACAATGGCATCCATGCCCATAGCTCCGGTCAAGGCTGCACATCGCAAGCTGATGACCCAGGCAAAAATAGATAAGAAAATTCAATCGGGTCGTGGATGTGGAGTCAGAGACTCCTATAAGCCATGGATCAAAGTGTGGGAGATCAAATCAAAGGGTGTCTCTCACATGATCGCGGGAGTTAAAATTCACCGCACACACCATCTGCTGTCCAATGCAGAGCGAGATTACTTAACTGTACTTGAGCACGATGCCTCGATCATCGATATCCGAGAGCAGTATCCTCTGCTGACACAGGCTGAGACCCAAGCAATTGCCTCAAGTATTAACTGTCGCCACCCTGTATATCCTGGTACGCAAATACCTGTCGTTATGACGACGGACTTTCTCGTTACCTTCTTGGATTCCTCTGGCGAAACTAGGCTAGCTGCTCGATCAGTGAAATATCGAAAAGAGTTTGAGCAGGCTGATCTTCATGCGCGTAATCGAATAGCAGAAAAGCTAGCCATCGAAGAAAAATACTGGGCAATGAGGGGGGTGGACTGGAAGCTGGTCCTGCATGAAAACCTCTCGAAGATAAAATTAGCGAACCTCAAGATTCTCAGGACATACGCCAGTATTCATCCCTCGTTACCGACGGAGAAGAACATCGGCAATTTGCTTGGATACATCGAGGGGGCAAAGACGGATCAAATACCGTTAAAAATTCTTTTGGATAAAGCGTCTCGTGACCTTTACATTGAATATATGGGTGTAAAGCGCCTCTTCCATCACCTGCTATGGAACGGTCGTTTAGAGTCAGATCTTACCTCGAAAGTAATAAGCCTGTCGCAGCCGTTGCACGTATGGCCGAACCAAAGGTCAGCGGCTTTGTCTCTGCCAAACGAGGTTTCCCATCATGCTTGATCTTAAAATCAACAGCATTGTCACTCCTGGCGAAGAACCTAGCCTACTAAAAAAAGCGGTTCGGATCTTAGGCATAGATAATGATTCTGTCATTGTGATTGAGCTGAGTACAAATCCCAGCAAGCCGTGGCAGATCGAGCGGTCCGTCTTGATTGACGATATTGACGCAGGGCGCGCAATCTTAAGTCGAGAAATGGTGCCCTTACATCTGCTCAGAAGCGACGATGAAATTAGTGAAAATGAAAAATCGAGCCGAAATCGAAACTGGAGCCTTATTAGAGGTTTAGTAGAAGATCGCTCCGCCTTGGAAATTCTTGGACCGGGTTTTGGGAAGCTGGTTGCAAGGCATGCCCTAGAGGCAGGAGTAGAGCGTAAACAGATATACCGGCTTCTATACCGCTACTGGAGCATGGGGCAGACACCTAACGCCTTTCTTTGGAACACTAGCGCTTGCGGTGGACGGGGAAAGAAAAAGGATCGATCCTCAGGCATTATCCCCGGTAGGCCACGTAAGTATCGTGGTGTCGTTGTCAATGATGGTGGTGCCATCACGCTGGAACAGCGCCATCTCTCTCATATCCGTTTGGCTTACGGGCGGGTTGCTAGCGGCAAATGCGGCACCCTTAAAGATGCACACAAGTGGATGTTAAACAAATTTTATAGAGAGACTCTGCCGGACGGATCGAAAGGGAATATTGTACGGGGGAGTTACCCGACTACTACCCAGCTTAGATATCACGGTAAATTGTTTTTCGATGATCTCTATAAACTGAAGGTGCGTGGCGGTTCTATCCGATACAACAAAGATCATCGTGCTATCGTTGGGTCAGCATCCCATGGCCTGATGGGGGCTACCCAGCGATATGAGATAGACTCTACTATCGCTGATGTCTATTTAGTGCATCGGGTTAACAGGCTATGGCTCATTGGGCGCCCTATACTTTATGTGGTCGTCGATACCTTTACTAGAATGATTGTAGGGATTCACGTGGGCCTTGAGGGTCCCAGTTGGAATGGGGCTCGACACGCGATATACAATGCTTGCACCCCAAAAGTCGATTTTTGCAAGCGATACAATGTTGAAATAGATGAGGCTGACTGGCCGTGCTCGCACTTGCCAGCAGAAATTGTTGCTGACCGGGCTGAGCTTCTAAGTGAGGCTGGGGCAACGCTGTCGCAAAGCTTGGGACTAGCGGTGCAAATTTTGCCTCCCTTCAGGCCTGATTGGAAAGGGATCATCGAAAGCCGCTTCCGTCTGATCAATGAACACTTGGACTTGAAATTTGTTCCAGGCGGAGTAGATGCTCGTAAAATGGAGCGTGGTGATAGGGACTACCAACTCGATGCGATTTTGGATATCGACGAGTTCACAGAAATGGTTATTGTAGGGGTCTTGGCGCACAATAAGAGCCTACGCATACCACACCTATTAAGCCGCGAGATGATTGCTGACGGTATAGAAGCGACGCCTATGGCGGTTTGGAATTGGTCGAAGGCTAATAGTCCTATCAATTCCAAAGTGGTATCTCCGGCTGAGTTGAAAATTGCTTTATTGCCCTCTCAAGAGTGTCGTATCAGTCGAGGCGGTATTGTTTTCCAAGGCGTACAATATACATGTCAAACAGCCTTGCGTGAGGAGTGGTTGGAGCGCTCGCACAACCTGCGGACGAAGTATGTTCGAGTATTCTACGATCCTAACTCTATTGAAAATTGTTGGATCAAGTCCGAAGCAGGTTTTGAGGCTTTAACTATTGTACCGCAGCAACGGCAGAAATATGGTGGACTACGCATGGAGGAGGTTCTAGATATGGTCCATGTCTTGAACCAAGTTTCGCCGGATGCCCGTTATGACAGTGACAATACTGCGGCGCTGGTAAGGGGGCGGCAAGAGGAAATCCTTGACCGGGCCAAAGCCAAACGTGCCGCACAGGGTGACCCGAAATCGAATGCAGATTTCAAGCGGGACAAACGTGCCAAGCGTGCTACCGAAGCTCAGACCGAGCGCGATTCCCATACCGCTGATCTGAATCAGCTACGCGTTGTGGATAACACGCCTCTTGCGGGAGAAAATTCTAGGCCAGTCACCGGCAGGCCCAGTTCCACAAGAAGCGCAGCGTTTCTGAAACTGGTAGTCAGCGAGGGTAGCGAGATAGAGACATGAACGATTTGACCTTCTCCCCCGCAGAATACATTCCTACAGGCATGCCTCAATATGATGGCAACCCGCTGATTGAATGCTTGCCTAGAATTCTTTCGGATGTTGATGTGGTCAGGCGCGTTGGGAATCTTCCGCCGAAGCCCGACGAGGCCGAACGAGCGTTGCCACCGAAGCTTCGCGGCCATGGGATCAACCGGCTGAAAGATGTTGTGGTTCCATTCGAAATCCATCTGCGCCTCGAAGACCTATTCAGCCAGCTGATCCGCTACGGATATTCGGGCCGCAATCCGCTGTTGGCCTCATCTGTTAGGCATCGGTTGCCTTCCTCGGCAGCGGCCAAGCGCCATGGATTCATGTCCACCGCTGAGACGATGACCCTCATTGGCCTGAGTGGTATGGGCAAGACCACAGCGCTCAATTCCATAGCAAGGCTTTATCCGCAGGTGATCAGTCACAGCAGATATAAAGACGCGATTCTCATCGAAACCCAGGTTGTGTGGCTAAAGATTGAGTGCCCTCACGACGGCTCGTTGCGCGGTTTTTGCGCAGCATTCTTCTCAGCGCTGGACGCTGCGTTAGGCGTCGAAAAATACTCTCGCAGGGGCGGTGCCGCCAACAGCATCAGCGTAATGCTTCAGCACATCAGTCAGCTGTGCAAAACCTTTTTCATCGGTGCTTTGATAATTGATGAAATGCAGCATCTTTGCTCGTCACGTGGGGGGCAGGATCGGGAAAAGTTGCTGAATTTCTTCGTAACTTTATCCAATGATGCTGGCGTTCCGCTTGTCTATGTTGGGACCAACGCAATGCTCCCGCTGTTTTCTGGTGTGTTGCGTAATGCCCGAAGAGCGGCGGGAATTGGGCCAATCGCCTTTGACCGTTTCAGTGAAGACGATCCGTTTTGGCATCACTTGGTGTCCCAACTCTGGGCCTATGACTGGACGGAATCTTGCGCTCCCCTGACGAGTGACCTCCTGTCCAAGATCTATGATCTCACCCAGGGCAATACAGATTTCCTAGCGAAACTGCTTATGCTTGCGCAGCGTCATGTTATTTGGGAAGGAATCGACGCCATTACGCCAGCCGTGCTTCAGCAGGTGTATGACAATCAAATGAGGCTTTTGCACAAGCCCATCGAGGCCCTTCGAAGCGGTGATCCTCTTCAGATTGCTGATTTCGAGGACATGATGCCTACAAAAGACCAAATCGCTCAGATGATGAGCTACGACTTGGCTCGCCGGGCGGACAGGGCTCATCTTTCGCTACTTACACAGCCCGCGATAACACCTTCAACTCTAGCAAAGGACAAATCGGTGCCGAAGGCTCCGAGTCGTACGGTCGTACCGGTTGCTGACGGCGCGTTAACTAACGTGCATTTTTCGAAGGACGAAGACCTTCAGGCTCAGCTCGAACAGCGCGGCTGGGTGGATAGGGATTCTTCCTGGTAATTTGACGCAGGGGAGCTCAGGGCAGTGGCTAACCTTCTGTTCTTTCCCCAGCCGTTTCCGGATGAGTCGCTCTATAGCTTGGCCGTGCGCTATCACAAGCTAGCGGCGAATCAGGGATATCGAGTGACCAGCCAAGAGCTCTTTGACAGCTACTCGCGTACCTGCGGTTCCATCCTGCCGTGCTGCTTAGGGGCTTTGTCTGAACGTCTCAGAGGCGCCTTCTCCATTGGAGAGCTGATCGAGCGCTTCACGCTTTTACCGCTTTTTCTGCCTTTTTTGGATGAAGAGAAGGGCCGCTATGCTGCCGTTCTAATGGGAGGTAATCGAGGTACAGGCCTCAAGATGGCATTGGGCATTACAGCATCGCGTTTCCTCCAACACGCCTCGTTTAGGTATTGCGAGAGCTGCGTCAGAGAGGACATTCTGGCGTGCGGCTCAGCTTATTGGCATCGTATTCACCAAGCTTCGGGCACTTGCATTTGTCCACGCCACAGCGAAGTACTACAGGCGATAAGATTCCCCGAAGGGTCAGATTGGCGTTGTATGTCGCTTCCGGGGGAATTTGCTGGAACGCCGGTTATGGACTGTGGTGACCACAGCGGAGCCGTTGCCATTGCCCGCATGCAGCTATGGGGGCTAGACCATCCCGATGAGATGAAAACGATTCTGGCTGGAAATTTGCTCAGGAACCGTTTGGATGAGATGGGTTTTATCAAGTCTGGACGAATTAGAGAGCAGATGCTGAGAGATTTTTTAACCAGGCGACTTCGGTGCAGTCCTAGCGCCGCCGAATTTGAAGAGATGGTTCGATCCGCTGCCTGGGTCTTTCAGATAATGCGGCGACAAGGTCGAACCGTGCAGCCCTTCAAGTTCTATTTCCTCTGCTGGCTCCTTGATCTGGAGCTGGAGCACCTGAAGACCTACCGTCTAGAGGCCGATAATCGCGCTGGTGTTGTTGTCCGGCCTGATGAACCGAATAACCTCATCCCTGACGATGACCTTCACGTCCGGCGGATAGCTTTTGCAAAAAGTACCAATCTCAAATGTCATGACAAGCCGGGTTATCAGTGGTTGTACCGCCACGACAGGGAATGGTTGGCCTGTTATGTTGCTGCGAACCGCTACCACAGAGACCGAAGAATTTTGATCGATTGGCAATCCAGGGACTCGGCCCTTGCGTTGGAGCTCGCTAAAGCGAAGACGATCATTCTTTCTGTAGAGGGAAAGCCTCAGCAGGTCACCCGCGCTGCTCTATGTAGGCGTGTCGTAAACGCTCATGCTTTCCTCAAGATGCCGGACCACTTTCCGATGAGCACTAGGTTGATGGCGGGTTTACTTGAGTCTACTCATGACCACCAGCTACGTAAAATCCGGTGGGCAATTCGAGAATACTCGCTGACTGAAAACTGTGCGATGAGTGTTCTATACCGTTATGCAGGAATAAGAATATCTCGCGTGTCCGAAGATGAAGTCTTTACGCAGATACGTGACGATATGGATTAGTTTTCATGGCTTCGTGCAAAAGTTTAGTGTATGCGACTCTTTTCTTTTCTCGCAGCAGCTCTTGCTCATTTTTATTATTTAGCAAGTTGAAATACTTTTCAGCGGTGTGGCATCCCAGAAACACATAGATAGGATATTTGTCGCTGGTAGAGATACTGGCATGGGTGAGTCTCGAAATTATTCCCATTTCTTCGTTGATCAGTTTGGAAATATTCAGCTGGGTTTTTTCGAACGCGCTCATTCGATTTATCATGAGGCTTGCATATGCGACAAAGTCTGCCATTCCATCCTTGATCATCGGGCCGCGATAGTCCAAAAGGTCTGCGACAAATTTGGCATACATATGACGGTTTGATCCGAATTCTCGCTTTTGACGTCTTGACCATGTGTTAAGCTTGCTGCACTTGGCTAGGTGATTAATTTCGTGCTTTCTCATTGGTATTGAGCAGGTCGGGCACGTCTCGATTAGAGCGCAGGCATGAGTACTGCACACCTGTACGGAACCCAATACGTGTCTGCGATGAATATACGGGCTTCCGCAATTATCCAAGTCTTCGCGAACACAATCTGGACAAACCTTTTCCCAAGTTTTCGGTGTGACGATTGCGGTCGCTCGATGTCGCCCGAGGGCAGCTATCATAGGATACAAAGTGTGATTGCTTAAGGCTAGGTCCGAAATCTTGTGCTCGTCTAGCAGCTTTGGGTAATAGAATTCTTGATGCGGCCGCCACTCTGTTTGCAATCTCCCCAAAGTCTTATTAATTCCGAACCCGATACGAGGTTTCGCTTTTATATAGAAATCTTCAGTTTTCAACGATTTAATGCCTAGGAGCTCATTGCCACGCTTAAGCGCAGATGCGATATATTCTCCAGGTAATGGTGTGAAAATTTTCATACAATGATGTTCTGGAAGACGAGTGGTATGGCATTTTAGTTAGAAGACACCGGCACTGCATACACATTAGTGATCGTTTTGGGCTAAGGTGTGAAGGTTAAAGGGCGTCGGGCGTGCTTGGGAATCAAAATCGATCTAGTCTGGCAGCCAACGCACAAGAGGAGGTCGATGCAATGAATCCTACAAGCACGCCCCCACCTGTTGAATCGCAGGCTTTTGCACCAACGTTCCACTTGATTCATACCGACCCTGATGAGTTGAGCCAGCTGGAACTCCTGCGTCTTGTCCAAACAGGATTTTTTTTCAGCGACGTGAAATGCATGGTCGAGTCCTCAAGCCTATTCAAGGCTCGTAACCTTGTCAGGCGAATCACAGGAAGATCGACCAGAAGCGTTCACCGTCTGAGCCATTCCGTTCAGGCCCATCGCCTGGATGCCCAGCAGAGCGCGGTGGCGTTTCAATATGCGAAAGGACTGGAGCTTGCGTCGAAGGTATTTGGCTCTCAGATGCTCGCGGAGCAGTGGCTTTGTCGGCCGTGCGGCCGTTTGATGGGGTTTGTACCCTTCGAGATGCTCGACACGTCGCTCGGATTCAGCGTGGTAGCGGACTATCTTGAGCGCCTTCGCCTGGGTGTCTATCAGTAGTGTGCCTGATGGGGAATTGGTATGCCGTGAAGACGCAACGCTACCTCCCTATGCAAGCCGGACTTACAACCTTGTAATCCCCGTATCACTCAATTGACAGCGACAAAATCCTAATCTTCAGTCACGTCTATTGGAGTGATTGAAATGAAAGTCATCAAAAGTATCGCGGCCATCCTGGCCATAGTGGCCTCCTCAACCGCGCTCGCCGAAGGAGGATCCGACCGTCTATACGGGAAGATGATTCAGGCCAATGAGCAAGCTATGCGAGCTTATGCAGCCGCCAATGATAAGAAGCCACCGGAGGTGATCCATTATCGCTACGGGATGCGGCTCGACGTGGCGAGAGTAATCAGCATGACATCGACCAAGGCGAGCTGTGACGTGATGCCAGCACAGATGAACTACGAGGATTCCAATGGAGACCTGAAAATCCTTGAGTACCGGACCGCTGGTATCGGTTGCCGGGGCCAGAACTGAGCACGGATCAAGCGGGCAGGATGCACGCTGATAAAGCCGGATTGAAGCGTCGATTCCGGCGATTGATCGCCTGGTTACCGGCTTTCATGACTGGTGGAGTACGATGAGGATTGGTAGCTCAGGCAGGAGAGCCCAATGACTGAATCAGCGAGCACCACGGTTAAGTGCCTTGATCCCGGCGACGGCTCCGGCGATGTGATTGTGGAATTACCCGACGACATTCTGCGCGAGCTCGGAGTCACGACGGGCGACAGGCTCTCCATCGAGCTCATCAACGGCGATATCGTGCTCAAGCCTGTGCGCGAGCGCCGTGAATCTGATTAGCTGCCCTTTGCAAGCACTCTGTCTCGTCATGTTGAGCTGATGAAGCCTTTCCAGCGGGGGTACAGAGGACGGCGTCAGCCTACCGCCGTCCTCATCGTCGGTGCGTTATTTGGCTGGATAGTTGGCGACTACTAGGTCCTCGCCGCTTTTGGTTAACCCAATGACTTGGTAGGCATGGCTTACGCCATCAACCTCCATGCCTGGAGATCCAGCTGGCATTCCTGGTACGGCGATCCCGACCAGATCGTTCCGCCCCCTGAGTTCTCGAACCTGTTCAGCTGGCACGTGGCCTTCAACAAACCTTCCGTCGATCACAGCTGTGTGGCAGGACGCTAACCGTGGCGCTACGCCCAGCTTCTGTTTCACTGCACTCATGTCCGTCTCAACATGGTCGGTCACTTTGAAACCATTGGCTTCCAGGTGCGCGATCCATTTCTTGCAGCAACCGCAGTTCGCGTCTCGGTGAACGTCGATGGACAAAGGCTCGGCAGCGTAGGACGCTGAGGTCACCAGCAGCCCAGCTATAGCGGCTAGACGAACGAGTATCCGGTTAGTTGGCATGAGTGTGCTCCTTACCGTCTTTGTGAACATGCGTCTTTGGCGACGATTTCGGATGGGCATCCGAATGGGCTTCGGCCGCATTGTGGTCACCATGATGATCTGCCGCTTGGGCGGCGCCTGCGGGTGCAGCTCCATGGTCGTGAGCTGCCTGGGCATGATCGTCGTCTGCCGCTTCGTCGTGATCACCATGCTCGGCTTGACCGCTCCCGCCGTGCTGGCCCTCATGGTTATGCATATCGCTTTCACCGCCGCCGTGCTGGTGGCCACCGCTCGTGGCCACCAAAGCTTTGTACTGTTCGGGATTCATTTGGGGAAGTTGATCCAGGAACGCGACGATTCCCCAGATGTACTCGTCACCCATGCTCTTGCCCCAAGCGGGCATGCCGGTGGCTTTGATGCCGTGCTTGATTGTCCAGAATGCGGCAGCCGGATCGTCTCCGACACCCACCTTGGTGAGGTCAGGTGGCGACGGGTATAGCGCTTGGCTAAGTTCTGTCTTCCCAACGCCAGGGGCGAGGTGGCATCCAATGCACATGGCGTTGTAGTTGCCTGCGCCTGCCTTGATCAACGCAGCGTCCTTCAGGTCAGGCACTTCAATGTCTCGCGCTCGAACCTCAATCGAACGGTCGCGAGCCATCGCGAGAAACGAATGGACAGCCGGGAAGTGAGGATCATCGGCGCCGACATTCACCAAGCCGAAATACGCCGTGCCCAGTACCGCAGCACTTCCGACAGCACCGGCCACAAGCAGCGTTGTAATTGTTCTTTTCATGTTGGAATTCTCAGAACCACATCCTGATACCGGCAACGAAGCGTGCCTCATTAACGTCTCCACCCTCGTCTCGGATGAAGTCAGCGGTGTTGCCGTAGGAGCGGCTCCAGGTAACGCCTATGTACGGGGCAAACTGGCGGACAATTTCATACCGTAGACGCAGCCCGACTTCGGTATTGGCCAGACCCGAGCCAACACCGCGCTCAGGATCGTTCTTGCCATAGAAGTTCGCCTCAGCCGTGGGCTGCAAAATCAAGCGATTGGTCAGCAGGATGTCGTATTCGCCTTCAAGACGCGCAGCAGTCTGGCCGTTTTCGCCGATGAACGCCGTAGCTTCGGCCTCGAAGTCATACAAGGCCATGCCCTGAATACCAAAGGCTGCCCAGGTCTGCGGTGATTCCGGTTTGAAATCCTGACGGACCCCGGCGACCACGTCCCACCAAGGACTGACCGAGCGCCCGTATAGCAGTTGCAGCTCAGCGTCTTCGGTTACCCCGTTGGTGCGCTCGCCTTCCGAGCGAACCCAGAGTCGATTGATGTCGCCACCTACCCAGCCAGATGCATCCCAAGCCAGGGTGCTGCCCTCATCGGCGTCCTGGTATTCGAGCTGGTCCAACAGGAAGAAGCTGTTGATTCCGCTGTCGTGCACCTGGTGGCCACCCAAAGGGGGGAAGGCTGCCTCGCGATCGGCATCAGTGAGCACTGGAATCGGCGTGCGGCTCGTTGTGGTCGGAGAAGTCGCTGAACCATGATTCATCTGGGAATGGTCCATCCCCTTCATCGAACCGTGATCCATGCCTTTCATGTTCCCATGGCCCATTTTGCTGTGGTCCATCTTGCTATGGTCCATCGGGCTGGATTTGCTCTGGCTTTGAGCATGCCCCATCTGGCTGTGATCAACAGGGGCAGGCTGTTTCTGCTGTTTGCTCATCCCCATCTTGCTGTGATCCATCGCCGGCATCGATTCGGACGGAGCAGCATCCATTTGCATGGAACCGTGCCCCATTTTCGAATGATCCATGCCCGATTGATCCATTTCTTCAGCGGCGAAGCTGGGCGTTACGCCCAGCATGCCGATTGAAACAGTCAGGGCCAGCAGCGAAGGCCGCCCAAAGCTATTGGCCATCTTTCCCTGCCTTAGCTTTGTCGCTGCCGTGCGATTCCATCATTTTGTCGTGGTCCATGCCTTCCATCGAGCCATGATCCATCCCCTTCATCGAGCCGTGGTCCATACCTTCCATGGAACCATGATCCATGCCTTCATGGTTCATCCCCTGGCCCTGCTTGTCCTGCGAGCCTTTGGCTTTACCGGCCTCGGTGGATTTCTGGGAATGCTGATCGTGGTTGTCGCTAGACCACGACGACGGGGCATAAACAGCCAACATGCCGACCATCGCAGCAGAGAGGAAAAAGGCGCTTCGTTTCATTGGTTTGCTCATCTCAAATCTCCAGTTCATTCGTCCACACGGACTTCTCGGAACATGCCCATTTCCATGTGGAACAGTAGGTGACAGTGATAGGCCCAACGTCCCAAGGCATCTGCGGTGACGCGATAGCTTCGTTTTGAGCCAGGTGGCATGTCGATGGTGTGCTTGCGAACCATGAAGTCGCCGTTCTCGTCCTCCAGATCACTCCACATACCGTGGAGATGGATGGGGTGAGTCATCATGGTGTCGTTGACCAAGGTGATGCGAAGACGCTCGCCATATTTCAACCGCAGCGGTCCAGCGTCGGAGAATTTGATACCGTCGAACGACCATGCGAACTTCTCCATGTGGCCGGTAAGGTGCAGTTCGATTGTGCGTCCAGGCTCTCGACCATCGGGATCGATGAAGGTGCTCCGCAAATCGGCGTAGGTCAGCACTCGGCGCCCGTTGTTGCGCAGGCCAATTCCCGGATCGTTCAGCTTCGGGGTCGGCGACATGGTCTGCATATCGACCAACGGGTTGTTGGTCTCGGAAGTCGGATGGCTCTGCATTGCACCGCTCATGCCGGCCATGCCTTCATGACCCATCCCAGCCATCTTGCTGTGATCCATGCCGGCCATGTTGCCGTGATCCATTCCAGCCATCTTGCCTTGGTCCATGCCGGCCATGCTGCTATGGTCCATTCCAGCCATCTTGCTGTGGTCCATGCCGGCCATGTTGCCGTGATCCATTCCAGCCTTCTTGCCTTGGTCCATGCCAGCCATGCTGCCGTGATCCATTCCGCCCATGCTGCCGTGGTCCATGCCCATATCGCTCATGGCGATGATCGGGCGCGGATCTACCTCCGGCACGGGCGCTTGCAAGCCTTCACGAACCGCCAGAGTGCCTCGGGAATACCCGGTACGGTCCATGGATTGCGCGAAGATCGTATAGGCCTGCTCGTTTTCAGGTTCGACGATGACATCGTAGGTTTCCGCAACGGCGATCCGGAACTCATCGACCGATACGGGTTTGACGTACTGGCCGTCGGCAGCCACAACCGTCATCTTGAGCCCAGGAATCCGGACATCGAAATAGGTCATGGCCGAGCCGTTGATAAAGCGCAGGCGGATCTTCTCGCCGGGCTTGAAGATACCCGTCCAGTTGCCGTTCGGAGCCTGGCCGTTCATGAGGTAGGTGTAGGTATACCCGCTCACGTCAGCGAGGTCGGTGGGGCTCATCTTCATTTCAGCCCACATCTTCCGATCCGCTACAGCGGCCGACCAGCCTTTCTCGCTCACATCGTCAACGAAGTCGCTAACTGTGCGCTTGTGGAAGTTGTAGTAGTCAGATTGCTTCTTGAGTTTGGAGAGCACTCGCGCCGGGTCTTCATCCGTCCAATCGCTGAGCATGACGACGTAATCACGGTCATACACAAACGGCTCCGGATCCTTGGCATCGATCACCAACGCCCCATAGACCCCGGACTGTTCCTGGAGGCCTGAGTGGCTGTGATACCAGTAAGTGCCGTTCTGGTGGACCTTGAATTTGTATTCGTACATGCCATCTGGAGCGATGCCGTGGAAGCTCAAGCCCGGCACACCGTCCATGTTGGCGGGCAGGATGATGCCGTGCCAGTGAATGGAGGTGTCCTGTTTCAGCCGGTTGCGTACGCGTAGCGTCACGGTGTCGCCTTCGCGCCATCGCAGGATCGGCCCTGGCACGGAGCCGTTGATGGCCATGGCCGTGCGAGCTGCACCCGTGATATTGACGGGGAGTTCGCCGATATACAGATCGAAGTCAGTGCCGCTGAGCACGTTCGGTTGGCCAGGGCTGGTCACGGCCCAGACCGGCGCGCGCCACATGCCGAGCCCACCCAGAAGTCCGGTAGCGGCCAGGCCTTTGACGAAAGATCGTCTCGTGGTTTTGCTTTGCATGCCGTTGCGTCCAGTCAGGTAGATCGCTGATATCCAGGCTGCTCGATGGCGCAGCCCTTGGGTTCATTGGAGCTCTCACCAGTCTCGTAGACTTTCGCCACTACGCGAGGCTGATGAGAGGCCGTAGTCTGAAACTGCCATAGTTCAGATTCCGGGATGATTACTTTTCTGTAAGCTAGGATCAGCAGCTTTCGTGGCCCGCGTGCTTGCTGGACTGGGCGGCGAATGGCGCCTGCTCTTTCTTCTCCTGCGCAACCTGGGAGGCCTGCATGGAGCTTTGGAGAGCCGCTTCCATCCGTGCAAAGGTCCGGTCCGCGCCGCCCTCTGCCAGGGCGATGCCTGCCATGCCGAAGGTAACGACCATCACAATTGCTTTGACCATGTTCATCTGGAGATCCTCAGTGGGTTCTGCGCCTCATGGCGTCAGGTACAGGGTCAAGTTAGCCTCGCGGTGCTGTCAGAAAACTGATCTCGACATTACTTTTCAGTCAGCTTCTGGTTGGGCGTCTTTTTTCCTGCACACTGGAGATGCACCCCGCGTGGATGAGAGCAGATGAAATTACTCGTAGCCGAAGATGAGCCGAAAACCGGTGTCTACCTCCAGCAAGGCCTAACAGAAGCTGGCTTCACCGTTGACAGGGTGATGACAGGCACTGACGCCCTGCAACAGGCGCAGAGCGAAGCGTATGACTTGCTGATCCTCGACGTGATGATGCCGGGGCTCGATGGCTGGGAGGTCCTGCGCAAGATCCGTGCAGCGGGTAAGGATGTACCGGTCCTTTTCTTGACGGCCCGTGATGGCGTAGACGATCGCGTGAAAGGTTTGGAGCTGGGCGCTGATGATTACCTGGTGAAGCCCTTTGCGTTCTCGGAGCTGCTGGCTCGGGTTCGCACGTTGCTGCGCAGAGGCAACGGTGGTTCTGCTCAAACCACCATGAAGATGGCAGACCTTGAGGTAGACCTGCTCAAGCGTCGAGCTACGCGAAACGGCAAGCGGATCGACCTTACTGCCAAGGAGTTTTCCCTGTTGGAGTTGCTCATGCGCCGACGCGGCGAGGTGCTCCCAAAGTCGCTGATCGCTTCTCAGGTTTGGGACATGAATTTCGACAGTGACACCAACGTGATCGAGGTCGCGATTCGCCGACTGCGGGCCAAGATTGATGACGACTTCGCGCCAAAGCTCATCCATACCGCCCGAGGCATGGGCTACATGATGGATGTGCCGGAGTGATGCGCCCGCAATCATCGCTCGTCAAGCGACTGACCCTGATGTTCATGTTCGCGGTGACTGCTGTCCTGGTGGTTGCCGGCGTCGCTTTCTACGGACTCAGCCAGCACCATTTCCGGATGCTGGATGAGCAGGCGCTTTCTGAAAAGCTGGCGTCAACGCGTCATATCCTTTCCATCTCAGCAGCGCGAGGCGGGCTCGACGATCAGGAGCAGCAGCTGCGGGCATTGCTCGGCGCACATCAGGATCTGTCAGCGAAAATCACCAAGGCTGACGGTACGGTCCTTTTTTCAGACCCCAAAGCCTCCCAAATTCCTCAGCGGTTCGAGCAGGCGCATCGGGGTGCGGTCTGGGAATGGCAGGATGAAGCGCAGAACTTCCGCGGCATTACCGCCCAGCTGACCATAGTAGGCGAGCCTGAACCGGTGACGGCCGTGCTGATGCTCGATGTCACCACTCACGCCCATTTCTTTGTCACCCTGCAATGGTGGTTCGGCATCGGCCTGCTTATCAGCGCGATTGTGAGCGCAGGTTTGGGTTGGGTCGTGGCCAAGAGTGGGCTTCGGCCTGTCGGGCAAATCACCAAAGTGGCCACCGGGATGTCGGCTAGATCGCTCCGCGAGCGCATTCCCCTGGAGCCCGTACCGCTTGAGCTTCAGGAGCTCATCCTGTCTTTCAACGGGATGCTGGGACGATTGGAAGATGCATTCGTTCGGTTGTCCAACTTCTCTGCCGATATCGCTCATGAGTTGAGAACGCCAGTCAGCAACCTTCTGACCCATACCGAAGTGGTGCTCACCAAGAAGCGTGACTTGGATGCCTATGAGGAAAACCTCTATTCGAACCTGGAAGACCTCAAGCGCATGTCGCGCATGATCGACGACATGCTGTTCCTCGCCAAGGCGGATAACGGTCTGATCGTCCCTGAGCAGATTGATGTGGAGCTCTCCGACCTCGTATCCAAGCTGTTCGAGTACTACCAGTTCCTGGCTGAGGATCAAGGCATCCAGCTGACCCTGCACGGGCAGGGTAAGGTTCGTGGCGATCGCCTGATGATTGACCGAGCGCTTTCCAACCTTCTATCCAACGCGTTGCGCTACACGCCGGAAGGCAACGAGATATCAGTGCAGATCGAGCAGACGCCTGAAAGCGTGACGCTTTCCGTGCGTAACAGCGGGGTAACCATCGATCCCCAGCACATTGGCAAGATCTTCGACCGATTCTATCGAGCCGATCCAGCCAGGCGCGAAGGCGGCCCAAGCAATGCAGGCCTGGGGCTGTCGATAACCCGCTCTATCATCGAGGCTCATAGCGGACGAATCTGGTGTACATCAGCGGAGGGTGTCACAACATTCTTCATCAGTCTCCCAGCCTCCAAGCGGTTGGTTAGTGCAGCCCCAACCCCTTAATGCTGAACTCATCCCGGTAACCTATACTCGCCCATCATGAATCGGTTCATTCGACTGCTCACCATCCTGATGCTTATCGTGGCGCTTCCGCTTAACGGGATGGCGGGCATCGATTCGGCGACTGAACCCTGCCCAATGCAGGCGATGGGCATGGAAATGATGGCGGGCATGGACCATGACTGCTGCCAGGACCAAGACCAGGGTAAGACTGGCGACCATGCCAAATCCTGCAAGGTCGGCCAGGAGTGCAGGACTGCCAGTACCGTACAGCTCAGCTTCCTGACGCCTGGGCTGACTTTCGCCAAGCCACGACCTGCCGATACCTACGCGGTAGGCATAGCGACAGGCTCTCCCCCCGATCCATGGCGGCCTCCCCGCGTCTGATTCCCTCTTAATTTCACACCGTCGTTCCGCCTAGCAGCGGGGCGATGGCACGCGCCTGGGCGCTGATCTTTCGAGGAATCATTTTCATGACTCCCCAACGTTTTCAGGGACGGATAACCACGGCCGTCCTTTCCATACTGCTGCCGGCTGTCTCGGTACAGGCTGCAACGCTGTCGCTGGATGAGGCGCTGCAACTGGCTGAACGCAACGCTCCCTCTCTACAGGCCCGCCAGGAGCAGGCATCAGCTGCGCGCAGCGCAGTCATTCCAGCGGGCGAACTACCCGATCCGCGCCTGAATCTCGGGGTACAGAACCTGCCGATTGAAGGCACCGACCGCTGGAGCATGAACAGAGACTTCATGACCATGCAGGTGGTTGGCCTGTCCCAAGAAGTACCGAACCGGGACAAACGCAAAGCTCGCATAGAGACAGCGCAGGCCACGGTCGAGCGAGCCGATGCCGAGGCGATTTTCGAACGCTTGAAGGTAAGGGCGGCAACCGCACAGGCTTGGGTTACTGCGTACACCGTGCAGCGAAAGCTTGAACAGTTCGACGCCTTCTACAAAGAAAACCAGCTGCTGGCTTCCACGGTGCGGGCCCGCCTGGCCGGAGGCGCAGGCTCCAGCGCCGATACGCTGGCTCCCAAGCAAGAAGCCGCGCAGTTGGACGAGCAGAAAGACGTTCTGTTGAGTCAGTCAGCTCAGGCGCGAGCCGCGCTGAAGCGCTGGATTGGGCAGGACGCCGAAGTGGGCGCGCCGACCTTCCCTGTCTGGCGTGTAGACGCAGCTGAATACTTGCACTCCGTCCATGCCCATCCGGAGCTCAATACCTACAACGCCATGACACGCGAGGCTCAAGCCGAGGTACATCAGGCTCAAGCGGAGAAGAAATCGGATTGGTCCTGGGGGGTGGATTATCAGCGCCGTGGTCCGGAATTCAGCAACATGGTCAGCCTGCAAGTCAGTTTCCAGTTGCCGTTGTTCACCAGCTCACGGCAAGACCCGATGATTGCGGCACGACGCGCACAAGTTCGACAACTGGAGGATGAGCAGGACGCTGCCCTGCGCGAGCATCAAGCCCAGCTTGAAACAGACCTTGCCGAGTACCACCGCTTGCAACGGGCAGTGCGGCGTAGTCGCGAAACACTTTTGCCCCTGGCCGAGGACCGGGTACGCCTCGCTCTGGCGGACTACCGCGCCGGTAAGTCGCCGTTGAGTGAAGTGCTGTCGGCACGCCGGCAGCGTGTGGAAGCACTGCTACAGGATGTGGACCTGCAAGGACAGTTGGCGGCAACAGCAGCGCGTCTGCATTTCGTTTATGGAGAGGTGCGGGCATGAGGAATAGGTCGATTGGTTTGCTCGTGGCTGCTGCCCTCGCTATTGGGATAGGCGCGGGCTTCTGGCTAGGTGGAAGAGGTGCGTATTCCCCATCGCAGCCAGTGGGTGAGCAAAAAGCGCTGTACTGGTATGACCCGATGTATCCCCAGCAGCACTTCCCGGCGCCCGGAAAATCGCCGTTCATGGACATGCCGCTCGTGCCCAAGTATTCGGATGACACGGCTGGCGAGGAGCAGCCTGCGGTTCAGGTCTCGGCTGGGCTCCAGCAAAACCTTGGGATTCGATTGGCAACGGTGACGGCTGGCCGGCTAGAACGGACCCTGAGTGTGAGCGGCGTTCTGACGTTCGACGAACGCGACTTCAGCGTATTGCAGGCCCGGACTGGCGGCTACGTCGAGCGCGTCTATGGTCGAGCGACGGGGGACATCGTTGCCAAAGGCGCTCCACTAGCCGATGTGCTGACCCCGGAGTGGGCGGGTTTGCAGGAGGAATACCTGGCGCTGCGGCATTCCGGCGACGCGCAGCTGACGGCGGCGGCACGACAGCGGCTCGTGCTCGCCGGCATGCCGGCCGACTTGATCAACCGGGTCGCGAGCACTGGGAAGGTGCAGCTCTCTGTCACCCTCTCCGCACCCACTGCCGGTGTAATCCAAGCTCTCGATTTGCGAGCCGGCATGACGCTGACGCCGGGGGCCACCTTGGCGAGGATCAATGGAGTGGCCAACGTCTGGCTGGAAGCGGCTGTGCCGGAAGCCCAGGCTCAAGGTCTTCGCGAAGGCCAGCCTGTGCAGGCGCAATTGCCAGCGTTCCCAGGCGATCCCGTACCGGGCAAGTTGACCGCGTTGCTCGCCGATGCCGATTTGCAGAGCCGCACGTTGCGCCTGCGTATCGAGTTGCCCAACCGAGATGGGCGGCTTCGTCCTGGGATGACCGCTCAAGTGGCTCTCCATCCCGGCGAGCCTACCGAGCAAAGCCTCTTGGTGCCTGCCGAGGCGGTCATTCGCACCGGCAAGCGAGATCTGGTGATGCTGGCTGAAGACGGTGGTCGCTTCCGGCCGGTGGAAGTCGTGTTGGGCCAGGAGAGCAGAGGGAAAGTTGCGGTGTTGCAGGGCCTTGAGGCAGGACAGCGCATCGTCGCGTCCGGGCAATTCCTGTTGGACTCCGACGCTAATTTAAAAGGCATCGAGGCGGCGACGGCGCAGGATAGTCAGCCTAAAGCGGGGCCAGCCCTGCATGAAGCGAATGGCCGTGTCGTGCAGATAGACGGAGCCCAGCTCACCGTTGCCCACGGTCCTTTCATCACCCTGGACATGCCCGGGATGACCATGACCTTTCCTGTGGCTGATCAGTCTCTCCTTGATGGCCTCAAGGTCGGTGCGCAGATTCGCTTTGGCATACGCGAACGCGACGAGGGCATGGTAGTTGAGCAGATCAACGTGGTGGAGGGCCAACCATGATTGCCAAACTGATCCGCTGGTCGGTAGGCAACCGTGTGCTGGTGCTCCTCGCCACGCTGTTTCTGGTGGCATGGGGCTTCGTCTCGATGCGTAGCCTGCCAATCGACGCCTTACCCGACCTGTCGGACGTGCAGGTGATCATCCGCACGCCCTACCCAGGCCAGGCTCCCCAGATCGTTGAGAACCAGGTGACCTATCCGCTGACCACCACCATGCTCTCGGTTCCGGGAGCCAAAACAGTACGTGGTTTCTCCGCCTTCGGTGACAGCTTCGTCTACGTGCTGTTCGAGGACGGCACCGATCTGTATTGGGCGCGCTCTCGGGTGCTTGAGTACCTGAGTCAGGCGCAATCGCGATTACCTGCGGCAGCCAAGCCGGTACTGGGCCCGGACGCCACCGGAGTGGGCTGGATTTATCAGTACGCGCTGGTCGATCGCAACGGCGGCCATGACCTGTCGCAACTGCGCAGCCTGCAGGACTGGTTCCTGCGCTATGAGCTCAAGACCCTGCCGGACGTCGCTGAGGTGGCCACCATTGGCGGTATGGTCAAGCAGTACCAAGTCGTCCTCGATCCGCTGCGTATGGCCAGCCTCGGTATCACCCAGGCTGAGGTGGTGGAGGCTATAGGCAAGGCCAACCAGGAGACCGGTGGCGGTGTACTGGAGCAAGGCGAAGCGGAATTCATGGTACGTGCGGCCGGCTACCTGCGATCGCTGGATGACTTCAGAGCGATACCCCTGCGACTGGCTACCAAGGGCGTGCCGGTGACATTAGGCGACGTCGCTACGGTGCAGATAGGTCCGGAAGCCCGCAGAGGCATAGGCGAACTGGACGGCCTCGGCGAAGCCGTAGGAGGTGTGGTGATCCTGCGCAGCGGGAAGAATGCTCGTGAGGCCATCGCGCACGTCAAGGCTAAGCTCGAAACCCTGAAGAAAGCCCTGCCAGCAGGGGTGGAACTTGTCACCGTCTACGACCGCAGCCAGTTGATCGACCGTGCCGTGGAGAACCTCAGTCACAAGCTGATCGAGGAGTTCGTGGTAGTGGCGTTGGTATGCGCAGCCTTTCTCTGGCACCTGCGCTCGTCATTGGTGGCTATCGTTTCGCTGCCCGTGGGAATCCTGATAGCGCTGATCGTCATGCGTCATCAGGGCATCAACGCCAACATCATGTCCCTTGGCGGAATCGCTATTGCCATCGGTGCAATGGTGGACGCTGCCGTGGTCATGATCGAGAACGCCCACAAACGTGTTGAGGCCTGGCATATCCGGCATCCTGGTCAACCTTTGCGGGGAGAAGCGCATTGGAAGGTAATGACGGAGGCGGCCGTCGAGGTAGGACCGGCACTGTTCTTCAGTCTGATGATCATCACGCTATCGTTCATCCCGGTGTTCACGCTGCAAGCTCAGGAGGGTCGCCTCTTTGCACCCCTGGCCTTTACCAAGACCTACGCGATGGCAGCGGCGGCTGCGCTATCGGTGACCCTGATACCGGTGCTGATGGGGTACTGGATTAGAGGGCCACTACCTGCGGAACAGCGCAACCCGCTCAACCGGGGCCTCATCCGGCTGTACCGTCCAGCATTGGAGGTCGTCCTGCGCCGGCCTCTGGTTACCCTCGCTGGAGCATTGCTCATCCTGCTCAGCAGTCTGTGGCCCTTGAATCATCTTGGGGGCGAGTTCCTTCCTCCGCTCGATGAAGGTGATCTGCTCTACATGCCTTCAGCCTTGCCTGGACTCTCGGCACAGAAAGCTTCAGAGCTGTTGCAGCGAACGGATCGTCTGATTCGAACCGTTCCCGAAGTGGCCAGTGTCTTTGGTAAAGCTGGCCGCGCCGAGTCAGCTACCGACCCGGCACCGCTGGAAATGTTCGAGACCACCGTTCGGCTCAAGCCCAAGAGTGAGTGGCGTCCTGGAATGACCACGGAGAGGCTCATCGAGGAGCTTGATCGCACTGTGCGTGTGCCTGGGCTGACCAACATCTGGATCCCGCCAATCCGCAACCGCATCGATATGCTGGCCACCGGCATCAAGAGCCCAATCGGCGTAAAGGTTGCCGGAAGCGACTTGGACCAGATAGACCGGGCTACGCTCGCTGTGGAGCGGGCAGCGAAGAAGGTGCCTGGAGTGACTTCGGCGCTGGCGGAGCGTTTGACTGGCGGTCGCTACATTGATCTGGATATCGACCGCCATGCCGCAGCCCGTTACGGTCTGAACATTACCGACGTACAGGCCATCGTGGCCGGCGCCATTGGTGGCGAAACCATTGGGGAAACGGTTGAAGGCTTGGCTCGTTATCCCATCAGCTTACGCTATCCACGCGAATGGCGTGATTCGGTGGAAGCGCTGCGTCAACTGCCGATCTACACCTCGCAGGGTGGCCAGCTGACGCTCGGCAGCGTGGCCCGCATACGTATTGCTGATGGCCCGCCAATGTTGAAGAGCGAGAATGCTCGCCCCTCGGGCTGGGTGTACATCGATGTGCGCGGCCGGGACCTTTCGTCTGTTGTCGCAGACCTACGTCAGGCGATCGACAGCGAGGTAAAGCTCGATCCAGGCATGAGCTTGAGCTACTCCGGGCAGTTCGAATACCTGGAGCGGGCGAACGCCCGTCTGGCCTGGGTGGTGCCGGCGACGCTGGCCATCATCTTCGTGCTGCTCTATCTGACTTTTGGCCGCCTCGGTGAGGCGCTGCTCATCATGGGCACGTTACCGTTCGCGCTAACCGGAGGCGTTTGGCTGCTGTACCTGCTGGGCTACAACCTGTCGGTGGCCACAGGCGTTGGCTTCATTGCCCTGGCAGGCGTAGCGGCGGAGTTCGGAGTGATCATGCTCATCTACCTGAATAACGCTTGGGCTGAGCGTCAGGCCAACGGCGAAACCACACGAGAAGCGCTGCTCGACGCAATCCGTGAGGGCGCGGTGCAACGCATCAGGCCCAAGGCAATGACTGTGGCGGTCATCGTTGCAGGCCTGCTGCCCATCCTCTGGAGCAGCGGTACCGGCAGCGAGGTCATGAGCCGCATCGCGGTGCCCATGGTGGGCGGCATGCTCACCGCCCCCTTGCTTTCCCTTTTTGTAATCCCTGCGGCGTACTGGCTGATCCGTCGCCGCGAACTTGCTGTAACTACCCCCAACCTCTCAGGAAAAATCCAATGAAAAAGCTAATTGTTATCGCAGGCCTGGTCACAGCTTTCGCCGCCAGCGTGCAAGCCCAGGACATGAACGGTATGGACATGAAGAAAATGCCAGCTTCCGCCGAGGGTGGCCAAGGCAGCCAGGCGGCACCCACTGCGCATGCTGAGGGGACAATAAAGGCGCTGGATCCTCAAAGCGGGAAAATCACCTTGGCGCACGGCCCGGTAGCAGAGCTCAAATGGCCGGCGATGACCATGGGATTCCAAGCTGAGCCTGCGCATTTGAAGGGCTTGAACGTAGGAGACAAGGTGAAATTTGGGTTCCGTATGGAAGGAAGCACCGCGAGAATCGTGAGCGTCCAGAAACAGTGATTATCCAGCCTTAAATGATCGGGCAGGCCTTCACACGAGATAATTCGGACAAGCTTACACAAATGTAATCAATCTTCAGGACCCCGTCAGGTCGAACGCTACATACCGTCATGAGACGGTACGTTGGCATCACATCCACCCGATACCGGAGATATGACCATGAACAGTCGCTTTGAAGAATGTATCTCGGAATGCCTGCGCTGTGCGCTGGCCTGTGAAGGCTGCGCGTCAGCCTGCCTGCAAGAACAGGACGTAAAAATGATGGTTGACTGCATCAAGCTGGACAGGGATTGCGCAGATATGTGCAAGCTTGCCGCTACCTTGATGGCACGAGAAAGCGTGCTCGCCAAAAAACTTTGTGCCCTATGCGCCAAAATTTGCCGAGCCTGCGGAGAGGAGTGCGGTAAGCATCAGGCAGACCACTGTCAGCAGTGCGCACAGGCCTGCATGACCTGCGCAGAATCCTGCGAAGCAATGGCTGCGTAAGCGAATCTCGCCTAACCTCCGCCTGCTTTCCACGCGCCTCATAAAGGATTTGGGTACGTCGATAACCGTCGTGCCTAGGGGCGACGGGTAGATCGCTGATGGGGAAGTGCCCTGGCAGAGCCTAGCTTGGGCTAGCCAACCAAAGGCGCTGGTTTACAGATCTGGTAGCAAAGAAGCCCGCCTGGGCGGCGGGCTATCAGATGTCTCCAAGGGGAGGCTGTAGGCCAACAAGTCTCGGAGCAAGCACTTGCAGGATACGCCTCTTGGCTCACGCCCACCAGCCAGCTTCGGCCGGAGCGAATGGTTCTACGTTGAGGGCATTGGAAGCGGCTTATGTAGGCCTGTCAATTGGCAGGGCAATCCGCAAAGACAAAGCAGGCCGATTATCCCCAGGCGGTATACCCCCAGGCAGAGTCAAAGGCAAAGCGAGGGGTGAAATCTAGCGGGTACCCCCATTTGAGGGCAGAATCACCAGCTTCGCCTACGTTGCACTGGGTTGAGGGGGCTGTTTGAAACTGCTACCTAGCGCGACAGCGACCATCGCCGCCATGAGCAAGTGCATCACAGGTGCGCCTTGAGTACTCAGCACAAAGGCCATAGCAAACGGCCCCGCGGCCTGCACCAGGAGCATTGGGCGAGCCAATGCTCCCATGCGTGCGCGATACCCTTGGGGCCAAACAGCACCAGAGGCAAGATGCCTCTTGCAATAGTGAGAATCCCGATGCCGGCGCGATACAGCGCTGCTGTAGGGAATGCCAGCGAAGGCACGCCAGGAATGAATAAGCAGATGCCGATGAAGCTCACCAACACGCCGGCACGGGCCGACCAGGTTGGGTGAAGATGCCGAGCAAGCGAGAACTCCAATACTCTGGCCACCACCTGGGCCGGCCCAATGACCATCCCCACGGCCAACACCGTGACCGTTGGAAGGCCAAGTTCCTTGAGCGAGGTGAGAAGATGCACAGAGAGGGTGGCCATGACGAAGGCAATGACCGTCAGCAGCCCCGCAACGAGCCAGAAAAGCCGGTGGCCGCCATCATCGTTGAGCGGCGACTGAGCTTCCTGCTTGGTGCTGTAGTCGGGAGGTTAACCTCATCGCCGGCACACGGTATCAGAGGTAAGCCTGGTGGCTGTTGAAGACAATGTCAGCTGAGCGTGCGTCAGCTCTGGCATAAGCTTGGCCTTCCGTTACCTGTTGATAATCTATGCTATACCTCATGTCCAGCACACCTCATACGTTTAGTGAGGAAACGCGCGCTAAGGGTCAAAAACAGTATGGCTCGACTTACATGCATGATCACTGGCTCTATTTTCATGACTAAGTAGCGGGCGATCAACGCTTCTCAAGCACATAGCCCACACCTCGAAGCGTATGGATCAGCTTCGTCTCGAAAGGGTCATCGATCTTGGCTCTAAGTCTTCGAATCGACACTTCTACAACGTTTGTATCGCAGTCGAAGTTCATGTCCCAGACCTGTGAGATGATCTGTGTGCGGCTGAGCACCACGCCGGTGTTGCGCATTAGGTAGTGCAGAAGTGCAAACTCTTTCGTCGTCAGATCAATACGCTGGCCGTCCCTGAAGGCCCTGTGACGGCTCTGGTCTAGCTCCAGGTCAGCGACACGAATAATCTCCACAGATGCAGGGTGTTCAGACCTGCGCATTAACGCGCGAACCCGGGCTAGCAGTTCTGGGAACTCAAATGGTTTGATCAGGTAGTCATCTGCACCGTTCTCCAGACCCCGGACCTTATCTGCCAAACGACTTCTCGCCGTGAGCATCATGATGCGTGAGGGGCAATTCTTACGCCTCAAAAGCTCAAGTACCTGCCACCCATCCATTTCTGGCAGATTGATATCAAGAATAATCAACTCGTATTCGTGTTGCTTGGCTAGGAATAGCCCATCTGACCCGGTATGCACGCAATCGACGACATAACCGCATTCTGTAAGGCCTTGACGCACATATTCCGCAGTTTTTACTTCGTCCTCAATTACCAGAATTCGCATGGGATTTTGTCTCGATATCACTGAGAAATTAACCGCGCACGCGCGCCGGAATTATTGAAAAGAATGGTAAATCAAAATGAGCGGGGCGGGGCCTAAATAACGGATTTGTAATTTCCAGGTAATATGATTGATAGTCTGGAGGTATATCTTTTCGCGGTTTGGGTTTGACAGGTGCAGGGCCTCTCTCCAATAGGTAATTTGACCTTATTAAGTATGGGGTTGTTTTCTTCTTTGTGTTGACTTTGTTCCGTTCAGATGACGGCGAAGTTACTCATGTCGAGGAAACTGGTCATTGGTGCAGCCATGAGTTTCACCGGCATGCAATGCGTACACTCGAACGGTTGATTGAATTTTAGGTAAAAAAAGGCGCCCAAAGGGCGCCAAATATCCACCTTTTACCAAAGGAGCACTTAAGCCACTCAAGGTGAATTCGTAATGCACATTTTTCTGAAGAGACCAGTTTACGAATAAACTGATCCCCTTAGAGAATCACAGAATCGAAAGCGGGTACTCAATGATCACACGAGTTTCATCCAGATCCGATTCGAATGCAGTGGCACGCGTGGTGGCCTGGCGCAACCGGAAGGACAGGTCTTTTGCTGGACCGGTTTGCACGACATATTTAACCTCTACGTCACGTTCCCAACGTTTCTGATTGGTGAGCGGATCACCGTTGGCGTCGGTGCGCATGTAGAACTGGTTGGCGTTCGAGTAGTCTGCGCCCGAGCCTCTGGCGTAGCGGGTCATGAACGTCAGACCAGGAATGCCGTAGCTGGTGAAGTTCAGGTCGTAGCGCAGCATCCAGGAACGCTCTTTCGGCGAGTTGAAGTCGCTGTACTGGATAGAGTTGTCGACGAAAATCGAGTCTGACTGACGTAGGTAGTCGAAATCATCGTCGCCGTTGTTGCGTTGGTGCGACAGGGCCAGGGTGTGAGCGCCGTAACGGACACCGACCTTGGCACTCCAGATATCGTTGTCAAACTCGCCTAGGCGCTGCTTCCCTTCATCCACGGCTTTGTAATAGTTGAAGCCGCCAATCAGCGCAAGGTCGTCGTTCAGTGGATAGGCGAAGCTGGTGCCAGCGTAGTACTGGTTCCAGACTTCTTTCAACTGACTGGCGTATACGCTCAGGGTCCAGTTATCGTTGATCGCGTAATCACCGCCACCGTAGCCTACCCAAGGCGAGTTAACCGGGCCACCGTAGAAAGTTGCGAAGTTATCATTCAGATTGCTGGAGACCGGCTGGCTCATCGCATGCAGTCGGCCACCCTGCAGGGTGAGGCCCTGGATGCTGGTGTTCTCAACGGTCACACCGCGGAAGCTTTCAGGCAACAGGCGCGAGTCGCCTGATGCAACAACTGGCGTCGACGGGAAAACATCACCAACTTTCACGACCGTATCAAACAAGCGAACTTTAGCCGCCCCGCCAACCTTGGTGTATTCGTCGCGAGCTTCGCCTTTGTTATCAACAGGCATCACGT
This sequence comes from Pseudomonas soli, assembly GCF_900110655.1. Lineage (GTDB taxonomy): Bacteria > Pseudomonadota > Gammaproteobacteria > Pseudomonadales > Pseudomonadaceae > Aquipseudomonas > Aquipseudomonas soli. The sequence goes on from NZ_FOEQ01000003.1 coordinate 202,983, forward strand.
CGAATGAACTACGACCGCCGTTGCGCCCGTCACCAGTATCGAGCTTAAGCCCGATCATGGCAAAGGCGTCAACACCAACGCCGACCGTCCCTTGGGTAAAACCAGAGTTGAATTTGGTGATGATCCCGTGCGCCCAGGCCTCGGAGTAGCCATTGGTGTTGCCCTTGCCGCTGTTGTAAGTGGGGGCCGAGCTGTCGCGGTTATCACGATTGAAATAGAAGTTGCGGTTGAGCACTGTAAGGCTGCTACCTTCGATGAAACCTTCGGGCTTATCTTCAGCTTGAGCAGTAACTGCATAGCTTCCAGACAGCGCCGAAACTGCCGCCAAATACAGTGGTACTTTGATTTTCATCCGATGCTCCTTTGATTTACGGCAGTTTTTATTATGTTTTCCGGCGCGGGTGTCGTTATAAGCTCTGAGCCGGCGGCGCGCCTCGCGTAGCGCCGAGCTCATATTTGCAGGCGGAAGATAACGGGATGGTGATAGGATAATTACAATTTCGTCATCTGGTCGTTATTTTGGTCATTGACGCCGCATGCTAGCCATCTCTCGCGTTCGCAATGAAATTCGATGGTTCGACTGTGTCATCAGCGTTTTCGGGCATTACAAGCTTTTCTTACGAAATTGTAATTTTCTAGCCACCCCTCTGATAGCTAGCGCTCTTTAGAGTGCCATCACCTAATCCAGTGGGGCTTGGCAGCTATTTCGGCGTTCTGGCCAAGCTAACGAAGTTTGTGCACGAGGACCAACAAAGTGCTCCGGTATAACCGCAATGTCTTATCCAAGACCTACATCTCACCGTGGAAAATTGCCGCTCTCTATGCGGTGATTTCCGGGTTGCTGGCACCCACTGCATTTGCCCAAAGCATCAGCTTGCCCCAAGCGCTGTCGACGGCAATGGATGCCAACCCAGACCTCGCGGCGGCACGTCAGGAAATTGGCATCGCGGACGGTGCGCGCAAGCAAGCCGGGCTGATTCCAAATCCCGAAATCTCGTATGAGATGGAGGACACACGGCGTAACACCAGCACAACTACCGTTACGCTAAGTCAGACCTTGGAGCTCGGTGGTAAGCGGGGAGCCCGCGTAGATGTCGCCACATACGGCCAGAGTGTTGCACAACTGGAACTGGACCGACGCGTGAATGGTCTGCGTGCAGACGTCGTGCAGGCGTTTTACGCTGCATTACGAGCCCAAACCGGACTCGACCTCGCTAAACAATCCCTTGAACTTACTGAGCGCGGCCTTCGCATTGTCGATGGTCGAGTTCGCGCAGGTAAATCTTCACCTGTGGAGGCTACCCGCGCCCAGGTTCAACTGGCTGAAGCCCGGTTGCAGGTCCGTCGCGCCGAAACGGAAAAAGCGAACGCTTACCAGCAACTCGCCCAAGTCACGGGGAGTTCTGTGACCATATTCGATCGCCTTGAATCACCAACCTTGTCTCCTGGCTTGCCGCCGCGCACTGAAGAGTTGCTGGCAAAGCTCGATCAGACTCCGGAAATGCGCCAGGCAGTGGTGCAGATTGATAAGAGCGATGCCTGGCTTGGCGCAGAAAAAGCTCAGCGTATTCCAAACCTCACGGTAAGCGTGGGTAGCCAGTACGACCGCTCGGTGCGCGAGCGAGTCAATGTCGTTGGTCTGTCCATGCCTTTGCCGCTGTTTGATCGTAACCAAGGCAACATTCTTTCCGCTTCTCGACGTGCCGATCAGGCCCGCGACCTGCGTAACGCTGTCGAGTTGAGACTGCGCGCCCAAACCCAAACCGCGCTGAACCAGTGGTCCACCGCCATGCAAGAAGTTGAGTCCTACGACAAGACCATTCTGCCCTCAGCCCAGCAGGCCGTGGATACCGCAACCCGCGGATTCGAGATGGGGAAATTCGGCTTTATCGAAGTACTGGACGCCCAGCGCACCTTGATCCTTGCTCGTGGCCAGTATCTCGACTCGCTGGCAGCGGCGACCAATGCGCGTGCGCAAGTAGAAAGGGTTTATGGCGAAGTCGGCTCGACCGCCGGCGCGCGCTGAACGGGCCATACATTTTTCTCGGCAGTCGGCGTTTAAACATGCCGGTGCCTACGATCAGCAGGAGTAGCAATGGAAAACAAACGCAAGATCGCCCTCGCGGTGGCCGCTGTGGCAATCCTTGGATTTGGCGGCCTCGCCTGGAACAGCAGTTCCGATCAACAAGCGGCGACTAACGCAGAACATGGTACTGACGATGGTCATGGCCATGAAAAGAAGGCCGGATCAGCTAAAAAAGAGAAAAGTGATGCGGAGCATGGTGAAGAGGGGCACGGTGAAGAAGGTCATGGCGAAGAGGGCCACAGTGAAGAGCGGGGTGAGGAAGAGGGCAAGCTGACCCTCAGTGCTGAACAGATCAAAGCAGCGGGCGTGACTCTGGAATCGGCTGCGCCTCGTGATCTGGGAACCGTCGTGAGCTTCCCGGGTGAGATTCGTTTTGACGAGGACCGCACTGCGCACGTTGTTCCTCGCGTTCCAGGCGTTGTCGAAACAGTCCAGGCGAATTTGGGTGAGTCCGTCAAGAAGGGCCAAGTCCTTGCAGTGATTGCCAGCCAACAGATCTCTGACCTACGCAGCGAGCAACAGGCTGCACAGCGTCGTGTCGAACTGGCGCGAGTGACCTTCGATCGAGAGAAGCAGCTCTGGCAGGACAAGATTTCTGCGGAGCAGGACTACCTCCAGGCTCGCCAGGCGCTGCAGGAAGCGGAGATCTCGTTAGCCAACGCCAAACAGAAGGTCGGCGCGATCGGCGCCTCGGTGAACTCTGTCGGTGGTAACCGCTACGAACTCAGGGCTCCCTTTGACGCCGTAGTGGTGGAGAAGCACTTGACCGTCGGTGAAGTCGTCAGCGAGGCGACTAACGCCTTCATTCTGTCCGACCTCAACCAAGTCTGGGCCACTTTCGCTGTACCGCCTACCGATTTGGCCAAGGTCACTACCGGCCGCGCCGTGAAGGTTTCCTCACCTGACATGAATGTGGAGGTCGAGGGCAAGGTGGGTTATGTCGGCAGCCTGTTGGGCGAGCAAAATCGAGCAGCGACCGTCCGCGTTACCTTGACCAATCCCAACGGGGCCTGGCGCCCTGGTCTTTTCGTCAACATCGCAGTCACTTCCCAGACTGCTCGCGTGGCGGTGGCTGTCCCGGAACACGCCGTGCAGACCGTTGATGACAAACCTTCGGTCTTCGTACGCACCGCCGAGGGCTTCGACACCCGCCCAGTAAAGCTGGGCCGCCGCGACAGTGGGTACGTGGAAATCACGGACGGTATCGAAGCGGGCGCTCACGTGGCTACCAATGGCAGCTTCACACTCAAGTCTGAGCTCGGCAAAGCCTCTGCCGAGCACAGCCACTGATGCGAACTGACAGGATGATTTCTCATGTTTGAACGTATCATCAGATTTGCCATTGAACAGCGGATCGTTGTGATGATCGCTGTCCTGATCATGGCCGGTATCGGCATCTACAGCTACCAGAAACTGCCGATCGATGCCGTTCCTGACATCACCAACGTCCAGGTGCAGATCAATACTGCAGCGCCTGGCTATTCCCCATTGGAAACTGAGCAGCGGATCACGTTTCCAGTTGAAACAGCCATGGCTGGTCTTCCAGGCCTTCAGCAGACCCGTTCCCTGTCTCGCTCTGGCCTGTCTCAGGTCACCGTGATCTTCAAGGATGGCACCGACATTTTCTTTGCCCGCCAGCTGATTAACGAGCGGCTGCAGGTTGCGAAGGAACAGCTGCCAGAGGGTGTAGAAGCTGTCATGGGGCCGGTATCCACCGGGCTCGGGGAGATCTTCCTGTGGACCGTAGAAGCCGAAGATGGCGCGGTCAAAGAAGACGGTACGCCCTACACGCCCACCGACCTGCGGGTGATCCAGGACTGGATCATCAAGCCTCAGCTGCGCAACGTACCCGGCGTTGCAGAGATCAACACCATCGGTGGCTTTGCCAAACAGTTCCTTGTTGCGCCGGATCCGAAGCGCCTGGCTACCTACAAGCTGACCCTGAATGATTTGGTCGCAGCGTTGGAAAGCAACAACGCCAACGTCGGCGCCGGTTACATCGAGCGTAATGGCGAGCAGCTGCTCATCCGTGCACCTGGCCAAGTCCGCGATATCGAAGACATCGCCAGCATCGTAATCACCAGTGTGGATGGTGCACCGATTCGCATCAGCAATGTTGCCGACGTCAGCATCGGTAAAGAGCTCCGTACGGGTGCTGCTACCGAGAATGGCCGCGAGGTCGTGCTCGGTACCGTGTTTATGCTTATCGGTGAGAACAGCCGTACTGTGTCCCAAGCTGTCGCCGCGAAGCTCGCGGATATCAACCGTACCCTGCCAAAGGGCGTGGTTGCCGTCACCGTTTACGACCGTACCAACTTGGTTGAAAAAGCCATTGCGACGGTGAAGAAGAACCTGGTGGAAGGCGCGATCCTGGTTATCGCCATCCTCTTCCTGTTCCTCGGCAACATCCGTGCTGCGCTGATTACCGCGATGGTCATCCCACTCTCCATGCTGTTCACCTTCACTGGCATGTTCAACAACAAGGTCAGTGCCAACCTGATGAGTCTGGGAGCACTCGACTTCGGCATCATCGTAGACGGGGCCGTGGTTATCGTGGAGAACGCGATCCGTCGATTGGCCCATGCGCAGCACAAACATGGCCGTATGCTCACCAAAACCGAACGCTTCCATGAGGTCTTTGCCGCTGCCCGCGAAGCGCGTCGGCCACTGATCTTCGGGCAGCTGATCATTATGGTGGTGTACCTGCCCATCTTCGCTCTCACCGGCGTGGAGGGCAAAATGTTCCACCCCATGGCATTCACCGTTGTGATGGCGCTATTGGGTGCAATGATCCTCTCCGTTACCTTCGTGCCTGCGGCGATCGCCATGTTCGTCACGGGCAAGGTCAAGGAGGAAGAGGGCGTTGTTATGCGCACTGCGCGGCTACGTTATGAGCCTGTGCTGCAGTGGGTGCTTGGGCATCGGAATATCGCTTTCTCCGCAGCAGTAGCACTGGTCGTTCTCAGCGGTGTACTTGCCAGTCGCATGGGAAGCGAGTTCATCCCAAGTCTCAGTGAGGGGGACTTCGCTCTTCAAGCCTTGCGCGTACCGGGAACTAGCCTCAGCCAGTCGGTGGATATGCAGGAGCGTTTGGAAAAAGCAGTCATCGAGCAGGTACCGGAAGTTGAGCGTATGTTCGGCCGAACCGGTACGGCTGAAATCGCCTCTGACCCAATGCCGCCAAATATCTCCGACGCCTACGTCATGCTCAAACCAAAGGACCAATGGGCCGATCCCGACAAGTCGCGAGAGGAACTCATTGCCGAGGTTCAGAAGGCGGCAGCCAGTGTCCCGGGCAGCAACTATGAACTCTCCCAGCCTATCCAGCTCCGTTTCAACGAACTGATCTCCGGGGTGCGCAGCGATGTTGCGGTGAAGGTTTATGGTGACGACATGGACGTGCTCAACAGCACGGCCAATAAGATCGCCGCAGCGCTCAAAGCGGTACCAGGCTCCTCGGAGGTCAAGGTTGAGCAGACCACAGGTCTGCCGGTGCTGACCATTAACATCGACCGGGAAAAAGCAGCACGCTATGGCCTGAGCATTGGGGACGTGCAGAATTCGATCGCGATTGCTGTGGGTGGTCGTAAAGCGGGAACGTTGTACGAGGGTGATCGCCGATTCGACATGGTGGTGCGCCTGCCTGAGGCCATACGTACCGACGTCGCGGGTATGTCTAGCTTGTTGATTCCTGTGCCTGCCAATGCGGCTCAGGGCGCCAATCAGATCGGTTTCATTCCACTTTCGCAGGTCGCTAAGCTGGACTTGCAGTTGGGCCCGAACCAGATCAGCCGCGAGAACGGTAAGCGCTTGGTTATTGTAAGCGCCAACGTTCGGGGCCGTGACCTTGGGTCGTTCGTTGATGAGGCGGCATCTACCCTGTCAACGAAGGTGGAAATCCCAGCAGGTTACTGGACCAGTTGGGGCGGCCAGTTCGAGCAGTTGCAGTCTGCAGCCAAGCGCCTGCAGATTGTGGTTCCAGTAGCCTTGCTGCTGGTAATGACCTTGCTGTTCTTGATGTTCAACAACCTGAAGGACGGCATGCTGGTCTTCACCGGTATTCCATTCGCTCTCACTGGCGGGGTCGTGGCCCTTTGGCTGCGTGATATCCCGCTCTCGATCTCGGCAGGGGTAGGCTTCATCGCTCTCTCCGGCGTCGCGGTACTGAACGGCCTGGTGATGATTGCCTTCATTCGCGGGTTGCGAGAAGAGGGACGAACGCTCAGGCAGGCCGTTGACGAAGGAGCTCTGACCCGACTGCGACCTGTGCTGATGACTGCGCTGGTGGCTTCCCTGGGCTTCATTCCGATGGCCTTGGCCACCGGTACAGGTGCCGAGGTTCAACGGCCGCTGGCAACGGTGGTGATTGGCGGGATTCTGTCCTCCACCGCGTTGACCTTGCTGGTACTGCCTGCTCTGTATCATTGGGCACACCGAAAAGATGAAGATGGCGATGAGGCCGAAGTGGTTAGCTGATAGCCACTGATAAAGAAGCCCACAACCCGTGCTGTGGGCTTTTTTATATGAAGCTGATGCACTTACCTTTCAAAATTGTAAGTTTCTCGTCATGCCGGTGATGCCTGTGCGTTGCTAAAGTTACGCCGAGATGATTTGAATTTGAGAGGTTCCTATGAAAAAGCTAATTTTTGCTGCTGCACTTGTTATGTTTTCGATGGCTTCGCAGGCTTATACTTACTCTGAAAGCAAGCAGCTGCAATACATCAAGGAGCATCAGACTGCTGTAGCGAACTATGCCGAGAGAAATGGCAAACCGATGCCGGAGATCCAGGACTACAATTACGGCATGAAGATCGATGTTGCGAAATTCGTGCGTCAGTCCCAAGACCCGCGTACCTGCCAAGTTTACCCGCGATTGATGACCTTCGAGGACTCTCAGGGTACGCTTAAGACGGTTCGCTACTCCATGTACTCGCAATGCATCAACAACAAGTAGTAATTGCTGTGAGTAGAACACTTAGAGAATTCATAAATGCCAGGCAGTGCCTGGCATTTTTTATTGAGCTCGATGAACGTCATTTAGGCTAGATGCCTTAATGACTGCCCCTGGGTTAGCTGTGAAATAAATCTCAGCTACACAACAGTAATGTCTTCCAACTGCACAGGGCAGTTTATAGTCTTGCCCCCCAGAAGGGACGAGTTATGAAAAGTTCGCTTGAACGCCCAGATGACCAAGCAGGGCATGAAGGGCTGAGCCATGAGTACGACGGCATCTTTGGCATGAACACCGAGCTGGTTTTCGCGCTGATCTGTGGTGCCCTGCTCGGAGCCGGAGCGCTCGCAGGAATACTAGGGCTGATCGACAGGCTGCCGCTGGTTCTGTACGTGTCTCGGCGTTGCTCCTGTCCGGTCGGATCAATGAGGTTGGCCGAAGGATCACCAGGGCGCCGCCGCGAGCGTTGATACTGCCAATCATCGGCGTCGACATCATCTATGCCGGGGTGTTGATGCAGAGGTCTCAGAACCAGCGAGATGTCGTTCAGGCCTGGTTGAATGTGCTCCATCGGCCCCTCTGATCTACCCTGGTCGCCGCTCGTATTCCTCGGAGTTCTACAGCAGCGGGAAGTCCGAAAACATCCAGTACCCAGCAAAGTGGCCTCGTGACAGCTCTTTCTACCTGTCCCGGCGCTTACACGACAGCAATGCTGAGCTGCCTGCCAACCTGGGCTGTGTCGAGATCACCGAAGCGAACGCCAGTCAGCTGTTGCTGTGCCGTTGGAAAGACGCCAAGCAAGGTACCGAAGGTCTGGTCGGAGAAAGTAATGCGGAAACGCCTCGTACAAACGAAGGTAAAATTCCAGACACAAAAAAACCAGGTTTTACCCTGGCTTTTTTGTCGATTGCTCTCGTCATTTGAAGTCCTATTTAACCGCCGTTTAGTTATCGGCTTGTTCCTTACCATCCTTGCTTTCTTTCTTTTGCTCTTGAGCGACTTGTTTTTTGTTCTGGTCCGAAGAGTCATCGTTCCATAGGCGAGCCTGTTCATTTCGGAAGTTTTCCTGGAACTGTTTCGCTCGCTCGTAACCACCTTCAGCGTAAGCGGTACCCATGAGACCAAGCAGCAGGCTGCCAATAGCGATAGATTTGACAAATTTCATTGTGTGCCTCGGTTCTTACTAGGCCTGCCTGACTGACGGCCTTTGTTGGTTTGTAGTTTAGGAACGCGAAGCTAACGACAAGGTGAGTCAATAATTACAATTCCGTAATTTGGGCGGCTGGCGGGATGCGCCAAATCTGCAAATCTGGAAGGATCATGTCTATCTCGCTTGTGCCGAGGGTGACTTCAAACTGCTTCTTAAATTACATATTTGACATCTAACAAAATAAATCAGTGCGGCGTTACCGGCCGCCCTAGGAGATAGCCATGAATGACATAGAGTCTTGGGCTGTTGCCATCGGTGACTTCCGTCGAAGCACTGAAAAACTCACAGTTCAGCTCGATGAGCTGGCCTCCCAGACCAGGGCCTGCAACGCCGTTCTGGAAAAGTCGAACGAGCTGGTGGAGGAGGTTGACCTTGTCAGTCGGCAGATTCAGGAGGAGGTACGAAAGGCTGAGAAAGCCTGGTCCAATGCCGAAGAGGTCGCCATACGCGCTGCGGCAGAGGCATATTCCGCTGCCGCTCGTGGAGTCGAGACCGCCATCCAACCGCTGATTTCGGAGCTCACTGCCGCGACAAAATCAGCGAATGCCTCGATCCTGGAGCTAAAGCAAGCACCGGTGCTGGCTAAGCGCTATGTCATGGTGGTGGCGACAGCATTCTTTATCCTGGCACTGCTCTGTGTGTACTCGACCATGCAATTCATTGAGGCCGCCGGCAGTGTGAGCGCCCAGGAAAAAGTGAATGCCCAATACTTCTCCCACCTGTGGAGAAACGCCAACCCAGAAGAGCAAAAGATCATAAAGTCGGTAATTCTGCGGTCACCTATGGACCCTGTGGTGCTTAGGCACTGAGGCATTGCATAGACAAAAGGCCCGTCGATTGACGGGCCTTTTCAAGTGGGCGCGCTTCAAGCAGCGGTCTTTGCCGGCTGCTTTAGCTGGGCTTCGGGAAAGTGAAGGTGGAACCAGGTGAAATTTTCCTCGGTCACTTCCACGCTCGCCGAGCCTTGATGCAGGCTCATGATCGACTGCACGATGGCAAGGCCAAGACCGGTCCCCCCTTCGCTTCGTGCTCGGCTCTTATCTACGCGGTAGAACCGTTCAAACAAATGCGCATGGTGTTCCTTGGCGATCCCGCGGCCCGGGTTGCCGACGCTCAAGGTCGTGCCGCTACCACCGCGTTGCACTTTCACGTAGACCGTGCGACCGCGAGGGCAGTAGCGAATCGCATTTGACACCAGATTCGAGACGGCTCGTTGAATCATCAGGCGGTTACCGCGCACCACGTCATCACTGCCAGAGATCTGCAGCTGGATCTCGCCATCCTCTGCCGAAATGCTGAAGAGATCACACACCCGCTGAACTTCATCGACCAGGGACACAGGTTCGAACTTCACCATGGATGCTGGATGACTGACCTGAGCGAGGAACAGCATGTCGGAAACCATGCGGCTCATGCGGTCCAGCTCTTCTGTGCACGACTCCAGCACTTCCCTGTACTCGGGAAGCGATCGCTCTCTGGTCAGTGCAACTTGGGCTTTACCTATCAGGTTGGATAGCGGCGCTCGCAGTTCGTGAGCAAGATCGTCAGAAAACTGCGAGAGCTGCTGAACCCCGTCATCCAGGCGAGCCAGCATGATGTTGATACCGTCGGCGAGCTCTTTGAGTTCTGCTGGCATTCCATTAGTCGGCAGACGATGGTCGAGGCTCTCGGTGGAGATCTTCGAGGCGACTTTCAGGAACTTGGTCAGAGGCAGCAGACCTCTGCGTACGGTCCACCAGCCGATTGCGAGGATCAGCGCGATGATGAGCGGGGAAATCATCAGGGCCCAGGTGAGCAATGCATCAAGCAGCGCTTCATTGGACGACTGGTCCATAGTCATGTACACGCTGACTTCGGTTCCGTCGCCCAAATTCATGGTGCGAGAAGCTGTCAGCAAGGGGCGGTCCTGGGTGTCGCGCCACTCATGTTCCTTCGGCTGTGCGGATGGTTGAAACTTGTGCACCTCCACGTTGACCTGCTTCGAGCCTATCGAGAGCAGGGGCATCTCACTCTGCGCCGACTCAAAAATGCTGACGTACAGGTTGTTGTGGCCCATCACCAGATCCACAAGCTGATGTGCGTCAGCGTTGACTCCTGAGATGTCGGAAATCATGGACAGGTTGTGAGCCATGCCTGCCATCTTCACTTCCAGGTCACTGCGGGCATTTCGCTCCAGCGCCTGGCCCACCATCAGATACCCGAAAGTGGCGAATAGAAGCAGCAACGCTGCGCTCATCAACCCCACTTTTAATCCCAGCTTTGCAGCCAGGCTGAATGGCCTCATGCGCGTTCCTCAAAAACGTACCCTACGCCACGAAGCGTGTGAATGAGCTTGGTTTCAAACGGGTCATCGATCTTCGAGCGAAGGCGCCGGATAGCGACATCGATGACGTTGGTATCGCAGTCAAAATTCATGTCCCAGACCAACGAAATGATCTGGGAACGAGTCAACGCTTCGCCCGTCCTGCTCATAAGCAGGTGCAGGAGCGAAAATTCCTTGGTGGTAAGGTCGATGCGTGTGCCAGCGCGGAAAACCCGATGGCGCACTGAGTCGAGTTCCAAGTCGGCAATTTTCAGCGAACTCTTCTCGACTAATTCATCACCACGCCGCTGCAGCGAACGGATTCGAGCGAGCAGCTCCGGGAATTCGAAGGGTTTGACAAGGTAATCGTCGGCTCCGCCATCCAAGCCTTTGAGCTTGTCGTTGATGCGACCACGAGCGGTCAGCATGATGATGCGGACCCGGCTGGTTTTCCTGATGGTTTCCAAAAGGTCCCAACCGTCGATGCCAGGAAGGTTTACGTCCAGCAGAACCAACGAATAGACGTTAGTATTGAACAAGTGCAGGGCGTCAACACCATTGTGCACGATATCTACGACATACCCGCTTTCGGATAGGCCCTGCTGAAGATATTCGGCAGTTTTAATTTCGTCTTCCACAACTAGCACGCGCATAACTTATCTCAAGGTGTGAGGAAGGAATTGGCCTAATCCGCCAAGACTGTGGTTGCAGGCAGTTTGAAGGTTCGGCTGAGTGCATGGCATCTGGTAGTCGCTACCTCTGTCCATACGCCGGGGTCACCTGAGGACGCTTGAATCTTAACGCGAAGACGCTGGCCGCGGCGAAATCCTACAAATTTGTAATGTAGCCGCAAGATTGCTGACAGTCATGACGGCTTTCCCTACTGAGCTTAGCGGATTCTGTGGCTTGCAGCGGTTTGCAGTCCTCACGCCTGACAGGCGGATTCGGCCGAGAGGAGTGGTGTTTCTGCCAAGCTGCTCAGCTTTTGTGGCGTTTACTCCTTCAAGCTCAAGCTACGAGTGGTAGCAAGCCACCGATCGTTCTCCCCATAAATAACGGGCTTAAACCGGCGAGCATGCTTGGCTTTTCATCTTACTCAGGCAAGGATAATTACTTTACAATCTATTACATGTCCAAATTGTAATTTCACAATCATCTTGTCGTTAGCCGCTTTTGCTAGTTTAAGTGCAGCACACAGGCAGCGCTGCTTTGGGTCAGTCTCATCTGAAGCAGCATGGCGGGAGTAACGAAACCCTGCTCACGCCAATGCATTCACCTTGGAACCATACGCTCCTTTGGTAAGGTGAATTTTAGCGCCCCGCCATGGGCGCTTTTTTATAAATGGACTTCTCATGAAAACAACTATATCGGCTATTGCTGCGTTCATGCTTTTCTCTGCACTGTCGACAAATGCCCATAGCAGCGTTCTGATCAACGACGATCTTGAGCAGTCTGCCAGGAAGGCTACGGAACGCTATGCACAGAGCGTGAAGAAACCCATGCCCGAGCTTGAAGACTACGCATACGGTATGGATTTGGACGTTGGCAAGTTGGTGTACGTCTCGCCTAGCGTGCGGTACTGCGGGAATGTGAGAAGCATGATGACTTACGAGGATTCCAAGGGCGAACTGCACATGGTTCGCTACCTCGTGAAAGGTGAGTGCATCAACAGCCGGTAAGCGGTGGCTGAGTGCTTTCCTCTACACCCGACTCAAAGCAACTCGATGCCCAATCGCCTTAGAAGTAGGGCAAAGCCTCCGAAGCTCGCCATGGTGATGAGGATGCTGGAGATAAGTGTTGACCAGAATCCCAACTTGGGCAGCAGTGCCGGAAACGCGATAAACATCGGCAGCGTTGGAATCACATACCAGAACGTGTACCAGGCATGATTGGAAATCTTCTCCATGCTCTGGTTTTCCAAGTAGAGCCAGATGAGCGTCAAGACGGTGACCAATGGCAGGGCGGCAACCAAGCCGCCCAGCTTGTCACTGCGCTTTGCCAGCTCAGACACGAGAATTACTATCGCGGCAGTGACCAGGTACTTCGTAATGATCCAAGTCATCGCTGAACCTACTTGAGCTAGTGGAATGGATCTTCCGGGATCATTCACCAGGCACTCATGAAGTGCTTCTGCTGTCGCCAATCCATCCTTGCCTAATCCTCGACAACACCACCCCCGACGTTGAAGGCGGTGTGTTGATCAGGTGTCTATCGGCCGATCAATGCGACGGCGAAGGGACGTTCTCGTGGAAAGCTGCGCGCTCGATCTGAATAGTGCAGTGATGGATTTCGAACGCGTCGCTGACTGCATCCACGACGGCCGCTAGCACAGCATCTCCATCTGCTGCGTCTCGGACGACCACGTGCGACGTCATCACGTTGCTTCCGCTGCTGACAGCCCAAACGTGTAAGTCATGTACATCCGTGACGCCTTCGACCTTGAGGATCGTGGCCTCGATTGCCGCCACGTTGAGTCCCCGGGGTACACCTTCCATAAGAATCCCCAAGCTCTCTCGAAGCAATTGCCACGTCCGCGGCAATACCCAAAGGCCGATCGCTACGGCAACAACCGTGTCGACCCAGATCCAGCCGGTAAAGCGGATAATGAGGGCGGCGATGATCACGCCCAACGATCCGAGCATGTCGCTCCAGACTTCGAGGTAGGCGCCTTTGACGTTGAGGCTCTCGTTGCTGGCAGATGCCAGCAGTCGCATTGAAATCAGGTTGATGATCAGGCCGGCAATTGCAATCCACATCATCGCCCCGGTGGCGATCTCCGCCGGCATGAAGAAGCGCTGGTAGGCCTCGTACAAGATGTACATCGCCACCAGGAAGAGCAGCACGGCGTTGAACGTGGAGGCTAGGATCTCCAACCGCGCATAGCCAAAGGTTCTTTTCTGATCCGCCGGCCGCTTGGCGATCTGAAGCGCAATCAACGAAATTGCCAAAGCGGCGGTGTCGGTGAACATGTGAGACGCATCCGACAGCAACGCCAGGCTGCCGGTAATCCATGCGCCGATCACTTCAGCGATCATGAAGCTACCGGTCAGGATCAATGCCATGACTAGTTTCTTCTGATGCCCCTCACGAACCGCGGCACTGCCATGATCATGATTCGATCCCACGTATTTCTCCTTGCACAGGGTAGTGGTCGCGTTGGATTTCCAGAGTGGTCAGGCGCTAAGGGGTTGCCTGGCCGCACTGGCTGCAGAATTTTGCTCCTGCTGTCAGGGACGAGCCGCAGGCCGTGCAACCACTCGATAGTGGTGTTCCGCAGTTTAGACAAAAGCGTGCGGACGGGGCGTTTGCGGTCCGGCAGTGCCTGCAAGTCTGCAGATCTTTGATTGGGGCTTGAGCTATTGCGCGACCATCCTCAATCACCCGGTCATTACCGTCGCAGGATTGCTGCTGCTCGAAGCGACCATGCCGGTCATGTCGATCACTCCCGTGCCCACTACCGTGATGCTTGCCACCGCCGTGGTTTCCACGGCCGTGGTGGCCACCCAATAAATTTTTGAGAAAACTCATGGTGTTCGTCCCTCATCGATAGGTGACATCAGCACGAGCAAAAGGTGAAAGAAGTGTTCTGCTCGCTAGAATGACTTTTAAGTTAAAGTAAAAGTTCAAAGTTAGCGTACGACAAAACGAAGCTGGTTTGTTTATGAAATTTAATTTAATTCACCGGGCGGCATTGACTGCTCAAAAAGTCGGACTTATCCGATTTTTTATCATAGCCTGAGCATTTACAATCGAAAAAGTCATTATCGCGATTCTGTCAGCATTGTAATCGCGAAGTCATCATGACGTTATCGTGTGGCGGAAATAATGCGCCTAGCGAGAACTAATTTCTCATTTAATCCTATGCCTCACACATCCTAAGCGTCCTCAGGCTAAGGGGATCAAGGTCTCTGGCGCTCTGTACGCCCTGATTCGCTCTGTGTCTGTCGATGGCTTGCCATTTAGCTCCCGACTATTCATAACCAGCGCCATGGATGAGCAGCTCTCTAGAGTTCGATAATGACACCTTCTAAATCCATTATTCACAACCTGTTAAGTAAATGGATCCATGCTATTCGCAATGTTAGACAGGAAGGCATTAGCACCAATTCTCTCGTCGCGCTAGTAACTTTATGGTTGTTGCTATTCGCGAACGCTGAGCTTTGGCGTGTGCTCTGGCGCCTGGCATTCAACACTAATGAAGTTAACTGGTTGCTCGCCGCCAGCCTGCCAGTCGTAGTGTTCGTTTGGGTGTTCACCGTACTTAGCTTGCTGTCATGGTCAAGACTCGCAAAACCTCTGCTGTGCCTGGTGCTGATCAGCGCGTCGTTCGCCAGCTACTTCATGAGTACTTACGGTATCGTCATTGATTACACGATGTTCACCAACGTCGTGGAGACCGACGTCGGTGAGGTGTCCGAGCTACTGAACTGGAAGCTTGGCCTCTGGGTGGCAATGGTAGGGGTATTGCCCGTCTACCTGATCTGTCTGGTGCCCCTGCGGCGCAAGCCCTGGACCAAAGCGTTGGGTAGCAGACTCATCGTCCTGTCGCTCACACTGGTAACCCTTGCTGGTGTCGTGCTGAGCCAGTACCAGTCTTATGCCTCCCTCCTACGCAACAATCGAGAGATCCGGCTCATTCTGGTTCCCACCAATTTGTTTGCTGCCGGTCATGGTTACCTGAAACGCAAGCTGGCCACACCGAAAGCACTGACCTCCATCGGTACCGACGCCCTGGTGACCAGGCAGGGAGCGGCTCGCAAACCCAAGCTGCTGGTACTGGCAGTGGGGGAGACCGCACGTTCCGCCAACTTCTCCCTTAATGGTTACTCCCGCAATACGAATCCAGAGCTGGAAAAGCGCAATGTCATCAGCTTCTCGAATGTGAGCTCGTGCGGCACCGCCACCGCGGTTTCGCTGCCATGCATGTTCTTGGACGTCGGTAGGGATAAGTACAAGGATGGCTTGGCCAAGAGTCGAGAAGGGCTGCTCGATGTGCTTCAGCGCGCAGGCATCAGTGTCATGTGGACTGATAACAATTCGGGCTGCAAAGGGGTCTGTGATCGGGTGCCAAACCACAAGGCTACCCAACACGCAGATGCTCAGCTGTGCAGCAGCGACGAGTGCAAGGACGGTGTATTGCTCTCGGAGATGGAGGACTTCATCAAGCGTCAGGAAGGCGATGCAGTCCTGGTGCTCCACTACAAAGGTAGTCACGGCCCGGCTTACTACAAGCGCTACCCTCCGCAGTTCAAGAAATTCGGGCCGGTCTGCGAGACCAATGAGCTCGACAAATGTAAGCAGCAGGAGGTGATCAATGCCTACGACAATTCGATCCTCTACACCGACTACGTCACGGCTGGCCTGATCGATATTCTGGCCGCGAACAACAAATTCGACACTGCGCTGATGTACGTTTCGGACCACGGGGAGTCACTGGGAGAGGCTGGTCTTTACCTGCATGGGCTGCCCTATGCGATGGCACCAGATGAGCAAACCAAGGTGCCATTGGTGCTCTGGATGTCTGACGCTTTCGCGAAAAGCGAACGCCTTAATGTGGGCTGCTTGAAAGTACAGGCAAGCTCGCCACTGAGCCACGACAACCTGTTCCACACCGTACTCGGGATGATGAGCGTCCAGACATCCTCGTATAGCTCAGCTCTGGATTTTACGGCCCCTTGCAAGACTTTGACCGGAAGCACCTACTCAGGCCTCTAATACGGACTGAACGCGTGAGGTCGACAGCGCTTCCACATCGAGCTGCTTTGACAGCAGCCAGAAGCTCGACTAACTACATAGCAGTACTCAACAACCCAAGCGGAAAAGGAAATTTGCATGAGCATCAAGCCAGGCCCTAAACGCACCAACGAAGATGGCACTCCGGACAAGAGGCAGCGGGTCACGCCTGAGAAGCAGAAGGATCACCCAGACCTGAAACCCCACAAGCATAAAAAGGGGGAGTAGGGCAGAAAAGCAGCTCTTCGGAGCTGCTTTTTTATCTGCATACCGATAACCCATCCGCGTAAACGATCAACCACAATCAATCTGCTGGTCAATGTTGATGACCGCGTTCTTCAGCCATAACGTTGTGAGTAACAACTAATTGGAAATGCCATGTCGGACAAGCACAGCGACGATCTTAGCCGGGATGCTGAAGATCTCCACGAGGCACTTGCCCAGCTCTTGCGCGTTTACCAATTCAGGGATCGCGACCGCATATGCTGCCACGACGTATCGGTAACTCAGTGCTACGCGGTTGAAGCTTTGGTGAAGCAGGGATCACTCCGTCTCCAGGTCCTGGCCGAGCAGATGTTCTTGGACAAGAGCACAGCCAGCCGTGTCGTCGATATCTTGGAGCGAAAGGGGTATGTCGCCCGAGTAGAAGATCCAGAAGATCGTCGGGCGGTCCAGGTGCAAGCTACCGAAGCCGGCGTCGACCTCTACGAACGCATTCGTGCCAGCCTGATCGCCGAAGAGAAGGCAATGATCAAGCTGCCTGCCGCCAGACGTACGTCAAGGGGCCCTGACGCTGCTACGCCAATTGACTCGTGCTGCCCAACTACGTTGTGGCTTGACGACCGAATGCTACCCAGCCCAGCGGCAAGAAAAGTGAAGCCTCTTTAACCAAGTCGTTCCATCTCCCCAAAGGAAGCCAGATGCACATTCGCCTCGCTGAAACCGGTGATGTTCAGGCCATTGCCGAGATCTACAACCAGGGGATCGAAGACCGCAGCTGTACGTTCGAGACCCAGCCGCGTACTGCCACTGATATAGAGCCCTGGGTTGCCGATATGTCTCGCTATCCAGTGCTGGTCGTCGAGCTCGACGGGGCGGTAGTGGCATGGGCAAACCTGAGCAGTTACCGCGCGCGTTCCTGCTACGTCGGCATCGCCGACTTCTCGATCTATCTTCACCGTGACGTCCGCAGACGGGGCATCGGCAAGGCGCTGCTCAAGGCATTGCTCAGCGAGGCTGAGGCACGTGGTTTCTGGAAGGTCCTTTCCCGCATTTTCACCTTCAACGAGGCGAGCCTCGCGCTCTGCCAGTCCTGCGGCTTCAGGACGATTGGCGTCTATGAGAAGCACGCTTGCCTTGAAGGCCGCTGGCTGGATTGCGCGATCGTTGAACGGGTGTTTCCGTCGAACCAACCCGTTCTAGATGACGGAGCAGTTGAGGCATGAGATAGCCCGCGTCAGTCCCTACACCCCTGAGGGTTGCCGAGGCGAAGTTCCTTTGCTTGGGCAGCCCGACGAAGTACAGGCCGGGCACCTGATCTGCCACGCCGTCTTGCTGCAGGACACGACCTTGCCGGTCGGCGACTGGAAGCTGTGGCAGAAACGCCAGGTTCGGCCGGAAACCGGTGGCGAAGATCAGCGCATCGGTCTGGTGGATGGTTCCATCCGGCCAGACGACGCCGTCAGGCAACACCTGCTGGAACATCGCTTTGCGCTGGAGCCGCCCGGTATCCAAGGCCTTCCGGTACTTGCCGGTATCCAGCACAGGCGTGCTCTGGTCACTCAACCAGCGCGTGTGCTCCAACCGGGTGAATTTCAACCAAGTGTGAAAATCGAGTCCCAGGATCCGCTGGGGGAATAAGCGGATCTTCTCGCGGGTCGCCAGCACCACCTGCGCAACGTTGGCAAGCTCGTAGGCAATTTGTACCGCCGAGTTCGCCGCGCCGACTACAACGACACGCTGGCCAGCAAAGGCCTCAGGCGTTCGATACGCCGAGCTGTGCAGACAGGTACCTGAAAAGCTTTTCAGGCCAGGAACGTCAGGCATGTACGGACGGCTGAATCCTCCTGATGCAGCTACCACCGCACGAGCTGCGAAGGTCGATCCATTGGCAGCGCGAACCTCGAATGTCTTGTCCTTTTGTACGACCGCCACCACTCCGGTACCGCCCTGGAAAGGCAGCTGAAACTCGGCGGCGTATTTCTCCAGATACTGCACCACTTCGTCTCGCAGCGGGTAGCCCTTGGGATTGCCAGGAAACGCCCGCCCCGGCAGCGCGGAGTACTCCGCTGGTGAGAACAACTGCAAGCTTTCGTAGTAGTTACGCCAGTTCCCGCCAGGGGATGTCTGCTCATCCAAGATGAGGTAATCCAAGCCGTGCTGCTGTAAATGCCAGGCAATCGCCAAACCTGCTTGCCCACCACCGATGACGACCACATCCAGAACGCGACCCAATTCATTCATATGTGCGCACTCATGCATATTTAAAGGCAAAAAAAGGCCGGACTACGGACAGCAGATCGATACCAGACCTTTGGTTCGCAGGAGCAGGCCCTCCAGTCGCTCGACGATCGCTCCACCATTCACTTCATAGAACACCTGCCTGCCCACCTTGGTGGCCTTCACGATCTGGGCGTCATGCAATACCTGCAGGTGCCTGGAGATCACCGAGCGCTCCTGTGGCAGCTCTTTGGCGATTTCGCCGACATCAGCCCGGCCGAGCAAAAGCACGCGCTTGAAAACCGCGACCCTGGAAGGCTCGCAAAGCGCTTTGAAGAAGGCCTCGTCCAGCGACTCGATGGCGGCGTCGATGGCTTGAGCACGGAGATTTTGGTTGATCGTCATGCGGTCAATATATGTGCATAAACGTGCACATGTAAAGCCACCCATCATCGAGGGCTTGCGATATATTCGAAAAAACGTATATTCGAAAAACCATATACTCGCAGGATACCAAGTGATGACTGGCAAGATCCGCGTCCTGTTTGTTTGCACCGCAAACGCAGCTCGCTCCCAGCTCGCCGAAGCTTTGCTCCGGCACTCAGACCCTGCTCACTTCGAAGCTTTCAGCGCAGGTACTAAGCCTGGCCAAGTCGATCCGCGCACCTATGACGCCCTCGAGTATCTCGATATCGATACCAAGGCTCTACGCAGCAAGTCCATCGATGAGTTCGCAGGGGAACGGTTCGACTACGTGATTACCCTGTGCGACAAGGCAGCCCATGAGTGCCTTACGTTGCCTGCCTTCGGCGAGGTACTGGCGTGGAACTTCGAAGACCCTGTCACCAGTGACCAACACGATGCCTTCCGACACACGCTTCACGAGATTCATGAGCGCATCAAGATGTTCGTCCTGGTGAAAACCAAACACTGAGAATTGCTATGACTGACTCGCTGACCCCCACCAAGGTTTTCAAATGCCTCGCCGACGAGAACCGCATTCGGATGATGCTGCTGATCGCTCGCGAGGAAGAACTCTGCGTCTGTGAACTGACCTGCGCGCTGGAAGAAAGCCAGCCCAAGGTTTCCCGCCACCTGGCGCAACTGCGCACCTGTGACCTGCTGGAAGACCGCCGTCAGGGCCAGTGGGTTTATTACCGGCTGCATCCATCGCTTCCTGCCTGGGTACGTGAGGTCCTGGCGACGACGCTGGAAGCCAACCGCGAATGGCTAAGTACTAGCACCAAACGACTGGACACCATGGGTGACCGCCCTCAACGCGTCGCCTCCTGCTGCTGATCATTGCCGAGAAAAACCGATGAAAGTTCTGTTCCTCTGCACCGCAAATAGCTGCCGCAGCATCCTCTCCGAGGCTGTTTTCAATCATCTGGCCCCGGCCGGCATGAAGGCCTACAGCGCCGGCAGCCAGCCAAAGGGGGAGGTGCACCCGCTGTCCATCACCGCGCTGCAGCGTGCCGGTATCTCCACCGAGGGCCTCAGCAGCAAGTCCAGTGACGCGCATGCGGAGCTGGCACCGGACTTTGTCATCACCGTCTGCGACAAGGCCGCTGGCGAAGCCTGCCCCGTGTTCTTCGGACCAGCAGTGAAAGCCCACTGGGGACTTTCTGACCCTTCGGATTTGCACGTTAGTGCCGCAGAGTTGGACGCGGCATTCGACAACACACTTGAGCAGATCAAGCGACGCCTCAAGGCATTCATCGCACTGCCTTTCGACCAAATGGATGCCGCCCAGCTCAAGGTCGAGCTGGCCCGCATCGGAACGCTCTGACGTTTAGGGAGATCCACTATGAGCAAAAGCCGACTTTCATTCCTAGACCGCTACCTGACGGTCTGGATCTTTCTGGCCATGGGCCTGGGCATTGGTCTGGGCAGCCTGTTCCAGGGATTGCCTGCGTGGCTGAATAGCCTGTCGGTAGGCTCGACAAACATCCCCATCGCCATTGGCCTCATCGTCATGATGTACCCACCTCTGGCGAAGGTGAAATACGAGGAGTTGCCGCAAGTCTTCAAGGACAAGCGCATCCTTGCTCTGTCGCTGATCCAGAACTGGGTGATCGGCCCGGTCCTGATGTTCGGGCTAGCCGTTGTCTTCCTTTCCGACAAGCCTGAGTACATGACCGGCCTGATCCTCATCGGCCTGGCACGCTGCATCGCCATGGTGCTGGTGTGGAACCAGATCGCCGGTGGCAACAACCAGTACGTGGCCGGTCTGGTCGCCTTCAACAGCATTTTCCAGATCTTGTTCTTCAGCGTGTACGCCTGGATCTTCCTGGGCCTGTTGCCGCCGCTGTTTGGCCTTGAAGGTAGCGTCATTGAGACCAGCTTCCTCGATATCGCCCAATCGGCGCTGATTTATCTGGGCATCCCGTTCCTGGCTGGTTTCCTGACCCGCAAGATCCTGATCAGCAGCAAGGGCGAGACCTGGTACCAGGAGCGCTTCATCCCGAAGATCAGCCCGCTGACCCTCGTGGCACTGCTGCTGACCATCGTCGCCATGTTCAGCCTGAAAGGCGACATGGTGCTGCAACTGCCGCTGGATGTGCTGCGCATCGCTATCCCGCTGACCATCTACTTTGTGGTGATGTTCTTCATCAGCTTCTGGATGGGCAAGCTGCTGGAAGCTGACTACCCACGTACCACTGCGCTGGCGTTCACCGCAGCGAGCAACAACTTTGAACTGGCCATTGCTGTGGCCATCGCCACCTTCGGTCTTGCCTCGCCGGTCGCGTTTGCCACCGTCATCGGGCCCTTGGTGGAAGTGCCGGTACTGATCTCCCTGGTGGGCGTGGCCTTGTGGCTCAAGCGCCGCTGGTTCGATCAGCCATCTGGCGCCTTGTCTCAGGAGTAAATCATGACCGAACACCACATCCCCAATATCGACAACGATCTGGTCGACCTGCCGACAGCAGACAAGTTGGCAGTCGAGCAAAAGTCCACCCACAAGCCTCGCATTCTGCTGCTGTACGGATCGACCCGCGAACGCTCGTTCAGCCGCCTGCTGACGGAAGAAGCGGCACGCCTGCTAGAGCACTTCGGTGCCGAGACGCGGATCTTCAATCCGACCGGGCTGCCACTGGCGGATGACGTGCCCGATGACCACCCCATGGTCAAGGAGCTGCGCGATCTGGTGCTGTGGTCCGAAGGCATGGTCTGGTGCTCGCCGGAACGCCACGGTGCAATGACCGGCGTGTTCAAGTCGCAGATCGACTGGATTCCACTGAGCATGGGCGCCGTGCGCCCCACGCAAGGCAAAACCCTCGCGGTGATGCAGGTCTGCGGCGGCTCGCAGTCGTTCAACGTGGTCAACCAGCTGCGCGTCCTCGGCCGCTGGATGCGCATGTTCACCATCCCTAACCAGTCGTCCGTGCCGAAGGCCTACCTGGAATTTGACGAGGCGGGTCGTATGAAACCCTCCTCGTACTACGACCGTGTCGTCGACGTAATGGAGGAGCTGGTGAAGTTCACCCTGCTGCTTCGTGATCGCTCCGACTACCTGGTCGATCGCTACTCCGAACGTAAAGAGTCTGCTGAAGAACTATCCAAGCGTGTCAATCAACGATCCATTTGAGGCTTTGTGAGCATGCAATTGCACCCGTATTCCGTGTTGGCTAATTCCGAACTGGTCGGCCAGCTGATTTTCACTCCGTGCCCAGGTACCAAGGAGACATCGGTATCTCAGGCTCTGGCAACGTTGCACGATGCCGGCGCGAGCGCGCTGGTAACCCTGATGCCGAGTGAAGAACTGCTGCAGAACGAGATCGATCTGCTTCCCGAGGAGTGCCAACTGCTGGGCCTCGAATGGTTCCACCTGCCGGTCGAGGACGACGAAGCGCCCGGTGAGCCGTTTGCGGCCGCCTGGGAGGCTCACCGGGAACGCCTGAAAGAGCTGGTGATGACCGGTAAGACGATCGCCATTCACTGCAAGGGCGGCTCTGGCCGCACCGGCCTGTTTGCCGCCCGCCTGATGATCGAGTGCGGCATCCCTGTGCAGGAAGCTGTTTCCCAGGTCCAGGCCCTGCGTCCACGTGCGATCCAGAACCCTGCGCACGTTGGGTATATCAACCAGTTCAGCGACACGCTCTGACCTTTCGCTAATCGCGATTCGAGAACAAGAACATGGCTATCAAAGTAGGTATCAATGGGTTTGGCCGTATTGGTCGCTTGGCGCTTCGCGCATCCTGGGACTGGCCGGAATTCGAGTTTGTGCAGATCAATGACCCGGCCGGTGACGCCGAGACCCATGCCCATCTGATCAACTTCGATTCGATCCACGGACGCTGGCACCGTGAAGCCCGCGCAGAGGGTGACGCGGTAGTGATCGAGGGCAAGCGCATCAAGGTCACCGCCAACAAGACCATCGCTGACACCGACTGGTCGGGCTGCGACCTGGTCATCGAGGCCAGCGGCAAGATGAAGTCGGTAGCCGTGCTCCAGGCCTACCTGGATCAGGGCGTCAAACGTGTGGTTGTCTGCGCTCCAGTGAAGGAGAAAGGCGCACTGAACGTGGTGATGGGCGTCAACCAGCACCTGTTCGACCCGGCGCAGCATCGTATCGTCACCGCCGCTTCCTGCACCACTAACTGCCTGGCTCCGGTGGTCAAGGTGATTCACGAGAATTTGGGCATCCGCCACGGCTCGATCACCACCATTCACGACCTCACCAATACCCAGAGCATCCTCGATACACCGCACAAGGACCTGCGTCGTGCCCGTGCCTCAGGCATGAGCCTGATCCCGACCACCACAGGCTCGGCCACCGCAATCGCCGAGATCTTCCCCGAGCTGCGCGGCAAGCTGAACGGTCATGCCGTGCGTGTACCGCTGGCCAACGCCTCGCTGACCGACTGCGTGTTCGAAGTAGAACGTGAGACGACGACTGAAGAGGTCAACGCGCTGCTGAAAGCCGCTGCCGAAGGGCCGCTGAAGGACATCCTGGGCTACGAAGCGCGCCCCTTGGTGTCCATCGACTACCGCACCGATCCGCGTTCCTCGATCATCGATGCGCTGTCCACCCTTGTAGTCAACGGTACCCAGGTGAAGATCTACGCCTGGTACGACAACGAGTGGGGCTACGCCAACCGTGCCTCGGAACTGGCACGCTTGGTCGGCGCAGCGGAGTAAACGGCGATCATGAAGGCGTTGTCAGCCCTGTCTGCGGAAGTGCGTCAGTACCTGCTGGTTACCGGCAATTACTGGGCCTTCACCCTCACCGACGGCGCATTGCGCATGTTGGTGGTACTGCACTTCCATTCGCTGGGCTACACGCCGCTGCAGATTGCGGCGCTGTTCCTGTTCTACGAAGTGTTCGGCGTGATCACCAACCTCGTGGGCGGCTACCTCGGCGCCCGCCTGGGGTTAAACCGCACGATGAACATCGGCCTTGGAATGCAGGTGGTTGCCCTGCTGATGCTCACGGTACCGGCAGCCTCGCTGACGGTGCCGTGGGTGATGGCCGCCCAGGCGCTCTCCGGCATCGCCAAGGACCTGAACAAGATGAGCGCCAAGAGCTCCATCAAGCTCCTGGTGCCGGACAGCCAGCAAGGCACCCTCTACAAATGGGTGGCCATCCTGACGGGCTCGAAAAACGCGCTCAAAGGCGTGGGCTTCTTCCTAGGGGGAGCACTGCTTGCGCTGCTCGGTTTTACCCAGGCGGTATTGGCCATGGCGGCGGTGCTGGCCCTGATCTGGATCGGCAGTCTGATCCTGCTGAAAAAGGACTTGGGCAAGGCCAAGGCCAAGCCGAAGTTCCGCGACATGCTGTCCAAGAGCCGGGCCATCAACATCCTCTCCGCCGCACGGCTGTTTTTGTTTGGTGCCCGGGACGTCTGGTTCGTCGTAGCTTTGCCGGTGTACCTGAGCTCTGCGTTTGGCTGGGATTTCTGGCTGGTCGGGGGCTTCTTGGCCACGTGGGTAATCGGCTATGGCATTGTCCAGTCGTTTGCCCCCCATATCACCGGCAAGAAGCGTGGTCATGTACCCGACGGCCGAGCAGCCTTCATCTGGGCAATCGGCCTGGCCGGGCTACCTGCGCTCATCGCCGTGGGCCTGTCGGCAGGCTGGTCGGCAAAGGTAGTCTTGCTAAGTGGGTTGATGCTGTTCGGTGTGCTGTTCGCCGTGAACTCATCGCTGCACAGCTACCTGATCGTCAGCTATGCCAAGGAAGATGGCGTCTCCCTGGATGTAGGCTTCTACTACATGTCCAACGCCCTCGGTCGTTTGGTCGGCACGCTGCTGTCAGGTTGGGTGTTTCAGGCCTATGGGTTGGAGGCTTGCTTGTGGGTTTCCAGCGTCTTCGTATTGGCTGCCGCACTCATCTCGATCGCATTGCCCAAGCACAGTGAAATGGCACAGCAAGCACACTGATCAGTGAGGAAAATGCGGGGGCCATCAGGCCTCCGCTTTCACCACAAACTGCTCAATTTCAGCTGCAGTACTGCGGGCTGTGCGGGTCACCCCGATCAAGGTTGCTGATGCAGAGCCTGTCCACTCGCCGTAGCCCACCAGCCAGAGTCTGGGCTCACTCACAGATCGGGTCCCTTCGACTTCTACACGTCCTTGCTCAGTAACAACACCAAGGTTCGCGAGGTGTCCCAAGGCGGGTTTGAACCCGGTGCACCAGATCACTGCATCCACTGCGATTTCCGAGCCGTCTGCCCAGACCACACCGTCAGGGGTGAAACGAACGAAGGGTCTCACCGCGTGCAGGACGTCTCGATCACGCGCCTCCACCACAGGCGGGACCATTACCACGTCGCCCAACCCGCCGACCGGCTGCTCAATGACACGCCCCTCCACCTGCGCTTTCCAGCGCTCTGTGGCCCGCTCGAACAGCACTCGGCCATCTACATCATCAGGTAGGAAAACTGGATCGGTAGGGGTTACCCAGGTCGCATCCGCTACTTTGGAAACCTCTGCGAGAATCTGAGCGCCGGAGTTGCCGCCGCCGACGACCAGCACGCGCTTGCCAGAGAAGGCCTGCGGTTCAACGTAGTGAGCCGAATGCAGCTGCTGGCCACGGAACAGCTCAGCGCCGGGGTAGGCAGGTATGTTCGGATTGCTCCAAGTGCCTGTGGCACTGACCACAGCTTTGGCATCCCAATGGCCAGACTCTGAATGGACACGTAACGCGCCGGCTACGCGCTCGACTGAGATGACACGTACCGGCCGTTCAATCGGAAACTGATAGCGCGCCTCATACTGGGTGAGGTAGTCGATGACATGTTCGCGAGACGGATAGCCATCCTGAGCAGGCGGCATCATCCAACCGGGAATGGAGCTCCAGGTAGCTGGCGAGAACAGCCGCAGGGAATCCCAGCCGTGTCGCCAAGCCCCGGCGGCGCCCTGCTCGGCATCGAGGATGATGAACGAGAGATCTGTCCGGCGCAGGAAGTACGCCGTTGCCAGGGCGGCTTGTCCTCCGCCAATGATGACTACATCCCACAAGCGCTCTGCATGGGCTTTCATTTCACTCCTTCCGGACCATGGTCAGGCCCCATTTTCTCAGGTGCTGCGGTAAGTGACTTAATGTAGGTCGTCTGAAGCCAGAGTCTGACAAAGAGCTGGACGTACTAGCAGGGGAGTATGTACTGCTTGTCGCCCGAGCAACATGTCATGCTGACCGAACGCCTGGCCACCGATACCTTTCTGCGAATAGCCGTGGATGGCTTTCTCCGGCCTATCTCCAATTGATATGCGTATGCTCTCCAGAAGCGAGGAACTCTATACTCAAACTAGTAGTCAAAATGCCATTACAGCGCGCTGTGGTGCGTCAGGTAACAGTCATCTCTTGAAGGGAGGCTGGTTGAGGCCTAGCGCGTCAACGTATGGTGCTCACTCAGTCATGGTCGTCATTGGCACCTCAGTGCTGCTTGCCACTGCTAGCCCAAGAGCCAAAAACATGAAATCGGAACACGAAATGCTCGGACTCCTCCTGATCGTCGAGGACGAGCCAATTCTGCGATCAATGATTGTTGAGGTACTGCAGGATTCGGGCTTTCTACTTCTCGCCGTAGCTACAGCAGACGAAGGTTTGGAGATACTCAAACTAACACCAGTGACCATGCTCATTACTGATGTAGAAACGCCCGGACAACTGAATGGCTGGGAACTTGCTCAGATCGCTAGCCAGCAGGATCCCAAAACCTCGATAGTCATTTCTAGCGGATGCGTCAGACATGAAACGGACCTCATACCCGAAGGCGCTCAGTTCCTCGCGAAGCCATGGTCAATTGACCTACTCCTGAGCCTAGTGACCGAACACCGGCAGCTCCTCTTGCAAAAATCAACCTCGGGAGAGGATGGGAACTCATAGCCGCATTCCCATAGGCCAACCACGCCAACCATGCCAACGTGTCGAGCGAAGGCAAAACGGCTAGAGAGACTCCTGGACATCATCTTGAAGTGCCCGTTGCCAAGGTACCGGTGAGGTGCATACACAATATCAAAGCCTTGACGGCTCCACCTCAAGCACGGTCATAAAAAAAGCCCCACATCATCCTGCGTCATCTCTTGTGATAGTGATACTTCGAGGCACTAAGCGTCATTGATTCGTCTCGATGAGTCATATTGATGCTTTTCAATCTTGGGACTAATACTAAGGTATCTGCCTGGAGAGACACGCGCCATGCAAAAGAGATTCGTTATCGTTCCGGCTGCGCCGATCGACAAAGAATGCTTCCAATCTGGTTCTCGATACTATGCCGCTACCGTATCAGGCGGATTCGACATTTACGACAATCAGGAAAAATTACGATTGAAGCCAAGCTACTCCACGAGGTCGCTCGCAGAAGCCACCTGTGAGGAGTTGAACGGGGAATGCGGCAATCCAGACGAACTTTTTCCATTCTTGCGGGTGGACTGCTCTCCCAATGAATAGTGATGTGGGCTGGCGACTGTGGGCGCTCACAACATAGTCTGACACAAGCAGACAGGAGTCCGATCTTGTTCATTACGGAGTACGATATTCGGTGAAGCCACCCTCGAGCCGACCTCTATGAGTCAGCCATTACGTATGACAGTGAAATGCTAGGACCCTGGGGACGGCTAAGGAGATTTCATCGTCGAGCTACCTCCGGAAGTACTGAGGGAGCTTGGTGTCACAGTTGGTGACCAGAGCATCGAACTCATCGCTGGCGTGATTGTCCTGAAGCCAGTCTATATAGCTACTCCTGAGTAGCTGCTGGCTCTTGCTGACTGATTTCACTGAGTGAGGTCTGGGCACGAACCTCTATCATTTCGATCAGCTCCAAATGCTTGGGGAACTCACGCTTCAGCCAATCGCTGGGCCGTGCTCTGTCCGTCACCGCAAGCACAGAGCATTACGTTCATCTCCGTCTCATCACCCGCCATTGCTGCAGGTACAAATATAGTACCGCTGTCACTGACGCCAAACGACCGGCGCCACTCGGGAAAGCGCTTGCCGTCTGGGTTGGAAACCGCGAACCAATTGATCTTGTTCATTTGTCATTCTCGAATGGAATCAGAGTGGAGTACGGAAGCTCTTCGTCTTCGACCGCAGCAAACACCTGATCCAGCACTGCAGTTGGGGCATCAAAAGCTCCAAGGATCACGTATAGCTCGCACATGAGGTTAGTCTTGGCCTGCCGGTCAAAACCAGCATCACCGCCTACCGTTTCAGCCGAGTCGAATGCCTGGCTTACTGACGTTTCTGCGATCAAGTAGCGAGCACCGCAGTCACACAGCAACGGGTGGTTTGAGCGAGGGGCAGTGCTCGCAGGAGCGGAGGAGAGAGGCCTCACCGGCTCCTGCGACAGTTTTAATTCTCTAAATCCAACGATGCAAGAGCGCCCACACGCCACACGGGTTACCCATCCCAAAAAGATACCATCATTAATTTTTTCGGGGGTTTTGCACGGTACATTCCTGCGATTTTTCTGTGGCTGAACCTTTGCTGTGACAACCTTTATTGTTGTGACAACCTTTATTAAACGAAAAACCCCGAGAATTTTTGAAAAGCTATGCTTTGTGACAACCTTTATTTTCTCTTCCCCAGGATCAATCTCCCCGCTAGGCCGCGAATTTCAAGAGGTTTTGGGACAAAGTTTATTAATCAGCAACAGGAGGGCGCCGCACGGGCGCCCTCCCTTTATGCTGTCTTCCTTCCTCTCAAAGCCTCCCCCGCAACCTGTCCGAGCAGGTAAAAACGCATATTGGATATGCAGCGCTGACGCATCGCGCAATCTAGAAACGTCATATCCTTCTGCTGCTCGATGAAGCCGTGCCTTGCGGCCTGGCGATGCAGCAACACACTGGTCGACCCAGGATGGGCGATCCGACAACAAGAACAAGAGAAGTCATCGACATGGATGTGAGATGTGATCAGCTCAAGACGCTGACGGGCACGCTGTGCCTGGCGTTTGCCACCGGCCTGCCGCTGTCGGCTGCGGCGGCCTATCAGGACACTGGCCGCCTGGGCGACCCTGCCAGCTGGCGCTCGGTCGAATACCAGCAGGACTGGGGCCTGGAGCGCATGCAGGCGAGCCAGGCCTATGCCGCCGGGTTCACCGGTGCCGGGGTCAGCATCGGCGCCCTGGACTCGGGATTCGATCCCGCCCATCCCGAAGCCAGCCCCGGGCGTTTCCACGCGGTCACCGCCACCGGCCAGTACCTCGACGGTACTCCGTTCAGTGTGTCCGGGGTGCTCAATGGCGCCAACGACAGCCATGGTACCCATGTCACCGGCACCATGGGCGCGGCCCGTGATGGCGTGGGCATGCACGGCGTGGCCTTCAATGCCCAGGTATACGTGGGCAACACCAACAAGAATGACAAGTTCCTGTTTGGCACCGATCCCGATCCGCGGTATTTCAAGGCGGTCTACGACGCCCTGGTGGATGCCGGGGCGAGGGCGATCAACAACAGTTGGGGCAGCCAGCCCAAGGATGTCAGCTACCAGACCCTCGGCGACCTGCGCACGGCCTACGCCCAGCATTTCCAGCAGGCCACCTGGCTCGATGCCGCTGGCGATGTGGCGCGTCGGGGTGTGATCAATGTGTTCAGCGCCGGCAACAGCGGCTATGCCAATGCCAGCGTGCGCTCGGCGCTGCCGTACTTCCAGCCGGAACTGGAAGGCCACTGGCTGGCGGTATCGGGCCTGGACAAGAACAACCAGCAGAAATACAACCAGTGCGGCATCGCCAAATACTGGTGCCTGGCGACCCCCGGGGCGGCAATCACCAGTACCGTGCCCGGTGGCGGCTATGCCACCTACAACGGCACCTCAATGGCCGCGCCCCATGCCACCGGGGCCCTGGCCCTGGTCATGGAGCGTTATCCCTATCTGAACAACCAGCAGGCCTTGCAAGTGCTGCTGACCACTTCGCGCCAGCTCGATGGCTCGCCGACCCAGGCGCCCAGCGAGCGGGTGGGCTGGGGCGTTCCGGACCTGGGCCGGGCCTTGCATGGCCCAGGGCAGTTGTTGGGGGAGTTCAACGTCAACCTGGAGCGTGGGCAGGGCGATAGCTGGAGCAACGGCATTTCCGACCAGGCACTGGTGCAGCGTCAGGCCGAGGACGTCGCGGAACGGCAGGCCTGGCAGCAGACCCTCAAGGATCGCGGCTGGGAGCATGGGCTGGCAGCGGGCGCCAGCCAGCAGGATCGCAGTGATTATGCCCTGGGCATGGCGCGTGACGCGGCAGCCGCGCAGCGGGTTTACCAGGGCAGCCTGGTCAAGTCCGGGGCCGGTTGGCTGGTGCTGTCGGGTGACAGCAGCTACCGCGGCCCGACCCGCGTCGATGGCGGGTTGCTGGCGGTCAACGGCAGCCTGCAATCAGCGGTGACGGTCAATGCTGGCGGTACAGTGGGCGGCAATGGCCGGGTCGGTGCCCTGATTGCCAACGCTGGGGGCGTGGTGGCCCCGGGTAACTCCATCGGTACCTTGAATGTCGCCGGTAACCTGGACTTGCAGCCGGGTTCGACCTATCAGGTGGAGCTGTCGCCCACGGCCAGTGATCGACTCGTGGTGGATGGTCAGGCCAGCGTCGCTGGCGCCAATCTCGATCTGGTGCCCCAGGCTCGGCCGAACCTGCTGGCCGGTGGCCCGGTCACCAGCCTGGTGGGGCGCCAGTTCGACATCCTGCAGGCGGCAGGCGGCGTCGATGGGCGCTTCGCCCAGGTTCAACCCGGCTACTTGTTCCTTGGGACCGTGCTCGACTATTCGGCCAACGGTGTGCAGTTGGACGTGACGCGCAGCGCCGCAACGTTCGACAGCGTCGCGGCCACGCCCAACCAGCTCGCCAGCGGCGCCGCCGTGGAGCGCCTGGGGCCGGGCAATCCGGTGTATGAAAGCCTGCTGCTCTCGACCTCGGCGGACCAGGTCCGGGACGGCCTGCGCCAGCTAGCCGGGGAGATCTATCCGGCGCTGGACTCGATGCTGCTCAGCCAGGGCTCGGTGTTGCGTGATGCCTTGGGCGATCGTGTGCAAGGCGCCGCACTGCCAGCCAATGCGCCTGGCACGACGGCGCCCGAGACCGGCTCGACCCAGCTCTGGCTCAAAGGCCTGGGCAGTTGGGGGCGCATCGAGGGCGTGCAGGGCAGTGAGTCCTATACCAGCTCCTTGGGCGGCATGCTGCTGGGCCTGGACCGGGACTTCGACGAGCAGACCCGCGCCGGTCTGGCTGCCGGCTACAGCGACAGCTCCCTGGGCATGGGCGGCAGCCACTCCCGGGCCACGGTCGACAGCTATCACTTGGGCGCCTATGTCCGTCACGACGTCGACCAGCTGCGCTTGAGCCTGGGCGGCAGCTACAGCTGGCACTGCGCCGAAGTTCGTCGCGACCTGGCCTATGCCGAGGTGTCCGGCCGCCAGCGCGCGCGGATCGATGCCCGCAGCCAGCAGCTGTTTGCCGAGGCGGCCTATCGCCTGGCGTTGCCGGCGGTGCAGTTGGAGCCGTTCGCCAACCTGACCTACCAGCACCTGGACCGTGATGGCTTCCATGAGAAGGGCGATGCCGCAGCGTTGCAGGCGGGCGACGAGCAGCGTGATGCCTGGTTAAGCACCTTGGGCCTGCGTGGGCGCCAGCAATGGCAAGTGGGCCCGCAGCAGGACCTGCAATTGGCGGCAAGCCTGGGCTGGCAGCACCGGCTGAGCGGAACCCAGGACCGCGAGCACCTGGCCTTTGCCGACAGTGACCTGCCGTTCCGGGTGGAGACGGCGCCAGCCCTGCGCGATGCCGCGCTGGTCGGGCTCCAGGCACGGGTGGGCCTGACCCGCGACCTGGACCTGAGCCTGGACTACCAGGGGCGTCTGGCCAGTCGTGAACAACAGCATGGCGCGGGGCTCAACCTGCAATGGCGTTTCTGAGGCGTCATGGCGCCAGTTGTTGCAATACGGAGTTCGACCAACGCGGTATTCAATCCATACAACTAAGGAAGGTCGTAGTGAAGCGAGTCAGACAGGATGACAGCGCACTTGGGCAGGGCTGGGCCCTGGCGCCGCTGGGGCGGGTATTGATGGGCTGGGCGGCGTTGATGGGCACGGCCCAGGCCGCGCCCTATGTGGAGAGTGGCCGCCTCGGCGACGCCAGCAGCTGGCGGAGCAGCGAATTCAAGGCCGATTGGGGGCTGGGGGCGATCCACGCCGACAGCGCCTATGCCGCCGGCTACAGCGGCAAGGGGGTGAAGCTGGGGATCTTCGACCAGCCGGTGTACGCCGCGCACCCTGAGTTCGCCGGCAAGGACAAGATCGTGACCCTGGTCACCAGTGGCATTCGCCAGTACACCGACCCCTATATTCCGGTGAAAGCCGGCGATGCCTTCCGCTACGACGGCAGCCCGTCGGTAGGTTCGGATGGCAAGCTCGGCTCCCATGGCACCCACGTCGGGGGGATCGCCGCCGGCAACCGTGACGGCGTGGAGATGCATGGCGTGGCCTTCAATGCGCAGATCATCAGCGCCGACAACGGCGACCCCGGCCCCGAGGATGGCATCGTCCTGGGCAACGATGGCGCGGTGTACAAGGCCGGCTGGGACAGCCTGGTGGCCAGCGGCGCGCGGATCATCAACAACAGCTGGGGCATCGGCATCACCGACCGCTTCGCCAAGGGCGGGCGCAATCCGGACTTCCCGCATTTCACCGTGAACGATGCCCGGGCGCAGTTCGCGCAAATCCAGCCGCTGCTGGGCACCTTGCCCGGTGGCGCCTATGACGGGGCCATCGCCGCCGCCCGCAGCGGGGTCCTGACGATCTTTGCCGCCGGCAACGACTACAACCTGAACAACCCCGATGCGATTGCCGGGCTGGGCTATTTCGTACCGGAGATCGCCCCCAACTGGATGACCGTGGCGGCGTTGCAGCAGAACCCCGACACCAGCAGCGCCAACCCGTACGTGATCAGCACGTTCTCTTCGCGCTGCGGCTATACCGCAAGCTTCTGCGTATCGGCCCCCGGCACCCGCATCTACAGCGCGGTGATTGGCGGTACCAGCCTGGAGGACCTGACCCAGGGTTACGCCAACAAGAACGGTACCTCCATGGCCGCGCCCCATGCCGCTGGCGCAGCGGCGGTGCTGATGGAGCGTTTCCCCTACATGAGCGGCGCGCAGATCGCCAGCGTGCTGCGCACCACTGCCACCGACATGGGCGCGCCCGGCATCGATTCCTTGTATGGCTGGGGCATGATCAACCTGGACAAGGGTATCCGCGGCCCCGGCATGCTGGTTACCGAGCAGGACATTCCCGAGGAGTTGCGGATCGCCGGCGGCTACGGCCCGAGCCAGTTCGTCGCTGATCTGCCGGGTGTCGGCGCCCTGGTGGATGCTGGCAGGCCCACGGAAAGGCGCTGCAACGATCTGAGCTGTGTGCTGGATCTGTGGAGCAACGATATTTCCGGGCATGGCGGCCTGACCAAGCAGGGCATCGGCACCCTGGTGCTCAGCGGGAACAACACTTACGCCGGTCCGACGCTGGTCAACCAGGGGCGGCTGGCGGTCAATGGTTCGCTGCAATCGACCGTGACGGTCAACGACGGCGGCGTGCTGGGCGGCAATGGCCGGATCGGCGCGCTGGTGGTCAACCGCGGCGGCGTGGTGGCGCCCGGCAACTCCATTGGCACCTTGCGCGTCAGTAATGACGTGACCTTCCAGCCTGGCTCGACCTATGCGGTGGAGGTAGACAGCACTGGCAGCGACCGTCTGGTCAGCGATGGCCAGATAGCCGTGGGCGGTGCGAACCTGGCCCTGGACCTGCAGAACCCTGGCGTTTCGCTGCAGTCCCAGCAAGCCACCAGCCTGGTGGGGCGGCAGTTCGACATCCTGGATGCCGCAGGTGGCGTGCAAGGCAGTTTTGCCCAAGTGCAGTCCAACGCGTTGTTCCTCGGTGGTGGCTTGGCGTATACCGGCAGTGGGGTACGGCTGGCGGTGCAGCGTAATGCCACCTCGTTCGCCAGTGTCGGCCTGACCGCCAACCAGCGTTCGGTGGCCGCGGCGGCCGATCGGCTCGGCGCGGGCAACCCGGTCTACGAGAGCCTGCTGTTGTCGGCCGATGCCGCCAGCGCCCAGCAGGCATTCGATCAGCTGTCCGGCGAAATCCACCCGGCGGTGGGTAACTTGCTGCTCAACGACAGCCGCCAGTTGCGCGACGCCGTAGGCGAGCGTACCCGGCTGCAGGGTGTGGAAGGCCAGGACAACGGCCTGTGGGTCAAGGCCCTCGGCGCCTGGGGCAAGGCCGACGGTGATTCCGGACATGCGCGCTATAGCAGTTCGATTGGCGGCATGCTGCTGGGGATCGATGGGCAGATGAGCGAGGACACCCGTGTCGGCGTCTTTACCGGCTATAGCGACAGTTCGCTGAGCATGGGCGATGGCCGTCACTCCTCGGCCAGCGTCGACAGCTACCACCTGGGCGCCTATGCCGGCAAGGAACTGGAGCAGCTGCGCCTGAGCGTGGGCGCCAGCCACAGTTGGCACCGTACCGAGACCAAGCGCGAACTGCAGTACAACGAGGTCAGCGATCGCCAGAAGAGCAAGCGCGATGCCCAGAGCACCCAGGTGTTCGGCGAGGCGGCCTGGAAGGTCGAACTGCCGAGCGTGGCGCTGGAGCCGTTCGCCAATCTGGCCTACGTGCATATAGCCAGCGACAGCTTCAGGGAGCATGGCGGCGCTGCCGCGCTCAAGGGGGGCCAGGATAACCGCGATGCCTGGCTCTCGACCTTGGGCATGCGCGCCGGCAAGCAGCTGCAGTTGTCCAGCGGCCAGGCGGTCGAGCTTGCCGCCACTCTGGGCTGGCAGCACAACCTGAGCTCCACCGGGGCCGACCAGCACCTGGCGTTCGCGGGCCAGGGCGATACCTACAAGGTTCAGGCGCTGTCACTGGACCGTGATGCGGCGGTGGTCGGTGCACGGGTGGGGATTGCCCTGAGCCGCGAGGCCCGGGTCAACCTGGACTACAACGGACTGCTGGGTAGCCGCGACAAGAGCCACGGGGTCGGCCTGACCCTGGATTGGGCATTCTGACACTAAGGTCTCAGTGCTTTGTAGTCAAAAGGCCCCTGCATTCGCGGGGGCTTTTAAGTTCTGCAGGTAAGCATTTTCGGAGCAATGTGAAATCCGTAGCAGTTCGTCGTTGTCGGACGTTTCTACAACCAGCGTCTGGCATGGATCAATGTTTTCTCTCCGGGTTTGCCCTAACGTCCCCCGACCCATCAGTCATCAAGGACGACAGGAAATGCAGACGCTGCAACGAAAGCACGATATCCAGCCATTGGAAGGCAATGAAATGACCCTCCTGGTCAATGGGTTGCCCGCAGTCGCCAGTGCCGGCGAGACTGTACTCAGCGTGCTCAACGCCGTTGGCCTGCGCCAGCTGGCGCGTAACGATCATGGCCAGCTCAGCGGTGCCTACTGCGGCATGGGCGTCTGCCATTGCTGCCTGGTGCAGATCGACGGTCGTCCCAAGCGTCGCGCCTGCCAGACCATCGTCAAACCGGGCATGCACATCGAGACCGAGGTCAACCGCGTGCACGAGGAGGCCCATCCATGAGCCTTCGTCCTGTGATCGTCGGTGGCGGCTCGGCCGGCATGGGCGCGGCCATCGAGCTGGCCGAACATGGCGTGGATTGCCTACTGTTCGACGAAGCCTCGCGCCCCGGTGGCGTGGTCTATCGTGGCCCGTTGCGCGCCGGCGTCGACCTGGGCTACCTGGGCCCGCGCTACACCAAGGCCCTGACCAAGCTGCACGAAGATTTCGCCGCCTGCGCCGAGCGCATCGACCTGCGTCTGAACCATCGCGTGGTGGGCGGTGACGACCAGCGGCTGATGGTCCTCGATGGCGACGAGCGCCTGCACGAGATCGACTATTCCCATCTGCTGCTGGCCGCCGGTTGCCATGAACGCAACGTGCCGTTCCCTGGTTGGACCTTGCCGGGCGTGATCCTGCTCGGTGGTTTGCAACTGCAGATCAAGAGCGGTGTGGTCAAGCCACTGGGCAGTACCCTGATTGCGGGTACCGGGCCTTTGCTGCCACTGGTCGCCTGCCAACTGCACGCCGCCGGTGCCAAGGTCGCGGGGGTGTACGAGGCCTGCTCGTTCAACCGCATCGCCAAGGAAAGCCTGGCGCTGATGAACAAGCCGCAGCTGTTCCTCGACGGCCTGAGCATGCTCGCCTACATGAAGCTCAACGGCATCCCCATGCATTACGGCTGGGGCGTGGTGGGCGCCACGGGGGAGGGCGAACTGCAGGAAGTCGAGGTCGCACCCTATACCCAGGACTGGCAACCGGACATGAGCCGTGTCCAGCGCGAGCAGGTGCGCACCCTGGCAGTGGGCTATGGCTTCATCCCGCGTACCCAGCTCAGCCAGCAACTGGGCCTGGCCCATGGTTTCAGCGAGGACGGCTACCTGCGCGCCGAATGCAACGTGTGGCAGCAAAGCAGCCAGCCGAACATTCACCTGGCGGGCGACATGGCCGGGATCCGCGGTGGCGAGGCGGCCATGCTGACCGGGCGCATTGCCGCGGTTTCGATGCTCCAGCAGATGGGCAAGCTCGATGCCGAGCAGGCGATCGAGCGCCGTGAGCGCTACCTGGGCAAGCTGGCTGCGATCAAGCGCTTCCGTTCCGGGGTTGAGCGCTACACCGCCCGTGGCGCCGCACAGGTCGCACTGCCACAGGCCGACACGGTGATCTGCCGTTGCGAACACGTGACTCGCGAGCAGATCGATCTGGCCCTGGAGCAGGGTGTGCAAGACATGGCCAGCCTGAAGATGCGCACCCGGGTGAGCATGGGCGACTGCCAGGGGCGCATGTGCGTCGGTTACTGCAGCGACCGTCTGCGCAGCGCCACCGGGCGCAAGGACGTGGGTTGGCTGCGCCCGCGCTTCCCGGTGGACCCGATCCCGTTTTCCGCATTCGAACAACTCGGCACGGAGGCCTGAACATGAAAAAGCACTACGACATCATCATCGCCGGTGGTGGAGTGATCGGCGCGTCCTGCGCCTACCAGCTGTCCAAGCGCAGCAACCTGAAGATCGCCTTGATCGACTGCAAGCGCCCGGGCAATGCCACCCGCGCCTCGGCCGGCGGCCTGTGGGCCATCGGCGAATCGGTGGGGCTGGGTTGCGGGGTGATCTTCTTTCGCATGATGTCCTCGCGCAGCAAGCGCGAGGCCAATGGCGCGGCGGTGGTGGTCGATTCGAGCACACCGCACATCCTGCCGGAATGCTTCTTCGACTTCGCCTTGCAGTCCAACGCGATTTATCCACAGCTGCACCAGGAACTGATCGAACGCCACGGCATGGACTTCAAGTTCGAGCGCACCGGGCTCAAGTACATCATCCAGGATGAAGAAGACCAGTTATACGCCGAGCACATCGTCAAGCAGATCCCGCACTTGGCCGACCAAGTTCGTTGGCTCGACCGCGACGCGCTGCGCGCTTCGGAACCGGCGGTAACGCTCAAGGCCAATGGCGCGCTGGAGTTTCTCTGCGATCACCAGGTCAGTCCGTTTCGCCTGGGCGATGCGTTCATGGAGGCGGCGCGGCAGAACGGCGTCGACCTGTACCCGAACGTCAACATCACCGGCGTGCTGCATGAAGGCTCACGGATCAAGGGCGTGCGCACCGCCGAAGCCGGTGAGTTCCATTGCGGCACATTGATCAATGCCGCTGGCGCCTGGGCGGCGGAACTGAGCGAGTGGGCCACCGGGGAGAGCATTCCGGTCAAGCCGGTGAAAGGCCAGATCGTGCTGACCGAGCGTCTGCCCAAGCTGCTCGATGGCTGCATCACCACCAGCGATTGCTACATGGCACAGAAAGACAACGGCGAGATCCTGATCGGCAGTACCACCGAGGAGAAGGGCTTTGATGTCAGCAATACCTTCCCGGAGATCAACGGCTTGGTACAGGGGGCGATCCGCTGCGTGCCACAGCTGGCGCAGGTGAACCTCAAGCGCACCTGGGCCGGCCTGCGGCCTGGGTCACCGGATGAGCTGCCGATTCTCGGGCCTGTGGATAATGTCCCGGGGTATTTCAACGCCTGTGGACATTTCCGTACCGGGATTCTGACCTCGGCGATTACCGGCGTGCTGCTGGACAAGGTTGTCCACAATGAGGCGCTGCCGCTGGATATCACGCCATTCCTGGCGTCGCGCTTCCACAGCGCTGGGGATAAACAGCGGGCCCATGGCTAAGTGGGCTTTGCCCTGCGATTGCGTTGGCAGGCATGACGCAATCGCGGGGCAAGTCCGCTCCCACGGGCGGTGCTGAAAGGTCCGGTCAGATCTGCATCGCCATCCCTTGCACATTCATCGCCGCCTGGCGCAGGGCCTCGGAGCGGGTCGGGTGCGGGTGGCAGGTGAGGGCGATGTCCTCGGCCGAGGCCGAGAACTCCATTGCCACGCAGAACTCGCCGATCATCTCGCTCACGCTTGGGCCGACCAGGTGCACGCCCAGCACCTCATCGGTCTCGGCATCGGCGATGACTTTGGCGAAGCCTTCGGTCTCATGGTTGATCTTGGCGCGGCTGTTGGCGGTGAAGGGGAACTTGCCGACCTTGTAGGCACGGCCTTCGGCCTTGAGCTGCTCTTCGGTCTTGCCGACGCTGGCCAGTTCCGGGCGGGTATAGATGACGCCCGGGATGAGGTTGTAGTTGACCTCGTGGGCCTTGCCGGCGATGCGCTCGATGCACGACACCGCTTCGTCTTCGGCCTTGTGCGCCAGCATCGGGCCGGAGGTGACGTCGCCGATCACCCAGATGCCTGGCACCGTGCTGCGGTGATGGTCGTTGGCGAGCATGCCGCGCTTGTCGGTTTGCAGCCCTGCGCTTTCCAGGTTCAGGCCTTGGGTATAAGGACGGCGGCCGATGGCTACCAGCACGTAGTCGGCCTGCAGGGTTTCGGCGGTACCACCGGCGGCGGGTTCCAGGGTCAGTGTGACGCCGTCGGCCGCGGCCGTGGCCTGGGTCACCTTGCTGCCCAGCTTGAAGGTCATGCCTTGCTTGGCCAGGGCTTTCTGCAGGGTCTTGGCGGTTTCTTCGTCGGTGCCAGGGCAGATGCGGTCCAGGTATTCGATCACCGTCACTTCGGCACCCAGGCGACGCCATACCGAACCCAGCTCCAGGCCGATCACCCCGGCGCCGATGACGATCAGATGCTTGGGCACCTGGGGCAGCGACAGGGCACCGGTGGAGTCGATGATGCGCTGGTTGTCGATGGTCACGCCGGGCAGCGGCGTGGGCTCCGAGCCGGTGGCAATGACGATGTCCTTGGCCTGCAGGGTGGTTTCACTGCCGTCCTCGGCCTTGACGATCACCTTGCCAACCCCGTCCAGGCGGCCCCAGCCCTTGACCCAGTCGACCTTGTTCTTGCGGAACAGGTATTCGATGCCCTTGGTCAGGCCAGTCACGCTTTCATCTTTCTGCTTCATCATCTGGCCCAGGTTGAGGGTCGGCTTGACCTCGATCCCCAGGTGGGCGAACTCATCGCCACTGGCTGCCTCATACAACTCGGAAGCGTGCAGCAATGCCTTGGAAGGCATGCAACCGACGTTCAGGCAGGTGCCGCCCAAGGTCGAGCGACCCTCGACACAGGCCACGCTCAGGCCCAGCTGGCCCGCACGGATCGCGGCGTTGTAGCCGCCGGGGCCGCCGCCAATGATCACCACGTCATAGGATTTCATGGGTTTCGTTACTCCGAGAGTGTGAGGAAGCGAAGAGGGCACAAGGTTAATCTGAGCGAGCAGGATTGTATACAATCTGCCATATAGGCTGCGCCAGATAGTTCTAGACCATGGTCGTGATTACCGGAAACTTCGTACGAATGAACTACCCTGATGCGGTGACGTCCGACACATTAAGGCGTGGCGTCCCGTATCAACGAAAGGGAGGGTCATGAATGCTTGCGCAACTTCCACCTGCGTTGCAGAGCTTGCACTTACCTTTGCGCGTCAAGCTGTGGGACGGCAACCAGTTCGATCTGGGGCCGAGCCCGCAAGTCACCATCGTGGTCAAGGAACCCCAGCTCATTACCCAGCTCACCCATCCCAACCTCAATGAGTTGGGATCGGCCTTCGTCGAGGGCAAGCTGGAGCTGGAAGGCGATATCGGCGAAGTCATCCGGGTTTGCGACGAACTCAGCGATGCCTTGCTGCAGGATGAAGATGAGGTATTGCCGGCACGCACTGCCCATGACAAGACCACCGATGCCGAAGCCATTTCCTATCACTACGACCTGTCCAACGAGTTCTACCAACTGTGGCTCGACCGGGACATGGTCTATTCCTGTGCTTATTTCAAGGAGCCGGACAACACCCTGGCCCAGGCTCAGCAGGACAAGTTCGATCACCTGTGCCGCAAACTACGCCTGCAGGCTGGCGATTACCTGCTGGATGTCGGTTGTGGCTGGGGCGGGCTGGCGCGCTTTGCCGCCCGTGAGTATGGCGCCAAGGTGTTTGGCATCACCCTGAGCAAGGAACAGCTGAAGCTGGGCCGCCAGCGGGTCAAGGAGGAGGGCCTGGCTGACAAGGTCGACCTGCAGATCCTCGACTACCGCGACCTGCCCCAGGATGGTCGCTTCGATAAGGTGGTCAGCGTCGGCATGTTCGAGCATGTCGGCCACGCCAACCTCGAGCTGTACTGCCAACGGCTGTTCGGTGCCGTGCGCGAGGGTGGCCTGGTGATGAACCATGGCATCACGGCCAAGCATGTCGATGGCCGCCCCGTCGGCCGCGGCGCGGGCGACTTCATCGATCGTTATGTATTCCCCCATGGCGAGCTGCCGCATATCTCGATGATCACTGCACGGATTTGCGAAG
Source organism: Pseudomonas soli (assembly GCF_900110655.1). Taxonomy (GTDB): domain Bacteria; phylum Pseudomonadota; class Gammaproteobacteria; order Pseudomonadales; family Pseudomonadaceae; genus Aquipseudomonas; species Aquipseudomonas soli. The sequence goes on from NZ_FOEQ01000003.1 coordinate 243,985, forward strand.
CGGGCCTGGAGGTGGTCGACATCGAGAGCCTGCGCCTGCACTACGCCAAGACCCTCAACCACTGGAGCGAGAACCTCGAGAACCAGCTGCAACGCGCCGCCGCGCTGGTGCCGGAGAAGACCTTGCGTATCTGGCGCCTGTACCTGGCCGGTTGCGCCTACGCCTTCACCAAGGGCTGGATCAACCTCCATCAGATTCTCGCAGTGAAGCCTTACGCCGACGGTCACCACGACCTGCCATGGACCCGTGAGGACCTGTATCGCTGACCTCTACAGCGGCGTGCTCGTCCGGCACGCCGCTGCGCGCTACAGGATCGGTGAAATCAGGCGCGCGATGCGCATACCCAGCTGTTGCAGACGATGGGTGTCGCGGCTGTCTTCAGCGGTGATCTCCCTGGCCTGCTCGAAATCATTCACCAGCATGAGCTCGACCTGATCGGCAAAGGCACGATCCACAGTGAGCAAGGTGATCTCGAAATTCAGCCGGAACGAACGATTGTCGAGGTTGGCGCTGCCGATGGCGCTGACCTCGTCATCCACCAGCACGACTTTCTGGTGCAGGAACCCCGGTTGATAGCGGAACATGCGCACCCCGGCGCGCACCGCTTCGAAGGCGAACAGGCTGGAGGCGGCGTAGACGATGCGGTGGTCGGGGCGCGAGGGAATCAGGATGCGTACATCGACGCCCCTCAGTACCGCCAGGCGCAGGGCGGCGAAGATGGCTTCGTCGGGAATGAAGTAGGGGCTGGTGATCCATACCCGGCTGCTCGCCGAGTGAATCGCTTCGAGAAAGAACAGCGCGCAGGTTTCCTGGGGATCGGCCGGGCCGCTGGCCAGCGCCTGGCACAACACGCCATCCTCGGGGTAGGCATCAGGCAGGATCAGCGGCGGGAGCTGGCGCGTGGCCCAGTACCAGTCCTCGGCGAAGGACTCCTGCAGGCAGGCCAGCACCGGGCCGCTTATCTGTACGTGGGTATCGCGCCAGGGCGAGAGCTTGGGGTGTGCACCGAGGTATTCGTCTCCCACGTTGTGGCCACCGAGAAAACCTTGCAGACCATCAACCACCACGATCTTGCGATGATTGCGGAAGTTGACCTGAAAGCGGTTGAACCAGCCGCGGCGCGTGGCGAAGGCCTCAATCTGCACTCCACCGTCACGCAGTACCTGGCTGTAGCTGGCCGGCAGCGCATGGCTGCCGACGCGGTCGTAAAGCACGAAAATTCGGACACCTTCGGCGGCCTTGCGCAGCAATAGCTGCTGCAGTTCCTTGCCCAGGGCATCGTCATGGATGATGAAGAACTGCACCAGGACGGTGTCCCGCGCCATGCGGATGGCCGAGAAGATCGCCTCGAATGTGGCAGCGCCGTCGACCAGCAGTTTCACTTCGTTGTTGGCCAGGCATGGCATGCGCCCGAGCTTGGGCATGGCGCGCAGGGCGGCATAGCTGTCCGACTCGCGGGCGGTCAGCGCTTCCTCCACCCATGGGCGCCAGTTCAGGTTGGCCATGGCCACATGCATTTCCTGGTTGGCCTGGCGCCGCGCCTGGATGTACGCATAGAAGGAGCGGGCGCCGAACACCAGGTAGGGGATGAGCGTGAGGTAGGGGATGAACAGCAGCGACATGGCCCAGGCGATCGCACCTTGGGCGGTGCGCACGGTGAACACCGCATGCAGCGCGGCGGCCAGGCCGAGCAGGTGAATCAGACCGAGCACGTAACCGAAAAAGTAGGGGCTGTGGTAATCCATACGCATCCTGCTTGCCGAGAGTACTGCTGCTAACAGACCACGTTCGAGGGGACCACTGCAACCCACAGGCGAATTCGACGTCTAAAGGCTCAGTCCGGCCGGAGCCGGTATTTCGAGGAGCTTTCATCCATGAAGATTCGTCTGCCATTGCTCGCCCTGGCACTGGGGTTGGGCAGCCCGCTGGTCCACGCGCAGATGTTGCAACCCGGCTTGTGGGAGCTGACCACCAGCAATATGCAGGTCGATGGCAAGCCGTTGCCAGACATGGAGTTCATGCTCGGCCAGTTGAAGAACCTGCCGCCTGAGCAACGGGCGATGATGGAAGGTGCCCTGGCCAAGCAGGGCATCACCGTGGGCGGCAAGGGTGTGCGCTCGTGCCTGACCGCCGAGCAGGTCAAGACCAACGACATCCCCCTGCAGGACCCGCAATCGGGCTGCACGCAGAAGATCACCGAGCGCAATGGCAATGTCTGGAAGTTCCAGTTCAACTGCCCGAAAGCCCAGGGTACCGGCCAGGCCACCTTCCTCAGCGACCGTGAGTTCCTGACCAAGGTCAACGGCACGTTCAATGCCTCCGGTGTCCAGCAACAGGGAAGCATGGATACCCGGGCGGTCTGGCTGGGCAACGACTGTGGAACAGTGAAGCCACGCAGTTGAAGTAGCGCTCACCACCGATGTTGAGTCACCGCAACCGCGTCGTGGGCATGCAGGCTCTCTGCATGCTCCACGCGTACGCTGAACCCCAACACCTCTTCAATCTGCATCAATGCCAGGTGCAGGCGCCGGGCAGCATCCTCGCAGAACATCAGGTTCTGTCCATTGGCCAGGGCAAAAGCCTGCTCGTCGGCGCGCTTCACTGCGGTCTGCACTGCGGTGCCCAGCGCGGCTTCCGCCGCGTCGATCAGCCCTGTCAGGTTCAGCGCTTCCCCTGCAAGGCGTACCTGAAGCCTGGCCATGCTCCGTTGGCTATGGGGCGTGGCGACGATCCCGTCACTACTGCCCAGCCATTGGCGAATGCCGCAGCGGTCCAATGGCCGGTGGGCGAAGTCCCTGTCGAACTGCTCCTGGATCAACTGCCTTGCTAGTGCTGCCGAGCATGGGCATGTCGACGAGTACGGCACATTCACTGATAGTTCCACGTGGAACATTTCATCTTCAAGCTTGGCATCCACGGTTACCGGGTAGCGCTTCCAGCCAGCCAACGGACTGATCAGTGCCGACCGTTTGAGCAGATGATCAAAGGTCAGGCGCAGATAAGCATTGTTGGACAGGCCGGTGTGGCTAAGCAGAAATGACCGCAGTATATGGCGTAGAAGCGGGGGTGACAGGGGTTGTTGCTCCAGCGCCTCCAATGCCAGGTACAGCCGGGACATGTGGATGCCGCGTGAGGCGCCATCGTCGAGGCTCACTCCGGCATCGGCAAATGCGGTGACGGTGCGCCCGTCGAGTTGCAGCGCAACGGCGATACCATTCATGCCCACCCAGTCCAGCGGCAGTGCCTGTTGGTTGCTTTGGGCGGCGACATCGGGAAGGGATAGGCTGGTCATGGAAGGGATCCTGAACGGTTAAAGTCACTGGCAACCGCCGATGAGGCTGCAATGCAGGTTGAAGCGTTGGCCGCTGGAGCTGGAAACACGATTCAGCGTGGTCCAGCCAATACGCCGGCTGTAGCCGACCCAAGCCTCGCCGTCGCTGGCCAGGCCGGTAAAGAACGTCAATGCGCCGTGGCGGCTGTTGGTTTGCGCCCAAAGCCGCTTGCTCGCAACTTCATACCCGCGCAAGTAAAAGGTGCTGCCCTCGGTTCGCACGCTGTAGTAGTTGCCCTTGCTGTCCTGGCAGGCCAGCAAGGTTGCGCTGCGGGTGCACCGTGCAAGGTCGGTAGTGGGCATGGCAAAGAGCTGCTCTGGATGAACGAGCAGCAGCAGGGCGATGACGCCAGGTAGTTTCATGACGCTCTCCAGACAACCGTTCGGCGATACGGCTTGGCGAAATTGTATTGTTATAATATAACATTGTGCAATGCATCGTTTCGAATGCGCCTGCCCGATGAGGTTCGTCATGCCCAACCGTCTTCCTGTCACCGTGCTGTCCGGCTTCCTGGGTGCCGGCAAGAGCACGTTGCTCAACCATGTCCTGCGTAACCGCGACAATTTGCGCGTGGCCGTGATCGTCAACGACATGAGTGAAATCAACATCGATGCCAGTGAGGTGCAACGCAATGTCAGCCTCAACCGCGCTGAGGAAAAGCTGGTTGAGATGAGCAACGGCTGCATCTGCTGCACACTGCGCGAGGACCTGCTGGAGGAGGTGGCCCGGTTGGCGGGCGAGGGTCGCTTCGATTACCTGCTGATCGAGTCCACGGGTATATCCGAGCCGCTTCCGGTCGCCGAGACGTTCACCTTTCGCGATGAGCAGGGCCGCAGTCTCTCCGACATGGCACGCCTCGACACCATGGTCACCGTTGTCGATGGGCTGAACTTCCTTCGCGATTATCAGGCAGCCGAAAGCCTGGCCAGTCGGGGTGAGACCTTGGGCGAAGGTGACGAACGTTCGATCAGTGACTTGCTGATCGAGCAGGTTGAGTTCGCCGATGTGTTGCTGCTGAGCAAGATCGACCTGATCAGCCAGCATGAGCGCGAAGAATTGACCGCCATCCTGCGCAGCCTCAATGCGCGGGCGCAGATCGTGCCGATGGTGATGGGCCAGGTGCCTTTGGCGCGCATCCTCGATACCGGCCTGTTCGATTTCGACCAGGCCGCGCAGGCGCCGGGCTGGCTGCAGGAGCTGCGTGGCGAACATGTGCCGGAAACCGAGGAGTATGGTATTGCCGCGACCACCTGGCAGGCGCGCCGGCCATTCCATCCGCAGCGTTTCTTCGACTTTATCCACAAGCCTTGGAGCAACGGCCGCTTGCTGCGCTCCAAAGGGTTCTTCTGGCTGGCTAGCAAGTTCCAGGAGGCCGGTAGCTGGTCGCAGGCCGGCGGCATGATGCGCCATGGCCTGGCTGGTCGTTGGTGGCGTTTCGTGCCGCGCGAACAATGGCCGCAGGATGAAGAGAACACCGCGGCGATCCTCAAGCAGTGGTCCGCGGAAGCGGGCGACTGCCGACAGGAACTGGTGTTCATCGGGCAGAACATCGACTTTGTTCGGTTATCCACAGAGCTGGAAGCCTGCCTGCTCGATGATGAGGAAATGGAGTTGGGGCCGATGGGCTGGCTGCGCCTGCCGGACCCCTTTGGTGAGTGGCATGAGGACGCTGCGGCATGACTGTGGATATCCGCCAGGTCTTCGGTGAGTCACCCCAGGTGATGACGGAGATTCTCCAGGATGGGGTCAACCTCGCGGTCTGGCAGCGCCGCCTGCCGGCCCAGGTCGAGGACTTCGCCAACCTGGTGCTGAGCCTGGGCCAGCCATTGGCCGATGAGCGCGTGATCGAGGTGGATGAACGCCAGCCGCCAGCGTTGCCCGGGCTGCTCAGAGAAACCGCCGATCTGCATGGCTACGATGGCTTCGTCGCCGATGTGGCCTGGCTGGTGGCGGCCTATACCTGCCTGCTGGGCGCTCGGCGCCTAGGGGTGCGGCTGCGGGTGCTTGAGGGGGCGATGTGCCCGCGCATGCATGTGGATCATGTGCCATTGCGCCTGCTCAGTACCTACGCCGGCGCAGGTAGCGAATGGCTGCCAGAGGGTGCCATCGACCGTACCCGGTTGCAGCTGGCGCCGCCGCCTGTGGATAACGTCCGGCGATTGGTGGCGGGAGAGGTAGCCCTGCTCAAGGGTGAGAAGTGGCTGGGGAACGAGGGTGCGGGCTTGGTCCACCGGTCCCCGCAGACACCCGCCGGGGAGCGTCGCTTGCTGTTGAGCCTGGACTGGTTGGCATGAATTGCCGGACGCCCCGGTATAGACTGCCATCAAGCCCTTGCGATACCGAGCCATGTTGCAGAACATCCCCACCCATGTGATCGCCGGCCCGCTAGGCGCCGGCAAGACCAGCCTGATCCGTCACTTGCTGGAGCAACGACCAACTGGTGAGCGTTGGGCCGTGCTGGTCAACGAATTTGGCCAGATCGGCCTGGATGCCGCCTTGCTCAGCCGTGATGAGGCCGGCATCGCCATCGCAGAGGTGGCGGGAGGCTGTCTGTGCTGCGTCAATGGCGCACCGTTCCAGGTGGGGCTCGGCCGCCTGCTGCGCAAGGCGCGCCCGGATCGCCTGTTCATCGAACCGTCCGGCCTCGGTCACCCACTCGAATTGCTGGAGCAACTGGGGCGGGCGCCTTGGACCGGTGTCCTGTCGGTCCAGCCACTGTTGATGGTGCTGGATGCCGCGGCCCTTTCCCGGGGCACTGGCTTGCCAGAGGCACAGAACATGGCATTGGCGAAGGCGGGGTTGCTGCTGTTCAACAAGGCGAGCTCCATGGATGCTGCCACCCGCCTGTTGATAACTGCATCATTGCCTGAAGTCCCGGCGTTGTGGACGGATCATGGCGCGCTAGCCCTCGCTGAGTTGCCTGTATCGCCCGCGGCGCCAGCAGCGGGCTCACTCGACCTTTCCAGTTTGCCTGTGGATAACGGCCCCGTCCCACGGCCCACCTTGTGGGTGGATCCGCGGCAACCGATCTGTCAGTCCCGGCTGGCGGACGAGGGCTGGAGCGTAGGTTGGCGCTGGCATCCGGGCCAGTTCTTCGATGAAATGGCGCTACGTGGCGTTCTTGAGCAATGGTCGTGGTGCCGGGCGAAAGGGGTTATCCACACCGCGGCGGGGTGGCAGTCGTTCAATGGCCTGGAACGTGGGGCGCTGGAATGGCGCCCCAGCGAATGGCGCAGGGACTCGCGCATCGAGCTGATCTTCGATCAGCCACAACCAGTGCAGGTGCTCCAGGCGGCCATCGCCAGCTGTTACGTTGCTGGCTGATCAATTGCGCCAGCGGTTATGTTCCTGGCGCCATTGCTGCATTTCGATGACGTTGTCGGTGCGTGGCGGGGTCTTGATCTCGAACGGGTAGGGTGCAAGTTCGATCTGCATGGTGTGGGCGCCGAACTGGGTGACAGTGCCGGGGTGACGTTGTTCGCCGGTAACGGTGAACTCGAAATTGTAGATGCGCGCCAGGCGCTTTCGGCCATTGGCGTCGCGCACGAAAGCGATGCGCTTGAGCGCCACGGCGTCGTCGAGCAGTTCCAGGTCGAGCTTGGCACAATGCTGCTTGACCCGAGCCAGGGCCTTCTCGCGAAGCCCGTGGTTGTGCCACAGCCAGGCGCCTGCGGTCGCCACCAGCATCAGGACGAAAAGGTTTTCCAGGGTCAGCATTTGCGTAAGCTCCAGACAGGTCGATCCAGCTTAACTGCGTCTCTGGCCTGTCGTACAGATGGCAATCAGGTTCATACTGCGGGCCGCACATTTCTTCACATAGTTTCGGAAGCGCCCTGCATGAAACGTACACCGCACCTGCTCGCCATTCAGTCCCACGTGGTCTTTGGACACGCCGGCAACAGCGCCGCGGTGTTTCCCATGCAGCGGGTCGGGGTCAACGTCTGGCCACTCAACACGGTGCAGTTCTCCAACCACACTCAGTATGGCCAGTGGGCGGGGGAAGTGCTTGCGCCAGCGCAAATTCCCGCGTTGGTGGAAGGCATTTCCAATATCGGCGAATTGGGCCACTGCGATGCGGTGCTGTCGGGTTACCTGGGCAGTGCCGAGCAGGGGTGGGCGATCCTGGCTGGCGTCGAGCGGATCAAGGCGGTCAATCCCAGGGCTTTGTACCTGTGCGACCCGGTCATGGGCCATGCCGAGAAAGGTTGCATCGTGCCGGCCGAGGTAAGTGAATTCCTGCTCGAGCAGGCCGTGGCCAAGGCCGATATCCTGTGCCCCAACCAGCTTGAGCTGGACAGTTTCTGTGGCCGCCGCGCGCAGTCGCTGGAGGATTGCGTGGGCATGGCGCGCGGGTTGTTGGAGCGTGGGCCGCAGGTAGTGCTGGTCAAGCACCTGAATTATCCACAGCGCGCGGACGATGCCTTCGAGATGCTCCTGGTGACCCGCGAAGCCAGCTGGCACCTGCGTCGGCCACTGCTGGCGTTCCCGCGTCAGCCGGTAGGGGTGGGCGACCTGACGTCAGGGTTGTTCCTCGCCCGGGTGCTGCTTGGCGATAACTGGCTGCAAGCCTTCGAGTTCACCGCCGCTGCCGTGCATGAGGTGCTGCTGGAAACCCAGGCCTGCGCCAGCTATGAACTGCAGCTGGTGCGGGCCCAGGATCGCATCGCCCACCCACGGGTGCGCTTCGAGGCGCAGCGCCTGAACGGCTAGATCGAATCGGTCTTCAGGTTCTGATAGCGCTGCTCTAGCTCCTGGCGGATCTGTCGGCGCTGCTGACCCTGCAGGAAGCGGCGCTTCTCTTCGCTGCTCTGCGGCTGGCGTGGTGGTACCTTCACCGGGCGCCGGTCATCGTCGACAGCCACCATGGTGAAGAAGCAGCTGTTGGAGTGGCGTACAGAGCGCTCGCGGATATTCTCCGTGACAACCTTGATGCCCACCTCCATCGAGGTGTTGCCGGTGTAGTTGACCGACGCCAGGAAGGTCACCAGTTCGCCGACGTGCACCGGCTCGCGGAAGATCACCTGGTCCACCGACAGGGTCACCACATAGGTACCGGCATAGCGGCTGGCGCAGGCATAGGCGACTTCGTCGAGGTACTTGAGCAGGGTGCCGCCGTGTACGTTGCCAGAGAAGTTGGCCATGTCCGGTGTCATCAGGACGGTCATGGTCAGCTGGGCGTTTCCAGGTTCCATAGAGAGCTCACGGTGAATTTGCACGGTATCGGGGCGGGTATCTGCAGACACTTCTGTTTCCCCTCTTTGAGGTTTCCCATCCTGGTACGGGACGTCGGCTGACGCTCCATCGTCACGCCAATATTGCCATCGGCGGTGTCGAATCTGCCGATCTGTTTCTGCATATTGCATTGGCAATTTGCGGCAAGGCGCGATGTTAACCTGACGACGCCCATGCAACGTGGGCTTTCGCGTCAATCACAACAGTATGTGCCTGCTCCGCGCCCAGGGTCTTCCCAGCAGAGGAGCGGTTCGCCCCCAGCATCGAAAACAAGGAGTAACACGCCATGCATGCCATCAGCTTCATCCAGGATCTGGCGGTGATCATGCTGGTTGCCGGGGTGGTCACCATTCTCTTTCATCGCCTCAAGCAGCCCGTGGTGCTGGGCTACATCGTCGCCGGCTTCATCATCGGGCCGCACACGCCGCCGTTCGGGCTGATCCACGACGAAGACACCATCAAGACCCTGGCTGAACTGGGAGTGATCTTCCTGATGTTCTGCCTGGGCCTGGAGTTCAGCCTGCGCAAGCTGTTCAAGGTCGGTGCCACGGCGTTCATCGCCGCCTTCCTGGAAATCGTCCTGATGATCTGGATCGGTTTCGAGATAGGTCGCTGGTTCGGCTGGAACACCATGGATTCGCTTTTCCTCGGGGCGATCCTGGCGATTTCTTCGACCACCATCATCGTCAAGGCGCTCAACGACCTGAAGATGAAGAACGAGCGCTTTGCCCAACTGATCTTCGGCGTGCTGATCGTCGAGGATATTCTCGGCATCGGTATCATCGCGCTGCTGTCGGGCATCGCCGTCAGCGGTACGGTGAGCTCCGGCGAGGTGTTCTCGACCGTGGGCAAGTTGTCGCTGTTCATGATCGTCGCGCTGGTCATCGGCATCTTGCTGGTGCCGCGGCTGCTGGCCTATGTGGCCAAGTTCGAAAGCAACGAAATGCTGCTGATTACCGTGCTGGGCCTGTGTTTCGGCTTCTGCCTGCTGGTGGTCAAGCTCGAGTACAGCATGGTGCTGGGTGCCTTCCTGATCGGCGCAATCATGGCCGAGTCGCGCGAGCTGCTGAAGATCGAGCGCCTGATCGAGCCGGTGCGCGACTTGTTCAGTGCCATCTTCTTCGTGGCCATCGGCCTGATGATCGACCCGTCGATCCTGCTCGAATACGCTTGGCCGATCGTGGTCATCACCCTGGCGGTGGTGTTGGGCAAGATGCTTTCCTGCGGCATGGGGGCGTTCATTGCCGGCAATGATGGACGCACTTCGCTGCGTGTGGGGATGGGGCTTTCGCAGATCGGCGAATTCTCCTTCATCATCGCTGCCCTGGGCATGACCCTGCAGGTCACCAGCGACTTCCTCTACCCGGTCGCGGTGGCGGTATCGGCCATCACCACCCTGCTCACGCCCTACCTGATCCGCGCTGCCGACCCGTTGTCGATCAAGCTGGGCAATGTGGTACCCAGCCGCCTGGCGCGGGTGCTTTCGCTGTACGGCGAGTGGTTGCGCAGCATCCAGCCCCAGGGCGAGGGGGCCATGCTGGCGGCGATGATCCGGCGCATCCTGTTGCAGGTCGGGGTCAACCTGGCGCTGGTGATCGCGATCTTCTTCAGTGGCGGCTATTTCGCCGGGCGTATCGGCGTCTGGCTCAGCGAATGGGTGACGGACGCCGGTCAGCAGAAGGCGCTGATCTGGGGCGCGGCGCTGCTGCTGTCGTTGCCGTTCCTGATTGCCGCGTACCGCAAGCTCAAGGCACTGTCGATGTTGCTGGCAGAGATGGGCGTCAAGCCGGAGATGGCGGGGCGACATACCCAGCGCGTAAGACGGGTGATCGCCGAGGTGATTCCGCTGCTGTCACTGCTGGTGATCTTCCTGCTACTGTCAGCCTTGTCGGCGAGCATTCTGCCCACCAGCGAACTGCTGCTGATCATCGCGGTAGTGGCGGCGGTAGTGGTGGCACTGCTGTGGCGCTGGCTGATCCGTGTGCATACGCGAATGCAGGTGGCGTTGCTGGAGACGCTGGAGAACAGCCGCGATCATTCGCACTGAGGGAGCGGTTAACGCTTTCTGCGCAAGATTTCACCGTCGTCCGAGGGGATGGAGCGGTAGCAGTGTCGCCAGGCGCAGAGAGCCTGGCGATTCTACGAGTGATTGGTAGCTATAAGCCATCACTTTGTGCGGGTATTTCTCATTCAGCTTTCCAGCCAGACATCCCGCGCCCAGTGCCAGACCGATTCCCAGCTTTCCTCGGTGACGATTTCCTCTTCACCGGACCACAGCACCACGGTGCCGTCCTCTTCGACGCAGTAGAAATCGTCTCCGTCCTGGCAGATCGGTATGAGGTCGCGGGGCACGCCGGCGTCCCAGGCATTGGCCGCCACCTCCGGCAGGTAGGTGTGGGATTGCGGGTCGGTCACGGTGACCGGCTCGAGGCTGCCGTACACCACGTCACTGACGGTCAGCAGGTATTCCTTGAACACGAAGGGGATGTTGATGAACAGCTCTTCCTCGATCTCGACCAGCTGATCCTCGTCCGGCAGTTCCAGCGGCACCGGTACCGGCTCGTTGGCTTCACGGAGTTGTTCGATCACTTCTTCCACGGTTCACATCCTCTGACCTTATGACAACGCTGCGCGTTATACCCTAGTAGGCCGCTCTGGCAAAAGCAAAAACCCCGGGACAGGCCCGGGGTTTTTTCTGCAACGTGCGACGGTTAACCGTTTTGGCGGATACCGGCCAGCAGCCAAGGCTGGTTTTCGCCCTGGGCGCGAACCATGTGCCAGCTTTCGCTGAACACTTCGCCCTGGTCGAAGCGCGAAGTCTTCGACACGCCACGGAAGGTAAGGGTGGCGTCGGTCTGGTCGGCGCGGTCGTCTACGCCGTCCAGTTGCACATCGAGGTCGTCGATGTAGGTGGACTGGAAGCCTTCACCTTGTTCCGCGCGCTCACGCTTGAGGAACTCGAGCATCTGCGGGGTGACGAACTCGGCGATCTTGTCCATCTCGTTGGCGTCCCAGTGCTGCTGCAGCGACTGGAAGTGCGAACGTGCGGCGGCCAGGAAGCTGGCTTCGTTGAACCAGGCCGGGGCGTTTATCGCAGGCGCGGCAACCGGTGCGGCGGAACCGCCGAAGATCGACTGCGGGGCGGCCTGCGGCTGGGCTTCGCGCTGGTACGGGGCATGGCCGGCTGCAGCGTGTTGCGGCTGCTGCTGGCGGCGGCGCGCGGCGATGAAGCGGAAGACCAGGAAGGCGATCAGGCCCATGATCAGGAAATCGAGGATCTGCATGCCATCGAAGCCATCGCCCATGAACATGGAGGCCAGCAGGCCACCGGCGGCGAGGCCGGCCAGCGGGCCCAGCCAGCGCGAGGCGCCGCTGGCGGCAGCGGGTGCGCGGCCTGGCGCGGTCGGGGCGGCGGCAGGGGTGGTCGGGGTAGCCTGGCGGGTTTGGTGGATAGGCGCGGAGCCCGAGCTCTTGCCGCCACCGAAGCGCTTGGCGTTGGCGTCGAGGCTCAGCGTCAGGCCGACGCAGAGCGCCAGAGCGATGCTAAGAAAACGTTGCATAAGTTGGGGGTTCCCGTTTGTGTGGATTGCACGCGCGTCATGGTGCACATGAACCAGCAGACATAGCCAGCGACAACATGTTTCGAGCTTTTGCCTGATAGTCGGGAATGCAGACGGGCGTTGTCTGAAAGGTCATCGCGGGGCAAGCCCCGCGATTGGGTTCAGATGGCTTCCAGCTTGGCGTAACCAAGCATCAGCCATTTGCTGCCTTCGGAGAAGTTCACCTGCACCCGCGCCTGGGCACCGGAGCCCTCGAAGTTGAGGATCACGCCTTCGCCGAACACCGCATGCTGCACCCGCTGGCCAAGGCTGAAGGCGGTCTGCGGGATGCTGGCGTTGGCGAACAGGCTGCTCGCGGGCGTCTTCGCGCCGCCGAACGGGCGGCTGACGGTGTTCGATAGGCGCACTTCCTGCACCAGCCCGGCCGGAATCTCGCGGACGAAACGCGACACCTTGTTGTAGGTTTCGCTGCCGTACAGGCGACGGGTCTCGGCGTAGGTCATGACCAGCTGGCGCATCGCCCGGGTGATGCCCACGTAGGCCAGGCGCCTTTCTTCTTCGAGGCGGCCGGGTTCTTCGAGGCTCATCTTGTGCGGGAACAGGCCTTCCTCCATGCCCACCAGGAACACGTAGGGGAACTCCAGGCCCTTGGCGCTGTGCAGGGTCATCAGCTGGATGCTGTCCTCGTGCTCGTCGGCCTGGGTGTCGCCGGCCTCCAGCGAGGCATGGCCGAGGAACGCCGACAGTGGCGACAGGTCGGCGTCGTCGTCGCTGGTCTCGAAGTTGCGGGCCGCGCTGACCAGTTCCTCAAGGTTTTCCACCCGGGCCTGGCCTTTCTCGCCCTTTTCTTCCTGGTGGTAGATGATCAGGCCGGACTGTTCGATGACGGTCTGGGTCATCAGGTGCAGCGGCATGTCCAGCACCTTGGCGGCGAGGTTCTCGAGCAGCTCGATGAAGGCGCCCAGCGCACTGGCGGCGCGGCCCTTGAGGGCCTTGGCGGCCAGCAGCTGGCACATGGCGTCCCACATCGACAGCTGGCTGTGACGGGCGTGTTCGCGGATGGCCTCGACGGTCTTCTCGCCGATGCCGCGTGGCGGCACGTTGATCACCCGCTCCAGCGCCGCGTCGTTGCCGCGGCCTTCGAGCAGGCGCAGGTAGGCCATGGCGTTCTTGATCTCGGCGCGTTCGAAGAAGCGCTGGCCGCCATAGATGCGGTAGGGGATGCGTTCGCGCAGCAGGGCCTCTTCCAGCACCCGCGACTGGGCGTTGGAACGGTAGAGGATGGCGATCTCGTCGCGAGCGTTGCCCTGCTTGATGAGACTTTCGATGGTCTCGACCACGTAGCGCGCTTCGTCGTGCTCGTTGTACGCGGCGTAGAGCGTGAGCGGTTCGCCCTCGCCCATGTCGGTCCACAGTTCCTTGCCCAGGCGTCCGCTGTTGTTGGCGATCAGCGCGTTGGCGGCCTTGAGGATGCCGCCGGTGGAACGGTAGTTCTGCTCCAGGCGAATCAACTCGGCGTCGGGGAAGTCGGCGGTGTACTGGTGGATGTTCTCTATCTTGGCGCCGCGCCAGCCGTAGATCGACTGGTCGTCGTCACCCACCGCCATCAGGCTGTCGCCACCGGAGGCGAGCAGGCGCAGCCAGGCGTACTGCACGGCGTTGGTGTCCTGGAACTCGTCCACCAGCAGGTGGCGGAAGCGGCGCTGGTAATGCTTGAGCAGGTCCGGGTGGTCGCGCCACAGGTCGAGGGCGCGCAGCAGCAGCTCGGAGAAGTCGATGACCCCGGCGCGGTCGCAAGCCTGTTCATAGGCGACATAGATGTCGCGCATGGTGGCCAGGAACAGGTCGCCGCTGGCCTGGATATGCCGTGGGCGCAGGCCCTCGTCCTTCTGGCCGTTGATGAACCACTGGACCTGGCGTGCCGGCCATTTCTGCTCGTCCAGGCCCATTTCGCGGATCACCCGCTTGACCAGGCGTTGCTGGTCGTCGCTGTCGAGGATCTGGAAGTTCTGCGCCAGCCCTGCCTCCTGCCAGTGCGCCCGCAACAGGCGGTGGGCCAGGCCGTGGAAAGTGCCGACCCACATGCCGGCCGGGTTGATGCCCAGCAGTTGCTCGATACGCTGGCGCATTTCCGCCGCGGCCTTGTTGGTGAAGGTCACCGACAGGATCGAGTGCGGCGAGGCCTGCTCGACCTGGATCAGCCAGGCGATACGGTGCACCAGCACGCGGGTCTTGCCCGAGCCGGCGCCGGCCAGCACCAGTTGGCGCCCGACGGAGGCCGCCACGGCCTGGCGCTGGGCGTCGTTGAGGGAGTTCAGCAGGAGGGAGAGGTCGTCATTATGCATGCGGGCATTCTATGGCCGCGCGCAGGCAGGGGCAAACGCCCGCGCTGCAAATCACCGCACAGGCCATCTACCGTTCATCGGCGCTGCTGGCAGCGCCGCGTGGTTGAGCGGTCAGACCTGGACGGACGAGACATTTTCCAAATCATGACGTAGAGCAGTTTGGTCTGACGCGACGCTTGTGTATTCTCCCTGCACATTTGTGGTCAGCCATAACAAGAACTCAAAAGAATCCAGCCATATGACCCAGGATTGCATGGCGATCGGAGCATCGCCGGAGACGACACGGAGCGTTCGCAGGCAATTCGCCACCCAGCTGTCGATCGAGCGGACTCGCCTGCTGTACCAGGGCTCTCTGCTGCCCACCCTGTTCATGCTGCTCAACGGCCTGCTCAGCGCCTGGCTGCTGTGGAGCCCTGGGCGCTATCTGCTGGTTGGTGTGTGGATGGCCTGGCTGCTGGCACTGGTGGTGCTGCGGGTGATCCAGGTGGCGGCCTTCGAATCGGCGACACCGGTTCGCCAGGCCAAGCCAGCCTGGCGGAGGATGTTCCTGCTCGGTTCGGCGTTCAGCGGCCTGACCTTGGCCAGTGCGGTGATCGCCCTGGCGCCGGCGGACAACTTCGTGCAGCAGGCCTGGGTATTCGGCCTGCTCGGGGCAGCGGCGTTGTCGGCCAGTGTCGCCTACGCGGTCAGCCTGCCGGCGTTTCTCAGCTTCGCGGTGCCGTGCCTGCTGCCGCCGATCGCGTTTCTCTTCGTCTATGACGCCGGGCACCAGCGTGGCTGGGGCTGGCTGGGGCTGATCCTGCTGGTAGCGCTGATGGTGGTGGCCTGGCAGGTCAATCGCCTGATCGAGCGTGGCTTGCTGCGCCGCTTCCAGAACCAGGCGCTGATCGAGCATCTGCAGTGCGCCCAGCGCCACAGCGAGGGCCTGAACCGCAAGCTCAGCGCCGAAATCGCCCAGCGCCGTCAGGCCGAGGACGACCTGCGCCAGGCCCATGCCGGCCTTGAACAGCGCGTGGCCGAACGTAGCCATGAGCTGGACCAGGCCAACCAGGCCCTGAGCAAGAGCGAGCAGCGCCTGGCCCTGGCCCTGCAGGCCAGCGAGCTGGGGCTGTGGGACTGGAACCTGGAGACCGACGAAGTCCATCACACACAACTGCATGCCCTGTTCGGCCTCGATGCCGACCAGGTGCGTTCGGTACGCGCCGACCTCAAGCCGCGGCTGCACCCCGATGATTTGCCGGTGCTGCGGCGCACGCTGGTCGAACATCTCAAGGGGCGCACCGAGGACTACCGGGTCGAGTACCGGGTGCGTCACGCCCAAGGCCACTGGTGCTGGATCGAGGACCGTGGGCGGGCGGTGGAATCCGATGCCCAGGGCAAGGTCCTGCGCATGCTGGGCACCCGCCGTGACATCACCGCACAGAAGGAGCAGGAGGAGCAGCAGCGGCTCGCCGCGACGGTGTTCGAGGCAGCCAGCGAGGGGATCGCCATTCTCGATGCCGACTTCCAGCTGCTGGCGGTCAACCAGGCTTTCTGCGATGTCACCGGCTACGGCCGGGCCGAGTTGATCGCCCGCAACGCCCTGGAGCTACCCTGCAGCCGCGACGCCCGGCGCCACAGCCAGGCCATCGACCAGGCGCTGGACCAGCAGGGGCGCTGGCAGGGTGAGTTGGTCGAGGCGCGCAAGAGCGGCGAGCTCTATCCCCAATGGTTGCAGCTCAACAGCGTGAGCGATGTGCGGGGGCGTATCGTCAATATCGTCGGCTTCTTCACCGACCTGTCGGCGCGCCGCGAATCCGAGGAGCGCCTGCGCTATCTGGCGCACTACGATGACCTCACCGGCCTTGCCAACCGTGCGCTGTTCCGCCTGCGTCTGCACGAGGCGGCGCAACGCATGCGTCTGAATGGCCGCAGCCTGGCGCTGCTGCATGTTGACCTGGACCGCTTCAAGCTGCTCAACGAGAGCCTGGGTCATGAGCTGGCCGACCAGTTGCTGAAGAAGATGGCCCAGCGCCTGGCCAACGCGGTGCCCGAAGCCGATACCGTGGCGCGCCTATCCGGCGACGAGTTCGCGGTGCTGTTCGACGGCTATACCAACTTATCCAGCCTGGTGCGCGTCACTACCCGGTTGCTGGACAAACTGCGAGTGCCCCAGCGTGTGGGCGGGCACGAGGTGGTGATCAGCGCCTCGGTGGGTATCAGCCTGCTGTC
This sequence comes from Pseudomonas soli, assembly GCF_900110655.1. GTDB lineage: Bacteria > Pseudomonadota > Gammaproteobacteria > Pseudomonadales > Pseudomonadaceae > Aquipseudomonas > Aquipseudomonas soli. The sequence continues at coordinate 260,665 of NZ_FOEQ01000003.1, forward strand.
CGATGCCAGCCTGGACCTCAATGCCCTGGTAAGCCAGGCCGACATGGCCAAGCAGCATGCCAAGCATCTGGGCGGCGACAGCTTCCAGTTCTATACCGAGAGCCTGCGTGCCAGCACCCTTGAGCGCCTGCAGCTGGAGAATCAGTTGCGCAAGGCCATAGACGAAGGCCAGCTGCTGGTCTACTACCAGCCCAAGCTGTGCCTGCGCACCGGTCAGTTGCACGCGGCCGAGGCCTTGGTACGCTGGCAGCACCCGCAATGGGGCATGGTGCCACCCAGCGAGTTCATTGGCCTGGCGGAGGAAACCGGATTGATCGCGCCCATGGGCGAGTTCGTGCTGCGCCAGGCCTGTTGGCAAGCCTGCGAGTGGTTGCGCCAGGGCCTGGAGGTGCGTGTTTCGGTCAACCTGTCGGTGTACCAGTTGCGCCAGGGCAAGCTGGTCAGCCTGGTGCGCCAGGTCCTGCAGGAGTCCGGCCTGGCGCCGCACCTGCTGGAGCTGGAACTGACCGAAAGCCAGTTGCTGGACAGTGTCGAGCACATCATCGCCACCTTCGAGCAGCTACACGCGCTGGGGGTTAAGCTGGCCATCGACGATTTCGGCACTGGCTACTCGTCACTGAGCTACCTCAAGCGCTTCCCGGTCGACTACGTAAAGATCGACCAGGCGTTCATCCGCGGGCTGCTTGAAGGCACGCAAGATGCGGCCATTACCCGGGCGATCATCGCCATGGCGCAGAGCCTGCAATTGAAGGTGGTGGCCGAAGGGGTGGAAACCCGTGAACAGTTGCAGTTCCTGCGCGAGCACGGCTGTGACGAGGTGCAGGGCTACCTGATCAGCCGGCCGGTCGATGCCGCGTCGTTCAAAGCGCTGCTAGGGCTTTCGACCGCCGACCTGTTGGGCTAGGCGTGCCAGGCCTGGCCCTGGCGCGCCAACAGGCTGTTGGCCTGTTCCGGGCCATTGCTGCCGGCGGGGTAAGGGCGCGGCGCCTGGAAGTGCTCCTCCCAGCCCTGCAGGATCGGGTCGATCCAGGCCCACGCGGCCTCGACCTCGTCGCGGCGCATGAACAGCGTCGAATCGCCTTCGAGTACATCCAGCAACAGCCGTTCGTAGGCCTCCCAGCGGCGGGTCTGGGCGAAGGCCTGGGCCAGGTTGAGGTCCAGCTCGACCGGCGCCAGGCGCATGCCTTTGCCCGGGCTCTTGGTCATCATGCGCAAGCTGATGTGCTCATCCGGTTGTAGCTGGATCAGCAGCTGGTTGACCTGGCCGCCGCTGAACAGCTCGTGCGGCACGGGCTTGAACTGGATGACGATCTGCGACGAGCGCCGCGCCATGCGCTTGCCGGTACGCAGGTAGAACGGCACGCCGGCCCAGCGCCAGTTGTCGATGTGCGCCTGGACCGCGACGAAGGTTTCGGTGTCGCTGTCGTTGTCCACGTCCTTCTCGAAATAGTAGGCCGGCACTTCCTGGCCGCCGATCTTGCCGGCGCCGTATTGGCCGCGCACGGTCTTGTCCTGGACGTCCTGGCCGGTGATGGGCTTGAGGGCGCGGAGGATCTTCACCTTCTCGTCGCGTACCGCTTCGGCCTCGAACTGCGAGGGGGGCTCCATGGCCACCAGGCAGAGCAGTTGCAGCAGGTGGTTCTGCAGCATGTCGCGGGTAGCGCCGGCACGGTCGTAGTAGGCGCCGCGGTTTTCCACGCCGAGGGTTTCACAGACGCTGATCTGCACATGGTCGACCTGGCCGTTGCGCCATACCGGCTCGAGCAAGGCGTTGGCAAAGCGCAGGGCCATGAGGTTCTGCACGGTTTCCTTGCCCAGGTAGTGGTCGATGCGAAAGACCTGGGACTCGTCGAACACCGCGCCGATCGCTTCGTTGATCGCGGTGGCCGACTCAAGCGAGTGGCCGATGGGCTTTTCCAGCACGATGCGCGCTTCGCTGTCGGCCAGGCCGGCGATGCGCAGGTGAGTGGCGATCGGCACGAACAGCTTGGGCGCGGTGGCCAGGTAGAAGATCCGCGTCAGGCCGCCGGGCTCACCCAGGTAGCGGGCCAGGCGGCCGAAGTCAGCGCTCTGCGCCGCGTCCATGGGGAAGTAGTCGAGCCGCGCCGAAAAGCGCTGCCAGACGTCTTCGTCGAAGTCCTGGCGGGCGACCTGCGCCCGGCAATGGCGCTCGGCAAGCTTGACGTAGTCGTTGCGCGGCAGGTTGCGTCGGGCCAGGGCGATAATCCGCACGGCGGTGTGCAGGCGGGATTCGCGATACAGGTGGTAGAGCGCCGGGAGCAGTTTGTGCAGGGCCAGGTCGCCCGTGCCGCCGAAGACCAGGATGTCGCAAGGAATCGTCAAACCACCACTCTCCACGTTCGATTAGCTGGGCGGGTTGGCAAGCATGTAGTATAACTACAAGAAAGCTACATCCCGGCACGCCGATCATAACCGAGTCCAGCCCGTGAATCTGTTGCAACATATCGACCAATCGCGGCACCTGCTGCGCAAATCGGAACTCAAAGTGGCCGACCATGTGCTGCTCGATCCGGCTGCCGTCATGCACAGCTCCATGGCCGATCTGGCGCACAGCGTGGGTATCAGCGAACCGACCATCGTGCGCTTCTGCCGGGCGATCGGTTGCTCGGGCTTCCAGGATCTCAAGCTCAAGCTGGCGCAAAGCCTGGCTGCCGGTGCCAGCTTCGGTCAATTTGCCATCCATGAAGACGACTCGGTCGCCGACTACAGCCTGAAAATCTTCGACACCACCCTGCATACCTTGATGGAAGTACGCGAGCACCTCGACCCGCAAGCCTTGCAGCAGGCGGTGACGGCCATGGCCCAGGCCCAGCGCGTGGAGTTCTATGGTTTTGGCGCCTCGGGCGCGGTCGCGGCGGATGCGCAGCACAAGTTCTTCCGCCTGCTGCTCAGCGCGGCGGCCTATTCCGATCCGCACATGCAGGCAATGTCGGCTGTCACGCTCAAGCCGGGCGATGTGGCGGTGTGCATTTCCCAGTCGGGTCGCTCGAAGGACCTGCTGATCACCGCCAACCTGGTGCGCGAGAGCGGTGCCAACCTGATCACCCTGTGCCCGAGCCAGACACCGCTGGCCGAGCTGTCGACGGTCAACCTGGCCATCGACGTACATGAGGACACCGAAATCTACACGCCGCTGACCTCGCGCATCGCCCACTTAGTTGTGATCGACGTGCTGGCCATGGGCGTGGCAATGGCCCGCGGGCCGAGCCTGGTCAACCACCTCAAGAGCGTGAAGCGCAGCTTGCGCAGCCTGCGCCTGTCGCCCAAGTCGATCAAGGCGACCGACGACTGATTCAAGGCTGTGCTCGCATGGGGGCGGGCTGGCCCGCGCCCATGCAGGTTTCATCATTTCGTCACCAATCCACCGCCAAACCGTAAACCACTGAGGCCAGTCTGAAACTCCCCGCATCCTTTCTGGGAGACAGGCAATGGCACGTGATCACGACGGTGTGTACCAACCCAACGCCAAGGCTCGCAAGCAGCAGGAAAAGGATCAGCGCCGCATGGAGTACCGCCGCGCGATCGAATGCTACTGCGACCAACGCCAGTTGCTGCGCGAACTGGCCGACTACCCCGACCTGCAGGACCTCACGGTGTGGCAGGTATCGGCGGCAACTTCCCCGAGAAACGCTCAACAAGCCCGCTGATCATTGCACGTTCGCTGCGGATGAACGCTTGAAACGCCAGGGCCACCGGCGATTGCCGCTTGCTCCGGGACTGCACCAGGCACCAGCTGCGGTACAACGGCAGTTCTTCCACCGGCAACTCCCTGAGCATGCCGGTGGCCAGTTCCATGTTGACCGCATGACGGGTCAGCAGGGCGATGCCCAGCCCGGCCACCACGCATTCGCGCTGGGCATCGGTGGAGGCCACCTCGAGGGTCTGGGTGAAATGCACGCGCTTGTCCTTGAAAAACTCCTCGCAGGCCTTGCGGGTGCCAGAACCCTGTTCACGGACCAGCAAGGTGTGCGGTTCGAGATCCTGCAGGCGCAGGCTGTCCGGCTTGCACAACGGGTGTTGCGGCGGTGCCACGGCGATGATCGGGTTGTTCAGGAAGGGCAGGAACTCGAGGCCCATGTCCTGGGGCACCATGGACATGATGACCAGGTCGTCGCGGTTGTCCGACAGGCGCCTGATCGCCTGGGCACGGTTGACCACCGTCAAGGTGAGGTTGACCTCCGGGTGGCGCTGCTTGAAGGCGGCGAACAGGTGTGGCACGAAGTACTTGGCGCTGGATTCGATCGCCAGTTTCAGCTGCCCCTGCAGTGAGCCCTGCATGTCCGACAGCTGCATATCGAGGTTTTCCAGGCGCCCGAAGATATCCCGGCTGGCGCGTTGCAGCGCTTCGGCGGCCTCGGTCAGGTAGAGCTTCTTGCCGACATACTCGAACAGCGGCTGGCCAACCAGCTCCTCGAGCTGGCGGATCTGTAGACTAACGGCGGGTTGCGTCAGCGCCATCTCTTCGGCCGCCCGGCTGTAGGAGCGCAAATCACACACTTCGTTGAAGACCTGCAGCTGACGTAAAGTCATACGCATCAATGACTTGCGCATTTTTTGCGGTGCTCCGGCAAAACCTTGTTACCCAACTATAAGCTTTTGCTTATGCTGCCTCTAACAAATATTGATTTTTGTTTATCGACCTTCAGCGCTAGGGTGGATATGCGACTGGCCAGCGACGTTTGGTCACGCGCCGACCGGTAGAACCGGATCGTCTGTTCCTACGGCTTTGGGAAGACTCCAGTGATAACAAAAATCCTGATCGCCAACCGGGGTGAGATTGCAGTACGGATCGTGCGTGCCTGCGCCGAGATGGGCATTCGCTCCGTGGCGATCTACTCCGACGCCGACCGCCACGCCTTGCACGTCAAGCGCGCCGACGAGGCCTACAGCATCGGTGCCGAGCCCCTGGCCGGCTACCTGAACCCGCGCAAGCTGGTGAACCTTGCTGTCGAGACCGGCTGCGATGCCTTGCATCCCGGCTACGGTTTCCTGTCGGAAAACGCCGAACTGGCGGAGATCTGCGCTGAACGCGGGATCAAGTTCATCGGCCCGGCTGCCGACGTCATTCGCCGCATGGGTGACAAGACCGAAGCGCGCCGCACCATGATCGCGGCCGGCGTGCCGGTCACCCCCGGCACCGAAGGCAACGTCGCCGATATTCATGAAGCCCTGCAGGAAGGCGACCGCATCGGTTACCCGGTGATGCTCAAGGCCACCTCCGGTGGCGGCGGGCGCGGCATTCGCCGCTGCAACAGCCGCGAGGAACTGGAACAGAACTTCCCCCGGGTAATTTCCGAGGCCACCAAGGCCTTCGGCTCGGCGGAAGTGTTCCTGGAAAAGTGCATCGTCAACCCCAAGCATATCGAGGCGCAGATTCTCGGTGACAGCTTCGGCAACGTGGTGCACCTGTTCGAGCGCGACTGCTCGATCCAGCGCCGCAACCAGAAACTCATCGAGATCGCCCCGAGCCCGCAGTTGACCCCTGAGCAGCGTGCCTACATCGGCGACCTGGCCGTGCGCGCGGCCAAGGCGGTGGACTACGAGAATGCCGGTACCGTGGAGTTCCTGCTCGCCGATGGCGAGGTGTACTTCATGGAGATGAACACCCGGGTGCAGGTGGAACACACCATCACCGAGGAAATCACCGGCATCGACATCGTTCGCGAGCAGATCCGCATCGCCTCCGGCCTGCCGCTGTCGATCAAGCAGGAAGACATTCAGCACCGCGGCTTTGCCTTGCAGTTTCGCATCAACGCCGAAGACCCGAAGAACAACTTCCTGCCCAGCTTCGGCAAGATCACCCGCTACTACGCCCCGGGCGGCCCGGGTGTGCGTACCGACACGGCGATCTACACGGGCTACACCATTCCCCCGTTCTACGACTCCATGTGCCTGAAACTGGTGGTCTGGGCGTTGACCTGGGAAGAAGCCATGGACCGCGGCCTGCGGGCCCTGGACGACATGCGCCTGCAGGGGGTCAAGACCACTGCCGCGTACTACCAGGAAATCCTGCGCAACCCGGAATTCCGTAGCGGCCAGTTCAACACCAGCTTCGTCGAAAGCCACCCTGAACTGACCAACTACTCGATCAAGCGCAAACCCGAAGAGCTGGCCCTGGCCATCGCCGCCGCCATCGCCGCCCACGCAGGCCTGTGAGGAACCGAATAATGTCCAAGAAAATCTTTGTTACCGACACGATCCTGCGCGACGCTCACCAGTCCCTGCTGGCCACCCGCATGCGCACCGAAGACATGCTGCCGATCTGCGACAAGCTCGACAAGGTCGGCTACTGGTCGCTGGAAGTCTGGGGCGGCGCCACCTTCGACGCCTGCGTGCGCTTCCTCAAGGAAGACCCGTGGGAGCGCCTGCGCAAGCTGCGTGCCGCGCTGCCCAACACCCGCCTGCAGATGCTCCTGCGCGGGCAGAACCTGCTGGGCTACCGCCATTACAGCGACGATGTGGTCAAGGCCTTCGTGGCCAAGGCCGCGGTCAACGGCATCGACGTGTTCCGCATCTTCGACGCCATGAACGATGTGCGTAACCTGCGCGTGGCCATCGAGGCGGTGAAAGCCGCCGGCAAGCACGCCCAGGGCACCATCGCCTACACCACCAGCCCGGTGCATACCGTCGATGCCTTCGTTCAGCAGGCCAAGCAGATGGAATCCATGGGTTGCGACTCGGTGGCGATCAAGGACATGGCTGGCCTGTTGACCCCGTTCGCCACCGGCGAGTTGGTCAAGGCACTGAAAGCCGAGCAGTCATTGCCGGTGTTCATCCACTCCCACGACACTGCCGGCCTGGCCGCGATGTGTCAGCTCAAGGCCGTCGAGAACGGCGTCGACCATATCGACACCGCGATCTCCAGCTTCGCCTGGGGTACCAGCCACCCGGGCACCGAGTCGATGGTCGCCGCGCTAAAGGGCAGCGAGTTCGACACCGGCCTGGACCTCGAGCTGCTGCAGGAGATCGGCCTGTACTTCTACGCCGTGCGCAAGAAGTACCACCAGTTCGAAAGCGAGTTCACCGCCGTGGATACCCGCGTGCAGGTCAACCAGGTACCGGGCGGGATGATTTCCAACCTGGCCAACCAGCTCAAGGAGCAGGGCGCGCTCAACCGCATGAACGAAGTGCTGGCGGAGATCCCGCGGGTGCGCGAAGACTTGGGATTCCCGCCGCTGGTGACCCCGACCTCGCAGATCGTCGGCACCCAGGCGTTCTTCAACGTGCTGGCCGGCGAGCGCTACAAGACCATCACCAATGAAGTGAAACTGTACCTGCAAGGCGGCTACGGCAAAGCCCCCGGTGTGGTCAACGAGCAGCTGCGGCGCCAGGCGATCGGCAGCGAGGACGTGATCGACGTGCGCCCGGCCGACCTGCTCAAGCCGGAGATGGCCAAGCTGCGCGCCGACATCGGCAGCCTCGCGCACTCCGAGGAGGACGTGCTGACCTTCGCCATGTTCCCCGACATCGGCCGCAAGTTCCTCGAGGAGCGTGAAGCCGGCACCCTCAAGCCAGAAGCCTTGCTGCCGATTCCGGAAGCTGGCGCGGTGGGGGCGGTGGGCGGTGAAGGCGTGCCGACCGAGTTCGTCATCGATGTCCACGGTGAAACCTACCGCGTCGATATCACCGGTGTCGGCGTGAAGGCCGAAGGCAAGCGCCACTTCTACCTGTCCATCGACGGCATGCCGGAAGAAGTGGTGTTCGAGCCGCTCAACGAATTCGTCGGCGGTGGCGGCAGCAAGCGCAAGCAGGCCAGCGCGCCGGGCCACGTCAGCACCAGCATGCCGGGCAACATCGTCGATGTGCTGGTCAAGGAAGGCGACGTGGTCAAGGCCGGCCAGGCGGTGCTGATCACCGAGGCGATGAAGATGGAGACCGAAGTCCAGGCAGCGATCGCCGGCAAGGTCGTGGCCATTCACGTGGCCAAGGGCGACCGGGTGACCCCGGGCGAAATCCTGATCGAGATCGAAGGCTGACAGAAGCCTTCATCTACAAGCTGTTAACCTCTGGGGAGCGGATGCTCCCCTTTTTTTGTCTGGATAAATCAGCCCACGCGGCACGCTTCCAGCGTGCGGACTTGTCCCTCAGGCTGCTGGTTTTCCTCACTCAACCAACGCTCGAACCCCGCCGCCACGGTCGGCCATTCGGTATCGGTAATCGAATACCACGTTGTATCGCGATTACGGTCCTTGACCACCATGTGGTTGCGGAACACGCCCTCGAACACAAAACCGAACCGTTCGGCCGCGCGCTTGGAGCGGGCATTGGCGTCGTTGCACTTCCATTCCAGCCGGCGATTGCCCAGCTCGAAGCCCAGTTTGCTCAAAAGGTAAACCGCCTCGGTGCCCTTGGGTGTGCGTTGCATGGCGGCGCCGAAGGCGATGTGGCCAATCTCGAAGCGGCCGTGTTCGGGGACGATCGACATGTAGCTGAGGATGCCCTGAACCTGGCCGTTGGCGCGGTCGATCACACTGTAGAACAGCGGGTCGCGGCTGGCGGCGTTGCCTTCCAGCCAGCGGTCGAAGCTGGCGCGCCCAGCAAACGGGCCGTAGGGCAGATAGTCCCATAGCGCTGGGTCCGAGCCCGGACCTTGCAGTACTTCCCAAAGGTCGTTGCCATGGCGCGCCGGGTCAAGCTTCTCCAGGCTGATGAAACGGCCTTCGATGGGCTCGGCCTTGGGCGTACCGGCGGGTTTCCAGTTCAATGCGTCGTTCATGGGCGGCCTACAGTGCTTTGCGGAATTGGATGAAGCCCGGTCGCTCGGCGACCTGCTCGTACAAGCTGATGGCGGTGGCGTTGGTCTCGTGGGTCAGCCAGTGCACCTTGATGCAGCCGGCGGCCTTGGCCGTGGCGTAGACATGCTCGATGAACTGCCGACCGATGCCCAGGCCACGCACTTCACTGTCCACGTAGAGGTCCTGCAGGTAGCAGGAGTTCTCGATGCTCCAGTTGGAACGATGGTAGATGAAGTTGACCATCCCCACCGCCTTGCCATCGACCCAGGCCAACGCCGAGTGGGTGGGCTCGTTCGCATCGAGCAGGCGTTGCCAGGTGCTGGTGTTGACTGCGTCGGGCAGTTCGGCCTGGTAGAAGCGCAGGTAGGCCTGCCACAAGGGTAGCCAGGCGGCGTGGTCGTTGGCGCCCACCGGGCGCAGGGTGATGCTGGTCATGGGCTTTTCCTTCAGAGGTCGCGCATGTGCGCGGCGAGTTGGTTATCCACAGGGTCGGCGCTGGCGGCCAGGCCTGCGCGGACCCCGGCGATGTCTTGCGCCGAACGGTTCTGACTGAGCTTGCGTGCGCCCTGCAGGCGGGCGATCGGCAGGCGGATACCGATGATGGCGCGGAGCATGCCGTCAAGGTAGTCAGCCGGAGCATCGGCGACGCTCCACGGTGCTGCGCGGCCTTGCTCATGGCGGTCGGTCAGGCGGCTGACGATGTCCAGCAATTGCGTCGGTGCGTGGATCACCTCCACCGGGCCCCAGGCATGCACCGCCATGTAGTTCCAGGTGGGCACCACCTTGGGGTTGTCCGTCTTGCTCGGGTAGTAGCCAGGGCTGACATAGGCGTCGGCGCCGGGGAATACCAGCAAGGCTTCAGCGCCTTGTGCCAGGTCTTGCCACTGCTGGTTGGCCCTGGCGAGGTGGCCGTAGACCGTGCCGAATTCGCCCTCGCCGGTGGTGACCAGCACGGGCAGATGGGTGGCCAGCAGCCCGTGCTCACCGTGGCTGACCAGCGTTGCCAGGCGGGTGTGCAGCATGTGCTGGTGCAGGCGGGCAAGGTCATGTTCCTGATGCGGTTTGCTGTTGTACATGCCGGTGTTCCTTGTGCTGTGGCTTCATGCTAGGCAGGCTATTGGCTCTGTGTAAGAGCCATTCGTGACTGTTTTGATAGGTCCAATACCATGAGCGAACGTACCCACGCGTTGCCTTTCGATCCGGCAGGGATCGTCCTGGATCGCCATCGCGGGCTTAGCCAGCAGCTTTACCAGGCCTTGCGCGCGCGCGTGCTGGATGGGCGCCTGGAAGGCGGCACTCGGCTGCCGGCCACCCGTGACCTTGCGGCGGTGCTCGCGTTGTCGCGCAACAGCGTGGTGCGTGCCTATGACCAGTTGTATGCCGAGGGCTTTATAGAAAGCCGGGTAGGCGATGGCACCTATGTAAGCCGCCTGGGAAAACTATCCACACAACTGTCCACAGGGTTATCCCTGGTGTTATCAACAGACTTATCCACATTTGAGGCGTCTGATACTGAGGATTTATCCAGTTTTGCGCTGTGCAGCGAGCCGTTGTTGCGTCTGAAAAAGCACCATCTGCCGCCGCCAAAAGGCGATGCGCCGAGGGCTTTCAGGGTTGGCCTGCCAGCCTTCGACCTGTTTCCTTTCGAGGTCTGGGCCAAGCTGCAAGCGGGTTTCTGGCGAAATCCCGACCCGGCGCTGCTCGGCTATGGCGACCCGGCAGGGGAGCTGCCGTTGCGTGATTTGATTGCCACCTATCTGCGTCGATCGCGAGGGCTTTCCTGCAGTGCTGAACAAATTGTGATCACCAGTGGTGCGCAGCAGGCGATCAGCCTTTGTGCACAGTTGCTGTTGCAGCCTGGTGACGGGGTGGCTGTGGAAAACCCGGGCTACCGCGCTGCCGGGCACGCCTTCGCCCTGGCGGGGGCAAGGGTCAGCGGCGTGCCGGTAGACGAAGAGGGCATGGACTGTGCGCGCCTGGCCGAGCTGCCGGATTGCCGGCTGGCTTACGTGACCCCGGCTCACCAGTACCCCACCGGTGTGACCATGAGCCTGGCCCGGCGCCTGGCGTTGCTGGCCTGGGCCGAGCGCCAGGACGGTTGGGTCGTCGAGGACGATTACGATGGTGAGTACCGCTACAGCGGTGCGCCTTTGGCACCGCTGGCGGCACTGGATCGGCAGGGCCGGGTGCTGTACGTCGGAACGTTCGGCAAGATCGCATTTCCGGCTTTGCGGCTGGGTTACCTGGTGCTGCCCGGACGCCTGGTGCGGGCATTCAGCCAGGCCAAGGCGCTGGCGGTGCGTCACTCGGAAGTCGGCACGCAATGTGTCATGGCGCAGTTCATGGCCCAAGGGCATTTCCAGCGGCATATCCGCCGTATGCGCCGGGCGGCGCTGGCCCGCAGGAATGTGCTGAAGGCCGGTTGGCCCGTGGATGTACCGGGGCTGGGGGCAATGCCAGACGTCGCAGCAGGGCTGCATGTGAAGGTGGCTGTGGATAACTTGGCGCGGGAGCAGGAGTTGGTGGCGCGGGCGGAGGCGGTGGGGGTGGAGGTCACTCCGCTGAGCAGCTACTGGCTGGAGGACAGCGCGGAACCTGCGGATACGAGGGCAGGGCTGGTACTGGGATTCGCGGCAGTGCCAGAAGGGGAGATTGCGCAGGCTTTGATGCGCCTGCGCAAGGCCTGGCGAGATTGAATGGGGCCGCTCTGCAGCCCCAAAAACATCAGGTCCCCGACTTGATCTTGGTCCAGGCCCGCGTCCGCGCCCGCTCGGCATCCCGTGGCAACGGCTTGAGCGTGTACAACTTGGCCATTGCCTCCGCCGTCGGGTACAGGTTTGGATTGTTGCGGATCGCCGGGCTGACCTTGTCGGTCGCATCCTTGTTCGGATTCGGGTAGCCGACGAAGTCGCTGATCGGTGCGATCACTTCTGGTCGCAACAGGTAGTTGATGAATGTGTGGGCATCTTCCGGGTTGGCGGCGTTCTTGGGGATCGCCAGCATGTCGAACCAGATCGGCGCGCCTTCCTTCGGCAGACGCATGTCCACCACCACGCCGTTCTTCGCTTCACGAGCCCGATTCGCGGCCTGGGAGAAGCTGCCCGAGTAGCCCACCGCCACACAGATATCACCATTGGCGATATCGGCCATGTACTTGGACGAGTGGAAGTAGGTTACATGCGGGCGGATCTTCAGCAGCAGGTCCTGGGCTTTCTGATAGTCGGCCGGCTTGCCGCTGTTGGGGTCCAGGCCCAGGTACGACAGCGCCAGCGGCAGGATCTCCGACGGCGAATCAAGCAGCGCCACGCCACACTGCTTGAGCTTGGCGATGTTCTCTTCCTTGAAGATCAGGTCCCAGCTGGCCACCGGTGCGTCGTCGCCGAGCACCGCCTTGACCTTGGCCGGGTTGAAGCCGATCAGCACCGTGCCGTACATGTAAGGCACGGCAAACTTGTTGCCGGGGTCATTGGCCTCGATCAGCTTCATCAGTGCCGGGTCAAGGTGTTGCCAGTTGGGCAGCTTCGCCCGATCGAGGGGCTGGAACACGCCGGCTTCTATCTGCTTGGCGAGGAACACGTTGGACGGCACCACCACGTCATAGCCGGAGTTGCCGGTGAGCAGCTTGGCTTCCAGTGCTTCATTGGTGTCGAAGATGTCGTAGATCAGCTTGACCCCGCTGTCCTTCTGGAAGTCGACCAGGGTTTGCGGGGTGATGTAGTCGAACCAGTTGTATACCCGCAGGGTACGCTGTTCGGCGTGTGCCTGCAGTGCGCCAGCGAACAGGCCGGCGGCGACGAGCGGGGCGAGCAGACGTTTGAGTCGGGTCATGTTCACGCTCCTGGCTGGGCCTGCTGGAAGCCTTCCAGCACATTGACCGCGTTGATGCCGATTTCCTCCACAGCGTAGCCGCCCTCCATCACGAACAAGGTCGGCTTGCCCAGCTGGGCGATGCGCTTGCCCATCGCCAGGTAGTCGGGACTGTCGAGCTTGAACTGGGAGATGGGGTCGTCCTTGAAGGTATCCACGCCAAGGGAGATCACCAGCACATCGGCATCGAAGGTGGCGATGCGCTGGCAGGCGTCTTCGAGGGCTGCGCTCCAGGCTGCCCAGTCGCTGCCGGCAGGCAGCGGGTAGTTGATGTTGCAGCCTTCGCCGGCACCTTCGCCGATCTCGTCGGCGTAGCCGAGGAAGAACGGGAACTCGTCCTGCGGGTCGCCGTGGATCGAGGCGAAGAACACGTCGTTGCGGGTGTAGAAAATGTCCTGCGTACCGTTGCCGTGGTGATAGTCGACGTCGAGGATGGCTACCTTGCGCCGGCCGTGGTCGATGAAGGCCTGGGCGGCAATGGCTGCGTTGTTGAGGTAGCAGTAACCCCCCATCACTTCGCCTGCGGCGTGGTGCCCTGGTGGCCGGCACAGGGCGAATGCGGCATGGGCGCCTTGCTGGATCGCGGCCTGGGCGGTCAGGGCGACCTGGGCGGCGCTGTAGGCGGCCTGCCAGGTGCCGGCGGTGATCGGTGCGCCGGCGTCGAAGCTGTAATAACCGAGCTCGCCGTGCAGGCCGCTGGGTTTGACCTGGCGCAGGGTGCGCGCCGGCCAGGTGAACGGCAGCAGGTCACCTTCCTGGCCAAGCGCGGCCCAACGGGCCCAGGCGCCTTCGAAGAAATCCAGGTAGTCGGCGCTGTGGATGCGCTGCAGCGGCGCGCGGCCAAAGTCGGCGGGGCCTTGCACGGGCCCGAGGTTGCGCTGCTTGACGCGCTCCAGGACGTGGTCGGCGCGCGACGGCATTTCGAAACAGGGCATCAGCTTGCCGTCGATGAGCTCGCAGCGGCCATGGTGCAGGCGGTGGTCATCGGAATAGATCGTCAGCACGTTGTTGTTCTCCGTATTCACTGGCGTGGAGCCATTTTTACGGACTGCCCGGTACTGGAGAACGTCGCAAACGGCCAAAAGGGGATCGATGTGGCCAAGCCGTCCGTAACCGGTCAACCGCGAAAATGGCTTGGCGCCACGCCGCTCCAGCGCTGGAAGGCATGTCGGAAGCTCGCGGTCTCGCTGAACCCCAATGTTTCGGCAATGCGGTAGATCGGCATCTGGTCCTCGGCCAGCAACTGCTTGGCCCGCTCGAAGCGCAGCTCGTCGAGGAGCTGTTGATAACTGCTGCCCAGCGCCTGCAAATGCCGGCGCAGTGTGCGCGACGAGCAGTTCATCTGCCGTGCCAAGCCTTCCAGCCCAGGCGCGGCATCCAGTTGTCGCAGCAGCAGCTGGCGGATCCGCCCCAGCCAAGCTTGGCGGCCGGTGAACTCCAGGTTGAGGCGCCGGCAGCGTTCGCCCATGGCCTTGTGGGTGATCGGGTCGGCCAGGGGCAGGGGCATGTCCAGCCAGTGTCGTTCGAAAGCGAAGGCATTGTCGCTGGCGCCGAAGCCGAGTGGGCACTGGAATGCAGGGTCATAGAGCGCGTGGTAGCCCGGGCGCGGGTGTTCGAAACGCGCCGCCAGCAACGGTAGTTGGCGGCCGAGCAGGTCATCGCAGATCACTTTCAGCGACAGCAGGCAGAATTCGGCATTGAAGGCGGCCAGCCCAGGCGCGTCGTAATGGTCGCTGGCGCTGAGCCACACGCGCTGGCCATCGTCCACCAGGCGCAGCTGAAAGACTGTTCCCAGCAGTGCCGGAAAGGTCAGCGCCAGGCGCAGGGCGTCACCCAAAGTGGCACTTGAGAGCAGGGCGTAACCGAGCATGCCGTAGCACGACACGTGCATGCGCCGGCCGAGTTCCAGGCCGATGTCCTGGCGCCGGGCCACGGCGTTGGCGCAGACCTGCAGTTCCTGCTGGGTGGTGATGCGCGCATCGGCGTGGCCCAGGTCTGCGGGACCTATGCCGCTGCCGGCGAGCATGTGCTGCGCGTCCACGCCGTCTTCCTGGAACACCTGGAGGATCAGCGAAACGGCGTTGAGGGTGGTGAGGTGGCTGTGCAGCATGCTCGGCATCCCGTTGAGCTGGGGAGCATTACCGAGCAAGTTGTGTGCCGGGTACGCGGCGTGGCGTGGGAGCAGGCTTGCCCCGCGATGGCGTAGTTGAGGCCCGCATCAATATCGCGAGGCAAGCCCGCTCCCACGGCCGCTCCCCTATCAACAGCATTTCGCAGGCATAAAAAAAGGGCCCGTAGCATGCGCTCGGGCCCTTGAAAGGTTGAGAGGTGTCTAGTCCCTCGACCTGGTGAGACTGTTTGCAGCGGTCTGGGTTACGCCTTCAGCGGAACCAGACGGGGAGCGATCATGTTTTCCGGACGCAGGATGTCGTTGAGCATCTCTTCGTCCAGCAGCTTCTCTTCGCGCACCAGTTCCAGCACGCCGCGGCCGGTTTCCAGGGCGACGCGGGCGATACGGGTGGCGTTTTCGTAGCCGATGTATGGGTTCAGGGCGGTGACCAGGCCGATCGAGTGCTCGACCAGTTCACGGCAGCGCTGTTCGTTGGCGGTGATGCCGACGATGCAGTGCTCGCGCAGCATGTCCATGGCGCGTTGCAGCAGGCGGATCGAGTCGAAGATCTTGTAGGCGATCAGCGGTTCCATCACGTTCAGCTGCAGCTGGCCACCTTCGGCGGCGACGGTCAGGGCCAGGTCGTTGCCCATGATGGCGAACGCGACTTGGTTGACGGCTTCCGGGATAACCGGGTTGACCTTGCCTGGCATGATCGAGCTGCCTGGCTGGCGCGCCGGCAGGTTGATCTCGTTGATGCCGGTGCGTGGGCCGCTGGACAGCAGGCGCAGGTCGTTGCAGATCTTCGACAGCTTGACCGCGGTGCGCTTGAGCATGCCGGAGAACAGCACGAAGGCGCCCATGTCGGAGGTGGCTTCGATCAGGTCGGCAGCCGGCACCAGCGGCTGGCCGCTGATGATCGCCAGGCGCTGGACGGCCAGCATCTGGTAGCCCGGGTCGGCATTGATGCCGGTACCGATGGCGGTGCCGCCCAGGTTGATTTCGGTCAGCAGTTCCGGAGCCAGCGAGCGCAGGCGCTGCAGGTCTTCGGTCATGGTGGTGGCGAAGGCGCGGAATTCCTGGCCCAGGGTCATCGGCACGGCGTCTTGCAGCTGGGTACGGCCCATCTTCAGAACGTGGTCGAACTCTTTACCTTTGGCAGCGAAGGCCTGGATCAGGCTGTCGAGGCTAGCCAGCAGGGCGTCGTGGCCCAGCAGCAGACCCAGACGAATCGCGGTCGGGTAGGCGTCGTTGGTCGACTGCGCCATGTTCACATCGTTGTTCGGGTGCAGGTACTGGTACTCACCCTTCTGGTGACCCATGGCCTCCAGCGCGATGTTGGCGATGACTTCGTTGGCGTTCATGTTGGTGGAAGTACCAGCACCGCCTTGAATCATGTCCACCACGAACTGCTCGTGATAGTCGCCTTTGATCAGTCGTGCGCAGGCTGCGCTGATCGCGGCGTGCTTGGCATCGCTCAGGTGCCCCAGCTCACGGTTGGCGTCAGCAGCTGCCTGCTTGACCATCGCCAGGCCGACTACCAGTTTCGGGTAGTGCGACAGCGGAACACCGGAGAGGTGGAAGTTGTTGGCAGCGCGCAGAGTCTGGATGCCGTAGTAGGCATCGGCAGGGACTTCAAGGGTACCAAGCAGATCTTTTTCGACGCGGAACGATGCAGCGGAGGACATGATGGATATCATCTCGATTTTGACCCGGCACCTGCCGGAATGGCGCCAATGCTAGGGCTGCCCAGATTTTGCGGCCAATGCTGTTGCACGCTAACCTATGCGCAAACGGCATACGGTTTGATGTGACGCCGATTGACAATCGAGCGTGTTCCATTTTGGTGCACGCAGTGCGGAGTAGTCGATGAACCTCGAAAGCAAATGGCTGGAGGACTTCAGTGCCCTGGCCTCGACCCGCAGTTTCTCGCAAGCGGCCGAGCGCCGGTTCGTTACCCAGCCAGCGTTTAGCCGACGCATACGCAGCTTGGAAGCGGCGCTTGGGTTGACCTTGGTGAATCGTTCCCGCACACCCATCGAACTGACCGAGGCCGGGCAGCTGTTTCTCGTCACTGCACGCACCGTTGTCGACCAGTTGAGCGAAGTTCTCCGCCATTTACATCACCTCGAAGGCGGTCAGGGCGAAGTGATCCAGGTCTCGGCCGCGCACTCCTTGGCATCGGGCTTTTTCCCCCGCTGGGTGGCGCAATTGCGCAACGATGGCCTTAACATCGCCACGCGCCTGGTCGCCACCAACGTCGGTGATGCGGTGCATGCATTACGCGAAGGCGGCTGCGACCTGATGCTGGCCTTCTATGACCCGGACGCGGCGCTGCAGATGGACGCCGAGATCTTCCCGTCGCTGCACATGGGCAATACCGAAATGCTTCCGGTGTGTGCCGTGGGCCCCGACGGCAAGCCGCTGTTCGACCTGGAGGGGGAGGCCAGCGTGCCCTTGCTGGCCTACAGCGCCGGCGCCTTCCTCGGTCGGTCGGTCAACCTGCTGCTGCGCCAGCGCAACCTGCGCTATACCACTGTCTATGAGACGGCCATGGCCGACAGTCTCAAGAGCATGGCGCTCGAAGGCATGGGCATCGCCTGGGTCCCGAAGCTGTCGATGCGCGGCGAACTGGAGCGTGGCGAGCTGGCGATCTGCGGTGGCAGCCAGTGGCATGTGCCACTGGAAATCCGCCTGTATCGCTGCGCCTTGGTGCGCAAGGCCAACGTGCGCTTGCTGTGGCGCAAGCTGGAGGGCGGTTCAGTTGACCCAAAAGTCAGCCAAACCCCCGAAAAATAAGGCCGACAGTTGGTCGCCGGGGGTGCCGTGACCGCGCAACGTTACGCTATACTGCGCGGCCCCTCGACCGGATAGATTCCGGTCATGATCAGCAAACAAGCCACGCCGGTCGTCCCGCGTGGCTTGTTGTTTTTTGACGCGCCTGCGGGCGCACAAGCGAAGAGGCTCGACGATGAGTGCACTGGTTGGCGTGATCATGGGCTCCAAGTCCGATTGGTCCACCCTTAGCCACACCGCCGATATGCTGGAAAAACTCGGCATTCCCTACGAAGTGAAGGTGGTTTCCGCCCACCGCACCCCGGACCTGCTGTTCCAGTACGCCGATGAGGCCGAAGGCCGCGGCATCGAAGTGATCATCGCCGGCGCCGGCGGCGCCGCCCACCTGCCGGGCATGTGCGCCGCCAAGACCCATCTGCCGGTGCTCGGTGTGCCGGTGCAATCGTCGATGCTCTCGGGTGTTGATTCGCTGCTGTCGATCGTACAGATGCCTGCTGGCGTCCCGGTCGCCACCCTGGCCATCGGCAAGGCCGGCGCGATCAACGCAGCCTTGTTGTCGGCGAGCATCCTCGGGGCCAAGCACCCGCAGTTCCACGCGGCGCTCAAGCAGTTCCGCACCGAGCAGACCGACACCGTGCTGGATAATCCAGACCCGCGTCAGGCTTGAGGCTGAAACCCATGAAGATCGGTGTAATCGGTGGTGGCCAACTGGGCCGCATGCTGGCCTTGGCGGGCACCCCGCTGGGCATGAACTTCGCTTTCCTCGACCCGGCACCAGACGCCTGCGCCGCGCCGCTGGGCGAGCACCTGCGTGCCGACTACGGTGACCAGGACCATCTGCGCCAGCTGGCCGACGAAGTCGACCTGGTGACCTTCGAGTTCGAAAGTGTGCCGGCCGAGACCGTGGCCTTTCTCTCGCAGTTCGTCCCGGTCTATCCGAGCGCCGAGGCCCTGCGCATCGCCCGTGATCGCCTGTTCGAGAAGAGCATGTTCCGCGATCTGGGGATTCCCACCCCGGCCTTTGCCGACATCCTCTCGCAGGCGGACCTCGATGCCGCGGTGGCAAGCATTGGCCTGCCGGCCGTGCTCAAGACCCGCACCCTGGGTTACGACGGCAAGGGCCAGAAGGTCCTGCGCAAGCCCGAAGACGTGGTCGACACTTTTGCCGAACTGGGCAGCGTGCCGTGCCTGCTGGAAGGCTTCGTGCCGTTCACCGGGGAAGTGTCGCTGGTGGCCGTGCGCGCCCGCGACGGTGAAACCCGCTTCTACCCGCTGGTGCACAACACCCATGACAGCGGCATCCTGCGCCTGTCGGTGGCCAGCGAGGCGCACCCGTTGCAGGCCCTGGCCGAAGACTACGTTGGCCGCGTGCTGCAGAAACTCGACTACGTGGGCGTCATGGCCTTCGAGTTCTTCGAAGTGGACGGTGGCCTGAAGGCCAACGAAATCGCCCCGCGTGTGCACAACTCCGGGCACTGGACCATCGAAGGCAGTGAGTGCAGCCAGTTCGAGAACCACCTGCGCGCCGTGGCCGGCCTGCCGCTGGGCTCGACCGCCAAGGTCGGCGAAAGCGCCATGCTCAACTTCATCGGCGAAGTGCCAGCAGTGGAGAAAGTCGTCGCCATCGATGACTGCCACCTGCACCACTACGGCAAGGCATTCAAGGTCGGGCGCAAGGTTGGCCACGCCACCCTGCGCTGCCAGGACATGGCCACCTTGAAGGCCAAGATTGCCGAAGTAGAGGCGTTGATCGCCGGCTGATCGAACTTCTGCCGGGCATTGCCGCTCTGAGATGGCAACATGCCGAAGCGCTGACTAGGCTTTGGCATGTCTCATGTTCATCACAGAGGGATTGCCATGGGCATCATTGGAACCATCTTCATCGGCCTGATCGTCGGCCTGCTGGCGCGTTTCCTGAAACCGGGTGACGACAGCATGGGCTGGATCATGACCATTCTCCTCGGCATCGCCGGTTCCCTGGCCGCCACCTACGGCGGACAAGCCCTGGGCATCTACCAGGCCGGGCAGGCCGCGGGCTTCTTCGGGGCCCTGGTCGGCGCGATCATCCTGCTGGTGATCTACGGCTTCATCAAGAAACGCTGAATTCCCGCTAGAATGCCCGGCAATTCATCCTGAGTTGCCGAGCATTTCCATGCGTGCGTTATCCCTCATTCCCCTGTTGCTGGCCAGCGCCCTGGCCCATGCCGAACTGCCCGAGACCGACTGGCTGGAACTGATGCCCAAGTCGGACCAGAAGGCGCTCGAGCAGATGCCCGAGATCGATCACAACTCCCCGGAAGCCCTGGGCACCTTCACCGCCAAGGGTGGGCTGAAGCAGAGCAAGGGCCTGCCGGCAGTGATGTACTCGACCAAGACCGTGGCCGCCATGAACGGCAGGCAGATCCGCCTGGGTGGTTATCCGGTGCCGCTGGAGAGCGATGCCAAAGGCAACAGCACGCTGTTTTTCCTGGTGCCTTACCCAGGGGCGTGCATCCATGTACCGCCGCCGCCACCGAACCAGCTGGTGCTGGTGCGGTATCCGAAAGGGCTGAAGATCGACGACATCTACACGCCGCTGTGGGTGACCGGCACCTTGAAGGTGGAGGCGGTCAGCAATGACTTGGCGGATGCGGCCTATGCACTGGAGGCGGGGCAGGTGAGGGTGGTGGAGGATGCGGACCTCTGAGCCTGGCAGAGCGTATCGCGGGGCAAGTCGGGCCGCCCCGCGATAGCGATTTCAGAGCGCTTCGCTACCGATTGCCACGCTCATCGCATGAGTCGCCCCTGGCTTGAGCACCACCACGTCATCCATCACATTCGCCGTCTCGATGCACAGCATGCGCTGCCAGCCATCGTCGGCCATGTCCGGCAGGTCGCGGGCGCGGTCGGTCCAGGGGTTCCAGATCACCGCGGTGCTTGAGCCGCCAGCAGTAAGGGTGGTGCGTCGGTTCCAGTGCGGATCGACAATCGCCAGTCGATCGGGCGCGTTCAGGTAGATGCGATCAGTCTCGCCCGCGAAACCCAGGTTGCCCTGCTGTTTGCGCTGTTCCCAATTGGCCAGTGTTTCGATGTAGGCCAGCCCGTCCACGCCTTCCACTTGCACCTGGCGCACATCGCTCACGGCGAAGTAGCTGTGCAGCGCCTGGCTCAGGGTGACATCGGTATTGCCGAGGTTGTAGCTGGTGAGGGTGAGCTTCAGCTGGTCACCCAGCTCTACCAGGAGCTTGAGCTGGACCTCATGAGGCCAACCCGGCAGGTCACCCTGGGCTTCGGGCAATTCGAACTCGACCTGCAGGTGGTCGCCGTGTTCCTCGGCGCGCAACAACTGCCAGTCACGGCCACGCACCAGGCCGTGGGCGGGCGGCTGCTCGCCCTTGAACATGGCTTTGACCGTATCGGGATTGCGCTCGAAGATACCGAACCACGGCCAGCACACGGGAGCGCCGGCACGCACCGACTTGCCCTGGCGGAAGATGGCCTGGTCGCTCAGCCACAGCAGCGGAGGCTCGCCCAGGCGCTGATAGCTCAGAACCTGGGCGCCCTGCTGGGCAATCAGTAGTTCGGCATGATCGCTGGTGATGCGCCAGCAGTTGAGTTCGCCGTGCAGCTCGGTCTCGACCGTGAAGTTAGCCATTGCGTTCGTCTCATTGATTGTCTGTCAGGCCGTTGGACCCGGTGACGTGCAATGAGTTTACCGCTGGCCAGGCTCAGCGACGAGGTACGGAGCGGGTGCGACCACTGCCATCGATGGCGACGAACACGAACACCGCCTCGGTAACCTTGCGCCATTCGCTGGACAGCGGGTCGTCGCTCCATACCTCGACCATCATCTGGATCGAGCTGCGGCCGATTTCCAGGGTCTGGGTATAGAAGGACAACTGCGCGCCCACGGCCACCGGGACCAGGAACGCCATGCGATCGATGGCTACCGTGGCCACTCGGCCTCCGGCGACGCGGCTGGCCATGGCGGTGCCGGCCAGGTCCATCTGGGCGACCAGCCAGCCGCCGAAGATATCGCCGAAACCATTGGTTTCGCGCGGCAGCGCGGTGATCTGCAAGGCCAGGTCGCCTTGCGGGATAGGATCTTCTTGTTCGAGCTCAATCATGCCGTGGGGCCTCTGACCCGTGACGCTTCGTTGGTGGCGCAATAACGGACGCCGTAAAAACGATTCAGCAGCACGCATACTACGCTGATTTCGCTTCAGGGGGCGGCCTCAGGGAAACTCTGCGAAACAGTCTGACAACGATGACCGACGTTTTCGCACAACATCCCTCAGGATAAGCAACCTTTTCCTACGAGCGGGCAGTATATATACCTGCACAGCCAGCGACGACCGCGCATTCATGAATATCTGTATGGATTTTGTACCGCTATGAGCGCAGCTCGGCAATTTGCTATCTTCGCCGACTATTCAATCCAGAAGCCGCATGCCAAGCGGTCCGCAGACCTACAAGAGAAAGAACAGCGATGACCTCCGTGCAGAGCAGTATCGAGCAGCCGTCCCGGCCGTTGTCCCGCAGTGACTACAAGACCCTCTCGCTGTCCGCCCTGGGCGGTGCCCTGGAGTTCTACGACTTCATCATCTTCGTGTTCTTCGCCACTGTGGTGGGCAAGCTGTTCTTCCCGGCCGACATGCCCGAATGGCTGCGCCTGATGCAGACCTTCGGCATCTTCGCCGCCGGCTACCTCGCCCGGCCATTGGGTGGCATCGTCATGGCCCACTTCGGCGACCTGCTCGGACGCAAGAAGATGTTCACCCTGAGCATTTTCATGATGGCCGTGCCGACCCTGGTGATGGGGCTGCTGCCCACCTATGCGCAGATTGGCCTGTGGGCGCCGATCCTGCTGCTGTTGATGCGGGTTATCCAGGGCGCGGCCATCGGTGGCGAGGTGCCGGGGGCCTGGGTGTTCGTCTCCGAGCACGTGCCGGCGCGCAACACCGGCTATGCTTGCGGCACCCTGACCGCCGGCCTGACCTCGGGCATTCTGCTTGGCTCGCTGGTGGCGACGCTGATCAACACGATCTACAGCCCCGAGGAAGTGGCGGACTACGCCTGGCGTATTCCATTCCTGCTCGGTGGGGTGTTCGGCTTCTTCGCGGTCTACCTGCGCCGCTGGCTGCATGAGACCCCTGTGTTCGCCGAAATGCAGGCACGCAAGGCCCTGGCCGAGGAGCTGCCACTGCGCGCGGTGCTGCGTGATCATCGCGGCGCGATCATCCTCTCGATGCTGCTCACCTGGCTGCTGTCGGCCGGCATCGTGGTGATCATCCTCATGACCCCGGCATTGCTGCAGAGCCTCTACCACGTCAGCCCCACCGACTCGCTCAAGGCCAATAGCCTGGCTATCGTGCTGCTCAGCCTGGGCTGCGTCGGCGCTGGCAGCCTGGCCGACCGTTTCGGTGCCGGGCGAGTGTTCATCGTCGGCAGCCTGATGCTGCTGGCGTCGTCCTGGGCCTTCTACCACAGCCTGCCGACCCGCCCGGACCTGCTGTTCCCGCTCTATGCGCTGACTGGCTTGTGCGTGGGTATCGTCGGCGCCGTGCCTTACGTGATGGTCAAGGCGTTCCCGCCTGTCGTGCGCTTCAGCGGCCTGTCGTTCTCCTACAACCTCGCCTACGCGATCTTCGGTGGCCTGACGCCGATGGTGGTGACCGCGCTGCTCAAGTTCAGTCCGATGGCACCCGCCTATTACGTGGCGTGCCTGTGCGCCGTTGGTCTGCTGGTGGGCATCTATCTGCTCGCGCGCAAACGCTGAAACCCGCTCTAAGTCCCCTCCGCAACATCCTGTAAAGGCCATCCCGGTTACCGGTGATGGCCTTTCATCCAATTGTCACATTCGAGTCATAGAGTGTTCATGCGGCCTGCAGATACTTGGGCCCGTTCCATCTCACAACCCACGATATTCCTGCTAGGAGCAAGGCATGAAACTGAAGCGTTTGATGGCGGCCCTGACCTTTGCCGCCGCTGGCGTCGCTGCCGCCAATGCGGTCGCCGCTGTCGATCCTGCAATCCCGACCTACACCAAGACCACCGGTGTTTCGGGCAACCTCTCCAGCGTCGGTTCCGACACCCTCGCGAACCTGATGACCCTGTGGGCCGAGGCCTACAAGAAGGAATATCCGAACGTAAACATTCAGATCCAGGCCGCCGGTTCCTCGACCGCGCCACCCGCCCTGACCGAAGGCACCGCCAACCTGGGCCCGATGAGCCGCAAGATGAAGGACGTCGAGCTGCAGGCGTTCGAGCAGAAGTATGGCTACAAGCCGACTGCCATTCCGGTTGCCGTTGACGCCCTGGCCGTGTTCGTTCACAAGGACAACCCGATCAAAGGCCTGACCATGGCCCAGGTCGACGCCATCTTCTCCTCCACCCGTCTGTGCGGTGGCAAAGCCGACGTCAAGACCTGGGGTGACCTGGGCGTGACCGGCGACCTGGCCAACAAGCCAGTTCAGCTGTTCGGCCGTAACTCGGTATCCGGCACCTACGGCTACTTCAAGGAAGAAGCCCTGTGCAAAGGCGACTTCAAGCCTAACGTCAACGAACAACCTGGCTCGGCTTCGGTCGTGCAGTCGATCAGCTCGTCGCTGAACGGCATCGGCTACTCGGGCATCGGCTACAAGACCGCCAGCGTCAAGACCGTGGCCCTGGCCAAGAAAGAAGGCGGCGCGTTCGTCGAAGACAACGAAGCCAACGCCCTGAACGGTACCTACCCGCTGTCGCGCTTCCTCTACGTCTACGTCAACAAGGCCCCGAACAAGCCTCTGGCCCCGCTGGAAGCCGAGTTCGTCAAGCTGGTGCTGTCGCAGGCCGGCCAACAAGTTGTCGTGAAGGACGGCTACATCCCGCTGCCAGCCAAGGTGGTCGACAAGACCCTGGCCGACCTGGGTCTGTCCCACGCGGGTAACGTTGCAAAGAAGTAAATAACTGAGGATGAGGCCGGTGCCAAAGAATGCCGGCCTCCTCCACGAATTCCTTAGTCCGAAGCCAGGGCTCCTGAGCGGCGGGCTTTTTTGCGTCACTGCACTGTCATGTTTTTGTCATACGGGACCGCTAGGGTGTGCGCATGAATGATCTGGCCAACTCCACAATGACCCAAAATTCTCCTCCCGTGCGCATTGACTTCAATACGCCCGAGTTGCAACGCAAGCGCCGCCTGCGCGCCCTCAAGGATCGCCTGACCCGCTGGTACGTCCTGGTGGGCGGGCTCGCCGTGCTGGCGGCGATCACGCTGATCTTCTTCTACCTGGCCTATGTGGTGCTGCCGTTGTTCCAAGGCGCCACGCTTACCAGCAAGAAGGCGCTGGAGCCGACCTGGCTGCAGCAGGACGCCGGTAAACCGCTGCTGATCGCCCTCGAGGAACAGAACCTCGTGGGCATGCGTGTATCCGACAAGGGCCAGGCCCTGTTCTTCGACACCAAGACCGGCAACGAACTGAAGCGCGTCGACCTGCCGCTGCCGGCCGGCGCCCAGGTCAGCTCGATCAGCACCGACCAGCCGGGCAGCCCGCTGGTGGTGGTGGGCCTGTCCAACGGCCAGGCACTGGTGTTCCACCACACCTACAAGATCACCTATCCGGACAACAAGAAGACCATCGAGGCGGGCATCGACTTCCCCTATGGTCAGGACCTGTTCACCCTGGATGACCAAGGCCGCGCGCTGGAGCATGTGAGCGTCAACGTCAACGGCGACACCTTGTTGCTGGCCGGTTCCACCGGTGCGCACCTGCAGGTGATCGAACTGTCGCGCACCGAGAACATGATGACCGACGAGGTCACTGTCGAGCAGAACCGTATCGAACTGCCGCAGATGACCGAGGTGGTGAAGAACATCTTCATCGACCCGCGCCAGCAGTGGCTGTACGTGGTCAACGGTCGCGCCACCGCCGACGTGTTCAGCCTGCGCGACAAGAGCCTCAACGGCCGCTACAAGCTGCTCGAGGACGGCAACGCCGAGATCACCGCGACCGCCCAGCTGGTCGGTGGCATCTCGCTGATCTTCGGTGATTCCAAGGGTGGCCTGAGCCAGTGGTTCATGGCCCGCGACCCCGATGGCGAGTCGCGCTTCAAGTTGATCCGCAGCTTCCAGCTGGGCAAGGCCCCGGTGGTGCAGATCGACGCCGAGGAGCGCCGCAAGGGCTTCATCGCCCTGGACAGCGAAGGCAAGCTCGGCGTGTTCCACAGCACCGCGCACCGCACCCTGCTGGTCGAGCCGGTCGCCGAAGGCGCGGGCATCCTCGCCCTGTCGCCGCGCGCCAACCGCATCATCATCGAGCAAGGCAACAAGCTGCTGCCGCTGAGCCTGAAGAACCCGCACCCGGAAGTCTCGTTCAGCGCGCTGTGGGGCAAGGTCTGGTACGAGAACTACGACGAGCCCAAGTACGTCTGGCAGTCGACCGCCTCGAACACCGACTTCGAACCCAAGCTGAGCCTGTCGCCGCTGACCTTCGGTACGCTCAAGGCCGCGTTCTACGCGATGATCCTGGCTGCCCCGCTGGCCATCGCCGCCGCCATCTACACCGCCTACTTCATGGCTCCGGGCATGCGCCGCAAGGTCAAGCCGGTGATCGAGTTGATGGAAGCGATGCCGACGGTGATCCTCGGCTTCTTCGCCGGCCTGTTCCTCGCGCCGTACCTCGAAGGCCACCTGCCGGGCGTGTTCAGCCTGTTCCTGATCATGCCGATCGGTATCCTGCTTGCCGGCTACAGCTGGAGCCGCCTGCCGGAGTCGATCCGCCTGCGCATCCCCGATGGCTGGGAAGCGGCGATCCTGATCCCGGTGATCCTGGTCATTGGCTGGTTTGCCCTGTACATGAGTCCGTTCCTCGAGAGCTGGTTCTTCGCGGGCGACATGCGCCTGTGGATCACCAACGATCTGGGGATCACCTATGACCAGCGCAACGCCCTGGTAGTGGGTATCGCCATGGGCTTCGCGGTCATCCCGAACATCTACTCCATTGCCGAGGACGCCGTGTTCAGCGTGCCGCGCAGCCTGACCCTGGGCTCGCTGGCGCTGGGCGCGACGCCATGGCAGACCCTGACCCGCGTGGTCATCCTCACCGCCAGCCCGGGCATCTTCTCGGCGCTGATGATCGGCATGGGCCGTGCGGTGGGTGAGACCATGATCGTGCTGATGGCCACCGGCAACACCCCGGTGATGGAGCTGAACCTGTTCGAGGGCATGCGCACCCTGGCCGCCAACGTGGCCGTGGAAATGCCCGAATCGGAAGTCGGCGGCAGCCACTATCGTGTGCTGTTCCTCGCCGCCCTCGTGCTGCTGTTGTTCACCTTCGTGATGAACACCCTGGCCGAGCTGATTCGCCAGCGCCTGCGCAAGAAATACTCGTCGCTTTGATAGAAAGGTAGAGATCCGTGAAAAAGGATTCCCTCAAAGGCTGGTTCAAGAGCGGCGCCCCCGGCGTCTGGATCAGTGGCGGCGCGGTGGCCATGGCGGTCATCATGACCGTCGGCCTGCTGGCCGTGATCGCCGTGCGCGGCCTGGGCCACTTCTGGCCGGCCGACCTGGTCCAGGCCACCTACAAGGTGCCCGGCCAGGCTGACCACATCGTCATCGGTGAAGTGGTGCAGAAGGAAGAAGTGCCCCGCGAACGCCTCAAGGGTGCCGGCCTACCGGTGCCCGACCAGGGCCCGGAGTTCATGACCCGCGAGCTGATCAAGGTGGGTAACCGCGACCTCAACGGCAGCGACTTCACCTGGGTGGTCGGCGAGTGGCTGGTCGACCAGCAGAAACCTGCCGACCTGATTGCCCTGGAGCGCCGCGAATGGGGCAACTTCTACGGCTATCTGGTCAGCGTCAAGGAAGAAGGCCGCGTGGTCGCCCAAGGGCCGGAAGCCTGGAACGAGCTGCAGGCCCGCCTCAAGCGCGCCAGCCAACTCAACGACCAGCTTGTGAAGCTCGAGAAGAAGGACATCGGTGCCATCAACCATGGCCTGGAGCGCCTGCGCCTGCACAGCCGCAAGCTGGAACTGGACGGCAAGCTCGACGCCGCCGCCCAGGCCGACATGGACGCCGAGCGCGCCGAGCTGAACAACCGCTACAAGGCCATCGAAGAGCGCCTCAACGGCCTGCATCAGGAGTTCGCCCGCGACAGCCTGGTAGCCCGCGACGGCAACGGCCGCGAAGTGGAGATCAACCTGAGCAAGGTGGTCCACGCCATTCAGCCGAACGCCATGTCGGGCTTTACCAAGATGGGCGCCTACTTCGCCAAGGTGTGGGAGTTCCTCAGCGACGACCCGCGTGAGGCCAACACCGAAGGCGGTATCTTCCCGGCCATCTTCGGCACCGTGATGATGACCCTGATCATGGCGGTGATCGTCACCCCGTTCGGCGTACTGGCTGCCGTCTACTTGCGTGAATACGCCAGGCAGGGCCCGGTGACCCGGCTGATCCGCATCGCCGTGAACAACCTCGCCGGCGTCCCGGCGATCGTCTACGGCGTGTTTGGCCTGGGCTTCTTCGTCTACGTGCTGGGCGGCTCGATCGACCGGCTGTTCTTCCCCGAGTCGCTGCCGGCACCTACGCTGGGTACGCCGGGCCTGTTGTGGGCTTCGCTGACCCTGGCGCTGCTGGCCGTGCCGGTGGTGATCGTGGCCACCGAGGAAGGTCTGGCGCGTATTCCGCGCACTGTACGCGAAGGCTCGCTGGCGCTGGGCGCGACCAAGGCCGAGACGCTGTGGAAGATCGTCCTGCCGATGGCCAGCCCGGCCATGATGACCGGCATGATCCTCGCCGTGGCCCGCGCCGCCGGCGAAGTGGCCCCGCTGATGCTGGTGGGTGTGGTGAAGCTGGCGCCATCGCTGCCGGTTGACGGCAACTACCCGTACCTGCACCTGGACCAGAAGATCATGCACCTGGGCTTCCACATCTACGACGTCGGCTTCCAGAGCCCCAACGTCGAGGCCGCGCGGCCGCTGGTGTACGCCACCGCGCTGCTGCTGGTGCTGGTGATCGCCACCCTCAACCTCTCGGCGGTGTGGATCCGTAACCACCTGCGCGAGAAGTACAAGGCCCTGGACCACTGATCCCGATTGCAAGCGTGCCGCCCGGATGCCGGGCGGCCCTTTGAAACGAATTGATAGCGTATGGAGTTGACCATGCAGCATGAATCCCACGCCCACGGCATCGACATGTCGGCCCTGGGCCGCGACAAGCAGAGCCTGCGCCTGGCTGAAGAGACCGTGGCCATCGAAGTACCCGGCCTGTCCCTGTTCTACGGCGACAAGCAAGCACTGTTCGACGTCAGCATGAACATCCCCAAGCAGCGCGTGACCGCCTTCATCGGCCCGTCCGGCTGCGGCAAGTCCACGCTGCTGCGCACCTTCAACCGCATGAACGACCTGGTCGACGGCTGCCGTGTCGAAGGCGCCATCAACCTGTACGGCAACAACATCTACCGCAAGGGCGAGGACGTGGCCGAGCTGCGTCGCCGCGTGGGCATGGTGTTCCAGAAGCCCAACCCGTTCCCCAAGACCATCTACGAGAACGTGGTCTACGGCCTGCGTATCCAGGGCATCAACAAGAAGCGCGTGCTCGACGAGGCCGTCGAGTGGGCGCTGAAGGGCGCGGCCCTGTGGGATGAGGTCAAGGACCGCCTGCACGAGTCGGCGCTGGGCCTGTCCGGTGGCCAGCAGCAGCGTCTGGTGATCGCCCGTACCATTGCCGTTGAGCCGGAAGTGCTGTTGCTCGACGAGCCGTGCTCGGCACTGGACCCGATCTCGACGCTGAAGGTCGAAGAGCTGATCTACGAACTGAAATCCAAGTACACCATCGTCATCGTGACCCACAACATGCAGCAGGCGGCCCGTGTTTCGGACTACACCGCCTTCATGTACATGGGCAAACTGGTCGAATTCGGTGATACCGACACCCTGTTCACCAACCCGGCGAAGAAGCAGACCGAAGACTACATCACCGGTCGCTACGGCTAAGACCGGCAAGGTAGGAACGCCAGGGAACGACACGAACGACTTGAAGCCTGCAGCTGCTTCGCGGAGCCAAACGATGATCAACAAAGAAAGCCTTACCCACCACATCTCCCAGCAGTTCAACGCCGAGCTCGAGGAGGTGCGCAGCCACCTGCTGGCCATGGGCGGGCTGGTGGAGAAACAGGTGAACGACGCCGTCACCGCGCTGATCGAGGCCGACTCGGGCCTTGCCCAGCAAGTGCGCGAGGTCGACGAACAGATCAACCAGATGGAGCGCAACATCGACGAGGAGTGCGTGCGCATCCTCGCCCGTCGCCAACCGGCGGCCTCCGACCTGCGCCTGATCATCAGCATCTCCAAGTCGGTGATCGACCTGGAGCGCATCGGTGACGAATCGACCAAGATCGCCCGCCGTGCCATCCAGCTGTGCGAGGAAGGCGAGTCGCCGCGTGGTTATGTCGAGGTGCGCCATATCGGCGACCAGGTGCGCAACATGGTCCGCGACGCGCTGGACGCCTTCGCCCGCTTCGACGCCGACCTGGCGCTGTCGGTGGCCCAGTACGACAAGACCATCGACCGCGAGTACAAGACGGCGCTGCGCGAGCTGGTCACCTACATGATGGAAGATCCGCGCTCGATCTCCCGCGTGTTGAGCGTGATCTGGGCCCTGCGTTCGCTGGAGCGCATCGGCGATCACGCACGCAACATCTCCGAGCTGGTGATCTACCTGGTGCGTGGTACCGACGTGCGCCACATGGGCCTCAAGCGCATGAAGGCCGAGGTGCAGGGCGAAGCGTTCGATGAGGGCGAAATCGCTAATGTTCCGGCTGAACCGGACGATAAATAGGATTGCTCCCGAGCATGAACGCCCGGCAACCGCCGGGCGTTTTCGTTTGCGGTCGAGCACCAGCAGGCACCCGCGAACCGTGTGAGAAGTCCCGGCGTGACCAGTGGTTTGGCAAATGGCCATCAGTCGGCGGTATGCTAGCCGGGATCAAGAGGAGTATCGATGAGTAAAGTGAATGTGCTGGTCGTGGATGATGCCCCGTTCATCCGCGACCTGGTAAGGAAGTGCCTGCGCAATGCCTTCCCCGGCATGGTGATCGAGGACGCGGTCAACGGTCGCAAGGCCATGGCCATGCTGAGCAAGGAACGTTTCGACCTGGTCCTGTGCGACTGGGAAATGCCGGAGATGTCCGGCCTCGAACTGCTGACCTGGTGCCGTCAGCAGGAAGAGATGAAGACCATGCAGTTCATCATGGTGACCAGCCGTGGCGACAAGGAGAACGTGATCCAGGCCATCCAGGCCGGCGTTTCCGACTTCGTCGGCAAGCCGTTCACCAACGAGCAGCTGCTGACCAAGGTGAAGAAGTCGCTGACCAAGATCGGCAAGCTCGACAGCCTGATGTCCAGCGCGCCGGCGCGGGTCAACTCGGCGTTTGCCAACGATTCGCTCAGTGCCCTGACCGGTGGTCGTCCGGACGCGGCCAAGGTAACCGCGCCCGCCGCTGCGCCAGTGGCAGCGGCGGCCAAGCCTCTGATCAACGCCCCCACGCCGAAGACTGCCGCTGCGGCGGCCCAGACTGGTCGTGGCCAAGGCCAACTGCGCCTGTCCAGTGGCACCCAGCCGTGCATGATCAAGGCCTTGAGCCTTAAGGAAGCCCTGCTGGTGGTGCGCCGCGGCACTAACCTGCCACAGGTGCTCGAAGGCGCGGTGCTGGACCTGGAGCAAGGTGAGAACGCCGAAACGGCGCGTCTGAACGGCTACCTGCACGCCATTGCGGCGCTGGAGCCCAAGCCTGAGAGCGACTGGCTGCAGCTGACCTTCAAGTTCGTCGACCAGGATGCGCAGAAACTCGACTACCTGTCGCGACTGATCGCCCGCGGCACGGCGCAGAAGCACTTCACGCCTGGCGCCTGATGGCCACTTGAGCACCGCGTCGCAGCGGATGTAGTGGGAGCGGGCTTGCCCCCTCCCACGTTACACCTCCAGCATCCCGACCAACTGTCATATCCCTCTCAAATCCGGCTGCTAGGCTTCGACAGAACACCACTGTCAAAAAGCCACCATCATGCCGCCCTCCAGACTGCTGCTGTTCTGTGCCTTGCTCACGGCCTCGGCGTCGAGCCTGGGCATGACCATCTACAAGACCACTGATACCTATGGCGTGGTTTCCTATTCCGACCGACCCCGCGTTGGCGCCAAGGTTTTCGTGTTCCGCGAACCCATGGTCGAGCGCCTGGACGGCCAGGTGCGGCTGAAGACCGAGGATTTCGCCGGTGGCGTGCGTTTTGTCGCGCGCAACGAGCTGTTCGTGCCGATGGAAGTTGAACTGCGTGTGGAGCGCCTGGCCAATGCCCAGGGCGGTAACGCCCCGCGCATCGTCCGGCGCCTGGTGCCGCCACGCTCGAACCTGATCCTCAGCGTGGTACAGGCTCGCCAAGGGGCTCGCCTCAAGTACGACACCAAGTTCCGCTACGCCATGGGCGACCCGGGCCAGCGCCCGCAGGGCTACCGTTATCCGTTCCCCTGGAAGGGCGGGCCGTTCCGCCTGAGCCAGGGCCCCAACGGCCGTTTCAGCCACTTCGGGCCCAAGGGCCGCTACGCCATGGATATCGCCATGCCCGAAGGCACGCCGATCATCGCGGCACGCGGTGGGGTGGTGGTGAAGATCGAGAACAACCAGAGCGGGCGGGGCAACAATCCGGCGGGCAATTTCGTCAGGATCCTGCACCCGGACGGCACCATGGGCGTTTACCTGCACCTGATGCGCGGTTCGGTGGTGGTGGGCGAGGGGCAGCGGGTTGCACAGGGGCAGCCATTGGCCAAATCGGGCAACACCGGCAACAGCAGCGGGCCGCACCTGCATTTCGTGGTGCAGCGCAATGTGGGGCTGGCGCTTGAGTCGATCCCGTATCAGTTCGACCGGCCAATCGGTGGTTTGCCGGACTTTACCGCAGGGAATCCATGACGCATTGCGGAGCAAGCCCGCACCCACGGATGTAGGCGCGGGCTCTCGGGTCAATCGAGCTTGAGCACCTTGGCCAGCACGATCTTCGGCCCTTTCATCTTCTTGATGATGATGCGCAGGCCTTCGACCTCCAGCACTTCCTCTTCCTCAGGGACGCGCTTGAGGGTCTCGTAGATCAGCCCGGCGAGGGTTTCAGCCTCGATGTGGTCCAGGTCGATACCCAGCAAACGCTCGACCTTGAACAGCGGCGTATCGCCGCGCACCAGCAGTTTGCCCGGCTGGTAGGCGAGGATGCCGCGCTCGGTCTTGCGGTGCTCGTCCTGGATATCGCCCACCAGCACTTCCAGCACGTCTTCCATGGTCAGGTAGCCGATCACCTTGCCGTCGGCTTCCTCGACCAGCACGAAGTGCGCGCCGCCCTTGCGGAACTGCTCCAGCAACTGGGCCAGTGGCATGTGCCGGGACACCCGCTCCAGCGGGCGGGCGAGGTCTGCAAGGTCGATGGTTTGCGGCAAGTGGTCGAGCTCTGCGAGCTCCAGCAGCAGGTCCTTGATGTGCAGCAGGCCGGTGAATTCTTCGCGCTCGGCGTCATACACCGGGTAGCGGCTGAACTTGTGACGGCGCAGCAGGGCGAGGATTTCCTTCAGCGGCGCATGGGCATCGATGCTGACCATGTCCTCGCGGGAGTTGGCCCAGTCGACCACCTCCAGCTCGCCCATCTCCACGGCCGAGGCCAGCACGCGCATACCCTGGTCGCTTGGGTCCTGGCCACGGCTGGAGTGCAGGATCAGCTTGAGCTCCTCGCGGCTGTAGTGATGCTCGTGGTGCGGCCCGGGCTCGCCTTGACCGGCGATGCGCAGGATAGTGTTGGCGCTGGCGTTGAGCAGGTAGATCGCC
This sequence comes from Pseudomonas soli, assembly GCF_900110655.1. Classification (GTDB taxonomy): domain Bacteria; phylum Pseudomonadota; class Gammaproteobacteria; order Pseudomonadales; family Pseudomonadaceae; genus Aquipseudomonas; species Aquipseudomonas soli. The sequence goes on from NZ_FOEQ01000003.1 coordinate 294,009, forward strand.
GGATACATCGCCCAGTAGAACAGGTACAGCGGCACGGCGGTCCACAGCGACAGCAGCTCTGGCTTACGGATCGCCCAGGACTTGGGTGCCAGCTCGCCGACAACGATGTGCAGGTAGGAGATCACGAAGAAGGCGACGAAGAACGAGATCGCCTTGACCAGCTCCGGGCTGTCCACGCCGACATAGGCTAGCAACGGCTCGAGCAGGTGGGCGAACGCTGGCTCGCCGACCCAGCCCAGGCCCAGGGAGGCGAGGGTGATGCCCAGTTGGCACGCCGAGAGATAGGCGTCGAGCTGGTTGTGCACCTTGCGCAGGATGCTGCCACGCCAGCCATGCAGCTCGGCGATGGACTCGACGCGGGTGGAGCGCAGCTTGACCATGGCGAACTCGGCGGCCACGAAGAAGCCGTTGAGCAGCACCAGGAACAAGGCGAAAAGGATCATGCCGAAATCGGCGAACAACGAGGTGAGGCTGATACCAGGGGAAGGGTCCATGATGGGGTTTTTACGGGGTCCGTCTTTGAAAGGGAGAAAAAAAGTGCCAGCGATGGCTGGCACGGGGGATCCAATGTAGCGGCTGGCGCCGCAAAAGCAAAGGGGACGCTGACCGCATCGCGGGGCAAGCCCGCTCCCATGCCAGCAGAGGCAAGCGTGGGAGCGGGCTTGCCCCGCGCGGGGTCATCCTCGATTTGTGACCAACTGCGCCGGCGCAAAGTGGCAGGTAAAGGTACTGCCATGCCCCGGCACGCTGCTGATTTCCAGGCGTGCGCGATGGCGCATCAGCACGTGCTTGACGATCGCCAGGCCCAGCCCGGTGCCGCCGGTGTTGGAGGCGCGGCTGGAGTCGACGCGGTAGAAGCGTTCGGTCAGGCGTGGCAGGTGCTTGGCCTCGATACCGACCCCCGAGTCCTGCACGCTGAGGTGCGCGCCCTGGTCGTCGGCCCACCAGCGAATGCGAATGGTGCCCTCATCCTGGGTGTACTTGACCGCGTTGAACACCAGGTTAGAGAACGCGCTGCGCAGCTCCGACTCGCTGCCCTTGAGGCGTATGCCAGGCGTTGCTTCCAGGCTGATCCGCTGGTTGCGCGGGCCGGACAGGGCCTGGGCGTCGTTCTTGATGGCGGTGAGCAGGGTGTCGACCAGCACCGGCTGGTTGTCCGAGGGATAATCGGTGGCTTCGAGCTTGGCCAACAGCAACAGGTCGTTGAGCAGCGTCTGCATGCGTGAGCCTTGCGCGCTCATCTGCTGCAAGGCACGGCTCCAGCGCGGGTTCACGTCCTCGACGTTGTCCAGCAGCGTCTCCAGGTAGCCGGTGATCACCGTCAGCGGCGTGCGCAGTTCGTGGGAGACGTTGGCGACGAAGTCCTTGCGCATCTGTTCCAGCTGGTGGATGCGGGTCACGTCGCGCACCAGCATCAGATGTTCGTTGTTGCCGTAGCGGGTAAGGTGCAGTTGCACGCGCAGGCGGTCGTTGATCGGCGACGGGATCTCCAGCGGTTCGGCGTAGTTCTCCGACTCGAAGTACTCCTTGAAGCGCGGGTGGCGCACCAGGTTGGTCACCGGCTGGCCGCCGTCCTGCGGGGTCTTGAAGCCCAGCAGGGTCTCGGCGGCGCGGTTCCACCACTCCAGGTTGCCGTCGCTGTCGAGCATGATCACCGCATCGCGCAGCGCGGCGGTGGACTCCTGGACCCGGTCGATCACTGCCTGCAGGCGGCCACGCACGCGCTGGTCGCGGCGCTGCAGGTGATAGATGCTGTCGAACACTTCGCCCCACAGGCCGTAGCCATCGGGTGGCGCCTCATCGGGTTGATGATTGCGCAGCCAGTCGTGCAGGCGCAGCAACTGCTTCAGTGTCCAGCCCAGGTAGAAGGCCAGGCCGATGGCCAGGCTCCAGCCATAGTACCCGCTGACCAGCCCGCCGATCAGGCAGACGGTGATCAGCAGGAGCATGTGGCGAATCAGGGTCGCGTGCCAGTTCTGGTTCAATTGACAGTCCTTGTACAGCGGGCGCTTGGGCTTCGATCAGCTTTTGGTCGAGAAGCGATAGCCAGTGCCGCGGACGGTTTGTACCAGATTTTCGTAGGCTTCACCCAGTGCCTTGCGCAGGCGGCGGATGTGCACGTCGACGGTGCGCTCCTCGACATAGACGTTGCCGCCCCAGACCTGGTCGAGCAACTGGCCGCGGGTGTAGGCGCGCTCCTGGTGAGTCATGAAGAACTGCAGCAGGCGGTACTCGGTGGGGCCCATCTCGGCCGGCTTGCCGTCGATGGTCACGCGGTGGCTGATCGGGTCTAGCAGCAGGCCGCCGACTTCGATCGGCGCTTCGCTGTCGCTTGGGCCGGTGCGGCGCAGCACGGCCTTGAGGCGCGCCACCAGTTCACGGGGCGAGAACGGCTTGGTGATGTAGTCGTCGGCGCCGACTTCCAGGCCCTGGATCTTGTTGTCCTCTTCACCCTTGGCGGTGAGCATGATGATCGGGATGTCGCCGGTCAGCTCGTCGCGCTTGAGGCGGCGGGCCAGTTCGATGCCGGAGGTGCCCGGCAGCATCCAGTCGAGCAGGATCAGGTCCGGCTTGCGGTCGACGATGATGGCGTGGGCCTGTTGCGAGTTCTCGGCCTCGAGGCAGTCATAGCCGGCCATTTCCAATGCAACGGCGATCATCTCGCGGATAGGCGCTTCGTCGTCGACGATCAGAATGTTTCTGCCAACCATGCTCAATTACCTCTCCCAGGAACGATGTCTTGGCCCGCATTAGATAACGGAATTATTGCAGCTGTGTGACAGGGCGTGGGCGGTTCTGGCGACATTGCGTGACTGGACTAGGCTAAAAGTGGCCGCGAACATTCAATCCACCCCTGAACAATGGTGATTCCAATGACACGACATACGCTGAGCTGGATGGCCCTTTGCGCTGCGCTGGCAGTGCCGGGGGTGGCGTCGGCTCATCACGCCATGGAGAAGGATGGCATGTGGGTCGACCACGATGGCATGACGCTGTACACCTTTGACAAGGACGCTGGTGGCAAGTCCATGTGCAATGGCGAGTGCGCCAAGAACTGGCCGCCGTTGATGGTGAAGAAGGACGACGAGGCGCCGAAGGACAAGTGGACTCACGTCACCCGCGACGATGGCTCGATGCAGTGGGCCTATGACGGCAAGCCGCTGTACACCTTCGTCAAGGACAAGAAGGCCGGGGATACCACCGGTGATGGCATGAAGGATGTCTGGCACGTCGCCAAGCCTTGATGCACCTGGCGTGGGAGCGCCGCACCGCCGCTCCCACCATTGGCCTGCGCAATGTCAGCGCAGCGCGTAGTCCAGCACCACACCAATGAAGATCAACAACCCCGCCCAGTGGTTGTGCAGGAACGCCTTGAAGCACGACTCGCGGTCCAGCTTGCGCGTCGACCAGAACTCCCAGGCGAAGCATATCGCCGCCGCCAGCAGCCCCAGGTGGAACCAGCCGCCCAGCTCGAAGCGGTTGCCCGCCAGGAGCAGGCAGCCCAGCGACAGCAGCTGCAGGCTCAGGATGATCACCCGGTCGGCCTCGCCGAAGAGGATGGCGGTGGATTTCACGCCGATCTTCAGGTCGTCGTCACGGTCGACCATGGCGTAGTAGGTGTCATACCCCACCGTCCACAGCAGGTTGGCGATGTACAGCAGCCAGGCGCTGGCCGGCAGCTCGCCACCCGCGGCGGTGAAAGCCATCGGGATACCCCAGGAATACGCCGCGCCCAGCACCACCTGCGGGTAGTAGGTGTAGCGCTTCATGAACGGGTAGCAGAAGGCCAGGGCGACCGCGCCGAACGACAGCCAAACCGTGGTGGCGTTGGTGCACAGCACCAGCAGGAAGCTCACTCCCACCAGCAGGGCGAACAGCACCAGCGCTTCGCGGGGCTTCACCCGGCCGCTGGCCAGTGGCCGGTCGGCGGTGCGCTTGACGTGGCCGTCCACCTTGCGGTCGGCGAAATCGTTGATGCAGCAGCCGGCGGCACGCATCAGCACCACGCCGAGGCCGAAGATCAGAACGTTGGCCAGGGTCGGCGAGCCGTTGCCGGCAATCCACACCGCCGACAGCGTCGGCCACAGCAGCAGGTAGATGCCGATGGGGCGGTCCATGCGGCTCAGCTGGACAAAGTCCCAGGCGCGCGGGTGCAGGCGGTTGAGAGACTTGAGCAGTTGCATGTACATCAGCGGTTTTCCTCCGTGGCCGCGTGCCACAGGGCGGGCAGGAACACCTCGGCCACCAGCAGGTCGAGGCCGGCGCGTTCGAAGCGCGAGCGCCTTCCCCACAGCCCGGAGCTGGTGACCTCTACGGGCAGCCAGTCCTGTGGATAACTGCACACTTCGATAGGGTGGCGGACGAACGCCTGGTCGCAGAACAGTAGCTCGCCCAGCGAGCGGCTGCCCAGGGTCTCCAGGTCGAGCCCCCCGCGCTCCAGCGCTGTGCGGCTGGCGACGCTGCGGGCGAATACCCACGGCTGGCCATGGCCGCGCAGGTAGACCTCGCGCACCCAGCCCTGCGCGCCAGGCCGCAGGCCCAACGCGGCGCATTCATCGTCACGTAGTGGCTGCCAGCCCTCGAACAAAGGGGTGACGCTGAAGTGGTCATGGGAAAGACCGGTCAGGCGACGGGTCAGGGAGCCTTCGTCGAACAACCAGTCCAGGGTCGGCTGGTCGGGCAGGGGCGCCAGTTGCGGATACGCCAGCCACGCGACAGCGGCTGCTTGCGGGGTTTCGTACGGCACGTCGGTATGCTTGATACAGGCCAGAGAGGCGGCGAGCTTAGCATGATTGCCGTCCTGGCTTGCATACTGCCAGCAGGCCCAGTACAAAAGCCGACCAGAGATTGCACGGTGGTCACTTGCAGGCGCGGGCGTGCCCCACGACCCGGTCACCAGTTGCAACGCACCAATGAGCCTGACCGAGGAACAGCATCCGATGAAGAAGTGGCAATGTATTGTCTGTGGCTTGATCTACGACGAAGCCGATGGTTGGCCGGACGACGGCATCGCCCCCGGCACCCGCTGGGAAGACGTGCCGGAAGACTGGCTGTGCCCTGATTGTGGCGTAGGCAAGAGTGACTTCGAAATGATCGCCATTGGCTGATCGCAACCCTGGCTTGAACAAGGAACGCACGACATGACGTCCCCCGTGGTGATCATTGGTACCGGCCTTGCCGGTTACAACCTGGCGCGAGAGTTTCGCAAGCTGGACGGCGACACGCCGCTGCTGCTGATCACCGCCGACGACGGTCGCTCCTATTCCAAGCCGATGCTGTCCACCGGCTTTGCCAAGCAGAAGGACGCCGACGGCCTGTGCATGGCCGAACCGGGCGCCATGGCCGAGCAGCTCAAGGCCGAGATCCGCACCCATACCCGCATCAGCGGTATCGACCCCGGCCACAAGCGCCTGTGGATCGGCGAGGAAGCGGTGGAATACCGCGACCTGGTACTGGCCTGGGGTGCGCAGACTGTGCAGGTGCCCGTGGAAGGCGATGCGGGCGAGCTGGTCTTCCCGATCAACGACCTTGAGGACTACGCACGATTTCGTGTCGCCGCCGCAGGCAAGCAACGGGTGCTGATCCTCGGCGCCGGCCTGATCGGCTGCGAATTCGCCAACGACCTCACCTTGGGCGGCCTGCAGTGCGAGGTCGTGGCGCCGTGCGAACAGGTCATGCCGACCTTGCTGCACCCGGCGGCGGCCGCTGCCGTGCAGGCAGGCCTTGAAGGGTTGGGCGTGCGTTTCCATCTCGGCCCGGTGCTGACCCGCCTGCAACGTTTTGGGGAGGCTGTGGAGGCGCACTTGTCCGACGGCAGCGTCATCCCTTGCGACCTGGTGGTGTCTGCGATCGGCCTGCGGCCGCGCACCGACCTGGCGGCGGCAGCGGGCCTGCAGGTCAACCGCGGGGTGGTGGTGGATCGCCAGCTGCGCACCTCTCACGCCAACATCTTCGCCCTGGGCGACTGCGCCGAGGTCGATGGTATCAACCTGCTTTACGTCATGCCCTTGATGACCTGCGCCCGCGCCCTGGCCCAGACCTTGGCCGGCAACCCGACCGCAGTGGCCTATGGCCCGATGCCGGTCACCGTGAAGACGCCGGCCTGCCCGCTGGTGGTGTCCCCGGTGCCGGCAGGCTACGAGGGCACTTGGGTGGTGGAAGGCAGCGGTGGCGACCTGAAAGTGCTCTGCCATGGCTCCGATGGCCAACTGCTGGGCTACGCCCTGACCGGCGGCGCGGTCATGGAGAAACTGGCGTTGAATCGCCAGTTGCCACCCTTGATGGCGTAAATGGCGGGCGTTCTGTCGTAATTATCCTGTTCTTGCCACGACAATGGCCGCCCAGATACTGGCGCGGCCCCGGTCGGCGTGCCATCCTCACTGGCGTCTACCGCAGCCTAGAGCCTGCGGTGCCTTGAACGCTGCTTCCTTCGGCAGCACGGCATAACAACAAGAAATCCCGTCAAAGAGGCTTCACTATGCGTAAACCAGAACTCGCCGCCGTCATCGCCGAAAAGGCCGACCTGACCAAGGAAAAGGCCAATATTGTCCTGAACGCGATTCTCGACAGCATCACCGGCGCACTCGACAAGGACACCGTCACCCTGGTCGGCTTCGGCACCTTCGAAAAACGCCACCGCGGCGCTCGCACCGGCAAGAACCCGCAGACCGGCGAGCCGGTTAAGATCAAGGCCAGCAACACTGTCGCCTTCAAACCGGGCAAGGGCCTGCGTGACAGCGTCAACGCACCGGCCAAGCCTGCCAAGAAAAAGTGATCGACAAGCCATCGAGACGGGCGCCTTAAGGCGCCCGTTGTGTTTCTGGTAAGCAAATGCGGCGAACTTGCATAAACAGGGCGATAAACGGATAAACTGCGCGACTCAGTCATTTTTCACTCGAGGCGCGTTGATGAAGTTTCGTTTTCTTCTCTGGGCCATGGGCTTGCTGATGGCCAAGGCCAGCCGCAACAACCCGGCGTTCCAGCAGCAGCTGCAGGACAAGGACCTGGTCTTCCAGATGCAGACGCTCGACGGCAAGGTTGCCCGGCACTTCATCGTCAAGGACCTGCGCATCAGCAGCAAGGGCGGCCTGCACCCGCAGCCGGCGTTCGCCATTGCCTTCAAGGATGCCGCGTACGGCTTTGCCACGCTGCAAGCCGGTAACAAGCAGCTGGCTTTCATGCAGGGGATTCAGGAGAAGAACATCCAGATCAAGGGCAATCCGGCGCTGGTGATCTGGTTTCAGGGCTTGATGAAGTACCTGAAACCGAAGAAGAAAGCGTAGTAGCGGCTTTAGCCGCGATGCAGGCACCGCGGTTTCTGGCACCCGCTTCGCGGGTGATCGCGGCTGAAGCCGCTCCTACGGGGCGGCCTTAATGCGAATGCGGCGGGTGGAACTGCGACGCCAGCTCGCGTAGCAATGCCTCGGCCTCCAGCACCTTGTTCACCACCTCTTCCGCCTTGTCCCGGGTCAGCCCCAGGCGCTCGAGCAGGGCATCCGGGATCTCGTCCTTCGGCCCCGAGCCAATCCCCCGGGCGCGCAGCAGGCGCGTCGCCAGGCACACCAGGTTGGGGAACGCCGCATAATCGCCGTCGTACGCCGGATCGTGCTGGAAGCGCAGGGCTGTGGACAGTTCATCGGGCATGTCCCATAGCTTCATCAGCCAGGCACCGATCTGTTCACGGCTGATCCCCAGCAAGTGCTGCTCCACATAGCTGTGGCACAGGTGTGGGTTGACCTCCAGATGACGGCAGATCAGCGAGAAATGCGGGGGGAAGACGTGGGCCAGCAGCAGGTAGCCGAAGTTGTGCAGCAGCCCGGCCAGGTAGGTCAGGCCTGCTTCCGGGCGTTCGGCGCGCGGCATGGCACGGGTCAGGCCCTCGATCACGGCAGCGGTATAGATCGACTGCTGCCAGTACGGCGTGGCCTGTTGCGGGTGGTCCTTGGGCAGGCTCAGGGTCTTGCCCAGGGCCAGGCCCAAGGCCAGGTTGATCACCAGGTCGAAGCCCAGTACCCGCACGATGGCGTCTTCCACCGAGCGGATCTTGCCGGGTGACGCGTAGTAGGGCGATGCCGCCCAGCTGACGACTTGCGCAGCCAAGGCCGGGTCGGTTTCGACCACGCCGGTGATGTCATCGATGCTGGCATTGGGGTCGACACGCAGCTTGATGATCTTCTGCGCGGTGTCGGCCAGCGGCGGAATCTCGATGGTCTGCTCCAGGCGCTGCTGGATGCGCCGGGCGGTGAAGGCCTGGACTGCGCGAATGACTTCCTTGGGAGGACCGTCCAACTGATCGAAACTGAGGCGAATATCGCTGATCGGCTGGCCGAAGGTGCTGGCACTGGCCTTGACCAGCATCTTCTTGAAAGCCGTCCGGCCGATTTCCAGGAGCAGCCCGGCTTCACCGGACTGGATCAGCAGGGTTTCGTTGTCGAGCAGGCTCTTTTCGTACTGGCACGGCGAGCTGGTCAGCGCGGGAATGGCGGGCAGGGTCTTGAGGTGATGCTTGTCGAGCATCTGCTTCAAGCGCTCCAGCGGCACGGCCTTGAGCTTGCGTCCGGTCAGTTCCTCGAGGCGCTTGAGGTCCAGCAACTGGCTTTGCGGGAACAGCACCATCAAGGCACCGATCTCGTCATCGAGCAGCACGGCCTGTACGCGCGAGTTGGCCGGCAGCCCCGGGTGCTCGGGCACCTCGCGGAAGCTGACGCCGAGCTTGTCGAGCAACAGCCGGATGACAGACGGTGCGTGTAGGGTTGCGGTATCCAGGGCAACTTCAGTCATGGCCTGTATCCAATCATTTCTGTAAACGCGAAGTATAACCAGCCTGGCCGCCAAGCTGGATCCATAATGGGACGGGCGTCACACCTGGCCATATTGTTGGCCGTGGCGCAACCAGCGGTCGAGTAGCGGGCTGACGTGGCCCGGCCAGTGCGCCAACAGGGCCTGGGCAGCGTCACGTACGGCCGGCAACAAGTCGGCGTCGCGCATCAGGTCGGCGACCTTGAACTGTAGGAGGCCGGTCTGGCGAGTCCCGAGCATCTCGCCGGGGCCGCGCAACTCCAGGTCCTTCTCAGCGATGACGAATCCGTCGTTGGTTTCCCGCATGATGCCCAGCCGCTCTCGACCGATCTGCGACAGCGGTGGATGATAGAGCAGCACGCAGTGGCTCACCGCGCTGCCCCTACCGACTCGGCCGCGCAACTGGTGCAGTTGGGCCAGGCCCAGGCGCTCGGGGTTCTCGATGATCATCAGGCTGGCATTGGGCACGTCGACGCCGACCTCGATCACTGTGGTAGCGACCAGCAGTTGCAGCTCGCCGGCCTTGAACTCAGCCATCACCGCCGCTTTTTCCGCAGGCTTCATGCGTCCGTGGATCAGCCCAACGCGCAGCTCGCCCAGGGCGCTGCCCAGCTCTTCGAAGGTGCTTTCGGCGGCCTGGCAGGTCAGCTCCTCGGATTCTTCGATCAGGGTGCACACCCAGTAGGCCTGGCGGCCTTCGGCACAGGCGGCGCGAACCCGCTCGACCACCTCGAAACGACGGCTGTCGGCGACCAGCACGGTATTCACCGGTGTACGACCGGGCGGCAATTCGTCGAGGACCGAGGTGTCCAGGTCGGCGTAGGCGCTCATGGCCAGGGTGCGTGGGATCGGGGTGGCGGTCATGATCAACTGGTGCGGGCATAGCTGGCCCATGACGCCTTTCTTGCGCAGGGCCAGGCGCTGCTGCACGCCGAAGCGGTGTTGTTCGTCGATGATCGCCAGGGCCAGGTGCTTGAATTGCACCTCGTCCTGGAACAGCGCATGGGTACCGACCACCATCGGCGCGCCATTGGCGATCTGTTCCAAGGCGCTGGCGCGGGCCTTGCCCTTCAGCTTGCCGGCCAGCCAGGCGACTTCGATACCCAACGGCTCCAGCCAGCGTTTGAAGGTGATGAAATGCTGCTCGGCGAGAATCTCGGTGGGGGCCATCAGCGCCACCTGGTATCCGGCCTCCAGGGCCTGCAGCGCCGCTAGCGCGGCGACCACGGTCTTGCCGGCCCCCACGTCACCCTGTACCAGGCGCATCATTGGTTCGGGTTGGCTGAGGTCGTAGGCGATTTCGTTGCCGACGCGCTGCTGGGCACCGGTCGGGTTGAAGCCGAGGTTGGCCAGGTACTGGGCCGGCAGGCGGGTGGCCTTGGGCAGCACCGGCGCACGCAGGCTGCGCTGGCTTTCCCGCAGGCGCTGCTGGGAGAGCTGATGGGTCAGCAGTTCCTCGAAGGCCAGGCGGTGCTGCGCCCAGTGATGGCCCTCGGCAAGCTCGTCCAGATCGGCATCGGCCGGCGGGTTGTGCAGGTAGCGAATGGCATCGCTCAATGGCGCCAGCTTGTAGTCGCGGGCCAGTTGCTCAGGCAGCCAGTCGGGCAGGCTGCGCGGGCCGAGCATGCCAAGGCTCTGCTGGCACAACAGGCGCAGGCGTTGCTGGGTGAGGCCTTCGGTGGTCGGGTAAATCGGCGTCAGCGTCTGTTCGACCGGCGGTGGTGCCTCATCACCGTTCAGCGCCCGGTATTCCGGGTGGTAGATTTCCAGCCCCGAGGCGCCGGGACGCGCTTCACCATAGCAACGCAGATGTGTGCCACGCTTGAGGCCCTCCTTTTGCGCATTGCTGAAATGGTAGAAGCGCAGGCTCAGCGTGCCGCTGCCGTCACCTAGGCGCACCACCAGGCTGCGGCGCTTGCCCATGGTCACGTCAGCTCCGCTGACCACGCCTTCGATCACCGCGTCCTGGCCCGGCCGCAGTTGGCCGATAGGTACCACGCGGGTGCGGTCCTGGTAGCGCAACGGCAGGTGGAACAGCAGATCCTGCAGGTTCTCCAGACCGACCTTGGCGAGTTTCTCTGCCATGGCTTCACCAACACCCTTGAGCGTGGTGACCGGGACGTTCGACAGCTCGGTCATGGGCTCAGGCCGGTTGGTCCACGGTTGGCTTGGCCACCGAGCAGAGGCGGATCGAGTCGGCGAGGATCTCGATGGCCTTCGGCCGCGGGAAGCTGGCGCGCCAGGCGATGGCCACGGTGCGGAACGGCGCGGGCGCGGTCAGCGGGCGAACTTCGATGACGCCCGGCGCGTAATGATGGCTGTGCACTGCCGATAGCGGCAGGATCGACACGCCCAGGCCAGAAGCGACCATGTGGCGGATGGTTTCCAGCGAGCTGGATTCGACCGTGGTGTGCTTGGAGGCTTCGCTGCCCTTGTTCAGGGTCGGGCAGGCTTCAAGCACCTGATCGCGGAAACAGTGACCCTCGCCCAACAGCAGCAGGCTCTTGTCGTTGAGCATGGCGGTGTCGATGGTGTCCTTGGCGGTCCAGGGGTGGTCGGCCGGCATCAGCGCGCAGAACGGTTCGTCGTACAGCGGCAGGGTCAGCACGTCGGCCTCGTTGAACGGCAGGGCGATGATCACCGCGTCCAGTTCGCCATTGCGCAGCTTCTCGCGCAGTACATGGGTGAAGTTCTCTTCGATGTACAGCGGCATCTGCGGCGCCACGCGGTGCAGTTGCGGGATCAGATGCGGGAAGAGATAGGGGCCGACGGTATAGATGGCCCCGACCTTGAGCGGTGCTGTCAGCTGGTTCTTGCCGGCTTGGGCCAGTTCGCGGATGCCCTGGGCCTGTTCCAGCACCTTCTGCGCCTGGGCGACGATGCTCTCCCCGACCGGCGTGAGGCGCACCGCGCTCTTGCTGCGCTCGAAGATCAGCACGCCGAGTTCGTCCTCGAGCTTCTTCACGCCCACCGAAAGGGTCGGTTGGCTGACGTGGCAACGCTCGGCCGCGTGGCCAAAGTGCTGCTCTTGCGCGAGGGTGACGATGTAGCGAAGTTCGGTGAGGGTCATAACGTGCGTCCATGAAGTTGCGGCCCCAGCATAGCGGCTGCAATCGATAGACGCACGTTATCAGACTTGCCGTTTTGTGACAGAAACAAAAACGTCAGCGTCGGTCCAGTGAGTAGACGAACGGCGCAACCACTTCGATCGTGCCATTGTTCAGCAGCTCCGCCGGAGGCTTGGGTACCGTGCCGGCACGGCGGATCATCTCCAGCGTGGCCCGGTCCAGCGCCGCGCTACCCGAACCACCGGCCAGCGTGTACGACACTACCTTGCCTTCGGCGTCGACCACGAAGCGCAGGCGGTTGATGCCCTGCAACCCACGGCGGCGAGCGTCCTCGGGGTACTTCTTGTACTTGGCCAGGTGGCGCAACAGATCACTCTGCCAGCTCGGCAGGGCATTGCTGTTGGACGCGATGCTTGGCTGCGGCGCCGCCGACTTCTGCGGTGGCGTGTTGCTGGGCGGTGTATCCGCCACATCGTCCTTGGCCGGCGGTTCGTCCTTTGGCGGCTCCAGTTTTTTCTCAGGCTTGGGCGGCTGTGGCTTGGCCTTGGGCTTGGGCGGCTTGGGGATGGCGATCTTCGGCTTCGGCGCCTCTGCCAGCTTGGGCAGCGGTGGTTCCTCGATCGGCGTCGGCGGTTTCGGGGCGGCCTTGGGCGGAGGCGGTGGCGCGGGCTCTGGCAGTGGGGCCAGCTCGACCATCATCGCTGCCGGCGGCAACTCGAGGGCCTGGGGCACCGACCAGTTGAGCGTCAGCAGCACGGCGACCGCGTGCACACCCAGCACGATCGCCAGGCTGCCACCGTAGCGCGCCAGGTTTGAGCGCGTTTTCGTCATTTCTTGGCTGCCGTCTCGAGTCCGACCAGGCCGACCTTGAGGTAACCGGCGGCACGCATGGTGTTCATCACTTCCATCAGGTCGCCGTAGTCGACGCCCTTGTCAGCCTGGAAGAAGATGGTGGTTTCCTTGTCGCCCTTGGTCTTGGCGTCGAGCATGGCGCCAAGCTGGTCGCGCTGGGCCACCTCGTCGTCGCCGAGGTAGAGCTTCTTGTCGGCCTTGACGCTGACGAACACCGGCTTCTCGGGCCTCGGCGCCGGCTTGGCGGTCGAGGCGGGCAGGTCGACCTTGATGTCGACAGTGGCCAAGGGCGCCGCGACCATGAAGATGATCAGCAGCACCAGCATCACGTCGATGAACGGCGTGACGTTGATTTCGTGGTTCTCGGCGAGGTCGTCGCCACCTTCGTTGAGATGCAGGCCCATGGTTTACCCCACTTTCACCATGTGCGGGGCGACGCGTTCGCCACCCTGGTGGTCCAGATCACGGCTGACCAGCAGCAGTACCTGGGCGGAGGCATCGGACACCTGTGCCTTGTAGCCGGCGATAGAGCGGGCGAAGACGTTGTAGATGACCACGGCCGGAATTGCGGCAACCAGGCCCAGGGCGGTGGCCAGCAGGGCCTCGGCGATGCCAGGGGCGACCACGGCGAGGTTGGTGGTCTGGGTCTTGGCGATGCCGATGAAGCTGTTCATGATGCCCCACACGGTACCGAACAGACCGACGAACGGGGCGGTGGAGCCGATGGTGGCCAGCACGCCGGTGCCGCTGCTCATGGTGCGACCGCTGGCGGCCACCAGGCGCTCCAGGCGGAAGCTGACGCGTTCCTTGATGCCTTCCTTCTCGCGAGCGTTGGCCGACAGGCGCATCTCTTCGAGGGCGTCATGCACCAGGGTGTGGGCCAGGGTGCCTTCCTTGTTAGACACCTCGCTGGCCTCTTTCAGGCTCACCGAGCGTTTCAGGGCAGCGATCTCGCCACGCAGGCGGCGCTTGGCGCCCATCAGCTCGAAGCCTTTGGCGATCCAGATGGTCCAGGTGATGATCGAGGCGATGGCCAGGCCGATCATCACGGCCTTCACCACCACGTCGGCGTTCTTGTACATGCCCCATGGGGACAGGTCGTGGGCCATGCCCAGCGAGGTGTCTTCGACCATCGCCTGCACGTTCTCGTCTGCCGGTGCCTGGCCATCCACTGGGGCGCTGGTGTCGGCAGGCGCGTCGGTTGGCGCAGCTACCGGTGCCTGGCCTTCGGCGGCAGGCGCGGCCGTGGCGCTGGCGGCTGCCGGTGCGGCGGCAGTGGCGGCGGGCTCATCGGCCATGGCCACGGGGGCCAGTACCAGGCTGAACATCAGCGCGGCAATGGCGCGCCAGGCGCGCGACGGGGTTGGCGAAGCGGAAGATTGAGTACGTGTCATGCTGGCCGGACCTGATGAAGAGAAATGGGTTGAGTTCTTCAAGGCCTCGAAGCAGGCCGAGAACAGACAGGGCCGCCATTATTGCAAGTAATTCTTGTTAACAAAAGAATGGAGAGCGCTTTTTTTAACCTTTGTCTAGCCGCCGATCGCTAAATCCGGTTAGCGTGAACCTTTGGATTTGGAGTTTCATGATGTCGGACCTGAGAGCGTTGATCGTCGGCTGCGGCGATGTGGGAGGCCGTCTGGCCCGACAGTTGCTCGCCCATGGGTGGCAGGTCGATGGCCTGCGCCGGTCGGTGCGGGACCTGCCCGAAGGGGTGCGGCCCGTTGCCGCTGACCTGTCGAACCCGCGCCTGCCGGAAGCGTGGCCCGCACGCGCGCCGGACTACCTGGTGTACTGCGTGGCGGCCAGCCAGCATGACGAAGCGGGCTACCAGGCCGCCTATGTCGATGGTTTGCGCCATGTGCTCGATTGGTTGAAAACCAAGGGTCAGCGGCCGCGTCGCCTGCTGTTCGTTTCCAGCAGCAGTGTCTATGCACAACAGGATGGTGAGTGGATCGACGAGAGCGCAGCCACCGCACCCGAGGGGTATTCGGGCAAGGTGATGCTCGAAGCGGAGCGCCTGGCGTTGGGCAGTGGCATTCCCGCGAGCATCGTGCGCCTGACCGGGATCTATGGGCCTGGACGTGAGTGGCTGCTGAGCCAGGTACGTCGAGGCTACCGAGTGGCCGAGGAGCCGCCGTTGTACGGCAACCGCATTCACGCCGAGGATGCCGCTGGTTTGCTGGCGCACCTGCTGCAGGCCGATGCCCGGGGTGTGGCGTTGGACGATTGCTACATCGGTGTCGATGACGATCCGGCGCCGCTGGCCGAGGTGGTGGGCTGGCTGCGCGAGTACCTGGGGGTCACCGAGTGGTCGGACGAGCAGCGGGTGCGGCGTACCGGCAGCAAGCGCTGCAGCAATGCGCGGGCTCGGGCACTGGGCTGGGCGCCGCAGTATCCGAGCTATAAAGAAGGCTATGCGGCCATTCTGCAAGGGCGTGGTTGAGAGATCTGGCTCTATCGCGGGGCCAGTCGGGCCGCCGCGATGATGGCTAATCCTTTTCCAGCACCCACTGCCGGGCGCCGGCAGTCAGTTGCGGCATTTCGTCCGGCTGGGCGCGGTTCACCGCCTGGAAGATCTCCAGGGTGTCGCCGTCGCGCTTGAAGATCCACGGCGCGCCACGCTGGTTGCGCTCCAGCCACAGGCTGTCGTTGCCATCGCCCATGGTCGCGCAGTCACCCGCCAGGCACAGGGCAAAGCGGTCCGGGCCGGGCAGGCCGGTGACATTGCCGGTATCGCTGAAGCGTACTAACCCGCCCTTGCCCTGACCCTCGACGATCTTCCAGTCACCGCCCAGGTATTGCTGGTACAGCGCCTTCTCGAAACTGCCGCCCAGCGCAGCGCCTTCTGGCGCCTTGCTGCGCATGAACGTCTGCTGATGGCCGGAGGGGTCGATAGTCACCAGTTCGTCGCCATTGAGCTTGAGTTGTTCGGTCAGGTCGCCTTCGAAGTTGACCTGCCAGTCCTTCTCGTTGGCGCTCAGACGCCCGTCGGCGGCCTCGAAGCCATTGCTGAAGCTGGCCTGCTGGTTCTTGACGTCGATCTTCCACTCGAACACCGGACCCTTCGCGTCCAGGGCCTGGCGCAGGCTGGTGCCTTTGCTGGCGGCGTCGATGGCGGCCTGGTTGATCCAGGTGCCGTTGAAATCTTCAGGCTTGTGGCTGGCGCAGCCGCCCAGGAGCAGGGCTGCCAGCGTGAGAGGCAATGCGTGGCGCATGGTGAAAACCTTGAGGCAGGAGGGGGGGTGACGGGCCTTGACCCGTCACCGGGGTATTACTCGAGAACCAGGATGGCGTCCATCTCGACCTGGGCGCCCTTGGGCAGGGCAGCCACGCCGATGGCGGCGCGGGCCGGGTAGGGCTGCTCGAAGTAGCGGCCCATGATCTCGTTGACCTTGGCGAAGTGGCTCAGGTCGGTGAGGAAGATGTTCAGCTTGACGATGTCCTTGAACGAACCGCCAGCGGCTTCGGCCACCGACTTCAGGTTCTCGAACACCTGGACGGTCTGGGCTTCGAAGCCCTCGACCAGTTCCATGGTTTTCGGGTCGAGCGGGATCTGCCCCGACATGTACACGGTGTTGCCGGCCTTGATCGCTTGCGAGTAAGTGCCGATGGCGGCTGGTGCCTTGTCGCTGGTGATGACGGTCTTGCTCATGATGACTCCTTGCGGTTGGCGGACTACGCACGCATCCGGGTGATGCGGACCACGCCGGTCAAGGTGCGCAGCTTCTTGATCACACGGGCCAGGTGCACGCGGTCGTGCACGCTGACCACCAGTTGGACCACGCTGATACGGCCGTCGCGTTCGTCCATGCTGATTTTCTCGATGTTGCCGTCGGCGGCGTTGACGCTGCTGGCCAGCAGGGCGATCAGGCCGCGCTGGTGCTCCAGCTCGACGCGCAGCTCGACGTTGAACTCGCCGGTGATGTCCTTGGCCCAGGAGAGCTGCAGGCACTTCTCAGGGTTATGCCGGACTTCACTGATGTTGCGGCAGTCTTCCAGGTGCACGACCATGCCCTTGCCGGCCGACAGGTGGCCGACGATCGGGTCGCCCGGGATCGGCGTGCAGCACTTGGCGTAGCTGAGCACCAGGCCCTCGGTGCCGCGGATCGCCAGCGGGCCTTCCGGGGCCGGCAGCTGTTCGCCTTCGGCAGACAGCAGGCGGCGGGCGACCACGTAGGCCATGCGGTTGCCCAGGCCAATGTCTTCGAGCAGGTCTTCGACCAGCTCCAGGCGGTACTCGGTGAGGATCGCCTGGATGCGCTCCTGCGGGATCATCTCAAGGGTGCTGTCGAAGCCGGTCAGCACCTTGTTCAGCAGGCGCTCGCCAAGACTGATGGACTCGGAGCGGCGCTGCTGCTTGAGGGCGTGGCGGATATGCGTGCGCGCTTTGCCGGTGACCACGAAGTTGAGCCAGGCCGGGTTCGGCCGGGCCCCCGGTGCGCTGACAATCTCGACGGTGGAGCCGCTCTGCAGTGGCTCGGACAGCGGTGCCAGGCGGCGGTTGATGCGGCAGGCGATGCAGCTGTTGCCGACGTCGGTGTGTACCGCGTAGGCGAAGTCGACGGCGGTGGAGCCCTTGGGCAGCTCCATGATCCGGCCTTTCGGGGTGAAGACGTAGACCTCGTCCGGGAACAGGTCGATCTTCACGCTCTCGATGAATTCCAGCGAGTTGCCGGCGCGCTGCTGCAGCTCGAGAATGCCCTTGACCCACTGGCGGGCGCGGGCATGGCTGCCTTTTGGCTGCTCTTCCTCGTTGGACTTGTACAGCCAGTGCGCGGCGATACCGTTGTTGGCCATCTCTTCCATTTCGCGGGTGCGGATCTGGATTTCGATGGGTACGCCGTGCATGCCGAACAGCGTGGTGTGCAACGACTGGTAGCCGTTGGCCTTGGGGATCGCGATGTAGTCCTTGAAGCGGCCCGGCAGCGGCTTGTACAGGTTGTGCACGGCACCGAGCACGCGGTAGCAGGTGTCGACCTTGTCGACGATGATGCGGAAGGCGTACACGTCCATGATCTCGGTGAAGGCGCGGCGCTTGCCGCGCATCTTCTTGTAGATGCCATAGAGGTGTTTCTGTCGGCCGCTGACCTCGCCTTCGATGCCGTCGGCGGCCAGGCAGTTGGCCAGCGAGGTCTCGATCTTGGCGACGATCTCCTTGCGGTTGCCGCGCGCGGCCTTCACTGCCCGGTGGATCAGCGACGAACGCATCGGGTGCATGGCCTTGAAGCCGAGGTCCTCGAACTCCACGCGCACGGTGTGCATGCCCAGACGATTGGCGATGGGGGCGTAGATCTCGAGGGTTTCCTTGGCGATGCGCCGGCGTTTTTCGCCGGAGAGCACTTCCAGGGTGCGCATGTTGTGCAGGCGGTCGGCCAGCTTGACCAGGATCACGCGGATATCGCGGGCCATGGCCATGGCCATCTTCTGGAAGTTCTCGGCCTGCGCCTCGGCCTTGGTCTCGAAGTTCATCTGGGTCAGCTTGCTGACCCCGTCGACCAGCTCGGCGACGGTCTCGCCGAATTGCTGGCTCAAGGCTTCCTTGGCGATGCCGGTGTCTTCGATCACATCGTGCAGCATGGCGGCCATCAGGCTCTGATGGTCCATGTGCATGTCGGCAAGGATGCTGGCCACTGCCAGCGGATGGGTCACGTAGGGCTCGCCGCTGCGGCGGCGCTGGCCATCGTGGGCCTGCTCGGCGTAGAAGTAGGCCCGGCGAACCAGATTGACCTGTTCGGGGCCCAGATAGGTCGACAGCCGTTCGGCGAGGGCTTCTATACCCGGCATGGTTTCACCTCTTGCAGTAGAAGAGGGCCTTGCGCCGCACGGTGTCGACTGGGCATCAATTAGACGGCCTCGTTGTTCTCGTCCTCGAACGCGGCGAATACCGGATCCTCGGTGACGATCTCTTCGGCGGCGATGAACTCTGGCGTGACGATGCCTTCGGCGATTTCACGCAGGGCGACGACGGTCGGCTTGTCGTTTTCCCACGCAACGCGGGGCTCTTTGCCGCCGGTAGCCAGCTGGCGGGCGCGCTTGGTCGAGAGCATGACCAGCTCAAAGCGGTTATCCACGTGTTCCAGGCAGTCTTCAACAGTTACGCGGGCCATGGTCTTCCTCAGTAGCAAATGCGGTTAGGCGTGCAGCCCAGAATGGGCAGGCGGACTAGATAGTTTAAAAAATCACCAGCCAATAGGGAAGGGCTGTTTTGTCGGGTGTACCTGTGTCGCCTGTATCGCGGGGCAAGCCCGCTCCCATGCATGTGTTCCCGAGTCGGGCAACGTGGGAGCGGGCTTGCCCAGCGATAGGGCCGATCCAGACAACTGGAGCCAACCGCCGATGCCCGACAATAGCGTGCTGTCCCTTGCCGGCACAACCGCCCTTGACGCGTTAACGCAACATCGCGTCGCGCAGGCGCGGGGTCAGCTCCTCGAACAGCGTCTGCACCGAGCGCAGGGCACGGCAATCGGGCCGCGTCAGCAGCCATAACTGGGTGTCGCAGCCGGGCAGCGGGCCGCTCAGTGCCTCGACGCCGGGCAGGTCGTGGACCATGTAGTCGGGCAGTGCCGCCACGCCCAGGCCGGTGGTCACCAGTTGGGCGATGGTCGACATGCCGCTGCACTGGTAGCGCGGGATCAGGCCGGGATGATGCTGGTTACGCCAGACCACGGTGGCGTGGTCCTGCATGGAATCGTCGGGGGCGATCCAGGGCACGCTCAGGGGGGCCTCCTGCAGCCGCTCGCGCAGCGCCGGCTGGCCGCAGACCACATAGGAGGTCGACCCCAGGCAGCGCCCGACAAGGTGCTCCGGCGGCGTGTTGGTCAGGCGCAGGGCGATGTCGGCATCGCGGCGGCTGAGGTTGGCGAAGGTGTTGGAGGTACCCATCTCCAGCGACAACGCCGGATAGTTGGGCATGAACTCGGCCAGCGCCGGCAGCAGCAGGCTGTGCAGCACGGCCTCGGTGCAGGTCAGGCGCACGGTGCCGCTGACCACCTGTTCGCCGCTGGTCAGGGCGATGCGCGCCGCGTCCAGGGCCTGCTCGGCGCGCTCGGCCTGCTCGGCCAGGGCCTGGGCGGTGTCGGTGGGCAGGTAGCCTTTACGGCTCTTGACGAACAAGGCGGTGCCCAGCGCCGACTCCAGCCGGCGGATCGAGCGGAACACCGTCGAAACGTCGACCTTGAGCAGTTCGGCTGCCTTGGCCAGCGAGCGGCCGCGCTCCAGTGCCAGGACCAGGGAAAGGTCCGCATGGTTGATCTGATATTGCATCGGTGCACGCTCTGCTTGCCAAAATGCCAATGTCTGTTGCGTTTTGGCCATTTTATAGTGGAACGGCCCCCGGGAATCAATGCAGCCGGTCGGCAACCAGCCCCCAACGATGGGCCAGTGAAAAGAACAACAGCAGCACCATCGTCGCCCTCCAAGGCGTCATCCGCAGTTCCCACATCGCCGCTCCGAATCAAAGGATGTACAGCCATGACGTCGGTCTCCCCGTGCGCCAGTTCTTCCCGCGAGATGAATGAATTCCTGGATGCCCATCCGGATACCCAGTACGTCGACCTGCTGATCTCCGACATGAACGGCGTGGTGCGCGGCAAGCGCATCGAGCGCGCCAGCCTGCACAAGGTGTACGAGAAGGGCATCAACCTGCCGGCATCGCTGTTTGCCCTGGATATCAACGGCTCGACCGTCGAAAGCACCGGGCTGGGCCTGGATATCGGTGACGCCGACCGCATCTGTCTGCCGATTCCTGGCACGCTGTGCGACGAACCCTGGCAGAAACGCCCCACCGCCCAGCTGCTGATGACCATGCATGAGCTGGACGGCGCGCCGTTCTTTGCCGACCCGCGGGAAGTGCTGCGCCAGGTGGTGAGCAAGTTCGACGACTTGGGCCTGGATATCTGCGCCGCGTTCGAGCTGGAGTTCTACCTGATCGACCAGGACAACCTCAACGGTCGCCCGCAGCCGCCGCGCTCGCCGATTTCGGGCAAGCGCCCGCAGTCGACCCAGGTGTACCTGATCGACGATCTCGATGAGTACGCCGACTGCCTTCAGGACATGCTCGAAGCCGCCAAGGAGCAGGGCCTTCCGGCTGATGCCATCGTCAAGGAAAGCGCCCCGGCGCAATTCGAGGTGAACCTGCACCACGTCGCCGACCCGCTGAAGGCCTGTGACTACGCGATCCTGCTCAAGCGCCTGATCAAGAACGTCGCCTACGACCATGAGATGGATTCCACCTTCATGGCCAAGCCCTATCCGGGCCAGGCCGGCAACGGCCTGCACGTGCACATTTCGTTGCTGGACAAGAAAACCGGCAAGAACATCTTCGCCAATGAGGATCCGCTGCAAAGCGACACCCTGCGCCATGCCGTCGGCGGTGTGCTGGAAACCATGCCGGCATCGATGGCGTTCCTCTGCCCGAACATCAACTCGTACCGTCGCTTCGGTGCCCAGTTCTACGTGCCCAACGCGCCGAGCTGGGGCCTGGACAACCGCACCGTGGCCGTCCGCGTGCCGACCGACAGCAGCGAGAACGTGCGCATCGAACACCGCGTGGCTGGCGCCGACGCCAACCCGTATCTGATGCTTGCGGCGATCCTCGCCGGCATTCACCACGGCCTGACCAACAAGATCGAGCCGGACGCGCCGATCGAAGGCAACTCGTACGAGCAGTTGGAGCAGAGCCTGCCGAACAACCTGCGCGATGCCCTGCGCGCGCTGGATGACAGTGAAGTCCTCAACCAATACATCAGCCCGGACTACATCGACATTTTCGTGGCCTGCAAGGAGAGCGAGCTGGCCGAGTTCGAAGTGTCGATCTCCGACCTCGAGTACAACTGGTACCTGCACACGGTGTAAGCCCATGAGCGCAATTGCGGTCCCCTTGATCGGTGTCAGCGCCTGCCGCCAGCAGGTGGGGAAGAACTCGTCGCACACGGTGGGCGACAAGTATGTCGAGGCCGCGGGCTTTGCCGGGCTGCCGCTGATCCTGCCGGCCCGTGACGGCGGCAGCGACACGCAGGCGCTGCTGGCCAGGCTCGATGGCATTCTTTTTACCGGTTCGCCTTCAAATGTCGAGCCGCATCATTACAATGGCGCGCCCAGCGCGGAAGGCACCCGGCACGATCTTGCACGTGACCGCCTGACCTTGCCGCTGCTGCAGGCGGCCATCGCCGCGGGTGTGCCGGTGCTCTGCATCTGCCGTGGATTCCAGGAACTGAACGTGGCCCTCGGTGGCAGCCTGCACCAACGGGTGCAGGAATTGCCCGGCTACCTGGACCACCGCGAACCTGAGGACGCACCCCTGGAGGTGCAATACGGCCCTCGTCACCCCGTCGGCATACAGCCGGGTGGGATGTTCGAGCGCCTGGGCCTGGCTGCGCGGTTCGAGGTCAACTCGCTGCACAGCCAGGGTATCGACCGCCTGGCCCCGGGCCTGCGCGTCGAGGCACGGGCCCCGGATGGCCTTATTGAAGCGGTGTCGATGCCTGATGCGCCGGGCTTTGTACTCGGCGTGCAGTGGCACCCTGAATGGCGTTTCGCCGAAAACCCGGTTTCGCTGCGCCTGTTCGAGGCGTTCCGCGAGGCCTGCATTGCCCATGCTGCACGGGAGGGTGTGCGCCAGAAGACCCTCTGACGTCACCCGGTAGTCTCGGATGACCCACCCCGGCAGTGAGCTTTCAATGAGTGGAAGCGGGCCCTCTACGGGGGCCTGTGAAAACAATTCCAATAGTTACGGCAAATACTCATGAGCGATTACACAGAAGCCGGCCGCCCACCCGACGTGGCGGCCGACTCGGGCAACACCCAGCGCAGCAAGGGCCTGGCCAAGGGCCGCCTCGGCCTGCTGGCCAGCGTCGTGCTGGGCATTTCCACCATTGCACCGGTCTATACTCTGACTGGCGCGCTCGGCCCGACCGTGCGTGAAGTCGGCGCCCACTTGCCGGCGGTGTTCATCGTCGGCTTCCTGCCGATGCTGCTGGTCGCCCTGGGCTACCGCGAGCTGAACTCGGCGGAGCCCGACAGCGGCACGTCCTTCACTTGGTCGGCCCGGGCCTTCGGCCCGATGATCGGCTGGATTGGCGGCTGGGGGCTGGTGGTGGCCACCACCATCGTGCTGTCCAACCTGGCAGGCGTGGCGGTGGACTTCTTCTACTTGTTCCTGGCGCAGATCACCGGCAACCAGGAGCTGGCCGCGCTGGCGGACAACCTGTTGATCAACGTCACCACCTGTTGCGTGTTCATCGCCCTGGCAGTGTGGATCTGCTGTCGCGGCATGGCCACCACCATGACGGTGCAGTACGGCCTGGTGGCCTTGCAGTTGCTGGTCCTTATCGGCTTCGCCTTTGCCGCGTTCGGCGAGACCACCGCGCCGCCGCCGCTGGCGTTCGACCTGGCCTGGTTCAACCCGTTCGGTGTCGAGTCGTTCTCGGCCTTTGCCGCCGGTCTGTCGCTGTCGATCTTCATTTTCTGGGGCTGGGACGTGTGCCTGACCGTCAGCGAAGAGTCGATCGGCAGCGACGAAGTGCCGGGCAAGGCGGCGACCTGGACCGTGCTGCTGATCCTCGGCCTGTACCTGCTCACCGCCATCGCCACCCTCCAGTTTGCCGGGATCAGCGAGCATGGCTTGGGCCTGAACAATCCGCGCATCCAGGAGAACGTGTTCGCCCACCTGGCCGGGCCGGTCATGGGCCCGCTGGCGATTCTGATGTCCATCGCGGTGCTGGCCAGCACCGCCGCCTCGCTGCAATCGACCTTCGTCTCGCCAGCGCGCACCCTGCTCGCCATGGGTTACTACGGCGCTGTGCCGCAACGCTTCGCCACGGTGTGCCCGCGTTCGCAGACGCCGCGCTACGCGACGATCTGTGCCGGTATTGCCGCGGGCCTGTTCTACGTGACCATGCGTACCCTCAGCGAGAACGTGCTGGCCGATACCATCACCGCCCTGGGCATGATGATCTGCTTCTACTACTCGCTGACGGCCTTCGCCTGCGTGTGGTACTTCCGCCGCAGCCTGTTCGACAGCGTGCGCCACTTCTTCATGCGCGGCGTGTGCCCGCTGGTGGGTGGCCTGATCCTGTCGGTGATCTTCCTGCGCACGGCGATCGACAGCGCCTCGCCAGACTTCGGCAGCGGCTCGCATGTGGGTGGGCTGGGGCTGGTATTCGTGATCGCGGCGATCATCTCGGCGCTGGGTATCGTGCTGATGCTGCTGTCGCGGCTGCGTGCGCCAGCGTACTTCCTGGGGGCTACCCTGCGTCAGCAGGCGACGTTGCAGTTGCAGGAATAAACCAGTCGGAATCCTCGCGGGGCAATCCCGCCGCCACGCCAAACTCGTGGCGGCGGGATTGCCCCGCGATGCTTTTTCAGCCGACCAGTTGTTTCAGCAGTGCTCCATGGCGCTGTTGCTGTTTTTTCAGCAGCAGACGGTTCGATGCGAACACTGCCTTCATTTCTTCCAGTGCCACTGCGAAGTCATCGTTGATGATGACGTACTCATATTCGTCGTAGTGCACCATCTCGCTGACCGCTTCCTTCATGCGTCCGGCGATGATTTCCTCGCTGTCCTGGCCACGGCCGTCCAGGCGTTGGCGCAGGGCCTTCTGGCTTGGCGGCAGGATGAAGATCGAACGCGCCTCGGGCATCAGCTTGCGCACCTGCTGGGCACCTTGCCAGTCGATCTCCAGGATCAGGTCGTAGCCCTGGTCGAGGGTTTCCTGCAGGGCGCTGCGCGAAGTGCCGTAGAAGTTGCCGAACACTTCGGCGTGCTCGAGGAAATCGCCCTGGGCGATCAGTGCCTTGAACTCTTCGTGGACCACGAAGTGATAGTTGACCCCGTGTTCCTCGCCCGGGCGCATGGCACGGGTTGTGTGGGAGACCGAGACGCGGACGCGCTCGTCGTCCTTGATCAGGGCAGTGACCAGGCTGGTCTTGCCGGCGCCGGACGGGGCCGAGACGATGTAGAGGGTGCCGCTGCTGTGGTTCATGGTAGGGGTGGCCTTACTCGATGTTCTGTACTTGTTCACGCATCTGTTCGATCAGCACCTTCAGGTTGACTGCCGCCTGCGTGCTGCGTGGGTCGAATGCCTTGGAGCCAAGGGTGTTGGCTTCGCGGTTGAGCTCCTGCATCAGGAAGTCCAGGCGCCGGCCAGCGGCGCCGCCCG
Organism: Pseudomonas soli; assembly: GCF_900110655.1. Taxonomy (GTDB): domain Bacteria; phylum Pseudomonadota; class Gammaproteobacteria; order Pseudomonadales; family Pseudomonadaceae; genus Aquipseudomonas; species Aquipseudomonas soli. The sequence goes on from NZ_FOEQ01000003.1 coordinate 318,886, forward strand.
ACTTGAGCACACGGCGCACTTCGGTGACGTGGGTGCTGAGGCGGTCCAGCTCTTCGGCGACGTCGCTCTTCTGCGCCAGCAGGACCATTTCCTGCTCCAGGCGCTGCGGGTCGAGCTCGGCCTTCATATCGCCGAAGCGATCGAGGACCTTCTGCCGTTGCGCGGCCAGCATCTGCGGCACCAGGGTGCGCAGGGTGGCGACTTCGCCGGCCATGCTGTCCAGGCGCTCGTTAATCAGCCGGGCCAGTTCGGCGCCTTCGCGTTGGCGGCCGGCCTTGAGTTCGGTCAGGGCTTCGTCGAACAGTGCGATGGCTTCGGCATTGAGCGCTTGCGGATCGGTGGCGTCGGCCACCAGCACGCCCGGCCAGGCCAGTACTTCCAGCGGGTTGAGCGGTGCCGGTTGCTTGATCAGGCTGGCGACGGTTTCGGCGGCGGCCACCAGTTGCGCGGCACGTTCGCGATCGACCTGCAGTGGCTTGCCGGTGCTGTCCTCGCTAAGGCGCAGGGTGCACTCGACCTTGCCGCGCGAGAGGCCTTGGCGCAGGCCTTCGCGTACGGCGCCCTCGAGGTCGCGCAGGGCCTCGGGCAGGCGCAGGTGGGGTTCGAGATAGCGGTGGTTGACCGAGCGCAGCTCCCAGACCAGGGTGCCTTGGCTGCCGGCGCGCTCGACACGAGCAAAAGCGGTCATGCTATGCACCATGGGGAGTACCTCGCGTATTCAGGTGGACGGGGAGCCTGTCGGCTGCAAGGCGCAGGATTGTAGCGCAGTGCGGCGCGGGCGCCCAATCCAGCCATGCTAACGGTCGCCCCTAAACCTGTCGGAAAACACGACAGGCTGCGCGAGCGCGACGACAGGCGTGCCTTCGTCGGGTGTCGGGCTCTATAATGCTCGGCAGATTCAAAGTCCCCGTACAGGTATTCCAGATGAAACGTCCAAGTGGTCGCGCCGCCGATCAGCTCCGCTCGATCCGCATTACTCGCAACTACACCAAGCACGCCGAAGGATCGGTTCTGGTCGAGTTCGGTGACACCAAGGTCATCTGCACGGTCAGCGTCGAGAACGGTGTTCCCCGCTTCCTCAAAGGCCAGGGCCAAGGTTGGCTGACCGCCGAGTACGGCATGCTGCCGCGCTCCACCGGCGAGCGTAACCAACGCGAGGCCAGCCGTGGCAAGCAAGGCGGCCGCACCCTCGAGATCCAGCGCCTGATTGGCCGCTCCCTGCGCGCCGCGCTGGACATGAGCAAGCTCGGCGACATCACCCTGTACGTCGACTGCGACGTGATCCAGGCCGACGGCGGCACCCGCACTGCCTCGATCACCGGCGCCATGGTCGCTCTGTGCGACGCCCTGGCGGTGATCAAGAAACGTGGCGGTCTCAAGGGTGGCAACCCGCTCAAGCACATGATCGCTGCGGTATCGGTGGGCATGTACCAGGGCGAGGCCGTGCTCGACCTCGACTACCTCGAGGACTCCGCCGCCGAGACCGACCTGAACGTGGTCATGACCAGCGCCGGTGGTTTCATCGAGGTGCAGGGCACCGCCGAGGGCGCGCCGTTCCAGCCTGACGACTTCAACGCCATGCTGGCGCTGGCGCAGAAAGGCATGGACGAAATCTTCGAACTGCAGAAGGCGGCGCTGGCCGACTGAGCAGACACCAGGGAGGTGCGGGATATGAACGACTCGGATCTGCCGATCACCCCGCCCAGCGCCGATGTCCGGCAATGGGCGATGTTCTGCCATCTCTCGGCATTATTGGGGCTGGTGCTGCCCCTTGGGCATTTGCTGGGCCCGTTGGTGCTGTGGCACCTCAAGCGCGAGCAGGACCCGTTCATCGATGCCCAGGGCAAGGAGGCGCTGAACTTCCAGATCAGCGTGACCATCGCCGGTTTCGTCTGCTTCCTGCTGATGTTCGTGTTCATCGGCATCCTGCTGTTCGCCGTGCTGATGGTGGCGGTGCTGATCCTGATCATCCTGGCAGCGGTCAAGACCAATGAAGGGCAGCCATATCGCTATCCCTTCATCTGGCGGCCGATCAGATAGACACAAAAAAGCCGACCTGATGGTCGGCTTTTTTGTGCGTGCCATCCTCAGATGGTCAGCGTCCAGTCATAGTCCACGATCAGCGGCGCGTGCTGGGAGAAGCGCGGCTGGCGCGGCAGGCGAGCGTTGCGCACGAAGCGGCGCAGGCCTGGGGTAAGGATCTGGTAGTCGAACCGGTAACCCAGGTTGAGCATCTCGGCCTGCTCGTTGTCCGGCCACCAGCTGTACTGGTCGCCTTCACGGCTGACTTCGCGCAGGGCATCGACATAGCCCATGTCGCCGACGATGGCGTCCATCCAGGCGCGCTCGGGCGGCAGGAAGCCCGGCGACTGCTGGCTGTCACGCCAGTTCTTGATGTCTAGCTTCTGCTGCGCCACGTAGAACGAACCGCAGTAAATGTACTCGCGACGCTTGCGGCGCTGCTTGTCCAGGTACTTGGCGAAGTCGTCCATCAACTTGAATTTCTGGTTCAAGTCCTCGTCGCCGTTCATGCCCGAAGGCAGCAACAGGCTGGCAATACTGACTTTGTCGAAATCTGCTTGCAGATAACGCCCGTAGCGGTCGGCTGTCTCGAAGCCCAGGCCGGTGATGACTGCCTTGGGCTGCATGCGCGAGTAAAGTGCCACGCCACCTTGGGTGGGCACCTCCGCGTCGCAGGCGTAAAGGAAATAGCCATCGAGCTGGAAAGCTGGGTCGTCGAGTTCAAAGGCCGAGGCGCGGGTATCCTGAAGGCAGATGACGTCGGCATTCTGGGCTTGCAACCAGCTGAGCAATCCACGCTCGGCCGCAGCCTGAATGCCATTTACGTTCACACTGATGATCCGCATAAATGGCCCCAAAAATCTCGTGCGTGTATGATACCCGAGCTCAACACATTTAGCTAAATCCGTGGTGTCCGGGACCTTTCATGCAGCCGTATCAGCGCGACTTCATCCGTTTTGCCATCGATCGCGGCGTTCTGCGCTTCGGTGAGTTCACCCTGAAATCGGGGCGTACCAGCCCGTACTTCTTCAATGCCGGTCTGTTCAACACCGGGTCCGCCCTGGCGCAGCTGGGGCGTTGCTACGCGGCGGCCATCGTCGACAGCAAGATCTCCTTCGACGTGCTGTTCGGCCCGGCGTACAAGGGCATTCCGCTGGCAGCCACCACGGCGGTGGCGTTGGCTGACCAGCACCAGCTCGACGTGCCATGGTGCTTCAACCGCAAGGAAGCCAAGGACCACGGCGAGGGCGGCAACCTGGTCGGCGCCCCGCTGGCCGGCGACGTGCTGATCATCGACGACGTGATCACCGCCGGCACTGCCATCCGCGAAGTGATGCAGATCATCAACGCCCAGCAGGCCAAGGCTGCTGGCGTGCTGATCGCGCTGAACCGCGAAGAGCGCGGCAATGGCGAGCTGTCGGCGATCCAGGAGGTCGAGCGCGACTTCGGTATCCCGGTCGTGAGCATCGTCTCGCTGACCCAGGTACTGGAATTCCTGGCTGACGATCCGCAGCTCAAGCAACACCTGCCGGCGGTCGAAGCCTACCGCGCCCAGTACGGTATCTGACGCGCACACGGCAACGGAAAAGGCGACCCTGAGGTCGCCTTTTTCATGCCGGTGTTTCAACGGCCGTTGGGGTAGGGGTCCTGCACGGCGTCGCCGACACCAGTCAGGATCTTCCAGGCCCGCTTCGGGTGGGAGATGGTGTCGAAATCGGGGCAAGGCGGTAGTGACTTCTTACCCTGATTGGAGTACTCGTAGCCGCAGTCGGCACACTCGTAGCTACCTGCGGAAACATCGCTGCCGTAGGGAACCTCGTCTTTTTTCATCGCTGGATCTCCTGTGTGTGGGAAGTCTCCATGCTAATCAGCCGATGAAAGCAGATGTTGTAGTACCCGTCCGACACTGCTGTGGGGCTGTTCTGGGCAGTGCTCGTTTTATCGCGCTACAAGCCCGTACCCTCCATCTGCGTGGGGGGCGGGCTTGCATAGCAGTGGGCTGGTTGAATCAGCGTGGCTTGCGGTTGCTGATCAGCGTGCCCACGCCGCTGTCGGTGAAAATCTCCAGCAGCACGGCATTCGGCACGCGGCCGTCGATGATGTGCGAGCTGTTCACGCCGCCCTGGACGGCATCCAGCGCGCACTTGATCTTCGGCAGCATGCCACCGTAGATGGTGCCGTCGGCGATCAACTCGTTGACCTGCTCGGTGCTCAGCCCGGTGAGGACCTCGCCCTGCTTGTCCATCAGGCCGGCGATGTTGGTCAGCAGCATCAGCTTCTCGGCCTTCAGCGCCTCGGCCACCTTGCCGGCTACCAGGTCGGCGTTGATGTTGTACGACTCGCCGTTGGCACCCACGCCGATCGGCGCGATCACCGGAATGAAGTCACCCTTGACCAGCATGTTCAGCAGGTCGGTGTTGACGCTGACGACCTCGCCGACATGGCCGATGTCGATGATTTCCGGGGTGGTCATTTCCGGGGTCTGGCGGGTGACGGTGAGCTTCTTGGCGCGGATCAGCTCAGCATCCTTGCCGGTCAGGCCGATGGCGCTGCCGCCGTGGCGGTTGATCAGGTTGACGATGTCCTTGTTCACCTGGCCGCCCAGGACCATCTCCACCACGTCCATGGTCGCCGCGTCGGTGACGCGCATGCCATCGATGAAGTGGCTGTCGATCGACAGGCGCTTGAGCAGGTCGCCGATCTGCGGGCCGCCACCGTGAACCACCACCGGGTTGATGCCTACAGCCTTCATCAGCACGATGTCACGGGCGAAGCCGGTCTTGAGCTCCTCACTCTCCATCGCGTTGCCGCCGTACTTGATCACCAGGGTCTTGCCGACGAAGCGGCGGATGTAAGGCAGTGCTTCGGACAAAACCTCGGCTACATGGGAAGCGGCATCGCGATCGAGGGTCATGCAGGGCTCCAGGTAAGGAACGGATAGTCGTCAGAACGGCAGTTGCAGGCCTGGTTGGACCCGCAGCAACTGCGTGCGGAATACAGCCTTGATTCGGTCGAGTTCTGCGGCGCTGTCGGCCTCGAAGCGCAGCACCAGCACCGGTGTGGTGTTGGAGGCGCGAACCAGGCCCCAGCCGTGGGGATAGTCGACCCGCACACCGTCGATGGTGGTCAGGCTGGCTTCGCCCCAGTCGGCGTCGCGTTGCAGTGCATCAATGATGCTGAATTTACCCTCGTCGGTCACATCAATGTTGATTTCCGGCGTGGAAATATCATTTGGGAACGCGGCGAACAGGCGTTCGGCGTTCTGCCCGGCCTTGCTGAGGATCTCCAGCAGGCGCGCGGCGCTGTAGATGCCGTCGTCAAAACCGTACCAGCGTTCCTTGATGAAGATGTGCCCGCTCATCTCGCCAGCCAGCAGCGAGCCGGTCTGTTTCATCTTCTTCTTGATCAGCGAGTGGCCGGTCTTCCACATCAAGGCACGGCCACCGTGCTGTTCGATCAGCGGTGTCAGGCGGCGCGTGCATTTGACGTCGAAGATGATCTCGGCGCCCGGGTTACGCGATAGAACGTCCTGGGCGAACAGCATCAGCAGGCGGTCGGGGTAGACGATGCTGCCAGTGTTGGTCACCACACCCACGCGGTCACCGTCGCCGTCGAAGGCCAGGCCGATATCGGCGCCGGTCTCTTTCACCTTGGCGATCAGGTCTTCCAGGTTCTCGGGCTTGCCCGGATCCGGGTGGTGGTTGGGGAAGTTGCCGTCGACTTCGCAGAACAGCGGGATGACGTCGCAGCCCAGCGCTTCGATCAGTTGCGGAGCGACCACGCCGGCGGCGCCGTTGCCGCAGTCGACCACCACCTTCAGGCGCTTGGCCAGTTTCACGTCGGCGACGATCTGCTGGAAGTAGCGATCAAGGATCTCGACCTTTTCCACGCGGCCTTCGCCGCGGGACAGGTCGTTGCTCTTCAAACGCGTCAGCAAGGCCTGGATTTGCTCGTTGGCGAGAGTGTCGCCGGCGATGACGATCTTGAAACCGTTGTAGTCCGACGGGTTGTGGCTGCCGGTGAGCATCACCCCCGACTTGCCAGCCAGCACGTTGGCGGCGTAGTACAGCGCTGGGGTCGGCACCAGGCCGACATCGCTGACCTGGCAACCGGCGTCGGCCAGGCCTTTGATCAGTTGCTCGACCAGCATCGGGCCGGACAGGCGGCCGTCACGGCCGACCGAGATCTGTGGCTCGCCCTGGGCGAGGGTCTGGGCGCCGATGGCGCGACCGATCCAGTAGGCGGTCTCGGCATGCAGGGTCTTGCCGACCACGCCGCGGATGTCATAGGCGCGGAAGATGCTGTCGGGCAGTGCGGGGACCAGCTGGGCCATGTCGTTCATCTCTGGGGACTCCAAGTATTCAAAGGCTTCTGGGCAGGCACAAACTGAACGCTTGGACGGTGGTTTCGCCGCAGAGTTCGCCATCCATGGCCCAACGGTCTGTCGTTGGCTCAGCGGGTGCCCGAATGGCCGAAGCCGCCGGCGCCACGCTGGGTTTCGTCGAACTGCTCGACGATATCGAAGTGCGCCTGCATCACCGGCACCAGGATCAGTTGCGCAATGCGCTCGCCGACGGTGATGGTGAACGGCGTGTTACCACGGTTCCAGCAGGACACCATCAGCTCGCCCTGGTAGTCGGAGTCGATCAGGCCAACCAGGTTGCCCAGCACGATGCCGTGCTTATGGCCCAGGCCCGAGCGCGGCAGGATCATGGCCGCCAGGCCCGGGTCGCCGATGTACACCGACAGGCCGGTGGGGATCAGCAGGGTCTGGCCCGGTTCGAGGACGGTGTCCTCCTTGAGCAGGGCACGCAGGTCCAGCCCGGCGGAACCGGGGGTGGCGTACTGCGGCAGGGGGAATTCGGTGCCTAGGCGTGGGTCGAGGATCTTGGCTTGAAGAGCGTGCATGTAACTTATTGAACCTGGTTGAGCCGTTCGGCGATGAAGGCGACCAACTGGCGGGCAATCTTGCCTTTGCTGGTCTGCGCGAAAAGGGTTTGATGCTGCTGCCGGTCTATCACGGTCAGGGCATTTTCCTCGCTGTTGAAGCCGATGCTGGGGTTGGCCACATCATTGGCGACGATCAGGTCGAGGTTCTTGTCCTTGAGCTTGCGCGTGGCGTAGTCGAGCAGGTGCTCGGTCTCGGCGGCGAAGCCGACGCTGAACGGGCGGTCGGCGCGACCGGCAATGGTCGCAAGGATATCGGGATTGCGCACCATCTGCAGCAGCATGCCGTCGCCGGTGGTGGGATCCTTCTTAAGCTTCTGAGGGGCGACGACCTCCGGGCGGTAGTCCGCGACCGCAGCCGAGGCGATAAACAGGTCGCACGGCATGGCTGCTTCGCAGGCCGCGAGCATGTCCCGCGCGCTGACCACGTCGATGCGACTGACCCGGTCGGGGGTCTGCAGGTGCACAGGACCGGTGACGAGGGTAACCCGAGCTCCGGCTTCGGCGGCGGCCTCGGCCAGGGCGAAGCCCATCTTCCCTGAACTATGGTTGGTGATGTAGCGCACCGGGTCGATGTTCTCTTGGGTGGGGCCGGCGGTGATCAGCACGTGCTTGCCGGTCAGGGCCTGGCGCTTGAAGCTTTCGGCGGCGCACCACGCCAGGTCGGTGGCTTCGAGCATGCGACCCAGGCCCACGTCGCCACAGGCCTGGCTGCCGGAAGCCGGGCCGAATACCTGGATGCCGCGGCTCTTGAGCAGCTCGAGGTTGGCCTGGGTCGCCGGGTCGCGCCACATGGCCTGGTTCATCGCCGGGGCGACGGCAACGGTGGCGTCGGTGGCCAGCACCAGGGTGGTCAGCAGGTCGTCGGCCATGCCCTGGGCCATGCGCGCCATCAGGTCGGCGGTGGCCGGGGCGATCAGCACCAGGTCGGCCCATTTGGCCAGCTCGATATGGCCCATGGCCGCTTCGGCCGCGGGGTCGAGCAGGTCCATGTGCACCGGGTGGCCGGACAGCGCCTGCAGCGTGAGCGGGGTGATGAACTCGGCGCCACCACGGGTCATGACCACGCGCACCTGCGCGCCGTGTTCCAGGAGTCGGCGAATCAGCTCGGCGCTCTTGTAGGCGGCGATGCCGCCACCCACGCCGAGAACGATGCGCTTGCGATACAACCGCTGCATAGGCCTTGCCTTATTCCAGTGAAAGCGGGTGGCGACGACAGCTGCCTGCGGCAGATCGTCGCATTTTCGAAGCGAACTAGATTAACACAGCGCCCAAAGGGGCCGTAGTGGCAGGCGAGGAGGGGAAATGAACATCAGGGAGTGGCCGGCTGAAGAACGGCCGAGGGAGAAGTTGTTGCAGCGTGGCGCGGGGATCCTGTCGGATGCGGAATTGCTGGCGGTTCTGCTGGGGTCTGGGGTTGCCGGGCGCAATGTGCTCGACCTGGCGCGTGGGTTGCTGGCAAAGTTCGGCGGGCTGCGCCAGTTCCTCGAGGCGGATCGGGCCATGGTGCTGCGCGAGCCTGGCCTGGGGCCGGTGCGGTATGCGCAGTTGCAGGCATTGCTGGAAATAGGCAGGCGCTACCTGGACGAGCACATCGAGCGTGCGTCGGTTCTGGAGAGCCCGGCCTCGGTGAGGCGCTATCTCAAGTCCATGCTGCGGCACGAGTCCAGCGAGGTGTTCGGCTGCCTGTTCCTGGACACCAAACATCGGCCGCTGGCGTTCGAGATACTGTTCCGTGGCACCATAGACCGCGCGAGTATCTACCCCCGCGAGGTCGTTCGGCGCTCATTGCTGCACAACGCGGCGGCCCTGATCCTTTGCCATAACCATCCGTCGGGCATATGCGAGCCGAGTCAGGATGACGTGCACTTGACGCTGATGCTCAAGCGCTCGCTGGCGCTGATCGATGTGCGGGTGATGGACCATGTCATCGTGGGTGATGGCGAGCCTTTGTCGATGGTCGAGCATGGATGGCTGGCCGGTTAGGCAGCGCGGGGCAAGCCCGCTGTCACAATGACTGTGGGCTTGCCTCGTGATTGGGCGTCAGCGGTTGACTGAGACCTTGCTGAAATCCTGCCGCCCGAACGGGCTCACCTGGTAACCCTGTACGTCCTGGCGCAGCAACGCTGCCGCAGTCGGATGCGCCAGCGGCAGCCACAGCGCCTGCTGCTGGATCAGCGTCTGAGCCTGCTGGTACAGGCGGCTGCGCACGCTCTGGTCGTTGGTGGTGCGGCCGGCGTTGATCAGCTGGTCCAGGCGGTTGTCGCAGAAACGCGCGAAGTTGGTCCCGGACTTGACCGCGGCGCAGGCAAACTGCGGGCTGAGGAAGTTGTCCGGGTCGCCGTTGTCTCCGGCCCAGCCCATGAACAGCAGGTCGTGCTCGCCGGCCTTGGCGCGGCGGATCAGCTCGCCCCACTCGATGGTGCGGATCTCGGCCTTGATGCCGATTTTCGCAAGGTCGGCCTGCAGCATCTGTGCGCCCAGGCTGGGGTTGGGGTTGAGCAGGCTGCCCGACGGGCGGGTCCAGATGGTGGTCTCGAAACCCTTGCCCAGGCCGGCCTTGGCCAGCAATGCCTTGGCTTTCTTGTGATCGAGTGTGTAGCCGGGCAGGTCCTTGGCATAGCTCCAGGTATTCGGCGGATAAGGACCGTTGGCGGCAGTGGCGGTATCTTCGAACACGGCCTTGAGGTAGGCCGGCTTGTCGAAGGCCAGGTTGATGGCCTGGCGCACTTCAGGCTTGTCCAGTGGCGGGTGCTGGCTGTTGATGGCGACGAAGGCGGTCATGAATGCCGGGGTGGTGGCGACCTTGAGGTTGCCGTCCTTGCCGGCCTCGGCGATGTCCAGCGGCTTGGGCGACAGGGCCACCTGGCATTCGCCGCGCCTGATCTTTTGCAGGCGGACGTTGGCGTCCGGGGTGATGGCGTAGATCAGCGGGTCGACCGACGGCTTGCCGGCGAAATAGTCAGGGTTGGCGCGGTAGCGCACCACGGCGTCTTTCTGGAAACGCTGGAAGACGAACGGGCCGGTGCCCACTGGCTGGTTGTTGAGTTTCTCGGGGGTGCCGGCCTTGAGCAGCTTGTCGGCATATTCGGCGGAGTAGATCGAGGCAAAACCCATGCTCAGGGTGGCCAGGAAAGTGGCGTCGGCGTGGGTCAGGGTGAAGCGCACGGTGTGCGGCTCGGGTGCGTCGATGGCCTTGATCAAGCTGCCCAGTTGCAGAGATTGGGCATGCGGGTAGCCGCCCGGGGCGGTCTTGTGCCAGGGGTGGGCCGGATAAAGCATGCGTTGGAAGCTGAACAGGACGTCGTCGGCGTTCAGTTCGCGGGTCGGCTTGAAGTAAGCGGTGGTGTGAAACTTCACGTCCGGGCGCAGCTTGAAGTCGTAGACCAGGCCGTCAGGCGACACCGTCCAGCTTTGCGCCAGGCTTGGCACCACCTTGCCCTCGGCGGCATCGAACTCGACCAGGCGGTTCATCAGCACGTCGGCCGAGGCGTTGGTAGTGGTCAGCGAGTTGTACTGCACCACGTCGAAGCCTTCGGGGCTGGCTTCGGTGCACACCGACAGCGCTGCGGCCTGGGCAAGGCCCGTGGCGCACAGGGTGGTGAACAGGAGGGAAAGGGCGGCGGCACGCATGGTGACTCCTTGGCTGGTCGGTGGCCCATCTGCCGGTGCAGTCTGGAAATTGAGGAAATGTCCTACCCTAGTGCGGGCATGGGCAAATGACCACACCCTTTCGCATTAATTCGGCGACGGGCGGTCGACAGCTTGCCGCCCCAGTCGTTATGCTGCCCAGGCGCGCTCGGCCCGACCGGAACTCTCATATTCTGTTGTTGTGGCGGAGTCTTTCTGGTATAAAGCAGCGCTCTTTTCTAGGGGCTCGGTCTGTCGCGTAAGCGCACCCGGCCGATAAGACCCCCGGGAACACGGCGCCTTGGCGCCATTGACTGAGAGATTAAGCGGCCAACCCATGCCGGGTTGGGCATGTGGTTTTAGAGGGCTGAGGCATGTCGAGAGTCTGTCAAGTTACCGGTAAGGGTCCGGTAACTGGGAACAATATTTCCCACGCAAACAACAAAACCCGTCGTCGTTTCCTGCCGAACCTGCAGCACCACCGTTTCTGGGTTGAGTCCGAGAAGCGCTTCGTGCGTCTGCGCGTTTCCGCCAAAGGCATGCGTATCATCGACAAGCGCGGCATCGATGCCGTTCTGGTCGACATCCGTCGCGCTGGCGCCAAGGTTTAAAGGAGAACATCATGCGTGAATTGATCCGTCTGGTTTCGAGTGCCGGTACCGGCCACTTCTACACCACCGACAAGAACAAGCGCACCACTCCGGACAAGATCGAGATCAAGAAGTACGATCCGGTCGTCCGCAAGCACGTGGTGTACAAGGAAGCCAAGATCAAGTAATTGATCGGCAACCTGAAAAACCCGCAACCGCAAGGTGGCGGGTTTTTTTATGTCTCCAGCAAAGTCATCGCGGGGCCTGCATGAAGCCGGGCCCCGCGATTGGGTTCATTTCTGCTCGAACATCACATAGATCTTGCGGCACGGCTCCAGCACTTCCCAGGTGCCCTTGAAGCCTGCGGGGATCACAAAGCGATCGCCGGCACGCAAGGTCTTGGCGCCGCCGTCCTGGTCGCGCAGCACCGACACACCCTGGACGATCTCGCAGTACTCGTGCTCGGTGTAGTTCACCGTCCACTGGCCCACCTCGCCTTCCCAGACGCCCGCAGCGAACTGCCCGCACGGGCTGGTGTAGTGGTTGTAGACAGCCTGGTCAGGCTCGCCCTTGAGGATTTTCTCCGCTGCCGGACGGTAGCGTTCGGCTTCGGTCAGAACTTGGGCAAAGTCGACGATGCTGGTGATACTCATGGTGGTTACCCTGTCGTTGTTTAATAAAATGAACATCAGTAGGCATTTGAGCCGTTGGTGTCAAATATATTGATAGTTTCCCCGCCCTGGTTTAGGGTGGCAGGTGCCCGTGTGCGTCGTCACCCGGCCAGAATTTCTGACAGCGCCCGTGAGTCCTCAGTGCGGCGTTGCACCTTAACAAGAGAGGAGTTTCCTATGACCACCCTGACTCGTGCGGACTGGGAACAGCGTGCCCAGCAACTGAAGATCGAAGGCCGCGCCTTCATCAACGGCGAATACACCGATGCCGCATCCGGTGAAACCTTCGACTGCCTGAGCCCGGTGGACGGACGCTTCCTGGCCAAGGTCGCCAGCTGCGACCTGGCCGACGCCAACCGCGCTGTCGACAACGCCCGCGCCGTGTTCGAATCCGGCGCTTGGTCGCGCCTGGCCCCGGCCAAGCGCAAGGCCAAGCTGATCCGCTTCGCCGACTTGCTGCGCAAGAACGTCGAGGAACTGGCCCTGCTCGAAACCCTCGACATGGGCAAGCCGATCGGTGACTCCTCCACCATCGACATTCCGGGCGCGGCGCAGGCCATCCACTGGACTGCCGAAGCCATCGACAAAGTCTACGACGAAGTCGCCCCGACCCCGCACGACCAACTGGGCCTGGTGACCCGCGAGCCCGTGGGTGTGGTCGGTGCCATCGTGCCGTGGAACTTCCCGCTGCTGATGGCGTGCTGGAAGCTGGGCCCAGCCCTGGCCACCGGCAACTCCATCGTGCTCAAACCGTCCGAAAAATCGCCGCTGACCGCAATCCGCATCGCCCAGCTGGCCATCGAGGCCGGTATTCCGGCTGGCGTGCTGAACGTGCTGCCAGGCTACGGACACACCGTGGGCAAGGCCCTGGCCCTGCACATGGACGTCGACACCCTGGTGTTCACCGGTTCGACCAAGATCGCCAAGCAGCTGATGGTCTATGCCGGTGAGTCGAACATGAAGCGCGTGTGGCTGGAAGCCGGTGGCAAGAGCCCGAACATCGTCTTCGCCGACGCCCCTGACCTGCAGGCCGCCGCTGAGGCCGCCGCCAGCGCCATCGCTTTCAACCAGGGCGAAGTCTGCACCGCAGGTTCGCGCCTGTTGGTCGAGCGCTCGATCAAGGACAAGTTCCTGCCCATGGTGGTCGAGGCCCTCAAGGCCTGGAAACCGGGCAACCCGCTGGACCCGGCAACCACCGTCGGTGCCCTGGTCGACACCCAGCAGATGAACACCGTGCTGTCCTACATCGAGGCCGGTCACCAGGATGGCGCCAAGCTGCTGGCTGGTGGCAAGCGCATCCTCGAAGAGACCGGTGGCACCTACGTCGAGCCGACTATCTTCGACGGCGTGACCAATGCGATGAAGATCGCCAAGGAAGAGATCTTCGGCCCGGTACTGTCGGTGATCACCTTCGACACCGCCGAAGAGGCCGTGGCCATCGCCAACGACACGCCATACGGCCTGGCGGCGGGCATCTGGACCTCGGACATTTCCAAGGCGCACAAGACCGCCCGCGCCGTGCGCGCCGGCAGTGTCTGGGTCAACCAGTACGACGGTGGCGACATGACCGCGCCGTTCGGTGGCTTCAAGCAGTCGGGCAACGGCCGTGACAAGTCGCTGCACGCGCTGGATAAGTACACCGAGCTGAAGGCGACCTGGATCAAGCTGTAATCGGGTAGCGCCTTTTTTCGCGGGGCAAGCCCGCTCCCACATGAGTAGTGGGAGCGGGCTTGCCCCGCGATGCTTTTTGCCAGAATTCTTACCCGGAGGCCGCTATGCGTTGGGGAACCTACTTTGCCGTCCTGGCGTCGGTGCTCAGTGTCGGGCTTGCGCTCGGCGTGAGTATGCCGCTGGTGTCCCTGCGCCTGGAGGGTTGGGGCTACGGTGGATTCGCCATCGGCGTGATGGCGGCGATGCCGGCCCTAGGTGTGCTGGTCGGTGCCAGCCTGGCCAGCCGCCTTGCCGGTTGGGTCGGCGTACCCATGGCCATGCGTCTGTGCCTGTGGGGTGGGGCGCTGTCGATCAGCCTGGTGGCGCTGCTGCCCAGTTATGCCCTGTGGCTGGTACTGCGCTTGATGATCGGTATGTCGCTGACGGTGGTGTTCATCCTTGGTGAGAGCTGGATCAACCAGTTGGTGGTCGAACAGTGGCGTGGCCGGTTGGTAGCGCTGTATGGCAGCAGCTATGCACTTAGCCAGTTGGCCGGCCCGTTGGTTCTAGGTTTTCTGGGCTCTGACGATGATTTCGGCTTCTGGGCGGCGAGCGGCTTGTTGCTGGTTGCACCGCTGATTCTGCTGGGGCGCGGCGGTGCACCGACCACTGAGGCGTGCAGCGTGACCTTCGCCGATCTGTTCGGCTTTTGTCGGCGTCTGCCGGTGATCGCCTGGGCGATCGCGCTGTTTGCGGCATTCGAGGCGATGATCCTGACGCTACTGCCGGTCTACTGCCTGCAGCAAGGGTTCACCACGGAGGTGGCGTTGTTCATGGTCAGCACTGTGGTGGTGGGTGATGCGGTGCTGCAATTACCGATTGGCGCCTTGGCCGATCGCATGTCACGGCGAACGCTGTTCAGCGGCTGTGCACTGACCTTGCTGGTCTCAAGCCTGGTGATTCCAGTGCTGCTGCATAACCCGGCGATCTGGCCGCTGTGGGTCCTGTTCGGTGCCAGCGCGGGCGGCTTGTTCACATTGTCACTGGTGCTGATCGGCGAGCGCTATCGGGATGACGAACTGGTGCGGGCCAATGCTCACGTGGCGCAGCTGTGGGGTATCGGTTGCCTGCTCGGGCCGTTGCTGGCCGGGGCGGGGAGCCAGTGGATCAGCGGGCACGCGTTGCCGTTGCTGATGGCAGCGGGAGCGGCGGGGTTGGTGCTGCTGACACGGCGCAAAGATGCATTTGAACCTGCGGCGGCGTGATTACTGACTGGGGCTGCTACACAGCCCCTCGCCGTCAAGCTTACACACATCTGTAGCGCACCATCTCGATCCGATGCAGCGGGCCCACAACGGGCCCTAGCCGGCTTCATCAGACATCATCCGAGGCGAACAACCGCTCCAGCTCCACCCGCGCCTCCTTGGCCGTCTGCATCACCTTGGCCCGGTCGTCGCGTACCTGCCCCTGGGCCTCCAGGACCTGCTCATCATGCTCGGTGAACCGGGCGATGCGGTCTGTCGCCTGCGCTTCGGTGAGCCCCAGCCCGATCAACGCGCGCCGGCTCATCTCCAGGCTGGAATAGAACGTCTCGCGAATCGGGTCGGCACCCACGTCAATCAGCTTGTGCACGTGCTGGCGGTTGCGTGCCCGGGCGATCACTTTCAGGTGCGGATACAGGCGCTTGGCCCGCTCCGCGGTGTGAATGGCCACCTCGGGATCATCAATGGTGATGATGAAATACTCCGCCTCGCCAACCTTGGCCGCGTGCAGCACTTCGGGGCGCAGCGGGTCGCCATAGAACACTGGCACCTGTTCGAACATGCGAGTCATTTCGATGGCGTCGACCGAGGTCTCCAAGGCAATGAACGGGATCTTCTGCGCCCGCAGGATGCGCGCGACGATCTGGCCCATGCGGCCCATGCCGGCGATCACCACGCGCGGGGTGCCCGCGTCGATGGCCTTGTACTGCTCGGGCACCTCGCGGGCCGCCTGCGGGCGCTTCAGGGCGCGGGCGCAGCCGAGCATCAGCAGTGGCGTTAGCGCCATCGACAGGGTGATGGTCATCAACAGCAGGTCGTAGGTCTGGGTGTCGAGCAGGCCCTGGTCCTTGCCCAGCTTGAACACCACGAAGGCGAACTCGCCGCCGGCGGCCAGTACCATGCCCAGGCGCAGGGCGCTGGCGCTGTTCAGGCCACCGGCCAGGCGGCCGACGCCTATCAGCAACGCCAGCTTCACGCCGATCAACAACAGGGTCAGGCCCAGCAACACCAGCGGCATTTCCAGCAGCAGGCGCAGGTTGGCGCCCATGCCGACGCTGATGAAGAACAGGCCCAGCAGCAGGCCTTTGAACGGCTCGATCTGCGACTCCAGCTCATGGCGGTATTCGGAGTCGGCCAGCAGCAGGCCGGCGAGGAAGGCGCCCAGAGCCATGGACACGCCGGCTTCCTCCATCAGCCAAGCGGTGCCGATTACCACCAGAAGCGCGGTGGCTGTGGAGACTTCCGGCAAACCGGTGCGGGCGACGATACGGAACAACGGACGCAGCAGATAGCGGCCGCCGACGATGACGATGGCGATGCTGGCGAACACCTTCAGGCCATGTTCGATGCTGTCGCCGTGGCTGGTGTCGGGGCCGCTGGCGGCCAGCAGCGGCACCAGGGCGATCAACGGGATTGCGGCAATGTCCTGGAACAGCAGGATGGCGAAGGCCAGCCGACCGTGGGGCGCATTGAGCTGCTTGCTCTCGGCCAGGCTCTGCAGGCCCAGTGCGGTGGATGACAGCGCCAAACCCAGGCCGAGCACGATGGCCGCCGGCAGGCTCTGGCTGAAGCCGAACAGGGCGATGGCGCCAAGTACCGCGCCGGTCAGCACGACCTGAGCGGTGCCGACGCCGAACACCGATTTGCGCATCAGCCACAAGCGTCGTGGTGAAAGCTCCAGGCCGATGATGAACAGCAGCAACACCACACCCAGCTCGGAGATGTGCGCGACGCTCTCGGTGTCACGGATCAGTCCCAGGGCCTGCGGGCCGATGGCCACGCCGGCCAACAGGTAGCCGAGCACGGCGCCCAGTTGCAGGCGCTTGGCCAGTGGCACGGCGACCACGGCGGCGAGGAGGAAAATGACGGCGGTTTGTAGAAGGCTGCCTTCGTGTGGCATCGCTCGGACTCCTTGAACTGCATGCGGCAGCGCTTGATGCAACAGCTTATGCCATCGATGAAAGAGGCGGGCATTTTCGGCGGACAAGGGATACAGGACAATCCTGGGGTTACAGGAAGCAGCGTTCTGAATGTCGGACCTTTGCTGAATCAGTCGCGGGACAAGCGCGCCCACAGGTGTGATGTCTGCGTGGGAGCGGGCTTGCCCCGCGGAGGCGATCGACCCGTTATTGCAGATGGGTTTTCAAGGCCTGTGCCGCCTGGTCCATGGCACTGCGCACACTAGGCACGCTGCTCAGTACATTGAGCAGGCCATAGTCATGGATCATGCCGTTGTATCGCACGGCGGTCACCGGCACTCCGGCGGCGTCCAGTTTCCGGGCATAGGCTTCGCCTTCGTCGCGCAGCACGTCCATTTCGGCGGTTTGCACCAGGGCCGGCGGCAGGCCCTTCAATTGCTCCACGCTGGCGCGCAGCGGCGAGGCGTGGATGTCGTCGCGCTGGCGCGGGTCGGTGATATAGCTGTTCCAGAACCACTGCATCATGTTGCGGGTCAGGAAGTGTCCTTCGGCGAACTGGTTGTAGGACGCATTGTTGAAGTTGGCGTCGGTCACCGGCCACAGCAGTGCCTGGAAGCGCAGCTTCGGCGTGCCGGCCTCCTTGGCCTTCAGTGCCACCACCGCGGCCATGTTGCCGCCGACGCTGTTGCCGGCAACCGCCAGGCGGCTACCGTCCACGCCGATCTCCTTGCCATGCTCGGCAACCCAGCGGGTGGCCGCGTAAGCCTGGTTGATCGCGGTGGGGAACTTCGCTTCGGGGGACGGCGTATAGTCGACATACACTGCCGCAGCACCGGAGCCCACCACAAGGTCACGGATCAGGCGTTCGTGGGTAGGGTAGTCACCCAGCACCCAACCGCCACCGTGGAAGAACATGAATACCGGCAATTCGCCCTTGGCCCCTGCGGGCCGAACCACACGGATCTCCAGTGGCTGGCCACCGGCCTGGATGGTCCGGCGTTCGACGCGTATCTCCGACACATTGACCTTTACGCCGGCTTGGGCTCCGCTGAGCACCGCACGGGCATCCTTGGGCGCCAGGGTCTCCAGCGGCTTGCCGCCACCGGCGGCCAGGGCGTCGAGGAAACCCTGGGTGGTGTGTTCGACACCGGGGCTGCCGGCGGCGAAGGCGCTGTTCACGGCAAGGGCCAGCAGGCCGGCGGTCAGGGTGTGGGACAGTTTCATGTTCTAGCTCCTTTGGTGGGCGAGCCGCGGCTCAGTTCTGATTGGCAAGGACGGTGGGTTGCACGTAACTCACGGCGCGCAGCTGGCCGCTGCTGTCGCGGTAGGTCAAGGTGGCGGTGCTGGTCTGACCTTGGGTGCTGGTGGGGGCATCGACGCTGACGACCTTGGCGATGTCCAGGTCCATGCCATAGTGGTACGAGGTGGCTTCGCTGGCGAAGCTGCTGACGCTGGTGCCGAGGGCCAGGGTGGTGACGGTGACGGCGAAGGCTTTGCGAAGGGTCATGATCGTTCTCCGGGTTCTGCTGAGTGGGGTTGGCGACTGCTTACTGCTTGAGGTGATATTGCGCGCAAATATTTAGTGCGCAAAATATATTTCCGCTATGAGATCGATTGACTGGGTCTGTCGAAGGAGCTCAGCCATGATGCAGCGGGTGATTGCGCGGAAGCCGCCGTAATAGATCAGGCGCTGGGCCGGTACTGCAGCGCCTCCGCCAGGTGCGACCTGGCAATGGATTGCGCGCACTCCAGGTCCGCCAGGGTGCGGGCCACCTTCAACAGCCGGTGTGCTGCCCGTAACGACAGCGTCAGCCGTTCGCAGGCCTGCTCCAGCCAGGCCTGGTCGACCGGCTCCAGCGGGCAATGCCGGCGCAGCCCCTTGAGATCGAGGAAGGCATTGGCGCAGCCCTGCCGGCGCTGTTGCAGCTCCCGTGCCTCGGCCACCCGCTGGCCAACACTGGCGCTGGTCTCCCCGCTGGGCTGGTGGGTCAGCACGGTACTTTCCCGGGCCACTGTCAGGTGCAGGTCGATGCGGTCGAGCAGGGGGCCGGACAACTTGTTGCGGTAGCGCTGGATCTGCTCGCTGCTGCACCGGCAACGGCCGGTCGGGTCACCCAGATAGCCGCAAGGACACGGGTTCATGGCTGCCACCAGTTGAAAGCGCGCCGGGAAGCGTACCCGGTCCTTGGCCCGAGCTACCACGATCTCGCCAGACTCCAGCGGCTCGCGCAGCACCTCCAGCACACGTCGTTCAAATTCGGGCAGCTCATCGAGGAACAGCACGCCATGGTGCGCCAGGGTGATCTCGCCGGGTTGCGGTCGGCTGCCACCACCCACCAGCGCCGGGCCGGAGGCCGAGTGGTGGGGATGGCGAAACGGCCGCTGTGGCCAGCAATCGAGCGGTGCTTGGCCACTGACCGAGCGGATCGCCGCCACCTCCAGCGCCTCGCGCTCGTCCAGCGGCGGCAGCAGCCCGGGCAGGCGGCTGGCGAGCAGGGTCTTGCCGGTGCCCGGCGGGCCGGAGAGCAGCAGGTTGTGGGCACCAGCTGCGGCGACCAACAGCGCCCGCTTGGCAGCGATCTGGCCTTGAACTTCGCTGAGGTCCGGGTAGGGGCGTTGCTCCAGTAACAGGCCTTTCGCCACGTAGGGTGACATTGCCGGTTGAGCATTCAGGTGGGCTGCCAGTTCTCGCAGACTCCCCACCGCGTACACCACCAGGCCGTTGGCCAGGCTGGCTTCCTCGGCATTCTCCCTGGGTACTACCAGCGCCCGACCCGCGTCTCGCGCCGCCAATGCCGCAGGCAGTACACCCTGCACCGGGCGCAGCGTACCCGACAGCGCCAGTTCCCCCAGGCATTCAATGCCGTCGAGGGCGGCAACCGGTACCTGGCCATTGGCGGCCAGGATACCCAGCGCGATGGCCAAGTCGTAGCGGCCACCGTCCTTGGGCAGGTCGGCTGGGGCGAGGCTCTGGGTGATGCGCCGTGCCGGATAGTCCAGGCCAGAGTTGACGATGGCGCTGCGGACTCGATCCTTGCTCTCCTTGACCGCGGTTTCTGGCAGACCGACCAGCGTGAGCGTGGGCAGGCCGTTGGCCAGGTGGGTTTCGACGCTGACAGCCGGAGCCTGCACCCCGACCTGGGCGCGGCTGTGGACGAGGGCGAGGGACATTGACACTCCGTGTTTGCAGGTGATGGCCGCGTCCTGCGGCCTGGCAAAGCTTAGTGGTGCTCTTGTGCAAGTGGACGAGAAGAGTGCGTCGAATTTTGTCCGGCCTGCCCCCCAAGTCTGTGGGCGCCCGTCGTGCGTGGCTGCCTGGCGCAGATCACCGGAATCCCCGAACCCCGCGCCCGCGCCAGCAACTCCTCGGTATCATCACCGCCCGGCAGCGCCAGCACCAGGTCGGGCCGACTGTCGCGCAACATAAAGAGGTTGCGCAGGCGCTCGGCCAACTTGCCGTGGAGTTGCCAATTGGGCGGGTAGCGCACTATGTCGGCGCCCTGTTCGCGGGCCCAGCCTTCGATTTCGCCGCCCAGATGCTGGCTGCCGCCGTGGATCAGCACCTGGATTGGTTGCTGGCGCTGGAGGGCGTCCAGCGCCTGGCGGCAGCGTTGGTTGTCGGCGTAGTTGCGCCCCGCGCAGATCAGTACGCGCATGCCCACCCCCTCAGAACCACTGGCCGAAGCGGCGGATGTACAGGGTCTTCATGCCCTGGGCCACCAGGCAGTAGCCGAGCAGGGTAGCGGCCAGCCATGGGAAGTATTCCCACGGCAGCGGCACCAGCCCGACCATCGCCCCCAGTGGCGAGAACGGGATGTAGATGCCCAGGCACATCACCAGGCCGGTGGCCAGGATCACCGGCAGCGCCGCGGTACTCTGGAAGAACGGCACCTTGCGCGTGCGCAGCATGTGCACCACCAAGGTCTGCGACAGCAACCCCTCGATGAACCAGCCGGACTGGAACAACGCCTGCATTTCCACGCTGTTGGCGGCGAACACGTACCACATCAGGGCAAAGGTGGTGATGTCGAAAATCGACGAGGTTGGGCCGATCCACAGCATGAAGCGACCGATGTTGCGCGCATCCCACTTGCGTGGCTCGGCCAGGAATTCCTTGTCCATGCGATCCCACGGCAGCGACAGTTGGGAAAAGTCGTACATCAGGTTCTGCAGCAGCAGGTGGATCGCCAGCATTGGCATGAACGGGATGAACGCGCTGGCCACCAGCACCGAGAACACGTTGCCGAAGTTCGAACTGGCGGTCATGCACAGGTACTTCATGATGTTGCCGAAGGTTTCGCGGCCCTTGAGCACGCCTTCCTCCAGCACCAGCAGGCTCTTTTCCAGGAGGATGATGTCGGCCGATTCCCTGGCGATGTCGGTGCCGCTGTCCACTGAGATGCCCACGTCGGCATCGCGCAACGCCGGGGCGTCGTTGATGCCGTCACCGAGGAAGCCCACGGTGTGGCCATTGGCTTGCAGTGCCTTGAGTACCCGCGACTTCTGCAGCGGAGTGAGCTTGGCGAACACCGTGCGCTCTTCGACCAGGGCCTTGAGCTGGGTGTCGTCCAGGCGTTCGATGTCCTGACCGAGCAGTGGTTGGCCGGGCTCCAGGCCCACTTCGCGGCAGACCTTGCAGGTGACCACAGGGTTGTCGCCGGTCAGCACCTTCACCTTCACGCCCATTTCACGCAGGGCGGCGATGGCCGGGCCGGCGGTTTCCTTGGGCGGGTCGAGGAAGGTCAGAAAACCACGGATCACCAGCTCGCGTTCGTCATCGGTGTGGTACTGAGGCTTGCCGTCGGCAGCTGGGATGTCCCGGGTGCCGACCAGCAGCACGCGGAAACCCTCCTGGTTGTAGCTGCTGGCGGTGGCCAGCAGTTGCTGGCGTCGCCCGGCATCCAGAGTGACCCGCTGGCCGCCTTCTTCCACATGGGTGGCGATAGCCAGCATTTCCTCGACGGCGCCCTTGCTCACCAGCAGGTGATCGCCCAGGGCATCCTTGACGATCACCGACAGGCGACGGCGGATGAAGTCGAAGGGCAGTTCGTCGACCTTGGCGTAGGCATAGGGCGGTTGGAAGCCCTGGTTTTCGCCGGCAAAGCGCAGCACGGCCTGGTCCATCAGGTTTTTCACGCCGCTCTGGTGGTGGCTGTTGAGCCAGGCCAGCTCCAACAGCCGCGCGTCCTTGTGGCCGCTGGGGTCGACGTGGTGTTCGAGGATGATGCGGTCCTGGGTCAAGGTACCGGTCTTGTCGGTGCACAGGACATCCATCGACCCGAAGTTCTGGATGGCGTTCAGGCGCTTGACTACCACCTTGCGCCGGGCCATGGCCACGGCGCCTTTGGCCAGGTTGGCGCTGACGATCATCGGCAGCATCTCCGGGGTCAGGCCCACCGCAACGGCCAGGGCGAACAGGAAGGCATCGCTCCAGTCACCCTTGACCACGCCGTTGAGCATGAACACCACCGGCACCATCACCAGCATGAAGCGGATCAACAGGCGACTGACGCTGTTCACGCCACGGTCGAAGGCGGTCTGGCTGCGCGAGCCGACGATGGCCTTGGCCAGCGAACCGAAGTAGGTGCGCTTGCCGGTGGCCACCACCACCGCGCGGGCGCGGCCGCTCACCACGTTGGTGCCCATGAAGCCGATGTTGGGCAGGTCGAGCAGGCCGCTTTCATCGCTGGCGCTGCCTCCGGCGGACTTCTGCGCGACGTTGCCGAGGGTGTCGTACTTCTCCACCGGCAGCGCCTCGCCGGTCAGTACCGCCTGGCTGATGAACAGGTCGCGGGACTCGATCAGGCGGATATCGGCGGGGATCATGTCGCCGGCCGCCAATTGCACGATATCGCCGGCCACCAGCTCGTTCATCGGCACTTCGCGCAGGTGCGCCGGCTGGTCGTGGCGCTCGCGGCGCAGCACGGTGGCGGTGGTGCGGACCATGGCCTTGAGGGCGTCAGCGGCCTTGCCCGAACGGTACTCCTGCCAGAAGCGCAGCAGGCTGCTGAGGCTGACCATGGCCATGATGATGATGACCTTGGTCAGGTCCGCTTCTTCCATGTCGCCTGCGCGTACCGGCAGCCAGTAGTCGGTGACGAAGCTGATGCCGGCGAGGGTGAGCAGCACGTAGATGAAGGGGTTGTGCAAGGCCTTGAGCAATTGCACCAGGGCCGGTTGCGGCTTGTCATGGGCGACTTGGTTGGCGCCGTCGCGCTGCAGGCGCTTGGCGGCTTCGTGCTCGGTCAGGCCCAGTTCGCTGGCATCGAGGTTGGCCAGGGTCACGGCCAGGCCGTTGCGTGCCTCGCGGGCGGCGCGCATGGACAGGCGGGTGTCTTCGCCGGCTTTGCTGCGGGTGTTGCGGTCTTTTACGGTCATTTGGCTGTGCTCCTGCCGCAGGAGGCGGCACGACACACAGTTGACTCACGGTGGGGAAGGTGAGTGAACGTGTCCCGTGTCGCAATGATTCAAACAATGAAAAACGTGGTTTTTCCGACGTTTACGTGTTCGCTGGCGAATGCCGGAAATAAGATCGGCAGCGAACTTTCTACTGGCTGATTCCATGGTCGGTTAATTCCATTTGTTAAGTGGCGGGCAATAGAAATCCAATGAACTTTAATTACTTAAAGTTCGGAAGTTTCTGACGATTTAAATGGCGTCAGTTCAGCGAACGGACAGCATCGCGCGCGTCACTGCAGGCGGTAACGGGCGCGCTATCGACTGGGCGGTTTCAGGGGTGAGGACAAGCCCCAGCCGCGAACAGTACGGTACGGGGCCTTGTGCGCAAAGGCGCGCAGGCGAGGGGTAGCTATATCGAGGTTCATGAGCTTGCCTCCGACCGGGCGGGCACCCGGGGCGGCAAGCTACGGCGGAGCATCAGGCTCTGGCGCGGCTTGCCCGACCTAGGGGCGGGCCCGGAGTTCCGGTTCAAGTGCCTGGCGGCCAACGGCTGCCAGACAGCGACTAGATACTGTGTCCATTGAATTCTTCGTGAGTTGAAATAAAGGCCCGCTTTTCGGGGCGGGTGAACTTTATGCAAAGCATAGCGGGGAAGTCAACCGGGAAGACGTAACTTAAACAAGTTTCATCTGCTGAGAGGGGAATTAATCCAGTGTGCCGCGCGATTAGCATCGCGAGGTAATCCCGCTTCTACCTGGGCAAGGTAGAAGGGGCATTCGATCAGGGCTTGGCGCCCAGGATGATGTGCGAGGCCTTGATCAGCGCGGTGGCCTTCACACCCGGCTTCAGGCCAAGTTCCTGCACCGCTTCACGGGTGACGATGGCATACACCTCGGTGCCGCCGGACAGCTTCAGCACCACCTCGGCATTCACCGCGCCGTCGCCGACCCGCAGCACTTCGCCTTCGAGGCTGTTGCGCGCCGACAGCCTGTAGCCAGCGGCATCGGTCATCAGCACCACCCACGGTGCCTTGACCAGCGCCACGGCCTGCTTGCCGACGTTGATGTTGAGGTTGTGCAGGCTGGCCATGGTGACCACCGCCACCAGTTTCTCGCCGCCGCCGAGGGTCAGCTCGACCTCGGCATTCACCGCGCCAGGCTGGACGGCGCTGACGGTACCTTCGAATACATTGCGGGCACTGACTTTCATGGCAAACACTCCGTGTATCGATCGTTATTCCTTGGGGGACGGCGCCATCCTGGCTTCCAGCTCGGCGAATTGCTGCTCGAGGGCTTCGAGGCGCGCGCGGGTGCGGGCCAGTACCACCATCTGGCTGTCGAACTCCTCGCGGCTGACCAGGTCGAGCTTGCTGAAGGCACCCTGCATCAGCACCTTGAACTGGCTTTCCAGTTCGGCGCGGGGCGCGGCGGTGTCGCCGCTGAACAGGCGCGAGGCCTGGTCGCTCAGGGCATCGAGGAAGGCTTTGGGCGCGAGCATGTCTGGTATCCGCTGATCACTGAAAGGGCAGCAGTGTAGCACGGGGCTTTTGCCCGCTTGCCCTGCACGCTTTTCGCGCAGGGCGGCCAAAAGTCGCGCACCGATTTTGTGCACTTTGTCGCTGCTGGCAACTGGCCAATCCCTACCGATTCGCGCAACTCCCTGTTTTCCCGATCGTTGTTCGAACTGGCAAGGTTTCTGCAAAGACCCGAGGGAGCCATGCACTGATGCAGTCCCTTGTGACCAGGCAGTGCGCAGGCGGAGCCGCAAGGTCCTTCGTCACAGGCGGATCGTGTGTCGGCGGGGAGAATGGAGCCGACGACGCGTTACAAAGCCAGGCGCTGCGCTTAGACTTGAGACGGGTTTGTTTTCCTGGGGCAAGTCCATCAAATCGGGAGAGAGTTTCATGAAGCTAGTCACTGCCATCATCAAGCCGTTCAAGCTGGACGACGTGCGCGAGTCGCTGTCGGAAATCGGCGTGCAGGGCATCACCGTGACCGAGGTCAAAGGTTTCGGCCGGCAGAAGGGTCACACCGAGCTGTATCGCGGTGCTGAATACGTGGTCGATTTCCTGCCCAAGGTGAAGATCGATGTCGCCATCGACGACAAGGACCTCGATCGGGTAATTGAAGCCATCACCAAGGCAGCTAACACCGGCAAGATCGGCGACGGCAAGATCTTCGTGGTCAATCTGGAGCAGGCGATCCGCATCCGTACCGGCGAAACCGATACCGACGCGATCTAAGCGCCAAGCAAAGCCTCACCAAACCCAACGCCCCAGGAGAAAACAACATGACTCTGCGTAAGATCGCAGGGCTAGGAGCCCTATTGTCCCTCGTAATGCCAGGGCTGGCCCTGGCAGAGGAAACTGCCGCCCCCGTGCTGAACTCCGGCGACACCGCCTGGATGCTCACCTCGACGGCACTGGTCCTGTTCATGACTATTCCGGGCCTGGCGCTGTTCTACGGCGGCATGGTGCGTTCGAAGAACGTGCTGTCGGTGATGATGCAGTGCTTCGCCATCACCGGCCTGATCAGCATCCTCTGGGTCATCTATGGCTACAGCCTGGCTTTCGATACCACCGGTATGGAAAAGGGCGTGCTCAACTTCAATTCCTTCATCGGCGGCTTCTCCAAGGCCTTCCTCAGCGGCGTCACGCCGTCGGGCCTGACCTCGGCCACCGCGTTGTTCCCTGAGGCCGTGTTCATCACCTTCCAGATGACTTTCGCCATCATCACACCGGCACTGATCGTCGGAGCATTCGCAGAACGCATGAAGTTCTCGGCGATGCTGATCTTCATGGGCGTCTGGTTCACCTTGGTCTATGCGCCGATCGCGCACATGGTCTGGAGCGGTGACGGTGCGCTGATGTGGGACTGGGGCGTGCTGGACTTCGCCGGCGGCACCGTGGTGCACATCAACGCCGGTATCGCCGGCCTGGTCTGCTGCCTGGTGCTGGGCAAGCGCAAGGGCTACCCGACCACGCCGATGGCCCCGCACAACCTGGGCTACACCCTGATGGGCGCGGCCATGCTGTGGATCGGCTGGTTCGGCTTCAACGCCGGTTCCGCCGCCGCGGCCAACGGCACTGCCGGGATGGCCATGCTGGTGACCCAGATCGCCACCGCCGCCGCCGCCCTGGGCTGGATGTTCGCCGAGTGGATCTTCCACGGCAAGCCAAGCGCACTGGGCATCGCCTCGGGCGTGGTCGCCGGCCTGGTCGCCATCACCCCGGCCGCGGGTACCGTCGGCCCGATGGGCGCCCTGGTGATCGGCCTGGTGTCTGGCGTGGTCTGCTACTTCTGCGCCACCAGCCTCAAGCGCAAGCTGGGCTATGACGACTCCCTCGACGCCTTCGGCGTGCACGGTATCGGCGGGATCATCGGCGCCCTGCTCACCGGTGTGTTCGCGGCGCCTGCCCTGGGCGGCTTCGGTGCGGTAACCGACATCGCCGCGCAGTTCTGGATCCAGGCCAAGGGTGTGATCTTCACCGTGGTCTACACCGCCATCGTCACCTACGTGATCCTCAAGGTCCTGGACCTGGTCATGGGGCTGCGGGTCAGCGAAGAAGAAGAGTCGGTCGGCCTCGACCTGGCTCAGCACAACGAGCGCGGCTACAACCTGTAACCGCCACGCTGGAAAACTTGCCCGGTTCGCCGGGCATTTTTTTGCCTGTAGTTTGCCGATTCGCGCCGGGCAAACGGTTTCTCTGTCCTGATCGCGACGTAGGTAGAAAACTTACAAGTCATTGGGCGTTTCTGGTGCTTTGCTTTTTCTGCGAGCGCGCTAGAATGCGCGCCGAAGGGGCCGGACGAGTAGTCCACACACTTCGCTACCCTTTGCTAGGCTTGCCAATAGCCTGTGGCCAGCAAGGGTTCAAAAAATTTTGTCGGGCCTTGCCAGGAGCAAGGCCTGCAGGGTGCCAGGCCCCCCATGAGGGGGTGGACACCCAGGGCAGTGGCCAATCCACGGCCAGTTGAATTTTCACTGGTGGCTGCCGGTCTACGGCTGCACCGGTCTATAACTAACCTGCTTTTCGCAAGTCATGAGGTAGAACATGAGCGACGACGATCTGGAAAATGATGACCTCGAAGTAGGCGACGAAGACGAGGCTGATGATGGCCTGGAAGCTGCGGCCGACGATGGCGCGGAAGATGCCGGCGATGACGACAGCAGCCCGGCACCCGCTGCCAAGGGCAAGTCCAAGGCGGCTGTCTCGGTAGACGAGATGCCGAGCATGGAAGCCAAGCAGAAAGAGCGCGACGCGCTGGCCAAGGCGATGGAAGAGTTCCTTTCGCGCGGCGGCAAGGTGCAGGAAGTGGAGGCCAACGTGGTCGCCGATCCGCCCAAGAAGCCGGACAACAAGTACGGCAGCCGCCCTATCTGAGTGGCTGAACGCAAAGAAGCCCGCCGTCGCTGCGGGCTTTTTTGTGGGCGCCGTCTGTAAGTCAGCGCCAGCGCGACAGCACGTCGGGCAACTGCGACAGCCGCTGAATCTCCGCATCCGGCGCCTGTTCGCCGCTCCAGGGCTTGTGCTGCGGGTTGAACCACACCGCCCGCAGCCCGGCGCGCTGGGCGCCGGCGATGTCATCGCCCGGATGGTCGCCGACGTGCACCGCCGCCCCTGCGTCCACCTCGCCGCGCTTCAGCGCTTCGAGGAACGGTGCCGGGTCCGGCTTGCCGATACCCAGGTCCTCGGCGCACAGGGCGAAGCGGAAGTAGTCCGCCAGGCCGAGCCTGCGCACGTCGGCATTGCCGTTGGTGACCACGCCGAGGGTGTAGTGATGGCGCAGGATCTCCAGCACCGGCTGCACCTCTGGGAACACCTCCACTTGGTGCCGCGCATGCAGGAACACCTCGAAACCTTCGTTGGCCAGTTCCTGGGCGTGTTTCTCGCTGTAGCCGACCTCTTCCAGGGCATGGAACAGCACCCGCCGGCGCAGGGCGCTTATGCGGTGCTTGAGGCCCGGCTCGGCCTGTACCAGGCGCTCGCGGATGGCGAACAGGTGCTCGACCGGCACGCTACCGAGAATCGGCGCGTTGGCTTCGAGCCAGTCGCGCAGGACGACTTCGGCGCTGGCGATGACCGGTGCGGTATCCCAGAGGGTGTCGTCCAGGTCGAAGGTGATCAGCTTGATGCTCATGAGTCCGTGTCCTTGCTGCGTTTGGCCCGAGGGTGGGCGCTGTCGTACACCGCGGCCAGGTGCTGGAAGTCCAGGTGGGTGTAGATCTGCGTGGTGCTGATGTCGGCGTGGCCGAGCATCTCCTGCACCGCACGCAGGTCCTGGGACGATTCCAGCAGGTGGCTGGCGAAGGAATGCCGAAGCATGTGCGGGTGCAGGTGCTGGCCGAGCTCGCGCTCGCCTGCGGCCTTGACTCGCAGCTGGATGGCCCGGGGGCCGAGGCGCTTGCCCTGGCGGCTGATGAACACCGCAGAGTCTCGCGGGCCGGCGATGCCGCGCAGCTTGAGCCACGCCTGCATCGCCTCGCCGGCCTTGCGCCCGACCGGCAACACGCGGCTCTTGCCGCCCTTGCCTTGCACCTGGACCAGCCCTGCGGCCAGGTCCAGGTGTTCGAGGTCGAGCCCGGTCAGCTCCGACAGGCGCAGGCCGGACGAGTAGAACAGTTCAAGGATCGCCTGGTCACGGCGGGCAATGAATTCGTCGTCGACGCCGCCATCGAGCAACTGCAGGGCGCGGTCGGTGTCCAGCACCTTGGGCAGTCGCCGCTCACCCTTGGGTGGCGCCAGGCCATTGGCCGGGTCGTGCTGGCAATGGCCTTCGCGGTTGAGGTAGCGGTACAGCCCGCGCACCGCCGAGAGCAGGCGCGCCAGGCTGCGCGAGGACTGGCCGTGATGGTGCTGGCGGGCAACGAGCTGACGCAGTTGCTGGACCTGCAGGGCCGCCCAGCCGGTGATGCCCTGGGCGTTACAGAATTCGATGACCTTCTCGAGGTCACGGCGGTAGGCCAGCAGGGTGTGCTCGGATACCTGGCGCTCATTGCGCAGGTGTGCGCAATAAGCCTCCAGCTGGCGTTCCATCAGCGCACCGAGCGCAGTGTCTGGGTGAAGCGCGGCACCACACGGCCGAGCACTTCGGCGATGTAGCTGAGGAACAGGGTGCCGACGCTGCTTTTGTAGTGCTGCGGGTCGCGGCTGCCGATTGCCAGCACGCCATGCAGGCCCTGGTACTCCAGGGTGGCCACGGCGCTGGAGCCGACTTCCTTGTGCTGATCGTTGCCGAACAGGAACGCCAGCTCGTGCTCGCGCAGGCTGCCGCTGATGGTCTTGCCGCCGCCGATCAGGCCGCCGATGGCCTGTTGCGCCTCGGCCCCGGAAACCCAGCGTCCCACGGGCGCCGCGTTCTCGCCGAACAGGATCAGGCTGACGAAGGGTACCTGGAACTCCTGGCGCAGGCTGTCCTCGACCGCCATCACCACCTCTTCCAGGGTGCTGGCGTCGAGCAGGTCGAGGATCAGCCGGCGGGTCTTGTCAAACAGCCGGTCGTTGTCGCGCGCCACGTCCATCAGCTGGGAAAGGCGATGGCGCATCTCGATGTTGCGGTCGCGCAGCAGCTTGAGCTGGCGCTCCACCAGCGACACGCTGTCGCCGCGCTGGTGAGGAATGCGCTGTTCGACCAGCAGCTCGTCATGCTCGGCGAAGAAGGTCGGGTGGGCGCGCAGATAGGCGACCACCGCTCCGGCATCGAGCTCACTGGCTGGCGAGGGTGCAACTTTGGGCTGGTCGGTCATGGCGGATACTCGCTTAGAGACGAACTTGTCCTTCGAACACACGAACGGCGGGGCCGGTCATCAGCACCGGTTTGCCGGGGCCGGCCCACTCGATGCTCAGGCGCCCGCCCGGCAGGTCGATGGTTACCGGTGAGTCCATCCAGCCTTGGCTGATCGCCGCCACGGCGGCGGCGCAGGCGCCTGTGCCGCATGCCTGGGTCTCGCCCGCGCCACGCTCCCATACGCGCAGGTTGGCGCGGTGGCGGTCGACTACCTGGATGAAGCCGGCATTGACCCGCTGCGGGAAGCGCGGGTGATGCTCGATCTTCGGGCCCAGCTCATGGACCGGCGCGCTGCGCACATCGTCCACGCGCAGCACCGAATGCGGGTTGCCCATGGACACCGCGGCGATCTGGTGCACCTGTCCGTCGATTTCGAGTGCATAGCTGGTCGCCTGCTCATCGGCGATGAACGGGACCTCGGCCGGCGTGAAGCGCGGTGGGCCCATGTCGACGCAGATCTGCCCGTCGTTGCGCACATCGAGGACGATGATGCCGCCCTTGGTCTCGACGCGAATGCGCTTCTTCGCGGTCAGGCGCTTGTCCAGGACGAAACGGGCGAAGCAGCGCGCGCCGTTGCCGCACTGTTCGACCTCGGAGCCGTCGGCGTTGAAGATACGGTAGCGGAAGTCGACATCCGGGTTGTTCGGCGCCTCGACGATCAGCAGCTGGTCGAAGCCGATGCCGGTGTTGCGGTCACCCCATTGCTTGGCGTGCTTGGGTTGGATGTGTGCGTGCTGGCTGACCAGGTCGAGGACCATGAAGTCGTTGCCCAGCCCGTGCATCTTGGTAAAACGCAGCAGCATGGGTTCACTCCGGCAGCAGGCTTTCGCCGGCGAACAGTTCGGTGACGGTCTCGCGGCGACGCACTTCGAAGGCCTGGTCGCCATCGACCAGCACTTCGGCGCAGCGGCCACGGGTGTTGTAGTTGGAGCTCATGACGAAACCATAGGCGCCCGCGGAGCGCACGGCCAGCAGGTCGCCCTCGGTCAGGTCCAGCACGCGGTCCTTGCCCAGGAAGTCGCCGGTCTCGCAGATAGGGCCGACCAGATCGTAGGCCCGGCCTTGACCTTCGCGGGGCTTGACCGCGCTGACGTCCATCCAGGCCTGGTAAAGGGCCGGGCGGATCAGGTCGTTCATGGCCGCGTCGATGATGGCGAAGTCTTTGTGCTCGGTGTGCTTGAGGTATTCCACGCGGGTCAGCAGCACGCCGCCATTGGCGACGATGTAGCGGCCCGGCTCGAACACCAGGGCCAGGTCGCGGCTGCCGACGCGCTCGCGGATGGCCTTGATGTAGTCGGCCAGCTCCGGGGGCTGCTCGTCGCGATAGCGCACGCCGACACCGCCACCCAGGTCGAGGTGACGCAGGTGGATGCCGCACTCGGCCAGGCGGTCGACCAACACCAGCAGGCGGTCGAGGGCATCGAGGAACGGCTCGACGGTGGTCAGCTGCGAGCCGATATGGCAGTCGACGCCGACCACGTCGAGGTTCGGCAACTGCGCGGCGCGCACGTAGATGGCCTCGGCGTCGGCTATGGCGATGCCGAACTTGTTTTCCTTGAGGCCCGTGGAGATGTACGGGTGGGTGCCGGCGTCGACGTCCGGGTTCACGCGTAGCGACACCGGCGCGACCTTGCCCATCTCGGCGGCCACCATTTGCAGGCGCTCGAGCTCGTCGGTGGACTCGACGTTGAAGCAGTACACCCCCACTTCCAGGGCGCGGCGCATGTCTTCACGGGTCTTGCCGACCCCGGAGAACACCACGCGATCGGCGCGGCCGCCGGCGGCCAGCACGCGTTCCAGTTCACCGCCGGAGACGATGTCGAAGCCCGCGCCCAGGCGCGCCAGCAGGTTCAGCACGCCCAGGTTGGAGTTGGCCTTGACCGCGAAGCAGACCAGGTGATCCACCCCGTGCAAGGCATCGGTGTAGCTGCGGTACTGCGCCTCGATATGGGCACGCGAGTACACGTAGGTGGGCGTTCCGAAGCGTTCGGCGATCGCCGACAGGGCCACCCCTTCCGCGAACAGCTCGCCGCCGCGGTAGTTGAATGCATCCATGGGATTTCCTTACTGCGCGGGCGACTCTTCAGGCTGCTCTTGCTGCTGCTCCAGCACTGGCTGAGGCTGGACAGGCTTGGCATGCTGGTGCGACTTGCGCGGGCCTTTGCCGTCCTTGCCGTCTTCCGGCAGGTACAGGGGGCCTTTCTGACCGCAGGCCGAAACCAGGCAAGCAACCGCGACCACTGCCGCGAGGGAGGAAATCAGGCGTTTCATGGGTGAAATCCTTGGAAATATGCAGTATTGCGGCCGAGTATACCGAGCGACCACCTGATTGCCTATGCAAGGGGTGCCCCCGCTCGGCGGGCGTAGGCGACCGAAGGACATGCGGCTTTTTCTTGCAGCTATTAGCTTGTAGCTTGAAGCTTTCGCCCTTATCGTGCCCGGCTTGCGTGTGTACAGCCATTTTTCGAGGTCCCTGCAATGAGTTTGAGCGAAGCGCGTTTCCACGACCTGGTCGACGCGACCCAACAGGCCCTGGAAGACCTGTTCGATGAAAGCGGCATGGACCTGGACATGGAAAATTCCGCCGGCGTCCTGACCATCAAGTTCGACAATGGCAGCCAGCTGATCTTCAGCCGCCAGGAGCCGCTGCGCCAACTGTGGCTGGCGGACAAGTCCGGTGGTTTCCACTTCGACTATGACCAAGAGAGCGGCAAGTGGGTGTGTGAGAAGAGCGAAGAGCTGCTCGGCGAGATGCTCGAGCGCATCGTCTGGGAGCGGGCCGGCGAGAAGCTGGACTTCGACGAGATTTGAAATGAGCGAACAGCCCAGGCCCCCCAAGCCGCTCTACAGCAATGTAAGTCCGGCGGTGCCGTCACCTTGTATCAGCATATGTCGGCTGGATGAGCGCAAGGTGTGCACCGGTTGCCACCGCCACGTCGAGCATATCCGCGAGTGGCGTGCGGCCGATGACGAGCGGCGCCGGCAGATCTGCCGCGAGGCGCTGGCCCTGAAAGCGGGGGGCCAGGCATAGCCACAACGGCGGTGTGGGCTTGAGTATTTGCCCCGCTGTGGTAGTGTCAGGGTCTGCGTCGGTGACGCCAAGCATTTCACAAACCCCGCCCTTGGGCGGGGTTTTGCTTTATCTGCCTTTAGTAAATTGCCTGTTCAAAGGAGTCTGACTGGATCATGAGCACCAAGCCTTCCCTCATCCTCACCCGACTGGACGTGCAGCGTCTCGAGCGCCTGCTCGACAGCCTCGATGAAAGCACCCCGGGTATGCTCGCCCTGCAGGACGAGCTGGACCGCGCCGAGAAAGTGGTGGGTCACGAGGAAGTCCCGGCCGGCGTGGTGACCATGAACTCTCGCGTGCACTGCCGCGAGATCGCCAGTGGCAAGGATTACCACCTGACCCTGGTGTATCCGAAGGACGCGGGTCCTGAAGGCAACGTCTCGATCCTTGCGCCGATCGGCTGCGCATTGCTGGGCCTGTCGGTGGGTGACCAGATCGACTGGCCGGCGCCGGGCGGCAAGACGCTCAAGCTCGAGCTGCTGGCAGTCGAGTACCAGCCGGAAGCGGCAGGGGACTTCGATCTCTGAGTTGATCAGGGCTCCAGCCGCGCCTGCAGCTGTTGCAGCCCATCGTTGAGTGCCTGTTCCAGTTCGCGTTTGTAGCGTAGGCAGAGGCTGGTGGACCCTTGCTCGTCCTCCAGCAGTTCGGACAGGTCGAGGTCGGTGATGTAGCAGCGGTAACTGCCGCTGCCGCGACGCTGGCGCAGGATCTGTCGCGCGACCACGGCATACAGCTGGTCGCCATGCTCCAGTTCGGAAAACTCCTGCTGGTCGCAGTAAAGGGTGACGTGCACCTCATCGCCCGTGCCGGCCTGGAGGATCGCCTGGACCTCGAAACAGGCCTGGTTCTGGCTGTCCGCGGGTGCCGGCCTGGGTTCCAGGCTGCGCGCCTTGCCTGGACCGGATGGCAGCAACTGGTAGTAGAGGATGTCCAGCGATGCTTGTTGCAGGCTGTCCAAGGGCAGCAGGGCATCGCGGCGCATTACCATCGCTTGCAGGAAGCGCTGCAATGGCAGCAGCAGGTGCGGCTCGTCCTGTTGCGGCAGCCGCTGCTGCCAGAGCGCGTTGTGCTCGTCGAGCACGTACAGGTCGGCCCAGCCTTCGAGCAGACGGTAGAACACCTGGATGCAGCCGGGTTGGCCCTGGGCCAGGACCAGTGGCAGGTCGTGGTCCTGCAGGGCGTGGGTGTCCAGGTGCAATGGGCTGTAGCTGCTGCGCTCCTCGCCGAGCGCCGCCAGCACGGCGTCGTGGTCGGCTAGGCTGGCCAAGGTGACCTGCCCGGGCTGCAAGTCGAGGATGTGGGTGTGCTGGGCCACCTGTAGCAAATAACGGTGATTCAGGCCTTGGTCGAGCAGCAGTTGCACGGTGTCGAAAATCTCCTCGACCCGCTGGCTGATGGCTTGGGCGCGGTTGTGGCAATAGCAGCGCACCCGCACCCGCGGGCGATGGCTGCGCTGGCCCAGGCTGTTAAGGAAGTCGCGCAGGCAGCGCACCAGCGCATGCTCGCCGTCGTAGCGCTGGACCAGCACCTCGTTCCAGCTGTTGAGGGTGATCTGGTCGAGGGTCAGTACCAGGTTCTCGCGCACCCCGGCGTAGCTGAGCGAGTCGGTGCGCTCGGTGGTCATCAGGATGTTCAGGTCGCGGTGATGGCGCAGCGGGTCGACGCCGACATTCACCAGCAGCAGGATCTCGTCGGCCACGCTCGGCTGCAGCAGGCGCACCTCGCTGACTGTCTCCAGAGGCAGGGGGATGCTCTGCTGCAGGCTGCCGATAAGGTTGAACAGCTCGAACTCGCTCAGGTCGCTGGCGCCCGGGTGCAAGGCCAGGCGCGTACTGCTGTCGATCACGCCATTGCGGTGGGCCCAGGTGAGCAGTTCGAGCAGTTCGCGGCAGCGCTTGATCGGGCTGAAGTGCTCCCACTCGTGTACGCCCAGATTGCCGTTGTACAGCCCCCAGTGGTGTGTGCCCGGTTCCTTGCGGTTGGGTGATTGCACCAAGGTGAGGGTGTCCTCGGCCAGGTCCGGAGCGATGCCCGGGTTGATCACCTCGATCTTGCCGGCACGGCGCTCGAAGGCGGCGTAGAGGCGGCGGCCAAGCACATTGAGGTCACGCTGGTCGGCCCGGCTGTTGGCGTTCTGCTGGCGGGCAAACTGGGTCAGGAAGCGATAGCTGTGGTTCAGCTCGGCCACCAGTTCGCGGCGCTCGACGGCCACCTGGCGTACTTTCCACTGGCTGCGGCTGTCGAGCAGCGCCAGTTGGCGTTCGTCCCAGCCCCATTCCTCGGTCAGGCGCCCCAACAATTGGCGCTGCCAGCCCCCGCTGCGGCTGCGACCCAGGTCGCCGAGTTTCTTGTTCACCTTCAGATACAGGCTGCGCCGTACCAGCTCCAGGCGTGCCGGCTCGCCACGCAGGAGCAGGTAACGCTCGATACGGCGGTAGACCATCACATAGGGGTCGAGCTCATCCAGGTCCAGCTGGTTGGCGAACACGGCCTGCTTGTAGTCCAGGCTCAGGCAGCGCACCTGCGGGTGTTCGCTGGCGTAGGCCTCGGTGAGCAGCAGCTTGAGCAGCGACTTGTAGGGTGAGTCGATGCCCTTGAACAGCTGCCACAGCCCGGCGCCGACGAACTCGCCCGACGGGATATGCGCCAGGTGGCCGAGGTCGAGGTCGTCCTGGGCACGGATGAAGCGCTTGGACAGCAGGGTCTGGGTGTAGTCGCGGTAGTTGTGCTCCTGGTAGACCGGCACCAGCCACCACAGTGGCGTGCGCCCGGCCAGCCAGATGGCGGTGCGGTAGAACTCGTCGAGCAGCAGGTAATGCTGGGTGGTGCCGCAGTCGTCGGAGCTGAGCTGGCTGTCACGCTCGCCCTGGACGAAGCCCCGGGGTTCGATCAGGAAGAAGT
Source organism: Pseudomonas soli (assembly GCF_900110655.1). Classification (GTDB taxonomy): domain Bacteria; phylum Pseudomonadota; class Gammaproteobacteria; order Pseudomonadales; family Pseudomonadaceae; genus Aquipseudomonas; species Aquipseudomonas soli. The sequence continues at coordinate 354,735 of NZ_FOEQ01000003.1, forward strand.
GTGCTTCGGCGCCCTGGCTGGCCGCCCAGGTTTCGAGCAACTGGCACTTGCGTCGCAGGTCGGCCACGGCCTGCTCGTCCAGGTCCGGTGCATGGCACACCCACAGGTCCATGTCGCTCTGCTCGGCCTGGGCCAGCGTGCCGAGGCTGCCCATCAGGAACAGGCCGTGGATCGGCTGCGGCGGCTTGCCGTGGCGTGGCTTGTAGGTGAACGAGCGGGTCAGGCGCTGGGCTTCGGCGAGCAGCTCGTCGTCGGGCTCGAAACCGGAGACCCCTGCGGGGGTGGTGCCGGAAACATAGCCTGGCAGCAGCGGATGATTGACGTGGAAGAACAGCGGCAGCAGCGTGAGGACCTGCTGCTGGCGTGTGGATAACCCTTCCATCGCCCGTGCCAGGCGGCCCTGGTTGATCTTCAGGAAGCGCGCGCGCAGCTTGGCCAGCTCCTTGCGGTCGATGCCTTGTTCCAGGTCGGGGCGGATTTCGTGGGGGTGGTTCATTGCGCGCTCAGGCAGGCCGGGGGAAGCACTGGCGAGTTTAGCCTGAGTGGCGCGGTCGGATAAGGGGTTGCTGGCTTTTTGACGTCAGATTTGCAACGCCTGTGCAAGCCATCGATGGTTAAGCCCGCTCCTGCAGGTCTGCCGAGTTGCAGGAGCGGGAGCAGGGGTTCAGGCCGGCTGGGCGGATTTTGATTTGAGGATGGTCAGCAAAAGCCGGACGCTTTCAGCGGCATCGATACCGAGGCTGGTCAGGTAACCACCATCGGGTTGGTCGGTGAGCCCTTTGTCATGCAGGCGCTTGGCGGCGGCGACCAGGGCGGGGGAGGCGTCGCTGCTGACCTTGATGCCTTCCTGGTGGTTGTCCAGGTTGAACTGGGAAAGGACTTCCAGTTCGGCGATCAGTTCTGGGGTAAAAGGCATGGGCAACTCCTGACTTCGAGACAAGGATGGAAGTCAGGAGTGTAGTCAGGCTTATTCGATGCCGCCTTGATCCGCCTCAGGTGGCAGCTCCGGCAGGGCGCGCAGGGCGGTTTCGTACCACTCGGTATCGAACGGGCGATCTTCGTCGAGCATGGCGTCGATCTCGATGGCCAGCACGTGGGCCATGAGGTTGAGGATGTCTTCACGCTCGTAGCCGACCAGGGTCAGCTTGTTGAAGGTGGCCTTGGCGGCTGGCGGCTCGCCGCTTTCGATCTGGTTCTCGATCGCCTGGGTCAGGGTGGCCTCGGCGAAGTCTTCTTCATCATTGTTGTCGATGTCTTGGGGTTCGCTCATGGCGGTGCTCCTGTGGTGAGGCACACAGTGTGCCACGCTTGCGCTGGCAATGCCCGGCCATCAGCGCCGGGCATGGCACTGGCCAAGGGTGGGCAAGGGAGCTATAACAGCCGGGCCAACCCCATACGGCCTTGGAGGCTGTCTCAATGCTCAAGCTTCATGGATTCGCGGTCAGCAACTACTACAACATGGTCAAGCTGGCCTTGCTGGAGAAAGGCGTGCCCTTCGAAGAGGTGCCGTTCTTCGGCGGCCAGTTGCCTCAAGCCCTGGCCATCAGCCCCCGTGGCAAGGTGCCAGTGCTGCAGACCGAGCACGGTTTCATCAGCGAGACCGGGGTCATCCTCGACTACATCGAGCAGACCCAGCCGGGCAAGGCGCTGCTGCCGGCCGATGCCTTCGGGCAGGCCAAGGTGCGCGAGCTGCTGCGGGAAATCGAGCTGTATATCGAGTTGCCGGCGCGTACCTGCTATGCCGAGGCGTTTTTCGGCGCGGCGGTGGAGCCGCTGATCAAGGAGCGGGCGCGGGCCGACCTGCTGGCGGGTTTTGCCACTCTCAAGCGCAATGGCAAGTTTGCGCCTTATGCGGCCGGTGAGCAGCTGACCATCGCCGACCTGATGTTCTGTTTCTCGGTCGACCTGGCCTGTGCGGTGGGCAAGAAGGTGCTGAGCATCGACTTCCTGGCGGATTTCCCGGAAGCGAAGGCGCTGTTGCAGTTGTTGGGTGAGAACCCGCACATGGCGCGGATCGTGGCGGACAAGGATGCGGCGATGCCGGCGTTCCTCGAAATGGTCAAAAGCGGCAAGCGCTAAGGCCGGAAACGATCACGGGGCAAGGCCGCTCCCACGTCTCCTTGCACAGGCGGCGTGGGAGCGGCCTTGCCCCGCGATTGATCTGGCAGAAGCGCTTAGCGCGAAGCCAGCAAGGCCTTGCCGCGCACCACGGCCGCGCGCACCTGCGCCGGCGCGGTGCCGCCGATATGGTTGCGGGCGTTGACCGAACCTTCCAGGGTCAGCACGGCAAACACGTCCTGCTCGATCTGGTCGCTGAACTGGCGCAGCTCTTCCAGGCTCATCTCGGCCAGGTCCTTGCCAGTGTCGACGCCATGTTTCACCGCGTGGCCGACGATTTCGTGGCAGTCACGGAACGGCAGGCCGCGGCGCACCAGGTAGTCGGCGAGGTCCGTGGCGGTGGAGAAGCCGCGCAGGGCCGCCTCGCGCATGATCGCGTGCTTGGGCTTGATCGCCGGGATCATGTCGGCGAAGGCGCGCAGCGAGTCGCGCAGGGTGTCGGCGGCGTCGAACAGCGGCTCTTTATCCTCCTGGTTGTCCTTGTTGTAGGCCAGCGGCTGGCCTTTCATCAGGGTCAGCAGGCCGGTAAGGGCGCCGAACACGCGGCCGCTCTTGCCACGCACCAGCTCCGGTACGTCGGGGTTCTTCTTCTGCGGCATGATCGAGCTGCCGGTGCAGAAGCGATCAGGCAAGTCGATGAACTGGAATTGCGCGCTGGTCCACAGCACCAGCTCTTCGGAGAAGCGCGACAGGTGCATCATGGCGATGCTGGCGGCGGCACAGAATTCGATGGCGAAGTCGCGGTCCGAGACGCCGTCCAGCGAGTTACCGGCCACGGCCTCGAAGCCCAGCAGCTTGCAGGTCAGCTCGCGGTCGATCGGGTAGGTGGTGCCGGCCAGCGCGGCGCTGCCCAGGGGCATGCGGTTGGCGCGCTTGCGGCAGTCGACCAGGCGCTCGTAGTCGCGGCTGAGCATTTCGAACCAGGCCAGCAGGTGGTGGCCGAAGGTCACCGGCTGTGCGGTCTGCAGGTGGGTGAAGCCGGGCATGATGGTCTCGGCTTCACGCTCGGCCTGTTCCAGCAGGCCCTTTTGCAGGCGGGTGATCTCGGCCAGGATCAGGTCGATCTCGTCACGCAGCCACAGGCGGATGTCGGTGGCCACCTGGTCGTTGCGGCTGCGACCGGTGTGGAGCTTCTTGCCGGTGATGCCGATGCGATCGGTCAGGCGCGCCTCGATGTTCATGTGCACGTCTTCCAGGTCGACGCGCCAATCGAAGGTGCCGGCCTCGATCTCACCCTGGATGGTCTTCAGGCCATCGATGATGGTGTCGCGCTCGGCGTCGCTGAGTACGCCGACCTGCGCCAGCATGGTGGCGTGGGCGATCGAACCCATGATGTCGTGACGGTAAAGGCGCTTGTCGAAATCGACCGAGGCGGTGAAGCGGGCGACGAAGGCGTCGACGGGCTCACTGAAGCGGCCGCCCCAGGACTGATTGGTCTTGTCGGTGCTCATGGATTCACTCGTTGAAGGCGTGAACGGAAAAGTGGCGCCGATCATAGCAGGGTTGCGTCCGCCGCCGCAGGGCGCTGGTCGTGAGAATCACCCGGTAACCTGGGGGTGCGGCATATTCAACGATTGAACGGCAGCGTTCCACGGAGCGTCTACAGTTGGACAAAGGGCTGGCGGCAAATCTGCCAGGCCAGTGAATCTTTGGCCTTCGCACCGGTCTGTAGCGTGACCGCGTTTCGGTCGCCCACATTTGTCTACGCTATACCCGTGCGAGACTCACTCAGGAATCCAGCGCAATTATGAATGTCCTGATCGTTGATGATGAACCCCAGGCGCGCGAGCGCTTGAGCCGGCTGCTTGGCGAGCTGGAGGGTTACACCGTGATGGAGCCCAGCGCCACCAACGGCGAGGAGGCCCTGACCCTGATCGAAAGCCTCAAGCCAGACGTGGTGGTGCTGGACATCGGCATGCCTGGCCTTGATGGCCTGCAGGTCGCGGCCCGCCTGTGCGAGCGCGAATCGCCGCCTGCGGTGGTGTTTTGCACCGGCGACGACGAATACGGCAGCGAAGCGTTCAAGGACAGCACCTTGAGCCATGTCGAGAAGCCCATCCAACTCCCGGCGTTGCGTGACGCGCTGCGCCGGGCCGAAAAGCCCAACCGCGCGCAACTGGCCGCGCTGACTCGCCCAGCGGGTGACGCCGGCGGCGGGCCGCGCAGCCACATCAGTGCCCGTACCCGCAAGGGCATCGAGCTGATCCCGATTCCGCAGGTCATTTATTTCATCGCAGATCACAAATACGTGACCTTGCGCCACGAGGCAGGCGAAGTGCTGCTCGACGAGCCGCTCAAGGCCTTGGAAGACGAGTTCGGCGAGCGTTTCGTGCGTATTCACCGCAACGCGCTGGTTGCCCGTGAGCGCATCGAACGGCTGCAGCGCACGCCGCTGGGGCATTTCCAGCTCTATCTGAAGGGGCTCGAGGGCGATGCCCTGACCGTCAGCCGGCGGCATGTGGCCGGGGTGCGCAAGATGATGCAGTCCTTGCACTGAAACCCTTTGATTGCGTGGGAGCGGCGATGCGGCGACCCGACTTGCCCCGCGATGAGGTGTAATGCCCGCCATCGCGATCGCGGATCAAGCCCGCTCCCGCGTGGCGCTTTGCTGATCTGAATCTGCGGGCACGCCCGGAGGAGCTGTTATCATCGGCGGCATTTCTCTGGTTCGGGGCGTTTCATGTCCACTCGCGAAATCCGCATTGCCACCCGTAAAAGTGCCTTGGCCCTGTGGCAGGCCGAATATGTCAAAGCCTGCCTGGAACAGGCGCACCCAGGCCTCGTCGTGACCCTGGTGCCCATGGTCAGCCGTGGCGACAAGCTGCTCGACGCGCCGCTGGCGAAGATCGGCGGCAAGGGCCTGTTCGTCAAGGAGCTGGAAACCGCGCTGCTCGACAACGAAGCCGACATCGCCGTGCATTCGATGAAAGACGTGCCCATGGACTTCCCTGAAGGCCTGGGCCTGTACTGCATCTGTGAACGTGAAGACCCGCGCGATGCCTTTGTTTCCAACACCTTCGCAAATCTCGAAGCCCTGCCGGCCGGCAGTGTCGTCGGCACTTCGAGCCTGCGTCGCCAGGCGCAATTGCTGGCGCGTCGGCCCGACCTTCAGATCCGCTTCCTGCGCGGCAACGTCAATACCCGCCTGGCCAAGCTCGATGCCGGCGAATACGACGCCATCATCCTTGCCGCTGCCGGCCTGATCCGCCTCGGCTTCGAGGACCGCATTTCCGCCTCCATCAGTGTCGATGACAGCCTGCCGGCTGGTGGCCAGGGTGCGGTGGGGATCGAATGCCGTAGCGCCGATACCGAGATTCATGCCCTGCTGGCGCCGCTGCACCATGCCGACACCGCTGACCGGGTGGTGGCCGAGCGTTCCCTGAACAAGCGCCTCAATGGTGGCTGCCAGGTGCCGATCGCCTGCTATGCGGTGCTTGAAGGCGAACAGCTGTGGCTGCGTGGCCTGGTTGGCCAGCCCTCCGGTGGCACCTTGCTGGTGGCCGAAGCCCGCGCTGCGCGCGTGGATGCCGAGGCCCTGGGCGTACAGGTCGCCGAAGACCTGTTGGGGCAGGGCGCCGAGGCGATCCTCAAGGAAGTCTACGGCGAGGCCGGCCACCCGTGAGCCCCTGGCGCCTGCTGCTGACCCGCCCTGAAGAGGACTGTGCGGCACTGGCGCAGACGCTGGCCGACGCGGGTATTGCCAGTGCCAGCCTGCCGTTGCTGGTTATCGAGGCACTCGCGCCGGAGCCGTTGCAGATGCAGCACCTGCGGACGATCGCCGAGGTTCAGGCCATCATCGTGGTCAGCAAGCCGGCGGCCCGCCTGCTGCTGGACCAGCTCGCCCAGGCGGGAGTGACGCCGCCTTGCGCAGGTTGGTTCACAGTAGGTGAGGCGACGGCGCGAATTCTTCAGGAGCATGGGCTGCAAGTGGTCTTTCCAGAGGCCGGTGACGACAGCGAGGCCTTGCTCGGGCTGCCCGCCTTGCGCGAGGCTATTGCCGCGTCAGCGAGGCCTCGCGTACTGATCGTGCGCGGCCTCGGAGGTCGTGAACTGTTGGCAGAGCGTCTTGCCGAGCAAGGTGCTAGTGTCGATTATCTGGAATTGTATCGCCGCTGCCTGCCCGACTACCCTACCGGAACCCTCGCTCGAAGCATCGATGGGGAACGCCTCAATGGCCTGGTGGTCAGCAGTGGGCAGGGTCTTGAACACTTGCATCGACTGGCGGGTGCGGACTGGCCGCGGTTTTCTCGATTGCCGTTGTTCGTGCCCAGCCCACGGGTAGCCGAACAAGCCCGTGCACTCGGGGCGCTGGATATTGTGGATTGTCGTGGCGCGAGCGCCACGGCCTTGCTGGCAGCCGTGCAGCGTACCGCTGCGCCTGCCCCTTAAGGCGCTAAGCTAGAAAGCGATGCGCCACCATGCAAAGGATGGATACGTGAGCGAAACTGTCTTGTCCAACACCGAACAACCCTCGGCGCTCGAAGCGCCGGAACCTACCACCGCCAAGCCCGCCCGACGCTCCGGCAACGGCTTGGCGCTGCTGGCGCTGCTGCTGGGCGCCGCTGGCGTCGCGGTCGGCGGCTGGGGCGTCTGGCAGGTTCGCCAACTGCAAGGCAGCGAGCAGGGGCAGGGCGAACACCTGCAAGCCCTGAATCAGCGTGCCGATGCACTGCAGCAGCGGGAGCAGCAGCTCAGCGCCCAACTGGCCAGCCTGCCAGCAGCCAGTGAACTGGAGGACCGTCGTCGCCTTGTGGCGCAACTGCAGGGCGACCAGCAACGCCTGAGCCAGCGCCTGGAGACGGTACTGGGCGAAAGCCGCAAGGAGTGGCGTCTGGCCGAGGCTGAGCACTTGCTGCGGCTGGCGACCTTGCGCCTCTCTGCATTGCAGGACATTACCAGCGCCAAGGCGTTGGTCGAGGGCGCCGATGAGATTCTTCGTGAGCAGAGCGACCCAGGCGCTTTCGCTGCCCGCGAGCAGTTGGCACGCAGCCTGGCGACGCTGTCCAGTACCCAGCAGCCGGACCGTACCGGTCTGTTCCTCAAGCTTGCCGCGCAGCGCGAGCTGGTCCAGCAGCTCAGCGCCCAGTCGCCGGAGTTCGACAGCCAGGCCGATGCCATGGGCGCTCTGACGGCCGATGGCGACGGCGCCAGCCGCTGGTCGCAATGGTGGGCGGAGATCTCCAAGTATTTCCAGATCGAGTTCAATGCCGACGATAACGTCCGGCCATTGCTGTCCGGCCAGTCGCTCAACCAGCTGCGGCTGGCCTTGAGCCTGACCATCGAGCAGGCCCAATGGGCAGCTCTCAATGGCGAAGCCAAGGTCTACACCCAGGCTTTGGACGATGCGCGCAGCGTGTTGCTGGCCAACTTCAACCCGGACAACCCGCAGAGCAAGGCGATGCTCGACAGTCTCAATCAACTGGCCGAACAGCCGGTGTCGGTGGTCACCCCTGACCTGAGCGAAAGCCTGGCAGCGGTGCAGGCCTACATCCAGCGCCGCCACCTGCCAGTCGACGAGGGGGCCAAGCCATGAAGCGCGTCTACCTGCTGGCAGTGCTGGCGATCGTCATCGCCGCGGCGCTGGGTATCGCGATTGCCAAGCACAGCGGCTACGTGCTGATTGCCTACGGTAGCTTCCGCTACCAGTCGGGGCTGTGGGCGGCGATTGGCGCGCTGGTCGGGATTGTTCTCTCGCTGCTGCTGGTGCGTTACCTCGTCGGGCTTGTGCTGACGTCCTCCGGGGTGGTCAACCCTTGGTCACGGCGCAACCGTAACCGTCGCAAACGCATCGCTGTCGAGCAGGGGCAACTGGACCTGGCCGAGGGACGCTGGGCGAGTGCTCAGCGCCATCTGCAGCGTGCCGCAGAATCCGATCGCCAGCCATTGCTCTACTACCTCGGCGCCGCTCGCGCGGCCAATGAGTTGGGCAAGGTGGAGGAGCGTGATCAATTGCTCGAACGGGCCCTGGAACGCCAGCCCCAGGCTGAGCTAGCCGTTGCACTGACACATGCCCAGTTGCAAATGGACCGTGGCGAGAATGAAGGCGCGCTGGAGGCCCTGCAGGCTATGCAGGAGCGCCACCCGCACAATGCGCAGGTGCTGCGCCTGCTGCATCGCCTGCACCTGGAGCGTGGGGACTGGTCGGCGCTGATTCGGCTGTTGCCGGATTTGCGCAAGCACAAGGTGCTGCCGGCCAACGAGCTCGCCGGTCTGGAGCAGCGTGCGTGGGGCCAGAACCTGGGCTTGGCGAGCACTCGGGGCGAGGATCCGCAGACTGCTCGCCAAGCGCTCGAGCGTGCCTGGCAGCAGTTGACCAACGCCCAACGTCAGGAGCCGCAACTGGTTTCGGCCTATGCCGAGCAGTTGCGCCAGGTTGGTGCACAGGGTGAGGCCGAGCAGGTATTGCGCAGCGCGCTCAAGCGCGGCTATGAAAGCCATCTGGCACGTTTGTATGGGCTGGTGCGCGGTGATGATCCCGCCCGCCAGCTGCAAACGGCCGAAGGTTGGCTGAAGGAGCATCCTCAGGACCCGAGTCTGTTGCTTACCTTGGGCCGGCTGAGCCTGCAGAATCGTCTGTGGGGCAAGGCCCGGGATTACCTGGAGAGCAGTCTGCGCATGGAGCGTAATCCAGAGGCTTGCGCTGAGCTGGCGCGGCTGTTGGCCGGGCTGGGCGAGACCGAGCGCAGCAACCAGTTGTTCCAGGAGGGCTTGGGGCTGCTGGATGAACGTTTGCTGGCATTGCCGTTGCCGGAAGGGGTTCGGGCCTGAAGGCAGGCCTGGATTCGTTCCGTGCAGAATACCTTGGCCTTGTGGGTTGTGCCTGGCAGCGGCGCTCGCTGACAGGCTCGCTCCCGGCGTGAGATGTGCAACTGGAAGGCGCTGATTTTTCCTTCGTTCGCGTCAGAACATTCCCACTTTCTGTGAAAATGATTCCCTATCCATTCAGCGACTTGTCTGTGCTGTAGCGACTTGATACAAAGCGCTCCTTTCCTCTACCGTTTCAAACCACATCTCCTCTTTTCGGATCACCTTCGCCCATGTCGCTGGCCTGCCTGCGCAGCTTTTTCTTTCCCGCCTTCCTGGCCGCCGTCTCTGTGCTGGTGGCGTCGTTTCGCCTCGAGAACTTGGTCGGCCTCGACCCTTGCGCGCTGTGCTTCAGCCAGCGGCTGATGCTGGGGCTCTATGCACTGGTCTGCCTGGCTGCAGTCGTCCACGCCAGGCATCAGCGCGTGCATGCGTGGCTGGCCTTGGGGTTCTCGGTTGCTGGCGCTTTGCTGGCCAGCCGACATGTCTGGTTACAGGCCGAACCGTTGCCGGTCAGTGGTTGCCATCTGCCGCTGGCGCATCTGATGGAACGCCCTTGGGCCGAGATATTGCGAACGTTCCTGATGGGTACCCCGGAATGTGTGTCAGTCAACTGGAGCTTTCTCGACCTGACCTTACCTGAATGGAGCCTGCTGGCGTTTCTGTTACTTGCCGCGCAACCGCTGTCGTGGCTAGTGGTGTATCGATTGCGCCGCGGCACGTTGGCTTGATCCAGCGCAACGAGCCGGGGATTGCGCGACCAGCGGTGGCTGGCGGAGGGATTAAACGCTTGTATGAACTTTGTCTGCTGCGTACCTTGATGGGCAGGTCGCGCGGGAATAATCTCCCAGCACGCATACCGAAAATACAACTGCTCGATGCCGTTTGCTGATGTCACCTTTGTGCCACGGTGTTGTGTCGCGAGGTGCAGCGGCATCTACCCAGAAGGGAAGAGATCGCCATGCTCGATAGTTGCCAGAACGCCCAGGAACGCTGGGGCGGTGTTCACAAGCTGATCGATCGGTGGCTGGAGGAGCGCCAGGAGTTGGTGCAAGCCTTCCGCGCCCTGCGCGATGCCAAGCCGGCGTTTGCCGACAAAGACAAGAACCGCGATTTCTGCGCGGTGCTGGTTGACTATGTCTCGGCCTGGCACTTCGAAGTCAGCGAGCAATTGGTCAGTGAAGCCAAGGCATTTGGTGATACCGGTGCCTTGGAGCTGGCAAAGCAGATCAACCCACGCATTGATGACAGCACCCAGATCGCCCTGGCTTTCAATGATCATTGCGAGAAAGGTGAGTGCAGGGATACCGAGCGCTTTGCCGAGAAACTGGCCAAACTCGGCGGCCTGTTGCACGAGCGTTTCGAGCTGGAGGATTGCCTGATCGAGGTGTTGCACAACGCCCACAAGCAAGAAGACGCGGTGCAGGCCTGATTCAGTCAGCCACGTCCAGCAGTTCGATCTCGAATACCAGTGGGGTATAGGGTGCGATCAGGTCACCCGCACCGTCGGCGCCGTAGGCTTGCGCCGACGGGATCACCAGGCGCCATTTTGCTCCCGCTTTCATCCGTGGCAGCGCCACCTGCCAGCCCTCGATCACCGAGTCCAGCTTGAACCACTGCGGTTGAAGGTTCTGGTCGAACACCGTGCCATCCGGAAGCTTGCCCACATACCGTACTTGAACGCGGCCATTGGCCTTGGGCTGCGCACCGCTGCCGCTGGCCAGTTCGCTGTAGAGAATACCCTCGGGCAACTCACGTACTCCGGTCTTGGCCCGCTCACCCGCGATAAAGCGTTTTTCGGCCTCCACCAGCTTGTCCACCTGGGCTTGCTCGGCGGCGGCGTTGGCTTGGGTTTCGTGCTGTTCAAGGATGGCCTGCATGCGTGACTTGGCAATCCGTGGCGGCTCGCCCTGGTAGGCCTGGCGCAGCCCTTCGACCAGGGCGTCGAGCTGCAGGCCGGGTACTTCCTGACGCAGCCGTTCACCGAGGCTGGCGCCCAGGCTGTAGGCCAGGTCGCTGTCGTTGGCGGGGGCGGCCTCGGCATTGGCCAGGGAGAGCGGCGATACCAGGCACAGGCCGAGAATCAGATAACGAGGCATGGAGGTCTCCTGCGGCAATGAGCGCGAAGTATGCCAGCGTTGTTGGCCAGGGATGTGTAAATATCGGCACTGCACTAATGGGCAACTACACTTGTTTCCAGCTGCAAGACAACAACTTTGCCCAGGCATGCAACGCGGCGCTACCGAGACGGTCAACATGCCCTAGCGGCGGTAGCAGCAGAAGCATAGTATGAGCCGCACTCTCGTCAGCCAGGAGGTAAACCATGTCGGCCAAAAAGAAGCCAGTAAGTACGCCGTTGCACCTGCTCCAGCAACTTTCGGGCAGCCTGCTCGAACATTTGGAAGATGCCTGCTCCCAAGCGCTGGCGGATGCCGAGAAACTGTTGGCCAAGTTGGAAAAACAACGTGGCAAGGCCCAGGAAAAACTCCACAATGCTCGTCTGAAGTTGCAGGATGCCGCCAAGGCCGGTAAAGCCAAGGCACAAGGCAAGGCTCAAAAAGCTGCTGGCGAACTTGAAGACTTGCTCGATTCTCTCAAGGATCGCCAGACTCAGACCCGCACTTATATCCAGCAACTCAAGCGTGATGCCCAGGAAAGCCTGAAGCTGGCACAGGGCGTCGGCAAGGTGCGCGAGGCGGCCGCCAAGGCTCTGGACTCGCGTACGACGGCACCGAAAGCCGCGGCCAAGCCTGCTGCTACCAAAGCGCCGGCGAAGGCTGCCGCCGCGAGACCTGCCGCCAAGCCTGCGGCCAAACCTGCTACTGCCAAGGCACCTGCGAAGGCTGCCGCCGCGAGACCTGCCGCCAAGCCCGCAGCCAAACCGGTTGCCGCCAAGGCACCTGCGAAGACCACCACTTCGAAACCTGCCGCCAAGCCCGCAGCCAAACCGGTTGCCGCCAAGGCACCTGCGAAGGCCGCCACTTCGAAACCTGCCGTCAAGCCCGCAGCCAAACCGGCCGCCGCCAAGGCACCTGCGAAGACTGCCGCCGCGAATCCTGCCGCCAAGCCCACGGCCAAATCGGCTGCCGCCAAGGCACCTGCGAAGACTGCCGCCGCAAAACCTGCCACCAAGCCTGCGGCCAAACCGGCTGCTGCCAAGGCACCTGCGAAGACCGCCGCCACCAAGGCCCCGGCCAAGCCAGCAGCAACCAGGTCTGCGGTGAAACCGGCAGCCAAGCCAGCCGCGAAACCGGCGCCTGTCAAAGCGCCAGCCAAACCGGCCGAAAGCAAGCCAGCCACTCCGGCCGCCAACGCCACCCCGGCGCCTGCGGCCAGCGCGACTACGCCTGCGACCACCGGCACTGCGCCTCAGTCGCCGACTTCGGCGTCCTGAAGCTCACGGGCCGCGGCGCGCAGCTGATTTAGCGCGTCGTGGTTCCTGGCCAGGCCTGGCACCAGCCAGGCCAGCCAATCCGGCGTCGCGCTCGCTTGCGCCGGCCACCCACGCGCCAACGCTTCCAGGCGTTCCAGCAAGGTGCGTTCAGCCTGCAGTTCCAGCGCTTTCACCTGCTCACGCATCACGCTCAGTTGTGGGTCGGCGAGCGCGTGTTCGCGCCATTGCCGGCGCAGGGAGCGTAGCGGCGCCACGACGTCGCGCTGCCAGGGCCGGGCCAGCGCCTGCAGGGTGGCAATCCGTTGTTCGTCAGGGGCTATGCCGCGGGCCTGCAGCCAAGTCCCGCAGAGCAGCAGGCAGACATCGCCGCCCAGTTCCTGGAGGGCCAGACAGGCCGCCTCGACACCCGGCCGGGCATAGAGGGCCAGGGCATGATTCCACAGGTCGGTGTGCATGGTTTCACTCGCGCCAGTGATCGGGGAAGCTGGTAGACTCCGCGACCATCATGATCAGACTATCGAACCTCACTTTACAGCGTGGTCCCCAGCGCCTGCTAGAAGGCGCCGAGATGACCCTGCACACCGGCCACAAGGCCGGCCTGATCGGTGCCAACGGTGCCGGCAAATCCAGCCTGTTCGCCTTGCTGCGCGGCGAGCTGTCGCCCGATGCCGGTGACTGCCAGCTGCCCGGCGACTGGCGCATCGCTCATATGCGCCAAGAGGTCGATACCCTCGACCGTATCGCCGTGGACTATGTCCTCGATGGCGACGTGCGCCTGCGCAAGGTCCAGGCTGAACTGGCCGCCGCCGAACTGGCCCACGATGGCACTGCCCTGGCGCGCCTACACAGTGAACTAGACAGCGCCGACGGCTACACCGCCGACGCCCGCGCGCGCAAGTTGCTGGCCGGCCTCGGCTTCAGCAACGAGCAGATGGACCGCCGCGTCGGCGATTTCTCAGGTGGCTGGCGGATGCGCCTGAACCTGGCCCAGGCCCTGATGTGCCCGTCCGACCTGCTGCTGCTCGACGAGCCCACCAACCACCTGGATCTCGACGCCATCCTCTGGCTGGAGGACTGGCTCAAGGGCTACCCGGGCACGCTGCTGTTGATCTCCCACGACCGCGACTTCCTCGATGCCGTGGTCGACCATGTGCTGCACGTCGAACAGCGCAAGCTCAATCTCTACAAGGGCGGCTACAGCGCCTTCGAGCGCACCCGCGCCGAACGCCTGGCGCAACAGCAGCAGGCCTACGAGAAGCAGCAGGCGCAGCGCGCGCACATGGAAAAGTACATCGCCCGCTTCAAGGCCCAGGCCACCAAGGCCCGTCAGGCGCAGAGCCGGATCAAGGCCCTGGAACGCATGGAGGAGTTGTCGGCGGCCCACGTCGACTCGCCTTTCGACTTCGTCTTCCGTGAGTCGGAGAAGATCTCCAGCCCCCTGCTCGATCTGTCCGAAGGCCGCCTGGGCTATGGCGACAAGGCCATCCTCGAGAAGGTCAAGCTGCAGCTGGCGCCGGGTGCGCGCATCGGCCTGCTCGGCCCCAACGGTGCGGGCAAGTCGACCCTGATCAAGAACCTCGCCGGTGAGCTGCAGCCATTGTCCGGGCGCCTGGTGCGTGGCGAAAACCTCGCCGTCGGCTACTTCGCCCAGCATCAGCTCGACTCGCTGGACGACAAGGCCAGCCCGTTGCTGCACCTGCAACGTATCGCACCGGGCGAGCGTGAGCAGACCCTGCGCGACTTCCTTGGTGGCTTCGACTTCCACGGCAATCGTGTCGACGAGCCGGTGGTCAACTTCTCTGGTGGCGAGAAGGCCCGCCTGGCCCTGGCGCTGATCGCCTGGGAGCGGCCGAACCTGCTGCTGCTCGACGAACCGACCAACCACCTGGACCTCGAGATGCGCCTGGCGCTGACCATGGCGCTGCAGGAGTTCGCGGGTGCCGTGGTGGTGGTCTCCCACGACCGTCACTTGCTCAAGAGCACCACCAACGACTTCCTGCTGGTGGCCGACGGCAAGGTCGACACCTTCGATGGCGACCTGGACGACTACAGCCGCTGGCTGGTCGAGTTCCGCCAGCGCAACACGCCGGTGAGCAGCACGCCGGCCAACCCGGACAAGACCGACAAGAAAGCCCAGCGCCAGGCGGCCGCGGCCCTGCGCCAGCAGTTGGCGCCGCACAAGAAGGCGGCCGACAAGCTGGAGGCCGAGCTCAACCAGGTGCACAAGGACCTGGCCGAGGTCGAGACCGCCCTGGGCGACGGTGGCGTGTACGAGGCCGCGCGCAAGGATGAACTGCGCGACCTGCTGGCCCGCCAGACCAAGCTCAAGCAACGCGAAGGCGAGCTTGAAGAGGCCTGGATGGAGGCCCTTGAGACCCTCGAAAGCATGCAGGCCGAACTCGAGGCGCTGTCCTGATGGAGGAGCTGCGCTCGCTGTTGCCGGGGCAGTGGATGGACTCGATGTGGCTGGGGTTGCAGATTCTGCTGATCCTGATCGCCGCGTTCATCCTGCAGCGCATGGTCGCTCGCGGGTTGAGAAGCCTGGGCGAACGCTACCCGTTGCCGCACGAGCTGATGGTGCCGGTGCGCGGCGCCTTGCGCTGGCTGATCATGGGCAGCGCGCTGCTGTTCGTGCTCGAGCGCCTGGGCGTATCGGCCACGGTGCTGTGGACCGCGCTGTCGGGCTTCGTCGCGGTGGCGGCGGTGGCGTTCTTCGCTATCTGGAGCGTGCTGTCCAACCTGCTGTGCGCGGTGCTGATCTTCACCGTCGGGCCGTTTCGCATCGGCGATGTGGTCGAGCTGGTCGACACCCTCGACAAACCGGGAGTGAAGGGCCGGGTGATCGCCATCAACCTGCTGTACACCACGCTGATGGAAACGCCGGAAGCGGGTGGCGCGCTGGTGCAGGTGCCCAACAGCCAGTTCTTCCAGAAAGCCGTGCGCCGTTGGCGTGGTGCCGAGGCCACCACTGCGGTCAAGCCGGAATCGATCGAAACCGACTGAAGCCGCAGAATTTACTGGTTATTTTTTCGCCAGAACCGTAGCTTAACGCTTTGTAACAAATGTTCGAGCGAGGTGTGCGATGTCGATGGAAACGTGGTTGGCCTTCTTTGCCGCGTGCTGGGTGATCAGCCTGTCGCCGGGTGCCGGGGCGATCGCCTCGATGTCCAGCGGGCTGCAGTACGGTTTCTGGCGTGGTTACTGGAACGCCCTGGGGCTGCAACTGGGCCTGATCGTGCAGATCGCCGTCATCGCCGCCGGTGTCGGCGCCATCCTCGCCGCTTCTGCGACGGCCTTCCAGGTCATCAAATGGTTCGGTGTAGCCTACCTGGTCTACCTCGCCTACAAGCAATGGCAAGCCTTGCCGATGGACATGAGCGACGAGTCTGGCGTGCGGCCTATCGGCAAGCCGCTGAGCCTGATGTTCCGAGGCTTCCTGGTCAACGTCAGCAACCCCAAGGCGCTGGTATTCATGCTCGCGGTGCTGCCGCAGTTCCTCAACCCGCACGAGGCGTTGCTGCCCCAGTATGTGGCGATCACCGTGACCATGATCAGCGTCGACCTGCTGGTGATGGCGGGTTACACCGGCCTGGCTTCGCGGGTGCTGCGTCTGTTGCGCACGCCGAAGCAGCAGAAGCGCCTGAACCGTACCTTTGCCGGACTGTTCATTGGCGCGGCGACATTCCTCGCCACCCTGCGTCGCGCGCCCATCTGAGTTCGTCATCGCGGCGCCAGCCCGCTCCTACGGTTCAGTGGGAGCAGCCTGGCCCCGCGAATGGGTTCAGCGCTGACGATCCACCAGCCCCTTGAGCAAGTCCACCGGCAGTGGAAACACGATGGTTGAGCTCTTGTCCCCGGCAATCGATCCCAGTGTCTGCATGTAGCGCAGTTGCATCGCCCCCGGCTCCTTGCCCAGCATCTGCGCCGCCTGCATGAGTTTCTCCGACGCCTGCAGCTCGCCTTCGGCATGGATCACCTTGGCCCGGCGTTCTCGTTCGGCTTCGGCCTGACGGGCGATGGCACGGACCATCGATTCGTTCAGGTCGACGTGCTTGATCTCGACGTTGGCCACCTTGATGCCCCAGGCATCGGTCTGCGCGTCCAGCACTTCGCGGATATCCGAATTCAACTGTTCGCGCTCGGCCAGCAGTTCGTCCAGCTCGTGCTTGCCGAGCACCGCCCGCAGTGTCGTCTGGGCCAACTGGCTGGTGGCGGCGAGGAAGTCCTCGACCTGGATGATCGCCTTCTGTGGGTCGAGCACGCGAAAGTACAGCACGGCGTTGACCTTGACCGAGACGTTGTCGCGGGTGATCACGTCCTGGGGTGGCACATCGAGCACCACGGTGCGCAGGTCGACGCGCACCATCTGCTGGATCCCCGGAATCAGGATGATCAGGCCCGGGCCCTTGACCTGCCAGAAGCGCCCGAGCTGGAACACCACACCGCGTTCGTACTCGCGCAGGATGCGCAGCGCCGACAGCAGCAGTATGGCCAGCAGCACCAGCACGGCGCTGAAACCGAATTGCATCAACATCGTCTACTCTCCTTGCGCCGTGGGCGCAGTGGCGCTGACCTCCAGGGTCACGCCATGACGGGCCGTCACCCGCACGTGCTGGCCAGGTTGCAGCGGTGTCGCACACTGCACCTGCCACTGTTCGCCCTGGGCCTGTACCGAGCCGCAGAACGGGTTGTCGGTGCGCACCTGCGTCACCGTGACCAGGCTGCCCACCAGTCCGGCATCGCCGCTGACGAGGGCGCGCCGGCGCGCTTTCAGCGCCATGCCCAGCACGCCGCCGAGCAACAGCGCCGAGAGCACAGCCAGGCTGATGATCAGCGCCAGCGGAATGCCGAAGCCGGGGGCATCGGTGTCCATCAGGATCACCGCACCGACGACGAAGGCGACGATACCGCCGAAGCCGACCACGCCGAAGCTAGGCAGGAACGCCTCGGCGACCATGAACGCCACCCCGAGCAGGATCAACGCCACCCCGGCATGGCTCACCGGCAGCAGTTGCAGGGCATACAGCGCCAGCAGCAGGCAGATGCCGCCGACCACGCCGCCGACCCCGGAGCCAGGATTCATGAATTCGAACAGCAGGCCGTACACGCCGATCATGATCAGGATCAGCGCCACGCTGGGGTTGGTGATCACTGCGAGCAGGCGGGTGCGCCAGTCCGGCAGGTGTTCGGTCACACTGGCCTCATGGGTGCGCAGTTGCACGGTCTGGCCTGCGACGAGCAGTGACTTGCCATCGAGCTGTCGCAGCAGGTCGGGGAGGTCGTTGGCGATCAGGTCGATTACCTGCAAGCGCTGCGCTTCGCTGGCCGACAGGCTGACGGCCTCGCGCACGGCCTTCTCCGCCCAGTCGGCGTTGCGCCCGCGCAGTTGGGCCAGGCCACGGATGTAGGCCGCAGCATCATTGACCTGTTTGCGTGCCAATGCGCCTTCTTCGCTGTTCGTGGCGGGTTGTTCAGCTTTGCCGGGGACGCCGATCTGCACTGGCGTCGCGGCGCCGAGGTTGGTCCCCGGGGCCATGGCCGCGATATGGCTGGCGTAGAGGATGTAAGTGCCGGCGCTGGCTGCCCTGGCGCCACCCGGGGCGACGTAGGTGGCCACCGGCACGGGGCTGGCGAGAATGGCCTTGATGATTTGGCGCATGGCGCTGTCCAGCCCGCCGGGAGTATCGAGGCGGATCACCACCAGTTGCGCGCCTTGTGCCTGCCCCTGGTCCAGCCCACGCAGCAGATAGTCGGCGCTGGCCGGGCCGATGGCATCATCGACGCTCAACAGCCATACATTTGCGCCAGGCGCGCTTTGGCCACTCGGCACGAAGCCGAGGACCAACAGCAACAGCAGCATGCGCCAGCGCTGGGCGATCACCTGTCGTCACCTCATGCGGACCCGTCCTTGAAGTTTAGCCTTGGCTGTCGAGCCACGACCTAAACTTGTGGATGGGGGCAAAACCGGAGGTGCATCATGCGTATGGCCAAGACCCTTCAGCAGCGCCTGGACCAGGCCAACTGCGACTACGACATCATTCCCCATCCCCATTCGGCCACCAGCCTGGAGTCGGCGCGCACGGCCGGCGTACCCGCCGAGCGGGTCGCCAAGTCAGTGATGCTCGATGACCGCCATGGCAACTTCATCATGGCCGTGCTGCCGGCCAACCGGCATCTGGACATGACCGAGGTGCGCATGACCGGCGCCTGGCAGCTGACGCGCGAGAGCAACTTGCCGAGCCTGTTCGGCGATTGCGAGCGCGGCGCCATCCCGGCCCTGGGCGACGCCTACAACATTCCCATGCTGCTCGACCGGAGTCTTACCCGCCAGGGCGATGTCTACCTCGAGGCAGGTGACCACGATCATCTGATCCACATGAGCATGGAGCAATACTTGAAGCTGGTGCCGCACGCCGAAGTGCGCGAATTGAGCTGATGCTCGCAACCAACGCCGGGTTGGCGTCGTGGACGACCCGCCCGGCCCGAGGAGGAATCATGGAAGCACCGAACCATCCATTCGCCGACCTGTTCAAGCAACTGGGGCTGGCGGACGATGCCACCAGCATCGACCAGTTCATCACCACTCATTCGCCGTTGAAGAACGAGATCAAGCTGGTGGACGCACCGTTCTGGACCGAGGCGCAAAGAACCTTTTTGAAGGAAAGCATCATAGAGGACGCCGATTGGGCGGTACCCTTCGACCAACTCAACGAAGCACTGCGTCGCCCCCGCAAATAAAGCGCCGAGCGGCACCTGATGGGTGATCGGGCCGTTGCTATGCTCAGGTAAAACAAGAGGGGATGGCGCAATGAAAGATCCCTACGCACCAGGATTCTGGTGCACCGTGACGATCCTGGGCACCCTGACCGCCGGCTACTTCTACGGTATCCGGCACACCCACCAGATGAACCAGGCCGTGCAGTTTCTCTATGCCGCCGCCGCCGTTACCGCGGCGGTGGCGCTCTGCGGCCTGGCCTGGATCGCCTGGCAGCATTTGCACCTGAACAAGCGTGAGGTGGCCCAGGGGCGAACGTTGCTGACCATCTGGAACACCAAGGTTGCCCTGCGCCGGGTCGAGACGGTGTTCGACCGCTACTTCTGGGGCAGCTACTGGCACTCCGGGCGCACCTTCGAGGAGGTAATGGGCGAGCTCAAGGGCACACCGTTGGAGCAAAGCCTCGACGCCCTCAAGCGCCAGTGCCGGGAGCTAGACCGCGAGGTGCACGACCACCACCATCACTGGCTGGCCAATGCCCGCGACCTGTCCAGCGTGGCCACGGCGATGGCCCGCGAGCGCTACCAGTTGGACCTGTGCGATGCTCCGGTGCGCGATGGCGGCAATACCGCCGTGCTCAATCGCGATCTGGAAGTGCTGGTGTACACCTGGTCGGCGCGCCTGCGCAGCTTCGACCATCAACTGGACGAGTTGGAGCGCGCTTACCACTAGGCGGGATCATTCGCCGCGGATGTATTGCTCGAGCTGCAGGATCAGGTTGGCCTGCTCGGCGATGGTTTCCTTCACCAGGTCGCCAATCGACAACAGCCCCAGCAGCTTGCCGTTATCCACTACGGGCAGGTGGCGCAGATGGCGGTTGGTCATCAGGTTCATGCAGTACTCGAGGTTCTGCTTGGGCTCAACGGTGACTACCGGCGAACTCATGATTTCCCGTACCGGCGTGGCAGCCGATGAGCGCCCCTTGAGCACCAGTTTGCGGGCATAGTCGCGTTCGCTGACGATGCCTACGACCTGGTCGTTTTCCATCACCGGTAATGCACCGACGTTCTTCTCCGCCAGCAGCTTCAAGGCATCCAGCACCGAGTCATCAGGGCTGATGGTGTAGACGGTCTGATGCTGGGACTTGGCTTTGAGGATTTGTTCGACGTTCTTCATACGGGCCTCGGTGGGTGAAAAAGCGCGGTGTCGGAGTAAATAAAGCATCCGGCACGGCGCTCTGCACGGCAATGCAGGAAACGGCATCGAGGTGATTGAAAAACGTCATCGTGGCAAGAGGCCGCAATGCGGCCCCGGGTGAATCATCAAAGCTTCGGCATCTGCCCGATCCGCGCCACCATCTCGCTGACGATCTGCAGGTCGAGCATGAATTGCTCCACGGTCTTGAACTCGTTGTCGTTGTGCCCGGTGTACTTCACATCCGGCATGGCCAGGCCGAACTGCACGCCATTGGGCAGGTCGTGCACCGAGGTGGCGCCGGCGGAGGTGCCGTACTCGTGCTTCATGCCCAGGTTCTCGCTGGCCACGGCCAGCAGGGCCTTGACCCACTCGCCCTCGGGGTTGCGGTACATCGGCTCGTCCATGCTGTAGTCGAAGGCCACCTTGGTCTGGCTCTTGGCAACCCAGCTGTCGAGCTTGCCGGAGATCTCACCTTTGAGGGTGTCGAGCGACTTGCCTTTGGGAATGCGCAGGTTCACCGCCAGCTTCAGCGCCTTGTCATCCAGGCCGACGAAGGTCAACGAGGTGGTCAGCGGGCCCATGAAGTCGTCCTTGAAGCCCACGCCAAGCTTGTTGCCCAGGTAGCCCAGGCCCCAGTTGTCGGCGGCGTAGCGGGCGGCGTCGGTGATGTGGTTGTGCTTGAGCGGCACGTCCTTGCCCAGGCCATTGAGGAAGTCGAGCATGCGCGCCACCGGGTTGACCCCGGACTCGGGCTCGGAGGAGTGCGCCGATACGCCGGTCACGGTCAGCAGCACCTGCTTGCCGTCGACCTTGGCGTCGATGCTGAAGTCGCCACCATGGCGCTTGACGTAGGCCGCGCCGGCTTTTTCCAGGGCCTTGGCCAGTTCGGCCGGCTTGTCGCCGGTCAATGTCGCCACCGAGCTACCGGGGATCTGGTTGGTGGCCAGGCCGCCGGTGAGGTTGATCACCTCGGCGCCTTTGCCATCACCGGCACGCTTGGCGAAGGTAGCCATGACGGTGCCATAGCCTTTCTCGGCGATCACTACCGGGTAGCCGCCGTCCAGCGCCAGGTTGTAGTCAGGGGTGGCGTTGCGTTCGAAGTAGTAGGGGATGGCATCACCGGTGGTTTCCTCGGTGGTGTCCACCAGCAGCTTGAACTGGCGCGCCAGCGGCAGCTTTTCGTCCTTGGCTACTTTCAGCGCGTAGAGCGCGACGACGATGCCGTTCTTGTCGTCCTCGGTGCCGCGGCCATACATGCGATCGCCCACCAGGGTGACCTTGAACGGGTCGAGCTTGGTGCCGTCCTTGAGCTTCCAGTTTTCCGGGGTGACCGGCACCACGTCGGCATGGGCGTGGATACCGATGACTTCCTTGCCTTCGCCCAACGTGATCTCGTAGACGCGGTTGTCGATATTGCGGAACTGCAGGCCGAAGCCCTCGGCCAGGGCCTTGATCTTGTCGGCGATCTTGAGGAACTCCGGGTTCTCGTGCTGCGGCACACCTTCTTTGCGCACGGTCGGGATCTCTACCAGCTCGCGCAGGGTCTCCTTTGCGGCCTTGCCGTACTTGATGCGGGTGTACAGGCCCAGCAGGCGGTTGATCTCGTCCTGCTGCTCGGCAGCCAGGGGCTTGCCGGCCAGGTACAGCTTGAGGGTGTCGTCCAGCTTGTCGGCCTTGGCCAGGTCGCTGCCGGCCAGCTTGCCGAGGAACTGCTTGAAGTCGGCCGGGTCGCTGCCGTCGTAGGCCTTGATGATGGCGGCGGACTGCTGCTGGGAGAGGTTGGCCTGGGCCGGGATCGAGAACATGGCCACGCTGGCCAGCAGGAGCGATGCGGCGGATAGCTTGGTAAATGGCATGGGTGTGCGCATTCCTTTGCAAGGGGTGGAGGGCGACCGTTTACGCAAACGGAAGATGCCCACGCTATCACCAATGACTACCGGCGCGGGAGAGGTGGCAATGTGCATTTCTGCACAAACGTGCAAGCTTTCATCTACGGCGCGGCCTGCAGCTTTATGACAAAAATGCGTATCATTAGCGTTTTTTGTAATAACCCGTTTTACGAGAGAAGGATCCTCATGTTCACGTCTTACCTTGCACCCCTGGCCGGGGTGCTGGCCTTCACCCTTGCCTGCATCACGCCCGCCCAGGCACGGGACGATGGCACTGACCACTCTGTCACCCTGGAAAAGGTCGTGCAGACCTTCACCGTGCAGACCGACGGCAGCTTCCAGGTAGCGGTCGAGTCGGTCTCGCGCATCAACGAAGAGCGGGCCATCCAGGCCAAGGCGCAGGAGCCGCTGAGCTATAACCGCTCGTACGAAACCCTGGAGGTCGACGAAGCCTTCACCCAGAAGCCTGATGGGCGCAAGGTGATGGTCGATGCCTCGCAGATCAAGGAGCAGCAGGAGCAGGCGTCCACCTACGCGCCGATGTTCCAGGACTCTCGGGTCAAGGTGGTGATCTTCCCGGAAGTGGCCGTCGGCGATCGCCTGGTGCTGCGCTACAAGCGCCATCGCAGCACTGCGCTGTTCCCCGGCCACTTCGAGGACCTCACCGGCCCGGACTTCCACCCCGTGGGGCAATTCTCGCTGATCTACGACCTGCCGGCGGATCTGCCGCTGTACGCTGATGCTCGTGGCTTCAAGGCGTCCACGCCCAAGGCCGGCAAGGGCCGCAAGGTCTACCGCTGGGACTTCGTACCCGCCGACAGGGGCAGGATCGAGGCGAGCGCCGTGTCCTACCTGGACTACGGCCAGTACCTCGCGGTGTCGACCTTCAAGGATTACGCAGGGCTTGCCGCCAGCTACCAGGCGCGCGCCGGCGTGGAAGTGACACCAGCCATCGCCGCACTATCCGAGCAGTTGACGGCTAACCTGCCCGATGCCCGGGCCAAGGCGCTCAAGCTCAGCGACTGGGTGCGTGAGAACATCCGCTACGTGGCGGTCTATGTCGGTGCCGGCGGGGTGGTCCCGCATTCGGCGCAGAGCGTGCTGGACAACCGCTATGGCGACTGCAAGGACCATGTCGCCCTGCTCGAGGCATTGCTCAAGGCCGCAGCCATCGAAAGCTCGCCTGCCCTGGTCAACCTCGGCAACGCCTACCACCTGCCCAAGGTGCCGACCTTGGGCGTGCTCAACCATGTGCTGACCTACGTACCGAGCCTGGACCTGTACCTGGACTCGACCGACCCGTCGGTGGCCGCCGGCTACCTGCCGCTGATGGACCTGGACAAGACGACGTTGCTGACCGTCTCGGGCGCGTTTGGCAAGACCCCGGCCTACCAGTTCGGCAAGCAGGTCGGTGAGATGCTGTTCAAGGTCAAGGGCACGGGCGCCGCGGACTTCACCGGCGCTTCGACGATCGAGGGTTGGTCCAGCGAGGTCAACCGCTATGGCGCCAACTCGATGAGGCCGGCCGACCTCGACCGCATGGTCGAGCAGGTGCTCAATGCCTACGGGCAGCGGGGCAGCGGCAAGATCCTGATCCAGCCATCGGTGGCGCCGGAGCACTTCCACAGCCAGGTCGAAGGTCATACCGAGAACCTGGTGAACCTGCCAGGGCCAGTGGGGCTTCCGGCACTGAGCAGCCTGGTCGGCGGTATCTCGCAAATGGTCTATGGCTTTGCCGCCGAAAACGAACGCACCCAAGGCTTCGTCTGCATTTCCAACGAAGCGGTGGAGAAGGCACGCTTCGAGTTCCCTGCCGAAGTTACTGTCCTGGCGACGCCCAAGGCCGTTGCCGTGAAGGAAGGTAGCTTCGACTACAGTGCCCGTTACACTCGCGATGGCAACGCCGTGGTGGTCGAGCGGCGCATGCAGTTCAAGCATCCGAAGGCGGTGTGCACGCCTGAAGAGTTCAAGACGATGAAGCCGGTAATTGAAACCATGGTCAGGGACCTGCAAGGCCAGATCATCGTGCAGGGCTGAGGCCCGGAAACGCAAAAGCCCCGCCAGAGTGATCTGAGCGGGGCTTTGCTTTTACCGTCACCGTGCAAACACCTGGGTGGCGGTTGATGTCATGGCGCACTCGGCGGGATTCGAACCCACGACCCCTGCCTTCGGAGGGCAGTACTCTATCCAGCTGAGCTACGAGTGCAACGGGGCGCATGATACCCATCTGATTCGGTGGCGTCCATGGCCTTGATCTATGGAGTGTTTTCCCAAGGGACAGCGGGCGCCCGTCATAGCGCGATCAGCTCCGGTCGCAGCCCCTCCACTCGTTGGCCTGTCGGCTTGAGATACCCATCATCCCCGGTGATCTGCTGCAGGACCTTTTCCCGCAACCCATGTAACCCCACGCCGGTGCGCTGGCGCGGGTGCGTTAGATCAATCGGCACTACGGCCTTGATCCGCCCGGGACGAGGTTCCAGCACCACCACGCGGTCGGCCAGGTAGGTCGCCTCCTCGGCATCGTGGGTGACCAGCAGGATGGTAATCCCCGAGCGTTCGCGAATCGCCAGCAGTTCATTCTGCAGCTGTTGGCGGTTCAAAGCGTCGAGGGCGCCGAAGGGTTCGTCCAGCAGCAGAATGCGCGGGCTGGCCACCAGCCCCCGGGCGATGGCCACGCGCTGGGCCATGCCGCCGGATAGTTGGTGCGGATAGGCCGATTCGAAACCGACTAGCCCCACCAGTTGCACGTACTCGTGAATCCGCCGGGCACGCTCGCCTTGAGTGAGTGTCTCGTTGACCAGGCCCAGGCCGATGTTCTGCGCCACTGTCAGCCAGGGAAACAGGCGGTGCTCCTGGAACACGATGCCGCGTTCAGCGCCGATGCCGTTGACTGGCTGGCCATCGACGCGGATCTGGCCGCTGTAGTCGTTGTCCAGGCCCACCAGCAGGCGCAGCAGGGTGGATTTGCCGCAGCCCGACGAACCGACGATGGCGATGAATTCGCCCTGTTCGATCGACAGGTCAAAGTCGCGAATGGCTTCGAACGGCTGGCCGTCGACGCTGAAGGTCTTGCCGACTTTCTCGAAGCTGACCAGCGGCGGTGTGGCATCAGCTTGGTTGGCCGCGTGCAGGGCCGGGGTGATGAAGGAATTCATGCGGATCTCCAGCGCGTGGCGCGCGATTCGAGGCGTTGGCCGAGGTGGCCGAGCAGGGCGCCGACCAGGCCGATCAGGACCATGGCGGCCATCACCTGGTCCATGCGGAACAATTGCTGGGCGCCGATCATCAGGCTGGCGATGCCGCCGTCCGAAGGCATGAAGTACTCGGCGCCGATGGTGCCGAGCCAGGCGTAGATCAGCGCCAGGCGCAGCCCGGCGAAGATCGCCGGCGAGGCGCCGGGCAACACCAGCAGACGCAGCCGGTGCGGCAGGTCCAGGCGCAGGGCCTGCGCCGCCTCGCCCAGCTGTGGCGGGAGGCTGGCGATGCCGCGTTGGGTGGCGATCAGCAGCGGGAAGAACGCCGCCAGCGCGACGAACACCAGCTTGGCGCCTTCACCCAGGCCGAACCAGGCAGTCAGCAGCGGCACCCAGGCGAACAGCGCCACCTGGCGCAACGCCGACAGGCTTGGGCCGAGCAGGCGCTCGGCGTTGGCTGACAGGCCCAGCAGCAGGCCCAGGGCGAACCCCGCGCCACCGCCGATCAACAGACCGGCCAGGGTGCGTTGCAGGCTCAGGCGCAGTGCCTCGGGTAACGAACCGTCGAGCAGGCCTGCGTACAGGCTGCGCAGCACATCCAGCGGAGAGGAGAGGATGTTGGCATCGACCCAGCCAAGGCTGTTGGCGGCCTGCCACAGCAGCAACAGCCCCGCAGGCAGCAGCAGGCTTTGCCAGCCGCGTGGCACCTGGCCGCGCAACTGCTCGCCAGTGGCCGGCTGCGGCCAGTGCAACAGGCTGCGTTCCAGGCGCGAGAAGCCGCGATCCATCAGTGCGCCGACCAGGCCGATCAGCAGAATGCAGAGGAACACCAGGTCGAGCATGAACAACTGCCGCCCCCAGACCATCAGGTAGCCGATGCCTTCGCTGGAGGCCAGCAGTTCCACAGCCAGCAGCGAGGTCCAGCCAGTGGCCAGGGCCAGTCGCACACCGGCGAGAAATGCCGGCAGCGCGGCGGGCAGCAACAGGCGCAGGAACAGCAGGTGAGGAGGCAGGCGCAGGACGGCGGCGGCCTCGCGCAGCTTGGGTTGGGCGTCGCGCACGCCGACCAGGGTGTGCAGCGTGACCGGCACCACCACCGCCTTGACCAGCACCACCAGCTTGAGTAGCTCGCCGATGCCGAAGAACAGCATGAACAGCGGGATCCAGGCCAAGGTCGGGATTTGCGCCAGGGCGACGAAGGTGGGCAGCACCAGAGTCTGCGCCCGTCGCGATCCGCCCAGCCAGGTGCCCAACAGCAAGCCGCTGGCGATCCCTGCCAGCAGCCCCCAGATCAGGCGTTGCAGACTTATCCACAGGTGGCCCCAGAGTTCGCCGGAGCCGAACTCCAGCGCACTCTGCCAGACCAGCGCGGGGGCGGGCAGGATCTGTTCGCTCATCCAGTGCTCACGGCTGGCGACGACCCACAAGGCCGCCACCGCCAATGGCACGATCCACGGCAGGTAGAAGCGGCCTTGCGTCGCGAAAGGGCTGCGTAGCGGCACCCACAGGCGCCGCAGACTTGCGCTCAAGACTTCGCTCATCGGGGCATCTCCCAAACCGTTCCTTGTTTATTCGTTTATGGAATTAAAAATTCACATAAATTGCATTCAAGAGATAAGAGCATGCGGCCGGTGCATGCGAAAGCCCCGTCCCGTTGCGTTTTCCTCATATTTTCCATGCGTTTCCTGCAAGCCCGTCGCAGGCCCGCATGGCGCCTGGGTTATGTCTTATGGTTACTAAAAAATGAAGTTTTGATCTTTGTAGGTTCTAACCGGACCTGCCTAGCTTCTGGCCCATAGCGCCGGCCATCGCCGGTGGCAGCCTGCCAAGGAGCCTTGCCATGAGAACCACCTTCCGCCACCTGCTCAGCCCGTTGCTCGCCGCCTTGTTGAGTGCCGTGCCCGTGGCAGCGCATGCCGCCCAGCCGGATGTGATCCGTATCGCCGTGCCCGACCTCAGCGCCGGCAGCAAGCCCAGCGCCGGCGGCGTGGTGGACGTGCTGCGCGACCAGCAATTGCTGGAGAAAGAGTTTGCCAAGGACGGCATCCGCATCGACTGGCGCTTCTTCAAGGGCGCAGGCCCCGTGGTCAACGAAGCCCTGGCCAACGGCCAGGCGGACTTCGCCTACCTGGGCGACCTGGCCGCGATCATCGGCAAGGCCAGCGGCCTCGACACCCGCGTGTTGTCGGCTGGGGTGCGTGGCGTGAAGAGCTACCTCGGCGTGGTGCCGGGCTCGGGCATCCATAGCCTGCAGGATCTCAAGGGCAAGCGCGTGGCAGTGTTCCGCGGCACCGCCAACCAGCTGTCGTTCGCCAGTGCCCTGGCCAGCCAGGGGCTGTCCGAGCGTGAACTGAAAGTGATCAACCTCGACTTCAACGCCGCCAATGCCGCCCTGGCCGCCAAGCAGATCGACGCCACCTGGGGCCTGTCCAACCTGCTGTCGCTGCGCGAGCGGGGCTTGGTCGAGTTGCCGGTCAACTCACGCAACCTGCAAGGGGCCGGCAGTACTCAAGCGGTGTTGCTCGGCACCGGCGCGTTCATTCGCCAGCACCCTGACCTGGTGCAGCGCCTGGTCAATGCCCAGGAGCAGGCGGCGAAGTGGCTGCGCGACGAGCGTAACCGCGAGGCCTATGTGGACCTCGTGGCCAATACCGCCAACTGGCCGAAGTCGATCCTGCGCGACGACCTGGCCGAGGAAAACCTTGCCGAATACTTCGACCCACGCCTGGACGCTGGCTTCGTCGGCCTGCTGCAACAGGGCGTCGACCTGGCTGCCAAGGAGCGCCTGATCCGCCGTGGCTTCCAGGTATCCGACTGGGTCGAACCACGCTTCATCGATCACGCCCTGCAACAGGACCAGGCCGTCCAGGCCGCCCGCTGACCCGACAACAACCCTGAGGAGCACGACCATGAGCAACGCCGCACTGGCCACCGCGCCGCAAACCCTCGAACTCGATATCCACCCCGTTGCCGGGCGCATTGGCGCCGAGATTCGCGGCATCAAGCTGTCCGCCGACCTTGATCCGGCCACTATCGACGCCATCCAAGCGGCGCTGGTGCAGCACAAGGTGATTTTCTTCCGCAGCCAGGACCACCTCGATGACATCGGCCAGGAGGCCTTCGCCCAACTGCTGGGTGAGCCAATCGCCCACCCCACGGTGCCTGTGGTCGACGGCACCAGCTACCTGCTCCAGTTCGATGGCGCCGAGGGGCAGCGGGCCAACTCCTGGCACACCGACGTGACCTTCGTCGATGCCTACCCCAAGGCCTCGATCCTGCGCAGCGTGGTGGCCCCGGCCTCCGGTGGCGACACGGTGTGGGCCAACACCGCTGCGGCCTACCAGGAACTGCCCGAACCGCTGCGTGCCCTGGCCGACCAGCTGTGGGCGGTGCACAGCAACGAGTACGACTACGCCAGCGTGAAACCGGATGTCGATCCTGCCAAGCTGGAGCGCTACCGCAAGGTGTTCACTTCGACGGTGTACGAGACCGAGCACCCGGTGGTGCGCGTGCATCCGGTCAGTGGCGAGCGCGTGCTGCAACTGGGGCATTTCGTCAAACGCATCAAGGGCTATTCGCTGGCCGACTCACAGCATCTGCTCGCGGTACTGCAGGGGCATGTGACACGCCTGGAAAACACCGTGCGCTGGCGCTGGCAGGCCGGGGACGTGGCGATCTGGGACAACCGCGCAACGCAGCACTATGCGGTGGATGACTACGGTACGCAGCCGCGCATCGTGCGCCGCGTTACCCTGGCTGGCGAGGTGCCGGTGGGGGTGGATGGGCAACTGAGCCGGACCACACGCAAGGGCTGAGATCGCTGGGGCCGCAAAGCGGCCCCTGTTCGCTACAACTCGGCGTCACAGGCCACTAACTGCCTCACCAATCCCTGCGCCAGCGCCGACAAGCCATACCCCACCCGGCTCACCACCCCATAGCGGGTGTAGAACGCCTCCTCCTGTTCCGGCACCAGGTCTGCCAGCTTGAGCGCCACCAGCCCTTCATACGGCCGCAGGTTTGCGCTGCAGGCAATGCCGATGGTGTCCGAGTGCAGCACCACATTGAGCAGCGCATAGCCATGCTCGCATTCCACGCTGGGCAGGAAGTCCTGCCGCCCACTGAGGTCGCTGAGGATCTTGCGGATGTTCGGCGGGCGGAAGGTGGTCGCCAGCGGATAGTCGAACAGGTCCTGCGCCCGCACTTCGCCACGCTCGGTCAGCGGATGCCCGGCGCGGCAGCAGAAATGCCAGCGTTGTGGGGTGAGCTTGTGCACCTGGTAATCCGGGTCGGCTTCGAACTGGCGGGTGTCGGCGACGAAGAACTCGATCTCCTCGGCGATCAGCCGGCGGTTCAAGGCCTGCCAATTGTCCACCTGGAAGCAGGTGCGCGCTGCCGGGTACTCGGCGACGAAGCGTGCAACCGCCCGCGGCACCAGCCCGCCGGCGGGCGCCGGCCCCGAGCCAAAGCGCACCACGCCGGTGGTGGCGCCGTTGAACTGGTTGATCTCGTTGACCAGGTTGTGCGCCCCATGCACCAGGCGCCGCGAATGCTCCAGCACCAGCAGGCCCTGGCGGGTCGGCGCCAGTTCCTTGCTGGCGCGGTCGACCAGGCGGCAGCCGACGTTGTGCTCCAGCGTCTGGATGCTGCGGCTGAAAGCCGATTGCGAAAGGTTCACCGCAGCCGCCGCGGCGACGAAGCTGCGGTGCTCGACAAGGGCGATGAAGTGGCGGAGCTGGCGCAGGTCGATATGCATTTTCTACATGGAAACTTTCGGTGGAATGCAATTGCTGGGAAGGGTTGGGAACCTTATAAAGGGAGTCTCTTATTCCACAAAATATGAATTACAAATATTTATATCTCTTAAAAGAATATAAGCCAGCCTGACCGCGATTCGGTTCCGCCAACGGAAATGCTCGCCTGGGCCCTTGCCTCAAGGAGCATCTGCATGTCCCGACTTTCCCGTTGGCCCGCGCGCGCCTCGTTGTTCGCCCTGCAACCCCTGGCGGCTGGAGTGCTGCTGGCCGCTTCCGGCAGCAGCTTCGCCGATGAGCGCAACGCCGCCCCAGCCGTGACGCAGGAAGCCCAGCTCGGCACCGTCACCGTCAATGCCCGGCGACGCGAAGAAACCGCGCAGAGCGTGCCCACGCCGATCAGCGTGCTGGGCAGCGAAACCCTCGAGACCCAGCGCATCTACCGCGTGCAGGATTTGCAGCAACTGGTGCCGAGCACCAACGTCGCCTATGTGCACGCCCGCCAATCGAGCATCTCCATTCGCGGCCTGGGCAACAACCCGGCCAGCGATGGCCTGGAAGGCAGCGTCGGGATCTACCTCGACAACGTCTACCTCGGCCGCCCGGGCATGGCGGTGTTCGACCTGCTCGATGTCGAGCAGCTGGAAGTGCTGCGCGGCCCGCAGGGGACGTTGTTCGGCAAGAACACCACTGCCGGGGTGCTCAACATCACCACGCGCAAGCCGACCTTCCACCAGGAGGGCAGCGTGCAGTCATCGCTGGGCGAGGATGGCTACTGGCAGACCCAGGGCAGTTTCTCCGGCCCTTTGACCGACACCCTCGCCGGGCGCATCAGCGCTTATCACACCGAGGACGACGGCTATGTGAAGAACGTCTACAACGGCCACGATCTCAACGGCGGCAAGCGCCAGGGCTTTCGCACCCAGTTGCTGTTCAAGCCCAGCGAAACCTTCAATCTGCGCTGGATCGGCGAATACAACGAAGAAAACTCCGACAACGGCATCCTCAGCCTGTACAGCACCGGGCCGACCATCAATGGCGTGAACCGTTACGAGAGCCTGGCCGCCCAGGCCGGCGCGACCCTGGTGTCGGGCAAGGATCGCAAGGTCAACTTCGACGCCGACCAGATGGTCAAGGTGTTCCAGGGCGGTACTTCGGTGGAAGCCAACTGGACCCTGCCCAACGACTTCACCCTCACCTCGATCACCGCCTACCGCTGGTGGGACTTCACGCCGCGCAACGACGACGGCCTCAACGTGCCGGTGTTCCACAGCGCCGGTGTTTCGGTCCGTGACAAGCAGTACTCCCAGGAAATCCGCCTGGCTTCGCCCACCGGCGGCTTCTTCGACTATGTACTCGGGGCCTACTACTTCAAGCAGGACCTGGACAACAAATCGTTCACCTACAACGGACCGCAAGCCGACATCTGGAACCTGACCCCGGCTGGCGCCCTGGCCAACGTCACCACAATCGGCAACGGCCACATCGATACCGACAGCTACGCGTTGTTCGCCCAGGGCACCTGGCACCTGACCGAGCGCCTGGATTTCACCGCTGGCGTGCGGGGTACCTACGAAGAGAAAAGCGCCTGGGTGACCCGCGACGCGCCGTCCGGCGGCGCTGCCGTTACCGGTGCGGCGGCCGCGGCTCGCCAGGGCCGGGTGGGGGCCTATGATTCGGGTGACCTCAACCAGTACAGCTTCGCCCCTTCCGGGCTGCTCAGCCTGAGCTACCGCTTCAGCGACGCGGTGCTGGGCTATGCCAGCCTGTCCCACGGCGAGAAGTCCGGTGGCGTCAACCTCACCGTCGGCGCCGCACCAAGGCTGGGCACAGACTCGCTGCTGGTGGGTACCGAACGCGCCAACAACGCCGAACTCGGCATCAAGAGCACGCTGCTGGACAACCGCCTGCAGCTCAACACCAACCTGTTCTGGACCGAAGTGCACGGCTACCAGGCCAACGTCTATGACGAGGCCAACCGCGTGCAGTACCTGGCCAACGCCGGCAGCGTGCGCTCGCGGGGCCTGGAGTTCGAAGCCACGGCCCTGCCGGTCCGCGGGCTGACCGTGAATTTCAATGGCTCGTGGAACGACGTGCGCTACACCGAGTACGACGACGCACCGTGCCCGCCGGAGGTGAGCCTGGCCAATGCCGCCGCCACTTGCGACCTGTCCGGCCACCAGGTGGTCGGCGCCTCCAAGTACATCGCCAACCTCAACGGCCAGTACAAGTGGCAGCTGACCGAGCGAATCGAGCCCTACGTGACCGCCAGCTACGCCTTCCGCTCCAGGGCCGTCGGCACCATCGACGACTCCGACTACGGCCAGATCCCCAGCTACGCCATCGTCAACCTGTCCACCGGCGTGCGCCTGGACCAGGGCGACGGCGTGCTCGACCTGTCGCTGTGGGTGAAGAACGCCGGCGACAAGACCTACTTCACCAGCCTGTGGAACTCCGCCAACGGCGGCTATGCCGGCGTGCTGGGCACGCCGCGCACCGTGGGCGCCACCGCCCGTTACGACTTCTGAGCACAAGGAGCTTTGCCATGAACGCCAAGACCCAACCCCACGACCTGCCTGAAGGCGCCTGCCTCACCGCCAAGGTGCCCGACCGCGACGAAGCCCTGCTCGGCGACGTGGTGGTCAATCCATACCGTCTGGCGCCGTTGACCGCGATCATCCGTGATGGCGGGCGCACCCTGAGCGCCGCCCATGTGCGGGTGCTGGGACGCGGCGAGCGCGGTATCGATATTGTCTACGACGTGTCCGACCGCTCGCTGTGGACCTACGGCGGCATTCCGGTGTTCGGCCTGTACCCCGATCACGTCAACCAGATCGAGGTGAGCTACAAGCTCGATGGCGAACGCATCCGCGAGCGTTACGAAATCTACGCCCCGGCAGTGCGCCTGCCGGTGGTGGCGAAGCAGACGGCGGCGCTGCCCGAGGTCGAACCGGTCAAGGTCGCGCCTGGCTTCGAGCAGCGGCTGTACCTGTTCAATCATCTGCTGGCCGAGATCCCAGGCGGGCGTGCCTTCAAGTGGAACGGCCTGGGCGGCGCTGCCGAGTGGGACTCGGTGGGCAACAACTGGATCGCCGACAGCAACGGCGATGTGCGCTGGTACCTCGATATCGAGCAGATCCACGATTCCAACCATCGCGACGGCCTGGGCGGGACCATGGGCTTCCACCAGACCCGCGACGGCAAGCTGATCTGGGGCCAGGGCCAGACCTATTCCAAATACGACCTGCTTGGCCGGCGTATCTGGCAGCGCAACCTGCCGGACAAGTTCGCCGACTTCTCCCACGAGATCCGCGAGACGCCCAACGGCACCTACCTGTTGCGGGTCGGCACCAGCGACTACCGCCGCCCTGACGGCAAGCGCGTGCGTTCGATCCGCGACCATATCATCGAGGTCAACGAGGCCGGTGACGTGCTGGACTTCTGGGACCTGAACCAGATCCTCGACCCGTATCGCGGCGAGCTGCTGGGAACCCTGGGCAAGGCGGCGATCCAACTGCCGGACGGCGTGCAGAAACAGGACGAGCGCCTGGCCAACGAGCTGGCCGAGGGCGACCTGCCGTTCGGCGATACGCCGGGGGTAGGTACCGGACGCAACTGGGCCCACGTCAACGCCATCGACTACGACGCCGATGACGACAGCATCATCGTTTCAGCACGACACCAGGGCGTGGTAAAGATCGGTCGCGACAAGCAGGTGAAGTGGATTCTTGCCGCGGCCCAGGGCTGGCCGGCGCGCCTGCAGGACAAGGTGCTCAAACCCGTGGGCGAGGGCTTCGAGTGGTCCTGGACCCAGCACACCGCCTGGCTGACCGGGCGCGCCACGCTGACCGTGTTCGACAACGGCTGGGGCCGGGACTTCGGCCCGACCAAGCTGGCGGGCAACTACAGCCGGGCGGTGGAGTACAAGATCGACGAGGCCAAGGGCACGGTCGAGCAGATCTGGCAGTACGGCAAGGAGCGTGGTGACGAGTGGTACAGCCCGATCACCTCGGTGGTGGCGTATCGGCCCGATACCGACACCCAGTTCATCTATTCGGCGTCGGTGAACTTCCTCACGCCCCAGAAGCTGACGACCAGCGTGCTCAATGAAGTGCGTCGCGGCACCCAGGAGGTGACCGTGGAGCTGAAAGTGCACAGTCGCCAGCCGGGCAGCGTGGGCTACCGGGCGCTGGTGATCGACCTCGACAAGGCGTTCTGATGAACTAACCTCCCAAGGCCCTATCGCGGGGCAAGTCGCATCGGCGCACCGATACGACTTGCCCCGCGATGCATTTCCACTGATCTGAATTCCGACCACTCGTTCTTTTTTTCGAACAGCCTATTGTCCAACCCCCCAGCGCCCGCTTAGCATTCCGTTTGAGATTTCAAACGCTCGGCACCCAGGCGTCGAACACCCTGGTGCACGAATTCCTGACGGCCGCCCTCGCATCGAGGGCGCCTTTTCAACAATCAAAATTCGCAGTAAAGGGAAGCCGACATGCAGCTCAAAGACGCTCAGTTGTTCCGCCAGCAGGCCTTCATCAACGGTGAATGGCTGGATGCGGACAGCGGTCAGACCATCAAGGTGACCAACCCGGCCACCGGTGAAGTCATCGGCAGCGTGCCGAAGATGGGCGCCGCCGAGACCCGCCGCGCCATCGAGGCCGCCGACAAGGCGCTGCCGGCCTGGCGCGCACTGACCGCCAAGGAGCGTGCCGGCAAGCTGCGCCGCTGGTTCGAGCTGATGATCGAGCACCAGGACGACCTGGCTCGTCTGATGACCACCGAGCAGGGCAAGCCGCTGGCCGAAGCCAAGGGCGAGATCGCCTATGCCGCCTCGTTCATCGAGTGGTTCGCCGAAGAAGCCAAGCGCGTCTACGGTGATGTCATCCCTGGCCACCAGCCGGACAAGCGCCTGATCGTCATCAAGCAGCCGATCGGTGTCACCGCCGCCATCACCCCGTGGAACTTCCCGGCCGCGATGATCACCCGTAAAGCCGGCCCGGCCCTGGCCGCCGGTTGCACCATGGTGCTCAAGCCCGCTTCGCAGACCCCATACTCCGCCCTGGCCCTGGTCGAGCTGGCCACCCGTGCCGGCATCCCGGCTGGCGTGCTGAGCGTCATTACCGGCAGCGCCGGCGAAGTCGGCTCCGAGCTGACCGGCAACTCCCTGGTGCGCAAGCTATCGTTCACCGGCTCGACCGAAATCGGTCGCCAGCTGATGGAAGAGTGCGCCAAGGACATCAAGAAAGTTTCCCTGGAGCTGGGCGGCAACGCGCCGTTCATCGTGTTCGACGACGCCGACCTGGACAAGGCGGTCGAGGGCGCGATCATCTCCAAGTACCGCAACAACGGCCAGACCTGCGTCTGCGCCAACCGTATCTACGTGCAGGACGGTGTCTACGACGCCTTCGCCGAGAAGCTCAAAGCCGCCGTGGCCAAGCTGAAGATCGGTAACGGCCTGGAAGAAGGCACCACCACTGGCCCGCTGATCGACGGCAAGGCTGTCGCCAAGGTCCAGGAACACATCGAGGACGCCGTATCCAAAGGCGCCAAGGTGCTGTCCGGTGGCAAGCTCATCGAAGGCAACTTCTTCGAACCGACCATCCTGGTCGATGTGCCGAAAACCGCCGCCGTCGCCAAGGAAGAAACCTTCGGCCCGCTGGCGCCGCTGTTCCGCTTCAAGGACGAGGCCGAAGTCATCGCCATGTCCAACGACACCGAGTTCGGCCTGGCCTCGTACTTCTACGCCCGTGACATGAGCCGCGTGTTCCGCGTTGCCGAGGCCCTGGAATACGGCATGGTCGGCATCAACACCGGCCTGATCTCCAACGAAGTCGCGCCGTTCGGTGGCATCAAGGCCTCGGGCCTGGGCCGCGAAGGTTCCAAATACGGTATCGAGGACTACCTCGAGATCAAATACCTGTGCATCAGCGTCTGATCACTAGGTAAGCGGTTTTACCTCTGCCAGCGGGGCGCGAGAGCGACGTCTCGCTGGCCTTTTTGACATAGCGGTACCCGGTGGCCAGGGCATGCGTGACAGTCGATCAACGAATACTGTGCACGCCTGCGTCCAGCCACCCCCGAATAAAAGCGCCGCAGAACCGGCGCAATTGAGGGCACTATGAGCAAGACCAACGAATCCCTGATGCAACGTCGTGTCGCCGCCGTCCCACGTGGCGTTGGCCAGATCCACCCGATCTTCGTCGATACTGCGAAGAACTCGACGGTGATCGACGTTGAAGGCCGCGAACTGATCGACTTCGCCGGCGGCATCGCCGTACTGAACACCGGCCACCTGCACCCGAAAGTGGTCGCGGCCGTGCAAGAGCAGCTGACCAAGGTCAGCCACACCTGCTTCCAGGTGCTGGCCTACGAGCCTTACGTCGAGCTGTGCGAGAAGATCAACAAGCTGGTACCAGGCAACTTCGACAAGAAGACCCTGCTGGTCACCACCGGCTCCGAAGCCGTTGAAAACGCCGTGAAGATCGCCCGTGCCGCCACCGGCCGTGCCGGCGTGATCGCCTTCACCGGCGGCTACCACGGTCGTACCATGATGACCCTGGGCCTGACCGGCAAGGTCGTGCCGTACTCCGCCGGCATGGGCCTGATGCCAGGCGGCATCTTCCGCGCCCTGTTCCCGAGCGAGCTGCACGGTGTCAGCGTTGACGACGCCATCGCTTCGGTCGAGCGCATCTTCAAGAACGACGCCGAGCCGCGTGATATCGCCGCGATCATCCTCGAGCCGGTACAAGGCGAAGGCGGCTTCCTGCCTGCGCCGAAAGAACTGATGCAGCGCCTGCGCGCTCTGTGCGACCAGCACGGCATACTGCTGATCGCTGACGAAGTGCAGACCGGCGCTGGCCGTACCGGCACCTTCTTCGCCATGGAGCAGATGGGCGTCGCGCCTGACCTGACCACCTTCGCCAAGTCCATCGCCGGCGGCTTCCCGCTGGCCGGTGTGTGCGGCAAGGCCGAGTACATGGACGCCATCGCCCCTGGCGGCCTGGGCGGCACCTACGCCGGTTCGCCGATCGCTTGCGCCGCAGCCCTGGCGGTGATCGAAGTGTTCGAGGAAGAGAAGCTGCTGGATCGCAGCAAGGCCGTTGGCGAGCGCCTGACCGCCGGCCTGCGTGAAATCCAGAAGAAACACTCGATCATTGGCGATGTCCGTGGTCTGGGCTCGATGATTGCCGTGGAAGTCTTCGAGAAAGGCACCCACACCCCGAACGCTGCCGCCGTTGCCCAGGTGGTCGCCAAGGCGCGTGACAAAGGCCTGATCCTGCTGTCCTGCGGCACCTACGGTAACGTCCTGCGTATCCTGGTACCGCTGACCGCCGAAGATGCCCTGCTGGACAAAGGCCTGGCCATCATCGAAGAGTGCTTCGCCGAACTGGCCTGAAGTATGTGACGCGTTTCAGAAAAAAAAACCCGCCTCGGCGGGTTTTTTTGTGCCGTTCGTAGGCATCAGGCGCTAAGGTTGTACGAGGAATCCGTGGAAGCTGCGATGGATCGCGCGTCATTTTCTGGAGACTCGCTCATGAGCGCTGCCGACCCCCTGCCCCCTTGCGTGCTGATTGCCGAGGGTGACCCCTGGGTACGCGACATGCTTAGCGAAATGCTGCTCAGCGTGCGCTGCGATGCGCGCTTGCAGGTTTGCGCAGATGGCTCGCAGGCGCTGAGCGCGCTGGCGAGCAAGCCTGACCTGATCATTGCCGCCCGCGAACTCGCCGGCCTCGATGGCCTCGACCTGCTGCGCAAGGTGCGCGCCAAGGGCGACAGGCCTGGATTGCCATTTATCCTCATGAGCGATCGCACTGATAGCGCCAGCGTGCGCGAGGCCGTGCCACTGCAGCCCACGGCATACCTCAGCAAACCGCTCGACCTGGACAACCTGCGCAAGCGCCTGGAAAACCTGCTGCTGGAGGTGGGCGAGCAGATTGCCTGCCCGGTGCCGCCGCTGCAGCCCGGCGTGCAATTGCCGGCCTACCTCGAGCAACGCCGCGCCAGCGCCGATGGCGGCCCGCTGTTCGCCGATGTGCAGGTGGCGATCAAGCGTGCCCTCAACCCCCATGGCCTCAACCTCAAGGTGCTCGAGGAAGAGGTACGCAACGACCCGCAGATCACCGGCGTGCTGATCGCTGCCGCCAACAGCGCCGCCCTGCACCGCGAAGCGCCGGTGCAGACCTTGCTGCAGGCGCTGAACAAGCTTGGCAGCACCCAGAGCATGAACCTGATCCTCGGGCTCACGCTCAAGCGCAGCGCGAGGTTGAGTGACCCCTTGTTGGCGCGGCATGCCGCGCACTACTGGAACCTTTCGCTGCATGCCGCCGACTACGCACGCACCCTGGCGCGTATGCTCGAAGTGGACGAAGGACGCTGTTACTGCGCGGGTTTGTTGCATTGCCTGGGCGACCTGGCGGTACTGCGCACCTTGCAGGAGTGGCGACTGGCCGGTGGCGAGCTGGACGAGGACCAGGTGGAGCTGTCGCTCAACGAGTTCGGCGCACCGTTCGGTTCGGCCCTGCGCACCCGCTGGCGCTTGCCGCTCGACCTGCGCGAGCTGATCGCCGCGGTGTATCAGCTGGGTGGCGGTGTCTATTCCCGGGAGATCCTGGCGATGAACCTGGCCGGGCAACTGTCGCGACTCAGGCCCAGCGAGGGGCTGGAGAAGATCGCCAGCAGCAAGACGGCGCGGTTGCTCAAGCTGGGGTTGCCGGAGTTGTCGCGGCTGCGCAAGGTGGATCAGGAAGCGCTGGCGCGGGAGGAGGCTGAGCGTCTGGTGGCGGAAACTGCCGAAAGCGGACCGGAGGTCGCTCCCATTGCCCCGGCTAGCGGAGGCGATGGCGAGGAAAAGCCGCTCTGAGAGGGCAGGAAACCCAGCATCTTCCAGGTTTCACAGGCAGGGATCATCCGCGAACGATCTGATTCTTGCCCTGGCGCTTGGCTCGGTACATCGCCGCATCGGCGCGGGCGAACAGGCTGTCCAGAGTCTCGTCTTCGTCTGTCAATCCGGTCAGCCCTTGGCTGATGGTCACGCCATAGGTCTGGTCGTCATGGCTGAAACTCAATCGCTGGATTTCCCGCTGCAGCCGCTCGGCAATCTGTTCGGCCACCTGAGCGGTGCAGCCGGGGAACACGGCGGCGAATTCCTCTCCCCCTATGCGCCCGAACTGATCGCCCCGGCGTAGCACGGCCTTGCCGCTGTCGGCGATGCGCTGTAGCACGTGGTCGCCTTCCTGATGACCATAGCTGTCGTTGATGTGCTTGAAATCATCGATGTCCAGCAGCAGGAAGGCCATCGGCGTGCCGTCCGCGCGGGCGCTGTCGAAGGCCTGCTGGGCGCACTCGAAGAAATGCCTGCGGTTGCTGCTC
The DNA here is from genome assembly GCF_900110655.1 of Pseudomonas soli. GTDB lineage: Bacteria > Pseudomonadota > Gammaproteobacteria > Pseudomonadales > Pseudomonadaceae > Aquipseudomonas > Aquipseudomonas soli. The sequence goes on from NZ_FOEQ01000003.1 coordinate 394,172, forward strand.
TGGGTGAGCACGTCGGTGGTGGCCAGCCGCTGCAACTCACCTTCGAGCTGCTTCTTCTCGGTGATGTCCTCGGCTATGCCGACGATGATCACCCGCTGGTCGCCCTCGCGCTGCTGGTTGATATAGCACTTGTCGCTAAGCCAGCGCACCTCGCCGGCGGCGTTGAGGATGCGGTACTCGCGGTCCTCGACGGTGCCCTTGACCAGCACCTGGGCCAGGCTGCGCTCGGCGTACTCCAGGTCATCCGGGTAGATGGCGTCGCGCCATTCGTTGTAGTCGGCCAGCACCAGGCTGGCCGGGCGACCGAAGATGCGTTCGTAGGCGGGGCTGACGTAGAGCACCTGGCGGGTTTCCCAGTCGAAGGCCCAGAGGACGGCGTTGACACTGTCGAGCAGCGAGCTGTACAGCTGCTCGCGCTCGCTTAGACGGGCCACTTCGCCTTGAGCGTGCAACAGGGCGAGCAGGGTTTGAGCAGCTTCGGGGCGCGGGGTGCCGGTAGAGGTGGGTGGGAGATCTTTGGCCATGAGCACGGAACGGTTCTCGACGATGGGCGTGCGGCCACGGTCCGGCCCGCCACGCGGGCGATATGCCGGATTTGAGTCGATTGCAGGGGGGTAAGTTCCGGTCGGCACGCCCCATTGCGGGGCATGCCGATCAACGGTGCTCAGGCGCCGTTGGGGCGCAGCGAGTAGGTCTTGAGCTGGGCGGCGAAGTCACGCAGCGACTGGATGCCACTGGCCTCGGCCTCGTGTACCCAATCCTTCATGGCGGCGAGCATGTCGTGGCCGTTGGCGCTGGTGCGCGCCCAGATCTGCTGCAGCGCCAGGCGCTTTTCGTAGATGGTCTTGAGTGCCTGGCTGTGGGCCAGCAGCGACTCGATGCGTACGTGGTGGCGATCCTGCAGCAGGCTGGTTTCCCGCGAGAGCAGGCGCTTGGCACGGCGGAAGCGGCGGCGTACCGAAGTATCGACCTTGTCCAGCTCCTGCTTGACCAGTGGCCCGATCACCAGCTTGCGGTACTGGGCCATGATCTGGAAGCGGTTGTTGAGGATGGCCATGGCAGTGTCCATGTCCAGCGATGCCTTGCCCTCCACTCGGTGGGCAATGGGCGCCACGCGTTGCACCTTGGCCAGGCGCAGCATGCTCAGCAGGCGGATCCACATCCAGCCCATGTCGAATTCCCAGCGGCGGACCGAGAGCTTCGCCGAGTTGGGATAGGTGTGGTGGTTATTGTGCAGCTCCTCGCCGCCAATGATGATGCCCCACGGCACCAGGTTGGTGGCGGCGTCGCGGCATTCGAAGTTGCGATAGCCCACGGCATGGCCCAGGCCGTTGACCACGCCGGCGGCCCAGAACGGGATCCACATCATCTGGATCGCCCAGATGGTGATGCCGATGGTGCCGAACAGCAGCAGGTCGATGACTGCCATCAGCGCGATGCCGCCGAGCTTGTAGCGGGTGTAGAGGTTGCGCTCGATCCAGTCGTCCGGGCAGTTCTTGCCATATATGCGCAGCGTCTCCTCGTTGCGCGCTTCTTCCCGGTACAGCTCGGCGCCCTTGCGCAGCACGGTGCCCAGGCCCTTGTGTACAGGGCTGTGCGGGTCGTCGGGGGTTTCGCACTTGGCGTGGTGCTTGCGGTGGATGGCGGTCCACTCGCGGGTGTTCTGCGCCGTGGTGAGCCACAGCCAGAAACGGAAGAAATGCTTGAGGCCCGCGTTCAGCTCCAGGGCGCGGTGGGCCGAGTAGCGGTGCAGGTAGATGGTGACGCTGACGATGGTCACATGGGTCATCAGCAAGGTGACGGCGACCAGTTGCCAGGCCGACAGGTCGAGCAGACCGTAATACCACATAACGGGAAATACCCTCGGAAAACAGGCGGAACAACGCAGGCATTATCCTTTGATGGGGAAATAAAACCAGTCGCGCTTTTGGATAGGAAGTCACAGGGTGTTTCAGCCCCTATAATGCCCCTTCTTTTACCATGGGCTCATCCACCCGACATGTCTGTTTCCGTTCGCGACGCCTTGCGCATGGCCGGGCTTTACGTGTTGCTTTCGATTCTCTGGCTGGCGCTGTCCGAGCTGGTCCTGCACGGCATGACCGAGGACCCGCTGGCCCTGGCCGTGGGGCGGCAGATCAATGTCGTGCTCTGGGTCTTGCTCAGTGCCGCGCTGATCTTCGTTTCCCGCGCGCGCCTGCTCGATTTCATCGGCATCGGCGCCCGCCTGCGCAGCGAGGACCGCGAACGCCTGCGCATGGCCGCGGCGGTGTTCGACAGCACCCTGGAAGGGGTGCTGGTGACCGATCGCAACGGCCTGATCGTGCACGTCAACCGGGCGTTCATGCGTATCACCGGCTACCAGCAGGAAGAAGTCATCGGTCAGCGTCCGAGCAAGTTCAAGTCCGGGCGGCATGGCGCGCCGTTCTACCAGCAGATCTATGCCGCGCTGGCGGAGCAGGGCGAATGGAGCGGAGAAATCTGGAACCGCCGTAAAAGCGGGGAGATCTACCCGCAATGGCAGACGATCTGTGCCATTCGTGACGACAGTGGTGAACTCAGCCATTACGTCGCGGTGTTCAGCGACATCAGCGTGATCAAGCACACCGAGCAAGAGCTGGCCTACCTTGTCCATCACGACCCGCTGACCGGCCTGCCCAACCGCCTGCTGTTCAATGATCGCGCCATGCAGGCGATGGCCGCGGCGCAGGCCAACAAGCGTGGCTGCGCCTTGCTGCTGCTCGACCTCGACCACTTCCAGAGCATCAACGATGGCCTCGGCCACACCATTGGCGACCAACTGCTCAAGCTGGTTGGCGAACGCCTGCGCGAGGTGCTGGGCAACGGCGTGACCCTGGCGCGCCTGGGGGGCGACGAGTTCGGCGTGCTGGCCGAGAGCTGCCAGCAGGTCGGCCAGGCCGGCAAGTTGGCGCAATCGATCATCGAACGCTTGAAAGAACCGTTCTGCTTCGAGGGTAACCGCCTGTTCATCAGTGCCAGCATCGGCATCAGCCTGTTCCCCAACGATGCCCTGAGCGCCGAGCAACTGCTGCGCAACGCCGATTCGGCGCTGTTCAAGGCCAAGAGCAATGGCCGCGCCTGCTACGCGCTTTACACCGAGGAGCTTACCGCCCATGCCCAGCAGCGGGTCGAGACCGCCGGTGAATTGCGCCGGGCGCTCGAGCAGCAGGAACTGCGGGTGTTCTTCCAGCCGGTGCACGACCTGTTCACCGCGCGGATGATCGGCGTCGAGGCGCTGGTGCGCTGGCAACACCCTGTGCGTGGCCTGGTTCCTCCCGGGGAGTTCATTCCCATCGCCGAGCGTACCGGGATGATTGCCGAAATCGACGCCTGGGTGTTGTGCCAGGCGTGCCGGCAGATGATGCGGTGGCAGGCCGAAGGGCGGCAGCTGGCGTTCGTGGCGGTGAATATCTCCAGTCGCCTGTTCAGCCAGCGTGACCTGTACCGACAGGTGGCCAATGCGCTGCACGATACCGGGCTGGATCCGTCGCTGCTCGAGCTCGAAGTGACAGAGAGCGCGGTGATGGAAGACCCCGAGGTCGCCCTGGAACAGCTGCATCGACTGCGCGAGCTGGGCGTGACCTTGGCCATCGACGATTTCGGCACGGGTTACTCGTCATTGCTGCGACTCAAGCGCATGCCCGTGCAGAAGCTGAAGATCGACCAAGGTTTCGTCGCGGGTTTGCCCCATGACGAAGATGACATCGCCATCGTGCGGGTGATCATCGCACTGGCGCGGAGCATGGGCATGCAGGTGCACGCCGAAGGCGTCGAGCAGGCTGAGCAGGCGCGGTTCCTGCTGGAGCAGCAATGCCAGCTGGGGCAGGGGTACTGGTTCGGGCGGCCGGTGCCGGCGGCGGAGCTGCACTGGGGCTGACAGCATCGCGGGGCAAGCCCCGCGATAGGCTCAACGCTTGTTCAAACCTTTGGCCAAACGGTCCCCGCCCAGCTGGATCACCGCCACCAGCGCCACCAGCATCACGATCACGGTCAGCATGATCTGGCTGTCGAAGCGCTGGTAGCCGTAGCGATAGGCGATATCCCCCAGGCCTCCGGCACCGATCGCCCCGGCCATGGCCGAAGAGTTGATCAGCGTCACCAGGGTGATGGTGAAGCCGCCGACGATCCCCGGCAGCGCCTCGGGCAGCAGCACGTGCCAGACGATGTGCCAGCGTCGGCAGCCCATGGCCTGTGCCGCTTCGATCAGGCCGTGGTCCACCTCGCGCAGGCTGACCTCGGCGATGCGCGCGAAGAACGGCGTGGCGGCGATGGTCAGCGGCACCACGGCGGCCCACACGCCATAGGTGGTGCCGACCACCAGGCGGGTGAAGGGGATCAGCGCGACCATCAGGATCAGGAACGGGATCGAGCGGAACAGGTTGACGATGGCGCCCAGCACCCGGTTCAGCGCGGCGGCCTCGAAGATTCCGCCCTTGTCGCTGGTGACCAGCAGCACTGCCATCGGTACCCCGACGACCAGCGCGACCAGCGAGGACACGCCGACCATCAGCAGGGTGTCGAGCAAGCCTTGCAGCAGGCGATCAATCCACATGGCCAAGTACCTCCACATCCACGGCCCAGCGGCGGGCGCGTTCGAGCAACTGGTGGGTGTCCAGCGGCGAGCCGCGCACGGCCAGGATCAGTTGCCCCAAGGCATGCTCGCCGATGGTCTCGACGCCGCCCTGGAGCAGCCGCACGCGTCCGCCCAGATCGCTGAACAGGGCGCTCAGTTCCGGCTCGCCCACCAGGTCGAGCTTGAGCACCACGGCCGCGTCGCGGCTGACCGGCTGGGCACGCAGGCTGGCTTGCAAGGCGGCCGGCAGCTTGGTCTGCAGCGGTGCGAGCAGGGTGCGGGTGACGTCGTGGCGCGGTGTGCCGAACACTTGCCAGACCTCGCCCTGTTCGACGATTTCGCCCCGTTCGAGCACCACCACGCGCTGGCAGATATCGCGGATCACCGCCATCTCGTGGGTGATCAGCACCACGGTCAGGCCCAGGCGTTGGTTGATGTCGCGCAGCAGCTCGAGGATCGAGGCAGTGGTTTCCGGGTCCAGCGCGGAGGTGGCTTCGTCGCACAGCAGGATCTCGGGGTCATGCACCAGCGCCCGGGCGATGCCGATGCGCTGCTTCTGCCCGCCCGACAGTTGCGCGGGGTAGACATGGTGCTTTTCCGCCAGGCCGACGAGTTCCAGCAGCTCGCGGACCTTGCGCTGGCGTTCGGCCTTGGCCACGCCGGCCACCTTCAACGGCAGCTCGACGTTCTCCCACACGGTCTTGGCCGACATCAGGTTGAAGTGCTGGAAGATCATGCCGATGCGCCGGCGCAAGGCGACCAGATGGTCCTCGTCGAACGGCGCGATATCCACCTGGTCGATCAGCACCCGGCCCTGGCTGGGCTGTTCCAGGCGGTTGATGGTGCGCAGCAGCGAAGACTTGCCGGCACCGCTGCGGCCGATGATGCCGAATATTTCGCCGCGGCGGATGTTCAGGTCGATGCCCTGCAACGCCGGCTGGACCTGGCCCGGATAGGTCTTGCCCAGGCCGATGAAGCGGATGTGCGCCTGGTTCACTTCAGGGCGCAGGGCCGTTTCCTCGGCCTTGAACGGTTCGGCGGGCGGGATGGGCGCCCTCAGGGCGCTGGCCTGGGCCATGTCAGCCTTCCCAGCCGGCCTGGTAGAGCTTGCCGTGGGCCTTGTCGAGGGCGGCGCGTACGACCGGCGAGTGTTGGTAGATATCGACGAACTTGGCCAGGCGCGGGTCGTTTTTCTCCTGTGGGCGGATAACGAACTGGATCACGTACTCCTTGTTCTCCAGGCCGTCGAACAGCAGCGCCGAGGTGGCGTCAAAGGTGTTGGCCAGGCGGATGTACGCCGGGTAGCCCTGCACCAGGTCGGCGTCGTCATAGGCGCGCACCAGCTGCACCGCTTCTACCTGGAGAATTTTGATCTTCTTCGGGTTGGCGATGATGTCGTCCTCGGTGGCCTTGTAACCCACGCCCTGCTTGAGGGTGATCAGGCCGGCCTTGGCCAGCAGTTGCAGGCCACGGCCGCTGTTGATCGGGTCGTTGGCGATGGCCACGCTGGCGCCTACGGGCAGCTCGGCAAAGATTTTGTACTTTTTCGAATACAGCCCAACGTTGTTGATGATCCCCGGTGCATAGGGGACCAGGTTGAAACCGGCGGCGGCCTTGGCGTTTTCCAGGAAGGGGATGTGCTGGAAGTAGTTCACGTCGATGTCGCCGCTGTTGAGGCTGACATTCGGCGCGATCCAGTCGCTGAATTCGATCAGCTTCACTTCCAGACCTTGTTTTTGGGCTTCTGCCACCGCGGCTTCCAACGGGATGGCGAAGGCGGCGGTGGTGCCAATCTTCAGTGGCTCCGCGGCGAAGGCGGCGGCGGACAGGCCGAGACCCAGGGCAATGGCCGCGACGGGCCGGAACAGTTTTTCAAGCATGGTGCAGGGCTCCAGTCGGGGCAGGGGTGGGGGTGTTGCGGTAGGAGGATCCGGGATGGTCGGCGGGCAAGTGCGGATGGTCGCTGGCGAACAGCTTCTCGCGCAGGGTGCCTTCGGCGTAGCCAGTCTTGTAGCGGCCACGGCGTTGCAGTTCGGGTACTACCAGGTCGATGAAGGCCTCGAAGCTTTCCGGGGTGACGGTGCGGGTCAGGTTGAAGCCGTCCAGGCCGGTGTCGTCGAGCCAGCCGATCAGTTGCTCGGCCACCTGCCCGGGGTCGCCGACCAGGGTCACGTAGCGGCCGCCCAAGGCGTGCTGCTCCAGCAGGCGGCGGCGGGTCCAGGCGCTGTCCTGCAATTGGCGGGTGGCGGACTGGATGGCATTGCCCTTGGCGAAACCGATGGGTTCGTCCAGTTCGTAGCGTGAGAAATCGATACCGGTGGAGCTGGCGAAATGCGCAACACCTGCCTCGGCGCTGGCGTAATGCAGGTACTCGGCGTGCAGGGCGTGGGCTTGGTCTTCAGTTGCGGCAACGATCACGGTGATGCCCATGAATACCTTGACCGCCTGCGGGTCGCGACCAGCGGCTTGCGCAGCTGCGCGCACCTTGTCGACCTGGGCGCGGGTGGCTGCCTTTTCCTGGCCGCTGATGAACACGCACTCGGCATGGTTGCCGGCAAAGGCCAAACCGCGCGCCGAACTGCCGGCCTGGAACAGTACCGGTGTGCGCTGCGGCGAAGGCTCGCACAGGTGATAGCCTTCGACCTTGTAGAACTCGCCATGGTGCTCGACCTTGCGCACCCTGTCCGGTCGCGCATACACGCGCTGCGCGCGGTCGGCGACCACGGCATCGTCGGCCCAACTGCCTTCGAGCAGCTTGTACAGCACCTGCAGGTACTCGTCGGCCTGGTCGTAGCGGCGATCGTGCTCGGGTTGCTGTTCCAGCCCCATGGCCCGGGCTGCACTGTCGAGGTAGCCGGTGACGATGTTCCAGCCGACCCGGCCGTTGCTCAGGTGATCGAGAGTGGAGAGGCGCCGGGCGAACAGGTAAGGCGCTTCATAGGTCAGGTTGGCGGTGAGGCCAAAGCCCAGATGCCTGGTAACAGCGGCCATGGCCGAGACCAGCAGCAGCGGGTCGTTGACCGGCAGCTGGATCGACTCCTTCAGCGTCACGTCCAGCGACTGGCCATAGACATCGTAGGTGCCGATGATATCGGCGATGAACAGCCCGTCGAACAGCCCCCGCTCCAGCAGGCGGGCGAGGTCGGTCCAGTAGTCGAGGGTCTTGTACTGGGTCGAAGTGTCCCGCGGGTGGGTCCACAAACCGTGGTTGATGTGCCCGATGCAGTTCATGTTGAAGGCATTGAGCAGGATCTGCTTGGCCATCAGATGGTCCCTCGGCGCGGCGGTTTCTCGTCGTTGAGGTAGTAATTGCCGATGGCGTGGTACTTCCAGCGCACCGGGTCGTGCAGGGTGTGCACCCGGGCGTTGCGCCAGTGGCGGTCGAGGTTGTGCTCGGCCAGGGTGGCCTGGCTGCCGGCCAGCTCGAACAGGGTGGTGCCGGCGGCCAGGGAGATCTCGGTGCTGATTGCCCGGGCCTCGGCGACGGCAATCGAGGCGGCGGCCAGGGTCTCGGCGTTGCTGTCGGCCTGGGCGATGTCGAGGATTTCACCCGCGCGTTCGAGCAGGGCCTCGGTGGCATGCAGGCGGATTGCCAGATTACCGAAGCTCTTCAAGGTGAGCGGGTCGTCGCTGGCCTTGTCGAGGCCGGAGTCGATCCAGGGTCGGCTGCGGGTACGCACGAAGTGCAGGGCGTCCTCGTAGGCGGCGCGGGCGATACCGGTGTCGATCGCAGCATGGAGGATCTGCGCCAGCGGGCCGACCGTGGTCGGGCGCTCGAAGGCGCTCTGGAACGGCACCACGTCTTCGGCGCGGACCGGCACATGGTTGAACACTACCGAGCCGCTGCCGGTGGTGCGCTGGCCAAAGCCACTCCAGTCATCAATCACCTCGATGCCCTGGCTGTCGGCGGGCACGAAGGCCAGGTGCGATACGCCCTGCTCGTCGATCACCAGGGTCGGGATGCGCTGGGCGTAGATCGCGCCGGTGCAGTAGAACTTGCGGCCATCGATGCGGTAATGGTCGCCGTCGCGGCTCAGGCGGGTGGTGCGCTCGTGGGCGTTCTTCGTGCCGAGCTCGGCCAGCGCGTTGCCGAAGCGCCGGCCAGCGAGGACTTCGGCGTAGAGGCGTTGCTGTTGTTCGGGGCCGCCGTTCACCCGCAGCACTTCCAGGGCGTAGAAGTGGTTCTGCGGGATCTGCCCGAGCGAGGCGTCGGCCTGGGCGATGCGGGCGATGACCTTGGCCAGGGTGGCGCTGGACACGCCGGCGCCGCCAAAGGCCTTGGGCACGCTGATGCCCCACAGGCCGGACTGCACGAAACGTTCGAGTTCGGCATGGGGCAGACGGCGCTCGCGGTCGCGCAGGGCGCTGTCTTCGCGCAGGTAGTGGGCGAGTTCGTCGGCGACGGCCAGGGCCTGGGCGTCGGTGGTTATGATGGATGCAGTCATTGTGCTCTCCAGGTCCCATCGCGGAGCACGCCCGCCCTCACGCGAACGCATGGGAGCGGGCTTGCCCCGGGACGGGCCGATATCAGATCCAGGAATGGCGGGCAGGCAGGGTGCCGTTGAGGTGGTAGGCGCCGACGGCGTGGTACTTCCAGCGCACCGGGTCGTGCAGGGTGTGGACCCGGGCGTTGCGCCAGTGCCGGTCGAGGTTGAACTCGGCCAGGCTGGCGCGGCTGCCGGCCAGCTCGAACAGTTTCTCGCTGGCCTGCAGCGAGATCTCGGTGGTGAGCACCTTGGCTTCGGCCACGGCAATCGAGGCACGGGCCGCGGCGGCGGCATCGATCACGCCGGCGTTCACTTCGTCGAGCACCCTGGCGGCCTTGCGCAGCAGGGCCTCGGCGGCGTGCAGTTCGAGCTTCAGGCGGCCGATATCGGCGATCACATAGGGATCGTCGCTGTTGCGTTCGACCTTGGCCTCGATCCAGGGCCGGGACTTCTCCCGCACGAACTGGATCGTGTCCTCGATGGCCGCTTCGGCGATGCCGGCGTCGATGGCCGCCTGGATCAGCTGCGAGGCGGCGCCCTGGATGCTGGGCTCTTCACGCAGGCGCCAGTTGTCCAGCACCAGGTCGGCGTCCACCGGCACCTGGTCGAGCAGCACGGTGCCGCTGGCGGTGGTGCGCTGGCCGAAGCCGGACCAGTCATCGACGATGCGCAGCCCCGGGCTGCCGCGACGGACAAAGGCCAGGCGTTGCCGGCCGTCATCGTCCAGGGCTTTTACCGCTACCCAGTGGGCGTACAGGGCACCGGTGGAATAGAACTTCTCGCCACTGATGCGATAGCCGTCGCCCTCGCGGGTAATGCGCGCCTTGAGTGTCAGGGTGTCCTTGGTCCCGCGCTCGGGGCCGGCATTGCCGAAGCGCCAGCCGTCGAGCACGGCGCGGAAGATCGCTTCCTGCTGCGCCTGGGTGGCGGTAAGGCGCACCAGTTGCAGGATGCCGAACTGGTTCTGCGGAATCTGCCCCAGCGCCGGGTCGGCGGCACTGATCAGGCGGAACACTTCGGCGATGGTTTGGAACGACACCTCGGGACCGCCGAAGGCCTTGGGCACGCTGATGCTGCCCAGGCCGCTGCGGGTGAACTGTTCGATCTCGGCCCATGGCAGCTTGCGCTGCTGGTCACGTTTGGCGGCCTGCTGGCGGGCCACCTCGGCCAGTTCGCGGGCGGCCTGCAGGGCCTCTTCGTCGTTGCGCAGCACCTTGGCCGGCAGCAGCAGCGGCGAGCTGTCGTGATCGCTGTGGAATCGGGTAGTTGGTTGGCTGGACATCAGTACCGCTCCTTGGCTGCACTCAATGCCCTGGCGTTATGCACTGGGGTGATTGTGATCCTGACCATTCCTAACCTCACAAAGTTGAAAGCGTCGCCTCAGCTGATGGCGACAGACGTTTGCTGGTCCGGTGGTCCGGTCGATATACCCTATTCGTTTAGAAAAAGTTTATGAACTACCATTTAGGAATATGAATAGAAGAACTGTGGGGTCGGCCCTATCACCGTAAGCCAGTGACAGGGCAGAAAGGTCAGCGCTGAACCGTTACCACCAGCTTGCCCGCTGCCTGGCGTTGCGCCAGACGTTCGATCGCGGTGCCGCCCTCGGCCAGCGCGTAGGTCTGCGATACCAGCGGTTTCAGCTTGCCCTCGGCATGCCAGGCGAACAGTTGGCGGAAGTTGGCGGCGTTGTCCTCCGGCTGGCGCTGGGCAAAGGCGCCCCAGAACACCCCGACCACCGCCGCGCCCTTGAGCAGCGCCAGGTTCACCGGCAACTGCGGGATCGTCCCACTGGCGAACCCCACCACCAGCAACCGGCCGTTCCACGCCAGCCCCCGTACAGCCTGGTCGAACAACTCGCCACCGACCGGATCGTAGATCACATCCACGCCCTGGCCGCCGGTCAGGCGCTTGATCTCGTCCTTGAGGCTGGCCTGGCTGTAGTCGACCAGCTCGTCGGCCCCGGCCGCCTTGGCGATCGCCAGCTTCTCGGCACTGCTGGCCGCCGCAATCACCCGTGCCCCGAGGGCCTTGCCGATTTCCACCGCTGCCAGGCCGACGCCACCTGAGGCACCGAGCACCAGCAGGGTTTCACCGGCCTTGAGTTGGCCGCGTTGGGTGAGGGCGTGCATCGAGGTGCCGTAGGTCATGCCGAACGCGGCGGCAGTGGTGAAGTCCATGCCCGCCGGGATCGGCAGCACGTTGTAGAACGGCACCGCCACTTGCTCGGCGAAAGCGCCCCAGCCGGTCAGGGCCATGACCCGGTCGCCGACCTTGAACGCACCGGCCTTCTCGCCGACCGCGGCCACCACGCCGGCAGCTTCCGCCCCCGGCGAGAACGGCAACGGTGGCTTGAACTGGTACTTGCCCTCGATGATCAGGGTGTCGGGGAAGTTGACCCCTGCGGCGTGCACGTCGAGGAGTATCTCGTTCTTCTTTGGCACGGGGCTGGCGACCTCTTCCAGGACCAGGTCCCGCGCCGGGCCCAGGGCTTTGCACAACAAGGCTTTCATCAGGGCTATTCCTTTGCGTGTGGTGGCCGATAAGTGTAGGAGGGCCACCCCTAGGGTCAACGAGCATGGTCGGCCCTGATGAGCTGGCATAAGCCCGGGCTTGGGTTTGGCCGGCGCGCTGGGTAAGCTGGCGGCAACTGTATTGAGGAGCGAATTCGTGAAAGCGTGGATCTTGATGGTGCTGGCCCTGATGCTGCCGGTGGTGGCCATGGCCGAGGAAAAGGAAGGCGAGCCCAAGGTCGCCTATATCAACCTCAGCCCGCCCTTCGTTGGCAACTACGCCCTCGACGGCGGCCCCAAGCTGCGCGTGTACAAGGCCGACGTCGCCCTGCGCGTGACCGGGGATGCCGCCGCCACGGCGGTCAAGCACCACGAACCGCTGATCCGCAACCAGCTGGTGGCGCTGTTCACCCAGCAGGGCGTGGACAACATGAGCAACGTCGAAGCCAAGGAAAAGCTGCGCCAGGAAGCCTTGAAACAGGTGCAGCAGGTGATGGAGTCCGAAGAGGGCAAGCCGATCGTCGAGGACCTGCTGTTCAACAACCTGATCGTGCAGTGATCAGGCGGCGAGGCTGCGGCGAAAGCGCGCCAGGGCCACGCCGAAGAACACCAGGCCGATCGCGGCCAGCGCCGCGACGTCCGGCCACACCACGCTCAGCCCGGCGTCGCGGAACAGGATCGCCGCGCCGAGGCTGACGAAGTGGGTCGAGGGCGAGCCCTGCATGACCCACTGCAGCCACTGCGGCATGCTGTCCAGCGGTGTGCTGCCCCCCGACAGCAGCAGCATCGGGATGATCACCGGGATCGCCAGCAGGCCGAACTGCGGTGTCGAGCGCGCCAGGGTGGCGAGGAAGATGCCCAGTGCCGTGCTGGCGAACAGGTACAGCGCAGTCACCCCCAGGAACAACCCCATCGAGCCCGCCAGCGGCACGCCCAGGGCGCCCTTGACCACCACTTCCAGCGATATCCAGGTACAGGCCACCACCACCAGGGCGTTGCTGGCGATTTTCGCCAGCATGATTTCCAGTGCCGTCAGCGGCAGCACCAGCAGGTGGTCGAGGGTGCCGTGCTCGCGTTCGCGCAGCAATGCGGTACCGGTTAGGATGATGGCCAGGATGGTGATGTTGTTGACGATCTGGATCACCGCCAGGAACCAGCCGCCTTCGAGGTTGGGGTTGAACAGCGCCTTGGGATTGAGCAGTGCCGGGCTGCTGGTGCTGCGGCCTGCGTATTCGAGCAGCTCGCGTTCGAAGATCCGCCCGATGTAGCCCGCGCCCATGAAGGCCTGGCTCATGGCCGTGGCATCGACGTTGACCTGCAGCTCCGGTGAGCGCCCGGCCAGCAGGTCGGCCTGGAAATTTACCGGTACGTTGATCACGAAGGTGTACTGGCCGCTGTCCATGGCCTGGTCCAGGCGATCGGCCGGCAGTGCCACGGCGGGCTGGAATTCGGGCGGTTGCAGCGACTCGGCGAGCTTGCGCGAGATGGCGCCGTGGTCTTCGTCGACCACTGCGACACTGGCGTTGTGCACGCCTATTACCGAACCTGCGGCAGGCATGTAGATCGCCACGCTGAACGCGTACAGCAGGAACAGCAGCAACACGCTGTCATGGCGCAGGCTGGTGAGTTCCTTCAGGCCCAGGCGCAAGGTGTGGGAGAGCCGGCTCATTTCAGGCCTCCTGCTTTTTCAGCATGATCAGGCTCAGCCCGGTGAAGGCGGCGAAGAAGCCCAGCAGCGCCAGGCACTGCGGCCACAGCTCGTGCAGGCCCAGGGCCTTGGTGAAGGTGCCGACGGCGATGTCGAGGAAGTAGCCGGCAGGGAACAGCTGGCCCATCAGCGCCGCCGCGCCCTCCAGCGACGAGCGCGGCACGATCAGCCCGGAGAACTGGATGGTCGGCAGGCTGGTGATGATCAGGGTGCCGAGGATCGCGGCGATCTGCGTGCGGGTGAAGGCCGAGATCAACAGGCCCAGGCTGGTGGTCGCCAGCAGGTAGGCCAGGCCGCCGCAGGCCAGGGCCAGCGGGCTGCCCTTGAGCGGCACGCCGAACAGCCAGCGGTTCATCGCCACCAGCAGCGCCAGGTTGACCAGGCTCACCGCGAGGTACGGCGCCTGCTTGCCGAGCAGGAACTCCAGGCGGGTCAGGGGCGTTGCGTAGAAGTTGGTGATCGAGCCCAGCTCCTTTTCCCGCACGATGCCCAGCGCGGTGAGCATGGCCGGGATGAAGGCCAGGATCAGTGCCATGACGCCGGGGCCGATGGCGTTCACGCTGACCACGTCCTGGTTGTAGCGAAAGCGCGTTTCCAGGCGCACCGGCTGCTGGCGCGAGACTGGGTTCGGGCCGAGGGCCGCGAGCTGTTCAAGGTTGGCCTGGTGCACGGCCTCGACATAGTTGCGGCTGGTCTCGGCGCGAAACGGCATGCCACCGTCAAGCCAGGCCGCAACCACCGGCTGGCGCCCTGCATGCAGGTCGCGGCCAAAGCCCGGCGGGATCTCCAGGGCCAGCTTGATCTCCGAGCGCTGCAAGCGCTGGTGCAGCTGGCGGGCATCGCGGATCGGCGGCCGCTCGGCGAAATAGCGCGAGCCACGGAAGGCCTCCAGGTAGGCGCGGCTCTGCGGGCTCTGGTCCTGGTCATAGACGGCGAAGGCGAGGTCTTCCACATCCAGCGAGATGCCATAGCCGAAGATCACCATCATGAACAATGCCCCTGCCAGGGCGAAGGCCAGGCGCACCTTGTCGCGCAGCAGCTCTTTGCCTTCGCGGCTGGCTACGGCCAGCAGGCGGCGCAGACTGAAGGCCTGGCGCAGAGCGGGCGCTGGGGCAGCGGCCTGCTCCAGCGTGGCGTCGGCTTGGGCCTGGTTGGGCGCGTCCTGGGCCTGTTCGAGGCAACGCACGAAGGCGTCTTCCAGGGTGTCGCCGCCGAACTGGATTTGCAGGGCATGCGGTGTGTCGCAGGCCAGCACCCGGCCGGCGTGCATCAGCGAGATACGGTCGCAGCGCAGGGCTTCGTTCATGAAGTGGGTGGACAGGAAGATGGTCACGCCCTGCTCGCGGGACAACTCCACCAGCAGCCGCCAGAAGTCGTCGCGGGCCGCCGGATCGACGCCCGAGGTTGGTTCGTCGAGGATCAGCACTTCCGGGCGGTGCAGCACCGCCACGGCCAGCGACAGGCGTTGGCGCAGGCCCAGGGGCAGGGCGCCGGAAGGCTGGTCGGCGATGGCGCCAAGGTCGAAGCGCTCGATGAGTTCGGCGATGCGCGGTGCGCTGTCGGCCTTGGCCAGGTCGAACAGGCGAGCATGCAGCTCGAGGTTCTGCCGGGCGCTCAGCTCGCCGTACAGGGAATAACTCTGGGACATGAAGCCGACCCGCTTGCGCGTGGCCAGGTCGCCGGCATCCACCGGGCGGCCAAGCAGGCTGGCGCTGCCTTCGCTGGCCGGCATCAGCCCGGTGAGCACCTTCATGGTGGTGGTCTTGCCGCAGCCGTTGGAACCGAGGAAGCCGAAAATTTCGCCGCGACCGATGGCGAAGCTGACCTTGTTCACCGCGGTGAAGTCGCCGAAGCGCAAGGTCAGGTCGTGGGCCTCGATGGCGATCGGCCCATCATCGACCTGGCGTGGCGGAATCCGCAGCGGCTCGGGTTGCTCGCGGCCGGCCCCTTGAAAGTGGGTGAAGGCATCGTCGAGCTTGCCACTGGGCGTGGTCGCAGCCAGCTCACGGCTCAGGCCTGCAGCCAGCAGGCGACCGGCATCAAGCATCAGGCAGTGCTCGAACTGCTCGGCTTCCTCCATGTAGGCGGTGGCCACCAGCAGGGTCAGTTGCGGGCGCTGGGCGCGCACCTGCTCGACCAGTTCCCAGAAGCGCCGCCGTGACAGCGGGTCGACGCCGGTGGTCGGCTCGTCGAGGATCAGCAGGTCCGGCTCGTGGATCAGCGCGCAGCACAACCCCAGCTTCTGCTTCATGCCGCCCGAAAGCTTGCCGGCCGGGCGCTCGCCGAAACGTTCGAGGTCGGTGGCGCGCAGCAGGCTGGCCATGCGTTGCTCGCATTCGGCGCGGCCGAGGCCGAACAGGGTGGCAAAGAAGCGGATGTTCTCGCGGATCGACAGCTCCGGGTACAGGTTGTTGCCCAGGCCCTGGGGCATGAACGCGACCTTGGGGTACAGCGCGGTGCGGTGGCGGCGTTGGCGGATCGAGCCGCCGAGCACCTGCAACTCACCCTGTTGCAGGCGCTTGACTCCGGCAATCAGCCCGAGCAGGGTCGACTTGCCGGCGCCATCCGGGCCGATCAGGCCGCAGCGGGTGCCGGCCGGCAGGCTGAACGCGAGAGGGTGCAGGGCCTGCAGATCGCCATAGCAGTGGCTGACGTCGTCGGCCTGCAGCGCTGTCGCCGCGTTCATTGCAGGTTGGCCGGCCAGCCCACGTCGGCGGTGCGCACGTACCCGGCGCCGGGCATGCCCGGCTTGGCCTGGGGCACGGCGCTCGGCTCGGTCAGGCGCAGCTTGACCCGGAACACCAGCTTTTGCCGTTCGTCACGGGTCTCGACCTGTTTCGGGGTGAACTGCGCCTTGGCCGCGACAAACGCGATCTTCGCCGGCAGGGCCTGCTCGGGCAGGGCGTCGAGCACGATCCGCGCCTGGTCGCCCACGGTCAGCCGGCCGGTGGTGGCGGCGGGCAGGTAGAGATTCATGTACTGGTCGCTGGGGTCGATCAGCATCAGCACCCGGCCACCGGCACCGAGCACCTCGCCAGGCTCGGCCAGGCGCAGCTGGATGATGCCGTCGATGGGGGCACGCAGGCTGCTGTCGTCGATTTCGCTGGTGAGCTGGGCGACCTGGGCTTCGGCCGCGCCGATGGCGGCCTTGATCGCCGCCAGCTGGGCGCGGGCGGCGACCACGGCAGAGGTGGCGGTGTCATAGCGGGCCTGCTGCTGGTCGAGCAGTTGCTGGCTGGCGAACTTGCGCTGGTAGATTTCGCGCACCCGCTTGAGCTCCTGGCTGGCCAGCAGCAGTTCGCTCTGGCGCAGTTGCACGCTGGCCTGGGCGGCGGCGTAGTTCTCGCGGGCGCGCAGCACTTCGGCCTCGGCCTGGCTGCGCTGGGCCTCCATCGTGCGGGTATCGATGCGCGCGAGCAGTTGGCCGCGGGTGACCTTGTCGCCTTCATCGACCAGCACCTCGGCCAGGCGCCCGGGGACCTTGCTGGCGATCTGCACTTCGGTGGATTCGAGGCGCCCGTTACCCATGCTCAGGCCTTCGGGCAGGCGGTCGTGAAGGGACTTCCAGTAACCCAGCCCGCCGGCCGCCAATAGCAGCAACACCAAGGCGGAGGCGAAGATTCTGGGGGCTTTTCGATTCATCGGTCTGCATCCTGCGGCTTGCACGCCTTATCCTGGCGCGACGCGCATCCTGGCGCGTTGATATTGGTCAAACCCCTGACAATAGACGCACAATCAGCTCAGCGCGAGGATCGCCGCCCATTGTTCTGCGGTCACCGGCATCACCGACAGGCGGCTGCCCTTTTGCACCAGTGGCAGTTCCTCCAGTGCCGCCTGCTGCTTGAGCAGGCCCAGGCCGAGTACCTGGCGGAAGGTCTGCACATGCTCGACATCCACCGCGCTCCACGGGTTCTTCTCGGCGCTGGCCTTGGCATCGTGGTAGTGGCTTTGCGGGTCGAGGGCGGTCGGGTCCGGGTAGGCCGCGGCGCTGATCCGGGCAATGCCGGCGATCCCTGGTTGCGGGCAGCTGGAGTGGTAGAAGAAGAACTCGTCGCCTATGCTCATGGCCCGCAGGAAATTGCGCGCCTGGTAGTTGCGTACCCCGTCCCAACGGGCACTGCCCAGGCGTGCCAAGGCTTCGATGGAGAGCTCGTCGGGCTCGGATTTCATCAGCCAGTAGGCCATGGATGCTGCTCCTGAAAGAGTTTGAAATAACTCGTTGCATGAAACCGACAGTCGGTTGGCGTCAACGTTTGCCTAGCGACTCATGTTGTCGGAAAATGCGCCGATTTTAAGCTATACGCTCCGGCAGCCATCAAGAAAGCCGCCGAGCCTGGACAGTTGTTCTTGGGGGGCAATCAATGAAACAACGTAAACCGGACCTGCTCTGGATCCTGGCCTTCATCTTCGGCCTGGGCGTGGTCACCACCGGTTACGCGCAAGGTTTGTGGGAGCGCAAGCTCGATGCCGCCTATCAGCAGGCGCCCGTCGATCCGGCGCAGCAACAGCACCGCTGATCGCGGGTTCACTTCGCTGCCAAGTACCAACCACGGTCTGACACCGTGCCTTGCAACGGTACATCCCAGCTTGCCTGGTTGAGCCGCTCCACCTTCTGGCATTCATGCGCCAGCCCCAGCAGCAATGGTTTTTTCCAGGCCTTGCGCCGGCTCTGATAGGCCAGGCTGCGGTCATAGAAGCCCCCGCCCATGCCCAGGCGCCCCCCCATCTCATCGAAACCGACCAGCGGCAGCAGGATCAGGTCCAGCGCCCAGATCGGCCTTTGGCGTTTGCGCTCGACTACAGGTTCGGCGATGCCGAAGCGGTTGGGTCGCAGCTTTTCCCCTGGCTCGAAACGCTGGAACACCATGCGTGTGGCGGGCCAGGCGTGCAACACAGGCAGGTAGACGTGCTTGCCGCGCCTGTGCGCCTCGCGCAGCAGCAGGCGCGGGTCGATCTCGCCATCATTGGGCAGGTACAGGGCGATATGCCGGGCGCGGCGGAACAGTGGATGCTGCGCCAACTGGCGATAGAGGCCTTCGGCGGCCTGGCGTTGCTGGGCGGGTGTGAGGGCGCGGCGGGCATTGCGCAGGAGGCGGCGAAGCTGGGGGCGGGTAAGCGGCGCGGTGTCGGTCATGGCACGGGCGATCCCTGAAGAAACGAAAAGCCCGCCGTGGAAGGCGGGCAGTTCTGAAAGCAGGCTCCCCGACAAGACCGCTATCGGTGTAGCCCTTGAACCCGAAAGTTCAAGGTGGAGATTGCAGGGGGCGTTAAGGCTTTCCGTCGGGCGGACATGCACACCTGCCCCAGCGTGCAACCCCCGTGGTTGTGCGTATCGGCTCAGGGACATAACCGACTGGCGCATCCCCCAGGGAGTGGCGCCAGTATACCAATCTCAGTCGCTTTTGCTAACCGGATCGTCGGAGAGGGCCTGGTCGACCCGTTCCAGCAGGTCACGCACCTGTTCGCGGGTGGTGCCGCCGCTGGCCACTTCGGGGCGTTCCTGGCGGTGCAGCAGCTCGTGGGTGATGTTCAGCGCGGCCATCACCGCGATACGGTCGGCGCCGATCACCTTGCCGCTGCTGCGGATCTCGCGCATCTTGCCATCCAGGTAGCGGGCGGCACCGACCAGGTTGTTGCGCTCCTCGGGCGGGCAGATGATCGAGTATTCCTTGTCGAGGATCTGGACGGTGACGCTATTGCTTGAACTCATGAGTCTTGCTCCAGGGCCTTGAGGCGCAGGATCATCGATTCGATCTTGCGTTTGGCGATCTCGTTCTTTTCGATCAGGTGGGCGCGCTCCTCGCGCCAGGATCGTTCCTGAGCTACTAAGAGTGCGTTTTGCCGCTTTAGTTGCTCGACCCGTTGGATCAGCAACTCGAACCGGCTCATCAGCGCTTGCAGGTCGTTCTCTTGCATGGATTGCACTCGATTCCTTGACTCGCCTGGCGATCATGCCTGCCCCAAGGGCGCGACGGCCAGTGCCGATGGTCTTGGCGCGCCTGCCGGTGCTAGGATACAAGGTCTCCATTCTAGTCATTGCGCCGTCTGGCGCCTAGCTGCCCATGCCCAATACCCAATCGCCCTACATTGCCTTCGCCATGTTGCTTTCGAGCAATGGCCACCCAGTCACCCCCGCCGAGCTGCACGGTCTGCTGATCGGCCGCAGCTGCGCCGGCGCCGGTTTCGATGCCGATGCCTGGCTGGCCGACGCCGCCCAACTGCTCGAGACCGAGCCCGGTGACACTGTCCGCAACGCCCTGGTCGGCCTGCAAGAGATGGTCAAGGCCGAGCTGACCGGCGACGACGTCGCCATCGTCCTGCTGCTGCCTTCCGATGATGCCGCACTCAGCGACCGCGCCACCGCGCTGGGCCAGTGGTGCCAGGGCTTCATCACCGGTTTCGGCCTGAACGCCGGTGGCAAGGACTTGTCCACCGATGCCAAGGAAGTGCTCCAGGACCTGGTGGCCATTTCGCAGGTCCAGGAAGCGCTGGAAGAATCCGAGGACGGCGAAAGCGACTACATGGAAGTCATGGAGTACCTGCGCGTCGCCCCGCTGCTGCTGTACACCGAGCTGGCCAAGCCCGAAGCGCCCGCGCCAAAGCCATCGCTGCACTGATCTGATCGGGGTCGTTTGCCCATGAGCCACATACCCAAGGCGGAGTACGCCCGTCGGCGCAAGGCGCTGATGGCGCAGATGGTCCCCAACAGCATCGCCATCCTGCCCGCCGCCGCAGTTGCCATCCGCAATCGCGACGTCGAGCATGTCTATCGTCAGGACAGCGATTTCCAGTACCTGAGCGGTTTCCCCGAGCCGGAGGCTGTGATCGCGCTGATCCCGGGCCGCGAGCATGGCGAGTACGTGCTGTTCTGCCGCGAGCGCAATCCCGAGCGCGAGCAGTGGGATGGCCTGCGGGCCGGCCAGGAAGGCGCGGTGCGTGATTTCGGCGCCGACGACGCCTTCCCCATCAGTGATATCGACGAGATCCTGCCGGGCCTGATCGAGGGCCGCGAGCGGGTCTACAGCAACATGGGCGGCAATGCCGAATTCGACCGCCGGCTGATGGAGTGGATCAATGTGATTCGCTCCAAGGCCCGCCTGGGCGCTCAGCCGCCGAACGAGTTCGTTGCCCTGGATCATCTGCTGCACGACATGCGCCTGTATAAATCGGCGGCGGAAGTGAAGGTCATGCGCGAGGCCGCGGCGATCTCCGCCCGTGCCCATGTGCGCGCCATGCAGGCCTGCCGCGCTGGGCTGTACGAGTACAGCCTGGAAGCCGAGCTGGACTACGAGTTCCGCAAGGGCGGGGCGAAGATGCCGGCCTACGGCTCGATCGTCGCCGCCGGGCGCAATGGCTGCATCCTGCACTACCAGCAGAATGATGCGCCGCTCAAGGACGGTGACCTGGTGCTGATCGACGCCGGTTGCGAGATCGACTGCTACGCCAGCGACATCACCCGCACCTTCCCGGTCAGTGGGCGCTTCTCGCCCGAGCAGAAAGCCATCTACGAGCTGGTGCTCGCGGCCCAAGCCGCGGCGTTCGCCGAGATCGCCCCGGGCAAGCACTGGAACCATGCCCACGAGGCGACCGTGCGGGTGATCACCGAAGGGCTGGTGGCGCTGGGCCTGCTCAAGGGCGAGGTACAGGCGCTGATCGACAGCGAGGCCTACCGTGCCTTCTACATGCACCGCGCCGGGCACTGGCTGGGCATGGACGTGCACGATGTGGGCGAATACAAGGTCGGTGGCCAGTGGCGCGTGCTCGAGCCGGGCATGGCGTTGACGGTCGAACCGGGCATCTATATCGCGCCCGACAACCAGGCCGTGGCGAAGAAATGGCGCGGCATCGGCGTAAGGATCGAGGACGACGTGGTGGTAACCAGACAAGGCTGTGAAATCCTCACTTCGGGTGTGCCACGCACGGTCGCCGAGATCGAGGCGCTGATGCACGAAGCGCGTAAGGACGCCGCATGAACCGGGTCAACCTGGCGATCATCGGTGGCGGCCTGGTGGGCGCCAGCCTGGCCCTCACGCTGCAGGCCGCAGCTAAGGCGCGTGGCTGGACGATCCTGCTGATCGAGCCGTTTGCACCGGGCGACAGCTTCCAGCCCAGCTACGACGCGCGTTCTTCGGCGCTGTCCTACGGCACCCGGCAGATCTATGAGCGGCTGGGGCTGTGGCAGGCCATCAGCCGCCGCGCCGAGCCGATCCGGCAGATCCAGGTGTCCGACCGTGGCCGCTTCGGCGCCGCGCGCCTGGATGCGCTGGAGGAAGGCGTGCCGGCGCTCGGCTATGTGGTGGAGAACGCCTGGCTCGGCCAGTGCCTGTGGCAGGCCATCGACAACGAGGTGGTCAGCTGGCGCTGCCCAGCGCAAGTGCAGGCGATGCAGGCCATCGCCGGTGGCTATCGGTTGCAGCTGGACGACGACACCGTGTTGGAGTGCGACCTGGCGGTGCTGGCCGATGGTGGCCGTTCGGGCCTGCGCGAGCAGTTGGGCATCCATGTGCGCCACACGCCGTATGACCAGAGCGCGCTGATCGCCAACATCACCCCAGGCGAGGCCCATGCCGGGCAGGCGTTCGAGCGCTTCACCGAGCAAGGGCCGATGGCCCTGCTGCCGCTGGCAGACAACCGCTGCGCGCTGGTCTGGACCCGCCAGGGCATGGATGCCAAGCGCCTGGCCGAGCTCGACGAGCGCAGCTTCCTGCGCGAACTGCAGGAAGCATTCGGCTACCGCCTCGGCGCCCTGCGCCAGGTCGGTGCCCGTCATCTCTATCCACTGTCGCTGGTGGAGGCCGAGGAGCAGGTGCGCCCGCACCTGGTGGTGCTGGGCAATGCTGCCCACAGCCTGCACCCGATCGCAGGCCAAGGCTTCAACCTGTCGCTGCGCGATGTGCAGTCGCTGGCGGACGCCTTGCTGGCCGGCCCGGCGCTGCCGGGCGATCTGCCCACGCTACAGGGCTATCACCAGCGCCAGCGCCTCGACCAGGCCTTGACCATCGGCTTCTCCGATCAGGTCACCCGTGTGTTCGGCAGCAGCCAGCCGCTGCTGGCGGCCGGGCGCAACCTCGGCCTGCTCGGGTTGGACTTGCTGCCGCCGGCGAAAAGCTGGTTCGCCCGCCAGGCCATGGGCCTCGGTACTCGCCCCGATCCGCGGGGCCGCCCATGAGCGCTGCGCGCCGGCTCGCACGGCGAGCGCGGATGCTGCGCTGGTTGCTGAACTTCTACCCGCCCTACCTGGGCGCCGGCATCCACATCCAGGAAATCAGCCCGGACATGCGCAGCGTCAAGGTGCGCATGAAGCTGACGCGGTGGAATCGCAACTACGTCGGCACCCAGTTCGGTGGCAGCCTGTACGCGATGGTCGACCCGTTCTACATGCTGCTGCTGATCGAGCAGCTGGGGCGCGAGTACATCGTCTGGGACAAGGCCGCTTCCATCGATTTCATCTCGCCGGGCAAGGGCCCGGTGTATGCCGAATTCCACGTCGACGACGCGCTGCTGGACGAGATCCGCCAGCAGACCGCCAGCGGCAAGAAGTACCTGCCGCGGTTGCAGGTGGAGATCCGCGATGGCGCCGGCGAGCTGGTGGCGCGGGTCGACAAAACTTTATACGTGCGGCTCAAGCCGCAAGCGAGGCAGGCGTAAGGCATGGAAATGCGCGCAGATCTGTTGATTGTCGGTGCCGGCATGGTCGGCAGCGCCCTGGCCCTGGCCTTGCGCCACAGTGGCCTGGAGGTGCTTCTGCTCGACGGTGGGCCGTTGTCGGTCAAGCCGTTTGACGGCGAGGCGCCTTTCGAACCAAGGGTCAGTGCCCTGTCGGCGGCCAGCCAGCGCATTCTCGAGCGCCTGGGGGCCTGGGAGGGCATCGCCCGGCGCCGTGTCTCGCCGTACTCGGACATGCACGTGTGGGATGGCAGCGGCACCGGCGAGATTCATTTTTCCGCGGCCAGCGTGCATGCCGAGGTGCTGGGGCATATCGTCGAGAACCGTGTGGTCCAGGACGGCCTGCTGGAGCGCCTGCACGACAGCGATGTCGGGCTGCTGGCCAATGCCCGCCTGGAACAGTTGCGCCGCTCCGGTGACGAATGGTTGGTGACCTTGGCCGATGGTCGCAAGCTGCGCGCGCCGCTGGTGGTCGCCGCTGACGGCGCCAATTCGGCTGTACGTCGCCTGGCCGGTTGCCAGACCCGTGAATGGGATTACCTGCATCACGCCATCGTCACCAGTGTGCGTTGCAGTGAGGCGCACCGCGCCACGGCCTGGCAACGCTTCACCGACGAAGGCCCGCTGGCCTTCCTGCCGCTGTCGCGTGATGGCCGCCAGGACTGGTGCTCGATCGTCTGGTCGACCACGCCGGAGCAGGCCGAGCAGGCCATGGCGCTGGACGATACGGCGTTCCGCAAGGCGCTTGAGCGTGCCTTCGAAGGCCGTCTGGGTGACGTGCTCGAGGCTGATCCGCGGGTCTGCGTGCCGCTGCGCCAGCGCCACGCCAAGCGTTATGTCGATGAAGGGTTGGCGCTGATCGGCGATGCCGCCCACACCATCCATCCGCTGGCGGGGCAGGGGGTCAACCTGGGCTTCCTCGATGCCGCCGTGCTGGCCGAAGAGCTGGTACGTGCCAGCGAGCGCGGCGAGCGCCTGGCCGATGTGAAGGTGCTGAGCCGCTTCGAACGGCGGCGCATGCCGCACAACCTGGCGCTGATGGCGGCGATGGAGGGCTTCGAGCGGTTGTTCCAGGCCAACCCGTTGCCGCTGCGCTGGTTGCGCAATAGTGGGTTGAAGTTGGTGGAGCAGATGCCGGAGGCCAAGGCGCTGTTCGTGCGCCAGGCATTGGGGTTGTCCGGGGACCTGCCGGATTTGGCCAAGGCCTGAAGGTTGCTGGGGCTGCGCAGCAGCCCCTTGCAACATCCGGTAACGGCTAAGCAGATGAGTAGGAAAATGGGATTCACTACCATTTGCACCTCTCAACCCAGCGAGGAGTACCCCCCGATGTTGCCCCGCAAGCCCCTACTGGCCGCCCTGGCCCTCACTTTGTTCGGCGGCACCGCCCAGGCGGCGGAAGAAGTGGTGGTGTACTCCTCGCGCATCGACGAGCTGATCAAGCCGGTGTTCGACGCCTATACCGCCAAGACTGGCGTCAAGATCAAGTTCATCACCGACAAGGAAGCGCCCTTGATGCAGCGCATCAAGGCCGAGGGCGAGAACGGCGTGGCCGACCTGCTGCTCACCGTCGATGCCGGCAACCTCTGGCAAGCCGAGCAGATGGGCATCCTGCAACCGATCAAGGCGGCCACCATCGACCAGAACATTCCGCCGCAGTACCGCGCCTCGTCCCACGACTGGACTGGCCTGAGCCTGCGCGCACGGACCATCGCCTACTCCACCGACCGGGTCAAACCCACCGAGCTGACCACCTACGAGGCCCTGGCCGACAAGCACTGGGAAGGCCGCCTGTGCCTGCGCACGGCGAAGAAGGTCTACAACCAGTCGCTGACCGCCACCCTGATCGAGAAACACGGCGAGGCCGAGACCGAGAAACTGATCAAGGGCTGGGTCAACAACCTCTCCACCGACGTGTTCTCCGACGACACCGCAGTGCTTCAGGCCATTGCCGCCGGCCAGTGCGACGTGGGCATCGTCAACACCTATTACTACGGGCGCCTGCACAAGGAAAAGCCTGATCTGCCGGTGAGGCTGTTCTGGCCCAACCAGGGTGACCGCGGTGTGCACGTCAACCTGTCGGGCATCGGCCTGACCAAGCATGCGCCGCATCCCGAAGCGGCAAAGAAACTGGTGGAGTGGATGACCGGCGAAGAGGCGCAGAAGCTGTTTGCCGACATCAACCAGGAGTTCCCGGCCAACCCGAAGGTGAAGCCATCGGCGGAAGTGGCGGCCTGGGGTAGCTTCAAGGCCGACAGCATTCCGGTGGAAGTCGCAGGCAAGCGCCAGGCCGAAGCCATTCGCTTGATGGATCGGGCTGGCTGGAACTGAGTACCGCCTTATCCTTGAGAACCGATCGCGGGGCAAGCCCGCTCCCACGAACCATGCGGACGTGGGAGCTGGCTTGCCCCGCGATGCTATCGCACAGCCATCGAGATTTTCGATTTGCCCCATTATCCCCAACGCCGCTGGTACCTGCCGGTCTTCCTGGTCGCCGCCCTGGTCTTGCTGCCGCTCAGTGTCTTGCTGTTGTCATGGCAGTCGGTCGACACCCAGATCTGGTCGCACCTGCTCGACACCCAGATGAGCCGCCTGCTGGGCAATACCCTGACCCTGGTGCTGGGCGTGGGTATCGGCGTGAGCGTGCTGGGGGTTAGCCTGGCGTGGCTCACCAGCCTCTGCGAATTCCCTGGCCGGCGTTGGCTGGATTGGGCGCTGATGCTGCCGTTCGCCATCCCGGCCTATGTGCTGGCTTTCGTCTTCGTCGGCCTGCTCGATTTTGCAGGCCCCGTGCAGACCGCGCTGCGCGAGGTGTTCGGGCCCATGCGCCTGCCCAGGGTGCGCTCCACCGGTGGTGTGATCACGGTATTGGTGCTGGTGTTCTACCCCTACGTCTACCTGCTGGCGCGCACGGCCTTCCTGGCCCAGGGCAAGGGCTTGATGGAGGCGTCGCGGGTGTTGGGGCTGTCACCGCTGCAGGCCTTCTGGCGGGTGGCCTTGCCCATGGCGCGGCCGGCCATCGGCGCCGGCATCGCCCTGGCACTGATGGAGACCCTGGCCGATTTCGGCGCGGTGGCAGTATTCAATTTCGACACCTTTACCACAGCCATCTACAAGACCTGGTACGGCTTCTTCAGCCTCTCCAGCGCGGCGCAACTCGCCAGCCTGCTGCTGCTGGCGGTGATGCTGGTGCTGTATGGCGAGCGCCGGGCCCGAGGCGCCAGCCGCAGTGGCAACGAACGCCCGAGGGCGCAGGCGCTTTATCACTTGCGGGGGATCAAGGCGTTGGCTGCCAGTGGCTGGTGCCTGCTGGTGTTCGCCTGTGCCTTCGTCATTCCGATGCTGCAGTTGCTGGCGTGGTTCTGGCAGCGCGGGCGGCACGACCTCGACGAGCGCTATCTAGGCCTGGTCATGCACACCCTGTACCTGGGGGCCATGGCGGCGCTGATCACGGTCAGCGTGGCCATGCTTCTGGCGTTCGCCAGGCGGCAGGCCCCGACTGCCGGTATCCGCGCCGGGGTTGGATTGGCCAACTTGGGTTACGCCTTGCCCGGCTCGGTGCTGGCCGTGTCGATCATGCTGGCGTTCAGCTACCTGGACAACCAGCTGGTAGTGCCGCTGTCCCAGTGGTTGGGCGGGGTGGGCAAGCCGTTGTTGCTGGGAAGCTTATCGGCATTGTTGCTCGCCTATCTGGTGCGGTTCATCGCCGTGGCCTATGGTCCGCTGGAGAGCAGCCTGGAGCGGATCCGCCCATCGCTTCCGGAAGCGTCGCGCAGCCTCGGGGTCGCTGGCCCAGGATTGTTTTTCAAGGTGTATCTGCCGTTGCTGGTGCCCGGCGCCCTCAGTGCCGCCCTGCTGGTGTTCGTCGATGTACTCAAGGAGATGCCGGCGACTTTGCTGATGCGCCCGTTCGGCTGGGATACCCTGGCCGTGCGCGTGTTCGAGATGACCAGCGAGGGCGAATGGGCGCGTGCTTCGCTGCCAGCGTTGACCCTGGTACTGGTCGGCCTGCTGCCGGTGATCGGGCTGATCCGCCGCTCGGCCCATCGTCCGGGGCATCCGCGCTGAGGGTGTCACGCAGCGCCCTTGCGGCTACAATGCGCGGCATTCGCAGCGACGGGTCTACAAGAACAGGTGATGACAGAACATCGCCGACCGCCGCTGCCTCGCCACGCCCGGAAGGAGAAACCCATGGGACAGCGTACGCCTCTGTATGACCTGCACCTGGCGCTCGGCGCCAAGACGGTCGATTTCGGCGGATGGGACATGCCCCTGCACTACGGCTCGCAAGTCGAGGAGCACCACCAGGTGCGCAGTGACTGCGGGGTGTTCGATGTTTCCCACATGACGGTCATCGATATCGATGGCTGCGCCGCCACGCCCTGGCTGCAACACCTGCTGGCCAACGACGTGACGCGCCTGGAAAGCCCCGGCAAGGCCCTCTACAGCCCGCTGCTCAATGCCGAGGGCGGGGTAATTGACGATCTCATTGCCTACCGCACCGAAGACGGTTATCGCCTGGTGGCCAATGCCGCCACCCGCGACAAGGTGCTGGCCTGGCTGCAGGCCCGCAGCGAAGGCTTCAAGGTGAATTTCAAGGCACGGCCTGAACTGGCCATTCTCGCCATCCAGGGGCCGCATGCCCGAGAAAAGGTCGCTGCCCTGCTCAGCGCCTCGCGGGCCGCGCTGATCCGCGAGCTGCGCCCCTTCGAAGGCCTCGCCGACGGTGACTGGTTCATCGCCCGCACCGGCTATACCGGGGAAGACGGGCTGGAAATCATTCTTCCGGGCGAACAGGCCCCGGCGTTCTACAACGACCTGGTCGGCGCCGGTATCGCCCCGAGCGGCCTGGGCGCCCGCGATACGCTGCGCCTGGAAGCCGGCATGAACCTGTATGGCCAGGATATCGATGAAGCCCATACTCCTTTGACCTCCAACCTGGGCTGGAGCGTCGCTTGGGAGCCGGTCGGGCGCGAATTTATCGGCCGCAGTGGCTTGCTCGCTGAAATCGAACAGGGCGTGAAGGAAAAACTGGTCGGTCTGGTGCTCGAGGAGCGTGGCGTATTGCGCGCGCATCAGGTGGTCCGTGTATCCGGGATTGGCGAAGGGGAGATCACCAGTGGTAGTTTCTCGCCTACGCTGAGCAAATCCATTGCCCTGGCCCGCGTGCCCATGGCCACCGGTGACCGGGCCGAGGTGGAAATCCGCGGCAAGTGGTACCCGGTGCGAGTGGTAAAGCCGACCTTCGTGCGCCATGGCAAGATCCTGATCTGAACATTAACGGCGGGCCGTCCGCTGACCCATTACGAGGAATACAAGACAATGAGCCAAATCCCCGCCGACCTGCGTTTTGCCGAAAGCCACGAGTGGGCTCGCCTGGAAGCCGATGGCACGGTGACCGTGGGTATCAGTGATCATGCCCAGGAAGCGCTGGGTGACGTGGTGTTCGTCGAGCTGGCCGAAGTCGGCAAGGTGTTCGCCGCAGGCGACGCCGCTGGCGTGGTCGAGTCGGTCAAGGCCGCCTCGGATATCTATGCGCCGGTGGGTGGTGAAGTCATCGCGGTCAACGAAGAACTGGCCGACAGCCCGGAGCTGCTCAACGAAGAACCTTACGAATCGTGGATCTTCAAGCTGAAGCCGAGCGACAAGTCCGAGCTGGACAAGCTGCTGGATGCAGCAGGCTATACAGCGCTGATCGGCGAGTAACAGGGCCGCCCTTATCGCGGGGCAAGCCCGCTCCCACGGAGTATTCCTTGTGGGAGTGGGCTTGCCCCGCGATAAGGGCCGCACGGCAAACGCAATAATCCCCGCACATTCGGCAATCCTTCCTAGACTTGTAAGTCTCCATGAGAGCTGGTCCAGGAAGAGATCGTCGCCATGTCCCAGTCGCCATCGCTGAGCCAACTGCAAGAGTCCAACCCTTTCCTGCGTCGCCACCTGGGGCCCGATGCCCAGGAGCAGCAGGCCATGCTCGACGCCCTCGGCGTCGCCAGCCGCAGTGAACTGATCGAGCAGACGGTGCCGCCGGGCATCCGCTTCAATCGCCCACTCGACCTGCCGCCGGCCCTCGATGAGCAGGCCGCACTGGCCAAACTCGCGGGCTACGCTGCGCAGAACCAGCTGTGGACCAGCCTGATCGGCATGGGCTACCACGCCACCATCACCCCCACGGTCATCCTGCGCAACGTGCTGGAGAACCCTGGCTGGTACACCGCCTACACGCCCTACCAACCGGAGATCGCCCAAGGCCGGCTGGAGGCGCTGCTGAACTTCCAGCAAATGGTCATCGACCTTGCCGGCCTGCCCCTGGCCAATGCCTCGCTGCTAGACGAGGCCACCGCCGCGGCCGAGGCGATGGCCCTGGCCAAGCGCGTGGCGCGCAGCAAGAGCAACGCCTTCTTCGCCGACGAGCACTGCCACCCGCAAACCCTGTCGGTGCTCAAGACCCGCGCCGAGGGGTTCGGCTTCGAGCTGATCGTCGATTCGGTGGATAACCTGGGCCGGCACCAAGTGTTCGGCGCGCTGTTGCAATACCCCGATACCCACGGCGAGGTGCGCGACCTGCGCCCGCTGATCGACCAGCTGCATGGCCAGCAGGCCCTGGCCTGCGTCGCCGCCGACATCCTCAGCCTGGTGGTGCTGACGCCGCCCGGCGAACTGGGTGCCGACGTGGTGCTCGGCTCGACCCAGCGCTTTGGCGTGCCCATGGGCTATGGCGGGCCGCACGCGGCCTACTTCGCCTGCCGCGACGACTACAAGCGCGCCATGCCCGGGCGCATCATCGGCGTATCACGTGATGCCCGTGGCAACACCGCGCTGCGCATGGCCCTGCAGACCCGCGAGCAGCACATTCGTCGCGAGAAGGCCAACTCCAACATCTGCACGGCCCAGGTGCTGCTGGCCAACATCGCCGGCTTCTACGCCGTCTATCATGGCCCCGAGGGCTTGCAGCGCATCGCCCAGCGCGTGCATCGGCTGACGTTCATCCTCGCCGCCGGCCTCGAAGCCAAAGGCATCAAGCGCCTCAACCAGCATTTCTTCGACACCCTGACGCTGGACGTCGGCGGCACCCAGGCGGCGATCATCGAAAGCGCCGAGGACGCCCGCGTCAACCTGCGCATTCTCGGTCGCGGGCACCTGGGGCTGAGCCTGGACGAGACCTGCGACGAAGCCACGGTGCTGAAGCTGTTCGATATCTTTCTTGGCGTCGACCACGGCCTGGACATTGCCGCCCTCGACCAGCAGGCCCTGCCCGAAGGCATCCCCGGCGCGCTGGTGCGGCGCACACCGATCCTGCAGCACCCGGTGTTCAACCTGCACCACAGCGAGACCGAGATGCTGCGCTATCTCAAGCAGCTGGAGAACAAGGACCTGGCACTCAACCAGTCGATGATCCCGCTGGGCTCGTGCACCATGAAGCTCAATGCCACCAGCGAGATGATCCCCATCACCTGGCCTGAATTCGCCCAGCCGCATCCGTTCGCCCCGGCGGCGCAGGTGCAAGGATACAAGGCGATGATCGATGAGCTCGAAGCCTGGTTGTGTGCCATCACCGGCTTCGATGCGATCTGCATGCAGCCCAACTCGGGCGCCCAGGGCGAGTACGCCGGGCTGATGGCGATCACTCGTTATCACCAGAGCCGCCACCAGGCCGGGCGCACGATCTGCCTGATCCCGTCCTCGGCCCATGGCACCAACCCGGCGTCGGCGCAGATGGCCGGCATGGAAGTGGTGATCGTCGAGTGCGACGAGGATGGCAACGTTGACCTCGATGATCTCAAGGCCAAGGCGCGCCATGCCGGCGAGCGGCTGTCATGCCTGATGGTGACCTACCCGTCTACCCATGGGGTGTACGAAGAGGGCATCCGCGAGATCTGCGAGGTGGTGCACCAGCTTGGCGGGCAGGTTTACATGGACGGCGCCAACCTCAATGCCCAGGTGGGGCTGACGCGGCCGGCGGACATCGGTGCCGATGTCTCGCACATGAACCTGCACAAGACCTTCTGCATCCCCCATGGCGGCGGTGGCCCGGGCATGGGGCCCATTGGCATCCGGGCACACCTCAAGCCGTTCGTGGCCAGCCACCCGGTGGTGCCGGTGCCGGGGCTGGACCCGAACAACAGCGCGGTGAGCGCGGCGCCGTGGGGCAGCGCCAGCATCCTGCCGATCAGCTGGATGTACATCGCCATGATGGGGCCGCAGCTGGCCGATGCCAGCGAGGTGGCGATCCTGTCCGCCAACTACCTGGCCAGCCAGCTGCGCGATGCCTTCCCGGTGTTGTATCGCGGGCGCAACCAGCGCGTGGCCCATGAATGCATCTTCGATCTGCGCCCGCTCAAGGCGTTGACCGGCATTACCGAGGAGGACGTGGCCAAGCGCCTGATGGACTATGGCTTCCATGCCCCGACCATGTCGTTCCCGGTACCGGGCACGTTGATGGTCGAGCCCACCGAGAGCGAGTCGAAGGCCGAGCTGGACCGTTTCGTCGAAGCGATGCTGGCGATCAGGGCGGAGATTGCCGAAGTCGAGGAAGGCAACTGGCCGGCCGAGGACAACCCGCTCAGGCACGCGCCGCATACCCTGGCCGATGTACTGGCGCCGTGGAGCCGGCCATACAGTCTCGAGCAGGGCATCGCCCCCAGCGCTCACGCCCGCCAGCACAAGTACTGGCCGGCGGTGAACCGGGTCGACAATGTGTATGGGGACAGGAATCTGTTCTGCGCGTGCGTGCCGGTGGAGGCGTATCGTTGAGCTAGCGATCCACCTCCACTGCAGGAATGGACTTACTCGGCCACGGCGTTCTTGGCCAGGATCGCGTTGGCCAGTTCCATGTCACTGGCCTGCACGCCCGGATTGTCCGCGCGCACCTGGCGGATCGCTGCTTCCAGGAACGGCCCGCGAATGGCGCCCTCACTGGCAACGAAGCTGCCGGCGTCGTCCTGGGCGGCGACGATCAGCTTGTGGTCCTTGAAGGTCAGGTAGGTCGAGGCGGTGGTCGCACCGGAGGAGATGATATTGCGCCAGAACGTGTCGGCCATGGCGGAGCCAAGGGGCAGCGAGAACAGGACGGTGGCTGCGATGGCTGTTTTGAGACGCATGATGAATCACCTCGGTGTATGAGGGCGGTTGAGATGCCGATTTGATCGTTGCCCATGGCCCCAAGTTCCCGGCTACAAAGGAGATTTCTTGGTTATCCACAGACCCGCAGGACCTCTTCGGTACAGGTTCTGCCCTGGGCGACCCGCTCCCCACCGTGCCGTCGAAGGTCACGCAGCCCGTCTACCTTGGCCTGTTGCCGCAGGGCTGCGAGGTCGCTGGCGGGGGTGATCCGTTCGCGCAACGCGGTGCTGACCTGGAGCAGTTCGAACAGCCCGGTACGCCCATGGAAACCCGTGCCCCTGCATTGCCGGCAGGCCTGGCGATCCTGCGGGCGAAGCTCCAGACATGCGCGACATAGCGTGCGCACCAGGCGCTGGGCCATGACCCCGAGCAGAGTCGCCCTGATCAAGTAGTCGGCGACACCCAGCTCCAGCAGGCGGGTGATCGCGCCGCAGGCGTCCTGGGTATGCAGGGTCGACAACACCAGATGCCCGGTGAGGGCCGCCTGCA
This sequence comes from Pseudomonas soli, assembly GCF_900110655.1. Taxonomy (GTDB): domain Bacteria; phylum Pseudomonadota; class Gammaproteobacteria; order Pseudomonadales; family Pseudomonadaceae; genus Aquipseudomonas; species Aquipseudomonas soli. The sequence goes on from NZ_FOEQ01000003.1 coordinate 426,743, forward strand.
CGGCCACCTGGGCGGTTTCCCGGTCGCGGATTTCGCCGATCATGATGATGTCCGGGTCCTGGCGTAGCAGGGCGCGGGCACCGCTGGCGAAGTCCAGCTCCAGGCTGGGTTGGACCTGCAACTGGTTGATCATCGGTTCAAGGCGCTCGATCGGGTCCTCGATGCTGCACAGGTTGACCTGGGGGCTGGCCAGGTGCCGGAGGCTGGCGTACAGGGTGCTGGTCTTGCCCGAGCCGGTCGGCCCCGTCACCAGCAGGATGCCCTGACGTTGTTGCAGCAAGGCCAGCCACTGCTCCAGCAACGCGCCCTCCAGGCCCAGGGTTTCGAGGCTGTCGTGCAATTGTTGAGGGTCGGACAGGCGCAGCACCAGCTTCTCGCCGAACGGGGTGGGCAGGGTGGACAGGCGCAGCTCCACCTCGGCGCCGCTGGGCAGGCGGGTTTTCAGGCGGCCGTCCTGTGGCCGGCGCTTCTCGGCGACGTTCATGCGGCCCAGGTGCTTCAGCCGGCTGACCATTGCCAGGGTGACGCTGGCCGGGAAGGCATACACCGCGTGCAGCAGGCCATCGATGCGCAGGCGCAGATGGCCTTGTTCACGGCGGGGCTCCAGGTGGATATCGCTGGCGCGCTGCTCAATGGCGTACTGCAGCATCCAGTCGACGATGTGCACGATATGGGCATCGTCCGCGCTGGCCTGGGTTTGCCTGGCACCTAGTTCGAGCAGTTGCTCCAGCTCGCCGAGGCGGGGCAACTGGCCAAGGCCTGCGCCGCGCACGGAGTGGGCCAGGCCCAGGAAGGTCGGGCGCAGCTGGCGCAGCTGTCGCGGACTGGCCAGCACCCGGCGCACTGCCTTGCCCAGGCTGCGGCTCAGGTCTGCCTCCCATTCGCGTTGATAAGGCTGGGCGCTGGCCACCGTGACACTGTGTTCATCCACGGCCACGGCGAGGATGCCATGGCGCTGGGCGAAGGCGGCGGACATCAGCCCGGCCACGCGCACCAGGTCGACCTGCAAGGGGTCGATTGCCAGAAATGGCTGGCCAACCCGGTCTGCCAACCAACGGCACAGGGCATCCAGCCCCAGCGGGTGGCCGATGGCGGCGATCAGCTCCAGGGGATGTTCGCCAGGGTGGGCCTTGGCGCGCTCGAGAGCCGCGAGCGCGGCTTCGGGGGCGATCCGCTGCTCCGCCAGCAAGGCGTCCAGCAGGCGATTGAGGTCGAGATCAAGGTGGTCGTTGGCGAGCATGCAAGCGTCCTTGCCGGGCTTCAGAGGCTTGGGCAAGGCTAGTCGTGCAGGACGCACGGCGTCGGTGCAAAGGGTTTCCGGACATTGCCTGCCGGTTTCAACGGCGGGCGACCTCCGCAAGCTGTGGCAGGTTCGCCAGGCACACTTCGCTAACGCAGACCAGGTTGCGCAGTTTCTGCGCGATGACTTCGGCTCGGTGCCAGCTCAGGCCGCCGACGCCGATCGCCACGTCCAGCAGATCGTCGCACTGGCTCACGTTGACGCTGTGCGGGGTGAGGAACTGCAGGGCGAACAGGTTGAGCACGCGACACAGGCTGTCCGGTTCGGCGTCGGCCTGCAGGCGGTAGTGCACAGTGCAGTGGACAGTGTTGGCGGCCCAGGCGTCGAGGCGGGGCAAGTTGAGGGGCCGTTCGAGTGCGTTCATGCTGGGTCTCCGCGAAAGTGGAGAAATTCTTGCACGTCAGACGGGGCATTTTTTCGCTATGATTCGCCAATATCGCGCTAATTCGAATTTTTTAATTCGCAAAAATGCAAATTGGAGAATTAATAATGCTTGGCGAATTGGACGCTTATGACCGGCGCATTCTTGAACTGCTGCAAGACGACGCCTCGCTGTCCAGCGCGCAGATCGCCGAGCGTGTGGGCCTGTCGCAGTCACCTTGCTGGCGGCGCATTCAGCGCCTGAGAGAGGAGGGGGTGATTCGCGGCCAGGTGACGCTGCTGGACCGCAAGAAGGTAGGGCTGAACACGCAGATCTTCGCCGAAGTGAAGCTCAACGCCCATGGCCGTTCGAACTTCGCCGAGTTCACCGAGGCGATCCGCGGTTTTCCCGAAGTGCTGGAATGTTATGTGCTGATGGGGGCGGTGGACTTCCTGCTGCGTATCGTCACCTCGGATATCGAGGCTTACGAGCGGTTCTTCTTCGAAAAGCTGTCGAACGTGCCGGGTATTCAGGAAGTCAACTCGATCGTGGCGTTGTCGGAGATCAAGTCGACCACGAGCCTGCCGCTGAGGCCCTGAAGAGCCAATCGCGGGCAAGCCCGCTCCCACGAGTGCAGGAGCGGGCGGCCACTCAGGCCTTGAGCAGGTGCTTCCAGGCGCGGTTCTGCTCGATGGCGCGAGCCTGCTCGATGCGGGCTTCGAGCAGTTCGCCCTTGTCTTCCTCCAGTAGCGGCAGTTCAGCCAGCTCGTGCAGCTTGTTCAGCTCGCCGTAGAGGCGGTCCTGCTGTGGCAGGTCGAGCACTTGGCGGGCGTGGTGCAGCCAGGTCTGCACGGTCTCGATGCGCGGCAGTTGCTCGGCCAGGTCCTCTGGACGCTGCACATACAGCGGCAGCTTCAGGGCGCGGGCTTCCTCGCCCAGCAAGTGCTGCAGCCAGCTGGCCAGCTGCGCCTTGCCCTGGCGCTCGCCACGGCCCTTGCGCTCGACGGTCCAGGCGCGGGCGGTCAGCCAGCGTGCGGTCTCCAGGGAGAACTGGCCCCAGCGCGGATCTTCCAGCTCTTCGGCGAACTGCTCGGGGGCGGCGCGACGGATGTCCTCGTCGTCATTGCCGGCCAATACCAGCGGGCGCCAGTCTTCCAGCAACGCATCGAGGCTGGCGCGCAGGGCGCGGGTGGTCGGGCGCGGTGCCGCCTGGCCGAGGCTGGCGGTTAGGGCGCGCAGTTCGGCCAGACAGCGAACCCAGTCCTGCAGCAGGCGCCAGTGGCCATTGTGGCGATACTGCTCGGCCAGGCGCTGGCTGCTGCCCAGCAGTTGCCAGGCCAGGGCGGCGTAGGCGTCGTCCATCGGCATCTCGGCGTGCAGCTCGGTCACCGGCAGGCCCAGCTCGTAGCTGTCCGGATCGAGCAGGCGGTAGCCGCGCTCGGCCTTGCTGATGTCGCAAGGCATCAGGGCGAGGCTGGCAGACAGCTCGGCGGCCAGTTCCAGCAGCGCCTCTGGGGCACCTTCACGCAGTTCCAGTTCCAGCTCGCAAATTTCTTCCTTGCGCTTGCCGGCGATCACGAAGCCCTGGTCGATGGCCGCTTCGATCACTACCTTGGCCTTGCCGCGGCCCCAGGCGATCTCGGCGTACTCGCGGGTGAAATCGGTGGTGAACAGCGGTTTGATGGCCTTCTTGTCCAGCCCGGCCAGTTGCTCGGGCCAGCAGGTGCCATCGAGTTTCTTCAGGTCGAGCTTGACCTTGTCCAGGTGCCATTCGAACTCGTTGCGCTCGGACAGGCCGGCCACGCTCTGGCCGCGGCATTTGAGGGTCTGGATGATGACCTCGCCGTCGCGGCGCAGGCGCAGGGCGACACGGGCGGCGGACAGGTCGCGCTCCGGGGTGTCGAAGTACTGGTTGAGCAGTTCGCGGGTCTGCCAGCCGGACTTGTTGCGCTTTTTCAGCAGCGGGTGCTCGCGCAGGGCGGCAAGGGTCTCGCGACTGGCGCGGAGTTTGAGTTCGGTTTCTGTGTGCATCGCGGGCTCGGAAGGAGGGGCATCGTGATTGGGCAGTCTACAGCACTTGCGGCTTGAATCCTTGCTTGTGGGCGCGCGCTTGCCTTGCGGGTCTTTTGCATTGTTATGATGCCCCTCACGCCTCCGAGGAATCCGCGCATGCCGTTGCCATCGCTGAAAGACCAGTTTGCCGCCCTGATCGCCGCACCTTCGGTCAGTTGCACACAGGCTGCGCTGGACCAGTCCAACCGAGCCGTCATCGACCTGCTGGCCGGCTGGTTGGGTGACCTGGGTTTCACCTGCGAGATCCAACAGGTCAGCCCTGGCAAGTTCAACCTGCTGGCCAGCCGCGGCACCGGCCCGGGCGGGCTGGTGCTGGCCGGGCACAGCGACACGGTGCCCTTCGACCCGCAACTGTGGAGCAGCGACCCGCTCAGGCTCACCGAAGTCGATGGCCGTTGGGTCGGCCTGGGCAGTTGCGACATGAAGGGCTTCTTCGCCCTCGTCATCGAGGCGGTGATCCCGCTGCTCGAGCACGATTTCAAGCAGCCTCTGCTGATCCTCGCCACCTGCGACGAAGAAAGCTCGATGTCCGGGGCCCGGGCCCTGGCCGAGGCCGGCCAGCCCCTCGGGCGGGCGGCGGTGATCGGCGAGCCCACCGGGCTCAAGCCGATCCGCATGCACAAGGGCATCCTCATGGACCGCATCGACATTCTCGGGCGCAGTGGCCATTCGTCGGATCCGAACCTGGGCCGCAGCGCCCTGGAGGCCATGCATGCGGTGATGGGTGAGCTGATGGCGCTGCGCCGCAGCTGGCAGGAGCAGTACCGCAACCCCCAGTTCACGGTGCCTGCCCCGACCCTGAACTTCGGCTGCATACATGGCGGCGACAACCCCAACCGCATCTGTGGTCAATGCGCCCTGGAGTTCGACCTGCGCCCGTTGCCAGGCATGGATGTGGAGCAGCTGCGCGCAGCGATCCGCGGCAAGCTCACCCCGCTGGCCGAACGTCATGAAGTGCGTATCGACTATGCGCCGCTGTTCCCGGAAGTGCCCCCGTTCGAGCAGGCTGCCGACAGCGAGCTGGTGCGCCTGGCCGAGCGCCTGACCGGCCATCGCGCCGAAGCAGTGGCCTTTGGTACCGAAGCGCCTTATCTTCAGCAGCTCGGTTGCCAGACCATCGTGCTGGGGCCCGGGGACATCGCCTGTGCCCATCAGCCCGGCGAGTACCTTGAAATGTCACGTATCGAGCCTACCGTGCGTCTATTGCGTGACCTGATCCGGCACTATTGCCTGAACCATTGAGCTTTCCTGAGCAGAGGAGACCGCGCGTGACCGCAAGCCTGTTCCGACGATGACTTTCGAACGTTGTGCGCCTTTTCGTTCTCCGTTCACTTATCCACAGGCCTTGTCATGCCCGATTACGTCAACTGGTTGCGCCATGCTTCTCCCTACATCAACGCCCACCGCGATTGCACTTTCGTGGTCATGCTCCCCGGTGATGGCGTCGAGCACCCGAACTTCGGCAACATCGTCCACGACCTGGTGCTGCTGCACAGCCTGGGCGTGCGCCTGGTGCTGGTCCACGGTTCACGTCCGCAGATCGAGAGTCGCCTCGCCGCACGCGGCCTGACCCCGCACTATCACCATGGCATGCGCATCACCGATGCGGCCACGCTGGACTGCGTGATCGACGCTGTCGGCGCCCTGCGCCTGGCCATTGAAGCGCGCCTGTCGATGGACATGGCGGCCTCGCCCATGCAGGGCTCGCGCCTGCGGGTGGCCTCCGGCAACCTGGTCACGGCACGGCCAATCGGGGTGCTTGAAGGGGTCGACTATCACCATACCGGAGAAGTGCGCCGCGTCGACCGCAAGGGCATCAATCGCCTGCTCGATGAACGTTCCATCGTGTTGCTGTCGCCGCTGGGCTATTCGCCGACCGGCGAGATCTTCAACCTCGCCTGCGAGGATGTGGCCACCCGCGCCGCCATCGAGCTGGGCGCCGACAAGTTGCTGCTGTTCGGGGCCGAGCCGGGTCTGCTGGACGAGCGTGGGCAATTGGTGCGCGAGCTGCGCCCGCAGCATATCGCGCCGCACCTGCAGCGGCTGGGCAGTGACTACCAGGCCGAGCTGCTGGATGCCGCCGCCGAGGCCTGCAAGGGCGGTGTGGCACGCAGTCATATAGTCAGTTATGCCGAGGACGGCGCGCTGCTGACCGAGCTGTTCACCCGTGGGGGCGGTGGCACGCTGGTGTCCCAGGAGCAGTTCGAGGTGGTGCGCGAGGCGACCATCGAGGATGTCGGCGGCCTGCTGGAGCTGATCAGCCCGCTGGAAGAGCAGGGCATCCTGGTGCGCCGTTCACGGGAGGTGCTGGAGCGGGAGATCGAACAGTTCAGCGTGGTCGAGCGCGAGGGCATGATCATCGCCTGCGCGGCGCTTTACCCGATTGCCGATTCCGAGGCGGGGGAGCTGGCGTGCCTGGCGGTAAACCCGGAGTACCGGCATGGCGGGCGTGGTGACGAACTGCTCGAGCGCATCGAGGAGCGGGCGCGCACGCTGGGGCTCAATACCTTGTTCGTGCTGACGACCCGGACCGCACACTGGTTCCGTGAGCGCGGCTTCTCGCCCAGTGGCGTGGAAAGGCTGCCGGCGGCGCGGGCTTCGCTGTACAACTACCAGCGTAATTCGAAGATCTTCGAGAAACCGCTCTGATGCCGAGGCAATGAAAAACGCCGCCCTTGTGGGCGGCGTTTTCGTTTACACGGTGTGCAAGTACCAGTTGTACTCGAGGTCGGAGATCGAGTGCTCGAACTCCTCCAGCTCGCTTTCCTTGCACGCGACGAAGATGTCGATGTACTTCGGATCGATGTACTTGTTGAGGATCTCGCTGTCGTCCAGCTCGCGCAGTGCATCGCGCAGGTTGTTCGGCAGGCTCTGCTCCAGCTGCTCGTACGAGTTGCCTTCGATCGGCTCGCCCGGTTCGACCTTGTTGGTCAGGCCATGGTGCACGCCGGCCAGTACCGCAGCCATCATCAGGTACGGGTTGGCGTCGGCGCCGGCCACGCGGTGCTCGATGCGCACGGCATCCGGCGAGCCGGTCGGCACGCGCAGCGCCACGGTACGGTTGTCCAGGCCCCAGCTCGGTGCGTTCGGCACATAGAACTGCGCGCCGAAACGGCGGTACGAGTTGACGTTCGGGCAAAGGAACGCCATCGAGGCGGGCAGGGTCTCGAGCACACCGCCGACAGCGTGACGTAGCGCGGCGTTCTGCTCGGGATCCTCGCTGGTGAAGATGTTGTTGCCATCTTTGTCCAGCACGGAAATGTGTACATGCAGGCCGTTGCCTGCCTGGCCCGGGTAGGGCTTGGCCATGAAGGTGGTGTCCATTTCATGGTCGTAGGCGATGTTCTTGATCAGGCGCTTGAGCAGCACCGCATAGTCACAGGCCTTGAGCGGGTCGGCGACGTGGTGCAGGTTGACTTCGAACTGCGCCGGGGCGCTTTCCTTGACGATGGCGTCGGCAGGAATGCCTTGCTCCTTCGCACCTTCGAGGATGTCCTGCAGGCAGTCGGCGTATTCGTCGAGGTCGTCGATCAGGTACACCTGGGTCGACTGCGGGCGCTTGCCGGAAATCGGCGAGCGTGGCGGCTGCGGGCGGCCGTTCACGTTCTCCTGGTCGATCAGGTAGAACTCCAGCTCGAACGCGGCGCAGATGGTCAGGCCCAGGTCGGTGAACTTGCTCACCACCTGGCGCAGTACTTCACGGGGGTCTGCGAAGAACGGCTCGCCTTCGATCTCGTGCATGGTCATCAGCAGCTGCGCGGTCGGGCGCTTCTGCCAAGGCTCGTTGCAGAGAGTGTCGGGGATCGGGTAGCAGATACGGTCGGCATCGCCGATGTCCAGGCCCAGGCCTGTGCTTTCGACGGTTGAACCGTTGATATCCAGGGCGAAGAGGGAGGCCGGCAGGTTGATGCCTTTCTCGTAAACCTTGTGGAGGCTGGTGCGCTCTATGCGCTTGCCGCGCACCACACCATTCATATCTGCAATCAGAAGGTCAACGTAGAGAACCTCAGGATGTTCCTTAAGGAACGCGTTCGCTTCGTTAAGCTGAACGGCACGCGGGGGTACCGACATGATGCAACACCTTTGTTGTTAAAAATATCAATCAAGGGGGGCTTGCAACCCCAGTCAATCGGAAAGACCAGGTTAAGTCAAGCCAGCACCCTGATGCCCTTAAATGGCACATCTACGGCAGATTTGCTGCATCTCGGGGCGTGCCATTATCCGCTATTTTCGACTTGAAGGGTTATCCCGAGCGGGGCGTGTTTTATTTTTTACGGGGGAGTTGTGTAAAAAAATGAACGAGGCTAAGCTCGGCATCAACCCAGAACACAATAATACGAGGGTCACATGGTCCGCCTGTCGAGACCTGCCAGCGCCGCATGCACGGTGCGTTCAGGTACATCTCCCGGTTGCCGTCCGGTCACTGCACGCCTGCTTCGAAGGTGCGCCGCGCTGGCCGCAATAATTGACGGTTCGCTTGAAAAAGCCATGCCTCGTAACGCTTTAGCGCAACACCTCCTTTCCTTCTGCCCTTCGTTTTCTATCCGGACGCGCGCCCATGGCGTGTATCCATTGTCGTCCTGCGCGAGGGTTTTTGCTTTAGCCATGCACAGCATCCAGAATCAAGGCGCGGGCCTGTCCTGGCCCCTCGGCGCGCTGCGCGCCGACTTTGTCCGACGCTTGGCGTCAGTGGCCGCCGGTTGCCGCCAACCGCGCCACATTACCTCCTGAGGTATTTATGAGTAACAACCTCGACCAGCTCACCGATTGGTTGAAAGAGCACAAGATCACCGAAGTGGAATGCCTGATCAGCGACCTGACCGGTATCACCCGCGGCAAGATCTCGCCCACCAACAAATTCATCGCCGAAAAGGGCATGCGCCTGCCCGAGAGCGTGCTGCTGCAGACCGTGACCGGCGATTACGTCGACGATGACATCTATTACGAACTGCTCGACCCGGCCGATATCGACATGATCTGCCGCCCCGACGAGAACGCGGTGTTTCTCGTGCCATGGGCCATCGAGCCGACCGCCCAGGTGATCCACGACACCTACGACAAGAAGGGCAACCCGGTCGAGCTGTCGCCGCGCAACGTGCTGAAGAAGGTCCTTAAACTCTACGCAGACAAAGGCTGGCAGCCTATCGTCGCCCCCGAGATGGAGTTCTACCTGACCAAGCGTAGCGAAGACCCGGACTTTCCGCTGCAGCCGCCGGTGGGCCGTTCCGGCCGCCCGGAAACCGGCCGACAGTCGTTCTCCATCGAGGCGGCCAACGAATTCGACCCACTGTTCGAGGACGTCTACGACTGGTGCGAGCTGCAGCAGCTGGACCTCGACACGCTGATCCACGAGGACGGCACCGCGCAGATGGAAATCAACTTCCGTCATGGCGACGCCCTGCACCTGGCCGACCAGATCCTGGTGTTCAAACGCACCATGCGCGAGGCGGCGCTCAAGCACAACGTGGCCGCCACCTTCATGGCCAAGCCGATGACCGGCGAGCCGGGCAGCGCCATGCACCTGCACCAGAGCGTGGTAGATGCCGTCACCGGCAAGAACATCTTCTCCAACGCCGACGGCAGCATGAGCGAGTTGTTCCTCAATCACATCGGCGGCCTGCAGAAGTTCATCCCCGAGGCGCTGCCGCTGTTCGCCCCCAACGTCAACTCGTTCCGCCGCTTCCTGCCGGACACCTCCGCGCCGGTGAACGTCGAGTGGGGCGAAGAGAACCGCACCGTCGGCTTGCGCGTACCGGATGCCGGGCCGCAGAACCGCCGGGTCGAGAACCGCCTGCCGGGCGCCGACGCCAACCCGTACCTGGCCATCGCCGCCAGCCTGCTGTGCGGCTATATCGGCATGGTCGAAGGCATCGAGGCCAGCGCGCCAGTCCAGGGCCGCGGCTACGAGCGCCGAAACCTGCGCCTGCCGCTGACCATCGAGGACGCCCTCGAGCGCATGGAAATCAGCCGTGCGCTGGAGCAGTACCTGGGCAAGAAATTCATCACCGGCTACGTCGCCACCAAGCGCGCCGAGCACGAGAACTTCAAGCGCGTCATCAGCTCCTGGGAGCGAGAGTTCCTGCTGTTTGCTGTGTGATCAACCCTGAGGCCGCCAGGGCGCGGCCACCGGACCATGGAGAAGCACATGAGCGTCAACAACCCGCAAACCCGTGAATGGCAAACCCTGAGCGGCGAGCACCACCTTGCACCTTTCAGCGACTACAAACAGCTGAAGGAAAAGGGGCCGCGCATCATCACCAAGGCGCAGGGTGTGCATTTGTGGGACAGCGAGGGGCACAAGATCCTCGACGGCATGGCCGGCCTGTGGTGCGTGGCGGTCGGCTATGGCCGTGAAGAGCTGGTACGGGCGGCGGAGCAGCAGATGCGCGAGCTGCCGTACTACAACCTGTTCTTCCAGACGGCCCACCCGCCGGCGCTGGAGCTGGCCAAGGCGATCACCGACGTGGCGCCTGCCGGCATGACCCATGTGTTCTTCACCGGCTCCGGCTCCGAGGGCAACGACACCGTGCTACGCATGGTCCGCCACTACTGGGCGCTCAAGGGCAAGCCGGGCAAGCAGACGATCATCGGTCGCATCAACGGTTACCACGGTTCCACCGTCGCCGGTGCGAGCCTGGGCGGCATGAGCGGCATGCACGAGCAGGGCGGCCTGCCGATCCCGGGCATCGTGCATATCCCGCAGCCGTACTGGTTCGGCGAGGGTGGCGACATGACCCCGGATGAGTTCGGCGTATGGGCCGCCGAGCAGCTGGAGAAGAAAATTCTCGAAGTCGGCGAGGACAATGTCGCCGCCTTCATCGCCGAGCCGATCCAGGGCGCCGGCGGGGTGATCATTCCGCCAGACACCTACTGGCCGAAGATCAAGGAAATCCTCGCCAAGTACGACATCCTCTTCGTTGCCGACGAAGTGATCTGCGGTTTCGGCCGCACTGGCGAGTGGTTCGGCTCCGACTACTACGGCCTTGAACCCGACCTGATGACCATCGCCAAGGGCCTGACTTCCGGTTACATCCCCATGGGTGGTGTGATCGTGCGTGACACTGTGGCCAAGGTGATCAGCGAAGGCGGCGATTTCAACCATGGCTTCACCTACTCCGGCCACCCTGTGGCGGCAGCGGTGGGCCTGGAAAACCTGCGCATCCTGCGTGACGAGCAGATCGTCGAGAAGGCCCGCGATGAAGTGGCACCCTACTTGCAAAAACGACTGCGTGAGCTGCAGGACCACCCACTGGTGGGCGAGGTGCGCGGCCTGGGCCTGCTCGGCGCGATCGAGCTGGTCAAGGACAAGGCCACCCGCAGCCGTTACGAGGGCAAGGGCGTGGGCATGGTCTGCCGCAACTTCTGCTTCGACAACGGCCTGATCATGCGCGCCGTCGGCGACACCATGATCATCGCGCCGCCGCTGGTGATCAGCCGCGAAGAAGTGGACGAGCTGGTGGAAAAGGCGCGCAAGTGCCTGGATTTGACGTACGAAGCGATTAAATGACGGTCTGCTAGGCTGGCGAGGTGACATTAAGTCCGTTACAGGCGCTGCTTTTGTTGAAACAGCGCCTTGTAACTTGCCAGACTAACGGCTGTTTCAGTCGCCCAGCGCGTGACCCGTGGGACCTGGCTGCTGAACAGATGGCTTGATAATAAATTCTGGAGCATTACGCATGAAGAAATTGGGCAAGACGCTGCTGGCCGCCGCCCTTATGGGTGCCATGGCCACCGCTGTTCAGGCTGACGACAAGGTGCTGCACGTCTACAACTGGTCGGACTATATCGCCCCGGACACCGTGGCCAACTTCGAGAAAGAGACCGGCATCAAGGTCGTCTACGACGTCTTCGACAGCAACGAGACTCTTGAAGCCAAGCTGCTGGCGGGCAAGTCGGGTTACGACATCGTCGTGCCGTCCAACAACTTCCTGGCCAAGCAGATCAAGGCCGGCGTCTATCAGGAGCTGGACCGCTCCAAGCTGCCGAGCTGGAAAAACCTCGACCCGGCCCTGCTCAAGGCGGTCGGCGATGCCAGCGACCCGGGCAACAAGTACGCCTTCCCCTACATGTGGGGCTCCATCGGCATCGGCTACAACCCGGAGAAGGTCAAGGCCGCGCTGGGCGTCGACAAGATCGACTCGTGGGACGTGGTGTTCAAGCCAGAGAACATCGCCAAGCTCAAGAGCTGCGGCGTGAGCTTCCTCGATGCGCCGACAGAGATGATCCCGGCCGCGCTGCACTACCTGGGCAAACCGAGCGACAGCACCAAGAAAGAAGACCTGAAGGCGGCCGAGGACCTGTTCCTGAAAATCCGCCCTTCGATCACCTACTTCCACTCTTCCAAGTACATCTCGGACCTGGCCAACGGCAACATCTGCGTGGCCGTGGGTTACTCGGGTGACCTGGAGCAGTCCAAGGCCCGTGCCCACGAGGCCGGCGACAAGGTCAAGCTGAGCTATGTCATTCCGAAGGAAGGTGCTGGCACCTTCTATGACATGGTCGCCATCCCGAAAGATGCCGAGAACGTCGACGCCGCCTACAAGTTCATGGAATACCTGCTGCAGCCGAAAGTGATGGCCGGTATTACCAACGCCGTGCGTTTCCCGAACGGTAACAAGGCAGCCACCGAGTTCGTCGACAAGGACATTACCAGCGATGCGGCGATCTACCCTTCCGAGGAAGTGAAAGCGCAGCTCTACGCGATCAAGGCGCCCGAGAAGACCGCCCAGCGCGAGATCACCCGCAGCTGGACCAAGATCAAGTCGGGCAAGTAAGCCCGATGCGGCAACCTCTGGGCCGGGCTTTTCCGGCCCAGAGGCCAGTAACGGCAAATAAGTTTGCGGCATCCACGCCGTGAAGGTAAGTTGCGCGCCGGTTTTGCGTGTGCGGCCGAGGTTTACTGCCCGCAAAGGCACTGATTGTGAGGACCACCCACTTGTCTATTTCTTTTTTTCGCCAGGCCTTGATGGCCGGAGCGGGTCTGACGCTGGCTTGCAGCGTCCAAGCGGCGCCCACGGTGCACATCTACAACTGGTCCGACTATGTCGGCCCCACCACGCTCGCCGATTTCCAGAAGGAAACCGGGATCGAGCCCAAATACGATGTCTTCGACAGCAACGAGACGCTGGAAGGCAAGCTGCTGGCCGGGCGCACCGGCTATGACGTGGTCGTGCCGTCCAACCATTTCCTCGGCAAGCAGATCAAGGCGGGCGCGTTCCAGAAGCTCGACCGCGACCTGCTGCCCAATTATGCGAACCTCGACCCGGCGCTGATGAAGCGCCTGGAGAAGAACGACCCGGGCAACCAGTACGCCGTCCCCTACCTGTGGGGCACCAATGGCATTGGCTACAACGTCGAGAAGGTCAAGGCGGCGCTGGGCACCGACAAGATCGATTCCTGGGCGGTGCTGTTCGAGCCCGACAACATGAAGAAGCTCAGCAAGTGCGGCGTGGCCTTCCTCGACTCCGCCGATGAGATGCTGCCGGCGGTGCTCAACTACATGGGCCGCGACCCCAACAGCAGCAACCCCAAGGACTACGCCGATGCGGAGAAGAAACTGCTGGCCGTGCGTCCCTACGTGACTTACTTCCATTCTTCGAAATACGTCACCGATCTCGCCAACGGCGACATCTGCGTGGCCGCCGGCTTCTCCGGCGACGTGTTCCAGGCCAAGGCCCGCGCTGAAGAGGCGAAGAAGGGCGTGAAGCTGGCCTACGCCATCCCCAAGGAAGGCGGCAACCTCTGGTTCGATGTGCTGGCGATTCCCAAGGACGCCAGCAACGTCAAGGAGGCCCATGCCTTCATCAACTATTTGCTGAAACCTGAGGTTATCGCCCAGGTCAGTGATTACGTCGGTTACGCCAACCCGAACCCCAAGGCTGGCGACCTGATGGACCAGGCCGTGAGGACTGACGCCGCGGTTTACCCACCGCAGGAAGTGCTGGACAAGATGTTCGTCAACGCCGAGTTGCCACCCAAGGTGCAACGTTTGATGACCCGCAGCTGGACCAAGGTCAAGTCGGGCAAGTAACAATCCAGGCCCGCCAGCGCAGCGGCGGGCACACAAATCTTGTTGGGAGTTTCACTCATGGCAGTTGCCTCCGGTGCCTATAAGAAAGCCCTCGAGGGTGGCCAGCAACCCAAGCAGGTGCTGGTCAAGATCGACCGGGTCACGAAAAAGTTCGACGAAACGGTAGCCGTGGACGATGTGTCCCTGGAAATCCGCAAGGGCGAGATTTTCGCCCTGCTGGGCGGCTCCGGTTCCGGCAAGTCCACCTTGCTGCGCATGCTGGCCGGTTTCGAGCGTCCGACCGAAGGGCGGATCTTCCTCGATGGCGTCGACATCACCGACATGCCGCCCTACGAGCGGCCGATCAACATGATGTTCCAGTCCTACGCGCTGTTCCCGCACATGACCGTGGCGCAGAACATCGCCTTCGGCCTGCAGCAGGACAAGATGCCCAAGGCCGAGATCGAGGCCCGCGTGGCCGAGATGCTCAAGCTGGTGCACATGACCCAGTACGCCAAGCGCAAGCCGCACCAGCTGTCCGGTGGCCAGCGCCAGCGCGTGGCCCTGGCCCGATCGCTGGCCAAGCGTCCCAAGCTGCTGCTGCTCGACGAGCCGATGGGCGCGCTGGACAAGAAACTGCGCTCGCAGATGCAACTGGAGCTGGTGGAGATCATCGAGCGCGTGGGCGTGACCTGCGTGATGGTGACCCACGACCAGGAAGAGGCCATGACCATGGCCCAGCGCATCGCCATCATGCACCTGGGTTGGATCGCCCAGATCGGCAGCCCTATCGACGTCTACGAGACCCCGACCAGCCGCCTGGTCTGCGAGTTCATCGGCAACGTCAACCTGTTCGAGGGAGAGGTGGTCGACGACGCCGAAGGCCACGCGATCATTGCCAGCCCGGAACTGGAGCGCAAGATCTACGTCGGCCACGGTGTCACCACCTCGGTCGAGGACAAGCACATCACCTACGCCTTGCGCCCCGAGAAGCTGCTGGTCACCACCGAGCAGCCGACCTGCGAGCACAATTGGTCGCGCGGCAAGGTCCACGACATCGCCTACCTCGGCGGCCACTCGGTGTTCTACGTCGAGCTGCCCAGCGGCAAGATCGTCCAGTCGTTCGTCGCCAACGCCGAGCGCCAGGGCACCCGCCCGACCTGGGACGACGAAGTCTACGTGTGGTGGGAAGACGACAGCGGCGTGGTGCTGCGGTCATGAAAATCCGCAAGCTCAAGCGAGCGTTCCAGCGCCTTGTCCCGGAGGGGCGGCACCTGGTGATCGGCGTGCCGTTCATCTGGCTGTTCCTGTTCTTCATGCTGCCGTTCTTCATCGTCCTGAAGATCAGCTTTGCCGAAGCCGATGTGGCCATCCCGCCGTACACCGAGATCTACACCTACCTGGAAGGCAAGGTCCAGCTGGTGCTGAACCTGGCCAACTATGGCCTGCTGACCGAGGACGAGCTGTACATCGCGGCCTACCTCGGCTCGCTCAAGGTGGCCTTCTTCAGCACCTTGCTCTGCCTGCTGATCGGCTACCCGATGGCCTACGCCATCTCCAAGGCCAGGAAAGAGTCGCAGACCGTCCTGCTGCTGCTGATCATGATGCCGACCTGGACTGCGATCCTGATCCGCGTCTACGCCTGGATGGGCATCCTCAGCAACAACGGCCTGCTCAACAGCTTCCTGCTGTGGCTGGGGCTGATCGACCAACCGCTGCAGATCCTCAACACTAACCTGGCGGTGTATATCGGCGTGGTCTATTCGTACCTGCCGTTCATGATCCTGCCGTTGTACGCCAACCTGGTGAAGCACGACGAGAGCCTGCTGGAAGCTGCATCGGACCTCGGTTCGAGCACCTTCAACAGCTTCTGGAAGATCACCGTGCCGCTGTCGAAAAACGGCATCATCGCCGGCTGCATGCTGGTTTTCATCCCGGTGGTGGGCGAATTCGTGATTCCTGAACTGCTCGGCGGCCCGGAAACCCTGATGATCGGTAAAGTGCTGTGGCAAGAGTTCTTCAACAACCGTGACTGGCCGGTGGCATCCGCGCTGGCGGTAGTGATGCTGGCGATCCTGATCGTACCGATCCTGCTGTTCAACCGCAGCCAGGCCAAAGAGATGGAGGGCCGCGCATGAAACGCTTCAGTTTCTCCAAGCTGATGCTGGTGCTCGGCTTGCTGTTCATCTACCTGCCGATGCTGATCCTGGTGATCTACTCGTTCAACGCCTCCAAGCTGGTGACGGTATGGGGCGGCTGGTCGGTGAAGTGGTACGTCGGCCTGCTCGACAACACCCAGCTGATGGGTTCGGTGATGCGCTCGCTGGAGATCGCCTGCTACACGGCAGTGGCCGCGGTGGCGCTGGGTACCCTGGCGGCCTTCGTGCTGACCCGGGTCACCCGCTTCAAGGGCCGCACGCTGTTCGGTGGCCTGGTCACCGCGCCGTTGGTGATGCCCGAGGTGATCACCGGTCTGTCGCTGTTGCTGCTGTTCGTGGCCATGGCGCAGATGATCGGCTGGCCGCAGGAGCGTGGCATCGTCACCATCTGGATCGCCCACACCACATTCTGCGCCGCCTATGTGGCGGTGGTGGTGTCGGCACGCCTGCGCGAACTGGACCTGTCCATCGAGGAGGCGGCCATGGACCTGGGGGCCAAGCCGTGGAAGGTGTTCTTCCTGATCACCATCCCGATGATCGCGCCGTCGCTGGCAGCGGGCGGCATGATGTCCTTCGCCCTGTCGCTGGATGACCTGGTGCTGGCTAGCTTCGTCTCCGGCCCAGGCTCGACCACCCTGCCGATGGAAGTGTTCTCGGCCGTGCGCCTGGGCGTGAAGCCGGAGATCAACGCCGTGGCCAGCCTGATCCTGCTGTCGGTGTCGCTGGTGACTTTCATGGTCTGGTACTTCAGCCGCCAGGCCGAGGAGCGTCGTCGTCGGGCGATCCAGCAGGCCATCGAGGAGGGCGCCGCGGCGAACGTCTCGCAGCCGCAGGTACGTCGTCCGGCCCAGGCCGCCGCGCAGGCCTGAGCCCTCGCATCGCGGGGCAAGGCGCATCGCCGGTGTGCCGATGCGCCTTGCCCCGCGGTCTTTTCAGCCTTGGTCCGGCCAGTTCCAGGCCGGTTCATCCAGCATCCCCTGCCCGACGATACCGGTCTGCCCCAAGGTCTTCTCCAGGTGGATCGAGTTACACTCGGCATCCTCCTCCAGGGCCGCCACCAGCCGCGGCGCGTGCGACACCACCCAGACCTGACATTCTCGCGCCGCGCGGCGGATCAGGCGTGCCAGTGCCGGCAACAAGTCCGGATGCAGGCTGGTCTCCGGCTCGTTGAGCACCATCATGCTCGGTGGGCGCGGCGTGAGCAGGGCAGCCACCAGCAACAGGTAGCGCAAGGTCCCGTCGGACAGCTCGGCAGCGCTCAGCGGCCGCAACAGCCCGGCCTGGTGCAAGCGCAGGCCGAACAGGCCGCCGGGCTGGGCGTCGACCGCAAGCCGGGCGCCGGGAAAGGCGTCAGCCACTGCATCCTGCAGGGCCTGCAGGTCGCCGATCTCGTCGATGGTCTGCAGGGCGGCGGCGAGGTCGCGGCCATCGTGATGCAGCACCGGCGTGCGCGTTCCCAGCCGCGATTGTCGGGCGGGCGCTTCGGCATCGGTACGGAAATGGTCGTAGAAGCGCCAGCTGCGGATCTGCTCGCGCAGATGCGGCACCTCGGGGGAGCCCTGGAGACTGCCGACCTGGTCGAACAGGCTGTCGAACTCGGTCATGTGCTGGTGCAGCACCTGCCATTGGCGCCCATCGCGGGCCCTGACCATCCCCGCGTTGCGCTGCACCAGCTGGCTGGCGGGTCGGCACAGGGGGCCGGCCCAGATCGTCTCCTGCTTGATCTGCGGGTCCAGGGCGAACTTCGACCGGCTGGGTTCGGGCAGGCCGAGGCTGATCGCGTAGCCGAAGTCTTCGCCAGCAAAGCCCATCTTCAGCCGCCGGGCTTGCTGGCGTGGCCCGCCTTCCACTGGCACCTCGCCATTGAGCATGCGCCGGGTGAGCTTCTCGGGGCCGGCCCAGAAGGTCGATTCCAGCCCGCCCTCGGCAGCCAGCGCGTTGACCACGCCGCCGCGCGCGGTCTCTGCCAGCAGGCGCAAGGCCTTGTACAGGTTGGACTTGCCACTGCCATTGGCTCCGGTAATCACGTTCAGCCGCCCCAGCGGCAGCACCAGCTGGTTGATCGAGCGGTAGTTGGCAATGGCCAGGGTGGTGAGCATAGGCGGCATCCTTGAGCGGTCGGACGGCAGTATCGCCGATACCGCCTCGCTTTGTTGAACCCTGGCCAATGCCGTTTGTCGATCACTGATCTACGCTTTCAAACGCATCCCTTTTACCTGAGAGAAGCAAGGAGCCTGCATGACGCTAGAGCGTGCGCCGCTGGTCGTTTGCCTGGGGTTGCTTTCCCTGCTATCAGGCTGTGGCAAGGAGGAGGTTGGTCAGGTGCTGCCCCGGGTCGCGGTGCAACAGGTGCAGCCCACCGATTTTGCCGCCCGGGTCACCCTGACCGGTGACGTGCAGGCGCGGGTGCAGACGGATTTGTCGTTCCGCGTGGGCGGCAAGATCATCGCCCGCAGCGTCGATGTCGGTGACCATGTCAAGGCCAACCAGGTACTGGCGCGTCTTGACCCCAAAGACCTGCAGAACAACGTGGATTCGGCGAAGGCCGAGGTGTTCGCCGAACAGGCCCGGGTCGCCCAGACCAGCGCCGCGTTCGCGCGTCAGCAGAAGCTTCTGCCCAAGGGCTACACCAGCCAAAGCGAGTACGACTCCGCCGAGGCCGCGCTGCGTAGTAGCCAGAGCGCGCTCAAGGCCGCTCAGGCGCAATTGGCCAACGCCAACGAGCAATTGGGCTACACGGCATTGGTTGCCGAAGCCGACGGCGTTATCACTGCGCGTCAGGCCGAGGTCGGCCAGGTGGTACAGGCGACCATGCCGATCTTCAGCCTGGCCGTCGATGGCGACCGTGACGCGGTGTTCAATGTCTACGAATCGCTGCTGGTGGCGCCCAGCAGCGAGAGGGACTTGACGGTAAGCATGATCGACAGCCCCACCATCACCGCCCAGGGACATGTGCGCGAGATCACCCCGACGGTCTCGGCCCAGAGTGGCACGGTGCAGGTCAAGGTGGCCCTGCGCGATGTGCCCAAGGGCATGGCCCTGGGCGCGCCGGTGACCGTTTCGGCCAGTGCACACGGCAAACCGAGCGTCGAGCTGCCCTGGTCTGCCCTGACCAAGGCGCTGAGCGAGCCCGCCGTGTGGGTGGTTAGCGAGGGTGACAAGGCGCAACTGCGCAAGGTCCAGGTGGCGCGCTACCTGACCGGCAAAGTGGTGATCAGCGAGGGTCTCGAGGCCGGTGAGGTGGTGGTGGTCAGTGGTGGCCAGCTGCTGAACCCAGGTATTCAGGTCGAAAAGGTCGACGCCAAAAGCGGGGGAGTCGCGCCATGAGGCCGTTGCTGCCGATATTGTTTGCCTGTGCGTTGCTGGCTGCCTGTGGCAACGAGGACGTCCAGCCCGAACCCGTGCGCCCGGTGCTGTCGACCGTGGTCGAGCCCCAGGTGCAAGCGCAGCTTGGGCGTTTTGCCGGCAACATCCAGGCACGTTTCGAGAGCACCTTGGGTTTCCGCGTGTCTGGCCGCATCGCTCGGCGCTGGCTGGATGTCGGGGCCCAGGTCAAGCCGGGCGACACCCTGGCGACCCTCGATCCGACCGACCAGCAGAACCAGCTGCGTGCCGCCGAAGGCGACCTTGCGCGGGTCCAGGCCCAGTGGATCAATGCCCAGGCCGATGCCCGCCGCCAGCAACAGTTGTATGACCGCGGGGTCGGCGCCCAAGCCCAGCTCGACATTGCCCAGACCAACCTGAAGACCACTGGCGCGTCACTGGAGCAGGCGCGCTCGGCGGTCAGCCAGGCCCGCGACCAGCTCGGCTACAGTACCCTGCGTACCGACCATGCCGCGGTGATCACGGCCTGGCAGGCCGAGGCCGGGCAGACCGTCAGCGCCGGCCAGGCCGTGGTCACACTGGCGCGCCCGGATGTGAAGGAAGCGGTGATCGACCTGCCGATCGCTTTGGCCGAACAACTGCGTCACGACCTCACCTTCACCGTCGCCTCGCAGCTCGACCCTAGCATCAACACCACCGCCACCTTGCGCGAGCTGGAGCCCCAGGCCGATGCCACCACCCGTACCCGCCGCGCCCGCCTGACCCTGGCCAGCACCCCGGACGCCTTCCACTTGGGGACTGCGATCAGCGTCACCTTGACCTCGGCGGTGACGCCGCGCAGCGAGTTGCCACGCTCCGCGCTGCTCGAACGCGATGGCAAAACCCAGGTGTGGGTAGTCGACCCGCAGGGCAAGACCGTGGCCACCCGTGACGTCACCCTGGCGGAGCGTGGTCCTGACAGCATCATCCTGTCCTCCGGTGTACAACCCGGCGAACGCGTCGTCACCGCCGGCGTCAACAGCCTCAAGCCTGGCCAGAAGGTCATATTCGACGAGGACGCACGATGAAAGGAAGCTTCAACCTCTCCGAATGGGCGCTCAAGCACCAGTCTTTCGTCTGGTACCTGATGTTCGTCGGGCTGCTGATGGGGGTGTTTTCCTACTTCAACCTGGGCCGGGAAGAGGATCCGTCCTTCACCATCAAGACCATGGTGATCCAGACACGTTGGCCGGGGGCGACCCAGGCCGAGACACTGAACCAGATCACCGATCGGATCGAGAAGAAACTTGAGGAGCTCGATTCGCTCGACTATGTGAAAAGCTATACCCGTCCCGGCGAATCCACGGTTTACGTGTATCTGCGCGATACCACCAAGGCCAGGGACATTCCAGCTATCTGGTACCAGGTGCGCAAGAAGATCCAGGACATCCGTGGCCAGTTTCCCCAGGGTGTGCAGGGGCCGGGCTTCAATGACGAGTTCGGCGATGTGTTCGGCTCGATCTATGCCTTCACCTCCGATGGCCTGACCTTGCGCCAGCTGCGCGACTATGTGGAGCTGGCCCGCGCCGAGGTGCGCGAGGTGCACAACATCGGCAAGATCGAGCTGATCGGCACCCAGGACGAAGTGCTCTACCTGAATTTCTCCACCCGCAAGCTGGCGGCCCTGGGCATCGACCAGCGGCAAGTCATGGAGGCGCTGAAATCGCAGAACGCGGTGACCCCTGCGGGGGTGATCGAAGCCGGCCCCGAGCGCATCTCGGTGCGCACCACAGGCCAGTTCGCCTCGGAGAAGGACCTGGAGACGGTCAACCTGCGCATCAACGACCGCTTCTTCCGCCTGGCCGATATCGCCGACATCGAGCGCGGCTACGTCGACCCGCCGTCACCGATCTTCCGCTACAACGGCCAGCCGGCCATCGGCCTGGCCATCGGCATGAAGGCCGGCGGCAACATCGAGGTGTTCGGCGCTGCACTGAAGAAGAAGATGGATAGCATCGTCAGCGAACTGCCGGTCGGGGTCGGCGTACACACCGTGTCCGACCAGGCGGTGGTGGTCAAGCAGGCGGTTGGCGGCTTCACCAGTGCCTTGTTCGAAGCCGTGGTGATCGTGCTGGTGGTGAGTTTCGTCAGCCTGGGCGTGCGTGCCGGGCTGGTGGTGGCCTGCTCGATTCCGCTGGTGCTGGCCATGGTGTTCGTGTTCATGGAGTACAGCGACATCACCATGCAGCGGATTTCGCTGGGTGCGCTGATCATTGCCCTGGGCCTGCTGGTGGATGACGCGATGATCACCGTGGAGGTGATGGTCACGCGCCTGGAAATGGGTGAGACGAAAGAGCAGGCGGCGACCTTCGCCTACACCTCGACGGCCTTCCCCATGCTGACCGGAACCCTGGTGACCGTGGCCGGTTTCGTGCCGATCGGCCTCAATGCCAGCTCGGCCGGTGAATACACCTATACCTTGTTCGCGGTGATCGCCGTGGCGCTGCTGGTGTCGTGGGTGGTGGCGGTGTTCTTCGCCCCGGTGCTGGGCGTGCATATCCTCAGCAGCGAAAAGCTCAAGCCCCACGAGGCCGAACCTGGGCGGGTGGGCCGGGCGTTCGAGCATGGCCTGCTGTGGTGCATGCGCCACCGCTGGGTGACAGTGATCGGCACCATCGTGCTGTTCGCACTGTCGGTGGTGGGCATGCGCTTCGTACAGAACCAGTTCTTCCCATCCTCGGACCGCCCGGAGATCCTGGTCGATCTCGACCTGCCGCAGAACGCCTCGATCGAGGAAACGCGCAAGGTGGTGGATCGCCTGGAGGCGAAGATCAAGGACGACCCCGACCTGGTGCGCTGGAGCACTTACATCGGCCAGGGGGCGATTCGCTTCTACCTGCCCCTCGACCAGCAATTGCAGAACCCCTATTACGCCCAGCTGGTGATCGTCAGCAAGGGCTTCGAAGAGCGCCAGGGCATGATCGAGCGCCTGCAGAAACTGCTGCGCGAAGACTTCGTAGGCATCGGCAGCAACGTGCAGTCGCTGGAGATGGGCCCGCCGGTGGGCCGGCCGATCCAGTACCGGGTCAGCGGCAAGGACATCGACCAGGTGCGCCGCTATGCCATCGAACTGGCCACGGTGCTCGACAGCAACGAGCATATCGGCGACATGATGTACGACTGGAACGAGCCCGGTAAGGTGCTGCGCATCGAGATCGCCCAGGACAAGGCGCGTCAACTGGGGCTTTCGTCCGAAGACGTGGCCAATGTAATGAACAGCATCGTCAGCGGCGTGCCGGTCACCCAGGTCAACGACAACATCTACCTGGTCGACGTCATTGCCCGGGCCGAGGACAGCGAGCGGGGCTCCCCCGACACCCTGCAGAACCTGCAGATCGTCAGCCCCAGTGGTGTGTCCATCCCTCTGCTGGCGTTCGCCACCGTGCGTTACGAGCTGGAGCAGCCATTGGTGTGGCGGCGCGACCGCAAGCCGACCATCACCATCAAGGCCTCGGTGGTCGGCGATATCCAGCCGACCAACCTGGTGGCGCAACTCAAGCCGAAGATCGACGAATTCGCCGGCAAGCTGCCGCCCGGCTACGGCGTGGCCACCGGCGGTACGGTGGAGGAGAGCGGCAAGGCCCAGGGGCCGATCGCCGATGTCATTCCGTTGATGCTGTTCCTCATGGCGACCTTCCTGATGATCCAGCTGCACAGCGTGCAGAAGCTGTTCCTGGTGGTCAGCGTCGCGCCGCTGGGGCTGATCGGCGTGGTCCTGGCCCTGGTGCCCACGGGCACGCCCATGGGCTTCGTGGCGATCCTCGGCATCCTCGCCCTGGCCGGGATCATCATCCGTAACTCGGTGATCCTGGTGACCCAGATCGACGAATTCGAAGAGCAGGGCTACACCCCCTGGGACGCGGTGGTGGAAGCGACCAACCACCGCCGCCGGCCGATCCTGCTGACGGCGGCGGCGGCAAGCCTGGGCATGATCCCGATTGCCCGGGAAGTGTTCTGGGGGCCGATGGCCTACGCCATGATCGGCGGCATCATCAGTGCAACGCTGCTGACGCTGTTGTTCCTGCCGGCGCTGTACGTGGCCTGGTACAAGATCCGCGAGCCGGAAAAGACTTCCTGAGAACCACGCGCACCCTGTGGGAGCCGGCTTGCCAGCTCCCACAGGGCTCAGTGTTCGCGCTAATGGTTATATAAACATTCTTAAACAGTATTTTTAAGAATATCCGCGCCTCACTAGTATTGCCCTCAAGCCAGGCGCAAATCCCCTTCAAAACCTCTGCCCGGCTCCCTTACTCACAGGAGAACGAGCATGAGTGCATCTCTGCGCAGCATCGACGGTCAGGACGAAGCCACCATTCTGCGTGAAATCCAGAGTGCCCTGCGCGACCTGCGCTTTGGCGCGGTGGAGATCACCGTGCACAACGCCCAGGTGGTGCAGATTGAACGCAAGGAGAAGTTCCGCCTGCAGCAGCCCGGCAACAAGACCGGCTGACACCGCACCCCTTCAAAACTAGAAAAATGCCAATCGGGAGCTTCACCATGTCCATCCGCCGTTATGCGCTTGCCGCCCTGGCCAGTGCCGTTTTTGCCGGTTCCGCGATCGCCAAGGACTACGAATTGCTGAACGTGTCCTATGACCCGACCCGCGAGCTGTACCAGCAGTACAACGCCGAGTTCATCAAGCATTGGCAAGCCGCCAACCCCGGCGACAAGGTGAAGATCCAGCAGTCCCACGGCGGTTCGGGCAAGCAGGGCCGCGCGGTCATCGACGGCCTGCGCGCCGACGTGGTGACCCTGGCCCTGGCCGGCGACATCGACGAGATCGCCAAGCTCGGCAAGACCCTGCCGGAGGACTGGCAGAAGCGCCTGCCGGACGCCAGCACGCCGTACACCTCGACCATCGTGTTCCTGGTACGCAAGGGCAACCCGAAAGGCATCAAGGACTGGGGCGACCTGATCAAGAAAGACGTCTCGGTGATCACGCCCAATCCAAAGACCTCCGGCGGCGCCCGCTGGAACTTCCTCGCCGCCTGGGCCTACGGCCTGAAGACCGGCGGCAGTGAAGACAAGGCCAAGGCCTACGTGCAGGAGCTGTTCAAGCACGTGCCGGTGCTCGATACCGGCGCGCGTGGCTCGACCATCACCTTCGTCAACAACGGCCAGGGCGATGTGCTGCTGGCGTGGGAAAACGAAGCCTTCCTGGCGCTGAAGGAAGACGGTGGCAGCGACAAGTTCGAGATCGTCGTCCCATCGCTGTCGATCCTGGCCGAGCCACCGGTGGCGGTGGTCGACAAGAACGCCGAGAAGAAGGGCAACGAGAAGATCGCCGAGGAATACCTCAAGCATCTGTACAGCCCGGCTGGCCAGAAGATCGCTGCACAAAACTTCTACCGTCCGCGTGACGCGAAGGTCGCCGCCGAATTCGGCAAGCAGTTCCCGAAACTGGACCTGGTGACCATCGACAAGGACTTCGGTGGCTGGAAGACTGCGCAGCCGAAGTTCTTCAACGATGGCGGTGTGTTCGACCAGATTTATCAGGCACAGTGATCGGCAATGAACAAGCGGGGCTGCGCAGCAGCCCCACAAACAAAACCCTTCAGTAGCCTGCACCGGCCCGGGATGACTCCCGGGCTTCGTGCGTTCAACCAGGGACCTTTATGTCACGTCGCATTTCCCCCGTCATACCCGGCTTCGGGCTGACGCTGGGCTACACCTTGGTGTACCTCAGCCTGATCGTGCTGATACCGCTGGCGGCCATGTTCATCCATGCCTCGCAGCTCACCTGGGAGCAGTTCTGGAACATCGTCAGCGCGCCGCGGGTCATCGCCGCGCTGAAGCTGAGTTTCGGCACCGCCCTGTTCGCCGCCATCATCAACGGCGTGATCGGCACCCTGCTGGCCTGGGTGCTGGTGCGCTACACCTTCCCCGGGCGCAAGGTCATCGACGCGATGATCGACCTGCCGTTCGCCCTGCCCACCGCCGTGGCCGGCATTGCCTTGACCGCCTTGTACGCCCCTGCGGGCTGGGTTGGTCAGTTCGCCACGGATCTTGGTTTCAAGATCGCCTACACCCCACTGGGCATCACCCTGGCGCTGACGTTCGTCACCCTGCCGTTCGTGGTGCGCACGGTGCAGCCAGTGCTGGCTGACATCCCGCGTGAGGTGGAAGAGGCTGCCGCCTGCCTGGGCGCGAAGCCTTTGCAGGTGTTCCGCCATGTACTGGCTCCGGCGTTGCTGCCAGCGTGGCTGACCGGCTTCGCCCTGGCTTTTGCCCGTGGCGTTGGCGAGTACGGTTCGGTGATCTTCATCGCCGGCAACATGCCGATGAAGACCGAGATCCTGCCGTTGCTGATCATGGTCAAGCTCGACCAGTACGACTACACCGGCGCCACTGCCATCGGCGTGTTGATGCTGGTGGTTTCCTTCATCCTGCTGCTGCTGATCAACTTGCTGCAGCGGCGCATCGAAACCCCTTGAAGGAGGCCCGCTAATGTCTTCATCAACCCTTGGCGCGACCGCCGCCGCCAACGCCGCCCGGCGTGGCAGTGCCACTTCGCGCCGCGTGCTGATCACCCTGGCCTGGATCGTCTTTGCGCTGTTCCTGGCGCTGCCGCTGGTGATCGTGGTGTCCCAAGCCCTGAAAAACGGCTTCGGCACCTTCTTCGAGGCGATCTTCGAGGCCGATGCCTTGTCTGCGCTCAAGCTCACCCTGCTGGCGGTGGCCATTTCGGTGCCGCTGAACCTGCTGTTCGGGGTCAGTGCCGCCTGGTGCGTGAGCAAGTACAGCTTCCGTGGCAAAAGTATCCTGGTGACCCTGATCGACCTGCCGTTCTCGGTGTCACCGGTGATCGCCGGCCTGGTCTACGTGCTGATGTTCGGCGCCCAGGGCCTGTTCGGCCCGTGGCTGCAGGACCACGATATCCAGATCGTCTTCGCCCTGCCGGGCATCGTCCTGGCGACCATCTTCGTCACCGTGCCGTTCGTCGCCCGTGAACTGATCCCGCTGATGCAGGAGCAGGGCACCCAGGAAGAGGAGGCCGCGCGCCTGCTCGGGGCCAACGGCTGGCAGATGTTCTGGCACGTCACGCTGCCGAACATCAAATGGGGCCTGATCTACGGCGTGGTGCTGTGCACCGCACGGGCCATGGGCGAGTTCGGCGCGGTATCGGTGGTCTCCGGGCATATCCGTGGCGTCACCAACACCTTGCCGCTGCACGTGGAGATCCTCTACAACGAGTACAACCATGTCGCGGCCTTCAGCGTGGCCAGCCTGCTGCTGATCCTGGCGCTCTTCATCCTGCTGCTCAAGCAGTGGAGCGAGAACCGTATTAACCGCCTGCGCCATAGCGCCGCGGAGGAATGATTCATGTCGATCGAAGTTCGTAACGTCAGCAAGCGCTTCAACAGCTTCCAGGCCCTGGACAACATCAACCTGGACATCCACAGCGGCGAGCTGGTTGCCCTGCTGGGCCCGTCGGGCTGCGGCAAGACCACCCTGCTGCGCATCATCGCCGGCCTGGAAACCCCGGATGACGGCAGCATCGTGTTCCATGGTGAGGACGTGTCCGGGCACGACGTGCGTGATCGCAACGTCGGCTTCGTGTTCCAGCACTACGCGCTGTTCCGCCATATGAGCGTGTTCGACAACGTCGCCTTCGGCCTGCGCATGAAACCCAAGGGCGAGCGCCCGAGCGAGAGCAAGATCGCCGAGAAGGTCCACGAGCTGCTGAACATGGTCCAGCTCGACTGGTTGTCCGATCGCTACCCCGAGCAGCTGTCCGGTGGCCAGCGCCAGCGTATCGCCCTGGCCCGTGCCCTGGCGGTGGAGCCCAAGGTATTGCTGCTCGACGAGCCGTTCGGGGCGCTGGATGCCAAGGTGCGCAAGGAACTGCGCCGCTGGTTGGCGCGGCTGCACGAAGACATCAACCTGACCTCGGTATTCGTTACCCACGACCAGGAAGAGGCCATGGAAGTCGCCGACCGCATCGTGGTGATGAACAAGGGCGTAATCGAGCAGATCGGTTCGCCGGGCGAGGTGTACGAGAAACCGGCCAACGATTTTGTCTACCACTTCCTGGGTGACTCCAACCGCCTGGCGCTGAGCGAAGGCCACCATGTACTGTTCCGCCCGCACGAGGTGTCGTTGTCGCGCCATGAGACCGAAGGCCACCATGCCGCCGAGGTCCGCGATATCCGCCCGTTGGGCGCCACCACCCGGGTCACCTTGAAGGTGGAAGGGCAGAGCGAGTTGATCGAGGCCGAGGTGGTCAAGGATCATGACAGCCTGACCGGGTTGGCGCGGGGGGAGACGTTGTTCTTCCGGCCGAAGGTGTGGCAGAAGGTGGCGGATATCTGAACTACTGGATGTGAATGAAGAACCCGGGCCTGGTCCCGGGTTTTTTGTTACCTGGCGGACGCAATCGCGGGGCAGTTGCCCACATGCCATTCGAGCATTTTTTTCATGCCTTCCAGGCATGTCGAACACCCGACCCGGCTAGAGGTCGCTGGTGCCAAGGCTTGCAGCGGACCGGACAAAATCGATAGCAAAAAAAGCTATAACAATAAATTTAAACATTCCTTCATGGCCTAAGCCCCTGCCGTCGATGATTCAGCCACACACCTGAATCAACACCCCAGGAGTTTCTAGCAATGGGTAATGTCCAGTCGGCCGTCAGGGCCTTTGAGCAGCCTTGGCACCCGGCATCGGGCGACCTGGTCGAGCTCGGACGCACGCTACGCCTGCCGCTTGGCCAGTTACGCCTGCAACGCACGCCACTGAGCGGCCTCAAACGACGCGACAAGCTGGCGTTGGTGCTGCTGGTGCTGGCCCTGCACGGTGCCGTCGCCTACTGGATCAACCAGGCACCGACCCCGGCGTTGCCCATCGTTCCGCCGCAGATTCCGCCCATGACCATCGAGTTCGCCGCGCCCGCGCCGCCGGTCGTCGAGCTGCCGCCGCCAGCCCCGGCAGCGCCTGTGGTCGAACCGCCACCGCCGGTGATCGACGAGTTGGCTGCCAAGCCAAAGCCCAAGCCGAAAGTCTTGCCCAAACCTGTGGCCAAGCCACAGCCAAAACCGCAGCCGAAACCGAAACCGGTCGAGGCGCCGCCACCCACGCCGACGCCCGTGGCCGCGCCGGCTCCGCCTGCGCCACCCGCCCCGGCCCCGGTGACGCCAGCCTCGGCCAACGCCGCCTACCTCAAGAACCCGGCGCCGGAATATCCGCAGATGGCCCAGCGCCGTGGCTGGGAGGGCACCGTGCTGCTGCGCGTCGAGGTGCTGCCCAGTGGCAAGCCAGGGCAGATCCAGATCCAGAAAAGCAGTGGTCGCGACGCTCTGGACGCCGCCGCGCTAGCCGCGGTGAAACGCTGGAGCTTCGTCCCGGCCAAGCAGGGCGAGGTGGCCCAGGTGGGTTGGGTCAGCGTACCGATCGATTTCAAGCTTCGTTAACTTGCGAGCGCACACAGGAAGGACTTCATCATGAGCTTGTTGGCATCTCCCCTCGAATCCGTTGAAGGCGCGGTCATCTGGCTGCTGGTCGGCTTCTCCGTCGCCACCTGGGCGTTGGCCCTGGTCAAGGTCGTGCAGTTCGTGCGCCTGAAGAACCAGGACAAGCGCTTCCACCAGCAGTTCTGGGCCGCGTCCAGCCTCGACTCTGCCGCGGAGCCGGCCCACGATCTGCCAGGCCCGGCTGCCCGTGTCGCCCAGGCGGGATTCGCGGCGATCGCGGTTGGCGAGCCTGGTCACGCTAACGATTTGAGCCAGGCCATCAACCACCAGGACCGCCTGGAGCGCGCCCTGCGCCAGCAGATCGTTCGCGAGCGTCGTTCGCTGGAAACCGGCCTGGCGGTGGTGGCCAGTATCGGCAGCACTTCACCCTTCATCGGCCTGTTCGGCACGGTGTGGGGCATCATGGAAGCGCTCAAGGGCATCAGCGCGGCGGGCTCGGCGAGTTTGGAGACCGTGGCGGGGCCGATCGGTGCCGCACTGGTGGCCACCGGCGTGGGTATCGCCGTCGCGGTGCCGGCGGTGCTGGTCTACAACTACTTCCTCCGTCGCCTCAAGCTGACCGCCGCCGACCTCGACGACTTCGCCCACGACTTCTACAGCCTGGCGCAGAAGAGTGCCTTCCGCGTGCTGGTGCATCCGGCGGTGCAGCGCCAGCACACCGGCTTCACCCAACCTGTGAAGGAGGCGTCCTGACATGGCCTTCTCGACCCAGGACAGCGATGAAGTGTTGAGTGAAATCAACGTCACGCCGTTGGTGGACGTCATGCTGGTGCTGTTGGTGGTGTTCATCGTCACCGCGCCGTTGCTGACCAACGCCATCCCTATCAACCTGCCCAAGACCGAGGCCGTGGCACCGGTGGAGCAGAAGGACCCGCTGGTAGTGAGCATCGACGGCAGCGGCAAGCTGTTCATCAACAAGGACGAGATCCAGCCCGACCTGCTGGAGACCAACCTCAAGGCTGCCAAGGACAAGGACGCCGAGCTGCGTGTGCAGTTGCAGGCCGACGATGGTGTGAACTACGGCGAGGTCGCCCGGGCGATGGCGGCGATCGAGCGTGCCGGGATCAGCAAGCTGGCGGTGATCACCGCGCGCTGACCGGCGATACCTTCTTCAGGCAAGTGCTTAGGGGCCATTTTCCTTGGCAGGGGATGGCCCTTTTTTTATGCGCGAAGCCAAGCCTCCTCCATATAAGTTTTTTGGTTATTAATAAATAGCTTCTTATTCCTTTACGAATATATCCCCCTCCCTATACTTGCACCCAAGCACGCAAACTTCCGGAGGCGTCCCCATGCGCAATGAGTCGATTCGTTACCTGATTGTGCCGGGCTGGCAAGGATCGCCAGACAACCATTGGCAAAGTCACTGGCAGCGCAGCCTGCCCAACAGCGCACGGGTCGAGCAGAGCGACTGGCTCACGCCACAACGACGCGATTGGGTACAGGCGCTGGAACAAGAGATTGCCGCCGAGCGCTCGCCGGTGATTCTCATCGCCCACAGCCTCGGCTGCATCACAGTCGCGCATTGGGCCGCCCAGGCCAGCCCTGATTTGCAGCAAAGGGTGCGCGGCGCGCTGCTGGTGGCACCGGCGGATGTCGAGCGGCCGAACTGCGCGCCAGCCCTGCGCAATTTTGCGCCGATTCCCCTGCAGGCCCTGCCGTTCCCCAGCCAGGTGGTCAGCTCCGACAACGACCCGGCGGTGAGCGTGCCGCGCGCGTTGTACCTGGCGCAGGCCTGGGGCGCCGAAGCCGGGCTGCTGGCCAACGCCGGGCATATCAACGTCAAGTCCGGGCACCAGCGCTGGGAGCAAGGCTTTGCCTATCTCTACCGGCTGCAGGCCCGTGTCGACCAGCGCGCCCTGCGCCGCGCCTGATCCACAGGTTTTCATCGACTGAGCTGAGTCCCTCGACCGCTTGCGGCCGGGGCGGGAGTATTCCATGACATTTCACACACCATTCGGTCAGCCGCTGCTGACCTTCCCCGAGCTGGACAAGAGCCCGCTGAGCATCCGCGCCAAGGCGCTGGTGTTCGTCGACCCGCGCTCCCAGGCGCTGCGCCAGGCCCTGGAACGGCTGGCGCCACAACCGTTGCCGGTGCTGATCCGCGGCGAGACCGGCACCGGCAAGGAGCTGCTGGCCCGGCAGATTCATCGCGCCAGTGATCGGGGCGGGTTGTTCGTGTCGGTCAACTGCGCGGCCATCAGCCCGACCTATGCCGATGCCGAGCTGTTCGGCTATAGCGCGGGTAGCCAGGGTGGTACTGCCAGCAGTCGCGCCGGATGGTTCGGCTCGGCCAATGGCGGCACCTTGTATCTGGACGAGATCGCCGACCTGCCCCTGGCGATCCAGGGCAAGCTGCTGGCCGCCCTGGAGAATCGTGAGGTGATCCGGGTCGGCGCCACGCAGCCGCAGGCGGTCGATGTGCGGCTGGTGGCCGCTTCCAGCATCGACCTGGCGCTGGCAGTGCGCGCGGGGCGTTTCAACGAGCGGCTCTACCATTACCTGCACGAAGGCGAGCTGGAGTTGCCGGCGCTGCGTGATCGGGTCGGCGATATCCTGCCGTTGGCCGAGTACTTCGTGGGGATCTACAGCGTGCGCCTGGATCGGCCGGTTCCCCTGATCAGCGAGGCGGCACAACAGGCGCTCGAAGCGCATGCCTGGCCGGGCAATACCCGCGAGCTGGAGAACGTCATTCACTTCGCCCTGCTGGTCAGCGATGGCGATGAAATCCTCCCTGAGCACCTCGACCTGCCGGCCACCCGCCCACTGGCCAACCTGGCGCGACAGCTGGAACAGCTACGCCGTGGCGGCGAAGCGCAGACCCTCGCTGAACTGCGTGGGCTGCTGGGCGAAGCCCTGGCGCGACTGGGTGAAACCGCGCCTTAGAGCCGCGCGGTGTCGCTCATGACCAAAGGTCATGATGGCGATTTGTTTTTGGAATAAGCAGCTAAGTAAAAGATATTGTTACGGAATAAAAATAATCGGTATTGTCCGGTTCACGCCCACCCGAACGGATGGGCACCCGACTCGCCATCTGCGATGGCCCAGCTATAGAACAAGGATCACCATGAAAAAGACCCTGCTGACCACCGCCCTGGCCGCCGCCCTGTCGTTCGCGGGCCTCGCCAACGCCGCTGAAAAACTGGTGGTCGCCGCCACGCCTGTGCCGCACGCGGAAATCCTCGAACTGATCAAGCCGACCCTGGCCAAGGAAGGCGTGGACCTGGAGATCAAGGTCTTCACCGACTACGTCCAGCCCAACGTGCAGGTCGACCAGAAGCGCCTGGACGCCAACTACTTTCAGACCCTGCCGTACCTGAAGAACTTCAACGAAGGCAAGGGCACCCACCTGGAGACCGTGATCGGCGTGCACGTCGAACCGTTTGGTGGCTACTCGAAGAAGGTCAAGAGCCTGGCCGAGCTGAAGGACGGCGCGACCGTGGCCATCCCCAACGAAGGCAGCAACAGTGGCCGTGCCCTGCTGCTGCTGCAGAAGGCTGGGCTGATTACCCTGAAGGATCCGAAGAACGCCCTGGCCACGCCGAAGGACATCGCCGAGAACCCGAAGAAGCTCAAGTTCAAGGAGCTTGAATCGGCCATGCTCCCGCGTGTGCTGGATCAGGTCGACCTGGACATGATCAACACCAACTATGCGCTTGAAGCCGGCCTGAACCCGGCCAAGGACGCCCTGGTGATCGAAGGCAGCGATTCGCCATACGTGAACTTCCTGGTTGCCCGCCCGGACAACAAGGACAGCGCGGCCATCCAGAAGCTGGCCAAGGCGCTGACCAGCCCGGAAGTGAAGGCATTCATCGAGAAGAAATACAGCGGTGCGGTACTGCCGGCGTTCTGATACGCGACCTGGTACGAAAAACGCCGACGCATTTTGCGTCGGCGTTTTTGTTTGGGCTGGCTTGAAGAGGGGGCAGCCAGTAGTGGCGCTTCAGCGCTGACTGGCCAGGGCCCGGCGCAGCGCCAGGAGCCACAGCAGTTGTTCGTTCGAAGCAGGCAAGCAGGGGCTGTTCATCGTTGTCTTCCTTGTTGAATGTGATGGGCCGTGCAAGTCACAGTTTGAAATCCCTTGGAGGGGAAAATTCTCGGAAAGATCCGCGTTTGGTGAAGGAAATTTCAGAGCGTCACGGGGTGGTGATATAGATATGCGATAAAGATATTTATAAAAATATTTTTATGCCTTTAGAGTCTATGAATCGTGCTTACCGGCACAGCGCCACTATTCGTGAAACGACGCCGAGCAACCCTCGTGCCGACCCTGGACCTTCCCATGCCGTACCTTCGTGACCCCGTGCCGAGGCCCTTTCCATGAGCTTCGACACCGCTTTCATGCTTAGCACACTGCCGGCCTTCTTCAAGGCCGTTGGCGTGACCTTGCAAGTCGGGGCGATCGCAATCGCCACCTCATTGCTGGTGGCGCTGCTCAACGCGACGATCCTGGTATTGCGAACGCCCTACCTGTGGCGCCTGGTCAAGGGCTACGTGGAGCTGGCCCGCAACACTCCGTTGCTGATCCAACTGTTCTTCGTCTACTTCGCCTTGCCGAGCCTGGGGGTGAAGGTATCCGGCTTCGCTGCCGCGATCATCACCCTGACGTTCATGGGCGGTGCCTACCTCACCGAGGTACTGCGCGCCGGGGTCGAGGCCGTGCCGCGGGCGCAACTGGAGTCCGGGCGCTCCATCGGCCTTTCCGAGGGCCAGCTGCTGCGACATGTGATCCTGCCCCAGGCCGGCATCCTCAGCCTGCCGGCACTGTTCGCCAATTTCGTCTTCCTGCTCAAGGAAACCACCGTGGTTTCGGCGGTGGCGGTGCCGGAGATTCTCTACACCACCAAGAACTACATCGCCCTGTACTACAAGACCTACGAAATGCTCGCCGTGCTGACCCTGCTCTGCGTGCTGATCTTCCTGCCGCTGTCGCTGCTGCTGCGCTACCTGGAACGGAGGCTGCAACATGGCCAGTTCGGGCATTGAGCTGCTGTTGGTTTCGCTGCCGCAACTGGCCATGGGCGCCGGGCAGACCCTGGCGATCTCGGCCCTGGGCATCCTGTTCGCCACCTTGGGCGGCGTGCTCTACGGCGTGCTGGCGACACTCGGTAGCCGTTGGCTAAATATCCTGCTGCAGGTGTACCTGGAGCTGTTCCGGGCGATTCCGGTGCTGGTCTGGCTGTACCTGGTGTTCTTCGGCTTGCCGATCTTCTTCGGTCTGAGCATCCCCAGCTTTTGGTGCGCGGTGCTGGTGCTGGGCCTGTGGGGCGCCAGCGAGGTCGGCGAGGTGGTGCGCGGTGCCTTGCAGTCGCTGCCACGCGGTCAGCGCGAGGCGGGGTTGTCTATCGGCCTGGGCGGCTGGCAGCTGTATGCCTATGTGCTGCTGCCCCAGGCGCTCAAGCGCATGACCCCGCCGACCATCAATATCTACACGCGGATCATCAAGACCAGCTCGCTGGCGGTGCTGATCGGTGTGGTCGAAGTGATCAAGGCGGGGCAGCAGATCATCGAACGCACCTACGAGTCGGTGCTGATCTACGGCGCGCTGTTCCTGTTCTTCTTTCTTGTCTGCTATCCGCTGTCAGCCGCCTCCCGCGTGCTGGAGCGGCGCTGGGCCCACGCATGAATCCATTGATCGAATTCCAAGGCTTCAACAAGTTCTTCGGCCAGCACCAGGTGCTCAAGGATGTCGACCTCGCGGTCCAGGCCGGCGAGGTGGTGGTGATCCTCGGCCCCAGCGGCTGCGGCAAGAGCACCCTGCTGCGCTGCCTCAACGGCCTGGAAGAGGCCCAGGGCGGCAGCCTGCGCCTCGACGGCCAGGAGTTGCTCGGCCCCGACACCGACTGGCGCCAGGTGCGCCAACGGGTCGGCATGGTGTTCCAGAGCTACCACCTGTTCGGCCACATGAGCGTGATCGACAACCTGCTGCTGGGGCCGCTGAAGGTGCAGAAGCGCGAACGCCACGAGGCCCAGGCCCAGGCCGAGGCTTTGCTGGCCCGGGTAGGGCTGCTGGACAAGCGTGACGCGTTCCCGCGCCAGCTCTCCGGTGGTCAGCAGCAACGCATCGCCATTGTCCGTTCGTTATGCATGAACCCACAGGTGATGCTCTTCGATGAGGTCACCGCCGCCCTCGACCCGGAGATGGTCAAGGAGGTGCTGCAGGTGATCCAGGGTCTGGCCCGCGAAGGCATGACCCTGCTCATCGTCACTCACGAAATGGCCTTCGCCCGCGCGGTGGCCGACCGCATCGTGTTCATGGAGGCCGGCAGGATCCTTGAACAGAACCACCCTGAGCGCTTCTTCACTCAACCGCAGACCGCACGCGCGCAGCAGTTCCTGGAGAAATTCTCGTTCGTCGAAAGCCTGCCCAAGACACTGTCTAAGCCATTGCACAAGGAACTGTCATGAAGACTGCCCCGTTCGCCAAACTGCTCGCGCCATTGTTGGGCCTGGCCCTGCTGGCCGGCTGCAACAAATCCGAAGATCCGGCCAAGCCCGCCGCCGCCTCGCCGCCCAGCAGCTACCTGGAAACCATCAAGGCCCGCGACAAACTGATCGTCGGCGTGTTCACCGACAAGCCACCGTTCGGCTTCGTCGATGAAAGCGGCCGCTACGTGGGCTTCGACACCGACATCGGCCGGCGCTTCGCCAAGGACCTGCTGGGCGACGAGAACAAGGTCGAGTTCGTCGCCGTCGAGCCTGCCAGCCGCATCCCGTTCCTGCAGAGCGACAAGGTCGACCTGATTCTCGCCAACATGACCGTCACCCCGGAACGCAAGGAGGCCGTGGACTTCACCAACCCCAACCTGCGCGTGGCGGTGCAGGCCATCGTCGCCGACGGCAGTCCGGTGCAGAAGCTCGACGACCTGGCCGACAAGACCATCATCGTCACCACCGGCACCACCGCCGACATCTGGCTGACCAAGACCCACCCGGACTGGAAACTGCTCAAGTTCGAGAAGAACACCGAGTCGCTGGCCGCGTTGGCCAACGGTCGGGGTGATGCCTATGCCCAGGACAACCTGATCCTGTTCAGCTGGGCCAAGCAGAACCCGGGCTACCGCGTGCTGCCACAGCTGCTGGGTGATGAAGCACCGATCGCCCCGGCGGTGAAGAAGGGCAATACCGAGTTGCGCGATTGGGTGAACACCGAACTGGCCAAGCTCGGCGAGGAGAAGTTCTTGCTCAAGCTGTACGACCAGTACGTGCGCAAGGAACTGAGCGACGATACCAAGCCTGAGAGCGTGATCGTCGAGGGCGGCAAGTGGCAGGGTTGATTATCTGAACGGGGCCGCACAGCGGCCCCCTCCGGTCTCAGCAATTGCGCGGTAACCAGTTCAACAGGAAATCATTCACCACCTGCGGATTCTCCAGGCTGGAGATATGCCCGGCGAATGGAATCTGTGCCGCCAGGCATCCAATCAACTGCGCCATCTCGGCGGACTCCGCCGGTGGCCTTGGGATGTCCTGGTCGCCACAGAGCACGATGGTCCGCTCTCCCGGCAGTTCACCGAGTCGCGCCAGCAGGTCTGGCCGGCCGAAGATCACCCGGCCCATCGGGTCGAGGCTGTCGCGGATGGTTTCGGCGCTGCTTGCCTTGAGGTCCGCACGGAAGGACTCGCGCACCTCGGGCACCGTCTGGCCACCGGCATGGAAGAAGATCGGCACCACGACGTCCAGCAACGGGTCGATGAAGGCTCCCGCTTTGCTTGCCGCATCCAGCAAACCGAAATACTTCAGCCGCGTCGCCTCGGGCTCGGCCCCCAGGTAGGTGTCCATCAGCACCAGGCGGTCGACTCGTTCAGGGTGGTCGACGGCCAACTGCGCGCCCCACATGCCGCCAACCGACAGCCCGACCAGGTGGCACTTCTGGATATCCAGGGCATCGAGCAACGCCAGGTGCTGGCGAGCCAGGGCGGCCATGTCGACGGTACTGGCGGGCGGGGCTGTGGAATCGCCGTGCCCCCACAGCTCAGGCACGATGACCCGGAAGTGCCGTGACAGGGCGTCGATCTGCGGTTGCCACATGGCGGACGACCACAGGTAGCTGTGGCCCAGCAGCACTGGGAAGCCATGGCCCTGGTCGACATAGCTCATGCGTGCTCCGTCGATCTCGATGAAGTGTTTCTGCATTGCGTGACCTCATGGATTGCGAGAGGGCCGCTGTGCGGCCCCGGTTTCTATCTGGGCATCAGCCGCAGCGTGCTTTGCGCCGGAATCACCCCCATCCGCGCCTTGTGATAGCGCCCCTCGATGTAGTCCTCGGCCTGGTCGCCATAGTGCCGGTCGAACGGCACGCCACTCTGTCCGACCGGGTTGATGGTCAGCGCGGCGCCGGCGTCGGCGAAGTCGATCAGGCGGCGGGTGGATGGCCCGTAGGTGACCGGCCAGGGCGCCGGTCCGATTTTCGCCGACAGGTTGTTCGGCACCTCATGGGTCCCGGGCGCGGCGTAGGGCCCGACATTGAACAACAGGTTCAGCGGCTTCTTCACGCCCAGCGGATGGTTATGGGTGAGGGTATGGGCCTTGCCCCACTGCCAGCTGGCCGGATCCTTGCCGAAGGTCTCGCGCAGGTGCTTGAGGCTGCGCTGCCAGGCCAGGCGCACGATGGCGTTGCGATCGGTGTGTTCGTTGCTACCGCGCAGATTCCACCACGGTGATTGAGGGTCGCCAGCCAGGCGAGGCAGCGCGGCGTCGATGGCACGGGTACTGATCAGCACCGGGAACCAGGTGTCGCCCAGCTCGTCGTGCAGGGCGGCGAACGCCAGCTCGTAGAGGAACTGGTTGAACAGCGTGGCGCTGGTGGAGTCCAGCGGGTAGTCGCCGCGCCAGGCCGCCAGCTGCTCGACCAGTTCTTTCTCTTCGTCGCCCTGGGCGACGTTGCGCAAGGTGCCGAGCAGCGGTGCCAGGGTACGCGGGCCATAGTCGGTGCTGGTGTCCAGCTGCAAGGCCTGGCTGTTCTGGGTGTCCCACTTGATGTCCGGGTCGCGTAACAGGCGATCGAGCTGGCGTCCTCGGTCGGCCAGGTTGTAGTAGCCGGGCACGGGCAGTGCGCCCGGTGGTTGGTAATTGGCCGAGACGATATAGCCGTTGGCCGGGTTCTCCTGCTGTGGATTGGCACTGAACGGGTAGAACCCCGGCTTGGCGGCCTGGCCGCTGCCCCCGTCGAGGATGAACGCCGGGTTGACGCCATCCGGGCGGATCGGCAGGCGCGCCGCCGCCCACCAGCCGATGTCGCCACGGGCATTGGCCCATACGAGGTTCAACCCTGGCGCCTGGATCTTGCTTGCCGCCTCGCGCATCTTGTCCAGGGTGTCGGCGCGGTTGATCTGGTAGAAGCCCTCGAGTATCGGGTTCTCGGTTTCCAGGAAGGCCCACCACATGGCGATGGGCGTCGGGCCGGCGGTGTCGCCGAGCACGCTATTGACGATCGGACCGTGGGGTGAGCGGCGCAAGGTGATGCTGGCCGGCTGCGCATCCTTGACCGCGATCTGCTGCTCGGTCTTTTCCAGCGACTGCCAGCGGCCATCGACCATCACCTGCTCGGGGTTCTGCGGATTGGTCCGCTCCGCGATCAGGTCGACGTCGTCGTTCTGGAACATGGTCAGGCTCCAGCCGAAGTCGCGGTTGTGGCCGAGCAGGGCGAACGGGTTGAGCGCCTGGAAGTAGCCATACAGGTTGAAGCCTGGCGCCGACAACTCGGCTTCGTACCAGATCGCCGGCACCGCGAAGCTGATGTGCGGGTCACCCGCCAGCAGTGGCCGGCCGCTGCGGGTATGGCTGCCGGCCACGGCCCAGGCGTTGCTGCCCTCGAACTGCGGAATACCCGCATCGCCCAGGGCCTCGTGGCTGAGCCGCGCCAACTGCTCCAGGCTGCGCCAGTCGGCGGCGGCCAGCGGCGTGGCCACGGCGCCGTCGGGCTGCCAGTCGAGGTCGAAGATCTTCAGGTACTCGGGGCCGAGCTGATCGCGAATGTAGGTCAGCGCCGGGTCGGTGCGGAACGCGGCGGCGAAACTGTAGGCGAGGTAGCCGGCAATGCTCAGGGTGTCCTCGGCGGTGAAGGGGCGCGGCGTGATGCCGAGCAGGTCGAACTCCATCGGCTTGGGGTGGCTGGCCTGCCACTGGTTGATGCCGTCCAGGTAGGCCTGCAGCGCCTGCCAGGCCGGTGACTGGCGGTCCTGGCGCTGCACCATCAAGGCCGCCTGGTCGCGAATGCGCAGGCTGCGGAACAGGGTATCGGTGGGCAGCAACTTCTCGCCCAGCACCTCGGCCAGCTCGCCGCGCGCCAGGCGGCGCATGATCTCCATCTGGAACAGACGGTCCTGTGCTTGCACGTAGCCGAGGGCGCGGTACAGGTCCTGCTCGTTCTGCGCCTGCAGGTGCGGCACGCCACGGGCATCGAAGCGCACGCTGACCGGCGCCTGCAAGCCGTTGATGGCCGCTTCGCCATCTCGCTGGGGCTGCTTGCCCTGCACGTACCAGTAACCGCCGCCCGCGGCGGCCACGGCGATCACCACCGCCAGCAAGGTCAGGCTGCGCTTCATCGAGACTCCTTGTGCACTCGAGCGAAAGAATGTGGTCCGATCATCGGCGGATTCGCGAACTGAGCATAGCCCCCCGAAAGGAGTTTCCATGTCCCTGAGCGAAAAACAGAAAATGCTGGCAGGCCAGCTCTACCATGCCGGCTGCCCCGAGCTGCAAGCCGAGCAGGCGGCCAACCGGCAGTGGTTGCACCGCTACAACGGCAGCGTCGAGCAACCCAACGAAGCGCGTCATGATTTGTTGAAGGCGCATTTCGCCAGCGTGGGCGAAGGCGTGGTGATCCGGCCGCCGTTCCACTGTGACTACGGCTACAACATCAGCGTGGGCGCCAACACCTTCATGAACTTCAACTGCGTGATCCTCGACGTGCTGCCGGTGCGCATCGGCGCCGACTGCCAGATCGCCCCGGCGGTGCAGATCTACACCGCCGACCACCCGCTGGACCCGGCGCTGCGCCGCAGTGGCCTGGAAAGCGGGCGCCCGGTGATCATCGGCGACAACGTCTGGATTGGCGGCGGGGCGATCATCCTGCCTGGGGTGACCATCGGTGATAACGTCGTGGTCGGCGCCGGCAGCGTGGTGACCCGGGATGTGCCGGCGGGAGCGGTGGTGGTGGGTAATCCGGCGCGGGTGCGTCAATCGATCCAGGGGCAATAGCAGCCGACCGCCAGGGTATTCGAGGCCTGCACCCGACGCCCTTGTGCCAAGGCCTTGAGGATCGGCTCGATGAAACTGTTGCTCGAGTTGCATACCGCGCCTTCGCTGTAGGGGCCGAAGTAGGCGAGGTTGCCGTCGTGGTCCCAGATCGCCACGGCGGGGCTGGCGGGCAGGTGCTCGCTGCCGGGCAGGCTGGCCAGGGGCTTGAGTGTTCCCAGGTTGGCCGGCAGTTGGCCGTGGCTGCCAGGCTTTTGCACGACATGGAAGCTGACCCCGAGCGGTGCGAAGTGCTCGACCAGTTCGCCCAGGTGTTGCTGGTTGCCGACATTGCATGGGCAGGCCGGGTCCCAGAAATGCACCACGCGGATCGGGCCCGGGCCGGCCAGTTCGGCTGGGAGGCGCAGTTGGCTGCCGTCGAAGAAGGTGGCCTGGTTGTCGAACGGACGCAGGTAACGGGACTGGAAGCTGTCGTAGGCCCACCAGGCGGTGGCAGCGCAGAGCAGCAGTGCAAGGAATATCAGAAGTCGCTTCGCCATAGGGGCCCGGTCGCGGTACCTGCAGGAGCGGGCTTGTCCCGCGATGGCTGCGGTGAAGCCAGCATCGCTATCGCGGGGCAAGCCCGCTCCCACGAGGTCGCGTGTTTCGTTGAGAAAGGCAGCAAGCTTGCCATGACGCGGCCCAGAGCTGAATATCGCAGATCAATACTTGCTTCACTCTGGATGTACCGATGCCCGCCAGTTTCCACCCCGACCTGCTGCGCGCCAGCCTGTCGCCCCTTGCCGATCGCCACCTGCTATCCACCCAGGGCCAGGCCTACCAGGGCTTCTACGGCCTGGGTCTGTCCGCGCACAGTTGGCTGGGTGGCTTCCAGGTGGCGGGCTTCGACCTGGTCGGCCAGGTCTGGCTGCCCGAGCGGCCACAGGCGACGTTGTTCCTGCTGCATGGCTACTACGATCACATGGGCTTGTACCGCCACGTGATCGAATGGGCCCTGGGGCGCGGCTACGCCGTGATCGGCTGCGACCTGCCGGGGCATGGCCTGTCCAGTGGCGAGCGGGCCAGCATCGATGATTTCGGCATCTACCAGCAGGTGCTCGAGGCCCTGTTCGAACAGGCCCGCTTGCTCGACCTGCCACGGCCCTGGCATCTCTGTGGCCAAAGCACCGGTGGGGCGATCGTGGTCGACCACCTGTTGCATCAGGGTGAAAGCAGCCCTGTCGACGGCGAGGTGATCTTGTTGGCCCCCCTAGTGCGCCCGCGTGCCTGGGGCTGGTCGAAGCTGAGCTACCGGGTGCTGCGCCACTTCGTCAACGGCATCGAGCGGCGCTTCAGCGAGAACACCAATGACCCGGCCTTCCTGCCCTTCCTCGAAGCCGACCCGCTACAACCACGGCGTCTGCCGACCGCCTGGGTCGGTGCGTTGATGAAGTGGGTCCGGCGCATCGAAGCCGCGCCCAGGAGTACGCGGCGGCCGCTGATCGTGCAGGGCGAGGCGGACGGTACGGTGGATTGGCCGTACAACCTCAAGGTGCTCAAGGCCAAGTTTGCCGAGCCGCAGATCCTCATGCTGCCCGAGGCGCGGCATCACCTGGCCAACGAGCTGCCCGGCATCCGCCAGCGCTACTTCGAGTTCATCGGCCAGCGCCTGGGCTGACTCACTTCAGGTTGGCGGCGTTCTGGCCCACGGCCAGGGCGGCGCGAATCGCGGCCACCGCGGCCTTGTAGTAGGCCTGGCCGTCCGTCGATTCGGCGAAGGTGGCGAACTGCTCGAGCTCGGCGTCCGACAGGTCGCGATAGACGTACAACAACGTGTTGTTCAGGTCCTCGCCCACCTGGTTCATCAACCGCTGGCGCTGGCCATCGAGCAGGTTCTG
The DNA here is from genome assembly GCF_900110655.1 of Pseudomonas soli. Taxonomy (GTDB): domain Bacteria; phylum Pseudomonadota; class Gammaproteobacteria; order Pseudomonadales; family Pseudomonadaceae; genus Aquipseudomonas; species Aquipseudomonas soli. The sequence goes on from NZ_FOEQ01000003.1 coordinate 468,545, forward strand.
GGCCTGGCCGCCGCCGAACAGGCCGGGCAACATCGAGCTCAGGCTGTCGGCCGCCACGCCGGCGATCGCCAGGCTGACCTCGGCGCCGGCCTCGCGGGCGGGCAGGGCCTGGGCCAGGTGGCCGACGATCAGCACGCGGTTGTCGCTGGCCTGGATTTTCGGCAAGCCCTTGGCGTGCTTGGCCAGTTGATCCTTGCGCGTGGCAAGCAGTTCGGCGGCCACGACCTTGCGCCCCAGCGGTGACTGGAAGAAGGCCAGGGCTGGCGAGGGGTTGGGCAGGTTGGCGCGCAGTTGTGCCTGGGCCCGTTGGTCCATGGCCTGGGCCTGGAACCGTTGGTTGCTGTTGTTGACCAGCGCCTGGTAGACGGCAGGCGGCAGGCTATTGCGGTAGCGCTGCTGGGCGGCGCTCACGGCATCGTTGAAATGGGCGCGCTGGTCGGGCCAGCCGGCGACCTTGTACAGCTGATCGAGGGTGTCTGCCCAGACAGGCATGGTGCAGATCATCAGCAGAAGCAGGGAAAACAGACGGCGCATTCAGGACTCCTGTCGGCAGGCCGCTATTGTCCTTGGCGTGGCGGGGCTTTGTCGAGTCGCCAGCGGCGCTTCCTGACCAAGTGGCGCTGTGCGAGCGATGGCCGAATGGCTATGATGCGCCATGCACATACCTTCCGAACATCCGCTGCTGTCGACCATCGTCGATGACCTGGCCACCCGTGGTTGGTCGCAGCAACCCCTCTTCCTGCCCGACGAACTGTCGCGCGCGCTGGCGGCCGAATGCCGTCGTCGTTACGCCGAGGGTGAGCTGAACCCCGCCGGCATCGGCCGTGGCGCCGCGCAGGAGATCCGCGAGGCGATCCGTGGCGACCAGATCCAGTGGATCGACCCCGGTGAATCGGAGGTCTGCGACCGCTACCTGGGGGCGATGGACAGCCTGCGCCAGGCCATCAACCAGGGATTGTTCCTGGGGCTGGAGGACTTCGAGTGCCACTTTGCCCTCTATCCGCCGGGCGCCTTCTACAAGCGCCATCTCGACCGCTTCCGCGACGATGACCGGCGCATGGTGTCGGCCGTGCTGTACCTCAACGAGGGTTGGCAGCCGAAGGACGGTGGACAATTGCGCATGTTCCTGAAGGGCGATGTCGAGCACGACGTGGCGCCATTGGCCGGCAGCCTGGTGGTGTTCCTGTCGGGTGAGGTCCCGCATGAGGTACTGCCGGCAGGGCGTGAACGCCTGTCGTTGACCGGTTGGTTCCGGCGCCGTGGCAATGAGCCGTTCTGAGCTGCCGAAGGTACTGGTCAGCGCCTGCCTGCTGGGCCAGCCGGTGCGCTATGACGGGCGTGCCAGTGGCCATCCCGATGTATTGCAGCGTTGGCAGGCTGAAGGCAGGGTGGTGCCACTGTGCCCGGAGGTTGCCGGTGGCTTGCCGACACCGCGACCGCCCGCTGAGATACCCGGTGGGCAGGGCGGGGCGGTGCTGGACGGGCAGGCACAGGTGCTGACGGTGACCGGCGACGATGTCAGCGACGCCTTTCTCGCCGGGGCCCGCCTGGCGCTGGAACTGGTGCGCCGGCATGGCATCCGTGTGGCGGTGCTCAAGTCGGGCAGCCCCTCGTGTGGCAATCTGCAGACCTATGACGGCAGTTTCAGCGGTGTGAAGGTGGCGGGTGAGGGCGTGACCACGGCCTTGTTGCGGCGCGAAGGGGTGCAGGTGTTCAGCGAGCTGGAGCTGGAAGAGGCGCAGCGAGCGTTGAGCCAGATCTGATCGCGGGGCAAGCCCGCTGCCCCGCGATGCGGTGTTACTGTCCGGCGCTCGCCTGCTTGGAACCCTTGAGCCATTTGCTTTCCAGGTCAGCCAGGCGGCCGTCGTCCTTGATCCGTTGCAGGGCATTGTTCAGAGCCGTCTCGAAGGCTGGATTGTCCTTCAGGTACGGAATCACCAGATTCTGGCTGGCCAGGGTCCGAATGGTGTCGAGTTGGTCGCTAGGTTCGACGTCTTGCTTGTTGAAGGCCATGTCGAACTTGCCGCTCTCCACCCCGGGCAGCACCTCTTCGGCTGCGGTCTCGACGAACTCGGCCCGCACATCCAGCTCCTTGGCCAGGGCCTGGCCCAACTCGATCTCGAAACCGGTCAGGTGTTCGTCTTCCTTGAACGCATAAGGTGGTGAATCGCTCAGCACGGCAATGCGCAGTTCGCCACGGTCGTTGATTTCGTCGATCAGTTCGGCCTGGGCCAGTGGGCTGAACAATACCGCCAACAGAATGCCAATGGTCAAACGCATGAGTGCCCCTTTCTTGTTCGGCAGGTGAATGTCATTCGCCGAGGCTTTCTTTTCTGCCGCGGTCGAACGCAGCCTATGACCGTGTAGCCGCGTTAATGTTTACGCCGGCCTGAAATATTTCTGCCGTTGTTTTTGAACCTCTGCCTGGTTGGTTGGACTATGGTGAAGTACCGCTGTGCTTCGTTTAAGTGATAGCGGTCAATTGAAGTGAATCACAGGAGAAGTGAATGAAAAGCCTATTTTCGCGTGCTGCCGTTGCCGGTCTGCTGATGGGGGCGTCGGTGTTCGCCAGTGCTGCGGATGCGCTGAAGAGCCAGCAGCCACCGCAGGGCGCCAAGGTCTTCATCGTTTCCCCCGCCGACGGGGCCACGGTCGACAAGACCTTCACCGTCAAGTTCGGTATCGAGGGCATGGGCCTCAAGCCAGCGGGTGACCAGACCCCGCACACTGGGCATCACCACCTGCTGGTGGATGTGGACAAGGCCCCGGTCGCCGACATGCCGCTGCCGACCAGCCTGATGCCGGAGAACAACGCCCCCCTGCCGGCCGGCCCGCAAGTACTGCACTTCGGCAAGGCGCAGACCGAGGCGACCATCACCCTCACCCCAGGCAAGCACACCCTGCAACTTGTGCTGGGCGACAAGTATCACGTGCCGTTCAAACCGAGCGTCGAGTCGCAGAAGATCACCGTCAACGTCAAGTGATGCTGAACCTGTAGGTGCGACTTCAATCGCGAACTAGATACCGCGGTGCTTGGCACCCGCTTTCGCGGGTGATCGCGGCTGAAGCCGCTCCTACAAGATCGCAACAACGAAAAAGGGAGGCCACCAGGGCCTCCCTTCTTCATGCAGCCGGCAAACTCAGAACAGTACGCGCGAGCGAATAGTGCCCTTCACATGCTGCAGTTTTTCCTGGGCCAGATCGGAGTACTCGGCATCGACGTCGATGACTACGTAACCCACTTTTTCGTCGGTCTGCAGGAACTGACCGGAGATGTTGATACCGTTCTCGGCGAACACCTTGTTGATCTCGCTGAGCACGCCCGGGATGTTTTCGTGGATGTGCAGCAGGCGGTGCTTGCCCGGGTGGGCCGGCAGCGCGACCTCCGGGAAGTTGACCGACGACACCGAGGTCCCGTTGTCGCTGTACTTGACCAGCTTCTCGGCAACTTCCAGGCCGATGTTAGCCTGGGCTTCGGCGGTGGAACCACCGATGTGCGGAGTCAGGATCACGTTGTCCAGGCCGCGCAGCGGGCTCTCGAACTCTTCGTCGTTGGAGCGTGGCTCGACCGGGAACACGTCGATGGCGGCGCCGATCAGGTGCTTGTCCTTGATCGCGGCGGCCAGGTGGTCCAACTCGACCACGGTGCCACGGGCGGCGTTGATCAGGATCGCGCCTTTCTTCATCGCACGGATTTCCTTCTCGCCGATCATCCACTGGGTGGACGGCAGCTCAGGAACGTGCAGCGAGACGATGTCAGCCAGGCCCAGCAGTTCGTTCAGGCTGGTGACCTGGGTGGCGTTGCCCAGCGGCAGCTTGGTCAGCGGGTCGTAGAAGTAGACCTGCATGCCCAGGCCCTCGGCCAGCACCGACAGCTGGGTACCGATCGAGCCGTAGCCGACGATGCCCAGTTTCTTGCCGCGGATCTCGAAGGAGTTGGCCGCGCTCTTGATCCAGCCACCGCGGTGGCAGGAGGCGTTCTTCTCGGGGATGCCGCGCAGCAACAGGATGGCTTCGGCCAGCACCAGTTCGGCCACCGAACGGGTGTTGGAGTACGGTGCGTTGAACACCGCGATGCCGCGGTTGCGGGCCGCGCTCAGGTCGACCTGGTTGGTGCCGATGCAGAAACAGCCGACCGCAACCAGTTTCTTCGCACAGTCGAAGACCTCTTCGGTCAGCTGGGTGCGCGAGCGGATGCCGATGAAGTGGGCATCGGCGATCTTTTCCTTCAGCTCTGCATCCGGCAGCGAGCCAGTGAGGTACTCGATGTTGCTGTACCCGGCAGCCTTGAGGATATCCACCGCATTCTGGTGGACGCCTTCAAGAAGAAGGAACCTGATCTTGCTCTTGTCGAGAGAAGTCTTGCTCATCTGCGTAAACCTGTATCCCGGAGAAAAATGGCGAGGGGGGTGAAGCGGCGCGGCGTCGGCCTTAGCACGAACAGCGGGAGGGCTATGCTAGCATACGCGACACAATCTGAGCCCATCCCGACAGGTGAAGCGTGCTCAGGGTGACTATGAATAAGTCGAGAGTTCCAGCGATGACCCAGTCCGTGGTAATTGATGAACTGATGACCCTGGTCGACCCTGGCAAGGTCCTCACCGACCCAGCCTCGCTCGATGCCTACGGCAAGGACTGGACCAAGCACTACCCGCCAGCGCCCAGCGCGATCGTCTTCCCTAAAACCATCGAGCAAGTCCAGGCCATCGTGCGCTGGGCCAACCGGCACAAGGTCGCCTTGGTGCCATCGGGCGGGCGTACAGGGTTGTCGGGCGCTGCCGTGGCCGCCCATGGCGAGGTGGTGGTCGCCTTCGACTACATGAACCAGATCCTCGCCTTCAATGAGTTCGATAGAACCGTCGTGTGCCAGCCGGGCGTGGTAACCCGGCAGCTTCAGCAGTTCGCCGAGGATCAGGGGCTGTACTATCCGGTGGACTTCGCCTCTTCCGGTTCCAGCCAGGTCGGCGGCAATATCGGCACCAATGCCGGCGGGATCAAGGTGATTCGCTACGGCATGACCCGCAACTGGGTGGCCGGGCTGAAGGTGGTCACCGGCAAGGGCGAGCTGCTCGAGCTGAACAAGGACCTGATCAAGAACGCCACCGGCTACGACCTGCGCCAACTGTTCATCGGCGCCGAAGGCACCCTGGGGTTCGTGGTGGAGGCGACCATGCGCCTGGACCGTGCGCCGCGCAACCTTACGGCGATGGTGCTGGGCACGCCTGACTTCGACGCGATCATGCCAGTGCTGCACGCCTTCCAGGGCAAGCTCGACCTCACCGCCTTCGAGTTCTTTTCCGACAAGGGCCTGGCCAAGATCCTCGCCCGGGGTGATGTGCCCGCGCCATTCGAAACCGACTGCCCGTTCTATGCCCTGCTGGAGTTCGAAGCCAGCACCGATGAGGTGGCCAACGAAGCCCTGGCCACCTTCGAGCACTGCGTCGAGCAGGGCTGGGTGCTGGACGGGGTGATGAGCCAGAGCGACACCCAGCTGAAGAACCTGTGGAAGCTGCGCGAGTACCTGTCCGAGACCATCTCCCACTGGACACCGTACAAGAACGACATCTCTGTCACCGTCTCGAAAGTGCCGGCGTTCCTGCGCGACATCGACGCCATCGTCGGCGAGCATTATCCCGACTACGAGGTGGTCTGGTACGGCCATATCGGCGACGGCAACCTGCACCTGAACATCCTCAAGCCCGACCATATGAGCAAGGATGACTTCTTCGCCTCCTGCGCCAAGGTCAACAAGTGGGTGTTCGAGATCGTCGAGCGTTACAACGGCTCGATCTCCGCCGAGCACGGCGTGGGCATGACCAAACGCGATTACCTGGGCTACAGCCGCTCACCGGAAGAAATCGCCTGCATGAAGGCGATCAAGGCGGTGTTCGACCCGAACGGCATCATGAATCCGGGTAAGATCTTCGCTCCCGAATAAAAAGCAGTGTTCACAGGAGTCGGCCATGAGTTACCAGCACCAGTACGTAGACGGCACGCGCATCCACTTCCCGCTGGGCAAGGTGGTGTGCATCGGCCGCAACTACGCCGAGCATGCCAAGGAACTGGACAACCCCATCCCCAGCGAGCCGCTGCTGTTCATCAAGCCCGGCAGTTGCGTGGTGCCCCTGGAAGGTGGTTTCAAGATTCCGACCGAGCGTGGCTCGGTGCACTACGAGGCGGAAATCGCGGTGTTGCTGGGCAAGCCGTTGTCGACCAAGCCGACCGAGGAAGAGGTGCTCGACGCCATTTCCGGCTATGCCCCGGCTTTGGACCTCACCCTGCGTGACCTGCAGAGCAAGCTGAAGGAAAAGGGCCTGCCGTGGGAGCTGTGCAAAAGCTTCGATGGTGCTTGCGTGCTGCCGCCGTTCGTCTCGGCAGGGGCTTTCGAGGACGTGAAGGACATCGGCATACGCCTGACCATCAACGGCGAGGTGCGCCAGGACGGCAACAGCGCGATGATGCTCAACCCCATCGTCCCGATGATCCAGCATATGGCCGCGTGTTTCTCGTTGCAGGCGGGTGATGTAATCCTCACCGGCACCCCGGCGGGCGTGGGGCCGTTCGAGGTTGGTGACGAGCTGGTGCTGGAGCTTCCAGGTGTCAGCCGGTTCGAGAGCCGGGTGCTCTGACCCACAGGTTCGCGCCTTTCCTACAAAAAGTGCAGAGACGTTTACCGTTTTTTCACACCCTTTGCGGATAATGCGCGAACCTACGCCTACCCTCAGGACCCTTGCATGCCCTTTCCTTCCCGCGCCTCCGTGTCCCCCAAGCGCCCGTTCTACCGGCGCTGGCCGTTCGGCCTGGCAGCAGCAGCGGTTATCGGCTATGGCGTCATCTCGGCCATGCACTGGGACGACCGCGGCCTGCTGTGGATAAAGGAAGGTTTCGAAAGCCAGGCTGAACGCCAGGAAAGCATCTGGCTGCCCAGCTACGTGGTCGACATCGATGCCAAGCCGTTGCCTGGTATGGAGCGTGACGAGGCGTCGGACCTGGCGTTCAACCCGCACACCCGGTCGTTGTTCGCAGTCATGGGAAAGCACCCGTTCCTGGTCGAGCTCACCCTCGATGGCGATGTGCTGCGCAAGATCCCCCTGGTGGGCTGGTCCAATCCGGAAGGCGTGGCGATACTCGAGGATGGCCAGATCGCCATCGTCGACGAGCGCAACCATGACCTGACGCTGGTCAAGGTGGATGCCGCCACCACCTCGCTGAACCGTGCCGACTACCAGTCCCATGACCTGGGTGAAGCGGATGAGGGCAACAAGGGCTTTGAAGCCATTGCCTGGGACCTGATGCGCCAGCGCCTGGTCATCGGCGCCGAGCGTCCGCCCAAAATGTTCACTTGGGGCACTGATGGCCGTAGCCCGCTGAAGGGCGAGAAGCAGCCGCTGGCCAGCGACGAACTGGACCTGCGCAACTTGTCCGCGCTGGGTATCGACCCGCGCACGGGGCATCTGCTGGCATTGTCGGCAGACTCCAACATGCTGCTCGAGCTTGACGAAAAAGGTGAGCAGGTCAGCTTCATGACCCTGCTGGGCGGGTTCAATGGCCTGGCTGACACCATTACCCGGGCCGAGGGAGTGGCAATGGACGACCAGGGCAACCTGTACATGGTCAGCGAGCCGAATCTGTTCTATCGCTTCAAAAAGAACTGACCGATCAGACATTTCTGATGGTGGCATTAAGCTTTGCTTCAGTTGATAGTGGTTAGCTACGCGCTCCTATTGCCGAGTCCGCCCGCATGCGCCGCCACGTTCGCCTGATCTTCGTCTTCTTCGTGTTTGTCTGCCTGCTCGTGCTGGGGGCTGCCGGGCATGAGTTCCGCTTGTTCGAGCGGGGCTGGTTCAACCTCAAGGCTTGGTGGCAGCCGGCCGAGCAGAGCATCGGCCTGGATCGTTACCAGGTGGTGCTTGAGGCCAGGCCTGTCGAGGGCCTGGACGACGACATCTCGGCGTTGACCTATGATCCCGACCGCAAGAGCCTGTTCACCGTCACCAACGCCCGGTCGGAGCTGATCGAGTTGTCGCTGGATGGCCGTATCCTGCGCCGTGTTCCGCTGACCGGCTTCGGTGACCCCGAGGCGGTGGAGTATGTCGGGCCCAACAGCTATGTGATCACCGATGAGCGTCAGCAGCGGCTGATTCGTGTGCGCCTGGACGATGACACCCTGTTTCTCGATGCCGCCGACGCAGAGCAGTTGTCCCTGGGCATAGGCCTGAATGGCAACAAGGGGTTCGAGGGGCTGGCCTACGACTCGGCAGGCAAGCGCCTGTTCGTGGCCAAGGAACGGGACCCGATGATGATCTACGAGGTGCACGGCTTTCCCCACGACAATCCCGACAAACCCTATGCCGTGCATGTGGTGCAGGATCGCAAGCGTGACCGGCGGTTGTTCGTGAGGGATCTATCGAGCCTGCAGTTCGACGAACGCAGCGGGCATCTGCTGGCGCTGTCCGACGAGTCGCGGCTGGTGCTGGAGCTTGATGTGAAGGGGCGGCCGCTGAGTACCTTGTCATTGCGCAAGGGGTTCCAGGGGTTGAAGCAGACCGTGCCACAGGCTGAGGGGATTGCGATGGATGACGCCGGGACCATCTACCTAGTCAGTGAGCCGAACCTGTTCTATGTGTTCAAGCAGCCTTGATGGGTTGAGAATGGCACTGGCTTCGCCGGTGCTCGCTTGCAAGCCAGCTCCCACAAGGCAGCGCGGACCCTGTGGGAGCTGGCTTGCCAGCGATTCGAGGGCGCAGCTCTCGCTGGCGATTACTCGGCCTTCAGGCTCTTCACGCCTTCAGCGGTACCCAACAACAGCACATCCGCCGGTCGCGCCGCGAACAGACCATTGGTAACCACGCCGACGATGGCGTTGATCTGGCTTTCCAGCTCCACCGGGTTGGTGATCTGCAGGTTGTGCACGTCGAGGATGACATTGCCGTTGTCGGTCACCACGCCTTCGCGGTAGACCGGGTCGCCGCCCAGCTTGACCAGCTGGCGCGCCACGTGGCTGCGAGCCATCGGAATGACCTCGACCGGCAGCGGGAAGGCACCCAGCACCGGCACCAGCTTGCTGGCGTCGGCGATGCAGATGAAGGTCTTGGCCACTGCGGCGACGATCTTTTCGCGGGTCAGGGCCGCGCCGCCGCCCTTGATCAGGTTGAGGTGGGCATCGCTCTCGTCGGCGCCGTCCACGTAGAACTCCAGCTCGCTGACGCTGTTCAGCTCGTAGACCGGAATGCCATGGCCCTTCAGGCGCTGCGCAGTGGCTTCGGAGCTGGCGACGGCGCCGTCGAAAGCGGTCTTGTGCTGGGCCAGGGCGTCGATGAAGAAGTTGGCGGTCGAGCCTGTGCCGACGCCGACGACGCTTTTTTCATCCAGCTTTGGCAGGATGAGGTCGACGGCGGCCTGGGCGACGGCCTGTTTGAGTTGGTCCTGGGTCATGCGGGCTCCGGGAGGGGCAGGGCGGATATCGAAAGTTGCCTAGTATAACGGCTCCGGCGGCTTTGCTGTGGTCGCCCGACGTGGCGCTGCGGTAGACTCCCAGCCCTTGTCCCGCGGCCCAGTGATGCTTTCCGATGCTCGAACAGTACGTCAAGAAGATCCTCACCTCGCGCGTCTACGACGTTGCTGTCGAAACCCCGCTGCACCCTGCCGGGCAACTGAGCAAGCGCCTGGGCAACACGGTGCTGCTCAAGCGCGAGGACCTGCAGCCGGTGTTCTCGTTCAAGATCCGCGGGGCCTACAACAAGCTGGCGCAACTGAGCGCCGAGGAGCTGGCCCGTGGCGTGGTCACCGCCTCGGCCGGCAACCATGCCCAGGGCCTGGCACTGGCGGCGCGGGAGCTGGGTATCAAGGCGACCATCGTCATGCCCAAGACCACCCCGGAGATCAAGATCGAAGGCGTGCGCTCGCGTGGTGGCAAGGTGTTGTTGCATGGCGACAGCTTCCCCGAGGCGCTGGCCTACTCGCTGAAGCTGGTGGAGGAGAAAGGTTTCGTCTACATCCACCCCTACGACGACCCACACACCATCGCCGGGCAAGGCACGGTGGCCATGGAGATTCTGCGCCAGCACCCGGGCCAGCTGGACGCGATCTTCGTGCCGGTCGGCGGCGGCGGTCTGATCGCCGGTATCGCCGCCTACGTGAAATACCTGCGCCCGGAGATCAAGGTCATCGGCGTCGAACCGGACGATTCCAATTGCCTGCAAGCTGCCATGGTCGCCGGTGAGCGCGTGGTGCTGCCGCAGGTCGGGCTTTTCGCCGACGGCGTGGCGGTGGCGCAGATCGGCCAGCACACCTTCGATATCTGCCGCCACCACGTGGACGAGGTCATTACCGTCAGCACTGACGAGATCTGTGCCGCAATCAAGGATATCTACGACGATACCCGCTCGATCACCGAACCTGCCGGTGCCCTCGGTGTTGCCGGGATCAAGAAGTACGTCGAGCTCAAGGGTGTGGCCGGGCAGACCCTGGTGGCCATCGACTCGGGCGCCAACGTCAACTTCGACCGCCTGCGGCATGTGGCCGAGCGCGCCGAGCTGGGCGAGAAGCGCGAAGCGATCATCGCCGTGACCATTCCCGAGCGCCCAGGCAGCTTCAAGGCCTTCTGCGAGGCCATCGGCAAGCGCCAGATCACCGAATTCAACTACCGCAAGCACACCTCCGACGAGGCGCACATCTTCGTCGGCGTACAGACTCACCCGGAAACCGACCCGCGTGCGGCATTGGTACAGCAGCTGACGGAGCAAGGTTTCCCCGTCACCGACCTGACCGACAACGAACTGGCCAAGCTGCATATCCGTCACATGGTGGGTGGCCACTCGGCCGGGGCCAGCGATGAGATGGTGCTGCGTTTCGAGTTCCCGGAGCGGCCCGGTGCCCTGTTCAACTTCCTCAACAAGCTGGGCGGGCGTTGGAACATCTCGATGTTCCACTACCGCAACCACGGCGCCGCCGACGGGCGCGTGGTCGCGGGCCTGCAGGTGCCGGAGGAAGAGCGTCACCTGGTGCCGGCAGCCTTGGCCAAGATCGGCTATCCATACTGGGACGAGACCGAGAACCCGGCTTACCGGCTATTCTTGGGCTGAACACGCTTCACCTCGCGGGGGCGGGCCTGCCCCGCGATGAGGCCGAAAGCGAAAAAGCCTGCTGAAGGATGATTTTCACATGGAACACCTGACCACCCTCAAGACCCTGCACATCCTCGCCACGGCCCTGTTGCTGCTTGGCGCCCTGGGCCTGGCGGGCTGGACCTGGCATGCCCGGCGCAAGGGCGACACCGAGGCCTACGGCAAGTTGTTGCGCCGGCCGCTGGTGTTCGTCTGGCTGCTGATGGGGCTGTGCCTGCTGAGCATGCCGTTCACCGGCTGGTGGCTGGTGCACCTGGTCGGCTGGCCGCTGGGGCAGATCTGGGTGTTGGCCTCCAGCGTCATCTATACCCTTGGCGCGTTCGCCGTGTGGTGGCTGGTGGCGCGCCTGAACCGGCTGCGCAAGGCCGAAGCCGTAGGCTTGAAGTTCACCCTGGCGCTGGCAGTGTTCAGCGGTGTGTGCTTCCTGTCCATCGCCGGCCTGATGGGCGCCAAGCCGGTCTGATGACACTCGTCAGCCTGCTCCCATTGGCAAACTCTGGGAGCGGGCTGGCCCCGCGAGAGGCTGACGCAGTCGCGTCACCTTGCCTTCACGCAAACCCGGTATACCAGTGCCACGCCCGGTGTGGCGACGCTCGCTCAATACGCAGTCTTCACCTCGCCGCAGATAAGCTTGGCGGGCGCGTTGCTGCGCGCTCAGGCTTTGTGGAACAATGCGGCGACATGCGTTTGCGAGGTTGCTGCCGTGATCGACCCGGATGGTTTTCGCCCCAATGTCGGGATCATTCTCACGAATGATGCCGGGCAGGTGCTATGGGCTCGGCGGATCAACCAGGATGCCTGGCAGTTTCCCCAGGGTGGCATCAACCCTGATGAAACGCCGGAAGATGCCCTGTACCGCGAGCTGAACGAAGAAGTGGGCCTGGAACGCCAGGATGTGGAAATACTTGCCTGCACCCGTGGCTGGTTGCGTTATCGTTTACCCCAGCGCCTGGTGCGCACCCACAGCCAGCCGCTGTGTATCGGCCAGAAACAGAAGTGGTTCCTGTTGCGCCTGGTGAGCAACGAGCAACGGGTGCGCATGGACCTGACCGGCAAGCCGGAATTCGATGGCTGGCGCTGGGTCAGCTACTGGTATCCGCTGGGCCAGGTGGTGACATTCAAGCGCGAGGTGTACCGCCGCGCACTGAAAGAGCTAGCCCCGCGCCTGCTGACGCGCGACTGACGACGGAGTCCGACCCCGAGCCATGCTCAATACGCTGCGCAAGATCGTCCAGGAAGTGAACTCCGCCAAAGATCTCAAGACGGCGTTGGGTATCATTGTCTTGCGCGTAAAGGAGGCGATGGGCAGCCAGGTCTGCTCCGTCTATCTGCTTGACCCGGACACCAACCGCTTCGTGCTGATGGCCACCGAGGGCCTGAACAAGCGTTCCATCGGCAAGGTCAGCATGGCTCCTAATGAAGGCCTGGTCGGCCTGGTGGGTACCCGCGAGGAGCCACTGAACCTCGAGAACGCGGCCGACCACCCCCGTTACCGCTACTTCGCTGAAACCGGCGAAGAGAAATTCGCTTCCTTCCTCGGCGCACCGATCATTCACCACCGCCGTGTGGTGGGTGTCTTGGTCATCCAGCAAAAAGAGCGCCGCCAGTTCGACGAAGGCGAAGAGGCTTTCCTGGTCACCATGAGCGCGCAGCTCGCCGGGGTTATCGCCCACGCCGAGGCGACGGGTTCGATCCGTGGCCTGGGCCGTCAGGGCAAGGGCATCCAGGAAGCCCGTTTCGTCGGGGTGCCGGGTTCTCCGGGCGCCGCAGTCGGTCGATCGGTGGTGATGTTGCCGCCCGCCGACCTGGAGGTGGTGCCGGATCGCACTGTCGAGGACATCGACAACGAACTCAAGCTGTTCAACAATGCCCTGGAGGGCGTGCGCGAGGACATGCGCAAGCTGTCGGCCAAGCTTGCCACCCAGTTGCGTCCCGAAGAGCGTGCGCTGTTCGACGTGTACCTGATGATGCTCGAGGACGCCGCCCTTGGTGGCGAGGTGGTCGAGGTCATCAAGACCGGCCAGTGGGCCCAGGGCGCCTTGCGCCAAGTGGTCGGCGAACACGTCAATCGCTTCGAGCTGATGGATGACGACTACCTGCGCGAGCGGGCATCGGACGTCAAGGACCTGGGCCGGCGCCTGCTCGCGTACCTGCAGGAGGCCCGTTCGCAGTCACTGGTCTACCAGGACAACACCATTCTGGTCAGTGAAGAACTGACCCCCGCCATGCTCGGCGAGGTGCCGGAGGGCAAGCTGGTGGGCTTGGTGTCGGTACTCGGCTCGGGTAACTCCCACGTGGCGATCCTGGCCCGGGCCATGGGTATCCCCACGGTCATGGGGGTGGTCGACCTGCCTTACTCGAAGGCCGATGGCATCGAGATGATCGTCGACGGCTACAAGGGCGAAGTCTTCACCAACCCCGGCGAAGTGCTGCGCAAGCAATACAGCGACGTGGTCGAGGAAGAGCGCCAGCTGGCCAAGGGGCTCGATGCCCTGCGCGAACTGCCGTGCATCACCCCGGACGGCCACCGCATGCCGCTGTGGGTCAACACCGGCCTGCTCGCCGATGTGGCCCGCGCCCAGCAGCGCGGCGCCGAGGGCGTGGGTCTGTACCGCACGGAAGTGCCGTTCATGATCAACCAGCGCTTCCCCAGCGAAAAGGAGCAGCTGGCGATTTACCGCGAGCAGCTGCAGGCGTTCCATCCGCTGCCGGTGACCATGCGCAGCCTCGACATCGGTGGCGACAAGTCGCTGTCGTATTTCCCGATCAAGGAAGAGAACCCGTTCCTCGGCTGGCGCGGCATCCGTGTGACTCTCGACCACCCGGAAATCTTCCTGGTGCAGACCCGCGCCATGCTCAAGGCCAGCGAGGGCCTGAACAACCTGCGCATCCTGCTGCCGATGATTTCCGGCATCCATGAGCTTGAAGAAGCCCAGCACCTGATCCACCGCGCCTGGGGCGAAGTGCGTGACGAAGGCACCGATGTGCCGATGCCGCCGGTAGGGGTGATGGTGGAGATCCCCGCCGCGGTGTACCAGACCCGCGAACTGGCGCGGCAGGTCGATTTCCTTTCGGTCGGCTCCAACGACCTCACCCAGTACCTGCTGGCCGTGGACCGCAACAACCCACGGGTCGCCGATCTGTACGACTATCTGCACCCGGCGGTGCTGCAGGCCCTGCAGACGGTGGTCAGCGTGGCCCACGAGGAAGGCAAGCCCGTCAGTATCTGCGGCGAGATGGCCGGTGATCCGGCTGCGGCGATCCTGCTGATGGCCATGGGCTTCGACAGCCTGTCGATGAACGCCACCAACCTGCCGAAGGTGAAGTGGATGCTGCGCCAGATCAACCTGGGCAAGGCCAGGGAGCTGCTGGCCGACGCCATGAGCCATGACAACCCGCAGGTTATCCACAGCTCGTTGCAGCTGGCGCTGAAGAATCTCGGGCTGGCGCGGATGATCGGGCCGAACAAGACCCTCTGATCGCCTGTACCGACCTCATCGCGGGCTCCGAAGCAAAGCTGTTGTTGCGAGCCCGTGGGAGCGGGCTTGCCCCGCGATGAGGTCTATCAGATCTCCAGGCTAACCTCGCCCAGATGCCTACCAAACGGCCCGAAACTGCGTTCGATCATGCGCCGCCGGCCTTGGTCATCGACAATCAGCACCGTACTCGCTCGCGTCCCATAGTTCTGGCTGGCGATGAACACGCTCGACAGCAGCCGCTCGGTGGCCAGCCCCACGCCGGTCTCGGGCAGTTCGCCGGCCGGTGCGGGCTGTGCATCGCCCAGCAGCGTCAGTAGCTGCTGTGGGTCAGCGTTCTCGAGCAATCCCTCAAGCCCGCTGCGAGCCTTCAGCAGCTTCGGCCACGGCGTATCCAGTCCGGCATTCGACAGCCCGTACACCCCCGGTTCAAGCAGGCGTGGTGCCGGCTCGCGGGCATGCAGGTAGCCCAATCGCTCGCCATCGCCGACCAGCAGGTTGAACCCCGAGTACTGGTCACTGCGGCTGGCCACCTGGTCCAGATAGGCCTCGACCCCCAGTTCGCCCTGCAGATAGGCCGCCACCAGTTCACCGCGGGACCGTGGCCCCAACGGCTGGCGTGGATCACGGATATTGGTCAGCGCCGCAAAGCGCCCGTTCGGCCCGACACCCAGCCAGGTGCCACCGGCTTCCAGGTCACGCCCGGCGTGCACGCCCGGGGCGTCCTCCCAATTGCCCAGGGCCTGGGTCGGCCGCGCGTAGAACTCATCACGGTTGGCCGCGACGATCAGTGGTCGGGCTGTCCCCGGCCGCCAGGCGAATACGATCAGGCACATAGGTTGTCCCCTGTGTTTTCGGCCACTCTACCCGCGCCGCCGGCCGCTATCCATCATCTGACACAGAGTTCACTAGAGCGCCGGGCGTGGCTTCCGTTACCATGCCGGATTGTTTTCCACTGGGGCCACGAATGGAATTCGCTCTCTATCTGCTGTTGGGCGCCTGCGCCGGCGTGCTGGCCGGGCTGTTCGGCGTCGGTGGCGGCATCATCATCGTGCCGGTGCTGGTGTTCAGCTTCACCTTGCAGGGCTTCGACCCTTCGGTGCTGACTCACCTGGCGGTCGGTACTTCGCTGGCAACCATCGTCTTCACCTCGATCAACGCCGTGCGCGAGCACCAGCGCAAGGGCGCGGTGCAATGGCCGATCTTCGCCTGGATGACCGTGGGCATCCTGCTCGGCGCGCTGGTCGGGGCCAAGACCGCCTCGCTGATACAGGGCCCGATGCTGCAGAAGATCATCGGTGTGTTCGCCTTGGTGATCGCCGCGCAGATGGCCCTGGACCTCAAGCCCAAGGCCAGCCGCGGCATTCCTGGTAAGCCCGGATTGACCGCCGCCGGCGGTGTGATCGGCTGGGCCTCGGCCATTTTCGGGATCGGCGGCGGATCACTGACCGTACCGTTCCTCACCTGGCGCAGCCTGCCCATGCAGCAGGCCGTGGCGACTTCGTCGGCCTGTGGCCTGCCGATTGCCTTGGCCAGTGCCTTGGGCTTCATGTGGCTGGGTTGGCACGAGGAACACCTGCCGGCCCACAGCCTGGGCTACGTCTATCTTCCGGCGCTGGTCGGCATCGCCGCCACCAGCATGTTCTTCGCCCGCTACGGCGCGCGTCTGGCGCACAAGCTGTCGCCGCGCGTGCTCAAGCGTCTGTTCGCCGCGCTGCTGTTCTGCGTCGGACTCAGCTTCCTTATCTGAACCTAGAGGAAAGACAATGCTGCCTTACCCGCAGATCGACCCGGTGGCCGTGGCCCTCGGTCCACTGAAAATCCACTGGTACGGCCTGATGTACCTGATCGGCATCGGCGGCGCCTGGCTGCTGGCCTCGCGCCGGTTGAACCGCTTCGACCCGACCTGGAGCCGCGAGAAGCTTTCCGACCTGGTGTTCTGGCTGTCGATGGGCGTGATCGTCGGCGGGCGCCTGGGTTACGTGCTGTTCTACGACCTGCACCAGTACCTGGCCAACCCGACGCTGATCTTCGAGGTGTGGAAGGGCGGCATGTCGTTCCACGGTGGCTTCATCGGCGTGATGCTCGCCGCCTTGTGGTTCGGCAAACGCAACAATAAGTCGTTCTTCGAGCTGATGGACTTCGTCGCGCCGCTGGTGCCGATCGGCCTTGGCGCTGGGCGTATCGGCAACTTCATCAACGCCGAACTGTGGGGCAAGGCCACCGACGTGCCGTGGGCAATGATCTTCCCGCCGTTCAGTGACCCTGCGCAATTGCCGCGTCACCCGTCGCAGCTGTACCAGTTCGCCCTCGAAGGTGTGGCATTATTCGTCATCCTTTGGCTGTACTCGCGCAAGCCGCGCCCGACCATGGCCGTTTCCGGCATGTTCGCGCTGTTCTATGGCATCTTCCGCTTCATCGTGGAGTTCGTGCGCGTACCCGACGCACAGCTCGGCTACATCGCCTTTGGCTGGTTGACCATGGGTCAGTTGCTCTGCGTACCGATGATTCTCGGCGGCATCTTCCTGATCTGGTGGGCCTACAACCGTAAACCGTCGGCCAAGGCCACCGTCTGATTTCCACGGCAGGGGCGCTCCCCTGCCGTTCTTGTTACAGGTAAGCCATGAAACAGTATCTAGACCTGGTCCGTGACGTCATAGACAACGGCACGCTGCAGGAAAACCGCACCGGTATCCGCACCATCAGCCTGCCCGGTGCCATGCTCAAGTTCGACCTGCAGAAGGGCTTTCCGGCCATCACCACGCGCAAACTGGCGTTCAAGTCGGCGATTGGCGAGATGGTCGGCTTCCTGCGCGGCGTGAAGAACGCCGGCGAGTTCCGCGAGCTGGGCTGCAAGGTCTGGGACCAGAACGCCAACGAAAACGCCCAGTGGCTGGCCAACCCGTTCCGCCAGGGGCATGACGACCTCGGCGAAATCTACGGCGTGCAATGGCGCCAGTGGCCCGGCTACAAGCGTATCCCGCTGAGCAACCCGGCCGCCATCGAGATGGCCGAGAAGGCCGGTTTCCGCCGTATCGCCCAGGACGAGGAGGACGGCCAGGCGTTCGTCATCCTCTACAAGGCCATCGACCAGGTGCGCCAGTGCCTGGACACCATCGCCAACGACCCGGGCAGCCGGCGTATCCTGTTCCACGGCTGGAACTGCGCCCAGCTCGACGAGATGGCCCTGCCACCGTGCCATTTGCTGTACCAGTTCCACCCGAATGTCGAAACTCGGGAAATCTCCCTGACCCTCTACATCCGCTCCAACGACCTGGGCCTGGGCACGCCGTTCAACCTCACCGAAGGTGCCGCGCTGCTGTCGCTGTTCGGCCGCCTGACGGGCTACACCCCGCGCTGGTTCACCTACTTCATCGGCGATGCCCATGTGTACGAAAACCACCTGGATATGCTGGGCGAGCAGATGAAGCGTGAACCGCTGGCGGCACCGAAGCTGGTGATCAGCGACCGCGTGCCGGCGTTTGCCGAGACCGGCAAGTACGAGCCGGAGTGGCTGGAGAAGATCGAACCGAGCGACTTCTGGCTGGAAGGCTACGAGCACCATGCGCCGATGACGGCGCCGATGGCGGTCTGACTCAAGGAAGTGGGGGGGCCGCAAAGCGGCCCCAAGTCTCTAATGCCCGTGGCTGCGCCCCACATGGGAATGCTCGATCTCCGGCACCGACACCGCCCCATTCGTCTCCAACTGCTGCAAGATCGCGCACTCCGCCCCCTGCGCATTGCACTGCTGCCGCAGTTCCACCAGCTGCGCCTGCAGTGCCACCAGCCCATCGATCCTCGCCTGCACATGCTCGATATGCTCGTCGATCAGCGCGTTGACGCTGCCGCATGAGCCATCGGGGCTGTCGCGCAGGTTCAACAGGCTACGGATCTCGTCCAGGGTCATGTCCAAGGTGCGGCAGTTGCGGATGAAGGTCAGGCGCTCGACGTGGGCCTGGGTGTAGAGCCGGTAGTTTCCATCGCTGCGGGCAGGTTCCGGCAGCAGCTGTTCGCGCTCGTAGTAGCGGATGGTCTCCACGGCGCAGTCGGTGGCCTTGGCCAGTTCTCCGATCTTCATGGCAAATCTCCTGCAAAGGGCTTGACCCTATAGTGGCTACAGGGTGTTCACTTGGCAACAACCCACTCTGTGGATCTCTACAGAGGCCAGCGCTCAGTTAAGGATGATTCCATGAACCAGCCTGTCAGCCCCGACCACAAGCATGATCACGCCCATGACCTCGATCATGGCCACGCGCCCCACGCCCACGGCTGCTGCGCCAGCAAGGCCGCCCCGGCCCTGGTGCAACTGACCGAAAAGGCCAGTGGCCAGGCGCAGCTCAGCCGCTTCCGCATCGAGGCCATGGACTGCCCTACCGAGCAGACCCTGATCCAGGACAAGCTAGGCAAGCTGGCCGGCATCGAGCAACTGGAATTCAACCTGATCAATCGTGTGCTCGGCGTGCGCCATACGCTCGAGGGCACCTTCGAGATCGAGCGGGCCATCGATAGCCTGGGCATGAAGGCCGAACCCTTGGCCGCCGAGGATGATGGCGCCGCCAGCGCGCCCCAGGCCAGCAAGACACGCTGGTGGCCGCTGGCGCTGTCCGGTGTTGCGGCGATCGCCGCCGAAATCGTGCACTTCTCCGGCAAGGCACCGGAGTGGGTGGTCGCCGGGCTGGCCCTGGCGGCCATCCTCGGCTGCGGCCTCGGTACCTACAAGAAGGGCTGGATTGCCCTGAAAAACCGCAACCTCAATATCAATGCGCTGATGAGTATCGCCGTGACCGGCGCGGTGCTGATCGGCCAGTGGCCGGAAGCGGCCATGGTCATGGTGCTGTTCACCGTTGCCGAACTGATCGAAGCCCGTTCCCTGGACCGCGCGCGCAATGCCATCGGCGGGTTGATGCAGCTGGCCCCGGACATGGCCACCGTGCAACAGGCTGATGGCCAGTGGCGCGAGGTAGAGGTGCGCGAGGTGGCAATCGGCGCACGGGTGCGGGTGCGCCCAGGCGAGCGCATCGGCCTGGACGGCGAGGTGGTCAGTGGCCAGTCCAGTGTCGACCAGGCGCCGATCACCGGGGAAAGCCTGCCGGTCGAGAAGTCGGTCGGCGACAAGCTGTTCGCCGGCACCATCAACCAGGCCGGCGCGATGGAGTACCGCGTCACGGCCGCCGCCGGTCAATCGACCCTGGCCCGCATCATCAAGGCCGTCGAAGAAGCCCAGGGCGCCCGTGCGCCGACCCAGCGCTTCGTCGATCAGTTCTCGCGCATCTACACCCCGGTAGTGTTCGCGGTAGCGCTCGCCGTGGCGCTCATCCCGCCACTGTTCATGGCCGGTGCCTGGTTCGACTGGATCTACCGTGCCCTGGTGCTGTTGGTGGTGGCCTGCCCGTGCGCGCTGGTGATCTCCACCCCGGTGACCATCGTCAGCGGCCTGGCCGCGGCGGCACGCAAAGGCATCCTGATCAAGGGCGGTGTGTACCTGGAGGGCGGGCGCAAGCTGGACTTCCTGGCCCTGGACAAGACCGGCACCATTACCCACGGCAAGCCGGTGCAGACCGACAGCAAGGTGCTCGACCCACTGTTCGAAGGGCGCGCCCAGGCGCTGGCCGCGAGCCTGGCCGCCCGTTCCGACCACCCGGTGTCGGGTGCCATCGCCCTGTTCGCCAGGGGCCAGGATCTGGTTCTGAGCGAAGTCACCGAGTTCGCCGCCCTGGCCGGTCGCGGTGTGCGCGGTGATATCGAGGGCCAGACCTACCACCTGGGCAACCATCGCCTGGTGGAAGAGCTCGGCCTGTGCTCCCCGGAGCTGGAAGCGCAACTGGATGTGCTGGAGCGCCAGGGCAAGACCGTGGTGCTGCTGCTCGACCGCTCCGGCCCGTTGGCGTTGTTCGCCGTGGCCGACACGGTCAAGGACAGCAGCCGCCAGGCCATCGCCGAGCTGCACGAGCTGGGTATCAAGACGGTCATGTTGACCGGCGACAATCCCCACACCGCCCAGGCCATTGCGGCCCAGGTGGGGATCGACCGTGCCGAGGGCAACCTGCTGCCCGCGGACAAGCTCGCCAGCATCGAGAACCTGTACGCCCAGGGGCATCGTGTCGGCATGGTCGGCGATGGCATCAACGACGCGCCGGCCCTGGCCCGCGCCGAGATCGGCTTTGCCATGGCCGCCGCCGGTACCGACACCGCCATCGAGACCGCCGATGTGGCGCTGATGGACGACGACTTGCGCAAGATCCCGGCCTTCGTCAGGCTGTCGCGCCAAAGCGCGGCGATCCTCACCCAGAACATCGTGTTGGCCCTGGGGATCAAGGCAATCTTCCTGGCTATCACCTTCGCCGGCATGGCCACCATGTGGATGGCGGTATTCGCCGACATGGGCGTGAGCCTGCTGGTGGTGTTCAACGGTCTGCGCCTGTTGCGCAAATAACGCCTGTGGCGTGAAAAAGAGGTTCTGCCAATGCTGAGCGCCGAGCTCAAAGCCTTCTACATGGTGGCCCGCCTGGGCAGCATCACCCTGGCGGCGAAGAAGCTCGGGCTCAGCCAGCCCACGGTGACCACGCAGATCCGCAACCTCGAGGGCCAGTACAACGTCGAGTTGTTCTACCGCGGCGGCCGGCGCCTGGTGTTGAGCGAGGAGGGCGTGCGCCTGCTGCCGATGGTCAAGGCGCTGCTGCAACAGGAAGCCGAAATCGAGTTCGAGTTGCGCAACAGCGGCCAGGCTCAGGGCAGCCTGCGCATCGCCGCTACCGCGCCGTACTACATCCTCGACCTGGTGAAGATCTTCCGCGAGCGCCTGCCACAAGTGGAGGTGGCGGTGGAGATCGGTAACTCGCAGCAGGTGCTGCAAATGCTCGAGGACTACCGGGTGGATATCGCCGCCTCGTCACAATTGCTCGAAGACGCACGCCTGGTACGCCGGGTGCTGGGCACCGACCCGTTGGTACTGGCGGTGCACCGCAATCATCCCTTGGCCCAACGCCAGGCGGTGTCGATCGAGGTGGTGGCCGGGCATTGCCTGCTGATGCGCGAAAAGGGCTCGACCACCCGCAAGCTCACCGAGCAGATGATGCAGGACGCCGGGGTTAAAGCCGGGGCGCTCTTGGAGATAGGCAGCCGCGAGTCGATCCGCGAGGCGGTGCTGCGCAACATTGGCATCAGCATCATTGCCCGACATGAGGTGCCGCATAACCCCGAGCTGCGGGTGCTGGCGCTGGACGACGCACCGGTGATGCACGAGTACCTGTACTGCCTGAAGGAGCGGCGCCAGGCGCGGTTGCCGGCGGCGTTCCTGGGGGTGGCGCAGGAGGTGGTGGGTTCGCAATTCTGACAGTTCTCTACTGGTTGCACCGGCCTCATCGCCGGCAAGCCGGCCCCCACAGGGTTGGCGCCGACTTGCTTTTGTGGGAGCTGGCTTGCCAGCGATAGGGCCCTCAAGGCCACTACAAAATCTGCCTATACCACTATCGCCGGCTTTTGCCCCAACGCCACGGAACCTTCGCACAGCCTGCCTAGCATGGCCCACATCGCTTCGATGAGGACCTGCCATGAACCACGTCACCCCGGGCGCACAGATGAAAGTGCGCGGCATCCACAAACGCTTTGGCGCTTTCACCGCGCTCAACAACGTGTCCCTCGACATCGCCGCTGGCGAGCTGGTGTGTCTGCTCGGTCCCTCGGGCTGCGGCAAGACCACGCTGCTGCGTTGCATCGCCGGCCTCGAGCGCCAGGACCGCGGCACGCTGTACATCGGCGACCGCGATATCTCCGAGCTGCCGCCCCAGGCCCGTGACTACGGCATCCTGTTCCAGTCCTACGCACTGTTCCCCAACCTCACCGTTGAAGCCAACATTGCCTATGGCCTGACCGGCGGCAACCGCGAGGCCTCGCGCCAGCGGGTGAGCGAGATGCTCGAGCTGGTGGGCCTGGCCGGCAGTGAGAAGAAATACCCCGGCCAGCTCTCCGGCGGCCAGCAGCAGCGCGTGGCCCTGGCCCGCGCCTTGGCGCCGTCGCCCTCGCTGCTGCTGCTCGACGAACCCATGTCGGCCCTCGACGCCCGTGTTCGCGAGCACCTGTGCACTGAACTGCGCCAGCTGCAACGCCAGTTGGGCATCACCACGCTGATGGTCACCCACAACCAGGACGAAGCCATGCTGATGGCCGACCGCATCGCCGTGATGAACAACGGCCAGGTCGAGCAGTACGCCAGGCCCCAGGAAATCTACGACCAGCCGGCGACACCCTTCGTCGCTGAGTTCGTCGGCCAGGGCAACTGGCTGCCGTTCCAGCGCAGCAGCAATAGCCACGCCCAGGTCGGCGGCATGCACATGCGCCTGGCCGACAACGCCAGCACCGTCAGCAGCGGCCGACTGTTCTGCCGGCCCGAGGCGATCACCGTCAACCCGGTGGTGCACGAGGAGAACCTGTTCCCGGCCAAGGTTCGGGAAGTCACCTTCCTCGGCAATCGCTGCCGCATGAGCTTCGAGCTCGAAGCCCTGCCGGGCCATGCGCTGCTCGCGGAGCTGGCGCCCGAAGCCATGCCGCGCCTGGGTTCGCAGGATATCTGGGTGGCCCTGCCGCCGCAGAGCCTGCAGGTGTTCGCCTGAGATGGCCGCGCCCATGACCCTGCCGCTCACTCACGGCAACGACAGGCCACGCAACGGCGTCGCCCTGGGGCATCGACTGTTCGTCGTCGGTGGCAAGAGCCTGTTGCTGAGCCTGCTGGTGCTGGCGGTGCTGCTGCCGTTGCTGGCGATCTTCTGGCGTGGCTTCAGCGCTGAAGCCGGGCAGGGCGGGGGGCTGCTGGCCGCCCGCGAACTGTTTGCCAGCGCGAACTTCCACTGGCTGCTCGGCAACAGTCTGTCGGTAGCCCTCACCGTTGCCGCCATCGTTGTGCCGCTGGCCTACCTGTTCGCCTATGCCCTGCAACGCACGTTGATCCCGGCCAAGGGGCTGTGGCGTGGCATTTCGCTGCTGCCGTTGCTGGCGCCGTCGATGCTGCCGGCGATCGCGCTGGTCTATCTGTTCGGTAACCAGGGCCTGCTGCGCGGGCTGCTCAGCGACAACATCTACGGCTTCTGGGGCATCGTGCTTGGCGAGGCCATCTACACCTTCCCCCATGCGTTGATGATCCTGCTCTCGGCGCTGTCACTGGCCGATGCACGACTGTTCGATGCCGCTTCGAGCATGGGTGCCGGACCTGCCCGGGCATTCTTCAGCATCACCTGGCCGGCCACGCGCCAGGCGGTGTTCGCGGCGTTCTGCCTGGTGTTCACCCTTACCATCACCGACTTCGGCGTGCCGGTAGTGGTCGGTGGTGATTACCAGGTGCTGGCGCTGGAAGCCTACAAGGCGGTGGTCGGCCAGCAGCAGTTCGGCCGTGGTGCGCTGATCGGCATGGTGCTGCTGGTGCCGGCGCTGCTCAGTTTTGCCGTGGATGCCTGGCTGCGCCGCCGCCAGGGCGAGGCCATGAGCGGCCGCGCCCAGGTGTTCGAGCCGAAGCCTTCGAAGCTGCGTGATGGCTGCTACCTGGCCATCGTGTTGCTTGTCTGCGCGGCGCTGCTGGCGGTGATAGGCATGGCGGTGTACTCGTCGCTGGTCAAGTTCTGGCCGTACAACCTGTCGCTGTCGCTCAAGCACTACATGTTCGAAGACACCGCTGGTGGCGGCTGGCTGGCCTATCGCAACAGCGTGACCATGGCCATCGGCACCGCGCTGATCGGCAGCGTGGTGATCTTCACCGGTGCCTACCTCATGGAGAAGACCCAAGGCCAGCGCCTGCTCAATCAACTGCTGCGCCTGCTCAGCTTCATCCCCATGGCGGTGCCTGGCCTGGTGCTGGGCCTGGGCTACGTGTTCTTCTTCAACCTCAACGGCAACCCGTTGCACGTGTTCTACGGCAGCATGGCGCTGCTGGTGGTGTGCACCATCTCCCACTACCTGACCACCGCGCAGATGACCGCCACCACCGCCCTGCGCCAGCTCGACGGTGAGTTCGAAGCCGCCGCGCTGTCACTCAAGGCGCCGCTATACAAGCACTTCGTGCGGGTCACCGTGCCGATCTGCCTGCCGACGCTGCTGGACATCATCCGCTACCTGTTCGTCTCGGCGATGACCACGGTGTCGGCGGCGATCTTCCTCTACAGCCCCGACACCATCCTCGCCGCCGTTGCCGTGCTGAACATGGATGACGCCGGCAACGTTGGCGGCGCCGCTGCCATGTCGACCCTGATCCTCTTGACCAGCGCCGCCGCCTCCCTGCTGTTGGCCGGCGCTTCGCGCGGCCTGCTACGCCGCTCCCAGGCCTGGCGCCAACGCGCCCCCGGCTATTGACCTACTGCCCACACCGATAGGAACCGCATCATGTTCAAGCCCCTTGCACTTGCCGCTGCCGTATCCGCCGTGTTCAGCCTGCAGGCTTCGGCCGCCACCCAGCTGACTGTCTACACCGCCCTGGAGGCCGAGCAGCTCAAGAGCTACAAGCAGGCCTTCGAGAAGGCCAACCCGGACATCGAGATCAAATGGGTGCGCGACTCCACCGGCATCATCACCGCCAAGCTGCTGGCTGAAAAAGAGCGCCCACAGGCTGACGCCGTGTGGGGGCTGGCGGCCTCCAGCCTGGCCATCCTCGACCAGAACGGCATGCTCGAAGCCTATGCGCCGAAGGACCTGGGCAAGATCTCGCCCAACTACCGCGACGCCGCCAATCCGCCGGCCTGGGTAGGCATGGACGTGTGGGCCGCGACGATCTGCTTCAATACCGTCGAGGCCGAGAAGCAGGGCCTGAGCAAGCCGGTGAGCTGGCAGGATCTGACCAAGCCTGAGTACAAGGGCAAGATCGTCATGCCCAACCCGGCCTCGTCCGGTACGGGCTTCCTCGATGTGAGCGCCTGGCTGCAGACCTACGGCGAGCCTCAGGGCTGGGCCTACATGGACGCACTGCACCAGAACATCGGCCAGTACGTACATTCCGGCTCCAAGCCATGCAAGCTGGCGGCAGCAGGTGAATTCCCGATCGGCATCTCGTTCGAGTACCCGGCCGTGCAGCTCAAGCGCCAGGGCGCACCCCTGGACATCGTCCTGCCCAAGGAGGGGCTGGGCTGGGAGATCGAGGCCACGGCGCTGATCAAGGGCTCGCCGAAAGCCGATGCCGCCAAGCGCCTGGCCGACTTCTCCGCCAGCCCTGCCGCCATGGAGCTGTACAAGGAGAACTTCGCGGTGCTCGCCGCCCCCGGCATCGCCAAGCCGCAGACCGAACTGCCGGCCGACTATGAGCAGCGCCTGATCAAGAACGACTTCGCCTGGGCCTCGAAGAACCGCGACCAGATTCTCGCCGAGTGGCGCAAACGCTACGACGGCAAGTCGGAGAAAGTCGCCCAGCAGTAAGGCCCTCATCGCGGGGCAAGCCGGCTTCTATACTCAAGCTGCCCCGCGATGGCGTCAGACCAGGCAACGCAGGAGCCCACGCAATGCCAACTTCTTCCCGGATCATCGACGACACCTTCGCCTTGTACGAGCGTCATGGCAGCGCCGACTATATCGGCGAGGCCATCACCCAGATCGAGCACATGTCCCAGGCAGCCCAGCTCGCCATGGCCGAAGGCTACGACGACGAAGTGATTCTGGCCGCCTTCTTCCATGACATCGGCCACCTGTGCGAGGGCGAGGACATGGGCGGTTATGGCGTTGTCAGTCATGAGCGCATCGGTGCCGAGTATTTGCGCCGGTGTGGTTTCAGCGAGCGGCTGGCCAGGCTGGTGCAGTATCACGTCGAGGCCAAGCGCTACCTGACCTTGCGCCAGCCCGGATACTACGATCGTTTGAGCGAAGCCAGCCGACGCACCTTGGCGTACCAGGGTGGGATGATGAACGATGCCGAAGCTGATGCGTTCGAGGCCGACCCGTTGTTCAGGGTCAGCCTGCGCCTGCGCGAGTGGGACGAGATGGCCAAGCGGGTAGGGGTGCCGGTGATGGATCTGCAAGTGTTGAAGGCAAAGGCATTGGCCGTGCTCTGAACTATCTGGCGACTCTCCCTGCTGCAAGATCCCGCATCACTTCTCCCGGTGCTTGCTCCGTTCCTCTCCCCATACTTCTCCTCCTGGCAGCCGCTTGTCGTAATGGTGGGTATGGTGTTGATAATTGTCTGTTGGTGGTTATACTAACCACCAATCGGCCGGCCCAAGGAATGGGT
The DNA here is from genome assembly GCF_900110655.1 of Pseudomonas soli. Classification (GTDB taxonomy): domain Bacteria; phylum Pseudomonadota; class Gammaproteobacteria; order Pseudomonadales; family Pseudomonadaceae; genus Aquipseudomonas; species Aquipseudomonas soli. The sequence continues at coordinate 495,340 of NZ_FOEQ01000003.1, forward strand.
GAATGAACAGCCGTGAAATGATTGCTGTGATCGAGGCGGATGGCTGGTATCTGGTGCGCTCCAAAGGCAGCCACCATCATTTCAAGCATCCTGAAAAAGCCGGGCTGGTCACCATCCCGCATCCCAGGAAAGACCTGCTGCCCGCGACTGCGGCCAGCATCCTGCGCCAGGCACGCATCTGCTACGCCAGCTGACGAGGAGACTCATCACCATGTTGTTCCCTATCGCGATCCTCCCCGGTGACGACCAGCACGCCTGGGGCGTGGAAGTCCCGGATATCCCTGGCTGCTTTTCGGCGGGCGAAGACCTCGACAACGCCATCGCCATGGCGCGTGAAGCGATCGAAGGCCACCTCGAACTCCTGGCCCAGGACCAGCAGGAAATCCCCAGGGCCAGCAAGGTCGGCGTGCATGCGGCCAACCCCGCCTATGCCGGCTGCACCTGGGCACTGATCGATATCGACATCACCCGCTACCTGGGCAAGGCCGAGAAGCTCAACATCACCTTGCCGGCGTACCTGCTCACCCGCATCGACAGCTACGTACAGAACCACCCGGAGCACAAGAGCCGTTCGGGCTTCCTGGCCGAGGCGGCGCTGAGGATCCTGCAGGGTGATGGCAAATGATCAGGCGATATTGCCCCTGGGCAATCGTACGCTGACCCGCAACCCGCCCCCTTGGCGGTTCCTCAGCTGCAGTTCGCCGCCATGGCTGGCAACGATGCGCTGGGCGATGCTCAGCCCCAGCCCATAGCCGCCAGAGGCCTGGTTGCGTGAGTCCTCGCCGCGCACGAAAGGCTCGGTGACAGTCGCCAGCAAGCCCGGGTCGATGCCCGGGCCGCGATCGTCGATGTGGATGTACCCATCGGTTGGCGTGCTTTCCAGCACCACCGCGACTTCCCTGGCATAGCGCAGGGCATTGACCAACAGGTTTTGCAGGCACCGTTGCAGTAGCAGGGCATCTACCTGGGCCTGGCCCACCTGGCCATGGATCGATAATGGCTCTTCGGCGTTGGCCAAATCCGCGCATTGGCGTGCCACCAGGCGGTCGAGGTCGACCGTTTGCAGGTTCTGCTGCTCGCCCGCCCGCAGGTAGTCGAGCACCTGGCCGATCATGCCGTCCATCTGTGCGATGTTCTGGCGCAGGCGCTCCTTGTGTTCGCTGTCCTCCAGCCGTTCCAGGCGCAGGCGCATGCGCGTCAACGGCGTACGCAGGTCGTGGGACACGGCGGCGAGGAAGTAGGCCTTGTCGTTGACCATGCGGATCAGCCGTTGCTGCATGGCATTGAAGGCCTGGGCGGCGTGCCGCACTTCCTCGGGGCCGTCCAGCGGCAACGGCGCCTGTTCCAGATTGCCACCCAGGCCACGGGCGGCATCGGCCAGGCGGCGCAGCGGGCGCAGGCACAAGCGTACCGCCACCAGGCACACCACCAGCACGGCGGCGATGCGCAGGGCATAGACCCGCAGCAGGTAGTCGCTGATCAGCACCCATGCCGACTCGCCGCTCCAGCCCTGCAACTCCTGGCCATCGATGACCAGCCAGTGGCCATCGGCGAGGGGCACGGCAAACTCGATATGCGCCTGGGCGGTGCGCAAGCCGAACAGGCTGCGCCAGACGATGGGCTGGCCCAGTTCGTCGGTGAGCCGGACCTTGAGCAACCTCGGCCGCACATCGCCCCCCAATTCGTAGGCCAGTGCCTGATGCAGCAACAGCTCGATGCGCCGCCAGCCGCGCCGTTGGTCATGCTCACCCTCGGGCGGCGCTTCGGCGCAACGCAGCTGGTAGTGCTTCGGTACCTGGCGTGCCGTGCCATGGCAGTCGGCCTGGGCGATCAGGGGCGCGCTGCGCGCCGCGATCAACCGCACCGGCGCTTCCAGCACCTGGGCGAAGCGTACGTCGAACCAGATGCTGCTGGACATCAACTGGATCACCAGGGTGCCGCTGATCATGATCAGCAGCAGTTGGCCGAACAGCGTGCGCGGCCACAGCCGGCGAAGCAGTCGCACCTCAGGCGCCCAACGCTTCGCGGGCCAGGCTCAGCAGATAGCCTTCGTTGCGGATGGTGAGGATCTGCACGCCTTGGCCTGGCGCCCGGCGCAGTTGTTGGCGCAGGCGGCTGATGCACATGTCCACCGAGCGGTCGTCGGGCAGATGGTCGCGGCCGAACGCGCTGCGTGTCAGGTGGTCCCTCGAGACCACGCGGTTGTTGGCGTCCAGCAGTTCACGCAGCACACGGTAGTCGGAGCGTGGCAGGTTGAAGGCTTGGCCGTCAGGGTGAACGAGCAACCGTTTGACGTGATCGAGACGAAAACCCGCAAACAATTGTGGCTCGCTATCCGAAGTATCGGGCTCTACCTCCAGACGATGGGGGCGGCGCAACACAGCCTTGATCCGGGCGACCAGCTCGCGCGGCTCGAAGGGTTTGGCCAGGTAATCGTCGGCGCCTACTTCCAGGCCGATGATGCGGTCCAGAGTGCTGCCCCTGGCCGACAGCATCACCACCGCCAAGCCCGGCTGCGCCTGTAACTGCCGGCACAGGCTCAGGCCGTCCTCGCCGGGCAGCATCAGGTCGAGTACCACCAGGTCGACCTTGTGCCGGGTCAATTGCGCGTGCATCTGCTTTCCATCGACAGCAGCGAGAACCTGATAGCCGGCGTCCGTCAGGTAATCGCAGAGAAGTTCGCGAATCTCGTCGTCATCATCGACGACCAGCAAGGTGGTATTCATGGCTGTGGGTACCTGTGGAAAGAGGAACTGCGCTGCTCGTTACGTTCGATTACATCCCCATACAAGCCATCCATGGAGCCTAAGGGGTAGATGCCTAGAATCGTAACAAAAAATCATCTGCGAATACGAAGCCTTCCCAAATGGTATGCAAGAGCATCATGACTGACACAACCCCCTTGGTCCGAGGCGGCAGTCGCCTCTCCCCGCTTGCCTTCTGCGTGGCCCTCGGGCTTAGCGGCACAGCCTTCGCTGACGGCCCGGTGCTGGAACTGGGCGCCACCAACATCGACAGCAGTGCGTTGCCGCTGGCCGACGATAGCGGCCAGATCGGCTACACCGTGCAGAACACACGCAGCTCCACGGGCTTGCAGCTGACACCCCGGCAGACGCCACAGTCGGTCACCAGCATTACCCGCCAGCAAATGGAAGACCGTGATATCCACACCCTCGAGCAGGCCCTGGACACCACGCCGGGCGTGAGCATGAGCAAGATGGAAGTGGGCGGGCGCACCGACTTCCGCGCCCGTGGCTACTCGATCAGCAACTGGAAGATCGACGGCTTGCAGTTCCCCGGCGGTTCGGACTTCAGCGGTGGCGGCAACGCGCTGAACATGGACCTGTACGAACGCATCGACATCGTCCGTGGCGCCAACGGCCTGCTCGGTGGCACCGGTGACCCTTCGGCTACCGTCAACCTGATCCGCAAGGCGCCGACCCGGACCTTCGGCGGCAGCGCCTACGCCACCTATGGCAGCTGGGACAAGCGCCGCCTGGGTGCTGACCTGAACCTGCCGCTGTCCGAGGACGGCCGCCTGCGTTCGCGTCTGGTCATGACCCAGCAGGACGCCGGCTCGTTCCGCGACAACCAGTCCGAACGCTCCCGCGCGGCCCTGGCCAACTTCGAATTCGACCTGGACGATGCCACCACCCTGGGTGCCGGCTACCAGTACGAGTACAGCAAAGTGGTCGGCGGCGGCTGGGGCGCCAACATCCCGATCTGGTACGGCGATGGCAGCAAGACCGACCTGCCGCGCAGCACCAACGTGGTACCCAGCTGGAGCTTTGGCGAATACATCACCCGCACCGCCTTCGGCTCGCTGGCGCACCGTTTCGACAACGACTGGAGCCTGGACCTGAAGGTTGCCCAGAGCAGCGGCGAGGCGCTCAACCACCGTGGCCTGGCCAAGGTCAACTCGTCCGGCCGTGGCGTCTATGGCGGCTACTGGAACCAGGACGGCAGCGGCGCGGTGCTCAACGGCCTGCACAGCTCCACCGACACCACCCAGCAATCGGCGCAGATCGACCTGTCCGGCCCATTCCAACTGTTCGGGCGCACCCATCAGGCGATGGTCGGCTACAACGACAGCCGCACCGTGGCCTGGTCACCGCAGTACACTTGCAGCATGGTCGGCGGCGGCAAGGCAGTGAACAGTGGGGTGGGTTGCCAGTTCCGGGCGAACAATGGCCTGGGGCTGGGCAACTGGCTAGACGGCGTGGACGACGACTACGCCATGCTGGCCTCAAAAACCGGCCTGCACAGCAAGACTACCACCCGTCTTCAGGGCATGTATGCCGCCACCCGCCTTAGCGTCACCGACCCCCTGTCGCTCATCCTCGGTGTGCGCAGCACCGACTATTCGGCTACTACCGTCAGCGTCAACGGTGCGCGCAGCAACCAGCAGAACAACGGCATCGTCACCCCTTACCTGGGCGCGGTGTACGACCTCGACGACAACTACTCGCTGTACGCCAGCTACACCGACATCTTCAACCCGCAGACCGAAGAGAGCGCCAGCGGCACCAAGGTCGAGCCGATCCGTGGCCAGAGCTACGAAACCGGGATCAAGGGTGAATGGTTCGATGGTCGCCTGAACGCGTCCGCGGCCTACTTCCGCACCAGGCAGGAGAACAAGGCGGTGATGGACGGCGACCTGCTGACGCCGACCGGCGCCACTGCCTACAAGGCCGGTTCCGGCCAGGAAACCGACGGTATCGACCTGGAAGTCGCCGGCGCCCTGACCCCGAACTGGAACGTCTATGCCGGCTACACCTACCTGCACTTCCGCCGCCTGGACAGCGACGGGCGCAGCGACCCCTCGCACCTGTTCAAGGCCTCGACCACTTATCGCCTGTCCGGCCCGCTGGATCGCCTGACCCTGGGCGCTGGCGTGACCGCGCAAAGCAACATCCGCGCGGTGTCCACCCCCGCCGGGCAGCCGAGCAACGGAGTTAGCCGCAGCGCCAGCGACGTAAACTGGTCGGGCTATGCGATCTGGAACGCCATGGCCAAGTACCAGCTGACCGACGACACCAGCGTCAGCCTCAACGCCAACAACCTGTTCGACAAGCACTACTACACCCGTTACGGGTTCTATGCCGGGGCAATCTATGGCGACCCGCGCAACCTGGCGGTGACCGTGAGCACGGCGTTCTAGAAGAGCTTTTGACACCGCTACTGCTGGTTGATTTTTGATCATGTTCCTTATACGTTACATTCATCTAAATTTGTCACGTATAAAGAACATGGATCACTCATTGATCGTCGAGCGCCTGGGCGCGCAGGTTCGCACGCGAAGGCTTAACCGGGGATTGACCCAGCAGGCGCTCGCAACCTTGGCCGGTATCACCCGGCAAAAGATCATTGCCATGGAGAAAGGTAGCCTCTCAGTGGCCATCGGTGCATATGCACGTGCATTGGCGGCGCTCGGCTGCGAACTGCAGGTCATAGCGGCGGTGATGCCGACGCTTGACGAAATCGAGGGGATGTTCGAATGACGCCGCTGATAGTCGCGACACCCGAGGGTGACAGTGAGCATTGCTGACCAGTGCAGGCGACTACCTCTTCCGCTATGGCCCGCACACCGTTGCTGATGCGGCGATCAGCCTGTTGATGCCGGTCCGAACCGAGGAATACAGGTATCGCGAGCTGCATCCGGTGTTCCAGATGAACTTGCCCGAAGGGTATGTGCTCGAGCAATTGCGCAACCGCCTGGCGAAGATCGTTCAGGTCGACCCCATGCTTCTCCTAGCGTTGTCCGGCAGCAGTTCGCCGATCGGGCGTGTGCATGTCAGTTCGCAGGTAGTGGACACATTGCTGCGGCGGCAGACGTTTCCGGGAGAAAAGCTGGCGAACATTCTTTCATGGGATGGGGGAGAGGATATCTTCGCCGATCTGGTGGATCGCTACATTCTGCGCGCAGGCATCTCTGGTGTGCAGCCGAAGGTCCTGGTTCCTGAGCAATTGGACCCGTTGTCACAGCGCTTTACCTCGAAAACAGCCGAGCTGATCATCAAGAGCGGGCGCGACGAGTTCCCGGGCTTGGCGATCAACGAATTCCTGTGCATGTCGGTTGCGCAAACCTCTGGCCTGCCAGTGCCTCAATTCTTCTTGTCCGATAACGGCAAGCTGTTCGTCATGCGCCGCTTCGATCGTGACGAGCAGAACAATCCACTTGGTTTCGAAGACATGGCTGCCTTGATGGGGCTTGGCGCCGAACAGAAGTACAGCAAGAGCTACGCTGCCATTGCCAAGGCGATCCGCCTGTTCTGCGCGCCTGAGCATCTTCGGCTATCGCTGCGGCAACTGTTCGAGATGGTTGCGCTCAGCTGTATCGTCGGAAATGGTGATGCCCATCTGAAAAATTTCGGGTTGTTGTACACCGATCCTCTTCGAGGCGATGCGCGCCTGGCTCCGGCGTACGACATCGTCAATACCACGGCTTACATACCGGAAGACGTGCTGGCGCTTTCGCTATCCGGCAACAAATCCTTGTTTGCGTCGCGGCAAGGCTTGCTGGACTTTGCACCGCTTTGCGACGTGAGCAACCCGGCTGAAGTCATTCGCAATCAGCTTGAAGCATTGGAGCGAACACTGGCCAGGGAGTCCGCGCTTTGCGATCAGGCACCCAAGGTGGTTGCCGCCATCAAGGCGAGCGCGGCGCCGTTCATTCAGACTTTTGGTTGAGCGGCATTTCCTGTCCGGGCGCGGCATGCGAAGTGGCTATGGTCGCATCCAGATGATCATCGAGCTGTTCCCAATCCTCGCCGAACAACTCCACCGGATGCATGGTCCGGTCCGCGCCATTGCCGCAGGCCAGCGCCTTGGCTGGGCAGTACAGGTCGCAGCCCCAGCAGATCCGTTCGGGATGGCTGGGGTTCGTGGGAAATCGCTTGGCCATGGTCTCCCTCCATGAAGTGGATGCCTGCGCTCAGGCTATGCCGCGCATGGCCAAGGGGCTTGATCCGGATCAATACCGCTAGCGGATCGGCCCGGGTGCCTGCACCTGCTTCATCAGGTCGTCATTCCACTGCCCCTCCACCTGCACATGCGCGGCGGCGCCGAGCATCACCGCCTCGATCAGGTTGTGGTTGAGGTAGGTGTACAGGCCGGGCTGGCGGAAGGTGTACAACGCCGCCCCCGCCGCGCCGCCGGGGATGAACCAAGTCTCCAGGTTGCGCTGCGGCGGGTTGGCGAACTTGCCCGAGGCCCAGACGTAGTCGCCGTGGCCACCGATCAGGTGCGGGCGGGTATCACGGTTGGCCTGGGAATGAACGATCAGCACGGTCTCGCCCACCTTGGCGGTGAGCGCCTGCTTGCCGGTCAGGGCGCCGACGCTGCCGTTGAACACCACATGGCTGGGCACCAGCCCTTTCATCAGCTGGCTCATATCACCGAAGCTGGCCATGGGGTTGGCGTAGCGCTTGTACTTGCCGTCCTTGTCGCGGGGGATGTAGTAGTCCTGCTCGCCGATATACCAGGCCTTGTCGTACTGCAACGGGCGGCCCTCGGGGTCTTTCAGGCCGTCACGGGGCAGCACCATGATCGCGCCGTTCATGCCACACACTACGTGCCAGGGAATCATCGCCCCGCCCGGCGCGCAGTGATACACGAACACCCCGGCACGGTCGGCCTTGAAGCGCAGCACCACCTGCTCGCCCGGCTTCACATGGGTCAACTCACCGCCGCCGAGGGCGCCGGTGGAGGCGTGGAAGTCGATGTTGTGCATCATGCTGTTGCTGGCCGGGTTGACCAGCGTGAGCTCCACGTAGTCGCCCTCGTGCACCACCATCAGCGGGCCGGGCACCGAGCCGTTGAAGGTCATCGCGTGGATGTAGGCGCCGGTGCTGTCGACAGCCAGTTCCTTCTCCTCGATGACCATGCGGAACTCGACAATGCGCGGCTTGCCGGGAGCGCGCTGGCTGTGGGGGTGCACCTGTGGCGGTGCCACCAGTTCGACACTTACCCGCTCCAGTTTCGCCAGGTCAGGCACCGGGCCGGCGGCGGGCGAAGCGGTCGCGGCCTGGGCCAGGCCACTGCCTAGCGCCGAGGCTCCGACGCCCAGCAACACAGTGCCGGCCAGCATGCCACGCCGGGTCAGGGACACGCCTTCTTGCTCGTTCATGGGACTTCTCCTTAAGTCGACGAAAGTCGTCGGGCACAGGAATAGCCGCTTTGAAATTAGGGTTTATTGAGCGAAAACAAGAAGTAGAGAGGGTGGACAATGTGTCGCAGGCGCGGAAACGAACAAGCCCCGGCATTCGTCGAGGGTTTTGAGGCGACAGCACTTGCGACTCCCGGCCTACGCTTGTGGACAATATTCGTCAAGCAGCGGGATATCAGGGATTTAGCGCCTGTGGATAAAACTACCCCCCGGTGGACATCAATGGTTTTCCACATACGTAAGCTGTGCCAGCAGTTTTTTTCTTGGGTATGGTCACGGGGCGGCTTTGCAGCCCCGTTTGAAAGGACCCGCGCGGAGGAGCATCACGCGGTCCTGTGGGTAACTTCACAGCGAATTGAGGTGGTGCGGCGGGCTACTCGGTCCTCTTGCCACTGCGAAGGCGCGTGACGTTCTTCCCCGCCTGCTTGGCAAACTCCTGCGGCGTCACATGGTTGTCGCGGTTCGCCTTCAGAAACCGGCTCCACCAGGTCATGATCATCCGGCGCTCTTCGAGGAACTCGTCCCATTGGGTACAGGCGGCGCGCTCGTTGTTGCGCTTCTTGTGGCTCAACTGCCGTTCAATAGCCGTTTCTGACCATAGCTCGGACGCCATGGCGGCAGATGTCCGCCTTGGTGTTACAGCCCATTGCTCCGAGCAACGCGATTGCCGCCCACCATCTCCTGCGACGCCTCAGGCCAGCTCAAGCCGTGCAGGTGAATGAAACACCCTATTTCAAGCTGATATCCCGAAACACTTCTACCCCCGCCCAGAGCAATCGACTGCGCTAAATTCCACGTTCTCCGGCATGCATGCCGTCCACGATGCCAGCATTTCGTTTGTAGGTAGACCGTTGAGAAAGTTTGCGTTTGTGAGTGCCGCTGCTGAGCGTGAGTACAAGGATCTTCCGCAGGATGTTCAGGACGATTTCGGCAAAGACCTGCGTCGTATTCAGTATGGCCAGGACCCTGAGCGGCCGATCAAGGCGCTGACGGAGTCGGTGGGGGGCGGGCGCGATAGAGCTCATCATCAACGGCAGCCCTGCATTCCGCTGCGTGTATGTGGCCAAATTTGCGGACATGGTCGTTGTGTTGCATTCGTTCGTGAAAACGACTAACAGGTCCGACCGGCATGCGAGGCAGGTCGCTGAAGATCGCATGAAGGAGTTCAAGCAAGAGCTGCGGAAGATGGGGTACAGGGTTTAGCTGCCGGGCGTTTGAGTGATCACGATCTGCGCAGGCGAATCGGCATCGTTCGAAGGGAGGGTCAGGCTCGTTCTAAAGCCGAGCTTGTCGAGCATGTCCATCATGGCGTCCAGCGTGAACTTCTCGATCTTGCCATTGGCCAGCTCGGATACCCGGGACTGTGTCACGTTCAGCCTGGCCGCGGCTTCGTGCTGTTTGAGGCCCATTTTTTTGATGCAATGCGTGATGAAGATAGACAGGTCCATCTTCAAGGCCATTTTGCTGGCCGTCTCTGCATCGTGGGTGGCGTGGAAAGGGCTTTCGTGGAATTGAAGCGCCATGGGGTTGCCTCAGCAGGAATATCTAAAATTTAAGATAAAATCGTAGCTGGGCTCGTTTGGCAAGTCAAAGCGTTTGTGTTTGGAGGCGTGTCTTGCTGGGTGGAGAGGGGGGTGTTGTCAGAGATTGCCGGGGCCGCTGTGCGGCCCATCGTAGGCAAGCCCGCTCATTGATCGGGTTGGCTTTGAGGGATTTTTTTCGGCTGAGGGACAGCGGAAACGAAAAAGCCCCGACATTTGTCGAGGCTTTTGAGGATGGTGCGGCACCAGACGAACGGTTGTTGGTTGTGAGGCCCCGATTTTGGCGCGACTGGAATTTGGTGGATTTTTCGACGTACCTCAAAGGGTATCTATAAAAAAATCAGCTAGTTATGGCTTTCTGTGGAATCGAATCGGGAAAATTAGAAAACCTTTACACGTTCGAGTTTTCTAGTGGCGATGAAGCGCATGGATCGTTCCTCATCAAGCATCTGAATTTTTAATTCTGATCAGCCCGAGTGCTTCTGCTCAGAAGCTGAACAGAAGCAACGGCGCTGTTGAAGTGGTCGTCAATATCCGCTGAAAGACTTTTGCTGAGTCATAGTTTCACGGAATTGAATTATTTCATCAGTTGGGAGCTTCACCGCTATCTTCTAGGCCCTTAAGAGCCACCTTGCTCTCTACATCAAGGTAAGAATCAAGATATTCGTGAGAAATAAGCGAGGCATCCTTACCTACAATTCGAACAGCTTGGCCGTTATTGTCTTTTCGGCGATGGCTGAATGCGAATAGAGTTGTATAACGAGTAGGTGAAACACCTTGGAAGTTTTCGAACAAGACTTTTCCGCTGGATGATTCATCTATGGAAATCGCATCTGAGTGCAATTTCATGGCTAGGCTTTTTTCGTATGGTTCAATATAAACAACGCGGGATATCCCGGACGCAATGATATGCCGAGCGCAATTGTGGCAGGGATAGGTCGTTGTATACATGACGGAGCCGAGGGTGGAGCTTTTTCCGCTTCGAGCGATATTCAGGATCGCTTCCATCTCTGCGTGGATAGCGCGAGAATATTCGATGATTGACCCTAGTGCGGTGATTTCCAGGATTTGTTTGGCCAACCGTGATGCATCCACTGATGAAAGGAGAGCCTTCTTTTCTTCAGTGTCAGTGGTGACTGGGATGAGAGCATGCAGAGCTTCATCTTTTTCTGGCCTGCTACGGACGGGGCTATTTTCGCTACTTTTTGCCTTAGAGAGTATAGCAACAATATCCTTGGCTAGACGTTGCTTTGTGTCATCGTTGTAGCATTTTTTACCGTGCACTACACAACGCTGGTCATTTTCAGAGTCTTCGTTATAGAGGCCGCCTCCACCAGCGGGAACATCGTTCCAGCCTACAGATATGACATCGCCTGCAGCATTGGCAATTGCTGCACCGACTTGCCGGCTTAAACAAGCTGACTTTAAGGAGGCAGCGTAAGCCGCATACATACCTGCTTCGTCACGAGTAGGCGTAATACCATTTTCGCCATGGACTAGTCCAACAAACCGTTTGCACGGTTTGGTTATGTTGCCAGAGCTTTTCAAGCTATGTTTAACAAAGAAATCTGATCTGTGAATGGTTTTTTCAAGCTGTTGCCCGTGAGTTACATTATCTTTCCGGTCGCGCTCGACTAGGTTTTGCGCCTCGACAGGGATCAATCCTTCCGATTGCAAATATTCCAAGCGAGCGTTCTGAGGGCTCATCACACCTACGAGGAAGAAAGCATTGCGGTAGGTAAGGCGGAATAGCTCAACTTCAGCCGGATGTTTAAGTTGGTCGACAATATACACAGCACGAGGTGGGACCGCATCGCCACTCGCGTTCATTTTCACTTGGCGATTGGCTGAGATGAACTTAATGGCTTGTGTTGCTAAAGTGTCATCTGTGAACTTGTCACGAATAGCATTGCCAAGATCTTGGAGTGCTGTGTAGCGGGAAAAGAAATCCAGAGATTCGATTGAATCTATATCCGGACCAATCCTTGAGAGATCATCGTGCTTTGCAGCGAGCTCTTTGATAAGGCTGCTTACTTTGACAATAGTCACTTCGTAGGAAAAGGCGCCAAATTGGTCCTTAAGCTCAGAAACAACATCTTGCAGATTACACCCGACGGCGCCGCATACGCCAATAACTAGCTCATTGGTACGGCGAGACTTAATTTTTTCTTTTAAGTCTTTATCTGTGTCGATGTTGTTGGTTTTTGCTGTGCCAGATTTAACAATACTTTGAACGGTCCCTGTTGCCATTTGTTTACGCTACCACTCAAGTTTCTTTGCGCGCTCGGCAATCTGAGCTATCGCATGTTGGTATTCTTTTTGCTTTTTTCGCTCAGCAAATGCATCCGAAAAGATTACAGAGCTACGCGGCTCATCACTGCGAACGCCCTTCGCGACCGGCGTTACAACGCGTTCTTCAGTTCTCATCGGCGATAATCCTTAGTAAAAATGCTCACCCGCTTACAACTCTAGCGTAAGGGTAGACCATGCAGGCAAAATTGGTTGGTATCCCTCTGTACTCTAGCTTGGCGTATCCCGGTAGGCTAGCGCACCGAGGCGCTAGCCTACTGGGATACGCCAAGCTGTCAAGAAGCATGTGAGCGATTTAGGGCGTGCAAGGTACCATAGATGAATGTCAGATCACGTCCGCCTGACGGATGGTTGCCTCCAAATAGGCCTGCACCATCGAATACACCCATCACGACTGTTTGTAATTGTCACGAATCAGCTTCCTTTGAGGCTAAGCCATCAAAACCCTCCCCACGTCATCCCGCCAAGAATGCTGAGTGTTATCAGGGATCAAGGCCCCTGCGACCTGTGGGGAATGTCCTCTACGCGGGACTGGCGGCTCCTTACGACCGGGAGCAAGGGCATCTCATGATCTGGCCTCCTGAACACCGGTACCGGTGGGCGGGTGGAGGCAGCGCTGGCTGACGAGACCTGCGCCTGAAGATCCTGAGCCATGTGCAAGCAGCAATGCGATGACCGGGGCATGCCTGACTGTCAGTCAGGTGCAGTCCATTCCCTGGTCTGCGGCACCATCATCTACATCGCTGTTGCTGGTGACATCGGCGTTTGTCACGCCGATTGTCACGAGTGAGGTTGCCGCAAAGCCAAATGCGATCAAGGCTGCAGCAGTGTTAGACGCGCCCGTCTCTTTCCACAGAAAGAGACGGGCACAGGTTGGCGCAATAATCGGCCAAGCGGATAGGTTGCTGCAGGGCAGCTGGGTACGGTGTATTGGCGCACGAGCGCCGTATGTGTAAGAGCATCCATCACATGGGTAGTGACCGGGCGAGCTGCCGGATGCGAATCGCCCTTGGGGAGAACCACCGCGGGAGCGGCGTGACCTTTAAGGCTCGGGTCACTTGGGGTGCTGTCAACGACAGCGTTTGCAACAACAGTTCTACGCCTGTGGATAATTTTGGTCAACGCCCCACTCCTCGTGGCCTCTGGGGCTGTGTATGAAATTATCCACCGGTGGAAATTAGTGGTATCCAAAGGATTTGTGTCGGCTTTTAGCTTTGCAAAGCGAGGTCCATCCAAACAGGGCGGCTTTGCAGCCCTGTTTGGATGGACCCGAATTAAAGAGTGGCCAACGGTGTTCTGGAGGGTTCACCGACGATTGAATGCGCCACGCCCACCTGGCAAGGGGGTGATGTTGTCGCCAGCTGGATGGGCGAACTCATGTGGAGTGACATGCCCCGATCTGTTGGCATCGATGTAGTTGCTCCACCACGCCATGATCAACCGGCGCTGCTCTAGGAATTCGGCCTTGTGGATATAGGCGGCGCGCACGCGATTGCGTTCCTTGTGGCTCATCTGTCGCTCAATAGCCGCGTCTGTCCACAGCCCTGACTCCAGCAAGGCGCTACAGGCCATGGTCCTGAATCCATGCCCGCATACTTCCTTGGATGTGTCGTAGCCGACGTTGCGCAGGACTTGATTCACGGTGTTTTCCGACATGGGTTTCCAGTACTTGTGATCACCGGGCAACACGAGCTCGGAGAAGCGATTCAGGCTACGGAGCCGTTCAAGGATCGCGATGACTTGGGGAGAGAGAGGCACCATCTGTATGTCTCCGCTCATCTTGGTGCCACGGGTAGAATTGCGCACGCCGTCGATTGGCTTACGGGTGTCCGGGATTTCCCACATCGCCCTTTGCAGGTCGAACTCATCCCAGCGCGCAAAGCGCAGTTCGCTGGAGCGCACGAACACGTGCAGCGTCAGCAATACAGCCAGCTTGGTTAGCTCACGGCCGTTGTAGTTGTCGATCCGGCTTAGTAGTTCGGGGAGACGGTTGAGTGAGAGGGCAGGGCGGTGCACGGTACGCGGGGCATGAATCGACCCTGCCAGATCGAGCGCAGGATTCTGGCTGATCTGCCGTGCCCGCTTCGCGCCCCGCATAATCGTGGAGAGATAATTCTGCACGCGCAGAGCAACGTCCATGGTGCCGCGCTCTTTGATACGCATAGTGATCTCAAGCAGATCATGGGTATCAAGCTCAGCGATGGGACGTTGGCCGATCAGGGGGAAGACGTGGGTGCGCAACCGGCTCATGACGGTCTTGGCGTGTCCCTCCGTCCAGCGCCGCGACATTTCGGCGTGCCACTCCAGGGCGACGGTTTCAAAAAGCAGGGAAGCCCGTTGAGCAGCAAGCTTCGCTTTCTTCTTCTCTTCCATCGGGTCGATGTTGTCGATCAACAGGGCCTTGGCTTCATCGCGCTTGGTCCTCGCGACGGCCAGCGAGATGATGGGGTAGTTGCCGATGATCAGCGTGCCTTCCTTGCCGCTGGGCTTGAAATAGCGCAATCGCCACGTCTTCACGCCGTTGGGTTTCACGAAGAGGTACATGCCGCCACCGTCGAACAGCTTGTAGGCACGTTCGCGAGGTTTCGCCGTACGGCATTTGAGGTCGCTGAGAGGAACGGCTAGACGTGGCATAAGGGTACGTTCTCCATGCAGGCAAGACGCTGTACCCTAAAAATACCCCCGGGGATGGGGTATTTTGTTGGATCCCGACGGAGGGTCCTGGAACGAAAAAACCCGCCAAAGGGCGGGTTTTAGGGGCTTCCAAGGCATTCGGTGGAATGCGATGGAGCTGGATATGGTGCCGGCACCAGGAATCGAACCCGGGACCTACTGATTACAAGTCAGTTGCTCTACCATCTGAGCTATACCGGCACAGGGGCGTCATTATAGCGATGGATTCGGCGCTGTAAACCACTTCGTTGCATCCAGCGCACAAAACCCTAAGTCACCGAACTGAAAGGAGAATTTTCCTACCAGCCGCGGTGGATGGAGTTGACGCTTGGCTCGGGCTGGCCGGGGTTGAAGAACAGCTTGCCGTTGTCGCAGCCGCGCTTACGGCAGCTGCCGTCGGCGTTGTGCAGGGGCAGGCCGCGGTCACCGCCCAGCTGCATGCCGGGCATGTTCCAGTTCAACGGGGCCGGCTTGCTGGATGGCGTGCTGTTGGCGCAGCCGGTCATGGCCAGGGCGAGGGTCAGCAGGGCGAAAGGCTTGGTGTGTTTCACGATGTTCGAGTCCGTTCCGGGATCAGTCTTTGTTCAGGATGCGCTGGATGGTGCCGCCGCAGGCCATGTAGCAGGAGTCGTAGTCATTGCCGCAACTGTAGCTGCTCCCTGTATTGAAGGGGTAGCTCGGGTAGTGGCAACTGTGACGCGCTTCCTTCTTGCTCTTGCCGTTCTGGCAGTACTGGTAGGCCCTCATCTCGGCCTGGTACAGCGCACGTTCGCTGTTGTCCTGCAGGCGGGCCATCTGCTGGCAGTGGTTGCGCTCCGTCGAACAGCTGTTGATGCAGTTCATGCCATGCGCGCTGGGCGGTGGCGAGTATCTATAGGTGTAGCTCGGGCCGCAGCCGGTCAGGGCCAAGGCCAGGCAGGCCAGCACGAGGGCGGCCAGGCCATTGTGGAAAAGTGCCATGGGTGTTGCAGTCCTTGATCATTCGTCGCTGAACTCCAGCAAATCGCCGGGCTGGCAGTTCAGGGCGCGACACAGCTTCTCCAGGGTCTCGATCTTGAAACCCTTGATCTTGCCGTTCTTCAGCAGCGACAGGTTCGCTTCCGTGATACCGATGATTTCCGCCAGGTCCTTGGAACGCATCTTGTTCCGGGCCATGACGACGTCGAGGCGGATGATTATCGGCATAGGAAGCAGTCAGACATAACAGTTGTGTTCATCGCTGATGGTCTTGGCGTCACGCATGAGCAGCGAGAAGGCACACAGCAGGATGCCTTTCATGATCTCGTAGACAGCCTGCGATGATACACCGATCGAGAAGCTGAAGCTCCTTTCCCCGGCCGGCAGGTCGATGGCCAGGGCCAGGCCCTGCAAGGTGTAGGTCACCGGCCACAGCAGTGGGGTGAAGATGCACAGCAGGCCGACCCACCACAGCAATTTGATATTGGCCGAGGTCCAGGTCTGCCCACGCGAGAGGCGGTGGAAGAACAGGCCGGTCAGGCCGAGGGCCACAACGGAAATCAGCGTGGGAATCATGTCCACCGCCAGTACCAGGCCGACGGCCAGGGGGGATGCCTGGTAGCCGGGTTCGAGCAGCAGCGGCATCTGGTCGCCGTAGGCTTGCAGGTAGCCGTTGAAAACCTCGGGGAAGTCGAAGATGAAGAGCAAGGGCGTGATGGTCAGCTCGACGACCGCGGTTGTCCAGGCCAGGTAGGCGGCGAATGCGCCTATGGTGCGTAGGCGCGAACGCGCATAGGCCACGGATCTACTGTTCATGGGGTGCCTCCGTACAGTGATGAACGGAGCGGATTATTCTTGAATAATTATCGTAAAACAATAATTAATTTTTAGTTTGCCTCGATGGCGACGGTTTGTCGCAGGGGTGGCCTTGCAGGTGATCGCGGGGCAAGCCGGCTCCTGCAAAGACAACGTGGGGATTATAATTTACGAAGCTTTCAGCAAGCTTTACGGGGGTTTTTCTTGATAAGTCCATTTTCCCCGAGAAATAATTAGTCTCAGCCTATCATTTTGACTAAATCAATCAGCTAAGATAATCTTGTGTTCATTATGTTGAACAGTAAAGCTTTCAAGCTCCTCTCTTCCTCCCGTCTGGTCTCCCGTGAACGTCACTGGACCGGCGACCTCTAGCGCCACCCTCCCTCTACAGCCGTAAACGTCTCTGTCTGGCGCCGATGCCTGTGCGCTCGGCCGCTGTCGCCCATGGGAGGGCACCATGCGTTCCTGGATCTACCTGATTGTCGCCATCACCTTCGAGGTGATCGGCACGGCGTCGATGAAACTCGCCGCCACTCATTTCCCCTTGATGGGGCATGCCGTCATGTACGTCATGATCTGTCTGTCGTATTTCTTCCTGGCCCTGGCGGTCAAGCGCGTGCCGGTGGGTGTGGCCTACGCGCTGTGGGAAGGGTTCGGCATCGTGCTGATCACCTTGATCAGTGTGCTCTGGCTCGGTGAAAGCCTGGGCTGGACCAAGGCCCTGGGCCTGGCGGTGATGATCGCTGGCATCCTGCTGGTAAAGGCCGGTACCCGCGCCAAGTCCGTCGAGCGTGAAGGGGAGGTCGTGCCATGTTGATTCCATTTGCCTGGCTGGGCCTGGCCATCGGGCTGGAGGTACTGGCCAACCTGCTGCTCAAGTATTCCGACGGTTTCCGCCGCAAGGGCCTGGGCCTGGCCTCGATCCTCTGCGTGCTGGCGGCGTTCACCGCGCTGGCGCAGGCGGTGAAGGACATCGACCTGTCGCTGGCCTACGCCATCTGGGGCGGCTTTGGCATCCTTGCCACCGTGGCCATGGGCTGGGCCTTGTTCGGTCAGCGTCTGGCCGGGCGTGGTTGGTTGGGTCTTGCGTTGCTGCTGGTAGGCATGGGCTTGCTCAAACTGGCTTGACAACTGCCCTTCCAAAGCGCTTGGCAAAATTGCTTATGCACAAGTGGCATTGGCCGCTTGCGCGAAAGGCATGCCGATAGGAGCTACCACCGGTCTTTGCGCAAAGGCCTGTTTTTACTGGCTTTGAGGCCCACGACGGAATAAGCAAAGCAGCGCAAATAGCCCAAGGATCCAAGATTTCGTGATTTTCATCACAAGCTTGTACACAGAGTTATCCACAGGCTGTCAACCGCGCTGCGGCGTTGCGTCGCGCTCACCCAGCAGCAACAGGTTGCGCGGGGTCAGCGGGTAATCGCAGAACACGCCTAGCCGTACCGAATAGCCTTGCTCCTGCAGGAACAGGGCGCGATCGAGCACCAGCCACATCTCCAGTGGGCGGCGGAACAGGTTGCGTACCTGTTCGAGGTTGCGTACCTCGGCCAGGCGTTGCTGGCCGGCTGCCTCCAGGGCAACCCAGTCGGGTTGGCCGTTGATCGTCAGTTGCTTGAGCTCGGCCAGGTCGCGACAGTAATGCTCGAAAGGTTTTGCCAGCCAACTGACCGGCAGCGAAGGGGTGGGCAGGTATTCGTCCACGTCCCGTTGTTGGCGCTGCAGCAGGTCGAACCCGAGGCGGCGGGCCATGGACTGGTCGCGCTGGCGGCGGGTGCGCTGGCTGGAGGTGACCGCTTCGCTCAGCGGCAGGCCCAGGTCGTCCTGGGTCAATGCCAGGGCCGAGGCCTGGGCGGCGCCGGAGAGCGGCTGATAGCGCTTGCCCTGGATGCGGTTGTAGCAGCAGGGCGCGACGGCGATCTGTCGGCACCCTTGCTCGCTTGCCAGTTGCAGCAGCCGCACATGCAGATCGCCGCAGGCGTGCAGGGCGACCGCGCTCTTGCCGCCATCCAGATGCCGGGCGCTGTCCATGGCCATGACGTCCTGCTGGACATGGGTGGCAGCCAGGTGGTGATGCTCGCTCAGGGCCTTGCCGGCGCTGACCAGCTCGGCGTCGTACTCCAGGCAGGTCAGCTGCTGGCCGGGTTGCAGCAGGCGCCTGCCCAGGTGGCCTTTGCCAGAGCACCAGTCGAGCCAGTGCCGCGCAGGCTGGCTGAACGCCAGGCGGCGGCTGAAGGCTTCGATCTGCTGCCACTTGCGGCCGGGGACGTTGACGTCGAGACGGTGCGCGGCGGGGTGCAGGCCGGCATCGGGCAGCTCGCCGACGACGGACAGTGCCTGCGCCTGTGCGGCCAGTTGTGGAAATGGGGCCGGGGCTGCAGGTTGCTCGGGGGCTTCGGCTTGCTCAAGGGTACGTTGGCGCAGCCAGCAGGACAGCTCGGTGTGTTCGTCTTCCCAATCCAGGCGCAAGTGGTTGAACGGGCGCGGGCGCCACAGTTGTTGGTGCTGCAGCAGGAAATGGTCGAGGGCCTGGAAGCGCTCGAGCAGGTGCTGGTCGTGGAGGTAAGGCGTGGTCGGCATGCAGGCACCGCAGCGCTATCAATAGGGGCCGCCAAGCGGCCCCGATGGTATTTACAGCCTCAACGCCCTTGGCAGGCATCCACGCGCAGCCAGCGCTCCAACAGCTTGAAGCCTTGCACCAGCACGAACGAGATCAGCAGGTAGAACACCCCGGCGGCAAAGAAGATTTCCACCGGCAGGTAGGTGCGGGCAATGATGGTCCGTGCCATGCCGGTCAATTCAAGCAAGGTCACGGTACTGGCCAGGGCACTGGCCTTGAGCATCAGGATCACTTCGTTGCTGTAGGCCGGCAGGCCGATGCGCGCGGCGCGCGGCAGCATGATGTAGAGCAGCGTCTTGCCCCGCGACATGCCCAGTGCTCGGGCCGCTTCGATCTCGCCCTTGGGGATCGCCTGCAAGGCACCGCGCAGGATCTCGGCGATATAGGCGGCGGTGTGCAGGGTCATGGTCAGCACCGTGCACCAGAACGGATCGCGCAGGTACGGCCACAGCGAGCTGTTGCGCACCACGTCGAACTGGGCCAGGCCGTAGTACACCAGGAACAGCTGCACCAGCAGCGGCGTGCCGCGGAAGAAGAAGATGTAACCGAAGGGCAGGGCGCGCACATACCAGTGTCGCGACGAGCGCGCCACGCCCAGTGGAATGGCCAGGATCAGGCCAGCGATGACGGCGATGGCTACCAGTTCCAGGGTCAGGGTGGCACCCTGGGCCAGGCGTGGCAGCCACTTGATGATGACTTCCCAGTTCATTTATTCGGCCCTCATGAAGCCGCGAGCGGCGCGCTTTTCCAGGAAGTGCATGCCGGTCATGGCAATCACGGTCAGGCCCAGGTATATGCAGGCGGCCACGGCGTAGAAGGTGAACGGCTCCTTGGTGACGGTCACGCCGATCTGCGCGTGGCGCATGATCTCTTCCAGGCCGATCACCGACACCAGCGCAGTGTCCTTCATCAGGATCATGAACAGGTTGCCCAGGCCCGGCAGGGCGATGCGCCACATCTGCGGGAGGATGATCCGTGACAGGATACGGCCCTTGGACAGACCAAGGGCCAGGCCCGCTTCACGATGCCCCTTGGGGATGGCCAGGATCGCGCCGCGGAATACTTCCGTGGCGTAGGCGCCGAAGCACAGGCCGAGGGCGATCACGCCAGCGGTGAAGGCACTGAGCTCCAGGCCAGGCATGTTCAGCAGTTCGCCAAGGCTGTTCATCAGCCCGACGGTGCCGAAATAGATGAGCAGCACCCAGAGCAGTTCGGGTACGCCGCGTACCAGTGTGGAATAAGTGCCGCCAAGCCATTGCAAGGGCTTGACCGGCGAGGTCTTGGCCAGGGCGCCGAGCAGGCCCAGGACCAGCCCCAGCAGCAAGGCGCAGAGCGCCAGTTTTACGGTCATCAGGGTACCGGCCATCATGGCCGGGCCGAATCCGTGCAGGTCGATATTCATGGGTAAGTTTGTTCAAGGGACAGGCACCGCCAAGGCGGCGATGCCTGTCGGGGCGAATCAATAGATGCTGAACGGGAAGTACTTGTCGTTGATCTTCTTGTAGGTACCGTCGGCGACGATTTCCTTCAGTGCGGCATTGAGCTTGTTACGCAGCTCGTTGTCGCCTTTGCGTACTGCGATGCCGACCTTGTCGCTTTCGTTCACCGGGTCGCCTTTGAACTCGTAGTTCTTGCCGGCTTCGGATTTCAGCCAGTCGTAGTTGGCGTACTTGTCGGCGAGGATGGCGTCGACGCGGCCGGAGGTCAGGTCCAGGTAGGCGTTTTCCTGGCCGTCATACAGATTGACCTTGAATTTGCCGTCCATACCGCCGTGATCGTCCAGCCAGGTAGCGGCCTGGGTGGCGCGCTGGGTGCCAATGGTCTTGCCTTCGAGCGATTTGTCGTCTGTCTTGAAGTCGACGTTCTTCGGCGCGATGAACTGCTGCTTGTTCGAATAGTACGGGTCGGTGAAGTCCACGGCCTGCTTGCGCTCGTCGGTGATCGACAGCGAGGAGACGATGAAGTCGAACTTCTTGGCGTTCAGGGCGGGGATGATGCCGTCCCAGTCGGAGGTGACCACTTCGCATTCGACCTTCATCTTGGCGCACAGGGCGTCGCCGATGTCTTTGTCGAAGCCCACGACCTGGCCGCTGGCATCTTTGTTGTTGAACGGCGGGTAGGCAGCCTCGATGCCCATTTTCAGTTTCTCGGCTGCCATGGCATTGGCCGAGAACACCAGGGTGGCGGCAGCGGCCAGGAGGACTTTCTTATAGGTCTGCATTCGTGTTGCTCCGTTAGCGGTGGCTGGACATGAATTGCTTGCAACGCGCCGAGGTCGGGTTTTCGAAGACCTGCTGCGGCGATCCTTGCTCTTCGACCAGGCCCTGGTGCAGGAAGACCACTTCACTGGACACCTGGCGGGCAAAGTTCATCTCGTGCGTCACCAGCAGCATGGTACGGCCTTCTTCGGCCAGGGCGCGGATGACGTTAAGCACTTCCTGGACCATCTCCGGATCGAGCGCCGAGGTTGGCTCGTCGAACAGGATGACCTTGGGCTTCATGGCCAGGGTACGGGCGATGGCGGCACGTTGTTGCTGGCCACCGGAAAGCTGGGCAGGGTAGCTGTGGCGCTTGTCGAAGATGCCGACCTTGTTCAGCAGCGCCTCGGCATGCTCGATGGCCTCGGCCTTGCTCTGGCCGAGCACGCGGCGCGGCGCCTCGATGATGTTGTCGAGGATCGACATGTGCGGCCACAGGTTGAAATTCTGGAAGACAAAGCCGATCTCGCTGCGCAGGCGGTTGATCTGGCGGTTGTCGGCGGCGATCAGGTCGCCGTTTTTCTGCGCCTTGAGCTTGAGGGCTTCACCGGCGACCAGGATCTCGCCCTGGTGCGGGTTCTCCAGCAGATTGATGCAGCGCAGCAGGGTGGACTTGCCAGAGCCGGACGAGCCGAGGATGGAGATCACGTCACCGTCGCGCGCGGTCAGCGAAATGCCCTTGAGAATTTCCTGCTCGCCATAGCGTTTGTGCAGGTTGCGGATTTCCAGCGCGGGCGTGGCCTGAGCCATTTGCGGTCCTCATGTGTTCGGGTGCGTTCCCAGCTGTTGGCGGCCTTCCTGGCGAGCGCCACGCTAGCATAGCGGCGCAACGGCGGCCAACCGGGTCGCGGGGTGCTCGGGTCGCTGGTGGGACAGTTTGTCGCATCGCTGCAGTGGACTGTCGCCAGGATGTCCGCAATAGCGTTTTGCCCAGCACCGGAGCCTTGATGAAAAAAGGCGCGATGGTGCCAGCTTTGGCCCGGTCTGGGAAGCCGTTTTTAGCCGGGTGGCACTGTGTCGCGGACTTGACGGGGGCAAGGTTGCGCCTGTTGGTTGCGCTTTCTGATGCGCAGAATTCGTGCACAGGTGTTACCCAGGAGCACCTTTGGTGCGTTTGTAAGTGGGTATTTCAGTAATCCAGACTTGGCATGGGGTTTTGGTGGCCTTTCGGTCAAAGCTTGGCACAATGCCCTGCAAGCCGCGCCGTTATTGGTGGCAGAAACATTTCAGACGAAAGTCATTCTCAGGTGGCCCGCTTATTGCCCTCTGGAAACCACTGAATGCGGCGACGCCTATCCACACCTCGGCGCGCTGGCCAGTCATTCGTGTAGTCCACCTCCTTACAAAGGTAGTTTTATGAGCGGTAACAATTCCAATGACCTCGCTCAGGGGCTCAAGCAACGGCATGTGACCATGCTGTCCATCGCCGGCGTGATCGGCGCAGGGCTGTTCGTCGGCTCCGGCCACGCCATCGCCGCCGCCGGCCCCGCCGTGCTGCTGGCCTACGCCGCGGCCGGTACCCTGGTCGTGCTGGTGATGCGCATGCTCGGCGAAATGGCCGTCGCCTCGCCTGACACCGGTTCCTTCTCCACCTACGCCGACCGCGCCATCGGGCGCTGGGCCGGTTTCACCATCGGCTGGCTGTACTGGTGGTTCTGGGTGCTGGTGATTCCGCTGGAGGCCAACGCCGCCGCCGCCATCCTGCATGCCTGGTTCCCCTCGGTGGACCTGTGGGCGTTCTCGTTGATCATTACCCTGGCGCTGACCATCACCAACCTGTTCAGCGTGAAGAACTATGGTGAGTTCGAATTCTGGTTCGCCCTGCTCAAGGTGCTGGCGATCATCGGCTTCATCGTCGTCGGTTGCGCGGCCATGTTCGGCATGGTGCCGAGCAGCCAGATCAGCGGCGTCAGCCACCTGTTCGACACCCAGGGCTTCATGCCCAATGGCCTGGGCGCGGTGCTGGCCGCCATGCTGACCACCATGTTCTCGTTCATGGGGACCGAGATCGTCACCATCGCCGCCGCCGAATCGAAGGATCCGGGCAAGCAGATCAGCCGCGCCACCAACTCGGTGATCTGGCGTATCTGCCTGTTCTACCTGGTGTCGATCTTCCTGGTCGTGGCCATGGTGCCGTGGAACGATCCGGCCCTGGCCGAGAAAGGTTCCTACCAGACTGTCCTCAGCCTGATCGGCGTGCCGAACGCCAAGCTGATCGTCGACATCGTCGTGCTGATCGCCGTGACCAGCTGCCTGAACTCGGCGCTGTACACCTCTTCGCGCATGCTCTTCTCCCTGAGCAAGCGTGGCGACGCCCCGGCGGTTGCCCAGCGCACCACCAAGGCCGGCACCCCGCACTGGGCTGTGCTGTTGTCCACCGCCGCAGCCTTCCTGTGTGTGTTCGCCAACTTCCTGGCCCCGGCCGCGGTGTTCGAGTTCCTGCTGGCCAGCTCCGGCGCCATCGCCCTGCTGGTGTATCTGGTGATCGCCGTGTCGCAACTGCGCATGCGCAGCCAGCGTGAAGCCAAGGGCGAGAAGATCTCGTTCAAGATGTGGATGTTCCCCGGCCTGACCTGGGCGACCATCGCCTTCATCATCGCCGTGCTGGCGGTGATGGCGCTGCGCGAGGATCACCGTGCCGAGATCATCGCCACGGCAATCCTGAGCATTGGTGTGGTGGCAGCTGGTCTGCTGGTGCACCGCAAGCGTGGCGCTGCTGCGCGTGTGGCGTTGGATAGCTGATCCACAAGTGAAATGAAAAGGCCGCGTCCTGTGAAGGGCGCGGCCTTTTTTGTCTGCACAGGTTTTGGAAGCGGGAGCGGTTCGACTCAGCCGAACTGCTTCTGCTGTTGCTGCTGCTTGGCCACGACCTCCGAGGCGGTGACATAGGCGTCCTGGAACTCGTCGCTCTCCAGCCAGGCCATGGTCGCGTCCTCGTCGGCGCCGTCCAGCCATTTGCGGTAGGCGGTGAACACCAGGACGATATAGTCGGTGGCGTGCTCTTCCTTGTGGCCCTTGAGCACCAGTGCCAGCAGTGGATCGACCAGGAACACCGAGATCATCGGCACCAGACCGTTTGCCTGGGCTTCCTTCATCTTTTCGAACAGACTGTCGTAGCTGCCCGATTCCATGGCCTTGTTGAACACCTGCTCGACACTGGCGCTGTCGCCGGCGCTGGCCTTGACCGCCTGGCCGCTGCGCACCATGCGGTTCTGCTTGGCCTTGGTGGCGGCGCGCTTGGCGCGTTTCTGTTGCTTGGTGCTGGTGGCCATGGGTGGATCCTTGGGATGACTGGTAAAGGCGCGTATTGAAGCGTAGTTGCGCGAGAAACCCAAGAGGCCGCCTAGCGGCCCCAAAGTGTTCAGCTTACCAGCGCCGCCGGTTCATCCTCTTCGAACCCACGCGAAGCCCGCCCGACCAGCAACGGATCCGGTGCATGCGCCACGCTGTGGTCCTTGCCTGGATAATCCAGCGAGTGCAGGAAGTGACGAATGCAGTTGATCCGCGCGCGCTTCTTGTCGTCCGACTTGATCACCGTCCATGGCGCATCGGCCGTGTCGGTATGGAAGAACATCGCTTCCTTGGCAGCGGTGTAGTCCTCCCACTTGTCCAGCGACTTGATGTCGATGGGCGAGAGTTTCCAGTGCTTGAGCGGGTCGTCGCGGCGAGAAATGAAACGGCGCAACTGCTCCTCGCGGTTCACCGAGAACCAGAACTTGAACAACAGGATGCCACTGTTGCACAGCATGCGTTCGAGGTCAGGTGCCTGGCGCATGAACTCCAGGTATTGCAGCGGCGAGCAGAAGTCCATCACCTTTTCGACCCCGGCGCGGTTGTACCAGGAGCGATCAAAGAACACCATTTCACCAGCGGTGGGCAGGTGTTGCACATAACGCTGGAAGTACCACTGGCCCTTTTCCTGCTCGGAAGGCTTCTCCAGTGCCACGATCCGCGCACCGCGCGGGTTCAGGTGTTCCATGAAGCGTTTGATGGTGCCGCCCTTGCCCGCGGCATCACGGCCCTCGAACAGTACGACGATGCGCTGGCCGGTTTCCTTCACCCAGTTCTGCACCTTGAGCAGCTCGATCTGCAGGTCGTGCTTGGCCTTCTCGTAGTCCTGGCGGCGCATGCGCGTACGGTAGGGGTAGCTGGCCGGCAGGCGTGCCGAGGTACTGTCCTCGCTGCTGCCCTTGCGGGCGTTGGCCACTTCCAGGGCGGCGGGCTGTTGGCTGACCTGGGTAATGGTCTCTGGCGCGGCGGCGCTGGCGACCGGCTTGCGCTGGCGCGGACGACGGGTGCGAGGGCTGGGCTTGACGCTGCTGCCGGCCTCGGCAGGCGATGGCAGGAGGAGGGTGGCGGATTCTTCGCTCATGGAGGTCCTTGCGGGGTCGTTCGAATGTCCACCTGCCATCCTATGAGCGCATGGCAAGTGGCTTTTTGATGTCGATCAACCGGGCATGAAGGAGCTAGAAGAAAAATCGCAGGCAACAAAAAACCCGCACTAGGCGGGTTTCTTGTGTCGCTTCGGGTAACTTTGCAACCACCAGAAGCTGAAGGTGGTGCCCAGAGACGGAGTCGAACCGCCGACACGAGGATTTTCAATCCTCTGCTCTACCGACTGAGCTATCTGGGCGACGGGGTGAATTAAATAGATTTTCTCAGAGGCCGTCAACGACTTTTTCAAAAAAATTTAAATTAATTCCGTCGGTTACGTTTTCTGGGGTCAATTCGAGGGTGGAACGTAGCCTTCGGCCTGGGCGTAGTCTTCACCGGCGAAGAACTTGTCCATCTCGGCCTGGATGAATTTGCGGTCCTCGGCATTCATCATGTTCAGGCGCTTCTCGTTGATCAGCATGGTCTGGTGGTCCTGCCACTCCTTCCAGGCCTTCTGCGAGATGTGCTCGAAGATGTCCTGGCCCTTGGCGCCCGGGTAGGGTGGGCGGTCGAGGCCTGGGAGTTCTTCGTTGTACTTGCGGCACTTCACGGTGCGGGTCATCGCTTCTCTCCTGCAATCAGTTCGTCGGCCGCGCGTTGCAGCAGCTTCTTGACCGGGGCGGCGAGGCCCAGGCGCGGCGGGGTGGCGAGGTTATACCAGAGCCAGTCGGGCTCGGCCACGTGCGCGCCGAGGGGGTCGACACGCACCAGCCATGGCTCGATGGCCAGCTGGAAATGGCTGAAGGTGTGGGTCAGTCCGTCGAGCGCCTGGCTGCCGGCCAGGCGCAGGCCGTGCTGGTAGGCGAGGTCTTCGAGCTGCTCGAGGCTGTCCAGCTCCGGCAGGCTCCACAGGCCGCCCCACAGGCCGGTGGAGGGCCGACGATAGAGCAGGATCGCGCCTTCGTGGTTGGTCAGCAGCGGCATCAGGGTCTTGCGCTGGGGCAGGGCCTTGCGCGGCTTGGGCTCGGGGTAGCGGGTCTCTTCGCCGTGCAGGTGCGCTTCGCAACCGCGTTGCAACGGGCAGATCAGGCAGCTGGGCTTGCTGCGCGTGCACAGCGTCGCGCCCATGTCCATCATCGCCTGGGTGTAGTGGTTGGCCCGGGTCATCGGTGTGAAGCGCTCGGC
Organism: Pseudomonas soli; assembly: GCF_900110655.1. Classification (GTDB taxonomy): domain Bacteria; phylum Pseudomonadota; class Gammaproteobacteria; order Pseudomonadales; family Pseudomonadaceae; genus Aquipseudomonas; species Aquipseudomonas soli. The sequence goes on from NZ_FOEQ01000003.1 coordinate 522,238, forward strand.
GCTGGCCCACAGCTGGTTGGCCACCTTCGGCTCGCCCGGGTACCCGGCCTGGGCGGTGAAGCGGGCCAGTACGCGCTTGACGTTGCCGTCGAGGATCGGCGCGCGGATGCCCATGCTGATGCTGGCGATGGCCCCGGCGGTGGAGCGGCCGATACCGGGCAGCTCGGTGAGCTGCTCGACGCTGCGCGGGAACTCGCCGCCATGTCGCTCGACGACGATCTTAGCGGCCTTTTGCAGGTTACGGGCACGGGTGTAGTAGCCCAGGCCCGTCCACAGGTGCAGCACCTCGTCCTCCGGCGCCTCGGCCAGCGCCTGCACGGTGGGCAGGGCCTGCATGAAGCGGTCGAAGTAGTTGAGCACGGTGCTGACCTGGGTCTGCTGCAACATGATTTCAGACACCCACACCCGATACGGGGTGATGCCCTGTTGCCAGGGCAGGTCATGCCGACCGTGCTGGTCGTACCAGTCCAGCACGGCGCTGGAGAACTGCTGGGGTGTCATCGCTTGAACAGCCCCTTCAATGCATCTTTGAGTTCAGGGCTCACCTTGTCTCCGAGTTTCTCTTCGAGCTTTTCATCGATCTTGTCCTTGAGGCGGTTGCCGGCAAGCTTGGCGGCAACCTTGCCCAGGCCGTCCTGGTCCAGGCGGCAGGCCTTGGCACCCAACTCCAGCGGGCCGCGGCAGCGCAGCGGCACTTCGACGCCGACATAGCGCTCGTTGACCTGGCAGGCCGGGTCGGGCATGGCGCGTTGGTCGCCTTCGACGACCACGCCGACGTTGTAGTCCATGCCCAGCACGCGCAGGTCGAGGTCACCGTGGCCGTTGACGGTCAGGCCCGGGATACGCACCTTGAGGTCCGGATTGCTGGCCACGCCGTTACGCATTACCAGGCTGCCGCGCAGCTCCTGGAACGGCGTGTCCTTGCCACGGGGTTCGCCGCTGAGCTGCTTGCGGTTGAGGGTGGCGATGGCCTGGCACAGTTGCTGTTCCAGGTTGGCATTGACCAGCACGCCGTCGTTGATGGTGAAGCTGGCATTGCCATTGAGCGTATCGACCAGTGCCTTCTGGCTGTTGCCGGTAGCGGTGAGGTCACTGTTCAGGGTCAGCAGGCCCTTGACCGGCGGTGCCTGTTCCGGGGATTCACGCTTGATGAAATGTTCGACTGGCACGCGGTTTATCTTGGTGTTCACGCCGATCTGCGGCACGGCAGGGCGTACATCCACGGTGCCCTTGGCCTCGAAGGTGCCGTTGTACAAGGCGCCGCGCAGGGTCTGCAGGGTGACCAGGCCGCCTTGGCCGCTGGCGGTCAGCTGCGCGTCGCTGATCGGCAGCCTGTCCAGCGTCAGGGCGCCGAACGACAGGTCGGCCTGCAGATCGAGGGCGCGCAGGCGGTCGACCGGCAGCAGCTTGTCGCTGCTCCAGGCGACTTGCGTCGGTGCGTCGGGTAGCGGCGTGGAGCCGGCGCCGGCGACGGCAGTGGCTTCCTGCTGCTTGACCTCGGCCTGGCGCGCAGCGGTGGCACCCTTGGCTTCCTCGCTCTTGGCCGGCAGGTAGCGGTCGGCGTCGAACTTGTCGCCCTTGAGGCGCACGCGCAGGGCCTGCTTGGCGAAGTCTTCCACGGCGACCCGGCCGGTGAAGGTGCTGTCGTCCAGCTTCACCGCCAGGTCTTCGAGGGCGATGCTGTTCGGCGTGCCTTGCAGGCGGGTGACCAGTTCCAGCTTCTTGAACGCTGCCGCGTCGGCGGTGGCGGGCAGCGGGTGGCCGATACCGTCGAGGAAGGTGCGCAGGTCGAACTGGGCGATGGACAGGCCGCCGCTGACCTGCGGCGTCTTGTCGAGGTCGCGCACGTTCAGCTCGCCCAGGGCGCGCAACTGGTTGGCCGAGACCTTCAGGCCGCTCCATGAGGCGACATTGGCCGCCAGGTCGACCAACACCTGGCCTTGGGCGGCGAAGGTCATGGTCTTGCCGGCCAGTGGCTCGCCCGAGGTTTCGCCAGACAGGCGCATGTCCTCGAGGTTGTAGCGCTTGAGACGCCGGTCGAAGCGCAGTTCGCCGGTCAGTTCGGTACGCGCCTTCAGGTTCGGCTGGCTGGCGCTGAGGAAGGCGCTGGCCTTGAGCGGGATGTTCACACCTTCGTGCACGGGGCCGGTGCTCAACTGAATGCTTTCTGCGCCGTAGGTCTGGCCGGCTTTCTCGTCGGTATAAAGCACGCGGGCGTTGTTGACGGTCAGGCTGTCGATATCGAGCTTGACCGAGCGCTCGCCACTTTCCGGCTTGGCAGGTTCCGTCGCTGAGCTTGCATCGGGCGTGCTTGTCGGCGCGTTGGCGATCGCCGGGTCCGGCAATGGCTTGCCGATGTCTTCCCAGTTGCCATGGCCGTTGGCATCGCGGGTCAGCGTCAGGTTGAGGCCTTCGACCCGCACGTCGCTCATCTGCACTTCACGGCGCAGCAGCGGCAGCACGCGTACAGACAGGCCGAGCATCTGCAGGTCGGCGAATGGCACCTTGGGGTTTTTCAGCGTGGCGATGCTGGCCTCGTGCAGTTCCAGGCCCAGCCAGGGGAACAGGCTCCAGCCGATGTCGCCGTTGAGGGTCAGTTCCACGTGGGCCTTGTCACGGGCCAGCTGGCGGATTTCTTCTTTGTAGTCGTTGGGATCGAATAGGTGGGTCAGGGCGAAGCCCAGCGCCACGATGATCAGCAACAACCCGAGAAGCCCCAGCCCCAGGATTTTGCCGAACGCTTTCATGGGCGAGTCCTTGTAGTCCGATTATGAATTTCAGCGGCGAGTATAGCGCTGTGGCACTTGGCTCTGCGTATCCGACATTTCGACAGTGGCAATGGCAGCAGTTCATTTATTGCTTGTCCTGGCCTCATCGCCGGCAAGCCGGCTCCCACAGCGACCGCGCAGGCCTCAAGACTTGCGTTGTCCCTGTGGGAGCCGGCTTGCTGGCGATGCAGACGCCACCGATAGCGGATTGATCGTTTCAGTTGACAAAAAAAACACGATATCAGATTGCTTTCATGTCACCCGCTGCTGGTAATCTTGCGCCCGCCCGTGGAGCCCCGCGACCCATTGTCGCGGGTGATGCCTGAAGCGGCCGGGCTGCCTTGCGTGCAGCCATACAGAGCCGTCCACGCGCACAGCCCACCTACAAAAGGATCAATCCATGAACAGCAGTATCACGGCGGGAGCGGCGGCGAGCACGCCGGGCTTCCTGTCGAAGGAGCGCATCATCGCCCGCCCGGGCTTCAACCGCTGGCTGGTGCCGCCGGCGGCCCTGGCCATTCACCTGTGCATCGGCATGGCCTATGGCTTCTCGGTGTTCTGGCTGCCGCTGTCCCAGGCCCTGGGTGTCAGCGCGCCAGTGGCCTGCGCCGCCGACATGGGCTTCGTCGCCCGTCTGTTCAGCGCCGAGTGCGACTGGCCGATCTCCATGCTCAGCTGGATCTACACCCTGTTCTTCGTGTTCCTCGGCTGCTCTGCCGCGGTACTTGGTGGCTGGTTGGAGCACGCCGGCCCGCGCAAGGCCGGCCTGGTCTCGGCACTGTGCTGGTGCGGCGGCTTGCTGATCTCGGCGATTGGCGTGAAGACCCACCAGCTGTGGTTGATGTGGCTGGGTTCGGGGGTGATCGGCGGGATCGGCCTGGGCCTTGGCTACATTTCGCCAGTGTCTACCCTGATCAAGTGGTTCCCGGACAAGCGCGGCATGGCCACCGGCATGGCGATCATGGGCTTTGGTGGAGGTGCCATGGTGGGCGCTCCTCTGGCCACCGCGCTCATGGGCCACTTCGGCAGCGCGACCGAGGTGGGCGTATGGCAGAGCTTTGTCGCCATGGCCGCGATCTACTTCGTGTTCATGACCGCGGGCGCCCTGGCCTACCGAGTGCCGCCAACCGGCTGGAAGCCCGAAGGCTGGACACCGCCGGCGAAGAAAGCCAACGCCATGGTTACCGACCGCCACGTGCATGTGAGCGTGGCCTGGAAAACCCCGCAGTTCGCCCTGGTGTGGTTGGTGCTGTGCCTGAACGTCTCGGCCGGTATCGGCATTCTCGGCATGGCTTCGCCACTGCTGCAGGAAGTGTTCGCCGGCAAGCTGCTGGGCAACGAGCTGACCTTCAGTGAGCTGAATGCCGCGCAACTGGCGCAGATTGCCGCGATTGCCGCCGGTTTCACCGGCCTGCTGAGCCTGTTCAACATCGGCGGGCGCTTCTTCTGGGCGTCGTTCTCCGACTATATCGGCCGCAAGAACACCTACTTCGCGTTCTTCGCCCTGGGCGTGGGGCTCTACAGCCTGGTGCCGAACATGGGTCACATCGGCAACGTGGCGCTGTTCGTGGCGGCCTTCTGCATCATCCTGTCGATGTACGGCGGCGGCTTCGCCACCGTGCCGGCGTACCTGGCCGACCTGTTCGGCACGCAGATGGTCGGTGCCATCCATGGTCGCCTGCTGACTGCCTGGGCGGCGGCCGGCGTACTCGGCCCGGTGCTGATCACCTACCTGCGCGAGGCGCAGCTGGCGGCGGGCGTGGAGCGGGCCGCGGCCTACGACATGACCCTGTACATCCTGGCCGGCCTGCTGGTGCTGGGGTTCATCTGCAACATGCTGGTACGCCCGGTGGCGGACAAGTACTTCATGACCGACGCCGAACTGGCGGCCGAGCGCGCGCTGAGCCATGACAAGGGCGCCGATTCCGCGCGTTCGCTGGAGTGGCACGCGGCGCCGGGCAGCCTGCCGCTGGTGCTGGTGGCCTGGGCGGTGGTGGTGATTCCGCTGGCCTGGGGGGTGTGGATCACCCTGCAGAAGACTGCGGTGCTGTTTCATTGATGGATGACACGGCTGGCTGACTGGCTGGCTTCAAGGGCCCTGTCGCGGGGCAAGTCGCATCGGCGCACCGCGATGGGGTCAACAGAAAAATCTGCTTGTATAGACCTGTAGGTCTCTCCCACCCCCGTAATTACTAGCCCTGCCATATGTCATCCGCGTTTCAAGCTGGCGCGTTCTGGGCCTATAATGGAGCCCTTTTCGCCCAATGATTTTGCGGAGCTGGTGATGGTCGAACGTAAGGCTTCCGTCGAGCGCAATACCCTGGAAACCCAGGTCAAGTGCTCGATCAACCTCGATGGCAGCGGCAAGGCCCGATTTGAAATCGGCGTGCCTTTCCTTGAACACATGCTCGACCAGATCGCTCGGCATGGGCTGATCGACCTGGACATCGAGTGCAAGGGCGACCTGCATATCGACGACCACCATACCGTCGAGGACGTCGGCATCACCCTGGGCATGGCATTCGCCCAGGCCATCGGCGACAAGAAAGGCATCTTCCGCTATGGCCATGCCTATGTGCCGCTGGACGAGGCCCTGTCGCGCGTGGTCATCGACTTCTCCGGTCGTCCGGGCCTGCAGATGCACGTGCCGTATACCCGCGCCACCGTGGGCGGCTTCGATGTCGACCTGTTCCAGGAGTTCTTCCAGGGCTTCGTCAACCATGCCCTGGTGACCCTGCATATCGACAACCTGCGTGGCCACAACACCCACCACCAGATCGAGACCGTGTTCAAGGCGTTCGGCCGCGCGCTGCGCATGGCCGTTACCCTCGACGAGCGCATGGCCGGGCAGATGCCGTCCACCAAAGGGTGCCTGTAAATGCAGACGGTAGCCGTAATCGACTATGGCATGGGCAACCTGCACTCGGTGGCCAAGGCCCTGGAGCATGTGGGCGCCGGCAAGGTGCTGGTGACCAGCGATGCCGCGGTGATTCGTGAAGCCGACCGCGTGGTGTTCCCGGGCGTCGGCGCGATCCGCGACTGCATGGCCGAGATCCGCCGCCTGGGCTTCGACAGCCTGGTGCGAGAAGTCAGCCAGGACCGCCCGTTCCTCGGCATCTGCGTAGGCATGCAGGCCCTGCTCGAGCGCAGCGAGGAAAACGACGGTGTCGACTGCATCGGCCTGTTCCCCGGCCAGGTGCGCTTTTTCGGTAAAGACCTGAAGGAAGACGGCGAGCACCTGAAGGTGCCGCACATGGGCTGGAACGAAGTCGGCCAGACCATCGACCACCCGCTGTGGCATGACATCCCCGACCGTGCGCGTTTTTACTTCGTGCACAGCTACTTCATCGAGGCCGGCAAGCCGGGCCAGGTGGTCGGTCGCGGCCACTACGGCGTCGATTTCGCCGCCGCGCTGGCCGAAGGTTCGCGCTTCGCCGTGCAGTTCCACCCGGAGAAGAGCCATACCCATGGCCTGCAGCTGCTGCAGAACTTCGTCGCCTGGGACGGGCGCTGGTAAATGAGCCGATCGAAGACCAAGGCCCCGATCATCACCCTGACCCCGGAGCAGGAGCGCGAGGCGCTCGACACGCTCAAGCGCTTTCTCGAAGACCGCTTCGAGCTGGAGCTGGGGTCGTTCGAGGTGGCCGAGGTCCTCGAGCTGTTCAGCAAAGAGATTGCACCCCATTACTACAACAGGGCGATTGCCGATGTTCAGCTGCACCTCAAGGAGCGGTTCGAGAGCATCGAAAGCGACCTGTGGGCGCTCGAGAAGCCCTGAATTCCAACGATTAGACAGGTTCCTCACATGCTGATTATCCCCGCTATCGATCTCAAGGACGGTGCCTGCGTACGCCTGCGCCAAGGCCGCATGGAAGACTCCACGGTATTTTCCGACGACCCGGTGAGCATGGCCGCCAAATGGGTCGAGGGTGGTTGCCGCCGCCTGCACCTGGTCGACCTAAACGGCGCTTTCGAAGGCCAGCCGGTCAACGGTGAAGTGGTCACGGCTATCGCCAAGCGCTATCCGACCCTGCCGATCCAGATCGGCGGTGGCATTCGCTCGCTGGAAACCATCGAGCACTACGTCAAGGCTGGTGTCAGCTACGTGATCATCGGCACCAAGGCGGTCAAGCAGCCTGAGTTCGTCGCCGAAGCGTGCAAGGCGTTCCCTGGCAAGGTCATCGTCGGCCTGGACGCCAAGGACGGTTTCGTCGCCACTGACGGCTGGGCCGAAGTGAGCAGCGTGCAGGTCATCGACCTGGCCAAGTGTTTCGAGGCCGATGGCGTCTCGGCGATCGTCTACACCGACATCGCCAAGGACGGCATGATGCAGGGCTGCAACGTGCCCTTCACCAAGGCCCTGGCCGAAGCCACGCGTATTCCGGTGATCGCCTCGGGCGGCATCCACAACCTGGGCGATATCAAGGCCCTGCTGGACGCCAAGGCACCAGGCATCATCGGCGCCATCACCGGCCGTGCCATCTACGAAGGCACCCTCGACGTCGCCGAGGCCCAGGCCTTCTGCGACAACTACCAAGGCTGAGGAGCGACCATGGCACTGGCCAAGCGCATCATCCCTTGCCTGGACGTGGATAACGGCCGGGTGGTCAAGGGCGTCAAGTTCGAGAACATCCGCGATGCCGGCGACCCGGTGGAGATCGCCCGGCGCTACGACGAGCAGGGCGCCGACGAGATCACCTTCCTCGACATCACCGCCAGCGTCGATGGCCGTGACACCACCCTGCATACCGTCGAGCGCATGGCCAGCCAGGTATTCATCCCGCTGACCGTGGGTGGTGGCGTGCGCACCGTGCAGGACATCCGCAACCTGCTCAACGCCGGTGCCGACAAGGTGTCGATCAACACCGCCGCGGTGTTCAACCCGGAGTTCGTGGGCGAGGCGGCGGACCGTTTCGGTTCGCAGTGCATCGTCGTTGCCATCGACGCCAAGAAAGTCTCCGGCCCGGGTGAAACCCCGCGCTGGGAGATCTTCACCCACGGCGGGCGCAAGCCTACCGGGCTGGATGCGGTGGAGTGGGCGAAGAAGATGGAAGGCCTGGGGGCTGGCGAGATCCTGCTTACCAGCATGGACCAGGATGGCATGAAGAATGGCTTCGACCTGGGCGTGACCCGCGCCATCAGCGATGCACTGGGGATCCCGGTGATTGCTTCCGGTGGCGTAGGCAACCTGCAGCACCTGGCCGACGGTATCCTGGAAGGGCATGCCAGCGCGGTGCTGGCGGCGAGCATCTTCCACTTTGGCGAGTACACGGTACCGGAAGCCAAGGCCTACATGGCTTCGCGCGGTATTGTCGTACGCTGAAAAAATGATTGGGGCCGCAACGCGGCCCCAATTGAATCACCCGTGATTCTTGCCGAGCAACGCGTGATACAACTCGGTATCCCCGAGTATCCCCACCACCTTGTCGTTATCCTGCAGCACTAGCTTGTTGCCGGTTTGATAACGGATCTGCAGTGCCTCGCGCATGCCGATATCGGCGTGCACCACGGTTGGCCTGCGCTCCAGCAAGCCGACGTCCTGCCCTGGCGCCCAGTTCTGCATGTCCAGGCCATTCTGGCCCTGGCGTGCGCGCTTGAGCGAGCCGCCTTCGCCAAGGTCCAGCCATGAGTCGATGCCAGGGTCCAGGCACACCGAACCGTTGACCCGCCGGCAATTGTCCAGGCTGCGCATCAGGCTGCGGCCGCACAGCACGTTGAGCGGGTTGGTGTGGGCGACGAAGGTGCGCACGTATTCGTCGGCCGGGTTGAGCACGATCTCTTCCGGCTTGCTGTACTGGATGATGCGCCCGTCCTTCATGATAGCGATGCGGCTGCCCAGTTTCAGCGCCTCGTCCAGGTCATGGCTGACGAACACGATGGTCTTGCTCAGCTTGCTCTGCAGGGCCAGCAATTCGTCCTGCAGACCCTGGCGGATCAGCGGGTCGAGTGCCGAGAATGGCTCGTCCATCAGCAGGATGTCGGCGTCCATCGCCAGCGCCCGGGCCAGGCCCACGCGCTGCTGCATGCCACCGGAGAGTTCGTCCGGTTTCTTGTTGCGCCACTGGGTCAGGCCCACCAGCTCGAGCTTTTCATCCACCAGCTTGCGCCGTTCCTTCTCTGGCCGGCCCTGCATCTCCAGGCCGAAGCTGATGTTCTCGCGCACCGTCAGCCAGGGCATCAGGGCGAACTTCTGGAACACCATGGCGATGCGCTTGGTGCGCATCATCTTTAGTTCTGCCGGGGTGCAGTGGGCGATGTCGATGTGCTTGCCTTCGTGCTCGACGAACAGCTTGCCGCGGCTCACGGTGTTGAGGCCGTTGATGCAGCGCAGCAGGCTGGACTTGCCCGAGCCGGACAGGCCCATCAGTACGCAGATCTCGCCCTTGTTGATGTCCAGGTTGGCCTTTTCGACGCCGACCACCAGGCCCGTCTGCTTGAGGATCTGCTCGCGGGTCTTGCCCTGGTCGAGCAGGGCCAGCGCCTCGCGCGGCTTGCTGGAGAAGATGACGTCGACGTCTTCGAAACGAATGATGCTCATGCCTCACCCCTTACCGGCAGCTCCGGTTGCTTGCAGATACGGTCGAGCATGATCGCCAGCAGCACGATGGCCAGGCCCGCTTCGAAGCCCAGGGAGATATCGGCGGTGTTCAGTGCGTTGACCACGGGTTTGCCCAGGCCGTCGGCGCCGACCAGGGCGGCGATCACCACCATCGACAGCGACAGCATGATGCATTGCGTCACCCCGGCGGCGATGCTCGGCATGGCGTGGGGCAGTTCGATGCGGGTCAGCAGCTGGCGGCGCGAGCAACCGAAGGCCTTGCCAGCGTCCATCAGCTCCTGCGGCACGTCGCAGATACCCAGGTAAGTCAGGCGGATGGGCGCTGCGATGGCGAATACCACGGTGGAGATCAGCCCCGGCACCACGCCCAGGCCGAACAGGGTCAGGGTCGGGATCAGGTAGACGAAGGTGGGCACGGTCTGCATCAGGTCCAGCACCGGGCGCATGGCGGTGTAGAACATCGGTTTGTGCGCGGCGGCGATGCCCAGCGGCACGCCGATGACCACGCAGACCACCGTGGCGAAGGTAACTTGCGCCAGGGTTTCCATGGTCTCCTGCCAGTAGCCCAGGTTGAGGATCAGCAGGAACGACAGGGCGACGAAGACGGTGAGCGCCCATTTGCGCTGGATCAGGTGCGCGAGGGCGGCGAACAGGGCGATGAGCACGAACGGGTTGAACCAGGTCAGGGCGCTGGTGACCCCATGGATCATGAACTCCAGGCCTGCGGCGATGGCGTCGAAGTAGCTGGCGCCATTCTGGGTCAACCATTCGACGAATGAGGCGATGTACTGCCCCAGGGGTATTTTCTGATCGATAAGCATGATAGCGAGCTTCCACCTGCAAAGATTGAAATCAGTCCGGGGTGGGCACGGTCCCACCCCGAGGTGTTGCCATGGCGTCTTGCGTTATTGCGTCAGTTTGGCCTTGGCCGCCTCAAGGCCGGGTTTGCCATCCACGGTGGTCACGCCGGCGAGCCAGGCGTCGAGTTTGCCAGGGTTGTCCTTCAGCCATTTCTTAGCGGCCGCCTCGGGCTTCATCTTGTCGTCCAGGACATAGCCCATCATGGTGCTTTCATCCTTGAGCTCGAACGACAGGTTCTTCAACAGCTGGCCAACGTTGCCGCATTCCTGTGCGTAGCCCTTGCGGGTGTTGGTCAGCACGGTGGCCTTGCCGAAGTCGGGACCGAAATAGGCATCCCCACCGGTCAGGTACTGCATCTTGAAGCGGGTGTTCATCGGGTGCGGTTCCCAGCCGAGGAAGACGATCGCGTCTTCACGCTTCTGCGCCCGGTCGACCTGGGCCAGCATGCCCGCCTCGCTGGACTGCACGATCTGGAACCCGGCGTCCTTCAGGCCGAAGGCGTTGTCGTCGATCATTTTCTGGATGGTGCGGTTGCCGTCGTTGCCCGGTTCGATACCGTAGATCTTGCCCTTGAGCTCCTGCTTGAACTTGGGAATGTCGGCGAAGTCCTTCAGGCCCTTGTCATACAAGGCCTGGGGCACGGCCAGGGTGTACTTGGCATTTTCCAGGTTGGCGCGCACGGTCTCGACGGTGCCGGCGTCACGGTACTGCTTGATGTCGTTCTCCATGGTCGGCATCCAGTTGCCGAGAAACACGTCGAGGTCCTTGCCGGTCGCCAGAGACTTGTAGGTCACCGGTACCGAGATCATGGTGGTGTGGGTCTTGTAGCCCAGGGCTTCGAGCACGACGCTGGTGGTCGCGGTGGTGACCGTGATGTCGGTCCAGCCGACATCGGAGAACCGCACCGTCTGACACTGCTCGGGTTCGGCGGCCTGGGCCAGCAGCGGAGCGGACAGCAACGCGACCAGCAACAGCTTGGGTGAACCTTTCATGGATGGACTCCTGTGATTTTATCTTCGGGTTCGCGTGGGCCGCCGGGCGTTCTCAGGGCTCCGGTCGACCAGGCCTGCAGAGGGCAGGATGCGAGGCCGTGCAATACGAGTCGCTTTCGATAATCCTCCAGCGTTCGGCAATCGCCTACTGGTGGCGTCGTATCCAGTACAGGACGGGTCGTATCCAGTACGGACGATGTCGCAACTGGATTTTTCCACCCCCATACCTCGGTTTTTGCGTCGTCCCGCCGCTGGAAAACGGCGCACGAAAGGCCCGTGCAGCGGCGGCGCTGCTGGACAAAAGTACGTCGGTTGCAGACGGCGAAGGGCTGGGCAAAAGCCCGATGATGCGAGCATTCAAGGCGGCTCGACTGTTTCAGCCTAGCAGTTGCTCCGCCCTGCGCCTGGCGCGCAGAGACAAGCCCAGCAAGAGGTGATTCGACAATGGCCATCAGCGTGTTCGACCTGTTCAAGATCGGTGTCGGGCCTTCCAGCTCGCACACCGTCGGCCCCATGCGCGCCGCTGCGCTGTTCGTCCAGGGGCTGCGTGAGCGCGGCGAGCTGGAGCAGGTACGGCGTATCGAAGTGAGGCTGTATGGCTCGCTGTCGGCCACCGGTGTCGGCCACGGCACCGACAACGCCACGATCATGGGGCTGATGGGCGAATGGCCGGACGCCATCGATCCCAGCCAGATCACCCCACGTATCGCCGACCTGCGCGAAACCAACGTGCTCAAGCTCGATAATCGCCTGCCCGTCGAGTTCGTCTGGACCCGCGACATGCTGCTGCTGGACGAGAACCTGCCTTACCACCCGAATGCCATGACCCTGATTGCCGAAGGCGAGGCGGGCGAGCTGCACCGCGACACCTATTACTCGGTGGGCGGCGGTTTCGTGGTCGATGCCGCCCAGGCCGCCAGCGGCGTGCTGGACGCCGACCAGACCGTGCTGCCCTACGACTTCGACAGCGCCGCCGAACTGCTGCGCCTGTGCAAGCAAAACGACCTGCGCGTGTCGCAATTGATGCTGGAGAATGAAAAGGTCTGGCGCAGCGAAGCCGAGATCCGCGCCGGCCTGCTCAAGCTCTGGCAAGCCATGCAGGAGTGCGTGAACAACGGCCTCAAGCATGAAGGCATCCTGCCCGGCGGGCTCAATGTGCGTCGCCGCGCCGCCCGCCTGCACCGCAGCCTGCAGGAGTTGGGCAAGCCCAATGTGATCGGCTCGACCATGAGCGCCATGGAGTGGGTCAACCTGTTCGCCCTGGCGGTCAACGAAGAGAACGCCGCTGGCGGGCGCATGGTCACCGCGCCCACCAACGGCGCTGCTGGCATCATCCCGGCGGTGTTGCACTACTACATGCGTTTCTCCGATGCGGTGGATGAGTCCAACGTGGTGGACTTCTTCCTCGGCGCTGCTGCCGTGGGCATCCTGTGCAAGAAGAACGCCTCGATCTCCGGCGCCGAGGTTGGTTGCCAGGGCGAGGTCGGTTCGGCCTGCGCCATGGCTGCCGCAGGCTTGGCCGATGTACTTGGCGCCACCCCGGCGCAGTTGGAGAACGCCGCCGAGATCGCCCTGGAACACAACCTCGGCCTGACCTGCGACCCGGTCGGTGGCCTGGTGCAGGTCCCGTGCATCGAGCGCAACGCCATCGCCGCGGTGAAGGCGATCAATGCCGTGCAGATGGCCTTGCGCGGTGATGGCGAACACTTCATCTCGTTGGATCAGGTGATTCGCACCATGCGCGACACCGGCGCCGACATGCACGACAAGTACAAGGAAACCTCTCGCGGAGGCCTGGCGGTCAGCGTCATCGAATGCTGATGCGCCGTTCTGGCCCACACGTGACCGATGCGCCACATTCTGGCGCAGCGGTTGTCATCTACCGGCCGTCGCCTGTCGTTACCAGCAGGTTGGTTGTCGGTGACACTTAAGTCTGTCGCATCTGGGCAACCTTCCCACAAGTGCTACCGAATTGCTCAGGAGTGACGCGCAGAGGCGCTGGCGCGCCTGTTTGCGTTTGACCTGACGCTCATCACCCAGGCCGCTGGAAGGCGCATGCCGACGTCGCTTTTGGGTTTTATTGGATGGGCGTTCAAATTCAGGCATGCCATTTGCGTTGAGATTGGCAAAGCCCCTGCATACGAAACGGGGCCATTACAAGAACAGTGCTCGCCTGAAGCACACCCTGCATTGTGTGAGGAGAAATCGCGATGACGTCGTACACCTCCGGGACCCCAACCCAGAACCGCACAGCACCCCAGTCCATCGGCTTTCTCCTGCTGGACAACTTCACCCTCATTTCCCTGGCCTCGGCCGTCGAACCCCTGCGCATGGCCAACCAGCTTTCCGGTCGCGAGCTGTACCGCTGGCACACCCTGACCGTCGATGGTGGCCAGGTGTGGGCGAGCGACGGCCTGCAGATCACCCCCGACGCGGCCATGCACAGTGCGCCGCCAATGGACACCGTGATTGTCTGCGGTGGCGTTGGCATCCAGCGCACTGTCACCCGCGAGCACGTCACCTGGCTGCAGGCCCAGGCCCGCCAATCGCGTCGCCTGGGCGCGGTGTGCACCGGCAGCTGGGCGCTGGCCTGCGCCGGGCTGCTTGACGGCTTCGATTGCAGCGTGCACTGGGAATGCCTGGCGGCAATGCAGGAGGCCTACCCGCGGGTGAACATGAGCACCCGCCTGTTCACCCTCGACCGCAACCGTTTCACCAGCTCCGGTGGCACCGCGCCGCTGGACATGATGCTGCACCTGATCAGCCGCGACCACGGCCGCGAGCTGTCGGCGGCGATCTCCGAGATGTTCGTCTACGAACGCATCCGCAACGAGCAGGACCACCAGCGCGTGCCGCTCAAGCATATGCTTGGCACCAACCAACCGAAGCTGCAGGAAATCGTCGCGCTGATGGAAGCCAACCTCGAGGAGCCGATCGACCTCGACGAACTGGCGGTCTATGTGGCAGTGTCGCGGCGCCAGCTCGAGCGCCTGTTCCAGAAGTACCTGCACTGCTCGCCGTCGCGCTACTACCTCAAGCTGCGGCTGATCCGCGCCCGGCAACTGCTCAAGCAGACGCCGATGTCGATCATCGAGGTGGCCTCGGTGTGCGGGTTCGTCTCCACGCCGCACTTCTCCAAGTGCTATCGCGAATACTTCGGCATTCCACCGCGTGACGAACGGGTGGGCTCGAACACCACCCAGCAGGTGGCGATGATGCCGATCCCGCAGGCAATGGCGCTGTCGCCCCACAGCGGGCCGATGGCGGCGCTCAGCCAGGCGCGCAATGAGTCGACGTTTGCCAGTGTGAGGCTCTGAGCTCCGCGTTGCCTTTGTGGAATACACGCGGAGGGGGTAGCCAAGGAGTGTTGTCGTTCATGTTGCCCGGTCGCGTAATGCGGCCGGGCTTTTTGTTTTTTTGACCTGATATTTTTGCTAGTTGCAGACTGTGGACGGTTACGAAAGGATGGTCATGAGCGATCTATCAAGCCGGATTTCTGCAAGCCCGCAGATGTCCGAAAAATGGTTCTAGTTCTCATGAGGGCAATATAGCCATGAAAGCAAGAGCAATTTATGTTTCTATTTTTATGAGTTTGTTGGTGGTTTCATCTTTTTCGGCCTGTACGTCGGTACCATCAACTAATTCCGGTCATGAAATAAAAGTGACCACCTATACGAAAATTCGCATGCAAGGCGACAATTGTCTCACGGTGGCGGGACAAGGTGAAACTCTAATGTGCAGAGAAACAAGAAATAAGATGATAGACTCGATCGCTCTTGGTAATCTGCCAAGAGGCCACATGAAGCTTTGTTTTCAAACTGAGAGTCGGGTGAACGCTCTGTGCATTGAGGGTGAGCTTGATAAAGAGTATCGCGAGCGTTTTTTGATTAGCCTAAGGCCCTTGGAAACTTCACTTCTTTCCCCATACCAAGTTACGCGAAGTAACCGGGATTTGTTTGATAAGATTGAGTTTATACAGTATTCGGCTCCTCAGGGTTTTGCAGGTAAATGACTTGGTGGCATGCCGTAAAGCCTGGGCCTGCTATCTCGCATATATTAATCGAAACAGTCAGGCCCGGCGTGTCTCCCTGATTTCGCGTTGAATCAAGCGTGTTTGTTATATTGTGCCAGCGCCGGCAGCAACTGCTTGTCGATGGCTTGGCGTACCGCTGGCAGGATCGTCGCGCTGCCGGTATACATCTGCTCCACCATGCCCTTGAGCGCCCGGGCATTGGGTTCGGTCAGCCCACGCACTACCACCTCGCAGGCCTGCTCGGCGCTGGCGCCGGCCGGAATGTCGAAACCCCGTGAGCGCAATTGACCCAACAGGTCGTCCTGGTCGATCAGATCCGCATGCATCATGGCCGTTGCCCTTCGCTTGTGTTGTTTGCAATTGATTCTGTGACGGAGTCGCCGGCGCGGCAAGGGCAGAATGCCGCGATGGCCGCTTTGGCTAAGAACAGGTCGTTTACGGCTAAATCGTCGGGGCGGCAAGCCTGCACACTGATGTCATTCACGGCACCGAGGGTTTGGTCACCCTCATTCCACGCAAAGTGAATGTTGCCCGCGCTTGGCCCCGGATGCTCACGGCTTACCGGGGTTTCTTTTTTGCGCTACGCGCTACCTGGTAATTCTGCCAGTTGTCGGATACCTCATCCGCCTGTCCAATTGAACCTCGTCTATTTTCGGAGGTGAGGTATGAGAGACCTGACATTGAAGTGCTGGGCGCATGCCGTGCTTTTGGTAGTGTTGTTACTGATTTCCTTACGCCCTGCTTTAGCGCAGGAAGCCCTGCGGTTGGCCACACTGGAGCCTTCGGTAAACCGTGAGGCGCTAGAAGCTGAAAAAGCCGCTGGCCGGCACAAGCTGGGGGTATTGCTTGATAGGCCGGGGAAAGAAAGCATTCAGTTGATACGTGTAGACCCTGAGGTCGTAAGGAAGTCGACAAACCGCTTGTCTGTATTGCTGCCAGGCGGAAGAGCTGTAGAGTTTAAACTGCGCAACTATAAAGGGCATGAATCTGATGAGGTTGGCAGCCGCGCAGAGGCGGCGCTGAAGTATACCCCCGCTGACTATTGGTTCGGTGATGCCTCATCTGATGTGAAGGATGGACATTTCAACGCAGCGAATTTCATTTTTCTAGCCCGTCGCGGCGATTCACTCAGGGGGCGAGTGGTTGTCGAGGGTAAGCTCTATGTTCTGGAGGATGTAGGTAACGGCCAGCATGGGTTGATGCAGGTCGACATGGCGGCAGCACCGCCCTGCCTGGTACTAGAAAATGAGCCAGCTGTGCAAGAGCACGCTACTAAAGCGGTAGCATCAAAGTCTATCTCGAAGGCCAAACCTTCGATCTCGGTACTTCTGGTTAGCACCAGGAAAACCAATACAATGGAACCGTCAGCGATGATTGTCCTGAGAGACGAGCTTGAGTGGTTCAACGAAATGACTAATCAGGGGGATGGCGTATCTCTGAAACTCACCGTGGCTCACATGACCGCATCGAATGCAGCTGACAGTATTTTTCATCACAACGATAAAATTCTGCTGGATTTTACAGATGCAGAAACTGAAGCCACAAAAGAAGTGGCTAGACTTCGTAAGCAGCATGCTGCCGATGTGGTCATCGTGGGGGCGTACTGGGTGGACAAGAAAGAAGTAACTTATGATGAAGCCGAAAAAGATAACGCGTTTTATGTGTTCAATATTAAAAGTCCAGAATATTTTTTGCACGGCTTTGGCCATTTAATGGGGATTAATCATGTATGGAAACCAGGGGGGCCGGAATATGTCCCTCCTTACCAATTTGGTTTCATAAGTCCGACTTATGAGGGTAAGCGTTATGCATCAATTGGCTATGATCCGAAGGATTGCACTGGCAACTGTGAGTATATCTATCGCTGGTCTGATCCTGGCGTAACTTATCTCGGTGTGCGATTCGGCGACGACCACTCTCATGAAAAGCGCCGTCTGAACGAGCGGGCTGTTGTTATATCGAACTTTTATTAAGTCTTCCAAGGGGTGCGTTTGGGCGAATTGCCAAGGGCATTCAGCTTGGCAACCGAATTACTCTTCCTGTCAGCGCCGGCAATGGGAGATCGTATTGCTGCTGCGTCAGCTCCCGCAGCAGCATCACGCTATGCTCACCAAAGGCGGTCGACCTGGGACCGGCCAGGTCGACATGGAGCAGCATCTGTTCGCTGGCCGACAGCGCTTCGTCAAACCCATTGCGATGGAGGCTGTGATATAGGTGCAGACGCTTCTTGTCGAAGCCGATGATGTGAGTCTGCACCCACACCTCGATGTCAAGTTTCACCTCGTGCAGGTAATTGATATGTGCCTCCAGGGTGAATAATGAGTGCCCACTCTGGCCCCGTGCTTGGCCATCCAGGCCGATGCGCTCCATCAGCGCATCGGTGGCAAAGCTGAAGATCAGCAGGTAGTAGGCATCGCGCAGGTGGCCGTTGTAGTCGACCCACTCGGGCAACACGCGAGTGCGATAGGTGATCAGGGCGGGCATCGTTTTCTCCTCAGTCGCTGAAGGCCATGCCGTGCTTGGCCTTGCTGGTTTTCACCGCTTCCAGCACCGCCAGCAGGGTGTCGTCACGATAACGCTCCAGCGCGGCGATGCTGTGTTCGCCCAATTGCTCCGAGGTGCCTTCAACCACGTCGTCAATCAGCTTGTCCGTCAGTTCCGGCGCTGGCAGGTAGGTCCAGGGTAGCTTCAATGCCGGGCCGAACTGGGCCATGAAGTGGCGCATGCCGGCATCGCCTCCAGCCAGAGTGTAGGTGAGGAACGTACCCATGAACGACCAGCGCAGCCCAGCGCCAAAGCGAATCGCGTCGTCGATCTCGCCGGTGCTGGCGACACCGTCGTTGACCAGGTGCAGGGCTTCGCGCCATAGCGCTTCGAGCAGTCGATCAGCGATAAAACCGGGGACCTCCTTGCGCACATGCAGCGGGCGCATGCCCAGGCTGGTGTAGATGCTTTTCGCCGCTTCGATGGCTTCAGGGCTGGTCTTGCGACCGCCGACGATTTCCACTAGTGGCAGCAGGTAGACCGGGTTGAACGGGTGCCCCACCACACAGCGTTCGGGGTGGGTCGCCGACTCGTAGAACTCGCTGGGCAGCAGCCCCGAGGTGCTGGAGCCGATGATTGCGTCGGGCTTGGCGGCGGCGCTGATCTTCGCGTGCAGGTCGAGCTTGAGGTCCAGACGTTCGGGGGCGCTTTCCTGGATGAAGTCGGCATCGCGCACACATTCCTCGATGGTGGGCACGAACCTCAGGCGATCCTGCGATGCGCCGGGTGCCAAGCCTTGCTTTTGCAGCGCCGGCCAGGCGTTGGCGATGCGCTTGCGCAGCGCGACCTCGGCACCGGGGGCCGGGTCCCAGGCAACCACGTCGAGGCCGTGGGCCAGGGCGCGGGCGACCCAGCCGCTGCCGATCACGCCGCTACCCAGCGCGGCGAAAGTCTTGATGTCGGTGATAAAAGGCATATCTGGCTCCTGCGGGGATATTAGCGACGCTTGAGGTTCATCTTTTCCCGGCCTTCGGCCGGGGTGAGCACACGGCCACCCATGCGGGTGATGATCTCAGCGGCCCGCTCGACCAGTTGGCCGTTGCTGGCCAGCACGCCACGGTCCAGGTACAGGTTGTCTTCCAGCCCGACCCGCACGTTGCCGCCAAGCAGCACCGCCTGGGCAGCCATCGGCATCTGCATGCGACCAATGCCGAAACCGGCCCAGGTAACGTCGGCAGGCAGGTTGTCGACCATGGCCTTCATGGTGGTGGTGTCGGCCGGAGCGCCCCACGGGATGCCCAGGCACAGCTGGAACAGCGGGTCTTGCAGCAGACCTTCCTTGATCATCTGTTTGGCGAACCACAGGTGGCCGGTGTCGAAAATCTCCAACTCTGCTTTCACTCCCAGCTCGGTGATGCGCTTGGCGCCGGCACGTAGTTGGGCGGGGGTGGAGACATAGATGGCGTTGCCATCGCCGAAGTTGAGGGTGCCGCAGTCCAGGGTGCAGATCTCCGGCAGCAGCGCTTCGACATGGGCCAGGCGCTCCAGCGGGCCGATCAGGTCGGTGCCCGGGCCGAACTCCATGGGCGATTCGCCGGGACCGATCTCCAGGTCGCCGCCCATGCCGGCGGTGAGATTGACGATGATGTCCACGTCGGCCTCGCGGATGCGTTCCATCACCTCGCGGTAGAGGTTGACGTCGCGGCTGAAGCGGCCGGTCTGCGGGTCACGGACGTGGCAGTGGACCACCGTGGCGCCGGCCTTGGCGGCTTCGACGGCGGACTCGGCGATCTGTTTCGGCGTGATCGGGACCAGGTGGCTCTTGGCGACCGTGTCGCCGGCACCGGTGAGGGCGCAGGTGATGATGACGTCGTGGTTCATGGTGGGTTCCTTTGTATCTGTCAGGTCGCTATCGCGTGGCAAGCCCGCTCCCACAGAGAGGCCGTGTGCTGGCGTGGGAGCGGGCTTGCCCCGCGATGGAGGAATGTCAGTTGGCGGTGAGCTTGAGGTTGTCCGCGGCCGGTTTGCCGTCGAAGGTGGTCACCCCGTCAAGCCAGCGGGCCTTGTCCTCGGGGTGGTCATTGAGCCACTGGCGCGCGGATTCCAGCGCGTCCTTGTGGTCCAGCAGCGGCTGCATCATCCGGCTCTCGTCCTCGGCGCTGAAGCTGAGGTTGGTCAGCAGGCGATGGGCGTTGGGGCAGCGCTGGGCATAGTCCGGCGCGGTCACCGTCCACACTGTGGCGCGGCCCTCGTCCGGGCCGAGGGCGTCCTGGCTGTCGCCCAGGTAGACCATGTCGATGTTCACGTTCATCGGGTGCGGCGCCCAGCCGAAGAACACCACCGCTTCCTTGCGCCGCACGGCGCGGTCGACGGCGGCGAGCATGCCGGCCTCGCTGGACTCGACCAGCTGGAACTTGCCGAGGTCGAACTGGTTCTTGCTGATCATCGCCTTGATCTGGGTATTGGCGCCGGAACCGGGCTCGATGCCGTAGAGCTTGCCGCCCAGCTCCTTGTGGAACTTGTGGATGTCGGCGAACGTCTTCAGGCCCTTGTCGGCCAGGTATTTCGGCACGGCGAGAGTGGCGCGGGCATCTTCCAGGCTGGGCTTGTCGAGCACCTTCACCTGGCCGGCCTGGACGAACGGGGTGATGGTCTGGGTCATGATCGGGTTCCAGTACCCGAGGAACATGTCCAGGCGCTTGTCGCGGATGCCGGCGAAGATGATCTGCTGCGAGGCGCTGGTCTGCTTGGTCTGGTAACCCAGGCCGTCGAGCAGCACCTGGGCCATGGCGCTGGTGGCGATCACATCGGTCCAGTTGACCACGCCCAGGCGCACATCCTTGCAGGTGGCGGGTTCGGCGGCGAAAAGCGGAGTGGCTACGGTAGTGCTGAGCGCGAGGGACAACAGGCTGCGGCGGATAAAGCGATGCATGGTGGCTCTCCATCGGCAGTGCGTATTGTTATCGGATCCGGCCTCTGCGGGCCGTGAGAACACGCTACGCTGGCGGCAGGGTGGAAAATCGCACCCTGGCGACCAACACTTGCACGGAGGCGACCACCTTTGCCGCGGAGCACGCGATGCCGCAAACCATAGACTTCCTGTTGCTGCCAGGCTTCTCCGCCATGGGCTTCATCAGCGCCATCGAGCCGCTGCGCGTGGCCAACCGTTTTCGTGGCCCGCTGTACCGTTGGCGTGTGTTGAGCCTGGACGGTGGTGCGGTGCAGGCCAGCAACGGCATGTCGGTGAATGCCGACGGCGCGCTGGGGGAGGGAGAGCACGGGCGCCTGCTGCTGCTGGTGGCCGGGTTCGAGCCACTGGCGTGCTATGGGTTGAAGTTGCAGCACATGCTGCGTCGTCTCGACCATGAGGGCGTGGTGCTGGGCGGGATCGACACGGGCGCCATGGTATTGGCCGAGGCTGGCCTGCTCGATGGTCACCGGGCCACACTGCATTGGGAGGCACTGGAGGCGTTCAAGGAACGTTATCCACGCCTGCAGGCGACCCAGGAGCTGTTCGAGATCGACCGCCGACGCATCACCTGCGCCGGCGGCACGGCCTCCATCGACCTGATGCTCGACCTGATCGCCCAGGCCCACGGCAGCGAACTGGCGGTGCAGGTGTCCGAGCAGTTCGTGCTCGGGCGCATCCGCCCGCGCCAGGATCACCAGCGCATGCAAATCGCCACGCGCTATGGGTTGCGCAACAAGAAGCTGGTGAAGGTGATCGGCGAGATGGAGCGCAATACCGAGCTGCCACTCAACACCCAGGTGCTGGCCGATGGCGTGCAGGTGACCCGGCGGCAGCTGGAGCGGCTGTTTCGCCTGCACCTGGACGACACGCCCAGTGGCTTCTATCTGCGGCTGAGGCTGGACAAGGCCCGGCAGTTGCTGCGCCAGACCGACATGAGTGTGCTGGAGGTAGGAGTCGCGTGCGGATTCGAATCGGCGTCGTACTTCACCCGTTGTTATCGGGCACGGTTCGAGCGCTGTCCCAGGGAGGATCGACGGCTGGCGCTGCCGTCATGACGCCTGGACCGGGTCGAGCCTCGGCAAGCCGGCTGCCACAGGTGCCGCACAGCGCGAAACCTGTGGAAGCCGGTGCAGCTTAGCTGTTGGGCAGCAAGCGGCAGGTGATGCTCTTGATGTAGCGGGTCTCGGCGATGGCCGGGTGCACCGGGTGGTCCGGGCCCTGGCCGCCGCGCTCGAGCAGTTGCAGGTTGCGGTCCAGGTGGCGGGCGCTGGTCAGCAGGATGTTGTGCAGGTCGTCCTCGGGCAGGTGCATCGAGCACGAGGCGCTGACCAGGATGCCGTCCTTGGTGAGCATGCGCATGGCCTGTTCGTTGAGGCGGCGGTAGGCGGCCTCGCCGTTCTTCAGGTCTTTCTTGCGTTTGATGAAGGCGGGCGGGTCGGCGATGATCACGTCGAAGCGCTCTTCGGCGGCTTTCAGCTCGCGCAGGGCTTCGAACACGTCGCCTTCGATGCAGGTCAGCTTCTCGCCGATGCCGTTGAGCGCGGCATTGCGCTCGACGCCGTCGAGGGCGAAGCCCGAGGCGTCCACGCAGAACACTTCGCTGGCGCCGAACGCGCCGGCCTGCACGCCCCAGCCACCGATGTAGCTGAACAGGTCGAGCACGCGCTTGCCCTTGACGTAGGGGGCCAGGCGGGCGCGGTTCATGCGGTGGTCGTAGAACCAGCCGGTCTTCTGGCCTTCACGCACCGGCGCTTCGAACTTGACGCCGTTCTCTTCCAGCGCGACCCAGTCCGGCACTTCGCCGTAGACGGTCTCGACATAACGCTCCAAGCCTTCGGCGTCGCGGGCGGCGGAATCGTTCTTGAACAGGATGCCGCTGGGCTTGAGCACCTGCACCAGCGCGGCGATTACCTCGTCCTTGTGCGCTTCCATGGTGGCCGAGGCCAGCTGGACCACGAGGATGTCGAAGAAACGGTCGACCACCAGGCCCGGCAGCAGGTCGGAGTCGCCATACACCAGGCGGTAGCATGGCTTGTCGAACAGGCGCTCGCGCAGCGACAGGGCCACGTTCAGGCGGTGCACCAGCAGCGACTTGTCCAGCGGCAGCTTGGCATCGCGCGACAGCAGGCGCGCGCAGATCAGGTTGTTCGGGCTCATGGCCACCACGCCCAGCGGCTTGCCGTTGGCGGCTTCGAGAATGGCCTGCTGGCCGGCCTTCAGGCCTTGCAGCGGGGTCGCGGCAACATCGACTTCATTGCTGTAGACCCACAGGTGGCCGGCGCGCAGGCGGCGATCGGCATTGGCTTTGAGGCGAAGGCTGGGCAGGGACATGACGTCGCTCCGGGAAAAAAGAGCGGGAGTATACCGTGTTGGCCCCAGGTTCGCTGGTGACTGCGACCAACTGGTCGGCGCCCACAGCTAAAGAAATTCTTGGATCCAACGATTCACTGATAGTCACCCTGGCGGCGTACAGGGTTAGAATCCCCCGTCCCCAGCGAGAATGCACGAATGTCCCAGGAACTCACCGCCGAACAGATCCAGCAAGCCCTGCAGGGCATCACCATCCCGCCACAGCCGCAGATCATGGTCGACCTGCAGTTCGAGCAGTACATGCCCGACCCGGACCTGGAGACCATCGCCAAGCTGATCGCGCAGGACCCGGGCCTGTCCGGCGCCCTGCTCAAACTGGTCAACTCGGCGCAGTTCGGCCTGGCGAACAAGATCGGCTCGATCCAGCGCGCGGTAAACCTGCTGGGCAGCCGTTCGATCATCAACCTGATCAACGCGCAATCGATCAGGGGCGAGATGAGCGACGAGACTATCGTCACCCTCAACCCGTTCTGGGACACCGCCCAGGATGTGGCCATGACCTGCCTGACCCTGGCCAAGCGCACCGGCATCCAGGCCGTGGACGAGGCCTACACCCTTGGCCTGTTCCACGATTGCGGCGTGCCGCTGATGCACAAGCGCTTCCCCAACTACATGGAAGTGCTGGAGGAATCCTACGCCAAGACCAATGACGAGGTCCGCGTGGTGGACACCGAGAACCGCGTGTTCAACACCAACCATTCGGTGGTCGGCTACTTCACCGCCAAGTCCTGGCGTCTGCCCGAGCACATCAGCGCGGCCATCGCCAACCACCACAATGCCTTGGCGGTGTTCCGCGATGAATCCTCGCGCAATACCCAGACCCAGCTGAAGAACCTGCTGGCGGTACTGAAGATGTCCGAGCACATCTGCGCTTCGTACCGTGTGCTGGGCAACCAGAGCGTCGATCACGAGTGGAACATGGTGGGGCCGCTGGTGCTGGACTATATCGGCCTGACCGAATATGACTTCGAGCAGCTCAAGCAGAACATCCGCGAAATGGGCGGGCACTGAGCCATGCCGGAGCTGCCAGAGGTCGAGACCACGCGGCGCGGCATCGCGCCCCATCTGCAAGGCCAGCGGGTCAGCCGCGTGGTGGTGCGTGACCCGCGCCTGCGCTGGCCGATCCCGGAAGACCTGGATGTGCGCCTGTCGGGGCAGCGCATCGTCAGTGTCGAGCGCCGCGCCAAGTACCTGCTGATCAACGCCGAGGTCGGCACCCTGATCAGCCACCTGGGCATGTCGGGCAACCTGCGCCTGGTCGAGTTGGGCTTGCCGGCGGCCAGGCACGAACATGTGGATATCGAGCTCGAGTCGGGGCTGATGCTGCGCTACACCGACCCGCGCCGCTTCGGGGCGATGTTGTGGAGTCTCGACCCGCTCAACCATGAGCTGCTGATTCGCCTGGGGCCAGAGCCGCTGACCGACCTGTTCGACGGTGAGCGCCTGTTCCAGCTGTCCCGGGGACGGTCGATGGCAGTCAAGCCGTTCATCATGGATAACGCGGTGGTGGTTGGCGTGGGCAACATCTACGCCACCGAAGCCTTGTTCGCGGCCGGGATCGATCCGCGCCGCGAAGCTGGCGGGATTTCGCGGGCGCGCTATCTGAAGCTGGCGATCGAAATCAAACGAGTGTTGGCGGCGGCCATCGAACAGGGCGGGACCACCTTGCGTGACTTCATCGGTGGCGATGGCCAGCCGGGCTACTTCCAGCAGGAGTTGTTCGTGTATGGGCGTCGTGGGCAGCCATGCAAACTGTGTGGCACCGAGCTGCGCGAAGTGAAGCTGGGCCAGCGGGCGAGCGTGTTCTGCCCGAAATGCCAGCGCTGATGCCACAGGCCTGATCGCGGGGCAGGTGGAAATGGATCAGTCGACGATCGCGGCCTGGCCTACGCCCCTGGGGTCACTGGCCGCTTCCAAGGTCCCGGCAGCTTTGTTCCAGTACAGCACCTGCTGATTACCGTACTGACGCCCGACATCCTTCAACCGATACCCGCGCCCTTCAAGCTCGGCCTTCTGCCGGGCACTGAACGTCCCCGGTTCATGCTCCACCACGTCCGGCAGGTACTGGTGGTGATAGCGTGGTGACGCCGGCCACTCGGCCACCGGTCGGCCCTCGAGGAACCCCAGCACCGACAGCAGCACCATGCTGGGTATGCGGCTGCCGCCTGGCGTGCCGAAAGTGGCGAGCTGGCTGGGGCTTTCGATGAAGGTCGGGCTCATGCTCGACAAGGGGCGCTTGCCCGCCGCCACCGCATTGGCCTGGCTGCCGGCCAGGCCATAGCTGTTGCTGCCGCCAGGGTCGGCGGCGAAATCGTCCATCTCGTTGTTCAGCACCACCCCGGTCCCCGGCACGCTGAACGCCGCGCCAAACGGCAGGTTGACCGACAGCGTGGCGGATACGGCGTTGCCGTCGCCATCGATCACCGCGAAATGGGTGGTGTGGTCGCCTTCACGCCAGGCGGGTGAGGGCGGCAGCGCGCTGCTGGGGGTGGCCTGGTGCACATCGATGCTGTCGGCCAGCCCTGTCAGGTACTGGCGCGCCAGCAGGCGGTTGATCGGGTTGCTCACATAGTCCGGGTCGCCGAGCAGGCCGCGGTCGCGGTAGGCGCGGCGCAGCACTTCGATCACATAGTGGCTGCGCTGCACGGGCGCGGCGCTCTGCCAGGGCAGGCGCTGGAGCATGGCCAGGCTTTGTGCCAGGGCCACGCCGCCGGCCGAGGGCGGCGGGCTGCTGATCAATTCACGCTGGTCGGCCAGTGGATAACGCAGCGGTTCACGCCACGCCGTACGGTAGCCGGCGAGGTCGTCGAGGGTCCAGATACCGCCGGCCTGGCGCACGCCTTCGGCCAGGCGGCGGGCCAGCGGGCCACGGTAGAAGCCGTCGCGGCCCTGCTCGGCCATGGCTTGCAGGGTGGCGGCCAATTCGGGTTGGCGGATCACCGTGCCCAGGGCCGGTACATCATTGCCACTGAGGAACAGCCGCGCGCTTTCGGCATCGTCGCGCAGGGCGCTCAGGCGCATGGTGGCGCGATCTCGATAGATGCGGTCGACGGCGAAGCCCTGGTTGGCCAGGCGGATGGCCGGGGCCAGGCTGTCCTTGAGCGGCAGCTTGCCGTGGGTGCTGGCGAGGTCGGCCAGGGCCTGAGGCAGGCCGGGGATCGCGGCGGCCAGCGGCCCGTTGATCGACAGGCCGGGCTGCACCTTGCCGTCCTTGAGGTACATGTCCGCACGGGCCGCGGCCGGAGCGCGTTCCCGCGCATCGAGGAAGGTATACCGTGGCGTGGCGCCGCTCTCGCGCAGCAGGAAGAAGCCACCGCCACCCAGGCCCGAGCCATAGGGCTCGACCACGGCCAGCGTGGCGCTGATGGCCACGGCGGCGTCGAAGGCGTTGCCGTCTTGTTGCAGGATCTGTTGCGCCGCCGAGGTCGCCTCGCTGTGCGGGCTGGCGATAGCCGCACGCCCGGGGCCTTGCGCCTGGGCGGCGCAGGCCAGCAGGGCCAGGCAGGCGCCTAGGGCTGCGCGCTGTAACGCGGCGACGAACGGCATCAGGCCTTGCCGGTGATCCGGCGGTACTTGGCCATCAGCTCGTCTTCGGTTTCCGGGTGGGCTTCATCCAGGGGGATGCAGTCGACCGGGCAAACCTGCTGGCACTGTGGCTCGTCGTAGTGGCCCACGCACTGGGTGCACAGGTTCGGGTCGATCACGTAGATCTCTTCGCCTTGCGAGATAGCGGCGTTCGGGCACTCGGGTTCGCAGACGTCGCAGTTGATGCAATCGTCGGTGATGATCAGGGACATGGGGACTCCGGCCTGGGCATCGGGCCCGGGCATGTTTCAAAGCGATGGGCGCAATTGTGCCGGATTCGCGCCCGCAGTGCACGCGGGCGCGACATCGTGACCGCGAGGGTTACTTGCGGAAGCGCTCGGTCAGTGCGTCGGCCACGGCCGGGTGCACGAACTTGCTGATATCACCGCCCAACGCGGCGATTTCCCGGACCAGCGTCGAGGAAATGAACGAATAGCGCTCCGACGGCGTGAGGAACAGGCTCTCGACGTCTGGCGCGAGCTGGCGGTTCATGTTGGCCAGTTGGAACTCGTATTCGAAGTCGGACACGGCACGCAGGCCGCGCAGGAACACATTGGCGCCTTTTTCCTTGGCGAAATGCGCCAGCAGCGAGGAGAAGCCGATGACTTCGACATTGGGCAGGTGCTTGGTGACCTCGCGGGCCAGCTCGACCCGCTGTTCCAGGGGGAACAAGGGGTTTTTCTTCGGGCTGGCCGCCACGGCGATGATCACATGGTCGAACAGGCGCGAGGCGCGCTCGACCAGGTCGCCATGGCCTTTGGTAATGGGGTCGAAAGTACCCGGGTACAACACTCGGTTCATCGCGTCATCCTGGCTGGAGTGCGTTGGGGAGTCGGATGGTAGCGCAGCGATTGCGCCCGGCCAAGTCGCGTGGCCGGCTGATGGCACTATAGACAGCGCAGCCATTGGCTGTCATGTGCCGCGTGCCAGGCGGCCGACCAGCGCTTCGCTGAGCAGGGCGGCCAGGGCGTAGACCGACAGCTGCGGGTTGGCGCCGATGCTGGTGGGGAACAGCGAACCGTCGTGGATCGACAGGTTCTCCAGCTGGTGATGCCGGCCCAGGCTGTCGCACACTGCTTGGCGCGGGTCCTCGCCCAGGGCGCAGCCGCCCATGACGTGGGCGCTGCCCAAACGCATGCGCAGCAGCTCCAGGGTCAGGCCGTCGATCAGTGCCTGGGCTTGCGCCGGGGTGCTGACATAGCGCGCATCTCCATGCACCGGCATCACCTGGCGGGCACCGGCGGCGAACTGGATCTGCGCCATGCTGTGCCAGGCTCGGCGCAGGCCATCGCGCAGGTAGCCGGTGACGGGGTAGTCGAGCACCGGTGAGCCATCGCCGCGCAGCTCCACCTGGCCGCCGGGGCTGTCGGGATGAAAGCCGTCGCGCAGCAGCGCCAGCATCACATGGGTATGGGGCAGTTCAGCCATGCGCTGGGCGTTTTCCTGGCCATGGCCGCCGAGCAGGGTGCTGGCCAGGGCCGGGTGCAACGGTGGTACTTCGAGTTTGTAGCCTACCGCGCCGGCGACACCGTCCTGCCACTGGAACTGGTCGCTGTAGATCGATTGCGGCGCCCCGTAGTACGGGTCGATCTTCGCTTCGAACTGTGCGGCGCTGAAATTGACCAGGTGCAGGAAGGTGCGCTTGCCCAGGCGCTGGTGCGGGTCAGGCGCGTCTGAGCGCAGCAGCAGTGCCGGGCTGTTGATACCGCCGCCGGCGAGCACATAGTGGCGGGCGCGTACGCGAATATGGCGGCCTGTGGGCTGAATACCCCGGGCGTCCAGGGCCTGGCATTGCAAGTGGGCAATGCGCTGGCCGTCATGACTGAACCGCTCGGCACGGGCCAGGTAGAGCAGTTCACCGCCGTGCTCCAAGGTAGCCGGGATGCTGGTGACCAGCATCGACTGCTTGGCGTTGACCGGGCAGCCCATGCCGCAGTAACCCAGGTTCCAGCAGCCGCGCACGTTGCGCGGAATCACCGCCCAGCGGTGACCAAGCGCCTCGCAGCCGCGACGCAACACGTCGTTGTTGGCATTGGGCGGCATGGCCCAGGGGCTGATGCCCAGATGCTGCTCCATGCGCTCGAACCACGGCTTCAGGGTGTCGTTGTCCAGGCCCTTGACCCCATGCTCGCGAGCCCAATGTTCCAGGGTCTGTGGCGGTGTGCGAAAGCTCGATGTCCAGTTGACCAGGGTGGTGCCACCCACCGCCCGGCCCTGCAGAATGGTAATGGCGCCGTCTTTGCTTAGACGGCCCAGGCCCTCCTGGTAGAGGTCGGCGTAGGCTTTGTGCTCGAGCAGGTGGAAGTCGCTGCTGGTTTTCAGCGGTCCCTCCTCAATCAGCAGCACCTTCAAGCCGGCGGCGCTGAGCCGTTCGGCGGTGGTGGCGCCGCCCGCGCCGCTGCCGATGACGGCGACGTCGACGGCGAGGGTCAGGTCCTGTTCCAGGCGCGAGCCGTCGTGGGTGATCCAGCCTCGTTCGAGGCCTAGGCGGAATGGGTCGGGGACGGGCATTTGGCGGTGCTCTTGTCTGGTATTCAGATCTTTGGTGGGCCGGGGTAGCCGCACGCCGCCCAGGCTTCGGGGCGTTCGTACCAGGCCATCAGCAGCAGTTGCAGCAACGAGGCGTGGCCCTGGCGCAGCAGGTTCAACGAGCTGTCGCGCCAGCGTTCGAGGAAACGTTCAATTTCGGCGTCGGTGGCCTCTGCCCAGCTGCCCCAGACCCCGGTCAGCGGGCCGCGGGTGAGGGGCAGGGTGAGCAGGTCGAACAGTTGTCGGGTCAGCTTGAGCATGGCAGGCGACAGTGCCGCCAGCTTGTGGTCGAGGCTTTGCAGCACCTGCTCCGTGGAGGCCTGGGTGCCGGCCAGCACGACGGGGATCAGGGCCTGCAACAACGGCAGGTCGTCTTTGCGCAGCGCCTGGTAACCCGCCGACGGCGTCTGCTCGCTGCAGCCGACCAGGCTGGCCGCCCCCAGAAACAGGCTGGCGCCCAGGCCGAAGCGCAGCAGGTCGCGGCGCTGCATCAGCGGATAAACAGCTTGTAGACCAGGCGCTGCAAGGCCTTGCCATAGGGCGGATAGATCACCTTGGCGGCATTGATGCGTTGCTTGGCCAGCACGGCCTTGGCCTTGCTGAAGGTCAGGAAGCCTTCGTGGCCGTGGTAGTGACCCATGCCCGACGGGCCGATGCCGCCAAATGGCAGGTCATCCTGGGCCACATGCAGCAGGGTGTCGTTGAGGCAGACACCGCCGGAGTGGGTGTCGCGCAGCACCCGGGCCTGCTCGCCACGTTCATAGCCGAAGTAGTAGAGCGCCAGGGGGCGAGGTCGCTGGTTGATGTAGGCCAGGGCCTCGTCCAGGCGGTCGTAGGGCACCACGGGCAGCAATGGACCGAAAATTTCATCCTGCATCACCTGCATGCTGTCGTTTACGTCCAACAGCAGGTGTGGGGGCAGGCGGCGCCCCTGGCGCGGCTCGTCGGGATAGAGGTCGATCACTTGGGCACCCTGCTCACGGGCATCGTCCAGCAGCCGGTTCAGGCGGCCAAGCTGGCGCTCGTTGATGATCGCGCTGTAGTCGGGGTTGCCAGCGAGCCGCGGATAGAGGCGACGCACGGCATGCCGGTAGGCCTCGGCGAAGGCGTCCAGGCGCTCGCGGGGCACCAGCACGTAGTCGGGGGCGACGCAGGTCTGGCCGGCGTTGAGGGTCTTGCCGAAGGCGATGCGTTCGGCGGCGGTCTCCAGCGGCACGTCGGCCGAGACGATGGCCGGCGACTTGCCGCCCAGCTCCAGGGTCACCGGCGTCAGGTTCTCTGCGGCGGCCAGCATCACATGGCGACCGACGCTGGTGGCGCCAGTGAACAGCAGATGATCGAAGGGCAGGCGGGCAAAAGCCTGGCCGACTTCCACCTCGCCAAGCACCACGCTGACCAGATCAGTGGGGAACACGCGCTCGAGCAGGTTCTTGAGGGCCTGGCCACTGGCCGGGGTCGACTCGCTGAGCTTGAGCATCACCCGGTTGCCGGCGGCCAGGGCGCCGGTCAGCGGGCCGATGGCGAGAAACAGCGGGTAGTTCCACGGCACGATGATCCCCACAACGCCCAGTGGCTGGTATTGCACCCGGGCGCTGGCTGGTTGGAAGGCCAGGCCGACCTTGCGCCGCGATGGGCGCATCCAGCGGCCCAGCTGTTTCTCCGCATCGCGCAGGCCCATGACCGACGGCATCAGTTCGGCGAGCAGGGTTTCGTCACGGCTGCGGCCACTGAAGTCGGCATCGATGCTCGTGATCAAGGCCTCCTGGTCCGCCAGCAGCGCCTCGCGCAGGCTTTTCAACCACTGCCGGCGTTGCGTGGCCGGGGGCATCGGGTTGCCGGCGAACGCCTGTCGCTGGGCGTCGAACGTCGCTTGCAGGTCGAGGTCGGATTGCACAGGGGGAAGTACGGCAGGCGAGGTCATGGCGGCTCCAGGGCTGACGAGTGAGTAGAGCATATACTCTAATTGGTACCATGGTGCACCATTTTTCACTTGGCCGCCGATGCACCCGACGGGCTGGAGGCCGTAAGATGGGCCCGATCATTACACGCTGGAGACTGGAGCTGAGCATGGCCCCGCGCATGAAGACCCGAGAGCGCATCGTGCAGAGCAGCCTGGAGCTGTTCAACCAGCAGGGCGAGCGTTGCGTCAGCACCAATCACATTGCCGCGCACATGGAAATCTCGCCCGGCAACCTGTACTACCACTTCCCCAACAAGCAGGCGATCATCGCCGTGCTGTTCAATCAGTATGAAGAGCTGGTCGACAGTTTCCTGCGTCCGCCCCAAGGCCGCAGCGCCACCGTCGAAGACAAGCGCTTCTACCTCAAGGCGCTGCTGGCGGCGATGTGGAACTACCGTTTCCTGCATCGCGACCTCGAGCATCTGCTTGACAGCGATCCGGAGCTGGCGGCCCGCTACCGGCGTTTCTCGCAGCGCTGCCTGCAGCAGGGTCAGGCCATCTACCGCGGCTTTGTCGAGGCCGGCATCCTGAACATGGACGCCGCGCAGCTGGAGTCGCTGACCATCAATGCCTGGATCGTGCTGACTTCCTGGGTACGTTTTCTCAGCACCACCCGCGAGCATTCCGCGCACCTGGGTGAAGAAGCGTTCAAGCGCGGCGTCTATCAGGTGGTGGTGCTGGAGCTGGGGTATGTCACCCCGGCCGCGCGTGCCGCGGTGCAGGCGCTGTGCGCTGAGTTTCATGTCCCGTTCAACCAGGCCCTGGAGCAGTGATCCGGGGTTTCGAGCCATTCATCAGGAGATTGTCATGCCCCTCGCGCAATTGATCACCCCTCAACAGCTGGCCGAACGCCTGGATGCGCCCGGCCTGGTGATCCTCGACTGCCGCTTTGCCCTGGAAGATGTCGACTACGGTCAACGCAGTTATGCCGAGGGACATATTGCCGGGGCGCACTTCGCCGATCTCGAGCGCGACCTGAGCGGGCCGGTGCTCAAGGGCAGCACAGGCCGCCACCCGCTGCCCGACCCGCAGCGGCTGGTGGAGCGCCTGCGCGAGTGGGGCGTGGACAACGACAGCCAGGTGGTGCTCTACGACGACGGCCCCGGCGCCTTTGCCGCCAGGGCCTGGTGGCTGCTGGCCTGGCTTGGCAAGCGCGACGCGGTGTTCATTCTCGATGGCGGCCTCAAGGCCTGGCACGCGGCGCACCTGCCGTTGAGCCTGGACCCGCCGGTACGCCGCGAGGGCAACTTCAGCGGGGAGCCGGACATGAAGCTGCTGATCGATGCCGCCCACCTGTCCAAGCGCCTGGGCGACCCTGCTATGACCTTGATCGACGCTCGCGGCCTGCCGCGTTTCCGTGGCGAGGTCGAGCCGATCGACCCGGTGGCCGGGCATATCCCTGGCGCCCAGTGCGCGGCTTTCACCGACAACCTTGGCGAGGACGGGCGGTTCCTGCCGGCCGACAAGCTGAAACAGCGGTTTGCCGAAAAACTGGGGGCCCGGTCGCCGGAGCATCTGGTGGCTTATTGCGGCTCTGGCGTGACGGCGTGCCACAACCTGTTTGCCCTGGCGCTGGCGGGTTATCCGCTGGGGCGGCTGTATGCCGGGTCGTGGAGTGAGTGGATCAATGATCCACAGCGTGGCATAGCCACTGGCGAGTAATTCGTAACGTGGGAGCGATGGCCCGGGAGTGCTATCGCGGGGCAAGCCCGCTCCCACAACCCCCTCTTACACCTCTTGCTTGGAGGGGGGCTATCGGCCTTCCATCAGCCACTGCGGAATCCTTCGTTCCAGGTAATACCCCGGATTGCGCAGGCTGCCCTCGACAAAACCCACATGGCCACCCCGGCTGTGCAGTTCGAACTGCGTCTGCGCCGCCAGCTCACTGGCATCGGGCAGGCTATGGCCAAACACGAAGGGATCATCGTTGGCGTGGATGATCAGCGTCGGCGTGCGGTTCTCGCCCAGGTAATAGCGGCTGGAGGCGCGCCGGTAGTAGTCATGGGCATCGCTGAAGCCATTGAGGGGCGCGGTCACCTTGCCATCGAAGTCCCAGAACGTGCGCAGGTTGCGCAGCGAGCCCAGGCCTTCGAGGGTGGCCAGCCCTTCATGGTGGCCCTTGTCGCGGAAGTGCCGTTGCTTGTCCTGCACGTAGGCCAGCATCTCGCGCATGAAGTGCGCCTGGTAGACCTTCGAGAAACCCAGGCCGATACGGTCGGCGCACTGGTCCAGGCGAAACGGCACCGACACCGCTACCGCTGCCTCCAGTTGGCTGGCCGCGCCGCTTTCCCCCAGGTACTTGAGCAGCACATTGCCGCCCAGCGAGTAGCCCACGGCATACAGCGGCGCCAGCGGCCGCTGCGCCCGCAGGTGACGGATGGTTTCGGCCAGGTCTTCGCTTGCCCCTGAATGGTAGCTGCGCGCCAACAGGTTGGGTTCGCCTGAGCAGCCGCGCCAGTTCAGCGCGACACTGGCCCAGCCGCGTGTCTGCAAGGCCAGTTGCAGGCCTTTGACATACGGCGAATGGGATGAACCGGTCAGGCCGTGGAGTACCAGCACCAAGGGCACATCGGCCTGATGCGGGCCGTGCCAGTCGAGGTCGAGGAAGTCGCCGTCGGCCAGCCACAAGCGCTCGCGGGTGCGCTCAAGTGCGGGGAGTTTGCGCCATAGTGGCCCCCACAACGTCTGCAAGTGGGGGTTGGACAGGCCGGCGGCCGGGCGGAAGGTGGCGGTGAGGCTGATCATGCTGGGCGACTCGTGATGTGCCCGCTTAGAGTGCCATGAAACACCGCCGCCGCGCCTGTGCTATTGGTCGCCAGCCGCACGCTGCCACAGGGCGTAATGCACCTGGCCGGTCTTCTTCTCGCGGTGCAGGCGCCAGTTGCCCGGCATCGGCAGCGAAGAGGGCACGGCTTCGCTTTCGGTGTAGATCCACGCCTGCTCGCGCAGCCACTGGCCCTGTTCCAGCAGGTTGCAGGTATTGGCCAGCAGGTCCTGGTGGAACGGTGGGTCGAGGAACACCACATCGAATTGCTGCTTGGCCGGGCCTTGCAGGTAGCGCAGGGCGTCGGTCTGCAGGATCTGCCCGCGCGGGCAGCGCAACACTTCGAGGTTGTCCTTGAGGTTGCTGGTGGCCGCAGGGTTGCTGTCCAGCGCCACGGCATCCTTCGCGCCACGGGACAGCGCTTCGAGCACCAGGGCGCCGCTGCCGGTGAAGGCATCGAGCACCAGGGCGCCCTCGATGTAGGGCGCCAGCCAGTTGAACAGGGTTTCGCGCACGCGATCAGGGGTCGGGCGCAGGCCTTCGCCTTCCGGCACGGCCAGGCGACGGCTGCGCCATTCGCCGGCGATGATGCGCAACTGGCCGGGGCCCTTGCTGGCGCCCGGGGCCGGGCGCGCGGGAGTGTTGGGTCTTGCCATTAGTGCTCCGGTACGCCGAGCGGCTGCTCGGCGGGTTTGTCAGTAGGGGCCGGCAGCGGTTGCTGCGCCACCTTCGGGCCGACGGTGACGATCACCAGCTTGTCCGCCGCAAGATGCTTGTTCATGGCGGCCTTGACCTGCTCGACGCTCAGCGCCTGGGACTGCTGCATGAAGTCCTCCAGCCAGCTCAGCGGCAGGTTGTAGAAGCCGATCGCGCCCAGCTGCCCGACAATACTGGCGTTGCTGGCATTGGACAGCGGGAAGCTGCCGGCCAGCTCGCGCTTGGCATCGTCCAGTTCCTGCTGGGTGGGGCCGTTCTTCAGGTAGTCGGCCAGGATATCCTGGACCAGCTTGAGCGTGCCCTCGCTGAGTTCGGCGCGGGTCTGCAGGTTGATCATGAACGGGCCGCGCACCTGCATCGGGCTGAATACCGAGTACACGCCGTAGGTCAGGCCGCGCTTTTCACGCACTTCGCTCATCAGGCGGGTGCCGAAGGCACCGCCGCCGAGGATCTGGTTACCCAGCGACAGCGCCGGCCAGTCCGCATCGTTGCGGTCGATACCCAGCTCGGCCAGCATCAGGTGGGTCTGCTTGGACGGGAAGTCGATATGCGTGGTCCCCGGCTTGGGCTCGACAGGTTGCTCCGGCTTGGCCAGTGCCGCGCCCTTGGGCAGGCCGGCGGAGACCTGCGCGGCGATGGCCTCGGCTTCGCCGCGGCTGAGGTCGCCGACCAGGGCGATCACCGCGTTGCCGGCCGCGTAGGCCTTGCCGTGGAAAGTGCGCAGCTGCGCCAGGGTGATGCCCGGGATGGACTCGGCGGTACCGTCGCTGGGGCTGGCATAGGGGTGCTGGCCATAGAGGTTGGCGAACAACGTCTTGCCGGCGATCTTGCCGGGGTTCTGCTTCTCGTACTCGAAACCTGCCAGCAATTGGTTCTTGATGCGCTTGAGGGCGTCCTCGGGGAAGGTCGGCTGGCCCACCACCTCGGTGAACAGCTTCAGCGCCGGTTCGCGCTTGTCCGAGGCGCTGAGGCTGCGCAGCGAGGCCACGGCCATGTCGCGGTAGGAGCCATTGCCGAAGTCGGCACCCAGGCCTTCGAAGCCTTCGGCGATGGCGGTGACGTCCTTGCCGGCCACGCCCTCGTTGAGCATGGCGTTGGTCAGGGTGGCCAGGCCCGGGGTACCGCCGTCCTGGCTGCTGCCGGCGGCGAAGGTCACGCGCAGGTCGAACATCGGCAGCTCGCGGGCCTCGACGAACAGTACGCGGGCGCCTTCGGCGGTGGTCCAGTGCTGGATGTTCAGCTGGCGCCGGCTGGGGGCCTTGCCGTCCAGTTCGGCCAGCGATTGCAGGGTGTTGGCCGGGCGGGCCGCAGTGTCCGCCTTGCCTTGGCTGTCGGACTGGGCAGGGCGCGCCAGCAGCGCGGCGATGGCCACCACCAGCACGATGATCGCCAGGCCGAACAGGGTGTAGCGCGGTGCGCTGCGATCACTCATGAGCGGACTCCTCGGGCAGTACATGGGCAACGCTCAGGCGTTCGCGGGTGAAATAGGTGCGGGCGGCGGCCTGGATGTCCTCCGGGGTCACGCGCTTGAGGTCGTCGAGCTCGCTGTCTATCAGCTTCCAGGACAGGCCGACCGTTTCCAGTTGCCCGATGGTGGTGGCCTGGCTGCTGATCGAGTCGCGGTCGTAGACCAGGCCGGCGATCACCTGGGCGCGGACGCGCTCGAGCTCTTCGGCGGTGGGTGGCGTGGTCTTGAGCTCATCGAGCAACTGCCAGATGCCTTTCTCCACTTCGGCCAGGGTCTTTTGCTTCTGCACGTTGGGCGTGGCCGAGATCATGAACAGGCTGTCGCCGCGGGTGAAGGCGTTGTAGCTGGACGAGGCACCGGCAACCAGCTCCTGGCCGCGTTCCAGGCGCGCCGGCATGCGGGCGCTGTAGCCGCCGTCGAGCAGGGCCGAGATCAGCCGCAGGGCGTTGACGCTGCGTGGGTCCTTGGCGGTGGCCAGGGCCGGGACATTGAAGCCGTAGATCAGGCTGGGCAGTTGCGTGCGCAGGTGCAGGGTGAGCAGGCGCTGGCCTGGCTCGGCCAGTTCCAGCGGCAGTTTGCTCGGCGGCACGGCGCGTTTGGGGATGGAGCCGAAGTACTTCTGCGCCAAGGCCTTGACCTCGTCCGGCTTGACGTCGCCGACCACCACCAGGGTGGCGTTGTTCGGGGCGTACCAGGACTCGTACCAATGACGCAGCTCCTCGACTTTCATGCGCTCGAGGTCGGCCATCCAGCCGATGGTCGGCGTGTGGTAGCCGCTGGCCGGGTAGGCCATGGCGCGGAACAGCTCGAAGGCCTTGGCATTGGGCTGGTCGTCGGTGCGCAGGCGACGCTCTTCCTTGATCACCTCGATCTCGCGGCTGAACTCGTCGGCCGGCAGGCGCAGGCTGGCCAGGCGGTCGGCTTCGAGCTCCAGGGCCACCGGCAGGCGGTCGCGGGCCAGCACCTGGTAGTAGGCGGTGTAGTCGTCGCTGGTGAAGGCGTTCTCCTCGGCGCCGAGATCGCGCAGGATGCGCGAGGCCTCGCCGGGGCCGATCTTGGCGCTGCCCTTGAACATCATGTGTTCCAGGGCATGGGACAGGCCGGTCTGGCCCGGCGTCTCGTAGCTGGAGCCGACCTTGTACCAGATCTGCGAAACCACCACTGGCGCCCGGTGGTCCTCGCGCACGACAACTTTCAGGCCGTTGTCGAGGATGAATTCGTGGGTGGGTTGCACATCGGCGGCGAAAGCCGCCAGCGGCAGGCACAGTGTGCCGAGCAACAGGCCAGCGGCGCGGCGGGCTAGAGCATTCATACGGTGTTCAACCTGTTCGGCGGCCCGCTTGGGTTTAGCGTCGGCGGGCCAGGAGGTGCTAGGATACTGATCCGGTTGCCTGGCGACCATGCCTGTCGCCGTTCTGGCCCGCAGGCCCTTACGACAAAACGTTGCGCATGAACCCGCTGGCTTCACAGTAGTCTGTTCTGCGTGAGTTAAGAATTCCCGATGCGCCGCTGCTGGCCCATCGCTACCCTGAGATAGCCGTCTTCCATGTTTGGTTCCAACGACGACAAAAAAGCGCCGGCCGCGGCTGGCGAGAAGAAAGGCCTGTTCAGCTGGTTCCGCAAGAAGCCGGAACAGCCTGCCGCCGAACAGCCGCAAGCCCCTGCACCGCAAGCGCCCGTCGAGCAGACCGCACCGGCTGCCGAGCCGTTGCAGGCGCCTGTGCCAGAGCCGGTGGTTGCCGCGCCGCAGCCGGAGCCTGTGCCAGAGCCGGTGGTTGTAGCGCCGCAGCCGGAGCCCGTGCCAGAGCCGGTGGTTGTAGCGCCGCAGCCGGAGCCCGTGCCAGAGCCGGTGGTTGCTGCACCGCAGCCGGAGACTGCGCCAGAGCCGGTGGTTGCAACGCTGCAACCGGTCGAGGTCGAAGTAACTGCGGCCCCGGTCAGCAACCTGGTCTTGCCTGTCGCCGAAGAGCCGGTGGCATTGGTCGAGGACCTGGAACCCAAGGCGCCGCCCGTCATCCCTGCCCGGCCGTCCGTCGAAACGGTAGACGCTGCCATTGTCGCTCCAGCACCGGTTGTCGAAGCCGCGCCGGTCGTTGTGCCGGCTCCAGTCGACCCAGAGCCTGTCGTCGTTGCGGCCGCCGAGCCATCCAAGCCTGGTTTCTTCGCCCGCCTCAAGCAGGGCCTGTCGAAGACCAGCGCCAGCATCGGCGAGGGCATGGCCAGCCTGTTCCTCGGCAAGAAGGTC
This sequence comes from Pseudomonas soli, assembly GCF_900110655.1. Taxonomy (GTDB): domain Bacteria; phylum Pseudomonadota; class Gammaproteobacteria; order Pseudomonadales; family Pseudomonadaceae; genus Aquipseudomonas; species Aquipseudomonas soli. The sequence goes on from NZ_FOEQ01000003.1 coordinate 560,544, forward strand.
ATCGACGACGACCTGCTCGACGAGATCGAGACCCGGCTGCTGACCGCCGACGTCGGTGTCGAGGCCACCTCGACCATCGTCCAGAACCTGACCCAGAAAGTTGCCCGCAAGCAATTGGCCGACGCCGACGCGCTGTACAAGTCGCTGCAGGAAGAGCTGGCCGCGCTGCTGCGCCCGGTCGAGCAGCCGCTGAAGATCGAGGCGCAGAACAAGCCCTACGTGATCCTGGTGGTTGGCGTGAACGGCGCCGGCAAGACCACCACCATCGGCAAACTGGCGAAGAAGCTGCAGCTCGAAGGCAAGAAAGTCATGCTCGCGGCCGGCGACACCTTCCGCGCCGCCGCGGTGGAGCAGTTGCAGGTGTGGGGCGAGCGCAACCAGATCCCGGTGATCGCCCAGCACACCGGCGCCGACTCGGCTTCGGTGATCTTCGACGCGGTGCAGGCCGCCAAGGCCCGTAATGTCGATGTGCTGATCGCCGACACCGCCGGCCGCCTGCACACCAAGGACAACCTGATGGAAGAGCTGAAGAAGGTCCGTCGGGTCATGGGCAAGCTTGATGTCGAGGCGCCGCACGAGGTGCTGCTGGTGCTCGACGCCGGTACCGGGCAGAACGCCATCAGCCAGGCCAAGTACTTCAACCAGAGCGTCGAGCTGACCGGCCTGGCTCTGACCAAGCTGGATGGTACAGCCAAGGGCGGCGTGATCTTCGCCCTGGCCAAGCAGTTCAACATCCCGATCCGCTTCATCGGTGTGGGCGAAGGTATCGACGACCTGCGCACCTTCGAAGCCGAACCTTTCGTCAAGGCGCTGTTCGCCGAGCGTGAACCTTCATGATCCGATTCGAACAGGTAGCCAAGCGCTATCCCAACGGCCATGTCGGCCTGCACGAGCTGAGCTTCCGGGCGCGTCGTGGCGAGTTCCTGTTCGTCACCGGCCACTCCGGCGCCGGCAAGAGCACCCTGTTGCGGCTGCTGCTGGCCATGGAACGTCCGACCAGCGGCAAGCTGCTGCTGGCCGGGCAGGACCTGGGCCAGATCAGCAATGCGCAGATTCCGTTCCTGCGCCGGCAGATCGGCGTGGTGTTCCAGAACCACCAGTTGCTGTTCGACCGCACGGTGTTCAACAACATCGCGCTGCCGTTGCAGATTCTCGGGCTGTCCAAGGCCGAGATCGCCAAACGCGTCGATTCGGCGCTGGAGCGCGTGTCGCTGAGCGACAAGGGCGAGCTGTTCCCGGCCGACCTGTCCACCGGCCAGCAACAACGGGTCGGCATTGCCCGGGCCATCGTGCATCAGCCAGCCCTGCTGCTGGCGGACGAGCCCACCGGTAACCTCGACCCGCGTCTGGCCGCCGAGATCATGGGCGTGTTCGAGGACATCAACCGCCTGGGCACCACGGTACTGATCGCCAGTCACGACCTGGCGCTGATCGCGCGCATGCGCCACCGCATGCTGACGCTGCAACGCGGCCGCTTGATCGGCGATGGGGAGGCCGGGCAATGAGCACCACACGTACACCAAAGGTTTCCGAGCGCGTCGCGCCGAAAGCCGCCGACCCGCAGCCGTCGAAGAAAAAGCGTGGCGATCACGATGACGATGGCCCGGACTTCCGCAGCCTCCTGCACGCCTGGCTGGAAAGCCACCGTGCCAGCCTGGCCGACAGCTTGCGCCGCTTGGGCAAGCAGCCGATCGGCAGCTTCTTCACCTGCCTGGTAATGGCGGTGGCGCTGAGCATGCCCATGGGTCTGTCGCTGTTGCTCAAGAACGTCGAGAAACTCGGCGGTTCCTGGCAGCGCGCGGCGCAGATCTCGCTGTATCTCAAACTCGATGCCAGCAGCCGCGATGGCGAGGCCCTGCGTGACGAGATCAAGGGCATGCCCGGCGTCGCCGAGGCGCAGTACGTCAGCCGCGAGCAGGCGCTGGAAGAGTTCCAGCAACAGTCGGGCCTGGGCGAGGCGCTGCGCGAACTGCCGGACAACCCACTGCCCGGCGTGGTGGTGGTGACCCCGACCGAGGTCGACAAGCCAGCCCTGGAAGCCTTGCGTCAACGCCTCTCCGAGCTGCCTCGCGTGGAAGCGGCGCAGCTGGACCTGGTGTGGGTCGAGCGCCTGGCGGCGATTCTCAAGCTGGGTGACCGGTTCGTCTTCGGCCTGGCGGTAATGCTGATTTCCGCGCTGCTGTTGGTAATCGGTAACACAATTCGTCTACATATCGAAAACCGCCGGGTCGAGATCGAAGTGATCAAGCTCGTCGGTGGCACCGACAGCTACGTACGGCGGCCTTTCCTGTACATGGGCGCCCTGTATGGACTGGGTGCGGGCGTGCTGGCCTGGGGCATCCTGGCGTTCGGCCTGAACTGGCTGAACGACGCGGTGGTCGGGCTTTCCGGCCTGTATGGCAGTGATTTCGCCCTGGGTGGCGTACCGGCCTCGGATGGCGTTTCACTCTTGATCGGGGCGGTGCTGTTGGGGTATATCGGTGCATGGATCGCAGTCGCTCGTCACTTGAACGAGCTTGCACCGCGATAAATGTTTCATGGCCAGTATTGACAAATTTTTCATCCTGGAACTTGTACAACGGTTCCTTGTCTATGCTGGCAGTGCCCAAAAGGCATGAGTCTGTAAGCCGGAGGTACTTGAATGACCAATTCGTTGCAACCTGCCTATGCCCTGGTTCCCGGTGCAAACCTGGAAGCCTATGTGCACACGGTCAACAGCATCCCCTTGCTGACGCCGGAGCAGGAGCGTGAACTGGCCGAGCGTCTCTATTACGAGCAGGATCTCGAGGCCGCTCGGCAAATGGTGATGGCCCACCTGCGTTTCGTCGTACACATCGCGCGTAGCTATGCAGGCTACGGGCTGGCCCAGGCCGACCTGATCCAGGAAGGCAACGTGGGCCTGATGAAGGCGGTAAAGCGTTTCAACCCGGAAATGGGCGTGCGTCTGGTGTCCTTCGCCGTGCACTGGATCAAGGCCGAGATCCACGAGTTCATCCTGCGCAACTGGCGCATCGTCAAGGTGGCCACCACCAAGGCCCAGCGCAAGCTGTTCTTCAACCTGCGCAGCCAGAAGAAGCGCCTGGCCTGGTTGAACAATGACGAAGTCCATCGAGTGGCCGAGAGCCTGGGTGTGGAGCCGCGTGAAGTACGTGAGATGGAAAGCCGCCTGAGCGGTCAGGACATGGCCTTCGACCCGGCGGCGGAAGCCGACGACGACAGCGCCTTCCAGTCGCCTGCGCATTACCTGGAAGACCACCGCTACAACCCGGCCGTGCAACTGGAGGACGCTGACTGGAGCGACAACTCCACCAGCAACCTGCATGAAGCGCTGCAGGGCCTGGATGATCGCAGCCGCGACATCCTTTACCAGCGTTGGTTGGCCGAAGAAAAAGCCACGCTGCATGAGCTGGCAGAGAAGTACAGCGTGTCGGCCGAACGTATTCGCCAGCTGGAGAAGAACGCTATGAACAAGGTCAAGGCATTGATCACGATCTGATCGGCGCCCTGGCTGGATTGAAAAGCCGCTGCTCTCGGAAGAGGCAGCGGCTTTTTTGTGTGTTGAAGCTGACTGGGGCGTGGAAGCGGGCCTTAAAGCCTGCGCGAAGCATCCAGTTGCATCAGGTAGCTCGGCCCGCCCAACTGGCTCATCTGCCGGCGGATCCACCCCGCACGGCTTGCCACATAGGCGCTGGGACGGCTGGCACTCCACTTGATCGGGCTTGGCAGCACCGCCGCGAGCTGTGCGGCCTGTTGTCGCGTCAGGCGGCTGGCATCCACGCCGAAGTGATAACGCGCCGCCGCCTGGGCACCGAACACGCCCTTGCCCCATTCGGCACTGTTCAGATACACCTCGAGTATCCGCTCCTTCGACCAGAACAACTCGATCAGGGCGGTGAACCAGGCTTCCAGCCCCTTGCGCAGCCAGCTGCGCCCGGACCACAGGAACAGGTTCTTGGCCACCTGCTGGGTCAGCGTGCTGGCGCCGCGTACCTTGCCGCCACGCTCGTTGTAGGCCAGCGCCGCCTGGATCGCGGGGATATCGAAGCCCCAGTGGCTGGCGAACTTCTGGTCTTCGCCGGCGATGACCGCCACCTTGAGCTCGTCGGAGATATCCTCCCACGGCGTCCAGTCGCGTTGCAGGTCGATCGGCTCGCCGCTGGCCCATGACTGCACCTTGCGCTCGACCATCAGCGCGGTGCCGGGCGGCGGCACCCAGCGCAACACCAGGACCACGGCGATGCTGCCAGCAGCAAACCAGAGCAGGGCGCGGGAAAGGCGGCGAAGAAGGGATGACAGCATGGTGATGGCTTGGCCGGACCGTTGGAACGGGCCATTATACAGACCCCTCCCGAGGAGTCGTCCCATGCTTCGCAGCTTCCTGATGCTCGCCGCGTTCTTCGGCTTTACCGGCGTCGCCCTCGGCGCTTTCGCCGCCCATGGCTTGAAAAACCGCCTCAGCGCCGACTACCTGGCGATCTTCCATACCGGTGTCACCTATCAACTGGTGCATGCCCTGGCGATCCTTGGCGTGGCGGTGCTGTCGGCGCACTTGCCCGGGCGCCTGGTCGGCTGGGCCGGTGGCTTGTTCGCCGTAGGTATCCTGCTGTTCTCCGGTAGCCTCTACGCCCTCACGCTCAGCGGTCTGGGCAAGCTCGGCATGATCACTCCGCTGGGTGGCCTGTGCTTCCTTGCTGGCTGGCTTTGCCTGGGGCTGGCCGCCTGGCGGCTGGGCTGACCGGTCGGTCCACAATCGCGACTAATGGCGTGTGTCGCCCTTGGGTTGCAGGGCGGATCGGGGCTAGAATGCGGGCCCCCAAAGAACAATGGTGGCCGTGCGCATGCGCATTCAATTGAACGGTGAACCTTACGAACTGCCCGCGGGCGAGAGCGTCGCGGCGCTGCTGGGCCGGCTGGAGCTGGCCGGCCGCCGGGTGGCGGTGGAACTGAACCTGGACATCGTGCCGCGCAGCCAGCACGAGAGCACGCAGCTCAAGGACGGCGACCAGGTCGAGGTGGTCCACGCCATCGGTGGCGGCTAACCGCCCCTGAAACCTCGCCAGCAAAGTCCCGCAATCTTTCCTGAGGAACAACGATGAGCAACGTTCGCAGCGACAAGCCCTTCATCCTGGCCGGGCGCACTTTCCAGTCGCGCCTGCTGGTAGGCACCGGCAAGTACCGTGACATGGAAGAAACCCGCCTGGCCACCGAGGCCTCGGGTGCCGAGATCGTCACCGTCGCCGTGCGCCGTACCAACCTGGGCCAGAACGCGGGCGAGCCGAACCTGCTCGACGTGCTGTCGCCAGACAAGTACACCATCCTGCCGAACACCGCCGGTTGCTTCGATGCGACGGAAGCGGTGCGCACCTGCCGCCTGGCCCGTGAGCTGCTCGATGGCCGCAAGTCCCATGAGTCCAGGACGCTGGTGAAGCTGGAAGTGCTGGCCGACCAGAAAACCCTGTTCCCCAATGTGATCGAAACCCTCAAGGCCGCCGAAGTGCTGGTCAAGGAAGGTTTCGACGTGATGGTCTACACCAGCGATGACCCGATCATCGCCCGTCAGCTGGCCGAAGTCGGCTGTATCGCCGTCATGCCGCTGGCCGGCCTGATCGGCACCGGCCTTGGCATCTGCAACCCGTACAACCTGCAGATCATCCTGGAGGAATCCAAGGTGCCGGTGCTGGTCGATGCCGGCGTGGGTACCGCCTCCGACGCCACCATCGCCATGGAAATGGGTTGCGAAGCGGTGCTGATGAACTCGGCCATCGCCCATGCCCAGCAGCCCGTACTGATGGCCGAGGCCATGAAACACGCCATCGTTGCCGGTCGCATGGCCTACCTGGCCGGCCGCATGCCGAAAAAACTCTATGCCAGCGCCTCTTCGCCGCTGGATGGTCTGATCAAGTAAGAGCTCCTGATGACTGAATCGCAAGAAACGCCGATCTCCAAAGACGGCGAAACCCGTCCGCACCGCCGTATCAAGAGCTTCGTGATGCGTGCTGGGCGCATGACCGAAGGCCAGCAGCGCGGCCTGGACCAGGGCGGCCCCCTGTTCATCCTGCCGCTGACCGACAGCCCGGTGGACTACGACCAGGTGTTCGGCCGTTCGGCTCAGCGTACCCTGGAGATCGGTTTCGGCATGGGCCACTCGCTGCTGGAAATGGCCGCCGCTTCGCCCGAGCTGGACTTCATTGGTGTCGAAGTGCACCGCCCGGGTGTCGGCGCGCTGCTCAATGGCGTGCTGACACAGGGGCTGAAGAACCTGCGGGTGTACGACTGCGATGCCATCGAAGTGCTCAACCGCTGCGTGGCGGACAACAGCCTTGACCGCCTGATGCTGTTCTTCCCCGATCCGTGGCACAAGGCGCGTCACCACAAGCGCCGGATCGTTCAGCTGGAGTTCGCCGAACTGGTGCGCCGCAAGCTCAAGCCCAGTGGCGTGTTCCACATGGCGACCGACTGGGAGCCTTATGCCGAGTACATGCTGGAAGTGATGAACGCAGCGCCCGGCTATCGCAACCAGGCGGCTGATGGTACCTACGTGCCACGCCCGGAAGAGCGGCCGATCACCAAGTTCGAGCGTCGCGGCGAGAGGCTAGGGCATGGGGTGTGGGACCTGAAGTTCGAAAAACTGGCTTGATCCTCTCCCTGCCAGAGGTGTCGTTGCGCCTCTGGCCCCTTCCCTGTGCGTAAAGGACTGCGCTTTGAAACATCGTGTTGTGCTGTCGCTGACAGGGCTCGTCCTTGTTGTCTGTCTTGGGATCGCCGACCTATTGAGTGCGCCCCCACTTTCTTCACAGCAGCACCTGGTACATGCCCAAGCGCTGATGCAGCAGGCCAATGAGCAGCTCAAGGAGCTTGCTGCGGGCGAAGCAAGAGGGGAGGCCGACGACTTTGAGCGCCTTTTGGCAATGAACGTCGCCATTGCCGAGGCGCGTGCTCACATCGATCAGGCAGCTGATGCGGGCGAGGTGCTGGCGCTGTTCTGGCAGTCAGGTCTCCACCCCCTTACTGGCGGGCATGATGAAACGCCGCAGTCAGAGTCTTGTGTTCGCTTGCATCAGGCGGTGGATCAAGGATTCTTGGCAGCGGCGATCGCTTATCAGTACCGGTGCAGGCCCGCGGCTAAGGGTTTTGAGTACACCGCGGAACAGGCCGAGCAATTCCAGGCACTCAGGCGTGCGTTGGAGCGAGAGGATCCTTTCCTGTCGCTTTATCCGCAGGTTTTGCGTGAAAGTCGTTGTTCAACCCCGCCAAACGCCTTTTCCGTTCAGCTGCCAGGAGGCCCCCGCTGGTTCTCCGAAGCCGTGGAGGCATCGACACGTTCGCTGACATACGACATGTACAAGGCCGAGGGGTTGTATCTCTTGGCCATGCAGCCTGATTTGGCATTATCCGAGCGTTTGGCGCTGCTGCGTCAGTCGGAAGCCTTGGGTTGCAAAAAAGGGGGGCACTGGAGGCAAAGGCTGGAGTCGGAATTGGCGCGTGAGCGATCCTGATTGTGCTCATGGTGATCGGCTTACGTAAGCTCGCCGGGCTCCCTCAATACCAGAAGCTTCATTTTCAGAACCGTCAGGGACTTCCTGTGTGATCACTTCGACGATGCCCGTTAAGAGGTTAGTCGGGTGAGAAGCCGCCCTGGCCCGCCAGGGCGGCTTTTAGCGGACGCTCACCCCCGCCGATCAGCGACCACGCCGATCAAAACCAGCACCACCAGCAGCACCGGCGCCAGCGCATAGTTGTTGAACTGCCCCAGCCCCTTGACGATCCACGGCGTCGCATAGATCAGCGCCGCACCGCTGCCGATCATCACCAGCAGTGCCATGAACGGCACGCGCAGGGCGCCGGCCAGGCCGCCCAGGCGCCCTTCGACCCAGCCTTTGATATCGGTGCCGAACAGCACCAGCAGGCAGCCCACCAGGGCCAGCGAAATCTCCGAGAGGTTGCTGCGGCTCCAGCGGGAAACGGTCGAGAGCAGGTCAAGTACCAGGTCCATGGGTCATCCTTAATTCAAGAAGTACTGCAGCAGGTCGTTGAGGAACAGCTGGCCGCGCGGCGTGGCGGCCAGCCGATCCGGTTCGACCCGCAAAAGGCCTTTTTGTTCGGCTTCACGGCGGGCTTCGGCCAGTTGTGCAAGGGGCAGGCCGGTACGCAGGTTGAACAGCTCGGCCTCCACGCCGTCGGTGAGGCGCAGCGCGTTCATCAGGAACTCGAAGGGTAGCTCATCGGCCGGCAACAGCTTCTCACCGGCCTTGAACGGCTTGGACGGGTTCAGGTAGTCCTTGGGCAGGCGGGTCTTCCAGGTACGCAGGATGCGCCCGTCCGGGAATGACAGCTTGCCATGGGCGCCGGCACCGATGCCGATGAAGTCGCCGAAGCGCCAGTAGTTCAGGTTGTGCCGCGCGGCACGACCGGCTTGGGCGTAGGCCGAGACTTCATACTGGCGGTAACCGTGGTCGGCCATCAGCGCCTGGCCGGCTTCCTGGATATCCCAGAGGATGTCGTCCTCGGGCAGCTCAGGTGGCTGGTTCCAGAACACGGTGTTGGGTTCTACCGTCAGCTGGTACCAGGACAGGTGCGTCGGCGCCAGTTCGATGGCCTGGCGCAGGTCACTTAGGGCGTCGTCGAGCGACTGGTCCGGCAAACCGTGCATCAGGTCCATGTTGAAGTTGTCGAAGCCCGCAGCGCGGGCCATATCGGCGGCGCGCACCGCTTCGGCGCCATTGTGGATGCGCCCGAGCCTTTCGAGCTTGGCGGGCTGGAAACTCTGCACGCCGATGGATAGCCGGTTGATGCCGGTCTGGCGGTAGGCCTTGAACTTCTCCTGCTCGAAGGTACCCGGGTTGGCCTCGAGGGTGATCTCGATGTCCGGGGCGAACGGGATGCGTTGCTCGATACCGCGCAGCAGGCGCCCAAGCGCGTCGGCGCTGAACAGGCTCGGGGTGCCGCCGCCGAAGAAGATCGTGCTGATCGGACGGCCCTGCACGGCATGCATTTCCTGGTCGAGGTCGGCGAGCAGGGCGTCGATGTACTCGGCTTCCGGCAGGATCGGGCCGGCCTGGTGCGAGTTGAAGTCGCAGTACGGGCATTTGCGCACGCACCAGGGAATATGGATATAGAGCGACAGCGGCGGGAGTTCGGGAAGGATCAGGCCCGCCGGCTGTACCAACAGCTTTTCGCTCATGCCAGACCCAGACGCTGACGCAGCAGGGCCATGGCGCGGGCGCGGTGGCTGAGCTGGTTCTTGTCGGCAGGGGCCAGGTCGGCGCTGGAGCACTTGCGCTCCGGCACCCAGAACAGCGGGTCGTAGCCGAAACCGTGTTCGCCGCTGGCTTCGAACAGGATGCTGCCGTGCCACAGGCCTTCGCAGAGGATCGGCAGCGGGTCGTCGGCGTGCCGCACCAGGGCCAGAACGCAGACGAACTGCGCGCCGCGCTGGTCTTCAGGAACGTCCTTGAGCGCATCGAGCAGCTTGGCGTTGTTCGCCGCGTCGCCCTTGCCGTCGGCATAGCGCGCCGAGTAGATACCCGGCGCGCCGCCGAGGAAGTCCACCGCCAGGCCCGAGTCGTCGGCCAGGGCCGGCAGGCCGGAGATGCGCGCGGCATTGCGCGCCTTGAGGATGGCGTTCTCGACGAACGACAGGCCGGTTTCCTCCGGCTCAACCTGGCTGAATTCACCAATCGAGCGAAGGTTCACGGACTCGCCGAGCATGGCCTGCAGTTCCTTGAGTTTGCCGGCGTTATGGCTGGCCAATACGAGTTGCTGGAAATTCTTCATTCGCCTGGGAACACTTCCTGATTGAAGCTGAGTTTATTGCTGACGCCGCCGGTCTCGACGTTGAGGTCGAAGGTGACGGTCTCGGCCTGGTCGATCTTGAACTGTGCGATGTAGTACACCGCACCCTGATCGGTAATCTGCTTGAACGACAACGGACTGCTGCGCCCGGTGAGATCTTTCACTGTGCCGCTGACTACCGCCATCGCGGGTTTGTCGGCCTTGAGCACGGCGATGTTGAGTACGCCCTGGTTCTTGCTGCGGGTCAGGCCCGTGGCGGCAGCGATGTCGGGTTGCAGCATGCTTGAGGTGAAGGCGCTGTAGTGGATCGTCACATCACCGAACACTTCCTTGCGCTCGGGCCTGGCGGCATCGGCAGCCAGTACCGGCAAGGCCAGGCACAGGCTGATCAGAAACAGTGCTAGTCGACGCATGATGCCATTCCTCCGTTGAGGGTCAGACCGCGAGCTGATGCTCCTGCAGGCCCGGGCTGCTGACCCGATAGATACCGATCTCACCTAGAAGATTAGGCCAAAGCCGTCCACCCAACCCGTTACGGTGCAGGTGGTCGACGGCGAGGCGGTCGAGGACCTTGGCCTTGCGCTCATGGCACAGGTTCTCGAAGTCCTCGAAGGTGCAGAAGTGGATGTTCGGTGTGTTGTACCAGGTATACGGCATGAAGTCCGAGACCGGCATGCGACCCTTGGTCGCCAGGTACCAGCGGCAGCGCCAGTGGCCGAAGTTGGGGAAGGTGATGATGCACTGGCGGCCCACCCGCAGCATTTCGTCGAGGATCCGGTCAGGGTACTCCACGGCCTGCAGGGCCTGGGTCATGACCACCACGTCGAAGCTGTTGCTGGCGAAGTTGCCCAGGCCCTTGTCCAGATCCTGCTCTATTACGTTGACGCCCTTGGCCACGCAGGCGGCGATGTTGTCGGGGTCGATCTCCAGGCCGTAGCCGGTGACGTTCTTGCGCTCGCGCAGCGAGGCCAGCAGTTCGCCGTTGCCGCAGCCCAGGTCGAGTACCCGGCTGCCGGCGGGGATCCAGTCTTGGATGATTTCCAGGTCGGCTCTCATGGGGTCCTCAAACGGCGATGCGGTTCATGTAGTTGGCGAAACCCTGCATGTAGCGGGGGGTCGGGATGAGGAAGGCGTCGTGGCCGTAAGGCGAGTCGATGTCCAGGTAGCAGACGTTCTTGCGCGCGGCCATCAGGGCGTCGACGATCTCCCGCGAACGGGCCGGCGAGAAGCGCCAGTCGGTGGTGAACGACATGATGCAGTAGTCCGCCGTCACATGTGCCAGGGTCGCCGCCAGGTCACCGCCGTGGGCGGCGGCCGGGTCGTAATAGTCCAGTGCCTTGGTCATCAGCAGGTAGGTGTTGGCGTCGAAGCGCCCGGAGAACTCCTCGCCCTGGTAGCGCAGGTAGCTCTCGACCTGGAATTCGACGCTGTGGAAGTCGTAGTTGAGCTTGTCGCTCTTGAGCTCGCGGCCGAATTTCTCGCCCATCGAGTCGTCGGACAGGTAGGTGATGTGGCCGACCATGCGCGCCAGCATCAGGCCGCGCTTGGGGATCACGCCCTGGTCCTGGAACGAACCACCGTGGAACTCGGGGTCAGTGAGGATGGCCTGGCGCGCCACTTCGTTGAAGGCGATGTTCTGCGCCGACAGCTTGGGCGCCGAGGCGATGTCCACGCAGTGGCGGACCCGGTCCGGGTAGGTGATGGTCCATTGCAGCGCCTGCATGCCGCCCAGGCTGCCGCCGACGATGGCGGCCCAGGTATGGATCCCCAGGCGATCGGCCAGGCGCGCCTGGCTGTGCACCCAGTCTTCCACGGTCAGCACCGGGAAATCGGCGCCGTAGGGTTTGCCGGTGGCCGGATTGAGGCTGCTTGGGCCGGTGCTGCCATTGCAACCGCCGAGGTTGTTCAGGCTGACCACGAAGAAACGGTTGGTGTCGATGGGCTTGCCGGGGCCGATGCAGCTGTCCCACCAGCCCGGCTTGCGGTCGGTGGCGGCATGGTAGCCAGCGGCATGATGGTGGCCGGACAACGCATGGCAGATCAGCACGGCATTGCTGGCGCTGCTGTTGAGGGTGCCATAGGTTTCGTAGATCAGCTCGTACGAGGCCAGGGCGCGGCCACAGGCCAGGGCCAGCGGTTCATCGAACCGGGCGATCTGCGGTGTTACCAGACCGACGGAATCTTCGGGAAGGACAGTGGACATCGACCCTGCTCACGCTTGACGGAGGCGTAAGTCTAAAGAGCGCTACCCCCAGCGGCAAGCAAAGGCTTGCCGCTGGATGCAGGGTGGGTCAGATCATCCGCCACAGCTCTTGCGGCATGCCGGCGTAGGCTGCCAGCTGGGGCATGAGGAACGACTGGATCACCTGGATGGCGATGAAGGCGAAGATCGGCGAAATGTCCATGCCGCCGAGGTTCGGCACCAGGCGGCGGAACGGCGCCAGCACCGGTTCGCTGATCTGGTAGGCCAGTTCTGCAGCAGGGTTATGGCTGTTCGGCGCGACCCAGGAGACGATCACCATGACGATCATCGCCACCCAGAAGATCTTCAGGAACAGCGAGGTGATGCCCAGGATCGACCACATCAGCAGGTGCAGGACGTCGCCGAAGGTGCCGTAGGTGACCATCAGCACGAAGGCCATCAGCAGCGCCTGGATGATGATCGACAGCAGCAGCGAGGAGGTATCCAGGCCAGCGATGCTGGGGACCACGCGGCGCAGCGGCTTGAGCAGTGGCTGGGTGGCGCGCACGGCGAACTGGCTCAGCGGGTTGTAGAAGTCGGCCTTGACCAGCTGCAGCACGAAGCGCAGCAGGACGATCACCAGGTACAGGCTGACCAGGGTTTGCACCACGAAGATCGCGGCGCCGGACAGTGCATTCATCAAAAGCTCCTTATTTGCCCAGTTTCTCGGCCAGCTCGGCCGAGCGTTTCGCCGCGGCCTGCAGGGCCTGTTCGACGATGGCCTCGAAGCCGTTGGCCTGGAACGATTTGATCGCCGCTTCCGTGGTGCCGGCCGGCGAGGTCACGCGGCGACGCAATTCGGCGGCGTCGACGTCGCTGGAAACCGCCATGCGGGCGGCGCCCAGGGCGGTCTGCAGGGTCAGTTGCGAGGCGGTCTCGCGCGGCAGACCGAGTTTTTCGCCGGCAGCGGTCATGGCCTCGATCAGCAGGAAGAAGTACGCCGGGCCGCTTCCGGAAACAGCGGTCACGGCGTCCAGCTGCTGTTCTTCATCAAGCCACAGGGCGGTGCCCACGGCCGACAGCAGTTGTTCGGCCTGGCGGCGTTGTTCCATGGTTACTTCCCGGGTCGCATACAAGCCGCTGACGCCTTGGCGCAGCAGCGCCGGGGTGTTCGGCATGCAGCGCACCAGGGGGATCGCGCCCAGCCAGGCCTGCAGGCTGGCGCAGGTGATGCCGGCGGCAATGGAAACCACCAGCTGGCCTGGTTTCAGGTTCGGCTTCAGCGTTTCGCAGACCGCTTTCATTACCTGCGGTTTGACTGCCAGGACGACCACGTCCACGCCATCGATGGCCTGGGCGTTGTCTTCAAAGGCTTCGATGCCGTGCTCGGCCGTGATCCGTGCGCGGGTTTCGGCACCCGGGTCGCTGGCGCGGATCAGCGCGGTGTCCAGGCCCTGGGCGCGCAGGCCGCCAATCAGGCTGGCGGCCATGTTGCCGGCGCCGATAAAGGCAATACGAGTCTTGCTCATGTCGGGTCCTTGTGGGGGAAGGGAGAGTTAAGCATGGATTCAGGCCTGACCGTAGTCGCGGGCGCCGAACAAGGCGGTACCGATGCGGACCCAGGTCGCACCTTGGGCGATGGCGGCTTCCAGGTCATGGCTCATGCCCATGGACAGGGTGTCCAGGTCGAGGCCGAGCTGGGCCTGCAGTTCACGTAGCGTGGCGAAAGCGGCCTCTTGCTCGGCGCGGTCCTCGGTAGGTTCCGGGATCGCCATCAACCCGCGCAGGCGCAGGCCGGGCAGGGCGTTCACGGCCTGCGCCAGGGCTGGCAGTTCGGCGGGCGAGCAACCGGACTTGCTGGCCTCGCCGCTGACATTCACCTGCAGGCAGATGTTCAGCGGCGGCAGCGCGGCGGGGCGCTGCTCCGAGAGGCGTTGGGCGATCTTCTGGCGGTCCACGGAATGTACCCAGTCGAAGTGCTCGGCGATGGGCTTGGTCTTGTTCGACTGAATGGGGCCGATGAAGTGCCAGATCAAGGGCAGGTCGGAAAGCGCCTGTTGTTTTGTCAGCGCTTCCTGAAGGTAGTTCTCACCCATGTGGCAAAGGCCGGCGGCATGAGCTTCGCGGATGGCGCTGGCGGGCTTGGTCTTGCTCACTGCCAGCAGCTGCACGCTGGCCGGATCACGCCCGGCGGCCCGGGCCGCGCTGTCGATGCGGTGGGCAATGACGGAAATATTGTCTGCTAGGGTGGACATGGTTCGTCGCCGAAGGCTTTGGGGTCTGCGGCATTCTACCTGCTTGATCGCCGTTGGGGAGTCTCATGGATGTGACTGAGCTGCTGGGCCGGGCCGTGGCCGAGGGCGCCAGCGACCTGCACCTGGCCGTGGGCGAGCCGCCGTTGCTGCGCCTGGATGGCGAGCTGCGGCGCATGGCGGTGCCGGTGCTGACCTGCGCCGCTCTGGAGCAGGGAATGGCCGACCTGCTCGATGACGGGCAGCGGCGGCAATGGCTGAGCGGTGATGAACTGGATCTGGCGCTGAGCTTGCCCGGTGTGGGGCGCCTGCGCTTGAACCTGTTCCGCCAGCGCAATGGGTTGGGCGCAAGCGCGCGCCTGATCCCGGCTCGGGTCCCGAGCCTCGATGAGCTTGATCTGAACGATGTGTATCAAGTCGTTGCGCAATGCCGGGATGGCCTGGTGCTGGTGGGCGGGCCGACGGGTAGCGGCAAGTCCAGCACCCTGGCGGCGCTGCTCGATCAGATCAATCGCGAACGCGCGTTACAGGTCATCACCCTTGAAGATCCTATCGAATTTATCCACAGCGGCCAGGGTTGCCTGGTCAACCAGCGGGAGATCGGCGTGCACAGCCGTGACTTCGCCCAAGGGCTGCGCAGCGCCCTGCGCCAGGATCCGGATGTGATCATGGTGGGTGAGTTGCGTGATCTGGAGAGCATCCGCCTGGCGTTGCGCGCGGCAGAAACCGGGCATCTGGTGCTGGCAACGGTGCACACCCGCTCGGCGGTGAACAGCATCGACCGGCTGGTAGAGGTGTTCGCGGCCGAGGAGAAGCCGCTGGTGCGCATGATGCTGGCTGAATCATTGCGGCTCGTGCTGGCTCAGGTGCTGGTCAGGCGGGTGGGCGGCGGCAGGGTTGCCGCAAGGGAGGTGCTGATAGCGACGCCCGCGGTGCGCAACCTGATTCGCGAGGGGCGCATGGCACAGGTGCAGTCGGTGATGCAGACGGGGGCGGCATTGGGGATGCAGACGATGGAGGGGGCGATGCGGGCGCTCAGGCAGAAAGGCCTGGTCGATTAGCATTGCTGCCTGCTGGCGCAATCGCGGGACAAGCCCGCGATTGAGGGCTTAGCGCTTGGCCAGGGCCAACGCCTGCTGGTTCTTGGGCAGGACGCGCTTGGCCACCACGTAGTGCTTTTGCCAATAGGGTTTTTCCAGGCTGTCGATGCTCACCCGCTTGCCGGTGCGTGGCGCGTGGATGAAGCGATCGTTGCCCAGGTAGATGGCTACGTGATTGACCCGGCGACTCTTGATGTTGAAGAAGATCAGGTCGCCCGGCTTGAGATCGCTCTTGGCCACCTTGACGCCCTGGCCCTGAGCCATTGCGTTGGAGGTGCGCGGCAGGTCGACATCGGCCACATCGTTGAACGCGTACTTGACCAGGCCGCTGCAATCGAAGCCCTTCTTCGGGCTGCTGCCGCCCCAACGATAGGGCGTACCTAGTACGTTCACGGCGCGGCTGAGCACTTCGCTGCTCTGCTTGGGTGACATGGCCACCGCCTGCATGCCCACAGCTTGTTGCTGCTTGGCGGCGTTGGCCGGGCGAGCGCGCGCGGAACTGCTGCGATACTGGATCGGGGTGCGTTTCACCGTGGCATCGGCGTTGGTCGTATAGCCGGTGAATCCGCTGGGAAGTCGTTGCTCACGGTTGGTGGCGTGGGCGGCCAGGGGTAACAAAAGGCAGAGGGTCAGCCATGTCTTGATAAAAGGTGGCATAGATGAAGCTCTTATAAGTGTTGGCGCGCAACTTTATAACAGCTTTTTGATCAAATTCTGATCCGTTGGTCGCTCAAGCACGTACCATATGTCGGGTAAAAACGAAAAAGTCACATTTTTCCTTAGAAAATTTTCGGCTATCCCACGAGGGCTTCGAATGAATGGTTATCAACAGGGTGCTCCCTCGCACGACACCCATAGCAAGGTTCTCGGCTACCTGCTGTGGATCTTCGGCTTTACCGGCTCGCACCGTTTCTACTACGGCAAGCCGATCACCGGAACCATCTGGTTCTTCACCCTGGGCTTGCTGGGCATCGGCTGGCTGATCGACCTGTTCCTGATCCCGTCGATGGACCGTGAGGCAGACATGCGTTTCGAGTCGGGCGGCGTGGACTACAACCTGGCGTGGATACTCCTGACCTTCCTCGGCATCTTCGGCGTGCATCGGCTGTATCAGGGCAAGTGGATCAGCGCGCTGATCTACCTGTTCACCGGAGGGTTGTTCCTGTTGGGTGTGCTTTATGACTTCTGGACGCTCAACAGCCAGATTTCCCAGGTCAACGCCGAGCGTCGCCGGGTATGAAAAAAGGCCTTGTCGCTGAGCGGCAAGGCCTTTTTCGTTACTGACGCCGCTGTTGCAGCAGCAGGTTGCTGAAACCTGCCCCGGCCAGCTGTTTCTGCGCCACGGTCAGCTGTTCGCGGTTGCTGAACGGGCCGACCATCACGCGGTACCAGGTCTCTTCCTTCACCGTGCCCGACTCAACCTTGACCGCCTGGCCAAGCAGGATGATCTGCGCACGGACCTTGTCGGCATCGGCCTGCTTGCGGAACGAGCCGGCCTGCAGGAAGAACTGGGTCGTGGCCGCTGGCTTGATCACCGGTGGTGCCGGTGGCGGTGTCTGGCCCAGCAGGGCGGCCTGGGCCCGGGCGGTGTCGATCTTCGCCGCTTCCGCAGGGGTGACCGGCGTGCTTGGCACGGGCGGTTGCGCCGGTACCGGCGGAGTTTTCTCCGGCACGGCCTCGGGCGGTACGATCACTTCCGACTCCGGCAGCAGCGTATAGAAGTCGTACTTCGGCTTCACCGGTTGCTGTGGCGTCGGCGTGGTGGTCTTGCTCGCTTCGGCGACCTTCTCCTGCTTATGTTGCTCGGGCTTGGTGCGCTTGATATCAGCGCCACCGGGTTCGAGCTTCATCAGGAAGACGATGAACGCCCCCACGGTCAGGCCGACCGCCAGCCACACCCAGCCCGGAATCGGCTGCTTGCTGGCGGGCGGCTGGGAGCGGCTGGCGCCGCGCTTGGGTGCGGGTTTCTTCTTTGCAGCCAACTTACATGCGCTCCAGGGTTTCCAGGCCGAGCAGTTCCAGGCCCTGCTTGAGGGTGCGGCCGGTCAGGGCGGCCAGGCGCAGGCGGCTCTGCTGTTGTTCGGCGGTTTCGGCGGAAAGGATCGGGCAGTTCTCGTAGAAGCTGGAGAACAGGCCGGCGAGGTCGTACAGGTAGGTGCACAGCACGTGAGGCGTGCCTTTTTCGGCGACGTTGTTGAGGATCTCGCCGAACTGCGCCAGGCGCGCGGCCAGGTCCTGCTCGTGCGCTGCCTGCAGGACGATGCTGCCGTCGACTTCGTCGAAGCCCTTGCCGAGCTTGCGGAACACGCCGGCCACGCGGGTGTAGGCGTACAGCAGGTACGGCGCGGTGTTGCCCTCGAAGTTCAACATCAATTCGAAGTTGAAGCTGTAGTCGCTGGTGCGGTGCTTCGACAGGTCGGCGTACTTGACCGCGCCGATGCCGACCACTTCACCGATGTGGCGCAGCTCGTCCTCGGCCAGCGACGGGTTCTTCTCCTTGACCAGCGCATAGGCGCGGTCCTTGGCCTCGGTGAGCAGGTCGATCAGCTTGACGGTGCCGCCATCGCGGGTCTTGAACGGGCGGCCATCGGCGCCGTTCATGGTGCCGAAGCCCATGTGCTCCATCTTCATCGGGTGGCCGACAAAACCGGCGCGGCGGGCCACTTCGAACACCTGGTTGAAGTGCAGGGCCTGGCGCTGGTCGACGAAGTACAGGGCACGGTCGGCCTGCAGCTTGTTGCTGCGGTAGCGCACGGCGGCCAGGTCGGTGGTGGCGTATAGGTAACCGCCGTCGGCCTTCTGCACGATCACCGGCAGCGGCTCGCCCTCGGCGTTCTTGAATTCCTCGAGGAACACGCACTGCGCGCCCTGGTCCTCGACCAGCAGGCCCTTGGCCTTGAGGTCGGCGACCACGTTGGCCAGGTCGGCGTTGTAGGCGCTCTCGCCCATCACGTCGGCCATGGTCAGCTTGACGTTGAGCAGCTCGTAGGTCTTCTGGCAGTGCGACAGCGAGATGTCCTTGAAACGCGTCCACAGCGCCAGGCACTCGGGATCACCGGCCTGCAGCTTGACCACCAGCCCGCGGGCGCGGGTGGCGAACTCTTCGGACTCGTCGAAGCGCTTCTTGGCGGCGCGGTAGAAGTTCTCCAGATCCGACAGCTCGTCACTGGTGATCGGGTTTTCCTGGAGGTAGGCCATCAGCATGCCGAACTGGGTACCCCAGTCACCCACGTGGTTCTGGCGGATGACGTCGTCACCGAGGAACTCCAGTACCCGGGCAACGCTGTCGCCGATGATGGTCGAGCGCAGGTGGCCGACGTGCATCTCCTTCGCCAGGTTCGGTGCCGACATGTCGATCACCACTTTTTCCGCCGGGCCGGTCTTGCGCACGCCCAGGTGGCCATCGCTCAGGGCGGCGTCGAGGCGGCCTGCCAGCGCTTCGGTGTTCTGGAAGAAGTTCAGGAAGCCGGGGCCGGCGATCTCGGCCTTGCTGATGTCGGCGCTGGCCGGCAGGGCGGCGATGATCTTCTCGGCCAGGTCGCGCGGTTTCATGCCGGCCGGCTTGGCCAGCATCATGGCGATGTTGCTGGCGAAGTCGCCGTGGGTCTTGTCCCGGGCGTTTTCCACCTGGATCGCCGGCGTCAGCCCTTCAGGCAGCACACCGTCGGCGACGAGTTGGGTGAGGGCTTGCTGGATCAGCTGGCGAATGGTGTCTTTCATGAGGGTCTCTTTTCGACCGCAAGCGCGGTGGAGCGCTTCGATGCGCAGGTGGAAAAACTGGGCATTATCCGTTGCCGGGGGCGGGTTGCCAACCTTTTGGGGCACAGTCCATTGTCGGTGTGGGAGCGGGATTGCACCGCGATGACGCCATCGCGGGGCAAGCCCGCTCCCACGCCAACCCTCAAAAAGTCAGTAAAGGTCGACCGGATCGACATCCAGCGACCAGCGCACCTGGCGCCCCGACGGCATCTGCTCCAACACTAGCAACCAGGCACTGATCAGTCGATGCAGGGGTGCACGGGCATTGGCCTGGAGCAATAGTTGCGCACGGAACCTGCCCGCCCGTCGCTCCATGGGTGCCGGGACCGGGCCGAGCAACTCGATGCCGTGCAGCCCCTGCTCGGCAAGTATGCGCTCGGCGGCGGCGCAGGCTTCGTCAAGGAAGCCTTCCGCCTGGCCCGGCTTGTGCGCGTCGGCGCGCAGCAGCGCCAGGTGAGCGAACGGCGGCAGCCCGGCCGCACGGCGCTCGCTCAAGGCCTGTTCGGCAAAGGCGAAGTAGCCCTGCTCTGTCAACTGCACCAGCAGTGGGTGATCGGCCAGGTGGGTTTGCACGATGACCTTGCCCGGCTCTTCGGCCCGGCCGGCCCGGCCGGCCACCTGGACGATCAGCTGGGCCATGCGTTCGCTGGCGCGGAAGTCGCCGGAGAACAGCCCGCCGTCGGCATCGAGGATCGCGACCAGGGTGACGCGGGGGAAATGGTGCCCCTTGGCCAGCATCTGGGTGCCGACCAGGATGCTCGGCTGACCACGCTGGATAGTGGCGAACAGGTTGTGCATGGCGTCCTTGCGCGAGGTGCTGTCGCGGTCCACGCGCAGGATCGGGTAATCCGGGAACAGCACCTTCAGGCGCTCCTCGGCACGCTCGGTACCGGCGCCTACCGGGCGCAGGTCGACGTGGGCGCATTGCGGGCACTGCAGCGGCAGGCGCTCGTCGTAGCCGCAATGGTGGCAGCGCAGCACGGCGGAGCGTTGGTGCACGGTCATGCGCGCATCGCAACGTGGGCATTCGGAGAGCCAGCCGCAGTCGTGGCACAGCAATGTGGGGGCGAAGCCGCGGCGGTTGAGGAACACCAGCACCTGCTGGCCGGCCTCGAGTGTCTGGCGGATGGCCTGCTGCAATGGGCCGCTGATGCCGCTGTCCAGTGGCAGGCTGCGTACGTCAAGGCGCAGGAAGCGCGGTGCTTTGGCGCCGCCGGCGCGCTGGTTCATGCGCAGCAGGCCGTAGCGGCCACTGTGGGCGTTGTGCAGGCTTTCCAGCGACGGTGTGGCCGAGCCCAGCAGAATCGGGATGTTCTCCTGGTGCGCACGCACCACGGCCAGGTCGCGGGCGTGGTAGCGCAGGCCTTCCTGCTGTTTATAGGAGCCGTCGTGTTCTTCGTCGATGATGATCAGGCCCGGGTTCTTCATAGGGGTGAACAGTGCCGAGCGGGTGCCGATGATGATGTCCGCATCGCCATCGCGTGCCGCCAGCCAGGCGTCCAGGCGCTCGCGATCACCCACCGCCGAATGCAGCAGGGCGATGCGCGCGTTGAAGCGTTGCTCGAAGCGTTGCAGGGTCTGCGGGCCGAGATTGATCTCGGGGATCAGGATAAGGGCCTGCTTGCCGGCTTCGAGGGTTTCGCGAATCAGCTGCAGGTAGACCTCGGTCTTGCCGCTGCCGGTGACGCCAGCCAGCAGGTAGGCGTGGAAGGCGCTGAAGCCCGAGCGCACGGCCTCGAAGGCAGCGCGCTGTTCTTCGTTGAGCGGCAGTTCCGGTTGGGCCAGCCAGTGCTCGTGGCGTGCGGCCGGCAGATGGCGGCGTACTTCGACTTCCACCAGTTCCTTGGCCAGCAGCAGGTCGAGGCTGTCCTTGTTCAGACCAAGCTTGCTCAACAGGCTGTGGGCTACGCCGTGGGGGTGCTGCGACAGGGTCTTGAGAGCGTCGCGCTGGCGCGGGGCGCGGGCGATGCGCGGGTCTTCCAGGCGCGCACCGGGCGCGACATGCCAGAAGCGTTCCTGGCGCGCCTCGGCCGGTTCGCCCTGGCGCAGCAGCGTCGGCAGGGCCCAGTTGAGAGTGTCGCCCAGGCTGTGCTGGTAGTACTGGGCCGTCCACAGACACAACTTGAACAATGCCGGCGGCAGGGGGGAGACCGGGTCGAGCAGGGCGCTGGCCGGCTTGAGCTTGTCGGCTGGCACCTCGCTGTGCTCGGCGACTTCCACCAGTACCCCGATCATCTCGCGGCGGCCGAATGGCACGCGGATGCGCATGCCTGGCGTCAGTGCCTGGCGCGCCATGCTCGCGGGTGCCCGGTAGTCGAACAGGCGACGCAGGGGCGAGGGCAGGGCAAGGCGCAGAATGACGTCGGACACGCGGAAGGTCTCTGGAGGGTGTTTCACAAATCAGGCGAGCCTAGCAGACGACGGTCGGTGCAAGCGACAACTTGCGCTACGGCTGCTCTCTGGTATTATTCGCCGCCTAATTACGTGCGGTATTCAACAATAGGTGTTGGGTGGCGGCACGCAGCTCGAGGAAGTGACCATGAAAGCAGATATTCATCCGAACTACGAAGTAGTTGCAGTCACCTGCAGCTGCGGCAACAAGTTTGAAACTCGTTCGACCATGGGCAGCGTCCTGGCGATCG
This sequence comes from Pseudomonas soli, assembly GCF_900110655.1. Classification (GTDB taxonomy): domain Bacteria; phylum Pseudomonadota; class Gammaproteobacteria; order Pseudomonadales; family Pseudomonadaceae; genus Aquipseudomonas; species Aquipseudomonas soli. The sequence continues at coordinate 582,271 of NZ_FOEQ01000003.1, forward strand.
ACGTTTGCAACCTGTGCCACCCGTTCTACACCGGTAAGCAGAAAGTCCTGGACACCGGCGGCCGCGTACAGAAGTTCGCCGATCGCTTCGGCATGTTCGGTGCCAAGAAGTAATCATGCACGTGGCGAAGCCTTCGGGGTTCGCGCTGTTGCAAAAGAAGGCGCCCCTTGTGGGCGCCTTTTTTGTGGGCGCGATCTGGCACTTTCCTGCCCTGGCCTTCTGCCCGATGCCCGAAAGGGTGCAAGCGGTGGCGGTACGTCAGGTGGTCGATGGCGACACCTTGCGCCTGAGCGATGGGCGCAGTGTGCGACTGATCGGTATCAATGCTCCCGAGATCGGCCGCAAGGGGCGCCCCAGCGAACCTTATGCCGAGGCTGCCAAGAAGCGCCTGCAGGCGCTGGTGAAGGCCAGCGATGGCCGTGTCGGGCTGGTTCCGGGCGTCGAACCCAAGGACAAGTACGGCCGTATCCTGGCGCATATCTACGGCCGCACTGGCAACAATCTGGAAGCACAACTGCTCAGCGAGGGCCTGGGCTACCAGGTGGCGATTGCACCCAACGTGCAGCTGTCGGGCTGCCAGCAGCAGGCCGAGCAGCAGGCGCGCAAGGCCAGGGCAGGACTGTGGCGACAATCGCCGGTCACGCGTGGGCGCGATGTGCGGCAATCCGGATTCGCGGTGATCGGCGGCAGGATCAACGGGATCGAGCGTAATCGCGGCGGCATCTGGCTGGAGCTTGACGAGAGCGTGGTCCTGCAGGTTCCCGCTCGTCTGCAGCGCCACTTCCCCGCCAGCTTCTTCGCTAACCTCAAGGGACGCCAGGTCGAGGCGCGTGGCTGGGTGCTGGATCGTTCCCGCAAGGGCGGGCTCAAGCCTGGGCAGCGACGCTGGCTGTTGCCATTGACCGATCCGAGCATGTTGGCGCTTGTTTCTGGCTAAATAGTTGTAGACATTTTGCTATTGGATTGTACACACTGGCTCCCGAAAGCCCCGTGGGTTATAGCGTAAAGTCGTAGGCCAAAGGCCTTGACACATAGTGACCGGGCAGTCTTGTCGCCCCCCGGCTCTTTGCGTATCCTCGGCGGTCCGTCAGAACAGTAAATAGCGGAATGCCCATCATGTCAGACCTGAAAACCGCCGCTCTCGAATACCACGCTCAGCCTCGTCCGGGGAAACTGAGCGTCGAGCTCTCCAAGCCAACCGCCACCGCCCGTGACCTCGCCCTGGCCTACAGCCCGGGTGTCGCCGAGCCTGTGCGCGAGATCGGCCGTGATCCGGAGCTGGCCTACAAGTACACCGGCAAGGGCAACCTGGTTGCGGTGATCTCCGATGGCACCGCCATCCTCGGTCTGGGTGACCTCGGCCCACTGGCCTCCAAGCCGGTCATGGAAGGCAAGGGTGTTCTGTTCAAGCGTTTCGCCGGTATCGATGTGTTCGATATCGAAGTCGAGTCGGAGAGCCCGCAAGCCTTCATCGACACCGTTCGCCGCATCTCCATCACCTTCGGCGGCATCAACCTGGAAGACATCAAGGCACCTGAGTGCTTCGAGATCGAGCGCACGCTGATCGAGCAGTGCGACATTCCCGTCTTCCACGATGACCAGCACGGCACCGCTATCGTTACCGCGGCCGGCATGATCAACGCCCTGGAAATCGCCGGCAAGAAGCTCGAAGACGCCAAGATCGTCTGCCTGGGCGCCGGCGCCGCGGCCATCTCCTGCATGAAACTGCTGGTGAGCATGGGTGCCAAGGTCGAGAACATCTTCATGATCGACCGCAGCGGCGTGATCCACGCTGGCCGCGACGACCTGAACCAGTACAAGGCCCAGTTCGCCCACGCCACCGACAAGCGCACCCTGGCTGACGCCCTGAACGGCGCAGACGTGTTCGTCGGCTTGTCCGGCCCGAACCTGCTGAGCGCGGAAGGCCTGAAGTCGATGGCCGCCAACCCGATCGTGTTCGCCTGCTCGAACCCGGACCCGGAAATCGCCCCGGAACTGGCTCACGCCACCCGCAGCGATGTGATCATGGCCACCGGTCGTTCGGACTACCCGAACCAGGTCAACAACGTACTGGGCTTCCCTTTCATCTTCCGTGGGGCCCTCGACGTTCGCGCCAAGCGCATCAACGAAGAGATGAAGATCGCTGCCGCCATCGCCCTGAAGGACCTGGCCAAGTTGCCGGTGCCGAAGGAAGTCTGCGAGGCCTATGGCGTTCAAGGACTTGAGTTCGGCCGTGAGTACATCATTCCGAAGCCGCTGGACGCGCGCCTGATCACCGTGGTTTCCGATGCCGTGGCCAAGGCCGCCATCGAGTCCGGTGTGGCCACCCTGCCGTATCCGAAGCACTACCCGCTCAAGAGCGTGGATGACGTGTTCAACGGCTGATCCAGTCGTAGCGTCATGAAAAAGCCCCGGCTCGCAAGAGTCGGGGCTTTTTGTTGGGCCTGGGTTATTGCGGGGCAGGCCTGCTCACGCGGAGTTCAATGCCATCCCTTTCAAGGCGATCGCGTCAGGGCTTGCTGGTGCTCGCCAACAGTCTTGCAGGCCTGCCAGATCGAGCGCCGCCCGCGCGGCGCTCGATCTTGAGAGCGCTGCAAGGTTGCCCGTTAGAACAGATCCATCGGCGCTGCTTCGTCTGCCGGCAGCGGGCTGCCCGGTGCTGCACCGTTACCCAGTTCGTCCGCCGACGGTGGCGAGTCCTCGGCCTTGAACAGTTCGAAGTAGGCGTTCGGCGTGCTTGGTGTGGCGGCGCGGCCGCTGATCGGGTCGACGCGCAGGCTGAGGATGCCCTCGGGTTCGGCTGGTGGATGCTCGGGCATGCCCTTGAGCGCGGCGCCCATGAAACTCATCCAGATCGGCAGGGCCACGGTGCCACCGTATTCGCGACGCCCCAGGGTTTCCGGCTGGTCGAAGCCGACCCACACGGTGGTGACATAGTCAGCGTTGTAGCCTGAGAACCAGGCGTCCTTGGATTCGTTGGTGGTGCCGGTCTTGCCCGCCAGGTCCGAACGGCCGAGGGCCAGGGCGCGGCGGCCGGTACCACGCTTGATTACGTCCTGCAGCATGCTGGTGAGGATGTACGAGGTACGGCCGTCGATGATCTGCTCGGCCACGGCGGGCACCTGGGGCACCTGGGGCACTTGGGATGCCGGGGTGACCTGGCCTGCGGCCGACGGCGCCTCGCCTGGCATCGGGGCGGCGCTGATGGGTGCCTCAGGTGCGGCGAGGCCGACCTGGTCTTGGCTGCCCTGCGGCACGCGTGGCGGGTTTGCTGTGAACAGCGTTTCGCCGTTGCGGCTCTCGACACGCTCGATCAGGTACGGGCTGATCTTGTAGCCGCCGTTGGCGAAGGTGCTCCAGCCGGTGGCAATCTCCATCGGCGTGAGCGTCGCGGTGCCCAGCGCCAGCGACAGGTTGCGCGGCAGGTCCTGCTTGTTGAAGCCGAACTTGGCGATGTAGTCGATGGTGCGATCCACGCCCATGGCCTGCAGCAGGCGGATCGATACGAGGTTGCGTGACTTGTACAACGCCTCGCGCATGCGGATCGGGCCGAGGAAGGTGTTGGTGTCGTTCTTTGGACGCCAGACCTTGTCCAAGTACTCGTCGACGAACACGATCGGCGCATCGTTGACCAGGCTGGCGGCGGTGTAGCCGTTGTCCAGCGCGGCGCTGTAGACGAAGGGCTTGAAGCTCGAGCCCGGCTGGCGCTTGGCCTGCATGGCGCGGTTGTAGTTGCTCTGCTCGAATGAGAAGCCGCCAACCAGTGCGCGGATGGCGCCATTGTAAGGGTCGAGGGTGACCAGCGCGCTCTGGGCGCCGGGAACCTGACTGAACTTGAGTTTGCCATCTTCCAGGCGTTGCAGGCGCACCAGGTCGCCGACCTGGGCCACATCGGCCGCTGATTGCGGCGAGCGTCCTTGGGAGTTGCTGTTAAGGTACGGGCGGGCCCATTTCATGGTGTCCCAGGCCACGTCTTCCTCCAGACCGGCGCGGGTCATCACCTTCAGGCCGTTCTTCTCGACCTGGGTGACAATGGCGGGCTCAAGGCCGCCGAGGGTGCGTTGCTTGTTCAGTTCCTGCAACCACGCCGTGCGTGTCTTGCCAGGGAAGCGTGCCTCCGGACCGCGGTAGCCGTGGCGTTCGTCGTATTGGCTGAGGCCGTTGAGGACCGCGCTGTTGGCCATCTGCTGCATGTCGCTCGGCACTGTGGTGGTGACCCGGAAACCTTCGGTATAGGCGTCGCTGCCGTAGCGACCGACCATCTCGGCGCGGGCCATTTCGGCGACGTACGGCGCATTCACTTCCGGGGTCGGCACATGGTAGCTGGCATTCAGCGGTTCACCCAGGGCGGCCTGGTAGCTGGCCTCGTCGATCTTGCCGAGCTTGTACATGCGCCCGAGGATCCAGTCGCGGCGCTCCTTGGCGCGTACCGGGTTGGCCAGCGGGTTGAAGCGCGATGGGGCCTTGGGCAGACCGGCGATCATGGCCATCTGCGCCAGGCTGACGTCGCGAATCGACTTGCCGTAGTACACCTGCGCCGCGGCATCGATGCCGTAGGCACGGTTGCCCAGGTAGATCTTGTTTACGTACAGCTCGAGGATTTCGTCCTTGGTCAGTTCCCGCTCGATCTGCAGGGCCAGGAGAATCTCGTTGGTCTTGCGCGAGAAGCTGCGTTCGCTGGTAAGGAAGAAGTTCTTCGCCACCTGCATGGTGATGGTGCTGCCGCCGCTCTGGATATGCCCGGACTTGACCAGCTGTGAGGCCGCACGCATGAGGCTGCTGGGGTCGACGCCATAGTGATTGAGGAAATTGTCGTCCTCGGCGGACAGAAGCGCCTGGATGAATTGTGGGGGAATTTCCTGGAACTTGATCGGCGAGCGCCGCATCTCGCCGAACTCGGCGATCAGCTTGCCGTCGCTACTGTAGACCCTCAGGGGGATTTGCAACTGGACGCTTCTGAGCGCGTCGACCGAAGGCAGGTTGGGACTAAGATACAGAAACGCACCGCTCACACCGAGTACGAGCGCGCAGATGACGGCGACGAGAGACCACCAGAAGAACTTCAGCAGGCGTATCAAGGCTTTTGGGTGTCCAGGTTGAGAGTGGATTGCGCGCAGGGCCGGCGGACAGGAAAAACGCTGGCCATTATAAGCATTTTTCGTCCCGCCGGGTGACCGCCCGGGGAGAGCGACGACCGTCTGCACCGCAAGGGTTCAGGCAGCCAATGACCAGGAAGGAACAGCCATGCTTGGACGCTTTGGCAGGGACACCGGTTCACTGCTGGGGGTGGAAATTACCTCCGACGCCATACGAATGCTGCACCTGCGCCGCCAGCGTGGCGGTTGTCGGGTGGTGGGCTGGGCGCACGAGCGCCTTGGGGCAGCGTCAGGTAGCTCATTGGAGTTTGATCAGATGGAGCGCCTGGTCGCGGGTTTGCGGCAGGCCCATGCCCGGTGTCGAACTTCGCAGTGCCGGGCCGCCCTGGCGTTGCCTGCATCGCAGGTCATCTGCAAGGTTTGCCGCCTGCCTGCCGGGTTGCCCGGCCATGCCGTCGAAGCTGCCTTGCTCGCGCAGGCCGAGCAGCTGTTTCCCTTTCCTGTGGAGGACCTTGCCCTGGATTTCCAGGTGCATGGCCCGTGCGTGGAGGATGTCGGGCAGGTCGAGGTGTTGGTGGTGGCCTGTAGGCAAAGTCAGCTCGACCCACTGGAGCGCGTGTTCGCGCAAGCCGGCTTGCAGTTGGTGGCCGTGGAGGTGGACAGTTTCGCGTTGCGGCGGGCGCTGGTGCCTGAGCCGCAGGCAGGCGACATAGCGCTGCTGCAGTTGGAGCCGGACGAGGTGATCCTGCACCGTTGGCAGGGAGGCCGCGTGCCGCATCGGCAGCGCATTGCCTTGCCTTCTATGGAACGCTGGGCCGAGGCTGTCAATGGGCTCTGGCAGCCGGATATCCAGGGCGCGTTTGAGCAGGTTGTTTTGTTCGGGGCCGCCGCCGATGAGGCTCGAGCGGCAGACTTGTCGGAGCATCTGGGCGTGAAATGCCATGTCGGTCGCCCGGGCCCTCTGGTCAGCGGTTTCGATGAAACCAGCGTGCCCGCTGCTGCCATGGCTCTTGCCTGTGGTTTGGCAATGGGAGGCCCGGTATGAAAGGGCGACTGAACCTGATGCCCTGGCGCGAACAGCGCAGGGCAAGCGCTGTGCGGCGATTCCAGATCACCTTGGTCGGCACGCTTGTGGTGGCGCTGTGCGGGGTGATGCTGCTTGATCGAATGGCGCGGTCGCGTCTGGCCAGGCAGGCGCAGGTCATCGCCACGCAGCAGGCGGCCGTTGAGCGGTTGGACGCTTCGCTGCGGCAGATCGATAAGTTGCGTGAAGCACGGGATGCGTTGTTGGCCCAGCAAGCGACGGTGTCTGCGCTGAGCGCCGGACGGGCGCAGTTGCCTGGGCTGTTTCGCGCACTGGAGCAGGCAATGCCCGAAGGCGCGCGCTTGACCGAGGTAGGTGTGGAGGACGGGCGTCTGCGCCTTGCCGGGTTGGCTGCCTCTGCTTCAGTGGTGGCCAGGCTTATGCGCAGCCTGGAGCAGGTAAAGATGGTGCGGGACCTGGAGCTTGTTCACTTGCGGCGTCATGGCCAGGGCGATGAATTCCTGCTGGCGGCACGCTTGTTGGCGGGTGAGTCATGAACCGCCCGTGGCCCCAGGATTGGCAGGGCCTGGTGGCCCGGTCTTGGTTGGTCCGGTGGGTGCTGGCAGTAGGGCTGCTGTTTCTGGTGGTTTTCGCGGGTTATATCGCCCGCTTGCGTGAGCCGTTCAATAGCCATGCCGAGGCAGTCCAGAGGCAGTTGCAGCTACAGGGTGTCTTGGCGGATGGGGCGGAAAAACTTGTCGAGCTTGAGCGAGCGCAACAGGCTCTGGAACAAGCCATGACCGGGCTGCAAGCGTTGCGCTGGCGATTGGCTGCGGGAGAGGGCATGAGTGAACTGCTCGACCAGCTGGCCTTGTCGGGTCATGAGCATGGTCTGTCATTCGAACGCATCGAAGTAAACGAAGCGCAGGAGGCAGCAGGATACCGTCTGCAGCCTTTGGAGATCAGCGTGCACGGGCGCTACCCGGCGTTGCGCTTGTGGCTTGAGCAGTGGCTGCAGCAGTTGCGGTTGTTGAACGTGCCCCAGCTCAGGCTGGCCTTGCAGGAAGAAGGCTCAGGAGAGGTTGGCGCACGATTGTTGATACATGCCTACCACCCAGGGGAAGAGCTTCCAGTGCCGGCTGCCTTGGCGGATGAGCCTGCCCAGGATGCCCTGTCGAAGGCCACGTTCGACCCATTTCAGGCCTGGTTGCCCGCCACACAGGGTAAAGAGCTGCGGCATATTCCCTTGGCGCGACTGGAAATGGTCGGAAGCCTGTCCCAGTCAGGGCGCCGGCAGGCATTGTTGCGTTCGGCGGGGCACTTGTATCGGGTTGGGCAAGGCGACCGGCTCGGATTGGATGAGGGGGTCGTGGTAGCCGTTGATGCTGGTCAGCTGGAGGTCCGCGAGCGGATCTACCTCGGCGGGCGCTGGCAGGCGCGTTATCGGTATCTGGTGCTTGAGAAGCGTGAGTAAGGAGAGGTCAGGGATGAGGCCGAGGCGATGGTTGAGTGGCTTGGGGTTGATGTCGAACATCCTGGCAGTGCAGGCAGCGCAATTCCAGGGTGAGCCGATATCGCTCAACTTCCAGGATGTCGAACTGCGCTCAGTGCTTCAGGTCATGGCGGAGCACGCCGGCGTCAACCTGGTCGCCAGCGATTCGGTGCAGGGGCGAATAACCCTGCACCTGGAAGACGTGCCTTGGGCCCAGGCACTTGACCTTGTGCTGCGCAGCAAGGGGCTGGGCCGGCGCCAGGAGGGCAACGTGCTGTTGATCGCTCCCGTTGCTGAGCTGGCCGGGCAGGCCCGGGGCATGGGCGAGGAGGTGTTGCTGGAGCCTTTGCGACGAGAGCTGATCCCTGTCTTTCATGCAAAAGCCGCCGAGCTGGCGGAACTGTTGCTTGCGAGCTTGGCCGATGACGGCATCCTGACTGGGCGCGGCAGCCTCAGTGTGGATGCACGGACCAACACGCTGGTGGTTACCCAGCCTGGCGAACGACTTGCCGATTTGCGAAGGTTGGTAGCGCAGTTGGATGTGCCGGTACGCCAGGTCATGATCGAGGCGCGTATCGTAGAAGCCAGTGTCGATTACGAGAAGGGCCTGGGTGTGCGATGGGGCGGCCCGTTGTATGGGGTGGACAGTCGCCTGGGTAGTGACCTGTTCGTCGACCTTGGGGTTGAACGGGCCACTTCCGGGCTCGGCGTGGGCCTGCTGCGCAGCGACATTCTGCTGGATCTGGAGCTCAGCGCCATGGAGAAGAGCGGCAATGGCGAGATCATCTCCCAGCCCAAGGTGGTCACGGCTGACAAGGAAACCGCCCGCATACTCAAGGGGACCGAAGTACCCTATCAAGAGACCACTCGCAGTGGGGCTACCTCCATTTCTTTCCGTGAGGCCTCCCTGTCGCTGGAGGTAACGCCGCAGATCACGCCGGATGGCAAGGTAGTGATGGATGTGCGCGTGACCAAGGACGAGCCCGACTTCATCAATGCACTCAACAATGTACCGCCGATCCGCAAGAACGAGGTTACGGCGAAGGTCCGGGTGACCGATGGGCAGACCATTGTGATTGGCGGCGTGTACTCGACGTCGCAGAACAAAGTGGTCGACAAGGTGCCATTTTTCGGCGATCTGCCGTATGTTGGGCGGCTGTTTCGACGCGATGCATTACAAGAGAAAAAATCCGAGCTGCTGGTCTTCCTGACTCCGCGTATCATGAGTGACCAGGCGATTGCTGTGAGTCGTTGATTCTGTGCGAAATTTGATACTTGTAGGGCCCATGGGCGCTGGGAAAAGCACCATCGGACGCCTGTTGGCCAAAGAGCTGCGCCTGCTGTTCAAGGATTCCGACAAGGAAATCGAGCTGCGAACCGGCGCCAATATCCCGTGGATCTTCGACAAGGAAGGCGAGCCGGGCTTTCGCGACCGAGAGCAGGCGATGATTGCCGAACTCTGCGCGCTTGATGGCGTGGTCCTGGCGACCGGTGGCGGCGCGGTGATGCGCGACGCCAACCGTGCCGCGCTGCACGCCGGTGGCCGGGTGATCTACCTGCATGCCTCGGTGGAGCAGCAGGTGGGGCGCACTTCCCGTGACCGCAACCGACCGCTGCTGCGCACAGCCAACCCGGAAGCCACCTTGCGTGCCCTGCTTGAAACCCGCGACCCGCTCTATCGCGAGATTGCCGACCTAGTGGTGGAAACCGACGAACGGCCACCTCGCATGGTCGTGCTCGACATTCTCGAGCGTCTGCAGAAGTTGCCGCCCCGCTGAGCGGGGTCTATCCTCGGCGACCAACGCCGAGACGGGGTTGAACGTCACCGCGTGGGGCCACAGTGCCACCGCGCCCAAGTACATTGTGGGGAAACATGCAGACACTTAAGGTCGACCTGGGCGAGCGTAGCTACCCGATCTACATTGGCGAAGGCCTGCTTGACCAGCCCGAGCTGCTGGCGCCGCACATTGCCGGCCGGCAGGTCGCCATCGTCTCCAACGAGACCGTCGCGCCCCTGTACCTCGAACGCCTGAGCAAGACCCTGGGTGCCTACTCGGTGCTGCCGGTGGTCTTGCCCGACGGCGAGGCCCACAAGAACTGGGAAACCCTGCAACTGATCTTCGATGCCCTGCTGACCGCGCGTCATGACCGGCGCACCACCGTGGTCGCCCTCGGTGGCGGCGTGATCGGTGACATGGCCGGCTTTGCCGCAGCCTGCTACCAGCGTGGGGTCGATTTTATCCAGGTGCCGACCACGCTGTTGTCCCAGGTGGACTCCTCGGTGGGCGGCAAGACCGGCATCAACCACCCGCTGGGCAAGAACATGGTGGGCGCCTTCTACCAGCCCAACGCGGTGCTGATCGATACTACCAGTCTGAAAACCTTGCCCGCGCGTGAGCTGTCCGCCGGTCTCGCCGAAGTCATCAAGTACGGCCTGATCTGCGACAAGCCATTCCTTGCCTGGCTCGAAGACAATATGCAGGCACTGCGTGCCCTGGACTCCGTTGCCCTGACCGAGGCCATCCGTCGCTCCTGCGCGGCCAAGGCTGCCGTGGTTGGCGCTGATGAGCGCGAATCGGGCGTGCGTGCCACGCTCAACCTTGGCCACACATTCGGCCATGCCATCGAAACACACATGGGTTATGGCGTCTGGCTGCACGGCGAAGCCGTGGCGGCCGGCACGGTCATGGCCCTGGAAATGTCCATGCGCCTGGGCTGGATCGACCAGCCGGCGCGTGATCGCGGAATTCGCCTGCTGCAGGACGCAGGATTGCCGGTGGTGCCACCACAGGAAATGACCCCGGCGCATTTCATGGAGCACATGGCGGTCGACAAGAAAGTGCTCGACGGGCGCCTGCGCCTGGTGCTGCTGCGCCAGCTGGGCGAGGCCGTCGTCACTGACGACTATTCGACAGAGATTCTTCAGGCCACGCTGGCGGCGGATTACCGCGCGATCGTGGCCCAGCTTTGAGGTTGTGACAACGCAATGACCAGTCTGCATGCCGATGAGGCGTTTCTCGATCATTACCAGCTGAGCCACGATCCGTTCGCCCCCCGGGTGCCCGGTTTCAAGTTCTTTCCCGCCCAGCGCAAGCCAGTGCTTGGCCAGCTGCATCATCTGGCGCGCTACAGCCAGCTGATGCTGGCGGTCACCGGCCCTGTGGGCAGCGGCAAGACCTTGCTGCGCCAGGCACTGGTGGCCAGCACCAACAAGCAGTCGGTGCAAAGCGTGGTGGTATCCGCCCGTGGTGCCAGCGACGCGGCCAGCGTGCTTGGCCAGGTGGCGCAGTCGCTGGGTGTGGCGCAGCCGGAAGTGCAGGCGATCCTGTCGCAGGTGGTGCAACTGGCGCTGACCGGCCAGGAAGTCTATCTGCTGGTGGACGATGCGGAACAACTGGACGAGTCGGCACTCCAAGCGTTGCTGGAGTTGGCGGCAGGCGTAGCTGAAGGACGCCCGCATGTGTTCCTGTTCGGCGAGCCTTCGCTGATCGCCGGGTTGGATGAGCTCAATGCCGATGGCGAGCGATTCCACGTCATCGAACTGGCCCCGTACAGCGAGGAAGAAACCCGCGAGTACCTGGAGCAGCGCCTGGAGGGTGCTGGCCGGGGCATCGAGGTGTTCACCGCCGAGCAGATCGTCGACATCCACGAAAACTCCGACGGCTGGCCTGGGAACATCAACCAGGTCGCCCGCGATACCTTGATCGAAGCCATGATCGCCAGCCGTACCACGGTCAAGCGACCATCCATGGGGTTCAAAATGCCTAAGAAACACGTGCTCGCGTTGTCCGCAGTGGTCGTGGTTGCCGTTGGCGCGGCGGTCCTGATGCCCAAGAAAGGCGACAAGGCCCCGGCCGACGCGCCCCCCGCTGCCCAGGCCCAATTGCCCCTGGGCCAGGGTGGCAACGGCGGCGCGCCCGCCATCGAGTTCTCCGGCTCCTCGCAGCCGATGCCGTTGCCGCTGGTCGGTCAGTCGCAGCCGGTGATGCGCGAACCGCTGGCCCAGGCCGCTGGCATGGGTGAAGGTGAAGACGGCGGGCCGGCCGACAACACTGCACTGCAGCCAGCCACGCCATCGGCTGCCGTGCCGCCGACCGTGACCACCATCGCGCCGCCGCAAGGTGCCACCGCCAGCCCTGCGCCGACTCCGGCCCAGCCGGTGACCAGCGCTTCGGTACAGCCGGTTGCGCCTGCGACAAAACCTGTAGCAACCCAGCCGGCAAAACCGGTTGCACCTGCCAAGCCAGCCCCGGCTCCGACCCAGGTCGCGAGCGCCAAGCCCGCAGCCAAACCTGCCGAGAAACCGGCTGCCGGCGGCGCCGGCAACGGCAGCTGGTATGCTGGCCAGAAGCCCGGTAACTACGTGGTGCAGATCTTCGGCACCAGTTCCGAGGCGTCGGCACAGTCGTTCGTCAAGGCACAGGGTGGCGACTATCGCTACTTCAGGAAAAACCTGCAGGGCAAGCCGCTGTATGTGGTGACCTACGGCAATTTCGCCAGCCGCGATGCCGCCGCTGCGGCAATCAAGAACTTGCCAGCCAAGGTCCAGGCTGGTAAACCTTGGCCACGTACCGTGGGCAGCGTCCAACAAGAGCTGGCCACGGCCCGCTGATACCTTCCGGGCGGCATCACCCCGCCGCCCAGTTGCTGAGCGACTTTCTAGCTTTCAACTAGCCTGCTGCGCCCGAGCGCGGCAGGCTTTTCTGTCCCAGACTGCCGGCCACGAGCCCTTTCTTGCAGTCCTGGCTGAAACGCTTCAGACTCCAGTCATGCCGCTATCACGGCGCACGACTTAAAAACATTCAAAATTGCGACATAAATTTTCAATGGTGAGACATGAAAATTTGTGGGCGTTGCTGTCGCTGTGCAACAATGGTTTTCCATGGCCACCGCAAAAAAGCTGGCATTTGATCGGCGTGGATGGTAAGTGGTTGTTAAAAAAGAGATTTGCCTCCGGTTGAGAGGTGAACCTGGTGAGAAAGTGTCTATGAAAACAGGTCTGTACCATCCCGAAGAATTCAAGGACAACTGTGGTTTCGGCCTGATCGCCCATATGACGGGCGAGCCGAGTCACCACCTTCTGCAAACCGCCATGCAGGCGCTGACCTGCATGACCCACCGCGGCGGCATCAACGCCGACGGCAAGACCGGCGACGGTTGCGGTCTGCTCATGCAGAAGCCCGATCAATTCCTGCGCGCCGTGGCCCAGGAGCACTTCGCCGCCGAGCTGCCCAGGCAGTACGCCGTCGGCATGGTGTTCTTCAACCAGGACCCGGTCAAAGCCGAAGCCGCCCGCGCCAACATGGATCGCGAGATCGTCAATGCCGGCCTCACGCTGGTGGGCTGGCGCAAGGTGCCGATCGACACCAGCGTCCTTGGCCGCCTGGCCCTGGAGCGCCTGCCGCAGATCGAGCAGGTGTTCATCGGCGGCGAAGGCCTGAGCGATCAGGAATTCGCCATCAAGCTGTTCAGTGCCCGTCGCCGTTCGTCCGTGGCCAACGCCCACGACGCCGACCACTACATCTGCAGCTTCTCGCACAAGACCATCATCTACAAAGGCCTGATGATGCCGCGCGATCTCGCGGCGTTCTATCCGGACCTGGGTGACGAGCGCCTGCAGACCGCAATCTGCGTGTTCCACCAGCGCTTCTCCACCAACACCCTGCCGAAGTGGCCGCTGGCGCAGCCCTTCCGCTTCCTCGCCCACAACGGCGAGATCAACACCATCACCGGCAACCGCAACTGGGCCATGGCCCGTCGCACCAAGTTCGCCAACGACCTGATCCCCGACCTCGAAGAGCTCGGCCCGCTGGTCAACCGCGTCGGTTCCGACTCATCCAGCATGGACAACATGCTCGAGCTGATGGTCACTGGCGGCATCGACCTGTTCCGCGGCGTGCGCATGCTGGTACCGCCAGCCTGGCAGAACGTCGAGACCATGGACGCCGACCTGCGTGCCTTCTACGAATACAACTCCATGCATATGGAACCGTGGGATGGTCCGGCCGGTATCGTCATGACCGAAGGCCGCCACGCGGTGTGCCTGCTCGACCGCAATGGCCTGCGCCCGGCGCGCTGGGTGACCACCACCAACGGCTACATCACCATCGCCTCGGAAATCGGTGTATGGGGTTACCAGCCCGAGGAAGTCCTGGCCAAGGGCCGTGTCGGCCCAGGCCAGATCCTGGCTGTCGATACCGAGACCGGTCAGATCCTCGACACCGACGCCATCGACAACCGCCTGAAGTCGCGCCACCCTTACAAGCGCTGGTTGCGCCAGCACGCCACGCGCATCCAGGCGACCCTGAGCGACGACCAGGGCGTGGCCAGCTACGACGCTGACCAGCTCAAGCAATACATGAAGATGTTCCAGGTCACCTTCGAGGAACGTGACCAGGTGCTGCGCCCGCTCGGCGAGCAGGGCCAGGAAGCGGTCGGCTCGATGGGCGACGACACGCCGATGGCCGTGCTGTCGCAGCGCGTGCGTTCGCCGTACGATTTCTTCCGCCAGCAGTTCGCCCAGGTGACCAACCCGCCGATCGACCCGCTGCGCGAAGCGATCGTGATGTCCCTGGAAATCTGCCTGGGCGCCGAGCGCAACATCTTCCAGGAGTCCCCCGAGCATGCCTCGCGGGTGATCCTCAGCTCGCCAGTCATCTCGCCTGCCAAGTGGCGTTCGCTGATGAACCTGGAGCGCGAAGGTTTCGACCGCCAGCTGATCGACCTCAACTATGAGCAAAGCCTCGGCCTTGAAGCGGCCATCCGCAATATCGCCGACCAGGCCGAAGAAGCGGTGCGCGGCGGCAAGACCCAGCTGGTGCTCAGCGACCGCTACATTGCCCCGGGCAAGCTGCCGGTACACGCCTCGCTGGCCGTAGGCGCTGTACACCACCGTCTGACCGAACAAGGGCTGCGTTGCGACAGCAACATTCTGGTCGAGACCGCCACTGCCCGCGACCCGCACCACTTCGCCGTGCTGCTGGGCTTCGGTGCCTCGGCTGTATACCCGTACCTGGCCTACGAAGTGCTGGCCGACCTGATCCGCACCGGCGAAGTGCTGGGTGATCTGGACGAAGTGTTCAAGTACTACCGCAAGGGCATCTCCAAGGGCCTGCTGAAGATCCTGTCGAAGATGGGCATCTCCACCATCACCTCGTACCGTGGCGCGCAGCTGTTCGAAGCCATCGGCCTGTCCGAGGAAGTGGTTGGCCTGAGCTTCAAGGGTGTGTCGAGCCGCATCAAGGGTGCGCGTTTCGAAGACCTGGAGAGCGACCAGAAGCTGCTCGCCGCCGAAGCCTGGAGTGCGCGCAAGCCGATCCAGCAAGGTGGCTTGCTCAAGTTCGTCCACGGTGGCGAGTACCACGCCTACAACCCGGACGTGGTCAACACCCTGCAGGCCGCCGTGCAGCAGGGCGACTACGCCAAGTTCAAGGAATACACCACGCTGGTCGACCAGCGCCCGGTGTCGATGATCCGCGACCTGCTGAAAGTGAAGGTGGCCGACCAGGCCCTGCCGTTGGATGAAATCGAGCCACTGGACGCGATCCTCAAGCGCTTCGACTCCGCTGGTATCTCCCTGGGCGCGCTGTCGCCAGAGGCGCACGAAGCCCTGGCCGAGGCAATGAACCGCCTCGGCGCGCGCTCCAACTCCGGCGAAGGCGGCGAAGACCCGGCCCGCTACGGCACCGTCAAAAGCTCGAAGATCAAGCAGGTGGCCACCGGCCGCTTTGGCGTGACCCCGGAATACCTGGTCAATGCCGAAGTGCTGCAGATCAAGGTCGCCCAGGGCGCCAAGCCCGGCGAAGGCGGCCAGTTGCCGGGCGGCAAGGTCAACGGCCTGATCGCCAGGCTGCGCTACGCGGTGCCGGGCGTGACCCTGATTTCGCCACCGCCGCACCACGACATCTACTCGATCGAAGACCTGGCCCAGCTGATCTACGACCTCAAGCAGGTCAACCCGCAGGCCCTGGTTTCGGTCAAGCTGGTTGCCGAAGCCGGCGTGGGCACCATCGCCGCCGGCGTGGCCAAGGCCTATGCCGACCTGATCACCATTTCCGGCTACGACGGCGGCACCGGCGCTTCGCCGCTGACCTCGATCAAGTACGCCGGCGCTCCGTGGGAACTGGGCCTGGCCGAAACCCACCAGACCCTGCGCGGCAATGACCTGCGCGGCAAGGTGCGGGTGCAGACCGATGGCGGCCTGAAAACCGGCCTGGACGTGATCAAGGCCGCGATCCTCGGCGCCGAGAGCTTCGGTTTCGGCACCGCGCCGATGATCGCCCTGGGCTGCAAGTACCTGCGCATCTGCCACCTGAACAACTGCGCCACCGGCGTGGCCACCCAGAACGACAAGCTGCGCAAGGACCACTACATCGGCACCGTCGACATGGTGATCAACTTCTTCACCTTCGTCGCCGAAGAGACCCGCGAGTGGCTGGCCAAGCTGGGCGTGCGCAGCCTGGGCGAGCTGATCGGCCGTACCGACCTTCTGGATGTGCTGCCGGGCGACACCGAGCGCCAGGGCCACCTCGACCTGACGCCGCTGCTGGGTAGCTCGCATATCCCGGCTGACAAGCCGCAGTTCTGCCAGGTGGACAAGAACCCGCCGTTCGACCAGGGCGAACTGGCCGAGAAGATGGTCGCCATGGCCCTGCCGGCTATCCGCGACATGGCTGGTGGTGAATTCGCCATGGACATCTGCAACTGCGACCGTTCCATCGGTGCACGCATCTCTGGCGAAATCGCCAGGCTGCACGGCAACCAGGGCATGGCCGCCGCGCCGATCACCTTCCGCTTCAAGGGCACCGCGGGCCAGAGCTTCGGCGTGTGGAACGCCGGCGGTTTGAACCTGCACCTGGAAGGCGACGCCAACGACTACGTCGGCAAGGGCATGACCGGGGGCAAGGTGACCATCGTGCCACCGGCCGGAAGCCCGTTCGAAACCCAGCACAGCGCCATCGTCGGCAACACCTGCCTGTATGGCGCCACCGGCGGCAAGCTGTTCGCCGCAGGCACCGCGGGCGAGCGCTTCGCTGTACGTAACTCCGGCGCCCACGCTGTGGTCGAGGGCACCGGCGATCACTGCTGTGAATACATGACCGGCGGGTTTGTCTGCGTCCTGGGCAAGACCGGTTACAACTTCGGTTCTGGCATGACTGGCGGCTTCGCCTACGTGCTCGACATGGACAACAGCTTCTTCGACAAACTCAACCACGAGCTGGTGGAAATCCAGCGTATCAGTGGTGAGGCGATGGAAGCCTACCGCAGCCACCTGGCGCGGGTCCTGGGCGAGTACGTGGAAGAGACCGGCAGCGAGTGGGGGCGTGAGCTCTCGGAGAACCTGGACGACTACGTGCGGCGCTTCTGGCTGGTCAAGCCGAAGGCGGCCAACCTCAAGCACCTGTTGTCCAGCACCCGTGCCAACCCGCAGTAAGAACAGCTGCAAGTGACGGGCCCCGTGTGCGGGGTTCGTCGGGCTTAAGTGATCGTCTTGCAGCTTGCAG
Organism: Pseudomonas soli; assembly: GCF_900110655.1. Taxonomy (GTDB): domain Bacteria; phylum Pseudomonadota; class Gammaproteobacteria; order Pseudomonadales; family Pseudomonadaceae; genus Aquipseudomonas; species Aquipseudomonas soli. Next base: position 599,386 of record NZ_FOEQ01000003.1, read on the forward strand.
CGTGTAGCTGGCAACTGCGGTAAAGAGGTTTTGAAAAATGGCTGAACGTCTGAGCAACGACTTCCAGTTCATCGAAGTGGGGCGTAAAGACCCCAAGAAAAAGCTGCTGCGCCAGCGCAAGAAGGAGTTCGTCGAGATCTACGAACCTTTCAAGCCGCAGCAGTCCGTGGAGCAGGCGCACCGCTGCCTGGGATGCGGTAACCCGTATTGCGAGTGGAAGTGCCCGGTGCACAACTTCATTCCCAACTGGTTGAAGCTGGTTTCCGAGGGCAACATCCTCGCGGCAGCCGAGCTGTCGCACCAGACCAACACCCTGCCGGAAGTCTGTGGCCGCGTGTGCCCGCAGGACCGCCTGTGCGAGGGTGCGTGCACCCTGAACGACGGCTTCGGCGCGGTAACCATCGGCTCGGTGGAGAAGTACATCACCGACACCGCCTTCGCCATGGGCTGGCGCCCGGACATGTCCAAGGTCAAGCCGACTGGCAAGCGTGTCGCCATCATCGGCGCCGGCCCTGCCGGCCTGGGCTGCGCCGATGTGCTGGTACGTGCCGGCGTGACCCCGGTGGTGTTCGACCGCAACCCCGAGATCGGTGGCCTGCTGACTTTCGGCATCCCCGAGTTCAAGCTGGAAAAGACCGTGCTGAGCAATCGCCGCGAAGTCTTCACCGGCATGGGCATCGAGTTCCGCCTGAACATTGAGGTGGGCCGCGACATCACCATGGAGCAATTGCTCGCCGAGTACGACGCGGTGTTCATGGGCATGGGCACCTACACCTACATGAAGGGCGGCTTCCCCGGCGAGGACCTGCCGGGTGTGCACGACGCGCTGGACTTCCTGATCGCCAACGTCAACCGCAACCTGGGCTTTGAAAAGTCGCCGGAAGACTTCGTCGACATGCAGGGCAAGAAGGTCGTGGTGCTTGGCGGAGGCGACACCGCGATGGACTGCAACCGCACCTCGATCCGCCAGGGCGCCAAGTCGGTGACCTGTGCCTATCGCCGTGACGAGGCCAACATGCCGGGTTCGCGCAAAGAGGTGAAGAATGCCAAGGAAGAGGGCGTGAAGTTCCTCTACAACCGCCAGCCCATCGCCATCGTCGGCGAGGACAAGGTCGAGGGCGTGAAGGTGGTCGAGACCCGTCTCGGCGAGCCGGATGCCCGTGGTCGCCGCAGCCCCGAGCCAATCCCGGGCTCCGAGGAGATCCTGCCGGCCGACGCCGTGGTGATTGCCTTCGGCTTCCGCCCGAGCCCGGCGCCGTGGTTCGAGCAGTTCGGTATCCAGATGGACAGCCAAGGCCGCGTGGTGGCCCCGGAGAAAGGCAAGTTCAAGCACCAGACCAGCAACCCGAAAGTGTTTGCCGGTGGCGACATGGTGCGGGGTTCGGACTTGGTGGTGACGGCGATCTTCGAAGGGCGTACCGCAGCCGAAGGCATTCTGGATTACCTCGAAGTCTGATCCAGCCTTATCGCGGGCTAATCCCGCTCCCACGCCAGTGATAAGGCTGCGTGGGAGCGGCGGTGCGGCGATCCGACTGGCCCCGCGATGCTTTTTGTATACAAAAATGTTTGATCCATGGCACCTGATAGACAAAACGCATGGCCATGGCCGTGCCTTTTGCGTCCGCGTCTGAGAAAATGCCCGCACTTTTTTTCCGGATGCCGACATGACTGCCCTGAAGAACGATCGTTTCCTGCGTGCACTGCTCAAGCAACCTGTAGATGTCACCCCGGTATGGATGATGCGCCAGGCCGGCCGCTACCTCCCGGAGTATCGCGCCAGCCGCGCCAAGGCCGGTGACTTCATGAGCCTGTGCATGAACCCGCAGTTTGCCTGCGAGGTCACCCTGCAGCCGCTGGACCGCTACCCGCTGGACGCGGCGATCCTGTTCTCGGACATCCTCACCATCCCCGACGCCATGGGCCAGGGCCTGTACTTCGAGACCGGCGAAGGCCCGCGCTTCAAGAAAGTCATCAGCACCCTGGCGGACATCGAAGCGTTGCCGATCCCCGATCCGCAGAAGGACCTGGGCTACGTGATGGACGCGGTCAGCACCATCCGCCGCGAACTCAACGGCCGTGTGCCGCTGATCGGCTTCTCCGGCAGCCCATGGACCCTGGCCACCTACATGGTCGAAGGAGGTTCGTCCAAGGACTTCCGCAAGATCAAGGCCATGGCCTATGACAACCCGCAGGCCCTGCACCTGCTGCTGGACAAACTGGCGCAGTCGGTCACCAGCTACCTCAACGGGCAAATCCAGGCGGGCGCCCAGGCGGTGCAAATCTTCGATACCTGGGGTGGCAACCTGTCTGCGGCGGCCTACCAGGAGTTCTCCCTGGCCTACATGCGCAAGATCGTCAGCGGCCTGATCCGCGAGCATGAAGGGCGCAAGGTGCCCGTGATCCTGTTCACCAAGAACGGCGGTCTGTGGCTGGAAAGCATCGCCGATGTCGGTGCCGACGCCCTTGGCCTGGACTGGACCTGCGAAATCGGCGACGCCCGCCGCCGCGTCGGTGACAAGGTCGCGTTGCAGGGCAACATGGACCCGACCGTGCTGTACGCCAACCCCGAGGCGATTCGCAAGGAAGTGGCGCGCATCCTGGCCAGCTACGGCAAGGGCAGCGGCCACGTGTTCAACCTGGGCCATGGCATCACCCCGGAAGTCGATCCGGAGCACGCCGGCGTATTCATCAACGCCGTGCACGAGCTGTCGGCGCAGTACCACCAGTAACCCGTGTGCAACGCAAGAAGCCCGGCCAAGTGCCGGGCTTTTTGTTGTATTAAGTTTCAATTCAGCGATCGTCGGTAATCTGGTGCCATCAAAACGCAAACAGGACCCGATCACCATGAAAACCCGTTACCTGCCTCTGATCCTCGCCCCACTGTTCAGCACCGCGGCCCTGGCCGCCGGCTACACCGGCCCCGGTGCCCAGTCCGTGACCACGGTGGCTGCCGCCAACGATGCCGCCGACGACACCCCGGTGGTGTTGCAAGGCTACGTGATCAAGAAGATCAACAACGACGACAAGTACGAGTTCAAGGACAACACCGGCACAATCACCGTCGAGATCGACGACGAAGACTTGCCAGCGACGCCGTTCAACGACAAGACCAAGGTCAAGCTGACCGGTGAGGTGGAGAAGCACCTGATGAGCCGTGAGGTGGATGTGGATATCGTCGAGATCATCAACTGATCCAAAGGCCCAATCACCGCGGCTTGTCGTGGCGACGAACCGCGGCGATTGGGCTGCAAAGCATCCCTACTCAGGCAGTCTTCGGCGCCAACCTGCTCAAATGCAACGCCACCAGCAAAGCCACCATCAGCAAACTGCCAATGAACATTCCAACCCCCTCCCACCCGGCGTAATGCCAGAACACCCCACCTACCGTCCCCGCCACACTCGACCCTGCGTAATAGCTGAACAGGTACAGCGAAGAAGCTTGCCCCTTGGCCCTCAGCGCCCGGCGGCCGATCCAGCTGCTGGCCACCGAATGCGCGCCAAAGAAGCCAAAGGTGAACACCAGCATGCCGAGAATGATCATGGCCAGCGGGTTGGCCAATGTCATGAGCAGGCCGCCGGCCATGACCACGATACTGGCCCAGAACACCTTGCGCCGCCCGAGCTTGTCGGCCAGCGCGCCGACCTGCGCCGAGCTGTAGATCCCCGACAGGTACACCACCGACAGCAGGCCGACCAGCGCCTGGTTCATATGGTAAGGCCCGGCGAGCAGGCGATAGCCGATGTAGTTGAACAGGGTGACGAAGGCGCCCATCAGCAGGAAGGCCTCAAGGAACAGCCAGGGCAGCCCGGCATCCTTGAAGTGCATGACGAAACCGTCCAGCAGGCTGCGGGGTTTCAATGACTGGGGCCGGAAGTTGCGCGATTCGGGCAGCACCTTCCAGAACACCACGGCCGCCACAAGGGCCAGGCCGCCGATCACCAGCATCGCCGTGTGCCAGCTGACGAAGTCGATCAACACGCCGGTGATCAGGCGCCCGCTCATGCCGCCAATGGCATTGCCGCCGATGTACAGCCCCATGGCCAGGCCGATGTGCTGCGGGTGGATCTCTTCGCTCAGGTAGGTCATCGCAACCGCTGCCAAGCCGCTCAGCGACAAACCCACCAGTGCCCGCGTGGCCAGCACCAGCTCCCAGCTCGGCATCACCGCGCTGGCCAGGGTCGATAGCGCCGCGCACAGCAAGGCGAAGACCATCACCGGCTTGCGGCCGATACGGTCGGAAATGGGGCCGGTGACCAGCAACCCGATCGCCAGCATGGCGGTGGACACCGACAGCACCAGGCTGCTCTGCGCGGCGTTGATGGCGAACTCCTGCGACAGCAGCGGCATCATCGGCTGCACGCAGTACAGCAGGGCGAAGGTGGCAAAGCCGCCGCTGAACAGCGCCAGCACGGTTTTCATGAAGGCGGGGGTGCCTTTCTCGATCCAGATGTCGTTGAAGGCAGGTTTGGGTTCGACGGGCAGGGGGGCGACGGCGGATCTCACGGGAGCGGTACCTCGGGGCGTTGCGATGGAAAAATCATATAGCTGGCTAATAATTAGATCCAATATATTGTTCGACCTGTTTAAGACGTTTAACGACCTGTTCGGAGCCGGCCATGGAGCTGCGACACCTGCGTTATTTCATCGCTGTAGCCGAAGAGCTGCACTTTGGCCGTGCCGCCCAGCAACTGGGCATCTCGCAACCGCCGCTGAGCCAGCAGATCCAGGCCTTGGAGCAGGAGCTGGGCGCACGGCTGTTCGAGCGCACCAACCGCCGGGTCGAGCTCAGCGAGGCCGGGCGGTTGTTCCTCGAAGAGGCCCGGCAAGTCCTGGTCCAGGTGGAAAAGGCCGCTGATGTGGCCCGCCGGGCGCAGCTGGGCGAATTGGGTGAGATGAAGATCGGATTCACCTCGTCGGCGCCTTTCACCTCGCGGATTCCCAAGGCTATTCACGCCTTTCGCCATCGTTTCCCCTCGGTGCATCTGAATTTGAAGGAAATGAGCAGCCGTGAAGTGGTCGAGGCGGTGTTCGATGAGTCCATCGAAGTAGGTCTGATGCGGCCGATGCCACTGCCCGAAGGGATCGCTTGTACCGAACTGTTCCGCGAACCTTTGGTGGCCGTGCTCAACGCATCGCATCCGCTGGCCAGCGGCAGCGAGCAGGGGCTGTACATGCAGGCTCTGGCCCACGAGCCCTTCGTGTTCTTTCCGCGCAGCTATGGCAGCGGCCTGCATGCCCAGTTGCTGAGCCTGGCGCGCCAGGCGGGTTTCAGCCCGCATTTTGCCCAGGAGGCCGGGGAGGCGATGACCATCATTGGCCTGGTCTCTGCGGGGCTCGGAGTGTCGGTGCTGCCAGCGTCGTTCCAGCGCATGCGCATCGAGGGAGTGGTGTATCGCACACTGCTCGACGAGCAGGCCATGACCGCCGTGTGGCTGGTGCGCCGCGAAGCGTCTGGCTCGGCCATGGCCAATGCCTTCGTCGCGTTGCTGGCCGGGCTGGAGCAGCCCGAAGGTGCTGGCTAAACCGCCGCGCTGGCCACATACTCGGGCATTCGTTGATACACGGAGGTCTGACATGCGGCGCGTGGTGTTCAATCAGAAAGGTGGCGTGGGCAAGTCGAGCATTGCCTGCAATCTTGCGGCGGTCAGTGCCAGTGAAGGCTATCGGACCTTGCTGATCGACCTGGATGCCCAGGCCAACTCGACCCAGTACCTCACCGGCCTGACTGGCGACGATATCCCCATGGGCATCGCCGACTTTTTCAAGCAGTCACTGTCCAGCGGACCGTTCGCCAAGAAGAACAAGGTCGATATCTACGAAACCCCTTTTGACAACCTCCACGTGGTGACCGCCACCCCCGAGCTGGCCGACCTGCAGCCCAAGCTCGAGGCCAAGCACAAGATCAACAAGCTGCGCAAACTGCTGGACGAGCTGGACGAGGACTACGAGCGGATCTATATCGATACCCCTCCAGCACTCAATTTTTACGCGGTTTCCGCATTGATCGCGGCCGATCGCGTGCTGATCCCCTTCGATTGCGACAGCTTCTCGCGCCAGGCCCTGTATGGCCTGCTGGCCGAGATCGATGAGCTCAAGGAAGACCACAACGACGACCTGATGGTCGAGGGCATCGTGGTCAACCAATTTCAGTCTCGCGCCAGCCTGCCCCAGCAGATGCTCGACGAACTGCTGGCCGAAGGCCTGCCGGTGCTACCGGTTTACCTCGGCAGTTCGGTGAAGATGCGTGAGTCCCACCACGCCAGCCTGCCGCTGATCCACCTGGAGCCACGGCACAAGCTGACCCAGCAGTTCGTCGAGTTGCATGATCTGCTGGAGCGCAGCGCCTAGATCCCTTGGCTGCGTAGCCATTCGAGTAATGACTGAAGTGGAAACGCGCCGGCCTGGCGGGTCACTTCGCGGCCGTTCCTGAACAGGATCAGGCTCGGGATTGAGCGGATGCCCAGTTGCCCGGCCAGGTTGCGGTTGGTCTCGCTGTCGAGCTTGGCCAGGCGGCAGCGGCCCGAGAGCTGCCGAGCGGCTTGTTCGAAGGTCGGGGCGAAGCTCTTGCACGGGCCGCACCAGTCGGCCCAGACATCCAGCAGCAGCGGCAGATCACCTTTGATCTGGGCGGCATAGTTGCCTTCGGTCAGCTCGAACGAGCTGCTCAGCAGCACGTTCTGTTTGCAGCGGCCGCATTTCGGCGTGTCGCCCAGGCGCTCGGCGGGGATGCGGTTGAGGCCGTTGCAGTGTGGGCAGGGGATTAGCAGTGGATCAGGCATGTTCAGCTCCAATGGGCATTCAAGGGGCACTGTGGGAGCGGGCCCCACAAAAGGGCGTCGTTCAGGACGAACAGCTGATCTCCAGGTGCTTGCCCCATTCCGGCGGTCGCTCGGCATACGCTTGCATCCCGGGTTGTTCCTCGAACGGTTTGCTCAGCACCTGATGCAGCCGACGCACTTCACTGTAGTCACCGGCTTCTGCTGCTTCGATAGCCTTCTGCGCCAGATAATTGCGCAGTATGTACAGAGGGTTGACCGCATGCATCCGCTCACGGCGACCTTCGGCATTACCCGGCTCACGCTCGCAGCGTGCCAGGTAGTCCGCACCCCAGGCATCGAAACCGGCCAGGTCGACGAAATCGTCGCGCACCACTTGCAGGGCGCCGGCCACCGGTTGCTCGCCCAGGCGGCGGAAGAACAGCGTGTAGTCCACACCGCCGCTCTGCATGCGTTGCAGCAGGCGTTCGACCAGGGCCATGTCGTCGTCCTCGGCGGTGGTCAGGCCCAGGCGGCGGCGCATCAGGTCCAGATAGTGGGCCTGGTACAGCGGCAGGAACAGCGCCAGCATCTCCTTCAGTGGCTCGACCTCGATCACCGTGGTCAGGGCCTGGGCCAGGGCGCTGAGGTTCCAGTGGGCGATTGGCACCTGGTTGGCGTAGCTGTAGCGGCCGCGGTCGTCGGAGTGGTTGCAGATGAAGTTGGCGTCAAAGTCGTCGAGGAAGGCGTAGGGGCCGAAGTCGAAGGTGATGCCGAGGATCGACATGTTGTCGGTATTCATCACCCCATGACAGAAGCCGTAGGCCTGCCAGCGAGCGATCAGCTCGGCATTGCGTTCGACGATGGTGCGAAACATGGCCAGGTAAGGCTGTGCGGCGTCGCGGCATTCGGGATAGTGCTGGTGCAGCACATGGTCGATGAGCACGCGCTGCTGTTCTGGCTGTTTCGTGTAGTAGAAGTACTCGAAATGGCCGAAGCGCACATGGCTATGGGCCAGGCGCAGCAGCATCGCGGCGCTTTCGCGGGTTTCCCGCCACACCGTGGTGCTCGAGCCGATCACGCACAGTGCCCGGCTGCTGGGGATGCCCAGCGCGCTCAGGGCCTCGGAGGCAAGGAACTCGCGAATCGACGAGCGCAGCACGGCCCGGCCATCACCCATGCGTGAGTAAGGCGTCTGGCCGGCGCCCTTTAGGTGCAGGTCCCAGTGTTCGCCGGCCTCGTTGAGGATCTCGCCCAGCAGCAGGCCGCGGCCATCGCCCAGGCGCGGGTTGTAGGAGCCGAACTGGTGGCCGGAGTAGACCATCGCACGCGGGTCGGCCTCCTCCCAGAGCTTGTGGCCGCTGAACAGCTCGGCGAACACTGGCAGTTCGGCCTGGGCCGGGTCGAGGTCGAGCAGGGCCATTGCCGAATCGCTGGCAACGACCAGGCGGGGGGCGGCGATCGGGTCGGGCAGGACCTGGGTGGAGAAGGCATCGCCGAGTTGGGCGAAGCGGTTGTCGAAGGTCAGGTGGTCAAGGGTTTTCACAGGCCGGCTCCGCGATTGGAATGATCGCGGGGCAAGCCTGCTCCCACACAGCTGCGTGGGAGCAGGCTTGCCCCGCGAGGCGGTAGGACATTGTCAGGGCGCATGCCCCCTGGCGTCCACTCAGCTCGGCGGCGTGCTGTCCGGTTTGCTGTCGATCGGGATCAACTGCTGCTTGCCGTTCTTCGGGTCCATGAGGAACACCTCCACCTGGCGCACCGAGATCTTGATGTTGTGCGCCTTGAACTCACGGTTGATATAGCGGTTGAGCTCGTCCAGCGTCGGGTTGCGGTCGCCGAGGTCGCGCACGTGCATGCGCAGCTCGTGGTCCAGCGAGCTTTCGCCGAAGTTGAGGAAGTACACCAGCGGTTCCGGATCCTTGAGCACCCGTGGGTTCTCGTGGGCGCCCTTGAGCAGCAGGTCGCGCACCAGGTCAAGGTCCGAGCCGTAGTCTATGCCCAGCTTCAGCGTCACCCGGGTGACCGTGTCGGTCAGCGACCAGTTGATCAGCTGGCCGGTGATGAAGGTCTTGTTTGGGACGATGATGTCCTTGCGGTCGAAATCGGTGATGGTGGTGGCGCGGATGCGGATCCTGCTCACCGTGCCGGACAGGTTGCCGATGGTGATGGTGTCGCCGATGCGTACCGGGCGTTCGAACAGGATCATGATGCCGGAGATGAAGTTGGCGAATATCTCCTGCATGCCGAAGCCCAGGCCCAGTGACAGGGCCGCCACCAGCCATTGCAGCTTGTCCCAGCTGACCCCGAGGGTGGCCAGGGTGCTGACGATACCGACCCCGGCGATCACATAGGACAGCAGGGTGGTAATGGCGTAGGCGCTGCCCTGGGCCAGGTTCAGGCGCGACAGCACCAGCACTTCGAGCAGGCCGGGCAGGTTGCTGGCCAGGGCCACGGCGATGCCGGCGATGACCATGGCGCCGAGCAGGTCGCCGAGGCTGATCGGTACCATGCTGGCAGCTGCGCCGGTGCCGCTGCTGTATTCGTACAGGGTGATGTTGTTGAGGTAGGCGAATACTGTGATCAGGTCCGCCCACACCCAGTACAAACCGCCGATGAAGCCGCCGAGCAGGGCCAGGCGGATCAGGCGTAGCGACTGCTGGTTGACCTGCTCGATGTCCAGGGTCGGTTCCTCCACCACCACCTCGCCATCCAGGCCTTCCTTGGCGGCCTGGCGTTTGCTCAGGGCACGCTGGTAGGCCAGGCGCCGCGCCGCGACCGACAGGCCGCGCACGAACGCGGCCTCGATCACCAGCCAGAACAGCAGCAGGTAGAGGGTGTAGATCAGCCTGTCGGTGAGCTTGAGGGCGGTGTAGTAGTAGCCGAAGCACACCGCCACGAACAGGGCGATGGGCAGGGCGGTGAAGGCCACCCCGACCGCCTTGCGGAATAACGAGGTATTCTGGTGCGCCGGGCTGCTCAGCAGCAGGCGGCTGAGCAGCCAGGCCATCAGCGCATAGCAGGTCAGCACCACGCCAATGCCCAACACGTCGTCGGCCAGGGCCGACGGCTGATGCTCGGCCACCGCCACCACGCCGACCAATGCCAGCACCACGGTACCGAGCCGGCGCACCCAGCCGCGCAGAAACTCGACCTGGGGTTTGTGCCAGCGGAAATGGATCTCGGCAACCCCGCCCGGGGCAAGGATGCGGTAGGCGGTGTAGAACACCAGCCAAGCCTGGGCGATCTGCCAGAGGGCGGCGCCGAGATTGGCGTTCTGACCACGGGCATCGATCTGCAAGGCATAGCTGCCCAGGGTCAAGGCCAGGGCCACCGGTAGTGCAAGCAGGATGTTGATCAGGATTGCCTGGGGCGTATGCCACTGGCTGTCGCGCTTGAAGTGGCCAATATCCTGATGGACCTTGCCCAGGCGCCGGTATAGCGCCTTGCGCCGCCACAGCAGGGCGCCGATCACCAGGATCAGTGGCAGGAACAGTAGCGGCTGTTGCACCAGACCGTCGCCCAGCTCCTTGATGCCGGCGCCCCATGGCAGGCTGGCCACCTGGTAGGTCAGACGTTCGGGCACTTCGCGCAGCCATTGCCAGTCCAGCGGCTTGTTGCTGGGGATCCAGAACATCTGCTCTTCCAGTGTAGTGCGCAGGTTCTGGGCGGTGCTCAGCAGCTGTTTCTGGTTCAGCTGCAGGGTGATGCACTCGTTGAGCAGGGCCGAGAGCTCACGGTTCAGCCGTTCGAGCAGATCGCCTCGAGTGATCGCCACCTCCAGCAGCGCCTTGCGCAACTGTGGGGTCACGTCCTCCTCAGGCTGGTTGGCCAGCAGCTTGTCCACATAGTTGGATGGGCTGCTCATCTGCTCGCGTTGCTGGTTGACCTCGAACTGGTAAAGGCGGATATCGGCGATCTGGTCCGCCAGGTCGCGGTCGACCTTCAGGTGCGGCAGAGCTTGTTTCTGCTTGTAGAGGATCTTTGACAGCAGCAGGCTGCCCTTGAGCACGTTGATCTGCTCGTCCAGGGCCTGGTCCGCCTGGGTGAGGCTGTCGAGTTGCTGCTTGGTGCGCAGGTTCTGCTGGGTGACCTCGTTGAGGCGGTCGGTGCTGCGCAGCAAGTAGTCGGACAGCTGCAGGTTGGCCGTGCTCTCTGTGGCCAGCAGGTTGCTGCCGCCGGCCTTCTGCGCTTCGATCGACTGGCGGGTGACGGTCTGTTGCGACTGGGCCAGGCGCTTCTCGTTTATCAGCGTCTGCAGGTCCTGGATTTCCTGTTCCAGGCGGGTGGCGCGTTCGATCAGCAGGTCGTGGCGGGCGTTTCCCAAGTCCTGCAGCACGCTATTGCTCGCCAGCTCCTGGCGGCGCAGCAAGGTCAGGGCGTTGAGCGACGCCAGCTCGGCATTGAGCTGGTTGCGCTGGTCGGCGTTAAGCGATTTGCCATTGTCCTTGCCGCTCTTGAGGCTGTTGTTGATCTGCTGGGCGCGCATCTGGTTGCTGCTGATCTCAGCCTGGGCGCGTTCAGGGCGGGTCTGCGAATTGATGATCAGGCTGTTGGCTTCGGAGAGCCCCTTTTGCAGGTCGCCCTGTTGGGTGCTGCGTTCGCTGAGCATCTGCTCCAGCTGCGGCACCGTCAGGTTGGCGTAGCGCTGCGCCACCGGCAGGGTGGCGCTAGCCTTGAGCTTGATCAGCTCGCGTTGGCTGTCGCGGATCTCCTGGGGCGCGTTGGCCAGCTGCTGCTTGAGCGCTTCGAGCTTCTTTTCGCTGTCGTCACGGGCGTTGAGCAGCGCCAGGGTCTGCTCCAGCACCTGTTGCACGGCTTTCTGCTCGGTCTCCGGCAGTTTGCGCTCGGCGATCTTGCTGAGGCTGCTCTGGATGCCCGGAGTGGTCGGGATTTCCACCGCAGCGGCGGCGAACGAGAGGGTCAGGCACAGCCCCAGCAGGGCTGCCCGGCAATGGTCACGCAGGGACATAGGCAGAGTTCTTGTGTTACGCGGCAAATCGGAGTTTAGAGGAACAGCCCGGGGCCGGGGCGGGTACCTTCGGGGAATCTGACGCCCACTTTCTGGATCTTGTTCCCGTCCATGACCGCGACGGTCCAGATCGTGCCGTGCCATTCGATCTGGTCGCCTACTACTGGAGCGCCTCCGACCTTTTGTCGGATGAACTGAGCCAGCGGCATCTTCGCGTCCAGGCCATCGAGTTTCAGGCCATAAAGTGCAGCCACCGCGCCCAGCTCGGCATCGCCTTCGAGTACGAAGTCGCCGAAGAACCGCAGGTCCAGGCCGCGTTGCGGTGCTTGGCTGAACAGCTTGCCCAGCGCCGGCAGGTTATGTTCGTGGCCGATCACGCAAAGCATGTCGCCGACCTCCAGCACGGTGCTGCCCGACGGGTGCAGCAGCTGTTCGCCACGGAACAAGGCGGCGATCCGCGTGCCCTCGGGCATCTTCAGCTCGCGCAGGGCGGCGCCGATGCACCATTTTTCGGCGCCCAGACGGTAGACGAACAGCTCCCATTCGCTGGTGACATGCACTTCAAGCGCGGAGCGGGAAATCGGTGCCGGGTCCGGCGGTACCGTGACCTTCAGCAGTTTGGCCATCCACGGCAGGCTGGTGCCTTGTACCAACAGCGACACCAGCACGATGAAGAACGCCAGGTTGAAGAACAGTTGGGCCTGGGGCAGGCCGGCCATCAGCGGGAACACCGCCAGGATGATTGGCACCGCGCCGCGCAGGCCGACCCAGCTGATGAAACCTTTCTCGCGACCATGGAAGGCCTTGAACGGCAGCAAGGCGGCGACCACCGACAGCGGCCGGGCCACCAGGATCATCCACAGTGCCAGGCCCAGGGCGGGCAGGGCGATGGGCAGCAGGTCGTGGGGCGTGACCAGCAGGCCGAGCACCAGGAACATGCCGATCTGCGCCAGCCAGGCCATGCCGTCGAGCATGTGCAGGATACCGTGACGGCTGCGGATCGGCCGGTTGCCCAGCACCAGCCCGCACAGGTATACGGCGAGGAAACCGCTGCCGTGCAGGGCGTTGGTCAGGGAGAACACCACCAGGCCGCCGGCCACCACCAGGATCGGGTACAGGCCGCCGGCCAGGTTGATACGATTGACCAGTTGCAGCATCAGCCAGCCGCCGCCCAGGCCCATCAGGCCGCCAATGCCGAACTCGCGCAGCAGGTGGGTGAGCAGGCTCCAGTGCAGGCCGGTCTGGCCGCTGGCGATCATGTCGATCAGGGTCACGGTGAGGAACACCGCCATCGGGTCGTTGCTGCCCGACTCGATTTCCAGGGTGGCGGTGACCCGTTCGTTAAGCCCCTTGCCGCCCAGCAGCGAGAACACCGCCGCGGCGTCGGTGGAGCCGACGATGGCGCCGATCAGTAGGCCTTGGATCAGGCTCAGGTCGAACAGCCAGGCGGCGACCATGCCGGTCAGCCCGGTGGTGATCAACACGCCCACCGTGGCCAGCGACAGCGCCGGCCACAGCGCCACGCGGAAGCTCGCCACCCGGGTGCGCAGGCCGCCGTCGAGCAGGATGACCGCAAGCGCCAGGTTGCCCACCAGGTAGGCGGTCGGGTAATTGTTGAAGATGATGCCGCCACCGTCCACGCCCGCGACCATGCCGACGGCGAGGATGATGACCAGGATGGGGATGCCCAGGCGCGAGGACAGCGAGCTGACCAGGATACTTGCGCCCACCAGCAATGCGCCGATCAGGAACAGGCTGTTGATGGTGCTTGCATCCAAAGGCAGGTACTCCGGGACAGCGGGAAAGGAACTTGCAACTGTGAACTAGCAGGTCGCGTGCCAATCGATTCTAACCTGATGAATTGGCAGGCTGTAAAGCGTTTCTGCAGATGTAGAAAAGGCACCTCGAAAGGTGCCTTTTCTTGTGTGGTCAGTGCTGGCCCTTCGCGGATGAATCCGCTCCTACAAGGTGCTACGCGTTTGTAGGAGCGGATTTATCCGCGATTGAGTCGGCGCAGGTCAGGCCTGCTTCACTTCACGCATCGGCTTGCCCTTCACCGGTGCATCACCCGCCACGTAGTACTTGGCGGTGCTGCGCGGCAGCGGCTTGCGGCCACGGATCTTGTCCGAGATCTTCTCGGCGATCATGATCGTGGTCGCGTTGAGGTTGCCGGTGATGATCAGTGGCATGATCGAGGCGTCGACCACTCGCAGGCCCTGCATGCCGTGCACGCGACCCTCGCCGTCGACCACCGCCATCTCGTCGGTGCCCATCTTGCACGAGCAGGACGGGTGGAATGCGGTTTCGGCGTGCTCGCGGATGAATTTGTCCAGCTCTTCATCGGTCTGCACGTGCGCGCCCGGGCTGATCTCGCGGCCGCGGTACGGATCCAGCGCTGGCTGGGCCATGATTTCGCGGGTCAGGCGGATGCCGTCGCGGAATTCCTGCCAGTCCTGCTCGGTGGACATGTAGTTGAACAGGATGCTTGGGTGCTGGCGTGGGTCTTTCGACTTGGCCTGGATCCGACCACGGGCAGGTGAGCGCATGGAGCCCATGTGGGCCTGGAATCCGTGCTCTTTCACACCGTTCGAGCCGTTGTAGTTAATCGCTACCGGCAGGAAATGGTACTGGATGTTCGGCCACTTGAATTCAGGACGGGTGCGGATGAAGCCGCCGGCCTCGAACTGGTTGCTGGCGCCGATGCCGGTGCCGTTGAACAGCCACTCTGCACCGATGGCCGGTTGGTTCCACCACAGCAGCGACGGATACAGCGACACCGGTTGGGTGCAGGCGTACTGCAGGTAAAGTTCAAGGTGGTCCTGCAGGTTCTCGCCGACGCCCGGCAGGTCGTGGACCACCGGGATATCGAGGCTTTCCAGCAGCGCGCGCGGGCCGACGCCGGAACGCTGCAGCAGCTGCGGCGAGGCGATGGCGCCGGAGGATACGATGACTTCCTTGCGCGCGCGGGCTTCGACGCGCTCTTCGCTGTCACCGACCAGGTAGGTCACGCCAATGGCGCGCTTGCCATCGAACAATACACGGTCGCTGAGGGCGTGGGTGACGATGGTCAGGTTCGGACGCTTCTTGGCCTGGTCCAGGTAGCCGCGGGCAGTGCTGGAGCGACGGCCGTTCTTGGTCACCGAACGGTCCATCGGGCCGAAACCTTCCTGCTGGTAGCCGTTGAGGTCTTCGGTGCGCGGGTAGCCGGCCTGCACGCCGGCTTCGACCATGGCGTGGAACAGCGGGTTGTTGCCGGCTTTCGGCGTGGCCACGCTGACCGGGCCTTCGCCGCCGTGGTAGTCGTTCGGGCCGATGTCGCGGGTTTCGGCTTTACGGAAGTACGGCAGGCAGTCCAGGTAGGTCCAGTCCTCGAGGCCCGGCAGTTCAGCCCAGCCGTCGAAGTCCATGGCGTTGCCGCGGATGTAGCACATGCCGTTGATCAGCGAGGAGCCACCCAGGCCCTTGCCGCGGCCACATTCCATGCGGCGGCCGTCCATGTGCGGCTCCGGATCGGTCTCGTAGGCCCAGTTGTAGCGACGGCCCTGCAGGGGGAAGGCCAGGGCGGCCGGCATCTGGGTGCGGAAGTCGAAGCGGTAGTCCGGGCCGCCGGCTTCGAGCAGAAGGACGGTGACGCTGGCGTCTTCGGTCAGGCGGGTGGCCAGGGTGTTACCGGCCGAACCGGCACCGACGATGATGTAATCGAATTCTTGGGACATTGAAGTACCCTCGTTGGCAGTTGTCAGGGAGCGGAAACGCCCGCGCTCAAGGGCGCGGGCGTGGCGGGACCAGGTTTAGAAAACCGAGTTGTAGCCGCCCAGCTCGACCTGAACCGACTTGATGCGAGTGTATTGCGCCAGCGAGCTGACACCGTTTTCACGGCCGACGCCCGACTGCTTGTAACCGCCAACCGGCATTTCGGCCGGCGACTCGCCCCAGGCGTTGATCCAGCAGATACCGGCTTCGAGCTTGTGGATGATGCGGTGGGCGCGGCTGATGTCGTTGGTGCAGACACCGGCGGCCAAGCCGTATTCGGTGTCGTTGGCGCGACGGATGACTTCTTCCTCGGTCTCGTAGCTGAGGATGCTCATCACTGGGCCGAAGATCTCTTCCTTGACGATGGTCATGTCGTCGGTGCAGTCGGTGAACACGGTCGGGGCGACGAACGCGCCCTTGGCGAAGTCGCCGTTCAGTAGGCGCTCACCGCCGCAGAGGACGCGGGCGCCTTCTTCTTTACCCTTGGCGATGTAGGACAGTACGCTTTCCATGTGCTGGAAGCTGACCAGCGGGCCGAAGTTGGTGTTCTCGTCTTCCGGGTTGCCGGCACGGATACGAGCGACGCGCTCGGCGATCTTGGCTTCGAAGGCGGCTTTCATCGCGGCAGGGATGAACACTCGGGTGCCGTTGGTGCAGACCTGACCGGAGCTGTAGAAGTTGGCCATCATGGCGATGTCGGCGGCCTTGTCCAGGTCGGCGTCGTCGCAGATGATCAGCGGCGACTTGCCGCCCAGTTCCATGGTGACTTCCTTGAGCGACGAGCTCGAGGCGCTGGCCATGACTTTCTTGCCGGTGGTGGTGCCACCGGTGAAGGAGACTTTCTCGATGCGCGGGTGCTCGGTCAGCCAGGTGCCGACTTCGCGACCGCTGCCGGTCAGGACGTTGAACACGCCGTTCGGCAGGCCGGCTTCGGTGAAGATCTCGGCCAGTTTCAGGGTGGTCAGCGAGGTGACTTCCGACGGCTTGAAGATCATCGCGTTGCCGGCGGCCAGGGCCGGGGCGGATTTCCACAGGGCGATCTGGATCGGGTAGTTCCAGGCGCCGATACCGACGGTCACGCCCAGCGGCTCGCGGCGGGTGTAGACGAAGGACGATTCGCGCAGGGGGATCTGCTCACCTTCGATGGCCGGTACCAGGCCTGCGTAGTACTCCAGCACGTCGGCGCCGGTGACGATGTCGACATAGCGGGTTTCGGAGTACGACTTGCCGGTGTCCAGGGTTTCCAGCATGGCCAGCTCGTCGTTGCGCTCGCGCAGGATGTCGACGGCGCGGCGCAGGATGCGCGAACGCTGCATGGCGGTCATGGCGGCCCAGACTTTCTGGCCACGCTCGGCGCTTTCGACGGCCTTCTCGACGTCAGCTTGAGTTGCGCGCTGCACGTGGGCGAGGACTTCGCCGGTAGCTGGGTTGATGGCTTCGAAGGTGGCATCGCTGCCGGCGTCGACGTAAGCGCCATCGATGTAGAGTTTTTGCGTTCCGAAACGGGCCATAGTGTCCTCGCAAGTGCAGTGTGTGGTTGGCTGCCGCGTCACGCTCCTGCCGGCTGGCTGGTCGCTGCGCGCGGCTGTTCAGCGGCCTGGTCGTTCGTGCCCAGGGTCTGCTGCTTAGCCAGTTGTAGATCCATGTATTCGTAAGCGATGCGTATTGCCTGCTCGGTGTCGAATGCGTCACCCGACAGGGCGCCACGCAGCCACAGGCCGTCGATCAACGCTGCCAGGCCGCGGGCAGCCTTGCGCGCATGGTAGAGCGGCAGGGCGCGGCGGAACTGGCAGCACAGGTTGGAATACAGGCGGTGGTCGTTGATCCGCTGCAACCTGTGCAAAGACGGCTGGTGCATGCTGGAGGCCCAGAAGGCCAGCCAGGTTTTCATAGCCGGGCCATTCACCTGGCTCGCATCGAAGTTGCCTTCGATGATCACCTTCAGGTGGGCGCGCGGGCTGTCGTCCGTGAGGGCCTGACGACGCGCGATCACACCCTCGTTGAGCATGTTCATGATGTAGCGCATCGTCGCTGCGATCAGGCCGTTCTTGTCCTGAAAGTAGTGACTGATGATGCCGTTCGACACACCGGCCAAACGGGCAATCAGCGCAATGCTGGCATCTCCCAGTCCGACCTGATCGACCGCCTGCAAGGTGGCTTCGATCAACTGCTGGCGGCGGATGGGTTGCATACCGACCTTGGGCATCTTGCTCTCTCCTCAGGCCTGCGGGCAGACGACAAGCGGCTACCTCGGCGAAGACCAGTCTATTTTGTTTTGATTGAACGTTCAATCAATAAAGAATAAGCTCTGCGACAATTTGTGCCATTGACAGTTTTTCGGACGGTCACAGAGGCACGAATCGACACCCCAGGAAATCGCGTAACCCCCGGAATACAAGGCGTTGACGGGCATGAGCGATGCGAAAGACAGATTTTGCCGAGCAGTCACGGGCTGCGCGGCCGGCCCTTTGGAGCGGGCCAGGTGGCTGTGGCGAATGCGCGCACCTCCTCAGGGAGAGCAAGATTTGCCACAGGCGACCGGTCTGATTTTTTTGCAACGTTTCTATTCGGGATCACGGTTTCCAGGGTGCTTTTATAACACCTGACGCAGTAGGGCTATTGCACCAATTGCGTGGGAAATAACTGTTTAGCCTCCACTGCCGCACTGCCCGGAGCATTCGTGCAATGAGTTCTGCCTCCCTGACAAAGCCCCCCGCCGAGCGGGTACGGGTCAATCGCGTGGTGTTCTACACCTCGGCGCTGATGATCCTCGTTCTGACTGCCTTGCTGATCGCTGTACCCGAAGCCGCCGGCCAGGTGCTGGGCGTCGCCCAGAAATGGCTGACCCGCACCTTTGGCTGGTACTACATGCTGGTCATCTGTGGTTACCTGCTGTTCGTCGTCTACCTGGCCTTCTCCGACTTCGGCAAGCTCAAGCTGGGCGGCAAGGACGACACCCCGGACTTCAGCTACGGCGCCTGGGCCGGCATGCTGTTCTCCTCTGGTATCGGTATCTCGCTGCTGTACTTCGGTGCCTCCGAGCCGCTGGATCACTACTTCAACCCGCCGGAAGGCACGCCTGCCAGCCTCGAGGCCGCGCGCCAAGGCTTGCAACTGACTTTCCTGCACTGGGGCCTGCACGGCTGGGCGATCTACGCCTTGGTCGGCCTTGCCGTGGGTTACTTCGCCTACCGCCATAACCAGCCATTGGCACTGCGCTCGGCGTTGTATCCGCTGGTCGGCGAGCGTTGGGTCAAGGGCGGTGCCGGCCATGCCGTGGACATCTTCGGCATGTTCGTCACCCTGCTGGGCCTCGTGACCAACCTGGGTATCGGCTCGATGCAGGTGGCCTCGGGCCTGGAATACCTGTTCGGCATGGACCACAGCAAGACCAACCTGCTGGTGGTGATCCTGGTCATGGCCGGCGTAGCCACCGTGGCCGCGGTGTCGGGCGTGGAGAATGGCATCCGCCGCCTGTCCAACCTGAACATCCTGCTGTTCAGCGGCCTGCTGATCTTCGTGCTGCTGGCCGGCAATACCCTGCACCTGCTCAACGGCTTCGTGCAGAACATCGGTGACTACCTCAACGGCGTCGTGCTGAAGACCTTCGACCTGTATGTGTATGAAGGCGACAACGACAAGTCCGAGCGCTGGCTGGGCCTGTGGACCGTGTTCTACTGGGCCTGGTGGATCTCCTGGGGCCCGTTCGTCGGCATGTTCATTGCCCGTATCTCCAAGGGCCGGACCGTGCGTCAGCTGGTCAGCGGCGTGCTGCTGATCCCGCTGGGCTTCACCCTGGCCTGGCTGTCGATCTTCGGCAACACCGCGCTGGACCTGGTGATCAACCAAGGCGCGGTGGAACTGGGCAAGACCGCGCTCGAACAGCCATCGATGTCTATCTACCAGCTGCTGGAATTCTTCCCGGCCGCCAAGATCGTCATCGGCCTGGCAGTGTTCGTCGGCTTCGTGCTGTTCCTCACCCCGGCCGACTCCGGCGCGGTGATGATGGCCAACCTGTCGTGCAAAGGCGGCAAGGTCGACGAAGACGCCCCGCACTGGATGGTGGTGTTCTGGTCGGTGGTCATCACCCTGGTCACCATCGGCCTGCTGTTCGCCGGTAACTTCGAAGCCATGCAGACCATGGTGGTACTGGCCGGCCTGCCGTTCTCGGTGGTCCTGGTGCTGTTCATGTTCGGCCTGATGAAGGCGATGAAGCAGGACGTCGCGGTCGAGAGCGAGCGCGCCGAACTGGCCGCCCGTGGTCGCCGCGGTTTCAGCGAGCGTCTCAGCCAGCTGGACCTGCAGCCGACCCAGGCCGTGGTGCAGCGGTTCATGGACAAACAGGTCAGCCCGGCGCTGAAAGAAGCCGCCGAGCAGCTGCGTACCCTGGGCTTCGAGGTCGAGACCCGGGTAGGCCAGTCGCGCAACATGATGGGCCTGCGTGTGATGATGGAAGAGGGCAACCCCTTCGTCTACGAGGCCAGCCTGGATGGCTACCTGGCCGCGCCGAGCGAGGCGCCGGTCGAGGGCGAGCCGGAAGTGCAGCAGCGCTTCTACCGCGCCGAGGTGTACCTGCACGACGGCAGCCAGGAGTACGACCTGATGGGCTTCACCCGCGAGCAGATCGTGCGTGATGTGCTTGATCAGTTCGAAAGCCACCGCCAGTTGCTGGGACGTGTGTACAGCTGATATCGGCTGATATCAGGCAAGGGCCCGGTTCGTGAGAGCCGGGCCCTTTTTGTTTTCGTTGTCAGTGGGTGGCTGCCTCCAGGAGGTTCTCCCGAGGCACAGGGGATCATTGTTTTCTGAGAGGGCTCGCATTCGTGTAGCGGCCTTGCCTGCCGTGGGCGGGCATGGCCTGGTTACCGCGTTCGGCGATCATCTGTCGCAGGCTGATCAACTCGATCCCCTGGCTCTTGAGCCGGGGAATCTCTTGCGCCAGGACGCTCAGTGTCTGCGGATATGGGTGCCCAATCAGTACCGCCGAACCCTGCTTGCGGGCCACCTCGATACCAAGACGCAGTTGCCCGGCAATGGCCTCGTTCGTTCGTACGTCGTCAAGAAAAACATCCCGCGAGAGATGCGCCAACCCTAGCGCCTGGGCCTCTGCCGCCGCCACCGTCGCCGCACTGGTGCGGCTGTCGACGAAGAACAGATGGCGGCGTTGCAGTTCACCCATCAACCACGTCATGGGCTCGCGCTGGGCGGTCATGCGGCTGCCCATGTGGTTGTTGATGCCGGCGGCGTAGGGCACCTTGACCAGGGCGGCATCCAGGCGCCGGGCCAGTTCGTCGAGGGCGATGCCTGGGTGCCAGGCGTAGGGCCCGGTGGCAGGGTCCATGGGCATGTGCAGGATCACCGTGCGCCCAGCCTTGTGGGCCTGGTGGGCGAAGTCGGTGGCGTGCGGGGTGTCGGGCATGATCGCCATGGTCACCGGGCCGGGCAGGGCGAGCGTACGGCTGTCGCGTTCGCTGCTCTGGCCCAGGTCGTCGATGATGATGCTCATGTAGGCCTTGGCCGGGGCCGCTTGTGCAACGCCGGCCAGCAGGCAGAACAGCAGGGACAGCAGATAACGCATGGCGGGTATCAGTCACCCTTGGTGATGTTCAGGCCCTTGAGCAGGCTGAGGGCCTGGCTGAGCTGGAAGTCGTTGTCCTGTGGGCGATCCTTGCGCTTGGTACTGCCGGTCGGTCGGTCGGCGCCGCCGTTGCCGTTGCCCAGGTGACCCTGCAGGTCGGCTTCCTTGAAGTTGTCGTTGTCGGCTTCGGCGGTCAGCTTGGCCGGGCGCACTTCGATGTCCGGGACGATGCCCTGGGCCTGGATCGAGCGGCCATTGGGGGTAAAGTACAGAGCGGTGGTGAGCTTCAGCGCACGGTCGTTGGCCAACGGCAGTACGGTCTGCACCGAGCCCTTGCCGAAACTGTCGGTGCCCATCAGTACGGCGCGCTTCTGGTCCTGCAGGGCGCCGGCGACGATCTCCGAGGCCGAGGCGCTGCCGCCGTTGATCAATACCACCAGTGGCACGCCTTCGCTGGCATCGGCCGGGTCGGCGGAGTAGCGCAGTTCGGAATTGGCGATGCGGCCCTTGGTGTAGACGATCAGGCCTTTGGTGAGGAAGTGGTCGGCCACTTCGACCGCCGACTGCAGCACGCCGCCGGGGTTGTTGCGCAGGTCGAGGACCACGCCGCGCAGCTTCTTGCCGTTGTCCTTGCGCAGCTTGGCCAGGGCCTTGCCCACCTCGTCGCCGGTCTTGACCTGGAACTGGGTGATGCGGATGTAGCCGTAGTCGTTCTCCAGCAACTGGCTCTTGACGCTCTTGACCTGGATCACCGCCCGGGCCAGCGTCACGTCGAACGGCGTGCCGCCGTCGCGCACCAGGGTGAGGGTGATCTTCTCGCCGATCTTGCCGCGCATCTTGTCCACGGCCTCGGTCATGGTCTGGCCACGGGTCGGCGCGCCGTTGATCTTGACGATCAGGTCGCCGGCCTCGATGCCGGCGCGGGAGGCCGGTGTGTCGTCGATGGGCGAGACAACCTTGACGAAGCCGTCCTCCATGCCGACCTCTATGCCCAGTCCGCCGAACTCACCGCTGGTGCTTTCCTGCAGCTCCTGGAAGTCTTCGGGGCCGAGGTAGGCCGAGTGTGGGTCGAGGTTGCTGAGCATGCCCTTGATGGCGTTTTCCAGCAGGGTCTTGTCGTCGACCGGTTCCACATAAGCCGCCTTGATGCGGTCCATGACCTCGGCGAAAGTACGCAGCTCCTCCAGCGGCAAGGGTGCCTTGGCGGTCACCTCGGTGGCCGGCACCGCGGCCTGCTTGGCCCCTGGCTTGGCCGGTTCGGCGGCAATGGCCAACGGCGCGCCGATGACCAGGGCGATGGTCAGGGCCAGCTGGGTGAGACGAGGCGAGTGCAGCATGTCGAACGAACTCCTGATCCTGTTGGTGCTCCCAGCGGGAGCATCGGCGCCGCCGTTTCGTGGATGGCGCCGTAAAAGTAGCACTAACTAACCTCGGCACCATTGCGCGGGGTCGGTGGGCTGGCCCTGCTGGCGAATCGCGAAGTACAGGCCGGCGCTGTCCTGGCCACCACTGTCGCCGACCGTGGAAATGGCCTCGCCGGCCTTGACGATGTCGCCGGCGCTCTTGAGCAGGCTCTGGTTGTGGCCGTACAGGCTCAGGTAGCCATTGCCATGGTCGAGAATGACCAGAAGTCCAGCGCCGCGCAACCAGTCGGCGAACACCACCCGCCCGCCATGCACGGCGCGTACCTGGGTGCCCGCACTGGCGCTGATCATCACCCCGTCCCACTTGGCCCGCGCATCACCGCCGCGGGTGTCACCGAAGCGTGCCAGCAATCGACCATTGACCGGCCATGGAAGTTTTCCCCGTGCCGAAGAAAATGCGCCGCCATAGCTGGCCGTGTCGCTGGAAACCACCGGGCCCAAGGTAGTCCGGGCCTTCTTTGGGGCTTCCTCGGGTTCCTGGCTGCGGCGCGCGGCGGCCAAAGCCTGCGCCTTACGGCGTTTCTCTTCTTCCTGTTTGGCCAGCAGTGCCCGCTGACGTGCCTCTTCGGCCTCGCGTGCCTGGCGGGCGAGGGTTTCCTCAATGGTCTTGAGCACCTTGCTCAGGTCGGCCTGGTCCTGCTCGCGGCTCTGAAGTTTCTGGTCGCGCTCCTTCATGTCGTTGCTGAGCTTGGCCAGCACCTGTTGGCGCTTGTCGCGTTCGGCGACAAGGGCCAGACGCTGAGTGTCGAGCTCGGCACGTTGTGCCAGCAACTGCTGCTGGTGGCCGGCGATGTCCTGCTCGACGTTGGCCAACTGGCGCAAGGTCTCGTTGAAGGTGCGCAACTGGTCCATGCGCGCTTTGCTGAGATAGTCGTAATAGGTGAGGGTACGGGCGAACTTCTCGGGATTCTGCTGGTTCAGCAGCAGCTTGAGGTATTCCTCGCGACCGTTGTTCTGGTAGGCCGAACGGGCCTGGATGGCAATCAGGCGTTGCTGTTCAACGCGGGCGCTCTGGAGTTTTTTTTTCTCGTGGTCAAGGCGCTCCAGCTCGCCCTCGGTCTTTTTTAGTTCTTGCTGCAGAGCCTCCACCTGTTTCTCGAGGTTGCCGATATCGGTCTCGGTGGCCTTGAGGTCTTTCTGCACGCCGGACTTTTCCTCTTGGAGCTTGCCCAGCATCTTTTTCAGCTCGGCGATGTCCTGGCGGGTGGCGTCCAGCTGTTGTTGGGTCTGCGCGCGCTCATCGGCAGCGAAGGCCGGAGCAAGCAGGCATGACAGGGCGAGTAGGAACAGGGCGCGGAGCATGGGGTTGGGCGTACCAGGGATGGAGACTGGCCTAGTATGCCCGCGCAGCCGTGCAAAAAAAACGCCCAGCGGCGTGTGCGGCGGGGCGTTGGTCTGGAATTCAACTGTTTTGGGGGCCGCAAGGCAGCCCCGCTACATCGATCAGGCGTCGATCAGGATCGAGGTGCCGGTCATCTCCGCCGGTTTTTCCAGCCCCAGCAGCTTGAGCATGGTCGGCGCCACGTCTGCCAGTACACCGCCGTCACGGACCTTCACGTGACGCTTGCCGACATAGATGAACGGCACCGGCTCGGTGGTATGGGCGGTGTGCGCCTGGCCGGTGCATTCGTCTTCCATCTGCTCGACGTTGCCGTGGTCGGCGGTGATAAGCGCTTCGCCGCCGACCTTGTCCAGCGCCTCGACGATGCGACCGACGCAACCGTCCAGCGCCTCCACGGCCTTGACCGCGGCATCGAACACGCCGGTGTGGCCGACCATGTCGCCGTTGGCGTAGTTGACCACGATCACGTCATAACGCTGCTGCTCGATGGCCTCGACGATACGATCGGTGACTTCAGGGGCGCTCATTTCCGGCTGCAGGTCGTAGGTGGCGACCTTCGGCGACGGGATCAGGATGCGTTCTTCGCCTTCGAACGGCTCTTCGCGCCCGCCCGAGAAGAAGAAAGTGACATGGGCGTACTTCTCGGTTTCGGCGATGCGCAGCTGGGTCTTGCCGTTCTTCGCCAGGTACTCGCCGAGCACGTTGTTCAGGCTGGCCGGGGCGAAAGCCGCCGGGGCCGGGATCTTCGCCGAGTACTGGGTCAGGCCGATGTAGGCCGCCAGCTTGGGCAGGCGCGCGCGCGGGAATTCGTTGAAATCGGGCTCGACGAACACGCGTGACAGCTCGCGGGCGCGGTCGGCACGGAAGTTCATGAAGATCACGGCGTCGCCGTCTTCGACCTTGACCGCCTCGCCAATGCGCGTGGCCTTGACGAACTCGTCGCTCTCGTCGCGGGCGTAGGCGGCTTCAAGGCCGGCCACGGCGGTCGCTGCGGTGAATTCGGCGGCGCTGTCGACGATCAGATTGTAGGCGGCGCTGACGCGGTCCCAGCGGTTGTCGCGGTCCATCGCATAGTAGCGGCCGATCAGGCTGGCGATGCGGCCCTTGCCGAGCTTGGCGAAGGTGGCGTCGAGCAGCTCGATGGACGATTGCGCGCTGCGCGGCGGCGTGTCGCGGCCGTCAAGGAAGGCATGCAGGTAGATCTTTTCGGCGCCACGTTGCGCGGCCAGTTCGGCCATGGCCACCAGGTGGTCCTGGTGGCTGTGCACGCCACCGTCGGAGAGCAGGCCGAGGATGTGCACGGCCTTGCCGGCACCCACGGCCTTGTCCACTGCGCCGGTGAGCACCGGGTTTTCGAAGAAGTCGCCGTCGCGGATGGCCTTGGTCACCCGGGTGAAGTCCTGGTACACCACGCGGCCGGCGCCGAGGTTCATGTGACCGACTTCCGAGTTGCCCATCTGCCCGTCGGGCAGCCCCACGTCCATGCCGGAGCCGGAGATCAGACCATGCGGCTGGGTGGCGCGCAGGCGGTCGTAGACCGGCGTGTTGGCGGCGAAGATGGCGTTGTATTCGGGGCTTTCGCTGTGACCGAAGCCATCCAGGATGATCAGGACCAGGGGTTTAGGCGTACTCGTCATCAATCAAACTCACGGTTGTTCAAAGATGATAAAGACACGCATTTTAGGGCAAATCCGCCAGCGACGGCGAATATTCCTCCCTTTGCCCGACCAGCGCGGTCAGGCATGCAACATGAAGGCGTGTTTGCCGCCAGCCCGGTGGGCTTTGGCGGTCATGGGGGGCTGTGTATACTGGCCGCCATTTTCAATCGCCTGGAACACCCCTGATGGTTGCTCACCTGATTCAATTCGCGACAGATCACTTCATCCTGGTGGCCATTTTCGTCGTCCTGCTGGTCCTGCTGCTGGTCAATGAAGTCCGCCGTGGCGGCCAGAGCCTGAGCAACGGCCAGCTGACCGCCCTGGTCAACGCCGACAAGGCCGTGGTGATCGATATCCGTACTGCCAAGGAATACTCGGCCGGGCATATCGTCGGTGCACTGAGCATGCCGCAGGATAAAGTGGCCGGCCGCATGACCGAGCTGGAAAAACACAAAGACAAGACCCTGATCGTCGTCGACGCTATGGGCCAGCAGTCCGGTACCCTGTGCCGCGAACTGCTCAAGGCTGGTTACACCGCCGCCAAGCTCAGCGGTGGCGTTTCCAGCTGGAAAGCCGATAACCTGCCCCTGGTGAAGTGATATGAAGCCCGTCATCGTCTATTCCAGCGACTACTGCCCCTACTGCATCCGCGCCAAGTACCTGCTCGAGAGCAAGGGCGTGGCGTTCGAGGAGATCAAGGTCGACGGCAAACCCCAGGTTCGCGCCGAAATGAGCCAGAAGGCCGGCCGTACCTCGGTGCCGCAGATCTGGATCGGCAGCACGCACGTCGGTGGATGCGATGACCTCTATGCCCTGGAGCGCGCGGGCAAGCTCGACGCGCTGCTGGCGGCCTGATTCGCACTGCATTCAAGAACATTAGGAAAAGGATCTGCCATGACTGACCAACAGAACAACGGCGCTGGTGCTGAAGAAACCGCACCACAATTCTCCCTGCAGCGCATCTACGTGCGCGATCTGTCGTTCGAGGCTCCGAAAAGCCCGCAGATCTTCCGCCAGCAGTGGGAGCCGAGCGTATCGCTGGACCTGAACACCCGCCAGAAGGCCCTGGAAGGCGACTTCCACGAAGTGGTGCTGACCCTGTCGGTGACCGTCAAGAACGGTGACGAAGTGGCCTTCATCGCCGAAGTGCAACAGGCCGGCATCTTCCTGATCGCCAACCTCGATGCCGCTTCGATGAGCCACACCCTCGGCGCGTTCTGCCCGAACATCCTGTTCCCGTACGCCCGCGAGACCCTGGACAGCCTGGTGACCCGTGGTTCGTTCCCGGCGCTGATGCTGTCGCCGGTCAACTTCGACGCCCTGTACGCGCAAGAGATGCAGCGCATGCAGGAAGCCGGTGAAGTGCCGACCGTGCAGTAATTTCTGCCGGTAAAGCAAAAGGCGACCTTCGTGGTCGCCTTTTTCATGCCTTGCTGGTGATCGGGCCCGAGCGGCAAGCGCATCAGCTTCCGGCAAACCCCTGCTGGCGCCACGCCTCGTACACCGTCACCGCCACGGTATTGGACAGGTTCAAGCTCCGGCACCCCGGCCGCATCGGCAGGCGCAGGCGTTGTTCGGCAGGCAGGCTGTCCAGCACCTCGGCCGGCAGGCCACGACTTTCAGGCCCGAACAGGAAGGCGTCACCGGGCTGGTACTCGACCTCATGAAACGGGTGCGAGCCTTTGGTGGTGAACGCGAACAGCCGAGGCTGATTCAGGCTTTCCAGGCATTCGGCCAGGCTTTGGTGGCGCTGTAGCGTGGCATACTCGTGGTAGTCCAACCCTGCCCGGCGCAAGCGCTTGTCGTCCAGTTCGAAGCTGATGGGCTCGATCAGGTGCAGGGCGCAGCCGCTGTTGGCGCACAGGCGGATGATGTTGCCGGTATTCGGCGGAATTTCTGGTTGAAAAAGGATGACGTGAAACATGCACGGCTCCAAGCGTGAAGATGACGAGCATTCTACCCCCGAACCCGACCCGCGTTCGAAGGCCTGGCCGCGGGTGCTGCTTTCGCTGGCGATCTTCGGCATGCTCGTGGGCCTGATGATCGGCCGGCTGACGGCGCCCGAGGAGCGGGTGCTGGAGCAGGTCGAGGTGGTCCAGGGCGGGCTGGACCTGTGGTTCAACGAAGAGCCGCAACTGCATGGCGAGAATGTCGAGGGTACCGTGGCCGTGGTGTTCCAGGCCGAGGGCAAGGCCGCGCGGGGCCAGTTGATGTTGCAGGACAAGCCGGTGGGCTGGCGTTTGCAGAAGAGCGAGAAAGGCTTGCTGTTGACGCTCGTCGCTGCGCGCCCCCTGCGCGGCGAATGGGCCGGCGCGCAAGAGGCGGGGCGTTGGCGGGTGCAGGTCAGGCTGCACGAATAGTTGGCGGGTGCAGGTCAGGCTGCACGAATAAAAGAGGGGATATCCCGGCCTGCCTGTACCAGGGTCCCCGAAACTGGAGATGTCTGGGTTAATGCAGGTGTCGTGCCAGTTTTATCGGTATGGAAAAACAGGGGTTAGCCGGTATCTACAGCGGTCTTGGTGGATTATTTGCCTCGTCACGGTGCAAGGGGCACGTAATCGGTGCATGCACCGCTCGTGGGGCCAGCCCGTTCCCACGACATCAATGGCGTGGGAGCGGGCTGGCCTCACGATTCGTTGCAACGTTTGGATTCAGTGCTCTTCCGCCTCGTCCTCATCCCCTCCGGCGATATTCATCCCCAGCTCCTTGATCTTGCGCGTCAGGGTATTGCGTCCCCAGCCCAGCAACAGCGCCGCATCGCGACGTCGCCCAGCGGTGTGCTTGAGCGCGGTTTCGATCATGATCCGCTCGAAGCTGGGCACGGCGCTATCCAGCAGGTTGGTCTGGCCGCGGGCAAGGGCCTGGTCGGCCCACTGGCGCAGGGCCTGTTCCCAGTTGGTCACCGGCGCGGCGTCCTGGGGCAGGTTGAGCAGTTCCGGCGGCAGGTCACCGATCAGCACTTCGCGGCTGGAGGCCATCACGGTGATCCAGCGGCAGGTGTTCTCCAGCTGGCGCACGTTGCCCGGCCAGGGCAGGTTGCGGATGAATTCCTCGGTCTCCGGCTTGAGCAGCTTGGGCTCCACCGCCAACTCCTGGGCGGCGCGGCCGAGGAAATGGCGGGCCAGCGCCGGGATGTCCTCGCGCCGGTCGGCCAGGCGCGGGATATGGATGCGGATCACGTTGAGGCGGTGGAACAGGTCCTCACGAAACTTGCCGGCCTGCACCAGGGATTCTAGGTTTTGGTGAGTGGCGGCGATGATGCGCACGTCCACCTTCACCGGCACATGGCCGCCGACCCGGTAGAACTCGCCGTCGGCCAGCACTCGCAGCAGGCGGGTCTGGGTGTCGGCGGGCATGTCGCCGATCTCGTCGAGGAACAGTGTGCCGCCGTCGGCCTGTTCGAAACGCCCGCGACGCAGGTTGGCGGCGCCGGTGAAGGCGCCCTTTTCGTGGCCGAACAGTTCGGACTCCATCAGGTCCTTGGGGATCGCCGCCATGTTCAGGGCAATGAACGGCGATGCCGCACGCGGGCTGTGGCGATGCAGGGCATGGGCCACCAGCTCTTTGCCGGTACCCGACTCACCATTGATCAGCACGGTGATGTTGGAATGGCTGAGGCGGCCGATGGCGCGGAACACCTCCTGCATCGCCGGCGCTTCGCCGATGATCTCCGGGGTGCGGGCCAGCGCCTGGGGCACTTCCAGGGCCTGTTGCTCCTGGGCGTGCTGGTTGGCGCGTTTGACCAGCGACACCGCTTCGTCGACATCGAACGGCTTGGGCAGGTACTCGAAAGCACCGCCCTGATACGACGCCACGGCGCTGTCCAGGTCGGAATGGGCAGTCATGATGATCACGGGCAGCCCAGGGTGCTGTTCGCGGATCTGGGCGAGCAGGTCGAGACCGCTGGCGCCGGGCATACGGATATCCGAGATGATCACGTCCGGTTGCTGGCGGGCCAGGCGGCCCATGACACCATCGGCGCTGTCGAAGCTCTGGGTGGTCATGCCTTCCTGCTGCAGGGCCTTTTCCAGGACCCAGCGGATGGAACGATCATCATCGACGATCCAGACGGTTTCACTTCGGCTCATGGGGCGGTGGCTCCTTGTTCCAGGGGCAGGTAGATCGAGAACGTGGTGTGGCCGGCGTGGCTTTCACATTCGATCAGGCCCTGGTGCTGGCTGATGATGTTCTGGGTGATGGCCAGGCCCAGCCCGGTGCCGTCCGGGCGGCCGCTGACCATGGGATAGAAGAGCGTGTCCTGCAGTTCCGCGGGGATGCCGGGGCCGTTGTCGATGATCTCGATCCGCGCCACCAGGCGGTGGCGCACATGGCCGATGGTGAACTGGCGCACGGCGCGGCTGCGCAGGGTGATACGACCCAGGCGCAGTTCGTTCTGCCCGGCGATGGCCTGCATGGCGTTGCGCACGATGTTGAGTACGGCCTGGATCATCTGCTCACGGTCGATCAGTACGTCCGGCAGGCTCGGGTCGTAATCGCGCACCAGGGTGATGCCGCCCTGGCTCTCCGCCTCGACCAGACTGCACACCCGCTCAAGCACTTCGTGGATGTTGGTCATGGATAACGACGGCAGCTTGTTCGAGCCGAGCATGCGGTCGACCAGATTACGCAGGCGGTCGGCCTCTTCGATGATCACATTTGTGTAGTCGCGCAAGCCATCCTCGGGCAGCTCGCGGGCCAGCAACTGCGCCGCGCCGCGAATACCGCCGAGGGGGTTCTTGATTTCGTGGGCAAGGCCGCGCACCAGCATCTTGGTGGTCTCCTGCTTGCTCAGCTGGGCCTCCTCCTTGGTGATGCGCAGCAGGCGGTCACGCGGGTGCACTTCCAGCAGCAGCAGGGTCTGGCCCTGGTGCAGGATGGGCGTGACGGCGTAGTCGACGGTGATGCTCTGGCCGGTCAGCGAGGTCAGCTGGGCTTCGCGCTTGGTGAACGGGTGCGCCTGCTCCACCGCCTGGCGCAGCGAGTTGAGTGCCTCGGCCGATTCGGTGAACAGCTCGCTGATGAACTGGCCATGGCTGCGCTGGCCACTGACGGCCAGAAGCATTTCCGCAGCGGGGTTCATGTACTCCAGGCGCAGTTCGGCATTGAGCAGGAGCGTAGCCGTGGTCAGGTTGTCCAGAAGCAGACGGTGCTGTGCATCGCTGATGGTCATAAGGCGTCGTTGACCTCTGTAGGCACTCTTTTGGCGCCCCGGCCAGACCTGGGGCGCGCACGGATGACGTGCAGGATGCATTGAAAATGCAAGATCCAAACCAAGGCTCCGAAAAGAAGCGGAATTTCCGGATAAAGTCGCGTATGCGCGCAAATTCGGCACACAAAGTCTTGGTTAAACGATTCTTGCGACCCAAACTGGGATGCCTGCCGAGGCGCTCGGCCTAGTCATGCACCATTATGGAGCATAGGGTGCTCAGGTGTTTTTGCACAGTTGGCCGGTGGCGCGGATGAGTGCGAGGTGTCGCGTGGCTTCGTGGGTGCGTCGCTGAAGTGCGTCGGCCAGATACCCAGGGCAGTTGATCGAGGCGCTTTGGTCGAAGCGGGCAAGGGCCGCCAGGAGTTGCGCCTGAAGGCGGTCCAATGTGGGGCGCACATCTTGGCCAAGATCGCGTCGAGGACGGTCCGGTGCCTGCCGTTCCCGGTGCCAGCTGTCTAGCAGGTAATATTGGAGCAGTTTACTGGCCTCGATCTGGTCAGCGAAGAATGCTTCGGCGCGTGCGGGGTCCAGTTGGTAGGCAGTTGCGGCCTGGCGTGCACTGGTCAGGACCTGTTGCTCGCGTTCAACGGCCTGCACCGGTTGCCCTCGGTCCCATTTGTGCAGGGCGACCGCTTCGGCAAGGTCAAGGCGGCGCTCGATGGCGTCGAGCAAGGTTTCAAGGTTCGCAGTGGACGGCGCCGCGGCGCTGCAACCAGACAGTGCGAGGCAGCAAGTGAAGGCGAGGTGGGTGGTGCGCATGGCGATCTCCTGAATTGGTGGAGAGTCGAGTGTCGCAGTGCTGCCAAATACGGCTGTAAGCCTAGTCCGATGATGCCGATGCAAAAATGGAAACGGCCTCCCGAGGGAGGCCGTCCTGATGTCACCGACGCGAGGCGCCGATCAGATCAGCAGCTGTAGTACAGCTCGTATTCCAGCGGGTGCACGAAGGTGCGGACCTTGATCTCTTCTTCGCTCTTCAGCTCGATGAAGGCATCGATGAAGTCGTCGGAGAACACGCCGCCCTTGGTCAGGAACGCACGGCCTTTGTCCAGCTCTTCCAGGGCTTCCTTCAGGCTGCCACAGACTTGCGGGATTTCCTTGGCCTCTTCAGGCGGCAGGTCGTAAAGGTTCTTGTCGGCGGCATCGCCTGGGTGGATCTTGTTTTGGATGCCATCCAGGCCTGCCATCAGCAGGGCCGCGAAGGCGAGGTACGGGTTGGCCGACGGGTCCGGGAAGCGCGCTTCGATACGACGGGCTTTCGGGCTGCCGACGTAAGGAATACGGATCGAGGCGGAACGGTTGCGCGCCGAGTAGGCCAGCATCACCGGAGCTTCGAAACCTGGGACCAGACGCTTGTAGGAGTTGGTCGACGGGTTGGTGAAGCCGTTCAGGGCCTTGCCGTGCTTGATGATGCCGCCGATGAAGTACAGGGCGGTATCGGACAGGCCGGCATAGCCTTCGCCGGAGAAGGTGTTCTTGCCGTCTTTCCAGATCGACATGTGCACGTGCATGCCCGAGCCGTTGTCGCCGTACAGAGGCTTGGGCATGAAGGTGGCGGTACGGCCATAGGCGTCGGCAACGTTGTGCACGACGTATTTCAGAGCCTGTACTTCGTCAGCTTTCTTCACCAGGGTGTTGAACTTGACGCCGATTTCGTTCTGGCCGGCAGTCGCCACTTCATGGTGGTGAACTTCGACGGTCTGGCCCATTTCTTCCAGTGCGTTGCACATGGCGGTGCGGATTTCGTGGTCGTGGTCGAACGGCGGAACCGGGAAGTAGCCGCCTTTCACGCCCGGGCGGTGGCCTTTGTTGCCGCCTTCCACGTCAGCGCCAGTCATCCACGAGCCTTGCTCGGAGAAGATCTTGAACATCGAGCCGGAGATGTCCGAATGGAACTTCACTTCGTCGAAGATGAAGAACTCAGGCTCTGGGCCTGCGAACACGGTGTCACCGATGCCGGTGCTCTTCAGGTACTCTTCGGCGCGCTTGGCGATGCCGCGCGGGTCACGATCGTAGCCCTGCATGCTCGACGGGTCGACGATGTCGCAGGTGATGATCAGGGTCGGTTCTTCGGTGAATGGGTCCAGCACGGCGGTTTCGTCGACCGGCATCAGGATCATGTCGGAGGCTTCGATGCCTTTCCAGCCAGCGATGGAGGAGCCGTCGAACATCTTGCCGACTTCGAAGAAGTCTTCATCCAGGCCATCGCGCGCTGGCATGGTCACGTGATGCTGAATGCCTTTGGTGTCCGTGAAACGCAGATCAATCCACTTGACGTCATGATCTTTGATGAGTTGAACCGACTTCGACATGTTGTCCTCCGGATGGTCGAGGGCGCAGTTGGCCGCTGCCCTGGAAATAAGGGTGTCGCTGGGCGCGGATAGTCGGCCAAGCTTACCTGCCTCACAAGGGAGCAAATTGCATGCCAGTGCCCGAAAATGGCGAGGGTGGGATAAAAGGGGGCGTTGGCGGGCATTTGTCCAGGTGGCGCTGATGCAGAGCGCACCCATAAGATGCGCTTTTCAGAATTGCTGCACTATTATGGTGCGCGCCCGGGGGCCTCATTGCGGGGCAAGTCGCATCGGCGCTCCGCCGTGCCACGGTACATGCGCGATAAATCCAACCCTCTGTACAAAAGTTGGTCAAAAGCTGAGCAATTTCCGCTATAATTCGCGCCCCTCATTTTCGGTAGGCCCTGGGCGCGCTGTTAAACCAATGAAACTTATCGTCAAAGTCTTCCCAGAAATCACCATCAAGAGCCGGCCGGTGCGCAAGCGCTTCATCCGCCAGCTCGGCAAGAACATTCGCAACGTGCTCAAGGATATCGATCCTGAGCTCGCGGTCGATGGTGTCTGGGACAATCTCGAAGTGGTTACCCGCGTCGAGGACGAGAAGCTCCAGCGCGAGATGATCGAGCGCCTCACCTGCACACCGGGTATCACCCACTTCCTGCAGGTCGAGGAATATCCGCTGGGCGATTTCGACGACATCGTCGCCAAGTGCAAGCACCACTTCGGCCATCTGCTGGCCGGCAAGCGCTTCTCGGTACGCTGCAAGCGCGGCGGTCACCACGACTTCACCTCGATGGACGTCGACCGCTACGTCGGCAGCCAGCTGCGCCAGCAGTGCGGCGCCGCCGGCATCGACCTGAAGACGCCAGAAGTCGTGGTGCGCATGGAAATCCGTGACCAGCGCCTGTACGTGATCCACAACCAGCACAACGGCATCGGCGGCTACCCGTTGGGCGCCCTGGAGCAGACCCTGGTACTTATGTCCGGTGGTTTCGACTCCACCGTGGCGGCTTACCAGATGATGCGCCGCGGCCTGATGACCCATTTCTGCTTCTTCAACCTCGGTGGCCGTGCCCACGAGCTGGGCGTGATGGAAGTGGCCCACTACCTGTGGAAGAAGTACGGCAGCAGCCAGCGCGTGCTGTTCATCAGCGTGCCGTTCGAGGAAGTGGTCGGCGAGATTCTCAACAAGGTCGACAACAGCTACATGGGCGTCACCCTCAAGCGCATGATGCTGCGCGGCGCGGCGCACATGGCCGACCGCCTGCAGATCGACGCGCTGGTCACCGGCGAGGCGATTTCCCAGGTGTCGAGCCAGACCTTGCCGAACCTGTCGATCATCGACTCGGCCACCGACAAGCTGGTGCTGCGCCCGCTGCTGGCCAGCCACAAGCAGGACATCATCGACCAGGCCAGCGAAATCGGTACCGCCGACTTCGCCAAGCACATGCCCGAATATTGCGGTGTGATCTCGGTGAATCCGACCACTCATGCCAAGCGTCACCGCATGGAGCACGAAGAAAAGCAGTTCGACATGGCCGTGCTGGAGCGCGCCCTGGAGCGAGCCAAGTTCATCTCCATCGACCATGTTATCGACGAGCTGGGCAAGGACATCGAAATCGAGGAAGTGGCCGAGGCGCTCCCGGGCCATATCGTCATCGACATTCGTCATCCCGACGCCCAGGAAGACGAACCTCTGGTGCTCGAAGGCATCGACGTCCAGGCCATGCCGTTCTACGCCATCAACAGCAAGTTCAAGCACCTGGACCCAACGCGCCAGTACTTGCTGTATTGCGACAAGGGTGTGATGAGCCGTCTGCACGCACACCACCTGCTCAGTGAGGGACATGCCAATGTGCGTGTTTATCGTCCGACATAAGACGCCAGGGCTGTATGGCGGCAGCATCCGCCATCGCCCTCCCGACCACCGGGCCCGCTGAGCCGTAAACCGTACATATTGGCCGCCTACACTGGCGGCAACCGAATCCTCTGATCGAGATACAGTTGTGATCGAAAATCTGCGTAACATCGCCATCATCGCCCACGTTGACCATGGTAAAACCACCCTGGTCGACAAACTCCTGCGCCAGTCCGGCACCCTGGAGCGTAACGAGCTCAACGACGAGCGCGTCATGGACTCCAACGACCAGGAAAAAGAGCGCGGCATTACCATTCTGGCGAAGAACACCGCCATCAACTGGAACGGCTACCACATCAACATCGTCGACACCCCCGGCCACGCCGACTTCGGTGGCGAGGTTGAGCGTGTAATGTCGATGGTCGACTCCGTGCTGCTGCTGGTCGACGCCCAGGACGGCCCGATGCCGCAAACCCGCTTCGTGACCAAGAAGGCCTTCGAAGCTGGCCTGAAGCCAATCGTCGTGATCAACAAGGTCGACCGTCCGGGCGCGCGTCCTGACTGGGTTCTGGACCAGATCTTCGACCTGTTCGACAACCTCGGCGCCACCGACGAACAGCTGGACTTCAAAGTCGTCTACGCCTCGGCCCTGAACGGCATCGCCGGTCTGGACCACACCGCCATGGGCGAAGACATGACCGCCCTGTACCAGTCGATCGTCGACAACGTACCGGCGCCGGACGTTGACCGTGAAGGCTCGTTCCAGATGCAGATCTCGGCACTGGACTACAACAGCTTCCTCGGTGTTATCGGTGTTGGCCGTATCGCCCGTGGTCGCGTCAAGCCGAACACCCCCGTTGTCGCCATCGACACCAACGGCAAGAAGCGTAACGGTCGAATCCTCAAGCTGATGGGTCACCACGGCCTGCACCGCGTCGACGTCGAAGAAGCCCAGGCTGGCGACATCGTCTGCATCAGCGGTTTCGACGAGCTGTTCATCTCCGACACCCTGTGCGCCCCGGACGCGGTCGAAGCGATGAAGCCGCTGACCGTCGACGAGCCAACCGTCTCGATGACCTTCCAGGTCAACGACTCGCCGTTCTGCGGCAAGGAAGGCAAGTTCGTCACCAGCCGTAACATCAAGGACCGTCTGGACAAGGAGCTGCTGTACAACGTTGCCCTGCGCGTCCAGGAAACGGACTCCCCAGACAAGTTCAAGGTCTCGGGCCGTGGTGAGCTGCACCTGTCCGTTCTGATCGAAACCATGCGCCGTGAAGGCTTCGAGATGGCCGTAGGCCGTCCTGAAGTGATCATCCGCGAAGTCGACGGCGTCAAGCAGGAGCCGTTCGAGAACGTCACCATCGACATCCCTGAAGAAGCCCAGGGCAAGGTCATGGAAGAAATGGGTCTGCGTAAAGGCGACCTGACCAACATGGTGCCGGATGGCAAGGGCCGTGTTCGCCTGGAATACAACATTCCAGCCCGTGGTCTGATCGGTTTCCGTAACCAGTTCCTGACCCTGACCAACGGTGCAGGCATCCTGACCTCGATCTTCGATCGCTACGACACCATGAAGTCGGGCCAGATGTCCGGCCGCCTGAACGGCGTACTGGTTTCGGTCGAGACCGGCAAGGCACTGACCTACTCGCTCGAAACCCTGCAGGCGCGCGGCAAGCTGTTCGTCGAGCACGGCCAGGAGATCTACAACGGTCAGATCATCGGCCTGAACAGCCGTGACAACGACCTGGGCGTGAACCCGACCAAAGGCAAGAAGCTCGACAACATGCGTGCTTCGGGCAAGGACGAAGTCATCGCCCTGGTACCGCCGGTTCGCCACACCCTGGAACAGGCCCTGGAGTTCATCCAGGACGACGAGCTGTGCGAAGTCACGCCGAAGTCGATCCGTCTGCGCAAGAAGATCCTGGACGAAGGCGAGCGTACCCGCGCTGCCAAGAAAGCCAAGAACTGAGTTAGCTCAGGCTGAATGAAAACGCCCCCGGTCGAAAGGCCGGGGGCGTTTTTGTTTGCCTTCAGAAATACGGGCTGCTTTGCAGTCCCGACATTTCAGGCGTGGCGCAGTCTCAGCGCCCGACCACCTTGGGCTTGTACGCGCAATACCCCGGCCGCGGTCCGACCTTGGGATGGTTGCGGCAGGTATCCGGGCGCTTGTCGTAGATGGTGCACAGACGGCTCTTGCGGTCCAGATAGAGGCAGTCATCGTTACTCATCCGGGTCAGGGTGAAGATTCCCGACTTCTGGTTGAAGCGTTCGATGATGCCGTCCTTCTGCAGGCGCTTGGCGATGTTCTTCGGTGGCTCGTCCTTCTCGAACTCGTCCACCACGCCAATGCGGATCAGATCCTTGATCTTCACCTCCACCGGCAGGGTGCAGCAGGTCGAGTGGCAGCCACCACACATGTGGCTGGCATAGCGCTGCCAAGTCTCCAGGCGGTCGACTTCAGCGGCGGCGATCAGGGTCGGTTTCATGGTTGCGGTTTTATTCTTGCAAGGAAAATCACGGTTTTGGGGCGCGCGATGATACCGGAGTTGTTCAAATTGTGAACAACCTTTTGCCGGTTTCGCAAACGGTGGATGAAAACCGCGAACCGTCGCTGTCGCTGTGTGTCAGAGCGTCTAGGCTGAACACTCTCCCTGCGCTTTCGCCTACTTGCCCGAGGATGCCGCATGTCCCAGGAAAACAAGGCCCGTGAGGCCAAAGCTCATCATGAAGAAGTGGCCGAGTTTCGCGCCGCCGTGCTGGCCAAGCTGACCTATGCGGTCGGCAAGGACCCGGAACACGCCTTCGACCACGACTGGTTCGAGGCCATCGCCCTGGCGGCTCGCGACCATATGGTCGACCACTGGATGGATCACACTCGCCAGGCCTACCGACGTAGCCAGAAACGGGTGTATTACCTCTCCCTCGAGTTCCTCATCGGCCGCCTGCTGTACGACAGCCTGAGCAACCTCGGCTACCTGGAGATCGCCCGCGAGGCCCTCGAGGGGCTGGACGTCGACCTGGAGCGCATCCGCCTGCTCGAGCCTGACGCGGCGCTGGGCAACGGTGGCCTCGGGCGCCTGGCGGCGTGCTTCATGGAAAGCATGTCGACCCTCGGTATCGCGGCCCATGGCTATGGCATTCGCTACGAGCATGGGTTGTTCCGTCAGGCGGTGGTCGATGGCTGGCAGCAGGAGCAAACTGAGAACTGGCTGGACTTCGGCAACCCATGGGAGTTCGAGCGGGCCGAGGTGATCTACCCGATCAGTTTCGGCGGCAGTGTCGAGACCGTGAACGAAGGTAACGGCCAGCAGCGTCAGGTCTGGTGGCCGGGCGAGACGGTTCGTGCGGTGG
The DNA here is from genome assembly GCF_900110655.1 of Pseudomonas soli. Lineage (GTDB taxonomy): Bacteria > Pseudomonadota > Gammaproteobacteria > Pseudomonadales > Pseudomonadaceae > Aquipseudomonas > Aquipseudomonas soli. The sequence continues at coordinate 637,578 of NZ_FOEQ01000003.1, forward strand.
CCTACGACACCCCAGTGGTCGGCTGGCGCGGCTCCAGCGTCAACACCTTGCGCCTGTGGCGTGCCCGGGCGCTGGAGGAGCTGCACCTGGAGCGCTTCAATGCAGGTGACCACCTGGGCGCGGTGGCCGAAGTGGCCCGCGCCGAAAGCATCTCGCGAGTGTTGTATCCGGCCGACAGCACCGAGGCGGGTCAGGAACTGCGCCTGCGCCAGGAGTACTTCTTTGTATCGGCTTCCCTGCAGGACCTGCTGCGGCGCCACCTGAACATGCACAAGGACCTGCTCAACCTGCCGGACGCCGCTGCCATTCAGCTCAATGACACTCATCCGTCGATCGCCGTGGCCGAACTGATGCGCCTACTGGTGGACCAGCACGAAATCCCCTGGGAAAAAGCCTGGGAGCTGACCGTAGGGACTCTGGCCTACACCAACCACACGCTGCTGCCCGAGGCTCTGGAAACCTGGCCGGTGGCGCTGATGGAGCGCATGCTGCCGCGGCACATGCAGATCATCTACCTGATCAACGCCTACCATATCGATGCCCTGCGGGCCAAAGGTCTGCACGACTTCGACGTGCTGCGTGCCGTGTCGTTGATCGAGGAAGACAATGGCCGGCGTGTGCGCATGGGCAACTTGGCGTTCCTTGGTTCGCACAGCGTCAATGGTGTCTCTGCGCTGCACAGTAAACTGATGAAAAGCACGGTATTCGCCGAGCTGCACAAGCTCTATCCACAACGGATCAACAACAAGACCAACGGCATCACTTTCCGCCGATGGCTGTATCAGGCCAACCCGCTGCTCACCGCGATGTTGATCGAGGCGTTGGGTCCCGAGCTGCTCGACGATCCTGAAGGCAAGTTGAAGGGGCTGGCGCCGCATGCCGACAAAGCTACCTTCCGCAAGCAGTTCGCCGCCCAGCGCCTGCACAGCAAGCGCGCCCTGGCTAGCATCATCCAGGACAGGTTGGGGGTGACGGTGAATCCGGAGGCGTTGTTCGACGTACAGGTCAAGCGCATTCACGAGTACAAGCGGCAATTGCTCAACCTGCTGCACACCGTGGCGCTGTACCAGGCCATCCGCAATGACCCCAGCACCGACTGGGTGCCCAGGGTGAAGATTTTTGCCGGCAAGGCGGCGGCCAGCTACCACCAGGCCAAACTGATCATCAAGCTGGCCAACGACATCGCCCGGGTGGTCAATAACGACCCCACGGTACGAGGCCTGCTCAAAGTGGTGTTCCTGCCCAACTACAACGTCAGCCTGGCCGAGAGCATCATCCCGGCGGCGGACCTGTCCGAGCAGATTTCCACGGCGGGTTACGAGGCCTCCGGCACCAGCAACATGAAGTTTGGCCTCAATGGCGCCTTGACAATCGGCACGCTCGACGGCGCCAACGTCGAGATGTGCGAGCAGGTGGGGGCGGAGAACATGTTCATCTTCGGCCTGACCGCGCAGCAGGTGGAGGCGCGCAAACGCAGCGGCGACTTTGGCGCCGCGTCGGCGATCGCCGCCTCCCATCGTCTGGGCGACGTGCTGCAGGCGATTCGCAGCGGGGTGTTCTCGCCTGATGATCCAGCGCGCTATGCCGGGTTGGTGGACGGGCTGATCGCCTACGACCGCTTCCTGGTGTGCGCCGACTTCGATGCCTACTGGGACGCCCAGCGGCGGGTCGAGGAGTTGTGGCACGCGCCGCAGGACTGGTGGCGCGTGGCGGTGCTGAATACGGCGCGGATGGGCTGGTTCTCGTCGGACCGGACCATTCGCGAGTATGCGACCGAGATCTGGAAGGCCTTGGATTGAAGCGTGGGGCTGCCCGGCAGCCCCAATCGACCAGCTGCATGAACTCAATGGTCAAAGCGCCGTCTGATCCGCCAGTCGAGTCTCTTTGCTCGCTAGCCCGTCACTCTCCCTGTAAACTGCGGGGGTTTTTCTCCCCCTTTCCTTTTCGGAGCCATACATGTCCCGCGTTACCCTGAGTCGCTATCTGATTGAGCAGACCCGCAGCAACAATACCCCTGCCGATCTGCGCTTCCTGATCGAAGTGGTGGCGCGTGCGTGCAAGGAGATCAGCCACCACGTGTCCAAGGGCGCCCTGGGCGGCGTGCTGGGCAGCATGGGCACCGAGAACGTGCAGGGCGAGGTGCAGAAGAAGCTCGACGTGATTTCCAACGACATCCTGCTCGAAGCCAACGAGTGGGGCGGTCACCTGGCCGGCATGGCTTCCGAAGAGATGGACAATGCCTACCAGATCCCGGGCAAGTACCCCAAAGGCGCCTACCTGCTGGTCTTCGACCCACTGGACGGCTCGTCGAACATCGACGTCAACGTCTCGGTCGGCACCATCTTCTCGGTGCTGCGTTGCCCGAACGAATACCTGAGCCAGAACGAAACCCTGAACGAGAACGCATTCCTGCAGCCAGGCACCCAGCAGGTCGCTGCCGGCTACGCCATCTACGGCCCGCAGACCATGCTGATCCTGACCCTGGGCAACGGCGTCAAGGGCTTCACCCTGGACCGCGAGCTGGGCAGCTTCGTCCTGACCCACGAAAACATCCAGGTACCGGCCACCACTGCCGAGTTCGCCATCAACATGTCCAACCAGCGTCACTGGGAAGCCCCGGTGCAACGCTACGTGGGCGAGCTGCTGGCCGGCGAGACCGGGCCGCTGAAAAAGAACTACAACATGCGCTGGATCGCCTCGATGGTGGCCGATGTGCACCGCATCCTGACCCGTGGCGGCCTGTTCATGTACCCACGCGATGCCCGTGAGCCGAGTAAACCGGGCAAGCTGCGCCTGATGTACGAAGCCAACCCGATGTCGTTCATCATCGAGCAGGCCGGCGGCGCTTCCACCAACGGTTACGAGCGTATCCTCGACATCAAGCCGGAGAGCCTGCACCAGCGCGTGTCGGTGATCCTCGGCTCGAAGGAAGAGGTCGAGCGCGTCACCGCCTACCACAAGGAGTAAGTCATGCTCGCACCTTGGCAGCCGTTGCTGGAGTGGTGGTTCGGTTGGGGCACGAGTGCCCAGGCCGTGGCTGACGAGAAGAACACGCTGTGGTTCGGCAAGCATCACGACGCCGATGCCCAGGCGCTGTTCGGCGACCTGGTCGAGCAAGCCCTGGCGGGCGGGCTCGACGAGTGGCAGCAGAGCCCCCAGGGCTGGCTCGGTCTGCTGCTGCTGCTGGATCAGCTGCCGCGCATGATCTATCGCGACACGCCGCGTGCCTTCGAGGGTGACCGGCGTGCCCAGGTAGTGGCCATGCAGGGGTTGCAGAAGGGCTGGGACTACCAGCTGCTGCCGATCCAGCGGGTGTTCGTGCTGCTTGTGCTGGAGCATGCCGAGGTGCTGGACTGGCAAAATCTGTGCGTCGAGCGTTACCAGACCTTGCTGGACGAGCAGCCCGAGGCCAACCGTCGGTTGTTCGAAGGCTTCCTCGACTATGCCGAGCAGCACCAGCGGGTGATCGCCCGCTTCGGGCGCTTCCCGCACCGCAACCTGGTGCTGAACCGCCCGAGCACCAGTGAAGAGATGGACTTCTTGCTGGAGCCTGGGTCCAGGTTCTAGTGCCAGTGGGGCCGCGAAGCGGCCCCAGCCATCTCAGATCCTGAAGCTACCCACCAGATGCTTCAACCGCTCGACCTGATGCTCCAGGTCGGTGCAGGCACGCAAGGTGCTCTGCAGGTTCTGCACCCCTTCCTGATTCAGCGTATTGATCTCGGTGATGTCGACATTGATCGACTCGACCACGGCCGTCTGCTCTTCGGTGGCGGTGGCCACCGACTGGTTCATGCCGTCGATCTCGCCGATGCGCTGGGTGACGCTGCCCAGGCGTTCGCCGGCCTGGTTGGCGATGCCGACGCTGCGGTCGCTGTGCTGCTGGCTCTGGTTCATGGTGCTCACGGCCACCTGGGCGCCGGCCTGCAGCTCCTCGATCAGGCGCTGCACCTGCTGTGCCGAGTCCTGGGTGCGGTGTGCCAGGTTGCGCACCTCGTCGGCCACTACCGCGAAACCGCGCCCGGCTTCGCCGGCACGGGCCGCCTCGATGGCCGCGTTGAGCGCCAGCAGGTTGGTCTGCTGCGAAATGCCGCTGATTACATCGAGGATCTGACCAATGTTCGCCGTGTGATTATTCAGCGTCTCGATGTTGCCGCTGGCATCGCTGATGCGCGCCGATAGCTGGTTCATCACATCGATGGTCTCGCCGACCACTTGCTGGCCTTCCTCGGCCAGGCCGCGGGCGGCGCTGGAGTGCTGCGAGGCGAGGGCGGCGTTCTGGGCGATTTCCTGGGCGGCGGCTCCGAGCTGGTTGATCGCCGCGGCGACACTGCTGGTGCGGCTGGACTGCTGGTCGGCGTTGTGGATCGAGGCGTTCGAGGCGCTGACCACCTGGCCGGCCACGGCATTCACCTGGCCGGTGGCCGAAGCCACTTCGCGGATCGATTCGTGGATCCGCTCGACGAAGCGGTTGAACGACTGCGCCAGGCTGCCGAACTCGTCCTGGGCGTGGATGGCCAGGCGCCGGGTCAGGTCGCCTTCGCCCTCGGCGATGTCGCGCATGGCGCGGCCCATGACGTGCAGCGGTTCCATCAGCACGCGGATCAGCAAGCCGAGCAGGGCGATGATCACCACCACCGCGATCAGTGTCGCCACCACGGCCGAAGTGCGCAGTTCGCCGAGCATGGCGAAGGCTGCGTCCTGGTCCAGTACCAGCGCCACGTACCAGTCCGCCGACGGCACGCCATCGACGTGGGTGAAGCTGATGAACTGTTTGCGACCCTCGACTTCCACTTCCTTCAGGCCGCTGCCGATGCGCAGGTTGCTGCCAGGGTAGACATCCGCCAGGGGCTTGAGCGCCAGTTCGCCCTTGGGGTGGATGAGCACCTTGCCCTCGCCGTTGACGATGAAGGCGTGCCCGTGGCCGCCGAAGTCCAGGGTGTTGACCAGGTTGCTGATGGTCTGCAGATCGGTGTCGACACCGCTGACGCCGATCATGTGCCCGCCCTGTTGCACCGGAGTGGCCAGGGTAATTACCAGCTTGCCGGCCGATACCGAGATGTACGGTTCGGTGACGATGGTCTGGCCCGCGGCGCTGGCCGCCTTGTACCAGCCGCGCACGCGCGGGTCGTAGTCGGCGGCGCGGTTGCCCACCGGCACCGACTGCATGCTGCCATCCTGGCCGCCGAAGTAGGTGAGGATGAAGTTGCTGCCGTACACCGGCAGCGCCAGGATGCGCTCGAGGCTGCTCTTGGCGGGGCCGTCGACGGCAATCTGCTGGGCCACCGAGTTCACCAGCTGGATACGGCTGTCGAGCCAGGTGCGGATGTTGCCGGCGGTGAGGTTCCCCAGCGATTGCAGCGTCGACTCGGTGTCGCTACGCAGCGACTGACGCTGTCGGTAGTCGTTGAACAGGACGAAGCAAGTGAAGGCGACGGCCACCACCAGGGCGGCGGCCAGCAGGATCTTGTGGCTGAACTTGAGGTTCTTGGTCATTTTTCTTGGAATCTGCGCACGGGCACGAAGGGGAGGGTGCGGCAAAAGGCCACACCACCGCTCTATGTCGACGCGCAGAGATAAAACATTAATCGTTTGCGCGCCAGGCGACCAACGGTGCACAACGAAACCTCGTCGGCCAGGGAACCGAGGAGCCTTTTTCCCTTCTAAGCTCCCTGCAGGCCCTCGCGCCTGTGTATCCATCTCCAGGAGTGTCCCTTCATGTCGTTGCGTTCCCTCGCCCTGTTGTCCTTGTGCGTCGTCCTGACCGCCTGCAGCAAGATCAACCAGGAAAACTATTCCAAGCTCAAGGCCGGCATGAACAAGGCCGAGGTCGAGCAGTTGCTCGGCACGCCCAAGGAGTGTTCCGGCGCGCTGGGCATGAGCAGCTGCACCTGGGGTGACGAGAAGAGCTTCATCAGCGTGCAGTACGCGGCGGACAAGGTCCTGATGTATTCCGGGCAGGGCCTCAAATGAGGCACCTGCACCTGCTGCTGGGCGTGTGCCTGGTGATGCTGCTGGGTGGCTGCGCCACCTCGGCCACCGACCCGCTGGCGCCGAAGACCGCAGGTGCGGTCGACCTCAAGCGTTACCAGGGCAAATGGTTCGAGCTGGCGCGCCTGCCAATGAAGTACCAGGACGGTTGCGCCCAGTCCGAGGCCCATTACAACCTCAAGCCCGATGGCACGGTCGGCGTGCTGAACCGTTGCCGTACCCTGGGTGATGAATGGCTGCGGGCCGAGGGCCATGCCACGCCGCAGCAGGCGGGGCACACCGACAAGCTGTGGGTGGAGTTCGACAATTGGTTCACCCGCCTGGTGCCCGGGGTGGCCAAGGGGGACTACTGGATCCTGTTCGTCGACGAGCGCTATCGCACGGCGATCGTCGGCAGCCCGGACCGCAAGTACCTGTGGATACTTTCGCGTACGCCCTCGTTGCCGGCGTGGGAGCGTGAGAACCTGCTGGCCAAGGCGCGGCAGCAGGGCTTTGATACCAGCCGCCTGATCTGGCGCACGCCCGACAAGAGCATCGTCGCCCGGCATTGAGGACGCCATCGCGCGTCAAACCCGCTCCCCACACGTACTCGTGGGAGCGGGCCCCGCGATGTTTCGACTGTCAGTCCAGCAACTGTCGCAGCACTTGTACAAACGCTGCCGCGCTTTGCTCCTCCTGTTCATGCCGCCCTTGGCGCACCACCCACTGCCCGTTGACCATCACATCGCGCACCTGGCGATCAGAACCCGCGAACAACCAGCGGTTGAGAATGGCATCGCCGTCGGCCACGGCCAGATACGGATCCTGCCCGTCGAGAACCAACCAGTCCGCCCGCTTGCCCACGGCCAGCTCGCCGATCGGCTGCCCCAGCGCCTGGGCACCGCCCAGCAGCGCGGCGTCGTACAAGGTTCGCCCAACCATCGGTTGATCGGCGCGATACAGGCGATTGCGCCGCTGGTCACGCAGGCGCTGGCCGTACTCAAGCCAGCGCAGTTCCTCGACCACGCTCAAGGACACATGGCTGTCCGAGCCGATACCCATCCGCCCGCCCTGGGCCAGGTAGTCCACCGCCGGGAAGATGCCGTCACCCAGGTTCGCCTCGGTGGTCAGGCACAGGCCTGCCACCGCGCCACTGCGGGCCATGGCGGCGACTTCGTCGCCTTCGGCGTGGGTGGCATGGACCAGGCACCAGCGCTGATCGACATCGACATGCTCGTACAGCCATTGCAGCGGACGGCGGCCGCTCCAGGCCAGGCAGTCATCGACTTCCTTCTGTTGCTCGGCAATGTGGATATGGATCGGGCAGGTTTTGTCGCTGGCACCGAGCACATCGGCGATCTGCTCCGGTGTCACGGCGCGCAGCGAGTGGAAGCACAGTCCCAGTGCCTGCGCCGGCTGTAGTGCCAGCAATGGCGCTAGCTGCTGTTGCAGGCGAAGGTATTGTTCGGTTGAGTTGATGAAGCGCCGTTGCCCGTCATTGGGCGCCTGGCCGCCGAAGCCGGCATGGCTGTACAAGACCGGCAGCAGCGTCAGGCCGATGCCGCTGGCGCCGGCGGCGGCGCTGATGCGGCGGGACAGCTCGGCGGGGTCGGCGTAGGCCTGGCCGTTCTGGTCATGGTGCACATAGTGGAACTCGGCCACCGAGGTGTAGCCGGCCTTGAGCATCTCGATATACAGCTGGCGCGCGATCACTTGCAGTTGTTCCGGCGTGATCCGGCCGACCAGGCGGTACATCAGCTCGCGCCAGGTCCAGAAGCTGTCGTTGGGATTGCCGGCCACTTCCGCCAGCCCCGCCATGGCCCGCTGGAATGCGTGCGAGTGCAGGTTGGGCATGCCCGGCAGCAGCGGCCCGGCCAGGCGCTCGGCGCCCTCGGCGTCGGCATCGGCCATGATCGCGGCCAGTCGACCGTCGGCGGCGACCTCCAGGCGGACATTGCGGGCCCAGCCCGAAGGGAGCAGGGCGCGTTCGGCGAAGTAGGCGGGCATCGGTGAAATCCTGTTATTGTTAACTTGTATATACATATACAGCCGTTTGCCTGCCGGGTAAACTCCGGCAAGCTACCGTTCACTCCAACCGCACAAGGATTCAACGCCGTGCCGACACTTCCTGTCTCCGCGCTGGTTGCCCAGATGGGCGAAGGGCCGGCGCCGCTCTACGCCCGGGTGAAACACATGATCATCCAGCAGATCGAGAGCGGCAGCTGGCCGCCTCATCACCGGGTGCCATCGGAAAGCGAACTGGTCAGCGAGCTGGGCTTCAGCCGCATGACCATCAACCGCGCCCTGCGCGAACTCACCGCCGAAGGCCTGCTGGTGCGCATGCAGGGCGTCGGCACCTTCGTCGCCGAACCCAAGAGCCGCTCGGCGCTGTTCGAGGTCAACAACATCGCCGACGAGATCGCCGGACGTGGCCACCAGCATAGCTGCCAGGTGATAAAGCTTGCCGAGGAAGCCGCCGGTTCCGAACGCGCCCTGGCCCTGGACATGCGCGAAGGCCAGCGGGTCTTCCACTCGCTGATCGTGCATTACGAAAATGGCGTGCCGGTGCAGATCGAGGATCGCTACGTCAACGCCGTCATCGCTCCGGACTACCTCAAGCAGGATTTCACCCGGCAGACGCCCTACGCCTACCTGTCGCAGGTGGCGCCGCTCACTGAAGGCGAGCACGTGGTCGAGGCGATCCTTGCCGAACCTGAAGAATGCAAGCTGCTGCAGATCGAGCGGGGCGAGCCGTGCCTGTTGATCCGTCGTCGCACCTGGTCGGGACGCCAGCCAGTCACCGCTGCGCGCCTGATCCACCCCGGTTCCCGTCACCGTCTGGAAGGACGATTCAGCAAATGACCCAGTTGCAGCTGTTGCGTGCCCAGGATTATCCGCGCATGCCCTGGAAAAACGGTGGCGGTTTCACCGAAGAAATCACCCGCGACGCAGGCGACAGCCTGGACGGTTTCGGCTGGCGCCTGTCGATCGCCGATATCGAGGAGTCCGGTGGTTTTTCCAGCTTCACCGGGTACCAGCGGATCATCACCGTGTTGCAAGGCGATGGCATGCGCCTGCTGGTCGATGGCCAAGCCAGCCGGCCGTTGCTGCCGTTCGACGCCTTCGCCTTCAATGGTGAAAGCCAGGTGAGCTGCAAGTTGTTGGGTGGGGCGATACGCGACTTCAACCTGATCTATGCGCCGCAGCGGTATCGGGCGCGGTTGCAGTGGTTCGATGGTTCGAATCGGTTGTTCAGCTCGGCTTCGACGCTATTGCTGTTTGCCGCCAGCACTCATGTCGAGGTGGGGCTGGCTGGGGAGGAGACGCAGCAGCTTGGGCGGTATGACTGCCTGCGTGTCGATGGCAATGAAGGGTTGCTGGAAGTGGATGTACAGGGGCGGTTCTGCCTGATCGAGCTGATTTCACACTGACCTGTCATCGTTGAAAGGGGCTGCTGTGCAGCCCATCGCTGGTAAGCCAGCTCCCACATGGGCCAAGTGAACCCTGTGGCAGCTGGCTTGCCAGCGATGGGACGCACAGCGGCCCCTTTTTCGTTTCTCCGAGGAATGGGCACTCTTTTTAGTTGCCTATGCTTGTACATACAAGTAAAGATGTGTTTGTATAGTCGCCACGACACACACATGCCGTCGGACGACCGCAGAGGACATCCCCGTGACTGACAACAACAAGTACCGTGACGTAGAAATCCGTGCCCCGCGTGGCAACAAGCTGACCGCCAAGAGCTGGCTCACCGAAGCTCCGCTGCGCATGCTGATGAACAACCTCGACCCACAGGTCGCCGAAAACCCGAAAGAGCTGGTGGTATACGGTGGCATCGGCCGCGCCGCGCGCAACTGGGAGTGCTACGACAAGATCGTCGAAACCCTGACCCGCCTGGAAGACGACGAAACCCTGCTGGTGCAGTCGGGCAAGCCGGTCGGCGTGTTCAAGACCCACAGCAACGCCCCGCGCGTGCTGATCGCCAACTCCAACCTGGTACCGCACTGGGCCAACTGGGAACACTTCAACGAACTGGACGCGAAAGGCCTGGCCATGTACGGCCAGATGACCGCTGGCAGCTGGATCTACATCGGTAGCCAGGGCATCGTCCAGGGCACCTATGAAACCTTCGTCGAGGCCGGCCGCCAGCACTACAACGGCAGCCTCAAAGGCAAGTGGGTATTGACCGCGGGCCTGGGCGGCATGGGCGGCGCCCAGCCACTGGCGGCAACACTTGCCGGCGCCTGCTCGCTGAACATCGAGTGCCAGCAAAGCCGCATCGACTTCCGCCTAGAGACCCGCTACGTCGACGAGCAGGCCACTGACCTGGACGACGCCCTGGCGCGCATCGCCAAGTACACCGCCGAAGGCAAGGCCATCTCCATCGCCCTGCACGGCAACGCCGCCGAGATTCTGCCTGAGCTGGTCAAGCGTGGCGTGCGCCCGGACATGGTCACCGACCAGACCAGCGCCCACGACCCGCTCAACGGCTACCTGCCGGCCGGCTGGACCTGGGAGCAGTACCGCGACCGCGCGGTGACCGACCCGGCAGGCGTGGTCAAGGCCGCGAAACAGTCGATGGCCGTACATGTACAAGCCATGCTCGACTTCCAGAAGCAGGGCATCCCGACCTTCGACTACGGCAACAACATCCGCCAGATGGCCAAGGAAGAGGGCGTGGCCAACGCCTTCGACTTCCCGGGCTTCGTCCCGGCGTACATCCGCCCGCTGTTCTGCCGCGGCGTCGGCCCGTTCCGCTGGGCCGCGCTCTCGGGCGATGCCGAAGACATCTACAAGACCGACGCCAAGGTCAAGGAACTGATCCCCGACGACGCCCACCTGCACCGCTGGCTGGACATGGCCCGCGAGCGCATCAGCTTCCAGGGCCTGCCGGCGCGCATCTGCTGGGTTGGCCTGGGCCTGCGCGCCAAGCTGGGCCTGGCGTTCAACGAGATGGTGCGCAGCGGTGAGCTGTCGGCGCCCGTCGTCATCGGCCGTGACCACCTGGACTCGGGCTCGGTATCCAGCCCCAACCGCGAAACCGAAGCCATGCGCGACGGCTCCGACGCGGTCTCCGATTGGCCGCTGCTCAACGCCCTGCTCAACACCGCAGGCGGCGCCACCTGGGTTTCGCTGCACCACGGCGGTGGCGTGGGCATGGGCTTCTCCCAGCATTCGGGCATGGTCATCGTCTGCGACGGTACCGATGAGGCCGCCGAGCGTATCGCCCGCGTACTGACCAACGACCCGGGCACCGGCGTGATGCGCCACGCCGACGCCGGCTACCAGATCGCCATCGACTGCGCCAAGGAGCAGGGCCTGGACCTGCCGATGATCACCGGCTGATCGCCGCGCTTTGGATCGCACCCTCCACGGGTGATACTGAACAATAAGAAGGGGGCCATGGCCCCCATGCGATTGGAGTAGCGAAGTGACCGAATTGACCCTCAAGCCCGGCACCCTGACCCTGGCCCAGCTGCGCGCCATCCACGCCGCGCCCGTGCGCCTGCAGCTCGATGCCAGCGCCGCGCCCGCCATCGACGCCAGCGTCGCCTGCGTCGAGCAGATCATCGCCGAAGACCGTACCGCCTACGGCATCAACACCGGTTTCGGCCTGCTGGCCTCGACCCGCATCGCCAGCCACGACCTGGAAAACCTGCAGCGCTCGCTGGTGCTGTCCCACGCCGCCGGTATCGGCGCGCCGCTGGACGACGACCTGGTGCGGCTGATCATGGTGCTCAAGATCAACAGCCTCAGCCGTGGCTTCTCTGGCATCCGCCGCAAAGTCATCGATGCGCTGATCGGCCTGGTCAACGCCGAAGTCTATCCGCACATCCCGCTGAAAGGTTCGGTCGGCGCCTCCGGCGACCTGGCGCCGCTGGCGCACATGTCGCTGGTGCTGCTGGGCGAAGGCAAGGCCCGTTACAAGGGCCAATGGTTGCCGGCCACCGAAGCCCTGGCCGTCGCCGGCCTGGAGCCACTGACCCTGGCCGCGAAAGAGGGCCTGGCCCTGCTCAACGGCACCCAGGCCTCCACCGCCTATGCCCTGCGTGGCCTGTTCCAGGCCGAAGACCTGTACGCCGCGGCCATCGCCTGTGGCGGTCTGAGCGTCGAGGCGGCGCTGGGTTCGCGCTCGCCGTTCGATGCGCGCATCCATGAAGTGCGCGGCCAGCGTGGCCAGATCGATACCGCCGCCTGCTTCCGCGACCTGCTGGGCGATTCCAGCGAAGTCTCGCTGTCGCACAAGAACTGCGACAAGGTGCAGGATCCGTACTCCCTGCGCTGCCAGCCGCAAGTCATGGGCGCCTGCCTGACCCAGATCCGCCAGGCCGCCGAGGTGCTGGGCATCGAAGCCAACGCCGTGTCGGACAACCCTCTGGTGTTCGCCGCCGAGGGCGACGTGATCTCCGGTGGCAACTTCCACGCAGAACCCGTGGCCATGGCTGCCGACAACCTGGCCCTGGCCATCGCCGAGATCGGCTCGCTGAGCGAGCGCCGCATCTCGCTGATGATGGACAAGCACATGTCCCAGCTGCCGCCGTTCCTGGTGGAAAACGGTGGTGTGAACTCCGGCTTCATGATCGCCCAGGTCACCGCTGCCGCCCTGGCCAGCGAGAACAAGGCACTGTCGCACCCGCACAGCGTCGACAGCCTGCCGACTTCGGCCAACCAGGAAGACCATGTGTCGATGGCCCCGGCCGCCGGCAAGCGCCTGTGGGAAATGGCCGAGAACACCCGTGGCGTGCTGGCCATCGAATGGCTGGGCGCCTGCCAGGGCCTGGACCTGCGCAAGGGCCTGAAGACCTCGGTCAAGCTGGAACTGGCGCGCCAGGCGCTGCGTCGCGAAGTGCCGCACTATGACCGCGACCGTTTCTTCTCGCCGGATATCGAGGCGGCTGCCGCGTTGCTGGCCAAAGGCACGCTGACCGGGCTGCTGCCGGTGGGCGTCCTGCCAAGCCTGTAACGCCCTCGGGGCCGCTTTGCGGCCCATCGCCGGCAAGCCGGCTCCCACAACTGCTTGTGTGGGAGCCGGCTTGCCGGCGATTGGGCTGCGCAGCAGACCCCATCCCGATATCACGACCAGAACAACAATAAGGACGTGACATGCAACAAGCTCAAGGTCTCAAGCGCGGGCTATCGGCCCGGCACATCCGTTTCATGGCGCTCGGTTCGGCAATCGGTACCGGGCTTTTCTACGGTTCGGCCTCGGCCATCCAGATGGCTGGCCCGGCCGTGCTGCTGGCCTACCTGATCGGCGGCGCCGCGGTGTTCATGGTCATGCGTGCCCTCGGCGAAATGGCCGTGCACAATCCGGTGTCCGGCTCCTTCGGCCACTACGCCAGCACCTACCTCGGCCCCATGGCCGGCTTCATCCTCGGCTGGACCTACGCCTTCGAGATGGTCATCGTCGCCATCGCCGATGTCACGGCCTTCGGGATCTACATGGGTTTCTGGTTCCCCGAAGTGGCACGCTGGATCTGGGTGCTGGGTATTGTCTTCCTGATCGGTGGCCTGAACCTGTGCAACGTGCGGGTGTTCGGCGAGATGGAGTTCTGGCTGTCGCTGCTCAAGGTCGGGGCCATCGTCGCGATGATCCTCGCAGGTCTCGGCATCATGGCCTTCGGCTTCAGCCAGGTGGGCAGCGGGCACGCCGTCGGGGTGAGCAACCTGTTCGAACATGGCGGCTTCATGCCCAATGGCGTCAGTGGCCTGATCGCCTCATTCGCGGTGGTGATGTTCGCCTTCGGCGGCATCGAGATCATCGGCGTCACCGCAGGTGAAGCGAAAGACCCGCAACGGGTGATCCCGAAAGCGATCAACGCCGTGCCGCTGCGCATCCTGCTGTTCTACGTGCTGACCCTGTTCGTGCTGATGTGCCTGTACCCCTGGCCGCAGATCGGCAGCCAGGGCAGCCCGTTTGTGCAGATATTCAGCAACCTGGGGATTGGCTCGGCGGCGGCGGTGCTTAACATCGTGGTGATTTCGGCAGCCATTTCCGCGATCAACAGCGACATCTTCGGCGCTGGCCGGATGATGTACGGCCTGTCCCAGCACGGCCAGGCGCCGCGTGGCTTTGGCAAGCTGTCCAGGCACGGCGTGCCGTGGATGACCGTGGTGGTGATGGGCGCGGCGTTGCTGGTGGGCGTGCTGCTCAACTACCTGATTCCGGAGAACGTGTTCCTGCTGATCGCTTCGATCGCCACCTTCGCCACTGTGTGGGTGTGGCTGATGATCCTGGTCACCCAGGTGGCCATGCGTCGCAGCATGAGCCGCGAAGAAGTCGCCCAGCTCAAGTTCCCCGTGCCGTTCTGGCCCTATGGTCCGGCGATGGCCATTGCTTTCATGCTGTTCATCTTCGGTGTGCTGGGTTACTTCCCGGATACCCAGGCGGCATTGATCGTCGGCGTTATCTGGGTCGTGTTCCTGGTCGCTTCCTACCTGCTGTGGTGCAAGCCGCGCGCAGGTGACGGCGAGCCGGTCCGTGAACCTGCCGAGCTGCACCGTTGAGTCTTACAAGGAGATCCTGATGAGAACCCTCTGGCAGCACTGCCATGCGGCAACCATGGCCGAGGGCCGCTACTCGATCATCGAGGATGCGGCGATCGTCACCAGCGCCGGCCTGATCGAATGGATCGGCCCACGTGACGAGGTGCCGCCAGTGGCGGCCGATCGCATCGTCGACCTCGGCGGTGCCTGGGTTACCCCGGGGTTGATCGACTGCCACACCCACGCGGTGTTCGGCGGCAACCGCAGCGGCGAGTTCGAGCAGCGCCTGCAAGGCGTCAGCTATGCCGAGATCGCCGCTCAGGGCGGCGGCATCGCCAGCACCGTGCGAGCTACCCGTGCCGCCAGCGAGGACGAACTGCTGGTGAGTGCCCGTCAGCGCGTCCAGACGCTGATGCGCGACGGTGTGACCACGATCGAGATCAAGTCCGGTTACGGCCTGGACCTCGAGAGCGAGCGCAAGATGTTGCGTGTCGCCCGGCGCCTGGGTGAGGAACTGCCCGTGACCGTGCGCAGCACCTGCCTGGCGGCCCATGCCCTGCCGCCGGAATTTGCGGGGCGGGCCGACGACTACATCGCCCATATCTGCGACGTCATGCTCCCGGCATTGGCTGCCGAGGGCCTGGTGGACGCGGTGGATGCGTTCTGTGAACACCTGGCGTTCTCCCCAGCCCAGGTCGAGCGGGTATTCATCAAGGCTCGTGAGTTGGGACTGCCGGTGAAACTGCACGCCGAGCAACTGTCGTCGCTGCACGGTTCGAGCCTGGCGGCGCGTTACCACGCTCTGTCGGCCGATCACCTGGAGTTCATGACCGAAGAAGACGCCATCGCTATGGCCGAGGCCGGCACGGTGGCGGTGCTGCTGCCGGGGGCGTTCTACTTCCTGCGCGAAACCCAGCTTCCGCCGATGGATGCCCTGCGCCAGCACGGCGTGAAGATCGCCCTGGCCAGCGACCTCAATCCCGGTACCTCGCCGGGGCTGTCGCTGCGCCTGATGTTGAACATGGGCTGCACCTGTTTCCGCATGACCCCCGAGGAAGCTTTGGCCGGTGTCACCGTGCACGCCGCCACGGCGCTGGGCCTGGGCGATAGCCATGGTTCGCTGGAAGAGGGCAAGGTCGCGGACTTCATCGCCTGGCAGATCGAACGCCCCGCCGACCTCAGCTACTGGCTCGGCGGCGACCTGCCCAAGCGCGTGGTGCGCCTGGGCCATGAGATATCCAATTGAGCGAGGGCATATGGACAAAGTATTGAGTTTTCATCAGGGCCGTCTGCCGCTGCTGATCAGCATGCCCCACGCCGGGCTGGGCCTGACCGATGCGGTGCGCGACGGCCTGGTGGACCAGGCGCGCAGCCTGCCGGACACCGACTGGCACATCCCGCGCCTGTATGACTTCGCCCGCGACTTGGGCGCCAGCGTGGTGACGGCGGAGTATTCGCGTTTCGTCATCGACCTCAACCGGCCGGATGACGACAAGCCACTGTATGCCGGTGCCACCACCGGTCTGTACCCGGCCACGCTGTTCGAGGGAGAGCCGCTGTTCAAGGACGGGCTGGAACCGACTGGCGAGCAGCGCAAACAGTACCTGGAGCAGATCTGGCGCCCTTACCACGACACCATTCGCAACGAGTTGGAGCGTCTGCGCGAGCACTTCGGCTACGCCCTGTTGTGGGATGCCCACTCGATCCGCTCGCTGATCCCGCACCTGTTCGACGGCAAGCTGCCGGACTTCAACCTGGGCACCTTCAACGGTGCAAGTTGCGACCCGGAGCTGGCTCAACGGCTGGAGGGGGTATGCGCTGCGGCGCAGGGCTATAGCCATGTGCTCAATGGTCGCTTCAAGGGTGGGCACATCACCCGCCACTATGGCGACCCGTCCAACCACATTCACGCGGTGCAGCTGGAACTGGCGCAGAGTACCTACATGGAGGAACACGCGCCGTACCTTTATCGACAGGACTTGGCGCAGCCCACGCAGGCTGTCCTGCGCGCATTGCTGCAGGCCTTGTTGGACTGGGGCCGCGCGCGCTACGTCCAATAGGCTGAAAGTGCCCCTGCCTGGGGCACTGAACATTGGTCAGTCGTGCGTGAAGTAAGGCCGCGTCAGTGTCTGAAGCAACTCCCGCTCTTCCTGTTCTTTGTCCTCCATCAGCCCCTGTTGCAGCGCCAGCTCTTCCTGCAACGGCAGGTCCAAAGCGCTCAGCTCCTGCACGCGCCTACCGAAACGTTGGTTGATCCTCCCGAACCGGTCGGTGTACTCGGCGCGCAGGCGCTCGGTCCAATAGCGGTTTGCCAGCAGATACTGCATGAACGAATCGCCGCTTTCTCTTCCCCTGACCTGCTCCAGCACGCTTGCCAGTTCACCTTGCGCAAGCTGGGCAGCGCTTCGAAAGCGCATGCTGTCAGCGATTGGCAAGTCCAGTTCGGCGGCGAGCTCGCGGCGGTATGCCAGGCGTACCGAAACATGGTCGCCAGGAGTGGTGCGTTGGCTGGCAAGTACTTCGAGCTGCCCCATGCGGTACAACTGGCGCAGGCGTCGGAACAGCGTCTGCAATGTGTCACCAGCATCGGTCAGCACTCGGCTGTTCATGACATAGATTTCGATGTTGTTGAACGCCTGGAGCGCACCGTCGTGGCAGGTCTGAGAGTCGTTTATCGGGTCGGGCAATGCTTCTGCGGCAATCACGCTCATGGTGGGCCTCAACTCGTCGTGAGTCGCCGCAGTCACCAACATCAGACGCACGCGCTCGCAGAAGTCGGCTTGCGAGCTCATGTCCACATAGGGCGCGGCGTTGCGCAAACGCCCAGCCAGGCGCAGCAGGTTGTTACCGTCCTCCAACCGTTGCAGCGTCTCCCAGCAATTGTGCAGGGCTTCGTTCTGCGCTTCGGTGCCAAGCGCCCATAGTTCGACTCTTGGGGTGTCGTCACCGGCGAGGGGAAAGTGCGGGTGGTCGGTCAGCGACCCTTCACTCGTGCTATCGGTAAGCATCAGGTTGTCAGGGTCAAGGGCAAAGGTGAAGCTGTGCTGGCTCTCCGAGTAAGCGCGCAGGCGCGTCAGGGTATCGAGTGCCAACGGGTTGTCAAACAACGCAATCGATGAGATAGGCATCCGGTTTTCGAGGTTGTTAAGCACGAAATCCGGTAATTGCGAAATGTTGTTGTTGCTCAAGTCCAGCAGTTCCAATGGCAACAAGCGTTCACACCAGGCTGGCCAGGTTTGCAATCCCATGTTGCTCAGCGTCAACGAAGTGAGGCTCGTGGCCAGGCGTGCAGGTACCTCGGTGATGGCCCCCATTCGATTACCGGAGAGGTCCAGGGAAGTGAGGTTGTGCAGTCGACCGAATGCCTGGAGCATATTCTGGTCAATTTCCAGCCCCATGCCACGAAATTCCAAATGAACCAATCGCGGCAGGTGCGCAAGGGCCGAGGCGAGCGTCTGCGTGGCGGCCACGTGTGCGTCGATGGTCAGGCGGGTTATGTGGGGGAAGTGCCTGAGTAGCTCGCCGAGCTGCTCACTGGAGCCGCTTACCCGGCTGAGCGTCAACGCGTTCACGTGTTCGCTGAAAAATGACGGCAGCCTGCGCGGAAAATTTTCAATGGCCACATCCGCGAGCTGTAATCGCAGATAGCGCAAGCCCCGTTCCTGGTTTTCCCAGAACTGGCGGATCGCGCTGGCGATGCGCTGGCGGTCTTCCAGCATGGCCTGTGTCAAAGGCTGGTTCGAGCTTGACGCTTGCGCCCAGCCATCGATGGCGTCGCGCAGTTGGTCCCGCTCCCGACGGACTCGATCCAGCCGTTGGGTGAGTTCAGGCGATCGGTCGACATGGATGCGCGACGTCATCCCGCTTTCATTCAGCAGCAAGCGCTGCAGGTGGTCTTCGTTTATATCATTGCCCTCCAGCGAGAGCATTGTACCGCCGAGGGCGAGCTCGGGTTGGTCGAGGAGGAATGTCGGAAGCGACCTCAGGTTGTTGTTGCGTAGCGAAACATGCGCAATTCGCCCCAGCGCGTCGCCGCCCAGCCCGATGGGCCATTGGCTGATTTGCATGTCATCCAGGCCGAGATAATCCAGCGATAGCTGATGTAGGCTTGGGCTGTCGCGCTGGGCAAACCGGTTGCCACTCAGATCCAGACGGCGCAGCTCGGGCAGACTGGACAGTTCTGCCATGTGCATCGCACTGAGCGGGATGTTCTGATTGGTGAAAGTCAGCACTCGCAAGCCAGGCAGGTGCTGGCTGATCGTGCCGATACTGTAGAGGAAGGACGAGGGTGCCGCCCGCAATTCGAAGGGCCGGGTGATCACCAGTTCCTCGAGCTGCGGCATCTGCCGCAGCAGGCGTTGCAGCAGACGCTCATGCTGAGCCCAGCCTGAATTGTTGTCTGCTGCCGAACCGATCAAGCGCAGCCGGCGCACACGCGAGGTGAAGTGTGCGGGCAAATTCATCGGAATGTCGGCCAGGCGCACGTGGTTCAGGCTTAGCTGCGCAGCGTGTTGGTTGCTCTCCTCAAGCGCGCTGTCGTACCAGTGCTGGATGATTTCGGTGCGCACATTGGCGTGCTCCAAGGCTTCCTGATCTGAGCCTGAAAAGATCCCCTCGTACCATTCGTCCAGCCTGCTCTGGAGTTCAAGGCGCTGTTCCAGCAACTGTTGAAGGTGATCGAGGACTTGCACTTGAGTGCGGCCGGTACTGGTAATCATCATCAATATCTGCTCTGTGGACCTGCGCGTGTGTTCAGGCAGGCCGGTCGCCGCGATCGCATCGAGCAGCGCCTGGCGGCTGACACCCGTGGCCGCGGCACCGCCACTCAGCGGGTAACCAACGCGGCCATCGGCGAGGCGCATGGGGGAGCGATAGCCTGGCTTCACGGGGCGCATGCCGAGCACCTGGCGTAGTGGCGCGCGGGGCAGGGCATTTTGTTGCAGCAACCGGCGCAACGCGGCTTCGTCGCTGACAGCCAGCTGCACCATGACCTGGGGCAGAGCCTCGAACAGGGCACCGTATAGGTTGGTCAGGGGCCTCATCGGTCTACCCGCCAGCGGCGCGGCATGGACGATGTAACCCGCATGCGCGCACGTGACGGTAGCACGCAATGAGGCGTCCATCGGGCCGACGCTCGCGTGTTGGCTTGGCCAGAATCGGTATTGGCGCAGTTCCAGGTAGGTATCTGCAGGCCATTGGGGCAGTTGTTGCAAGGTGTGGATGATCAGCCGGTCTATGTCCCAGCTCCGCACGCAGTTCAGGTACAGACCTTCGTAGGCGCGTGTCAGGCGAATCTGTTGCTGGTATGCGCGAACTTCCTCGGCCAGACGCAGGGGGACCTTGCCAGCATTGAGCAGTTGCCGCTCCTCGACGCTGGCGTTGCGAACCAGTTCCTCGCCGACTGCGGGCGGCAGTTGCGGGAATACCCGCCGGATGACCTCGGTGCCTGGCTGCCGAGTAGTCGGAAGACCATCATAGGCTCTGGTGAATTCGCCAAATCGGGCGCTGCTGATGGCGCGGTGACCAACTGTCTCGTCCAGCCTGAAGCGCTGCATCGTGTCTTCCAGCAAGGCAGGAAGCCGTTGATTCTTGACCAGGGTCCGGCGCAGTTCGCCTTCGTCAATGTCAGTGATGGCAAGCATGCTGCGTAACGTCGACTCGTCGAAATGCGCGTTCAAGTGGCCAATCCGGCGCAGCAAGGTGGTCCCACTCCAAGTCGTGGGTTGATCGACGACATGCAGCCAGGCGCCAGCACCGTTATGTAGAACCGGCGGCGCGTAGCGCTGGGGCCCGAGCGGGTGTTGTACACGGTAGTCAGCGGTTGCCGATGCGTGTTCGACGATGTAGCGATCGCCCATCGTATCCAGCCAGAGCTTGCCCTGGTGATGCCTGAGGCCCAATGCATCTGGTTCCAGATGGTCGGGCAGGGCATCGCTGCGCCGATAGGGTGTTAGGTCTGGTTTCCAGAGGCGTACCTGGCCATCGGGCATTTCCACGTCCTGCAGTTCCTCGATGAAGGACGGTGTCAGCACAGCAATACGTTCTCGCTCGGGCGCGTGTCTCTCTACACCCTCTGAAGCAGCGGGCGCCCCGGCGCCTGAACTGTTCAGTGCCTTGGTTGCTGTGGCAAGGGCGGCCATCAATGCCACATTTTCGATGACATCGACCAGATAGCCGTAGGCAATGTCGCGTTCGTCGTTCTTCCAGGCGTCGATACCGTCGTACACCTCGAAGGCCAACTGGGTCAGGCTAAGGAGAAGCATCGCCTCCCCAAGCCCTGGTACGAAGAAACCGGCGATGTTCAAGCCGGTCAGCACGCGTCCGAAGACCAGCTTGCGATGGGCCAGGGCGGTGCGCCGGTCGACAATTTCGGTGGGAACGGCGTGGTACAGCGCATCCATCTCGTGACGCTCGGCCTTCTGGAGCGCCATCATCTCCTGAAACCCATGTTTGAACGGTCGGGTGGATGGGTATAGTGCCGCCTGTGGGTCAGACACGCGTTCGTAGAGGCCACGGCTGCTCCATCCGAACGGGGTCAGGCGGCCTGCGAGGCGGCTTTGTACCGAGGCTTTGTCGCGTTCGGCGATGTGTTTGTCCAGGTAGCCGGCGTTGGCCCGCAGTCGTTCGCCCAGCTCGCTGAACAGCGCGTCCAGGGTGGCGAACGCCTTGAGCGGCGTCTCATCATCTTCGGGAATATACAGCGCTTGGCACTTATGCCCATTTGTTTGCCGAGTGATGAGCAGGACGCCGGTCAGTTCGGCTTCCCAGAGGGACATCGTACTGAAGGTGATGCTTGCAGTTGCCTTCGCAGCGGTGTCCAGGCACTGCGCAAGCGCGCTCTCATAAAAGTCACGGTCGATATCGCCCTTGAGGCGAGCAAAGTGCAGAGACTGTCTGAATGCGGAGACTTCGGCGTTGCCCAAGGTTCGATACACATCCAGTGCCTGCTCATCGGCGCTGCGCCTGGGCGTGGCGGCGGGGTAGTAGATGGCATGCACCAGGTCATGGTATCTGGCGCCGATATCCAAGGTGCGGCACAGGTCGGCGAAGGCTTCGGCGGTGAAGTCTATCTGGTTGGTGATGGGTACGGTGCCCATGAAGCGGCGGTGATCGACGATGACGGACTTTTTCAACGGGGCAGCGGGCGCGTCCATGCCATGCTCTTGCGCAGCGCCAGCGTCGAAATTGTGCAATGCGCAGTGCAGCAGCGAGCGGGTTGCCCTGTCGACTGCCTGGCGACCATCAATGGCTGAGGACGTGTCGATCAGGCGGGCGTCGATCAGATAGGTCTTGTCGACGTCGAGCTCCAGGCCGAAGCGATTTTTGATCCCGTCTGCCAGTATCTTCCTGGCGTAGGTTTCCAGTTCGGGAAGTCCTTCGAACAATCTCTGGACGCCGGCCTGGTGTCGTCGATGGCGAGCATGTTCATCCTGCCACGCCTTGGCAACATCTGGTTGTTGCCGGACGGCAGCGGCCAGCCAGTCGGGCCCTCGCTGCCAGTTTTGCAGACCTGCGCGCGTCGCTGGCGTGCTCTCCTTGAGCCAGGTGGGTATTGCCTGCTCGATTGTCGTGTAGTGACGGCCGGGTGAGGTGCTTGCGGTTGCTGGCATGTCTTGCTCCTTTGCCGGGTAGGTGGGAGCAACGGACTATGGGCAGGATGCCTGGCGCGCAAGCTGTAGGTATGTAGGCCGCAGATACCTTGCCTGGCCCAGCGGCTTGTGGGCACCGGTCCATGCAGTCGGAGTGCCGATTTGCCATAGATACATGCTCAAAGCATCATTCAGGTTTATGATGGCCCACGGCTGAACCAAACCTCACACGGAGTGCGCGATGCAGACCCTCTACCCGCAGATCAAACCCTACGCCCGGCACGATCTGGCCGTGGAAGCGCCGCATGTGCTGTACGTCGATGAAAGCGGCTCGCCGGAAGGTCTGCCCGTGGTGTTCATCCACGGCGGCCCGGGCGCCGGTTGCGATGCCCAGAGCCGTTGCTACTTCGACCCCAATCTGTATCGGATCATCACCTTCGACCAACGCGGCTGTGGCCGCTCCACGCCGCATGCGAGCCTGGAGAACAACACCACCTGGCACCTTGTCGAGGACTTGGAGCGCATCCGTGAACACCTTGGCATCGACAAGTGGGTACTGTTCGGCGGATCGTGGGGCTCCACCCTGGCCCTGGCCTATGCCCAGACCCATCCCGAGCGCGTGCATGGGCTGATCCTGCGCGGGATTTTCCTGTGCCGCCCGCAGGAGATCAGCTGGTTCTACCAGGAAGGCGCCAGCCGTCTCTTCCCCGATTACTGGCAGGATTACATCGCACCGATACCACCGGAAGAGCGTGGCGACCTGGTCAAGGCTTTCCACAAGCGCCTGACCGGCAACGACCAGATCGCCCAGATGCACGCCGCCAAGGCCTGGTCCACCTGGGAAGGCCGCACGGCCACCCTGCGGCCGAACCCCTTGGTGGTCGACCGCTTCTCTGAACCCCAGCGCGCTCTGTCCATCGCTCGTATCGAATGTCATTACTTCACCCACAACGCGTTCCTCGAACCTGACCAGCTGATCCGCGACATGCCGAAGATCGCTCATCTGCCGGCAGTAATCGTGCATGGCCGATACGATGTGATCTGCCCGCTGGACAACGCCTGGGCGCTGCACCAGGCCTGGCCGAACAGTGAACTGAAGGTGATCCGCGACGC
Source organism: Pseudomonas soli (assembly GCF_900110655.1). GTDB lineage: Bacteria > Pseudomonadota > Gammaproteobacteria > Pseudomonadales > Pseudomonadaceae > Aquipseudomonas > Aquipseudomonas soli. The sequence goes on from NZ_FOEQ01000003.1 coordinate 660,734, forward strand.
CGGTCACGCCGCCTCCGAGCCGGGCATCACCGACGCCTTGGTGCGCGCCGCCGACCAGATGGCGCGACGCCTGCTCGACCTGCCCCTGGAAGAGGCATGAAAGGGCTGATCCAGCGTGTGCGCGGCGCACGGGTGGAGGTGGCGGGCGAGATCGTCGGGGCCATCGACCAAGGGTTGCTGGCGCTGGTGGCGGTCGAGCCAGGCGATTCGCCCGAGCATGCCGACAAACTGCTGCACAAGCTGCTGAACTATCGAGTGTTCAGCGACGAGCAGGGCAAGATGAACCGCTCGCTCAAGGATGTCGGCGGTGGCCTGTTGCTGGTGTCACAGTTCACCCTGGCCGCCGACACCCGCAACGGCATGCGCCCGAGCTTCTCGACAGCAGCGCCACCGGCCCTTGGCGCTGCGCTTTTCGACTATCTTTTGAATCAGGCACAAGCTCAGCATCCGCAGGTGGCCAGTGGTCGCTTCGGCGCTGACATGCAGGTGCACCTGGTCAATGATGGCCCGGTAACATTTATGTTACAAATATGAGGTCAAAAAACCCCTTGTTTGGCGAAAACAAGGGGTTTTGTACGATAAATAGTTTGTTCAGCCTGATGCGTTGTAACGCGACCTGCTGGATAATCGCGCGCTGCATGAACCTGCGTTCGCAGGTTCGTTTCACTTTGACTCGAGCATTGTCAGGATCCGTTTGGGGAATCATTACGCCCTCACGGGGTCCGAACAGTGCTCGCCAACCCGGCATTTGTCGCTGGCCGTTGGTTTCATGATCTGTTTTCGGCGAGGATTGCTCGTGATTGTAAGCCCCTGTATTGCACCTAGAATCCCCGGTACCCGGCTGCGCAAGGCACTGTTGGCCGGCGTGGCGCTGGTCGGCCTGATGAGCGCGGGCCAGCTGTGGGCATTCAATCTGGACGATGTTGCAGCCAAGGCAAAGGATCTGGCCGGTCAGAAGTTCGAGGCGCCGAAGAGCAACCTGCCGCCGGTGTTCCGCGACATGAAGTACGCCGACTACCAGAAGATCCGCTTCCTGCAGGAAAAGGCCGAGTGGGCCAAGGACAAGACGCCGTTCAAGCTGTCCTTCTATCACCAGGGCATGCATTTCGACACGCCGGTGACCATCAACGAGATCACCGCCAACAAGGTCAGGGAAATCAAGTACGATCCGAGCCGCTTCGAGTTCGGTGACGTGCCCCATGACGCCGACGCCACCAAGAACCTCGGCTATGCCGGTTTCCGTGTGCTCTACCCGATCAACAAGGCCGACAAGCAGGACGAGATCATGACCCTGCTTGGCGCCAGCTATTTCCGCGTGGTCGGCAAGGGCCACCGCTATGGCCTGTCAGCCCGTGGCCTGGCCATCGACACCGCACTGCCGTCGGGCGAGGAATTCCCGCGCTTCCGCGAATTCTGGATCGAGAAGCCCAAGCCGAACGACAAGCACCTGGTGATCTATGCACTGCTCGACTCGCCGCGCTCCACTGGTGCCTACAAGCTGACCCTGCGTCCGGGCGAGGACACCCTGGTCGACGTCAAGTCGCGCGTCTACCTGCGTGAAAACGTCAGCCGCCTGGGCATCGCCCCGCTGACCAGCATGTACCTGTTCGGCCCCAACCAGCCGTCGAAGATCATGAACTACCGCCCAGCGCTGCATGATTCCGAAGGTCTGGCCATCCACGCCGCCAACGGCGAGTGGCTGTGGCGCCCGTTGAACAACCCGAAACACCTGGCTGTCAGCAACTTCAGCGTAGAGAATCCCCGTGGTTTCGGCCTTCTGCAGCGCCAGCGCGCCTTCAGTGACTATGAAGATCTCGACGACGAGTACGAGAAGCGTCCGAGTGCCTGGATCGAGCCGAAAGGCGACTGGGGCAAGGGCACTGTAGATCTGGTCGAGATTCCGACCGCCGATGAGACCAACGACAACATCGTGGCCTTCTGGAGCCCTGAAAAGCTGCCTGAGCCAGGCAAGCCGTTCGAATACGACTACCGCCTGCGCTGGACCATCAAGGAAGACCAACTGCACTCGCAGGAGCTGGGCTGGGTCAAGCAGACCTTGCGCTCGGCTGGTGACGTCAAGCAGTCCAACCTGATCCGCCAGACTGACGGCAGCGTTGCCCTGCTGGTCGATTTCATCGGCCCGAACCTCGCGGCATTGCCGGCGGACACCGCCGTGCGCAGCCAGGTCAGCGTCGGCGACAACGCCGAAGTGGTCGAGAACAATCTGCGTTACAACCCGGAAACCAAAGGCTGGCGCCTGACCCTGCGCCTGAAGGTGCAGGATCCGAAGAAGTCCACCGAGATGCGCGCCGCGCTGCTGCGTGACGTGCCGGTCGAGCAACCGAAGCCCGCCAAGGAAACCAAGCAGGACAAGGCCGCGGCCAAGCACGCCCACGCCAAGGCTGAGAAAGCCAAGGCCGAGCAGGCTGCCGAGCAACCCGCCGCCGACGCGGCATCCACCAACGGGGCCCCGGCCACCACCGAGAAGGTGCTGACCGAGACCTGGAGCTATCAGTTGCCTGCCGATGAGTAACTCAAGCGCAAGGCCGGAATCGCTTGGCGAATACCTGGCCCACCTCCCCCTGAGCGACGAGCAACGCGCGGAACTCGCCCGTTGCACTTCGTTCAGCGAGCTGCACCAACGCCTGGCGGCCAACCCGGCCGCCGCCACCGCCGAGGCCGTCCAGGCTTCGGTGGGGGCCCGTCTTACCGTAGGCAGCGCCGCCGAACTGGAAGAGGCCGAGATGCTCGGCGTCGATGGCAGCGGCCGCCTGTGCCTGAAGATCGCCCCTCCGATCAAACGCACCAAGGTCGTGCCCGAGCCGTGGCGCACCAACGTGCTGATCCGCATGTGGCGGCGCATGACCGGCCGCACCAACGCCCCACAGCCGCCCAAGCGCGAACTGCCGCCGGCACGCTGGCGCACGGTCGGCTCGATTCGCCGCTATATCCTGCTCACCCTGATGATCGGCCAGACCATCGTTGCCGGCTGGTACATGAAGGGCATCCTGCCGTACCAGGGCTGGTCGTTCGTCGACCTCGACGAAGTCATCCACCAGCCGTTGTGGGACACCGTGGTGCAGGTCTGGCCATATGCGCTGCAGACGTCCATTCTGATCCTTTTCGGTATCCTGTTCTGCTGGGTGTCGGCGGGCTTCTGGACCGCACTGATGGGCTTCCTCGAGCTGCTCACCGGGCGTGACAAGTACCGCATCTCCGGCAGCAGCGCCGGCAACGAGCCGATTCCCGCCGAGGCGCGTACCGCGCTGGTGATGCCGATCTGCAACGAAGACGTGCCACGGGTGTTCGCAGGCCTGCGGGCGACCTTCGAGTCGGTGGCCGCCAGCGGCAACCTTGATCGTTTCGACTTCTTCGTGCTCAGCGATACCAACGACACCGATATCGCCGTGGCCGAACAACAGGCCTGGCTGGACGTGTGTCGCGAGACCAAGGGCTTTGGCCGCATCTTCTATCGTCGTCGCCGGCGCCGGGTGAAGCGCAAGAGCGGCAACCTCGACGACTTCTGCCGTCGCTGGGGGGGCGATTACAAGTACATGGTCGTGCTCGACGCCGACAGCGTCATGAGCGGCGAGTGCCTGAGCAGCCTGGTGCGCCTGATGGAGGCCAACCCGGATGCCGGCATCATCCAGACCGGGCCGAAAGCCTCGGGCATGGATACCCTCTATGCGCGCATGCAGCAGTTCGCCACCCGCGTGTACGGCCCGCTGTTCACCGCCGGCCTGCACTTCTGGCAGCTGGGCGAGTCGCACTATTGGGGCCATAACGCGATCATCCGCATGAAGCCGTTCATCGAGCACTGCGCCTTGGCGCCGTTGCCGGGCAAGGGCGCGTTTGCTGGTGCTATCCTTTCCCACGACTTCGTCGAAGCCGCGTTGATGCGCCGTGCCGGCTGGGGCGTGTGGATCGCCTATGACCTGCCGGGCAGCTACGAAGAGCTGCCGCCAAACCTGCTCGACGAGCTCAAGCGCGACCGTCGCTGGTGCCACGGCAACCTGATGAACTTCCGCCTGTTCCTGGTCAAGGGCATGCACCCGGTGCACCGCGCGGTGTTCCTCACCGGGGTGATGTCGTACCTGTCGGCGCCGTTGTGGTTCCTGTTCCTGGTGCTGTCGACCGCGCTGCTGGCGACCAACACCTTGATGGAGCCGCAATACTTCATCGAGCCGTTCCAGCTCTACCCGCTGTGGCCGCAGTGGCACCCGGAGAAGGCCATCGCGCTGTTCTCCACCACCATCGTGCTGCTGTTCCTGCCCAAGCTGCTCAGCGTCATCCTGATCTGGGCCAAGGGCGCCACCGAGTTCGGCGGGCGTATCAAGGTCACCTTGTCGATGCTGATGGAGATGCTGTTCTCCATGTTGCTGGCACCGGTGCGGATGATCTTCCACACCCGTTTCGTGCTGGCCGCGTTCCTCGGTTGGGCCGCGACCTGGAACTCGCCGCAGCGTGACGATGACTCGACTCCGTGGAGCGAGGCGGTACGTCGCCATGGTCCGCAGACCCTGCTGGGCATCGCCTGGGCCGGCCTGGTGGCCTGGTTGAACCCGAGCTTCCTGTGGTGGCTGGCGCCGATCGTCGGCTCGCTGGTGCTGTCGATCCCGGTCTCGGTGATCTCCAGCCGCACCCGCCTGGGCCTGGCGGCCAAGGACGAGAAGCTGTTCCTCATCCCCGAGGAATATGCGACGCCGCAGGAGCTGCTGGCCACCGACCAGTACACCCACGAGAACCGCTGGCATGCCCTGCACGACGGCTTCGTCCGGGCCGTGGTCGATCCGCGCCAGAACGCCCTGGCCTGTGCCATGGCCACGGCACGTCATGGCCAGGCGGCGCCGATCGAGGCGCTGCGCGTTGAGCGTGTGGCCAAGGCGCTGGAAGTTGGGCCGCAGGGCCTGGACCTGAACACCCGCCTGGCGCTGCTCAGCGACCCGGTGGCGCTGTCGCGCCTGCACGAGCAGGTATGGGCCGGGCACAACACGGCGTGGATCGATGTATGGCGCGCTTCCATCGCCAACGACCCGCACTCGCCGCTGCTGCCGTTGCATCCGGAGAACGTGGTCCAGCCAGCACTGGCATGATCGCGTCGCACCGATAATCGCGGGGCAGGCCGGGCCGCCGCATCGCCGCTCCCACGCCGTATCAGCGTTGCGTGGGAGCGGCGATGCGGCGGCCCGACTTGCCCCGCGATTGTTTTACCCTCATCGATTTTTGGCCAACAAAGTCCCCACCGGCTCTAGGTCCCGGCCTTCGCATGCGTTAGCATCCGTCCCGACATTACGCATCGGTCTGTAGGACCGTGCTTACAAAAAAAATCTGCGTACTTCTTGCTAGGGGACTTGGTGATGATGAAGAAATACCTGTCGCGGCTGCTGGTAGGTGCGACCGCCCTGATCGCGGTAGCCACCGCCCAGGCCGGCGCCATCGATGACGCGGTCAAGCGCGGCACCCTGCGTGTGGGCATGGACCCGACCTACATGCCGTTTGAAATGACCAACAAGCGTGGCGAGATCATCGGCTTCGAGGTCGACATCCTCAAGGCCATGGCCAAGTCCATGGGCGTAAAGCTGGAGATGGTCTCCACCGCCTACGACGGCATCATTCCGGCACTGATGACCGACAAGTTCGACTTCATCGGCAGTGGCATGACCCTGACCCAGGAGCGCAACCTGCGCCTGAACTTCAGCGAGCCCTTCATCGTCGTCGGCCAGACCCTGCTGATCCGCAAGGAGCTGGCGGGCGAGATCAAGTCGTACAAGGACCTGAATAACGAGAAGTACCGTCTCACTTCCAAGCTCGGCACCACTGGCGAGATGGTCGCTAAGAAGCTGATCGGCAAGGCCAAGTACCACGGCTACGACAACGAGCAGGAAGGGGTGATGGATGTAGTCAACGGCAAGGCCGACGCCTTCGTCTACGACTCGCCCTACAACGTGGTGGCCGTGGAGAAGGCCGGCGCTGGCAAGCTGGTGTTCCTGGAAGAGCCCTTCACCTACGAGCCGCTGGCCTTCGGCCTGAAGAAGGGCGACTACGACAGCATCAACTACATCAACAACTTCCTGCACCAGATCAAGCATGACGGGACCTACGATCGTATCCACGACAAGTGGTTCAAGAACAAGGACTGGCTGAAGGAAATGGAATAAGGCCTGGGCCAAAAAACCAAGCGCTGACCTCGACGCGCAGGCGAACCCTGCGCGTTCGCATTTACGGAAGTACCCCACGTGATCAAACACAAGAAAGCACAGTGGCCGTGGCACGGGCTGACCGCGCTGGTCCTGGTGGGCCTGGCGATCAGCTTGTACCTGGCCACCTCGATGATTTCCTACGAGTGGCGCTGGAACCGCGTTCCGCAATACTTCGCCTACAAGGCCGAGGAAACCCAGCGTGCCGCCAACCCTGGCACGGTCGAGGAAATCGTGGTCTCCGGCGACAACGCCCGGGTCACCCTGAAGAGCGAGAGCGGCGACACCCAGTTCGTCGAAGTGGCCAAGGACAGCATGCTGCTGGCCCGTGGCGACGACGTCGCCGAGGGCGATGCCATCGGCGTCACCCGCCACTGGGCCGCTGGGCCTTTGGCCTGGGGCCTTTGGACCACGCTGTGGATCTCGGTCATATCCGGCGCCCTGGGCCTGGTTATCGGCCTGTTCGCCGGGCTCTGCCGGCTGTCGAGCAACCCCACCCTGCGTGACCTGTCCACGGTCTATGTCGAACTGGTGCGCGGCACGCCGCTGCTGGTACAGATCTTCATCTTCTACTTCTTCATCGGCACCGTGCTCAATCTGTCCCGGGAGTTTGCCGGGGTAGCGGCGTTGGCACTGTTCACTGGCGCCTACGTGGCCGAGATCGTCCGTGCCGGGGTGCAGTCGATCGCCAAGGGCCAGAACGAGGCGGCTCGCTCGCTCGGCCTGAATGGCGCGCAGTCCATGCGCCACGTGATCCTGCCCCAGGCGTTCAAACGCGTACTGCCGCCGCTGGCGGGGCAGTTCATCAGCCTGGTCAAGGACACTTCGCTGGTGTCGGTGATCGCCATCACCGAGCTGACCAAGAGCGGTCGCGAGGCCATCACCACCTCGTTCTCGACCTTCGAGATCTGGTTCTGCGTGGCGGGGCTGTACTTGCTGATCAACCTGCCGCTGTCGCACATTGCCAGCCGGCTCGAGCGGAGGCTTGCGCAAAGTGATTGAAGTCCGTGACCTGCTTAAAGTCTTCGACACCCGCGGCCAAGTGGTGCGTGCGGTGGACAACGTCACCACCCAGGTCGCCAAGGGCGAAGTGGTGGTGGTGCTGGGCCCGTCCGGTTCGGGCAAGTCCACCTTCCTGCGTTGCTTGAACGGCCTGGAGCATTTCGACCAGGGCCATGTGTCCATCAATGGCGTGCAGCTGGACGACCCTAAGACCGATATCAACGCCTACCGCCGTGAAGTCGGCATGGTGTTCCAGCACTTCAACCTGTTCCCGCACATGACTGTGCTGGAGAACCTGTGCTTGGCGCAGAAAGTGGTACGCAAGCGCAACAAGGCCGATCGTGAAGCCAAGGCCCGGGCGTTGCTGGAAAAGGTCGGTATCGCCCAGAAGGCCAACGAGTACCCGTCGCGCCTCTCAGGTGGCCAGCAGCAGCGGGTAGCCATCGCCCGCGCCCTGGCGATGGATCCGAAGGTGATGTTGTTCGACGAACCGACCTCGGCGCTCGACCCGGAGATGGTCGGGGAGGTGCTGGATGTGATGAAGACCCTGGCCCAGGAAGGCATGACCATGGTCTGCGTGACGCACGAGATGGGCTTTGCCCGGGAAGTGGCGGATCGGGTGTTGTTCTTCGATCACGGCAAGCTGTTGGAAGATTCGCCGCCAAAGGCGTTCTTCGATGCGCCGAAGGACCCTCGGGCCCAGGCGTTCTTGCGGCAAGTTTTGTGAGGATGTTGAGGCCTGCGTAATTCGTGGGTGAAATATATCTGATCAAACTGTTCAGGCCTCTTGCCATATATTGGTGAGAGGCCTGGTTGTCGAAATACCTCTAGCCTCCAATCAAAGAACGCTCTCTCTTGATCTTGATCTTGATCTTGATCTTGATCTTGATCTTGATCTTGATCTTGATCTTGATCTGCTTTTGCTTCTAGGTGCGCGATAGTTCAGGCGACACAAATTGCGACTTCAGGAGGCCGAACGCAGGTCTTGCGGAGGGAGGTGACGGGCATGGATGCCCGTCAAGCGCTGCGCCCCAGGATGGGGCGTTCAGCGCGGTCCTCCCGGGAGCAAGGCCGGAGTGAGGGGACCCCGGAGCGAAGCGTAGGGGCCGGATGAATGGAGCGATGTACGGATCACCCACATGGGTTACACAAAAGTTCACTCACATAGGTGAAAACACCTTGAGTGTTACATAACCATCAGTGG
>NZ_FOEQ01000012.1 GCF_900110655.1 Pseudomonas soli
CGGCGAGTCACTTTTTGTCAAACGCGACAAAAAGTAACCAAAAAACGCTGCGCTCCATTCATCCGGCCCTCCGCTTCGCTCCGGGTTCCCTCACTCCGGCCTTACTCCCGGGAGGACCGCGCTGAACGCCCCATCCTGGGGCGCAGCGCTTGACGGGCATTCATGCCCGTCACCTCCCTCCGCAAGACCTGCGTTCGGCCTCCTGAAGTCGCGAAGTTACGGGCGGCGCCTGCACTGGCGCAGCTGGCGCTCGCAGGCTATGGGGTTGACCTTTTGATCGCCAAAGGCAAAGGCAAAGACAAAGGCAAAGGCAAAGGCAAAGTCGAAGCAGCGAGCTTCAAAGGGCGTTGTGGCGAGCCAGGGCCCATTCCACGTGTTCGCGTACCAGCTCCGAAGGATCATCCCGCCGCGCATTGAGCGCCTCCAGCACGGGGATGGTCGACGGGGCGTTGCCAAGCCCCACCGCGAGGTTGCGCAGGAACCGTTCATACCCCGCCCGGCGCAATGGCGAGCCTTCGGTGCAGCCGAGAAAACGCTTTTCATCCCACAGGAACAGTTCGGCCAGCTCGATATTGTCCAGCCCCCGGCGGGGCATGAAGTCGTCTTCGGTCGTGGTCTTGGCGAAACGGTTCCACGGGCAGACGATCTGGCAATCGTCGCAACCAAACACTCGGTTACCGATCAATGAACGCAGTTCCATTGGAATGGCCCCGCGCAATTCGATGGTCAGGTACGAGATGCAGCGCCGGGCATCGAGCTGATAGGGCCCGACGAACGCCTGGGTCGGGCAGATGTCCAGGCAGGCCTGGCACCGCCCGCAATGATCGCTACCCTGCACGCCGTCGATCGGCAGCGGCAAGTCGACGAACAACTCGGCGAGGAAGAAATAGCTGCCCGCCTTGCGGTTGAGCAGCAGGGTGTTCTTGCCTATCCAGCCAAGGCCGGCCTCCTGGGCCAGGGCTTTCTCCAGCACCGGAGCGCTGTCGACGAAGGCGCGGTAGCCGAACGGGCCGATGGCTTCCTGGATGCGGTCGGCGAAGTGCTGCACCCGCTTGCGCACCAGCTTGTGATAGTCGCGGCCCAGGGCATAGCGCGAGATGTAGGCTTTTTCAGGGTCCGCCAAGCGCTTTGCCATCTGCGTGTCGCCGGGCAGGTAGTCCATGCGCAGCGAGATCACCCGCAAGGTGCCGGGTATCAGCTCGGCCGGGCGCGAGCGCTTGTTGCCATGCTCGCCCATGTACTCCATCTCGCCATTGTGGCCAGCGGCCAGCCAACGCTGCAGGTGCTGTTCGTGCTCGCCAAGGTCGACACCGGCGATGCCGACATGGGCAAAACCGAGTTCGCGGCCCCAATCCTTGATCGATTGGGCCAGTGTGGCGATGTCTGGAAGGTCGGCGGACATGTATGAACAAGCATTACAAGCGGAGGTGCGTATAATTCTGCCAGACATCGGAGCCTTTGACCCCATGCCTCAGACCAAACACCCCCCATTACCGCTCAGCAGCCTGACCTTGGCCAGGTTGCCGCCACGTGCTGCTGATGCCCACAAGGGCGATTTCGGCCATGTGCTGGTGGTCGGCGGCGACCTGGGCACAGGCGGCGCGGTCATGCTCAGTGGCGAGGCGGCGTTGCGTTGCGGCGCCGGCCTGGTCAGCGTCGCCACCCGCCCCGAGCACGTAGCTGCGGGGCTGACACGCCTGCCCGAGACCATGTGGCTGGGCGTGAGCTCGGCCAACCAGCTGATGCCGCTGCTCGAGCGTGCCACGGTGCTGGTGGTCGGCCCTGGCCTCGGCCAGGCCGGGTGGGGGCGCAGCCTGTTGTCGGCGGTGGCCAATGCCCACCGACCACAGGTGTGGGACGCCGATGCGCTCAACTTGCTGGCGCGCACGCCACTGGCACTGCCCAGCGGCAGCATCCTCACCCCGCACCCCGGCGAGGCCGCGCGCCTGCTGGGGATTTCCACCGAGGCGGTGCAGGCTGACCGGCCGGGTGCGGCGCGCAAGCTTGCGCGTCGTTACGCCAGCGTCTGTGTGCTCAAGGGCGCCGGCACGTTGGTGGCCGACCCTGCCGGGCAACTGGCTTTTTGCGGCCGTGGGCACCCAGCCATGGCCGGTGCCGGATTGGGCGATGTGTTGACTGGCGTGCTGGCAGCCTTGCTGGCCCAGGGGCTGGATGCCTGGCAGGCCGCGTGCCTGGGGGTGTGGCTGCATGCGTGCGCCGGCGAGCGGTTGGGTGTCAAAGGTAGAGGGCTGGCGGCCAGTGATCTGGTGCCGGTCATTAGAGCGTTATTGGAGGAGCATTCAGCGTGTCAGGCATAACCCTGTTTCTGGGCGACGAGGACGCCACCGTCGCCTTTGGCGCGAAACTGGCCGAAGTGACCAAAGGTCATGGTGTGATTTTTCTCGAGGGCGACCTGGGGGCCGGCAAAACCACCCTGTCCCGCGGGCTGATCCGGGGCCTGGGTCATACCGGCCCGGTGAAAAGTCCGACATTTACCGTGGTTGAACCCTACGAGATAGGTGATGTTCGCGCCTTCCATTTCGACCTCTATCGTCTGGTCGACCCGGAAGAGCTTGAATTCATGGGCATTCGCGATTATTTCGAGGGCGATGCATTGTGCCTGTTCGAATGGCCCGATAAAGGTGCGGGCGTTTTGCCAAAGCCCGACCTGACCATTACCATAAGCCCGCAAGCGGGCGGACGTTCGCTGAACCTTTCGCCGCAGGGGGCACGCGGCGAAGCCTGGTGTGCCGTTCTGGCCAAAGAATTCATACAGTAAGTGGGGAAAGGTATGCGCATACGCGCACTGGTCGCTGTCGTTGGGCTGCTGCTGACCGCGGTGACCGTTGACGCTCTGGCCGTCACTCAAGTCAAGAGCATGCGCCTGTGGCGCGCTCCGGACAACACGCGGCTGGTCTTCGACCTGTCCGGGCCTGTGCAGCACAGCGTCTTCACCCTCACCGCTCCCGATCGTCTGGTGATCGACATCAACGGTGCCACCCTGGGGGCGCCGCTGAACGTCTCCACCTCGAACACGCCGATCACCAGCGTGCGTTCGGCCCAGCGCACGCCCACCGACCTGCGCGTGGTGGTCGACCTGAAGAAAGCCGTGTCGCCGAAGAGCTTCACCCTGGCCCCGAACGCCCAGTATGGCAATCGCCTGGTGGTCGACCTGTACGACCAGGAAGCCGACGCCATCGCCGCCAGCAACCCGACACCGCCGCCGACACCGCAGCCACCGGCCACCACGCCGGCGGTGCCCGTCACCCCGGCGCAGCCGGCGATCAAGTTGCCACCGGCACCGAGTGGCAAGCGTGACATCGTGGTCGCCATCGACGCCGGCCACGGCGGCGAAGACCCGGGCGCGTCCGGCTCGCGTGGCCAGCACGAGAAAGACATCGTGCTGGATATCGCCAAGGAACTGCAGCGCCAGATCAACTCCGAGAAGGGTTATCGCGCCGAGCTGACCCGCACCGGCGACTACTTCATCCCGCTGCGCAAGCGCACCGAGATCGCCCGCAAGAAGGGCGCCGACCTGTTCGTCTCGATCCACGCCGACGCCGCGCCGTCCAAGGCTGCCTTCGGCGCCTCGGTGTTCGCCCTGTCCGACCGCGGTGCCACCTCCGAGACCGCCCGCTGGCTGGCCGACACGGAAAACCGCTCCGACCTGATCGGCGGTGCCGGCAACGTCAGCCTCGACGACAAGGACCGCATGCTGGCCGGCGTGCTGCTCGACTTGTCGATGACCGCCACCCTCAGTTCCAGCCTCAATGTCGGGCAGAAGGTGCTTGGCAACATGGGCCGGGTCACGCCGCTGCACAAGCAGCGGGTGGAGCAGGCCGGGTTTATGGTGTTGAAGTCGCCGGACATCCCTTCGATCCTCGTTGAAACCGGGTTCATCTCCAATGCCAACGAGGCGGCCAAGCTGGCTACCCGCAGTCATCAGCAGGCCTTGGCGCGTTCGATCCATACCGGTGTGCGTCAGTTCTTCCAGCAGAACCCGCCGCCTGGCACCTACATTGCCTGGCTGCGTGACAGCGGCAAGATCGCCGAGGGCCCGCGTGAGCACACCGTGCGACCGGGCGAGACCCTGGCGATGATCGCCGTGCGCTACCAGGTGAGTGTTGCCGCCCTGCGCAGCAGCAACAGCCTGAAAAGCGATGAGTTGAAAGTCGGCCAGCACCTCGACATTCCGACCACCGCCCTGGCGTCCCAGCGATGAGTGGCGGCTCGCGCATCCAGCTGCTCAGCCCGCGGCTGGCCAACCAGATTGCCGCCGGCGAGGTAGTCGAACGTCCCGCGTCGGTGGCCAAGGAACTGCTGGAGAACAGCCTCGACTCCGGTGCCCGGCGTATCGAGGTCGAGGTCGAGCAGGGCGGCGTGAAGTTGCTGCGGGTGCGCGACAATGGCAGCGGCATCGCCCCTGACGACCTGCCGCTCGCCCTGGCGCGCCATGCCACCAGCAAGATTCGTGAGCTGGAAGACCTCGAAGGTGTGCTCAGCCTCGGGTTTCGCGGCGAGGCGCTGGCATCGATCAGCTCGGTCGCCCGCCTGACCCTCACCTCGCGTACTGCCGAGGCGAGCGAGGCCTGGCAGGTGGAGACCGAGGGGCGCGACATGCTCCCGCGGGTGCAGCCGGCGGCTCATCCGGTCGGCACCTCGGTCGAAGTGCGTGACCTGTTCTTCAATACCCCGGCCCGACGCAAGTTCCTCAAGGCCGAAAAGACCGAATTCGATCACCTGCAGGAGGTGATCCGGCGTCTGGCGCTGGCGCGCTTCGACGTGGGCTTTCACCTGCGGCACAACGGCAAGACCATCTTCAGCCTGCATGAGGCCGCCGACGAGATGGCGCGGGCGCGGCGCGTCGGCACCATCTGCGGCCCGGGCTTCCTCGAGCAGGCGCTGCCGATCGATGTCGAGCGCAACGGCCTGCGCCTGTGGGGTTGGGTGGGCTTGCCGACCTTCTCGCGCAGCCAGGCCGACCTGCAGTACTTCTTCGTCAATGGCCGCGCGGTGCGCGACAAGCTGGTCGCCCATGCGGTGCGCCAGGCTTATCGGGATGTGCTGTTCAATGGTCGGCACCCGACCTTCGTGCTGTTCCTCGAGTGCGACCCGACTGGCGTGGACGTCAACGTCCACCCCACCAAGCACGAAGTGCGCTTCCGTGAAGGGCGCATGGTCCATGACTTCCTCTACGGCACCTTGCACCGTGCCCTGGCCGATGTGCGCCCGGAAGACCAGCTTGCCGCGCCGGCGGCCAGCGACGAACTGGTCCGCCCCAGCGGCTTGCAGGCTGGCGAGTTCGGCCCCCAAGGCGAAATGCGCCTGGCCTCGCCAGTGCTCGAGCAGCCTCAGGGCGAGCAGCGGGGCTTCGCTTCGAGCGGTTCGGGCGCGGGCTATCAGTACCAGTATACGCCCAGGCCCTCCCAGCCGCTGAATGCCGGCGAGGCGCAGGCGGCCTACCGCGAGTTCTACGCCCCCCTGGACAATGCCGCCGCCGCGCCGAGCGCGTTGCCGGAAAGCCAGGGCGATATCCCACCGCTCGGCTACGCGCTGGCGCAGCTCAAGGGGATCTATATCCTTGCCGAGAACGCCGTCGGCCTGGTGCTGGTGGATATGCACGCCGCCCATGAGCGGATCATGTACGAGCGTCTGAAGGTGGCCATGGCCAGTGAAGGCTTGAGCGGCCAGCCATTGCTGGTGCCCGAGTCGCTGGCGTTGAGCCAGCGCGAAGCCGATTGCGCCGAGGAGCATGCCCAATGGTTCCAGCGCCTGGGCTTCGAACTGCAGCGCCTGGGCCCGGAAACCCTGGCGATCCGCCAGATCCCGGCCTTGCTCAAACAGGCCGAGGCTAATCGCCTGGTGCAGGATGTGCTGGCGGACCTCATGGAGTACGGCACCAGTGACCGTATCCAGGCGCACCTCAACGAGCTGCTGGGGACCATGGCCTGCCATGGCGCGGTGCGGGCCAACCGGCGTCTGGCCATCCCGGAGATGAACGCCTTGCTGCGCGACATGGAGAACACCGAGCGCAGCGGCCAGTGCAACCACGGCCGACCGACCTGGACTCAGATGGGCCTGGACGATCTGGACAAGCTGTTCCTGCGGGGGCGATGACATGAGTGCCAGACCTCCGGCGATTTTCCTCATGGGCCCGACCGCGGCCGGCAAGACCGACCTGGCGATCGAGCTGACCAGCAAGCTGCCCTGCGAGCTGATCAGTGTCGACTCGGCGCTGGTCTATCGCGGCATGGACATCGGTACCGCCAAGCCCTCCAAGGAAGTGCTGGCCGCGCATCCGCACCGCCTGATCGACATTCTCGACCCCGCCGAAAGCTACTCGGCCAAGCGTTTCTGCACCGATGCACTCCAAGCCATGGCCGAGATCACCGCGCGCGGCAAGATCCCGCTGCTGGTTGGCGGCACCATGCTCTACTACAAGGCACTGGTCGATGGCCTGGCGGACATGCCGCCAGCCGATGCCACGGTCCGCGCCGAGCTCGAGGCACAGGCGCAGGCCCTCGGCCTGGCCGAATTGCACCGGCAACTGGCCGAAGTCGATCCAGAGTCGGCGGCGCGCATTCATCCGAATGACCCGCAGCGGCTGATCCGTGCGCTTGAAGTGTACAAAGTGAGCGGCGAGAGCATGACCGCCCACCGTCAGCGTCAATACGCGCAAAGTAGCGGCGCAGACGCAGGCGCGGGCGAGCATTTGCCCTATACTGTCGCCAGCCTGGCGATAGCGCCTACAGATCGTCACATTTTGCATCAGCGAATTGCGTTACGATTTTCACAGATGCTGGAACAGGGCTTTGTCGACGAGGTCCGAACGCTGCGGGCCAGAAGTGACTTGCACGCCGAGCTGCCGTCTATAAGGGCAGTGGGGTATCGGCAGGTGTGGGACTACCTCGACGGCAAGCTGAATGAGAATGAGATGCGTGAACGCGGTATCATTGCCACGCGTCAGCTGGCCAAGCGGCAATTCACCTGGTTGCGCGGCTGGTCCGACGTCCACTGGCTGGATAGCCTGGCCTGCGACAATCTGTCCCGCACCTTGAAATACCTGGGGACCGTCTCCATATTGAGCTGAGTCCCTGCCAGTTGCCGTCTATTCTTGCGAAGGGGCGGCATAATTTATCGATTTTCTTGATTTTCTATTATTGATCCTTACAGGAGTGCGGCATATGTCAAAAGGGCATTCGCTACAAGACCCTTACTTGAACACCTTGAGAAAAGAAAAAGTCCCGGTTTCGATCTATCTGGTCAACGGGATCAAGCTGCAGGGCCAGATCGAATCCTTCGACCAGTTCGTCGTGCTGCTGAAAAACACCGTCAGCCAGATGGTCTACAAGCACGCCATTTCGACCGTCGTCCCAGCACGCCCGGTTCGTCTGCCAAGCCCGACCGATGGTGAGCACGGCGACAGCGAGCCAGGCAACGCTTGAAAAAAGTAGGAGCCTGCATTGTTCTTTGAGCGCCACGGTGGTGGTGAGCGAGCGTTGCTCGTTCACTTGGAAGGTCAGAACCCTGAGGCGCGCGAAGACCCGCAGGAGTTTCAGGAGCTGGCGCTGTCGGCCGGAGCCGATATCGTTTCGCTGGTGACAGTGGCGCGGCATCAGCCCACCGCCAAGTTTCTGATCGGCAGTGGCAAGGTCGAGGAGTTGCGCGACCTGGTCCATTCGGCCGAAGCCGACCTTGTGATTTTCAATCACACCCTCACGCCCAGCCAGGAACGCAACCTCGAGCGCGTCTTCGAGTGTCGCGTGCTGGACCGTACCGGGCTGATTCTCGATATCTTCGCCCAGCGGGCGCGTACTCACGAAGGCAAGCTGCAGGTCGAACTGGCCCAGCTCGAGCACATGAGCACGCGACTGGTACGCGGTTGGACCCACCTTGAGCGGCAGAAAGGCGGTATCGGCCTGCGTGGCCCGGGTGAAACCCAGCTCGAAACCGACCGCCGCCTGCTGCGGGTGCGCCTGCGCCAGATCAAGGCACGCCTGGAGAAGGTGCGCAGCCAGCGCGAGCAGGCCCGTCGTGGGCGCAAGCGCGCCGACATTCCTTCGGTGTCGCTGGTGGGTTATACCAACGCCGGTAAATCGACCCTGTTCAACGCACTCACGCAATCCGATGTGTATGCCGCGGACCAGCTGTTCGCCACCCTCGACCCGACCTTGCGCCGGCTCGAGCTGGCCGACCTGGGGCCGATCGTGCTGGCCGACACCGTAGGTTTCATCCGCCACCTGCCGCACAAGCTGGTCGAGGCATTTCGGGCTACGCTCGAAGAGTCGAGCAACTCCGACCTGCTGCTGCACGTGATCGATGCCCATGAGCCCGAGCGCATGGAGCAGATCGAACAGGTACTGGCGGTGCTGGGCGAGATCGGTGCCGAGAGCTTGCCGATCCTCGAGGTCTATAACAAACTCGACCTGCTCGAAGATGTCGAGCCGCAGATCCAGCGCGATGCCGATGGCAAGCCGCAGCGGGTCTGGGTATCGGCACGCGATGGACGAGGCCTGGAGCTGGTTGGCCAGGCGATTGCCGAGTTGCTGGGGGACGATCTTTATGTCGGAACCCTGTGCCTGGAGCAACGGTTTGCCCGCCTGCGCGCGCAATTCTTTGCCCTGGGTGCCGTGCAGAGTGAAGAGCATGATGAAGAAGGGCGCAGCCTGCTGAGCGTGCGACTGCCCAGGGTCGAGCTGAATCGCCTGGTCAGCCGCGAAGGCATGGAGCCGCAAGTGTTTGTCGAGCAACACACTTTGCAATAAATGCCCGTCGAGGTCGCCGGGCAGCCGTGACAGGCATTCTGTAGCATTGGACGGCGCGCCGTGGGCGCGTCTTTGCTTTATCAGATGGAGAGCGCTATGGCTTGGAACGAGCCGGGTGGCAACTCGAACAATCAGGATCCCTGGGGCGGCCGCCGTAATGGTGGCGGCGGTGGTGGCGACAAGAAAGGTCCACCGGATCTGGACGAGGCCTTCCGCAAGCTGCAGGACAGCCTGAACGGCATGTTCGGCAGTGGCAAGAAACGTGGCGGCGGCGGTGACCGCAATATCGGCAAGGGTGGCGGCTACGGGCTGCTGGGCATCGGCCTGGCGGCTCTGGCGGCAATCTGGCTGTACAACGCCGTCTATGTCGTGGACGAGCAGGAGCAGGCCGTGGTGCTGCGCTTCGGCAAGTACTACGAGACCGTCGGTCCCGGCCTGAATATCTACTTCCCGCCGATCGACCGCAAGTACATGGAAAACGTGACCCGCGAGCGGGCCTACACCAAGCAGGGGCAGATGCTCACCGAAGACGAGAACATCGTCGAAGTGCCACTGACCGTGCAGTACCGCATCAGCAACCTGCAGGACTTCGTGCTCAACGTCGACCAGCCGGAAGTCAGCCTGCAGCATGCGACTGACAGCGCCCTGCGCCACGTGGTGGGTTCCACCTCGATGGACCAGGTGCTGACAGAAGGCCGCGAGCAGATGGCCGTGGACATCCGCGAGCGTCTGCAGCGTTTCCTCGACACCTACCGTACCGGTATCACCGTCACCCAGGTCAACGTACAGAGCGCGGCAGCCCCGCGTGAAGTGCAGGAAGCCTTCGACGACGTGATCCGTGCCCGTGAGGACGAGCAGCGTGCGCGCAACCAGGCCGAGTCCTACGCCAACGGCGTGGTGCCGGAGGCCCGTGGCCAGGCGCAGCGCATCATCGAGGACGCCAACGGCTACCGCGATGAAGTCATCGCCCGTGCCAAGGGTGAGGCCGATCGCTTCACCAAGCTGGTCGCCGAGTACCGCAAGGCGCCGGAGGTCACGCGTCAGCGTCTGTACCTGGACACCATGCAGGAGGTCTACAGCAACTCCAGCAAGGTCCTGGTCACGGCCAAGGACGGGCAGAACAACCTGCTCTACCTGCCGTTGGACAAGATGGTCGAAGGCAGCCGCGGCACCAGTGCAGCGCCGTCCAGCAGCGTATCGCCGTCGGTCAATGACGCCGCCGCGCGTGCCGCCCAGGATCTGCAACCACAACCGCCGCTGCGTTCCAGGGAGAGCCGCTGATGAGCAATAAGTCACTGTTCGCCCTGATCGGCGCCGTGGTGCTGGCGATCGCCGCCTGGAACTGCTTCTACATCGTTTCGCAGACTGAACGCGCGGTACTGCTGCAGTTCGGCCGCGTGGTCAAGGCCGATGTCCAGCCTGGCCTGCACGTGAAGGTGCCGTACGTCAACCAGGTGCGCAAGTTCGACGCCCGCCTGATGACCCTCGACGCGCCGACCCAGCGTTTCCTGACGCTGGAGAAGAAAGCGGTGATGGTCGATGCCTACGCCAAATGGCGGGTCAAGGACGCCGAGCGCTTCTATACCGCAACGTCGGGTATGAAGCAGATCGCCGACGAGCGCCTGTCGCGTCGTCTGGAAAGCGGCCTGCGTGACCAGTTTGGTAAACGCACCCTGCACGAAGTGGTTTCCGGTGAGCGTGATGCGCTGATGGCGGATATCACCGCCTCGCTGAACCGCATGGCCAGCAAGGAGCTGGGTATCGAAGTGGTCGACGTTCGCGTCAAGGCCATCGACCTGCCCAAGGAAGTCAACCGCAGCGTGTTCGACCGTATGAGCACCGAGCGCGAGCGTGAAGCCCGCGAGCACCGTGCCAAGGGTAACGAACTGGCCGAAGGTATTCGTGCCGACGCCGACCGTCAGCGCCGCGTGCTGCTGGCCGAAGCGTACCGCGAAGCGGAAGAGACCCGCGGTGATGGCGATGCCCAGGCAGCTGCCATCTATGCCAAGGCGTACACGCAGGACGCCGATTTCTACGCGTTCTACCGTAGCCTCAAGGCCTACCGCGAAAGCTTCTCCAGCAAGAGCGACGTGCTGGTCCTGGATTCTAAGAACGAGTTCTTCCGCTTCCTGGACAAGAGCAAGCCCTGATCGTGCTCTCATGAGGGATTCGCCCCGCCGGGCAGCTAAAATGCCTGGTGGGGTGCATCCTGAATGAAAAGGGGTGTATGATGAGTCAGCCGGGAAATTCCCGGCTTTTTTGCGTCTGCAAGGTTGATTGGCAAACGGCCAGTTGACGGTTTGGTCAGGTCGCAAGGCAATTCGAGGGTATTGGCTACGGTGGTTGCGCTGGGATCAGTGCTGCCCGCTGTTGTGCGTCAATGCCTGCTTTACTCACGGCTCGCCAGCTGGCAGGCCGCCCGGACCAGAGGGGAAATGGCGTAATGGCAACGGTAGACCGCTGGCTACTGCCAGATGGCATCGAGGAAGTACTGCCACCTGAGGCCGCGCGCATCGAGATCGCGCGTCGTCAGGTGTTGGACCTGTTCCAGAGTTGGGGTTACGAACTGGTCGTCACCCCGCATATCGAGTACCTGGAGTCGCTGCTCACCGGCGCCGGCCAGGACCTGGACCAGCGTACCTTCAAGGTCGTCGACCCGCAGTCCGGCCGCCTGATGGGCTTCCGTGCCGACTTCACGCCGCAGGTGGCGCGCATCGACGCCCACACCCTGCGCCGTGAAGGCCCGAGCCGCCTGTGCTATGCCGGCAGCGTGCTGCATGCACAGCCGCGTGCCCTGTCGACCTCGCGCAGCCCGATCCAGCTGGGCGCCGAGCTGTACGGCGACGCCAGCCCTACCAGCGATGTCGAAGTCATCAGCCTGATGCTCGCCACGCTGCAACTGACCGATGTCGCCGATGTGCACATGGACCTTGGCCATGTCGGTATCTATCGCGGCCTGGCCCGTGCCGCCAACCTGTCCGGCGCGGTCGAGCAGCAACTGTTCGATGCCCTGCAGCGCAAAGCCGTCGATGAAGTGCAGGCGCTGACCGCAGACCTGCCGAAGGACCTGGGCAACATGCTGCGCGCCCTGTGCGAGCTCTGCGGTGGTCGTGAAGTGCTGGCCGAGGCCCGTGTGCGCCTGGGCCGTGCCCCCGCCAGCGTGCTGGCGGCGCTGGACGACCTGTTGGCGATCGCCGATCGCCTGGCTTCGCGCTACCCGGACCTGCCGCTGTACTTCGACCTCGGCGAATTGCGCGGCTACCACTATCACACCGGCGTGGTGTTCGCCGTGTTCGTGCCTGGCGAAGGTCAATCGATCGCCCAGGGCGGCCGCTATGACGACATCGGCGCCGATTTTGGCCGGGCACGCCCGGCCACCGGATTCTCCACGGATTTGAAGACCCTGGTCACACTGGGGCGAGCGGAGGTCGTATTGCCTGCTGGCGGCATCTGGATGCCCGACAGCAGCGATGCGGCCCTCTGGCAGATGGTCTGCCAGTTGCGCAACGAGGGCCAGCGAGTGGTCCAGGCTTTGCCTGGCCAGCCGCTGAGTGCTGCTCTCGAGGCGGATTGTGATCGGCAATTGATTCAGCAAGACGGGCGCTGGCAGGTTCTGCCGCTGACCCATTGAGATTCTTCGCCGGCAATGGGCCGGCACCAAGTTTGCGTGAATGAGGACAAATGTAATGGGTAAGAATGTCGTCGTCCTGGGCACCCAGTGGGGTGATGAGGGCAAAGGCAAGATCGTCGATCTGCTGACCGAACATGCTGCCGCCGTCGTGCGCTACCAAGGTGGCCACAACGCGGGCCACACCCTGGTGATCAACGGTGAGAAGACTGTTCTGCACCTGATTCCGTCCGGCATCCTGCGTGAAGGCGTGCAATGCCTGATCGGCAACGGCGTGGTCGTTGCCCCGGATGCCCTGATGCGTGAAATCACCAAGCTGGAAGAGAAGGGCGTACCGGTGCGCGAGCGCCTGCGCATTTCCCCGGCGGCTCCGCTGATCCTGTCGTACCACGTGGCCCTCGACCAGGCCCGTGAAAAAGCCCGCGGCGAAGCCAAGATCGGCACCACCGGTCGTGGTATCGGCCCGGCCTACGAAGACAAGGTGGCCCGTCGCGGCCTGCGCGTCGGCGACCTGTTCCACCGCGAGCGCTTCGCCGCCAAGCTCGGTGAGCTGCTGGATTACCACAACTTCCAGCTGGTGAACTACTACAAAGAGCCGGCCATCGACTTCCAGCAGACCCTGGACGAGTGCATGGCCTACGCCGAGCAGCTCAAGCCGATGATGCTCGACGTCACCGCCGAACTGCACAACCTGCGCCGCGCCGGCAAGGACATCATGTTCGAAGGCGCCCAGGGCTCGCTGCTGGACATCGACCACGGCACCTACCCGTATGTCACCAGTTCCAACACCACCGCCGGCGGCATCTCCACCGGTTCCGGCGTTGGCCCGATGTACCTGGACTACATCCTGGGCATCACCAAGGCCTACACCACTCGCGTCGGTTCCGGTCCGTTCCCGACCGAGCTGTTCGACGAGACCGGCGCCACCCTGGCCAAGCGTGGCCATGAGTTCGGCTCCACCACCGGCCGTGCCCGTCGTTGCGGCTGGTTCGATGCCGTGATCCTGCGTCGCGCCATCGACGTCAACAGCATCTCGGGCATCTGCCTGACCAAGCTGGACGTGCTGGACGGCCTGGAAACCATCAACATCTGCGTTGGCTACAAGAACGAGAACGGTGCCGTCATCGACGCGCCTTCCGATGCCGACAGCTACATCGGCCTGGAGCCGGTGTACGAAGAGATGCCAGGCTGGAGCGAGTCGACCTTGGGCGTTAAAACCCTGGAAGAGTTGCCGCAGGCCGCGCGCAACTACATCAAGCGCATCGAGGAGCTGGTCGGCGCGCCGATCGACATCATCTCGACTGGTCCGGACCGCAACGAGACCATCGTGCTGCGTCATCCGTTCGCCTGATCAGCTACTTGCTAGCTGACTGAACGCCGCGCCCCCGCAAGGAGGCGCGGCGTTTTCATATGGGTACGAAGTAGCGGGAGGCTTGCCCCGCGCGTGGCATCGGCGCAGGCAATTTCGCTGCCATGGATAATCGCCTCATATCTTTGGCATTTATACCTGCTGTCTCAGGCACAACCCTTGCTGTAAGAAGTTTCTGTAGATGCCATCAAAGTAATGGCGCCAGAAACACGAGGGTTACAACGTGTCTGCCATCCTTTCACTGTTACGAAGCCGCCTCTTGCGGCCTGTGTTTGTTGCGCTTGGTATCGCTCTTCTGGTGCAGGTGCTGGTTGCCGTTGCACTGACGCGGAGCACGGTCACCGCCCTGGAAGCCGATTTGGGGGCGCGCCTGGGCAATGACAGCCAGAAACTGGCTGCCGAACTGGAGCAGGCCGGGGAGGATGTCCGGGCTGGGCTCGACAGCCTTTCCGTCAGTACGCGTCAGCGTTTGAGTGCGGGCCTGTCCAGCCGTCTGCAGGATGAGCAGCAGCAGTTGCGCGCGACGCTGGAGGAAAATCTCAGGGACTCGGCCCATGAAATGGCCGATCTGTTGGCCTCGGTCGCGCCACGGGCGATCTGGGACAACGATGTGCCGATGCTCTCGGACTTCGCTCGCCGTGCCCAGCGCAATCCCAACGTGTTGTTCGTGATCTACGACGATGCCCAGGGCCAGCACCTGACCCGCTACCTCAACCGGCAGAACCCGATCAACCAGGCATTGATGGAAAAAGGCCAGGGCGAACGGGCGCTGGACAAGGTGCTGGATGCCGCACGCAAGGATTCGTCGGTGTACTTCGTAGAGGCGTCGATCAACCCCAACGGCGCAGAGATCGGCAAGGTGCTGATGGGCGTGTCCACCGCGGGCATCGACCAGGAGCTCAAGGCTCTGGATCAGCGCTTCGCGGCCTTGATCGCCAGTGGCGAGCAACTGGTCGGGGACAGCCTGGTGGCCGCCGCCGCCGACAGTGGCAAGGCCTTGCGTGCGCGCCTGGAGACAGCCCAGCACAGCGCCACGGCGATGCAGGCCAATACCGCGCAGACGGTGCGTGATGCCGCCGCCGAGCTGCGCTGGCGCATCGGCCTGGGTCTGGTGCTGGTCGGTCTGGGTGTGCTGCTGGTGGTGGCCGTGGTGCTCGGGCGTCGCGTCCTCAGCAAGCTCGGCCTGCTGATCGCCGCGTTGAACGACCTGGCCGCCGGCGAAGGCGACCTGACCAAGCGCGTCAAGCTCGACAGCCGTGACGAGATCGGTGACATGGCTTCGGCGGTCAATCGCTTCGTCGACAAGCTGCAGCCCATCGTCCGCGAAGCCGGCGAAGTGGCGCAGCGTACTGGCGTGGAGATCGACAGCATGGCCCAGCGCAACGCCGGTGCCGATGCCGCTGCCGCGTTGCAGCGCGACGAAGTGGCTGCCAGCCTGCGCGACCTGTCGAGTATGGCTGACGAGGCCCAGGCCGAGAGCCATGCCATGCAGGCGGCATTGCAGCAGGTGGTGGACATTCGCCAGGCGACCGACGAGAACAGTCGTGCTTCGACGCAGCTGGCGCGGTTGATCGAGAACCTGGCCGGCGAAGTGCAGACTGGCTCCCAGGTGATCGAGCGGCTGGCCAAGCAGAGCGAGCAGATCGAGGTGGTACTGACTGTGATCCATGGCATTGCCGAGCAGACCAACCTGTTGGCGCTCAACGCCGCCATCGAAGCGGCGCGGGCTGGAGAAACCGGGCGCGGTTTCGCCGTGGTGGCCGATGAGGTGCGTGCCTTGGCGAGCAAGACACAGAGCTCGACCGGGGATATCCAATCGCATATCGCTGCGCTGCAGCAAGGCGCCAAGGAGGCGGTGGCGACCATCAGTCAGGCCGGGCGCCAGGCCAGTGAAGGCTTGCTGGTGTTACGCGACAATGAGCGGCGCCAGCAGTCGGTGCAGGCTGCGGTCGAGCAGGTGCATGCGGCGATCGGCCTGGCCACGCGAGCGGCCGAGCAGCAGGCCAGCGGCGCGCAAGCCGTGCGTGGGCGAGTCGAAACCATCCATGCCCAGGCCGAGCGTTCGGCCGAGGTGGTAATGCAGACCACCGCCAGCAGCAAGGTACTGGATGACCTGGCGGCGCAGTTGCGGGCCAGTCTGGGGCAGTTCAGGGCCTGAGGAAAGGTGGGGGGCTGATCGCCGGCAAGCCGGCTCCCACATTTACAGTGCGGCTTGAGAGCGACGCGGTAGGGGTGGGAGCCGGCTTGTCGTGGCGACGAACCGCGGCAAAAGGGGCGCAACGCGCCCCCAAGAGGAGGTTGTCACGCCTTGTTCAGGTACATCCTGGTAGTCAGCAGATACACCGGCAGCCCCGACACCACGATCAACAACGCCGCATAAGGCGCCGCCGCCGCGAACTCGACGTTGGCGGTATGCGCCCACACCTCGGTGGCCAAGGTGGTCATCCCGGTCGGGCTGAGCAGCAGGGTCGCGGTCAGTTCCTTCATCGCATCCAGGAACACCAGGGCGAACGCTGCTGCCATCGCCGGGAAGATGATCGGCAAGGTAACCCGGCAGAAGGCTGCGAAGCTGCTGGCGCCCAAGGTGCGCGCCGCCTCTTCCAGGGTTGGCGAGGCCTTGTTCAGTGCGGTGCGCACCGGCGACTGCGCCAACGGCAGGAACAGCAAGGCATAGGCCAGGATCAGCAGCGCCGTAGTCTGGTACAGCGCCGGCACATAGTGCAGGGCGAAGAACACCAGGGTCAGTGCAATGACCAGACCGGGCAGGGCGTGCAGCAGATAGGGCAACCGCTCGGCCCAGATCGCCAGGCGCCCCTTGTAGCGAACCACCAGGAAGCTGATTGGCAGTGCCAGCAGCACGCAGAAGCCAGCGCCACCCAATGACACCGACAGCGAGGTGCCCAGGGCCTTACCGATGGCCGCGACCGGGAAGGCCGCCGATGAGCCCACGCTCAGCCAGTAGCCGAGCATGGCCAGTGGAATGCCACTGCCCAGCACCGCCAGCGCTAGGCAGAACAGCTGCCCCAGTGGCATCCAGCCGCGCAGTCGCAAGGGTTGGGCGCGGCGCGCCACGCCCTGGCCAATGCGCACATGACGCGCCTTGCCACGCACCCGCAGTTCCAGCCACAGCATCGCCAGGCACAGCACCAGCAGCACCGCCGAGAGCATCGCGGCGTTGGCGTTGCTGAATTCCAGTTCGAACTGCTGGTAGATCGCCGTGGTAAAGGTCTGCAGGCCAAGGATCGACAGGGCGCCGAACTCCACCAGCATGTGCAGGGCAATCAGCAGCCCGCCGCCGAGCATCGACGGCCACAGCAACGGCAGGGTGATCTTGCGGAACACGCCCCAGCGGCTGCAGCCCAGCGTGCGCGCCGACTCCTCCAGCGCGGTATCCAGGTTGCGCAGGGTGGCGGCCACCGGCAGGAACACCAGCGGGTACTTCGACAGTGCCATCACCAGGATCGCCCCGCCCAGCCCTTCGAAGTCCGAACTCAGCGACACCCAGGTGAAGCTGCTGACGAACGATGGCACGGCAAACGGCAGGCATAGCACCACGCCCCACAGGCGTCGGCCAGGCAGGTCGCTGCGCTCCAGCAGCCAGGCCAGGGCCACGCCCACCACCAGGCACAGCGCGGTGACGCCGACCATCAGCAGCAGGGTGTTGCGCAGCAAGCCCCACACGAACGGACGCCATAGCAGGCGCAGGGCTTCATGCCAGCCGGCATCCCAGGCCTTGAGCCCGACGTACAGCAATGGCAGCAGGCTCATGGCCACCAGGAACAGCACGGGCAGCACCACCCAGATGGACGGGCGCTTGCGCTTGGGGACGAAGCGCGCCAAGGCGGGCGAGGGCAGGGCGGCAGTCATCAGAGCAGGCCAACCTCACGTTCCAGCTCGATGGCTTCCTCGGCATTGCCAAGGTCGGCCGGCGAGATCTTCGGCGGGCGCAGCTCATCGAACGGCTTCAGGCCACGGTCAGAGACCATGCCTTTATGCAGCGGGTATTCGGCGGTGGTCTGGGTGATCACGCGCTGGCCTTCTTCGCTGGCCATCCAGTTGAGCAGGGCCTGTGCTTCTTTCGGATGCTTGCTGGCCTTGACCGCAGCGGCGCCGGAGATGGTCACCAGGTTGCCGGCGTCGCCGTCGGCCAGGTAGTACAGCTTGGAGTCGAGCTTGCCGCGCTCGCGCTCCAGGGCGTACCAGTAGTAGTTGTTCACCAGCACGGCGGCGACTTCGCCCTTCTCCACGGCCTTCAGTGCGACCATGTTGTTGGTGTAGGTCTTGCCGAAGGCTTTCAGGCCGGTCAGCCATTCTTCGGTGGCTTCGCGCCCGTGCATCTTGAGGATGGCCACCGCCTGTTCCTGGAAGGCGCCGCTGGTGGGCACGTAGCCGACACGGCCGTCCCATTCGGGGCCGGCGAAATCCATCACCGTGGTCGGCAGGTCTTTCTCATCGATCTTCTTCGGGTTGTAGACCACCACGCGGGTGCGCGCGGTAACGCCCATCCAAGTGCCGTTGGCGCCCACGTATTCCTTGGGCAGCATGTTCAGGGTGGCGTCGTCGATCTTCGCCAGTAGGCCCAGTTCGCCCAGGTTGTTCAGCGGTGGCGACTCTTCGGTATAGATGATGTCGGCCGGCGAGCGTTCGCCTTCCTCGATGATCTGGCTGGCCAACTGGTTGCTGCTGCCCTTGCGAATATTGATATGAATGCCGGTCTTGGCCTCGTAGGCCTTGGCGATGGCTTCACCGATTTCCTTGTGCTGGCCGTTGTACATCGTCAACGTGACCGGTTCGTCTGCCAGGGCGGCCGGAGCGCCGATCACCAGGCTCAGAACTGCGGCGGCCAGGGAGCGCATCAGCGGTTGCGGGCGGATCGTCATGCGGGTATTTCCTCGCTTACGGCTACATATTTGGAAACAATGGTAAACGAAATTGTTTCTCAAATGGGCGCATGTCGGGAAATTCATGGGTAGACGAAGGAGGGGCTGCCCGGCGACATGAAATCGCAGGCAAGAAAAAACCCACTAGCAAGCTAGTGGGTTTTTGAATGGTGCCCAGGAGAAGACTCGAACTTCCACGACCGTTAAGTCACTGATACCTGAAACCAGCGCGTCTACCAATTCCGCCACCTGGGCAAAGCTTTGCATTGTCTGCTGAAGGCGACTTTCGTCTGCTTTCACACAGTAGTAACAGATCCTTGGTCATCTGTTACTTGAAAATTTTTGGTGCCCAGGAGAAGACTCGAACTTCCACGACCGTTAAGTCACTGATACCTGAAACCAGCGCGTCTACCAATTCCGCCACCTGGGCACACATTCGAGATTAAAAGATGCTTTACAGCGTCGTTCATCTCTACTACAACTCCGGGGTTGTCCGTCGTTGTGGTGCGCACTATACGGACGCTCCTGATGGCTGTAAAGCCCCTGATCGAAAAAAAATTCAAAAAATTCAACCCGTTGATTCCACGCGCCTATTTCCGTTCGGCGGATACCGCGTCGGGGCTGTCCAAGGCTGACATTTCCGGTTTCAATACGTCTATGCCAGAATTCATATCTATATACCCCAAGGTGAACCCCTTCTGATGGCCGATTGGCAATCCCTCGATCCCGAGGCCGCTCGCGAAGCGGAAAAATACGACAACCCTATCCCCAGCCGTGAGCTGATCCTGCAGCGCCTCGCCGACCGTGGCGAGCCGGCTGCCCGCGAACAGCTGGCCGAAGAGTTCGGTCTTTACGAAGAAGACCAGATCGAAGCCCTGCGCCGCCGCCTGCGTGCCATGGAGCGCGACGGTCAGCTTATCTATACCCGGCGCGGCACCTATGCCCCGGTGGACAAGCTCGACCTTATTTGTGGCCGTGTCTCCGGGCACCGTGACGGCTTCGGCTTCCTCATCCCCGACGATGGTAGCGAGGACCTGTTCCTCAGCCCGGCACAGATGCGTCTGGTGTTCGATGGCGACCGCGGCCTGGCCCGGGTCTCCGGTGTAGACCGCCGTGGCCGTCGCGAAGGCGTGCTGGTAGAGATCATCTCCCGCGCCCATGAAAGCGTGGTTGGTCGCTACTTCGAAGAAGGCGGCATCGGCTACGTAACCCCTGACAATCCGAAAATCCAGCAGGAAGTCCTGGTCACTGCCGGACGCAACGGCGGCGCCAAGATCGGCCAGTTCGTGTCGATCAAGATCACTCACTGGCCAACCCCACGCTTCCAGCCGCAGGGTGATGTGGTCGAGGTGATCGGCAACTACATGGCTCCGGGCATGGAAATCGACATCGCCCTGCGCAGCTATGACATCCCGCATGTCTGGCCACAGGAAGTGATCAAGGAAGCGCGCAAGTTCCGCTCCGAAGTCGAGGAAAAAGATAAAGAGAAGCGCATCGACCTGCGTCATCTGCCTTTCGTCACCATCGACGGCGAAGACGCTCGCGACTTCGACGATGCGGTGTATTGCGAACCGTTGGGCAAGCTGCGCATGTTCTCCGGCGGCTGGCGCCTGTACGTGGCGATCGCCGACGTTTCCAGCTACGTGCGCCTGGGCTCGGCGCTGGATACCGAAGCGCAGCAACGGGGTAACTCGGTGTACTTCCCCGAGCGCGTCGTGCCGATGCTGCCCGAAGAACTGTCCAACGGCCTGTGCTCGCTGAACCCGCACGTCGATCGCCTGGCCATGGTCTGCGAAATGACCATCAACAAGGCCGGCCAGATGGTCGACTACCAGTTCTACGAGGGTGTGATCCACTCCCACGCGCGCCTGACCTACAACAAGGTCAGCAGCATGCTCGAGCATTCCCGCACCCGCGAAGGCAAGGCACTGCGCGAGGAGTACAGTGCGGTGTTGCCGGACCTGAAGAGCCTTTATGCCCTGTACAAGGTGCTCCTGGCGGCCCGTCACACCCGCGGTGCAATCGACTTCGAGACCCAGGAAACCCGGATCATCTTCGGTGAAGATCGCAAGATCGACGAAATCCGTCCGACCGTGCGCAACGACGCCCACAAGCTGATCGAGGAATGCATGCTGGCGGCCAACGTTGCGACGGCCGAGTTCCTGCAGAAACACAACGTGCCTGCGCTGTACCGCGTGCACGATGGTCCACCGCCCGAGCGTCTGGAAAAGTTGCGCGCATTCCTCGGTGAGCTGGGCCTGAGTCTGCACAAAGGCAAGGACCCTTCGCCTAAGGACTACCAGGCACTGCTGGCGAGCATCGCCGGGCGCCCGGACTTCCACCTGATCCAGACCGTCATGCTGCGCTCGCTGAGCCAGGCGGTGTACAGCGTCGAGAACAACGGCCACTTCGGCCTGAACTACGAGGCCTACACCCACTTCACCTCGCCGATCCGTCGTTACCCGGACCTGCTGGTGCACCGCGCCATCCGCAGCGTGATCCGCTCCAAGGTGGACACCCCGCACGTCAAGCGTGCCGGTGCCATGAGTATTCCCAAGGCGCGCATCTACCCGTACGACGAGAACAGTCT
The DNA here is from genome assembly GCF_900110655.1 of Pseudomonas soli. Taxonomy (GTDB): domain Bacteria; phylum Pseudomonadota; class Gammaproteobacteria; order Pseudomonadales; family Pseudomonadaceae; genus Aquipseudomonas; species Aquipseudomonas soli. Next base: position 21,233 of record NZ_FOEQ01000012.1, read on the forward strand.
CGAGCAGATGGGCGAGCAGTGCTCGATGACCGAGCGCCGCGCCGACGAAGCTACCCGCGACGTGGTCAACTGGCTCAAGTGCGAGTACATGCGTGATCGCGTCGGCGAGACCTTCCCTGGCGTGATCACCGCGGTGACCGGCTTTGGCCTGTTCATCGAACTGACCGACATCTATGTCGAAGGCCTGGTGCATGTTAGCGCCCTGCCGGGTGACTACTACCACTTCGATCCTGTGCATCACCGCCTGTCCGGTGAGCGTAGCGGCCGCAGCTTCCGCCTGGGCGACACGGTCGAGGTTAAGGTCATGCGTGTCGACCTCGAGCAGCGCAAGATCGACTTCGAAATGTCGGAGAAGACCGTCACTGCACCGGTCGGCCGCAAGCCACGCGCTGCCGCGCAACCGGTGGCCGAGCAGGCGCCTGCCGTCGAAGCGAAGATTTCGCCCAAGCCGCGCAGCCGCAAGAGCGAGGCCTCCGAGGCGTACTTCCCGAAAGACGCGGTGCAGCGCAATGCCGAGGTGCGCAAGAGTCGTGAAATGAAGAAGGCGCTGATGGGCGAGGCGCGTGCCAGCGGCCATGCCGGCGGCAAGTCGGAAAAAGGTGGCAAGTCATCCGGCAAGCCGACCAAGCATCGCAAGGGGCCGCCCAAGTCCGGCGCGCCACGCAAGGGCAAGAACAAGTCATGAGTCAGCTGGAAAAGATCTACGGCGTGCATGCCGTGCAGGCACTGCTGCAACACCACCCCAAGCGGGTAAAGCAGATCTGGCTGTCCGAAGGGCGCAGTGAGCCACGCATCCAGGCTCTGCTGGAGCTGGCTGCGCAGAATCGCGTTCAGATCGGCCAGGCCGAGCGCCGTGAGCTCGACGCCTGGGTCGAAGGTGTGCACCAGGGGGTGGTTGCCGAGGTGAGCCCGAGCCAGGTGTGGGGCGAGGCGATGCTCGACGAACTGCTCGAGCGCACCGAGACGCCGCCCTTGATCCTGGTGCTCGATGGCGTCACCGACCCGCATAACCTCGGCGCCTGCCTGCGCACCGCCGATGCGGCCGGGGCGACCGCCGTGGTGATCCCCAAGGACAAGTCCGCGACCCTGACCGGCGTGGTGCGCAAGGTGGCCTGCGGCGCCGCCGAGGTGATGCCACTGGTGGCCGTGACCAACCTGGCACGTACCCTGGAGAAACTCCAGCAGCGCGGACTGTGGGTGGTCGGAACCGCTGGCGAGGCCGAACAGGAAATCTACCAGCAGGACCTGACCGGTCCGCTGGTGATGATCATGGGGGCCGAAGGCAAGGGCATGCGCCGCCTGACCCGTGAACACTGTGATTTCCTGGTGAAGTTGCCGATGGGTGGCAGCGTCAGCAGCCTGAACGTTTCGGTGGCCACCGGGGTGTGCCTGTTCGAGGCAGTGAGGCAGCGTCAGGCCAAGCGCTGATCTGACCGTGTGCGGGAGCGGCGCACCGCCGCTCCCTCGTTGTTTCTCAGGCTTGCGGCCTGTTGGGCGAATATGTTTCCGGCTGTTCAAATATTCGCCAACCTCCTTGCTTGTCCTTCCCGGCTTCTCTACAATTGCGCCCCTTGCCGAGCTGGCAGGCGCGCATGTGCCTTCTCTCTAGGGCAAGACATACAGTGTCATTCACTCCTTGTCTGACCAGGTTGCTGGCAGACTACTAACCCGTAAGGAGCATTCATGCGTCATTACGAAATCATCTTCCTGGTTCACCCGGACCAGAGCGAGCAAGTCGGCGGCATGGTTGAGCGTTACACCAAGCTGATCGAAGAAGATGGTGGCAAGATCCACCGCCTGGAAGACTGGGGCCGTCGTCAACTGGCCTACGCAATCAACAATGTTCACAAGGCTCACTACGTGATGCTGAACGTTGAGTGCTCCGGCAAGGCCCTGGCCGAGCTGGAAGACAACTTCCGCTACAACGATGCCGTGATCCGTAACCTGGTCATCCGTCGCGACGAAGCCGTCACCGGCCCGTCCGAGATGCTCAAGGCAGAAGAGAACCGCAGCGAGCGCCGTGAGCGTCGCGAACGTCCTGAGCATGCTGATGGCGCCGAAGGCGACGACAGCAATGACAGCGACAACAGCGATAACGCTGACGAGTAATCCACGGACCTTTTGAGGAGCCTATTACATGGCACGTTTCTTCCGTCGTCGTAAATTCTGCCGCTTCACTGCTGAAGACGTGAAAGAGATCGACTTCAAAGATCTCAACACCCTGAAAGCTTACGTATCCGAAACCGGCAAGATCGTTCCAAGCCGCATCACCGGTACCAAAGCTCGTTATCAGCGTCAGCTGGCCACCGCTATCAAGCGCGCCCGCTTCCTGGCCCTGCTGCCCTACACCGACAGCCACGGCCGCTGAGACCGGGTCGTCGACTAAGTAGCAAGGGATAGGCATGCGAGCGTTGGCAAGTTTCATCATGCGCGGTCGTGTGCAGGCCACCCTCGTGGTGGTCATCAGCGCGGTACTGCCGCTGCTGTTCTGGTTGAGTGCCGCCGCTGGGAGCCTGGTTCTCCTGCGGCGCGGGTTCAAGGACGCTTCATCGGTCATCGCCTGGGGCCTTCTGCCAGCGTTGATCATGGGGTTCTTCGGCGAACCGAGCACCTTGCTGGTGCTGCTGGGAACGCTGGGTCTGGCCGCCTTGTTGCGCGCTGGGCATTCGTGGACTCGGGTACTGCTGTCCAGTGTCGCGTTAGGCTTGCTATACAGCCTGATCCTGGATGCGGTGATGCGCGAGACCTTCGAGGTGCTGGCCAAGGCGCTTGAAAAAGCCCTGCCGCAGTTCGAGGGCCAACCGGTACTACCTGGTGAGCTGATCGGCCCTTTGCTGGTCGCTTCCAGTGCGGTAATGCTGCAGCTGTTCAGCCTGCTGGCTTTGATGCTGGCGCGGTATTGGCAGGCTGCGTTGTACAACCCCGGTGGTTTCGGGCGCGAGTTTCGCGAGCTGAGGCTGCCGCTGGTACCGATGCTGGTGCTGGTGTCATTGATGGTGTTGGGCCCGTTCATCGGGTCGCAGTTCATCGTCCTGGCCAGTGCGTCCAGTCTGGTGCTGCTGCTCGCTGGCATCGCCCTCATTCATGGGTTGGTGGCACAAGGGCGACTAGCTGGTTTCTGGCTGGTGGGGATGTACGTGACGCTGCCGCTGCTCATGCAGCTGATGTATCCGTTGCTCGTGGTTCTGGCCATTGTCGACAGCCTGATTGATTTTCGCGGTCGCAAGTCCCCTTCACAGGGTGACGACTCCGCGAACGGTGAAGGTTAAAAGTTAAGAGGTTTTACCAAATGGAACTGATCCTGCTGGAAAAAGTCGCCAACCTGGGCAACCTGGGCGACAAAGTAAACGTTAAGGCTGGTTACGGCCGTAACTTCCTGCTGCCATTCGGCAAGGCCACCGTTGCCAACGCCGCCAACCTGGCTGCGTTCGAAGAGCGCCGCGCCGAGCTGGAAAAAGCCGCAGCAGACAAGAAAGCTTCGGCTGAAAGCCGCGCTGCCCAACTGGCCGAGCTGGAAGTGACCATCACTGCCACCGCTGGCGACGAAGGCAAGCTGTTCGGTTCGATCGGCACCCACGACATCGCTGACGCCCTGACCGCCTCCGGCGTTGAAGTGGCCAAGGCTGAAGTTCGCCTGCCGAACGGCACTATCCGTCAGGTTGGCGAATACGACGTAGCCGTGCACCTGCACAGCGACGTTGAAGCTACCGTACGTGTGGTTGTCGTAGCTGCCTAAGCTGCCTTAATCGACTGGCCCCTCGTGGGTCAGGCGGTTAACATCGGGCACGGTCCTGTTTTGCGCAGGCCGTGCCCTTTGTCTTTTTCATCTTGCAGAATTTTTCGTGGCCATGAACGAGATCACCACCCCCGAACAACTCGACCTGCAAACCGCTGCCCTGAAGGTGCCGCCGCATTCCATCGAGGCCGAACAGGCCGTGCTCGGTGGCCTGATGCTGGACAACAACGCCTGGGAGCGAGTGCTGGACCAGGTGTCGGACGGCGATTTCTACCGGCATGACCATCGCCTGATCTTCCGCGCCATCCACAAGCTGGTGGACGCGAACCAGCCGTTCGACGTGGTCACCTTGCACGAACAGTTGGACAAGGAAGGTGTGTCCACCCAGGTGGGCGGCTTGGCGTATCTGGCCGAGCTGGCCAAGAACACCCCGTCGGTGGCCAACATCAAGGCCTACGCCGCGATCATCCGTGAGCGGGCCACGCTGCGACAGCTGATCAGCATCAGCACCGACATCGCCGACAACGCCTTCAACCCCCAGGGCCGTAACGCCGAAGAGATCCTCGATGACGCCGAACGGCAGATCTTCCAGATCGCCGAGGCGCGGCCGAAGACCGGTGGGCCGGTGGGGGTCAACGAACTGTTGACCATGGCCATCGATCGCATCGACACACTGTTCAACTCCGACAGCGATATCACGGGCGTGTCCACTGGCTTCACCGACCTGGATGAAAAAACCAGCGGCTTGCAGGCGGCAGACCTGATCATCGTCGCGGGCCGGCCGTCGATGGGCAAGACCACCTTCGCCATGAACCTGGTGGAAAACGCCGTGTTGCGCAGCGATAAGGTGGTGCTGGTGTTCTCCCTGGAGATGCCCGGTGAATCGCTGATCATGCGTATGCTGTCGTCGCTCGGGCGCATTGACCAGACCAAGGTGCGTTCCGGCCAACTGGACGACGACGACTGGCCGCGGCTGACTTCGGCGGTGAACCTGTTGAACGACCGCAAACTGTTCATCGATGACACTGCCGGCATCAGCCCCTCGGAAATGCGTGCGCGTACCCGCCGCTTGGCGCGAGAGCATGGCGAGATTGCCATGATCATGGTCGATTACCTGCAGCTGATGCAGATCCCGGGTTCGGCCGGTGACAACCGAACCAACGAGATTTCCGAGATCTCCCGCTCGCTCAAGGCGCTGGCCAAGGAATTCAACTGCCCGGTAATCGCCCTGTCACAGCTCAACCGCTCCCTCGAGCAGCGTCCCAACAAGCGCCCGGTCAACTCCGACTTGCGTGAATCGGGTGCGATCGAGCAGGACGCCGACGTGATCATGTTCGTTTACCGCGACGAGGTGTATCACCCGGAAACCGAACACAAGGGCGTGGCCGAGATCATCATCGGCAAGCAGCGTAACGGCCCCATCGGCTTCGTGCGCCTGGCGTTCATCGGCAAGTACACCCGTTTCGAGAATCTCGCGCCGGGCATGTATAACTTCGACGACGACGAATAAAACCATCGGGCTGGGCTGGCCCCTGTGGGAGCGGATCGTGGGAGCGGGCTTACCCGCGATGGCGATGGTGAATTCCCCGATGTCAACGCGAGGCAAGCTCGCTCCCACAGTGATATTTGTTGGCACGCTTGAATCCGACCACCACCGTCGGATTTGGTCAAAATTTGTGCTATATTTCGCGCCCGCGATTTCCCTGCACTTTAAAACCGGTCACTGACATGCAAGCAGCCAAACCACTCTACGACTATCCCAAGTACTGGGCCGAATGCTTCGGGCCAGCGCCGTTCCTGCCGATGAGCAGGGAGGAGATGGATCAGCTCGGCTGGGATTCCTGCGACATCATCATCGTGACCGGTGACGCCTACGTCGACCACGCGTCGTTCGGCATGGCCATCATCGGTCGACTGCTCGAGGCCCAGGGCTTCCGGGTGGGCATCATCGCCCAGCCGAATTGGCAGTCGAAAGACGACTTCATGAAGCTCGGCGAGCCGAACCTGTTCTTCGGGGTCGCGGCGGGCAACATGGACTCGATGATCAACCGCTACACCGCGGACAAGAAAATTCGTTCCGACGACGCCTATACGCCTGGCGGCCTTGCCGGCAAGCGCCCGGACCGCGCCAGCCTGGTGTACAGCCAGCGCTGCAAGGAAGCCTACAAGCATGTGCCGATCGTGCTTGGTGGCATCGAGGCTTCGCTGCGCCGCATCGCCCACTACGACTACTGGCAGGATAAGGTCCGCCATTCGATCCTGGTCGACGCCAGCGCCGACATCCTGCTGTACGGCAACGCCGAACGAGCGATCGTCGAGGTTGCCCAGCGCCTGTCCCAGGGTGAAAGCATCGAGCACATCACCGATGTGCGCGGCACCGCGTTCATTCGTCGCGACACCCCGCAGGGCTGGTTCGAGATCGACTCCACCCGTATCGACCGCCCGGGCCGCGTCGACAAGATCATCAACCCGTACGTGAACACCCAGGACACCCAGGCCTGTGCCATCGAGCAGGCCAAGGGCGACCAGGAAGACCCGAACGAAGCCAAGGTGGTGCAGATCCTCGATAGCCCGAGCGTCACCCGCGAGAAGTCGGTGATCCGCCTGCCGTCGTTCGAGAAGGTGCGCAACGACCCGGTGCTCTACGCCCATGCCAACCGCGTGCTGCACATGGAGACCAACCCGGGCAACGCCCGCGCCCTGGTGCAGAAGCATGGCGACGTGGATGTGTGGTTCAACCCGCCACCCATTCCCATGACCACCGAGGAAATGGACTACGTGTTCGGCATGCCCTATGCGCGCATCCCGCACCCGGCGTATGGCAAGGAGCGCATCCCGGCGTACGAGATGATTCGCTTCTCGGTTAACATCATGCGTGGCTGCTTCGGTGGCTGCACCTTCTGCTCGATCACCGAGCACGAAGGCCGGATCATCCAGAACCGCTCCCACGAGTCGATCCTGCACGAGATCGAGGAGATGCGCGACAAGGTGCCGGGCTTCACCGGCGTGGTCTCCGACCTCGGCGGCCCGACCGCCAACATGTACCGCATCGCCTGCAAGAGCCATGAAATCGAGAAGCACTGCCGCAAGCCGTCGTGCGTGTTCCCGGGCATCTGCGAGAACCTCAACACCGACCACAGCTCGCTGATCGAGCTGTACCGCAAGGCTCGTGCCCTGCCGGGGGTGAAGAAGATCCTGATCGCCTCGGGCCTGCGCTACGACCTGGCGGTGGAGTCGCCGGAGTACGTGCGTGAGCTGGTTACCCACCACGTCGGCGGTTACCTGAAGATTGCCCCGGAGCACACCGAGCGTGGTCCGCTGGACAAGATGATGAAGCCGGGCATCGGCACCTACGACCGCTTCAAGCGCATGTTCGAGAAGTTCTCGAAAGAGGCGGGCAAGGAGCAGTACCTGATCCCGTACTTCATCGCTGCCCACCCGGGCACCACCGACGAAGACATGATGAACCTGGCCCTGTGGCTCAAGGGCAACGGCTTCCGTGCCGACCAGGTGCAGGCGTTCTATCCGTCGCCGATGGCTTCGGCCACGGCCATGTACCACTCGGGCAAGAACCCGCTGCGCAAGGTCACCTACAAGAGCGAAGGGGTGGAGATCGTCAAGAGCGAGGAGCAGCGCCGCTTGCACAAGGCGTTCCTGCGCTATCACGATCCGAAGGGCTGGCCGATGCTGCGCGAAGCGCTGCAGCGCATGGGCCGCGCCGACCTGATCGGACCGGGCAAGCACCAGCTGATCCCGCTGCACCAGCCGGCGACCGACACTTACCAGAGTGCGCGGCGCAAGAACTCGACCCCGGCCGGGAGCCACAAGGTGGGCAAGGACCAGAAGATCCTCACCCAGCACACCGGCCTGCCGCCGCGCGCCAGCGATGGCAGCAAGCCGTGGGACAAGCGCGAGAAGGCCAAGGCCGAGGCGTTCGCCCGCAACCAGCAGGCGGCCAAGGAACGCAAGGAAGCGGCCAAGGGTGGCAAGGGCAAGAAGCCGCGCCAGCCGGTGATTCCGCGCTGATCATCAAAGGGGCTGCAAAGCAGCCCCTTCCTGGTCAATCAGGCTGTTTGTCGACCCACTTCGGCACCACGGGTGCAACGAAGCTGTCCATCCCGTCCAGCAACTCATCCGGCTGCTCCCCGAGCAACAGCATTGCCCGGTGCTGCGGCCGCACGAAGCCTTCCTCGACAATATGGTCGAGGAACCCGCCCAGCTTCGCGTAGAAACCATTCACATCCAGCAGCCCCAGCGGCTTGGCGTGATACCCCAGCTGCCCCCAGGTCCATACCTCGAACAGTTCCTCCAGCGTGCCCAGGCCACCTGGCAGGGCAATGAAGGCGTCGCTGAGTTCGGCCATGCGCGCCTTGCGCGCATGCATGCCGTCCACCACTTCAAGGCGGGTCAGGCCCTTGTGGCCGATTTCGGCGTTCATCAGGCTTTGCGGGATGATGCCGACGACTTCACCTCCCGCAGCCATGGCGGCATCGGCAACGGTGCCCATCAGGCCGACCGCGCCGCCGCCATAGACCAGCGTCAGGCCACGGCGGGCGATGGCCTGGCCGAGGGCGACGGCGGCTTCACGGTAGGCAGGGTTGGCACCGATGCTGGCGCCACAGAAGACACAAACGGAACGTACAGGCATTGCTTATCTCCCTTTACATGCGCGCACAGGGTAAGGCGCATGCCTGTCGGTTCCAAGGGGATCATTCGGGACGGGCGAACTCGCAGACCGCTGAACCGGCGGTACCGCAGGCGTAGGCTGCCAGCAGGCTGCGCATCATGTTGCTCAATGTCATGACATTTGCTCCTGATTGAGAGGTTGTCTCATCGTCCATTAAGAAGGCATGATGTGCACTTTGATTGGTTGTATACAATCCATTGAACAAATCTACTGGCTGGCGACTTGACACCCCTTGACCCATATCAGGTACGGGCGTCCTGTTTTCAGGCAGTCTCGCAATTGATAAAACCCTGCCAAGGAGATTCATGATGTTTGCGAAAGCTGTAGCGGTATCCCTGCTGACCCTCGCCAGCGCCTCCGTCTTCGCTGCTGACAAGTGCTCGGTGACTGTCGACTCGACTGACCAGATGTCCTTCAATACCAAGGAAATCACCGTCGACAAGAGCTGCAAGGAGTTCACCGTAAAACTGACCCACTCCGGCAGCCTGCCGAAGAACGTCATGGGGCATAACCTGGTGATCAGCAAGACCGCCGACATGCAAGGCATCGCCACCGAAGGCATGTCGCAAGGCCTGGACAAGGACTACATCAAGGCCGACAACGCCGCGATCATCGCCCACACCAAGATGATCGGCGCTCCTGAGAAAGAAACCGAAGTGAAGTTCGATGCCACCAAACTGGAAGCTGGCGGCGACTACAGCTTCTTCTGCACCTTCCCGGGCCACATCTCGATGATGAAGGGCAAGGTCGTCGTCAAGTAATCAAAACCTGACGCAATACCCTGTGGGAGCGGCCTTGCACCGCGATGGCGATGGTGAATCCACCACGTCATCGCAGGGCAAGGCCGCTCCCACAGTTGTTTCTAAGCCTGATCAAGGGGCGAACGGCAGCTCGCGCTTGTGCTGGGTCTTGCGGTAGGTAGCGACGATGATGTCGAACGCCTCCTGGCTCACCGGCTCACCGTGCAGGAAGGCGTCGATCTGCTGGTAGGTCACGCCGTGGGACGCTTCGTCCGGCTTGCCCGGTTCAAGGTCTTCCAGGTCTGCGGTCGGTACTTTCTCCACCAGCGATTCCGGCGCGCCAAAGCTGCGCGCAATGGCCCGCACCTGGTTTTTCACCAGCCCGCTCAGCGGTGCCAGGTCGCAGGCACCATCACCAAACTTGGTGAAGAAGCCCATTACCGCTTCGGCTGCATGGTCCGTGCCGATCACCAGGCCGGCACGGGCGCCGGCGACGGTGTATTGGGCGACCATGCGCGTGCGCGCCTTGACGTTGCCGACGACGAAGTCGACCAGGGTCGGCGAGCCGTTTTTCAGTTCCTCGACCTCTGCCGCCAAGGCCTTTACGGCTGGGGCGATGTCGATGGTGTGCACCTCGTCGGCCTTGATCACCTCCAGGCAGGCCTGGGCGTCGTGCTCGTCGTGCTGCACGTGGTATGGCAGGCGTACGGCGATGAAGGTATAGGCCTTGTCGCCGGTCTCGGCGCGCAGTTCGTTGATGGCGCGCTGGGCGAGGAGGGCGGCGGTCAGCGAGTCGACACCGCCACTGATGCCCAGTACCAGGGTCTTGAGCCGGGCATTGGCCAGGCAGTCCTTGATGAACGCCACGCGTCGGGCCACTTCCTGCTCGAGGGCGGCGGCATCGGCGAACGGCGGCTGCACCTTGAGCGCCTGGGCAATCTCTTGCTGAACGGCTTGCATGGGTTACTCCTTGCTGGGGACTTTGAATACATGGCGCATGTAGGCAACGAAGTTTTCGTCGCGGCACTGGGTCTTGGCGGCTTCGTCGGAGATCTTTGCCACCGGCGAGCCGTTGCAGTCGGTCATTTTAAGCACGATGCTCATGGGCGCCACGCCGGGAATGTCACAGGTCAGGTTGGTGCCGATGCCGAAGCTGACATTGATGCGCCCACGCAGGGCCCGGAAGATCTCCAGCGAGCGGGTCAGGTTCAGGCCATCGGAGAACACCAGGGTCTTGGTCATCGGGTCGATACCTAGCTTCTGGTAATGGGCGATGGCCTTTTCCGCCCAGGCCACCGGCTCGCCCGAGTCATGGCGCAGGCCATCGAACAGCTTGGCGAAGTACAGGTCGAAATCCTTCAGGAAGGCATCCATGGTGATGCAATCGGTCAAGGCGATGCCGAGCAGTCCGCGGTATTCGCGCACCCAGCAGTCCAGGGCGGCGATCTGGCTGTCGATCAGTCGTGGGCCGAGCTGCTGGTGGGCCATGATCCATTCATGGGCCATGGTGCCCAGGGGCTTGATATCCAGTTTCCATGCCAGGTCGACGTTGCTGGTGCCGACGAAGCGGCCCGGGAACTCATCGCGCAGCACCCGTACCACGTCTTCCTGCACGCGGCTGGAGAAGCGCCGGCGGGTGCCGAAGTCGGCTACCTGCAGTTCGGCCAGTTCGTCGTCGCTGGCGTGGGCGCGCAGCCAGTCGAACTTGCGATATAGCTGGTCGCGGGCTTCGGCCAGGCGCATGCGCGGATGCAGGTGGCGGTTGCGCACTTCGCTGATGATGGCCAGCAGCGGCACTTCGAACAGGATCACATGCAGCCATGGGCCTTTCAGGCGGAGAAACAGTTGGTCGTTCTCGATGCCGATGCGCACATAGCGCAGGTTGAAGCGGAACAGGCGCAGGAAACGCAGGAAGTCCGGCTTGAGGAAGCTGATGCGCTCGAGGAAGGCCAGTTGGCCGTCATCCAGGGTCAGCTCGCTGAGCAGCTCGAGCTGGTTGCGGATCTCGCCCAGGTAGGGGCGCAGGTCCTCGCCGTTGCGGCAGCGAAACTCCCATTCGACATCGGCGTCCGGGTAGTTGTGCAGGACGCCCTGCATCATCGTGAGCTTGTAGAAGTCGGTGTCGAGCAGGTTGTGCACGATGCGCTCGGCGAATGCGCTCTCGCTCATCAGGGGGAAGCTCCAAGGCGGGCAATAGCGACCATTGTGCCAGATCGCGGGGCAAGCCCGCTCCCACGCCGCCCACGATATTGGCCTCTGCAGGTAATTTTCCGTGTGCCAGCTAGCCTTCAAACAGTGCTCCCTGTAGCAGTCGCGCACCAGTGGTGTGCAGTTCGGTGACGTCCGCTGTTACAGCGCGGTTGCACGTTAACACTTGCGAGGGTTGCAATGATGGCAGGCGCTGGTTGCTCCTTGTCTAGGCGTGTTGGTGTCACTTGTCGTGCGGCAGACGGTTGCACGCTCAGTAAAGAAAAGGCCGCCGGTCGCCTCTGTCCACCCCTTGTCGTGTGTTTTCCCGGAAGACAAAACCACTGGCACGGCCCTTGCTCGGAGCACAGGGCTGAGAAGTTGTAGTGCCAACCAAAAAAATATTCTAGGAGCACCACCTCATGTCGCAGACGTTTTACAAGAAAGGTTTCCTGGCACTGGCTGTAGCCACCGCACTGGGTGTTTCTTCGTATGTTCAGGCCGACATCAAGATCGGCGTCGCGGGCCCGATGACCGGAGCCAACGCAGCGTTTGGCGAGCAGTACATGAAAGGTGCGCAGGCCGCGGCCGACGTGATCAACAAGGCTGGCGGCGTCAACGGCGAGCAGATCGTCCTGGTCAAGGGCGATGACGCTTGTGAACCGAAACAGGCCGTGGCCGTGGCCAACCGCCTGGTCGACCAGGACAAGGTGGCGGGCGTGGTCGGTCACTTCTGTTCCTCCAATACCATCCCCGCTTCCGAGGTTTACGACGAGGCCGGTGTGATCGCCATCACTCCCGGCTCCACCAACCCGCAGGTGACCGAGCGCGGCCTGTCCGCGATGTTCCGCATGTGCGGCCGTGACGACCAGCAGGGCATCGTCGCCGGCAACTACATTGTCGATGTGCTCAAGGGCAAGAAGGTGGTGGTGCTGCACGACAAGGACACCTATGGCCAGGGCCTGGCCGACGCGACCAAGGCGCAGCTTGAAAAGCGTGGCGTCAAACCCGTGCTGTACGAAGGCCTGACCCGTGGTGAGAAAGATTTCAGTGCCGTGGTCACCAAGATCCGTTCCGCGGGTGCCGACGTTGTCTACTTCGGCGGCCTGCACCCGGAGGCCGGCCCGCTGGTGCGCCAGCTGCGCGAGCAGGGGCTGAAAGACGTCAAGTTCATGTCCGATGACGGCATCGTCACCGACGAACTGGTCACCACCGCCGGTGGCGCGCAGTACGTCGAAGGCGTGTACATGACCTTCGGCGCCGACCCGCGCCTGCTGCCCGACAGCAAGGCGGTGGTCGAGGAGTTCCGCAAGAACGGCACCGAGCCTGAAGGCTACACCCTGTATGCCTACGCCTCGGTCCAGGCCCTGGCCGCCGCGTTCAACGGCGCCAAGTCGAACAAGGGCGAGGACGCCGCCAAGTGGCTCAAGGCCAACCCGGTCAAGACCGTCATGGGCGAGAAGAAGTGGGACCAGAAGGGCGACCTGACCGTCTCCGACTACGTGGTCTACCAGTGGGATGCCAAAGGCAAGTACCACCAGCTGGAAAAACAACAATAACAATGGCTGACGGCCCGGGCGCGCACTGCCCCGGGCCATAGCCCCGCGGTACCTGTCTTTGTCAGTAGATGTGCACAGTTCTGCGCTGCGAGGGCCGCTGCATCCGGGCCCTGCGTGGTCGGCGCTCGTGCAATCTCAATCAGGTGAGATTGCGTTATGGATGGTATTTTCCTGCAGCAACTGGTCAACGGCCTGACCCTCGGGTCGGTCTACGGCCTGATCGCCATCGGCTACACAATGGTCTATGGCATCATCGGCATGATCAACTTCGCGCACGGCGAGGTGTACATGATCTCCGCGTACCTCGCGGCGATCAGCCTGGCATTGCTGGCCTACTTCGGTATCGAGTCGTTTCCGCTGCTGATGCTGGGCACCCTGTTGTTCACCATCGTCGTCACTGGCGTCTATGGCTTCACCATCGAACGCATCGCCTACAAACCCCTGCGCAACTCCACCCGCCTGGCGCCCTTGATCAGCGCCATCGGCATTTCGCTGATCCTGCAGAACTACGCGCAGATCAGCCAGGGCGCCCGCCAGCAAGGCGTGCCGACCCTGCTCGAAGGCGCCATGCGCGTCGAAGTGGGCACCGGCTTCGTGCAGCTCACCTACACCAAGATCTTTATCCTGGTGGCCGCTTTCGTCGGCATGGGCCTGCTCACCTACGTGATCAAGTACACCAAGCTCGGGCGCATGTGCCGGGCCACGCAACAAGACCGCAAGATGGCCTCGATCCTGGGCATCAATACTGACCGGGTGATCTCCTACGTGTTCGTCATCGGCGCTGTGATGGCTGCGCTGGCGGGCGTGCTGATCACCATGAACTACGGCACCTTTGACTTCTACGCCGGCTTCATCATCGGCATCAAGGCCTTCACCGCCGCGGTGCTCGGCGGCATCGGCTCGCTGCCGGGAGCCATGCTTGGCGGGATCATCCTGGGGATTTCCGAATCGTTGTTCTCCGGCCTGATCAACTCCGACTACAAGGACGTGTTCAGCTTCTCGCTGCTGGTGATGATCCTCATCTTCCGTCCCCAAGGCCTGCTGGGTCGCCCGCTCGTGGCTAAGGTGTGAAACATGTCCGTTGCCAATACTGCCTCTACTTCGCAAACCAAGGGTTTCGACCTTAAACGCAGCCTGCTGGAGACCATCGTCGCCGGCTTGCTGGCCCTTATCGTCTTCGGCCCCGTCGTCGGCGTGGTGCTCGATGGCTACACGTTCAACGCCGAACCCGCCCGCGTCGCCTGGCTGGTCGGCGGCGTGATGATCGGGCGTTTCATCCTCAGCCTGTTCCTGCAGACGCCGACCGGCCAACGCATGCTCCAGGGCTTCGACAGCGGTGGCTCGGGCGTGCATGTGCTGGCGCCGAACTACAAGTCGCGCCTGCGCTACATCATCCCGGCGCTGATCGTCATCGCCATCGTGTTCCCGATCTTCGCCAACAAGTACCTGCTGACCGTGGTCATCCTCGGCCTGATCTACGTGCTGCTGGGGCTGGGCCTGAACATCGTGGTCGGCCTGGCCGGCCTGCTCGACCTGGGTTATGTGGCGTTCTACGCCATCGGTGCCTACGGCCTGGCGCTGGGCTATCAATACCTGGGCCTGGGCTTCTGGAGCGTGCTGCCACTGGCGGCCATTGCCGCGGCGCTGGCGGGGTGCATCCTCGGCTTCCCGGTGTTGCGCATGCATGGCGACTACCTGGCCATCGTCACCCTCGGCTTCGGCGAGATCATCCGCCTGGTGCTGAACAACTGGCTGTCGTTCACCGGCGGCCCCAACGGCATGCCGGCGCCGTCGCCGACGTTCCTGGGCCTGGAGTTCGGCCGGCGGGCCAAGGACGGCGGGGTGCCGATCCACGAGTTCTTCGGCTTCGAATACAACGCCAACCTCAAGTTCGTGTTCATCTACGCGGTGCTGTTCCTGGTGGTGCTGGCGGTGCTGTACATCAAGCACCGGCTGACCCGCATGCCGGTGGGCCGCGCCTGGGAAGCCTTGCGCGAGGACGAGATCGCCTGCCGCTCGATGGGCCTGAACCACGTACTGGTCAAGCTTTCCGCGTTCACCCTCGGCGCGTCCACCGCAGGCCTTGCCGGGGTGTTCTTCGCCACCTACCAGGGCTTCGTCAACCCATCGTCGTTCACCTTCTTCGAGTCCGCGCTGATCCTGGCCATCGTCGTGCTCGGCGGCATGGGCTCGACCGTGGGCGTGGTGATCGCGGCGTTCGTGCTGACCGTGGCGCCGGAGCTGCTGCGCAGCTTCTCCGAGTACCGGGTGCTGCTGTTCGGCGTGCTGATGGTGCTGATGATGATCTGGCGACCGCGGGGGCTGATCCGCATCAGCCGTACCGGCGTGGTCCCGCGTAAAGGAGTGGCGCCATGAGCGACGAAGTCATTCTGTCTGTAGATAACCTGATGATGCAGTTCGGTGGGATCAAGGCGCTCAGCGATGTCAGCCTGCAGGTCAAACGCAACCAGATCTTCGCCCTGATCGGCCCCAATGGCGCTGGCAAGACCACGGTGTTCAACTGCCTCACGGGCTTCTACAAGGCCACCGGCGGGCGGATCGAACTGAACGTGCGCGGCAGCCATACCAACGTCATCCAACTGCTCGGCGAGCGCTTCCGGGCGGCGGACTTCGTTTCGCCGGCACGCTTTGCCAACCGCCTGTACTACAAGATGTTCGGTGGCACCCACCTGGTCAACCGCGCCGGGCTGGCGCGCACCTTCCAGAACATCCGCCTGTTCAAGGAAATGTCGGTGGTTGAGAACCTGCTGGTGGCCCAGCACATGTGGGTCAACCGCAACCTCCTGGCCGGGGTGCTCAATACCCCGGGCTACCGCAAGGCCGAGAGCGATGCCCTCGACCATGCGTTCTACTGGCTGGAGGTGGTCGACCTGGTGGACTGCGCCAACCGCCTGGCCGGCGAGCTGTCCTACGGCCAGCAGCGTCGCCTGGAGATTGCCCGGGCGATGTGCACGCGGCCGAAGATCATCTGCCTGGACGAACCGGCTGCCGGCCTCAACCCCCAGGAAACCGAAGCGCTGAGCCGCATGATCCGTGTGCTGCGCGACGAGCATGACATCACCGTGGTGCTGATCGAGCACGACATGGGCATGGTCATGAGCATCTCCGACCACATCGTCGTGCTCGACCACGGCAACGTGATCGCCGAAGGATCACCGCAGGATATCCGCCACAACCCGACGGTGATTGCCGCCTACCTGGGTGCCGACGAAGAGGAACTGACATGAGCGCGCCCATTCTCGAGCTGAAGGACCTGGATGTGTTCTATGGGCCGATCCAGGCCCTGAAGAAGGTCTCGATGCACATCAACGAAGGCGAGACGGTCAGCCTGATCGGCGCCAACGGCGCGGGCAAGTCCACGCTGTTGATGTCGATCTTCGGCCAGCCGCGCGCGGCATCCGGGCAGATCGTCTATCGCGGTACCGACATCACCCGCAAGTCGTCGCACTACATCGCGTCCAATGGCATCGCCCAGTCCCCGGAGGGGCGTCGCGTGTTCCCCGACATGACCGTCGAGGAAAACCTGATGATGGGCACCATCCCGATCGGCGACAAGCATGCAGATCAGGACATGCAGCGCATGTACGAGCTGTTTCCGCGGCTCAAGGAACGGCGCAACCAGCGGGCCATGACCATGTCCGGGGGGGAGCAGCAGATGCTGGCGATTGCCCGGGCGCTGATGAGCCGGCCCAAGCTGCTGCTGCTCGATGAGCCGTCGCTGGGCCTGGCGCCGATCGTGGTCAAGCAGATCTTCTCGACCCTGCGCGAGCTGGCGCAGACCGGGATGACCATCTTCCTGGTCGAGCAGAATGCCAACCATGCGTTGAAGCTGTCGGACAGGGCCTATGTGATGGTCAACGGGCAGATCCGCATGACCGGGACGGGACAGGAGCTGTTGGTCAACGAGGAGGTGCGTAACGCCTACCTGGGCGGGCACTGAAGTAAATCGCGGGGCAAGTCGGTGCGGCAACCCGACTTGCCCCGCTATGCGTTTTATGCCTTTCAGCACATGTGGACAACTTGTCGCATATCTTTCTCGAAGCACTCCACAACTCCCACGCAAGCCATTGTTTCCACAGCTGGAAAACTTTCCACGGATTATGTGGAACCGCCTGTGGAAAACATGGTGGCACCTTGCTCAAGCCCTTGTGTAGCAACGCTTCCAAGGATCTGTTCGTTTTTTGATCAGGTGTTGCTTGTGCATGATTTATCGAGGGTTTTTAGCAGTAGCGCGGTTCATCCACAGTTGTTCGGATTCTGTGGATAAGTCTGTGAAAAAACTTTGGACAGACCGCCGCAGACGGCAGGCTGAAAGCGTTGCGCCATCACGGGCAGATGTCCACAGCAGGCAAAGGTTCCCTGGAGCCGACGAGTTGCCCCCAATCTGTGGGGAAAGCCTTGTGGATAAGATGCGCATAGCCTCACGAAAGCCCGCAATCACGGGGCTTTTCAGCGTCTGTACGTTTTTTGACCAGTCGCTGAAACGGTTGTCGACAACGCTTGCGCCGGGCATGCTGCAAGCCCCGCCGAGTACACCCAAGGATAAGAGCATGACATCAACAGTATTCATCACTGGCGCGACCTCCGGTTTCGGTGAAGCCACCGCCCGCCGTTTCGCCGATGCCGGCTGGAAGCTGGTGCTCACCGGTCGCCGCAAGGAGCGCCTGGATGCGCTGTGCCAAGAACTCTCGGCCAAGACCGAGGTGCATGGGCTGGTGGTCGATGTGCGTGATCGCCAGGCCATGGAGGCCGCCATCGCCAGCTTGCCGCCGAGCTTCGACAAGCTCCAGGGCCTGGTCAACAATGCCGGCCTGGCATTGGGTGTGGATGCGGCGCAGAACTGCAGCCTGGACGACTGGGAAACCATGGTCGACACCAACATCAAGGGCCTGATGTACACCACCCGCCTGTTGCTGCCGCGCCTGATCGCCCACGGGCGCGGCGCGTCGATCCTCAATGTCGGTTCGGTGGCGGGCAACTACCCGTATCCGGGCGCGAATGTGTATGGCGGCACCAAGGCCTTCGTCGGCCAGTTCTCGCTGAGCCTGCGCTGCGACCTGCGCGGCACTGGCGTGCGGGTCAGCAACATCGAGCCGGGACTGTGCGAAAGCGAGTTCTCGCTGGTGCGTTTCGGCGGCGACCAGGCAAAGTACGACGCTACCTACGCCGGTGCCGAGCCGATCCAGCCGCAGGACATCGCCGAGACCATCTTCTGGATCCTCAACCAGCCGGCGCATATCAACATCAATAGCCTTGAGCTGATGCCGGTTAGCCAGGACTGGGCAGGGTTCTCGATCGACCGGTCGGTTAAAGGTTGATTCGCTGATGATCGCGGGGCAAGTCGCATCGGCGCACCGCCCCGCGATAGCGTCAGGTCAGGCGCTGCAGACCTTCGAGGCAAGTCGCCAAATGATAGGGCGTGGTCGACGGCATGTCATGGCGGCTCACCGCCCCCTCGCCATCGCGGCACTCATGCCAGCCGCCTTCATGCAGGAAGCGTGACTCCAGCGCCGTGAGTTGCTCAAGCAGCCGCGCCTCGCTTCCCGGCCGCAGGGCCAGTGCCCGCAGGTACTCCGCCTGGGCCCAGATACGCTGTGTCGCGTCGATCACCTTGCCGTCCACATCCAGCGTCGCCAGCACCGCAGCATCCTTTACGCCGCACTGTTCGGCGAAGTCGAAGGCCCGCTCGATGGAGGCATGCAGCGCAGTACCGCGCAGCAACCCGGAAGTGTCGAGCAGGTAGAACCATTCGAACTGGTGGCCCGGCTCGAACCAGTTATCCACAGCCCCGCGCGGCTTCTCCAGCATCAGGCCATGGGCCGGTTCGACGAACTGCGCCTGCAGCGCTTCGCACAGCTGCAGCAGCGATTGGCGAACGTCGTCGTCCTCACGTACGGCCAGCACCTGCAGGAAGGCCTCGGCCAAGTGCATCTGCGGGTTCTGCAGCGGGCCGCTGCCCAGGTCTGACCAATCCTCACCCAGGCTGGCCTCGTACAGGCCATCGTCGCGGGCGAACTGCTCGTGGATCACCTCGAGGGCGCCATTGAGCGTGGCCTCCACCAGCCCTTCGTCGACCTTGCCCAGGTAATGGGCGCAAGCGAAGACGATGAAGGCGTGGGTGTAGAGGTCCTTGCGCCGGTCCAGCGGCCTGCCCTGGGCGTCGATGCTGTAGAACCAACCGCCGTGTTCGGCGTCATGGAAGTGCTTCTGCAACGAACGGAACAATGCCGCGGCGCGTTCGGCCGCGCCAGGTTGTTCGATGCGGCTGCTGAACAGGTACAGCTGGCGGGCGCAGGCCATGGCCCGGTAGCGTTGCACTGGCAGTGGCCGGTGCCGGGTGTCCAAAGCTTCGTACGGCAGGGCCATGTCGGCGTTCCAGCCCGGGCCTTGCCACAGCGGCACGATGCGCTCGGCGAAGTGCTGTTGGAAACGGGTCAGTGCGGGGCGGGGGTCGGACATGGTGGCGCTCGTGGACGGTCGGGCAGGGCGCCATGGTAGCAGAAGTGGCCATCGGTTCGTGGGAACGGGCAGCGTGGGAGCGGCGATGCGGCGACCCGACTTGCCCCGCTATGGCGCTATCGCGGGGCAAGTCGGGTCGCCGCATCGCCGCTCCCATGATCCTGTTTGGGCAAAAGCGTCAGGCTGGATTGCCCAGCCCCTGCCAATGCCGAGCGCCGACAAAAATGAAGCGCAGTTGCTGGGTGATCTTTTCCTGTGCCGTCAGTGCCTGTGCATGGCCCGGTTCGGGGCTGTCGATCAGCTCGGGCAGGGTGGCGAACACGGTCTTGACCACCAGGTCGGCCATCACCGCCAAAGCGGCGCCGTCCAGGTGCCGCCAGCGCGGCATGCGCGCAAGGTCGGTGGCCAGGTCGCTGCTGATGTCCTGGCGCAGGCGGGCGATGGCCTGGCGCACCGGTTGCGAGCCGCCGTACTGCTCGCGGGCCAGGAACAGGAACTGCGCGCGGTGGGCGGCGACCACGTCGAGGAAGATGCGCACCGAGGCATCGGTGATACCACCCAGTTCGAATTCGTTATGGCGCACCAGGCGGATGGTCTGGCGGAAGGTGGTGTCCACCTCGGCGACCAGGGCCAGGCCCAGGGCATCCATGTCAGGGAAGTGGCGGTAGAAGCCGGTGGGCACGATGCCGGCGGCCTTGGCCACCTCGCGCAGGCTGATGCTGCCGAAACCCCGGCCGCTCTCCATGAGCAGGCAGGCGGCATCCAGCAGGGCCTGGCGGGTTTGTAGCTTCTGTTCGGCGCGCGGCAGCATGGGGCAGGCTTCTATGACGGTACGGCTGGGCATTCTGGATAGAAAAACGAAGCCCGGTCAATGGACCGGGCTTGGAGGGGAGCAGCTACCGCACGGAGGGTTGTTGTTTTCGGCCATGGCGATCAGCTCACACGGCTGAGTTCGACCAGGCGATCCGAGCCACCCTCGGCTACACGGTTGTTGCGTTCGTTGAGGCGATCGGAGCCACCTTCGGCGACACGGTCGTTGCGTTCGATCAGGCGATCGGAGCCACCTTCGGCGACACGGTCATTGCGTTCGATCAGGCGATCAGAGCCACCCTCGGCGACACGGTCGTTGCGTTCGATCAGGCGATCCGAACCACCCTCGGCGACACGGTCATTGCGTTCGATCAGGCGATCAGAGCCACCTTCGGCAACACGGTTGTTACGTTCGAGCAGGCGTTCGGCACCGCCTTCGGCCACGCGGCCTGCACGTTCCTGCAGGCGCTCGGCGCCACCTTCTGCCAGGGGGTTCAGCGGTTGGCTGACGGTGATGGTGCTGGAGCGCGACTCGGCGCTCAGGTGCTGGTCTTCGGCTGGCAGGGCGAAGGCGTTGGCAGCAAGTACGGACAGGGTCAGGCTCAGCAGCAGATGGCGCTTCATGATTCGGTGCTCCTCTGGGGGGCTGGAAAGTGGGTACGGAGCCAATGCTACGCCCGGTAACTCCAGAGAAAAGTTCATCAGGATAATGGTAACAATCGACGGCATTGATACTGTGCGCGGAGCGCTCTGGCTCAATGTTTTCGGCGATGCGCCGAGCATTGAGGCAAGTCGACTCCCCGGTAACACTGCCACGCTCCGTAGACCAAAAGCTGAGAAAATCGTCAGGAAAATCTTGGTTATCATGCTGCGCGGATTAAACCCGGCGGGTTTTCATCAGTCCGACATAATGAGTGCCATCGTCGCGCCGCCTTCCAAGCAGTCAGGAGAATCACGCAATGACGCGCCCTGCCAGAATCATCGTCTGGACCTTCGCCACCCTGGCCACCCTGTTGGCAATCCTGGTGGTGGTGATCGCCACCTTCGACTGGAACCGCGTCAAGCCGCTGCTCAACGAGAAAGTCTCCGAAGCCCTGCACCGGCCTTTCGCGATCAACGGCAACCTCGCCGTGCACTGGCGCACCGAACCCGAGGAGGGTGGCTGGCGTGCCTTCGTGCCCTGGCCGCACTTCACCGCCGAAGACCTCACCCTGGGCAACCCCGAATGGCTCAAGGAGCCGCGCATGGTGGGCCTGGAGCGAGTGGATTTTCGCCTGGCGCCGCTGCCGCTGATCGTCCAGCGCATCAGCATCCCGCGCATCGACCTGGTCAAGCCCAGTGCCAGCCTCATCCGCCTGGCCGATGGCCGGGCCAACTGGGTGTTCGACTTCGGGCCCAAGGATGAGCACGAGGAGCCGTCGAAGTGGGTGCTGGACATCGGCGCGATCGGATTCGACCAGGGCAATGTCAGCTTCGACGACCAGACCCTGAAAACCAGCATGAAAGTGCAGGTTGATCCGCTGGGCAAGCCGATCCCGTTCAGCGATATCGTCGGCAAGGCCCGCGCCGAGAAAGCCGGCAATGCCCAGGACTATGCCTTCGGCTTCAAGGCCCAGGGGCGCTACAAGGGCCAGGCGGTTGCCGGCACCGGCAAGATCGGCGGCCTGCTGGCGCTGCAGGATGCCAGCCAGCCATTCCCGCTGCAGGCCGACGTGCGCATCGGCGATACCCACGTCGCCCTTGCCGGTACCCTGACCGACCCCCGCAACCTGGGCGCCCTCGACCTGCGCCTGAAGCTCTCCGGCAGCAGCCTGGGCAACCTCTACCCGCTGACCGGCGTGACCCTGCCAGACACGCCACCCTACGCCACCGACGGCCACCTGAGCGCCAACCTGCATGCCGCCGAGGGCGCGCATTTCCGCTATGAAGGCTTCAACGGCAAGATCGGCGACAGTGATATCCACGGCGGCCTGGCCTTCGTCGCCAGCCAGCCTCGGCCGAAACTGTCCGGCAACCTGGTCTCCAACCAACTGCTGTTCAAGGACCTGGCACCGCTGATCGGCGCCGATTCGAACGCCGAGCAGAAGGCCCGGGGCGGCGCCAGCAAGCAGCCGGCCAACAAGGTGTTGCCGGTAGAGGAGTTCCGCACCGAGCGCTGGCGGGCGATGGATGCCGATGTGACCTTCGCCGGCAAGCGCATCGTGCACAGCGAGAAACTGCCGTTCAATGACCTGTCTGCCCATGTGATTCTCGAGGACGGCCTGCTGCGCCTGGAACCGCTGCGCTTTGGCGTGGCCGGGGGCAACCTCGATTCCAACATCCGCCTGGACGGGCGCAGCACGCCGCTGCAGGGGCGTGCCCAGCTCACCGCCCGGGGCTTCAAGCTCAAGCAATTGTTCCCCAGCTTCGCGCCCATGCAGACCAGCTTCGGCGAGCTCAACGGCGACGCCGATATCAGTGGCAGGGGCAACTCGGTGGCGGCGCTGCTCGGTACTTCCAGCGGCGACCTGCGCCTGCTGATCAACGATGGCGCCATCAGCCGCAGCCTGATGGAGATCGCTGGGCTCAACGTGGGCAACTACGTGATCGGCAAGCTGTTTGGCGATGAGGAAGTGAAGATCAACTGTGCCGCAGCCGATGTCGGCATCAAGGAGGGCCTGGCGACCACCCGCCTGTTCGTCTTCGATACCGAGAACGCGATCATCTACATCGACGGCACGGCCAATTTCGCCAGCGAGCAACTGGACCTGAAGATCACCCCGGAATCGAAAGGGCTGCGGCTATTCTCGCTGCGGTCGCCATTGTACGTGCGCGGGCCGTTCGCCAAGCCCAGTGCCGGTGTGCAGGCAGTGCCGCTGGCGCTGCGTGGCGCGGGGATGGTGGCGTTGGGGGTGGTGGCGGGGCCTGCGGCGGGGCTGCTGGCGCTGATCGCGCCGAGCAGCGGGGATGTGCCCAACCAGTGCACGCCGTTGTTGCAGCAGATGCGCGCCGGCAAGGCGCCGGCGGCGGTGAAGGCCAAGAAGTAGGGGCGCTGCGCGCCCCCAATATTTACAACCCCTGCAACAGATCCGACATATCGTCGGCGTGCTCTTCTTCCTGGGCCAGGATGTCTTCGAAGATGCGCCGAGTGGTCGGGTCTTTATCACCGATGTACTGGATGATCTCGCGGTAGCTGTCGATGGCGATCCGTTCGGCCACCAGGTCCTCCAGCACCATCTCCTTCAATGAACTGCCCGCCACGTACTGGGCATGGGAATTCTTGGTCAGGTTGTCGGGGTTGAAGTCTGGCTCGCCGCCCAATTGCACGATGCGCTCGGCCAGCTTGTCGGCATGCTCGGCTTCCTGGGTGGCGTGCTCGAGGAACTCCGTGGCGGCGACGCTGGCCTTGATACCGCTGGCCATGAAGTAGTGACGCTTGTAGCGCAGCACGCAGACCAGCTCGGTGGCCAGCGACTCGTTGAGCAGGCGCAGGATCTTCTCGCGATCGGCGTGGTAACCCTCGGTCACCGCGCCTTGCTCGACATGCTGACGGGCACGTTCGCGCAGGGTTTTCACATCGGTCAGTTCAACGCTCATGTTCATCTCCGAAAGGATCAGGGTAGTCATGGGGTGTCATGCGCCGTGGACGGCGTCGCTGTCTTCCTGGCGTTGCTTGCAGGTCTTGAAGCCCTTGGCGTCGACATGGCCGGTGGCGTCGAAGCGCACGTAGTAGGGCTGTTGCTGGCCGTCACGGTTGAGGATGTAGTCGTTGCAGGTGCCACCGTGGGGCAGGTCGCTGACATTCGAAGGGCTGCCGCCGATGGCGATGACCTTCTGCATGGTCATGCCGTGCTCCACCTGCTTGACCAGCGGCTCGTTGCGGTAGGTGACGTAGTCCACCGGGTTTTCCGGGCGGCTGCCGCAGGCGGCGAGGGTGGCGCTTGCCAGAAGGATGGCCAGAGTCTGCTTGTACATGGTCCCGCTCCTTGCTCAGGGTCTGTTCTCCTTGGAACCGCGCAGCACGCCGGGAGTTCGATTGCGAATGACACAGGGCGCGCTGTAGTGTGGGCCGGTCGTCCATGGAAGAGGGCAGGGTGATGAGTCAGGAACTGGCCACGCGTTATCCATTGGTGCTGGTGCCGGGCATGCTCGGTTTCGTGCGGGTGCTGCTGTATCCCTACTGGTTCGGCATTGTCCCGGCGTTGCGCCGGGGCGGCGCGCAGGTGTATCCGGTGCAGGTGTCTCCGCTGCATTCCAGCGAGGTGCGCGGCGAGCAGCTGTTGATCATCATCGAGGACATCTGCCGGCGAACGGGGGCCGAGAAGGTCAACCTGATCGGCCACAGCCAGGGCGCGCTCAGTGCCCGCTATGCGGCGGCGAAGCGGCCAGGCCGGGTGGCCTCGGTGACCTCGGTGGCCGGCCCCAACCATGGCTCGGAACTGGCCGACCACCTTGAACGCACGGCGCCGGGCCACTCCGCCAAGGGGCGCCTCCTCAAGGCCGTGCTGCATGGTTTCGCCGTGCTGCTGGGCTGGCTGGAGACCGGCTGGCGCCGAGATCCGCTGCCGATCGACGTGCATGCCTCGCACCAGTCGCTGACCAGCGCCGGGGTGGCGCTGTTCAACCAGGCTTATCCACAGGGGCTGCCCGAGGTCTGGGGCGGCGAGGGGCCGGCCGAGGTGAACGGCGTGCGTTACTACTCCTGGTCAGGCACCTTGCAGCCGGGCCGCACCGACCAGGGGTTGAACCGCTTCGACGGCAGCAATCGCTTCTGCCGTCTGTTCGCCCGTAGCTTCGTGCGCGAGAAGGGTCACTGCGACGGCATGGTCGGGCGCTTCAGCTCGCACCTGGGCCAAGTGATCGGCGACGACTATCCGCTCGATCACCTGGACATCGTCAACCAGTCCCTCGGCGCCGTGGGCAAGGGCGCCGAGCCGGTGCGGCTGTTCACCGAACATGCTGCGCGGCTCAAGGCCGCGGGGTTGTGACCGTGCGCCGTACTGGCGTTGTCCAGCGCTCGGCCAGCAGCACGCCGACCAGTGTCAGCAAGCCGCCAACCAGGTGATAACTGGCCAGTTGCTCGTCCAGCACCACGGCGGCGATCACCGCCGTGACCACCGGCAGCAGGTTGAAGAACAGCGTGGTGCGGCTCGGGCCAAGGCGATGCACGGCCTGCATCCATACCCGCGGCGCGACCATCGAGGCCAGCAGGCCGGCATACAGCACCAGGCCGAAGTTGTGGCCGTTCAGCCCGGTCTTCGGTGACAGCACGAACAGCGGCAGCAGCACCAGGATAGCCACCAGCACCTGCAGGTAGAGCAACTGCAGCGGCGGCAGGCGCAGCTGCCATTTCTTCAGCAGGAAGCTGTACAGCGCATAGGCGAGGGTGGCCACCAGCATCATCAGGTCGCCACTGTTCAGGCCCTGATGTAGCAGCGTGCCAGGCTGCCCGGCCGAGACAACTTCGAGCACACCGAAGAACGACACGATCGCGCCCAGCAGCGCGCCGTAGCTCAGGCGCTGGCCCAGCCAGGCGATGGACAGGGCCAGTGACATCAGCGGCATCAGCGAGAGAATGATGCCCATGTTGGTGGCGCTGGTGATGCTGGCGGCGAAGTACGCCAGGCTCTGGTAGATGGCCATGCCCAGCACGCCCAGCACGAACACCTTGCCCAGGTGCGGGCGGATCGCCGCGCGGTTGCGCCAGACCTGGGGCAGCAGGAAGGGCGTGAACAGCAGGCCGGCCAGCAGCCAGCGGTAGAAGCCGATCTCTGCCGGGAAGATGGCCCCCGCGGACATCTTGGTGACCACGGTGTTGCCGGCCCAGATGAGGATGGCGATGAGGGGGAAGAGGTAGTTCATTGGGACTCTCAGGTAACGGGTGTCCCCTGCGGGAGCGGGCTCGCTCCTGCAGGGAGGGTATGACGGCGGGTATTATCGCTTGTCTGCTTGCATGCTTATACTTCCATCCAGACAACCTACCCCGCGAAGCAGACAGCATGACTCGCAAGTACCTCGACATTCCGCGCTTCGACCAGCTCCCGGCCCCGGTGTACTTTCGCTACGACGAATTCGGTGCCGACACCCACAGCGCCCCGCACCGTCACCCCTGGGGCCAGCTCAACTACGCGTCCCATGGCCTGATGCACCTGGACGTCGAAGGCCAGCGCTTCATCTCGCCGCCGCACTACGCCGTGTGGGTACCGCCGGATACCGAGCATGGCTGCTACAACCCCCAGGCCATCGTCTACCGCTCGGTCTACCTTGACCGCAGCCTGTGTGCCGGGCTGCCGGCGCAACCCTGCTGCCTGGTGATCAGCGACATCCTCAAGGCGATCCTTGGCGACTTCGCCCGCCGTGACCTGCGCGTCGCCCGGGACGAGCGTGACCAGCGCCTGGCACAGGTGCTGCTGGACCAGTTGCACCTGGCGCAGACCCAGACCTGCTACCTGCCCTTCGCCCGCAGCGACAGCCTGCGCCAGGTGCTTGAAGGATTGCATGACGAACCCGGCGACAACCGCCCGCTGGCTCACTGGGCCGGGCAGGTGCATGTCAGCGAGCGCACCCTGGCGCGGCAGTTCTTGCGTGAACTGGGAATGAGCTTCGGCGAATGGCGCCTGCGTCTGCGCTTTCTGCGCGCCATCGAGGCGCTCGAGGCAGGCACCGCGATCCAGTCCATCGCCTTCGACCTCGGCTACAGCAGCGCCTCGGCCTTCATAGCCATGTTCCAGCGCCAGGCCCGGTGCACCCCGGAACAGTACCGACGGCGAGCGCGGACAGAGATGTAAAAATTCTTGTCTACACTCAGCAGCGACGAGCGCGCATTCGGCGCGCAGGCAAGGAGACCACGCCATGAAGCTGCTGCACGTACCCCTGCTGGTGTTGGGCATGATGATCGCGGGGCAAGGATTTGCCGCCACCGCGCAACAGGAAAAGATGAAGACCTGCAACGCCGATGCCACTGCCAAGGCGCTCAAGGGCGACGAGCGCAAGGCATTCATGAGCACCTGCCTCAAGGCCAAGCCCGCCGCCACTCAGCAGGAAAAAATGAAAACCTGCAACGCCGACGCCACCACCAAAGCGCTCAAGGGCGATGAACGCAAGACCTTCATGAGCGACTGCCTGAAGAAGAAATGACCTGCGCCTATGCCTCTGCCGTGAAGGCTGGCAGACTGCGGAACTTTCCGCTGTCTGCCGTCGAGGCTGTATGACCTTCACCCCCCGCCAGATCACCCTTGCCAGCCTGCTCATCGTTGTCGCCGGCCTGCTGCTGGCGTTGCCGCTGAAACTGCTGCCCAGCTTGCTCGCCGGCCTGCTGGTATTCGAGCTGGTCAACATGCTGACGCCGCGCCTGCAACCGCTGATCGCTGGGCAGCGCGCACGCTGGCTCGCTGTGGCGCTGCTTGGCACCCTGGTAGTGAGCACATTGACCCTGCTGATCGCCGGTGCCTTCAGTTTCCTGTTGCATGAGGCCGAGAACCCCGGCGCCTCGCTGGACAAGTTCATGGGTTTGGTCGAGCGTGCGCGGGGCCAGTTGCCGCCGTTCATCGACGCCTACCTGCCGGCCAGTGCGGCCGAGTTCAAGGTGGCCATCGGCGATTGGCTCAAGAGTCACCTGAGCGAGTTGCAGCTCGTGGGCAAGGGCATGGCGCACATGTTCGTGACCCTGTTGATCGGCATGATCCTCGGCGCCATCGTCGCCCTGCAGCGCATCCCCGACATTTCCCGGCGCAAGCCCCTGGCCGCTGCCTTGTTCGAGCGCCTGAGCCTGCTGGTGCAGGCGTTTCGCAACATCGTCTTCGCGCAGATCAAGATCTCGCTGCTCAACACCTTCTTTACCGGCATCTTCCTCGCCGTGGTGTTGCCGCTGTTCGGCGTGCACCTGCCGCTGACCAAGACCCTGATCGTGCTGACCTTCCTGCTCGGGCTGCTGCCGGTAATCGGCAACCTGATGTCCAATACCCTGATCACCATCGTTGGTCTGTCGCTGTCGATCTGGGTGGCGATGGCGGCGCTGGGCTATCTGATCGTTATCCACAAGGTCGAGTATTTCCTCAACGCGCGGATCGTCGGCGGGCAGATCAGTGCCAAGGCCTGGGAGCTGTTGCTGGCGATGCTGGTGTTCGAGGCGGCGTTCGGCCTGCCGGGTGTGGTGGCGGGGCCGATCTACTACGCCTACTTGAAGAGCGAGTTGAAGCGGGCGGAGCTGGTCTGAGGATCACCAGGGCCGCAAAGCGGCCCCAAATCGATCAGAGCACGCCGTAACGCTTGCGCGCCTCGATCGCCAGGCCGCTGCCAATGCTGCCGAAGATATTGCCTTCCACATGCCGCGCATTGGGCAGCATCGCCGCCACGCTGTTGCGCAGCGCCGGAATGCCGCTGGAGCCGCCGGTGAAGAATACCGTGTCCACCTGGCTCTCGCTCACGCCGGCCTTGGCCAGCAATTCGCTCACACTGCCGCGCACGCGCTCGAGCAAACCGTCAATTGCATCTTCGAACAGTGCCCGGGTCAGCTCGGCCGACAGCTGCGGTTCGATCCGGCCAAAGTCGATGCTCCGGCTGTCGCGCTCGGTCAGCTCGATCTTGCTGGCTTCCACCTCCATCGCCAACCAGTGCCCGGCGCGCTGCTCGATCAGCTTGAACAGTCGGTCGATGCCGAGGGTGTCCTCGATGTCATAGCGCATGCTGCCCAGGGCCAGTTGCGACTTCTGCGCATACAGGGCGTTGATGGTGTGCCAGGTGGCCAGGTTGAGGTGGTAGCTGGTGGGCATCAGCGCGCCGCTCTTCATCCGGCTGCCGTAGCCGAACAGCGGCATCACGCCCTGCAGGCTCAGTTGCTTGTCGAAGTCGGTACCGCCGATGTGCACGCCGCCGGTGGCGAGGATGTCGTCATGGCGCTCGGCCACCAGGTGGCGCTCGGGCGACAGGCGGATCAGGGTAAAGTCCGAGGTACCACCGCCGATATCGACAATCAGTACCAGCTCTTCACGGCTGATGCCCGACTCGTAGTCGAAGGCCGCGGCGATCGGTTCGTACTGGAACGACACGTCCTTGAAGCCGATCTTGCGCGCAACTTCCGCCAGGGTATCCTCGGCTTCCTGGTCGGCGGCCGGGTCCTCGTCGACGAAGAATACCGGGCGGCCCAGCACCACCTGGTCGAATTCGCGGCCGGCATCGGCTTCGGCGCGCTTTTTCAGTTCGCCGATGAACATGCCCAGCAGGTCCTTGAACGGCAGGGCGCTGCCCAGCACGCTGGTGTCGTGCTTGATCAGCTTGGAGCCCAGCAGGCTCTTGAGCGAGCGCATCAGGCGGCCTTCGTAGCCCTCCAGGTACTCGTGCAGGGCCAGGCGGCCATACACCGGGCGACGTTCCTCGATGTTGAAGAAGACCACCGACGGCAGGGTGATCTTGCCGTCTTCCAGGGCGATCAGCGATTCGGCGCCAGGGCGGTGCCAGCCGACCGTGGAGTTGGAGGTGCCGAAGTCGATGCCGAGGGCGCGGGCCGGGGATACGTCAGACATGAAGGAGAGCTTCCGGAGGCAAAACGGCCGCGCAGTTTATGCCAGTCTGCGGCTAAATCAAGACCGGTCGTCTGCGATAGCGCAACCCCGGATGAACCTTGAAAGGCTATGCTTGACCCCAATCTTCAGTAGCAATACGTACATTCACATCGGTGATCCATAGATGGACTTCAAAGACTATTACAAGATACTCGGCGTCGAGGCGAGCGCGGACGAGAAGGCGATCAAGGCCGCTTACCGCAAGCTCGCGCGCAAGTATCACCCGGATGTCAGCAAGGAGCGTGACGCCGAGGACAAGTTCAAGGAGGCCAACGAGGCCTACGAAGTGCTTGGCGACAAGGACAAGCGCGCCGAGTACGACGAGATCCGCAAGTATGGCGGCCAGCATGGCCGGCCTTTCCAGGCACCGCCTGGCTGGCAGTCCCGTGGCGGCAATGGCGGCGGCGGTGGCTTCGAGGGCGGCGATTTTTCCGATTTCTTCAGCTCGATCTTCGGCGCCCGGGGTGGCAACCCCTTCGGTGGCGGCGGTGGCCGGCAACAACGTAGTACCGGCAGGCGAGGGCAGGACGTGGAACTGGAGCTGGCGGTGTTCCTCGAGGAAACCCTGAACAAGGAATCCAAGCAGATCAGCTTCCAGGTGCCGCAGACTAACGCTGCCGGCCAGCGCACCGGGTTCACCACCAAGACCCTGAACGTGAAGATCCCTGCCGGGGTGACCGACGGCGAGCGCATCCGCCTCAAGGGCCAGGGCGCGCCGGGCGTGGGCGGTGGCGCCAATGGCGACCTGTTCCTGACCATCCGCATGGCACCGCACCCGCTGTTCGATGTCGAAGGTCATGACCTGATCATCACCGTGCCGCTGGCACCGTGGGAGGCAGCGCTCGGCGCCAAGGTGGCCGTGCCGACCCTGACCGGCAAGATCAACCTGACCATCCGCCCCGACAGCCAGAGCGGCCAGCGCCTGCGGGTCAAGGGCATGGGCCTGCTGAACAAGCAGGGCGAGCGCGGCGACCTGTACGCCCAGCTCAAAGTCGTGATGCCCGCCCAATCCGATGACGCAACGCGTGCACTGTGGACCCAGCTCTCCGAGAAAGCCGCGTTCAATCCGAGGACTCAATGGAGTAAGTGATCATGAGCAGCACCCTGATCGTTCAACTGGACATGCGTACCCTTTGCCAGGAAGCCGACCTCACGGCCGATTGCGTGATCGAGATCGTCGAGCACGGCATTGTTGAACCTTCGGGGCGAACGCCGGAGGAATGGGTGTTCGACGACCGCGCGCCGGTCACCCTCAAGCGCGCGGTGAAGCTGCATGATCAGCTGGAGCTCGAATGGGAAGGGGTGGCCCTGGCGCTGGAATTGCTGGAGGAAGTGCAGCAGTTGCGCAGCGAGAACCACATGCTGCGCCAACGGTTGGGCCGGTTTACCCAGATGTGAACGTTGTGGGGCCGCACGGCGGCCCCTCGGGTTTCACGGCTGCGCCCCTGGACCGAGCATCAGTTGCATGAAGGTCAGGTCCAGCCACCGGCCGAACTTCACGCCCACCTGCGGCATCTGCCCGGTCACCACGAACCCCAGCCGCTCATGCAGGCGCACCGACGCGGCATTGCCGCTTTCGATGGCGGCGACCATCACATGCTTGCCACAGCCCCTGGCCCGCTCGACCAGTGCTGCCATCAGCACCGGCCCCAGACCTTTGCCGCGCTGGTCTCCACGGATGTACACCGAATGTTCGACCGTATGGCGAAAGCCCTCGAACGGCCGCCAGTCGCCGAATGAGGCGTAACCGAGCACGCCGCTGTCATCCACCGCCACCAGGATCGGATAACCCTGCTGCGCACGGGCCTCGAACCAGGCCAGGCGATTGGCCAGGTCCACCGGGGTTTCGTTCCAGATCGCCGTGGTGTTGGCCACGGCGTCATTGTAGATGTCGAGGATGCCCGGCACGTCGTCGATCAGGGCGTCGCGGATCTGGTAACTCATGACAGCGTCTCGCAAGGGAAGTGGTTGCAGATTAAATGGTAACCAGGCCGCGCACACCTTCGGCCTGCATGTTTTCGCCGCGGCCGCGCTGGACGATTTCGCCACGGGCCATGACCAGGTACTGGTCGGCCAGTTCCTCGGCGAAGTCGTAGAACTGCTCCACCAGCAGGATGGCCATGTCGCCACGGTCGGCGAGCTTGCGGATCACCGCGCCGATCTCCTTGATCACTGAGGGTTGGATACCTTCGGTGGGCTCGTCGAGGATCAGCAGGCGCGGGCGGCTGGCCAGGGCGCGGCCGATGGCCAATTGTTGCTGCTGGCCGCCGGACAGGTCGCCGCCACGGCGTTGTTTCATCTGCTCCAGCACCGGGAACAGTTCGTAGATGAATGCCGGCACATCCCGTGCCTCGCGGGCGGGGAACCGCGACAGGCCCATCAGCAGGTTTTCCTCCACGGTCAGGCGCGGGAAGATCTCGCGGCCCTGGGGCACGTAGGCGATGCCGGCCTGCACTCGTTGTTGTGGCTTGAGTGTGGTGATCGCTTTGCCTTCCCATTCCACGCGGCCCTCGCGGGCCGGCAGCAGGCCCATCAGGCAGCGCAGCAGGGTGGTCTTGCCCACGCCGTTGCGGCCCAGCAGGCAGGTGACCTCGCCGACCTTGGCCTCGAAGGACAGGCCGCGCAGGATGTGGCTACCGCCGTAGTACTGGTGCAGGGTGTCGATTTTCAGCATGTCTTGCCCTTGTGTGATTTGTGCGTGAGAGCGGGCTTCATAGGCCTATCTACCGAGGTACACCTCGACCACTCGCTCATCCTCCTGCACCTGCGCCAGCGACCCTTCGGCCAGCACACTGCCCTGATGCAGCACCGTCACATGGTCGGCAATGCTGCCGACGAACCCCATGTCATGCTCCACCACCATCAGCGAATGCCTGCGCGCCAGCGAGCGGAACAGCTCGGCGGTGAACTCGGTCTCGGCATCGGTCATCCCCGCCACCGGCTCATCAAGCAGCAGCAGCTTCGGCTCCTGCACCAGTAGCATGCCGATCTCCAGGAACTGCTTCTGCCCGTGGGACAGCAACCCCGCCTGGCGCTGGGCCAGGGGCAGCAGCCGCAAGGTGGTCAGCACCTCGTCGATGCGCTGGCGCTGCTCGCCGCTCAAGCGTGCCAGCAGGCTGGCCCACACCGACTTGTCGGCCTTGAGCGCCAGCTCCAGGTTCTCGAACACCGTCAACGCCTCGAACACCGTGGGCTTCTGGAATTTGCGGCCGATGCCGGCCTGGGCGATCTGGCATTCGCTCATGCGGGTCAGGTCGAGGGTGTCGCCGAAAAACGCGGTCCCCGTGTCGGGCCGAGTCTTGCCGGTGATCACGTCCATCATCGTGGTCTTGCCGGCGCCGTTGGGGCCGATGATGCAGCGCAACTCACCGACGCCGATGTACAGGTTCAGGTCGTTGAGCGCCTTGAAGCCGTCGAAACTGACGCTGATGCCCTCCAGGCTCAGCACCGTGCCGTGGCGGGTGTCGAGCCCAGTCTCGCGGCGCCGACCGAGGCCGATCGCCTCGCGACCGCTGCCGATCTGGTCGAAGATCGGTTCGAGCATGAATTCCGGATGTACCGGGGGCACGCTTCTCATGGCTGGCTCCTTTTCTTCACAAGGCCGACCACGCCCTTGGGCAGGTACAGGGTGACGAGGATGAACAGCGCGCCGAGGAAGAACAGCCAGAACTCGGGAAACGCCACGGTGAACCAGCTCTTCATGCCATTGACCAGGCCGGCGCCGAGCAGTGGCCCGATCAACGTGCCGCGCCCGCCCAGGGCCACCCACACGGCGGCCTCGATGGAGTTGGTCGGCGACATCTCGCTGGGGTTGATGATGCCCACCTGCGGCACGTACAGCGCCCCGGCCAGGCCGCACAGCACGGCGCTGAGCACCCATACCAGCAGCTTGAAGCCACGCGGGTCGTAGCCGCAGAACATCAGGCGGTTCTCGGCGTCACGCACGGCAGTGAGCAGGCGCCCGAACTTGCTCTGGGTCAGGCGCCAGCACAGGAACAGGCTGCCCAGCAGCAGGCCGACCGTGAGCAGGAACAGCACGGCCCGGGTGCCCTGGGCGGCGATGTCGAAACCGACGATGGTGCGGAAGCTGGTGAAGCCGTTGTTGCCGCCAAAGCCTGTCTCGTTGCGGAAGAACAGCAGCATCCCGGCGAAGGTCAGGGCCTGGGTCATGATCGAGAAATACACGCCCTTGATCCGCGAGCGGAAGGCGAAGAAGCCGAACACCAGCGCCAGCAGCCCCGGCGCCAGCACCACCAGGCACAGCGCCCAGGCGAAATGCTGGGTGCCGGCCCAGTACCAGGGCAGCTCGCTCCACGACAGGAAGGTCATGAACCCCGGCAGGCCGTCGCCGGCCGCCTGGCGCATCAGGTACATGCCCATGGCGTAGCCGCCCAGGGCGAAGAACAGGCCATGGCCGAGCGACAGCAACCCGGCGTAGCCCCAGACCAGGTCCAGGGCCAGGGCGACGATGGCGTAGCAGAGGACCTTGCCGACCAGGGTCAGGGTGTAGGCCGAGACCTGCAAGGCGTGCCCGTCGGGCAGCAGCGACAGCAGCGGCAGGGCCAGCAGCACCAGGACGACAACGGCGCCGACGGCCATTGAAACCCGGGTGCCGGCCTTGCGCGTGGCAGTGACAATCAATGGCTGGTTCATCAGTCGATTACCCGTCCCTTGAGGGCGAACAGGCCTTGCGGGCGCTTCTGGATGAACAGAATGATCAGCGCAAGGATGAGGATCTTGCCCAGCACCGCACCGATCTGCGGCTCCAGCAGTTTGTTGGCGATGCCCAGTCCGAAGGCCGCCCACAGGCTGCCAGCCAGTTGGCCGACACCGCCGAGCACCACCACCAGGAACGAGTCGATGATGTAGCTCTGGCCCAGGTCCGGCCCCACGTTGCCGACCTGGCTCAAGGCCACGCCGCCGAGCCCGGCGATGCCTGAGCCGAGGCCGAAGGCGAGCATGTCGACGCGGCCGGTGGACACCCCGCAGCAGGCGGCCATGTTGCGGTTCTGGGTGACCGCGCGCACGTTCAGGCCCAGCCGCGTGCGGTTGAGCAGCAGCCAGGTGAGCAGCACCACGGCGAGGGCGAAGCCGATGATCACCAGGCGGTTGTACGGCAGCACCAGGTTGGGCAGCACCTGGATGCCGCCGGACAGCCAGGCCGGGTTGCTTACCTCGACGTTCTGCGCGCCGAAGAGCAGGCGCACGGCCTGGATCAGGATCAGGCTGATGCCCCAGGTGGCCAGCAGGGTCTCCAGCGGGCGGCCATACAGGTGGCGGATCACCGTGCGCTCCAGGGCCATGCCGACCCCGGCGCTGACGGCGAAGGCCACCGGCAGGGCGATCAGCGGGTAAAACTCGATGGCACCGGGGGCATAGCGCTGCAGCAGCACCTGGACCATATAGGTGCTGTAGGCGCCGAGCATCAGCATCTCGCCGTGGGCCATGTTGATCACCCCGAGCAGGCCGAAGGTGATCGCCAGGCCCAGTGCCGCCAGCAGCAGAATCGAGCCCAGCGACAGACCGCTGAAGGCCTGGCCGAGCAGTTCGCCCACCAGCAGCTTGCGCTGTACCTGGGCCAGGCTGGTTTCGGCGGCGGTGCGCACGGCTGCGTCGGTTTCGGCGTTGGGTTGTAGTAGCGCTTCAAGCCGGGTGCGGGCCAGCGGGTCACCGGTTTCGCCGAGCAGACGCACGGCGGCCAGACGCACTGCCGGGTCGCTGGCGCCCAGTTGCAGGTTGGCCAGGGCCAAGCCGAGGGCCGCGTGCACGGCGGCGTCGGGTTCGGCGGCGAAGCGCCGGTCGAGGAAGGCCATCTGTGCCGGCTGGGCGCTTTTCTGCAACTGCTGGGCGGAGGCCAGGCGGATTGCGCTGTTGTCGCTGAGCAGCTGGTGGCTGGCCAGGGCGTTGTCGATCAGGCCGCGCAGGCGGTTGTTCAGGCGTAGTTTGCGGGTGTCATTTTCAGCGATGCGGCCCTGGCGCAGGTTGTCCAGCAGCGGCAGGCGGGCGGCGTCGGGTTGCGCGGCCCAGGTTTCGAGCAGGCGCGCCTGTTCGGCGGGTTTGGCGCTGAGGAAGAATTCGCCTTCGCTGGCTTGGGTGGCCAGGGGCAGTAGCAGTAGAAAGGTGAGCAGGAGTCTGAGCATGCGGGCCATCCTGGAAATCGGCGGTGGATTCATCGCGGATGAATCCGCTCCTACACGGACCTGTAGGAGCGGATTTATCCGCGATAGGGCTGCGCAGCAGCCCCAGTGCACTCAGTTACCCTTCACCGCATAATCCGGCCGCTTGTCATTCCCCGGAATGAACGGGCTCCACGGCTGCGCCCGCAACGGCTCTTCTGTCTGCCAGACCACACTGAACTGCCCGTCATCCTGGATCTCGCCGATCATTACCGGCTTGTGCAGGTGGTGGTTGCTCTTGTCCATGGTCAGGGTGAAGCCCGACGGTGCCTTGAAGCTCTGCCCGGCTAACGCTTCACGTACTTTGTCGACGTCCGTGGACTTGGCTTTCTCGGCGGCCTGCGCCCACATGTGAATGCCCACGTAGGTGGCTTCCATCGGATCGTTGGTCACCGCCTTGTCGGCCCCGGGCAGGCCCTTGGCCTTGGCGTAGGCCTTCCAGTCGGCGACGAACTTCTGGTTCACCGGGTTATCCACCGACTCGAAGTAGTTCCACGCCGCCAGGTGGCCCACCAGCGGCTTGGTGTCGATGCCGCGCAGCTCTTCTTCACCCACCGAGAACGCCACCACCGGCACATCGGTGGCCTTCAGCCCCTGGTTGGCCAGCTCCTTGTAGAACGGCACGTTGGAGTCGCCGTTGACCGTGGAGATCACCGCTGTCTTGCCGCCCGCCGAGAACTTCTTGATGTTGGCGACGATGGTCTGGTAATCGCTGTGGCCGAACGGCGTGTAGACCTCTTCGATATCCTTGTCGGCCACGCCCTTGCTGTGCAGGAATGCGCGCAAGATCTTGTTGGTGGTGCGCGGGTAGACGTAGTCGGTGCCCAGCAGGAAGAAGCGCTTGGCGCCGCCACCGTCCTCGCTCATCAGGTATTCCACCGCAGGGATCGCCTGCTGGTTGGGCGCCGCGCCGGTGTAGAACACGTTCGGCGACATCTCTTCACCCTCGTATTGCACCGGGTAGAACAGCAGGCCATTGAGCTCCTCGAACACCGGCAGCACCGACTTGCGCGACACCGAGGTCCAGCAGCCGAACACCACCGCCACCTTGTCCTGGGTCAGCAACTGGCGGCTCTTCTCGGCGAACAGCGGCCAGTTGGACGCAGGGTCCACCACCACCGCCTCGAGCTGCTTGCCGTTGACCCCGCCCTTGGCGTTGATCTCGTCGATGGTCATCAGCGCCATGTCCTTGAGCGAGGTCTCGGAAATGGCCATGGTCCCGGAAAGCGAATGCAAGATGCCGACCTTGATGGTCTCGGCGGCCTGGATGCTCCAGCTCAGGCCCATTGCGGCAATCGATGCGCTGAGGGTGAAGGCCTTGATCAGACTGCGTCGCTTCATGTGCTCACTCCGATGTGATGGTGGGTGTTGGCCAGATCGGAGATTGCAAGGGCTGTGCCGAGCGATGGAATGTGCTTGGTAGAGCGGTTATGCGACGAATCGGGGCGCGGGGTGTGGCCAGGATGGTGCTTGCTGCACAGGCTTGCACAGGATTGGGGCCCGGGGCGATGAACACTTTTGACACATAAGCGGTACTTGAGTACCGTGCCGCACCGCAGTAGTTTCTGCGGTTCGGGATTGGCGTCCCGCTGTCAGAACCGGGCACATCGCACCTGCGATAGCGTGTCCTGCATGGTTGCACCCGTTATGGGCGGAGCCGTGTGTGGGAGCCTTCGGGCTCACCGGACCTTCTGACCGGCAACGCCAACCCGCACGGCTCCGTCCACCCATATTGGCGTATGGGCACGGAGATACACTTCAGAAGGCTGCAAGGAGTCGCACCATGCTCAAGAAGATCGTTCCAGATCCACCGTTCGCATTTGTCGAGATCGCCACCTTTCATCGAGAGGTGCAGCCATGAACCAGGAATCGTTGGTCAACCTTACCCCGCGCAAATCACGTCCCGTCACCGCTTGTTCCCACTTTGGCACCTGCAATCACGCCCATGATCCGATTCTCTCGGTACGTGCTGGCGTTGATAGCGAGGATGCGCTGGTGTGCGCCGTGGCGGCGTTGAAGGCGGCGTATGAGACCAATGCTGCCGCGTTGGAGAAGGCGGGGGAGCCGTTGCGCAGTTTGCTGACGGCGACGGAGAACTCGCTGGAGAAAGGCCTGGCGTTGGCCGAAGCCGTGCTTGAAGGGTTGGAGCAAGGCTAGCGGGCCTCATAGCGGGGCAAGCC
The DNA here is from genome assembly GCF_900110655.1 of Pseudomonas soli. Taxonomy (GTDB): domain Bacteria; phylum Pseudomonadota; class Gammaproteobacteria; order Pseudomonadales; family Pseudomonadaceae; genus Aquipseudomonas; species Aquipseudomonas soli. The sequence continues at coordinate 59,327 of NZ_FOEQ01000012.1, forward strand.
CGCTCCCACGCCGACCTCACACGGCAGGCGTGGGAGCGGGCTTGCCCCGCGATGGGTTCAGGATCAGTTGTTCGACGCCCCACGCACGGCGGTACGCGGCTGACGCCTGCTGCGCACGAACTGATAGGTCACCGCCAGAATCACGAACCAGATCGGCGTGACCACCAGCGCCGAGCGCGTATCCGCCTCCAGGCTCAACAGCACCAGAATGCCGGCAAAGAACACCAGGCACACGTAGCACATGAAACGCCCGCCGGGCATCTTGTAGGTGGACTGCTCATGCAGCGCCGCGCGCTGTTTGCGGTAGCTCAGGTACGACAGCAGGATCAGCGTCCATACGAACATGAACAGCACCGCCGACACCGTCGTCACCAGGGTGAAGGCTTCGATCACATTGGGTACCAGGTAGATCAGCACCGCGCCCAGCAGCAGGCATGTGCAGGAGAAGTACAGGCCGTTGGCCGGCACCGCGCGGCGCGAGAGTTTCTCGAACGCCTTGGGCGCATCGCCCTCCTGGGCCAGGCCGAACAGCATGCGGCTGGTGGAGAACACGCCGCTGTTGGCCGACGAGGCCGCAGAAGTCAGCACCACGAAGTTGATGATGCTTGCCGCCGCCGGCAGGCCGGCCAGCACGAACAGCTCGACGAACGGGCTCTTGCCCGGCACCACGTCGCGCCATGGGGTCACGGCCATGATGGCGATCAGCGCCAGCACGTAGAACACGATGATGCGGATCGGGATCGAGTTGATCGCCCGCGGCAGGGTGCGCTCGGGGTTCTTTGCTTCGGCGGCGGTGGTGCCCACCAGTTCGATACCGACGAAGGCGAATACGGCGATCTGGAAGCCGGCGAAGAAGCCCAGCAGGCCATTGGGGAACATGCCGCCGTCATTCCACAGGTTGGTCAGGGTGGCGGTGTGCCCACTCGGCGACTGGAAGCCGGTGATGACCATGTACAGGCCGGTGGCGACCAGGCCCATGATGGCGATGATCTTGATCAGGGCGAACCAGAATTCCATTTCGCCGAACATCTTCACCGTCACCAGGTTCAGCGACAGCAACAAGGCCACGCAGCTCAGCGCCGGTATCCACTGTGGCAAGTCCGGGAACCAGAATTGTGTGTAGGCGGCGATCGCCACCACGTCGGCGATGCCAGTGACCACCCAGCAGAACCAGTAGGTCCAGCCGGTGAAGTAGCCGGCCCAGGGGCCGAGCAGGTCGGCGGAGAAATCGATGAACGACTTGTAGTTGAGGTTCGACAGCAGCAGCTCGCCCATGGCGCGCATGACGAAGAACAGCATGAAGCCGATGATCATGTAGACGAAGATGATCGACGGGCCGGCCAGGCTGATGGTCTTGCCCGAGCCCATGAACAGGCCGGTGCCGATGGCGCCGCCAATGGCGATGAGCTGGATGTGACGGTTGGTCAGGTTGCGTTGCAGGTGCTGCTCTTCGGAGGGTGTCTGGGAGGTCCGGGTCATAGGCTGCATTCCATTGAGGGTCAGTCTTTTTGTGAGCGAAAGCCGAGTAGGCTATCACGTCGCGTTCCAATCGCGGGTGTGGCAGATCGGCACGATCTTGGCGGTACAGCGCGATGCTCGACATGACTGGAGTCAATGGTTGCATGGGCTGGCATCATCGCTGGCAAGCCGGCTCCCACAGGGATCGCATCCACCCTTGTGGGAGCCGGCTTGCCGGCGATCAGGCCGGAACAGCCAAGCAAGGTCTCAGGCCCGGGCCAAGGCCCGCTGCCGCACCACCAGGCTATCCACCCCCCACATCACCACCATGGACAACCCCACCAGCGGGAAGGCGAGGCCCAGCACCAGCATCACCGCCACCGCCGTCTTCCAGCGCGGCAGGTCATGGCGCAGTGGCGGCACCCCCAGCCCACCGGCCGGCTTGCGCTTCCACCACATCACCAGCCCGCTTACCGAACCCAGCAAGATCATCAGGCACACCAGCAGGATGACGAGCTGGTTCAACGGCCCGAACATCTTGCCCTCGTGCAGCATCACCCCCAGCTCCGTGGCGCGGGCCACCGGGCTGTAGTCCTGCCAGCGCACGTCGGCCAGCACCTGCCCGGTGTACTGGTCGACATGCAGGGTGGCGTCGTTGCGCGGATCGTCGGCGAACACCGCGATGGTGAACACGCCGTCGGCACTGGTCGGCAGGGTGATGCTGTAGCCCGGTTCGACCTTGCGCAGGGTGGCGACATCCTCGACTTGTTGCAGGCTGACCTGCGGCGCCGCTGGTGCGTGATCCATCATGTGATGCCCGGCATGCTCGGCATGGGCGCCGGACACTGGCATCGGCGTGTTCTCCATCGCCCACGGCACGGTCTGGCGGTGGGCGCTGTTGAGGTCGCGGGCTTCTTTGTCGGACTTGGGCACGTCGTTCCACATGGCCGCCGGGAAGCGGTTCCACAGGTCGGCGTACTGTTTGCCCCACAGCCCGGTCCAGGTCATGCCGCTGAGCAGCATCAGCAGCAGCAGGGCCGAGCCCCAGAAACCGGTGACGGCATGCAGGTCGCGCCACAGCAAGCGGCCGCGCGCGCTGAAACGTGGCCACAGCACGCCCGCGCTGCTGCGCCCGCGTGGCCACCAGAGATAGAGCCCGGACACCACCAGCACAATGCCCCAGCCCGCCGCCAGTTCAACCAGCCGGTCACCGACCGTGCCGACCATCAGTTCGCCATGCAAGGCGCGTGCGATGGCCTGCAGGTTCTGTTTGCCATCCTGCTCGCCCAGTACCTGGCCGCTGTACGGGTCGACGAAGACATTCAGCTCGCGCCCGCCGTCATGCACCACGAACTGTGCGCTGCGCTCGGCGCTCACCGGCGGCAGATACTGTCCCACCTGGCCTTGTGGATAAGCCTGGCGCACGTTGGCCAGCAGCGTGTCGGCGCCCTGTCGGTGATGGCCGGCCTCGACCACCATCAGCTCGCGGTACAGCAACGGATCGAGTTGCGGCTTGAACAGGTAGATGATCCCGGTAAGCGCCAGCAGGATCATGAATGGCGCCACGAACAGCCCGGCATAGAAATGCCAGCGCCACGCAAGGTTGTAGAAGGAAACGTTTGGTTTGCTCATTAGAGCCTCCCGTAGACCTTAAGTGGGCGCGGTCAGGTCCCGCGCCCGTTTGTTGTTGTCAGAAGCTGAAGTCGACCTTGGTCCAGAAGGTCCTGCCTGGCTCGTTCACCGGGTCCGTGGCGCTGGCCGGGTAGCCGAACCCGGCGTTCCCGGCCAGGTTCAGGTGCTCGGCGTAGGCCTTGTCGAACAGGTTGTCGACGCCCGCGCTGAGCTTGAGGTTGTTGTTGACCTTGTAGGCGCCGTTGAGCGAGAACACGCCGAAGCCTGAGCTTGCGTCGTAATCCTTGCCGACCACGTTGCCCTGGTTTTTGGCAATGCGGTTCTGCTCGTCGACCAGGCGCCACAGGGCACCGACGCTCCAGGTGTCGCGGCTGTAGGTCAGCCCCAGGCGGCTTTCCAGCGGTGGCATCTGTGGCAGGGCCTTGCCGTCGCTGCTGTTCTTGCCCCAGGCGTAGGCCAGGGTGGCGTCGGCCTTCCAGTTCTCGGTCAGTTTGTAGGCCGCGCCCAGTTCGCCGCCCATGATGCGGGCGTCGACGTTCTGCGCCTGGGAGGTGAGCGAGCCCATCATGTTGCGCTGGTAGTCGAACAGGATGTAGTCGCGGACCTGCCCGACATAACCCGAGGCCCAGGCCTCCAGGCGCTCGTCGCGGTACTGGATGCCGAAGTCGAGCTGGGTGGTCTTCTCCGGCTTGATGCCGTCGAAGGCGTTGACCGAGCCGGCCGGGGCGCGCTTGGGCGAGAACAGCTCCCAGTAGTCGGGGAAGCGCTGGGTGTGGCCGAGGCCGATGTAGGTGGTGGCCGGAATCGCCGCCAGGTCGTGCTCGTAGCGCACGAAGCCGCTGGGCAGGGTGTCGGCGCGGGTGTCGCCTTCGGTGGCGCTGCCCTTGCGGAAATCGCGGGCCGAGGCACGGTCCAGGCGGGCGCCGGTGACCAGGCGATCCTCACCGGTCGCATACCAGGTGAGCTCGCCGAAGGCGCCGTAGTTGTGGAAGTCGGCGTCCTTGGTCCAGGGCTGGCCCTTGTGCGCGTTGACGCCCATGCCGCCGCGCTGGCGGTGTTCGTTGGTCTGCGCGTCGATGCCGCTGATCAGTTGCACGTCGGCCCAGCGCCAGGTGGCCTTGATCCGTGCGCCCATGGTACGGCGGTCGACGTTGCTGACCATGGGCATGCCCATCATGCCGGTGCCCGACGGAGTGCGCAGGGTGTAGTTGTCCATCACGTGGTCAGCGTAGTTGTAGTAGACCTGCGCCTCGACCTTGTCGAGCACCTCGCCCAGGTTGGACTTCTCGAAGCGCAGCCCCAGGCTCTCGCGCTTGAACTGCGAACCGTCCATGCCGCGTCCGGCGGAGCGAGCCTCGCCGTCGCCCTTGCCAGCGGTCAGTTCCAGCAAGGTGTCGGCGTCCGGGGTCCAGCCGAGGCTGACGTCGCCGTTCCACTTGTCCCAGCGCGACGGCACGGTATCGCCGTTGCCGTCCTCGAAGTCGTCCGAGTGCGACTGGTTACCGATGAAGCGCACGTAGCCGAGCTGGTTGCCGGCCGCGGCGTCGAGGACCTTGTCGAAGCGGCCGTTGGAGCCAGCCAATACGCTGCCGTTGACCCGGCTACCCAACTCGCCGAACTTCTCCGGCTCACGCTCGAAGAGAATGGTGCCAGCCGAGCCGCCCGGCCCCCAGATCACGCTCTGCGGGCCCTTGATCACGGTGAGGCGGTCGTAGGTTTCCGGCGAGATGTACGAGGTTGGCGCGTCCATGCGGCCCGGGCAGGCGCCGAGCATCATGCCGCCGTTGGTGAGGATGTTCAGGCGCGAACCGAACATGCCGCGCAGCACCGGGTCGCCATTGGTGCCGCCAGCGCGGATCACCGAGAACCCGGGGATGGTCTTGAGGTAGTCACCGCCGTCGCTGGCCGGCACGGGCTGGCGCGGGTCCTTGGGGTTGGTGACCACGGTCAGCGGCGAGCTCGGGGCGATGGCGGTGATCACCGTCGGGCTCAGTTCGGCCGCGTCGTGGATGTGGCCTTCGTGGCCGGTTTCGGCGGCAAGGGCCAGTGGCGCGAGCAGCGAGCCGCAGAGCACGGCGATGGTGCCGCGCAGGGAAAGGGCAAAAACAGGGGTGCAGCCGGACATAATGATTCCAGTCGATCAGTCATGAGTCAGCGCGAAGCCTCCTGGCTTCGGGCGTTTATCGGGTTGTGTTCAGGCGACGATCGAACCGGGCGGCGCGCGGCTGCGGGCGCCGGGGAATACAGCCTGCCGGGCATGGCCCTGGCGCGTGGCATTGGCGAGGTGGACAGGGGGGAGTTGGCTGCCCGCAGTCAGCGGGCTGAGGGTCTGGGGCAGGGCGGGGCAGTTGAACAGCAGGCTGCAGTAGCCGCACTTCTCCCACATGACATGCAGCTGGCCATCGTTGCCGTGGCCATGGTGCTCGTCGTGAGCGTGGGCCATGGGCATGCTCATCGACATGTCCATGGGCATGCCGGCGTGGTGCTCCATTGGCATCGACTGGGAAACCAGCGGGCCGATGAAGATCATCCACATGGCGAACAGGCTCAGCCAGCCGCCACCGACGCGCCTGCGATCAGGGCGGGTGCTGCGGGCGGAGCTGTAGCGCGGCAGGCTCATGGCGAGCGCCTGTCAGTCGGTCAGTGCGTGTGTTCGTGCGCTGCGGCTTGTTCGGCCGGCGGCTGCTTCTGCACCGCGACGTCGACCGTGACGTCACCGGCTTTCTCGAAGTGCAGGGTCAGCGGGAAGCGTTTGCCATCGGTGAGCAGGCTGCGGTCCTTGGGCTGCATGATCATCACGTGGTAGGCGCTGGGGGCGAACACCACATCCTTGCCGGCCGGGACCAATACGCTAGGTACATGCTGCATCTTCATGGCGCCGGCGGCGCTCATCACATGCTCGTGCAACTGGGCGTCGTCGGTGATGGGGCTTTGCACCGAGAGCAGGCGGTCATCGGCCTTGCCGTTGTTGTGCACGACAAAGTAGGCCGCGACGTTAGGCGCGTTCGGCGGCAGCTCCAGCGACCAGGGGTGGGCGATGTGCAGGTCGCCGACGCTGTACTCGTGGGCGTTGGCGTAGGCGCCGGGCAGCAGCAGGGCGGCCAGGACGAGGGCTTGCTTGAGCATGGGTGAGTCTCCGGTCTGTTCAGTTTCTGAAGGACAGCGTAGTGAAATCAGACCAGCGGAGAGGCACGAGGATTGAGTGCGGGCCAGAGCTGGCGCGGCGTGGGTTGGTAGTCGGCGAGGTGCGGCAGGTGCCTGGCGATCAGAAGCGGCGGGTTGTGCAACTGTGGCGGGTAGCTGGGCAAGGCCAGCAGTGGCGCCGCGCCCAGGCAGCACCAGCAGTTCATCATGCTGGCGCTTTCGTCGCTTTGCTGCCCCAGGTCGATCTTGGCCAGGGCCTGGACATCGACCTTGGCCTTGTTGGCCATGCTGGAGCAGAAAGCCCCCCACAGCAGCTGCTCGGCCGGGCCTTTGGGCGCGGCAGAAGACAGCGGCATGGCCAGCAGGTTGAACAGCACTGCAAGGCAGGCTATCCAGGCAATGTGCCGACGTGGGGGCATGGAGAGATCCGGTCAGGAATCGTGATGGCTATTGTACGGCGGAGTATAGGTAAAAAAGCCGGGGTGCGGTGAAGTGCCGCACCTGGGGCTGCACAGCAGCCGCAGGTGATATCAGGCCTTGCCGCGCCCCATCAGGCCGCGCACGGTTTCCTGCAGGTCAGCCGGCAGCACCACGACTTTCGAATTGTCGCTGGCCGCCAGGTTTTCCATTGCGCCAATGTAACGCTCACCCAGCAGGTACATGGCCGGCACGGTCTCGCTACCCACGGCTTCCTTGACCAGGGTGATCGCCCGCGCCGACGCCTCGGCCAGGTTCACCTGGGCCTCGGCATCCAGCTTGGCCGCCTGCAGGCGCGCTTCGGCCTCGAGAATCGCCGCCTGCTTGTTGCCCTCGGCGCGGGTCACGTCGGCTTTACGTTCACGCTCGGCGGCGGCCTGACGCTCCATGGCGGTCTGCATGCTCGGCGACGGCTTGATGTCCTGGATCTCCACCGAGCGCACGGTCACGCCCCAGTCTTCGGTTTGCTCGGACATCGCCTCGCGCAGGCGCGCCTTGATCTGCTCGCGGCTGGACAGCGCCTCGTCCAGGTCCATGGCGCCGACGATGGCGCGCAGCGAGGTCATGGTCAGGCTGGTGACGGCGAACGAGAAGTTCTGCACGCCGTACGAGGCTTTCTGTGGGTCGACCACCTTGGCGAAGCACAGGGCGTTGGCGACGATCACCGCATTGTCCTTGGTGATGATTTCCTGCTGTTGCACATCGAGGATGATGTCCTTGGTCGGCAGGCGGTAGGCGACCACGTCCATGTACGGAATGACGATGTTCAGGCCCGGCTTGAGAGTGCTGTGGTAGCGGCCCAGGCGCTCGACGATCCATTCCTCGCCCTGGGGCACGATGCGCACGCCCTTGAACACGGTGATGAGGACGAATACAGCGAGGGTGGCGACGACGATGAGGCTGGTCATGGTGCGAACTTCCTTTTAGTGCGGATTCAGGCCCGGGTAACCCGGGCGGTGTTGCCTTCGATGGCGGCCAGGCGCACGCGCTCGCCGGCGGGGATGTCGCTGTCGGCGACGCAGGTCCATTCCTCGTTGCCGAGGATCGGTTTCTGGAAGCGCACCCGGCCTTTCTGGAACTGCGACACGTTGGCGGTCAGCAGGCCGACCTCGCCGATCACGCTGTCGGCGGTCCAGCGCACGTCTGGCTTCTTGCGGCGGAACACCTTGAACCAGAGCACGGTGGTGATCGATGAGAACACCACCCACAGCAGGCCCTGCATATCGAGTTGCAGGCTGGGCGCGAGCAGCGAGACGAGCGACACCAGCACGGCGCCGATGCCGAACCAGAGGATGAAGAAGGTGGGGAGTACCAGTTCCAGCAGGATCAAGGCCACGCCGAAGACGAGCCAGATCCACCATTGCATTTCCATATGGGTGGAGCCTTCCAGAAGGGGAGAGGTGATTTTACGGCAGGATCAAGGCACAGGGCCATCTCGCGACCGTCAGCGTGGATGTGTCACCCAATCTTCCACACGCAGCCCCGGAACACGCTGGAACTCGCGCAGGTTGTTGGTCACCAGCGTGAGGCCGCGCGCGCGGGCGTGGCCGGCAATCATTCTGTCGTAGGGGCCGATGGGCGTGCCGGCCTTGGCCAGTTCCGCACGTAGCTGCGCGGTGTGAGCTGCGCCCTGAATGTCGTAGTCAAGCACATCGAGCCGTGCGGCGAACCCCTCGACAATGGCCAGATTACGCTCCGGCGCGGCGGACTTTTCCGCACCGTAGATCAACTCCATCAGGGTTACCGTGCTGATGGCCAACTGGCCGTGGTGCCGATTGAATGCCTCGCGCACCACTTGTGGCTTGTTCTTGATGGTGAAAATGCAGATGTTGGTATCGAGCATGTACCTGAGCATCAGAATCCTTCGCGCTCCTGGTCGGCTGGCTGTTCCCTGCTCGCCATGAAGTCCGAACTCACATCGTCACCCTCGAACCAGCTGTCCCAGCTTTCGCCGGCAGGCGAGATGATACGGGAACGGCCCACCGCGACGATGTCCACTCGGGTGACGTCGTCTGGAAGGGCGAGGGCTTTTGGCATGCGGATAGCCTGGCTGCGGTTGCTTTTGAAGACTGCACCTTGCTCCATGATGGGCCTCCTTGAAAGCGCAAATGTATGTCCGGAGTTTAATTCCAGGAGTGGATATGTCAATGGGATATACGTAGCATGATCAGGCCTTGAACAGGCCGAGTGCCTCTAGCAGCGACCCTGCATCGTGAAATGCCCGATCCACTTCCGGCAGCACCGGCCGCTCGAGCACCAGTACTGGAATCCCGCGCTCCCGCGCCACTTCCAGTTTCGGCTCGGTGGCCGTGCTGCCGCTGTTCTTGCTCACCAGCACGTCGATCTGCCGACGTTCGAACAGGGCACGTTCATCGTCGATGAGGAATGGCCCGCGCGCACCGATCACTTCGCAGCGGTCATTGCCGGGGCACGCCTCGAGGGCGCGCAGGGTCCAGAACTGGTGTGGCGGGATTTCGTCCAGGTGTTGCAGGGGCTCTCGACCCAGGGTGAACAAGGGGCGTTCGAATGGGGCCAGCGCCGCGATCAGCCCGGCCCAGTCCTCGACTTCGCGCCAGTCATCACCGGGCTGCGCCTGCCATGCCGGACGGCGCAGGGCCCAGCAGGGAATGCCGGCGCAGTGTGCGGCGAGGGCGGCGTTGCGGCTGATCTGCGCGGCATAGGGATGGGTGGCGTCGATCAGCAGGTCGATGCCTTCGGCGCGCATGTACTCGGCCAGGCCTTCGGCGCCGCCATAGCCGCCGACTCGCACCTGGCAGGCCAGGTCCTGGGGAATGCGGCCGATGCCGGCGAGGCTGTAGACATGTTGCGGACCCAACTGGCGGGCGATGGCCAGGGCTTCGGTGACGCCGCCGAGGAGCAGGATGCGCCCGTTCATGCCACACCCGCCTTGCCGACGATGCCACCCTGGCGGTCGATGGCGAACACTTCCACCTGCACCTGGGCCGGCACCACGCTGCGGGCGAAGACCAGGGCGTGGCGGCACACCTCGTCACCCAGGGCGATGCCGGCGGCATGCGCCAGGGCGAGGGCCTGCTGGCTGGTGTTGGCGGCGACGATCGCCTGTTGCAGGGCCTGGTCCGCGCCAATGGCCGCCGCCCAGCCCGCCAGTTGCGGCAGGTCGATGCTCGAATGACGGCTGTGCAGGTCCATGTGCCCGGCCGCCAGCTTGCTGATCTTGCCGAAGCCGCCGCACAGCGTGAGGCGCGGCACCGGCACCTTGCGCAGGTGCTTGAGCACGGCGCCGACGAAGTCGCCCATCTCGATCAGGGCGATTTCCGGCAGGTCGTAGACCCGGCGCATGGTGTCTTCGCTGGCGTTGCCGGTACAGGCGGCGATGTGCGTGTAGCCGTTGGTGTGGGCGACGTCGATGCCCTGGTGGATCGAGGCGATGTAGGCCGAGCAGGAAAACGGCCGGACGATGCCGCTGGTACCGAGGATCGACAGCCCGCCGAGGATGCCCAGGCGCGGGTTCATGGTCTTCAGGGCCAGCGACTCGCCGTCCTGGACATTGACCGTGACTTCAAAACCGCCGTCATAGCCACATTCGCAGGCCAACTGTTGCAAGTGGTCGCCGATCATCCTGCGCGGTACCGGGTTGATCGCCGGCTCGCCGACGCCCAGCACCAGCCCCGGGCGGGTCACGGTCCCCACGCCTTGCCCGGCGACAAAGCGAATGCCGGGCTCGGCCAGCAGGCGCACCTGGCTGTAGAGCAGGGCGCCATGGGTGACATCGGGGTCGTCGCCGGCATCTTTCAGGGTGCCGGCTTCGGCGGCTTCGCCTTTGAGATGGCAGAACTCCAGGCGCATCTCTACCACCTTGCCCTTGGGCAGGGTGATGTGCACCGCGTCATTGTGCTGGCCGGTCAGCAGCAGGCGCGCCGCCGCCAGGCTGGTGGCGGTGGCGCAGCTGCCGGTGGTCAGGCCGCTGCGCAGGGGCGCGGGCTGTTCGCGGGTTTCTTCACGCATCGACGGGTTTCACCACATCGAGCAAAGTGATCGGCAGGGCCTGGCGCCAGGTGTCGAAACTGCCCAGCGGCTGGGTGTGGGCGATATGGATACGGGTCAACTCGCCGCCATGCTGGTCGCGAAACTGCGCCAGGGCGACCTCGCTTTGCAGCGTGACGGCGTTGGCAACCAGGCGCCCGCCCGGCAGCAGGCGCTGCCAGCACAGGTCGAGCACGCCTTCGCGGGTGACGCCGCCGCCGATGAAGATCGCGTCCGGACGCTCCAGCCCGGCCAAGGCCTCGGGTGCCTTGCCGCGGATCAGTTGCAGGCCGGGCACCCCGAGGGTGTCGCGGTTGTGTTCGATGTAGCCCTGGCGGCCTTCGTCTGCCTCGATCGCAAGGGTGCGGCAGCTGGGATGGGCGCGCATCCATTCGATGCCGATGGAGCCGCAACCGGCGCCTACGTCCCACAGCAGTTCGCCCGGCTGCGGTGCCAGGCGGGCCAGGGTAATCGCTCGTACGTCGCGCTTGGTCAGCTGGCCGTCGTGACGGAAGGCGCTATCGGGCAGGCCGGCCACGCGAGGCAGGCGTGGGGTATCAGGTGAGGCCTGGCATTCGATGGCGACCAGGTTGAGCAGGGCGATGTCGGTATGTGGCCAATCGTCGGCGGTGCCGCTCAGCGTTCGTTCCAGTGGGCCGCCGAGGTGTTCGAACACCTGGAGACGGCTGGGGCCGAAGCCACGTTCGCGCAACTGCGCGGCAATGGCCGCCGGGCTGCTTTCGTCGTTGCTCAACACCAGCAGGCGCATGCCGCTGTACAGGTGGGCATTGAGCGCCGCCAGCGGGCGGGCGACCACCGAGACCACCTGCACGTCCTGCAGCGGCCAACCCAGGCGGGCGGCGGCCAGGGCGCAGGAGGAGGGCATCGACAGCACCTGCAGTTCCTCGGCGGGCAGCTGGCGCGCCAGGCTGGCGCCGACGCCGTAGAACATCGGATCGCCGCTGGCCAATACGCATACCGGCTCACCGCGCAGGGCCAGGACCGGGGCCAGGGAGAAGGGGCTGGGCCAGTGCAGTTGCTCGGCGGTGACGCAGCGGGGCAACAGGGCCAGCTGGCGCGGGGCACCGATGATGCGCGTGGCTGCTAGCAGGGCGCGCCGGGCCTGTTTGCCCAGGCCGCTGAAGCCGTCTTCGCCGATGCCTATTACTGTCAGCCAGGGAGCCATCTGTTCCTCGTACCGTTCATTGATCGCGGGGCGTTCGACCACCGGTTTTTCATGCCGCCGGACAAAGCAGGCATAATACCGCGCCTTCTACACTGAAGCGCACTTTCACGATTGCCGGATGCCCCCTTGACGCCGCCCCTGCCCCCCGAAGTTTCGCCCCGTCCCTCGGCCTGCCCGGGGTTGTGGCGTATCGTCGCCGCGCGCGATGGCGGCATCTGCCGGATCAAGCTGCCCGGTGGCCTGCTGCTGGCCGACCAGGCCGATGCCGTGGCCGACGCCGCCGAGCGTTTTGCCGGAGGCGTGATCGAGGCGACCAACCGGGCCAATCTGCAGATTCGCGGCATCGGTGATGATCACCGGGGCCTGGTCGAGCATCTGCTGGTTGCCGGGCTCGGCCCGCGTGACGCGGCCGGTGATGATGTGCGCAACCTCATGGTCAGCCCATTGGCCGGTCTCGATCCGGCCATGGTGTTCGACACCCGACCGTTGGCCGGGCAGGTTCTCGACCTGCTGGAAAGTACACCCAGGTTCCACAAGCTGTCGGCCAAGTTCGCCATGCAACTCGATGGCGGCGAAGCGCTGGCGATGCTCGAGCACGCCCATGATCTATGGCTGTCCGCGATGCAGCGCGAAGGTCGCATCTGGTTGCGGTTCGGGCTCGCCAGCAGCCTGTCGAATAGCCAGGTGCTGGGCGCGGTGCCGGTGGACCAGGGGCTGGCGTTGGTGCGTGCAGTGCTGGAGCGCTTCCTCGACCTGGCGACGCCCGAGCAGTCGCGCATGCGTCAATTGCTGCAGGTGTGCCCGGTGGAGCACTTCCTTGAAGGGCTGCCCCTGCAAATCGACACCTCATCGCTGGCTTGGCAGCGCCCGGCAACGACAAGTGCCTGGCTTGGCGTGCTGCCCCAGCGCCAGGGCGTGGCCCTGGGCGTCGCGCCACCCCTTGGTCGCCTGACTCCGGCCATGCTGCGCGGCGCCGCCCATGTCGTCCGCCAATGGGGCGATGGCAGCTTGCGCCTGACGCCTTGGCAGAGCCTGGTACTGACCAACCTGAACCCGACCCATGTGCAGCCTGCCCGCGAACACCTTGCGGCCCTGGGCCTGCTGTGCCACAGCGAGCACCCGCTGGCGCGGGTCGTCGCCTGCACTGGCTCCAGCGGCTGCGCCAAGGGCCAGGCCGACACCAAGGCCGATGCCGTGACCCTGGCCGGCTTGCTGCACCACGGCGCCCCAGGCAGCGTGCACCTGTCCGCCTGCCCACGTTCCTGCGCCATGGCCCACACGGCCCCGGCCACCCTGCTGGCCCGCGCCCCGGGCCGCTATGACCTTTACTTGCGCGATGCGCGCCAGCCGGGCTTCGGCAGGCTGCGCGGCGCCGACCTCACCCCAGAAGAAGCAGGCGCCATGCTCGACCTGCCGACGGAGCACCTTGATGATTGACTACATCCGCGATGGTCAGGAGATCTATCGCAATTCCTTCCGCATCATCCGCGAGGAAGCCCGGCTCGAGCGGATCCCCGCCGATCTTGAAAAGCTCGCTGTGCGCGTGATCCATGCCTGCGGCATGGTCGAGGCCATCGATGGCCTGCAGTTTTCCGAAGGCGCCGGCACTGCCGGTCGCGAGGCCCTGGCCAAGGGCGCGCCGATCCTCTGCGACGCGCACATGGTCGCCGAAGGCATCACCCGCGCCCGTCTGCCGGCCAACAACCCGGTGATCTGCACCCTGCGCGACCCGAGCGTGCCGGACCTGGCCAAGGCCGAAGGCAACACCCGTTCCGCCGTGGCCCTGGGGCTGTGGCGTCCGCACCTGGAAGGCAGCGTGGTGGTGATTGGCAACGCGCCGACCGCGCTGTTCTACCTGCTGGAAATGCTCGATGCCGGTGCACCGAAACCGGCGTTGATCCTCGGCTTCCCGGTCGGCTTCGTCGGCGCCGCCGAATCCAAGGCGATGCTCGCCGCCGACAGCCGCGGCGTGCCGTTCGTGATCATGCAGGGCCGCCTGGGCGGCAGCGCGATGGCCGCCGCGGCAGTCAACGCCCTGGCCACGGAGGTGGAATAATGCAGGCACGCGGACGACTGCTGGGCCTGGGCGTGGGCCCAGGCGACCCTGAGCTGATCACGGTCAAGGCCTTGCGCCTGCTGCGCGAGGCTCCGGTGGTGGCGTACTTCGTCGCCAAGGGCAAGCGCGGCAATGCCTTCGGCATCATCGAAGCGCACCTGCAGGCCGAACAGACCCTGTTGCCGCTGGTGTACCCGGTGACCACCGAAGCGCTGCCCGCGCCGCTGTCCTATGAGCAGGTGATCAGCGACTTCTACGACGAAGCCAGCCTGCAGGTGGCCGAACACCTGGATGCCGGCCGTGACGTGGCGGTGATCTGCGAGGGCGACCCGTTCTTCTACGGCTCCTACATGTATCTGCACGACCGCTTGGCCTCGCGCTACGAGGCCCAGGTGATCCCGGGCGTGTGCTCGATGCTCGGCGGCGCCTCGGTGCTCGGAGCGCCGCTGGTGTATCGCAACCAGACCCTCACCGTGCTTTCTGGCGTGTTGCCCCATGAGGAGCTCAAGCGCCGTCTGGCCGATGCCGACGCCGCAGTGATCATGAAACTGGGACGCAACTTCCCCAAGGTGCGCCTGGTGCTCGCCGAACTGGGCATGGATAGCCGTGCGCTGTACGTGGAGCGGGCGACCATGGCCAACCAGAAGATCGTCGCGCTGGACGAGGTCGACCCACAGTCCTCGCCTTACTTCTCGCTGATCATCGTGCCGGGTGAGAAATGGCAGGGATGAACAAGGCTCCGGCAATCGTCATTCTCGGCCCGGGCAGCCTGGCCACCGCGCGGCGTATCCAGGCTTGTTATCCACAGGCGCTGATCCATGGCCTGGAAGGGCGCGTTGAAGGGGCCGACCGCTACTACGCAGCATTTGGCGACACCCTGCGGGCGCTGTACCAGCAGGACACGCCGATCATCGCCCTGTGCGCGGCGGGTATCGTCATTCGCACCCTGGCGCCGCTGTTGAGCGAAAAAGGCGTCGAGCCACCGGTACTGGTTGTGGCCGAGGACGGCAGCGCCGTGGTGCCGCTGCTCGGTGGCCTGGGTGGGGTCAATGTCATGGCCCGAGAGATTGGTGAGGCGCTGGGTGTGAGCGCGGCGATCACCACCAGTGGCGAACTGCGCTTTGGCACCTGCCTGCTCAACCCGCCCGAGGGTTACGCGCTGGGGGACCTGGAGCAGGGCAAGCGCTTCGTCTCCGACCTGCTGGCGGGCGAGACGGTGCGTGTCGAAGGCGACGCGCCGTGGCTCGAACACGCGCAGTTGCCCGCCAGTGACGAGGCGCAACGCACTATCCACGTGGGCAGCGCACTGCGTCCGGCCAGCCGGGACGAACTGCTGATCCATGCGCGTTGCGTGGTGGTGGCGGTCACGGCCGGTAGCGCCGACCTGGTGCACCAAATACGCGAGGAACTGCTGCGGGCGAACATCGCCGAGCCCGCGCTGGCCTGCCTGCTGGCGAGCGAAGCCGAGATGACGGAGCCGGCGCTGCACGAAGCTGCACAGGCACTGAATGTCGCACTGCGCTTCGCCCCGGCTGCCGAAAGCCTGGAGCGGATGCTGGCTGATGCAGTGCCGCAAGCGCGGGTAGGTTCGGCCGTCGGGCTCGCCCACGCCGTTTGCCCGGCACCTGTCGACATCGACCGCGTTGGCCGGCGCCGTGGCCGCCTGGCCGTGATCGGCCTGGGCCCTGGTGCCGCCGAGCTGATGGTACCGGCGGTCAAGGCTGAGCTGGCGCGTGCGCAGGATGTGCTGGGTTACGAAACCTACGTGCGCATGGCCGGCCCCTTCCGCAACGATCAGGTGCTGCATTGCACCGACAACCGCGAAGAGATGCAGCGCGCCCGCCATGCCTTCGAGCTGGCGGCGCAAGGGCGTTCGGTGGTGGTGGTGTCGTCGGGCGATCCGGGCGTGTTCGCCATGGCTGCCGCAGTGCTCGAAGCGCTCCACGAATCCAGTGACCCGGCCTGGCAGCGCGTCGAGCTGGAGATCCTGCCCGGTGTCTCGGCCTCGCTGGCTACCGCAGCCCAGGCAGGGGCGCCACTGGGCCACGACTTCTGCGTGATGTCGCTGTCCGACAACCTCAAGCCCTGGTCGATCATCGAGAAACGCCTCGACCTGGCGGCCCAGGCGGATCTGGTTCTGGCGTTCTACAACCCGATCTCCAAGTCCCGGCCGCATCAGCTGGGCGTGGCGCTGGAGCTGGTACGCCGCCATCGCGACGCAGGCACCCCCGTGGTGCTGGGCCGTGATATCGGCCGGCCAGGGCAGACCCTGCGGGTGGTGACCTTGGGCGAACTGCTGCCGGAGATGGTCGACATGCGCACCATGGTGCTGGTCGGCTCCTCGACCACCTGCACCTTCCCCCGTGCCGATGGCGGCCAGTGGGTGTACACGCCGCGCTGGTACCCCGCCAAGCCCTGAGCGCAGCCGGGGTCAGGGCAGCAGGTAGCCCTTGATCCCGGTGAAGATGATCTGCGCCGCGAGGGCGCAGACGAACAGCCCCATCAGGCGGCTGACGATCTGCAGACCCTGGTCGCCCAGGATCCGTTCGATACGGTGCGAGAGGTACAGCACCAGGCCCACGGTGAAGCTGGCCAGGGCGATGCTGACGATGGCCAGCAGCTTGTCGTCCCAGTGTGGCTGGCCCACGCCCATCACCAGCAGCGCGCCGATGGTGCCGGGGCCGACGGTGAGCGGAATGGTCAGCGGCACGATGGTCACGTCCTGCTGCACGTTGTCGGTCTGCACCGCCGACTTGCCCTGGGCCATGCCCAGCGCGGAGATGAACAGCACCGAGCCTGCGCCGATGCGGAAGGCGTCGGCGGTGATGCCGAATACCCCGAAGATCACCCGCCCGAACAGGTACAGCAGCACGCTGGCGACCAGCGTGGCAATGGCTACCCGCCAGGCCAGTTGCTTGCGCTCCTTGCTGGAGTGGCCGCGGGTCAGGCCGATGAAACATGAGAGCACGAAGAAGGGGCTGTAGAGCACGAGCATTTTCAGGTAGACGCTGAACAACTCATGGAGCATGGCGCTGGGTCCGCGACGGGAATGGGTGGCACCTGTATAGCACGGAACCTGTAGGAGCGGCTTCAACCGCGATCACCCGCGAAGCGGGTGCAAGATTGTGTGGTGGTTGCCTCGCGGCTGAAGCCGCTGCTACAGGATCTGCGTGGTGCCGTCGGACACCACCTGCCGCTGCCCCGCCCAGAACTGCACCAGCTCGCGCAATTGCGACAGCTCCACCGGCTTGGCCATGTGCCCGTCCATGCCGGCCAGGCGCGCGCGTTCCTTGTGCTCGTTGAGGATATGCGCGGTCAATGCCACCACCGGGGTGCGCGGGCGCTGGTTGGCGGTCTCCCAGGCGCGCAGCTGCTGGGTGGCGGAGAAACCGTCGAGCACTGGCATCTCGCAGTCCATCAGTACCAGGTCGTAGTGCTTGGCCTTCATCGCCTGCAGGGCCTCTTCGCCGTTGCTGGCGGTATCCGGCTCGAGGTTGAGCTTGCCGAGCATGCCGCGGATGACCTTGGTCGAGATGCTGTTGTCCTCGGCCACCAGGATGCGGAAGTCGCCGGGCAGGTCCAGCGGCACCGGGGTGCCGACCGGCAGCGGCGGCGCGGCCTGCTCGCGGCCGCGCAGGGCGAGTTCCTCGGCAAGGGTGGTCTTGAGCGTGTAGCCGGCCACCGGCTTGGCCAGGATGCGCTTGACCCCGGCGTTGCGGGCAATGATCTTGCTCGGCGCATTGCTGATACCGGTGAGCATCACCACCAGGATGTCGTGGTTCAGGCTCGGGTCTTCCTTGATCTTCGCCGCCAACTGC
The DNA here is from genome assembly GCF_900110655.1 of Pseudomonas soli. GTDB lineage: Bacteria > Pseudomonadota > Gammaproteobacteria > Pseudomonadales > Pseudomonadaceae > Aquipseudomonas > Aquipseudomonas soli. Next base: position 77,103 of record NZ_FOEQ01000012.1, read on the forward strand.
ATGCCGGTCATGCCGGGCATGTTCTGGTCGAGCAGCACCGCGTCGAAGTAGTCGCGCAGGTGCGCCTTGGTGCGCAGCAAGGCCAGCGCCTCCTTGCCCGACGGCACCGCGCTGACGTTCATGCCCCAGGCGCTGCATTGCTGCACCAGCACCTTGCGGCAGGTGTCGTTGTCGTCCACCACCAGCACCCGGGCGTCGCGCAGCGGGCCGTCGAGGTCGGTGGGCGGCTGCTCCAGGCGCAGCGGGTCGAGCGGCAGGGTCAGCCACAGGGTGTTGCCCATGCTGGTGCTGGTCTTGATGCCGAACTCGCCCTGCATCAGGCCGATCAGTTGCTTGGCGATCACCAGGCCCAGGTGGCCACCGAGCTTGTTGCTGGAGAGGAAGTGGCGGCTGTGCAGCTCGGCCTGCAGCAAGGCGTCGCGCTCGGCCGGCGGCATGGGCTCGCCGCTGTCCTGCACTGCGATGCGCAGGCGCGGGCTGTCGCCACGCTGGTCGAGGGCCACCACCAGCAGGATCTCGCCCTGGGTGGTGTTCTTCAGGGCGTTGTCCAGCAGGCTCGACAAGGCCTGGCGCAGGCGCGTCGGGTCGCCGCTGACCACTCGCGGCACTTGTGGCTGGGTGAAGCTGATCAGCTCGATGTTCTGCTGTTCGGCCTTGGCCCGGAAGATGTTCAGGCAGTCCTCGATCAGGGCGTTGAGGTCGAACTGCACATCGTCCAGTTCGATCTGCCGCGACTCGAGCTTGGAGATGTCGAGGATTTCGTTGATCAGGGTGAGCAGTTCGTTGCCGGCGCTGTGGATGGTCTGCACATAGTCGCGCTGCTTGACCGACAGCGGCGTGCCGAGCAGCAGCTCGGTCATGCCCAGCACGCCGTTCATGGGGGTGCGGATCTCATGGCTGATCTTGGCCAGGAACTCGGCCTTGGCGTTGATCTCGGCGTCGCTGGCGGCCAGGGCGCGGCTGGCGCGGAAGCGCTCCTCGCTGATCCGGCGCAGGCGCTCGCTGACCGCGAGGTTGAGCAGCAGGCCGCTGACCACGGTCAGCGCCATGAGGATGCACAACAACCAGGGCGTGGAGGTGCGGGTGAGGCCCAGCAGGGCCGGTAGCAGCACCAGGCCGCCGAGGTTGAACACCAGCATCGCCACGGCGAACAGGCGCGCCGGGCCGTAGCCCTTGTACCAGTGATAGCCGCTGACCAGCAGCATGCTCACGCTGCCCAGGGCGAGCAGGGCATAGGTCATCAGGTTCAGCGGCAGCGTATCGACGAACAGCAGCACCAGGCCGCTGACGGCGGCCACCAGCATCTCCATGTGCAGCAGGCGGTTGAGCCGCGCCGAACTGCAGGGGGAGAAGAAATGCAGGGTGAAATACAATCCGGCCAGGCCAGCCAGTACCAGGGTCAGGTAGGCTGCCGGGGTCTGCGCGCTGTGCCACAGGTGCCACCAGGGGCCACTGAGGTTGAGCAGGATCAGCGCGCTGAGCAGCATCAGGCCGTGGTACAGCGCCAGCACCAGCGTGGTGCTGGAGCGTGTGTAGCCGAAGCGGATCAGGTTGTGCAGGATCAGCATGGCCAGCCCCCCGAACAGCAGGCCGAACAGCAGCGACTGGCGCTGGTCGGCAGCAGCGTGGGCGGTGGTCTCGACAGTGATGGCCGGGCGCAGCTGGTGTTCGGAAACCAGCCGCAGGTAGATATCCAGCGGTTGGTTGCTGTGCGGCAGTGGCAGCACGTGGTCCCTGCCGCGCAGGGTCGGGCTCAGGCCATCACCCTGCCGGCCATGGTGCAGCTGGCGCAGCAGTTTGCCGCCTTCCAGGGCGTAGAGGTCCAGGCGTGACAGGTCGGGGGCGAAAATGCGTACCAGTTGTTCCTGGTCGCTCGGATCCAGGCGGTAGTGCAACCACAGGGCCTGGTCGGGGAGGGCGGCATCCAGTTCTTCGAGGGCCAATGGGCTGAACTGGTTGCGGTAGCGTTCGGAGCGCACGTCGGACAGCTGCAGGTTGGCCTGTTCATCGAGCAGCGCCGACCAGCCCGCGGCCTGTTCGGCGTGTGCCGGGAGCAGGCAGAGCAGGGTCAGCAGGCTGACGATCAGGGCTATGGCAATCCGAAGCCGACGCACGACGAAATCCCTTCTTAGCTAATGTGCCGGATATCCACTATGCGCGGCGCGCCAAGGCGAAGGCAAGGCCCCGGCGGGGCCTTGACGACGAGCCGAAGGCCGTGCGCCGGGAACGGCACGACCGTTGGCTGCACTTTTACTGCTGCTCACCGCGCTCGCGGGCGATGGCCCGGTAGCCGATGTCGTTGCGGTAGAAGCTGGCGTCCCACTTGACCTGCTCGGCCAAGCGGTAGGCCTGCTGCTGGGCGGCTTCGACGGTGTCGCCCATGGCGGTGGCGCACAGTACGCGGCCACCGGCGGTGACCACCTGGCCGTCCTTCAGCGCGGTGCCGGCGTGGAACACTTTGCCTTCAAGCTTGGCGGCCGCGTCGAGGCCGCTGATCACGGCGCCTTTGGCGTAGTCGCCCGGGTAGCCACCGGCGGCCAGCACCACGCCCAGGCTAGGACGCGGATCCCACTGCGCCTCGACCTTGTCCAGGGCCTTGGCGAAGGCGGCTTCGATCAGCAGTACCAGGCTCGACTCCAGGCGCAGCATGACCGGCTGGGTTTCCGGGTCGCCGAAGCGGCAGTTGAACTCGATGACCTTGGGGTTGCCTGCCTTGTCGATCATCAGGCCGGCATACAGGAAGCCGGTGTAGACGTTGCCTTCCTCGGCCATGCCGCGCACGGTTGGCCAGATCACTTGGTCCATCACGCGCTGGTGCACGTCGGCGGTGACCACGGGGGCAGGGGAGTAGGCACCCATGCCGCCGGTGTTCGGGCCGGTATCCTGGTTGCCGACACGCTTGTGGTCCTGGCTGGTGGCCATGGGCAGCACGTTGTGGCCGTCGACCATGACGATGAAGCTGGCTTCTTCGCCGTCGAGGAACTCTTCGATCACCACGCGCGAACCGGCTTCACCGAAGGCGTTGCCGGCGAGCATGTCGCGCACGGCGTCTTCGGCTTCCTGCAAGGTCATGGCGACGATTACACCTTTACCGGCGGCCAGGCCGTCGGCCTTGATCACGATCGGCGCACCTTTTTCACGCAGGTAGGCCAGGGCCGGCTCGATCTCGGTGAAGTTCTGGTAGTCGGCAGTCGGGATCTTGTGGCGGGCCAGGAAGTCCTTGGTGAAGGCCTTGGAGCCTTCTAGCTGGGCCGCGCCCTTGGTCGGGCCGAAGCAGTCCAGGCCGCGGCTGCGGAACAGGTCCACGACACCGATCACCAGCGGCGCTTCCGGGCCGACGATGGTCAGGTCGACGTTCTTCTCGGCGAAGTCGGCCAGTTGCTCCAGGGCGGTGACGTCGATGGCGACGTTCTCGCACTTGGCTTCGCTGGCGGTGCCGGCGTTACCTGGCGCCACGAAGATTTTCTCGACCCGTGGGTCCTGGGCGACTTTCCAGGCCAGGGCGTGTTCGCGACCGCCGCTGCCGATGATCAAAACTTTCATGTCAAAACCTCGAAATCTGTCGAACGAGAGGCAGCACCCCTCGCTGTACGAGGTCGCACTGAAGCAGATGCCTGCTTCAGTGCGGCCGATTGCCATAATCAGTGGCGGAAGTGGCGCATGCCGGTGAATACCATGGCGATACCGGCTTCGTCGGCAGCGGCGATGACTTCGGCATCACGCATCGAACCACCTGGCTGGATCACCGCGCTGATACCCACTTTAGCCGCGTTGTCGATGCCATCACGGAACGGGAAGAACGCATCCGAAGCCATTACCGCGCCCTGCACTTGCAGGCCGGCATGTTCGGCCTTGATCGCGGCGATGCGCGCGGAGTTGACGCGGCTCATCTGGCCGGCGCCGACGCCGATGGTCTGGCGCTGCTTGGCGTAGACGATGGCGTTGGACTTGACGAACTTGGCCACTTTCCAGGCAAACACCAAGTCGTGGATTTCCTGCTCGGTCGGCGCACGCTTGGTGACGATCTTCAGGTCGTCGGCAGTGATCATGCCGATATCGCGGCTCTGCACCAGCAGGCCACCGTTGACGCGCTTGAAGTCCCAACCGGCGGCGCGCTCGGCTGGCCACTCGCCGCACTCCAGCAGACGCACGTTCTGCTTGGCGGCCACGACTTCGCGGGCGGCCTGGGAGATTTTCGGGGCAATGATCACTTCGACGAACTGGCGCTCGACGATGGCTTTGGCGGTTTCGCCGTCCAGCTCGCGGTTGAAGGCGATGATGCCGCCGAATGCCGACTCGGTGTCGGTAGCGTAGGCCAGGTCGTAGGCCTTGCGGATACCGCCTTCGTCTTCAGGCACCACGGCCACGCCGCACGGGTTGGCGTGCTTGACGATCACGCAGGCCGGCTTGACGAAGCTCTTCACGCACTCCAGCGCGGCGTCGGTATCGGCCACGTTGTTGAACGACAGCTCCTTGCCTTGCAGCTGGATGGCGGTGGAAATGCTGGCCTCGCCCTTCTTGGCCTCGACGTAGAACGCCGCGCTCTGGTGCGGGTTCTCGCCGTAGCGCATTTCCTGGGACTTGACGAACTGGCTGTTGAAGGTGCGCGGGAACTCGCTGCGATCTTCGGTGGACAGGGTGTCCTTGGCCTGGTCGATGGTGCCCATGTAGTTGGCGATCATGCCGTCGTAGGCGGCGGTGTGCTCGAAGGCCTTGAGCATCAGGTCGAAGCGCTGGGCGTAGGTCAGGCCGCCGGCTTTCAGGCCTTCGACAATGCCGGCGTAATCGCTGGCGTTGACCACGATGGCCACGTCCTTGTGGTTCTTCGCCGCGGAACGGACCATGGTCGGGCCGCCGATGTCGATGTTCTCGATGGCTGTCGGCAGGTCGCAGCCCGGCTTGCTGATGGTGGCTTCGAACGGGTACAAGTTGACCGCGACCAGGTCGATCGGCTTGATGCCATGCTCGTTCATGATGGCGTCGTCGGTGCCGCGACGGCCCAGGATGCCGCCGTGGATCTTCGGATGCAGGGTCTTGACCCGGCCGTCCATCATTTCGGCGAAGCCGGTGTAGTCGGCCACTTCCACCGCGTTGACGCCGTTGTCCTTGAGCAGCTTGTAGGTGCCGCCGGTGGACAGGATCTCGACACCGAGCTGTTGCAGCTCCCGGGCGAATTCGAGGATACCGGTCTTGTCGGAGACGCTGATCAGGGCGCGGCGGATCGGCAGGCGGGTAGTCTGGTCGGTCATTTCAGATTCCATAACGCGGTGGAGTCAGCAAAAAAGGCGCCTTTTTGCATGAGCGCCTTTTCTGGTTGGGGTTCTGGCCTTACAACAGATCGTACTGCTTGAGCTTCTTGCGCAGCGTGCCTCGGTTGAGCCCGAGCATCTCGCTGGCTTTGGTCTGGTTGCCCTTTACGTAGTTCATCACGCATTCGAGCAGCGGCGCCTCGACTTCCGAGAGCACCAGGTTGTACACGTCCGTGACGGTAGCGCCTTCCAGGTGGGCGAAGTAGTTGTGCAGCGCCTTCTCGACGCTGTCGCGCAGGGTCTGGCCCTCCTCGCTCGGCGTGTTCAGGTGCTGCTTGAGGTTGGCGTTGTCGCTCACGGGCGTTGTTCCACTCACTAATGTCTCGGTCATCATCGTCATGCGGCCACCCCTTGTTCGTCCTCTGTCCCAAGGCTCTGTCGACGTTCGGCAAAATAAGCCTGAACGTTGGCGCACTGCGCTTGTGTGTCTTGCAAAGCGTTGAACTGGCTGCGGAACTCCTTGCCGCCAGGTCGGGTTGCCAGATACCAGCCAACGTGCTTGCGGGCGATCCGCACGCCCATCACATCGCCATAGAAGGCATGCAGCGCGGCCAGGTGTTCCAGCAGAATGCGTTCCACTTCGTCCAGCGCCGGGGTGGGCAGGTGCTCGCCCGTGCGCAGGTAATGCTCGATCTCGCGGAAAATCCACGGCCGCCCTTGGGCGGCACGGCCGATCAGCAGGCCGTCGGCGCCGGTGGCATGCAGCACCGCCCGGGCCTTTTCCGGCGAAGTGATGTCGCCGTTGGCGAAAACCGGGATCGACACCGCCTGCTTGATCGCGGCGATGGTGTCGTACTCGGCGTCACCGGTGTACAGGTCGGCGCGTGTGCGGCCATGCACCGCCAGCGCCTGGATGCCGGCCTGTTCGGCGATCTTCGCCACGTTCAGGCCGTTCTTGCTTGCCCGGTCCCAGCCGGTGCGGATCTTCAGCGTCACCGGCACGTCCACGGCGCCGACGACGGCGTGGAGGATTTCGGTGACCAAGGCTTCATCTCTCAATAAAGCAGAGCCTGCGGCCTTGTTGCAGACTTTTTTCGCCGGGCAACCCATGTTGATGTCGATGATCTGCGCGCCGGCCTCGACATTGGCCCGGGCCGCCTCGGCCATCATCTGCGCATCGCCGCCGGCGATCTGCACCGAGCGTGGCTCGGGATCGCTTTCATGTATGCGGCGCAGGCTCGACTTGCGGCTATTCCACAGACGCATGTCGCTGGAGACCATCTCCGAGACCACCATGCCCGCTCCCAGACGCTTGCACAGGGTACGGAAAGGTTGGTCCGTGACGCCGGCCATCGGGGCCAGGATCAGGTTGTTCTGCAGTGTGTAAGGGCCGATGCGTACCGCCGACATAGGTGTTCCCTGTTGTGGGGCCGAATCATTGGAGTCGAAAAAGGGATGGCATGATACCCGCTCTCGATGACCGGATAAAGATGAATCTGGATAAAATCTGAACAGTTGCGGCGTTATGACATCCAGTGCCAAGCGGCAAGCTTCAAGCTGCAAGAGGGCTGCGGACAGGCATTTACCTGCGGTGTGAAGCTTGCCGCCTGTCGCTTACTCCGGCGAACGGAAGCTCAGGCTGTAGTTCACCGCCTTCGGCCCAGGGTCGAGGATGTCCAGGGCGATGTGGATCGGCGTCTGGCTGGGCATCTCGCCGCGCCCGGCCAGCTCGCCCGACAGGTACTCGCTTGGTTTGAAGCGCCGGCTGGCGATCAGCTGGCCGTTGAGGTCGGCGAAGCGCAATTCGAGAAGGGGGAAGGGCTGGGCGAAGGGCGCGCGGTTGTAGATGATCGCGTCGACGATCAGCGCCCCTTTGAAGTCCGGGTGGCTGCGCACTACCAGATTGCTGCTTTTGATCCGCGAGATGTCTACGCGGGTCGGCACCTGGCAGCCGAACATCGGGCACAGCTGCTGGAACCAAGGGCGATACTGGTCCTGGCGGGCCATTTCGTCGAAGTGGAACCAGACGTACTGGAATGCCAGCAGGCCCGCGGCCAGCAGTGTCAGGAAACCCCACAGCAGGCGTTTGCCCCAGTTCGGGGCGGGCTTTTCCCAGCCCAGCTGCAACGGGTCGTCGACCACGTCGACCAGCGGCTCCTTGCGCGCGCGTTCGGGCTTGGCGGCCAGGCTCGGTTCCAGGCGTTGCCCGGGATGTTCTTCGGGGTCATAGTCGCGGGCCGAGAACGGCGCGCTGTGCACCTCGTCGTCAAGCGCCGAAAGGCCCTTCTCCGGCAAGGGTTCGTCGTGGTTGGGCAACTGCCGCGAGGGTTCGTCGAGTGGCTGATTGCGCACTGGAGGCTCATCGTCCAGCTCGAGGCTGGTCGCGCCGAGGGTAGGCTCGGTGCGCTCGTCGTCGGCCGGCGCCAGGTCCAGCGGCTCCTGCTCGACCAGCATCGGTGCGTCCTCGCGCTCCTGCGCAGGCTCACGGTCGCCGTCAGTGGCGGTGCCGAACGGTTCATCGCCAGGCCCATCGCCGAGCTGATCGTCGCGGCGGGCCTGGAGCATGCCTTTGGCCGGGGCGGCGCGCCGATCACCCGGGCTGCGCCGTTCAAGGCGCGCCAGCTCCTGGTCGAGATCGAGGGCATCCAGTTCCTCGGCCGTGACCGTCCAGTTGTCCTCGCTCGGTGCCGGCGGGGCGGCCTCCGGTTGCACGGCTGCGGGCGCTGGCACGGCCGGCTCGGCTGCCGGCGCCGGCGCACGGGTGTCGCCTTCGCCAGCCGCGGCGCGGTTCTGCTCCAGCAGTTGTTTCGCCGCGTTGAACACCTGCAGGCATTGGCCGCAGCGCACCACGCCGCGGGCCACGCTCAACTGGTGATGGGTGACGCGAAAGCTGGTCTGGCAATGCGGGCACTGGGTGACGAAACTGTCGGTCATGCGGCTGTCCGGGAAGCTGTGCAGGAGTTGAGTCTAGGCGCGCTTAGCGGCGGCGACCACTGATACGTACCCAGCCGTCGCGTACGACGATCGGGTCCAGGTCGAAGTCGGCGGCATAGGCGGCGGCCACTTCCTCACCCTGTTCGGCGAGGATGCCCGACAGCGCCAGCAGGCCGCCGGGGCGAACCAGGCCGGATAGCTGCGGCGCCAGCGATACCAGCGGGCCGGCCAGGATGTTGGCGACCAGCACGTCGGCCTGCATGGCCGGCATCTGCTCGGGCAGGTACAGGTCGAACGTGTCGTCGGCAATGCCGTTGCGCTGGGCGTTGTCACGGGAGGCCTCGATAGCCTGCACGTCGATGTCGGTGCCGACCGCGTGGCGGGCGCCGAGCAGCAGCGCGGCAATGGCCAGGATGCCCGAGCCGCAGCCGAAGTCGAGCACTTGCGTGCCTTGCAGCTGCTGGCCGTCGAGCCATTCCAGGCACAGCGCGGTGGTCGGGTGGGTACCCGTGCCAAAGGCCAGGCCCGGGTCGAGCAGCAGGTTCACCGCGTCCTTTTCCGGGGCTTCGTGCCAGCTTGGCACGATCCACAGGCGCTGGCCGAAGCGCATCGGCTGGAAGTTGTCCATCCAGCTGCGCTCCCAGTCCTGGTCCTCGATCACCTCGGCGTGGTACTCGGGCAGCTCGGCGCCGGTCAGCAGGCGCAGGTGGGCGAACACCTGCTCGGGCTCGGCATCGGCCTCGAACAGCGCCAGCAGGTGCGTGTGCGACCACAGCGGGGTGGTGTTGAGGTCCGGTTCGAAGATCGGCTGGTCTTCTGCGTCCATGAAGGTCACCGAGACGGCGCCCACTTCAAGCAGGGCGTCTTCGTAGGTTTCGGCTTGTTCCGGGCTGATGGCCAGGCGTACTTGCAGCCAGGGCATGGCGGGCACCTTTGGTAAATCGACAGGGGCAGCCCGAGGCTGCGCGAAAAGGCCGCCAGTTTACTTGAGTGCGTGGGGTTTGTGCAGGACGCAGTTGTGCTGGCGGCTTTGCCGGCGCCATCGCGGGGCTGGCCCGCTCCCACCAGAGAGCGGGGCTGCCTTGCGGTTCAGAGACTGCGCGCCCGCGTCACCCGGTCCACCAGGTACACAAGCCCGTGATAATCGATGCCACTGTGGCTCGACAGGCCGATCTCGCAGGTGCGGCTGGTGGAGATCCCCTCGCTGCAATACTGCACCGCGTCCTTGAGGGTACGCAGCGAATGGGCGTTGAGCTCCGGTGTGGTGAAGCCCTTGTCGCCGGCGAAGCCGCAGCAATGGATGCCTTCGGGGATCACCACCTGCTTGCTGCAGCGCCGCGCCAGGTCGATCAGCGCCTGGCTTTCGCCCAGGTGCTGGGTGCTGCAGGTCACGTGCACCGCCACGGGCTCGTCCTGGGGGGTGAACTCCAGCTTGTCGACCAGGTGGGTGCGGATGAAGCGCACCGGGTCGTACAGGTCCAGCCGCGATTCGCCCAGGTCCTGCACCAGGCGCAGGGTGCAGGGGCTGGTGTCGCAGTAGATCGGGTCAAGGCCGCCGCGGCTGGCGTGCAGCAGTGCGTTGATCAGTTCCTGGCGCTTGTGCTCGGCCTGCTCGGGGTAGCCCTTGGAGGCGAACGGCTGGCCGCAGCACAGACTGTCGGCGTTGTCCGGGAACACTACCTGGTAGCCGGCCTTCTCCAGCAGGGCACGGGTCTTGTCCAGCAGCGAACTCTGCTCGCGGTCGGCATAGGCCGGGCCCATCACCCGCGAAACACAGGCGGCCAGGTAGACCACGCGAGGGCGGGCGTCGTGGCTCGCGGTGCTGAGCTCGACGGCCCGCAGCGGCTGCGGCATGGCGGGGGTCCACTGCGGCAGGCGGCCTTTGCTGGCCTTGCTCAGGCGGGCGCTGAGCCGGCTCATGCGCGGGGCGCCGAGCAGCTTGCGCGCGCCATTGGCGGCGGCCAGCGTGAATCGCGCGCCGCGCAAGGTGGCGTGAAAATGCTCGGCCAGCCAGTCGGCGGCCTTGCCGTGCTCGGCCGCCTGACCGCGCAGCTTCTTCACCAGCTCGCCGGTGTTGATGCCCACCGGGCAGCGCTGGGCGCACAGGCCGGTGGCGGCGCAGGTGTCGATGCCCTGGTACTGGTAGGTGCGCAGCAGTTCGCGGGTATCAACGCCGGCGCGTTTCTTCGCCTGGATGTCGCGCCACATGACGATGCGCTGGCGCGGGCTCAAGGTAAGGCCTTTTGACGGACACACCGGCTCGCAGAAACCGCACTCGATGCACTTGTCGACGATCTCGTCGGCGGCCGGCAGCGGCTTGAGGTTCTTCAGGTGGATGTCGGGGTCCTCGCTCAGCACCACATCGGGGTTGAGGATGCCGTTGGGGTCGAGCAGGCGCTTGAGCTTCCACATCAGCTGGTAGGCGTCATGCCCCCATTCCAGTTCGACGAAGGGCGCCATGTTGCGCCCGGTGCCGTGCTCGGCCTTGAGCGAGCCGCCGAATTCCACTGCCACCAGCTGCGCCACGTCGTCCATGAAGGCCTGGTAGCGCGCCACTTCCTCGGCGCTGTTGAAGCCCTGGGTGAAGACGAAGTGCAGGTTGCCTTCCAGGGCGTGGCCGAAAATGATCGCCTCGTCGTAGCGGTGCTTGTCGAACAGCTGGATCAGGCGGTTGACGCCTTCGGCCAGTTGCTCGATGGGGAAGGTCACGTCCTCGATGATCACCGTGGTGCCGGTCTGGCGCACGGCGCCGACGGCGGGGAAGGTATCCTTGCGGATCTTCCACAGCTGGTTGTACACCGCCGGGTCTTCGCTGAACGCGACCTTCTGCTCCAGCGGGTAGTCGTCGATGGACGCCATCACCTGCTCGAGCTGCTCGTGCAGCAGGCTCTGGCTGGCGGCGCGGCACTCGATCAGCAGGGCGCAGGCGTTGGCCGACAGGTCCTTGACCCACGCCGGCATGCCCGGCATCTCCTGCACCGAGCGCAGGCTGCGGCGGTCGAGCAGCTCCACGGCGGAGACTGGCTGGCGCTTGAGCACGGTCACGGCGCGGCAGCAGCTTTCGACGCTGGGGAACACCAGCAGCGCGCTGGCCTTGTGCGGGTGGTCGGGCACGGTGTTGTAGGTGACGGCGCTGATGAAACCAAGGGTGCCTTCGGAACCGACCAGCAGGTGCTGGAGGATATCGAGCGGCTGGTCATAGTCCACCAGTGCGTTGAGTGATAGCCCCGTGGTGTTTTTCAGCCGGTACTTGTGCCGGATGCGCTCAGCCAGCGCGGTGTTGGTGCGGGTCTCGCGGCCAAGGCGGGCCAGTTCGTCCAGGAGGCCGGCGTGGCTGTGCTCAAAGGCGGCGACGCTGGCCGGGTCCTCGCTGTCCAGGCGAGTGCCGTCGGCCAGCACCAGGCGCAGACCGGCGAGGGTGTGATAGGTGTTCTGCGCGGTGCCGCAGCACATGCCGCTGGCATTGTTGGCGACGATGCCGCCGATCTTGCAGGCGTTGATCGATGCCGGGTCCGGGCCGATCTTGCGCCCATAGGGGGCCAGCCAGGCATTGGCCTGGGCGCCGATCACGCCGGGCTGTAGTCGGATCTGCCCGCCCTGGTGGCGAATCTCCCGGCCATTCCAGTTGTCGCCGAGCACGATCAGCACCGAGTCGCTGATGGCCTGGCCGGACAGGCTGGTGCCGGCGGCGCGGAAGGTCACCGGCACCCGGTCGCGATGGGCCAGCTGGATCAGCGCGACCACTTCGTTCTCGGACTCCACGCGCAGCACCAGCTTGGGGATCAGCCGGTAGAAGCTGGCGTCGGTGCCGAAGGCCAGGGTCGAGGTCGGGTCGTCGAAGCGGCGTTCGGCGGGGATCAGGCGCTCGGCATCACGCAGGAACGCGGCGGGCAGGCTCATGCAGTCTCCTCGCGGGGCCGCGGCGTCTGGTGCGCGGCGTGCCCCGGGTATTCAGGCGTTGGTGGGCGCGCTCAGGCGCCCAGTTCGCGGACCAGCGAGTCTTTGCTGATCTCGCCGATGGACTTGGCGCCGGTCAGCACCATGGCCACGCGCATCTCTTTCTCGAACAGCTCCAGCAGGTTCTTCACCCCGGCCTCGCCGTGGGTGGCCAGGGCATAGAGGAAGGCGCGGCCGATCAGCACGCTGTCGGCGCCCAGGGCGATCATGCGCACCACATCGAGGCCGCTGCGGATGCCGGAGTCGGCGAGGATCTTGATATCGCCCTTCACCGCGTCGGCGATGGCCGGCAGGGCGCGGGCGCTGGACAGCACGCCATCGAGCTGGCGGCCGCCGTGGTTGGAGACGACGATACCGTCGGCGCCGAACTTGACCGCGTCGCGGGCGTCATCGGCGTCGAGGATGCCCTTGATGATCATCGGACCATCCCAGAATTCGCGGATCCACTCCAGGTCTTTCCAGGAGATGGACGGGTCGAAGTTGTTGCCCAGCCAGCCGATGTAGTCGGCAAGGCCCGTGGGGTTGCCGCGGTAGGCGGAGATATTGCCCAGGTCGTGGGGGCGGCCCATCACGCCGACGTCCCACGCCCATTGCGGGTGGGTCATCGCTTGCAGCACGCGGCGCAGCGGGCCGTTGGCGCCGCTCATGCCGGAGTGGGCATCGCGGTAGCGCGCGCCGGGCACGGGCATGTCGACGGTGAACACCAGGGTCTTCACTCCGGCGGCCTTGGCGCGCTCCAGGGCGTTGCGCATGAAGCCGCGGTCCTTGAGCACATACAGCTGGAACCACATCGGCCGGTCGATGGCCGGGGCCACTTCTTCGATCGGGCACACCGATACCGTCGACATCGTGAACGGAATGCCATGGGCCGCCGCTGCGCGTGCCGCCTGCACTTCGCCACGGCGGGCGTACATGCCGGTGAGGCCGACCGGGGCCAGGGCCACGGGCATGCTCAGGGTTTCGTCGAACAGCTGCGTCTGCAAGCTCAGCTCGGACATGTTCTTCAGCACGCGCTGGCGCAAGGCGATGCCGGCCAGGTCCGAGACGTTGTGGCGCAGGGTGTGTTCGGCGTAGGCGCCGCCGTCGGCGTAGTGGAACAGGAAGGGAGGCAGCTTGCGTTGGGCCGCGGCGCGATAGTCGGTGGAGGCGGAAATGATCATGGATTCTCGCAGCGTTGCTTGTGGGGAATGCCGGGCGCGTCAAGGCGCCCGGCCCCTTTCACTTTAGTGATGAACCAGCATGCCAGTGAGCCAGTAGGCCTGGACCAGAGTGATCAGGCCGACGATGGTGGCGAAGAACAGGCTGTGCTTGACGGTGAAGCGGAACAGGTCGGATTCCTTGCCGACCAGGCCTGTGGCGGCGCAGGCCACGGCGATCGACTGCGGCGAGATCATCTTGCCGGTCACGCCGCCACTGGTGTTGGCCGCCACAAGCAGGGTGTCGTTGACGCCGATCTGGTGCGCGGTAGTAGCCTGCAGCGAGCTGAACAGGGCGTTGGACGAGGTATCCGAACCGGTCAGGAACACGCCCAGCCAGCCGAGGAACGGCGAGAAGAACGGGAACGCCGCGCCGGTGCCGGCCAACACCAGGGCCATGGTCGAAGACATGCCCGAGTAGTTGGTGACGAAGGCGAAGGCCAGCACCATGCCTATCGACAGGATCGGCCAGCGCAGTTCCCAGAAGGTTTCTTTGAAAGTGGTAAGACCAGTTTTGAAGTTGATCTTCAGCACCCACATCGAGATCAGTGCCGAGAGGAAGATCGCGGTGCCGGTGGCGGAGATCGGGTCGAGCTTGAACACCGCCGGCATGGCGGTGGGCGCTGTGACGATTGGTGCGGTCTTGACCACCAGCTGGTCGAGGTGCGGGATGGCGAAGTTGAACACGAAGTTGTACATCGCGCCGCCTGGGGCGAAGGCCGCCTTGAACGGTTTCAGGGTCCAGATGGTGACCAGTACGGTGAGGATCAGGAATGGCGACCAGGCCTTGAAGATCTCGCCAAAGCTGTACGGGCTCGGTTGGCTGCCGCTGGATTGCACGACGGCGGCGCCGACACTGCCCTTGGCCTCGGCGAATGCGCGCTTGGGCTGCCAGACCTTGAGGAACAGGGTCAAGGCGATCAGGCTGGCCAGGGCCGAGGTGATGTCGGGCAGCTCCGGGCCGATGAAGTTGGAGGTGAAGTACTGGGTGACGGCGAAGCTCAGGCCGGCCACCAGGGCGGCAGGCCAGGTCTCTTTCACGCCGCGCACGCCGTCCATCATGAACACCAGCCAGAACGGCACGAACAGCGACAGCAGCGGCAGTTGGCGGCCGGTCATGGCGCCGATGTGGAAGGCATCGATGCCAGTCACCTGGCCGGCGACGATGATCGGGATGCCCAGGGCGCCGAAGGCCACCGGGGCGGTGTTGGCGATCAGGCACAGGCCGGCGGCGTACAGTGGGTTGAAGCCCAGGCCCACCAGCAGCGCGGCGGTGATCGCTACCGGGGCGCCGAAGCCGGCCGCGCCTTCGAGGAAGGCGCCGAAGCAGAAGCCGATCAGCAGTACTTGCAGGCGCTGGTCGTCGGTGATCGACAGTACCGAGCTGCGGATGACTTCGAACTGGCCACTCTTGACCGTGAGTTTGTAGAGGAACACCGCGGCGACGATGATCCAGGCAATCGGCCACAGGCCGTAGAGGAAGCCATAACCCGCAGCGGCCAGTGCCATGTCGACAGGCATCTGGAAGGCGAAGATCGCCACCAGGATCGACAGTGCCAGGGTGATGCTGCCGGCGACGTGGCCCTTGAGGCGGAACACGGCGAGGGCGAGGAAGAAGAACACGATTGGGATGACCGCCGCCAGCGCGGACAGGCCAAGGCTACCAAGCGGGGTATAGAGTTGTTGCCAGGTTTGCATATGGGGTGGCCCCTAATTGTTGTTGGTCAAGGCACTGGCATTGGATAATTGGTAAGACCAATTTACAATGGCTGGTCGCTAGGTTAAGAGCGCCACGCAGGGTGTGTCAATTTGTCCTGTGGGAAACTTTGGTCGGATGCCGATGAGCGGGCATCTGATTGGCTGGGAAAAACGCCGCCTGACGGCTGTCGGCGCAAGCCGGATAGGCGCAGAATAGGCGCCCCCGGATTGGCATCCCCGGGGTTCGTGGAGAGCATGTGATGGTTTTTGATCAGGTCCGCCAGCGGCGCCTGTCCGACGACATCGTCGATCGGTTGGAAGGGATGATTCTCGAAGGCACCCTCACCTCGGGTCAGCGCCTGCCGGCCGAGCGCGCCCTGGCCGAGCAGTTCGGCGTGTCGCGGCCGTCGTTGCGCGAGGCTATCCAGAAGCTGGTGGCCAAGGGCTTGCTGGTCAGTCGCCAGGGCGGCGGCAACTATGTGGCCGAGTCATTGGGCTCGACCTTCAGCGACCCCTTGCTGAAGCTGCTCGAATCCAGCCCCGAGGCGCAGCGTGACCTGCTGGAGTTTCGTCATACGCTGGAGGCGTCCTGCGCCTACTACGCGGCGCAGCGCGCCACCGAGCCGGATCGTGAGCGGCTGAAGACTGCGTTCGACGCCTTGCAGGACTGCTACAACCGTGTCGGTGAGGTGGATCGGGCGGAGGAGGGGGCTGCCGATGCTCGCTTCCATCTGGCCATTGCCGAGGCCAGCCACAATGCCGTGTTGTTGCACACTATTCGCGGGTTGTTCGACCTGCTCAAGCGCAATGTGGTGACCAACATTGGCGGCATGTACCAACAACGCACTGAGACCCGCGACATGCTGATCAGCCAGCATCGCGAGTTGTACCTGGCGATTGTCGAAGGGCGTGCGGAGGACGCGCGGGAGGTTTCCAGCCGGCACATCCTGTATGTGCAGGAGGTGCTGCAGGAGGCGCAGCAGGAAGCACAGCGGGTTGCGCGGGCGGAGCGGCGCAGCGGGCGCTGATTCTGGGCTTCGTGGGAGCGGGCTGGCCCCGCGATCGCGCTAGCATGGGCAGCGGTGCTGCCTGGCCTGGCGCGATCGCGGGGCAAGCCCGCTCCCACGGGAAAGGTCAGGCCGAGCCTTACTCTTCCTTGCCCTTGTTGCGCATCGTGCGCTGCAGCTCGCGGTTGGAGTCGCGCTCGCGCACGGTATCGCGCTTGTCGAACTCCTTCTTGCCCTTGCCGAGTGCGATCTCACACTTGATCAGGTGCTTGCTCCAGTACAGCGACATCGCCACGCAGGTGTAGCCCTTCTGCGCCACGGCCGCTTCCAGGCGCTCGAGCTCGCGCTTGTTCAGCAGCAGCTTGCGGGTGCGGATGGGGTCGGCAATGACGTGGGTGCTGGCGGTGTTCAGTGGGGTGATGTGGCTGCCGAACAGCCAGGCTTCGCCATCCTTGAGCAGCACGTAGCTGTCGGTCAGGTGCGCCTTGCCGGCCCGCAGGCTTTTTACTTCCCAGCCGGACAGGACCAGCCCGGCCTCGAACTTGTGTTCGATGAAGTAATCGTGTCGCGCTTTCTTGTTCTGCGCGATGGTCCCGGTCGGATGCTTCTTTTGTTTAGCCATAGGGGCGGCATTATAGGCAGTCGCCGCGTCCTCGGCTACGGGGTTTAGCTGCGCTTGAGCCTGTTGTGTGAATCCCGGACAATGCAACCCACGCTCTGCCGCGCAGAGCCGTTTTCAAGGCGCTGACAAGCGCTGCCGCCCAGTTTGGAAGTGACGCCTGGATGACTACCCATATTCAACGCTCCGCTCTGCTGCCGTACCCTGCCCAGGCGCTCTACGACCTGGTCAACGATGTGGCGAGCTACCCGGAGTTCCTGCCCTGGTGCTCGGCGTCCACAGTGCTCGAGGCCAGTGATACGCACATGCGCGCCAGGTTGGAAGTGGCCAAGGGTGGCATGAGCCAGCAGTTCATCACGCGCAATGTGCTGGTGCCGGGGCAGTCGATCGAGATGAACCTGGAAGAGGGGCCGTTCACCCAGTTGCATGGGCTGTGGGTGTTCAAGCCGCTGGGAGAAAAGGCCTGCAAGATCAGCCTCGACCTGTCGTTCGACTACGCCGGTGCCCTGGTGCGGGCCACCTTGGGGCCACTGTTCAACCAGGCAGCCAACACCATGGTCGATGCCTTCTGCCAGCGGGCCAAGCAGCTCAATGGTTGAGGGTGCGCGTGGCGGGTGAGTAAACTCCGTCATTCATGCAGGCAATAAAAAGCCCGGAAACGATCCGGGCTTTTTAGTGTCGGCGCATTTACTGCGGCGAAGTTTCCAGCGGTGCTGGTGTTGGCACCGGGGTGGTCTCGACGTTGTCGATTTCCTTTTGCAGCGAGTCTTCCAGCGAGCCTGGCTTGGCCGGCTTCTCGGACTGGCTCGGTTGCTTGTCCGGGTTGACTGTAGTGTCGCCGCTGCCGCCGAGGATTTCCTGGTCGCGGCTGACGCCTGGCATGAAGTCGCCTGAGAGGTTGACCAGTTGGTCGTTCTCGTTGAAGAAAATGCTCATGCGCTCTTGCTGGCGCTGGCCGCCGCCAGGCTGCAGGCTGTAGAGGTAATCCCAGCGATTGGTGTGGAAAGTGTCCTGCAGCAGGGGGTTACCCATGATAAACCTTACTTGTCGGCGGGTCATTCCCGGGCGCAATTGGTCTATCATGTCCTGCGTGACGACATTGCCCTGCTGGATGTCGATTTTGTAAACCCCGGGAAACGAGCAACCGGCGAGTGCGAGCAGTCCCACGAGGGTGAGGCTGTTTAGCAAGAGCTTGGTGTTTTGCATCGGTGGGCGACTTCCACTATCTTGGCTGGACAACGTAAACCCCGATCATACCCGTATTAAGAGAAGCTGCGAAGCAGCATCGGCGAGAAAGCTGACCATGGTTGAAAATAGCGAATTGCGCAAAGCGGGCCTCAAGGTAACCCTGCCTCGAGTAAAGATTCTTCAGATGCTCGACTCCGCCGAGCAGCGTCACATGAGTGCCGAGGATGTGTACAAGGCGCTGATGGAAGCTGGCGAAGATGTCGGTCTGGCGACCGTGTACCGCGTACTGACCCAATTCGAAGCGGCGGGCCTGGTGGAGCGCCACAACTTTGATGGCGGCCACGCGGTGTTCGAGCTGGCGGATGGCAAGCACCACGATCACATGGTCAACGTGGACAGCGGTGAAGTCATTGAATTCTTCGATGCCGAAATCGAGAAGCGCCAGAAAGAGATTGTTGCCGAGCATGGCTTCGAGCTGGTGGACCACAATCTGGTGCTGTACGTACGTAAAAAGAAGTAACGATTGAATCGTTATTGACGACAAAGGCGACCTTCGGGTCGCCTTTGTGCTTTTTGGGTTGGGCTCGCTTCGGCCGCTCAGGTCTTGCTGGTCACAACCATCTTGCGCGCATGGGCCAGCGACTCCTTGGTGAGGTCGATGCCGCCCAGCATCCGCGCCACTTCCTCGACCCGCTCGCGCTTGCCCAGGCTGGCCACGGCGGTGTGTGTGGTGTCGCTGTTGCGCACCTTGTGCACGAACAGGTGGTGATGCCCTTGGGCGGCTACCTGTGGCAGGTGGGTCACGGTCAGCACCTGGCCGCGTTCGCCGAGGCGGCGAAGCAATTGGCCGACGATCTCGGCGGTCGGGCCGCCGATACCCACGTCGACTTCGTCGAATACCAGGGTCGGAATGCGTGAAGTCTGTGCGGTGATCACCTGGATCGCCAGGCTGATGCGTGACAGCTCGCCGCCTGAGGCCACCTTGGCCAGGCCCTTGAGTGGCTGACCAGGGTTGGCGCTGACCAGCAGCTCGATCTGCTCCAGGCCGTGGGGCGAGAGGTCAGTGCTTTCGAAGGGGGTGAGTTCGATGCAGAAACGCCCGCCTGGCATGCCCAGGCGCTGGATTTCCTGCTCCACTGCGGTGGCCAGCTGTTTGGCCGCCTGCTGGCGCAGGGCGCTGAGCTCAATGGCCTTCTCTTTATAGTGCTGGGCGAAGGCCGCGAGCTCCTCGCCCAGTCGCTCGATCGATTCGTCGCTGGCATTCAGGCCCTCCAGCTCTTCCATCAGCCGCTGTTGCAGGTGCGGAAGTTCGGTGGGGTGCACGCGGTGTTTGCGCGCGAGGGTATAGATAGTGTCCAGGCGTTCTTCGAGGGTCTGCAGGCGCATCGGGTCGGCATCGAAGTTGTCGAGGAAGCGGTTGAGTTCGCCGACGGCCTCCTCCACCTGGATCTGCGCGCTGGCAATCAGGTTGACCGCCTCGCCCAGTGCCTTGGGTGCATTGCCTACCGCGCCGAGGCGATTGAGGCTCATGGTCAGGGCGCTCAGTACGTTGCCCGAATCGCTTTCGCTGCACTGCTCGATGACCTGGCGGCAGATGCCGAAGAGTGCCTCGGCGTTGGTCAGGTTCTTGTGCTCCTGCTCCAGCTGTTCCAGCTCGTTTTCGCCAAGGCCGAGGTTGTCGAGTTCTTCCAGCTGGTAGCTGAGCAACTGGTGGCGCGCCCGCTGCTCGTCGCCGGAGTTGCTCAGGCGCTCCAGCTCCTGGCGCGTCTGGTTCCAGCGCTTGGCGGCCAACTGCACCTGGCGGGCCAGGTCGGTGGCGCCGGCGTACTCGTCCACCAGGCGGCGATGGGTGTCGGTTTTCAGTAGTGACTGGTGTTCGTGCTGGCTGTGGATGTCGATCAGCAGCTCGCCCAGCGCCTTGAGGTCGCCCAGCGGGCAGGGGGTGCCATTGATGTAGCCGCGGCTGCGGCCCTCGGCGGTGATCACCCGGCGCAGGATGCACGGGCCGTCGCTTTCCAGGTCGCGCTCGGCGAGCCAGGCGTGCGCTTCGGGGATGTCGACCAGGTCGAAGGTGGCGAGGATGTCCGCCTTGTCGGTGCCCGGACGCACCACGCCACTGTCGGCGCGGTCGCCAAGGGCCAGGCCGAGGGCGTCGAGCATGATCGACTTGCCGGCCCCGGTCTCGCCGGTGATGACGGACATCCCGCGGGCGATCTCGAGGTCGAGGTGTTCGACGATGGCGTAGTTGTGGATGGACAGGTGCACCAGCATTGGGGCGGCTCCCGAGGGGTCGTGTCTGGATATTTATACAGTGCTTTTCGCGAGTCTGCCAATAGCCGGTCGACGAATGTGGAAAAGCACCTGCCCCCTTGAACCTGGTTTTTCCGACCCCATATAGCCGGCAAGACATGGCGAGCCTGGCTCGCACGACAGAAATCGTGGAGGAGAAACCCAATGGCTGACGAACAGCTGGATGAGAAGAACCTGAATTCCGAAGAAGCCGGTGCAGCAACCGCCGACGCGCGCGTTCTGGAGCTCGAAGAGCAGCTGGCCGCCGCCAAGGACCAATCCCTGCGCGCCGCCGCCGACCTGCAGAACATCCGTCGCCGTGCCGAGCAGGACGTCGAGAAGGCGCACAAGTTCGCCCTGGAGAAGTTCTCCTCCGACCTGCTGCCGGTGATCGACAGTCTGGAGCTGGCCCTGGCGCACTCCAGCGCCGAAGACGAGAACGTCAAGAAGATCCGTGAAGGTGTCGAGCTGACCCTGAAGATGTTCCAGGACACCCTCAAGCGCTACAACCTTGAGGCCGTCGATCCGCACGGTCAGCCGTTCAACGCCGAACACCACCAGGCGATGGCCATGCAGGAAAGCGCCGATGTCGAGCCGAACAGCGTGATCAACGTGTTCCAGAAGGGCTACCTGCTCAACGGCCGCCTGCTGCGCCCCGCCATGGTGGTGGTCAGCAAGGCGCCGAGCGCTGCGCAACCTTCGATCAATGAAAAGGCTTGAAATCTTTCCGGGCGCCCCCATCTAGGTGTCAAGCCTTCAAGTATTAGTGCAGATGGCCAAAGCAGTCACTGCTACCAAATTCAAGTTTCGGGAGAATCATCATGGGTAAAATCATCGGTATCGACCTGGGGACCACCAACTCCTGCGTCTCCGTGCTGGAAAACGGCACTGCCAAGGTCATCGAGAACGCCGAAGGCGCGCGCACCACGCCTTCGATCATCGCCTACGCCAACGACGGCGAAATCCTGGTTGGCCAGTCGGCCAAGCGCCAGGCGGTCACCAACCCGCACAACACCCTGTTCGCGGTGAAGCGCCTGATCGGCCGCCGCTTCGAAGAAGACGTCGTCCAGAAAGACATCAAGCTGGTGCCTTACAAGATCGTCAAGGCCAACAACGGTGATGCCTGGGTCGAGGCTTCCGGCAAGGAAATGGCGCCGCCGCAGATCAGCGCCGAAGTCCTGAAGAAAATGAAGAAGACCGCCGAAGACTACCTCGGCGAGCCTGTCACTGAAGCGGTCATCACCGTGCCGGCCTACTTCAACGACAGCCAGCGCCAGGCAACCAAGGACGCCGGCCGCATCGCTGGCCTGGACGTCAAGCGCATCATCAACGAACCGACTGCCGCCGCGCTGGCCTACGGCATGGACAAGGGCAAGGGCGACCACACCGTCATCGTCTATGACCTGGGTGGTGGTACCTTCGACGTGTCGGTCATCGAAATCGCCGAAGTCGACGGTGAGCACCAGTTCGAAGTACTGGCCACCAACGGCGACACCTTCCTGGGTGGTGAAGACTTTGACATGCGCCTGATCGACTACCTCGTCGACGAGTTCAAGAAAGAGTCCGGCATGGACCTGAAGAACGATCCCCTGGCCCTGCAGCGCCTGAAAGAAGCCGCTGAAAAAGCCAAGATCGAGCTGTCCTCGGCCCAGTCGACCGACGTCAACCTGCCGTACATCACTGCAGACGCAACCGGTCCGAAACACCTGAACGTGAAGATCTCCCGCGCCAAGCTGGAGTCGCTGGTCGAAGACCTGGTCAACCGTACCATCGAGCCATGCCGAATCGCCCTGAAGGACGCCGGCATCGATGCCAGCAAGATCGACGACGTGATCCTGGTCGGTGGCCAGACCCGTATGCCGATGGTGCAGAAAGCCGTTGCCGACTTCTTCGGCAAGGAAGCGCGCAAGGACGTCAACCCGGACGAAGCCGTCGCCATGGGTGCCGCCATCCAGGGCGCCGTTCTGGCTGGTGACGTGAAGGACGTACTGCTGCTGGACGTCAGCCCGCTGACCCTGGGTATCGAAACCATGGGTGGCGTGATGACCGCGCTGATCGAGAAGAACACCACCATCCCGACCAAGAAGTCGCAGGTGTTCTCGACCGCCGATGACAACCAGGGCGCCGTGACCATCCACGTGCTGCAGGGCGAGCGCAAGCAAGCTTCGCAGAACAAGTCGCTGGGCAAGTTCGACCTGGCCGATATTCCGCCGGCTCCACGTGGCGTACCGCAGATCGAAGTGACCTTCGACATCGACGCCAACGGCATCCTGCACGTCGGTGCGAAGGACAAGGCCACCGGCAAGGCGCAGTCGATCGTGATCAAGGCCAACTCCGGCCTGTCCGACGAAGAAATCGAGAAAATGGTGCGTGACGCCGAGGCCAATGCCGAGGAAGACCGCAAGTTCGAAGAGCTGGCCGCCGCCCGTAACCAGGGTGACGCGCTGGTCCACTCGACCCGCAAGATGATCACTGAAGCGGGTGACAAGGTCACCGCCGAAGAGAAAACTGCCATCGAGGCCGCCGTGGTAGCCCTGGAAGCCGCCGTCAAGGGCGACGACAAGGCTGCCATCGACGCCAAGGTCGAGGAGCTGTCCAAGGTTTCGGCCCCTGTTGCCCAGAAGATGTACGCCGAGCAACAGGCCGAGCAACCGCAGGGCGGCGCCCAGCAGGCCGAGCCGGAAGCCAAGCATGACGACGTGGTTGACGCCGAGTTCGAAGAAGTAAAAGACAACAACAAGCAGTAAATCCTGCATGTTGTCGCCCAGTTCACCGTCGTTTGCCGGTGAGCTGGTAGGATGTCGCCGCGCGGGGGCTTGCTCCCGCGTTGGCGTGTCTGGAACACGAGAATTATTTACAGCATCTGTCTGGGCGCATTCGCGTATGGCGGCAGGTGCTGACGGCATGGCGCACCGATGCGCAGAGGTATGCCGAACGCCCCCAAGAGTGCAAATGACCTATGGCAAAGCGTGATTTTTATGAAGTCCTGGGTGTCGAGCGTGGCGCCAGTGAAGGTGATCTGAAGAAGGCCTACCGCCGTCTGGCGATGAAGTACCACCCTGACCGCAACCCGGGTGACAAAGAGTCCGAAGACCTGTTCAAGGAGGCCAACGAGGCCTACGAAGTGCTGTCGGATGCCAGCAAGCGTGCGGCGTACGACCAGTACGGCCATGCCGGCGTCGACCCGAGCATGGGCGGAGGCGGTGCCGGCTTCGGTGGTGCCAACTTCTCCGATATCTTCGGCGATGTCTTCAGTGATTTCTTCGGCGGTGGTCGTGGTGGTGGTCGTGGCGGCGCCCAGCGTGGCAGCGACCTGCGCTACACCCTCGAGCTCAATCTCGAAGAGGCGGTGCGCGGTACCACGGTCAATATCCGCGTCCCCACGCTGGTCAACTGCAAGCCGTGCGATGGCTCCGGCGCCAAGAAGGGCTCGACCCCGTCGACCTGCCCGACCTGTGGCGGTATCGGCCAGGTGCGCATGCAGCAGGGCTTCTTCGCGGTGCAGCAGACCTGCCCGCGCTGCCACGGCCAGGGCAAGATCATCACCGATCCTTGCGGCTCGTGCCACGGCGAAGGCCGTGTCGAGGAATACAAGACCCTGTCGGTCAAGGTGCCGGCTGGCGTCGATACCGGCGATCGCATCCGCCTGTCCGGCGAAGGCGAGGCGGGTGCCCATGGCGGCCCTACCGGTGACCTGTACGTGGTCGTCAATGTGCGCGAGCACCCGATCTTCCAGCGCGACGGCAAGCACCTCTACTGCGAAGTGCCGATCAGCTATACCGATGCCGCCCTGGGGGGCGAGCTGGAAGTGCCGACCCTCGATGGTCGCGTGAAGCTGAAGATCCCCGAAGGTACCCAGACCGGCAAGCAGTTCCGCTTGCGTGGCAAGGGCGTGGCACCGGTGCGCGGTGGCGCGGCAGGCGACCTGCTGTGCCGAGTGGCGGTGGAAACGCCGGTCAACCTCAGCCGTCGCCAGCGCGAGCTGCTCGAAGAGCTGCGCGATTCGCTGGAAGGCGACAGCTCCCATTCGCCCAAGGCCAGCGGCTGGTTCGAGGGTGTGAAGCGCTTCTTCGGCGATCTCTGAGAAGGAACAGGCTATGCGACGTATTGCGGTAATGGGCGCGGCGGGGCGGATGGGCAAGACCCTCGTCGAGGCTGTGCAGCAGCAGGCGCCCCAGACCGGGCTGACGGCGGCGATCGATCGCCCGGACAGCTCGCTGGTCGGGGCCGATGCCGGCGAACTGGCGGCCCTGGGGCGTATCGGCGTGCCGATCTGCGATGACCTGGCCAAGGTCGCCGACGAGTTCGATGTGCTGATTGACTTCACGCATCCTTCGGTGACCCTGAAGAACCTGGCGTTCTGCCGCAAGGCAGGCAAGGCCATGGTCATCGGCACCACCGGTTTCACGCCGGAAGAGAAAGAGCTGCTGGCGGAGGCGGGCAAGGAAATCCCGATCGTCTTCGCCGCGAACTTCAGCGTGGGCGTGAACCTCAGCCTCAAGCTGCTGGACATGGCGGCCCGGGTGCTGGGCGATGATGTGGATATCGAGATCATCGAGGCCCATCACCGGCACAAGGTCGATGCGCCGTCGGGGACCGCGCTGCGCATGGGTGAAGTGGTTGCCAATGCGCTGGGGCGTGACCTGCAGGAAGTGGCGGTTTATGGGCGCGAAGGCCAGACCGGTGCTCGTGATCGCAAGACCATCGGTTTCGCCACCGTGCGTGCCGGTGATGTGGTCGGTGACCACACTGTACTGTTCGCCGCCGAAGGCGAGCGCCTGGAGATCACCCACAAGGCCTCCAGCCGCATGACGTTCGCCAAGGGCGCCGTGCGCGCTGCGCTGTGGCTGGAAGGGCGCGAGCCTGGCCTGTACGACATGCAAGACGTGCTCGAACTGCGTTGATGCCGTGGGGCTGCCTGGCAGCCCCTTGTCGCATTGGTGTGTTTTAGAGACACATCTACGGTAGACCGAAAACGCACTTTTCTGTAAGCTACAGCTTTAGTGTGTCCACTAAAAGCGCGCAGCGAATTGAATTCAGCACTTAAAAGCGGGGTGACGTGTCCATACGTCACTCCGCTTTTTTGCAACCTGCGATCGCCCTTTCATGCTTGATTTACGGGAGGTCTTCTTGACAAAGCCAGCCATACTCGCCCTTGCCGACGGCAGTATTTTTCGCGGTGAAGCCATTGGTGCCGACGGTCAGACCGTTGGTGAGGTGGTATTCAACACCGCTATGACCGGCTACCAGGAAATCCTTACAGACCCTTCCTACTCGCAGCAAATCGTCACCCTGACCTACCCGCACATCGGCAATACCGGCACTACCCCGGAAGACGCCGAATCCAACCGCGTCTGGTCCGCCGGCCTGGTCATCCGCGACCTGCCGCTGCTGGCCAGCAACTGGCGCAATACCCAGTCGCTGCCTGAGTACCTCAAGGCCAACAACGTTGTCGCCATCGCCGGTATCGATACCCGTCGCCTGACCCGTATCCTGCGTGAAAAGGGCGCCCAGAACGGCTGCATCCTCGCCGGTGACAACATCACCGAAGAGCAGGCCATCGCCGCTGCCCGTGCCTTCCCGGGCCTGAAGGGCATGGACCTGGCCAAGGTCGTTTCCACCAAGGAGCGCTACGAGTGGCGTTCCAGCGTGTGGGAACTGAAGTCCGACAGCCACCCGACCATCGACGCTGCCGACCTGCCTTACCACGTGGTTGCCTTTGACTACGGCGTCAAGCTGAACATCCTGCGCATGCTGGTCGCGCGTGGTTGCCGCGTGACCGTGGTGCCAGCCCAGACCCCGGCCAGCGAAGTGCTCGCGCTCAACCCCGATGGTGTGTTCCTGTCCAACGGCCCTGGTGATCCGGAGCCATGCGACTACGCCATCCAGGCGATCAAGGAAATCCTCGAAACCGAGATTCCGGTCTTCGGCATCTGCCTCGGCCACCAGCTGCTGGCCCTGGCCTCCGGCGCCAAGACCGTGAAGATGGGCCATGGCCACCACGGTGCCAACCACCCGGTCCAGGACCTGGACACCGGCGTGGTCATGATCACCAGCCAGAACCACGGCTTTGCCGTCGACGAAGCCACCTTGCCGGCTAACGTACGCGCCATTCACAAGTCGCTGTTCGACGGCACCCTGCAGGGTATCGAGCGCACCGACAAGAGCGCGTTCAGCTTCCAGGGCCACCCTGAAGCGAGCCCGGGCCCGACCGATGTCGCGCCACTGTTCGATCGTTTCACCGATGCCATGGCCAAGCGCCGCTGAGCATCCTGCTTCAAGGCCCCGGGCCGGCTTGTGCCGCGCCCGGAAGCGCCTGACCCAGATTGTTCAAAGCGGCTTGCCGACTGACCCCGGATTTGAGTGACCACCATGCCAAAACGTACAGACATCAAAAGCATCCTGATTCTCGGCGCTGGCCCGATCGTGATCGGCCAGGCCTGTGAGTTCGACTATTCCGGCGCCCAGGCCTGCAAGGCCCTGCGCGAGGAAGGTTTCCGCGTCATCCTGGTGAATTCCAACCCAGCCACCATCATGACCGACCCGGCCATGGCCGACGCCACCTACATCGAGCCGATCAAATGGCAATCGGTGGCCAAGATCATCGAAAAAGAGCGCCCGGACGCCGTCCTGCCGACCATGGGCGGCCAGACCGCGCTGAACTGCGCCCTGGACCTGGAGCGCCATGGCGTTCTGGAAAAGTTCGGCGTAGAGATGATCGGTGCCAACGCCGACACCATCGACAAGGCCGAAGACCGCTCGCGCTTCGACAAGGCCATGAAGGATATCGGCCTTGAGTGCCCGCGCTCGGGTATCGCCCACAGCATGGAAGAGGCCAATGCGGTCCTCGAGAAGCTCGGCTTCCCATGCATCATCCGCCCGTCCTTCACCATGGGCGGCACCGGTGGCGGTATTGCCTACAACCGTGAAGAGTTCG
Organism: Pseudomonas soli; assembly: GCF_900110655.1. Taxonomy (GTDB): domain Bacteria; phylum Pseudomonadota; class Gammaproteobacteria; order Pseudomonadales; family Pseudomonadaceae; genus Aquipseudomonas; species Aquipseudomonas soli. Next base: position 104,177 of record NZ_FOEQ01000012.1, read on the forward strand.
AAGAAATCTGCACCCGTGGTCTGGACCTGTCGCCGACCAAGGAACTGCTGATCGACGAATCGCTGATCGGCTGGAAGGAATACGAGATGGAGGTGGTCCGCGACAAGAAGGACAACTGCATCATCGTCTGCTCCATCGAAAACTTCGACCCGATGGGCGTGCACACCGGTGACTCGATTACCGTGGCTCCGGCACAGACCCTGACCGACAAGGAATACCAGATCATGCGCAACGCCTCGCTGGCGGTGCTGCGTGAAATCGGTGTCGAAACCGGTGGTTCCAACGTGCAGTTCGGCATCTGCCCGAACACCGGCCGCATGGTCGTGATCGAGATGAACCCGCGTGTTTCGCGTTCGTCCGCCCTGGCGTCCAAGGCCACTGGCTTCCCGATCGCCAAGATCGCCGCCAAGCTGGCCATCGGCTACACCCTGGACGAACTGCAGAACGACATCACCGGCGGCCGTACCCCGGCGTCCTTCGAGCCGTCGATCGACTACGTCGTCACCAAGCTGCCACGCTTCGCCTTCGAGAAGTTCCCCAAGGCCGACGCCCGTCTGACCACCCAGATGAAGTCTGTTGGTGAAGTCATGGCCATCGGCCGTACCTTCCAGGAATCCCTGCAGAAAGCCCTGCGTGGCCTGGAAGTCGGCGCCTGCGGCCTCGACCCGAAAGTCGACCTGGCCAGCCCGGAAGCCGCCAGCATCCTCAAGCGCGAACTGACCGTGCCGGGTGCCGAGCGTATCTGGTATGTCGCCGATGCCATGCGTTCGGGCATGACCATCGAGGAAATCTTCCAGCTGACCGGCATCGACCTGTGGTTCCTGGTGCAGATGGAAGACCTGATCAAGGAAGAAGAGAAGGTCAAGACCCTGGCCCTGTCGGCGATCGACAAGGACTACATGCTGCGCCTCAAGCGCAAGGGCTTCTCGGACCAGCGCCTGGCCAAGCTGCTCGGCATCACCGACAAGAACCTGCGCCGTCACCGCCACAAGCTGGAAGTGTTCCCGGTGTACAAGCGCGTCGACACCTGCGCCGCCGAGTTCGCCACCGACACCGCCTACCTGTACTCGACCTACGAGGAAGAGTGCGAGGCCAACCCGTCGACCCGCGACAAGATCATGATCCTGGGCGGTGGGCCGAACCGTATCGGCCAAGGCATCGAGTTCGACTACTGCTGCGTGCACGCAGCGCTGGCACTGCGTGAAGACGGTTACGAGACCATCATGGTCAACTGCAACCCGGAAACCGTCTCCACCGACTACGACACCTCCGACCGTCTGTACTTCGAGCCGCTGACCCTGGAAGACGTGCTGGAAGTCTGCCGCGTCGAGAAGCCGAAGGGCGTCATCGTCCACTACGGCGGCCAGACCCCGCTGAAACTGGCCCGTGCCCTGGAAGAAGCCGGCGTGCCAATCATCGGCACCAGCCCGGACGCCATCGACCGCGCCGAAGACCGCGAGCGTTTCCAGCAGATGGTTCAGCGCCTGAACCTGCTGCAGCCGCCAAACGCCACCGTGCGCAGCGAAGACGAAGCCATCAAGGCGGCCGGCACTATCGGCTACCCGCTGGTGGTGCGCCCGTCCTACGTACTGGGCGGCCGTGCGATGGAGATCGTCTACGAGCTGGACGAGCTCAAGCGTTACCTGCGTGAAGCGGTGCAAGTGTCCAACGACAGCCCGGTGCTGCTCGACCACTTCCTCAACTGCGCCATCGAGATGGACGTGGATGCGGTCTGCGACGGCACCGACGTGGTGATCGGCGCGATCATGCAGCACATCGAGCAGGCCGGCGTTCACTCCGGTGACTCGGCGTGCTCGCTGCCACCTTACTCGCTGAGCAAGGAAGTGCAGGACGAAGTCCGCGTACAGGTCAAGAAAATGGCCCTGGAACTGGGCGTGGTCGGCCTGATGAACGTGCAGCTGGCCCTGCAGGGCGACAAGATCTACGTGATCGAGGTCAACCCGCGCGCCTCGCGTACCGTGCCGTTCGTGTCCAAGTGCATCGGCACCTCGCTGGCGATGATCGCCGCGCGCGTCATGGCTGGTAAAACCCTGAAAGAACTGGGCTTCACCCAGGAAATCATCCCGAACTTCTACAGCGTGAAGGAAGCCGTCTTCCCGTTCGCCAAGTTCCCAGGGGTTGACCCGATCCTCGGCCCTGAGATGAAATCCACCGGTGAAGTCATGGGTGTCGGCGACAGCTTCGGTGAAGCCTTCGCCAAGGCCCAGATGGGCGCCAGCGAAGTGCTGCCGACCGGCGGTACCGCGTTCATCAGCGTGCGCGACGACGACAAGCCGCAAGTGGCTGGCGTTGCCCGCGACCTGATCGCCCTGGGCTTCGAAGTGGTTGCAACTGCAGGTACCGCCAAGGTTATCGAAGCGGCCGGCCTGAAAGTGCGCCGTGTGAACAAGGTGACCGAGGGTCGCCCACACGTGGTCGACATGATCAAGAACGACGAAGTGTCGCTGATCATCAACACCACCGAAGGCCGCCAGTCGATCGCCGACTCCTACTCGATTCGTCGCAATGCGCTGCAGCACAAGATTTACTGCACCACCACCATTGCGGCCGGTGAAGCCATCTGCGAGGCGCTGAAATTCGGTCCGGAAAAGACCGTTCGTCGCCTGCAGGATCTGCATGCAGGACTCAAAGCATGAGCATTACCAAGTACCCGATGACCGTCCAGGGCGCTCGCGCCCTGGAAGAAGAGCATCTGTTCCTGAGCAAGACCGAGCGCCCGCGCCTGAGCCAGGCTATCGGTGAGGCCCGCGAGCTGGGCGATCTCAAGGAAAACGCCGAATACCATGCCGCCCGTGAGGAGCAGGGCATGGTCGAGGCGCGTATTCGCGATATCGAAGGCCGCCTGCAGAACTCGGTGGTGATCGACGTGACCACCATTGCCCACACCGGCAAGGTCATCTTCGGCACCACTGTCGATCTGGAGAACACTGAAACCGGCGATCAGGTGACCTACCAGATCGTTGGCGAAGATGAAGCCGACGTGAAGAAAGGCAAGCTTTCCAGCGGTGCACCTATCGCCCGTGCCATCATTGGCAAGGAAGAAGGTGACACGGTGGTCGTGAAGACGCCGAACGGTACGGTCGAGTACGAGATTGTCGAAGTCAAGCACATCTGACCGGCGCCTGCGGGCGCCATCCCTCGAGGTGATCCTCTGGCAGCTGGCCCAGGTTTTCTGGGTCGGCGGCCTGTGGGTGTTCCACGTGGGGCTGGTGCCTGCGCTGAAAGTCAGTGGCCTGGCGCCGTTGCTGGTGCACGACATTGCTGCACAGATCGACCGTTGGTTGATCGGCGTGGCAATGCTCGGGCTGTTGACCCAGCTGGCGGTATTGGCGAGGGTGGATGGCCTGGCGGCCTGGTGGCGGCAATTTCGCGGCCAGATGCTGTTGCTCGGTTTTGCTGCCTGCGTCAGCTACTACACTCTGCGCTACGGGATCTCCGTGGGCGAACGCTGGCAGATGTTCTGCTTTTTGGTGCTGGGTTTTTCCGGCATCGTGCTGGTGGCCCAGCCGGTTCCGGTCAGGGCGCGCAAGGCGCGCCACTGATCGGCGCCACCGTTACTTGAAGCGGTGGATGTTGGACAGCTGCTTGTTCGGCTGTGGATTCTTGCGGTAGATCAGCGCCTTCTTGCCGATGGTCTGCACCAGCTCGGCGCGGCCGACCTTGCACAATTCGGCGATCGCGGCGGCGCGCTCTTCACGGTCTTCCGAACGGATTTCGACCTTGATCAGCTCGTGATCGGCCAGGGCGCGTTCCAGTTCGGCGGCGACGCCTTCGTTCACACCGTTGCCAGCAACGATCAGGACCGGCTTCAGGTCATGACCAATGGACTTGTATTGCTTCTTCTGCTCGTTATTGAGCGGCATAATCTGACCCTTTTCGTCTGATTCTGTAAAATTGACGGGCATTTTACCCGAGGGCCGCTGGCTCCGCCCAGTCAAACACGACGCATATCATCGAGGTGCCCCGTGGTACAACGTTCCAAAAGCAGCGCAAACTGGCTGCGAGAGCATTTCAACGATCCTTTTGTGAAACAGGCGCAGAAGGATGGCTACCGCTCGCGTGCGAGCTACAAACTGCTGGAGATCCAGGAAAAAGACCGTCTGATCCGCCCCGGCATGAGCGTGATCGACCTCGGCGCAGCGCCAGGTGGCTGGTCGCAGGTGACCAGTCGTCTGATTGGTGGCCAAGGGCGGTTGATCGCCTCGGACATCCTGGAAATGGACTCGATCCCGGACGTTACCTTCATCCAGGGCGACTTTACCCAGGACGAAGTGTTGCAGCAGATCCTGCAGGCGGTCGGTGATTCGCACGTAGACCTTGTGATTTCCGATATGGCCCCCAATATGAGTGGTACGCCCGCGGTGGACATGCCGCGTGCCATGTTCCTCTGTGAACTGGCCCTGGATCTGGCTACCCGCGTGCTCAAGCCCGGCGGGGATTTCCTGATCAAGATCTTCCAGGGCGAGGGTTTCGACATGTACCTGAAGGACGTGCGCAGCAAGTTCGACAAGGTGCAGATGCGCAAGCCGTCGTCCTCGCGGGATCGCTCCCGCGAACAGTACCTGTTGGGCAAGGGTTTCAAGGGAGCGTGAAAGGCGTGCTGCGGGGTTGCCGATAGTTATTTCCAATCGGCGGCTCCGTCTGGATCGTCCGAACTTCGTGTAGTCTAGCTTTCACAAAGGGTTACAGACGGTGCCTGCGGATGCGTGGGTAATGTAGTAAGTTAGGGCGATGAATATCATGCGAGGCACGGCTGCGTCGTGCGCCGGCCTCAGAGGGTAGCGAATTGAACGACATGGCAAAGAATCTGATCCTCTGGTTGATCATCGCCGCCGTCCTGGTGACGGTGATGAACAACTTCTCGAGCCCTAACGAGCCGCAGACCCTCAACTATTCCGACTTCATCCAGCAGGTCAAGGATGGCAAGGTCGAGCGCGTGACCGTCGACGGCTACATCATTACCGGCAAGCGCACCGACGGCGACAACTTCAAGACCGTCCGCCCGGCCATCACCGATAACGGCCTGATCGGCGATCTGGTCGATAACCACGTCACCGTCGAAGGCAAGCAGCCTGAGCAGCAGAGCATCTGGACCCAGTTGCTGGTGGCCAGTTTCCCGATCCTGGTGATCATCGCCGTGTTCATGTTCTTCATGCGCCAGATGCAGGGCGGTGCCGGTGGTAAAGGCGGCCCGATGAGCTTCGGCAAGAGCAAGGCGCGCCTGCTGTCCGAAGATCAGGTCAAGACTACCCTGGCTGACGTTGCTGGTTGCGACGAGGCCAAGGAAGAAGTTGGCGAGCTGGTCGAGTTCCTGCGTGACCCAGGCAAGTTCCAGCGCCTGGGTGGCCGCATTCCCCGCGGTGTGCTGATGGTCGGCCCGCCCGGTACCGGTAAGACCCTGCTGGCCAAGGCCATCGCCGGCGAAGCCAAGGTGCCGTTCTTCACCATTTCCGGTTCCGACTTCGTCGAGATGTTCGTCGGCGTGGGTGCCAGCCGCGTGCGCGACATGTTCGAGCAAGCCAAGAAACATGCTCCTTGCATTATCTTCATCGACGAGATCGACGCCGTCGGCCGCCACCGTGGCGCCGGCATGGGCGGCGGTCACGACGAGCGTGAGCAGACCCTGAACCAGTTGCTGGTCGAAATGGATGGCTTCGAGATGAACGATGGCATCATCGTCATCGCCGCCACCAACCGTCCCGACGTGCTCGACCCGGCGCTGCTGCGTCCCGGTCGCTTCGACCGCCAAGTTGTGGTCGGCCTGCCGGACATCCGTGGTCGCGAGCAGATCCTCAAAGTGCACATGCGCAAGGTGCCAATCGGCGAGAACGTCAACGCGGCGGTCATCGCCCGCGGTACCCCTGGCTTCTCCGGTGCCGACCTGGCCAACCTGGTCAACGAGGCGTCGCTGTTCGCTGCCCGTTCCAGCAAGCGCGTAGTCGAGATGAAGGAGTTCGAGCTGGCCAAGGACAAGATCATGATGGGCGCCGAGCGCAAGACCATGGTCATGTCCGAGAAAGAGAAGCAGAACACCGCTTACCACGAAGCTGGCCACGCCATCGTCGGCCGTGTCGTCCCCGAGCATGATCCGGTGTACAAGGTGTCGATCATTCCGCGTGGTCGTGCCCTGGGTGTGACCATGTTCCTGCCGGAAGAAGACCGTTACAGCCTGTCCAAGCGTGCGCTGATCAGCCAGATCTGCTCGCTTTACGGCGGTCGTATCGCTGAAGAGATGACCCTGGGCTTCGATGGTGTGACCACTGGCGCCTCCAACGACATCATGCGTGCGAGCCAGATTGCCCGGAACATGGTCACCAAGTGGGGCCTGTCCGAAAAACTCGGGCCGCTGATGTACGCCGAAGAAGAGGGCGAGGTATTCCTCGGCCGTAGCGCGGGTAGCCAGCATGCCAGCGTTTCCGGCGAGACGGCGAAGATGATCGACTCCGAAGTGCGCAGCATCATCGACCAGTGCTATGCCACGGCCAAGCAGATTCTCACCGACAATCGCGACAAGCTCGACGCCATGGCCGAGGCCTTGATGAAGTACGAAACCATCGATGCCGACCAGATCGACGACATTATGGCGGGCCGCACTCCACGTGAGCCACGTGACTGGGACAACGATGCCGGGACCTCTGGCAAGCAAGCTTCCCAGGATGATCGTCCGGAGTCGCCGATCGGCGGTCCAGCGGCTCAGCACTAAGGGTTTCTATGACCTCACAGCAGTACCCGACCCGGTTGCCTTGCGGCAACCGGGTTCTTGATTTGTCCCGTACCCATGTCATGGGTATCCTCAATGTCACCCCAGACTCGTTCTCCGATGGTGGGCGCTTCAGTCAGCGCGATGCGGCTCTGCGTCATGCCGAGGAGATGGTGGCGGCCGGAGCGACCCTGATCGACGTGGGGGGCGAATCCACCCGCCCGGGTGCCCGCGCCGTTTCGCCTACCGAGGAGCTGGAGCGTGTGGCGCCGATTGTCGAGGCGATCAACAGCCGGCTCGACGTGGTCATTTCGGTCGATACCTCGACACCTGCTGTCATGCGCGAATCCGCGCGCCTCGGTGCTGGCTTGATCAATGACGTGCGCGCCCTGGAGCGCGACGGTGCGCTTGATGCGGCGGCGGATACCGGCTTGCCGGTGTGTCTCATGCACATGCGTGGCGAGCCGGGCAACATGCAGGACAATCCACAGTACGAAGATGTGACAGCCGATGTTACGCGCTATCTTGAACAGCGTATGGCCGCCTGTGCGGCGGCGGGCATCGGGGCTGAGCGCATCATCCTCGATCCGGGGTTCGGCTTTGCCAAGACCCTCGAGCACAACCTCAGCCTTTTCAAACACATGGAAGCACTCTATCGCCTCGGCAGGCCGCTACTGGTAGGTGTCTCGCGCAAGAGCATGATCGGCCTCGCGCTGGGCCGCCCCGTCGGTGAGCGCCTGTACGGTAGCCTGGCGCTGGCGGCATTGGCCATGACCAAGGGTGCGAGCATCCTGCGGGTGCATGACGTGGCGGAAACCGTCGACGTGGTGCGCATGATCGCGGCCGTGCAGAGCGCCGAATAAGAACATTGGAGTCACTATGAGCAGAAAATACTTTGGTACCGATGGTATCCGTGGTCGCGTTGGCCAGTTCCCCATCACCCCGGACTTCATGCTGAAACTCGGCTGGGCGGCGGGCATGGCCTTCCGCAAGCAAGGCAATTGCCGTGTGCTGGTGGGCAAGGACACCCGTATCTCGGGCTATATGTTCGAATCCGCGCTGGAGGCCGGACTGTCTGCGGCCGGCGCCGACGTGATGCTGCTCGGGCCGATGCCGACGCCTGCCATCGCCTACCTGACCCGCACCTTCCATGCCGAAGCGGGTATCGTCATCAGTGCTTCGCACAATCCGCATGATGACAACGGCATCAAGTTCTTCTCCGGTGCCGGTACCAAGCTGCCGGACGAAGTCGAGCTGATGATCGAGGAACTGCTCGACCAGCCGATGACCGTCGTCGAGTCCAGCAAGCTGGGCAAGGTTTCGCGCATCAACGACGCGGCGGGGCGCTACATCGAGTTCTGCAAGAGCAGCGTGCCCAGCAGCACCAGTTTCGAAGGCCTCAAGATCGTGGTGGACTGCGCGCATGGTGCCACCTACAAGGTGGCGCCGAGTGTGTTCCGTGAGCTGGGTGCCGACGTTACCGTGCTCCACGCCGCACCGGATGGTCTGAACATCAACGAAAACTGCGGTTCGACCCATATCGAGTCGCTGCAGGCGGCGGTGCTGGTCGGACATGCGGACATCGGCATCGCCTTCGACGGCGACGGTGACCGTGTGTTGATGGTCGATCATACCGGCACCATCGTCGATGGCGACGAGCTGCTGTTCATCATCGGTCGCGACATGCAGGAGCGCGGCAAGCTGCAAGGCGGCGTGGTCGGAACGCTGATGAGCAACCTGGGTCTGGAGTTGGCGTTCAAGGAGCTTGATATTCCGTTCGTGCGCGCCAAGGTTGGTGATCGCTACGTGATGGCCGAGCTGCTCGAACGCGAATGGCTGCTGGGTGGTGAAAATTCCGGGCATGTCGTCTGCGGCAGCCACACCACCACGGGAGATGCGATCATCGCCGCGCTGCAAGTGCTGATGGCGCTCAAGCGCCGTGGCGAGAACCTCGCCCAGGCCCGCCAGGCGGTGCGCAAGTGCCCGCAGGTGCTGATCAACGTGCGCTTTGCCGCGGGCAAGAGCGATCCCCTGGAAAACCCGTTGGTCAAAGAGGCCAGCGCCAAGGCGACCGAGGCCATGGCCGGTCGCGGTCGAGTGCTGCTGCGCAAGTCCGGTACCGAGCCGTTGGTGCGGGTGATGGTCGAAGGTGATGACGAAACCCAGGTGCGCGGCCATGCCGAGGCCCTGGCCAAGCTCGTTGAAGAAGTTTGTGCCTGAAAGAGGCTTGCCAGCGCAGATCGGGTTGGGTAAGATCTGCGCCCACTTTGACCGACGAGGTAAAGCATGCGTCGCCCCATGGTAGCTGGTAACTGGAAGATGCACGGTACCCGCGCCAGCGTCGCTGAGCTGACTCAGGGGTTGGGCAAAATGCTCATTCCCGACGGTATCGAAGTCGCGGTGTTTCCACCGGCCCTGTTCATCAATGAAGTTGTTGATGGGCTGAAAGGCAAGGGGATCATCGTTGGAGCACAGAATTCTGCGGTACAGCCCGAACAGGGTGCACTGACCGGTGAAGTTGCACCGAGTCAGTTGTCAGAAGTCGGTTGCAAGTTGGTGTTGATCGGCCATTCGGAGCGTCGCCAAATTATCGGTGAAAGCGACGAAGTGCTGAATCAAAAGTTTGCAGCCGCACAGAAAAGTGGTTTGACGCCAGTGCTCTGTGTAGGGGAAACTCTCGCCGAGCGTGAAGCAGGCAAGACGCTAGAAGTTGTAGGGCGTCAACTAAGCAGTGTAATCGACGTGTTCGGTATCGCCGCTTTTGCCAATGCAGTAATTGCCTATGAGCCTGTTTGGGCCATTGGTACAGGTTTGACGGCCTCGCCCCAGCAAGCCCAGGATGTGCATGCAGCCATCCGCAAGCAGTTGGCGGAAAAGGACGCCGAAGTTGCCCGCAAGGTGCGGCTTCTCTACGGCGGCAGCGTGAAGGCGGCTAATGCGGCCGAACTGTTCGGCATGCCGGATATCGATGGGGGGCTCATTGGTGGAGCGTCCCTGAATGCAGACGAATTCGGTGCAATTTGTCGCGCCGCAGGAAACTGAAAAATGCTGGAAACAGTCGTAGTTGTTTTTCATCTGTTGGCAGCACTGTCACTGGTAGTCATGGTGCTGCTGCAACAGGGTAAAGGTGCGGAAGCAGGTGCATCTTTCGGCGCAGGTGCTTCAAATACTGTGTTCGGAAGTCAAGGTTCCGCTACCTTTTTGAGTAAAGTTACTGCTATACTTGCTGCCACTTTCTTTTTGACTGCACTTGGGTTAGGATACTTCGCCAAGCAGCAAGCACACCAGCTGACTCAAGCCGGTTTGCCAGATCCAGCAGTGCTGGAAGTCAAAGAGCCAAAGCCGGCAGTCAATGATGATGTACCGGTGCTCCAGCAGCAGAAGAGCGAAACCACCAACTCTGGTGATGTACCTCCTCCAGCCAAAGAGCAGCAGTAACGGGTTTCAAATGTAGTATTGCCGAGGTGGTGGAATTGGTAGACACGCAACCTTGAGGTGGTTGTGCCCATAGGGTGTAGGGGTTCGAGTCCCCTTCTCGGTACCAATTGAAGCATGAGAGCCCGCTTTAGCGGGCTTTCTTGCAGGTGGAGGTCGGATTGACCCAGCACTGGGTTCAGTCTTATACTTTCGCCCCAGCTTTGTCGCGGGGTGGAGCAGCTTGGTAGCTCGTCGGGCTCATAACCCGAAGGTCGTTGGTTCAAATCCAGCCCCCGCAACCAGCTTCAGCAGAGCCCCTTTTCAGGGGCTTTTTGCTAGCCGAACAGTTTTGGCGTCGTTGTCCAACGGCGCTTTCAGGGATGGGCGCTTCGCCCATTTTTTATTTGCACAGCATGCACGAGGGGGTTCAGGTGTCGAGCAAGCTAGAACAGTTGCAGGCCTTGTTGGCCCCGGTTGTCGAGGGCCTGGGCTACCAATGCTGGGGGATCGAATACGTCTCCCAAGGCAAGCATTCGGTACTGCGTATCTACATCGACAAGGAAGGCGGCATCCTGGTGGAAGACTGCGAAGCCGTCAGCCGTCAGGCCAGCGCCATCCTCGATGTGGAAGATCCGATCAGCTCTGAATATACCCTCGAGGTGTCCTCTCCAGGCATGGACCGCCCGCTGTTCACGTTAGAACAGTTTGCAGCGCATGCCGGCGAGCAGGTGAAGATCAAGCTGCGTACGCCCTTCGAGGGCCGTCGTAACTTCCAGGGCCTTCTCCGCGGTGTGGAGGAACAGGATGTGGTGGTGCAAGTGGACCAGCACGAGTTCCTGTTGCCGATCGACTCGATCGACAAGGCCAATATTATTCCCAGTTTTGACTGAGACGTGCCGGGCCCGGCGGATGTTCCGGGGCCAATGGCTTGCGCAAGGCGAGGCGTACGATGAGCAAAGAAGTACTGCTGGTTGTTGAATCGGTATCCAACGAGAAAGGTGTACCGCCAGGCGTCATTTTCGAAGCGCTGGAAGTGGCCCTGGCCACTGCAACCAAAAAACGTTTTGAGGACGAAGTCGACCTGCGTGTGGAAATCAACCGCCACACCGGTAGCTACGAGACCTTCCGCCGCTGGACCGTGGTCGACGAAAACGACCTGGACGATCCGGCGATCGAGACCTGGCTGGAAAAGATCCAGGACACGCACCCGGATGCCAAGATCGGTGACGTGATCGAAGAGAAGATCGAGTCGATCGAGTTCGGTCGCATCGCCGCGCAGACCGCCAAGCAGGTCATCGTGCAGAAGGTCCGTGAGGCCGAGCGCGCCCAGGTGGTCGATGCCTACCGCGAGCGCGTGGGCGAGATCATCTCCGGTACCGTCAAGAAGGTCACCCGCGACAACGTCATCGTCGACCTGGGCAACAATGCCGAGGCGCTGCTGGCGCGCGAAGACATCATTCCCCGTGAGACCTTCCGTGTCGGCGTGCGCCTGCGTGCGCTGCTCAAGGAAATCCGCACCGAGAACCGCGGCCCACAGCTGATCCTGTCGCGCACCGCGCCGCAGATGCTGATCGAGCTGTTCCGCATCGAAGTGCCGGAAATCGCCGAAGGCCTCATCGAAGTCATGGCCGCGTCCCGTGATCCGGGTTCGCGTGCCAAGATCGCCGTCCGCTCCAAGGACAAGCGCATCGACCCGCAGGGTGCCTGTATCGGCATGCGTGGTTCGCGCGTCCAGGCCGTATCCGGCGAGCTGGGTGGCGAGCGTGTGGATATCGTCCTCTGGGACGAGAACCCGGCGCAGTTCGTCATCAACGCCATGTCGCCGGCAGAGGTTGCCGCGATCATCGTTGACGAGGACGCCCATGCGATGGATATCGCCGTTGCCGAGGACAACCTGGCCCAGGCGATTGGCCGTGGTGGCCAGAACGTCCGCCTGGCCAGCCAGCTGACCGCCTGGACCCTGAACGTGATGACCGAGAAGGACATCCAGGCCAAGCAGCAAGCTGAAACCGGCGACATCCTGCGTAATTTTGTCGAGGAACTGGAAGTCGACGAGGAGCTGGCGCAAGTGCTGGTCGACGAAGGCTTTACCAGTCTCGAAGAAATTGCCTACGTACCGTTGGAAGAAATGCTCAACATCGATGGCTTTGACGAGGAAATCGTCAATGAGCTCCGCGCTCGAGCCAAGGACCGTTTGTTGACCAAGGCCATCGCTACCGAAGAAAAACTGGCAGACGCCCATCCGGCCGAAGACCTGCTCTCCCTCGAGGGCATGGACAAGGACCTGGCGGCGGAACTGGCGGTGCGCGGCGTGGTTAACCGCGAAGACCTGGCCGAGCAGTCGATCGACGACCTGCTCGACATCGACGGCATCGACGAAGAGCGTGCCGGCAAGTTGATCATGGCCGCCCGAGCCCACTGGTTCGAGTAATTAGGCGCGGCCTGAGGAGAGAAGTGCATGACGCAAGTCACGGTGAAAGAACTGGCCCAAGAGGTCGAGGCACCGGTAGAGCGCCTGCTGCAGCAGATGCGTGAGGCAGGTCTGCCGCACACCGACGCCGGTCAGGTAGTGACCGACAATGAGAAGCAGACCCTGCTGACTCATTTGAAGAGCAGCCACAAGAGCAAGGCGGAAGAGCCGCGCAAGATTACCTTGCAGCGCAAGACCACCAGCACTCTGCGTGTCGCCGGTAGCAAGAGCATCAGCGTAGAAGTACGCAAGAAGAAAGTATTCGTGCAGCGCAGCCCGGAAGAGATCCAGGCTGAGCAGAAGCGCGAACAGGAAGAGCGCCGTGCGGCTGAGAACGCAGCCCGCGAGAAAGTCGAAGCCGAAGTCCGCCAGCGCAACGAGGAGCAGGCACGCCGTCAGGCCGCTGAAGCTCCGACCGCCGCGCCAGCGGCCAAGGCTGAGCCTGTTGCCGTTGCCGCTCCGGTAGTGGCCAACGCGCCGGTATCCGAAGACGCCGCTGCGCGTGCTGCCGAACGCAAGAAAGACGAGACTCGTCGCAACGAGAGCCGTAGCCGTGATGACGATCGTCGCGGTGGTGGCCAGGCTACCGCCGGCCGCGGCGAAGCGCCGCGCATGTCGGTCAAGGTCAAGGTCAAGGAGAAGGAAAAGGCTCCGACTCCGCGCGCCGCGCCGCGTACCACCGATGAAGAAAGCGATGGCTTCCGTCGCCGCGGTGGCAAGGGTAAAGGCAAGAAGCGCAATGCCCATGGCTTCCAGAGCCCGACTGGCCCGGTTATCCGTGACGTGGCGATTGGCGAGACCATCACGGTCTCCGATCTGGCCAACCAGATGTCCGTCAAGGGCGCTGAAGTGGTCAAGTTCATGTTCAAGATGGGTACCCCGGTCACCATCAACCAGGTGCTCGACCAGGAAACCGCTCAGCTGGTAGCAGAAGAGCTGGGCCACAAGGTCACCCTGATCAGCGACACCGCCCTGGAAGACTCCCTGGCCGAATCGCTGAAGTTCGAAGGCGAGACCACTTCGCGTGCGCCGGTCGTGACCGTCATGGGCCACGTCGACCACGGCAAGACCTCGCTGCTCGACTACATCCGTCGTGCCAAGGTTGCTGCTGGCGAGGCCGGTGGTATCACCCAGCACATCGGTGCGTACCACGTCGAAACCGACCGTGGCATGGTTACCTTCCTCGACACCCCTGGTCACGCTGCGTTTACGCAAATGCGCGCCCGTGGTGCCAAGGCGACCGACATCGTCATCCTGGTGGTGGCGGCGGACGATGGCGTGATGCCGCAGACCCGCGAAGCCGTGCAGCATGCCAAGGCAGCTGGCGTACCGCTGGTTGTTGCAGTGAACAAGATCGACAAGCCAGGCGCAGACCTCGACCGCATTCGCAACGAGCTGTCCGTCGAAGGCGTGACCTCCGAGGAATGGGGTGGTGACACGCCGTTCGTCAAGGTTTCGGCGAAGATGGGTACCGGCGTCGACGAACTGCTCGAAGCGGTACTGCTGCAGGCCGAGATCCTCGAACTCAAGGCCACCCCGACCGCACCTGGTCGTGGTGTCGTGGTCGAGTCGCGTCTGGACAAGGGCCGTGGCCCGGTGGCGACCATCCTGGTTCAGGACGGTACCCTGCGTCAGGGCGACATGGTCCTGGTCGGCTCCAACTATGGCCGCGTGCGTGCCATGCTCGACGAGAACGGCAAGCCTGTGAAGGAAGCCGGCCCGTCGATCCCGGTCGAGATCCTCGGCCTGGATGGTACGCCGGACGCCGGTGAAGAGATGTCGGTGGTTGCAGACGAGAAGAAAGCGCGTGAAGTTGCGCTGTTCCGTCAAGGCAAGTTCCGCGAGGTCAAGCTGGCCCGTGCTCACGCCGGCAAGCTGGAAAACATCTTCGAGACCATGGGTCAGGAAGAGAAGAAGACCCTCAACATCGTCCTCAAGACCGACGTGCGCGGTTCCCTCGAGGCGCTGCAAGGTTCGCTCGGCGGCCTGGGCAACGACGAGGTTCAGGTTCGCGTCATCGGTGGCGGCGTCGGTGGTATCACCGAAAGCGATGCCAACCTGGCGCTGGCGTCCAATGCTGTACTGTTCGGCTTCAACGTGCGTGCCGATGCCGGCGCGCGCAAGATCGTCGAGCAGGAAGGTCTGGATATGCGTTACTACAACGTGATCTACGACATCATCGAAGACGTCAAGAAAGCCCTGACCGGCATGCTCGGCAGCGATGTTCGCGAGAACATCCTGGGTGTCGCCGAAGTCCGTGACGTGTTCCGTTCGCCGAAGTTCGGCGCCATCGCTGGCTGTATGGTCATCGAGGGTACCGTGTACCGCAACCGTCCGATCCGCGTTCTGCGCGACGACGTGGTGATCTTCGAAGGCGAGCTGGAATCGCTGCGTCGCTTCAAGGACGATGCCTCCGAAGTACGCAACGGCATGGAGTGCGGTATTGGCGTCAAGAGCTACAACGACGTCAAGGTCGGCGACAAGATCGAAGTGTTCGAGAAAGTCCAGGTGGCTCGTACCCTGTAAGGGCCGAGCGTGGTGCAGGACCCGCCCCAGGGCGGTTGCCTGAACCTCTGAAGGTAGCGCCCGGTCAGGCTTCGAGCTTGACCGGGCGTTTGCCGCTTTAAGATACAGGTAGCAAGAATGGCAAAAGAATATAGCCGTACCCAACGTATCGGTGATCAGATGCAGCGTGAGCTGGCAGAGCTGATCCGCCGTGAAGTCAAAGACCCGCGTGTCGGCCTGGTGACCATCACCGCCGTCGACGTCAGCCGTGACCTGGGCCATGCCAAGGTCTTCATCACCGTCATGGGTGAAGAAACCCCGGACGCTGTCAAGCAGTCGCTCAAGGCCTTGAACAGCGCCGCCAGCTTCCTGCGACTGCACCTGGGCCGCTCGATGCAGCTGCGCAGCGTGCCGCAGCTGCATTTCCACTTCGATGAAAGCGTGAGCCGCGGTGTGCATCTGTCAGCGCTGATCGAGCGTGCGGTGGCCGAAGACCGCCAGCACCAGGATGCCGACGCGCCGGACACCAAGGAGTAAGTGGTGGCCCAGGTCAAACGTATCCGCCGCAACGTCAGCGGCATCATCCTGCTCGACAAGCCGCTGGGGTTCACCTCCAACGCTGCCCTGCAGAAGGTCCGCTGGCTGCTCAACGCCGAGAAGGCTGGCCACACCGGCAGCCTCGACCCGCTGGCCACCGGCGTGCTGCCGTTGTGCTTCGGGGAGGCCACCAAGTTCTCGCAGTACCTGCTCGATTCCGACAAGGGCTACGAGACGGTTATGCAGATGGGCCAGACCACCACCACCGGGGACGCCGAAGGCGAAGTGCTGAAGACCCGCGACGTGACCGTTGGTCGCGCCGACATCGAAGCTGTCATCCCGCGTTTTCGCGGTGAAATCCAGCAGGTGCCGCCGATGTACTCGGCCCTCAAGCGCGATGGCCAGCCGCTGTACAAACTGGCGCGCGCAGGAGAGGTAGTGGAGCGTGAGGCGCGTTCTGTTACTATTGGCCGGTTGGACCTGCTGGAGTGCGAAGGCACCCGGGCACGCCTGTCGGTTGGCTGCAGCAAGGGCACCTATATCCGCACCCTGGTGGAGGATATGGGCGAGGCGTTGGGCTGTGGTGCCTACGTCGCCGAGTTGCGCCGCACCCAGGCCGGCCCTTTCGAGCTGGCCCAGACCGTCACGCTCGAAGAGCTGGAACAGGCTCACGCCGAAGGTGGCAACGAAGCGCTCGATCGCTTCCTGATGCCCTCGGACAGCGGCTTGCAGGACTGGCCATTGGTGGTATTGTCCG
Organism: Pseudomonas soli; assembly: GCF_900110655.1. Lineage (GTDB taxonomy): Bacteria > Pseudomonadota > Gammaproteobacteria > Pseudomonadales > Pseudomonadaceae > Aquipseudomonas > Aquipseudomonas soli. The sequence continues at coordinate 120,584 of NZ_FOEQ01000012.1, forward strand.
AGCACAGCGCGTTCTACTGGCTGCATGGCCAGGCAGTACGTGCGCCGGACGCACCGCAATTCGGCATGGTCCGCGTACAGGATCACAATGCCCGCTTCATCGGTATCGGTGAGGTGAGCGAAGACGGGCGCATTGCGCCGCGTCGACTGATTCGGTCGGAATGACCGATACCACAGGGCGAGGTCAACGCTTTGCCCTGCGGATTCGAGGATGGCTGTCAGTAGGCACGGTCATTACTCTTTTTATTAATACAGGGATCCAGTCCCTGGCCTATTGGACCCCGCTTGCGGGATCCGTTTATCAGGAGAAGCCAAATGGCCCTCAGCGTCGAAGAAAAAGCTCAGATCGTTGCAGACTATCAGCAAGCCGCCGGCGACACCGGTAGCCCGGAAGTACAGGTTGCCCTGCTGACCTTCAACATCAACAAGCTGCAAGGCCACTTCAAGGCCAACGAAAAAGACCACCACTCCCGTCGTGGTCTGATCCGTATGGTCAACCAGCGTCGTAAGCTGCTGGATTACCTGAAGGGTAAAGACACCACTCGTTACAGCGCCCTGATCGGTCGCCTGGGCCTGCGTCGCTAATAGCGGCCTGGCCAGTGGTGTTGCATGGTGTGTCGCATTCTTCGGCAACGCTGTCTATCAGCGCTGCCGTTGGACACGCCGCGCGATCTGCGAGGTTGGCAGCCTGGTGTGCCGAGCGGTTTATCCGCCCGGCGCCAGGCTCCCAGCCTCGTGTTGTATCTGGACGGTCAATGGGGCCGATTCCCCGTTCTGCCCAAGAATTCGCAAGAACCAGTTCCCCCAAGAGCCACTGAAAAAGGTAGGAAACCGTGAACCCGGTAATCAAGCAATTCCAGTTCGGTCAATCGACCGTTACCCTCGAAACGGGCCGCATTGCCCGTCAGGCCACCGGCGCCGTGCTGGTCACCGTCGACAACGATGTCACCGTGCTGGTGACCGTGGTCGGTGCCAAGCATGCCGATCCGAGCAAGGGCTTCTTCCCGCTGTCCGTGCACTACCAGGAAAAGACCTACGCCGCTGGCAAGATCCCAGGTGGTTTCTTCAAGCGTGAAGGCCGCCCATCCGAAAAAGAAACCCTGACTTCGCGCCTGATCGACCGCCCGATCCGCCCGCTGTTCCCTGAAGGTTTCATGAACGAAGTGCAGGTTGTCTGCACCGTGGTTTCCACCAGCAAGAAGACCGATCCGGACATCGCTGCGATGATCGGTACCTCGGCTGCCCTGGCCATCTCGGGCATTCCGTTCGAAGGCCCGATCGGCGCCGCCCGCGTTGCCTTCCACGAAAGCACCGGCTACCTGCTGAACCCGACCTACGAGCAGCAGGCCGCTTCGAGCCTGGACATGGTCGTTGCCGGTACCGAGTCGGCCGTACTGATGGTTGAATCGGAAGCCAAAGAGCTGACCGAAGACCAGATGCTGGGCGCCGTGCTGTTCGCCCACGACGAATTCCAGGCCGTGATCAAGGCTGTCAAAGAGCTGGCTGCCGAAGCCGCCAAGCCGACCTGGGACTGGAAACCTGCCGTTGCCAACACCGAGCTGTTCAACGCCATCCGCGCCGAGTTCGGCGAAGCGGTGTCGCAGGGCTACACCATCACCGTCAAGGCCGACCGCTACGCGCGCCTGGGTGAGCTGCGCGATCAGGCGATCGCCAAGTTCTCCGGTGAAGAAGGCCAGCCATCGGCCGGTGAAGTCAAAGACATCTTCGGCGAGATCGAATACCGTACCGTTCGCGAAAACATCGTCAACGGCAAGCCACGTATCGACGGTCGCGACACCAAGACCGTGCGCCCGCTGAACATCGAAGTCGGCGTTCTGCCGAAGACCCACGGTTCGGCCTTGTTCACCCGTGGCGAAACCCAGGCCCTGGTCGTCGCGACCCTGGGTACCGCCCGTGACGCCCAGCTGCTGGACACCCTCGAAGGCGAGAAGAAAGACCCCTTCATGCTGCACTACAACTTCCCGCCGTTCTCGGTAGGCGAGTGTGGTCGCATGGGCGGTGCTGGCCGTCGTGAAATCGGCCACGGCCGTCTGGCCCGTCGTTCGGTACAGGCCATGCTGCCGGCCGCTGACGTGTTCCCGTACACCATCCGCGTGGTATCGGAAATCACCGAGTCCAACGGCTCCAGCTCCATGGCTTCGGTCTGCGGTGCCTCCCTGGCGCTGATGGACGCGGGCGTGCCGATGAAGGCGCCGGTTGCCGGTATCGCCATGGGCCTGGTCAAGGAAGGCGAGAAGTTCGCCGTACTGACCGACATCCTGGGTGACGAAGACCACCTCGGCGACATGGACTTCAAGGTAGCCGGTACCGCCAAAGGCGTCACCGCGCTGCAGATGGACATCAAGATCAACGGCATCACCGAAGAGATCATGGAAATCGCCCTGGGCCAGGCCCTGGAAGCGCGCCTGAACATCCTCGGCCAGATGAACCAGATCATCGGCGAGTCGCGTACCGAGCTGTCGGCCAACGCACCGACCATGATCGCGATGAAGATCGACACCGACAAGATCCGTGACGTCATCGGTAAAGGCGGCGCCACCATTCGCGCCATCTGCGAAGAGACCAAGGCTTCGATCGACATCGAAGACGACGGCTCGATCAAGATCTTCGGCGAAACCAAGGAGGCCGCGGACGCTGCCAAGCAGCGCATCCTGGGCATCACCGCCGAGGCCGAGATCGGCAAGATCTACGTCGGCAAGGTCGAGCGCATCGTCGACTTCGGTGCCTTCGTCAACATCTTGCCGGGCAAGGACGGCCTGGTGCACATCTCCATGCTGAGCGATGCTCGCGTCGAGAAGGTCACCGACGTGCTGAAGGAAGGCCAGGAAGTCGAAGTACTGGTACTGGACGTGGACAACCGCGGCCGTATCAAGCTGTCGATCAAGGACGTTGCCGCTGCCAAGGCATCGGGCGTCTAAGCCTTTCAAGGCTAAAGGAAGGACCCCTCCGGGGTCCTTTTTTTATGCCCGCCGCAAAATAGTTGAGAGCATGCATCTTGCACGTGGCTTTTTTACCGGGATTGCAAAATGCACGGTAACGGCTTCCTCTATCTTTGCTTAACTCATTGATTTCAAAGGTTTTATAGGGCGTGCAAAAACTGGCACAGCCCCTGCAACTACCTTACTACCTGACGCCAGGACCCAAGGCGCAGACCTTTCGAAAAAACAGGAGTGACCCATATGAAGAAGTTCGCCATTGCTGCCGCTACTGCTACCGCTCTGACCCTGACCATGGCTAACGCGGCATTTGCTGCCCAGTCCACCCAGGCCCCGATGACGCTTGCGGCCGGTGAGGTGACCAAAGCCAAGGAAGCCACTTCCGACACCTGGATCACTACCAAGGTGAAGGCTGACCTGATGACCGAGAAAGGCGTGCCAGGCAGTGACATCAAGGTCGAAACCAACAAAGGCGTAGTGTCCCTGTCTTCGGACGTGGCCATTACCGATGCACAGAAAGACATGGCGGTTGCCATCGCCAAGAAGATCAAAGGCGTACAGGCCGTCTCGGCTGATGGCCTGAAAGCCGAATAAGGATTGTCCCGTCGGCCAAAAGGATTTGGCCACCCCTTCAAGCAAAAGCCCCGGCCATCGCCGGGGCTTTTCTATTGGCATTCAGGAAGGCCGCTTCAGCTCACCGGGTTGCGGGCGATCACATCGCTCTCGAAGCACACCTGCTCTTCGATCAGCGGCTCCACCAGGGGGCGGCTGTCGCGAAAATGTGCGGTCCGGGTATGCGCCTCGTACGCCTCATCGTCCTGGTAGATCTCGTACAGGTAGATGACTTCGGCATCATCCCGGTCCTGCGAGACATCGAATACCAGGCAACCCGGCTCGGTGGCGACCGACGCCGCTGCGTTGGCATTGATGGCTGCCAGGAAGGCATCGGCGGTACCGGGTTTCACCCGCGTCTTGATAAATAGGCAGTACACATGACGCTCCTTTTGTTTTAAATTCTATTATAAATTGTATACAAAAAAGGAGCCGCGCTCATGTCCGATCTACCTGCCCGCCCAGGCCGTCTCAATGGCCTGCGGCACATCGCCCTGCTGGTGCCCAACCTGGAGGAGTGCGAGCGCTTCTACGTGGATGTGCTGGGCATGGAGGTGCTCAACCGTGCCAACGAAGACCTGGTCTACCTCACTTGCGGCAACGACAACCTGTCGCTCGGGCGCGGCGCAGGCGCGGCCAACGGCCTACAGACCTTGGATCACTATGGTTTCATCGTCGACAGCGTGGAGGAACTGGAAGCCTGGTACCAGTACTTCAAGGCCCATGGCGTGACGCTGCTGGACCGCCCGTTCAATCACGGCGATGGCGCGCGCAGCTTCCATTTGCTGGACCCGGCGGGGAACAAGGTGCAGCCGCTGTATCACCCGGCGGTGTCGGGACAACGGCTGGCCTGACCGTATCTATCACTTGCGCTGCCCTTATCGCCGGCAAGCCGGCTCCCACAGAGGTACAGTGTGTATCTGTGGGAGCCGGCTTGCCGGCGATAAGGGCTACTCGGTCGAGAGCTACTCGGCATCCAGGTGCATCGGCGTCACCACGCGGCCATCGCTCTCGGCCTGGCCGAGGTTGGTGTCGATGAAGTACACGCGGTCATCTTCCAGCTGGCCCTTGTCCACCAGGTAGTCCTTGATGCTGCTGGCCCGCTCCTGGCCCAGGTTGCGCAGCAACACGGCGCTTTCGGCCCAGGACTTGATGACCGCTTCACGCAGCTTGGCGCTGCGCTCGTCACGGCCCAGGTTCTGCCAATCAGCTGGAGGCTGCTGTTTCAGGCGTGCACGATAGATGCCCTCGAGCATCGCCGGTTTGTCGCTGTCGTCCACCACCAGCAACGAGGCATTGGCTGGGACCTTGTCGCCCCGACGCTGTAGGATTTTGTACCAGGTGGCCTGGTACTCGCGCTCCAGGCGCTGCTGGGCGATCAGCGGGCCGTCACTGCTCTGGGCCGCCGTGCCTTCGATTTCCAGGCGCAATTCAGGGCGTTCCTTGAGGGCAGAGGCGAGCTTGTCCAGAGAGGCTTGCACATCCGGCGTGAGGTCGCTCGAGCCTGCGGCGAAAGACACGTTGCCGAGATCTTCCGCGCCACCACCGGAGACCAGCCCACCAAGCAGCTTGAAAGGCGCCTGGGCCGCGCGCAGCACCAGGTTGCGCAGCGTCTGCCAGACGATCGGCATCACGCTGAACTGAGGGTTGTTCAGGTCGCCCGAAACCGGCAGTTCGATGGAAATCTTACCTTCGGTATCCTTGAGCAAGGCCACCGCCAGGCGGATGGGCAGATCCACCGCGTCAGGGCTGTCGACTTTCTCACCCAGCTGCAGTTGCTCGACCACCACTTTGTTTTCGGCCTTGAGCTGGCCATTGGTGATCAGGTAGTGAAGGTCCAGGTTCAACCGCCCCTTGCGGATGCGAAACCCTGCGAACTTGCCCGAGTAGGGCGTCAGGGTGGTCAGCTCGACGCGTTTGAAGCTGGTGGCGATATCGAGACTGGCCAGCGGGCTGAACGGGTTTAGCGCCCCCTTGATGGTCACAGGCGCGTAACGGTCGACCTTGCCCTTGATGTCCACCTTGGCGGGTGTGGGCTTGCGGTTGTCGATGGTTCCGATCTGGCCGTTGAGCTGCTGTACCGCGGTGGCGAAGTTAGGCGTCAGGGTCAGGTCGGCGAAGTTGGCCGAGCCATCGTTGATGCCGATCTGGCCGATGCGGATGCCCAGCTCCTTGCCGCTACCGGCAGCGGCGGGCTTGCTCGGGGCCGAGGCAGGCTTGTCGGCGGGTTGCGGGATCAGCAGGTCGTCGACGTTGGTGGTGCGGTCTTCGTTGATGATGAAGCGCGCGTAGGGTTGCAGCAGGGTGACCTTGTCGATCGACAGGGCATCGCCATGCACGTACGACAGGCCATCGACGTTGACCTGTTGCCATTTGACGAAGTCGCGGTTCTTGATGGTGTCCAGGGTGTGCAGTTGGTTGGCCTGGGCCTTGCCGGTGATGGTGAAGGCCAGCGGCTCGGTGCTCTTGAGGTCGACCTTGAGGTCGCTGGAGAGCATGCCACTGCGCAGCTCCAGGCGGATGAACGGGCTGATGTAGGCCTGGGCCACCCGCAGGTCGATATCGCGGGTGGCAACGTCGAGCTTGGCCGAGACCGGTGCCAGGTTGACCTGGCCTGCGGCCTGCAGCTTGCCCTGCTTGCCCACGCCGGTGTCGAGCTTGAGGGTGAAGGGCGACTGGTTGAGGCTGTCGAAATTCTGCAGGTCGAGGTTGAGCGGGCCGACATCCAGGGCCACGGGCTCTTTCTGGCTACGATCGGTCAGGTGGACCATGTAGTTGCGCGCCTGCACGTCCTTGAGCAGGACCTGCCAGGGCTTGCTCGGCTCTTTGGCAGCCTGTTCTTCTGGGGTGGGTTCGGCGGCGGCGGGCTCGGCCTTTTCCTTTGGCGTGGCCTTGGCCGGCTGGCTGGCGAACAGCTTCTGCCAGTCGAGCTGGCCGTCCTTCTCCAGGGCTGCCCAGGTTTCCAGCTTGTCGCTGCGGATCTTGCCGACGGTGACCAACTGCTTGGCCAGGTCGATGGAGGTTTCACTGACCTCCAGGCTGGCCAGGCGCGCCAGTGGGCGGCCATCCGGTGCCTTGATGGCAAAGGGCGCGACCCGCACCGAGGTGTTGTCGAGCAGCAGCTCGGTTTCCTTGGAAAGGTTGAGCTTGTAGTGGGTGTCGAGGCTGACCATGCCGTCTTCCAGCACCAGCGGCACGGCGTCGCGCACGTAAGGCCAGAACAGCTTCATCTTGCCGTCGGTGACTTTCAGCGTGCCCTCGGAAGCGATCGGCGTCAGGCTGAGCGTGCCGCTCCAGTCGATACGCCCACCCGCCGGGCCGTTGGCCACCAGGGTCATGTCGGCGTTGTCGTCGGGGAGGGTGCTGAGGTTCTTCAGCTCCAGGTTCATCGAGTCGTAGAGAAACTCGATCGGCTCGCTCGGGCGTAGGTCCTGGAAGTGCAGGTAACCCTCGCTCAGCTTGATGCTGGCAATGCGCAGCGGGAACGGGTCGCTTGGCGGTTCCTCGGCCTTGGGCTCGCTGGGCGGGAGCTTGAACAGCTGGGCCAGGTTGAGGCTGCCGTCCTTGGCGAACAGCAACTCGGTACGCGGCTTGTCCAGCTCCACCGCGTCGAGGCGCAGGGCCTTGGTCCACAGGCTGTCGAGGGACAGGTTGGCGTAGAGACGCTCGAAGCCGACCTGCTCCTTGCCGGGCTCGCCGATCTGCAGGCCCCACAGGGTCAGTTCGAGGCTGAACGGATTGAGTTCGATGCGCTGCAGATGCGCCGGCACCGTGGCGTACTGCGCCAGTTGCTGGTTGGCGATGCGCAGGGCGATGCCGGGGAGAATGAAAAAGCCGAGCAGGCTGTACAGGGCCACGAGGGCCACGAGTGCGCCGAGGGCGCGGGTCAATCCTTTGGGCATGTGTCGCTTCGTCTGTATCAGGCTGGAGTGCTTGGAGTATGGCACGTTAAATCGGTTCCGATGAACGGACCAAAATACCTCATTCGACGCCCATGCGCCGCCTGGCGCGCTGCGCCGAGCCATTGCGCATGGCCCAGCGCAGCACCGGCGCGGTATTGCTCAGGCCCAGGCGTATCATGCGCCGCTCGACCGCGCCCTGGTGCAGGCCGAGCATTGCGCTGGCCCAGTCCGGCAGCAGGTCGATGCCGGCCTTGAGCATCAGCTTGCCCACCGGCTCGGCCAGGCGGCTGGGGGCCGGGGCCTTGAGCAGGATATCGACCACCTCGAGGCTACGCGCATCGCACTGCAACTGCGGGCGCATGCGCCGCAGGTAGGCATCCACCTCGGCACAGGAACGGGGTACGTCGCGCGCGCCAAGGCGTTCGGCGATCAGGGCGATCTCGTTGTAGTAGGCGTCCTGCGCGCTACGCGGCAGGTCAGGATTGCGGTAGCGCAGGTGGGCGGCGAGGAAGCTGCTGACTTCGGCCACATGCACCCAGGTCAGCAGGTCGGGGTCGCTGGCGGCATAGGGGCGGCCATCGGCCGCGGTGCCGACCACCTTGAGGTGGATGGTGCGGACCTTGTCGATCAGCCACTCGGCGTCACGGGTCGAACCGAAGGTGGTGCCGGAGATGAACTGGCTGGTGCGGCGCAGGCGGCCGAGCAGGTCCTGGCGAAAGTTCGAATGGTCCCAGACCCCGGCCAGGGCCAGTGGATGCAGCAGTTGCAGCATCAGCGCGCTGATCCCGCCCACCAGCATGCTGGGGAAGTCGCCGTGTACCTGCCAGCTGATGCTCTGTGGGCCGAACAGGCCGGGATCGCCCTTGGGCGACTCCAGGTCGAGCTGACCGAGGGCCAGCCCGGTGAGGCTCATGACTTGGGTTTCGATGCGGCGACGCAAGGCTTCCATGGCGACCTGTGCTGGCCGCCATGGCGGCCGTCTATGGGGTTGGGCGATTGTCGTCCAGTCGGGCACCGCCCGGGCTGGTGGGCGCGTGCGTTTCGAACGCGCCGCCCTGTACATGATAAACCGTGGGCTCCTCGGAAAAATATGGTGTCAGGTGGGCCATGAAGACCTGATGGTCTTCACTGGCCTCGAAACCCGGCGTGTGGTCCTCGAGTGTTTGCCATTGCACGATCAGGTTGAACTGATGAGGGCTCTCGATCCCTTGCGTGAGCATATGGCTGACGTGACCCTTGGCTCGGCTGAGCAACGGGGCGACCTCGGCGAATACGTGCGCGAAGGTATCGACGTGGGTCGGACGAATGGGAAGCAGGGCAATTTCGTAGATCATGGCGGTCCTTGAAGTCGAAAAGGGTGGCAGGTGCTTCAAGCGCTGGCGGGGTCGGCCAAGGGCACGACCGCAATGGCGATCTTCCCCTGCAGGCCATTGTTGGCGCTTTGCAGCCGGGCATGGGCGAGGGGAACCTCAGCGAGGGAGTAGACGGCGCCCACGTGTGGCTTCAGTTGCCCGCGTTCGACCAGCGCGCTCAACTCGTCGAGCTTGCCGCGGTGCTGCCGGGTGAAGACGAAGTGGTAACTCGCGTTGCGGCCCCAGGCCTGGATCAGGTTCTGCGGTTGCGCGATGTCCACGATCGACACCACGCGCCCCAGTTGCGCCAGGACGTCCGGGCTGCGTGCCAGGGTATCGCCACCGATGGTGTCGAAGACCACGTCGACGCCTTGGCCCCCGGTTTCCCGCTGGACGACATCGACATAATCCTGATGCTCATAGTCGATGACCACGTCCGCGCCCATTTGCCGCACGAATTCGGCATTGGCCTCGCGCACGGTGGTGAACACCCTTGCGCCCATGGCCTTGGCCAGCTGGATCGCCACGTGGCCGACACCACCTGCGCCGCCGTGAATCAGGATGCGCTCGCCCACCCTGAGCGCCGCACGCACTACCAGGGCCTCCCAGGCCGTGCCGCCGACCAGGCTCAGGCTGGCTGCCTCCAGGTGGCTCAGCGAAGGCGGCTTCAGGCCGATGATGTCTTCGGCGGCGACGTGGTACTCGGCATAGCTGCCCGCCCCGTCGAAGATCTGCGGCGTGTACCACACCTCGTCGCCCGGCCTGAACGCGGTCACACCCGGCCCGACGGCTTCGACCACGCCGGAAACGTCGTGCCCGGTAATGGCCGGGAGGGGCACCAGGTCGGGGTAGTCGCCACGCCGAACCTGGTAATCCAGGGGGTTGATGGAGGTGGCATGCACCCGGACCAGCACCTGTCCGGCCTGCGGCACCGGTTTGGCGACATCGCGATAGGCGAATGCGTGCGGGCCGCCAAAGGAATCCAGTATCAACGCTTTCATGGTGTTTCCTCGCTTCGATAAAAAGGGATATCGGGAAATGTCGATATATCAAGTAGAGTTAAGTTGCTGTTCTATGCCTTGGCACCTGCCAGGTGCCGCAGTTGTTGCCTCCTTGGGTTAGATAAAAGGGTTCGCTAAAACGGGATATCGGGAAAAGTCGATGTGTAGAGATAAAAGTAAAACCTACAACTCACTCCCGATCAGCTCGGCGAGCGCGCTGATGGCTGCTTCGTTGCGCTTGTAATAGGTCCACTGGCCAATTCGCCGGACTTCGACCAGGCCTGCACGCTGCAGGGTGGCCAGGTAGTCGGACACCGTCGACTGCGACAGCCCGACGCCTTCCTGGATGCTGCTCACACAGACGCCCACGGTATGAACGTCACCTTCGTCCTGGGGAGGAAAGTGTTTCACCGGGTCTTTCAGGCCTTTGAGGATCTCGAGACGGGTACGGTTCGAGAGTGCCTTGAATATGTCGAGCAGTTCCATGGCGCGATAATATCGGGATTTACCGATATGTCAATGCGGTAAAGGATGATCGGGGCGGCGGTGGCGGCCGCCCCAAGGGTTCTACTGGTTGAGACGTTTGTCGATCAGGCCCTGGACCACGCTGGGGTCGGCGAGGGTGGATGTATCCCCCAGGTTGTCCAGCTCGTTGCAGGCGATCTTGCGCAGGATGCGCCGCATGATCTTGCCCGAGCGGGTCTTGGGCAGGGCGGGCGCCCACTGGATCAGCTCGGGCTTGGCGAAGCTGCCGATTTCCTTGCTGACCAGGGCCAGCAGTTCGGCCTTGAGCGCATCATCCGGTTCTATACCGTTCATGGGGGTGACGAAGGCATAGACGCCCTGGCCCTTGAGGTCATGGGGATAACCGACCACCGCGGCTTCGGCGACGCTGTCGTGCAGCACCAGCGCGCTCTCCACCTCGGCGGTGCCGATGCGGTGGCCGGAGACGTTGATTACGTCGTCGATGCGCCCGGTGATCCAGTAGTCGCCATCGGCGTCGCGGCGGGCGCCGTCGCCGGTGAAGTAATAGCCGGGCATGGGCTTGAAGTAGGTGTCGACCATGCGCTGGTGATCGCCGTAGACGCTGCGGATCTGCCCGGGCCAGCTGGCCCTGATCGCCAGCAGGCCGGCGCCTGGCCCCTCGATGAGCTTGCCCTTTTCATCCAGCAGCACAGGCTGCACGCCGAACATCGGTTGGGTGGCGCAACCGGGCTTGAGCCTTTGTGTGCCGGGAAGGGGCGTGAGCATGATGCCGCCGGTCTCGGTCTGCCACCAGGTGTCGACGATGGGGCAGCGTTTCTGCCCGACCGCCTCGAAGTACCATTCCCAGGCCTCCGGGTTGATCGGCTCGCCGACGCTGCCGAGCAGGCGCAGGCTCTGGCGCGAGGTGCCCTGCAGCGGGCCGGAGCCTTCACGCATCAGGGCCCGCAACGCGGTGGGCGCGGTGTAGAAGATGTTCACCTTATGCTTGTCCACCACCTCCCAGAAACGCGAGGTGTCGGGGTAGTTGGGCACGCCTTCGAACATCAGCGAGATCGCGCCGTTGGCCAGCGGACCATAGACGATATAGCTGTGGCCGGTGACCCAGCCGACGTCGGCGGTGCACCAGAACACTTCGCCGTCGCGGTAATCGAATACCACTTTGAAGGTCATCGTGGCCTGCAGCAGGTAGCCGGCGGTGCTGTGCAGCACGCCCTTGGGTTTGCCGGTGCTGCCGGAGGTGTAGAGGATGAACAGCGGGTCCTCGGCGTTCATCGGTTCGGGCGGGCAGTCGTCACCGGCCTTTGCCGTTGCCTCGTGGTACCAAAGGTCACGGCCTTCGCTCCAGCTGACGTCGCCGCCGGTGCGCTTGACCACGAGCACACTGCTGACGGCCGGGCAGCTGGCCAGCGCCTTGTCGACATTCTGCTTGAGCGGTATGCGCTTGCCGCCGCGCACCCCTTCGTCGGCAGTGATCACGGTGCGGCAATCGGCGTCGAGGATACGGTCGCGCAGGGCATCGGGGGAGAAGCCGCCAAACACCACCGAGTGAATGGCGCCGATGCGGGTGCAGGCGAGCATCGCATAGGCGGCCTCGGGGATCATCGGCATGTAGATGCACACCCGGTCGCCTTTGTTCACACCCCGGGCTTTCAGGGCATTGGCCAGCCGGCACACCTGGCGGTGCAGCTCGCGGTAGCTGATGGCCTTGCTGTCCTTGGGGGCGTCGCCCTCCCAGAGCAGCGCGGTCTGTTCGCCGCGCGTGGCCAGGTGGCGATCGATACAGTTCTGGCTGACATTCAGCTGGGCGCCATCGAACCAGCGCGCCGTGCCGGTCTTCAGGTCGCATTGCTGCACGCTCGACCAGGGCTTGATCCAGTCCAGGCGCTTGGCCTGCTCGGTCCAGAAGGTGTCGGGGTCGTCCACCGACTGGCGATAGAGGCGGCGGTAGTCGTCGTCGGAGAGTGTGGCGGCCTGGCTGACGGCCAGTGCCTCGGGATAGTCGCGGATATCGAACATGGCGGGTGGTCCTGCTCTTGTTAGGGGCGAGGGACTGCAACGGCTATTCGATGGACAGTGTAGAAGGTGGGGGTGTTCCCGGGCCGAAAGCATCGCGGGGCAAGCCGCATCGGCGCACCGATGCGATTTGCCCCGCGATTGACGGCTACAGGGCGATCAGCCGCGGTGACGGCCGCGGAAGTAGTTGATCAGGCCTTGGGTCGAGCCATCCTCGGCGCTGTCTTCCTGGGCCCCGACCAGGCGCTGGTACACGCCCTTGCCCAGTTCCTTGCCCAGCTCCACGCCCCACTGGTCGAAGGCGTTGATGCCCCAGACCACGCTCTGCACGAACACCTTGTGCTCGTACATTGCCACCAGCGCGCCAAGGCGGCGCGGGCTGATGCGCTCGACCACCAGGGTGTTGCTAGGGCGGTTGCCTGGGATCACCTTGTGCGGCGCCAGCTTGGCGATGTCGTCCTGGTTCAGGCCCTTGGCGCGCAGTTCGGCCTCGGCTTCCTCGCGGGTCTTGCCGAGCATCAGTGCCTGGCTCTGCGACAGGCAGTTGGCGTACAGCCACTGATGATGGTCGGCCACCGGGTTGAAGCTCACCACCGGCACGATGAAGTCTGCCGGGATCAGCTGGGTGCCCTGGTGCAGCAGTTGGTGGTAGGCGTGTTGGCCGTTGCAGCCGACGCCGCCCCAGATTACCGGGCCGGTTTCGGTCTGCACCGGCGTGCCATCGGTCAGCACGCTCTTGCCGTTGGACTCCATGTCCAGCTGCTGCAGGTGCTTGGTGATGTTGCGCAGGTAGTGGTCGTACGGCAGGATCGCGTGGCTGCGGGCGCCCCAGAAGTTGCCGTACCATACGCCCAGCAAGGCCAGCAGCACCGGCATGTTCTTCTCGAACGGCGCGGTCTGGAAGTGCTGGTCCATGGTGTAGGCGCCGGACAGCAGCTCCTTGAAGTTGGCGGTGCCGATGGCCAGGGCGATCGGCAGGCCGATGGCCGACCACAGCGAGTAACGCCCGCCCACCCAGTCCCACATCGGGAAGATGTTCTCTTCGCGGATGCCGAAGGCCACGGCCGCAGCCTTGTTGCTCGACACGGCGATGAAGTGGCGGTACAGCTCGGCTTCCGAGCCGCCCTGGGCCAGGTACCAGGTACGCGCGGCCATGGCGTTCTTCAGGGTCTCGAGGGTGTTGAACGACTTCGACGACACGATGAACAGGGTGGTCTCGGCGCGCAGGTTGGCCGACAGTTCATGGAACTCGCTGCCGTCGATGTTCGCCAGGTAGTGGCAGCGCACGCCGCGCTGGGCGTAGGGCAGCAGAGCCTCGGAGACCAGCTCCGGGCCCAGGAACGAGCCGCCGATGCCGATGTTGACCACGTCGGTGATCGGCTTCTCGCTGTAGCCGCGCCACAGGCCATCGTGGATGCGCCCGACCAGTTCGGTGATCTGGTTGAGCACCTTGTGCACTTCGGGCATCACGTTGACGCCGTTCACGCTGAGCTTGTCGCCGACCGGGCGGCGCAGGGCGGTGTGCAGCACCGGGCGGCCTTCGGAGGCGTTGATGATCTCGCCGCTGAACATCGACTTGATGGCTGCTTCCAGGTCGACTTCCTTGGCCAGGTTGACCAGCAGGTCTCGGGTCTGCTCGGTGATCAGGTTCTTCGAGTAGTCGAGAAACAGGCCGCAGCTGCTCAAGGAGAATTGGTCGAAGCGCTTGCCGTCGGCGGCGAAGGCTTCGCGCATGCTGAAGCCCTGCATGGCGTCGCGGTGTTGCTGGAGCGCCTGCCAGGCGGGCAGCGCCGTCACATCGTGGGGGGTACGGTAATACGCCATTGCGGGTGGTTTCCTTGTTGCATGGTCAGGCTTGGACAGCGGCAGTCATTGCCGGTTGCAAGCTGGACATTATAGGCATTGGCGCCAAGGCGGGAATGGGGGGAGGCGGGCGGCGCGGATTAAAAATTGTCACCGGCCTGATACCCAAGGTACGCGTGGGGCGGCGTTGAGCCGCTCCCACGCGTCGAGCTCAGACGGTCTGCTCTTCCAGGTGCAGATAAAGATTGTCGATCAGCCGAGTGTTACCCAGGTAAGCTGCGGCGATCACCACCAGGTCACGGTCATCGACCTGCGCCGGGCGCAGGGTGACGGCGTGGCGCACTTCCAGGTAATCCTTACGGAACCCGGCGGCTTCGAGTTGCGCCTGGCCCTCGGCGATCAGCGCCGCGTAGTCGCGCTGGCCACGGCGCAAGGCCTCGACCATGCCGCCCAGCACACGGTACAGCGCCGGCGCGGCGGCACGCTGCTCCGGCGTCAGGTAGCCATTGCGCGAGGACAGCGCCAGGCCATCCTCGGCGCGCACGGTCGGCTCGCCGATGATCTGGATCGGCATGTTCAGGTCGCGGACCATGGCGCGGATCACCGCCAGTTGCTGGAAATCCTTCTCGCCGAACACGGCCAGGTCTGGCTGGACCATGTTGAACAGCTTGCTGACCACGGTCGCCACTCCCTCGAAGTGGCCAGGACGGCTGGCGCCGCACAGCCCTTCGGACAGTTGCGGCACGCTGACGCGGGTCTGCACGGTCATGCCGTCGGGGTACATCTCCTCGACGGTAGGGGCGAACAGCAGGTGGCAGCCGGCCTGGAGCAGTTTCTCCTGGTCGGCGGCGAGGGTGCGTGGATACTTGTCCAGGTCTTCGCCGGCGCCGAACTGCAACGGGTTGACGAAGATGCTGGCGACCACGAAGTCGGCGCGCTGTGCGGCCTTGGTCACCAGGGCGGCGTGGCCGCTGTGCAGGTTGCCCATGGTCGGCACGAAGGCGATGCGCTTGCCCTCGCCACGGGCGCGGGCCACGGCGGCGCGCAGCTCACGGACGGTCTTGACGGTATTCATGCGCTGAACCCATGTTCGCTGCCGGGGAAGCTGACGTCCTTGACCGCGCGGACATAGGCGGCCAGGGCACTCTGGATGTCCGGTTGGCCGACCATGAAGTTCTTCACGAACTTCGGCACGCGGCCGCTCAACGACAGCCCGAGCATGTCGTGCAACACCAGCACCTGGCCATCGGTGGCGCTGCCGGCACCGATGCCGATCACCGGAATGCTCACGGCCTGGGAGATTTCTGCGGCCAGCTCGCTGGGCACACACTCGAGCAGCAGCATGGCCGCGCCGGACTGTTCCAGGGCGATGGCGTCGGCGCGCATCTGACGCGCCTGGGCTTCCTGGCGACCCTGGACCTTGTAGCCGCCCAGCACGTTGACCGTCTGCGGGGTCAGGCCCATGTGCGCGCACACCGGCACGCCGCGTTCGGCCAGCAGGCGGATGGTTTCGCCCAGCCAGGCGGCGCCTTCGATCTTGAGCATGTGGGCGCCGGCACGCATCAGTTCGGCGGCGTTGGCGAAGGCTTGCTCGGGGGTGGCATGGGCCATGAACGGCAGGTCGGCGAGGATCAGCGACCCCTCGTTGCCGCGCTTGACGCAGGCGGTGTGGTAGGCCATGTCGCGATTGGTGACGGGCAAGGTGCTGTCATGGCCCTGCAGGACCATGCCCAGGGAGTCGCCCACCAGCAGCACCTCCACGCCGGCCTGGCTGGCTGCCTTGGCGAAGGTCGCGTCATAGCAGGTCAGCATGGTGATTTTTTCACCCTTGGCCTTCAGGCCGTGCAGGGTAGTCAGGGTTACTTCAGGCATGTAGGGGAGTCCTCGTTCAGGCGCTGTGAACAACAACTGCGTACAACGCGTGTATTCATCTTCCGGAGCGGCACATCATCGGTCGTGATGTTCGGGCACAGATCCGTCCGAGCCTAAATGGGTGATAGCGGCACAGTGGCGCCGCGGGACGCCTATAGTCGTGAGCGAGGTGGGGGAAGTCAACCAGCCGTGTTACCGCATTGTTACGGCGTGGGTGTTACTGGCGTTACCGCCGTCTGAAACGCCCGATTTACAGGCGTTCCAGGCCGACGAACGGGCAGCCCTCGAGCAATTGCGCGAGGGGGCGGCCGTCGGCAAGGCAGAAGCTTTCGGGAACCAACTCGGCGAGCGGGTAGAGCACGAAGGGACGGGCCTGCATATGGTAGTGCGGGACTTTCAGGCGTGGTACGTCGATGACCTGGTCGCCGAACAGCAGCATGTCCAGGTCGAGGGTGCGTGGGCCCCAGCGTTCCTTGCGTACGCGGCCCTGGTCGTTCTCGATGGCCTGCAGGGCGTCCAGCAGGTCCAGCGGTGCCAGTGCCGTGTCGATGGCCGCCACGGCGTTGGTGTAGCGTGGCTGGCCCGGCAGCAGCGAATCGCTGGTGTAGAGCGCCGAGGCCGCCGCCAGGCGGGTCTCGGCGATCAGGTCCAGCGCCTGCAGGGCGCTGCGCAGCTGCTCGGCGGGCTCATCCAGGTTGCTGCCCAGGCCGATGTACGCACGGGTGGTCATGCTCAGTCCCAGGCCTGCTCGTCGTCACGCTTGCGCTTGCCGCCACTGCGCTTGCGCTTGCGTGGGCCGGCACCCGCGCCAGCGGCGTCGTCACGGTTGCCCAGCTCGCGGATCATGTCGCGGCGCTGGCTGTCGTTGGCATCCTGGTAGTCGGTCCACCATTGGCCCAGCCCATCGGTTTCCTCGCCGGCGCTTTCACGCAGCAGCAGGAAGTCGTAGCCGGCGCGGAAACGCGGGTTGTCCAGCAGCATGTCGGCGCGCTTGCCGCTGCGCCGTGGCAGGCGCTCCTGCATGTCCCAGATCTCGCGGATCGGCAGGGTGAAGCGCTTGGGGATGGCGATGCGTGCGCACTGTTCGGCGATCAGGTCGTGGGCCGCGCCGTTCATGGCCGGAATCGGCGGCACGCCCTGGCTCTGCAGGTACAGTACGCGGCTTGGCAGGGCAGGCCAGAGCAGCGCGGCGAACAGGAAGGCGGGCGTCACCGGCTTGCCCTGCTTGACGCGCAGGTCGGTGTTGGCCAATGCCTGGCTGATCAAGCTGTGGGTGTAGCTCGGGCGTTCTTCCAAGGCATGGCTGCTGGCCGGGAACAACGGCTCGAACAATTGCAGGTCGACCAGCATCTCGAAGGTGATCGCCCCCTGGCCGTTGAGGAACAGCTTGAGGCTTTCCTCGAACAGGCGCGCGGGTGGGATGTCGCGCAGCATCGGCGCCAGCTCGCGGATCGGCTGCACGGTGTGCTTCTCGATGCCGAAGTCCAGCTTGGCGGCGAAGCGCACGGCGCGCAGCATGCGTACCGGATCTTCCTGGTAACGGTGGGTCGGATCGCCGATCAGGCGCAGCAGCCGGTTACGGATGTCGTGGACACCGTTGGCGTAGTCGAGGATGCGCTCGCTGACCGGGTCGTAGTACAGGGCGTTGATGGTGAAGTCGCGGCGTTGCGCGTCTTCTTCCAACGTGCCGTACACGTTGTCGCGCAAGATGCGACCGCTGGCATTGTGCGACGAACGGTGGCTATCGGACTGGTCTTCATCGGAGTGGGGCGCACGGAAGGTGGCGACCTCGATGATGTCACGGCCGAAATGCACGTGGACCAGCTTGAAGCGCCGGCCGATGATACGGGCGTTGCGGAACTCCGCGCGGACCTGCTCGGGGGTGGCGCTGGTGGCGACGTCGAAGTCCTTGGGCGTGATGCCCAGCAGCAGGTCGCGCACGCAGCCACCGACCAGGTAGGCCTGATAGCCGGCCGCCTGCAGGCGCTCGACGATGCTCACGGCATGGCGGCTGAACTGGCTGCGCTGCAGCGAGTGCTGGCTCTTGTTGATCACTTCAGGCGTGGTACGCCTGTGGTGCTGGCCACGAACGGGCGGGCGGAACGACTGGAACAGCTTCTTCAGCATGGGATGCACTGTTTGAAGGAATGATCGGCCAAGGATAGGAGAATGGCCGCATGATGGGCGGGGATTCTAGCATTTACTGGGGGAATGGTGTAGGCGGTGTGGCAAGGGTGATGCGAAGGGGAGAAACGACATGGGGAGCCGAAGCTCCCCATCAAGTCGTTGCGTGCTCTTATTGTTCTTCTGCTGGGCTTCTTGTTTTTGTTGAGTGCCCTGTCCACAAATCTTGAAGCTTGTGGACGACCCCCAAACCGGGGGTAAAGAGCAAACGGATTGCTTTGGTCGCCGAGTTGATGCTGATCTGTCGATCCAATCAGTTCAGGTGCTGCTTTTGAGTGCAGTTTTTGTTGTTCTCTGCCTGATCGTGGGGCAAGCCCCAAACACAACGCCTCTCCAAAAGAATCAGTTAGCTGCGCCTCCGCCGTCTTGTTTTTATTGTGCGTGAGCCGTTTCGTCTTGTTCTTATTCTGAGTTGCAGTGCTTGTTATTGTTCTTGTGCCAGAGATATAGCAGGTGCCGTGCCAACTTTTGAAGATCCAATGAAATCGGGGCTTTCAGCGTTCCAGGCAGCTTTTGCCGCGGGGCAAATGTAGAAATTTCGTTACCTTACGCCTCGGGGGATGTTACGCCCGCCAGGGTAGGTAACAGATTTTTGCGGTAACTGATGTGTTACCCCAAACAACCGCGGGGCAAGCCCGGCTCCCACGGACCAGGCAAGACTGGCGTGGAAGCGGGCTTGCCCCGCGATCGGATTACACAGAATCAGTTGTCGCTGGTGGCGTTGCTCTTGCGCCGCGGGATGCCCAGGCGCTGGCGGCGTTCCCACAGACATTTGCGGCTGACGCCCAGCTTGCGGGCCAGTTCGGTTTCGGTCATGTGGTCCTGGTGCTCGAGCACGAAGTGCTGGAAGTAATCCTCCAGCGACAGGTCCTCGGTCGGCTCATGGCTGGCGCTGTTGCTGCTGGCCAGCGCCGGCAGGTTGTCCAGCATGTCGTCGTCTTCCAGGTCGCTCAGCTCGATGTCGATGCCCAGCAGGTCGGCGGAAATTTCCGCGCTTTCGCTGAGAATCACAGCGCGCTCCACCGCGTTTTCCAGTTCGCGCACGTTGCCCGGCCAGCTGTAGTGGCGAATGGCTTGTTCGGCATCGTGGGAGAAATGCAGGTCGTCGCGGCCGAT
Organism: Pseudomonas soli; assembly: GCF_900110655.1. Taxonomy (GTDB): domain Bacteria; phylum Pseudomonadota; class Gammaproteobacteria; order Pseudomonadales; family Pseudomonadaceae; genus Aquipseudomonas; species Aquipseudomonas soli. The sequence continues at coordinate 139,881 of NZ_FOEQ01000012.1, forward strand.
CCGTGCGCTCTGGCGGGCAAGGAAGGCATTGGCGATCTCGTTGACGTCGCTGCCACGCTCGCGCAGGGCCGGCAATTTCAGGGCGATCACATGCAGGCGGTAGTAAAGGTCTTCACGGAACTGCCCGGCCTTTGCCAGGTTCTTCAGGTCGCGGTGGGTGGCCGCGATCAGGCGCACGTCGACCTTCTGCGATTGTACCGAGCCTACCCGGCGGATCTCGCCTTCCTGCAATACGCGCAGCAGGCGGGCCTGGGCTTCCAGTGGCAGCTCGCCGATCTCGTCGAGGAACAGGGTGCCACCATCGGCGGCTTCGACTAGCCCCGCCCGGCCCGCGCTGGCGCCGGTGAAAGCGCCCTTCTCGTGGCCGAACAGTTCCGACTCGATGAGGGTTTCCGGGATCGCCGCGCAGTTCACCGAGATCATCGGTGCCTTCGCCCGGCGCGAGAGGTTGTGCAGGGCGCGGGCGACCAGCTCTTTGCCGGTGCCGGATTCGCCCTGAATCAGAACATTGGAGTCGGTTGGCGCGACCTTGCGAATCTTCACGAACATGTCCTGCATCGGCGGGCAGGAGCCAATGATGCCGATCTCGCCATTGGCGGCGGCGGGGCTGGTCTTCTCCGCGCTGGCCTTGCCATTGGCGGCCCGGGGCTCGCCGGCCGGCGCCGAGGCCGGGGCGTTCACCCGGTCGCGCAGGATACGCGCCACGGCCTGGAGCATCTCGTCGTGGTCGAAGGGCTTGGCGATGTAGTCCACCGCGCCCATTTTCATCGAGTCCACCGCCGAGCGCAGGCTGGCGTAGCTGGTCATGATCAGTACCGGCGTGCCCTGGCCGAGCTTGATCAGCTCGGTACCCGGGGCACCCGGCAGGCGCAGGTCACTGACGATCAGGTCGAAGGTGGCAATGCTGAAGCGTTCCTGGGCTTCCTGCACCGAGCCGGCTTCGCTGACCTGGTACTGGTTCCGCTCGAGCAGGCGACGCAGGGCCGAACGGATGATGGTTTCGTCTTCGACGATCAGAATATGCGGCATTGATTCAATTCTCTCGACGGTCTCGAATTTCAGGGGACGTCGCTACGACATGCCGGGGCAGGGTCACGCGGATCCGGGTACCACGTTGGCGCTCGATGTCGGCCGGGCTGTCGATGGTGATTTGCCCATAATGCTCTTCCACGATGGAATAGACCAGAGCGAGCCCGAGTCCGGTTCCTTCGCCCGGGTCCTTGGTGGTGAAGAAGGGTTCGAACAGGCGGTCCATGATGCTTTTCGGAATACCGCTGCCTTCGTCCTCGACCACCAGGTCGACGGTGTGCTCGTTGATTTCACTGCGCACGCGCACGGCGCTGCCGGGTGGCGAGGCGTCGCGGGCGTTGGAGAGCAGGTTGATCAGCACTTGGGCCAGGCGTTGCGGGTCGCCCTCGACCCAGTGTTGCGGGTCGCAGAGGTTGAAGAACTGTACTTCGAAATTGCGCCGGTTCAACGCCAGCAGACCAATGGCATCCTGCGCCACCTCGGCCAGGCACACCGGCTCTTCGCTGTTCTGCTGGCTGCCGCCGGCGTGGGCGAAACTCATCAGCGACTGGACGATGCGCGACACGCGCTTGGTCTGCTCGAGGATCTGGCTGGACAGCTCGATGATCTCGCCGTCGCCCTCGCGCTCCTCGCGCAGGTTCTGCGCCAGGCAAGCGATGCCGGTGATCGGGTTGCCGATCTCGTGGGCCACGCCCGCGGCAAGGCGGCCGATGCTCGCCAGGCGCTCGGAGTGCACCAGCTTGTCCTCCAGTGCCTGGGTCTCGGTGAGGTCCTCGACCAGCAGCACCAGGCCACTGTTGCCCGGGGCCAGCGGCTCGTCGATGGCGGCCTTGTGCAGGTTCAGCCAGCGCGGCTGGCCATCGAGGACCAGGCGCTGCTTGTGCAGGTGTTCGTCGGGCACGTTGATGAAGCCTTGCAGCAGGCCGCGCCAGGGTTCGGCGATGGTCACCAGGCGCGAGCCGACCACATGCTTGGCGGCGATGCCGGTGAGCTCCTCCATCGCCTTGTTCCACATCAGGATCTCCTGGTCCTTGGCCAGCGAGCACACGCCCATGGGCAGTTCCTGCAGGGTCTGGCGGTGGTAGCGGCGCAGGGCGTCGAGCTCGGCGGCAAGGCCGGTCAGGCGCGAGTGATAGTCCTCGAGGCGGCTCTCGATGAAGTGGATGTCCTCGGTGACGTAGTTCTCGTTGCCGGACTTGTACGGCAGGAAGGTCTCGACCATGTCCTGCGCCACGCTCGGCCCCATCAGGCCGGACAGGTTGGCCTCGATGCGGTCGCGCAGGCGCCGCAGCGCATAGGGGCGGCGTTCGTCGAAGGGCAGGTAGAGGTCGCGCAGGGCCTGCTCCACCTCTTTTTGCGCAGCCTTGGCACCCAGCGGCTTGGCCAGCTGGGTGGCGAACTCCTGGGGCGAGGCTGCGTGCAGTTCGCGGCGTTGCGGGCGGCGCACGTTATCCACCGCGCAGGCCTCGGCGGCGCTGACCTCTTCGCTGCTGGCATTGGTGAACAGCGAGATCAGGGTGAACAGCAGGACGTTGGCCGCAAGCGAGGCGATGGCCGCCATGTGCCAGCTGGTGTCGTCCAGCACGTAGATCATGTCCAGCAATGGGATGTAGAAGCCCTGCAGGTTGCCCAGCAGCGGCAGCAGCATGGTCACCATCCACACCAGCATGCCGGCCAGCAGGCCGGCGATGAACCCTCGTCGGTTGGCGGTCGGCCAGTACAGCACCGAAAGCACCCCGGGCAGGAACTGCAAGGTGGCGACGAAGGCGACGATGCCCAGGTTGGCCAGGCTCTGGTGGTTGTTCTGGGTGAGGTAGAAGACGAAACCGGCGGTGATGATGGCGACGATCAGCGCCCGGCGGGTCCACTTCAGCCAGCGGTAGATGTTGCCTTCGGCCGGCGGCTGGTACAGCGGCAGCACCAGGTGGTTCAGCGCCATGCCCGACAGCGCCAGGGTGGTGACGATGATCAGTCCGCTGGCGGCCGACAAGCCACCGACATAGGCCAGCAGCGCCAGCGCTTCGTTGTTGGCGGCGATGCCCAGGCCCAGGGTGAAGTACTCGGGGTTGGTGCTGGCGCCCAGGCGCAGGCCGGCCCACAGCACCAGCGGCACCGCCAGGCTCATCAGCAGCAGGAACAGCGGCAGGCCCCAGCTGGCGCTGACCAGCGAGCGCGGGCTGAGGTTTTCGGTGAAGGCCATGTGATACATGTGCGGCATGACGATCGCCGAGGCGAAGAACACCAGCAGCAGAGTGCGCCAGGGGCCTTCCTGCAGCGGCGTGTGCAAGGCGGCGAGGGCGGTCTGGTTCTGCAGCAGCCAGACTTCCAGCCCATGCGGGCCACCGAACACGCCGTACAGCGCATAAAGGCCGATACCACCCAGCGCCAACAGCTTGATCACCGATTCGAAGGCGATGGCGAACACCAGGCCTTCGTGTTTTTCGCGGGTGGCGATATGGCGTGAGCCGAAGAAGATGGTGAACAGGATGATCAGCACGCAGAAGGCGAACGCCACCCGCGCCTTGACCGGCTCGCCGGTGAGGATGCTGATCGAGTCGGCCACCGCCTGGATCTGCAGGGCCAGCAGGGGCAGCACGCCGATCAGCATGAAGATGGTGGTCAGCGCGCCGGCCCAGGTGCTGCGAAAGCGAAACGCCAGCAGGTCGGCCAGTGACGACAGCTGGTAGGTGCGGGTGATCTTGAGGATCGGATAGAGCAGCACCGGGGCCAGCAGGAAGGCCCCGGACACCCCCAGGTAACAGGCAAGGAAGCCGTAGCCATATTGATAGGCCAGGCCGACCGAGCCATAGAAGGCCCAGGCACTGGCGTAGACGCCCAGCGACAAGGTGTAGGTCAGGGGGTGGCGAATGATCGCCCGCGGGATCAGCCCGCGCTCGCTGATCCAGGCCACGCTGAACAGCACCAGCAGGTAGGCGGCGCTGATCAGGATCATCTGGGTCAGGCTAAAGCTCATCGGCATCTCGTTGGCTCTGCAGGATGAAGGTGACGACGATGAGGATCAGCCAGAGCAGGTAGGGGCGGTACCAGGCACCGGTCGGCTCGATCCACCAGTCCATGATGGCGGGGGAGAACAGGTAGATCCCCACCACCAGAAGCAGGACCAAACGATAGATGTACATGCTGGCCTCGAAGGGTTGGGCGCTGCGGTTTGGACTTATTATTGGCGCAAATGGCTGGGGCGATGCTAGCGGGAATCGGGGCTGTTAGCCAAGGGTTTGAATTTGTTGGGCTTTTGAGCCTGGTTTTGCTTGTTCTGGCCCTGTCGCGAGCCTGCGCATAGCCAGGCATCGTGGGCGCGGGCTTGCTCCGCGATAGGGCCGCTACTGCCTCAGCGCAAATCAGCCTCGGGCACGGTCATCTGCCGTGCAATGTGCTCCGGCCGCCACTGCTGGCGTGCCACCGCCAAAACCTCGGCCGGACTGGCTCCTGTCAGTGCCGGATCGATCTGCTGCCCCAATGCCCGCAACGCTCGCAGCAGCAAGGGCGTGGCCTGGTCCGCCTCAAGCGGCGGCGATCGATACGACTTGCCCAGCTTGTGCCCGTCAGGCTGCACGATCAATGGAATGTGCAGGTAACGCGGCTGCGAGAAGCCCAGCAACTCCTGCAGGTACAGCTGGCGGGGCGTGTTGTCCAGTAGGTCGGCGCCGCGCACGATGTCGGTGACGCCCTGCCAGGCATCGTCCAGCACCACTGCCAACTGGTAGGCGTAGAGCCCGTCGCGGCGCTGGATGACGAAGTCGCCCACCTCGCGCCCGAGGTGCTGTTCGAACGTACCCTGGACGCGATCCGTGAAGCGGTAGATCAATTCCGGCACGCGCAGGCGAATGGCCGCGTCTTGCCGAGGATGCCCGGCGTTACGGCAAAAGCCTGGGTAGATACCGTCGTACCCTTCCAGTTGCTTGCGCGAACAGGGGCAGGCATAGGCCAGGCCCATGCTGAACAAACGGTCGACCACGGCGGCATAGGCCTCATGGCGCTGGCTCTGGAACACTACCTCGCCGTCCCACTCCAGGCCGTAGCGCTCCAAGGTCTGCAGGATCGCATCGCGTGCCCCGGGCATTTCCCGGGGCGGGTCGGTGTCTTCCATGCGCAGCAACCAGAGGCCATCGACCGCGCGAGCGTCTAGCCAGGAGGCGAGGGCGGCCACCAGCGAGCCGAAGTGCAGAAAGCCGCTGGGGGTGGGGGCGAAGCGGCCGATGTAGCGGGAGTCGTTCATGGATTGCACAGCTATATAAATGAAGACGGGGCGTACCGATTGCAGGAGCGGGCAAGCCCGCCTCCACAACCAGTACGCCCCGTCTGCGAGGTTCTGGAATCAGCCTTTACCGACAGTCTTTTCCTTCTTCTCGGCAATTTCCTTGCAGTCGAAGCACAGGTCGGCGGTCGGGCGGGCTTCGAGGCGGCGCAGGCCGATCTCGATGCCACAGGAGTCGCACCAGCCGTACTCTTCGTCCTGAATCTTCTGCAGGGTCTTGTCGATTTTCTTGATCAGCTTGCGCTCACGATCGCGGTTGCGCAGTTCCAGGGCGAACTCTTCTTCCTGGCTGGCACGGTCAGCCGGGTCTGGGAAGTTGGCTGCCTCGTCCTTCATGTGCGTCACGGTCTGGTCCACGCTCGTCATCAACTCAAGCTTCCATGCTCCCAGAAGCTTGGTGAAGTGCTTGCGCATGGGCTCCCCCATGTACTCTTCGCCCTTGGTTTCTTTATAGGGCTCTACACCGTACATGGACTGACTGGTTTTTTGCTTTTCTACGGTGGACATGAATAGACCGCCTCTCACTCATCTGATCCAATGCGCAGGCTTGCTTCCATCGCCGGCACCCGCCGGCCCTGCGACTGCGAGCCGCCGAACTTACCAGATAGATCCGGGGTGCGCTACCCCGCCCTATGCCTGCTATTGACAGCAGGGCGGGCGGCACGTTCGCTGCGGTGCACAGGTAGAATCACCAGTTTACACCCAATTGAGAGAAGGCCCATGGCTCAGCCACACAGTGCGCGCAGTCGCGCCATCGAACCCTTCCACGTGATGGCCCTGCTGGCGCGTGCCAACGAGCTGCAGGCTGCGGGCCACGACGTGATCCACCTCGAGATCGGCGAGCCGGACTTCACCACCGCCGCGCCCATCGTCGCCGCGGGCCAGGCTGCCTTGGCCGCCGGGCACACCCGTTACACGGCTGCCCGCGGCTTGCCGCAACTGCGTGAGGCAATCGCCGGGTTCTATGGCCAACGCTACGGTGTGGACCTCGACCCGGAGCGCGTGCTCATCACCCCGGGCGGTTCCGGCGCGCTGCTGCTGGCCAGCAGCCTGCTGGTCGATCCGGGCAAGCACTGGCTGCTGGCCGACCCGGGCTACCCGTGCAACCGCCACTTCCTGCGCCTGGTGGAAGGCGGCGCGCAGCTGGTGCCGGTGGGGCCGGAGGTCAATTACCAGCTGACCGCCGATCTGGTCGAGCGTCACTGGGACAAGGACACGGTCGGTGCCCTGGTGGCGTCGCCAGCCAACCCGACGGGCACGGTGCTCGACCGCGACGAGTTGGCCAGCCTTTCCAAGGCTACCCGCGAACGCCATGGGCATCTGGTGGTGGACGAGATCTATCACGGCCTCACCTACGGCATGGATGCGCCGAGCGTGCTGGAAGTCGACGATGAGGCCTTCGTCCTGAACAGTTTTTCCAAATATTTCGGCATGACCGGCTGGCGCCTGGGCTGGCTGGTGGCGCCGCCGTCGGCGGTAGCGGACCTGGAAAAGCTGGCGCAGAACCTCTACATCAGTGCTCCGAGCATGGCCCAGCATGCCGCGCTGGCCTGCTTCGAGCCGCAAACACTGGCCATCCTCGAGGAGCGCCGCGCCGAGTTCGCCCGCCGCCGCGACTACTTGTTGCCGGCATTGCGTGAGTTGGGCTTCGGTATCGCCGTGGAGCCGCAAGGCGCCTTCTATCTGTATGCCGATATCAGCGCGTTCGGCGGCGATGCCTTCGCGTTCTGCCGGCACTTCCTCGAAACCGAGCACCTGGCATTCACCCCGGGGCTGGACTTCGGTCGTCACCAGGCCGGCCACCATGTGCGTTTTGCCTACACCCAGAGTCTGCCGCGCCTGGAGGAGGCGGTGCAGCGCATCGCCCGTGGCCTGAAAAGCTGGCAGGGCTGACGGATGCTGTTTCCGCAACTGGAGCAGGCGCGCCTGCTGCGCCGCTATAAACGCTTCCTGGCCGACATCGAACTGGCCACCGGCGAGCAGCTGACCATTCACTGCCCCAACACTGGCTCCATGCTCAATTGCATGCGCGAAGGCGGGCAGGTGTGGTTCAGCCGCTCCAACGACCCCAAGCGCAAGCTGCCCGGTACCTGGGAGATCAGCGAAACGCCCCAGGGGCGGCTGGCCTGCATCAATACCGGGCGCGCCAATGCGGTGGTGGAGGAAGCGCTGCGGGCCGGAGTGATCACGGAGCTGACCGGGTTCACCACGCTCAAGCGTGAAGTGGCGTATGGCGAGGAACGTAGCCGTATCGACTTCTACCTGGAGTTCGCCAATGGCGACAAGGCCTACGTCGAGGTCAAGAGCGTGACCCTCGGTTACCCCGATACTCCCGTGGCGGCGTTCCCCGACGCCGTCACCCAGCGTGGGGCCAAACACCTGCGAGAGCTGGCCGCCCTGGCACGCCAGGGCATCCGTGCGGTGCAGCTGTATTGCGTGAACCTGACCGGCATCGAGGCCGTGCGCCCGGCCCAGGAGATCGACGCCGCCTACGCCCAGGCACTGCGCGCCGCGGTGGCGGAAGGGGTCGAGGTGCTGGCCTACGGCACGCGCCTGGATGCCCAGCAACTGGTCATCGACCGGCCGCTGCCGGTATTGCTCAATCCGTAAGCCAGATGCCCTGGCTGTCTTCCCGGCAGTCCAGGGCTTCCAGCCATTCGCCCGCGCAGGGGCCAGTAATGCATTCGCCGCTTTCTATCAGGAACTGGGCCCCGTGATGGGCGCACTGGATCAGGCTCGCGCTGGCATCGAGAAAGCTGTCCGCCGCCCAGTTCAGCGGGATGCCCCGGTGCGGGCAGCGGTTGCGATAGAGGTGGACCGTGCCCTGGCGGCGCACGCCGAACAGCGCTATGCCGGCTACGCTGAAGGCGCGGCTGTGGCCCTCGGCGAGGTCGTTGGAGGCGCAGAGAAAATGCATCGCAGCGGAGTCTTCCGGTTAAGCCGTGTGACAAAGGGATGGCTTGACGCTTCAATGCGAATAATTATCAAATTGCCCGCATTCGTCGCGCCAGGCTGTCTATGGTGCGCACTTGTGCCGCCCGCCACAAGGTGTGCTGCCCGCCCTCTGCAAAGGAATCCGATGATGCGCCGTCCCGCTGCCTTGATTGCCCTGTGCGCCGGTCTTGCCCTGTCTACCCACACCATGGCCGCCGAGCTGCCACAGCGCTGGGTGAGCGCCGGTGGTGCCTTGAGCGAGTGGATCAGCGCCCTGGGCGGTGAGCAGCGCCTGGTCGGCGTCGACACCACCAGCCAGCACCCCGAGTCGCTCAAGGCGCTGCCCAGCATCGGTTACCAGCGCCAGTTGTCGGCCGAAGGCATCCTCAGCCTGCGCCCTGACGTGCTGGTGGGCACTGAGGAAATGGGGCCACCGCCGGTGCTGGCGCAGATCCGCAAGGCCGGGGTGCGGGTCGAGCTGTTCTCCAGCAAGGCCGAAGTGGGCGCGGTTGACGAGAATCTCAAGCACTTGGGGGCATTGCTCGGCGACGAGCACAAGGCCAAGACGTTGGCTGCCGATTACCGCCAGCAGCTGGAGGCGTTGCACAAACAGGTCGAGCAGGCCCAGGCCGGGCAGAAGGCGCCTGGCGTGTTGCTGCTGGTCGGGCATGCCGGCGCCAAGCCGATGATCGCCGGGCAGGGCACTGCCGGGGACTGGGTGCTGCGTCAGGCGGGAGGGCGCAATCTTGCCGACCACCAGGGCTACAAGAACTTCTCGGTGGAGGCCCTCGCCGCGCTTAACCCGGACGTGGTGGTGTTCTCCGACCGGGCCCTCAGTGGCGAACAGGCCTTGCAGGCACTGATCAAGGAAAACCCGGCCCTGGCGACGTCCCGTGCGGTGCGCGACAAGCGCCTGCTGTCGCTCGACCCGACGTTGCTGGTCGGCGGCCTCGGCCCGCGCCTGCCGGCCACCCTGCATGAGCTGGCCGCCAGCTTCTATCCCGCCGCCAAGGCCAACCTCAATCCATGATGCCGCGGGTTCGACCACGTACGTTGTTCATTACCCTGGCCTTGCTGTGCCTGCTGGCGGTGTGGTTGTCGCTGGCGCTGGGGCCGGTCAGCCTGCCGCTGTTCGATACCCTGCGCGCCGGCCTGCGCCTGGTCGGGTTGCCGGTCAGCGGCGAGGGCCTGGAGCAGGCCGAGATGATCCTCGGCCAGATCCGCCTGCCGCGTACCCTGCTGGGGCTGGCGGTCGGCGCGGTGCTGGCATTGTCCGGCGTGGCGATGCAGGGGTTGTTCCGCAACCCGCTGGCCGATCCGGGGCTGGTCGGTGTCGCCAGTGGCGCCGCCCTGGGGGCCGCGGTGGCGATCGTCGGCGGCAGCTGGCTGGGCGGCATTCCTGACTGGTTCGCGCCTTATCTGTTGTCGTTGTGTGCCTTCGTCGGTGGCCTGGGCGTGACAGCGATGGTCTATCGCCTGGGGCGCCGCGACGGCCAGACCAACGTGGCGACCATGCTCCTGGCCGGTATCGCGATGACCGCGCTGGGCGGCTCGGCGGTGGGCCTGTTCACTTACCTGGCCGACGACGCCACCCTGCGTACCTTGACCTTCTGGAACCTGGGCAGCCTCAACGGCGCCAGCTACGAGCGGCTGTGGCCCTTGCTGCTGGTGGCGGCGGCCGTGGCCTTGTGGCTGCCGCGCCGGGCGCAGGCGCTCAACGCCTTGCTGCTAGGCGAGTCGGAGGCCCGGCACCTGGGTATCGAGGTAGAAAAGCTCAAGCGCGAGCTGGTGTTCTGCACCGCGCTCGGCGTGGGGGCGGCGGTCGCCGCCGCCGGCCTGATCGGCTTCATCGGCCTGGTGGTGCCGCACCTGGTGCGGCTGGTGGCGGGGCCGGATCATCGGGTGCTGCTGCCGGCTTCGTTGCTGGCGGGCGGTACCTTGCTGCTGTTCGCCGACCTGGTCGCGCGCCTGGCCCTGGCCCCGGCAGAGTTGCCGATCGGCATCGTCACCGCCTTTATCGGGGCGCCATTCTTCCTGTTCCTGCTGGTGAAGGTGCGCAACTGATGCTCGACGTCCAAGGGCTGTCTCTCAAACGTGGTGGGAGCCAGGTGCTGCACGACATCAACCTCACGTTGCGGCCAGGGCAGGTGCTAGGTGTGCTCGGGCCCAATGGCGCCGGCAAGAGCAGCCTGCTCGGCGTGCTGTGTGGCGAACTGGCGCCCACTGCCGGGCGCGTGCACCTCGAGGGCCTCGGGTTGGACGATTGGCCGGGCCAGGAGCGTGCCCGGCGCCTGGCGGTACTGCCGCAGGCGTCCAGCCTTGGCTTTGCCTTCAGTGTCGCGGAAGTGGTCGGTCTCGGCCGCCTGCCCCATGCCAGCGGCCGTCAGCGCGACCGGGAAATCGTCGAGGCGGCGCTGGCGGCGGCGGATGCTCAGCACCTGGTCGAGCGCAGCTACCTGGCGCTGTCCGGGGGGGAGCGCCAACGCGTGCACCTGGCGCGGGTGCTGGCCCAGCTGTGGCCGGGCGAGCCCGGCACCACGCTGTTGCTGGATGAACCCACTTCTGCGCTGGACCCCCTGCATCAGCACACCACGCTGCAGGCGGTACGCAGTTTCGCCGACCGTGGCGCGTCGGTGCTGGTGATCCTGCATGACCTGAACCTGGCGGCGCGCTACTGTGACCATATTCTTTTGCTGGAGCAGGGCCGCGGCCATGCGCTGGGCACACCGCAACAAGTGCTGACTCCGACGGCGCTGCGGGCGGTGTTCGGCATCGACGTCCTGGTGCAACCTCACCCGGAGCGCGGCCATCCGCTGATCATCACTCGCTAGGAGGCATTCGCCATGCGCCATCCCTTGCTGTCCGGCTTGTCCATCTGTTTGGCGCTGGCGCTCGGCGGTTGCCAGGCGAGCCTGCCGCCCGTGCCGGCCTGGCAGGGTACCGAAGGCCGCGACAACGTCCAGCTGGGGCAGATCATCGAGTTGTCCAGCGGCCAGGTATTGAGCCCCGGGCAACTGGTCCAGCGCCTGGCCAATGCGCCACGGGTGCTGGTGGGTGAAAAGCACGACAATCCCGACCACCACCGCTTGCAGCTGTGGTTGCTGCGCGCCCTGGAGAGCCGCCGCGCGCAGGGCAGCCTGCTGCTGGAAATGCTCGAGCCGCAACAGCAGGCGCTGGTCGATGCGCAGAAGGGCAAGGCATCGCCTGCAGCCGACCTGCCGAAGGCGCTGGCCTGGCAGCCTGGCTGGGATTGGACGCTGTACGGGCCTATCGTGCGCGAGGCCCTTGGCCAGCCATACCCGCTACTGGCGGCGAACCTGTCGCCCGATGAAATCCGCCAGGCCTATCGCCAGCCGGCGACACCACCTGGCGACCGCTCCAATGCGCCGGCAGTGGTGCAGGCGCTGCTGGCTCAGGTGCGTGCCGGCCACTGCAACCTGCTGCCGGAAAGCCAGCTACCGGCGATGCTGGCGGTGCAGCAGCAGCGTGACCGGCGCATCGCCGAGCGCTTGCTGGCCGCGCCGCAGCCGGCGCTGTTGCTCACCGGCAGCTACCATGCGCGCAAGGATCTCGGCGTGCCGCTGCACCTGGCCGACCTCGACGCCAAGTCTGAAGACAAAGTGCTGTTGCTGGCGGAAGTGGGGGAAACGGTCGAGCCGGCCATGGCTGACTTCGTCTGGTACACCCCGGCGACACCGGAGCAGGACTACTGCGCCCAGCTGCGCAAGGGCCACTGAATCGCAGGCAAAAAAAGACCCGGCAAAAAGCCGGGTCAATAACCGTGATTAGCCTGATGAGGAGATAATCTGAGCGTCCGAACCAGGGAGCATTCAGGTTACCCAACCGGTCTCGCGACCAGTTGTGATAATCATAACGATTCTCATTTCGTAGTCAATGCCTTTCCGAGATTAATTTTCGTTCTTCTGGGATGGGGGTTGGCACTTGGCATCGAGCTGCTGGTTCAACGCCTGTTTGCGTTCGACCGGCAGGTCATTCCAGTGCATGTCTAGCAGGGCGCCCTCGATGGCATACAACAACACCTTCGAAGCCCGGAAACCTCGCGTTCTCACAGCCTGATAGGCACCCACCGCGCCGAGCCGGCGCAGGTCCGATGCACTGTGGATGCCGACAGCATGCAGCCATTGCGCGGAGGTTTTGCCAAGGTTTTTCAGATGCTGCAATTCATCGTTCATCGAGCCTCCTTGCGATGGCTGAACGGGTCGTGGGGATAAATCGCGAGCAGGTCAATGAGGAGTGTAGCGGGGGTTATGGATTACGCGGCCTTTTGCCATCGGCGCCGACGGGATGCAATACGGTTGCGGGACCTTGGGCTTCGTTGGGGCGGGCTTGCCCGGCGATGGCGATAGCAGGGGCTGACGCTATCGCGGGGCAAGCCCGCCCCCAAGTGTGTCCGATCCACAAGGTTCGTGGCCACCGCCTTGTGCAGGCCGGACGCTTACCCTTGGCGTGGGCTGCGATAACGCATCCGTGTCCCGAACTTCACCGACATCAGGATCTCGTCGGCGCTCAGCTCGGCCGGGAAATACGTCCCGGAGATCTGCGCATGGGCCAGGCTCGCCCCTTCCAGGCCGTTTTCCCGCAGGTCCAGCCCGCGCAGGTCGGCGGCACGGAAGTAGGCGTCGGCAAAGTCGATGCCGCGTACATCCAGATCGCGCAGGTCGAGGCCGCGGAAATCACCGCCGCGAAAGTCGATCGGCGCATCACTGGGCTTCTCGCGGTTGAACGCCGCGATCTTCTCGTCGCGGATCATCGAGTACAGGACGTTGTCCAGCTGACGGGGCTGATTCATGGCGGCGCCTCCTCCGTGGGGTGTGATGATATTGTAATGACATCACTGGAGAGGCGCCGGACTTCAGGCGTGAACTGTCGACTGCTTCACGCCTGAAGGCTCAAAAACCGGGGAAATGCTGGCGGATCTGTTCGATCAACTGGTCCATGCTGGCGCTTTCCTGGGTATTCACCCGCTTGCTGTGCTTTTGCTCCTCGGCATCGAGCGGATCGCGTGTCGCTTGTTGCGCCTTGACCACCTCCAGGGTGGCGTCCGACGGGTCGATGGCCTCGGCCTGGCGTTGCGCCAGCCAGCTGGCGATCACTGCGTCCGGGGCCTGGCAGTCGAGGATCAGGAACGGCACGCCGGTCTCGCTGGCGACCTCGGCCGCGGCCTTGCGCTGCTCATGCTTGAGGTAGGTGGCGTCGAGCACCACCGGGAACCCGGCGTGCAGGATGATCTCTGCAAGTTCGTGCAGACGCTGGTAGGTGGCAACGCTGGCCTGCTTGTCGTAGATGCCGGCCTCCAGATGACCGGCATCGGCCACCGATTGCTTGCCGAACAGGCGCTTGCGCTCCACGTCCGAACGCACGCGGACTGCGCCCAGGGCTTCGACCAGGCGCATGGCCACGTGGCTCTTGCCCACTGCCGAGACGCCCTGGGTGATGGCCAGCAGGCGCGAAGGGATGGCGCTGTAGCTTTCGGCCAGGTTGGCATAGTTGCGGTAGGTACGCAGGGTGGTGGCGCGCTGCACGCCGTCCGCCTCGGCCGGCATGCTGAACAGCGCGACCTTGGCCCGCACCAGTGCGCGGTAGGCCTTGTAGAAGTTCAGCAACTCCAGGCCCTGGTAGTCGCCGGTGAGCTCCAGGTACTGGCTGACGAAACGCCGCGACAGGCACTTCAGGCCGCGGTCCTCGAGGTCCATGGCCAGGAAGCCGACGTCGGCGTAGACGTCGGTCAGGCGGAAGGGTTCGTTGAACTCGATGCAGTCGAAGATCACCACCTTGCCGTCGATCAGGGTGGCGTTGCCCAGGTGGATGTCACCGTGGCATTCGCGAATGAAACCATTGGCCTTGCGCGCTTCCAGCAGACCGTGCAGGCGCTTGAAGCTGTCCTGGGCCCAGGCTTGCAGTGCATCGAGCTGCTGCAGGTCGGCCTTGTCGCTGAGGAACGGGCGGATCTGTTCGAAGTTCTGTTCCACCGGCGCCATGACCGCGTCCGGGGTGCCCAGCGGGTGCTCGACCGGCACCTTGGGCGCCTGCAGGTGGAACTCGGCGATCTGCCGCGCCATCTGGTCGATATGCCCGGCATTCAGCTCGCCGTTGGCCTGAAGGGTGCTGAGCATCTGGCCCTGGGGGAACTGGCGCATCTTCAGCGCGTACTCGATCGCCGGGCCTTCGCCGCCGATCTGCGGCGCTTCGACGCTACCGGTGATCGGCAGCACTTCCAGGTACAGACCTTCGGTCAGGCGCTGGTTCAGGCGCAGCTCTTCGTTGCAAAAATGCCCGCGCTGGTCGAGGCCGGTGAAGTCGAGGAAGCCGAAGTTCATCGGCTTCTTGATCTTGTAGGCAAACTCGCCGGTGAGCAGGACCCAGGAGATATGCGTCTCGATGAGCTCGAAGCCCGCAACCGGGTGCGGATAGAGGGCGGGGTTTTGCAGCGCGCTGATCAGGGCTTGGCTCACGGATCATCCTTTAAGGGGGTCAGGGAATTCGAATCGAACATTATGGTCAATGGTGCCGTCCCTGCAAACCGCCGAGGGGCGCCTGCCTCCCTTTTCCAATGTGCGTATAATCCGCCGCCATGACTCGTACCCGAAATTCCCGCACCCCAAAAAAACGCCCGACCGGCCGCGCCCGTGCCTTGCTGGGCTGGGCGCTCAAGCTCAGCCTGGTCGGCCTGGTACTGATAGCCGGCTTCGCGGTCTACCTCGACGCCACTGTCCAGGAGAAGTTCTCCGGCAAGCGCTGGACCATCCCGGCCAAGGTGTATGCCCGGCCGCTGGAGCTGTTCGTCGGCCAGAAACTGAGCCGCAACGACTTCCTCACCGAGCTCGATGCCCTCGGCTACCGTCGGGAAAGCGCGGCCAACGGCCCGGGCGCGGCGTCGGTCAATGGCAACACCGTCGACCTCAATACCCGTGGCTTCCAGTTCTACGAGGGCATGGAACCGGCGCAGTTCGTGCGCGTGCGCTTCTCCGGCGATTATGTCGCGGGCCTCAGCGGCGCCAATGGCGGCAAGCTCGACGTGGTGCGCCTTGAGCCGCTGATGATCGGCGGCATCTACCCGAAGAATCTCGAAGACCGCATCCTGATCAAGATCGATCAGGTGCCGCCGTATCTGGTGGAAACCCTGATCGCCACCGAGGACCGCGACTTCTACAGCCACTTCGGTGTGTCGCCCAAGTCCATCGCCCGCGCGGTGTGGGTCAACACTTCGTCCGGCGCCATGCGCCAGGGCGGCAGTACCCTGACCCAGCAGTTGGTGAAGAACTTCTTCCTCACCAACGAGCGCAGTCTCAGCCGCAAGCTGACCGAAGCGATGATGTCGCTGCTCCTGGAAGTGCACTACGACAAGCACGAGATCCTCGAGGCCTACCTGAACGAAGTGTTCATCGGACAGGACGGCCAGCGCGCCGTGCACGGCTTCGGTCTGGCCAGCCAGTTCTTCTTCAGCCAGCCGCTGCAGGAGCTCAAGCTGCACCAGATCGCCCTGCTGGTGGGCATGGTCAAGGGCCCGTCATACTACAACCCGCGCCGCCACCCCGAGCGCGCCTTGCAGCGGCGCAACCTGGTGCTCGACCTGCTCGCCGAGCAAGGCGTGGCCACTCAGGACGTGGTCGACGCGGCGAAGAAGATGCCCCTGGGCGTGACCAAGCGCGGCAGCCTGGCCGACAGCTCGTTCCCGGCCTTCCTCGACCTGGTCAAGCGTCAGTTGCGCCAGGACTACCGCGACGAAGACTTGACCGAAGAAGGCCTGCGCATCTTCACCAGTTTCGACCCGATCCTGCAGATGAAGGCCGAAACCGCCATGAGCGAGACCTTCAAACGCCTGGCCGGGCGCAAGGGCGCCGACGAAGTCGAGTCGGCGATGGTCGTCACCAACCCGGAAACCGGTGAGGTGCAGGCGCTGATCGGCAGCCGCCAGTCGGGCTTCGCCGGTTTCAACCGCGCCATCGATGCAGTGCGGCCGATCGGTTCGCTGGTCAAGCCGGCGGTCTACCTGACTGCGCTGGAACAGCCGAGCAAGTTCACCCTCACCAGCTGGGTGCAGGACGAGCCGTTCTCGGTCAAAGGCGCCGATGGCCAGGTATGGCGGCCGCAGAACTACGACCGCCGGCCCCATGGCACCATCTACCTGTACCAGGGCCTGGCCAACTCCTACAACCTGTCCACCGCCAAGCTGGGCCTTGAAGTGGGCGTGCCCAACGTGATCAAGACCATCGCCCGGCTCGGCGTGCAGGTCGACTGGCAGGCGTTCCCGTCGATGCTGCTGGGCGCCGGCGGCATGTCGCCGATGCAGGTGGCGACCATGTACCAGACCATCGCCAACGGCGGCTTCAATACGCCGATGCGCGGCATCCGCAGCGTGCTCACCGCCGAAGGCGAGCCGCTCAAGCGCTACCCGTTCCAGATCCAGCAGACCTTCGACCCGGGCTCGATCTACCTGGTGCAGAACGCCATGCAGCGGGTGATGCGTGAAGGTACCGGGCGCTCGGTGTACAGCACGCTGCCGAGCTCGCTGACCCTGGCTGGCAAGACCGGCACCAGCAACGACTCGCGCGACAGCTGG
This sequence comes from Pseudomonas soli, assembly GCF_900110655.1. GTDB lineage: Bacteria > Pseudomonadota > Gammaproteobacteria > Pseudomonadales > Pseudomonadaceae > Aquipseudomonas > Aquipseudomonas soli. The sequence continues at coordinate 156,701 of NZ_FOEQ01000012.1, forward strand.
TTCTCCGGTTTCAGCCAGGACCTGCTGGCGGTGGTCTGGCTGGGCCGCGACGACAACGGCAAGACGCCGTTCACCGGTGCCACCGGCGCGTTGCAGGTGTGGACCAGCTTCATGAAGAAGGCCGACCCGCTGCCGCTGGACATGCCCCAGCCGGACAACGTGGTGCAGGCCTGGATCGACCCTTACAGCGGCCAGGGTTCCGACGGCAGCTGTCCGGGAGCGGTGCAGATGCCGTATATTCGCGGCAGTGAACCGCCCGCAGGCGCCGCCTGTGGCGGCGAGCAGAACCCGGCCGAACAGGTGATGGACTGGGTCAAGGGCTGGATGAATTGAGCGCGAGCTTCTGAAGAGGGTGTGAAGTGAACAAGTGGTGGATTCCTGCCGTGGCGGCAGTGACCGTTCTGCACGGCTGTGCCAGCGTCCCGCGTGGCAACATTCCGGTGGTCGATTCGAGCACCCGGGTCTCCAACAGCGAGCGCGTCTCGGCCAACCGCACGTCGGCCTATCCGACCAGCGGCGGCAGCAGCCAGGCCCAGTCATTGCCGGAAGACTCCGGCGTCACCGTGATGATCCCGCAGGGGACAGGCGGCGCGCCGATCCAGTCGTTCCCGGCAGGCACCGGGCCTGCGCCGATCAGCACCGGCCCGATCACCCCGGGCCCGGTCAGCAGCGGGCCGATCACGACCAATCCCAACCCGATTGCCGACGAACCGTTCGACATCGCCTCGATGAGCAACCCGGCGCCGGTGACCAGTGCCCCGACTGGTATCCCGCGTGGCAACGCCTCCAGTGGCGGCCTGTCGGCCGATGAGCAGCTCGACGGCCCGGTGCTGGCCTTGCTCACCACTGCCCAGCAGCAGCAGGGTAGCGGCGACTTCAACGGCGCCGCGTCGAGCCTGGAGCGTGCCCAGCGCATTGCCCCGCGTGAGCCGCAGGTGCTGTTCCGCCTGGCCCAGGTGCGCCTGTCCCAGGGCGATGCGGCGCAGTCCGAGCAACTGGCGCGCCGTGCCCTGACCTACGCCAACGGTCGCCCAGACCTGCAGGCCCAGCTGTGGAACACCATCGCCCAGGCCCGTGAAAAGCAGGGTGACAGTGCAGGGGCGGCCCTGGCGCGGCAGAAGGCGCGGGTCAACCTGTGATGGAACAGCGCATTCTCGATATCGCCGACCAACTGCTGCTGATCGAGCAGGAGCTCAAGGTCCAGGGCTGGTGGAGCGACGCCACCCCCAGTGCCGAGGCGTTGGCCAGCGTGGAGCCGTTCGCGGTGGACCGCATGAGCTTCGAGCAGTGGCTGCAGTGGATCTTCCTGCCGCGCATGAAGCTGATCCTCGAGCACGGGCATCCGTTGCCCAACGCCTCGGGCATCCTGGTGATGGCCGAGACGGTGTTCGTCGACCGCCCGGAACAAAGCCGCGAGCTACGGCGTTTGCTCGCAACTTTCGACCAATTGATCGCGCCTTGCGCCTGATTTCTACCGTTTTTCCTTCAAGGGCCGCAGATTGTGGCCCTTTTTTATGGAAATCTTATTTTTCCTGCTGCTGCTCGCGCCATTAGTGGTGGTGAGAATTCATCTTGAAGAAAAATTGGCAATAATTTCTCTTGACTTGTGAGCGCCGAATCACAAGAATCCAGATTCCGCTGTAGAGGGACTGCCAGAAGCAGACCCGCTAAGCAGATCATGAGGCGCACACCCGCGCCGACTTGTAACACCCCGCAACGCGTTACCTCGCGCTGGGTGGGAAGGCCCGCAACACACCAGGGTATTCCCAATACTTGCTCAGTCAGTGCTGACGTTCGCTCATGCTCTGCTTGGCAGTAAACCTAATAAGACCCGCTCAGTGAGGGCGGTATTCTGGCGTTTTAGAGGTGAACAACGTGGAGCTCTTATCCGGCGCTGAAATGGTCGTCCGCTTTTTGCGCGACGAAGGCGTTAAGCACATCTACGGGTACCCTGGCGGTGCTCTCCTTCATGTTTACGATGCCTTGTTCAAGGAACCGGAAGTCCAGCACATCCTGGTTCGTCACGAGCAGGCTGCCACCCATATGGCGGACGGTTACGCCCGTGCCACCGGCAAGGCCGGCGTGGTACTGGTGACTTCCGGCCCGGGCGCGACCAATGCCATCACCGGCATTGCCACCGCCTACATGGATTCCATCCCGATGGTCATCCTGTCTGGCCAGGTGCCCAGCACCATGGTCGGCACCGATGCGTTCCAGGAAACCGACATGATCGGTATCTCCCGGCCGATCGTGAAGCATAGCTTCATGGTCAAGCACGCCTCGGAAATCCCCGAAGTCCTGAAAAAAGCCTTCTATCTGGCGCAGTCCGGCCGTCCCGGCCCGGTCGTGGTCGACATTCCAAAAGATATGACCAACCCGGCCGAGAAGTTCGAGTACATCTACCCGAAAAAGGTCAAGCTGCGTTCCTATAGTCCGGCCCTGCGCGGCCATTCCGGGCAGATCCGCAAGGCAGCCGAAATGCTCCTCGCGGCCAAGCGCCCGGTGGTCTACTCCGGTGGCGGCGTGATTCTCGGCGGTGGCTCCGAAGCCCTGACCGAAATCGCCAAGTCGTTGAACCTGCCGGTCACCAACACCCTCATGGGCCTTGGTGGCTTCCCAGGCACCGACCGCCAGTTCCTCGGCATGCTCGGCATGCACGGCAGCTACACCGCCAACCTGGCCATGCACAACGCCGACGTGATCTTCGCTGTCGGTGTGCGTTTCGACGACCGCGTGGTCAACGGTCCGGCCAAGTTCTGCCCGAACGCCAAGATCATCCACATCGACATCGACCCGGCCTCGATCTCGAAGATGATCAAGGCCGACGTGCCGATCGTCGGTCCGGTCGAGAGCGTGTTGAGCGAAATGCTCGGCATCCTCAAGGAAATCGGCGAGCAGCCCGACAAGGCTGCGCTCGATGCCTGGTGGAAGCAGATCGATGAATGGCGTGGCGACGGCGAGCTGTTCCCCTACGACAAGGGCGACGGCAACATCATCAAGCCGCAACAGGTCATCGAGACCCTGTGCGAAGTGACCAAGGGCGATGCCTTCGTCACCTCCGACGTGGGCCAGCACCAGATGTTCGCGGCGCAGTACTATCGCTTCAACAAACCCAACCGCTGGATCAACTCCGGTGGCCTGGGCACCATGGGCTTCGGTTTCCCGGCGGCCATGGGCATCAAGCTCAACTTCCCCGACCAGGATGTGGCCTGCGTTACCGGTGAAGGCAGCATCCAGATGAACATCCAGGAGCTGTCCACCTGCATGCAGTACGGCCTGCCGGTGAAGATCGTCAACCTGAACAACGGTGTGCTGGGCATGGTTCGCCAATGGCAGGACATGTCCTACAACGGTCGCCACTCGCATTCCTATGTCGAGTCGCTGCCGGACTTCGTCAAGCTGGCCGAGGCCTATGGCCATGTGGGCATGCGCATCACCAGCCTGAAAGACCTCAAGCCGAAACTGGAAGAGGCTTTCGCGATGAAGGACCGCCTGGTGTTCATCGACATCGCGGTCGACCGGACCGAGCACGTCTATCCGATGCAGATCAAGGACGGCTCGATGCGTGACATGTGGCTGAGCAAGACGGAGCGTACCTGACATGCGGCACATCATCTCCCTGCTGCTGGAAAACGAACCCGGTGCCTTGTCTCGCGTGGTCGGCTTGTTCTCCCAGCGCAACTACAACATTGAAAGCCTGACCGTGGCGCCGACCGAAGACCCGACCCTGTCGCGTCTGACGCTGACCACCGTTGGCCATGACGAAGTGATCGAACAGATCACCAAGAACCTCAACAAGCTGGTCGAAGTGGTCAAGCTTGTCGACCTGTCGGAAAGCGCCCACATCGAGCGCGAACTGATGCTGGTCAAGGTCAAGGCCACGGGTGCCCAGCGCGCCGAGATCAAGCGCACCACGGATATCTTCCGTGGCCAGATCGTCGACGTGACCGCCAGCGTGTACACCGTGCAGCTGAGCGGCACCAGCGACAAACTGGACAGCTTCATCCAGGCCATCGGCACCGCATCGATTCTCGAAACCGTGCGCAGTGGCGTCACCGGCATTGCCCGTGGCGACAAAGTGCTCAGCATCTAACTTCAAAAATAGCGATGGCTCCGCAGGGGCCGAGATATAACCAGGGGTATTTTCATGAAAGTTTTCTACGACAAAGACTGCGACCTCTCCATCATCCAGGGCAAGAAAGTCGCCATCATCGGCTACGGCTCCCAGGGTCACGCCCAGGCGTGCAACCTGAAGGACTCCGGTGTGGACGTTACCGTCGGTCTGCGTAAAGGTTCGGCTACCGTTGCCAAGGCTGAAGCCCACGGCCTGAAAGTGGCCGACGTGGCCAGCGCCGTCGCTGCCGCCGACCTGGTCATGATCCTGACCCCGGACGAGTTCCAGGGCCAGTTGTACAAGAACGAGATCGAGCCGAACATCAAGAAGGGCGCCACCCTGGCCTTCTCCCACGGCTTCTCGATCCACTACAACCAGGTCGTGCCGCGTGCCGACCTCGACGTGATCATGATCGCGCCGAAGGCCCCGGGCCACACCGTGCGCTCCGAGTTCGTCAAAGGCGGCGGCATCCCTGACCTGATCGCCATCTACCAGGACGCTTCGGGCAACGCCAAGAACGTCGCCCTGTCCTACGCCGCTGGCGTCGGTGGCGGCCGTACCGGCATCATCGAAACCACCTTCAAGGACGAGACCGAAACCGACCTGTTCGGTGAGCAGGCCGTTCTCTGCGGCGGTACCGTCGAGCTGGTCAAGGCCGGTTTCGAAACCCTGGTCGAAGCGGGCTACGCCCCGGAAATGGCCTACTTCGAGTGCCTGCACGAGCTGAAGCTGATCGTTGACCTCATGTACGAAGGCGGCATCGCCAACATGAACTACTCGATCTCCAACAACGCCGAGTACGGTGAGTACGTCACCGGCCCTGAAGTCATCAACGAAGAATCCCGCAAGGCCATGCGCAACGCTCTGAAGCGCATCCAGGACGGCGAGTACGCGAAGATGTTCATCAGCGAAGGCGCCACCAACTATCCTTCGATGACCGCCAAGCGCCGCAACAACGCCGCCCACGGCATCGAGATCATCGGCGAGCAGCTGCGTTCGATGATGCCGTGGATCTCGGCCAACAAGATCGTCGACAAGACCAAGAACTGAGTCTTGCGTCGATAATGAAAAACGCGGCTTCGGCCGCGTTTTTTCGTTTGCGCGGTCAGCTTCTGGTATAAAGCGACCAGTGGCTCGCTGTCAGAACCGTTTTGCAGAGCCCATGTCGAACATATTCCACCCTGTTGCAAGGTACTTTTCATGAGCGAACGTCCCGAAGAGCCGAACAAGCCCTCCGACGCCGAAAGCCTGCTACCTGTCGATGAGCACGTTGAAGAAGGCCACGACGCCGAAGGGCGCAAGGTGCGTCACCGCGGTATCTATCTGCTGCCCAACCTGTTCACCACCGCGAACCTGTTCGCCGGCTTCTATTCCATCATCAGCTCGATGAGCGCGCAGAGCGCCCTGAGCGCGGGTGATCCACGCGAGGCGAGCAAGTACTTCGCCTTCGCCGCCATCGCCATCTTCGTCGCCATGGTCCTCGACGGCCTCGACGGCCGCGTGGCGCGCATGACCAATACGCAAAGCGCCTTCGGTGCCGAGTACGACTCGCTGTCGGACATGGTCGCCTTCGGTGTGGCCCCGGCGCTGCTGGCGTTCGGCTGGGCCCTGGGCGACATGGGCAAGGTCGGCTGGATGGTCGCCTTCATCTATGTGGCCGGCGCTGCGCTGCGCCTGGCGCGCTTCAACACCCAGGTCGGCACCGCCGACAAACGTTACTTCATCGGCCTGGCCAGCCCGGCGGCGGCCGGCGTGGTGGCCGGTACCGTCTGGGCGTTCAGCGACTACGGCATCCAGGGTTCCAAGCTGTCGTTCCTGGTGGCGCTGCTGGTGGCGGCCGCCGGCATGCTGATGGTCAGCAACATCAAGTACAACAGCTTCAAGGAGCTCGACCTCAAGGGCCGCGTGCCCTTTGTCGCGATCCTCGCCGTGGTGCTGGTGTTTGCCGTGGTGTTCAGCGATCCGCCGCGCATCCTGCTGCTGATCTTCCTCGCCTATGCTGCATCGGGGCCGATCCAGTTCCTGTTGCGGGCGCGCCGTCGCAAATCCTGACAAGGATTTAATCGCGGAATAACCTGCCGGCTCCATAGTCTTACGTGTACATCAGTTACCCGTACTGTGGAGCCGCCATGCTCATCAAGCTTCCCCGATCCAGCGACTGCAAGTCGTCCGAGATCACCCCCGAAAGTTTCTACCTCTCCCGTCGCAAGCTGCTGGGCGCCAGCCTTGCAGGTGCAGCCCTGGGCGCCTTGCCCCGGTTGGGCGCCGCGGCGGAGGTTTCCCGCTATGCCGATGTCGAGGCGGGCAGCGCGCCAGGCTGGTTCAGTGACAAGCTCGGCGCCACGCGCTGGCAGGCGGTCACCGTCAGCGGCGAAGCCATCACGCCGTTCAAGGACGCGACCCACTACAACAACTTCTATGAGTTCGGGCCCGACAAGGGCGACCCGGCGGCCAATGCCGGCAGCCTGAAGACCGAGCCGTGGAGCCTGGTGGTCGATGGCGAAGTGGCCAAGCCCGGGCGTTATGCGCTGGAAGACTTTGTCAAACCGTACCAGCTCGAGGAGCGCATCTATCGCCTGCGCTGTGTGGAGGCCTGGTCGATGGTGATTCCCTGGCTGGGCTTCCCGTTGGCCGAGGTACTCAAGCAGGTCGAGCCAACCTCCAAGGCGCGCTATATCCGTTTCGAAACCCTGGAAGACCCCAAGCGCATGCCTGGGCAGCGCTCCGGCTTCGCCCTGATCGACTGGCCCTATGTGGAAGGGCTGCGTCTGGATGAGGCGATGAACCCGCTGGCGATCCTGGCGGTGGGCATGTATGGCCGTGAACTGCCCAACCAAAACGGCGCGCCGCTGCGCCTGGTGGTGCCCTGGAAGTACGGCTTCAAGAGCATCAAGTCGATCGTGCGCATCAGCCTGGTGGCAGAACAACCTGCGACTACCTGGCAGGGGTTGGCGCCGGACGAGTACGGCTTCTATGCCAACGTCAACCCGACGGTGGACCACCCGCGCTGGACCCAGGCCCGCGAGCGGCGCCTGCCCAGCGGGCTGTTCAGCCCCAATGTGCGCGATACGCTGATGTTCAACGGCTATGCCGATGAAGTGGCGTCGCTGTATACCGGCCTCGACCTGCGGAAGAACTATTGATGCGCTATCCGTGGCTGCGCCTGGCGATCTTCGTGATCGGGTGCCTGTTTCCCGTGTGGTGGTTGTATGAGGCAGCCATGGGGCTGCTCGGCCCGGATCCGGGAAAGATCATGGTGGATCGCCTTGGCCTGGGGGCACTGGTGTTCCTGTTGATTACCCTGAGCATGACACCGCTGCAGCGGTTGACGGGGTGGGCGGGGTGGATCGTCGTGCGGCGCCAGCTGGGGCTGTGGTGCTTTGCTTATATAGTGCTGCACCTGACGGCGTACCTGGTGTTCATCCTGGGGCTGGACTGGGGGCAGTTCGGCGTTGAGCTGCGCAAGCGGCCCTACATCATTGTCGGTGCATTGGGTTTTCTTGGCTTGCTGGCGCTGGCGGTCACGTCCAACCGGTATAGCCAGCGCCGCCTTGGGGCGCGGTGGAAGAAGCTGCACCGGCTGGTCTATGTGATTCTCGGGCTTGGGCTGCTGCACTTCCTGTGGATCGTACGCTCGGACCTGAAGGAGTGGGCGGTGTATGCCGCTATCGGGGTGTTTCTGCTGGTGTTGCGTATACCCCCGGTGTGGCGGCGTGTTCCACGGCTGGTGGGGCGGGGGAGGGCGGCCTGAAATCTTTCTTTAATAAAAGGTTGACGCCCTCTCAGATCCCCTTATAATGCGCCCCACTTCCAGCGACATCGGAACGAAAAACTCCTTGAATATCAATGAGTTGATCGATCAAGAGGGTTGCGGAGGTGCTTCGGTCGTCAGATCGGCAGCGGTGAAAAAGGCAGTTGACAGCAGGTTGTAACGCTGTATGATTCGCCTCCCGCTACGAGAGATCGCAGCGAGTCAAGTGTTTGAAGTTGAACGGGTTTCTCGCAAAATACTTCAAAATAAACGCTTGACAGCCAATGAGGAAAGCGTAGAATGCGCGCCTCGGTTGAGACGAA
>NZ_FOEQ01000032.1 GCF_900110655.1 Pseudomonas soli
AAGGCCGAGAGCTGATGACGAGTGCTCATTAGAGCGCGAAGTGGTTGATGCCATGCTTCCAAGAAAAGCTCCTAAGCTTCAGATAACTGGGAACCGTACCCCAAACCGACACAGGTGGTTAGGTAGAGAATACCAAGGCGCTTGAGAGAACTCGGGTGAAGGAACTAGGCAAAATGGCACCGTAACTTCGGGAGAAGGTGCGCCGGTGAGGGTGAAGCACTTGCTGCGTAAGCCCACGCCGGTCGAAGATACCAGGCCGCTGCGACTGTTTATTAAAAACACAGCACTCTGCAAACACGAAAGTGGACGTATAGGGTGTGACGCCTGCCCGGTGCCGGAAGGTTAATTGATGGGGTTAGCGCAAGCGAAGCTCTTGATCGAAGCCCCGGTAAACGGCGGCCGTAACTATAACGGTCCTAAGGTAGCGAAATTCCTTGTCGGGTAAGTTCCGACCTGCACGAATGGCGTAACGATGGCGGCGCTGTCTCCACCCGAGACTCAGTGAAATTGAAATCGCTGTGAAGATGCAGTGTATCCGCGGCTAGACGGAAAGACCCCGTGAACCTTTACTATAGCTTTGCACTGGACTTTGAGCTTGCTTGTGTAGGATAGGTGGGAGGCTTTGAAGTGGGGACGCCAGTTCTCATGGAGCCATCCTTGAAATACCACCCTGGCAACCTTGAGGTTCTAACTCAGGTCCGTTATCCGGATCGAGGACAGTGTATGGTGGGTAGTTTGACTGGGGCGGTCTCCTCCCAAAGAGTAACGGAGGAGTACGAAGGTGCGCTCAGACCGGTCGGAAATCGGTCGTAGAGTATAAAGGCAAAAGCGCGCTTGACTGCGAGACACACACGTCGAGCAGGTACGAAAGTAGGTCTTAGTGATCCGGTGGTTCTGTATGGAAGGGCCATCGCTCAACGGATAAAAGGTACTCCGGGGATAACAGGCTGATACCGCCCAAGAGTTCATATCGACGGCGGTGTTTGGCACCTCGATGTCGGCTCATCACATCCTGGGGCTGAAGCCGGTCCCAAGGGTATGGCTGTTCGCCATTTAAAGTGGTACGCGAGCTGGGTTTAGAACGTCGTGAGACAGTTCGGTCCCTATCTGCCGTGGACGTTTGAGATTTGAGAGGGGCTGCTCCTAGTACGAGAGGACCGGAGTGGACGAACCTCTGGTGTTCCGGTTGTCACGCCAGTGGCATTGCCGGGTAGCTATGTTCGGAAGAGATAACCGCTGAAAGCATCTAAGCGGGAAACTTGCCTCAAGATGAGATCTCACTGGAGCCTTGAGCTCCCTGAAGGGCCGTCGAAGACTACGACGTTGATAGGTTGGGTGTGTAAGCGCTGTGAGGCGTTGAGCTAACCAATACTAATTGCCCGTGAGGCTTGACCATATAACACCCAAGCAATTTGCTCACGCAGATTGCGGTGGTGAAGACGAAACGAACCGAAAGTTCGCGACGAA
>NZ_FOEQ01000010.1 GCF_900110655.1 Pseudomonas soli
GGGGCGCAGCGCTTGACGGGCATCCATGCCCGTCACCTCCCTCCGCAAGACCTCCGTTCGGCCTCCTGAAGTCGCGAAGTTACGGGCGGCGCCTGAACTGACGCAGCTGTCGCTAGTGACTACGCAGTTAATCTTGCGATCAAGATCAAGATCAAGATCAAGATCAAGATCCGATCGTGGCTTTGTTTAGTTCTTCGCCTTCGAATGCCTCCACCCTTGGTCAAAGAACGCAAACACCACCACCAGCACCCCGGCCACCGCCAATATCATCGCCACGCCATCGGTTGAATGAGTCGCGGAACCTGCCACCAGCGCCAGCCCGCCCAACGGCGCCAGGCCACCGGCCACCGCGGTACCGACCTCTCGCCCGGTGCCGAACCCGGACGAGCGCGTCTGGGTGGGGAACTGCCGGCTGAGGAACGACCCCTGCGGGGCAAACATCATCGGCGCCAGTATCCCGGTGCCCACGGCGATGGCCAGGTAGATCATCATCGGCTCGCCAGTCGACAGCAGTTGCAGGAACGGGAAGGCGAACAGCGCCGACAGCAGCCCGCCGAGCATCAGCACGGTCTTGCTGCTCCACTTGTCGCACAGCCAGCCGAAGAACGGCACGGCGAAGATCGCCACCAGGCTGGCCAGGGTCACCGACAGCGAGGTGACATGCGCCTCGACGCCCTTGAACTGGGTCAGGTAGGCCAGCGAGAAGGTCTTGAAGATGTAGCTCAGGGCGTTGTAGCCCACCGCCACGAAAAACACCACGGCCAGGCCCTTGAGGTCATTCCTGAACAGCAGCTTCAGCGGCGACACCTGCGGTTTGTCATCGGCCTTGTCCAGCTCCTTGAAGTCCGGGGTCTCGGGGATGCTCTTGCGCACCCACAGGCCCACCGCCACCAGGGCGATACTGGCGATGAACGGGATGCGCCAGCCGCCGGCCAGCAGGAATTCGTTGCCGTTCATGGTCAGCAGGTACACGGTCAGCGACGACAGCAGCAGGCCCAGGTTCAGCCCCAGCGCCGGCCAGGCACCCTGGCTGCCGCGCTTGCCTTCGCTGGCATGCTCGTAGGAGGTCACTGCCGCGCCGGACAGCTCGGCACCGGCGCCCAGGCCCTGGATGATGCGGATGATCACCAGCAGGATCGGCGCCCAGATACCAATGGTCGCGTAGCCGGGGATCAGGCCGATCAGCATGGTGCACAGGCCCATCATGCAAAAGGTGATCACCAGCACATGCTTGCGCCCGAAACGGTCACCCAGGTAGCCGAACAGCACACCGCCGAACGGCCGGGCGATGAAACCGATGGCGAAGGTGGAAAACGCCAGCAGCGAGGCCACCGCCGGGTTGCTCGGGTCGAAGAAGATCTTCGAGAAGACGATCGCGGCCATGGTCGCGTAGAGATAGAAGTCATACCACTCCAGCATTGAGCCGAAGATGGTCGCCGCCGCCACCTTGCGCAGGCGCTTGCGTTGCTGTTCGGGGGTTTCCGGCGCGGCCGGGGCCGTCTCGTATACCGACATCTGAGGTTTCCTTGTTGTCTTTGTAGTTGTGGATGCAGCAGGTGCTTCAGCGGGCCTCGAGGATCTTTTCGGCGATCATCTGGCCGATGGGGATGGCCGAAGTGGCGGCCGGCGACGGTGCGTTGCACACGTGCACCATTCGCGGCGTCTCGGCGAACAGGAAGTCGTGCACCAGGGTGCCGTCGCGCATCACCGCCTGGGCGCGGATGCCGGCCTCATAGGGCAGCAGGTCCTCGACTTGGAGCGACGGGCAGTACTTGCGGCACTGCTCCAGGTAGCCGCGCTTGAACAGCGAGTTCTTCATCTCGGCGGTGCCGGAACCGAGGTTGTTCCAGATGGTTTTCCAGAAACCGGGGAAGCGTGCGTACTCGGCGACATCGCGCCAGTTCACCGAGAACTTGCGGTAGTTCTCCCGGCCAAAGCCGAGCACCGCGTTGGGGCCGACGGTGACGCTGCCGTCGATCATTCGCGTCAGGTGCACGCCAAGGAACGGCAGCTCCGGATCGGGGATCGGGTAGATGAGGTGGTTGACGATCTGGTTCTTGCTCGCCGGCAGGCGGTAGTACTCGCCGCGGAAGGGGATGATCTGGTGGTCGATCTTCACCCCGGCCAGGCGCGCCAGGCGGTCGGATTGCAGGCCGGCGCAGGCCACCAGCTGGCGGGCGCGCCAGGTGTTGTCGTCGGTGCTGACCGCGACATGATCGGCATGCTCCTGGATGGCGCGCACGGCGGTGGACAGGTGCACTTCGCCACCGGCCTGGCGAATCACCTTGGCCATGGCGTCGCATACCTGCTGGTAGTCGACGATACCGGTGGCATCGAGGAACAGCGCGCCCTTGCCGACGATGTTCGGCTCGCGTTCACGCAGGGCGTCGGCGTCCAGGCGCTCGACCTTCAGGCCGTTCTGTTGCGAACGCTCGTACAGCGCCTGCATGCGCTGCACCTCCAGGTCGTTGGAGGCCACCAGCAGCTTGCCGCAGACCTCGAAGGCGATGCCGTGCTCGGCGCAGAAGTCCTTGGTGGCCTGGGCGCCGCGCTTGCACAGGTCGGCCTTGAGGCTGCCGGGTGCATAGTAGATACCAGCATGGATCACGCCGCTGTTGTGGCCGGTCTGGTGGCGGCCGAGGCTGGCCTCCTTTTCCAGGATCAGCAGCGAGGCGCCGGGGCGATGGGTGAGCAGGGCCATCGCGGTGGCGAGGCCGACGATGCCGCCGCCGATGATGCAATAGTCGTAGGTCATGCAGGGTACCTTGGAATTCTTGTCGGTGAATCTGCTTATCAGGTTGTCAGACTAAGTGGTGCGCGTAAAAACCTCGCCAGGTTGCGATAGGGTTCTCCGGGGTCAGTCGAGGTCGGGGAGGTCGAGTTTCAAGCGCTTGGCCGAGGCGCGCAGGTGGGCTTCGGCGCAGGCGGCGGCCGCATGGCGGTCACCGTCGGCAATGGCCTGGTACAAGGCCCGGTGCTCACGCAGGGCGTCAGCCGAGCCGCCTACCGCCGGAGTGGCGGAGTTTTCCCAGGCGGTGCGGCGCGCGGCGGCCAGCTGGCCACCGAGGAAATCGTGGAAGGCGACGAAGTAGTCGTTCTTGCCGGCGTCGGCGATGGCACGGTGAAAGGCCACGTCGGCGGCCGCGGCGGTGGCAAAGTCGCTGCGCGGGTCTTCCATGGTGCCCAGGGCCGCGGCCATGCGCTGGAGGTCATCGGTATCGCGGCGGCGGGCGGCGATGGCGGCGGCCTGGGTCTCGATCCACAGGCGCATCTCGAACATCTGCACCAGGTCCGGCTTGCGCCCGTTGCTGCCAGGGAAGCGGAACACCGTGCCGTTTGGGGTCTGCGAGATGTACGAACCGAGCCCACGGCGAGCGATCAGCACGCCGTCGGCCTTGAGCTGCGCCACGGCCTCGCGCACCACCGAGCGGCTGACATTGAGCTGGTCGGCCAGTTGCTGTTCGGTGGGCAGGCGCGACTCGGCGGCCAGGCGGCCGGCATCGATCTCGGCGCGGATGGCGCTGACGACGCGTTCAACGAGGGTGTCGGGGCGCTGGAGCTCTAGCATGGACGTGCGGGTGCCTATTGGTCAGGTTGTCAGACAATGCCTGCCCCTGTGGTCAGCTGTCAACGCTGTCGTTGTTTCTGCTGGGGATCGGAGCAGCGCTGCAAGTATCCGGCGTGGGAGCGGGCTTGCCCCGCGATGGGGCGTATGGCACCGGCTTTGCCGGTGATCGCGGGTCAAGCCAACTCCCATGCTGTCCTGGTCGAACTGCGTTTTGTTCATGAGCGTGGCGATGCGCCGGGCTCAGATCTCGGACACGAAGGTCCCGGTGCCGTCGAGGATGTTGCGCAAGGTCAGCGCCACTTCCTCCAGGTCGCTGCCCGAGGTAGTCAGGATGATCTCCAGTTCTTCGTCGCCCTTCAGCGCATCGCGATCCCCGGCCGCCACTTCGATCAGCAGGCGGGTGGCGCTCAAGGTCACCTTCAGCCCGTCCAGCGTCGACGGCTCGTCGTCCAGGGTCAGGTCGACGGTGTCCTCGTCCGGGTAGCGGGTCAGCAGGAACATCTGGCCCTTTTCGCTGTGGCAGCACAGGGTCGCCATGTTGTCTTCCTCGTCGTCGCAGGCGGTGGCGAAGAGCAGGGCGGTTTTCAATTGCATGGCGCACTCGGATTAATGGAGATGAAAAGGAATTCTGACAGCCTTGCGCACACTGATAAACGTAAAGTTACCGCGCATTGACCGAAATTGTCGCAGCGCTGCAAGCCCAAGTGACCGTTCAGTCGTTAAGCTGCCCTGTCGATGGGTTCCCGTAAAGGCACAGCCACCTGGCAGTCGCTTTTGCAGGCACCCAACGCTTCTGTCTTGCCACGGGTTGGCTATGGTTGATCCGTACAAGGCGCATGTACGCGACGCTTCACCTATAACAAAGCCCAAGCGGAGTACCACAGATGGCGTTCTTCACCGCAGCCAGCAAAGCCGACTTCCAGCATCAACTGCAAGCGGCCCTGGCGCAGCACATCAACGAACAGTCCCTGCCACAAGTGGCACTGTTCGCTGAACAGTTCTTCGGCATCATCTCTCTGGACGAACTCACTCAGCGCAGGCTGTCGGACCTGGCCGGCTGCACGCTGTCCGCCTGGCGCATCATCGAGCGCTTCGACGCCGCGCACCCGCAGGTGCGGGTCTACAACCCCGATTACGAACGCCACGGCTGGCAATCCACGCACACCGTGGTCGAGGTGCTGCACCACGACCTGCCATTCCTGGTCGACTCTGTGCGCACCGAGCTCAACCGCCGCGGCTACAGCATCCACACCCTGCAAACCACCGTGCTCAGCGTGCGCCGCGGCGCCAAGGGCGAGCTGGTCGAGCTGCTGCCCAAGGGCACCCTGGGCGAGGGCGTCAGCCATGAATCGCTGATGTACCTGGAGATCGACCGCTGCTCCAACACCGGCGAGCTCAACACCCTGGCCATGGAGCTGGAGCAGGTGCTGGCCGAGGTGCGGGGCGTGGTAGCCGACTTCGAGCCGATGAAGGCCAAGATCCGCGAGCTGCTGGACCTGGTGGAGCAGAACGCCTTCGGCCCCGCGCAGAACGACAAGGCCGAGGTGAAGAGCTTCTTGTCGTGGCTGCTGGACAACCATTTCACCTTCCTCGGCTACGAGGAGTTCACCGTCGAGTCCGACGCCGACGGCGGCCACCTGGTCTACGACGACGCCTCGTTCCTGGGCCTGGCCCGCCTGCTGCGCGCAGGCCTGGGCGCCGATGACCTGCGCATCGAGGACTACGCCGTCGCCTACCTGCGCGAACCGCGCCTGCTGTCCTTCGCCAAGGCTTCGCAGCCAAGCCGCGTGCACCGCCCGGCCTACCCGGACTACGTGTCGATCCGCCAGATCGACCAGGACGGCAAGGTGGTCAAGGAATGCCGCTTCATGGGCCTGTACACCTCGTCGGTGTACGGCGAGAGCGTGCACACCATCCCCTACATCCGCGGCAAGGTCGCCGAAGTCGAGCGCCGCTCGCATTTCGACCCGAAGGCGCACCTGGGCAAGGAATTGGCCCAGGTCCTGGAAGTGCTGCCCCGCGACGACCTGTTCCAGACCCCGGTGGACGAGCTGTTCAGCACCGCCATGTCGATCGTGCAGATCCAGGAACGCAACAAGATCCGCGTGTTCCTGCGCAAGGACCCGTACGGCCGCTTCTGCTACTGCCTGGCCTACGTGCCGCGCGAGATCTACTCCACCGAGGTGCGGCAGAAGATCCAGCAGGTGCTCATGGAGCGCCTGAAAGCCACCGACTGCGAATTCTGGACCTTCTTCTCCGAGTCGGTGCTGGCCCGCGTGCAACTGATCCTGCGGGTCGACCCGAAGAATCGCATCGAGATCGATCCGCAGCAGCTGGAGAACGAAGTGATCCAGGCCTGCCGTTCGTGGCAGGACGACTTCTCGGCGCTGGTGGTGGAAAACTTCGGCGAAGCCCACGGCACCAACATCCTCGCCGACTTCCCGAAAGGCTTCCCGGCCGGCTACCGCGAGCGCTTCGCCGCGCATTCGGCGGTGGTCGACATGCAACATGTGCTCAACCTGTCCGAGGCCAAGCCGCTGGCCATGAGCTTCTACCAGCCGCTGACGCAGCTCGGTGAGCGCACGCTGCACTGCAAGCTCTACCACGCCGATACGCCGCTGGCACTGTCGGACGTGCTGCCGATCCTGGAAAACCTCGGCCTGCGCGTGCTCGGTGAGTTCCCTTACCGCCTGCGCCACGCCAGCGGCCGCGAGTTCTGGATCCACGACTTCGCTTTCACCTACAGCGAAGGCCTCAACCTCGACATCCAGCAGCTCAACGACACCTTCCAGGACGCCTTTGTCCATATCGTCAAGGGCGACGCCGAGAACGACGCGTTCAACCGCCTGGTGCTGACCGCCGGCCTGCCATGGCGCGACGTCGCGTTGCTGCGTGCCTACGCCCGTTACCTCAAGCAGATCCGCCTGGGCTTCGACCTGGGCTACATCGCCAGCACCCTGAACAACCACACCGATATCGCCCGCGAGCTGACCCGGTTGTTCAAGACCCGCTTCTACTTGGCGCGCAAGCTCACCAACGAAGACCTCGACGACAAGCAGCAACGCCTGGAGCAGGCGATCCTCACCGCCCTGGACGATGTCCAGGTGCTCAACGAGGACCGCATCCTGCGGCGCTACCTGGACCTGATCAAGGCCACCCTGCGCACCAACTTCTACCAGCCGGACGCCAACGGCCAGAACAAGTCGTACTTCAGCTTCAAGTTCAACCCCAAGCTGATCCCCGAGCTGCCCAAGCCGGTGCCGAAGTTCGAGATCTTCGTCTATTCGCCCCGGGTCGAGGGCGTGCACCTGCGCTTTGGCAACGTCGCCCGCGGCGGCCTGCGCTGGTCGGACCGCGAGGAAGACTTCCGCACCGAGGTGCTCGGCCTGGTCAAGGCCCAGCAGGTGAAGAACTCGGTGATCGTCCCGGTCGGCGCCAAGGGCGGCTTCCTGCCGCGCCGCCTGCCGCTGGGCGGCAGCCGTGACGAGATCGCCGCCGAAGGCGTGGCGTGCTACCGCATCTTCATTTCTGGCCTGCTCGACATCACCGACAACCTGAAGGACGGTGGCGTAGTGCCGCCGGCCAACGTGGTGCGCCACGATGACGACGATCCGTACCTGGTGGTGGCGGCCGACAAAGGCACCGCGACCTTCTCCGACATCGCCAACGGCATCGCCATCGACTACGGCTTCTGGCTGGGCGACGCGTTCGCCTCGGGCGGCTCGGCCGGCTATGACCACAAGAAGATGGGCATCACCGCGCGTGGCGCCTGGGTTGGTGTGCAGCGCCACTTCCGCGAGCGCGGCATCAACGTGCAGGAAGACCCGATCACCGTGGTTGGTGTCGGCGACATGGCCGGCGACGTGTTCGGCAACGGCCTGCTGATGTCCGACAAACTGCAACTGGTGGCGGCGTTCAACCACCTGCACATCTTCATCGACCCGAACCCGGACCCGGCCACCAGTTTCGCCGAACGCAAGCGCCTGTTCGACCTGCCGCGCTCGGCCTGGAGCGACTACGACACCGGCATCATGTCCGAAGGCGGCGGGATCTTCCCACGTAGCGCCAAGAGCATCGCCATCAGCCCGCAGATGAAGGAACGCTTCGCCATCGAAGCCGACCGCCTGACCCCGACCGAACTGCTGCATGCACTGCTGCAGGCACCGGTGGACCTGCTGTGGAACGGTGGTATCGGCACCTACGTCAAGGCCAGCAGCGAAAGCCACGCCGATGTCGGCGACAAGGCCAACGACGCCCTGCGCGTCAACGGCAACGAGCTGCGTTGCAAGGTAGTGGGCGAGGGCGGCAACCTGGGCATGACCCAGCTCGGCCGTGTCGAGTTCGGCCTGAACGGCGGCGCCACCAACACCGACTTCATCGATAACGCTGGTGGCGTCGACTGCTCCGACCACGAGGTCAACATCAAGATCCTGCTCAACGAAGTGGTGCAGGGTGGCGACATGACCGAGAAGCAGCGCAACCAGCTGCTGGGCAGCATGACCGACGAAGTCGCCGGGCTGGTGCTGGGCAACAACTATAAGCAGACGCAAGCGCTGTCGCTGGCGGCCCGCCGTGCCCGCGAGCGCATCGCCGAGTACAAGCGCCTGATGGCCGACCTGGAGGCACGTGGCAAGCTGGACCGCGCCATCGAGTTCCTGCCCAGCGAAGAGCAGCTGGCCGAGCGCCTGGCGGCGGGGCAGGGCCTGACCCGCGCCGAGCTCTCGGTGCTGATCTCATACAGCAAGATCGACCTCAAGGAGCAACTGCTCAAGTCGCTGGTGCCGGACGACGACTACCTGACCCGCGACATGGAGACCGCGTTCCCGCCGTCGCTGGTCAGCAAGTTCGCCGACTCGATGCGCCGCCACCGCCTGAAGCGCGAGATCGTCAGCACCCAGATCGCCAATGACCTGGTCAACAACATGGGCATCACCTTCGTGCAGCGCCTGAAGGAGTCCACCGGCATGAGCCCGGCCAACGTGGCCGGTGCCTATGTGATTGTGCGCGATATCTTCCACCTGCCGCATTGGTTCCGCCAGATCGAGGCCCTGGACTACCAAGTTCCGGCCGAGATCCAGCTGACCTTGATGGACGAGCTCATGCGTCTGGGGCGTCGGGCCACCCGCTGGTTCCTGCGTAGCCGCCGCAACGAGCAGGACGCCGGGCGTGACGTGGCGCACTTCGGGCCGAAGATCGCCCAGCTGGGGCTGAAACTCGACGAACTGCTGGAGGGACCAACCCGTGAGCGCTGGATGAACCGTTACCAGGGCTTCGTCAATGCGGGTGTACCAGAATTGCTGGCACGCATGGTCGCCGGTACCACCCACCTGTACACCCTGTTGCCGATCATCGAGGCTTCGGACGTCACCGGGCACGATCCGGCGCAGGTGGCCAAGGCGTTCTTCGCCGTGGGCAGCTCGCTGGACCTGACCTGGTACCTGCAGGAGATCAGCAACCTGCCGGTGGAGAACAACTGGCAGGCCCTGGCCCGCGAGGCGTTCCGCGACGACATCGACCTGCAGCAGCGGGCGATCACTATCTCCGTACTGCAGATGGCCGACGCGCCGGAAGACATGGACGCCCGCGTGGCCCTGTGGTGCGAGCAGCACCGGGTGATGGTCGAGCGCTGGCGCGCCATGCTCGACGACCTGCGCAACGCCACCGGCACCGACTATGCGATGTACGCGGTGGCCAACCGCGAGCTGGTCGACCTGGCGCTGAGCGGGCAGGCGACGGTGATGCCGTCCTGAGCCTTGCGTTGAGGTAAAAGAAAGCCCCGGCAGTGATGCCGGGGCTTTTTCATGGGGCGCGCGCTGAGTTTGTGGTGGTGCGCGAATCGAGCGCCGCCCGCGCCGCGCTCGGTCTCACTGGCGATGAAAATCTTGTGACGAGCCCCTCGCGTTACTTGAACCGCCGCTCCACCCCTTTCTCCACCAGAATCTTCGCCGAAATCTCTTCCACCGAAAAATGCGTGGAGTTGATGTTGGGAATGTTTTCCCGACGGAACAGGTTTTCCACTTCGCGCACTTCGAATTCGCACTGCGCGAAGCTCGAATAGCGGCTGTTGGGCTTGCGTTCGTGGCGGATCGCGGTCAGTCGGTCGGGGTCGATGGTCAGGCCGAACAGCTTGTTGTGGTGCTTCTTGAGCACTGGCGGCAGCTGCAGGCGTTCCATGTCGTCCTCGGTCAGCGGGTAGTTCGCGGCACGAATACCGAACTGCATGGCCATGTACAGGCAGGTTGGGGTCTTGCCGCAGCGTGATACGCCCACCAGGATCAGGTCGGCCTTGTCGTAGTAGTGGGTACGCGCGCCATCGTCGTTGTCCAGGGCGAAGTTGACCGCCTCGATCCGCTCCATATAGTTGGAATTGCCACCGATCGAGTGGGACTTGCCCACGGAATACGACGAATGGGCAGTCAATTCCTGCTCGAGCGGGGATAAAAACGTCGAGAAGATGTCGATCATGAAGCCATTGGACGTGGCCATGACCTCACGGATGTCCTGGTTGACGATGGTGTCGAATATGATCGGACGCACCCCGTCGCGCTCGGCCGCGGCGTTGATTTGCTGGACCATGGCCCGGGCCTTTTCCAGCGTGTCGATGTAGGGTCGCGTGAATTTATTGAACGGAATGCTCTCGAATTGTGCGAGCAGGCTCTGGCCCAGCGTTTCTGCAGTGATGCCGGTACCGTCGGAGATGAAGAACGCGGTTCGTTTCATTTGCACCTGGGGGCCTTAAGCTGCCGAAGATTTCTGGATATGATAGGTTCGGTTTGCCGAACGCGGTTGCACGGCATTCTCACTTATTTTCCAGGTCCAGGCCACAAGCGTCCGGCCCAGTCAGTCAGGCAGGCGGGCGCCCTTGAGCTTTTCCAATACAGTTAGTGGAGAGATCACCTTGGTAGAGTACGTAGTTTCCCTCGATAAGCTCGGCGTCCATGATGTGGAGCATGTGGGGGGCAAGAACGCATCCCTGGGCGAGATGATCAGTAACCTCGCAGGTGCTGGTGTCTCGGTGCCGGGCGGCTTTGCCACTACGGCTCAGGCGTACCGCGATTTTCTCGAGCAAAGTGGCCTGAACGACCGCATTCATGCGGCGCTCGACGCGCTGGATGTCGACGATGTCAACGCCTTGGCCAAGACCGGTGCGCAAATTCGCCAGTGGGTGATGGAAGCCGATTTCCCGGCCCGCCTTGATTCGGAAATCCGAACCGCTTTCGCCGAAATGTCCCAGGGCAACGACAACATGGCGGTGGCCGTGCGTTCCTCGGCCACGGCCGAAGACCTGCCAGACGCCTCCTTCGCTGGCCAGCAGGAGACTTTCCTCAACATCCGTGGCGTCGACAACGTGATCCGCGCGGCCAAGGAAGTGTTCGCCTCGCTGTTCAACGATCGGGCCATTTCCTACCGTGTACACCAGGGCTTCGACCACAAACTGGTCGCCCTGTCCGCCGGCGTGCAGCGCATGGTCCGTTCCGAAACCGGCACCGCGGGTGTGATGTTCACCCTGGACACCGAGTCGGGCTTCCGCGACGTGGTATTCATCACCGGTGCCTATGGCCTGGGTGAAACCGTGGTGCAGGGGGCGGTCAACCCGGACGAATTCTACGTTCACAAGAACACCTTGCAGGCCGGTCGCCCGGCGATCCTGCGCCGCAACCTGGGCAGCAAGGCGATCAAGATGGTCTATGGCGACGAAGCCAAGGCCGGTCGTTCGGTCAAGACCGTCGAGGTCGACCGCGCCGAGCGTGCGCGCTTCTGCCTGAGCGACGACGAAGTCAATGAACTGGCCAAGCAGGCCATGATCATCGAACAGCACTACCAGCGCCCGATGGACATCGAGTGGGCCAAGGACGGTGACGACGGCAAGCTGTACATCGTCCAGGCCCGTCCCGAGACCGTGAAGAGCCGCGCCAGCGCCAATGTCATGGAACGCTACCTGCTGAAAGAGAAGGGCACCGTACTGGTCGAAGGCCGTGCCATCGGCCAGCGCATCGGCGCCGGCAAGGTCCGCGTGATCAACGACGTGTCCGAGATGGACAAGGTCCAGCCAGGCGATGTACTGGTCTCGGACATGACCGACCCGGACTGGGAGCCGGTGATGAAGCGCGCCAGCGCCATCGTCACCAACCGTGGCGGGCGTACCTGCCACGCGGCGATCATCGCCCGTGAGCTGGGCATCCCGGCCGTCGTCGGCTGCGGCAACGCCACCCAGGTCCTGAAGGATGGCCAAGGCGTGACCGTCTCCTGCGCCGAAGGCGACACCGGATTCATCTTCGAAGGTGAGCTGGGCTTCGACGTCAAGCAGAACTCTGTCGATGCCATGCCGGAGCTGCCGTTCAAGATCATGATGAACGTGGGCAACCCGGATCGCGCCTTCGACTTCGCCCAGTTGCCCAATGCCGGTGTCGGCCTGGCGCGCCTGGAGTTCATCATCAACCGCATGATCGGCGTACACCCCAAGGCGCTGCTGAATTACGCCGGCCTGCCGCCGGAACTGAAAGAGAGCGTCGACAAGCGCATTGCCGGCTATAACGACCCGGTCGGCTTCTATGTCGAGAAGCTGGTCGAGGGCATCAGCACCCTGGCCGCAGCCTTCTACCCGAAAAAGGTCATCGTGCGCCTATCGGACTTCAAGTCTAACGAGTACGCCAACCTGATCGGCGGCAAGCTGTATGAGCCGGAAGAGGAAAACCCAATGCTGGGCTTCCGCGGCGCTTCGCGTTACATCAGCGAGTCGTTCCGTGACTGCTTCGAGCTTGAATGCCGCGCCCTCAAACGCGTGCGTAACGAGATGGGCCTGACCAACGTCGAGATCATGGTGCCGTTCGTGCGTACCTTGGGCGAGGCCAGCCAGGTTGTCGACCTGCTCGCCGAAAACGGCCTGGCCCGCGGTGACAACGGCCTTCGCGTGATCATGATGTGCGAGTTGCCGTCCAACGCCATCCTGGCCGAAGAGTTCCTCGAGTACTTCGATGGCTTCTCCATCGGTTCCAACGACCTGACCCAGCTCACGCTGGGCCTGGACCGCGACTCGGGGATCATCGCTCACCTGTTCGATGAGCGAAATCCGGCCGTGAAGAAACTGCTGGCCAACGCCATCGCCGCGTGTAACAAGGCCGGCAAGTACATCGGCATTTGTGGCCAGGGCCCGTCGGACCACCCGGACCTGGCCAAGTGGCTGATGGAACAGGGCATTGAAAGCGTGTCGCTGAACCCGGACTCGGTGCTCGAGACCTGGTTCTTCCTGGCCGAGGGCCAGGGCGCGGCCTGATGCTGTGAGCAGGGTGCTTGCGCCCTGATGTTAATGCGTGGGAGCGGGCTTGTCCCGCGATAGCGTCAGCGAAGACACATCTGTAGTCTGCTCTGACGCTCTCGCGGGGCAAGCCCGCTCCCACGTTTCATGTCCACTGAATCTGTGAACCCATGCAAAGCAGCTCCACCCAATTTCCCGTCGCGTTGCTCAGTGCCGAGCGCCGCGGCGACCTTAGTGAAGACGTCTACCGGATCAAGGCTGGCAACAGTCCCGACCATAGCGTCGAGCTGGCCGTCACCCGTCTGGGCCTGGCTGATCAGCACGGTGTCCAAGGTGTGCCGGTCATTCTCCTGCACGGCAGCTTCTCCAACCGGCGTTTCTGGTATTCGCCCAAGGGCATAGGCCTGGGCGCTTATCTGGCGCGTGCTGGCTTCGATGTGTGGATCCCGGAGATGCGCGGCCACGGCTTGTCGCCGCGCAACCGCGATTGGCGGCAGAATCGGGTGGCCGATTATGCGCGCTACGACCTTCCGGTGATCGGCGCCTTCGTTCATGAAAAGGCTGGGCAGGCCCCACGCTGGATTGGCCACTCGTTGGGTGGTACGACGTTGGCGGCGGCGCTGGGCAGCGGTTATCTGGCCCCGGGCCTTGTCGCCAGCGTGGCGTTGTTCGGGACCCAGGTCAGCCGGGTTTACTGGCCACTGAAAGTGCCACCCGTCGAGTGGGGCGCGCGGATGCTGCTCAAGCGGTTCGCGCAGATTTCCGGTTCGCGCCTCAAGCGTGGCCCGGAAGACGAACCCATAGGCCTGGCTTTGGAGAGCCTGCGCTGGAATGGTCTGTTCGGGCGCTTTGGCGACAAGGACCGCGACTGGTGGGCGGGCCTGGCCGAGGTCGAGGTGCCACTGCTGGCGGTGGCCGGTGCAGGGGATTTCCAGGATCCGGTCTGGGCTTGCCGCAAGCTTTTCGGCCAGTGGGGTGGTGACAGCAAGCAGTTCCTGCGCCTGGGGCGTGAGGAGGGCTTCGAGGCCTTCGGGCATGTCGACATGCTGGTCAGCAAGCCGGCGCAGGCGCAGGTATGGCCGTTGGTGGAGAGCTGGTTGCGCGATCCCCTGGTGCCGGTGCACGCCTCGACGGTGGTGATGGAGGAGGCTGTGGCTGCCAGTTGAAACGTAGTTGCTGCATCTTGCTCCATCGCCGGCTTGCCGACGATGAAGCCGGTGCGGTGGACGTTCAACTGACTGCTCGGTCCCGGATGACTGCCAGCCCTCCTAAGGTGTAGCCTTGCTCGACATCCGCTTCGTTGTGACTGACAGGAGTTTCCCATGCAGCATTACGTAACGCCCGACCTGTGCGACGCCTACCCGGACCTGGTCCAGGTGCTCGAGCCCATGTTCAGCAACTTTGGCGGCCACGACTCGTTCGGCGGCCAGATCGTCACCATCAAGTGCTTCGAAGACAACTCCCTGGTCAAGGAGCAGGTCGAGCTTGATGGCAAGGGCAAGGTGCTTGTGGTTGATGGCGGCGGCTCGCTGCGCCGGGCGCTGCTGGGCGACATGCTTGCCGAGAAGGCCGCGAAGAATGGCTGGGAAGGCCTGCTTATCTATGGCTGCGTACGTGACGTGGACGTGCTGGCGCAGACCGATGTCGGTATCCAGGCCCTGGCCAGCCACCCGATGAAAACCGACAAACGCGGCATTGGTGACCTCAACGTCGCGGTGACCTTTGCCGGCGTGACCTTCCGCCCGGGCGAATACGTGTACGCCGACAACAACGGCGTGCTGGTCTCGCCAAGCCCGCTGAAGATGCCCGAGTGATCCGCCGCACACCCATGGAGCTTTGATGTTCGAGGAAGACAACGCGCAATGGGGCCTGGTGCATGCCCTGGTGCTCGATGGCAAGGGTGGCGCGCGTTCGATCGCCCGCACCGAGCTGGACGACCTGCAGTTGCAGCCGCAGGAGAGCCTGTGGCTGCATTGGGATCGCAGCCATCCGCAGACCCGCACCTGGCTGCTGCACGACAGCGGTCTGAGCGAGTTCGCCTGCGACCTGCTGCTTGAAGAAAATACCCGTCCGCGCTTGTTGCAGATGGCCGGCGAGCAGATGCTGCTGTTCTTGCGCGGTGTCAACCTCAACCCGGGTGCCGAACCCGAGGACATGGTGTCGGTGCGTATCTTCGCCGAAGCGCGGCGGGTCATCTCGCTGCGTTTGCGACCGCTGCGCGCCAGCGACGAGGTGCTTCAGCAACTGGACGAGGGCAGGGGGCCGAAAACGGCCTCCGAACTGTTGTTGCTGATGGGCGAACTGCTGACCGAAAAGGTCCAGGCACTGGTCAGCGACCTGTCCGAAGCGGTCGATCTGGAAGAGGAAAAGGCAGAATCCGACGAACGGTATTCCCCGGCCCAAGGCAGCCTGCAGCAGATCCGCCGTCGTGCTGCCGGCCTGCGCCGTTTCCTCGCTCCCCAGCGCGATATCTATGCCCAGCTTTCGCGCAATAAATGCAGTTGGTTCGCCGATGCCGACGGGGACTACTGGAACGAGCTGAACAACAGCCTGATCCGCTACCTCGAAGAGCTGGAGCTGGCCCGCGAGCGAGCCGCCCTGGTGCTGGAAAGCGAGGATCGGCGCCGCAGCGAACGGATGAACCGGACTATGTACCGGTTTGGCATCATCACCTGCATCTTCCTGCCCATGAGCTTTATCACCGGATTGCTCGGGATCAATGTTGGCGGAATTCCGGGCTCCGACAGCCCCTATGGATTCCTGTTCGCCAGCTTGATCGTGCTGGGGCTGGCGGCAGGGCAATGGCTGCTGTTCCGGCGTTTGCGGTGGGTGTGATGTGTCCTGTCGCGGGGCAAGCCCGTTCCCACGGTCTCAGCTTGGTTTCCTGGGAGCGGGCTTGCCCCGCGATGGGCTCGGGCACTCATTTTGAAACATTCGTGCCACATCGCTGTGTGACCCATCGCCCGGCACCCACGTCTTTGACTGACATTGCGCGAGGTGCCCATGCACGATCCGTTTGAAGAATCCCTGCGCGACCTGCTCAAGGCGTCGCCGTCCGGCCAGGACCGTGACGACGCCGCGTGCCTGGGGCGCGTGCTAAAGACCGCCAACCGCCAGGTTGGCGCGGGCGATCTGTTCAGCCTGCTTGGCCGCTGGAGCCAGGCGCTGCTGATCGCCGTGAACAATGGCTCGGCGCATGTCGCGCCGGTGCGCCGCAACTCTACCCGCAACCCTGCCGCAGGCAGCCCTGCAGATAAGGCCGATTGAATATGGAACTCGATCTCTGGACCCAGAGCCTGGTCACCGCCATGACTGCCCTTTGGACCAAGGTGGCGAACTTCATCCCCAACCTGTTCGGCGCGCTGGTCGTGGTGCTGCTTGGTTTCGTCGTGGCCAAGCTGCTCGACACCTTGCTGTCGAAGGTGCTGGCCAAGTTCGGCCTGGACCGCCTGATGAGCGGTACCGGCCTGACCAAGATGCTCGCCCGGATTGGTATCCAGGTACCGATTTCGACGCTGATCGGCAAGATCGTCTATTGGTTCGTGCTGCTGATATTCCTGGTTTCGGCGGCTGAATCGCTGGGCCTGGAGCGGGTCTCTGCGACCCTGGACATGCTGGCGCTGTACCTGCCCAAGGTATTCGGCGCGGCGCTGGTGATGCTGGCCGGCGTGCTGTTGGCGCAACTGGCCAACGGCCTTGTGCGCGGCGCCGCCGAGGGCATCGGCCTGGAATACGCCGCTGGCGTCGGGCGTATCGTCCAGGGCCTGGTGATCATCATCAGTATTTCGGTGGCCATCAGCCAGCTGGAGGTCAAGACCGACCTGCTCAACCACGTGATCGTCATCGGGCTGATTACCGTTGGTCTGGCAATTGCCCTGGCGATGGGCCTGGGCAGCCGTGAAATTGCCGGGCAGATCCTGGCCGGCATCTATGTGCGTGAGCTCTATCAGGTCGGCCAGCACGTGCGCATTGGCGAGGTCGAAGGGCACATCGAGGAGATCGGCACGGTCAAGACGACCCTGCTGACCGATGATGGCGAACTGGTGTCGTTGTCTAATCGCGAGCTGCTCGAGCAGCGCGTGAATAGCCGCTAACCGAACAAAAGCTGTTAATGTATGCCGCCGCAAAAATCGGCCCACGGGGCCGAGCGGCGACATTGACCTGACTGTCGGCCAGATCCGTTTTGAATAAAGTTCATTCGCCGCCCATGCGCTATGACCCCCGCGAGCTCACCGACGAGGAGTTGGTGGCGCGTTCGCATGAGGAGCTGTTTCACGTCACCCGCGCCTATGAGGAGCTCATGCGGCGCTACCAGCGCACGCTGTTCAACGTCTGTGCGCGTTACCTGGGGAACGATCGGGATGCCGACGATGTCTGTCAGGAGGTGATGCTCAAGGTGCTGTACGGGTTGAAGAATTTCGAGGGCAAGTCCAAGTTCAAGACCTGGCTGTACAGCATCACGTACAACGAATGTATCACCCAGTACCGCAAGGAGCGTCGCAAGCGTCGGCTGATGGATGCGTTGAGCCTGGACCCTGTGGAAGAGGCGTCCGAGGACAAGGCACCAAAGCCGGAAGAAAAAGGCGGGCTGGATAAATGGCTGGTGCATGTGAACCCGATCGATCGGGAAATCCTGGTGCTGCGTTTTGTCGCGGAACTGGAGTTCCAGGAGATCGCTGACATCATGCACATGGGCCTGAGCGCCACGAAAATGCGCTACAAGCGTGCGCTCGACAAGCTTAGAGAGAAATTTGCAGGCGTGGCTGAAACTTAGTGGTCTGCAAATACCTCTAACCAACCGGCAAGTTCTGCTAGACTTGCCGTCGAGTTGTCCCCCGGATGTTGGTGGGACTGCTTAACTATCACCAGATGGGGATTTAACGGATGAAATTGAAAAACACCTTGGGCTTGGCCATTGGCTCTCTCGTAGCCGTGACTTCGCTCGGCGCTCTGGCTCAAGGCCAAGGCGCGGTCGAAATCGAAGGTAACGTTACCAAGCAGTTCTACGACAGCGAGCGTAACTTCAAGAACGACGGCACCAACCCTGGCGTTCGTCTCGGCTACTTCCTGACCGACGACGTCTCCCTGGACCTGGGCTACAACGAGACTCACAACGCTCGTGGTGAAGTCTTCAACAAAGACATCAAAGGCTCCAAGACCAAGCTCGACGCTACCTACCACTTCGGTACCGTAGGCGACGCGCTGCGTCCGTACGTTTCCGCCGGTTTCGCTCACGAGAGCCTGGGCCAGGCTACCCGTAGCGGCCGTGACCACTCCACCTTCGCCAACGTTGGCGCTGGCGCCAAGTGGTACATCACCGACATGTTCTTCGCCCGTGCCGGCGTCGAAGCCATGTACAACATCGATAACGGCAACACCGAGTGGGGTCCGACCGTTGGTCTGGGTCTGAACTTCGGTGGCAGCGGTGGCCAGAAAGCCGCTCCTGCGCCGGCTCCAGTTGCCGAAGTCTGCTCCGACAGCGACAACGACGGCGTCTGCGACAACGTCGACAAGTGCCCTGACACCCCAGCCAACGTTACCGTTGACGCTGATGGCTGCCCGGCTGTTGCCGAAGTCGTTCGCGTTGAGCTGGACGTCAAGTTCGACTTCGACAAGTCGGTCGTCAAGCCAAACAGCTACGGCGACATCAAGAACCTGGCTGACTTCATGAAGCAGTACCCACAGACCACCACCACCGTGGAAGGTCACACTGACTCCGTCGGCCCAGACGCTTACAACCAGAAGCTGTCCGAGCGTCGTGCCAATGCTGTCAAGCAGGTCCTGACCCAGCAGTACGGTGTTGAATCGAGCCGTGTTGATTCGGTTGGCTACGGTGAGACCCGTCCGGTCGCCGACAACGCCACCGAAGCTGGCCGCGCCGTGAACCGTCGCGTAGAAGCTCAGGTAGAAGCCCAGGCCAAGTAATTGGTTTGATGCTTCACGGAAAACCCGGCCTTGGCCGGGTTTTTCTTTGTCCGCGATTTCTAGGTCGTGTTCAGCGTTTGAGCAGCACCAGCAGTAACAGCATGTTCAGCAACATCGACAGCAGCCCTAGCGCTCGCCATACCTTCAACGGCTCACGCTCCAGCAGCGGCCGTGGCCGCTCGTCCAGCTCCTGACGATCTCCTCGCTCCAGCAGCAGCAACCATTGTTCAGCGGTCTCGAACCGCTGCGCCGGGTCTGCCGCCACCGCCTGCAACAGGTTGCGCTGCAACCATTCCGGTATATCTGGGCGGTAGCGCGCGGGGTTCACGGGTGCCCCGAAGCGTGGCCGTTGGAACGCCTCGACCTCGCCGTAGGGGTAGTGGCCGGTAAGCAGGTGGTAAAGTGTCACGCCCACCGCATAGAGGTCCTGGCGCGGCCGGGGGGGCAGGCCGTCGAAGGCTTCCGGGGCAAGGAACGTGGGGGTGCCCGGCAAGGTATGGGGCGGGTCCTCGGAAAGCCCTGGGCAGTACGCCAGCCCGAAGTCCAGCAGGCGCAGTTGGCCATCGCTGCCGTAATGCAGGTTTTCCGGTTTGATGTCGCGGTGCAGCAGGTTACGTCGATGCAGCGCGCCGACGGCCTGCAGCAATTGGCGGGCTATCTCCAGCCATTGCGCCAGCGGTAGGGGACCGCCCGCCTTGAACAGGTCGGCAAGGGTCGTGCCTGGGTATTCGCGCATCAGGTAATACAGGTGCTGTCGATGGCGGGCCGGGTGTACTTCGGGGAAGTGCCGGCCGGCGACCCGGCGCAGGAACCACTCTTCCAATAGCAGGGCTTGGGCCGCCCCTGGGTCCTGACGGGTCTGCGGCAAGGTCTTGAGCAACCAAGCCTGACCTTGTGGATCACAAACGCGATAGAGCAGCGACTGCCGGCTCTGGGCGAGCAAACTGTCGACTTGCCAACCGTCGATCAATTGGTCGTCACGCAGCGCGCCGGGCAGGGGCCACTGCTGGAGCTGCGCCAGGGTGTCGCCGAGGTTGGTCGCGCCCAGCCGGTCGACCCGCACCAGCAGGGCACTGGCGTTGTCCTGGCTGCCACGATGATGCGCGCTGGCCACGAGGGTGTCGGCGGCTTGCTGCAGGTCAGGTTGTTCGCGCAGGATCGACTGGATGTGCGCGTCGCCCAGGCAGGCCCACACGCCATCGCTGAGTAGCACGAAGCACTCGCCTTCACGAAGGTCGCCTTCCAGGTAATCCACCAGCAACTGCTGGTCCAGGCCCAGGGCCCGCTTGAGCACATGTTGCATGCCGGGCTGTTCCCACACATGGTCTTCGCTCATGCATTGCAATTGCCCGTTTTGCCAGCGATATACCCGGCAGTCACCGATATGCGCGAGGGTGAAGCGTCGCCCACGCAGTACCAGGGCGCTGAGGGTGGTGAGCAGCGGCTGGCCATTGCCCTGGGCGCGCAACCAGCGGTTTTGCGCCACCAGCAGGCGGTCGATGGCCTGCGCCACGCTCCAGGTGGCGGGCGTGGCGTAGTAGTCCAGGGCCAGGGCCTGCAGGCTGGCGCGCGCTGCCAGGCCGCCGTCGGCGCACTGGCTGACGCCATCGGCCAGCGCGCACAGGTAGCCTTTGCTGGCCGCGAGTTCCGGCACCGGGGTGACCAGGCGCAGGGCGTCCTGGTTATCCGGGCGTGGCCCGGTGGCACTGGCATGAGCGAAGCTCAATTGCAGGCTCATCGCGTGCCCTCAGACTCGGGCCGCGGTGACTGCGGCCGATCCCCAGGTTGTGCGCCAGCGCTGCTTGACGCCATGCAGGCCGAACCAGGCCAGCAGGCCGAGGCTGGCGAACAGCCACAGTCCCAGTTGATAGTCGCCGGTATGTTGCTTGATGCTGCCCAGGCCTGCGGCGAGCAGGAAGCCACCGATACCGCCGGCCATGCCGATCAGCCCGGTCATCACGCCGATTTCCTGGCGGAAGCGCTGTGGCACCAACTGGAATACCGCGCCATTGCCAGCGCCCAAGCCGAGCATCGCGCTGACGAACAGCGCCAGGGCCGCCGTCGCGCTGGGCAGGTTGAAGCCCACCGCCGCGATGCATACGGCGGCCACGCTGTACATTGCCAGCAAGGTGCGGATGCCACCGAAGCGGTCGGCCAGGGCGCCGCCGAGCGGGCGCATGAGGCTGCCGGCGAACACGCAGGCGGCGGTGTAGTAGCCGGCAGTCACCGGGCTCAGGCCATACTGGTCGCTGAAATAGCCAGGCAGGGCGCTGGCCAGGCCGATGAAGCCGCCGAAGGTGACGCTGTAGAAGAACATGAACCACCAGCTGTCGCGGTCGCCGAGGGCCTTGAGGTAGTCGGCGGTGGCCTTGGGCTTGGGCCGTTGCGGGGCATTGCGGGCCAGCCAGGCGAACAGCACCAGGGTCAGCAGCAGCGGCAGCAGGGCAAAGCCGAACACATTGTTCCAGCCGAAGGCGGCCGCCAGCGCCGGCGCCAGCAACGCGGCGAACACCGTGCCGGAGTTGCCGGCACCGGCGATGCCCATGGCCTTGCCCTGGTGTTGCGGCGGGTACCACTGCGAGGCCAGCGGCAGGGATACGGCGAACGAGGCGCCGGCAAAGCCAAGGAACACACCCAGCAGCAAGGCTTGTTCGTAGCTGTGCACGCCCAGCTGCCAGGCACAGGCCAGGGCGACGATCACCGTCACCTGGCCGATCAGCCCGGCGGTCTTGGGCGACAGGCGATCGACCAGTACGCCCATGGCAAAGCGCAGCAGCGCACCGGCCAGGATCGGCGTGGCCACCATCAGGCCGCGTTGCTGTGCGGTCAGTTGCAGGTCGGCGGCAATCTGCACCGCCATCGGCCCGAGCAGGTACCAGACCATGAAGCTCAGGTCGAAATACAGGAAGGCGGCGAACAGGGTGGGCACATGCCCGGATTTCCAGAAGCTCGTATTCATCGGACACCTCGTGGGGCGCACAACACAGGGTGGAAACGAAAAGACGCCGCTGCCCGGTCCACGGATGAGTGGCGGGGAAGCGACGTCTTTGTCGGGGTCTGGGGGGCAACCGCCGTTGGCTACCCGGGGTTGCATGAGCAAGAGGCGGGCCAAGGTCTTGCCTACCCCAGCAGCTCCGACATGGCGATGATCTGTTCCGCTACCTGGATCAGCTTCTGCTGGCGGCTCATGGCCTGGCGGCGCATCAGGGTGTAGGCCGCTTCCTCGTTGCAGTCCTTCATTTTCATCAGCAGGCCCTTGGCTTGTTCGATGCGCTTGCGCTCGGCCAGTTGCTGGTCGCGGGCCAGCAATTGCGCCTTCAGCGCCTGGTCGCTTTCGAAGCGGGCCATGGCCACGTCGAGGATCGGCTGCAGGCGCGTGGCCTGGATCCCCTCGACAATGTAGGCGCTGACTCCAGCCTGGATCGCCTGGCGCATCACGTCGGGGTCGTGCTCGTCGGTGAACAGCACGATCGGGCGGGGGCGATCGCGGCTGACCAGCACTACCTGTTCCATCACATCGCGGCCAGGTGACTCGGTATCGATCAGCACCACGTCCGGGTGCACCGTTTCGACACAGGCGGGCAGGTCGATGCTCAGGTTGCCGGCCTCGATCACTTCGAAGCCGGCCTCGATCAGGGCCGCCTTGAGACGACCGACTTTCTTTTCGGTGTCGTCGATCAGCAGAATACGCAGCATGTTCGCCCCCCTCAGTGACTGGCGCGGACATCAGGCGCCGCGTCCAGGGCGTGCAGGGGGAAGCTGCGCGCATAGCCATGGGGGTCGCTGCCGTCCCAGCGGCGGCCGTCGAGCAGCAGGCTGCTGCGCATGGGCAGGTCGGCGCAGGGCACGCCCAGTGCCGAGGCGGCCTCGCGGTAGAGGGCCAGCTGTTGCACCTGGCGGGCGACCCCGAGGTAGTCCGGGTCGTCACGCAGCAGGCCCCAGCGGCGGAACTGGGTCATGAACCACATGCCGTCGGACAGGTAGGGCAGGTTGGCCCGGCCCTGGTCGAACAGGCGCAGGCCATGGGGGTCGTGCCAGCGATGGCCGAGGCCATCCTGGTAGTCGCCGAGCAGGCGCGGCTCGATGCTGTCGACGGGGGTGTCAAGGTAGGCGCTGCCGCTGAGCAGTTGCGCGGTACTGCGGCGGTTTTCCTGGCTCTGCTCGATGAAACGCGCGGCGGCGAGTACCGACTGGATAAGCGCGCGGGCGCTGTTGGGGTACTGCTCGACGAAACCGCGCGCGCAGGCCAGGACCTTTTCGGGGTGATCGGGCCAGATCGACTGGCTGGTGGCCAGGGTGAAGCCCTGGCCCTTGGCGAGCGCTTCCGCCGACCAGGGTTCGCCGACGCAGAAGCCGTCGATACGCCCGGCCTGCAGGTGGGCGGCCATCTGTGCCGGGGGCACCACGACGCTGCTGACGTCACGCAATGGGTGGATACCCTGGCTGGCCAGCCAGTAGTACAGCCACAGGGCATGGGTGCCGGTGGGAAAGGTCTGGGCGAAGGTCAGCCGTGCGCCTTGCTGGTGCACCAGCCGCGCCAGTGCCTCGGGGTTGGTCACGCCCTTGCGCTGCAGTGCGGGAGAGAGGTTGATGGCCTGGGCGTTCTGGTTCAGGCCCATAAGCACGGCCAGGGGGCTGGCGGGCACGCCGCCGATACCGAGGTGCACCGCGTACACCAGGCCATAGAGGCAGTGGGCGGCGTCGAGCTCGCCGCTGACCAGCTTGTCGCGCAGTCCGGCCCAGGAGGCCTGGCGGCGCAGGTTGAGAGTCAGGCCAAATGGCTGGGCGAAACCCTGGGTGGCGGCGACCACTACCGAGGCGGAGTCGGTGAGGGCCATGAAACCGATGTCCAGGCTGGGTTTTTCCGGCGCGTCGCTGCCGTTGACCCAGGCCAGGGGCGTTGTCGGGAGGGCTGTGTTCACGGAGTTCCTCGAGCGTTCGCAATGGGCTGCCTGCAACTGACATAGCAACCCATGTGCCATGGGCCTGTCGCCCTGGCGGCGCGCTGGCTATAATCGCCCCCTCACACACCGCGAGTCCGCCCGCCCATGTATACCCTGGCCCGCCAGCTGCTGTTCAAGCTCTCCCCGGAAACCTCCCACGACCTCTCGCTGGACCTGATCGGCGCCGGTGGCCGCCTCGGGCTCAACGGTCTGCTGTGCAAGCAGCCGGCGGCGTTGCCGGTGACGGTGATGGGCTTGAACTTCGCCAACCCGGTCGGCCTGGCCGCAGGCCTGGACAAGAACGGCGCAGCCATCGACGGTTTCGCCCAGCTGGGTTTCGGTTTCGTCGAGATCGGCACCGTGACGCCGCGCCCGCAGCCGGGCAACCCCAAGCCACGGCTGTTCCGCCTGCCTGAAGCCACGGCCATCATCAACCGCATGGGCTTCAACAACCTGGGTGTTGACCACTTGCTGGCACGTGTGCGCGCCTCGAAATACACCGGGGTACTGGGCATCAACATCGGCAAGAACTTCGACACTCCGGTCGAGCGGGCCCAGGACGACTACCTGATCTGCCTGGAAAAGGTCTACAACGACGCCAGCTACATCACCGTCAACGTCAGCTCGCCGAATACCCCGGGCCTGCGTTCGCTGCAGTTCGGCGACTCGCTCAAGCAACTGCTCGATGCCCTGGCCGAACGACGTGAACAGCTGGCCACGGCCAACGGCAAGCGCGTGCCGGTGGCGATCAAGATCGCACCGGACATGAGCGACGAAGAGACCGCGCTGGTTGCCGCGGCGCTGCGCGAGTCGGGCATGGATGCGGTGATCGCCACCAACACCACCCTGGGCCGCGAAGGTGTCGAAGGGCTGCCGTTCGGTGGCGAGGCGGGCGGCCTGTCGGGCGCCCCGGTACTGCAAAAGAGCACGCACACGGTGAAGGTGCTGGCGGGCGAACTGGGCGGCAAGCTGCCGATCATCGCCGCTGGCGGTATTACCGAGGGGCGCCACGCGGCTGAGAAGATCGCCGCTGGGGCTAGCCTGGTGCAGATCTATTCGGGCTTCATCTACAAAGGCCCGGCGTTGATTCGTGAAGCGGTGGATGCGATTGCGGCGATGCCGAAACCATGAAATGAGCCGCTCCCACGCTGTATAGAAGATTTGGCGGGAAAATACGGTGCATAAAAAAGGGCCCCTTCAAAGGGGCCCCTGGGCCGTAGCCCGCCGCCCGGATAGGGCGCGCATGGTGACTCGAATTCAGTGTCCTCGTTCAGCCAACGGCGTGATTTTCGTTGAGTCTATGAATGCCAGCGGTGCCGGTCATGCCATCCCAGTTATCGCCGCGACCTTCGCGCCAGCCGTTGATCCAGGCTTGGCGTACAGAGGGTAGATTGAAGGGGCAAAGTTCGCGGGATTTGCCGGTGACTCCATACTGGTAGCCACGTGAATATGCTCTTTCCAACGGATCACGCTTAAGTCTTCTCATAGGGTGTTGCCCTCACTTGTTGACTGTAATGTCCCGTCGGCCTCTCCGAGGCCGGGCAGAATCGTTCTGCCGGTTTGCGCCCGCTGCCGGCGTCGCGGGCTGAAAGTGCCGCCCCGTTGCGGTGCGGCCTGAGATCAGTTCTAACGAATGCGAGTCACAGTGTGAATGATCGATTTGTCATAAGGACGTAACCTTTCCGAGGGTGAGGGGATAAGTAAATAAATGCGACTCAACCTTGTTTGCCGTTGAGCCCGCTATGATCAGGGTTTAGTCAGCGTTGACGTCAAATGGCCAGCGTTGCTCGCTGATGACAGTAATAATTGGTAATGCGACGAAGGGTCACATCTGAATCCTGGGTCCACGAAATTTTCACACTGCCCGACGATCAAAGCCTCTTTCGCTTCTGCGCGAGGCGTTGGTCTGCCGGGCGGCCAGGTCTTGCGAGCGCTTCGCAAGGCCACCCGGGCGCCTGCTGGAAAGGTGCCCGGGCAAACAGCGGCAGCCGATGCGTCGGTTTGCCATCTACCTAGCCAAAGGCTCTGGATTGCACATGTCGGACCGTTTCGAACTTTATCTCACCTGCCCCAAGGGTCTTGAAGGCCTGCTCGCCGAGGAGGCCCGCCAATTGGGCCTGAGCGAGGTGCGTGAACACACCTCGGCCATTCGCGGCGACGCCGATATGGAAACCGCCTATCGCCTGTGCCTGTGGTCGCGCCTGGCCAACCGGGTGCTGCTGGTGCTCAAGCGTTTTTCCATGAAGAACGCCGATGACCTCTATGACGGTGTGCATGCCCTCGATTGGGCTGATCACCTGGCGGCCGACGGTACGCTGGCGGTGGAGTTCAGCGGCCATGGTTCGGGTATCGACAACACCCACTTCGGCGCCCTGAAAGTGAAGGACGCCATCGTCGACAAGCTGCGCAACCGCGAAGGCCTGCGCCCGTCGGTGGAGAAGGTCGACCCGGATGTGCGCGTACACCTGCGCCTGGATCGTGGCGAGGCCATCCTGTCCCTCGACCTGTCCGGCCACAGCCTGCACCAGCGCGGTTATCGCCTGCAGCAGGGCGCGGCGCCATTGAAGGAAAACCTGGCAGCGGCGGTGCTGATCCGTTCGGGCTGGCCACGTATTGCAGCCGAGGGCGGCGCCCTGGCTGACCCGATGTGCGGTGTGGGCACCTTCCTGGTCGAGGCGGCGATGATCGCCGCCGACATCGCCCCCAACCTCAAGCGCGAGCGCTGGGGCTTCACGGCCTGGCTCGGGCATGTGCCGGCGCTGTGGCGCAAGCTGCACGACGAGGCCCAGGCCCGTGCCCAGGTGGGCCTGGCCAAGCCACCGCTGTGGATTCGTGGCTACGAGGCCGACCCGCGGCTGATCCAGCCGGGGCGCAACAACGTCGAGCGCGCAGGCCTGGGCGACTGGGTGAAGATCTACCAGGGCGAGGTAGCGAGCTTCGAACCGCGCCCGGACCAGAACCAGAAGGGCTTGGTGATCAGCAACCCGCCCTATGGCGAGCGCCTGGGTGATGAAGCCAGCCTGCTGTACCTCTACCAGAACCTCGGCGAGCGCCTGCGCCAGGCGTGTATGGGCTGGGACGCGGCGGTGTTCACCGGTGCGCCGGAGCTGGGCAAGCGCATGGGCATCCGCAGCCACAAGCAATACGCTTTCTGGAACGGCGCATTGCCGTGCAAGTTGCTGCTGTTCAAGGTCCAGCCGGACCAGTTCGTCACCGGCGATCGTCGCCAGGCCCAGCCCGAGGCGGGCGAGGACGAGCCGCGCCGCCAGGCAGCGGTGGCCAGCGAGCCGGCGCGCCTGTCGGAAGGCGCGCAGATGTTCGCCAATCGCCTGCAGAAGAACTTCAAGCAGCTGGGCAAGTGGGCCCGTCGCGAGAAAGTCGATTGCTACCGCGTGTACGATGCCGACATGCCCGAGTACGCGCTGGCAGTCGACCTGTATCACGACTGGGTACACGTGCAGGAATACGCCGCGCCCCGCTCGATCGATCCGGACAAGGCCCAGGCGCGCCTGCTCGACGCGCTCAGCGCGATTCCCCAAGCCCTGGGCGTCGATCCGCAGCGCGTGGTGCTCAAGCGCCGGGAACGCCAGACCGGCACTCGCCAGTACGAACGCCAGGCCACCGAAGGACGCTTCCAGGAAGTCAGCGAAGGCGGCGTCAAGCTGCTGGTCAACCTCACCGACTACCTGGACACCGGCCTGTTCCTCGACCATCGCCCGATGCGCCTGCGTATCCAGCGCGAGGCGGCGGGCAAGCGCTTCCTCAACCTGTTCTGCTACACCGCCACGGCCAGCGTGCACGCAGCCAAGGGTGGCGCGCGCAGCACCACCAGCGTCGACCTGTCGAAGACTTACCTGGACTGGGCACGGCGCAACCTGTCGCTCAACGGTTTCTCCGAGCGCAACCGCCTGGAGCAGGGCGACGTCATGGCCTGGTTGGAGAACGCCCAGGACAGCTACGACCTGATCTTCATCGACCCGCCGACCTTCTCCAACTCCAAGCGCATGGAAGGGGTGTTCGACGTGCAGCGCGACCATGTGCAGCTGCTCGACCTGGCCATGGCGCGCCTGGCGCCGGGTGGTGTGCTGTACTTCTCCAACAACTTCCGCAAGTTCCAGCTCGACGAGCACCTGGCGACGCGGTATGCGGTGGAGGAAATCAGCGCCCAGACCCTGGATCCTGACTTCGCTCGCAACAACCGCATCCATCGCGCCTGGCAGCTGCGTTTGCGCTGAGCCGACGAGGTACATGGCGTGGCCACTGGCCAGCGGCTATAAAGCAGGACAGGGCGGGACAATACGCAGGACGCTGACGTTGCTGAGAGTCCTCTATGTCGAACCCAGGCGTACCTGCGAAGCCGCTTGGCCTGTTCGGTGACGAGCTGTCGGCCTGGGGCGTGGCCCTGGCGGCGCTGGTCGCCGGGGCGCTGCTCACGGCCGCGCTGGCCATGGCCACGCAGACCTTCTTCAAGCAGCAACTGCGCCAGCGTTTCGAGCTGTTGGCCAGTGAGCGCTACAGCCGTATCGTTGAACGATTCGAGGAGCAGGAGCTGCGCCTGGATGGCCTGCGCCGCTTTATCACATACTCCAGTGAAGTCACGCCCTACGCGTTCGATGGTTACGCACGCCCATTGCTGCATCGCACCCAGGCCTACTCCTGGGCACCGCGGGTAGCGTCGGGGCAGCGTAGCGCGTTCGAGCAGCGCTCCAGCGCCTTGCTGGGTCAGCCATACCAGATCCGTGACCTGGACGCCCAGGGCCGATTACAGCCGGCTGCGATGCGCGACCACTATTACCCGATCCTGTATACCCAGGCGGCGAGCCATGAGGCCCAGCCCTATGGTTTCGACCTGGGCGGGCAGGCGCCGCGCGCCGCGCCACTTGCCCGGGCCCAGGCACGCGGCAGCATGGCGGTGTCCGCGCCGCTGGACATGATCAATGTCCAGCCGACCTACACCCGTGGCCTGCTGATGGTCGCTCCCGTCTTTGGCGATGAGGCGTCTGCGAATGGGTTGCCCCGAGGTTATGTGATGGCCTTGCTGAGCCTGCACCAGTTGATTGCCGAGAGCCTGCCCACCGTAGCCGACGACAACCTGGTGGTGCGCATTCTCGACCTGTCCAACGAGGGTGGTCACGAGGTGCTGTTCGATTCTGGCGGGCCGCCTGCGCGCATGGGCCTTGCCAGCAGTCACCTGCTGCACCTGGCTGACCATCACTACCAGCTCGACATTCGCCCAAGCCAGGACTTTCTATTGGCCAACCAGTCGTCGGCGGTACCGGTGGTGGCATTGCTCGGCGGCCTGTTGAGCGTATTGCTGGCGCTGTTGCTTTACAGCCTGTTCAGCCAGCGCCAACGTGCCCTGGGCCTGGTCGCACGGCGTACTGCCGAACTACGTGTCAGCGAGCAGTCGTTGCGCGAGACTCACAATCAGTTGCGCAGCGTGCTTGATGCTGCGACTCAGGTTGCGATTATCGCCACCAGCTTGCGCGGGGTGATCGGCACTTTCAATGCGGGTGCCGAACGCATGCTGGGCTATTCGGCCAGTGAAGCCCTGGGCCAGCTGCGTCTGGAGGACCTGGTACTGGCTGATGAGCTGCACCAGCGCGCCCATGCCCTGAGTCAGCGTTTTGGTCGCGAGGTCGGCGCCGGCCAGGCGATGTTTGCCGAGACTGCGCAGGAAGGTGGCGCACAGCCAGCGGACTGGACACTGGTGCGCAAGGACGGCAGCCATCTGCTGGCCAACATGCTGGTGACGGCGGTGCTGGATGAGCAGGGGTTGTGGGTGGGTTACCTGGCAATCTGCATCGATGTCACCGAGCGGCGTCGGGTACACGAGGCCCTGGCGGCCCGCGACCGCTTGCTGGAGAAACTCAGTGCCGAGGTACCTGGCGGAATCTACCAGTATCGCCTGGATGCTGATGGACATTCCTGTTTCCCCTACGCCAGCCAGGGGCTGCACGAGATCTATGAAGTGGACCTGGCGGTGTTGCGCGAGGATGCCACGGCGGTGTTCGAGCGAATTCACCCGGACGACCTGGAGCGGGTACGGCGTTCGGTGCGCTATTCCGCCGAGCACCTGACGCCATGGCGGGAGGAGTACCGGGTGTGCCTGCCGCAAGCGGGGCTGCGCTGGGTGCGCGGGGAGGCGACGCCGGAGATCGGCGAGCACGGCAGCACGCTTTGGCATGGCTACCTGACGGATATCTCGGATCTCAAGCGGGTCGAGGAAGAGTTGCGCGCATTGTCGGTGACCGACGCCCTGACCGGCATTTACAACCGTCGCTATTTCCAGGAGCGGTTGCGCAACGAGCTGGATCGGGCGCAGCGCGAAGGTCTGGACCTGGCGGTGATCATGCTGGACATCGACCATTTCAAGCGTATCAACGATCAGTTCGGGCACGCGGTCGGGGATCATGTGCTGCGCAGCTTGTGCCAGCGGATCGCGCATCGGCTGCGGCGGACCGATGTGTTCTGCCGATTGGGTGGGGAGGAGTTCATGGTGTTGTGTCCCGGGAGCAGTGCCGAGCAGGCGCGGGTGCTGGCACAGGAGTTGTGGCGGGGGGTGCGCAGTGTGCCGGTGGAAGGCGTCGGGCGGGTCACCGCGAGTTTCGGGGTAGCGGGGTGGCGCGCTGGGGAGGGGGCGGATGCATTGTTGTTGCGGGCGGATGCTGGTGTATATGCGGCCAAGCAGGGGGGGAGGGATCGGGTTGAGGGGGAGTTGTTGTCTTGACTTAAGTTTGATGTTCTTGTTGATTCGCGAGTGGTAGTTAGTGTCGGTTTGAAGTTGCATGCGAATTCAGGTTGTATTTCGGTGCGTCGGTGTATTGTCTTATTTTCAATCGATAATTCTCCAAGTTTTGCTCTTGCTCTTGCTCTGCTCTGCTTTTGCTTCTAAGTGCGCGATAGTTCAGGCGACACAAATTGCGACTTCAGGAGGCCGAACGCAGGTCTTGCGGAGGGAGGTGACGGGCATGGATGCCCGTCAAGCGCTGCGCCCCAGGATGGGGCGTTCAGCGCGGTCCTCCCGGGAGCCCGGAGCGAAGCGTAGGGGCCGGATGAATGGAGCGAGGATTTTTTGGTTCCTTTTTGATCCTTCAAAAAGGGACCCGCCGTAAGGGCGGAAAGGTGATTATGCGTCACTACCGAAAATGAATGCGCATATAACTTTCAAAACACACATTGTTTAAGTAAAAGTAAAAGTAAAAGGCGGTTGGTGTGGGTTTTTATAGTTGTAAGTGCATTCATTTGCGATATCGACGCATAGTCACCTTTCCGCCCTTACGGCGGCTTACTTTG
Organism: Pseudomonas soli; assembly: GCF_900110655.1. Taxonomy (GTDB): domain Bacteria; phylum Pseudomonadota; class Gammaproteobacteria; order Pseudomonadales; family Pseudomonadaceae; genus Aquipseudomonas; species Aquipseudomonas soli. The sequence continues at coordinate 30,989 of NZ_FOEQ01000010.1, forward strand.
GTCATGGCCAAAGTAAGCAAAGCCGTGGCGCTCCATTCATCCGGCCCTCCGCTTCGCTCCGGGTCCCCTCACTCCGGCCTTGCTCCCGGGAGGACCGCGCTGAACGCCCCATCCTGGGGCGCAGCGCTTGACGGGCATCCATGCCCGTCACCTCCCTCCGCAAGACCTCCGTTCGGCCTCCTGAAGTCGCGAAGTTACGGGCGGCGCCTGGGCTGACGCAGCTGTCGCTAGCTGGGTATGGCGCTAGACTCCTGATCGGCAACGGCAACGGCAACGGCAACGGCAACGGCAACGGCAACGGCAGTATCAAAGGTAATTTGAGCGTTCGTCGGCGCGCCGACGTGGTCGGCTATCACTTCTCTGTCACGTAACTGTATTGTTGGCTATTCTCCAATCTGTCCCAGTACACTTCGGAACTGTTACGGTATTCTGGCCCGCAGTGAGCCACACAAGAACAATGACCCGTCAGCGCTTCGAGAACACGCCATGACCAACCTGCTGCTGTACCAGCGCATTGCCCAGCAACTGGCCGATGACATCCGTCGGGGTGTCTACCAGCCGGGTGAGCGGGTGCCGTCGGTGCGCAAGATGAGCGCGCAGCTCAATGTCAGCCATGCCACCGTACTGCAGGCTTACGCCAATCTCGAGGATCAGGGTCTGATACGTGCCCGGCCGCAGTCCGGCTACTACGTCCACCAGACCCCGGCGTTGACGGCGCAGACCCCGGATATCGCGCGGGTCGAGCGCCCGGGCCTGGTCACCCGGGCAAGCATCATCCAGCAAGTGCTAGTCGAGGCGCGGCGCGATGGGGTTTTCCCGTTCGGCGCCGCGGTGCCGCATGTGGACTACCTGCCCGTGCGTGCCCTGCACCAGCAGTTGGCCAAGGTAACGCGCTTCCATAGCCCGCGTGCCTTCAGCTACATGTTCAGCCCGGGGTTCGAACCCCTGCGCCGACAGATCGCCATACGCATGCGTGATGCCGGCGTACTGGTCGATCCACGTGAGGTGGTGGTCACCCATGGCTGTGTCGATGCGCTGCAGATGGCGCTGCGGGTCCTTACCCGGCCGGGCGACCTGATCGCGGCCGAGTCGCCCACTTACTACGGCCTGCTGCAATTGGCCGACCTGCTGGGGCTCAAGGTCATCGAAATCCCCAGCGATCCCTCTACCGGTATCAGCCTGGAGGCCCTGCAACTGGCCGCCAACCAGTGGTCAATCAAGGCGCTGGTGTTGACGGCGCGTTTGAGCAACCCGCTGGGCGGCACCATTCCTGAGGAGCGGCAGAAGCAACTGCTGCGTTTGGCATCGGATTTCGACATACAGATCGTCGAGGACGATATCTACGGCGAACTGATGTTTGAGCAGGGGCGCACCAAGGCGCTTAAGGCGTTTGATCGTCTTGACCGGGTGATCTACTGCTCGAGCTTCTCCAAGACCTTGTCACCAGGGGTGCGGGTCGGCTGGATGATCGCCGGGCGCTACCAGGACGAGATCCAGCGCCTGCAGACCTTCACCACGCACTCGGCCTGTAGTGTCACGCAGATGGCGGTGGCCGCCTACCTGGAGAACGGGGGCTACGATCGCCACCTGCGCTACATTCGCCAGGAATATCGCAAGAACCTCAGTGCCTACCAGCTGGCGGTGCAGCAGCATTTCCCTGAGGGCACGCAGATGACCCGGCCCACAGGTGGCTTCATCCTCTGGGTGAGCCTGCCAGGGCGAGTCAATACTCAGGAGCTGCATGTGCGGGCGTTGGAGCAGGGGATCAGCATTGCGCCGGGCCTGATCTTCAGTAACACCGAGCAGTTCAATCACTGTATCCGGCTTAATTGCGGCATTCCCTGGAACCGCGAGGCGGAGCGCGCGGTGATGACCCTGGGGCTGCTGGCCCAACAATTGTGCCGTGAGCCTACAGGTTCACTTTTGTAGGCTTGTCAGATGAGTGGGGAACAGGGAGCATACGCGTTTTGCAGCTTACGTTCCCGGTACCCATGAACCTGTTTCGTCCTCTTGTCATTGCCCTGTGTTGCGCGTTGCCCTGGCTGCCGGCCGGAGCGGTGCAGGCTGCCGAGCCTGCTGCCAAGGCGCAGGGGGTGCACAAGTCGGCGGCCAAGACTGCAGCCAAGTCCAAGGCTAAACCAAAGGCCAAGCCCAAGGTGAAGGCCAAGCCTGTCAGCAAGGCTGTCGCCAAACCGCTGCACAAGCCGAAGATCGACCTGAGCCTGCCGAGTGAGATGGTCAGGCATCTCGAGCCGGACCTGGGTGGCGGGCCGGTGGTGCGCAAGCCTCTGCTGCCGTCGATGTTCCCCACCAAGCCGGAATCCGAAAGCAGCCCGTTCCAGCTCAACGGCCGACTGATCAGCAACGAAATGCAGCTGCAGTTGCGCAACGACAGCCGGCGCGATGTCGAAGGTGCAGCGATCGATTTCGAGTTTCGTAACTGACTGCCGGGTCACGGTCTTTTTCATTCGCTCGGCAATTTCAAACATATGTTTGAGCGGTTAGTATCCAGGGACGTTCGTCCCGTTTTGCTCCTGGGAGTCCTGTTGTCATGAAATGCCGCGAGGGCTGCGGTGCCTGCTGCATCGCCCCGTCCATCAGTTCGCCTATCCCCGGCATGCCCCAGGGCAAGCCGGCCGGCGAACGCTGTCTGCACCTTAATGTCGAAAACCTCTGTGCGCTGTTCGGCAAGCCCGAGCGACCGCAGGTGTGTGGCGGCTTCAAGGCGGAAGCGGACATCTGTGGCAACGATCGTGACGAGGCCATCCGCATCATCGGGTGGTTGGAGCAAATGACGGCGGCATGACAGGTTGGATCCTCGACAACAAGGAACAAGATGATGAGATCGATCAAGCGTATTGCACTGCTGTGTGGCATGGGTGTCGTGCTGGCACCCACGGCCTGGGCCGAGAACTGGCAGGTGGCCAAGGACGAGGAGGGGATCAAGGTGTCCCTCAGCGAGGTGGCCGGTTCCAAGTACAAGGCCTACCGTGGCGTGACCGTGATCAAGGCACCACTGGCCAAGGTCAAGGCGTTGCAGGAGGACGTGGTCGGGGCCTGCGCCTGGATCCACGAGTGCAAGTCGCAGAAACTGCTCAAGAGCGAGGGCGACCAGAGCTGGACCTACACTCAGTTCAATACGCCATGGCCGGTGACGCCACGCGATTCCGTCCTGCATGTGACCACTGTCCAGGAGGCTGATGGTAGCCTGACCCGCAAGCTTGAGGAGCAGCCGAAGTATCTGCCGGAGGAAAAGGGCTTCGTGCGCGTCGCCCAGGTAGAGGGCTACTGGAAGCTGGTGCCCAAGGGTGACAGCACCGAGGTGACCTACCAGGTGCACACCGAACCAGGTGGCAGCGTGCCGTCCTGGCTGGCCAACAAGTTCGTGGTGGATGCACCGTTCAATACCCTGAAGGGGTTGAAGGAGCGTGCCGAGAAACAGTGATCGGCTTTGGTAATGCAGAAACAAGAAAGGCTGCCCGAGGGCAGCCTTTTTGCGTTCGGCCGAAAAGGCTTACTTGCGGTCTTTCAGCTCGACGATGTCACGCTGCTCGTAGCCGGTGTAAAGCTGGCGCGGGCGGCCGATCTTGTACGGGCTGGAGAGCATTTCCTTCCAGTGCGAGATCCAGCCGACGGTCCGCGCCAGGGCGAAGATCACAGTGAACATGCTGGTCGGAATGCCGATGGCCTTGAGAATGATGCCCGAGTAGAAGTCGACGTTCGGGTACAGCGAGCGCTCGACGAAGTACGGATCGGTCAGGGCGATCTCTTCCAGGCGCATGGCCAGTTCCAGCTGCGGGTCGTTCTTGATGCCCAGCTCGTTGAGCACTTCGTCGCAGGTCTGCTTCATCACGGTGGCGCGCGGGTCGCGGTTCTTGTACACGCGGTGACCGAAGCCCATGAGCTTGAACGGGTCGTTCTTGTCCTTGGCCTTGGCGATGAACTTGTCGATGTTCGAGACATCGCCGATTTCATCGAGCATGGTCAGTACGGCTTCGTTCGCACCGCCGTGGGCAGGGCCCCACAGTGCGGCGATACCGGCGGCGATACAGGCGAACGGGTTTGCGCCCGAGGAGCCCGCCAGGCGCACGGTGGAGGTGGAGGCGTTCTGCTCGTGGTCGGCGTGGAGGATGAAGATCCGGTCCATCGCCTTGGCCAGCACCGGGCTGATCGGTTTGATCTCGCACGGGGTGTTGAACATCATGTGCAGGAAGTTTTCCGCGTACGACAGGTCGTTGCGCGGGTACATCATGGGCTGGCCCATGGAGTACTTGTAGACCATCGCGGCCAGGGTCGGCATTTTTGCGACCAGGCGTACCGCGGAGATTTCGCGGTGCTGCGGGTTATTGATGTCCAGCGAGTCGTGATAGAACGCCGACAGAGCGCCGACCACGCCGCACATCACCGCCATCGGGTGGGCGTCGCGGCGGAAGCCGTTGAAGAACGACTTCAGCTGCTCGTGAACCATGGTGTGGTTCTTCACGGTGCTGACGAACTGGGCCTTCTGCTCGGCATTCGGCAATTCACCGTTGAGCAGAAGGTAGCAGGTCTCGAGGTAGTCCGACTGTTCGGCGAGCTGTTCGATCGGGTAGCCGCGGTGCAGCAGCACGCCCTTGTCGCCATCAATGTAGGTGATCTTCGACTCGCACGATGCGGTCGCCATGAAACCTGGGTCGAAGGTGAAGTGGCCTGATGCCCCCAACCCGCGGACGTCGATAACATCGGGACCAACGGTGCCGGTTAAAATGGGCAGCTCGACGGGGGCAGCGCCCTCGATGATCAACTGCGCTTTTTTGTCAGCCATGTGGCCTCCTATTAATGCTTGAAATCATCAGACAGACCCCCCACGCAGGGCCCGCACCACTATAGAGGGATAAATTCGAATGTCAATTTGCCTAAAGGCTGGTTGAAACGCCCTCTGAGGCCTAATTTTTCACGAAATTCTCGCCCGTTTACGCCTTTTGTCCGTTAAAGGCAATGCGCTATTTGGGCTAGCCCCTCACGTTGTCATAAGCAGCCTAACTGTCTATACTCGGCAGCCGACTCCCAGGGGCTTTCAAGCCCGCCCTGCTGGGTGTCGTCGCTCTCCTGGGTGGTGGGTACCTGACCAGTACACTTACCAACAACTTTGCCCTGTTAGCTAGGGGCTCTTCAGTGTGAAAAAAGCCGTGAAAAGCCAACGACCTGTAAACCTAGACCTAAGGACCATCAAACTCCCGATCACCGCGTACACGTCCATTCTTCACCGTATTTCCGGCGTCATCCTCTTCCTCGGCCTTGCCATCATGCTGTACGCACTGGGCAAGTCGCTGGGTTCGGAGGAAGGCTTTGCCGAGGTGAAGGCGTGTCTGACCAGTCCGCTGGCCAAACTGGTGACCTGGGGCCTGCTGTCCGGCCTGCTGTACCACCTCGTGGCAGGTGTGCGCCACCTGATCATGGACATGGGGGTCGGTGAGACGCTGGAAGGCGGCAAGCTGGGCTCGAAAATCGTGATCGTCATCTCCGTGGTGCTGATCGTTCTGGCAGGAGTTTGGGTATGGTAACTAACGTCACGAACCTGTCGCGTTCGGGCCTCTACGACTGGATGGCGCAGCGCGTCTCGGCGGTCGTTCTCGCGGCTTACTTCATTTTCCTGATCGGCTACCTCGCCGCCCACCCGGGCATCGACTACGCCCAGTGGCATGCTCTGTTCACCAACAATGCGATGCGCATCTTCAGTCTGCTGGCCCTCGTTGCCCTGGGCGCACACGCCTGGGTCGGCATGTGGACCATTGCCACCGACTACCTGACGCCGATGGCGTTCGGCAAGTCGGCGACTGCGATTCGTTTCCTGTTCCAGGCGGTATGCGGCGTTGCGATGTTCGCTTACTTCGTCTGGGGTGTGCAGATTCTCTGGGGTATCTGATTCATGGCTAACATTCCAACCATTTCCTTCGACGCCATCATCATTGGTGGTGGCGGCGCGGGCATGCGCGCAGCACTGCAACTGGCTCAAGGCGGCCACAAGACCGCCGTAGTCACCAAGGTGTTCCCGACCCGTTCGCATACCGTTTCCGCCCAGGGCGGCATCACCTGCGCCATCGCTTCGGCCGACCCGAACGACGACTGGCGCTGGCACATGTACGATACCGTCAAGGGTTCCGACTACATCGGTGACCAGGACGCTATCGAGTACATGTGTCAGGAAGGCCCGGCCGCGGTCTTCGAGCTCGACCATATGGGCCTGCCGTTCTCGCGTACCGAAACCGGCCGTATCTACCAGCGTCCGTTCGGTGGCCAGTCCAAGGACTTCGGCAAGGGCGGCCAGGCTGCCCGTACCTGTGCAGCCTCCGACCGTACCGGTCACGCGCTGCTGCACACCCTGTACCAGGGCAACCTGAAGGCAGGCACCACCTTCCTCAACGAGTACTACGCCGTTGACCTGGTGAAAAACCAGGACGGCGCTTTCGTCGGTGTGATCGCGATCTGCATCGAAACCGGCGAAACCATGTACATCAAGTCCAAGGCCACCGTGCTGGCGACTGGCGGTGCTGGTCGTATCTACGCCTCCACCACCAACGCCCTGATCAATACCGGCGACGGTATCGGCATGGCCCTGCGTGCCGGCGTACCGGTGCAGGACATCGAGATGTGGCAGTTCCACCCGACCGGCATCGCCGGCGCCGGTGTATTGGTCACCGAAGGTTGCCGCGGTGAGGGTGGCTACCTGATCAACGCCCACGGCGAGCGCTTCATGGAGCGTTACGCGCCGAACGCGAAAGACCTGGCCGGCCGCGACGTGGTCGCTCGTTCCATGGTCAAGGAAATCATCGCCGGCAACGGCGTGGGCCCGAACAAGGACCACGTGCTGCTGAAGCTGGATCACCTGGGCGAGGAAGTGCTGCACAGCCGCTTGCCAGGTATCTGCGAGCTGTCCAAGACCTTCGCCCACGTCGATCCAGTAGTCGCCCCGGTACCGGTCGTGCCGACCTGCCACTACATGATGGGCGGCGTCGCCACCAACATTCATGGCCAGGCCATCACCATGGACGCCGAAGGCAAGGATCACATCATCCCGGGCTTGTTCGCCGTGGGTGAAGTGGCTTGCGTATCGGTCCACGGCGCCAACCGCCTGGGCGGCAACTCGCTGCTCGACCTGGTGGTGTTCGGCCGTGCCGCCGGCCTGCACCTGGAAAAGGCGCTGACCGAAGGCGTCGAGTACCGCGATGCCAGCGACACCGACGTCGATGTTGCCCTGAACCGCCTGAACAAGCTCAACGAGCGTACCAGCGGCGAAGACGTGGCAAGCCTGAAGCGCGAACTGCAGAGCTGCATGCAGAACTACTTCGGTGTATTCCGTACCGGTGAATACATGCAGAAGGGTATCGAGCAACTGGCTGGCCTGCGTGACCGCATCGCCAACGTCAAGATCAACGACAAGTCCCAGGCCTTCAACACTGCGCGTATCGAAGCGCTGGAGCTGCAGAACCTGCTGGAAGTCGCCGAAGCTACCGCCATCGCGGCCGAAGCCCGTAAAGAGTCCCGTGGCGCACACGCCCGTGAAGACTTCGAAGACCGTGACGACGAAAACTGGCTGTGCCACACCCTGTACTACCCGGGTGAGAAGCGCGTCGCCAAGCGTGGTGTCAACTTTGCGCCGAAGACAGTTCCTGCCTTCGAACCAAAAGTCCGGACTTACTAAGGGTGGCTGCTATGTTGAAAGTCGAAGTTTATCGCTACAACCCCGACACCGACTCGGCGCCCAAGATGGAGTCGTTCGACGTCGATACCGGCGGCAAGGACCTGATGGTTCTGGACGTGCTGGCACTGATCAAGGAAAAGGACGAGGGCTTCTCGTATCGTCGCTCCTGCCGTGAAGGCGTGTGCGGTTCCGATGGCATGAACATGAACGGCAAGAACGGCCTGGCCTGCATCACCCCGCTGTCGGGCGTGGTCAAGGGCAATAAGCTGGTACTGCGTCCGCTGCCTGGCCTGCCGGTCATTCGTGACCTGGTGGTCGATATGAGCATCTTCTACAAGCAGTACGAGAAGGTGAAGCCATTCCTGCAGAACGACACGCCGGCCCCGGCCATCGAGCGTCTGCAGTCGCCGGAAGACCGCGACAAGCTGGACGGTCTGTACGAGTGCATCCTGTGTGCTTGCTGCTCGACCTCCTGCCCATCGTTCTGGTGGAACCCGGACAAGTTCCTGGGCCCCGCCGCCCTGCTGCAGGCCTACCGCTTCCTGGCCGATAGCCGTGACACCAAGACTCAGGAGCGCCTGGCGTCCCTGGATGACCCGTTCAGCGTGTTCCGCTGCCGCGGGATCATGAACTGCGTGAACGTTTGCCCGAAGGGTCTGAACCCGACCAAGGCAATCGGCCACGTACGTAACATGCTGCTGCAAAGCGGCACCTGATTCAAAGCGTTGTACCTGCAGTAAGCCGAGGTGCGGGTGGTGAGCCCGCACTGAGGTAAAACCCGAGCAAGGGCTCACAAAGCCCGCGCTCATTACCTATGAAGATATGAGACCAGCAGGGGCTTCCGGGCTGGTACCCGGAAAATCAGCAGGATCCAGGTGGCGTGGTTCAGTCGCTGTGTTCGGACTTTTCCAGGTTTGCTGTGGCTCTCGCCGATCAGTCCCCTAACCGAGGGTGACCAAGCATGCAAGAAAGCGTGATGCAGCGCATGTGGGAAAGCGCCCACCTTTCAGGTGGTAACGCTGCATATGTGGAAGAGCTTTATGAGCTCTACCTGCACGACCCTAACGCTGTGCCAGAAGAGTGGCGCACTTACTTCCAGAAGTTGCCCGCCGACGGCAGCACCGCTACCGATGTCTCGCACTCGACGATCCGCGACCATTTCGTACTGCTGGCAAAGAACCAGCGCCGCGCCCAACCGGTTTCCGCCGGGAGCGTGAGCACAGAACACGAGAAGAAGCAGGTTGAAGTGCTGCGACTGATCCAGGCCTATCGTATGCGCGGCCATCAGGCTGCCAAGCTCGACCCGTTGGGGTTGTGGCAGCGTCCTGCGCCCGTAGACCTGTCGATCAATCATTACGGCTTGACCAATGCCGATCTTGATACGACCTTCCGTGCCGGCGACCTGTTCATCGGCAAAGAGGAAGCGAGCCTACGCGAAATTTTCGAGGCGCTCGAGAAGACATATTGTCGCACCATTGGTGCCGAATTCACCCACATCGTCGATTCCGAGCAGCGCAGCTGGTTCCAGCAGCGCCTGGAAAGCGTGCGTGGCCGCCCCGAGTTCTCCGCCGACGTGCAGGCACATCTGCTCGAGCGCGTCACGGCCGGTGAGGGCCTTGAGAAGTATCTGGGCACCAAGTACCCGGGCACCAAGCGCTTTGGCCTGGAAGGCGGTGAGAGCCTGATCCCGATGCTGGACGAAATGATCCAGCGCTCCGGTTCCTACGGTACCAAGGAAGTCGTGATCGGCATGGCCCACCGTGGCCGTCTGAACGTGCTCGTCAATACCTTCGGCAAGAACCCGCGCGAGCTGTTCGACGAGTTCGAAGGCAAGAAGATGAACGAGCTGGGCTCCGGTGACGTGAAGTACCACCAGGGGTTCTCCTCCAACGTGATGACCCCCGGTGGCGAAGTCCACCTGGCCATGGCGTTCAACCCCTCCCACCTGGAAATCGTCTCGCCAGTGGTGGAAGGTTCGGTTCGCGCCCGCCAAGATCGCCGCAACGACAGCGTTGGCGACAAGGTTCTGCCGATTTCGATCCACGGCGACGCAGCGTTCGCCGGCCAGGGCGTGGTCATGGAAACCTTCCAGATGTCGCAGACCCGCGGTTTCAAGACCGGCGGCACCGTGCACATCGTGATCAACAACCAGGTCGGCTTCACCATCAGCAATCCGCTCGACGCGCGTTCAACCGAGTACGCCACCGACGTTGCCAAGATGATCCAGGCGCCGATCCTGCACGTGAACGGCGACGATCCTGAAGCGGTGATGTTCGTCACCCAGCTGGCCATCGATTACCGCATGCAGTTCAAGCGTGATGTGGTCATCGACTTGGTCTGCTACCGCCGCCGCGGCCACAACGAGGCCGACGAGCCGAACGGCACCCAGCCGCTCATGTACCAGCAGATCAGCAAGCAGCGCACCACCCGTGAGTTGTACGCCGAGCAACTGATCAGCGCCGGCCGCATCGATGCCGAACGCGCCCAGGCCAAGATCGACGAGTATCGCAACGCCCTGGACAACGGCCTGCATGTAGTCAAGAGCCTGGTCAAGGAGCCGAACCGCGAGCTGTTCGTCGACTGGCGTCCCTACCTGGGCCATGCCTGGACCGCGCGTCATGACACCCGCTTCGACCTCAAGACCCTGCAGGAACTGTCGGCCAAGCTGCTGGAGCTTCCAGAAGGCTTCGTCGTCCAGCGTCAGGTCGCCAAGATCTACGAAGATCGCCAGAAGATGCAGGCCGGTGGCTTGCCGATCAACTGGGGCTACGCCGAGACCATGGCCTACGCCACCCTGCAGTTCGAAGGGCACCCGATCCGCATGACCGGCCAGGACATCGGCCGTGGCACCTTCTCGCACCGTCACGCGGTGCTGCACAACCAGAAGGACGCCAGCACCTACGTACCGCTGAAGAACCTGTTCCCGGGCCAGCCGCGCTTCGAACTGTACGACTCCTTCCTTTCGGAAGAAGCCGTGCTGGCCTTCGAATACGGCTACTCGACCACCACGCCGAACGCGCTGGTGATCTGGGAAGCCCAGTTCGGCGACTTCGCCAACGGTGCGCAAGTGGTGATCGACCAGTTCATCACCAGCGGTGAGCACAAGTGGGGCCGCCTGTGCGGTCTGACCATGCTGCTGCCACACGGTTATGAAGGGCAAGGTCCGGAGCACTCCTCCGCGCGTCTGGAGCGTTACCTGCAGCTGTGCGCCGAGCACAACATCCAGGTTTGCGTGCCGACCACCCCGGCCCAGATCTACCACCTGCTGCGTCGCCAGGTCATCCGTCCGCTGCGCAAACCGCTGATCGTGCTGACGCCGAAGTCGCTGCTGCGCCACAAGCTGGCCATCTCGACGCTGGAAGATCTGGCCGAAGGTTCGTTCCAGACCGTGATCCCGGAAATCGACAACCTCGATCCGGCCAAGGTCGAGCGTCTGGTCCTGTGCGGTGGCAAGGTCTACTACGACCTGCTGGAAAAACGCCGTGCCGAAGGCCGCGAAGACATCGCCATCGTGCGTATCGAGCAGCTGTATCCGTTCCCTGAGGACGACCTGGTCGAAATCCTGGCGCCTTACACCAACCTCAAGCATGCAGTGTGGTGTCAGGAAGAGCCGATGAACCAGGGCGCCTGGTACAGCAGCCAGCATCACATGCGCCGTATCCTGGGCCGCCACAACAAGGCACTGGTTCTGGAATACGCCGGCCGCGACGCTTCCGCCGCGCCAGCCTGTGGTTACGCATCGAAGCACGCCGAGCAGCAGGAAAAACTGCTGCAAGACGCGTTCACCGTCTAACGCCTTCGCGCACCTGAAACCGAATTTAAGGAAACACAGATAATGGCTATCGAGATCAAAGCCCCAACCTTCCCGGAATCGGTTGCCGATGGCACCGTTGCCACCTGGCACAAGCAGCCGGGCGACGCCGTCAAGCGTGACGAGCTGATCGTCGACATCGAAACCGACAAGGTCGTCCTTGAAGTCCTGGCCACTGCCGACGGCGTGCTGGGCGCCATCGTCAAGGGCGAGGGCGACACCGTCCTGTCCGACGAAGTGCTGGGTTCGATCGTGGAGGGCGGCGCTGCCGCCGCTGCTCCGGCTGCTGCCCCGGCCGCTGCCGCTCCAGCCGCCGCTGCCGCCGACGCTGGTGAAGACGACCCGGTTGCCGCCCCGGCTGCGCGCAAGCTGGCCGAAGAGAACGGCATCGACCTGGCTACCGTTGCCGGCACCGGCAAGGGCGGTCGCATCACCAAGGAAGACGTCGTTGCCGCCGTCGCCAACAAGAAGTCCGCCCCGGCTCCAGCGGCCAAGCCTGCCGCCGCAGCCGCCGCTGCCCCGGTTGTCGTTGCCGCCGGCGACCGTACCGAGAAGCGCGTGCCGATGACCCGTCTGCGCGCCAAGATTGCCGAGCGTCTGGTCGAAGCCCAGTCGAACATGGCGATGCTGACCACCTTCAACGAAGTCGACATGACCGAGGTCATGGCCCTGCGTTCGAAGTACAAGGACTTGTTCGAGAAGACCCACAACGGCGTGCGCCTGGGCTTCATGTCGTTCTTCGTCAAGGCCGCCACCGAGGCGCTCAAGCGCTTCCCGGCAGTCAACGCCTCGATCGACGGCAACGACATTGTCTACCACGGTTATGCCGACGTCGGCGTCGCCGTGTCCAGCGACCGTGGCCTGGTGGTGCCGGTACTGCGTAATGCCGAGTCGATGAGCCTGGCTGAGATCGAGAACGGCATCGCCACCTTCGGCAAGAAGGCCCGTGACGGCAAGCTGGCCATCGAAGAGATGACCGGCGGTACCTTCACCATCACCAACGGTGGTACCTTCGGCTCGATGATGTCGACCCCGATCGTCAACCCGCCGCAGGCCGCGATCCTGGGTATGCACAACATCATCCAGCGCCCGATGGCCATCAATGGCCAGGTCGTGATCCGTCCGATGATGTACCTGGCGCTGTCTTATGACCACCGCCTGATCGACGGCAAGGAAGCGGTAACCTTCCTGGTGACCATCAAGAACCTGCTGGAAGATCCGTCTCGCCTGCTGCTGGACATCTAATCAACTAGCTGCGCGCCGCCGGCCCCGTTCTTCAAGAGACGGGGCCGTGCGGTACGCGGCTTGTAGCTTGTAGCTGATAAGGAATCTTTTATGACCCAGAAATTCGACGTAGTGGTGATTGGTGCAGGTCCTGGCGGCTATGTTGCCGCCATCAAGGCTGCCCAACTCGGTCTGAAGACTGCCTGTATCGAGAAATACACCGACGCCGAGGGCAAGCTGGCCCTGGGCGGCACCTGCCTGAACGTAGGTTGCATTCCTTCCAAGGCACTGCTGGACAGCTCCTGGAAGTACAAGGAAGCCAAAGAGAGCTTCAACGTCCACGGTATCTCCACGGGTGAAGTGAAGATGGACGTCGCCGCGATGGTTGGCCGCAAGGCCGGCATCGTCAAGAACCTGACCGGCGGTGTTGCCACCCTGTTCAAGGCCAACGGCGTCACTTCGATCCAGGGCCACGGCAAGCTGCTGGCCGGCAAGAAAGTCGAAGTTACCAAGGCTGACGGCACTACCGAAGTCATCGAAGCCGAGAACGTGATCCTGGCTTCCGGCTCGCGCCCGATCGATATTCCTCCGGCTCCGGTCGACCAGAAAGTCATCGTCGACTCCACCGGCGCACTGGAATTCCAATCGGTTCCTAAGCGCCTGGGCGTCATCGGTGCCGGCGTTATCGGCTTGGAACTGGGTTCGGTCTGGGCGCGCCTGGGTGCCGAAGTCACCGTGCTCGAGGCCCTGGACACCTTCCTGATGGCTGCCGACACTGCCGTGTCGAAAGAGGCCCAGAAGACCCTGACCAAGCAAGGCCTGGACATCAAGCTGGGCGCTCGCGTCACCGGCTCGAAAGTCAACGGCGACGAAGTCGAAGTTACCTACACCAATGCCGAAGGCGAGCAGAAGATCACCTTCGACAAGCTGATCGTCGCGGTCGGCCGTCGCCCGGTGACCACCGACCTGCTGGCCGCCGACAGCGGTGTGACCATTGACGAGCGTGGCTACATCTTCGTTGACGATCACTGCGCCACCAGCGTTCCTGGCGTGTTCGCCATCGGCGACGTGGTGCGCGGCATGATGCTGGCGCACAAGGCCTCGGAAGAGGGCATCATGGTCGTCGAGCGCATCAAGGGCCACAAAGCCCAGATGAACTATGACCTGATTCCTTCCGTCATCTACACCCACCCGGAGATCGCGTGGGTCGGCAAGACCGAACAGGCGTTGAAAGCCGAAGGCGTTGAGGTTAACGTGGGCACCTTCCCGTTCGCGGCCAGCGGCCGTGCGATGGCAGCCAACGATACCGGTGGTTTCGTCAAGGTCATCGCCGATGCTAAAACCGATCGTGTGCTGGGTGTACATGTGATCGGCCCATCCGCTGCCGAGCTGGTCCAGCAAGGCGCGATCGCAATGGAATTCGGCACCAGTGCCGAGGATCTGGGCATGATGGTCTTCAGCCATCCGACCCTGTCCGAAGCGCTGCATGAAGCAGCGCTGGCGGTGAATGGCGGTGCCATTCACGTCGCCAACCGTAAGAAGCGTTAATTATAAGAAACCACGGCGGGCTGCCCGTCGTGGGTCTTGCGTGCAAGACTCACCGCGGAACGTCCGCCGGACCGGATCACATGGGAAAACCCAGGGTCAACGGTCACAGGTGGTGCGGCGCCAGTAATGGCGCAGCGCCGAAGCGCAGTACCTAACGAAGACGGTAAAAAGCATGAATCTTCACGAGTATCAGGGTAAGCAGCTGTTCGCTGAGTACGGCCTGCCAGTTTCCAAGGGTTTCGCAGTCGACACCCCTGAAGCTGCAGCAGAAGCCTGCGACAAGATCGGCGGTTCCGAGTGGGTTGTAAAAGCCCAGGTCCACGCCGGTGGTCGCGGTAAAGCGGGCGGCGTCAAGCTGGTTCGCAGCAAGGAAGACGCCAAGGCGTTCGCTGCACAGTGGCTTGGCAAGAACCTGGTTACCTACCAGACCGACGCCAATGGTCAGCCAGTTTCCAAGATCCTGGTCGAGTCCTGCACTGACATCGCCAAAGAGCTCTACCTGGGCGCTGTAGTCGACCGTTCGAGCCGCCGCATCGTGTTCATGGCCTCCACCGAAGGTGGCGTGGACATCGAGAAAGTCGCTCACGACACTCCTGAGAAGATCCTCAAGGCCACCATCGATCCACTGGTCGGTGCCCAGCCGTTCCAGGGTCGCGAGCTGGCGTTCCAGCTGGGCCTGGAAGGCAAGCAAGTTCAGCAGTTCGCCAAGATCTTCGTAGGCCTGGCCAAGCTGTTCAAGGATCACGATCTGGCCCTGCTGGAAGTGAACCCGCTGGTGATCAAGGCCGATGGCGATCTGCACTGCCTCGATGCCAAGATCAACATCGACGCCAACGCCATGTACCGTCAGCCGAAGCTGAAGACCTTCCACGATCCGTCGCAGGATGACGCCCGTGAAGCCCACGCCGCCAAGTTCGAACTGAACTACGTTGCCCTCGAAGGCAACATCGGCTGCATGGTCAACGGTGCCGGCCTGGCCATGGGTACCATGGACATCGTCAACCTGCACGGCGGCAAGCCTGCCAACTTCCTCGACGTTGGCGGCGGCGCTACCAAAGAGCGCGTTACCGAAGCGTTCAAGATCATCCTGTCCGACAGCAATGTCGCGGCCGTACTGGTCAACATCTTCGGCGGCATCGTTCGCTGCGACATGATTGCCGAAGGCATCATTGGCGCGGTGAAAGAGGTCGGCGTCAAGGTTCCGGTCGTCGTTCGCCTTGAAGGCAACAACGCCGAACTGGGCGCTAAAGTACTGGCAGAAAGCGGTTTGAACATCATTGCGGCAACCAGCCTGACCGACGCTGCTCAACAAGTTGTCAAAGCTGCGGAGGGCAAGTAATGAGCGTCCTGATCAATAAAGACACCAAAGTCATCTGCCAGGGCTTCACCGGCTCGCAGGGTACCTTCCACTCCGAACAAGCCATCGCCTACGGCACCAAGATGGTCGGCGGCGTCACCCCGGGCAAGGGTGGCACCACCCACCTGGGCCTGCCGGTGTTCAACACCGTGAAAGAAGCTGTGGAAGCTACCGGCGCTGACGCGTCGGTCATCTACGTACCGGCTCCTTTCTGCAAGGACTCGATCCTGGAAGCCGCCTTCGGTGGCATCAAGCTGATCGTCTGCATCACCGAGGGTATCCCTACCCTCGACATGCTGGACGCCAAGGTCAAGTGCGACGAGCTGGGCGTGACCCTGATCGGCCCGAACTGCCCAGGCGTGATCACTCCGGGCGAGTGCAAGATCGGCATCATGCCAGGTCACATCCACCTGCCAGGCAAGGTCGGTATCGTTTCGCGTTCCGGCACCCTGACCTATGAAGCTGTCAAGCAGACCACCGACGCCGGCTTCGGCCAGTCGACCTGCGTCGGCATCGGCGGTGACCCGATCCCGGGCTCCAACTTCATCGACATCCTGAAGCTGTTCCAGGAAGACCCGAAGACCGAAGCGATCGTCATGATCGGTGAAATCGGCGGTTCCGCTGAAGAAGAAGCCGCGGCCTACATCAAGGCCAACGTGACCAAGCCTGTCGTTTCCTACATCGCCGGTGTTACCGCACCTGCTGGCAAGCGCATGGGCCACGCTGGCGCCATCATCTCCGGTGGCAAGGGTACTGCGGACGAGAAGTTCGCCGCCCTGCAGGACGCTGGTGTGAAAACCGTGCGTTCCCTGGCTGACATCGGCAAGGCTCTGGCCGAGCTGACTGGCTGGGAAGTCAAGAAGTAAGTAACACGCAATACCCCCCACGCGCACAAAGGCCACCTTCGGGTGGCCTTTGTCGTTAACGGGGATCGCTTGGAAGATGGGGCTGCACACCTTCGGAAATTCCGATGGTCGCTATCAGGATTTTCAACCAGACATTCGTTTGAATACGCAATAAATTGTCGCTGAACACGTTCAACAAGACGACAAACACATACGCACATCGGACAAGCAGCACTGTGCCAGTGCGTTTGTCAGGCAAAACAGGTAGGCTACGCGTTCACTCTGTGCCCGTACCCCAAAAGGGAACGACACGCTAAACGGGTCTGGCTCACCAAGCCGGGCAGCATTTCCCTTCATCCTATGGGAAATCCCCTCCGACTCCCGATTTCAGCAGTGTGGTATTTCCTTAAATGAAAGTGTTAAAAGGCCAGGATATCCTGGCGCTTGGCTTTATGACGTTTGCGCTTTTCGTAGGCGCCGGCAACATCATCTTCCCACCTATCGTCGGCCTGCAGTCTGGCCCGAACGTATGGATGGCCGCACTCGGCTTCCTGGTCACCGCCGTGGGCCTGCCGGTCATCACCGTGATCGCCCTGGCCAAGGTCGGTGGCGGCATGGATGCCCTGAGCAGCCCGATCGGCAAGTTCTTCGGCGGCCTGCTGGCGGCGGTGTGCTACCTCTCGGTCGGCCCGCTGTTCGCCACCCCGCGCACTGCGACCGTGTCGTTCGAAGTGGGCGTGGCACCGCTGACCGGTGAAAGCCCGCTCGCTCTGCTCATTTACAGCGTGGTGTACTTCGCGGTGGTCCTGGCCGTGTCCATGTACCCGGGCAAGCTGCTCGACACCGTAGGGCGTTTCCTCGCGCCGTTGAAGATCATCGCCCTGGCTGTGCTGGGCATCGCGGCGTTCGCATTGCCGGCCGGCACCATCGGTGAGGCCCAGCCTGCCTACGCCGCCGCTGCGTTCTCCAAAGGTTTCTCCGATGGTTACCTGACCATGGACACGCTGGGGGCACTGGTCTTCGGTATCGTCATCGTCAATGCCATCCGTTCGCGTGGTGTCGAGTCGCCGAAGCTGATCACCCGCTATGCCATCATTGCGGGCCTGATTGCCGGCCTGGGTCTGGTCCTGGTGTATGTCAGCCTGTTCCGCCTCGGCGCGGGCAGTCATGACATCGCAGCCGATGCCACCAACGGTGCGATGGTATTGCATGCCTATGTGCAGCACACCTTCGGTTCGCTGGGCAGTGGTTTCCTGGCGGTACTGATCGCGCTGGCCTGCCTGGTCACCGCCGTGGGTCTGACCTGCGCCTGTGCCGAATACTTCAGCCAGATCCTGCCGCTGTCGTACCGTGCGCTGGTGGTGATCCTGGCTGGTTTCTCGCTGGTGATCTCCAACCTGGGCCTGACCAAGCTGATCATGTTCTCGATTCCCGTGCTGACGGCGATCTATCCGCCGTGCATCGTGGTCGTGGGCCTGAGCTTCGTGAAGGACCTGTGGAACTCGCCAACCCGCATCCTGGCGCCGGTCATGCTGGTGTCGCTGGTGTTCGGCGTTGTCGACGCCATCAAGGGCAGCAGCTTCGCCCACGCACTGCCTGACGCCCTGGCTCACCTGCCGTTCAGCAACGAAGGCATGGCCTGGCTGGTGCCTTCGGTGGTGACCCTGGCTGTCGCCGTGGTCTGCGACCGCATGCTGGGCAAGCCGCGCGAGGCGCTGGCCTGATGGATTGAAACCTGATGGACGGGGCGCTGGCCAAAAGCCAAAGGGCCCCCGTCAAAGGTGGTTATCGAGACCCCGCTGCCGAAAGGCGCGGGGTTTTTTGTGGCCTGGACCGACGCTAGCGCGCGATGGCGTATCTTTTAACGAATCCGGGCGTCGAACACCGGTCTGTTTCTCTTTAAGGGATTCCTGCATGACCTTCATCCAAAACAACCTTGGCAACCTCCTGGCCGTCTGCTGGTTCGCCATCTGCTGGGGCGGCTACACCCGCTATGCCACCTGGAAGGGGCGCGACACCGCGTGCCTGGCCAGCGTGTTGCACCTTTACCGCGAGGATTGGATGCGCCGCATGCTGCTGCGCGACAACCGCATCGCCGATGCCAGCGTGATAGGCAACCTGGAGCGCAATGCATCGTTCTTCGCCTCCAGCACCCTGATCATTCTTGCCGGCATCCTCACCGTGCTCGGTGCGTCCGACCGCGCGTTGTCGCTGCTGGCCGACCTGCCGCTGGTACAGCAGGCGTCCCAAGGCATGTCAGAAATCAAGCTGCTGTGCCTGGCGACGGTGTTCGTCTATGCGTTCTTCACGTTCAGCTGGTGTATGCGTCAATACAACTTCGCCGCAGTATTGGTGGGCTCGGCGCCGATGATAGGCGAACGTCAGGTCAACGAACTGGAACGCAAGGCTTTCGCCTCCCGGGCGGCGCGGGTGCTGTCGCTGGCCGCCAACCAGTTCAACCTGGGGTTGCGCTCGTATTACTTCGGCATGGCCATGTTGAGCTGGTTCATCAGCCCCTGGCTGTTCATGGCCATGAGCGTGGGCGTGGTGTTCATTCTGTATCGCCGTGAGTTTCATTCCCATGTACTGGAAGTGATGGTGTTCACGCCCACCGAAAGTGCACCGGTAGAGGCGAGCAGGGACACTTCCGACAGTGCAAGCTGAAGCCTTTCAGCGTTAAATGACAGATATAAAAAAACCCGACAGTGTCGGGTTTCTTTATGTCGCTCGATTACTGCTTGGCTGGCTCGGCAGGTGCAGTGGTCGGCGCTGGCGTGGAAGGCGCAGCTTCCTCGGCGGCCTTCTGCTGCGCTTCGGCCTGATCTTTGGCGGCTTCGGCGTTTTCCTTGGCGGCGTCGTTCATCTTATCCTGAGCTTCGCCCATCTTCTCTTGGGCTTGCTCGGCATGTTGCTGTGCGTCCTGGGCTTTGTCTTCGCTCGCTTTATCGCAAGCAGCCAGGCCCATGGCAGCGGCCAGCATCAGAGCAAAAGCAAAAGGTTTACGCATGGGGTGTTTCTCCTGGGTGGAATAACTTTGTATGTTCCTTCGAGTACCCTGCCGGCGAATAAGTTCAACGCAGGTTACAGATATATAACTGCCTGGCCTATATAGACTTTTTACCCATTTTATGCGGCGGCGGACAATGAACGAGACTCCATTGATGGCGATGGCCGAGCGCTTTCTGTCGGCATTGAAACATTGCCAGGTACTACAGATGCGGGTGCAGCATGCCGACGCCGATGGCATGACCCTGGTGCTGCCCTGGTCGCCGGCCATTGTCGGCAATCCGCAGAATGGCGCGGTGCATGGTGGTGTGCTGACCACGCTGATGGACACCACGTGCGGCATGGCTACGCTCTGCGCGCTGCCCAGCTTCGAGGTATGTCCGACCTTGGACCTACGCATCGACTACATGCACCCGGCCGAGGCGGGCAAGGACATCCATGGCCATGCCCAGTGCTACCGTGTGACCCGCGATGTCATCTTCACCCGGGGGACAGCCTACCAGGATGACCCTGCGCAACCGATCTGCCAGGTAGTCGGCACCTTCATGCGCCTGGGGCAGGACGTCAAAGGCGGCATCCGCTTCGGTAACAGCCTCAAGGAGCGCCGCACGTGATCCCCAGCGATATCCGCCAGCAACTGAACCAGGCCCACGCCCGGGGTGATTACCAGCCCTTGCTGGCGTTGATCCCCTATGCCGGATTGATCGGTATCGAATGCGAGCGCCAGGGCGAAGACCTGCTGTTCCGTCTGCCGGCCAATCCGGACAATATCGGCAACCCGTTGCTGCCGGCCATCCATGGCGGCGTGATCGCCGGGTTCATGGAGCTGTCCGCGGCGCTCTACCTGCTGATCTACAGCGAAAGCGCGAGCATTCCGAAGATCATCGATTTTTCCATCGACTACCTGCGTGCTGGCCTTTACCGCGATACCTACGCCCAGTGCCAGCTGTGGCGCCAGGGGCGACGGGTGACCAACGTCGCCATTACCGCCTGGCAGGGCGATCGCGACACCCCGATCGCCACGGCACGCGCGCATTTCAAGATTGAACCGGAAAAGCCCTTGAAATAGTCAGGGCTGCCCCCATCTGCTGGACATCCGCCATCAAAACGGCCCGCTGGCCGCCAGGCGTCACCAACCAACAGATTGGAGTTTTGAAGACCATGAGTGTGGAGACTCAAAAAGAAACCCTGGGCTTTCAGACCGAGGTAAAGCAACTGCTGCACCTCATGATCCATTCCCTGTATTCGAACAAGGAGATCTTCCTGCGCGAGCTGATCTCCAACGCCTCCGACGCCGCTGACAAGCTGCGCTTCGAGGCCCTGGCCAAGCCTGAGCTGCTCGAAGGCGACGCCGACCTGAAGATCCGCCTCAGCTTCGACAAGGCTGCCAACACCGTTACCCTCGAGGACAACGGCATCGGCATGAGCCGCGAAGACGTGATCGCGCACCTGGGTACCATTGCCAAGTCCGGTACCGCCGACTTCATGAAGAACCTCACCGGTGACCAGAAAAAGGACTCGCACCTGATCGGTCAGTTCGGTGTGGGCTTCTACTCCGCGTTCATTGTCGCCGACAAGGTCGACGTGTTCAGCCGTCGCGCCGGCCTGCCGGCCGCCGAGGGCGTGCACTGGTCATCCAAAGGCGAGGGCGAGTTTGAAGTCGCCACCATCGACAAGCCGCAGCGCGGTACCCGCATCGTCCTGCACCTGAAGAAGGGCGAGGATGAATTCGCCGATGGCTGGCGTCTGCGCAACGTGGTCAAGAAGTACTCCGACCACATCGCCCTGCCGATCGAGCTGCCCAAGGAGCAGGCCGAGGCCGCCGAAGGCGAGGAAAAGCCGGAGCAGGAATGGGAAACCGTCAACCGCGCCAGCGCCCTGTGGACCCGTTCGCGCACCGAGGTGAAGGACGAGGAGTACCAGGAGTTCTACAAGCACATCGGCCATGACTTCGAGAACCCGCTGGCCTGGAGCCACAACAAGGTCGAAGGCAAGCTCGAGTACAACTCGCTGCTGTACGTGCCGGCCCGCGCGCCGTTCGACCTGTATCAGCGCGAAGCGCCACGCGGCCTGAAACTGTACGTGCAGCGCGTGTTCATCATGGACCAGGCAGAGTCGTTCCTGCCGCTGTACCTGCGCTTCATCAAGGGCGTGGTCGACTCCAACGACCTGTCGCTGAACGTTTCCCGCGAGATCCTGCAGAAAGACCCGATCATCGACTCGATGAAGACCGCGCTGACCAAGCGTGTGCTGGACATGCTGGAGAAACTGGCGAAGAACGAACCCGAGCAGTACAAGGGCTTCTGGAAAAACTTCGGTCAGGTGCTCAAGGAAGGCCCGGCCGAGGACTTCGCCAACAAGGAGAAGATCGCCAGCCTGCTGCGCTTCGCCTCCACCCATGACGACAGCGGCGAGCAGAGCGTCGCCCTGGCCGACTACCTGGCCCGCGCCAAGGAAGGCCAGGACAAGATCTACTTCCTTACCGGCGAATCCTACGCCCAGGTCAAGAACAGCCCGCACCTGGAAGTCTTCCGCAAGAAAGGCATCGAAGTGCTGCTGCTCACCGACCGCATCGACGAGTGGCTGATGAGCTACCTCAACGAGTTCGACGGCAAGGCCTTCGTCGACGTCGCCCGCGGCGACCTGGACCTGGGAAGTCTGGACTCCGAAGAGGACAAGAAGGCCCAGGAAGAAGTCGCCAAGGACAAGGAAGGCCTGGTCGAGCGTCTCAAGGGCGCGCTGGGTGACAGCGTTGCCGAGGTGCGTGTCTCGCACCGCCTGACCGACTCGCCGGCGATCCTGGCCATCGGTGAACAGGACCTGGGCTTGCAGATGCGCCAGATCCTCGAGGCCAGCGGGCAGAAGGTGCCGGAGTCCAAGCCGATCTTCGAGTTCAACCCGAGCCACCCGCTGATCGAGAAGCTCGATGGCGAGCAGAGTGAAGACCGCTTCGCCGAGCTTTCGCACATCCTGTTCGACCAGGCGGCCCTGGCGGCCGGTGACAGCTTGAAGGATCCGGCGGCCTACGTACGCCGTCTCAACAAGCTGCTGGTCGAGCTGTCGGCTTGACCTGAGGCAAGAAAAGCCCGCTTCGGCGGGCTTTTTCATGTCTGCCGTTGCCACGAATACATCTATCCTGTCCTGACCCGTGAACGCCCAAGGAGAGCTGAATGAGCAAGGTCATCGTCGAGTCGTTGGTTTATCACCTGTCAGGCAAGGCTTACGAAAGCCGCCTGGTCTACGCCCCGGGCGCGCTGCCGCAGCCGGGCCTGGTGATGGCGCCGAACTGGATGGGTATCGGCGAGGGCGCCGAACGTATCGCCAAGGAAGTGGCCGAGCAAGGCTATGTGGTGCTGATTGCCGACTTGTATGGCCAGTCGGTGCGGCCGTCCAATGCTGACGAAGCCGGTACGGCGATGATGCCGCTGAAGAACGACCGCGCCGAACTTCGCAAGCGCATGCAGGAAGCGTTGGCGCAATTGCTCGGGCAGTCCAAGGCGCTGCTCGAGCCAGGCAAGGTCGCGACGTTCGGTTTCTGCTTTGGCGGCTGCTGTGCCCTGGAGCTTGCCCGCACCGGCGCCGATCTGAGGGCAGCGGTGTCGTTCCACGGCACGCTGGATACCCCGAACCCCGAGGATGCCAAGCGCATCAAGGGTTCGGTGCTGGTGCTGCATGGTGCCTCCGACCCATTGGTGCCAAGGGAACAGTTGCCAGCCTTCGAAGAAGAGATGAATGCTGCCAAGGTTGACTGGCAGTTGCTCAGCTATGGCGGGGCGGTGCACTCGTTCACCGATCCGAACGCCAATGTGCCGGGCAAGATGCAGTACGACCGGCGCACCTCGGAGCGGGCATTCCGCTCGATGCATAACTTGCTCAAGGAAGTGTTCGCAAGCTGAAGGCTCAGGGGCCGCCAAGCGGCCCCAATCAGCGCGGCAGTTCGATCCGCCCGCTTTCTCCCGGCACCACCGGCCAATCCCCAGCCGCCCAGCGCGCCCGTGCCGCTTCTATCAATCCCGGGTCACTGGCGACGAAGTTCCAGTTCATCCGCCGCGGTCCGTCTAGCGGCGCGCCGCCGATCAGCACCAGCTGGCACTCATCTTCGGCATACAAGCTCACGACTTCGCCCTCGGGTAGCACCACCAGGCTGCATGGCTCGACGTCCTCGTTATCCAGCAGCAACTCACCTTCGAGCAGATACAGCGCGCGCTGCACGTGTTCCGTCGGCACGATCAGGGTGGTGGCCGCCTGCATGTGCACATGGGCGTAGAGCGTGGGGGAGAGCACCGGTACCGGTGAGGCCAGGCAGAAGCCTGTGCCGGCGATCATGCGGATCCGCACGCCGAGGCTGTCACTGGCCGGCAGGCTGTCGGCCGGATGATGACTGTAGCTTGCCGGGCCCTGCTCGTCGGACTTCGGCGAGGCCAGCCAGACCTGCAGCCCATGCAGCCGCGAGCCGCGCTCGAACACCTCGGCCGGCGTGCGCTCGACATGCGCCACGCCCGCTCCGGCGGTCATCCAGCTGACGTCTCCTGGGCGCACGCGCTGGTCCGAGCCGAGGCTGTCCTTGTGCTGGATTTCACCCTCGAACAGGTAGGTGAGGGTGGAAAGGCCAATATGAGGGTGCTGGCGAATGTCCATGCCATGACCCGGCGCGTAGTCGGTTTCCAGCATATGGTCGAAGAACACGAAAGGGCCTACGCTGCGGCACTGCGCCGAGGGCAGCGGGCGCAGGATCGGCTGGCCCTCGACCGATTCGGCGCGTGGGCGGATGACCAGGGGGCTGCTCATGGCGACACTCCTTGAGGGATGCCTGCAAGCATAGCGTTTTGCCGTCCGTGGCTGAACCGTCGCGAGCGCTGCCCGGTCTACTCTTGCGGTACCGGCAAAGGAGCCTGAGATGATTGCCCGCACATTGGCCTGCCTGCTGTTGAGTGCAAGTCTGTTCGACACTGCGCAAGCCCGCGACTACCGCTACAGCGACGCCCATCTGCACTACGTGGATTTCTTCCAGGAAACCGAAGGCATGCCGGCCTTGCTCAAGGCCATGGACGAGGCCGGGGTGGAGCAGTCGATGATCTCCGGCATCCCGGTGGCGAAGAAATGGCACGAGGACGAACCCAAGCGTCCGCGCTACTACGCCGGCGACGATGCCGATGCCTACTGGTACAGCGCCACCGACCTGTACGTCGCCGCCGCTCTGGAAAAGCTGCCTGCTGAGCAGCGCAGGCGTTTCCACCCGTTTCTCACCGGCTTCAACCCGGTGGACAAGAACGCCGTCAGCCATATCGAGCGCATGCTCGAGCTTTATCCGGGGTTGTGGCAGGGCATCGGCGAGGTATTTACCCGCCATGACGACCTCACCGCCCTGACCAGCGGCGACACGCCTCGCGCCAACAACGAGGCCATGACCCGCATCTATCACCTGGCTGCCGAGCGCGACCTGCCGGTGTTGCTGCACTCGAACATCACCTCCAAGCGCGAGCGCAACCCACTCTACTTGGCGGAAATCGAAGAGCCGTTGCGTAACCACCCGCATACCCGCTTCATCTGGGCCCATGCCGGCAGCAGCATGGAGATTCACCGGCACCAGGAGCGCATGGACTTTCTCCTGCCGGTGCTCAACCGATTGCTCGAGGACTATCCCAACCTGTACGTGGACCTGTCCTGGAGCGTGCTTGAGCCCTATCTGCTGGATGAGCAGGGCGTGCCACGCCAGGACTGGGTCGAGTTGGTCGTGCGCTTTCCCGAGCGCTTTATGCTCGGGTCCGATGTGGTGGGGCGCTTTGGCAGCATCGGCGAGCAGATGCACGCTTTCGATCCATTCCTCGATGCCTTGCCCGAAGCGGTGGCAGAGCGGGTGAGCAGGAAAAATTTTATTGAGCTGCTGCCAAAACGCACGAAATAGCGAGTTTCATGAGCAGATGTCGTTTTGATATCGCCTTTTCGTCTTACGCAATTTCCATGTGGCCCGATACCTTTTTTAAGCAACGGACTATCACGCTTGGGAGGGATCCTGGAAATGAGCTTGAGACGCTTGAATATAGCGCCGCGCGCTGGGCTTGGCTTTGGCATCATGGCGCTGCTGGTGGTGGCGCTGGGTGGCTTCGCATTGCAACAGATGACCAATATGCGCCAGCAGTCCGAGCAGGTGGACAACAACTGGCTGCCGAGCGTGATCTCGGTGGGCAGCATGACCCAGGACATGTTACGCATCCGCGCCTTGACCTTGCGGTTGTTGGTCAATACCGACCCGGTTGCCCAACAGCAGAACCGTGCTCGCATAGACGAGGTCAAGGGCGGCCTGAGCAAGGCGCAGAGTCACTACGATGCCTTGATCGTGCTTCCTGAAGAGCGGACGTTGTTCGATCGCTACCAGGTTCTCGAGCGCCAATACATGACCTTGCAAGGGCAAGTCGTACAACTGGCCACCGATGGGCATGTCCAGGCGGCGGCGACGCTGGTCAACGGCGAGATGAACCAGTTGGCCGATCAGATGACTGCGACCCTCAACGAGTTGATCGAGCTGAACAACCATCAGGCCAACTCAGCCACCGACATGGCCGAGGCTGTGTACAACGGTGCGAAAGTTTGGGTCGGCGTGTTGCTGGTGATTGCCCTGAGCCTGACTGTGGTGCTCGCCCTGGCTTTGACCCGCAGCATCGTGCGGCCGCTAGGTCAGTCGCTGAGGGTTGCCGAGACGGTCGCCACCGGCGACCTCACACCGCAGATCACCGTGCAGGGCGACGATGAGCCAGCACGCTTGCTGGCAGCCCTCAAGAGCATGCAGCAGAGCCTGCGCGAGACCATTGGGAGAATCTCAGACTCGGCCAACCAGTTGGCCTCGGCTTCCGAAGAACTGAGCGCGGTCACTGAGGACGCGACCCGTGGCCTGCAGCAACAAAGCATGGAAATCGAGCAAGCCGCCACTGCGGTTAACCAGATGACTGTGGCAGTGGAGGAGGTGGCGAGCAACGCGGTGGCTACCTCCGAGGCTTCGCGTGAGTCAGACCAGATCGCTCGCCGCGGGCGCGAGCAGGTGCAGGCCACGGTCACTGCCATCGAGGCATTGGCCAGTGGCGTGGCGGGCAACGCCGAGGAGGTGGGGCAGTTGGCCCAGCAGGTGCACGACATCAGCAAGGTGCTGGATGTCATCGGCTCGATCGCCGAGCAGACCAACCTGCTGGCGCTCAACGCTGCCATCGAGGCAGCGCGCGCCGGCGAAGCCGGGCGAGGATTCGCCGTGGTCGCCGACGAGGTGCGGGCGTTGGCTCACCGTACGCAGACCTCGACGCAGGAGATCGAGCAGATGATCGTGGCCATCCGTAGCGGTGCCGAGCGGGCGGTGCAGGGCATGCAGCATAGCGATGCCCAGGCCCGTTCGACCCTGGACGGGGCCCATGCCGCGGGCCAGGCGCTGGAGGCGATCGCTGCGGCCATCGGCCAGATCAACGAGCGCAACCTGGTGATCGCCAGTGCCTCGGAGCAGCAGGCCCAGGTGGCGCGGGAGGTGGACCGTAACCTGACCACCATCCGCGACCTGGCGCATCAGTCGTCGGCGGGGGCCGAGCAGACGTCTGCAGCGAGCCAGGCCCTGTCGCGGCTGGCGGTGGACCTCAATACCCTGGTGCAGCGCTTCTCGGTGTAAGGGCCCTCGCGGGGCAAGCCAGCTCCCACGCCATCGGCTCAAGGTCATGTGGATGTGGGCTGCCCCCAGAAACTGGACATCAATCCAACCCTGGCGGGCAGTCCATGGCGTGGGAGTGGGCTTGCCCCGCGATGAGGGCCGGCAGGGCACAAACAAAAACGCCCGGACCAAGGTCCGGGCGTTCTCGTTCAGCGTGTCAGCCTATCACTTGCCTTCCCAGCGCTTGAGCACCAGGGTGGCGTTGGTGCCGCCGAAGCCGAAGCTGTTGCTCATCACGGTGGTGAGCTTGGCGTCTTCGGTCTTGCGCACGATCGGCAGGTCCGCGACTTCCGGATCCAGCTCGTCGATGTTGGCGGAGCCGGCGATGAAGTTGTTTTCCATCATCAGCAGGCAGTAGATCGCCTCGTGCACGCCTGCGGCGCCCAGCGAGTGACCCGACAGGCTCTTGGTCGAGCTGATCTTCGGTGCCTTGTCGCCGAACACTTCACGTACGCCCTTCATCTCGGCGACGTCGCCGACCGGGGTGGAGGTGCCGTGGGTGTTCAGATAGTCGATCGGGGTATCGACGGTGGACAGCGCCTGCTGCATGCAGCGGATAGCGCCTTCGCCGCTTGGAGCGACCATGTCGTAGCCATCGGAGGTCGCGCCGTAGCCGACGATCTCTGCGTAGATCTTGGCGCCACGGGCCAGGGCGTGCTCAAGTTCTTCGACCACGACCATGCCGCCGCCGCCGGCGATGACGAAGCCGTCACGATCGGCGTCGTAGGCGCGCGAGGCCAGTTCGGGGGTTTCGTTGCGCTTGGTCGACAGGGCGCCCATGGCATCGAACAGGAACGACTGGCTCCAGTGCTCTTCTTCACCGCCGCCGGCGAACACGATGTCCTGCTTGCCCCACTGGATCTGCTCCATGGCGGTGCCGATGCAGTGTGCAGAGGTCGCGCAGGCCGACGAGATCGAGTAGTTGATGCCCTTGATCTTGAACGGGGTGGCCAGGCACGCCGACACGGTGCTGCCCATGGTGCGGGTGACGCGGTACGGACCAACGCGCTTGACGCCTTTCTCGCGCAGGGTGTCCAGGGCTTCCATCTGGTTCAGGGTGGAAGCGCCGCCGGAGCCGGCCACCAGGCCGGTGCGCGGGTTGGAGATCTGCTCTTCGCTCAGGCCAGAGTCCTTGATCGCGTCCTGCATCGCCAGGTAGGCGTAGGCTGCGGCATGGCCGACGAAACGGTAGACCTTGCGGTCGATCAGCTCTTCGAGGTTCAGGTCGATGGAACCGGAAACCTGGCTACGCAGCCCCATTTCCTTGTATTCCGGGTTGTAACGGATACCCGGACGGCTGTTGCGCAGGTTTTCGGTGACGGTCTCTTTGTCATTGCCCAGGCACGATACGATGCCCAGACCAGTGATAACGACGCGGCGCATGCGAATAACCCTTAGAAATTGTCAGTGGAGGTGAACACGCCGACCCGCAGGCCTTCGGCGGTGTAGATCTCGCGGCCGTCGACGCTGACCGAGCCATCGGCGATGGCCATGTTCAGTTTGCCCTTGAGGACGCGCTTGATGTGGATGTTGTAGGTGACTTTCTTGGCGGTGGGTAGTACCTGGCCGAAGAATTTCACTTCGCCCGAACCCAGCGCACGACCGCGGCCCGGCAGGCCCTGCCAGCCGAGGAAGAAGCCGACCAATTGCCACATGGCGTCGAGGCCCAGGCAGCCTGGCATTACCGGGTCGCCTTCGAAGTGGCAGGCGAAGAACCAAAGGTCTGGATTGATATCCAGCTCGGCGACCAATTCACCTTTGCCGAACTTGCCGCCTTCCTCGCTGATATGGGTGATGCGATCGACCATCAGCATGTTCGGGGCGGGCAGTTGCGCATTACCGGGGCCGAACAGCTCACCGCGACTGCAGCGCAGCAGGTCTTCCCGAGTAAAGGCGTTTTGTTTGGTCATGCGAGCTCCTCAATAACCCCCTGTGGCAGGGGACGAATCTTCCCGGCCGGCCCGAAGCGCTTTGCATCCGAGGCGGCAGCCTACAGGTAGACTATTGCGTTGTGGTGAAAGTCACAGCGCACCTGGCAAAAGAAGTACAGGTGTGCACTGAAATGTTATTTTCCGGCCCAGCGACGGTCCTGTCCAGTCCTTAAGACTGCCGCAATTTAGCATTTATCGCCAGTCGCAACTGCCTGACCGGGCAACCAACGCCGCAGGATGCGCTGCAGGTCGGTACGTTTGAATGGCTTGCTCAGGTAATCGTTCATTCCGGCGGCCAGGCAACGTTCACGGTCGCCCTGCAGCGCGCTGGCGGTCAGGGCGATGATCGGCAGCCCTTCTGCCTGGGGCAGCAGGCGGATGCGACGGGTAGCCTCGTATCCGTCCACCTGGGGCAGGCGGCAATCCATCAGCACCGCGGCGAAACGCTGCTGGCCGACCAGGTCGATCGCCTGGGCACCGTCCATGGCCAGGCTGACCTCAAAACCCAGGCTGCGCAGCATCGCTTCGATGACGCTCTGATTGACCGGATTGTCCTCAACCAGCAGGATCCGCCCGCCGTCGTCAGCCGCAGCGCTGTCCACTAGCGTGCTGCCGGGCAGGACGGAAGTGGCGCTGGCCAGTACCAGCGGCATTTCCAGGGTGAAGGTCGAGCCCAGGCCTTCGCGGCTTTCGCCGCGCAGCTGGCCGCCCATCCGTTCGGCCAGGGTGCGGGCGATCGACAGCCCCAAGCCGGTACCGCCGTAGCGTCGGGAGATGGTGTTGTCGGCCTGCTGGAAGGCCACGAACATCATTTCCAGGCGGTTGCTGTCGATGCCGATGCCGGTATCGCGCACGGTGCAGGTCAGCCAGATCAGTTGGCGGTCGAGCACCTGCCAGCGCGCGTCGATGGCCACCTCGCCTCGCTCGGTGAATTTCAGCGCATTACCCACCAGGTTCAACAGGATCTGGCGGATCCGCGTCGGGTCGCCCACCACCTGAAGCTGGTTCATGGCGCAGGGCAGTTGCAGGCGCAGGTCGAGGTCGCGCTGCTGGGCGGTGTGCTGGAACGACTGCACGCTGCTGGTGATCAGGTCGCCCAGGTTGAACTCGATGTGCTCCAGTTCCAGCGCCGCGCGCTCGATCCGCGAGAAGTCGAGGATGTCGTTGATTACCTTGAGCAAGTGCCCTGTGGATTCGCTGGCCACGGCGGTGTATTCGGCCTGCTCGCCAGTCATCTCGGTGGTTTCGAGCAACTGCAGCATGCCCAGCACGCCGTTCATGG
The DNA here is from genome assembly GCF_900110655.1 of Pseudomonas soli. GTDB lineage: Bacteria > Pseudomonadota > Gammaproteobacteria > Pseudomonadales > Pseudomonadaceae > Aquipseudomonas > Aquipseudomonas soli. The sequence continues at coordinate 61,358 of NZ_FOEQ01000010.1, forward strand.
GTGTACGCAGCTCGTGGCTCATCATTGCCAGGAAGTCGGACTTGGCGCGGTTGGCTTGCTCGGCCTCTTCGCGCGCCTGGATCAGCTGGCCCATGGCCTGCTGTTGTTCATGGGCGGCCTGATCGAGGGCGCTGGCGAGGTTGTTGATGTGCCGTGCCAGGTGGCCCAGTTCGCTGTCGTCGACCACTGGCAGGGGGGCGTTGAAGTCGCCCTGTTGGATGGCGCGAACCGCGTGGCCCATCTCGCTGATCGGCCGGGACAGGCTGGTGGCCAGGCGACGGGCTAGCAGGAAGGTGAACAGCAGGGCGAACAGTGCGAGGATCGCGGCCTTGATCACGATTTCCTGCTGGCGCTGGCTGAAGGCGTCGTCGGACATCCCGACGATCACTCGCCCGAGGTAGTCGTCGCCAATGTTTGGTGGCGCCGCCTTGCCCTGCAGGAAGTCGTTGTCCAGGCGGATTTGCTGCAGGCGGATCGGCGCCTGAAACACCTCGACTCGTTGGGCGCGGTTGAGGCTTTCATCGGGCTGCTCGACATACACCAGAATATGGTTGCGGCTGTCCTGGACCTCGAGAAAGCGCACGTGGGGAATGCTCAAGGTCGCGCGCATGAGGCTCTCGAGCACTTCGTTGTTGCCCGAGATCACCCCGTATTCGGACGCCGGCGCCAGCTGGTTGGCAATCAGTTGCCCGGTGTGGTTGAGCTCCTGGCGCAAATCCTGGATGCGCACGAAGGTGAAGAAACTGATCAGCAGCAAGGTCAGCAGCAGGGCGGGACCCAGGCTGATGATCTGGGTGCGCGTATGGATATCCCAGCTCAGGCGCTTGCTCATGGCGTGGAGGCTCCTGCGGCGAGGGCCAGTGCGGCGGCGTCCGGATCGATCGCTTCCAGACCCAGCGCCCGGGCCACCTGTTGGTTCCCGCTGACACCAAAGTGCGCGGGGTACAGGCTGCGGGGCCAGCGGGCCGACGGTTGCTCGAGCAATTGCTCGAGTACCGCCAGCCAATCGTCCTGGTCGCTGTAGGTGCTGGCCAGGGCGCCGGCGCGGACGAAACCGACGTTGGGGCCGATCAGCGCCATCTGCCTGCCATAGCTGCTGAGCAGGACATTCTTGGCTGATTTCGAGTTGTACAGGTCCGGGTCGTCCAGCCCGAGCAGCACGTCACTGTTATTGAGTACGTGTTGCAATGGCCGACTGTCGCGCAGGTCGGGCCAATCCTGGGCGACGATTTCCAGCCCCAAGGGGTGGGCGGCCTGGCGCAGTTCGTCGAGCAGGAAGCGGCTGTGTTCGCCATACAGCACGCCAATGCGCCGGGCCTGCGGCAGCAGATAGCGGGCCAGGCGCAATTGGCGGGCCAGCGGCGGGTCACTCCACAGCAGGGTGAGATAGGCGGGACGCGAAGTGCCCAGGCGTTGTTCGGCCTGGACCCGGCTGACCCGCAGCGCCAGGGCTGAAGGGCCTGCGGCCTCCGCAAGGCGCCATTCCAGAGCTGGGGTGTCGAGCAGTACCAGTCGCGTGTCAGCCTTGAGTTTACCTGGGCCAGGTAGCTGTTCGACGGTCTGGAACCGCACCTGGTCGTGGGGCCTGCGCTTTTCCAGGGCTGCGACGAAGCTGCGGATGCCGGGCTGGTCTTCGCCGCCGACCAGCAGGATTTCGCTGGCCGACAGTGATCCCAGGGGCCACAGGCACAGCAGCAGCAGGCGCAGCAGGCGCACCATCAGAACTCCAGCTCCGCGCTGACGCTCAGGCGGTGGCGGCTGTCATAGCGGTTCTGCTCGAGGGTGACCGGTTCGTCATCCAGGCGCTGCTGCCACAGTGCGGCCAGTTCCAGGTTGCTGCCGTGGATCTTGAAGCGCTTGGCCACGCGCAGGTCGACCCGCTCGTAGCGGTACTGGTTGAGGGCATCGTCGCCGTAATAGAAGAGGGCGCTGGACCAGCCCTCGCCCCAGTCGCGCAGCCAGCCGGCCGAGCCGCTGTTGCGGGCACTCAGGCGGCGATCGGCCGGGTTGCTGGCCCAGGCGTCGACATAGGCATAGGTCAGGCGCAGGCGGTCGCGCTGGGTGGCGCGCCAGTCGAACTGCGCCTCGCTGCCGCTGAAACGGGCCTTGTTGGCGTTGCTGGCGATGAACTGGTTGTTCTTTAACGGCTCGCTGATCATGCCGGTGATTTCGTCGTAGAACAGTTTCACGTCGACGTTCAGGTCGATGTCGCTGAAGGCGCCGTTGTAGCCGAGTTCTCGCGAACGCATGCGCTCCTGGTCGAGGTTGCCGGGGCCGCGGGTCTTGACGAAATATTCGCCGTTCTGCAGCCCGTACAGGTTGGGCGAGAGGTTCTTGACCGTGTAGCTCCAGTTGACGTTGTTCTCGAACATGTCCGGCGAGCGAATGGCCTCGGAATACACCGCGCGCAAGCCATGGCGAGGAGTGATCAGGTAGTTCACCGCCACACGCGGGGTCAGCGAGTTGCCCGACAGCTGCGAATGTTCGTACATGGCGCCGCCCTGGAGGATCCAGTGCTCGTCGGCGCGCCATTCGAGCTGGCCGAACAGGCGCCAGGTCTGGTCGTCGATGCTGCCGTTGAAGTAGGTCTGCGAGTCGGCGCGGTCGTAGCGGTAGTTCATGCCGCTGACCAGGCGCAGGCTGTCGGTGAGGCTCAGGGTGTCCTGGATTTCCAGGTCATAGCGGGTTTCGCGGGTGCTCTGGTCGACGTCGCCGCAGATCGTGTTGCGCCCGCCGCTGGCCCACTGGCTCTGCACCTGGCCCATCAGCGAGCCGAGCACCGGATTGGTGGTGCTGGGCAGGTTGCCGGTGTACAGATTGCGCGCGACCTTCTCGGCGAAGTTCGGGTCGAGCTGCCACAGGCGTGTCAGCTCGGGGCTGAAGGCAATTGCCGCATCGCAGGCGCGCCACACCTGCTGACGGTCGAAGTGCTGCGCCGAACCCTGCACATAGAGGCTGTGCTCGGGGTTGAGGTCGAGGTTCCAGCGCACCGAGCCTGCATAGTCCTTGGCGTTGACGTCGGCGTTGTCGCCGGCGCGGTAGTTGCCGAACACCGGCTGGTAGGTGTAGGGGCGCTGGTTGCTGCCTTCCTTGGCCGCCAGTTGCCATTCCAGGGTCTGGTCGGGCGCCAGGGTATGCACGGCATTGATGTTGATGCGGTTGGCACGGCGGCTGTCGCGGTAGTCGTGGCCGAACTGGTCCTGGTCGAAGCCGTCGTCCTGCTGGCCGGAGAGCGACAGGCGCAGGTCGCCGCTGTCCCAGCCGAAGCCCTGGCTTGCGTAGTAGTCGTTGATGCCGTCCTGGCCGCGAGTCAGCTTGACCCGCGTGCCATGGCTGTCGGCGGGGTTGCGGGTGAGGATGTTGACCACCGCCATCAGCGCGTTAGCGCCGTAGCTGACGGTGTTCGGGCCGCGGAACACCTCGATGCGCTCGATATCCTCGATGGCCACCGGGATGTCGCTCCAGTCCACCGTGGCCAGCCCTGCGCGGTACACCGAGCGGCCATCGATCAGCACCTGCATGCGCCGGGCGTCGCTGACGTTGCTGCCGTGGTAGTTGACCGTCGGCTGGTTTCCGGCGCCGTAGCCGATCATCATGCCCGGCACCAGGCGCAGCAGCTCGGGGATGTCGCGGGCACCGCTGGCACGGATCAGCTCGTTATCGAGCACGGTCATGCTGCCTGGAACCGCCGCCGGGGATTGTTTCAGGCGCGTGGCGGTCAGAACCTGCGGCAGGTCCTGGTTGTCGATGAACAGGTCCTCGGCCATGGCCGGGCCGCCCAGCAGGGCAGTCAGCAACAGCAGGCGTGGATAGGGTGGCGTGCCAGGGAACACGAAACGGCCTTGTTTCAGAAATTTATCAGGCATGTTAACCGACCATGCGGCTTTTGCCAGTGCGACACCATGACAGGCCCGCCCTGCAATGGGCAGGTACTGCCACTGGCTCTGGCGCATGCGCGCCGTATAATGCGCACGTCGCCACTTACTTTATTGGTTAACGGATTGGATATGACTGAACAGCAACCTGTTGCAGTTCTTGGAGGCGGCAGCTTCGGCACCGCCGTGGCGAACCTCTTGGCACAGAACGGCCATCCGGTGCGGCAGTGGATGCGCGACCCGGCGCAAGCCGAGGCAATGCGCGTCGACCGCGAGAATCCGCGTTACCTCAAGGGCATCCGCCTGCATGACGGCGTCGAACCGGTCAACGACCTGCTCGCCACCCTCCAGGGCAGCGCACTGATCTTTGTCGCCTTGCCCTCCAGCGCCTTGCGCAGCGTGCTGGCGCCCCACGCCGAGCTGCTGCGCGGCAAGGGCCTGGTCAGCCTGACCAAGGGCATCGAGGCGAACACCTTCAAGCTGATGAGCCAGATCCTCGAAGAGATCGCCCCCCAGGCACGCATCGGCGTGCTGTCAGGCCCCAACCTGGCCCGCGAGATTGCCGAGCATGCATTGACCGCCACCGTGGTCGCCAGCGAGGACGAAGCGCTATGCCAGCAGGTGCAGGCTGTGCTGCATGGCCGCACGTTCCGTGTCTACGCCAGCAGCGATCGCTTCGGCGTCGAGCTGGGCGGCGCGTTGAAGAACGTCTACGCCATCATCGCCGGCATGGCCGTGGCCCTGGGGATGGGCGAGAACACCAAGAGCATGCTGATTACCAGGGCCCTGGCCGAGATGACCCGCTTCGCCGTGAGCCAGGGCGCCAACCCCATGACTTTCCTCGGGCTGGCCGGGGTCGGTGACCTGATCGTCACCTGCTCCTCGCCCAAGAGCCGCAACTACCAGGTCGGCCATGCGCTGGGCCAGGGCCTGAGCCTCGAGCAGGCGGTCAGCCGACTGGGTGAAGTTGCAGAAGGTGTCAACACTCTCAAGGTGCTCAAGGCCAAGGCCCAGGAGGTGGGCGTGTACATGCCGCTGGTGGCGGGCCTGCACGCGATCCTGTTCGAGGGCCGCACGCTCAACCAGGTGATCGAGCACCTGATGCGCGCCGAGCCGAAGACCGATGTCGATTTCATTTCCACCAGCGGTTTCAACTGAGGGAGAAACGTATGAACGATACCCCGGAGCGCGCCCAGCGCGAGTCGATCATCCTGCGCGTGCTGTGGATGCTGGTGTTCCTGGTGGCCTGGCAACTGGCCGAGCTGCTGCTTGGCGGCCTGGTGCTGGTGCAACTGATCTACCGCCTGATCTACGGCGCGCCCAGCGCCAGCCTGATGAACTTCGGCGACAGCCTGAGCCAGTACCTGGCACAGATCGGTCGTTTCGGCACCTTCCACAGCGACCAGAAACCCTGGCCGTTCGCCGACTGGCCGACCCCGCGCACCCCGGAAGGCGAAGCGCCCCACGCCGTGGCCCCGGCGCCACACCCGGTGCGTGACGAGGAGCCCAAGCTGTGAAGCTGTGGGTGCTGCGCCATGGCGAGGCCGAGCCACGGGCCAACAGCGACGCCGAGCGGCGCCTGACCGCCCACGGTCGCGAGCAGGTGCTGCGCAGCGCCGCGCACCTGTTGGGCCAGCCGTTGCAGGCAATCATTGCCAGCCCGTACGTGCGCGCCCAGCAGACCGCCGCCCTGGTGCACGGCGCCCTCGGTTTTTCCGAGCCGGTGCGTACCGTGGCCTGGCTGACGCCAGAGAGCGCTGTACAGCAGGTGATCGGCGAGATCGAGCACCTGGGGCTCGAGCATCTCCTGCTGGTCAGCCACCAACCCCTGGTGGGCAACCTGGTTGGTCAGCTCGAGCACGGCCATGCCCAGCAACCGGCACCGTTCAGCACGGCCAGCCTGGCCGAACTGGAGGGCGACTGGCCGCTGGCCGGCCTGATGACCCTGCGCAGCCTCAACCACCCTGGCTGACACCTGGCAACTGACATTTATGCCAGTTGCCGTTCGGGTCGCGCGGGCCTTAGCGTGGCGGCGTGCATGATCACAACGCCGCGCAAGGAATCATGGATGAGCAGGCAACGCCTGGAGCTGGTGCGCTCCGTCAATCCCCAGAGCGTGATCGACAAGCTGGACAGCCCCGCTGCGCTGGACTTCGCCGAGTACTGCCTGTTGCGCGACTGTGCCGACGCCAAGCTCGACCAGATGCTGCGCCGCTTCGAAGGCCAGTACGAGCTCGAGCAACTGCGCCAGGCCGGCATCCGCATGGCGCACCTGCTGCAATCCAGCTGCCTGGCGCTGCGCCGGCTGGCGGATACTCAGCAGGACCGTCAGCTGGCCCGCGAAGCCCTCGAGTGGCAACTGGCCTACATGCGTGCCTGCCTGCACCGTTCGATGGCCAGTTTCGACTCGCGATGACCTGATCGTCACTGGCGATGACCGTTCAGGACGTTGCCGCCAGCCGGTCGCTTGCCGACAATGGGCCATCCATCCCCCGTGCAGAGCAGGCGGCCATGTCGCAGCAGATCTTCTTCGCCCACGCCAATGGCTTCCCTTCGGCCACCTACGGCAAGCTGTTCGCCGCGCTGGCGCCGGACTACCAGGTGCATCACCTGGAACAGCACGCCCACGATCCGCGCTTTCCGGTCAACGACAACTGGCAGAACCTGGTGGACGAACTGCTGCATCACCTGGAGCGGCAGGACGCACCGGTCTGGGGTGTCGGTCACTCCCTGGGCGGTGTGCTGCACCTGCATGCGGCGCTGCGTCGGCCGGAGTTCTACCGCGGGGTGGTGATGCTCGATTCGCCGGTGCTGACCCGCGCCGACGAATGGCTGATCCAGGCCGCCAAGCGTCTGGGTTTCATCGACCGCATCACTCCGGCCGGGCGTACCCTGGGCCGGCGCGAGGCCTTTCCCGACCGAGACAGTGCGCGCCGTTACTTTACCGGCAAGACCCTGTTCCGCCACTTCGATCCGGAGTGCCTGGAGGCGTACCTGAAGCATGGCCTGGAGCAAGGCGAGGACGGTTTGCGCCTGCGCTTCGACCCCGCTACCGAAATCAGCATCTACCGCAGCATTCCGCATGTCAGCCCGGCCCGGCCACGTCAGTTGCAGGTGCCCCTGGCGATGGTGCGCGGGGCCCAGAGCCGGGTGATCCGCAAACACCACGCCCTGGCCGTGCGCGGCATGGCCAAAGGCGAGTACCACAGCCTGCCGGGTGGGCACATGTTCCCCCTGGAGCGGCCCACCGACACCGCCAGCCTGATCAAGGGCCTGTTCGACCGCTGGAGCCAGGCATGAGCGCCCAGGTCGAGGAGATCCGCCTGACGCTGGGCCACATCGAACTGGCCGCGCACCTGTTCGGTCCGGCCGACGGCCTGCCGGTGATCGCCCTGCATGGCTGGCTGGACAACGCCAACAGCTTCGCCCGTCTGGCGCCGCAGCTGAAAGGGCTACGCATCGTCGCCCTGGACCTGGCCGGGCATGGTTACTCCGAGCATCGCCCGGTCGGTGCCGGCTACGCCCTGGCCGACTACGCCCACGACGTGCTGCGGGTTGCCGAGCAACTGGGCTGGGAACGCTTCGGCCTGCTCGGTCATTCGCTCGGCGCGATCATCTCGGTGCAACTGGCCGGCGCCTTGCCCGAGCGGGTCAGCCACCTGGCGCTGATCGACGGCGTGATCCCGCCGACGCTCAGCGAACAGGACGCTGCCGAGCGCCTGGGGCTGGCCTTGCAGGCGCAGCTGCGCCTGGAGAGCAAGCGCAAGTCGGTGTACCCGACCCTGGAGGAGGGCGTCGAGGCGCGCATGAAGGGCATGGTCGCGGTGAGCCGCGAAGCCGCCGAGTTACTGGCCCAACGCGGCCTGATGCCGGTGCCCGGCGGCTACAGCTGGCGCAGCGACAGCCGCCTCACCTTGCCTTCGCCCACCCGGCTGAACCAGGACCAGGCCATGGCCTTCGTCAAGCGCATCGCCTGCCCGGCCTATCTGGTGGTGGCTGCCGACGGCATGCTGGCGCGCCACACGGAATTGCTGGAGCAGCTACCCTTCGAGCAGGTGACCCTGCCGGGCGGGCACCATCTGCACCTGAACGACGCCGAGGGCGCGGCCCTTGTCGCAGACTGTTTCAATCGCTTCTTTGGCATTCCTTGACTTGCACCGGACAAGTGTCGAGGCTTGGCGGGTTGAAAGGGAGACAACCATGTACATGCCAGACATCCACGCACCTTGCCCCGCCACCTGCGAGGGCGGTCGATGAGCGCACCTGTTTTCGTTCGCGGCGCCATCGCCGCGTGCCTCGCCATCGCCAGCCCGCTCCTCTGGGCTGGCAGCCTGCCGGTACCCGCAGACGCCAAGGTGGTCGACCAACGCCCGGCAGTGGAGCAGGAACGCGTCTACCCCATGGGCCCGCTGCGCAAGATCAGTGGCCGGCTACGGGTCGAGGACAAGGTCGAGAGCCGTGGCCAGGTCAGTTCGGTGACTTACGAACTGCCGGTCGAGCGCAGCGCCCGCGAAGCCTTCACCAGCGCCCGCGAGGCATTGCAGCAGGACGGTGGCTATCCGTTGTTCTGGTGCCAGGGCCGCGACTGCGGCGAGGCCAGCCTGTGGGCCAACGACGTGTTCGCCAACGCCCGCCTCAATGGCGGTGACGAGCAGCAGGCATTCATCCTGTTGCGCCGCTCCGCCGAAGAAGCCGACACCCTGGTGGCGCTGTACAGCGTTACCCGCGGCAACCGCCGCGCTTACCTGCATGTCGAGGAGTTCGTCGCCGGCAGTCCGTTGGGCGAGCTGCTGCCCACCGCCGCCACGGTGCTGCGCGAACTGCGCGACACCGGCAAGCTCGACTATCCTGACCTCGCCGAGCCCCAGGCCGCCTGGTCGACGCTGCTGGCCCGCAGCCTTAACCTGGACAGCACCCTGCGCGCCAGCCTTAGTGGCAAGGGCGCCGAAGCCTGGCGCGAGCAACTGGTCAAGGCCGGCGTGCGCAGTGCCCGGCTCGAGGTAGGCGACGCCCCGACCGAAGGCCTGCACCTGGAACTGATCCGTTGAGTGAGCGCCACCATGGCCAACAATGACCGCCTGTTGATCCAGATCCTGCTGCTCACCCTGCTGGGTGCCGCGCTGTGGGTGATGGCGCCATTCATCTCGGCGCTGCTGTGGGGCGCCATCCTGGCCTTTGCCAGCTGGCCGCTGATGCGCTTGCTGACCCGTGTGCTGGGCGGCCGCGAAACCCTCGCCGCGAGCCTGCTGACTACGGTGTGGATCCTGCTGGTGGCCTTGCCCCTGGTGTGGCTGGGTTTCAACCTGGCCGACCATGTGCGTGATGCCACCGCGTTCATTCGTGATGTGCAGGTTGATGGCCTGCCGGACGCGCCCGCCTGGGTGGCCGGGATTCCGTTCGTGGGCGAGCGCCTGGTCGGCTGGTGGGAGTCCTTTGACCAGCAGGGCGCGGCCTTGTTGGCCTCGGCCAAGCCGTACCTGGGGCAGGTCGGCAACTGGTTGCTGGCCCGCAGCGCGCAGATCGGCGGCGGGGTGCTGGAGCTGACCCTGAGCCTGGTGTTCGTGTTCTTCTTCTACCGCGACGGGCCACGCCTGGCGGCGTTCGTGCACCGCTTGCTGCAACGGCTGGTGGGCGAGCGCGCCGAGTACTACGTCGACCTGGTCGCCGGCACCGTGCAGCGGGTGGTCAACGGCGTGATCGGCACCGCTGCCGCCCAGGCGCTGCTGGCACTGATCGGCTTCCTGATCGCCGGCGTGCCGGGGGCCATCGTGCTGGGCCTGGTGACCTTCATGCTCAGCCTGATCCCCATGGGTCCGCCGCTGGCCTGGATACCGGCCACCGCCTGGCTGGTGTGGAAGGGCGACTACGGCATGGCGGTATTCCTGGGCGTCTGGGGCACCTTCATCATCAGCGGCGTGGACAACGTGCTCAAGCCGTACCTGATCAGCCGCGGCGGTAACCTGCCGCTGGTCATCGTGCTGCTCGGCGTGTTCGGCGGCCTGATCGCGTTCGGCTTCATCGGGCTGTTCATCGGGCCGACCTTGCTGGCGGTGGGGTACAGCCTGCTGCTGGACTGGAGCCGCAATACCGCGCAGCACACACCGCAGCGCTGATCTCCATCGCGGGCTTGCCCCGCGATCTATCAGCGATCTTTACGCTTTCTTTATGCCTTGACCCCACCCCCCATCTCGCCCCTTTACGCCCCTCCCTCGGACAATTTCCCCAAAGCGGCCTTCACGCCGCAACTAGGGGAGATTGCACATGTACATGCTCGACGGGCTGTCACTGCTTCTGGCGGTGGCGTTGGCGGTTTACCTGCTGGTGGCGCTGCTGCGCGCCGATCGCGGCTAAGGGGCGACCATGCACAGTTACGATTACCTGCTGCTGCTGGCGTTCTTCGCCATCGTGCTGTTGCCGGCGCCCTGGCTCGGACGCTTCTACTACAAGGTGATGGAAGGCCAGCGTACCTGGCTGTCTCCCCTCCTTGGACCGGTGGAGCGGGGGTGCTACCGCCTGGCCGGGGTAGATGCCGAACAGGAGCAGGGCTGGAAGCAGTACACCCTGGCGCTGCTGGCGTTCAACCTTGCGGGCTTCCTGCTGTTGTTCGCCGTGCTGCTGCTGCAAGGCTCGCTGCCACTGAACCCGCAGCACCTGCCGGGCCAGGAGTGGTCGCTGGCGTTCAACACTGCGGTCAGCTTCATGACCAACACCAACTGGCAAGCCTATAGCGGTGAAGCCTCGGTCAGCTACCTGACGCAAATGATCGGCCTGACCGTGCAGAACTTCGTCAGTGCCGCCACCGGCCTGGCTGTGCTGGTCGCCCTGTGCCGGGGTATTGCCCGCCGGTCTGCCAACACCCTGGGCAACTTCTGGGTCGACCTGACCCGCGCCACCCTCTACGGCCTGCTGCCGCTGTGCCTGGTGCTGGCGCTGCTGCTGGTCTGGCAAGGCGTGCCGCAGACCTTTGCCGACTACGTCCACGCCCTGACCCTGCAAGGCACCGACCAGACCATCCCGCTGGGCCCGGCCGCCAGCCAGATCGCCATCAAGCAGTTGGGCACCAACGGCGGTGGCTTCTTCGGCGTCAACTCGGCGCACCCGTTCGAGAACCCCACGGCCTGGAGCAACCTGTTCGAAGTGGCCTCGATCATCCTGATCCCGGTGGCCCTGGTATTCACCTTTGGCCACTATGTGAAGGACCTGCGCCAGAGCCGCGCGATCATCGCCTGCATGCTGGCGCTGTTCCTGATCGGTGGCAGCACCGCGCTGTGGTCGGAACACCAGCCCAACCCGGCCCTGGAAAGCGCCCAGGTGCAACAAGGCGCGCCGCTGGAAGGCAAGGAAAGCCGCTTTGGCACCACCGGTTCGGTGCTGTGGACGGTGACCACCACCTCAGCTTCCAACGGTTCGGTCAACGCCATGCACGACAGCCTCAACCCACTGACCGGCATGGTGGCGATGGTCAACATGATGCTTGGCGAGGTGATCTTCGGCGGCGTCGGCGCCGGCCTCTACGGCATGCTGCTGTTCGTGTTGATCGCCGTGTTCCTGGCCGGCCTGATGATCGGCCGCACCCCGGAATACCTGGGCAAGAAGCTGCAGGCCCGTGAAGTGCAACTGCTGGTGGCGACCCTGCTGGTGATGCCGGTGGGCGTGCTGGTGCTCGGCGCCATCGCCGCCAGCCTGTCCGGACCTGCCGGCGCGGTGACCAACCCCGGCGCCCACGGCTTCAGCCAACTGTTGTACGCCTACACCTCCGGTACCGCCAACAATGGCTCAGCGTTCGCCGGCTTCGGTGCCAACACCCCGTTCCACAACGTGATGATTGGCCTGGCCATGCTGATCGGCCGCTTCGGCTACATCCTGCCGGTGCTGGCCCTGGCCGGTAGCCTGGCGGCCAAGAAGAGCGCGCCACAAGGCCTGAACAGCTTCCCCACCCACGGCCCGCTGTTCACCACGCTGCTGCTGGTGACCATCCTGCTGGTAGGTGGCCTGACCTTCCTGCCGACCCTGGCCCTGGGGCCGATTGCCGAACACCTGAGCCTGGGTTTCTGAGGAACACACCATGAACATGCCCATTCCCGAAGTGAAGGCGCGTCATAGCGCCAAGGACCAGACCCGTTTCGCCGCCCTGTGGCGCCCGGCGCTGGTGCAGGCCTTCGTCAAGCTCGACCCGCGCCAGCTCAGGCGCGCCCCGGTGATGCTGGTGGTGGCCCTCACTGCCATGCTGACCACGGTGCTTTGCTTTGCCCCTGAAAGTGGCGTGAGCACTTCAGTGGCCGTGCAGATCACCGTGTGGCTATGGTTCACCGTGCTGTTCGCCAACTTCGCCGAAGCCCTTGCCGAAGGCCGTGGCAAGGCCCGCGCCGACAGCCTCAAGGCTGGCAGCCAGGGCCTGGCCGCCAAGCGTCGCAAGAGCGACGGTACGTTCGAGACCGTCGCCGCCACCCAGTTGCGCAAGGACGACGTGGTGCGCGTGGTGGCCGGTGAGCTGATCCCCGGCGACGGCGAGGTGCTCGAAGGCATCGCCGCGGTCAACGAGGCGGCCATCACCGGCGAGTCCGCGCCGGTGATCCGCGAGTCCGGCGGTGACCGTTCGGCCGTTACCGGCAACACTCGCCTGGTCTCCGACTGGCTGCTGATCCGCATCACCAGCAACCCCGGCGAGTCGACCCTGGACCGCATGATCGCCTTGGTCGAAGGCGCCAAGCGGCAGAAGACCCCCAACGAGATCGCCCTCGACATCCTGCTGATCGGCCTGACCCTGATCTTCCTGATCGTGGTGGTGACCCTGCAGCCGTTCGCCCGCTTCGCCGGCGGCGAGCTGCCGCTGATCTTCCTCGCCGCGCTGCTGGTGACGCTGATCCCCACCACCATCGGCGGCCTGTTGTCGGCCATCGGCATCGCCGGTATGGACCGCCTGGTGCGCCTGAACGTGATCGCCCGCTCTGGCCGCGCCGTGGAAGCGGCAGGCGACGTGCACACGCTGATGCTCGACAAGACCGGAACCATCACCTTCGGCAACCGTCGCTGCAGTGCCCTGCATGCAGCTTCGGGCGTGACCGCCAAGGAGCTGGGGGAGGGCGCCTTGCTCGCCTCGCTGGCCGACGACACTGCCGAGGGCAAGTCGATCGTCGAGTACCTGCGCCAGTTGCACGACTTCGCGGAACCTGCAAGCAATCAGTACGAAGCCATCGCCTTCAGCGCCGAGACGCGCCTGTCGGGCATCGATTTCCAGCAGCGCCGCTACCGCAAGGGCGCCGTCGACGCGGTGCTGGCCTTCTGCGGCCTGCAACGCCTGGAGCTGCCCGCCGCCCTGGCCCGTGAAGTGGAGCGCATCGCCCAGAGCGGCGGTACCCCGCTGCTGGTATGCGTCGACAAGCACCTGCTCGGCGTGATCCACCTCAAGGATGTGGTCAAGCCCGGTATCCGCGAGCGCTTCGCCGAACTGCGCAAGCTCGGCATCCGCACCGTGATGGTCACCGGCGACAACCCGCTGACCGCCGCCGCCATCGCCGCCGAGGCGGGCGTCGATGACGTGCTCGCCGAGGCCACCCCGGAGAAGAAGCTGGCGCGGATCCGCCAGGAGCAGAACGACGGACGCCTGGTCGCCATGTGCGGTGACGGCGCCAACGACGCGCCGGCCCTGGCCCAAGCTGACGTGGGCATGGCGATGAACGACGGCACCCAGGCTGCACGCGAGGCCGCCAACATGGTCGATCTCGACAGCGACCCGACCAAGCTGCTGGACGTGGTGCAGGTGGGCAAGGAGCTGCTGGTCACCCGCGGCGCGCTGACCACCTTCTCCATCGCCAACGACGTGGCCAAGTACTTCGCCATCCTGCCGGCGCTGTTCGCCGCCATCTACCCGCAGTTGGGCGTGCTCAACCTGATGCACCTGGCCAGCCCGCAGAGCGCGATCCTCTCGGCCATCGTGTTCAACGCGCTGATCATCATCGTGCTGATCCCCCTGGCGTTGCGCGGTGTGCGGGTGCAGGCCGCCAGCGCCGCCCATTTGCTGCGGCGCAACCTGCTGGTCTACGGCCTGGGCGGCATTGTCGTGCCGTTCGCCGGGATCAAGCTGATCGACATGCTGCTTACTGCGCTGCACCTGGTCTGAGGAGAGACTGACATGACCGCTTATGTACGCCCGGCCCTGAGCCTGGTCCTGCTGATGACCGTGGTCACCGGCGCGCTGTATCCCCTGGCGGTGACCGGCATCGCCCAGGTCGCCTTCCCTGAGCAGGCCAACGGTAGCCTGGTGCGCGATGACCGTGGTCAGGTGCGCGGCTCGGCGCTGATCGCCCAGGAATTCAAGGGCGATGGCTGGTTCCAGTCGCGGCCTTCGGCGGGCGCCTATGTCACCGTGGCCAGTGGCGCGAGCAACCTGGCGCCGAGCAACCCGGCGCTGGCCGATCGGGTCAGGACTGACGCCTCCCAGCAGTACCAGGCGCAGCAGGGGCCAGTGCCCCAGGCGCTGTTGACCACCTCCGGCAGCGGGCTGGACCCGCACCTGCCGCCCGAGGCCATCGCTTACCAGCTGCCGCGCGTGGCGGCGGCGCGGCAGGTCTCGGAGGAGCGCTTGCAAGTGCTGGTGAATGACGCCACCCTGCGCCCATTGGTCGGGCCGCCGGTGGTCAATGTGCTGGCGTTGAACCAGGCGCTTGAGCGTCTTGCTCCGAGCCACTGAAGCCGAGGCCGCTTTGCGGCCCATCGCCGCAGGCCCTCATTCGTGACATTTTGAAGGATGAAGCATGAGCAACCCCACTCGCGCCGATGCGCTGCTGGCCGGCCTGCCCCGCGAAGGTCGCGGCAGGCTCAAGGTGTTCCTCGGCGCCGCGCCCGGGGTCGGCAAGACCTTTGCCATGCTCCAGGCCGCCCACGCCCAGCAGCGCCAGGGCTTGCAAGTGGTGGCCGGAGTGGTCGAGACCCACGGCCGCGCCGAGACCGAAGCCCTGCTCGGCGGGCTGACCCAACAACCTCTGCTGCGCCGCGAATATCGCGGCGTGATGCTCGAGGAAATGGACCTCGACGGCTTGCTCAAGGCCGCGCCTGCGCTGGTGCTGGTCGATGAGCTGGCGCACACCAACGCCCCCGGCAGCCGCCACGCCAAGCGCTGGCAGGACGTGCAGGAACTGCTCGCCGCCGGCATCGACGTATACACCACGGTCAACGTCCAGCACCTGGAAAGCCTCAACGACAAGGTCCGCGACATCACCGGCGTGCAGGTGCGCGAGACATTGCCCGACTGGGTGCTGCAGGAAGCCTTCGAACTGGTACTGATTGACCTGCCGCCGCGCGAGCTGCTCGAGCGCTTGCGCGAGGGCAAGGTCTACGTGCCCGAACAGGCACGGGCGGCCATCGAGGCCTATTTCTCCCAGACCAACCTCACTGCCCTGCGCGAGCTGGCCATGCAGACCGCCGCCGCCCAGGTGGACGCGGACCTGGCCAGCGGCTACCGCCAGCGCGGCCAGGAAGCCCCGGCCCTGCGCGGCCGGCTGCTGGTGGGCATCGATGGCGACGAGCAGGCCGAACGCCTGGTGCGCCATGCCTGCCGCGTCGCCCAGCGTCGCCATCTGCCATGGAGCGTGGTCCATGTCGATAACGGGCGCTTGCGCGACGAAACGGCCCGCCATCGCTTGCAGGCCGCCCAGCAACTGGCCGAGCGCCTTGGCGGCGAAGTGGTGCTGTTGCGCGCCGGCGAAGTGGCGCGCACGCTGATCCAGCACGCCGCCGAGCGCCGCGCCAGCCTGGTGCTGGTGGGCCAGTCCCGTGACCTGTTGCGTCGGCGCCTGGTCGGCGCCGGCGTGGCGGCGCGCCTGCTGCGTGAGAGTCACGGCCTGGAGATCAACGTACTCGACCGCGATGCCCAGCCGCCAGCGGCGCGCACGGCAGCAAAGCGCGTATGGGTATGGCGCCATTATGTGCTGGCGCTGGTTGCCACGCTGCTGGCCGCAGGCCTGGCCTGGGCCGTGTCGAGCGTGCTGGCGCTGCCCAACATTTCCCTGGTGTTTCTTGCCGCCGTGCTGCTGGTGGCGGTACGCAGCAGCCTGGGGCCGGCGCTGGCGTGCGCGGCGCTGTCGTTCCTCACCTACGACTTCCTGTTCATCCCGCCGAACTTCTCCTTCGCCATCCAGCGCGAAGAGGACGTGCTGACCCTGGTGTTCTTCCTGCTGATGGCCGCGCTTACAGGCAACCTCGCCGCGCGCCAGCGCCGCCAGTTGCAGGCGCTGCGCGAGACCCAGGCAGAGACCCGCCAGTTGCTCGACCTGTCGCGCCGCCTGACTGTGGCCACCGACCGCCAGGCGGTGTTCAGCGCTGCCGGCCAGCATATGGATGGTTGGCAGGGCGTGCAGGTGTGTCTGCTCGAACGCAGCGCCGACGGCCTGTTGCAAGTGGCCAGTGGTGGCTCGCCAGCCTTCACCGACAATGAACGCGCCGCGGCCGAATGGGCCTGGCAACATGGCCAGGCCGCGGGCTTTGGCAGTGACACCTTGCCCCACGGTCGTTGGTGGTGGTGGCCGCTGGCCGTGGAGGAACAGCCCCTGGCCCTGCTCGGCATTCGCCCACGCGACGGCGAACCACTGAGTGATCCGCGCCGTCGGTTGTTGATGGCCCTGGCGCAGCCCCTGGCCCAGGCCCTGGCCCGTGCCCGCCTGGGCGAGCAACTGGAAGCCGCCCGCCTGCACGGTGAAACCGAGCAACTGCGCAGCGCCTTGCTCGCCTCGGTCTCCCATGACCTGCGCACGCCGCTGACGTCGATGCGCGGCAGCATCGACAGCCTGCTGGCGCTGGGTGACGCCATCCCCCCGGACGACCGCCGCGAGCTGCTGGAAGGTACCCGCAACGAAGCCGAGCGCCTGGATCGCTACATCCAGAATCTGCTGGACATGACCCGCCTGGGCCACGGCACGCTCAAGCTGGCCCGCGACTGGGTAGCCCCGGCTGATATCGTCGGCAGCGCCCTCAACCGCTTGCGCGTGGTGCTGGCGCCCCTGCGCGTGCACACCGAAGTCCCGCCCGAGCTGCCGCTGCTGTTCGTGCACGCGGCGCTGATCGAGCAGGCGCTGATCAATGTGCTGGAAAACGCTGCACGCTTTTCCCCGGCCAACGGTCGGCTGCAACTGCAGGTCTCGGTGCACGACGAACAGCTGTGCCTCGCAGTCGCCGACGAGGGCCCCGGCATCCCCCAGGACGAGCGCGAAAAGATCTTCGACATGTTCTACACCGCCGCCCGCGGCGATCGGGGCGGGCAGGGCACCGGCCTGGGCCTGGCGATCTGCCAGGGCATGATCGGTGCCCATGGCGGCCGCATCCTGGTCGATGACGGCATCGATGGCCACGGCACCTGCATCACTCTATGCTTGCCGCTGCCGACCCAACCCGTTACCGAAAGTGAAGCCCCATGAGCCAAGCCGCCACCTTGCTGGTCATCGACGACGAGCCGCAGATCCGCAAGTTCCTGCGCATCAGCCTGGCGTCCCAGGGCTACAAGGTGATCGAGGCCGGCACGGGCAGCGACGGCTTGGCCCAGGCCGCCTTGAACAAGCCCGACCTGGTGGTGCTCGACCTCGGCTTGCCGGACATGGACGGTCAGCAAGTGCTGCGCGAGCTGCGTGAATGGAGCACGGTGCCTGTGATGGTGCTGTCGGTGCGTGCCAGCGAAGTGCAGAAGGTCGATGCGCTCGACGGTGGGGCCAACGACTACGTGACCAAGCCGTTCGGTATCCAGGAATTCCTCGCCCGGGTGCGGGCTTTGCTGCGCCAGGCGCCTCAGCTTGGCAGCGTGGCCGCTGCGGCGGGCTTCGGGCCGCTGACGGTGGACTTCGCTTTTCGCAAGGTCACGCTGGACGGCCTGGAGATAGCCTTGACGCGCAAGGAATACGCGCTGCTGGCGCAGCTGGCCGGGCATCCCGGGAGGGTCATCACCCAGCAGCAACTGCTCAAGGACATCTGGGGGCCGACCCATGTGGACGACACCCACTACCTGCGTATCGTGGTAGGGCACCTGCGGCAGAAATTGGGTGACGACCCTACGGCGCCGCGGTTCATCATCACCGAGGCGGGCGTGGGGTACCGGTTGGTCGCGCCGACCGACCCGTGACCAGGCCCGGCGCTGGCGTCATCGTTATGTAACGCCCGTTAGCGCGGGTTCCGTTACTACCCGATTACGTCCCTGGGCCTTGGCTTGATAGAGCATCCGGTCCGATCGTTCCAACGCGGCTGACATCGGTTCGCCCGCTTTCCACATGGCCACCCCCAGCGAGATCGTGATATGCCCGACAGTATCGAATTGCGCCGCCTCGATCACTGCTCGGAGCCGTTCGGCGACCTCTGCGCCGGTCGCAATCGAACCATTGGGCAAGAGCAGCAGGAACTCCTCGCCGCCCACACGGCATACCATGTCGTCCGGGCGCGATACCTGTCTCATCAACCGGGCGACGGCGCGGAGGGTTTCATCCCCGGCGCCATGGCCATAGGTGTCGTTGACGCGCTTGAAATGGTCGATGTCCACGGCGATCGCAGCGAAGGTTTTCAGGGATTGCTGCCATAGCGCCATGGTTTCCTCCATGGCCCGGCGATTCGCCAGTCCGGTCAGCGGGTCGCTATGTGCCTGCTGGTTGAGCCGCCCAATCTTCTCCTGCAGCAGGGCCGCTCCCAGGAGCAGCGCGCGGCGGATCTGCCAGCTTTCAACGTAGTCCGCAGGAACCGCGAGGATCCGTTCGTAGCTTTCAGGTGCATCCAGGCGCTTGGCGTTCTCCGCCAGTCGGGAGAGAGGGACGGAAATTTTCACGCCCAGCCACCAGATCAACAGCAGTCCGAACAGACCGAGGGGGACGATGCCTTTGGCAACTTTGATCGTCGTCGCCTTCAGCGTTGCCTCAATGTTCGATAGAGGCCGCTGTGAAATCACGCTCCAACGACTGCTGGGGATACTGGCATAACCCGCGAGCATTTCGTTGCCACTGCCGTCCTTCGCCCGCAGCGAACCGTGGTCTTGCTGCAGCGCGGCATCGACGATAGGGTCAGCGGCCAGGGTCGTCCCGATGCGCCGCGGGTCCGGGTGGTAAAGCACTTGTCGATGGCTATCGACCAGGTAGACATGCGCGCCATCCTCGCGGATGTTCAGGTCCATGAGCGCTTGCAACGTGTTTTTCTGTTCCAGGCGGATGCTTCCGCCGACAAGCCCGAGGTATTCGCCGTCGGGGCTGAAAACAGGGTGGGAGACGAACACGACCAGATTGCCTGCCAGGGACTTGAATGCGTCGCTGATCATCGGTTCTCGCCTGGTCAGAGGGGAACGACGTTGCAGCGCCTTTCCGTCCAGTTGCAGGCTGCTGGGGGCCGAAGCGATGATCTTTCCTTGTGCGTTGGCTATCAGTACCGAATTGAAGCTGTGGTCCTGGTTCAGCAGGCGGTGTGCCTCGTCGTGCAGGGCAGTTCGGTCTGCGAAGGCATGGCCGATGAGTGTGGATGCAAACCCCAGGCGATCCAGTTCGGAACTCAGCACTTCCTCCACACTGGTTGCGATCCGGGCAGCGTAAGCCTGGTTGGTCTGCAGGGCGTTTTCCGCCAGCTCGGATCTCTGGGTGGTGAACATCACCCAGAAAGTATTGGCCAGGGTTGCGACAGCACAGATCAGCGCGAACGCCAGCAGCAGCGTGCGCAAGGTGAGCTTGGGGCGTGGCCGTGTAGGCATGTGGCGCATCCGGATGCTGAAGGCATGCGATTTGGTGAAGCGGCGTCGCCGTGGGGTTGGAAACGCGCTCCTTGCGCCTTCTGGCGTATCCTGATTGGCCTTCTGCAACAAAACGCGGAGAGTTCGGATCAAGTATCTCACATCTGCTTTCGAGCCACCATTTTGACATGGTTTCGACGGCGGATCGCCTTCCGCCGATCCGCCACCGACAATCACTAGCCCCTGCCGGCTAGTCGAACTGCTCGAGCTGCAACAATTCCTCGACCCTCTGTCTCCGGCGAATCATGCGCAGTTGACCCTGATCGAGCAGGAACTCTGGCAACAACGGTCGGCTGTTGTAGTTCGACGACATGGATGCGCCATAAGCCCCTGCATCGTGAATTACCAGCAGGTCACCGACCTTGGCCTGGGGCAAGTCGTGGGGGGTCAACTCCTCGTCGTTCTGGGTGAACACATCCCCCGACTCGCACAGCGGCCCGGCTACGACGGTTGGCTGCAATGGGCGGCTCACGGGCCGGCCCACTGCGTCGAACAGGCTCATGCGGTGGTAGGCCCCGTACATGGCCGGGCGCATCAGGTCGTTGAAGCCGGCATCGACCAGGATGTAGTGGCGCTCACCCATCTGCTTGACCGCGCGCACCTCGGTCACCAGGCAGCCAGCTTCGGCGACCACGAAGCGCCCAGGCTCGATCTCCATGCGTACCGGGTGACCGAGCATCGTCTCGATCTCCGAGCGGGCCACCGCCCAGGTTCGGGCGTAGCGCTGCAGGTCCACTGGTTGGTCGCCGTCGCGGTAGGGGGTGGACAGGCCGCCCCCGATGGAGAAGGCTTCGATATCCATGCCCAGCCGGCCGATCAGCTCGACCATCGCGCTGGCCACTTGCTCCAGGTGCTGGTAGTCCACCCCCGAGCCGATGTGCATGTGCACGCCCACCAGGTGCAGGCCGTGTTGTTTCACGCAAGCCAGCGCATCGGGCAGTTGTTCGTGCCAGATGCCGTGCTTGCTGTTCTCGCCGCCGGTATTGGTTTTGCGACTATGGCCATGGCCGAAGCCGGGGTTGATGCGTAGCCACACCCGGTGGCCGGGGGAGCGCTCGCCGAGCTGGCGGAGCATGTCGATAGAGCCGGCATTGACCTCGATACCGGTCTGCACCACCCGCGCCAGGGTCGGTTGGTCCAGCACGTCGCAAGTCAGCACCACGCCGGCGGGGTCGCCGCCCACCGATGCGCCGGCGGCAAAAGCGCGCTCCATTTCCCCCAGGGATACCGCGTCGAGCACCAGGCCGCGTTCACGGATCAGGCGCAGCACGTGCAGGTTGGGGTTGGCCTTCTGCGCGAAGCGCACGGTGTCGAAGTGCTGCTTGAGCTGGTCGATGCGCTGGTGGATGGTCGGGGCGTTGTAGGCCCACAGCGGCGAGCCATGCTGGCGGACTGCTTCGGCCAGGAGGGTAGTGGTCATGGTGGCGTTCCTTGTTTTGGATGCGCCGATAGTGGGGGATTTTATAAATTCAGAAAAATAGATTTTTTTCTGCTAGATATTCATATCTGATATCAGCTCAAGCAACCAAGTTGCTGACACGCTTACTCTCTTTACCACCGAGCAACCATGAAACTCTCCATCCGCCATATCGAGGTATTCCGCGCCATCATGGCTGCCGGCAGCGTCACCGGGGCTGCGCGCCTGCTGTTCACTTCGCAGCCCACGGTGAGCCGCGAACTGGCGCGCATGGAGCAGGTCACCGGGCTGAACCTGTTCGACCGCGAGGGCGGGCGCCTGGTGCCCAGCGCCCAGGCTTTGCTGTTGATCAAGGAGGTCGAGCGGGCCTTTGTCGGCCTGGAGCGCATCGACCGCTTCGCCCAGGCCATCCGCAACTTCGAACAAGGCCGGCTGGCCATCACCTGCCTGCCGCTGTTCTCGCAAACCCTGCTGCCGAAGGCCTGCAAGGCGTTTCACCAGCACCATCCCGGCGTCAGCCTGAGTATCACCGCCCAGGAGTCGCCGTTGCTTGAGGAGTCGCTGGTTGCCCAACAGCACGACCTTGGCCTCACCGAGACCGCGCAGGTACCGCGGGGCGCGGTCGGCGAACTGTTGTTCAGTGCCGACATGGTCTGCGTGCTGCCCGCGCAGCACCCCCTGCTGGCCAAGCCGTTACTCCAGTTGCAGGACTTCCACGAGGTCGATTTCATCAACCTGGCCAGCCTGGACCGCTACCGGCAGCAACTCGACCGGCATTTTCGCGAGGCCGCAGTGAACCGCCGCACGATCATCGAGACCACCAGCGCCGCCTCGGTGTGCGCCATGGTCCGCCAGGGGCTGGGTGTAGCGATCATCAATCCACTGAGCGGGCTGGAGGCCGGGCAAACTGGGCTGGCGATCCGCCGACTGGGCCTGTCGGTGCCGTACCAGGTGATGCTGATCCGGCCCGAGCTGCGGCCCGCATCTTCGGTGCTGGAGCCGTTCTGCCAGGCGCTGCGGGGGCAGGCCAGGGCAATGGAGGCGGCCTTGGCGCAAGGCGTCTGAGTGGCCGGGCGAACGATTGGAACGTTCTCAACCACGCCAAGGTCAACCCCATCAGCAGTGATCGAAAATGCTCCACAGCATGAGGAATCGCCAATGAGTACGCTGACGATCGAAGGCTGGTTCAAAGGTGAGGGTGATCGCAGGTCCACCCCGGTGGGTGATATCCACTTCGACATCCAGGGCGTGAACCATCGCAAGTTGGAGCAGGCCGAGGAACACCTGCAACAGAGCCACGAGTCCGAGGCGATGGTGGATGTCGACATGGACAGCCTGAACCTGGTGCTGCCCGAGGGCTACGGCCCGCTGTCGGACTGCCGCCTGCGCGTCTACCTGAGCGACGACGAGCGTGGCCAGTTCCACCTGGTCGGGCATCGGGCCAGCGATGGCAGCCTGATCTACA
Organism: Pseudomonas soli; assembly: GCF_900110655.1. Taxonomy (GTDB): domain Bacteria; phylum Pseudomonadota; class Gammaproteobacteria; order Pseudomonadales; family Pseudomonadaceae; genus Aquipseudomonas; species Aquipseudomonas soli. Next base: position 83,854 of record NZ_FOEQ01000010.1, read on the forward strand.
CCAATGCGGTGTTGATCGCTCAGCTGAGCTGAATACCGGCTGCGCTGTCGCCTGTTTCCAGGCTTGCCGCCACTGACGTCGCCACTTCGCTGAAAGCCCGCGCCGCCGCGCTCTGGTAGGCGCCCCTGCGCTGCATCAAGACTGCGGTGCGCTGCAGGCGCAGTGGGTCCAGGGCAATGGCGGTCAGGTCATCATGGGCCAGGGCAAGGTTGGCGGGCAGCAGGGTCGACAGTGTCGTGCGGCGCACCACTTCGATCACTGCGCCAATCGCGTTGGCCTCCATCCGCACCCGTGGGCGGATACCGTGCTGGCGGCAATAGCGCTCGATCTGCTCGCGCGTGGCGAACTCGGCGCTGAGCAAGATCAGCGACTCGTCGTTGAGCGCGTGTGGGCCAATACTGCGGGTAGTGGCCAGCGGATGCGCGCGGCCGACCACCAGCGCCAGGGTTTCCACCAACAGCGGGCGGCTGTCGATGTCCTGGTTGTGGACCTCATCGAAGGCGATGCCGACATCCAGCTCATCGGCCTGCAACAACTCCTCCATGCGCTCCTGGGCGATCTCTCGTAGGTTCAGGGTGATGTTCGGATAACGCGCATGGAAGGCCTCGACCAGCGGGCCGATCAGATAGGTGGTGAAGGTCGGCGTCACCGCCACCCGCAGCGATCCTCGGCTGAGGTCGCCCACGTCATGGATGGCGCGCCTGGCCTCCAGCAGCTCCTGTTCCGCCCGCTTGGCATAGCGCAGGTAGACCTCCCCGGCATCGGTCAGCCGCGTGCTGCGCCCGGAACGGTCGAACAACTGCGCGCCAAGGCTTTCCTCCAGTTGCCTGACCTGTTGTGACAGCGCCGGCTGGGAGACATGCAGTGCCGCCGCGGCGCGGGTAAAACTGTGATGTTGAGCCACTGCGAGGAAATACTGGATGTGCCGGGCTAGCATGCTTTTCTCATAAGATAATCTGATGTGCTTCATCATAAATGAGACTTTTACCTTATGTAAGGCGCTGCGTAACCTTTGCCTCAACACACCGCGACATTGAGGCAAACAGCCATGAAAGACATCATCGACGGTTTTCTGAAGTTCCAGCGCGACGCCTTCCCCGAACGGGTCAAGCTGTTCAAGGACCTGGCCACCCAGCAAAGCCCCCGGGCGCTGTTCATCTCCTGCTCCGACAGCCGCCTGGTGCCCGAGCTGGTCACCCAGCGCGAGCCAGGCGACCTGTTCGTCATCCGCAACGCCGGCAACATCGTGCCGTCCTACGGCCCTGAGCCTGGCGGCGTATCGGCTTCGGTCGAATATGCCGTCGCCGCCCTGCAGGTAGCCGACATCGTCATCTGCGGCCACTCCGACTGCGGCGCCATGACCGCCATCGCCACCTGCAAGTGCCTGGAGCACATGCCCGCCGTGGCCGGCTGGCTGCGCTACGCCGACTCCGCCCGGGTGGTCAACGAGGCGCGCCAGCACCACAGCCCGCAGGCCAAGGTCGAGGCCATGGTGCGCGAGAACGTGATCGCCCAGCTGGCCAATATCCAGACCCACCCCTCGGTGCGCCTGGCCCTGGAAGAGGGCCGCGTGCGCCTGCATGGCTGGATCTACGACATCGAAAGCGGCCGCATCGACGCCTTCGACGGACGCACCGGCCAGTTCGTCGCCCTGGCGCAGAACCCCGACGTCAACGCCGTTTCCCACCCTTCCAGGAACGTTGCCTGAACCCCTTTCAAACCCAAGGAGACACACCATGATCCAGTCGCAAATCAGCCAGAACGCCCGCCTTGTCCTGAGCGAAGTCATCCTCCTGGCCAAGGCCCGCAAGGACCTGTCGTTCGCCCAGATCACCGACGGCACCGGCCTCTCCGAAGCCTTCGTCACTGCCGCGCTGCTGGGCCAGCACCCGCTGCCGGCCAGCGCTGCCCAGGTGGTGGGCGACAAGCTCGGCCTGGACGCCGATGGCATCGCCCTGCTGCAGACCGTGCCACTGCGCGGCAGCATCCAAGGCGGCGTGCCGACCGACCCGACCATCTACCGCTTCTACGAGATGCTGCAGGTGTACGGCACCACCCTCAAGGCACTGGTCCACGAGAAGTTCGGCGACGGCATCATCAGCGCCATCAACTTCAAGCTGGACGTGAAGAAGGTCGACGATCCGGAAGGTGGCTCCCGCGCGGTGATCACCCTGGATGGCAAGTACCTGCCGACCAAGCCGTTCTGATTCGCCCCTAGGGAAATGGCTCGGGCGCCGCACGACGCCCGAGCCATTTCCACGCGCGCTATTGATCCCCGACAGGAGCGACGGCATGGACCTGATCTTCAGAAATGTCCGCATCGACGATGCAAACCCCTTGATGGATGTCGCCGTGCACAACGGCAAGATTACTCACATCGCCCAAGCGATCACTGCAACGGCGAGCCAGGAAATCCAGGGCAACGGCAATGTCCTGGTCCCCGGCTTCGTCGAAGCCCACCTGCACCTGGAAAAAGCCAATGTCATGCAGCGCAAGGCCAACCGCTCCGGCACCTTGGCCGAAGCGATCGCCGTCACTGCGGCGCTCAAGCCCACCCTGACCCGTGATGACATTCGCGAACGCTCTGTACAGGTGTTGCGCGCCCTGGTGCAGGCCGGCACCACCCATGTGCGTGCCCACGCCGAGTTCGATCCGGCCCAGGGTTTCACCGGCCTGGACGTGGTCCTGGAGCTGCGCGAGACCTTGCGTGATGTCATCGATATCCAGGTAGTGGCGTTTCCCCAGGAAGGCATCCTGAAACTGCCCGGCATGAAAGCGATGATGGTCGAGGCCATGGAGAGGGGCGTCGATGTGGTCGGTGGCATTCCCTACAACGACGTCTCGCCCCTGGAGCACATCGATTTCGTCTTCGACCTGGCCCAGCGCTATGGCAAGGACATCGACCTGCATCAGGACTTCGCCGACGACGCCGAGCACATGACCATCGAATACGTGGCCGCCGGACCCTCGCCACGTGCTACCAAGGGCGCGTCAGCGTCGGCCACCTGACCAGCCTGGCGGCCGTGGAGCCAGAGCGCCAGGCGCGCATCATCGCGCTGCTGCGCGAAGCCGGCATCAGCGTGATATGTCTGCCCGCCACCGACCTGCACCTGGGCGCCCGTGGCGATAGACACAACGTGCGGCGCACCCTGACCCCGGTGCGGGCGTTGCGCGATGGCGGGGTGAACGTGTGCCTGGCCACCAACAACATCCGCAATGCCTTCACCCCCTACGGCACCGGCGACCTGCTGCACATCGCGCAGCTGGCCATCCCCGCCTGCCACCTGGGTGGGGCGGACGACCAGGCCACGGTGCTGCCGATGCTCACCAGCAACCCGGCCAAGGCCCTGGGGTTGCAGAGCCATGGCTTGGCGGTGGGCAACGACGCGGACCTGGTGCTGATGGACACCCACCGTATCAGCGACGTGATCCTCGACCTGCCCGCGCGGCTGATGGTGCTCAAGCGCGGCAGGGTGGTGGCGACAGCGGAGCAGCGGCGCTCGGTGGTGTTCTGAAGGCCGGGCTCAGACCGCCAGCAGCAACAGTGCCGCCACCAGTGCCGGGGGCATTACCAGCACGCCCAGACGCAAGAAACTCAATGCGCCGACATGCTCGCCCTCGCGGCGGATCGCCACCAGCCACAGCAGCGTGGCCAGGGAGCCTGTGATCGACAGGTTCGGCCCCAGGTCGACGCCGATAAGCAAGGCGGCGGTGGTCTGCCGGGGCAGCTCGACCAGCTGGCCGATGGAGCCGGCGATCAGGCCGGTGGGCAGGTTGTTCATCAGGTTGCCGGCCATGGCCGAGATCACGCCCGCAGCCCAGCTCGCCGTGCCCGGGGACTGCTGCGCCAGGGCCGCCAGCATATGCGCGAGCCGTTCGATCACGCCGGTATGCGCCACCGCCTCCACCAGCACGAACAGGCCCGCCACCAGCGGCAGCACGCCCCAGGCCACATGGCGCAGCAACGGCGCCGGGCTGCGCCGTTGGCGCAGGTGGATCAGCCCGACCGTGGCCATGCCTGCGCAAAAGGTCGGCAGACCCAGCGGCACGTCCAGTGCCGATACCGTCAACAGCAGGGTGCCGGTGAACATCAGGCCCAGCGCGCAAAGCCGGGCGCCGGCCGACAAGGGGCGCATCTCGATGGCCACGGCCAGTGGTTGGTGGATGCGCTTGCGCATGGTCAGGCGCAGCACCAGGTAGGTCATGGCGATGGCGCCCAGCGAGGGCAGGGTGAACTGGCGCAGCCATTCCAGCAGCGGTGGCATCTGGCTGCCGAAGACCACCAGGTTGGCCGGGTTGGAGATCGGCAGCACGAAGCTGGCGGCATTGGCGATGAAGGCGCAGATGAACAGGTAGGGCAGCGGCTCGGCCTTGGCCGCCTTGCACGCCGCATACACGGCCGGCGTCAACACCACGGCGGTGGCGTCATTGGAGAGGAACACGGTGACCAGTGTACCGACCAGGAATACCAGGTCGAACAGGCGTTGGCCCGAGCCCCTGGCATGCTGCACCGCGTACCTGGCCAGCCAGTCGAACAAGCCTTCCTGGCGAGCCAGCTCGGCCAGCACCATCATGCCGGTGAGGAACAGGTAGACATCGCCTCCTTCGGCGATTGCCGCCAAGGCCAGGCGCCATGGGATCAGGCCGCAGGCCGTCAGCCCTAAGGCGGCGCCCATCGCCCAGACATATTCGGGCACGCGTCCCGGCCGAAGGATGACCAGGGCGGTGGCCGCGGCCGCAACCGACCAGATGATCAGGGATGACTCAGCGACAGGCATGCGAGGACTCAGTTCTCGGAAGGGGAGTGAAGGGGAGGGGCTTGCTCGGCGTTGGCATCGCTGGCAGGTCGGCGGGTCTCCGGCATGGCCAGCCAAAGCAGAAGCAACGCTGCAGTCGCAATGCCCGCCAATGTCAGGAATGCCGCGTCGTAGCCTGCGGACTGTACCACCAGCCCCGCGACACCGGGACTTAGCGCCGCGCCCAGGCCGAAGGCCGTGGACAATGCGCCAAGGCTGATATTGAAGCGCCCGCTGCCTTGGGTGAGGTCCCTGACCACTACCGGGAACAATGCCCCGAACAGTCCGGCGCCGACGCCATCGAGCAATTGCACGGCCACCAGCCAAAACGGATTGTCAGACATCACGTAGAGCACGCCACGCAGCGGCAGGATCAGGAAACCGACGAGCAACAGCGGTTTGCGTCCCCAGCGGTCGGCCCTGGCGCCGGCCAGCAGCGCCATGGGCACCATCACCAGCTGCGCCGCGACGATGCACGCCGAGGTCAGCGGCGTGGCCAACTGCAGGTTGGCCTGAGCCAGTTTCTGGCCCACCAGCGGAAGCATTGCCGCGTTGGCCAGATGGAACAACGCGCAGCACACGGCGAACAGTAGCAAGGGGCGATTGTGCAACAGGACGGCAAGGCCGGCGGGGTGGGCATGCTGGCCCGGCGGCCGCGGGTCAAGGCCACGCGCGAGGTCATGGTCGATGGCTGTCGCCGGCACTCGGCTAATGGCGATCAGGCTGGCTACGGTCATCGCCGCCATCAGATAGAACACCGCCACCGGTCCGAACAGGTAGGCCAGCCCCCCGGCGAGCACCGCCGAGCAGGCATTGCCGGCATGATTGAAGGTTTCGTTGCGGCCCATGCGCCGGGTGAATGCCCGGGGCCCGGCCAGGCCCAGTGAAATGGCAGCGATGGCCGGCGCGAACACGGAACCTGCGACCGCACTGATGGCTTGGGTCAAGGTCACCAACGCGCCGCTGCTGATCCAGGGCAGCACCAGGCAACTGCCGGTCACCAGCAGCGCGGCGATGGCCATTACTGCGCGCTTGGCCGTGGTCCTGTCGATCAACGCGCCAGCTGGCGTCTGGGTCAGCAATGCCGTGACGCTGGCCAAGGTCATGACCAGGCCGATGCTGCCGGGCTCCCAATGGTGCACCGCCAGCAGGTAGATCGCCAGGTAGGGCCCAAGCCCATCACGGACATCGGCCAGGAAAAAATTCAACCCATCGAGCGAACGTTCATGCGCAGGCGAGGCCAAGGAAAACTCCGCAGGGACAAGTGAACAGAGCGCCCTGGATTTCAAGGGCGGTCAATAGCCGCATACGTTAGCACTCCGCGGCGCAGGTGCTGATGAACTTTGCGCGGGTCCGGCATGCCATCGGCCCAGGGGTCAGCGATTGGGCCATTGCTGCAAGAGGATCGATACGAACTTTTCGGCCGCCGGCGACAGTGACGCGCCGCGACGAAACACCAAGCCCAGCGTGCGGCTGACCTGCGGCTCGCCCAGCGGCACGCTGACCAACGTCGGATGGTCGGCGCTGGGCATGGCCAGGCTAGGCATGGCCGAGACCCCCAGCCCGGCCTCGACCATGCCCAGCGAGGTCGACAGGTGCTGGACCTCGTAGAACCATTGAGGGCGCAGGTTCAGGCCGGCCAGCGCATGATCGAGCAACATGCGGTTGCCGCTCAGGCGACCGACCCCGATCAAGCGGTAGTCGGCCAGTTCGGCCCAGGTAACCGCGTCGCGCTTGGCTAACGGGTGGTCCCGGCGGCAGGCGAGCACGAAATGCTCCTGGACCAGCGAAACGAACTCAATGTCCGGATGCTGGCCACTCATCATGTTGATGCCAAAGTCGGCCTCTCCCCGCAGTACGGCTTCCAGCCCATCGTTGGCACTCAGGTCCAGCAGGCGGATGCGGATTTTCGGGTACTGCGCGTTGTAGTCGCGGATCACCGAGGGCAGAAAGTAGAACGCTGCAGTGGGAATGCAAGCGAGGGTGACTTGCCCGGTCTGGCGCTCGGCCAGTTCGCGGATGCTCAGGATCGAATCCTCGAAATCATCCAGCAGGCGCCTGGCCTTGGGCAGGAAATCCCGGCCCACGCTCGTCAGGCTGACCCGGCGGGTAGTGCGTTCGAGCAACGATGTACCGAGCCCCTCCTCGAGTTTCTTGATCCGTCGGCTCAGGGCGGGTTGGGACAGGTGCAATGCTTCTGCAGCCTCGTGAAAACTGCCAAGTTCGGCGATTTTTACGAAAGATCTAATATCTTGCAGTTCATATTCCATCAGGTATCGCTCAGTAGGTCGCTCGATTATTGATGTGTTTATCGCAATAATGACTACGATATTTGCATTGGATTGATTTATCCATCCCTGTCACTCTTTTGCTCACAACATCAATGATGTCCATTGATCAACAAGAGTGCGAAATCATGCAACGAATTCCTTGCGTACTCATGCGCGGCGGTACCTCCAAAGGGCCGTTCTTCCACGCCTGGGACCTGCCTGCAAACGTGGTCGAGCGCGACGAGTTGCTGATCAACCTGATGGGCTCCGGACATGAGCTGGAGATCGACGGCATCGGTGGCGGCAGCCCGCAGACCAGCAAGGTGGCGATCATCAGCCCGTCATTGCACGCCGATGCCGATGTCGACTACCTGTTCGTCCAGGTGATGGTCGCCCAGCGGCGCGTCGACACCGCGCCCAACTGCGGCAACATGCTGTGCGCTGTCGGGCCGTTCGCCATCGAGCAAGGGTTGGTCAAGGCCAACGACGGCAAGACCCTGGTACGTATCCGCAACCTCAATACCGGAACCTTCGTCGATTCACTGGTGCAGACGCCCGGCGGCGTTGTGCGCTACGAAGGGCGCACGGCGATCGACGGCGTCCCTGGTACAGCGGCCCCGGTGCACCTGACGTTCCTCGATGCGGTGGGCAGCAAGACCGGCAAGTTGTTCCCTACGGGCAAGCCTCAGGATGTGATCGGCGGCGTGCCGGTCACCTGCATCGACATGGCCATGCCCATGATGATCGTCGAGGCCCGGCAACTGGGCGTGACCGGCTCGGAAACCCCGGCCGAACTAGATGCCGACAATGCCTTGCTGCAACGCCTGGAAGCCTTGCGCCTGAAGGCCGGCAAGGCAATGGGTCTGGGCGATGTCAGCGGCATGGTGATCCCCAAGCCGGTGCTGGTCGCGCCACCCCGTCATGACGGTACGGTACAGGTGCGCTATTTCATGCCGCACAATTGCCACCGGGCCCTGGCGATCACCGGCGCAGTCGGGCTGGCCACGGCCTGCGTCAGCGCCGGTACGGTGGTCGCTGACTTGCTCGGCGAGGGCGCTCAACACCTGGAGCAGGTGCGCATCGAGCATCCCAGTGGCGGCATCGACGTGGCGCTGTCGCGCAGCGGCGTCGATGGCAAGACCCTGCAGGCATCGGTGGTGCGTACCGCCCGTCGGTTGTTCTCAGGGTTCGTCTATGCCCCGTCTTTGCGCAGACTGGCGGGATAGACCACAGGCCGCCGCTGTCAGGGCGGCTTCAGCAACAAGCGCATCCGCACAATTTCAACAATGGGTGATGCCTCATGAAACTTGCCAGATCCCTGTATTTCCAGATCCTCTGCGCCGTCCTGCTGGGCGTGGTGGTCGGCCACTTCTGGGCGCAACAGGCCGTTGCCCTCAAACCCCTGGGCGATGCCTTCATCAAGCTGATCAAGATGATGATCGCTCCCGTGGTGTTCTGCACCATCGTCACCGGCATCGCCGGCATGACCGACAAGCGCTCGCTGGGGCGCCTGATGAGCAAGACCTTGATGTTGTTCCTGCTGCTGACCGTGGTCAGCCTGGTGATCGGTCTGGCGGCGGTGTACCTGTTCCAGCCCGGGGCCGGCATGAACATCGATCCTGCCACCCTGAGCACAGCGGGCCTGGACCAGTACGCCGCCTCGGCGGCGAAGCTCGGCGTGGTCGACTTCTTCATGCACATCATCCCCGAGACGTTCATCGGCGCCTTCAACAAGGGTGAGGTGCTACCGGTATTGTTCATCGCCGTGCTCAGCGGTTTCGCCCTGTCGTCCATGGGCGACAAGGGGCGGCCCGTCCTCGCGGTGCTGGAGTCGGCCTCGACCATGGTGTTCCGTATCTTCGGCTACCTGATGCGATTCGCCCCTGTAGGCGCCTTCGGTGCGCTCGCCTTTACCGTTGGGCAATACGGCGTCACGTCCCTGGGCTCGCTGGCCAAGCTGGTGGGCACGCTGTACATCGCATGCGCCTTCTTCGTCCTGGTGGTGCTGGGCGGCATCTGTCGCGCCCATGGCTTCAGTCTGTGGAAGCTGCTGCGCTATTTCCGCGAGGAATTCCTGGTGGTGCTCGGTACTTCTTCCACCGAGCCTGTGCTGCCGCGCATGCTTGAAAAGCTCGAGCGCCTCGGTTGTCGCAAAGGCGTGGTAGGGCTGGTGCTGCCAACCGGGTATTCCTTCAACCTCGATGGCACCGCCATCTACCTGTCGCTGGCGGCAGTGTTCATCGCGCAGGCCTGCAACATCGAGCTGACCCTCGGGCAGACGGTGACCATGCTGGCAATCATGCTGCTGTCGTCCAAGGGGGCCGCCGGCGTGACCGGCAGCGGCTTCGTCGCGCTGGCCTCGACCCTCACGGTCATCCACGACATTCCGCTGGCCGGGCTCGCCTTGTTGATCGGCATCGACCGCTTCATGTCCGAGGCGCGGGCCCTGACCAGCCTGGCCAGCAACGCCGTGGCCACCGTGGTCATCTCGCTGTCGGAGCATGCCTGCGATCGCGAAACCTTGCTGCGCCGCCTCGACGGCGCGCCGTCGGCGTCCGACGAAGTCGTCGACGCTCAGCCAGAGTGGTCCGCGCAGCCTCCCCGGCACGGCTGACCAACCGGTTAACACTCCCATGTTGCAATAGACTTCACCCAGCGTCCTTGCGATGCCGGGTGGGGCAGGGGGCCGTCTGCGCGTCGGACGGCCACACACAGAATAAAAACAAGAGAAAATACCATGCTCGCACTCCTGGGCCTGATCATGGTGGTGACGTTCACCTACCTGATCATGAGCAAACGCCTGTCGCCGATCGTCGCGCTCACAGTGGTACCCATCGTTTTCGCCGTGATCGGCGGTTTCGCTCCCGAGCTCGGCAAGATGATGCTCGATGGTCTGAAGATGGTGGCGCCCTCGGCGGCATTGCTGCTGTTCGCCATCCTGTTCTTCGGCCTGATGATCGATGCCGGCCTGTTCGACCCCTTGATTCGCAAGATTCTCAAGCGGGTGAACGGCGATCCGATCAAGATCGCCATCGGCACCGCGCTGTTGTCGCTGCTGGTGGCACTCGATGGCGACGGCACCACCACCTACATGATCACCTGCGCGGCGATGTTGCCGCTGTACAAGCGCATCGGCATGAACCCGATGATCCTGGCCACTGTGTCGATGCTGTCGCTGAGCATCATGAGTGGCATGAGCCCCTGGGGCGGGCCGGCCACCCGGGCCATTGCCGCCCTGGGGCTGGATGCGACCGAATACTTCATCCCGATGCTGCCCACCGTGATCGGTGGCGCGGCCTGGGTGGTGTTCACCGCCTATTTGTTGGGGCGCGCCGAGCGTCGGCGCATCGGCAATGTCACCCTGGCGTCAGGGGGCGGCAACTGCTACATCAAGGAAATCCTCGGCGACAACCCGCACAAGCGCCCGCGCCTGGCCTATGTGAATCTGCTGCTGGTGATCGCCGTGATGACCGCGCTGGTGATGGGCGTGATGCATTCCGCGCTGCTGTTCATGATCGGTTTCGTCGCCGCGTTGATGATCAACTATCCGCAGCTGGAGCTGCAGAAGGAGCGCATCCTCGCCCACTCGGGCAATGCCATGACCGTCGTGCTGCTGGTGTTCGCCGCCGGCATATTCGCCGGCATCTTCTCCGGCACCAAAATGGTCGACGCCCTCGCCCAGACCTTGGTGGACTGGATTCCCGACGCCTGGAGCCACTGGTTCCCGCTGGTGGTGGCGCTGACCAGCATGCCGCTGACCTTCGTGCTGTCCAATGACGCCTACTATTTCGGGGTGGTGCCGATCCTGGCCAACGCGGCCGCGGCCTATGGCATCGACCCGGTGGAAATCGCCCGGGCCTCGGTACTGGGGCAGCCGGTGCACCTGATGAGCCCGTTGGTAGCCTCGACCCTGTTGCTGGTGGGGATGGTCGACCGCGATATCGGCGACTTCCAGAAAGCCACCGTCAAGTGGGCGGTGCTTACCTCGCTGGTGATCACCGCGCTGGCGCTGCTCACAGGCGCCTTGTCCTTCTTCGTGTGAATCACCGGGCGCCGCGCGGCGCCCGCCCACCGCTCATCCAAGAACAACAACAGAGTACCGATCATGTCCCGAAGTGTTTTCCGTGGGGCCACCTGTGGCCTGCTCTGCGGCTGGTTGCCCGTTGCCGGCGCTGGCGGATTCGTCGACGACGGCAAGCTCAAGCTGCAGCTGCGCAACGTCTATTTCAACGAGAACTTCCGTGACGAGCAGGGCCTGACGCCGCGCGCGGCGGCCTCCGCCAAGCATGAGCGGACCGAGTGGGCGCAGGGCTTTTTGCTCGACTACCAGTCCGGTTTCACCCAGGGTACCTTGGGCGTTGGGCTCGATGCCCTGGCCCTGGTGGGCGTGCGGTTGGACTCCGGACGCGGTCGCAGCGGTAGCGGTCTGTTGCCGGTGCACGACGACGGTCGGGCCGCGGACGAATTCAGCAGCGCCGGCCTGACTGCCAAGGCGCGCCTGGGCCAGACCGTGATCAAGCACGGTACCTTGCTGCCCAAGACTCCGGTGCTGGTCTACAACGACGCGCGGCTGTTGCCGCAGACTTACCAGGGCACGCAGCTGACCAGCACCGACATCGATGGGTTGAGCCTCACCGCCGGTCACCTGGACAAGTTCAAGTTGCGCGACTCCTCGGACAGCACCGGCTTGTACCTGGATGGCTACAGCGGCAACGCGTCCGGTGATTTCTCCTACGTCGGTGCCGATTATGCGGTGGGCAAGCCGCTGCGCCTGAGCTACTTCCACGCCCGGCTCGACGGCTTCTATCGCCAGGACTTCGCAGGCCTGGTGCATGACCTGCCGCTGGCCGGCGGGGTGCTGACCACCGACCTGCGCTACTTCAGGAGCCGCGACAGCGGTGCCGCCCATGGCGGCGCCATCGACAACGATCTGTACAGCGGGCAACTGGCGTATGCGCATTCTGGGCATACGGTCGGTGCCGGCTACCAGGTGCTTGATGGCGAGGCGGGGCTGCCCTATATCAGCGGCGCAACGGTGTATTCGTTCAGCAACGTCGGTATCGGCAAGTTCATCGAGGAGCAGGAAAAAACCTGGATGGCCAGCTATGCCTACAACTTCGCCGCCGCAGGGGTGCCCGGGCTGACCTTCATGACGCGTTACCTCAGCGGCGACAACGGTCGCGCCGGGGAAGCGGGTATCAAGGAATGGGAGCGTGACGCCGAGCTGGCCTACGTGGTCCAGGGTGGCCCGCTCAAAGGCCTGGGGGTGAGGTTGCGCAACTATGTCTATCGTTCCGACTTCGCCCGCGGTCGCGACAGCAACCGTGTGTACCTGACCTACGACATCGCGCTTTGGTGAGTGTCCATCCTGGGTGGACGGTGCGCGTCCAGGCGGCGGTTGTGGGCATTGATGGCGGGCTTGCGGCGTCCCATCGGCTGGTATCAACGCGATCAATGTTGGCAGACGATGACCTGATGTCCCTCTAGATTGCAAAGGCGTGCTGGAAGCCCCGAACAACAATAACGAGGGACCCGACTATGCCCACCGCCACCCAAGCCTCCAACGCCTGGCGCATCCTGTTCCTGCTGTTCCTGGCCAACCTGTTCAACTTCTTCGACCGCACCATCCCCGCCATCGTCATCGAGCCGATCCGCCTGGAGTGGCACCTGAGCGACTTCCAGATCGGCATCATCGGCACCGCCTTCACCCTGGTCTACGCCATCGCCGGCCTGCCGCTGGCACGTATCGCCGACACGGGTTCACGCAGCAAGCTCATGGGTTGGGGCCTGCTGGCCTGGAGCGGGCTGACGGCGGTCAACGGCATGGTCGGCAGCTTCTGGAGCTTCCTGCTGGTGCGCATGGGCGTGGGCATCGGCGAGGCCAGCTATGCGCCTGCCGCCAACTCGCTGATCGGCGACCTGTTCCCTGCCGGGCGGCGGGCAAGGGCGATGGGTATCTTCATGCTTGGCCTGCCGTTGGGCCTGTTGCTGGCGTTCTTCACCATCGGTGCGATGGTCGAGGCCTTCGGTACCTGGCGCGCACCGTTCTTCATTGCCGCCGTGCCTGGCGTGTTGCTGGCGCTGTTCATCTTCATGATCCGCGAACCCGCGCGCGGTGCGGCGGAGACTGTGGCCATCACTCAGACCCCGCTCGACCGTCCGCTGCGTCGGGTACTGAGCGTGCCCACCTTCGCCTGGCTGGTGCTGGCGGGGCTGACCTTCAATTTCGCCACCTATGCCTGCAACTCGTTCATGGTGCCGATGCTGCAGCGCTACTTTGCGCTAACGCTGCACGACGCTGCGGTGGCCACCGGGATGATCGTCGGCCTGAGCGGCCTGGTGGGCCTGACCCTTGGCGGCTGGATGGCCGACAAGGTGCACCAGCGCTTCGCCAACGGCCGTCTGGTGTTCGCCGCGCTGAGCATGCTGGTGGCCACCTTGTGTACCGCCTGGGCGCTGCATGCCGGGCGCATCGAACTGGGGGGGTTCGTGGCGGTGTTCGGGGTCGGCTGGCTGTTCTCCTACAACTTCTACACCTGCGTGTACACCGCCATCCAGGACGTGGTGCAACCGCGCCTGCGGGCCACGGCCATGGCGCTTTTCTTCGCTGGGCTGTACCTGCTGGGTGGTGGCCTGGGGCCGGTGGTGGTCGGTGGACTGTCGGATCATTTTGCCGTGTCGGCCATGGCGGCGGCGGGCGAGGTGGCGATGAGCGAAGCGTTCAAGGCCCAGGGGCTGCATGACGCGATGTACCTGATCCCCGTGGCCCTGTTGCTGACCATGGTGTTCCTGCTGGCGGCCTCGCGGTGTTTCAGCCGGGATGCGCAGCGGATGCGCGAGGGCATGGTGCTGGATGGCGCAGCGGTGGCGGGGCAAGCCGCGCAGGCTTGAGTCCAAGTGTATCGGCCTGGTCGCCAGCACTTGCTGGCATGTCCCTTGGTTTTCTCGCAGACTACCCATCTTTGCGCAAGAGCAGGAGAGCAACAGTCAATGCGCGTGGTGATGGATACCCGGACAGACGAAATACTTCGACTGGAGCATTTGTTGGATGGGATGAACTATACGCTCTGGTTGAACGCGTATGGTCCCTTTGCACTGGACAGACCACTCGAAGCGCAGTTGCGTCATTCGGTGGGCAAAGGTTGTACCGTGGGTGGTGATTCACCGATCTGTGCAAGCGATGCTCGCGGCGAAATCATCGAACACCTGCTGCACCCAGGGGACGGCGGCTACGGGCCGTTGGACCTGCCGGCCAAACGTCCCGAAGTGCTCAGGTTGGTAGAGGTGCTGCTCGGCCAGGTCCGTCTTGACCGGGCCGACATCATCCGCAGGTTCTGGCTTGCCGAAGGGCACCCTGCGTATCCCGTGTGGTGGGATTTTGCCTTCGACATTCAAACCCAGGGGCAGCGGTGGATACTGATGAGCAGCGCGAGTGATTGAGCGGATAGCTTGGTTTCTCAGTACTTGCTTGTCGTCGTGAAGGTTGGCACTGAGGTTCATCGAGACCTGACGCCGCGCCGGTTACTCAAGTCTTGGCGTTGCGGATTCCCCGTTGATAGGCTGCCGTCATGGTTTGCCATGTTTCATCGTCGGCCGGCACCAGATGTTCAATACGTAGCGATGCCACCGTGATGTCCTGCGGCATGCCGAAGGTGGTGAAGGTGGACAGGAACCTAAGTTCGCCCTCGGCAGCACGCACCCGGGTCAGCACCAGCGGTGACGGCGGTGTGTCCGGCGCCAGTGCGGGTGGCACGGGCAAGCTTTGCAGCCGCCGAGCCAATTCTGGATTGCCCACCGCCTCCCTGGCCGCCCGCTGCCAGGCGATCGCCCGTATCTCATCGGCATTGACCAGATGATCACCCAGTCCGCCCGGGCGCAGCAGTGTGTCCAGCAGGTTCAGGCCCGAGGTGCTGCTCGTCGGTACGCCAACCATGGTGAACAACAGCCCGGCACTGGCATTGGCCGCCGTGATGTCCCAGTTGCTGGCGATGACGATGGCCGGTGCGGGGTTGTTGGCCTGCAGGATGTGCTCCACTGCGTCATGCACCATCTTCATGGCTGGGGCGTCCGGTGCCGAGGCCGTATAGCGTGGTGCGTAACCTGCCGCGAGGAACACCTCGTTGCAGTGTTCGAGCGGCACTTGCAGGGCGCTGAGCAGGGCATGCAGGGTGCTTGGGCTGGCCTTGGCACGGCCGGTTTCGACGCAGCTCAGGTGGCGTTGCGACAGGCCCGCCAACAGCGCCAGGTCGAGCTGGCTGAGGCCGGCATGACGGCGCAGGCGGCGCAGGTGCTTGCCGGCGTCGGTGACTGCTGGTGTTTGCGTGGGGTGAAAGGGAGAAAGGCTCATGCGTCGACTCTGGCTGTCCTTGGCTGAAGCATCCATGACCTGTGAGGTCATTGAGGCGGGGACGACTCTATCACTACCGTGACGGCAACATCGCCCTGAAGGAGTCGACCAATGAACGCACGATGGATCGCGTTGCCAGTGTTGCTGCTGTTCACCCTGTACACCGGTTGGACGTTGATGATTGCCGAGCAATCACTTCTTGCCTTTGGCCTTGATCTGCTGTCCCGACCCGATACGGCCCAGGTCGTTATCGACCTGTATGTGATGGCCGGTCTGGGCTGTATCTGGATGGCAAACGACCAGTGCCAGCGGGGCGGGTCGTTGCTTGGCGTCTTGCCCTATCTGGTGCTGACGGCGCTCTTTGTCTCCCTGGGGCCGCTGCTGTACATCGTGGTCAAGGGCTTGGCGCAGAGGCCAGGGGCATGAGCGGCGCCCTGGCGGTCTACGCCTGCTGCGTAGTGGTGCTGTTCTTCAAGATGCTGGCGATTTCCTGCTGCCAGGGCTACTTCCGCCTGCGTTTCCTGACCTTCACCAACAGCGAGGATGCGGCAGTGTTCAAGCGTTCGGCTTGCCCTGAGGAATTGCCGCAGGTAACGCGGGCCATGCAGGCCTGGCGCAACGATCTGGAGAACATCCCGATGTTCCTCGCGCTGGGCGGCCTGGCGGTCGTGCTGGAGGCGCCGGTTGCCATGACGGCTTGGCTGAGCGGGGTATTCACCGTGGCCAGGGTGTCGCATACGGTGACTTACCTGGCGGGTATCCAGCCGTGGCGGACGGTGAGTTATGGCGTGGGGGTAATCTGTTTGATCGGGTTGGCGACCTTGGTCATCGAGGCGCTGGCATCGACGCCTTGAAGGTTTGCCAGGCGTGCAGCAGCCGGCGGCAGGCAAGATGCCTGAATTCAACTGGTACAGAAAGCATCCGACTTCGGCACAAAGAAGCGAGCAAACAATTCCGACTGCGACTTGATGTTCAACTTGGCGTAAATGTTCCGGCGGTGCACTTTCACCGTTTCCGCCGATAGTGAAAGCTTTCCGGCAATCTCTTTGTTGGAGAAACCGCTCAGCAGCAGTCTCAGTACATCGCTTTCACGGGTGGTGATCTGCGCGCCCAGCTGCGTCAGTGTTTCCTGCCAGGGCGGTACCTCGGCAAGGTCCTTCTCGACATCCACCTCGAAGGCCATGCGCTGGTGCATCAAGGCCGTCACCCAGGGCTTGATGAGGTCGAGGATGGTGATCTGTTCCTGGCTGAAGCGCGCCTTGCTGCCAATGGAGATGCACAGCGTGCGGTCAGCGTCGAGCTGAACGTTGTACTGCGCTTCATCGGCCGAGATGTAGTGCGCGAAGTACTGGTGGTAGTACTCGGTTTCCACAAAGTACTCCGGCGCGATATCCAGCAGGTGGAAGAAGCCGCTCTGCGGGTTTTCCCGGTTGGCGATGTAGAACGGGTCCAGCAGGTAGAGCCCCTTCACATAGCGATGGATGAACGCGTTGACCTCTTCGGCATCCGCCACCTCGGGCAGGCTTACCACTTCCACTTGCTGACTGGCGAAGATCAATACCACCCAGTTGTCGATCTGCACGTACTCGTTCAATACCCGAACCAGCGAACTCCAGAACGCCGGACGGTCCAGCTGCATGATCAGCTTGCCGATCGATCGGTGCCAGGCCAGGCTTTGCAGGTCGAACGGCATTATCTACCCCTTTTGGGTTAGGAACTCGCATGTCAGAGGTAAGTATTCCGAGGTATTTACTATCCGGTCCTGCCCGGTATAGTCGCTCACTGGGCCTAGGATGGCCGTGAAGTTACATCGATTCGATAAGGATGTTGCATGAGAAGGTCACGTTTGCGAACCCTTTTTTCGGCCTCGCTGCTCTGCGCAGGGATCAGCACCTCGGTGCTGGCCGCCGAACCCGGGATGCACCTGTACAACTGGTTCGGGCTGCTCGCGCCGGAGACGCCGAAGGCGTTCGAGCAGGAAACCGGCACCCGCGTGCACATGGACGCGTTCGACAGCGCCGACATCATGCAGAGCAAGGTCATGGCCGGGCGCACCGGGTATGACGTGGTGGTGGCGACCTCCAACGTGCTGCCCAGCCTGATCGCGGCGGGCGTGCTGCAACCGCTGGACCGTGCGCAACTGGGGAACCTGTCGCACATCGACCCCGATATCCTCGCCCAGTTGGCGGTCAACGACCCCGGCAATCGCTACGCGGTGCCCTACCTGTGGGGCACCACCGGCATCGGCTACGACGTCAACAAGGTCAAGGCCGCGTTGGGCGACCAGGCGCCGGTGGACAGCTGGGACCTGATCTTCAAGGAAGAGAACATCAGCAAGCTCAAGTCCTGTGGCGTGGCGATGCTCGACTCGCCCAGCGAGATCATCTCGATTGCCCTGAACTACCTGGGCCTGCCCAGCAACAGCAGCAATCCTGCGGATTACCAGAAGGCGCAAGACCTGCTGATGAAGATCCGCCCCTACGTGCTGTATTTCGATTCCTCGCGCATCGACACCGACATGGCCGACGGCAATATCTGCGCGGTGGTCGGCTGGGCCAACGGCGCCTTGGCCGCCCAGGCCCTCAACGAGAAGAACAACACCGGGCGCAGGATCAACTACAGCCTGCCGCGCGAAGGCGCGCTGGTGTGGTCGGAAAACCTGGTGCTGCTCAAGGATGCGCCCCATCCCAAGGCAGGCATGGCGTTCATCAACTACATGATGCGCCCGGAAGTGATCGCCAAGACCTCGAACCACACCCTGTACCCCAACGCCAACAAGGACGCCACCCAGTTCGTCGAACAGGCGCTGCGGGACAACCCGTGGATCTACCCCGACAAGAAGACGATTGCCACGTTGATCCCGCTCGAGCCGCTGCCGTTGAAACTGGAGCGGATCCGCACGCGGGTCTGGACCAAGGTGAAGAGTGGCGTCTGACTTGAGTTGACGTGTCGCCCGCTGCCCGGTGCAAGGGAGTACCGGACAGCGCGTTGACCAAGGTTGCCTGCGGCCTATTGCTTCAAGCACCAGCGAACACCATCGTCTCGCGGTATCCGGCTGCCCAGCCGAGGCGGGCGGGTCTTGCGTACCTGATTTCATCTTGAGCCGGAGGAGAACAGCGGATGTTCAGCCCAGCCCAGAAGACACACTTGAACTTGACGATCGAAGGCGTGGAGCACGATTTCCAGGTGCTCGGCTACACCGGGGAAGCGGTGGCCAACAGGCCTTTCTTTTTCAACGTGGAACTGGCCAGCGAATGGCCCGACCTGGACCTTGAACGCTTCCTCGACCTCGAGGCGTTCTTCAGCTTCGACATGAACGGCAATGGCATCCATGGGCGGATCTACCACATCGCGCCGATGAGGCAGGCTCCGTGTTCAGCGCGTTACAGGTTGACCCTGGTGCCGCACTTGTCCTACCTGCGTCACCGCATCAACCAGCGGATCTTTCAACAGTTCTCGGTGCCCAGGATCGTTGCCCTGATCCTGGAAGAGCATGGGATCGTGGGCGACGCTTACCGCTTCGAGCTGAGTGCGAGCTACCCCGAGCGCGACTACTGCACCCAGTATGGCGAAACGGACCTGCACTTCGTCCAGCGCTTGTGTGAAGAGGAGGGCATCCGTTTTCACTTCCAGCACAGTGCCCAGGGGCATGTGCTGGTGTTTGCCGATGGCCAGGCGGTGCTGCCGTGGGGCGTGCTTTATCGTCCGCCCCTGGTTCATGCCAAGCCACGGGTGGTGGAGAACCAGACCGCCGTGGTCATTGCCGTGGAGGATGACGAGAGCCGGTGTGATCAGAGGCTTGCCCGGATTCAGGTGAAGTTTCCCTGGGATCCTGAGGACAGGTTTGATGACAAGAGTTGTTGTTGGCTATCGGTGGCTTCCGATTGGTGTTGTGCTGTCACGCCTCCGCGAACGGGGATGGAGGTGATGGTCTCGTTTCTCGGAAACGATCCCGATCAGCCACGGGTCAGTGGGTGCCTGTGCTGCCGATAGCCTCATTCTGGCCACGGCAGCTTTATCCGAAATTATTCCAGGTTGATAATTATTGGCATCCCATAATTGCCAATAAACTCATGGTTGACGATTCCCTGCCCCCCCGGTGGTGCGCACCGATGAATATCGACTCTCGATATGGTGTGATTGCCGTCGTTGACGAGCCGACCTACACGTTCGACTCCACAGACAATATCCGGTGTTATGCGCGGGAAATCATCCTGGGCGACGATGGCGTGTCATCGGTTCATGGCGTAATGCTGGACGACTTCGGCCTGCTGGTGGTCGGTGCCGGCGGAGGCGGGACAGGAGTACATGCACAGTCGGCGCTGGTGATCGACGACAAGCTGCTATTGGCCGTGGGCAACCAGATTGCCTGCGTGTCGCTGACCGCTCCCCATGACCTGCTTTGGTCGCGCAAGGTGGATCTGGCGACGTGTTTCGGTCTCTATTGGGCTGCGCGGCAGCGTGCACTGATTTCGCACGGCGAGCTGGAAATCACAGGTTTGTCCCTTGAGGGCGACGTTATCTGGAAGGCCATGGGTGCCGACATCTTCACCGGGCGCTTTCAGCTGGCGCCTGACCATGTGGAAGTCGTGGATTTCTACGACACCGTCTACCGTTTTGATGTGGTGACGGGGGAGGCGTTGAAATGCAGTTGATGCACGTAGCCGGTTAAACGTCGCGATGCAATCCTTCTGCGTCCTGCCAATACAAAGTTCGCTCGAATTGAAAGCTGATCACGAAGCGTGAGCCTGTCCGCGCAATGGCATTGGCAATCTTGTCCAGATCCGCCATCGGTGAATGCTCCTGCGGCCCAGGCCCTTTGATCCTGATGCTGGCGCGCGTGGCGACACTGAAGTCGAGCTGTTTGGTGTCCTCTGCATAGAGGGTGTGGTCGGTGATGACGAGGTCGGCGGTCAGCGTCAGCCATGACGGGAAGTAGGCTTCCAGGCTGTCGCTTGTACGCGTGACTTCAATCGCGCCAGCTGCTTGCAGGGCGTTTGCCAGTGCTGCTGCGTCAAGCGATGCGTCAGCTTCCAGGAACAGATCAAGGCTCAATGACGTTACCCTCGGTCGACGCTTCGAAGCGCTGGGCGACCCAGCATTCTTCCCCCAGGTGCAGAAAGGCTCCACCCAGCCGCCATAGCTCGAAGTAGGCGGTAAAGTCGATGTCCAGTGCAATGAGCGGGGCGGCGATGTACCAAGCCAGCCCATAGTCCGCCGCGATGCCGTACCAGGCCTCGAACAATGCGTAGTCGGCGGCGGTATGGCAGTCGGCGGCTTCGCGAACCGCATCCCCTAATGCTTCGCTGGCCCAGGTGCCCGGTATATCGAAGTTGTCGATAGCCTTGAGGTCGGCCATGGGCTTGCAGATCACCCGCGCATTGCGGGTCAGGGTCATCAGCTCTGAATCGCCCGTCCGCTCGAAAAAGTCGGCCTGCACATCCAACCATCGCCGGGTAGCGGCTGCCAGTTGTTCTGGCGTGCCTCGTTGCGTGGGGAGCAGGTACAGGTAGGGAAGCGTGCCGGCAGCCAGCACTTCCAACGTGCGCCTGGCCAGTTCGGGGGCGTGCTTGTGGCCTTCGAGGATGGTGGCCACCTCGTGGGGCTGGCCATGCTCCTTGAACAGCGCGATGAACTGGGATTTATCGATATCGCTGTGGCCTTCGACCAAGGCGCGCCAATCATCCAGCAGGGAGGTGTCCATTCGGCTTCCTTGGTTATGGGCGCGGGCATTGTGCATCGCGCTTCGGTTGTTGCGCCAGGGAACGAGCGCCGGGTTCGGGCCTCGTTGAATGGACCACTCCTGTCGGTTACGGGAGTGTCCTCCTTTAATCGATAACCAGCTCCCATACGCCACTGGCATGCTCGATCCGCTCACCCGGCAACCGGATGCGCTGGTTGGCGCTGTAGTCATGGAAGGCGCGGGCCTTGCCGATCAGCGACAGGTCCAGGGTCACGCTATGCCGCGACTCGCCACGCCCGGCCTCGAACAGCGTCTGGCCATACGGGTCCACCGCCAGGCTCGCCCCGACGAACACGCAGCCATCCGGCCCTGACCCCATGCGGTTGGCGACCACGGCGAACACCTGGTTCTCCATTGCTCGCGCCATTACCGACACTCTATGCACATGGACCTCCGGCTCGGACAGGCCGTCGGTGATCAATATCAGCTGTGCGCCCAGGGCCTTCAGCGCTCGCGCCGTCTCGGGGAACTCGCTGTCGTAGCAGATCAACAGGCCCAGGCGCACACCGCGCCATTCGACGGTGGCGAAGCGGTCGCCCGGCACCACGATGCCGTGCTCCGGCACCCACAGGTGGGTCTTGCGGTAGGTGAGCAGGATGCCTTCGGGGGCGATGAACAATGTGGTGTTGTAGAACGTGCCGCCGTCGTTCTCGTACAGCCCCAGCACCACCGCGATATCATGCCGGCGCGCTGCCGCGACCACCGCCTGCACGGCATCGCCGTCGATGGCTTCGGACAGCATGCCGACGTCGTCCGCAGTGAGAAAACCGGTCAGGTGCGACTCGGGGAACAGCAGGATATCGGTGTCCGGCGCGCACTGGGCCAAGGCCTCGAGGATGCCGCGCAGGTTGTGGGCGGTGTCGCCGTCGCGGGTTGTCGTCTGTACCACTTCGATCTTCATGGGCAATCCGTCTCGCTGGGCCCGACCCTTCCGCGGGCGAGTGACATTTGCGAAGGGTGGTGCAAGTATGAAAACAATCACTGGCAAAACAATCACTTCGACGGGTTAACCCGGGGGTAGGGCATGAGCTTGAGCCTGCAGGATCTTTCGTGGCACCAGGGTGTGGGCCAATGCATCGAGCACCTCGACCGGCCGAGCTTCTGGCGCATCCTGGCGACGCTGCTCGGCGATTTCGTCGAGGTCGATACTTGGGTGGCGCTGCTGTTCAGCCACGACAAGCCGTTGATTTTCGACCAGAGCCCTTACGAGCGCGAGGGCATTGATCCGCTGGTGAGCGAGTACGCCAATGGCCTGTACCTGCTCGACCCGTTCTACATCAGCAGCCGCGAGCGGCCGCTGACCGGCTTGGTGCGCCTGGCCGACGTGGCCCCGGAGCAGTTCCAGCAGACCGATTACTACCGCCTGTACTTCACCCACAACGTGGTCGCCGACGAGGTGCAGTTCAACCTGGCCCTGGGCGATGGGCGCACGCTGTGCCTGTCGCTGGGCGGGCGCTCACGTTTCGACGCCCAGGCCATCGCCCAACTGGAGCTGGTGCGTCCCTGGCTGATCGGCCTGCTGCGCCAGCGCCTGCACTTCGAGCAACTGCCCGAGCGCGCACCGGCCAAGCCCGCGCTGGGCCTGGCCCAGGGGCGCGACGAAGCACGGCGGCAGCTGGAGTCGGTGCTCACGGCGCGGGAGCTGGACGTGGTGCGGCTGATCCTGTCGGGGCATTCGAACAAGGAGACGGCCATCAAGCTCAAGCTGTCGGCCGAGACGGTGAAGGTCCATAGACGCAATGTGTACCGCAAGCTGGACGTGAACTCCCAGAGCGAGCTGTTCTCACTGCTGTTTTTGGCCGGCGAAGACCTCGCCAGCCTGCAACCGGCGCCGTGATTCCCCCGCGCCATTACCCCCAGGTTAATCCTTCGACGTTATAGAAATCCGCACCGGGATCCGCATACTGGCCCTGCACCTTGTAGGCGCGGGCATGCCCCGCGATCACCGGCAAAGCCGGTGCCATCCCCGAGTTACTTGCTGTGCACGCCGTCCCTGCGCCCCGTGCAGCCAGACCGGCTGGGCAATTTCCTAGAACAATCACAAGAGGATGACCCATGGCTCATTTCGCTCACGGCCCGGCCCGTGGCATCGCCCCTGCGCGCCAGGAGGCCACCCATGCCTGACGCCACCCCCGCAAAACTCTCCCTCACCTCCCTGACGGTCTTCGGCCTGGCCTACATGTGCCCGAGCCTGGCCATGGTGATCTTCGGCGTGATCTCCGAACGCAGCGACGGCATCGCCCCCAGCGCCTTCCTGCTGGCCACAGGCGCCATGCTGCTGTCGGCCCTGAGCTATGCCAAGCTGTCGCGCCTGTTCCCGGTGTCCGGCTCGGCCTACTACTACGCCAAGCGCCTGCTCGGCCCCGGCTGCGGCTTCGTGGTCGGCTGGGCGGTGCTGCTGGCTTACCTGTTCATGCCCATGGTCGCCTGGCTGCTGCAGTCGGTGTTCCTCAACGCCCAGTTCCCGCAGGTGCCCACCTGGGGCTGGTTGCTGATCAACATCGGCCTGACCACGGCGGTGACCGTCAGCGGCATGGCCCTGACCGATCGCCTGAACAAAGTGCTCACGGTCCTGAGCGTGGCCCTGGTGCTGTTGTTCATTGGCTACTGCCTGCGCTATGTGGCCGGCCAGCCCCAGGTCGGCTTCACCCACCCCGTATGGAATGAACACAGCACCTTGACCGGCCTCACCGCCGCCGCCGCCATTGCCGCCTATTCGTTTCTCGGGTTCGACGCCGTGACCACCCTGGCCGAGGAGGCCGAGCAGCCCAAGCGCGACATCCCCCGGGCGGTGCTGCTGGTGATCAGCCTGGGCGGGCTGCTGTTCACGGCGGTGGCCTACCTGATGCAACTGAGCCACCCCGGCGGCCAGTTCGCCGACCCGCAAACGGCGACCTACGCGCTGTCGATCGAGGTGGGCGGGCAGTTCTTCGCCGACTTCGTCAACCTCGGCGGCATCGTCGCCGGCTTCGCCTCGTGCCTGGCGGTGCAGGTCAGCGCCAGCCGCTTGCTTTACTTCATGGGCCGCGAAGGCGTGCTGCCGCCGCGTTGTTTCGCTAAGCTGCAGGGCAAGGCGCGCACGCCGGTGTTCAACCTGTTGCTGATTGCCGGGCTGGGATTGATCGGGATCGGCGCGGATGTGAGCTCGGCCGCTTCGCTGATCAACTTCGGCGCGTTCCTGGCGTTTGCGGCGGTGAATGTGTGCGTGATTGCGTACTACCTGCGTGAGCGGCGCAAGCAGCGGTTGAGCGGGGTGGGGTTCGTGGTGTTTCCGCTGCTGGCGATTGGGGTGAACCTGTATCTGCTGTCGCTGCTGAGCACGGTGGTGATACTGGCCGGGGTGGCTTGGCTGGTGTGTGGCGGGTTGTACCTGATGTGGCTGACGGCGGGGTTCAGCAAGCCCACGCCGGGGCTCATGGAGGTCGAGACCTGAAAGCGCAGGGTTTCCAGGTCAGGTATCTGGTGGGAGCGGGCTTGCCCCGCGATCATCGGCAGTGCCGGTGCCAAGCACTGCGACGCTCGAATGAACACCCTGCTGGGTTAGGCCGAGCGCATGTGAGTGGACTCACTCATAACCCATTTTCAGGTCTTGGGCTTGGGCTGCCAGCTCATTCATCACCACACGGCTGCCCTTGTCTCGGTTGTCCTTGTAGGCAATCAGCTCGGAGAACGCGATAGCCCGCTCGCCTTCAGCGCTGGCATGGGGGATTGTTCCCTCATCCAGCAGCTTCGCCAGATGCTCGCAAGAAACGTTAATCGCGAGGGCCGCCTCCGTCATGGTCAGCGTGGACTTTTCCAGGACAATGGTGCGTTCCACACCATGGAATTCATCACGAAGCTTCCGATACCCCAAGCGCGCGTAGAACCCTTGGGCGGTGATGGATGAAGGAACGCTCAGTGCCGTGACACCTGCCCTGATCGCTGCAGCATGAACGGCCTCCATCAACCGTTTGCCGACACCTGTCCGATGATGGATTGGAGCGACGAACACTGTCCTGACAACCTCGCCATCCAGGCTTGCCGTCCCCAGCAATTCGTTTTGGTTGACTGCTACGAATACCATTCGGCTATCGAGCAATGCACTGACCGCCGCAGGTGAAAAGCTCTGCTCGACCTGGGCGATCACCTCTGCCGGGTAATCCCGCGAGTTGGATTCGCGCAATGCCGTGATCACGATGCGGCTGATGGCTTCTGCGTCTTCGCGCTGAGCGCGGCGGATATGACATTCCATGGAGACATCCCGAATTTATGCCCAAAGCTTAGTCGGTGTAGGAGCGGCGTTTACCTGTGAAGTCAGTGCTTCATCCCCAGCTCCGCATCATCCATCAGCGCCTTGGCCAGCGCGCTCAGGTAATACGATGCCCAGATCAGCTGAGGTTTTTCCTCCATGATCCCGGTGATGGTCAGGTCGCACACGCAGCCCATCAACTCCGAAGCCTGTTCCCGTGCGTGCTGGCAAGGGATGCCGGGTTCGATGCAGAACAGCGGGTCGGTATGCCCTTCACCCTGGTAGAACCGGGTCTTGCCCACCGTGGTGTGGGGCGTGGTGTCGTCTGTGCTCATTGCTCAATCTCCCTGAAATGATCGGTGCCTGGGCGAGCTCTCGCAGTTAGATCCGCTATCAGCTACACACCATCTGCCGCGCAGCCACGCCGATCCTCTGTGGGAGCCGGCTTGCCGGCGATGAGGCCAGCCCAGGCAACCCATGGCTAACGGCCTAGTGCAGTGTGCGAGGCTCCACCTGCGGCATCTGCACCTGAATCAACGCCGATTCGAGCAGCACCCGCAGCGCCTCCATTTCATGCATCGCGGCCATGACCAGAATCGACACGGGCGACTTGGGATGCAGCAGAACAGCCTGATGCGCCACGGTCTGCGCGCAGAGGGCGTACTCCGTGGCCTGGATGATGGTGTCTTCGAGAGAGTGGTGGTTGTGGGGTGGATCGGGGACGATCTTTAACATAACAATTTCCCTTTGGTGGTGCCGCCACCTGCCTGCTGTCAAACAGTAGGGTGGCAGCTGTACGTGGGTTGACAGACCGGCGGAAATTGCAAAGTTCCGGCGCACGCAAGCGTGCCCGCACGTACAGCTGCCATAAAGGTTGAGCTGCATGCAATTTGCCGTCACAGCCTGTCAAAGCTGTATCGTTGATGTGCAACGATAGGCCGAGACTAGAGCCCCACCAGGGAGACCGCAACGGAAAAAAGGCGGCAGAAGTATGTTTGGGAAATGGACTACAAGGAAGGGGTAGATTCTGATTTTTCAGCTTGATGAGTACCCACCTTCAAAAAAGCCTTCGCATCTAGGGGAAGGCTTTTGTGGGCAGAGAGAGATAGGATAACAGTTTCATGGTCGATTTCGGGTCAGCCAGTATAAGCTTAAAGCTCAGGGTAAGTTTTCCTTGTCAGGCGCTATGCGGCGCATCCAGCTGAGGGTTATTGAGTGACATTTCTCAAGTATTCGATAAGGTCCGCGCGTTCTTGAGGCTTTTTAAGTCCTGCGAAAGCCATTTTTGTTCCGGGTATGTAATGCCTGGGGTTAAGTAGGTATTCAAAAAGTGTGGCGGTTTCCCACGTTATACCCCTGTATTTGTTTCCATCGGTGTAGATATAGTTTTTCGCGAATCCCGTAGTGCTGCCAAACAGGCCGTGGAGATTAGGGCCTTCCATATTAGGGCCATCCTTTTCGGTCGTATGGCATTGTGAACATCGGATAGCAAAAATTCTCTTTCCGCTTTCAATATTGCCTTGAGGTAATGGGTCCGAGGCCGCTGCTTGTGTGCTTAAAATGGTAAATATGATCCAAGTTAATCGTTTCATACCTGTTCTCCGCTTATCAGGTCACAGGTAGGTTGTACACCTTGGACATCTCGTCAGATACTGGTAAAAATGTCAGGTCAGGCGTTGTGGTTGATGGTTCGGGTTATGTGTCGTGAAGGGTGATGGCCTATCACCCGCTCGCCCGGCAATCCTCTTAACGACATAAATGCGGTGGCTTGGAGGTATATGAGTTCATGTACCTTTGTCGCTGCTCACCAGCGCCGCATCCAACAACTGCCTCGTATACCCATGCCGCGGCTCATGAAAAATAACCCCCGTATCCCCCTGTTCCACCACCTGCCCATGCTTGATCACCATCAACTGATGACTCAACGCCTTGACCACCGCCAGGTCATGGCTGATAAACAGATAAGTCAGGTTGTATTTGACCTGCAAATTCCGCAGCAGCTCAACCACCTGCCGCTGCACCGTCCGGTCCAGCGCCGAGGTCGGCTCATCCAGCAGAATCAACGCAGGCTTCAACACCAACGCCCGCGCAATCGCAATCCGCTGCCGCTGCCCGCCGGAAAACTCATGGGGATACCGATGCCGCGTCCGAGGATCCAGCCCCACTTCCTCCAACGCAGCAATAATCGCCGCTTCCTGCTCAGCCGGTGTGCCGATCTTGTGAATCCGTAACCCCTCGCCAACGATATCCGCCACGCACATGCGCGGGCTCAGGCTGCCAAAGGGATCCTGGAACACTACCTGCATCTCCCGCCGCAGCGGCCGCACTTCCTTCTGGTTCAGCCCCTCAAGATTCTGCCCATGGAAGCGAATCCCGCCCTGGCTGGATATCAACCGCAAGATGGCCAGCCCCAAGGTGGACTTGCCCGAGCCACTCTCGCCAACGATGCCCAGCGTCTGCCCCTGGGGCAGGCTGAAATTGACCCCGTCCACGGCCTTCACATGGTCCACGGTGCGGCGCAACAGCCCCTTCTTGATCGGGAACCACACCTTCAAGTCCTTCACCTCCAGCAACGGCGCCCCTTCGGCATTCGCGGCGGGTGCGCCGCTGGGCTCGGCGTTGATCAGCATCTGCGTATACGGATGCTGCGGCTTGCTGAACAGCGTGGCGCAATCGGCCTGCTCGACGATCTTGCCGCACTGCATCACGCACACGCGGTGGGCGATGCGGCGTACCAGGTTGAGGTCGTGGCTGATCAGCAGCAGGGCCATGCCCAAGCGCGCCTGCAACGACTTGAGCAGGTCGAGGATCTTCAACTGCACGGTCACGTCGAGCGCCGTGGTGGGCTCGTCGGCAATCAGCAGTTCGGGCTCGTTGGCCAGGGCCATGGCGATCATCACCCGCTGGCGCTGGCCACCGGACAGCTCGTGGGGCAGGGCTTTCAGGCGCTTGTGCGGCTCGGGAATGCCTACCAGCTCCAGCAGCTCCAGGGTGCGAGCGGTGGCGGCCTTGCCGGTGAGGCCCTTGTGCAACAAGAGGATCTCGTTGATCTGCTTCTCGATGCTGTGCAGCGGGTTCAGCGAGGTCATCGGCTCCTGGAAGATCATCGCGATGCGGTTGCCGCGAATGCGCTGCATGGGCTTTTCGCCCAGGTGCAGCAGGTCCTTGCCTTCATAATGGATGGTGCCAGAAGGATGCCGCGCCAGCGGGTAGGGCAGCAGGCGCAGGATCGAGTGGGCGGTCACCGACTTGCCCGAGCCGCTTTCGCCGACCAGGGCCAGGGTCTCTCCCTTGCGGATGTCGAAGCTGATGCCGTCGACCACGCGGTTGACCTGCTCGCCAGTGACGAACTCCACCGCCAGGTCGCGGACTTCGATCAGGGTGTCTTGGCTCATGTCATTTCCTCGGGTCGAAGGCGTCGCGGGCGGATTCGCCGATGAATACCAGCAGGCTCAGCATCACCGCCAGCACGGCGAAGGCGCTGATACCCAGCCACGGGGCTTGCAGGTTGGACTTGCCCTGGGCCACCAGCTCGCCCAGCGACGGCGAACCGGCGGGCAGGCCGAAGCCTAAGAAGTCCAGGGCGGTAAGGGTGCCGATGGCGCCGGTGAGGATGAACGGCATGAAGGTCATGGTCGAGATCATCGCGTTGGGCAGGATATGCCGGTACATGATCGGGCCGTTGCGCATCCCTAAGGCGCGGGCGGCGCGCACATATTCCAGGTTGCGCCCGCGCAGGAACTCGGCGCGCACCACGTCCACCAGGCTCATCCACGAGAACAGCAGCATGATGCCCAGCAACCACCAGAAGTTGGGCTGCACGAAGCTGGCAAGGATGATCAGCAGGTACAGCACCGGCAGGCCGGACCAGATCTCCAGGAAGCGCTGGCCGGCCAGGTCCACCCAGCCGCCGTAGAAGCCCTGCAAGGCGCCGGCGATCACGCCGATGATGGAGCTGGCGATGGTCAGCGTCAGGGCGAACAGCACCGAGATGCGGAAGCCGTAGATCACCCGGGCCAGCACATCGCGGCCCTGGTCGTCGGTGCCCAGCAGGTTGTCGGTGGAGGGCGGCGCGGGGGCGGGTACTTTCAGGTCGTAGTTGATGCTCTGGTAGCTGTAGGGGATCGGCGCCCACAGCACGAAGGCGTCCTTCTTGGCCAGCAAATCGCGGATATACGGGCTCTTGTAGTTGGCCTCCAGCGGGAACTCGCCGCCGAAGGTGGTCTCCGGGTAGCGCTTGAAGGCGGGGAAGTACCACTCGCCGTCGTAGCGCACGGCAATCGGCTTGTCGTTGGCGATGAACTCGGCGCCCAGGCTGAGCACGAACAGCACCAGGAAGATCCACAGCGACCACCAGCCGCGGCGGTTGGCCTTGAAGCGCTCGAAGCGCCGGCGATTGAGGGGAGAGAGGGCCATGTCAGTGCTCCCGGCTGGCGAAGTCGATGCGCGGATCGACCAGGGTGTAGGTGAGGTCGCCGATCAGCTTCACCACCAGACCAAGCAGGGTGAAGATGAACAAGGTGCCGAACACCACCGGGTAGTCGCGGTTGATCGCCGCTTCGAAACTCATCAGGCCCAGGCCGTCGAGGCTGAAGATCACCTCGATCAGCAGGGACCCTGTGAAGAAGATGCCGATGAACGCCGAGGGGAAGCCGGCGATCACCAGCAGCATGGCGTTGCGGAACACATGGCCGTAGAGCACGCGGGTGCGGCTCAGGCCCTTGGCCTTGGCGGTGACCACGTACTGCTTGTTGATCTCGTCGAGGAAGCTGTTCTTGGTCAGCAGGGTCATGGTGGCGAAGTTGCCGATCACCAGGGCGGTGATGGGCAGCACCAGGTGCCAGAAGTAGTCGAGGACCTTGCCGGTGGTGCTCAGCTCGTCGAAGTTGTTGGAGGTCAGCCCGCGCAGCGGGAACCAATCGAAATAGCTGCCACCGGCGAACAGCACGATCAGCAGGATGGCGAACAGGAACGCCGGGATGGCGTAGCCGACGATGATCGCCGAGCTGGTCCACACGTCGAAGTGGCTGCCGTGGCGCACGGCCTTGGCGATCCCCAGCGGGATCGACACCAGGTACATGATCAGCGTGCTCCATAGCCCGAGGGAAATGGACACGGGCATCTTCTCGGCGATCAGGTCGATGACCTTGGCGTCGCGGAAGAAGCTGTTGCCGAAGTCCAGCTGGGCATAGTTCTTGACCATGATCCACAGCCGCTCGGGCGCCGACTTGTCGAAGCCGTACATGCGCTCGATCTCGGCGATCAGCGCCGGGTCCAGGCCTTGCGCGCCACGGTAGTTGGAGCCGGCCACCGAGACTTCGGCGCCGCCACCGGCGATGCGGCTGGTGGCGCCGTCGAAGCCTTCGAGCTTGGCGATCATCTGCTCCACCGGGCCGCCGGGGGCGGCCTGGACGATGATGAAGTTGATGATGAGGATGCCGAACAGGGTGGGGATGATCAGCAGCAGGCGCCGCAGGATATAGGCCAGCATCTCAGTTGGCCTCATCCGGTGCGGCGGCTTCGCTTACCGCGGGCGTGACGTCGGGCTTGATCCACCAGGTGTCGATGCCGATGTCGTACTTGGGCGATACGGCGGGGTGGCCGATATGGTTCCAGTAGGCCACGCGCCAGGTCTTGATGTGCCAGTTGGGGATCACGTAGTAACCCCATTGCAGCACGCGGTCCAGGGCGCGGCAGTGCTCGATCAGGCTCTGTCGGGAGTCGGCGTTGATCAACTGCTCCACCAGCTGGTCGATGCCAGGGTCGCGCAGGCCGATGAAGTTGCGGCTGCCGGGGTTGTCGGCGGCGGCGCTGTTCCAGTATTCACGTTGCTCGTTACCGGGCGAGTTGGATTGCGCGAAGCCGCCGACGATCATGTCGTAGTCACGCGAGCGCAGGCGGGTGATGTACTGCGAAACGTCCACGCGGCGGATCTCGAGGTTGATGCCGAGGTCCGCGAGGTTGCGCTTGAACGGCAGCAGCACGCGCTCGAACTGGGTCTGGGCCAGGAGGAACTCGATGGTCATCGGCTTGCCGTCTTTATCGACCATCTTGTCGTCGACGACCTTCCAGCCGGCCTCCTGCAGCAGCTTGTATGCCTGGCGCTGCTGGTCGCGGATCATGCCGCTGCCGTCGGTGACCGGGTTGTGGAAGGCGCCGTTGAACACCTCGTCCGGCACCTTGCCGCGCAGCGGCTCGAGGATCTTCAGCTCGGCGGGGCTGGGCAGGCCGCTGGCGGCCATTTCGGAGTTCTCGAAGTAGCTGCCGGTGCGGGTGTAGGCGCCGTTGAACAGCTGCTTGTTGGTCCACTCGAAGTCCAGCAGCAGGCTGATGGCGTGGCGCACGCGGATGTCCTGGAACATCGGCTTGCGCAGGTTGAAGATGAAACCCTGCATGCCGACGGGGTTGCCATTGGGCAGTTCTTCCTTGATCAGCCGGCCGTCGCGCACGGCGGGCACGTCGTAGGCGGTGGCCCAGTTCTTTGCGCTCACCTCCAGGCCGTAGTCGAACTGGCCGGCCTTGAGCGCTTCGAGGGCGACGGTGTTGTCGCGGTAGGAGTCGAAGGTCATCACGTCGAAATTGTAGAAGCCGCGGTTGATCGGCAGGTCCTTGGCCCAGTAGTCCTTGACCCGCTCGTAGCGGATCGAGCGGCCGGCCTTCACCTCGGCGACCTTGTATGGGCCGCTGCCGAGCGGGATCTCCAGGTTGCCGCGGTCGAAGTCGCGGCCTTGGTACCAGTGCTTGGGCAGCACCGGCAGTTGGCCGAGGATCAGCGGCAGCTCGCGGTTGTTGTTGTGCTTGAACTTGAACAGCACCTTGAGCGGGTCTTCGGCGACCACTTCAGCGACGTCGCCGTAGTACTGGCGGTACAGCGGCGCGCCGTCCTTGATCAGGGCGTTGAAGGTGAACACCACGTCCTCGGCGCGCATCGGGTGGCCGTCGTGGAAGCGTGCTTCGGGGCGCAGGTAGAAGCGCACCCAGCTGTTGTCGGGGGCCTTTTCGATCTTGCCGGCCACCAGGCCGTACTCGGTGAAGGGTTCGTCCAGGCTCTGGCGCATCAGGGTGTCGTAGATGGCGCCGACGTTGTCGGCGGGCACGCCCTTGTTGATGAACGGGTTGAGGCTGTCGAAGCCGCCGAAGCTGGACTGGCGGAAGGTGCCGCCCTTCGGTGCGTCAGGATTGACGTACTCGAAGTGCTTGAAGTTGGCCGGGTATTTCGGCGCCTCGCCGTACAGGGTCAGGGCGTGTTGCGGGGCGGCCACGGCCGGGAGCGTGAGGCAGGTCAGCAGCAGGCTAGCGGCCAGGCGGCGCAGGGTCGGCGTCATTTGGCTTTCTCCGAAGTCTTCTTGATCCACCAGCTGTTCAGCCCGAGGGTGTAGGGCGGTGTGGTGACGAAGGCGAACCGGTTGCGGTAGGCCAGGCGGTGATTGTCGAGGTACCAGTTGGGGATCATGTAGTACTGCCATGAGAGCACGCGGTCCAGGGCGCGCGCGGCGGCGATCTGGTCATCGCGGCTGCGGGCGGCGAGCAAGGTGTCGAGCAGGTGGTCGACCACCGGGTCCTTCACGCCAGCATAGTTCTTGCTGCCCTTGGTGGCGGCCTGGCTTGAGTGGAAATACAGCCACTGCTCGAGGCCCGGGCTCAGGGTCTGGTTCAGGGTCATCAGGATCATGTCGAAATCGAACTGGTCGAGCCGTTGTTTGTACTGGGCGCGGTCCACGGTGCGCAAGCGCGCATCGATGCCGATGCTGGCCAGATTTTCGACATAAGGTTGCAGGATGCGTTCGAGGTTGGGGTTCACCAGCAGCAACTCCAGCCTGAACGGCTGGCCTTTGCCGTCGACCAGGCGCTGGCCGCTGAGCTTCCAGCCGGCCTGGGCGAATAGGCCCAGGGCCTGGCGCAGGGCGGGGCGGCTGATGCCGCTGCCGTCGGTGTGGCTGACCTGGTAGGGCTCGGTGAACAGCTTGTCCGGCAGCTGGTCGCGGAATGGCTTGAGCAGCAGCCATTCCTTGCCGGTGGGCAGGCCGCTGGCGGTGAAGTCGCTGTTAGGGTAGTAGCTGGTCGAGCGGCGGTAGGCGCTGCTGAACAGGGCGCGGTTGGTCCACTCGAAGTCGAGCATCAGGCCCAGCGCCTGGCGCACCCGAGGGTCGCTGAACGCGGCGCGGCGGCTGTTCATGAACAGGCCTTGGGTTTGCGTGGGGATCTTGTGCGGGATCTGCGCCTTGATCACCTCGCCACGGCGCACGGCAGGGAAGTTGTAGCCGTTGGCCCAGTTCTTCGCCTGGTGCTCGATGTAGATATCGAATTCACCGGCCTTGAACGCCTCGAAGGCCACGGTGGCGTCGCGGTAGAACTCGTACTCGACGCGCTTGAAATTGTACTTGCCGCGGTTGACCGCCAGGTCCTTGCCCCAGTAGTCCTTCACCCGTTCGAACACCAGCCGGCGACCGGGTTGCACTTCGCTGATGCGGTAGGGGCCGCTGCCCAGCGGCGGCTCGAAGGTGGTGGCCTTGAAGTCGCGTTTGGCCCAGTAGTGCTTGGGCAGCACCGGCATTTCGCCCAGGCGCAGGATCAGCAGCGGGTTGCCGGCGCGCTTGAATACGAAGCGGATGCGCAGCGGCCCGAGGATATCGACCCGGGCCACTTCCTGCAGGTTGGTGCGGTAGATCGGGTGGCCGTCCTTGAGCAGGGTGCGGTAGGAAAACGCCACGTCCTGCGCGGTGATCGGCACGCCATCGTGGAAGCGCGCCTCGGGGCGCAGATTGAACACCACCCAGCTGCGGTCCTCGCTGTACTCGACCGAGCGGGCGATCAGGCCGTAGCTGGAGGTGGGTTCGTCGCCGGACGGGTCGTACATGCCGGTGCCGACCATCAGCGGCTCGTTGAGCTCGTTGATGCCGTACTGCAGGAAGTTGGGCGTGGTGACCGGGCTCGAGCCCTTGAAGGTGTAGGGGTTGAGCGTGTCGAAGGTGCCGAAGGCCATGGCCCGCAACGTGCCGCCTTTAGGGGCTTGCGGGTTGACCCAGTCGAAGTGGGTGAAACTGGCCGGGTACTTGAGCGTGCCGAACTGCGCGTATCCGTGGCTTTCGCTCACCATCGCGACGGCGGGGAAGCTCAAGGCCAGGCTGAGTGACAGCAGGAGGGGACGTATCAAGTCGGCATCCGATCCAGAGGGCGTTGGGCTTGGTTCGGGGTACAGTAACAGCTTGTCTGGAATGGAAAAAGGGTAGGGCGCGGGGCTTTGCTTCAGCCTTCAAAGCATCGCGGGGCCAGCCCACTCCACGCCGATCGCGACTGGCGTGGGAGGAGGACAGGCCCCGCGAGCGAGATATCAGCGTGCCAGGTAGACGGTCAGGGTCTGGCCCGGCTTGAGCGCGTGCCCGGTGCGTGGGTTCCAGCGCTTGAGGTGCTTCATCTCGACGTTGAAACGCTTGGCCACCAGGTAGTACGAATCGCCCTTGCGCACCTTGTACTGGGTGGAGCGCTGCTTGGAGTCTGCCACGCGGTTGGCTGCCGCGCTCGGCGCGCTGCCGCCACGCAGGGCCAGGACCTGGCCGACCTTGAGGTTGTTGCCACGGATGCGGTTCCAGCTTTGCAGCTGCTTGACCGACACCCGGTTGGCCTTGGCGATGCTGCCCAGGTTGTCGCCACGCTTGACCCGGTAGCTGCGCGCCGCGGGGGCCTTGGCCTCGGCCAGGGCGGCCTGGAACACGGCCTTGTTCGGTTGCAGGCTGACCAGTTCCTCGGGCTTGAGGTTGGACATGCGGTCGCTGAGCAGTTGCGCCTTGGCAGTCGGCACCAGCAGTTGCTGCGGACCGTCCACGGTCATGCGCTTCTTGAAGGCGGGGTTGAGCTGGATCAGTTCGTCTTCGTCGATGTCGGCGAAGGCGGCCACGCGGGACAGATCGAGGCGGTCGTTGATGGCGATAGCTTCGAAGTACGGCTCGTTTGCAATCGGGTTCAGGTTGACCCCGTAGGCGGCCGGGGTGTTGACCACCTGCGACAGGGCCAGCAGCTTGGGCACGTAGTCGCGGGTTTCCTGCGGCAGCGGCAGGTTCCAGTAGTCGGTCGGCAGGCCCAGGCGCTCGTTGCGCTCGATGGCGCGGCTGACCGTGCCCTCACCGGCGTTGTAGGCCGCCAGGGCCAGCAGCCAGTCGCCGTTGAACATGTCGTGCAGGCGGTTCAGGTAGTCCAGCGCGGCGTTGGTCGAGGCGGTGACGTCGCGCCGACCATCGTAGAAGTTGGTCTGGCGCAGGTTGAAGTGGCGCCCGGTGGACGGGATGAACTGCCACATGCCGGCGGCGTGCGCCCGGGAGTAGGCCATCGGGTTGTAGGCGCTCTCGATGGCCGGCAGCAGGGCCAGCTCCAGCGGCATGTCGCGCTCTTCGAGGCGCTCGACGATGTAGTGCAGGTAGAGGCTGCCTCGCTCGCCGGCGTTCTCGAGGAACGACGGGTTGCTGGCGAACCACAGGCGCTGCTGTTCGATGCGCGGGTTGACGTCCATGCCGTCCTGCAGGGCGAAGCCCTGGCGCATGCGCTCCCAGACGTCCTGTGGCGGTGCCTGTTCCTTGGGCTTGGCCACCAGCGGCGCCGGTTTGTGCTTGATCCGCGCCTGGTAATTGTGCGCGCGAACGCTGTCGGCTTCGTCGAGCTGACGGGTGCTCTGGCAGCCGACCAGGGTGGCGGCCAGCGCCAGTGCACTGATCTGGGCCAGTCGCGTCAGGGCGACCGAATGAGAGGTTCTGCGGCTACGGGAAGACATCGGCTGGGACGGTTATCCGGGCAAAAAAGTTGGGCGATTCTAGAAACCGCTCCCGGCCGGGTCAACCATAGAGCCTATGATGCGATATATCTTCGGGTTATCAGAACACGTCCTTCCAAGACCTCAAGGCAGCAAAAACAGTGGCTTGGCTAGGGTTGGAATGTCCCTTCCATTCGTCTGCTTTTTGTTTAACGGATGTTTCAGCGGTACGTAAAAACGGATTAGTCAGGCACTCGAGGCCGATGCTCGAGGGCAAGGTGATGCGATTGTCCGCGCGCAACCGGGTAACGTCCTCGAACCGTTGGCGAACGTGTTCGTTGTCGGGTTCCACGGCACGGGCGAAGCGCAGGTTGCTCAGGGTGTATTCGTGGGCGCAGTACACTTCGGTTTCGGCGGGCAGCGCCGCCAGGCGTTGCAGCGAATGGTGCATTTGCTCGGGCGTGCCTTCGAACAAGCGGCCGCAGCCGGCGGCGAACAGGGTGTCGCCACTGAACAGTAGCGGTGTGGGCGATTGCGCAGTGTAATAGGCGATATGCCCCAGGGTGTGGCCGGGCATGGCCAGGACGTCGAAGGCAAGGCCCAGCACCTCGATGCGGGCGCCGTCTGCCAGGGCGATATCGCGGCCCGGGATACGTTCGCTGGCCGGGCCGTACACCTGGGCGCCGGTGGTCTCTTTCAAGGCTTCGACGCCGCCGACGTGGTCATGGTGGTGGTGGGTGACGAGGATTGCCTCCAATGCCCAGTCCGGGTGCTGCTCCATCCACGCGCGCACCGGCGCAGCGTCACCGGGGTCGACCACTGCGCAGCGGCGATTGGCAGTATCCTGTAACAACCAGATGTAGTTGTCGTTGAAAGCGGGTAGGGCATCGATCTGTATCATGTGCGGATCCGTATCGCCAAGCCTGGACATTGAGGGCATCTTAGCCGCGATGGCGCGAGCGGAGAACCTTCGAGGGAGAACGCAATGACCGACCAAGCCTTCGCCCAGGCCGACCCCGACTGGGTCGAGCTGATCCGCCTGGCCCGCGACTGGTTCGATGGGCCTCTTGGGCAGTTGATGCTCAAGGAGGAGGAAAAGTTGCTCGAAGAAGAGCTGCGGCGCTTCTTCGGTGGCTACCTTGTGCACTACGGCCCCTGCGCCGAACCTCCGCCCAACGCCCCGCAGGTGCAGCGCAACGTGCGCCTGGGCGCGCCGCTGCCGGGGGTGGAAATCGTCTGCGAGGAGCAGGCCTGGCCGTTGTCGGAGCACGCCGCCGACGTGGTGGTGCTGCAGCATGGCCTGGACTTCAGCCTGTCCCCTCACGGGCTGCTGCGCGAGGCGGCCAGTTCCGTGCGCCCGGGGGGCCACCTGCTGATCATCGGGATCAACCCCTGGAGCAGTTGGGGCGTGCGCCATTTCTTTAGCCACGGGGCCTTGCGCAAGGCCCGTTGCATCTCGCCGTCGCGGGTCGGCGACTGGCTCAACCTGCTGGGCTTCGCGCTGGAGAAACGCCGCTTCGGGTGTTATCGTCCGCCGCTTGCCTCGCCGGCCTGGCAGCAGCGCCTGGCTGGCTGGGAGCGCGTGGCCGGTGGCTGGCAGACTGCCGGTGGCGGTGTCTACCTGCTGGTGGCGCGCAAGATGGTGGTGGGCCTGCGGCCGCTGCGCCTGGAGCGCCGTGAGCCGATGGGCAAGCTGCTGCCGCTGCCGCTGGCCAAGGTCAACCGCAGCGCCACCCATCCCGAATCCGAAAAGCACTGAACATGAGTGGTACATGAGCGATAGCGTCGAGATCTACACCGATGGTGCCTGCAAGGGCAACCCTGGCCCGGGCGGCTGGGGCGTGCTGATTGTCTACAAGGGCGTCGAGAAGGAGCTGTGGGGCGGCGAGCGCGAGACCACCAACAACCGCATGGAACTGATGGCGGCGATCGAGGGCCTCAAGGCGCTCAAGCGCGAGTGCGAGGTGCTGCTGACCACCGACTCGCAGTACGTCATGAAGGGCATCAACGAGTGGATGGTCAACTGGAAGAAGCGTGGCTGGAAGACCGCCGCGAAAGAGCCGGTGAAGAACGCCGACCTGTGGGTGCAGCTCGATGAACAGGTCAACCGGCACAAGGTGACCTGGAAGTGGGTCCGTGGGCATATCGGCCATCCGGGCAACGAGCGTGCCGACCAGTTGGCCAATCGTGGGGTTGATGAGGTTCGCGCGCAACGTTGATCGTGTTGCGGGCCATCGCGGGGCAAGTCGGGTCGCCGCATCGCCGCTCCCACGAGATGACTGCTGGCTGCGTGGGAGCGGGCTTGCCCCGCGATGACCGCAAAACGGCCCCGATTTCGTTATACTCCCACCCCGAATTCAAGCACCGCCAGTTGGAGTCCCCGCGTGGAGCAGCAGCAAGACAAACGGTTCGTCATCCTCGACACCGAGACCACCGGCATGCCAGTGGCCGAAGGCCACCGCATCATCGAGATCGGTTGTGTCGAGGTCGTGGGCCGGCGCCTGACCGGGCGGCATTTCCACGTTTACCTGCAGCCCGACCGTGAGAGTGACGAGGGCGCGATCAACGTCCACGGCATCACCGACGCCTTCCTGGTCGGCAAACCGCGTTTCGGCGATGTGGCCGAGGAGTTTTTCGAGTTCATCCAGGGCGCCACCCTGGTCATCCACAACGCCGCGTTTGACGTTGGCTTCATCAACAACGAGTTCGCCCTGATCGGCCAGCAGGATCGTGCCGATATTTCGCAGCATTGCCCGATCCTCGACACCCTGATGATGGCGCGCTCGCGCCACCCGGGGCAGCGCAACAGCCTCGATGCCCTGTGCAAACGCTACGGCATCGACAACTCCGGCCGTGAGCTGCACGGCGCACTGCTCGACTCGGAACTGCTGGCCGACGTCTACCTGGCGATGACCGGTGGCCAGACCAGCCTGTCGCTGGCGGGCGAAGGGGCGGGTGACGAGGATGGGCAAGGGGCAACCGGTAGCGAGATTCGCCGTATTGTCGGGCGTGCGCCGGGGCGGGTGATCCTGGCCAGCGAGGAAGAACTCGAGGCCCATGCCGAACGCTTGGCGGCCATTGCCAAGTCGGCGGGTGGGCCGTCGATGTGGCAGGCATTGACCGAGCCAGCCGCCAGCTGACTCGAAGGCAGGCCCGGCCCATCGCTGGCAAGCCAGCTCCCACAGGGACCGCATCCAGCGCTGCACCTTGTGAGCCGGCCTGGCGATGACAGCATCACACTCGACTACCCTGAGGGAAATTACCCGCAGAGGTAGCCGCCCGATGTACAAGGACCTGCAGTTCCCGATCCTCATCGTCCACCGGGCCATCAAGGCCGACACCGTCGCCGGCGAGCGAGTGCGCGGCATCGCCGATGAACTGGCCCGTGACGGCTTCGCCATCCTCGCCGTCGCCGATCAGGCCGAAGCACGGCTGGTGGCCGCCACCCATCACGGCCTGGCCTGCATGCTGATTGCCGCCGAGGGTGTCGGCGACGACAGCCGCCTGTTGCAGAATATGGCGGAACTGATCCGCCTGGCCCGGCTGCGGGCACCCAACCTGCCGATTTTTGCCTTGGGCGAGCAGGTCACTCTGGAGAATGCACCCGCCGAGGCCATGGGCGAGCTGAATCAGTTGCGCGGCATTCTCTATCTATTCGAAGACACAGTGCCGTTTCTCGCCCGCCAGGTGGCGCGGGCCGCGCACAATTACCTCGATGGCCTGCTGCCACCGTTCTTCAAGGCCTTGGTACAGCACACCGCGCAATCCAACTACTCCTGGCACACGCCGGGCCACGGCGGTGGCGTCGCCTACCGCAAGAGCCCGGTGGGGCAGGCCTTCCATCAGTTCTTCGGTGAAAACACCCTGCGCTCGGACCTGTCGATCTCGGTGCCGGAGCTGGGCTCGCTGCTCGACCACACTGGCCCGCTGGCCGCCGCCGAGGCACGGGCGGCACGCAACTTCGGTGCCGACCATACCTTCTTCGTCATCAATGGCACCTCAACCGCCAACAAGATCGTCTGGCATGCCATGGTCGGGCGCGGGGACCTGGTGCTGGTGGACCGCAACTGCCACAAGTCGGTGGTGCACGCGATCATCATGACCGGCGCCATCCCCATCTACCTGTGCCCGGAGCGCAATGAGCTGGGCATCATCGGGCCGATCCCGCTCAGCGAGTTCAGCCCGGCGTCTATCCAAGCGAAGGTCCAGGCCCATCCGCTGGCCCAGGGAAAGCCTGCGAAGATCAAGCTCGCCGTGGTCACCAACTCCACCTATGACGGCCTGTGCTACCACGCCGGGATGATCAAGCAGGCCCTGGGTGCCAGTGTCGAGGTGCTGCACTTCGACGAGGCCTGGTTCGCCTATGCCGCCTTCCATGAATTCTTCGTCGACCGCTATGCCATGGGTACGCCACGTGGCGACGACGGGCCGCTGCTGTTCAGCACCCATTCCACCCACAAGCTACTGGCGGCCTTCAGCCAGGCCTCGATGATCCATGTGCAGGACGGTGCCAGCCGCCAGTTGGACCGCGACCGCTTCAACGAAGCGTTCATGATGCATATCTCCACCTCGCCGCAGTACAGCATCCTCGCCTCGCTGGACGTGGCCTCGGCGATGATGGAAGGCCCGGCGGGGCGTTCGCTGTTGCAGGAGATGTTCGACGAGGCCCTGAGCTTTCGCCGGGCGCTGGCCAATCTGCGCGAGCACCTCGCCGTCGATGACTGGTGGTTCAGTATCTGGCAGCCGCCAGCGACGCACGTCGACGAGGGTCAGGCGGCGGTGGACTGGCTGCTTCAGCCGGGCGCCGAGTGGCACGGTTTCGGCGGGCTTGGCGAGAACTATGTATTGCTCGACCCGCTCAAGGTCACCCTGGTGATGCCAGGCGCTGCTGGGGCGACGGATGGCCATGGGATTCCTGCGGCGGTGGTGGGCAAGTTTCTCTGGGAGCGCGGGCTGGTAGTGGAGAAGACTGGTTTGTACAGCTTTTTGGTGCTGTTCTCGATGGGGATCACCAAGGGCAAGTGGAGCACACTGCTCACCGAGCTGCTGGAGTTCAAACGCCACTACGACGCCAATACCGCGCTGGCCGACTGCCTGCCAAGTGTGGTGGTGGAGCAACCATCACGGTACCTGGGGTTAGGGCTACGCGATTTGTGCCAGCAACTGCATGGTTTCTATCGTGGCAATGCCACTTCAAAACAGCTCAAGCTGCTGTTCACCCGTTTGCCAGAGGTGGCGATGACACCCGCCGATGCCTATGACCGGATGGTGCGTGGGTCAGTCGAGGCAGTGCCGATCGAGCAACTGCTAGGTCGGGTGGCGGCGGTGATGTTGGTGCCCTATCCACCCGGGATCCCGTTGATCATGCCCGGCGAGCGCTTCACTGAGGTGACCCGCTCGATCCTGGTCTACCTGGACTGCGCCCGAGCCTTTGACCAAGGTTTCCCTGGCTTCGTCGCCGATGTGCATGGCCTGCAGCGCGAGGGAACGCTGTACACCGTCGACTGCGTCAAGGAATACGAATGATCTCGACGCCAGTCTGGGCCAGTTCGAAACGGTCGTCGCCCAGATGGTTGACGCGATCGCCGATGGCCAGGCGATAGCTGGTGACCGGGGCCCCGAGGATACTGCCGTCGGCCTGGAGGGTGGACTCCTGGAACTCGTGGACGGGGTAGATGCGGCCTTCGGCGTCACGGGCGTGGAACTGGCCGACCATTACTGCTGCCATTTAGGTGGAAACCTCTGAATCGTGTAGGAAATGTCTGTAGGCATAGACCAGTGAAATGCTTGGGAAGTTTTCAGCCGAATGGAAAAAAACCGTGAAGCCGAGGAACGGTCATCTATAACTAACTGGTCCCATTCCCAGAGCAGAGGTTGCAAAACGCCATGAGCCAGGTTTATTCGGTAGCGGTTGTCGTCGGCAGCTTGCGCAAGGACTCCTTCAACCGCAAGGTGGCCCGCGCGCTCTCTGAGCTGGCGCCGTCCAGCCTTGCCCTGAGGATCGTCGAGATCGGCGATTTGCCGTTGTACAACGAGGACGTCGAGGCCGAGGGCGCTCCCGAGGCGTGGAAGCATTTTCGCGACGAGATCCGTCGCAGTGACGCGGTGTTGTTCGTCACCCCGGAGTACAACCGTTCGGTGCCGGGCGGGTTGAAGAACGCCATCGACGTCGGATCGCGGCCTTACGGGCAGAGCGTATGGGGTGGCAAACCGGCGGCGGTGGCCAGTGTGTCGCCCGGGGCGATCGGCGGGTTTGGTGCCAATCATGCCGTGCGTCAGTCGCTGGTGTTCCTCGACATGCCGTGCATGCAAATGCCCGAGGCCTACATCGGCGGTGCTGCAACGTTGTTCGATGACAGTGGCAAGTTGAGTGACAAGACTCGGCCGTTCCTGCAGGGGTTCATCGACAAGTTTGCCTCGTGGGTGAAGCTGAACCGGGCGGTCTGAAGATGCCTCATCGCCGGCAAGCCGGCTCCTGTGGGAGCCGGCTTGCCGGCGATGGCCATCACGCGGACGATCAGCAAGCCTGCGGCATCTCCCCCTTGGCCAACCGCCGGTTGATATCGGCGATCACCTCGGGCAGCTCGTTGATGGTGTCGATCAGGTAGTGCGGGCGCGACCCTGCAAACATCGCGTGAATACGCTTGCGCTCGCTCTCCAGCTTTTCCGCGCTCAAGGCCTGGTAACCTTCCCAGGTCAGACCCAGGGCATTGCCCGAGCACACCAGCGCGACAGTCCACATTCCGGCGCGGCGGCCTTCGAGGATACCCGGCACGGTGTCGTCGACTTTCACACAGGCCGCCACATCGTCGATCCCCAGCGCGATCACGTTGGCCAGGGCCTGAGCTGGCCAGGGGCGGCCGTTCGGGGTCTCGTCGGTGGCCACCACATGGTCGGCCACGTAGCCGTTCTGCGCGGCCAGCTCGACCACCTTGTCCATCACCACTTTCGGGTAGCCCGAGCAGGAACCGATCTTCAGGCCGCCCTTGCGCAGGCCAGTGAGGGTGTCCAGCGCACCCGGGATCAGCGCCGAGTGCACAGCGATCTTCTCGATCTGCAGCGGCATGAAGCGTTCGTAGATGGCGGTCACGTCATCATCGGTCGGTGTGCGGCCGAACGCCTTGCGGTAGCGCTCGGCGATCTCGGGCACATCGCACAGGGTGCGGATATGGTCCCACTTGCCCATGCCCATGGGGCCTCGGGCTTCCTCGATGGACACTTGCACGTCGAATTCGGCGAAGGCCTCGACGAAAATCTGCGTAGGGGCGAAGGAGCCGAAGTCGACCACGGTACCGGCCCAGTCGAGGATGGCGGCTTGCAGCTGGGTGGGATTGCTGTAGTTCATGTGCGCGTTTTCCTTGAGATCGATGGGCAAAGTGTCAGATGTCCAGCACTTCCA
The DNA here is from genome assembly GCF_900110655.1 of Pseudomonas soli. Classification (GTDB taxonomy): domain Bacteria; phylum Pseudomonadota; class Gammaproteobacteria; order Pseudomonadales; family Pseudomonadaceae; genus Aquipseudomonas; species Aquipseudomonas soli. Next base: position 127,378 of record NZ_FOEQ01000010.1, read on the forward strand.
TTTCCCGCAGCACCTCGGCCACGGCATTGACGGCGGCCTGCATGCCATCGGCGCCGACCACGCCGATGCAGCCGACGCGGAAGGTCTCGACCTGGGTCAATTTGCCCGGATAGAGGATGAAGCCCTTGGCCTTGACCCGTTCGTAGAATGCCTTGAACTGGTAGCGGGCATCGTTCGGCGCGTGGAAGGTGACGATGATCGGCGCCTGGATTCCGGCCGGCAGGAAGCTGCGCAGGCCTATGGCGGCCATACCGTCGAGCAGGGTCTTGCAGTTGTCGGCGTAACGCTGGTGGCGCGCTGGCAGGCCACCTTCCTCGTTGTACTGCTGCAGGGCTTCGTGCAGGGCGGCTACCACATGGGTCGGTGGGGTGAAGCGCCACTGGCCGGTCTTGGCCATGTAAACGTGCTGGTCGTGCAGGTCCATGGCCAGCGAATGGGCGTTGCCCTCGGCAGCGGCCAGGGCGGCTTTCTCGGCAAAGACGAAGCCCATGCCAGGCACGCCTTCCAGGCACTTGCCCGAGGCGGCGATCAGCGCTTCGAAAGGCACCTGGCTGGCGTCGATCGGCAGCGCGCCGAACGAACTCATGGCATCGATGATCAGGCGCTTGCCGTGGCGCTGGACAACCTGGGCAATCTCAGCCAGTGGGTTGAGAATGCCGGTGCTGGTCTCGCAGTGAATCAGTGCCACGTGGGTGACGGCAGGGTCGGCGGCCAGCAGCTGGTCGACATCGGCGGCGGTGGTTGGTTGGTCTTCGGCGGTTTCGAAGGTGCTGTAGGGACGGCCCAGCACTTTGCAGATCTTCGCCAGGCGCTGGCCATAGGCACCGTTGATCAGGACCAGCACTTTGCCGTCACGCGGGACCAGGGTGCCGATGGCCGCTTCCACGGCGAAGGTCCCGCTGCCTTGGAGGGGCACGCAGTGGTGGCTGGCGCTGCCATTGATGATTGCCAGCAGTTGCTCGCACACACTGGCGGTCAGCTGGTTGAAGTCGCGGTCCCAGGAGCCCCAGTCCACCAGCATGGCTTGGCGGGTGCGGGACGAGGTCGTCAGGGGGCCGGGGGTCAGCAGGATCGGGGCGTTGCTCATTCCGTTATTCCTCACAAGCGGTGGTCTGGAACTACGGGGCTTAGGTTGCAATTCGGGCTTTCATCAATCAAATTGTTTGTTGTTATCCGAGCTATAACTAAGGCCGATACTAATGAACATGTTCCAGCTACGTGCCTTCGATGCTGTCGCCCGTGAAGGCAGTTTCACCCGTGCCGCTGCGCGTCTGTTCATCAGCCAGCCGGCGGTGACGGGGCACGTCAAGGCGCTGGAGGAGCACTACCAGATCACCTTGCTGCGGCGTACTGCGCGGCGGGTGGAACTGACCGAGGAGGGTACCCGCCTGGCCGCGATCACCCGTGCCATGTTCGGCATGGCTGAAGAGGCGCAGGCCATGCTCGAAGCCAATCGCCAACTGCTCACCGGGCGCTTGGAGGTGGCCGCTGACGGGCCGCACCGGGTGATGCCAATGCTGGCCCAGCTGCGTGCCCGCTTCCCAGGCATTACCGTCAACCTGCGTTTGGGCAATGCTCAGGAAACCCTGGCCGCGTTGTTGTCCGAGCACGCCGACGTGGCGCTACTGACCGAGGTTGAGCCGCGCAAGGGGCTCTACCTGCAAAGCCTGGGAGACTCGCGCCTGTGTGCCTTGCTGCCGGTTGACCATCCTTTGGCTGGGGCCGCAGACGACTTGGCCATCGACGCGCTGGACCGACAGATTATGGTGCTGCGTGAACCGAATTCGATTACCCGCCGCACCTTCGACCAGGCCTGCGCCCTGGTGCAGGTGCAGCCGCGTGTGCTGCTGGAGCTCGACAGTCGGGAGGCCGTGACCGAAGCGGTGGCGGCACGGTTGGGCATCGGTATCGTATCGTCGGTGGAGTTGGCTCATGATCCGCGGGTAGTGGCCAGGCCCCTGGCTGGCGAGGGGCTGCTCAACCGGCACATGATCGGCTGCCTTGAGCGGCGCCGCGAATTGCGCCTGATCCAGGCTTTCCTAGGGCTGGCGGCATGATCGTGTGTTGCGCTGGTCGTACCTGGTGCGAGGGCCTGAGGCTGGCATTTTCGGTCCAGCGGCCTAAGATGGCCGTTGGATCGCCCCGGATCAACCGATGAGCACGAAAGACACGATTTCCATGCAACTGGTGCGCGAGGCCCTGTTGCAGACCTGCCGTGGCGACGAAGCGGATGCTGCTTTGCTGGCACGTGCCGGTATCGATGCTGGCGCCCTGTACCTGCCCGAGGCGCGTGTTGCCGCGCAATCCTATGCGCGCCTCTGGCGCTTGCTGGCCCGCCGTTGCGACGACGAGTTTTTCGCCATGGATGCTCGCGGGCTGCGTACCGGCAGCCTGGCGTTCATGTGCCGTGCGAGCATGGCGCAGCAAACTCTGGGCGACGGTCTCGAGATGGCGCTGAAGTTTCTTGCACTGATGCTCGAAGATCTGCAGCCGTGCCTGGTGCGGCAACAGGGGTTGGCGCAACTGGTCATTGATGAACCGCGCGCCGAGCCGCGTCGAGCCTTCACCTATTTCACCTTCTGGATGATCGTGCACGGCGTGGCCTGCTGGCTGGCCGGGCGGCGCATCCCTATCCTGGGCATCGAATTGCGCTGCGCCGAACCGCCGTTTTGTGATGATTACCGGGTCATGTTCTCCGAGAACCTGCAGTTCGACCGTCCGCGGACACGCATGATCATCCCAGCAGATTGTCTCGGCCTACCGTTGCGGCGCAGCGAGCAGGAGTTGCAGCGCTTTCTCGCTCAAGCACCGGGTAATATCCTGGTGCGTTATCGCGACCCGACCAGCTTGGCACGGCGTATTCGCACCGACCTGCTGCGCCAGGCCCCCGCGCAGTGGCCGGCGTTGGATAGCCTGGCGCAAAGCCTGTGCCTGTCTGCTTCGACCCTGCGCAGGCGTCTTGCCGAAGAGGGGCAGACCTACCAAAGGCTGAAGGACAGTGTGCGGCGTGAGCTCGCCACTACCTGGCTGGTGGGCGCGGAACCGGCGATGGGCGAGATCGCCGAACGTTTGGGGTTTGCCGATGCCAGCTCGTTCTACAAGGCCTTTCGCAAGTGGTTCGGGTGCAACCCGGGGCAGTACCGCGCTGTGATCCAGGCGCGCCACGCTGGCAATTGATTCCGTCTGCAGTGGAGCGGGCAGATACTTCAGCGTTGAGGGTTTCCAGCCACAGGATCGACCCTCATGCAACAGGCGCCACTGCACCCAAAGCTCGAACACCCGACTGATGACTTTCTCAGTGAGGTATTGCCGGACTGGTTGAGGCGGGCCAGTGCCGCCCAAGTGATGGCGTTGCGCGATGCCTATAAGGCCCACCTCAGAAGCCAGGCTGAAGTGTCGGCTGTATTCAGGCGGTTGGAACCCGTGGATACGTTTGCCCGGCGCTTGCTGGCGGAGGCGTTCTACCAGGAGCAATCTGTGCTCTTGGACCTCGACAGCGCGAACTGGCGGGAGCAGCGTCGCAGGTTCAAGGTGGAAACGGGAAAACTCCCCACGGATGAGTCGTACTTCGTGAAGGTGCCCGCTTTGCAGAGGTTGATGCAGAATTTTGCAAAAGGTGAATCTTTCTACATGGAAACGGCACTGGTTTATCCGCCAATTCCGGGCACCGACGTGCCGGAACGGATTGCCCTCGGTGACGCTGCACAGATTGTCAGTGTCTGCCGCAGGACTGATGTGGGCGCACGTTACCAGGAGCATCTGGCCCAGTTGTTCACTCCTGCATTCCAGCAATCCCTGGCCAACAGCCTTCGCCAAGCCCTTGCCCTGCAGCTCGAGATAGCCGCCACCCGGGGCCTTTTGCCGCCAGCCGAAGCCCAGATTGTGCGCGATGTGGTGGCGGGGCGGGCAGGCACGCTTCAGAACGGCCGGACAGTGCGGTGTGGCCCGTTGCAAGTATTGGGTTGCACTTTGCATGCGGCGCTGGTTGTGGAGCTCGGTAGCGACGACCAGCGGCATGCAGGCAGCGTGCTGCTGGTGCTGTCGGACGATGCCCACGCTGCCCTCCGACATCTGGTTTCCTGGCGTGTGATCAACTTCCAGCTGGTTGAAATGTTCAAGGATCCTGCTCGGTGTGCGGCGCTTGTACAACGGATCTCGCTGCGCGAGCGGGCCGGATTTCTCACCACGCTGGCTAAGCGGCTGGCCGATGAGGACCCTGATCTTGAGCCGACGTTCGCCAACCTGCCGCAGGGGCAGTTCGAGGGCCTGGCTTTACAGCAGTTGGAGCGGATACGCGAAGATGCGCGCTTCCTGGCTGTGCCGACAGCTGATGCGGACTCCAGGCAAGCGCTGGAACGTGAGCAATCTCTGGCGTCGGCAGGGTTGGCCCTGCTCAACCTGGCCGGGTTGTTCGTGCCGGCGATTGGCGCGTTGCTGTTGGCGGACATGGTGACGCACACACTGTCGGAAGTTTACGAAGGAGTCAGGCACTGGACCTTGGGCCATCAGCATGAAGCCCTCGAGCATCTGCTAGGGGTTGCCGAGAACCTGGCGGTAACTGCCGCGGTGGCCGCGGGGGGAGCGCTGGTGGCGCGTGGCTTTGTCCGGAGCACCTTCGTCGATGGGCTGGAGCCCATCAACAACGTCGCGGGCCGTCAACGGCTTTGGTCAAATGACCTGTCGCGTTATCAGGGCGAGCGGCCGAGCGCGACGCTTTACGAACTGGACAATGGTTTGCACACCGATGGCGTGCGGCATTGGTGGCTCCACGGTGGTAAGTACTGGCGGGTGCGTGCCCTGGGTGAGCATGGCCCCTGGCGCTTGCAGGACCCCACGGATGAGACCGCGTTTGGTCCTTCTCTGGAGCGTAACAATGAAGTTTCCTGGCAATTGTTTAGCGAGCGGCCGCTTGAGTGGCAGGGGGCCCAGATGCTGCTGCAACGCCTCTGGCCAGCCTCCTCGGCGTTAGGGAGCGAGCGAGTCGCCCAGGTGCTCAAGGTGGCGGACGTGAGCCAGGAGCATTTACGCGGCTTGCTGGTGGAGAAGCGCCCGTTGCCAGTGGCGTTACGCGACACCTTGGAGCGCTTTAGCGCAGATGATCGGATAGAGCGATTCTTTGCCCATCTCGGCAGGTCTGACAGTGAGTTGTGGCAATGGTGCCTGGACGATCTGGGGCTGCAAACCCTGTCGCGAGATGAACAGGTGGAGCAGGTTGCCGAGCGTGCCGCCAGCCTGCGGCCCCGGTTGCTCGATTACCTGGCTGGTCGCTATCTGAAGTCAGACTCCCTTGGCTGGCTTATCCAGCGCGATTTCCCGGGTTTGCCTGATGCGTATGCATTGCATGTTCTACAACACATCACGGCTGGGCAACGTGTCGCCCTGCGCACTCAGGCGCGGCTGCCGTTGGCGGTGGCACAGCATGCGCGCCAGCTGCTGCAGGTGGCCAGGCTGACCCGCATGCGTGAAGGGCTGTACCTGGCTGGCAGCCATCACCCAGGTCTGGATGAGTTGGTCTTCTGCCTCTTGCGCGAGCACGCCGGTTGGCCGGCTGCAACAAAAGTGGAACTGCGCGAGGGCTCAACTGACGGTCGCCGGCTGGCGTGTTTGCCTGAACCGGAACAGGCTGGCGTGAATGTGGTGATGGTCCGGCACAACGGTCGCTACCGCCTGTATGACGTGACCGGCACCGAGTCGCAAGCGAGGGCGCCAGGGCCACTTGAGCTAGACGAAGCGTTGCTGGCCTGCCTGCCAGTCGCGGACCGACGACGCCTCGGTTGGCATGGCGACGAGGCGTTGACTCAAATGCGCCTGACGCTGCAGCGCTGGCTGCCGCAAGGGCGTGAGGCCTTGCTTGAATTGTTGGGTGCCCGTGACGTTGGCGCGCCTCAAAACCCCATTCGGCGCCTGCCCGATGGCCGCGTTGGCTACTTGCTCAGCGGCAGGGGCGCAGGGGGCAATGCCGGCCAGCAGCTGATGCGTGCACGCATTCGAAGCCTGTATCCAGGCTTCAATGACCAGGAAGTGCAAACGTTTCTGGGCATCTTGCTGGAGCAGCCGGGATCGGCGTTGGGCAATCTGTTGCGGCAGGAACAGCAGTATCACAGGTTCAGTGAAGCATTGACGCGTTGGGTGGAAGGCACGCGCACCACTGCCAGCCAGTCTGCCCGCCTGTTGGTCGCAGACGAGCTGCGACGCAGCTGGCGCCTGATCGGCGAGCATATCGTCGACCAGCACGGAGCATCTCAGGGCATGCGCCTGAGCCTGACAGGCGTACCTTTACGCAGTCTTCCCGAGCTCCCGGTCGACACCGACTTCGCCCACGTGGCTGAACTGGTACTCAGTGACCTGGCGTTGGAACATGTTCCCGCCACCTTCTTGCGCTGTTTTTCTCAGCTGCGCTGGTTGAACCTGAGTGACAATCGCCTGACCGAGGTGCCTGCCGAATTGATGCATCTGTCTCATCTGACCAACCTCCGGCTGGCTGGCAACCAGATCCGCATGACCGCAGCGGGGGTTGCCGCCCTTGGCAATCTCACACGCTTGCGCATCCTCGATCTGAACCACAACCCCTTGGGAGCAATTGCTCTGCAGTTGGATGCGCTGGGCCGCTTGCGCGAACTGCACATGCGAGGCGCGAATTTGCAGACGGTGCCTGCGCAACTGCACCGTTGCCGTTTGCTGGAGCTTGTCGACTTGCGTGATAACCATATTGGCGCACTACCCGAGATGCTGCTCGAAGCCCCCGAGGCTTTGCGAATGGCCGTCAGGTTGTCCGGCAATCCGTTATCCAATGCTGTCAGGCAGCGCATGCTGGCTGCGGGCGCAGTGGGGGCCGCCGTGGACGCGCAACTGCCGGCGGTGGCCACAGCACGTGAGCGATGGTTGGCGTTGGTCGAGGCGCCGCGGCGTGGTATCAGCGAAGCACATTGGGATGGCCTTCAGGGCGAGGGGGGCAGCGACGAGTTTTTCGGGTTGCTGAAGGAGCTGACCAGCACCCGTGATTATCAACTCATTCCTGCTGATCTGGGGCGGCGGGTCTGGACCATGCTGGAGGCGATGCACAGCGATACGGTGTTACGTGAAGAACTGTTCAACCTGGCTGCTGACTCGCGAACCTGTGCCGATAGTGTGGCGGCCTGTTTCAGTGCCCTGGAGGTACGATTGTACCTGCGCCAGGCGCTTCAACAGGATGAGCCTGTGGCCGCACGGCTGACTCGCTTGCGCGTAGCCAGGCAGTTGTTCCGTCTTGAACAGGTTGAGCGTTTGGCCCGGGAGGATGTGCAGGCTCGCGTGGCGCAAGGGCAGACTGTCGACGAAATCGAGGTCAGCCTGGCCTACCGGACTGGTTTGGCTGTCGAACTGGAGCTTCCAGGCCAGCCAAGGACGATGCAGTTCAGCACCATTGCAGATGTCAGCCAGCAGCAATTGGCCGTGGCCGCTGCTGCGGTACGTGAAGCGGAAGGCAGTGACCAATTGGTGCGTTTCGTGACCCAGCGCGATTTTTGGCGAGAGTATCTGCAACGCGAGCAGCCGGCGACATTCAGCGCAGTTGAGGAACCATTCTCGGAACGTCTGGAAGCATTGAGCGGACTCGCCGCTGGTGGCGAAGGCGCTTATCTGGTCGAGGTCGACAGGCTGACGGCCGAGCGCAGGGCCGCGATCGAGGCGCTCGTGTTGCGGCTGACCCAGGAAGCAATGGGAGTGACATGAGCGCGGATATCGACGCTGCTTATGAAGGCGTGCCGCGATACCGTGGGCGGTAACCTGGGACGCGTGGCGAGGGGGCGTTTTACACCCTGCGTCAGGAGCGCAGGGTGACTGGCGCTCCTCGCCCCGTCGCATGATGGGGCAGCTCGGCGCCGTTCGCGTGCCGTGAAGCAAAAAGAGGTGCAGTTCCTTCTGCGTTTAGCGTCGGCGGTCGGGGAGCATTGACGGGTCGCTACCGTCAACCAAGGAGACTCCATGACCACAACCGCGGAACGTACGACTGAACAGAAAATCACCAGTGCTACGCATGACTTCATACGCGCCAGGCTACCCGACTGGCTGAGCCGGGCTTCGCTGGCCCAGATCAGAGATCTACGGGCGCGCTTCAAGGAACATCGGGCAAGCCAGGCGCGGCTGCGGGCTGTTACTGCCCAATTGCAATCGCTGCAGGTGTTCGCCGAACGGCACTTCAGCGGGTTGCTCAGGCAACCACTGCCCGAAGGTACGACCTTTGCCGAACTTGAATGGCGGGTCGTGACGCCCCGCTTCGACACGCTTGCAGGCCAGGCGTTACCCAGTTACGGCTATAGCGAGAGCCGGCGTAACGGGCTGCAGCAACTGATGAGCAACTTCCCGGCGCACAGCACTTATTACAAAGGTACAGGCCTGGTGCTTGCAGGCACGGACGCTGTCCTTTCGGGCGAGTCCGGCGAACTGGTCGCAGGCTGTCGGGAGCTGGATGCAGGTAGCCGCTATCAGGACTTGCTGGCGCAGGTTTTTTCGCCCGCGACCGAGGAGCTGCTGGCCGATCACAAACGTTCAGGTTTGCGGCTTGCCACCAAGATCGCTGTGTTGCAAGGCGAAATAGACGCTTTCGGCGAAAGCGCCTTGCGTGGGGTACTCGATGAGGAAATAGGTCTGCTGCACATCGGGCTGAGGGCTTACCCAGGTTTGTTGCAGGTGCTGGAGCAGCCTGTTGCTGACGGCATGCTGATCGAATTGAAAGATCAGCACGGTCAGTCTCAGGGGATCGTGCTTTATCTGCCGACAGATCCGGTGAAGGCCCTGCGCTATTTTCGCGACGCGGCCGTGCTGGAGCAGGCCCTTGCCATGTTGCTGCAAGCGCCGGCTTACCGGCAGCATTTCAGCCAGTTGATCAGCTTGCGGCACAGGGCAGGTTTCCTGCGTACGCTTGAACTGCGGCTGCAGGATCAGGTTCCCGACCTGCGGGTGCAGGCGAGGACTGTTCAAGGGAGCGTGTTTGCCAGGATGGCCGCAGAGCAGGTGCTACGGGTGAAAGATGATGCACGCCTGTTGCTCGTGCCAACGGCGCAAGCCGATGCCCAGGCCGCACGCGAGCGCTTTGAACAGTGGACGTCGGCCGGCATGAGCCTGGTCAATCTGGCCGGGTTATTCATCCCGGTGGTCGGCGCGATCTTGCTGGGGCAATTGTTGGTCCAGACGCTGTCCGACATCTATGAAGGCGTTGCCGACTTGAGCGAAGGGCACCAGCATGAAGCCTTGGAGCACCTGTTCAATGTGCTTGAAACGGTGGCGGTGGGCAGCGCCGTGGTGGCAGGGGTTGCACTGTTGCAAGGTGGCCTGCTCGATACCCTGCAACCGGTGAGCCTCGGCGCGAGGGGACAGCGCCTATGGTCTGGGGACCTCGATCCCTACCAGTCCCGCCCAGAAGGCGCGAGCCTGGGCGCGGATGGCCTGTATCGTCAAGGCACGCAATGCTGGATGCGCTCAGGGACGCGTTACTTCGAGGTGCACCGGCAGGAGCCAAATGGCTTTTATCGTCTGCGTCACCCTCTGCGTGCTGATGCCTATGGCCCGATAGTGCTGCATAACGGTGAGCGCTGCTGGCAACTGATGTGCGAGCAACCACTGGACTGGCAGGACAGCGCCCGCATGCTTGATACCCTCTGGCCGCAACATCCTGCCATTGACTCGGCCAGGGCCCGGCAGATCCTGCAGGTGGCAGGCGTCGACCAGGATGAACTGCGCGGTATCCTGGTCGAGAACCGTGTCGTGCCGGTGAACCTCAGGGAGACCCTGCGGCGTTTCGAGCAGGATTCGCGCGTTGACCGGTTCTTTGCCCACGTTCGCAGCGGCCAACTGCCGCAAGGGGATATTCCCTTGCTCCGCTGGTGCGAAGCGCAAGAGCAGGTCGGTAGCGGAATGAGCAACGTGCTTGCCCATGAACATGCCCTGCGTGGCCCCTTGCTGGAGCACCTGACAGCGTGGCCTGCCAGCGACGATGAGCTGGTACGCGTGCTCGTGCGGGACTTTCCTGGCCTGCCGGTGGCTTATGCCCGTGAGTTGGCGGCAGAGGCAGATGCGACACAGCGCAGCCAATCGCTTGCCACTGGCAGGCTGCACCTGGAACTTGCCAGCCGAGCCGCTGCGTTGCTGCGTGTGGTGCGCCTGAGCCGTGCGCTGGAAGGCCTGTACCTGACCTGCGCCTACAGTGATGAAACCGGTGCGTTGGTGATGGCGTTACTGGCTCAGGGTGATCCCATCTCGGTGAGCCTGGAGTTGCGTGAGGGGACGGTGAACGGGCGTCTGATTGGCAGCATCGTCGCCGCTGATGATGCGGTGGCCTGCAAGGTGATGGTGCGCAGCCAGGGACGTTTCCTGGTTTACGGCAGCGATGGTCGACCATTGGCGCTGGCGCATGACAGGTCAGCAGATATCTTTTCTGTCATATGCGAGACGCTCACCGCCCGGCAATTAGCCGAGTTGGGTGTGGACAGTGGCGACCGGGCAGTGCAACTGCGTGCTCAGATCGTCGGTCAAGTGCCTGCAACGGGTGACGGTATTTCGCGTTTGCTGGGCTGGCCAGCACAACCACGCTGGTTCAACCCCGGCAGGCGGCTGGAGGATGGCCGTGTGGGGTATCTGCTCAGCGGCCGCGAACCGGGGCGAGGGAGTGCGCGGGAGGTGCTACGGCGCGGCCTGCAACGGTATTTCCTCGGCTTGCAGGATGCTCAGCTGGATGCCGAAATAGAACGCCTGCTCCGGGGCAGGGGCACTGCGTACCAAATACTGGCCGACCTCCAGGATGACCATGAGGCTTTGGACCAGGCGCTCAATCGCTGGGTTTCGGCGGCGTTGAGCGACGCCGTGCGCCGATCGCGCATGCGCGTTGCCGCTGACTTGCGCCGAGCCTGGAGAGCGCAAGGTGAGCTGGTGCGGGATGCTCAAGGCGCAGTGATTGGCCAGCGCCTGCACCTTCTGGGCCCGCGTATCAGCAGTCTTCCCGAGCTCCCAGCCACGTTGGAGTTCGCTCACCTGACAGTGCTGGCCATCAATGAAACCGCGATCACTCACGTGCCTGCGCAGTTCATGCAGGGGCTGATTGCACTGCGGGTATTGAACATGAACAACAATCGGTTGTTGCGCCTTCCAGAGGGTATCGGTTACCTCAGCGCGCTGCGGGAATTGCACTTGCGCCACAATGACATACGTCCGGATTTAGCCTCCCTCACACGGTTGCAGAGCCTGGGCCGGCTGACCCACCTCGATCTCAGCCACAATCCCCTCGGGGAAACGACCATGAGTTTTAGCCGGCTACCGCATCTCGTACAACTGCGCCTGCAAAACTGTCGCCTCGAGCAGTGGCCGAGAGATATCGGGCTTTGTGGCTTCCTTGAGCAGGTGGACTTGAGGAGCAACCAACTGGTTGGCGTGCCGGGCGAGGTATTGGCGATGCCGTACGAGTTTCGCCGCTCCTTGTTGGTAGACGGCAACCGTTTGAGCTCCCTGGACCTTTTGCGATTGCAGGCGTTGGATGCCATCGTCGAGGAAAATGAGCTATTGAGCTCCCCAGTGGACGATCCGGTGCTCGTCCGGGCCTGGTGGGTCGACGGCGATGCGGCGGCCCAGCCGGCACGAGACCGGCGCTGGCAGCGCCTGCAGGCAACAGCCGAAGGGGGTGAGCTGATCGGCCTGTTGCAACGGCTGATACCCCTTGCCGATTATGCCTGGCCTCGCGCAGAGCTCCTGGAAAACGCCTGGCTCTTGCTGATGGCCATCGACACCGACGCTGACTTGCAGGCGACGGTGTATCGTCTCGCAGCGCAGCGGCCGGTAAACGACAACGCAGTGATGGACTGCTTCAGCCAGATGTGGGTGAGCCGCCTGCGCAACCAGGTTGCTCAGGCGCAGGTCGCCACCTCCGGCGCCGAGCTGTATGCGCTGGGGCGTAGCTTGTTCCGCCTGGAACAGGTGCAGCGCATTGCCCGGCAGGATACAGCGCGGCGCAGCCTTCAGCGCGAGGTCCATGATGCCCTTGGCATTCGCCTGGGGTATCGGGTTGGCCTGCGTCAATGGCTGCGCTTGCCGGGCCAGCCGCACGCCCTGCGTATCACCGATCTCAATCGTGTGAGCGCAGATCAACTGCTCGCGGCGCGGCGAACGGTGCGCGCCCTGGAAACGCCGGGGGCATTGGCAAGCTACCTGAGCCAGCGACCATTCTGGCAAGGCTTTCTCTCACGGCGTTATCGCCCAGCCTTCGAGGCTTTGGAGCAACGGGTTAACGAGCGCCAGCAGGTTTTGCAGGCACGCCGTGGGACGCTCGATACCGCGCAGTTCCAGGATGAGCAGGGGGTGCTGGATGAGCAGCGGGCAGAGGAGACCCAAGCCTTGAGGGTCGAGCTGAGCTTGCAGTTCATACGAGGATGGGAGCGGGGCCTGGGGTGAGCCCGTCAGCGGCCAAACCGGTCATCCAGATTGACAGCTTTGGCCATTGCCGCTGATGACGAGCGGCGCGAACATCGTCGGACCGATGGTTAACTCCAAAAAAAACAAACCAGGAGTCCGACGATGCGTGATTACGCCGAGGCTGTTCGTGTGTTCGAGTATGGCGAAGCTGTTGCGACAGCGCTGCATGGCAACCTCGAAGCACTCAATGCCTGTGTCGAATGCTGTGACCGACATGTCGGCAGCGGCAGGCTGGCGCTGCTGCACGAGGACCGCGATGGCAACAGCAGCCGTTACAGCTTCGATCAGTTGCAATCCCTTGCGGTCCGCTTCGCCAATGTACTCAAGGCTCAAGGAGTGGGTGCCGGGGACCGGGTAGCAGGGCTCATGCCGCGCACGGCCGAGCTGTTGGTCACGGTGCTTGCCACATGGCGCCTCGGGGCAGTGTATCAACCGTTGTTCACTGCTTTCGGTCCCAAGGCCATCGAGCACCGTCTGGCGCAATCCCGCGCCCGCGTCGTTGTGACCGACAGCCTTAACCGTTGCAAACTGGACGATGTGCACGGCTGCCCGACCATCATCACGGTAAACGCCCGCAGTGGCGAACTGGACTTTCAGCAATGCATGGACAGCGCATCGCAGGTTTGCGAGCCGGTCATGCGCTCGGGCAGCGACCCGTTCCTGCTGATGTTCACCTCCGGCACCACCGGCCCTGCCAAACCGCTGGAAGTGCCGTTGCGCGCCATCGTCGCCTTCCAGGGCTACATGCGCGATGCCATCGACCTGCGCCCAGAAGACAACTTCTGGAATCTGGCCGACCCAGGATGGGCCTATGGCTTGTACTACGCCGTGACCGGTCCCTTGTCGCTGGGCCATGCCACCACGTTCTACGATGGCCCCTTCAGCGTCGACAGCTGCGCCCGGGTGATCGACAAGCTGGGTATCACTAACCTGGCCGGCTCTCCCACCGCATTTCGCCTGCTGATTGCCGCCGGCGAGCAGTTCTCGGCACCTGTCAACGGGCGCCTGCGGGTGGTCAGCAGTGCCGGTGAGCCGCTCAACCCAGAGGTGATCCGCTGGTTCGCCGAAGAACTGGGGGTCACCATCCACGACCATTACGGCCAGACCGAGCTGGGCATGGTGTTGTGCAACCACCATGGTTTGCGACATGCGGTGCACATGGGGGCGGCCGGTTTCGCCATCCCCGGCCATCGCATCGTGGTACTGGACGAGCAGGGGCAGGAACTGCCAGCCGGACAGCCGGGCATCCTCGCTGTCGATCGCGAGCAATCGCCGTTGTGCTGGTTCGCTGGCTACCACGGTCTACCGACCAAGGCCTTTGTCGGCAAGTACTACCTCAGCGGCGACACCGTCGAGTTGAACCCGGAAGGCAGCGTCAGCTTCGTCGGGCGCAGTGACGATGTGATCACCACCTCCGGCTACCGAGTAGGCCCGTTCGATGTAGAGAGCGCGTTGATCGAGCACCCCGCAGTGATCGAGGCGGCGGTGATCGGTAAACCGGATCCGCAGCGCACTGAGCTGATCAAAGCCTTCGTGGTCTTGGCCGCCGGCTATCAAGGCAGCGCCGAGCTGGAAGAGGACCTGCGTCAGCATGTGCGCCAGCGCTTGTACGCACATGCCTACCCCCGTGAAATCGAATTCGTCAGCGAGCTGCCCAAGACCCCAAGCGGCAAGCTGCAACGCTTCATCCTGCGTAACCAGGAAGTCGCCAAACAACAAGCGCAACAGATCACCCCTGTCAGCGCCTGAAAGGAAAGCCGATCATGCAACTACTGAACAAGCACTTCATCGTCAGCGGCGCCGCCTCTGGGCTGGGTGCCGCTACTGCGTCCATGCTGGTCGAGGCTGGTGCCAAGGTCATGCTGGTCGACCTCAATGCCCAGGCCGTCGAAACGAAGGCGCGCGAGCTGGGTGACCATGCCCGCTTCGCGGTGGCCGACATCAGCGACGAACAGGCCGTACAAGCCGCAATCGACGCCGCCGTTGGTGCCTTTGGCAGCCTGCACGGGGTGGTCAACTGCGCAGGCATCGTCGGTGCCGAAAAGGTCCTGGGCAAGAATGGCCCGCACGCCCTGGGCAGCTTCGCCAAGGTCATCAACGTCAACCTGATCGGCAGTTTCAACCTGCTGCGGCTGGCTGCTGCGGCCATGGCCGAAGGGGCTGCGGACGAGGAAGGGGAGCGTGGCGTGATCATCAACACCGCCTCCATCGCCGCCTACGATGGGCAGATCGGCCAGGCGGCCTATGCCGCTTCCAAGGGCGCCATCGCCAGCTTGACCTTACCCGCTGCCCGTGAGCTGGCACGTTTCGGTATCCGCGTGATGACGATCGCCCCGGGCATTTTTGAAACGCCGATGATGGCCGGCATGACCGAGGAAGTACGTGCTTCGCTGGCCGCTGGCGTGCCGTTCCCGCCTCGCCTGGGCCGCCCTCAGGAATACGCTGCACTGGTCCGCCATATCATCGAAAACAGCATGCTCAACGGTGAGGTGATCCGCCTCGACGGAGCGCTGCGCATGGCTGCCAAGTAAGGAGATTGAACATGACCCTCGCCAACGATCCGATTGTTATCGTCAGCGCCGTGCGTACGCCGATGGGCGGCCTGCAGGGCGACCTCAAGAGCCTGACCGCGGCGCAACTGGGCAGTGCGGCGATCCGAGCCGCCGTCGAGCGCGCCGGTATCGATGCTGCCAGCGTCCAGGAGGTACTGTTCGGCTGCGTGCTGCCGGCTGGCCAGGGCCAGGCTCCTGCGCGCCAGGCAGCGCTCGGTGCCGGTCTGGACAAGCACACCACATGCACCACGCTGAACAAGATGTGCGGCTCGGGCATGCAGGCCGCTATCCTGGCCCATGACCAGTTGCTCGCCGGCAGCGCCGACGTGATCGTCGCCGGCGGCATGGAGAGCATGACCAACGCCCCCTACCTGCTGGACAAGGCCCGTGGCGGCTATCGCATGGGCCACGGCAAGATCATCGACCATATGTTCATGGACGGGCTGGAGGACGCGTACGACAAAGGCCGTCTGATGGGCACCTTTGCCGAAGACTGCGCGCAGAAGGGCGCTTTCAGCCGCGAAGCCCAGGATGCTTTCGCCATCGCTTCGCTGACCCGTGCCCAGGATGCAATCAAGAGCGGTCGGTTTGCGCCCGAGATCGTTGCGGTGGAGGTCACCGAGGGCAAGGACAAGCGGGTCATCAAGGACGACGAGCAGCCGCCCAAGGCTCGCCTGGACAAGATCCCGCAGTTGAAACCTGCCTTCCGCGAGGGCGGTACTGTCACTGCCGCCAACTCCAGCTCCATCTCCGATGGGGCCGCGGCGCTGGTCTTGATGCGGCGCTCTGAGGCCGAAAAGCGCGGCCTCAAGCCGCTGGCGCTGATCCATGGCCACGCTGCCTTCGCCGATACCCCGGCGCTGTTCCCCACCGCGCCGATCGGCGCCATTGAGAAGCTGCTCGAACGCACTGGCTGGAACCTGGCCGAGGTGGACCTGTTCGAGATCAACGAAGCGTTCGCGGTGGTCACCCTGGCGGCGATGAAGCATCTCGACCTGCCCCACGACAAGGTCAACATCCATGGTGGCGCTTGCGCCCTGGGCCACCCAATCGGCGCTTCGGGTGCGCGGATCCTGGTGACCTTGCTGTCGGCGCTGCGCCAGAACAACCTGCGCCGTGGCGTGGCGGCCATTTGCATCGGCGGTGGCGAAGCGACGGCCATGGCCGTCGAATGCCTGTACTGAGGTGAACCATGTTGGTAACTGACGAGCAACAACAGATCGCCGACGCCGTGCGTGCGTTCGCCCAGGAACGGTTGAAGCCGTTCGCCGAGCAATGGGACAAGGAGCATCGCTTCCCGAAAGAAGCCATCGAGGAAATGGCCGGGTTGGGACTGTTCGGCATGCTGGTGCCGGAGCAGTACGGAGGCAGTGACACAGGTTACGTGGCTTATGCCATGGCCCTTGAAGAAATCGCCGCCGGTGACGGTGCCTGCTCGACCATCATGAGCGTGCACAACTCGGTGGGATGCGTGCCGGTCCTCAAGTTCGGCAGCGAGGCGCAGAAGCAGCAGTTCCTCGCGCCGCTGGCCAGTGGCGCGATGCTCGGCGCATTCGCCCTGACCGAGCCCCAGGCGGGTTCCGATGCCAGCAGCCTGAAGACTCGCGCCCGTCTGGAGGGTGGCCACTACGTGCTCAACGGCAGCAAGCAGTTCATCACCTCCGGGCAAAACGCCGGAGTGGTAATCGTCTTCGCTGTCACCGATCCGGACGCTGGCAAGCGTGGCATCACGGCCTTCATCGTGCCCACCGACTCACCGGGATACCAGGTGACACGCGTCGAGGACAAGCTTGGTCAACATGCCTCCGACACCTGCCAGATCGTTTTCGACAATGTGCGTGTGCCGGTGGCCAATCGCCTCGGAGAAGAAGGGCAGGGCTACAAGATAGCCCTGGCCAACCTCGAAGGCGGGCGCATCGGCATCGCCTCGCAGTCGGTGGGCATGGCCCGCGCCGCCTTCGAGGTGGCGCGCGACTACGCCAACGAACGGCAAAGCTTCGGCAAGCCGCTGATCGAGCACCAGGCCGTGGCCTTCCGCTTGGCCGACATGGCCACCAGGATCGCCGTGGCCCGGCAGATGGTGCTGCACGCCGCCGCCCTGCGCGACGCCGGGCGCCCGGCGTTGGTGGAAGCCTCGATGGCCAAGCTTTTCGCCTCGGAAATGGCCGAAAAGGTCTGTTCGGACGCCTTGCAGACCTTGGGTGGTTATGGCTATCTGAGCGACTTCCCGCTCGAGCGCATCTACCGCGACGTGCGGGTTTGCCAGATTTACGAAGGTACCAGCGACATTCAGCGCATGGTCATTGCGCGCAATCTTTGAAGGAGCAGTCTGCATGGCATTCGAAACCATCCTGTTGGACATCCACGGCAAGGTCGGCCTGATCACCCTAAATCGTCCGCAGGCGCTCAATGCGCTGAATGCGCAGATCGTTGGTGAAATCAACCAGGCCCTGGACCAGCTCGAGCGTGATCCAGACATCGGCTGCGTGGTGTTGACCGGCTCTGCCAAGGCTTTCGCTGCCGGCGCCGACATCAAGGAAATGGCCGAGCTGCAATACCCGCAGATCTACGTCGACGACCTGTTCAGTGACGCCGACCGCATCGCTAACCGGCGTAAGCCGATTATCGCCGCGGTGTCCGGCTTTGCCTTGGGTGGGGGCTGCGAACTGGCGATGATGTGCGATTTCATCCTCGCCGCCGACAATGCCAAGTTCGGCCAGCCGGAAATCAATCTTGGCGTGCTGCCGGGCATGGGCGGCACCCAGCGCCTGACTCGCGCGGTAGGCAAGGCCAAGGCTATGGAACTGTGCCTGACCGGCCGCTTGATGGGGGCAGAGGAAGCCGAACGCGCGGGCCTGGTAGCGCGCATCGTGCCGCAGGCCGAGCTGTTGGAGGAGGCACTGAAAGTGGCAGCGACCATTGCTGCCAAGTCCATCCCAGTGAGCATGATGGTCAAGGAGAGCGTCAACCGGGCGTTTGAAGTCACCCTGAGCGAGGGGGTCCGCTTCGAGCGCCGGGTGTTCCATGCCGCCTTCGCTACCGAGGACCAGAAGGAAGGCATGGCCGCCTTCATCGCCAAGCGCGAGGCGCAATTCAAGGACTGTTGACGGGGGGGCGGCCGCAGCCGCCCCTTTGGTCTAAAGGCTGAAGAAGTACTTGGCGGCGGCCGCGCTGGTAATCGGGGCACGGTATACATCCACGATGTTACCGCTGCCATCGCTGTAGCGCTGGCCTGGCATATGCCGTTGCGCTGCTGTCTTCAGGTGGCCAGCGGTGAAGTCTGTCTTGGCGGTGGTCGTCGATGGGTAGTGGAAGTGTGCGTACCACAGCACCTTGCCTTCGTGGCTGATGCTGTATTCGTCGAGAAAATCGGCTGGCCGCCCCTTGGCCCTGGCCAGTCGACTGCGTACCCCTTCGGCCCGCAACTGCACGAGCCCGTTATCCACCAGATACATGAGCTCAACCATGCGCGGTCTCTGCGTGAGTGCGGCTGACACGCGCAAGCGTGTAGCCGTTCCTTCCAACTCATCGGCCAGCCGCCGTAGGGATCCGGCGACCAGTTCGGCATCCTTGCCGCCATGAGCGTCGTCGGTTTCGTTGATCTCGGTCAGCCGTGCCTCGATGGCATCGACGCGTTCGAGCAGGCGGGTGCGTTGATAGAGCACGCTCTCCTGGAGCTCTACTGGCAGATAGCGACTTGACTGCGCTTGCAGGCTCGCCACCTCGTCGTGGGCCTGCGCAATCAATGCGTCGCTGTCCTTGAGAAGGCGTTTGAGACTCGACTGTGTTGAGCGGGAGGCGGGCTGGGAGGGCTTGAGCTCCACCCAGTCGCCATGCTTGAGGTGGTAGGTACGCGTGGGTGTCTTGTCGTCTGGGCCGGGAATATCGACGGTGTTGGCATCGTCGCTGCGTGGATCGGCCAGCAGAAGCCCATGTTCGTTGGTCTCGATCAGCCCGGGTACCTTCTTGCGCAGTTGCCCCAGGCTGCTGACCGGCGGATAGTCGGGCAGTTCTTTCAGGTCCTCGCGGTTTCGTTCCAGCAGCCAGTCGATTTGTTCATTCATCTGCCGCGCGGTCTGTAACGCCGCGCTGTCCTTGACCAGTGCCGTGAAGATTTGCAGTTGTCGGGATGCGGCCGTGAGGTGGCCGATAATGCTGCGCAGTAGTCTGGTGGTGATTTCGTCATCGGTGCTTGACAGCTTGAACAGTTTGGCTCGCTGAGCGATACCCAGTTCGAAGTTGCCCCAGAAGCGGTCTCTCCAGTAGCACGCTTCCTCGCTCAGGCCGTGTACCAGGGTCATGCGGTTGAGCAGTCCTTCAAGCCGCAGGAAGCGCAGGATCAGTTCCTGCTCCGGCGTTGCCGGCATGCTGACGGCGAAGTCCCGCCATCGCCGGATCTCGGGCTGGTGGGGGCTTGCCAGCTTGCTCAGTTCATCCTGGCAGTGACGCAAGCGTCGATTGTTGTCGATCATCCGGTCTATCAGGGGGGCCATTCTGTCCAGGCGGGCGGCGATGATACTGACGTCCCCGGGGGTGAGGACCTCGCCGGCCTGCTGGAGGCTGGCAGCGTTGAGCAATTGGTCTCGATCAGGGCGATAGCGCAGGTGCAGCACTTTGCGCAACAGGCGCTGGCAGAAACTCTCATGATACAGTGCGAAGGCGTGGACTTTTTTGAAGTCCTTCACTGGTTGCAATGTGTTGCGCTGTTTCAGATGCTCGATGTGTGTCGCCCAGAACTCCGAGAGGGTATCGAGCTTGTCCTGGCAGGTGTGCAGGCGGGCATCGTCGAGAGGGCTGGCGACCAGCTTCTCCAGTGTGGTCTGTTCCAGAATCCTGGCGTCGATGGTGTCCTTGTCGGCCTTGATCAGTTCGTTTGCAGTACGCAGGGCGCTCGCTTTTTGCAGCTGCAGCTTTCGGACCTGTGCGGACAGTGGCATGCCACCCTTCAGAGTGAGGCTCAGATCCAGTTGCCAGCGGTCTACTTCGTCGCGCCGTAGCCAGGGGCCTGGGGTTTCGTCAGGGCCAACGATGCGCAGTTGATTGCGAGGCAGGTCGAGCATGACCTGGTACACCTTGCCCTGCAGCACCGTGTAGAGCCTTGATTCATGCAGGTACAGGCCGCGCAGGTTGCTGCTGGGCAACGGTTCCCCGAGTACGGTGGTATCGATATCCGCCTGCAAGGCGTGCAGTCTAGTGCTTTGCGCAACAGTCAAAGTGCGGGTGGGGCGCCCCCAGCTGAAGTCGAGATGTATCGCAGAGACACCTTCTACCACGGCGGGCGCGGCTGGTTCCGGCGCTGTATCGATGGGGGGCGTGACCGACATCCCCAGTGAGCGTTCCTCACCATTTTCCTCTCTCAGGCGAGTATCAGCATGTGTAGCCAGCAGCATGACGATATTGAGCAGCAGGTTGACCCCTGCCTGCCAGTACCTTGAGGAATCCTGCCCGGCATCCGTTTCGATGAAATCGGCCAGTGCCACTTCCATCTGCGCCAGCCAGGCCACTTTGCCCAGTGCGCCTCCTGCGAGGGGAAGCAAGGTGTTGAACAGTAGTCCTCCCAGCTCTTTCCAGCGTGCCCAGCGGGTCTGCGCGCTCGTCCAGGCATGCTCTTCGAACTCATGGATCGATTCGTTGACGCAAGCCAGGTAGAGATCTGCGCCAAGGTCTTTGGAAGGTGCTTCGAATGTCAGTTCCACCGGCGCGGGCGTGCCGAACGGGACTGCACTGGTGTCATCCAGTGGTACGAACAGATGTGGCTCGAGGAAGCCACCGTGGGCATAGAATCTGCGGTCCTCGGCCGGAAGACGGTGCAGCAGGTCGTCCTGCACAGCGCCAGGGGTGCTGATGGCCACGAACAGCGCCAGCCGATCGGTGAAGTGCAGCAGGCTGTCCTGGTGCAGGGGGCGGTACAGCAGGCAACTGTTGGCGTTGGGTGAATAGGGCTCTATGAGCCAGGTGTTGCGTGGGTGATCCACTGTCGAGTCAGGTGCCTTGAGTAGACCCAGCGGTCTGATCACCCAGCGCTTCGGATCATTCTCGTCAGCGTCGCAGAACAACTGGCTGATGTGACTGACGACCTCCGGGTCCGGCAATTTCCCCCGTAGATACAGCTCTTGCGCCAGCGCCGGCAGTTGGCTGCCGAGTTGCGCCAAGAGTTGGCGCTGGCGCCACTCGCGCTGGCCGCTGTCATCCAGCAACTTGCTGCGCAGCATGGCTGGATAGGCACTGGCGATATCCAGGTCTTCGACCACTTCGCGCAGGTAGCTTTCAGTCAGCCAGGCAGGCAAGGGCGCGGCATCATTGGAGTGCAGCTCCACCCGACCCGGTTTGAGCAAGCCGACATTGGCGATGGCCAGTCGGGCGAGAGAGAAGGTGACGGGGGTCACCTCGCCTATGCTGCCAAGTCCAGGAAGCCCGGCAGCGGCGCCAATCACCTGGTAGTTGATGATCCTGATCTGCTCAGGTTCGAGCGGATCGCCCGGGTGATCCGCAGCGAAGCGTGCGGCAAGTTTCCGGTTGGCGAACTCCACGGCGTTGTCGACCCCATCGAGCCAGAACTGCCCCTTGGAGGTATGGAGAGCCTGGGCGACGTCGAACAGCAGCGTGCTGTAGCGCAACAAGGGCTGGCTCCCCGCGTCGCGCAGCCAGTCGGGCAGTTGGGCCGACAACGTATTACGCGCTCTGGATTCGGTATTGCTGCACAGGTCCAGCATGGAGGTGAGCCTGTCCAGTTCCAGGTTCATATTGATGGCGTCAAGCTTGCTCCGATAGCTTGCGGCACGACTGTCGATGATGCGCAGTTGCTGCTCCAGAACGCCCAGCGCCATGCTTTCGAAGTCGCCTTGCGCGGGCGGGCCGATGCTGACTTTCCGGCACGCGGTTCGGGATCTTGCGGGCCAGTATCGAGCGATGGCCTGCAACAGGTCCTGGCGGGAGGGGAAAGCCAGGAGCTTGCCTGTCAGGCTGTAGAGAAGGGTCACCTTGCGCTCGGGATCGGCATCGCGGTGCTCGATCAACAGTGCGCTCGCCAGTTCGTTGTCCAGCATCCCGACCTCGGAGAAATCCACGGCAAGCTGCGAGACGCTCAAGCCACCTGTGTTCTGCCAATTTCGGTACCCGGAATCAGGTTGGCTATGCACCAGCCTGGCGATGACCAAGGCGAAATCAGACAGGCTGCCGGCGTTCTGATGGGCGTCGATGGCTGCCAGAAAGCGGTTGCGAAGGTCTTCGGCATACCATTGCCACGGGGTCTCACCCCTGGTGTCGAAGCGGCTCCAATGGGTCGCCAAGGATTGTTGGTACACATCGAGCAGAAACGGTGCAGTGTC
The DNA here is from genome assembly GCF_900110655.1 of Pseudomonas soli. Classification (GTDB taxonomy): domain Bacteria; phylum Pseudomonadota; class Gammaproteobacteria; order Pseudomonadales; family Pseudomonadaceae; genus Aquipseudomonas; species Aquipseudomonas soli. Next base: position 149,693 of record NZ_FOEQ01000010.1, read on the forward strand.
ATTGATCAGCAATTCCACTTGATGCAAGGGGATGTCCACCTGCCAGGCGGGATCAGCATCGACATGCGTAGTGAGGGTATCTTCGTCAATCGTCAGGTTGAGGGTCCGGCCCAGGCAATAGCGCTCGGTGAGCACATGCGACAAGGGGCGAACCCACAGGCTGTTGGAGCTTGATTGCCGGCTGGCGAGATAGAGCCCCGTTGGATCATGGGTATCGTCTGGCAGATAATGGAGCCATTGTGCTGCCAGGATATGCTCCGCAGCATCGAGCAATTCCGGACGATCGGCGAAGCGTCGGGCAACTTTGCATTGAAGCGTGCTGGAGCGGACAAAGCGTCGAGTTGTTGTGTCATTCATGGCCAGGCCTCCTATCTGATCGAGGCTGTATCAAGCGCGTTTGCGCTCGGCTCTGGTCATTAACCCGATACCTCCTGACGTTGCGACGCTTGCGAGCGGGGGTGGTTGCAGCCAATATTTATTACTACATATTTTTCTGTGCCTCGTCGTGAAGCGCAGGCAACGCACCAGTAGGCGGATTCCTGGCTGTTTCGGACAAATCCTCCGTCATTTATGTTGCCCGCTGCCGCCTGGCACCTTAGACTTCCGCCCCCTGTAAAAAGAGTGCCGGTTGGCGCTTGAAGAATTTCGCCGTCGACGCCGTCGCGTCGCTGGCACCCGAATCGCCCATATGCACATTTTTCATAGAGAAATCGATGACCAAGGAACAGTTGCTGGCCATGTCGGCCGATGACTACATGAATGCCGAGCAGCTCGCATATTTCACCGCGTTGCTGCAGGCGATGAAAGTCGAAACCCACGAGCGCATCGAACTGAGCCGCACTGCTATCGAAAGCCTGGATACCCCGTCGGATCCCGCTGACGTGGCATCGGTCGAGGAAGAGCGCACCTGGCTGGTCAATGCCATCGACCGCGACCAGCGCCTGCTGCCGCAACTGGAGATGGCCTTGGACCGCATCACCGACGAAAGCTTTGGCTGGTGCGACGACAGTGGTGAGCCGATTGGCCTGAAGCGCCTGTTGATCAGCCCGACTACCAAGTACTGCATCGAAGCCCAGGAGCGTCACGAACAGCTCGACCGCCACCAGCGGCAGATCTGATCCAACGCCTTGCGCAAGGCCCCATGGAGCGATCCCTGGGGCCTTCTTGCTTTCTTGCCCTGCATCAACTGCGACCGTCTTGCCCCTCTGGAGGCATGGATAATGGCGTTATAGTGGCGTTTAATGACGTCACAATAACGACACGCGGATGGACCACGAAGATGATGCGAGAAGGATCTCTGTCAGCCGTTGAAACACCTCGACCTGAGCCTTGCCAAACGGGTGCTGGCGTTGCCCTGTTGCAGGGTGTTGCCCTGTGCGCGCTGCTGGCCGCCATGGCCTATGCCGGGTTGGCGTTGTACCTGGTCGTGCCCCTGGCGCTGCTGGTGCTGTGGCTGCCGCGTGGACGGCGTGCGCCAGTGCCTGCGGTTACGCCCACCGCGCAGGACGATGGCCTGCTGCAAGAGCTCGCGCGCGGCACCAGCCACAATGCCCTGTCCGCCGCCGCAGTGGCCCATTCGGTGCAGCAGCTGGCGGCGCGGGTACAGTCGCAACTGGGCGCGGCCCAGGAGATCGTCGGCAGCGCCGAGATCATGATCACCACCGAGCAGGCCACCGCCCAGCTCAGCCAGCAGGCCCTGACCGCCGCACGTGCGGCCCATGACAGCAGCGTCGCGGGCAGCGCCGTGCTGGGCGAGTCGATACAACGCATGCGTGACCTGAGCGAGCGGGCCAGTGCCAGCCGCGAGCTGATCGAGGCGCTGCACCAGCGTAGCGAGGATATCGCCCGGGTCACCCTGGTGATCCAGGCGATTGCCAGCCAGACCAATCTGCTGGCGCTCAATGCCGCCATCGAGGCGGCGCGCGCTGGCGAACACGGTCGTGGCTTTGCGGTCGTCGCCGATGAGGTGCGTGGCCTGGCTGGGCGCACCGCCAGTGCCACCGAGGAGGTCGGGCAGATGGTGGCCGACATCCAAGCGCGCACTGCCCAAGTGGTGGAACAGATCCGAGGGTTGGCCGATGAGCTGGGCGCCGGGGTCAAGCAGGTCGAGCATACTGGTGGGCAGCTGGCGCAGATCGCCGAGCTGGCGGCCAGTGTCGAAGTCCAGGTCAGCGAGATTGCCCAGGGCACGCAGACCAACCAGGCCCAACTCGACAACCTGTTCCAGGCCGTGGCCCAGGTGCGCGGTGATTTGTTGGTGAGTGACCAGCAGACTCGACACCTGGCCGAGGCGGCCGTGCAGATGGAGGGACAGGTCGAGAACATTAGCGAGCGCCTGGCCGAGGTGGGGCTGGATGCCTACCACCAGCGTGTCTTCGAACTTGCCCAGGCCGGTGCTCGGCAGATCAGTGAGCAGTTCGAGGCAGATGTCGAGAAGGGGCGGATCAGCCTGGACGATCTGTTCGATCGCCATTACCGACCGATCCCTGGCGTGCAGCCACAGCGCTTCACTACGCGCTTCGACCCTTACACCGATAGCGTGCTGCCACAGATCCAGGAGCCGCTGGTGCAGCACGACGGGCTGGTTTACGCCATCGCGTGTACGCAGCAGGGTTATGTGCCCACCCACAATAACGTCTTCAACCAACCCTTGACCGGCGACCCAGCACATGACACTGCGTACAGTCGCAGCAAACGCATTTTCGACGATCGTACCGGCAGTCGCTGTGGCAGTCATCAGCAGCGAGTCTTGTTGCAGACCTACACCCGCGATACAGGGGAACTGATGCACGACCTGTCCGTGCCTATCTTCGTCCAAGGTCGGCACTGGGGTGGGCTGCGCCTGGGCTACCGGCCAGATCCGGGGCTGGGTTGAGCGGATTTGTTGCCATTACTGCAATACAGCTGTACCAGGCGACGCTTTTTCCCCGGCAGGGCTGGTCGTATCATGCGCACATCGTTAGGTTGCTAATTAAATTCCGGAGGGAATGGTGAATAGCCAAGTCGATGTAGCCGCCATGATCGGCACCGGTGTGCCGCGATCAATGCAGGCCGTAGGTAAACGGGTATGCTGGGTGGTGTTGGTCGATGGCGAGCGCCGTGGCACGGCGTTCGCCAGCCGCGCCGAAGCACTGGAATGCCGGGCTGCCTGGCTGGCCCAGCTGCAGCGGTGCAGCGCCGCCTGAAAGATTCAGCGCTCGAAATGCCGGGCCAGTGCGCAGGCCTGTTTGTGGCACTGGCGAAATCCCCTTACGCGCCCGGTATCGCGCTCGGCAATGTGGTAGAACGCGTTGCCTGCGGGGATGACGATATAGCGAGGCATTTCCCGATCAGAAATATTACGTGCCTCTCGACGGGTTTCGGTGTTTTCGTGCATATTTGCTCTCCTGTAATGCGCGACTGAAGACCAGCATTCCTTTCTGGCCAAAGAACTGGCGTTGTTTGTCGCATCTTTTCCGGCATTTTTGCTGTCGGACATTACGTTTCCTTTGCGGAATCAAGCCGAAGCTTACTTCGCGTCGCCGGGCGGTGGCTGGGTGAATCACTTCCTGGTTGCGCCTGCGCCGTTGCGCGAGGACGCTTTGATGCTTGTTTCACGGTCCTGCGGACCATGACTAAACAGTGCCTGCCACCTGACGCCTGCGGTGTCCGTGGCGTGGCCGTTGCAATCGATGTGAGGAGCCTTTCATTGGCAGTCAGTACACTGGATACCCATGCGTTGTTCGCCTTGGGCGACTTGCGCGCCCAACTGGTCAAACTGTTCCACGGGCGTTTCATCTATGTCACCGAGCAGAATCCGGAAGGCCTGTACATGGCCGAAATCGACACCGAAGACGCCATGGTGGTCGATGACAAGCAGCGCCTGGAACTGAAAGTAGGCGACCACTTCCGTGCCGCGGTGCTGCCCAGCCGCGAAGGTGGCAAGCTGGAGTTGCGTTTTCGCGAGATCAAGCTGAACGTCTATGGCCAGGGCGACTACGCCTTCGTCTCGGTACCGGAAGGCGAAGGTATCGTGTTCCGCGACGGGCATGGCGTGATGCTGGTGTTCGCTGCCCAGCAACAGGTGCAGGAAGGCCTGGGCAAGTTGCTCAAGGCCGTGACTGGCAAGGTCGCCAAATGGCGCAAGGGCGAGTTGACCACTTTCAAGGCCAGTGAATGAGCGGCGAGCCCAGCGCGGGCTCGCGGGCAGACTTTCACCGCGAGCACCAGGCGCGTGCGGTGGAGGAGGCCGAGCGCCTGCTGGCGCGCCGGGAGGTGCTGCAAGGCGCCTGGCTGGCCTGGGTTGCAGGCGAGCTCTACCAGATGAGCCCGCCGCCGTTTGCCTCTATGGTACGCCGCGAGTTGCAGCGCCTGAGCCAGGCATGAGCCTCAGTTGCCGCGGTCACGCCCGCTGCTGACTTCCTCGGGTACGTGTTCACCCGAGGTGCGTTTGCGAAACAGCGCGGCCCTGGCCAGAAGCAGCGTGGTCACCGGCACGGTGATCGACAGCAGGATCGGGATCAGCCACGCATGCAGCACCGGGCTCTGCTTGAGCACCGAGAAGTACAGGATCGAGGCCGCCGCCACGCACCACGCCCCGATGGTCGAAGCCAGCGCGGGCGGGTGCATGCGCTGGAAGAAGTCTTTCAGACGAACCAGCCCGATGGCGCCGATCAGGGCGAACAGGCTGCCCAGCAGCAGCAGCGTGGATACCAGCAGTTCCAGCCAGAACGGCAGTACGATAGCTTCGTTCATTCGATCACCTCGCCACGCAGCAGGAATTTGGCCAGGGCGAACGAGCCGACGAAGCCGAACAGGGCGATCAGCAGCGCGCCCTCGAAGTAGGTGTCACTGGCGTAGCGAATACCCAGTACCAGCATCATCAGCATGCCCAGGATGTACAGGTAGTCCAGTGCCAGCACGCGGTCTTGGGCGGACGGCCCGCGGAACACCCGGATCAGTGCCAGGCCCATGGCGATGGCGAAGATGAACAGGCTGGCGAGGACGGCATAAGCAAGCAGGCCGCTCATTCGAAGATCTCCCTCAGCGGACGTTCATAGGTGTGCTTGAAGTGTTCGATGAAGGCCTTTTCGTCTTCAAGGTCGAACACGTGCAGCAGCAGTACGCTGCGATCCAGTGCCAGTTCAGACCAGACGGTGCCGGGCACCACCGTAGTGATCATCGACAACGCTGCCAGGCCATGGGCATCGCGCAGATCCAGCGGGATGTGCACGAACGCCGAGCGCGGTGGAGTACTGCCCGCGCGCAGGACGCCACGAGCCACCAGCAGGTTGGAATGGATCACGTCGAGGCCTACCCGGCCAATCAGCTTGGCGATTGCCCATGGGCGGCGCACGTGGGCGTGCTGCGGGCGCAGCGGGGCCATCAGGATTGGCGCGAGGATGCCCAGCACGGCACCCAGCAGCAGGTTGCCCGGGCTGACCGAGAGGTTGAGCAGCAACCATAGTACGAACAGTGCGACGGACAGCAGCGGCGCAGGGAACAGTCGGCTCATGGCTGCGCCTCCGCGCTGAGGGTGGTCGGGCCGGGCAGTGGCCGGGTGGCCATCACCGCCTTGACGTAGGCCTCCGGCGTGCTCAGGCTCGCGGCGGTGTCCTGGGTGTAGCGCAGCAGCGGCTCAGCCTTGAGGCTGAGGAAGATGCACAGGCCCAGGAGAATGACGATAGGCACGCATTCATAGCGACGCAGCACCGGCGAGGGGCGCTCCTCGGGCTTCCAGAAGCGCTGGATGCCCACCCGGCCGAAGGCGATCAGCGAGGCCATGCCCGACAGCACCAACAGGGTGACCAGGGTCCAGCCCGCGACGCCCAGCGGCTGCTCTGGGCTGACGCCCATGCCTTGCGGGTTGAACAACGCGCTGATCAGGTTGAGCTTGCCGATGAACCCCGACAGGGGCGGCATGCCGATGATCAGCAGGGCGCAGGCGATGAAGGCAAGGCCGAGGAAGGCCATGGTCCAGGGAATGATCTGGCCGATCACCACCTGCTGCTCGTCGTCCAGGTTGATGCCTTTGGGTGGGTGCAGCGACTCCAGCGGCGAAGGCATTGCGCCTTCTTCATCTTCCAGCGGCGCCTCGTTGGCCGAGCGCGAACGCTCCACCAGCTCGGCCAGCAGGAACAGCGCGCACAGGGCCAAGGTGGAACTGGCCAGGTAGAACAGCGCGGCGCCGGTGAGGATCGGCTGGCCGAAACCGACGGCGGCCAGCAGCGTGCCCGCGGACACCAGGATGCTCAGCGCCGCCAGGCGCTCCAGACGCTGCGCCGCGAGGATCGACATGGCCGCCACGGCCAGGGTCGCCAGGCCACCATAGACCAGCCACTCACCACCGAAAAATGCCGAGGCGCCGGCCTGGCCGGAAAACAGCAGCGTCCACAGGCGCAGGATGGCGTACAACCCGACCTTGGTCATGATCGCGAACAGGGCGGCGACCGGCGCGCTGGCCGATGAATAGGCCGGTACCAGCCAGAAGTTCAACGGCCAGACCCCGGCCTTGGCCAGGAAGGCGATGGCCAGGATCGCCGCGCCGGCATGCAGCAGGCCACGATCGGCTTCAGGTACCAGCGGTACTTTCAGTGCCAGATCGGCCATGTTCAGGGTGCCGGTCACGCCGTAAAGCATGGCCGCGCCCACCAGGAACAGCGACGAGGCGAACAGATTGATGGCGATGTAGTGCAGCCCGGCCTTGACCCGTGCCCGCCCGGAGCCATGCAGCAGCAGGCCGTAGGAGGCCGCCAGCAGCACCTCGAAGAACACGAACAGGTTGAACAGGTCGGCGGTGAGGAAGGCGCCGTACAGGCCCATCAGCTGGATCTGGAACAACGCGTGGAAGCTGGCGCCAGCACCGTCCCAGCGGGCCCGGGCGAACAGCAGAGCGCTCAGGCCGATGATGCCGGTCAGCGTCAGCAGCAGCGCCGACAGGTGGTCGACCACCAGGGCGATGCCGAACGGTGCCGGCCAGTTGCCCGGCAGATACACGCCGATGGATTCGGCCTGGCCCTGTGTGCGTACCCACATCAGCAGGGTGACGGCGATGCCCAGGCCAAGGCTGGTGGACAGCAGGTTCAGGCGCGCCTTCAACCAGCGGTGCTTTTCGCCGATCAGCAGCATCAGCGCCGCGGTGAGCAGCGGCAGCAGGATCGGCGCAATGATCAGTTGATTCATCCCGCTCATTCGTCACGCTCCCGCCCATCGACGTGGTCGGTGCCGGTCAGCCCACGGGAAGCCAGCAACACTACAAGGAACAACGCGGTCATGGCGAAGCTGATGACGATGGCGGTCAGCACCAGCGCCTGGGGCAGCGGGTCGGTGTAGTGCAGCAGGTCGTGGGGCACGCCGTCCTTGATGATCGGCTCCTTGCCGATGAACAGGCTGCCCATGCTGAAGATGAACAGGTTGACGCCGTAGGACAGCAGGCACAGGCCCATGATCACCTGGTAGGTACGCGGGCGCAGGATCAGCCAGACCCCCGAGGCGGCGAGCACACCGATGGCGACTGCAATGACTTCTTCCATCAGGCGGCTCCTGCTTGGCTGGACTTGGCGGGGCGGTAGGCACGCACCGACTGGTGGGCCAACGCGGTGAGGATCAGCAGGGTCGAGCCGACCACCACGGTGTACACGCCGATGTCGAAGAACAGCGCGCTGGCCACATGCACGTCACCCAGCAGCGGCAGGTGCAGGTGGGCGGTGTGGGTGGTGAGGAACGGGTAGCCGAGCAGCATCGCCCCGGCACCGGTTAGGGTGGCGCAGAGCAGGCCGGTGCCCATCCAGCGCAGTGGGCGCAGGCTCATCTGCGCCTCGACCCACTGAGTGCCGGCGACCATGTACTGCAGGATGAACGCCACCGACATCACCAGGCCCGCGACGAAACCGCCGCCGGGCTGGTTGTGGCCGCGCATGAACAGGTACATCGACACCAGCAGGGCGATCGGCAGCAGCAGGCGCACCAGGGCGGCCGGCACCATCATGAAGCCCAGCGCGGTGTCTGTGGCATGGCGCGGGTTGACCAGGTCGGTGACCACGTCCGGTGCCAGCTGGCGCTGCTGTGCCGGCAACTGCATGCTCTCCTTGGGCGGGCGGAAACGGCGCAGCAGGGCGAACACGGTCAGCGCCACGGCCACCAGCACGGTGACCTCACCGAGGGTGTCGAAGCCACGGAAGTCAACCAGCATCACGTTGACCACGTTGGTGCCCCCGCCCTCCGGCAGGGCGCGGCTGAGGAAGAACGAGGAAATGTCGTTGGGCGTGGGGCGGGTGAGCATGGCGTAGGACAGCAGGGCCATGCCGCCGCCGACCAGCACCGCCAGCAGCAGGTCGCGCAGGCGGCGCAGGCGGGCACGGTCCTGGCTGCCCGGCAGTGGCGAGACGCCTTCGATTCGTCGCGGCAGCCAGCGCAGCCCGAGAAGGATCAGCACGGTAGTCACCACTTCGACCGCCAGCTGGGTCAGGGCCAGGTCAGGCGCGGAGAACCAGACGAAGGTGATGCAGGTCATCAGGCCGCAGACGCCGACCATGATCAGCGCCGCGAGACGGTGGTACTTGGCCTGGTAGGCGGCGCCGATGGCGCAGGCGATGGCGATCAGCCACAGCGCGACGAAGACCCCGGAGCCGGGAATTTTCGGCCGCTCGCCCCAGCTCAGGCCGCTGTACAGCAGTGGCGTCAGGCCGGCGATGAAGGCTGCCAGCACCAGCATGAACAACTGCGTCTGCAGGCGGCGGGTGGTCAACAGGCGCTCGAGATGCCGTGCAAGCAGCATCAAGCGGACCAGGCCATGCTCGAACAGGCGCTTGCCATTGAAGCGCTCGATCAGCGGCGGGTGGGGGAAACGACCGCGCTGCAGCTGCTTGCGCAGCAGCAGGTAGAGAACGATGCCGCCGCTCATGGCTATCAGACTCATGATCAACGGCGCATTCCAGCCGTGCCAGATGGCCAGGCTGTACTCCGGCAGGGTGCCGCCTACGACCGGCAGCGCGGCGGCGGCCAGCAGTGGGCCGACCGATTGTGCCGGGAAAATGCCGACCACCAGGCAGGTGAGTACCAGCAGTTCGACTGGCGCGCGCATCCAGCGGGGTGGCTCGTGGGGCGTGTGCGGCAAGTCGTCGGCCGTAGGGCCGAAGAACACGTCGACGGTGAAGCGCAGCGCATAGGCCACGCTGAAGGTACCGGCGAGGGTGGCGATCACCGGCAGGGCCGCTTCGACCCAGGCGGTTGAGCTGATGAACACGGTCTCGGCGAAGAACATCTCCTTGGACAGGAAGCCGTTCATCAGCGGCACCCCTGCCATCGAGGCACTGGCGACCATGGCCAGGGTGGCGGTAAATGGCACCAGGCGGAACAGGCCACTGAGACGGCGGATGTCGCGGGTGCCGCTCTCGTGGTCGATGATCCCCGCGGCCATGAACAGCGAGGCCTTGAAGGTGGCGTGGTTAAGGATGTGGAACACCGCGGCGACAGCTGCCAGCGGACTGTTCAGGCCCAACAGCAGGGTGATCAGGCCGAGGTGGCTGATGGTCGAATAGGCCAGCAGGCCCTTGAGGTCGTTCTGGAACATCGCGGCGAAGGCGCCGAGCAGCAGGGTGGCGGCGCCGGCGCCGCCGACAATCCAGAACCACTCCTCGCTGCCCGACAGCACAGGCCATAGCCGGGCGAGCAGGAACACCCCGGCCTTGACCATGGTTGCCGAGTGGAGGTAAGCCGAGACGGGTGTGGGCGCCGCCATGGCATGGGGCAGCCAGAACTGGAAGGGGAATTGCGCGCTCTTGGTCAGGGCGCCGATCAGGATGAGGGGCAGCAGCACCGGGTACAGCGCATGCTGGCGGATGATGTTGCCGGCAGCCAGGACCTTGTCCAGGTCATAGCTGCCGACCACATGGCCGAGCAGCAGTGCCCCGACCAGCAGGCACAAGCCGCCGGCCCCCGTGACCATCAACGCCATGTAGGCACCGCGGCGGGCGTCGGCGCGGTGGTGCCAGTAGCCGATCAGCAGGAACGAGAACAGGCTGGTCAACTCCCAGAAGAACACCAGCTGGAGCAGGTTGCCGGAGATCACCAGGCCGAGCATGGCGCCCATGAACGCCAGGAAGAAGGCGAAGAAGCGCGGCACCGGGTCCTGCGGCGACATGTAGTAGCGCGCATACAACGCCACCAGGCTGCCGATACCCAGCACCAGCAGGCTGAACAGCCAGGCGAATCCGTCCATGCGCAGGACCAGGTTCAGGCCCAGGCTGGGCAGCCACAGGAATTCCTCGCGAATCACCCCGCCATCGGCCACCTGAGGGTACAGCAACGCCACCTGGACGGTGCCGACCAGGGCCACGAGCCCGGCGAGAATGGACTCGGCGTTGCGTGCGTTGTGCGGCAGGACAGCCGCCAGGCAACTGCCCACGAAGGGCAGAAGCAATAGCACAATCAATGACATAGCGTTCTGTTCTGAGAAGTTTGCCAAGGATCATACGTGCCGGGGGGATGATCACCAACACGCAAGCAGTTGCAGGATCGTACAAATGTGCTGTGACAAGCTGTTTTTTTATAACAGTTTTTTACAAAGCATAGCGGGTGAGCGCGTAGCCGTGGGGCTGCTTTGCAGCCCCGAGGATGTGCAGGAGGGCTAGGCTCTGTATGAAAAGCCTTGATACTCGGTGATGCTGCGTTGAAAACAGCCTCGGAATGCTCATTTACAACCCGTAAACTCCGCTTCCTCGGCTGTTTTCGCCTTGCCTGACCTTCGTCTCAAGACTTTTCATACAGACCCTACAATCCCGTCTCGCGCTGACGCGCGTCATCGCCCGGCAACGCCTCGGCCTCATCCTGGCGACGAATCTTCAGCTCGCTCACCACCACCGCCAGCACTATCAGCACCCCGCCGATCAACGCCACGCCAGGCAAACGCTCGCCGGCAATCCGCCCGACAATGCCTGCCCATACCGGCTCGCCGGCATAGATCAGCGTGGCGCGGGTCGGCGAGACCGACTTCTGCGCCCAGTTCATCGCCACCTGGATCACCGCGCTCATGGCGCCCAGGCCCACCGCGCTGGCCAGCAGCAGCCAGGAGAAGTCGGGGAGCGGCTCCTGGGTAGGCACGATCATCAGGAACGATAGCGCCGAGGCGGTGGCCAACTGCACCACGGTGACCCGACGCACATCCACCTTGCCCGCGTAGCGGCTGATCAGGATGATCTCGCCGGCGATTGCCACGGCGCTGACCAGCGTCACCAGCTCGCCTTCGCTGAAGTGCAGCGCGCCGCCCTCGGGGCCGGCCAGCAGCATCAGCCCGGCGAAGGCCAGGCCGATGCCCAGGCTCGGCATCAGGCCCGGGCGGCGGCCCAGCACCAGCCATTGCAGCAAGGGCACGAAGGGCACATAGAGCGCGGTGATGAATGCCGACTGGCTGCTGCTGATGGTCTGCAGGCCCATGGTCTGCAAGCCGTAGCCGAGCATGATCGACACGCCGATCAGCACCCCGGCCTTGAGTTCGGTGGCGGTCAGCCCTGCCAGCGAGCGGGCCGACACCAGGCCGACGAACAGCGCGGCGGCAGCGAAGCGCAGGCCGACGAAGAACATCGGGCCACTGACGGTCATGACGTTGTGCACGATCAGGAAGGTACCGCCCCAGAGCATGGTGATGAACACCAGCACCAGTTCGGCCTTGCTCAGGCGGAAGGTGACGGCGGGCTTGCTGGGGGAGGCCTGGCTCATGGTCTTGCGCACTCAGAAGGGGCGGCGCACAATTCGCCGCAAAGTGGGCAGTATACTGCGCACCCCCTACCAGTGAGCAATATAGTGCACAAAGATTCCGAGCACCGGGCTTCGGTGCTGCAGCATGTCAGCCAGAATGTTCGCCGCCTGCGCGGTGACGCCGGCCTGAGCCAGGCCGCCCTGGCCGAACGCTCCGGGGTCAGCCGGCGCATGCTGGTGGCCATCGAGGCCGGCGAGAAGAATGTCAGCCTTACCACCCTGGACCTGATCGCCGAAGCGCTCGGGGTGGCATTCAGCACCCTGATCCAGGCGCCCGATCGCCGCGACACCAGCCGTATCGACGAGCTGGCCTGGGCCGGTGTGCACCCTGCCAGCCGCGCCGTGCTGCTGGGCAGCAGCCCGGCCCGGCGCGAGGTCGAGCTGTGGGAATGGACCCTCGCCCCCGGCGAGTGCTACGCCAGCGAGGCAGATGCCGCCGGCTGGAGCGAGCAGATCTATGTGGCCGAAGGCCGCCTGACGCTGGTCATCGAAGGCGGCGAGCAGCAGTTGGGCAAGGGCGAGTTCTTCGTCTTCCCCAGCGATTGCCGCTACGCCTATCGCAATGATGGCGAGGAGGCGGTGCGTTTCGTGCGCAATGTGGTGATCTGAGGCTCAATCCTGGCTGGGTGGGTGAGGGCCTGGCCCTTCATCGGCCAGCCGGTCGTGGTGGTTACGCAGCGGGCACTCTTTCAGCGACATGCAGCCACAGCCGATGCAGCCATCGAGCTGGTCGCGCAACATCACCAACTCGTCGATACGCCGGCTCAGGTCGTCGCGCCAGCGCGCCGAGAGGCGCTGCCAGTCGTCGGCGGTGGGCGTGTGGTCACAGGGCAGGGTATCCAGGGCGCCGGCGATGTCGGCCAGGGGAATGCCCAGGCGCTGGGCCATCTTGATTACCGCCACCCGGCGCAGCACGGCCCGCGGATAACGCCGCTGGTTGCCGGCATTGCGGGTGCTGTGGATCAGGCCCTTGGTCTCGTAGAAGTGCAGGGCGGTCACGGCCACGCCGCTACGGGCGGCCAGCTGGCCGACGCTGAGCAGGCGTTCCTGGGAGGAAGGGGGCTTCATCGGCAATAAAATCCTTGACCTTGAGTTAGCTAGAGGTTTTACCCTCCACGACCATCTGCTGCAAGAGCCCAAACGAGGAGAAGCAACATGGCGGCCAACACCCATTCCCTGTGGTTCACCCAGATGATCGAGTACGACGTCCCACCACTGCGCCAGGATGCCCTGGCCGAGGCGCTGGTGGTGCGCAGCGAACACCTGGCGCAACGCTGCGACGGCTTGCTGAGCGTCAGCATCCAGGTCAGTGACGACGGTCGCCGGGTGCTCCAGCTCCTGCGCTGGCAATCACGCCAGGCATGGGCGGCAGCCGCGGGAAGCTTCATCGAGGAACCGTTCCTCGACCTGCTGGGCGAACACCAGGCGCGCGGGGTGAATTTCGCCGCCTACCAGACCTTGCGTAGTCTTGTGCGCGGCACCGATGGTGGTCTGCATTGCCAGCTGGGCAGTACTCAGGCGTACCAGGGCGCATAGTGCGGATAGCGGTCCAGGCGCGCGCCGATGACCATCTCGCTGATCCAGGCCGTGAGCATCGCGCTGTAGGCCTTCTGGCTTTCCTCGCTGGACAACGCATGGTCGGCACCATCGACCAGGCGATGGGTCATCGAATGGGCGCTGACGAACGCCGAGCGGTAGCTCATCAGCGTGCTGTGGGGAACGTAGTCATCCTGTTCGGACTCCACTAGCAGCACATCGCCGGCAAACTCGGCGCAGGCTGCCAGGGCGCGGTTGTCGGCCGGTCCGAGGGGGCGCAGGCGGTAGGCGTTCAGGCGCTGGCGATCCAGGGCTTGCTTGGGCGCGTCCCATTCATCGTCCCAGTACAGGGCCGGTACCCTCAGCGCCAGCCACTTCACGGGGCGGTGCGGGGTGAGCAGAGTGGCCAGGTAACCGCCGTAGCTGCTGCCGATCACGGCAATGGCGCCGGGATCGACTGACGGGTGACTCGCCAGCCGGTCGTAGGCGGCGAGCAGGTCGGCCAGGTTCTGTTCGCGGGTGACGGTCAGGCGCTGGCTCTCGGTCTTTTCGTGGCCGCGCAGGTCGAAGGTCATGCATACGCAGCCCAACCCGGTGATCTGCCGGGCGCGGGCCAGGTCGCGCTGTTGGCTGCCGCCCCAGCCATGGACGAAAAGAATCCCTGGCATGCGGCTGCCGGGGCTGACCAGCGTGCCGGCGATGCTTTCCCCTTCGACGTGCAGTTCCACGATCTCACTCTCGATGGTCATGGTCGCGTATCCGTGCATATTTGCTGAGTTGTCCAAGTTCACTGTCGTGCCCCTGAAAGAACAGTGTGGCGTCGGCGGGCAGTCGCGCCCGGCCGAACACCTCGTGGGTCGATGCGCATAACCGCTGCAGCGCCGGATCCTCGGCGAAGGCCGTCAGTGCCAGAACCTCGGCCGGGCTGGCGCCACCCAGGCGCCAGGATTGTTCGAGCACGCCACTGCGCAGGTGGCCGTGGCTATCACGGCCGCGGGCGATGTCATAGTTTCGGCGTGAAGCGATAAAACCGGGGAAGTAACGTTCGGCGGCCTGTTCGTAGGCCATGGCCTGGGTGATGGCCAGGCGCAGGTGATCCGCAAGCGGCAATTGCAGCAATTTCTGGTAGTCGCCACGCACGAGCACCAGATCGGAGCCGCCGTACACCTCGGTGCCAGCGTGGTCGCGGGTCAGGTGCTGGATACCGTGGTAGCTGAGGGTCAGCCCTGCCACGCGGACCTGGCCGACGCTGAAGGTCTCGACATTGTCGAGGTCTTCTTCCAGGACCAGGCCCCACAGTGCCAACGTCTGTTCGTCCATGCCCTCCAGCAACGGTTCCAGGGCCTGGGCGTCGGTGATGACCTGCTGGCCTCGACCGGCGCAGGCCAGCACCGGCTTGATGCGTACCGGCCCCTCGCGCAGCAGCAGCTCGGCCGCCCGGCGGGCGTCGTCTTTGCAAAACACCGTATAGCCACGGAGCAGGGCATCGCAGGCTTGCCGTGCAAACGCATCGGTCCAGCCGGGCGGGAAGCTGGCGTCGGCAGGCACCGGGTGGGAGATAGCCTTGGTAGCGAGGTGCGGATGACTGACGGCTCCGCCGAAAAGGTCGTTCTCGTCCTGGATGCCGAGCATCGTCTGACGCGCCGGATCGACCAGGGTTTCGCTCGGCACGTAGTAACAGCATGCTTCGGTGTCGGGTAGAGGCGTTGGCTCGACGCGCTCGATGCCCAACAGGCGTGCCAGGTACTCGGCGATCCTCAGTTGGGTCGCCCGCTCGTGTTCGGGTGTGTGCTCGCGGGTATCGAGCAGTACGACAGCGCTTTTCGGTTCGCGGGAGTGGGGCATGGCCAGCCTCGCGTTCGCAGGGGGTGTAAGAGGTGGGAAGGCGCGCAGGCTGTTTAGTTCAGGAGCAAGGATCGACGGTCGGCAGGACACTTGGGGCACTGCATGCCTTGTTACGGTCGTGGTGATTGCGGGCGCCCGCCAGCTGTTTCATTATCGATGGCCTGGACCCGTCGACACCTATCCGCAGGAGTGCGCATGAACAGTCAGTCCCCGCTTCACGAATCCGTACCGGCGCGCCTTGCCCGCGTGCGCGAGGCCATGGCCCGGGAGGGCGTTGCTGCCCTGCTGGTGCCCTCGGCCGACCCGCATCTGTCCGAGTACCTGCCTGGCTATTGGCAGGGGCGGCAATGGTTGTCCGGTTTCGAGGGGTCGGTGGGTACGCTGGTGGTCACGGCGGATTTTGCTGGGCTCTGGGCTGACAGTCGCTATTGGGAGCAAGCGAACAAGGAGCTGGCCGGCAGTGGCATCGAACTGATGAAGCTGCGGCCTGGGCAGCCAGGCGCGTTGGAGTGGTTGGGGGCGGAGGTCGACGGTACCGTGGCTGTGGATGGTGCGGTCATGGCAGTGGCCGCTGCCCGCCAGTTAAGCGAGCGTCTGCAAGCGCGGGGCGCAAAGCTGCGTACGGATCTCGATCTGCTGACCGAGGTCTGGAGCGACCGGCCATCGCTGCCGGGCAATCCGGTCTACCAGCACCTGCCGCCCCATGCGACCGTCAATCGTGCGCAAAAGCTTGCCGAGCTGCGGGGCACCCTGCAGGAAAAAGGCGCCGACTGGCATTTTATTGCCACGCTCGACGATATCGCCTGGCTGTTCAATCTGCGTGGCAGCGACGTTTCCTACAACCCCGTGTTCGTCTCTTTCGCGTTGCTCAGCCAGGACAAGGCGTACCTGTTCGTCGGGCGCGACAAGGTTGATGGGCACCTGCGCCAAGTGTTGGCGGCCGATGGTATCGAGGTTCGTGACTATGAAGCGGTCGGCGACGCGTTGTCGGCGATTCCGGCCACGGCCAGCCTGCTGGTGGATCCGGCACGGGTCACCCGTGGGCTGCTGGATAACCTGCATGAGCAGGTGCGGCTGGTCGAGGGCATCAATCCGACGACCTTGAGCAAGTCGCGCAAGGGTGAAGGGGATCTCGCCCATATCCGTCAGGCCATGGAGCAGGACGGCGCGGCGCTGTGCGAGTTCTTCGCCTGGCTTGAAACGAACCTGGGGACGCAACGCATTACCGAGCTGACCATCGACGATCAGCTCAGCGCGGCCCGTGCCCGCCGTCCGGGTTTCGTGTCGCTGAGTTTTTCCACCATCGCGGCCTACAACGGCAATGGCGCCATGCCGCACTACCGCGCCACCGAGCAGTCACATGCCGTGATCGAGGGCAATGGCTTGCTGTTGATCGATTCGGGTGGCCAGTACCTGGGCGGGACAACCGATATCACGCGAATGGTGCCGATTGGTGAACCGAGCCGCGAACAGAAGGCGGATTGCTCGCGGGTGCTCAAGGGTATGATCGCGCTGTCCAGGGCCAGGTTCCCGCGTGGGATCCTCTCGCCGCTGCTCGATGCCATCGCCCGCGCGCCGATCTGGGCCGACCAGGTCGATTACGGGCATGGCACCGGCCACGGTGTCGGCTACTTCATGAATGTGCACGAAGGCCCGCAGGTGATCGCCTACCAGGCGGCCGCCACGCCGCAGACAGCCATGCAGCCGGGGATGATCAGCTCGATCGAGCCTGGGACCTACCGGCCGGGGCAGTGGGGGGTGCGTATCGAGAACCTGGTGGTCAATCGCGAGGTCGGCACCAGCGAGTTTGGCGAGTTCCTGGCGTTCGAAACCTTGACCCTGTGCCCGATCGACACGCGCTGCCTGTTGGTCGAGGCGCTGGGCAGCGAGGATATCGCCTGGTTGAATGGCTATCACCAGACAGTACGGGAGCGGCTTGCTCCTTTGCTGGAAGGTGAAGCGCTGGCCTGGCTGGAACGGCGGACCGCACCTCTCTGAATGTGAAAAGGGCAGCCATTGGCTGCCCTTCATGCATCTGTTACTTGCAAATCACGATCATGCTGCGGCTGGTGTAGCCGGCAGGGTTTATGCCGAATACGTAATCGCCAGGCTCTTCGTCGGTGTCACCGGAGCGGGCGATGACCTTATAGCCCTTGCTGCTGCAGGAGCTGGCGGCCTTGCTGTAGCACCTCTCCCACGACGAGGAGAGTCCCGAGCAATTGATATGCAGGCCTTTTTTCCCTCGTTTCACCTCGGTATTGGCTGTCGCGGCACATCCAGCGATGGCCAGGATGCCCAGGATGAGCAAAATACGTTTCATTCCTGTCCTTATACGGCCCGACTACATTAATGGGCCTGAAGTTTGCGCTTTGCCTCTTCCCTGATGGTCTCTGGCGTCCATGTGCCGCTCAGTAGATAGCGTCAAGATTATGATCTGGTGACAGCTTAATCAGCCACGCCGGGTGGTACAAGGCTGCTGGATGCCTAAATGAAAATATTTCTCAAATCAATCGGCAGCCACGGGTGGCGCCGCGTCCCGTTTCATGGAAAGGGTAGCGCCCACCGAGGCGGTGATGATGGCGAGAATGGCCAGCCATTGCCAGAGTGTGAGCTGCTCGCCCAGGAACAGCAGCCCGGACAATGCGCCAAAGGCCGGTTCGATGCTCATCAGTGTGCCGAAGGTGCGTGCGGGCATACGGGTCAGGGCGACCATTTCCAGGCTGTAGGGTAGCGCGGTGGACAAGATCGCCACGCCCAGGGCAACCGGCAGCAGGGCAGGGGTGAGCAATGCGGCGCCGGCATGGGCGATACCGATGGGGGCGACGAACAGCGCGGCGATCACTACGCCCAGGGCGGCAGTCTGGATGCCGTTCTCGGCACCGGCTTTCTGCCCATAGAGGATATACAGCGCCCAGCACACACCGGCGCCCAGGGCGTAGGCTGCGCCGATCGGGTCGAGGCTGGCGCCGGTCTGGCCTACGGGGATCAGCAGCAACAGCCCGGCGACTGCCAGGGCGATCCACAGGAAATCCAGCGCTCGGCGCGAGGCCCACAGCGCCACCGCGAGTGGTCCGGTGAATTCGAGCGCCACAGCGATACCGAGAGGCACGCTACGCAGGGACATATAGAAGAGGAAGTTCATGCCGCCCAGGGCCATGCCGTAGATGATCACGCTGCGCAGGGTGCTGGCGTCCAGGCGCGCGCGCCAGGGCCTCAATATAATCAGCATGATGATGCTGGCGAAGATGAGGCGCAGCGCTGTGGTGCCTTGGGCGCCAACAACTGGGAACATGCTCTTGGCCAGCGAGGCTCCGGACTGGATGGAAGCCATGGCGATCAGCAGCAAGCCGATGGGGAACAGCGTGGTGGCCAGGCTGCGTTGGGGGGAATTCATGTTGGGTTCCGTTGTTGTAAGCGCAAGGGTGCGCAATATAGTGCGCAGCGGGATGTGTATTGGCAAGGTCGGGATGCGAATAGCATCTGATAGCCCTGACACGGTTCTTTTCCTATTCCTGAAATAAAAGGTTGACGGGCTTCCAGATCCCCTTATAATGCGCCCCACTTCCGACGTAGTCGAAACGCAAAACCTCTTGTTAATCAATGAGTTGAGTGTTTCAGGTAGTATCGGAGGTGCTTCGATCACCAGGTCGGCAGCGGTGAAAAAGGCAGTTGACAGCAGGTTGTAACGCTGTATGATTCGCCTCCCGCTACGAGAGATCGCAGCGAGTCAAGTGTTTGAAGTTGAACGGGTTTCTCGCAAAATACTTCAAAATAAACGCTTGACAGCCAATGAGGAAAGCGTAGAATGCGCGCCTCGGCTGAGACGAAAAGCTCTTAACCAAACGCTCTTTAACAAATTGAATCAAGCAATTCGTGTGGGTGCTTGTGAGTATGGACTGATAGTCGCCAAGATTATCAGCATCACAAGTGGCCATGCGAGAAATCACATAGTCATTTGAGATTGCTGAGCCAAGTTTAGGGTTTCTTAAAAACCCAAGCAG
>NZ_FOEQ01000018.1 GCF_900110655.1 Pseudomonas soli
CGGGCCGCGGATATCAAACTGCACGCAAGCTTGCTGAGCGGACAGTCCGTCTTGCTCAATGCACTGCAAAACCTTCAATTTGAACTGCGCGTCGTAGTGGCTGTACTTGGCAATCAAACCGGCTGCACCGTGTTGCTCGTAGCCCTTTACCCAGCGGCGTAACAGCGATGGACTCAGGTCATGCTTGAGCGCCACCTCATGAACACTGCGGGCAGAAAGGCACTCTTCGATGAGTATCTGCTTGAGTGCCAGGTTGTATTTCGTCATGGAACACCCTCCGGTTGGGGATCAGGTGTCCAACTTTCGGGGGTCAGTTCACGTAAGGGCGAAAAGGTGACTATGCGTCATTATAGCAAATGAATGCGCTTAAAACTGTGAAAACCCACGCCGATCGCATTTGACTTTGACTTTGACTTTGACTTTGACTTTGACTTACACAGCGTGTGTTTTGAAAGTTATATACGCATTCATTCGCCATGTCGACGCATACTCACCTTTTCGCCTTTACGGCGACCTCCTTTTCTCTTGGGAAAAGGAGGCAAAACCGTTCGGCTCCGTTCATACGGCCCCTACGCTTCGCTCCGGGGTCCCCTCACTCCGGGCTTGCTCCGGGAGGACGCGCCGACGGGCCATCCATGGCCTGATCGGCGCTTGACGGGCATCCATGCCCGTCACCTCCCTGCGCAAGCCCTCCGTTCGGCCTCTTGAAGTCGCAATTTGTGTCGCCTGAACTATCGCGCGCTTAGAAGCAACAGCAAGGGCAAAGGCAAAAGCTGGGCTGGGCTGGGCTGGGCGTAATGATTTTGCGGAACATGCCTGCATGACATTGCATTGGTGCAAAGAGCCGACTGCGTCGTTAAATATTATTGACCTAGCTTGCGCCAAACCCTTGTCGCCCAAGGCTCCGACCGCCTACAGCCCCCGAAAAATGGCGGCTTGAGGGTTCGTCACTCGTTTGACATATCGAACGGCTCTGGCAAGCTATGAGTCAGGCCCCGACCGACATCGCCTGCAGGGCGAGCCGGCAGTGCTCGGGGCTTCAGGCAGCACTCAAGGCCCCGGCCGTGCGCCTGCACAACAACGACAGGCATGACCTGTCTCAAGGTGACATATGTCCAACAGCAACATTGGCAACAAGCAACCTTCCCTGCGCAAACCCGTCGTCCTCATGACCATGGGCAGCCAAGAGCGCAAAGGCCATGACTATCAGGTCATGACACACAAATACATCTCCCCGCTGGTCGAGTTCTCCGGTTGTGTTCCGGTCCTGGTGCCCACCTGCTGCGGCGTTGAAGACCTCGAGACCTACCTGGACATGGCCGACGGCGTGTACCTGACCGGTGCCGGCAGCAACATCGACCCGGCCCTCTACGGCCAGGACAACCAGACGCCCGGCAAGGGCCAGGACAAGGACCGCGACCTGTTCGACATCCCGCTGGTCAAGGCGGCGATCAAGCGTGGCCTGCCGATCTTCGGCATCTGCCGCGGCATGCAGGAAATCAACGTGGCCCTCGGTGGCGACATCTACCAGAAGGTCTACGCCGAGCCAGGCTTCAACGACCACCGGGAAAACCCCGAAGATCCGGTCGAGGTCCAGTACGCCCAGGTGCACGGCGTGAAGATCAAGCCGGGCAGCTGGCTGCGCGACACCCTCGGCAGCGACGAAATTCGCGTCAACTCGCTGCACGGCCAGGGCCTGCGCAACCTGGGCGCCGGCATCGAGCCGATCGCCCATGCCGAGGATGGCC
Organism: Pseudomonas soli; assembly: GCF_900110655.1. GTDB lineage: Bacteria > Pseudomonadota > Gammaproteobacteria > Pseudomonadales > Pseudomonadaceae > Aquipseudomonas > Aquipseudomonas soli. Next base: position 1,749 of record NZ_FOEQ01000018.1, read on the forward strand.
TGGTCGAGGCGATCCACGCCCCGAGCATCTCGCCCTTCCTGTTCGCGGTGCAATGGCACCCGGAGTGGCAGGCGGCGAAGAACCCCGATTCGATCAAGATGTTCCAGGCCTTCGGCGACGCCTGCCGCGCCCAGGTCCGCAAGTCCCAGGTCAAGCGCAACCAGGCCGCCTGACCCTCTGAAGCTTCGTTAGCTTTGATCGCGGGGCGGCGCAAGGTCGCCCCCGTTTCCCACGGTCACCCTCTGCTGGTCCCAGAACACCTCCCGTGGAAGCGGGCGGCGGGCTTGTGCCTGTCTCCGCGATCTTTTTTCCTCTCTCCCTCATAGAGATACGATGACTCGTAAGGTCTCGTGTCGTTTCGCCGCCCCTATCGCAGCGCAAGCCCGCTCCCGCAGCCCGGCAGAGCTGTCACGTCATGACTATAGGCGCGGGCTGCCCACGCGCTGAGGCCAGATCTGATCACTACCCCCGCAGAAAATCCATGGACAGGGCTAGTCACAGAACAAGTTGTACGATAACTTACCTCCAACCTTGGTACCCCTCCTTCCAAGCGCCACAGGATGCCTATAACAATGAATCCACAAGAACTGCAATCCATCCTCTCCCACGGCCTGCTGTCGTTCCCCGTCACCGACTTCGACGCGGCCGGCGACTTCAACCCCGCAGGCTATGTCAAACGCCTGGAATGGCTCGCCCCGTATGGCGCAAGCGCGCTGTTCGCCGCCGGTGGCACCGGCGAGTTCTTCTCCCTGGCCGCCAGCGAGTACAGCCAGGTGATCAAGACCGCCGTCGACACCTGCGCCACCTCGGTACCGATCCTCGCCGGCGTCGGTGGCTCGACCCGCCAGGCCATCGAATACGCCAAAGAGGCTGAACGCCTGGGCGCCAAGGGCCTGCTGCTGCTGCCCCACTACCTCACCGAAGCCAGCCAGGACGGCGTCGCCGCCCATGTCGAGGCGGTGTGCAAGGCGGTGAACATTGGCGTGGTGGTCTACAACCGCAACGTCTGCCGGCTGAACGCCGACCTGCTGGAACGCTTGGCCGAGCGCTGCCCGAACCTGATCGGCTACAAGGACGGCCTGGGCGACATCGAGCTGATGGTGTCGATTCGTCGCCGCCTGGGCGATCGTTTCAGCTACCTGGGTGGCCTGCCCACCGCCGAGGTGTATGCTGCGGCGTACAAGGCGCTCGGAGTGCCGGTGTATTCGTCGGCGGTGTTCAACTTCGTGCCCAAGACCGCGATGGACTTCTACCACGCCATCGCCCGCGACGATCACGCCACCGTGGCCAAGCTGATCGACGACTTCTTCCTGCCGTACCTGGACATCCGCAACCGCAAGGCCGGTTACGCCGTGAGCATCGTCAAGGCCGGGGCGAAGCTCGCCGGTCATGACGCGGGCCCCGTGCGCACGCCGCTGACCGACCTCACCGCGCAGGAGTACGAGATGCTCGCGGCGCTGATGGACAAGATGGGCCCGCAATAAGCGAGCACCCCGCGGCCTGCCAAAGCCGCCGCCGGAGCAGGGACGCCCCGCTCCGGCCTACAACCAATCCCCGTATAAAAATAACGAGTGGGAGTAACCAGCATGCAAGCGACGCAAAAGACGCATGTACGCTACCTGATCCTGTTGATGCTGTTCCTGGTGACCACCATCAACTACGCCGACCGCGCCACCATCGCCATCGCCGGCTCCAGCCTGCAGAAAGACCTGGGCATCGACGCGGTCACCCTCGGCTACATCTTCTCCGCCTTCGGCTGGGCCTACGTGGCCGGGCAGATCCCCGGCGGCTGGCTGCTCGACCGCTTCGGCTCGAAGAACGTCTACGCCTTCAGCATCTTCACCTGGTCGCTGTTCACCCTGCTGCAGGGCTTCGTCGGCGGGCTGCCGGTGGCCTGGGCGGTGGTCACGCTGTTCACCCTGCGCTTCCTGGTGGGCTTCGCCGAAGCGCCGTCGTTCCCCGGCAACGCGCGGATCGTCGCGGCCTGGTTCCCCACCCAGGAGCGCGGCACCGCCTCGGCGATCTTCAACTCGGCGCAGTACTTCGCCACCGCGCTGTTCGCCCCTATCATGGGCTGGATCGTCTTCACCTTCGGCTGGGAACATGTGTTCGTGGTCATGGGCGTACTGGGTATCGTGTTCTCGGCGGTGTGGATGAAGACCATCTACAACCCGCGCCAGCACCCACGCATAGGCCAGGCCGAACTCGACCATATCGAACAGAACGGCGGCCTGGTGGACATGGACCAGAAACGCGGCGGCGACGGCCCGAAATGGGGCTACATCAAGCAGCTGCTGACCAGCCGCATGCTGCTGGGCGTCTACCTCGGCCAGTACTGCATCAACGCCATCACCTACTTCTTCCTCACCTGGTTCCCGGTGTACCTGGTACAGGAGCGCGGCATGACCATCCTCAAGGCCGGCTTCATCGCTTCGCTGCCGGCGGTATGCGGCTTCATCGGCGGGGTGCTCGGCGGGGTGCTGTCGGACTGGCTGCTGCGCCGCGGCAACTCGTTGACCTTCTCGCGCAAGCTGCCGATCGTCTGCGGCCTGCTGCTGTCGACCACCATGGTGTTCTGCAACTACGTCGAGGCCGAATGGATGGTGGTCGGCTTCATGACCCTGGCGTTCTTCGGCAAGGGCATCGGCGCCCTGGGCTGGGCGGTGGTCGCCGACACCTCGCCCAAGCAGATCGCCGGCCTGTCGGGCGGGCTGTTCAACACCTTCGGCAACATCGCCTCGATCACCACGCCGATCGTCATCGGCTACATCATCAGCGCCACCGGTTCGTTCAAATGGGCTCTTATGTATGTGGGCGCCAACGCCCTGGTGGCGGTGTTCAGCTACCTGGTGATCGTCGGCCCGATCAAGCGCATCGAGCTCAAGGAGCCGCCCAAGCACGAACCTGCGCCCGATGCGGAACTGGCCCGCCAGTAAGCCGGACACGTCGGCGCCCAACGGCGCCGGCGACAGCACCACGCCTGAGAGACAAGACAAGAAGGGCCTGAACCATGCAGCTGATCGAACATTCCGAGTCGCCCCGCTACGTGCGCCTGCACCCCGACGACAACGTCGTGGTGGTGGTCAACGACGGCGGCCTGGGCGAAGGCGCGCGCTTTGCCGATGGCCTGACCCTGGTCGAGAGCGTGCCGCAGAGCCACAAGGTTGCCACCGTGGACATCCGCCAGGGCGAGGCGGTGCGCCGCTATGGCCAGGTCATCGGCCATGCCCTGGCAGACCTGCGCCAGGGCAGTTGGGTCAAGGAAGATCAACTGGCGATGCCGGCCGCGCCCGAGCTTGCCAGCCTGCCACGCTGCGACGCCGTACCCGCCCCCCTGCCGCCACTCGACGGCTTCACCTTCGAGGGCTACCGCAACGCCGACGGCAGCGTCGGCACCCGCAATATCCTCGGCATCACCACCACCGTGCAGTGCGTGACCGGCGTGCTCGACCATGCGGTCAAGCGTATCCGCGCCGAACTGCTGCCCCGCTACCCCAATGTCGACGATGTGGTCGCCCTCACCCACAGCTACGGCTGCGGCGTGGCGATCAACGCCCGCGACGCCTACATCCCGATCCGCACCGTGCGCAACCTGGCGCGCAACCCCAACCTTGGCGGCGAGGCGCTGGTCATCAGCCTGGGCTGCGAAAAGCTCCAGGCCGGCCAGGTGATGCACGAAGGCGATCCGTCCGTGGACCTCAGCGAGCCGTGGCTGTACCGCCTGCAGGATGCAACCTTGGGCTTCGGCGAGATGATCGAGCAGATCATGGCCCTGGCCGAGACCCGCCTGAAAAAGCTCGACCAGCGCCGCCGCGAGAGCGTGCCGGCCAGCGAACTGATCCTCGGCATGCAGTGCGGCGGCAGCGACGCCTTCTCCGGCATCACCGCCAATCCGGCGCTGGGCTATGCCGCCGACCTGCTGGTGCGCGCCGGCGCGACGGTGCTGTTCTCTGAAGTTACCGAGGTGCGCGACGCCATCTACATGCTCACCTCCCGCGCCGAAACGCCGGAGGTCGCCGAAGCATTGGTGCGCGAAATGGACTGGTACGACCGCTACCTGCAGCAGGGCGCCGCTGATCGCAGCGCCAACACCACGCCGGGCAACAAGAAAGGCGGCTTGTCCAACATCGTCGAAAAAGCCCTGGGCTCGATCGTCAAGTCCGGCAGCGGCGCGATCCAGGGCGTGCTCGGGCCCGGCGAGCGGGTAACGCGCAAGGGCCTGATCTTCTGCGCCACCCCGGCCAGCGACTTCGTCTGCGGCACCTTGCAACTGGCGGCCGGGATGAACCTGCACGTGTTCACCACTGGTCGCGGCACGCCCTATGGCCTGGCCATGGCGCCGGTGGTCAAGGTGTGTACCCGCAGCGAGCTGGCCCAGCGCTGGCCGGACCTCATCGACATCGACGCCGGGCGCATCGCCAGCGGCCGGGCGAGCATCGAGGAGCTGGGCTGGGAGCTGTTCCATTTCTACCTGGACGTGGCCAGCGGCCGCAGGCAGACCTGGGCCGAACAGCACCGGCTGCACAACGACATCACCTTGTTCAACCCAGCCCCTATTACCTGAACGACACAGGTGGCGTGGGAGCGGACCTGCCCCGCGATGATGCAATCGCGGGACAAGCCCGCTCCCACGCATTGGCTCAACACTCATCCTGGAGTTTCCATGCCCAATATCCTCGGCCACAACTTCATCGCCGGCCAGCGCAGCGCCCTTGGCCCGCAACGCCTGTACAGCCTCGACGCCACCAGCGGCGAAGCGCTGCCCTACAGCTTCGTCCAGGCCACCGAGGGCGAAGTCGACCGTGCCGCCCGCGCCGCCGCCGACGCCTTCAGCGCGTTCCGCCAACTGCCCCCGGCCCGCCGCGCCGAGTTCCTCGAAGCCATCGCCGCCGAACTGGACGAACTCGACGACCACTTCGTCGCCATCGTCTGCCGTGAAACCGCCCTCCCCGCCGCGCGCATCCAGGGCGAGCGCGGCCGCACCAGCGGCCAGATGCGCCTGTTCGCCCAGGTGCTGCGTCGCGGCGACTACCTCGGCGCGCGCATCGACCTGGCGCTGCCCGAGCGTCAGCCGCTGCCACGGGTGGACATCCGCCAGATGCGCATCGGGGTCGGCCCGGTGGCGGTGTTCGGTGCCAGCAACTTCCCGCTGGCCTTCTCCACCGCAGGTGGCGACACCGCCGCGGCCCTGGCCGCCGGCTGCCCGGTGGTGTTCAAGGCCCACAGCGGCCATATGGCCACCGCCGACCTGGTGGCCTGCGCCATCCTGCGCGCCGCCGACCGCACCGGCATGCCCAAGGGCGTGTTCAACATGGTGTTCGGCGGTGGTGTCGGCGAATGGCTGGTCAAGCACCCGGCCATCCAGGCCGTCGGCTTCACCGGCTCGCTTAAAGGCGGCGACGCGCTGTGCCGCATGGCCGCCGAGCGGCCGCAACCAATTCCGGTGTTCGCCGAGATGTCCAGCATCAACCCGGTGATCGTCCTGCCCGGCGCCCTGGCCAAGCGCGGCGAGGCCATCGCCCGCGAACTGGCAGGCTCGGTGTGCCTGGGCGCCGGTCAGTTCTGCACCAATCCCGGGATGGTGATCGGCTTGCAGTCCCCAGGCTTCAGCCAACTGCTGGGCGAGTTGGGCCAGCACCTGGATCAGCAGGCCGGCCAGACGTTGCTCAATGCCGGCGGTCTGCGCAGTTATGTCGGCGGCCTGGAACATCTGCAGGCCCACGCCGGCATCCAGCATCTGGCGGGGCAGCCGCAGCTAGGCGATCAGGCCCGCGCCCAGCTGTTCAAGGCCGATGCCCGCCTGCTGGCAGAGGCCGACCCGCTGCTGCAGGAGGAGGTGTTCGGCCCGGCCACGGTGGCCGTGGAGGTCGCCGACGAGGCACAGTTGCGCGCCGCCCTGCTCGGCCTGCGCGGCCAGCTCACCGCCACGCTGATCGGCGAGCCGGACGACCTCGAGGCCTTTGCCTGGCTGGTGCCGCTGCTCGAAGAGAAGGTCGGGCGCATCCTGGTCAATGGCTACCCGACCGGGGTCGAGGTGTGCGACGCCATGGTCCATGGCGGGCCTTACCCGGCGACCTCGGATGCCCGTGGCACTTCGGTGGGAACGCTGGCGATCGATCGCTTCCTGCGGCCGGTGTGCTACCAGAACTACCCGCAGGCTTTGCTGCCGGAGGCGTTGCGCGATGGCAACCCTTTGGGGCTGCGGCGGCTGGTGAATGGACAGTGGAGCGAAGGGGCAGTCTGACTACCTGGAAACGCGATTGGAAACGACGTGGGAGCAGGCCTGATACCGGGCTCCCACGCGTTTGACCACCTCGGACGTCAGCCCCGCTGCGCCTCGGCCTCTTCATGGGCCTGGCGCAGGCGTTCGCGGCTGTTGCTCAGGTGCATGCGCATGGCCATCTTGGCGCCTTCGCTGTCGCGCCGGGCGATCGCCTCGTAGATCGCTTCGTGCTCGTGCATCAACCGGCTCATGTAATGCGCCTGGTCGTCATGGGCCAGGCGCGCCGAGTTGAGCCGGGTACGCGGGATGATGCTGGTGCCCAGGTGATTGATGATGTCGGCGAAGTAGTGATTGCCGCTGGCCTGGGCAATGCGCAGGTGGAACTGGAAGTCCGCCGACACCGCATCCGAGGCATGGGCCGCGCCCTCGTTGAGCTCGTCCAGCGCGGCGCGCATGCCGGCCAGTTGCTCGTCGCTGCGACGCTCGGCCGCAAGGCCCGCCGACTCGATCTCCAGGGCAATGCGCAACTCCAGCACCGCCAGCACCTCGCGCAGGGTGACGATGGTCGCCGGGTCGATACGAAAACCCCCGGTACTTGGGGTGTCCAGCACGAAGGTGCCGATACCGTGGCGGGTCTCGACCTGGCCTGCGGCCTGCAGCCGCGAGATGGCCTCACGCACCACCGTGCGGCTGACCCCTTCCTCGGCCATGATCTGCGATTCGGTGGGCAGCTTGTCGCCGCGTTTGAGCTGGCCGCTGCGAATGCGCTCGGTCAGCACCGTGACCAGTTCCTGGGCCAGACTGCGTGGCTTGCGCCGGGTCCGTGCCTGTACCTGCTGCTCTGTCATGCCCTGTCTGTCTGGTTGTGGAAGACAGGCGCGATGATAGCGCAAGCAGTTGTACGATCACATACGTCCGGGCGGGTTTTCATGCGCCGTGGCGCGCCGCCGAGGGCGTGTGGCCCATGACCTTGCGGTACAGGCTGGAGAATGCGCTGGGGCTCTCGTAGCCCAGGTCCAGGGCGATGGCCGTCACCGCCTCGCCTGCCGCCAGGCGTGTCACCGCCGCCATCAGGCAGGCCTGCTGGCGCCATTGGCCGAACGACAGCCCGGTCTGCTCGCGAAAACGCCGGCTGAAGGTGCGCGGGCTGCAGTTGAGTTGACGCGCCCAGGCCTCGGCCCGGGCATGGATCAACGGCTGCGCCAGGAACGCCTGGCACAGGGCCGCCAAACGTGGCTCCGTCGGCATCGGCGCGAACAGCGGCAGGCGCTCGGCCTGGCCCAGCTCGTGCAGCAGCAGCCCCAGCAGCAGGCCGTCGCGCCCCGCCTCGTCATGCAGTGCCGGCACTTCGGCGCTGGCCAGCAATAGCTGGTGCAGCAGCGGTTGGACACGCAATGCCTCGCATAGCGGCCCCGGGCGAGGCAGTGCTGTCGGCTCGATGTAGAGGCTGCGGGTACTCACGCCGCGCATGCGCACCTGGTGCGGCTTGCCGGGAGGAATCCACACGCCGCTGCCGGGTGGAATGACCCAGGCGCCATCGTCGGTCAACACCTCCATCAGCCCGCTCATCCCGTACAGAAATTGCGCCCGGCGATGGACGTGCCTGGGCAACAGGGTGTCGGGCGGGTAATCGGTGGCGATGGCCAGTACCGCACGGGGGGTGGCATCGACTTGGGACAGGGGAACATTGCGCATGACAACAGGCTCTGGCCGTGATGCGATGATTATTGGCCAATTGGCGCAAGCCGGCCAAGAGGCAGGGGCCTACGCTGGGAGCCCCTGTCCTGGCCCTGAGGCTGTTCCCATGCTCTACCCCCTGCTTGGCTTGTTCGGCTTGTGTGCCGGCGTCACCACCTTGCTGTTCGGCTTCGGCGGCGGGTTCTTCGCCGTGCCGCTGCTCTATGCCCTGCTGCTGACCAGCCACGGCGCAGGCACGGCCGTGGCGGAGCATGCCATGCAGATCGCCGTGGCCACCTCGGCCACGGTGATGATCTTCAGCAGCGCCCTGGCCACCTGGCGCCACCACCGAGCCGGCAGCCTGCGCTGGGACCTGGTGCGGCCCCTGGCGCCGGCCATAGCCATAGGGGCGCTGCTCGGCGCCTGGGCCGCCCTGTACGTGACCAGCGCCTGGCTGCGCGGGTTGTTCATCGCCTATCTCCTGCTCAGCCTGCTCGATGCCTGGCTGCGCCCGGGCTTCGTCCGCACAAGCGGGCAGGCACTGGCTGAAATGAGCCGTACCGGCGCAACCCTCGCCGGCCTGCCCATCGGCGCGCTGGCGGCGCTGCTTGGCGTCGGTGGCAGCGTGATGACCGTGCCGCTGATGCGCCGCCGCGGCGCCAGTATGCGCACCGCCACTGCCATGGCCAATCCGCTGTCGCTGCCCATGGCCCTGGCGGCCACGCTGGTCTATGCCCTGGTGCCGAGCAGTCAGGCTGACCTGGGCTCCGGCGTGCTCGGGCTGATCGACCTGCGCGCCGCCCTGGTTATGACCGTCGGTGCCTGGCTGGGCATGCACCTGGCCGCGCCGTTGCTGGGGCGCATCCCCGACCACGTGCATGCCCGGGCCTACCTGGCGCTGCTGGCCTGCGTACTGCTGGTGATGCTGCTCGTTGGCGATTGAGCCTGGCCATGGGACATGCCCGCGCTGTAGGCTGCGACCTGCTCTCTCCAAGGAAGGAAACCGCATGAAGACGTTCGATCGCCTGCTGCTCGCCACTGGCCTGCTCATTCCGCTCTGGCTGTTGTCGGGCGTTGGCCTGACCGCCCTGGCCTATCCCGGCTACGACCATCTGCAACAGGCCATGAGCCAGCTCGGCGCGGTCGGCGCGCCGACCCATGGCTTCTCGCCCTGGGTCAACAACTTCCCCTTGGCGTTGCTCTTCGGCCTGTTCGGCTGGGGCCTGGCGCGGCGCTGGCAGTACTCGGGTCTGGCTCGGTTGAGCGCGGGGCTGGTGCTGCTGCACGCTGTCGGCAGCCTGGGTACCGGCTGGTTCCCCTGCGACCAGGGCTGCGCGCCGCTGGAGCCGTCATTCTCGCAACAGATGCACAACCTCAGCGGCCTGCTGATGTTCCTCTCGCTGACCCTGGCCAGCGTGTTGTGGATCTGGCTGGGCAAACGCGTGGCAGGTTCCCCCTGGCTGGGAAGGTGGTCGCTACTGTGCTCGGTGCTGGCGATGATCACCGTGGTGCTGATGGCCAAAGCCGCGCAAGGCGGTGAACTGTTCGGCCTGTACCAGCGCCTCAACTACGGCATCAGCGTGTTGTGGGTTGCCGCCCTGGCCCTGCAATCGTTGCGCTGGCGTTCGCGCGATGGCCTGCAAATGGCCATCGCCTGACGGCAAACTGCTGGCCCCCAGGCGTCGAAAGCGCGGGCAAACTTCGTTTTCCTTCAGATGCTTAGGACAGCAACATGCGCGTAATTCTAGCAACCGTGGCTGGCTGCCTGCTGGCCACGACCGCCTTTGGCGCCCAGGCCCGGGCCCTGAGCCAGAACGATCGCCAGGTGTGCGGCTGGGGCGCGCAGATCGCCGCCGAGGCGCAACAGGCCAAGCTTTCCGGGGTGACCCTGTATGCCACGCGCAAGAAGCTGCAGGCACGCAAGTTCGCCAAGCCATGGATGCGCATGACGGCGTTCGGGATCACCGAGCAGACGTATAACAGTCGCTCGCGGCTGAAGCCTGCGGCGATCAAGCAGACGTATTACGAGCAATGCGCCCAGCATGCAGTCGCTAAAAATTAATTCATATAATTCAAATAGTTATGAGTTATATCAAATGTATTTTATTAGAACATGCTGAAGTGATTTCGAGGTATTCGGCGGCGTAATCGGCAACCGGTGGGAGCGGGCTTGCCCCGCGATCTGGCCAAGCGGCCATCGCGGAACAAGCCCCCTCCCACAACACCTCCCTGTCAATCGAGCCTGTCGATCAAGGCTCCACAATCCCCGTGGTATCACCGATCAGCGTCTGAGCCTTGAGCGGCACCGGTGCTGCCTTGCGTAGCGCCGCCACCTGCCCCGCGGTCACCGCCGCGGCCTGGTTGCCCCAGCTGCTGCGAATGAAGTTGACCACATCGGCCACCTGCTGGTCCGACAGCCGCCAGCCGAAGCCGGGCATGCTGAACGTCGACGGCGCGCTCGCCGTGGCCGGTAGGGTCGCGCCTTCCAGCACGATGTGGATCAGCGAGGTGGCATCCTGCCCCTGCACCACTGGATTGCCTGCCAGCGCCGGGAACACCCGGGCATAGCCTTGGCCGTTGGTACGGTGGCAAGCCCCGCAGTTGTCCACGTACAACGCCGCGCCCGTCTTGCCGTCATTGCCTTGCCACAGCGCCTGGGCCGCGCTGGGGTCCGCCTGGAACGGCTGGTCGTCCGGGTTGCTCGGCGGCAAGGTCTTCAGGTAGCGGGCAATGGCCGTCAGGTCGGCATCGCTCATGTACTGCATGCTGTGCTCGACCACGTCGCTCATGCCGCCGAACACCGCGGTGCGCTCGTTGCGGCCGGTCTTGAGGAAGGCGACGATCTGCGCCTCGTTCCAACTGCCCAGGCCGTCCTTGTGGTCGCCGCGCAGGCTCTTGGCGATCCAGCCCTCAAGCGGTGCGCTGCCGGCCAGGAAGGCGTCGCCGTCGTTGGTATCCAATGCCTTTTCCTGCATGGTGATCGCCCGTGGCGTATGACAGGCGCCGCAATGGCCCAGCCCTTCGACCAGGTAGGCACCCCGCGCCACCACCGGATCACGCCCTGCGGCTTCGAACGGCTTGACCTCGGGCGCGAACAACCCACGCCAGAACGCCAGCGGCCAGCGCATGCTCAATGGCCAAGGGATGTCGCTGGCCTTGTTCTGCTGCGCCACCGGCTGCACGCCGTGCATGAAGTAGGCATACAGCGCCTGCATGTCCTGATCGCTGACCCTGGCATAGGACGGGTATGGCATGGCCGGATACAGCGTACTGCCATCCTTGCCGATGCCCTGGCGCACGGCGCGCTCGAAGTCTTCGTAGCGATACTGGCCGATGCCGCTGGCGTGCGGGGTGATATTGGTCGAATAGAGGGTGCCGATCGGCGTCTCCATCGGCAGCCCGCCGGCGAAGGGCTTGCCGCCCTTGGCGGTGTGGCAGGCCACGCAGTCGCCGGCACGGGCCAGGTACTCGCCCTGCTTGACCAAGGCTGGATCGACGCCGTCGGCGGCGTGCAGCAAGGTGCTCGCACCCAGGCCGAGCATGGCGATGAACAGTGTCTTGAGTTTCATGACCGGCCTCCTCATGCCTGCACCAGTGGGCCGGGGTTCTTCAGGTAGCGTTCGCGGATCGCCCGCGCCGACCAGTAGGTCAACGCCGCCACCAGCCCGGTGGGGTTGTAGCCCAGGCCCTGGGGGAAGGCCGAGGCGCCGGGCACGAACACGTTGTGCACGTCCCAGCATTGCAGGTAGCGGTTGAGCGCGCTGGTCTTCGGGTCGGTGCCCATGATTGCGCCACCATTGAGGTGGGTGGTCTGGTAGGTGGAGGCATCGAAGTGCTGGCCGAAGGCCTTTTTCCCCGCGCTGATCGCCTTGGGCCCCATGGCTTCGGCGATCTTGCCCATGCGCTCGACCATGAAACGGTTCATCTTCACGTCGTTGTCCTTCCAGTCGAAGGTCATGCGCAGCAACGGCTGGCCGTAAGCGTCCTTGTACACCGGGTCCAGGTCGAGGTAGTTGTCGCGATAGGACTGGTGCGCGCCGTGGGCGTCCATCGACAGCATATGCCGGTAGCTGTCGGCCACCGCGGCCTTCCAGCCACTGCCCCATTTCGGCGTGCCCGGTGGCACCTTGGTACCGGAGATCGGCTTGGCGCCCGCCTGGTTGACCCAGAACGGCGAGCCGCCGACGAAACCGTGGGGGCCATGGTCGAAGTTATCGGCGTTGAAATCGTCCACCGCCACACCGTTGCCGCCGGCACCGATGAAGGGGTTGGTATGGTGGCTGTCGCGATCAAAGAACGCGGTCACGGTGGAGATGTTCTGGTAGGCGAAGTTGCGCCCCACCACGCCTTGGTTGCTGACCGGATCGTAGGGTTTGCCAATGCCCGAGAGCAGCATCAGGCGCACGTTGTTGTACTGGAAGGCGCCGAGGATCACCAGGTCGGCCGGTTGCTCGACCTCGCGCCCCTGGCTGTCGACATAGGTCACGCCGGTGGCCAGGCGTTTGTCCTCGGTCAGGTTGACCCGCAGCACATGGGCATTGTTGCGCAACTCGAAGTTCGGCACCTGGCGCAGGGCTGGCAGGATATTCACGTTGGGCGAGGCCTTGGAGTACATGTAGCAGGCATAGCCGCTGCAGTAACCACAGAAGTTGCACGGTCCCATCTGCGCACCGTACGGGTTGGTGTAAGGCCCCGAGGTGTTGGCCGACGGCAGGTTGTAGGGGTGATAGCCGACTTCACGGGCGGCCTTCTCGAACAGTTGCGCCGACACGGTGTTCTTCTGCGCCACCAGCGGGAAGTCGCTGGAGCGGTCGGCGGCGAACGGGTTGCCGCCCTTGTCGCGGCCCACCACCTGGCCCTTGATCGACCAGGCCGTGCCGGAGGTACCGAACACCTTCTCGGCGAAATCGAAGTACGGCTCCAGCTCTTCGTAGCTCACGCCGAAGTCCTGGATGGTCATGCCTTCGGGGATGAAGGCCTTGCCGTAGCGCTCCTCGTAGTGGCTGCGCAGGCGCAGCTCCACCGGGTCGACGCGAAAATGCACGCCGGACCAGTGCAGCCCCGCCCCACCCGTGCCGGTGCCGGGCAGGAAGGCGCCGAACTGGCGATACGGCACGGCCACGTCGTTGACGCTGTGGCGCAGGGTCACGGTCTCGCGGGAGATGTCCATGAACAGCTTCTTGCGCGAGTTGTAGGTCAGCTCGTCCATGGTCTGCGGGTAGACGCCATCCGGGTAGGTGTCCCGGGCCGGGCCACGCTCCAAGGCGAGCACCTGCAGGCCGGCCTCTGTCAGCTCCTTGGCCATGATCGCCCCGGCCCAGCCGAAACCGACGATGACTACATCGACTTTCTTCATCTGGCTCATGCTTCAACCCCGCTCGCCGCTGATGGAGACCGGCGGGAACGGATAACGCTCGTCGCGCTCCACCCAGTCCATGAAATCGGCGCGGGCGCCTGGGAAGCCCACCAGCTTCCAGCCGACCAACCCCTGGTTGCCACCGTGCAGCGGATCACTGAAAAAGCCTTCGCGGGTGTTGAGCCAGAGCATGTTGAAGAAGGTGGCCGCCGGCAACGAGGCAAATGTCACCGTACCGCCGTCCAGGGCCTCCAGTACCTGCTGCTGGCGCGCAAGATCGAGCTGGGCGAACGCCTTGCCGAACTGCGCCTTGCACCAGGCGTCGGTCTCGGCGATGCCCAGCCGGTAGATCTCCTGGGGGTTGAGCTTGAGCTGGTAGCCCAGCTCGCTGGGGGCGTCGGGGTGGAATGGCCCCTGCATGTACCACAGCCCGCCACTGCCGTAGCGGGTGTTGAGCTGGCGGTCGATGAACTCGGGCACGCCGGCATCGGCCGCGCCCGCGCCCAGGGCATCAGTGGGGATGAGCACGGCCACGGCGGCGCTGACGAAGGCCCACTCCTCCTGGGTGAAGAAGGTCGGCTGGTAGGCGCGCGCGGTGACCGGCCGGGCCGGTTCGGCGGCTGCCGGGGTGGCGCTGTCGGCGAGCACTGCACCGCCCAGTCCCGTGCTGGCGAGGGTCGCCACCGGGATCAGGGTCAGGGATTGGCGCAGGAACGCCCGGCGCGCCGGTTGCACGGAGGCGGGTTGGTCCTTGGACATGAGGATGTCTCTCTGTTGATCAGGTCATACGGGAATCGTCGCTCCTTTGGTGGGTGGGGCCAGGGCTGCGCAGCGGCCCCACTCCTCGAAATCACACAAGAGCTGTTGTTATCAGGCAAACGAAACGCTTGCCAGGTTCAACGCATACGCAACTCCCACGCCCTCGGGTTGACCAGGTTCGCCGGCCGCTCGCCGGCCAGCGCGGCCAGCAGGTTGTCCACCGCGCAGCGGGCCATGGCTTCGCGGGTCTCCAGCGTGGCCGAGCCGATATGCGGGGTGACCACCAGGTTGTCTAGTTGCAGCAGCGGCGAATCGGCCGCCAGCGGCTCCTGCACGAACACGTCCAGCCCGGCGCCGCGAATGCGCCGCTCGGCCAGGGCCTGGAGCAAAGCCGCCTCGTCCAGCACTCGGCCACGGGAGATGTTCACCAGGATCGCAGATGGCTTCATCAGCGCCAGCTGTGGCGCGCCGATCAGGTTCTCGGTCGCGGCGGTCAACGGCAGGCACAGGCAGACGAAATCGGACTCGGCCAGCAATGCCTCCAGGCTGCGATGCGCGGCGGCGAACCGCGCCTCCACTTCGGGCCGCGGCTGACGGGTGTGGTACAGCACGCGCATGCCGAAACCGGCATGCGCGCGTCGGGCCAGGGCCTCGCCGATACGGCCCATGCCGACGATGCCCAGGGTCTTGCCCTGCACGTCGCAGCCGAACTGCGCCGGCCCGATCCCGGCCCGCCAGTGGCCGGCGCGAATCCAGCCATCGAGCTCGACCACGCGCCGGGCACAGGCCAGGATCAGCGCGAAACCGGTGTCGGCGGTGGTTTCGGTGAGCACGTCGGGAGTGTTTGTCAGCAGCACCCCACGCTGATCCAGCGCCTCGATATCGTAGTTGTCCACGCCCACCGACACGCTGGAGATCACCTCCAGCTGCGGCGCCAGGTCGAGCAGCGCGCGGTCCAGGCGCAGGCTGGCGCCCAGCAGGCCATGGGCGCCCGGCAGCGCCGCGCGCAAGCGCACCAAGCCATCGGCGGCCGGCGCCTCGACCAGGGTCACCTCGGCCTGCGCGTGCAGGCGCGCCATCAGTTCATCGGACAGGCGTTTGTAGGCGACGATGCGCTTTTTCATGCTGAGGCTCCTATCGGCTCGGCGCCAGGCTTTGCCGGCGCGCCTGTTGCAAGGGGTTGAGGACGGCGGTCAGGGCCACGGCCAACAGCAGTGCACCGCACATGAACAGGTACGAAGCGCCGGGGCCGCCGGTGACACCATTGAGGTAGCCGACCAGGTACGAGCCCGAGAACGAGCCCAGCGCGCCCATGCTGTTGATCAGCGCCATGGCGCCCCCGGCGACGTTGGCCGGCAACAGTTCGGGAACGATCGCGAAAAACGGCCCGTAGGGCGCGTACATGCAGGCGCCGGCGATCACCAGCAAGGCGTATGACCACCAGAAGTGCTCGGTACCCAGGGCATAGGAGCCGTAGAACGCCAGCGCGGCGATCAGCAACGGCGGCCAGACGAAGCGCTTGCGCTTCTGCAGGCGGTCCGAGGCCCACGACACCCCGAGCATGGCCAGCACCGCCCCCAGGTACGGCACCGCCGACAGCCAGCCGGCGGTGACGATGTCCAGCGCGGCGGCCTGCTTGAGGATCGACGGCAGCCAGAGGACGAAGCCATACACGCCGATGCTCCAGCAGAAGTACTGCAACGACAGGATGATCACCGTGGGCGAGCGGAATGCCTCGGCATAGTTCTTCACCGGCTTGATGCCCTGCTGCTCGGCGTCCAGCGCTTGGCGCAGCGCGGCCTTCTCCCGGGCATCGAGCCACTTGGCCTGCTCCGGTCGGTCATCGACCAGGCGCCACCAGATGAACGCCCAGAGAATGGCCGGCGCGCCCTCGATGATGAACATCCAGCGCCAGTCGAACTGCTGCACCAGGTAGCCCGAGACCACCGACATCCACAGGATGGTCACCGGGTTGCCGAGGATCAGGAAGGTGTTGGCCCGCGAGCGCTCGGCGCGGGTGAACCAGTGACACAGGTAGATGAGCATGGCCGGCATCACCGCCGCCTCGACCACGCCCAGGAGAAAGCGGATGGCGATCAGCCAATAGACGTCGTGGACGATCCCGGTCAGCGTGGCCAGCCCGCCCCAGAGGATCAGGCTGGCGAAGATCAGCTTCTTCACGCTGCGCTTCTGCGCGTACAGGGCGCCGGGCACCTGGAAGAAGAAGTAGCCAAGGAAGAACAGCGCGCCGAGCAGCGACGACAGCGCCGGGGTGATCTTCAGGTCGTCGGCCATGCCCGAGGCCGCGGCGAAGCCGTAGTTGGCCCGGTCGAGGTAGGCCAGGCTGTAGGTGATGAAGACGATGGGCATGATGTACCACCAGCGTCTGGGTGCGAGTCGATCGATCTGCATGGGTGTTCTCCTGGTCTTGTTGTTCTTGTCACATCAGGTTGCGTACAGGCCGGCGCTTCAGCGTGCTTCGCGCTCAGGGCTTTCGTGGTGGTCCAGTTCATGACGTTGCGGCAGGCCTTCCATGTCGCCGCGGCTCTGCACCGCGCGGCTGCCGCACCAGTTGCCGCGGGCCACGGCGCGGCGCAGCGGCAAGCCTTCGAGCAAGGCGCTGATCACCCCGACGGCGAAGGCATCGCCCGCGCCCACGGTGTCCACTACCCGCGCGACCGGCTGGCCGGGCACCACGCCATGGGCACCCTGGGCATCGCGCCAGTAGGCGCCTTCGGCCCCCAGCTTGATCGCCACGTACTGCGCGCCCTGCTCTAGGTAGAACTCGGCGATGGCCTGCGGCGCCTGCCGGCCGGTGAGCAGGCGCCCCTCCTCCAGCCCTGGCAGCACCCAGTCGGCCTTGGCCGCCAGGGCGTTGACCTCGCGCACCATGGTCTGGCGGTCGGGCCACAGTGACGGACGCAGGTTGGGGTCGAAGGAAATGCTGCGGCCATTGGCTCGCATGCCGTCCAGCAACTGGTGACACAGTTCGCGGCAACTGCCTGAAAGCGCCGCCGGAATGCCCGTGGCATGCAGGTGCCGGGCCTGCAACAACGCCGGCCGCACCAGCGCGGGCGACAGCCGACTGGCCGCCGAGCCACGGCGGAAATACTCGACTTTCGGATCGCTGCCATCGTCGCAGCGCTCCTTGAGCTGGAACCCCGTGGGGTGCCCGGCATCGACCTCGACACTGGAACAGTCCAGGCCTTCGCGGCGCAGGCTGTCGAGCACGAAGGCACCGAGCGAGTCGTCACCGACCCGGCTCAGCCATTGCACCCGCAGGCCCAGGCGTGACAGGCCGATGGCCACGTTGCTGTCGGCACCGGCGATGCGTTTGCCAAAGCCCTCGACCTGGGCCAGGTCGCCCGGCTGCGCCGCCACGAACATGGCCATGGTTTCACCGAAGCACAGCACGTCATGCTCAGCCATGGCACACCTGCCCTTCCAGCTCGGCCAGTTGCGCGACCTGGCGCGCCGTCAGTGCCAGCAGGTCCTCGCCGGCCAGGGGGTACTCGATGGCACGCGGCAGGCCCGGGGCGAAATGCGTCATCAATTCGCGCCACTGGGCCAGGTCGAGGTCCTCGGGCACCACGGCTACCAGGCGCCCGTCGGCGCGGCGCGCCACCGCCTTGCAGTGCACGTAGCGCACCCAACGCCCCAGCAATTGCGCGGCCAGCAGCGGCGACTCGTCGTGCCAGTACCAGTTGCCGATGTCGAAGGTCATGCCCGGCGCCACGCCTTGCGCCTGGGCCTCGCGGAAAAACTTCACCAAGGTCGGCAGCCGCCCACCGTAGGGCGTCTGGTCGTTTTCCACGTACAGCGCCGTCTTGTGTTGCAACAGTGGTGCCAGCGCCAGTAAATCGCAGCCATCCTGGTAATGACCCAGCGACACCTTGAGTGCCACCGCGCCGATCTCGCTCGCCAGTTGCAGGCGCTGGGCAATCGCGGGCTCCAGGCTGCCATCCTCGCGCCACAGTTCCAGTGGCGTGGAGTAGAGACTCTGCAGGCCATGCTCGGCGGCCAGGTTGGCCAGGGTAGCGGCATCAGGCGCAGCGTCGAACAGCTCCTCGCGCCATTCCACCCGCCGTGCCCCTGCCGCAGCGAGCAACGGCAGGTAGCTGGCCTGGCCCAACCGCCTTACGGCATCGGCACCGAAACTCGACAAGCTGATGGAAACAGTGTGCGTGCGCATCGTGGTAATCCTTGTTCTTGTGGATGAAACCGGTTTCATTTTTCTCCGGCAACAACGGCGTCCGCGACGCCGTCAGTGTTGTGATCGGGTAGAGCCTCGCGCAATGAGCTGCGCGCGCAGATCCAGGCGCCGGGCCGGCAGTGGGCTGCCTTGCAGGCGCTCCAGCAGGCACTGGAACGCCGCCGCGCCGATGCGCCCGGTGGGTTGCGCCAACGCGCTGATGCCGTTGCCCACCAGCGGGTACCAGTCCAGGTCGTCCAGCGCCAGCAGGCCCAGGTCCTGGAACAGCGGCTCGCCCCTGGCGTGCAGCACCCGCACCAGCTCCAGGGTGGCGACACCATTGCAACTGAACAGCGCCTGCGGGCCGTGCCCTGCCCCGGCGATGAACGCGCCCAGCTGCTCGGTGAGGCCCGGGCCTACCTCCAGCACCTGCCCGCGCAACCCACGACGCCGGGCGATGGAGGCCTGGAAGGCATCCACGCGCTCCTGCCGCGAGCTGGTGCCATCAAGTGGCTCGGTGACGGCGAGGATGTCGCGATAACCGTTGTGTTCAAGGTGATCCAGCGCCTGCTCGACGGCGTCGCTGTTGTCCAGGCCCACCAGATCGACCGGCAGGCCCGCCAGTTGCCGGTCGACCAATACCATGGGCAGGTCGCGGACCAGGCTGGCCAGCTCCCCGGCGCGGTGGCCCAGGGTGTTGACGATCAGGCCGTCGACGTTGTACGCCTGCAGGGCCTGCAGCTGGCTGCGCTCCTGGGCGTCGTCACAGTCGGTGTTGCACACCACCAGGCTGTAGCCGTGCTGGCGACAGGCCGTCTCGACAGCGTGCATCACCGCCACGGAATAGGGGTTGCGGATATCCGCCAGGAGCATGCCGATCAGCCCGGTGCGACCGCGCTTGAGGGCACTGGCCATGCGGTTGGGGCGATAGCCCAGGCGCTCGACGACGGCTTCGATCCGCTGCGCGGTCGCCTCGGCGAGCAGTTGCCGATCCTCGCCCATATAGCGCGAGACGGTTGCCTTGGAGACGCCGGCCGCCTTCGCGACCTCGCTGATAGTGACCCGCCCGCGGACAGGAACTGCGTCTTTATCCACCCCTGAGCCCTTCTTGTAGGTGTTTGTGCAGGGTTGATGAAACCGGTTTCAATGAAATCAGGGATGATCCATGCCGTCAAGTGGCGAGCTTTGTGCCAAAGCAGGCGCATACACTGCCAAACCCTCCCTCCTGCCCTGTACCTCGGCCTTCGGAGCGGTATGGTGATACTTCGGACTTCGCTCGCCCTGCCCTGGAGATCGCCATGACCGCAGTGTTTCGTATCAGCCTGGTGCTAATGCTCGCCGGCATGGGGATGGGGGATATCGTGGTGGCCAGTGTCGGACTGCTGGGCTTGTGCGCAGGGGCCGTGGTGCTCAGCATTCGCCAGGATGCGGTTGCTCAGCCGGCAAGAGAATCGGAGTTCATCGCCTAGGCCTGTGCCCACATGAAAGAAGCTTCATGATTGCCGCAGAGCCCCTGCCTGCGGGCCAGAGCAATGCCTGGCCAGCATTGCGCGGGGCGCTGCGCCTTGAGCCTCACCGCCTGCCCGCGTAGCATCGCCGCCCCACCCGCCGCTCCCCTGTGCTCATGCCGCAACCCATTCCCCTCAAGGACCACGAAAAGGAAAAGCACCTGGTCAACCGCCGGCTACTGGCCTGCGCCCTGCTGGTGCTCGGCCTGGTGGCGGTACTGGTAGGCCGGCTCTACGTGCTCCAGGTGTTGCAGCACGACCAGCAGTCGGCGGTATCGGAAAACAACCGCGTGCACGTGCTGCCGATCCCGCCCGAACGCGGCCTGATCTACGATCGCAACGGTGTGGTACTGGCCGACAACAAGCCCAGCTTCAACCTGACCATGACCCGCGAGCGGGCCGGCGATTCGAAGAAGGTGCTCGACAACCTGGCGCAGGTCCTGGGACTGTCCGAGGACGACCGCCAGCAGTTCGACAAGGACCTGCGCCGCGGCCGCAAGCCGTTCGAGCCGGTGACCCTGCTGGTCGGCCTGAGCGAGGAGCAGATCGCCCTGATCGCGGTCAACCAGTTCCGCCTGCCGGGGTTGGAGGTGGAGCCGCAATTCATTCGCGAGTACCCCTTGGCCGAACACTTCGCCCATTCGGTCGGCTACGTCGGACGCATCAACGAGAAGGAAGCCAAGAGCCTCGACAGCACCGCCTACCGCGGCACCCAGTCCATCGGCAAGACCGGCATCGAGCGGTTCTACGAGGACCAACTGCATGGCCAGGTAGGCTACGAGGAAGTCGAGACCAACGCCCAGGGCCGGGTGATGCGCGTGCTCAATCATCACGACCCGGTGCCCGGCAAGGACATCGTGCTGAGCCTCGACGCCCACCTGCAGCAAGCCGCCGAGAAAGCCCTGGGCGATCGGCGCGGCGCGGTGGTGGTGCTCGACCCGGACAACGGCGACGTGCTGGCGATGGTCAGCAACCCGGCGTTCGACCCCAACCTGTTCGTCAAGGGCATCAGCTTCAAGCAGTACGCCGCCCTGCGCGACTCCATCGACCGGCCACTGTTCAACCGCGTGCTGCGCGGGCTGTACGCCCCAGGCTCGACGGTCAAGCCCGAGGTGGCCATCGCCGGCCTCGACAGCGGCGTGATCACCCCCGGCAGCCGGGTGTTCGACCCCGGCTACTACGAGCTGCCCAACTACGAGCACAAGTACCGCAACTGGAACCGCACGGGCGATGGCTGGGTCGACCTGTACAGCGCGATCATGCGCTCCAACGACACCTACTTCTACGACCTGGCGCACAAGCTGGGCATCGACCGCCTGCACGACTACATGGCCGAGTTCGGCCTCGGCCAGAAGGTCTCGCTGGACATGTTCGAGGAAGCGCCGGGGCTGATGCCGTCCCAGGCGTGGAAACGCGCCACCCGGCGCCAGGCCTGGTTCCCCGGCGAAACGCTGATTCTCGGCATTGGCCAGGGCTACATGCAGGTGACCCCGCTGCAGCTGGCCCAGGCCACCAGCCTGCTGGCCAGCAAGGGCGTGTGGCACCGCCCGCACCTGGCCCTGACCATCGGTGGCCAGGCGCCGGTCGACCCGCATCCGATGGCAGATATCGTGCTGCATGACAAGCATGCCTGGGACCAGGTCAGCCAGGGCATGCAGATGGTCATGCACGACCCGCGTGGCATCGCCCGCGCATCCGCCGCCGGCGCCCAGTACCGCATCGCCGGCAAGAGCGGCACCGCGCAAGTGGTGGCGATCAAGCAGGGTGAGCGCTACAACCGCAACAAGACCCTCGAGCGCCACCGCGACAACGCCCTGTTCGTCGGTTTTGCCCCGGCCGATCATCCGGCGCTGGTGGTGGCGGTGATGATCGAGAACGGCGAGGCCGGTGGCCGCGTAGCGGGACCGGTGGTGCGCGAGGTGATGGATGCCTACCTGCTGGATGAGCAGGGACATTTGAAAGACCGGTATGCCGGAGTGCAGCAGCCCAGGAACATCCCGCACAGCTAGGGTCGCGTTGCCTCAACCAGCGGCATTCGGCATCAGGTCATAGGGGTGTTTCCACCCTGGCATGTCCTGGATTCGCTGCTTCCAGGCTTCGATATGCCCGAACTCGGCAACCGCCAGGCCGGTGTCCTCGGGCATGTACACATAGCCCGCCAGGGACAGATCGGCGATGGTCAGTCGCCCACCCACCATGAACGGCGTCTTCGCCAGGTGCGCATCGACGATCTGGTACGCCGCCCTGGCCCGCTCGCGCAGAAAGCGGGTGACATCCGACTCGCCCATCTGCTTCAGGCAGTAGATAAAGCGCAACGCCGCGTAGTAGCTGGTGAACTTGTGGTTGTCGAACAGCATCCAGCGCCAGATCTCGCGCTTTTCGTGATCGTCACGCGGGCCGAACTGGCCGGTGCGCTCGGCCAGGTAGTCGAGGATCAGGGCCGATTGGGTAAGCTTCTCGCCGGCATGTTCCAGCACCGGCACCTCCCCTTGCTCGTTGACCGCGTCACGCCAGTCTTGCCCGCGGGTCTGGCCATGGAAGAAATCGACGAACACCGGCACCCAGTCCTGGCCGGTGAGTTGCAGCATCAGCGCGGCCTTGTAGGCATTTCCCGACTCGGCAAAGCAGTGGAGCGTATATTCGGCCATGGAGTACTCCTAGATTCCTTTAATTGGTGGCTGACGCAGGCTAAGAAGGTACGGCGATAAAAGGGCTAGTCAGCTTCAGGTAACACCCATTGGGCAAGTTATCACCCCTCAATGAGAATTGCAGCCTACCGCTTTTTTTCATCCATCGAGACAGCTAGCCATCCGCATTCTTTCACACACGCAATCCTGAATGTCTTACCTGTCAATTCTGCTAGTTGCCAATCAGCCGCGACGAAGGCAAGGTCATATCGACACGTTCCCTTTAGGCGCGCTGATGAAAAAACCAGAAACCATCCGAGTCATGCGAGCAATGCTCGCTACTGATGCGCTAGGTTCGATCTTGTGCAATCAGACCGTGCAGGATATTCATAGGTTGGCGTACTCAGTTTATGGCTATGATCCAATCGCCGTCTTGCACTCCTCGCAGCTAGGCTTCAGTGGGCAAGCACGTGAGCCTAATGGCTTGTACTCGCTCGGCAATGGATACCGATTCTACAGCACCCTCCTGATGCGTTTTGTTTCACCCGATGACCTCAGCCCATTCTCCAGGGGAGGAATCAACACCTATGGATATTGCGAGGCCGACCCCGTAAACGCTTCAGACAAGACCGGACACTCAAGGACCCTTCTAATAGAACGGTTCAAGATAATAAAACGCCAACCACAAACCACCGTAGTACCTGTGGGGAAAAACAAGTTCAAACTCCACACATGGCAGCCAAAAAGCACATTCAGCCATGAGGTTATCGAACTGCAATCAGCATTCGCGAATCAGGGAGCCCCAAGGTATTTAAAGAGCATCGACAGGCTTAACTTTGACATAAACATGCAGCAAATTGCATCCTTGAAATTCGCGCTTTCATCAAAAATGCGTGTCGACATCCCCACAGTAGAAAGCACTATCAAGCATCTTGAGAGCATTAATGAGACCTACCTCGCAAGAGGAGCGGAGCTCTTGCGCCAGGCTGCTGACAGCGACGACCTAACTACCTACTTCAAGGGTGAGCCCAGGACGACTCCTGGCAGCAGTTGATTGCAGACGCTTTCTGCGTAGTAGCCTGCCTCTCGTTGTCATACCCGAGCCCACCGATTGAACTCTCATCCCACAGCAGGGTTCTTAACATCATGCAGTAACACCCTTGGGCATCACCTTTCCGGAGGACTCGCCATGCGCCACTTACTGCTCGTTCCCTCGCTGCTGCTCCTGCTCCCTGCCGGTGCCGCCCTGGCCCGCGTCGATGCCGGGGACGTCGCGACCTCGGCGGGGGTTTCCGCCTCGCTGTACTCGACCTTCAAGGACGACAAACGGATCATCCCGGCCCGCGACGAGCTGTCGGCCTTTGTCGCCAGCGGCGGTGCCATTCGCGGGGCCTATCTGGAAGCGGCGCTGGCCGAGGTGCGCCGGGCCAATCCGGGGCTGCAGGCCAGTGACGAAGAGCTGGCCCAAGCGTTGCTGTCGCAGGATGACAGGTTGGCGGATCACTGACGGACCAGGGCGACCTGGCGCCGCTTGCGCGGCGCCAATGGTCAGCCCGCCCGGTTGGTCACGCCGAACGGGATATGCACCGACGGCACCACCGTGCTGGTCCTCTTAAGGTGCCCGGACTGGTCATCGAAGAAGATGTGCGGCTTGAGCACCTGCAATACCCTGCGCTTCTCGATGCCGCCCAGGAAAAACGCGTCGTTGGCCATCACCCCCCAGCTTTTCAGGGTATTGAGCGCCCGCTCGTGTGAAGGCGCGTTGCGCGCGGTGACGATCGACACCCGCAGGCGGTTCTCGTAACTGGGATTGGCCAGCTTGTGCTGTTCCTCGGCCGCCTGGATGCGGGCAATGCGCACGAAGAACTCCTTGAGCGGGCCGGGATTGTGCGGCTGGGTGACATTGATCACTTCATGGGCGTGGAAACTGCCCAGGCCGCCCGACTGCATCACTGCCTCGGACTCATCGCCGGCCAGCACACCGTCGAAGTCGAAGGCTATGCGCAGATTGTCGTCGCTTTCATCGTCGTCGAACTTCGAATCCAACACCTGCCCCGCGGGGTAGCCGGCCTTGATCGCGGCGTCCACGTGCTGCTTGTCGGCGGACAGGAACAACGCGATGTTCAACGCCGGGATGTACTCATACGGCGAACGGCCTTGGGTGAAGATTGCCCGGGTCATGTTCAGGCCGTAGTGACCGATGGTCTTCATCACCCGCATTCCGGTGTCCGGGTCGTTCTGCGACAGCAACACCACCTCCACCAGCGGGTCCTCTGGATCACCGCGCAGGTCATTAAGTGCCAGCAGGCGCTTGATGAAGGGATAGGCGATGCCCTTGCCCAGCGGCACGTCCAGGTGCTGCTCCTGGTACTTGCGGTATTGCGCCTCGCCGTCGCGACGGAACACGGCGTCCGACTCGCTCAGGTCGAACACGGCGCTGGAAGCGACACCGATGACCAGGCGATCATCCAGTTCGAAGGCCATGGGGCATTCCTTGTGTGGGTAAATGTTGTGCGCAATGCCGTTCAGCTTTCGCTGCGGCCTTGCAGGCGTGAAGTCCAGTCCTCGACCTGGCGTTGCTCCAGGCGTTTTTCCAGGGTGCGACGCCAGTTCGGCACCAGCGGCAGTTCCAGGCATTCACGCAACAGGCCGGGCTCCAGCTGCTTGTCGAACAGCACCGCCGAAAGCCGCGCCACCGACCACTGGCCATAGGGCCGCTCGACCAGTTGCAGGGCATCGCCCGCCTGTACCTCGCCCTCCTCCAGCACCCGGTAGTACCAGCCGGTGCGCCCGCTCTGCTGCACCCGCAGCGCCATCTGCGCCACGTCGAAACGGTCGTTGAGCTTCCAGCACGGCATGCGCCCCTGGGAGACTTCCAGCAACACCGTGCCAACGCGGATACGGTCGCCCAGGCACACATCGGTCTCGCGCCAGCCGCTGCTGCTGAAGTTCTCGCCGAAGGCACCGGGCCGGGTCAGCAAGGGATGTTCGCCGAGTTCAGCGACCCAGTCAGGGTAGTGATCGCGGGGATAATGGTGGATGGCCTTCTCAACGCCGCCGTGCACGCGCAGATCGCCCTGCTCGTCACCGACGATACCGAGCAAGGTCACCTGCAAGGGGCCCTGGCGGGGTTGCTTGTCGATGGCGCTGAGGGAACCTGGGCGGGTGAATGGCCGGGCGCTGCCGGTGAGCAGGCTGTCCAGGCGCGGACTGGGCGAGGTCATGCGGCGGGGCTCGTTAGAAGGACCGGGAGAGCTTACACCAGAGCCCATGAGAGGCCCAACCGGCCGATTGCCGGGGCTGGCCTCCAAGCCCGCTCCTGCTGGAGCGGACTTGTCCCCGAGAGGTCTCGACAGCGCCTACTTGCCCCGCGCCTTGTTGTAGATCGTCTTGGCACGGTCGGCCGAGGCCTGGCAAGTGGTCATGTCGCCTTTGGCCTGGGCGGCCTTGGCCTGCTCGAGCAGCTTGTGGTAATCGGCGGCCATGCCGCCATGCAAGGCCTGGCCATCGCTCTTGCTGATGTATTCCAGGTCCTTGATCTTGGCATCGCAGTTGGTGGCCGGGTCATCCTCGGCGTGGGCGGCGAAGCTCAGTACGCAAGTGATCACTAGCAGTGTCATGGATTTCATGGAGTGTTCTCCTGGGAAACAACCTGACTGCCGGAACATCCGCCGGCCAGTTGGCCGACGCAGCACAGAGCATAGTCCGCCAAGGTCGCCGCCACAGGGCTTCAGCCCAACGGTAGACCCACCTCGGCCACCAGGAAGTCGATGAACACGCGGACGTTAAGCGGCATGTGCCGGGCCTGGGGATACACCAGCATGAACGGCCGCGACGTGCCGCCATATCCGGCCAGCACCTCCACCAGCTCGCCGCTGTCCAGGGCGTCCTGCACGGTGAACCGGTAGGCCTGCATCAGGCGGCCGCCGTGACGCACCAGGGTGGTGGTGGCGAGAAAGTCGCCCAGGCAGGTAAAGGCACCCTGGGCTTCCAGCTCGCCCGTCGCTGGCGCGACGGTGACGGTGCTGCGCCAGCGCGAACGTCGCTGAAACCATCACGGGCGAAAGGGTAATGTCTGTCAGTTCGCGTCACTGGGGCTGCTACGCAACCCATCGCCGGCAAGCCGGCTCCCACAGGTACAGCGCAGAGCTCACGAATTGCGCGACCCCTGTGGGAGCCGGCTTGCCGGCGATGGGCCCCGGGTTTCAGCCGCGGCCCACCGATCGCGCCACACGGTCCACCGCGATACGCGTCTTTTCCACCAGTTCGTCCAGCTCGCCACGGCTGGCCACCAGGGCCGGGGCCATGATCATTCGCCCCAAAGTGGAGCGGATGATCACTCCTTCCTCGAAACCAAAGGTGCGGCACTGCCAGGCCAGGTCGTTCTCGTTGGCGAAGCGCTTGCGCGTGGCCTTGTCCTCGGCGAACTGTAAGGCTGCCACCAGGCCGGTGCCCTGTACTTCACCGATCAACGGGTGATCGGCGAACACCTCGCGCAGGATACGCTGCAGGTACGGGCCGGTGTCGTCCTTGACCCGGCGCACGATACCCTCGTCGCGCAGGGCCTTGAGGTTGGCGATGGCCACCGCCGCCGCCACCGGGTGGCCGGAATAGGTCAGGCCGTGGGCGAACACCCCGCCCCGCTCCACCAAAGCCTCGGCGATACGCTTGCTCAGCACCAAACCGCCCATGGGCACGTAGCCGCTGGTCAGGCCCTTGGCGATGGACAGGGTATCCGGCTCGAAGCCGAAGTGCTGGTGGGCGAACCATTCGCCGGTGCGGCCGAACCCACCGATAACCTCGTCGGCGCACAGCAGCACGTCGTACTGGCGGCAGATGCGCTGGATCTCCGGCCAGTAGCTCTCGGGCGGGAAAATCATGCCGCCGGCGCCCTGGAACGGCTCGGCGATGAAACCTGCGACATTCTCGGCGCCCAGTTCGAGGATCTTCTCTTCCAGTTGCAAGGCGCAACGGCGGCCGAATTCCGCCGGAGTCAGCTCGCCACCGGCGGCGAACCAGTACGGTTCATCGATATGCGCCACATCCGGGATCAACCCGCCCATCTCGTGCATGAACTTCATGCCGCCCAGCGCCGTGGCCGCCAGGGTCGAGCCGTGGTAGCCGTTCCAGCGGCCGATCATGATCTTCTTGCGCGGCTGGCCGACCACCTGCCAGTAGCGACGCACGGTGCGAATCAGCACCTCGTTGGCCTCGGAGCCGGAGTTGGTGTAGATGGCGTGGCTGTAGTGGCCGGGCAGCAGGCTGAACAGCAGCTCGGACAGCTCGATCACCGCTGGGTGGGTGGTGTGGAAGAACATGTTGTAGTACGGCAGCTGGTCCATCTGTGCGGCGGCGGCGGCGGTCAGGTCCTTGCGGCCATAGCCGAGCTGGGTGCACCACAGGCCGGACATGCCGTCCAGGTAGCGGCGGCCGTCGTTGTCCCACAGGTACAGGCCCTCGCCGCGAATGATGACCCTTGGTCCCTCGGCGTTGAGCGCCTTCTGGTCGAGGAAGGCGTGGATGTGGTGGGCGGCGTCGCCAGCCTGGTAGTCGCGGGTATCGCGTTTGCCGGTCGTCGGGGTGATGGGTGCGTTCATTGTTGTTCTCCTCGGGTGAATGTCAGCGCAGCTGGATCCAGGTGGTCTTGAGCTGGGTGTACTTGTCGAACGAATGCAACGAGAGGTCGCGGCCGAAACCGGACTGGCGCCCGCCGCCGAAGGGCACGGTCACGTCCAGGGCGTCGACGGTGTTGACCGACACCGTGCCGGCCCTGAGCCGCCTGGCCACGCGGTGGGCGCGGTTGAGATCGTCGCTCCACACCGACGCGGCCAGGCCATAGACGCTGTCGTTGGCAAGGGCGATGGCCTCTTCCTCATCGTCAAAGGCGCTGACCGCCAGCACCGGGCCGAAGATTTCGTCGCGGGCCAGGGCCATGTCCTGGCGTACGTCGCTGAAGATCGTCGGCGTGATGAAGTTGCGCGAGCCGTTCACGCTCAGGCGCTCGCCGCCGCAGCGCAGACGCGCGCCCTGCTCCCGGGCCTGGCCGATGGCGGCCTCGACTCGCGCGGTCTGCGTGGCATCGACGATGGCGCCGGCACGGCTGGCCGGGTCCAGCGGGTCGCCCGGTAGCCATTCGCGGGCCTGGCGCAGCAGACGCTCGACGAATTCGTCGTGGATCGAGCGCTGCACATACAGCCGCGAATTGGCCGAGCACACCTCGCCCTGGTTGAAGAAGATGCCGAACGCGGCCTTCTGCGCCGCCAGGTCGAGGTCGCGGCAGTCGTCGAACACCAGGTTCGGGCTCTTGCCGCCGCATTCGAGCCACACCTGCTTGAGGTTCGACTGCGCCGAATACTGCATGAAGTACTTGCCCACCTGGGTGGAGCCGGTGAACACCAGGCAGTCCACGTCCGGGTGCAGGCCCAAAGCCCGGCCAGCGGTTTCGCCCAGGCCCGGTACCACGTTGAGCACCCCCTCCGGCAACCCGGCCTCCAGGGCCAGCTCGGCCAGGCGCAGGGCCGAGAACGGCGACTGCTCGGCGGGCTTGAGCACCACGCTGTTACCTGCGGCGAGCGCCGGGGCGACCTTCCAGGCGGCCATGTCCAGCGGGAAGTTCCACGGCACCACCGCACCGACCACGCCCAACGCCTCGCGGCTGATCATCGCCACCGCGCTGGCGGCGGTCGGCGCGACCTGGTCATAGAGCTTGTCCAGCGCCTCGCCATACCAGGCGAACACCTGGGCCGCGCCGGGCACATCGATGCTGTAGGCATCCATCACCGGCTTGCCCATGTTCAGCGAGTCGAGCAGCGCCAGTTCCTCGCGGTGGGCCAGCATCAACTCGGCCAGGCGCAGCAGCACGCGCTTGCGCTCGGCCGGCGCCATGCGCGCCCAGGGTCCATGCTCGAAGGCACGGCGGGCGGCGCGCACCGCCTGGTCGATCTCGCTGTCGGCGCAGGCGGCGACCTGGGCCAGGCACTGCTCGGTCGCCGGGTTGATGGCGGCGAAGGTGGCGCCGTCGCGGGCCACCACCGGGCGTCCGTCGATCAACGCGGTGGTGATGAAGCTTTGCCGCGCGGCGCGCTGCAGCCAATCGCTTTTCGTATGCACGCAGGTCTCCCCTCCGGCCACACGCGGGCCGGTGATTGTCGTTGTCTGGATGAGGTGAAGCGGTGGTCAGCGCCGTCGCAGGTAGCGTTCCAGCGGGTCCTTGCTCAAGCCTTCCTGGGCCTGGGTCAGCGAGGCGATGAACAGCGAGAACAGCTCGGCCTGGGTGGCGATATCGAGCTTGGCGTAGAGGTTCTTGCGGTGGGTCTTGACCGTGTCTTCGCTGATGCCCAGGCGCTCGGCCAGCGAACGCGTGGAATGGCCGCGCAGCAGGTACTGGGCAATATGGCACTCACGCTCGGTGAGCAAGGACGAGCCGAAGTTGTTCAGCGCGGCGTTGATCTGCCGCCCCAGCGCGCTTTCGAAGCGCCCGCCCAGGGCGTCGGCATCCAGCTGCCCCCAGTGGCGGCGCACCACCGCCACCACCCAGGCGGCGACGCACTTGAGCTCGGCCACCTGGCGACTGCCCAGGCGTCGGGTACTGCCCAGGGCCACTGCGATGGTCAGTTGGGCGTCCAGCGGCACCAGGTAGTTGAGTTCGTCCTCCAGGTGCGCGTGCTGGTAGAACGAGGTGTAGTACTCGCTGCGCTTGAAGTGGTCGGGGGCGACATCGCTCAGGCGATAGCAACCGGCGGGCACTCCGTCCATGCAGGCGCGGTAGAACGGGCACAACAGGTAGTAGCCTTCGAGGTACTTCTGCACGTTGCCCTCGGGCAGCCAGGGCCCCTCGTCGTCCTTGGCGAACAGCGCCGACGGCAGGCCCTTGCGCGGATACAGGAACACGGTGATGGCCTGGCACGCTGCCAGCTGGTTGAGCGCGGCGAACAGTGCCTCGACGAAGCCTGGGGTGCCGATGGCGTCGACCACACGGGCCATCTGCGCATACCAGTCGGGCGAATTCAGCTGGGCATTGCTCATTATTGTCTTCCCCGCCAGGGTGAGTGCTGGCCGGGATTGTTTCATGGGGGGACGGAGGCGGCTATCACCCTTCGGGGTGAGAGGCGACCGTCGTTCAACCTGTAGCGACGCCATCGCGTGGCAAGCTCCGCTCCTACAGGTAACCGGTAGTTGCTACAGTGGCTGCCTCGACCAAGAGCGCGCGTGACGACAAAAATGCACGGCAGCCCTGCAGATTTGCCAATTGTGCAAGGTAAATTTGCATGACAGGATCGACCGATCCGCTCGCGCACTCCAGGACTTCACTTGGAAAATCAATAACAAAGCAGGGAGACCGCGATGACCGCGCACGCTCAATCCTCGGCAACGGATCAGGTACTGGCCGAGGTCCGCAACCACATTGGCCACCTCACCCTCAACCGTCCCGCCGGCCTCAACGCCCTGACCCTGGACATGGTGCGCAGCCTGCAGCATCACCTCGACCAATGGGCGCAGGATCCGCAGGTGCAGGCCGTGATGCTGCGTGGCGAGGGCCCCAAGGGTTTCTGCGCCGGCGGCGACATCCGCTCGCTGCACGACAGCTTCAAGGCCGGCGAAAAACTGCACGAGGAGTTCTTCGTCGAGGAGTATGCCCTGGACCTGTGCCTGCACCGCTACCGCAAGCCGGTGCTGGTATTGATGGACGGCTTCACCCTCGGCGGCGGCATGGGCCTGGCCCAGGGCTGCGACCTGCGCATCGTCACCGAGCGCAGCCGCCTGGGAATGCCGGAGGTGGGTATCGGCTACTTCCCGGACGTCGGCGGCAGCTACTTCCTGTCCCGCGTGCCCGGCGAGCTGGGCATCTACCTGGGTGTCAGCGGCACGCAAATCAAGGCCGCCGACGCCCTGTACTGCGGCCTCGCCGACTGGTACCTGGACAGCGCCAGGCTGGCCGCGCTGGATGACGGCCTGGACCGCCTGGTGTTCGGCGAGCACCCGCTCAAGGACCTGCAGGGCCTGCTGGCCAAGCTCGGCACCCAGGTGCTCGAAGACGCCCCGCTGGCGCGCCTGCGCCCGGTGATTGACCACTTCTTCGCCCTGCCCGACTTGCCCAGCATCATCGAACAGCTGCGCGCCGTGACCATCGGCGACAGCCACCCGTGGGCGCTGGAGACTGCCGCCCTGCTGGAAACCCGCTCGCCGCTGGCCATGGCCGTGACCCTGGAGCTGCTGCGCCGTGGCCGCCACCTGAGCCTGGAAGACTGTTTCGCCATGGAACTGCACATCGACCGCCAGTGGTTCGAGTACGGCGACATCATCGAGGGCGTGCGCGCCCTGATCATCGACAAGGACAAGCAGCCGCGCTGGAACCCGCCGACCCTGGGCGAACTCACCGCGCAGCGCGTCGACCAATTCTTCGAAGGCCTGTGAGCCCGGGAGTACACAGATGCAAGACCTGGAACTGAGCGAAGAACAGATCATGATCCGCGACATGGCGCGCGATTTCGCCCGCGGCGAGATCGCCCCCCATGCCCAAGCCTGGGAGAAAGCCGCCTGGATCGATGACGACGTGGTACGCAAGATGGGCGAGCTGGGCCTGCTCGGCATGGTGGTGCCGGAGGACTTCGGCGGCAGCTACACCGACTACGTCGCCTATGCCCTGGCAGTCGAGGAGATCGCCGCCGGCGACGGCGCCATCGGGGCGCTGATGAGCATCCACAACTCGGTGGGCTGTGGCCCGTTGCTGGCCTACGGCACGCCCGAACAACAGCAGGCCTGGCTGCCGCCACTGGCCAGCGGCGAGGTGATCGGCTGCTTCTGCCTGACCGAGCCCCAGGCCGGCTCCGAGGCCCACAACCTGCGCACCCGCGCCGAACTGGTCGATGGCCAGTGGGTGATCAATGGCGCCAAGCAGTTCGTCAGCAATGCCCGCCGCGCCAAGCTGGCCATCGTCTTCGCCGTGACCGACCCGGAGCTGGGCAAGAAAGGCCTCTCGGCGTTCCTGGTGCCCACCGACAACCCTGGGTTCAAGGTCGACCGCAGCGAACACAAGATGGGCATCCGCGCCTCCGACACCTGCGCGGTGACCCTGGACAACTGCCGCATCCCGGCCGCCAACCTGCTCGGCGAACGCGGCAAGGGCCTGGCCATCGCCCTGTCCAACCTCGAAGGCGGGCGCATCGGCATCGCCGCCCAGGCCCTGGGTATCGCCCGCGCAGCCTTCGAGGCGGCACTGACCTACTCCCGCGAGCGCATCCAGTTCGGCAAGCCGATCAACGAGCACCAGAGCATCGCCAACCTGCTGGCCGACATGCAGGTGCAGATCAACGCCAGCCGCCTGCTGATCCTGCACGCCGCGCGTCTGCGCAGCGCGGGCAAGCCTTGCCTGTCGGAGGCCTCCCAGGCCAAGCTGTTCGCCTCCGAGATGGCCGAGCGGGTCTGCTCGATGGCGATCCAGGTGCATGGCGGCTACGGCTACCTCGAAGACTACCCGGTGGAGAAGTACTATCGGGATGCGCGGATCACCCAG
Source organism: Pseudomonas soli (assembly GCF_900110655.1). Taxonomy (GTDB): domain Bacteria; phylum Pseudomonadota; class Gammaproteobacteria; order Pseudomonadales; family Pseudomonadaceae; genus Aquipseudomonas; species Aquipseudomonas soli. Next base: position 34,604 of record NZ_FOEQ01000018.1, read on the forward strand.
ATATACGAGGGGTCCAGCGAGATCCAGCGCATGCTGATCGCCCGTGAACTGAAGCATTATCCGATCTGACGTACCCATCGTCGGTCAAGCCCGCTCCACGGTGGAGCAGGCTTGACCGACGATGAATGATTCAATCCATGAGATTTATTCGTCTCATATGATACAGTGATGGATCTTTCGTCTCTTTTCGCCTGCCCGACAGCCGAACCCCGACTGAGGTCCCTATGCGCAGATCCCTCCAAGAAGAACGCCTGCTCAAGGCGCTGGCCCATGCCATTGTCGTCCATCCCCGCGCCACCTTGAAAGAGCTGGCGGAAACCGCCGGGGTCAGCAAGGCCACCCTGCACCGCTTCTGCGGCACCCGCGAAAATCTGGTGAACCTGCTCGAGGACCACGGCGAGCACGTACTCAACCAGGTCATCCAGGAAGCGGACCTGGAGCGCACCGAACCCTTGGTCGGCATTCGCCACCTGATCGCCGAACACCTCAAGCACCGCGAAATGCTGGTGTTCCTGATGTTCCAGTACCGCCCCGACACTCTGCTCAACAACGCCGAGGACTTGCGCTGGCAGGCCTACACCCAGGCCATGGACGCGTTCTTCCTGCGTGCCCAGCAACTGGGCGTGCTGCGCATCGACATCAGCGCGGCGGTGTTCACCGAAATGTTCATGACCATGATCTACGGCATGGTCGATGCCGAGCGCCGCGGCCGCGCCGCCAGCGCCAACACCGCGCAGACCTTGGAGCAGCTATTCCTCAATGGCGCGCGGGCCCAGGCCTGAAGCTGAGGGCGTCTACCGCCCCTGCTCGCCCGCCAGCGCCTCGATGCTGATCTCGCGCATCCTGAACTTCTGCACCTTGCCGGTCACCGTCATGGGGAATTCATCGACGAAGCGGAAATGGCGTGGCACCTTGAAATGCGCGATGCGCGCCCGCGCCCATTCACGCAGTTCTTCCTCGCCCAGGGCCTGCCCCGGGTGCAGGCGAATCCAGGCGACGATCTCCTCGCCATAGCGGCTGCAGGGGATGCCGATCACCTGCACGTCGGCCACCGCCGGGTGGGTGAAGAAGAACTCCTCCAGCTCCCGCGGATAGATGTTTTCGCCACCGCGGATGATCATGTCCTTGCTGCGCCCGACGATGCACACGTAGCCCTGTTCGTCCATCACCGCCAGGTCGCCGGTGTGCATCCAGCCCTCGGCGTCGATGCTCTCGGCGGTGGCCTTGGGGTTGTCCCAGTAGCCGAGCATCACACTGTAGCCGCGGGTGCACAGCTCGCCGATCTCGCCGCGTGCCAGGGTGGTGCCTACGCTGTCGATCACCTTGCTCTGCAGCCACGGCTGGGTGCGGCCAACACTGGTCACCCGGCGCTCCAGGTCGTCGGCGGCGCCGGTCTGCAACGACACCGGGCTGGTCTCGGTCATGCCGTAGGCGATCTGCACCTCGCCCATGTGCATTTCGTCGATCACCCGGCGCATCACCTCGATCGGGCAGGTGGCGCCAGCCATGATCCCGGTGCGCAGGCTGGACAGGTCGAATTCATGGCGACGCGGGTGGTCGAGTTCGGCGATGAACATGGTCGGCACGCCGTACAGGGCAGTGGCGCGTTCTTCGGCCACGGCCTGCAGGGTGAGCAGCGGATCGAAGGCGTCATTGGGGTAGATCAGGGTGCTGCCGTGGGTCATGCAGCCGAGGTTGGCCATGACCATGCCAAAGCAGTGGTACAGCGGCACCGGTACCACCAGCCGGTCATGCTCGGTCAATCCGAGGCTTTCACCGACCATGTAGCCGTTATTGAGGATGTTGTGGTGGCTGAGGGTCGCGCCCTTGGGAAACCCGGTAGTGCCGGAGGTGTACTGGATGTTGATCGGCGCGTGCTGGTGCAGGCTGGCCTGGCGCGTGGCGAGTTGCCCGGGGGCGGTTTCACCGGCACGGGCCTGCAACGCCGACCAGGCCAGCAAGCCACCAGGTGGCGTGGCCGCCAGGCTGATGACCCCGCGTAACGCTGGCAGGCGCGCGCTTTGCAGCTCGCCCGCTCGGCAGGCGCGAAGTTCGGGCACCAGATCCAGCAGCATGGCGTGGTAGTCAGAGGTCTTGAAGGCGTCGGCGCAGATCACCCACTGGCAGGCCGACTGGCCCAGGGCGTATTCCAGTTCGCTGCTGCGGTAGGCCGGGTTGATGTTGACCAGGATCGCACCGATCTTGGCGCTGGCGAACTGGGTGATGCACCATTCGGCGCAGTTGGGCGCCCAGATCCCTAAGCGGTCGCCGACCTGCACGCCCAGGGCCATCAGCGCGCGGGCGTGCTGGTTGACCGCATCGGCCAGCTGCCGCCAGGTGTAGCGCAACTGCTGATGGCGGACGATCAGCGCCTCGCGGTCGGGGAAGCGGGCGACGGTGGTGTCGAAGGCGTCGCCGATGCACAAGTTGAGCAAGGGAATGGCGTTGCTGCCTACGGTGTGGCTGGGCTGTGGCATGGGCTGTCTCGTGTCTTTGTTTTGCCTGACGTGGCCCTATCGCGGGCCAAGCCCGCTCCCACCGGTCCAGTGTGGTCGGCGTGGGAGCGGGCTTGCCCCGCGATGGCGTTAGCGAACGAACACCTGCGGCGTGGTGGTCGACATGTCGCCACCGGGCAGTTTGATGTTTCCCACCTTCTCCAGTGTATTGGGGTCGAACACCGCCAGGTCGTTGAACGTTCCGCCCAGGTAGAGCTTGTCGCCGGCCTTGTCGAAGGTCACGCAGTAGTAGGTATGGTCCAGGTTGGCGGCCTTGACCAGCTTCTTCTGCGCGATGTCGTAGCGGGCCAGGCGATTGAGCACGCCGTACATCTGATTCGGGTCCTTCGGCGAGCGCAGGCCGGTGAAGTACAGCTCGGTCAGCTCGGCGAACTCCTGGGTATGGGCCTTACCGGTCTTCAGGTCGATACTCAGGTAGCCGTACAGCGGCTCGGCGGTTGCCGGGTCCTGCTTGGCGTCCTTGAATTTCGCGATGGTGTAGAGCATCGAGAACTCGTGCAACGAGCTCTGGTGCGGCCAGAAGTACAGCACGTCCGGCGCGCTGTAGCCCGGGCGGTTCCAGCTGCGCAGCGGCAGTGCGACGGTGTATTTGCCGGTGTTGACGTCCAGCTTGTAGATGTCCGGCCCGGCCACATAGAGACTGCCGTCGTCGGCGGCGCGCATCAGGTACACCTGGCGCGGCATCGGGAAGCTGCGCACGGGCTTGGCATCCAGGCCGTCGCCGGTGCGGAACACCTCCAGGCGCGGCGGCTTGACCACATAGTGGTCGTTCAGGCGCTGGCTGGGGTTGACCGTGGCGTACACCTCCTTGCCGTCGGGGCTGATGGCGAAGGAGTACATGGCCTTGCCGACCTCGCCCGGCACGCTGGACAGGTTGGCGTGGAAGGTGGTCTTGCAGCTGTCCAGGTCGATGCCATAGATATCGGCGAAGTGGTTGTTGAGCACGTAGGCGGTGCGGTTGTCCGGCGCCATCATCGCCGTGCCGGGGCCGAACGAATCGGGCATGCGGCAGGTCTTGTACAGCGTGTCGCTGGCCACCTCGACCACGTGCAGGTTATTCGGGTAGTTGGTGGCGATCAGGTATTCATGGCCGGCCTTCAGGGCCTTGCCTGCGTCGTCGGCCTGGGCCGCGCAGGCGCAGGCCGTGGCGGCGACGGTGAGCGCGAGTTGCGCGCAGAATCCAGGTTTCATGCGGTTTCCCCTTGTCGTTCTATTTGTCTTTCGGGAATACGGTGCCGAGGTTGCGCCAGTCTTCGGCGGAGTTGGTCGCCTGGGCGTTCCAGTCCTGGTAGGTGCTCATCATGTCCGGCACCTGGGCTGGCCACCAGCAAGGGTCGGAGCAACCGTACAGGTCGGCCTCCATCGGCTGGCACAGCGAGCTGACGCCACCGAAGGCGTCCACTTCCCAGCCCGGGTCGGTGGTGGCGGTGCAGCCGGCCACGGCGCTCATCGCCAGCACGTCCTCGACGCGATCTTCGGCGGCCGCCTGCTCGAGGATGCGCGCCTTGTTGTTCAGCGGTTTGAGGTGCTTCATGTCAGTGCGCCTTCCGGGGAGTGATGTAGCGATCGATGAAGGCCGGGTTGACGGCCATGATGCGGCTGTAGACCTCGATGCCGAAGTCGACCCAGTCGCGCATCAGCTCGCAATAGTGGTAGGTCGGATGCTGCGGGTCGCCGTAGCGGGCGTAGCTTTCGTGGTAGCAACCGCCGGAACACAGGTTGCGGATGCGGCAGCTGTCGCAGCCGGTGCCGCTGCGGTCCAGGCGCTGCGAGAGAAAATCGTTGAGCTGCGCCTGCTTCACGCCCTGGTGCACATTGCCGAAGGTCGGCAGGCTGGAGCCGGTGAAGCGGTGGCACAGGTTCAACTCGCCCTCGTGGTCCACTGCCAGCATCTTCAACCCGGCACCGCATGGCAGGGCCTTCTTGTGGCCTTCGTGAATGTCGGTGATCAGCTGGTGCAGGTTGGAGAAACCGATGTTGCGGTGCGCCAGCGCCGCCTCCAGATAACGCCGGCCGAGGGCCTTCATGTTGGCGAACACCTGTACCAGCTCGTCGCCGCTGAGGTTGAAGTCGGCCATGTCACCGGAGGTCACCGGGGCGAACCCCACCTCGGCGAAGCCCATCTCGTTGAACAGGTGGTTCCAGATGGTCTCGACATCGGTGATGCCACGGGTCAGCGTCACCCGCGCCCCCACCGGCCGGCTGCGGTAGCGCGACAGCAGCATGTCGGCCTTGCGCCGCACCACGTCGTAGGTGCCCTGCCCGCCCACGGTGATGCGGTTGCGGTCGTGCACGGTCTTGGGCCCGTCGATGCTGATCGACAGGCCGAAGCGGTGGGCATCGAGCCAGTCGATGATCTCTTCGGTGAGCAGCGTGGCATTGGTGGTCATGATGAACTCGACCTGCTTGCCCGCCTCGGCGAAGCGTCGCTCGCAGTACGCCACCATGTGCTCGATCAACGCCCGGTTGGACAGCGGCTCGCCGCCGAAGAACACCACGCTGTAGCGCTCCTCGTTCGGCGACTCCTTGAGCAGCATCTCCACCGAGGCTTCGGCGGTGGCGCTGTTCATCTTCTTGCCGGCGGAGGGCTTGTCGAGGTCCTCCTTGTAGCAGTACGTGCAGCTGAGGTTGCAGCCGGTGTTGACGTTGAGCACCACGGTGTTCAGCGCGGTGCGCTCGACCTGTTTCAGGGCGATTTCCGGGGTCAGCGGCGAGCCGTCGCTGACCACTTCCAGGGCGATCAGCTCGCGCAGGGTCTCCTCGATGTCCTGGCCGTCGAACTGCTGGCCGAGCTGCAGCAGCAGCTCCTCGGCGGAGCAGCCCTGGCGGCGCAGGGTGTCGATGATGCCGCCGGTCACCGCGTCGGTGGCGAACAGCGAACTGCTGGGGATATGGAACAGCATGCGGTCGGCATCGACCTGCACTTCGTGCAGGTTGCGTTCGACCAGGTTCAGTAGTGCGCCCATGGCGACCTCCCGATAAGCAATTGGTCAGGTTGATGCCTATGGCAGCGGCGGATTGTTCCAGCGCTGCACAGTGACGATCATGTGGCCCTCGCCCTGCTGGCCACCGTCGGCGAGGGTGGCGATCACCTTCAGGTTGCCGGCGTTGTTGGTCATCATCTTGCGCTCGGGGTTGGGCCCTGCCCCGCCCGGCACGAACACGCCGTCGGCCTGCATCTGCCCGGCGAACCTGACGTCCTCGTCCTCGACCGCCCGTTCGTTGAACGGCTCGACTTTCCAGGTGGCCGGCAGGTAGCCGATGCGCAGCGGCTGGCCACTGGCGTCCTTGCCCCAGGCTTCAGCCTCGAAGCGGCCCTGCACCTTCGGCACCGAGGCGCCGTTCTCGCCGATGCGGGCGATGGAGAACGCCGGCACCACCTTGACCTCATCGACCTTGTCGTACACCGCCAGTTGCACGCCCTTGAGCGCGCCCACCGCCACCTCGCGGGGGCCGGCGGCGGCATCCTTGGCGGCCCGTGCCTTGACCCGGATCAGGGTCGGCGTCGACTCCAGCACTTCGGTCACCTGCACGCCCGCGCCCAGGTCTGGCTTGCCGAACAGGTCACTGCCCACCAGGGTGATCTCGCTGTCGCTGCCGGTCTTGATGAACGCCGGCTGCACCGCCAGCAGCCGCCCCTGCCCGGCCTTAGCCGCACTGAAGTCCAGGCCGCGCTCGTCGTGCTCGGCCTCGAACATGCGGCCCTTCATCTGCCCGTCGATGGCGGCGAACACCTGGCGCAGGTTGGCCTCGCCGACCTTGACATTGCCGCGCCATTCGTAGCCGTTGTAGAGGATCGCCGAGCCGCTGCCATTGAACGGCGTGCCGTCGGCGTAGGCGCCCTTGACCTCGACCTTGAAGGTGTCGCCCTGCTCGGCGCTCACCGTCATCACCCCACGCACGTCACCCTTGGCCAGCATATGGCCGCTGAACGCCCATTGCCCGGCCAGGACCTTGGACTCGGGCCGGGCCTTGAGCCACTCGGCCCAGGCCGGGTTGTCGAGGGGGAAGCGCTTGGCCAGGTCGGGCACCATCTGCTTGAGGGCGATGTCCAGCCAGTCGCGGTCGCGGGCCTGGGCCTGGTATTCGAGGGACGGCCATTGGCCGAGGTGGAAGTTGACCAGGTGCTCCCACTCCTTGGCCGGGCGCCGTTGCAGGGCGACCCGGGCGCCGGAGTGGCAACGCCCGCACATCTGGCTGAGCGGGTCGTCGAAGTGTTCGACGGTATTGAGCCGGCGCTCCATGGCATAGCGCACACCGTCGGTCTCGCTGGGCGCCAGGCCCTGCTTGTCGGCCAGGTACTTGACCAGGGTACGGCGGTCGTCGTCGCTGATCGAAAGGCCATGCATCACCTGCATGCGGGCGATGCTCATCAGCCAGCCCTCGGGGGTCTTGCGCTGGTGGCTGATGCGGCTGTAGCTGTCGTTGCCTTCGGGGATATGGCACCCCATGCACTTGTTCTGCAACAGGCTCGGGCCCTGCTCGGCCGCCATGGCCTGGGCGGACAGCAGTGCGGTGGCGACCAGCGCCAGTGTGCCCGCCTGCCGCCGGAGTCGAGTCGTCTTCAAGGTCAGACCTCCACGGTATCGTTCTTATCGTTATTCGCACGCTGCGGTGTGCATCTGACAGTAGCGATACAGGAAGTGTGCCAATTGCGGCAAATATTTTGTGCATCAACGATTTGAACGCTGAGCAGGGGCAAACCCCAGCAGCGCAGGCTGTGGCCGAACGTGCCATTTCGCGACGAGGTGTTTCACCTTGAGACACGGGGCGTGCTGCGCATGCCATCGCTGGCAAGCAAGCTCCCACAGGGATCTAGCCAGCTTCGAGAGCAACGCCGCCTGTGGGAGCCGGCTTGCCGGCGATTGGCCCGCACAGCGGTCCGTTTCATCTGCGTCTCACACAGTCTCAATGTGCAACAGGTCAAGCCTCCCTGACTGCATGCCATGTAATGCGAAAACCACATGTATCAAGGGTTGTGAACGCGTTGAACGGCTTGGCACGCCCATTGCCCTGCCCTGGTCACAACCATGACAAGAGGCACCGCCCCATGCATTCCGAACTGCCGATCCTGCCCGCCACCCGTGCCTTCCTCACACGCCAGCTGAAGATGCGCATTGGCGCCGACTGGCAGGACGCCGCCAGCGGCCGCACCATGACCTTGCGCAACCCGGCCAGTGGCGAGGTCCTCGCCGAGGTGCCCGCGGCCGAGGCACAGGATGTCGACCGGGCCGTGCAGGCCGCCCGCCAGGCGTTCAAACACTCGGCCTGGAGCCGGATGCGTCCGCGCGAGCGACAGAACCTGCTGTGGCGCCTGGCCGACCTGATGCAGCGCGATGCCCAGGAGCTGGCCGAGCTGGAATGCCTGAACAACGGCAAGAGTGCCGCCGTGGCCCAAGTGATGGACGTGCAACTGGCCATCGACTTCCTTCGCTACATGGCCGGTTGGGCGACCAAGCTCGAAGGCAGCACGGTCGAGCCGTCGCTGCCGCTGATGCCCAATGACGACTTCCACGCGTTCGTGCGCCGCGAGGCGGTGGGCGTGGTCGGTGCCATCGTCGCCTGGAATTTCCCGCTGCTGCTGGCCTGTTGGAAGCTCGGCCCGGCGCTGGCCACCGGCTGCACGGTGGTGCTCAAGCCTGCCGACGAAACCCCGCTGACCGCCCTCAAGCTCGCCGAACTGGTAAGCGAGGCCGGCTATCCGGACGGCGTGTTCAACGTGATCACCGGCACCGGGCTGAACGCCGGTGCCGCGCTGAGCCGCCACCCGGGCGTGGACAAGCTGACCTTCACCGGCTCCACCGAAGTCGGCAAGCTGATCGGCAAGGCCGCCATGGACAACATGACCCGCGTCACCCTCGAACTGGGCGGCAAGTCGCCGACCATCGTCCTGCCCGACGCCAACCTGCAGGAGGCCGCCGCCGGAGCCGCCACGGCGATCTTCTTCAACCAGGGCCAGGTGTGCTGCGCCGGCTCCCGGCTGTATGTGCAGCGCAAGCACTTCGACAACGTGGTGGCCGATATCGCCGGCATCGCCAATGCGATGAAACTGGGCAGCGGCCTGGACCCTAGCGTGCAGATGGGCCCGCTGATCTCGGCCCGGCAGCAGGAGCGGGTGACCGGTTACATTGACCTGGGTCGCGAGTTGGGCGCGACCATCGCCTGCGGCGGCGAAGGCTTCGGCCCGGGCTACTTCGTCAAGCCGACGGTGATCGTCGATGTCGACCAGCGCCACTGCCTGGTGCAGGAGGAAATCTTCGGCCCGGTGCTGGTGGCCATGCCATTCGACGACCTCGACGAGGTGGTGGGCCTGGCCAACGACAACCCCTACGGTCTGGGCGCGAGCATCTGGTCCAACGACCTGGCCGCGGTGCACCGGATGATTCCGCGGATCAAGTCCGGGTCGGTGTGGGTGAACTGTCACAGCGCGCTGGACCCGGCGCTGCCGTTCGGTGGCTACAAGCTCTCCGGCGTCGGCCGCGAGATGGGCGCGGCGGCGATCGAGCACTACACCGAGCTGAAGTCGGTGCTGATCAAGCTCTGATTCACCTGTGCCGGCCTCATCGCCTGACCGGCGATGTGACCCGGCCAGGCAATGAAAAAACCAGAAAACAACAAAAACATGGAGCACACCATGACGCACAAGCTCGCCTGCACGTTGGCCCTGCTGCTGGCCTCTCCCCTCACCCAGGCCCAAGAACTCTACAACCACGCCGGCACCACCCTGGACGCCAACCTCGAAGCGCTGTTCGGCGTGTTCCACAGCGACGAAAGCTTCGACCAGTTCGGCAACCGCCAGGCCGGTAGCAGCAACTGGCGCGAGGGCTACGTCAAATACGGCCTGAGCGCCAGCCAGGCGCTGACCGGCAACGGCACGCTTTACGGCGCCTTCAGCCTGCTCAGTTCGGCCACCTGGGGCGATGGCGACGCCGCGGGTTTCACGCTCGGTGACGAACGTCGCACCGGCATCGAGGACGCTTACCTTGGATGGCGCTCGGGTACCCTGTTTCCGGCGCTTGGCGAAGACGGCATCGATCTCTCCGGCGGGCGCCAGGTCATCACCCTCGGCGACGGTTTCCTGATCCAGGGCGACCCGGTCAATGCCGGCAACGTCGACCTGGGCGCCGATTTCGACCGTGGCGGCGCCTACTACCTGGCGGCGCGCAAGGCGTTCGACCGCACCGCCGTGTTGCGTCTGGGCGGCAAGCAGGGTTGGCGCGGCGACCTGATGTGGCTCAAGTCCGACAACCCGTTCCAGGCCGACACCTCCATGGCGGTGGCCAACCTCGAGCATGTCGCCGACGCGGGCACCCTGGGCCTGAGCTGGATCCGCGGCCTGGATGTCGACCGCCGCTATGCCGAGATCCTTGGCCTGGAACACCGCGACGGCATGGACACGGTGAGCCTGCGCGGGCGTGGCAACCTGGGAGTGAAAGACCTCGAACTGGCCGCCGAGTATGTCACCCAGGACCGCACCGACGGGCGCGAGAATGCCTGGTACCTGGAGGGCAACTGGACCTTCTCCGGACTGCCCTGGTCGCCCACCGCCACCTACCGCTACAGCCGCTTCTCGGAGCACTTCGACCCGCTGTTCTATGGCCTGAGCCGGGGCTATGGCACCTGGTTCCAGGGCGAGGTGGCGGCCAACTACGCCGGGCCATTCAACAGCAATACCCAGGTGCACCATGTGGCGCTCAAGGCCACGCCACGGGAGGGGTTGACCGTGGGCGCGCTGTACTTCGACTTCGACCCGCTCAGCACCGACCAGGGCAACCTGGGTGGGCGCGAGGTGGACCTGTATGTGGAGTGGATGGTCGACGAGCATTGGCTGATCAGCCCGCTGGTGGGGTTCTACACCCCGCAGCGCAGCGCGCAGGATGGCGGCGTGCAGTTGGGTGGCCGGGATAGCGGGGCCTACCTGCAACTGGTGGTGGGGACATTCTTCTAAATCAAAAGCCCTGTTCGCGTAACCAGCGCTCGACCATCGGCTGGTGCGCCTGTGTCACCAGGCGCTCCAGGCCGATGCCAGCCTGCAACCCGCGAACCACCGGCGCCAGCTCGACACCCTGCAGGTGCCACACCCCCAGCGGCTGATCAGCCGTCACCACCACTTCGGCCTCCTCCACCCAACCATCGCGCAGCACCGGGCGGGGCTCCACCCGCACCGCCTGCCAGTTTGCCGCCGCGTGCAGCGGTTGAGCATCCGGCCAGCCTCGGCGGCGAGCCCAGAACGGCTGCGTGCCACGCTGCGCTTCCTGGGCGTAGAAGTCGCGCCCGATCCGGGCGAAACGCAGGAACAGCTGTTCGATCCGCGTTTGATGGAAACGCTGCGCCAAGGCCGCCTGCCCGGGCCGCTGCAGCAGGGTATTGATCACCACGGGCGCCTGCAGCGCCGAGGACAAGGACTGGAAGATGCCATTGCCCGACAACGGATCGACCGCCATCGCCGCATCGCCAACCCGCAGCCAATCAGGACCTGCGCAGTTGCCGACAAGAATCGCGGTGCTGCTGCGTGCATGCACCTGGGCAGGGGCAAAGGCCTGCTCGCCAAACAGTTGCGCCACCAGCGCCGAGCCACGGCGGCGCCCGGCACAGTATTCGGGTAACGCCGTCTTGCCCGGCAGCCGCGCCGCCATCACGTCCAGCGTCACCTGCCAGTAGCAGCGGCCATCGGCCAGCCGCGCCATCCAGGCCCAGCCGTCGTCCAGGCTCTCCACTGCCGAGGCCAGCGTGCCGGGCTCGGCTTGCCAGAGGTTGAGCAGGCTGACGGTTTCCGGCCCGCGCAGGCGACCTTCGCTCAACGGGGCCTGACGACCACGGGCCTCGACCAGGAAATCGCCGTGCAAGGCGCGCCCGTCGTCCAACTGGACCCGGTACCCCTGCCCCTGTTCCACCTCTCGCACACGCCCTTCGACGAGCTCGACACCAGCACGATTCAAGTCATCACGCAGTGCCTGGTCGAAGCGCTGGCGATCCAGCAGCCACTCCTGGTTCGGTTGCAGCCGCTCGCCGTTCCAGTGCACTTGCCGCGTGGCCGGCGTGGTCGCTTCGGCCAGGGCAGCGCCCAGGCCCGCATGGCGCAAGCCCTCCAGCACACGTTGCGAAACACCTTCCACCGCGGCGAAACGGCGCCAGTCGGACACCACGGTGACGGCGTAGCCCATCCGCCGCAGACCCAGGGCAGTAGTGGCCCCCGCAGGTCCGGCACCGAGTACCAGGATGCTCGGCTCAGACATCGGTCGACTCCTTGCGCTCAGGGCCGACGAACGCCGCATGCTGCTCCAGCCAGTGCAACAGTGCCTGCCGCGTCATGCCGGGCTCCTCGCGCAGGAGGGCCGCCACCCGTCCAGTGAACGCGGCACAGGCCAGACTGGCGCCGGCCACCCCGGCGGCACCAACCGCCGCGCCGAAGTCGGCCTGAGGAGTGTCCAGCCACGACCATTGCCCAGCGGCGCAGCGGGCATCGCCAGTGACGCGAATAACCCCGGGATAACTGGCTGGGTACACCGGCTCGCCCCGCGCCGGACTGGAGGCGCACAGCAGCACGCCAGCGGCCACGGCCTCGGCGCAGGCCAGGCGCAGCACCGGGCGATCCTGGCGCAGGCCCAGGCTCAGGTTGACCACGGTCGCGCCCGCTTCCACCAGCCACAACAGGCCAGCGGCCACCTGCAAGGCGCTGGTGCTGCCCTGCCCGGCGAACACCTGGGCCAGCAGCACCGGCTGGCCGCCGGACTCGGCCCGCAGCCGCGCCAGCACCGCGCTGCCGTGGCCCAGGGCATCCGGCAGCGGCTCGCCCTCACACAACACGCCGTCCTCAAGCCAGAAGCGCCGCGCGCCGAGCAGGCTATCGGCCTGCTGCGCCGAGCAGCCACTGTCGATCACGCCAATACACGGGTCAGCGGCCATGGTCGGCGGGCTCCTTGCTGCGCAATTGCCCGTCACGCAGTTCCAGGTGCAAGTCGGCATCGGCGAGGGTCGAGGCACGATGGCTGATCAGGATCCGCGTACGCCCGGCAAACAGCTGGTCGATGGCGGCAATCACCTCACGCTCGGTGGCTTCGTCCACCGCCGAGGTGGCCTCATCGAGCACCAGGATCGCCGGTTGCTGCAGCAGCGCCCGGGCGATGGCGATACGTTGCTTCTGGCCACCGGACAACTGCTGGCCGCGTTCGCCCAGCAGACCATCGAGCCCCAGCGGCAGGCTCTGCACCAGGCTGTCCAGGCGGGTCAGGCGCACCACCTGCTCGATCTCCTCACGGCTGGCCTGGGGCGTGCTGTAGGCCAGGTTCTGCGCCAGGGTGCCGCGAAACAGCACGATGTCCTGGCTGACCACCGCGATGCGCCGCCGCAGGGCCTGCAGGTCAAGCTCGCGCAGGTCGACGCCGTCGAGCAGGATGCGCCCGCCATCCGGGTCGTAGAAGCGTTGCAGCAGGTCGATCAGGGTCGACTTGCCGACGCCGGAAGCGCCACTGATGGCGATCTTGGCGCCGCCGGGCAGACAGGCCTGCACCTGCTCCAGCACCATACCCTGGCGCCCATCGTGGGCGAAAGATACGCCGTCCAGTCGCAACTCCCCGGCCCCTTGTGGCATGGGCCGGGGATCGTCCACCTCACGCACCGCTAGCGCTTCTCGCTTGAGCTCCATCACCCGTCCCAGGCTCACGGCCATCCGTTGCACCGCGACGTACAGGCCCAGCAGGCTCTGCACCGGACCGACGGCCATACCCATGTAGGTGGAAAAGGCGATCAGCGCGCCCAGTTGCCAGGTGCCCTGGATCGCCCACCAGCCACCGACCAGGAATGCGCAGGCCCGGCACCAGGAAGTCAGCGTGCCGGGCACCGCCTGGGTAAAGAACTCGGTGACCTGCACCCTGAGCAGTTGCCCCATGTAGCCCTGCCCCAACTGATCGAGGCGCTCGGCCTCACGCCGCTGCTGGCCGGCGGCCTGGATGAACTTCATCGCCGGCAGCGTCTCGACCAGGAACGACGACACGTCCGCCGAGCGTTCGCGCAGGCTGCGCACCTCCCGCTCGACCTTGCGTCGCATCCAGCGCAGCCACAGCACTTCGAGCGGAATCAGCAACGCCAGCAGCAGCGACAGCTGCCAGGACAGCATCAGCATCAAGGCCACCGCGCCGACCAGGCCGATCAGCGCCGACACCGCCGAGAACAGCGAGTCCACGGCAAAGCGCTGGATCTCGGCGACATCGCCATCGAGCCGCGACAGGATGTCACCGGTGCGCCGCCGCCCGTAGAAGGTCGGCGAAAGTTGTTGCAGATGACGGTACAAGTCGTCGCGCAGGGCGAACAGGATGCGCCCGGACAGGCGCGTGTGCAGGTAGCGGTTGATCCCTGCCAGCAGCGTGCCGAGCAGGCCAGCGACGATCATGATCACCGCCATGTGCCAGAGGGTCTGGTAATCCTTGGCCAGCAGGCCCTCGTCGATCAGCGTCTTGACCAGCCAGGGTTGCGCCAGGGCCAGCAGCGAGGCGCCCAGGGACAACCCCAGGAGCACGCCGATGGCGCCACGCTGCGGGCGCACGAAGCCGTAGAGCCACGCCAGGGCCTGGCGCATCAACTGCGGGTCGCTGGATTCGATCAATCGGGAAAACAGTCCGCCCATGGCTCAACCACGCAACTGCTTGAGCTTGCGGTACAGCGTCGCCCGGCTGATGCCCAGGGCCTCCGCCGCGGCCGAGACATTGCCCTGGTGCCGGGCCAGCGCGGCGCGGATCAGTTCCAGTTCGTTGTCGCGCAGGCTGCCGGACGGCGCGGCGCCACTGGCCAGTTCATCGAGCAGGCAGTCGGTGAGGTGGTCGAGGGTCAGCACCTGCTCACCCTCCTCACGCATTGCCAGGGCGGTGCGCACCACCATTTCCAGCTGGCGGATGTTGCCCGGCCAGTCGAAGTTTTCCAGCAGCGCGACTAGTGCCGGGTCGAGGCTGACAGCGCGGGCCCCGGCCTTGTCCAGCAGGCCCTGGATGATCGTTGCCAGGTCGTCGCGCTCGCGCAGTGCCGGCAGGCGCAGGGACACGCCGTTGACCCGGTAGTAGAGGTCTTCGCGGAAGTGCTGGTCGGCGACTCGACGTTTGAGGTCGCGATGGGTGGCGCAGATCAGCGCCACGTCGATGTCCTGCTCGTCGCCGGCGCCAAGGGGCGCCACGCGGCGCTCCTGCAGCACACGCAGCAGGCGCGCCTGCAGGGCCAGCGGCATATCGCCGATCTCGTCGAGGAACAGCGTGCCGCCATGGGCCTGCATCAGTCGCCCGACCATGCCGCCCCGGCGCGAGCCGGTGAAGGCACCGTCGCGGTAGCCGAACAGCTCGGACTCGATCAGCCCCTCGGGAACCGCCGCGCAGTTGACCGCCACGAATGGCTTGTCGACACGCGGACCGGCCTGGTGCAGGGCACGGGCAACCACCTCCTTGCCGGTGCCGGTTTCGCCCAGCAGCAGCACTGGCAGCCCGTTCGCCAGGCCTTGGCGGGCCATGCGCAAGGCACGCGCCAGGCGCGCATCGCCCCCGGCCAGCGCTTGCAGTGCCTGGGCCTTCGGCGGTGCTGGTTTGACGACCGGGGACGGGCCACTGATGCGAGCATGCCGTGGCAGTTGCAGCGCCCGGAAAAAGAACTCGCCCGCAGCCGTCTGCACGCTGCTGACACCGCCCTGCCACAGGCGCGCGATGAACGCCGGCGAGCGCTCGCCCAACAGGTCGCTGCTGCGCCGCCCGAGCAGCGCCTGGCGTGGCATCTGCAACAGTTGGCAGGCATTGTCGTTGGCTGCCAGCACCTCGCCCTCCAGGCTCAGCGCCAGCAGGCCCTGCCAGGCGCTGGCCAGGTATTGCGGGCGGCTGTGGAAGGCCAGCACCAGATGCTCGGAATGGTAAAGCCCGAACAACCGGCCTTCGATATTGCCGGCGGCGAGCAGCAACGTGGACAGGCTGTCCTGGGGCTGGGCCATGACCCCTTCACGGGTCACGTCGAGCACGCCGATCACTTCGCCACGCGGATCACGCAGCGGCACCGAGGTGCAGGAGAACGGGCTGAGCCGGTCCAGGTAATGCTCGCCGCAGTTGATCAGGGTCGCCTGGCCCTCGACCACTGCCGTGCCGATGGCATTGGTGCCGCGCAGGGCCTCGCTCCAGCAACTGCCGGGGTGCAGGTCGCGCAGGCCCTCGCGCTGTAGGACGTGTTTCTGCCCGTCGATCGTCAGCACGTTGGCCTGGGCGTCACCGAGGATGACGATGCCGCTCTTGCCCTGGCGCTTGATCAGGTAGTCCAGCTCGGGAGTGGCCGCGTCGATCAGCAGGCGGTTGTGTTCCAGCAGCGTGTTCAGGTCCAGGCCGTGGCGAATACCCAGCCCGACCTGCTCGCCCTGCAGGCAGTCCAGGCCATGGCCAAGGCTGCGCCGCCAGGAGGCGTCGATCTCGTCGCGCAGCATGCCGCAGGGCAGTTCGCCTTCGCTGGCAAGCTTGAGGCGGACCAGGCGAGATTGCTGCAAGGGGTCATTGGCGGTTGTTGTTGGAAGTTGTCGCGCCATTGCGTGCTCCTGGTGTGCCTCGCTCAGGCGGGGCAACGGGCATCGGATTTTTCGGCAGTGTGCTTCAGAATTGACTGGCAGTCATCAGCCACGACAGACACCGAGCCTCACCCCATTCCCCAATGCTGGGGCCACCCGCCCACCATGGCTACCTCGCCAGATCGTTGCCGGTAGGTTGAAACCCTCGTCGCAAAGGCCCTGGACGCCCCTCCGCAAAAACTTGGCACAACAGTTGCCGATTCCTCCCCAGACGCCCCAACCCATGGGCCCGTTTGCAGGAGGAAGCAACTCATGCACCGACCGACACCCCACCCGCTGGCCGTGGCGATCTTCGCCGGCCTGCTCCAGCTCCCGGCCCAGGCTGCGCTGTATGCGGTCGACACCGGCCCCTATACCCTGCCCACCGGCAAGTTCCCTGCCTGGTACCAGGACAGCCACGGCCGGGTGCTCGACCTGTGCCTGTCCAAGGCGGTGAGTTCACGGGTTGCCGGTACTCCTGGCGCGCCCTCGTACATGTGCACGCTGCTGCCCACGCCCGGCGTGTTCGACGACACCCAGCCAGTGGTCTTCCCCAGCAACTTCCCCGACGAAGCGTTCTGGTTCACTGCCGACGCCGCCATCGTCGATGCCGCCCGCGGCGTCGACCTGAGCTACGGTTCGGCCATCGAAGCCGCGTTCAGTGCCGAGGAACCGGTGGATGGCGACCAGGTCAGCTTTGCCCGGGTGCGCATCCGCGTCGATGTGCCGGTGGCCGGTACGTACACCATCACCCACCCTTACGGTGTCGATGTGTTCGAGGTGGCTGCCGGCGGACGCCGGGCGATCAACATGACGCGCGACATCGGCATCGGCTCGCCAGGCGACTACAGCGGCGCACTCAGGGGCGACGTCGGGCCGTTCCTGCGCAGCGTCAACGGACCCTATACCGAAACCAACCCAGGCACTGGCGCCAGCGAACGCTTCATCGGCGACCCGAATCTGGAAGAGCCGGTCACCGGCAGCCCGTTCAACACCAACTTCGTACGCATCGAAGGGCCCAATGGCATCGACCTGCGTACCGAGCTGTTCGCCATCTCCGGCAAGCTGTCCACGGTCAACCGCCCGACGCCGCTGATCCCGCTGCGCAGCACCTATTCGCGACATACCGTGAATGGCGACCTGCGCGCCCAGCAGGATGTGTTCGTGATGGCGCCGCCGGCGCCCGCCACGGTCACCCTGACCAGCCAGACCCCCACCCTGCCCCTCGGCGAGGCCAAC
This sequence comes from Pseudomonas soli, assembly GCF_900110655.1. Lineage (GTDB taxonomy): Bacteria > Pseudomonadota > Gammaproteobacteria > Pseudomonadales > Pseudomonadaceae > Aquipseudomonas > Aquipseudomonas soli. Next base: position 51,914 of record NZ_FOEQ01000018.1, read on the forward strand.
GGCACCGGTGCCTGGTACGCCCAGTCGCCACTTAACCCGACCTTGCCGCTGACCTTGCAGGTAACCGCCGACAACAGCCTGGCCATCGCCACCAGCACCCCGACCAGCGCACCGATGCCGCTGACCGACCTGGTGACCATCAGCCGCGCCGAATACAGCCTGGGCAGCGGCCAACTGACCCTGGTGGCCAGCAGCAGCGACGAGACCAGCCCGCCGTCTCTCACAGCCCACACCGGCAACGGTGCGTTGATCGGCAGCCTGAGCGGCAACGGCGCGGTCAAGACCCTGACCACTGGGCTGTCACCGATCCCCCCAGCGACGGTGCAAGTCACCAGCGCCCATGGCGGCAGCGACAGCGAAGACGTGGTGCTGGTGCCATGAACAGGACACGCCTTCAAGGAGGCAGCATGAATACTTGGTCGCGTCGCGCGCTCTGCGCCGCAGGTTTCACTCTCACCCTCAGCAGCGCGGCCTGGGCCGCGCTGTCGGAGGTCGACCCCGGCCCCTACACCTTCGCCACCGGGGGCTACCCCATGTGGTACAAGGACACCAACAACCTCGCACTTGAGCTGTGCCAGTCACGCGCCACCAGCACCCGGTCACCGGGCGCTCCAGGCGCTCCGGCCTACATGTGCACCTTGCTGCCCGAGCCAGGGGTGTATGACGATGCCCTGCCGCTGGTATTCCCGGACAACTGGCCACCGGAGATGTTCTGGTTCCTGGCCGAGACCTCGATTCCGCAGGTAGGCAACAGCGGCTACGAGCTGGAAGTCTACGTCGCCGGCCTGGAAGCGGCCTTCGCCGCAGAAAACCCGGTCAACGGCGACCAGCAGAGCTTCGCTCGCATCCGCATCCGCGCCTCGGTGCCGAGCGCCGGCACCTACACCATCACCCACCCCTATGGCGTGGAGACGGTCAACGTAACCACGGCAGGCCGGCGGGCGATCAATATCACTCGCGACATCGGCATCGGTGCGCCCGGCAACTTCAGCGGCGCGCTGAACGGTAACCTCGGACCGTTCCTGCGCGGTGTCGGCGGCCCCTACACCGAAGTCAACCCGGACACCGGCGCCAGCGAGACCTTTGTTGGCGACCCTAACATCACCGAAGCGGTGACGGGCAGCCCGAACAACACCAACTTCGTGCGCATCCAGGGCCCGGCGGGCACCATCCAGACCAACGTCTTCAGCGTCTCTGGCAAGGTGCTCGACCCACGCCAGCAAACTCCAGCAACACTGGAGCGCGCCACCTATCAGCGCAACGCCACCGGCACTCGCGTCGAAGTCTTTGCCAAGGCGCCGAACAGCGCCAGCCTATGCCTGCGCAACGGCCTGGCGCTGGTTGGCTCGCCGCCTTCACCCTGCCAGTTCAGCATGCTCGCCGACAACAACGGGTTGTTCTTCAGCCAGCAACTGAGCCAGGCAGTGCCCCCCTCGGTGGTGGTGGTCACCGCCAGCAGCCCAGCCGGCACTACCCGACCGACTTCGCTGTCAAGCAAGCTCAGCGATGTGGTCAAGGTGGGCACGGCGCGTTATGACTGGAACGCCAAGCAGTTGCTGATCGAGGCCCGTTCCAGCGACGAAGTCGCAGTGCCGGACTTGCTGGTCCAGGGTTTCGGGCGGATGTCCAAGTCCGGAGTCCAGCAAAGTCTCACGGTCAACGACCTGTCCCAGCCACCTGCCAGCATCACGGTCAAGTCGGCTCACGGCGGTTTCGACGTGGAGCCGGTGGTGGTGGTCGGCAATGCTCCGGTACAGGCCGAAAACCAAGCCCCCGTAGCCCAGGCCGACAGCGCCAGTACCAGTGTCGGCATACCGATCACCCTCAATCTGTTGGCCAACGACAGCGACCCGGACGGCAACGTGCCGCTGAGCATCACCGACCTCACCCAACCGGGCACCGGCCTGGGCGGCGTGGTGATGAACGGCACCACGGCGGTGACCTATACCCCACCGGCCGGGGCCACCTCCCCGCTGGTGGCGACCTTCAGCTACCGCGCCCAGGATGCCAAGGGCTTGAAGTCGCCAGTCACCAGCGTAACCGTCAACGTCGCGCCGAACCGTCCACCGACCGCGGTGGCCGACAGCGTCGCCACCCTCGGTGTGCCCCTGACCATCAACGCCCTGGCCAACGACACCGACCCGGAAGGCAACCTGCCACTGACCATCGCCAGCGTCACCCAGCCGACCCCGGCCGGGCGCGGTACGGTGAGCACCGACGGCAACGTGATCACCTACACGCCACCGGCGACGGTCACCGCGGCGTTTACCACCAGCTTCACCTACGTCGCCCGTGACGCGATCGGCGCCACCTCGACGCCTGGTACGGTCACGGTGCAGGTATCGCCACGACCGGCCCAGGAGACCTTCGCGGTGACCGCGGCGACGGTCACGGCGCGCTCCAACAACCGCTTCAACTGGGACATCAGCGGCACGTCCTCGGTGACCACCGGTAACACCATCACAGTGCGGGTGACCACCACCAGCGGCGTGCAGACCCTGGGTACCACCACCGTGCCGGTCACCGGCCGCTGGCGCCTGACGGTGAGCAACAGCACCACGCTGATACCGACCGCCGCGCCAACCGCGACCGTGACCAGCAGCCAGGGCACCACTCGCACCACCAACGTGGTCGTGCAGTAGCGCCGGGAGGATGCCATGAACGCCCTGTTTCCACTGCTGCTTTGCCTGGCCCTCGGGGGCCAGGCCTGGGCCGACGACCTGATGGACAACGCCGACCTCGCCGCCGGCAGCGACCTGGGCGAGCCACTGGTGCTGCGCCTGCTGCCAAACGGCGCCGGCCAGGTCGCGGTGATCGAGCAACTGGGCAGCGGCAACCGCGCCGCCCTCGACCAGAACGGCCAGGCCCTGCTGGGCCGCATCGTCCAGGCCGGGGGCGCGCAGGAGGCTTACATCCTGCAGGAAGGCAGCGACCTGACGGCCGCGATCAGCCAGCAGGGCCAGGGCAACGACGCGACGATCCGCCAGAGCGGCAGCGGCAACAGCGCCGCCATCGAGCAGATCGGCAACTACAACAGCGCGACCATCGACCAGCGCGGCACGGGGCTCAACAGCGCCGTGACCCAGGCCGGCAACGGCCAGCAGGTTCACATCACCCAGTACCGCTAGGCCCTCATCGTCAGATTTGGAGGCAATACCATGCACAAGCTAGCCCCCCTGAGCGCTGCCATCGTCCTGGCCCTGGCCGGCCAGGCCATGGCCGACGACAGCACTTCGACCCAGTCCCAACAGGGCAACCAGAACATCGCCGAGGTCAAGCAGACCCAGGCGCCGTTCGCCTCAGCCACACAGACCCAGGCTGGCCACGACCACAACCACATGGCGCTGCAGGACAACAGCACCAGCCATATCCAGCAGAGCGCCACCGGTTCGTTCAACGCCGGCTACGCCGAGCAGTTGTTCGAGAACGGCAGCCACATCAACCAACAGGCCGGCGGCAGCCTCAACGACGCCTTCGCCAGCCAGTCGGTGGGCGAGAACAACGAAGCCCTGCAGGTCCAGCAAGGCAGCGGCAACCGTTCGGTCATCTGGCAAGACACCCAATACGGCAGCCAGGCCACCACCTTGCAGTCCGGCCATGGCAACGACGCCACGATCGAGCAACTGTTCGGTGGCAGCAACAACAAGAGCGTGATCATGCAGGGAGGCAGCGACAACCAGGCGGCCGCCGAGCACATGACCCACCAGAACGGTGATATCGCCATCTACCAGGAAGGCCGGCAGAACTGGGCCTACGGTGACCAGCGCGACGGTTTGGGCGGCACCATCGGCATCAACCAGTACGGCACCGGCAACTCGGTGGAGGTGTGGCAAGACAACCAGGCCGCCAGCCAGGCCAGTGTCTACCAGAACGGCCAGAGCAACGAAGGCTATATCGACCAGAGTTTCGGCCAGGCCAACAGCGCGGGCCTGAGCCAGACCGGTCGCGGCAATGCCAGCTGGTCGGACCAGTTCGAGACCAACCAGGCGGTGACCAGCATTTCCCAGGTGGGCAACACCAACCTGCACTTCACCTACCAGACCGGTGACAACCACAGCCTGACCATCAGCACGGTGGGCAACGCCAACAAGATCATGGCCAGCAACTGGAAGGGCGAGAAGTCTGGCGGGCAGTTCGGTGTTGGTCAGCAGGCGCAGATCAACCAGGCGGGCAATGGCAACGGGGTCAATCTCACCCAGGAAGGCAACAGCCAGATCGCCCGGCTGAACCAGGATGGCAACCGCAACCAGATGGAGACCCGCCAGGCCGACAGCAACAACGAGCTGTACTTCGAGCAGAACGGCAGCGACAACCTGCTCATCGCCGACCAGCGCGGCACCGCCAACTACGCCGAGGGCCTGGCGGCGGGCAACGGTGGCAGCATTACCCTCGATCAATCGGGCAGCGGTAACCAGAGCTACACCTACCAGCTGTATGGCAGTGGCAACGAGGCGACCATCAAGCAGACCGATGGGGTCAATCTCGCCTACGTTACCCAGGGGGGGAATGGGAACCAGGCATTTGTCGACCAGAGTGGGGCTAGTCAGACGGCCACCATTACGCAGTTCGGGAATGCCAATATGGCGACTGTTACCCAGCAGTGACGGGGTTTCCCCTTGGACCGTGGCGTTGGTTCTCCCCTGGCGCTGCGGTTCCTTTTTTCTTTGGGTTCGGGTTCGGGGCGATTGTTTTGTTTTTTGTAGGCGCATTCGTGGAAGATGTCGACATTTAGTCACCCTTTCGCCTTTACGGCGACCTACTTTTGTCTTGACAAAAGTAGGCAAAACCGTTCGGCTCCGTTCATACGGCCCCTACGCTTCGCTACGGGGTTCCCTCGCTCCGTTCTTGCTCCCGTGGGTACCGCGCTGTACGCCCCATCCTGGGGCGCAGCGCTCGACGGCCATCCATGGCCGTCGCCCCACTACGCAAGAACTCCACTCGGCCTCCTGAAGTCGCAATTGGTGGCGCCTGAACTATCGCGCACTTAGAAGCAAGATCAAGAGCAGATCAAGAGCAGATATGTTGGTTTTGTTAGTGGCTTTTATGTTGTTCTTCATTA
>NZ_FOEQ01000008.1:0-142221 GCF_900110655.1 Pseudomonas soli
GCTAACCAATACTAATTGCCCGTGAGGCTTGACCATATAACACCCAAGCAATTTGCTCACGCAGATTGCGGTGGTGAAGACGAAACGAACCGAAAGTTCGCGACGAATCACAAGATCACATATCCGAATTGGCTGGCATGTCTGCAAAGACGTACTGGCAACCGAATTTCTTGACGACCATAGAGCATTGGAACCACCTGATCCCATCCCGAACTCAGCAGTGAAACGATGCATCGCCGATGGTAGTGTGGGGTTTCCCCATGTGAGAGTAGGTCATCGTCAAGATTCATTTCGCAAAACCCCTATCTGCGCGAGCAGGTAGGGGTTTTGTCTTTGTGCCCGGAAAAGTCTGTGGGGCTGGCTTGCCGGCGATGCGCTGCGTCAGCGGCGCTCTCTACGGCTGATTGGCTTCATCGCAGACATCCCTGCGTTCACCGCAAATATCCTTTGCTCGTCGGCTACCTCACACCGCCTCGTCACAGGTGCGACAATATTGCCGTCACATTAAGTGACTTCCCCGCACCTACCCTGCGTCAAGGCTTAGGTTCGGGGCAATCCTGGCACCCGGACCGAGCGATGCCAGCGTACCGTGCTGCGCATTTCTGGACTTTCACCGTCCTATTACTTGAGGTTAGAAGCAAGATGGCCAAGGCCGCCGATGTCGTTGTGCAATGCCTGGAAAACGAAGGTGTCGAGTATGTGTTCGGCATTCCTGGTGAGGAAAACCTCGACCTGCTCGAGTCCCTGCGCAAGTCGAAGATCAAGCTGGTACTGACCCGCCACGAACAGTCCGCGGGCTTCATGGCCGCCACCTATGGCCGCCTGACCGGCAAGACCGGCGTCAGCCTGTCGACCCTCGGCCCTGGCGCGACCAACCTGGTGACCGCCAGCGCCTACGCCTACCTGGGCGGCATGCCGATGATGATGATCACCGGCCAGAAGCCGATCAAGAAGTCCAAGCAGGGCCGCTTCCAGATCATCGACGTGTGCGGCATGATGGACCCCATCACCAAGTACACCCACCAGTTCGCTTCGGCCGACAACATCCCTGCGCGCATGCGTGAAGCCTTCCGCCTGGCTGAAGAAGAGAAGCCGGGCGCCGTGCACCTGGAACTGCCGGAAGACATCGCCGCCGAGCAGACCGATGCCCTGCCGATCCCGCGCAGCCTGCACCGTCGCCCGCTGGCCGAGCACGTGGCCATCGAAGCCGCCGTCGAGAAGCTGAAGAACGCCCGTAACCCGATCCTGGTGATCGGCGCCGGCGCCAACCGCAAGATGACTGCCAAGGTCCTCAAGCAACTGATCGACAAGACCGGCATCCCGTTCATCACCACCCAGATGGGTAAAGGTGTGGTCGACGAGCGCCACCCGCGCTTCCTGGGCAACGCCGCGCTGTCCTCCGGCGATTTTGTACATCGTGCGGTTGAAGCCGCCGACCTGATCGTCAACATCGGCCACGACGTGATCGAGAAGCCACCGTTCTTCATGGTCCGTGGCGGTACCGAAGTGATCCACGTCAGCTTCCGTTCGGCCGAGGTGGATGCCGTGTACTTCCCGCAGGTGGAAGTGATCGGCGACATCGCCAACGCCGTGTGGCAGATCAGCGAAGCGCTGACCGACACCAGCCACTGGGACTTCACCCGCCTGATGGCCATCCGCGAAGCCAACGAAGCGCAGATCGCCGAAGGCGCTGACGACAACCGCTTCCCGGTCTACCCGCAGCGCATGGTTGCCGACATCCGCCGCGCCCTGCCGTCCGAAGGCATCGTCGCCCTGGACAACGGCATCTACAAGATCTGGTTCGCCCGCAACTACAAGGCGCACAAACCCAACACCGTGCTGCTGGACAACGCCCTGGCGACCATGGGCGCCGGCCTGCCATCGGCCATGGCATCGCACCTGGTCTACCCGGATCGCCCGGTGATCTCGGTCTGCGGCGACGGCGGCTTCATGATGAACAGCCAGGAGCTGGAAACGGCAGTTCGCTTAGGGATGCACATCACCGTGGTCATCCTGCGTGACGACGGCTACGGCATGATCCGCTGGAAGCAGGCCAACATGGGCTTCACCGATTTCGGCCTGGACTACGGCAACCCGGACTTCGTCAAATACGCCGAAGCCTACGGTGCCAATGGCCACCGCGTGGAGAGCGCCGAAGGCTTCCTGCCGCTGCTCGAACACTGCATCAAGACCCCGGGCGTGCACGTGATCGACTGCCCGGTCGACTACAGCGAGAACGACCGCATCCTCAACAGCGAGCTGCGTGAGCGCGCGCTGGCGGTCTAAACCGTAGCACCCTCATCGCGGGGCAATCCTGCTCCCACGTTGTGCAAGAACAACGTGGGTGCGGGATTGCCCCGTGATTGCGTCTGTTCTGGCAACGACGCACTCAGCACCGCGATACCCATCTACCACTCACCATCTCCCGGCTCTCGGCATGCTCAGGCTCCACCTACCCTGAGAACCCGAAACCATGACCATCGGTTCAACGCACAACCATCCCGCCCACCTGGCCGTCGAGCCGCATACTCCAGTGCTGCCATGGGCCGCGCGCTTCCCGAACCCGCCTGACCTGTGTTTTGACTACCGACGTCTTGTTGAACAACAAGGTGGCATTGCCCAGGCTGCTCGTCCTGCACATCGCATCTGCATTGTCGGTGCTGGCGTCACCGGCCTTAGCGTCGCACGTGAACTGCTGCGCTGTGGTTTCACCCATATCACCCTGATCGAGCAGGCCCGGCGTATCGGGGGACGTCATCTCACCGTTTCGACCCCGGCTGACAAGTCACCAGCACACACCGCCCCCTTCGAGATGGGCGCGATGCGCATGCCGTTCTTCAACCGAAGCGGCGAGCCGCCCAAAGCCGGACGTTCATTGATGGCTTACTACGCAGACCTGTTCGACCTGCGGCTTTCCAACTTCCCCAACCCTGGCACGCAGTGGGTCAATGCGACGGGTATCTACCTGCGTGAAGGCCAGCTGGAAGGGGAGTGCGATCCGAAGTTGCTGATCTGGAAGAATTCCGAAGGTCACACCCCGCCACCTACTGCAGTACTGCAGAAGATTCATGGCAAGTGGCGACGCTTTGCCGAGCGCTTTGCTGAACAGGTGGCCGCCATTTACGGCACAGAAGGTTGGCTGGCGATGTGGTCGGCAATCGTCGAGCGATATCACAGGCTGTCATTCCGGGATCTCGTATTGCTGCCGATCCAGGAGGCTTGGGACCCTGCCAATCCAGGCGATTTCGGCGGTCTTGGGATGGACCGTGAAGAGTCGGCGATCTTCTACGCAATTGGCATCGGTGATGGCAGCTGGGGCGCCTTCTACGACGTGTGCTGCCTCTATCCGCTGCGCACCGCCATTTTCGGGTTCAGCAGCCACCTGCAGCTTGTGCATGGGCGTGTAGATGAAAGGGGGCGAGTGCTTGCAGCGCCGTATCAGGATGCCGAGACCGTGCCCGACAGCAGAGGCCTGCATTTCCAGGCGCCTGCCTACCTGGGGATCGCCGCGTTGGATGAGGCCCTGCTGTTCATGGACATCGCTGGCTTGGGCGAGTCTTTGTACAGCCGATGCGTGGCGCGTAAGGATGGCTTGCTGACGGACAGCACTGTCCATGGCCTGCATAAACTGGCCGATGGCCGCATCCGAGTCGACTACCGTTGGCGGCACAGCGATGACGCCAAGGCTCAACCGATGAGTGACGTATTCGACAGCGTAGTGCTTACCACGCCGTCCTGGCTGATCGAAACAGGCATGCGTCTGGGCGGGTTCTCCCGGAGCATGCTGCCACCGGCCATTGTCGAGGCCTGGAAGCACGCCCATTGGGAGACCAGCTGCAAGGTTTATGCGCCGCTGCGTAAAAGCTTTCTCGATCAGCATCCGCATCTACCGCAGATCCTGGTCACCGACAGCTTTGTGCACGATGTCTATGCCTACCGTTACAACGATCAGCACAGCCGCGATTGCATCCTGCTCAGCTACACCTGGGAGGACGATGCCACCAAGCTGGCGGCGTATTCAGACACCGAGCTGGTGGAAAAATGCGTGGCGGAACTCGATCGGATTCTGTTGCGTTGTACCAACATTGGTGAGCCCATCTCGCCGCATATCGACATTGGAAACACCCGCATACAAAGATGGATGACAGACAGGAATGCACTCGGCTGTGCGAAATTGTACCGGGCAGGTGCCTACTACGACGCGGTTAGCCTGATGAAATACAACCGTGACCTGAGCGCCCATTCAGGGCTTTACCTCGCCGGTGAGTCCTTCTCTGTCGATGCCGGCTGGACCGAACCGTGTCTGCGCACCGCCATCGACACCGTGATCAACCTCTGCAACAACACGGGTGCTCACTTCAAGGGTGGCTTCAGCCTTGAGCACTATCCGCATTATCAGGTGCCTCGACAGACGCTCTGAAACAATTTTGTAGGAGTGCTCCTCCACGTTTTTTCGCAATCTCCCCCAGTTCCAGAGGATCCTGCTGACTGTCGTTCCATCTGCCATGCCCGTTCTACTGGCGGCCTTCCACAACAACCAGAACAGGAAGCCGCCATGCAGGAACACACTATTCCCGTCAGCCCCGTGCGCATTGCCGTCATCCAGTACGACCCGCAGGTCGGCCTCGACCATTGCGATGGCAACCTGAGCCGTGGCCTGGCCCTGGCCCGCCGCGCCGCGTGTGAAGGGGCGAACCTGATCGTACTGCCAGAGCTGGCCAACACCGGCTATACCTTCAACTCTCGCGCCGAGGCCTATGCTCACGCCGAGTCGCTGGATGGTGGGCGAAGCCTTGATGCCTGGGCGGAGTTCGCCCGTGAGCAGCAGGTGTATCTGGCTGCAGGCTTCGCCGAGCGTGACGGCCTCAAGCTCTTCGACAGCGCCGTGCTGTTCGGCCCGCACGGGCTGCTCGGGCATTACCGCAAGGCGCATCTGTGGAACCAGGAAAAGCTCTGGTTCACCCCTGGAGACCTGGGCTTCCCGGTTTTCGAAACGCCCATCGGCCGCATCGGCCTGCTGATCTGCTGGGACATCTGGTTCCCGGAGGTGCCACGGCTCATGTCGGCGCAGGGCGCCGACATCATCTGCAGCCTGAACAACTGGGTCTGGACACCGCCGCCGCTGTTCGACGAAGCCGGACGCTGCATGGCCTCGTACCTGACGATGACCGCGGCCCACGTCAACAATGTCTATATCGCCGCCGCCAATCGCATTGGTCGCGAGCGGGGCGGGCGCTTCCTGGGTTGTTCGCTGATTGCCGGCACCAACGGCTGGCCCATAGGCGAGGTGGCCAGTGCCGAGGAGGAGTGCATCCTATATGCCGACGTCGACCTCAGTACCGCCCGCTCGGCGCCGATATGGAACAGCCTGAACGACCTGCCGCGTGACAGGCGTACCGACCTCTACGACACCACCTTGGGGTATCGGCTGCATGCGCCGATGCCATGTTGAGGAGGCGTCATGGAACAGCGTCTTGCTTTACCGCGACAACGGTCGTCGTTGCTGATACTCCTGGGCTTCGCGCTACTGTGCGTTGCCAGCCTGATGTTGGGTGGAGGGCCTGATTATGCGCAGCTCGTCGCAACCCTCGACCAGCCGCTGAGTAGGCTGCGCTGGATAGTCGGCGATATCAGCGAGGTCGCCTTCTACAAGCACGAGTTGCCGGCACTGGGGTTGCTGCTGGGGGCAAGCCTCGCGCACTGGGCCCAGCAGCGGGGCCATCGCTGGCAAGGTTTTGCCATCTGCTACGGCACAGGGCTGTGGCCCTGGCTGATCATCAGCTCGCTGCTCGGCTTGCTGCTCAGCCATGCGTTGTGGGGCTGGACGCTGGACGGTGGTGCCTGGCAGCCGACTTTCGTAGCTTTCGTTTCGCTGCCGGCGGCCATGGTCCTGCTGTTCGGTGGTGGTTGGCGCGTCGTGATCAATGGCGCGCTGCTCGGTGCCGTGCTGGTGACGCCGGCCAGCCTGCTGCTGGTCAACTACCTGTGCTACCCGCTGCAGTTGCCGGTGGTGATCGGCAATGTCAGTGGCATGGCCCTGGCCAGTGTGCTGGCGTTCCTGTTGTGCAAGCGGTTTCCGGCGCTGGTTCGCGATGGGCAGCGCCCAGAGGTCGCAGCGACGGCGAGCCAGCCGGACTATGGCCTGGTCTGGACCCTGCGTCGGGTACTGGCCGATTTCAGCGAGGCGCCGTTCTTTGGCAATGAACTGGCCAGCCTGGGTTTGCTGCTTGGCGTATTGCTGGCTTATGTATTGGCCCCGTCGGCACCAGCCTACGGTTCGCAACTGGTGTTGCAGATGGTGGCCGGGCAGGGGTTGGCATCGCTGGTCGGTGTGCTGTTTTGGCGACGGCAATGGAAAGAGCGGGGCTGGTATCCGACCTATATTCCCATCGTTTCGATCGTGCCCGCCGCCGTGCTGACTCTGGGTGGCAGCTGGCAGGTGGTCGTCGCCAGCGCAGTGCTCGGCGCGCTGATCGCGCCACCGCTTGCCGTGGCCATCAGCCGGCGACTGCCAGGCTACATGCACGGCTATATCGGCAACGTCCTGTCCATGGCCATCAGTACCCTGGGTATCGTGCCCCTGGTTGGCCTGCTTGCGGGAGGTAACCCATGACAGCACCACGCGTTTCTATCGGCAGCCTGGGCGGTACGGTCAGCATGCAATCCGCGGCGCCGGGGCAGGGTGTGACACCCCGGCTCGACTGTGCCGCTCTGCTGAGCACGCTGCCGCAGTTGCAGACACTGGCGCAAATCAGCACCGCCACGTTGTGCCTGGTGCCGAGCGCCTCCCTGGCATTCACCGACATGCTGGATGCGCTGGCCTGGGCAAACGCACAAGTGCAAGCGGGAGCCCAGGCCGTGGTACTTACCCAGGGCACCGATACGCTGGAGGAGACCGCGTATTTCCTCGATCTGCTCTGGCCCCATGACACCCCGCTGATCATGACCGGCGCCATGCGCTCGGCCTGCCAGCCGGGCGCAGATGGTCCGGCGAACCTGCTGGCGGCAGTGCAGGTTGCGATAGCCGATGGCAGCCGGGGGCGTGGCGTACTGGTGGTGATCAACGACCAAATCCACTTGGCTGCTCGGGTGCGCAAGACTGCCAGCCTGGCAATGGCGGCCTTCGAATCGCCCGGCGCAGGGGCGATAGGGGAAGTGGAGGAGGGCTGTCCCATCTATCGTCAGGCTGCCGCGCCACGCTGGGTGTTGCCCCTGCCGACGCAGGTCGATCATCAGGTCGTGCTACTGGAGGCGTGCCTTGATGCCGATACGCGTCTGCTGCGAGCCTTTGGTGCCATGGGCTATTCAGGGCTGGTGGTTGCCGGCTTTGGCGCAGGCCATGTCTCCGAAGCCTGGGCCGAGGCTTTGAAGGACGTCGCAGACAGCATGCCAGTGATTATCGCCACCCGCACCGGCAGTGGTTCGACAGCCCGGGGAACCTACGGATTCGTCGGCGGCGAGATCGACCTGCAGGCCCGCGGCCTGCACATGGCTGGCTGGCTTTGCCCGCGCAAATGTCGGCTCTTGTTGTGGCTGCTGGCCGGTAGCGGGCGGCAGGCCGAGCTGGCGCAGTGGCTGCAGCAATAGCCCGATGCCCGCTCTCATGAAGGGAGCGGGCAGGCGTTGCCTATGCTACGGTGCACGCACATTTACCCAGGACACCCACCCATGCTCCCCGCGCTCAGCGAAAAAGAACTCGACCGCCTCGAAGACCTGCTGATCACCTACGGCAACGATTATTCGGTACTCAACCTCGCCGAGCTCAACGGTTTCTTCACTGCTCTGGCCAGCTCCCCCAGCAAGGTCAACCCTGAGCAGTGGCTGCCTTCTGTCGCCGGTGGCAAGGTGCCCAAGTTCAAGAAGCCTGCCCATGAAGAAGCGTATACCGCGCTGATGCTGCGTTATGCCAGCCAGGTGGCCGAAGAGTTGGCCACCGACCTCGAGGACTTCGAGCCGATGTTCGAAGAGGGCGAGAGTGAAGAGGGCCCGGCGATCATTCTCGAGGAGTGGTGCTTCGGCTACATGCGCGGCACACAAGTGGCCGAGTGGAGCGACCTGCCGCCAGAGCAGGATCGTCTGCTCAAGGCCATTTCGCTGCATGGGCTGGAAGACAACTTCGAGCTGCTCGACTCGATGAGCTTCGATGAGCGCCAGGCCTGTGTACCGCTGGTGGTCGAGGCGGCGCGGGGGTTGTACCAGTACCAGAAACAGCACCGGCATTGAGATCGTAACCGCGGGCGCGTGGGAGCGGCGATGCGGCGACCCGACGTGTCCCGCAATTGTGATTATTCCACTTGCCGAAATACTGGATTGCACCCAGCACTGATTCTGCTGCCGGTCGATCCAGTGCAGCATGTCCTCCAGCAGCGCCACTCCCGGCGCTGACCTGGAGCCCCGCACATGCCAAGCCCGATCAAGCTCTACAACTTCCCCAAGTCCGGCCACGCCCACCGTATCGAGCTGATGCTGTCACTGCTCGAACTGCCTACCGAGCTGGTATTCGTCGACCTGGCCAAGGGTGAACACAAGCAGCCCGAGTTCCTCGCCATCAACCCCTTCGGCCAGGTGCCGGTGATCGATGACAACGGCATCGTCATCGCCGACTCCAACGCCATCCTCGTCTATCTGGCCAAGGCGTATGGCGGCGAGCGCTGGTTGCCCGAGGATCCGGTCGGCGCCGCCCGCGTGCAGCGCTGGTTGTCGGTGGCGGCAGGCCCGTTGGCCTTCGGCCCGGCCGCCGCACGCCTGGTGACTGTATTCGGCGCCTCGTTCAACACCGACGAAGTGATTGGCCGCGCCCACACCCTGCTCAAGGTGATCGACGCCGAACTGGCCGAGGGCCCGTTCCTGGTTGGTGACCAGGCGACCATCGCCGATATCGCCAACTACTCGTACATCGCCCACGCCCCCGAGGGCAACGTGTCGCTGGAGCCGTACGCCAATGTGCGCGCCTGGCTGGCCCGGATCGAGGCGCTGCCGGGCTTCGTGCCGATGCCACGCACCGTCATCGGTTTACAGACCACGCTCTGAACCCAGAGGAATGCCGCCATGCGATCGCCCTGGCATGCAGGTGAAAAACGGCTGCAGGAGCAAGTCGGTGTTGCAGAGCGCATGGAGGTGTTCGGCCAGAAGGTCATCCGCGACTTCATGCCCGACCAGCACCGGGCTTTCTATCACCAGTTGCCGTTCCTGGTGGCCGCTGCCGTGGATGCCGCTGGCACCCCTTGGGCGACGCTGCTCGAAGGCCCGGAAGGCTTCGTCAGCTCGCCCGATCCCCGGCAACTGCTGATCGGCACCGCGCCTGCCGCTGATGACCCGGCCACGCCGGGCCTGGTGGATGGCGGTGCCATTGGCTTGCTGGGGATCGAGCTGCATACCCGGCGACGCAACCGGCTCAATGGCCTGATCCGTCGGGCAGGCAACGGTCAGCTGGAGGTGGTGGTCGAGCAGTCGTTCGGCAACTGCCCCCAGTACATCCAGCTGCGCGAATACACCCGCGTCGATGAACCGCCGCAGGCGCGTCGGGATTCATCGACACTCGATGCCGCGTCCCGCGCGATGATCGAAAACGCCGACACGTTCTTTGTCGCCAGCTACGTCGAGCAGGAAAACGGCCAGCGTGCCGTGGACGTGTCCCACCGCGGTGGCCGCCCCGGTTTCGTCAGGGTCGAAGGCAATCGCCTGACCATTCCGGACTATGCCGGCAACCTGCATTTCAACACCCTCGGCAACTTGCTGGTCAACCCGGTTGCAGGTCTGTTGTTCGTCGACTTCACCACCGGCGATGTGCTGCAGGTTTCAGGGCGAACCGAGGTGGTTCTCGACAGCCCGCTGATCAGCGCTTTCGAGGGGGCCGAGCGGATCTGGACCCTGGACATCGAGCAGGTGGTGGTCCGCCCGGCTGCGGTGTCGTTGCGCTGGGCCTTCCAGGAGTACGCGCCCACCAGCCTGATGACCGGTACCTGGAGTGAAGCCCAAGAGCGCCTGCAACAGCGTGAGCGCCAGCGCCAATGGCTGACCTGGCGCGTGCTGCGTGTCGAGCAGGAAAGCCGCGATATTCGTTCGTTCTACCTGCAACCCGAGGAGGGTACGCCGGTGGCCTTCGCGCCCGGCCAGCATATTCCCGTGCGCCTTCAAGTTGATGGAGAGGCCCCGCTGATCCGCACCTACAGCCTGTCCAGCGCGCCGTCCGATGGCCACCTGCGCATCAGCGTCAAGGCGCAGGGGCCTGCCTCACACTACCTGCACCAGCAACTGAAGGTGGGCGACCCTTTGCAGGTGCGCCTACCCATGGGCAGCTTCACCCTCGATCACACCAGCGACCGCCCCCTTGTGCTGGTCGGTGCGGGCGTCGGCATCACCCCGTTGATCGCCATGCTGCGCGAACAATTGGCCTTGGGGCTGGGGCGGCGCATCTACCTGTTCCACGGTAGCCGTACGCTGGCCGACCTGCCCTTCCAGCACGAGCTTGCTGAACTCCAGCAACACGCCGGTGGCCTGCTGAGCATTCACCGCGCCCTGAGCCTGCCCGAATCCCAAGCCGTGCAGGGCCGCGACTATGCGTTCGCCAGCCGCCTGGGCATCGAACAGATCAAGGCCACGCTGCCATTGGACGACTACGACTTCTACCTGTGTGGCCCGGCCAGCTTCACCCAGGACCTTTACGAGGGGCTGCGCACGGTGCATGTACCCGACGCCCGCATCCATGCCGAAGCCTTCGGCCCTTCGACCCTGCGCCGCCATACCGACGACAACCAGCCCACTCTGCAACAACCGCCGCCCGCCAGCGAGCCGGTGCCGGTGTACTTCGCCAGCTCAGCCAAGGAAGCGCGTTGGGCGCCTGGTGGCGGTACTTTGCTGGAACTGGCGGAGAGCCGCGGCCTGTCGCCGGACTTCAGTTGCCGCGGTGGCTCTTGTGGCACCTGCAAGACCAAGCTGGTCAGCGGCCAGGTCCACTACCCGAACCCACCCGCCGAGCTGCCCGAAGCCGGCAGCGTGCTGATCTGCTGCGCGGTTCCGGCCCAGGCCGAGGACGGTGTGCAAGCCGTGGTGCTGGAGCTCTAGCGTGCGCACAGGGATAATCGCCCCACGACAACGCGTGGGGCGCGGCATGGACCAGATCCACCTGATGAAAGTGTTCGTGGCCGTCGGCGAGCTGGAAAGCTTCGCCGCCGCCGCCCGCCGCCTGGCCATCTCGCCAGCGGCGGTAACCCGCGCCGTCAGCGCCCTGGAGGAGCAGCTCGGGGTCAAGCTGCTGCTGCGCACCACTCGCAGCGTGCGCCTGACCGAGGCCGGCGGGCGCTATCTGGAAGACACCCGGCATATCCTCGCCAGCATTATCGAAGCCAACGAAGCCGCCGCCGGCATCAATGCCTCGCCCAAGGGCGACCTGGCGGTGACCGCGCCGATCCTGTTCGGCAAGAAGTTCGTCATGCCCTGCATCGTGCGCTACCTGCAGCAGTACCCCGAGGTGGACGTCTCGGCGTTCTTCCTCGACCGCGTGGTGAACCTGGTGGAGGAGGGCATGGACGTGGCCGTGCGCATCGGCCAGTTGCCCGACTCGGGCCTGAAGGCGCTGCGGGTGGGCAAGATGCGCCGGCTGCTGTGCGCCTCGCCCGAGTACCTGGAGCGCCATGGCACGCCGCGGCATCCCTCGGAGTTGCAGAAGCACGAGGTCATTGCCGCCGGGACGCTGTCACCTCGCACCGACTGGCGTTTCGGCGCCATCGACGACCCGACGCTGATCCGCATGAAGCCGCGCCTGACCGTGACCAGCAACGACGCCGCCATCGCTGCGGCCAGTGCCGGGCTGGGGATTGCCCGGCTGCTCTCGTACCAGGTGGCGGATGAGGTCGCGGCCGGGCGCTTGCAGGTGATCCTGGCCGAGTACGAGGAGGCGCCCTGGCCGATCCATATCCTGCATCGCGAGAGCAAGTACGGCTCGACCAAGGTGCGTACCTTCATCGACATGCTGGCCGAGCATCTGCGCAGCCATGCGCACCTGAGCTGAGCGAGTGGCCTGTCGGCTCAGCTCAGGCAAGGCACCTGCGCCTGTCGCGCACACGCCGCCAGTACCCTCAAGCCGCCCATCACCTCCGGCGTAATCACCCGCCCAAGGCACACCCGCAACCCCGTGCCACATTCCCCATCGGCAAAGAACATCCCGCTGTCGCCCACTTTGCATCCCTGCTCGGCGGTAAGGCCTCGCAGCGCCGCCATATCCGTCCCTTCCGGCAATTCGAGCCAGTGGATGAATCCTCCATCAGGCGCCACATACCGCGTCCCCGGTGGAAAATCCGAGCGCACCAGCATCTCCATCACCTCGGCCTGCGCCGTCAGCCGCCCGCGCAGCTTCGCGCAATGCGCCTCCATGTACCCGCGCCCGATGAACTCGTCCAGCACCCGCTGGGCCAGGCTCGACACCGCCAGGTTGCGCGAGAACAGCTGGGCCAGGATCGCGTCCCGATAACGCCCGGCCACGCACCATCCCACCCGGTAGCCCGGTGCCACGGTCTTGGAGAACGACGAGCAGTAGATCGTCTGCCCGGTCGTGTCGTAGTGCTTGATCGCCTTCGGGCGCTGCGGCTCGTCCACCAGGTCGAAGAAGATGTCGTCCTCGATGATTGGCACATCCGCCGCCTGGGCCAGGCGCGAAAGCTCGGCCCGCGCGGCGTCGGGCATGATGAAGCCGCGAGGGTTCTGCAGCGTCGGGTTGAGGAAGATCACATCGACCTTCTTGCGTTTCAGCGCCCATGCCAGGTGCTCCAGGTCCATGCCGCTGCCTGCGTGGGTACGCATGGGCAGGGCGCGCATCCCCAGGCGTTCGATGGTCTGCAGGATGCCGTAGTAGGTGGGGGTCTCGATGGCCACCGTGGCGCCCGGCTGGGCCACCGCTTCCAGTGCAAGCTCCAGGGCCACGGTGTCGCCCGAGGTCACCAGGATTTCATCCGGGCCGCAGGCCACGCCGCGCTGCAGCATCAGCCCGGCGATACGTCGGCGCAGCGAGGCCAGGCCAGGTGGGGCGATCAAGCCGGCCAGCGGCTGATCGGCCTTGCTGGCCAGGGCCATCAGGCATTTGTTCAGCAGCACCTGGGGCGTGAGTTCGTCGTGCAGCACCGCCGAGCTCAACGACAGCCCTCCGTTGCCGGCCGCCTGGGCGAGCATGGCGACCACCGCGTGGTTGACGTTGACGCTGACACTGGCGAGGTCAAAGCCCTGCACCTGGGCCGCGCCCTTGGCGACGAAGTACCCCACCCGGGGAGTGGCCTGCACATAGGCATTGGCTTCCAGCTCAGCGAGTGCCCGTTGCACCGTGGCCAGGCTGCTGTCGAACAGCCGCGCCAGTTCGCGCACCGAGGGCAGCTGCGTGCCGGTGGGCCATTCGCCGCTGTCGATCTGGCGCAGCAGCCAGGTGTTGACGGTGTGCCAGCGTTTGTCGGGCTTGGGGTTCCGGTCCATGGGGCCTTTTTTCTCGAGTCAGGCGGAGGCACCCGAAAGGTAGAGCAAAACCACGCCGGTTGCAGCCACGATGACGATGTTCAGCAGCACCAGGGCAAAGCCGAAGCGGATCAGCCCGTGCTCTTCCTCGCGGTTGGCCCCGGCCAGACCGATGATCAGCGACAGGATCGACAGCGAGCCCAGCGCGCCATGCCCGGCGGCGCTGTTGACCATCGCCGCCAGCCACGGGCCGTGGACCGTGGAAAGCGCCGCGATGGAGGGCATCACCAGGGTGTTGCCGCCGACATTGGAGCCGGTGACATAGCCAGCCAACCCCGCCAGCAGCGACACCGTCGAGGCCAGCGACACCCCGGACAGCGCCTGCAACGCCCGCTGTGCCTCGACCAGGAAGCCGGCCTTTACCATCACCTGGGACAGCAGCAGGAACAGGAAGATCGTCGCCACCGGGAACCGCGCCCGAGTGGCCAGCGCCTGCCACGGGAAGCCCGCGCCCTGGCGGCCAACCATCATCAGCACCACCAGCAGCAAGGCCAGCCCCGGCGACGCCAGCGGCTTCCACGACACATTGGCGCCGTGCACCACCCACATCCCGTCCCAGCCCGACAACAGGAACAACGCCCGCGACGCGATAATCACCGCCAACAGCGCCAGGTAAGGCCATGCCGCCTGCGGCCAGCGCACCAGTGCCCCGCGCCGCGCCCAGGAGATACCCAGGCCGACCGCGGCCACTGCAAGCCCGGCCAGCACACCCGAGGCCTCCGGCCCGATCCAGCGGTTGACCGCATACAGCACTGTGCTGAACAGCAGCGAGATCGATCCCAGCCCGAGCCATGCCCGTACACTGCGAACACCCGCCAGGCCCAACGCCACGGCGGCCAGGCAGAGGAACACAGGAGCGCTCACCAACGCCGAATGGCTGCCCAGCTCCTGCGCCGGTACATGCGCCAGCAACGCGCCGATCACCGTCGCCAGCCCAAGCGTGCCCCAAGGCATCACCACCATGCCGGCCAGCGCCATCTTCATGCCGACCTGGCGCGAGAACAGCCCCATCAACAACGGCACGGTAGCGATCAGCGATACGCCGAACCCGGTCATCGCCTCCAGCAGCGGCGCCAGGCCCAGCACGATGAAGATCACCTGCATCGGCGGCGTCCAGCCCAGCTCGCGCACCCAGGCGCCGATTGCCTGCGGCGCGCCGGCCCGCTCGACCAGGATGACGAAGGCCAGGCCCGGGACGATCACACAGGCGGTACTGAGGAACAGGATCAGCGTGTCTTGCAGGATCGCGCCGGACACCGCCGTCGACAGCGGCTGCGCGGCGCCCAGGCCCCACAGCAGCAAGACACCGGCCACGCCGGCCAGCGCGGCCTGTACGGGCGGGCGGCGCAGCAGCAGGATCAGGGCGATCACCAGGCCTATGGGGGACATTTGCAGCAGCAGGGCAGCCATGATGCGGGTTCCTTTAGCCATCCGGGGGAGTGCGGAAGGGATGGTGGAACGAAGGACTAGGCAGCGACAGATACAGGGGGTGGGGGTTTTTCAATACAACCCCAGGGCTTGTGGCGATGGAGCCACCTGTTTGCACCTCCTCTAACGCCAATGCCTGGATTTCTGGGCACTGAGTGCGATATTGGCCGTTAATGCCTGCAATCCGAGGCATTAGGTGGATCGAGCATTCTGGTTACATGCCACATGCACGCAGCGTGGTTATCTGGCCAGACCTGCCAGCACCTTCTCCAGTTTCAGCACCGCCTCCCTCATCTCAGCGGGCGTCAGTGCCGCAAACCCCATCAGCAAGCCGGCATCGTTCCTCGGCACCGCGTACAAGCTGCCCAGCCCCAACAGATCGATTCCCGCTCCGCGTGCCGCCCTGACCACTGCGTCTTCCGCCAAGTTTTGAATGAAGTGGCAGGGCATCTGCAGCCCACCTACCGGCACTTGCGGGCGCAGGAACGCCCCCAGGTGCCGCTGCACCAGATCTGCCAGCACGTCGCGCCGCTCGGCATAGAGGCTGCGCATGACCCGTACATGGGCGTTGAAGTGTCCGTCCTCCATGAACCTGGCCAGGGTCAGCTGGGCGATGGATGCGTTGTGGCCATCCTGCAGCGTTCGCGCAGCGGTCATTGGCGCGACGAGCTGGGGCGGCAGCAGCAGGTAGCCGATGCGCAGCCCGGCGCCCAGCGACTTGGTGAAGGTGCCGATGTACAGCGTGCGCGCATGCGAATCCAAGCCCTGCACACAGGCGGTGGGGCGGCCGGCATAGTGGAACTCGCTGTCGTAGTCGTCCTCGATGATCCACGCCCGTTGCTGGCGGGCCCATTCGATGGCCAGCAGGCGCCGGTCCAGCGACAGGGTGGCGCCGGTCGGGTATTGGTGCGAGGGCGTGAGGAACAGCGCCCGGGCATCCGGCGCTAGCTGGGCCATGCCGTCCACCTGCAGGCCGTGCGCGTCCACCGGCACCGGCACGCCTTGCAGCCCGGCGGCGCTGATGGCCTTGCGGGTGCCTTGGTACAGCGGGTCCTCGACCAGCACCCGGTCGCCTGCGTCCATGAGTACCTGAGCGCACAGGCCCAGGGCCTGCTGCGAGCTGGTGAGGATCAGGATGCGGTCGGCGGATGCCTGCGCGCCGCGTTCGAGGTTGAGGTAGTCGGCGATTGCACTGCGCAAGGCGAACATGCCCTGTGGCTCGCTGTGTTCCAGGGCGCGAGTGCCGTATTCCTTGTACACCTGCCGCTCCAGCTTCTCCCAGACGGCCAGGGGGAAACGCCGGGTTTCTGCCACGCCCGGGGCGAAGGGGCGGGGTGATTGGAAGTTGTGAACGCCACCGCTGTGCAATAGCGCTTCACCTCGGCGGCTCAACTGCACCGTGGCCTCGCTTTGTGCCGGCCGCTGGCGCTTGCGCGACGGCAGGCAGCGGGCCCGTTGCGACACGAAGCTGCCGCTGCCCACGCGCCGCTCGATAAAGCCCTCGGCGTGCAACTGGCTGTAGGCCGACTCCACGGTATCCCGCGAGACGCCCAGGGAACTTGCCAGCGACCGCGACGCCGGCAGCGGCTTGCCGACCGGCAGGGCACCCTCGAGGATCAACTGGCGGATGGCCCGCTGGATGCGCACATGCCGCACCAGTGCCCCATGGGCGGGATCCGTTAGCCAGGCTTTTACCGATTCCAGCTGGGCGTGTTTGAACATTGGCCTGGTCCTTGGCGCGTGGATATGAAAGGTGCCTGCCTATCCTGGGCCGGATCGCGTCCCTGAAAATGGTCTGGTAACTACCGAATAATTGGCAGGTAAAAACCAGCCATTTATCCGCTATAAAACCCAGGTCCGCAAGCAATCACCAAGGAAGGCAAGCGCTGCGGACAGGCCGGCCCCCTCACTCATTCAGCTGTGTTGTCCAAAAGGGGTTTGAAGAATGACCACCACCCAACTGCCCGTTTTCGTACGCGAAGTGAAGCAAACCGACCTGCAGCCATGGTCCGACTACTGGGCGCAATACCAGGCCTTCTACCAAGTGGAGCTGGGCCCGGCCATCACCGAGCGTACCTGGGCGCGCTTCTTCGACCCGGCCGAGCCCATGCACTGCGCCGTGGCCACGGACGGCGGGCAAATCTTCGGCTTCGTTCACTACGTATTCCACCGCTCGACCTGGGGCCGCAATGATTTCTGTTACCTGGAAGACCTGTTCGTGTCGCCAAGGGCGCGGGGGAGGATGATCGGTAAGCGGCTGATCGAGTTCGTCCAGGACCAGGCCCGGCAGCACCGGTGCGACCGGTTGTACTGGCATACCCAGGAGACCAACAAGACTGCGCAGCGGTTGTATGATTGGATTGCCGAGAAGCCGGGGGTGATCGAGTACCGGATGTCGTTGGATGTTGCTCACTAAGTCCATAGTGAGCAGATGAGGGCGTGGGAGTGGAAGGGGGGCACCGGCTTCGGGGTGTAGGTCCCTGTGGCGCACAGCCGCTCCCATGCCCAGGCATCAGAAATTCCCATTCGAAATCTGCCCGAGTCTTACGGTGCTGTCAGACCATTCAGAAAGATGAATCCCTTCCTGGCAGAGGAATACTTAATCCAATATTTTGTGCCTTAACTGCCATCTATTCAGATAACACACATGAATTTGGATTTAAGTCTTACCAAACCCAGTGAACTCATGAGGGCGCTGTGCGAGCGCTTGCGCACCGAGCGGCTCGCTCAACAGATGTCGCAAGCGGAAGTGGCTGCTCGGGCTGGCGTCGGCACCAATACTGTGTCCAACCTTGAAACGGGACGTAATGTCGGTTTTGAGAACCTGATCCGAGTGGCGATGGTTCTAGGCCGAAGAAAAGAGCTTGAGGCGCTGTTTTTGCCGAGGGTGGAGTGCATAGCCGACATTGCTCGCTACGAGCTCGGTGCCAAGCGCCAGCGCATCCGGAAGAAGTCAGGGCAGGGTTGAACAGGGCTGCATGGCAGCCCTTTCAGTGCATCGCAGGGTTCAATCGCCAACCCCATGTAACCTCAATGCCCGCTGCGCACATTCCTTCCAGCTCAGCTTGCGCCGCTCGGGCACCACCACGGGCAACTCCGCCGCCATCACCAACGGCATATCCCGCATCCGTACCCAAGGCTCACTCTGCCAATACAACAGGCTCGCCGTATGCCCACCCGGCCAGCACATCCTGCCCAGGCGCGGCAGGTCTTCCAGCGCCGAGTCCTGCCCATCGCGCAGCACCGCCACCACCTCATGGGTCAGCCAGTGGCGCAGGTGGCGGTTTTCCGGAATGTGATGATGGGCGAGGAGGGTATAGGCCCCGGACTCGCTGACCATGGTGGTTTCGCCGTACTGGCCGTAGCGCAGCAGCTGCACGGTGCGATGCTGGTCCGGGTCGAGCTTGCGGATGCAGTGTTCGTCGAAGAAGCGCCCGGTCATCCGACCGAGTTCGTGGGCGCAGAACCAGGCTTGGGATTCGAGCCAGAGAGTGTGGAGGGGGCGGTTGTGGCGGGTGAAGAGGGTGGAGGAGTAGTGAGTCATGATGGGCTATCCAAGTCAGGGAGAGCCGTTTCTAACGGGAACGGAATTCCGCCATGTGAGCGTTCTTAGCGCTCAAACAAACTACCGTGGTTTTCTCTGGTTAAGTAGAGATACCTATGTAGGAGGTTTCTTGATTTTGAGGCTCGAGAAATAAAAAAGGCTGCCCAAGGGCAGCCTTTCTGGAAAGCTGGACGATCAATCCCAGCTCAGAGCACCACCTGTCTGGTACTCGATAACCCGAGTCTCAAAGAAGTTCTTCTCTTTCTTCAAGTCCATGATCTCGCTCATCCAAGGGAAGGGGTTGGTAGTCCCCGGATACTCTTCCTTCAGACCAATCTGGGTCAGTCGACGGTTGGCAATGAACTTGAGGTAATCCTCCATCATCGCCGCGTTCATGCCCAGCACGCCGCGTGGCATGGTGTCACGGGCGTATTCGATCTCCAGCTGGGTACCCTGCAGAATCATCTGGGTAGCCTCTTCCTTCATCGCGGCATCCCACAGGTGCGGGTTCTCGATCTTGATCTGGTTGATCACGTCGATGCCGAAGTTCAGGTGCATGGACTCGTCGCGCAGGATGTACTGGAACTGCTCGGCGACGCCGGTCATCTTGTTGCGGCGGCCCATCGACAGGATCTGGGTGAAGCCGCAGTAGAAGAAGATGCCTTCCAGTACGCAGTAGTAGGCGATCAGGTTGCGCAGCAGCTCTTTGTCGGTTTCGACGGTGCCGGTGTTGAACTCCGGGTCCGAGATGGCGCGGGTGTACTTCAGGCCCCAGGCGGCTTTCTTCGCGACCGATGGGATCTCGTGGTACATGTTGAAGATCTCGCCTTCATCCATGCCCAGCGACTCGATGCAGTACTGGTAGGCGTGGGTGTGGATCGCCTCTTCGAAGGCCTGGCGCAGGATGTACTGGCGGCACTCGGGGTTGGTGATCAGGCGGTACACGGCCAGGGCCAGGTTGTTGGCAACCAGGGAGTCGGCGGTGGAGAAGAAGCCGAGGTTGCGCATCACGATGCGGCGCTCGTCTTCGGTCAGGCCGTCCATGCTCTTCCACAGGGCGATGTCGGCGGTCATGTTGACCTCTTGCGGCATCCAGTGGTTGGCGCAGCCGTCGAGGTACTTCTGCCAGGCCCAGTCGTACTTGAACGGGACCAGCTGGTTGAGGTCGGCGCGGCAGTTGATCATGCGCTTTTCGTCAACGGCGACGCGGGCCGAGGAGCCTTCCAGCTCGGCCAGGCCTTCGGCGATGTCCAGGGCGTCCAGGGCAGCCTTGGCGCGTTTGACCGCGTCGGAGTCGGCGGCGGTGGCGGCGCGGGCTTCCAGGGCGGCGGCACCGCCGGCGCTGTCGAGCTTGTCCAGGGTGGTGGTGGCAGCGGCCTGTGCGGCGGTGTTGCCTTTGGCGGCGACTTCGCCGTCTTCTTTGTCGAATTCGTCCCAGCTCAGCATGGTGAGATCTCCTGCTTGAGGGCCATCAATGAGTATGGCCGGTGGATCTTGGTTGCGGTGCGGTGCACGCAAATCTGGAGTGCCCGGGGAGGGCTGACCGGGGCGTTGGGCCCCGGCTTGTTATGTCTGGCTGTGGGGAGGTGCTGGCAGTGCCGGCCTCATCGCTGGCAAGCCAGCTCCCACAGGGTTCTGCGCCGTGGCGCAGAAAAGAGGCTACCCGGGGGTAGCCTCTGCGAAGGCCTTATTGGCAGGCTTCGCAATCCGGCTCGTCGATGGCGCAGGCCTTCGGTACCGGGGCTGGGCCCGCGGCCTGGACCGGGGCGCTGTCGCCGCCGCTCGACACGGCGTTGAGCTTGCCAGTGTTGATGGTCGACTTCTCGGTGCTGGTCGCGGCCAGGGCACGGAGGTAGTAGGTGGTCTTCAGACCACGGTACCAGGCCATGCGGTAGGTCACGTCCAGCTTCTTGCCCGAAGCGCCGGCGATGTACAGGTTCAGCGACTGGGCCTGGTCGATCCACTTCTGGCGACGGGAGGCGGCATCGACGATCCACTTGGTCTCGACTTCGAACGCGGTGGCGTACAGGTCTTTCAGCTCTTGCGGGATACGCTCGATCTGCTGCACGGAACCATCGTAGTACTTCAGGTCGTTGATCATCACCGAGTCCCACAGGCCGCGGGCCTTCAGGTCGCGGACCAGGTACGGGTTGATCACGGTGAATTCGCCCGACAGGTTCGATTTCACGTACAGGTTCTGGTAGGTCGGCTCGATGGACTGCGACACGCCAGTGATGTTGGCGATGGTCGCGGTCGGCGCGATGGCCATGATGTTCGAGTTACGAATACCTTTTTGTACACGCTCGCGCACCGGGGCCCAGTCCAGGCTCTCGGTCAGGTCGACGTCGATGTACTTCTGGCCACGGGCCTCGATCAGGATCTGTTGCGAATCCAGCGGCAGGATGCCCTTGGACCACAGCGAACCCTGGAAGGTCTCGTAGGCGCCGCGCTCGTCGGCCAGGTCGCAGGAAGCCTGGATCGCGTAGTAGCTGACCGCTTCCATCGACTTGTCGGCGAACTCGACGGCAGCATCGGAGCCGTACGGGATGTGCTGCAGGTACAGCGCGTCCTGGAAGCCCATGATGCCCAGGCCGACCGGGCGGTGCTTGAAGTTCGAGTTACGCGCTTGCGGCACCGAGTAGTAGTTGATGTCGATCACGTTGTCGAGCATGCGCACGGCGGTGTTCACGGTGCGTTGCAGCTTGGCGGTGTCCAGCTTGCCATCGACGATGTGGTTCGGCAGGTTGATCGAGCCCAGGTTGCAGACCGCGATCTCGTCCTTGTTGGTGTTCAGGGTGATCTCGGTGCACAGGTTCGAGCTGTGGACCACGCCCACGTGCTGCTGCGGGCTGCGCAGGTTGCACGGGTCCTTGAAGGTCAGCCACGGGTGGCCGGTCTCGAACAGCATCGACAGCATCTTGCGCCACAGGTCTTTGGCCTGGATGGTCTTGAACACCTTGATCTTGTTGTACTCGGTCAGGGCTTCGTAGTACTCGTAGCGCTCTTCGAAGGCCTTGCCGGTCAGGTCGTGCAGATCAGGCACTTCCGATGGCGAGAACAGGGTCCACTTGCCGTCATCGAAGACGCGCTTCATGAACAGGTCAGGGATCCAGTTGGCGGTGTTCATGTCGTGGGTACGACGACGGTCATCACCGGTGTTCTTGCGCAGCTCGATGAATTCTTCGATGTCGAGGTGCCAGGTTTCCAGGTAGGCGCATACGGCGCCCTTGCGCTTGCCACCCTGGTTCACGGCGACGGCGGTGTCGTTGACCACTTTCAGGAACGGCACGACGCCTTGCGACTTGCCGTTGGTGCCCTTGATGTACGAGCCCAGGGCGCGCACCGGAGTCCAGTCGTTACCCAGGCCACCGGCGAATTTCGACAGCATGGCGTTGTCGTGGATCGCGTGGTAGATGCCCGACAGGTCGTCCGGCACGGTGGTCAGGTAGCAGCTCGACAGCTGCGGACGCAGGGTGCCGGCGTTGAACAGGGTCGGGGTCGAGGCCATGTAGTCGAAGGACGACAACAGGTTGTAGAACTCGATCGCACGGGCTTCTTTGTCTTTCTCTTCCAGCGCCAGGCCCATGGCCACACGCATGAAGAACACCTGCGGCAGCTCGAAGCGCACGCCATCCTTGTGGATGAAGTAGCGGTCGTACAGGGTCTGCAGGCCCAGGTAGGTGAACTGCTGGTCGCGCTCGTGGTTGATCGCCTTGCCCATGCGCTCCAGGTCGTAACCTTTCAGCGCCGGGTCGAGCAGTTCGAACTCGACGCCTTTCTCGACGTAGGCCGGCAGGGCCTTGGCGTACAGGTCGGCCATCTCGTGGTGGGTGGCGCTGTCGGCGACGTTCAGGAAGCCCAGGCCTTCGGCACGCAGGGTGTCCATCAGCAGGCGGGCGGTGACGAACGAGTAGTTCGGCTCGCGCTCGACCAGGGTACGGGCGGTCATCACCAGGGCGGTGTTGACGTCCTTCAGGGCGACGCCGTCGTACAGGTTCTTCAGGGTTTCGCGCTGGATCAGCTCGCCATCGACTTCGGCCAGGCCTTCACAGGCTTCGCTGATGATGGTGTTCAGGCGCGCCATGTCCAGCGGCGCCAGGCTGCCGTCGGCCAGGGTGATGCGGATGCTTGGGTGCGGCTCGACCACGCTGTCGGCGTTGGAGCGGGTAGCACGCTCCTTGGCACGCTGGTCGCGGTAGATGACGTAGTCACGGGCGACTTTCTGCTCGCCGGCGCGCATCAGGGCCAGTTCGACCTGGTCCTGGATTTCTTCGATGTGGATGGTGCCACCCGATGGCATGCGACGCTTGAACGTGGCGGTGACCTGCTCGGTCAGGCGCGCGACGGTGTCGTGGATGCGCGACGAGGCGGCAGCGGTGCCGCCTTCAACTGCGAGGAACGCCTTGGTGATGGCAACGGTGATCTTGTCGTCGGTGTAGGGGACGACAGTGCCGTTACGCTTGATCACGCGCAGTTGGCCAGGGGCGGTGGCGGCCAGATCCTGGTTCGAATCGGCGGCCTGAGGCGCCTTGGCCTGCGGGTTCTCGCGAGTTGTGTCGGTTTGCATGGGTGGGTGTCTCCACAGTTTCTAGTTTGTTCAGGCGCCGTTGTCGGGCGCCACCGTTCCGTCCACTTGCTCGATGGCCCGGGCGGGGATGCGCGTGAAGCACACGCATCCGCCCGCTCGGGCTTACCGACTTCGGGACAGACTCAGGAATTAGGGGCAGTAACCTGCCGCTCCCTGGCCGAAGTCAAAGGTTCTGGGCGTACCCAAAATCTGTTGCTGATGAGTGCGGGCCTTGCCTGCAACACTCATACCCGAACAAGGCCGTCTGCGGCTTGCCTCGGTCGCCCTCCGCAGGAGCGGTTTGGCTGTTGAAATCACCTTAAGTTCAGCCAGAAAATTCGCTTGAATTTGCCTGTTGACTTGTGTTTGTGATTTTGCGCAAAACCCAATATCTAGTGGTTCGCTGCGATGGGGATACAAGATAATGCGGTCCAGGGGGCTTTGCAAGGTCGGCGCCTGTGGATAACTTGTGGGTACTTTGTGAGTCATCCGTGGGTATTCGCTGTAGGCCTTGTCCCAAGAGGTTTGCACGATTTTTTGCCTGTGCTACGCCGCCGCGAAGATTTTTTAGGGCGCGCACCCTATCACAAAAAACGGTTCAGTCGAGGGCTGTTTGCGGTGGTTGGCAGGGGTGGGGGCGGGACGTAGTATCCGGGGCTGATGTTGCGCTTTGGTGAAGGCGGATTTGCTCTGCAATCAAAGGGTTGTGCTGGCCCCGCGATAAGGCCGGCACGGATAACACAAGGCCAGACAATAAACAGAAGAAGGGGAGGCCATGGACCAACCAATCAATCGCATCCTGATCGTCGAGGACGACCAGCGCCTGGCCGAACTGACTGCCGAATACCTCCAGGCCAACGGCTTCGAAGTGGCGGTGGAGGGCGACGGTGGCCGCGCCGCGCGGCGCATCATCGACAGCCAGCCGGACCTGGTGATCCTCGACCTGATGCTGCCCGGCGAAGACGGCCTGAGCATCTGCCGCCGCGTGCGCGGCCAGTACGCCGGCCCCATCCTCATGCTCACTGCCCGCAGCGACGAGCTCGACCAGATCCAGGGCCTGGACCTGGGCGCCGACGACTACGTGTGCAAACCGGTGCGCCCGCGCGTGCTGCTGGCGCGTATCAATGCCCTGCTGCGCCGCAGCGACGCCCCGGAGCGCCGCCAGGACCTGACCTTCGGGCCCCTGCATATAGACAGCCGCCAGCGCGAGGCGCGCCTGCACGGCCAGCTGGTCGACCTGACCGGCGCCGAATTCGACCTGCTCTGGCTGCTGGCCAGCAACGCCGGACGCGTGCTGTCCCGCGAGGAGATCTTCACCTCGCTGCGCGGCGTCGGCTACGACGGCCAGGATCGCTCCATCGATGTGCGCATCTCCAAGATCCGCCCCAAGATCGGCGACGACCCGATCACCCCGCGGTTGATCAAGACCCTGCGCAGCAAGGGCTACCTGTTCGTCGGCGAGGCGCCATGAACTCGATCTTCCTGCGCATCTATGGCGGCATGCTCGCGGTGCTGGTGCTGGTGGCCGTGCTCGGTGTGCTGAGCCTGCACCTGCTCAACGAGATCCGCGCCGGCCAGCACCGCGAGCGCCTGGCCCAGGGCACCTTCAGCCTGATGGCCGACAACCTGGCGCAGCAGAACGCGGTGGAGCGCACCCGTTCGCTGGTGATCTGGGAGCGCCTGCTCGGCGTGCCGCTGGACCTGCAACCGCTGTCGGCCTTTACCCTCGACGGCGGGCAGCGGGCGCGCCTGTACCGAGACCTGGTGGTGGTGGAGAAGACCGGCCCGCATGCCGCCCGGGTGCTGCGCCGGGTTGGCCACGAGGACCTGCTGCTGGTGGCCGAGGTCAAGCAGATCAGCGAGCAGCTGGCCCGCGCCACCCTTTATCTGTTGGCCGACGAACTGGTGCGCTACCCGGTGACCGAGCAGCAGGCGCGCCTGGCGCAGCTGCGGCAGAGCAAGGGCTTCGGTTTCGACATCGCCTTGCAGCGCATCGAGCGCGCCGCCCTGGACGACGACCAGCGCCGCCGGGTGGAGGAGGGCGATACGGTGATGGCCCTGGGCAGGGACGGCGATTCGATCCGCGTGTTCTCGGGGTTGTCCGGTTCGCCCTGGGTGCTGGAGATCGGCCCGTTGTATCAGCTCAACCCCTATCCGCCGCAGTTGCTGATCCTCATCGCCTTTCTCGGCCTGTGCCTGATCGGCCTGGTGGTCTACCTGCTGGTGCGCCAGCTGGAGCGGCGAGTGTCGGGCCTGGAGGTGGCGGCCACGCGCATCGCCCAGGGCAGCCTCGACACCCGGGTGCCGGCCGGCGATGCCGACTCGGTGGGGCGTCTGGCCGAGGCCTTCAACGGCATGGCCGAGCACCTGCAACGTTCATTGACCATGCAGCGCGAGCTGGTGCGGGCGGTGTCCCACGAGCTGCGCACGCCGGTGGCGCGGCTGCGCTTCGGCCTGGAGATGATCGAGAGCGCCGGCAGCGACGAGGCCCGGGCCAAGCACCTGGCGGGCATGGACGGCGATATCCAGGATCTGGACAAGCTGGTCGACGAGATGCTGACCTACGCCCGCCTGGAGCAGGGCGCGCCGGCCCTGCATTTCCAGGTGGTGGACCTGGACGAGCTGCTGGCGCGGGTGATCGAGGAGCTGGCACCGCTGCGCGCCGAGGTGCGGGTGGTGCGTGGCGTATGCCACGGGCTCGACGGTGGCGACGCCCGGGTCGAGGCCGAGCCGCGCTACCTGCACCGGGCCCTGCAGAACCTGGTGCGCAATGCCATGCGCCATGCCGAGTCCGAAGTGCGCGTGAGCTATCACCTGGGGCAGCAACGTTGCCGCATCGATGTGGAGGACGACGGCCCCGGGATTCCCGAGGGCGTGTGGCACCGCATCTTCACCCCCTTCACCCGCCTCGACGACAGCCGCACCCGGACCTCGGGCGGGCATGGCCTGGGGCTGTCGATCGTGCGGCGGATCATCTACTGGCACGGCGGCCGCGCCCTGGTCGGGCACAGCGAGCAGTTGGGCGGGGCGTGTTTCAGCCTGAGCTGGCCGCGGGAGCAGCCACGCGACTAAACGCTGATCAGACTGAGCAGGTGGCCGTCCTGCAGGCAGAACTGGCCATCCAGCTCGACGCCGTGGTGCCATTCGGCCGACAGGTCGGTGAGCAGGCGCAGGCGCGCGTGGCCGTCGGCGGACCATTCCAGCAGTTCGGCGTGCTCGAAATAGAAGCGCTTTTTCGTCAGTGGGTAGAGCGTCTTGAACAGGCTTTCCTTGAGCGAGAAGGTCAGGGTCACGGCCAGGGCCTGTTGGCTGCGGTCCAGGCGTTCCAGTTCCGCAGGGGTGAGGATCTCCCCGGCCAGGCGTTCGGCGCGGTCCTCGCCGAGCAGGGTTTCCTGGTCAAGCCCGAGGCCGCGGCATTGGCCGTCAGCGGCGACCACGGCGGCGGCCCAGCCCTGGCCGTGGGTGATCGAGCCGTGGATGCCGGCGGGCCAGATCGGCGAGCGGTCTTCGTGGGTAGCGGGCGCGTAGTCGCGGCCATCCAGATGTTGCAAGGCTGCACGGGCGCAGACTCGGCCTGCCAGGTACTCGGCCTGGCGCTTGGCCACCGAGCGTTGCAGGCTGGCGGTCTGTTCGATGCCGGCGCGCTGGAAATCGTCCGGCGCGAGATTGGCCGGGTCGAAGGCGCAGCTGACCAGCACCGCGCCGGGGACCGGGCGCGGCAGGGGCCAGTGGTGCTGGAGCGGGGCGCAGCAGGTGGGGAGTCTGTTCATGGCGGGTATTGTGCCAGCCTGGTGGCTGGTGGTGGAGCACAGATTTTGGGGCTGCTGCGCAGCCCTTTCGCCGGCGAGCCGGCTCCCACAGGGGGCGTCGCCATCTTTTGTGGGAGGCGGCTTGCCGGCGAAAGGGCCGCAAAGCGGCCTCGGCGATCATCAGTCGAGCGCATCCTTCAAGAACGCCTGCATATCCTTCCACGAGCTCTCGTCAGCTGCCTTGTCATAGCCGATATCCGGCCCGCCATGCTCGCCATGGCTCAAGCGGTCGGCATCCGGGTTGGTGAAGCCATGCTTGGCCCCCGGGATCCCGACGAACTTGTAGTCGGCCTTGGCCGCATCCATCTCCGCCTTGAACGCCGCCACCTGCTGCGGGGTGACCATGCTGTCGGCCTCGCCATGCTCCACCAGGATCTTGGCCCGGATCACCTCCGGCTTGGCCGGCGTCTGGGTCACCAGCGCGCCATGGAAACTCACCACGCCGTCGAGCTTCTCACCGCGGCGCGCCGCGTCCAGCACCACCTTGCCGCCAAAGCAGTAGCCGATGGCCGCCAACTGGTGCTTGTTGGTGTTGGGCTGAATCTTCAGCAGCTCCAGCCCGGCATCGAAGCGCCGGGCGGCGGCCGCTGGGTCCTTCATCGCCGCGGCCATGAACGCTTGGGCATCCTGCGGGTGCTCGGTGTTCTTGCCGTCGCCGTACATGTCGATGGCCAGGGCGTTGTAGCCCAGCGCCGCGAGGTCGCGGGCGCGGCGCTTGGCGTAGTCGTTCAGCCCCCACCATTCATGCACCACCACCACGCCCGGGCGCTTGCCCTTGATGGCGTCGTCGTAGGCGTAGTAGCCGATCAGCGCAGTGCCGTCGGCGTCCTGGTAGCGGATCTCGCGGGTCTGCACCGCCGCCTGGGCGAGGGTGGCGCCGCACAACAGGGCCAGTGCAAGCAGGGTACGCATGGTCGAGCTCCTTGTTCGGTTCGTTCAGCCCAGGTTCAGGCCGGGTTCAGCAGGGGTTCAGGGCGCCCTCCCTACTCTAGTCCCCAGACAGAAACAACGCATCCAACCCGGAGTACCTGAACCATGAAAACGCTCAATACCCTGATCGCCGCCATGGCGGTTTGCGCCGCCGGCCTCACCACCGCCGCCCAGGCCGATGACAATTTCGCCAGCCTGACCTACGGCCAGACCAGCGACAAAGTGCGCAAGTCCGGCCTGCTGCAACGCAACACCGACGGCCTGAACGCCGACGGCATCATCGGCAAGGACAGCACCTGGGGCGTGCGCCTGGGCAAGATCAACGACCAGGGCCGCTACTACATGACCTACGACAACGTCTCGGGCGATCACAGCGGCGTCAAGCTGCGCCAGGAAAACCTGCTCGGCAGCTACGACCTGTTCCTGCCGGTGGGCGATACCACCAAGCTGTTCGGTGGCGGCACCCTGGGCATGACCAAGCTGACCCAGGACTCGCCGGGCGCCAGCCGCGACACCGACTACGGCTATGCCGTGGGCCTGCAGGCCGGCGTGATCCAGGAAATCACCGACAAGGCCTCGGTGGAGATGGGCTACCGTTACCTGCGCAGCAACGCCGCCACCGAGATCGGCGCCCACGGCGGGCCGAAGGACGGCACCCTGCGCCTGACCAGCAGCGCACAGACCTACCTGGCGGCGAGCTACAAGTTCTGAGGTCGCTGTTATCCTGTACCGGCCTCATCGCGAGGATGCCCCGCGATGAGGCCGGTACAGGCATTCGCTATTGGAAGGAGAACTGCATGAAATTGCTGGTGGTCGAGGACGAGGCGCTGCTGCGTCATCACCTGTTCACCCGCCTCGGCGAGGGCGGCCATGTGGTGCAGGCGGTGGCCAACGCCGAGGAAGCCTTGTACCAGGCCGAGCAGTACAACCATGACCTGGCGGTGATCGACCTGGGCCTGCCGGGCATGAGCGGGCTGGACCTGATCCGTCAGCTGCGCAACCTTGGCCAGACCTTTCCGATCCTGATTCTCACCGCCCGTGGCAACTGGCAGGACAAGGTCGAAGGCCTGGCCGCCGGCGCTGACGATTACGTGGTCAAGCCGTTCCAGTTCGAAGAGCTGGAGGCGCGCCTGAACGCCCTGCTGCGCCGCTCCAGTGGCTTCACCCAGTCGACCATCGCCGCCGGCCCGCTGGTGCTCGACCTCAACCGCAAGCAGGCGACCCTGGACGAGCAACCGCTGGCGCTGACCGCCTACGAATACCGCATCCTCGAGTACCTCATGCGTCATCACCAGCAGGTGGTGGCCAAGGACCGCCTGATGGAACAGCTGTACCCGGATGACGAGGAGCGCGACCCGAATGTCATCGAGGTGCTGGTCGGCCGCCTGCGCCGCAAGCTCGAGGGCGACAACGGCTTCAAGCCGATCGATACCGTGCGTGGCCTGGGCTACCTGTTCACCGAGCGCTGCCGATGATCCGCTCGCTGCGGGTGCGCCTGATGCTGGCGGCGGCGTTGCTGGCGCTGCTGTTCATGCTGGCGCTGCTGCCGGCGCTGCAGAAGGCCTTCAGCTTGGCGTTGCAGGAGTCCATCGAGCAACGCCTGGCCTCGGACGTGACCACACTGATTTCAGCTGCGCGCATAGAGCGTGGCCAGTTGCAGATGCCGGCGCTGCTGCCGGACGAACGCTTCAACCTGCCGTATACAGGCCTGCTCGGCTACATCTTCGACCGCCAGGGCAAGCTGGTGTGGCAGTCGCGGGCCACGCGCAACCGCAACATCAACTATCACCCGCGCTATGACGGGCGTGGCAACGAATTCGCGCGTATTCACCAGGACGACGGCGAGGAGTTCTTCGTCTATGACGTCGAGGTCAAGCTGCTTGGCGGCAAGAGTGCGGCGTTCAGCATCGTCGCCCTGCAACCGGTCCGCGAATACCAGGACACCCTCAATGGCCTGCGCGAGAAACTCTACTTCGGCTTCGGCGCGGCGCTGCTGGCGCTGATGGTGCTGCTGTGGGCCGGCCTGACCTGGGGCCTGCGCTCGCTGCGCCGGCTCAGCTCCGAGCTGGATGACGTGGAGAGCGGCGCCAGGGATGGACTGAGCCGCGAGCACCCGCGCGAGCTGCTGCGCCTGACCGGCTCGCTCAACCGCCTGCTGCGCAGCGAGCGCGAACAGCGCCAGCGCTACCGCGACTCGCTCGACGACCTGGCCCATAGCCTGAAGACCCCGCTGGCGGTGCTGCAGGGCGTGGGCGAGAGCATGGAGCAGGGCGACCGCGAGCAGGCGCGGGTGCTGCAGAGCCAGATCGAGCGCATGAGCCAGCAGATCGACTACCAACTGCAACGCGCCAGCCTGCGCAAGAGTGGCCTGGTAAAGCACCAGGTCCAGCTCAAGCCGTTGCTCGACAGCCTGTGCAGCACCTTGGCCAAGGTCTATCGCGACAAACGCGTTGAGGTCGGTTTCGATCTGCCGGCCGATGCGCGGGTGCCGATGGAGCAGGGGGCCTTGCTCGAGCTGCTCGGCAACCTGCTGGAGAACGCCTACCGGTTGTGCCTGGGACAGGTGCGGGTCAGCCTGCGCGAAGCGCCTGGGCAACTGGAGCTGTGGATCGAGGACGACGGCCCGGGTGTGCCGCCCGACCAGCGTGAGCGCATTCTCGAACGCGGCGAGCGGCTGGACCGCCAGCACCCCGGGCAGGGGATCGGCCTCGCGGTGGTCAAGGACATCATCGACAGCTACGACGCCGAGTTGAGCCTGGGCGACTCCGAATTGGGCGGGGCTGCGTTCCGCATCGCTTTCCGGCTCGATTGAAATCGCGCAAGACTTGTAGGCGCGCGCTGGGCGGAAATCCGCCAACCTGCCCTGTACGATTTCCGCCATCGGGCGGAAATCCGCCATTTCCCACTGGCTATTACGCCCCGCCCCGGGGCATTCACACCCTGTAATCATTGGTTGTGCACCTCAAGCGGGCACTTTGGCATCGCCCTTGCTATTCACCTGGCAGAGGCCTGCCCAGGCGCTCGAACACAACGACAAATCCCTCCGGGTACAGGAGGGTTCGCGATTCAGGTGCCCCGACATCCTGGGAAGGATGCGCCGGCCCACTTGAGGAAAAACTAGCCATGACGACTCGTCAGCCGCTGTACAAATCGCTGTATGTCCAGGTGATCGTCGCGATCACCATCGGTATCCTGCTCGGCCACTACTACCCGGAAACCGGCGTAGCCCTCAAACCCTTGGGTGACGGCTTCGTCAAGCTGATCAAGATGGTCATCGCGCCGATCATCTTCTGCACCGTGGTCAGCGGCATCGCGGGCATGCAGAGCATGAAGTCGGTCGGCAAGACCGGCGGTTACGCGCTGCTGTACTTCGAGATCGTCTCCACCATCGCCCTGATCATCGGCCTGGTGGTAGTCAACGTGGTGCAGCCGGGCGCCGGCATGCACGTCGACGTCAGCACCCTCAACGCCAGCAGCGTGGCTGCCTATGCCGCCGCCGGCGCGCAGCAGACCACCGTCGGCTTCCTGCTCAATGTCATCCCCAACACCGTGGTCGGCGCCTTCGCCAACGGCGACATCCTGCAAGTGCTGATGTTCTCGGTGCTGTTCGGCTTCGCCTTGCACCGCCTGGGCAGCTACGGCAAACCGGTGCTGGACCTGATCGACCGCTTCGCCCATGTCATGTTCAACATCATCAACATGATCATGAAGCTGGCCCCGATCGGCGCCTTCGGTGCCATGGCCTTCACCATCGGCCAATACGGCGTGGGTTCGCTGGTGCAGCTGGGCTACCTGATGGCCTGCTTCTACATCACTTGCCTGCTGTTCGTCCTGGTGGTGCTGGGCGGTATCTGCCGCGCCCACGGCTTCAGCGTGATCAAGCTGATCCGCTACATCCGTGAAGAACTGCTGATCGTGCTGGGCACCTCGTCCTCCGAGTCGGCCCTGCCGCGCATGCTGGCCAAGATGGAGCGCCTGGGCGCGAAGAAATCGGTGGTTGGCCTGGTGATCCCGACCGGCTACTCGTTCAACCTGGACGGTACCTCGATCTACCTGACCATGGCCGCGGTGTTCATCGCCCAGGCCACCGACACCACCATGGACATCACCCACCAGATCACCCTGCTGCTGGTGCTGCTGGTGGCCTCCAAGGGTGCCGCGGGCGTCACCGGTTCCGGCTTCATCGTCCTGGCCGCCACCCTGTCGGCCGTCGGCCACCTGCCGGTTGCCGGCCTGGCGCTGATCCTGGGTATCGACCGCTTCATGTCCGAAGCCCGCGCCCTGACCAACCTGATCGGCAACGCCGTGGCCACCGTGGTCGTGGCCAAGTGGGTCAAGGAGCTGGACACCGACACCCTGCAGGCCGAATTGGCGTCTGGCGGCTCGCCGCTGATCGACACCCGTCCGACCGACGACCTGGGCGTGGCCGAAGGCCCGGCGCGTTGAGCGTGAGTTGAAATGCGAAAAGGCGACCCTCGGGTCGCCTTTTTCATGCGTTGACGATTATTCGACCCGTGTCTCGCCGCTGTATACCAGGATCTCCCGGCAGCGCCGGCACAGGTAGCGTCGCCCCTGGCGCACCAGCTTGTGGCGCTGGGCGGTGAACGGGAAATCGCTTTCCGGGCACGGGCAACGGTAGATGTAGCGTGTCGCCACGCGCCGCTGCACTTCGTAGTTGTGGCAACGGTTCGGCGGCAGCTCGTACACCCCGCGCATGATCAACTGCCACTCCTCGCCATGGGCCTGGATGCGCTCGCCGAACAGCTGGTGGGCGATCAGGTGGGCGACCTCGTGGGCCACGGTCTGGCGCAGGAAGTCTTCGGCGTTCTCGCGGTACAGCTGCAGGTTGAAGCGCAGCAGGTTCTCGTGCAGGTGGGCGACGCCGGCCTTCTGTCCGCGCAGCTTGAAGCTGACCTGCGGGCGCGGGAAGGGGCGTTTGAAGAAGGTTTCGGCTTGCTGGTAACAGGTTTCGACGCGTTGTCTGAGCAGCTCGGGCATGGCGGGGTAGTTCTCCTGACCGGGCATTATGCCGCAGGCAACGGGCGGCTGCCGAGCCGCCGGTCAGGCACACGAAGCGAGGCCGCCTTGCGGCGGCCCCGGTGATGCCCCAGTGTTGGTTGGATCTGGTTGGTATGCGTTCAGTTGGTATAGACGGGCCCCACGCCCAGTCCCCAGATGATCACGGTCGCGGCCATGATCGCCACCAGAACCACGAGGCCCACCGCCAGCACCGAGCTGGAGAACAGGAAGCCTTCATCCGACGGTATGTTCATGAAGGTCGGCAAGCCGACATACAGCAGATACACGGTGTAGCAGATCGCCGCCGTGCCGATCAGCATGCCCAGCCACAGGTGTGGGTACAGCGCCGCAAGGCCGCCGATGAACAGCGGAGTGGCGGTGTAGGTGGCAAAGGCGATGCACTGCGCCATGCTCGGGTTGGCGTCGTAGGTGCGCGCCATCCAGTGGATGAAGGCGCCCATCACCGCCACGCCTGCGAGCATCGCCAGGTAGGACATGATGCTCATCCACAATGCGCTTTCCATGGTCAGCATCACGGCTGGCCGCTCGCCGATCACCCAGCCGACCTGGGTGGTGCCGATGAACGCCGACACGGCGGGGATCGCCGCCAGGATCAGCGTGTGTG
The DNA here is from genome assembly GCF_900110655.1 of Pseudomonas soli. Lineage (GTDB taxonomy): Bacteria > Pseudomonadota > Gammaproteobacteria > Pseudomonadales > Pseudomonadaceae > Aquipseudomonas > Aquipseudomonas soli. The sequence goes on from NZ_FOEQ01000008.1 coordinate 33,420, forward strand.
TCAGGTACATGTGGCTGATGCTTTCATCCTCGCCACGAATCTCCCGCCACTCCTGGTCGGGGTGGGTGAACAGCCCAACAACGTGATGAATCATACGGGTCACTCCTATCGTCGTTGCCAAACGCCCCCCGGATGGAGCGCCTATGGCCCGAGGCCAGGACACCAGGTGCTGCGCCAATGTGGCCTTATGTCGCAGTATAGGAAGCGGATTCCCGCATAAAACCGGCTTTTTAGAGCAAATCGCGCTGTCAGGACGGTTGTTGATTCCCTTGAAGTCTTTATCGGATTCACCTACTGCGCCGCCCGGTTTGTGCGTAAAATAGCCGGCTTTTGTCACACCTCGCGGATCCAAGCGCTATGGGCACCCTCTCGGTCAACCAGAACAAACTGCAAAAACGCCTGCGTCGCCTCGCCGGCGAAGCCATCACCGACTTCAACATGATCGAGGATGGCGACAAGGTCATGGTCTGCCTGTCCGGCGGTAAGGACAGCTACACCATGCTCGACGTTCTGTTGCACCTGCAGAAGGTGGCGCCGATCAAGTTCGAGATCGTCGCGGTGAACATGGACCAGAAGCAGCCGGGCTTCCCCGAGCACGTGCTGCCGGCCTACCTCAAGGAACTGGGCGTCGAGTACCACATCGTCGAGAAGGACACCTACTCGGTGGTCAAGGAGCTGGTACCCGAGGGCAAGACTACCTGCTCGCTGTGCTCGCGCCTGCGCCGCGGCACCCTGTACACCTTCGCCGACGAGATCGGCGCGACCAAGATGGCCCTGGGGCACCACCGCGACGACATCGTCGAGACCTTCTTCCTCAACATGTTCTTCAACGGCGCGCTCAAGGGCATGCCGCCGAAGCTGCGCGCCGATGACGGGCGCAACGTGGTGATCCGCCCGCTGGCCTACTGCAGCGAGAAGGACATCCAGGCCTACTCGGACATGAAGGAATTCCCGATCATCCCGTGCAACCTGTGCGGCTCGCAGGAAAACCTGCAGCGCCAGGTGGTCAAGGACATGCTGGTGGAGTGGGAGCGCAAGCACCCTGGCCGTACCGAGAGCATCTTCCGCGCCCTGCAGAACGTCGCCCCGTCGCAATTGGCCGACCGCAACCTGTTCGACTTCACCAGCCTGAAGATCGACGAGAGCGCCACCCCGCGTTTCCTCGACGTGCTGAACATCTGACCTTATGCGTGACTACCAGTGGTTGCATGAGTACTGCCTGAACCGCTTCGGTTCGGCCCAGGCGCTGGAAGCCTTCCTGCCGCAGCCGCGCACACCCGCGCAGCTGCGTGACATCACCGACGACCGCTACCTGTCGACCCTGGCCCTGCGCGTGTTCCGCGCCGGGCTCAAGCACAGCCTGGTGGATGCCAAGTGGCCGGCGTTCGAGCAGGTGTTCTTTGGCTTCGACCCGGAGAAAGTGGTGCTGATGGGCGCCGAGCACCTGGAGCGACTGATGCAGGACGAGCGCATCATCCGCCACCTGGGCAAGCTCAAGAGCGTGCCGCGCAATGCGCAGATGATCCTCGACGTGGCGAAGGAGAAGGGCAGTTTCGGCGCGTTCATCGCCGACTGGCCCGAGACCGATATCGTCGGGCTGTGGAAGTACCTGGCCAAGCATGGCAACCAACTGGGCGGGTTGTCGGCGCCGCGTTTCCTGCGCATGGTCGGCAAGGACACCTTCATCCCCACCGACGACATGGCCGCCGCGTTGATCGCCCAGAAGATCATCGACAAGCCGCCGACCAGCCTGCGTGACCTGGCACTGGTGCAGCAGGCGTTCAACCAGTGGCATGCCGAAAGCGGGCGGCCGCTGTGCCAGTTGTCGGTGATGTTGGCGCATACCGTCAACCATTGAGATCGCCGGGGCCGCAATGCGGCCCCGATACGGTCAGGCACCTTCGCCGGCCAGGCGTCGATCCTGCTGGAACTTCCAGCGCACGAACAGCAAGCCGCTGACGAACAGCCCCAGGCTCACCAGCACTTCGACCCAGCCGAACAGCGCTCGGGCGGGGTCGAAGGCGGCCAGCACGCCCTTGATGAAGTAGATATTGACCACGAAGCAGGTCCAGGCATGCGCCCGGGCGCTGCCCATCAGCATGCCCGGCAGCAACAGCAGCAGGGGGATCAGCTCGATGGCCAGGATCACCTCGACCCGCGCCCCGTGCAGGTTGGCGAACCACAGGTTGTTCACCACCAGCAGGGCGATCAGACCGAAGAAGCAGGCCAGGCTCAGGGCGCGGGTCAGCCGTACGCGTGGGGCGAGCCACTCCAGCGGCGGCAGCACCTTGGGTTTTCTAGCCACGCTGGCCACCCAGGGCCTTGGCGGTGTTGGCCAGGCGTTGGCCGAGGGCGCGGCACAGGGTGATCTCGTGCTGGTCCAGCTCGCGCTTGCCGTCAGCGCCTGCATGGTGGCTGGCGCCGTACGGGGTGCCGCCGCCGCGGGTATCGAGCAGCGCCGACTCGCTGTAGGGCAGGCCGGTTACCAGCATGCCGTGGTGCATCAGCGGCAGCAGCATCGACAGCAGGGTGGTTTCCTGGCCGCCGTGCAGGCTGGCGGTGGAAGTGAACACCGCCGCCGGCTTGCCCACCAGTTCGCCGCCCAGCCACAGGCTGCTGGTGCCGTCGAGGAAGTACTTGAGCGGCGCGGCCATGTTGCCGAAGCGGGTCGGGCTGCCCATGGCCAGGCCCGCGCAGTGGCGCAGGTCGTCGAGGGTGGCGTACAGCGCGCCGCTGGCCGGGATGTCCGGGGCCACGGCTTCGCACTCCGTGGAGATCGCCGGCACCGTGCGCAGGCGTGCCTCCATGCCGGCCATCTCGACGCCGCGGGCGATATGCCGGGCCATCTCGCTGGTCGAGCCGTGGCGGCTGTAGTACAGCACCAGGATGTAGGGTTCGCTCACGGCAGGATCTCCAGGACCTTCTCGGGTGGGCGACCGATCACGGCCTTGTTGCCTGCGACCAGGATCGGGCGTTCGATCAGCTTGGGATGCTCGACCATCGCCTTGATCAACTGAGCGTCGCTCAGGGCAGGGTTGGCCAGCTCCAGGGCCTTGTATTCGTCTTCGCCGGTGCGCAGCAGTTGGCGCGCGCCGATGCCCAGCTTGGCAAGCAGCTGTTCGAGGGTGGCGGCGTCCGGCGGGGTCTCGAGATAGCGCACGATGGTCGGTGCGAGGCCGCGTGCCTCGAGCAGTTCCAGGGCGCCGCGGGATTTCGAGCAGCGCGGGTTATGATAGAGGGTCAGATCGGTCATGACGGGTCGCATCCAGCTGGGTGTGGCGGCTATTCTAACCGCAGCGACCGACTTCAATGCTTGAAAACTTCGAGAAGGATTGACCCATGGCAAGGCGTTTGGCAGCTGCACTGGCCATCACCGCGAGCCTGCTGCTCGGCGGCTGCGGTGCGGACTACGGCGTGGACCAGCACGGCAATACGGTGAAGGCCGAACAGGTCGAGGGGCACTGGCTGGTGCTCAACTACTGGGCCGAATGGTGCGGCCCGTGCCGTACCGAAATCCCCGAGCTCAATGCTGCGGCGAAGCAGTGGGATGCCGAGGGCATCAAGGTGCTGGGGGTGAACTTCGATGGCTTGCAGGGCGCCGACCTCAAGGCCGCCGCCGAGACCCTCGGCATCGGCTTCACCGTGCTCGCGCAAGACCCGGCCGAGCGCTATGAGCTGCCGCGCAGCGAGGCGCTGCCGGTGACCTATATCATCGATGACAAGGGCAAGGTGCGCGAGCAACTGCTGGGCGAGCAGACCCTCGAGGGTTTGCAGGCCAAGATCAAGGCGTTGAAAGGCGGCGCCTGAACCCTGCATCGCGGGGCAAGTCGCATCGGCGCACCGTCGCTCCCACGTAGGAGCGGGCTTGCCCCGCGATGGTTTCAGCCTTCCTCAGGCCAGAACCGCAGCGGCTTGCCCTCGGCCGGCCAGAAGCGGATCTGCTCGATTGGCGACACGTCCCAGCGCTGCACCGTTTCCAGCGCCTGCAGGAAGCGTTTCTCCTGGTCCATCAGCGCTGGCGCGCATAGCTTGCGGGTCTTGCCGACCTTGCCGAAGCTTAAGTGCTCGCCGTCCAGCGTATAGGGCGCGAACCAGTGGTTGCAGCCGGCATTGCCATAGGCACGACCATCGCTGGCCAGGGTCAGGGTCAAGTGGCTGTAGTCGATCAGCGGGCGTTCACCGATCCACTCCAGCAGGTAGCTTTGCTCCTGCTGCAGCTTCGAAGGTTGCGACGCGCAGCCCATCAGGCCAGTGGCGATCAGCACGCCGGTCAGCAGCTGTTTCACTCAGGCGCGCTCCTGGCACTGCGGGCACAGGTGCTTGTCGCCCTGGCTGGCCCAGCCCAGCTCCTGGACACGGGCGGTGGCTGCCGGGGCGTGGCCCTTCTTGCCGAGCTTGGCTTCGGCGGCGAACTCGAAGTCCAGCACCGCGTCGCAGCCGTCGCACTTGACCTGCCACTCGTGGATTTCCAGTTCGTTGAATACTGGCCCCTGGGCCACGGCCACCCACTGCCCGGTGGGGTTGATCAGGTGGCGTACGCTGTCCACGGTCAGGCGCATGGACAGGGTTTTGCTGCCTTTGAGCGAAACCAGCAGTGCGTCGCCTTTCTGGATCGAGCCGCCGTTGCCGGTAACCTGGTAGCGGCCCGGTACCAGCGCGCGGCACTCGATCAGGGTGTGTTGCGGGTTGAAAAGGGTGTAGCGGAAATCGTGTTCGACCATGGGTCCTCCAGAAATGCCGCGTATCCTAGCATCATCCCGTGACCAGATTCTGCGGATTGCCTGCCGCCCAGCGGGCGATGTTGTCCAGGGTGATGGCCGCGATGGCATCCAGGGCCTCGCGGGTAAGGAACGCCTGGTGCGCGGTGACGATCACGTTGGGGAAGGTCAGCAGCCGTGCCAGCACGTCGTCCTGCAGCGGCAAGTCGGAGCGGTCCTCGAAGAACAGCTGCGCCTCTTCTTCATACACATCTAGCCCCAGGTAGCCGAGCTGGCCGCTCTTGAGCGCGTCGATCAGTGCCGGGGTGTCGACCAGCGCGCCGCGGCCGGTGTTGATCAGCATGGTGCCGGGCTGCAGCTGGGCCAGGCTCTGGGCATTGATCAGGTGGCGGGTATGTTCGGTCAGCGGGCAGTGCAGGCTGATGATACGTGCCTGGCGCAGCAGCTCGGGCAGCTCCAGGTAGCGGGCGCCGAGGGCGACCAGCTCAGGGTTGGGGTAGGGGTCGTAGGCCAGCAGCTGGCAGCCGAAACCGGCCATGATGCGGGCGAAGGCCGCGCCGATCTGGCCGGTGCCGACCACGCCGACGGTCTTGCCGTGCAGGTCGAAGCCGGTCAGGCCGTGCAGGGTGAAATCACCTTCGCGGGTGCGGTTGTAGGCGCGGTGCAGGCGGCGGTTGAGGGCCAGGATCAGGGCCACGGCATGTTCGGCGACGGCGTGCGGCGAGTAGGCCGGCACGCGCACCACGCTGAGCCCGAGGCGCTGCGCGGCAGCCAGGTCGACGTGGTTGTAGCCGGCCGAGCGCAGGGCGATCAGGCGCGTGCCGCCAGCGGCCAGGCGCTGTAGGACCTGGGCGTCGAGTTCATCGTTAATGAAGGCGCACACCACTTCGAAGCCCTGGGCGAGGGCGGCGGTGTCCAGGGTCAGGCGGGCGGACTGGTAGTGCAGCTCCAGGGCGTCCGCGCTGGCGGCGCGGGTGAAGCTTTCCTGGTCGTAGTGCTGGCTGCTGAACAACAGGGCGCGCATGGGGGCTTCCTTCTGTGAGTCGGCAACAGTCTAGGCCGTCAGGGAGATCGGGTATTGATCTGTGACGGCCCTGTCGCGGGGCAAGTCGCACCTCCGCTGCCACGACTCTTGCAAAGCCTGTGGGGGGGGATTCAGGCGCTTTCGCGTGCCTGCTCGGCCAGTCGGCTGATGGCCTGGTCCAGTTCGTCCAGGGCCTGCAACGCCTGGGGGCTGTCCTGCTTGAGCAAGGTCTCGCTGCGCTGGCAGGCCGCGCGCAACTGCGGTACGCCGCAATAACGCGAGGCGCCGTTGAGCCGGTGCACCCGCTCGATCATGGCGTTGCGGTCGGCAGCGTCGCGGGCGGCCTGGATGGCCTCGCGGTCGGACTCCAGCGAGGCCAGGAGCATGGCCAGCATATCCGCCGCCAGGTCGGGCTTGCCGGCGGCCAGGCGCAGCCCTTCCTCCGGGTCGAGCACCTTCAGCTCGCTGCTGTCGGGCAGGCGCTCACTGGGCCGTTCCTGTGGCGGTGATCCCAGGCTCAGGCCGGTCCATTTCATCACCACCTGGGCCAATTGGCGCTCGCTGATCGGCTTGGTCAGGTAGTCGTCCATGCCGCTGTGCAGCAAGGCACGCTTTTCGTTGGCCATGGCGTGCGCGGTGAGGGCCACGATGGGCAGGGCCGGACCGCTCTGGCTGGCCTCCCACTGGCGAATCTGTTCGGTGCAGGCACGGCCATCCATGCCTGGCATCTGCACATCCATCAGCACCAGGTCGAAGGGCTCGTCCTGCACGGCCTGCACCGCGGCATAGCCGCTGTCCACCGCCAGTACCTCGGCGCCCATTCCTTCGAGCAGGGTCTGCACCAGCAGCAGGTTGGCCGGGTTGTCGTCGACGCACAGGAGTTTGGGCATGCGTTGGCCGCCGTTGCTGCGTTGCTCGCACACCGGCCGGCGCGGCTGCACCAGTTCCAGCAGCAGGCGACGCAGCTTGCGCGTGCAGGTGGGCTTGGCCAGCAACTGGCCGTGGGCGTTGGGCAGGTAAGGGTGGTAGAGCGGCTGCTCGGTGGTGGGGCACAGCACCACGCACTGGCATCCCAGGCGCTCGAGCTGTTGGTGGTATTGCCCCAGTTGTTCCGGCGCCAGGCTGCCGAGATTGACCCCGAGCACGGCGAAGTCGAACGGCTGCCCGGCCTGGCTTGCCGCCTGCACGCCGTGCAGCAGTTGGTCGCAGGAAGCGAACACGGTGACCGCCAGGCCGCAGTCCTCGAGCTGGTGCTGCAATGCCTGGCGGGCCAGGTCGTGCCCGTCGACGATGGCCACGCTACGGCCGACCAGGGCCTGGGCGGGTTGCTCCTCGGTGTCGTCGTGGGCCTTGGGCAGGTTGAGGCTGATCCAGAACTGCGAGCCTTCGCCCGGCGTGCTGTCGACGCCGATTTCGCCACCCATCTGTTCGATCAGGCGCTTGGAGATCACCAGGCCCAGGCCGGTACCGCCGGGCTGGCGTGACAGCGAGTTGTCGGCCTGGCTGAAGGCCTGGAACAGGGTGCGCACATCCTGCGGCGACAGGCCGATGCCGGTGTCCTGGACGCTGATGCGCAGTTGCACGCTGTCTTCCTGCTCGTCCTCGAGCATGGCGCGCACGACGATGGTGCCTTCGCGGGTGAACTTGATGGCATTGCTCACCAGGTTGGTGAGGATCTGCTTGAGCCGCAAGGGGTCGCCCACCAGCGACAGCGGGGTGTCGCGGTAGACCAGGCTGAGCAGCTCCAGCTGCTTGGCATGGGCGGCCGGGGCAAGGATGGTCAGGGTGTCCTGGATCAGGTCGCGCAGGTTGAGCGGGATGCTGTCGAGTACCAGCTTGCCGGCCTCGATCTTGGAGAAGTCGAGGATCTCGTTGATGATCCCCAACAGGTTGTCGGCGGATTTCTCGATGGTGCCGAGGTAGTCGAGCTGGCGAGGGCTCAGCTCGCTCTTCTGCAACAGATGGGTGAAGCCGAGGATGCCGTTGAGCGGGGTGCGGATCTCGTGGCTCATGTTGGCGAGGAACTCGGACTTGATGCGGCTGGCCTCCAGGGCCTCCTTGCGCGCCATGTCCAGCTCGATGTTCTGGATCTCGATGGTTTCCAGGTTCTGGCGCACGTCCTCGGTGGCCTGGTCGATGCTGTGCTGCAGCTCTTCGTGGGCGCTGTGCAGGGTCTCGGCCATGCGGTTGATGCCAGCGGCCAGTTCGTCGAGCTCGTGGCTGCCCATGGCTGGCAGGCGTTCGTCGAGGTGGCCGTCCTTGAGCTGGTTGACCGCGTGCTTGATGCGGTTGATCGGGTCGTTGATGGTGCGGCTCATGCGCAGGGCGAGCAGCGCGGTCAGGCTCAGGCAGGCGAGGATCAGCAGCAGGCTGGTGAACAGGTTGCGGTAGCCGCGCAGCAGGGTGCCGTCGTGGGATAGCTCGATCTCCACCCAGCCGAGCAGGCGCTCGGCTTCGGCGGGTACGGCGTCGGTGGCCAGGTCGCGGTGATGGCCGAACACCGGCATCAGGTAACGGGTGGCATCGTTGCCGGTGCGCTGCAGCAGTTGCGTGCCGGTGCCGCCGCTGGGCGGCTGGTTGAGCATGCTGGGGCCGGCGTGGGCCAGGCGCGTGCGGTCGGCGGCGAGGAACGCCACGGCGCGCACGTCGACCTGCTCCAGGGCCTGGGCCGCGATGCGCTCCAGCTGCGCCGGGGACTGGCGGGCCAGGGCCGGCGCCGCCAGGGGCGCCAACTGCTCGGCGATCATCTTGCCGCGTTGCAGCAGCTGCGTGCGCAGGTCGCTCTGCTGCAACCAGGTGAAGTAACTGCCCAGCACCAGGGCCATCAGGCTGGCGGGGAGCAAGGCCAGCAGCAGGACGCGGCTGCGGATTCCCAAACGGTCGAGCACACCTGTCTCCTGTCATGTGCCTTGAAAAGCGCTGTTCGCGCATCAGCGGGAACGTTACTCCGCGCCGCAGGCATTTGTAAGGCTTTTGTTTGCCAAGTAAGGCCGGCTGTACGATGGCGCGTCAGTCGGGCGACGGTTGCCTTGCCAGGAGCGCTTGCCCAATAATCACGCAACTGAGAATCGATGGCAGTTGCCAATGCATCCTGAAGCTATTCACGCCACCCACATCCTGGCCATCGAGGACGATCCCGTGCTCGGTGCCTACCTGCGCGAAGAATTGCGTCGCGGCGGCTTCCAGGTGACTTGGTGCCGTAGTGCTCTGGAGGGGCTTGAGGAGGCGGGACGACAAGCCTTCGACCTGGTCCTGCTGGACATCCTGCTGCCCGGCCTCAATGGCCTGGATGCGCTGACCAGCCTGCGCCGACGCAGCGCCACGCCGGTCATCCTGATGTCGGCGCTGGGGGCCGAGGCCGATCGTATCAATGGTTTTGAACGCGGCGCGGACGACTACCTGCCAAAGCCTTTCAGTTTCGCCGAGCTGCGGGTGCGCATCGAGGCCATCCTGCGCCGAGTGGCTTTCGAACGACGGGCGTTGGCGCCGCGCAAGGAGGCGGAGCCGCTGTTGCGCTTTGACGAGCAAGCGGCCGATATCTGCCTTGCCGGCCAGTGGGCCGGGCTGACCCCCAGCGAATACCGCCTGCTCGACACCTTGTATCGCAGCGAGGACGAGGTCCTCAGCAAGCCGTTCCTGTACCAGCAGGTGCTGCAGCGCGGATACTCGCGCCATGACCGCAGCCTGGACATGCACGTCAGCCAGATTCGCCGCAAGCTCAAGGCCATCGGTTATCACGAGCGGCAGATCCGCACCGTCTGGGGCAAGGGCTATGTATTCGGCGTGGGCGAGGTCGACTGAGTCGTGCTCGATCGCCATTCGCTGTTCTGGAAATTGGCCGTCCTGCTGGTGGGCTTCTGCCTGCTGATGATCGGCCTCAGCTACAGCTGGGGTCGCCATATGGAAACCCAGGACGCCTTCCTTTCCGAACCCGCGCGTCAGGTGCTGCGTGGTTACGCGGCCGAGGCGGAGCTGGCCTGGCGCAGGGGCGGCGCTGATGGTGTCGATGCCTGGCTGGCCGAGATGCGTGGGCGCGAGCAAGGCTGGGCGGGGGTGCTTGATGGCGACCTGCAGCCGTTGGGCAACGCTGATCTCACTGCCCGGCAGGCCCAGCGCCTGACCCGCCTGCGCGGCGTTGACTGGCCGATGAGCCGGCGCAGTATCGGCCAGCCCTGGTTGCGCCTGCCGTTCCCCGGCGCGCCGGAGCAGGGCATGTTAGTGATCGAGCTGCCGGAGCGCTTCAACCCGGGCCAGTACCGGTTGTTCTGGCGCATCGTCACCAACGGCATCATTCCTGGACTGTTTACCCTGCTGTTGTGCGTCGGCCTGTACCGCATGCTGATCGTGCCGCTCAACCAATTGCGAGAACAGGCCAGCGCCTGGCGCGCCGACCAACTGGCGGCGCGCCTGGATCCGCGCACCACCCGGCGCAAGGACGAGCTGGGCGAACTGGCCAGGGCCTTCGACCAGATGGCCGAGCGCCTGCAGGGCACCGTGGCCTTGCAGCAGCAGTTGCTGCGCGACCTGTCCCACGAGATGCGCACGCCGCTCAGCCGCCTGCGCGTGGCCTGCGACGGCGAAACCGACCTGCAGCGCCTGCGCGAACGCCTGCACCGCGAGGTGGACGGCATGCAGCAACTGGTCGAGGACACTTTGCAACTGGCCTGGCAGGACGCCGAGCGCGCCCCGGTGAACCTGGAACCGATCCAGGTGCCGGCGCTGTGGGACCTGCTCAGCGAGAATGCCTGTTACGAAAGCGGCTGGGCACCTGGGCAGTTGCGCTGTGCGTTGCCGGCGGACTGCTGGGTGCGGGGCAGCCTCAACGACCTTGCCCAGGCGCTGGAGAACATGCTGCGCAACGCCATCCGTCACTCGCCGGAGGCGGGTGTGGTGCGCCTGGGCGGCTGGCGTGAAGGCGGGTATTGGCGTATCGACCTGGAGGATGACGGCGGTGGCGTGGCCGAGGAAGACCTCGAGCGGATCTTCGCGCCGTTTTCCCGGTTGGACGGGGCGCGGCCCGGGGACGGTGGCTTTGGCTTGGGCTTGAGCATTGCCCGCAATGCGATCCGCCGCCAGGGTGGGCTGGTGTGGGCGGTTAATGGCGAGCGTGGCCTGCGCCTGTGCATGCGCCTGCCTGCCCATGAAGCGGGGCCGTCGGTTGGTCCGGCGCGGACAAGCCCGGTGCCAGGGAACAATTGCTTATAGCTACCCGCTATAACCACCGACAATTGCGTGATATGGCCGCGCCGGGTTTGCCGGTATGATAGGCGCCCCTGCCGTCCGGATTGCGAAAACGCCCATGACCCTGCAGTACCCAACCATCGCCGACTGCGTCGGCCATACGCCGCTGGTTCGCCTGCAGCGCATCGCCGGGAACACCAGCAATACCTTGCTGCTCAAGCTCGAAGGCAACAACCCGGCAGGTTCGGTCAAGGACCGCCCGGCGTTGTCGATGATCACCCGTGCCGAACTGCGTGGCCAGATCAAGCCCGGCGACACTCTCATCGAAGCCACCTCCGGCAATACCGGCATTGCCCTGGCCATGGCCGCGGCGATCAAGGGCTACAAGATGATCCTGATCATGCCGGACAACTCCACCGCCGAACGCAAGGCGGCCATGACCGCCTATGGCGCCGAGCTGATCCTGGTGACCAAGGAAGAGGGCATGGAAGGCGCCCGCGATCTCGCGGAAAAACTGCAGGCCGAAGGCCGTGGGCTGGTGCTTGACCAGTTCGCCAACGGCGACAACCCGATCGCGCACTACAACAGCACGGGCCCGGAGATCTGGCAGCAGACCCAGGGCACGATCACCCACTTCGTCAGCTCCATGGGCACGACCGGCACCATCATGGGTTGTTCGCAATACCTCAAGGAGCAGAACCCGGCGGTGCAGATCGTTGGCCTGCAGCCGATGGAAGGCTCGGCCATTCCGGGCATTCGCCGTTGGCCCCACGAGTACCTGCCGAAGATCTTCGACGCCACCCGGGTCGACCGCGTGGTCGACATGTCCCAGCAGGAGGCCGAGGAAACCACCCGTCGCCTGGCCCGCGAAGAGGGCATTTTCTGTGGCGTATCCTCCGGCGGGGCGGTGGCGGCGATGTTGCGTCTGTCCCGTGAAGTCGAGAACGCGGTGATGGTCGCCATCATCTGCGACCGCGGCGACCGTTACCTTTCCACCGGCCTGTTCGATCCGACCTGATGTCCAGAAAGAAAAGCAATACCGGCCTGCGTTTTCAGCCGGCCGGCGGCAACCGTGCCGCACAAGTGCCGGTGGGCAAGAAGCAGCGCTTGCTTATCGAGCGCGTGGCCGGTGACGGCCGTGGCATCGCCTTCAGCGAGGGTCGTACCTGGTTCGTCAGCGGCGCGCTGGGCGGCGAAGACGTCGAGGCGCGGGTGCTTGCCGCACGCGGCAAGGTGGTCGAGGCGCGCCTGGAACGGGTGTTCCAGGCCAGCGCCGAGCGCCGCGAAGCGCCCTGCCGTCACTACGCCCGCTGTGGCGGCTGCAACCTTCAGCACCTACCCCATGACGGCCAGCTGGCGCTCAAGCAGCGCCTGCTCGCCGAGCAGTTGCAGCGGGTGGCCGGCGTGCAGCCCGAAGAGTGGGCTGTTCCCTTGTGCGGACCGGAATTCGGCTACCGTCGCCGGGCGCGGGTAGCGGTACGCTGGGACACCAAGGCGCGTCAGCTGGAGGTCGGTTTCCGCGCCGAGGCCAGCCAGGACATCGTTGCCATCGACGACTGCGCGGTGCTGGTACAGCCCTTGCAGGCGATCATGCGCCACCTGCCGACCGTGTTGCGCAGCTTGAGCAAGCCGCAGGTGTTGGGGCATGTGGAGCTGTTCAGTGGTACCGCGGAAGCAGTGATGGTCCGGCATGTGGCGCCCTTGCCAAGTGAAGACCTGGCGCGGCTCGAGGCATTCTGCCGCGAGGCCGGCGCCCAGTTATGGCTGCAGGGCGAGGGCGAGCCGGCGCCAGTAGACGCCGCGGCGCAACTGGGCTTTGCTTTGGAGCCCTGGGGCCTGGAGCTGGCCTGGCGGCCGGGGGATTTCGTCCAGGTCAATGCCCAGGTCAACACCTCGATGATCCAGCAGGCTTTGGCCTGGCTGGCGCCCCAGGCGCATGAGCGGGTCCTGGACCTGTTCTGCGGCCTGGGCAACTTTGCCTTGCCACTGGCCCGCCAGGCGCGCGAGGTGGTGGCGGTGGAAGGCGTGCAGGCCATGGTCAGCCGTGCCGAGGCCAACGCCCACGCCAACAATGTGCATAACGCACGGTTTTTTCAGGCCGATTTATCGCAGCCTTTGGCAGGCGCTGGATGGGGTGCCGAGGGCTTTTCTGCGGTACTCTTGGATCCACCGCGCGACGGGGCTTTCGAGGTGGTGCAAGGCCTCGCCCGGCTGGGTGCGAAACGGCTGGTCTATGTATCGTGCAACCCCGCCACGCTTGCGCGTGATACGCAAGTGCTGGTCGGGCAGGGGTACCGGTTAAAAAGGGCCGGGATTCTCGACATGTTTCCTCAGACGGCGCATGTCGAAGCCATGGCGTTATTCGAAGCGGGCTAGCCGGGCTGGCCCTCTTGGTGCGGCCATCAGGGAGTGAGGGACGCACAGGTGATAGCCAGTGCACCTGCGTGGTGCGCTGTATGGAAAGGTAAAGCAAAGATGGTACAGGTGAGAGTGCACCAGCCGGTCAACAACGACGGCAGTATCAATCTCGAAGCATGGCTCGATCATGTGGTGAGCGTCGATTCGCAACTCGATCGCCCGGGGTTGAAGGAGGCCTGCGAGTTTGCCCACGAGGTCGAGAAGAAAGGCAACCCTGCCAAGCATTCCTGGGCCGATGGCACGTCCAGTTTCCAGGCGGGGCTCGAGATCGCCGAAATCCTCGCCGACCTCAAGCTCGACCAGGATTCCCTGGTGGCGGCTGTCATCTACCGTTCGGTGCGCGAAGGCAAGGTGACCTTGGCCGAGGTCGGCCAGCGCTTCGGGCCGGTGGTGTCCAAGCTGATCGACGGCGTACTGCGCATGGCGGCCATCAGTGCCAGCCTCAGCCCGCGCCAGTCGCTGGTGCTCGGCTCCCAGGCGCAGGTCGAGAACCTGCGCAAGATGCTGGTGGCGATGGTCGACGATGTACGCGTGGCGCTGATCAAGCTGGCCGAGCGTACTTGTGCCATTCGGGCGGTCAAGGCGGCCGATGACGAGAAGCGCCTGCGTGTGGCGCGCGAGGTGTTCGATATCTATGCGCCGCTGGCGCACCGCCTGGGTATCGGCCATATCAAGTGGGAACTCGAGGACCTGTCGTTCCGCTACCTCGAGCCTGACCAGTACAAGCAGATCGCCAAGTTGCTGCACGAGCGCCGGCTGGATCGTGAGCGCTTCATCAGCGACGTGATGAACCAGTTGCAGAACGAGCTGCTGGCCACCGGCGTCAACGCCGATATCAGTGGCCGGGCGAAACACATCTATTCGATCTGGCGCAAGATGCAGCGCAAGGGCCTGGAGTTCAGCCAGATCTACGACGTGCGCGCGGTGCGCGTGCTGGTGCCGGAAGTGCGTGACTGCTACACCGCGCTGGGCATCGTGCACACCCTGTGGCGGCACATTCCGAAAGAGTTCGACGATTACATCGCCAACCCCAAGGAAAACGGCTATCGCTCCCTGCACACCGCGGTGATCGGCCCCGAGGGCAAGGTGCTCGAGGTGCAGATCCGCACTCATGGCATGCACGAGGAAGCCGAGCTGGGTGTCTGCGCCCACTGGCGCTACAAGGGCACCGATGTCAAGCCCAGCTCGAACCACTACGAAGAGAAGATCTCCTGGTTGCGCCAGGTGCTGGAGTGGCACGAGGAACTGGGCGACATCGGCGGCCTGGCCGAACAGCTGCGCGTCGATATCGAGCCGGATCGCGTCTACGTGTTCACCCCCGACGGCCACGCCATCGACCTGCCCAAGGGCTCGACGCCGCTGGACTTTGCCTATCGGGTACACACCGAGATCGGCCACAACTGTCGCGGCGCCAAGATCAACGGGCGCATCGTGCCGCTGAACTACAGCCTGCAGACCGGCGAGCAGGTGGAGATCATCACCAGCAAGCACGGCAGCCCGAGCCGCGACTGGCTGAACTCCAACCTGGGCTACGTGACCACCTCGCGGGCCCGGGCCAAGATTGTCCATTGGTTCAAGCTGCAGGCTCGCGACCAGAACGTCGCCGCCGGCAAGACTCTGCTCGAACGCGAGCTGTCGCGCCTGGGCCTGCCGCAGGTGGACTTCGAGCGCCTGGCCGAGAAGGCCAACGTCAAGACCGCCGAGGACATGTTCGCCGCCCTCGGTGCCGGCGACCTGCGCCTGGCGCATATGGTCAACGCCGCCCAGCAGTTGCTCGAACCCGAGCGCCTGGAGCCGGTTGAGCTGATCCCGCGCCAGGCGCGGGGCATCCGTTCGGGCAAGCGCAACGACATTCAGATCCAGGGCGTCGGCAACCTGCTCACGCAGATGGCCGGCTGCTGCCAGCCGCTGCCGGGCGATGCCATCGTCGGCTACATCACCCAGGGCCGTGGCGTGAGCATTCACCGCCAGGACTGCGCCTCGGTGCTGCAGTTGGCGGGCAAGGAGCCGGAGCGCATGATCCAGGTCAGCTGGGGACCGATCCCGGTGCAGACCTACCCGGTCGACATCATCATCCGTGCCTACGACCGCCCGGGTTTGCTACGCGACGTTTCGCAGGTGCTGCTCAACGAGAAGATCAACGTGCTGGCGGTAAACACCCGCTCGAACAAGGAAGACAACACCGCCTTGATGTCGCTGACCATCGAGATCCCTGGCCTGGACGCCCTGGGGCGCTTGCTCGGCAGGATCTCGCAGTTGCCCAACATCATCGAGACGCGGCGTAACCGTACCCCTTGAGACAGAACGGGGCCGCTGTGCGGCCCATCGCTGGCAAGCCAGCTCCCACAGGTACGGCATAACCCTGTGGGCGCCGGCTTGTCGGCGATCGAGGGCAAGGCCCTCGCTGAGGAAAGATATTCATGACCTACACCCTCGACGACCTGCTGCACCTGATGGCCCGCCTGCGTGACCCGCAATACGGTTGCCCCTGGGACCTCAAGCAGGACTACGCCAGCATCGTCCCGCACACGATCGAAGAGGCCTACGAAGTGGCCGACACCATCGAGCGCGGCGACTTCGAGCACCTGCAGGGCGAGCTGGGCGACCTGCTGTTCCAGGTGGTCTACTACAGCCAGCTGGCAAGGGAAGAAGGGCGTTTCGAGTTCGACGGCGTGGTCGATGCGATCACCCGCAAGCTCATCCGCCGCCACCCCCATGTATTCCCCACCGGCGAGCTCTATGCGCCGCTGGACACCCCCATGCTGGACGAGGCCCAGGTCAAGTCGCGCTGGGAAGAGATCAAGGCCGAGGAGCGCGCCGAGAAGAGCGAGCCTGAACAGCTCTCGCTGCTCGACGACGTGCCGGCGGCCTTGCCTGCGCTGTCACGGGCGGCCAAGCTGCAGAAGCGCGCCGCCACGGTCGGCTTCGACTGGCCGGACGCGCTGCCGGTGCTGGACAAGGTCCGTGAAGAGCTCGACGAAGTGCTGCAGGCCATGGCCGATGGCGACAGCGATGCGCTGGAAGATGAGCTGGGCGACCTGTTGTTCGCCACCGTCAACCTGGCCCGCCACCTGCGCCACGACCCGGAAAACGCCCTGCGCCGCGCCAATCGCAAGTTCGAGCGGCGCTTCCGATTCATCGAACAGGCATTGCGCGAGCAGGGCCTGAACATCCAAGATCGTACCCTCGACGAGCTGGACGCCCTGTGGGGCGAGGCCAAGCGTCAGGAAAAGAACCTGCCCAGCTGCGGCTGAGCTGATGCATAAGTGAGTGAACTTCCATGAGCCTTTCCCTTCGCGACCAATTGCTCAAAGCCGGTCTGGTCAACCAGAAACAGGTTTCTCAGACCAACAAGGCCGAGAAAAAACAGAAACGCCTGGAGCACAAAGGCCAGGTCGAGGTGGACGACAGCCAGCAGCGCCTGGCCAAGGAAGCCCAGGCCGAGAAGGCCCGAAAAGACCAGGAGCTGAACCGCCAGGTCCAGGAGAAGGCCGAGCAGAAGGCCCGTGCCGCGCAGATCAAGCAGTTGATCGAGGCGACCCGCCTGCCCAAGCTGAATACCGAGGACTACTACAACTTCGTCGATGACAAGAAGGTCAAGCGCATCGCCGTCAACGCCCTGATGCGCAGCAAGCTGAGCAACGGCGCGCTGGCGGTCGTCGCCCATGGCGGTGGCTACGAAGTGATTCCACGCGAGGCGGCGGTGAAGATCCAGGAGCGCGACCCCAAGCGCATCCTGCTGCTCAACACCCATGTCGAGGAGGCGGACGAGGACGACCCGTACGCAGCCTACAAGATCCCTGACGATCTGATGTGGTAAGCATGAAAAACCCCGCCTAGGCGGGGTTTTTCGTTTGAAGAGGGTGTTATTGCGACGGTCGCTGGTTCTCTAGGTATTCCAGCTCCATGCGGTATTGCTGGGCCTGGTGCTCATCATGGAACATGCCGACCAGTTGGCCCTGTTGATGCACATCCCAGATCCGCACACCAGCGGCCAGGCCTTCGTGGGACATTTTCGATTCGTCGCGTTCGGTTACTTGGACTGTCATCGTTAAACTCCACTGCTTCAGTTGGCTGCGACAGCGTGTCGCACACCCTCTTTATAGAGTTTGTTAGCAGGCTAAGTAAATAAAACAGCGATGAAACAAGTTTCATGAAGAGGCCAGTCGCGGGGCAAGCCCGCTTCCACGAATCGAACACAAATACGTGCGGGCTTGGCCCGCGATTGGGCGGTGCAGGCACTCACCGAAAAAGAAGCCCCGCACAAGGCGGGGCTTCGGGTATTGCAGGCAGCGCCATCAGTTACCCTTGACCGCCTTGCCGTCTACCGTGCCATCCTGCAGCACGATCACGTATTCCTTGCCATCGGTCTCGACCTGGCGCAGTTGCACCAGCAGGTAATCCCAGTCCTTGGCGAACCATAGCTCGGTGATGCGCTTGCTCTGGCTAGGATCGCGCACGCGCTCGACCTTGACCGCATCGACCTGGCCGGTCTTGGTGGCCACTTTCTCGGTGCCCAGCACGCGGAAGTCGTAGGTGTCGATCTCGTCACCGTCGACCACCTGGTAGGTCATGCTTTTCTTGCCGGCGGCCACGTCATGCTGCAGCGCCAGTTGATAGGACGACTTGTCCAGCACGCCGCGGTTGAGCGGCAGGCTGATCGCGTCGCCACGGTCGCTGCCGGTCACCTTCTTGCCGGTCCAGTCGAAGGTGAGGTCGACTTTCTTCGCCTTGCCCAAGCCGCCACGCTCGAAGTGGTACTTCTGCGGCAGCAGGGTGTCATTGTCGAGCTTGAGGGTGCTTTGCTCGGTCAGGCTGGCGATCATCATGGAGGCCTTGAAATTAAGGTCCCAGGTACCGTTGGCGTTCTTCACCAGGCTGCGCTCGGCAGTGCCGCTCATGGGCAGCTGCTTCCAGTCGGCGGTGTAGCTGGCCGCGAAAGGCTTCAGATCAGCTGCCTGGAGGGGCAGGGCGAGCACGGCGAGAGCCAAGAGCAGGGCGCGACGCATAAATTCTCCTAGGATCGAATCAAGTGACCGCTGGCCGCCAGCGGCTGGCCATCCAGTAATGCACCGTGCTCGCCCAGACGCAAGCGTCCTTCGGCGAACCAGCGCACCGCCAGCGGGTAGATCTGGTGTTCCTGCAGGTGCACGCGCTCGGCGAGCGTCTGCTCGGTGTCGTCCGTTGCAACCGGCACCACAGCCTGTACGACCAAAGGCCCGCCATCGAGTTCCTCGGTGACGAAGTGCACGCTGCAGCCGTGCTCGGCATCGCCAGCCTCCAGCGCGCGCTGGTGGGTGTGCAGCCCTTTATACTTGGGCAACAGTGACGGATGTATGTTGAGCAAGCGGCCTTGATAGTGGCGCACGAAGCCGCCACTCAAGATGCGCATGAAACCGGCCAGCACCACCAGGTCGGGGGCGAAGCCGTCGATCAGCGCCATCAGCGCCGCATCGAAGGCTTCGCGACCGTCGAAGCCGGTGTGCGCGAGCACCGCGGTGTCGATACCGGCGGCCTTGGCGCGTTCCAGGCCGTAGGCATCGGCGCGGTTGGAAATTACCGCGCGGATGCGTACCGGGCTGTCACTGGCGCTGTTGCTGTCGATCAGCGCTTGCAGGTTGCTGCCGGAGCCCGACAGCAGTACCACGACGTTGCAGGTCTTGCCCGGCATCAGTGTGCCTTGAGGTTCTTGAGCTCGACCTGGGCGGCGCCTTCGGCGGCTTCGGCGATCTGGCCGATGACCCACGGCTGCTCGCCGGCGGCGCGCAGCACGTTCAGGGCGTTGTCGACCTGGTCCTGGGCCACGCAGATGACCATGCCCACGCCGCAGTTCAGCACGCGGTGCATTTCATGTTCGTCGACGTTGCCTTTTTCCTGCAGGAAGTCGAACACCACCGGGCGCTGCCAGCTGGCCACGTCGACCACGGCCTGGGCGCCTTTTGGCAGTACGCGCGGGATGTTGTCCAGCAGGCCGCCGCCGGTGATGTGGGCCATGGCCTTGACCGCGCCGGTCTGTTTGATCAGCTGCAGCAGGGGCTTGACGTATATGCGGGTCGGCGCCATCAGCAGGTCGGCCAGCGGCTTGCCATCGAGCTGGGTGTTGTCGATGTCGGTGCCGGACACTTCGAGGATCTTGCGGATCAGCGAGTAGCCGTTGGAGTGCGGGCCGGAGGATGGCAGGGCGATCAGGGCGTCGCCGGTGACCACTTTCGAGCCGTCGATGATCTCGGCCTTTTCCACCACGCCGACGCAGAAGCCGGCCAGGTCGTAGTCTTCGCCTTCGTACATGCCTGGCATCTCGGCGGTTTCACCACCGACCAGCGAGCAGCCGGCCAGTTCGCAACCGGCGCCGATGCCGGTGACCACGGTGGCGGCCACGTCGACGTTGAGCTTGCCGGTGGCGTAGTAGTCGAGGAAGAACAGCGGCTCGGCGCCGCACACCACCAGGTCGTTGACGCACATGGCGACCAGGTCCTGGCCGATGCTGTCGTGCTTGTTCAGGTTCAGCGCCAGGCGCAGCTTGGTGCCGACGCCGTCGGTGCCGGAGACCAGCACCGGCTGCTTGTAGCCGGCCGGGATCTCGCAGAGGGCGCCGAAGCCGCCCAGGCCACCCATGACTTCAGGGCGTGCGGTGCGCTTGGCGACGCCCTTGATGCGTTCGACCAGTGCTTCGCCGGCGTCGATGTCTACACCGGCGTCTTTGTAGCTCAGGGAGGGTTGCTTGCTCATTGATCCAGGCCTTTAGGAGGGAGGGATTCAGAAAAACGACCGGGACGGCCAAGGCCACTTTCAGAAACGGCGGCTGCCTGTACGTCACTGGTCTGCGAAGGCGCGCGATTTTATCAGGGTTGCCCCAAGGCGGCCATCCTCAGGCCGACGGGCAGGCGGGAAATCTGGGCAAAAAACGCTGTTTCACCCTGTGCGACTGGTTGCCGCGTCGGCGCCTGTATAAGGTATAGGCATGGCGACGCGCGCAAAGGCGTGGCGCGGCGGAGCATTTTCCGGCGTGGCGCGGTCACAGCCCACAGGCAAGGGCGCGTCGCCCCAAGGTCATCTGGACAGGAATCCTCAATGCGTCTTCTCAATTTCCTTGCTGGCGCCTGCCTCGTCGTGGCCGGCACCCTCGCGCAGGCCGAAACCGTCTCGGGCCTGTATCAGGTTCGCGAGCCCGTCGAAGGGCAGGGCAGCGAGGCTCGCGCCCAGGCGACCGGCAAGGCGCTCGACACCCTGGTGTTGCGCCTGACCGGCGACCCCAAGGCCGCGCAGAACCCGGCACTGGCCGCGCTGCGCAAGGACCCGCAACAGATCATCAATCAGGTCGGTACCGAGGCAGGCCCACCGGAGTCGGTGCTGGTCGAGTTCGACCCCGGCAGCACCGAGCGCGCCCTGCGCCAGGCGGGGCTGGCATTGTGGGGCAGCAACCGGCCGTCGGTCCTGGGCTGGTGGCTGAACGACAGTGTCGAGGGCAGCAGCCTGGTCGGCGATGGCCAGAGCGCCGCCGAGCCATTGCGTCGGGCAGCCCAGCATCGCGGCCTGCCCCTGCGCCTGCCATTGGCCGATCTGCAGGAGCAATTGGTGGCCAATGCCAAGCTGCTCGAGGGTAACGACCCCGCGCCGCTGCGCGAGGCGTCCGAGCGCTATGGTGCCGACGCCTTGCTGGCGGTGCACGCCCATGAGGCCGACGGCAAGTGGCAGGGCAAGTGGCAGTTGTGGCTGGGCGACAACCGCGAACAGGGCAACGCTGAAGGCAGCGACCAGGCGGCCCTGGCCGATGCGGTGCTGCTGGCAGTGAGCAACCGCCTGGCGCCGCGTTATGTCACGCGGCCCGGCGCCAGCAGCGACCTGCAGGTACAGGTGCAGGGGATGAACCTGCAGCGTTACGCCGAACTGAGCCGGGTGCTGGAACCTTATGGCGCCCGCTTGCAGATGGCAGAAGGCGACACCCTGACCTACCAGGTCAGCGGCAATCGCGAGCAATTGCGCGCCCAGCTGGGCCTGGCCAAGCTGCAGGAGCTGCCTGCCGAGCCAGCCGCCGCCACGCCTGCGCCGAGCGCGCAGGGCGATACCGGCACACCGCCGCCCACCACTGCCGCAACGCCGTTCGACGGCCTGCGCTTTCGCTGGTAAGGAGTGGCGCGAATGACTGACATGCGTCGTTGGATCTGGCTGGGCGCGGCCCTGGTGATCGCCGTGCTGCTGTACTTCCTGCACAACATCCTCTCACCGTTCCTGGTGGGCATCCTGCTGGCCTACCTGGCCGACCCGCTGGTCGATCGCCTGGAGCGCCTCGGGCTGTCGCGCACCTGGGGCGTGGTGGTGGTGTTCAGCCTGTTCACCCTGATCTTCCTGGCCCTGCTGCTGGTGCTGGTGCCGATGCTGGCCAAGCAACTGCTGCGCCTGTACGAGCTGGCGCCGCAAATGCTCGACTGGCTGCAGCACGTGGCGCTGCCCTGGGTGCAGAGCCGCCTGGGCCTGGCGGATGGCTTCTGGAAATTCGACAAGATCAAGGCCGCGATCGGCGAGCACATGGGCCAGACCACCGACATCGTCGGCGTGCTGTTGTCCCAGGCCACCGCCTCGAGCCTGGCGCTGATCGGCTGGCTGGCCAACCTGGTGCTGATCCCGGTGGTGGGCTTCTACCTGCTGCGCGATTGGGACCTGATGATGGCCAAGCTGCGCAGCCTGCTGCCGCGCCAGCGTGAGCCGCAGGTGGTGGGGTTGGCCGGCGAGTGCCACGAGGTGCTCGGGGCGTTCGTGCGCGGGCAACTGCTGGTAATGCTGGCGTTGGGCGTCATCTATTCCTCGGGGCTGATGCTGGTGGGCCTGGAGCTGGGCCTGCTGATCGGCATGCTGGCGGGGCTGGCGGCGATCGTGCCGTACATGGGCTTCATCATTGGCATTGGCGCGGCGCTGGTCGCCGGGTTGTTCCAGTTCGGCGGCGACCTCTATCCCATGCTCGGTATCGTCGCGGTGTTCATGGTCGGGCAGGCGCTGGAGGGCATGGTGCTGACTCCACTGCTGGTGGGTGACCGCATCGGCCTGCATCCGGTGGCGGTGATCTTCGCGATCCTGGCTGGCGGCGAGCTGTTCGGCTTTACCGGGGTGCTGCTGGCGCTGCCGGTGGCGGCGGTGATCATGGTGCTGCTGCGCCATGTCCACGACCTGTACAAGGAATCGGACATGTACGCCGGGGAAGTGGACCCGGATCTGTGAGCGATCACGGGGCAAGCGCGCTCCCATGCCCGGAGCCTTGAACACTAGAGGGCGTGGCAGCGGGCTTGCTCCGCAACGCAACTGCTTGATTTTACTTGTGCTATTCCCCTGCCGGATTGTGCCGCCCGCGTTGCGGGTATAGACTTTGCACACTGTTCATCAAAGGCCCCCTGTGGTCCCCGCGACCGCCCGCGAGCATGAAACCGATCCAGTTGCCCCTGGGTGTGCGTCTGCGCGACGACGCCACCTTCATCAACTACTACCCCGGCGCCAATGCCGCGGCACTGGGCTATGTCGAGCGGCTCTGCGAAGCCGACGCCGGCTGGACCGAAAGCCTCATCTACCTGTGGGGCAAGCAGGGCGTGGGCCGTACCCACCTGTTGCAGGCCGCCACCCACCGCTTCCAGCAACTCGGCGAGCCCGCCGTGTACCTGCCCCTGGCGCAATTGCTCGAGCGTGGCGTCGAACTGCTCGACCATCTCGAGCAATACGAGCTGGTGTGCATCGATGACCTGCACGTGATCGCGGGCAAGGCCGACTGGGAAGAGGCGATGTTCCACCTGTTCAATCGCCTGCGCGACAGTGGCCGGCGCCTGCTGCTGGCAGCCTCCAGCTCGCCCCGGGAGTTGCCGATCAAGCTGGCCGACCTCAAGTCGCGGCTGACCCTGGCGCTGATCTTCCAGATGCGCGGGATGTCCGACGAGGACAAGCTGCGCGCCCTGCAACTGCGCGCCTCGCGCCGCGGCCTGCATCTGACCGACGAAGTCGGCCACTTCATCCTCACCCGTGGTACGCGCAGCATGAGCGCGCTGTTCGACCTGCTCGAGCGCCTCGATCAGGCCTCCTTGCAGGCCCAGCGCAAGCTGACCATTCCGTTCCTCAAGGAAACCCTCGGCTGGTAGCGCTGAAAACACGGTGCCAGAGCGTCGAATCAGAAAAGTCACATGTTTTTCGATAAAATTTGCAAATGGGTCCGATAGAAGGCATAGTTTCCCCCTTCTAAAGGACTACAGACACGGTCGTGCCCATGCTGAAGCGCTTCGCACCCCTCGTGCCACTTGCACTTGTCACCCTTCTTTACGGCTGTGCCTCCACCGGCCCGGTCGCACCTTCGCAGGATCAACGCATGGCCACCGAGCAATCGGTCAAGGCCAAGGCCTCTGCCTCTTCCGTATTCACCGAGGAAGAGCTGGCCAGCGAAGATGACCTCGAGGCCTTCTCCAGTAACAGCAAGCCGTACCAGTTGCCCGTACTGGCCGACAGCATTCTCGAACGCGGCATGGCCCTGATCGGTACTCGCTACCGCTTCGGTGGCACCTCCGAGAAGTCCGGCTTCGACTGCAGCGGTTTCATCGGCTACCTGTTCCGCGAAGAGGCCGGCATGAACCTGCCGCGTTCGACCCGCGAGATGATCAACGTCGACGCACCGAAAGTCGCCCGCAACAAACTCAAGCCCGGCGACCTGCTGTTCTTCAGCACCAACGGTCGTGGTCGCGTCAGCCACGCTGGCATCTACCTGGGTGACAACCAGTTCATCCATTCCAGCAGCCGCCGCAGCGGTGGCGTGCGCATCGACAGCCTTGGCGATCGCTACTGGAGCAAGACCTTCATCGAGGCCAAGCGCGCGCTCGCCATGGCGCCGACCACGATCTCGCGCAATTGAATTGATATCAAAATGCTGTACCCTGCCACGGCGGCGTAGCTGAAAAGCTCGCCGCCGTGCGCATTTACAGAAAGCAGCTAATCTAAATTCTCAACTCTTTTTACCTTCGGTCATGGCCGAGGGCTTCCCGACAGGACGTTTACATCATGGCGATGTTGGCGCGCTTCGCATTCCTCTCCCTCGTGGCCCTGCTCGCGGCCTGTTCCAGTCGTGCTCCCGCTCCGGCGACAATGCCCACAGCGCCGGTGGTGTTCAATTCGTCGCCGTCTTCGCCCGCGGCGGATGATGTGCTGTTTCGTGCCATCGGGCTGGTGGGCACTCCCTATCGCTGGGGCGGCAACACTCCAGACTCTGGTTTTGATTGCAGTGGCCTGATCGGCTACGTATATCGTGATGCCGCGGGTATAAGCCTGCCACGCACCACCCGCGACATGATCGTCATGCGTGCGCCGAACGTGGATATCAATGCGCTGCAGTCCGGCGATCTGGTGTTCTTTGCCACCAATGGCGGCTCGCATGTCAGCCATGCCGGGATCTACGTGGGTGAGGGGCGTTTCGTCCATGCGCCCTCCACGGGGGGCACCGTGCGTCTGGACTACCTGTCGAACAGCTACTGGGCCAAGGCCTATCTTCAGGCCAAACGGGTGCTACCCCCTGAACATCTGGCGCAGAATCCCTGACTGCTGTTCGCTAGATAAGGACGCGGACAGCGTCTGGTTGTTCATTGGCCTGTGCCAGGGGCATCAAGCTTGCTTGAGCAGTAATGCCACGCCGGGATAGTACTGGCCCAATTCGTTGTGCAGTTTGCGGTAGCCATAGGGGAAGTACCAGGCGATCGCGCAAGCGGTGTGTTTCTGCAGGTCATCTACCAGGTCCTGGAGTTCCTCGGGGCTGGCATGCTGGCCGGCCTTCCACGGAGTGACGAACAGCGCCCCGGCCTTGAATTGGCTGGCGTAGGCGATCGTCTTGGCGTGGTTGGCGGTTTCCTGCAAGGCCGGGCCCATGTCGAGACGGGCCATGCGCGGCCAACGTTGGCTGGTGTGCAGGTGGATCGACTCTTCGGCGCTGTTGATACTCAGGTCGCCGCGGGCCTCACGCTCGCCTTCGTCACGCTGTTTCTTGCTCGTGTACTGCTGCAGCGCCGTCAGCTCGGCCTGCCAGGCGGCCGCTGCGAGCAGTCCGGTGTTGGCGGCGGCGCCATGCCAATAGGGGGCTTCGTTGTCGCCCTGGAACTGGTTGAAGCGGTCGATGCAGTCGACCCAGCGTTCCAGGGCCGGGCGCAGGAATTCCAGGCGCGGGTTATTGATGATCAGGCCTTGCATGCTGCGCTCCTTGTCATTGTGATTGAGGCCAGCCGAAATGGTGGCTAAGTGATATCACCGCTTTGAGTGTGGCACAAGCTGGCGGATCGGCCATTGACCCAGGCCAGAACGGTCTTCGTTCGATTGACGCTCCCGGTGCAACCCTCTAACCTTCGCGGCGTGTTTCAGGTGCCCGGCGAACTGCGGTTCGGCAGGGTGAAACTGGGAAGCCGGTGAGCGCCAGCAGGCGCGAGTCCGGCGCTGCCCCCGCAACGGTAGGTGAGTAAAAGACGGCGCATGGCCACTGGGTAAAGGTATCCGGGAAGGCGCGTCGTCCGGGCATGTCCCGCTCGCGAGCCCGGAGACCGGCCTGTCACTGCCAACGGCATCACGGAGGGTGATGTGCGGTGCGATGTGGCCTGGGGCCACGGCCCCTGCGCGTTCTCCGTCTGCCCGCCTTTTCCCTGTCGCCAACCGGCGACAGCCTGCGGAGACCCCTGATGAGCGAATCCACCGAACGCGACGAACGTCACCTGGCGCGCATGCTGCGCAAGAAGGCGATCATCGACGAGCGCATCGCCAATTCCCCCAACGAGTGCGGCCTGCTGCTGGTACTGACCGGCAATGGCAAGGGCAAGAGCAGTTCGGCCTTCGGCATGCTCGCCCGCGCCCTGGGCCATGGCATGCAATGCGGTGTGGTGCAGTTCATCAAGGGCCGCAACAGCACCGGCGAAGAGCTGTTCTTCCGCCGCTTCCCCGAGCAAGTGCGCTATCACGTGATGGGCGAGGGCTTCACTTGGGAGACCCAGGACCGCCAGCGCGACATCGCGGCCGCCGAAGCGGCCTGGGCGGTATCGCGCCAGTTGCTGCAGGATCCGTCGATCCAGTTCGTGGTGCTCGATGAGCTGAACATCGCCCTCAAGCATGGCTACCTCGACCTCGACCAGGTGCTGTCGGACATCCAGGCCCGCCCACCGATGCAGCATGTGATCGTCACCGGCCGTGCGGCCAAGCCCGAAATGATCGAACTGGCCGATACCGTCACCGAGATGGGCATGCTCAAGCACGCCTTCCAGGCCGGTATCCGCGCACAAAAGGGCGTCGAGCTGTGAGTGACTCGCGCCAATGCCCCGCCGTACTGATCGCGGCCCCGGCCTCGGGCCAAGGCAAGACCACGGTCACCGCCGCCCTGGCCCGCCTGCACCGCAACCTCGGGCGCAAGGTGCGGGTGTTCAAGTGCGGGCCTGACTTTCTCGACCCGATGATCCTCGAGCGTGCCAGTGGCGCGCCGGTCTACCAGCTGGACCTGTGGATGATCGGTGCCGAGGAGAGTCGTCGCCTGCTGTGGGAAGCGGCGGGGGAAGCCGACCTGATCCTGATCGAAGGCGTGATGGGGCTGTTCGACGGCACGCCGTCGAGCGCCGACCTGGCCCGCCATTTTGGCGTACCGGTGCTGGCGGTGATCGATGGCACGGCCATGGCCCAGACCTTCGGCGCCCTGGCCCTGGGCCTGGCACGTTACCAGCCCGACCTGCCGTTCGCCGGGGTGCTGGCCAACCGGGTTGGCAGCCTGCGCCATGCGCAGTTGCTCGAAGGCAGCCTCACCGAAGGCCTGCGCTGGTACGGCGGGTTGTCCCGCGAGCGTGGCATCGAGCTGCCCAGCCGCCACCTCGGCCTGGTCCAGGCCAGTGAACTGAACGACCTGGATGCGCGCCTGGATGCCGCCGCCGAAGCGCTGGGTGCCAGCTGCGATGCCGCATTGCCGCCACCGGTCGGTTTTGCCCGACCTGAGCTGCTGGGCGTGACCACGCCGCTTGCCGGGGTGCGCATCGGGGTGGCCCACGACGAAGCCTTCGCCTTCACCTATGGGGCCAACCTGGATCTGCTGCGCAGCCTCGGCGCGCAGCTCGAATTCTTCTCGCCGTTGCATGATCGTGAGTTGCCTGATGTAGACAGCCTGTACCTGCCAGGCGGCTACCCGGAGCTGCACCATCAGGCCCTGGCCGCCAACTCACCGATGCTGGAGGCGATCCGAGGCCACCACGCCGAGGGCAAGCCGTTGCTGGCCGAATGTGGCGGCATGCTCTACCTGCTCGACGCACTGACCGATGTGGCCGGTGTGCGTGCGCCGTTGGCAGGCCTGCTGCCGGGCGAGGCGACCATGCAGAAGCGCCTGGCGGCCCTGGCCCTGCAGGCCGTCGAGTTGCCCGAAGGCACCCTGCGCGGCCACACCTATCACCATTCGCTGACCAGCACCGAGCTGCAACCGATAGCCCGGGGCCTGAGCCCCAACGGCGGCCGCGGCAACGAGGCGGTCTTCCGCCTGGGCCGGCTGACCGCTTCCTACGTGCACTTCTATTTTCCGTCCAACCCCGACGCGGCGGCGGCGCTGTTGCGACCATGAGCGAACACGCGTACAGCGCCGTTGAACGCGCGGCTATCTACCGGGCCATCGGTGAGCGCCGCGACATGCGCCATTTCGCCGGCGGCGAGGTGGCGCCCGAGTTGCTCGGGCGTCTGCTGGCCGCGGCTCACCAAGCCCCCAGCGTGGGCCTGATGCAGCCCTGGCGCTTCATTCGTATCAGCCAGCGCGGTTTGCGCGAACGTATCCAGGCTTTGGTGGAGGAAGAGCGGGTGCGCACCGCCGAAGCCCTGGGCGAACGCTCCGATGAGTTCATGAAGCTCAAGGTCGAAGGCATCAACGACTGCGCCGAGGTGCTGGTGGCAGCGCTGATGGACAAGCGCGAGGCGCATGTCTTCGGCCGTCGCACCCTGCCGGAGATGGACCTGGCTTCGCTGGCCTGCGCCATCCAGAACCTGTGGCTGGCGGCGCGGGCCGAAGGGCTGGGCATGGGCTGGGTGTCGCTGTTCGAGCCCCGGGCCTTGGCCGAGCTGCTGGGCATGCCCGCGGGCGCCAAGCCCATGGCGGTGCTGTGCCTGGGGCCGGTGACCGAATTCTACCCGGCGCCGATGCTGGTGCTGGAAGACTGGGCCGAGCAACGGCCGTTGAGTGACATGCTGTACGAGAACCAGTGGGGGGAATGTCCATGAGCGTGGCCTTGCTGACCGTGGCCGGCGTGGCCCTGGACGCACTGCTGGGTGAGCCGCGGCGGCGCCATCCCCTGGTCGGTTTCGGCAACCTTGCCGCGCGTCTGGAGCAGCGTTTCAACGCCGGTGGCCGGGGCTGGCGCAGCCACGGTGTCACGGCCTGGTTCCTGGCGGTGGTGCCGCTGACCTTGCTGGCGCTGATCCTTTCCTGGCTGCCTGTTATCGGCTGGCTGGTGGATGTGCTGGCGCTGTATTGCGCCCTGGGCCTGCGCAGCCTGGGCGAGCATGTGCTGCCGGTGGCCCAGGCGTTGCGCCAGGGCGACCTGGAGGAGGCGCGGCGGCGCGTCGGTTACCTGGTCAGCCGCGAAACCCGCGAGCTGGACGAGCCTGCCGTGGCCCGGGCGGCCACTGAGTCGGTGCTGGAGAACGGCAGCGATGCGGTATTCGCCGCGCTGTTCTGGTTCGTCGTGGCCGGGGCGCCGGGGGTGGTGCTGTATCGCCTGAGCAATACCCTGGATGCCATGTGGGGCTATCGCAACGAACGTTTCGAGCGCTTCGGCTGGTGCGCGGCACGCATCGACGATGGGCTGAACTATATTCCCGCCAGGCTGGTGGCGCTGACCTATGCGCTGCTGGGCAAGACCCGCCTGGCCCTGGCCTGCTGGCGCAAGCAGGCGCCGCTGTGGGACAGCCCCAACGCCGGCCCGGTGATGGCGGCGGGGGCCGGAGCCCTGGGCGTGGAGCTGGGCGGCCCGGCGGTGTACCACGGCGAGTTGCACGAACGCCCGCGCCTGGGCGAGGGGCCGATGGCCGACGCCGACGCCATCGAGCGTGGCTGGAACCTGGTACAGCGCGGCGTCTGGCTGTGGGTGCTATTGATCTGCGTGGGAGCCTACCTGAATGCTTGAGCACGGTGGCCGTCTGCTACGGGCGGTGAAACAGTACGCGATCCCTCGGCACCAGTGGCTCGACCTGTCCAGTGGTATCGCGCCCTGGCCCTACCCGATACCGCCGATTCCCGTGGACGCCTGGGCTCGACTGCCCGAGACCGAGGACGGCCTGGAGGCGGCTGCACGGCGCTACTATGGCGCGCAGCCGCTGCTGGCGGTGGCCGGCTCGCAGGCGGCGATCCAGGCTTTGCCGTACCTGCGTTCGACCGCTCGGGTCGGGGTGCTGACGCCATGCTATGCCGAACATCCGCATGCCTGGGCGCGGGCGGGGCATGCGCTGGTCGAGCTGGATGAGGCCCAGGTCGAGGACGTACTCGACAGCCTGGATGTCCTGGTGCTGGTCAATCCCAACAACCCCACCGGTCGCCGTGTGCCCCGCGAACGCCTGCTGGCCTGGCATGCGCGTCTGGCTGCGCGGGGTGGCTGGTTGCTGGTGGACGAAGCCTTCATGGACAACACGCCGGCACACAGCGTGGTCGATCAGGCCGGACAACCCGGGCTGATCGTACTGCGCTCGTTCGGCAAGTTCTTCGGTCTGGCCGGCGTGCGGCTGGGCTTCGTCGTCGCCGAGGCGGATGTGTTGCGGCAACTGGCCGAGGCGCTCGGGCCCTGGACCGTCAGTGGCCCGACCCGGGTGCTGGGGCAGGCGTGCTTCGCCGACGAGGCGACGCACCTGGCGCAGATTGCCCGTTGCGCCCAGGCCAGCCAGCGTCTGGCCATGACGCTCGAAGGCGCTGGCCTGCCACCCAGTGGCGGTTGCGACCTGTTCCAGTACGTGCGTGACGAACGTGCCGCGCACCTGCATGACTATCTCGCTCGCCGGGGCATCCTGGTGCGGCTGTTCGAGCGGCCATCGGCGCTGCGTTTCGGCCTGCCCGCCACGGCGGCGGACGAACAACGTCTGGCCCAGGCTTTGGCGGACTACCACAAGGAATCGGCATGACCACCCTCATGGTGCAAGGCACCACCTCCGATGCCGGCAAGAGCACGCTGGTCACCGCCCTGTGCCGCTGGCTGCTGCGCCAGGGCATCGCCGTGGTGCCGTTCAAGCCACAGAACATGGCGCTCAACAGCGCCGTGACCGCCGACGGCGGCGAGATCGGTCGCGCCCAGGCGGTGCAGGCCCAGGCCTGCCGGCTGGCGCCGCACACCGATATGAACCCGGTGCTGCTCAAGCCCAACAGCGACACCGGCGCCCAGGTGATCGTCCATGGCCGGGCGGTGACCAGCATGAACGCCGTGGCCTATCACGACTACAAGACCATCGCCATGCGGGCGGTGTTGGCCTCCCACGAGCGCCTGAGCGAGGCCTATCCGGTGGTGATGGTCGAGGGCGCGGGCTCTCCGGCGGAGATCAACCTGCGGGCCGGCGATATCGCCAACATGGGCTTCGCCGAGGCCGTCGACTGCCCGGTGATCCTGGTGGCCGATATCAACCGGGGCGGCGTGTTCGCCCATCTGGTCGGCACCCTGGAGCTGCTGTCGGCGAGCGAGCAGGCGCGGGTCAAGGGCTTCGTCATCAACCGTTTCCGTGGCGACATCGCCTTGCTGCAGTCTGGCCTGGACTGGCTGGAGCAGCGCACCGGCAAGCCGGTGCTGGGCGTGCTGCCCTACGTCACCGACCTGCACCTGGAGGCCGAGGATGGTATCGATACGCGCCAGGGCGAAAAGAGTGAGCGCCTGCTGAAGGTGATCGTCCCGGTGTTGCCGCGCATCAGCAACCACACCGACTTCGATCCGCTGCGCCTGCACCCTCAGGTGGACCTGCAGTTCATCGGCCCCGGCCAGCCGATCCCGCCTGCCGACCTGATCATCCTGCCTGGCTCCAAGAGCGTGCGCGGCGATCTGGCGCAACTGCGCGAGCGCGGCTGGGACGCGGCCATCGCCCGGCACCTGCGTTATGGCGGCAAGCTCATCGGCATCTGCGGCGGCCTGCAGATGCTCGGCGAGCAGGTGCATGATCCCCTGGGCCTGGAAGGACCGGCCGGCTCCAGTGATGGTCTGGGCCTGCTGGCGTACAGCACCGTGCTGGAAGCCGAGAAGCAGTTGCGTAACGTGACGGGCACGCTCGATCTCGAGCAGGCCCCGGTGGCGGGGTATGAGATCCATGCCGGCGTCACCAGCGGGCTTGCGCTGGAGCGCCCCGCAGTGCAGTTGGCCGACGGCCGTGCCGATGGCGCCATCAGCGCCGACGGGCAGATCCTCGCCACCTACCTGCATGGCCTGTTCGAGGGTAGCCAGTCGTGCGCTGCGCTGCTGCGCTGGGCTGGGCTGGCCGACGCGCAGACCATCGACTACGAGGCCCTGCGCGAGCGCGATATCGAGCGCCTGGCCGATCTGGTCGAGCAGCACCTGGACACCGCGCGCCTGCGCGAACTGTGTGGAGTCGCCTGAAATGCACAGCCTGATCCTCGGCGGCGCCCGTTCGGGCAAGAGCCGCCTGGCCGAACAACTGGCCGAAGCCAGCGACCTGCCGGTGACCTATATCGCCACCAGCCAGCCGCTGGACGGCGAGATGAATGAACGCGTGCGCTTGCACCGCGAACGGCGTCCGGCCCATTGGGGGCTGGTGGAGGAGCCCGTGGCGCTGGCCGCCGTGCTGCACGCCGAAGCCCACGAAGGGCGCTGCTTGCTGGTGGACTGCCTGACCTTGTGGCTGACCAACCTGCTGATGCTCGAGGATGACCAGCGCCTGGCGCAGGAGCGCGACGCGCTGCTCGCCAGCCTGGCGCAACTGCCGGGCACGATCATCCTGGTCAGCAACGAAACCGGCCTGGGCGTGGTGCCCATGGGCGAACTGACCCGCCGTTACGTCGACCTCGCAGGCACATTGCACCAAACCGTGGCCGAACGCTGCCAGCGCGTGGTGCTGACCGTCGCCGGCCTCCCTCTCATGCTCAAAGGACCCGCCTTATGACCCCGATGTGGTGGCGTGACGCCTGCCAACCCCTTGACAGCGCCGCCATGGACCAGGCTCGCGCCCGTCAGCAACAGCTGACCAAACCGGCCGGCTCCCTCGGCCAGCTCGAAGGCCTGGCGGTACGCCTGGCTGGCTTGCAGGGGCGCGAGCGTCCCAGCCTGGAGCGGGTCGCCATCACGATCTTCGCCGGCGACCATGGCGTGGTGGAGGAGGGCATCTCCGCCTATCCGCAAGCAGTGACCGGGCAGATGCTGCGCAACTTCGTCGGCGGTGGCGCGGCGATCAGCGTGCTGGCGCGCGAGCTGGGCGCCGAACTGCAGGTGGTGGACCTCGGCACCATCGACGCGGACCTGCAACTGCCTGGCGTGCATCACTTGCGCCTGGGGGCCGGAACCGCCAATTTCGCCCGCCAGCCCGCGATGACCGAGGGGCAACTGGCGGCGGCATTGCAGGCTGGTCGCGACAGCGCCTTGCGCGCCATCGACAAGGGCGCCCAACTGTTCATCGGCGGCGAAATGGGCATCGGCAATACCACTGCTGCGGCGGCCCTGGCCAGCACCCTGCTGGGCTGCGCGGCACATGAGCTCAGTGGCCCTGGCACTGGCCTGGACAGCGCAGGTGTACGCCACAAGGCCGAAGTGATCGAGCGCGCCCTGGTATTGCACGGTTTGCGCGCCGACCAACCGCTGCAGGCATTGGCCTGTGTCGGCGGCTTTGAAATCGCCGCGCTGGCAGGTGCGTACCTGGCCTGCGCCCAGCATGGCGTGGCGCTGCTGGTCGACGGCTTCATCTGCAGTGTCGCCGCCCTGGTGGCGGTGCGCCTCAACCCGCAATGCCGTCCGTGGCTGCTGTTTGCCCACCAAGGCGCCGAGCCAGGCCACAAGGCCCTGCTGGCGGCGCTGGAGGCCGAGCCGCTGCTGGCCCTGGGGCTGCGCCTGGGCGAGGGCAGTGGAGCGGCGCTGGCGGTGCCGCTGATGCGCCTGGCCTGCGCCCTGCACGGGCAGATGGCGACCTTTGCCGAGGCCGCGGTGGCGGATCGTCCGGCATGATCCTCGAGCTACTGCGCCATGGTGAGACCGAGCTCGGCGGCGGCCTGCGCGGCAGCCTCGACGATGCCCTTACCGAAAACGGCTGGGCGCAGATGCGTCAGGCCACCGTCGCTGCCGGCCCCTGGGATGTGCTGGTGAGCTCGCCGTTGCAGCGTTGCGCGGCGTTTGCCGAAGAGCTGGGGGCCCGGATCAACCTGCCGGTGCAGCGCGAGGCCGGTGTGCGCGAGCTGCATTTCGGCGACTGGGAAGGGCAGAGCGCCGCCCAGATCATGCAGGCCGACGCCGATGCCCTGGGACTGTTCTGGAGGGATCCTTATGCGTTCACCCCGCCTGCGGGCGAGCCAGTGCTGGTCTTTGCCGAACGGGTGCTGGCCACGCTCAAGCGCCTGCGCCGCGAGCATGCCGGCAAACGGGTGCTGGTGGTGACCCATGGTGGGGTGATGCGCTTGCTGCTGGCGCGTGCACGCGGCCTGCCACGTGAGCAACTGTTGCAGGTCGAGGTCGGCCATGGGGCGCTGGTACGCCTGGCCGTGGCACAAGACGGTCAGTTGCACGAGGTGCGCTGAGATGCTGCCGTTCTGGATTGCCCTGCAGTTTCTCAGCAGCCTGCCGGTGCGCCTGTCGGGTATGCCGACGCCACAGGAAATGGGGCGTTCGCTGCTGTTCTATCCCGTGGTGGGGCTGCTGTTCGGCTTGCTGCTGTGGCTGGCCAGCCAGCTGCTGGATGGCGTGGCGGCCCCTCTGCACGCGGCCTTGCTCCTGGCGCTGTGGGTGTTGCTCAGTGGCGCGCTGCACCTGGATGGCCTGGCCGACAGCGCCGATGCCTGGCTGGGTGGCTTCGGCGACCGCGAGCGCACCTTGCAGATCATGAAGGATCCGCGCAGCGGGCCGATCGCCGTGGTCACCCTGGTACTGGTGCTGTTGCTCAAGTTCTGTGCCCTGTGGGTACTGGTCGAGCGGGGGGCTGGCGGCCTGCTGGTGCTGGCACCGGTGGTCGGGCGCGCGGCGATGCTGGGGTTGTTCCTCGGTACGCCCTATGTGCGCCCCGGTGGGCTCGGGTCGGCACTGGCCGAGCATCTGCCGCGGCATGGCGCTATCTGGGTGTTGCTGGCCACTGTGGCACTCTGCGTGGTCATGGGCGGCTGGCCGGTGCTGGGGGTAATGCTGCTGGCACTGCTGGTGTTCGCCTGGCTGCGACGGTTGATGTGCAAGCGGTTGGGTGGGGCCACCGGGGATACCGCCGGGGCACTGCTCGAATTGCTGGAACTGGTGGTGGTGCTTGGCCTGGCGTTGCAATAGGCCGCCGGCCGGGTGATCTGGTCGAGTATGCCGATCTTGTACGGATGAAAAAGTGGCGGGCCCGCGGGCGGTTCGGGTCGCATGACCTGCCTGCACTCAAAGCCCGTCGACACCTGCTGCCTGGCCTCACTTCCTGAAATGTCTTGCAACGTTGTGGATGCGGGTATATACACGTATCCATGCTGACCAGTGAATGCATCTGCACCCATCTACGTCGTGCCGCCCGTGGGGTGAGCCGGCATTACGACGAGGCCCTTGTCGGCTTCGGCATCAATGTCGCCCAGTTTTCCCTGCTGCGTCATGTCCAGCGCCTCGACCGCCCCAGCATCACTTGCCTGGCCGAGGCCATGGGCCTGGAGCGCAGCACCTTGGGTCGCAACCTCAAGGTGCTCCAGGCCGAGGGCTTGGTGCGGCTGGCCGACGGAGAAGACCAGCGCAACCGTGTGGTGCTGTTGAGTGAGGCGGGCAGGGCATGCCTGGATGCCGCCTACCCGGCCTGGCAGCAGGCCCAGGCGCAACTGGTGAAGCGGCTGGGTGAGGGGCAGCGTGACGAGTTGGTGCGCTTGTTGGAGCAACTTGCCTGATATTCGACGATTAAAAGCGGGTATATACCCGCATCAACCTTGCGATGGGCTGGAGACAACGACAATGACTTCCCTTTGGCGGAGCAGCGGTTGGGTACTTCTGGGGGCGGCGCTGATCCTCGCGCTGTCGCTGGGGGTGCGGCATGGTTTCGGTCTGTTCCTGGCGCCGATGAGCGCCGATTTCGGCTGGGGTCGCGAGGTATTCGCCTTCGCCATCGCCCTGCAGAACCTGATCTGGGGCCTGGCCCAGCCGTTCACCGGGGCCTTGGCCGACCGCCTGGGCGCGGCCAAGGTGGTGATCATCGGCGGCATTCTCTACGCAGTCGGCCTGGCGATGATGGCCTTTGCCGATTCGGCCTGGTCGCTGTCGCTCAGCGCCGGCCTGCTGATCGGCATCGGCCTGTCCGGCACTTCGTTCTCGGTGATCCTCGGCGTGGTCGGCCGCGCCGTGCCGGCGGAGAAGCGCAGCATGGCGATGGGCATCGCCAGCGCCGCCGGCTCTTTCGGTCAGTTCGCCATGCTTCCCGGCACCCTGGGCCTGATCCAGTGGCTGGGCTGGTCGACAGCCTTGCTGGTGCTGGGCCTGCTGGTGGCCTTGGTCGTGCCGTTCGTAGGCATGCTGCGTGACCGCCCGCTGCCCAGTCATTGCGCCGAGCAGACCCTCGGCCAGGCATTGCGGGAAGCCTGCG
The DNA here is from genome assembly GCF_900110655.1 of Pseudomonas soli. Lineage (GTDB taxonomy): Bacteria > Pseudomonadota > Gammaproteobacteria > Pseudomonadales > Pseudomonadaceae > Aquipseudomonas > Aquipseudomonas soli. The sequence continues at coordinate 69,477 of NZ_FOEQ01000008.1, forward strand.
CGCATTCAGGTTTCTGGTTGCTGGCGCTGGGCTTTTTCGTCTGTGGTTTCCAGGTGGTGTTCATCGGCGTGCACCTGCCGGCCTACCTGGTCGACCAGCACCTGCCGGCGACTACCGGCACCACCGTGCTGGCGCTGGTCGGCCTGTTCAACATCGTCGGCACCTACACCGCGGGCTGGTTGGGTGGGCGCATGTCCAAGCCGCGCCTGCTCACCGGCCTGTACCTGCTGCGCGCCGTGGTCATCGTGCTCTTCCTCTGGGCGCCGGTGACCCAGTTCAGCGCCTACCTGTTCGGTATCGCCATGGGCCTACTGTGGCTTTCCACGGTACCGCTGACCAATGGCACCGTGGCCACGCTGTTCGGCGTGCGCAACCTGTCGATGCTCGGTGGCATCGTGTTCCTGTTCCACCAGCTGGGCGCCTTCCTCGGCGGCTGGCTGGGTGGCGTGGTGTATGACCAGACCGGCAGCTACGACCTGGTATGGCAGATCTCGATCCTGCTCAGCCTGCTGGCCGCGGCGCTGAACTGGCCGGTGCGCGAACGCCCGGTCGCCCGCCTGCAGGCCCAGGCGGCATGAACCGCCTGTTGGGGCACGGCCTGCTGGTGGTTGCCGCAGTGCTGGTATTGGCGCTGGTGTGGTGGGGCTGGCACAAGGGTGGCCTGGCACTGATGCAGTTGGGCATGAGCCTGTGTTAAGCGCTAACCTGCACATTCAAGGAATCATGTGCAGGAGACCGATATCATGCATGCGCGCTGGCTGACCCTACCCCTGCTGGCCCTGGCCGCCGCCACTTCGAGCTGGGCGGCGGACTGCCCGGCGCTGCTTCAGGGCAGCCTGCCCGAGCTGCGCGGCAAGGAGCAGATCGACCTGTGCCAGCGTTTTGCCGGCAAGCCGCTGGTGGTGATCAACACCGCCAGCTATTGCGGCTTCGCTCCGCAGTTCGAGGGGCTCGAGGCGACCTACAAGGATTACCGCGAGCAGGGCCTGGAAATGCTCGGCGTGCCGTCCAACGACTTCAAGCAGGAAGACGCCGACAGCGAGAAGACCGCCAAGGTCTGTTACGCCAACTATGGCGTGACCTTCACCATGACCAAGACCCAGGCTGTTCGTGGCAAGGATGCGATCCCGATGTTTGTCGAGCTGGCCCGGCAGAGCAGTGCGCCGAAGTGGAATTTCTACAAGTATGTGGTGGATCGCAAGGGCAAGGTGATCGGTAACTTCTCCAGCCTGACCAAGCCGGATGATCCGGCGTTCAGGGCGGCGATCGACAAGGCGATTGCTTCGCAGCCTTGAAGGCGCTCAGGAATAGACGCGGAGCGTCTGGCCTGGCGTTATTCAGGGTGTACAGTCAGTGATACCAGCCGGAGGACTACTGGTCGAACCATCAGGACACAGAAAAACGCCACCGGCATCGCTAGTTGATAAGCCTTCAGCACATTGTGCAGGTAGTCGGCATCGATCCCGCCGTTGGCTGCGGTAATCACGAAGCACATCAGCAGTGCCATGATGGCCGACATGTAAAAAGCAAAAACATAGGGCGTTGTGCCTCGGTGCAGCTTGCGTCGGCGACGCGGCGTAGCGAGTCCAGTCATGGTACTTCCTCGACGATGGGGTGGAGGCGCAGGTTAGCAACGGGGGTGCGAGGTGCTGTAGACCTTGATTGGTGAGTTCTTTATAAAGAGAAACTTACGAATCAGTCAGGCATCTCATGGACCTACTCAATGCCATCCGCAGCTTCATCAAGGTCGTCGAGGCTGGCAGCATCGCCGGTGGAGCCCGCAGCCTGGGGCTCACTCCAGCGGCCGTGAGCCAGAACCTGGCGCGGCTCGAAACTCACCTGCAGATACGGCTGTTGACCCGTACTACCCGCAACATGGCCCGGCAGCTTGTACTACGAACGTGTACGGCATATCGAGCGCGAGCTTGCCTTGGCCGAGTAGGCGGTCACCACGCCGGACAGCGAGCCCCAGGGACGATTGTGCATCGCCTCGACCTCAGCCTTCGGCCGGCATGTGCTGGCGCCGTTGATCCCGGCATTCAGCGCCCGCTACCCGCTGCTTTCGATAGAGTTGGTGATGGCTGATCGCAAGGTCAATCACGCCCTGGAAGATGTGGATGTCAGCCTGCGCATCACCCCGCAGTTGGAAGACCACCTGCTGGCCCGGCATATCGCCCGTATTCCATTTATCTGCTGCGCATCGCCTGGCTACCTGGTCAGCGCTGGCCGGCCCACCACCCCGGAAAACCTGCAAGACCACAGTTGCCTGGTGTTCCGCTACCCGGTGGATGGGCGCTTGCTGCCCTGGGGCTTCATGCGCGACGGGCTGCGTTTCGAGGCCCGATTCGGCAGGGTATTGATCAGTGACGACATCGATGCGCTGACCCAGATGGCCCTGAATGACGGCGGCATTACTCGCCTGGCGGAGTTCGTCGTGCGTCCGCACCTGGATGCCGGCCGGCTGGTGCCGTTGTTTGAAAACAATGGCGGTGGCCACGCTTATGCCCGGACTGAACCGATGGATGTCTATCTGTGCCTGGCCGACCGCTTTGCGCTGACGACCAAGGTGCGTGTATTCATGGAATACCTGCAACAGTGCCTGGGTGAACAATGGCCCGTACAGGCATGAAAAAACCGCCACAAGGGCAGCTTTTCCTGCAGCGGTGTAATAGGTCCAACGTGGAGCGAAAGGTGGGCTGACCTGATATTTTTACCAGTTACCTCCGGCGTCTGAGTGATGCACGCTTGCTGAAGTCATACGTGCGCGGAGAGCATCATGGCAATGCAAAATCTAGCAGTATGTGACCAGCAACAGTCAGTTCTGGCCTCGGCGGATGCTGCTCGAAGCTATCCGCCTTATGGTGCATTGCCAGTAGCCATTGGCCCACGGCTGGCGTATTGTGGTCAGGCGCGTGAAGCAGCGACGGGCTTTTATCACTTGGGTAATGGGTATCGAAGTTATGATCCTTGCTTGATGCGTTTCTTGTCTCCCGATGCGTTGAGCCCGTTCGCAAAGGGAGGTATCAATGCATATAACTATTGCGCTGGAGATCCGATCAACTATCAGGATCGAAATGGTCGGGCGCCTCTCCGTAATACTTTGCCGGCGATTGGCGCACCTGGTTGGAACCTTAGAGGTAATATGTTCCAATCCGCCCCTAGCCCTGGAAGTACTTCCCCAATACTGACCTCGACACAAACTTATGACATAAGTACGTCGCCCTCGCCGGCAGGTGCCCTAGGGGTGGACGAATATGCATTGGCGGTTGGTTCAGCGGCTGCTGCCATGGGGCATGCACTGGTGGGCTTTAAACAGCTTGGCAGTAATCGCAAAGCAGCGCTTGCTAATTTTTTTGCAGCAGGCGTCCATGTCGTGGGGGCGGGCGTCGCAGCGGTGGAGTCTCGAGCGGGTTTATGGAACGATATTCCCGATCAAGAAAATTTACACCTTAGTCAATTCGGCTTTGGGGTGCTTTCAGGTTTTGTAAAAGGTGCACAAGCTGTAAGTAGCGCTTATGCAGCTTATCTGTCTGTGCCTGGTTCTAATACAAGGGCTAATGATGGGCAGTCAGAAATTGGTATTGAGCTGCAGGTGCTTAATCCAGGTGCAAGTTCTTCGTCAGCTGCAGCTGGAAATAGTATAGAGGGCGCGCAATTGCGTGGCAGCAATTGAGCACCTTTTGGAGACAGTCATAATCGAAGGATTCGTCCGAAGTCCAGGGCCCGGGTGACGACTTTACTGCGTCACCGCACGCTCGTTGCGGTGCGAGGTGAAGTTCATGCAAATGGATTTGGGCAAATAATGGCCCGTGCAGGCATGAAAAAACCGCCACGAGGGCGGTTTCTTCATGCAGCGGGTGACACTCAGAAGCGGTAGGTCAGCGAAGCACCAATGCCGTGGGCACTGTTTTCGTACTTGGCCTGGTAGCTGCCTTTGAGGCCGGCTTCGGTCGGGCTGTGCGGCTGGTTGTTGACCTTGGTGTCCTCTTCCCACAGGTAGGAGTAGGCCACGTCGATGGTCATGTCGTCGGACGGGCTCCAACCGGCACCGATGCTGAAGATCTTGCGATCGCCCGTGGGGATGCGCGGCGAACGGTTGGTGTTGTTGGTCGGCGACTGGTCAACCGAGAAACCGGTCCGCAGGACCCATTCCTTGTTCACCTTGTACGAGGCACCAATGGCGTGAGCCCAGGTGTCGTGCCAGTTCTGCTCTTCGTTGATGGTCGCGAACTGCCCGGCAGGGCCTGCCGGCACTTCGTTGTTGACCGTGATGTTCTCCAGGCGGCTCCAACGGGTCCAGGTGCTGCCTGCGTACAAGGTCCACTGGTCGTCAAGCTCGTGGGTGACCGAGAAGTCCACCGACTCGGGGGTCTTGATCTTCAGGGTGGCATCGAACTTGTTGCCGTCCAGTCCCAGCAGCGGGTAGCTGACCTTGGTCTTGCCTTCGAGCTTGTAGTCGACCATCGAGTGGTAGGTCAGGCCGACGCGGGTGCGGTCGGTGGCCTGGACCAGGATACCGATGTTGTAGCCAACCGCGGTGTCGTCACCCTTGATCTTCACTTCGCCGTCGGCCGGACGCAGCGGCGAGATACTGGCCAGGTTCGAGCCCAGTTCACCCTCGATGCGGTTGATGGTCGGGCCGAAACCGATCGAGACCTTGTCGTTGAACGCATAGCTCACGGTCGGCTGGAAGGTCACGACCTGAACATGGCTTTTCTTGCCCCAGTAGCGCGCAGCATCGTCGCTGCCGTAGTCGGTGACCAGGCCGAATGGCACGTAGACGCCGAAACCGACGCTCCAGTGATCATCGATGGACTTGACGTAGTAACCCATCGGCACGCCGACCAGAGGCACCATGTCGCCGTCCATTTCCCCCCCTTTGTTGCTGCCGCGTCCGGAAATATCGGATTTGGCGATGACCGCGGCACCACCGACGGTCATTTGATCGCGCTTCAGGCGGGACATGCCCGCCGGGTTGCCATACACGGTGCTGGCATCTTCGGCAGAAGAAGAACGACCCGCAAAACCTGTCCCCATGCCGCTGATGCTCTGTTCGTTCAGGGCAAAGCCGCTGGCGAGCAATTGGCTGGAAGCGAGGGCAACGGCAACGCCGAGAGAGGTTTTGAGCATAACTTTTTTCATTATTAGAAACTCCTTGGGATCTCCGGGGCGAAACGCTACCAACAAATGCCGCGCTGCGCTATAGGCTAGAACGCAGGAAATAGAGCGGTTTTGTAGGACAATCCGACCAAAATTCCGTTTATTCCGGTTGTAGGACGTGGCTGTTCAGGAGGCGTGGGTAAGCATCGGCTCGATGCACTGGTGCCAGGCGTGGGTGAAATCCCGCAGGCGCCCCTGGGGGTGGAAGGTCTGCCGCCAGATCCGCGCCAGGCCCAGTAAATCGTCGGCGGCTGGAAGCGGCGTGGCCTGCTCTTCTATGAGCATCCAGGCGATGGCGGTGGCGTAGCGCAGGTTGACGGTGAGTTCGAGGTGGGGGCCACCGAGAAAGGCGTGCTGACTGGCCAGACCGCGGACCAGGCTGGCCAGTTCGGGGTCGCGGGCCAGGTATTCGTCCCACAAACAACTGTGACGATTCTCACCGATCCGGTAAAGCCCATGGCCGCGTCGGTCATGCAGGGCAGCGCCCAGCCCCGACTGGCTTGCGGCAACGCCCAGTAACAACGCTTCTGCGCTGTCGCAGTGGCGGCCCAGGTAGATCAGGGTCGGTCGGATCACGTATCGACTCAACTCGTTCGCAGCGATGCCCATGATGGCCTCTTACGAAAAGGGCCGACGGGCGCTGGAGCTTGGCAGCTGGTGAGTGGTCAGGCCCGCCGGAAGCGGCAGGTGCCGCTCGAGTTGAAGTGTAGTGTGATAACTGTGGTGTAAAGGGCTGTTTTTAAATCGATTGCGGCCAGAAGGCGTGGAGCATATGCCCGCTGGCGATTAAGCCAATTACCTTCAGGCTGGCGCGTGCAGGGTGTATTCATGGGGTGAATCACCTGCCATTCATTCATGCGGTCAACGATTGGCGCGCACGCTCGATCACGGCCTGCAGCGGCTCGGCCCGGTTGTATTGGTCCGGATAGAGACGCTCGCTGTGGCAAGCCACACCGTATTCGTCGACCAGGGTGAAGCTGAAGCTGCCCTTGCGTGGGGCAACGATAAGGCACTTGAGTGGAGCGAAGGCCTGGGAAAGGGTGCCAAAGGCAGCCTGGATTTGTTGATGGTTACTCATATTGTTGGATGTTCCTGCATAAGACACGGTATGTGATCCGTGCACAATAGAAACGTTCCAGTGACGTCTTTATTAAGGAGACGCAGAACCTGACTGGAACAGGGCAGCCAGAGGGGCGCATGCAATAAGTGGCGCTGGGCTGACTGGTAGGTACGACAGAAGGCAGGCAGCACACCGACACCAGGGTTCTGGGCGCCGGGGAAGATCCTGATCAATCTGAAAACGTGATTCGTGCTGGGCAGGGTCTGCCGAGTGAATCATCGAATGGGCCGGTCCCGATGGGGCAGCGCCTGCTCGTCTTGAGCGCCGGGCTGTAGGGACTAAGTGGCCAGAATGACTTCAGCTGGGTACTAACAGGGCGCAACCCTACGCGAACATACAAGGGTTGGCAAGCTTTTTTTTATTGCGGGGAGCCGAACATTATGTCGCCTATTGCACCTGCTGTGAAGAGGGGTAAATGCCCCGGCAATCGCCTGGATGTGCCGTTTTCGGGCGCAGTCGTGCCGTTTGATGGTGCACTTGTACACACTCGCCCGGAGACTTGTAACGCACTTGCAACATCCTGTGGAAGGCTCGCCAATGACTTGACTGCGGGCTTAAGTCAATGAAAAAAAACACTAATTTTTGCTGGTGAAAAAATCGACAGTTTGACTGAAAGCCCCATTTCACAGGGGTTTGCGGGCTGCCTTCAGGGGTTGTCCACCGACTTATCCACAGGTTCTGTGGATTGTCCCGGGCGCTTGCTCTAGGACGGGCGTGCCAGCTGTTTCATCGATTGTCCGACAATTGGTGGCGCGGTCTGGCATGGGCATTTTCACCGTGAAAACGTCAAGAAAAAATCATCGAAAAAAATGTCGATCAGCCGAAAGTCGCCCAGGCCAGTTTGCAAAAAATCGAGTAGAGTGGCGCGCCTCTCGAGTCACCCTTGCTGTTGGTCATGAAGCTTCGCGGTAAACACTTCGCCAGTCCTGATGCCTCTCCAGCGCTGCCGTCCCCCAAGCGCTTTTCCCTGAAAGTGGCCCTGTGGCTGCTCGACAGCCCGCGCCTGGGCGACAAGCCCAGCGTCAAGCACCTGGCCGGGCGCATGCTCAAGCAACCGGCGCGCCAGGGCGTGGTGGTGGCGCAAAGCCGCCTGGGGCAGATGCTTTGCCGGGATTGCGGCAATGCCCGCGACCGGCGTATCGGTCATGAGCTGTTGCGTCAGGCGGCCCGTGCCGGTGACCGTCGGGCACAGCTGGAGTTTGGCCGGTTGTGCCAGGCCCAGGAGCCTGAACAGGCCCGTTACTGGTTGGAGCTGGCGGCGGGGCAGGGTTCGCAGGAGGCGCGGCGGCTGTTGCGTCAGTGGTTCCCCGCCTGAACAGGCGCGGGCTTGCCCGCGACAGGGCTGCACAGGCAACCGCGCCAGCAGCCTGATAAGCTGCGCAGCATCAATCAGTGTTCGATCGGGGTAGGCATGACAGTGGATCTGACCAGCATTCTGCTGGGCTTGGTGGCAGGTGCCGTGCCTTGCCTGGGCTGGGTCATGCAGGTACAGCGCGGCCAGGGTGCGCGCAAGGCCGAGCAAGCACTGCTTGCAGAGCGCCTTGCCGCCGCGCAACTGGCCCAGGCTGGCCTGCAGGCGCAGCTGGAGGCCAGCCGTGACGAGATCAGCGACCTCAGCGAGGCCAACACCATCAAGCAGACCCAGCTGGCCGCCCAGGGGCGTGAGCTGGAGTTGCTGCAGATCGACCGCGACAACAGCCGCGATGCCGCCCACGCCTGGCACCTCGAGCGCGCCAACCGTGAGGCCGAGCTGCGCCGCCTGGAGGCGCAGGCCGCACGGCTGGAGGCCGAGTTGCGCGAGCAGCAGGAAAGCCACCAGCAACGCCTGGAAGACTTGCAGCAAGCCCGCGACACCTTGCGTGCCCAGTTCGCCGACCTGGCCACTAGAATCTTCGATGAGCGCGAACAACGCTTCGCCCAGACCAGCCAGCAGCACCTGGGCCAATTGCTTGACCCGCTCAAGGAGCGCATTCAGGCGTTCGAGAAGCGTGTCGAGGAAAGCTACCAGCAGGAAGCCCGCGAGCGGTTCTCCCTGGGCAAGGAGCTTGAGCGTCTGCAACAGCTCAACCTGCGCCTGTCCGACGAAGCCACCAACCTTACCCAGGCACTCAAGGGCCAGAAGACCCAGGGCAACTGGGGCGAGCTGATCCTGGAGCGGGTGCTGGAGCACGCGGGGCTGGAGAAGGGCCGCGAGTACCAGACCCAGGTCAGCCTCAAGAGCGCCGACGGCGAGCGGTTCCAGCCCGACGTGCTGATCATGCTGCCGGGCGACAAGCAGGTGGTGGTCGATGCCAAGGTCAGCCTCACGGCCTACCAGCAGTTTGTCGGCAACAACGACGAGGCTGCGCTCAAGCAGCACGTGCAGTCGCTGCGCAATCACGTCAAGGGTTTGTCGAGCAAGGACTACAACCGCCTGGAGGGCCTGCACAGCCTCGATTTCGTGCTGTTGTTCGTGCCCATCGAGGCGGCGTTCTCGGCGGCGCTGCAGGCTGAGCCCAACCTGTTCCAGGAGGCCTTCGACCGGCAGATCGTGATTGTCAGCCCGACCACCTTGCTGGCCACACTGAGGGTGATCGACAGCCTGTGGAAACAGGAACGCCAGGGCCAGAACGCCCGCGAGATCGCCGAGCGCGCCGGCTGGCTGTATGACAAGTTCGTGCTGTTCATCCAGGACCTGGACGAGCTCGGCGCCCGCCTGGCCCAGGTCGACAAGGCCTATGCCGCGGCACGCAACAAGCTGTGCGAGGGGCGCGGCAACCTGGTCAGCCGCAGTGAGCAGCTCAAGCTGCTCGGCGCACGGGCCAGCAAGAGCCTGCCGGCCGAGCTGGTCGAGCGCGCCCTGAGCGACGAGGTCCTTACTGAACCAGGCTCAGATGCCGATTGAGCAGGGCGCGCAGCGCTGCCGGCTTGACCGGCTTGGCCAGGTAGTCCAGGCCTGCGGCATGGACCAGGGCGATGGTCTCGTTGCGTCCGTCGGCGCTGATCACGACACCGGGCACTGGCTCGCCCAGGCGCGCCCGTAGCCAACCCATCAGACCGGTACCGGTCTCGCCGTCATCCAGGTGGTAGTCCACCAACGCCAGGTGCGGGCGCAGGCCCTTGCCGAGCAGGGCCTCGCATTCGGCCTGGTTGCGCGCGGTCCACACCTGGCAGCCCCAGCGGCTGAGCAGGCTATTCATGCCGATGAGGATGCTGTCTTCGTTGTCCACGCACAGCACCTGCAGCCCGGCCAGCGGCTGGCCGGCCTGTTCCACGGGGGCGGGCGTCGCGGGCGCGGGGCTGCGGGCGATGGGCACGCTGACGCGGAACACGCTGCCCTTGCCCGGCCAGGAACGTACCTCCAGCGCGTGCCCGAGCACCCGGCACAAACCATCGGCGATCGCCAGGCCCAGCCCCAGGCCTTTCTCGGCGCGGGTCTGGTGGCTGTCCAGGCGCTTGAACTCCTGGAAGATCACCGCCAGCTTGTCGTCGGCGATGCCGGGCCCGCGGTCCCACACTTCAAGCCAAAGACGTTCGCCCTTGCGTCTGGCGCCGAGCAGGATCGGACCCTTGCCGTAGCGCAGGGCATTGGTGAGGAAGTTCTGCAGCACCCGGCGCAGCAGTTTCATGTCGCTGTCGACCTGCAGGCGGCTGCCACGCAGGCGAAACTCCAGGCCCTTCTCGGCGGCCAGCACCTTGAACTCGGCGCCAAGGGTGTCGAACAGCTCATGGAGGGCGAAAGGCTTGATGTCGGGGGTGACCTTGCCGTTCTCCAGGCGCGAGATGTCGAGCAGGTCGCTGATCAGCTCTTCGGCGGAGCGCAGCGAACTGTCCATGTGCTGCACCAGTTGCCGGGCTTCGTCGTTCATGCCTTCGGCCTGCTGCGACAGGGCGGCGGAGAACAGCCGGGCGGCGTTGAGCGGTTGCATCAGGTCGTGGCTGACCGCGGCAAGGAAGCGGGTCTTGGATTGGCTGACCGCCTCGGCGCGGCTCTTGGCCTCGGTCAAGGCTTGGTTCAGCTGTGACAGCTCATGAGTACGCTCGGCGACCCGCTGTTCCAGCCCTTCGTTGGAGTCGCGCAGGGCCTGCTCGGCTTCGCGGAACGGGGTGATGTCGGTGAAGCTCATGACAAAGCCGCCGCCGGGCATAGGGTTGCCGATCAGCTCGATCACCCGGCCATTGGGGAACAGCCGCTCGGAAGAGTGGGCACGGCCCTGGCGCATCCAGTGCAGGCGCCGCGCCACGTGCACCTGTGCCTCGCCCGGGCCGCACAGGCCGCGTTCGGCGTTGTAGCGGATGATGTCGGCGATCGGTCGGCCGACGCTGATCAGCCCGTCGGGGTAGTTGAACAGTTCGAGGTACCGGCGGTTCCAGGCCACCAGGTGCAGGTTCTGGTCGACCACGCTGATGCCCTGGTTGATGTTCTCGATGGCCCCCTGCAGCAGCGCACGGTTGAACTGCAGCACTTCGCTGGCTTCGTCGGCGATGCGCACCACGTCCTCGAGCTGCATGTCGCGGCCTTCGATGGCGGCCTTGACCACCGCCCGGGTCGAGGAAGTGCCGAGAACGCCGGCCAGCAGTCGTTCGGTGTGCTCGATCCAGTCGCCGTCGGCGTTCTGGTTCGGGTTGAAGCCCTTGCCCTGACGGTAGGCGAAGCGGATGAAGCTTTGCCGCGCGCGCTCTTCGCCGACGAATCGCGCGGCGAGCTTGAGCAGGTCGTCGATCTGCACTGCCAGCAAGGGTTTGCTGGAGGGGCGGGCATTGGTCTGCTGGCCGATGAAGCGTCCGGCTTGCCAGTGCTCGGAGACCCGCGTGCGCGACAGGATCGAAACCCAGACGAACAGGGTGAAGTTGCCCGCCAGTGACAGCACCACGCCCTGGGTGAGCGGGGTTATCGGCAGGTTGAGTGGGTTGCCGTGCAGCCAGGCCAGGCCCGGGAACACTTGCAGTGGCCAGCCCAGGCTGTGGGCGGCGATTGGCAGGACCAGGGTGTAGAACCACAGGAAGATGCCGGCGGCCAGTCCTGCGAATACGCCGCGGCGGTTGGCCTGCTTCCAGTACAGCGCGCCGAGCATGGCCGGAGTGAGCTGGGTGACTGCGGCGAAGGCGATCTGGCCAATGGTCGCCAGGCTCGCGGTGGAGCCGAGCAGGCGGTAGCTGACATAGGCCAGCAGCAGGATCACCACGATGGTCACCCGGCGCACCGAGAGCATCCAGTGGCGGAATACCTCGAATGGCCGTTCGGCGTTGTTGCGCCGTAGCAACCAGGGCAGCAGCATGTCGTTGGAGACCATGGTCGACAACGCCACGGCCTCGACGATGACCATGCCGGTGGCCGCCGAGGCGCCGCCGATGAACGCCAGCAGGGCCAGGCTCGGGTGCGCCTCGGCCAGCGGCAGGCTGATCACGAAGGAGTCGGAGATCACCGTGCCCGGCAGCAGCATCTGCCCGGCCAGGGCGATGGGCACCACGAACAGCGCTGCCAGGGCCAGGTATAGCGGGAACACCCAGCGCGCCAGGCGCATGTCCTGTGGCTCGATGTTCTCCACCACGGTGACGTGGAACTGCCGCGGCAGGCAGATGATCGCCATCATCGCCACGGCGGTCTGCACCACCATCGACGGCCAGTTGATGGTTTCTTCCCAGTAGTCGTTCAGGTGCACGGATTGCCGGGCTTGGGTGAACAGGTCGTCGAAGCCGTCGTACAGGTTGAACACCACGAAGGCGCCCACGGCAAGGAAGGCCAGCAGCTTGACCAGCGATTCGAAGGCGATTGCCAGGACCATGCCGCGGTGGTGCTCGGTGACGTCCAGGCTGCGGGTGCCGAAGACGATGGCGAACAGCGCCAGCACCAGCGATACCACCAGTGCGGTGTCCTGCACCCGGCTGCCGGTGGCGTCGGCGTTGGCGCCGATCAGCAGGTTCACCCCCAGCACGATGCCCTTGAGCTGCAGGGCGATGTACGGCAGGACGCCAACCAGGCAGATCAGCGCCACCACCACCGCGAGGCTCTGCGACTTGCCGTAGCGGGCAGCGATGAAGTCGGCGATCGAGGTGATGTTCTGCTGCTTGCTGATCAGCACCATCTTCTGCAGTACCCAAGGCGCGAAGATCAGCAGCAGCACCGGGCCCAGGTAGATGGGCAGGAACGCCCAGAGCTGCTCGGCGGCCTGGCCGACCGCGCCGAAGAAGGTCCAGCTGGTGCAGTAGACGGCCAGCGACAGACTGTACACCCAGGCGCGCAGACGCGGCGGCAACGGTGTGCTGCGGCGGTCGCCGTAAAAGGCGATGGCGAACATGATGGCCATATAGGCCAGGGCGACCACGGCGATCAGCCCGCTGGACAACGACATGCAAACTCCGGAGCAAAAAAGAAAACGCGGTCCCGATCAATCAGTCTGGCACGCAGGGCGCGGTTCGTCAGCGCCGACGATGGTCGCAGTGGCAGGACGTCGCAGGCCCCGCGATGGGCCAGTATTGCCAACTAAGCCTGGCGGGCCCTGCGTGTGCCCATCCAGTAGAACACCGCCGCCAGTAGCACCGACCCGATCAACAGGCAGAACACCGTCACCGGCACCACATGCCCCAGTGCCAGCCCTACCAGGATCGGCCCGAGCCCAGCGCCGAGGTTGGAGAGGTTCTGCGCGCCATAATAAACCCCGCGCAGATGCTCCGGCGCGATCAGGTCGATGAACATGAATTCGGCCGGAATCACGATGATCTCGCCCAGGGTGAATACCAGCATGGCCAGGCACCATGCCGGCGCCGAAGCGGCCACCGAGAACCCTAGCAATCCGGCAACGAACATGGCCATGCCTGCCATCAGCCAGGGCATCAGGTGCTGACGGGTGATGCGTCGGCCGATCAGGTACTGCAGGCCGATTACTGCCAGGGCATTGGTGGTGACCAGGTAGCCGGCCAGACGCGCCACCTCGGCGGGATCGTTCAGGGTCACTACCAGGTATTGCGAAAGGTAGGCGGTGAACTGGCCGAACACCACTGCACTGAGCACGCCGCCCAAAGTGAAGCACACCAGGCGCCGGTCGCGCAGCATGCCCAGGGCGACCTGGGTGAAGCCCGCTGCCGGCCTTTCCTCGCGCAGGCTCAGCAAGTTGCGTTCGCCAAGGCGGTAATAGACCAGGCTCAGGCTGAGGCCGATCAGGGCCGAAACCACGAACGGCAGGTGGTCGTCCGCCTCGATCAGCAGCACCCCCAGCATCGGCCCCGCAGCCCAGGCGATGTTGTTGAAGGTGTACTTGATGGCGAACACTTCGCCGCGTTGGTTCTCCGGCAGCAAGGCACAGAACCCGGCCTTGGCGGCAATGTCCACCACGGTCTGGGCCAGGTAGGCGATCACCAGGAAGCAGAAGAACAGTGCAGCCGAAGTGCTGGCCACGATGCCGAGGAAGGCCACGGCGAACACCAGGGTGCAGGCGACGATCAGGGTATGACTGTGCAGGGTGTCGACCAGGTGTCCGCCATAGAGGCTGAGCATGGAGGCCAGGAGCATCGCGCCGCCGACCAGCAGGCCGGTCTGGCCGACCGACAGGCCCAGGTGCGTTGACAGGTACACCACCAGATAGGGCAGGGTGATGGCCCGGGCCATGGTCAAGGTGAAGGTGGTGAACAATAGCAGGCGAACCGCAGCGGGGTAGCCTTTGAGGGCGCGTAGCATCGACTGATCCTTGTCATTGTCAACGGTCAAGCATATGTCAAGTGCGGGCCGGGCTGCTATATCTTTGAAATCGATAACAGATAGAGAAATTACCCGTTATATAGATATTCTTTCCAGGCATAAGATATTCATACCTTACACAAGGGCAGGAGACAGCTTATGCCATGCACCCAGACCCGCGCGCCTTCCTGGCGCCCGTTCAGCCAGTTGGCCCACCCCCGCGAAGTGATCCGCCAGTTCACCCCCAACTGGTTCGCCGCGACCATGGGTACCGGCGTGCTGGCCCTGGCCTTCCATCAGGTCCAGATGCCGGGGTTGGACAGCGTGGCCGAGGGCCTGTGGTGGCTGACCATCGGCCTGTTTACCCTGTTCTGTATCCTGTACGGCGCCCGCTGGGTAATGTTCTTCGATGAGGCGCGGCGGATTTTCGCGCACTCCACCGTGTCGATGTTCTTCGGCACCATCCCCATGGGCCTGGCCACCATCCTCAACGGTGCCCTGGTATTCGGCTTGGCGCGCTGGGGCGAGGGCGTGGTGCCGTGGGTTGAAATGCTTTGGTGGCTGGACGTGGGCCTGGCGCTGCTATGCGGCGTGGCAATTCCCTACCTGATGTTCACCCGCCAGGAGCACAGCATCGACCAGATGACCGCGGTGTGGCTGCTGCCGGTGGTGGCAGCGGAGGTCGCCGCCGCCAGTGGCGGGTTGCTGGCGCCGCACCTGGTGGATGCGCACCGGCAGTTCCTGGTGGTCATCACCAGCTATGTGATGTGGGCGGTTTCGCTGCCGGTGGCGTTCAGCATCCTCACCATCCTCATGTTGCGCATGGCCCTGCACAAGCTGCCGCCGGCCAACATGGCCGCCTCCAGCTGGCTGGCGCTGGGCCCGATCGGTACCGGCGCGCTGGGCATGCTGGTGCTCGGTGGCGATGCGCCAGCGGTGTTCGCCGCCAATGGCCTGGGCAGTCTCGGTGAGGTGGCGCGTGGGCTGGGGCTGGTGGCCGGGATCGTGCTGTGGGGCGCCGGGTTGTGGTGGTTGCTGACGGCGGTGCTGATCACCCTGCGCTACATGCGCCAGGGCATGCCGTTCAACCTGGGCTGGTGGGGGTTCACCTTCCCGCTTGGCGTGTACTGCCTGGCCACGCTGAAGTTGGCGGGCTGGCTGCAGTTGAGTTTCTTCAGCGTATTCGGCCAGGTGCTGGTGGTGGCCTTGGCCATACTCTGGGCGCTGGTGGCCAGCCGAACCTTGCGCGGGGCCTGGCGCGGCGAGCTGTTCGTGTCGCCGTGCATTGCCCAGCGCTGAGCGGCTTCACAGGTTAGGGGTGTAGTCGAAGGCGCTGGTGGCTTGGTCATCGGTGAATGGGGTGACGGCCGAATGCTTGTTCATCACGCTGTTGACCAGCGACCCTGGGAACATCTGGATGCTGTTGTTGAAGCGCTCCACCTCGCCGTTGAAAATCACGATGGCCGCGCCGACGTTCTCTTGCTGCTCGGCAATTTCACGCATGAGGTTGTTCATCAGCTCCGAGGCCTTGAGCTCGGGGTAGGCCTCGAAGGCCACGCGCAGCCCACCGAGCAACGAACGGGTGGCGCCCTCGGCTTTGGCCAGGATCTTGCCGTTCGCTTCCACAGGCAGTTCGGCAATGGCGCTGCGCAGGCGGGTGATCCCGGCCAGCACGCTTTGCTCATGATCGCGGTACAGACCAGCCTGCTCCTGCAGCGCATCGAGGACCTTGGTCTTCTGCCGCTCATAAGTCAGCACATCGGCCCAGGCGCGTTTGACGCGGTTATGGTTACCGACGATGCCGTTGTACAGGCTGATGACGATCAGCGGTACGCCGATCAGTACGGCCAGCAGGATAAGGGCGAAAAGGTCCATGTCAGTGCTCCGTCTGGATCTGTACCGGGGTAGGTAGATTGAAATTGTCGTCGTGCTGCTCGGCCAGTGTGTGCACGGCGTCGAGCAATACGGTGAGCTGCGGCAGGTGCACGCCGTGCTCGATCAGCAAGCGGAAATCGCTCGTGCGGGTCAGCTCGCAAGTCAGCTTGAAGCCAAGCGGGTTGTCGTTGCAGCTCAGGCACAGATGCCCGTTCTGCGAGAACTCCAGGTTGGGCGTCTCAAGCTGGCGATGCAGTTCGATCAGGAGCTGGCCGCTACTAGCGACCAGGCTAGGCAACGGGCTTGCCTTTATCGTGCATTCCCGTGCAGATTTGTGGCTTCGGGCGCTGAGCGTGCCTCCAATGACAAAGCCCAACCAGGTACAAGGACGATGAGTCACCCCTCGCAATTCACCCTGCTCGGCAAGCGGCGCTTCCTGCCGTTCTTCATCACCCAGTCGCTGGGTGCCTTCAACGACAACCTGTTCAAGCAGTCGCTGATCCTGGCGATCCTCTACAAGCTGAGCCTGGAAGGCGACCGCTCGATCTGGGTCAACCTGTGCGCCTTGCTGTTCATCCTGCCGTTCTTCCTGTTCTCGGCGCTGGCCGGGCAGTTCGGCGAGAAGTTCGCCAAGGACCGCCTGATCCGTGCGATCAAGCTGGCCGAGATCGTCATCATGGCCATCGGCGCGACCGGTTTCGTCACCCATCATCTGGAACTGATGCTGGTGGCGCTGTTCGCCATGGGCACCCACTCGGCGCTGTTCGGCCCGGTGAAATACTCGATCCTGCCCCAGGCCCTGCGTGAGGAGGAACTGGTGGGCGGCAACGGCCTGGTGGAAATGGGCACCTTCCTGGCGATCCTGGCCGGCACCATCGGCGCCGGTATGCTGATGTCCTCCAACCAGTACGCGGTGCTGGCCGCCACCGGGGTGGTGGGCACCGCGGTGCTGGGCTACCTGGCCAGCCGCTGGATCCCCCGCGCCGCTGCTGCCGCGCCGCAGATGAAGCTGGACTGGAACATCTTCAAGCAGTCCTGGCTGACCTTGCGCCTGGGCCTGGGCCAGACCCCGGCAGTATCGCGCTCGATCGTTGGCAACTCGTGGTTCTGGTTCGTCGGCGCGATCTACCTCACGCAGATCCCGGCCTACGCCAAGGACTGGCTGCACGGCGACGAGACCGTGGTCACCCTGGTGCTGACCCTGTTCTCGGTAGGCATCGCCGTCGGGTCGCTGCTGTGCGAGCGCTTGAGCGGGCGCAAGGTGGAGATCGGCCTGGTGCCGTTCGGCTCGTTCGGCCTGACCCTGTTCGGCCTGCTCTGGTGGTGGCACTCGGGGGATGTCCCGGTCGGTGCCGTGCCCCATGACTGGCTGACCTTGCTGGCCATGAGCCAGGCCTGGTGGATCATGCTATCGATTGTCGGCCTGGGTATTTTCGGTGGCTTCTACATCGTGCCGCTGTACGCGCTGATCCAGGCGCGCACCGCGGAAGGCGAGCGGGCCCGGGTGATCGCCGCCAACAACATTCTCAACGCGCTGTTCATGGTAGTGTCGGCGATCATCACCATCGTCCTGTTGAGCCTGGCCAAGCTGAGCATCCCGCAGCTGTTCCTGGTGGTGTCGCTGCTAAACATCGCGGTCAATGCCTACATCTTCCGCATCGTGCCGGAATTCACCATGCGCTTCTTGATCTGGCTGCTCAGCCACTCGATGTACCGGGTCGAGCACCGCGAACTGCAGCGCATTCCCGACGAAGGCGCGGCGTTGCTGGTATGCAACCATGTGTCGTTCGTCGATGCGCTGCTGATCGGCGGCGCGATCCGCCGGCCGATCCGGTTTGTCATGTACTACAAGATCTACAACCTGCCGGTGCTCAATTTCGTGTTCCGCACCGCGGGCGCCATCCCCATTGCCGGGCGCGGCGAGGACGAGGCCACCTACGAGCGCGCCTTCGCCCGCATCGCCCGGTACCTGGCCGATGGCGAGCTGGTGTGCATCTTCCCTGAGGGCAAGCTGAGCGCGGATGGCGAGATCGATGTGTTCAAGGGCGGCGTGAACCGCATCCTGCAGGAGACGCCGGTGCCGGTGATCCCGTTGGCGTTGCAGGGGTTGTGGGGCAGCTTCTTCAGCCGTGACCCGAACAAAGGCTTCTTCAAGCGCCTGTGGTCGCGGGTGACCCTGGTGGCCGGCGCCGCCATCCCGGTGGAGGCGGCGCAGCCCGAGGCGCTGCGCGAGCAGGTGAGCCTGCTGCGCGGCGACGTTCGCTAGGGGTAACGGAGGAAGGTCAGCTGGCGCTGACCTTCAGGCCGACCAGGCCGGTGATGATCAGGGCGACACTGGCCAGGCGGATCAGCGCCATGGATTCACCGAACAGGATGATCCCGGCGATCACCGTGCCGACCGCGCCGACGCCGGTCCAGATGGCATAGGCGGTGCCCAGCGGCAGCTCCTTCATGGCCAGGCCCAGCAGGCCGAGGCTGATGACCATGGCGCCGACCGTCAGCACGGTGGGCAGGGGGCGGGTGAAGCCGTCGGTGTACTTGAGGCCGACAGCCCAGCCGACTTCGAACAGGCCGGCGAAGAACAGGATGATCCAGGACATGGTGAGTCTCCATCGTTATCAAAGATGGGGCCGTCCCCGGTATGTTCACGCACAGCGTCGTGAGGCCGTCCTCACAGTGCGCACTATAGTGCCCATTTGCCGAGGCTGGGGCAAGTTTCAAGGATCGGTGGTTGCCTCATCGCCGGCAAGCCGGCTCCCACAGGGTTAGCGCATGGCTGGCTTCATGCGGTCGGTGTGGGAGCCGGCAGGCCTGCGATGAGGCCGGGTCAGGCAACATCAATTTCTGGCAGATACGATGTTCTCAACCTCGGGCGCAGGCTCCTTCATCCGCCGGAACCACGTCGACAGCAAAGCCCCGGAGATGTTGTGCCATACGCTGAACAGCGCACTGGGCACCGCGGCCAGGGGTGAGAAGTGCGCCGACGCCAGGGCCGCGCCCAATCCGGAGTTCTGCATGCCCACCTCCAGTGCCAGCGCCTTGCGCTGGGCCAGCGGCAGCTTGCACAGCTTGCCGGTCAGGTAGCCCAGCAGGAAGCCGAAGCTGTTGTGCAGCACCACCACCGCCATGATCAGCAGCCCCGATTCGGCGATCTTCGCCTGGCTGACCGCCACCACCGCGCAGACGATCATCACGATGCTTACCACCGATACCAGCGGCAGCACCTGCACCGCCAAGTGCACCCGGGCGCCGAGCAGGCGCTGGGCGAGCACGCCGAGCACGATCGGCAGCATCACCAACTGCAGGATCGACCAGAACATGTCCATGAACGAGACCGGCAGCCACGCCGAGGCGAGGAACCAGATCAGCGCCGGGGTGAGCAGCGGGGCGAGCAGGGTGGTCACCGCGGCGATCGCCACTGCCAGTGCCAGGTCGCCCCTGGACAGCCACACCATGACGTTCGACGCCGTGCCGCTCGGGCAGCAGCCGACCAGGATCACGCCCACGGCGATTTCCGGCGGCAGATGGAACAGCTGGCACAACAGCCAGGCCACCCCGGGCATGATCACGAAATGCGCCATGACCCCCAGCGCCACCCGCCAAGGCTGGCGGGCGACGGCGGCGAAGTCGTCGAGCTTGAGGGTCAGGCCCATGCCGAACATCACCAGGCCCAGCAGCGGCACGATGGCGACCTTGAGGGCGACGAACCACTGCGGCTGAAGGAAGGCCAGGCAGGCGAACACCAGCACCCACAGGGCGAAGGTGTTGCCGACGAAGCGGCTGAGGGCGGCGAGGGCACGCATGGGGCAATCCTTGTTGTTCTGTTCAGCTGCCCCCGATCATACTCAAGACCAGCTCAGAATGGGCCAGCCGTTGGTTTGCGCGTGCTCGCGCAGCACCGGGTCCGGGTTGACCACATGGGGGTGATCCACCTTCAGCAACAGCGGCAGGTCGTTGCGCGAGTCGGAATAGAAGCTCGCGCCCTCGAGGTTTTCCTGTTCCTGGTCGAGCCACTCCAGCAGGCGGGTGATCTTGCCTTCGCGGTAGGTGAGCACGCCGTGGGTCTTGCCGGTGAACACGCCGTTGACCGCTTCCAGTTCGATGGCCAGGTATTCGTCCACGCCCAGGCGCGCGGCGATCGGGCCGACCAGGTGAGCACCGCTGGCCGAGATGATCAGGACCCTGTCGCCACGCTGGCGGTGCTCGGCGATGCAGCGGCACGCATCACCGTAGATGATCGGCTCGATCACATCCTCGACCCAGGGCTCGACCAGGTGCTCCACCTCTTCCAGGGTGCGCCCGGCGATCGGCTCCAGGCTGAAGGCCATGTAGTCCTCCATCTGCAGGTGGCCTTTGCCGTAGGCTTCCATCAGTTCATGGTCGCGCTTGAGGAAACTCTTGCCATCGACCCAGCCCAGTCGGGCCATCTGCTTGCTCCACAACGACGCGCAGTCGCCGTGGATGAGGGTTTCGTCCAGATCGAAAATTGCCAGTGCCATGCGTTGAATCTCCTTAGGCCACTTCCCGTAGCGCCGTGGGGTCGATCGACAAGGATACCCGTTGTCCGTCCGCGTGCAGATCGCTGGCGCAACGATTGAGTACGTCCACCACCAGTTCCACGCCGCGTACCTGGACGCGGTAGCGGATCACGTTGCCCAGCAGGCTGTGGCTGCGGATCTCGCCATCCAGCTCGCCGTTCAGGCTCAGGGTGATCGACTCTGGCCGGATCGCCAGGCGCGCGTCCACCGGGCGTTGCAGCAGGCGGCTGGCGCTGTCGGCGTCGAGCAGGTTGTAGTTGCCGATGAAGCCGGCGGCAAACAGGTCCACGGGCGCGGTGTAGAGGGTTTCGGCATCGCCGCTCTGGACGATGCGTCCCTGGTTCATCAGGACGATGCGGTCTGACATGGTCAGCGCTTCTTCCTGGTCATGGGTGACGAAGATGGTGGTCAGCCCCAGCTCGCGCTGGATGGCGCGGATCTGTTCGCGCAGGTGCTTGCGAATACGCGCATCCAGCGCCGACAGTGGCTCGTCGAGCAACAGCAGGCGCGGGCGGGTGACCAGCGAGCGGGCCAGGGCCACGCGCTGGCACTGGCCGCCGGACAGCTGGTGCGGGTAGCGCCCGGCGAAGCTGCCCAGCTCGACCAGGTCGAGTACCTCGCGCACCCGTGCCTGGCTTTCGTCGGCCTTGACCTTCTGCATGCGCAGGCCGAAGGCGACGTTCTGTTCCACGGTCATGTTGGGGAACAGTGCGTAGCTCTGGAACACCATGCCGATGCCGCGCTTCTGCGGGCTCAACGGCACGATATCCTGGCCGTCGAGCAGGATCCGCCCGCTGTCCACCGGGGTCAGCCCGGCGATGCAGCGCAGCAGCGTGGACTTGCCGCAGCCGGAGGGGCCGAGCAGGGTGACGAACTCGCCGCGTTCGATCTGGCAGTCGATGTTCTCGAACACCGGGCTGCCGGCGTAGCTCTTTTGCAGTTTCTGTACGCTGACGAAGCTCATGTCAGGTCTTGTCCTTGTTCAGGCGGTTGGCAACCCAGGTCAGCACCAGCACGAAGGCGAAGTAGGAGATCACCAGGGCGCTGTTGAAGTGGCCGCTGCTGTTGCGCATGTTGTTCAGGTACACCTGCAAGGTCTCGTAGCGGGTGCCCACCAGCAGGTTGGCGAACACGAACTCGCCGAACAGGAACGAGAACGACAGCAGCAGCGCCACCATCAGGCCCTTGCGCAGGTTCGGCAGCACCACCAGGAATGCCGCCTGCCAGGTGCTGGCGCCGAGCAGTTGCGCGGCGTCCATCAGGTCGCGCAGGTTGATCGCCTGCAGGTTGTTGGTAATCGCCCGGTACATGAACGGCAGGGCGATGGTGAAGTAGCAGCCGATCAGGATCCACGGCGTGCCGACCATGGCCATCGGCCCGCTGCCATAGAGTTGCAGCAAGCCCACCGCGGACACCACCGGCGGCACCGCGAACGGCAGCAGGATGAGTACGTTCATCAAGGCGTCGAGCTTGGGGAAGTGGTAGTGCACCACGAACAACAGCGGCAGGATCAGCACCACCGACAGCACCAGCGCGCCCACGCACACCAGCAGCGACTGTCCGAAGGCGGCGAGAAAGCGCGGTTCGCTCCACAGTGCCACATACCACTTGATGGTCAGCCCGCTGGGCAGCAGGGTCGCCGACCAGCTGGTGGCCAGCGAATAGAGCAGGGTGCCGGCCAGTGGCAGCAGCAGGATGAGGAACAGCAGGTAGACCACCGCGCGGTGGTAGAGCCCGCCGCGTTTGTTTTCAGCGCGCATGGTAGCTCCTCTTGAGCAGCCATTGATGGGCCACCGTGACCACGGTCATCAGGCCCACCAGCACCATCGCCAGCGCGCTGGCCAGGTTCGGGTCGAGGCTGATATCGCCGGCGACAAGACCGGCGATGCGAATCGGCAGCACGTTGAAGTTGCCGGTGGTCAGGGCGTAGACGGTGGCATAGGCGCCCAGGGCGTTGGCCAGCAGGATGACGAAGGTGCCAAGCAGCGCCGGGGTAAGCACGGGCAGGCCGATGTGCCGCCAGAACTGCCAATGGCTGGCGCCCAGCAGCGCGGCGGATTCACGCCAGTCTTCGCGCAGGGCGTCGAAGGCGGGGTAGAGCAGCAATACGCCCAGGGGGATCTGGAAGTAGGTGTAGACCAGGATCAGGCCGGTCTTGGAGTAGATACTGAAGTCGCCGAGCAGCCCCATCTGCTTGAGCAGCAGGGTGAGCGCGCCATTGAAACCGAGCAGGATGATGAAGGCGAACGCCAAAGGCACGCCGGCGAAGTTGCTGGTCATGTTGGCGAAGGCGCTGACGAAGTCGCGCAGTTTCGAGTCGACTTGGCGCAGCGAATAGGCGCCCAACGTGGCGATGACGATGCCGAACAGGCTCGACCAGAAGCTGATCTCCAGGCTGCGTTGCAACGCCTGCAGGTAGAACTTCGAGGCGAAGATCTTGCTGAAGTTGGCCAGGCCCCAGCCACTCTCGCTTTGCAGGCTGTTTATCGCAACCCAGGCCAGCGGCGCGATCTGGAAAATGATGAAGAACACGGCGAACGGCAGCAGGCAGAGCAGGGCCAGGTAGCGGCCGCGATGGCTTGCATTCACTTGAGCAGCTCCCGGCAGACCGGTTTGTCGTGGGCGGCGCCGAGCAGTTCGCAGATCGTGCCGCACAGCTCGGTCTGCAGCGGCTTGGCCGCAGGGTCGAGGCTGAAGGCTTCACCGAACACGAACAGCGGCACTTCACGCTCCTCGGCGAGCAGGCCGTTGTGCGAGCGGTCGTTGTTCATGCCGTGGTCGGCGGTGACCAGCACCTGGTAGCCCTCCTCGAGCCAGCGCGGCAGGTAGTCGGCCAGCAGGATGTCGGCGCTGCGCGCGGCGTTGCGGTACTGGCTGCTGTCCAGGCCATGGCGATGGCCGGCGTCGTCGATGTTCATCGGGTGCACCAGGAGGAAATTCGGCGCATGGCGACGGCGCAGGTATTCGGCGTCGGCCAGCAGGTGCGAATCGGGGTAGTGGTCGGCGTAGTAGAACAGGCCATGCTGGATCGGCAGCTTCGGCGCGTGGGTGTGGCGGTCGCGCAGCGGGTCGAACGGCGAGCGGTTGTACAGTTCGCTCATCCAGTGGTAGGCCGCCGCCGCGGTGCCCAGGCCGGCCTCGCGGGCGTAGTGGAACACGCTGCGCTGGTTGGACAGGCGGTTGACGTTGTTGTGCACGATGCCGCTGTCGATTGGCGGTACACCGGTGAGAATGCATTCGTAAAGTGGTCGCGACAGCGACGGCAGCTCGCACTCCACGCGGTACAGCGCGGCGCGGTCGGCCTCGACATAGGCGTGCAGGTGGCCCATGGCGTGATGGGCCACCTGGTGGTTGAGGCCGTCGAGCAGGACCAGGATGACGTTGTGTGACATGTTGGCTCCAGGGGAAACGGGGCCTCGTGGGAGTGGCGGTGCGCCGATGCTCCCACGAGGTGGATGGCGCTTACTCCATCTCGATGATCACCTGCTCCTGCCACTTCTGTGGCAGGGCCTTGGAGGTCGCTTCCCAGGCCGCAGCATCTTTGATTGGCTGGGCGGCCTTGTACTGCTCGTTGGGCAGCAGCTTGGCCTGTACATCCGCCGGCAGCTTCAGGTGTTCGGCACGGATCGGTCGGGCGTGGCCGATGGCCAGGTTGGTCTGGCCGGCATCGCTGAAGATGTATTCACGGGTCAGCTTGGCCGCGTTCGGGTGCTTGGCGTATTTGTTGATGATGGTGGTATAGCCGGAGATGACCGACCCATCGGAGGGGATCAGCACCTCGAAGCGTTTCGGGTCGATCTGTTCGCGGTAGCTCAGGCCGTTGAAGTCCCACACCACGCCCACTTCCACCTCGCCTTTCTCCAGGGTCTGGATGGTTGGGTTGGCCAGCGACAGGCGCTTCTGCTGGGCCAGCTTGGTGAACAGCTGCAGGCCCGGCTCGATGTTCTTCTCGTCGCCCTTGTAGGCGATGGCGGCGGCAAGCACGCCGTTGGCGGCCTGGGCGGCGGTGCCTACGTCACCGATGGCGACCTTGTACTTGCCCTTTTCCAGGTCGTGCCAGGTGCTTGGGCGGTCCTCTTCCTTCACCAGGTCCTTGTTGATGATGAAGGCGATGGTGCCGGTGTAGGCCAGCGCCCAGTGGCCGTCCTGGTCCTTGGCCCACGCCGGGACCTGGTCCCAGGTGCTTGGCTTGTAGGGTTGGGTCACGCCCTTGGCGACCGCGATCGGGCCGAAGGCCGCGCCGACGTCGCCGATATCGGCGCTGGCGTTGTCCTTCTCGGCATCGAACTTGGCGACTTCCTGGGCCGAGCTCATGTCGGTGTCGCTGTGCTTGAGGCCGTATTTTTTCGCCAGGTCTTCCCAGGTGCCTTTCCAGTTGGCCCAGGCATCGGGCATGCCCACGCTGTTGACCGTACCTTCCTTGCGGGCGGCGTCTTCAAGGGCCTTGAGGTCCTGGGCCATGGCCGAGGTGCAAAAAGCGATGGCCGAACCGAGCAGTGACGCCATGAACAACTTTTTCATCCGAAGCTCCTTTGGTGGGTGCCTTGCATTCGTTGTTATGAACTGAAGCGGTGCTTGCGACCCCTTGGTCTAGGTCAGCAAACCTTGCGCCAAGGTAGGCCTGTTGCGTGACAGTTTGATGTAAGGGGCGGGGGCGGGTGGCAGGCCCAAGGCCCTGGAACTACAGCGTAGACCAGATCGAAAGCCTTGATTCGCGTGGGCTGGCGCGGATCTGGCAGATCTGGCAAGTGCCCTGTGGCGCCTGTGTCACAGGATGTTCATCAGCTGTCCCTAGGCTTGCACTACGCTCCAACTGCCCCGTTTCGGGGCTGGACTAGTCCAGATAGGTAACCTTTGATGCAAGCGACGCCACCGCGCGCGGTAACAGCTATCTGCCATGCGCTGCAGGAGCAGATCGAACACGGCCTGCTGGCACCCGGCGGCAAGCTGCCGGCCGAGCGCAGGCTCAGCGAGGTGTTCGACACCACGCGTATCACCCTGCGCGAGGCGCTGGTGCAGCTCGAGGCCATGGGCCTGATCTACCGCGAGGAGCGCCGTGGCTGGTTCGTCGCGCCCGAGCGGCTGACCTACGACCTGATCGAGCGCAGCCATTTCCATGCGATGGTGCGCGACCAGGGGCGGGTGCCGAGCACTGAGTTACTGTCTGCGCGCCTGCAGCCGGCCTCTGCGTCGATCTGTGCGCGCCTGCGCCTGCCGGCGTTGTCCAGCGTGGTGAGGATCTGCCGTTTGCGCCGGATCGATGGGCGAGCGGTGCTGTATGCCGAGCACTATCTCAACCCGCGTTACTTCCCGGGGATCCTCGAGCTGGACCTGGCGCGGTCGCTGACCGAGATCTACGCGCGGGAATACGCCATTCACTATGGGCAGGTGTGCTTTGAAATCCTGCCGACGGCGTTGCCGGCCGAGGCGGCGGCTGCCTTGAAGGTGTCGGCTGGCAGCCCCGGGTTGCATATCACCCGGGTCAACAGCGACCAGCATGGGCACCTGATCGACTGCGACCTGGAATACTGGCGTCACGATGCGATCCGCATTCGCGCCGAGGCTGGGTAGGGTGAACATCGCGGTGCGCCGATGCGACTTGCCCCGCGATGCGATCTAGCTGGAAACGTTGCTCTGAGCCATTGCCCCTCCGCCAGCCGTCACCACCTGCACCGACAGCCGTGGCGTCGCCAGATCCAACCCCGCTTCATCGAGCTGGCGCTTCAACGCCAGGTTGAACGCCCGCGACACCTCCCACTGCTTGATCGGCGCGGTCTTGAACCGCGCCCGCAGGATCGCCGAGCCCGACTCGAAGCTCTCTACCCCCTGCAACTCCAGCGGCGACCAGATGTTGCGGCGCATCAGCGGGTCGTTGCGCAGTTTCTGCCCGACCTCGCGGATCAGGGTGATGGCCTGGTCGATGTTCATGCTGTGCGGGATGGCCACGCGGAAGATCGCGTAGCCGAATTCGCGCGAGTAGTTCTTGATGCTCTTGATCTCGCTGAACGGGATGGTGTGCACGATGCCATCGATGTCGCGCAGGCGCACGGTGCGGATGGTCAGGCCCTCGACCGTGCCCAGGTGGCCGCCGACATCCACGTAGTCGTCGATGGCCAGGGAGTCCTCGATGATGATGAACAGGCCGGTGATCAGGTCGGCCACCAGCGACTGGGCGCCGAAACCGATGGCCAGGCCGATGACACCGGCACCGGCCAGCAGTGGGGTGACGTTCATGCCCATGTTGGCCAGGGCGACGATCACCGCGATGATGACGATCACCACGAACATCACGTTGCGGATCAGCGGCATCATGGTCTGCGCACGGGCGTTGGCCAGCCCGCGCCGCGAATGCACCAGGGCATGGTGCACGGCGGTGTCGGCGAGGATCCACACCAGCCAGGCGACGATCAGCGTACCGGCCAGGCCCAGCAGGCGCAGGCTGACTTCATGGCCGTCACCCTCGGCGAAACTGATCATCGAGTGGCCCCAGACGCGCAGGCCCAGTTCGATGAACAGCAGCCAGATGAACAGGTGCACCAGCACATAGCCGAAGTTGCGCAGGCGTTCGGTATAGACCGCCTGGCGCTTGTTGGCGCGCCTGGGCTTTGCCGCGTGGCGACGGACCAGGCCATTGAGCACCATGCACACCACCACCAGCACCGTGCACATCAGCGACTGGCGCAGGGCGGTGCTGGTGTCGCCGGCGGAGACGAAGGTGGCGAACAGCGAGATCGCTACCAGGATCAGCGCCGGGAGGTACCAGAAGCTGCCGAGCAGTTCGATGGTGTCGCTCAGGGTGCGCCGGGTCAGTCGCCGGGACAGGGGCTGGTTGCGGATCAGGTGGGCGATCGGGCGGCGGAAGCGCAGGATGAACAGCCCCGTGCACAGAGCTGCGACCACATTGGCCAAGGTGGCCAGGGCATGGGCCAGGTGGCTGCCCAGCGCGGTGGTCAGGCGTGGGTCGCTCATCGCCTCGCCGAACGCGGCGAAGCTGCCGATCAGCCACAGCGGGCGGAACGCCTGGTGTCGCAGGATATGCAGGGCGCGGTGGCGATGCGGGCCGTCGAGCAGCGAGAAGGCAATTACGCAGATGGCCGAGAACAGGGTGCCGACCACCAGCGCGTAGGCCAGCACCATGGCCATCGACTTGCCCAGCGAGGAGGGCAGGGCGAAGCTCAGGTACACGGTGAACACCAGCGCCACCAGCCAGGGCCCCAGCTTGCGCAGGGCAAAGCGCACCAGGTCCCAGGTCCGCGGGTGTTGCGGCAGGTCTTCGGTCAGGCCGAAACGCAGGCGCACACGGTGGCCGATCCAGTTGAAGGCATAGGCCAGCAGGCCCCAGACCAGGATGACCCCGGCGAAGCCAAACAGGATCGCCGGCCATTGATGCACCGGCACCACCAGTGCGGCCAGTTCGTCCTGGGCTTGGTCGATTTCCAGGGACCAGCGCTTGAACGGGCTGGCATCGCCGCTGAACTGTTTCTCGAAGTCGTGCAGGGCACCGCCGATCAGGCCGAGCACCCCCTGTTCGACGGTGGGTTGCGATTGCCGGGTGGCGTCGCGCAGCTTTTTCAGGTCGGCCAGCAGCTTGGCGCGTTGCTGGTCGTTTTCCAGGTTCTTGATCACCTCGTCCAGGGACTTGCCCAAGGGCTCGCTGGCTTCGGGCTGGGCGGGCGTGCTGGAGCCGAGCAGGCCTGGCAGGCCGGCGGCGTGCGCTGGCGTGACGAGCAACAGGAACAGCAGCGTGATGCAACGCAGGAGGGCTGGCACCGGGAAATCTACCTCAGGTCAAACGTTTGCCCGAGTGTAGAGGTTTACGACGGCAGTTTCTCGAGGATCTTCCAGCAGGTGAGGCCGAAAATGCCGAGGGTGCCGATCCACATCATCAGCACGCCGACATTGCGTTCGCGCAGGCTGAAACCGATGGTCAGCAGCATCAGGAACAGGAACACCGGCGCGAACAGGGACAGGAACGGCGATGACATGGACAGCATCCTTCTGTTTTGGGGGCCATGTATCAAGCATAGCGCTTTGCAAGCGAGGCGGATTGACCGGGGGCAGGTGCTGATCCGATCGCGGGGCAAGCCGCTCCCACAGGTCCGCGTGGGAGCGGGTTGGCCGTCAGGGCAGTTCGCGGCTGCGGTAGAAGGCGCCGAGCACCTTCACCAGGTGGGCCAGGTCATGGCTGCCGCACAGTTCGCGGATCGAGTGCATGGCGAAGGTCGGCAGGCCGATATCCACCGTGCGCACGCCCAGGTGGCTGGCGGTGATCGGGCCGATGGTCGAGCCGCAGCCCATGTCGCTGCGCACCACGAAGCTCTGCACCGGGACTTCCTCGGCCATGCACAGGTGGCGGAAGAACCCGGCGGTTTCGCTGTTGGTGGCGTAGCGCTGGTTGTTGTTGACCTTGATTACCGGGCCTGCGTTGAGCTTGGGGCCGTGGTTGCCGTCGTGTTTGTCGGCGTAGTTGGGGTGCACGCCGTGGGCATTGTCGGCCGAGACCATCAGCGAGCGCTGGATGGTGCGCACATAGTCGTCGCCATCGGGCAGCAGGCGTTGCAGGGTCTGCTCGAGCATCGGGCCATCAGCGCCGCAGGCCGAGCAGGAGCCGACTTCCTCGTGGTCGTTGCACACCAGTACGCAGGTCTCGTCGCCTTCGGCGTTCAGCAGCGCCTGCAAGCCGGCGTAGCACGACAGCAGGTTGTCCAGGCGGGCGGCGGCGATAAAGTCGCCGTTCAGGCCGATCAACGCGGCGTCCTGGGTGTCGTAGAAGCTCAGCTCGTAATCCAGCACCACGTCGGCGTTGAGGTCGTGTTCGCGGGCTAGCTGCTCGGTGAGCAGGGCGCGGAAGTCGACGCGCTCGTCGCCGGCGACCTGCGCCAGGATCGGTGGCAGTTCGGTCTGCGGGTTGATCTGCCAGCCTTCGTTGGCGGTGCGGTTGAGGTGGATCGCCAGGTTGGGGATCACCGCGATCGGCAGCTTGAAATCGATCAGCTGGCTTTCCACCTTGCCGTCACGGCGGAAAGTGACCCGGCCGGCCAGCGACAGGTCGCGGTCGAACCAAGGGGCGAGCAGGGCGCCGCCATAGACTTCGACGCCCAGTTGCAGGAAGCCCTGGCGCTGCAGTTCGGGCTGCGGCTTGACCCGCAGGCATGGGCTGTCGGTGTGGGCGCCGACCATGCGGATACCGCCGATCAGCGGCGAATGCTTGCCGAGCTTGATGGCGATGATCGAGGAATCGTTACGGGTCACGTAGTAGCGGCCGCCAGGCACGGTGGCCCAGCTGTCGCGTTCGTCCAGGCGCTGGTAGCCGGCGGCCTCGAGGCGTTGCGCGAGGCTGGCGGTGGCGTGGAAGGGCGTCGGGGAGGCCTTGAGGAATTCGATCAGGCCGGCGTTCAGGGCATCGCGCATAAGTCACTCCAGACAGCAGTGGCGCGAGTTTAGCGTAAATGCTCGAAAAATTGTGTCAGCCCTATCGCGAGGCGTTGGAGCGGGCTTGCCCCGCGATCGGGCCCGAGTCTCAGAACGGCGCCGGACACTCGAATTTCAGGCGTTCGCCGGACACCGGATGGGTAAAGCTCAGCATCGAGGCATGCAGGCACAGCCGCTCATGGGCCGCCAGCGCCTCGGGGTTGGCGTACAGCCGGTCGCCGAGCAGCGGGTGGCCGATCGACATCATGTGCACGCGCAGCTGGTGCGAGCGCCCGGTGATCGGCGTCAGCTCGACCCGGCAGTGATCGCCGCAGCGCTCGACGATGCGCCAGAAGGTCAGGGCATGCTTGCCCTGCTCATGGTCGACCACGTGGCGCGGCTTGGTCGGCGGGTCGTAACGCAGGGGCAGGTCGATGCTGCCGCTGTCGAGCGCGGGCTGGCCCCAGCACAGCGCGGTATAGGCCTTTTCGGTCTCGCGGTCGTGGAACTGGCGTGACAGTTCACGATGGCTGTCGGCGTCGCGGGCGAGCAGGATGATCCCCGAGGTTTCCCAGTCCAGGCGGTGGACGATCAGGGCTTCCGGGTAGCCGTTTTCCTGCAGGCGGGTGATCAGGCAGTCCTTGTTGTCCTCGGCGCGACCCGGCACCGACAACAGCAGGGTCGGCTTGTTGATCACCAGGACGGCGGCGTCTTCGTGAAGGATCTGGATGTTCGACAGCGGCATTGCTAGGTCTCGGTGAAATGGCGGAAAGCACTGGGGCCGCCTTGCGGCCCATCGCCGGCAAGCCGGCTCCCACAGGGTCCCGCGTTGTCTGTGGGAGTCGGCTTGCCGGCGATAGACTGCAAAGCAGCCCCAATGATTACACCCAGCTGCGCGATCAGCGATCAGGCAGGGTGATGTTCAGTTCCAGAATCGAGCAGCTGCCCTGGTTTTCCAGTTCAATCTGTACGTCGTCGTTGCCGATGTTGACGTACTTGCGGATCACCTCCACCAGCTCCTTCTGCAAGGCAGGCAGGTAGTCCGGGGTGCTGCGCTGGCCACGCTCGTGCGCCACGATGATCTGTAGACGCTCTTTCGCTACCGACGCGCTGCTCTGTTTCTGTCTGCCACGAAAGAAGTCAAAAAGGTTCATGGTTTATTTGCCTCCAAACAGGCGCGCGAAGAATCCTTGCTTCGGCACTTCGATGAACCGCAGTGGCTTGGGCTTGCCCAGCAGGCGGTCGACGGTGTCGCTGTACGCCTGGCCTGCATCGCTCTGGTCATCGAGGATGACCGGGATGCCCTGGTTGGAGGCTTTCAGCACGGCTTGGGATTCGGGGATGACACCCAGCAGTTCGACCGAGAGGATTTCCTTGACGTCCTCGACGCCAAGCATTTCGCCTTTTTCGACGCGCTCGGGGTGGTAGCGGGTGATCAGCAGGTGTTCCTTGATCGGGTCTTCACCCTGTTCGGCGCGGCGCGACTTGCTCGACAGCAGGCCGATCATGCGATCGGAGTCACGTACCGACGAAACCTCGGGGTTGGTCACGACGATGGCTTCGTCGGCGAAGTACATCGCCAGGTGCGCACCTTTCTCGATACCGGCCGGCGAGTCGCAGACCACGAAGTCGAACTGGTCCTTGAGCTCCATCAGTACCTTTTCGACGCCTTCCTTGGTCAGGGCGTCCTTGTCGCGGGTCTGGCTGGCGGCCAGCACGAACAGGTTTTCCAGGCGCTTGTCCTTGATCAGGGCCTGCTGCAGGTTGGCTTCGCCGTTGACCACGTTGACGAAGTCGTACACCACGCGGCGTTCGCAGCCCATGATCAGGTCGAGGTTACGCAGGCCGACGTCGAAGTCGACGATGACCGTCTTATGCCCGCGCAGTGCGAGGCCGGTACCGATGGCGGCGCTGGTGGTGGTCTTGCCCACACCCCCCTTGCCGGAAGTGACGACGAGAATCTTGGCCAAGGTGTTTCACCCCTAAATAAACGGGACGTGGGTCCCTGCAAATACGAAAAACGGCAACGTGAAAAAAGTTGCGCTAAAAATGCCGGCAAGTATCCGTTAAAGACGGGTGATGTTCAACACGTCGCCGGACAGGCTGACCTGCACCCCCGAACCCCATAACGGATCGCGGCGCAGGTCTTCGCACACTTTGTACTGGCCGGCGATGGAGACCATTTCCGCAGTCATCTGCAAGCAGAAGATGCGTGCCTTGGTATTGCCCTTGATACCGGCCAGGGCGCGACCGCGCATGGCGCCGTACACATGGATGTTGCCATCGGCGAGAAGTTCCGCGCCGGGGCTGACCGAGCCGGTCACCACCAGGTCGCCGCCCTGGGCGTAGATCTGCTGGCCGCCGCGCACCGTCGAGGTGATGATCCGCGTCGGGCGCACTTCGGGTTCGGCCGGCGCAGGTGGAGGCGCTGGGACTGGCTCGGGCTTCTTCACCTCGGGTTCCGGCTCGAGCGGACGTTCGCGGGCCCCGGACGGCGGCAGCACCGGCAGGTCGATGGCGATGGCGGCGGCGATGTCCTCGATGCGGCTGGCGCGGATCGCCAGGGTGCGCAGGCCATGGTGACGGCACACGCGCATCAGCCCGGGCAGGTCGATGGCGCCTTCGTCATGGGGCAGCTTGTCCAGGGCCAGGACCAGCGGCGTGTTGCTGAAGAAGTTCGGCGCCTGCGCGACCTTCGCCGCCAGTTGGCGGTCGAGGGACTCGAGGTCGTTGCGCGCCAGTTCCAGTACGGTGATGGCAAGCATGCTGCCCTTGAGCTGGAACACGGGGGCGTTGTCGGGTGTCTGGTTGGTGCTCATGGTCTGCATAGACGGCTTGTTGCGAAAAAAGTGCCCTGACTTATAGCGATAAGACCGTTTGCCCGCAACCGATGTAGAATGCCGGGCTCATGTCTTGCCGGAAGCTTCAATGGAACGCCCGCGTTTTCGATCCTCTTTCCTTCACCCGCGATTCTGGGGCCTGTGGCTGGGCCTGGGCCTGCTGTGGCTGGTCGCCCAGCTGCCGTACCGGGCCTTGTTGGCGCTGGGGCGCGCTCTGGGCGCGGTGATGTACCGGCTGGCGGGTGAGCGCCGACGCATCGCCGCGCGCAACCTGGAACTTTGCTTCCCGGCGCTGTCCGGCGACGAACGGCAGCGCCTGCTCAAGGAAAATTTCGCTTCCACTGGCATCGCTTTCTTCGAGATGGCCATGAGCTGGTGGTGGCCAAAGGCCCGGCTGGCGCGCCTGGCTCACATCGAAGGTATCGAGCACCTGCAGGCCGCCCAGCGTGAAGGTGAAGGGGCCATCCTCATGGCCGTACACTTCACCACCCTGGAAATCGGCGCCGCCTTGCTGGGCCAGGTGCATACCATCGACGGCATGTACCGCGAACATGGCAACCCGGTGTTCGACTTTATCCAGCGCCGCGGTCGCGAGCGCCACAACGCCGACTCGCTGGCGGTGGAGCGCGACGACGTGCGCGGCATGCTCAAGCTGCTGCGCAAGGGCCGTGCGATCTGGTACGCGCCGGACCAGGACTACGGCATCAAGCAGAGTATCTTCGTGCCGTTGTTCGGTATCCCTGCGGCCACCGTCACCGCCACCACCAAGTTCGCCCGGCTGGGCAAGGCGCGGGTGATTCCATTCACCCAGAAACGCCTGGAAGATGGCAGCGGCTATCGTCTGGTGGTGCATCCGCCGCTCGAGGACTTCCCCGGTCAAACCGAGGAGGACGATTGCCTGCGCATCAACCAGTGGGTCGAGGGTGTGCTGCGCGAGTGCCCGGAGCAGTACCTTTGGGCGCATCGGCGCTTCAAATCGCGGCCTGAAGGCGAACCACGGCTGTACGACAAGAAAAAGCGTTAGGGAGCGGGCTTGCCCCGTGATAAGGCCGGTACTGGCAACCACTGACTCCAGGAAGGATGCATGACCTCAACCACCGGCCTGATCCTCTCAGGCGGCGGTGCCCGCGCCGCCTACCAGGTCGGCGTGCTGGCCGGCATCGCCGAGCTGCTGCCGCCGGGCGCCGCCAATCCTTTCCCGGTGATCGTCGGCACCTCCGCCGGTGCTATCAACGCGGTCAAGCTGGCCAGTGGCGCCACCCGCTTCGCCGAGTCGGTACAGCATCTGACGGCCTTCTGGCAGAACTTTCGCAGCCACCTGGTGTTGCGTAGCGACTGGCCAGGGGTGATCCGCCAGGCCAGTCGCTTCGTCGGCCACAGCCTGCTGGGCCTTGGCGGCCAGGTGCCGGTGGCGCTGCTCGACAGCCGCCCACTGCGCGGTCTGCTGCACGAGCATCTGGACCTGGACGGCATCGCCCACTCCCTGGCGGCCAATCAGTTGCGCGCCATTGCCGTGACCGCGTTCGGTTACGAGTCCGGCCAGGCGGTGACGTTCTACCAGGGCCGCCACACCATCGAACCCTGGCTACGACATCGCCGCATCGGCATACCCACGCCGTTGACCATCGACCATCTGCTGGCCAGTTCGGCCATCCCGCTGCTGTTCGCGCCAGTACGCCTGGGTGAGGAATATTTCGGTGATGGCGCCGTGCGCCAGTCAGCGCCGATCAGCCCGGCGCTGCATCTGGGGGCCAGTCGCGTACTGGTGGTCGGCGTCAGCGGCAACCCCCAGCGACCGTCGCCCCCCTTGCCGACCCAGCGCGTGTTCAGTGGCCAGCAACCGAGCCTGGCGCAAATCGGCGGGCATATGCTCAACAGTACCTTCATCGACAGCCTCGAGGACGATATCGAGTTGCTGCAGCGGCTCAACCATCTCAGCCATCTGCTGCCGGCGCACCTGGACGCCCGGCGCCTGGGGTTGGCGTCGATCGAGGTGCTGGTGGTGGCGCCCAGCCAACCGCTGGACGAGATTGCCGCCCGTCACCGCCGCGAGCTACCGGCGGCGCTGAGGCTGTTTCTGCGCGGGCCGGGGGCGACCAAGACCAGCGGGGCAGGGGTGTTGAGCTACCTGCTGTTCGAGGCGAGCTATTGCAGCGAACTGATCGAGTTGGGGCGCAAGGATGCCTTGGCCAAGAAGCGGGAGCTGTGCCAGTTCCTGGGGATATGAGGGCCGCTGTAATGGCCTTTCCCTGGCTCGTCGTGGCGACGACCCGCCGCGAAAGGGCCGCGTAGCGGCCCCATGCTTACTATTCGGCGATCTGCAACTTGCGCGACTGGGTATACACGTATCGCAGCTTCTCGTACTCGAACGGCGAGTTGGTCTGCCCGTAGCGGAAGTTGGTGGTGTAGCGCTTGTCCACTGCCCGCAGCACGGTCAGCTCCGGGTGGTCGCTGGCGGTGTCGGGCACGTTCAGGTAGTTGATTTCCTTCTCCCCCACGTAATCCACCACCAGCCCGGTGGTGTCGCGCAGGTTCGACGGCCCGAAGATCGGCAGCATCAGGTACGGTCCGTCCGGCACCCCGTAGAAGCCCAGGGTCTGGCCGAAGTCCTCGCTCTGCCGAGGCAGGCCCATCTTGGTCGCCGGGTCCCACAGGCCGCCGACCCCGATGATGGTGTTGAACATCAATCGGGCGGTGATCTGTGCCGAACGCTGAGGCTTGAGCTGTAGCACACTGTTGAAAAGGTTGGGCACATCACCCAGGTTGTTGAAGAAGTTGCTCACCCCGGTGCGCACGAAGCTGGGGGTGATGTAGCGGTAGCCGTCGACCACCGGCAGGAACACCCATTGGTCGAAGCGGTAGTTGAAGTGGTAGATGCGCCGATTCAGCGACTCCAGCGGGTCATAGATGTTCAGCGCGGCCAGGGTCGAGCGTTCGAATTCGCGCTGGTCCAGGCCGGGATTGAATTTCAGTTCGCGCAGCGGGTCGACGAAACCGTCCGATTCCACGGTGAGGGTTTCGGTCTTGTCGGCCTCGACCACGCTGGCACGTGGCGCGACTTCCTCGGCCAGGGCGCAGCCGCTGGCGAGCAGGGCGGTGACGAGCAGCAGTCTGTTAACCACGGAAGAACTCCAGCATGGCGTCGCTGTTGACGCGGTAGTTGAGGTTGCCGCAATGGCCGCCATGGGGGTAGAGCGTCAGGCGTTCGCCGAATACCCGGCGCAGGAAGCCGATATCGCCTGGGCCGAGAATCACATCGTCGGCGTTATGCATCACGGCGATCTTCGGGTTGTCACGCAGATAGTCCTCCAAGGCGTAAAGGCTCACCTGGTCGATCAGTTGCAGCAAGCTGTTGCCGTCGGTGCGCGCGCGCCACATCGGGATCACCTGCTCGGTCAGGTAGCAGTCGAAGTCGCACTGCAGGGCCCGTTTGAAGAAGGGTTCCAGGCTGCTGCCCTCGGTGATCGGGAATTTAGGCGGAATGATCAGCCCGCGACGGTTGATCAGGTCGGAGGTAAAGGCGATGTCGGCGGCCGAGAAGCGGAACGAGGTGCCGATGAGCATGGCCATCTGCTCGTTGGACAGGTGCTCCCGCGACTTCTGGAAGTCGTAGAGCAACGCATCATTGAGGTCGATATAGCCCTTGTCCTGGAAGTAGCGGGTGAGCTTTTCCAGCATCAGTTCATAGAAAGTGGTGCTGCGATCGATG
Organism: Pseudomonas soli; assembly: GCF_900110655.1. Lineage (GTDB taxonomy): Bacteria > Pseudomonadota > Gammaproteobacteria > Pseudomonadales > Pseudomonadaceae > Aquipseudomonas > Aquipseudomonas soli. The sequence continues at coordinate 105,784 of NZ_FOEQ01000008.1, forward strand.
CCCTTGACCCGGGTCTGCACCAGCTTGTCCAGGTTGGTGATCGAGGTGTACAGGTTGACCGGCGGGTTGAGCAGCAGCACACGCTTGAACTTGAAGCTTTGGCGGGTTTCGTCGAGCTTGCTGACGAACGCCGCGTCCAATGCACCCAGGCTGTAGCCGGTCAGGTAATACTCGCTGACCGGCAGGCGTGCCTGCTGGGCGCGCACCGCCTGCATGACCCGGTACAAGTCCTTGGCATCTTCGCTCGACACCCCAGGGGTAGCGAAGCGCGAGGCGGCGCTCATGAAGTCCCAACTGGTGGGCGAGGACAGCTGCACCACATGGTAGCCGGCCTGGTAGAACAGCTTCTTCAGGTATTCGTTGATGCTGCTGGAGTAGGGCGCGCCGGTGCCGGCGATCAGGAAGATCAGCGGCGCTTCGTGATCTTGCCTGGCCAGGCGGTAGCGCAGCTTCTTCACTGACCAGAAGTTGTCGGGCAGGGTGAACTCGCGTTCCGGGCGCAGGGTGAGGCTGTAGTCGGCCTGGTCGATGTCATCGTCGCTGGGCAGCGTCGGGCGCTTTTCCGGCGGCGTGGTGGCGATGGTCGCCTCGAACGGGTTGGTCAACGGGTAACCGTAGCTCGCGGCATCGACATCCCGCGCCGAGGCGGCCGCAGCCATGAGCAGGCCGCCGAGCAGGGCGGCGAGGCGCAAAGATCGAAGCATGTAGTCCCCCAAGGAAAACGCAAGGTCGTGCATTACGCAGGCTAGGACCACTGCAGACTGTACAAAGTTGCCCGTCGCCCTGTCGTTCGTCGCACCAGATGTTGCCGCGCCAGCCAACGTTTGTCTTGTGCAACATAGCTGCTAGGCCATGATTTTGCCTTTCAGCACTGCGCTGGGGGATCATGCAGCGTTTCCATTACCGCTGTTGGAGAACCGGATGTCTCGTACGTGGCCACTCTATGTCCTGCTGGCGTGCCTGGGCCTGTGGCTGGCGGCCAGCTATGGCGTGCGTTATGGGTTGATGGAGGATGCCCGGTGGGTCGGGTTGTGCAGTGCGTCAGGGGATACCTGGCAATGCCAGGCGCGATCATTGCTCGGGTTGGCAATCCACTTTCAGGTAATGGCCTGGGCGGCACTGGGCCTGGCGTTGGTCTGCCAGTTGTGGCCGGGGCGGGGCGGCTGGTGGCTGGCGGTGCTGGCGTTGGTGTTTGGGGGGCCGGCACTGGTGCTGTATACCGCGAGCATCGCGGTGTTTGCGTTGGTGCTGGCGGGGTTGCGGCTGGTGCGGTAAATGCGCGGCCGCTGGGCGGCCCTCGCCGGTAAGCCGGCTCCCACAAGGTCTGACACGCTTATCTTTGGGAGCCGGCTTGCCGGCGAATCGAGGACGAAGTCCTCGCGCTGGGTTTCACGCCGGGCGCAACCTCAGGCTGCGCCACAACGCCCCGACCATCAATACGCTGACCACCGCCCACCCCCACGCCTGCGGGTTCTGCAGCCCTTCGCGGAACAACTGTGGCGCCACCCCGGCACCCACGATGAAGGCGAGCAGGGCCACCTCGGCTCGCCGCGCCGGGACTGGTCGCAACAGATAGACCAGCGACGGCAGCAGCAACGCAGCGCTGGGAAAGCTGCGATAGCGGGGGTCGAATACCATCGCCAGCATGCTCACCGCCCCCGCGAACCCTGCCGCCAGCAACCATAAGCCTGCGTGCGCCTCGAGCCAGGCGAACAGCCGCTGGCGCCAGCCATCACGCCGGGCCAGCGCCAGTGCGCCGTGGGCCAGCACCAGCAGGTTCAGCCCGGCCAGGGCGAATGCCCATAACCACTCGCCGGCAAAGCGGGCATTGGTGCGAACCAGCTCCCCCCACAACCCCAGGCAGCCGGCGCCCAGGGCCACGAGCAACGGTAGCAGCAAGGTGGCGCGCTGGTCGGCTGGACGCCCGGCCAGGGCAAGGACCGCCAGCATCAGGGCCACGCTGGCCAGCAACCAGTGTGGCCACAGTGCCAGGTTGCTCACCGGCCCTTCGAGCACGCCCTTGTCCTGGCGGTCGGCGTCGTACAGCCCCCAGTAGCCGCCCACGGCGCCTTCGCTGGCGCGCTTCCACGGCTGGTCGAAGGCTTCGATCAGGTTGTAGCGCCAGCCGTTGGCTTCGGCCAGGGCGACGAAGCCGCGGATGAAGCGGGCCTCGTTGACCCGGCTCGGCTCGGCGGTTTCGCGCTGGCGGCCCTCGCTGGGCCAGCCGGTTTCACCGATCAGGATGTCCTTGGGCGCAAAGCGGTTGCCGAATACCTGGCGCACCTCGGCGACATGGGCCAGCGCCGCATCGATGCCGCGGGGCTCGTCCTCCCAGTAGGGCAGCAGGTGGATGGTCAGGAAATCCACCGCCGGTGCGATCTGGGGATGCTGCAGCCAGAACTCCCAGACATCGGCATAGGTCACTGGCACGCTGACCTGGCTTTTGACCTTGGCGATCAGGCCGGCCAGGCGCTCGCCGGTGATTTCCTTGCGTAGCAGCGCCTCGTTGCCGACGATCACCGCGCTGACCACGTCGGGGTTGGCGTTGGCCGCGGCGATCAGCAACTCTACTTCCTTGTCGGTGTCCAGCGGGTTGGCGTTGACCCAGGCGCCGAGCATCACTTTCAGCCCGTGCTTGCGCGCCAGCGCCGGGATCGCCTCGAGGCCGGTCATCGAGTAGGTACGGATGCACTGGAAACGCTCGCTGAGCAACGCCAGGTCGGCATCCATGCGCGCCGGGCGCAGGCGCAACGGCTGGTCGAAGGGCGACTGGTCCTTGTCGAAGGGGGTGTAAGAGGCGCACTGCAGCTTGTGCGTCGGGCTAGCGGCATCGGGCAGGTGCACGGGCCTGCCGAGCCCATACCAGAGGGCGGCGAGAAAGAGGAAGGCGAGCAGGCTGGCGAACAGGTAGAGCGTGCGCAACATCGGGCGGTCCATCGTCGTATTCGGGAGCTGGGGCTACTGCGCGGCCCCTGGGACCCGTGATAGTAGCCCGGCGCCAAGCATTTGGCATGCAAGGATCGCGCAGGCTGCCCTGACTGGGTGACGCTAATGGCACAGTGCTGTCGCTGATCGCTCGCTGAACGTCGCTGCCAGAGCAGGTCGCAGGCGCAGGCAGGTCGATGATGCAATCTCCAAGACCTGACGAGGGATGCTTTGATGGCGACTATTACAAGAATGCGACGTTTCCTGGGCGTGAGTACCGCCCTGGTTTTGGCCATGAGTACTGCGCAGGCAATGGCCAAGGAAGTCAGCATCGGTTACGTGGATGGCTGGTCCGACAGCGTCGCCACCACCAACGTGGCCGCCGAAGTGATCAGGCAGAAACTCGGCTATGACGTGAAGCTGCAGGCCGTTGCCACCGGCATCATGTGGCAGGGCGTGGCCACCGGCAAGCTCGATGCCATGCTCTCGGCCTGGCTGCCGGTGACCCACGGCGAGTACTGGACCAAGAACAAAGACAACGTGGTCGATTATGGCCCCAACTTCAAGGACGCCAAGATCGGCCTGATCGTCCCCGAGTACGTCAAGGCCAACAGTATCGAAGATCTCAAGACCGATCAGAGCTTCAAGCAGAAGATCGTCGGGATCGATGCCGGCTCCGGGGTCATGCTCAAGACCGATCAGGCCATCAAGGACTACGGCTTGACCGGGTACAAGCTGACCGCCAGCTCCGGCGCGGCGATGACTGCGGAGCTGGGCCGCTCCTACGCTAAACAACAATCCATCGCCGTGACCGGCTGGGTACCGCATTGGATGTTCGCCAAATGGAAGCTGAAGTTCCTCGAGGATCCAAAAGGCGTGTATGGCGCCGCTGAGACGGTCAACAGCATCGGCAGCAAGGAATTGGCGAGCAAGGCTCCGGAAGTTGCCGAGTTCCTCAAGAAGTTCCAGTGGCAGTCCAAGGATGAGATCGGTGAGGTGATGCTGGCGATCCAGGAAGGCGCCAAGCCCGAGGCGGCAGCCAAGGACTGGGTGGCCAAGCATCCGGAGCGGGTCAAGGAGTGGACCGGCAAGTAAGCGCTGGAAGAATCGCGGGCAAGCCCGCTCCCACAAGCATCGTGGGGGCGGGCTTGCCCGCGATGCGTTTGCGGTTGTTGCAAATTTTGCAAAACACCGTTGCATCTAAGACTAAGGTCGTCTGGTTGGCGTCCATCGGCAGAATAAAGTGGAGTCGGGTTCTCCCTAATCTGTGCTGCTAGGACAAAAACAATGAACGACAGCATTTACCAATCGATACAGAACAGTCCGCGCTTCAAGGAACTGGTCACCAAGCGCGAGCGTTTCGCCTGGATTCTCTCGGCGATCATGCTCGGTCTCTATTGCGCCTTCATCCTCCTCATCGCTTATGGCCCGCATGTGCTGGGTGCCAAGCTCAGCGCCGGCTCGTCGATCACCTGGGGCATCCCCCTCGGTGTCGGGCTGATCCTCTCGGCATTCGTGCTCACCGCGCTCTATGTCCGCCGCGCCAACGGCGAATTCGACGAGTTGAACAAGGCGATCCTCGAGGAGGCCAAGCAATGATCCGACACGCCAAAACCCTGGCCGTCCTGGCCTGCGGTGCCTTCGCACCCGCCGTGTGGGCCGCCGATGCCTTGACCGGTGAGGTGCAGAAACAACCGCTGAACGTCGCTGCCATCGCCATGTTCGTGGCCTTCGTCGCTTTCACCCTGGGTATTACCTACTGGGCCTCCAAGCGCAACAAGTCCGCGGCGGACTATTATGCCGCCGGCGGCAAGATCACCGGTTTCCAGAACGGCTTGGCAATCGCCGGTGACTACATGTCGGCAGCCTCGTTCCTGGGTATTTCCGCCCTGGTGTTCACCTCGGGCTACGATGGCCTGATCTACTCCATTGGCTTCCTGGTCGGCTGGCCGATCATCCTCTTCCTGATTGCCGAACGCCTGCGCAACCTGGGCAAGTACACCTTCGCCGATGTTGCCTCGTATCGTCTCGGTCAAAAGGAAATCCGCACCCTGTCGGCTTCCGGTTCGCTGGTGGTGGTGGCGTTCTACCTGATCGCGCAGATGGTCGGTGCCGGCAAGCTGATCGAGTTGCTGTTTGGCCTGGACTACCATGTCGCAGTGATCCTGGTCGGTATCCTGATGTGCCTGTATGTGCTGTTCGGCGGCATGCTGGCCACCACCTGGGTGCAGATCATCAAGGCGGTGCTGTTGCTGTCCGGCGCCAGCTTCATGGCATTGATGGTGATGAAGCACGTCGGCTTCGACTTCAACACCCTGTTCTCCGAAGCGATCAAGGTACACGCCAAGGGCGAGGCGATCATGAGCCCGGGTGGTCTGGTCAAGGACCCGATCTCGGCCTTCTCGCTGGGCCTGGCGCTGATGTTCGGCACCGCCGGCCTGCCGCACATCCTGATGCGCTTCTTCACCGTCAGTGACGCCAAGGAAGCCCGCAAGAGCGTGCTCTACGCCACTGGTTTCATCGGTTACTTCTACATCCTGACCTTCATCATCGGCTTCGGCGCGATCCTGCTGGTCAGCACCAACCCCGACTTCAAGGATGCCGCCGGCGCCCTGATCGGCGGCAACAACATGGCAGCGGTACACCTGGCCGACGCGGTAGGTGGCAGCGTGTTCCTCGGCTTCATCTCGGCAGTGGCCTTCGCCACCATCCTCGCGGTGGTCGCGGGCCTGACCCTGGCTGGTGCCTCGGCGGTGTCCCATGACCTGTACGCCAGCGTCTGGCGCAAGGGCAAGGCCAACGACAAGGACGAGATCCGCGTGTCGAAGATAACCACCGTCGCCCTGGGCGTGCTGGCGATCGGCCTGGGCATCCTCTTCGAGAAGCAGAACATCGCCTTCATGGTCGGCCTGGCCTTCTCCATCGCCGCCAGCTGCAACTTCCCGGTGCTGTTGCTTTCGATGTACTGGAAGAAACTGACCACCCGCGGCGCCATGATCGGCGGCTGGATGGGCCTGGTCAGCGCGGTGGGCCTGATGATCCTCGGCCCGACCATCTGGGTGCAGATCCTCGGTCATGAGAAAGCCATCTATCCCTACGAGTACCCGGCGCTGTTCTCCATGATCATCGCCTTCGCCGGTATCTGGTTCTTCTCGGTCACCGACAAGTCCAAGGCAGCCGAGAACGAACGTGCACTGTTCTTCCCGCAGTTCGTCCGTTCGCAGACCGGCCTGGGGGCCAGTGGCGCAGTCTCGCACTGATACCTCGCGCGGAACACACAATGCCCCGGCCAATGCCGGGGCATTGTGCTTCCAGGCTTGTGACATGACTTGCCGCTAGGAAATTTCTTAGGCTCGCTCGGAACGGTCTTAGTCATCGTCGTGACGTATTCACCAATACTTCTCCTCACCCGCTGGCCATGCGCCGGCAGGCATTGACCACTTCAAGGAGATCAGATTCGTGAAACGTACGTTACTCGCCCTTCCCCTGGCCATGTTCTTCGCGGGCTCCGCTTTTGCGGTGGACCCGATCGAGAAGCAGGTCCAGGTGACTGCCCAGGTGCCGACCGACGCTTTCTTCGTCGAACCGGTGGGCGGCAACTGGATGAACGACCCGCAGGAAATGGCCTGGAACTCGTATCAGGCCAAGCTCGATCCGATCCGCAAGGAATTGCAGGTCAAGAGCACTGTGGGCCCGATCACCGCCTATCTGGTTTCGCCGGCGGTCATCGCCAGTGGCACCGAAAACATCGGCCTCGACGTCAAGGTCGGCGACACCGTGTTGCAGACCACCCCTGCCGAAGTCGTCAGCGCCACCCAGGCGGCACCGGGCGCGATCATTGGCTTCGAGGTGGCGGCCCAGCCTGCGCCAGCTAGTGGTTATGTGCCGGGCAACTACCAGGGCCTGGTGAGCATGATCTTCGAAACCGCCGCACCCTGAGTCCTCTCTCTTCGTTCATCCGTTGTTCCCCCTGACCCTCGGCTCCCGCCGAGGGGCGGGTGGGTATTGCCTGCAAGCGACGCCTCATGACCAATCATTCCACCCTGGCGGCCATGGGCCGCTGGTTGCTGTTGCCGGCCTGGCTGGCCGTCCATTCGCCCGCCAGCCAGGCCGCCGGCAATGCACTTGGTGCCCTCGATGGCCTGCCGCGCGAGTTCGAAGCACATTTTTTTGATGTGCCGCTGGCAGTCCGGGTCGACCTCGATGGGCGCTACCTCGGTGATGCCATGGTGGTGCTCAGTCGCGATCAGCGCGTGCAACTGCTGGAGTTCACCGATACCCTCGACAGCCGTGAACCGGAAAGCCTGCGCCGCCGCTGGCGCGAGCGCCTGATTGACGGCCGTCCGTTGGGGGACTGTCGCGCCGATTGCCCCGACGGCCTGCGCGCGGTGCACTACAGCCTGGTGAACTCGCAGCTGTCGCTATTGACCGACCAGGCCGAGATCTCCGATGTCAGTGAACGTTTTCATCGTCAGCCGGAGCAGGGCAGCTATGGGCTGCTGCTGCGCAACCAGCTCAACCTGGTCAATGACGGCCATGCCACCAGTGGTCGTTATGCCTTGCAGGGCCAGGGCAGCGTGGGCAACTGGACCACCTTGGCCGACGGCCAGCTCGACCGGGGCAGCGACAGCCGCCAGGGCACGCGCCATCGGGTCGACCAGTTGTATGCCGAGCGCCTGGTGGAAAACCAGTTCTATCGGCTGGGATACTTCACTCCCAGCGCCCAGGGTTTGACCCGCCAGCCGCGGTTGATGGGCTCCAGGGCTGACACCACCCTTGGCCTGATGCTTGGCAGCAGCGACAGCCTGACTATCGACACTGGCGCACCCAGTGCCACGCCGATCTACGTGACCCCCAATCGTCCAGCCGTCGCCGAGGTCTATCGCAATGGCGTGCTGATCAACAGTCAACCGGTGCAGCCTGGTTTGCAGGCCCTCGACACCAAAGTGCTGCCCGGAGGCATCTACGAAGTCGAGGTGCGCCTGGTCGAAGACGGCCAGGAAACCTCGCGCAGTCAGGAATTCATCTACAAACCCAGCAACTGGCGCAGCACCGACGCGCCCTGGCGCTACAACCTGTACCTGGGGCGCCAGAGCACGTTGTTGAGCAACTGGGAGCGGGGCAACGACGACAGCCTCGCCGCTGGCGTGCTGGCCAACTACATGCTGCATCCGCGGGCGATCCTGGGCTTGTCGGCGCAGCGCGTCGATGACGCCCTGCAGTATGGCACCTCGCTGGACTGGGACATGCGGGAGCGGTTCAAGCTTTACGCCAACCTGTTCCAGACGCAAGGCCAGGGCAACGGCTACGACTTCCAGCTGATCCATGCCTATGACAGTGGCTCGTTTGTTGCCAGCCACAGTCGAACCTGGCTGGCGCGCCCTGAATGGCGTCGCCTCGATGATGGAGCGTCGCGGCCATTCCAGGCACGCCAGACGCAGTCGTCCCTGTCGCTGAGCCATCGCCTCGATCCGCGCAATACCGTCAGCATGCGGCTGTCGCAGGCTGAAGGCGCCAATGCCGGCACCGGTCTCGACCTGGGGTGGTCGTACTATGGCCGGCTGCTGGGCTCCGATGCCAACTGGCGGTTGTCGCTGTTCGATCGTCCAGGAACGGCAGCCACCGGCGAGTCTCGCAGCCGCGGCGTCAACTTGAGCCTGAGCATGAGTCTGGGTGGCGGCAGTGGTCGGCGTGTGTCCGCCAGTGTCGGCAGCCGCACCTCGCGCGACGGTGGTCGCGACCTCAACGCCTCGCTGGCCTACCAGCAAGATGTCGATATCGGCCCACTGCGCAGCGTCGGCGCTACGCTCACTGCGGACCGCTACGGCGCAGGGCTTGGCGGCGACACCCAGTTCGAGAACCAGGTCGTGCACGGCGACGCCTATGTCCAGCGTTCGTCCTACAGCGGCGACTTCAACGGTGGCCTCAATCTGCAGAGCATGTTGGCCGTGGGAGCTGGCAAGGCGGCCATGAGTGGTCAGTACCTGCCGCACCAGGCCGGGCTGATCGTAGATGTCGAGACCGATATCGACGGGTTGAAGCTGCGCGCCGACGACCGCCATGGCGGTTCCGCCAACCTGCGGCCTGGGCGCAACGTGATCCCGGTTGCAGCCTACAAGGCCGGGCATGTGCAGTTCGACTTCGAGGGCAGCGCGGGCACCGCAGCCGTCATCCAACCCGCGAGCCTGGACTATCACCTCAACCGTGGCGGCATCGAATACCGTCAACTGCGGGTGTTGCGTACCGTTACCGTGTTGGGGCGCCTGTTTGACGAGCATGGCAAGCCGATGCGCGGCGCCCAGGTGATCAATCACGCCAGCCGCAGTGTTACCGAAACCGATGGCTTCTTTGCGGTCGAGATGAGCGAGTCGACCCCTAGCCTGGAGGTTCGCCAACAAGGGCGAGCGGTGTGTCTGCTCAGCCTGGACATCAACACCCTCGAGCGCGAGGACGATGTGCTGCTGGCTGGCGATCAACGTTGTGTGCCTGGGGTGGCGCAGGTCGAAGCAGCGGTTGCACGCAATGGGCAGGGTTAAGCCGTTCAGTAAGACGCATCTCAGGTGATAGCCCTGCACAGAGCAAAGGCCTACTGCCGTTTGGGACGTTTCAGGTTGCCATGCGGGAAGGATCCCGCTGGTTCGGCCATGGCCACGGAGCCACTCCCCATCAATACTTTCCCGTCAATGACGCACGGAGTTCGCATCATGAATATTTTCCGCCTGCTGGCCTCGACACTGCTGACGCTGCCCCTGGTCGCCAGTGCCGCCCCCGAGCTCAATGTCGGCGCGCTTTACGACTACATTGACGGTGACAAGAGCACCTTGCTCAAGCGGGTACGCAACAGCGGCGACACCACTGCGTTCGTCAAGGTCAGCGTCGCCGAACTGGTGTATGACGCAACTGGCGTTGCCCGTGAAATTGTCACTGATGGGCTGCCACTGGAGCAGCGCGGCTTGGTCGCCAGCCCGGCGCGGCTGATCGTACCCGCCCAAGGCATGCAAGCGGTACGCCTGCTTTACCGTGGCTCACGGGAGCAGGAGCGCTATTTCCGTCTGCGCTTCGTGCCGGTGCTACCGGAGCAGGGCGATGGTTTCATGGTGGATGAGCAGGAGGCTGAAAAGTACCGTGACAGCCTCAAGGCTGGGGTCAATCTGCTGGCCGGATATGGCTCGCTGTTGTTCGTCCGGCCTGCCGAGACACGTTATCAGACCCACGTAGGGCGCGCAGGCGGACAACTGACGGTCGTGAACCAGGGTAATGCCACGGTCGTGCTCGATCATTTTCGCCTGTGCCAAGCCGCAGGGCAGAAATGTGGGCCCGCCACCAAACACCACATCCTGCCGGGTCGCACCCGACAGTTCGATGGGCAGGTCGGCAAGGTGCATCAGCTCGAGTTAATCGAGGGCGGTAATGCCAAGGCAATGGTGGTGGAGGGATGATCGTGCGTTTTTCTTCCACCAGACAGCGAGGGTGGGCGCGCTGGGGCTGGGCGATTGTACTGTGCGGGGTCATGCCAGTGGCCAGCGCATTGGAAGTGACTATCAGCGCACAGTATCGGGGTGGCGGATCAGGTCGCTTCGAAAACACAACCCCACCGGGTGGGGTGTGCAGGTACTGGCCTGCCACGTGCGGAGGGGTCACGACGGTCGACTTGCCGATTACCTTCACGAAAAAAGCGGTACAGGAGGCGGCGGATCCGCGCGACGAGTTCTTCCTGCAGCTTCCCGGGCGGCGTGAGGTGGATGTCTACCACGATGAAACCGGTGAGCCGCGACGAATGAGCTTCGAGTGGACGTTGTTCAGCGTGGTTGCCAAGAGCGCAAGACTCGATCGCAATCCAACCTATAGCCGGATACTCGGAGGATGTGTTTCCGGTGGTGGAGCGTCCGGCGGTTGGGGGGATGGCAGGGCTCGGGTGCTTTGGCGTCTCAGTGATTCGCTGACGCCTGGAGCTTGCTGGTCGCGTAGCACCTATGCCCCCGCAGGCACTGTGATGCAGGCTGACGTGGAAGAACTCAGTGTGGGTTTCAACCTGAACATACCGCCACCGTACCGGCTCAAGGCCGGCAAGTACCGGGGCTTCACCACCTTTCGCATCGGACCGGGCGGTGATTTCGACTTTGGTAACGATGTCAGCAACCTGAGTGGTGACAGCCTCACCGTCAATTTCGAACTCGATGTGCAGCACGCCTTCATGTTCGAGTTTCCACCCGGCTCTGATCGCGCTGTGCTGGAGCCCAGGAACGGCTGGCAGGCCTGGTTGGCAGGTGGCAAGGCGCCGCAGCGCATCTATCGCGACCTGCCGTTCAGGGTGTGGTCCACCGGCCCGTTCAAGGTCTACAAGCTTTGCCAGCACGACATGGGCGCGCATTGCGCGATCAGCAGTGACGAAGGGGAACAGGTGGCCGTGGAGGTCGCCATGAGTCTGCCTGCGGGTATCCAGCACCGGGGCCAGGCGGTGGAACGCCTGCAGTTGCCTACTGGCCGCTTCGCGGCGCTTCAGTTCGAGGCCGCCATGCCAACGCTGAACCGACCAGGCCAGTTGCATTTCGAGGTGGGACGCAATGATGTACAAGCGATGCTCAAGCACCCTGGCAGTAATTATGCCGGCCAGGTCACCGTTGTCTTCGACGCCGAGCTTTAAGCGGCTGACGTAGCGCGCGAGGTAAACGCTATGCACAGAGCCCTTGTGGTCGACGACCACCCTTTCATCCGCAGCACTGTCTGTATGCTGCTGCGCCAGCAACGCCTGGAGATCATCGGCCAGGCCGACAATGGCATCGACGCGGTGCGCCTGGCCCGTGAGCAGACACCGGACCTGGTGATTCTCGATATCGCCATGCCGGGCCTGGACGGGCTGGAAGTAATCGCCCGGATCAAGGCCCTGGGGACGCTCACCCGTATAGTGGTGCTGACCTCGCAACTGGCCGAGTCCTACTCGTTGCGCTGCATGCAAGCTGGGGCCGTTGGGTATGTGTCCAAAACCGATGATCTCGATGAACTCGGCAAAGCGGTACGCGCAGTTCTGTCAGGCTACAGCTACTTTCCCGAAGTGGCGCTCAGCTCGGTCAACCGCCGCGACCTGCAGGCAACCGAGGCACAGTGCATCGCCAGTTTGACCGATCGCGAGTTGATGGTCCTCCAGCACCTGGCGCGAGGCTATAGCAACAAGGCCATCGGCGAGGCGATGTTGCTGAGCAACAAGACCATCAGCACCTACAAGATTCGCCTGCTGGAAAAGCTGCGACTCAGCTCGTTGATCGACCTGGCGGATTTCGCCCGTCGCAACGCGCTCATCTGAGCGCGGTCCCCGTGTTCCTGCGTGCCTTGCTGATAGGGATACTGGGGGGGCTGAGCTACCTGCCAACTTGCGGGGCCGTGCAATTGCATGCACGTCCCGCCCCACAGACGCCGCCGCCGGCCCTGGATAACGAGGAACTGCGTTGGCTGTGGGAGCACCGCGAGTTGCGCCTGGGCGTGATCGCCCGTGACAATCCACCGTTCGACATGCTTACCACAGGGCAGGCCTACGAGGGCATCACCGCCGACTACGTCGGACTGCTGGCGAGCCAACTGCGCCTCGAAGTGCAGTTGCAGGTGTTTGCATCGTTCGCCGAGGCGGCAGCTGCCCTGCGCCAAGGCAGTATCGACCTGCTCGGGTCCGTCAGCCCACAGCAGGCGCTTGAGGCAGGTTTGCATCTGTCTGCGCCCTATGCTCAGGATCGCCCCTTGCTGGTCGCCCCGCAGCAGCATGCGCGGGAACGAGTCAGCAGGGGCGCCAGCTTCAGGTTGGCGCTGGTCGACGGATACCGCCCGCGTGAACAGGTTCAGGCGTTGTACCCCTTGGCCGAAATCCAGCTTCATCCCTCGCCGTTCAGTGCCTTGGCGGCCCTCGCCTTGGGTGACGCCGACCTTTATCTGGGCAGCACGCTGGGAAGCCGTTATCTCCTGGGCCGCAACCAATGGAACGGTGCCGAGGAAATTGGCCATGCGGCCCTGGCCCGCCAGGCTGTCGGTTTTGCCATGGCCCGGGACAACAAGGCGTTGATCGGCCTGGTGGATCGGGTACTGGACGGCCTTGGTGATCAGCATGCGGATATTCACGAGCGTTGGCACGCCCGACCTGCTGCCGTGCACAGGTCGCCAGGCATCCCGCTGAGCGATGCCGAGCGGCACTGGCTAGCCGAAAACCCACGCATCAAGGTCCTGGTGAATGAACAGGCGATGCCGCTGAGCTATCGCGATGGTAAAGGGCAACTGCAAGGGCTGAGCCTCGATCTGTTGCAATTGCTTGGTCGGCGAACGGGCTTGGAGTTTCAGGTCGAGGCAGGTGGTACTACGGCACAGATGGTCGAGCAGGTGCGTATGGGAAAGGCACAACTGATTGCCGGCCTGCCCTACAGCCCGGCGCGTGGAGAGCGCCTGGGATTCAGTCGAGGCTATCTGAGCTCTGCGTATGTACTGGTGATGCAGGGGCACGCCGACCGGCCAGCTGAGCTGGCCCAGCTGAACGGGCGGCGGCTGGCACTGGAGGAGGGCAGCTTGGCGCAGGTGTTGCTGGCCCAGGCGTATCCGAGGGTCGTGCAGTCACCGGTCAGTGGCGCATTGGAGGCGGTACACGCGGTGGCCGCCGGGAGGGTCGCGGCAGCCGTTTTGCCCCTCGACCAGGCCCGCTTGCTGGTCGCGCGCTGGTACCCGGGGCGGCTGCGGATCAGCAGTCTGGCCTTGCCAGCGGCGCATTTCGCGTTCGCCAGCAGCCCGGGGACGGTTCATCTCCAGAGCATCCTTGACAAGGCAATGCTCGACCTTGCCCCACGCGAAATCGATGCTTTGGTCCGGCGCTGGCGCAGTCCGCTGATCGTTGCCGCCAGTGCCTGGCAGCGGTACCGGCCTCACCTGCTGCTGGGATTTCTCGGCGCTTTTGTCGCATTGGTGGTGGCGCTGCTGTGGATCCGCTACCTACGCCGTCTGCAGGTGCAACTGCGGCGGGCCAAGCAAGGGGCCGAGGCAGCAAGCCACGCCAAGACGCATTTTCTGGCAGCCATGAGCCATGAAATCCGTACGCCGTTGCATGCCCTTCTGGGCATGCTGGAACTTGCCCAGCGCAAGGCGAGCCAGGGCGTGCTCGATCACTTGGCCATCGAGGTGGCCGCTGACGCTGCCCGGGGACTCCAGGAGCTGATCGGCGATATCCTCGATGTAACCCGTATCGAGGCGGGCGAGTTGCAGTTGACGCCGGCAGTGGCATGCCTGCGCCAACAGGTGTCGCAGGTTATCCAGTGGTTCGACCACCAGGCCCGTGACAAGGGATTGCGGCTCGATCTGACTGTTGAGGGAGAAGTTGACCGCCCGGTGCTGCTTGACCCGGTGCGCTTTCGGCAGGTGTTGGCGAACCTGTTGAGTAATGCGATCAAGTTCACCCCGCAGGGGCGGGTACAGGTGAGTGTCTGTGCTCAGTCCCGCAGCGATCGCCTGGTGGTACGCCTGATCGTCGAGGACACCGGTATCGGCATTGCCAAGGCCGAATTGGCCGAGCTGGGCCAGCCCTTTCGCCAGGCCAGCAACCAGTCCCAGTCCCCGCGCTGCAGTACCGGGCTTGGCTTGGGCATCTGCCGCAGCTTGTGCCAGATGATGGGCGGTGACTTGCAGTTGAACAGCGAGCTGGGCAGGGGCACCCAGGCGCAAATTCACCTGGAGCTGCCAATACCCCCACTGGATCCGTCAGCGACCGTGGTTGAGCGATGCGGTGATGCCCCTTCGGATGCTGTACCGCTGCGCGTGCTGGTGGTGGACGACTATCCGGCGAATCGATTGCTGTTGGCTCAGCAACTCGACTACCTAGGGCATCAGGCGCGGGTTGCCGAAGATGGAGCGCAGGCTCTACGGCTGTGGTTGAACGAGCACTTCGATGTCGTCATCAGCGATTGCCGCATGCCGCGCCTCGACGGTTATGGTTTGGCCAAGGCGATTCGTCTGCATGAGCGGCGCAAGGGCCGGACAGCGTGTCGGTTGGTCGGGCTTACCGCCAGCGCGTTGGCGGACGAGCGACGGCGATGCCGTGCGGCAGGCATGGATGATTGCCTATTCAAACCCCTAGGCTTGCAGGCGCTGATTGGCGCCCTGGGCGGTAGTGTTGCTCAGCAGGGCAAGCGTCTGGGGGCTCAGTGCGCGGACAAGGCGGTGTTCGATTTCGAGCATCTGCGACAGTTGGCGGACAATGATCAGGGCGCGCTGGAGGCGGTGCTCGCCGACCTGCGTCGCAGCAACCGTGATGATCTCACCCGCCTGGCAGATTCAGCCGAGGACCCAATGGCTCTGGCGGTCTTGGCGCACCGGGTCAAGGGCGGCGCACGCATCTTGCGCGCGGTTGACCTTATCAACGCCTGCGAGCGGCTCGAAGGCAGTTGTGCCCGCGAACCCTTGGATCTTGAACGACTGCGCCGAGATGCTCAGGCCTTGCATGCGGTGATGCAAGACCTGGAGCGCTATCTGGCCAGTTTCACTCAGGGATGAGTCTCATGCCAGACCGGGTTCATATCCTGCCAAGCAACAAGAGGATCAACAGGACCACCAGTACCACCCCGATAATGCCGGACGGGCCGTAACCCCAAGCGCGGGAGTGAGGGAAGACCGGTAAGCCGCCGATCAGCAGCAGGATCAGGATGATGATGAGTATCGTGGTCATGGCGAAGTCCTTGCGTTATGGAAGGGCTGGGGCATAGCGGTAGCCGCTTAATGTTTCCGACCGGTGCCTTTGGATAAAAATTCAATCTACCTGCCTGGCGATTTAATGGCCTGTCGCCCGATGGCGCCGTATTCAGCAGTTTGATGCCGTACCGGCAGCCGTGGTGTTGTGGCTAGACTCCAGCCATTCCCACTGTTCAAGGCGCTGCACCATGCACAACCGAATGATGATCACTGGCGCCGGCTCCGGCCTCGGCCGCGAGATTGCCCTGCGCTGGGCCCGGGAGGGCTGGCATTTGGCCCTGGCAGACGTCAATGAGGCGGGGCTGCGCGAGACCCTGGCCTTGGTGCGCCAGGCGGGTGGCGACGGCTTCACCCAACGCTGCGACGTGCGCGATTACAGCCAGCTTACCGCCCTGGCCCAGGCTTGCGAGGAGAAGTTCGGTGGGGTCGATGTGATCGTCAACAATGCCGGAGTGGCCTCTGGTGGCTTTTTCGCCGAGCTGTCCCTGGAGGACTGGGACTGGCAGATCGCGGTCAACCTGATGGGCGTGGTCAAGGGCTGCAAGGCGTTCCTGCCACAGCTCGAGCGCAGCCGCGGGCGAATCATCAACATTGCCTCGATGGCGGCGCTGATGCAGGGGCCGGGCATGAGCAACTACAACGTGGCCAAGGCCGGCGTATTGGCGCTCTCTGAGAGCCTGCTGGTGGAGCTGCGTCAGGTGGAGGTAGCGGTGCATGTGGTGTGCCCGTCATTCTTCCAGACCAACTTGCTCGATTCGTTCCGTGGGCCAGATCCGGCGATGAAGGCGCAAGTGGGCAGGCTATTGGAAGGCTCGCCGATCAATGCGGCCGATATCGCCGAGTACATCCATGCTCGGGTGGCTGCTGGAGAGTTCCTGATCCTTCCCCATGAAGCCGGGCGACAGGCCTGGAAACTCAAGTGTCAGGCGCCTCAGCGGCTATACGATGACATGGCGGACATGGCGGTCAAGATGCGGGCAAAGTCGCGTAAAGCTAACTAATCAGAGAGTTTCTGTAGGTTTTCTTTACCTTCACAAGTAGGAAATGTCTATTTCTGCGACGAAGGATTGAGTAGGCGAAAGCTGGCGAGGCAGTCTCCGATTTTCCCTTGAGCGAGAGGCAACGGAGCATGCTGGTTATCGGACGCGAAGTGGGCGAAGTCATCGTCATTGACGGCGGCATCAGGATTCAGGTGATGTCGGTGGAGAACGGCCAGGTGCGCTTCGGCATCTGCGCTCCTCGAGATGTTGAGGTGCATCGGATAGAAGTCTACAAACGTATCAAGGCCCTGGAGCTGCAGAAGCAGCGGGCCTGACGGGCCGTTACTCCAGCAGTTCCCGCGGCACTTCATGCCGGGCCAGCAACTGGCATTGCTGGCTTTCCAGGTCGAACAGGATGAACGCCTGCCCTTTGGCCAGTGCCTGGCGTACCCGAAGCACCCGTGTTTCCAGCGGTGTGTCGTCGCCATTGTCGGTGCCGTCGCGGGTGACGAAATCCTCGATCAGGCGGGTCAGGGTTTCGCTTTCGAGTTGGTCGTGGGGAATCAGCATGGGATTGCGCAGTGGTGAAGGGAATGAGCACATGCTACGTGAAATCATCTGTCATGCGCAGTCGATTGGCGTAGGAGGTCTGTGTAGGAGCGGCGCAGCGTCGCTCCTACAGATTGTGCACATCGCTATCAGCCCTTGTTGCCCACCAAGCTGTCCACCGCCGGCACCCTGGTGTCGCTTTCCATCTGCGCATCGTGCTCCAGCTGGTGGCTGAAGCGCTCCAATGAAGCGTTGGCTGGCTGTGAATCGCTGGCGAACACCGGCGGGCTCAGCAGGTAGGCACCGAGCAGCCGGCTGAGGGCCGCCAGACTGTCGATATGGGTGCGCTCATAGCCGTGAGTGGCGTCGCAGCCGAACGCCACCAGGGCGGTGCGGATATCGTGCCCGGCGGTCACTGCTGAGTGGGCGTCGCTGAAGTAATAGCGAAACAGGTCGCGGCGCACGGGCAGGTCGCGGTCACCGGCCAGTTTCAGCAGGTGGCGCGACAGGTGGTAGTCGTAAGGTCCGGACGAGTCTTGCATGGCCACGCTCACCGCGTGCTCGCTGGACGCCTGTCCCGGTGCCACCGGCGCGATGTCGATACCGACAAACTCGCTGACGTCCCACGGCAGGGCAGCCGCGGCCCCCGAGCCGGTTTCCTCGGTGATGGTGAACAACGGGTGGCAGTCGATCAGCGGTTGCTGGCCGCATTCCACCACGGCCTTGAGCGCTGCCAGCAACGCCGCCACGCCGGCTTTGTCGTCCAGGTGACGTGCACTGATATGGCCGCTTTCGGTGAACTCAGGCAAGGGGTCGAAGGCGACGGAGTCACCGATGGCGATGCCCAGTGCTTCACAATCGGCGCGGGTGGTGCAGTAGGCGTCCAGGCGCACCTCCACATGCTCCCAACTGATCGGCATCTGGTCGATGGCAGTGTTGAAGGCGTGACCGCTGGCCATCAACGGCAGTACGCTGCCGCGGTACACGCCCGTGTCGGTGAACACGCTGACCCGGCTGCCCTCGGCAAAGCGGCTCGACCAGCAGCCCACCGGTGCCAGGGCCAGGCGGCCATTGTCCTGTAACTGGCGAACGCTGGCGCCGATGGTGTCCAGATGCGCCGAAACGGCACGGTCGGGCGAGCTCTGGCGGCCCTTCAGCGTGGCGCGAATGGTACCGCGACGTGTCAGCTCGTAGGGGATGTTCAGTTCATCCAGGCGCTCTGCGACGTAGCGCACGATGGTGTCGGTGAAACCGGTGGGGCTGGGGATGGCGAGCATTTCCAGCAGAACGCGTTTGAGGTAGTCGAGGTCAGGTTCGGGGTGTTTCTCAGGCATCAGGATTACTCCTTTGTTTCGAGGGCCTCATCGCGGGGCAAGCCCGCTCCCACGCGATTGCGTGGGAGCGGGCTTGCCCCGCGATGGATTTCAGGCCAAAGCCCGGCTATGCGGGAACAACAAGTCGACGAAGCGCTCGGCCGTCGGTTGCGGTTCATGATTGGCCAGCCCGGCGCGCTCGTTGGCTTCGATGATCACATAGTCCGGGTGCTCGGCATCGCGGACCATGAAGTCCAGGCCGACCACTGGGATCTCCAGGGCGCGGGCGGCGCGCACGGCGGCATCGGCCAGCACCGGGTGCAGGCGCTCGGTGACATCCTCCAGGGTGCCACCGGTATGCAAGTTGGCGGTGCGACGCACGGCCAGGCGTTGCCCGGCGGGCAGGATGTCGTCGTAACCCAGGCCCTCTCCTTTGAGCGTACGTTCGGTCTCGTCATCCAGCGCAATACGGCTCTCCCCGCCCGTGGCGGCCTGGCGCCTGCGGCTCTGCGCTTCGATCAGGGCACGGATGCTGTGCTTGCCGTCGCCGATAACGTGAGCCGGATGGCGAATCGCCGCGGCCACCACTTCGAAGCCAATCACCACGACGCGCAGGTCGTAGCCGGCATGGAAGCTTTCCAGCAGTACACGGTTGTCAAAGCGCCTGGCCTGTTCCACGGCGTTGCTGACTTCCTCGATCGTCGTGAGGTTGACTGCCACCCCTTGGCCCTGCTCGCCATCAACCGGCTTGACCACAACAGCGCCATGCTCTTCGAGAAACGACAGGTTTTCGTCGGCGTTGCCCGCCAATTGCTGCGCCGGCACCTGCAGGCCGGCATTGCGCAGGGCGCGCTGGGTCAGGCGCTTGTCCTGGCACAGCGTCATGGTCACCGCGCTAGTCAGGTCGCTCAATGATTCGCGACAGCGGATCCGCCGCCCACCCAGGCTGAGAGTGAACAGGCCGCTGGCGGCATCATCGACCTGCACCTCGATGCCACGTCGCAGCGCTTCGTCGACGATGATCCGCGCATAGGGGTTGAGCGTCGCCTCGGGGCCGGGGCCGAGGAACAGTTGCTGATTGATGCCGTTCTTGCGCTTGATGGCGAAGGTCGGAAGGTTGCGGAAACCGAGCTTCTTGTATAGACGCTTGGCCTGGCGGTTGTCGTGCAGCACCGAAAGGTCGAGGCAGGCCAGGCCGCGGCTCATGAAGTGCTCGATGAGGTGGCGCACCAGCACTTCGCCGACGCCGGGACGCGTGCACTGAGGATCCACGGCCAGGCACCACAGGCTGCAGCCGTGTTCAGGATCATCGAAAGCCTTGCTGTGGTCCAGGCCCATGACACTGCCAATCACTGCTTGGCTGTCCTCGTCCTCGGCCAGCCAATACACCGGTCCGCCGAGTTCTCGTGGGGTCAGCAGCTCGGGGTCGACCGGCAGCATGCCGCGGGCCTGGTACAACGTGTTGATCGCCTGCCAGTCCGCTGGCCCCTGCGCCCTGCGGATGCGAAAACCACGGAACACTCGCTGTGCAGGACGATAGTCGGTGAACCAAAGGCGCAAGGTATCGGAAGGGTCGAGGAACAACTGCTGCGGCGCCTGGGCCAGTACCTGTTGAGGCGCCGCGACATACAGGGCGATGTCGCGCTCGCCCGCCTGCTCCTGCAGCAGGTCTTCAGCCAGGCTGAGCGGATCGGGGTAGGTATGCCCGATCAAGAGCCGTCCCCAGCCACAGTGCAGCGCCCGTGGCCTGTCGTGAGGCTCGCTGCCATCACCGGCCAGGCGTGCCTGCAGACGCTCGTAGGATGGCGCCTGGCCGCGCAGCAAGCGCTGGCCGTAGGCGATCTCATGGGCTTTCATCGGTCAGATTCCTTGTTCGCTGAGCCACAGGTTCAGGGCCGCCAGTTGCCACAGCTTGGAGCCGCGCAGGGGCGTAAGCTGGCCGTGTGGGTTACTCAGCAGGCGGTCGAGCATGGCCGGATCGAACAGGCCGCGATCCTGGCTCGGGTCGGTCAGCAGCTCGCGTACCCAGCCCAGGGTGGCACCTTCCAGGTGTTTGAGGCCGGGTACGGGGAAGTAGCCCTTCTTGCGGTCGATCACCTCGTGGGGGATGACCCGGCGCGCCGCCTGCTTGAGCACCTGCTTGCCGCCGTCAGGCAGCTTGAAGCGCGCCGGGATGCGCGCCGACAGCTCTACCAGGCGATAGTCGAGGAACGGCGTGCGCGCTTCCAGGCCCCAGGCCATGGTCATGTTGTCGACCCGCTTGACCGGGTCGTCCACCAGCATCACCGTGCTGTCCAGACGCAGCGCCTTGTCCACCGCGTCCGCCGCGCCGGGGCGGGCGAAGTGCTCGCGGACGAAGTCGCCGGCCGCGTCGTTATCCAGCCGCCAAGGCGCCTGCACGGTGTCGCGGTACTCGGCATGGCTGCGGTCGAAGAAGGCCTTGCGATAGGCCGCGAAGGCATCTTCGGCGCCATCGACCTGCGGGTACCAATGGTAGCCGGCGAACAGTTCGTCGGCGCCTTGGCCGCTCTGCACGCCTTTGCAATGCTTGGCCACTTCCCGGGACAGCAGGTAGAAGGCGATGCAGTCGTGGCTTACCATCGGTTCGCTCATGGCGCGGAATGCCGCCGGCAGTTGCTCGATGATCTCGTGCTCGGCGATGCGCAATTGGTGGTGGCGCGTGCCGTAGTGCCGGGCGATCAGGTCGGAGTACTGGAACTCGTCGCCGCGTTCGCCGCCGGCATCCTCGAAGCCGATGGAAAAGGTCGACAGGTCGTCCACCCCGGCCTCGCGCAACAGGCCGACCAGCAGGCTGGAGTCGACACCGCCGGACAGCAGCACGCCGACATCCACCGCCGCGCGCTGACGGATGGCCACGGCGTCGCGGGTGGCGTCGAGCACGCGGCTGGTCCAGCCTTCCAGGTCGAGTTCGCGCTCGTCCGGGTTCGGGCCGTAGTGCAGCTGCCACCAGGTCTGGCGCTCGACTTCACCATGGCGGTCGACGCGCATCCAGGTGCCGGGCTCGAGCTTCTGCACATTGGCCAGCAGGGTGCGCGGCGCGGGCACCACGGCGTGGAAGTTCAGGTAGTGGTTGAGCGCGACCGGGTCGATCACCGGGTCGATATCGCCGCCCTTGAGCAGCGCCGGCAAGGTCGAAGCGAAGCGCAGGCGCTCGCCGTTTCGCGACAGGTACAGAGGTTTGACGCCCAGGCGGTCGCGGGCCAGGAACAGGCGCTGGTTGTCGCGCTCCCAGATGGCCAGGGCGAACATGCCGTTGAGTTTGGGAAGCAGTGCCGCGCCCCAGGCGTGGTAGCCCTTGAGCAGCACTTCGGTGTCGCCATCCGACCAGAAGCGGTAGCCCAGGTCCTGCAGTTCCTGGCGCAGCTCGGGGAAGTTGTAGATCGCGCCATTGAAAGCCAAGGCCAGGCCCAAGTCATTGTCGACCATGGGTTGTGCCGAGCCGTCGGATAAATCCATGATCTTCAGGCGCCGATGGCCAAGGGCGATCGAGCCCTGGCTATGGAAACCCCAGGCATCGGGGCCACGGGGCGCCAGGTGGTGGGTGATGCGCTCCACCGCGGCGAGGTCCGCCGGGCGAGGCGCTTGGTCGATGGGGGTGAAACGTAACTCTCCTGCTAATCCGCACATAAGTCCTTACCGGTTTTGCCGTTGGGGAGGGTGTGCCGCGAAGGCGGGCACTTAGGTAGTGACCGGGGCAGGATGTGAGAGTTTTAGATCGATCTGTTATATAGGGCGAGTGGTCGCCGGTTTCGCGAGTAGGACTTTCGCCGACAAGGTGCTTCTGTGCATTGAAGCTACCTTGCCGACAATGAGGTTGGAAATGGTCAGGCCAGGTTCACCGTTGCCACCGGCTTGCGTGATGCCAGGCTGACCAGCACGAAGCTCAGCAGGCCGATGCCCAGGCTGTAGTAGATCGGCGAATTGGCATCCAGGCCGTCCTTGAACATGAAGAACAACGCGGTGGCGAAGCCCAGCGTCATACTGGCGATGGCGCCGGCGGTGGTCGCGCGTTTCCAGAAGATCGCCCCCATCAGCGGGATGAGCATGCCGCCCACCAGCAGGTTGTAGGCCAGGGTCAGGGCGCTGATCACATCGTTCACCGCCAGGGCGATGCCCAGCACCACCAGGCCGGTGAGCAGGGTGAAGAGGCGGTTAATGCCCAGGCTCGACTGCTTGCCCCCGCGTAGTTTTGGCAGCAGGTCTTCGGTCAGGGTGGTCGAGGCGGCCAGCAGGCCGGCGCTGGCGGTGGACATCATCGCGGCCAGGGCGGCGGCCATCAGCAGGCCACGGATGCCCTCGGGCAGTTGGCCCTTGATCATCTCGGCGAAGGCGTTGTTCGGGTTGGCAAGGTCCGGCATCAGCACGTGGGCGGCCATGCCGATCAGTGCGCAGGCCAGGCCGTATAGCACGCAGTAGACCCCGGCGGTGGTGCCGGCGCGCTGGCAGACCTTCTCGTCACGGGCGGTGAACACGCGCTGCCAGATGTCCTGGCCGATCAGGATGCCGAAGAAGTAGATCAGGAAGTAGGTAATGATGGTGTCCCAACCGATGGTGGTCCAGCTGAAGCTGGCCGCCGGCAGCTTGGCCACCAGGGCATCCCAGCCGCCGGCCTTGTACAGGCACACCGGCAGCAGGATGAACATCAGGCCCACGGTCTTGATCACGAACTGGACGATGTCGGTCAGGGTCAGCGACCACATGCCGCCGATGGTCGAGTACACCACCACCACGCCGCCGCCGAACAGCAGGGCCATCCAGAAGGGCACGTCGAGCAGGACCTGCAGCACTGTGCCCATGGCCAGGGTCGAGGTCACCGCGATCATCAGTGCGTAGGCGAGCATGATCGCCGCGCTGGCCTGGCGGGCCATCGGGTTGTAGCGGCGCTCCAGCACCTGGGTGACGGTGAAGATCTTCAGGCGCAGCAGCGGCTTGGCCAGGAACAGGTTGAGGGCGATGATCCCCAGGCCCAGGGCGGCGCACAGCCAGAAGCCGGAGATGCCGTGCACATAGCCCAGGCGCACTGTGCCGACGGTGGAAGCGCCGCCGAGCACGGTGGTGGCCATGGTGCCCATGTACAGCGTCGGGCCGAGGTTGCGCCCGGCCACCAGGTAGTCTTCGTGAGTCTTCGCGCGCCGCATGCCGTACCAGCCAAGCGCGAGCATGCCGGCGGCATAGATCAGTACAACGATGATGTCCAAGGCCATTGGGGGTCTCCCGATTATCTTTATTATGGCGAGATCGGCCGTCCGGACGGTGCAAGGCGCCCGGCGGTTCTGTCTTGTGTTGGCGGGCCTCTATGGCCCTCCCGAATGGCTCCTGCCGGGGGTGTTTCTATGCTGGTGTCGTGACGTCTTCATCGCTGGCAAGCCAGCTTCCACAGGAAACCGGTTTGCCAGCGATGAGGTATCAGCGGCGTACCACCCCTGGCAGCACGCAGAGCATTTCGAACAGCAGGTTGGCACCCAGCAACGAGGTGTTGCCGGTGGTGTCGTAGGGTGGGGAAACCTCGACCAGGTCGCAGCCGATCAGGTCCAGGCCGTGGCAGCCGCGGATGATCTCCATCGCCTGGATGGTGGTCAAGCCGCCGATCTCCGGGGTGCCGGTGCCGGGCGCCCAGGCCGGGTCGATGCCGTCGATGTCGAACGACAGGTAAACCGGGCCGCCACCGACTTTCTCGCGCACTTCGGCCATCAGCGGCGCCAGCGACTTGTGCCAGCACTCCTCGGCCTGCACCACGCGAAAGCCCTGGCGGCGGCTCCAGTTGAAGTCGTCGGCGGTGTAGCCCTGGGCGCGCAGGCCGATCTGCACCACTCGGTCGCAATCGAGCAGGCCTTCTTCCACGGCGCGGCGGAAGGTGGTGCCGTGGGCGATCTTCTCGCCGAACATGTGGTCGTTGACGTCGGCGTGGGCATCGATGTGAACCAGGCCTATCTTGCCGTGCTTCTTGTGCAGGGCACGCAGGATCGGCAGGGTGATGGTGTGGTCGCCGCCCAGGGTCAGCGGGATGACATTGTGCTCGACGATTTCGTCGTAGGCCTCTTCGATGATGCGCACGGCGTCGAGCAGGTTGAAGGTGTTGATCGCCACGTCACCGATGTCGGCCACCGACAGCGAGTCGAACGGGGCGGCGCCGGTGGCCATGTTGTAGGGGCGGATCATCACCGACTCGGCGCGGATCTGCCGCGGGCCGAAGCGGGTGCCGGAACGCAGCGAGGTGCCGATGTCCAGCGGCACGCCGATGAACGCGGCGTCCAGGCCTTCGGCGCTTTGCAGGTGGGGCAGGCGAAGCATGGTGGCGATGCCGCCGAAACGCGGCATTTCGTTGCCGCCCAGTGGTTGGTGGAGAATCTTGTCCACGGTGGGCCTCATTAGTCGGTCGATTGTTCTGTTTGTTCGAACCTGTGCCGCCGCGCGCCTGGATCATCTGGTCATGCTGGCGGGCAGGGACATTTCGCCGCAGTCTGCGCAAGGTAGTGGTCGGGAAGAATCGCTACCGACAAATACTTACTTCAGGATTCTCTGAACTATCGGCCGGCAACCGAGTTAGACTCTGGCGATTTCCACCCTGCGGACCCTGCACCATGGCTTCATCGCTGCCCGACCTGAAACTGCTGCGCATCTTCGCCAGCGTGGTGCGCCACCAGGGTTTCGCCAACGCCCAGCGTGACCTCAACCTGTCGACCTCGGCGATCAGCACCTACATGAGCCAGCTGGAAAGCGCCCTGGGCATCGTGCTCTGCCACCGTGGCCGGGGCGGCTTCAGCCTGACCAGCAAGGGTGAACTGTTCCACCAGGAGACCTTGCGCCTGCTCGGTGAGCTGGACGGTTTCGAACAGTACGCCGCGGCGCTCAAGGGCGAGCTGCGCGGTACCCTCAACCTGGGGGTGATCGACTCCACCGTTGGCGACAGCGCCCTGCCGCTGGCCGAGGCCATTGGCGCCTACAGCCAGGAACACCCGGCGGTGCACCTGCACCTGTCGGTATCGAGCCCCTACGAACTGCAACTGGGGGTGCAGGACAACCGCCTGGACCTGGCCATCGGCGCGTTCTCCTCGCGCATGAGCGGGCTGGTCTACCAGCCGCTGTACCGCGAGCAGCACTGGCTGTATTGCAGCAGTCGTCACGCGCTGTTCGGCGAGCGGCGCATTCCTGAGCCGGTGATCACCCAGCAGCGCATGGTCGGACGGGGCTACTGGAGCCAGGCCGAGCTGGCCAGGCATGGTTTCAAGCACAGCGCGGCCACCGTGGAGAGCATGGAGGCGCAGTTGATCCTCATTCTCTCCGGCGCCTACATCGGCTACCTGCCCGAGCACTATGCCCAGGCCTGGGTCGACAAGGGCGACCTGCGCGTGCTGTCGCCGGCCACGTTCGGCTACCAGGCACCGTTTTCCCTGATCATCCGCCGTGGCCGCAGCCGGGAATCGTTGATCCAGACCTTCCGCGACCTGCTCAAGAGCCAGCTCAACGTAGGGTGAGGACTGTCGCGTTGTGAACATTCCGTCAGGGCGGGCGAATTTTCTACAAAACTTGACCGCTGGCATGCTGGCCTTCTGCTAAATATCTACTTGCTTTGATGATTTTCCCACTCATCTGGATAAGCAAGGGATCGCCAACGATGCGCATGAATTTGCCCGTCACCGAGCACGAAAGAACCTTTCCCCAAGACCAGCGGCTGATCTCCACCACCGACCTGAACAGTCGCATTACCTATTGCAACGACGCATTCGTGGCCATCAGCGGCTTCACCTACGACGAACTGGTCGGCCAGCCACACAACCTGGTGCGTCATCCCGACATGCCGCCGGCGGTCTTCGGGCATATGTGGGACACCATCAAGCAAGGCAAACCGTGGATGGGCGTGGTCAAGAACCGCGCCAAGAATGGCGATTTCTACTGGGTCAGCGCCTACGTCACGGCGGTGTACGAGAACGGCCGCATCAGTGGCTACGAATCGGTGCGCTCGGTGCCGAGCCGGGAGCAGATCCGCCGGGCGGAAAAGCTGTACGCCCGTCTGCGGGCGGGGCGCTCGCCGGTCCCGCTGGCAGCACGCCTGGGGCATGGGATCGGCCATGGCTGGCCGCTGATCGGCGCGGGCCTGCTGTCGGCCGCCGCCTACCTGTGGTTTCCCCCCTATGCGGCGCTGGGGGGGCTGATGGCCAGCCTGCTGGCGGCCTGGTACGTGGTTGAGCACCGGCAGAACCAGTCGATTCGCCGTACTCTCGAAGAGCACCCCAAGGCCTTTACCAGCCCGCTGGTGGCCCTGACCTACAGTGACAACCCCGGCCTGCAGGGCCAGCTAGACCTGGCCATCATCAGCGAAGAGGCGCGCCTGCAGACCGCGCTGACCCGCCTGGTGGATGCCGGTGTCGGGGTCAAGTCACGGGCCGCGCAGTCCGCCGGGCTGTCCGATGCCCAGGCGCAGATGCTCGACCGCCAGCGCAGCGAGACCGACCAGTCGGCCACCGCCATCGCGCAGATGGCGGCGACCATCCAGCAGGTGACCCATAACGTGCAGACCACCGCCCACGCCGCCAGCGACGCTGACCAACTGGCCCAGCAGGGCAGCGACCTGGCGCAGCAGAGCCTGCGCGCCATGGGCAGCATGAACGAGGCGGTCAGCGACATCGGCCAGGCGGTCAATGCCCTGGCCGAGCAGACCCAGTCCATCGGCAGCGTGGTGGATGTGATCACCTCGATTGCCGAGCAGACCAACCTCCTGGCGCTCAATGCCGCCATCGAGGCGGCGCGGGCCGGCGAGCAGGGCAGGGGCTTCGCCGTGGTGGCGGACGAGGTGCGGTCGCTGGCGCAGCGCACCCGCGCCTCGACCGAGGAGATCCACCACATCATCTCCACCCTGCGTTCCGGTGCCGACCGTGCGGTGGCCAGCGCCAGCCGCGGGCAGCAGATCTCCAGCGACAGCGTGCACAGCGTCGAGGCGGTGCAGGAGGCGTTGTCGGGGATCGCCCAGGCGATCAGTCGCATCACCGGCATGAGCCAGCAGATGGCCACGGCGTCGGAGCAGCAGAGCCATGTGGCCGAGGATATCAACCAGCAGATCGTGCGCATCGCCCATTTGTGCGACGAGAGCGCGGGGCAGGCCAAGCAGGGCGCCGAGATCAGTCAGGACCTGGAGCGCATGGCGGAGTACCTGCACAGCCTGGCGGAGCGGTTCAACCGCTGATGCCCGTTGCCTTCATCGCCGGCAAGCCGGCTCCCACAGGGACAGTGCAAGGCTTGAGGTTTGCGCGGTCGGTGTGGGAGCCGGCTTGCCGGCGAAAGGCCCGCAAAGCGGGCCCAAATTTCCAGCCTGTGGCAAAATCCCTCCGCCAACGGAGATCCCCATGCCCAGACCTCGCTGCGAGCGCTGCCAGCGCCCGCTCGCCCATTGCCTCTGCCCACTGATCCCGCACCTGGACAGCCGTACCCGCGTGATCGTGTTGCAACACCCCAGTGAAACCGCCCACGCCCTGAACACGGCTCGCCTGGCCGCCCTTGGGTTAGTGAATGCAGAGTTGCGGATCGGCGAGGTGTTCGATGACCTGGCGACCTTGCTGACGACACCGGGTTATCGCCCGGTGCTGTTGTTCCCAGGTGATGAGGCAGAGGTCCTGCAGGCATACGGGCAGGGTGATGATCTGCCGTTGCTGCTGATCGTACCCGACGGCACCTGGCGCAAGGCACGCAAGATGCTCTACCTGAACCCGCAGCTGGAAGCCTTGCCACGGGTGACGCTGGGCGCAGTCCTGCCTTCGCGCTACCGGTTGCGCAAGGCCCCTGAGCCAGGCGCCGTATCAACCCTCGAGGCGATCGTGCAGGCGCTGAACGTGCTGGAAGCGCCTGCTGGCTTCGATGCGTTGTTGCGCCCGTTCGAGGCGTTGATCGACGGGCAGATCGCAGCCATGGGCGCGGAAACCTTCGAGCGTAATCACGGCCAGGGTTGATCAAACGGTTGGCTGTGCCGGCCTTATCGCGGGGCAAGCCCGCTCCCACTGATATTCAGATCGCGCTCAGCGCTCGCGCAACGCCTCGGTCCGGGCCTTCATCACCGGCTTCAGCAGATAGTCCAGCACGCTCTTCTGCCCGGTAATGATGTCCACCGTGGCGACCATCCCCGGGATGATCAGCAGCGGCTTGTTGTCGCCCCCCAGGTGGTTCTTGTCGGTGCGCACCTGGATCAGGTAGAACGCATTGCCTTTGTCGTCGGTGACGGTGTCCGCGCCGATCAGCTCCAGCTTGGCCTTGAGCCCGCCGTAGATGGTGTAGTCGTAGGCGCTGAACTTGACCATTGCGGTCTGCCCCGGGTGCAGGAACGCCACGTCCTGCGGCCGTACCTTGGCCTCGATCAGCAGGTTGTCCTCGATAGGCACGATCTCCACCAGGTCGCTGCCGGGCTGCACCACGCCGCCGATGGTGTTGACCTTGAGCAGCTTGACGATGCCGCGCACCGGCGACACCACGGTGGTGCGGTTGACCCGGTCGTCGATGGCTATGCTGGTGGCGGTGATCTTCGACAGTTCGGTGCGTTTGTCGTTGAGCTCCTTGGCGGCGTCGGAGCGAAAGCTTGCGTCCGATTCCTGAATCTTGCTGCGGATCTCGGCGATCGCCGCTTCGGCGCGGGGTATGGCCAGGTTGGTCGCGTTCAGCTGGCCGCGCGCCTCGACGCTGCGCTGCTTGAGGCGCAGGATCTCCACCGGGGAGATGGCGCCCTTGCTCACTAGCGGCGAGGACATGTCCAGTTCCTGCTGCAACAGGCCCACCGCCGAGCGGTACTGGTCGACCTTGGAACGAAACTCGGCCAGCTCCTGAGTCTTCTGCCGTAGCTGTTCATTGAGGGTCTGCTTCTCGCTGGTCAGGCGGCGCTGGCGTGATTCGTATAGCGCGGCCTCGTCCTCGGCCACCTGCGGCGCCTTGGCGCGTACTTCGCTCGACAGCACGAAGGGGCGGCCTTCGGATTCGGCCGACAGGCGCTCCACCTGCGCGGTGAGGGCGTAACGGTCGGCCTCGCTTTCACCCTTGTTCGACTTGAAGCGCGTGTCATCCAGGCGCAGGAGGGTGGCGCCCTTGTCGACCATCTGCCCCTCGCGCACGAAGATCTCGGTGACGATGCCGCCTTCGAGGTTCTGCACCACCTGCACCTTGCTCGACGGGATTGCCTTGCCTTCGCCGACGGTGACTTCATCGAGCACCGCGAAGTTGGCCCAGACCAGCGCCACCAGCAGCAGGATCGCCGCCAGCCACACGGTCAGGCGCGACAGGCTGGGCGACTCCTGCAGGGTGGCGCCGGCCAACTCTGGCATATAGTCGCGTTCGGCGCGGCTGTCGCCGCCCTGGAGGTAGCTGCGCACGCTGTGGCTGATGGGCATGTTCTACCTCCGATGCAGGCCGGGGCCCGCTCCCACAGGGATTCAACAGTGTTGGTTTACAGCGCCGCGCCGATACGGCCCTTGCGCAGCGCGTCGATGACCGCATCCTTCGGCCCGTCGGCAACGATCTTGCCGTTGTCCAGTACCAGCAGCCGGTCCACCAGGCTGAGCATCGAGGTGCGGTGGGTGACCAGCAGCAGGGTCTTGCCGGGCACCCAGTTCAGCAGGCGCTGGCGCAGTTGCTCTTCGCTGCTGTTGTCCATGTGGCTGGTGGGCTCGTCGAGTATCAGGATCGGCGGCTCCAGCAGCAGGGCCCGGGCCAGCAGCACGGCCTGGCGCTGGCCGCCGGAGAGCAGCTGGCCGCGCTCGCCCACCGGGCGGTCGAAGCCTTGCGGGTGCTGGCGGGCCAGCTCGCTGACGCCGGTCAGTTCGGCGACTTCCAGCATGCGCGCGTCGCTGACGTGCCGTGCGCCGAGGGTGAGGTTGTCGCGCAGGCTGCCGGCCAGCAGCGGCAGGTCGTGGGCCACGTAGCCGAGTTGGCTGCGCAGGTCGCTGATATCCAGTTGGCGCAGGTCGAGGTTGTCCAGCAGCACCTGGCCTTCGTCGGGGTGATGGAATCCCATCAACAGCCGGGCAAGGGTGCTCTTGCCCGAGCCGCTGCGGCCGATGATACCGATGCGCTCGCCCGGCTTGAGGGCGGCGCTGACGTCGTTGAGGGCTGGCGCCGTTTGCCCGGCATAGCGGAAGGTGGCGTGGTTGATGGTGATGCCACCTTGCAGCGAGGTGTGCTCCAGCGCCTGGTGCTCGGCCTCGCGCTCCTGGGGCAGGCTCATCAGGGCGTCGGTGCTGCGCATGGTCAGCTGGGCTTGTTGGTAGCGGGTGATCAGCCCAGCGATCTGGCCGAGCGGGGCGAGCACCCGGCTGCCGAGCATGTAGCTGGCCACCAGCGCGCCGACGCTGAGGTTGCCGGCGATGATGCTGTACACCCCGGCGACGATCGTCGCCATGCCGCAGAACTGCTGGATGAACAGCGTGCCGTTGCTGGCCAGCGACGACAGGTTGCGGGCATGGGCGTCGAGGCGGGCGATGGCGCCGTTGGTGTGTTCCCACTGGTACTGGCGTTCGCTTTCGGCGCCGCACGCCTTGAGGGTTTCCAGGCCGCCGAGGGTCTCGATCAGCAGCGCCTGGCGCACCGCGCCGAGGCTCAGGCTTTTTTGCACGGTGTCGCGCAGGCGCACCTGGATGAACAGCGCCAGGCCTACCGCCAGCGGGAACGCGATCAGCGGGATCACCACCAGCCAGCCCCCGAGCAGGCCGATCACCAGCAGCATCAGGGCCACGAACGGCAGGTCGATGATGCTGGTCAGGGTCACGGCGGTGAGGAATTCGCGCAGCCCCTGGAAGTCATGGATGCTCTGGGCGAAGCCGCCGATGGTGGCCGGGCGCGCCTTCATGCTCATGCCGGTGATGCGTTCGAACAAGGTGGCGGAGAGAATCAGGTCGGTCTTCTTGCCGGCCTGGTCCAGCAGGTGGGCGCGAACCATGCGCAGCACCAGTTCGAAGGCGGTGCCGATGAACAGGCCGGCGACCAGCACCCACAGGGTGGACAGCGCCTGGTTGGGGACCACGCGGTCGTAGGTCTGCATGACGAACAGCGGCACCATCAGGCCCAGGAGGTTGATCAGCAGGCTGGCCAGCAGGGCATCGCTGTACAGCCAGCGGGAGTGGCGCAGGGTGTCGCGGAACCAGGCGTTGACCCGCGGGATCAGCGGCGCGCGTACATCCTCCAGGGTATGCCGGGGGCGCGCGAACAGGGCCTGGCCGCTGTAGGCCTGCGCCAGGGCTTCGCGCTCGACCCACTGCTCACCACCCTCGGCCTCGCAGGGCAGCAGCAATGCCCGGCCGTTTTCGCCCCAGCGTTGCAGCACGGCGCTGCGGCCGTCATCGAGGATCAGCAGCACCGGCAAGTTGAGCGGGGAAATGGCGTCCAGGTCACGCCGCAGCACGCGAGCCTGCAACCCGGCACGTGCGGCGGCGCGGGGCAGCAGGCCCAGGCCCAGGCGTTGCTCGGCCAGTGGCAGGCCACTGCACAGGCTGGCACGGCTGGCCGTGCAGCCATGCAGCTTGCACAGGATCAGCAGGCCATCGAGCAACGGATCATCAACATCCAGGCGCGGTTGCGCGCTTTGCATACTGGTCACGATGGCCTACTCCTGCCGCGGTGGACGGGAAATGGGCGCTGGCGAAAAGTCCCTTGTCTCGTCAGAACCTAACGCATGTCAGGCAATGTCGCCTCGTTGCGCACTTCGGTCTTGGCGATGGCTTCCGGCGGCAGCGAGATACGCTGCTTGCTCAGCAGCTCGCCCATGGTCGCCAGCACCCGGTACATCGAGAACTCTTCGGTATAGCGCACCTCGGTGTAGCGACGGTTGGCGTTGTACAGCTCGTTCTCGCTGTCGAGCACGTCGAGCAGGGTGCGCTGGCCCAGGCCGAACTGGTCCTGGTAGGCGGCACGCACGCGCTGGGTGGTCTCGGCGTACTCGCGGGCGCTTGGGGTCTGCTTGCGGGCGTTGTTCATCGCGTTCCAGGCCAGGCTGAGGTTTTCGTTCAGCTCGCGCAGGGCGTTGTTGCGGATGTCCATCGCCTGGTTGATCTTGTGCGCGTCCGACTGCAGGCGGGCTTTGTCGCTGCCGCCGCGGAACAGGTTGTAGCTGAGCTCGACGCCGGCCTGCCAGTCATTGTTGTCGTGCCCCTTCTGGCCGCCGAGGTTGTTGTTGGCACCGGTGGCCAGCACTGCATCCAGGCGTGGGTAGAAGGGCGACTTGGCCACTTCGTATTGCTGCTCGGCGGAGCGCACGTCGGCCTGCGCCGACTTGAGGTAGGGGTTGTTCTCGAGCATGCCCTGGCGGGCATTGAGCAGGTCGCCCGGTACTTCGCCCTTGATGGTGACCGGGGTTTCCAGCTCGTCCGGCAGGCGCCCGACTACGCTGTAGAAGTTGGCCTCGGCGTCGGCCAGGTCGACTTCGGCGGTATCCAGGTTGTTCTCGGCCAGTGCACGACGGGCGCGGGATTGGTCGAGGTCGGCGGTGCTGCCCACGCCGCGCTCGCTACGCAGGCCGATCTGGTCGTTGACCCGCAGGTGGGCCTGCAGGTTGTTCTTGGCCAAGCTCACCAGCTCGCGGCGCTTGAGCACCTCTAGGTAAACCTCGATCGCACGCAGGGCGATGCTCTCGGCAGTGGCCTGGGTGTAGTAGGCGCGTGAGGTGGCCACCGCTTCGGTGCGGGCGACCTCGTTGGAGGTATTGAAGCCGTCGAACAGCATCTGCCGCAGGCGCAGTTCCGACTGGGTGTAGTTGAGCGTTTCCTTGTTGTGGTTACGCGTGCCGTCCGGGTTGAAGCCGCGGGTGTTGGTGTTGTCCGAACGTTGCCGGCCGTAGCCTGCGACCAGATCGACGGTTGGGTAGTACCCCCCGCGGGCGAACTTCACATCCTCGTCAGCGGACAGCCTGCTGTTGCGGCTGGCGCTGATCTCGGGATGCTGGTCCACGGCGTTCTGGACAGCCTCGGTAATCGACATCGCCTGACTGTTGGCACACGCCATGGCCAACAAAATCGCACTGGTGATGGGGGTTAAAGCGCGCATGGGGTACATCTCCCTGGTCCTGAATAATGTCCTGCTGTTCGCCAAAAAAATGACGAAAAATTAGAATCAAACCGTTTCAGGTTTGTAACAACAGAGCTAAGAACATTTACCGGGCGAGCTAAGAAGATTTTTTCATAAGATATATGCGAAAAAAAACTTATGCGGTCTAAGAAATCCGGGACATTGTTTCATTCAGGTGGTTACGGGAATTGGCTGGGACAGGCGATTTTCGGGCTTTGGTGAAAGTTCCAGATTTTTTGCAGCTAAGGAGACAGGGGAGGAAGGCGAAAGCGGAATTTGGCGACAAAAAAATGGCACTCAATAATGGCCATTCGCCCTGTCCACTATCGCGGCAGTCGTCACAAGGAGCGTGGTTTCTCACGAACGTGACAGCAACGGTTCCAGCAACCATGGCACTCGGAACCTTGCGCACATTACCCGGCACGCCTTGATCTGCGAAAAGCCCATCGGCAGGGGAGGCGTACGCTCATGGCTAAATTAGTCGGTGTGGTCGGCAAGGTAGTCGGCCAGGTATTCGCGGTGGGCGATGACGGTCATCGCCGCCTGTTGGTGGAAGGGGATCGCCTGTTCGCCGGCGAGCAACTGGAGACCGGAAGCGAGGGCGCGGTGGCGGTGCGCTTGCAAAACGGTGCCGAGCTGACCCTGGGCCGTGGCAGCAGCCTGGAGATGACCCCCGACCTGCTGGCCGATCGCGCTCCTCATGTACAAGCGCCGGACACGCAGCCCAGCAACGCCCAGCTCAGTGACGTCGAGCAACTGCAAAAAGCCATTGCCGCAGGCGCCGACCCCACGCAGGAAGCCGAAGCGACCGCGGCGGGCGGCAACCCTGGTGGCGTGTCGGGTGCGCTCGGTGGCGGCCACAGTTTCGTGATACTGACCGAGGTGGCCGGTCGGGTGGATCCCACCATCGGTTTCCCTACGGCGGGCTTCAACGGCTTCCCTTTGCTGGCCAACCTCGAGCTTGGTGGGCTCGATGGCAATGACGCGGCGCCCCTGCCGGCCGGCGCGCCACCCGCTGACAATCCGGTCAGCCTCACCGGCCTGGATGTCAGCCCTGCCGAGTTGAGCCTGGACGAGGCGAACCTGCCCCAGGGCTCGGCCAGCAACCCTCTGGCCTTGACCCAGTCGGGCAGCTTCACGGTGGTTGCCGCCGATGGCGTGTTCAACCTCAGTGTCGGTGGCATCAATGTGGTCACCGCTGGCGTGGTGACCGGCGTCGGCCAGTCCATCGTCACCGGGCTCGGCAATGTGCTGACCATCACGGGCTACAACCCGGCCACGGGCGTGGTGAGCTACAGCTACACCCTGACCGGCGCGGAACATCATCCGGAAGGTGCCGGGACCAATACATTGGGCGAGCAGTTCCCGGTGCTGGTCAGCGACACCGATGGCGATGTGGCCAGCGGCACGCTGGACGTTATCGTTCGTGACGATGTGCCCAGGGCTGTGAATGACAGCAATGCCACCACCGCCACCGAGCAGCATCTGGAACTCAGCGGCAATGTGCTGACCAACGATATCCAGGGCGCGGACCGCATCCCCAGCGGCCCGGTGGTGGCCGGTACCTTCGTTGGCACCTACGGCACCCTGGTGCTGGCGGCGGATGGTTCCTACACCTACACCCTCAATACCAACGATCCGGACTTCAAGAATCTGCACGGTGGCGGCAGTGGGGTGGAAAACTTTACCTACACCCTGAAAGACGCCGACGGCGACACCAGCACCGCGACCCTGACCCTCAACGTCAGCAACCTCGATGACCCGGTGACCCTCGGCGGGCTGGACGTCAAAGGCGGCGAGCTGACCGTCTACGAGAAGAACCTGGCCGACGGCAGTGCACCCAATCCCGATGCGCTGACGCAGAGCGGCACCTTCACGGTGACGGCGCCCGATGGCCTGCAGACCTTGAACGTCGGCGGCATCACCGTGGTCAGTGGCGGCGTGGCGGCAAGTTTCCCGCAGTCGATCACCACTACGCTGGGCAACACCCTGACCATCACCGGTTACAACCCGGCCACGGGTGTGATCAGCTACAGCTACACCTTGCTGGACAACGAGAGCCACGCCAACGGCGACGGCGCCAACAGCCTGTCCGAGCATTTCACCGTCACCGCCACGGACACCGATGGCAGCACGGCCACTGGTTCGCTGGACGTGAACATCGTCGACGACCTGCCCAAGGCCAATCCCGATGCGGCCAGTGTCGTCGAAGGCGGCACGGTCAGCGGCAACGTGCTCGACAACGATACGTCTGGCGCGGACGTACGGGCCGATGGTCGTTACGTGGTGGGTGTGCGAGCCGGGTCCGATACCTCGACATCGGCCAGTGGCCAATTGGGCGATCCGGTCCAGGGCCAGTACGGTTACCTGACCCTCGATGCCCAAGGCAACGCCACCTATCACGCCAACCCCAATGCCGTGGCGCCGGCGGGCGCCACGGATGTCTTCGTCTATACCGTGCGTGACAGTGATGGCGACGAAAGCACCACCACCATTACCATCGACGTGCGCGATTGCTCGCTGATCGCCGGGCCTGACAGCGAGGTCACGGTCTACGAGAAAGCACTTGATCTGAACAAGGATGGCAACGATCTGGCCGGTGGCAATGTTACCGGCAGTGAACCGGGTTCCACCGGCGAGACGGCCAGCGGTTCGTTGGCCAGTTCCGTCAGCGGTGGCGTGGGCGGGCTGACCTTCACCTTGGTCGGTAACGCCACCGGCCAGTATGGCCAGATCCAGCTCAATACGGATGGCACCTACACCTACACCTTGACCTCCGCACCGAACTCGCCGAATCACGTCAACGATGGCCCGAATGTGCTGACTGAATCCTTCACCTACCAGGTCAAGGATTCGCTCGGCAACACCACCACCAGCACCATCGTGATCAGCATCGTCGATGACGTGCCCAAGGC
>NZ_FOEQ01000008.1:143892-235901 GCF_900110655.1 Pseudomonas soli
ATCCGCGATGCCGATGGCGACGAAAGCACCACCACCATCACCATCAACGTGCACGACAACTCCCTGGTCGCCTGCCCGGATGACACGGCCAAGGTCTACGAGAAAGCCCTGGACCTGACCAAGGACGGCAACGACCTGGCAGCGGGCAATGTCACCGGCAGCGACCCGCACTCCACCACGGAAACCACCAGTGGTTCGCTGGCAGGTTCGGTCAGCGGCGGTATCGGTGCCTTGACCTTCACCCTGGTTGGCAATGCCACCGGCCAGTATGGCCAGATCCAGTTGAACAGCGATGGTAGCTACACCTACACCCTGACCTCGGCGCCAAACTCGCCCAACCACGTCAACGATGGCCCGAACGTGGTCACCGAGAGCTTCACCTACCAGGTCAAGGATTCGCTCGGCAACACCACCACCAGCACCATTGTGGTCAGCATCGTCGACGACGTGCCCAAGGCCCATTGCGACGTGGCCTCGGTCAAGGAGGGCGCCAGCGTCAGCGGTAACGTGCTGGACAACGATGTGGTCGGCGCCGATGTGCGTGCCGACGGGCAGTACGTGGTCGGTGTGCGCGCCGGCTCCGACACCTCTACCTCGGCCATCGGCCATGTCGGCGACACCATCGTTGGCCAGTACGGCTACCTGACCCTGGACAGCCAGGGCAACGCCACCTACCACGCCAACCCCGACAGCGTGCCGGCCGCCGGCGCGACCGACAGCTTCGTCTACACCATCCGTGACGCCGATGGCGACGAGAGCACCACGACCATTCGCATCAATGTGCAGGACAGCAAGCTGGTGGCGTGTGAGGATAACGACGTCACCGTGTACGAAAAAGCCCTGGACCTGCACAAGGACGGCAATGACCTGGCCGCCGGCACCGTCACCGGCAGCGATCCAGGCTCCACTGGCGAGACGGCCTCCGGCAGCCTGGTCGGGTCGGTCCAGGGCGGCGTCGGTGCGCTGACCTACAGCCTGGTCGGCAATGCCGTGGGCCAGTACGGGCAGATCCAGCTCAATGCCGACGGTTCCTACACCTACACCCTGACCTCGGCGCCGAAGACCCCGGGGGGGGCCAACGACGGCGCCAACACGGTCAACGAGTACTTCACCTACAAGGCTACCGACGCCTTGGGCAACAGTGTCACCAGCACCATCGCCATCAACATCGTCGACGATATGCCGACGGTCCAGTGCGCGGTACGCAGCATCACGCCCGGCCAGGTGGACTCGAACATCCTGCTGGTGGTGGATGTGTCCAGCAGCATGGCGGCAAGCTCCGGCGTGCCGGGGCTGACCCGTCTGGAACTGGCCAAGCAGGCGATCAATGCCTTGCTCGACAAGTACGACGAGATGGGCGACATCAAGGTGCAGATCGTCACCTTCGGCACCGGTGCGCAGGTGCAGACCCCGGTATGGGTCACGATCGGCGAGGCCAAGAACCTTATCGCCGGGCTCAGCCCAGGTGGCTCGACCTACTACGATTCGGCGGCGACCAAGGCCCAGGAAGCCTTCGCCACCACCGGCAAGCTGGTAGGCGCGCAGAACATCAGCTACTTCTTCTCCGACGGTGAGCCCACCAATGGCCATGCCATGACCGCGCCACGGGAAGCCGCCTGGGAATCCTTCCTCGACAGCAACGGCATCAAGTCCTACGCCATCGGCATGGGCAGCGGGGTCAACGAGGGCAACCTCAATCCGCTGGCCTACGACGGCAGCAGTCATACCGATACCAATTCGGTGGTGGTCACCGACCTCAGCCAGCTGAGTGCGGTGCTCTCCGGTACGGTGCAGGGTGCGCCAATTACCGGAAGCCTGATGAGCGGCGGCGACTTTGGGGCCGACGGTGGTTTCATCAAGGCGCTGCTGGTCGATGGCACCACCTACACCTACGATCCGAAGGCCAATGCCGGGCAGGGCGGATACGCGGCCAGTGGCGGCGCGGACAAAGCCACCTTCGACACCGTGAGCAACAGCCTGAGCATCAAGACCGGCCTGGGCGGCACCCTGGTGGTGAACATGGACAACGGCGAGTTCACCTACACGCCACCGAAGGACAACGGCAGCGGCCAGGTGGAGAAGTTCGGCTTCACCGCCAGCGACAACGACGGCGATACCCGCAATGCCAGCCTGACGGTCAACATCAACAGCAATGGCGCGCCGGTCGCGGGTGCCGACCACATCATCACCAATATCAAGGGCGCTACCCTGACGGTGCCGGCAGAGGCGCTGCTGGCCAATGACCGCGACCCGGACCACGACACGCTGAGTGCCGCGCCGACCACCTTCAATACCAACTTCGCCGACAAGGGCGCGGGCTTCACGACGGGCACCCAGGCGCAGACCATCAAGTTCGATGCCACCGCCAGCAAGGCCGAGAACCAGTTGCGCGACCTGGCCCGCAGCGAGTTCACCAGCCTCAACGGCAGCATGACCGCTGCCCTGGTGGTGGCGGGTTACCTGGGCTCGATCAGCACCGCCAATGCCAACGACGAGGACACCCTGACGGTGACCCTGCGCAAGGGCGAGACCCTGACCCTCGACCATGACCGGCCTGCGGGCAACCTGCTGATGGAATGGAAGGATGCCAGCGGCAGCTACCAGACCATCGCCGATGGCGGCAGCTTCACGGCCACCCATGACGGGGTGTACAGCATCCATGTGATCAATACCGAGAACGCCGCCGGCAACAGCAAGGCTGCCGAGAACTACAAGCTGAGCCTGGTGGTGGACTACAGCAATGCCAGCAACGAGGACTATCACGGCAGCTACACCGTCAGCGATAACCACGGCGGCTACGGCACCGGAGCGGTGGATATCACTTACCAGGCCGGCAACACCCTTACCGGCACCGGCGGTGATGATGTCCTGCTGGCCGGGGCCGGCGATACCACCCTCAACGGTGGCGCCGGTAACGATGTGCTGGTGGCGGGGGCGGGCAACAACAGCCTGCACGGTGGTGATGGCGACGACCTGCTGATCGGTGGGCCTGGCAATGACCTGCTCGACGGCGGAGCCGGCAATGACACTGCCAGCTACGCCAAGGCCACCGCCGGCGTGACCGTGGACCTTGGCCATGTCGGGCAGCAGAACACCGTCGGCGCCGGGCTGGACACCCTGAGCGGTATCGAGAATCTGATCGGCTCGGACTACAACGACACCTTGACCGGCAATGACGGTGACAACCTGCTCAACGGCGGCGCGGGCAACGATGTGCTCAAGGGCGGTGCCGGCAACGACATCCTGATTGGCGGGCCGGGCAACGACACCCTGACCGGCGGCAGTGGCAACGACAGCTTTGTCTGGCAGAAGGGCGATACCGGGCATGACACCGTGACCGACTTCACCCCCGGCAGCGATCACCTGGATCTGTCGCAACTGCTACAGGGTGAGAACGCCACCAGCGCCTCGCTGGACGACTACCTGCACTTCAAGGTCAGCGGCAGCGGCGTCAGCGTGGTGTCGACCATCGAGGTAAGCAGCGTCGCTGGCGCGGCGCCGACCCAGACCATCGACCTGGCCGGAGTGGACCTGGCGCAGCACTACGGGGTGTCCGCCGGGGCGGGCGGGCTGATCGCGGCCGGGCATGACACCGCGACCATCATCAACGGCATGCTCAATGACCATTCGTTGAAGGTGGATACGGTGTAAGCCAGCAGCCCATCGCGGGGCAAGCCCGCCCCGCGATGGCGTCACTGTGGCCGGTGCAGGGTCTTCTGCTTGAGGATCCAGGCGCTGACCAGCACCGCGCTGGTCAGCATGAACGCCCGCGCCCAGAACAACGGCACCAGGTAGCAGGACAGCCCGATGCTGGCCCACATCAACCCGATCGCATAGACCTTGCCCTTGAGCGGAATCCCCTCACCGCTGAGGTAGTCGCGGATCCACGGCCCGAGTTTCGGGTGGTTCACCAGCCAGTGGTGAAAACGTGGCGAGCTGCGGGCGAAGCAGGCCGCCGCCAGCAGCAGGAACGGGGTGGTGGGCAATACCGGCAGGAAGATCCCCGCCACCCCCAGCGCGACGCTGAGCCAGCCGGCGGCCAGCAGCAGGTAGCGCACCACCTCGATCAGTGGTGGCGTGGCTTGAGCAGGGCAGGCTTCTCTTCGGGGGCGTGCAGCAGCAGGAACAGTGCGCTCAGTGCCTCGGGGATCTGCACGATCATGTCGTCCTGCAGGTTGGCGTTGCCGGCAATGTCGGCGAACTCGGGTTGTTCGTCGAACAGACCGGAACCGACCATGATCGGCAGGAGCATTTCGCTGACTTCTTCCTCGGCGTTCTCGAACCAGGCCTCTTCACGCAGGAACACGCCCTCCATGAAGCCGATGCACCAGCCGCGCAGGTCGGAATCGTCCGGCTCTTCGGTCAGGTCTAGTTCACAAGGCAGGTCGAATTCCTCGTCGCTGGCCAACTGGCGGGCGATGTGGCCCTTGAGCGCGACCAGGGTGGCCTCGATCTCGGTGCGCTGGGCATCGCTGGCGTAATGGGGTTCTTCGGCGAACAGCGCGTCGATCCATTCGCGTTCTGGAACTTCCTCGGAGCAGATCGACAGCGCGGTCAGGTAGCCGTGGGCGGCGACGTAGTCCAGCGCTTCTTCGTGCAGCTCATCGGCGTCGAGGAAGGCTTGCAGGCGGGTCAGTTGCTCGGCGAAGGACATTACAGGGCTACCTTGGGGAATAAACGATGCTGAATTCTAGCACCTTGCGGCGCTCGCGGGGCAAAGCGAACGTCTGTCACCGGGGCATGCCGGGGTACGCGGCAGTCGGGTATACTCCGCTGTTTTTCGTGCCAGGTGGCGTTTTGCGGCCATCCGGCAAAAACCGCTTACGCATTCGGTGTGTGCGCGGCGGATTTATCGTCCAGCCTGAGTCCAGGATGGTACGGCGATTTTGGAGTGGCAAATGCTCGAACAGGCTCAGCGCGTCCTCAAGGATGTCTTCGGTTACGATAGTTTCCGCGGGCGCCAGGCAGCGATCATCGAATGTGTGGCGGGCGGTGGCGACGCGCTGGTACTGATGCCCACTGGTGGCGGCAAGTCCCTGTGCTTCCAGGTGCCCGGCTTGCTGCGCCCCGGCTTGACTGTGGTGGTGTCGCCGCTGATCGCGCTGATGGACGACCAGGTCGCCACCCTCGACGAGCTGGGCGTGGCCGCCGCTGCGCTGAACTCCACGCTCAGCGCCGAGCAGCAGCGCGACCTGGCCGGGCGCCTGCGCCGCGGCGAGGTGAAGATGCTGTACCTGGCTCCTGAGCGCCTGGTGCAGCCGCGCATGCTGGACTTCCTGCGCGGCCTGGACATTTCCCTGTTCGCCATCGACGAGGCCCACTGCGTCTCGCAATGGGGCCACGACTTCCGCCCCGAGTACCTGCAACTGGGCCAGCTCGCCGAGCTGTTCCCCCATGTGCCGCGTATCGCCCTGACCGCCACCGCCGACATGCGCACCCGCGAGGAGATCGTCCAGCGCCTGCACCTGCAGGGCGCCGAGCGTTTCCTGTCGAGCTTCGACAGGCCGAACATCTTCTACCGCATCGTGCCCAAGGAGGCGCCGCGCAAGCAGTTGATGGCGTTCCTCGGCGAGCGGCGCGGCAACGCCGGCATCGTCTATTGCCTGTCGCGCAAGAAGGTCGACGAGACCGCGGCCTTCCTTTGCGACCAGGGCTTCCCGGCGCTGCCGTACCACGCCGGCCTGGCTGCCGAGACCCGCGCCGCCAACCAGCACCGCTTCCTCAACGAGGAAGGGCTGATCATGGTCGCCACGATTGCCTTCGGCATGGGCATCGACAAGCCCAACGTGCGCTTCGTTGCCCACCTCGACCTGCCCAAGTCGCTCGAGGCCTATTACCAGGAGACCGGCCGTGCCGGCCGTGACGGCCTGCCGTCGGACGCCTGGATGGCCTACGGCCTGCAGGACATGGTGATGCTCAAGCAGATGCTGCAGAACTCCGAGGGCGACGAGCGCCACAAGCGCATCGAGCAGCACAAGCTCGACGCCATGCTGGCCCTCTGCGAGGAAACCCGTTGCCGCCGCCAGTCGTTGCTGGCCTATTTCGACGAGGTGCTCGAGCAGCCCTGCGGGCACTGCGACAACTGTGTCGACAACGTGCAGACCTGGGACGCCACCGAGCCCGCGCGCCAGGCCTTGTCGGCGGTGTTTCGCACCGGCCAGCGCTATGGTGTCGGCCATCTGGTCGATGTGCTATTGGGCAAGGACACCGAGAAGGTACGCAATTTCGGCCACGAGAAGCTGTCGGTGTTCGGCGTCGGCAAGACGCTGGCCGAGGCCGAGTGGCGCTCGCTGTTCCGCCAGTTGGTGGCGCGCGGGCTGGTGGACATCGACCTGGAAGGCTACGGCGGCCTGCGCCTGTCCGATAGCTGCCGGCCGCTGCTGCGCGG
The DNA here is from genome assembly GCF_900110655.1 of Pseudomonas soli. GTDB lineage: Bacteria > Pseudomonadota > Gammaproteobacteria > Pseudomonadales > Pseudomonadaceae > Aquipseudomonas > Aquipseudomonas soli. Next base: position 150,281 of record NZ_FOEQ01000008.1, read on the forward strand.
TGAGGTGAACCTGCAACTGCGCCGCGACCTCAAGCCGCAGACCGTGGCCAAGGCGTCCGGCGGTAGTGGCGGCAGCCCGGCCAGCCAGCTGGTGCGCGCCGAGGAGCGCGAACTGTGGGAGGCGTTGCGCACCTTGCGGCGCAAGCTGGCCGAAGAGCACAGCGTGCCGCCTTATGTCATCTTCCCCGACTCCACTTTGCTGGAGATGTTGCGCAGCATGCCCACCAGCCTCAGCGACATGGCCCAGGTCAGTGGCGTCGGCGCGCGCAAGCTGGAGCGCTACGGCCAGGCCTTCCTCGAGGTGCTCAATGGCTCCTGTGGCACCGAGGAAGCGCCGAAGGTGGTGCTCGACCTGCGTCACGAACTGGTCAGCCTGGCCCGCGCCGGCATGACGCCGGCGCAGATCGCCGGGCAGCTCAACTGCACCGAGAAGAACGTCTACAGCTTGCTGGCCGAGGCCATCGGCCGCCAGGAGCTGAGCCTGGAGCAGGCGCTGGACTTGCCCGAAGAGCTGATGATGGAAGTACAGGATGCCTTCCTCGACGGCGAGGGCGAGCTGCCGCCGGTGTCAGCTGTGGCACCGCTGTTCGGCCAGCGGGTGCCCGAAGGTGTGCTGCACTGCGTGCGGGCGGCGCTGGCGGTGGAGTTCGGCGTGTGATTGCCGGCATTTGTGCCATTTGCTGACCTTTGTCATACCCTTACATGATTATCAGTCATTTCCATGGCGTCGAACCTTGCCTGATCGGTCGGGCCATGGTTAGCTGGCTAATAATTAGTTCTATTCATTGAGTTACTTATGCCCCTGACCGACAACCAACACCGCTTCGGCATGCAGCTGGCCCAGATGTCCCGAGGCTGGCGCGCCGAGCTGGACCGCCGCCTGGCCGGGCTCAACCTGTCGCAAGCCCGCTGGCTGGTGCTGCTGCACCTGGCCCGGTTCGACGAGGCGCCGACCCAGCGTGAGCTGGCCCAGAGCGTGGGCGTCGAGGGCCCGACCCTGGCGCGCCTGCTCGACAGCCTGGAAAGCCAGGGGCTGGTGCGCCGCCAAGCCGTGATGGAAGACCGTCGGGCCAAGAAGATCCTCCTGTGCCCGCCGGCCAAGCCGCTGATCGACCAGATCGAGACCATCGCCAATGCGTTGCGGCTCGAGTTGTTCACCGGGGTCGATGAGGCCGACCTGGAAGTGTGCATGCGCGTGCATGCGAAGATTCTCGATAATCTCGAAAAGTCCTGAGCTTTACCCGGATCGCGGGGCAAGCCCGCTCCCACAAGATTTTGCTTGGCTTGTGGGGGCGGCTTGCCCCGCGATCATTTCTAGAAGGTATGCCCCAGGTTCAGGTACACCGCCTTCTCATGCGCATCGTTGGCGCCATAGCTCAAGTTCAACGGCCCCAGCGGCGTTTCCAGCCCCAGGAAGATGCTCGCCGCATTGATGTAGCCGCTGTCGAACTCGTTGTCGTTGTTCCACGCACGGCCGCGCTCCAGCGAGCCGCCCAGGTACAGCGGGAAGTCCAGCGGCAGGTAGGCGCGTGGCGTCAGGCGGCGGTAGTAGACCATGCGCAGCAGGCTCATGTTCTGCCCGGAGATCGAGTCTTGGCGGAACCCCGATAGCTGCCGTGCGCCGCCGAAGACGAAGCTTGAGGTCACCACTTCGGCATCGTCCAGGGTGCGTCCGTAGCGCCCGCCCAGCACCAGGGTGTTCGGCCCGCTGCTGATGGCCTTGTCGAGGTTGAACAGCCACTGCCGGTAGTTTTGGTCCGAATCCAGTGACTTGTCGTACTTGCGCACGGTCAGGCCTATGTCTTCGCCGCTGTGCGGGAAGTAGACGTTGTCGAAGGTGTCGAAGGAGTACTTGAGTTCGTAGAAGCCCTCATTGAAGCTGACCTTGGGCAGGTCCTGGTCGCCGATACGCACCTCGGCGTTGCCCCAGGCCTTGCCCACGCCCAGGCGCACCTCGCCGTAGGTGCCGATCTGCCGCCCGACATTGAGCCCGAAGCCGTAGCGTTCGAGGCGGTATTCGGCCACCGGGTCGTTGTCCAGGGTGGCCTCGACATTCTGCGAACCCAGGGCCAGGTAGGGGGCGATGAAGTAGCGCGAGCCCACGTCCAGCGGCTGGTAGAACTCGCTGTACAGCTCCTGTTCGTCGCCGATCTGGGCCCGGGTCAGCCATTCGCCGCCGAGCCGGTTGATGCCGTTGACCCGGTAGCTGGCGCCAAGGTTGAAGGCGCTGTCGCCGCGCAGGTCGTCCGACAGGTTCAGGCCCAGGCGCAGGTAATCGGTACCGCCACGCCGCCCGCGGGCGTTGATCACCAGGGTATGTTCATCGCCCTTGTGCGCGACGCGGTATTGCACCTGGTCGAAGTAGTCCAGCCCATAGAGGGTGCCCATGTCGGTCTGCAGGCGGCCGAGGTCCAGCGGTTCGCCGATGGGTTGGCGGATGTAGTAGCGGATCACGTCGTCGCTGACCTTGGAGTCGTTCTCCACCTTGATGGCGGTGATGATCGGCGTGCGCTGCTTCGGCGAACGCGCCATTGCCAGGTTGCTGTCACCCTCGCGCCGGCGCAGCGACGCCAGGCGCGGATCGAGGGCGCGGGTGGCGCGGTAGCCGGCATCGATCATATCCTGGGCGCGGCCGAAGTCGGTGACGCCGAACGCGGACAGCGGCGGCTGGACGAGGATGTCCTCGCGGCGCAGGCTGGCCAGCTGTTCCTCGGAGTTACGCCGGGTCATCAGGGTGATCGACTGGTTGAGTACATCCACCACCGTGGCCAGTTGCTTGCGGTTGCGCAGCGGGGTGCCGATGTCGACTACGATGGCCAGGTCCACGCCCATCTCGCGCACCACGTCCACCGGGATGTTGTCGGTCATGCCGCCATCCACCAGCAGCCGGCCGTCCAGTTCCACCGGGGCGAACACTGCCGGAATCGACATGCTGGCGCGTATCACCTGGGGCAGGTGGCCGCGGCGGAAGATCACCTTCTCGCCACTGGTAATGTCGGTGGCCACGGCGCGAAACGGGATCGGCAGCTTGTCGAAGTCGCGCACGTCGGCGGCATGGGCCAGCTTGCTTTCCAGCAGCAGGGCGAGGTTCTGGCCCTGGATCACGCCCAGCGGCAGGCCCAGGCTGCCGTCGTCGCGAAAGCTCAGCTTCTGCTTGACCAGGAAGTCGCGGTCGTCCTGCTTGCGTCGGAACGGCACGTCCTTGCGCGGTGGGGCGTCGGACAATGCCTGTTGCCAGTCGAGGGTGGTGGCCAGTTTTTCCAGTTCGGCGATGCTGTAGCCCGAGGCGTACAGCCCGCCGACCACCGCGCCCATGCTGGTGCCGGCGATGGCGTCGATGCGCACGCCCTGTTCTTCCAGGGCCTTGAGTACGCCGATATGGGCCAGGCCGCGGGCGGCGCCGCCTGACAGCACCAGGCCGATTTTCGGTCGCGCCGTTTCGGCGGCATGCAAGGTGATGGAAGTGAGCATCAGCAGTAGGCAGAACAGCAGGCGGCGCATCGTGAGTCTCAAACCAGAGGGTAAAGACCGCTAGTATAAGCGGCCCTTCCTACGGAGTTCCCCGACATGGCAGACAGCAAGCCACAAATTGTCATCACTTATTGCACCCAGTGCCAATGGCTGCTGCGCGCCGCCTGGCTGGCGCAGGAGTTGCTCAGCACCTTCGCTGACGACCTCGGTCAGGTCGCCCTGGAACCTGCTACCGGCGGGGTGTTCCGCATCACCTGCGACGGCGTGCAGATCTGGGAGCGCAAGGCCGACGGCGGCTTCCCCGAGGCCAAGGCGCTCAAGCAGCGGGTGCGTGACCAGATCGATCCGCAGCGCGACCTGGGTCACAACGATCGCTGATCAGGCGCTTTCGGCCACGGTCTGCCGGGAGGGTTGCTCGGCGGCCAGGCGGCTGGACAGGATGATGGCGAAGATGATCAAGGCACCACCGGCGAGCATGCGCAGGGTCGGCTGTTCGGCGAACACCACCCAGGCCACGGCGATGCCGTAGACCGGCTCCATGCCGAACACCACCGCGGCGGTACGCGCCTTGATCACCGCGAGGCTGGCGACGAACAGGCTGTGGGCGACGCCGGTGCAGAAGATGCCGAGCAGGGCGATCCACAGCCAGTCCATGGGTGCCACGGCAGCCAGGCCCGGCGCGGCGAACGGCAGCAGGCACAGGCTTACCACCAGGTTCTGCCACAGCGCCGCCTGTACGGCGGGCAGGCGCCCGGAACCGGCGCGGTTGGTCAGCGACAGCAGCGAGAACAGCAGGCCCGAGAGCAACGCCCAGAGCAGCCCGCCGGTGGCCTCGCTGGCGAGGTCGAAGGCGGGGGTGACCAGCACCAGGCCGATGCTCACCAGCAGCACCAGGACAGCCTCGTTGCGGCGAATGCGTTCACGGAACAACAAGCCTTCAAGGATCACCGTGAATGCCGGAAAGCTGGCGAAGCCGAGGGTGGCGATGGCCACGCCGCCGACCTTGACCGCGATGAAGAAGCTCACCCAATGCCCGGCCAGCAGCACACCCCCCAGCAACAGGCGGCGCAAGTCCTGGCCGCGCAGCGGTTGCCAGGCCTGGCGCGCCAGGCCGGCAAACAGGCCCAGCGCCAGCACGGCGAACGCGGCACGACCAAAGACGATGATCGAGGGGCTGGCACTGGCGGCCAGTTTGCCGAAGACGCCAGTCAGGCCGAAGAACAGCGCGCCGATATGCAGGGCGCCAAGGGCGGTGCGGTGGTTCATGGTGGTCCTTTGAGTACAGTGAGCGTTGCGTGCTGGCTCCATCACGGGACAAGTCGCGATGAGGTCGATACAGGCAGCAGTGTATGTTCGATCCTCAGGCAGATCTGTCGCCCACCTCGCGCCCGTTGTTGCCAGACTCGCGCCGCAACGCCAGCGGCGTGCAGCCGAACGCCCGCAGCACCGCCGCGCTGAATGCGCTCTGCGAGCCATACCCCACGCGCGCGGCAATCTCGCCCACCGGCAACACCGTCTCACGCAACAGCCGGCGCGCCATCGTCAGCCGCCGTTGGCGGATGTAGTCCATCGGCGTCAGGCCGCACTCGCTGGCAAACCGCGCATGCAGCCGCGCACTGGACAGTCCGGCCAGTCGCGCCAGGTCGGCGACCTGCAGCGGGTAGGCGGCGTGCTGCTCGATATGGCGGTCGAAGGCAGCATAGGGCAAGCGCCTGCTGGACAGCACCGGGGCGCAGGCCTGTGGATTGAGGCTGGCCAACAGCAACACCGCGCCCTGGCGGGCAATCAGCGGGTCGTCCACGGGGCTGCTTGCCAGCCAGTCCACCAACTGCTGCTGGCGGCTGTCCAGGCTCAGTGGGCCGGGGCTGTCGAGCAGGCGCCGGCTGTCGTGGGCGTGCTCGCCCAGATGATCGCCGAGCCATTGTCCGCCCGGTACGTCCAGTACCAGGCAATCGCTGCCCTCTCGGCTCCCACAAGTGTGGTGGGCACCGGCGGGAACCACCATCAGGTCCTGGCGAGCGACCCGGCCGCCGCGTCCATCCACCTCGAAATCCAGGCGCCCGCCGAGGCCGAACACCAACTGTGGATGGTCGTGGCTGTGGGCGATCAGGTCGTGGCGGTAGTGGCGCAACGAGAGCAAGGGGCCGGCGGTCATGGTGAGTCCTCACGGGGCAGGCGAAGATTGTACACCTGCAGGCGAGGGCAGGATGGTCATGTACCTGCCACCAATCTGTCACCTGCGCCTGCCAGTCTCCAGCAAACAGCGCCGGAGCCTGCCCATGAGCCACGCCGAACCTCTTCGCCCGTCACGCAAGCAGCGTGTCCGCACCCTGTGGATTTCCGATGTACACCTGGGCACCCGCGACTGCCAGGCCGAACACCTGGCGCATTTCCTCAAGGGCTACCAGGCCGAGCGTATCTACCTGGTCGGCGATATCATCGATGGCTGGAAACTGCGCAGCGGCATCTACTGGCCTCAGGCCCACACCAATGTCATCCGCCGCCTGCTGACCCTGAGCAAGCGCGGCACCGAGGTGATCTACGTTACCGGCAACCATGACGAATTCCTGCGGCGCTACTCGAAACTCATCCTGGGCAACATCCAGCTGGTGGACGAGGCCGAACACCTCACAGTCGACGGCCGGCGCCTGCTGGTGATCCATGGCGACCAGTTCGACGTGATCACCCGCTACCACCGCTGGCTGGCTTTTCTTGGCGACCGGGCCTACGAGTTCACCCTGGTGCTCAACCGTTGGCTCAACCACTGGCGCGCCCGCTATGGCTACGGCTACTGGTCGTTGTCGGCGTACCTCAAGCACAAGGTCAAGGGCGCGGTTAACTTCATCAGCGACTTCGAGGACGCCATCGCCCACGAGTGCACCCGGCGTGGCTTCCATGGTGTGGTGTGCGGGCATATCCACCATGCCGAGATCCGCCAGGTGGGCGAGGTGGAGTACCTCAACTGCGGCGACTGGGTGGAGTCGTGCACCGCGCTGATCGAACACTGGGACGGGCGGATCGAGCTGTACCGGTTTGCCGAGGCGCAGGCGCTGGAAGCAGCACTGCGCTTGGCAGAACTGGGCGAGCCGGCCTAGTGTCTCGTCGGCTGAGCCTGTGATCGCGGGGCAAGCCCGCTATCGGTAGTGGCAGATCAGGCGGTGGCTTGCAGGGCTGCCTTGTAGATGGACTGCCTGGGCTGGGCGAACAAGCGCTCCAGCATGGGCTCGAAGAACGCAAGCGACAGGCTTTCATAGTCCGGATCGAACGCCGCCGCGTCGTAGCGGGCGCAGAACTCGAGGGTCCGCTGGTAATGCGGGTGATCGCGGAATTGCTCGCGCAGGTTGCGATTCATGCCCAGGTGGTGGAAGAAGAAGTAGCCCTGGAAGATCCCGTGTTTCTCGATCATCCACAGGTTCTCGTCGCTGACGAACGGCTTGAGGATCGCCGCGGCGATATCGGGGTGGTTGTAGCTGCCCAGGGTGTCGCCGATGTCATGCAGCAGGGCGCAGACCACGTACTCTTCATCGCGGCCGTCGCGGTGGGCACGGCTGGCGGTCTGCAAGGGATGGCTCAGGCGGTCGATGGGGAAGCCGCCGAAGTCGCCGTCGAGCAGGCGCAGGTGGGCGAGGATGCGCTGGGGCAACTGCTGGGCGTAGGCACGAAAGTCGTCGGCGATGATCGCCCAGTCCTGGGCGGTGCCATCGCGCATGTGGCTGAAACTGGCTTGCTTGCTCATCACCGCGTGCCGCTCGTGTCGGGGAACATACCGCAGTGTTGGCCAGGATCCGGGCTTTGGCAGTGGCCGGCCGGGACGCGAACCTGGCCTTGCGGGCCGATTCAGAGGCTCAGGCGGCCCAGCAGGATGTCGCGGAACATGGCGAAGTCGCCGACCAGGCTGTACCAGGGGTGGCTGAAGGTGGCGGGGCGGTTCTTCTCGAAGAAGAAATGCCCGGCCCAGGCAAAGCCATAGCCGGCCAGCGGCACGGCCAGCAGCAACAGCCACTTGCCGCTGCCGATGCTGTAGGCGAGCAGGGCGATCACCAGGCTGGTGCCGACGAAATGCAGGCGGCGGCAGGTGGGGTTGCTGTGCTCGCCCAGGTAATAGGGGTAGAACTCGGCAAAACTGCGGAACTGCGCGGTGCGGGTCATGGCGGGCTTCCGGATCTGCGGGTCTTGCTGACAGGATACACGGCGTGGAGCCTGAATCGAGTCTAGAGTCACTGGGTGCGATGGCCAGTGACAATAGGCGCCAATTGAGTATCCTTTCGGTTCACCGCAGGAGCGGTCAGCACAAGAGCCTGTCATGAGTGAGAGAACCACGTCAGCCAGCTGGGCATCAGGGATCGTCAAGGCACTCGAGCTGGAAGGGCTCGATTGCCCGGCCATGTTCAAGCAGCTCGGGCTCGACTTCGCCGCCTTGGACGACCCCGACGCGCGATTCACCCAGGATTCGATGACCCGGCTGTGGCAGCTGGCGGTCGAGCTTTCCGGCAACGAGGCGATCGGCCTGAACATGGCCAGGGTGGTACGCCCCGCTTCGTTCCATGTGGTGGGCTATGCGTTGATGTCCAGTCGTACCCTGGCCGAGGGCTTCGAGCGACTGGTGCGCTACCAGCGCATCATCGCAGAGAGTTCGGACTTGAGCTTTCGCCTCGAACCCGACGGCTATGCCTTGGTACTGACCGTGCACGGCGATCACCTGCCGCCGACCCGGCACAGCGCCGAAGCCTCGCTGGCCTGTGCCCTGGCGTTGTGCAACTGGCTCAGCGGGCGGCCGATCCAGCCGCGGCGTGTACTGATCCAGGGCGCCCTGCCGAAAAATGTCGAGCCATACAAGGTGGCTTTCCACGCGCCGCTGCAGTTTGGCGCGGCCCATGACGCGCTGGTGTTCGCACGCGCCGACATGGAGGCGCCGTTGCCTACCGCCAACGAGGCGATGGCGGTGCTGCACGACCGTTTCGCCGGCGAGTACCTGGCGCGTTTCTCGGAAAGTCGGGTGACCCACCGCGTGCGCCAGGTGCTCTGCCGCATACTGCCCCAGGGCGAGCCCAAGCGCGAAACCGTGGCCCAGGCCCTGCACCTTTCGCAGCGCACCTTGCAGCGGCGCCTGCAGGACGAGGGCACCAGCTTCCAGACCCTGCTCGACGACACCCGCCGCGAACTGGCCGAGCAGTACCTGGCGCAGCCAGGCACCACGCTGCTGGAAACCGCCTACCTGCTGGGGTTTGCTGATCCGAGTAATTTCTACCGGGCGTTTCGCCGCTGGTTCGACAGCACGCCGAGCGAGTACCGCACGCGTCTGTCGGTCAGTGACGCCAGAACGCCGGCATGCACAACACCAGCACCGTGATGATCTCCAGGCGGCCCAGCAGCATGCCGCCGGCAAGGATCCATTTGGCGGCATCCGGCAGCGTCGCGTAGTTGCCGGCCGGGCCGATCACTTCGCCCAGCCCGGGGCCGACGCCCGAGACGGTCCCGGCGGCACCGGTGAGCGCGGTCATCCAGTCCACGCCCAGCAGCGACAGCAGCAGGGCGATGATGCAGATGGTGATGGCGAAGAAGAACGAGAAGGTCAGGATCGAGCGCACGATCTCTTCGTCGAGTCGGTGGCCGTTGTATTTCTGCTTGATCACCGCGCGCGGATGGATCAGCTGGTTGAGGTTGGCCTTGAGCAGGATGTAGGCGACCTGGAAGCGGAAGATCTTGATGCCGCCGGCCGTCGAGCCGGAGCAGCCGCCGACGAAGCCCAGGTAGAAGAACAGCATCAGCGAGAAGTTGCCCCACAGGCTGTAGTCGCCCAGGGCGAAGCCGGTGGTGGTGACCACCGAGGTGACGTTCAGCGCCACGTGGCGCAGGGCATCGAGCCAGTGCAGCTCGGTGGTGGCCCAGTACCAGGTGCCGAGGACCAGCCAGGTGGCCACCAGCATGGCCAGCAGGCCCTGCACCTGCTGGTCCTTGATCAACGCCCGGCGGTGGCCGCGCAGGGTCGCCACGTACAGGGTGAATGGCACGCTGCCCATGATCATCACCACCACCGCGACCCAGTGCACCGCAGGGATATCCCATTTGGCCAGGGACTGGTCGGAGGTGGAGAACCCGCCGGTGGAGATCGCCGACATGGCGTGGTTGATCGCATCGAACAGGCCCATCCCCGCCCACCAGAAGGCCAGGCTGCCGAACACGGTGATGCCGACGTACACCGCCACGATCGACTTGGCGACCATGTGCGAGCGCGGCATGACCTTCTCCGAGCGGTCGGAGGACTCGGTCTGGAACAGGCGCATGCCACCGATGCGCAGCAACGGCAGGATCGCCACCGCCATGCCGATGAAGCCGATGCCGCCCAGCCAATGCAGCATCGAGCGCCACATCAGGATGCCCGGCGACATGCTGTCCAGGCCGCTGAGCACGGTGGCGCCGGTGGCGGTGATGCCGGACATGCTTTCGAAGAAGGCGTCGGTGTAGCTGATGTGCTGGGTCAGCAGGAAGGGCAGGGCGGCGAACACGCAGACCACCAGCCAGCTGCTGACGGTCAGCAGGTACATGTCGCGGGGGCGCAGGTGCACGTGCTCGGGGCGGCCGGGGATGACCAGGCCCAGGCCCGCGAGGAAGGTGATCAGGCTCGACCAGAGGAACGACGGCATGTCGCCGGTGCGCTCGAAGACCACCAGGGTCGCCATGGGCACCACCATGCTCACCGCCAGGGTGATCAGGAAGATGCCGATGATGAAACCAATGATCCTTAAGGTCGGCAACGCCATGTGATCTGCTCTGACTCGCTACGGAAAGGGCGCCATTCTACCTGTGGGCCGGGTCTTGTAAACGCCGATTGCTGGCCTCCACGGAGCGGGTTTGCACCGCGATGGCCGGATCGCGGGGCAAGCCCGCTCCCACGATCCCCCTCGATGGTGCAGAATGGCCGCACTTTCAATCTGCCAGGAGGGTAGCCCATGGAGGCTCTCGACGCATTGCTCAACCGTGTTTCCGTGCCACGCCTGACTGACCCGGCGCCCAATGCCGCCCAGCGCGAGGCGCTGTTCCAGGCCGCATTGCGTGCGCCTGACCATGGCCAGCTGCGCCCCTGGCGTTTCCTGACCATCGAAGGGCAGGGCCGGGAAAAGCTCGGCGAGCTGTTCGCCGAAGCCGTGCAAGCCAAAGGTGAAGCCACCCAGGCGGCGCTCGACAAGGCCCGGGCGATGCCGCTGCGTGCGCCGTTGCTGATCGTGGTGATCGTCCGGCTGCAGGATCACTTCAAAGTGCCGAAGATCGAGCAGCGACTGGCCGCCGGCTGCGCCGCCCATGGCATCCTGATCGCCGCCCATGCCCAAGGTATCGGCGCGGTATGGCGCACCGGCGACATGGCCTTCGACGCCCATGTGCACAAGGGGCTGGGGCTTGCCGAGAACGAAGAGCTGATCGGTTACCTGTATGTCGGCACGCCAATGGCCGAGCCACGCACCGCGCCGATCCTGGAAACTGCCGAGTACGTCAGCGCCTGGGGCGAGTGATTGAGTGGGGCCGCTGCGCAGCGGCCCCTGTATTAGTCAGCCAGCGCTAACTTCGCTGGGCAGTTCCAGCGTAGCCACGAACCCACCCTGCGGATGGTTCGCAAGCTTCAGGCTGCCACCATGGCGCTCCGCCGCCTTGCGTGCAATCGCCAGCCCCAGCCCATGTCCCGGCGCCTCTTGCCCCGGTGCCCGGAAGAATGGCTCGCCCAGCTGCGCGAGATGCTCGGCCGCCACCCCCGGCCCATGGTCGCGCACGCTCAGCACGATACGGTCCTGTTCGCGGCTGGCGCGCAGCTCGATCGGCTGCCCGGCCGGATTGAAGCGCAGCGCATTGCGCAGCAGGTTGTCCACCGCCCGTTCGACCAGCGTCGGCCAGCCTTGCAGGGTCAGGCCAGGCTGCATCTCCAGACGCACCTCCTGATCCGGCGCTGACAGCTGGGCATCCTTGCGCACGCCGCCCAGCAAGGCATTGAGGTCCACCGGCTCGGCATGTGCCTGCTCGGCATCGACCCGGGCAAGCACGAGGATTTCGCTGATCAAGTCTTCCAGACGATCGCATTCGCGGGTCAGGCGTGGCCACAGGGCCTGACGCTGTTCCGGCTCGGCGCGCTCGGCCAGGGCCAGGGCGATGCGCAGCCGGGCCAGGGGTGAACGCAGTTCGTGGGACACATCGCGCAGCAGCTGGCGCTGGCTGCCGATCAGGCTCTGCAGGCGTGCGCCCATCTTGTTGAAGTCGTTGGCCAGCACGCCGAACTCGTCACGGCGCACGGCCAGCCGCGCCAGGCTGTTCTGCTGGTAGCTGGTCTGCCCCAGGTCGTGCACGGCGCCGCGCAGGCGGCTGAGCGGGCGGGTGATCGACAGGGTTACCAACAGGCTGAACAGGGTCAGCACCACCAAGGCTATGCCCAGGGCGCTGAGCGGCCAGATAAGGCTTTCGCGGTGCCAGGCGGCCAGCTCCGGGTGGGGGATACGGTAGATCAGCAGGTAGGTCTCACCGCTGCCGGGGCTGGTGTATTCCTCGGTCAGGCGGCGCCACGGCAGGCGACGTTCGTCGTTGTGCTGGCGTGCCTCGAAGGCCGCGGCGCGGCGCGGGAAGGTGCCGGGGACCACGGCATCGCCGCTGTCGTCGAGCACCTGCACGTCGATCTTGTAGCGCTGCTTGCGCCGTTCCAGGAAGCGTTGCGACGACTCCAGGCCTTCCTGTTCGTAGTGCTGGGCCCAGTGGCTGGCCAGGTTGTTCAGGCCTGGGTGGCGACTGAGGATCCAGGTGTCCTGGTTGAGCATGTGCCCGAGCAGGATTGACAGCCCGGCGACTAGGGCGATGGCCAGCCAGAAGCTGGCCAGGATGCGCCAGAACAGTGAACGCAAGACAAGCACCTCCAGGAAATGGCGAAAGCCCGGCGCGCTGGGAAGCGGGCCGGGCATCGGGCTGACAGCTTACTGGGCCTTGCCGGTTTTTTCAGCCTTCCAGGCCTGGAACTCCTGCCACTCGGCCTTGCGCGCGGCGCGCTCCTTCCGCAGGTCGTCGAATTTCTTCTGCTGGTCGGGCTTGAGCAAGGCGCGGATCTGGCCTTCGGTCTTGTCGTGGCTGGCCTTGAGCTCGTCCTTCAGGGCTTTCTGCTCGGCGGCGGGCAGCTTGGCGATGTAGCGTTCGTTGATGTCGCGGCGCTGCTTCATCTGCTCGCCCATCAGCTTGCCGATCTGCTGGCGCTGGTCGCGGCTCAGGTCCAGCTGGGCGAAAGGCGCGTCACCGCGATGATGCGGGCCGTCGTGGCGCGGGCCGCCTTCGGGCATGGCCGTGGCCACGGTCGGCAGGGCGGCGGCGAACATCAGGGCGATAAGGGTCTTGCGCATGGTGTCTCTCCTTTCAGGGGCCGGTGGTTACCGGATGAGCCCAGTCTAGGGAGATCAAGGTCAAGGGCGGTCAGGCGAGGGTAAAGGCTGGGTAAAGATGACAGGGCCGCGCAGCGGCCCCGGTTTTACTACAGACTGTAGTAATAGCCGCGGCTGCGCAGGGCGACGATGCGCGGGCGGCCATCCGGGTGCGGCCCGATCTTCTTGCGCAGGTTGCTGACATGCATGTCCAGGCTGCGGTCATAAAGCGTGAGCTTGCGGCCCAGGCCGATCTGCGCCAGTTCCTGCTTGTCCAGCGGCTCGCCGGGTTGGCGCAGCAAGGCTTCGAGGATGCGGCTTTCCGACAGCGTGAGGGTCATCTCGCGCTGGTCGATGCTGACCACGCCGCGTACCGGGCTGAAGATCAGGTCGCCGATCTCCACCTGGCTGCTGGGCGCGCTGGGGTGGCTGCGGCGCAACACTGCGCGCAGGCGGGCGGTGAGCTCGCGGGGGTCGCAGGGCTTGGCCAGGTAGTCGTCGGCGCCCAGCTCCAGGCCAAGGATGCGGTCCAGCGGCTCGCCGCGGGCCGAAAGCATCAGCACCGGCAGGTCGGTGTGTTCGCTGCGCAGCTGTTTGAGCAGTTCCAGGCCGCTGCCATCGGGCAGCATGACATCCAGCACCACCGCCGCCGGGGCGTGGGTGGCCAAGGCCTGGCGCGCACTCTGGCCATCGTGGCAGGCGCGCACCGCAAACCCTTCCTGGGTCAGCCAGCTGCCGAGCAGCTCGCACAGTTCCTGGTCATCATCAATTAGTAACAGCTCGCTCATTTCTCACTCAATTCAACCATTGCCGGCGTCTTCTGTGTCCGCCGCTGGCTAAGATACCGCAGACTGCGGACAACAGTGCAACGGCCGAGCCGATCAGGAACCATTGCTGCTGGTCGGTCAGCGGGCTTCGCGGGGCGCTGGCGCCTGCCTGCAGTTCCTTGATCGTCAGCTTCAGGCGCTGGTTGTCCTGGCGCAGGCGGGCGAGCTGGGCGCTTTCACGCTCGCTGTCCTGGTTCTGCAGTTGCTGGGTCAGCGCCGTGCGCTGTTTCTCGCTTTCTTCCAGGCGCTGCTGCAAGTCGGTGATCCGCGCCCCGGCTTCCAGCGACAGCGGCTGTTCGGCCGTGGCGAAAGGGGACAGCAGCAACAGGCAAAGCAGCAGGGACATCGGACCTTGACGCATTGGAACTCCTGATTCGTATCGATTCAGGAGGTTGTCGGCCAGTCGTCGGATTTTATGAGTAGTGCCGCGCGGGGTGTAGCAGGGAGCGGCTTCGTGGGGGCGGGCTTGCCGCTGCGAAGCCCGTCCCGGTAAAGCCTGTTACGGCAGGACTTGCTTGAACGGCTTGACCACGACCTTGGCGTACACGCCCGCGGCAATGTACGGATCGGCGTCGGCCCAGGCCTGGGCGGCGGCCAGGGAGTCGAACTCGGCGACGATCAGGCTGCCGCTGAAGCCGGCGGCGCCCGGGTCGTTGCTGTCGATGGCCGGGTGCGGGCCGGCAAGCACCACACGGCCCTCGGCCTTGAGCTGCTGCAGGCGTTCGATATGCGCGGGGCGGGCGGCCAGGCGGTTTTCCAGGGAGTTTTCGACGTCGCTGGCGATGATGGCGTAGAGCATGTCAGTCCTTGGGTTTGGAGGTGGAGGGGTCGGCATCGTGCAGGTGGCGCGACAGGTAGACCCCCTGGGCCACCAGGAACAGCACGGTCATGCCCAGGCTGCCGAATACCTTGAAGTCGACCCAGATGTCCTGGAAGGTGAAGGCGACGAACAGGTTGGCGGCGCCGCACACCAGGAAGAAGGCGATCCACGCCACGTTCAGGCGGTTCCACACTGTTTCTGGAAGTGTCAGGGCATGGCCCATGATGCGTTTGATCAGTACCCGGTCACCGATGAAGTGGCTGCCGGCGAACGCCAGGGCGAACAGCCAGTTGACCACGGGCGCCTTCCACTTGAGGAAGGTCTCGCTGTGGAAGGCCAGGGTCAGGCCACCGAACACCAGGCAGGCGACCAGGGTCAGCAACTGGCCCTTCTCCAGCTTGCCGTGGCGCAGGAACAGCGCGCCATAGACCACCACGGAGCTGACGATCAGCATGGCGGTGGCGCTGTAGATCCCGCCGAACTCGAAGCCGTGGCCGGCGAAATCGACCGGGCGCGGGTCAAGCTTGTAGACGATGAAGAACAGCAGCAGCGGGATGAAATCGATGAATTGTTTCACAGTGGCAGCCAGAAGCGGGATGTGACGGCATAATAACAAACATCGATTCCTGCGAAAGCGCTCCTCCATGAATGTTGATCTGCACTGTCACAGCACGGCCTCCGACGGCGCCCTGTCGCCCACGGCACTGGTCGCCCGGGCCCATGAGCACGGGGTGCGCACGCTCTCGCTCACCGACCATGACACCCTCGAAGGCCTGCCGGAGGCGCGCCAGGCGTGCCTGGACAACGGCATGCAGTGGGTCAGCGGCGTGGAGCTGTCGTGCACCTGGGGCGGCGCCACCATTCATGTGCTGGGCTACGACTTCCCCCTCGACGCGCCGCCGTTGCTCGATGCCATCGCCAACCTGCACCGCGGTCGTTGGCTGCGCGCCGAGGAAATCGACCGCAAGCTGGCGGCCAAGGGCATGCCCGGCGCGCTGGACGGCGCGCGGGCCGTGCAGCAAGAACTGGGCGACAGCGGCAACGCCCCGGCGCGCCCGCACTTCGCCGAGTTCATGGTCCGCGCCGGCTTCGTCAAGGACCGCGGCGAGGCGTTCCGCAAGTGGCTGGGCGCCGGCAAGCTGGGCGACGTCAAGCTGCACTGGCCGACGCTTGAGGAAACTGTCGCGACGCTGCGTGAGTCCAATGCGTGGGTGAGCCTGGCCCATCCCATGCACTACGAACTGACCCGCAGCAAGCGCAGACGGCTGATTGCCGACTATATTCAGGCTGGAGGGCAGGCACTGGAAGTGGTCAACGGGATGATGCCGCCCGAGCAGGTGGGGACGATGTCGATCCTCACCCGTGAGTTCGGCCTGCTGGCAAGCGCCGGCAGCGACTTCCACGGCCCTGGCACCTGGGGCGAGATCGGTGCCTACCGGCCATTGCCTGAGGACCTGCCACCCCTGTGGCGCCGATTCCGACATGAACAGCCTATGGCGGTATGAACAGGACGACTTCGTGAGCCAATTTTTCCAGATTCATGCGGAGAACCCGCAGCCGCGCCTGATCAAACAGGCTGTCGAGATCATCCGCAAGGGTGGGGTGGTGGTTTATCCGACCGACTCGGCCTATGCCATGGGCTGCCAGATCGGTGACAAGGCTGCCATCGAGCGCGTGCGCCGCCTGCGCCAGCTGGACAAGCACCACAACTTCACCCTGCTGTGCTGCGACCTGTCCGAGATGGGCACCTTCGCCAAGATCGACACGGCGACGTTCCGCCTGCTCAAGGCCCACATTCCGGGCCCGTACACCTTCATCCTCAACGCCACCCGCGAGGTGCCGCGCCTGCTGATGCACGACAAGCGCCGCACCATTGGCCTGCGCGTGCCGTCCAACCCCATCGTCCTGGCCCTGCTCGAGGAACTGGGCGAACCTCTGATGAGCGTCAGCCTCATCCTGCCGGGCGACGAGGAGCCGATGACCGACCCCTACGAGATCCGCCAGCGCCTGGAGCACCACGTCGACCTGATCATCGACGGCGGCTTCGGCGACCTGAAGGCCTCGACCGTCATCGACCTGTCCGGTGACGAGCCCGAGCTAATCCGTGAAGGCTGCGGGGATCCGACGCCGTTCCTGGTCAACGCGTGAGCCAGGTACAAGCCCCCGAGGCGCCGGCCACAGAGGCGCAGACGCCGTTCCAGCTGCAACTGGCCCTGGTCTACGGCGAAGCCCTGACCGAGATGCCGGTCGACCTGTACATCCCGCCGGATGCCCTGGAAGTCTTCCTCGAAGCCTTCGAAGGCCCGCTGGACCTGTTGCTGTACCTGATCCGCAAGCAGAACGTGGACATTCTCGACATCCCCGTGGCCGAGATCACTCGCCAGTACATGAGCTATGTCGAGCTGATGAAGAGCGTGCGCCTGGAGCTGGCGGCCGAGTACCTGGTGATGGCCGCCATGCTCGCCGAGATCAAGTCGCGCATGCTGCTGCCGCGCTCCGGCGAGGTCGAGGAGGAGGAGGGCGACCCGCGCGCCGAACTGATTCGCCGGCTGCAGGAGTACGAGCGGTTCAAGGCCGCCGCCGAAGGTATCGATGAGTTGCCCAGGGTCGGACGCGAAGTCGTCGTGCCGCGCCTGGAGGCTCCGCAAGCCAAGGTGCGCAAGTTGTTGCCGGAGGTGGCGCTGGAAGAGATCCTGCTGTCCATGGCCGAGGTCATGCGCCGCAACGACCTGTTCGAGAGCCACCAGATCACCCGCGAGGTGCTGTCGACCCGCGAACGCATGAGCGAAGTGCTCGACCGCCTCAAGGGCGGTGCCTTCGTGCCCTTCGTCGAGCTGTTCACCCGCGAGGAAGGCAAGCTCGGCGTGGTGGTGACCTTCATGGCGATTCTCGAGCTGGTGAAGGAATCCTTGATCGAACTGGTGCAGAATGAGCCCTTCGCCCCGATTCACGTCCGTGCCCGGGCAGAATGACCTGACAACTATCGATGAACCTGAACGAACCCCGTGAACTGGCGTCGCTGATCGAGGCCTTCCTGCTTGCCTCGGGCAAGCCGCAATCCCTCGAGCGCCTGTACGAGCTGTTCGAGGAGGCCGAGCGCCCGGCCCCCGCCGTTTTCAAGAAGGCCCTGGAAGTGCTGGGCAAGTCCTGCGCTGGCCGCGCCTTCGAGCTCAAGGAAGTAGCGACCGGCTATCGCCTGCAGATCCGCGAGGACTACGCACCCTGGGTCGGCCGCCTCTGGGAGGAGCGTCCGCAGCGCTATTCCCGCGCGCTGCTGGAAACCATGGCGCTGATCGCCTACCGCCAGCCCATCACCCGTGGCGAGATCGAGGACGTGCGGGGTGTGGCGGTCAACAGCAACATCATCAAGACGCTCATGGAACGCGAGTGGATCCGCATCGTCGGCTACCGCGAGGTGCCCGGGCGACCGGCGATGTTCGCCACCACCAAGGCATTCCTCGATCATTTCAACCTCAAGAGCCTCGATGAGCTGCCGGCGTTGGTCGAGCTGCGCGAGCTGGAGGTGGAACCCGAGGTCGATCCGGACGATGCGCCGGTACCCGCACACCTGCAAGCCCTGGCCGATGCCAGCCTGGGCGAGGAGGGCGAGGAAATGGAGCCGAAGGAGGAGACCAGCTTCCGCTCGCTGCTGGTGGAGCTCGACGCAATGGAAGAAGGGCTCAAGATCGATTTCGATGATTTGCGCGATGAGGCTTCCACCGAGCCCGAGGACGAACCAAAGGCCTGACAACCTAACTCTGTGGAAGCTGGCTTGCGCCTTTGGGCGGAATCTGCTGAACGATCGGCAAAAACCTTCTACCCTCCAGTGCGTTCCCTTGCTGAACCGCGTATGATGCGCGCCCGCTTTCACTACTACACCGGGAGGTGCCCAGATGAGTGACAAAGACCTGCAAGACCAACAACCTACCCCGCCGTCCGGCGAAAAGCTGCAGAAGGTGCTGGCGCGCATCGGCGTCGGCTCGCGCCGTGACGTCGAGGCCTGGATCGGCCAGGGCCGGATCAAGGTCAACGGCGTCGAGGCCACCCTCGGCCTGCGCGTCGACCTGCACGACGCCATCACCGTCGACGGCAAGCTGATCAAGCGCGTCGAAGCCGCCGAGGCGACCCGCCGCGTAATCATGTACAACAAGCCCGACGGCGAGATCTGCACCCGTGACGACCCGGAAGGCCGCCCGACCGTGTTCGACCGCCTGCCGCGGCCGAAAGAGGGCCGCTGGATCAACATCGGCCGCCTGGACATCAACACCACCGGCCTGCTGCTGTTCACCACCGACGGTGAGCTGGCCAACCGCCTGATGCACCCGTCTTATGAAATGGACCGCGAGTACGCAGTGCGTGTGCGCGGCGAAGTCGACGACGACATGGTCGACCGGCTCAAGGCCGGCGTGGTGCTCGAGGATGGCCCGGCCAAGTTCACCGATATCCAGAAGGCGCCAGGTGGCGAAGGCTTCAACCACTGGTACCACTGCGTGGTGATGGAAGGACGCAACCGTGAGGTGCGTCGCCTGTGGGAATCCCAGGGTGTGGTGGTCAGCCGCCTGAAGCGCGTGCGTTTCGGCCCGGTGTTCCTCAACTCCGACCTGCCGATGGGCCGCTGGCGCGAAATGAGCCAGGGCGAGATCGACATTCTCGCCGCGGAAGTCGGCCTGCAGCCGGTGGCACTGCCGGAAATGAAGCTCAAGGCCAAGGACAAGCTCGAGCGCCTGCAGCGCAAGTCGACCCGTCCGCTGGGGCGTGGCGAGCGCGTGCGCACCCTGCGTCCTGCCGCCGAAGGCCAAGCCGAGCGTCCGGCACGTGCGCCGCGTGAAGACGCAGCGCCGCGCAAGGGCAACCGCGGCAGCACGGTGGCCGAGCGTCCGAGCGAGATGCGCAAGCGTCCGTCCCGTCCTGAAGGCGACAAGCCGGCAGGTCGTGGTCGCGGCAAGCCGCGCGGCTGATTCGGCCCGGTAGCGAGAGAGCCAGCCTTCGGGCTGGCTTTTTTGTGCCTGCGGTAAATGGCCCATCGCGGGGCAAGCCGCTCCCACGAATAGTGTGCGCATCGAGGCAGCGGGCCTGCCCCGCAATGGGGCGCAAGGCGGCCCCAAGTACTTGAACGGACAGAAAATTTCCCGACTAGTGGCAAATTTTCAAACCACCTTGTAAAGAAAGTTATACGTTTTTGGGCGTTTTGCCCGGCTTAGCTGTGCTTTTCCATTCTTCGTCACAAAATCTTTCCAAAGCCTGCGCGCCAGAGCCTCCCCGGCCCTCTCCACCCCCTTCCCAAACCCCCGCCCAGGCGCTGAGATAGCGCCATTGCCGTGTGCAGAGCCAGGCAGGATCGCCAGGCACTTAAAACAACAAAATGGAGGCGCCATGCACGCCGATCACTCCGCCTTTTCAGGCCTTCACCCCAGGAACGCTGCGTTTTTTCCACAGGAAACGATGCAACGCGTTGACGCCTGCGCGTTTGCAGGGGTATACAATGCGCCGCGTTTTACCTGTGACTCCCTTGCGTACCGCGCACGCTTGCTGACACCCGGTTGATCCGCCCCTGGCCACCAAGGCCACGAGCGACTGCCCGTCACAAGTATCCAAGGTAACCACCTTGCCCATTCCGCTGCGCCACGAGTGCGGTGGGTCCGATTCCGTCACAGATAAAAACAAGCAGGTGACTTCGTTCATGAGTGGACATAACTCACAGTCCGGCGAACTCAAGCGTGGCTTGAAGAACCGCCATATCCAATTGATCGCCTTGGGCGGCGCCATCGGCACCGGGTTGTTCCTGGGCTCGGCCGGCGTGATGAAGTCCGCCGGTCCGTCGATGATCCTCGGCTATGCGATCTGCGGCTTCATCGCCTTCATGATCATGCGCCAGCTCGGCGAGATGATCGTCGAAGAGCCGGTGGCCGGCTCCTTCAGCCATTTCGCGCACAAGTACTGGGGCGGTTTCGCCGGTTTCCTGTCGGGCTGGAACTGCTGGGTGCTGTATATCCTGGTGGGCATGTCGGAACTGTCGGCGGTGGGCAAGTACGTCCACTACTGGTGGCCGGAAATCCCGACCTGGGTAACCGCGGCGGCGTTCTTCCTGCTGATCAACGCGATCAACCTGATGAACGTGAAGTTCTTTGGCGAAGCCGAATTCTGGTTCGCCATCATCAAGGTGGTGGCCATCGTCAGCATGATCGGCCTGGGTGCCTACCTGCTGACCAGCGGCAGCGGCGGTCCTGAAGCCTCGGTGACCAACCTGTGGGCCCATGGTGGTTTCTTCCCGCACGGTGTCAGCGGGCTGGTGATGGCGCTGGCGTTCATCATGTTCTCCTTCGGTGGCCTGGAGATGCTCGGCTTCACCGCCGCCGAGGCCGACAAGCCGAAGACCGTGATCCCCAAGGCGATCAACCAGGTCATCTACCGCATCCTGATCTTCTATGTCGGCGCCCTGGTAGTGCTGCTGTCGCTGACCCCATGGGACAACCTGGTGGCGAGCATCGACGCCTCCGGCGGCAGCTACGGCAGCAGCCCGTTCGTCCAGGTGTTCTCGTTGCTGGGCAGCGACGTGGCGGCCCACCTGCTGAACTTCGTGGTCCTGACCGCGGCGCTGTCGGTGTACAACAGCGGCACCTACTGCAACGCCCGCATGCTGCTGGGCATGGCCGAGCAAGGTGATGCGCCGGCGGCGCTGGCCAAGGTCGACCGCCGCGGCGTGCCGGTACGTTCGATCCTGGTCTCGGCAGCCGTGACCCTGATCGCGGTGCTGCTCAACTACCTGATGCCGCAGAATGCCCTGGAGCTGCTGATGTCGCTGGTGGTGGCGACCCTGGTGATCAACTGGGCGATGATCAGCTACTCGCACCTCAAGTTCCGCCAACACCTTGACCGCACCGGCCAGAAGCCGCTGTTCAAGGCCCTGTGGTACCCGTACGGCAACTACCTGGTGCTGGCGTTCGTGGTGCTGATCCTGGGCATCATGCTGCAGATTCCGGGCATCCAGGTGTCGGTGTACGCGATGCCGGTGTGGCTGGTAGTGATGTATGTGGCCTACCAGCTCAAGAGCAAGCGTGGCTCCCAGGCCAATGGCGCTGCCGGCAGCATCGCCAAGTAAGCGCTGAGGCGCACCAACAAAAAACCCGATGCCGAATAACCGGCATCGGGTTTTTTGTTGCCTGTGCAGGCCTCAGATCTGTTCGAGCAACCAGCCACGAAACGCTCGCAACGATGGCAATGCCTCGTTCCTGGGTGGATAGATCAGGTAGTAGCTACGCTGGCTGGCAAACGGTGTGCCCGGGCTGAACAGTTCGCCGCTGGCCAGTTCCTCCTGCACCAGGATCCTGGGCACCAGGCCAATGCCTATGCCTGCCCGAACCGCCTGTATCAAATGCGAGGTCAGCTCGAAACTTGGCCCAAGGCGCATCGCCCGGTGGGGCAGGGCATGGTGGGAAAACCACTCGCCCCAGGCATGGGGGTTATTGGCGACGTTGAGCAGTACTTCCTCGCTGATCCTTTGCGGGCTCCATTGGCCATCCGCATTGGCTTCGGGCGGCAGGATCACCACCAATTCCTCGGCATGCAGGCGATGGCAGATCAGTCCGGGCAGGTCGTGGCTGGCAACGCCGATGGCCGCGTCGATTTCGCTAGTGTCGAAGTTGATGGCTTCGATACGTGAATGAATGTGTACCAGCATGCCGGGGTGAGCGCCGTAGAAGGCATGCAGGCGCGGTAGCAGCCATTTCGAGCCGAAGGTCGGCAGCGTTGCCAGGCGCAGGGTTCCGACGCCCGACTGATAGGCCAAGGCCTGCAGGGTGGCGCTGCGGATGCGCCCGAGGGCTTCGCTGAGTTCGCGCTGGTAGAGGCGGCCGACGTCGGTCAGTTGCACCTGACGCCCCTCGCGGCGAAACAGGGTGAGCCCCAGCTGTTGCTCCAGTGCCTGCACCTGCCGGCTCACCGCGCTCTGGGTCAGCGACAGCTCGGCGGCGGCGCGGGTATAGCTTTCATGCCGCGCGGCGGCCTCGAAAGCCAGAAGGAGCGACATCGAAGGGGTGAGGTGGCGGTAATTCATTCATAAAGCTCATCGATAGCGGCAGGAATATCCGTTTGCCCCTGGCGCGAAACTACAGGAACATTGACGTATTCGAAATCCTCCCATGATCCATTCATGCCGGAGCGACAAGATTTCCGTGAATTAGCCGATATCAAAGAGGCATCCTTCGATGATCGCCCAGCTGCCGCCCCGCGCGCCCGCCGCCCAATACCCCGAATTCCTCGACGCCCTGAAGAACAGCGGCTTCCGTGGCCAGATCAGCGCCGACTACGGCACCCGCACCGTGCTGGCCACCGACAACTCGATCTACCAGCGCCTGCCCCAGGCGGCGGTGTTCCCGCTGGACGTCGACGACGTGGCGCGGGTCGCCACGCTGATGGCCGAGCCGCGTTTTCGTGACATCAAGCTGACCCCGCGTGGCGGCGGTACCGGCACCAACGGCCAGTCGCTGACCGACGGCATCGTCGTCGACCTGTCGCGGCATATGAACAGCATCCTTGAAATCAACGTTGAGCAACGCTGGGTTCGGGTGCAGGCGGGTGTGGTCAAGGACCAGCTGAATGCCGCGCTCAAGCCCCACGGGCTGTTCTTCGCCCCGGAGCTGTCCACCTCCAACCGCGCCACCGTCGGCGGCATGATCAACACCGACGCCAGTGGCCAGGGCAGCTGCACCTACGGCAAGACCCGCGACCACGTGCTCGAATTGCACAGCGTGCTGCTCGGCGGTGAGCGCCTGCACAGCCTGCCGATCGACGATGCGGCGCTGGAGCAGGCCTGCGCCGCCCCAGGCCGGGTCGGCGAGGTGTACCGCATGGCCCGCGAGATCCAGGAAACCCAGGGCGAGTTGATCGAGAGCACCTTCCCCAAGCTCAACCGCTGCCTGACCGGCTACGACCTGGCGCACCTACGCGACGATCAGGGCCGCTTCAACCTCAACAGCGTGCTGTGCGGGGCCGAGGGCTCGCTGGGCTATGTGGTCGAGGCCAAGCTCAATGTGTTGCCGATCCCCAAGTACGCGGTGCTGGTCAACGTACGCTACACCAGCTTCATGGACGCCCTACGCGACGCCAATGCGCTGATGGCGCACAAGCCGCTGTCGATCGAGACCGTAGACTCCAAGGTGCTGATGCTGGCGATGAAGGACATCGTCTGGCACAGCGTCGCCGAATACTTCCCGGCCGACCCCGAGCGCCCGACCCTGGGCATCAACCTGGTGGAGTTCTGCGGTGACGAACCGGACGAGGTCAACGCCAGGGTCCAGGCCTTCGTCGCGCACCTGCAGGCGGACAAGAGTGTCGAGCGCCTGGGCCACACCCTCGCCGAAGGCGCCGAAGCGGTGACCCGCGTCTATGTGATGCGTAAGCGCTCAGTAGGGCTGCTGGGCAACGTAGAGGGTGAAGTGCGCCCGCAGCCGTTCGTCGAGGACACCGCGGTTCCGCCGGAGCAACTGGCCGATTACATTGCCGACTTCCGTGCATTGCTCGATGGCTATGGCCTGGCCTACGGCATGTTCGGCCATGTCGATGCCGGTGTGCTGCACGTGCGCCCGGCGCTGGACATGAAAGACCCGGCCCAGGCCGCGCTGGTCAAGCCGATCTCCGATGCCGTGGCGGCGCTGACCAAGAGCTATGGGGGCCTGCTGTGGGGCGAGCACGGCAAGGGCCTGCGCTCGGAGTACGTGCCGGAGTACTTCGGCGAGCTGTACCCGGCGCTGCAGCGGCTCAAGGGCGCGTTCGACCCGCACAACCAGCTCAACCCGGGCAAGATCTGCACCCCACCGGACAGCGCCGAAGGCCTGACCTCGGTGGATGGCGTGACCCTGCGCGGCGACCTGGACCGCAGCATCGATGAGCGCGTGTGGCAGAGCTTCGGCAGCGCAGTGCACTGCAACGGCAACGGCGCCTGCTACAACTACGACCCCAACGACGCCATGTGCCCGTCGTGGAAGGCCACCCGCGAACGCCAGCACTCGCCCAAGGGCCGTGCCTCGCTGATCCGTGAGTGGCTGCGCCTGCAGGGCGAGGCGAACATCGATGTGCTCGCCGCCGCCCAGCGCAAGGCCTCCTGGCTCAAGGGGTTGCCGGCGCGGCTGCGCAACAGCCGTGCGCAACGGCAGGGGCAGCACGACTTCTCCCACGAGGTGTACGACGCCATGGCCGGTTGCCTGGCGTGCAAGTCCTGCGCGGGGCAGTGCCCGATCAAGGTCAACGTGCCGGATTTCCGCTCACGCTTCCTCGAGCTGTATCACGGCCGCTACCAGCGTCCGCTGCGCGACTACCTGATCGGCTCGCTGGAGTTCACCATCCCGTACCTGGCTCATGCGCCGGGCCTGTACAACGCGGTGATGGGCTCGAAGTGGGTGAGCAGGCTGCTGGCGGACAAGGTCGGCATGGTCGACAGCCCGCTGATCAGTCGTTTCAACTTCCAGGCCACCCTGACCCGTTGCCGGGTTCAGGTTGCCAGCGTGCCCGCGCTGCGTGAGCTGACCCCGGCCCAGCGCGAGCGCAGCATCGTGCTGGTGCAGGACGCCTTCACGCGCTATTTCGAGACGCCACTGCTGGCCTCGTTCATCGAGCTGGCCCATCGCCTGGGGCACAAGGTGTTCCTCGCGCCCTACAGCGCCAACGGCAAGCCGCTGCATGTGCAGGGTTTTCTCGGTGCCTTCGCCAAGGCGGCGGTCCGCAACGCCACCCAGCTCAAGGCCTTGGCCGACTGCGGCGTGCCGCTGGTGGGGTTGGACCCAGCGATGACCCTGGTCTATCGCCAGGAGTACCAGAAGGTCGATGGCGTGGAGTGCCCGTCGGTACTGCTGCCCCAGGAGTGGCTGATGAACGTGCTGCCCGAGCAGGCGCCGTTCAAGGCCGACAGCTTCCGCCTGATGGCCCACTGCACCGAGAAGACCAATGTGCCGGCCAGTACCAGGCAGTGGGAGCAGGTATTCGCCCGCCTGGGGTTGAAGCTGGTCACCGAGGCCACCGGCTGCTGCGGTATGTCTGGTACCTATGGGCACGAGGCGCGTAACCAGGAGGTCTCGAAGACCATCTTCGAGCAGTCTTGGGCGACCAAGCTGGACAAGGCGGGGGAGGCCCTGGCGACTGGGTATTCATGCCGCAGCCAGGTCAAGCGCATGACCGAGAAGCAACTGCGCCACCCGCTGGAGGTAGTGCTGCAGTTCGCGCAGCGCTAGTGATATTGTCGGGGCCGCTATGCGGCCCAATCGCCGGCAAGCCGGCTCCCACTCTGATCGCATAAGCCCGAGACATGCGCTAACCCTGTGGGAGCCGGCTTGCTGGCGATTAGGCCGGTGAAGCTACAGCCGAATCAGGATTGATGTGCACTTTGGCGCATCCGCCGCGCCTGGCGATACAGGTACAGGCTCAGCACCAGCCCGCACGCCGCCGCCCCAGCCGCAAACAGGAACATCGAGGCAAAGCCGAAGCCAGCCGCAACGGCGCCCACCAACGGTCCGGTGATGCCCAGCGACAGGTCGATGAACAGCGAGTAGGCCCCCACCGCCGCGCCGCGGTTGGCCGCCGATACCTGGTTGACCGCCTCCACCCCCAGTGCCGGGAACACCAGCGAGAACCCGAAACCGCTCAACGCTGCACCCGCCAGGGCCAATCCGGGCGTCGGCGCCAGCCATAGCATCAGCAATCCCAGGGTTTCCACCGACAGGCAGGCGACAGCGACGCGAAAACCGCCGATACGGTTGATCAGGTGGCCAAACAGCAGTCGTGCACAGATGAAGCTGGCGCCGAACAGGCTCAAGGTCAGTGCGGCGTCTGGCCAATCGCGGCTGGCATAGTACAGCGTGATGAAGGTGGCGATGGTGCCGAAGCCGATCGAGCCCAGGGCCAGGCCAGCTCCATGGGGGAACACTTTTCCCAGCACCCGCAGGAACGGCAGGCGAACGCCGGCGACCACCGGCGCGGCGCGTTTGGGCCAGGCCAGCAGCAAGCCGAGCGCGCCCAGCAGGATGATGCTCGCGCCCATGCTCCACAGGCCCAGTTGCTTGACCATCAGCACCCCCAGTGGCGCGCCGATGGCCAGTGCGCCATAACTGGCGATGCCATTCCACGAAATGACCTTGGCAGTGTTCTGCGAGCCGACCCGCCCGATCCCCCAGCCGATTGAACCCGATCCCACCAGGCTTTCGGCGCTGCCCAACACCAGGCGGCCGACGAACAGGCAAGCCAGGCTCATCCAGGGCAGGTGGGTAAGGAAGCTGCAGGCCAGCATCAAAACGCCGCTCAGGCCGCAGCCGAACAGGCCGTACATGACCGCTTTCTTGCTACCGAGGTTATCGATGACGCGGCTGGCGGTGGGGCGGCTGAGCAGGGTGGCCAGGTACTGCACACTGATCACCAGGCCCGCAATCACGGTACTGAAACCCAGTTCGTTGTGTACGTAGCCGGGCAGCACGGCCAGCGGAATGCCGATGCTCAGGTAGCCGATGAAGGTGAACAGGACAATGGCGACCACCTGGGGCGTGGTCGCGAGGGATGAAGGCCGATGCTCGGGCATGAGAGGTTCCGGAACCGATAAAGCGAATGCCGGGACATCATAGCCGCGCAGGCCAAGGTTTGTAGATGAAGGATTTCGTTGGAAGCGATGGCCGCCTTGACCACCGCCAGATTCTCTCGCAAGCGTCAGTTGTTGTACGGCAGCAGCCAACTGACGCTGAACTCGGCATTCGGGTAGTCAAGGCGTAGGCGGGGGAGGACAAAGCCGCCACAGGAGCGGCAAGTATCCATCAGGGTGAAGACCTTGATGCTGGCCACGTCGTCGGGCCGGTTGAGAAGGTCCTGATTGATCGTCGAGGCGATCAGGCGCTCGGAGTCCAGGTGGCGGCGGTGGTTCCTGATGGTCAGCCAGTTGGCGCGTCGCAATACCGGGAGATGAGTGAAGCGTGGGTCCGGGTCCACCCCCTGCATGCGTGCGCGGGCGTCGATGTAGTCGATAGGTGGATGCTGGCCGGGCGCAGGGGTGGTGACAATGATTCCCCTTCTGGCCCGGCCGCCGGAAAGTGCGAAGTACACGCGGCGATTGCCGTTGCCGAAGGTGACTGTGGCGAAGGCCAGGTTGGCGCCCGACAGATGTTGCTTCAATTGTTCCATGCCGTCATCAGTGAGCATCTGGGCTAGGGTCATCGGGGCGTACTCGGCACGTGTGCCTGAGGCCGGCAGCAACCGATTGAGGATGCCGTTTACATGCAATTGCTCCACGGTGGTGAACCTGGCCAGGTTATGGAAGCGGGGGATGATTGATTTGTTCAGCCCCATCACGTCGGTGAGTGAAAAACCGGCCAGGCCATCCTGGGCATGGGCTGATGTCAGAATATTACGTGCGAAGAGTGGGTACTGCGATTCCTCCATTTGGTCGAGCGCACTATGCAGGGCGGTCGGCCCGGTGGGGGGCGCGGTGCGTCGCTGGTGGCGCATCCAGTCGCGCAACAAGCCTGCGAGGTTGTCGATGTCTTGTTGCAGGTCAGGTCGAGAGGCCACTATTCGATAGGTTTCGCTGACGTCAAGATACTGGGTGATGGCGTCGAGGTTAGTGACCCGGGTGAATGTCAGGCGTGTGCTTTGCTCTGGCACGGGATATCGGGTAGGGCTCAGCGTGCCATTTAGCAGGGCTGCTACCTGACTGCGTTGCCAAGCCTCGAAATCGAAAGGTGTGCCATAGAATACGCCGGTATCGGCTTCGACCAGCAACCAGTCCCGATCGCGATAGTGTACGCGAGCACCGCGCAAGGTACGCCGATCAGCGAGCACTCGGCTCAGCCTGCCAAGCCTTACGGGTGGGCAATGGCCGGTGAGCAGCGCGACTTGGTCGGCTGTCATGGAGGCGGGTAGGCCAAACCAGTGCTCGCTCAGGGGGTAGCCAGGCACTCCCTCGTTGTAACAGTGCGCAATGTTGGGTAACCCCATCAAATCGGCGTCTTCATCACTCAACGGTTTGAGAATCAAGCGTTGGGTGTGGCGGCCCCTGTTGGGCATCACTTCCTCGGTGTACTGCACCAGCCGGTTCTCCCTGATCATGACGTGGGCAACGCTATCGCTGTTCGCGCCGTTCGCCCGGTAGGTGATCGGTACTGGTTCGATGCGAATGGTCTCGAATGCCCGGCTGACCTGCTGGCCGTACGCTGGCGTGCCGGCTTGGTTGGCAACAGGCGCCAGCTGTATCGCAATCCCCTGTGGTGGCGCGTCGGGGTAAGGGGGGGGCAGGCGCACAGGGGGCTGTGACCACAGCAATGGCGTCTGTGGTACACGCTGGGCCAAGCCTGCGGATTGACCGATCCGGTGGCGGTAGGCGACACCATTGATGATTGCGTCTACATGATCAGGGTCGCGGAGGATAAAGATCGGGTAGACCACCGGGTTGGACGTCTTGTCCCAGGCCCGGGTGATATCCTCGCCTTCGCCGAGCAGCAGCGTGATGACATCGGGTTTATGGCCGGGTAGCAGTTTTTCTTGAGGGAGTACTGCGCCGAGCTGTGCGCGGGCACTCTCATCGAGGGCGCCGCTCCAGCTTCCGGAGCCTGCGCCATGGCGATACAGCTTGGCGGGTATCGGCTGGTCTTTCCAGTACCTGGCGGCTTGCAGCATTCCAAGGCGCATGGCGCTGGCGCTCTTGCCGGCCATACCATATAGCCTCGCCAGGGGCCTTATGATGCGCCCACCGAGGGCAAATGTTGAGCCCAGGGCGCCAAGGGCGTCCAAGCCGCAGCTCAGGGCTTCGGTACCACTGCGAACGTCCGCGCAGCTGAGTCCTGGCACACTGTTGGAGAGCAGTCTTAACAGATAGCGCCCCGTGCTGTCCTTGCGCTTTTCGGCAAGAAAAAGTTCGAGAGGCGTTGCGCCCTTGCCGCTGCTGTAAAGCTCATCGCGGTTCCCCAGGGCCACCGAAGTGGCGTAACAGCGGGCCAGTGCCTGCAACCGGTCTTCGTTCGGTGCACTGGCCAGCGCGACAGTTTCTGCAATGGAGCTGGTGTGCCAGGGGAGATCGACTTCGTTGTACTCCCGGTAGTCGAAATGAAGTGTTGCGGTCCATACCGCGCGCCGCTGTGCGGTAACGACGTGGCGGCGCCATTTCAATGTTTCCGGAAACAGTTCATAAAGGGTATCTGCCGCCTCCCCGGGAAGATAGACGACTATCCCTTGGGTGCCGATTTCTGGCTTCCAGTCAGAGGCCGGCGAGTGTTCCTGCCTGGGAATGCCGCCTTTGACAGGACCTATGTAGGTCGGCCAAGTGACCGCATGGCACTGCCACCTGCCGTCACGCAATTGGCGCTGAGCCGTTTGCGGAAGATGGCGCAGCAAGCGGTGCATCATGTCTTCGTAGACTGCCTGGGCGCGTCGTTGCCACGCCTTGAATTCATGGTCGTAGAGTGCCGTGGCGTCAGGCAGTTTGCTGTGCTGGTAGCCAGCGCCGTGGTCCAGATAAGCGTTGAGGTGCAACTGTTTGTCCGCATTTCTGCTGTCAGGCGCGATCCCCGCCTGGCGTAGTTGCCAGCTGGCAAGATCGAAACGATCAGGCAGGTCCCGCAAGCTTTCTCGATCCCACGCAATGAGGTAGTGGTCATAAGCCTGTTGCCAGTGTGATTGCGACCATGGCGGCGACTCGGTGAGGATACCCTGCAACTGCGCCCACTCAGCGAGGGTTTGGGCCAGAACCCGTTCGAACACCGCGGTGTCCTTCTCAGGCAGGTTGGTGGCGCCCTCCGCAGCGTCGAAGGTCACCGGTTTGCGCCGGGCCTGCAACAGGTAGGCGCCTTGGCGCAGGTTGGCCCAGCGCAAGTCGGGCTCATACAGATAGTCAGGGGAGTCATCGTCGATCAGCAATTCTGGCGCGAAACGGCGTATCAGCAGTTCGGCGGCGATTTCCGCCATGGCGGGTACACCGCCGAGATGCATGTAGAGACTGTTGACCAGGTCGAGCCGAATCTCGCTGAAGTGTTCGTACTTGTTATGGGCATTGAACAGCTCGAAATCCAGAATGTGGCCTGGTCGGCGCTGCTCCGCTGGATAGAGTGCATCGATCAGCGCCTGCTCAGCGAGGGCGCGATGCAGTGCAGCGGTTGTCGGGGTGTAGTCCCCTTGGGCTGCCGTCGCCAGGCGCTGGCCCAGGCGTTCGAAAGCTCTGGCGCCAAGCAGCGCT
Organism: Pseudomonas soli; assembly: GCF_900110655.1. Classification (GTDB taxonomy): domain Bacteria; phylum Pseudomonadota; class Gammaproteobacteria; order Pseudomonadales; family Pseudomonadaceae; genus Aquipseudomonas; species Aquipseudomonas soli. The sequence continues at coordinate 180,974 of NZ_FOEQ01000008.1, forward strand.
TCGACGACCTGTCCAGGCGGTGCATTCAGGGCCGAACCGTCCATTGCGATGCGCCCAGAAGGGTTCGCCAGCCCGCCCGCCTCGCGCTCGCGAGTGGTGGGATGCCTGTATCGCAATCCTTGGTAGTAGAACGACGCCTGCGCTTGGTTGAGCAGCTTTTCGAACAGGCTGCTGCCGGGAGCATGTGCGAACAGGTGGCCGGCGAGGAGCGGGAGATCAAGGTACTTGCTGGTTTCCAGGGGGGCGTGCCAGCCGCGGTTGGATGCTGCGGTCAGTTGGCCGCGAAGCAGCAGCGTTGCTATGAGATAGGCGTCCGTCCGTCTGAGACTCGGGTAATGGTGCCAAAGTGCTTGGCCAAAGCTGCAGACTGCATAAGAGGCGTCCAGATGCGCTCGTGGAAGCAGTTCGGGAAACTTGTGGGTGTCGGCGTCTTTGATGAGCTGTCTGGCCAAGCTTGCATAAAACAGCGCGCAATCGTCCAGGTTCACCTGCAGGGACGTTTCACGCCCTAGAAAATGATTAAGGTGCTGTTTAGCGCTGTCCTTGGCCAGAGCTGCATCCAGGGCGCCTTCAAGCTCCAGGTCAAGCAGCGTTGACGGGTAAAGTGCGCCAAGATCGAATGCTCGATCAAAATGGTCGCTCAGTGAGGTGGCGACGTCTTGTGCGCCGGAAAGCTCACTGATGACAACGACCTGTGCCGGGGTAAGTGCGCGAATCCTAGCCCTTTCGGCAGAATCGAGGGTCGAGCGACGTGACATGGCGGCCTCCGCTGTGTGAAAGGCGTCAGTCTGTCGAAACCGGGTACGGCCAGGGCGGTGCCAGGGCACCACACACTGGTGGGGAGCTGGCGGTGTGAAAACGTGATGACGGGGATATCCCGCAGGTCAGCCGTTTTCACACTGTCGCAGGGGTGCGCGGCTATTCCTGGTCGGCGCTGGATTGATCGTCACCGTCCTGCTCGACGCCGGGCGTCGGTTCAGCGTGGACAGCAACGGATTGCTCTTCAGGGTTCAGGCTTGGGAAGGGAAGATTCGGGATTTCATGCATCTCGTCGTTCCTCGCAAGTGTGAGTGAAAAGGCAGCGCTTGGCGCATATGAGGCTTCGAAAAGCTGGGGCAGGATACAGCAGTCTGGATGACAGTTTGCGATTTTTCATGGGCGCTGGTCGATTTTCGCGGGCGGCTATCGAACATCGGGAAGCAGGAAGGGCGCGAGAGCGAGCAGCCCGCGACAGTGTTATCGCGGGCTGCTCGCGGGCCATCGGCCAGGTTCAGCGACAGACGTCGGCGACGGCCGCTGCCAGCTGTTCCAGGCGCTTGGCGTCCGCTCCGGCGATGTTCGCCCGGCCGGTACCGACCATGTATACGCTGTGTCGCTCGCGCAGCAGACGCACCTGTTCGGGATTCAGCCCGGTGTAGGAGAACATCCCGCGTTGCGCGGCGATATGCGCGAAGCGCCCGGCCAGGCCATGGGGCTCCAGCGCTTTCACCAGGCCGACGCGAAGCTCGGCGATGCGCTGGCGCATGGCGTTCACTTCCTCGATCCACAACGCCTTGAGTGCCGGGTCACCGAGAATCTCGGCGACCACCGCCGCGCCATGGTCTGGCGGCGTCGACCACAGGTTGCGCGCAATGAACGCCAGCTGGCTGCGCACATCCTGCAGTTTATCGGCGTCGTGGCTGCACACCAGCAGGGCGCCGGTGCGCTCACGGTACAGGCCGAAGTTCTTCGAGCAGGAGCTGGTGATCAGCAGTTCCGGCAGTTCGGCGGCGAACAGGCGCACTGCCCAGGCGTCCTCCTCCAGGCCGTCACCGAAGCCCTGGTAGGCAAAGTCGATCAATGGCAGCAAGTTGCGCCGCTTGACGATGTCGAGCACCGCGCGCCAGTCGTCCCGGCCCAGATCGAAGCCGGTGGGGTTGTGGCAGCAGGCGTGCAGCAATACCACGTCGCCTTCCGGTGCTTGCTCCAGTGCGGCGAGCATGGCGTCGACGTTCAGGCGGTTGTCCGCGCCCACGTAGGGGTAGTGCGACACCTTGAGCCCGGCACCGGCGAAGATCGTCTCGTGGATCGGCCAGGTCGGGTCGCTCAGCCAGATACCGCGGCCCGGCAGGCAGTGGGCGATAAACTCCGCCGCCAGGCGCAGGGCACCTGTGCCGCCAGGGGTCTGGGTGGCGCCGGCGCGCTGGCTTTTGAGCAGCGTGGAATCGCTGCCCAGCACCAGCTCGCTGACCAGGCGTCCAAAAGCTGCATCGCCATGACCGCCAACATAGCTCTTGGTGGCTTGCCGCTCGACCAGGCGTTGCTCAGCCTGCTTTACCGCCGCCGGAATCGGCGTCAGCCCCTGAGCGTCCTTGAACACGCCGACACCCAGGTCGAACTTGGCCGGGTTGCCGTCGCGGGCGTAGGCTTCCATCAGCCCCAGGATCGGGTCGCCAGGGACCCGAGCGATGGCGGCGAAGTGCATCACTTGCGCCCTTCAGCAGTTTTGGCGACCTCGTCGGTGCGCGCGCACATGATGAAGTCGTTGCGGTGCAGGCCTTTGATCGAGTGGCTCCACCAGGTCACGGTGACCTTGCCCCACTCGGTCAGCAGGCCAGGGTGGTGGCCTTCGGCTTCGGCGATCTCGCCGATGGCGTTGGTGAAGGCCAGGGCGTGCTTGAAGTTCTTGAACAGGAACACGCGCTCGAGCTCCATGTGGCCGTCGCGGGTTTCGATGTTCCAGTCCGGGATCAGTCGGATCAGTTCCGCCAGCTCCTCGTCGGTGACTTTCGGCGCATCGGCGCGGCAGGCTTCGCAGTGGGCTTGGTTCAAGGCATTCATGGGTGTTTTCCGGTTTGAGTTGTTATCGACAGGGGCGCTCAGGCAGCGACCTTGGGTGGAAACTTCGGTGCGTGCAGGCCCAGCTGCATGGCCTGGTGGACCATGGTCATGATGTCTTCGTGGGCCAGGTCGAACAGACGCTTCATGTTCGGCAGGACGAAGTACAAGGGCTGCAGGATATCGATGCGGTAGGGCGTGCGCATGGCTTCGATCGGGTCGAAGGCCTGGTGCTCTGGTTCGCTGGACAGGCTGTAGACCGTCTCTTTCGGCGAGGAGAGGATGCCGCCGCCGTAGATCTTGCGGCCTTGCGCGGTCTCCATCAGGCCGAACTCGATGGTCATCCAGTACAGGCGCGCCAGGTAGACACGCTGTTCCTTGGTCGCCGCCAGGCCGAGCTTGCCATAGGTGTGGGTGAATTCGGCGAAGAACGGGTTAGTCAGCAGCGGGCAGTGGCCGAAGATCTCGTGGAAGATGTCCGGCTCCTGCAGGTAGTCCAGCTCTTCCGGGGTGCGGATGAAGGTGGCGACCGGGAAGCGCTTGCTGGCCAGCAGTTCGAAGAAGGTCTGGAAGGGGATCAGCGCAGGGACGCGGGCGACCTGCCAGCCGGTGGTGGCGCCAAGCACCTTGTTGACTTCGCCCAGCTGCGGGATGCGGTCATGGGGCAGCTTGAGCTGGTCGATGCCGTCGAGGTACTCCTGGCATGCCCGGCCTTCGATCACTTTCAACTGACGGGTGATCAGGGTGTTCCACACCGCATGCTCTTGCTGCGGGTAGTCGATAAAGCCATGCGCATCGGGCTCGCGTGCCACGTACTGCGTCTGTTTCATGTGGCTCTCCTGGTGAGGGCGTTCTTGTTATGTACAGGACATACCTTAGGAATATCCCTACAAACGAGGTTTTGCACCGGGGTGCGCGCCCGTCCTGCGCCGCCGTTTATCTTCTGTGCGTAACGATAATTTTACAAAATTAGCGTCATCCCGGAAAATCACGGACATCGAGCTGGGCAGACGGCTATTTTTGTCAGCTTATCTTTACGACTTTTCCGTGGCGCGAGCAAAAACTCGGCCCCTTAGAGAGCCTTCATGCGCATCAAAGTGCATTGCCAGAACCGCATCGGCATTTTGCGGGACATCCTCAACCTGCTGGTGGAGTACGGGATCAACGTGTTGCGCGGCGAAGTGGGGGGAGACCATGGCAATGCCATCTACCTGCACTGCCCGAACCTGATCAACCTGCAGTTCCAGGCCCTGCGGCCCAAGTTCGAGTCGATCGCCGGGGTGTTCGGGGTCAAGCGCGTCGGCCTGATGCCCAGCGAGCGCCGGCACATGGAGCTCAATGCGCTGCTGGGGGCGTTGGACTTCCCGGTGCTGTCGATCGACATGGGCGGCAGCATCGTCGCCGCCAACCGTGGCGCGGCGCAGCTGCTCGGCGTACGGGTGGACGAAGTGCCGGGCATTCCGCTGTCGCGATATGTCGAGGACTTCGACCTGCCGGAGCTGATACGGGCCAACAAATCGCGGATCAACGGCCTGCGGATCAAGGTCAAGGGCGATGTGTTCCTGGCCGATATCGCACCGCTGCAGTCCGAGCATGACGACAGTGAAGCCCTGGCCGGCGCGGTAATCACCTTGCACCGCGCGGACCGTATCGGTGAGCGCATCTACAACGTGCGCAAGCAGGAGTTGCGTGGGTTCGACAGCATCTTCCAGAGCTCACGGGTAATGGCCGCCGTGGTGCGCGAGGCGCGGCGCATGGCGCCGTTGGACGCACCGCTGCTGATCGAGGGCGAGACCGGCACCGGCAAGGAGCTGCTGGCGCGGGCCTGTCACCTGGCCAGCCCGCGTGGCCAGGCGCCGTTGATGGCGCTCAACTGCGCCGGCCTGCCCGAGTCGATGGCCGAGACCGAGCTGTTCGGCTATGGGCCGGGGGCGTTCGAGGGCGCGCGGGCCGAGGGCAAGCTGGGGCTGCTGGAGCTGACGGCCGGCGGCACGCTGTTCCTCGACGGGGTGGGGGAGATGAGCCCGCGCTTGCAGGTCAAGTTGCTGCGCTTCCTGCAAGATGGCTGTTTCCGTCGGGTCGGCAGCGACGAAGAGGTGTACCTGGATGTGCGGGTGATCTGCGCGACCCAGGTCGACCTGTCCGAACTGTGCGCCCGTGGCGAGTTCCGCCAGGACCTCTACCACCGCCTCAACGTGCTGTCGCTGCACATCCCGCCGCTGCGCGAATGCATGGATGGCCTGGAAGGGCTGGTGCAGCATTTCCTCGACCAGGCCAGTCGGCAGATCGGCTGCCCGCTGCCGCGCCTGGCGCCGCCGGCGATGGAAAAACTCGGCCAGTATCATTGGCCGGGCAATGTGCGCCAGTTGGAAAACGTGTTGTTCCAGGCAGTGTCACTGTGCGAAGGCGGGGTGGTGAAGAGCGAACATATCCGCTTGCCGGATTATGGCGCGCGTCAACCGTTGGGCGAGTTTTCCCTGGATGGCGATCTTTCGCAAATTGTCGGGCGGTTTGAAAGGGCGGTATTGGAAAGTTTGATGAGTGAATTTCCAAGTAGTCGGGCGCTGGGGAAAAGATTAGGCGTTTCCCATACGACCATTGCCAACAAGTTGCGAGATTATTCGCTGAACAAGTCGGCGGAATAATCTGGAAGTTTATCGAGGCTTGAATTGATCGCGGGGCAAGCCCACACACGAATGCAGTGGTGGGAGGGGCTTGCCTCGCGATAAGCCTATGGTCTCAGCCGTTGGAGCAACCGTTGCCCATCACGCGGTATTCGAGAATGTGCTTCTGGCCCTGGGAGTCCTCATAGGTCATGCGCGCAGGCACCACTTCGCAGACGTTCGGCACTTCGCTCATGGAGATGACGCGGGCGATATCCAGGTGCTGCGAATAACTGTACTGTTCAACCGGAATCTGCTCGACATCTTTTGCTTCGCCGGCCAGTGCCGCGCCGCAAAAACCGCCAAGTACCAATACCAGTAAAGCTTTCATTTTCAATTTACCTGTCTAAGGTCGTGAGGGGGCGCGCGGCGCTTGTGGCGCCGCGAGTGCAACTAAGTTTCAACTATCAGGATAAGGTGCGGATTAACGTTGCCTTCGTGGGGGCTGTTTCCAAGTTAATCGCGTTGCCGTTGCTGGCGAGGTGAATTCTAGGAGGGTGGTCCGGGCTGAAACAGAGCGGGTTTTGATAAAGTCTTTTGACAGAATCTGTAACAATCACTGGCAAAGCGCTGCCTTTTGCCGCCGGCGATGGCTGGATGCCATGCGCTAGAGCGGTTGCTGTAAATTCGTGGGCTGACGGTTCGTCGCGTTACTACCAACGTCGAATGGTCTTTGTCGCTCTGGTACAGTTACAAACGCTTCCATACAAAAACAACTATTACACCGAGGTAACACAGATGAGTGCGGCTCCACTGTATCCCGTTCGTCCCGAGGTTGCGGCCAGTACCCTGACCGACGAGGCCACCTACAAGGCCATGTACCAGCAATCGGTGATCAACCCGGACGGCTTCTGGCGCGAGCAGGCCCAGCGTCTGGACTGGATCAAGCCCTTCACCAAGGTCAAGCAGACCTCGTTCGACGACCACCATGTCGATATCAAATGGTTTGCCGACGGCACTCTGAACGTCTCCTACAACTGCCTGGACCGCCACCTCGAAGAGCGCGGCGACCAGCTGGCGATCATCTGGGAAGGCGACGACCCTTCCGAGCATCGCAACATCACCTACCGTGAGCTCCACGAGCAGGTCTGCAAGTTCGCCAACGCCCTGCGTGGCCAGGACGTGCACCGGGGTGACGTGGTCACCATCTATATGCCGATGATCCCCGAGGCCGTGGTCGCCATGCTGGCCTGCGCGCGCATCGGGGCGATCCACTCGGTGGTGTTCGGCGGCTTCTCGCCCGAGGCGCTGGCCGGCCGCATCATCGACTGCAAGTCCAAGGTGGTGATCACCGCCGACGAAGGCCTGCGTGGTGGCCGCCGTACCCCGCTCAAGGCCAATGTCGACCTGGCCTTGACCAACCCTGAAACCAGCAGCGTGCAAAAGATCATCGTGTGCAAGCGCACTGGTGGCGACATCGCCTGGCACCAGCACCGCGATATCTGGTACGAAGACCTGATGAAGGTCGCCTCCAGCCACTGTGCGCCGAAAGAAATGGGTGCCGAGGAGGCGTTGTTCATCCTCTATACCTCCGGCTCCACCGGCAAGCCCAAGGGCGTGCTGCACACCACCGGTGGCTACCTGGTGTATGCCGCGCTGACCCACGAGCGCGTGTTCGACTATCGCCCGGGCGAAGTGTACTGGTGCACCGCTGACGTGGGTTGGGTCACCGGCCACAGCTACATCGTCTATGGCCCGCTGGCCAATGGTGCGACCACGCTGCTGTTCGAAGGTGTGCCGAACTACCCGGACATCACCCGCGTGTCGAAGATCGTCGACAAGCACAAGGTCAACATCCTCTACACCGCGCCGACCGCCATCCGCGCCATGATGGCCGAGGGCGAGGCGGCGGTCGCCGGCGCCGATGGCTCCAGCCTGCGCCTGCTGGGTTCGGTGGGCGAGCCGATCAACCCTGAAGCCTGGAACTGGTACTACAAGACAGTCGGCAAGGAACGTTGCCCGATCGTCGATACCTGGTGGCAAACCGAGACCGGCGGCATCCTCATCAGCCCCTTGCCGGGCGCCACGGGGCTCAAGCCGGGTTCGGCGACCCGTCCGTTCTTCGGCGTGGTGCCGGCACTGGTGGACAACCTGGGCAACCTGATCGACGGCGCCGCCGAGGGCAACCTGGTGATCCTCGATTCCTGGCCGGGCCAGTCGCGTTCGCTGTACGGCGACCACGACCGCTTCGTCGACACCTATTTCAAGACCTTCCGTGGCATGTACTTCACCGGTGACGGCGCCCGTCGCGACGAAGATGGCTACTACTGGATCACCGGCCGCGTGGATGACGTGCTCAACGTTTCTGGCCACCGCATGGGCACCGCCGAGATCGAGAGCGCGATGGTGGCGCATCCGAAGGTCGCCGAGGCGGCGGTGGTGGGCGTGCCGCACGACATCAAGGGGCAGGGTATCTATGTCTACGTCACCCTGAACGCCGGCGAGGAATCGAACGAGCAATTGCGCCTCGAGTTGAAGAATTGGGTGCGCAAGGAGATCGGCCCGATCGCTTCGCCGGACGTCATCCAGTGGGCGCCGGGGCTGCCGAAGACCCGCTCGGGCAAGATCATGCGCCGCATCCTGCGCAAGATTGCCACTGGCGAGTACGATGCGCTGGGCGATATCTCCACCCTGGCCGATCCAGGGGTGGTGCAGCACCTGATCGATACCCACAAGGCGATGAGCCTGGCTTCGGCCTGAGTCGAACCATCGCGGCAAGTCGGCTCCTGACGGTCGTGGGAGCGGGCTTGCCTCGCGATGAGGCTGTCACAAAAACCCCCGCCCATATCCGGCGGGGTTTTTGCTTTACTGATACAAACTGTTACTCCGAGAGTCATCGGTAACCGTCGCTGTCACCGATTGCGCCCAAATGCGGGGCTTGTGGAAACATCTGTATGCCAAATGGGTGCATTCTGCGAGCGTTTCGTGCAGGCTCGCACGCTGCGCTTGCCGGAATACAAGGCTTTGCCAATAATGGGCCCGCTTATTGCTTTGGGTATAGGTTATTTCTCTTTTGCTCTTGCATATCTCGCGGGAGCTGTCAATATCGCCCGCCGCGGTTCCTGGCGCTTCTGTAATTAGTTGTCGCTTTGAAGAAATATCGACCACCGGGCTGTCGCTAGAATGCCACTCACTCGCTCGTGGTCTGCGACCTTGGTCGAAACCTGCGCGGCTCGCGCTGTACCCATTCGCATATCGGGCAGCTGTTACAACTGCCTTGTATTGCCCCGTACCGATGGAGTTACCTGATGAAGAAGCTCGCACTGCTTGGCGCCTTGGCGCTTTCCGTGTTTTCCCTGGTATCGCAGGCCGATGAGAAGCCGTTGAAGATCGGTATCGAGGCCGCCTACCCACCCTTCGCCTTCAAGCAGCCCGATGGCAGCCTCGCCGGCTTCGACTACGACATCGGCAACGCCCTGTGCGAACAGATGAAAGCCAAGTGCACCTGGGTCGAGCAGGAGTTCGACGGTCTGATCCCTGCACTGAAAGTGCGCAAGATCGACGCCATCCTGTCGTCCATGTCGATCACCGACGACCGCAAGAAGTCGGTCGACTTCACCAAGCGCTACTACCTGACCCCGGCGCGCCTGGTGATGAAGGAAGGCACCACCGTCAGCGACAGCCTGGCTGAGCTCAAGGGCAAGAAGATCGGCGTGCAGCGCGGTTCGATCCACGACCGTTTCGCCAAGGAAGTCCTGGCCCCGCAAGGCGCCACCGTGGTGCCCTACGGTACCCAGAACGAAATCTACCTGGATGTCGCCGCCGGCCGCCTGGACGGCACCGTGGCCGATGCCACCCTGCTCGAGGACGGCTTCCTGAAGACCGATGCTGGCAAGGGCTTTGCCTTCGTCGGTCCGGCCTTCACCGACACCAAGTACTTCGGTGATGGCGTCGGTATCGCCGTGCGCAAGGGCGACACCGCCAACGCCGAGCGCATCAACGCCGCCATCGACGCGATCCGCGCCAACGGCAAATACAAAGAGATCGAGAAGAAGTACTTCAACTTCGACATCTACGGTCCAGACTCGAAGTAACCATCGAGTTTCACCTGTGCAATGGTGCAAACAGCAGAATCTCTGAGGTTTGCACCATTTTTCATTCCCAAGCCCTGAGGAATTCGAATCATGTTGAAAGGCTATGGGGCAGTCATCCTCGACGGGGCGTGGCTGACGCTGCAGCTCGCCCTGTCGTCGATGGCCCTGGCCATCGTCCTCGGCCTGATCGGCGTGGCGCTGCGTTTGTCGCCGGTGCGCTGGTTGGCCTGGCTGGGGGACCTGTACTCCACGGTGATCCGTGGCATCCCTGACCTGGTCCTGATCCTGCTGATTTTCTATGGCGGCCAGGACATCCTCAACCGGGTGGCGCCGCTGCTCGGCTATGACGACTATATTGACCTCAATCCCCTGGTCGCTGGCATCGGCACGCTGGGCTTCATCTTTGGCGCGTACCTGTCGGAAACCTTCCGCGGTGCCTTCCTCGGCATCCCCAAGGGCCAGGCAGAGGCGGGCGCGGCCTACGGCATGAGCGGTGTCCAGGTGTTCTTCCGCATCATGGTGCCGCAAATGATCCGCCTGGCGATCCCGGGCTTCACCAACAACTGGCTGGTGTTGACCAAGGCGACTGCGCTGATTTCGGTGGTCGGCCTGCAGGACATGATGTTCAAGGCCAAGCAGGCGGCGGACGCCACCCGCGAACCCTTCACCTTCTTCCTCGCGGTGGCGGCGTTGTACCTGGTGCTGACCAGTGTCTCGCTGCTGGCGCTGAAGTATCTCGAGAAGCGCTACTCGGTGGGCGTCAAGGCGGCTGAACTATGATCTTCGACTACAACGTCATCTGGGAAGCCATGCCGCTGTACCTGGGCGGTCTGCTGACCACCCTCAAGCTGCTGGCGCTGTCGCTGCTGTTCGGCCTGCTGGCGGCCATCCCGCTGGGCCTGATGCGCGTCTCGAAACAGCCGCTGGTGAACATCAGCGCCTGGCTGTACACCTACGTCATTCGCGGCACGCCGATGCTGGTGCAGCTGTTCCTGATCTACTACGGCCTGGCCCAGTTCGAGGCGGTGCGCGAGAGCATCTTCTGGCCGTGGCTGTCCAGCGCGACCTTCTGCGCCTGCCTGGCTTTTGCCGTCAACACCAGCGCCTACACCGCCGAGATCATCGCCGGCAGCCTCAAGGCCACGCCCCATGGCGAGATCGAGGCGGCCAAGGCCATCGGCATGTCGCGCATGAAGATGTACCGCCGCATCCTGCTGCCTTCAGCGCTGCGCCGGGCGCTGCCGCAGTACAGCAACGAAGTGATCATGATGCTGCAGACCACCAGCCTGGCGTCGATCGTCACCCTGATCGACATCACCGGTGCCGCGCGCACGGTCAACGCCCAGTACTACCTGCCTTTCGAGGCCTACATCACGGCGGGCGTGTTCTACCTGTGCCTGACCTTCATCCTCGTGCGCCTGTTCAAGATGGCCGAACGCCGCTGGCTCGGTTACCTGGCGCCGCGCAAGCACTGACCGCTCTGTGAGATCCGACAGTATGTACAAACTCCAAATCCAAGACCTGCACAAGCGCTACGGCAGCCATGAGGTGCTCAAGGGCGTCTCCCTCGAAGCCAAGGCAGGCGACGTGATCAGCATCATCGGCTCCAGCGGTTCGGGCAAATCGACCTTCCTGCGTTGCATCAACCTGCTGGAGCAGCCGCACGCGGGCAAGATCCTGCTCAACAACGAAGAGCTCAAGCTGGTCGCCGGCAAGGATGGCGCGCTCAAGGCTGCCGACCCGAAACAGCTGCAGCGCATGCGTTCGCGCTTGTCGATGGTGTTCCAGCACTTCAACCTGTGGTCGCACATGACTGCGCTGGAAAATGTCATCGAGGCGCCGGTGCACGTGCTGGGCGTGAACAAGAAGGAAGCGCTGGAGAAGGCCGAGCACTACCTGGCCAAGGTTGGCGTATCCCACCGCAAGGACGCGTTCCCCGGGCACATGTCCGGTGGCGAGCAGCAGCGTGTGGCCATTGCCCGCGCCCTGGCCATGGAACCGGAGGTGATGCTGTTCGACGAGCCGACTTCGGCGCTGGATCCGGAGCTGGTGGGCGATGTGCTCAAGGTCATGCAATCTCTGGCCCAGGAAGGCCGCACCATGGTAGTGGTCACCCACGAGATGGGCTTTGCACGCGAGGTTTCCAACCAGCTGGTGTTCCTGCACAAGGGCCTGGTGGAAGAGCGGGGCTGCCCGCGTGAAGTGCTGGTTAATCCACAGTCGGAGCGCCTCAAGCAGTTCCTTTCCGGCAGCCTGAAGTAAAGGCTGCACTTTTGCACCATGATGGGGCATGCTGCGCAACGCACGCAGCATGCCCCGGCGCCACAAGCGCGACCCTCCTTTTCAGGTTTCGGACCACGCCCTATGACCACCCAGCGAATCGGATTTCTCATCTGGCCCAGCACCAAGCCGCTGACCCTGGCGTTGGCCGAAGAGGTGTTGCAGGTGGCCCAGCGGGTGCATCCGGATGTGGTCTACACAATGTCCTTCCTGCAAGCCGAGGCTGGGCAGGAGGGCGCCTGGCGCCTGCCGGGCGAAGCGTGGGTCGGACGCCTGGAGGGCTATCACAAGCTGTTCCTGCTGGCTGATGAGCCGCCGGCGGCGATCGGTTCGGCATTGTCCGCCGCGCTCAAGCAGTTGGCGCGCAGCGGTTGCATGATCGGTGGCTTGTCGGCCGGGGTTTATCCGCTGGCGGCGCTGGGCCTGCTCGACGGCTACCGCGCCGCGGTGCATTGGCGCTGGCAGGATGATTTTGCCGAGCGCTTCCCCAAGGTGATCGCCACCAGCCATCTGTTCGACTGGGATCGCGATCGCCTGACTGCCTGCGGCGGCATGGCGGTGACTGACCTGCTGCTGGCGGTGCTGGCCCGGGACCATGGGGCGGAGCTGGCCGGCGCGGTGTCGGAAGAGCTGGTGGTCGAGCGCATTCGCGAAGGTGGCGAGCGCCAGCGCATCCCGCTGCAGAACCGCCTGGGCTCCAGCCACCCCAAGCTCACCCAGGCGGTGCTGCTGATGGAGGCCAACATCGAAGAGCCGCTGACCACCGACGAGATCGCCCAGCATGTGTGCGTGTCCCGCCGCCAGCTGGAGCGGATCTTCAAGCAGTATCTCAATCGCGTGCCCAGCCAGTACTACCTGGAGCTGCGCCTGAACAAGGCGCGGCAGATGCTGATGCAGACCAGCAAGTCGATCATCCAGATCGGCCTGTCCTGCGGGTTCTCCTCCGGGCCGCATTTCTCCAGCGCGTACCGCAATTTCTTCGGCGCCACGCCGCGCGAAGACCGTAACCAGCGACGTAACAGCAGCCCGTTCGAGCTGAGTTCGGCGCCGGCCGAGCGCGGCTGAAGACCTCCCTGCCAGCGAAGACGCTAGCGTGGGGCAAGCCGGCTCCCGCGCAGTGTATTGCTGGTGGGGGCGGGCTTGTCCCGCGATGCGATTTGTATATGTGAACACCCGTTCACCCAATTCTCACCGAGCATCTCCCCGCCACCCCCTGCTGCCGTTACACTGCGCGATTGCGACACTGTTTGTCGCATTGCCGAAAACCGCGTGAAAACTCGGTTTGGCGCTGTAACAAGTTGTCGCCTGGCAGCAAGGACAGGCGCCGATCAGTCCTTACAATCCCTTCATCGCTCGCCACTTCCAGGCCAGCGTTCCTCTTCAGGAGACTCAGATGTCCGTTGAGCAAGCCCCGGTGCAACGTGCCGATTTCGACCAGGTCATGGTTCCCAACTACTCCCCGGCGGCCTTCATTCCTGTGCGAGGCGAGGGCTCCCGAGTATGGGACCAGTCCGGGCGCGAGCTGATCGACTTCGCCGGCGGCATCGCGGTCAACGCACTCGGCCACTGCCATCCGGCGCTGGTCAAGGCGCTGACCGAGCAAGCCAATACCCTCTGGCATGTCTCCAACGTGTTCACCAACGAGCCGGCCCTGCGCCTGGCGCACAAGCTGGTGGACGCGACCTTTGCCGAGCGCGCCTTCTTCTGCAACTCCGGCGCCGAGGCCAACGAGGCCGCCTTCAAGCTGGCCCGCCGTGTCGCCCATGACCGTTTCGGCCCCGAGAAGCACGAGATCATCGCCACCGTTAACAGCTTCCACGGTCGCACCCTGTTCACCGTCAGCGTCGGTGGCCAGCCCAAGTACTCCGACGGCTTCGGGCCGAAGATCACCGGCATCAGCCACGTGCCGTACAACGACCTGGAAGCGTTGAAGGCGCAGATCTCCGACAAGACCTGCGCCGTGGTCATCGAACCGATCCAGGGCGAGAGCGGCGTGGTGCCGGCCGACAAGGCCTACCTGGAAGGCGCGCGCAAGCTGTGCGACGAGCACAATGCGCTGCTGATCTTCGATGAAGTGCAGACCGGCGTCGGCCGTACCGGCTCGCTGTATGCCTACCAGCACTACGGCGTCACCCCGGACATCCTGACCAGCGCCAAGAGCCTGGGCGGCGGCTTCCCGATTGGCGCGATGCTGACCACCAGCGACCTGGCCAAGCACCTGGCCGTCGGCACCCACGGCACCACCTACGGCGGCAACCCGCTGGCCTGTGCCGTCGCCTGCGCCGTGCTCGATGTGGTCAACACCCCGGAAACCCTGGCGGGCATCAAGGCCAAACATGAGCGCTTCAAGACCCGCCTGGAGAAGATCGGCCAGGATACCGGCCTGTTCACCCTGGTGCGCGGTGTCGGCCTGCTGATCGGCTGCGTGCTCAGTGACGCCTGGAAGGGCAAGGCCAAGGACATCCTCAACGCCGCCGAGAAGGAAGGTGTGATGGTTCTGCAGGCAGGCCCCGATGTCGTGCGCTTCGCCCCGAGCCTGGTGGTCGAGGACAGCGATATCGATGAAGGCCTGGAGCGCTTCGAGCGCGCTGTGCGCAAACTGACCCAGGGCTGATCCTGCGGTTCTGTCGCCGGCCTCTAGCGAGGCCGGCGATACCTGATTCCAGTGCGGGCACCTGCTTGCAGGTAGTGGCGCGTGCCCGCCGTTTTTTCGTGCCGAGTTGATCGGTGCGCTTTCCCGAAAGGAGTGACACCATGCTGGTGATGCGCCCCGCGCAAATGGCTGATCTGAACGAAGTGCAGCGCATGGCTGCCGACAGCCCCATTGGTGTCACCTCGCTGCCGGACGATGCTGGCCGCCTGGGCGACAAGATCGCCGCGTCGGAAACCTCTTTCGCCGCCGAGGTCAGCTTCAACGGCGAGGAGAGCTACTTCTTCGTGCTCGAGGACAGCGCCACCGGCGAGCTGGTCGGTTGCTCGGCCATCGTCGCCTCGGCCGGCTACTCCGAGCCGTTCTACAGCTTCCGCAACGAGACCTTCGTGCACGCCTCCCGCGAGCTGAAGATCCACAACAAGATCCACGTCCTGTCGTTGTGCCACGACCTAACCGGTAACAGCCTGCTGACCAGCTTCTACGTGGTGCCGGAGCTGGTGACCAGCGCCTTTGCCGAACTCAACTCGCGTGGCCGCCTGCTGTTCATGGCCTCGCACCCGGAGCGCTTCGCCGAGTCGGTGGTCACCGAGATCGTCGGCTACAGCGACGAGCAGGGCGAATCACCGTTCTGGGACGCTATCGGCCGCAACTTCTTCGACCTCAACTATGCCGACGCCGAGCGCCTGTGCGGCCTGAAGAGCCGCACTTTCCTGGCTGAACTGATGCCGCATTACCCGATCTATGTGCCGCTGTTGCCGGACGCCGCCCAGGAAGCCATGGGCCAGGTGCATCCGCGGGCGCAGATCACCTTCGACATTCTCATGCGCGAAGGCTTCGAGACCGAGCACTATATCGACATCTTCGACGGCGGACCTACCTTGCATGCCCGTACCTCGGGCATCCGCTCCATCGCCCAGAGCCGGGTGGTGCCGGTCAAGCTAGACGGCGCGTCGGTCAAGGGCGGCCGTCCGTACCTGGTGTGCAATGGCCAGTTGCAGGACTACCGCGCGGTGCTGCTGGAACTGGACTGGGTGCCGGGCAAGCCGGTCAGCCTCAGCGGCGAAGCTGCCGAGGCCCTGGGTGTCGGCGAGGGCGCCAGTGTGCGCCTGGTCGCGGTCTGAACCGCCGCAACAGAGAGTTTTGCGGCAGGCACAGACCGCCGCACAAGGAGATAGCATGATCGTTCGTCCTGTACGCAGCAGCGATTTACCCGCGCTGATCGAGTTGGCCCGCAGCACCGGTACCACCGGGCTGACGACGCTGCCTGCCAATGAGGAGCGCCTCGGCCAGCGGGTTGGCTGGGCGGAAAAGACTTTCCGCGGCGAAGCCGAGCGCGGCGATACCGACTACTTGTTCGTGCTGGAGAACGACGAGGGCCTGGTGGTCGGCATCAGCGCCATCGCTGGCGCTGTCGGCCTGCGCGAGCCCTGGTACAACTATCGGGTCGGCCTGACCGTCAGCGCTTCCCAGGAGCTGAACATCTACCGCGAGATTCCCACGCTGTTCCTGGCCAACGACCTGACCGGCAACTCCGAGCTGTGTTCGCTGTTCCTGCGCAGCGATTACCGCAGCGGGCTCAACGGGCGTCTGCTGTCCAAGGCGCGAATGCTGTTCATCGCCGAGTTCCCGCAACTGTTTGGCAACAAGATCATCGCCGAGATGCGCGGCATGTCCGACGAGGCAGGTCGTTCGCCATTCTGGGAAAGCCTGGGCCGGCACTTCTTCAAGATGGAGTTCAGCCAGGCCGACTACCTCACCGGCGTGGGCAACAAGTCGTTCATCGCCGAGCTGATGCCCAAGTTTCCGCTGTACACCTGCTTCCTCTCGGAAGCGGCGCGCAACGTCATTGGTCGCGTGCATGCCGATACGGAGCCGGCGTTGGCCATGCTCAAGCGTGAAGGTTTCAACTACCAGGGCTACGTCGACATCTTCGACGCAGGCCCCGCAATCGAATGCGAGACCTCGAAGATCCGCGCCGTGCGTGATAGCCAGACCCTGGTGCTGGCCGTTGGTACACCAGGCGACGACGCCACCCCTTTCATCATCCACAACCGCAAGCGCGAAGACTGCCGCATCACGGCCGCGCCGGCGCGCCTGGCCGCAGGCACCCTGGTGGTCGATCCGCAGACCGCCAAGCGCCTGCGCCTGGGCGCCGGCGACAACGTGCGTGCCGTGCCACTGTCCGCCGGTCGGGAGGCCCAGTAAATGAATACGCATTACATTGCCGGCCAGTGGCTGGCTGGCCAGGGCGAAGCCCTGCAGTCGCTCAACCCCGTCACCCAGGCGGTGATCTGGCAAGGGCAGGGCGCCGATGCCGCGCAGGTCGAGAATGCCGTGCAGGCTGCCCGCCAGGCGTTCCCCGCCTGGGCATCGCTGAGCCTGGATGCGCGTATTAACGTTCTGGAGGCCTTCGCCGAGAAGCTCAAGGCCAATGCCGAGGCGTTGTCGCGCTGCATTGGCGAAGAAACCGGCAAGCCGCTGTGGGAATCGGCCACCGAAGTGACCAGCATGGTCAACAAGGTTGCCATCTCGGTGCAGAGCTACCGCGAGCGTACCGGCGAGAAGAGCGGTCCGCTGGCCGACGCCACTGCCGTACTGCGCCACAAGCCCCATGGCGTGGTGGCGGTATTCGGCCCATACAACTTCCCCGGCCACTTGCCCAACGGCCATATCGTTCCGGCGCTGCTGGCGGGCAACTGCGTGGTGTTCAAACCCAGCGAGCTGACTCCCAAGGTTGCCGAGCTGACGGTCCAGTGCTGGATCGAGGCCGGGTTGCCGGCTGGTGTGCTCAACCTGGTCCAGGGCGCTCGTGAGACAGGCGTGGCGCTGGCCGCCAACCCAGGTATCGACGGCCTGTTCTTCACCGGTTCCAGCCGTACCGGCAACCTGCTGCACCAGCAGTTCGCCGGCCGCCCGGACAAGATCCTGGCCCTGGAGATGGGCGGCAACAACCCGCTGGTGGTTGACGAGGTCAAGGACCTGGATGCCGCGGTGTACACCATCATCCAATCGGCCTTCATCTCCGCCGGCCAGCGTTGCACCTGTGCCCGCCGCCTGCTGGTACCGCAGGGCGCCTGGGGTGACGCGCTGATCCAACGCCTGGTCGAGGTGAGCCGCAGCATCAGTGTCGGCGCCTTCGATCAGCAGCCCGCGCCGTTCATGGGGTCGGTGATTTCGCTGCAGGCGGCCCGCGCATTGCTGGCGGCCCAGGCCGAACTGCTCGGCAAGGGCGCCGTGGCGCTGCTGGAGATGACCCAGCCGCAGGCTGACGCCGCCTTGCTTACCCCCGGCATCATCGACGTCACTGCTGTGACCGGGCGCCCGGACGAGGAATTCTTCGGCCCATTGCTGCAGGTGATCCGATACGCCGATTTCGATGCGGCAATCGAGGAAGCCAACAACACCCAGTACGGCCTGGCCGCCGGCCTGCTGTCGGACTCCAATGCCCGTTACCAGCACTTCTGGCTGCGCAGCCGCGCCGGCATCGTCAACTGGAACAAGCAGCTCACCGGTGCTGCCAGCAGCGCGCCGTTCGGTGGTGTCGGTGCCAGCGGCAACCACCGCGCCAGCGCCTACTACGCGGCGGACTACTGCGCCTACCCCGTGGCTTCGCTGGAGACCGCGAACCTCGTACTGCCGGCGACCCTGACGCCGGGCGTCACCCTATAACAACAGGTCTCGGAGCCTTGCCGATGAAATCCTTTGAAGTGAATTTTGATGGCCTGGTGGGGCCGACCCACAACTACGGCGGCCTGTCCTACGGCAACGTGGCCTCGCAGAGCAACAGCCAGCAGGGTTCCAACCCGCGCGAGGCGGCGCGCCAGGGCCTGGCGAAGATGAAGGCGCTGATGGAAATGGGCTTCAAGCAGGGCGTGCTGGCCCCGCAGGAGCGCCCGGATGTGGCCGCATTGCGCCGCCTGGGTTTCACCGGCAATGATGCCGAAGTGATCCAGCGTGCCGCCAAGGAAGCCATGCCGCTGCTGGTCGCCAGCTGCTCGGCGTCGAGCATGTGGGTGGCCAACGCCGCCACCGTCAGCCCCAGCGCCGATACCGCTGATGGTCGTGTGCATTTCACCGCCGCCAATCTCAACTGCAAGTACCACCGTAGCATCGAGTACCCGACCACCAGTCGGGTGCTGGGCGCCATGTTCAGTGATGACAAGCACTTCGCTCATCACCAGGCCTTGCCGGCCGTGGCGCAGTTCGGTGACGAAGGCGCGGCCAACCATACGCGGTTCTGCCGTGCCTATGGCGAAGCGGGGGTGGAGTTCTTCGTCTATGGCCGCAGCGCCTTCGACAGCCGCTACCCCGCGCCGCAGAAGTATCCGGCGCGCCAGACTCTGGAGGCTTCCCAGGCCGTCGCCCGCCTGCATGGGCTGAGCGATGATGGCGTGGTCTACGCTCAACAGAATCCGGCAGTGATCGATCAGGGCGTGTTCCACAACGACGTGATCTCGGTAGGCAATGGCGAAGTGCTGTTCTACCACGAGGACGCCTTCCTCGAGACCGATGCGGTGCTTGGCCAGCTGCAGGCTAAACTGGCCAGCAAGGGTGGCCGCTTCCAGGGCATCTGCGTGCCGCGTGCGGCGGTGACGGTGGAGGACGCGGTGCGTTCCTACCTGTTCAACAGCCAGCTGCTCAGTCGCGAAGACGGCTCGATGCTGCTGGTGGTGCCGGAAGAGTGCCGCAACAACGAGCGGGTCTGGGCGTACCTGGGGCAACTGACCAGCCAGGGCGGTCCGGTGAAGGAGGTCAAGGTGTTCGACCTCAAGCAGAGCATGCAGAACGGCGGTGGCCCGGCTTGCCTGCGGCTGCGCGTGGCGTTGAAGGAAAACGAACTGGCGGCGGTGAACCAAGGCGTTATCATGACCGCCCCGCTGTACGACACCCTGGTGCAATGGGTCGACAAGCACTACCGCGATCGCCTCGGCGAGGCGGACCTGGCCGACCCGCAGTTGCTGGTGGAATGCCGCACGGCACTGGATGAACTGACCCAGATCCTCAAGCTGGGTTCGGTCTATCCGTTCCAACGCCAACCTTGAAGAGAGAAATTGCAATGTCCGACGCCCTGCGCCTGATCCTGGAAGATGAAGACGGCACCCAGCTGGAAACCTCGTGCACCCGTTTTGCGGTGGTCTGGCAAGGCAAGGAGGTGTGGATCCAGCAGGACGGTCGCGGCCAGCTGCTGATCGGCGTCGATGTCGAGGAAGACGACACCGAGTACGCCAACCTGCTGCTGCGCCCGATGGCCACCAACCTGGTCAGCCTGCAACTGGAAATGGAGCCGGCCGATGTCGCCGGTGACGACGACCACGTCCACGGCCCGGACTGCGGCCACCACCACTAAGGAAGCGCCTATGCTCGCCCTTGGCAAACTGCTTGAGCTGACCCTGACCG
Organism: Pseudomonas soli; assembly: GCF_900110655.1. Lineage (GTDB taxonomy): Bacteria > Pseudomonadota > Gammaproteobacteria > Pseudomonadales > Pseudomonadaceae > Aquipseudomonas > Aquipseudomonas soli. Next base: position 200,818 of record NZ_FOEQ01000008.1, read on the forward strand.
ATCACGAACCGGCCGAGAAGACCCAAGTGACCACCCGGGGCGTGCGTTTGCGCTGGCTGGGGGAGGGTGCGTTGGAAGTGCGCCCGCCCGAAGGTGAGGATTGCGGGCTCGACCTGCTGCTGTCGGCTGGTATCCATGGCAACGAGACAGCGCCGATCGAGTTGCTCGAAAGGCTGCTGCACGGCGTGGCCAACGGCAAGATCAAGCCACGTGCGCGGGTGTTGTTCCTGTTTGGCAACCCGGCGGCGATCCGCAAGGGTGAGCGTTTCATCGAGCAGGACATCAACCGGCTGTTCAATGGCCGGCATGAACTGTCCAGTGGCTTCGAGGCATTGCGTGCCGCAGAGCTCGAGCAGTTTGCCCGGGTATTTTTCAGCAAACCCGAGCGCACCCGCCTGCATTACGACCTGCATACCGCCATTCGTGGGTCGAAGATCGAGCAGTTCGCGCTGTATCCCTACAAGGAAGGCCGCCAGCACTCCCGCCGAGAGCTGGCGCGTCTGGCGGCGGCCGGTATGGAGGCGGTGCTGTTGCAGAGCAAGTCGTCGATCACCTTCAGCGCCTTCACCTATGAGCAGCTCGATGCCGAGGCCTTCACCCTGGAGCTCGGCAAGGCCCGCCCGTTCGGGCAGAACGAGGAGGTCAACCTCGACAAGCTCGAAGCGCGCTTGATCCAGCTCATCGAAGATACCGAGCCGCAGATCGAGCAGTCCCTGGATGGCCTCAAGCTGTTCAGCGTCGCCCGCGAGATCATCAAGCACAGCGACAGTTTCCGCCTGCACCTGCCGGCGGACATCGAAAACTTCTCCGAGCTGAAAAAGGGCGATCTGTTGGCCGAGGACCTGGCCGAGACGCGTTGGGTGGTGGAGGAGGAGGGCGCACGGATCATCTTCCCCAACCCCAAGGTGAAGAACGGGCTGCGCGCCGGCATCCTGATCGTCCCGGATTCGGGGCAACGCCTGGCCTGATACCCGTAGGCGCGGGGCAAGCCCGCGCCTGCGATTTTGGATCCCTTCGGTGATGAAATTCTTTTAATTCACCAACCTGTTAATTTTCCCTGCCCCGGGACCGTAATTGGCTTGCCAGTAGCGAAACGCTGGCGATAGCATCGCGGTCATGCCGTTTTTAATTGCTTTAGCCCTGCAAGCCGTCCAATCGACGGTTTCTATCGCATAAACACACTGCACCGAGACTGCAGGACCGATATAATGCGGCCCTTTGCCGTCGTTTCGTCGATTCGACGTGTGGCCGCCGTTTCCGTGGAAGAACCTATGAAAAGCGCAGAAATCCGTGAAGCCTTCCTCCGCTTCTTCGAAGAGCAGGGACATACTCGCGTTGCCTCCAGCTCCCTGATCCCGGGTAATGACCCGACCCTGCTGTTCACCAACGCCGGCATGAACCAGTTCAAGGACTGCTTCCTCGGCCAGGAAAAGCGCGCCTACACCCGCGCCGTGAGCAGCCAGAAGTGCGTGCGCGCCGGTGGCAAGCACAACGACCTGGAAAACGTCGGCTACACCGCCCGTCACCACACCTTCTTCGAGATGCTGGGCAACTTCAGCTTCGGCGACTATTTCAAGCGCGATGCCATCACCTTCGCCTGGACCTTCCTGACCTCGGACAAGTGGTTGAACCTGCCCAAGGAAAAGCTGTGGGTCACCGTCTACGCCAGCGACGACGAAGCCTACGACATCTGGACCAAGGAAGTCGGCGTGCCGGCCGAGCGCATGGTGCGCATCGGCGACAACAAAGGCGCCCCGTACGCCTCCGACAACTTCTGGACCATGGGCGACACCGGCCCGTGCGGCCCGTGCACCGAGATCTTCTATGACCACGGCGCCGACATCTGGGGCGGCCCACCCGGCTCGCCGGAAGAAGACGGCGACCGCTACATCGAGATCTGGAACAACGTCTTCATGCAGTTCAACCGTACCGCCGACGGCGTCCTGCACCCGCTGCCCGCCCCGTCGGTGGACACCGGCATGGGCCTGGAGCGCATCAGTGCGGTGATGCAGCACGTGCACTCGAACTACGAGATCGACCTGTTCCAGAGCCTGCTGGCCGCCGCCGCCGAAGCCATCGGCTGCAGCAACGACGACCAGCCATCGCTGAAAGTGGTCGCCGACCATATCCGTTCCTGCGGCTTCCTGATTGCCGACGGCGTGCTGCCGTCCAACGAAGGCCGTGGCTACGTGCTGCGCCGCATCATTCGCCGCGCCTGCCGCCACGGCAACAAGCTGGGCGCCAAGGGCAGCTTCTTCCACAAGATCGTCGCCGCCCTGGTGGCCGAGATGGGCGAAGCCTTCGCTGAGCTGAAGAGCCAGCAGGCGCACATCGAGCGCGTGCTCAAGACCGAGGAAGAGCAGTTCGCCAAGACCCTCGAGCAGGGCCTGCGCATCCTCGAGCAGGACCTGGCCCAACTGCAGGGCAAGGTCGTCCCGGGCGACGTGGTGTTCAAGCTGTACGACACCTACGGCTTCCCCATGGACCTCACCGCCGACATCGCCCGCGAGCGCGAGTTGACCATCGACGAAGCCGGCTTCGAGCGTGAAATGGAAGCCCAGCGCGAGCGTGCCCGTTCCGCCAGCGCCTTCGGCATGGACTACAACAGCCTGGTCAAGGTCGACACCGCCACCGATTTCCTCGGCTACGACACTACCGAAGGGCAAGGCAAGATCGTCGCCCTGTACAAGGATGGTCAGTCGGTCGACCAGTTGGGCGAAGGCGAGGAAGGCGTGGTCGTGCTCGACCGCACGCCGTTCTACGCCGAGTCCGGCGGCCAGGTTGGCGACAGCGGCTACTTGCAGGCCGCTGCCGCGCGCTTCGACGTGCGCGATACCACCAAGACCGGTGGTGCCTTCCTGCACCACGGCGTGGTCGCCAGCGGTGCGCTGGTCATCGGCTCGCCGGTCGAGGCCAAGGTCGATGCCGAGGTGCAACACGCCACCTCGCTGAACCACTCGGCCACTCACCTGCTGCACGAAGCGTTGCGCCAGGTGCTGGGCGATCACGTGCAGCAGAAGGGCTCGCTGGTCGACAGTCAGCGCCTGCGTTTCGACTTCAGCCACTTCGAGGCGGTGACGCCTGCGCAGATCAAGGCCCTGGAAGACATCGTCAACCGCGAAGTGCGCAGGAACACCCCGGTCGAGACCGAGCTGACCGATATCGAAACCGCCAAGGCCAAGGGCGCCATGGCACTGTTCGGTGAGAAATATGGCGACACCGTGCGTGTGCTGAGCATGGGCGGTGATTTCTCCGTCGAGCTGTGTGGCGGCATCCATGCCAAGCGCACCGGCGACATCAGTCTGTTCAAGATCATCAGCGAAGGCGGCGTGGCCTCTGGCGTGCGCCGTATCGAAGCGGTCACCGGCGCCGCTGCGCTGGCCTACCTGAACGCTGCCGAAGAGCGGGTCAAGGAAGCCGCGCAGCTGGTCAAGGGCAACCGCGACAACCTGATCGACAAGCTGTCGGCTGTGCTTGAGCGCAACCGCCAGCTGGAAAAGCAGCTCGAGCAGCTGCAGGCCAAGGCCGCCAGCGCCGCCGGGGACGATCTCTCCAACGCGGCCGTTGAGGTCAAGGGTGCCAAGGTCCTCGCCGCCCGCCTGGATGGGCAGGATGGCAAGGCCCTGCTGGCGCTCGTCGATCAGCTGAAGAACAAGCTCGGCCATGCAGTGATCCTGCTGGGCAGCGAGCATGAGGGCAAGGTCGTGCTGGTGGCTGGCGTGACCAAGGACCTCTCCAGCCAACTCAAGGCTGGCGATCTGATGAAACAAGCCGCTGCGGCGGTCGGTGGCAAGGGCGGCGGTCGCCCTGACATGGCCCAGGGTGGTGGCGTCGACGTCGCCGCGCTGGACAAGGCCCTGGCCCTGGCAGTGCCGTTCGCCGAGCAGGGACTTTGAGATGAGGCGGCCGGCGGTCTAGTCGCCGGTCGTTTCATGTTGGATTGTTTTTTGGGGCCCTTTAGGGCTGAGGCACCTTTGAAATGGCGTTGATCGTACAGAAATTTGGCGGTACCTCTGTCGGTTCCATCGAGCGGATCGAGCAGGTTGCCGACAAGGTCAAGAAATTCCGCGAGCAAGGCACCGACCTGGTGGTCGTGCTGTCGGCGATGAGCGGGGAAACCAATCGCCTGATCGACCTGGCGAAGCAGATCACCGACAAGCCCGAACCCCGCGAGCTGGACGTGATCGTCTCGACCGGCGAGCAGGTCACCATCGCCCTGTTGTCCATGGCCCTGATGAAGCGTGGCGTGCCGGCGGTGTCCTACACCGGCAACCAGGTGCGCATCCTCACCGACAGCGCGCACAACAAGGCGCGCATCCTGCAGATCGACGACCAGAAGATCCGCGCCGACCTCAAGGCCGGCCGTGTCGTGGTGGTTGCCGGTTTCCAGGGTGTCGACGAGCACGGCAACATCACCACCCTCGGTCGTGGCGGCTCCGACACCACCGGCGTGGCCCTGGCGGCGGCGCTGAAAGCCGACGAGTGCCAGATCTACACCGATGTCGATGGCGTCTACACCACCGACCCGCGTGTCGTGCCCCAGGCCCAGCGCCTGGAGAAGATCACCTTCGAAGAGATGCTGGAAATGGCCAGCCTCGGTTCCAAGGTGCTGCAGATCCGCTCGGTGGAGTTCGCCGGCAAGTACAACGTCCCGCTGCGCGTGCTGCACAGCTTCAAGGAGGGTCCGGGTACCCTCATTACCATCGATGAAGAGGAATCCATGGAACAGCCGATCATTTCCGGTATCGCCTTCAACCGTGATGAGGCCAAGCTGACCATTCGTGGCGTCCCGGACACCCCAGGCGTTGCCTTCAAGATCCTCGGCCCGATCAGCGCCGCGAACATCGAAGTCGACATGATCGTGCAGAACGTCTCGCACGATAACACCACCGACTTCACCTTCACCGTGCACCGCAACGAGTACGAGAAGGCGCTGAGCGTGCTGGAGAACACCGCCCGCGAGATCGGCGCGCGTGAAGTGATCGGCGACACCAAGATTGCCAAGGTATCGATCGTCGGCGTCGGCATGCGTTCCCACGCAGGGGTTGCCAGTCGCATGTTCGAGGCCCTGGCCAAGGAGAGCATCAACATCCAGATGATCTCCACCTCCGAGATCAAGGTCTCGGTGGTGATCGAAGAGAAGTACCTGGAGCTGGCCGTACGCGCGCTGCACACCGCGTTCGAGCTCGATGCTCCTGCCCGACAGGGTGAGTGACACGCTGCCTGGAGGGGCGCGGCTTGCCGCGCCCTTCGCGTTTCTGGTCGCAGCGGCTGTCCCTGTCCAGGCAGCCGTGGCGGTCGATCCGGGCCAGTGCCGTCGTCCCCGGCCAGGCCCAGCTTTTCAAAGACTGTTGTCCCTGAAGATTCATGTGAGGAGAAAACTATGCTGATTCTGACTCGTCGGTGCGCCGAGAGCCTGATCATTGGTGACGGTGAGATCACCGTGACGGTCCTGGGTGTCAAAGGCAACCAGGTGCGTATCGGCGTGAGCGCGCCGAAAGAAGTGGCCGTTCACCGCGAGGAAATCTACCTGCGGATCAAGAAAGAGAAGGACGAGGAGCCAAGCCTTTAATTCTTTTGAAGTTTTTTTCAAAAAAAGGGTTGCAAACGAGGAAGGGTGTGTTTAATATTCGCCTCGTGTTGCGGTGAGGTGGCCGAGTGGCCGAAGGCGCTCCCCTGCTAAGGGAGTATACCTCATAAGGGTATCGGGGGTTCGAATCCCCCCTTCACCGCCATTATTTGCCTGAAGCGCTTCAAGCGATTCGAATGGCACAGCAAGACACGGACTCATAGCTCAGCTGGATAGAGTACTCGGCTACGAACCGAGCGGTCGGAGGTTCGAATCCTCCTGAGTCCGCCACTTTTGAAGTGGCTTTGCTTGCGAGGCTGCTTCAATCAACCAGTGGTAATCTGGTCTAAAACTACCCCACGGACTCATAGCTCAGCTGGATAGAGTACTCGGCTACGAACCGAGCGGTCGGAGGTTCGAATCCTCCTGAGTCCGCCACTTTTGAAGTGGCTTTGCTTGCGAGGCTGCTTCAATCAACCAGTGGTAATCTGGTCTAAAACTACCCCACGGACTCATAGCTCAGCTGGATAGAGTACTCGGCTACGAACCGAGCGGTCGGAGGTTCGAATCCTCCTGAGTCCGCCACTTTTGAAGTGGCTTTGCTTGCGAGGCTGCTTCAATCAACCAGTGGTAATCTGGTCTAAAACTACCCCACGGACTCATAGCTCAGCTGGATAGAGTACTCGGCTACGAACCGAGCGGTCGCAGGTTCGAATCCTGCTGAGTCCGCCACTTTTTGAAGTGGCTCTGCTTGCAAAGACGCTTCAACAAGCCAGTGGTAATCTGGCCTAAAACTACCACCACGGACTCATAGCTCAGCTGGATAGAGTACTCGGCTACGAACCGAGCGGTCGCAGGTTCGAATCCTGCTGAGTCCGCCATACATCAAGAAGCCCGCTCATTTGAGCGGGCTTTTTGTTTTCCGTATGCGCTGAATTGTCGCAGATGTCCATCTAAGCTACTGCTGTAGGCGAACCTTGCAAGGATCTGCTGCTGTAGATCGAGTCGATACAAAACGAATGTGCTTTTAACGCCAGAGCAACCGTCGCACTGATGGCTTCGAGCGTTGTCATAGCTTTAGCGCGCAAACGATTGTTCTAGCCAAAAATTTAAGCGATCCGACAGCTTGCACAGTGTATGATTGCGCCCGTCAGCCCCGCCGGGGCTTGTGGAATACCACCATGGACTTACCCAGTAGTTACTCGCTAACACGCTTCATACAGACAGATCTGACCGATTGATTCTCCCGGCGTGCTCCGCTGCTGGGAGTGGAGTTCGCCTATGACCGAAATCGAAGTAAAGAAAACCCAAGACAGCCTGCAGGATCGCCTGGCCCAGGTGATCGAACTGTTGCAGCGCCAGCGGGTGGTCGAGGACCTGACGCACCGTCAGGAAGGTCATCACCATGACCTGGTGGAAAACCTGGTCCACCGCCAGAACCTGGTCGAGCTGCAGCGCAAGCTCGACGACCTGCACCCCGCCGACATCGCCTACATCCTCGAAGCCCTGCCCCTGGACGATCGCCTGACGGTCTGGCAGTTGGTGCGCTCCGACCGTGACGGCGACATCCTGCTTGAAGTCTCCGATGCCGTGCGCCAGACCCTGATCGCCGACATGGACGATCACGAGTTGCTGGCGGCCGCCAAGGAGATGGACGCCGACGAACTCGCCGACCTGGCTCCGGAATTGCCTCGCGATGTCGTTCATGAGCTCATGGAGAGCCTCGATGCCCAGCAGCGCGAGCGTGTGCGCTCGGCTCTGAGCTACGACGAGGAGCAGGTCGGTGCGTTGATGGACTTCGAGATGGTCACCATCCGCGAAGATGTCAGTCTCGAAGTGGTATTGCGCTACCTGCGCCGGCTCAAAGAGCTGCCAGGGCACACCGACAAGCTGTTCGTGGTCGATTACGACGGTATTCTCAAGGGCGTGCTGCCCATCAAGCGCTTGTTGGTCAACGACCCGGACAAGAAAGTCGCGGAGGTCATGGCCAATGACCCGGTGACCTTTCACCCCGAGGAAGATGCCTACGACGCGGCTCAGGCCTTCGAGCGATACGACTTGGTCTCCGCTCCGGTGGTGGACAAGAAAGAGCGCTTGATCGGCCGCCTGACCATCGATGAAATGGTCGATCTGATCCGTGAGGAAAGTGAGAGCGAAGTGCTCAACATGGCCGGTCTGCGCGAGGAGGAAGACATCTTTGCCTCGGTCTGGCGCTCGCTGCGCAACCGTTGGGCCTGGCTGGCCATTAACCTGATCACCGCGTTTGTGGCGTCGCGGGTGATCGGCCTGTTCGAAGGCTCCATCGAGAAGCTGGTGGCCCTGGCGGCATTGATGCCGATCGTTGCCGGTATCGGCGGTAACTCCGGCAACCAGACCATCACCATGATCGTTCGCGCCATGGCACTGGACCAGGTGTCACCGGGCAACACCAGCCGTCTGATGCGCAAGGAGCTGGCGGTATCGTTGATCAATGGCCTGGTCTGGGGTGGTGTGATCGGGGTGGTGGCGTTCTGGCTGTACGGCAGTTGGTCGTTGGGGTTGGTCATGACCGCCGCGATGACCTTGAACCTGCTGCTGGCAGCGCTGATGGGTGTACTGATCCCGATGACGCTGACGCGCCTGGGCCGAGATCCGGCAATGGGGTCGAGCGTGATGATCACTGCCGTCACCGACAGCGGTGGATTCTTTATCTTCCTCGGCCTGGCAACGCTGTTCCTGATGTAGGTCGAGGGAGCGCCAGAAACAAGAAAGCCAGCTTACGCTGGCTTTTTTGTGTGCGCTTGGTTGGATCAGGACGCGTCGGCGGCCATTTCCACATCGTGAGCGATGAGGGCGACCAGCGCATTCTGCTGGCGGTGGGACAACTGGCGGAAGCGTTGCAGCAGTTCGCGTTCGTGAAGGCTGAGCTCTGGGCTGTCCAGGCGCATGCTCAGCTCGTCACCCAGAGCACCTTCCTGGATGAGACTCTGCTCCAGGCGGGCGATGATCTCGGAGTTCATGCTGCGGTGATGGTTGCGCGCTACCTCGGCAATGCGCTCACGCATCCCGTCTGGCAGGCGGACGACAAACTTGTCAGCGGTGCGGCTGGAGTAGATAGCCTGTTTCATTGGGCGCATATAAATTGACCGGTTGTTCTGGTTCAGGGGAGCGGTTCTCAAATTGGCCGCACGGTGGAAGTACGACCGCGGCGACGACAAAATGTTCAACCGTGATGTGATTTTGGTTCTTCATCTTGCCTCATGGTCGCCGTTTCCTTGGCGTCAATTCTGTGACAAATAGTGATCTCGATAAAGGCTTTTTGCCAGTACCAATTATCAGAAATGAGCACTGGTTTGAAAAGTTTCACATTCATCGAATTGCACAGGTGTCAGACAAATGCCGTCAAAATCTGGTAAAAGACAGCAAAGGGTCAGGGAAAATCACTAAATGCGCTGGTTTTCCATACATTGAGCATAGTGGCTATGCAATATGACGCAAGCGGTGGGGCGGCCTCAAGGGGTCGCTTGATATACCTCATGGGACCGTCTGGGGCGGGAAAAGATTCCCTACTCGAGGCGGTCCGTGAGCGATTGCTCGCCCAAGGGATTGAAACCGCCCGGAGGGTCATCACGCGCTCTGCCGAAGCAAAGGGTGAAGCCGCGCATGGCGTGAGCGCAGAACGTTTCGAGGCGATGCGCGAAGCGGGGGCCTTTGCGTTGGACTGGCAGGCCAATGGCCTGCGCTATGGCATCCCAGCACAGCTGGATCTCTGGCTCGCTGCAGGGCGCTCGGTACTGGTCAACGGTTCCCGGGCGTACCTGCCGATTGCCCGGCAGCGCTATCCCGACCTCGTGGCCGTGGGGCTGGTCGTTTCACCGCTGGTACTGCGCCAGCGCTTGCTAGCCCGGGGGCGGGAGAGCACCGAGCAGATCGAGCAGCGCCTGGCCCGAAACTTCAGGCTGCAGGCCTACGATTCCGGCGTGCATGTCGTGGACAATTCCGGGTCGTTGGCCGGTGCGGTGGAGGCGTTGATTGCACTGTTGCGTAGCGAAGGCGTGATCGCTGACACGGAGGGTAAAAGGCCGACGTGCATAATGCCCGATTGATACATGACAAATGCGCACATGCTGGTTAACATGCTCGCCGTCCCCGCCGTACAGCGTCCGCTGTTGGCTCCAGTGTCTCAGTAGCTCAATTGGATAGAGCATCCCCCTCCTAAGGGGAAGGTTGCAGGTTCAAATCCTGCCTGGGACGCCATTTCCCCTTGTGCTTTTCCATAGCCCAGTGTGCCCGCGTACCTGCCTCAGAGCTGGGCGCTGTAACGTTGCTCGGTATCCCGGGCATCCTCAGAGGCTAGCCTGCCCTGCGACTGGCTGGCGACCTGCGCGTTTTGCGCCTGATGTTCGACCTTGGCCTGGACCTTCGCTTCAATCTCTTCCTGCATACGTCGAGCGATCAGCTGATCGACCCTCATTTTTTGCTCGGGCGGCAACGCGTCGTACTCCTCCGGACTCAAGCCGAGCTCCTGAAGCATCTTTTCCTTGATCTTCTCTGCCGGCGACTTGGCCATGTAATCGCGAAACTCCTGTAGGGCGCTGGATCCTTCCTGTTTGCCCACGCTGGCCTGTTCACGCTTGGCCGCGTCCGGATTCTGCAGCATGACCATCAGCTTGGCGAAGGCCTCCTTGCGATTGTCTTCGGCGTGTTGCTGCGAAGTGCTGCCCTGATTGTTCTGCTGTGCTGAGGTTTTCGCGCTGGCCATCAGCGGCTGGAGCGCAGGCAACTGTGCTGCAGACTGTTCGAGAACGCTGCGTTGCTGTTGCTGCACGGTCTGCCACCCCAGGCCGTTCGCTGTGATAAGCATGTTTCCTCCATGAACGACTGTTAGAGAGGCGACTAAAGGGGCAAAAGCTGTGCCAGCGGTGGTGGAGCGGCAAAATAGGCCGTAAGGGCTATTCCGGCGACCTTTCGCTCGGAATATGCTTGCCCGGCAGAGGAACGGTATTGCCGCTAGCGGCAAAAAATAGCAAGTGTCGGCAGCACCGGTTACGGGGCGCAGTTGCTGGGCAACAGGGAGAGCGTCCATGAGTCAGGCAGCAAAGCCGATACCGGCTGGCTTCACCGAGCAGCAATTGCACACCTTGTTCGAACTGATCAGCGACGGCATCTGGGACTGGGATGCCAACAGCGGCTACGTCTACCGCAACCCGGGCTGGTACGCGATGCTGGGTTACCCCAGTCACTCGCTGGACAACTCCGTGCTGACCTGGGAAAGCGTGATACACCCGCAGGACTATCCGCGGGTGATGGCGCATTTCGAGGCCTATATCACCCAGCGCAACGAGCGCTACCGCATCGAGTACCGGTGCCGTTGCCAGGATGGCAGTTACCTGTGGGTCGAGGACAGCGGCCATATCATCGCCCGCAACGCCGATGGCTCGGTGGCGCGAATGCTCGGGGCCCATCGCAATATCGACGCAGGCAAGCGCCTGGTGGAGGAGCTCGAACAGCGCAACCAATCGCTGGAGGGCCAGGTGGCCGAACGTACCCGTGAGCTGTCATGGGTCAACCAGCAATTGCAGCGGCAACTGGATGAGAACCGCGAGCTGGCCGAGCGGGATGCGTTGACCCGTACCGCCAACCGCTATCGCCTGGAGAAAACGCTCCAGCAGGAGTGTGAGCGCGCCCGGCGCTTCCGTGAGCCACTGGCATTGATCGCCATGGACCTGGACGACTTCAAGCCGATCAACGACCTGCACGGTCATGCCCGCGGGGATGCCGCGTTGATCGAGGTCACCGAGCGCATCCGTCAGTGCCTGGGTGGTCGGGGGCTGCTGGCCCGCTGGGGAGGTGATGAGTTTGCCGTGGTGTTGCCGCGCACATCGCTGGAACAGGCCTGTGAGGTGGCGTCGGCGATCCGCACGGCGATGGCGGCGATCGAGCCCATCGGCACGTGTCGGCTGACCATGAGCTATGGCGTGGTGCAGTGGCGTGAGGGTGACGATGTCGGCGGGTTGCTGGCACGGGCGGATCAGGCGCTGTATCGGGCCAAGGCGGATGGCAAGAACACCGTAGCCGAGTGATGGTCAAAAAAGACCCGCGGCGCCTGGGGCGCAGCGGGCCAAATCGGCTAGTGCCGCTTCAGTGTCTTCAATCAGATGTGCAGTGCGTGCCCCAGGGCGCGCAGCGCCGCTTCCTGTACCGCCTCGCCCAGCGTCGGGTGGGCATGGATGGTCCCGGCGATGTCTTCCAGGCGCGCGCCCATCTCCAGGGACTGGGCGAAGGCACTGGACAGTTCGGAAACTGCCACGCCCACGGCTTGCCAGCCGAGGATCAGATGGTTGTCACGGCGAGCCACCACGCGCACGAAGCCGCTCTTCGACTCCAGGCTCATGGCCCGGCCATTCGCGGCGAAGGGGAACTGCGCGACGATGCAATCCACACCTTGCTGGCCGGCCTGTTCCGGGGTCTTGCCGACCACCACCACTTCCGGGTCGGTGAAGCACACCGCGGCGATTGCGGCCGGCTCGAAACGTCGCGTCTTGCCGGCGATGATCTCGGCGACCATCTCGCCCTGGGCCATGGCCCGGTGCGCCAGCATCGGCTCGCCGGCCACGTCGCCGATGGCCCAGACGTTGCGCATGCTGGTCTGGCAGCGCTCATCAATGGCGATGGCGGCGCCGTTCATCTTCAGGTCCAGGCTTTCCAGGCCGAAACCTTTGCTGCGTGGACGGCGACCCACGGCCACCAGCACCTGGTCAGCTTCCAGGCGCAGTTGCCCACCCTGGCCGTCGCTGGCCAGCAGGCAGCCGTCGGCATAGCCTTCGACACTGTGGCCCAGGTACAGGGCGATGCCGAGTTTCTTGATCGAGTCGGCCACCGGCGCGGTGAGCTCCGCGTCGTAGGTCGGCAGGATGCGTTCGCGGGCTTCCACCACGCTGACCTTGGCGCCCAGCTTGCGGTAGGCGATACCCAGTTCCAGGCCGATGTAGCCGCCGCCGACCACCACCAGGTGCTCGGGCATGGCCTTGGGCGCCAGGGCCTCTGTGGAGGAAATGATCGGCCCGCCAATCGGCAGCATCGGCAGTTCGACACTGCTGGAGCCGGTGGCCAGCAGCAGGTGTTCGCACTGGATGCGCTGGCCTTCGACTTCGACGCTCTTGCCATCGAGGATCTTCGCCCAACCATGGATCACCTTCACACCGTGCTTTTTCAGCAGCGCGGCGACGCCGCTGGTGAGGCGGTCGACGATGCCGTCCTTCCACTCGACGCTGCGGCTGATGTCCAGGCGCGGCGAGGACACGCTGATGCCCAGCGGTGAAGGTTCGGTGTAGCGGCTGGCTTGGTGGAACTGCTCGGCCACGTGGATCAGCGCCTTGGACGGAATGCAGCCGATGTTCAGGCAGGTGCCGCCCAGGGCCTGGCCTTCGACCAGCACGGTGGGGATGCCCAGTTGCCCGGCGCGGATGGCGGCCACATAGCCGCCGGGGCCGCCACCGATGATCAGCAGGGTGGTGTTGATGAGCTCTTGCATGATCACTCCACGAACAGGCAGGCAGGCTGTTCCAGCAGGCCGCGCACGGCCTGGATGAACAGTGCGGCATCCATGCCATCGACCACGCGGTGGTCGAACGAGCTGGACAGGTTCATCATCTTGCGCACGACGATCTGGCCGTCGATCACGACCGGTCGTTCGACCATGCGGTTGACGCCGACGATCGCCACTTCCGGGGTGTTGACCACCGGGGTGCTGACGATGCCGCCGAGGGCGCCGAGGCTGGTCAGGGTGATGGTCGAACCGGACAGCTCTTCACGGCTGGCCTTGTTGTTGCGCGCCGCGTGAGCGACACGGGCGATCTCGCTGGCGTTGCTCCACAGGCTGCCGGCTTCGGCATGGCGCAGCACGGGCACCATCAGGCCGTTATCACCCTGGGTGGCGATGCCGACGTGCACCGCGCCGTGGCGGGTGATGACCTGGGCTTCGTCGTCGTAGGTGGCGTTGATCTGCGGGAAGTCGCGCAGGGCGACGACCATGGCGCGCACCAGGAACGGCAGCAGGGTCAGCTTGCCGCGGCTGTCGCCATGCTTGGCGTTGAGCTGCTGGCGCAGGGCCTCGAGGGCAGTGACGTCGATTTCTTCGACGTAGCTGAAGTGGGCGACACGACGCTTGGCGTCCTGCATGCGCTGGGCGATCTTGCGGCGCAGGCCGATCACCGGCACCTGCTCGCTGTCGGTGCGTTTGCCGTAGCCTCCGGGTGCCTGCCCGGCACTGCTCTGCGGCTTGCTGATGAAGGCGTCGAGGTCTTCGTGCAGGATGCGCCCGGCCGGGCCGCTACCGTGTACGTAGCGCAGTTCGATACCGGCATCCAGGGCACGCTTGCGTACCGCCGGGGAGGCCAGCGGCTTGTCATGGGCCTCGCGCGGCACGATGGGCGCGGCTGCGTGGGTCGCGGCAACCTGCGGCTGGGGCTCGACGCGGGGCTCGGGGCGGGCCGCGGCCTGTACCGCTGCAGGTGCCGGCTCGGCCTGTTTGGCCTGAGGCGTGTCGACATGATTGCCGCTGCCTTCGACTTCGATGCGGATCAGCTCGCTGCCGACCGCCATCACCTCACCAGGCTGGCCGCCCAGGGCCAGCACCTTGCCGCTGACCGGCGAAGGGATTTCCACGGTGGCCTTGTCGGTCATGACATCGGCCACCACTTGATCTTCGGCGATCACATCGCCGACCTTGACGAACCATTCCACCAACTCGACCTGCGCGATGCCTTCGCCAATGTCCGGCATCTTGATGACGTGCGTGCCCATTCAGACCTCCATGACCCGTTTCAGTGCCGCGCCTACCCGCGAAGGGCCGGGGAAGTAGGCCCATTCCTGTGCGTGGGGGTAGGGGGTATCCCAGCCGGTGACGCGCTCGATCGGCGCTTCGAGGTGATGGAAGCAGTGCTCCTGGACCAGCGATACCAGTTCCGCGCCGAAGCCGCAGGTGCGAGTGGCTTCGTGCACGACCACGCAGCGGCCGGTTTTCTTCACCGACTCGACGATGGTCTCCAGGTCCAGCGGCCACAGGCTGCGCAGGTCGATGACCTCGGCGTCGACGCCGCTCTCTTCGGCCGCTACTTGCGACACATACACGGTGGTGCCGTAGGTCAGCACGGTGACGTCGTTGCCCGGGCGGGTGATCACCGCCTTGTCCAGCGGCACGCTGTAGTAGCCATCCGGCACGGCGCTGTGCGGGTGCTTGGACCACGGCGTCACCGGACGGTCGTGGTGGCCGTCGAACGGGCCGTTGTACAGGCGCTTGGGCTCAAGGAAGATCACCGGATCGTCGCATTCGATCGAGGCGATCAGCAGGCCCTTGGCGTCGTAGGGGTTCGATGGCATGACGGTGCGCAGGCCGCAGACCTGGGTGAACATCGCCTCGGGGCTCTGGCTATGGGTCTGGCCGCCGTAGATGCCGCCACCGCAAGGCATGCGCAGGGTCAGCGGGGAGATGAACTCACCGGCCGAGCGATAGCGCAGGCGGGCCATTTCCGAGACGATCTGGTCGGAGGCGGGGTAGAAGTAGTCGGCGAACTGGATCTCGACCACCGGGCGCAGGCCATAGGCGCCCATGCCCACGGCGGTGCCGACGATGCCGCTTTCGGAGATCGGCGCGTCGAACACGCGGGACTTGCCGTACTTGGTCTGCAGGCCTTCGGTGCAGCGGAACACGCCGCCGAAGTAGCCAACGTCCTGGCCATAGACCACCACGTTGTCATCGCGCTCGAGCATGACATCCATGGCCGAGCGCAGGGCCTGGATCATGGTCATGGTGGTGGTGGACATGGCGTTTTCCAGATGGATGCTGTTGTTGTGATCGTTCATCTCAGACCCCCAGTTCCTGGCGCTGACGGCGCAAGTGGTCGGGCATTTCCTTGTACACGTCCTCGAACATCGACGCGGCGCTGGGGATATGGCCGTTGCTCAGAGTGCCGAACTGTTCGGCGTCCTTCTGCGCCTTGATCACCTCGGCCTCGAGCTCGGCGGTGACCGCCTGGTGCTCTTCCTCGGACCAGTGGCCAAGCTTGATCAGGTGCTGCTTGAGGCGGGCGATCGGGTCGCCTAGTGGGAAGTGGCTCCAGTCGTCGGCCGGGCGGTACTTGGACGGATCGTCCGAAGTCGAGTGCGGGCCGGCACGGTAGGTGACCCATTCGATCAGCGTCGGGCCCAGGCCGCGGCGAGCGCGTTCGGCGGCCCAGCGCGAAGCGGCGTAGACCGCGATGAAGTCGTTGCCGTCGACACGCAGCGAAGCGATGCCGCAACCCACGCCACGGCCGGCGAAGGTGGTCGACTCGCCCCCGGCGATGGCCTGGAAGGTCGAGATCGCCCACTGGTTGTTGACCACGTTGAGGATCACCGGGGCGCGGTAGACGTGGGCGAAGGTCAGCGCGGTGTGGAAGTCGGACTCGGCAGTGGCGCCGTCGCCGATCCATGCCGAGGCGATCTTGGTATCGCCCTTGATCGCCGAGGCCATGGCCCAGCCGACCGCCTGGACGAACTGGGTGGCCAGGTTGCCGCTGATGGTGAAGAAGCCGGCCTCGCGCACCGAATACATGATCGGCAGCTGGCGGCCCTTGAGCGGGTCACGGGTGTTGGACAGCAGCTGGCAGATCATGTCGACCAGCGACACGTCGCGGGCCATCAGGATGCTCTGTTGGCGATAGGTGGGGAAGCACATGTCGGTGCGGTTCAGGGCCAGGGCCTGGCCGCTGCCGATGGCTTCCTCGCCCAGGCTCTGCATGTAGAAGGACATCTTCTTCTGACGCTGGGCAACCACCATGCGGCTGTCGAAGATGCGCGTCTTGAGCATGGCGTGCATGCCCTGGCGCAGCACCTGCGGCTCGATGCCCTCGGCCCACGGGCCAACGGCGTCGCCATGCTCGTTGAGCACGCGCACGAGGCTGTAGGAAAGGTCCGCGGTGTCGGCGGCTTCCACATCGATAGGGGGTTTACGGACTTGACCGGCGTCGTTCAGGCGCAGGTAGGAGAAATCGGTCTGGCAGCCTGGCCGGCCTGTAGGCTCGGGCACATGCAGACGCAGGGGGGCGTACTCGTTCATGCTTTTTACGCTCGCTCGAATGTTGTTTTTGTGAGCTTTGAAGCGGCCGCCGCTGACTGCCGGCTCGTGACTGGCAGGTCAGCGTCTTTTTACATCATAGGGGGACGGCAGGAGAATTTTTCTCTCAAGTTCGTTGCCTTTCTCCTGTGGCGCAGATAAACATTCCGTACAAACACAAAAACCAGGTCAATTTCTCTCATGCGTAAACTGGATCGAACGGATATCGGCATCCTCAACAGCCTGCAGGAAAACGCCCGCATCACCAACGCGGAGCTGGCGCGCTCGGTCAACCTGTCGCCCACGCCGTGCTTCAATCGGGTCAAGGCCATGGAGGAGCTGGGGGTGATCCGCCAGCAGGTCACGCTACTGTCGCCCGAGGCGCTGGGTCTGGATGTGAATGTGTTCATCCACGTTAGCCTGGAAAAGCAGGTGGAGCAGTCGCTGCATCGCTTCGAGGAAGAAATTGCCGAGCGCCCGGAGGTGATGGAGTGTTACCTGATGACCGGGGATCCGGACTACCTGCTGCGGGTGCTGCTGCCAAGCATCCAGGCACTGGAGCGCTTTCTCGATTACCTGACCCGCTTGCCCGGGGTGGCGAACATTCGCTCCAGCTTTGCCTTGAAGCAGGTGCGCTACAAGACCGCGTTGCCGCTGCCGGCCAATGGCATGACGTTGCGCGAGCAATGATCCGGGCGCGGTGCCTGGGGTGCTTGATATTTTAAACACCCCCGGCCTATGTTGTGTGCGTCGCCATTCCCGGCATGCGAACACAACAAGAAGGACAGCGTCATGACGACCGAAGGCCCGCGCAACCAGGCAGTGCTCCTGGAGGGCATCGATGAAATCGAGTGCGTCACCCCCGACCTCAACGGCGTGCCCCGCGGCAAGGTGATGACCGCCGAGGGCTTCCTCGAGGGGCGCCGCCTGCAGATGGCCCGTGGCGTGCTGCTGCAGTGCATCATGGGCGGTTACCCGGCGGCAAAATACTATGGCAGCGACGATGGCGACCTCGCGCTGGTGGCCGAACCCTCGCAGATCCACCGCCTGCCCTGGAGCGACGAACCTCGGGCATTGGCGATCTGCGATGCGGTGGAACTCGATGGCACTCCTTCGGGGTTGTCCAGCCGTGGCCAGCTCAAGGCGGTGATCGCCAGGTACGCCGAGCGCGGGCTGGCACCGGTGGTGGCGACCGAGCTGGAGTTCTTCGTCTTTGCCGCCAACAGCGACCCGAGCCAGCCATTCCAGCCGCCGCTAGGCAAGGACGGACGCCGGGAGATGGGCCACTCGGCCTTCAGCGTCAGCTCCAACAACGGTCTGCGCCCGTTCTTCAACGAGGTGTACCGCTGCATGGCGGCGCTGGGCCTGCCACGCGACACCTTCATGCACGAGATGGGCGTCAGCCAGTTCGAGATCAACCTGCTGCACGGCGATCCTTTGCTGCTGGCCGACCAGACCTTCCTGTTCAAGCACCTGCTCAAGGAGGTCGCGCTCAAGTATGGTCTGACCGTAGTGTGCATGGCCAAGCCACTGGCGCACACGCCCGGCAGTTCGATGCACATTCACCAGAGCCTGGTGGAGGTCGGCAGTCGGCGCAACGTGTTCAGCGACGAGCAGGGTAGGGCGACCGACACCTTCCACCATTTCATCGGTGGCCTGCAGGCCTGCCTGGCCGATTTCACCGCGCTGTTCGCGCCGAACGTCAATTCCTACCAGCGCCTGTGCCACCCCTATGCGTCACCGAACAACGCTTGCTGGTCCGAGGACAACCGTGCCGCGGGCCTGCGCATCCCGGCCAGCGCGCCTGTGGCGCGGCGGGTGGAAAATCGCCTTCCGGGCGCCGATGCCAACCCTTACCTGGCCATTGCCGCAAGCCTCGCCGCCGGCCTGTACGGTATCGAACGGCAGATTGCGCCGACGCCGGCCATCCAGGGCGAGTTCGAGGTGCCGGAGCACCTGAGCCTGCCTTGCACCCTGCATGCCGCGCTTGAGCGGCTCAAGCGCAGCGGCCTGGCGCGGGAACTGTTCGGCAGGGAGTTCATCGAAGGCTACATCGCCACCAAGACCTTGGAGCTGAGCGATTTCTTCGATGAAATCACCCCCTGGGAGCGTCGTGTGCTGGCCGCGCAGGCCTGAGCGCGACACGACCGCTACTGGATGCGCCCCCACGGCTCTTTTTGATGCTTGGGGGCCTGTGCCAAGATGGATTTGCTTTTATGCTTGCCTGCAACCCAACGCCACCTGGTCAAGGAGCTTGACGGAACGTATGCGAAATATCTGGAAGCCGTTTCAGTCGCTTTACTTCGCTGCCTTGATGATGCTGATCGGCTCGGGCCTGCTGAGTACCTACCTGGCCTTGCGCCTGGCCGCCGATCATGTCGATAGCCTGTGGATCGGTGCGCTGATGGCGGCCAACTACTTCGGCCTGGCGGTGGGGGGCAAGGTAGGGCACCGATTGATCGGCCGGGTCGGGCATATTCGTGCCTATGCCACTTGTGCCGGCATCGTCGGCGCCGCGGTGCTCGGGCATGGGCTGACCAACTGGCTGCCGGCCTGGGTCGGACTGCGCATGATCGTCGGCCTGGGGATGATGTGCCAGTACATGGTCATCGAGAGCTGGCTCAATGAACAGGCCGACGCCAAGCACCGCGGCGCGGTGTTCAGCGGCTACATGATCGCCTCTTACCTGGGGCTGGTACTCGGCCAGCTGATCCTCGTAGTGCACCCGCAACTGGGGCCGGAGCTGCTGATGCTGGTGGCGATGTGCTTTGCCTTGTGCCTGGTGCCGGTGGCCATGACCCGGCGCATTCACCCCGCACCGTTGCGCCCGGCGCCGATGGAGCCGAAGTTCTTCATCAAGCGCGTGCCGCAATCGCTGTCCACGGTACTCGGTTCGGGCCTGATCGTCGGCTCTTTCTATGGCCTGGCGCCGCTGTATGCGTCCAGCCAGGGGCTGAGCACCGAGCAGATCGGCCTGTTCATGGGCTGCTGCATCTTTGCCGGGCTGCTGGTGCAGTGGCCTCTGGGCTGGCTTTCCGACCGCTATGACCGCGCCGTGCTGATCCGCAGCGTGGCCATCGGCCTGGCACTGGCCGCCGCGCCGCTGGCGATCCTGCCGGGTGTTCCGCTCGAGCTGCTGTTCGCCATGGGCTTTGTCATATCGCTGTTGCAGTTCTGCCTGTACCCCTTGGCGGTGGCGTTCTCCAATGACCACGTGGAGAGCGAGCGGCGGGTCTCGCTGACTGCCATGCTGCTGGTCACCTATGGTGTGGGCGCCTGTATCGGGCCGTTGGCGGCCGGGGTGCTGATGAAGCTGCTGGGCGCGCAGATGCTCTACGCCTTTTTCGTGTTTTTCTCGTTGGTGCTGGTGTGGCGCATCCGGCCCAAGGCCGTTACCGGGCTGCATCAGGTTCAGGATGCGCCACTGGGGCACGTGGCTATGCCGGCGGCGGGCTCGCCCTTGTCGGCGGCACTCGACCCACGGGTGGATGAACAGACGGTGCAGGATGTGATGCAGGCGCCGGTGGCGGCGGAAGATACCGAAGAGGATGAGAAGGGCACGGTGGCGCCTAAGGTCGAAGGGACTGTGTAGGAGCGGCTTCAGCCGCGATCACCCGCGAAGCGGGTGTCGGCACCGGGTTGGCTGTATCGCGGCTAAAGCCGCTTCTACAGAGGCTTGGGTTATCTTCCGCACGAATGAAAACGCCACCCGAGGGGTGGCGTTTTTCATGGGCTGGCGACGATCAATAGTCGTCCTTGTCGAACCGCCGCGCTTCACGCTGCAGCTGGTAGACGAAGCTCTCGATCTTGCGCTGGGCCTGACCGTTGAGGTTGTGGAAGCGTACCCCGGCGAAGGTGGTGTTGATGCGCTCTTCGAAGTGCAGGTGGCGCAGTTCGACCAGCGTGTCGGTCAACCCTAGTGGGTTGCCGGCCTTGAAGCGCTCGTAGACCTGGCCCAGTTGCAGGCGATCCTCGACGTTGCCGTCGAAGCGCAGTTTGCAGCCGGTGGCCGAGATATCCAGCAGTTTGCCGCGCAGCGCGCCATTGCCCTTGAGGTGGGTGCCATCGAGGGTCACGTCGACCAGTTGCGACAGCTTCAGCGCGGCGCGGAAGGCATTGCGGCGCTGGTGATAGGTCACTTCATCGGGCAGAGGGCCACGGTAGCAGCGGTGGCCGTCGATCTCGGTGATGGTCAGCGGTACGCTGCTTTCCCAGGCGATGCGCACGCCGTCGTGGAAGCCTTCGATGCGGAAGGGTTCGCCGCTCTCGATGTACTTCTCGCCGTCGCGAGGGATCATTTCATCCAGTGCCAGGACACCGCTTTCCCGGTCGACATGCACTACATAGCTCTGGAACCGCTGGCTGCGCTCATGGAAGCTGATGATCAGCGGGTCGTGGCTATCCAGCAGCTGGCGCAAGTTGGCCGCGATCTCCAAAGGGGTGGTCAGCACCTTTGGGGGCTGGGGAGCATCGGATTCATTGAACACGGGTTATCAATCTCCAGGCAAAACGGCACACGCAAGTTACGGCATTTTGCCAGTATGTTCCGTGCCTTGAAACAAATAATCAAACCTGGCTGATTGCCCGGGGCTTGTCCATGGGCGACGTGGCGCCACGGCTGTCATAGAGCGACGGGGAGTCGCCGCCCATGAGGATTCTGATCTGATTGGTCGTGGCGTGTTGCTGCGCCTGGATGA
The DNA here is from genome assembly GCF_900110655.1 of Pseudomonas soli. Lineage (GTDB taxonomy): Bacteria > Pseudomonadota > Gammaproteobacteria > Pseudomonadales > Pseudomonadaceae > Aquipseudomonas > Aquipseudomonas soli. The sequence goes on from NZ_FOEQ01000008.1 coordinate 222,158, forward strand.
TCCGCCCGTTGGTCTCGTTGACCTGCTGGCAGTTGTCCATCAGTTGGGTCAGCACATCGAGCTGCTGCATGATGATCTCGCCGTTGGGCGACAGCTCGGCGACGGCTTTCACGCCGGCACGGTCGGCGCTGAGGCCGAGCCCAACAAGCAGGTTGTTGCGCCGCAGCCCCTGCTGCTCAAGCAGGACGATCAGGGATTGCTTGCGGGCAAGGATCTGCTCCAGCTTGGCCATATCCCGACCGTGCAGGGCAACTGCCTCCTTTTGCAGAAGGTCGAGCAGTTCCTGCGTCGGTGCTAAGTCGTCTTCGATCAGTTGCAGCAGAGTGATGTCGTGCATGGCTAACTCTTGGCGTGTTGCGTCCTTGAAGTCAGCGCGCCTGGTGGTTAGCGCTGAGCTTCGAAATCAAGCAGTTTGCTAGCGACCCGGTCGGCGTCGACCTTGTAGCTGCCGTCTGCGATGGCCTGTTTCAACTCGGCCACGCGGGCACTGTTGACGGTGGGCTGATCGCGCAGCTTGTCGCTGATCTTCTGCAATTGCTGGGCCTCTGGGCTCAGATGTACTGTTTCTCCGCTGGCACCGGTGTGCTTGGGCGCTTCGTTGGCCTCGCCGGCTTTGGCGGCGTTGCCGGACGCGGTGTTGCCGCGAACGCCGCCCGTGACGGACGGAGAGTTATTCAAACGACTGAAGTCGATGACCATGATCAAAACCCCTGGGAATTAGGACGCATGCCTTGTTTTCGACCAATCCGAAAAAAACTTTAGGCACGAATGCAATACGGCCTGAAGCGGGCTTGCGTATCCCGATATCTGACAGAGTTTAGGGGCCGAGGTTGCACACCGCCACCCTTCTGTCGAAATCCTGACGCAGGGCAGGTTACATGGCGACCTCGACTTGCCCGGCACCGGTTACCCGTGCCTTGATCACCCGCTTGGAATTGAGGTTGCGCACGCGGATCTGCGATTGCATCCCACCCTTGTCGAGGGCTTCGCCCGGCATGCGCACACTCAGGTTGCCACTGCGGGCGATGATCACTACGTGGTCGCCTTTGCGCACCACTTCGGCCTGTTCCAGGTGCTGTTGGGTCAAAACCTGGTCAAGTACCGTGGGACGCAGCAGTTTCATGCCCACGGCCTGCTCCAGCAGGGTCAGGTAGCCGGGGCCCAGTGTGCCTACATCGCGCTCGCGCAGGGCCACATCGCTTTCATCGATGACGCTTTCGCGCTTCAGGGGCCGGGTCATCACCACGACATCGCGCAGCAGGCGCACCTGGGCGGGCACGAATACGGTCCAGGGAGCGGCACCGTCGCAACGCACCTTCACTGTTACCCGGCCCAGCGGGGTCGAGCCTTCCAGCGAGGCGTCCAACTGTTGGCTGCACAGCGGCATGCGCAGGCGTGGGTCTAGTTTGTTGACTTCGATCTCGTAGCGGCCCTGAGTCTGGGTGGTGGCCAGATAATCTTCGACGGTGAATTCAAGAAAGCCTTGAGTGACACCGATAAGCTGTTCAGGCAAGGTAAAAGAGTCCGCCAGCGTACGCGCGCCGGGTGCTACCAGGCACAGCACAGCCAGGGGGCCGGTCAGCAGGCGCGTCAGTCGTCGGAAAAATGTCGTTTTCGTATGCATGACGCTCAAAAAAGCAAAGCCCGTGCCGACTTGCTGCACAGGGTAATCGTTGAAGGAGTCCGGCATGGCTGGAGTGATGGATTCGGTCAATCAGCGTACACAGCTGGTGGGGCAGAATCGCCTGGAGCTGCTGTTGTTTCGCCTCAATGGCGACCAGCTCTACGGCATCAATGTTTTCAAGGTCCGGGAAGTGCTGCAGTGCCCCGACCTGACGCTGCTGCCCAAATCCCATCCGGTGGTGCGCGGCGTGGCCAACATACGCGGGGCGACGATCCCGATCCTCGACCTGTCGATGGCGACCGGTCTGCCAGGGCTGAAGGAAGAAACACGCAAGAGTTTCGTCATCATCACCGAGTACAACACCAAGACCCAGGGCTTCCTGGTGCACTCGGTCGAGCGCATCGTCAACATGAACTGGGAAGAGATCCATCCGCCACCCAAGGGTACCGGGCGCGATCACTACCTGACTGCCGTGACGCGCGTCGACAACCGCATGGTCGAGATCATCGATGTGGAGAAGGTGCTGGCCGAGGTGGCGCCATCTTCCGAGTCGGTGTCGGAAGGTGTGATCGATGCCGAGGTACAGGACAAGGCGGTGATGTTGCGGGTATTGACCGTCGATGATTCGTCGGTGGCGCGCAAGCAGGTGAGTCGATGCCTGCAGACCGTGGGGGTCGAGGTGGTGGCGCTCAACGATGGTCGCCAGGCCCTGGATTACCTGCGCAAGCTGGTGGATGAGGGCAAGCGTCCGGAGGAGGAGTTCCTCATGATGATCTCGGATATTGAAATGCCGGAAATGGACGGCTATACCCTCACGGCGGAGATCCGCAGCGATCCGCGCATGCAAAAACTGCACATCTGCCTGCATACTTCGTTGTCCGGGGTATTCAACCAGGCGATGGTCAAGAAGGTCGGTGCCGATGACTTCCTGGCCAAGTTCAGGCCGGATGACCTCGCCCAGCGCGTGGTCGATCGGATCAAGGCGAGTCATTGAAACGGCCGGGGTTCGCCCCCGGCGCTAGCGATTTAAGAAGAGGCGGCAGCATTGTCTACGGGTAATTTGGATTTCGAACAGTTCCGGGTATTCCTGGAGAAAGCCTGTGGCATCCTGCTGGGCGAGAATAAGCAATACCTGGTCTCCAGCCGTCTCAACAAGCTGATGGAGCAACAGGGCATCAAGTCGCTGGGCGAGCTGGTGCAGCGCATCCAGACCCAGCCACGCGGTGGCTTGCGCGAGCAGGTGGTCGATGCCATGACCACCAACGAGACGCTGTGGTTTCGCGATACCTACCCGTTCGAGGTGCTCAAGAACAAGGTGATTCCGGAGTTCATCAAGAACAACCCGGGCCAGCGCCTGCGCATCTGGTCGGCGGCCTGTTCATCGGGGCAGGAGCCGTACTCGCTGTCGATGGCGATCGACGAGTTCGAGCGGACCAACCTGGGTCAGTTGAAAATGGGCGCGCAGATCGTCGCCACCGACCTGTCCGGTGCCATGCTCAACAACTGCAAGACCGGTGAGTACGACAGCCTGGCCATTGCCCGTGGCCTGTCGCAGGAGCGCCTGCAGCGCTATTTCGACACCAAGGGGCCGGGGCGCTGGGCGATCAAGCCGCCGATCCGCAGTCGCGTCGAGTTCCGTTCCTACAACCTGCTCGACAGCTATGCGCCGCTGGGCAAGTTCGACATCGTGTTCTGCCGCAACGTGTTGATCTACTTCTCGGCCCAGGTCAAGAAGGACATCCTCATGCGTATTCACGCCACGCTCAAGCCCGGGGGGTATCTGTTCCTCGGGGCGTCCGAGGCGCTCAACGGGCTGCCGGACCACTACCAGATGGTCCAGTGCAGCCCGGGGATCATCTACCAGGCCAAATGAGGCCCGACAAAAAGGCCGGTATCGCGAGATACCGGCCTTTTTGTTGGTGGTGTGAAAAGCGTTGCCTGCGATCAGAACGCGTAGCGCACCTGCGCCGAAAACACATCGGCATCGAAGCCCGACTTGGTCACGTAGTCGTAGCTCACGCCGACGCTCACGGCGCCCAGCTTGTAGTCGGCACCCACGCCGGCCTCATAGCTGTTGCGCGACACGCTGGCGCCACGGGTGACGAACGGTGTGCTGCCGAGTACGAAAGATGAGGAGTTCTGCACCGGGTCGGCGGCAAAGTCGTGGTAGGCCATCAGCTTCAACTGCGGCTCCAGACTGCCGGCGCCCAGCGGCAGGTTGCCAGCCAGGCGAATACCCGCGCCCAGCTCGATGGCTTCGTAGCGCTGGTCCTTGACCTTGAGCGCTGCGGACGAGCCTTTCTCGCGGTAGCTGTCGATATCGACGCGGCTGTAGCGCGCGGCGAGACGGGGTTCGACCAGCAGGCGCGGGTTGACCTGCCAGCCGTAGCCGCCGATCAGGTTCAGCCCCAGCAGGTTGCTGTCGTAGTCCGACTTGGCGCGGCTGCCGGCGATCTCGCGCTTGCCTTCGTTGTCGTTGACGCCATAGGTGAGGCTGGCATCGACGAAGTAGTTGTCCAGGGCGTAGCTGCCATACAGCGAAAACGCATGGCTTTGCACCTGGGTCTTGTTGCCGCGCCTGCCGTTGACGTCGGTATCGATGAAGCTGTAGGCCGCGCCGAGTGTGAGCTGGTCGTTCACCTGTCCATCGGCACCGACCGCCACGCCACGGCTGTAGGCGTTATAGCCGGCAATGCCGTCGCGTTGTTGCTGGCTGGCGTCGCTGTACAGCGACTGCATCCATACCCCGGACGTGCGGGGTGATGCGTTGGCGGTGTGGGCGCGCAAGCTGTGGGTGCGGCCGTCAATGGCGTTGCCGATCAGGCGTTGGCTGGTGATGGCGGCCTGTCGGGCGCCATCGCTGACCTCGGGTGCCAGCTGTTCGGCGAGCCTGGCCAGTTGCGCCTCGTCGGCGCCGGCGGCGGCGAGGAACAACGGGTCCTGATTGCCCAGGCGTGCCAGCAGGCCTGCCTGGGAGAGGCTGCCCAATGCCTGTTGTGCGTTGCCGTTACCGCCCTGGGCGGCGACGATCTGGTCGAGTGCCTCGGTGGGCTTGGTGCTGACGACGGCGTAGACCTTGTTGTCGTCGAGGGTGCTGGTCAGTACGTCGAGCATGGCCGAGGTGCTGGCCACCTTGGGCTTGCCGTCCGGGTCGACCTGAAGGCCGCCGGCATCGAGTACCTGCACCTGGCCGGCCTCGAGCAACAGGTAGCGGCTGCCGCCGGCCTGGAAGTCGGTGTCCTCGGGTTCCAGCAGGATTCGTGCGTTCTGGCCGAATTCGGCGATACCGCTGACCTTGAGCACAGCGGTGGATGGGTCGGTGCTGGCTGCCAGCCACATGCCCAGCGCCGAGTTGTCGGCTACCCGCAGGTTGCCATCGAGGGTGGCGTGGAGGCTCTGCAGGCTGAACGTGGTCGGCGGCTCGCTGCTGTCGCCGACGTCGAGCCAGCCGTTGTTCGCCAGGCGGATGCTGTTGCTGCCGCGCCCGCCATAGGCAACCCCGTAGGTGCTGTCACCTTCGACTTCGATGTTGGCCAGGCCAAGGAGGTCGCCTTGGATCATGCTGCCTTTGCGCATGATCAACTCGACAGGGCGATTGCTGCCGGAGGCGTCGATGGCGACGTTGCCCCAGATCTCGCCGCTGTTGAAGATGTTCAGGTCGCCGTTGGCTTTCTGCCAGGGCGGCACGCCTGGGCCATCAAGGGTGGTGTTGCCAATGCGGATGGCGGTGTCGGCCGCTACGATCCTGCCACTGTTGTCGATGTGGCGCCCCAGGCTGTCGAAGAGGCTCGCGCCATCCAGCACGATGCCTTGCGCGCCTTGGTCGCCGGCGAAGATCTGCCCCTGGTTGTCGATGCCGGCCAGCACCGCCGGCCGGTTGCTGGCGTCCGTCGTGGCGTGGATGGCGATGGCGCCGGGGCCTGTCGCGCTGATCTCGCCACGGTTGACCACTCGCTCTTCCAGGTTCGCGCCGGCCAGGTTTATGGCGCGCGAGTTGCGGCCGATGGCGATGATGCGGGCGCCTGCGGCGTTGACCAGGTTGCCGTGGATGCGGCTGATAGAGCTGCCGGAACTGGACAGGTCGATGCCGTAGGTGGGGCCGCCATTGTTGTACGAGAAGCTGGTGCCGGCCTTGAGCAGGCCTTCGTTGGTGAGGTCGTCGTCGACGGTGCTGGCGCTCAGGCGCAAGGCGGCGCCGTCCAGGCTGGTGGTGATCACGTTGCCGCGGTTGGTCAGGAAGCCGCTGAGGTCGGTGTCGGTAATGCGAATGCCGTCGCTGCGATGGACCATGTCCACGGCAATCGTGGTGTTGTCGTTGATGGCGCTGCCGAGGGTCAGGTTGCCCATTACCTGGCTGTTCGCCAGAACGATCGCATCCTGTCCCAGACCGGTGAAGCTTCCGCTGAACTCAAGGTCGTCGGCGTAGGATTGGTGATCGCCCTTGTAGCCGGCATCGGTGAGGGCGATGGTCTGGGGCAGGGCCATTGCGGGAGCAGGGCTGGCGCCGATCAGAAGGGCCAGGAGGGTCTTGCGTAGGTTCAGCGGTGGCACGGTTTCTTTCCTTTGAAATCGTAATGAAAGCAGCGCGCATCCATGCGGGCGAAAACCGTACGTGCGTGTGGTGATGCGCGGGACGCGGATGCTACCTGATTGGTGGCCAATTGACATGTTTGTTTGACGTCAATTTTTTGGTTTGCCGCTTTTGCCGCCTGCCGATTGCCGCCTGGGTAGCTCAAGGCGGAAGCACATTGCCGCTTTTCTGGCATAAGGTGCGGTATGAAACAGGCAAAACCCCCGTACTCATGGGGTTCAAGATGGTTGGCACAGGGCTTGCTAAAGCCATAGCAAACGAACTCTGGTCACCTTCAAAGGTCCCCGACATGAGCATCAGCTTCGACAAGGCGCTTGGCATTCACGAAAAGGCACTGGGCTTTCGCGCCCAGCGTGCCGAAGTACTGGCCAACAACATCGCCAACGCCGACACTCCCAACTACAAGGCGCGTGACATGGACTTCTCGTCCGTACTCGCTGCCGAGTCCGACAAGCAGCAGAAGGGACGCATAGCCCTGGAGCGTACCGACAGCCGTCATATCGAGGCCGAAGGCCTGGCCATGATGGACGATACGCTCAAGTACCGCACGCCGATGCAGCCGTCGATCGACCAGAACACCGTGGACGCGCACCTGGAACAATCGAACTACGCGGAAAACGCCGTTGGCTTCCAGGCCAGCTTCACCCTGCTCAACAGTAAATTCAAAGGGCTGGTATCGGCCCTGCGTGGAGAGTGACCATGTCCCTTGCCAGTGTCTTCAATATTGCCGGTAGCGGCATGAGCGCGCAGAACACGCGCCTGAACACCGTTGCGTCGAACATCGCCAACGCCGAGACCGTGTCGTCGAGCATCGACCAGACCTATCGTGCGCGCCACCCGGTATTCGCCACCACTTTCCAGCAGGCCCAGGCCGGCGCCGGCCAATCGCTGTTCGAAGACCAGGGCCAGGCCGGGCAGGGTGTCGAGGTCAAGGGCATCATCGAGGATCAGAGCAATCTCGAAGCCCGCTACGAGCCCAGCCACCCGGCGGCGAACAAGGATGGCTATGTCTACTACCCGAACGTCAACGTGGTTGAAGAGATGGCTGACATGATCTCTGCCAGCCGCGCGTTCCAGACCAACGCCGAACTGATGAACACCGCCAAGACCATGATGCAGAAGGTACTGACCCTGGGTCAGTGATAAGGAATCCGGACCATGGCAGTGACCAACACCAACAATGGCGTGAACCTGAACGACGTACTCAACGCGTCCGGGGTCAGCACCGGTACCAAGAAAACCACCACCGAGCCCGTCGACAAGAACGCGCTGGGCAAGGATGCGTTCCTCAAGCTGCTGGTTACCCAGATGCAGCACCAGAACCCGCTGGATCCGCAGGATAACGGCGAGTTCATTGCGCAGCTGGCGCAGTTCAGTAGCCTGGAAGGTATCCAGACCCTGAACAGCTCCGTCAACAACATCATTGGCGGCATAGCGTCGAGTCAGGCGCTGCAGGCCACCACGCTGGTGGGGCGCTCGGTGATCCTGGACACCGACAAGGCGATGGTCGACACCACCGCCAGCTTCACCGGTCAAGTTGTCGTGCCGCAGAACATCACCGACGGCAAGGTCGAGATCAAGGACAAGGACGGCAAGGTGGTCAAGACCATCAGCCTGGGCGAACAGGCCAAAGGCACCGCCGACTTCATCTGGGACGGCACCAACGAGAAGGGTGAGAAGGTCGACCCTGGCCAGTACACCTTCACCGCCACCACGACGGTCGATGGCAAGGCACAGACCATGTACACCCTGCTGCCGGCGAAGATCACCAGCGTCAGCTTCCAGGGTGGTAGCGAGATGATGCTCACCTTGGCAGGCGGCCAGAAGATCGGCGTCTCGAAAGTACAATCGATTGGAATCTAAGGCCGCTAGATCGGCATAAGGAGTGAATGCATGTCTTTCAATATCGGCCTTAGCGGTCTTTACGCAGCCAACAAGCAGCTGGACGTTACCGGCAACAACATTGCCAACGTCAACACCGTCGGCTTCAAGTCGTCGCGTGCCGAGTTCGCCGACGTTTACGCAGGCTCCAACCGCCTGGGCGTGGGCAAGAACCAGGTCGGCAACGGCGTGCGCCTGGCTGCGGTTTCCCAGCAGTTCGGCCAGGGTGATGTCAACAACACCGGCAACGTGCTGGACATGGGTATTCAGGGGCGGGGTTACTTCGTGCTGTCTGATAACGGCTCGATGACCTACACCCGTGCTGGTGCATTCCAGACCAACAAAGACGGCTACGTGGTGACCTCGGACGGCCTGAACCTTCAGGGTTATGGCACCGATGCCAATGGCAAGATTGTCAAGGGCGTGCTGACCGACCTGCGGATCGATACCTCGGCGCTGGCGCCAAAGGCCACCACGCTGATCGAGCAGGGCATCAACCTGAACTCCTCGGCCCCCGACATTCCGCTGGAAATTGATGATGGTTCCGGCACCATGATCCCGAACAAGCCGTTCGACCCGACCGATCAGAGCACCTACACCAAATCGTTCCCTACCAAGGTCTATGACAGCCAGGGTAACGAGCACGTCATGGAGCAGTTCTACCGCAAGACAGGTAAGAACGAATGGACCATGTACACCCTGGTCCAGGGTCGCAACCCGCTCAATCCGTCCAGCACCCAGCCGTTGACCGCCACCATGTCGTTCAACCCCGATGGTTCGGTGAAGTCCATGGCGGCCAAGAACGATGGGAGCACGCCTCCAGTACCTGGCGTGCCGGCGAGCGATTGGAGCGTGGTCAACAACACCTTCACCCTGAAAAACTGGATTCCCGCCGCCAAGGATGCGGCGGGCAATTGGGCTCCCAACGGATCCCAGGGTAATGCTGACGGCATGCAGCTTTCGATGAAGAGCACCACTTCCTACAACACTGAAACTGCTCGTATGTCGCAGTCCCAGGACGGCTATGCCACCGGCATCCTGTCGAACCTGTCGATCGACTCCACCGGTGTCATGTTCGCCAGCTTCAGTAATCAGCAGTCCCGCGCCATCGGCCAGGTGGCAATCGCCAACTTCGCCAACGAACAGGGCCTGCAGCAGACGGGCGGCACCCGCTGGAAGGAAACTTTCTCCTCGGGCATTCCAGGTATCGACGCGCCGAAAACCGGTACGCTGGGCGAGATCGAGTCCAACTCGCTGGAAGCCTCCAACGTCAACCTGACCCAGGAACTGGTCGAGCTGATCAAGGCCCAGAGCTACTACCAGGCCAATGCCAAGACCATCTCCACCGAAAGCACCATCATGCAGACCATCATCCAGATGACCTGATGGCCGCTGGCTGATCGCTTGTCAACGAACCCCTTTGCAAGAAGGGGTTCGTCGTTTTCAAGGAGAGTCCCCATGAGAAAGCTGCTGGCTGCCGCTGTTGCGGCGTTCTGTCTGCTCCAGGCACAGGCCGCGATGGCTCCCTGGTGGCGCTGGGAAAGCCAGGCCGATGGGCACTTGGTGTGCTCGCAATTGTCACCCGGCGATGGCTGGAAACGCTTTGCCGGGCCCTTTGACAATGCTGCCTGCAGGTCGCTTTGACCTAAGGCAAAAAATGATGGCTTGAAGCCATCGATTGGCGGATTTTCTTCAGGTATGATCCGCGCCATCTCACTCGTTCGAGTGTCTGGCAAGCGTCTTTTTCCAAGGATCGGAACTCTTGAAAAGCAGTAAGGATACTGGTGCCAAAGTGCTGCCGGCAGCGCTTGGCGTGGCCTTGAAAAAAGGCCTGATCGGCGCGGCCCTGTTTTCGGGCGTGGTCAACCTCCTGGCGTTGATCGGTCCCCTGTTCATGCTCGAAGTCTATGACCGGGTCATTCCCAGCCGCAGCCTGCCCACTTTGGTGGCGCTAGGGTTGCTGGTGGCGGGGGTGTACCTGGTGTTCGCCGTGATTGACATCATCCGCTCGCGTGTCATGTCGCGTATCGCCGCAGCGGTAGAGGGCGCGCTTGGCGGGCAGGTATTCAAGGTCATCGCCGGCACGCCGCTGAAAGTCGTGCTCGACCAGGATCCCCTCAAACCCGCCCAGGAGCTTGAGCAGATCCGTGCCTTTATTTCTGGCCCCGGGCTCATGGCGTTCTTCGACCTGCCCTGGATGCCGGTGTACCTTGCGGTCAGTTTCTATATCCATCCGTCCCTGGGCTGGTTGGCGCTAAGCATGATCGCGCTGATGGTGCTGCTTACCTGGCTCACCGACCGTGGCACCCGCCAGGCCATGCGCGACGGCGCGGCACTTGCCAGTCAGCGCAACCGACTGGGGCAGCAAGCCCATGCCGGGGCCGAAGTACTTGCCGCGATGGGCATGACCGATCGTGCCGCAGCGCGCTGGCAAGTCCTGCAGGGGCGCTATGCAACCCTGCAACGGCATAGTGCCGACGTCGGCGGATTCTATGGTGGCATCACCAAGGCATTGCGTCAGTTGGTGCAGTCGGCCTCCCTGGGCGTGGGTGCCTGGCTGGTGATCCAGGGGGATCTCAGCGGCGGCGCCATTGTCGCAGCCTCGATCATCGTTGCCCGTACCCTCGCCCCGGCCGAACAGATCATCGGCACTTGGCGCAGCCTGGTGTCCGCGCGGCTGGCTTGGCAGCAGTTGCGGGCGGTGCTGGAGATTTTTCCGGAGCAACCTGAAAGGACCTCGCTCCCCAAGGCCTGCAGCCAGTTGCGGGTGACAGACCTGTGCATTGCGCCTCCGGGAGTGCAACGTCTGGTTGTTCAGGGGGTGGGTTTCAGCCTGGCGGCCGGGAGCGCATTGGCGGTGATCGGCCCCAGTGCGTCGGGCAAGTCGTCGCTGGCCCGGGCGTTGGTGGGCGCCTGGCAGGCGATCCGCGGCCAGGTCTGCCTGGATGGTGCGGCGCTGGAACTTTGGCCGGATGCGCAGCGCTCGGCATTGACCGGCTATCTGCCGCAGAGCGTCGACCTGTTCGAGGCCAGCGTGGGCCAGAACATCGCGCGCCTGGACCCGCAGGCCGATTCGGCAGCGGTTATCGCGGCAGCGCGTCAGGCCGGCGTGCATGAAATGATCCTGCAACTGCCGCAAGGCTACGACACGCCAGTCGGCGAGGGTGGCGTCAATCTGTCGGCAGGACAGCGGCAACGCATCGGCTTGGCCCGGGCCTTGTATGGCGAGCCGTTCCTGGTGGTGCTCGATGAGCCCAACGCCAACCTCGATGCCGAAGGCGAGCGTGCGCTGGCCCGGGCGATCGAAGGTGTGAAGGCGCGGGGTGGAGTGGTGGTGGCCATCGCCCACCGTTCCGGCCTACTCGCGGTGATGGACCAGGTGTTGGTGCTGGAGCAGGGCGCACAGGCGGCGTTCGGCCCGCGTGACAAGGTACTGGCACGGCCGGTGGCGATTGCCGATCCACGAGTGGCCAAGGGAGGGGGGCAGGCATGATGCGCATCGATGATGAGCAGCAGCTGGTGCGATCGCTGCGTTGGCACTTGAGGGTTGGTCTCGGGGTCGTGGTGGTGTTGCTGGGTGGCGCGCTGCTGTGGTCGGCTGCCACCGAGTTGGCCAGCGCTGTGATCGCGCCGGGGACAGTGGCGGTGCAGGACAGTGTGAAGAAGGTCCAGCACCCCACTGGCGGTGTGGTCGCGCAGTTGCTGGTCAGCGAAGGGCAGTCGGTGCAGGCCGGCGATGTGCTGATGCGCCTGGATGCCACCTTGCAGGAGGCTAGCCACGCCATTGTCGCCAAGGCCCTGGACCAGGCCCTGGCGCGCCAGGCCCGGCTCGAGGCCGAACGTGATGGCCTGGCGCAGGTGGATGTCCCGCCACGCCTGCTTGCGCGTGCAAGCGAGGCCCAGGTGCAGGCGGTGTTGGCCAGCGAGCGGCAATTGTTCGCCGACCGCCGCCAGTCCCGCGACGGGCAGAAACAGCAGTTGCGCGAGCGCATCGAGCAACTGACCCAGACCATCGCCGGCCACGACCTGCAGCAGCGTACCAAGGGCGAGGAGATTCGCCTGATCGACGAGGAGTACCAGGCCGTCAGGACCTTGCAGAAGAAGGGCCTGATGACCCTTGATCGGGTCAATGCACTGGCCCGCGGTATCGCTCGTCTGCAGGGCGAACGCGGTCAGTTGGTCGCGGCCATCGCCGAGGCGCGGGCACGCATCGCCGAGACCCGGTTGGAGTTGCTGCAAGTTGATCAGCGTTTTCGTGAGCAGGTCTCTCAGGAGTTGCGCGACCTCATGGCCCAGCAGGGCGAATGGGTCGAGCGCGAAGTCGCCGCCGCCGACCAGCTCAAGCGCATCGAGGTGCTGGCGCCCAGTGCTGGTCGCGTTCAGCAGTTAGCGGTGCATACGGTAGGTGGGGTGATTTCACCGGCCGAAACCTTGATGCAAATCGTGCCATTGGATGAGGAGCTGCTGGTGGAGGCGCGCATCAGTCCGCAGGACATCGACCAGGTCGTACTCGGCCAGGATGCCTTGCTGCGTTTCAGTGCGTTCAACCGTGCAACCACCCCCGAAGTGCTCGGGCGAGTGGTGCGCCTTTCCGCCGACCAGGTAACCGACCCGCAGAGCGGTCTCGGTTTCTATCGAGCCGGCATTCATATCGACAAGGCCGAGCAGCGCAAGCTCGACGGCCTCACGCTGGTGCCGGGCATGCCGGTGGAGTCGATGATCCAGACGGGTCGTCGCACCGTGCTGTCCTATCTGCTCAAGCCAGTAGGCGACCATGCGCAACGGGCATTCAGGGAAGGATGAGCGTCGACGAGTGTGTTGGCGTTTTCAGGCAAGGATTGTTCAACCAGTGCAAGGAATGAGTAGACATGGCTGTAATTCAGGGAACCGAAGGCCCCGATAATCTGGTTGGTACCAGTGGGGACGATCAGATTTTTGGCAAGGGCGGCGACGACATCATCAATGGTGGTGACGGCAACGACACGCTTTACGGTGGCGCCGGTGCCGACCGCTTCATCGGGGGCGCGGGCAACGACACTGTGTCGTATACCGATGCCGGTGCCGGCATCACCTTGAACTTCAAGACCGGTGTGCACACTGGCATCGCCGCCGGCGATACCTTCGAAAGCATCGAGGTGTTCCAGGGTTCGAACTACGCCGATACCTTCATTAGCGACGCTCGCGCACAGAAGTTCAACGGCGGCTTGAACGACACGATGGACTATTCGTTGTCCGAGCAGGCGGTGAAGATCACGGTAGATGGTTCTGGCGGCACCGGCCAGGGTGGCGACGCAGAGGGTGACAAGTTCACCGGCATGTACAGTGTCATCGGCAGCAGCCAGAACGACACCTTCATCATGCAGGCGACAGGTTCGAGCAAGAGCTTTGCCGGTGGTGCCGGTAACGATACCTATTACCTGTACAACACCGCTGGCGTGTTCGAGCAGGCTGGCGGCGGCATCGACGAGGTGCGCACGACCCTGGCCAGCTACACCCTGACCCCTGAGGTGGAAAACCTCACCTACATTGGTACCGGCAACTTTACCGGGGTTGGCAATGCCAGCGACAACATCATCACCGGTGGCAGTGGCAACGACGTGATGCGTGGTGGCGCCGGTGCCGACCGCTTCATCGGTGGCGCGGGCAAC
>NZ_FOEQ01000007.1:0-30315 GCF_900110655.1 Pseudomonas soli
CGACCACCGAGGACATCACCACCACCACGGCGCCCAGCAAGCCCAGCAGCACCTGACCGACACTCCAGTCACGGGCAATGCCCACGCCCAAGGTGATCAGCAGGCTGACCGCGAGACCGCCATACACGCCCTCCCAGCTCTTGCCCGGGCTGACCTGTGGCGCCAGCTTGCGCTTGCCGAAGGCACGGCCGGAGAAATAGGCGCCGATATCAGCCGCCCAGACCAGCACCATGACCGCCAGGATCAGCCAGTTGCCCAGCGGCCAGTGCTTGAGCAGCACCAGGCCCTGCCAGGCGGGTAGCAACACCAGCAGGCCGATCAGCAGGCGACAGGCGGCACTACTCCACAGCTCGCCGCTGCGCGGATAGGTGAGCACCAACCACGTGGCCAGCGCCCACCAGATCACCGAAGCGCCCAGCACCCAGGGCGCAAGGTCGGGCATCAGGTAGAGCAGCATCAGCCCGCCCGCGACCACGGTGGCGTAGGCGATACGCAGCGGCTGCGCCACCAGGCCGGCCAGGCGCGCCCATTCCCAGGCGCCGAGCGTCACCACGAAACCGATGAAGAGGGCGAAATCCCCACCATTGAGCAGGAAGAAACCACCCACCGCGATCGGCAGCAGGATCAGGGCGGTTATGATGCGTTGTTTAAGCATTAAGCACGGGCTCCGGCTTCGACCTGCTCGCTGGTCTTACCGAAGCGGCGCTGGCGCGAAGCGAAATCGGCCAGCGCATTGCGCATGGCCTCGTGTTTGAAGTCCGGCCAATAGAGGTCGGAGAAGTACAGCTCGGCGTAGGCCAGCTGCCACAAGAGGAAATTGCTGATGCGGTGCTCGCCACCGGTGCGGATGCACAGGTCGGGCAATGGCAGGTCGCCCGTGACCAGGCAGGTCTGCAGCAGATCCGGGGTGATGTCGTCCGGGCGCAGATGACCGGCCTGCACTTCACGCGCCAGGCGCTGGGCAGCCTGGGCGATATCCCACTGGCCACCGTAGTTGGCGGCGATCTGCAGGATGAAGCGGTTGCTGCCGGCGGTCGCAGCCTCGGCCTCGCGCATCGCAGCCTGGAGTTCAGGGTGGAAGCGTGAGCGGTCGCCGATAATGCGCAGGCTGATGTTGTTATCGTTCAGGCGCTTGGCCTCGCGGCGCAGCGCCTTGAAGAACAGGTCCATGAGGGCACTGACTTCGTCCGCCGGTCGCTGCCAGTTCTCACTGGAGAACGCGAACAGCGTGAGCACCTCGACCTTGGCCTCGGCGCACACTTCGATCACGGCGCGTACCGCATCGACACCCGCTTTATGCCCGGCAACGCCGGGCATGAAGCGCTTCTTCGCCCAGCGATTATTCCCATCCATGATGATCGCCACGTGACGCGGCACCACGGAGGGCACAGTCTGCTTGGTCTTTTCCATGAAGGTGTCCTGACCCTTAGATGGCCATCAGGTCCTTTTCTTTATCATCGGTAGCCTTGGCGATCTTCGCCTCGTAATCCTTGATCAGCTTGTCGATTTCGGCACTGGCACGACGCTCTTCGTCTTCACTGATTTCCTTGTCCTTGGACAGCTTCTTCAGGTCACTCATGGCGTCACGACGAATGTTGCGCACGGCAACTCGGGCATCCTCGGCTGCGGCGCGGGCCTGCTTGGTGAAGCCCTTGCGGGTTTCCTCGGTCAGCGGGGGCATGTTGACCAGCAGCAACTCGCCCAGATTGGTCGGATTGAGGTTCAAGCCGGCACTGCCGATGGCCTTGTCGATGGCGCCCAGCATGTTGCGCTCGAAAGGCACCACTTGCAGGGTCTGGTTGTCTTTCACGGTCACGCTGGCCACGCCGGCCAGCGGGGTGTCGGTGCCATAGTAAGGCACCATCACGCTGCCCAGGACGCTCGGGTGCGCCTTGCCGGTGCGGATCTGGCCAAATGCGTGGATCAGCGACTCCAGCGACTTTTGCATGCGCGCCTGGGCGTCTTTCTTGATTTCGTTGATCATTTTTGAACTTCCTCGATCAGAGTTCCTTCCGCGCCGCCATGCACGATGTTCAGCAGGGCGCCGGGCTTGTTCATGTTGAAGACGCGCAACGGCATCTTGTGATCGCGGCACAGGCAGATTGCCGTCAGGTCCATTACACCCAGCTTGCGATCCAGCACTTCATCGTAGGACAGATGATCGAACTTCTCGGCATGCGGGTCCTTGAATGGATCTGCAGTGTATACACCATCGACTTTGGTTGCCTTCAATACCACGTCGGCATCGATTTCGATGGCGCGCAGGCAAGCGGCGGAGTCGGTGGTGAAGAACGGGTTGCCGGTACCGGCAGCGAAGATCACGACTTCTTTCGAGTTCAGGTGGCGCATGGCCTTGCGGCGATCATAGTGATCGGTTACACCGACCATGGAGATGGCCGACATGACGATCGCGGTGATGTTCGCCCGCTCCAGCGCGTCGCGCATGGCCAGTGCGTTCATCACGGTGGCCAGCATGCCCATGTGGTCGCCAGTGACCCGATCCATGCCGGCTGCGCTGAGCGCCGCACCACGGAACAGGTTGCCACCACCGATCACCAGGCCGACCTGGACGCCGATGCCGACCAGTTGGCCGACTTCCAGCGCCATGCGATCCAGGACCTTGGGGTCGATCCCGAACTCTTCCGAGCCCATCAGGGCCTCGCCGCTAAGTTTGAGTAGAATGCGTTTATAGCGAGCCTGATGACCACTGCCCTGCTGAGCCATTGCGAATCTCTCCTGCGGCGTTTGTAAAAATCTGGCTGGCTGTTTTCAGCCTGCGCGTAACTCTAGCGTGACGCAGCTACTGCGTCAGCGAGCAGCGGTCTGGTAAACCACTCCCGCTTTGACAAAGAGGCTGCGCGCGTGAGCGGGCAGCCTCTTTGGGGCGACAGACGACTCCGTCTTACTGCTTGGCGGCAGCTACCTGGGCGGCAACTTCGGCAGCGAAGTCGTCAACCGGCTTCTCGATACCTTCGCCAACCTTGAAGTAGGTGAAGGAAACGATTTCGGCACCGGCTTTCTTGGCCAGCGCGCCGACCTTGACTTCCGGATCCATCACGAAGGCTTGCTCTTTCAGCGAGGCTTCGGCCTTGAACTTGGAGATACGACCGTTGATCATGTTTTCAACGATGTTTTCCGGCTTGCCGGCGATCTTGTCGGCGTTCAGCTGCAGGAAGACGTTCTTCTCGCGCTCGATGGCCTCGGCGGAGATTTCCGACGCGTCCAGGAACTCTGGGTTCGAAGCGGCAACGTGCATGGCGATGTTCTTGGCCAGATCGACGTCACCGCCTTTCAGGACAACAACTGCACCGATCTTGTTACCGTGCAGGTAGGCACCGACAACGTCACCCTCAACGCGCACCAGGCGACGGATGTTGACGTTTTCGCCGCACTTGGCGACCAGGGCTTCACGAGCAGCTTCACGCGAAGCGATCAGCGGAGCGGCGTCGGTCAGCTTCTCGGCGAAGGCCTGTTCGATGCTTTCGGCAACGAAGTTCTTGAAGTCGTCTTGCAGGGCCAGGAAGTCGGTCTGCGAGTTCACTTCCAGCAGGACGGCGGATTTACCGTCGGTCTTGACGGCGATGGCGCCTTCGGCGGCAACGTTGCCAGCCTTCTTGGCGGCCTTGATGGCGCCCGAGGCACGCATGTCGTCAATGGCTTTCTCGATGTCGCCGCCGGCCTTTTCCAGGGCCTTCTTGCAATCCATCATGCCTTCGCCGGTACGCTCGCGCAGTTCTTTGACCAGCGCTGCAGTAATTGCTGCCATTTCAAAATCCTCTTGGAAAGTTTTTCAACCATTCCACCCGTTCGTCACGGGCGTTAAATTCTGCAAATCCGCTGTTTTATACCTCAGCCGGCCCATGATGCGGGGCCTTCGCTGACAGCAGGATTTCAAGGTGGCAAAAAGGGGGCAAAGCCCCCTTTTTGCGTGCCAAGTAGACGCTAAGCGTCAATTACTCGGCAGCAGGTGCAGCCGCTTCTTCAACATAGACTTCAGTGCCGCCGGCAACGTTGTTGCGGCCGCGGATGACGGCGTCGGCCATCGAAGTCATGTACAGCTCGATAGCGCGGATGGCGTCATCGTTACCTGGGATGATGTAGTCAACACCTTCAGGGCTGCTGTTGGTATCGACAACGCCGATAACCGGGATGCCCAGCTTGTTGGCTTCGGTGATGGCAATGCGCTCGTGGTCGACGTCGATCACGAACAGAGCATCAGGCAGACCGCCCATGTCCTTGATACCACCCAGGCTGCGGTCCAGCTTCTCCAGATCGCGCGAACGCATCAGAGCTTCTTTCTTGGTCAGCTTGGTGAAAGTACCATCTTCGGCCTGGGTTTCCAGGTCACGCAGACGCTTGATCGAAGCGCGGATGGTCTTGTAGTTGGTCAGCATGCCGCCCAACCAGCGGTGATCAACGTATGGCGAACCGCAACGAGCTGCTTGCTCGGCGACGATCTTGCCGGCGGAACGCTTGGTGCCGACGAACATGATCTTGTTCTTGCCCTGGGCCAGGCGCTCTACGAAGGACAGAGCCTCGTTGAACATCGGCAGGGTTTTTTCCAGGTTGATGATGTGGATCTTGTTGCGCGCGCCGAAAATGTACTTGCCCATTTTCGGGTTCCAGTAACGGGTCTGGTGGCCGAAGTGCACACCGGCCTTCAGCATATCGCGCATGTTGACTTGGGACATGATAGTTCCTTGATAAGTCGGGTTGGGCCTCCACGTATCCCAATGACCAACCCGTGTTTCCAGGGAAACCGGGCACCCAGGCCATCGTGTCGACACGTGTGTGGGTTTGAGCTGACGGAGGACATCCCCCGAAAGCGGCGCATTTTATACCACAGCCGGCGAGCGAACGGAACCCGGATAATGCTTCGTCCGTCAGCGGCTTTTGCAGCCCCCGCCTTTTGGGGCCAGAATGCCCTCAATAGGCCACCGGATCTGCTGGACTATCCCGACAGATCGCCGCCGCGCTCTGGTAGAATCCGGCCTTTCCCGTTTGTTCGCGCCGCGCGCGGCGCCGTAGAGAGCCTGTAATGACCGTCACCATCAAGACCGCAGAAGACATCGAGAAGATGCGCATCGCCGGCCGCCTGGCCGCCGAAGTGCTGGAAATGATCGAGCCACACGTCAAGCCCGGTATCACCACCGAGGAGCTCGACCGCCTCTGCCACGACTACATCGTCAACGAGCAGAAGGCCATCCCGGCGCCGCTGAACTACAAGGGCTTCCCCAAGTCGATCTGCACCTCGATCAACCACGTGGTCTGCCATGGCATCCCCAATGACAAGGCACTCAAGGATGGCGACACCATCAACATCGACGTGACCGTGATCAAGGACGGCTACCACGGCGACACCAGCCGCATGTTCCATGTCGGCACCGTCGCGCCGTGGGCCGAGCGCCTGTCCAAGGTCACCCAGGAGTGCCTGTACAAGGCCATCGAACTGGTCAAGCCCGGCTGCCGCCTGGGCGACATCGGCGAGGTGATCCAGAAGCACGCCGAGAAGAATGGTTTCTCGGTGGTCCGCGAGTTCTGCGGCCACGGCATCGGCAAGGTGTTCCACGAAGAACCGCAGATCGTCCACTACGGCCGTGCCGGTACCGGCATGGAGCTCAAGGAAGGCATGACCTTCACCATCGAGCCGATGATCAACCAGGGCAAGGCCGACACCAAGGTACTGGGCGACGGCTGGACCGCCATCACCAAGGACCGCAAACTCTCGGCCCAGTGGGAACACACCCTGGTGGTGACCGCCACCGGCTACGAGATCTTCACCCTGCGCAAGGACGACACCATCCCGCGCACCTCGGCCTGATACTGAACGACAGGAACGCGACTCGATGCCCCAGGTGGATCCCGAGCTGTTCGACCGTGGCCAGTTCCAGGCGGAACTGGCCCTCAAGGCAAGCCCCATCGCCGCTTTCAAGAAGGCCATACGCATGGCCGGCGAGGTGCTCGACAAGCGTTTTCGCGAAGGCCGCGAGATCCGCCGGCTGATCGAGGACCGCGCCTGGTTCGTCGACAACATCCTGCAACAGGCCTGGCACCAGTTCAGCTGGGGCGCGCCAGGCGGCATCGCCCTGGTGGCGGTGGGCGGCTACGGCCGCGGCGAGCTGCATCCGTATTCGGACATCGACCTGCTGATCCTGCTCGACGCCGCCGAACACGAGCAGTACCGCGATGCCATCGAGCGCTTCCTCACCCTGCTCTGGGACATCGGCCTGGAGGTCGGTCAGAGCGTGCGCACCGTCGACGAGTGCGCCGAGCAGGCCCGGGCCGACCTCACGGTCATCACCAACCTGATGGAAAGCCGCACCATCGCCGGCCCCGAGGCCCTGCGCCAGCGCATGCTCGACGCCACCAGCACCGCGCACATGTGGCCCAGCAAAGAGTTCTTCCTGGCCAAACGTGCCGAACTCAAGGCCCGCCATCACAAGTACAACGACACCGAGTACAACCTCGAGCCCAACGTCAAGGGCGGCCCGGGCGGCCTGCGCGACATCCAGACCGTGCTCTGGGTAGCCAGGCGCCAGTACGGCACGCTGAACCTGCACGCGCTGGCGGGCGAGGACTTCCTGCTGGAGAGCGAAAACGAGCTACTGGCCTCGTCCCAGGCCTTCCTCTGGCGTGTGCGCTACGCCCTGCACATGCTCGCCGGGCGCGCCGAAGACCGCCTGCTGTTCGACCACCAGCGCAGCATCGCCACGCTGCTGGGCTACACCGACGAGAACCCCAAACGCGCCATCGAACAGTTCATGCAGCAGTACTACCGGGTGGTGATGAGCATCAGCCAGCTGTGCGACCTGATCATCCAGCATTTCGAGGAGGTGATCCTGGCCGACGACGACAGCGGCGCCACGCAGCCCGTCAACGCCCGGTTCCGTCTGCACGATGGCTATATAGAAGCGGTCAACCCGAACGTTTTCAGGCGCACCCCGTTCGCCATGCTGGAAATCTTCGTACTGATGGCCCAGCATCCCGAAATCAAGGGCGTGCGTGCCGACACCGTGCGCCTGCTGCGCGAACATCGCCACCTGATCGACGACAAGTTCCGCCACGATATCCGCAACACGAGCCTGTTCATCGAGCTGTTCAAGTGCGAGATAGGCATCCACCGCAATCTGCGGCGGATGAATCGCTACGGCATCCTTGGCCGCTACCTGCCGGAGTTCGGCCTGATCGTCGGGCAGATGCAGCACGACCTGTTCCACATCTACACGGTCGATGCCCACACCCTCAACCTGATCAAGCATCTGCGCAAACTGCAATACACGCCGGTCTCGGAGAAATTCCCGCTGGCCAGCAAGCTCATGGGCCGCCTGCCAAAGCCCGAGCTGATCTACCTGGCCGGCCTGTACCACGACATCGGCAAAGGTCGCCAGGGCGATCACTCCGAACTGGGAGCGGTGGATGCGCAGCAGTTCTGCGAACGGCACCAACTGCCCGCCTGGGACAGCCGCCTGATCGCCTGGCTGGTGCTGAACCACCTTGTGATGTCCACCACCGCCCAGCGCAAGGACCTCTCCGACCCGCAGGTGATCAACGATTTCGCCCTGCATGTCGGTGACGAGACGCGGCTGGACTACCTCTACGTGCTGACCGTGGCCGATATCAACGCCACCAACCCCAGCCTGTGGAACTCCTGGCGGGCGAGCCTGCTGCGCCAGCTCTATACGGAGACCAAGCGCGCCCTGCGCCGCGGGCTGGAAAACCCACTGGACCGCGAAGAGCAGATCCGCCAGACCCAGAGCGCGGCACTGGATATCCTGATACGCGAAGGCACAGACCCGGACGATGTCGAGCAGCTTTGGTCGCAGCTGGGCGACGACTACTTCCTCAAGCACACTGCCGCGGATGTGGCCTGGCACAGCGATGCGATCCTCCAGCAACCGGCCGATGGCGGCCCGCTGGTGCTGATCAAGGAAACCACGCAGCGCGAGTTCGAGGGCGGCACGCAGATCTTCATCTACGCCCCCGACCAGCACGACTTCTTCGCCGTGACCGTGGCCGCCATGGCCCAGCTTAACCTGAACATTCATGATGCCCGGATCATCACCTCGAGCAGCCAGTTCACCCTCGACACCTATATCGTGCTCGACAACGACGGCGGCTCGATCGGCGACAATCCCAAGCGGGTCAGCCAGATCCGTGACGGCCTGACCAGCGCTTTGCGCAACCCCGAGGACTACCCGGCGATCATCCAGCGCCGGGTGCCACGCCAGCTCAAGCACTTCGACTTCCCGCCGCAGGTGACCATCCTCAACGATGCCCAGCGCCCGGTGACCATCCTCGAGATCACTGCGCCCGATCGCCCCGGCCTGCTGGCCAGGATCGGGCGGATCTTCCTCGAGTTCGACATCTCGCTGCAGAACGCCAAGATCGCCACCCTCGGCGAGCGCGTGGAAGACGTGTTCTTCATCACCGACGCCGATAACCAGCCGCTGTCCGACCCGCAGCTATGCAGCCGCCTGCAGGAAGCCATCGTCCAGCAGTTGCAGGCCGGTCAGGCCAGCGACGCCAGCCCTACCCGCATGACCTTTTGACGCTAACGAGACCTTGCGCCGATGAACCACGCCATGACCCAGCTCCAGCCCTACCCGTTCGAGAAACTGCGCGCCCTGCTGGGCACCGTGAAACCGGCAGCCGACAAGCGTGCCATCGCCTTGTCGATCGGTGAGCCGAAGCATGAATCGCCGGCGTTCGTCGCCAAGGCCATGGCCGACAACCTCGACAAGCTGGCGGTCTACCCCAGCACCCTCGGCCTGCCGGCCTTGCGCCAGGCAATTGCTCAGTGGTGCCAGACGCGCTTCGGCGTGCCGGCGGGCTGGTTGGACGCCGAGCGTCATATCCTGCCGGTCAATGGCACCCGCGAAGCGCTGTTCGCCTTCACCCAGGCCGTGGTCAACCGCGAAGACGACGGGCTGGTGGTCAGCCCCAACCCGTTCTACCAGATCTACGAAGGCGCGGCCCTGCTGGCCGGCGCCACCCCGCACTACCTGCCATGCCTGGAAAGCAACGGCTTCAACCCCGACTTCGATGCCGTGCCGGCCGAGACCTGGGAGCGCTGCCAGATCCTGTTCCTGTGCTCCCCAGGCAATCCCACGGGTGCCCTGGTGCCGATGGACACCCTGAAAAAACTGATCGCCCTTGCCGACAAACACGACTTCGTGATCGCCGCCGACGAGTGCTACAGCGAACTGTACTTCGACGAGGACGCACCGCCACCGGGCCTGCTGAGTGCATGCGCAGCGCTTGGCCGTAGTGACTTCAAGCGCTGCGTGGTGTTCCACAGCCTGTCCAAGCGCTCCAACCTGCCAGGCCTGCGCTCGGGCTTCGTGGCCGGGGACGCCGAGATCATCAAGCCGTTCCTGCTGTATCGCACCTATCACGGATGCGCCATGCCGGTGCAAACCCAGCTCGCCAGCATTGCCGCCTGGCAGGATGAGGCCCACGTGCGCGAGAACCGCGACCAGTACCGCGCCAAATACGACGCCGTGCTCGGCATCCTGCAGCCGGTAATGGATGTGCAGCGCCCGGATGGCAGCTTCTACCTGTGGGCCAAGGTGGCGGGCAGCGATGCCGATTTTACCCGCGACCTGTTCGAGGCCGAGCATGTCACGGTGGTACCGGGCTCGTACCTGTCCCGTGAGGTGGACGGGGTCAACCCGGGCGCCGGGCGCGTGCGCATGGCGCTGGTCGCGCCGCTGGCCGAGTGCATCGAGGCCGCCGAGAGAATTCGGGACTTCCTGCACAACCGTTGAGTTGCATGGGGGCGCCCTGCGCCCCCTGCTTCACTAGGCTCTGTACGAAAAGTCTTGAGACGCAGGTCAGGCAAGGCGAAAACAGCCGAGGAACGGCCGGGGTCGCGCCCGACTGTACTGGAGTACATGAGCATTCCGAGGCTGTTTTCAACGCAGCATGAACAAGTATCAAGGCTTTTCGTACAGAGCCTAGCGAACCTGCCCCAGGTTCGCCTCACTCATGTCCAGTTCCCCCAGCACCTGTCGCACCACCTCATCACCCACCTGATGCTGGCGGTGCAGCTCGTACAGTTCCAGGCGCTGAGCACGTAATGCCCGCAGGCGCAGGCGACGCTCCAGCAGATCCATCTGCTCTGCCAGCGCCCGGGCTTCTGCGGTGTCGTTATAGCTGTCCAGCTCATCCCGGTATTCGGCCATCAACCGCGCTTTCAGCTCAGTGGCCAGGGTGGCCTGGGCGGCGTCCTGGGGCGCATTGGCATCGATCACCTCTTCGGCTTCCAGGGCATGAATAGCCGCTTCGGCCGTGCGCCGCCAGGCCTCCTGCACCTCCTGGTGCAAGCGCTCATCGGGACTCTTGGTAACGCCACGCAGCAAAATAGGTAGGGCAATCACCGCGCTGACCAGCGACAGCAGGATCACACCGGCGGCGATGAAGATCAGCAGGTCGCGCTCTGGGAAGGCTTTGCCCGCTCCCATCAGCAGCGGCACCGACATCACGCCCGCCAGGGTCACCGCCCCGCGCACGCCACCGAAGGTCAGCAGCCAGCAGGAGCGGGCGGTCGGCATCAGTACCAGCGTCGGCTTGCCGCGCCAGCGCCGTACCACGCCGATAGCCCGCCAGATGCTCTGCACCCAGACAAAGCGCAGCAGCACCAGCGCGGCGAAGATCGCCACCACGTCCAGACAGCGCCAGACCAGGGTCGGCCAGACAGTTGCCTCGTCGGTGACCACCGCCTTGATGATGTCCGGCAACTGCAGGCCCAGCAGCAGGAAGATCAGGCCGTTGAAGGCGAACTCCAGCAACGACCAGACACTGCGATTGAGCAGGCGGGTGCTGGTCTGGCGCGGCAACAGGTCGAGCCAGCTCTGCATCATGCCCGCGGCCACCGCCGAGAGGATGCCCGACACGCCCAGGCGCTCGGCCAGCACGTAGGCGGCGAACGGCAGCAGCAGCATGAACACCACGTGGGTGGCCGGATCGTCCCAGCCGCGGGTGATCATCCACATGCGCAGGCGCCCCACCAGCCAGCTCAGCGCCACGCCCACCGCCAGGCCACCAAGGGCGACGAGCACGAAGGTCAGGCTGGCCTCGGTCAGCGAGAATACGCCGGTGATGGCGGCGGCCAGGGCGAACTTGAAGGTCACCAGGCCCGAGGCGTCGTTCATCAACGCCTCGCCTTGGAGCATGTGCATCAGGGGCGTGGGCAGGCGGTCCTGGGTGATGGCCGAGACCGCCACGGCATCGGTGGGCGACAGCACCGCCGCCAGGGCAAAGGCCACCGGCAGGGGAATGCTCGGCAGCAGCCAGTGGATGAAATACCCGGCGCCGACCACGGTGAACAGCACCAGCCCCACCGCCAGGGCCACCACCGGCCCGCGTATGCGCCACAGCTCGCGCTTGGGCATGCGCCAGCCATCGGCGAACAGCAACGGCGGTAAAAACAGGAACAGGAACAGCTCCGGGTCCAGCGCCACATGCAATCCCAGGGTTGGCCAGGCCAGCAAGGCACCCGCGCCAATCTGTACCAGCGGCAGCGGCAGTGGCAACACGCGCCCCACCAGTTTCGACACGCTCACCAGCATCAGCAGGATAAGAACGGTATAGGCTGACTGCATCAGCAAGCTTCCTGTGTGATCGGAGAAACGACAGCAAGGCGAAACATCGCCATTGAAACAATATGTTAGCGAGGACCTTCTATTGTGGACCGCTGCACGTTAGTCGCAACCCACCAGCGAATATGTAACACAATGCTACTTGAGACGATGTGACATACATCCCCCCATACCTTCGGGCCCGCAGCCGTGGCGCCAACCCCATCGATACCGCATAATCGCTGCCACCCAATCTTCAAGGAGTATCGGGGACGCCAGGCCACCGCCGGCAGCCCCAGGCATTTCAATGGCTTACACTCTCTACGGCATCAAAGCCTGCGACACCATGAAAAAGGCCCGTACCTGGCTTGAAGAAAAGGCCATTGGCTACGACTTCCACGACTACAAGACCCAGGGCATCGACCGCGACAGCCTGAACCGCTGGTGCGACGAGCATGGCTGGGAAGTCGTGCTGAACCGCGCCGGGACCACCTTCCGCAAGCTCGACGACGCCAGCAAGGCCAACCTCGACCAGGCCAAGGCCGTCGAACTGATGGTCGCCCAACCTTCGATGATCAAGCGCCCGGTGCTCGACCTCGGCGAGCGCACGCTGGTCGGCTTCAAGCCCGATCTCTACGCGGCGGCGCTGGCCTGATCACGCATTACGCTCCATCCCCATTTCGCATGAGGTAATCGCATGTCTCAATCGCTGTTCAGCCTGGCCTTCGGTGTCGGCACCCAGAACCGCCAGGGCACCTGGCTGGAAGTCTTCTACGCACAGCCTGTGCTCAAGCCGTCCGCCGAACTGGTCGCGGCCATCGCGCCGGTTCTCGGTTATGAAGGTGGCAACCAGGCCATCGCCTTCAGCACCGCCCAGGCCGCCCAACTGGCCGACGCGCTCAAGGGCGTTGATGCAGCGCAAGCAGCCCTGCTGACCCGCCTGGCCGAGAGCCACAAGCCGCTGGTCGCCACCCTGCTGGCCGAAGACGGCGCCTTGGCCTCCACCCCCGAGGCCTACCTCAAGCTGCACCTGCTGTCGCACCGCCTGGTCAAGCCGCACGGTGTATCGCTGGCCGGCATCTTCCCGCTGCTGCCCAACGTCGCCTGGACCAACCAGGGCGCGGTCGACCTGGCCGAGCTTGCCGAGCGGCAACTGGAAGCGCGCCTGAAAGGCGAACTGCTGGAAGTGTTCTCGGTGGACAAGTTCCCGAAGATGACCGACTACGTGGTGCCAGCCGGCGTGCGCATCGCCGACACTGCTCGTGTGCGCCTGGGCGCCTATATTGGCGAAGGCACCACCATCATGCACGAAGGCTTCGTCAACTTTAACGCCGGTACCGAAGGCCCGGGCATGATCGAAGGCCGCGTCTCCGCTGGCGTGTTCGTCGGCAAGGGCTCCGACCTGGGCGGCGGTTGCTCGACCATGGGCACCCTGTCCGGTGGTGGCAACATCGTCATCAAGGTCGGCGAAGGTTGCCTGATCGGCGCCAACGCCGGTATCGGCATCCCGCTGGGCGACCGCAACACCGTCGAAGCCGGCCTGTACATCACCGCCGGCACCAAGGTGAACCTGCTGGATGAGAACAACCAGCTGGTCAAGGTGGTCAAGGCGCGCGATCTGGCCGGCCAGACCGACTTGCTGTTCCGCCGCAACTCGCTCAATGGCGCCGTGGAGTGCAAGACCCACAAGTCGGCCATCGAGCTGAACGAGGCACTGCACGCTCACAACTGAGGCTCTGCCTGGGTTTGAGGTGATAAGATCGGGTCTGCTCCTACGGGCAGACCCGATTTTTCATTCCAGGCCCCGCGAACATGTTCCAGCCCTCCCCCTGGCGTACCGATTTCCCGGCCATCGCCGCCCTGCAACGGCAGCACCAGACCTACCTGGATAGCGCCGCCACCACGCAGAAACCCCAGGCCCTGCTCGATGCCCTGAGCCATTACTACGGCCATGGCGCAGCCAATGTACACCGCGCCCAGCACCTGCCCGGCGCCTTGGCGACACAGGCTTTCGAGGGCACACGGGACAAGGTCGCCGCCTGGCTCAATGCAGCCGATGCGCGCCAGATCGTATTCACCCACGGTGCTACCTCGGCCTTGAACCTGCTGGCCTATGGTCTGGAACATCGCTTCGAGGCAGGCGACGAAATCGCCGTCAGCGGCCTGGAGCACCACGCCAACCTGCTGCCCTGGCAACAACTGGCGCATCGCCGCAACCTGCGCCTGGTGGTCCTGCCGGTTACTGACCAGGGGCATGTCGACCTGGAGCAGGCCCTGCAACTGATAGGCCCGCGCACTCGCCTGCTGGCGATCAGCCAACTGTCCAACGTGCTGGGTACCTGGCAACCGCTGACGCCTTTGCTGGCGCATGCCCGCGCCCAAGGCGCGCTGAGCGTTGTCGATGGCGCCCAGGGCGTGGTTCATGGCCGACATGACGTGCAGCAACTGGCCTGCGATTTCTATGTGTTCTCCAGCCACAAACTCTATGGTCCGGACGGAGTGGGCGTACTTTACGGCCGCCAGGATGCGCTGGCGTTGCTGCGTCACTGGCAATACGGCGGAGAAATGGTGCAGATGGCGGACTACCAGAGCGCCAGCTTCCGCCCCGCGCCACTGGGTTTCGAAGCCGGCACCCCGCCGATTGCCGGGGTGATCGGCCTGGGCGCCACCCTGGACTACCTGGCCAGCCTCGACGTACATGCCGTGGCCGCCCATGAAGCCAGCTTGCACCAGTGCCTGGTACGTGGCCTGGCCGATCGCGAGGGAGTTCGCCTGCTCGGCTCGCCCGAGGCGGCACTGGCCAGTTTCGTCATCGATGGCGTGCACAACGCCGATATCGCCCACCTGCTGACAGAACAGGGTATCGCCGTGCGCGCCGGGCACCATTGCGCCATGCCACTGCTCAGGCACCTGGGGCTCGATGGCGCGATCCGCGTATCGCTGGGGCTGTACTCCGACAGCGACGACCTGCAGCGTTTCTTCGAGGCGCTCGACAAAGGCCTGGAACTGTTGCGATGAACCTTTCGCCAGAGGCCAGCCAAGCGCTGGAAGCGTTCGAACAGGCGCGTGGCTGGGAGCAGCGGGCGCGGTTGCTGATGCAGTGGGGTGACCGCCTGGAGCCACTGGGCGACAGCGACAAGACCGAGACCAACCGGGTGCATGGCTGCGAGAGCCTGGTTTGGCTGGTGGCGGTGCAGGATGACGGCCAGTGGCGGTTCAAGGCAGGCAGCGATGCGCGGATGCTGCGGGGATTGCTGGCACTTCTTCTTGTGCGAGTGCAAGGCTTGGCCAGCGATCAGTTGGCAGCGCTCGACCTGAGCGCCTGGTTTACCCAACTGGGACTGGAGCGGCAGTTGTCACCGTCGCGCAGCAATGGTCTGCATGCGGTGCTACTGAGGATGGCCGAACTCGCTACCCAGGGCTGAACCACTGCCCCGCGATAGCCTAATCAGCCTTGACCCGCTCCGAAGGGCGCCGCGCCCCGGCCACAAGCTTTTCAACGGCCTTGCTCGCCGCCACCATGCCGAAGGTCGCGGTCACCATCATCACCGCGCCGAAACCACCTGCACAGTCCAGGCGCACGCCTTCACCGACAAAGCTCTTCTGCAGGCACACACTGCCGTCGCCCTTGGGGTAGCGCAGCTGTTCGCTGGAGAACACGCACGGCACGCCATAGTTGCGGCTGGTGTTGCGCGAGAAGTTGTAGTCGCGGCGCAAGGTCGAGCGCACCCGTGAAGCCAGCGGGTCGTTGAAGGTCTTGTTGAGGTCGCCGACCTGGATCTGGGTCGGGTCGATCTGCCCGCCGGCGCCACCAGTGGTGACGATGGCGATCTTGCGTCGGCGACACCAGGCGATCAGCGCGGCCTTGGCCATCACGCTGTCGATGCAGTCAATCACGCAGTCCATCTGTTCGGTGATGTACTCGGCCATGGTCTCGCGGGTGACGAAGTCGGCCACCGCGTGCACCGTGCAGGCCGGGTTGATCGCCCGCAGACGCTCGGCCATCACCTCCACCTTGAGGCGGCCCACCTGCCCTTCGAGGGCGTGGGCCTGACGGTTGGTGTTGCTCACGCAGACATCGTCGAGGTCGAACAGGCTGATCTCGCCCACGCCGCTGCGCGCCAGGGCCTCGGCCGCCCACGAGCCGACCCCGCCGATGCCGACGATGGCCACATGGGCCTGACGCAGGCGCTGCAAGCCGTCGTCGCCGTAGAGCCGGGCGACGCCGGCGAAGCGTGGATCTTCTGTGCTCATGTGGGGACCTCGAAAAAACCGGCGCGCATTATATGCCAAGGCATGCGCTCCGGGGGGAGCACAGCACATGAACACGCCGCAAGGGCGTGGCAGAGCGGCCAGGGGTTGGAACAAAACCTACCGACCCTGCTTTAATGTCCTATCAAGCAAATATATCTGGACGACAAGTGAGCGGCCTGAGAACTACATTCCTTGCCGATAATCCAACGGATTACCTTCTCCGGCACTTGTAGGACCCACGGCCTGCGACAGCGACCCTCGCTCCCCTCTTCGGAACCTCGAACACCTATGTCATCACGTAAATTCGGTCTCAACCTGGTAGTGGTCCTGGCCATTGCCGCGCTGTTCACCGGGTTCTGGGCCTTGATCAACCGCCCGGTGTCCGCCCCCGCCTGGCCGGAACAGATTTCCGGTTTCTCCTATTCGCCCTTCCGCCTGGGGCAGAGCCCGCAGAAAGGCCAGTACCCCAGCGAGGACGAGATCCGCCAGGACCTCGAGCAACTGAACAAACTGACCGACAACGTGCGCATCTACACCGTCGAAGGCACCCAGGCCGAGGTACCGCGCCTGGCCGAAGAGCTCGGCCTGCGCGTGACCCTGGGCATCTGGATCAGCAACGACCAGGAGCGCAACGAGCGCGAGATCGAAAAGGCCATCGGCCTGGCCAATACCTCACGCAGCGTGGTGCGGGTGGTGGTCGGCAACGAAGCGTTGTTTCGCGAGGAGGTCACCGCCGAACAGCTGATCGGCTACCTGGACCGGGTACGCGCCGCAGTGAAGGTGCCGGTGACCACCAGCGAGCAGTGGCACATCTGGAAGGAACACCCGGAGCTGGCGAAACACGTCGACCTGATCGCCGCGCACATACTGCCCTATTGGGAATTCGTGCCCATGAAGGACTCGGTGCAATTCGTCCTCGACCGTGCCCGCGAGCTGCGCAAGCAGTTCCCGCGCAAACCGCTGCTGCTCTCGGAGGTCGGCTGGCCGAGCAATGGCCGCATGCGCGGTGGCGCCGACGCCACCCAGGCCGACCAGGCCATCTACCTGCGCACCTTGGTCAACACCCTCAACCGTCGTGGCTATAACTACTTCGTCATCGAGGCCTACGACCAGCCATGGAAGGCCAGCGACGAAGGCTCGGTGGGCGCCTACTGGGGCGTGTACAACGCCGAGCGTCAACAGAAGTTCAACTTTGAAGGCCCGATCGTGGCGATCCCGCAATGGCGCGCCCTGGCCGTGGCCTCGGTAGTGCTGGCGATGATCGCCCTGGCCATCCTGCTGATCGACGGCTCGGCCCTGCGCCAGCGCGGGCGCACCTTCCTCACCTTCATCACCTTCCTGTGCGGGTCGGTGCTGGTATGGATCGCCTACGACTACAGCCAGCAGTACAGCACCTGGTTCAGCCTGACCGTGGGCGTGCTGCTGGCACTGGGCGCCCTCGGGGTATTCATCGTGCTGCTGACCGAGGCCCACGAACTGGCCGAGGCGGTGTGGATCCACAAGCGCCGACGCGAGTTCCTGCCCGTGCAGGGCGACAGCGCCTATCGACCCAAGGTCTCGGTGCATGTGCCGTGCTACAACGAGCCGCCGGAGATGGTCAAGCAGACCCTCGACGCCCTCGCCGCGCTGGACTACCCAGACTACGAAGTGCTGGTGATCGACAACAACACCAAGGACCCGGCCGTGTGGGAACCGCTCAAGGCCCACTGCGAGAAGCTCGGCGAGCGCTTCAAGTTCTTCCACGTCGCGCCCCTGGCCGGCTTCAAGGGCGGCGCCCTGAACTACCTGATTCCGCACACCGCCAAGGACGCCGAGGTGATCGCGGTGATCGACTCGGACTACTGCGTCGACCGCAACTGGTTAAAACACATGGTGCCGCACTTCGCCGACCCGAAGATCGCCGTGGTGCAGTCGCCGCAGGACTACCGCGACCAGCACGAAAGCGCCTTCAAGAAGCTGTGCTACAGCGAGTACAAGGGCTTCTTCCATATCGGCATGGTCACCCGCAACGACCGTGACGCGATCATCCAGCACGGCACCATGACCATGACCAGGCGCAGCGTGCTCGAGGAGCTCGGCTGGGCCGAATGGTGCATCTGCGAAGACGCCGAGCTGGGCCTGCGAGTGTTCGAGAAAGGCCTGTCGGCAGCCTACGCCCACAACAGCTACGGCAAGGGCCTGATGCCCGACACCTTCATCGACTTCAAGAAGCAGCGCTTCCGCTGGGCCTACGGCGCCATCCAGATCATCAAGCACCACGCCGGCGCGCTGCTGCGCGGCAAGGGCAGCGAGCTGACCCGCGGCCAGCGCTACCACTTCCTGGCCGGCTGGCTGCCATGGATCGCCGATGGCATGAACATCTTCTTCACCGTCGGCGCCCTGCTGTGGTCGGCGGCGATGATCATCGTGCCGCATCGGGTCGATCCGCCGCTGATGATGTTCGCCATCCCGCCGCTGGCGCTGTTCTTCTTCAAGGTCGGCAAGATCCTGTTCCTCTATCGCCGCGCGGTGGGGGTCGACCTGAAGGATGCCTTCGCCGCCGCACTGGCGGGGCTGGCGCTGTCGCATACCATCGCCAAGGCGGTCCTGTACGGTTTCTTCACCAGCAGCATGCCGTTCTTCCGCACGCCGAAGAATGCCGACAGCCATGGTCTGCTGGTGGCGATTGCCGAGGCCCGCGAAGAGCTGTTCATCATGCTGATGCTGTGGGGCGCGGCGCTGGGGATCTACCTGGTGCAGGGGCTGCCGAGTTCGGACATGCGCTTCTGGGTGGCGATGCTGCTGGTGCAGTCGTTGCCGTACCTGGCGGCATTGGTGATGGCGTTGCTGTCGTCATTGCCCAAGCCGGCGGAGAAGGCAAGCGAAGCACAGGTCGTTTGATGTAGCGTGGAAGCGGCGGCGCGCCGCCGCTCCCACGAAGCACATCGTGTCCGCAGGCATCATTTGATATAAGATAACGCCCCAGTTTCCCGCCCTGCCTTGCCCCCGGAGTCTTGCAATGACGGCCCCTGCCGAGCTTTCGCCTACCCTGCAACTGGCCTGCGACCTGATCCGCCGCCCGTCGGTCACCCCGGTCGATGCCGACTGCCAGACCCAGATGATGAACCGCCTGGGCGCCGTCGGCTTCCAGCTCGAGCCGATGCGCATCGAAGACGTCGACAACTTCTGGGCCAGCCATGGCACCCAGGAAGGCCCGGTGCTGTGCTTCGCAGGCCACACCGATGTGGTCCCCACCGGCCCGGTGCAGCAGTGGCAGCACGAGCCGTTCGAAGCGCTGATCGATGCCGACGGCATGCTCTGCGGCCGCGGCGCCGCCGACATGAAGGGCAGCCTGGCGTCGATGGTGGTGGCCTGCGAGCGCTTCGTGCACGACTACCCGAACCACCGTGGCAAGGTCGCATTCCTGATCACCAGCGACGAGGAAGGCCCGGCCCACCACGGCACCAAGGCTGTGGTCGAGCGCCTGAAGGCGCGCAACGAGCGCATGGACTGGTGCATCGTCGGCGAGCCGTCCAGCACCACCCTGCTCGGTGACGTGGTCAAGAACGGCCGCCGCGGCTCGCTTGGCGCCAAGCTGACCGTGCGCGGCAAGCAAGGCCATGTGGCTTACCCGCACCTGGCGCGCAACCCGATCCACCTGGCCGCGCCGGCCCTGGCCGAGCTGGCCGCCGAGCACTGGGACGAAGGCAATGCATTCTTCCCGCCGACCAGCTTCCAGATCTCCAACCTCAACTCCGGCACTGGCGCCACCAACGTGGTCCCGGGCGAACTGACGGCACTGTTCAACTTCCGTTTCTCCACCGAATCGACGGTCGAGGGCTTGCAGCAACGCGTCGCGACGATCCTCGACAAGCACCAGCTGGAATGGAGCATCGATTGGGCGCTGTCGGGCCTGCCGTTCCTCACCGAGCCGGGTGAATTGCTCGATGCGGTGTCGTCGAGCATCAAGGCCGTCACTGGCCGCGAGACCCGACCATCGACCAGTGGCGGTACCTCCGATGGCCGCTTCATCGCCACCATGGGCACCCAGGTGGTCGAGCTCGGCCCGGTCAACGCCACCATCCACCAGGTGGACGAGCGTATCCTGGCCAGCGATCTCGACCTGCTGACCGAGATCTACTACCAGACCCTGGTCCGGTTGCTCGCCTGATGCTCGCCTGCCCTCTCTGCCAGGCGACCCTGGCGCAGCTCGACAATGGCGTGGCCTGCCCCGCCGGCCACCGCTTCGACCGCGCCCGCCAGGGCTACCTCAACCTGCTGCCGGTGCAGCACAAGAACAGCCGCGACCCGGGCGACAACCAGGCCATGGTCGAAGCCCGTCGCGACTTCCTCGACGCCGGCCATTACGCCCCGGTGGCACGCCGCCTGGCACAACTGGCGGCCGAGCGCCAGCCGCAGGCCTGGCTGGACATCGGCTGCGGCGAAGGCTACTACACCGCGCAGATCGCCCAGGCGCTGCCGGCGGCCGACGGCTACGCCCTGGACATCTCCCGCGAGGCGGTCAAGCGTGCCTGCCGCCGTGCGCCCGAGGTAACCTGGATGGTGGCCAGCATGGCCCGCGTGCCCATGGCCGATGCCAGCTGCAGCTTCATCGCCAGCGTGTTCAGCCCGCTCGACTGGCAGGAGGCCAGGCGCCTGCTGGCCCCGGGCGGCGGCCTGATGCGGGTCGGCCCGACCAGCGGCCATCTGATGGAGCTGCGCGAGGTGCTCTACGATGAAGTGCGCCCCTACGCCGACGACAAGCACCTGGCCCTGGTCCCGGCAGGCATGACCCACGCCCACGGCGAGATCCTCGAGTTCCGCCTGAGCCTGGTCGAGGCCAAGGCCCGCGCCGACCTGCTGGCGATGACCCCGCACGGCTGGCGGGCCAGCGCCGAGAAGCGCGCACAAGTGATCGAACAGCCCGAACCCTTCGTGGTCACCGTTTCCATGCGTTATGACTATTTCGTGCGCCAAGACTGAGCACACTGGAGCTTCCCATGCGTCAACCCGATATCGAGATCTACCTCAAGGACGCCGAGGTCGATCACAAGCAGATCGCCGACTGGCTGACCCAGGCCCTTGGCCCGTGCAGCGAATGGAAGCAGAAAGGCCAGACCTTCAAGTGCACGGCCGGTAACATCCCGGTCACCTGGTTACCGAAAGCTGTGGGGAAATGGAACAGCCTGTACCTGGAAAGCGACCAGACACCCTGGGCCGACGACATCGCCTGCGCCCGTGCGGCATTCGCTGCGCTGAACGTCGAAGTGCGTTGCGCGCCAGGTAGCTGGGCGGAAGAAGACGGGGAAGAAGATGCCGATCGCTGGATCCGCATCAGCGCCGACGGTGAAGAGGAAATCACCTGGCGTACCAGCTGAGGCCGTTCGCATCAGGCTGCAAGTTCCACGGACAACTTGCAGCTTGAGCGTGCAGCCGGAAGGCTCAGAGCCCGACTACATCCTCTGCCTGCAGGCCTTTCTGGCCCTGCACGAGTGCGTACTCCACCTGCTGTCCCTCGACCAGGGTGCGATGCCCCTCACCGCGGATAGCCCGATAGTGGACGAACACGTCCGCACCACCTTCGCGCTGAATGAAGCCATAACCCTTGGCATCGTTGAACCACTTCACATTCCCAGTCTCACGAGACGACATCTGAACTACTCCGGATTTTTATTTTGAAGATCGCCTTGCTGGCATGGGCTCACCGCCCGCGCCGACGCAGCTTGCACGAATATCCTGCAAGCGGCAGGCCGAGTATATGACAGGGAACAAAAAAAATTCATGACAGGGGCATTTATGGCGGAATTTTGCTGAACTTACGCAGATACGGCAGACTAACGTGCTGAAAAAACACTGTTACTTCCACCCAGGGCCCACCCCATGACCCGTTCTCCCCTGCGCCGCCTCATCTTCGGCGCCCTGCGTCGCGTTCTCTACCTGTGGGTGCGCTCCGAAACCATCAACCAGTCCTCGCTGACGCTCAAGCTTGACCGCAGCCGACCGGTGTTCTATGCCCTCTCCTCGCCGTCGCTCACCGACCTGGCCGTGGTCGACCACGAGTGCACCAAAGCAGGGCTGCCGCGCCCGGTACTGCCGGTGGCCGTCGGCCCGCTGCAGGAGCCCGCGGCGTTCTTCTACCTGACCCCCGACCCTGACTGGCTCGGCCGGCAAGACAAACGCGGCGCGCCGCCCACCCTCGAGCGCCTGGTCGCGGCAATCAGCCAGCATGCCGAGGAAGACGCACAGATCATCCCGGTCAGCGTGTTCTGGGGTCAGACCCCAGCCAGCGAGTCGAGCCCGTGGAAGCTGCTTTTCGCCGACAGCTGGGCGGTCACCGGCCGCCTGCGCCGCCTGCTCAGCGTGCTGATCCTCGGGCGCAAGACCCGGGTGCAGTTCTCCGCGCCGATCCACCTGCGCGAGCTGGTGCAGCACAACAAGGGCCATGAGCGCACCGTGCGCATGGCCCAACGCATGATGCGCGTGCACTTTCGCAACCTGAAGACCGCGGTCATCGGGCCGGACATCTCGCACCGTCGCAACCTGGTCAAAGGGCTGGTGCACGATCCGCTGGTGCGCCAGGCGATCAGCGACGAGGCCGACCGCGAGAAGATCCCCTACGCCAAGGCCGAGGCCAAGGCGCTGTACTATGGCAACGAGATCGCCTCGGACTACACCTACACCGCGATCCGCTTCCTCGAAGTGGTGCTGAGCTGGTTCTGGAACAAGATCTACGACGGCATCAAGGTCAACCACATCGAGCAGGTGCAAGGCATCGCCCCCGGCCATGAAGTGATCTACGTGCCCTGCCACCGCAGCCATATCGACTACCTGCTGCTGTCCTACCTGCTGTTCCGCAACGGCCTGACGCCGCCACACATCGCTGCCGGCATCAACCTCAACATGCCGGTGATCGGCGGCCTGCTGCGCCGCGGCGGGGCGTTCTTCATGCGCCGCACGTTCAAGGGCAACCCGCTGTACACCGCCGTGTTCAACGAATACCTGCACACCCTGTTCACCAAGGGTTTCCCGGTGGAGTACTTCGTCGAAGGCGGGCGCTCGCGCACCGGGCGCATGCTGCAACCGCGCACCGGCATGCTGGCGATCACCCTGCGCAGCTTCCTGCGCTCCTCGCGCACGCCGATCGTCTTCGTGCCGGTGTACATCGGCTACGAGCGGGTGCTCGAAGGCCGCACCTACCTGGGCGAGCTGCGCGGCGCCAGCAAGAAGAAGGAATCGATATTCGACATCTTCAAGGTTATCGGCGCGCTCAAGCAGCGCTTCGGCCAGGTGTACGTCAACTTCGGCGAGCCAATCCGCCTGAACAGCTTCCTCGACCAGCAGCAACCCGGCTGGCGCGAACAGGCGCTGGCCCCGCAGTTCCGCCCGGACTGGCTCAACGAGACCACCACGCGCCTGGGCGAAACGGTTGCCCGCCACCTCAACGAGGCCGCGGCAATCAATCCGGTCAACCTGGTGGCGCTGGCCCTGCTGTCGACCAGCCGCCTGGCCCTGGACGAACGCGCCCTGACCCGCGTGCTCGACCTGTACCTGGCCCTGCTGCGCCAGGTGCCCTACTCGCCGCACACCACCCTGCCCGAGGGTGACGGCAAGACACTTATCGAGCACGTACTGGGCATGGACCTGCTGGCTGAGCAGAAGGATGCGCTGGGTCGCATCCTCTATCTGGACGAAGCCAACGCGGTACTGATGACTTACTACCGCAACAACGTGCTGCACATCTTCGCCCTGCCGGGGCTGCTGGCGAGCTTCTTCCTCAGCAGCTCGCGCATGAGCCGCGAACTGCTGGGCCAGTACGTGCGGGCGCTGTATCCGTACCTGCAGGCCGAACTGTTCCTGCGCTGGACGCCCGAGCAACTGGACGAGGTGATCGACCAGTGGCTGGCGGCGCTGGTCGAACAGGGGCTGCTGCGCAAGGAACAAGACATCTACATGCGCCCCGCGCCCAGCTCGCGGCAGTTCGTGCTGCTGACGCTGCTGGCCCGTACCATCACCCAGACCCTGCAGCGCTTCTACATGGCCACTTCGCTGCTGCTCAACAGCGGCCAGCACACGCTGAACGCCGAAGAACTGGAGGAGCTGTGCGTGATGATGGCCCAGCGCCTGTCGATCCTGCATGGCTTGAATGCGCCCGAGTTCTTCGACAAGACCTTGTTCCGCCACTTCATCCAGACGCTGGTACGTGAAGGGGTCTTGCGCCCCGACAGCGCCGGCAAGCTGGGCTACCACGACAAGCTCGCCGAGCTGGCCGAAGGCGTGGCCAAGCGCGTGCTGTCGGCCGAGCTGCGCCTGTCGATCCGCCAGGTGGCCTTGCACCGCGATGAAACAGCGGAACCCGCGGCGACTGCCTGACTGGCCCGATCACGGACTAAACGATACGCTGAACCTGCTCCACTCTGCTCATAAGGAAAGCCCCATGATCCGCTCCTCCCTGCGCTTCACCACTCTGTGCGCCGGCCTGCTGTTGTCGGCCAGCGCCCTGGCCCTGTCGCTCGGTGACCTGTCCCAGAGCGACGCCTCCGGCGGCCTGAAGGACGCCCTTACCCAAGGCGCGCAGATCGCCGTCAAGCAACTGAGCACCCCCGGCGGCTTCAGCAACAACCCGGACGTGCGCATCGAGCTGCCGGGCAACCTCGGCAAAGCGGCCAAAGCCATGAAGATGTTCGGCAAGGGTGACCAGGTCGATGCCCTGGAAACTAGCATGAACAAGGCCGCCGAGGCTGCCGTGCCGCAAGCCCAGGCGATTCTGGTGGACGCGGTGAAGAAGATGACCGTGACCGACGCCAAGGGCATCCTCAGCGGCGGCCAGGACTCGGCCACCCAGTACCTGAACAAGAGCAGCCGCGAGCAGATCCGCGCCAAGTTCCTGCCGATCGTCAAGCAGGCCACCGACAAGGTCGGCCTGGCCCAGCAGTACAACAGCTTTGCAGGGCAGGCCAAAGGCCTGGGCCTGATCAAGGATGACGCCAATATCGAGAACTATGTGACCGAGAAGGCGCTGGACGGCTTGTTCGAAATGATCGGCAAGCAGGAAGAAAGCATTCGCCAGAACCCGGCCGGTGCGGCCACCAGCCTTGCCAAGAAGGTGTTCGGCGCGCTGTGATGTCGAGCTGAAAACCGGTGGGGCTGCTGTGCAGCCCTATCGCTGGCAAGCCAGCTCCCACAGGTACTGCGCAACTCGTGTGGGAGCCGGCTTGCCGGCGATAGGAGGGCAAAGCCCTCCCGCTCGTTCCTCAGTTTTTCTTGACCCTGAACCACGCCGCATACAACGCCGGCAGGAACAGCAGGGTCAGCACCGTGGCGACGATCAACCCGCCCATGATCGCTACCGCCATCGGCCCGTAGAACACACTCCTCGACAACGGAATCATAGCCAGCACCGCCGCCAGCGCGGTCAGCACGATTGGCCGGAAGCGTCGCACCGTGGCCTCGATGATCGCCTGCCAACGCTCCATCCCCGCGGCGATATCCTGTTCGATCTGGTCCACCAGAATCACCGAGTTGCGCATGATCATGCCGGCCAGGGCGATGGTCCCTAACATGGCGACGAAGCCGAATGGCTGGCGAAACACCAGCAGGAACAGGGTCACGCCGATCAGCCCGAGGGGCGCGGTGAGGAACACCATGAACATCCGCGAGAAACTGCGCAGCTGGATCATCAGCAGGCTCAGCACCACCACGATGAACAGTGGCATCCCGGCGTTCACTGAACGCTGGCCACGCTCGGAGTCTTCCACCGTCCCGCCCACCTCGAGCAAGTAGCCATCAGGCAGCTCGTCCTTGATCTGCGCCAGCGTCGGCTGGATCTGCTTGACCAAGGTCGCCGGCTGTTCCTTGTCGTAGATATCGGCGCGCACGGTGACCGTGGGCAGGCGGTTACGGTGCCAGATGATACCTTCCTCGAAGCCGTACTCCAGGGTCGCCACCTGCGACAGGGCCACGCTCTGGCCGTTGTCGGTGGGCACCGCCAGACTGCCCAGGTTGCCCAGCTCACGGCGCTCCTCTGGCGTACCACGCAGGAGAATCTCGATCAGCTCGTTGTCTTCGCGGTACTGGCTGACGTTGCTGCCGGTCAGTGAACTCTGCAGGAAGCTCGACAGGTGCGCGGTGCTCACGCCCAGCGCCCGGGCACGGTCCTGGTCGATGTCCAGGTACACCGCCTTGCTCGGTTCTTCCCAGTCCAGGTGCACGTTGACCACATGCGGGTTCTCGCGCACCTTGGCCGCCACCTCGCGGGCCAGGGCGCGAACCTTCTCGATGTGTTCGCCGGTGACACGGAACTGCACCGGATAGCCTACGGGCGGGCCGTTTTCCAGGCGCGTGACCCGTGAGCGCAAGTCGGGGAACTGCTGGTCCAGGGTGCCGATCAACCAGCTGCGCAGGCGTTCACGGTCCTCCAGCGACTTGGCCAGCACCACGAACTGGGCAAAGCTCGCCGCAGGCAGTTGCTGGTCCAGCGGCAGGTAGAAACGCGGCGAACCGGTGCCGACATAGGCAACATAGTTGGCGATACCGTCCTGCTGCTTGAGGAGCGCCTCCAATTGCTTGACCCGCTCGGCGGTGTTGTTCAGCGAAGCGCCTTCGGTCAGCTTAAGATCGACCATCAGTTCCGGCCGCCCGGACGCGGGGAAGAACTGCTGCGGTACGAAGCGGAACAGCAGGATGCTACCGACGAACGCGGCGATGGTCAGCACGATCACCGTCTTGCGCCGCCGCACGCACCATTCCACTACACGCCGGACACGCTGGTAGAACGGCGTCGCATAGGGGTCGGGGGCGTGCCCGTCAGCGCCGCGGCGGGCCGCGTGGAGCTTGGCCAGGTCCGGCAGCAGGCGCTCGCCCAGGTAGGGCACGAATACCACTGCGGCAACCCAGGAGGTCAGCAGGGCGATGGTCACCACCTGGAAGATCGAACGGGTGTATTCCCCTGTACCCGAAGCCGCCGTGGCAATCGGCAGGAAGCCTGCGGCGGTGATCAGGGTGCCGGTGAGCATCGGGAACGCCGTGCTGGTCCAGGCATAGCTCGCCGCCTTGAGCCGGTCGTAGCCCTGTTCCATCTTGATCGCCATCATCTCCACCGCGATGATCGCGTCGTCGACCAGCAGGCCCAGGGCCAGCACCAGCGCCCCCAGCGAGATCTTGTGCAGGCCGATGCCGAAGTAGTGCATGGCAGCGAAGGTCATGGCCAGCACCAGCGGGATCGCCAGAGCCACCACCAGGCCGGTGCGCAGGCCGAGCGAGAAGAAGCTCACCAGCAGGACAATGACCAAGGCCTCAACCAGCACCTGAACGAACTCACCAACCCCGGCCTTCACCGCCGCCGGCTGGTCGGACACCTTGCGCAGCTCCATGCCCGCCGGCAGGCTCTGCGCGAGGCGGGCGAACTCGCCTTCCAGGGCCTTGCCGAGCACCAGGATGTCGCCGCCGTCCTTCATCGATACCGCCAGCCCGATGGCGTCCTCGCCCATGAAGCGCATGCGCGGCGCGGGTGGGTCGTTGAAACCGCGCTGTACTTCGGCGACATCACCGATGCGGAAGGTGCGGTCACCGATGCGGATAGGGAACTGGCGAATCTGTTCGACGCTGTCGAAGCGCCCACTGACCCGCAGTTGCAGGCGCTCGCTGGGGGTTTCGAAGAAGCCCGCGGTACTCACCGCGTTCTGCTCGCGCAGTGCCTGCTGCACGGCGGCGAGCGGCACCCCGAGCGTGGCCAGCTTGACGTTGGACAGTTCGATCCAGATCTTTTCGTCCTGCAGGCCGATGAGCTCCACCTTGCCCACGTCCTTGACCCGCTGCAGCTGGATCTGGATACGGTCGGCGTAGTCCTTGAGCACCGCATAGTCGAAGCCGGCACCGGTCAGGGCGTAGATATTGCCGAAGGTGGTGCCGAACTCGTCATTGAAGAATGGCCCCTGCGCTTCGGGGGGCAGGGTGTGCTTGATATCCGCGACTTTCTTGCGGATCTGGTACCACAACTCGGGGATGTGCGCCGAATGCATCGAATCGCGGGCCATGAAGGTGACCTGGGACTCGCCGGGCCTGGAGAACGAGACGATCCGCTCGTACTCGCCAGTCTCCATCAGTTTCTTTTCGATACGCTCGGTGACCTGGCGGGCGACCTCCTCGGCGGTCGCGCCCGGCCAAAGGGTCCGGATGACCATGGCCTTGAAGGTGAACGGAGGGTCCTCGCTCTGTCCGAGCTTGGTGTAGGAAATGGCGCCAATTGCTGCCAGCAGTATCATCAGGAACAACACGATCTGGCGGTTGCGCAGCGCCCAGGCGGAAAGGTTGAAACCCATCGGGACTTACTCCTTGGCCGCCAGGTTCACTTCACGGTTGCTGCGGTCCACAGGCCGCACTTGTTGCCCCTCGCGCAGCACGTGGCCACCGGCGGCAACCACCCAGTCGCCGGCCTGCAGGCCTTCGAGCACCGGCACGCTGTCCGCGCCATAAGCGCCGAGGCGCACGGGGACGCGTTCCAGGCGGTTATCCTGGCCGATCCGCCAGACATAGGCCTGCCCCGCTTCGGCGGTCACCGCCGACAGCGGCACCGCCAGCGGCGAGCGTTCGCCATGGTCGATGAACACCCGTGCGCTCTGACCCAGTTCGGCCGGGGTGGCGTTGGAGGTAAAGGCGATGCGCGCGGCGAAGGTGCGCGAACGGGGGTCCGCCGCCGGGGAGAGCTCGCGAATACGCCCTTCGAAGCGCCGGTTCGGGTGCGACCAAAGTTCAACGCTGACTACCTGCCCTACGGCAAAGCGGGCGAACTGCTGCTCTGGGAGGCCTATGGCCACTTCGCGCTCACCATCGGCGGCCAGCGTGAAGACGGTTTGCCCTGCCGCCACCACCTGCCCCACTTCGACCTGGCGCTTGGCAATCACGCCGGCCTGAGGGGCGCGCAACACGGCATACTCGGCCTGGTTACCCGCTACCTCGTACTCGGCCTTGGCTTGCTTCAGACGGGCCATGCCGGCGCGATAGAGGTTCTCGGCATTGTCGAACTGAGAGTGGCTGACCATTTGCCGATGCAGCAGTTTCTGGTAGCGATCGCGCTCGGCGAGCACCAGCGCCAGGTTGGCCTCGGCCGCCGCCAGCTGAGCGCGGTTGGCTTCCAGTTGCAGGCGTACGTCCTGGGGATCGAGTTCGGCCAGCGGCTGCTCGGCCTTGACCCGCTGCCCCTCCTCCACCAGGCGTTTGCTGACCTTGCCACCGATACGGAACGCCAGGTCAGGTTCGAAGCGCGCCCGCACCTCGCCGGGGTAACTGTCGGCGGAGGCGCCAGCCGGTTGTGGTTGAACCACCAACGCCGGACGCGGCGCGGTGGGCGGCGCGGCCTCCTGGCCGCAGGCGGTGAGCAGCAGCACGGCGGCGGCCGGCAGGGCGAGTGACAATGCACGACGCAACATGATGAATGACCTTTGGCAGAGGGCGCTTTGAATATTTATACTGATGAGTATATTAAATTAGCGAACCTGGTCGGGGAAGCGGGCGTTTCAGAGAAAATGCCTTTTTAGTGATACGACGTACGCTGCAGCCGACCGCCCGCGGACCCGGTAAGATGTGCCCCTTTCACAGAGAATGCGGTCCCTCATGTCCAACGACGCACCCATCGGCCCCGGCCGGCC
The DNA here is from genome assembly GCF_900110655.1 of Pseudomonas soli. Taxonomy (GTDB): domain Bacteria; phylum Pseudomonadota; class Gammaproteobacteria; order Pseudomonadales; family Pseudomonadaceae; genus Aquipseudomonas; species Aquipseudomonas soli. The sequence continues at coordinate 29,456 of NZ_FOEQ01000007.1, forward strand.
CAAGGACCTGGCTAAGCGCGAGGCCATCCTCGAAGCTGCCAAGCACCTGTTCCTCAGCCTTGGCTATGCCAACACCAGCATGGATGCGGTCGCGGCGGCGGCAGGTGTTTCAAAACTCACCGTCTACAGCCATTTCACCGACAAGCAGACGCTGTTCGGCGCGGCGGTCATGGCCACCTGCCAGAACCAGTTGCCTGACCTGATGTTCGAGTATCCCGAAGGCGCGGCGGTGGAAGACGTGCTGCTGAACATTGCCCGTGGCTTCCAGGCTTTGATCAGCAGCGACGAGGCCGTCAAGCTGAGCCGCCTGATCTTTGCCCTGGGCAGCCAGGATCCGGGGTTTGGTCAGTACTTCTACGCGGCGGGGCCCAAGCGGGTAATGAGCGGGATGGAGGCGTTGCTGCGTTGTGTCGATCAGCGGGGACTGCTGCGGATCGATAACCCGTGGCAGGCGGCGGAGCATTTCTTCTGCCTGGTGAAGGGGGCGCCGGATTATCGGTTGCTGCTGGGGTGCTCGCCGGCGCTGGTGGGGGATGAGGCTGAGGCGCATGTGCGGGAGGCGGTGGGGGTTTTTATTCGGGCTTTTCGGGGGTAAGGGTTCGGGTTCGGGTTCGGGTTCGGGGCGATTGTTTTGGGTTTTGTGAGCGCATTCGTAGAAGATGTCGACATTTAGTCACCCTTTCGCCTTTACGGCGACCTACTTTTGTCTTGACAAAAGTAGGCAAAACCGTTCGGCTCCGTTCATACGGCCCCTACGCTTCGCTACGGGGTTCCCTCGCTCCGTTCTTGCTCCCGTGGGTACCGCGCTGTACGCCCCATCCTGGGGCGCAGCGCTCGACGGCCATCCATGGCCGTCGCCC
>NZ_FOEQ01000007.1:30515-335503 GCF_900110655.1 Pseudomonas soli
CTTGCGGAGGGAGGTGACGGGCATGGATGCCCGTCAAGCGCTGCGCCCCAGGATGGGGCGTTCAGCGCGGTCCTCCCGGGAGCAAGGCCGGAGTGAGGGAACCCGGAGCGAAGCGGAGGGCCGGATGAATGGAGCGCAGCGGCTTTGCTTACTTTGGCCAAGACCAAAGTAAGCCGCCGTAAGGGCGGAAAGGTGACTATGCGTCGCCATCGCAAATGAATGCGCATACAACTTCAAAACAACCAAAACTCCAAAACCCCCAACCCCCCAAAAACCCCAACAAAAGATCACCGCGCCTCCATATGCGCAATCATCAACTGCACACTCTCATTCCCCCGAAACTCATTCACATCCAACTTGTAAGCCAACTCCACCCACCGCACTGTAGGATTCGGCCAGACCTCCCGGTCAATCCCAAAGGCAATCCCATCCAACCGCACCGCCCCACACTCGCTCTTGAGCACCACTTTCAGATGCCGCTCCCCTACGACCCGCTGTTCGACCAGCTGGAACACCCCATGGAACAACGGCTCGGGAAAGTGCTGCCCCCAGGGCCCGGCATTGCGTAATGCCCGCGCCAGGTCCAGGTGAAACTCCTCCACCGCCAACGTGCCATCCGACAACAACCGCCCGGTCAGGTCTTCCTCACGCAACTGGCGCCGCACCTCGTCGTCGAACGCCTCGGCAAACGCAGGGAAATTCTCGGCCGGCAAGGACAGCCCCGCCGCCATGGCATGCCCACCGAACTTGCTGATCAAGCTCGGATGCCGCGCCGCAACGGCGTCCAGCGCATCACGGATATGGAACCCCGGCACCGAGCGCGCCGAGCCCTTCAGCACCCCTTCTCCCGCATCGGCAAAGGCGATGGTCGGGCGGTGATAACGCTCTTTAAGGCGCGAAGCGAGGATACCGATCACCCCCTGGTGCCAGTCGGCGTCGAACAGGCACAAGCCATAAGGCATGGACTCGACCGGCAGATCCTTGAGCTGGGCCAAAGCCTCGCGCTGCATGCCCTGCTCGATGGACTTGCGATCCTGGTTCAGGCCATCCAGTTGCTGGGCCATGTCCAGCGCAAGCGCCGCGTCTTCGCACAACAGGCATTCGATGCCCAGGCTCATGTCGTCCAGGCGCCCGGCGGCATTGAGCCGAGGGCCAAGGATGAAGCCAAGGTCAGTGGAAGTGATGCGCTTGTGGTCGCGCCGCGCCACTTCGAGGATGGCCTTGAGCCCCGGGCGGGCGCGACCGGCGCGGATACGCTCCAGCCCCTGATGCACCAGGATGCGGTTGTTGGCATCCAGTGGTACCACGTCGGCGACGCTGCCCAGTGCCACCAGGTCAAGCAGCTCGCCGATGTTCGGCTGCGGCTGCGTTTCGTAGCGCCCCAGGCTGCGCAACCGCGCACGCAGGGCCATCAGCACGTAGAAGATCACGCCGACACCGGCCAGTGACTTGCTCGGAAACGCGCAACCGGGCTGGTTGGGATTGACGATGGCGTCGGCGGCCGGCAGTTGCTCGCCCGGCAGGTGGTGGTCGGTGACCAGCACCTTGAGCCCGGCAGCCTTGGCCGCGGCCACGCCATCGACGCTGGAGATACCGTTGTCCACGGTGATCAGCAATTGCGGCTGGCGCTCGAGCGCAACCGCGACGATCTCCGGGGTCAGGCCGTAGCCATACTCGAAGCGGTTGGGCACCAGGTAGTCGACATGGGCCGCACCCAGCAAGCGCAAGCCCAGCACGCCGACCGTGCTGGCGGTGGCGCCGTCGGCATCGAAATCGCCGACGATGAGAATGCGCTGGCGCTGATCGAGCGCCTCGACCAGCAGCTCCACCGCCGCGTCGATACCCTTGAGTTGCTGGTAAGGCAGCAAGCGCGCCAGGCTCTTGTCCAGCTCGGCCTCGGACGCTACGCCACGGGCGGCGTACAGACGGGTCAGCAAGGGCGGCAGGTTGCCCAGCAACGGCAGGGGGGACGGCAGGGGACGTGGTTCGATACGCATGGGGTCTTCGCAATTCCGCTTTGTTTCAGGTCAGCCGCGCTCGCCAAGCAGCCATTGCAACTGCACTTCGTGCTGGCCACGGTCGTCGGTGACGAACACAGTGCCTTCGCTGATCATCACGTCCCACTTGATGGTACGCGGCATATCGGTGGCGAGGGTTTCCAGCACTTCTTGCGGCACGGCGGCAATGCTCAGGTTCTTCAGGCCCTTGACCGCGCCGACCACCTTGGTCTCCCACACGCGCAGGCTGCCGTAGGCCAGCAGGCTGGTGCGCTCGGTGCGCCGCGAGCACCAGGTCAGGCGGTCGGCGTCAGGCTGGCCGACTTCGATCCAGTGCAGGATCCGGTCGTCCAGGCTTTTTTCCCACAGTGCCGCCTCATCGACGTCCGACAGGCCACGGCCAAAGGACAGCTGCTCGTTGTACCAGAGGGCATAGCCCAGCAGGCGCACGGCCATACGTTCTTCGGTTTCCGAAGGGTGGCGGGCGATGGTCTGGCGGACGTTCTCGTACACGCCGCGGTCGAGGTCGGTCAGATTCAATTCGAACTTGTAGGTGGTGGACGGCTGGGCCATGGGCAATAGGCTTCTTGCGGGGGGAAAGGCGCACAGTCTAACTGATCCCAGGCGTCAGCGCCGGTTCAGACAATGCCGATATACCTGCCGCCGCCGAGCTGTGATACAACCTGCGTCACGCCCAGACGCCACGGATGCCCCATGACAACGCCCAGCAAACCCCTCGCCGGCCTGAAAGTCATCGAGCTCGGCACCCTGATCGCCGGCCCGTTCGCCTCGCGGATCTGCGCCGAGTTCGGTGCCGAGGTGATCAAGGTCGAGTCGCCCGATGGCGGTGATCCGCTGCGCAAATGGCGCAAGCTGTACGAGGGCACCTCGCTATGGTGGTTCGTCCAGGCGCGCAACAAGCAATCACTGACCCTCAACCTCAAGCATCCTGAAGGCCGCGAAGTGCTCAAGCGCCTGCTGGCCGAGGCCGACATCCTGATCGAGAACTTCCGCCCGGGCGTGCTGGAAAAACTCGGGCTGGGCTGGGATGTGCTGCATGCCCTCAACCCGCGCCTGGTCATGGTGCGCCTGTCAGGCTTCGGCCAGACCGGCCCGATGAAGGACCAGCCAGGCTTCGGCGCGGTTGGCGAATCCATGGGCGGATTGCGCTACATCACCGGTTTCGAGGATCGCCCGCCAGTGCGCACGGGGATTTCAATCGGCGACTCCATTGCCGCCCTCTGGGGCGTGATTGGCGCGCTGATGGCCCTGCGTCATCGTGAAATCAACGGTGGCGACGGCCAAGTCGTGGATGTGGCGCTGTACGAAGCGATCTTCGCCATGATGGAAAGCATGGTGCCGGAATTCGACGTGTTCGGTTTCATCCGCGAGCGCACCGGCAATATCATGCCGGGTATCACCCCTTCATGCATTCACACCACCGCCGATGGCCGACATGTGCAGATTGGCGCCAATGGCGATGCGATCTTCAAGCGCTTCATGCAGGCTATCGGTCGTGACGACCTGGCCAACGATGCCGCCCTGGCCACCAATGATGGTCGCGATGCCCGCCGCGACGAGCTGTACGGCGTTATCGACCGCTGGGCCAACGGCCTGCCGCTGGACACGGTGATGCAGGTGCTCAAGGACGCCGAGGTGCCGGCCAGCCGGATCTACTCCGCCGAAGACATGCTGAGCGACCCGCAATTCCTCGCCCGCGAGATGTTCCTCCAGGCCCGGCTGCCGGATGGCAAACCATTCAAGATGCCGGGCATCGTGCCCAAGCTGTCAGACACCCCCGGTTCGACCGAATGGATCGGCCCTGCCCTGGGCGAACACACGGCTACGGTGCTGGCCGGCCTGGGCTACGACTCAGCCGCCATTGCCCGCCTGCGCGCGGCCGGTACGGTCTGATCGACATCCCATGGGTATTCGTCATCTGCCCATCATCCTCTGTCTGGCGCTGACCTCACTCGCGGGGCAGGCGGCAGAGGCCAGGGAGCGCCTGCTGTGGCTGGTGCGCGACCTGCCGCCGTTCACCATCTTCGAAGGGCCGGCCAAGGGCCAGGGGGTGATCGACCAACTGCTGCCGATGCTGATCACCCGAATGCCCGAGTACGATCACAGCATCATCCGGGTCAATCGAGCCCGGGGCCTGCAGATGCTCCAGGAGCCCAGTTTCACCTGCGATCCGACCCTGCTGTGGACGCCCGAGCGCGCCCGGTATGTGCACTTCTCTCTGCCATCGCTAGGAGTGTTGAGCAGTGGCCTGATCGTGCGCAAGCAAGACCAGGCGCTATTGACCCCATACCTGGAAGGGCAGCAGGTGGACCTGCAGCGCTTGCTTACCGAAACCCGCCTCAAACTGGGGATCGTCGCTGAACGCAGCTACAGCGCGCAGGTCGACGAAGTCCTGCGGCAACTGCCCGATACCGCGTTCAGCCGTCACTACGGCAACGATGCCACGGCCAGCCTGCTGCAAATGCAGCAATTGGGGCGCCTGCAGCTGGTGCTCGGCTACTGGCCGGAGATGCGTTACCTGATCCAGCAGCAGAATGGCTCACTGGACGATTACCGGTTCTATCCCATTCGTAGCGTCAACCGCTACCAGTTCCTCCATGTGGGTTGCTCGGACACTGCCCTGGGGCGCAAGGCGATCGACCATATAGACCAATTGCTGCCCGCGCTGCGTCGCGACACCTTGCCGGGCCTCTATGCACGCTGGCTGGATGCCGAACTCCAGGAGGATTACCTGGGCCAGGCCCGGCATTTCTTCGAAGAGGGTGAAGCCCCTGCGCACTGAGTTGATGTCCATGGGACGGTAACGGCTCCTACACGGGTGCGGGTGAATTCAGGCCAAAAGAAACCCCGGACGCTGGGGGGGGGCGACCGGGGTCAAGCGAAAGCCCTTGGGACTTCCCGTGACAGCCTGAATGGTACCGGAGCAAAGCACCATCAAACTGCCCTTGCTGTGTCTGACGGCCCGGTCAGGCAAAGGTTCCGGGTATTTGCTTCTGATGCTGCAAGGCGGCGATCACACAAGGCTGCAGGCGACCTTCGGCAATTTGCAGGTCACGGTGCAGGCCATCAACCAGGTCGACCAGCAATTGCTGCTCCACCAGCTCTCGCTCACAGACCGTACGCCGCAGAATCGACAAACCGTGTTCATCGAGAACACTCAGGTGCCGGCGGCCACGGCTATCGGCCGGCCCAATTTCGGCCTGGTAAGGGGTCAGGGCATCGTTGAGCAGTCTGCAGATTCTTTCCATCCGGATTACTCGCTGGTTAGGGTAAGGAAACTGACCATCGGGGCCGACGGAAAGTTCGCCCTGGCCCGTCATCACGAGCATGCGCCGCAAACATGACAGCCTAGATACTCTGCCCCCGCCCTGCTGCCGTTAAGCAGGCTACAGGCGCCCCAGTGCCTGTTCCAGGCCCACCATGGACATCGGCCAGGGCAACTCGGCCAGGACTTTCAAACCCTGCTTGCGCGCCTCGAGCGCCAGGCCGATACCCTCAGCGCCGTCACTGCCGACAAATAACAAGCCTCCCGTACAGGAAGCCTGCACCAGATACTTGAACAGGCGACGGGCATGGCGCCTTGGCATTGCCGGATCAAGCACCAGCACATCAACGGACTGCTGTCGCCGCGCCATATGGGCCGTCGCTGCTGGAACATCATCGGTGAGCCGGACGTTGTACACACCTTGGGCATTGAAGGCCTGATGTAACAGCATCTGATAGTAGGGCCGAGCCTGGTGGATAAGAACATTCAGCTGATGCATGAGCTTCCCCCCTGGAGCCATGTGTGGTGTTGGTTTGAACGCCACTTTAGTAGGGGGAACCATCGAACTACATGGGAAAGATCTGAAAGCCGTTCGCGCCTGTTGTGCACCCACAAAAAAGCCCGTGCAAAACGGGCTTCCCTGTGACTGGGGTCGGCTTAGAGTGGTTTGCCGCGGTTGCCATGCTGGCTGACAAAGGCCTGCACGGTCTTCAAGTCATTGGCCAGCACCGTGCAACGCTCCTCACGGGTGAACAGATCGCAAAGATGCGCCGGCAGCTCCAGTGCCTTGGCGACACCGGCCTTCTCCACCGCCTCGGGGAACTTGACCGGATGCGCGGTGCCCAGCACCACCATCGGCGTATCCAGGCTGCGGCGGCATTCGCGGGCGGCCTTGACGCCGATCGCGGTGTGCGGGTCGAGGACTTCACCGGTGCTCTGGAACACCTCGGCGATGGTCTCGCAGGTCTGCTCGTCGGTGACGGCCAGCGAATCGAACAGCTTGCGCGCTTCGGTCCAGCGATCCTGCTCGACGCTGAAGCCGCCGCCTTGCTTGAAGGTGTTCATCAGTTGGGCAACCGCGGCACCATTGCGGCCGTGCAGGTCGAACAGCAGACGCTCGAAGTTGGACGAGACCATGATGTCCATCGATGGCGACAGGGTCGGGTGCAGGGCGTCCTTGACGTACTGGTTGCCGCTCATGAAGCGGTGCAGGATGTCGTTGCGATTGGTCGCCACCACCAGCTGGCTGATCGGCAGGCCCATGTTGCGCGCCAGGTAACCGGCGAAGATATCGCCGAAGTTGCCGGTCGGCACCGAGAACGCCACCGAGCGCGCCGGGCCGCCGAGCTGCAGCGCGGCATGGAAGTAGTAGACGATCTGGGCCATGATCCGCGCCCAGTTGATCGAGTTGACCGCCACCAGGCGAGTGCCCTTGAGGAAGGACTGGTCGGCGAAGCTGGCCTTGACCATCTCCTGGCAGTCGTCGAAGTTGCCTTCGATGGCGATGTTGTGGATGTTGTCGCCGAGGATGGTGGTCATCTGCCGGCGCTGCACTTCCGACACGCGCTGGTGCGGGTGCAGGATGAAGATGTCGACGTTGTCGCAACGGCGGCAGCCTTCGATGGCGGCCGAGCCGGTGTCACCGCTGGTGGCACCGACGATCACCACGCGCTCGCCGCGCTTGACCAGCACGTGGTCGAGCAGACGGCCGAGCAACTGCAGGGCGAAGTCCTTGAAGGCCAGGGTCGGGCCGTGGAACAGCTCCATCACCCACTCGTTGCCATTGAGCTGGCGCAGCGGCGCGACCGCGGCGTGGGCGAAGTTGCCATAGGTCTCTTCGAGGATTTTCTTGAAATCGGCATCGGCGATGCTGCCTTCGACGAACGGGCGCATCACCCGGAAGGCCAGCTCGTGGTACGGCAGGCCAGCCCAGGACGCAATCTCTTCCTGGGTGAAGCGTGGCAGGTTCTCGGGTACGTACAGGCCGCCATCGCTGGCCAGGCCAGCCAGCAGGACGTCTTCGAAGTTCAGGGCCGGAGCCTGGCCGCGGGTACTGATATAGCGCATGGGTGCAAACCTTCGATGCTGGGCGCGGGCCGCCGTCGCGGCCCACCGCCGGAATTAATTGAGCTGTTCGACGCGGATGCGCACGACCTTGCCGACCACGTCCTGGAGTGCCTCCAGGGCGACGATGGCGTCGTCGATACGCTGCTCGACCACACGGTGGGTCAGCAGGATCATCGGCACCAGGCCATCCTGTTCCTCGGCTTCCTTCTGCATGATCGACTCGATGTTGATGCCACGCTCCGAGAGAATGCTGGCGACCTGGGCCAGCACGCCCGGGTGGTCCTTGGCCTGGATACGCAGGTAGTAGGCGCTTTCGCAGGCTTCGATCGGCAGGATCGGGTGGGCCGACAGCGCATCCGGCTGGAAGGCCAGGTGCGGTACACGGTTCTCCGGGTCGGAGGTCATGGCACGAACTACATCGACCAGGTCGGCGACCACCGACGAGGCGGTCGGCTCCATGCCGGCACCGGCGCCGTAGTACAAGGTGGAACCGGCGGCGTCACCATTGACCATCACCGCATTCATCACGCCATTGACGTTGGCGATCAGGCGATCATTGGGGATCAGCGTCGGGTGCACACGCAGCTCGATGCCGTCGGCGGTGCGACGGGCCACGCCCAGATGCTTGATGCGGTAGCCCAGGGCCTCGGCATAGTTCACGTCGGCGGTGGTCAGCTGGGTGATGCCCTCGGTGTAGGCCTTGTCGAACTGCAGCGGGATACCGAAGGCGATGGACGCCAGGATGGTCAGCTTGTGCGCGGCATCGATGCCTTCGACGTCGAAGGTCGGGTCGGCCTCGGCGTAGCCCAGCGCCTGGGCTTCGGCCAGCACATCGGGGAAGGCACGGCCCTTGTCGCGCATTTCGGTGAGGATGAAGTTGCCGGTGCCGTTGATGATCCCGGCCAGCCAGTTGATGCGGTTGGCCGACAGGCCCTCGCGGATCGCCTTGATCACCGGGATGCCACCGGCCACGGCAGCTTCGAAGGCGACGATGACGCCCTTCTCGCGGGCCTTGGCGAAGATCTCGTTGCCGTGCACGGCGATCAGCGCCTTGTTGGCGGTGACCACGTGCTTGCCGTTTTCAATGGCCTTGAGCACCAGGTCGCGGGCGATGGTGTAGCCGCCGATCAGCTCGATGACGATATCGATCTCGGGGTTGCTCGCGACTTCGAACACATCAGCGGTAATGGGGGTACCGGTAATCTGGCAGTTCGGGTTCTGCGAGCGCATGGCAATCTGTGCCACTTCAATACCGCGCCCGGCACGGCGGGCGATCTCCTCGGCGTTGCGCTGAAGTACATTGAAGGTTCCGCCACCGACGGTCCCCAACCCACAGATGCCTACTTTGACCGGTTTCACTGTGAACTCCCCATAGAACGGCCGGCACCTGCGCCGACCGTGAAACATGCCGTCACCCCATGACGACGGCGTACTGAATTGGTTACTTGCTCTCGGCCAGGGCCAGTTTGGCCACTTGCGGCGCCGGCTGGTAGCCCGGAATCACCTGGCCATTCTGTAGAACGATCGCCGGCGTGCCATTTACACCAATCGACTGGCCCAGCTGGAACTGCTTGCTGACCGGGTTGGCGCACTTGGCTGCCTTGATTTCCTTGCCATCGACCATCTTGTCCAGCGCCGCGCGGCGATCACTGGAGCACCAGACCGCCTGCAACTGCTCGTCGCCCGGCGAACCCAGGCCCTGGCGCGGGAAGGCGACGTAACGCACTTCGATACCGCGGCGGTTGAGCTCCGGCACTTCGGCATGCAGCTTGTGGCAGTACGGGCAGGTGGTGTCGGTGAACACGGTGATGTGCGACTTGGTCTCGCCCTTGGCCGGGTAGACCACCATCTCGCCGGCCGGAATACCGTTGATCAACTTGGCGATGCCCTGGCGCTCGGTCTTCTCGGTGAGGTTGACCGGCTTGCCGTCCTGGATCTGGAACAGGTAGCCCTGCATGACGAACTGGCCGTCGGCGCTGGCGTACAGCACGCGGCCGCCCTGCAGCTTGACTTCGTACAGGCCATTGAGCGGGCTGCTGGCAACGCTTTCGATCGGAACCTCCAGCTGGAGGTTCTGCAACGACTTGCGAATCGCCTGCTCGGCACCGGCATTGGTATCGGTGGCCGCGGCGAAGGCAAAGGTACTGGCCAGCGCCAGGGCGGCGGCAGCGAAAATCTGGGTCACGCGCATGGGAACTCCTGAAGGCGGACAGGGGGCCGGATGCAGCACGCCCGTGCTGAAATCGGGGTGTCATTGCGGCCCTCGGTGCAAACCGCCCAAGCCTACCACAGAAGCGACGGCGGTCGAGGCGTGCTTGATCGGGAGCGCAAGGCTGCGTGCGCCAGGGGCGGCGGTTACCGACGAATTTTGTTCAGGTGTCCCAATGCGTAGTCGCAAGTACCTTTAGCGCCAGGCTCTATCTCCTGCAACCGAGTGAAAAATTTGCGTGCGTGTTCGCTCATGACCCTGACAAATTCATCTTTATCGGCGGCGACAGACACCTCGCTGTGACAATTGACGCTCACCTGCAGACGACCATTGGCAGGGGTAAGTTTGACTTCGATTGGCTGGTCCGGAAAAAAGCAGCTGAACGCTTGCCCCTCACTGACCTTCAGCAGTCCCTCTGACAAATAGCTCCACAGGTCGTCGACATAATCAAACATGCTTTGGTCAATTAGACTTTTACCATTGATCGATAGAACCAAAGCCCCTTCAATTTGATCCAGGCGGCGTTCCTCGCCTTGAAACTCAAAGAAGTCAACAAAACCGTCGAAAACTTTAACGTAGGTTTCAACAATGATTCTACTTTTCATTGCCACCCTTTGAATATATGAGTGCACAGCCTTTGAGGTTTCTGGCAAATCTTGGAACACCTCACCTGCCTACGACACCCTATCAATCACCGTCTGCCAGCAAAACCTCATCTGCCTCACTGGCAACTTTCAAAAAATCAATAAAAAGAAGCACGCTGCCATCCGCATCCTTCGACAGGAGCGTGATGAGTATTTTTTGATGTTCAGGATAGATTCTTGTCCGACCATAAGGATCAATATAAACACCCGTTTTTTCGCGTAACCTAGCAAAGGCATCATGGACGCGTGCGACGTCAGCATCACTTAGCTGAAGGAAAGGCTTATCGCCTCGCTTGTCTGACAAATAAGAGAAGTCCAACATAAAAAATACCTTAAAAATGAGAGGGGTAAGATGTTACTACCTTATCCTTCACAGGGTCATAGATTGTGACATGACCTTTCTCACCCCGTGTACCGATCACCCTACCATAATCACGCTCATAACGAATTCGACCATCATTCTGACGAATAACTCTGGTGGGTTGTTTCATGGTTCTGTCCTCTAGCTTCTTGTACTGACTCGGCTTTCTGTATTTGCTTTTTGCCTGTAGCTTTCTATGTTCCGCAGGCGTGAATTTACTTTTGCCTACATCATTGTGCCGCCGGACGTGGCGATTCGGAACGTGCCGGGTCCTTCTAGGCCCACAGGAGAGCCCCAGTGGATCGATCCAATCAAACGGATTCGCACTGTACTGATAGAGGTTTATACCACCGGCCAGACTGATCGGGTCTGTCTGGATAAAGCGTCCGATATCCGGATCATAAAACCGAAACGTGTTGTAGTGCAGACCAGTCTCACGATCCAGGTACTGGCCCTGAAACCTCAGGTTCTGCTCTTCGATGAAATGCGCCTCACGCACTTCCTGCAGGGTATTGCCCCAGACCTGATAGCGTGCCTGCCAGAGCGCTTCGCCACTGTCAGCCGTCAACTGTTCGGGCAGGCCATTGAGATCGGTATGGTAGTAGCGCACCTGCTGGTACTGCCCTGTACCGTCAACCCGAGCCAAAGGTTCGTGACTGTCTTCCACATACAGATACAGGCTGGTCTGGCTGTGGCGATGCTCCTGCAGCAAGCGCAGGCCATCCCAGGCGAAGCGGGTCTGGTCGAGCAGATTGCCCTGATCGTCATATTCGCTTTTCTCGACACGCCGCCCGAGCGGGTCGTAGCGCATGTTCAGTATCCGTTCGCGCCCACCGTGCTGGCTGCGCACCTGGATCAGGCGGTGCTCGGCGTCGTAGCTGAAATGTTGAATGCCACGCCGGCTGCTGCGTTTCTCGATCAGGCGGCCGAAGCCGTCGTAGCGGTAGCGTTTGTCCTGGTAGGTGAGCAAGCGGTTATGGCGCACCAGGCCGATGCCGGCTTGCGGCCCATCGAGCAGGTTGGCGGCGGCGTCGTAGGCGAAGGTTTCGCTCTGGCCCTGGCCAGCGTCCTGGCTGGCCATGATCCGGCCGCTGGCATCGTAGTGCAGCAATTGCTGGTGCTGGCTGCCGGGCTGCTGGTTGAAACGGCCGATCAGGTTGTCTGCCGAGTCGAAATCGAAGCGTTGCTGTACCGTAGCCGGCAGTTGCGGCGGCTGGTGGTTGGGGCGGCGCAGGCGTGAGCGCAAACGACCGCTGCGGTCGTACTCGCTGCGGGTGCTGACCCGGCCCTGGGTGCGCAGCACTTCACGGTGCAGGCGGTCGCGTTCGAAATCGCTGATCACCTTGCCGTCGAGGTTGAGCTGGTGCAGATGGCCGCTGCCGTAGTACAGGCGGTTGAGCCAGCGGCCGTCGGGCAGCTGGGTCTGGATCAGGTTGCCGAGTTCGTCGTAGTGATGTTGCAGCACACCACTGGCGCTGTGCTCTTCCAGCAATTGGCCAAGGGCATCGTAAGTGAAGGCCAGTTGCTCGCTGTTGCCTGCCTTGTCGGTGAAGCTGATTGCCGTCAGTTGATCAAGGGGATCGTAGCTGTACCGGGTTTCACCATCGTCGGTGCGCTTTTTGATCAAGCGCCCGACGGCATCCCGGTGCAATTGATGAATGATCGCTTCAGCATCGCCTTGGGGGGCGGGGAGGTACTCAACGCAACTGAGGTTATCCAGCCGGTCGTAGTGATAGCGGCTGGCGCTGCCGTCAAGATCCTGCTGTTCAGTCAGGCGATCAGCCAGGTCCCAGCTGAACCTGTAGCTTTCGCTATTTTCATTGGTCAGCGCCAGCAGCCGCCCGTAGGCGTCGTAACTGAACTGCACCCGCCGACCATGCGGATCGATACGCTGCTGCACCTGGCCACGCCGGTTATAGCGGTATTGGGTGGAGTGCCCGGCAGGGTCGGTATAGCTGTTGAGCTGGCCGTTGCGATCAAGCTGATAGTGCTCACTGCGCCCATCGGGCAATTGCGAGCCGAGCAATCGGCCCTGGGCATCGTACTGGTACTCGGTACGTTCGCCGAGGGCATCGGTGACCGCCTGCAGATGCCCGCGCCGGTCATAGCTGAAGCGGGTCGGGTACCCCGAACAATCGACCTGCTCGATCAGCAGGCCCAATTCGTTCCAGCGCAGGTGCTTGTGCTTGCCCGCCGCATCGATGATCTCCACCACCTGGCCGCGTTCGTCATGGCGGTAGCGGGTGGTGCGGCCCAGCGGATCGGTTTCGCTGCTGCAGTTGCCGCGCTGGTCGTAGCGATAGCGCCAGCGCTTACCGGCCTTGTCGGTCTGTACCCGGGGCAGTGACCAGTGCTCCAGCCACTGGGTCGCCTCGCTGCGGCCCAGTGGATCGATGCTTTCGCAGAGGTTGCCGGACTCATCGTACAGATATTGCCATTGCCCACCCTGCGGGTCGGTGGCGCCCAGCAACTGGCGTTCGTCGTTCCACTCGAAACGCCAGGTGTGGCCGAGGGCGTCGGTGTACTGGGTGATCTGGTACTGCGGGTTCCAGTAGCGTGTGCTGACCCGCTGCAAACCGTCGGTGACCCGGGTGATGCCAGCTTCGATGTCGTAGTCGAAACGGTACTCGTCACCGTCGTCGGTCCAGTGCCGGGCCACGCGCCAGTCGTCTACGGCACGAGTCCATTCATAGAAGCAACGCAGGCCGCTGGGCAGCTGGTGTTCGACCATGCGCCGGCCCTGGTCATAGGCAAAGCGCCGCTGCACCTGGCCGCTGGCGTCGCGGACTTCGGCCAAGTCGCCGTTGCTGTCATAGGCATAGCTGACCAGCAGCTCGTTCGACTCGTCGCTGTACCATCGCTCGATATGGCTGACCCGGGCTGGCCATTGGCTGCTGTAAACCAACTGCACCTGGACCACATCAAAGGTATCGCGCAGCCTGAGCAAGCGGCCGTTGCTGTCGTAGTCCAGGTAGATGCGGTTGTCGTTGCGGTCACCCAGTTGCGCCAGGCGCAGGCGCTGCGGATTGTTCGGGGTGGGCTGGAACAGACGATAGAGACCGTCGACGCTTTCGATCAGCAGTTCGCCATTGTGCGCGCGACGCACGCTGAGGCCTTCGCCGGCGCTGAACACGGCATCACCACGAGGGATATGGCCCATGTCGACGACCCGTGCCTGCTCATCGGTGAACAGCAGGTGCTCGCCGCCTTCAGGATGCGCTTCGATAGCGACGGAGACTTCGTAATCGACGCTCCAGCCAGCACCGAACAGGCCGTCGCGGCGTTCATCCCGGCTGTTGTAGTAGCGCTGCCAGTCCAACGGGATCAAGCCCGGAAGGCTGAAATCAAGCTCGGCTTCGCCGCTCAACAGTTTGGCGCCAGTGGAGCTGTGGACCGGGTTGGGTGAGCCGGCGATGGCGCTGGTGATCGCGCCGGTAACCTGGCTGGTGACGGCGCTGCCGATGCCGCCAATCAACATGCAGCCGAACTTGCTGTAGAACTTGCCGCCGCGCCCGCGCAGCATCATCAAGGCGGTAATCGCCAGGCCGATGCCTGGGGTCTTGCCGCTGCGAATCTCCCGGACCACGATCGAGTCGCCGCCGATACGCACATTATCGGAGACCAGCCCGGCGTCGACGATCACCGCCTCGCAGGTGCTGCGATCGCCGCTGCGACAGGCCGGGTGACCGTTGATGGTGACCTTGCTCGAGCCTTCGGCCAGGTACTGCGGCGGCATCGGCGGATGCTTGCTGCAGAGGATCTTGTCGTCGTCGGCAGGCTCGGTGTTCGGCGCCGGGCTGGCGACCGTAGGCCGCCACATCTGCGAGAAAAATCCCTTGGCCATGTCGAGGAAGCTTTCTTCCTCCTCCTCGGCCGGCGACTGAGCCGCGTCGCTGCCGGCGGGCGCAGCGGCGGCAACGATGACGCCGGCAGCGCGTGCGGCCGGTTTGCCATTGGTGTGGGTATTCTTCGAGCCGGTGAGGATGTTGGCTTGCACCGAGGGCGGGAACAGGAAGTTGCCGATGCCCTCGCATAAACTGCTCAAGCCCTTGTCGGCCCCGGTCTTGCTCATGACCACGCCGACCACGATGCCCACCACCGCGCCGAGCACGAAGCAGCCGAGGCCGCCGGTGACCACGGTCAGGCCCAGCGCCGCGGTTACCGCCGCGGTGGCCAGCATGCCGATGGCGACGTTGGCGGCCACTTCCAGCACGCCACTGACGATGTCGGCCATCATCGAGGTGTGCATCAGCGCATCGCCCTCGCGGGCGGCCCACAGGGCGTCAGACATTACTGACCGGCAACGGCATGGCTGCAGGGCACTTGAACCTGGTCATGCTTGATTTCCATATCGAGCGTTTGAGGTGTCGAAATCTGCTGGATGATCGCCCGAGCGTCAACCCCGAGGGTGATGCAAAGCGTGTAGTTCCTGCAGCCGGGCCTTGGCCACATGGGTGTAGATCTGCGTGGTGGACAGGTCGCTGTGGCCCAGCAGCATCTGCACCACGCGCAGGTCGGCACCGTGGTTGAGCAAGTGCGTGGCAAAGGCGTGGCGCAGCGTGTGCGGGGACAGCGGCTTGTCGATGCCGGCCACCCGCGCGTAATGCTTGATGCGGTGCCAGAAGGTCTGGCGGGTCATCTGCTCGCCGCGCTGGCTGGGGAACAGCACGTCGCTGGGGCGCCCCCCCAGCAGCTCGGCGCGACCATCGCGCAGGTAGCGCTCGATCCACACCACCGCCTCCTCGCCCATCGGCACCAGGCGCTCCTTGCTGCCCTTGCCCATCACCCGCAGCACGCCCTGGCGCAGGTTGACCTGGTCCAGGGTCAGGCTGACCAGCTCGGTCACCCGCAAACCGCAGGCATACAGCACTTCGAGCATGGCGCGGTCGCGCTGGCCAATCGCCTCACCGCGATCCGGCGCCTGCAGCAAGGCTTCGACATCGGCCTCCGACAGCGACTTGGGCAGTGGCCGGCCCAGTTGCGGCATGTCCACCTGCAAGGTCGGATCGACGGCGATCAAACGCTCACGCAACAAGTAACGGAAAAAGCCACGTAACCCGGACAGGAAGCGCGCGGTGGAACGAGGCTTGTAGCCTTGGTCGAAGCGCCAGGCCAGGTGATCGAGGATCAGTTCGCGCCCGGCATCGGGCAACAGCACGTGCTTTTCCTGCAACCAGCCGTTGAACAAGGCCAGGTCACTGCGGTAGGAAGCGCGGGTGTTGTCGGAAAGCCCCTTTTCCAGCCACAAGGCATCGAGGAACTGGTCGATCAGCGGGTGGTCCAGTGCAGGCATGAAAACTCGGTGGCAAACGACGAAATGACGCTTAGTCTTTCACAACATGGCATGCAGAGGGAGCCCGCATGAACGAACAGCAGATTCTTTTGAGCGTCGGTGGCATCGGCGCGGCCGCCCTGCTCTGCCAATGGCTGGCCTGGCGCCTGAAACTGCCGGCGATCCTGTTCCTGCTGCTGTGCGGCATCCTCGCCGGGCCGGTGCTGGGCTGGCTGCAACCACAGGCATTGTTCGGCCCGTTGCTGATGCCACTGGTATCGCTGGCGGTGGCGCTGATCCTGTTCGAAGGCAGCCTCACCCTGCACCTGTCGCAATGGCGCGAGATCGGCAGCGTGGTGCATCGCCTGGTTACCGTCGGCGCGCTGAGCACCTGGCTGGTGATCGCCCTGGCCACCCACTGGCTGCTGGGTTTCGACTGGCCCCTGGCGATCCTGTTCGGCACCTTGACCCTGGTTACCGGCCCCACGGTGATCGTCCCCATGCTGCGGGTGGTGCGGCCGAAGGCGACGATCGCCAATATCCTGCGCTGGGAAGGCATCGTCATCGACCCGATCGGCGCGCTGCTGGCGGTGGTGGTCTACAGCTTCATCATCGCCAGCGCCGCTGGCGAAGGCCTGAGCCACAGCCTGGCGACCTTCGCCGGGGTGATTTTCTGCGGCAGCGCGCTTGGCGTCGCCGGAGGCTGGCTGCTCGGGCAGATCATGCGTGAGCAATGGCTGCCGGAGTATCTGCACAACCTGGCGTCGTTGGCCGCGGTGCTGGGCATCTTCATCGCCGCCAACCAGATCGTCCACGAGTCGGGCCTGCTGGCGGTGACGGTCATGGGCATGTGGCTGGCCAACATGCCCGGCGTGGATGTGCGGCAGATCCTGCACTTCAAGGAGAATCTCAGCGTGCTGCTGATCTCCGGCCTGTTCATCCTGCTGGCGGCGCGCCTCGACCTGCAGGCCCTGCTCGCCTTGGGCCCAGCGGTGCTGGCACTGCTGCTGGTGATCCAGTTGCTGGCCAGGCCGCTGAACGTGTTGCTGTCGACCCTGGGATCGCCGCTGAACTGGCGGGAACGCGCGCTGCTGGCCTGGATCGCGCCGCGGGGCATCGTCGCCGCGGCGGTTTCGGCTATCTTCGCCATTCGCCTGGACCAGGCCGGGCATGAGGGCGCACTGCTACTGGTGCCACTGACCTTTGCCGTGATCATCGGCACCGTGGTCCTGCAAAGCGCCACCGCACGCCCCTTGGCGCGCCTGCTGAAGGTGGCGGAACCGGCACCGAGCGGGTTTCTCCTGGTCGGTGCCAACCCACCTGCGCGCGCCATCGCCAAGGCCCTGCAACAACTGGGCTGCCGGGTACTGTTGACCGACTCGAGCTGGGAGAACATCCGCGCTGCGCGCATGGACAACCTGCCGACCTACTTCGGCAACCCCGCGTCGCAGCACGCTGACGCCCACCTCGACCTGGTCGGGCTTGGCCACCTGCTGGGGCTGTCGCCGGCGGGCGAACTCAATGCCCTGGCCTGCGCGCGCTTTCGTCATGACTTCGGCCACGCCCGGCTTTTCGTGCTGGCCAGCGGCCTGGAGAAACAGCGCAGCGACAAGCATCGGGCCAGCGAGGAGCATCGCGGGCAATTGCTCGGGTCGAGCGCGATGACCTATGGGCAGCTGGCCAAACTGCTGCATCAGGGTGCCGAGCTGTACAGCACCACGCTGACCGAGGCCTTCGGCTGGGGCGACTACCAGCAGTTGCATGGCCCACGGGCGACGCTGCTGTTCGCCCGCGACGGGCAAGGCTGGGTACATGTGGCCAGCCCGGACAACCCACTCAAGCCACAGCCGGGGTGGACACTGGTGGCGCTGGTGGAGCCGGAACTGACCGAACAGCCTGTGGCACATTGACCTGTAGGAGTGGCATTAGCCGCGATGAATGCGTCGCGGTGCCTGGCACCCGCTTTGCGGGTGATCGCGGCTGAAGCCGCTCCTACAGGGACACGTCAAATCAAGGCGATGGCAATCAGGCCAACGGCAGCACCGGCACCGGGCGCTTGTCCTCGTCGATGGCGACGAAGCTGAACACGCCATGTATCGCCCGCTCGCGGCCATCGAGGTACATGTTCTCGACGAACACATCCACCTGCACCTGCAGGCTGGTGTTGCCGACCTTGATCACCGTCCCCACCAGCTC
Organism: Pseudomonas soli; assembly: GCF_900110655.1. Lineage (GTDB taxonomy): Bacteria > Pseudomonadota > Gammaproteobacteria > Pseudomonadales > Pseudomonadaceae > Aquipseudomonas > Aquipseudomonas soli. The sequence continues at coordinate 48,548 of NZ_FOEQ01000007.1, forward strand.
GACGATCGATCCTGCCGGAATCGGGTGCTTGAAATCGATGCGGTCGGTGGACACGGTCACCAGCGGCAGCCGGCAGAAACGGGTGGCGGCAATGAACGAAACTTCGTCCATCCACGCCAGCGCCGTGCCGCCGAACAGGGTGTTGTGGTGGTTGGTGGTGTTGGGGAACACCGCCTTGGTCACGCGGGTCACCGACAGTTCGGTGCGGCGCTGGATTTCCTGGTCTCGGGTTGTCATCTCGGAGTCACATCGCAAAGGCAAGATTCAAGACGCAAAAAAGCAGCCCGAAGGCTGCTTTTTCTCGCACGGGGGCCTAGGCCACCGGACAAACTGTACTCAGGACAGTTTTTCCTTGATGCGAGCTGCTTTACCGGACAGGTCACGCAGGTAGTACAGCTTGGCTTTACGCACGTCACCACGACGTTTCACGGCCAGGCTGTCGATCTGCGGGCTGTAGGTCTGGAAGGTACGCTCTACGCCAACGCCGCTGGAGATCTTGCGCACGGTGAAGGCGCTGTTCAGACCGCGGTTACGCTTGGCGATAACGACGCCTTCGAACGCCTGCAGACGCGAGCGGTCGCCTTCCTTCACTTTGACCTGGACGACAATGGTGTCGCCTGGTGCGAAGGTCGGGATCTCTTTGCTCATCTGCTCGGCTTCGAGCTGCTGGATGATCTTGTTGGTCATGCTGTGCTCCTAAGATGGATAACGCGATCCACCATCGATACGTTTAACTATCGTCCCGCTCGCGGAGGTATTCCTCGAGCAGCTTCTTCTCTTCTCCAGAAAGCGAGCGACTTTCCAGAAGATCGGCGCGTCGTTCGAAGGTCCTACCAAGGGACTGCTTCATCCGCCATCGCCGGATATGTGCATGGTTGCCACTAAGCAACACGTCGGGTACACGCTGATCCGCATACACCTCGGGTCGGGTGTAGTGCGGGCAATCCAGCAGACCGTCGGTGAAAGAATCTTCCTCCGCCGAGTCCACATGCCCTAAAGCTCCGGGCAGCAGCCGCGTAACCGCATCGATCAGTACCATGGCCGGCAGCTCGCCACCGGAAAGTACATAGTCGCCAATCGACCACTCCTCATCGACATGAGCCTCGATAAAGCGCTCGTCGATGCCTTCATAACGGCCGGCGATCAGGATCAACGATTCCTGCTCGGCCAAGCCTTTGACCGCCTGCTGGGTCAGCTTGCGGCCTTGTGGCGAAAGGTAGATCACCTTTGCCGCAGCTCCGGTCGCCTGCCTGGCGCTAACCAGGGCGTCTTCCAGAGGCTTGATCTTCATCACCATGCCCGGACCACCGCCAAACGGCCGATCATCCACGGTGTGGTGGCGATCTGTGGTGTAGTCCCGCGGGTTCCAGCAGGTCACTTGCAGCAACCCCTGTTTCACCGCTCGGCTGGTAATGCCGTACTCCGTGATGGCCGAGAACATCTCGGGGAACAACGTGATGACTTCTACGCGAAGGCTACCCATCGTCTAGAAATCCGCGTCCCATTCGACTCGCATCACACCGGCCTGCAGGTCGATTGCCAGCACGCATTGCTCCGTATAGGGCAACAGACGCTCGCGATCATCCAGGCTGCCTGTGCAAGGCTTGACCACCATTACATCGTTCGCACCGGTCTCCAACAGGTGATCGATCGTGCCGAACAGCTGTTCGTCCTGATTGATGACCTTCAGGCCTTCCAACTGGTACCAGTAGTACTCGTCGGCTGCCAGGTTGGGCAAAAGGCTCCGCGCAATGCAGATTTCGTAACCGCTCAGAAGACGGGCTTCATCACGATCCTCGAGACCTTTCAATTTCACGACCAGGCCCTTTTGGGAGCCACGACCGCTGACCAGCTCGACCTGCTTTACCTTGCCTTCGTGCCTAAGCGTCCAGCGCGGATAATCCAACAGGTTTTCAATCGGATCGGTAAAGGAATACACCTTCACCTCGCCGCGAACGCCGTGAACCGAAAAAATCTTGCCAACGACGATGAGGTCATCAGCCTTTTCTGGCGTCGCGTTCATACTGCTCAGGCTGCAGCCTTGGCAGCTTCCTTCAGCAGCTGAGCAACACGCTCAGACGGCTGTGCGCCCTGGCTCAGCCAGTAGGTGACGCGCTCTTGGTTGACCGACAGCTTGACTTCGGCGCCCGATGCGATCGGGTTGAAGAAGCCAACGCGCTCAACGAAACGGCCGTCACGGGCGTTACGCGAGTTGGTCACGGTCAGGTGGTAGAATGGGCGCTTTTTCGAGCCGCCACGGGCCAGACGAATGGTTACCATGTGAACATCGTTCCTATAGTCGGTGCTGCAAAACTGAATGCCCAATGGGCACACGGGTGCCCAAAAGGCCGCATATTCTCGGGGAATACACGGACATTTGCAAATGCCTTTTTCGGCGAGCGCTTGACCCACCGTTCAGATCTGCCGGTTAAGCCGCCGTTTGGCGGCACTGTTCCCGCCGAAGCGGGGGCTGGGCGACTGTCTTCATAAAAAGACAGTCGCCCGAATTCACTTACATCTTGGGCATGCCGCCACCCGGCAGCATCCCGCCGAGGCCGCGCATCATCTTGGCCATGCCGCCCTTGGCGGAGAATTTCTTCATCATCTTCTGCATCTGCTTGTGCTGCTTGATCAGCCGGCCGATGTCCTGCACCTGGGTGCCGGACCCGAGGGCGATGCGGCGCTTGCGCGAACCACTGATCAGGTCAGGGTCGCGACGTTCGGCAGGGGTCATGGAATTGATGATCGCTTCCATCTGCTTGAACTGCTTCTCGGCCGCGCCCTGGGCATTGCCCATCTGCGACAGGTTGACGCCACCGATGCTCGGCAGTTTGTCCATGAGGCCACCAAGGCCGCCCATGTTCTTCATCTGTTGCAGTTGATCGCGGAAGTCTTCGAGATCGAAGCCCTTGCCCTTCTTCAACTTCTTGGCCAGCTTGTCGGCCTTTTCCTTGTCGATGTTCTGCTCGGCCTGCTCGATCAGGCTGAGCACGTCACCCATGCCAAGGATGCGCGAAGCGATCCGGTCGGGGTGAAACGGCTCGAGGGCTTCGGTCTTCTCGCCCATCCCGATGAACTTGATCGGCTTGCCGGTAATGGCGCGCACCGACAGGGCGGCACCGCCACGGGCGTCACCGTCGACCTTGGTCAGCACCACGCCGGTCAGCGGCAGCGCATCGCCAAAGGCCTTGGCCGTGTTGGCGGCGTCCTGGCCGGTCATGGCGTCGACCACGAACAGGGTTTCGATCGGCTTGACCGCGGCGTGCAGGGCCTTGATCTCGTCCATCATGTCGGCGTCGACGTGCAGACGACCTGCGGTATCGACGATCACCACGTCGATGAACTTGAGCTTGGCTTCGCGGATCGCCGCTTCGGCGATGGCCACCGGCTTCTGGCTGATGTCGGACGGGAAGAAGGTCACGCCGATATCATTGGCCAGGGTCTCGAGCTGCTTGATCGCCGCCGGACGGTAGACGTCGGCCGACACCACCATCACGCTCTTCTTCTTGCGTTCCTTCAGGTGGCGCGCCAGCTTGCCGGCGGTGGTGGTCTTACCAGCACCTTGCAGACCGGCCATCAGCACCACGGCCGGCGGGGCGGCGTTGAGGGTCAGCTCTTCGTTGGCCGCGCCCATCAGGCTTTCCAGCTCGGCCTGGACGATCTTCACGAACGCCTGGCCTGGGGTCAGGCTGCGCGACACTTCGGTGCCGACCGCACGCTCCTTGATGCTGTTGACGAAATCCTTGACCACCGGCAGGGCGACGTCGGCCTCGAGCAGGGCCATGCGCACTTCGCGCAGCGTGTCCTTGATGTTGTCTTCGGTCAGCTTGGCCTTGCCGGTGACATGGCGCAGCGTCTGTGACAGGCGGTCGGTCAGGTTTTCGAACATGGTGATCCTTTCAGGCCCATTGAAGCCGAGGTTTTTCAGGCGCCCAGGTGGAAATGCACACACGCTGGGCACAACAAGGCGGCGATTATAGCGGAGACTGGGATAGACGCACACCTCGCGCTGGACCACCGGCCAATCACGCAGCTCAGGCCTGGCTGCCTCACGCACATCGCGGGAGCGGGCTTGCCCCGCGATTGATGCGCAGTCTTCCTTGCCCACCGCGTTCTATGCCAAACTCCGTCCCTTTAGGGCTTGCACGCCAGGACTTATGTTCTCTTCACCCAGCCTCATCCCCAACCTGCTCGCCGCCTTCCTTTATCTGGCCGCGACCATCTTCCAGGCCACTGGCCTGGCCCGTGGCGCCCGTGCCGACAAACGGCTGCTTGCCCTGCTCGGCACCCTGGCGGTCATCGCCCAGAGCGGTGCCCTGTTCTTCCAGCTGATCACGCCCCTGGGCCTGAGCCTCGACTTCTTCAGCGCCGCCAGCCTGATCGCCGTGGCGGTGATCGGCCTGACCCTGCTCGCCTGCTTGAGCATCCCCGTGGAAAACCTGCTGGTGCTGCTGTTCCCGCTCGGCGCGGTGACCGCGCTGCTGGCCCAGTTCGCCCCACCCGGTACGGTGCCGCTGATCAACGAAGAGCCAGGCATCCTAGCCCATATCCTGCTGTCGATACTGGCCTACGGCCTGTTCACCATCGCCGTGTTCCAGGCCCTGCTGCTGTTGCTGCAGGACCACCAGCTCAAGCACAAGCACCCGTCCGGGCTGATCCGCAACTTCCCGCCGCTGCAAACCATGGAAAGCCTGCTGTTCGGCTTCCTCTGGGCGGGCTGGGGGCTGCTGTCGCTGTCGCTTATCTCCGGCTGGCTGTTCCTCGACAACCTGTTCGCCCAGCACCTGGTGCACAAGACGCTGCTGGCCTGCGTTGCCTGGATCGTCTTCAGTGTGCTGCTGTGGGGTCGCACTCGCCTGGGCTGGCGCGGTCACAAGGCGATCCGCTGGACCCTGGCCGGTTTCTGCCTGCTGATGCTGGCCTACTTCGGCAGCAAGCTGGTCCGCGAATTCATCCTGCACATCTGACGGCCGCCCATGGACACTCTGCCGTACGCCCCGCTGCTCGGCATCATCGCACTGGCCCTGCTGTGGTCGGCGTTGTTCACCGCGGTAGATTGCGCCCGCCAGCAGCTTAATGGCCACGGTGCCCCGACCCTGCCGGCCCAAGGCCTGGTATTGGGCGCCAGCCTCGGCAAGTTGCTGGTACTGGGCCTGGCCTGCCTTATTGGTCAGCGCTACAGCGGCGAACACGGTTTCTGGCTGGCCGGCCTTGGCGCCAGCGTCACCCTGCTGGTACTCGCCGACTACCTGCCGCGCCGCCTGGCACGCCGTAACCCGCAAGCCTTCCTGGACCTGGGCGGCAACCTGCTGAAATTGCCGCTGGCGCTGCTGCAGCCGCTGGGCTGCTTGCTAGACGGCTGCGCCAAAGTGATCCTGCGCCCTTTCCGCTTGCAACCCACCGCGGTGGCACTGCACCCGCAGCAGGGCGCCACATTCGACGAAGACGAACCTACCGAGACCAGCCAGCACGGCCTGCTGGAGGGTCTGCAGGCGCTGGACAAGATCACCGTCAACGACATCCTGGTACCACGCAACGAAGTAGACGGCATCAACCTCGACGATCCCATCGAGCAGATCATCGAGCAACTGATCATCAGCCGTCACACGCGCCTGCCGGTCTATCACGACGACATCAACCAGGTCGAGGCCGTCCTTAACACCAAGTTGATCAGCCACCTGCTGCCACGGGCAGAGCTCACCCCGGAGAAGCTCCAGGCGGCCTGCTACGAGCCCTACTTCGTGCCCGAAAGCACACCGCTGCAGATGCAGCTGCTGAACTTTCACAAGCAGCAGCGACGCATGGGCGTGGTAGTGGATGAGTATGGCGAAGTCCTGGGTATCGTTACCCTGGAAGACATTCTCGAAGAGATCGTCGGCGAGTTCGAGGACGAGCAGAGCCTGGACAACCCCCATGTCCACCCCCAGCCCGATGGCCGCTTCGTCATCGAAGGGACGGCTTCGCTGCGCGAGATCAACCGCACCCTGGGCTGGCACCTGCCCTGCGATGGCGGGCCGAAAACCCTCAACGGCCTGGTCACCGAAGCACTTGAAAGCATTCCAGAAAGCGCCGTATGCCTAAAAATTGGCAGATATCGGCTGGAAATCCTCGAAACGGAGGATAATTGCGCAAGCAAGGTACTGGTCTGGACACTGGCTCGATAGTTATACTCGGGTCACGCTTACCCAGCCCTGCCGTCCCGCCCGCTACCCGCACCCGGCGTCCGACGGCCAGTCCGCCCCACTGACACGCCCCGCGGCCCTGCTCAGCACCCCGAGCAGCCACCGCTTCAGCGCCTATCCCTTGGGCTATCGTCAGGCGGCGACCAACAACAATACGCTCCGGCTCCCGTGTGGCCGCCACATGGGCCGTGCCCCATGGAGCATGACTGTCAGGGACCTTCGCATGACTACCAGCAGCACCTACGCCGAACCTGCCTCGGCTGCCCCGGTCAACTCGCCTGCCCGGGTGGCCACCGCCAGCTTCATCGGCACCGCCATCGAGTTCTACGATTTCTATGTCTACGCCACTGCCGCCGCGCTGGTGATCGGGCCAGTGTTCTTCCCGTCCGGTTCCGGCACCGCGCAAATGCTGGCGGCCTTCCTTACCTTCGGTATCGCCTTCCTCGCCCGGCCACTGGGATCGGCGCTGTTCGGCCACTTCGGCGACCGCATCGGGCGCAAGTCCACGCTGGTCGCCTCGCTGTTGCTGATGGGCGTCTCGACCACCCTGATCGGCGTGCTGCCCGGGTATGACAGCATCGGCGTATGGGCACCGATCATTCTCTGCGTGCTGCGCTTCGGCCAGGGCCTGGGGCTGGGCGGCGAATGGGGCGGCGCGGCACTGCTGGCCACGGAAAATGCCCCTGAGGGCAAGCGCGCCTGGTTCGGCATGTTCCCGCAGTTGGGCCCGTCGATCGGCTTCCTCGCCGCCAACGGCCTGTTCCTCACCCTGGCCCTGGTGCTCAGCGACGAGCAGTTCCGCGAGTGGGGCTGGCGCATTCCGTTCCTGCTCAGCGCAGCACTGGTGCTGGTCGGGCTCTATGTGCGCCTGAAACTCGAGGAAAGCCCGGTGTTCGCCAAGGCCGTGGCCCGCCAGGAGCGGGTCAGGATGCCGGTGATCGAGCTGTTTTCCCAATACTGGCTGCCGACCCTGCTGGGGGCTGCGGCGATGGTGGTGTGCTACGCGCTGTTCTACATCTCCACGGTGTTCTCGTTGAGCTATGGCGTGTCCACGCTGGGCTACAGCCGCGAAACCTTCCTCGGCCTGCTGTGCTTCGCCGTGGTGTTCATGGCCCTGGCCACGCCCCTGTCGGCCTGGTTGAGCGACCGTTACGGGCGCAAGCCAGTATTGATCGCCGGCGCGCTGCTGGCCATCGCCTCGGGCTTTGCCATGGAACCACTGCTGACCTCGGGCTCGACTACCGGGGTGGCGTTGTTCCTGAGCATCGAGCTGTTCCTGATGGGGGTGACCTTCGCCCCGATGGGCGCGCTGCTGCCGGAGCTGTTCCCGACCCATGTGCGCTACACCGGCGCCTCGGCGGCCTACAACCTGGGTGGCATCGTCGGCGCCTCGGCGGCACCGTTCTTTGCCCAGAAGCTGGTGAGCATGGGGGGCTTGAGCTGGGTGGGAGGCTATGTGTCGGCGGCGGCGCTGATCAGCCTGATTGCCGTGCTGTGCCTGAAAGAAACGCGTAATACCGAGCTTTGAATCAATCGCGGGGCAAGCCCATGCCAGACTGATCTGGCGTGGGAACGGGCTTGCCCCGCAATCGCTTGAGGTCAGAACTCGACCTTGACCGCCTGCGAAGCCCGGGTCGCCTTGGCTCGTGCCGCCTCGACCGATTCATCACGCGCCAGGCACACGCCCATGCGCCGGGTACCATTGATCTCCGGCTTGCCGAACAGGCGGATGGCAGTATCCGGCTCGCTCAGCGCCGCGCCCAGGTTGGCGAAACTGGTCTGCTGCGACTGGCCTTCAGGCAGGATCACCGCCGACGCCGACGGACCGAACTGGCGCACCACCGGGATCGGTAGGCCGAGGATGGCCCGCGCGTGCAGGGCGAACTGCGACAGATCCTGGGAAATCAGGGTCACAAGGCCCGTGTCGTGCGGCCGTGGCGACACTTCGCTGAACCAAACCTGGTCACCCTTGACGAACAGTTCCACACCGAACAGCCCACGGCCGCCCAGCGCGTCGGTGACCGCCTGGGCCACACGCTGCGACTCGGCCAATGCCTTCGGGCTCATGGCCTGGGGCTGCCACGACTCCTGGTAGTCACCTTTCTCCTGTCGATGGCCGACCGGCGCGAGGAAGGTCGTGCCACCAACATGGCGTACGGTGAGCAGGGTGATCTCGTATTCGAAGTCGATGAAGCCTTCGATGATCACCCGCCCCTTGCCGGCACGGCCGCCTTCCTGGGCGTAGTCCCAGGCTTTCTGCAGGTCATCGGCGCCGCGCAGCAGGCTCTGGCCCTTGCCGGACGAGCTCATCACCGGCTTGACCACGCACGGGTAACCCAGGTCGGCCACCGCCTTGCTGTAATCCTCGAAGGTGTCGGCAAAATGGTACGGCGAGGTCGGCAGGTCCAGCTCTTCGGCAGCCAGGCGACGAATGCCTTCGCGGTTCATGGTCAGCTGGGTGGCGCGGGCGGTGGGGACGACATTGAAACCTTCGCTTTCCAGCTCGACCAGCGTGGCGGTGGCAATGGCCTCGATCTCGGGAACGATGTAGTGCGGTTTTTCCGCCTCGATCACTGCGCGCAGGGCCACGCCGTCGAGCATGTTGATTACATGGCTGCGGTGCGCGACCTGCATCGCCGGCGCATTGGCGTAGCGGTCCACGGCGATCACTTCGACGCCCAGGCGCTGCAGTTCGATCACCACTTCCTTGCCCAGCTCGCCGCAGCCGCACAGCAGTACACGGGTCGCGGTGGGCGACAGTGGGGTTCCGATACGGGTCATTTCAGGTCCTCGAAGGCGTCCGGGGCCGCGCCACGCTGGCTGCCGCCCGCTGAAAAATGGACCGGTATTCTACATCAGGATGTGGCCACCGCGCGCCGTGCCCGCCAGGCCATGATCAACCACACCGCCGTGACCCCGGCGAACTTCGATGCCATCGCCGTGCCGATTACCGCAGGCGTCAGGGCACCGATCATGCCGAAGAAGATGAAGGTGTCCACCGGGATGCTCAGCGCCGAGCTCAGCCACAGGCGGTCGCGCAGGGGCCGCCGGGTAACGCTGAACACCAGCCAGTCGATCAGTTCGGAGACGAAGAACGCGGTCGCGCTGGCCAGGGCGATGGCAGGCTCGGAGGTGATATAGGACAGCACCAGCGCCACCAGCATGGCCAACAACGCGCCATGGCCGTAGCGGGTCTGCACCATGTCGCGCAGGATGAACACCAGCCCGCCCCAGGCGGACCAGATCACATCCAGGTGCGGCGCACTGGAAAAGGCGAAGTTGATCAGCACCACGCTGCTGATGTAGGCGATGAGATAGAACATGGTCTGCGTTTTCGGAGGGCCAGCCGCACAGATTAGCGCCGGCACCATCGCGGGACAAGCCCGCGCCACGGGCGTCGGCTCTACAGACCGATGATCAGCCCGGCCGCCACCGCCCGCTCATGACAGCGCTGCAACACCACGCGCCGCTCGGCATTGTCCATACGCCCCCAGCGCGTGATCTCGCTCACCGTGCGCTGGCACCCGGTGCAGATATCCTGCTCGTCCAGCGCGCAGACATTGACGCAGGGCGAGGCCACGGGCCGCTCGTCAGTCATCGTCGCTCACCAGGTCACGGGCATAGCGCTGGGCATTGTGCACATAATGGGCGGCGCTGGCCTCGAGCATGCGTTTCTGCTGCTCGGTCAACTCACGCACCACCTTGCCCGGTGAGCCCATCACCAGCGAGCCATCGGGTATCTCCTTGCCCTCGGGGACCAGGGCGTTGGCGCCGATGATGCAGTGCTTGCCGATACGCGCCCCGTTGAGGATCACCGCGTTGATGCCGACCAGGCTGTAGTCGCCCACCGTGCAGCCATGCAACATGGCGTTGTGGCCGATGGTCACCCCGCGACCAAGGGTCAGCGGCGAGCCCATGTCGGTGTGCATCACCGTGCCGTCCTGGACATTGCTGTCCTCGCCGATGTCGATCAACTCGTTGTCGCCGCGCAGTACCGCGCCGAACCATACGCTGGCCCGGGCCTGCAGACGCACCTTGCCGATCAGCGTGGCAGTGGGCGCGGCCCAGCTTTCGGGATGGGCTTCGACCCGCAGGTCGCCCAGGCGGTATTTCATGTGTCGCTCCTCACGGTTGAACGCCAGTGGCGGGGTGTGCCCCGCTCAATTTTCGATGAAACGCTCGGGGGGCTGGTGCAGGCTGATACCAGCGTCGAACAGCAGGTTGACCAGTTCGACGATCATGATCGCCGATAGCCCCCAGATCTTGTAGTCGCCGTAGCGGTAGCTGGGCACGTACCAACTGCGGCCCTGATAGTCGATGCGGTGGGTGTGCTCGCGGGGGTCCTGGCGGAAGAACGCCAGCGGTACACTGAACACGGCAGCGATTTCCGCGTCGTTGGCGCGGTACTCGACATAGTTCGGGATCAAACCGACGAACGGCGTGACCTTCAGGCCATGCAGCGAGATCAGCGGGCTGAGCGGGCCGATTACCTCGACCAGCCCGGGCGGCAGGCCGATTTCCTCCTCGGCTTCACGCAGGGCCGTGAACACCAGGTCTGGGTCCTCCGGGTCGCGCCGCCCGCCCGGAAAGGCGACTTCACCACCGTGGGTGGACAGGCCCTTGGCGCGCAGGGTCAACACCAGCTCCGGCTCCTCGCTGCGGGTAATGGGCAGCAGCACCGCCGCTTCGGGGAAACGGCGGTCCGTCTCCGGTGACGCGGGGGTATGGTTGCTCATTCGGCGAAGAAGCTCGTCCAGCATTACGCACTCTCGTGTCCAAGGCCTGCCCTGCATGATGCACCAAAGCCGCGAGGCACCCAAGCCCCGCCCGCAGGCCGCTTGCGGTAAGCGAGCCGGGCGCGCCAAGATAGCCCGACCCCACTGGAATGAATGAAAGCATGAAATTCTGCAGCGCGTGCGGCCAACCGGTCACCCAGCGGATCCCCGAAGGCGACAGCCGTGCGCGGTATGTCTGCGACCATTGCCAGACGATCCACTACCAGAACCCCAATATCGTCGCAGGGGTATTGCCTACCTGGGGCTCCCAGGTATTACTGTGCCGCCGGGCAATAGAACCGCGCCGAGGGTTCTGGACACTGCCCGCCGGTTTCATGGAAAACGGCGAGACCCTCGATGCCGCCGCCCGTCGCGAAACCGTCGAGGAGGCATGCGCACAGGTCGGCGAAACCAGCCTGTATCAGCTGTTCGACCTGCCGCACATCAATCAGGTGCACGTGTTCTTCCGCGCCGAACTGGTCGATCTGGACTTCGCCGTGGGTATCGAGAGCCTCGAGGTACGCTTGTTCGAAGAGCACGAGATCCCATGGCGCGAGCTGGCTTTCCGCACCGTCACACGCACACTAGAATGCTATTATCGCGACCGCGTCAGGCAGCACTATCCGATTGGCCATGAGTATCTGCCGCCGATGAACGTCACGTCGTCAACCACCTAAGTTTTCAGGGATACGGTTTCATGCGCTGGCTGCTTGCCCTCTTCTGCCTCAGTGTCGCCTCGGTGTCGCAAGCCGCCTTCACCGAGACCATTATCCGCAAGACGCCGTCGGCCGCGCCGTCGCCGGTCCAGCCCGCCACCAGCGGGGTTCAGCAGCAACGCCTGATCGACAAGGTGCTGGTGATCAAGTCCGAACGCCGGCTGCAATTGATCAGCCGTGGCGAACCGCTCAAGACCTACCGTATCTCCCTGGGCAAGCAGCCCAAGGGAGCCAAGGAACGCGAAGGCGACAAGAAGACCCCGGAAGGCCTGTACTGGCTGGACTGGCGCAAGGTCAGCGACCGCTACAACCTGGCTATGCACATCTCCTACCCCAATATCACCGACGCCGCCAAGGCACGGCGCGACGGGGTCGCCGCTGGCAGCATGATCATGATCCACGGCACGCCGATCAACGAGGAGTACCCTGAGTGGTACTTCCACACCTTGGACTGGACCGAGGGCTGCATCGCCATGCGCAACGACGACATGCGCGAGGTGTGGAGCATGGTGAAGGATGGCACGCTGATCGAAATCCGCCCCTGAGCGCTCACCGTTGGCACCAAAGGCCTGTCCTGCTCACGCTGAACGGGCCTTCTCTTTCTAGCGCCCTCTTTCGCCACCCCATCGCCCACTTTTCCTACAGATAGAATCGTCTCATTCCCCGCAATATAGTGGCGTTGGGCCACATAAATGCCATCACTGACATTCTTAGAATTCCCGCAGCTGATTTCACGATTTCGTACATCACTTGCGAGGTTTTCATGCACAATCCTGTATCCAAGATCAGACCAGATACCCTGCGCTGGGCTGTCTTCCTTGCCCTGCTCGGCAGCACCCAGGTTCAGGCGCAAGGCGCCCTGACACCGACATCAGGACCTGGCGGCACCCCGATCATCGACAATGGCCATGGCGTACCGGTCATCGACATCGTCGCACCCAATGCCAGCGGCCTGTCACACAACCAGTTCCTCGACTACAACGTCGGCAAGCCTGGGCTGGTGCTGAACAATGCCCTGCAGGCCGGACAGTCGCAGCTGGCCGGCCAGTTGGGCGCCAACCCGCAGTTCCGGGGCCACGCCGCCTCGACCATCCTCAACGAGGTGGTCGGCCAGAACGCCTCGCGAATCGAGGGGGCTCAGGAAATCTTCGGCCAGAAAGCCGATTACCTGCTCGCCAACCCCAACGGCATCACCCTCAACGGCGGCAGCTTCATCAATACCACCCGGGCCGGCTTCCTGGTCGGCAAGGCGGACATTCACGATGGACAGATCAAGCAGCTCGACAGCCGCGACGCCAACGGCACGCTGAAAGTGCTGGGCCGTGGCCAGAGCAATGCGGCAGGCGCCCTGGACCTGATCGCGCCGCGCATCGACAGCACAGGGCACTTGCTGGCCAAGGGGCAGCTGAACCTGACCATCGGCCGCAACCTTGTCGACACCGGCAGCCGCGAGGTGCTCGAACACCTGCCCGTCGCCACCGCCATCGATGCCAACCTGCTCGGCGCCATGCAGGCCGGACGCATCCGCATCGTCAGTACCGCCGAAGGCGCCGGCGTACAAGTGGGTGACAAGGAGCTGCGCGCGGACCGCGACTTGATCATCCACTCCGCGGGTGACCTGAAAGTACAGGGCAATGACAAGCGCCAGGCCAGGCTGGTCAGCAACACCGGCAAGCTGGACTTGAAGGCCGACGGCGACCTGCAGCTCACCCATGCCCATGGCAAGGCCAGGCAGATCGAGGTTCACTCTGGCAAAAAGCTGTCCCTGGACACCGCCACCCGCGAACAGGTGACGGACGCCCCGGTCAACTGGGCGAAGCAATGGCTGTTCATCCCCACCGAAAGCCATGAGGGTAATGCCACGCAAACCAGTCGCCAGCAACTGGGTAGCCGTCTGGTGGCCGAAGACAGCCTCAGCCTGAAGGCCGGTACCGACCTGCACCTGACGGCCACGCAACTGGAGGCGGACAACGCCCTGCAACTGCGCAGCGGTGGAAAGATGACGATCGACGCTGGCGTGGACACTCTCGATATCGCCGAGCAGTCCACCCACAGGTGCTATCTAGACCGCACCGATATCGACAGCCAGGCACACACCGAGCGGGTCAAGGCCAGCACCCTCAAGGGCGGCACTCTCATCGCCAGCGCCGGGGCCGACATGCAGATCTCCGGCGCCCGCCTCGAGGCGCGCAAGCAGGTCGAACTCGACGCCAAGGGCGCCCTGCGGATCGAAAGCGCCGTGGAAAACGACCATGCCCAACGCACCACTGGCAAGCGCGAGTTCGTGGCCAGCGCCGGCAAGGCCGCGCCGGACTCGGAGCAGTACTCGGCCAAGGTCGGCTACGAAAAACTGCAGAGCGACGAGCAGACCACCGCGACCCGCCAGGTCGCCAGCAGCATCAACGCGGGCTCCGTCACCCTGCGCAGCGATCGCAAACTGAAGGTCAGCGGTTCGGACGTGCAGGCAGACACAGGAGACCTCAAGCTGGCCGCCAGCGAAATCGAACTGGCGGCGGCCTACGACAGCCACGCCAGGCATACCCTCGATACCCGCACCGGCGCCGCGTTGAACGTCACCGGCGGCAGCGACCGTGTAGGCCTTGGCATCGATGGCCAGCATGGCCCGGCCGCGGTACTCGAGCACGAAACGACCGCGCGACGAAGCAATCTGGAGTCAGCTCGCGACCTGCACATAGACGCCACGCAACTGACTACGGCCGCTGCACAGCTAAAAGCGGGACGTACCTTGAAAGTGGACGCCGAGCACATTGACAACCGTGCAGCAGCCGACACCAAGGTCCGCGAAACCAGCGTCGCTGAATGGCAGGGCGGCCTGAGCGTCGGTATCGATTACAAATACCTCAGCGATCGTGTCAAGTGGCTGTTCGGTGGTGAGAAAGCCGCAGACCAGGCGGCCTCCCCAAACGCCGGCGCCGACCTGTCGCTGCAGCGCACGTCGCGTGTGCACAAGGACACCGACAGCACCGCGCAGGTCACGACCTTCGACGGTGGCGACATCACCATTCGAGCCAATCAGCTCATGGATGAAGGGAGCGCCTACAAGGCCAGGACCGGGAGCCTGCGCATCGAGGCTGGGGAGCACCAGATGCTGGCCGCCCGGGATCAGAGCAGCAGCGAAGTCCGCGACACCACGGGTGGCGGCAGCCTGCGTGTTAGCACCATCACGGGAACTGATCTCAAAGCAAGACTTGAAGGTCATGGCAACACCCTGAACCAGCTGAAGCAGACAACCACAGCTCGAGTAGGCAGTTTGCAGGGCAGCCAGGGGGTTCAGGTAGAACTCGAACGTAGTGGTCACTACGAGGGAGTCCGTGTCGACGGCGGCAACGGCGATATTACCCTGCACAGCCAAGGCACACTGAGCGTGACAGCCGCCAGCGATACACGCCAGAGCCAGGGCCAGACCAGGGGCGGCAAGCTGGATGTCGAAGGCAGCAGCACCGGTGGCGGACTGGGTGGCCAGGGCACCTTCGGTTGGGTCAACGAGCGGGGCAGTACAGCCATTGGTGCGCGGTTCGACAGCAAGGGCACACTGCAACTCACCAGTCTTGCCCACGACGACGTCGCGCTACACGTGCAAGGGCTGCAAGCCAACGCCAAGCGGATAGGTCTGGACGCTGGCAATGGTGGTCTGCTGGTCGAGGCGGCCAGTAACACCGAGCGCCACGACAACCTCGACGTTACCCTTGGTGGCGGCCTGAAGGTCAATGCCATGGACATTGGAGGCATCAACGCCCAGGTCAAGGTCGGCCGGGACAAACGCGACAACACCACCTGGCATGACAGCAAACTGCGCGCCGACCTGATCGACTTGCGCAGCCAGGGCGATACCCGCATCGAAGGCGCTCAACTTGAGGCGCAGGCAATCGAAGGCAAGATCGACGGCAACCTGCGGGTGGCCAGCCGTCAGGACCAGGTCGACAGCGTGAAGCTAGAGATCGATGCCAGTCTCGCCCAGAAGCAACAGGCAACTGCCGACACTGACGCTCCGGCCTCGCTGGCGAGCGTTTTCGAGGGCGGCAACATCACGGAAATCGCCGGGGCGCTGTGGAACAAAGTCACCGCGAAATTTACCCCATCGGTCAAGATCGACTACGCCAAGCGCAGCAACGACACCGTCAGCCAGCAGACGCTCCTGTCCGGCACGCAAGGCATTGATCTGCAGGTAGGTGGCGACACTCGCCTGGTCGGCGCCACGCTGCAGGCGGCCGATGGCCAGGTCGGACTCGGCGGCGGCGCGGTCGCCCGCGACAACCTGAGCGGTCGGGACTACGCCAAGGATGTGAAGGTCAATGTCGATTTGTCGACGACCGGTCTTGCAGGTACCGCCTATTCGTACCTCTCGAATCTGTTCACCGGCAACACCGACAAGGCTGACGACCACAAGGCGTACAGCAACACCGGTCACGACCGCACTACCGAGTATGTCTCGCAGATAAAGGAGAGCCGCCAGCGCTGACGCGTGCCAGGCAGCGGCCTGTGGGTCGCTGAGCCTCCCACACGGACTCTGCGGGAGCGGGCACACCCGTTCCCACAGCGGCATCGGACCGAATCCCATGAACGTACCGTTCTTCTCTTCCCATATTTTCCGCCCATCAAGTGCAGGTATGCGCCGCGTCGCCACTGTCGTTCTGGCTTGCCTCATCATGACGCTATCGGCCAACGCCATAGCCACGTTCGACCCGGCCAGCCAGCAGTTACGGGATCAGCAGCAGGCAGTGCGACAACTGGAGCAGCAGCAGCGGCTCGAACGCTGGCAGCGCAATCAACCTGCCAACGCCACTGAAGACCGCGACACTGCAACGCTCGACCCCGACCAGCACTGCTGGGCGATCAGCGGAGTACGCCTGGCCGGCAACCGCATGCTCGATACCCGGCAACTGCAGCCGATCGTGCGTGCGCTGTCGTCCTCCTGCATGGGTGTCGCCGAAATTGACCGGCTACTCAAACAACTGACCCGGCACTACGTGCAAGCCGGATATCCCACCAGTCGCCCCTATGTGGCCCGCCCCCCCGAGCACGGCGCCCCGCTGGACATCGTCATCGTCGAAGGCTTCATCGAATCGATCGAACTGGCTGGCACCGACCTGCCCCTGTCGCGGCAAGGCGCATTTCCGGGCATGCTCGGCCTTCCCCTGCACCTGCCAGACCTCGAGCAAGGCCTGGACCAACTCAACCGACTGCGTGCCTATGACCTGCAAATGGCCTTGCTGCCGGGCGAGATGCAGGGCGGCACCCGCGTCGTGCTCGAACCTCGGCGCGTCGCTTCCCGCGCTCACCTGGATGCCTTGCTCGACAACCGAGGCGGTGAACTGACCGGTCGCCACCGCCTCAACCTGGGCCTTGGCCTGGACAGCCCGCTGGGCCTGAACGACGACCTGCGCCTGTCGCTGAGCTCGGTGGTGTTCGACGCGCCTGGCCAAAGCGAAGGCGCCAGCCTTTACTACAGCATTCCCCATGGCCGCTGGACCTTCAGGCTCAATGCCAGCCAGATGCGCTACCGAGCACCGATTCCGAACACCCGCTACGCCAGCAGTGGCCGCAGCGAATTCTACGGTGTCAGCGCCGAGCGCGTGCTGTGGCGCAACCAGCAAGGCATGCTCAGCGCCAGCGCCCGCCTGGACCGCAAGCAATTGCTCAACCGCTTCGGCCCCGCCGTACTGGCACTGCAGAGCCCGACCCTGGCGACTGTCGAAGCCGGGCTGAACCTGCTGTGGCTCGAAGGTGGATTGTGGAACGCTTACCTGGGCGTAAGCCAAGGGGTACGCTGGTTCGGCGCCGATCGCCCGTTCGCCCACAAGCAGGCGCCCCGCCCGGACTTCACCAAGTACCGCGCCAACCTGCTGCACCTGCGCCAAGGCCCGGCTCAATGGCCCTGGCGCTGGCAGAGCGAACTGGCCCTGCAATACAGCGCCCATGTGCTGCCCGCCGTCGAACAGATGCAACTGAGCGATCATTCGGCGGTGCGCGGATTCCGCCAGCACAACGTCGCGGGGGCCAGCGCCGGGGCATGGCGCAACACCTTCAGCCAGCCACTGCCCCTGCCGCTGCAGGTACGCCCATCCTTCGGCGTTGACCTTGGCTGGGCCCGTTATGCGCGCACCAGCCCGTCGCAGCGCCTGGTCGGCGCCTCGGCTGGCGTCGAGTTGAACCTGCCGCACAGTACGGTGCGCCTGGACTACCAACGCGCACTGCATGCCAGCGATCGCCCGCGCAAATCACTGGAGCAAGGCTTTTGGGTCGCGCAATGGTCCCTCGCCCTCTAACCGGCAAGCGAGCTACCACCTGAGGCGGCGCTGCCCGACCGTGTCTTCGGGCCCCAGCCATTGCACGCCGCGCAGCACCGGCGTCAAACCGGCATCGGCCTGCAACACGAAATCGACCTGCGCCTGCCGGGCCGCGAGGTCGGCGTCCAGGCTCATCTGGTGCTGGCCTTGGCGAACCAGGCCAGCGCTCAACCGCCAGCCCTGACGGCAGGCCATCGCCAGCGAGCCCTGCCCCAGCTCCAGCGACCAGGGCGCGTTCAAAGCCAGGTCGACGACGGTGATGCTGCCTGCGGCGGCTCGACAATGTTGCCCCGAGCCTTGCAGCTTGATGCTGCCCTGCCATTGCCCGGCCAGGCGATAGTCGCCGCCGACGCTTGGCTGTGCGCCCAGTGCCTTAAGGTCGGCCTGCCAACGCCACGGCCAACCGCTCAGCCGGCCTTGCCAGCCCTGCCCCTGGAAGCCCAGGCGCACCTGCAGGTCGCGCTGCCATGGACGCCATGTCCATTGCACGGGTCCCACCGGTCCGAGCCGGGCAAACTGCCCTTGCCACAGGCTGCCGTTCACCCCCTCCGCCGGCAACCCGAACCCCGCCACCAGCCAACGCGCCGGAAGTTCTGCCACCAGGGTCAGCCAGAACACCAGCCCCATCCAAAGGTACGCCCGCCTGTTCATGGTCGAAGCCGCACAGTAAAACGCAGCCCCTCGGTATTTCGCTCCAGCCCCCATTGCAACGGCTGCGCGCCGTCATCGCGCAGGCTCTGCAACCAGCCCTGCAGGGTTTGCGCATCGATCACCTTGCCGCGCAGCAGCCAGCCCTCGTCCTCGGACTGCACCTCGGCCAATTCGATATGCCGGGCCTGGGCCGATTGGTGCAACGCTTCGAGGGTCAGCGCAGGCGGGCGCGGCTGTGCCGCCAGCGATTCGGCCAGTGCCTGCCATTGCCGCTGTTCCTGCCACAAGGCCATGCCCTCGCGCAGCGCCAGCAATACCAGCAACAGCGCGACGACGCTCCAGGCCAGCGATAGCCGATGCTGTCGCATCCATTCATGGCTCATGCGGCGCTCCCCAGGTCAAACACCACGCGGCGCGCCTCGTCTTCCACCTGGACCTGCACGCCAGCCGCCTTGGCCATCTCCTGCCAGGGCGTGGCTACCCCCTCTCCGACCAGCTCAAGGTGCCAACGCTGGCCATCGAAGCGCACCACTTGCAGGCGCCAGCCGGGATGATCGTTCAACCATCCATGGACTTGCGCCTGCAACGCCTCGAGCTGGCGCAGGCGCACCTGGCTTTCACGCGCCTCGTCCTGCAGTTGCGTCAACACCCGCGCCGCCTGGCGAGGCGTCGGTTGAAGGCCGGTCACGGCCTGCACCTGGGCGCGATAGAGCTGGGCCTGGCGCCACTGTTGCGCGCTCCACAGCCCGCCCCACGCCAACATCAACGCCAGGCAGGCAATTGCCAGGCGCGCCTGCCCTTTTGCCAGGCGCAGGCCTTGGCGGGGGCGGCGGGCTTCGAACAAGCTAGGCAAGCCATCGAGCGGGGCCAGCACATCGGGCCAGTCGCCGTCGATGCCCTCGACCTCGCCAGGCAGCCAGGCGAGCGCGGGAGGCGGGCCAAGGCCCTGCGGCCAGGCCAGCCAGTGGGCCTGGCCCTTGTACAGGCTCATCGCTCCTCGGCGCCAATGCCAAGCCGCTTCTGCTGCACAGTCGGGCAGCAACTGGAACTCAGCCCAGCAACGTTCCACGGCCAAGCCCCAGGCGGCGCACTGCCCACGCCACTCGCTCAACCTGTCCCGCGCCACCACCAGCAGGCGCAACTGCCCTGCGTGGCGCCCGATACGGGCACACAGCACGTCATCGTCGCCTTGCAGCAAGCGATCCTCGAGCAGCAAGGGCCATTCCTCGCGTTTCAGCCCAGGCGGCGCGGACAGCTGGAAATGACTGCAATGTTCACCGGGGACGATCAGGGCAACCCGCGCCCCGAGCCCCGCCGGAGGTTCGCCCTGCCCCTGGCGCAATGGACGGCCTTGGCTGACCAACAGCCACTCCCAGACCTCCCCGGGGCGCAGCAGCAGCCAGGGTTGTGCCGGCGCCCGCCGGCGCCATTCAAGCTTCATGCGCGCCCCCAGGGCAGAACGAAGGTACAGGTATAAGGTGCTCCATCACGCACTAGCTCCACGCGCACGCCCCTACCGGGGTGCGCCGTTTGATCGGAAGGCCAGGCGAGCCAATGGCCGGCCTGGTGGTAGAGAACATTCATCGCGCTGACCCGCTCCAGCCGTTCACGTAGCACCCAAACCGGTGCCGCGACGGCATACAGGTCGGCCGAGGTTTCCAGCAGCAGCCGTTGTTCACGCGGCTCGAAGCGCAAGCGCTGGCGCTGCAGGCGCGATCCCCCTTCGGCCTGCGGCCAGGCGGCGGCGGCCACCCACAGCAGTTGCTGGCGGTCGGGCTGCCAGTCGAGCCAGCGCGTCGCCAACGGCAAACGCTGCTCGTACAGGCGGCGCAGCACCGGGCTGTCGAAGCGCCGCTCCAAGGCCAGGCAAAAATCCACTACGCCGGTTTCGCTCACCTGTTCATCGAGCCGCTCGCGCACCTTCAGCCAGCCGTTGACCAGCGCCGACAGCATCACCCCAAGCAAGGCCGTGAGGGCCAGGGCCACCAGCAGTTCGATCAGGGTCATGCCCGCCTGGCGCCGTTTCATGGCCGCTCCAGAAACACCGTGAACTGCCCCAGCGGCAGGCGCTGGTCACGATCGGCATGCAACAGCAGTTCGCCACGGCGCAGGTCGCGCACACCGGTGCGGCGCAACTGCAACTGCCAATGACAGGCCTGCCCGCCCTGCACCAGCACGCCGTTGTCCTGGTTGGTCGCCGGCCAATACTGCTCGACCACGAAACGTGCCTGCAGCTCACGGGCGCACAGCAGGCCCAGACGATGCTGCTGCACGGTTTCCTGCACCGCCAGGCGCTGGCGCAGGACCTGGCTGGTGATCACCGCGAGGACGGCGGCGATGCCCAGGGCCACGCTCACCTCCAACAGGGTGAAGCCGCGTTGCCGGCGCTTCATGGCATCGCGCTCACGCGCAACTGCCCGCCGCGGTCCCAGTCCCAGCGCTGACCGCCCTCGGCCCAGCGCCAGCGCACAGTGCCCGGACGTGACCAGCCATCGGGGGTGAACAGCAGCGCTGGCGCCTGGCTCGCTGGCCAGTCCGGCCGCAAGTCCTTGGGCCAATCACCCAGTGCCACGCTTTCCACCTGCCAGTGCTCGCCTTGCCGACGGACGAACTCGGGGCGTTGACCGTTCCAGCGCAGCCCGCGCAACTGCCCGGCATGGCGCGCCAGATCGGCCTGGGCCACGGTGGTGGCGGCCAGGCGATCGAGCGCCTGGTCGATGCTGCTTCTGCCGCTGTCAAGCCAGGCCACGGCCATGCTGGTCATCAAGGCGGCGATGGCCAGCACCACCAGCAGTTCGAGCAGGCTGAAGCCGCGCTGGAGGGAGTGGGCCATAGGCTTGATCAACTTAAAGCGCCCAGTTGCCCAGGTCGGCATCGAGCCCTTCGCCGCCCGGCACGCCATCGGCGCCCAGCGAATACACATCGACCCGACCGTGCTCGCCGGGCATGCGGTACTGGTACGGGGTGCCCCATGGGTCTTCCGGCAGGCGGCGGATATAGCCGTCACTGCGCCAGCTGCGCGGCAGCGGTTCCTGGGCCGGCTTCTTCGCCAGCGCCGCCAGGCCCTGTTCGGTGCTGGGGAAGCGCAGGTTGTCCAGGCGGTACATGTCCAGCGCCTGTTCCAGGGTCGCGAGGTCGGCCATGACTTTCTGCTTCATGGCCTTGTCCTGGTTGCCCAGAACGCTGGGCGCGACCACGGCGATCAGCAGGCCGATGATGAAGATCACCACCATGATTTCCATCAGCGTGAAGCCCCGCTGGCGGTTGCGTCGTCGTTGCATCGAAGTTCTCCTTGTCACAGTTGCAATCCCTGGTTGAGCTGCATGATCGGCAGCAGCACCGCCAGCACGATGAACAGCACCACGGCGCCCATCACCAGGATCATCAGCGGTTCGAACAGCGCCATGGCGGTGTCCACCTGGCGGGCGAAGCCGCGCTCCTGGTCATCGGCCACCCGTTCGAGCATGTCGGCCAGGGTGCCGCTGGCCTCGCCGCTGCCGACCATGTTCACCAGCAGCGGCGGAAATTCCCCGGCGTTGTCCAGCGCCCGGTGCAGGCTGGTGCCGCCCTGCACCTGCTGGCGCACCTGCTCCATGGCTGCGCGGATGCGCCGGTTGCCAACCGTCTCGGTGGCCACCTGCAAGGCTTCGAGCAGGGCCACGCCGCTGCCGCAGAGGATCGCCAGGCTGCGCGCCAGCCGCGCGCTCTCGAGCACTTGCAGCAGCACGCCGATACGCGGCAGGCGCAGCAGCAGGTCGTCGCGGCGCAGGCACCAGTGCGGCTTGCGCAGCAGCCAGCCGCCCAACAGCGCGGCCAGGATCGCCAGTGCCAGCAGATAGGGGCCGGCCTGCACCAGCCCCTGGCTCAAGCCGATCAGTAGCGACGTGATCAAAGGCAGACTCTGCCCGGAGTGGGCGAACTGCTCGGTGAGCTTGGGCACCACGAAGGTCATCAGGCCGACCACCACGGCCAGCGACACGCCCATCAGCACCGCCGGGTAGATCAGCGCGGTGCGCGCCTTGTGACGCTGGCGCTGAACCTGTTCGAGATGGTCGGCCAGACGGCTCAGCACCTGGCCAAGGCGCCCGGAGCGCTCCCCGGCCTCGACCAGCGCGCAGTACAAACCAGTGAACGGCGCGCCCTGTCGCGCCAGGCTACGCGCCAGCCCCAGGCCCTCGGCGAGGGAACCGCGCAAGGCCACCAGCACCGCGTGCAAGGCCGGCTGGCGCAGTTGCCGCTCCAGTGTGGCCAGGGCATCGACCAGGGGGATGCCAGCGCCAACCAAGGTCGCCAATTGGCGGGTCAGCTCGCACAGTTGGGCGCGGGTCAGGCGCTGACGACGGGGCTGGGCGCTGTCGTGGCGTTGCAAGTGTCGGGTGAACAGCCCCTGCTCGCGCAGCAATTGCCGCGCATGGCGCTCGTTGTCGGCCTGCACGCTGGCCTTGTGTGCCTTGCCGGCAAGATCCACGGCCTGGTAGCGATAGGTCGGCATGCTCAGCCCTGCACCACGCGCAACACTTCGGCCAGGCTGGTCTCGCCACGGGCCAGGCAATCGCGGGCCTCAGCCACCAGGCTCTGCCGGCGGCCATCCAGGTAGGCCTGCATGGTCAGTTCGCTCTCGCCGTCGTAGAGCAAGGCAACCAGCCCGGCATCCAGCTCGATGAACTCGTACAGCCCCAGCCGGCCGACATAGCCGCTGCCCTGGCAGTGCTCGCAGCCAACCGGGTGAAAGCTTTCACGCAGGCTGCCCAGCTCCGGCCACAGTTCGCGCTCGGCGCTTTGCAGCGGCTGCGCCACCGCGCAGGCGCACAGGCGCCGCACCAGGCGCTGGGCCAATACGCCGCGCAGGCACGAGGCGATCAGGAACGGTTCGATGCCCATGTCGCGCAGGCGGGTCACCGCGCCCACGGCGCTGTTGGTGTGCAGGGTCGACAGCACCAGGTGCCCGGTGAGGCTGGCCTGCACGGCGATCTGGGCGGTCTCCTGGTCGCGGATCTCGCCCAGCATGATCACGTCCGGGTCCTGGCGCAGGATGGCGCGCAAGCCACTGGCGAAGGTCAGCCCGGCACGAGGGTTGATGGCGGTCTGGCCGATGCCGGCAATGGCGTATTCCACCGGGTCCTCGACGGTGAGGATATTGCGGCTGCCGTCATTCAGGCTGTTGAGGCTGGCGTACAGCGTGGTGGTCTTGCCCGAGCCGGTGGGGCCGGTGGACAGCACGATGCCGTTGGGCCGCGCCAGGCAACCACGCAAGCCACGCAGCACTGCGGCAGGCATGCCCAGGTTGTCCAGCGCCAGCAGGCTGGCCTGCTTGTCGAGCACGCGCATCACCACCCGCTCGCCATGGATGCCGGGCAAGGTCGAGACCCGCACGTCCACCTCGCGCCCGGCGGCGCGCAGGGTGATACGGCCATCCTGGGGCTGGCGCTTCTCGGCGATATCGAGCCGCGCCATGACCTTGATCCGCGACACCAGCATCGCCGACAACGCCCGTGGCGGGCGCAGTACCTCGCGCAGGTGGCCGTCGATGCGCAGGCGCACCACCAGGCTCTGCTCGAAGGTCTCGATATGGATGTCAGAGGCGCGCAGGCGCAGGGCCTGGCCGAACAGGCCATTGATCAGGCGAATCACCGGGGCTTCGTCGTCGCTCTCCAGCAGGTCCTCGATGCGCGGCATCTCGCTCATCAGGCTGTCCAGGTCGACCTGCTCGCCGATGCCTTCGATCAAGGCCTGGTTCGCCGCCTCGCCGGCCTGGTAGAGCTGGCCGAGGCGCTCGTCGAAGCTAGCGCTGTCGAGCTGCTCGACGCCCACCGGCTGGCCATGCACGCGCAGCAGTTCCTGCAACTGGTCACTCTCGGCGTCGCCGCGCAGCCACAGCTGCCAGCCGTTTTCACCCGGTGCCATGGCCACCCCGCTCTGCCGTGCCAGGCGATAGGGCAGCATCACCAGTCACCGCCTTCAAGGCGTGCCCGGCTGGAGGGGAACACCTGCAGCAACGGCAGGCCTTCAGCCAGGGCAGGCAGCTTGAGCGCAGTGTTCTGCTGCAGGCTCCGGTACTTTTGCTGGCTGATCCCGGCCAGACTCTCGCCGTCACGCAGGATGCGCGGGCGGATGAACACCATCAGGTTCTGCTTGGTGTTCTTGCTGGCGTCGGAACGGAACAGCCGGCCCAGGTAGGGAATATCGCCGAGCAGCGGCACGCGCTGGTTGCTGGTGGCCATTTCGTCGCTGATCAGCCCGCCGAGGATCACCAGGCCGTTGTCTTCGACCATGACCTTGGTCTTGATCTCGCGCTTGTTGGTGATCACGTCACTGGCGGCGCTGGAGTCGGCGATCGACGACACCTCCTGGACGATGTCCAGGCGCACGCTGTCGTCGATGCTGATCTGCGGCTTGATGCGCAGCTTCACCCCGACTTCCTTGCGCTCGATGGTCTGGTAGGGGTTGGCGTTGTTCTGGGTGACGGAGCCGGTGACGAACGGCACCTCCTGGCCCACCAGGATCGACGCCTCGGCGTTGTCCAGGGTCAGCAAGGTCGGTGTGGACAGCAGGTTGAAACCGCTCTTGCCCTTCAGCGCGTTGACCAGCATGGCGAAGTTGAAGCCACCACCGATATGGCCGATGCCGGCGGTGGCGCCAGTGGTAGCCGACAGCAGCTTGCCGAGTTTCTCGTTGTCGCCACTGCTGGCGGCCCCGGCGATGCTGGCGATGTTCACCCCGTTGCTGCCAAAGTTGACGATGCCGGCGCCGAACTTCTCATCTGCGAACAGCCACTGCACGCCCAGTTCCTGGGCGCTGCTGTCGGAAACCTCGGCGATGATCGCCTCGACCACCACCTGCGCCCGGCGAATGTCCAACTGCTCGACGATGCTGCGGTAGGCGGCCAGCTCGCTGTCGGGGCCAACCATCACCACGGCGTTGGTGCCTTCCTCGTACTCCAGGCGAATGCCCGAGTCGCTGGCCGCCGGCACGGGCACATCCTTGCCCTCGCCTTCCGCCGCCGGCACCGTGCCAGCCTGGCTCAGGCCGCGCAGCACCTTGACCACCTCGGCGGCATTGGCGTGGCGCAGATAGATGACCTGGGTGTTGCTGCTGCGCAGGCTGTCGCTGGGCCGGTCGAGCTGCACCAGCAGCGCCCGCACCCGCTCCCGGCTGTCGGCGCTGCCGCGCACCAGCAGCGCATTGCTGCGCGGGTCGGCAACCACCTGGGCGCTGTCGGCGCCCTGCTCGCGGGCCAGCAGGCGGGTCACCAGGCCAGCGGTGTCGGCGGCGCTGGCATGCTTGAGCGGCATCACCTGCAACGGCTCGTCGCTGACCTGGTCGAGCTGGCGCAGCAGGCTGTCGATGCGCTCCAGGTTACTGCGCCAGTCGGTGACCACCAGCAGGTTGGCCGCCGGATACGGGGTGATCACCCCGACCCGTGGGTCGATCAGCGGCTTGAGAATGCCGAGCATCTGCTCGCTGGCGGCGTTGCGCACATTGAACACGCGGGTGGCCACGCCGTCGCTGCCTTCGGCCTTCTTGCCCGCGGTTTCCACCGGCACTGGCTCCAGGCGCGCGGCCTGGTCGGGCACGATCTTCACGCTGCCGTTGGGCAGGTCCACGGCGGCGAAGCCCTGGGCGCGCAGCTGGGCAAGGAAGATGTCGTAGATGGCGTCGGCGTCGTGGCGATCGACCGTGCGCACAGTGACCTTGCCCTGCACCCGGGGGTCGACGATGAAGGTGGTGCCGGTGATACGCGACACGCTGTCGATGAACTCGCCGAGCTCGGTATCGACGAAGTTCACCTCGTACAGCGGCGTGCCGTCGTCGGCGAAGACTTCCGCCTCTTCGGCCCGGGCCAGGGACATGCCGAGCATCAGCAGCCCGGCCAGACAGTACCTTGCGATCATCATTCATCCTTGGCGCTTGAAGCCGGTCACGGCGGGGCGTGGTGGCCAGGGCAGGCGCTCGCGCCGCCCGTTGTTGTCGAAGATCAGGCCATCGGCGTCGATGTCCTGCAGCACGATGCCCGGTGCCAGGCGCTGGCCACGGCCGAGGGTGCGCACCTGTTGGCCATGGCGCAGTACCACCACGCTGGCCGACAGCGGCTGGGCCTTGAGCCCGCCCAGGTAGGCCAGGGGCAGGCGGGTCAGCGGAATACGGCCGTCGTCCACCGGCGCTTGCCAATGCTCGGCCAGCAAGCCCGGCAACGGCGCCAGCGCCGACACCGGCGCACTGGCAGGTTGCGGCTGGCGGCTGAGCAGCAGTACGCACTGCGCCGCCAGCCAACCGGCGAGAGTCAGCAACGCGAAGCTGAAAACACGCGAGATCACGCGGCCACCTGGTGCGGGTGCCAGCCAGGGTGGCCCTGCACGTAGCGCACGGCCGGCAGTTGCAAGGGTGCCAGGGCCCAGCCCGGCGCCTGGCGGGTCAGCCAGGCTTCGAGGGTCTGCCACAAGGGGGCGCCGGCCTGGGCATCGAAGTGCAGGCCAAAGGTGCGGCACAGGCCCTCGACGGGTTGCAGGCCGATGATGCGCTTGCCGTTGGGGCTGTAGCTGACCTGCCAGTCCTGGCTTTGCCAGCGCGGCAGGTCCTGGCTGTTGTCCAGCAGCAACGGGTCGCCGAACAGTTGCTCGGCGGCGTTTTCCAGCACCTGCTCGACCTGGCGCGCCGGGGCCTCCACCACCGGAGCGGGATAGCCGCCAGTCAGGCTGATCAGATGCTCGCGGCTGATCGCTTCACCGGCTTGCAGAGGGTAGTCATAACGCAGACCGGGCAGCAGCACCGGCATGCTCGAATCGTCGGCCAAGGCCTGGTGCAGCAGGCGGTCCCAACTGCCGCCACGGGTATCGCGGCGCCACAATGTTTCTGGGGCACGGGCCAGCGGCTGGTCGAGCCAGGCGGCATGGCCGCTACGCTGGCGTTGCAACTCGCCGCGCAACTGGTTGGCGCGGGCCAGGGCCTGGGGGGCGAGGCTGTGCTCGAAGGCCGGGAAGAACCGCGCCTCGAACTGCCATTGGCCGCCTGCCTGGCGGCAGCGCAGGCGAAACGCGCCACTGGCCCGGCAACCGGCGAACAGCACCGGTACCCGACGGCCGCTGGCCTGGGTGGCCTGCACCGGCGCCGGCCACAGGTCCTGGCCACGGGCGCACAACAGCACATCCACCTCGGGTATGCGCTCGGCCAACCACAAGCCCGGGCCGGTGCCGACATCTGCCAGCGCCACCACCAAGTCCGCCTCGCGCCGGGCTTGCTGGAAGCTCGGTTGCAAGGCTTGGTACCACTGTTTAAGGGAGGCTTTCTGATCCTGTGCATAAGGATCGGTGACGCCGACCACTGCAATGCGCACACCACCACGCTGGAACACCTGCAGCCCCTTGACGCCCAGGGCCTTGGCCTGGGCATCGGCCAGGCCGGCACCCAGGGTAATAGAGGAGGACTGGCGATAGAGTCCGGCACTGCGCTGTGGCCACAGCACGCGTTCATCGCTGCTGACCCGCACCTCGCTGCCCAGCAGTTGGCTGCCCTGGACACCGCTTTCGCCCTGGGTGAGGTAGGCCAGGCCACTGCCGTTCCAGCATTGGCCGTTCTCCAGGGTCAGGCATTGTTCGCTGCCGGCCTCGCGCCGCAGCTGTTCGAGCAGCGCGGCCAATACTGCATAGCCTCCAGTCTGGGCCTGGCCGGCAAGGCCGGCATCGAGCAACGGCGCCAGCTCAAGCTGCCCGGCACTCGCATTCGGCCCGCTCATCCACGGGGCACGCCCCAGGTGGCTGACCGGGCCGAGGCGCGTGGCCGGTACCACGGCCTGGCCCGGCTGGCGGGCATCGAGGGTATCGGCGACATACAGCAGGTCCAGCGCGCGGTCGCCAGCGCCACCGGGCATGGGCAGGGCCGAACAGGCGCCGAGCAACGGTGCCAGGGCACCGACACCCATCCAGCTGATCACTTCGCGCCTGCTCGCCATCGACTCCGCCATCCCTGTTCACGTAGGGCTCCGGATATTGCGGCGCTTGCGTGACAGTTTGATGGCAGAAAACCGACTTTAATTCCAAAACAGCGCAGGTTAACGCTTTAGTAATAGCGGTGAGTTTTAAAGGCTGTTTAACAAATCTGACAAACAATCATCATACTTGCCCTCTACATTCGCGGTTTCCTTCAACTCAGCCAAAAAAGGACACCCTGATGAGTCGAGATACCGGCGATAACCTGGACCGCAACCAGAGCGGCAACCTGCCGATGGCCAGTGTCATGGACACCTACCTGAGCCGTCGCTCCGTGGTGCGAGGCAGCCTCGGCGCGGCCATCGCCATGATCGCCGGTGCCGGCCTGACCGGTTGCTTCGACAGCGGTGGCGGCTCGGATCACGACGATCCAGCGCCGCAGCCGGAGAAGCCCAAACTCAAGCTGGGCTTCAACTCCATCGCCGGCTCGCGCACCGACGCCTGCGTGGTCGCCGCCGGCTACAGCGCCTACGTGCTGGCCCCTTGGGGCACGCCGTTGAACGCCACCGCCAACCCATGGAAGGCCGACGGCAGCAACACCTCCACCGACCAGGCCAACGCCATGGGCATGCACCATGACGGCATGCACTTCTTCCCCATCAACGGCAGCTCCAGTGATGGCCTGCTGGCGATCAACTTCGAATACATCGACACCGCCGCCCTGCACCCGGCCGGACCCACCACCGTCGCAGGCAAACGCCCGGTCGAAGAGGTGCGCAAGGAGATCAACGCCCATGGCGCCGGCGTGGTGCGCATCAGCAAGGTCGCCGGGCGCTGGCAGGTGGTCGACAACGACCCGCTCAATCGCCGCTTCACCACCGTCTCGCTGATGGATATCGCAGGCCCCATGCGTGGCACCGACCACGTCAAGACCAAGTTTTCACCCACCGGCACCCAGTGCCGCGGCACCAACAACAACTGCGGCAACGGCTACACCCCGTGGGGCACCTACCTGACCTGCGAGGAGAACTGGCCCGGCATCTTCGTCAACAAGGGTGTGCGCCCGGCCGACCAGGTGCGGATCGGCGTCTCTTCGAGCAGTGGCCAGTACAAGTGGGAAACAGCGGCTGGTGATGCCAGCGAAGTGGCCGGCGAATTCGCCCGCTTCAACATCACCCCCAGCGGCGCCAGCGCCACCGATGACTTCCGCAACGAAGCCAGCACCTACGGCTACATCGTCGAGATCGACCCGTACACCAACAACACCCTGGCGGTGAAGCGCACCGCCCTGGGCCGCTTCCGCCATGAAGGCTGCTGCCCAGGCCTGCCGGTGGCCGGCAAGCCGCTGGTCTGGTACACCGGCGACGACTCCAACAACGAGTACCTGTACAAGTTCGTCTCCGACGCCCTGTGGGACCCGGCCGACGCCAACCCAGCCGACCGTTTGGCCACCGGCGCCAAGTACATGGACAAGGGCAAGCTGTATGTCGCCCGCTTTGATGCCAACGGCACCGGCGCGTGGCTGCTGCTCGACGTGGCCACCCCGACCACCGCCGGCAGCACCCTGGGCGCGCAGTTCGGCGACCTGCCGGGCATCATCCTCAACACCCGTGGCGCTGCCGACGCCGTGGGCGCCACGCCCATGGACCGCCCTGAGTGGACCGCCGTCAACCCGCTCAACGGCGACGTCTACCTGACCCTCACCAACAACAGCGCGCGCACCGCGGCCAAGGTCGACGCGGCCAACCCACGCGGGCCGAACCGCCACGGCCACATCATCCGCTGGCATGACAGCGACGACCACAAGACCTTCACCTGGGACATCTTCGTGTTCGGCGCCAACGCCGCCGGTGCGCCGGACATCAACCGCTCGGGCCTGACCGAACTGAACCAGTTCGCCAGCCCCGACGGCATGAGCTTCGATAGCCGCGGCGTGCTGTGGTTCGAGACCGACAACGGCGAAGCCACCCTGACCAGCTACACCAACGACCAGGTGCTGGCAGTGATCCCCACCGACCTGGTGGACGCCAACGGCAAGCAGGTCCCGGTCAACGCCACCAACCAGGTGGACCTGCGCCGCTTCTTCGTCGGGCCGAATGGCTGCGAGGTGACGGGGATTGCCTTCACCCCGGACAACAAGACCATGTTCGTCAACATCCAGCACCCGGACAACTGGCCGAGCACCGACAAGGCCACCGACGTCACGCCGGCCGGCACCCCGGTGCGGCCACGGGCTTCGACGGTGGTGATCCAGCGTAACGATGGCGGGGAGATCGGCACCGTCTGATCGATCAGCTTTCACCTCAATCGCGGGACAAGTCGCATCGGCGCACCGATGCGACTTGTCCCGCGATTTTGTTCTACCAGGCCACCGCCTCCCTGCCCCTGACCCGCACCTGCTGCGCCGGCACCCGCGCATGCCATTGCACCACGCCCAGCGCCTCGATCTGGAACTGGCTGCGTAGCGTGCGCCCCTCTTCCTCGAACGACAGTTGCAGGACGAAATGGCCGCTGTTGAGCAGCAACCCTTCGCTCAGCCGGGCGAAGGTCTCGTCATCCACCGCCCCCAGCGCCTGGCGCAACGCCGCGGCATCGACATACCCGGCCGCCGGGCGGCCACTGATCACGCGGCTGAGCATGGAACGGGAGAACCGCCCTTCGTACATCGCCTCCAGCAACGGCAGGTGCTCCAACCCAAGGGCATTGGCATTGAGCCGCCAGCCGCTGGTCGACGGCAGCGCGCAGAGCATTCGATAGCGGCCTTGCCGAGCACTGTCCGGCTCCAGCAGCAGGTTGAGTTCACTGGTGTCGAGCATGGGCTGGTTGGCCGCCAGCCGCGGTGGTTGCTGGCGCAGGTACTGGGCGCTCTCGGCGCCCTGCAGGCGGGCATCGCTATCGGCGTCCAGCCAGTCGGCCAGGGTATCGACCAGCCGTTCGGCGGCCATGTCATCGCCCAACAGCTGGCGCAACTGGCGCTCGGCCCGTGGGCCATCCTCCCCCAGCAGGGCGTTGACGTTGAAGCAGCTGTGCTGGTCGATCACCCGCAACTGCGCCTTGCCGGCGCCAAAGTCGTAGGCCAGCGGCTGCCCGCGAAGGGCCTGCCAGAACAGCGGGCTGGCGCGCCAGGCCGGATCACGCAGGGCCTGGGAGGCGTAGGCCAGCCCCGCCTGCTCCATAGCCCGTACCTGCACCCGCTGGTGCAACAGGCGCACTGCGTCCACCTGGCGCCGGCCATCCTCCACCAGCCAGGCCAGCCCCGCTGCCAGCATCGCCAGCACTACCAGCACCATCAGCAGTGCCGCGCCCCGTTGTCGCCTGCGCCCCATCCCTGTCTTCCCGTGGCTGCTGAAAAGCGTCAGTCAACACGCCGGTTGTTGCAGGCAGATGGCAGTCATCTGCCCGTCATCTGCGCAGGGCAGGATTGGCCTTCTTTTTCTTTGACCTGACAGGAGTGGTCTTACATGGGTGGCATCGGAATCTGGCAATTGGTGATCGTGCTGTTGATCGTCTTCCTGCTGTTCGGCACCAAGCGTCTCAAGGGGCTGGGCGGTGATGTGGGCGAGGCGATCCAGGGCTTTCGCAAGTCCATGGGCGGTACTGCTGACAACACTGTCGAGCAGCCCCCGCAAGTGCTGAACAATCAGCCGGTGCAGCAGACACAAACGGATCGTCAGGCCTGATGTTCGAGATCGGCTTCACCGAACTGCTGTTGGTGGGCATCGTCGCCCTGCTGGTGCTCGGCCCCGAGCGCCTGCCGGTGGCGGCGCGGACCCTGGGCCGTGGGCTGGGCCAGGCCCGTCGGGCACTGAATGCGTTGAAGGCGCAGGTGGAACGGGAGATCGACATGCCCGCCCTGGATGCCGCGCCGTTGCAGCGCCTGGAGCAGGATCTGCGCCAGGGCATCCAGCTCGACGCGACGCCGGCCAATGACCCGACACCCGTCGCCCATGCCAAGGAGAGCGCTTGATGTCCCTCGCTCTCGACCAGGCGGCGCGCATGCCGCTGACCGATCATCTGCGCGACCTGCGCAAGCGCCTGGTGCGCTGCCTGCTAATGATCGCGCTGGTGTTCTGCGGCTTGTTCCCCTTTGCCCAGACGCTGTACACGCACATCTCCGAACCGCTGCGCCGCTACCTGCCCGAAGGCGCCAGCATGATCGCCACCAGCGTCACCTCGCCGTTTCTTGCGCCATTCAAGCTGACGGCGATGTGCGCGCTGTTCGTCGCCATGCCGCTGCTGCTGCACCAGGCCTGGGGCTTCATCGCCCCGGGGCTGTACCGCCGCGAACGGCGTATCGCCCTGCCCCTGCTGGTGTCGAGCATCGTGCTGTTCTATGGCGGCATGGCGTTCGCGTTCTTCCTGGTGTTCCCGATGATGTTCGGTTTCTTCGCCAGTGTGACCCCGGACGGGGTGGCGATGATGACCGACATCGGCCTGTACCTGGACTTCATCCTGGCGCTGTTTTTGGCGTTCGGCCTGGCCTTCGAGATCCCGGTGGCGACCTTCATCGTGGTCTGGGCAGGGCTGACCGACGTCGCCACGCTGCGGCGCAGCCGGCCTTATGTGATCGTCGGCTGCTTCGTGGTGGGGATGATCCTGACGCCGCCGGATGTGTTTTCCCAGACCATGCTGGCGGTGCCGATGTGGGTACTGTTCGAGGTGGGGTTGCTGGCGTGTGGGTTGATGCGCCGGGCGGAGTAAAGCTGTACCGGCCTTATCGCGGGGCAAGCCCGCTCCCACGCCAATCGCACATTTGCACACTCTGCGGGGGAGCGGGCTTGCCCCGCGATAGGGCCATCAGCTCAACCAGAACGGTTCAACCCCACCTCCATGTCATCGATCAGCGCCTTGGCCATGGCGCTGAGGATCCGCGCCGAGCTGCCGGCCAGCAGGTCACCCTCCATTTCCGCCTCGCAAGTCAGGTGGCGGATGCAGCCGAGCAGCACCGACAACTCGCTGAAAGCGTCCTCGAAGGAAACACCCGGTTCGACCTTGAACAGGTCCAGGCAGACCGTGCGACCTGCAGTATGTCCGCGAGTCATGGTCGCAGCTCCGGTTTGTGTTCGAGCAGGGCGCAGGCCAGTTGGCCGAGGTAGTCGCTGGCGGTGAACAGACGGTCCTGAACTTCACCGGGTTCGGTCTGGAAGTAGATATCGAGCACATCGGAAATGGCAGTGGCTACCTCGACGGCGGCGGCCATCGCCTCCTCGCGGGCGAGCGTGGGACGGATACTGATAAAGGGTGCGAGACGGGGTGGGTCAGGTACGCGTTTTTTCATTGGGAAGTTCCTTCGTGATTAACAGGAACCGCCACTTGATCGTTCTCACATGATTGGGTGGCAGCCGTACACGGAGTGAGAACCCGGTCACGAAGAAAACCGGTCAGGCAGAACCTGCCCGCGCACGGCTGCCATAGCAGAGCGGCGTTCTTCGTGATGCGGGTTCTCACACCCTGTCACCACAATGTGGCGACCCGGTGAAGTTATCCCTGGGGTCTTTCCCCGACAACGCGCCAGCTTCCGGCAAGCACGTAGGATAGTTCCCAAGCTTTTCCGGTTGAAGCATTTGGTTTCAAGTTCGGAAATGTCCGACAGGAGATTTGGGGGACGGGGCGTTCATCGATAGGCGCCAAATCTCTATCGATATTCATCCCCATCGACACACTAATACAGACCAGTGGTATTGACCTGGTATTAAAGTGGTATTAGTTTTCATCCCACAACAATACCGGACACCGCCCATGCGTCCTCTAACCGCTTTGCGCCCCGACGACACCAGTGCCACCCCGCTCTACCTGCAGCTGGCGCGCAACCTTGAGCAGGCCATCCATGCCGGCCAGTGGACCGCCGACCAGGCCCTGCCCTCGGAGCGCACCCTCAGCGAAACCCTGGACATCTCCCGGGTCACCGCGCGCAAGGCCCTGGAAGTCCTGCTCGAACAAGGCCTGATCCAGCGCATCCAGGGCTCCGGCACCTTCATCACGCCACGCCTCGAACAACCCCTGTCGCGCCTGTCGAGCTTCAGCGAAATGCTGCGCATGAAAGGCTTCGTGCCCAGCTCGCAGTGGCTGGAGCGCAGCATCGGCACGCCGAGCAGCGACGAACTGATCCGCCTCGGCCTGTCGCCCACCGACCAGGTGGCCCACCTCAAGCGCCTGCGCAAGGCCGACGACATCGTCATGGCGGTGGAGGTCAGCACCCTGCCCGCCCGCCTGCTCGGCGACCCGCAGGCCATCGGCGATTCGCTGTACCAGCACCTCGACCAGCTCGGCCGCCCGGTGGTGCGCGCCCTGCAGCATATCCGCGCGATCAACGCCAGCGACGAACTGGCCGCCCAGGTGGGCATCGCACCCGGCACCGCCATGCTGCTGATGACCCGGATCGGCTACCTCGACGACAACACCGCCATCGAACTGACCGACACCTACTGCCGCAACGACTACTACGACTTCGTCGCCGAACTGCGACGCTGACCGGAGCCCCCATGGACATCGCCAACATCCTCACCCCCGACGGCTGGGTGCGCGGACAACTGCACCTCGAAAACGGCCGCATCCGGGCCATCGAGGGTACGCCGTGCGACCCGCAGACCAACGACCTGACGTATCTGCTGCCCGGGTTCATCGACCTGCACGTGCACGGTGGTGGGGGCAGCGACATCATGCAGGGCGGCGACGCCTTCGCCACCATCGCCCGCACCCATCGGCGCTTCGGCACCACTTCGCTGCTGGCCACCACCATGACCGCGCCCCGCGAGGAGCTGACCCGCGTGCTCGCCGAACTGGGCGAGCACCTCAAGCAGCCGCGCCAGGGCGCGCGCATTCTCGGCGTTCATCTGGAAGGCCCATATATCAACCCCGGCAAGCTCGGCGCCCAGCCGAACTTCGCCCACCAGGCGCTGCTCGACGAAGTCGAGGAGTACCTGGCCCTGGCGCCGATCAAGGTCATCACCATCGCCCCGGAAATCGCCGGGCACCTGCCGCTGATCCAGGCCTTGAGCCAGCGCGGCATCCGCCTGCAGATCGGCCACACCCTGGGCAGCTACGAGGAAGGCGTGGCGGCCCTGGAGGCCGGCGCCAGCAGCTTCACCCACCTGTACAACGCCATGAGCCCGCTGCACCACCGCGAGCCGGGCATCGTTGGCGCGGCCCTGGCCCACGCCCGCTACGCCGAGCTGATACCCGACCTGCTGCACGTGCACCCTGGGGCGATCAAGGTGGCCCTGCGCGCGATCCCGTGCCTGTACTGCGTCACCGACTCCACCGCCGCCGCCGGCATGCCCGACGGCGAATACCGCCTGGGCAGCCACACCGTGACCAAGTGCCTGGGCGGCGTGCGCCTGCCCGACGGCACCCTGGCCGGCAGCACCCTGACCATGGACCAGGCCCTGCGCAACCTGGTGAAGATCGGCCTGCCCCTGGCCGAGGCCTCCGCGCGCCTGTCCCGCTACCCCGCCGATTACCTCGGCATCGCCGACCGTGGCCGCCTGCAACCGGGCGCCTGGGCCGACACGGTGCTGCTCGATCGCCAACTGAACCTGACCGCCGTGATGGTCGAAGGAGAAACCGCATGAGCTCAAGGATGCTCGAAGAAGCTCGTAGCTGCGCCGATGTCGTCGAACGACAGAACCAGGTACTGGACCCGCGCCTGGAAACCCTGAGCGAACAACTGCGCCGGCTCGACCCGCAAGTGGCGCTGACCGTGGCCCGGGGCAGTTCGGACCACGCCGCCAGTTACTTCGCCTATGTCGCCATGCAGCAGCTCGGCCTGCCAGTGGCCTCGCTGCCGATGTCGGTGGTGACCTTGCAGCAGGCGCCGCTGCGGGTACGCGGCCAGGTGGCGCTGGGCTTCTCGCAGTCGGGCCAGAGCCCGGACCTGGTCGACAGCCTGCGTCGCCTGAACCAGTGCGGCGCGACCACGGTGTCGCTGGTCAATGCCGAGGGCTCGCCGCTGGAGCAGGCCTGCCAGCATCACCTGCCGCTGGGCGCCGGGCCAGAGCTGTCGGTGGCGGCAACCAAGAGCTTCGTCGCCACCCTGAGCGCCAGCGCCCGCCTGGTCGCCCATTGGGGCCAGGACCGCGCCCTGCTGGCAGCCGGCCTTGCCCTGCCCGCGCAATTGCGCGAGGCCGCCGCCCAGGATTGGAGCCCGGCCCTCGATACCTTGCGCGATGCCGAACGGCTGATGGTGATCGGTCGTGGCGCCGGCTTTGCCATCGCCCAGGAAGCGGCCCTCAAGCTCAAGGAAACCTCGGTGATCCAGGCCGAGGCTTTCAGCAGCGCCGAGGTGCGCCACGGCCCCATGGCGCTGATCGACGCCCAGTACCCGCTGCTGGTGTTCGCCCCGCGCGGCGTCGAGCAGGCCGGCCTGCTGCAACTGGCCGCCGACATGCGCCAGCGCGGCGCCCATGTGCTGCTGGCCGCGCCCGCCAATATCGCCGGGCGCGACCTCACCCTGAGCTGCGCCGAACACCCGGCCCTGGACCCGCTGCTGGCGATCCAGAGCTTCTACGTCATGGCCGCGGCCCTGGCCGAGGCCCGTGGCCTCGACCCCGACCAGCCGCGCCACCTGAGCAAAGTGACCTGCACGCAGTGAAGCCGCGAGGAACAGCGCATGCCCGACAATAACAAGATCATCCTCCATGCCCCGCTCGCCGGGCCGCTGGTGCCGCTGGAGCAGGTGCCGGACCCGGTGTTCAGCAGCGCCACCCTCGGTGACGGCGTCGCCATCGACCCACTCAACGACGTGCTGCACGCCCCGTGTGCCGGCGAGGTGGTGCAACTGGCCCGCACCGGTCACGCGCTGACCCTGCGCGCGGCCAACGGTGCGGAAATCCTCCTGCATATCGGTGTCGACACCGTGCAACTGCAGGGCCGTGGCTTCTCGCCATTGGTGGCGCTGGGCGACCAAGTCCGCCAAGGCCAGCCGCTGGTGCGCTTCGACATGGACCTGGTGGCGCAGCACTGTGTCAGCCTGGTCACCGTGATGCTGATCAGCAATGGCCCTGGCTTTGGCCTGAGGCGACTGGAGGCAGGCACTGCGCAGCTCGGCGCGGCGCTACTGGAGGTCGAGGCCACAGGTCACGAAGCGCAGGCCCGGCCGGTCAGCGATGAAAGCGCGCGCGGTCACGCCCGGGTCGCTCATCACGGCGGCCTGCACGCCCGCCCCGCTGCCTTGCTGCGCCAGACTGCGCAAGGTTTCCAGAGCCATGCCGTGCTGCGCTTCGCCGAGCGCGAGGCCGACCTCGACAGCCTGGTGGCGGTCATGGGCCTGGGCGTTGGCGAAGGTGCCGAAGTCGAACTGATCTGCACCGGGCCAGACAGCCAGGCCGCGCTGCTGGCGTTGACCGCCGCCGTGCAGACAGCCTCGGTCGGTGAGCGCCATGCCGCGCACGCGCCGACCAGCACCGCCATGCCCAAGCCCGCTGCCGGGCCCGGCATGCTTACCGGTGTCTGCGCCGCCCCCGGGCTGGCCCAAGGGCCACTGGCCCGGCTGGACGGGGTCAGCCTGCCGCCCGATAACGGCGACAACGATCCCGCCGCACAGCACCAGGCGTTGAACTCGGCCTTGGCCGAAGTGCGCCACGCCATTGACCGTGATTGGCGCCACCTGCCGCGCGGCCAGGAGGACGCGGCCGCGATCCTCGAGGCCCACCTGGCCTTGCTCGACGATCCGGCCCTGCTCGGCGACGCCCGCCAGCATATCGCCAACGGCGTCGCCGCCAGCCATGCCTGGAGCCGTGCCATCGATGCCCAGTGCCAGATCCTGCGCAGCCTGGGCAACCCGTTGCTGGCCGAGCGCGCCAACGACCTGTACGACCTGCAACAGCGCGTGCTGCGCGCTTTGCTTGGTGAAACCCGGCAACTGCGCCTGCCGCCCTCGGCCATTGTCGTCGCCCATGAACTGACGCCCTCCGACCTGCTGCTACTGGCCCGCCACGAGGTCGCCGGGCTGTGCATGGCCGCCGGCGGCGCCACCTCGCACGTCGCCATCCTTGCCCGCGCCCGCGGCCTGCCGTGCCTGGTGGCCGTGGGCGAAGCGCTGCTGGAGCTGCCCGCCGGCACGCCGCTGGTGCTGGACGCCGACCAGGGCCGCCTGGAAACCGAGGCTGATGCGCAGCGCCTGGCCGAGGTGCAGCGTCATGTGCAACAGCGCCACGAAACCCGCCAACGCCAGCGGGCCGCCGCCCAGCAAAGCGCCCGCACCCGCGATGGCCAAGTGATCGAGGTTGCCGCCAACGTCGCCAGTGCCGAGGAAGCCGCCGAGGCCTTGGCCCAAGGTGCCGACGGCATCGGCCTGCTGCGCAGCGAGTTCCTGTTCATCGACCGCCCCACCGCGCCGGACGAGGCCGAGCAGCGCAGCGCCTACCAGGCCGTGCTCGATGCCATGGCCGAACGCCCGGTGATCATCCGTACCATCGATGTGGGCGGCGACAAGCAGCTCGACTACCTGCCCCTGCCGGCCGAGGCCAACCCGGTGCTGGGCCTGCGCGGCATCCGCCTGGGCCAGGTGCGCCCGGAACTGCTCGACCAGCAGTTGCGCGCGTTGCTGCAAGTCAGCCCGCAACAGCGTTGCCGGATCATGCTGCCGATGGTGACCGAAGTCGACGAGCTGATCGCCATCCGCCAGCGCCTGGACCGGCTGGCCGGCGAGCTGGGCATCGGGCAACGCGCCGAGCTGGGGGTGATGATCGAGGTGCCCGCCGCGGCGCTGCTCGCCGAGCGCCTGGCCGAACATGCCGATTTCTTCTCCATCGGCACCAACGACTTGTCCCAGTACACCCTGGCCATGGACCGCGACCACGCCGGGCTGGCTGCGCGGGTGGATGCCTTGCACCCCGCCCTGCTGCGCCTGATCGAGCTGACCTGCCAGGGCGCGGCGAAGCACGGGCGCTGGGTTGGCGTGTGCGGTGCGCTGGCCTCCGACCCGCTGGCCACGCCGGTGCTGATAGGGCTGGGGGTGGCCGAGCTGTCGGTCAGCGCGCCGCAGATCGGTGAGATCAAGGCGCAGGTGCGCCAGCTCGATGCCGCCGCCTGCCGCCGCTTCAGCCAAGGCCTGCTGGGCTTGTCCAGCGCCGCCGCAGTGCGCCAGGCCTGCCGCGACTTCACCGCCCAGTCCCACGCCCAACCGGCCGCCGCCGCGGCCCTACAACAATAATCGGAGCGCACCATGTACCAGCACTTCATCCAGGGCCTGCAACGGCTCGGCCGCGCCTTGATGCTGCCCATCGCCATCCTGCCCATCGCCGGCCTGCTGCTACGCCTGGGCGACACCGACCTGCTCGACATCGCCCTGGTGCATGACGCAGGGCAAGCGATTTTCGCCAACCTGGCGCTGATCTTCGCCGTCGGCATCGCCGTGGGCTTCGCCCGCGACAACAACGGCACCGCCGGCCTGGCCGGAGCCATCGGCTACCTGGTGCTGGTGGCGACGCTGAAGGTGATCGACCCGAAGATCGACATGGGCATGCTCGCCGGGATCATCTGTGGTCTGCTCGGCGGTGGCCTGTACAACCGCTTCAAGGACATCCAGCTGCCGGACTACCTGGCGTTCTTCGGCGGCCGGCGCTTCGTGCCGATTGCCACCGGGGTGTCGGCGGTGTTCCTCGGGCTGCTGTTCGGCCTGGTCTGGCCGCCGATCCAGGACGGCATCAACAGCCTCGGCCAACTGATGCTGGAGAGCGGCAGCATCGGCGCGTTCTTCTTCGGTGTGCTCAACCGCCTGCTGATCATCACCGGCCTGCACCACATCCTCAACAACCTGGTGTGGTTCGTCTTCGGCAGCTTCCAGGCGGCCAGCGGCCAGGTGGTCACCGGCGACCTGGCGCGCTTCTTCGCCGGCGACCCGAACGCCGGGCAGTTCATGGCCGGCATGTTCCCGGTGATGATCTTCGGCCTGCCCGCCGCGTGCCTGGCCATGTATCGCCACGCCCTGCCGGCCCGGCGCAAGCTGATCGGTGGCGTGCTGCTGTCGATGGCGCTGACCTCGGCGCTGACCGGGGTGACCGAGCCGATCGAGTTCGCCTTCATGTTCCTCGCGCCGCTGCTGTACCTGATCCACGCGCTGCTCACCGGAGTGTCCATGGCGGTCTGCGACCTGCTGGGCATCCGCCTGGGCTTCACCTTCTCCGGCGGCGCCATCGACATGGCCCTGGGCTGGGGGCGCTCCAGCAATGGTTGGCTGGTGTTCCCTGTAGGCCTGCTGTATGCGGTGGTCTACTACTTCGTGTTCGACTTCTGTATCCGCCGCTTCGACCTCAAGACGCCGGGACGCGAGGAGCAACCCGGCAACGAAGCGGCGGCCGGGGCGGAGGTGCCCAGGGCCCGGCGCTATATCGACGCACTGGGCGGCGCGGCCAACCTGCAAGGGGTGGACGCCTGCACCACGCGCCTGCGCCTGGTACTTGCCGATCGCGGCCTGGCCCAAGACCAGGCCTTGAAAGCCCTCGGCGCCATGGCGGTGGTACGGCCTGGCAGCGGCGGCAGCCTCCAAGTGGTGGTGGGGCCGATGGCCGATGCGCTGGCCGATGAGATCCGTGGTGAACTACCCCATGCGCGGGTGACGGCAGCGGTGGCCGAGAAGGCCGCCGTGGTCACCGAGACGGTCGTCGTGGATGAATGGCTGCAGGCCCTGGGCGGGCGCGACAATCTGCTGGAAGCGCAGTGCGTGGCCTCGAGCCGGGTGCGGGTGCAAGTCAGGGATGAGAGCAAGGTGGAACAGGATCACCTGGCCGCCTTGGGATGCCTGGGAGTGAGTCTGCAGGCGGGTGGCGTTTGGCATCTGCTGGTGGGTGGCAAGGCGCCTGCGCTGGGCGCCGCCTTGCAAGGCTGAAAAGCATCGCGGGGCAAGCGCGCTCCCACGAATTTGCTTCGTGAGAGCGCGCTTGCCCCGCGATGTCATTCAACGCTTTCCTAGAAATCGGCCAGCGGCCAGACATCATAGGCAGGCGTTTCATACGGGTGGCTCTGCTTGAGCGCAGCGACCACCTGGGCGATAAGCGCATCAGCCACCACCAGCTCCACCTTCCATTCCTCGACCACCTCGACCTGACCGGTCTGCCCGAGGTACGGCTGGCTGCCGTGCAACGGGCGGAACTGGCCCTGGCCGAGGGTCTGCCAGGCGCAGTGGTCATAGTCGCCAATGCGCCCGCCACCGGCGGCGAACACAGCGACCTTGACCACTTCGACATGGCTGTCGGGGACGAAGAAGGCGAGCTTGTACACGCCTTAGTTCACCCACACCCGCGCGTTACGGAACATGCGCATCAGGGCCGCGTCTTCCTGCCACTCATCCGGGCGCCAGGAGTTCTGCACGGCGCGGAACATACGCTCCGGGTGCGGCATCATGATGGTCACGCGACCGTCGCGGCTGGTCAGGCCGGTGATCCCGCGCGGCGAACCGTTCGGGTTGGCCGGGTAGGCTTCGGTGACCTTGCCGTGGTTGTCGACGTAGCGCAGGGCCACGCAACCGGACAGGTCGGCTTCCAGCAGTGCCTCTTCGCTGGCGAATTCGGCATGGCCTTCACCGTGGGCGATGGCGATCGGCATGCGCGAACCGGCCATGCCCTGCAGGAAGATCGAGTTGGACTTCTGCACCTCGACCATGGCCACACGGGCTTCGAACTGCTCCGAGCGGTTGCGCACGAAGTGCGGCCAGTACTCGGTGCCCGGGATCAGCTCGTGCAGGTTGGACATCATCTGGCAACCGTTGCACACGCCCAGGGCGAAGCTGTCGGTACGCTCGAAGAAGGCCTGGAAGGCATCGCGGGCACGGGCGTTGAAGAGCGCCGACTTGGCCCAGCCCTCACCGGCACCGAGCACGTCGCCGTAGGAGAAGCCGCCGCAGGCCACCAGGCCCTTGAACGCTTCGAAATCGACACGACCAGACAGGATGTCGCTCATATGCACGTCGACGGCGGCGAAGCCGGCGCGGTCGAAGGCCGCGGCCATCTCGACCTGGCCGTTGACGCCCTGTTCGCGCAGGATCGCCACTTGCGGGCGCACGCCCTTCTTGATGTACGGCGCGGCGATGTCTTCGTTGACGTCGTAGCCGAGCTTGACCGACAGGCCTGGGTTGTCTTCCTCGAGCAGCGCGTCGAACTCCTGGTCGG
Source organism: Pseudomonas soli (assembly GCF_900110655.1). GTDB lineage: Bacteria > Pseudomonadota > Gammaproteobacteria > Pseudomonadales > Pseudomonadaceae > Aquipseudomonas > Aquipseudomonas soli. The sequence goes on from NZ_FOEQ01000007.1 coordinate 91,208, forward strand.
CGCAGTCGGCGTTGTCGCGCAGGCGCTGGACCTGGTAGCTGGTCTCGGCCCACTGGCGCTGCAGCAGGCGACGGTCGCCCTTGAACAGCTCTTCGCCTTCGAACTTGATCAGCACTTCACCGTTGTTGATCGGCTGGCCGATCACCGCGACGCAATCTTCGCCCAGGCCTGCGGCGCTGAACTGCGCCAGCACATCCGGCGTGGCGTCCTGACGGACCTGGATCACCGCGCCCAGCTCTTCGTTGAAGAGGATGGCGGCGACTTTCTCGCGCTTGCTGGTCAGGTTGCCCAGTTCCAGCTCCAGGCCACAGTGGCCGGCGAAGGCCATTTCCAGCACGGTGGTCAGCAGGCCACCGTCGGAACGGTCGTGGTAGGCCAGCAGGTGGCCGTCTTCGTTCAGGCCCTGGATAACGGCAAAGAACGCCTTGAGGTCTTCGGCGTCGTCGACGTCCGGCGCCTGGGCGGCCAGCTTGCCGTGGGTCTGCGCCAGGATCGAGGCGCCCATTCGGTTCTTGCCACGGCCCAGGTCGATCAGGATCAGGTCGGTCTCGCCCTTGTCCATGCGCAGCTGCGGGGTCAGGGTCTTCCGGATGTCGGTGACCGGGGCGAAGCCGGTGATGATCAGCGACATCGGCGAGGTGACGCTCTTCTGCTCGCCGGCTTCGCTCCACTGCGTCTTCATCGACATCGAGTCTTTACCCACCGGAATGGTGATGCCCAGCTCCGGGCACAGCTCCATGCCGACGGCCTTGACGGTGTCGTACAGGCGGGCGTCTTCGCCCGGGTGGCCGGCGGCGGACATCCAGTTGGCCGACAGCTTGATGTCGGACAGCTTCTCGATGCGCGAGGCGGCCAGGTTGGTCAGGGTCTCGCCGATCGCCATGCGCCCGGACGCCGGGGCGTCGAGCAGGGCCAGCGGGGTACGCTCGCCCATGGCCATGGCTTCACCGGTGTAGACGTCGAAGCTGGTGGCGGTGACGGCGCAGTCGGCCACCGGAACCTGCCACGGGCCGACCATCTGGTCGCGGGCCACGAGGCCGGTAATGGTGCGGTCGCCAATGGTGATCAGGAAGCTCTTGCTGGCCACGGCCGGGTGACGCAGCACGCGCTCGACCGAGTCCTTGAGTTCCAGGGTGCTCGGGTCGAACTCATCGCCCAGCTCCGCTTCGCGGGTGACCGAGCGGTGCATGCGCGGCGGCTTGCCCAGCAGCACGTCCAGCGGCATGTCCACCGGGGTGTTGTCGAAGTGGCTGTCGGTAACGGTCAGGTGTTTCTCTTCGGTGGCCTCGCCGACCACCGCGAACGGGCAACGCTCGCGCTCGCAGATGGCCTGGAAGCGCTCGAAGTCCTCGGCGCTGACCGCCAGCACGTAGCGCTCCTGCGATTCGTTGGACCAGATCTCGTGCGGGGCCATGCCCGGCTCGTCGTTGGGCACGTTGCGCAGTTCGAAGCGGCCACCGCGGCCACCGTCGTTGACCAGCTCGGGGAAGGCGTTGGAAATGCCGCCAGCGCCGACGTCGTGGATGAAGGCGATGGGGTTCTTGTCACCCAGCTGCCAGCAGCGGTCGATGACCTCCTGGCAACGGCGTTCCATTTCCGGGTTCTCGCGCTGCACCGAGGCGAAGTCCAGGTCGGCGGAGCTGGCGCCAGTGGCAACCGACGAAGCGGCGCCGCCACCCAGGCCGATCAGCATGGCCGGGCCGCCAAGCACGATCAGCTTGGCGCCGACGGTGATCTCGCCCTTCTGCACATGGTCTTCACGGATGTTGCCCATGCCGCCGGCGAGCATGATCGGCTTGTGGTAGCCACGGACTTCCTCGCCGTGCGGGGTGTTGATGCCCTGCTCGAAGGTACGGAAGTAGCCGGTCAGGGCCGGGCGACCGAATTCGTTGTTGAACGCGGCGCCGCCCAGCGGGCCTTCGATCATGATGTCGAGGGCGTCGACGATGCGCTCGGGCTTGCCGTACGGCTTTTCCCAAGGCTGCTCGAAACCGGGGATGCGCAGGTTGGAAACGGTGAAACCGGTCAGCCCGGCCTTGGGCTTGGCACCACGGCCGGTGGCGCCTTCGTCGCGGATTTCGCCGCCGGAGCCGGTGGAGGCGCCGGAGAACGGGGCGATGGCGGTCGGGTGGTTGTGCGTCTCGACCTTCATCAGGATGTGTACCGGCTCCTGCACCGCGCCGTACTGGCGGGTCTCAGGGTTCGGGAAGAAGCGCCCGGCCACCGAACCGACGATCACCGAGGCGTTGTCCTTGTAGGCCGACAGCACGCCTTCGCTGTGCATCTGGTAGGTGTTCTTGATCATGCCGAACAGGCTCTTCTCCTGCGCCTGGCCGTCGATGTCCCAGCTGGCGTTGAAGATCTTGTGGCGGCAGTGCTCGGAGTTGGCCTGGGCGAACATCATCAGTTCGATGTCGTTCGGGTTGCGCGCAAGGCCCTGGAAGGCGGCGACCAGGTAGTCGATCTCGTCTTCGGCCAGGGCCAGGCCCAGGTCGATGTTGGCCTGGGCCAGGGCGGCGCGGCCACCGGCCAGGATGTCGACCGAGGTCATCGGCTTGGGCTGGGCGTGGCTGAACAGGTCGGCGGCGTCTTCCAGCTTGCCCAGCACGCGCTGGGTCATGCGGTCGTGCAGCTCGGCGGCGATGGCCTGGGCGTCGGCGTCATTGATATTGCCGGCTACGTAGTAGGCGATGCCGCGCTCCAGGCGCTGGATCGACTGCAGGCCGCAGTTGTGGGCGATGTCGCTGGCCTTGGATGCCCAGGGCGAGATGGTGCCCAGGCGCGGCACGACCAGGAACAGGCGGCCACTCGGCTCCTGTACCGGCACGCTCGGGCCGTACTTGAGCAGACGGCCCAGCACCTGCTGCTGGTCGGCGGTCAGCTCGCCGTCGACGTCGGCGAAGTGGGCGAATTCGGCATACAAACCAGTAACAGCGGGGACTTTCTGGCTCAGTTGCTCGAGTAATTTACCGTGGCGAAAGGCAGAAAGGGCAGGAGCGCCGCGCAGGATCAACATCGTCGGGACAGCCTCAGGAAGGGGTGTGCTTAGAGGCCGTGCATTCTAGCCTAATTCGCAGGCTTTCGGCACCCGCTCTAAGCCAATGCTGCCGGGCGGTGGAACCGGACCCAGGGGTCAAAAAATCACCCCTTGCGCCACTCCCGTCACAGCGCCTGCTACCAGACAAGCCACCTATTGTCGAGATATGGCGCCGGCAGTCCTTTGCGTATACTGCACCCTATGTTCGCCCACACTGCTTTGCGCCAGCGTTGCGCCAAATGGCTCTTCGCAACCGGACTCTTCCTGATGCTCGGTGCCTGCGTTGAAAAACCCAGCACCCTCGAGCGCGTCAAGGAGGATGGCGTATTGCGCGTGATTACCCGCAACAGCCCGGCCACCTACTTCCAGGACCGCAACGGCGAAACCGGTTTCGAGTACGAACTGGTCAAGCGCTTCGCCGATGACCTGGGGGTAAAACTCGAGATCGAGACCGCCGACAACCTCGACCAATTGTTCGACCAGTTGGGCAAACCCTCCGGCCCGGTGCTGGCCGCCGCCGGCCTGGTCAGCAGCGAGCGACGCGCCAGCCAGGCGAAGTTCTCCCACCCTTATCTCGAGGTGACCCCGCAGGTCATCTACCGCAACGGCCGCTCGCGCCCGACCAATGCCAAGGGCCTGGTGGGCAAGAAGATCATGGTGCTCAAGGGCAGCAGCCACGCCGACCAGCTGGCCGAGCTGAAAAAGCAGTATCCGGGGCTGGAATATGAAGAATCCGACGCCGTCGAAGTGGTCGACCTGCTGCGCATGGTCGACGAAGGCCAGATCGACCTGACCCTGGTCGACTCCAACGAACTGGCCATGAACCAGGTCTACTTCCCCAACGTGCGCGTGGCCTTCGACCTGGGCGACACCCGTGACCAGCGCTGGGCGGTGGCCGCCGGCGAAGACAACAGCCTGCTCAACGAGATCAACGAGTTTCTCGACAAGTCGCAGAAGAACGGCACGCTTCAACGCCTGAAGGACCGTTACTACGGCCATGTCGATGTGCTGGGCTACGTCGGCGCCTACACCTTCGCCCAGCACCTGCAGCAACGCCTGCCCAAGTACGAGAAACACTTCAAGACCAGCTCCAAGGTCGAACAGGTGGACTGGCGGCTGCTGGCCGCGATCGGCTACCAGGAATCGATGTGGCAGCCGGAGGTCACCTCCAAGACCGGTGTGCGCGGCCTGATGATGCTGACCCAGCGCACCGCCCAGGCCATGGGCGTGTCCAACCGCCTGGACCCCCGGCAGAGCATCCAGGGCGGCGCCAAGTACTTCATGCTGGTCAAGGACCAGCTCGACGACAGCATCAAGGAGCCGGACCGCACCTGGTTCGCCCTGGCGGCCTACAACGTCGGCAGCGGCCACCTGGAAGACGCCCGCACCCTGGCCAAGCGCGAAGGCCTGAACCCGAACAAGTGGCTGGACGTGAAGAAGATGCTGCCGCGCCTGTCGCAGAAGCAGTGGTACAGCAAGACCAAGTACGGTTATGCCCGGGGCGGTGAGCCGGTGCATTTCGTCGCCAACATCCGCCGCTACTACGACATCCTCACCTGGGTCACGCAACCGCAGCTCGAAGGCCAGGTGGCCGAGGGCAACCTGCATGTGCCTGCGGTGAACAAGGACAAGCCAGCGGAGCAAGCGGCGCCGATGTGAGTCTTCAAGACCACTTCACCGGCAAGCCAGCTCCCTTGATCGCCCTTCTAAAGCCGAGCGCCATCCTGTGGGAGCTGGCTTGCCAGCGATGAGGCCGGCGCAGGTTAGCCCTTGGCCCGCCGAGCCTTGAAAAACTCGCTGAGTATCGCGCCGCATTCCTCGGCCAGCACCCCGCCCTCGTACATCACCCGATGATTGAGAAAGCTCTGGGTGAAGAACTGCCCCTGGCTCTGCACGATCCCTGCCTTGGGCTCCAGCGCGCCGTAGACCACCCGCGCCACCCGCGAATGGACGATCAGCCCCGCGCACATGCTGCACGGCTCCAGCGTCACGTACAGGGTGCTGCCCGGCAGGCGGTAGTTGCTGGCGGACTTGGCCGCAGCGCGGATCGCCACCATCTCGGCATGGGCGCTGGGGTCGCTGTCGAGGATCGGCCGGTTGAAGCCCTGGCCGAGCACCTGGCCGTGCTGCACCAGCACCGCGCCCACCGGCACCTCGCCCAGGGCCGCGCCCTGGGCCGCCAGTTCCAGGGCCAGGCGCATGAATTCCTGATCGCGGCTGCGATCGATGATCTGCGGACGCATCAGACCACCGCGATCGCGGCCATCAGGCCGGTTTCCATGTGGTCGATGACATGGCAGTGGAACATCCAGGTGCCTGGGTTATCCGCCACCAGCGCCACCTGCGCCCGCTCGTTCTTGCCCAGCAGGTAAGTGTCGGTGAACCACGGCTCGACGATCTTGCGCCGATTGGAGGCGATCACCTTGAAACTCATGCCGTGCAGGTGGATCGGGTGCTGGTACTGGGTCATGTTCTTCAGCTCGAGGATATAGCTCTTGCCCTTCTGCAGCGTGGCGATGGGCCGGTCGGCGCAAGTCTTGTCGGTGATGTCCCAGGCCTGGCCGTTGATCTGCCACAGACTCGGCGGCTTGCCGTTCTCGGTATTCACCGAAACCTTGCCGACCCATTCGAAATTGAAGTTGAGCTTCTCGGCATTCTCCAGGTCCGGCTCGGCGACCGGGTTCGGCGGCAGCGCCTTGGGCCAGTCGCCCGGCGCCTCGCTGCTGGCCACCGAGCGCAAGGTGCCCAGGCGCACGAAGCCATCACGCAACGAGACCTCCTCGCTCGCCTCGGGTATGCGGATCGCCAGGCAGATGCGCATGCCGGGGCCAAGCCAGTACTCCTCGTCCAGCGGGCGCGGGGTGATCGGGTTGCCATCGAGGGCGTAGATCATCGCCTCGCAGTTGCCCTTGAGGTTCAGGCGGTAGGTCCAGGTATTGTCCAGGTTCAGCAGGCGCACCCGTACCACCTGCCCGGCCGGCAGCTCGGTGACCGACTCGGCCTGGCCATTGATGGTGATCAGCCGCCCGGCAGTGCCGTTGCGCGCCGCCTCGCGGGGGATGCTGAACGGCAGCCAGGCGCCCTGCTCGTCCACGTGCCAGTTCTTCAGGCTCAGCGTGCGCTCGTGCTTGAAACCGGTCGGTTCGCGCTCTTCGACGATCAGCGGGCCGACCAGCCCGCGCCCCAGTTCCTCGGAGCTGCTCACGTGGGGGTGGTACCAGTAGCTGCCGGCATCCGGCACACGGAACTTGTAGTCGAAATATTCGCCGGGCTTGACCGGCAATTGCGACACGTACGGCACGCCGTCCATTTCCAGCGGCAGGCGGATACCGTGCCAATGGATGGTGGTCTCGACGGGTAGATGGTTGATGAAGCGCACCCGCAACCAGGTACCCTGGCGCACCCGCAACTCAGTGCCCGGCGCCGACGGGCCGAAGGCCCAGGCCTCGGTCTTGAAGCCCGGCACCAGCTCGACGTCCAGGGGCGCGGCGATCAGCTCGTAGTCGTGCCCGGCGTTGTCGTCCTCGACCTTGCCCAGCCAGTAACGCGCCGCGCCACCGGCGCCCAGGCCTACCACTACAAGGCCGGTCAGGCCCTTGAGCATTTGTCGACGGGTGAAGGACATTGGTGCGGGTACCTCGTGTTCTGCGCAATCAAGCTGCCAGCATGGCTGGCGATGAAGGGCGAATACGATACACCTGCAATTGGGAAATATTAAGTGAAGTCTCTTTGGATGCTGCCCGCAGCCTTGCTATCACAAGTGCTGCCTGGAGCCAGACAAAGGTCATTGAACCACTGCTGGTCATCAGCGGACGGCACGCGCAAGGCGGCCTGCAGCAATTGTGGGTCGAGCAGGATATCCAGGTTGTTCAGGCGCGTGGCGAGGTCGGGGTGCGTATCGAATGGATGGGTAGTGGCCAGCCCCAGCACTTCCTCGCCCAGTTGCAACGGCGTGCCTTGCAGGTGCGCCGCCAGCGCCCGCAAAAGGTTGCTGCCACCGTGGGCGACCAACAAGCCGTCGATCACCCGCCCCAGGGCAATCACCCGTAACAGCGCCTGTACGAACAGCTTCGGGCCAGCGACCTCGGCACCTGCCCGATCAGCCAGCAATTCCTGTGCACGCCCCCAGTGATGAACCGCAAGCTGAAAATGGTGCAAGAACTGCCCGGCCAGCCACAAGGTGGGCCGAACCACCCAGCGCGGAGCATCCTCGTCGCCGACCATGGCCGAATAATGCGCGCACATCAGGCTGAAACGCGCACTGGTTTCGCTGCCCCGCTCCGTATCACGGCGCCTGAAGTGGCCCAGTTCGTGACCGATGACCGAGGCCGCCTCTGCCTGGCTCAAGGCGGCCAGGCAAGGTAGAGGCAGATACAACGTACGCCCCCTGAGGACCTGCCCACCGGGCTGCAGCAGGATCGGAACGCTGGTGACGAAAAAACCCTGGTCAAGGCCGACCACGATATGGTCCGGGACAGGCGCGTGCAGTTGTGTTGCCAAGGTCTCGATCCACTGCCACACCGCTGGCGTCGCCTGCCTGCCTAGCGGGCGGGCGAGAAATCTGGCGGTCGGAGACTGCATCAGCGGCCAGTGCCGACGCATTCGCCAGACCTGGCGAACACACACAACCAGGACTGAGGCCAGCGGCAGCACCACGACCAGCACCGTCATGCCGCCCTGCGCTGCGCGGCTTGCTCCGGAACTGGCCTCATAGAGCAGCAACAGGCACAGCGAACCGGCAAGCATGACCATGTAGAGACTCAAGCAACAGCCCAAGGCCTGCCAGTTGGCCATCATGCGTTCATACAGGTAGGCCGCAGAGCGCAGCGCCCGCCAGGCAGCCAACTTCAGCTTGAGCCAGGCCCAGAGGCCTGCCAGCAGAGCGGCCACTGCCAGCCAGCAGCTCACACTGGCCATCACCTTGCGTACGCTTACCCAAAGACGATCCGCATCGAGCAGGTCCAGTTGACGCTGCAGGGCCTGCCGCGGATCGACATGCCTGGCAAGCTCCTTGCGGGCTTCCCACGGCAATTGGCGTAGCAACGTCTCATTGGGGGCAGCCAGCCATTGCCGTATGGTCAGGGCCTGATCCTGCGCCGTGTCAGCCCGCCAGTACTGCACTTTACCCCAGCCAAACAGCACCAGAGGCAACAGCAGCAGGATCAGGCCCCAACCGAAGCGCTTCATTGCCCCAGAGCGCCAACGGTCACGTTCAGGCTCATCTGGCCGCTTCACCCAGACGCGCCACACCCGGAAACAGCTGCGCCAACGTACGCCTGGCCTGGGCCGCTTGCACATAGGCATAAAGCAGATCCACCAGTTCCTGCAGGCCAAGGCGGCGCCCGGCTACGACGGGCGTGCACAACCACAGCCTGACGCGCAAGCCGCCCGCGACGACCACCGCGTCAGGTGAGGCCAGCGCCCTGAAACAGGCCGGTGCCAGCACTGGTGCATGGCTGAACGCCGACACGGTAAAGATCAGCCGGGTAGTGAAGTAACCCTGCTCGACCTCGAAGCCGTCGAAGGAGTCCAGTGGGATCGGCGCCTGCGCGTTGGCGAAGCACAGGGTATCTGGTGTCACGCTCAGCACCCGCTTGCCGTGCCGTCGGTATAGCACGACGGCACAGGCCAGCCCCGCCACCCCGACGCCGGCCAGGCCGAGGCCGAAACCAGACATCAGCCAGATGACACCGCTGCTGGCACCGGGACTGAACCGCACCGCCAGAGTGGTCAGCCATATGCCCAGCGCGCCGAACAACAGGCCAATCACGGCACATGCCAGCGCCTTGCCGAGCGAATGCTCCAGCAGTACGAAGCTGTCGGTGGGGCCATCAGCCTGAGCCTGCAGGTACGCGAGGTGGGCTTCGCGTTCGCCGTTATCCATCGTTCTGCAACAGATCCAGTTGCCGTTGCGCATGTGCCGCATCGCGGTAGGCTGCCAGCAGCGCGAGCACTTCCTCGTTCCCCAGCTTGCGTCCGTTGCTGGCCAGGCCTGCGGACATGATGCGGATCTGCGGCCGCGGTTTCTTCAACACCATGGCCTGGTTACCGAAGAACTGCAGTTTCACCACATGATGCTTTGGCAGGACGGCTTCGCTGCTCATTTCCAGCGTCTGTACCATGACCAGCCCTTCATCCTTGACCGAAACGTCCTCCACTTCCGCCAGGTCTACCGGTGCATCCAGCGTATCGACGAACAACTGCCGGCGGGTCAAGCGCATGAAGACCTGGGTACCGGCATTACGGTGTTGCCAGGTCACCGCTGCTGCGATCAAGGTGATGAAGACACCTGCTGCAACCGCCCCCAAGCGTTCCGGATTGAAGGTCACGGCCGTGATAATCAGTGCACCCAGCAACAATACTGGCCCCCAGATCCGGTAACGCCGGGAGTTGGTGAACTCGCTCTGCTCGGGCACGCGCTCGATTACCTGCTTGAGCTCAGCGATCACTCGGTCGCGCTGGGCGGCACGGCTTTGCTCGTAGTCCTGGCCCAGCGAGCCAGACAGTTCGGAGAGCGGGTCGTTGAACTCGCTCATGATCATTGCGCCTCCGTGTTCTGTGCTGCCAGATAATCGGTAAGGAACGCCTGGGCATTGCCCTCACGCGACAGCCCTTCCGAATAGCCGACCTGCTGTGTCTGCGCCTCACCCGGCAGGTTCAACTCGCCGCCCCAGTTGCCCTGGATGATCAGCACCACGTACTTCTTGCCGTCCACGGTGGTGGAGTAGCGGGTGTCCTTGCTGGTCTTCTCCACCTGCATTTTCTGGATGCGCATGTTCCAGTCGTGATCGATGCCTTCGATTTGTACCAGCGCTTCGTTGGCGGCACGTTCACCGATACGCAGCGTCCACACCTTGGTCCCTTGCGCCCCCATGTAGGCAACTACCTGGTCGGCCACTTCCGGCCGTTGTTCAGCGTGAACCTGGCCCAGCCACAGGGCGAACGCAGCCACCACCAGGGCTGTCCATTTGCGATAAGCGAGCATGTCTTCTCCATCCTGAATCGAAACAAACGCCCATTGAAATAAGCCTGGCCCGACTAGCCAACCCCGCTGACCGGCTTGCACAACAGACAGCACCCTGCGCACAACGGCTGTCGCTGAAAATGTGCACGCGTTACCATTCGCGGCCATGCCGCCCTCAGCCAAGGATGCCAAGCGCACATGCGATCGATCAGCCCCTACCTCGACACCGACTTTTCATTCGATAGCCCCGGGTCACTCGCTGATGCTGGTGTACTGGATGCGAGCAGCGCGCGAGTGATGGGTAGCGCGACCGGCCACTATCGGGCGCAGACGGTACACAGCGGGTTGCAATACTTCGATTGCAACCTGCAGTTTCCAGAGCCGCTGAGGATCGACAAGGTGCTGCCGCAAAGCCTGTGCATCGTGCAGGTGTTCGACGGGGCGTGGCAGCACACGGTGGACGGAAGGCTCAACAGTTATGCCCCTGGCCAGTTGCACATGCTGAGCCTGGGTGAAAGCCTGGAGGCGCAGGACCAACTGCCCGCCAACAGTCATGCCCGCATGGCCGGAGTACGTATTGCCGGCGATTACCTGCAAGAGCTGGCCCGGGAGGACGCGCAGCTCAAGCCCCTGTTGGCACTTGTCGCCGACGGCATGCGCTTCGACCAGCTACCGCAGTGTCCAGCGGTGAGCCGCCTGTTCCGGCAGCTGTATCTGTCACCCTATACCGGCGGACTCAGGCGCCTGCATTGCGAGAGCCTGAGCTTGGCCATCTTGCTGGAACTGGCCAGCCACCTGATCGGGCACAGATCCGCCGAGAAGAGTCAAGACCGGGGGCGCCGCGACCTGGCCATTGAAACGCGCCGCCAGCTCGATGAAAACCTGAACGCACCGCCCACTGCTGCCGCACTCGCTCGCCAGCTGGGGGTGAGCGAGACCACCTTGCGCCGCGCTTTCAGCCACGAATACGGTCGGTCGCTCTTGCAGTATGTTCGGCAACAGAGAATGGAGCTGGCCCGCGCCCTGCTGCTGGAGCGTCGCTGGCAGGTATCGCAGGTTGCCTATCATGTCGGCTACGCCAACCCGGCCAATTTCTGCCATGCCTACAAGGCGTATTTTGGGCATTCTCCCGGGGCTGAGTAGGGTTCAGCCCCCCCAAAAAAACGGGCCTGCAATGCAGGCCCGTTTCATTCAACCGCGACTCGGGATCATTCCCACTCGATGGTCGCTGGCGGCTTGCTCGACACGTCATAGGTGACGCGGGAGATACCGTCGATTTCGTTGATGATACGGCCGCTGACGGTTTCCAGCAGCTCGTACGGCAGGTGCGCCCAGCGCGCGGTCATGAAGTCCACGGTCTCGACGGCACGCAGGGCCACGACCCAGGCGTAGCGACGGCCGTCGCCGACGACGCCGACCGACTTGACCGGCTGGAACACCACGAACGCCTGGCTGGTCTTGTGGTACCAGTCGGCCTTGCGCAGTTCTTCGATGAAGATGTGGTCGGCGCGACGCAGGATGTCGGCGTATTCCTTCTTCACTTCACCGAGGATACGCACGCCCAGGCCTGGGCCCGGGAACGGGTGGCGGTAGACCATGTCGTACGGCAGGCCCAGTTCCAGGCCGATCTTGCGCACTTCGTCCTTGAACAGCTCACGCAGTGGCTCGACCAGCTTGAGGTTCATTTCCTCCGGCAGGCCACCGACGTTGTGGTGCGACTTGATCACGTGAGCCTTGCCGCTCTTGGCGCCGGCCGACTCGATCACGTCGGGGTAGATGGTGCCCTGGGCGAGGAACTGGATGTTCTCCAGCTTGCTGGCCTCGGCATCGAACACGTCGATGAAGGTGCGGCCGATGATCTTGCGCTTCTTCTCAGGGTCGGCTTCGCCTTGCAGGTTGTCGAGGAACTGCTTCTCGGCATCGGCGCGGATCACCTTGACGCCCATGTTCTCCTTGAACATGGCCATCACCTGGTCGCCTTCGTGCAGGCGCAGCAGGCCGTTGTCGACGAACACGCAGGTCAGCTGGTCGCCGATGGCGCGGTGCAGCAGCGCGGCAACAACCGAGCTGTCGACGCCGCCGGACAGGCCCAGCAGAACGTTGGCCGAACCAACCTGTGCACGTACCTGGGCAATGGCGTCCTCGACGATGTTCGAAGCGGTCCACAGGGCTTCACAGCCGCAGATGTCCTGGACGAAGCGCGACAGGATACGGCCGCCTTGCTTGGTGTGGGTCACTTCCGGGTGGAACTGCACGCCGTAGTAGCCCAGGGCATCGTCGTACATGCCGGCGATCGGGCAGCTCGGGGTGCTGGCCAGCACGCTGAAGTTGCCTGGCATCTGGGTGACCTTGTCGCCGTGGCTCATCCACACGTCCAGGCCCAGCACGCCGTCATCGTCGACATGGTCTTCGATGCCGTCGAGCAGGCGGCTCTTGCCGACCACGTCGACGCGGGCGTAGCCGAACTCGCGCAGGTCGGAACCTTCGACCTTGCCGCCCATCTGCTCGGCCATGGTCTGCATGCCGTAGCAGATGCCCAGCACCGGGACCTTCAGGTCGAACACGGCCTGCGGCGCGCGCGGGCTGTTGGCCTCGTGGACCGACTCGGGGCCACCGGCCAGGATGATGCCGCGCGGGTTGAATTCGCGGATCGCTTCATCGTCCATGTCGAACGGGTGCAGCTCGCAATACACACCGATCTCGCGCACGCGGCGGGCGATCAGCTGGGTGTACTGGGAACCGAAATCGAGGATCAGGATACGGTGAGCGTGAATGTCGAGGGCCATGACTCAATCTCGTCAGTGGAAATCGGAAACGACGCGGGGCTGTGTATGACAGCCCCGTTCGGTAATTGCTGGAAGCCTCAGCCTACGCGGTAGTTAGGGGCTTCCTTGGTGATCTGCACGTCATGCACGTGGGACTCGGCCATGCCGGCACCGGTGATGCGCACGAACTCCGGCTTGGTACGCATCTCTTCGATGGTCGCGCTGCCGGTGTAGCCCATGGACGAACGCAGGCCGCCCATCAGCTGGTGGATGATCGCGGCCAGGGCGCCTTTGTACGGCACGCGACCTTCGATACCTTCCGGCACCAGCTTCTCGGCGCCGGCCGAGGAGTCCTGGAAGTAACGGTCGGACGAGCCTTGCGCCTGCGCCATGGCACCCAGCGAGCCCATGCCACGGTAGGCCTTGTAGGAACGACCCTGGAACAGTTCGACTTCACCCGGTGCTTCTTCGGTACCGGCGAACATCGAACCCATCATCACGCAGGAAGCACCGGCGACGATGGCCTTGGACAGGTCACCCGAGAAACGGATGCCGCCGTCGGCGATCAGTGGCACGCCAGTGCCTTCCAGTGCGGCGGCGACATTGGCGATGGCGCTGATCTGCGGCACGCCGACACCGGCGACGATACGGGTGGTGCAGATCGAGCCTGGGCCGATACCGACCTTGACCGCGTCGGCACCGGCTTCGGCCAGGGCCTTGGCGGCAGCGCCAGTGGCGATGTTGCCGCCGATCACCTGCACTTGCGGGTAGGTCTCTTTGACCCAGCGAACGCGGTCGATCACGCCTTTGGAGTGACCGTGGGCGGTGTCGACGACAACCACGTCAACGCCGGCGGCTACCAGGGCGGCAACACGCTCGCCGGTGTCCTTGCCGGTGCCGACCGCGGCGCCCACGCGCAGACGACCCTGGTCGTCCTTGCTGGCCAGCGGGTAGGCCTTGGCTTTCTCGATGTCCTTGACGGTCATCATGCCCTTGAGGGCGAACTTGTCGTCGACGATCAGGACTTTTTCCAGGCGGTGCTTGTGCAGCAGCTCGCGGACTTCGTTCTTGTCGGCGCCTTCGCGGACGGTGACCAGACGCTCTTTGGGGGTCATCACGTCGCGGACCTTGGCGTCCAGGCGGGTTTCGAAGCGCACGTCGCGGGAAGTGACGATGCCGACCAGGTCACCGTTTTCCAGCACCGGAACACCGGAGATGTTGTTCAGCCGGGTCAGGTCGAACAGGTCGCGCACGGTGGCGTCGGCGTCGATGGTGATCGGGTCCTTGACCACGCCAGCCTCGAACTTCTTGACCTTGCGTACTTCGCCGGCCTGCTGCTCGATGGTCATGTTCTTGTGGATGATGCCGATGCCGCCTTCCTGGGCCATGGCGATGGCCAGGCGCGCTTCGGTCACGGTATCCATGGCGGCGGAGACCAGGGGAATGTTCAGCTCGATGCCACGAGTCAAACGGGTCTTGAGACTGACTTCATTGGGCAGTACCTCGGAGTAGCCAGGTACAAGGAGGATATCGTCGAAGGTCAGGGCTTCTTGGCTGATACGCAGCATCGCGGGGGCTCCCGGGAGGGAAAAATGGAAGCGCGCCATTATACCCATCCATGGCGCGCCGCTCAATGCAAAATAAGGGCCTTCGGTCAGCCTTGCGGCAGTTTTACCTGCACCACCGCCACTGGCTGGTCCAGCCAGTCGGCAAAGCTGTCGAGGAAGGCCTGGGTAAACCCGGCCTCGCCCCAGTTATTGAAGATGAACCCCAGGTTGGAAAAGGCACACGGCTGCAAATAGAGAAAGCCATTGATGTCGTCTTCGAAGCCGCACAGCGGGCAGGTGAAGTTGTCACTCACCCCCGGCATCCACTCCTCCAGGCTCTCGAACAGCGGCTCGCCGACCTCGCGCCGGCACTCCGGGCAACCGGCTTCTTCGAGAAAACCGTCGGTGGGGGTGTAGATGCAACGCTTGAGCATTACCTCCAGGCCGTTGACCTGCTCGCCGAACGGCAACTTCTCGGGATGCAGGGCCACCTTGCGCGCCCCCTCCGCCAGGGCATGGCCCATGCGGTTGCCGGTGCGCCCACAGGTGCTCAACTGTTCCTCGACGATTTTTTCGCGCACCAACCAGCGCAGGATGGCGCGGGCGCGGGCCTCATGGACGGGCACGGTGGACAGTTTGGGGACGATGATGCTCTGGGTATTCATGGGTGAGGCGGGCCTGCGGACTGCGGTAATGGCGCAATTCTAGCGCCTGCTCAGGCGCTCAGATAGCGACCGATCAAGGCCAGGCCGCTGGCCAGGACCAACCAGGTGACCAGGCGGATGAAGGCCTCGCGAGACAGGTTCAAGGTCAGTCGCCTCCCCAACCAGGTGCCCGCGAACATCACCGGCAGCAGGCAGGCGGCGAGCAGCAACAGGCTGGTATCGGCATACACCCCGGCGACCAGGAACAGCGACAGGCGCACCACCGTGCTGCAGCTGATCAGCGCGACCTGGGTCGCGCGCACCTGTTCCTTGGCCTCCAGGCGGGCACTTAGGTAGATCGCGTAGAGGAATCCACCACTGCCGAACAAGGCGCCGAACAACCCGCCCACCGTGCCCATGGGCACCGCCCAGGCGCCCGACAGGCTAGCCGGGCGTACCTTGACCGCCAGGCCATAGACCGCATAGGCGGTCACGAAGATACCCATCAGCAACAGCAACACATCGGACTTGAGCCGCAGCAGGAACACCACGCCCAGGGTGCAACCCACCGCCATGAACGGCAGCAGGCGCAGCAACTCGCCGCGCACCACATCGCGCCGCGACGGCAGCAGGTTGCCGAAGGCTGCGACGAAATCCAGCAGCACCAGCAACGGAATGATCCGTGACAACGGCATGAAATGGATCAGCACGGGGCCGGCGACCAGCGCAGTGCCGAAACCGGCAATACCGAAGACGATATAGGCCACCCCCACTCCCAGCAGGATGGGCAGCCAGTCGAACGTGGAAAACGACAGTTGAGCGAGCATCGCGGCAGTTCCCTTGAAGACAACTGAAGGTTAGCCAGTGACGAGCCATGCCGACTAATATGCATTTTTGCCATTAGCCATCTCGAAAAGGCATGACATGACTTCGATCCGCCAGCTGCGCTACTTCGTCGAAATCGCCGAGGCCGGCAGTTTCAGCGCCGCCGCCGAGCGGCTGTACATTGCCCAGTCGGCCCTCAGCCGGCAGATCAAGGAGCTTGAGCTTCACCTGGGTACCGTCCTGTTCGAACGCACTGCCCGCCAGCCACGGCTGACCGTCGCCGGGCTGGCCTTTCTCGAGCGCGCCCGCCATTTGCTGGCCGACCTGGACAAGGCCGAGCGCCTGGCCCGGGAAATCGGCCAGGGCCTGCGCGGCAGCCTGCGACTGAACCACTCCAGCACCGTGCCGCTGACCGGCCATTTGCTGCAGCGCCTCGGCGGCTACCTCGAGAATAATCCCGGCGTTTCCCTGGAGATCGCTCAGCAATCGTCGGAGGCGCAACTGGAGGACATCGCCGAAGGCCGCCTGGAGATCGGCCTGTTGCGCCTGCCGGTGCTGCGCCAGCATGAAGGCGTGGAGCTGCATGCGCTGTTCGACGAACCCCTGCTGCTGGCAGTGGCGGCGGGCCACCCACTGGCCACGGCAAGCAGTGTTCGACTGGACCAACTGCGCGAGGAACGTTTCATTTCCATCCCCCATCGCCAGCGTGGCGGCCTGAGCTACCTGTCGGCGTCGCTGTGCATGAATGCGGGGTTCTTTCCGCAGGCAGCACAGGTGGTATCGCGCAAGACCACGCAACTGCAACTGATCCAGGCCGGGTTCGGGGTGGCGTTGTTGCCGGCGAGCATGCGCGAGATTGCCCCGCCGGCGGTGCATTTCGTGCCGCTGGACGAGGCGTGCCAAAGTACCGTGGCGCTGGCTTGCCGGCGGGATGCCGGGGAACTGGTGGGCCAGTTCGTGGCGATCATGCAAGGCTGAAGGCCTCATCGCGGGGCAAGCCCGCGATAGAGGCCGGCACAGACAACCAGGCCTTCGCTCATTTATGATGCCCACCATGATCAGAGACCCTTTCGAACGACTCGGCCTGGACCGCGAGGTCCTCACCGTCAGCCAGCTCAACGGCCGCGCCCGCGTGCTGCTCGAGGACGTGTTCCGCAGCGTCTGGGTGGAAGGCGAGATTTCCAACCTCGCCCGCCCGGCCTCCGGCCATATGTATTTCACCCTCAAGGACAGCGGCGCACAGATCCGCTGCGCGCTGTTCCGGCAGAACGCCGCCCGGGTGCGCCAGGCCCTGCGTGACGGCCTGGCGGTACGGGTGCGCGGCAAGGTCTCGCTGTTCGAAGGGCGTGGCGACTACCAGCTGATCCTCGATACGGTCGAACCGGCCGGCGACGGTGCCCTGCGCCTGGCGTTCGAGGCGCTGAAGGAAAAGCTCGGCGCGGAGGGGCTGTTCAGCACCGAACGCAAGAAGCCGCTACCGGCGCACCCGCAACGCATCGGCATCATCACCTCGCCCACCGGCGCGGTGATTCGCGACATCATCAGTGTGTTTGGCCGCCGTGCGCCGCAGGTCGAGTTGAACCTGATCCCCACCGCGGTGCAGGGCCGCGAGGCGATCAGCCAGATCGTCCGCGCCCTGCAGATGGCCGATCGGCAAGGCTTCGACGCGCTGATCCTGGCCCGTGGCGGTGGCTCGCTGGAAGACCTCTGGTGCTTCAACGAAGAGGCCGTGGCCCGCGCCGTGGCCGCCTGCGTCACGCCCATCGTCAGCGCCGTGGGCCATGAGACCGACGTGTCGATCAGCGATTTCGTCGCCGATGTGCGCGCACCCACACCGTCCGCCGCCGCCGAGCTGCTCGCCCCCGACAGCAGCGGCCTGCAGCAGCGCCTTGACGGCCTGCAACGGCGCCTGCTGCTGCGCATGCAGAACCGCCTGGCCCACGACCGCCTGCGCCTCGACGGGCTGGCCCGACGCCTGCGCCACCCCGGCGAGCGCCTGCGCCAGCAAGCCCAGCGCCTGGACGACCTGGACATGCGCCTGCGCCGCGCCTTCATGCTCGACATGAACCAGCGCCAGCAACGCCTCGGCCGCCTCGACACGCGCCTGGCCGCGCAACATCCGGGGCGCAGCCTGAAACTGCTCAAGCAGCGCCTGGACAGCCTCGCCGAACGCCTGCCGCGGGCCATGCGCGACGTGCTCAAGGACCGCCGCCAGCGCTTCCAGGCACAGTTGCAGACCCTGCAGGTGGTCAGCCCGCTGGCCACCCTCGCCCGCGGCTACAGCATCCTCCTGGATGAGCGCGGCCAGGCCATCCGCAGCGCCGCGCAAACCCACAACGGCCAACGCCTGACCGCCCGCCTCAACGAAGGCGAGCTCAAGGTGCGGGTCGAGGACAACCACCAGACCCCGGTCACCCTCTCGCTACTGGACTGACACATGCCACGCCTGTTCGCGCCCCTGCTTGCCCTTGCCCTGCTGCTGCCGGTCACGGCCGCCCACGCCAGCTACATCACCCGCGCCCTCAACAAGCCCGTGCCCGGCGGCGTGGCGGTGGTCGACCTGGGCCCGGCCGCCAGCGCCCCGACCGCGCGCTTCGATGGCAAACCGGTATTGGTGGTCAGGGAGCAGGACAACTGGCTGGCCATCGTCGGTATTCCACTGACGCAAAAGCCCGGCAGTGCCGTGCTGACCCAGGGTGGGCGCAACATTCCTTTCAGTGTCGGCAGCAAGAAGTACCCCGAGCAGCACATCACCTTGAAGAACAAGCGCCAGGTCAACCCTGAACCGCAGGACCTCAAGCGCATCGACCGCGAACTGGCCGAGCAGATAAAGGCCTACCGCAGTTTCAGCCCTGCGCTTCCGAGCAACCTGATCCTCGACAAGCCGGTCAACGGCCCGCTGTCGAGCAAGTTCGGCGTGCGCCGCTTCTTCAATGGCGAGGAACGCAACCCCCATGCCGGCCTGGACTTCGCCGTGCCCGCCGGCACGCCGATCAAGACCCCGGCCAATGGCAAGGTGATCCTGGTGGGCGACTACTTCTTCAATGGCCGCACGGTGTTCGTCGACCATGGGCAAGGCTTCATCAGCATGTTCTGCCACATGTCGAAGATCGACGTGAAGCCGGGCCAGGCGCTGCGCCGTGGCGAGGTGGTGGGCCGCGTGGGCTCCACTGGCCGGGCCACCGGCCCGCACATGCACTGGAACGTCAGCCTCAACGATGCGCGGGTGGATCCGGCGATCTTCATCGGCGCGTTCCAGCCCTGAAATCGCAATCGCGGGGCGAGCCCGCCCCCACGTAGCCCACGCTTGCCCCGCGACTTGCGCAATGAAAAAACTTAACGCAATAAAATCTCATCAGGTCAAATTTAAAAGCCATAAAAACTCAGTAAATTCGTTTTTTTAAGCATTCCTCTCAATTTTCTCGCAATGCTTGCCATACCCAAACCCACTGGTTAGGGTTGAGCATATGAACATCTTCAGCACCCTCCTCCAACAACACCGCAGCCTCTGCCTGGTCAGCGCCCGACTACCAGGGTGAATCGCGTCGCCTCGCCTTTTCATCTCGTACACGTTCGGCAGGCCCGATCACGGCCGCACATAAAAGGATTGCTTCCATGACCATGCTCAAAGATCCATCGAAGAAGTACCGCGCTTTCCCGACCATCGACCTGCCTGACCGTACCTGGCCGTCGAAGACCATCACCCAGGCGCCGATCTGGTGCAGTTCCGACCTGCGTGATGGTAACCAGTCGCTGATCGAGCCGATGGATGCCGAGAAGAAGCTGCGTTTCTGGAAGACCTTGGTACAAGTAGGCGTAAAGGAAATCGAAGCCTCGTTCCCGTCCGCATCGCAGACCGACTTCGACTTCGTGCGCACCCTGATCGAAGACGGCCACATCCCGGACGACACCACTATCCAGGTGCTCACCCAGGCCCGTGAAGACCTGATCGCGCGTACCTTCGAATCCCTGCGCGGCGCCAAGAAGGCCATCGTTCACCTGTACAACGCCACCTGCCCGTCGTTCCGCCGCATCGTCTTCAACCAGGACAAGCAGGGCGTCAAGGACATCGCGGTCAACGCCGCCAAGCTGTTCGTCAAGTACGCGGCGCAGCAGCCTGAAACCCAGTGGACCTTCCAGTACTCGCCCGAAACCTTCAGCGCCACCGAACTGGAGTTCGCCAAAGAGGTGTGCGACGCGGTGATCGAGGTGTGGAACCCGACCCCTGAGCACAAGATCATCCTCAATCTGCCGGCCACCGTCGAAGTCGCCACGCCGAACGTCTACGCCGACCAGATCGAGTGGTTCTGCCGTAACGTCAACCGCCGCGACAGCGTGATCATCAGCCTGCATACCCACAACGACCGGGGCACCGGTATCGCCGCCACCGAGCTGGGCCTGATGGCTGGCGCCGACCGCGCCGAAGGCTGCCTGTTCGGCAACGGCGAGCGTACCGGCAACGTCGACCTGGTGACCCTGGCACTGAACCTCTACACCCAGGGCATCGACCCGCAGCTGGACTTCTCCGATATCGACGGCGTGCGCAAGGTCGTCGAGGAGTGCAACCAGCTGCCGGTGCACCCACGTCACCCGTACGTCGGCGACCTGGTGCACACCGCGTTCTCCGGCTCGCACCAGGACGCCATTCGCAAGGGCTTCGCCAAGCAGCAGGACGGCGAGCTGTGGGAAGTGCCATACCTGCCGATCGACCCGGCCGACATCGGCCGCAGCTACGAGGCGGTAATCCGCGTCAACAGCCAGTCGGGCAAGGGCGGCATCACCTACCTGCTCGAGCAGGAATATGGCATCAGCCTGCCGCGCCGCATGCAGATCGAGTTCAGCCAGGTGGTACAGGGCGAAACCGACCGTCTCGGCCTGGAAATGACCGCCGAGCAGATCTACAAACTGCTGCAGAAGGAATACCTCCAGGCCAACGCGCCATATGCCCTGGTCAGCCACCGCCTGCAGGAAGAGAACGGCAGCAGCCACGTGCAAGTGGAAGTCTCCGGTGAAGGCGAAACCACCCTGCACTGGCACGGCAAGGGCAACGGCGCCCTCGAAGCACTGGTGGCCGGCCTGCCGATCGCCGTGGAGATCATGGATTACAACGAACACGCCATCGGCGCCGGCACCAATGCCAAGGCCGCGGCCTATATCGAGCTGCGCGTGGCCGGCGGGCGTCCGGTGCACGGCGTGGGCATCGACGAGAACATCACCACCGCCAGCTTCAAGGCACTGTTCAGCGCACTGAACCGCTCGCTGAGCCAGCAGCAGGCCAAAGCGGCGTAAGCCAACGCTGATAACCAAAGCCCGCATCCTCGATGCGGGCTTTTTTGTTGGTTTTCCCGAGCCCATCGCGGGCTCGTGGGAGCGGGCTTGCCCCGCGATAGAGCCGGAACCGGCAGCACCCAAATCGCAGGCGAAAAAAAGGGGCGCCGACCAAGCGCCCCACAAGCCGTGTAGCACACAACGAAATCTGTCAGTCCAGCAACGCCATCGCCTCGGCGCTGCACGCCTCGATCCGCGCCCAGTCGCCGTTCTTGATCCAGCTGCTGTCGAGCATCCAAGTGCCGCCCACACACATCACATTGGGCAGGGCCATGTAGTTGCGCACGTTGGCCGGGTTGACCCCGCCAGTGGGGCAGAAGCGAATGTCGCCGAACGGGCCGCCGAACGCCTTGATGGCCGCCACGCCGCCACTGATCTCGGCGGGGAACAGCTTGAAGCGGCGATAGCCCAAGGCGTAGCCCATCATGATTTCCGACGGCGTGCTGATGCCTGGCAACAGCGGAATGTCGCTGTCCACACCCGCCTCGAGAATATCCTGGGTGATGCCCGGGGTGACGACGAACTGCGCCCCCGCCGCCTCGACCGCCGCGAACATGCCGCGGTCGAGCACGGTGCCAGCGCCGACGCACAACTCCGGGCGCTGCTCGCGCAGCACCTGGATGGCCTTCAGGCCGTGTTGCGAGCGCAGGGTCACTTCCAGGGTGCGGATGCCGCCGGCGGCCAGGGCATCGGCCAGGGGCAGGATGTCTTCCTCACGGGCGATGGTGATTACCGGCAGGATGCGCGCCTTGTTGCAGATCGCGTCGATCCGCGCGGCTTTGTCGGCCATCGAGAGCAAAGGCTGTGGGCGTTCGAGGGTGGTCATGACAATGGATCCTTGGCTCATGGGCACCAGTAGATGTCCAGGGGGTCGTGAAGAAAGGCGCGAATCGGCATTTCGGTTGGGTCTTCGGCCGCCAGCGCGGTGCGCAGGGTGGCTAGCTTGGCCGCGCCCTGCACCGACAACAGGGTCAGGCCGGCAGTGGCCAGCAGTGCGCGGGTCATGCTCAGGCGCTGGTGTGGCACGCTGGGTGCCAGCATCGGCAGGCAGCGGCGCTCACCGACCTTGGCCAGGCCCTGGCGCAGGTTGGGGCTGGCCGGGAACAGCGAGGCCGTATGACCATCGTCGCCCATGCCCAGCACCAGCACATCGATCGGCGGCAGGTCGGCCAGCACCTGGTCGGCCTGCTCGGCAGCGGCTTCGAGGGTCGCTGCGGGCTGGTAGAGCCCGATAAAGCGAGCCTTGGCCGCCGGTCCCTTGAACAGGTGGCGAGCCAGCAGGCCGGCGTTGCTGTCGTCGTGCGCCACCGGCACCCAGCGCTCGTCGGCCAGGCTCACGGTGACCCGGGTCCAGTCCAGCGCCTCGCCGGCCAGCTTCTCGAGAAACGGCACCGGGCTACGGCCGCCAGACAGCACCAGGCAGGCCTGCCCCTTGCTGGTGATCGCCTGGCGCAGGCGTTCAGCCACATCATGGGCCTGGGTCGCCGCCAGGGTTTTCGGATCGGCCAGCTGATGAACCTTCACGGTCGCCGGCAGTTGCAGTTCAGATATCGCCATACCAGGCCCTCCCATCACGTGTAATCAATGCAATCGAGCTCATCGGCCCCCAGGAACCGGCCGCATAGGGCTTGGGCGCGTCGCCGGTGTGCTTCCAGCCAGCGATCAGCTGGTCGCACCATTTCCAGGCGTATTCGATCTCGTCCTTGCGCACGAACAGGTTCTGGTTGCCGCGCATCACTTCCAGCAGCAACCGCTCGTAGGCGTCCGGGATCCGCGCGCTGCGCCAGGTGTCGGAGAAATTCAGCTGCAGCGGGCCGCTGCGCAGTTGCATGCCCTTGTCCAGGCCCTGTTCCTTGGTCATCACCCGCAGCGAAATACCCTCGTCCGGCTGCAGGCGAATGATCAGCTTGTTGCCGATTTGCAAACGCTGTTCCGGGGCGAAGATGTAGTGCGGGGTTTCCTTGAAGTGGATGACGATCTGCGACAGCTTCTGCGGCATGCGCTTGCCGGTGCGCAGGTAGAACGGCACGCCCGACCAGCGCCAGTTGCGGATATCGGCGCGCAGGGCGACGAAGGTCTCGGTGTCGCTCTGGGCGTTGGCGTTGTCCTCTTCGAGGTAACCCGGCACCGGCTTGCCGTCACTGAAACCGGCGATGTACTGGCCACGCACCACATGGGTGCTCAGCCCTTCTCCGGTGATCGGTGCCAGGGCCTTGAGCACCTTGACCTTCTCGTCGCGGATGCTGTCGGCCGAGAGATCGCTGGGCGGGTCCATGGCGATCAGGCAGAGCAGCTGCAACAGGTGGTTCTGGATCATGTCGCGCAGCTGGCCGGCCTTGTCGAAGTAGCCCCAGCGGCCCTCGATGCCGACTTTCTCGGCGACGGTGATCTCCACATGGGAGATGGAATTCTGGTTCCACTGGGTTTCGAACAGGCTGTTGGCGAAGCGCAGGGCGATCAGGTTCTGCACCGTCTCCTTGCCCAGGTAGTGGTCGATACGGTAGACCCGGCTCTCGGGGAAGAACCGCGCCACGGCGTCGTTGACCCGGCGCGACGACTCCAGGTCGTGGCCGATGGGCTTTTCCAGCACCACCCGGGTACGCGATGCCAGGCCGGCCTTGTCGAGGTTCTCGCAGATCGCGCCGTAGACCGCCGCCGCCGTGGCGAAGTAGGCGATAAGCGGCTGCCCGCTCGGTGCCTGTTCGGCCAAGGCCTGGTAGCCCTCGGGCTCGACGAAGTCCAGGTGCAGGTAATTCAAGCGCGCGAGGAAGCGCCCCAGGGAAGCGGCATCGATCTCGGCCTCCGGCACGTGGCGGCGCAGATGGGCTTCGATGTTGTTCATGTGCTCCTGCACACTGCCCGGCTCGCGGGCCAGGGCCAGCAGGCGGGTGTCGGGGTGCAGGAGGTCGGCGCGGTCGAGCTGGTAGAGCGCGGGGAACAGCTTGCGCAATGCCAGGTCGCCTAGGGCGCCAAAGAGGGCGAAGGTGCAGGGTTCGACACTGATCGCGGCCATGATGTTGGTTCTTTTATAAATGTTGGACTAGGAATACCGGTTTCAACCCTGCTTTTCAAGGGTTAATGTAGTAAAAACCACAACATTCAATACAGCCATTACAGACAAGTGGTGTGACAATCTTACCGACAGTAGGATACACACCAGCGAAAAAAGCCTGCTTCCCGACCCAAGGACACACCATGGACCGCGTGCGAAACCTCCTGGAACAGATCCAGGGCCGCCTCGACGAGTTGAACAAGGCCGAACGCAAGGTCGCCGAAGTCATCCTGCTCAACCCGCAACAAGCCACCCGCTTCAGCATCGCCGCCCTGGCCCAGGCAGCCAGTGTCAGCGAACCGACGGTCAACCGCTTCTGCCGCTCGTTCGGCGTCAGCGGCTACCCCGAACTCAAGCTGCAACTGGCGCAGAGCCTGGCCAGCGGCGCCGCCTATGTCAGCCGTGCGGTGGAGGCCGACGACGATCCGGCCGCCTACACCCAGAAGATCTTCGGCAGTGCCATTGCCTCGCTCGACAGCGCCTGCCAGGCGCTCGACCCGCAGCAGGTCAGCCGCGCCGTGGACATGATGATCCAGGCCCGGCAGATCCACTTCTTCGGCCTCGGCGCCTCGGCCCCGGTGGCCCTCGATGCGCAGCACAAGTTCTTCCGTTTCAACCTCGCCGTGTCGGCCCACGCCGATGTGCTGATGCAGCGCATGCTGGCTTCGGTGGCCCACACCGGCGACCTGTTCGTGATCATTTCCTACACCGGGCGCACCCGCGAACTGGTCGAAGTGGCGCGCCTGGCGCGGGAAAACGGCGCCTCGGTGCTCGGCCTCACCGCCGCCGGCTCGCCCCTTGCCCAGGCTTGCAGCCTGAGCCTGCATATCCCGCTGCCGGAAGACACCGACATCTACATGCCGATGACCTCGCGGATCATCCAGCTCACCGTGCTCGACGTGCTCGCCACCGGCATGACCTTGCGCCGCGGCGTGGACTTCCAGCCACACCTGCGCAAGATCAAGGAAAGCCTCAATGCCAGCCGCTACCCGATCGAGGACGACGACCTCAACTGAGCCGGTGCGCCTGCAAACGCAGGTGCGCCCGCTCGCCCGGCGCCAGGCTCAGGCCCTCGTCACTGCCGCTGGCCGCCTCCACGCAGACGAAGCCTTGGCACTCCCGCCCGCTCACGCCCATCAAGGGCCGATTGCCAGGGTGCCAGACCACGGTGTCGTCACTGTCGCCGGTATCGATGCACAGTTCGCGCTGCCAAGCCGGGTCCTGCAGCTGCACCCGCGGAGTGCCGGGATAGACCCGCTGGCAACCGCCCTTGAGGGTCAGCGCGCCATCTTCGCGGCAGGCCTGGCGATTGAGGCGGTCGTAGCCGTCGATGTCCTCCAGCCCGGATAGCGCTATCTTCGACACGTCGCTGATCCGCCAGTAGGCCAGCAGCGCATGGCTCAGCTGGCACGGTTCGCTGTCCTGGTGCTCGGTGCTCAGGCTCAACTCCATGCTCGCCCCGAGCCGGGCACGCAGGTCGACCTGCCAGTCGCACAGGTCCAGGCGCCATTTCAGGGTCACCCCTTCCTCGTCCTCGCGGCTGTCCACCAGCTTCCAGTCCAGCAGGCGCGCCCAGCCATGGGCCGGCCACAGGTCCTCGCTGGGATGGCGGCCATACCAGGGCCAGCACACCGGCACGCCACCACGGATGGCCCCCACCTGCGGCCACTGCTCGGCGCACCACAACCAGGGTTTCTCACCGGCGGGTTGAAAGTGCAGGAGCTGCCCGCCCTGGCGGCTGAACACCGCCTGGCAGCGAGGGTGGTCGATGATCAGCACATCGCGCTGCTGGTAACGCTCCCACTCGAAGGTCGGCCTCGGCCGTTGCGAGGTGAAGAAGCGATGTAGCGGATGTTCAGGCATGGTTTCCAAGCTCTTTTGTTGTTCGAGATAGCGCTGTCTCAGCCTGTGCCCGTTAACCACTGCAGACCAGTGGTTAGCGGGAGGCCGAAATGGATGGCGTAAATTTACAACAATTTTTCTCAGAATGACGACTGAATCTTCAATCCCGCGACCAGCGCGTTGTCCACTTCATCCACGCCGCCCGGGCTCTTGATGTACTGCAGGTTCGGGCGCACGGTCAGCCAGTTGGTGACATGGAAGCCATAGTAGAGCTCGGCGTTGTATTCGGTGCGCTGCAGCGGTGCAAAGCCTGGGTTGTCGTAGTCATTGATGCCGGACTGGGCATTGAGCAGCTCGGCGCGCTTTTTCACATCGTCGTTGACGTGGATACGGGCGATGCCAAAGCCGATATCGTCCTTGGGCCGGGCGTCAAAGGCGCCTTTATAGACCATGCCGACCTGCTGGTAGTTGTCGACCACGTTGGTGGCCTTGTCATGCACGGTGAAGTTGGCGAACAGGCTCAGGCCGCGGTTGACGTCGCCAGCATGGGCGGTGACCTGCTGCTGCGCCACCACCCACCAGCCGTGCTTGCTGGAGTGCGACTTGAACGCCGCGCCGGTCAGCGCCTGCGGGTTGCCGTTGATGTCGTCGTACACGTCGTCGGCCTTGGCAGTGCTGTAGTAGTAGCCCAGGCGGTACTCGCCCGGCAGGCCGTTGACCTTCGGCGACCACACCGCCTCCACCGGCAGGATCGCGCCCTTGGTGCCACTGCCGCTGAGCTTGAAGCCGTTGCCGGTCTCCAGGTTCGACGGGTTCTGCTCGTAGGCACCGACCTGGACGAAGAATTCCGGGGTGATGTTGTACTTGACCCGCAGCGCCCACTGGCTGACCGGCCAGTTGTACCAGATGCCGCCCACCCAGTTGCCCACCTGCGAGCCGCAGAAAGCCAGGTTCTGGAAGTCGCAGGGGAAGCTGTTGAAGTCCTCGCCCTCGCCGAAGCGGCCGAATTTCACGTCCAGCGCGCCGTCGAAGTACTTCTGCTTGACCCACATCTGCGTCAGGCGCCAGGTCTGGCCGCGCCCCCAGACCTCCTGCACCGAGCTGAACTGCCCGGCACGCGGGTCGCTGATGCGGTCGTTGGACAGGTTGCGGCCGCTGCGCTCGGTGATCGCCAGCTTGAACTCGGTGTCCTTCCAGCCGAAGATCTTCTCCAGGTCCAGGTGCGCGCCCAGGGCGAACTGGTCGCTGTAGCGCGCGGTCTTGTCGTCGTTGTAGCCACCGTGCAGGTTGCCGGCCACTTCGCCAACGTAGTCGAGGGTGAAGTCGTAGCCCTTCTCCAGCAGCTCGGTGCGGGTGCCGCCCCAGTCGCCGGTCATCCATTTCGATTCCGACGAGAAAGCCTCGGCGGCCTGGGCCCCGCTGCTGCCGACCACCGCCAGCAAGGCGAGCGATCCCAAGGTCTTGATGCGATTGCGATGTTCCATCCCTTTGCGTCCTCTTTTCTTGTTATGCATTGTTCTAGACGATTCAACGGCCTTTGAAGCGAGTCACGTTGTCCTTGATGGCAGTGCCACTGGCGGCGAGGTCGAGGCGCTCGCCGCTGCCGGCGTCGAACAGCAACACCCGCGCCGGGTCGAACTGCAGGTTGAGGCTGTCGCCCACCCGGCACGCCACATCCGGCGCCAGGCGGCAGCAGACCTTGGTCTGGTTGAGGGTGACGAACACCAGCAGATCCGGGCCAGTGGGCTCGGTGACCTGTACTTCGGCGCGGATCGCGGGCATGCCGTTGCCCTCCGCAGCGCCCAGCGAGATTTGTTCAGGGCGCACGCCGAGAATGATCTCGCGCCCCTCCAGCTCGTCCGCCGCCACGCCCAGCGGCAGCTCGCAGCGCGCCTGGCCGCTGTCGAGCAGTGCCAGCACCCGGCCGTCCTGCTTCATCAGGCGCACAGGGATGAAGTTCATCGGCGGCGAGCCGATGAAGCTGGCGACGAACAGGTTGGCCGGGTCGTTGTAGATCTGCTGCGGGGTGCCGAACTGCTGGATGATGCCGTCCTTCATCACCGCCACCTTGTCGCCCAGGGTCATGGCCTCGATCTGGTCATGGGTGACATACACCGTGGTGGTCTTCAGGCGCTGGTGCATCAGCTTGATCTCGGTGCGCATCTCTACCCGCAGCTTGGCGTCGAGATTCGACAGCGGTTCGTCGAACAGGTAGATCTTCGGCCGCCGCGCCAGCGCCCGGCCCATGGCCACGCGCTGCTGCTGGCCGCCGGACAACTGCCCGGGCTTGCGCCCCAGCAGGTGCTCGATCTGCAGCAGCTTGGCGACCCGCGCCACCTCCTCGTCGATGGCGGTCTGGGACATCTTGCGGATCTTCAGGCCAAAGGCGATGTTGTCGCGCACGTTCATGGTCGGGTACAGCGCGTAGGACTGGAACACCATGGCGATGTCGCGATCCTTGGGGCTCATGCCGCTGACATCCTCGTCGTCGATGAGGATCGCCCCGCCGCTGATGCTTTCCAGGCCGGCGATGCAGTTCATCAGCGTCGACTTGCCGCAGCCCGAGGGCCCGACCAGGATCAGGAACTCGCCGTCCTTGATCGCCAGCTGGATATCCTTGAGCGTGTCCGGCAGGCCAGCGCCATAGGTCTTGTGCACATTGCGAAGTTCGAGTGTTGCCATGACTTACCCCTTGACCGCGCCGGCGGTCAGCCCGCGCACGAAATACTTGCCCGCAATAACGTAGACCAGCAGCGTCGGCAGCCCGGCGATCATCGCCGCGGCCATGTCGACGTTGTATTCCTTGGCCCCGGTGCTGGTATTGACCAGGTTGTTCAGGGCCACGGTGATCGGTTGCGAGTCGCCGCTGGAGAACACCACGCCGAACAGGAAGTCGTTCCAGATCTGGGTAAACTGCCAGATCAGGCAGACCATGATGATCGGCGTCGACATCGGCAGGATGATCCGCCCGAAGATGGTGAAGAACCCGG
This sequence comes from Pseudomonas soli, assembly GCF_900110655.1. Lineage (GTDB taxonomy): Bacteria > Pseudomonadota > Gammaproteobacteria > Pseudomonadales > Pseudomonadaceae > Aquipseudomonas > Aquipseudomonas soli. Next base: position 120,202 of record NZ_FOEQ01000007.1, read on the forward strand.
CGCCGTCCAGGCGTGCGGCCTTGACCAGCGCCTCGGGGATGCTCACGTAGTAGTTGCGGAAGAACAATGTGGTGAAGGCCAGGCCGTACACCACATGCACCAGCACTAGGCCGCTGGTGGTGCTGGCCAGGCCCAGCTTGCCGAGGGTGAACGAGGCCGGCAGCAGCACGGTCTGGAACGGCAGGAAGCAGCCGAACAGCAGCAGGCCGAAGAACAGCTGCGAGCCACGGAAGCGCCACATCGACAGCACATAGCCGTTGAGCGCGCCGATCGCCGTGGAGATCAGCACCGCCGGCACGGTGATCAGGATCGAGTTGAGGAAGTAGCCGTTGACCGTGGCCCAGGCCTTGGCCCAGCCGATGCCGGTGAACGCCGCCGGCCAGCTCAGCAGGTTGCCGCTGCCGATGTCCTCGGGGGTCTTGAAGCTGGTCAGCAGCATGACCACCAGCGGCACCAGGTACAGCAGCACCGCCAGCAGCAGCACCGCATGGATGGCGATGCGGCTGAGGTTCAGCGCGGGTTTGTCGACAGGACTAGTCATGGCGTTTGCCCCGTAGTTCGGAGTACAGGTAGGGGACGATGATCGCCAGGATCGCGCCCAGCATGAGGATGGCGCTGGCCGAGCCCATGCCCATCTGCCCACGGCTGAAGGTGAACGAGTACATGAACATCGCTGGCAGGTCCGAGGAGTAGCCCGGCCCGCCCGCAGTCATCGCCGCCACCAGGTCGAAGCTCTTGATCGCGATGTGCGCGAGGATCATCAGCGAACTGAAGAACACCGGGCGCAGGCTGGGCAGAACCACGGTCCAGTAGATGCGCGGCAGGCTGGCGCCATCGAGCTGCGCGGCGCGGATGATCGACTGGTCGACGCCGCGCAGGCCAGCGAGGAACATCGCCATGATGAAGCCCGAGGCTTGCCACACGGCAGCGATCACCAGGCAATAGACCACCCGGTCGGGGTCGATCAGCCAGTCCAGGCGAAAGCCTTCCCAGCCCCAGTCACGCAGCAGCTTGTCCAGGCCCATGCCGGGGTTGAGCAGCCACTTCCAGGCGGTACCGGTGACGATCATCGACAGCGCCATGGGGTACAGGTAGATGGTGCGGATGAAGCCTTCGCGGCGGATGCGCTGGTCGAGCAGCACGGCAAGGAACACGCCGATGGCCAGGGTGATGCCGATGAACAACCCGCCGAACAGCAGCAGGTTCTTGCTCGCCACCCACCAGCGGTCGTTGTCGAACAGCCGGGCGTACTGCGCCAGGCCTGCCCACTTGTAGGTGGGCAGGAAGGTCGAGGTGGTGAACGAGAGGACGAAGGTCCACAGGATGTAGCCGTAGAAGCCCACCAGGACGATGAACATGCTTGGCGCCAGCACCAGTTTCGGCAGCCAACGCTGCAGCGCGTCCAGGGGTGAGGCCCGCAGGCGGGCGGTTGCTGTAGTCATGATCTGGGTTCCCGATGCGAGATTGCCTGCGCGGGCCTCATCGCTGGCAAGCCAGCTCCCACAGGTACAGGTGTGCTCCGCTGTACCTGTGGGAGCCGCGGTTCGCCGCCGCGGCTTGCCGGCGATAGGGCCGTCAGATCCTTACTTGGCGGCGTTGACGGCTGCGGCCAGCTTCTTCGCCGCGTCGGCCGGATCGGCCTTGGGATCGTTGATGTAGTTGGTCACCACATCGAAGAATGCCCCTTGTACCGCCAGGGTGGTGGCCATGTTGTGCGCCATGCTCGGTTGCAGGCCGCCGGACTTGGCGTCGGCCAGGAAGTCCTTGGCCGCCGTCTGGGCACAGCTGTCGAAGCCGTACTTGCCCATGTCGGCGAGCATGTCGTTACGCACCGGGATCGAGCCCTTGTTGATGCTGAAGACCTTCTGGAAGTCCTCGCCCAGGACCTTGCGGGCGATGTCCTGCTGGCCTGCAGCGGTACCCTTGTCCTTCTGCTTGAATACCACCAGCGAGTCGATGTTGTAGAGGAAGGCCTTGTCGGTGCCCGGGAAGGCCACGCACTGGTAGTCCTTGCCGGCGGTCTTCTTCGCCAGGGTCCATTCGCTCTTGGCCCAGTCGCCCATGATCTGCATGCCGGCCTTGCCGTTGATGACCTTGGCCGCTTCAAGGTTCCAGTCCTGGCCCTTGCCGTCCGGGTCCATGTAGGTGGCGACCTTCTTGAGCTCGGTGAGCGCCTTGACCATCTCGGGGCCGGTCAGGGCCTTTTCATCCAGCTCGACCAGGGCCTTCTTGTAGCCCTCGACGCCCATCACCGAGAGCACCACGCTCTCGAATACGGTGCTGTCCTGCCAGGGTTGGCCACCATGAGCCAGCGGGATGAAGCCGGCGGCCTTGAGTTTGTCACCGGCGGCGTAGAACTCCTCAAGGGTGGTCGGGGCCTTGTCGATACCGGCCTTCTTGAACACTTCCGGATTGATCCACAGCCAGTTGATGCGGTGGATGTTCACCGGCACGGCCACGTAGTCGCCGTCGTACTTGACGGTGTCGGCGACTTTCTTGTCGAGCAGGCCGTCCCACTTCTCGTCCTTGGCCACGTCCTTTAGCACGTCGGGATCAAGCAACCCGGTGGCGGCCCAATCCTGAATATCCGGGCCCTTGATCTGCGCGACCCCGGGCGGGTTGCCAGCCACGGCGCGGCTCTTGAGCACGGTCATGGCGGTGGCGCCACCGCCGCCAGCCACGGCGCCGTCCTTCCAGGTGAAGCCGTCCTTCTCGACCTGCGCCTTGAGCACGTCGACTGCGGCCTTCTCGCCGCCGGAGGTCCACCAATGGACGACTTCCACGCTGCCTTTGGAGTCGGCGGCCTGGGCACTGAGGGAGAACAGGGAGGCGAAGGAGATCGCGGCGGCGAGACGAAGCGTCGGATGCATGGGATTACCTTTCTTGTTGTTATGCGAGGCAAGACTGTCGCTTGCATGGCATGGAGTGTAGGGAGGTCGCGCCCGGCGCCAGGTAACGAACGGATGCGCGAATGTCATCGTCTGGTTACAAAGCCAGCGCCGTGGCCAGGCTCGGCGCCAGCGGCAGGCGTGGCAGCAGCAAGGCCTGGTAGGCGTGGTAGAGGTCGGGCTTGCCGCCCCAGATGCGCGCACTGGGCAGCAGCGCCGGGTCGAGTTCGTGGTGCCAGCTGCCGTGGGCGCAGTCGATGAAGTGACTGGCGATGAAGTCCCAGAAGCAGCGGTACCAGTGTTCGTACTGGGCTTCACCGGTACGTCGCAACAGCGCCGCGGCAGTGGCACAGGCCTCGGCATGCACCCAGTGCAGGCGCTCGCGCACCACCGGGCGGTTGTGCCAGTCCAGGGTGTAGACCAGCCCCGGCGCGCCATCTGCCTGCCAGGCGTGGCGACAGGCGCTGTCGAACAGGCCCCGGGCGGCGGGCAGCAAGGACTCGGGCGCAGGCAGTTGCGCCCTTTGCAGGGCCGCCTCCAGGTGCAGTACCAGGCGCGCCCATTCGAAGGCGTGGCCGGGCGTGGTCCCGTAAGGACGGAAGCCATCGACGGGGTTTTCGCGGTTGTAGTCGGGGAGCGCCTGCCACTGCGCATCGAAATGTTCCGTGACGCGCATGCCGTCGGCAGCGGCGCGGGTCAGGATCAAGCGCTCGACGATCCGTTGGGCGCGCAGCAACCACTGCGTGTCGCCGGTCACGTCGGCCAGGGAGAGGAAGGCTTCGACGCCGTGCATGTTGCTGTTGGCGCCCCGGTAGGCCTCCGCGTGCAGCCAGTCGCGGGAGAACGACTCGCGCAGGGCGCCCTCCTCTTCGCACCAGAAGCGCTGCTCGATGACCTGGGTCACCGCCTCCAGCAACGCCGACGCCTGGCTGATGCCCGCCACCACCGCCGAGCTGGCGGCGAGGGCGACGAAGGCGTGCAGGTAGGCGGCCTTGCCGGTGTCGCCATGACCTTCAGGCTGCGCGTACCAACCGTCATGCTCCTTGTCGCGCAACGGGCCTTGCAGGGCCTCGACACCATGCCCGACCAGTTCGCGGCAACCCGGAACGCCCTGGATATGCGCCAGGGCAAAGCTGTGGGTCATGCGCGCGGTGTTCATGGTCTCGGCCAGGGCGCAACGGGGCAGGCGGCCTTCGTCATCGAGGTTGCCGAACCCCTGGGGCAGGCGCGAAGTCCTGGCGAAGGCGAGCAGGCGCAGGGCCTCGGCGTCGAGCCAGGCATGGTGTGTCGGGGAGTCAAGCCAGCTGATGGCCATGGGTGCACCTTCCTTGTTGTTGTCAGCCGATTCTAGCCAGCGGTCCTGGCTGGCATGTCACGAAGCCCGGCTCGATTGTCACCACATCGTTACATCGAAGCGCTTATCGCGTAGCAAGGGCTCATTCGGCTGAACGCGGCAGGTACAAGGTCACCCGCAACCCACCTTCGCGCAGGTTCAACAGGCTCACCTCGCCGCCATGGCTATGGGCGATGTTGCGCGCGATGCCCAGCCCCAGCCCATACCCCTGCTGCTGCCCGGCGAGGCGGAAGTGCGGCTCGAACACTTGCTCCAGGCGCTGTTCGGGCACCCCCGGCCCCTGGTCGTCCACCTGCAGCACGAAGCTCTCGGCGGTATCGATGATGCGCAGCTGCGCGCGCTCGCCGTACTTGATGGCGTTGTCAATCAGGTTGCCGATGCAGCGGCGCAAGGCCAGCGATTTTCCGGGGTACGGTGCCAATGCCTGCCCCTCCACGGTGATGCGCCCATCGCCGAGATAAGGCTCGGCCAGCATCTCCAGTACCTGGTTGAGATCGATCGGCTCGATGTTCTCGTGGATATCGGTGTCCTTCACGCATTGCAGGGCGCCCTTGACCAGCAGCTCCAGCTCATCGAGGTCGCGGCTGAACTTGGCCTGCAGCTTCTCGTCCTCAAGCAGCTCCACCCGCAGGCGCAGGCGCGTGATCGGTGTGCGCAGGTCGTGGGAAATGGCGCTGAACAGCTGGGAACGCTCGGTCAGGTAGCGGCTGATCCGCTCGCGCATGTTGTTGAACGCCCGCCCCACCTCGACCACCTCGCTACCGCCGCCCTCGGCCACTGGGGCCACGTCGGCACCCAGCGACATTTCCCGCGCCGCCCGTGCCAGGCGTTTGAGCGGCCGGCTCTGCCAGTGCACCAGCAGGCCGATGAACAGCAACAACAGCACGGTAGTCAGGGCAATGAAACCGATCTGCTGACGCGGCAGGCGTTCGGCCTCGAGGCTGGTGTAGGGCTCAGGCAACAGCGAGGCGATGTACAGCCACTCGCCCTCGCCGAGGCGGAGCTGGGTCACCAGTACCGGCGGGTTGAGCGGCTCGAGGGTGAGCGAATAGTGCGCCCAGGAGCGGGGCAGCTCATCGAGTTTCAGGCCGCTGTTGAAGATGCGCAGATCGTCAGGGCTGACGAACTCAACGGAGATCTCCATCTGCTGGCCAAGGCGCTCGTGCAGCACCTCTTGAAAAACGTCGATCACCGCCTGCTTGCGCGGGGTGATCGGCAACACCGGCATTTCCAGCGGCTTGACGTTGAGCGAGACGAAGAAGCGCGTGCCACCCATGCTGCGCAACTGGTCCAGCACCATGGGCCGGTAGGCCACCGGCAGCGAACGGAAGTAGCTGACACTGGCACTCATCGAATGCGCGAGGCTGCTGGCGCTGGCGCGCAAGCCCTGCAGCTGGCTGGCGCGCAATTGCGCGACCCAGATCACGCTGGACAGGCCCTGGGCCAGCAACACTACCAGCAAGGTAAGCAGCAGCATGCGCCCCAGCAGCGAGCGCGGCAGCAGGCGCCAGCGACGCTCGTCAGGCCGGGCAGACATTGGCCGCCAGCAGGTAGCCGCTGCCGCGCACGGTACGGATCAGCCGGGGTGGTTTTTCCGTGTCGCGCAGGCGCTGGCGCAGGCGGCTGACCGCCATGTCGACGATACGGTCCAGCGGCATCGGCTCGCGACCACGGGTGGCGTTGCCGATGGTGTCGCGGTCGAGGATCTGCTGCGGGTGATCGAGAAACAGCTTGAGCAGGGCGAAGTCGGCGCCGGAGAGGATCACCTCTTCGCCGTCGCGGTGGAACAGACGGTGGCTGATCGTGTCGAGGCGCCAGTCATCGAAGGCCAGCACCGCACTGGCCGGCGCCGCCTGGCCGAAATCGGCACGACGCAACAAGGCCTTGATCCGCGCCTGCAACTCACGCGGGCTGAAGGGTTTGCCGAGGTAGTCATCGGCGCCCAGCTCCAGGCCGATGACCCGGTCGGCTTCATCGGAACTGGCGGTAAGCATGATGATCGGCACCCGCGCCTGGCGCGGGTGCTGGCGAACCCAGCGACACAGGCTGAAGCCGTCTTCGTCGGGCAGCATCACGTCGAGGATCACCAGGTCGTAGGAGTTGGCGTCCAGGGCGCGGCGAAAGCCCTGGCCGTCAGGTTCGGCGTGCACCTGCAGGCCGCAGCGGGCGAGGTAGGTCTGCAGCAGTTCGCGGATGTCCTGGTCGTCGTCGACCATCAGGATCGATTTGCCGGCAGTGGTCACAATGGTCAGTCCTTTTGTAAACGCAGATCTTGATGCCTGCTGTGGGGGGCCGCAGTGCGGCTCCGTCGGTTAGAGGTCCAGCGCTTGCTGCAAAGCCACTCCGGCCCCCAGCAACCCGGAAAACTTTGCCGTCACCAGCCACACCGGCACCCCGGCGAAATACCCGCTCATGCAGCCCTTGTCGGCGAAGCTCGCGGCAAAGCCGCTGCGCAGGAACAATTCGGCGAAACGGGGAATCACGCCACCGACAATGTAGACGCCACCCCGCGCCCCGAGGGTGAGCACATTGTTGCCCGCCACCCGGCCGAGGAACCGGCAGAACTGCTCGACCACCGCCAGCGCCCGTGGCTCGTTGGCCAGCGCCGCGTCGGTGATCTGCGCCGGGGTCTTGTGCGTCGGCGCAGCACCATCGAGCGCACAAATGGCCTGGTACAGGCGCACCAGCCCACCGCCACTGAGCACGGTCTCGGCACTGACATGGCCGATCTGCCGATGGATTTCCTGGTGGATCGCCGCCTCACGGGCATTGCCCACCGGCAGGTCGACATGCCCGCCCTCCCCCGGCAGTGCCAGCCAATGCTCACCGTGGCGCAGCAGGCTGCCCACGCCCAGGCCGGTGCCGGGGCCGATCACCAGCGCCGGGCGCGATGGATCGGCGAGGCCTGCGCAGACTTCACGAAATTCGCCTGCGCGCAGGCGGGTCATGCCCAGCGCCATCGCGGAAAAGTCGTTGATCAACAACAGGCGATCGACCTGCAGCGTCTGGCAGAACGCACTGCGGCTCAGGCGCCAGTGGTTGTTGGTAAAGCGGAACTCGTCGCCGTCCACGGGGCCTGCCACCGCCAGGCACACCGCCGCCAGGCCGCCACGGGCGATACCCTGGTCGGCCAGGTAGGCCTCGATGGCCTGTTCGGGGCTGGTGTAGTCGGCGGTGGCCAGCACCTGGACCGCCTGCAGTTCTTCGTCGCGCCACACGGCGAAACGCGCGTTGGTGCCACCGATGTCGCCGACCAGCAAGGCCTTCATTCGAGGTTCTCCAGAGCCGAGGTGAAGGCGCTCGCGCCTTGCTCGGCGGAACTGAACGCCACACGCATGAAGCCGAACAGCTCACGCCCGCAGCCCAGGTCGTTACCCTTGGGTGGCGCTGGCAGTTCACGGCCGGCCAGTTCCTCGGCCGAGACCATGATCCGCAGCGTGCCTTCGGCACCATCGACGCGCACGATATCACCATCGCGCACCCGCGCCAGCGGGCCACCATCAAAAGCCTCCGGGCAGACGTGGATGGCCGCCGGGATCTTGCCCGAAGCACCGGACATGCGCCCGTCGGTAACCAGCGCCACCTTGAAGCCGCGATCCTGCAGCACGCCGAGGAAAGGCGTCAGCTTGTGCAGCTCGGGCATGCCGTTGCAGCGCGGCCCCTGGAAACGCACCACCGCGACGAAGTCCCGCTCCAGCTCGCCTGCCTTGAACGCATCGGCCAGCGACTGCTGGTCATGGAACACCCGGGCAGGCGCCTCGACCACCCGGTGCTCGGGCGCCACGGCGGAAACCTTCATCACGCCACGGCCAAGGTTGCCTTCCATCACCCGCAACCCGCCCTCGGCGGAGAACGGCCGCGCCACCGGGCGCAGGATGCTTTCGTCGAGGCTGTGCCGCGGCCCCTCGCGCCAGACCAGGCGGCCATCCTCGAGGAACGGCTCCTGGGTGTAGCGGCGCAGGCCGTGCCCGGCCACGGTGTTGACGTCCTCGTGCAGCAGGCCCGCGTCGAGCAGCTCGCGAATGAGGAAGGCCATGCCGCCGGAGGCCTGGAAGTGGTTGATGTCGGCCTTGCCGTTGGGATAGACGTGGGACAGCGTCGGCACCACATCGGACAGGTCGGCCATGTCCTGCCAGGTCAGCTGGATGCCGGCGGCCTGGGCGATGGCCGGGATATGCAGGGTGTGGTTGGTCGAGCCGCCGGTGGCGTGCAGGGCGACAATCGAGTTGACCAGGGCCTTTTCGTCGACGATCTCGCCAATGGGCATGAAGCTGCCACTGGCCTTGGTCATGCGCGTGACCTGGCGCGCGGCCTCGGCGGTAAGGGCATCGCGCAGCGGCGTGTAGGGGTTGACGAACGAGGCGCCCGGAAGGTGCAGACCCATGACCTCCATCACCAGTTGGTTGGTGTTGGCGGTGCCGTAGAAAGTGCAGGTACCGGGGCCGTGGTAGCTCTTCATTTCCGATTCGAGCAGTTGCTCGCGGGTGGCCTTGCCCTCGGCGTAGCGCTGGCGCACATCGGCCTTTTCCTTGTTGGAAATGCCCGAGACCATCGGCCCGCCCGGCACGAAGATCGTCGGCAGGTGGCCGAAACGCAAGGCGCCCATCATCAGCCCGGGGACGATCTTGTCGCAGATGCCCAGCATCAGCGCGCCATCGAACATGTTGTGCGAGAGGGCGATGGCGGTGGACATGGCGATCACCTCGCGGCTGGCGATGGCCAGCTCCATGCCCGGCTCGCCCTGGGTGACGCCGTCGCACATGGCCGGCACGCCGCCGGCGAACTGGCCGACCGAACCGACTTCACGCAGCGCCTGTTTGATCTGTTCGGGGAAGTGCTGGTACGGCTGGTGCGCCGAGAGCATGTCGTTGTAGGCCGAGACGATGGCCACGTTGGCCGCGTTCATCAGGCGCAGGGTCTGCTTGTCGTCCCCGCCGCAGCCGGCCACGCCATGGGCGAAGTTGGCGCACTGCAACTGGGCGCGCATGGGTCCGTCACTGGCCGCCCCACGGATCAGCTCAAGGTAGCGTTCACGGGTACGGCGGCTGCGGGCGATCAGCCGTTCGGTGACCTCAAGGATGCGCGGATGCATGTACTGGACTCCAGGCTAACTGTGGGGCGGCTTTACTGGGGCATTTTCCCTCCAAACGATTGCGACCTAGTCTCTATGAAAAGGCGCCAGCACCGCTCGACAAGGGGACAACCCAACCACTCGTTGTATGTTTAAACAAAATACTGCCAGCAAAAAGGCTTGTTTTCTATCTCTCGGTGAATAATCTTGTAATTCCAACAACAAAACCGTTTCAGTGAAGCTGTCCTTTGTGCCACAGGCTTCACCCGACTGCCAGAGGTAATACCATGACCCTACGCATCGCCATCAACGGATTCGGCCGCATCGGACGCAACGTCCTGCGCGCACTGTACACGCAGGGCTACCGCCAGGACCTGCAGGTCGTCGCCATCAACGACCTGGGCGACAGCGCGATGAATGCCCACCTGCTCAAGTACGACAGCGTCCACGGCACCTTCGATGCCACTGTCGAGGCCGACCACGAAAGCCTCACCGTCAATGGCGACCGTATCGCCGTCAGCGCCATCCGCAACCCTGCCGAGCTGCCCTGGAAAACCTTGGCCATCGATGTGGTGTTCGAATGCACCGGGCTGTTCACCGAACGTGCCAAGGCCGCGGCGCACTTGAGCGCCGGGGCCGGCAAGGTGATCGTCAGCGCCCCGGCCAAGGGTGTCGACGCCACCGTGGTCTACGGGGTCAACCACGATGTGCTGCGCGCCTCGCACCAGATCATCTCCAACGCCTCGTGCACCACCAACTGCCTGGCGCCGATTGCCCAGGTGCTGCACCGCGAGTTCGGCATCGAGCAAGGCCTGATGACCACCATTCACGCCTATACCAACGATCAGGTCCTCACCGACGTCTACCACAGCGATCCGTATCGCGCCCGCTCGGCCACCCAATCGATGATCCCGAGCAAGACCGGCGCTGCCGAAGCCGTGGGCCTGGTCCTGCCGGAACTGGCCGGCAAGCTCACCGGAATGGCCGTACGGGTGCCGGTGATCAACGTGTCGCTGGTCGACCTCACGGTCAACCTGCAGCGCGAAACCAGCGCCGAAGAAGTCAACCAGCTGTTCCTCGAGGCCAGCCGTCATTCCCGGGTACTGGGCTACAACGCCCTGCCGCTGGTGTCGTGCGACTTCAACCACAACCCGCTGTCGTCGATCTTCGACGCCAACCACACCCGCGCCAACGGGCGGATGCTCAAGGTGCTGGCCTGGTACGACAACGAGTGGGGCTTCTCCAACCGCATGCTGGACAATTGCCTGGCGTTGTTCAACGCGCGTTAAGGCAGGGTCAGGTCTTCAGAGTAAGGTCTTGTGGGAGTGGGCTGCTGCCACAAGCTTTACTCATTCGTGACATTTCCATGCTTGACCTTGGTCGGTGATGATAAGCATTATCATTCATCCCAAAACGCCCAGGTTCCCCCGTGAGTCAGTCCCGGTTCAACTCAGTGTTCCTCACCCAGCGTCTCACCCTGCTGCGCACGCTGCAGCGCATGGTGGGCAACCCCAGCACTGCCGAGGACCTGCTGCAGGAAACCTATCTGCGGGTCACCCGCGCCCTGGGCGAGCGCCCGATCGAGCACCTGGAACCCTTCGTGTTCCAGACCGCCCGCAACCTTGCCCTGGACCACCTGCGCACGCGCCGGGTGCAAGCGCGCACCTTGGTGGACGACGTGCCCGAACAGGTCCTGCATAACGTCGCAGCCCCTGCCGCGAGCAGCGAGGATGCCGCCCACGCCGAGCAACTGCTCAAGCACCTGAGCGTCAGCCTCGGCCAGTTGAGCGAACGCCAGCAGCGCATCTTCATCCTCAGCCGCCTGCACGGCGCCAGCTACCTGGAAATCGCCGAGCAGTTGAGCGTCTCGGCCAGCACCGTGCAGAAGGAGCTGAAACTGATCATGGCCATCTGCATGGGCGTGGCCGATCGTCACCAGTGACGCGACCGCTCGCCGCTGGTCAGCGCAAAGCCCTTGCCATGGGCAAGTTCTGCACTGATCATGCGCCAAAAATGCCCAATGCAAGGATCCGTCGTGACCGACCACCCCACCCCTCGCCCGTCACCCGCCGAGCCTGATGCCCGCGCCCGTGCACGCGAAGAGGCGCTGGACTGGTTGATCCGCCTGCAATGCGCCAGCGAAGACGACACCCGCGCTTTCGAGCACTGGCTGGGCGCCGAGCCGGAAAACGCCGAGGCCTATGTCGAAGCCGAGGCGATGTGGAACGGCGCATCGCTGCGCCAGGTGGCCGGGCAACTGCAGCAACGGCGCAAGCGCTCGCTTGCCGGGCGCCTGCGCAGCCACTGGAAACCTTTGGCCACCGCCGCGGTGCTGCTGGTCGGGCTGTTCACGTTCGGCAACCTGCCGGTGCGCCTGCAGGCCGACCATCTGACCGTGGTCGGCGAGCGCCAGCGCCTGGAGCTGGACCACGGCGCCAAGGTGCTGCTCAACACCAATTCGGCCTTTGCCAGCGACGAGCGCGAAGGCCGCAAGGTCGCCCGGCTGTTGCAGGGCGAGGCGTACTTCCAGGTGTCCAACACCAGCCAGCCGCCGCTGGAAGTCCAGGCCGGCCCACTGCGCGCCAGCGTGCGCGACACCGATTTCGCCGTACGCTACCTCGATGGCGAGGCCCAGGTGCGGGTACAACGCGGCGATGTCGACCTGCAGGCCGCGAGCGACCAACGCATCCGCCTGAGCGCCGGCGACAGCATCAGCGTCGGCCCCAAGGGCTTCGGCCAGCGCCAGCGCCCCGACATGAGCAAGGACCTGGCCTGGATCGAAGGCCGCCTGGTGTTCGAGAACTGCCCGCTGAGCCAGGTGCTCGCGGAGGTCCGCCGCTACTACCCGGGCTGGATCATCAACCGCAACGCGCACCTGGAGCAGGTCGCGGTCACCGGCAACTATCGCCTCGACCAGCCGCTGGAAACGCTGCGTGCCCTGGCCCACATCACCTCGGCGCAACTGCATGAATACCCAGCCGTGGTAATTCTTAACTGACCTTGCAAGTTTTTTTACGCGATCGCCACACCTCGCCCGTCTCGTTATAGCCAATACGATTGATTCTCGTTCGAAAACGAGAACAAACACTGTTTATGACTCACGCGCGACAGGGAGCGCTTTCGATGCCCAAAGGTCAAACCCGCCCGTCCTCTTCTTCCCGCCGCTGCGGGCAATTGTCCCTGTTGACCTTGGCTTTGCTCGCCAGCGGCGCCTGCAGCCTGCCCGCGCTGGCCGTGGAACCGGCCCAGGCGAGTAGCCCGCGCATGGGCGATTACCGCTTCGCCATCGCCCAGCAACCGCTGGTCGAAGCCATCAATGCCTTCAGCCAGGTCACCGGCTGGCAGGTCGGCTTCAGTGCCGAGCTGGCCGACGGTGTGGCCTCGCCGGGCGTACAGGGATCGCTGGCCCCGGAAGCGGCGCTGCAGCGCCTGCTGCGCGGCACCGGCCTGGGCTACCGCAAGATCAGCAATGGCAACGTGGTGCTGGAACGCCAGGCCGCCGGCAACGCCATCGCCCTGCAGCAGGTGACCGTCAGCGCCACCCGCAGCGCCCAGGACGTCAGCCAGGTGCCGAGCACCGTCAGCGTGCAGACCCGCGAGCAACTGGACCGGCAGAACGTCAACGACATCAAGGAACTGGTGCGCTATGAGCCGGGTGTTTCCGTCGGTGGCGTCGGCCAGCGCAGCGGCCTGAATGGCTACAACATTCGCGGCATCGACGGTGAACGTATCCTGACCCAGGTCGACGGCGTGTCGATCCCCGACAGTTTCTTCTATGGCCCCTACGCCCAGACCCAGCGCAACTATGTCGACCCGGAAATCGTCAAGCGCGTCGAGATCCTCCGCGGCCCGGCCTCGGTGCTGTACGGCAGCAACGCCATCGGCGGCGCGGTGAGCTACTACACCCTCGATCCCGAGGACATCATCAAGCCGGGCAAGGATGTCGGCGCCCGTCTGAAGACCGGCTACAGCTCGGCCGACGAAAGCTGGCTGACCTCGGCTACCGTCGCCGGTCGCCAGGGCGATTTCGATGGCCTGCTGCACCTGAGCCAACGTAACGGCCATGAAACCGAATCGTATGGCGAACACGGCGGCACCGGCCTGAACCGCAGCAAGGCCAACCCGGAGGACGTGCGCACCACCAACGTCCTGGCCAAGCTTGGCTGGAACTACGCCGACGATGCCCGCTTCGGCTTCACCTACGAGCACTACAAGGACGACCGCGACCAGAACATCCTCAGCGCCGTCGGAGGCCCCTTCATTCCGGGCCGCGGCGCCTCGAACATGTATCGGATGCGCCAGGGCGACGACACCGTTACCCGCGAGCGCTTTGGCATCAACCATGAGTTCGGCCTTGAAAGCCTGGTCGCCGACCACGTGAAATGGAGCCTGAACTACCAGATCGCCAAGACCGACCAACGCACCGACGAGCTGTATTTCGCCAGTGGCCGCCAGGTGTTCCGCGATCGCCAGACCACCTACAAGGACCGCCAGTGGGTATTCGACGCCCAGCTGGACAAGGCTTTCAGCCTGGGTGCCACCGACCACCTGCTGACCTACGGCACGACCCTCAAGCATGAAAAGATCACCGGTTCACGCAGCGGTACCGGCACCTGCCTCAACGTCGGCGGCAGCTGTACGGCGATCGGCCAGAATAGCCCCGGCGACGGCCAGGTACGGGTCAGCGACTTCCCCGACCCGACGGTCAACACCTACAGCCTGTTCGCCCAGGACGAAATCCGCTGGAACAACTGGACCTTCCTGCCCGGCGCTCGGTACGACTACACCCGCATGGAACCGCAGATGACCAGCGAGTTCCTGCGCGGGGTCCAGGGTAACGGTGCAGCGCCTGGGGCCATCGACGACGCAGACAAGAAATGGCACCGCGTTTCGCCAAAATTCGGCGTGACCTATGCCTTCAACGACAACTACACCTGGTACGGCCAATACGCCGAGGGCTTCCGTACCCCGACCGCCAAGGCCATGTTCGGCCGCTTCGACAACCCGACCCTGGGCTACAGCGTCCAACCCAACCCGGACCTCGAGCCAGAGAAGAGCAAGAGCTACGAAACCGGCCTGCGCGGTAACTTCGAGGCCGGCAACTTCGATATCGCGGTGTTCTACAACAAGTACCGCGACTTCATCAACGAAGACGCCGTGCAGTCGGCCAACCTGGGTTCGACCTTCCAGGCCAACAACATCAAGCACGCCACCATCAAGGGCGCGGAGTTCAAGGGCCGCCTCAACCTCGACCACTTCGGCGCTGCCCAGGGCCTGTACACCCAAGGCTCGCTGGCCTATGCCCGCGGCCGCAACGATGACAACGGTCAGCCACTGAACAGCGTCAACCCGCTGACCGCGGTCCTCGGCCTGGGCTACGAGCAACAGAACTATGGGGGGCTGCTGAGCTGGACCCTGGTCAAGCGCAAGGACCGCGTCGACGACTCCACCTTCTTCGCCCCCGATGGCGCCAGCAAGCAGTTCCGCACGCCTGGCTACGGCGTGCTGGACCTGACCGGCTACTACAAAGTGACCGACGACATCACCGTCAACGCAGGCCTCTACAACCTGACCGACAAGAAGTACTGGCAGTGGGATGACGTACGTGGCTACGACGCGCTTGGCGAAGCGGGAGTGACCCAGCCGGCCAATCTCGATCGCCTGACCATGCCGGGCCGCAACTTTGCCATCAACCTGGTGTGGGACATCTGACGGGTTGAGATCGCCATCGCCGGACAAGCTCGTTCCCCCAGTTCCCGCGTGGGAGCGGGCTTGCCCGGCGCTGCATCGAGCCCTGTGCGAATGATTTCACTTCGCAGGTGAGGTTTTTTTACTGTTCCGCGTCTTCTGTTTCGTCTTGTCACTAGACGCCCCATTTTCCAAGGATGCCCCCATGACCGCCCCTTCCACCGAACGCGCCAACCTGCGCTCCCAGCGCCTGAACCAGGTCACCCATGCCCCGCACACCGAGCTGGACGCCCTGGTCAAGTCGCACAAGCCGTTCGACAGCCGCGAGAGCTTCGCCCGCTTCGTGGTCGCCCAGTACCTGTTCCAGTCCGAGTTGCAGGCGCTGTACACCGACCCGCAACTGATCGCCATCGTCCCCGACCTGGCCGAGCGCTGCCGCGCCGAGCAGGCCCGCCTCGACCTGGCCGACCTCGACACCGAAGTGCCCGCGCCCTTCGCCGGCGCCCTGGGCAAGCCAAGCCTGGGCGAAGCCCTGGGCTGGATCTTCGTCTCCGAAGGCTCCAAACTGGGCGCCGCATTCCTGATCAAGCGCGCCGTGGCCCTGGAACTGTCCGAAACCTTCGGTGCCCGTCACCTGGGCGAACCGGCCGGCGGTCGCGCCGAAGGCTGGAAACAGTTCACCCGCATCCTCGACAGCCTGGACCTGTCGCCCGAGGAAGACGCCGCCGCCGAACGTGGCGCGGTCGCCGCCTTCGAGCGCTTCACCGAGCTGCTCAAGCATGCCTATGCCGCCGACGCGGCGCTGGCCTGACACGCTTTACCCGGCCGTCTGCGGGCGGCCGCACCGTTGCAGTGAGACCATGACCCGAATCGCCCGCTCCAAAGTATCCCGCCTGCTGTATGCGATCCTGGCCTATGTGAGCCTGGGCATTGGCCTGGTCGCCATCGTCATTCCCGGGCTGCCCACCACCGAGTTCATCCTCCTCGCCGCCTGGGCCGCTACCCGCAGCTCGCCGCGGCTGTCCGCGTGGCTCGAGAACCACCGACTGTTCGGCCCGATCCTCTTCAATTGGCGCAACGGCAAGGTGATCCAGCGGCGCGCCAAGATCAGCGCCACTATCAGCATGTTGCTATGCGCAAGCCTCATGCTGATCGTCCTCGAGCACCACTGGCCCGTATTCCTTGCCATCGGCGGCATGGCGCTCGGCAACCTATGGATCTGGTCACGCCCGGAACGGCCTGTTCCGCAAGGCAGCGTCGAATTGCAAAATTGATTCAATCGCGCCTGACATGAGCAGTCAGAGGCTAAGCAAGCCCGAATACAGCGCATACGCCGCCAACCCGGCGCCCACCAGCACCGCCGCGAAAATCAGCTTCTCCCATGCGGTGAACAGCACCTGCCCCTGCTCGCGCTTGGCCCGGGCGAACAGGATCACCCCCGGGGCATAGAGCAACGCCGACAGCAGGATGTACTTGAGCCCACCGGCATACAGCAACCACACCGCATATGACAGCGCGATCACGGCAACCAGCATGTCCTTGCGCCGCAACCCCGCCTGCCCCTGGTAGCTCTCGCCTCGCACGGTCAGCAACACCGCATAGGCCGCCGACCAGAAGTAAGGAACCAGGATCATCGACGACGCCAGGTAGATCAGGCTGGTATAGGTACCGGCGGAGAACAGTGTGATCAGCAAAAAGCCCTGAATCATCACGTTGGTCAGCCACAAGGCGTTGGCCGGCACATGGTTGGCGTTTTCTCGCGCCAGGAACCGCGGCATGGTCTTGTCACGGGCAGTGGCGAAGAGGATCTCGGCACACAACAGCGCCCACGACAGCAGCGCCCCGAGCAACGACACCGCCAGGCCGAGGCTGATCAGTAATGCGCCCCAGGGCCCGACGATGTGCTCCAGCACCGACGCCAACGATGGATTCTGCAACCCGGCAAGTTCCGGCTGGGTCATGACCCCCAGCGACAACACGTTGACCAGCACCAGCAGCGCCAGCACGCCGAGAAAGCCGATCACCGTGGCCTTGCCCACATCAGTGCGACGCAGCGCTCGCCCCGAATAGACACTCGCACCTTCGATGCCGATGAACACGAACACCGTCACCAGCATCATGTTGCGGACCTGCTCGAGGACGCTGCCGAACTGCGGATTGCTCATCCCCCAGATGTCGCGGGTGAAAATATCGGCGCGAAAGGCGACAGCCGCGATGACGATGAATATCAGCAACGGCACGACCTTGGCCACAGTGGTCACCTGGTTGATGAAGGCCGCCTCCTTGATGCCACGCAGCACCAGGAAGTGCACCGCCCACAGCAGCAATGAAGCACAGCCGATGGCCATCGGCGTATTACCTTGGCCGAACACCGGGAAGTAGAAACCGAGGGTGCTGAACAGCAGCACGAAATAGCCAACGTTGCCCAACCAGGCACTGATCCAGTAGCCCCAGGCCGAAGAAAAGCCCATGTAGTCGCCAAAACCGGCCTTGGCATAGGCGTACACCCCGGAGTCCAACTCAGGTTTGTGGTTGGCCAGGGTCTGGAACACAAAGGCCAATGCCAGCATGCCCACCGCGGTGATGCCCCAACCGATCAGCACTGCGCCGACATCGGCGCGCGCCGCCATGTTTTGCGGCAACGAGAAGATCCCACCGCCGATCATCGAACCGACCACCAACGCGATCAGCGCGCCCAGGCGTAGCTTCTGTCCCGGTTCGCTCATGGGGCTCCTCGTGCGCGGGTGCGCGTAAACGTATTTGGCAACATGAATGTTACAAGTTTCTTATTGAATCGAGCCATTAAAGCTATAGCACTCATAACCGGACTGTCTATAGCGCGGGGGAGTGAAAAGTGACAATTGCAAAGTATCTCACTCCCCACCTAAATACGTCGCTATTTACTGTGAAAAATTTGCGAAAAGCCTAAAAGAGACTAACTTCATGGTTCGCAGGCAAAACGGAGCGTTTGCTCCAGAAGGACATGGAGGTGCCAGCGTACAAGGCCTGCAACGAAGCTGTCGGCATCCTCCAGGAGACGCATGAAGGTTTTTTCTTACCTTCATGCTGGCATGAACTGATCTAAGTCAGCGAATGATCCAGGCGTCAGATTTATTCTGAGGTCAACTTTCTCCTGGTACGGAGTCGATAAATGTCTGATTCTCCCGGAAAACTAAAACTGGGTGCGCTTGTTGCACTTGTAGTGGGTTCGATGATCGGCGGCGGGATCTTCTCATTGCCGCAAAACATGGCCGCCAGTGCCGGTGTCGGCGCGGTGCTGATCGGCTGGGCCATCACCGCGGTGGGCATGCTCACCCTCGCCTTCGTATTCCAGACCCTGGCCAACCGCAAACCCGACCTGGACGGCGGCGTGTACGCCTACGCCAAGGCTGGTTTTGGCGATTACATGGGCTTTTCCTCAGCCTGGGGCTACTGGATCAGCGCCTGGCTGGGCAACGTCGGCTATTTCGTGCTGCTGTTCAGCACCCTGGGGTACTTCTTCCCGGTTTTCGGTGAGGGCAACACCCCGGCGGCGGTGATCGGCGCCTCGGTCCTGCTGTGGGCCGTGCATTTCCTGGTATTGCGCGGCATCAAGGAAGCCGCGTTCATCAACCTGGTCACCACCGTGGCCAAGGTCGTGCCGCTGGCCCTGTTCGCCCTGATCTGCCTGTTCGCGTTCAAGCTCGATGTGTTCACCGCGGATATCTGGGCCGTGGGCACACCGGAGTTGGGCAGCGTGATGAACCAGGTGCGCAACATGATGCTGGTCACCGTGTGGGTGTTCATCGGCATCGAGGGCGCGAGCATCTTCTCTTCTCGTGCGGAAAAGCGCTCTGACGTCGGCAAGGCCACGGTCATCGGCTTTATTACCGTGCTGCTGTTCCTGGTGCTGGTCAACGTGCTGTCGCTGGGCGTGATGACCCAACCCGAGCTGGCCAAGCTGCAGAACCCGTCGATGGCTGCCGTGCTTGAACATGTGGTAGGCCACTGGGGCGCGGTGCTGATCAGCGTCGGCCTGATCATCTCGCTGCTGGGGGCGCTGCTGTCGTGGGTGCTGCTGTGCGCCGAGATCATGTTCGCCGCCGCCAAGGACCACACCATGCCGGAGTTCCTGCGCCGCGAGAACGCCAACCATGTGCCGGCCAACGCCCTGTGGCTGACCAACGCCATGGTGCAGATCTTCCTGGTCATCACCCTGTTCTCCAACAGCACCTACCTGTCGCTGATCTACCTCGCCACCTCGATGATCCTGGTGCCTTACCTGTGGTCGGCGGCTTATGCCTTCCTGCTCGCCTGGCGCAACGAAACCTACGAACAGGCCCTGGCCGAACGCAAGAAAGACCTGATCATCGGCGGCATCGCCCTGCTCTACGCGATCTGGCTGCTGTACGCCGGTGGCGTCAAGTACCTGCTGCTCTCGGCCCTGCTCTACGCCCCCGGCGCGATCCTGTTCGCCAAGGCCAAGCGCGAGGTCGGCCAGCCGATCTTCACCAGCGTGGAAAAACTGATCTTCGCCGCCGTGGTCGCGGGCGCCCTGTTGGCTGCCTACGGCTTGTATGACGGCTTCCTGACGCTCTGAACCCATGTCTTCGCATTACAGGAGGATTCACCATGTCCACTGAGAAACAGAAATACGGCGTTCATTCCGAAGCCGGCAAGCTGCGCAAAGTGATGGTCTGCAGCCCGGGCCTGGCGCACAAGCGCCTGACCCCGAGCAACTGCGACGAACTGCTGTTCGACGATGTGATCTGGGTCGACCAGGCGAAGCGCGATCACTTCGACTTCGTCACCAAGATGCGTGAGCGCGGCGTCGATGTCCTGGAGATGCACAACCTGCTGACCGACATCGTCCAGCAACCTGAAGCGCTGAAGTGGATTCTCGACCGCAAGATCACCTCCGACACCGTCGGCGTCGGCCTCACCAACGAAGTGCGTAGCTGGCTCGAGGGCCTCGACCCACGCCACCTGGCCGAATTCCTGATCGGCGGCGTGGCAGGCCAGGACCTGCCGGAAAGCGAAGGCGCCAGCGTGGTCAAGATGTACAACGACTACCTGGGCCACTCCAGCTTCATCCTGCCGCCGCTGCCAAACACCCAGTTCACCCGCGACACCACCTGCTGGATCTACGGCGGCGTGACGCTCAACCCGATGTACTGGCCTGCGCGACGCCAGGAAACCCTGCTGACCACCGCCATCTACAAGTTCCACAAGGAGTTCACCAACGCCGACTTCCAGGTCTGGTACGGCGACCCGGACAAGGACCACGGCAACGCCACCCTCGAAGGCGGCGACGTGATGCCGATCGGCAAGGGCGTGGTGCTCATCGGTATGGGCGAGCGCACCTCGCGTCAGGCCATCGGCCAGCTGGCACAGAGCCTCTTCGCCAAAGGCGCGGTGGAAAAAGTCATCGTCGCCGGCCTGCCCAAATCCCGCGCCGCGATGCACCTGGACACCGTGTTCAGCTTCTGCGACCGCGACCTGGTCACGGTCTTCCCGGAGGTGGTGAGAGAGATCGTGCCGTTCATCATTCGCCCGGACGAAAGCAAGCCTTACGGCATGGACGTGCGCCGCGAGAATAAGTCATTCATCGAGGTGGTCGGCGAGCACCTGGGGGTCAAGCTGCGCGTGGTCGAGACCGGTGGCAACAGCTTCGCCGCCGAGCGCGAACAGTGGGATGACGGCAACAACGTGGTGGCCGTGGAGCCCGGCGTGGTCATCGGCTATGACCGCAACACCTACACCAATACCCTGCTGCGCAAGGCCGGGATCGAGGTCATCACCATCAGCGCCGGCGAGCTGGGCCGGGGCCGCGGCGGCGGCCACTGCATGACCTGCCCGATCGTGCGCGACCCTATCGACTACTAAACGTCCATCACCCCGGCCGCGCTCACCCAGCGGCGGCCGGGGGATTACCGAACTCAAGGAGAATCATCATGGCGTTCAACATCCACAACCGTAACCTGCTCAGCCTCGAACATCACACCACCCGCGAGCTGCGTTACCTGCTTGACCTGTCCCGCGACCTCAAGCGCGCCAAGTACACCGGCACCGAGCAGCAGCACCTGAAAGGTAACAACATCGCCCTGATCTTCGAGAAGACCTCGACCCGCACCCGCTGCGCCTTCGAAGTCGCCGCCTACGACCAGGGCGCTAACGTCACCTATATCGATCCCAACTCCTCGCAGATCGGCCACAAGGAAAGCATGAAGGACACCGCCCGCGTGCTCGGGCGCATGTACGACGCCATCGAGTATCGCGGCTTCAAGCAGGAGATCGTCGAGGAACTGGCCAAGTTCGCTGGCGTGCCGGTGTTCAACGGCCTCACCGACGAATACCACCCGACCCAGATGATCGCCGACGTGCTGACCATGCGCGAGCACAGCGACAAGCCGCTGCACGACATCAGCTATGCCTACCTGGGCGATGCCCGCAACAACATGGGCAACTCGCTGCTGCTGATCGGCGCCAAGCTCGGCATGGACGTGCGCATCGCCGCGCCCAAGGCCCTGTGGCCGCATGACGACCTGGTCGAACGGTGCAAAAAGTACGCAGAAGAAAGCGGCGCGCGCATCACCCTGACCGAAGACCCGAAAGCCGCGGTCAAGGGCGTCGACTTTGTCCACACCGATGTATGGGTATCAATGGGCGAACCGGTCGAGGCCTGGGGCGAGCGTATCCAGCAACTGCTGCCGTACCAGGTGAACAAGGAGCTGATGAAGTCCACCGGCAACCCGCGCACCAAGTTCATGCACTGCCTGCCGGCGTTCCACAACTCCGAGACCAAGGTCGGCAAGCAGATCGCCGAACAGTACCCGCACCTGGCCAACGGCATCGAAGTGACCGATGACGTGTTCGAGTCGCCGGCGTGCATCGCCTTCGAGCAGGCGGAAAACCGCATGCACACGATCAAGGCGATCCTCGTGTCGACCCTGGCTGATCTCTGACAGCGGCCTTGACTCTGCGGGAGCCGGCTTGCCGGCGATACGGGCAACACGGTGCATGGCACCGGCTTCGCCAGTGATCGCCGGCAAGCCGGCTCCCACAAAGGAACGAGGCGCTTACCCTAAATCCGCAAAGGACATTCCCCATGCGTATCGTTGTTGCATTGGGCGGCAACGCCCTGCTGCGCCGCGGCGAGCCGATGACCGCCGACAACCAGCGCGCCAATATCCGCACCGCCACCGAACAGATCGCCAAGATCCATCCCGGCAACGAACTGGTCATCGCCCACGGCAACGGGCCGCAGGTCGGCCTGCTGTCGCTGCAGGGGCTGTCGTACAAGCCGGATGAAGCCTATCCGCTGGACGTGCTTGGCGCTGAAACCGAAGGCATGATCGGCTACATGATCGAACAGGAACTGGGCAACCTGCTGGACTTCGAGGTGCCGTTCGCCACCCTGCTGACGCAAGTCGAAGTGGACGCCAACGACCCGGCGTTCAAGGATCCGACCAAATTCATCGGCCCCGTGTACGCCAAGGACGAAGCCGAACGCCTGGCCAAGGACAAGGGCTGGGTGGTCAAGCCCGACGGCGACAAGTACCGCCGGGTGGTGGCCAGCCCGAAACCCAAGCGCATCTTCGAGATCCGCCCGATCAAGTGGCTGCTGGAAAAAAGCAGCATCGTGATCTGCGCCGGCGGCGGCGGTATCCCCACCATGTACGACGAAAACCGCAAGCTCAAGGGCATCGAGGCGGTGATCGACAAGGACCTGTGCTCGGCGCTGCTGGCCGAACAGCTGGATGCCGACCTGCTGATCATCGCCACCGACGTCGACGCTGCGTACATCGATTTCGGCAAGCCGACACAAAAAGCCATCGCCCAGGCGCACCCCGACGAGCTCGAGAAGCTGGGTTTTGCCGCCGGCTCCATGGGGCCCAAGGTGCAGGCTGCCTGCGATTTCGCCCGGCATACCGGCAAGGTCGCGGTAATCAGCTCGCTGGAGAACATCGAGGACATCGTCAAAGGCACCGCCGGTACCCGCGTTTCCACCGCCAAGCCGGGAATCAGCTACCGTTGAACGCAGTTGGCCGGTGCCTGGCACCGGCCGTTTTCAACCTTCCGGAGGACTTCGCCATGGCCCAGTATCAACCCGGTCACGTGCATATCGAGCGCACTGCGCTGAACACCAACGACCACAGCTACGACCTGTGCATCGACTACGAGGCCGTATCGGATCCCAGCGAAGGCCGCGGTATCCAGTTCCGCATGCATGGCCACATCGAGGGCAAGGCCGTCGATGAGAAGTTCTTCCTGGCCAAGGACCAGGTGCTGCCAAGCTTTCTGATGCAGTTGAGCCGCAAGGCCCAGTCGTACCTGCCAGCGCCGAAGAAATTCGAGAGTCTCGGTTCGCCGCACAAGCTCTACGACTACATGTTCGAAGACATTCGCCAGAAGCTCGATGTGAAATCGGGCGATTCTATCAAGCCTGAGCATCTGGGCTGAGTGCAATCGCGGGGCTTCGTGGCAGCGGGCTTGCCCCGCGATTGGGTTTAATCCGCCTGGCAAGGCATACTGGCGCACTCGCTTGGCCACTGCCCCGATCTCCCCATGCGCATCCACGTCAGCTTCATCGACCGCGTCGGCATCACCCAGGAAGTCCTGGCCCTGCTCGGCGCCCGCAACCTCAACCTCGATGCCGTGGAGATGGTCCCGCCGAACGTCTACATCGACGCCCCGACCCTGAGTCCCGCCGTGCTCGAAGAGCTGCACGACGCGCTGTTCGAAGTACGCGGCGTGCAATCGGTGGAAGTGGTCGACATCCTCCCCGGCCAACGCCGGCACCTGCAACTCGACGCCCTGCTCGCCGCCATGAGCGACCCGGTGCTGGCGGTGGACAGCGCGGGCAAGGTGCTGCTGGCCAACCCGGCGCTGATCGCCCTGTGCGGGCGTGAGTCCGCCGGGCGTTCGGTGGGCGAGCTGTTCGGCGACCCCGACCTGCTGCAGGCCCTGCTGGACAACAATTTCCACCTGCCCATGCGCGAAATGCAGTTGAACGGCCAGAGCCTGCTGCTCGACGCCACGCCGATCACCCACGCCGGCGGCCTGCTGACGCTGTACCCGCCGAACCGCATGGGCGAGCGGCTGTCGGCCCTGCACCACGACCACGCCGAAGGCTTCGACGCCATGCTCGGCGACTCCCCGGCGATTCGCACCCTCAAGGCCCGCGCCCTGCGCGTGGCGGCCCTCGACGCGCCGCTGCTGGTGCATGGCGAAACCGGCACCGGCAAAGAGCTGGTGGCCCGCGCCTGCCACGCCATCAGCAGCCGCCATGCCGCGCCGTTCCTCGCACTCAACTGCGCGGCACTGCCCGAGAGCCTGGCCGAGAGCGAGCTGTTCGGCTACGCCCCAGGCGCCTTCACCGGCGCGCAGCGCGGCGGCAAGCCCGGGCTGATGGAGCTGGCCAACCAGGGCACGGTGTTCCTCGACGAGATCGGCGAGATGTCGCCGTACCTGCAGGCCAAACTGCTGCGCTTCCTCAGCGACGGCAGCTTCCGCCGCGTCGGCGGCGACCGCGAGGTGAAGGTGGATGTGCGCATCATCAGCGCCACCCACCGCGACCTTGAGCGCATGGTCGCCGAGGGCACCTTCCGTGAAGACCTGTTCTACCGCCTCAACGTGCTCAACCTGCAGGTGCCGCCCCTGCGTGATCGCGGCCAGGACATCCTGTCCCTGGCGCAATACTTCATGCAGCAGGCCTGTACCCAGATCCAGCGCCCGCCCTGCCGCCTGGCGCCCGCTACCCATCCGGCGCTGCTGGGCAACCCCTGGCCGGGCAATGTGCGTCAGTTGCAGAACGTGATCTTCCGCGCCGCGGCCATCTGCGAAAGCAACGTGGTGGACATCGGCGACCTGGACATCGCCGGCACCTCGGTGGCCCGCGGGCAGGATGGCGAGGTGGCCAGCCTGGAACAGGCCGTGGGGGATTTCGAGCGGGAGTTGCTGCAACGCCTGTATGCCAGCTATCCCTCGACGCGGCAGTTGGCGGGGCGCTTGCAAACCTCGCATACCGCGATAGCCCAGCGCTTGCGCAAGTACGGTATTCCAAACAAGGCCTGATGCTGCTTCGCCGGCCCAGTCCCGCTCCGGAAGCAGGCCGTATTAAAATCATTCCACTGTACAGAATTCGCTACACACCCATCTGGGTGCCTGGGTACAAGGGTTTGATCCCACTGTGCTTTTGAATCACCCTACTCCTGTATCGATTTCATTCCACAAAAATGACAAATCGATTACATTAACAAACTAACCAATTGATTTATAAGGATTTTTAAGACTGGCCGCATTATTGCTAAGGGAATTCCAACCTTAAGAGCGCGGAGCCTACCGCGCCCAACGCCCCTGCTTCCCGAGGAATTCCCATGAGCGAGTTGCGTTTCACCGAAGATCACGAATGGCTGCGCGTCGAAGCCGATGGCAGCGTCACCGTGGGCATCACCGCCTACGCCCAGAACGCCTTGGGTGATGTGGTCTATGTGCAACTGCCGGAGCTGCAGCAGTACGACAAGGGCGCCGAAGCCTCCACCGTGGAGTCGGTCAAGGCCGCCAGCGGCGTGTACATGCCACTGGCCGGTGAAGTGGTCGCGGTCAACGAAGGCCTCAACGACAACCCCGAGCTGGTCAACGAAGACCCGCTGGGCGAAGGCTGGTTCTTCCGCTTCAAGCCCGCCGACATGAGCGAAGTGCATGCCCTGCTCGACCAGGATGCCTACGACCGCCTGCTCAAAGCCAACGACGACGCCTGAGGAATCACCATGACCATCAACCTCGGCACCGCCAACGAATTCATTGCCCGCCACATCGGCCCACGCGCCGCTGACGAGCAGGCCATGCTCACGACCCTGGGCTTCGACTCGCTGGACGCGATGACCGCCGCCGTCATCCCCGACAGCATCAAGGGCACCAGCGTGCTCGGCAGCCACGACGGGCAGAGCGAGGCCGATGCCCTCGCCGCATTGAAAGCCATCGCCGCCAAGAACCAGCTGTTCAAGAGCTACATAGGCCAGGGCTACTACAACACCCACACCCCGGCGCCGATCCTGCGCAACCTGCTGGAGAACCCGGCCTGGTACACCGCCTACACCCCGTACCAGCCGGAGATTTCCCAGGGCCGTCTGGAAGCGCTGCTGAACTTCCAGACCCTGATCAGCGATCTCACCGGCCTGCCGATCGCCAACGCTTCCCTGCTCGACGAGGCCACCGCCGCCGCAGAAGCCATGACCTTCTGCAAGCGCCTGTCGAAGAACAAGGCCAGCCATGCCTTCTTCGCTTCCGTGCACTGCCACCCGCAGACCCTCGACGTGCTGCGCACCCGCGCCGAACCGCTGGGCATCGAGGTGGTGGTGGGCGACGAGCGCGAACTGGGCGACGTCAGCGCCTTCTTTGGCGCCCTGCTGCAGTACCCGGCCAGCAACGGTGATGTGTTCGACTACCGCGAGGTGGTGCAGCGCTTCCACGGCGCAGGCGCCCTGGTGGCCGTGGCCGCCGACCTGCTGGCCCTGACCCTGCTCACCCCGCCGGGCGAATTCGACGCCGACGTGGCCATCGGCAGTGCCCAGCGCTTCGGCGTGCCGCTGGGCTTCGGTGGCCCGCACGCGGCCTACTTCGCCACCCGCGACGCCTTCAAGCGCGACATGCCGGGCCGTCTGGTCGGGGTATCGATCGACCGCTTCGGCAAGCCGGCCCTGCGCCTGGCCATGCAGACCCGCGAGCAGCACATCCGCCGCGAGAAGGCCACCAGCAACATCTGCACCGCCCAGGTGCTGCTGGCCAATATCGCCAGCATGTACGCCGTGTACCACGGCCCTGCCGGCCTCAAGCGCATTGCCGAGCGCACCCATGCGCTGACCGCGATCCTCGCTACCGGCCTGACCAAGCTGGGCATCAAGGTGGTCACCGGCGATTTCTTCGACACCCTCACCCTGGCCACCGGTGCCAGCACCAGCGCGCTGCACGACAAGGCCCGCGTCCAGGGCATCAACCTGCGCCAGGTCGACGCCGCCCAGCTGGGCCTGTCGCTGGACGAAACCAGCACCCAGGCCGATGTCGAGGCCCTGTGGCAGCTGTTCGCCGACGGCCAGGCCAGCCCTGACTTCACCGCCCTGGCCAACACCGTCGCCGTGCGCCTGCCGGCCGGCCTGCTGCGCCAGTCGGCCATCCTCGAGCACCCGGTGTTCAACCGCTACCACAGCGAAACCGAGCTGATGCGCTACCTGCGCCGCCTGGCCGACAAGGACCTGGCCCTGGACCGCACCATGATCCCGCTGGGCTCGTGCACCATGAAGCTCAACGCCGCCAGCGAAATGATCCCGGTGACCTGGGCCGAGTTCGGCAACCTGCACCCGTTTGCCCCGGCCGCGCAAAGCCAGGGCTACCTGCAGATGACCAGCGAGCTGGAAGCCATGCTCTGCGCCGCCACCGGCTATGACGCCGTGTCACTGCAGCCCAACGCCGGCTCCCAAGGCGAATACGCCGGCCTGCTGGCGATCCGCGCCTACCACCGCAGCCGTGGCGACAGCCACCGTGACATCTGCCTGATCCCGTCCTCGGCCCACGGCACCAACCCCGCCACCGCGCACATGGCCGGCATGCGCGTGGTGGTGACCGCCTGCGACGCGCGCGGCAACGTCGACATCGACGACCTGCGTGCCAAGGCCATCGAGCACCGCGAGCGCCTGGCGGCGATCATGATCACCTACCCGTCCACCCACGGCGTATTCGAGGAAGCCATCGGCGAGATCTGCGCGATCATTCACGACAACGGCGGCCAGGTGTACATCGACGGCGCCAACATGAACGCCATGGTCGGCCTGTGCGCCCCGGGCAAGTTCGGCGGCGACGTCTCGCACCTGAACCTGCACAAGACCTTCTGCATCCCCCACGGCGGCGGCGGCCCGGGCGTCGGCCCGATCGGCGTCAAGGCGCACCTGGCGCCATTCCTGCCGGGCCATGCCCAGCTGGAAAACACCCAGGGCGCGGTATGCGCCGCACCGTTCGGCAGCGCCAGCATCCTGCCGATCACCTGGATGTACATTCGCATGATGGGTGGCGCGGGCCTCAAGCGCGCCTCGCAGATGGCGATCCTCAACGCCAACTACATCGCCCGTCGCCTGGAAGAGCACTATCCTGTGCTGTACACCGGCGGCAACGGCCTGGTGGCGCACGAGTGCATCCTCGACCTGCGTCCGCTCAAGGACACCAGCGGCATCAGCGTCGACGATGTCGCCAAGCGCCTGATCGACTTCGGCTTCCACGCCCCGACCATGTCCTTCCCGGTGGCCGGCACGCTGATGATCGAACCGACCGAAAGCGAGTCGAAAGAGGAACTGGATCGATTCTGCGACGCCATGATCCAGATCCGCGAAGAGATTCGCGCGGTCGAGAACGGCAGCCTGGACAAGGACGACAACCCGCTGAAGAACGCCCCGCACACCGCGGCGGAGCTGGCCGGCGAATGGGCCCACGGCTACAGCCGCGAGCAGGCGGTGTATCCACTGCCGAGCCTGGTGGAAGGCAAGTACTGGCCACCGGTCGGCCGGGTCGACAACGTGTTCGGCGACCGCAACCTGGTGTGCGCCTGCCCGTCGATCGAGAGTTACCAGGACGTCTGATCGGGTGGGGCCGCTGTGCGCCCCATCGCCGGCAAGCCGGCTCCCACAGGTTCAGCGCTAAGCTGTGGGAGCCGGCTTGCCGGCGATGGGGCGCACAGCGGCCCCCAATGGGCTTACTGGCCATCATCAGGAGGAAGCAGCATGTCTTTGAGCGTCTTCGACCTGTTCAAGATCGGCATCGGCCCCTCCAGCTCGCACACGGTCGGGCCGATGCGCGCCGCCGCGCGCTTCGCCGAAGGCTTGCGCCGTGATGGCCTGCTGGCCGGCACGGCCACGGTCAAGGCCGAGCTGTACGGCTCGCTCGGCGCCACCGGCAAGGGCCACGGCAGCGACAAGGCCGTGTTGCTTGGCCTGGAAGGCGAGCATCCGGACAGCGTCGATACCGAAGCCATCCCCGCCCGTCTGCAAGCCATTCGTGAAAGCGGTCGGCTCAGCCTGCTCGGTGAACACGACATCGACTTCGTCGAAAAACAGCACCTGGCGATGATCCGCAAACCGCTGGCCTACCACCCCAACGGCATGATCTTCCGCGCCTTCGATGCCGCCGGCCTGCAGATCCGTAGCCGCGAGTACTACTCGGTGGGAGGCGGTTTCGTGGTTGACGAGGATGCGGCCGGCCATGACCGCATCGTCGAGGACAGCACCGTGCTGCCCTACCCTTTCAAGACCGGCAAGGAACTGCTCGGCCACTGCACCGCGCAGCACCTGTCGTTCAGCCAGGTGATGCTGGCCAACGAGGCCGCCTGGCGCCCGGAAGCCGAGACCCGTGCCGGCCTGCTGCGCATCTGGCAGGTGATGCAGGACTGCGTCGAGGCCGGTTGCCGGCACGAAGGCATCCTGCCTGGCGGGCTGAAGGTCAAGCGCCGGGCTCCGGCGTTGTACCGCCAGCTCAGCCGGCATCCGGAAGCCAGCCTGCGTGATGCGCTGTCGGTGCTCGACTGGGTCAACCTCTACGCCCTGGCGGTGAACGAGGAAAACGCCTACGGCGGACGCGTGGTCACGGCACCGACCAATGGCGCGGCCGGCATTGTCCCCGCGGTGCTGCACTACTACATGCGCTTCGTGCCCGGCGCCAACGAGGACGGGGTGGTGCGCTTCCTGCTCACTGCCGCGGCAATCGGCATTCTGTACAAGGAGAACGCATCGATCTCCGGGGCCGAGGTAGGCTGCCAGGGCGAGGTCGGTGTGGCCTGCTCCATGGCCGCAGGCGCCCTGTGCGAGGTGATGGGCGGTACCCCGCAACAGGTGGAGAACGCCGCCGAGATCGGCATGGAACACAACCTGGGCCTGACCTGCGACCCCATTGGCGGGCTGGTCCAGGTGCCCTGCATCGAGCGCAACGCCATGGGCTCGGTGAAGGCGATCAACGCGGTGCGCATGGCCCTGCGCGGCGACGGGCAGCACTACGTTTCCCTCGACAAGGTCATCCGCACCATGCGCCAGACCGGCGCCGACATGAAAAGCAAATACAAGGAGACCGCCCGCGGCGGTCTGGCCGTCAACATCATCGAATGTTGACCCGAATAAAAACCAAGGAGTCACCGATGTCCGAAACACTGCACAAGACCCCGCTGCACGCCCTGCACCTGGAACTGGGCGCGCGCATGGTGCCGTTCGCCGGCTACGACATGCCCGTGCAATACCCCTTGGGCGTGCTCAAGGAGCACCTGCACACCCGCGAGCAGGCCGGCCTGTTCGACGTTTCGCACATGGGCCAGATCATCCTGCGCGGCAACGACGCCGCCAAGGCCCTGGAAACCCTGGTGCCGGTGGACATCATCGACCTGCCGGTGGGCATGCAGCGCTATGCCATGTTCACCAATGCCGAGGGTGGCATCCTCGACGACCTGATGGTCGCCAACCTCGGTGACGACACCCTGTTCCTGGTGGTCAACGCCGCCTGCAAGGAGCAGGACCTGGCCCACCTGCGCCAGCACATCGGCAGCCGCTGCGAGATCCAGCCACTGTTCGAGGAACGCGCCCTGCTGGCGCTGCAAGGCCCGGCGGCGGTCAAGGTGCTGGAGCGCCTGGCACCTGCGGTGGCGAAGATGACGTTCATGCAGTTCCAGCCTGTTCAACTGCTCGGCGCCGACTGCTATGTCAGCCGCTCGGGCTACACCGGTGAGGACGGTTTCGAGATTTCCGTGCCGGCCGACAAGGCCGAAGCGCTGGCGCGCCGGCTGCTGGCCGAGCCAGAGGTACAGCCAATCGGCCTGGGCGCACGCGACTCACTGCGCCTGGAGGCCGGCCTGTGCCTGTACGGCCACGACATGGACACCACCACCACGCCGATCGAGGCCAGCCTGCTGTGGGCCATCTCCAAGGTGCGCCGCGCCGACGGCGCACGGGCCGGTGGTTTCCCGGGTGCCGACACCGTGTTTGCCCAGCAACAGTCCGGCGTGGCGCGCAAGCGCGTAGGCCTGCTGCCCCAGGAGCGCACCCCGGTGCGTGAAGGCGCGCAGATCGTCGACGCGACAGGCAAGGTGGTCGGCGAGGTGTGCAGCGGCGGCTTCGGCCCGACGCTCGGCGCGCCGGTCACAATGGGCTATGTCGATAACGAACACACCACCCTGGACACTGCACTGTTTGCAATGGTGCGCGGCAAGCAAGTTGCCATGAAAGTCAGCAAAATGCCTTTCGTGGCGCAACGTTACTACCGTGGCTGAATGAGTGGATTGGACGGGTTCGACATATTCGTTTTCGAACCTGTCCAATAACTTCTGAACATAGCGCCAGGCCAGGCGCCACGGCGTTTCCGACAAATCGTTCGGTGATCGGGAAAAGCCTGATTTTCACCCGTCGCAAGGGCTTGTTTTTCGCTCGGCAGTTGGCGTAGAGTCACTGCACTGTGTTTGCATGGGTCGCAACAGTTCGTGACCTGGGCCAGTAGCCGCAATCTGCTACAACCCGTTCGACGTCTCTTACTTTCCTGCAACCCAGCCCAGTAATCTTTCGCTTACAAAATGATGCGAAAGTAACTGTCATTAAAATTGAGTTCCATAGGAAGAAAGACAATGTCGACTCGTCAGAACGGTACCGTCAAGTGGTTTAACGACGAAAAAGGTTACGGCTTCATCACCCCAGAAAGCGGTGCTGATCTGTTCGTGCACTTCCGCGCTATCGAAGGTAATGGCTTCAAGAGCCTGAAAGAAGGCCAGAAAGTCACCTTCGAAGCAGTTCAGGGCCAAAAAGGCATGCAGGCTGACAAGGTTCAGGTCGCCGAATAAGTCGCTTCGATTTCGAATAAAAGCCCCTGCTCTGTGCAGGGGTTTTTTTTTGCTCGTAGAATAGTGGCTTCGCTTTCTGGAGCCACTCTTCATGTCCAAGCCTCTGCTCGCCCCCCAGGGTGATTTCCCGCCGGTCGGCCTGGGCCGTCGCCTGGCCGCGATGTTCTACGACTTCCTGCTGTGCACGGCCCTGCTGATCGTGACTGCCGGCGCCTACAAGATGATCCAGATGGCGATCATCGGCGAGGCGCGCATGCGCGAGCTGACCGAGGCCGGTGCCTTGGACGGCGACCCGCTGCTGTCGACGATCCTGCTGTTCGCCCTGTTCGGCTTCTTCGCCAAGTTCTGGACCCACGGTGGCCAGACCCTGGGCATGCAGGTTTGGGGCATGCGCGTGCAGAACGCCGATGGCAGCGCCATCAGCCTCTGGCAGGCATTGCTGCGTTTCGTGGTGTCGATCGCGTCGTGGCTGTGCCTGGGGCTGGGTTTCATCTGGTCGTTGTTCGACAAACGTAAACGCAGCTGGCACGACATCTATTCCGAGACCCAGCTGGTACGCCTGCCCAAGCGCAAGAAGTGAGCTGCGCGGGCATCAGGCCTGCGAAATGCACTCGCAAAAAAGCCGACCCAAGGGTCGGCTTCTTTGTGCAGCTCAGGCCATCAACCCGCCCGGCGCATCAACCACAAGCCCGCCAGCGCACAGATGCCGGCCGGAATCACCACCGCCAGCAGCGGCGGGAAGCCGAACACCTGGCTCGATGGGCCCAGCAGTTCCCCGGCGATGCGGAATACGAAGCCCACCAGCACACCGGTGAACACGCGCTGGCCAAGGGTGACCGAACGCAACGGGCCGAAGATGAACGAAATCGCCATCAGCACCAGCGCCGCGGTGACCACCGGCTGCAGGACCTTGGTCCAGAACGCCAGCCAGTAGCGGGCGTTGTTCAGCCCCTGGTCGGACAGGTAGTGGATGTAGTCCCACAGCCCGGTGATCGACAGCGACTCCGGTGCCAGCACCACGGTGTTGAGCAACTCCGGGGTCACCGACACGTCCCACACCTCTTCTGGGCTCTTGACCACTTCGGTGTGGTCACCGCGGAAGTAGGTGGTGGCCACATCGTTGAGCATCCATTTGCCATCGACGTACTGCGCCCGGCGGGCGAAGCTGGAGGTCTGGATCTTGCGCTCGCTGTCGAAGCGGTAGCGGGTCACGCCCAGCAGCAGGCCATTGGGCTGCACCGAGTTGATGTGCACGAACTCCTCGCCCTGGCGGTGCCACATGCCGCGCTTGGAACTCTGCGCCTCGCCACCGCCCTGGGCCAGCGAACGGTCGGCCTGGGCCTTGTTCTCGGTCACCGGGGCCACGTATTCGCCGATCAGCAGGCCGACCAGCATCAGCACCAGCATCGGCTTCATCACCGCCCAGACGATGCGCCCGATGGACACACCGGCAGCGCGCATGATGGTCAGCTCGCTGCTGCTGGCCAGGCTGCCCAGGCCGATCAGGCAGCCGATCAGCGCCGCCATCGGCAGCATGTCGTAGAGCCGGCGCGGCGCGGTGAGCAGCACGAAGCTGCTGGCATCCATGACCGTGTAAGTGTCGCTCAGGTCGCCCATCTCATCGATGAAGGCGAACAACGAGGCCAGGCCGAGGATGATGCCCAGCACGGCGAGAATGGCCAGCAGCACGCTCTGGCCGATGTAGCGGTCCAGTTTAACCACGGGCCACCTCCGCACGGCGAGCGGCACGCTTCAGACGCAGCGGCTCCCAGTACATCAGCGCCAGGCCGATCAGCAGGAACAGGCCATGGACCCACCAGATACCCAGCGAGATAGGCAACTTGCCCTTCTCCAGGGCGCCACGCACGGAAATCAGCATTGTCAGATAGGCCATGTACAGGAGAATCGCCGGCAGCAGCTTGAGGAAGCGGCCCTGGCGCGGGTTGACGCGCGACAGCGGCACCGCCAGCAGGGTGACCACGAACACCAGCAGCGGCAGCGACAGGCGCCATTGTAGCTCGGCGCGCTCACGCAGCCCCTGATGCCCGAACAGGTCGGAAGTCGGGATGGCCTCGCGCTCGGTCACCTCCTCGGCGACCTCAGGCTTTGGCAGCAGCACGCCATAGGTGTCGTACTTGATCGCACGGTAGTCGGCCTGGCCGGGATTGCCGTCGTAGCGGTATCCGTTCTGCAGCACCAGGTAGCGGTTGCCGTCGGCCTGCACTTCCTGGTGGCCTTTCTCGGCGACCAGCACCGAAGGCGCGCGGTCCTTGGTCTTGTCCTGGTTGAAGCGCTTCTCGGAGATGAACACGCCCGCCAGGTTGATGCGGTCATCGGACAGCTGCTCGGTGTAGGTCACCCGCGAGCCATCGCGCAGGGTCTGGAAACGGCCCGGCACCAAGGTGTCGAACTCGGTCAGGGTATCCTGCTGGGCGATGATCTTCTGCACCTGGGCAACCCCCAGGGGGGCCAGGCTCAGGCTCAGCCAGGCCACCAGCAGGGCGACCAGTGCCGCCGGCACCATGGTCACGGCAAGCAGGCGCTGCTGGCTCATGCCAGTGGCCGACAGCACGGTCATCTCGCTTTCGAGATACAGCCGGCCATAGGCAAGCAGGATACCGAGGAACAGCCCCAGCGGCAGGATCAGTTGCAGGAAGCCCGGCAGGCGGAACCCCATGATCATGAACAGCACGCCCGGGTCGAGCATGCCCTGGGCCGCCTGGGCCAGGTACTTGATGAAGCGCCCGCTCATGATGATCACCAGCAGCACGGCGCTGACGGCGCTCAAGGTCACCAGGACCTCGCGGGACAGATAACGAAAGACGATCAAACCAGACACTCCTGGGTTGTCAGGGGTTCAAAGCCAGACGAACGATTCGGACAGCCAAGACCAATGCCGGTTCGCCAAGGCGAACCTCCATGTAAAAGTGCGCGCATTATCCTGTGATTGACGGCGCCTGTCACTTGGCCGCGCACCTTGGCGCATGACGGGGTTGTCAGCAAGGTCGCGGCAAGCTCAAACTGGCAGCTTTTCCGCTGGCCGGCAAAGGTTGCCGGGGCGGTTTGACGAGCGCTTGCCCAAGACAGCGCCAACTGACAGATCATTCGGGGACCCCAGACATGGAACTGGTTGTAAAAAGCGTAGCCGCTGTATCCGTCAAGACCGCCACCCTGGTCGTGCCGGTGGGTGAAGGCCGCAAGCTCGGCGCCACCGCCAAGGCCGTCGACCAGGCCACCGAAGGCGCCATCAGCGCGCTGCTCAAGCGCGGCGACCTGGCCGGCAAGCCGGGCCAGACCCTGCTGCTGCACAGCCTGCCGGGCCTGAAGGCCGAGCGCGTGCTGCTGGTCGGCAGCGGCAAGGACGAAGCCCTCGGCGACCGCGCCTGGCGCAAGCTGGTGGCCAGCGTCGCCGGCGTGCTCAAGGGCCTGGGTGGCGGCGACGCCGTGCTGGCCCTGGACGACATCGCCGTCACCGGCCGCGATGGCCACTACGGCAAGTACCGCCTGCTGGCCGAGACCCTGCTCGACGGCAACTACGTGTTCGACCGCTACAAGAGCCAGAAGGCCGAACCGCGCGCCCTGAAGAA
Source organism: Pseudomonas soli (assembly GCF_900110655.1). GTDB lineage: Bacteria > Pseudomonadota > Gammaproteobacteria > Pseudomonadales > Pseudomonadaceae > Aquipseudomonas > Aquipseudomonas soli. The sequence goes on from NZ_FOEQ01000007.1 coordinate 155,624, forward strand.
AGTCACCCTGCTCACCGCCAAGGCTGGTCAGGCCGAGGCCGAGCGCGCCGTCAAGCATGCCAGCGCCATCGCCACCGGCATGGCCTTCACCCGCGACCTGGGCAACCTGCCGCCGAACGTCTGCCACCCGAGCTTCCTCGCCGAACAGGCCAAGGACCTGGGCAAGGCGCACAAGGGTCTCAAGGTCGAGGTGCTGGACGAGAAGAAGATCAAGGACCTGGGCATGGGCGCGTTCTACGCCGTGGGCCAGGGCAGCGACCAGCCACCACGGCTGATCGTGCTCAACTACCAGGGCGGCAAGAAGAGCGAAAAACCGTTCGTGCTGGTCGGCAAGGGCATCACCTTCGACACCGGCGGCATCAGCCTCAAGCCCGGCGCCGGCATGGACGAGATGAAGTACGACATGTGCGGCGCCGCCAGTGTGTTCGGCACCCTGCGCGCCGTGCTCGAGCTGCAACTGCCGATCAACCTGGTGTGCCTGCTGGCCTGCGCCGAAAACATGCCGAGCGGCGGCGCCACCCGTCCGGGCGACATCGTCACCACCATGAGCGGGCAGACCGTCGAGATCCTCAACACCGACGCCGAAGGCCGCCTGGTGCTGTGCGACACCCTCACCTACGCCGAACGCTTCAAGCCACAGGCGGTGATCGACATCGCCACCCTGACCGGCGCCTGCATCGTCGCCCTGGGCAGCCACACCTCCGGCCTGATGGGCAATGACGACGCCCTGGTCGGCCAACTGCTCGACGCCGGCAAGCGCGCCGACGACCGCGCCTGGCAGCTGCCGCTGTTCGATGAGTACCAGGAGCAGCTGGACAGCCCGTTCGCCGACATCGCCAACATCGGTGGCCCGAAGGCCGGCACCATCACCGCCGGCTGCTTCCTGTCGCGCTTCGCCAAGGCCTACCACTGGGCGCACCTGGACATCGCCGGCACTGCCTGGATCAGCGGCGGCAAGGACAAGGGCGCCTCGGGCCGCCCGGTACCGCTGCTCACCCAGTACCTGCTGGACCGCGCCGGCGCCTGATGGCGCGCAGCCGGTGGCGCCCCTGCGCCACCGGCCGGCACTTAACGATCATGAGCAAAGTCGATTTCTACATCCTGCCCAGCGACTCGCTGTCGGTGCGCCTGGATTTCGCCTGCAAGCTGTGCGAAAAGGCCTGGCGCCTCGGCCACCGGGTCTACCTGCACTGCCAGGACGAGGCGCAGCGCAGCGAACTTGACCTGCGCCTGTGGCAGTTCAAGGGCGAGGCCTTCTTGCCCCACGACCATGCCGAACAGCACCCCGACGCCGTTGTCGCGCTGGGTGTCGGCGCCGATGCTGGCCAACACCGTGACCTGCTGATCAACCTGGGTGGCGAGGTTCCGGCCTTTGTCGGCCAGTTCGAACGGGTCGCCGAAATCGTCGTCGAGGAGCCGGCCATCCGCCTGGCCGCTCGCGAGCGATTCCGTTTCTACCGCGAACAGGGCTATGCTCTGCAAGACCACCGCTTACAGCGACTTTGACGACGATGGACAAGCAGCTGAACTCCCTGACCCATTCCGCCCACCTGCTCGACGACCTCGAGTCGATCCGCGAGCTGCTGGGTGACGCCGACCTGCAACCGCCCCTGCTGACCGAAACCGTGGAGCAGATCCCCCTGCTGCTCGACGAGCCGAGCGCCGAAGCGCCCGCCGCCGCAGCGCCGGCACCGACTCCGGCACCCGAAGAGGATGCCCAGACCCGCCGCCAGGACACCCTGCTGCATCTGGACGCCGAACTGCGCGCCGCGGCGCAGTCGATCATGCAGGACGTGATCAACGACTTCACCCCGCACATCGAGACCGAGATCAAGCGCCGCCTCGATGCGCGGCTGGAGCGGTTGCTCAAGCGTTCCGAGTAACCCTTCGTCCGCATCGCGGGGCAAGCCCGTTCCACAAGCGGGCTTGCCCGCTACACCTGTCTTGAAACGCGCAGCTTGGTTATACTTCCCGGCTTTCCCGAATTAATGCCTAAGGGTCCCGCCGCGCATGGATAAGACCTACCAGCCGCACGCCATCGAAACTTCCTGGTACAACACCTGGGAGTCCGAGAACTATTTCGCCCCACAAGGTGCAGGCGAGTCCTACACCATCATGATCCCGCCGCCGAACGTGACCGGCAGCCTGCACATGGGCCACGGCTTCAACAACGCGATCATGGACGCCCTGATCCGTTTCCGCCGCATGCAAGGGCGCGACACCCTGTGGCAGCCGGGTACCGACCACGCCGGTATCGCCACCCAGATGCTGGTCGAGCGCCAGCTCGAGGCCAAGGGCCAGAACCGCCACGACCTGGGCCGTGAGCAGTTCCTGGAGAAGGTCTGGGAGTGGAAGGACCAGTCGGGCGGCAACATCAGCCGCCAGATCCGCCGCCTGGGCTCGTCGGTGGACTGGAGCCGTGAGCGCTTCACCATGGACGACGGCCTCTCCGAGGCGGTCAAGGAAGCCTTCGTGCGCCTGCACGAAGACGGCCTGATCTACCGCGGCAAGCGCCTGGTCAACTGGGACACCAAGCTGCACACGGCAATCTCCGACCTCGAAGTGGAAAACCACGACGAGAAGGGCCACCTGTGGAACCTGCGCTATCCGCTGGCCGACGGCGCCAAGACCGCCGACGGCAAGGACCACCTGGTGGTCGCCACCACCCGTCCGGAAACCCTGCTCGGTGACGTCGCCGTTGCCGTCAACCCGAACGACGAGCGCTACCAGGCCCTGATCGGCAAGTTCGTCAAACTGCCGCTGGTCGGTCGTCTGATCCCGATCGTCGCCGATGACTATTGCGACCCCGAATTCGGCACCGGCTGCGTGAAGATCACCCCGGCCCACGATTTCAACGACTACGAAGTCGGCAAGCGCCACAACCTGCCGCTGCTGAACATCTTCGACAAGAACGCCACCGTGCTGGCCGCGGTGCAGGCATTCAACCTCGACGGCAGCGTCAACGAGCAGCTCGACACCTCGCTGCCGGCCCAGTACGCCGGCCTCGACCGCTTCGTCGCGCGTAAGCAGATGGTCGCCGACCTGGACGCCCAAGGCCTGCTGGTCAGCATCGACGACCACGCCCTGAAGGTGCCGAAAGGCGACCGCTCCGGCACCGTCATCGAGCCATGGCTGACCGACCAGTGGTACGTCTCCACCAAGCCGCTGGCCGAGCCTGCCATCGCCGCCGTCGAAGACGGCCGCATCCAGTTCGTGCCCAAGCAGTACGAGAACATGTACTTCTCGTGGATGCGCGACATCCAGGACTGGTGCATCAGCCGCCAGCTGTGGTGGGGCCACCGCATCCCGGCCTGGTACGACGAGGCCGGCCAGGTCTATGTCGGCCGCGACGAGGCCGAAGTGCGCGCCAAGCACAACCTGGGCAACGATGTGAAACTGCGCCAGGATGACGACGTGCTCGACACCTGGTTCAGCTCGGGCCTGTGGACCTTCTCTACCCTGGGCTGGCCGGAACAGACCGAGTTCCTGAAGAAGTTCCACTCCACCGACGTGCTGGTCACCGGCTTTGACATCATTTTCTTCTGGGTCGCCCGGATGATCATGCTGACCATGCACCTGATCAAGAACGAGGACGGCACCCCGCAGGTACCGTTCAAGACCGTCTACGTGCACGGCCTGGTGCGTGATGGCCAGGGGCAGAAGATGTCCAAGTCCAAGGGCAACGTCCTCGACCCGCTGGACATCGTCGACGGCATCACCCTCGACGCCCTGCTGGAAAAACGCACCAGCGGCATGATGCAGCCCAAGCTCGCCGAGAAGATCGCCAAGCAGACCAAGGCCGAGTTCCCCGAAGGCATCGCCAGCTACGGCACCGACGCCCTGCGCTTCACCTTCTGCTCGCTGGCTTCCACCGGTCGTGACATCAAGTTCGACATGGGCCGCGTCGAAGGCTACCGCAACTTCTGCAACAAGATCTGGAACGCCGCCCGCTACGTGCTGGACAAGGGCGAGGACTGCGGCCAGAACGGCGAGGCCTACGAGCTGTCGCTAGCCGACCGCTGGATCATCTCGCAGCTGCAGCGTACCGAAGCCGAGGTGACCCGCCAGCTCGAGCAGTTCCGCTTCGACCTGGCCAGCCAGGCGCTGTACGAGTTCATCTGGAACCAGTACTGCGACTGGTACCTGGAGCTGTCCAAGCCGGTGCTGTGGGACGAGAATGCCCCGGTCGAGCGCGCCCGCGGCACCCGCCGCACCCTGGTACGCGTGCTGGAAGTGGCCCTGCGCCTGGCCCACCCGTTCATGCCGTTCATCACCGAAGAGATCTGGCAGCGCATCGCGCCGCTGGCCGGCATCAACGGCAAGACCATCATGCTGCAGCCATGGCCAGAAGCGAACGAAAGCCGCATCGACGCCGCCGCCGAAGGCGACATCGAGTGGCTCAAGGAGCTGATGGTCGGCCTGCGCAACATCCGCGCCGAGATGAACATCGGCCCGGGCAAGCCGCTGCCGCTGTTCCTGAAGAACGCCAATGCCGACGACCAGCGTCGCCTGCAGGAAAACGAAGCGCTGCTCAAGAAGCTGGCCAAGGTCGAGTCGTTCACCGTGCTCGGCGAACAGGACGAAGCACCACTGTCGGCCACCGCCCTGGTGGGTGACCTGCAAGTGCTGGTGCCGATGGCCGGCCTGATCGACAAGGACGCCGAGCTTGCGCGCCTGAGCAAGGAGATCCAGCGCCTGCAGGGTGAAGTGCAGCGCGTCGGCGGCAAGCTGTCCAACGCCGCCTTCGTCGACAAGGCCCCACCTGCGGTGATCGAGAAGGAACGCGCCAAGCTGGCCGAATCGGAGCAGGCCCTGGCCAACTTCACCGAACAGCATGCGCGGATTGCTGCGCTGTAATTCAAACGTGAAGCCATAGGGGGCTGCTTCGCAGCCCATCGCCGGCAAGCCGGCTCCCACAGGTACTGCACTATCCTGTGGGAGCCGGCTTGCCGGCGATGCTTTTTCAGGACCCCACCATGACCCAGAAACCCACCCTGCATCCGCGCAACCGCCACCAGGGCCGCTACGACTTCCCCGCCCTGATCAAGGCACATCCGGACCTGGCCCGCTTCACCATCACCAACCCCTACGGCAAACCCAGCATCGACTTCGCCAACCCTGAAGCCGTGCGGGTGTTCAACCGCGCCCTGCTCAAGGCCCAGTACGGCATCCAGCACTGGGACATCCCCGCCGACTACCTGTGCCCGCCGATCCCCGGCCGCGCCGACTACATCCATGTGCTGGCCGACCTGCTGGGCGAAGACAACGGCGGTGAAATCCCCCGTGGCGCCCAGGTGCACGCCCTGGATATCGGCGTCGGCGCCAACTGCATCTACCCCCTGCTCGGGCACAGCGACTACCGCTGGCGCTTCACAGGCTCCGACATCGACAGCGTGGCCCTGGCCTCGGCCAAGGCCATCGTCCAGGCCAACAAGCTCGACAAGGCCATCGGCCTGCGCCTGCAAGCGGATCGCAAGCACATCCTCAGCGGCCTGCTGCAGGCCGACGAGCGCTTTGACCTGACCCTGTGCAACCCGCCCTTCCACGCCTCGCGCGAGGAGGCCACCCGCGGCAGCCAACGCAAATGGAAGAACCTCGGCAAGCAGGACCCCAAGCGCAAGCTGCCGGTGCTGAACTTCGGGGGGCAGAACAATGAACTGTGGTGCGAAGGTGGCGAGATCCGCTTCGTCGCCCAGTTGGTCGCCGAAAGCGCGCAGTACGCCGCCCAGGTGCTGTGGTTCACCAGCCTGGTGTCCAAGGCCAGCAACCTGCCGGGTATCGAGGCAGCCTTGAAAAAGGCCGGGGTGAAGGACCTGCGCATCGTCGAAATGGGCCAGGGGCAGAAGCAGAGCCGCATGGTTGCCTGGAGTTTCCACGACGAGAGTGCACGCCAGCAATGGCGCACCCTGCGCAAATCCCGGGCATGAAAAAACCGCGCCCGGGCAAGCCGGGCGCGGTTTCGTCAAATCAACAATTACTTGTTGATCGAGTCGCTCAGGGCTTTGGCAGGAACGAACTTGACGACTTTCTTGGCAGCGATTTCGATGGCGGCGCCAGTCGAAGGGTTGCGGCCAGTACGGGCAGGGCGCTCGGAGACTTTCAGTTTGCCGATGCCTGGCAGGGTGATTTCGGCGCCGTTTTCCAGTTGGTCGGCGACGATCTGGCCCAGTTGCTCCAGAGCGTTACGCGCGGTGGTTTTCGGCGCGTCGATGGCTTCAGCGATATCGGCAATCAGTTGGTCTTTGGTCAGTGCCATGGTGGTGTTCCTTCCCTATCAAATTCAGTAGTTGTGCAGCGTGCTTGGTCGGTGGTCGGGCCAGCCCGGGACAATCCAGAGGCCGCGTCGATCGCGTATGTAGATACGCAAATCGGCGTTTGGTTCGACACTGCGCAAGCGATCTGCCAGCAATGCGCCACCCAAGGGGCGCAAGACCGCGCAAAGCTACCACAGGAATCGATAAATATCCGCTGCCGACTGCGTTTTTGTTCAGGTTTTTCGGGGCTTTCAGAAAAATCGCAAATATTTGAACAAAAAACGAACAACCGACATATACGCCAACATCTGGCCACTGCATCACCCTCGCCCTGGGTTAAACTGAGCGCCTTTTGCAGCGCGGCTTTTCACCGCTCCTATCACCGAGAATTACATGCCAATCCGTCATTGCATCGTTCACCTGATCGACAAGAAGCCCGATGGCAGCCCCGCCGTGCTCCATGCTCGCGACAGCGAACTGGCGGCCTCCGACGCCATCGAAAATCTGCTGGCCGACCTCAACGACAGCTACAACGCCAAGCAAGGCAAAGCCTGGGGTTTCTTCCACGGCGAGTCCGGCGCCTACCCGTTCAGTGGCTGGCTCAAGCAATATCAGGACGGGGAGAAAGACTTCGCCAGCTTCAGCCGCGTGGCCGTCGAGCACCTGCAGAAGCTGATGGAAGAATCCAACCTGTCCACCGGCGGCCACGTGCTGTTCGCCCACTACCAGCAAGGCATGACCGAATACCTGGCCATCGCCCTGCTGCATCACAGTGAAGGCGTGGCAGTTAACGCCGAGCTCGACGTGACCCCCTCGCGTCACCTGGACCTGGGCCAGCTGCACCTGGCGGCGCGGGTCAACTTGTCCGAGTGGAAAAACAACCAGAACTCCAAGCAGTACATCTCGTTCATCAAGGGCAAGAACGGCAAGAAAGTCTCGGATTACTTCCGCGATTTCATCGGTTGCCAGGAAGGCGTGGACGGCCCGGGCGAGACCCGCACCCTGCTCAAGGCCTTCAGCGACTTCGTCGAGAAAGAGGACCTGCCGGAAGAATCCGCCCGCGAGAAGACCCAGACCCTGGTCGACTACGCCACCACCCAGACCAAGCTGGGCGAACCGGTAACGCTGGAAGAACTCTCCAGCCTGATCGACGAAGACCGCCCCGAGGCGTTCTTCGACCATATCCGCAACAGCGACTATGGGCTGTCGCCGGAGATCCCGGCCGACAAACGCACCCTCAACCAGTTCCGCCGCTTCACCGGGCGTGCCGAAGGGCTGTCGATCAGCTTCGAGGCGCACCTGCTCGGCTCGAAGGTCGAGTATGACGAAGAAGCCGGGACGCTGGTCATCAAAGGCCTGCCGACCCAGCTGATCGATCAGTTGAAGCGACGCAAGGATTGAGATCGTGTGGGGCTGCGGCGCAGCCCCGGCAACCTCGGAAAGATCTTCGATTTATAAGACTTTCCCCATTCCCTGTAGTCCATTTCCCAAACATACTCCCAAGCCCTTTCAAGCCATTGCGGTGGTCTGGGTTGGCCTCTAGTCTCGGGCGGTCGCTGCATATTCAGCGATCGGCTTTGACAGGCCGCTGAGAACCTTTTGCATGGCTTGCTCTATGGCGGTTGTGCGTGGGGCACCTCGTGTGCGCCGGGTCAGGTTCTCTCACCGGTCTGTCAACCCACGCATAGCTGCCACCCACTTGTTTGACAGCAGTTGGTGGTGGCCCTTCTGAGAGAGCCAAGCCAATGCTGAAGATTGTCCCCGATCCACCCCACAACCCTCATTCCCTCGAAGACACCCTCATCCAGGCCACCGAGTACGCCCTGTGCGCCTTGACCGTGGCCCATCATGCCGTGCAGCTCAAACCCAAGTCGCCGGCCGCCGTGCTGATGATGGCGTCGATGCATGAGATGGAGTCGCTGCGTGTGCTGCTCGAAGCGGCGTTGATCCAGGTACAGGTGCCGGCACAGGCACCGACGTTGCATTAAGCCAGATCGCCGGGCAAGCCCACTCCCACGCCAGGACTTCGCAGTACCTAGCTACGTGGGAGCGGGCTTGCCCCGCGATGGCGCCCGCACAGCATGGCCAAGGCGCCGCAACGTGTCATGGGTCCGTGGCGAGACCAATATAGGAGGCCACCAACGCCTCCTTCGCCGCCTTGCGCAGCTTCTTCACCAAACGCTCCTGGCGCAGCGCCTCGCCTTTGTCCGGCCACTGCTCCACATACACCAGCGCCTGCGCCGGGCTGGTCTTGAAATACCGCGCGCCCTGCCCTTTCTGGTGCTTGATGAAGCGCCGCTGCGGATCGTCGCTGATACCGCAGTACAGCGAGCCATTGGCGGCACGCACCAGATAGACGTACCAGGGTTTGCAGTCGGGGGAAGGCGCTGTTTCGCTCACGGCTCGGTTCGGTGCAACGGAAGAAGGCCGCCAGCTTAACGCCTCAGCACGCCTGCTGGAATGCGCGAAGCCCCTTGAACGCCTGTTGGCGCACCTTGTTCTGCAGCATCGGCGACCAGCCCAGCAGCACGCCCGGCATGCCCAGGGCCTGCCGCGACCAGCGCCACAGGTCGAAGGTATCGTCGTGCTGGCAGATCAGGCCGTCACGGATCACGAAGCGCGCCTGGATATCGTTGACCACCACCCGCCCGGTCTGGCTGAACAGATAGGTCGCCACCCAGTGCGCGCCGCCACCGCGCTCGTCGCTGCGCACGCTGTCGAAGGTCAGGGTGAAGTCCTTGGCACGGCGGGTGAGCATGCGCCACATGTCCCCGGCATCCTGCCCGCGCAAGGTGCCGAAGACCGGATCGCTGAAAACGATGTCGTCGCTGTAGCAGGCCACCATGGCCTCGGCGTCCAGGCGCTGGAAGGCCTGGTAGAAACGGGTGATCAGGGCGCTGTTGGCATCGCTCATTGGCGGTTATCCGTACTGGGGCTCGAGAAGCGCAAGATAGTCCCCGCCCGGCTTTGGCGCCACAGCCATTTGCGCCATGAATGGTGCCGAAGCCCCAGGCATGTGCCGACAGCTCTCAGACCCGCTCGCTGACCACACCCACATGCAACGCACGCCCGGCACCCAACCCGAACACAATGGCGCCGATCCCCAGTACCGCGAAGATCCAGCCAACCGCGCTCCAGCCCCCGGTCAGGTCATGCACCAGCCCCACCGCGAACGGCCCCATGGAGGCCAGCGTGTAGCCCACGCCCTGGGCCATGCTCGACAGGTTGGCCGCCACATGGGCGTCCTTGGAGCGCAGCACGATCAAGGTCAACGCCAGGGCAAAGGTGCCGCCCTGGCCCAGCCCCAACAGGATCGCCCAGCCCCACAGCCCTTCCAGTGGCGCGTACAGGCAGCCGAACAGCCCGCCCAGGGTCACCAGCATCACCACCACGATGGCCAGGCGCTGATCCTTGCCGCGTGTCGCCAGCCATGGCGCACTCAGCGAACTGACCAGTTGCACGATCACCGAGCCGGACAGCACCAGCCCCGCCTCGGTCGGGCTCAGCCCACGGCCGATCAGGATCGACGGCAACCAGCCGAACACGATATACGCCAGCGACGACTGCAGGCCCATGTACAGGGTCACCTGCCATGCCAGCGGATCACGCCACAGGCCCTGCACCCGGTAGGCCACCTTGTGCACGCCATGGCCCTGGCGCGACTGCGGCAGCCACACCAGCATCGCCAGCAGCGCCGGTAGCACCCAGAAGCCCAGCCCCAGCGCCCAGCTGTCATCGAAGTGGCGGGTCAAGGGCACCGTGGCACCGGCGGCCATTGCCGCGCCCAGGCACAGCGCCATGGTGTAGACGCCGGTCAGGGTGCCTGCATGTTGAGGGAAATCGCGTTTGACGATGCCGGGCAGCAGCACGCCGATGATGCCGATGCTCGCACCGGCCATCAGGCTGCCGATGAACACGCCGGTGGCGCCCAGGGCACTGCGCACCAGGATGCCCAGCGCGAGGGTCAGCAAGATGCCGAGGATGACCCGTTCGCTGCCGAAGCGTCGTGCCAGGATCGGCGCCAGCGGCGCGAACAGCCCCAGGCACAGCACCGGCAAGGTGGTCAGCAGGCCCGCCTGCGATGCGCTGAGCCCCAGCCCTTCGGACACCTGCCCGAGTACGGGCGACATGCTCGACAGCGCCGGACGCAGGTTCAGCGCCACCAGTACCAGGCCCAGCAACAACAGCCAGGGCCGGCGCAGCACCACGGGCTGTTGCTGGACTTGCTCATCGTCGGCCTCGGCGTCGATCAGCAGTTCTTCGAGGTCCGCCTCGCGGGGCGCGGTGTTGCGGGTCAGTTGTTCGGCCATGGCCTTCTCGTGGTCAGGATTCGATGAGGGTCCGGCTCAGGTGCTTGGCCCGCTCCGGATCACGTTGTTCGAGGGCGTCGAGGATCTGCCCGTGCAGGTCGAACACGGCCTGGCAACGGGGGACGGTCGTCATGTTGTGCTGCAGGGCCGCGCCGACCACACCGGAAAAGTAGCGGTACAGCTCGCTCAAGGCGGGGTTGTGGGCGGCGTCCACCAGGCGCTGGTGGAAGACCAGGTCGCATTCGACATAGGCATCCACATCGCCGTGGTAGTGCTGCGCGCTGTGTTGCAGGGCGTCGCGCAGTGCCTGCAGGTCGGCTTCGGTGCGGCGCAACGCGGCCAGGCCGATGGCTTGTGTTTCCAGGATATGGCGGGTTTCGCGGGCGTGTTCGACGGCGCAGCGCGACATCACCTGTACGGCATGCAGTGGGTCCACGGCGGTGCGCAGGTAGCTGCCGTCGCCCTGGCGGACTTCCACCAGGCCGCTGAAGGCGAGGACGCGCATGGCCTCGCGCACGGTGTTGCGGCTGATGCCCAGGTCGCTGGCCAGCTCCGGTTCGGTGGGCAAGCGCTGGCCTACTGACCAGGTGCCCTGGGCGATGCGCTCGCGGAGTTGGTCTACGGCTTGTTCTACCAGGCTGCGTTTGATGAGCGGGGTCACGGGGGGATTACGTCCAGTCATCGGATGAATTGCTTGACGATAGCGGGTTGGTGGGGGTGGTGCAAGGGACGGGAGGTGTTGTTCTTTAAGTAGCTTTTTTGAGTTTTACATGCACATTCCCGGAAGATGTCGACTTTTAGTCACCTTTCCGCCTTTACGGCGGCTTACTTTTCTCTTGGGAAAAGTAAGCAAAACCGTTCGGCTCCGTTCATACGGCCCCTGCGCTGCGCTCCGGGGTTCCCTCGCTCCGGGCTTGCTCCGGGAGTACGCGCCGACGGGCCATCCATGGCCTGATCGGCGCTCGACGGGCATCCATGCCCGTCGCCTCCCTACGCAAGCCCTACACTCGGCCTCCTGAAGTCGCAATCGGCGGCGCCTGGGCTACCGTGCGCTTAGAAGCAAGAGCAAGAGCAAGAGCAAGAAATTCGAGTTTCGTGGTTGGCAGTGGCGATGTTATCGCCACTGCGATCCTGAAACCGACATGGAGCAGATCAGGCCTGACGTGCCTTCTTCATCCGGAACGCCACCCACAGCACGGCGATCCACGCCGGGATCAGCATCACCGAGATACGGATTGGCGGGGTGAGGTACATCACCACCAGGATCAGCACGATGAACGCCAGGCACAGGTAGTTGCTCAGCGGGTGCCACAGGCTCTTGTAGAACGGCGTGATGCCGGCCGCCAGCTTGGCCTTGCGGAACTTCAGGTGGGTGATGCTGATGCTCGCCCAGTTGATCACCAGCGCCGATACCGCCAGGGCCATCAGCAGGCCGAAGGCCTCGCCCGGCATCAGGTAGTTGATCAGCACGCACAGGCCGGTGGCAAAGGCCGACACGCCCAGCGCGGTGAGCGGCACGCCACGGCGGCTGACCTTGAGCAGCTGGCGCGGCGCGTCACCTTGCGTGGCCAGGCCGAACAGCATGCGGCTGTTGGCGTACACGCAGCTGTTGTAGACCGACAGCGCGGCGGTCAGCACCACGATGTTGAGGATGGTCGCCACCAGGTCGCTGTCCAGTTCGTGGAAGATCATCACGAACGGGCTGCCGCCCTGCACCAGCTTCTGCCAGGGATACAACGACAACAGCACGGCCAGCGCGCCGATGTAGAAGATCAGGATGCGATAGACCACCTGGTTGGTCGCCTTCGGGATGCTCTCACGCGGGTTGGCCGCTTCGGCGGCGGTGATGCCCACCAGCTCCAGGCCGCCAAAGGAGAACATGATAACCGCCAGGGCCATGATCAGCCCGGTGACGCCATTGGGGAAGAAGCCGCCGTACTGCCACAGGTTGGCGACGCTGGCATCCGGCCCGCCGTGGCCGCTGCCCAGCAGCCAGGCGCCGAAGCCGATCATGCTGACGATGGCCACCACCTTCACCAGGGCGAACCAAAACTCCATTTCGCCATACACCTTCACCTGGGTCAGGTTGATGGCGTTGATCACCACGAAGAAAATCGCCGCAGTGGCCCAGGTCGGGAAGTCCGGCCACCAGTACTGCACATAGATCCCCACGGCCGTGAGCTCGGCCATGCCGACCAGCACGTACACCACCCAGTAGTTCCAGCCCGAGACGAAACCGGCGAACTCGCTCCAGTACTGGTGCGCGAAGTGGCTGAAACTGCCGGCGACCGGCTCCTCGACCACCATTTCGCCCAACTGGCGCATGATCAGGAAGGCCATCAGGCCGGCGATGGCATAGCCCAACAGCACCGACGGGCCGGCCAGCTGGATGGTCTGGGCGATGCCCAGGAACAGCCCGGTGCCAATGGCCCCGCCCAGCGCGATCAGCTGGATATGGCGATTCTTCAGCCCGCGCTGCAAGCGCTCGGGCGTGCTCTGGTCTTGCATGAAGTGTCCTTTAGGTGAGGCAGTGTTATTGGTTTTGCTTGCAACTGGACTAGATCCATCCACCCCATTGCAAGAAGAAAATCCCGACGTTCGTGGTGACGGCGGCCATCAGTGTAGTGATCACGATGATCGACGCCGCCAGTTCATGGTTGCCGTTGGCCTCCCGCGCCATCACATAGCTGGCCGCCGCAGTGGGGCTGGCGATGTAGAGGAACAGGATGCCCAGCTCGGCACCACGGAACCCGCACAGCCAGGCACCCAGGGTGCCCAGCAGCGGCAGCCAGACCATCTTCGCCAGGCTGACATCGACGGCCAGCCTGCCACTGTCGCGCAAGGCCGCCAGCGACAGGGTGCCACCGATGCAGATCAGTGCCAGCGGCAGGGTCATCTGCGCCAGGTAGTCGCCGGAGGTCAGCAGCCAGTTGGGCAGCGGCACCTGGCCGTAGGCCATGGGTGTTGCCACCAGCACGCTGAGGATCAACGGGTTGCTGAGGATGCTCTTGCAGATGCTCCACGGGTCGGACTTCAGGTCCGGGCTGTACACCGCCAGTACCACCGCCGACAGCGAGTTGTACATGAGGATCACCAACCCGGCCAGCACCGCGCCGAGGGATATACCGTAGTCGCCATACAGGCTGGCCGCCAGTGCCAGGCCGATCACGCCGTTGTTGCCGCGAAACGCGCCTTGCGTGTAGATGCCGCGGTCAGCCCGCGGGCAGCGCCAGATCGCCAGGCCCCAGGCCAGACCGAAGCACGCCAGCGTCGCGCCGACAAAGTAGAGCATCACCCCTGGTTTCACCGCCGACGCCAGGTCGGCGTGGTAGATGCCGAGGAACAGCAGCGCCGGCATGCACACGTTGAACACCAGCTTGGAGGCGACCCGGTTGAAGTTGTCGTCGATCAAGCGGATGCGCTTGAGCAGCACGCCCATGAACAGCATGGCGAACACAGGGGCCGTGATGTTCAGTGTCTGGATGAGTAGGGCGAGCATGCAACGTGGTCCCGGGAAATGCCGTTAGGGAGCGCAATCATACGTGAGAGCCGGGGGCTTGCGCCCGCCACAGCTGCCAGATGCCAGCACAAAGGGCTCTTGACCTAGGAAATTTCCTACATATGATATGCACTGCTGTATATACATACAGTAAAAAATGGATTGTCCAGACATTGCAAGGAGCAAATCATGTCAGGAATGCACGCTGCACCTCTGGCCGCGAAGGCCCATGCCACGCTGGTGGTCGCTGACCTCGACCAGCTGTTCGATGAGCACGGTATCGCCCTGCCCGGCCCCGACAGCCATCTGGTACTGGTCATGCACGGTCACCACACCCTCAAGTATCACCGCCCTGCGCCACCGTCGGCTGGCGGCAAAGCTGCTCAGCGCGGCCCGGAGCTCTTCTTCGAAGGCGCCGAACACACCGCCATCGGCGACAACGCCCTGCTGCGCTACGAGGTGGGCCAACCGGGCATCCCCGCCCATCAGTCGCCGCTGCCACTGCCCAACGGCCTGAACCTGACCTATGGCCAGGTGATCGCCCTGGGCGGCGATTTCTATGGCTTGCCCGAGCGCCCGATCGCCGATGGCGGCACCGACGCCGAACGGATCGAGCGCTTCATCCAGGCCTTCGACTCCCTGGCGCGCCTGCAGGCGGCCAAGGCGGAAGCCGAACAGATCCTCGCGGTCATGCAGGAAGAAATCCGCGCCGCCAACCAGGCCATCAAGGACGGCCGGCAGCCCCATGAAGCCTATGATGCACTGGGCGACAGCCTGTCGGCACGCTGGAACCGCATCACCGGCGGCGGCAGCTTCGCCTCCGACCTGTTCCCCCTGGGCCGCTACCTGAAACTGGCCGCCAGCAACTGGGACCACTTCGGCCCCTGGGCGCTGCTGGCCTACCAGGCCGGCCACGCCGCCGCCCTGCAGCAGGCGCTGAAAGCCCGCGCCAGCGGCGCCGAACGCGACCTGCAACTGGCCTATGCGATGAACGCCTTCGCCGACCACTTCCTCACCGACCTGTTCTCCGCCGGCCACCTGCGGGTGCCGCGCAAGGCCCTGGCCGACACCGTCACGCCGAGCGACGTCGGCTCGCTGATCTCGCGCTTCATGCACGACGAGGACAGCAAGTACGGCCTGGCCGTGCGCAATGCCGAGGGCGAGCAATGGCGCGCCTACGGCGACAAGCGCTACTTCGACAGCGTCGATGTGGCCAACCGTCGTCAAGTGACGCGCGCCGTGCAGCGCTCGGTCGATGAAGTGTTCCAGGCCTTCGCCGAGGGCCGCGCGCCCCAGGCCAAGGACTTTTCGGCCCTGCGCCTGGCGCCCGACCTGCGCGCCGCCGAACAGGACCTGGTGCCCGGCAACTTCGCCGCGCTGTACTTCCAGGACGGCAAGGCGGTGCTGCGGCGCAAGGACGTCAACGACCTCAACGACCGCAACCGCATCAGCGACTGGTGGGGCTGGAGCACCTACCTGCTGCTCAAGGACTACAAGCCGAACAAGCCCACCGGCTTCATCGATGCCCCCGCCACCGCGCCGGTGATCACCGGTTGGGAGCGCCGTGAGCCCGATGGCCTGAACTGGCAACGGGGCAACGCGGTGCGCTATGCCTTCAGCATCACCGACCAGCTCAACGAGTCGTACATTGGCCCATGGAGCGGCTATGCCGAGCTCACCGACCAGTTCCACCCGAGCGTGCAGGTGCCTGCGGACGGTAAGCAACGCGGGCGCAACCTGTTCCGCCAGTTCCGCGGCGGTTCGCCGGAACTGATCGCCAGCCTGGACGCAAAGACAACGCTCTATATCGATCGCAACGCGTGACAAGGAGGTCACCGATGAATATCAAGGTCAAACTGGAACTGGCTTCGGGCCAGTCGATGGAAGGCATGCCGCTGGAGTTGCTGCGCGATGGCAAGGTGATTGGCCGGGCGAAAGTGCCGGCAGGGGGACAGATGGCGTTCGAGGCGCCATCGGGAGCAGGACAGCTTGCGGTGCGGGTTGACCGCTCGGGAGGGAAAGCCTGACAAAACGCAGGGGGCCACTACGTGGCCCTTTCGTCGCGGCTTGTCGTGGCGACGAACCGCGACGATGGGGCGCGCAGCGCCCCCAGTGGACTTCAGCGTCGGACTGGACGCTTTTGCAGCTTGCGCTGCAAGGTACGCCGATGCATGCCCAGCGCCCGCGCCGTGGCAGAGATATTGCCCTCGTGCTCGGCTAGCACGCGCTGGATATGCTCCCACTGCAAGCGATCCACCGACATCGGGTTCTCTGGCACCAACGTGTCCAGGTCGGTATGCTCCGATAACAGTGCCGCCAGCACGTCATCGGCGTCGGCCGGTTTGCACAAATAGTTGCAGGCCCCGCGCTTGACCGCCTCGACCGCCGTGGCGATGCTCGAGTAACCGGTCAGGATCACCACGCGCATCTCCGGATCCAGCTCCAGCAGCTTGGGTAGCAAGACCAGCCCCGAGTCGCCCTCCATCTTCAGGTCCAGCGTGGCGTAGTCGGGCAGGTCCTGCTCGGCAAGCTTCAAGCCTTCCTCAGCGGAACCCGCAGTGCTCACACGGAAGCCACGACGCGACATCGCCCGGGCCATCACCCGGGTGAAGGTGGCGTCGTCATCCACCAGCAGCAGGTGCGGCAGCTCTTCGCCTTCGACCTGGTTTTCTTCGCTCATCATGCATCTCCTCGCTTGCCATGGGGCAGGCGCAATTCGGTCAGGGTGCCACCCTGCTCATGACTATAGAGTTTCACCGAACCGCCCGCACGCGTCACGCTGGCCTTGCTCAAGAACAGGCCAAGGCCGAAGCCTTTGCCCTTGGTGGTAATGAAAGGTTTGCCGATAGCCTCGGCGATGGCCGGCGGTACGCCGGGGCCATGGTCGCGGATGCTGATGACGATATCCTGGGCGTCCCAGTCCAGGCGCACCTCCAGGTCGTCCGGGCAGGCATCGGCGGCATTGTTCAATAGGTTCAGCAGGGCCTGAGTCAGGTCTGGTGGCGGCGTCAGCCGCGGCACCACGCCATCGCGCAGGCGCTGGAAGCGGTAGCTGGCTTCCGGGCGCATCAGGTGCCAGCGGTTGAGCGCCTCGTCGAGCCAGGCGGTGACATCCTGCTCGACGATCGCCAGGCGCCGGTTGGCCTCGGCGGCGCGCACCAGCTGCTGCAGGGTCTCCTTGCACAGCTTGACCTGGTCCTGAAGGATCTGCAGGTCTTCCTGCAACAGCGGGTCGGCGTGGTCCTGGCGCATTTCGTTGAGCAGCACGCTCATGGTCGCCAGCGGCGTGCCCAGTTCGTGGGCGGCGCCAGCGGCCTGGGTGGCCACGGCCAGCAACTGCTCGTCGCGCAGGCTTTCCTCGCGGCGCTCGGCACGCAGGTTCTCCTGACGGCGCAACTCCTCGGCCATGCGCGCGGCGAAGAAGGTGATCACCCCTGCGGCCAGGGCGATGCTCAGCCACATGCCGTAGACCTGCATGGTGTCACGCGCCAGCGGCAGCGTTTCCAGCGGGTAGTACTGCACCAGCAACAGGCTGTAGGCCACCAGGGCGATACCTGAAAGCACCAGCGAGTAGAGCCACGGCAAGGTCACCGCGGCGATGGCCAATGGCACCAGGTAATAGGAGACGAAGGGGTTGGTCGAGCCGCCCGAGTAATAAAGCAGGGCACTGTGGATCAGCAGGTCGCAGGCCAGCTGCAGGGCGTACTCGAGCTCGGTGACCGGCAGCGACAGGCGCAGGCGCAGGGCGGTGAACGCGCACAGCAGCGACGACAGGGCCAGCGTGACTGCCAGCGAGAACCACGGCAGCGGCAGCAGCTCGGTCCAGTAGGCCACGCCTACCGAGCCCGCCTGGGCCGCCAGGACGAGGATGCGGATGAAGGTCAGGCGCCACAGGTTCTGGCGTGTGGCAGACAACGGATGTGCGACGGCGAGCATGAGCTCTCCCAATGAGTGCTCCAGGAAAATCGGCTGGAGTATACCGAAGCCGGGCGCTCCACTGCAGCGATGCGGCAAAGCGCCACACTTTGTCATAGATTCATGATGGCACTTTTGAACCCTCTACACTGTCACCGGTCTGATCGGCCATGCGTGGAACGGATCTGCTCATCCACGCCTTACCCTGCCAAGGAGCTCCACATGCACATTACCCGTCGCGGCGCCGCCGCCGTTGCCCTGTCCTGCGGCATGCTCGCCAGCCTGCCGGCCCTGGCGGCCGACGAGCCACGCTACAACCAGGTGTCGCTGCGTGCCGAAGTCAGCAAGGAAGTGGCACGCGACCTGATGGTCGTGACGCTGTACAGCGAAGCGCAGAACACCGACCCGGGCAAGCTGGCCAAAGAGATCACCGAGACCATGAACAAGGCCGTGCAGCAGGCCCGCCAGGTCAAGGACGTGAAGATCAGCCAGGGCAGCCGCAACAGCTACCCGATCTACGACACCAAGGGCCAGAAGATCACCGGCTGGCGCGAGCGCGCCGAACTGCGCCTGGAAAGCGCCGACTTCCCGGCCCTGTCCAAGCTCACCGGTGACCTGCTGCAAGACCTGAAGATGGGCGGCATGGACTTCTCCATTGCCCCGGCCACACGCAAGTCCAATGAAGACGAGCTGCTCAAGGATGCCATCGCCGCGTTCAAGGCCCGCGCCCAGCTGGCCACCGATGCCTTGGGCGGCAAAGGCTACAAGGTGGTCAGCCTGAACCTCAACAGCAGCGGTTACCCACGCCCCTACCTGCGCAACGCACCGATGGCGATGATGGCCAAGGGCGCCGCCGATGAATCCGCGCCGACACCGGATATCGAAGCCGGAACCAGCGAAGTTAGCATGAGTGCCGACGGCCTGATCGAAGTCCAGGTGCCCTGACACACTCGACTGGATGTCCGAGATGGTCAAAACCGTCTCGGACAGCCGTTTCAGACCTTTCCTACGCACCAAACGGGTGCGTCTGCTTGTCACATAAAGTGCGAAATATCCTGAAATTTTCGCCCTTTTCCCCCTCGCAAACGTTCAACATTCGCCAAAGTTATATGGATGCGACATCCATGTACGTCAGTACCACGTTTTTGGCGTCAACCATCCTGCTGAGTGTTGCATTGGGAATACCCCCTGCATAAGTATCCGCAGGTCGGCTCACGAGGCCGCCTCAATTCGAAAAATGACAACAATGAGGCCACCATGCTCAAACACGCAGTCATCCCGTTCCTGGTCAGTGCAGGCTTGCTAGCCGGCGCTCCATCCGCCCTCGCCGCGACCAACCTGGTGTTCTGCTCCGAAGGCAGCCCGGCCGGTTTCGACCCTGGCCAGTACACCACCGGGACCGACTTTGACGCCTCCGCCGAAACCATGTTCAACCGCCTGACTCAATTCGAGCGTGGCGGCACCGCAGTGATCCCGGGCCTGGCCACCAAGTGGGAAGTCTCCGACGACGGCAAGACGTACACCTTCCATCTGCGTGACGGCGTGAAGTTCCATACCACCGAGTACTTCAAGCCGACCCGTGCATTCAACGCCGACGACGTGCTCTTCACCTTCAACCGCATGCTCGACAAGAACCACCCCTTCCGCAAGGCCTACCCCACCGAGTTCCCTTACTTCACCGACATGGGCATGGACAAGAACATCGCCAAGGTCGAGAAGGTCGACGAGCACACTGTGAAGTTCACGCTCAACGACGTCGACGCCGCGTTCATCCAGAACCTGGCCATGAGCTTCGCCTCGATCCAGTCCGCCGAATACGCCGACCAGTTGCTCAAGCAGGGCAAGGCTGCCGATATCAACCAGAAGCCCATCGGCACCGGCCCGTTCGTGTTCAGCAAGTACCAGAAGGACGCGCAGATCCGTTACAAGGGCAACAAGGACTACTGGAAGCCCGAGGACGTGAAGATCGACAACCTGATCTTCGCAATCAGCACCGACGCCTCGGTGCGCATGCAGAAACTCAAGAAGAACGAATGCCAGGTCACCCTGTTCCCGCGCCCGGCCGACATCGCACCGCTCAAACAGGATCCGAAGCTGAAGATGCCTGACCAGGCTGGCTTCAACCTCGGCTACATCGCCTACAACGTGATGGACAAGGTCAAGGGCAGCAACGAACCCAACCCACTGTCGCAGCTCAAGGTGCGCGAAGCGCTGGACATGGCGGTGAACAAGCCGCAGATCATCGAGTCAGTCTATCAAGGCGCCGGCCAGCTGGCGGTCAACGCCATGCCGCCGACGCAATGGTCCTACGACACCACGATCAAGGACGCCAAGTACGACCCTGAAAAGGCGAAGCAGCTGCTCAAGGAAGCCGGCATCAAGGAAGGCACCGAGATCACCCTGTGGGCCATGCCGGTGCAGCGTCCGTACAACCCCAACGCCAAGCTGATGGCCGAGATGCTCCAGTCCGACTGGGCGAAGGTCGGCATCAAGGCCAAGATCGTCAGCTACGAGTGGGGCGAGTACATCAAGCGCTCCAAGGGCGGCGAGCAGGGCGCCATGCTGATTGGCTGGAGCGGCGACAATGGTGACCCGGACAACTGGCTGGGCACGCTCTATGGCTGCGATGCCATGGATGGCAACAACTTCTCCAAGTGGTGCTACAAGCCCTACGACGACCTGATCAAGCAAGCCAAGGCCACCCCCGACCAGGCCAAACGCACCCAGCTGTACAAGCAGGCGCAACACATCCTCAAGGAACAGGTGCCGATCACCCCGATCGCCCACTCCACCGTGTATCAGCCCATGAGCGCGAAAGTGAAGGACTTCAAGATCAGCCCCTTCGGCCTGAACTCCTTCTACGGAGTCAGCGTGGACAAGTAACGGTCGTGACCGCCCCGCCGGCCTTTGCCGGCGGAGCGGTGACATGATCGGGCGATACGCAGGGTTATTCCCTCGCATTCGCCAGAACGCTCCCGCCCTCAAATCAGTAGCGAACCCTGGTTCCCGCATTCTGGCGCGCCTATCGTCAGGACCGGGATGCAGCAGCCGCGTTTTGCCTGTCGCGGCCTGAAAACACAGACAAAGGATCTGCCATGCGCCTTACCACACTGAGTTCCACCCTGCTTGCCCTCGGCTTGCTGAGCCAGGCTCCCGCGAGCCTCGCCAACAACCTGGTGTTCTGCTCCGAAGGCAGCCCGGCAGGTTTCGACACCGCCCAGTACACCGCGGCCACCGACAACGACGCCGCCGAACCGATCTACAACCGCCTGGTCGAGTTCGAGCGCGGCGGCACTGCCGTGCAGCCGGGCCTGGCCACCGACTGGCAGGTGTCCGAGGACGGCCTGAAGTACACCTTCCACCTGCGACCCGCTGTGAAGTTCCATGGCAACAAGGACTTCAAGCCCAGCCGCGACTTCAACGCCGACGACGTGCTGTTCACCTTCAACCGCATGCTCGACAAGGATCACCCCTTCCGCAAGGCCTACCCCACCGAGTTCCCGTACTTCATCAGCATGGGGCTGGACAAGAACATCGCCAAGGTCGAGAAGACCGACCCGCTGACCGTGGTCTTCACCCTCAACCAGGTCGACGCCGCGTTCCTGCAGAACATCGCCATGGCCTTCGCCTCGATCCTCTCCGCCGAGTACGCCGACCACCTGCTGGCCAGCGGCAAGGCCAGCGATATCAACCAGAAGCCGATCGGCACCGGTCCGTTCGTGTTCCAGCGCTACCAGAAGGATTCGCAGATCCGCTTCAAGGGCAACAAGGAATACTGGGCGCCGGACCGGGTGAAGATCGACAACCTGGTGTTCTCGATCAACGTCGACCCCTCGGTGCGCATCCAGAAGCTGCGCCGCAACGAATGCCAGATCACCCTGCACCCGCGCCCGGCCGACCTGCCCGCGCTCAAGGCAGACGGCAAGCTGCAGGTGATGACACAACCCGGTTTCAACCTTGGCTACATCGCCTACAACACCCAGCACCCACCCTTCGACCGGCTGGAGGTGCGCCAGGCCATGGACATGGCAGTGAACAAGCAGGCAATCATCCAGGCGGTCTACCAGGATGCCGGCCAGACCGCCGTCAACGCCATGCCGCCGACCCAATGGTCCTACGACAAATCGATCAAGGACGCCCCGTTCGACCCGGAAAAGGCCAAGCAACTGCTGAAGCAGGCCGGGGTCAAGGAAGGTACCGAGATCACCCTGTGGGCCATGCCGGTACAACGCCCCTACAACCCCAACGCCAAGCTCATGGCCGAAATGCTCCAGTCCGACTGGAGCAAGCTCGGCTTCAAGGTGCGCATCGTCAGCTACGAATGGGGTGAATACCTCAAGCGCATGAAGAACGGCGAGCATGACATCGCCCTGATCGGCTGGACCGGCGACAACGGTGATCCGGACAACTGGCTCGGCACCCTGTTCAGCTGCGACGCCATCGGCAGCAATAACTACTCCTTGTGGTGCGATTCGCAATACGACGCACTGGTGAAAAAAGCCAAGCAGGTCACCGACCGCGACCAGCGCACCAGCCTCTACGAACAAGCCCAGCAACGTCTCAAGCAACAGGTGCCGATTACCCCGGTTGCGCACTCCACGGTCAACCAGCCGCTGAGCATCAGCGTGAAAGACTTCAAGGTCAGCCCCTTCGGACGCAACGTTTTCTCCGGCGTCAGCATCGATTGACCCTGCAACGCCCGGCCGGGAGTGCGACCCACTCCCGCGACGGCGTGCAGCCCGGATTTGCCTGGCAACCCCCAGGCAGACACTGCAGTACCGCGTCACCGTGACAAGCCCGGCCCACAAGGTCGGGTGATAACTAGAAAAATATCAGGGAGCTTTCATGTTGATTCGTACCACCACCACCGCACTGGCCTTGTCCGTCGGCGCCTTCTGCGCCCTCGCCCAGGCCGAACCCGCAAGCCAGGACTTCGTGCCGTTCGCGCTCAAGTCCAGCAGTGAACAGGCCGAGGCCAAAGGCTTCATCGATGGCCAGAGTCTGACCGGCAGCACCCGCAACTGGTATGCCCGCGAACGCGCCACCCGCGCGCCGCTGTGGAAATACACCAAGGGCGACGGCACCCGCCACGACACCCACAGCCGCGACAACTGGGTGCAGGGCACCATCCTCAACTACAGCTCGG
The DNA here is from genome assembly GCF_900110655.1 of Pseudomonas soli. Classification (GTDB taxonomy): domain Bacteria; phylum Pseudomonadota; class Gammaproteobacteria; order Pseudomonadales; family Pseudomonadaceae; genus Aquipseudomonas; species Aquipseudomonas soli. Next base: position 178,748 of record NZ_FOEQ01000007.1, read on the forward strand.
GCTTCACCGAAGGTACCGTGGGCTTCGCCGTCGAGGCCGCGGCCTACAATGCCATCGCCCTCGAGCAGGGCCGCGCCGCCGTGGCCGGCCCGAACAACCGCACCCTGACCCACAGCGACGGCGACCCGATCGGCCAGTGGAGCAAGATGGGCCTGGGCAATGTCAAGGCGCGCATCTCCAACACCACGCTGACCGTCGGTCGTCAATCGGTCGACACGCCGATGATCGCCTACATCGGTAACCGTGCCTTGCCATCGAGCTTCCAGGGCGCGTTCCTGCACAGCGCCGAGTTCGAGAACCTGTCGTTCGACGTGGGTACCTTCGACCGCGTTTCGCCGCGTACCGAGCAGAGCCTGAGCAAGTTCCGCAGCGAATACGGCAACGGCAGGGAAACCGACCGCGCCAGCACCGTCGGCATCAACTACCAGCCGCTCAAGAGCCTGACCACCAGCCTTTACGCCACCAAGGTCGAGGACTTCTGGAACCAGTACTACTTCGGCGCCAACCACGTGCTGGGCGACAGCGCGGTGCTGAGCCTGACCACCGGTCTTAACTACTACAAGACCGTGGACGAAGGCAGCAAGAAGATGGGCGAGATCGACAACGACACCTACAGCCTGTCGTTCGGCCTGACCCACCAGGCCCACACCCTCACCGCCTCCTGGCAGCAGGTCAACGGTAACGAGTACTTCGACTACCTGCACGAGACCAACGGCATCTACCTGGCCAACTCCCTGCTGTCGGACTTCAACGGCCCGAACGAGAAATCCCTGCAGATCAGCTATGTGCTGAACATGGCGCCGTATGGCGTGCCGGGCCTGAAGTTCAACGTCTACAACGCCCGCGGCTGGGATATCGACGGTACCCACTACAAGGGCACCGCCTATGACGTCCGCGGCCAGGACGGCGAGAACCACTACGAGTGGGGCATCGGCACCAGCTACGCGGTGCAGAGCGGCATGCTGAAGGACACCACCATCCGCGCCACCTATACCGCCCACCGTGCCAGCAAGGCGCAGAGCGACGGCAGTCTCGACGAGTTCCGCGTCGTCACCACCATTCCGTTCAACATCCTCTGACCGTTGGCGCCACGGCCCGCCTCCCCACGGGCCGTGGCGGCTACGCTGGAACTAGCACTGCAGGGAGGTTCCATGAAATTGCTACCGCTACGTGCTGCCCTGGCAGCCGTCATCCTGGGCGCCGCATCGAATCTGGCGGCCAAGCCGCTGGTGGTGTGCACCGAAGCCAGCCCGGAAGGCTTCGACATCGTCCAGTACACCACCGCCGTCACCGCCGATGCCACGGCCGAGGCCATCTTCAACCGCCTGGTCGACTTCAAGCCCGGCACCACCGAGATCCAACCGGCCCTGGCCACCAGCTGGGACGTCAGCCCCGACGGCCTGGTCTACACCTTCCACCTGCGCGAAGGCGTCAAGTTCCACACCACCGACTACTTCAAGCCCACCCGCGACTTCAACGCCGATGACGTGCTGTGGAGCTTGAACCGTCAGTTGAAGAAAGACCATCCGTGGCACGACAAGACCAGCGTCGGCTATCCCTACTTCGAGAGCATGGCCTTCAAGGACCTGCTCAAGTCGGTCGAGAAGACCGACGATCACACCGTGGTGATCACCCTGACCCGCCCGGAAGCGCCTTTCCTGCGCGACCTGGCCATGGCCTTCACCTCGATCTACTCCGCCGAGTACGGCGACCAGTTGCTCAAGGCCGGCAAGACCGGCGACCTCAACAGCAAGCCGGTCGGCACCGGCCCGTTCGTGTTCCAGCGCTACAACAAGGACGCCAACGTCCGCTACAAGGCCAACCCGGACTACTTCCGTGGCAAGCCACCTGCCGATGCGCTGATCTTCGCCATCGCCACCGACAGCAACGTGCGCCTGCAGAAACTGCGCGCCAACGAATGCCAGATTGCCCTGTATCCCAAGCCTGACGACGTGCCGGGGATCAAGACCGACCCGAAACTCAAGGTCGCCGAGATCGAAGCATTGGTTACCGGCTACATCTCGATGAACACCCAGCACAAATACCTGAGCGATGTGCGCGTGCGCAAGGCAATCGACATGGCCTTCGACCGCCAGACCCACGTCGACCAGCTGTTCGGCAAGGGCAACGCCCTGGTTGGGGTCAACCCGTATCCACCGACCATGATCGGCTACAACACCGACAACAAGAACCCACCCCATGACCTCGACAAGGCCCGCGCCCTGCTCAAGGAAGCCGGCGTGCCGGAGGGCACGGTGATCACCTTGTTCACCCGCAACGGCGGTGGCCCGACCAACCCCAACCCGCGCCTGTCCGCCGAAATGCTGCAGTCGGATCTGGCCAAGATCGGCATCAAGCTCGACATCCGCGTGATGGAATGGGCCGAGATGCTGCGTCGCGCCAAGAAGGGCGAGGCCGACCTGGTGTCGGCGGGCTGGGCCGGCGACAACGGCGACCCGGACAACTTCCTCACGCCGATGCTCAGCTGTGACGCGGTGAAAAGCGGCGAGAACTATGCGCGCTGGTGCAACCAGAAATTCCAGGACCTGATCACCCGCGCCCGCGAAGTGATCGACAACGACGAACGCGCCAGGCTCTATAACGAGGCCTTGGCGGTGTACGATGAAGACCAACCGTGGATCAGCATGGCCCACCCGAAGATGTTCACCGCCATGCGCGAGAACGTCGAAGGCTATGTGATCAACCCACTGACCAACAACAACTTCGCCACCACCCAGGTGAAGTAGAACAACAACAGCCGCCGGACCTTGTGCAAGAGGCCCCGGCGGCACGCCGTTTCCGGCTGATGAGGTACCCCTGACAATGTTGAGTTTTATTGCCCGACGCCTGGGTCTGCTGATTCCGACCTTCTTCGGTATCACCCTGCTGACCTTCGCGCTCATACGCCTGATCCCCGGCGACCCCGTCGAAGTGATGATGGGCGAACGCCGGGTGGACCCCGAAATGCATGCCCAGGCCATGGAGCGCCTGGGCCTGAACAAGCCACTGCCGGCCCAGTACCTAGACTATGTCGGCAAGCTCGCCCAGGGCGACCTGGGCGAATCCCTGCGCACCCGTGAAAGCGTATGGAACGAATTCCTCACCTTGTTCCCGGCAACCCTGGAGCTGGCCATGGCCGCCCTGCTGTTCGCCGGGGTCATCGGCCTGCTGGCCGGGGTGATCGCCGCGCTCAAGCGCGGCTCGCTGTTCGACCACGGGGTGATGGGCATCTCCCTGGCCGGCTACTCGATGCCGATCTTCTGGTGGGGCCTGATCCTGATCATGTTCTTCTCGGTGAGCCTGGGCTGGACGCCGGTCTCCGGGCGCATCGACCTGCTCTACGACATCGAGCCGAAAACCGGCTTCATGCTCATCGACACCCTGCTCAGCGACGAGGAAGGCGCGTTCAAGGATGCGCTGATGCACCTGATCCTGCCGGCCATTGTGCTGGGCACCATCCCGCTGGCGGTGATCGCCCGCATGACCCGTTCGTCGATGCTCGAAGTGCTGCGCGAGGACTACATCCGTACCGCCCGCGCCAAGGGCCTGTCGCCGTCGCGCGTGGTGTTCATCCATGGCCTGCGCAACGCGCTGATCCCGGTACTCACCGTGTTCGGCCTGCAGGTCGGCACGCTGCTGGCCGGCGCCGTGCTCACCGAAACCATCTTCTCCTGGCCGGGCATCGGTAAATGGCTGATCGAAGCCATCGGTGCCCGTGACTACCCCGTGGTCCAGAACGGCATCCTGTTGATCGCCTGCCTGGTGATCCTGGTCAACTTCGTCGTGGACATCCTCTACGGCCTGGCCAACCCACGCATCCGTCATCAGCGCTGAGGACTACGCCATGACCAGCCCGATTCCAAAATCCGTCACCCCGCCCAGCGTGGTCGACCAAAGCTTGCTCTATCCCTCGCCATATAAAGAATTCTGGCAGGCCTTCTCGCGCAACAAAGGCGCGGTGGCCGGCCTGGCGTTCATGTGCCTGGTGGTGTTCTGCGCCCTGTTCGCCCCCTGGGTGGCGCCGCACAACCCCAGCGAGCAATACCGCGACTTCCTGCTCACGCCGCCAGTGTGGCTCGAAGGCGGTACCTGGCAATTCATCCTCGGCACTGATGAGCTGGGCCGCGATCTGCTCTCGCGGCTAATCCAGGGCGCTCGACTGTCGCTGCTGATCGGCCTGTCGTCGGTGGTGATGTCGCTGATCCCGGGTATCCTGCTGGGCCTGTTTGCCGGCTTCTTCCCGCAGATCCTCGGCCCCTCGATCATGCGTCTGATGGACGTGATGCTGGCCCTGCCCTCGCTGCTGCTGGCCGTGGCCATCGTCGCCATCCTCGGCCCAGGCCTGATCAACACCGTGATCGCCATCGCCATCGTCTCGCTGCCGTCCTACGTGCGCCTGACCCGCGCCGCGGTGATGGGCGAACTGAACCGTGACTACGTCACCGCCGCGCGCCTGGCCGGTGCCGGCCTGCCGCGACTGATGTTCGTCACCGTGCTGCCCAACTGCATGGCGCCGCTGATCGTGCAGGCTACCCTGAGCTTCTCCTCGGCGATCCTCGACGCCGCAGCCCTGGGTTTCCTCGGCCTCGGTGTGCAGCCGCCAACCCCCGAGTGGGGCACCATGCTGGCCTCAGCTCGCGACTACATCGAACGCGCCTGGTGGGTGGTTAGCCTGCCCGGCCTGACCATTTTGCTCAGTGTGCTGGCAATCAACCTGATGGGCGACGGCCTGCGCGACGCGCTGGACCCGAAACTCAAGAACGCCGCCTGAGGAGATCGCCATGTCACTGTTGCAGATCAACAACCTGAACGTGCGCTTCGGCGACGCCAATGCCGTGCCTGTGGTGGACGGCCTCGACCTGAGCGTGGATGCCGGCGAGATCCTCGCCATCGTCGGCGAATCTGGCTCGGGCAAGTCGGTGACCATGATGGCGCTGATGGGGCTGATCGAAGCCCCCGGGCGCATCACCGCGGACGTGCTCGACTTCGCCGGCACCAATATGCTCAAGCTCAGCGGCCGCCAGCGCCGCAAGGTGGTGGGCAAGGACATCGCGATGGTCTTCCAGGACCCGATGACCGCGCTCAACCCCAGCTACACCGTGGGCTACCAGATCGAGGAAGTGCTGCGCCAGCACCTCGGCCTCAAGGGCAAGGCTGCGCGCCAGCGCGCCCTGGAACTGCTGAAGAAGGTCGAGATCCCGGCTGCCGAAAGCCGCCTCGACGCCTACCCGCACCAACTGTCCGGCGGCATGAGCCAGCGCGTGGCCATCGCCATGGCCATCGCCGGCGAGCCGAAACTGCTGATCGCCGATGAACCCACGACCGCGCTGGATGTAACCATCCAGGCGCAGATCATGGAGCTGCTGGTCAACCTGCAGAAAGAGCGCAACATGGCGCTCATTCTGATCACCCACGATCTGGCCGTGGTCGCCGAAACCGCCAAGCGCGTGTGTGTGATGTACGCAGGGCAAGCAGTCGAAGTAGGCCAGGTGCCCGAGCTGTTCGACGTACCCGCCCACCCTTACAGCGAAGCGCTGCTGGCGGCCATTCCCGAGCACAGCATCGGCGCCGAACGCCTGGCCACCCTGCCTGGCATCGTCCCCGGCCGCTATGACCGCCCACAAGGCTGCCTGCTGTCGCCGCGCTGCCCCTATGTGCAGGAAAACTGCCGCCGGCAGCGCCCGCCCCTCGATCCCCAGGCCCACAGCCTGGTGCGTTGCTTCTATCCGCTGAACCAGGAGGTGGCGTGATGGCCGTCGTACTTTCCGCTCGTGAGCTGACCCGCCACTACGAAGTCTCCCGCGGCCTGTTCAAGGGCCATGCGCTGGTGCGGGCGCTCAATGGCGTGTCGTTCGAACTGGAGGCCGGCAAGACCCTGGCCGTGGTCGGTGAATCCGGTTGCGGCAAGTCGACCTTGGCGCGGGCCCTGACCCTGATCGAGGAGCCTTCCTCCGGTTCGCTGCAGATCGCCGGCCAGGAGGTAAAGGGCGCCAGCAAGGACCAGCGCAAACAGCTGCGCCGTGACGTGCAGATGGTGTTCCAGAGCCCGTATGCCTCGCTCAACCCACGGCAGAAGATCGGCGACCAGCTGGCCGAACCGCTGCTGATCAATACCTCGCTGAGCAAGGCGGAACGCCGCGAGAAAGTGCAGAAGATGATGGAGCAGGTGGGCCTGCGCCCCGAGCACTACCAGCGTTATCCGCACATGTTCTCTGGCGGTCAACGCCAGCGCATCGCCCTGGCCCGGGCGATGATGCTGCAACCCAAGGTACTGGTGGCCGACGAGCCGACCTCGGCGCTGGACGTGTCAATCCAGGCCCAGGTGTTGAACCTGTTCATGGACCTGCAAAAGGAGTTCAACACCGCCTACGTATTCATCTCCCACAACCTGGCGGTGGTGCGCCATGTGGCGGACCAGGTGCTGGTCATGTACCTCGGTCGGCCAGCGGAGATGGGGCCCAAGCAGGACATCTACGACAAGCCGCTGCACCCATATACACAGGCGCTGTTGTCTGCGACCCCGGCGATCCATCCAGATCCGCTGAAACCGAAGATCCGCATTGCCGGTGAGCTGCCCAATCCGTTGAACCCGCCGGATGGCTGTGCCTTCCACAAACGTTGCCCGTATGCCACCGAACGATGCGCCAAGGAAGTCCCAGCGTTGCGCAAAGTGAGCACGCGGCAGGTGGCCTGCCACTACGCCGAGCAGTTCCTGTAGCGTTATGCGCCAATGAAAACGCCGCCCTTCGGGGGCGGCGTTTTCATTTCTCAGTGCATGAACAGTGCAATCAGGATGATCACCGGAATAGGTACCCCGAGCATCCACAGCAATAATGAGCGCATGATGTTTCTCCTTGTTCCTGTGCGGGTTATCGAATCGGTGCGGAGGCGTGGCGCAAGTTGTAGTCTGCTTGACTGGCTTCGAGCCACTGAACCCGATCACGCTGCCGGCCACCGAAGAGTGCCGCCAGGCTGGCGAAGAAGGCGCCGCAAAGCAGGGCGACGAAGGTCCACAACGCGGTCCAGGCCGCAGCCTTTGTCGCAGCATCCGCAGCTTGCTTGGCTTCGACCTTGGCTTGCTGCAGTTGCGCATAGACCTGATCAACGCGTGCTTCGGCCTCGGGCTGGGTCAGGCGAGTGCGCTGGGCCACCACCTGGGCCAGGTAGGTCCGGTCCTCCGGCGCAAGCGTGCCGCCCTGAGCCAGCGAGCGGGTCAGAATACGCGCTGCCACACCATTTGCAGCGTCGTCACTGACCGCCACCGGGCCTTGAGCACGGAACAGGCTATCGACGAAGTAGCCCATCGGGTCCTTGCCCTGGCTGTCGCTGCCAGCCACGCCCGCAGCGGCAGTTGTAGCCGCTCCGGACACAGCGGTGGCGCCGGCGCCCAGCAAGTTGCCAGCAGTACCGAGCACCAGCATGGCCGCCACGAGCGTGGCAACCGCCCACGCCAGGAAGCCATGTGCAGTGTCCCGGAAATACACTTCATCACCGTGCAGGTTGGCCCATTTCATCCGCAGGCGACCGGCGATGTAACCACCTAGGCCCGAGGCCAGTATCTGTGTGATCAGTAGCCAGATGATGGTGGAAATCCCAAGCGCCTTGGCGCTGGCGCCTTCGTCGGCCCAAGGCGAGGTAGCGGCCAGGCCCAATCCTGTTCCCAGTACCAACAGGATCAGGGACAAGGCCGCCGCTGCTGCTGCGCCAGCGAATATCGCGGCCCAGGAAACACCGGAGCGATTGGGGTCGTTGGTGGGGTAGTCGGCAGGTGTGATCATGATTCGACGCCTTTATCTGAGGGGGAGGTCCTTTCTCGGGTAAGGCAGTGCAGGGGCTGTGCCACTTTGTGTCAAAACATGACTTCTTTATAAATCAGGCGGTTGGCCTGTAGGCAACATCTGAACATCATGCAAAATGCCAGATCGGGTCGGAAACGGCAGGGCCTTCTGCAACCCTGGCTGCGACCTGTGCACACGGGCTGGTTCTTGTCAGACCGGGACGCGGCGAGGCACCATCCACGGCATGTCTATCACCACCGTCCCCGACGGCCCTGAGCAGACCCCGCTCACCGCCGCCACCGTCATGCGCTATCACCTGTGCTGGAAGCATCGCGACCTGGACGGGGTGATGGCCCTGTACCACCCGGATATCCAGTACCACGACTTCTTCCAGAACCGCGTGCTCGGTTTCAGCCAGCTGCGCGACTACGTGCGCGCCAGCCTGCCCCACGAGGCCGGGGAGGACATCGTCCACAGCGACCGCATCCGCGTCGATGGCTGCACCGCGTTCATCCAGTACCAGGTCACCGTACAAGGCGGCGACGGCCTGGTGGCGTTCCAGTCCAGCGAGGCGATCACGGTCAGGGACGGGCTGATCTGGCAGGTCAACGAATACGCCACGCTGGTGCGCGGCGATGCCAAGGGCAGGCCCGCCGGTGGTCCGCGCCCTGCCACCAGCCGGCTTGGCCTGTCGCCACGCCAGCTGTCGACCATGGCCCAGGACCTGGAGCACTACTTCCAGGCCCAACGCCCCTACCTTGACCCTGAACTGGACCTGCAGCAGGTCGCCGACGAAAGCGGCTACAGCCGCAACCAGATTTCCTACCTCCTCAACCAGGTGCTTGGCCAGAGCTTCTACCGCTACGTCAACCAGGCCCGCCTGCAGCACCTGCTGAGCCGGTTGGACAATAGCTGCGCTACGGCGCCCGTCGATGACCTGGCGTTCAACGCCGGTTTCAATTCGCTGTCGGCGTTCTACAAGTGCTTTCGCGAGCACACCGGCCTGTCGCCCAAAGCCTACCTCAAGCAAATTTCCCTGCGTGCACGCACGTAAGACAGCCCTCCCCGCGCTTCACTAGGATCGTCCACATACCTTGAACGGATGTGGAGCCCGACCCGATGCAACCCCTGCGCACGATCAGCCTGTGGATGGACCAGCTCGACGAGCCGTTGTGCGCGCGCCCGGCCCTGCGCCAGGACCTGGATCTCGACGTGTGCATCATCGGCGCCGGCTACACCGGCCTGTGGACGGCCTACTACCTCAAGCGCCAGGCGCCGCAGTTGAACATCGCGGTGATCGAGGCCAACATCGCCGGCTTCGGCGCCTCCGGACGCAATGGCGGCTGGTTGATGGGCAACCTGCTGGGCGAGGACCGCCTGCTGGCCACGCTCTCGCCGCAGCAACGGCGTGAAAGCATCGACCTGCTGCACGGCATCCCCGACGAAGTCCACGACGTGCTGCTGCGCGAAGGCATCGCCTGCGACTACCGCAAAGGCGGCGTGCTCTACTGCGCCGCCCGCTACCCGGAACAGGAACGCAACCTGCGCGCCTGGCTCGACGACCTCTACCGCCAGGGCATGAATGAAGACGACTACCGCTGGCTGCGTCCGGAACAGCTGGATGCCCAGCTGAAGATAAGCAACCCCTACGGCGCCCTCTACAGCCCGCACGTCGCCACCATTCAACCGGCGAGGCTAGTGCGTGGCCTGGCACGGACGGTCGAGGCCATGGGCGTGCCGATCTACGAGAACACCCCAGCCATAGACTGGCAGACCGGCGAAGTGCGCACCCCGTTGGCACGCATCCGCAGCCACTGGGTGGTGCCGGCCGTGGAAGGCTACGCCGCCAGCCTGCCACCGCTCGGGCGGCACCAGCTGCCGGTACAGAGCCTGCTGGTGGCCACCGAGCCGCTGCCGGAGTCGACCTGGGAGCAGATCGGCCTGGGCCAGGGCCAGGCCTTCAGCGAAAACAGCCGCCAGGTCACCTATGGCCAGCGCAGCGCCGACAACCGCCTGGTGTTCGGTGCCCGCGGCGGCTATCGCTTCGGAGGCCGTCTGCGCGAGGATTTCACCCTGACCACCGACGAGGTGGAGCTGCGCCGCTACCTGTTCGGCGAACTGTTCCCACAGCTCAAGCACGTACGCATCACCCACTCCTGGGGCGGCAACCTCGGCATGGCCCGGCGTTTCCGCCCCCACATGCTCTGCGACCGCCAGCGCGGCATCGCCCTGGCCGGCGGTTATGGCGGCGAGGGTGTCGGCGCCACCAACCTCGGTGGACGCACCCTGGCCGCGCTGATCCTCGGTCAGCACAACGAACTGACCGCGCAGCCCTGGGTGCACGACAACCGCCCGCTGTCGAGCCTGGCCAGCTGGCCACCCGAGCCGTGCCGCTGGCTGGGCTACAACGCGATCATCCAGAGTTTCGTCCACGAGGACCGGACCCTCGCCAACCCCGCCAGCGCGCCCTGGCGGCGACGCCTGGCCAGTGGGCTGGCCGACTTCATGGAAGGCTTCATGCACTGACTTCCCCTCACCACCACACAGGATCCACTGGTCATGAGCATCACCCAGTTCAAGCACACCGACAGCGCCATCCTGGACAGCAGCACCCCGGTCGCCATGCCCCTCGGCGAGCCGGTCGCAGTGACTTCGGTCACCTGCGTCGAACGCAACGACGGCGTCGAGACCGGTATCTGGGAATGCACCCCGGGACGCTGGCGGCGGCAGATCGTGCAGCAGGAGTTCTGCCATTTCATCAAGGGCCGCTGCACCTTCACCCCCGACGGTGGCGAGCCCCTGGTCATAGAAGCCGGAGACGCACTGATGCTACCGGCCAACAGCCTCGGCACCTGGGATATCCAGGAAACCGTGCGCAAGACCTACGTCCTCATTTTCTGATCCGCTGATCGCCTGCCTTCGATAACAACAGACAAAGCAAGGTAACCCCGACATGCGCACCCTCCTTCTCGCTCCCCTGATGCTGGCCGCCAGCGTGGCCAGTGCCGCCGACTCAGTGAAGATCTACAACTGGTCGAGCTACATCGCCCCGGACACCCTGAAGCACTTCCAGCAAACCACCGGCATCAATCCCACCTACGATGTGTTCGACAGCAACGAGACCCTCGACGGCAAGCTGATGACCGGCAACTCCGGCTACGACGTGGTGTTCCCCTCCAACCACTTCATGGCCCGGCAGATCCAGGGCAAGGCCCTGAAGCAGCTGGACAAGTCGCAACTGCCCAACTGGAAGAACCTCAACCCGGTGCTGCTCAAGGCCCTGGAGGTCAACGACCCGGGCAACCAGTACGGCTTCCCGTACCTGTGGGGCAGCACCGGCATTGGCTACAACATCGACAAGGTCAAGGCGGTGCTCGGCGACAATGCGCCCATCGATTCGTGGGACCTGTTCTTCAAGCCCGAATACCTCGCCAAGCTCAAGAGCTGCGGCGTGGCGGTGCTGGACAACGGCCCCGAGCTGCTGCCGATCGCCCTGCACTACCTGGGCCTGCCCCACCACAGCCAGAACCCGGCGGACTACGACAAGGCCAAGGCGTTGCTGATGCAGGTGCGCCCGTATATCAGCTACTTCCATTCCTCGAAGTACACCGGCGACCTGGCCAATGGCGACGTGTGCCTGGTGGTGGGTTTCTCAGGCGACGTGCTGCAGGCGAAGAACCGTGCCGAGGAGGCCAAGAACGGGGTGAAGGTGGGCTACTCGATCCCGAAGGAAGGCGCGCCGATGTGGTTCGACATGGTGGCCATGCCGGCCGATGCACCTGACGAGAAGGCCGGGTATGCGTACATGAACTACCTGTTGCAGCCGGAAGTGATGGCCAACATCAGCAACTTCGTGCAGTACGCCAATGGCAACCAGCAGGCGGATGCGCTGGTGGACCCGGCGCTGAAGGGCAACACGATGATCTACCCGAGTGACGACGTGATGGGCAAGTTGTATGCGCTGGAAGCAATGCCGGCGAAGATCGACCGCATCAGGACGCGGATCTGGACCAGCATAAAAGCCGGCAACTGACATACGTCAGTTACAAGCTTGAAGCTGCAAGCGACAAGAAAAAGGCGGGCCTTTCCGGGCCCGCCTCTTCTTGACGCTCGCAGCTTGAAGCTTGCAGCTGCTCTTAGTGGTGCTCGCGAGTCGCGCGGAATTTCACATCCGGCCAGCGCTCTTCCATCAGCGCCAGGTTGACCCGGGTCGGGGCCAGGTAGGTCAGGTGACCACCGCCGTCGATGGCCAGGTTCTCCACCGCCTTGTTCTGGAATTCCTCGAGCTTCTTCTTGTCGTCGCAGCTGATCCAGCGCGCCGACCAGACGGTGATCGGCTCATAGGCGCACTCGACCTTGTACTCTTCCTTCAGGCGGCTGGCGACCACGTCGAACTGCAGCACACCGACCGCGCCGAGGATGATGTCGTTGCTGCGCTCGGGGAAGAACACCTGTGTCGCGCCCTCTTCGGCCAGCTGCTGCAGGCCCTGGCGCAGCTGCTTGGATTTCAGCGGGTCCTTCAGGCGCACGCGGCGGAACAGCTCAGGGGCGAAGTGCGGGATGCCGGTGAAGCCCAGCGCCTCGCCTTCGGTGAAGGTGTCGCCGATCTGGATGGTGCCGTGGTTGTGCAGGCCGATGATGTCGCCGGCATAGGCCTCTTCCAGCTGCTCGCGCTCGGAGGAGAAGAAGGTCAGGGCATCGCCGATGCGCACGTCCTTGCCAGTACGCACGTGGCGCATCTTCATGCCCTTCTCGTACTTGCCCGAGCAGATGCGCATGAAGGCGATACGGTCACGGTGTTTCGGGTCCATGTTCGCCTGGATCTTGAACACGAAGCCGGTGAATTTCTCTTCCACCGGTTCCACGGTGCGCTCGTGGGCGACACGGGCCAGTGGGCGCGGCGCCCAGTCGACAACCGCGTCGAGCACATGGTCGACACCGAAGTTGCCCAATGCGGTCCCGAAAAACACCGGGGTCAGCTGGCCGTTGATGAACGCGTCCTGGTCGAACTCGTGGCAGGCGCCCTGCACCAGCTCGAGTTGTTCGAGGAAGCGGTCGTACTCGTCACCCAGGTGAGCGCGGGCTTCATCGGAGTCGAGCTTCTCGATGATCTTCGCCTCGGTGCGCTCGTGGCCATGCCCCGGGGTGTAGACGATGATGTAGTCGCCGGCCAGGTGATACACGCCCTTGAAGTCGCGGTAGCAACCGATCGGCCAGGTGATCGGCGCGGCCTTGATCTTCAGCACCGCCTCGATTTCGTCGAGCAGTTCGATCGGGTCGCGGATGTCACGGTCGAGTTTGTTGATGAAGCTGACGATCGGCGTGTCGCGCAGGCGGCACACATCCATCAGGGCAATAGTGCGCGGCTCGACGCCTTTACCGCCGTCGAGCACCATCAGCGCCGAGTCCACCGCGGTCAGGGTGCGGTAGGTGTCTTCCGAGAAGTCTTCGTGGCCGGGGGTGTCGAGCAGGTTGATCATGTGCTCGCGGTAGGGGAACTGCATCACCGAGGTGGTGATGGAGATGCCGCGCTGTTTCTCCATTTCCATCCAGTCGGAGGTGGCGTGGCGGTCGGACTTGCGCGACTTCACGGTACCGGCGACGGCAATGGCCTTGCCCATCAGCAGGAGCTTCTCGGTGATGGTGGTCTTACCGGCGTCGGGGTGGGAAATGATTGCGAAAGTGCGGCGCTTCGCGACTTCGGCGGCCTGGTTGGTCATGGGAAATCGCCTGACTGGGGATTCAAAAAGGGGCGATATCATACCTGAAGTCGGGGCGCGGGCCAAAACCGAAGATACGAAAGGCGGCCCGAACATGGCATTCGAGGAATCACGACAGCCACGCATACATCGCCTAGCCCAGGGCCATCCAACGTCGCGTCGGCAAACGCCTCGATAGCAGGTACTTCAACGCCTCCACGTAATATCCGCGCTTTTTTTTCGCGTAAAAATTCCTAGAGCCCAGTGATTAACACTGGCCAAATGCCGCCCCAGATGGGAACCTTTACGCCCACGGAGACGTCCACTCCCCTGCAAGCCGCTTCGCTTCAGGGCTGGTTTCACCTGCTTCACGAGCCCGACGGGGTTCGGCTCATGGCCTGATGCCGCGCATCGGCTGCTACTCGCGAGCACACCACCCGCCGCCAGGAATGGCCGGCCGCACGGGGGTGTGATCGCCGACTATAAAAAAGGAGTCCGCCTGTGGCTGCACGCTACGGAAAAGGGCTGTTGGGATGGGCCGCCGTGCTCGTCATCCTGGCCCTGCTGGTCCACTGGATCGGCATCGACACGATCGCCCGCTACCGCGACGATCTTGGGTTCTACCTGCAAGCGCACCTGATCCTGGTGCTGGCTTCGATGGCGGCGGCGCTGGCCGTGGGCATCCCCGCCGGCATTGCCTTGAGTCGACCGCATCGGGTCGACAAGGCCGAGCGCTTCATGCAGCTGTTCAACGTTGGCAACACCATTCCTCCCCTGGCCGTCCTGGCCATTGCCCTGAGTATCCTGGGCATCGGCGCCGGTCCTGCGATCTTCGCACTGTTCCTCGCCTCCCTCCTGCCCATCGTGCGCAACACCTACGAGGGCCTGAAAAACGTCCCCGCCTCGCTCAAGGAAGCCGCCACCGGCATCGGCATGACCGCGCGCCAGCAGTTGTGGCAGGTCGAGCTGCCCAACGCCGTGCCGATCATCGTCGGCGGCGTGCGCGTGGCCCTGGCCTTGAACGTGGGCACCGCGCCGCTGGCGTTCCTGATCGGCGCCAACAGCCTGGGCAGCCTGATCTTCCCCGGCATCGCGCTGAACAACCAACCGCAGCTGCTGCTCGGCGCCGCCTGCACGGCGTTGCTGGCCCTGGCGCTCGATGCGTTGGTGAGTTTCTCCAGCAAGCGCTGGCTGGAACGTGGCCTGGCCCAATAACAAGAGGCAAAGCATGAAGAAAACCATCGCCTTGTTCCTGGGCGCGGCCCTGCTTTGCGCAGGCGTTGCCCAGGCAGCGGAAAAACCACAGCTGCGCATCGGTGCCCGGGTGTTCACCGAACAGACCGTGCTCGCCGAGATCACCGCCCAGTATCTGCGCGCCAACGGCTTCGATGTGCGGGTGACCACCGGCCTGGGCAGCAATATCGCCCGCCAGGCCCAGGAAACCGGCCAGCTCGACCTGATGTGGGAATACACCGGCGTATCGCTGGTCTCGTACAACCATATCGACGAGCGCATGCCCGACGCCGCAGCCACCTATGCGCGAGTGAAAGAACTCGACGCGAAAAAGGGCCTGGTCTGGCTGACTCCGTCGAAGTTCAGCAACACCTACGCCCTGGGCCTGCCAAAGGCCGTCGCCGAGGCCTACCCGCAGATCAACTCGATCAGCGACCTCAACCAGGTGCTGCGTGACGAGCCCGACCGCAACCACCTGGTGGCGCTGGACACCGAGTTCGCCAACCGCCCGGATGGCCTGGTCGGCCTGCGCGAGCTGTACGAGCTGCCGCTGGACCGGCGCAACATCCGCCAGATGGACGGCGGCCTGGTGTACACCGCCATGCGCAACAACCAGGTGTTCGCCGGCCTGGTCTACACCACCGACGGGCGCTTGAGCGCGTTCGACCTCAAGCTGCTGGAGGACGACAAGCACTACTTCCCCGACTACACCGCCGCCCCGGTACTGCGCCAGGCCGTGCTCGACGCCCACCCTCGCCTGGCCACCCTGCTCAAGCCGCTGGCCGAGCAACTGGACGACGAGACCATGCGCCAGCTCAACGCCAAGGTCGATGTCGAGCACCAGAGCCCGACGGTGGTGGCCGCCGCGTTCCTGCGTGAGCACCCACTCAGCGAGGTACAGCCATGAACCTGCTCGACACCTTCGCCCACCTCGACTGGGCACAGGTCCTGCAACTGACCTGGCAGCACATCATGCTGGTCGGCATCGCGGTAAGCCTGGCGATCCTTGTCGGCGTGCCGCTGGGCATCCTGATGACCCGCTTCCCGGTGTTCGCCGGCCCCCTGCAGGCCAGCGCCACGGTGCTGCTGACCATCCCCTCCATCGCCCTGTTCGGCCTGCTGCTGCCGTTCTACTCGAAATTCGGCCAGGGCCTGGGGCCGCTGCCGGCAATCACCGCGGTGTTCCTTTATTCACTGCTGCCGATCCTGCGCAACACCTACCTGGCCCTGACCAACGTCGAGCCCGGTATTCGTGAAGCCGCCCGCGGTATCGGCATGACCTTCGGCCAGCGCCTGCGCATGGTCGAGCTGCCCATCGCCGTGCCGGTGATCCTCGCCGGTGTGCGCACCGCCGTGGTGATGAACATCGGCGTGATGACCATCGCCGCGACCATCGGTGCCGGCGGCCTGGGCGTGCTCATTCTCACCTCCATCAGCCGCAGCGACATGTCGATGCTGCTGGTCGGCGCGGTGCTGGTCAGCCTTCTGGCGATCATCGCCGACCTGCTCCTGCAAGCCCTGCAACGTGCCCTGACTCCAGAAGGACTGCGCTCATGATCGAACTGAAGAACCTCAGCAAGACCTTCAACGTCAACGGCAAGGACGTCAAAGCCGTCGACGCGGTAAGCCTCACCGTCAACGAAGGCGAAATCTGCGTGTTCCTCGGCCCCTCCGGCTGCGGCAAGAGCACCACGCTGAAGATGATCAACCGCCTGATCACCCCGACCTCCGGGCAAGTGTTCATCAATGGCGAGGACACCACCGGCCTGGACGAGGTGACGCTGCGCCGGCATATCGGCTACGTGATCCAGCAGATCGGTCTGTTCCCCAACATGACCATCGAGGAGAACATCACCGTGGTGCCGCGCCTGCTCGGCTGGGACAAGCAGAAATGCCATGACCGCGCCCGCGAGCTGATGCACATGATCAAGCTCGAGCCCAAGCAGTACCTGCAACGCTACCCGCGCGAACTGTCCGGTGGCCAGCAGCAACGCATCGGGGTGATCCGCGCCCTGGCCGCCGAGGCCCCGGTGCTGCTAATGGACGAACCGTTCGGCGCGGTCGACCCGATCAACCGCGAGATGATCCAGAACGAGTTCTTCGAGATGCAGCGGGCCCTGAACAAGACGGTGATCATGGTCAGCCATGACATCGACGAAGCCATCAAGCTGGGCGACAAGATCGCCATCTTCCGCGCTGGCAAGCTGTTGCAACTGGATCACCCGGACACCCTGCTGGCACACCCGGTGGACGATTTCGTCAGCAACTTCGTCGGCCAGGACAGCACCCTGAAGCGCCTGCTGCTGGTGCGCGCCGAGGATGCGGCGGACAACGCGCCGTCGCTGAGCCCGGAAACACCGGTGAGCGAGGCGCTGGAGCTGCTGGATGAGCACGACCGCCGTTATGCAGTGGTGACAGACGCCGCGAACAAGGCGCTGGGCTATGTGCGCCGCCGCGACATGCACCGCCAGCAAGGAACCTGCGGTGCCTTCCTGCGTCCGTTCAATGCCACCGCGGCGCACGACGAGCACCTGCGCATCCTGCTGTCGCGCATGTACGAGTTCAACCGGGCGTGGTTGCCGGTGCTGGATGCCGAGCAGGTGTTCCTGGGCGAGGTGACGCAGGAGTCGATTGCGGCGTACCTGAGTTCTGGGCGCTCGCGCGGAGCGAAGACCTCGATCGTGTCGCCGGCCGAGGCAGTGACCTCCTGATAGAAAGCCGGGGGGCGCTTTGCGCCCCGGCAATCTTGGATCAGAACCCTACACTGGCCTGCACATAGAACGTGCGCGGCTCACCCACATAGATCCCCGCGTTGTTGTCGCTGGAGCGGGTGAAATACTGCTTGTCGAACAGGTTCTTCACCCCGGCGGCCAGCTTCAGGTTCGACAGCTGCGGCCCGAACGCATAGCCCCCCCGGGCATGCCAGGTGACGTAGCCCGGAATATCGCCATACTGCCCGTCGGCGCTTGGCTCGGTGATGTAGTTGCCGTTGAAACTGCCATTGGCGTTCATCCCGGTGCCCGGCGCGCGCTGCTTCGACTGGGCGTAGGCATCCAGGTTCCAGGTCCAGCGGTTGACCTCGTAGCGCACACCGGCGGTGGCCACCTGGCGCGAGTAGAACGGCAGGTCACGGCCCTTGAAGCTGGGGATCTCACCCTCGTAGGTGGCACGGGTGTAGGTGTACCCGGCATTCAGCGACAGCCCCTGCAGTCGTGGGTCCAGGCCGGACAGGTCGTAGCGCGCCGAGGCCTCGATACCCTGGTGCTTGGTCGCCCCGAGGTTGGTCCAGCCGACATCGTTGCTGATGTACTGCAGCTCATCGTCGAAGTCGATGTAGAAGGCTGTCAGCTCACCGGCCCAGTTGCCATTGTCATAGCGCGTGCCAATTTCGTAGGTCTTCGCCTTCTCCGGCTCCAGGCCATTTGCCGTGCTGTCGCCGGCGCCGCCCTGGCCCAGCTGGAAGTACTGCAGGCTGCCGAACGAGGTCTCGTAGTTGGCGAACAGCTTCCAGGCATCGGACATGTGGTACATCACGCTAAGTGCCGGCAGCGGTTCGTTGCTGGTGATGCTGCGGTTCTTCTCCGGCACCGGACGGTAGTTGGCGTCCAGCACCGGTCGGTCGCGCCAGTCGGTGTTGATGTGCTCGAAGCGGATGCCCGGAGTGATGGTCCAGTTGCCGACGTCGATCTTGTCGTCGATGTAGTAGGCGCTGGCCTCGGTGCCACCGCTGCGGTCCTGGAACACATGGCCGTCGGAGGTCGGGGTCACGGTCGGCACGTTGTCGACCAGCGCCAGGCGGGTGGACTGCTCGCGCATCGCTTCCTTCAGGTAGCGATAGCCGACGCTGACTTCCTGGGTGGTCGGGCCGACGAAGAAGATCCGCGACAGGCGTGGCTCGATGGCGAAGGTGTGGTAGTTGCGCGGATACGACGACAGGGTCTTCTGGTCGCGGGCGGCGATGGCGCTGCCACGGAAGCTGTCGGTGTAGTAAGTCAGCACCTCGAACTGGGTGGCATCGTCGATCTGCCGCTGCCACTTGAACGACACGTCCTTGCGCCGGCCGCTGAAGTAGTCGTAGTCGCGCATCGACTGGTAGGGGTTGTGATCGTACTGGGCCTGGGTCAGACCGCCCGGCATGTCGGCACGGCCGTCGTAGTAGTGGAAATTGAGCCAGAACTCGTCGACATCGGTCGGCGCCCAGTGGGTCTTGAGCATCACGTCGTCGATATCGTTGTCGTTGTTGCTTTCGCGATAGCCATCGCCATTCACGCCGGTATACAGCAACGCCACGCCCATGCCGTTGTCGGCGGTGCCGCCGACGAAGGCCGACTCGGTGTGCTTCCAGCCGCCATCGCGCGAAGTCTCGAGGGTGGTGGACAGCTCGCCGCTGGCCTTCTCGGGGATCGCCCGGGTGACGAAGTTGATCACCCCACCGACGTTCTGCGGGCCATAGCGCACCGAGCCTGCACCACGGACCACGTCGATGCTGTCGAGGTTGCCCGAGGAGATCGGCGCCATCGACAGCTGTGGCTGACCGTAGGGGGCGAAGGCTGCCGGGATGCCATCGATCAGCACCGTCGAACGCGGCGACAGGCGCGACGTCAGGCCACGCACGCCGACATTCAGCGACAGGTCGCTGCCACCGGTGCCGTTGGAATCCTGCACCTGCACGCCTGGGATACCGCGCAGGGCGTCACGCACGTTCATCGTGCCCTTCTCCACCATCGCTTCGCGGCGCACCACGGTGCGTGCGCCCGGATGGTTCTGCACCACGCTCTGCTCGGCGTCGCCCAACCAGTCCCCGACCACCTTGATATCGGTGGGCGCCAGCTCCAGGCTGCCGGTGGTCAGGGTGCCAGCGGCCTGGGCCGGCTTGACCACCACGGTGTCGGCGGACTGCTCGAAGGTCAGCCCGCTGCCTTGCAGCAACTGCTGCAGGGCCTGCTCCGGCGCCAGGTTGCCGGACACCGCCGGGGCCTGCTTGCCATCCACCAGCTCGGGACTGAAGAACAGTTGCAGGTTGGTCTGCTGGCCCAATTGCTTGAGCGCGCCCGCCAATGGCTGGGCCTGGATCTGGATGTTGTCGGCGTAGCTGTTGCCGGCGGCGGCGCTGACCGCCAGGGCCAGCGCCAGGCGGCGCAGCTGGAGAAGGGAATTATTGTTGTTCACGTCTTCGATGGGTCCTGAGAGTCGGGATAAACGCCAACCGCACGCAAATGGAAATGCTTGGCAGTTGCAGCTGGCGGGGAAGACGAACGAACGGAAAAAAACCTGAATCTATTTCAGAACAATTTCGCTGGAGCCGTCCGCAAGGGTCTTCACCCGCACCGGCAGGATGCTCGGCAAGGCCCGCAACAGGGCGTCCGGGTCGTCAGTGCTGAAGGTGCTCGACAGGCGCAGCGCGGCGGCCTTGCCGGGCGCCACATGCAGTGGCCGGGCACGGTAGCGCGAGACTTCCGCCACGACATCGCTCAGCGGCGCGTTGTCGAATACCAGCTTGCCCTGGCGCCAGGCGGTCACCGCGTTGGCATCGATGGCATAGGGCGCGGCGACCTTGCCCTGCGCATCGATATGCGAACCCTGGCCCGCAGTGAGCAGCGCCAGCGACTCGCCCGCGCCCTGTACCTTCACCGAACCCTGCTCCACCGCCACGCGGGTGCTGTTCGGATCCTGGCGTACATCGAAGCGGGTGCCGGTGACGGTGACATCGCCCTGGGCAGTGCTCACCACGAAGGGGCGATCGCTGTCATGGGCGACGATGAACATCGCCTCGCCCGCGCCCAGGCGCACATGGCGCTGCCCCGCAGAGAACATCACCTTAACCTGGGTGGCACTGTTGAGCTCCAGCCGTGAACCGTCCGGCAGTTCGACCTGACGCCGCTCGCCCAGGGCCGTAGTCAACGTGTCCTGATGGTTGAGCTGTTGATACTGCCAACCTGTCCAGCCCAGCCCCAGCGCGACCACCGCCACGCCGGCCGCCAATGCCTGGCGCAGCAGGCGGCGGCGCGGCAACTGACGTACCGGCTCGGGCTGGCACAGCGCTTCGAGGCGTTGACGCGGAATGAAGTCGGCGGCGCGCCACAGTTGCGCCACGCGCTCGTACTCTTGCCGATTTGAGGGGTGCTGCGCCAGCCACGCCTGCAACGCCGCCTGCACGGCATTGTCGTGCGGCGCGTCCTGGGCGCGGGCGAACCAGCTGGCCGCCTGCTCGCCCACGAGATCGGGCGCGTGCTGTTTCATCGAAGGGGTATCCTGACTCATCTGGCCGACACATCCAGGTGCTCACGCAGATGTCGGAGCGTGCGGATCATATACTTTTCGACCATGTTCTTGGTCAAACCCATGCGCTCGGCAATTTCGGCCTGGGTCAGGCCTTCGAGCTTCTGCCAGATGAACACCCTGCGGCAATTCAGCGGCAGCTCGGCCAGCGCACGCTCGACGCTGTCGGCCAGTTCCAGGGCATGTACATACGCTTCCGGATCGTCCCCTACGGCCATGCCCCCTGCGAAGGTCTCAAGCTCCAGGGCCTGGCGCCGGTCCTCGCGGCGAAACCCGTCGACGGCGATGTTACGGGCGGTCTGGTGCAGATAGGCGCGTGGCTGTTCGACCTGCTCGCGCGGGTTTTCCAGCACCCGCACAAAGGCATCGTGGGTGAGGTCCTCGGCCTGCTGTCGACTGCGCAGTTTGCGCGTCCAGGTGCCGATCAGCTCTTGGTAATGGTCGAGGAAGCCTTTGGGTCCGGACACGGTCGGGGTCGTCAGGGAGGCAGATGAGGTCGCGAATAGTAATGTTTCTCATCAAGGACGGCAATCGACATGTCCCTTGCACGACCAATGGCCACGACGGGCTCTGCGTAACAAAAAATTTATGGCCAATTTTGCGGTAAAAACCGGGCTGAGCATGTGGCCATAAATTTGAACACTCCGTAACCATTCGCCGCTCTGCCTCAGACCCCGACAAACGGTCACCTAGGGTTTCCTCCGCCCTTTCGCAGCGAAACCAGAGCCATCATGCAAAGAATGAAGCTGTCAGCCGATCGCGGCCAGATCGCCACCTATTCCACAATTTTTTACGCTGGTGGCCTTTTCAGGAACCTACCGGGCGCACATCAGTCGGTTATCACAACGGCAGCTCCGCGACAGGCGACGAGCACCCCGGGATTGCCTGTTGATATTGCCGTTTTCACGTCCTAAAGTGCGCGCCGAACGTCCATGCTGGAAACGATCCATCCGGCTCAAGTACTGACGACGAGACAGCAAGGTCATCCGCCTTTTCCGGCACGACTGACCTTTTTGCTTTCGGCGACATGCCTTGGGAAGTAGGCGAACCAAAGTGGGGATACGGAGGACGTTCAGTTGCTGCCACTTATCTTTTCAGTTTGCCCATGGAGCCCCTGAGCATGTCGATCCAGGTCGAAGACTACTTTGCGCGTGACACCTTCCAGAAAATGAAGGCGTTCGCCGACAAGCAGGAAACCCCGTTCGTTCTCATCGATACCCAGATGATCAGCCAGGCCTATGACGACCTGCGCGCCGGGTTCGAATTCGCCAAGGTCTACTACGCGGTCAAGGCCAACCCTGCGGTCGAGATCATCGACCTGCTGAAGGAAAAGGGCTCGAGCTTCGACATCGCCTCGATCTATGAACTGGACAAGGTGCTCGGCCGCGGCGTCAGCGCGGACCGTATCAGCTACGGCAATACCATCAAGAAGTCCAAGGACATCCGCTACTTCTACGAGAAAGGCGTGCGCCTGTACGCCACCGATTCCGAGGCCGACCTGCGCAACATCGCCAAGGCCGCGCCGGGCTCGAAAGTCTATGTGCGTATTCTTACCGAAGGCTCCACCACCGCCGACTGGCCACTATCGCGCAAGTTCGGCTGCCAGACCGACATGGCCATGGACCTGCTGATCCTCGCCCGCGACCTGGGCCTGGTGCCTTACGGCATCTCCTTCCACGTCGGCTCGCAACAGCGCGATATCAGCGTGTGGGACGCGGCCATCGCCAAGGTCAAGGTGATTTTCGAGCGCCTGAAGGAAGAAGACGGCATCGAGCTGAAGCTGATCAACATGGGCGGCGGCTTCCCGGCCAACTACATCACCCGCACCAACAGCCTCGAGACCTACGCCGAGGAGATCATCCGCTTCCTCAAGGAAGACTTCGGCGACGACCTGCCGGAAATCATCCTCGAGCCTGGCCGTTCGCTGATCGCCAACGCCGGCATCCTGGTCAGTGAAGTGGTGCTGGTGGCACGCAAGTCGCGCACTGCCGTCGAGCGCTGGATCTACACCGACGTGGGCAAGTTCTCCGGCCTGATCGAAACCATGGACGAGGCGATCAAGTTCCCGATCTGGACCGAGAAGAAAGGCGAGGCCGAGGAAGTGGTGATCGCCGGCCCGACCTGCGACAGCGCCGACATCATGTACGAGAACTACAAGTATGGCCTGCCGCTGAACCTGGCCATCGGCGACCGCCTGTACTGGCTGTCCACCGGTGCCTACACCACCAGCTACAGCGCGGTGGAGTTCAACGGTTTCCCGCCGCTGAAGGCTTACTACCTGTAATGCACAACGGGGCCGCAAGGCCCCGTTTTCAATTCTATCGCGGGGCAAGCCCACGCCCGTCGTGAATACCCGTGGAAGCGGGCTTGCCCCACGATATGACCGGAACAGACATACTCAAGTACCACGCTGTTCGATCTCTTCGGCATAACGCGCCGCAAAAGCCATCAAGACCGGCCCCGCCCCCTGCAACGTCGCCAGCGCACTGCGCAGGAAATTCAGGTTGCCCTCGACCCTGGCCCGGTCCAGCCAAGGCCCGGCCTCGGCTATCTGCCCCCGCTCGACCAGCACCAGCGCCAGGCTGAACATCCCGCGGAAATCCCCCGCCTCGGCAGAACGCCGGTACCAGCGCATGGCCCGCACCGGGCTCGCGGCGGTGGCAATGCCCTGCTCCAGATACCGCCCATACAGGTTCATCGACTTGGCATGCCCCAACTGCGCGGCTTTCTGGTAGCACATCAACGCCTGGGACTGGTTGGCCGCCACCCCACGACCGGTGGCCAACAGGTTGGCCAGGTTGTACATCCCCCAGTCCAGCCCGGCGTCGGCCGCCCGGGCATAGTGAATGGCTGCCTGGGCGAGATCCACCTCGCCCCCCCAGCCGTGCTCGAGGCAACGGCCAAGCATGTTGTGGGCCATGGCGCTGCCGCCCTGGGCGGCAATGGCGAACCAACGGCGGGCCACGGTGGCATCCTCTTCGATACCGCGCCCATCGAGCAGGATCTGCCCGAGCAACAGCTGCGCCTCGACCGCCCCCTGCCCCGCCGCCGTGAGGATCGCCTGCGCGGCCTGCCCCGGGCTGTGCTCGAGCATCGCCTTCAGCCCGGCGACATCCACCACTTCCTCACGGCGCAATTGATAAGACACGGCTCAGACCTCGGCCCAGCGGCGCAGCAGGTTGTGGTAGGTGCCCGTCAGTTGCAGCAGCGACGGGTGCTCCGGCACATCGGCGCCGAGCTGGCGGATGGCATTGTCCATCTCGAACAGCAAGGTGCGCTGGCTGTCCTCGCGCACCAGGCTCTGGGTCCAGAAGAATGCCGCATAGCGCGTCCCGCGGGTGACCGGGTTGACCTTGTGCAGGCTGGTGCCGGGGTACAGCACCAGGTCGCCGGCGGCCAGCTTGACCTGGCGCACGCCGTAGGTGTCCTGGATCACCAGTTCGCCGCCGTCGTAGCTGTCCGGGTCGCTGAGAAACAGCGTCGAGGACAGGTCGGTACGCACGCGCTCCGGGCTGCCCTTGGGCTGGCGCAGGGCATTGTCGATATGGAAGTCGAAGCTGCCGCCCTCGCGATAGCAGTTGATCAGCGGCGGGTACACCTTGTGCGGCAGCGCCGCGGACATGAACAACGGGTTGCGCCACAGCCGCTCGATCAACGCACTGCCGATCTCCTTGGCCAGCGCATGGCCCTCGGGCAACTGCAGGTTGTGCTTGGCCTTGGCCGACTGATAACCGGCAGTGATCTTGCCGTCGGCCCAGTCGGCCTGCTCCAGGGCCTCGCGAATGCGCAGGATTTCGTCGGCCTCGAACAGGCCTGGGATGTGAAGCAGCATGGCGACGGCACCGAGAGCGATAGGGGCGTCAATGATATTGATTACCTTTTACTCACCACAAGCCCCTTTCACCCCCCTTTCACCAGGGCAAGACGCACGAGACCGTTAAAACCGTAAGGCCAAATTGTAAAGAATGTAAATTCCCGTCGAATGGTAACGCTTCTCAATTGTTCCTTACATTCGCTTACATTAACATCCGCGGCCTTCATACCTTGGGGAAGGTCTACAACAATGCGTCACGTGCCATCTGCTGTGAGTTCACCACGTCTGCTCGCCTCCGCCATCGGCATGGCGATCACCGCCACCTCGGCCTATGCCGCCGACCCGGCCGCCAGCAACGCCATCACCCTCGACGCCACCAGCGTCAATGGCAAGGCCGAACAGGCAAGCACCGAGTACAAGGTCGACAAGGCCTCGTCGCAGAAGTACACCGCGCCATTGGTGGACACGCCGCGCTCGATCACGGTAATTCCCCAGCAGGTGATCAAGGACACCAACGCCATGTCCCTGCAGGACGCCCTGCGCACTGTGCCCGGGATCACTTTCGGCGCCGGCGAAGGCGGCAACCCGCAGGGCGATCGCCCCTTCATCCGCGGCTTCGACGCCCAGGGCGACACCTACCTGGACGGCGTGCGTGACACCGGCGCCCAGACCCGCGAAATCTTCGCCATCGAGTCTGTCGAAGTGGCCAAGGGGCCGAACTCGGCCATTGGTGGCCGCGGTGCAGCCGGCGGCACCATCAACCTGGTGAGCAAGCGCGCGCACCTGGGCAACTCGCTGGACGGCGCCTGGACCTGGGGCAGCGACCAGACCCAGCGTTACACCTTCGACGGCAACTACCAGTTCAGCGACAGCGTCGCCGGGCGCCTGAACCTGATGACCCACGAGAGCAACGTCGCCGGCCGCGACAAGGTCAACTACGACCGCTGGGGCATCGCCCCGTCGCTGGCGTTCGGCCTGGGCACGCCGACCCGCGTCAATCTCGACTACTACCACCTGGAAAGCGACGACCTGCCGGATTCGGGCATCCCCTACAGCGTGCCACGGGCTGGCAGCACCGCACGCACCTCTGCCCATCCGGACAAACCGGTGGACGGCGGCGACAGCGACAACTTCTACGGCTTGACCGGCCGCGACTTCCGCAAGACCCGTGTCGATATCGCGACCTTCGCCATCGAGCACGACCTGTCCGACACGCTGACCATCAAGAACACCCTGCGCCACGGCAACAGCATGCAGGACTATGTGCTGACCCAGCCTGACGACAGCGCCGGCAACGTCAACAACAACGGCGTCTGGCGTCGCGCCAACACCCGTGTGGGCAACACCGCCACCACCACCAACCAGACCGACCTGTTCGGCGAGTTCTACCTGGGCGGCCTGAAGAACAGCTTCTCCACCGGCGTCGAGTTCACCAAGGAAGAGTCCGACCGCCAGAGCTACACTGTCACCCCCAACAGCAAGCTCACCTGCACCGGGCCGGGCAGCGGCGGCAGCTGCACCTCGCTGGACAACCCGAACCCGGACGATGCCTGGGTCGGCACCGTCGCGCGCAACTACGCCGGCACCAAGACCAGCAGCAAGACCCGCGCACTCTACGTGTTCGACACCCTGGAGCTGACCCCGCAGTGGCTGCTCAACATGGGCCTGCGCTATGACCACTTCGACACCGACTACCGTGGCTACAATGCCGACGGCAGCACCGCGGTGAGCGCCAAGGGCGTGCCCGCCAAGGGCCAGGACACCAGCGAGTTCATCACCGGCCAGCTGGGCCTGGTGTGGAAGCCAGCCGACAACGGCAGCATCTATGTGTCCTATGCCACCTCGGCCACGCCGCCTGGCGCCATGCTCGGCGAAGGTACCGAAGGCAACCCGCTGGGCAACACCACCGACCGCTCCGGCAACCTGCTGGGCAGTGACATGGAGCCGGAAGAAACCACCAACTACGAGCTCGGCACCAAGTGGGACCTGCTCGACCAGCGCCTGTCCCTGGCAGCGGCGCTGTTCCGCACCGAGAAGGAAAACGCCCGGGTCCAGGTCAACACCAACACCTACGAGAACGTCGGTGAAACCCGCGTGCAAGGCATCGAGCTGTCGGCCAGCGGCAAGCTGACCGACAAGTGGCAGGTGTTCGCCGGCTACACCTACATGCAGGCCCGCCAGATCGACGGTGGCCCGCTGGGCAAGGCCAACGACGGCAACCAGCTGCCCAACACGCCGAACAACAGCGCCAGCCTGTGGACCACCTACCAGCTGACGCCCAAGTTGACAGTCGGTGGCGGCGCCTTCTATGTCGACGACGTCTACGGCAGCGTGGCCAACACCACCATGGTCGACAGCTACGTGCGCTACGACGCCATGGCGGCCTACAAGCTGACCAAGAACATCGACCTGCAGTTGAACGTGCAGAACCTCACCAACGAGGTGTACTACGACAAGGCGTTCTCCACCCACTTCGCCAACCAGGCAGCGGGACGAACGGCATTGCTGACCACCAGCGTCCACTTCTAAAAGCCGCACCCCAGGCCCCGTTCAATCGATTGAACGGGGCTTTTGCGTATCAAGGCATAATGCACGCCGCGCAGTTGCTGGCGGCAAGACCAAGGTGATCGATGTGGTGAAGAAGACGCTGTTCCAATTGCACTGGTTGCTTGGCATCACCGCCGGCCTGGTTCTGGCGCTGATGGGCATCACCGGCGCGATCTGGTCATTCCAGGAAGAACTGCTGCGCGCGTTCAACGCCGAGGTGCTCAAGGTCGAGGTACGCCAGGAAGGCGTGCTGCCGCCGGCCGAGCTGGTGCGTCGGGTCGAGGCCGCGCAAGGCGACCAGATCTCCATGCTCTGGGTCGATACCCGCGACGGCAACGCGGCGCGGATCTTCTTCACCCCGGCCCCCGGCGAGCGCCGTGGCGCGCTGCGCTATGCCGACCCGTACACCGGCGAGCTCAAGGGTGAAGTCGCAGGCCTTGGCTTTTTCAACCTCATGCTCAACCTGCACCGGTTCCTGGCCATGGGCGACACCGGCCGGCAGATCACCGGCGCCTGCACCCTGATGCTGATCTTCTTCTGCCTCTCCGGGCTGTACCTGCGCTGGCCGCGCAAGGCCCTGAACTGGCGGACCTGGCTGACCCTCGACTGGGCAAAGAAAGGCCGCGCCTTCAACTGGGACCTGCACGCGGTGTTCGGCACTTGGTGCCTGCTGTTCTACCTGCTGTTCGCCCTGACCGGGCTGTTCTGGTCCTACGAGTGGTACCGCGCGGGCCTCAACCGCCTGCTGGCCGACCAGCCTGCGGCGGGCGAGCAGAAACGCGGCGAAGGCCGTGGCGGTCGTCATGGCCCGCCCAAAGTGGACAAGAACGCCCCGCCTCGGGTGGTGGACTATGACGCCATCTGGGCCAACCTCAAGGCAGCTGCAGGCCCGGACCTGGCCACCTACAACCTGCGCCTGCCACCGGCCGGCGGCCAGCCCGCGACGCTGTTCTACCTGCTGCGGGGCGCCGAGCACGAGCGGGCCTTCAACACCCTGACCCTCGACCCGGCCAGCGGTCAGGTCAAGCGTCACGAACGCTATGCCGACAAGTCGTTCAAGGCGCAACTGCTGCAAAGCGTCTATGCCCTGCACGTCGGCGAGTACTTCGGCCTGCCCGGGCGCATCATCGTCACCCTCGCCAGCCTGACCATGCCGCTGTTCTTCGTCACCGGCTGGTTGCTGTACCTCGACCGCCGCCGCAAGAAACGCCAGGTACGCGCCGCCCGTGGCGCGGTGGGTGATCAGGGCAACGCCGGCGACAGCTGGCTGATCGGTTTCGCCAGCCAGAGCGGTTTCGCCGAACAGCTGGCCTGGCAGAGCGCCGGCCAGCTACAAGCTGCCGGCTTGCCGGTGCAGGTCCGTCCGCTGGCCGAGCTGGGCGAAGCCCAATTACGCAATGCCAACCGCGCACTGTTCGTGGTCAGCACTTTCGGCGACGGTGAAGCCCCGGACAGTGCCCGCGGCTTCGAGCGCAAGGTCCTCGGCCAGCCGTGGGCGCTGGAGCACCTGGACTACGCCCTGCTCGCCCTGGGTGACCGCCAGTACCCGCACTTCTGCGGCTTCGCCCGCCGCCTCCAGGCCTGGCTCGGCGAGCGCGGCGCCACCTGCGCCTTCAGCCCGGTGGAAGTGGACAATGCCGACCCTGCCGCGCTTGCGCTGTGGCAACAGGAACTGACGCAACTGACCGGCACTCTTCCGGTCGCTGCCTGGCAACCACCGAGCTTCGGCAACTGGCGCCTGCTGCGCCGTGAACTGCTCAACCCGGGCAGCCAGGGCGCGCCGGTCTACCTGCTGGGCCTGCAGGCGCAAATGCCCGCAACCTGGGAAGCAGGCGACCTGATCGAGATCCTGCCGCGCAATGGCCAGCCCCGTGTCGATGCCTTCCTGGAAGGCCTGGGCCTCGACCCTCGTTGCCCGGTGCAACTCGACGGCCTGCAGGAAAGCCTGGCGCAGGCCCTGGCCAGCCGCCAGCTACCGGTCGGCCGCGAACACCTGGTGGGCCTGCATGCCCAGGCGCTGGTCGATGCCCTGATCCCGCTGGCCGCCCGCGAATACTCGATTGCATCCATCGCCAGCGACGGCGCGCTGGAGCTGATCGTGCGCCAGGAGCGTCACACCGATGGCAGCCTGGGCCTGGGTTCCGGCTGGCTGACCGAGTACCTGCCACTCGATGGCAGCGTCAGCGCACGCCTGCGTCGCAACAGCGGCTTCCACCTGCCCGGCGAATCGGTCCCCCTGGTGCTGATCGGTAACGGCACCGGCCTGGCTGGCCTGCGCAGCCTGCTCAAGGCGCGCATCGCTGCGGGCGAGCAGCGCAACTGGCTGCTGTTCGGTGAGCGAAACCAGGCGCACGACCTGCTGTGCGGTGAGGAACTGCAAGGCTGGGTGGCAAGCGGCGACCTGCAACGGCTGGACCTGGCTTTCTCACGGGACCAGGCAGAGAAGATCTACGTGCAGGACGTGCTGTTGCAGCAGGCCGCCGAGTTCAAGCGCTGGGTCGATGACGGTGCTTGCGTGTATGTCTGCGGCAGTTTGCACGGCATGGCTGCCGGCGTTGATGCAGCGCTGCAGGGCATGCTTGGTGAGGTGCGGGTGCAGCAGCTGATCGAGGATGGGCGCTATCGGCGGGATGTGTACTGACTGAATAAAGCATCAGGGCAAGTCGGGGCGCCGTCCCGACTTGCCCTGCGATGGGGTCAATGCAATTCGAAGGTATCGGCATCCATGTTGGCCGGGAACCGCGCCCGATACGCGGCCAGCTCCGCCGCCCGCAGCACCACGGTGAACACCCCGTCGGCCTCGCCCGCGCTGAGCAGGCTCTCACCCTGGAAGTCCAGCACCTGGCTGTCGCCGGAGTAGGCGAAGCCCTTGCCATCGGTGCCGACCCGGTTCACCGCTGCCACGAAGCACAGGTTCTCGATGCCCCGTGCCGGCAGCAGCCGGTTCCAGTGCAGGCGCCGCGCCGCCGGCCAGTTGGCGGTGTACAGCAGCAGGTCGGTGTCCTGGGCATCGCGGCTCCACACCGGGAAACGCAGGTCGTAGCAGATCAGCGGGCGAATCCGCCAGCCCTTGAGCTCGAACTGCACCTGGCGCTCGCCCGGGGTGTAGTGCTTGTGCTCACCGGCCATGCGGAACAGGTGGCGCTTGTCGTAGTGCAGGATCTCGCCATCGGGCCGCGCCCACAGGAGGCGGTTGCGGTGGCTGCCGTCGGCGGCCTGGATGATCACGCTGCCGGTGATCACCGCGCTGGCTTTCTTCGCCTGGGCCTTGAGCCATTTGTAGGTCGGGCCGTTTTCCGGCTCGGCCAGGCTTTCGGACTCCATCGAAAACCCGGTGGTGAACATTTCCGGCAGGACCACCAGGTCCACCTCACCGGCCTGGGTGATCAGTTCCTCGAAGTGCGCGTAGTTCGCCTCGCGGTCGTGCCAGGCCAGGGTGGTCTGCACCAGGGCGATTTTCAGGTTCGGCAGTTGGCTCAAATCGCGCATAGTCTTTCCGCTGCCTGGCGCAGCGTCTCCTCGCGTTTGGCAAAGCACAGGCGTACCAGGCGTTGCTCGGGGATGGGTTGCTGGTAGAACACCGACACCGGGATGCTGGCCACGCCATGCTCACGGGTCAGCCACAGCGCCATGTCGACATCGTTCAGGTCGGGGCGAATCTGCGAATAGTCCACCAGTTGGAAATAGGTGCCCGGGGTGCGGGTGAAGGTGAAACGCGAGGCCTGCAGTAAATCGCAGAACAGGTCGCGCTTGGCCTGGTAGAAGGCCGGCAGTTCGTCGATGTGCTCAGGGTGCTCGGCCATGAAGTCGGCCAACGCGCACTGCAAGGGCGTGACGCCGCAGAAGTTGACGTACTGGTGCACCTTGCGCAATTCGGCGCTGAGGGCCGGTGGCGCGACCACGTAGCCGGTTTTCCAGCCGGTGACGTGGTAGGTCTTGCCGAACGAGCTGATGACGAAGGCTTTGCTGTACAACTGCGCGTGGGCCAGCACGCTGGCGTGGCGCACACCGTCGTAGATCAGGTGCTCGTAGACTTCGTCGCTGACCAGGTAGATATCGCGGTTGCCGATCAACGCGGCCAGCTGGTCCAGGTCGTCGCGGTTGATCAACGCGCCGCTGGGGTTGTGCGGCGAATTGAGGATGACCATGCGCGTGCGCGGGCTCAACGCATCGCTGAACTTCTGCCAGTCGATGCTGAAGCTGCCGTCGCGCAGCGGCACATGCACGCAGCGGCCACCGGCCAGTTCCACCGACGGCTCGTAGCTGTCGTAGCTGGGGTCGAAGACGATCACCTCGTCACCGGGGTGGATCACCGCCTGGATCGCGCAGAAGATCGCCTCGGTGGCGCCGGGGGTGATGGTCACTTCCTGGTCGGCATCCACTGCCACGCCATACAGCCGGGCGATCTTGGCCGCAACCTGCTGGCGCAGGGCTGGCAGGCCAGTCATCGGCGAATACTGGTTATGCCCGGCGGCCACGTGGCGGCCAACGGCATCGAGCAGGGCCTGGGGGCCGTTGAAGTCAGGGAAGCCCTGAGACAGATTGAGCGCACCGGTCTGCATGGCCAGTTGCGACATGGTGGTGAAGATGGTCGTGCCGACGTTCGGCAGTTTGCTGCGGATCATGGAGCCCTCTTTCCTGGGGTTTGTCCGGCACGGGGGTGGATCCGAGCATAGCGGAACGAGCGGTCAGGAAAAAGGTTGAAACAATAGGGGGATTGCGGTGGATCAAAGAGCCCTATCGCCGGCAAGCCGGCTCCCACAGGTA
This sequence comes from Pseudomonas soli, assembly GCF_900110655.1. Classification (GTDB taxonomy): domain Bacteria; phylum Pseudomonadota; class Gammaproteobacteria; order Pseudomonadales; family Pseudomonadaceae; genus Aquipseudomonas; species Aquipseudomonas soli. The sequence goes on from NZ_FOEQ01000007.1 coordinate 210,865, forward strand.
TTGTGGCTTGTGCTTACGCTGTGGGAGCCGGCTAGCCGGCGATGAAGCCAGCACGGAATCAGCGCTTGTCGCGGCGCTTCTTCTCGGCCTTCTTGTGGTGCGACATCAGGCGGCGCTTCTTGTTGACCTGGCGATCGGTGAGGGTGTTCTTCTTGCCCTCGAACGGGTTGTCACCACCCTTGTACTCGATACGGATCGGCGTGCCGACCAGCTTGAGCACCCGGCGGTAGGTGTTCTCCAGGTAACGCGAGTAGGAGTTGGGGATCTTGTCGGTCTGGTTGCCGTGGATCACGATCAGCGGCGGGTTGGCGCCACCGAGGTGGGCATAGCGCAGCTTGATGCGGCGGCCGTTGACCAACGGCGGCTGGTGCACGCTGATGGCGTCTTCGAGGATCTGCGTGAGGCGGCTGGTCGGCCAGCGGGTGACCGCCGACTTGAACGCGGCCTGCACCGACTTGTACAGATGGCCCACGCCGGTGCCGTGCAGCGCCGAGATGAAGTGGATGTCGGCGAAGTCGACGAAGAACAGCCGGCGCTCCAGCTCAGTCTTCACGTAGTCGCGCTCGCCCGGCTCCATGCCGTCCCACTTGTTCAGGGCGATGACCACGGCGCGGCCGGCGTCGAGGGCGAAGCCCAGCAGGTTGAGGTCGTGGTCGACCACGCCTTCGCGGGCGTCCATGACGAAGATCACCACGTTGGCGTCCTTGATCGCCTGCAGGGTCTTCACCACCGAGAACTTTTCGACTTCCTCGTGGATCTTGCCGCGCTTGCGCACACCGGCGGTGTCGATGAAGGTGTACTTCTCGCCATCACGCTCGAACGGAATGTAGATACTGTCGCGGGTGGTGCCCGGCTGGTCGTACACCACTACGCGCTCTTCGCCGAGCATGCGGTTGACCAGGGTCGACTTGCCAACGTTGGGGCGGCCGATGATGGCGATCTTGATACCGTCTTTCTCGCTCGGGCCGGGGATGCGCGTGGCTTCTTCGCCTTCGGCGACATCCTCGTCGAGGGCTTCTTCCTCGGGATCACGGGGAATATGGCCGAGCAGAGACTCCATCAGGGCGTTGATGCCGCGGCCCTGGGAGCCCGCCACCGGGATGGCGTTGCCCATGCCCAGCGGCGAGAACTCGGCGCGGGCGATATCGGGATCGATGTTGTCGATCTTGTTGGCGACCAGGATCGCTTCCTTGTTCCGCTTGCGCAGGTGATCGGCGATCATCTGGTCGGCGGCGGTCATGCCGGCCCGGGCATCAACCAGGAACAGCACGTAGTCGGCTTCCTCGATGGCCATCAGCGACTGCTCGGCCATCTTCTCGTCCATGCCCACCTCGTCACCGGTGATACCGCCGGTGTCGATCAGGATGTAGGAACGACCCTGCCAGCTGGCATCACCATACTGGCGGTCACGGGTCAGGCCCGACAGGTCACCGACGATGGCATCGCGGGTCTTGGTCAGGCGGTTGAACATGGTGGATTTGCCGACGTTGGGGCGGCCCACCAGGGCGATTACGGGAACCATGCGGCTCTCCACTCTTGAATTCTTGAAAATGCAAAGGCCGCTGCAAGGCAGCGGCCGGAGTTCGGGCGGCGTTTCCTACGCCGCAACCTGAGCCCGCGAACGGGCCCAAGCATAGCTTCAGCGGATGGTCAGTGCCTCGAGTTTGCCGCTGTTGCCGAAGACATAGATGGTGTCGCCGACCACCAGTGGGCGGGCGCGCAGGCCATCGCTGTCGATACGCTCACGGCCGACGAAACGGCCATCGACCTGGCTGAGCAGGTGCAGGTAACCCTCGAAGTCACCGACGGCCACATAGCTGGAGAAAACTTCCGGCGCCGACAGCTGACGGCGGGCCATGGAGTCGTTGCTCCACAGCGAGCTGGAAGAACGCTCGTCGACGCTCTGCACGGTGCCCGACGCTTCGCTGACATAGACGTTGCCGAAGCCCTGGGCGACACCCACGTAGCTGGAGGCATCGCGCTGCCACAGCACGCGGCCGCTTTCCAGGTCCAGGCCGGCGACGCGGCCCTGGTAGGTGCTGACGTACAGGGTGCCACCGGACAGCAGCAGGCCGCCGTCGATGTCTACCACGCGGTCCAGCTCGGAACGGCCCTGCGGCACAGCCACGCGGCTTTCCCACACTGGCACGCCGTTGCTGATGTCGACCGCCACCACCTTGCCGGTGGACAGGCCGGCAACGGCCAGGCGGTTGGTCACCACCGGCGCACCGGTACCGCGCAGGGTCAGTACGGCCGGGCTGTTCTCGTAGATCCAGCGACGGTCACCCGTGGCGGCGTCGAAGCCGACCAGGCGGTCGTCCTGGGTCTGCACCACCACCACGTCACCATTGTTGGCGGGCGGTGCCAGCACTTCGCTGGAGACGCGCGAGCGCCAGCGCTCCTCGCCGGTGCTGGAGTCCAGGGCAATGACCTCGCCCTTCAGGGTACCCAGCATGACCAGGCCATAGCCCACGCCCACGGCGCCGGAAACCGGCAGCTCGAGGTCCTTCTTCCACACCACGTCACCGGTGATGCGGTTCAGCGCGAAGACTTCGCCGTTGACGTCGGAAGCGTAGATGCGGTCGTTCTCGATGGCCGGCACCAGGGTGTTGTAGGTCTCACCCTGGCCGTCACCGATCGAACGGCTCCACTGCTTCTTCAGTACCACTTCCTCGGTGAACTTGGTCAGCTCGGCCGGGGGCAGTTCCTTCTTGCTGTTGCTGCTGCAACCCGCCGCCAGGACGGCGAGGGTGAGCACTGCTGCTTGTTTCCAACCCTTCACTTCAGGCGTCCCCTTTGGCCAGGTCATCCAGCTTCAGTTGCAGGCCACCGATCGCGGCGTCGTCGGACAGCGCGGCCTTGGCTTTTTCGTAGGCGCCGTGCGCGTCGTCGGCGCGGCCCAGCTGCACCAGCAGGTCGCCCTTGAGTTCTTCACGGCTGGCCAGGAAGGCCTTGTCGGTGTCGCCGTCGAGCAGCTTGAGGGCGTCCTCGGCCTTGTCCTGGGCCGCGAGCACACGGGCCAGGCGCTGGCGCGAAATCTCGCTCAGGGTGGCGTCAGCCGGCTTGTCCATCACGCTCTTGAGTTCGCTCGCCGCGTCGTCCAGCTTGCCGCTCTCGACCGCCACCTTGGCGACGAACAGGCTGCCGTACTGGGCGTAGGCAGTGCCGCCGAACTCGCTCTTGAGCTTGCCGGAAAGCTCCGCCACCTTGCTCGCGTCAGGCTTGCCATCCGGCGTCAGCGAGGTTTCCAGCAGGGCCTGGTACAGCGCCGAAGCGCCTTGGGACTGGTTGGCCTGGTACTTGTGCCAGGTCTGCCAGCCCATCACCACCACACCGGCCAGCAGGGCGCCGGTCAGCAGTGGCTTGCCGTTGCGGTTCCACCAGTCCTTGGCCGCTGCCAGGCCTTCATCATCGGTACTCGACACCCCAATACTCCTATTCGCCTATTCGTTGTCGGACCGCATCACGCCTGGGCGATCGCGGTTTCCAGGTGCGCAGCAAGCGCATCCCAGGCAATGTTCTGTTGTTCGCCCTGGCCACGCAGGGGCTTCACGCCAATCTCTTGCTTGGCCAGCTCGTCGTCGCCGAGGATCAGGGCGAACAGCGCGCCGCTCTTGTCGGCCTTCTTGAACTGGTTCTTGAAGTTGCCGCCACCGGCGTTGACCGCCAGGCGCAGGTTCGGCAGACGATCACGCAGCTGCTCGCTGATCTTCAGCCCGGCAAGCTCGGCCTGCTCCCCAAAGGCGCACAGGTAGACGTCGATGGTACGGCTGATCGACTCAGGCACCTGGCCGAGGGTTTCGATCAGCAGCAGCAGGCGCTCGATACCCATGGCAAAGCCAACGCCAGCGGTCGGCTTGCCGCCCATCTGCTCGACCAAGCCGTCGTAACGCCCGCCGGCGCAGACCGTGCCTTGGGCACCGAGCTTGTCGGTAACCCACTCGAATACGGTCTTGCTGTAGTAGTCCAGGCCGCGTACCAGCTTGGTATTGATCACGAACGGGATGCCAGCAGCGTCAAGACGCGCCTTCACACCCTCGAAATGCACGCGGGACTCTTCGTCCAGGTACTCTTCGAGCTTCGGCGCGCCCACCAGGGCGGCCTGGGTGCCTGCGTTCTTGCTGTCGAGGATACGCAGCGGATTGCTCTTCAGGCGGCGCTGGCTGTCTTCGTCCAGCTGATCAATGCGCTGGGACAGGAACTCCACCAGTGCATCGCGATAACGCCCGCGGGCTTCGCTGGTGCCAAGGCTGTTGAGCTCCAGGGTCACTGCGTCCTGGATACCCAGCAACGCCCAGAGGCGCCAGGTGAGCATGATCAGTTCGGCGTCGATATCCGGGCCGGCCAGGTTGAACACCTCGACACCGATCTGGTGGAACTGCCGGTAGCGTCCCAGTTGCGGGCGCTCGTGGCGGAACATCGGGCCCACGTACCAGAGCTTCTGCACCTGGCCATTACCGATGATGCCGTGTTCGAGCACTGCGCGCACGCAAGCGGCGGTGCCTTCCGGGCGCAAGGTAAGCGAGTCCTTGTTATCCTGGAAGGTGTACATCTCCTTCTCGACGATATCGGTGACTTCACCGATCGAGCGCTTGAACAGCTCGGTGAACTCGACAATCGGCGTGCGGATCTGGCTGTAGCCGTAGCTGTCCAGCAAGCCAGCCACGGTGCCCTCGAAGTAGCGCCACAGCGGCGACTGGTCGGGCAGGATGTCGTTCATGCCACGGATGGCTTGCAGCGATTTGCTCACGAATAGTCCTTACGAATCTGTGTCTCAGCCGCGGGCGATCAGCGCCGCGTCGGCCTCGGCCTTCTCGGCCGCTTTCTGGCGAATGAGCTTTTCCAGCTCGTCGACCAGGTTGTCGTTGTTCAGCTTCTGCGATGGCTTGCCGTCGATGTACACCAGGTTCGGCGTGCCGCCGGTCAAGCCCACGTGCGATTCCTTGGCTTCGCCCGGGCCGTTGACCACGCAACCGATCACCGCCACGTCCAGCGGCACCAGCAGGTCCTCCAGGCGCCCTTCCAGTTCGTTCATGGTCTTGACCACATCGAAGTTCTGCCGCGAGCAGCTCGGGCAGGCGATGAAGTTGATGCCACGGGAACGCAGGTGCAGCGACTTGAGGATGTCGTAGCCGACCTTCACTTCCTCGACCGGATCGGCGGCCAGGGAAATGCGGATGGTGTCACCGATGCCTTCGGCCAGCAGCATACCTAGGCCGACGGCGGATTTCACCGTCCCCGAGCGCAGGCCACCGGCTTCGGTGATGCCCAGGTGCAGCGGCTGGATGATCTGCCTGGCCAACAGGCGATAGGCTTCGACGGCCATGAACACGTCGGAGGCCTTGACGCTGACCTTGAAGTCCTGGAAATCCAGGCGGTCGAGGTGCTCGACGTGACGCAGGGCCGATTCGACCAGCGCCGCCGGGGTCGGCTCGCCGTACTTCTTCTGCAGGTCCTTTTCCAGGGAGCCGGCGTTGACGCCGATGCGGATCGGGATACCACGGTCGCGGGCGGCATCGACCACGGCGCGCACACGGTCTTCACGGCCAATGTTGCCAGGGTTGATGCGCAGGCAGTCGACACCCAGCTCGGCCACGCGCAGAGCGATCTTGTAGTCGAAGTGAATGTCGGCGACCAGCGGCACGCTGACCAGTTTCTTGATTTTGCCGAAGGCTTCGGCTGCGTCCATGTCCGGCACCGAGACACGGACGATGTCCACGCCGGCATCGACCAGGCGCTGGATCTGCGCCACGGTGGCCGCGACATCGTTGGTGTCGGTGTTGGTCATGCTCTGCACCGCGATGGGCGCATCACCACCCACCGGCACATTGCCGACCCAGATCTTGCGGGATTCGCGACGTTTGATCGGAGATTCGCCGTGCATGAATTACTGTCCCAACTTCAGGCGAGCGGTTTCGCCACTGGTGAACGGGGCGACATCGACCGCCTGGCCGTTGTAGCTCACCTGGGCGCCGCGGGCGAAGCCCAGGCGCACCGCGAACGGTGGCTTGCCGGTCAGTTCCAGGCTGTCGCCCTTGCGCTTGATGGCGCTGAACAGCACCTTGCCGTTGCCGTCGGTGACCTGGGTCCAGCAATCGGCGGTGAATTGGATATGAACCTTGGCGCTGCCGGCCGGGGCCGGTGCGGCTTCAGCGGGTGCAGTCGGTGCGACCGCAGCGGCGGCGGCTGGCGCGGTGGCGGCAGGCACGGCGGGGGTGGCTGGCGCGACAACCGGTGCCACAGGCGCGGCGGCAGTCGGCGCGGCGCTGGTGGCTGGCGTGGCAGGCGCAACGGAGACGACTGGCGCCTGGGCCTCAGCGACCGGCGCCTGCTCGGCACTGCTCGGTTCCAGCGGCAGGGCCTGGCCTTCGGCCTGCTGGCCCTCGCTCACGGCCTGGTCTTCCGGCTCGTCCAGCGGGTGAATCTGCGTGGTGCCGTCGGCGCTCTCGACCTCGACGTGCTCCAGGGCGATCTTGGCCAGGTCCTTGCCGCGCAGGCTGCTCTGGTCCTGCCACCAGAAGAAACCACCGCCGACCACGGCGACCAGCAGCAACAGGCTGACCACGCGCAGGATGTTGTGCGACAGGCGCACCGGCTCTTCGATGCGGCCGAGAGCATGCACCTCACTGCCTTTGGCGTGGGTCCCGGTGATCTGGTCGAAGGCCTCGACCAGGGGCGCCTGGTCCATGTCCATCAGCTTGGCATAGGCGCGGATGTAGCCACGGGCGAAGGTATGCCCGGGCAGCTTGTCGAAGGCGCCGTTTTCCAGGTTGTTCAGCGAAGATACCGTGAGGTTGAGCTTGCGAGCGACCTCAGCCTGGCTCCAATCGCGGTTTTCGCGGGCCTGGCGCAAGACGTCACCGGGGTTCTGGCGAGTCGCTGCTGCTACTTCAGTGTGCGCGGCTTTCATCGTTGCTCCGACAGGTATTGCTGATATTCCGGCGTACCGGGATAAAGTCGTTGTAATTGCTGGCCCAAGCGGGCTGCGGTGCCCTGCTCGTCAAGGGCAAGTGCCAGGCGATGGCCCAGCAGCAGGCTGCGGGCATTCTGGTCGCTCAGTTGGCTGAATCGATCGTAGTAATTCCGGGCCGGCACATAATGCCTGTTTTCGTAGGACAACTCAGCCATTTCGAGCAAAGCCTTCGGTTGCCGCCGATTGAGCCGAAGGGCCTTTTCCAGATATTCGCGGGCCTGAGCGCCCTGCCCGCGCTTCAAGGCGGTGAGCCCGAGGTTCTCGTAGACGCGCGAACGCTCAGGATACAGGGTATCGGCGGCAGCCTGGAGGAACATCGCGTGGGCTTCGTCGAAATGGCCCTGAGCATATAGGAAACCGCCGTAGTTGTTGCGGATTCGCGTGTCATCCGGGCGGATGGCCAGGGCTTTTTCGAAATGCTCGCCGGCCAGGGCGGGCTCATCCTCGGCCTGGAATACCAGGGCGAGCGCGGCATGGGCGTCGGCGTCACGGGCATCGAGGGCCAGGGCCTTGGCCAAGGGAACCTTGGCGCGTTCGGTCAAACCTTGTTGCAAATACCCTAGGCCCAACTGCACATAGGCCTGCCGGGCCGCTTCGCGCCCCTGGCGGTTGCCCAGGGGATCACCCGCGCCGCCGGACACGCAGCCGGCCAGCAGCGAAAGCGTCAGGATCGACAGCGCGGTGCGCAGGCTCATGGGGCAGTGGCTCGTCAGGGGCGCACGGCGCTGTCTTGCGGCTCGTCGGCAGCCAGCTGACGTACGGCGATGTAGCGCTCGCTACGCCGGGTCCGGTCGTTGACCTGGCCCACCAGCTGACCGCACGCGGCGTCGATGTCATCACCGCGGGTGGTGCGCGTGGTCACGTTGAAGCCGCCGTGATGCAGCAGGTCCTGGAAGCGGCGGATGGCATTGTTGCTCGGCCGCTCGTAGCCGGAGTGCGGGAACGGGTTGAACGGGATCAGGTTGATCTTGCACGGCACATCACGCAGCAGCTCGATCATCTGCGCGGCGTGCTCGGGCTGGTCGTTGACGTCCTTGAGCAGGGTGTACTCGATGGTCAGCACGCGCTTGCCGCCGAGGGTGGACATGTAGCCCATGCACGAATCCAGCAGCATCTTCAGCGGGTACTTCTTGTTGATCGGCACCAGCTTGTTACGCAGCTCGTCGTTCGGCGCGTGCAGCGACAGGGCCAGGGACACGTCGATGTGCTTGGCCAGCTCGTCGATCATCGGTACCACGCCCGAGGTGGACAGGGTCACGCGACGCTTGGAAATGCCATAGCCCAGATCTTCCATCATGATCTTCATGGCGGCGATGACATTGTCGAAATTCAGCAGGGGTTCGCCCATGCCCATCATGACCACGTTGGTAATCGCGCGGTCGATCTTGGCCGGGACGGTCCCGAAGGATTTGTTGGCAAGCCACACCTGGCCTATCACTTCGGCGGCGGTGAGGTTGCTGTTGAAGCCTTGCTTGCCGGTGGAGCAGAAACTGCAGTCCAGGGCGCAGCCGGCTTGCGACGACACGCAGAGGGTGCCGCGATCGTCGGTGGGGATGTAGACGGTCTCGACGCAGCTGCCAGAGGCAACGCGGACCACCCACTTGCGGGTACCGTCGGCGGAAATATCTTCGCTGACCACTTCCGGGCCCCGAATCTCGGCAACGGCCTCGAGCTTTTCGCGCAAGACCTTGCCGACGTTCGTCATGGCGGCGAAATCATCGACACCATAATGGTGAATCCATTTCATCACCTGACCGGCACGGAAGCGCTTCTCCCCGATTGAGTCGAAGAACTGTTCCATTTCCGCCAGGGTCAGCCCCAGCAGGTTGATCTTGTCAGTCGATGTCGTCATGGATTCACCCTCACTCGTAAGCCTTCGCTTAGCGAGTGGTTACCTCGGTAGCAGCGAAGAAGTAAGCGATTTCGCGAGCAGCGGCAGCTTCGGAGTCCGAACCGTGAACGGCGTTGGCGTCGATCGACTCGGCGAAGTCAGCACGGATGGTGCCGGCAGCAGCTTCTTTAGGGTTGGTGGCGCCCATCAGCTCACGGTTGGCCAGAATGGCGTTTTCGCCTTCCAGAACCTGCACAACAACAGGGCCCGAAGTCATGAAGGCAACCAGGTCACCGAAGAAGCCGCGCTCTTTGTGCTCAGCGTAGAAGCCTTCGGCTTCGGCTTTGGACAGCTGCTTCATTTTCGAAGCGACGACGCGCAGGCCGGCTTTCTCGAAGCGAGTAGTGATCTCGCCAATGACGTTCTTGGCAACTGCGTCAGGCTTGATGATGGAGAAAGTACGTTGAACAGCCATGGAAAACTCCAGAATATTGAGTGTTGCGAAAAATTAAACCCGCGAATTATACGCGGGTTCCAGGGGATTGCCTAACCTGCAGCGTGCGTTCAGTCGGCTTCGTCGATCCAGGCCGCCTGGATGGCCTCGAGAACCTTCTCACCGCAACGCGACGGATCGTCATCGAATTCAGGCAGCGCCATCACCCAGGCGCGCAGATCGACGAAATTCACGTAATGAGGATCGACCTCAGGCTTGCTTTCCGCAAGCTGGATGGCGATCTCAAGTACATCAACCCATTTCAGACTCATGTACAAAACCTCAGTGCGGCGCTTCTGCGGCGTGGTTGAGCGAGTATTTGGGGATCTCGATGGTGAGGTCCTCTTCGCCGACGACCACCTGGCAACCCAGGCGCGACTGCGCCTCCAGGCCCCAGGCCTTGTCCAGCATGTCTTCCTCCAGCTCATCGGCCTCCTCAAGGGAGTCGAAGCCCTTGCGGATGATGCAATGGCAGGTGGTGCAGGCCTTGACGCCACCGCAGGCGCTTTCCATCTCGATGTGATGGTCGTGGGCCAGCTCCAGGATATTGGTCCCGGACGGCACTTCCACGGTCAGCCCTTCGGGGCAGAACTTCTCATGCGGCAGGAATGTCACCAGCGGCATCGATTACTCCTCGATCTCATTCAGGTTGCGCCCGGCCAGTGCGGCTTTGACCGTCGAATCAAGGCGACGGGCGGCAAATGCATCGGTCACCTGCGACAGACGCTTGGTCTGTTGCTCGATGGCGGCGCCATCGGTGCCGCTCAGCAAATCACGTAGTTCCTGCATCTGGAATTCGATCGCTTCGCGCTCGTCACTGCTGAGCAGGCGTTCGCCATCGGCGTCCAGGGCGCCCTGCACCGCTTCGAGCAGGCGCTCGGCGTCGACCTGGTGCTCGCGCAACTGGCGCGCGTGCTTGTCGGAGCCGGCATGCTCGAACGAATCCTTGAGCATGCGGGCGATCTCGCCGTCGGTCAGGCCATAGGATGGCTTGACCTGGATGCTCGATTCCACGCCCGAGCCCAGCTCGCGGGCCGCGACGCTGAGCAGGCCGTCGGCGTCGACCTGGAAGGTCACGCGGATCTTCGCCGCACCGGCCACCATCGCCGGGATGCCGCGCAGCTCGAAGCGTGCCAGCGAGCGGCAATCGCTGATCAGCTCGCGCTCACCCTGCAGGACGTGGATCATCATGGCCGACTGGCCATCCTTGTAAGTGGTGAACTCCTGGGCGCGGGCCACCGGGATGGTGGTGTTGCGCGGGATCACCTTCTCCATCAGCCCGCCCATGGTCTCGAGGCCGAGCGACAGTGGAATGACGTCCAGCAGCAACAGCTCGCCACCTTCGCGACGATTGCCGGCCAGGGTGTCGGCCTGGATCGCGGCTCCGATGGCCACCACCTGGTCGGGGTCGATCGAGGTCAGCGGGGTACGGCCAAACAGTGCGCCGACCGCCTCGCGCACGCGTGGCACTCGGGTCGAACCGCCGACCATGACCACCGCGCCGACTTCTTCGAGCTCGACGCCGCTGTCACGCACGGCACGACGGCAGGCCTTGAGGCTGCGGGCGACCAATGGCTCGATCATGGCGTCGAAAGCCGCCCGGCTCAGCTCGCCCTGCCAGGCGCCGTGGCTGACACCGACCACGTCGGCGTCGGTCAGGGCTTCCTTGGCTGCGCAGGCAGCCTGCAGCAGCTGGCGCTGAGTGGCTGGGTCGAGGTCGGAGGACAGCCCCGCCTGCTCGATGATCCAGCCAGCGATGGCGTGGTCGAAGTCATCGCCGCCCAGGGCGGTATCGCCACCGGTGGCCAGCACCTCGAAGACACCGCCGGTCAGGCGCAGGATGGAAATATCGAAGGTACCGCCGCCCAGGTCGTAGATCGCCACCAGGCCTTCAGCATTCTGGTCCAGGCCATAGGCCACGGCCGCCGCGGTAGGCTCGTTGAGCAGGCGCAGGACGTTGAGGCCGGCCAGTTTGGCGGCATCCTTGGTTGCCTGGCGCTGGGCATCGTCGAAGTATGCCGGCACGGTGATCACCGCACCCACCAGTTCGCCGCCGAGGGTTTGCTCGGCGCGATGGCGCAGTACCTTGAGAATATCGGCCGACACTTCCACCGGGCTCTTCGGGCCCTGGACGGTGTCGATGAACGGCATGTGCGACTCGCCACCGACGAAGCGGTACGGCAGTTGCTCGCCCAATTGTTTGACGTCGGCCAGGCCGCGCCCCATCAGGCGCTTGACCGACAGGATGGTGTTCAGCGGGTCGCTGGAGGCGGCATCACGGGCAGCCTGGCCTACTTCGCTGCGGCCTTCGAGATAACGCACGGCCGAGGGCAGGATCACCTGGCCCTGGTCATCGGGCAGCGGCTCGCTGCGCCCGCTGCGCACGGCGGCGACGAGAGAGTTGGTGGTGCCCAGGTCGATGCCCACCGCCAGGCGGCGCTGGTGCGGTTGAGGGCTCTGACCGGGTTCGGCGATCTGCAGTAGGGCCATGCTTATCTGAGTACCTTAGGCGTCATCACGGGTGACGCCGGGGTTAATCGTCGAGGCGCTCTTCGAGTTGGCGCACTTCTTGGGCGAGCTTGTCGAGGAACTGCATGCGGCGCATCAGGCGCTCGGCCTTGTCGCGCTGGGCTGCATCGTCCCAACAGTCGGCGAAGTCATTGTTCAGTGCGTCCTGGGCACCCTTGAGGCGCTTCTTGAACACACCGACACCGTCAAGGTCGGCTTCGTCCTGCAACTCTTCGAGCTCTTCGCGCCACTGCATCTGCTGCAGCAGGAAGTCCGGGTCATGCACCGTGACTTCCTGGGGCACTTCGTGGCCACCGATGGCCAGCAGGTAACGGGCGCGACGCGGCGCGCTGCGCAAGGTCTGGTAGGCGTCGTTCAGCGCCGCGGACTTTTCCAGGGCGACACGCTGCTCACGCTCGGAAGCGTCGGCGAAGCGGTCGGGGTGGACCTCACGGGCCAACTCGCGATAGCGAACGGCCAGTTTGTCGAGGTCCAGGCGGAAAGCCGGTTGCAGGTCGAACAGGGCGAAATGGCAAAGAGTACCCACGGCCAGCCTCAAACGTTGAAGCTTTCGCCGCAGCCACACTCACCGCGCACGTTGGGGTTGTTGAACTTGAAACCTTCGTTCAACCCTTCCTTGACGAAGTCCAGCTCGGTGCCGTCGAGGTACACCAGGCTTTTCGGGTCGATGATGACCTTCACGCCGTGGTTCTCGAACACCTGGTCTTCGGCGGCGAGCTCGTCGACGAACTCCAGCACGTAGGCCAGGCCCGAGCAGCCGGTGGTGCGCACGCCCAGGCGAATGCCCTCACCCTTGCCGCGCCCGTCGAGGGAGCGGCGAATGTGGTTGGCGGCGGCTTCTGTCATGCTGATAGCCATCGGAACTCCTTACCTCGCAGTCGACTCAGACCAAGCCTTTCTTCTGCTTGTAGTCGCGAACAGCGGCCTTGATGGCATCTTCGGCGAGCACGGAGCAGTGGATCTTGACCGGCGGCAATGCCAGCTCTTCAGCCAGCTGGGTGTTCTTGATGGTCTCGGCCTCGTCCAGGGTCTTGCCCTTCATCCACTCGGTGGCGAGGGAGCTGGAGGCGATGGCCGAACCGCAACCGTAGGTCTTGAACTTGGCGTCTTCGATGACGCCCTGCTCGTTGACCTTGATCTGCAGGCGCATCACGTCACCGCAGGCCGGGGCGCCGACCATGCCGGTACCGACATCCGGATCGTCGGCGTTCATCTTGCCGACGTTGCGCGGGTTTTCGTAGTGGTCGATGACCTTTTCACTGTATGCCATGGTGCAATTCCTTCCTCATCAGGGAGCCGCTCTTGCCGGCGACTGCTTAGTGGGCGGCCCACTCGATCTTGGAGATGTCGACGCCGTCTTTGTACATATCCCAAAGGGGCGACAGCTCACGCAGTTTGTTGACGGCTTCGCAGACTTTCTGCGCGGCGTAGTCGACTTCTTCCTCGGTGGTGAAGCGACCGAAGGAGAAGCGGATCGAGCTGTGCGCCAGCTCGTCGTTGCGGCCCAGGGCGCGCAGGACGTAGGACGGCTCGAGCGAAGCGGAGGTGCAGGCCGAACCGGACGAAACAGCGATGTCCTTGAGCGACATCAGCAGCGACTCGCCTTCGACGTAGTTGAAGCTCAGGTTCAGGTTGTGCGGCACGCGCTGGGTCTGGCTGCCGTTCACGTACAGCTCTTCGAGGTCCGAGACCTGCTTGAAGAAGCGGTCGCTCAGGGCCTTGATGCGCACGTTTTCAGCGGCCATTTCCTGCTTGGCGATGGCGAAGGCTTCGCCCATGCCGACGATCTGGTGGGTCGGCAGGGTGCCCGAACGCATGCCGCGCTCATGCCCACCACCGTGGATGATGGCTTCCAGGCGCACACGCGGCTTGCGGCTGACGTACAGCGCGCCGATGCCTTTCGGGCCGTAGACCTTGTGCGCCGAGAACGACATCAGGTCGACTTTCAGCTTTTGCACGTCGATCTCGACCTTGCCGGCCGACTGTGCAGCGTCGACGTGGAACAGCACGCCGCGCGAACGGGTCAGTTCACCGATGGCGGCGATGTCGTTGATCGAGCCGACTTCGTTGTTCACGTGCATCAGCGAGACCAGGATGGTGTCGTCGCGCAGGACAGCTTCGACCATCGCCGGGGTGACGATGCCGTCTTCACCTGGCTCGAGGTAGGTAACCTCGAAACCTTCGCGCTCGAGCTGGCGAGCGGTATCCAGGACCGCCTTGTGCTCGATCTTGGAGGTGATGATGTGCTTGCCCTTGGTCTGATAGAAGTGCGCCACGCCTTTGAGGGCGAGGTTGTCGGACTCGGTGGCACCGCTGGTCCAGACGATCTCGCGCGGGTCGGCGTTGATCAGCTCGGCGACCTGGCGGCGGCCGTTCTCGACTGCTTCCTCAGCCTTCCAGCCGAACACGTGGGAGCGCGAGGCCGGGTTACCGAAGTTCCCGTCAACCAGCAGGCACTCGGCCATCTTCTGGGCGACACGGGGATCGACCGGCGTGGTCGCGGAGTAATCGAGGTAGATCGGCAACTTCATTGAGTATCTCCTATCAGGCGGTGGCGTCGCTCGTCGCTGAATTTTCAGTCGACGGCGGACGTCTCAATCTTGTCCAGCTGGGCGGTTCGGCCCGCGACGCGGCGCAGGTCCTGGCGCTGGGCGACTTCCTGCACCTCACGGCGCATGACGAGGTCGGCCAGGCTGATGCCACTGAGGAATTCATGGATCTGCTGGCTCAGGTCACACCACAGGTGGTGAGTCAGGCAGGTATCACCGGCGTGGCAATCCCCCAGGCCCTGGCAACGGGTGGCATCGACCGATTCGTTGACCGCGTCGATGACCTGGGCCACCTGGATGGTTTCCATGCCTCGCGACAGCTGGTAGCCGCCGCCTGGGCCGCGAACGCTGGATACCAGGCTGCTGCGGCGCAGCTTGGCGAACAGCTGTTCCAGATAAGAGAGGGAAATGCCCTGGCGCTCGGAAATATCGGCCAAAGACACCGGCCCCTGCTGCGCGTGCAACGCCAGGTCAAGCATGGCGGTCACGGCGTATCGGCCTTTGGTAGTCAGTCGCATGGCGTATGGGTACCACGGGAGTTACAGGATGTGTGCGAGTATGCGATTCCCGAGCATTTAAGTCAACTATAAGACCTAGTGCTTTAGTCGGGTATGCATGCGGGAGGCGGCCGCGAGTGTAGCAGACAAGGGGCGCAAGCACACGCCCCTTGTATCGGGCCGGCGCAATCAATGCGACCGAGTGTCGCCCTGCTTCAGCTCGACGCAGGCTTCGGCGAAGTCGTCGTCGGGCAGCGCCGGCAGCTCCTTGGCGCAGTAGTCACTGCCCATCCGGGTCAACGCGCCACACATGCCCTCCAGGCGCTCGTCGACGGCCTGCAGATGGTCGAGCATCTGGCCGATGGCGCGCGCCACCGGGTCCGGCATGTCGCCACTGACGCCATAGGCGTCGAAGCCGATCTTCTCGGCCATGGCCTTGCGCTTGGCCTCGACGGCGTCATCCTCGGTCTTGACGATGATCCGTCCCGGGATGCCCACCGCCGTGGCGCCGGCGGGCACCGCCTTGGTGACCACGGCGTTGGAGCCGATCTTGGCCCCGGCACCAACGGTGAACGGGCCCAGGACCTTGGCCCCGGCACCGACCACGACGCCGTTTTCCAGGGTCGGGTGGCGCTTGCCCTTGTTCCAGCTGGTGCCGCCAAGGGTGACACCCTGGTAGAGGGTCACGTCGTCGCCGATCTCGGCGGTTTCGCCAATGACGATGCCCATGCCGTGGTCGATGAAGAAGCGCCGGCCGATGGTCGCACCCGGGTGGATCTCGATGCCGGTCAGCCAGCGGCCGAAGTTCGACACCAGGCGCGCCAGCCATTTGAAATCGCGCTTCCACAGGGCATTGCCCAGGCGGTGCAGCCAGATGGCGTGCATGCCCGGGTAGCAGGTCAGCACCTCGAAGGCATTGCGCGCCGCCGGGTCACGATGGAAAACACTTTGAATATCTTCACGCAGACGCTCGAACATCGTTCAGTCCTTCCGTTTATGCGGCTCGCCCCGGACGACTTTCTGGGTCTCGGTGAGGATGCCGCGCAAAATGCTCATTTCCGTACGCTCGACCGAGCTGCGCCCATACAGCCGGCGCATGCGCGGCATCAGGTGCTTGGGCTTGGCAGGGTCGAGGAAGCCGATGTCCACCAGGGTCTTTTCCAGGTGGTCATAGAACAGCTCCATTTCGTCCATGGTCGCCAACTCATTGGCGTCCGCCTTCTCGACCTTTGGCGCCGTGTCCTGCACCGCCAACGAGGCCATGCGCACCTCGTAGGCGAGCACCTGGACTGCGGCGGCCAGATTCAGCGAGCTGAAGTCGGGATTGGAGGGAATGTGCACGTGGAAGTGACATCGCTGCAGTTCTTCGTTGGTCAGGCCGGCGTGCTCGCGACCGAACACCAGAGCGATTTCCTCGCCGGCCAGGGCGTGCTCCACCGCCTTGGTGCCGCACTCACGGGGGCCGATCAGCGGCCAGGGGATGCTGCGCTCGCGGGCGCTGGTGCCCATGACCAGGCTGCAGCCGACCAGTGCCTGCTCGAGGGTGTCGACCACCTGGGCGCCGGCCAGCACATCGTCGGCACCCGAGGCGCGCGCCGAGGCATCGGCGGCCGGGAATTCTTTCGGCTGCACCAGCACCAGGCGCGACAAGCCCATGTTCTTCATGGCACGCGCAGCGCCGCCGATGTTGCCGGGGTGGCTGGTATTGACCAGGACAACACGAATATTTTGCAGCAAGGTGTCGTGCTCTCGGATGCAGAAAAAGGAGGGTTCGATCTTACAGAACCGACCAGCGTAACGCCATGAAAGCAAATGTGACACTTCTGTCGTCAAAGATTTCTGCTAGAATGGCCGGCTTTCCTCTTTAACATCTCCAGGTGACCTTCCCATGCAGCCTATGCTGAATATCGCCCTGCGCGCCGCTCGCAGCGCCAGTGAACTGATTTTCCGCTCCATCGAACGCCTGGACAGCATCAAAGTCGACGAAAAGCAGGCCAAGGACTACGTGTCCGAGGTTGATCGCGCCGCCGAGAAGGTCATCGTCGAGGCCCTGCGCAAGGCCTACCCGAACCACTCCATCCAGGGCGAAGAAACTGGCCTGCACGCCGGCACCGGCGAAGAAGGCAAGGACTACCTGTGGATCATCGATCCGCTAGACGGCACCACCAACTTCCTGCGTGGCGTGCCGCACTTCGCTGTCAGCATCGCCTGCAAATACCGTGGCCGCCTCGAGCACGCCGTGATCGTCGACCCGGTTCGCCAGGAAGAATTCACTGCCAGCCGCGGCCGTGGCGCCCAGATCAATGGCCGTCGACTGCGCGTCAGCTCGCGCACCAGCCTGGAAGGCGCCCTGCTGGGTACCGGCTTCCCGTTCCGTGACAACCAGATGGCCGACCTGGACAACTACCTGGGCATGTTCCGCGCCCTGACCGGCCAGACCGCCGGCATCCGCCGCGCCGGCTCCGCCAGCCTGGACCTGGCCTACGTGGCTGCCGGCCGCTTCGACGCCTTCTGGGAGTCGGGCCTGTCCGAGTGGGACATGGCCGCAGGCGTGCTGCTGATCCAGGAAGCGGGCGGCCTGGTCAGCGACTTCAACGGTGGCCACGAATTCCTCGAAAAAGGCCACATCGTCGCGGGCAACATCAAGTGCTTCAAGGCCGTGCTGACTGCCATCCAGCCGCACCTGCCGGAACACATGAAGCGCTAAGCGCCGACAGCGAGCACAAAAAAAGCACCTCTCGAGGTGCTTTTTTCGTTTTGGCACTGACGCAGCTTCACTGCCCCGGCTGATTCTGACTCAGGATCAGCTTGCCGTTCTTGTCCAGCGGGATGGTCGAGCCCGGCTCGTGATCCATCTTCACCTTGCCGACCTGATCACCAATGGAATAGGTCACGTTGTAGCCCACGACCTTGTCACTGATGTCATTGACCGTGTTGCACCGGGTTTGCGTGGTGGTGTAGGTGTCACGCTCCTGCATGCCCTCCTGCACCTTGTTGCCAGCATAGCCACCACCGACCGCGCCGGCCACGGTGGCAATCTTCTTGCCGGTACCGCCGCCGATCTGGTTACCCAGCAGGCCACCGGCGAGCGCACCGACCACCGTACCGGCGATCTGGTGCTGATCCTTGACCGGCGCCTGACGCGTCACGGTAACATCCTTGCAGACCTCGCGCGGCGTCTTCACCTGCTGCTTGATCGGCTGCACGTCGGTGACCTGGGCGTACTCAGGCCCTTTGTTCACCAAGCTGTAGGTCGCCACAGCACCTCCGGCAGTCACACCGACAGCACCCAGAACCGCACCCACCAGCATTGATTTGTTCACGTGAACCTCCTGATCGTACCTGCGGGGATATGGCCCGCCTTCTCCTTGCCTTGGAGCAAAAAAAAAGGCGCGAGTTCAACACTCGCGCCTTTCTTTACGCCAGGCGGCGCAGGGCCAAGCCTTACGGGCGTTCGTCCACACCCTCGTTCTTGACTGGCGGAATCAGGTCTTCACTGCTCAGGTTCAGCCAGATCAGCACCACGTTGGCGATGTAGATCGACGAGTAGGTACCCGCCATGACGCCGATGAACAGCGCCAGGGAGAAGCCGAACAGGTTGTCGCCGCCGAAGAACAGCAGCGCGGCGATGGCCAGCAAGGTCGACACCGAGGTGGCGACGGTCCGCAGCAGGGTCTGGGTGGTCGAGATGTTGATGTTCTCGATCAGCGAGGCCTTGCGCAGCACACGGAAGTTCTCGCGCACCCGGTCGAACACGACGATGGTGTCGTTGAGCGAGTAGCCGATGATCGCCAGCACCGCCGCCAGCACCGTCAGGTCAAAGGTGATCTGGAAGAACGACAGGATACCCAGGGTTACCACCACGTCGTGGATCAGCGAAATGATCGCGCCCACAGCGAACTTCCACTGGAAGCGGAACGCCAGGTAGATGAGGATGCCGCCCAGGGCCAGAAGCATGCCGAGGCCGCCCTGGTCACGCAGCTCTTCACCCACCTGCGGGCCGACGAACTCGACGCGCTTGACCGTGGCCGGGTTGTCGCCGCCGATCTTCTGCAGCGCCTCGGCCACGCGGTTGCCCAGTTGCGGGTCATCGCCCGGCATGCGCACCAGCAGGTCGGTGGTGGCGCCGAAGCTCTGCACCACGGCATCGTGGAAGCCAGAGCCGACCAGTTCGGTACGCACCTTCTCCAGGTCCGCCGGGCGCTCATAGGTGAGCTCGATCAGCGTGCCGCCAGTGAAGTCCAGGCCGAAGTTCAGGCCCTTGTGCCACCAGCTGAACAGCGCCAGCACGGTAAGGAGCACGGTAATGGCGAACGCGACATTGCGCACGCCCATGAAGTTGATGGTTTTCATCGCAGCTCCCTCAAACCCACAGCTTCTTGATGTCACGCCCGCCGCAGGTCAGGTTGACCAGTGCGCGGGTCACCATGACGGCGGTGAACATCGAGGTGAAAATCCCGAGGGACATGGTGACCGCGAAGCCCTTGACCGGGCCGGTACCCATGGCGAACAGGATGCCGCCGACCAGCAAGGTGGTCAGGTTGGCGTCGACGATCGCCGAGTAGGCCCGGTTGAAGCCTTCGTGGATGGCGCGCTGCACCGACATGCCGGCGGCGATCTCTTCACGGATACGCGAGAAGATCAGCACGTTGGCGTCCACCGCCATACCCATGGTCAGCACGATACCCGCGATGCCCGGCAGGGTCAGGGTGGCGCCCAGCAGCGACATCAACGCCAGCAGCAGGACCATGTTGCCCGCGAGGGCAATGGTCGCCAGCACGCCGAAGGCACGATAGATGGCGATGATGAACAGCGACACGAAGAGCATGCCCCACAGCGAGGCGTCGATACCCTTGGTGATGTTGTCGGCGCCCAGGCTCGGGCCAATGGTACGTTCTTCGGCGAAGTACATCGGCGCGGCCAGACCACCGGCACGCAGCAGCAGGGCCAGTTCGGACGACTCGCCCTGGCCGTTCAGGCCGGTGATGCGGAACTGGCTGCCCAGCGGCGACTGGATGGTCGCCAGGCTGATGATTTTCTTCTCTTCCTGGAAGGTCTGCACCGCGACTTCTTTCTCGACGCCGTCGACCACCTGCTTCTGGTAGCGGGTGACCGGCTTCTGCTCGATGAAGATCACCGCCATGCTGCGACCGACGTTGCTGCGCGTGGCGCGGCTCATCAGCTCGCCGCCATGGCCGTCGAGGCGAATGTTCACCTGCGGGCGACCGTGCTCGTCGAAGCTGGCCTGGGCGTCGGTGACCTGGTCACCGGTGATGATCAGGCCGCGCTCGACCGGAGCGGAGCGGCCGCCTTCGCGGAACTCGAACACCTCGGTGGTGGCCTTGGACGCGCCTGGCTCGGCACCGAAGCGGAACTCCAGGTTGGCGGTCTTGCCGAGGATACGCTTGGCTTCGGCAGTGTCCTGCACGCCCGGCAGCTCGACCACGATGCGGTTGGCGCCCTGGCGCTGCACCAGCGGCTCGGCCACGCCCAGCTCGTTCACACGGTTGCGAACGGTGGTCAGGTTCTGCTTGATGGAGTATTCGCGGATCTCGGCGATCTTGGCCTGGGTCAGTGCCAGGCGCAGCACGGCGAGCTCGTTGCGCTCGGTGGTGGTCAGGTCGAAATCACTGAAATTCTTGCGGATCAGGCTGCGCGCCTGTTCGCGGGTGGCATCGTCGGCGAAGCCCAGCATGATCCCGCCGTCCTGCTGCGGCAGGCTGCGGTAGCGGACGCGCTCTTTGCGCAGCAAGGTCTTGACCTCGCCTTCGTAGACTTTCATGCGCGCGGTCATGGCCTTGTCCATGTCCACTTCCAGCAGGAAGTGCACACCACCGGACAGGTCCAGGCCGAGCTTCATCGGGCTGGCACCCAGGTTGCGCAGCCACTGCGGAGTGGTCTGGGCCAGGTTCAGGGCCACGACATAGTCGTCACCGAGGGCCTTGCGCGCCACATCCTTGGCCGGCAGCTGGTCTTCCTGGTTGGTCAGGCGCACCAGCGCACTGCCCTTCTCGCCCAGGTTGCCGCCTTTGACGGTGATGCCGGCATCGGTCAGCGCCTTGGTGACGCGATCGAGATCGGCCTGGCTGACATGCAGGGCGGAACTGGCGCCGCTGATCTGCACCGCCGGATCATCCGGATAGAGGTTGGGTGCGGAATAAATGAAGCCGACCGCCAGTACAGCCACGATCAGCAGGTATTTCCACAGAGGGTATTTGTTCAGCATCACGCCGCCCGTTCAAGACGCGGGGCGCTTTGCGCGCCCCGACTGGAAAAATGAAACCGGTAACTCAGATAGCCTTGAGCGTACCTTTTGGCAGGGTCGCGGCAATGGCGCCCTTCTGGAACTTCAGCTCGACATTGTCGGACACTTCCAAGACCACGAAGTCATCGGCAACCTTGACGATCTTGCCGGCGATGCCGCCGTTGGTGACAACTTCGTCACCTTTTTGCAAGTTGCTCAGCAGGTTCTTCTGCTCTTTGGCACGCTTGGCCTGCGGGCGCCAGATCATCAGGTAGAAGATGACCAGGAAGCCGACCAGGAAGATCCACTCGAAGCCGGTACCGGCTGGGCCGGCGGCGGGTGCTGCTGCGTCCGCGTAGGCGGCGGGGATAAAGAAGCTCATTGGGCTCTCCTAATGGAATTTTCTAATAATGATTGCGAACAGTCAGTCCAAAGGCGGAACGGGAAGCCCGCGCTTGGCGTAGAAGGCGTCGACAAAGGCGGCCAATTTACCCTGTTGAATAGCCTCGCGTAAACCGGCCATCAAGCGCTGGTAATGGCGCAAGTTGTGGATGGTATTCAGCATGCTGCTCAACATTTCGCCGCACTTGTCCAGGTGGTGCAGGTAGGCGCGGGAGAAGTTGGTGCAGGTGTAGCAATCGCAGGTCGGATCCAGCGGCGATTCATCGTGGCGATGGAACGCGTTGCGGATCTTGATCACCCCGGTATCGACGAACAGATGGCCGTTGCGCGCGTTGCGCGTGGGCATCACGCAGTCGAACATGTCGACGCCGCGGCGCACACCCTCTACAAGATCTTCCGGCTTGCCTACCCCCATAAGGTAACGAGGTTTGTCAGCCGGCATCTGCGCGGGCAGGTAGTCCAGCACCTTGATCATCTCGTGCTTGGGTTCGCCCACCGACAGGCCACCGATGGCCAGGCCATCGAAGTCGATGTTGACCAGCGCTTCCAGCGAGCGCATGCGCAGGTCCTGGTACATGCCGCCCTGGACGATGCCGAACAGCGCCGCGGTGTTGTCGCCATGGGCGTTCTTCGAGCGCTGGGCCCAGCGCAGCGACAGCTCCATCGAGGTGCGCGCCACGTCGTGCTCGGCCGGGTACGGGGTGCACTCGTCAAAGATCATCACGATGTCCGAGCCCAGGTCGCGCTGGACCTGCATGGACTCTTCCGGCCCCATGAACACCTTGGAACCGTCCACTGGCGATGCGAAGGTCACGCCTTCCTCCTTGATCTTGCGCATGGCGCCCAGGCTGAACACCTGGAAGCCACCGGAATCAGTGAGGATAGGGCCCTTCCATTGCATGAAATCGTGCAGGCCGTTGTGTTTCTTGATGACTTCGGTACCCGGGCGCAGCCACAGGTGGAAGGTGTTGCCAAGGATGATCTCGGCGCCGATGGCCTCGATATCACGCGGCAGCATGCCCTTGACCGTGCCATAGGTGCCCACCGGCATGAAGGCCGGGGTCTCGACCGTGCCACGGGGGAAGGTCAGCCGGCCGCGACGGGCCTTGCCGTCGGTGGCCAGCAGTTCGAACGACATTCGACAGGTGCGACTCATGCTTGATCCTCTGGGCCGCGTGGCGCCGGATTGCGGGTGATGAACATGGCATCACCGTAACTGAAGAAGCGGTAACCGTTCGCGACCGCCGCCGCATAGGCGGCCATGGTCTCGGGGTAACCGGCGAAGGCCGAGACCAGCATCAGCAGCGTGGACTCCGGCAGGTGGAAGTTGGTGACCAGGCAATCGACCACATGGAACGGCCGGCCCGGGAAAATGAAGATGTCGGTGTCGCCACTGAACGCCTTGAGCTCGCCATCGCGCGCCGCGCTTTCCAGCGAACGCACGCTGGTGGTGCCCACGGCGACCACCCGCCCGCCACGGGCGCGGCAGGCCTGCACGGCATCGACCACATCCTGGCTCACTTCGAGCCACTCTTTATGCATGGTGTGGTCTTCGATCTTGTCGACCCGCACCGGCTGGAAGGTACCCGCCCCTACGTGCAGGGTGACGAAGGCGCGCTCGACGCCCTTGGCGGCGATCTTTTCCAGCAGCGCCTCGTCGAAGTGCAGGCCGGCGGTGGGTGCGGCCACGGCGCCGGCGCGCTGAGCGTAGACGGTCTGGTAGCGCTCGCGGTCGGCGCCCTCGTCGGGGCGGTCGATATACGGCGGCAGCGGCATATGGCCGACGCGCTCGAGCAGTGGCAGCACCTCTTCGCTGAAACGCAGCTCGAACAAGGTATCGTGGCGGGCGACCATCTCGGCCTCGCCGCCACCGTCGATGAGGATCTGCGCGCCTTCCTTAGGCGCCTTGCTGGCACGCACATGGGCCAGCACGCGGTGGTTGTCGAGCACGCGCTCGACCAGCACTTCCAGCTTGCCGCCGGAGGCTTTCTGGCCGAACAGCCGCGCCGGGATCACCCGGGTGTTGTTGAACACCATCAGGTCGCCGGGGCGCAGGTAGTCGAGCAGGTCGGTGAACTGCTTGTGGGCCAGCTCGCCGCTGGGGCCATCGAGCACCAGCAGGCGGCTGCCATGACGCTCGACCAGTGGATGGCGGGCGATCAGGGAATCGGGGAGTTCGAAGGAAAAATCGGCGACGCGCATGATGATGTTCGGGTTCGACAGGGCCGGGAAGTTTAGCCCAATGCGTGAAAATTGACCATGAAAGCCGATTGACCACCTTGGGCGACCTCTCTATACTGCGGCGCCACAAGCCCTGATGGCGGAATTGGTAGACGCGGCGGATTCAAAATCCGTTTTCGAAAGGAGTGGGAGTTCGAGTCTCCCTCGGGGCACCAAGATCCAGAAAAAACCGACCTTATGGTCGGTTTTTTTGTGTCTGAAAACAGGTGAAGTAAAAGCACGCTATCGGCGACCAACCTTCACCGCCATAACGACAGGAAGTCCATGGCATGTCATTACCGCAATTGATCACAGGAACGCGAACAAACCTCTGGACCGTGCTGCCTGGTTTGCTCGGCGGCATGGCGGTGACCACCTGCATCTCGCCATTCGATAGGTTCTTCTGGGGAAATGTCGTCGATATCTGGGGACCGCAAGCCGCTATCCTGATCATTCTGTTAATCCTCAGGGCGCCAAAACCGGTGATCGGCGGTACAGCATTGGCGATGGCACTTTACCTGGCGCTTTTCTACCTCTGGTTTTTCACGGGCGGAAGAGGCGACGTCATGGCTTGGTTCGTCTACCTGTTCAGCTTGCCTGGGGCGCTGATCGGCGCCTGCCTGGCGCTGCGCTTGACGAAGCTGGCAGCACCACTCACCGCCCTTGCCCTGGCAGGCGCCTGGGTTGCGGCTGGCCTGGTGATCAATCAGACGATCATCTGCTCCACCCTCCTCTACTGCCTCGGGTAATCGCGCCCTGGGCGCGTGCAATGGTGAGGCCGTGGCGTATGCTGGAGCTCCATTCGAGTACGGATCGCCACCATGCCCTTGAGCCACCGCCCGGTGACACCGGCCGATGTCCCGATAATTTGCCGCTTTGCCCATGACGCCGAGGAACTGTTTTACATGTTCCCCAAAGCCACCTACCCGCTTACCCCCGTACAACTGAGCGAAGCCATTGCCCAGCGCTGCGGTTCGACAGTGATCGAGGCCGATGGCGTGATCGTTGGCTTCGCCAATTTCTACAAAGCCGAACACGGCGGCGTCTGCGCGCTGGGTAATGTGGTGGTGGCGCCGGCTGCGCGGGGTCAGGGGGTGGCACGTTATCTGGTGCAGTGCATGATCGGCCTGGCTCGCGAAGAGTTCGCAGCGCGGGAGGTCTGGGTATCGTGTTTCAATCACAACACCGCAGGGTTGCTGCTTTATCCACAGCTGGGTTTTGTACCGTTCAGGATCGAGGAGCGGCGGGCACCGGATGGGAGCCGGGTGGCGCTGGTGCAGATGAAGCAGGTGTTGGACTGAGGTTGATATGGTTTACCGGTGTGCAGTGTGGACTGGATTGAGGCTGCGTTGCAGCCATCGCGGGGCAAGCCCGCTCCCACGCTGACGATGCTCGCAATTCTGCTCACCGTGCGACAGCGCAGTAAAAAAGACCGGGTGCAAGGAGTCTGGCTGGACTAGCCATCTGTAGTGCGCAAGCGTGCGGCCTGGACATGGGACTGTGCTCGAATGATTTCATCTGCGTCACCTTCGGCCAGTACCTGTGACAGGTATTCCTGAATCGCGGCCTCTGAATCCAGTAGATCCGCAATATTGAATGACGTCAGTTCACTGGTCATGCTCGACTTCCTCAAAGTGAATGGGTCAGAGCCTAAACCATCCCCGCGAGAGAAGCCTTACCGCTTGATGTAGGCCTCTTCTTAAGTGCTGAACAGAAAAGCCACGTTACACCCTGCCCACGAATCCCAGCGAACCTTATCCTCTCCCGCGACGTCGGAACCTGCATGCCCCGCTTCGAGGTTCCCCAACGTGAAAGCCCTCCTCGCCCGCAAGTACCGCCTGGTGGTCAAGACCTTCGGCTACATCGGCTGGTCGCTGTTCTGGCTGCTGATCTGGGACGTGCTGGTCACCATCGACTTCATGCTGTTCTTCAACAGCAAGTTCAGCCTGCCGCTGATCCCGCTCACCCTGCTGGGCTCGGCGCTGGTGGTGCTGGTGAGCTTTCGCAACAGCAGTGCCTACAACCGCTGGTGGGAGGCGCGCACCTTGTGGGGGGCGCTGGTGAACAGTTCACGCAGTTTCGCCCGACAGGTGCTGACGCTGGTCGACGACCCGGCTGAGGGGCCGAACCCGGTGAAGGCGACCTTGCTGCGTCGGCATATCGCCTATGTGAACTGCCTGGCCGCCCATCTCAAGAACGAGAAATGCCCGGATGAGCTGATGGCCTTCATACCGCCCGGCGAGTTCGAACGGCGCAATCGCTCCAACAATTTTGCCAACGATATCCTCAGCGGTTCGGCGGCGCTGCTGGCCCAGGAATACCAGGCCGGGCGACTGGACAGCATCCGCCTGGCGCGTCTGGAATCGACGCTGGTGGACATGTCCAACGCCCAGGGCGGGATGGAGCGGATCGCCAATACGCCGCTGCCCTACCCTTATGTGTACTTCCCACGGCTGTTCATCACGCTGTTCTGCCTGATAGTGCCGGTGGGGCTGGTGGAGTCGCTGGGCTGGTTCACGCCGCTGGCTTCGACGGTCGTCGGCTTCATGTTGCTGGCGATCGAACGGATCGGCACGGACCTGCAGAGCCCGTTCCGCATCAGCGAGCATCAGATCCCGATGGACACGATCTGCGAGACCATCGAACGCAACCTGGAGTCGATGCAGCGTGAGGCGCAGTGTGCGGCCCGCGTGCCTTGAGCCCTCGGCCCTGCTTACTCCAGCCGTGCGTACTCCCGACAGCCTTCCCAACCGATCCCGCTCTGGGCCGTGTGCTGCAACAACCACTCCAGCGCCGGCTGGGCCTTGGGCAAGCCGTCACGGAACTGGATAACCCCCTTGCGCCACAAAAGCATCAGCGTCAGCACCCGCTGCGCCGAGGCCTCGGCGCTCAGCGGGCCGTCATCCTGAGCGTCGATGTCCCACAGTGAAACCCGCAGCTGCTGGCTGTCCAGGAACGCTTCGCCATCGGCGCGGCGCTGGCCATAGGGCGGACGGAACAGCGGCACATACTGCTCGGCCAGGTCGGCCTGCACCCGTGCCTGGCTGCGCCGCAGTGAATCCTGCCAATCCTGCCACTGGGCATGGGAGCGGTACTCCCAGCCCTGGATACCCACGCACTGGCCGGCGTACAGCTCGCCCAGCGGGCCGGCATCGCGCCGTTGCTGCAGGCGATTGCCGAGCACGAAGAAAATCCCGTCGAGCTTCTGCCGGCGCAGGTAGTCAGCCAGCGCATCGGTGCTACCGCCCTGGGGGGCGGGGCCGCTGACGAAGGTCAGCAGGAACATCCGGTCATTGAGTTCCTCGCCGTTGCGTTCACGATCGGAGAGCTTGGCCACCTCGCTGGTGGTCTGGGGAAACAGCGCAGCCTTGCGCAGCTGCTCATCCAGGTAACGGGTGTGGAACTGATGACTGGGCTCGACCCACTCGGCATAGAACGAGCCGACATCTTCGGCGAACACAGCGGCCTGTGTACGCAAATCGGACATGGATTCCACCGGGTAGCAGAACGAGGCGTCCTGTTCGCAACTGCGCTGCGCCTGCTGATAGCTGGTCCACAGACGCTGCCACAAGCGCGCCCGCACTGCCCGCACCACGGTCAGGTTGATCTGGCGCAGGCCCAGCCGGGCCTTCAGCGCCGGCTCGTCGAGCATCTCGCTTTCGTGCAGCACGCGGGCGAACGACAGGATCTCCGCCCGCGACGCCACGTCGTACAAAGCCGGGCTATTCAACTGCTCCGGCCAGCGCTCACGGTCGAAACTGACGAAATCGGCCGGGGCCGCCTGCGCGCCAAGGCTCAGGAGCCCGGCTAGCAGGGCAAACGCGATACGCACGATGTGCATTCTCCTAGAAGACTTGGCGCGCACTATAACGCGACAGCCGCCGGTTGCCTGTGGCGATGTTCGCTGACTATCGTCGCCATAGTTTGGCGTTGCGCCAGCAGCCCCGTAGAATTCGCCCGACGATTCCAGGAGCCGACCCGATGCTGACGGTGATTTCCCCCGCCAAGACCCTCGACTACGACACCCCGCCGGTGACCCAACGCCATACCTTGCCCCAGTACCTGGACGATTCCCAGGAGCTGATCGTGCAACTGCGCGAGCTGTCGCCGGCGCAAATCGCCGAGCTAATGCACCTCTCCGACAAGCTCGCCGGCCTCAATGCCGCGCGTTTCGGCAGTTGGACCCCGGATTTCACCCCGGCCAACGCCAAGCAGGCGCTACTGGCGTTCAAGGGCGACGTCTACACCGGGCTCGATGCCGAAAGTCTGGGCGAGGACGATTTCAGCTATGCCCAGGATCACCTGCGCATGCTCTCGGGCCTGTACGGCCTGCTGCGTCCGCTGGACCTGATGCAGCCCTACCGCCTGGAAATGGGCACAAAGCTGGCCAACGGCCGCGGCAAGGACCTGTATGCCTTCTGGGGCACGCGCATCAGCGAGTGGCTGAACCAGGCCCTGGCCGACCAGGGCGACGACGTGCTGCTGAACCTGGCCAGCAACGAGTACTTCAGCGCGGTGAAGAAAAGCGCCCTGAAGGCGCGGGTGATCGACGTCGACTTCAAGGACCTGAAGAACGGCCAGTACAAGATCATCAGTTTCTATGCCAAGAAAGCCCGCGGGATGATGAGCCGCTTCGTGATCCAGGAGCGGGTCAACGACCCCGAGCAGCTCAAGCGCTTCGATGCGCAGGGCTACTACTATAGTGCCGAGCAGTCGAAGCCAGATCACCTGGTGTTCCTGCGCGATCACGCTGAGGGCTGATGGCCCCGGGGGCGCTTGCGCCCCCATCCCACCCCTGCCCCGCAATAGGGCAAGCTTGCGCCTGAAAATCGCCAAATAACAGACGCCAAAAAACCATCCCCATTATCCTTATCGCAAAACGCCATAAGACCGTTCGTAGTTTTTTGACGGATTTTGAAAAAAATTTTCGCATGCTGGCATATAACCATCGCGCTTCGTTTTCACCCTTTATATACGGGGACGAAACTGCGCCGTGCTATCAGATTGAAAGTATTTCCCTCTGAAAAAATATTTAGAAATCTTTCACCGTGGGGCAACCACCTCAGGAACTTCTACTACGCCCAATGGCTCATAGCACCCGTAACGAGTTTCAAGCGCTGAACGTGAGAAATGACTTACAGATGACAAAGGGCCCCCATCCCTAACCGGCCCGAGAACTTCAACGGCGGTACAGGAAGTGCCTGAAGCCATTATCCATGCAGGAGACAAGCGCCCCTAAAATTCGTCCTAGTGGTTGATTTCAAAGGATTTATCCACTTGAAAAAACAAGCACAGCAATTCGCGAACGGCGATTTGCAATAAAGACGGCTGCATTTCAGGGCACGCCTTTTAAATATTGGCCTTTGACTGCCAACTTTGAGTGCAGAACTTTTTGCGCTCCGGATTTATTCATGCCTGCGTTCGGTGAAGTGTCAATTCGCCATGGAACCGTGCGCCCGAAAACTGCTGGTCAATCAACCCGGTCGGCTCTTCGCTGAAGGGCTGGCGTGATAAACACATGAGGTGAATGCGATGCGTATCAGCATCTTTGGTTTGGGTTATGTGGGTGCAGTCTGTGCCGGTTGCCTGTCGGCACGAGGCCATGACGTGATTGGGGTGGACGTGTCCAGCACCAAGATCGACCTGATCAACCAGGGCAAGTCGCCCATCGTCGAACCGGGCTTGGAAGAGTTGCTGCAGCAAGGCATCGCCAATGGCCGTCTGCGCGGCACCACGGACTTCGCCGAAGCCATCCGCGCCAGCGACGTGTCGATGATCTGCGTCGGCACACCGAGCAAGAAGAACGGCGACCTGGGCCTGGAATACATCGAGTCGGTGTGCCGCGAGATCGGCTACGTGCTGCGCGACACTACCCGCCGTCACACCATCGTGGTGCGCAGCACCGTGCTGCCGGGCACCGTCAAGAACGTGGTAATCCCGATCCTCGAAGACTGCTCGGGCAAGAAGGCCGGTGTCGATTTCGGCGTGGCGGTCAACCCCGAGTTCCTGCGCGAAAGCACCGCGATCAAGGACTACGACCACCCACCGATGACCGTCATCGGCGAGCTGGACAGCGCCAGCGGCGACGTCCTGCAAGCCCTGTACGAAGAACTCGATGCCCCGGTGATCCGCAAGCCGATCGAAGTGGCCGAGATGATCAAGTACACCTGCAACGTCTGGCACGCGACCAAGGTCACCTTCGCCAACGAGATCGGCAACATCGCCAAGGCGGTCGGCGTCGATGGTCGCGATGTGATGGACGTGGTCTGCCAGGACAAGGTGCTCAACCTGTCGCAGTACTACATGCGCCCAGGCTTCGCCTTCGGCGGCTCGTGCCTGCCCAAGGACGTACGTGCCCTCACGTATCGCGCCTCGAGCCTGGACGTGAAGGCGCCGCTGCTCGACTCGCTGATGCGCAGCAACGAATCCCAGGTGCAGAACGCCTTCGACATCATCGAGAGCCACGACAAGCGCAAGGTCGCCTTGTTGGGTCTGTCGTTCAAGGCCGGTACCGACGATCTTCGCGAGAGCCCGCTGGTGGAGTTGGCCGAGCGCCTGATCGGCAAGGGCTACCAGCTGGACATCTACGACCAGAACGTCGAATACGCCCGGGTGCACGGCGCCAACAAGGAATACATCGAATCGAAGATTCCGCATGTGTCCTCCTTGCTCAACGCCAACTTCGAGCAGGTGGTGAACGACGCCGACATCATCGTGCTGGGCAACCGTGACGAGAAATTCCGAGCCCTGGCCCAACAGGCGCCGGCCGGCAAGCAAGTGATCGACCTGGTCGGTTTCATGAACAAGCCAACCTGCACCACCAGCCGCACCGAAGGCATCTGCTGGTAAACCCGGTCGGGCGGCGCGTCCCTCCCCAGCGCGCCGCCCTTCCCACCCCGAATTCTCGACGGATGCCGAACATGCAAAGGTTCCAGACAGTGCTGTTGCAGTGCGCCGGCTGGCTGCTCTACATGAGCCTGCTCATGCTGATCGCCCTGGCCCTGCCCAGCGATATCTTCGATTCGCAATCGAAGCACTTCATCTTCCTGGTCGGCGCTGTCGGCATCTGGCGCTACTCCATGGGCGCCACCCACTTCATCCGCGGCATGATCTTCCTGTACCTGGTCTACCCGTACCTGCGCCGCAAGGTGCAGAAGCTCGGCCAGGCCGCCGACCCGTCGCATGTGTACCTGATGGTCACCAGCTTCCGCATCGATGCGCTGACCACCGCCCAGGTCTACAGCTCGGTGATCCGCGAGGCGATCGACTGTGGCTTCCCCACCACGGTGGTCTGCTCGCTGGTGGAGAAGTCCGACGAGTTGCTGGTCAAGAGCCTGTGGGCCAAGTACAACCCGCCCGGACACGTCACCCTGGACATCGTGCGCATCGCCGGCACCGGCAAGCGCGACGGCCTGGCCTATGGCTTCCGCGCCATCTCGCGGATGCTCCCGGACGAAAACGCCGTGGTCGCGGTGATCGACGGCGACACCGTGCTGGCCGAAGGCGTGGTGCGCAAGACCGTGCCGTGGTTCAAGCTCTACCCCAAC
Source organism: Pseudomonas soli (assembly GCF_900110655.1). Lineage (GTDB taxonomy): Bacteria > Pseudomonadota > Gammaproteobacteria > Pseudomonadales > Pseudomonadaceae > Aquipseudomonas > Aquipseudomonas soli. The sequence goes on from NZ_FOEQ01000007.1 coordinate 242,150, forward strand.
GTCGGTGGCCTGACCACCAACGAGTTCTGCGAAGTGCGCGGCGGCTACATCATGAGCGAGTGGCACAAGCTGCGCTTCGCCCAGCGCCACATCAACATGTGCTCGATGGCCCTGAGCAAGCGCGTGCTGACCATGACCGGGCGCATGTCGATGTTCCGCGCAAGCGTAGTGACCAACCCCGAGTTCATCGCCGACGTTGAGAGCGACTCGCTGATGCACTGGCGCCTAGGCCGCTTCAAGTTCCTCACCGGCGACGACAAGTCGAGCTGGTTCAGCCTGATGCGCCTGGGCTACGACACCTTCTACGTGCCTGACGCGGCGATCAACACGGTGGAGCACCCGCCGGAAAAGAGCTTCGTCAAGGCCAGCCGCAAACTGATGTACCGCTGGTACGGCAACAACCTGCGGCAGAACTCCCGTGCCCTGGGCCTGGGCCTCAAGCGCCTGGGGCTGTTCACCAGCATCGTCCTGCTCGACCAGCGCGTGTCGATGTGGACCAGCCTGCTGGGCCTGACCGTGGCGGTGATCGCCAGCTTCAAGTTCGGCCTGCAGTTCCTGCTGGTGTACCTGCTGTGGATCGGCATCACCCGCCTGATCCTCACCATCATGCTGCTGTGCTCGGGCCACAACGTCGGCCCCGCCTACCCGCTGATCCTCTATTACAACCAGATCGTCGGCGCGGTGATGAAGATCTACGTGTTCTTCCGTCTCGACAAGCAGTCCTGGACCCGCCAGCCCACTGCCCTCAAGCGCGACCTCGCAAGTTTTCAACAATGGTTCAACACCTGGTCCTCGCGGACCATGACCTTCTCGGCCGCGAGCGTCTTCGTCGCCGTGCTGTTCATGGTCGTGTGAGCCCCCGGATCGGATAACAGGAACGAATATCGCCATGAATACCGCCGTGAACGTCAACGTCGTGCATGAATCCGAAGCGCAGCGCCAGCATGCCCGGGTGCGCATCCCCGCCAAACTGCGCTACCTGGACGGCAACCGCGAGCCACACGAGGTGAAGGTTGACGACCTGTCCGCCGGGGGCCTGTCCTTCCATGCGCCAAAGCCCCTGGCCGAAGGCGAAGTGCTGCGCGGCCGCCTGCAGTTCGTGGTCGACAACCTCGGCCTGTCGATGGACGTGGAGCTGCTGGTACGTACCAACAGCCGCGACACCGGCCGTACCGGCGCCGAGTTCCAGAACCTGGAGCCGCGCGACATCGCCACCCTGCGCCATATCATCACCAGCCATCTGTCCGGCGAGTTGATCAGCGCCGGCGACGTACTCAGTACCCTGCAGCGCGACAACTTTACCAAGGCGCGCAAGCAGAAGGACGGTGGCTCCGGCCTGACGGCCTTCGGCCGCCTGCGCGCGGTCACCGTCACCGCCGGGGTGTTCGTGGTCGGCCTGGTGGCGTTCGGCTTCGTCGCCAAATCGCTGTATGGCCTGTACTTCGTCAGCCATGCCGAAGCCGGCGTGGTCGCGGTACCCACCACCAATGTCACCATGCCCCGCGATGGCAGCGTGCAGAGCCTGGTGGAAAACGGTGCCAGCGTAGCCAAAGGCGCGCCACTGGCGACATTCAATACCAGCATGCTCGACCTGCTCAAAGGCCACCTGGACGACTCGCAACTGGAGCCGGCCAAGGTCGAGGAGCTGTTCGGCAAGCAACTCTCCGGCACCCTCACCAGCCCGTGTGACTGCGTGGTCTCGCGCCAGCTGGTGGATGACGGCCAGTACGCCAGCAAGGGCCAGCCGGTGTTCGCGCTGATCCCGCGTACCAGCACCCCGACCATCGAGGCGCGCTTCAGCTACCGCCAGTTCGATGAAGTGAAGCCGGGCACCCGGGTCAACTTCCAGATCGCCGGCGAGGATGAAGTACGCAGTGGCCGGATCACCGGCAGCTCGAGCCTGGACACCGACAACCTGGCCTCCGACATCCGCGTGCAGATCAAGCCCGACGGCGGCCTGCCGGCCGAACTCGCCGGCCGCCCGGCCTCGGTCAACAGCGACCGTGGCCCGTCGCTGAACTGGCTGATCGACAAAGCCGTGGCCCGCGGGCTGTAAGAGGATCATGCCGATGACCAGCAGACACCCCGGCTCCCACAGGGACAGCTTGCGCCTGGGGGCATGCGCCCTGGCCGCCGCCATCACCCTGGCCGGCTGCGCAGGCCTGCCCGACCAGCGCCTGGCCAACGAAGCGCTCAAGCGCGGCGACACCGCCACCGCCGAGCGCAATTACAAGGCCCTCGCCGACCTCGGCTACAGCGACGCCCAGGTCGGCCTCGCGGACATCCAGGTCAGCACCCGCGACCCGGCCAAGCTCAAGCAAGCCGAGGCCACCTACCGCGCCGCCGCTGCCACCTCGCCCCGTGCCCAGGCGCGCCTCGGCCGCCTGCTGGTGGCCAAGCCCGACAGCACCCAAGCCGAGCGCGAGGAGGCCGAAACCCTGCTCAAGCTCGCGGCGCAACGAGGTGAGACGAATACCCTGATCCCGCTGGCGATGCTCTACCTGCAACACCCGCAGAGCTTTCCCAAGGTCAACGCCCAGCAGCAGATCGACCAGTGGCGCGCCGCCGGCAACCCTGAAGCCGGCCTGGCCCAGGTGCTGCTGTATCGCACGCAAGGCACCTACGACCAGCACCTGGGCGAGGTGGAAAAGATCTGCAAGGCCGCACTGACCACGACCGATATCTGCTATGTGGAACTGGCCACCATCTATCAGAAACGTGCCCAGCCCGACCAACAGGCCGCCCTGGTGGAGCAGCTCAAGGTCGCCCATGCCCGCGGCGCCGTGCCCGCCACCCGGGTCGACAGCGTCGCCCGCGTGCTGGCCGACCGCAGCCTCGGCCAGACCGACGAGAAGACCGCCAAGGACCTGCTCGAGCAGGTCGCACCGGCCAACCCGGCGTCCTGGGTGAGCCTGGCGCAGCTGCTCTATGACTTCCCCGAACTGGGCGACACCGACCAGCTGATGACCTATATCGACAAAGGCCGCGAGACAGAACAGCCCCGCGCCGAATTGCTGCTAGGCCGGCTCTACTACGAAGGCAAGACTGTACCCGCCGATGCGCAGAAGGCCCAGGAACACCTGCAGGCTGCCGCCGATGCCGGCGAAGTCAGCGCCGACTACTACCTCGGCCAGTTGTACCGCCGTGGCTACCTGGGCCAGGTCGAGCCGCAAAAGGCCGTGGACCACCTGCTGGCCGCCGCCCGTGGTGGCCAGAACAGCGCCGACTACGCCCTGGCCCAGCTGTTCAGCGAGGGCCACGGCATCCGCCCGGCGCCGACCAATGCCTGGGTGTTCGCGCAGCTCTCCCAGGTCAACCCGACTCCACAGTCGAGCGAACTGCTGCAACAGCTCGACCAGCAGCTCACGCCCGACCAGCGCAACCAGGCCCAGCAACTGCTGGCGCAGGAGAAGCAGGCACGCGGCAGCATGGCCCAAGGCGCCAACAGCACACTGGCCATCGAAGCGCTGCAGGACGAGAAAGAAGACGTAGACGCCGAGGATTCGCTATGACGCTCAACCCCTTCGTGAAAGCCGGCATCGGCCTGGGCTTCGCCCTGCTGTGGTCGATGCCGACCCTGGCGGCGGAAACCGCGCAGAAGAACTTCGGCCTCGACGTGAAGATCACCGGCCAGTCCGAGGACGACCGTGACCTGGGCACCCGCTCCGGCGGCGACGTCAACGGCCTGGGCCTGGACCTGCGCCCCTGGGTGTACGGCGAACGCGGCAACTGGAGTGCCTTCGCCATGGGCCAGGCAGTGGCCGCCACCGACATCATCGAAACCGACACCCTGCGCCAGAACGACGACGGCACCACCAGCGACAACGGCGACGACAGCCGCAAGCCGGACAAGAGCTACCTGGCCATGCGCGAATTCTGGGTCGGCTACAGCGGCCTGACCCCCTACCCAGGTGAGCAGCTGCGCTTCGGCCGCCAGCGTCTGCGCAGCGACGATGGCATGTGGCGCGACACCAACATCGAAGCGCTGAACTGGACCTTCGATACCACTCTGCTCAAGGCCGACTTGGGCGTTGCCCAGCGCTTCAGCGAGTACCGCACCGACCTCACCGAACTGGCCCCCGAAGACAAGGACCGCACCCATGTCTACGGCAACGTCGCCACGCAATGGACACCCGGCCACTGGGTTGGCCTGCGCGCCCACCACAGCCATGACGGCGGCAGCCTGAAGAGCCCCGGCGAAACCGTCGATGCCCTCGACAAGACGCGCACCGGCGACCTCACCTGGCTGGGCCTGGAAGCCAACAGCGACGCCTACAACTGGCGCAACGACCACACTGTCAACTACTGGGGCAGCGTCACCTGGCTGACCGGCGATCGCGATACGCTCAGCAGCCAGGTGGTGGGCAACGACCAGGTCGCCACCGGCAAGCAAAGCGGTGACGTCAACGCCTGGGCAACCGATCTTGGCATCCGCCTGCGCCTCGATCCGCAGTGGCAGGTCGGTGCAGCCTACGCCCGGGGCAGCGGCGGCGGTGGCAGCAACGGCTCGAACAACTTCGAGCAGACCGGCCTTGAGAGCAACCGCTCCAACTTCACTGGCACCCGCTCGCGCGTACATCGCTTCGGTGAAGCCTTCCGCGGCGAACTGGGCAACCTGCAGGCGGCCACCCTGTTCGCCTCCTGGCAGCTGCGCGACGACTACGACGCCAGCTTCATCTACCACAAGTTCTGGCGTGTCGACGGCAAGCAGAACATCGGGTCCAGCGGCATCAACGCCGTGGTCGACGACGGCGGTATCAACCGTCCGCTGGTGCAGGGCGAGAAAGACCTCGGCCAGGAAATGGACGTGGTCGTGACCAAGTACTTCAAGCAGGGCCTGCTGCCGGCCTCGATCAGCCAGTCGATCGACGAACCGTCGGCTCTGGTGCGCCTGCGCGCCGGTGTGTTCAAGCCGGGAGACGCCTACGGCAAAGAGGCCGACTCGTACATGCACCGCGCCTTCGTCGACGTGATCTGGCGCTACTGAGGCCGGGAGAGGATAGCCATGAACCTGCACCCGAACCTTCGCCACAGCCTGCTCGCCAGCGCCCTGCTGCTGGCCGGCGGCCTTGCCCAGGCCGCCGAGCCCGAGATGGCCAAAGGGCTGCAACAGGCCAAGACCTATACCGTCTCCAGCGCGCCGATCGAGCCGCTGAAGATGGACCCGCCCAAGCTGCCCGACCTGTCCGGCTACACCGCCCAGGCCGTGCAGCAGAAGATCGACCGCCAGCACAAGGGCAAGGTCAGCGTGCGCCGCATGCTCCAGGAGGACACCCTCAAGGAGTTCATCGGCGGCGACAACAAGGGCGCCGAGTGGGTCCGCCGCCAGCACGGCATCCCCCAGGCGATCTTCGTCGATGACGGCCACGTCGACCTGGTGGAGCTGAGCAAGAAAGTGCCCAGCCAGTACCTGCGTGAAACCGCACCTGGCGTGTACCTGGCGCGCCTGCCGATCGTGGTCGGGCGCAAGGGCGTGCTGGAGATCGACGGCAAGGTCAAGGAGCTGCGCCTGTCCGAGGAAGGCGGCTCGTTCATCGTCAACGACGGCAAGCTGTTTGTCAGCGACACCCAGGTCACCGGATGGCGCGAGCAGGCCAATGGCCCGGCGACCTTCCGCAAGCCCGATGAATTTCGCCCGTTCCTGCTCAGCTGGGGCGGCACCGAGACCTATATTGTCAACAGCAAGATGGCTAGCTTCGGCTACGCCAAATCCAAGTCCTATGGCGTGAGCATCTCGCAGTACACGCCGAACATGGCCAAGCAGATGGGCCGCCCGGAACCCACCGGCTGGATCATCGGCTCCGAGTTCAGCGACATGTGGTACGGCTTCTACTGCTATGAGACCAGCGACTTCGTGGTCAAGGACAGCACCTACCGCGACAACATCGTCTACGGCATCGACCCCCACGACCGTTCGCACCGCCTGATCATCGCCGGCAACACCGTGTACGGCACCAAGAAAAAGCACGGGATCATCGTCTCCCGTGAGGTCAACGACAGCTGGATCATCAACAACAAGAGCTACGACAACAAGCTCTCGGGGGTGGTGATCGACCGTAACAGCGTCAACAACCTGATCGCCTACAACGAGATCTACCGCAACCACACCGACGGCATCACCCTGTACGAGAGCGGCGACAACCTGATCTGGGGCAACAAGCTGATCAACAATCGCCGCCACGGCATCCGCGTGCGCAACAGCGTGAACATCCGCCTGTACGAGAACGTCGCCATGGCCAACGGCCTGGTGGGCGTATACGGCCACATCAAGGACCTGTCCGACACCGACCGCGACATTGCCCTCGACCCGTTCGATACCAAGGTGTCGCTGATCGTGGTCGGCGGCGAGCTGGCGGCCAACGGTTCAGGTCCGCTGTCGATCGATTCGCCGCTGTCGGTGGAGCTGTACAAGGTGTCGATGCTGATGCCGCGCAAGGCCAACGGCATCAGCTTCAACGGCGTGCTGGGCGAGCGCCAGGACGAAATCCTCGACCTGCTGGTGCGCCAGCAGAAGGCCGTGCTGATCGACCCGGTCGAACGCCAGACCGAAATGATCGACTAAGGAAGCCCAGACCATGACTCCACACCTGATGAAACTGCTGGGCCTGTCCGCCGCCCTCCTGGCCATCAGCCAGGGCGTGCGCGCCGAAGACGTCCAGGCACCGACCTTCAGCGCCGAACCTTGCTGCCAGCTGTGCCCCGAGGCCCACGATGCCAGCCGCTACACCACGCGCTACCAGCAGAACTTCACCACCCTGGTGCAAGCCCAGGGCGACTGGCTGTTCCGTACCCGTGAGGACCTGCGCACCGAGTTCGACACCACCCCGGGTGGCTACAAGCGCCTGCAGCAGGTGCACGACGCGTTCAAGAAGCGTGGCGTCGAGCTGGTGGTGGTGTACCAGCCGACCCGTGGCCTGGTGAACCGCAACATGCTCAACCCCGAAGAGAAGGCCGCCTTCGACTACCAGAAGGCCCTGCGCAACTACCAGGCCATGCTCCAGCGCTTCAGCAAAATGGGCTACAACGTGCCCGACCTGTCGCCGCTGACCAACGAGCAACTGGCCGCCGCCGACCAGGGCAAGGACTTCTACTTCCGCGGCGACCAGCACTGGACACCCTACGGCGCCGAGCGCGCGGCGAAGATCGTGGCCGACACCGTGCACAAGATGCCGGCTTTCGAAGGCATCCCGCGCAAGGAATTCGAGACCAAAAAATCCGGGCGCATGGGCAAGACCGGCACCCTGCACAACGTCGCCGGCCAGCTGTGCGGCACGAGCTATGCGGTGCAGTACATGGACCAGTTCGCCACCGAACCGAAGGGTGCCGCCGGCGGCGACGACCTGTTCGGCGATTCGGGCAACGCGCAGATCACCCTGGTGGGCACCAGCCACAGCGGCAAGAACTACAACTTCTCGGGCTTCCTCGAGCAGTACATCGGCGCCGATGTGCTCAATGTCGCCTTCCCCGGCGGCGGCCTGGAAGGCTCGATGATCCAGTACCTGGGCAGCGAGGAGTTCCAGAACAACCCGCCGAAGATCCTGGTGTGGGAGTTCTCGCCGCTGTACCGCCTCGACCAGGAAACCATCTGGCGGCAGATCCTCGGCCTGCTCGACGACGGCTGTGACGACCGCCCGGCACAGATGAGCGCCAGCGCCACCCTCAAGCCCGGCAAGAACGAGCTGATGGTCAACGGCAAGAACGGCGTGATCAAGGACCTGGTCAACCGCAACCACCAGCTCGACATCAAGTTCGAGGACACCTCGGTGAAGGTGCTGCAGGCCACCCTGTGGTACCTCAACGGCCGCCACGAGGACATCAAGATCGAGAAGCCCGAGACCTCCGACACCGACGGGCGCTTCGTCTTCCAGATGCGCGAGGACGAAGACTGGGCAGGCCAGAACCTGCTCGCCCTGGAGGTCCAAGGGCCAGAAAGCGGTACGCAGAAAGTCGAAGCCAAACTCTGCAAACGCAACAACTTCGCCAGCCCCGCGCAGCACACCGCGCAAGCTGGCCAGTGAGGCGACCATGACCACCATAAGCAGCAAGACCGCACCCGCCCTGCTCGCCCTCGCCCTGTTCGGCGGCGCGGCGCAGGCCGCGCTGGTGCCGCCCCAGGGTTACTACGAGGGCATCGACAAGCTCAAGACCGGCGACGGCAATTTCCGCTGCGAAGCCGCGCCCAAGCCTTATACCGGCGCGCTGCAGTTCCGCAGCAAGTACGAAGGTTCGGACAAGGCCCGGGCGACGCTCAATGTCGCCTCGGAAAAAGCCTTCCGCAAATCCACCGAGGACATCACCACCCTCGAGAAAGGCGTCAGCAAGATGGTCGGCCAGTACATGCGCGATGGCCGCCCGGCGCAACTGGACTGCGCCCTGACCTGGCTCGACACCTGGGCACGCGCCGATGCATTGATGTCCACCGATTACAACCATACCGGCAAATCCATGCGCAAATGGGCCCTGGGCAGCATGAGCGGCTCGTGGCTGCGCCTGAAGTTCTCCAACTCGCAGCCACTGGCGGCGCACCGCGCCGAAGCCGAGCAGATCGAGAAATGGTTCGTGCGCCTGGCGCGCCAGACCGTGCGCGACTGGAGCGACCTGCCGCTGGAGAAGATCAACAACCACAGCTACTGGGCGGCCTGGTCGGTGATGGCCACCGCCGTGGCCACCGACCAGCAAGAGCTGTTCGACTGGGCGGTGAAGGAATACAAGGTCGGCGTCAACCAGGTCGACGAGCAGGGCTTCCTGCCCAACGAGGTCAAGCGCAAGCAACGCGCCCTGGCCTACCACAACTACGCCCTGCCGCCGCTGGCGATGATCGCCAGCTTCGCCCAGGCCAACGGCGTGGACCTGCGCAAGGAAAACAACTTCGCCTTGCAACGGCTTGGCGAAGGCGTGCTGGCCGGCGCCCGCAACCCTGTTCATTTCAACACCCGCGCCGGCGTGAAGCAGGACCTCAAGGACCTGAAGATCGACAGCAAGTACGCCTGGCTCGAGCCGTGGTGCGCGCTGTACCAGTGCGTCGGCGACACCCTAGAGCGCAAGCATGACATGCAGCCGTTCAACAGCTTCCGGCTGGGTGGCGATGTGACGCGGGTCTATGACCCAAAAGCCGAAATGAAGCAGTAAGTCGTTGGGAGCGGGCTTGCCCCGCGATGAGGCCCGAATGGGCAATGGTGTTGGCCCTGCTGACGCCATCGCGGGGCAAGTCGCATCGGCGAACCGCCGCTCCCACAGAGGTATAGGTTTCCCCTGCATTTTCGTGGGGGGTTTGGGGGGCGCTGTGCCCCAGGTGCTGTGCATAACTAGGAGAACCGGGATGGTCTTCTCGTCCAACGTGTTCCTGTTCCTGTTCCTGCCGGTTTTCCTCGGCTTGTACTACGTGAGCGGGAATCGCTATCGCAACCTGCTGTTGCTGGTTGCCAGCTACATCTTCTACGCCTGGTGGCGGGTGGACTTCCTCGCCCTGTTCGCCGGGGTCACCCTGTGGAACTACTGGATCGGCCTGAAAGTGGGCGCCGCCGGCGTGCGCACCAAGCCCGCGCAGCGCTGGCTGTTGCTCGGCGTGGGCGTCGACCTGTGCATCCTCGGCTACTTCAAGTACGCCAACTTCGGCGTCGACAGCCTCAATGCGATCATGACCTCGATGGGGCTGGAGCCATTCATCCTCACCCATGTGCTGCTGCCGATCGGCATCTCGTTCTACATCTTCGAGTCGATCAGCTACATCATCGACGTGTACCGCGGCGACACCCCGGCCACGCGCAACCTGATCGACTTCGCGGCCTTCGTGGCGATCTTCCCGCACCTTATCGCCGGCCCCGTGCTGCGCTTCAAGGACCTGGTCGACCAGTTCAACAACCGCACCCATACCCTGGACAAGTTCTCTGAAGGCTGCACCCGCTTCATGCAGGGCTTCATCAAGAAGGTGTTCATCGCCGACACCCTGGCGGTGGTCGCCGACCACTGCTTCGCCCTGCAGAACCCCACCACGGGTGATGCCTGGCTCGGCGCCCTGGCCTACACCGCGCAGCTGTACTTCGACTTCTCCGGCTATAGCGACATGGCCATCGGCCTGGGCCTGATGATGGGCTTCCGCTTCATGGAAAACTTCAAGCAGCCCTACATCAGCCAGTCGATCACCGAGTTCTGGCGGCGCTGGCACATCAGCCTGTCGACCTGGCTGCGCGACTACCTGTACATCACCCTGGGCGGCAACCGCAAAGGCACCTTCAACACCTACCGCAACCTGTTCCTGACCATGCTGCTGGGCGGGCTGTGGCACGGCGCCAACTTCACCTACATCATCTGGGGCGCCTGGCACGGCCTGTGGCTGGCCATCGAGCGCGCGCTGGGGCTGGACACCAACCCGCAGCGGTTCAACCCGGTGAAATGGGCCTTCACCTTCCTGCTGGTGGTGGTCGGCTGGGTAATCTTCCGCGCCGAGAACCTGCACGTGGCCGCCCGCATGTACGGCGCCATGTTCAGCTTCGGCGACTGGCAGCTGTCGGAAATCAACAGCGCCCAGCTAACAGGCCTGCAGGTCGCGACGCTGGTCGTCGCCTACCTCACCCTGGCGTTCTTCGGCCTGCGCGACTTCTACCGCAATGCCGCGCCGAAACAAGCTCCGCGCACCCCGGTGCAGGTCAATGCCGATGGTTCCCTGGGCCTGGACTGGACCCGGGTCATGACCCGCGCCCTGGTCCTGCTGCTGTTCGCCGCCTCGGTACTCAAGCTCTCGGCGCAGAGCTACTCCCCGTTCCTGTACTTCCAGTTCTGAGGCCTGAATCATGAACCGGACACTTCGCATCACCTATTCATTGACGTTCATGGGCCTGCTCGTCGGGCTGGGCGCATGGTCGGTCGGCGGGCTGGAAAGCTTCAACCGCACCGGGCAGATGACCCTGCTCGACGGCAAGCTGGCCAAGGCCGCCGAAACCCACTACGACGAGCAGTTCCCGATCAAGCGCGTCGGCACCAACCTGTGGGCCGCGCTGGACTTCAAGCTGTTCAACGAAGGCCGCCCTGGCGTGGTGCTGGGCCGCGACCAGTGGCTGTTCACCGACGAGGAATTCAACCCCACCGTCGGCGCGCAGCAACAAATGCAGGACAACCTGGCGCTGGTGCGCGGGGTGCGTGACACACTGCAACGCCAGGGCGTGCAACTGGTGCTGGCGATCGTCCCGGCCAAGGCCCGCCTATATTCCGAATACATCGGCAAAGAGACACCGGCCAGCCTGCACGACGACCTGTTCAACCAGTTCCACGCCCAGGCGCGCCAGGCCAATGTGTTCGCCCCTGACCTGCTGGCACCGCTGGAGCAGGCCAAGGCCCGCGGCCAGGTGTTCCTGCGTACCGACACCCATTGGACGCCGATGGGCGCCGAAGTGGTCGCGCAATCGCTGGCCGAAGCCGTCGACCGCCAGCACCTGCTCACCGGCGAGCCACAGGCGTACATCACCGAGGCCGGCGCCAGCGCGCCCTACAAGGGCGACCTGACCAACTTCCTGCCGCTGGATCCGCTGTTCAGCAACCTGCTGCCCAGCCCCGACACCCTGCAACAACGCAAGACCCATCCGGTGCAGGCCGAGGGCGCCGAGGGTGGCGACGCGCTGTTCGACGACAGCCGCATCCCGGTGGCGCTGGTAGGCACCAGCTACAGCGCCAACCCGCACTGGAACTTCCTCGGCGCCCTGCAGCAGGCCCTGCGCAGCGACGTCGCCAACTACGCCGAAGACGGCCACGGGCCGTTGCTGCCGATGCTCAAGTACCTGCAAAGCGACGCTTTCAAAAATGCCCCGCCACAGGTCGTGGTGTGGGAATTCCCTGAACGGTATCTGCCAATGAAGAACGACCTCAGCGCCTTCGATCCGCAGTGGATCGCACAGCTGAAGAACTCCCGCAAATCCGAAGAAAACCTGGCCCTGTCGTCCAACCGGACGGACCACTGAAGATAGAGAGGAACACGCACATGACCACCAAGACTTCCATTGCCAAAGCCCTCACCCTCGCCGCCGGCCTGTCCCTGGCCTCGATGCAGGCCTTCGCTGGCGCCGATGCCGCCCTCTATGGCCCGAGCGCGCCGAAGGGCTCGACCTTCGTGCGCCTGTACAACGCCGCCAGCAGCCCCACCGCCGCCAGCGTCGGCAACACCCAGATCAAGCAGGTCGGCGCCCAGGCCAGCAGCGACTTCAGCTTCCTGCCCGGCGGCGACTACACCGCCCAGGTCGGCGGCAAGAGCGTGCCGGTCAAGCTGGCCGCCGACAAGTACTACACCCTGGTCAACAACAATGGCGGCAACCCGCAGCTGATCGAGGAGCCACCATTCAAGAACAAGCAGAAGGCCCTGGTGCGGGTGCAGAACCTCAGCGACCAGTCGCTGAGCCTGAAGACCGCCGACGGCAAGACCGAGGTGGTCCAGCCAGTGGCGGCCAAGGGCCGTGGCGAACGTGAAATCAACCCGGTCAAGGTCAACCTTGCCCTGTATGCAGGCGACAAGAAAGTCGGCGACGTCAAGCCCGTCGCCCTGGAGCGCGGCGAAGCGGCCGTGCTGTATGTCACCGGTTCCGGCAACAGCCTGTCGCCGGTGTGGGTAACTCGCCCCGTGGCTAGCAACTGATCCCCCTGCCTCTAAACGACTATTGGAGAAACATGATGATCCCGGTAATTCTTTCTGGTGGTAGCGGTTCGCGTCTGTGGCCTCTGTCGCGCAAGCAGTTCCCCAAGCAGTTCCTGGCGCTGACCGGCGAACACACCCTGTTCCAGCAGACCATCGAACGCCTGGTGTTCGATGGCATGGACACCCCGATCGTGGTCTGCAACAAGGACCACAAGTTCATCGTCCAGGAGCAGTTGGCAGCGCTGAAGCTGGAAACCCAGGCCATCCTCATGGAGCCGTTCGGCCGCAACACCGCGCCGGCGGTGGCCATGACCGCGATGAAACTGGTCAACGAAGGCCGTGACGAGCTGATGCTGGTGCTCCCGGCCGACCACGTGATCGAGGACCAGAAGGCCCTGCAGCGCGCCCTGGCACTGGCCACCGTGGCCGCCGAGCGCGGCGAGATGGTGCTGTTCGGGGTGCCGGCGACCAAGCCCGAGACTGGCTACGGCTACATCCGTTCCAGCCAGGATTCGCTGCTGCCCGAGGGCGTGGCGCGGGTCGCCCAGTTCGTCGAGAAACCCGACGAGAAACGCGCCAACGAGTTCGTCCGCGCCGGCGGCTACTTCTGGAACAGCGGCATGTTCCTGTTCCGCGCCAGCCGTTTCCTGGAAGAGCTGAAAAAGCACGATCCGGACATCTACGACACCTGCCTGCTGGCCCTGGAGCGCAGCGACGAAGACGCCGATGTGCTGAGCATCGACGAAGCCACCTTCGCCTGCTGCCCGGACAACTCCATCGACTACGCGGTGATGGAGAAGACCCAGCGCGCCTGCGTGGTGCCGCTGTCGGCCGGCTGGAGCGACGTGGGCTGCTGGTCGTCGCTGTGGGACGTGCACGAGAAGGACGACAACGGCAACGTCACCAAGGGCGACGTGGTGGTGCAGGACAGCCACAACTGCATGATCCACGGCAATGGCAAGCTGGTGTCGGTGATTGGCCTTGAGAACATCGTGGTGGTCGAGACCAAGGACGCCATGATGATCGCCCACAAGGACAAGGTCCAAGGCGTCAAGCAGCTGGTCAACACCCTCGACGCCCAGGGCCGGACCGAGACCCAGAATCACCTCGAGGTCTACCGCCCGTGGGGCTCGTACGACTCGGTGGACATGGGCGGGCGCTTCCAGGTCAAGCACATCACCGTCAAGCCCGGCGCCAGCCTGTCGCTGCAGATGCACCACCACCGCGCCGAGCACTGGATCGTGGTGTCCGGCACCGCCGAGGTGACCTGCGACGAGAACGTATTCCTGCTGACCGAGAACCAGTCCACCTATATTCCCATCGCCTCGGTGCACCGCCTGCGCAACCCGGGCAAGATCCCGCTGGAGATCATCGAGGTGCAGTCCGGCAGCTACCTGGGCGAGGATGACATCGAGCGCTTCGAGGATGTGTATGGGCGAACTTCCACGCCGGTGGAGCGTGGGGTTTCGGTGAAGACCATCGCGCAGTAAGCCTGGGGCACCTTCGCGGGGCAAGCTCGCTTCCACGCAGTTTTCCGGCGTGGGAGCGGGCTTGCCCCGCGATTGCGTTTTGGAGGCCTGCCCAATTTGCGGCTAGGATGGTCGAACCCCCGCCACCAAGGCCTGCACTCCCATGATCATCGGCGCCCTGCTCATCCTCACCTGGCTGGTCCTGCTGCTGCGCTATCCCGCCAAGGCCTTGCCGATTTCCCTGGCCGCCGTGTGCGGCCTGGGCCTGGTGGCACTAGGCGTGGTCTGGCAGGACACTCGCGAGGCCTCGCAGCTGGCCCGCCTGGACATTCGCCTGAGCTATGCCCCCGACCAGTGCCCCGCCGACCGCGCCCTGCAAGTACGGATGAAGAACGGCAACAAGGTGCCGCTCACCGAGCTGCGCTGGCGCGTGGCCGCCTATGCCCCCGGCGATACCGTGAACCTTGCCGAGAATACCTATGCAGCACCCCGCTACCGTGGTCCCGGCGAATTGCAGCCGGGCGTCGAGTGGAGCGACTGCCTGCCCTTGCCGCCGCTGCGCTCGGGGTATCGGCCGCAGACCCTGGAGTTTCGTGCCGAGCATCTGCAAGGTACATTCGCCAATTGATTCATTGCCTGTACCGGCCCTATCGCTGGCAAGCCAGCTCCCACAGGGGCTTCGGTGATCCCTGTGGGAGCTGGCTTGCCAGCGATAGGGCCGGGCAGGTATTACGACCCTCCCAGACCTAAGGCCTACCCCATGCCCACCGTCCTCATCACCGGTTGTTCCAGCGGCATCGGCCGCGCCCTGGCCGACGCCTTTCGCGATGCCGGCCACGAAGTCTGGGCCACCGCCCGCAAGCCCGACGACGTCGACGCCCTGCTCGCCGCCGGCTTTGCCGCAAGGCAACTGGATGTGAATGACGGCGAGGCACTGACCCGCCTTGCCGACGAGCTGGAAGACCGCCACGGCGGCCTCGATATCCTCATCAACAACGCCGGCTACGGTGCCATGGGCCCGCTGCTCGACGGCGGTGTCGAGGCCATGCGCCAACAGTTCGAAACCAACGTCTTCGCCTTGGTCGGCGTAACCCGCGCGCTGTTCCCGCTGCTGCGCCGCTCCCGTGGGCTGGTGGTGAACATCGGCAGCGTCTCGGGCGTGCTGGTCACCCCGTTCGCCGGCGCGTACTGCGCGTCGAAGGCCGCCGTGCACGGTCTCACCGATGCCTTGCGCCTGGAATTGGCGCCGTTCGGTATCCGGGTGATGGAAGTGCAGCCGGGGGCGATCGCCTCGCAGTTCGCCAGCAATGCCCAGCAACAGGCCGAGCAGGTATTGGCGAGCGATTCCCCATGGTGGCCGTTGCGCGAACAGGTACAGGCCCGAGCGCGGGCGTCGCAGGACCGGCCGACCTCGGCGGCGGTGTTTGCCCAACGCCTGCTGGCCGCCACGCGCAAGTCGCCAGTGCCGGCACTGGTGCGTATCGGCAATGGCAGCACGGCGCTGCCGTTGATGGCCCGGGTGCTGCCACAGAGGTTGCTGGATTGGGTACTACGCAAACGCTTCGGTCTGTTGCGACCGCTCTGACGACACAAGGCATCGTGGGAGCTGGCTTGCCCCGCGATGCCTTTCAAACCTGATCGAACGCCTGCCAGCCGCCGCCCAGCGCCTTGTATAGCCCGACCAACGCCTGCGACACCGCCGCCGAGCTGTCGATCCACTGCTCTTCGCTGGCCAGCAGCGCACCCTGCACCGTCAGCACGTTGAGAAAGTCCACCGCCCCTTCCATATACTGGCGCTGCGCGGTCTCCAGGGCGATGCGGTTCTGCCGCACCGCCTCGGCCAGATGATCACGGCGCAGCTGGCTGGCGTTGTACAGGCGCAGCACGTCGTCGATCTCGTGCCAGGCACCGAGCACCACCTTGCGGTAGTTCAGCGCCGCCTCCTGCTGCTGCGCCTCGCGCAGCTCCAGGGTGCCCTTGAGCCGCCCGCCCTCGAAGATCGGCAGCGACAGTTGCGGGCCGAAGGCGAACCGGCGCGAATCCCAACCACCGAAATCGGACAGTTGCATGGCCTGGAAACCGACACTCCCGGACAAGCGGATGCTCGGGTAGAAGTCCGCCTTGGCCACGCCGATGCTGGCGGTGGCGGCATGCAGGCGCGCCTCGGCCTGGCGAATGTCCGGCCGGCGCTCGGCCAGCTCCGAAGGCACGCCGATGGCGAAACGCTGCTGCGGCGCGGGCAGCTCGCCGCCTTGCAGCAGCTCACGCTGCAGGCTGCGTGGCGGTTCGGCGGCGAGCAGGCCGAGGGCGTTGATCAGGTCGTCGCGACGGGCTTCCAAGGTCGGCAGGCGCGCCTCGATCGAGGCCACCTGGGCGCTGGCTTGGGCCACGTCGAGGCGGGTGGCTACCCCTTCCGCCTGGCGGCCTTCGGACAACTTCAGGCTGTGACGGGCAACCTTGAGGTTGTCCTGGGTAATGTCCAGGGTGTGCTGCACGGCACGCAACTGGATGTAGTTGCCGGCGGTTTCCGCAAGCAAGGCCAGCAGCACGCCCCGGCGATCGTTCTCCGCCACCTCGACGCTCGCGTCGGCGGCCTCGACCTGGCGGCGTACACGCCCCCACAGGTCCAGTTCCCAGCCGGCCACCAGGTCGCCTTGCCAGAGGTTGTACGCCGACTTGCCAGACTTGCCGGACGGGTCGTTCAGCCCCTCGGCGCTGTTGCGCGCACGGCTGTACCCGGCGTTCACGTCCACCGCCGGCAGCTCGTCCGCCGCCACGCTGCTGCGCAGGGCGCGGCTTTGCAGCAGGCGGGCACTGGCCATGCGCAGGTCGAGGTTGCGCTCTGTGACCTTCTGGATCAGCACGCTCAGGCGCGGGTCGTGGAAGCTGTCCCACCAACGCAGTTCCAGCGGTTCGGCCACCGGCTGGCTGGACGCGGCAGCGCCTTGCAGCTCGGCCCAGTCCTTGGGCGCCTCGCTGTCCGGACGGTGGAAGTCCGGGCCGAGGGTGCAGCCGGCCAGCAGCATGGCCAGCAACAGAGGGCTCAGGCGTCTCATCGCGCAGTCACCTCTTTGCCGGCGAGCGTGTCGCCGTGGGTATCGATGGTCGCTTCCACCGACATGCCCACGCGCAGGCGCGCCAACAGCGGCTGGCCGTCATCGAAGACGATCTTCACCGGAATACGCTGCACCACCTTGGTGAAGTTGCCGGTGGCATTGTCCGGTTTCACGGCGGCGAAGGTCACCCCAGTGGCCGGGGCGATGCTCTCGACACGGCCGTGGAGTTGTTCGCCGGAGAAGGTATCGACACTGATACTGACCGGTTGCCCCGGTTGCACATGGGTCAGTTGGGTCTCCTGGAAGTTGCCGACGATATAGGCGCGCTCCAGCGGCACCACCGACAGCAGCCGCGCCCCCGGATTGACGTAGGCGCCGATGCGCAGGGCGCGCTCGCCGACCATGCCGTCGACCGGCGCGGTGATACGGGTGTAGGACAGGTCCAGGCGGGCTTTTTCCAGCCCGGCTTCGGCACGCTTGAGCTGGCCATCGGCGCTGGCCACCTGGGCGCTGAGGATGTCCACCTGCTTGCGCGTGGCCAGCAGCGCCGCCTGGCTGTTGGCCAACCGCGCACGGGCCTGGTCGACGCCGCTGCGCGCCTGCTGGGCATTCTGCACGGTGCCGGCGCCCTGCTCGGCCAGGCGGCTGTAGCGGGTCACCTCGTGGTCGGCGAAGGCCGCCTCGGCCTGGGCTGCCTTTACCGCCGCCTCGGCCTGGGCGATCAACGAGGCCTGGCGCTCGAGCGTGGCGCGGGCATCCAGGCTCTGCGCCCTGGCCACCAACAGTTGCGCCTGGGCGGCGTCGAGCGCGGCCTGGTAGTCGCGCGGATCGATGGTCGCCAGCAACTGGCCGGCACTCACCTGCTGGTTGTCCTCCACCAGCACCTCCTTGATGAAGCCCGCAACCTTGGGCGCCACCACGGTGTAGTCGGCGGTCACATAGGCGTCGTTGGTGCGCTGGCGGTGATCGCTGTCGAACATCCAGGGGCCGACCAGGGCGGCGAGCACGGCCACGGCGAGTGCCGAGCCGATGAAGAGCGTCTTGCGGTTGTTGGTCATCTTTCTATCTCGAATTCAGCCCCGGCTTTAGGCCACCGCACGCGGTGGGAAGATCCGGGTAGGCACGAAGGGGATCAGGCAGATCATGGCGACGGCGATACCCGCCATCACCAGGTACAGGTCGGCCGAGGTCAGCACCAGGGCCTGTTCATGGATGCGCTTGGCCAGGCCAGCGGCGTTGTCGTCGATCAGCGGCGCGTTGCCCAGGCTGTCGACCAGGTGGTTGGAATGAAAATGCCGGCGCAGGGTGCCAAGGGCATCGAGCAGGCCGCCGGCGATCACCGCCGACAGCCCTTTGATCGTGTTGAACCAGGCGGAGGCGAACGGGCCTTCCTGCGGGGTCATGCCATTGGTGGAGAGCATCAGCAGGGGCAGCACCGCCATCGGCTGGCCGAACACCTGCAGCAGGTAGAAGGGATAGAAGTCGCCGCGAATCCACTGCGAGGTCAGCAGGCTGCTACCCACGCACGATGCCGCCAGCATCGCCAGGCCCGCCGCCAGCACCCAACGGCAGTCCACCGCGCGGATGTTGCACAGCGCTGCGGTGAGCGGCAGGGCGAGCAGCTGCGGCATGGCCACCAGCATCATCAGCGGGCTGGTCTGCGCCGGGCGGTAGCCCTGGATCTGCGCCAGGTACGCCGAAGGAATGCTGCCCACACCGGACAACACCACCAGTACACCGGCCAGGGTCACCAGGGCGAAGCTCAGGTTGCGCCGCGAGAGCATGCGCAACTGGAAGAACGGCAATGGCTCGGACCACTCGTTGTACATGAACAGCACCAGTAACAGCACACCGCCACCGAGCAGCCAGCAGATCAGCGGCGAATCAAACCATCCCCAGCGGTCGCCCAGCGACAGGCCGAGGACGATGCAACTGATCGCCGGCAAGCCAAGCAACACCCCACGCCAGTCCAGTTGCCTGAAGCGCTCCAGGCGCAGCGGATCCTGGGGCAGGCCCCAGCCGACGCAGGCGATTGCCAGCAGCGACGGCAGGATGATCTGCCAGAACGCCCACTGCCAGCCGACGTACTCGGTCCACAGGCCAGCCAGCGGCGTGCCGAGGTTCGGCCCGAAGGTGGCGGTCAGGGCATAGCAGGCCAAGCCATAGACCTTGATGCCCGGCGGCAGGAAGCGCAGCGCCACGCTCATCAGCATCGGCGGCAAGGCGCCCGAGGCGAAGCCCTGCAGCACACGCAGCAACATCAGGCTGTGCAGGTTGGGGGCGAAGGGTTGGATCAGGCCGAGCACGGCAAAGACGCCAACGGCGGTCATGGTGAAGCGGCGCAGCGAGAAGGTGGTGGCCAGCCACGGCGCGAAGGCCATGGCCGAGACCGAAGCGGCGCTGTAAACCGCCAGCAGCCAGGCGCCTTCGTCGGCACCGATGCCCATGGCGCCACGGATGTCGCTCAGGGAAATCTTGGTCACCGCCTCGTTGAGCCCGGCGCACAGCACCGCCAGCAACACGCCGAACAGCCCGACCACCACCCGCAGGCCGAACGCCGTCTGCGCGGGGGCGGCCGGCGCAGGGGCGGCGGCCAGCGCGGCGGAAGGCGCGGTCAGGGAACTCATGGATAGACATCTCCAGCAACATTTTAAGGGCTGGGTGAAGTCTAAGAAGGTCGAATACTGACGAAAACTGACTTGTTGGCAGCTTTATGTTGCGTCAGACGCAATCCAGATTGATTTGCCGGCTATGGAACGCAACACATTGCCCATCAAGGATCGATGCTGCCGCAAGCCTTCAGCGTCTGCCGCAACCAGCGGTGCGCCGGATCATTGTCGAAGCGCGGATGCCAGGCCTGCATCACGTTGACCTTTTCCAGCGGCACCGGGATCTCGAACGAACGCAACGGCAGCTTCAAGCGCTGCACACTGTTGAGGATGTTGGCCGGTATCGGCAGGATCAGGTCCGAATCCGGCAGCGAGAACATCGCCGAATGGAAGCTGGTGGTGATCAGCGCCACTCGCCGCTCCACCTTGCAGTTGGCCAGCGACACGTCGATCGGCCCGTTGGCCCGCCCCCGCCGGGACACGCTGATCTGCGGGTAGGCAGCAAAACGCTCGGGGGTGATCGGCGCATCGAAGATCGGGTGATCCTCACGGGCCAGGCCGACGAAATAGGTGTTGAACAGGCTCTGCACCTTGATCTCCGGCCCCAGTTCGATGGCCGAGCTGATGATCAGGTCGATCTGTCCGTTGCGCAGCACCGCATCGTCATCGCCACTGCCCTCGGGCACGAAACGCAGCACCGTGCGCGGCGCCTGGGCCAGCATCATGCGCAGCAACTGTGCGCCATACAGGGCAATGAACAGGTCGTTGGTGCGGATGTTGAAAGCGCGGTCGAGGTTGGCCAGGTCCACGGCATCGCGGCTGCGAAACACCAGGCCAGCCTGCTCCACCAAGCCATGCACCTGTTCGCGCAGGGCCAACGCTCGCGGTGTCGGCACCAGGCCACGGCCGGCACGCACCAGGATCGGATCGCCCATGGCCTCGCGGATTCGCCCGAGGGTCCGGCTCATCGCCGCCGGGCTCAGGTTCATGCGCTGGGCGGCACCGACCACGCTGCCTTCGTCGAGCAGCACATCGAGGGCGACGAGCAGGTTCATGTCCGGGAGTTGCATGGCCGTTTTCCGTGACAGCTGTGGGAAACGCGATGGTAACAGGTTGGCCGATTGCGTCTGACGCAATGGCGCCGTGCGTGGGGGACCATTTATCCGTAGAGGTCAATGAATCGACAATGGTGTGGCCTCATCGTTGGCAAGCCGCGGCGGCGAACCGCAGTGCCTGCAGGCAGCGCATCTCCCCGCGGGCACCGCGGTTCGCCGTTGCGACTTGCTGGCGATGAGCGCAGCACTGCCATCCATTCTCCAAAGGATTGCCCATGCCCCATCCGGTTCTGATCGCCATCGACGCCTCTCCGGCAGCCGCCAGCCTGCTCACCCTCGCCCAGCGCTACTGCCGCCCCGGCGAGCACACCCTGCATGTGCTGCTGGCCATCGACTCGACCTTCGCCGTGCACGACCACCGCACGGCCTACACCGAAGATGAGTTGGAGGAATACCCCGCCGCCTGCGACGAACAGCAACAGGCCGAGCACGCCGTGAACACCGCCGTGAGCATGCTGCGCGACGCCGGCTTCGACAGCCTGGGCTGCATGGTCGCCGGCCAGCCGGTGGAGGCGATCGTCGCCAAGGCCCGGGAGCTGGAGTGCGAACTGGTCATCATCGGCCACCGCCACCTGTCACGGCTAGGCAGGCTGCTCGATCCGTCGATCAGCGCCAAGGTGATCGATCGGATACAGATACCGGTTCTGGTAGGCGTGCCGACTGAAGTTGGCTGAAGCCCCGCGATAGACTTAGCCCCGCGATGACGTACTCGGATCAGCCCTCGCTCGGCTTGACCACCACGGTACAGGTGGTCCCCGCCGCCAGCAGTAACCCTTCCGGCACTTCATCGATATGGATCCGCACCGGCACCCGCTGCGCCAGGCGCACCCAGTTGAAGGTCGGGTTCACATCGGCGATCAGCTCGCGGCTTTGCGGGTTGTCGCGGTCGTAGATCCCCCGGGCGATGCTCTCCACATGCCCTTTGATACGCTCGCCGCTCATCATCTGCAGTTCGGCCACATCGCCTACCTTGACGTGGGGCAGCTTGGTTTCCTCGAAGAAGCCGTATACCCAGAACGACTGCTCATCCACCACCGCCATCACTGCCTCGCCGGTGCGGGCGTAATCGCCCTTGTGGATGTTCAGGTTGGTCACATAGCCATCGACGGTGGCAACGATCTGCGTGCGCTTGAGGTCCAGTTCGGCGGCGGCCAGCTGGGCCTGGGCGTGCTGGTAGTCGGCCAGGGCGGAGCTGGCGATATTGCTGGCGTCATCGCGGTTCTCTTTCGAGATCACCAGGTTGTCCATGTCGGCGCGGCGCCTGGCGTTGACCTTGCGCATTTCCCAGGTGGCCTTGCGCGAGGCCACCAGCGCCTTGGCCTGCTCCACCGCCAACTGGTAGTGCTCGGGGTCGATGCGGATCAGCACGTCGCCCTTCTTCACCCGCTGGTTGTCCTTGACCGGTACGTCCACCACATAGCCTGGCACATCGGCGGCAACGTTGATGATATCGGCGCGCACCCGGCCGTCGCGGGTCCACGGCGTGGTCATGTAGTGCAGCCACAACTGGCGACCGATCACCACGGCAGCGGTCAGCACCAGGAGGGTGGCGATCAGGCTGAAGAACTTTTTCATTGCAGGATTCTCACCAGTAGAGCGACAGCGCCAGGGCGCCGAAAAGGCAAACGAACAGGCTCAGGCGCAGCAGCGCCGGGTGCCAGAAGAAGCGATAGCCATCATGGCTGGCGATGAACCGGTCCAGGCCCCAGGCCAGGCCCAGGGCGAACAGGAACATCAAGGTCATGGTGGGCATGTACACGCCATGGAAGGCGATCTCGCGGGGCATGGTTTCACGGAGCATCGTGCGATCCTTTCGCCGGAGCCAACGGCGACTGTGGGTCGAGCAGGGAGGAACGGATGAAGTGCAGGTAGCTCTGCGCCCGACGCAACACCGAGGTGTCGAAGTGCCGGGCGAAAGGTTCGTCGGTAGCCTGCACGCGGCTGATGGCATGGTCCACCGCCACCAGGGCGCGTTCGTGGTTGCTGGCGCTGGGTTGCAGGAACAACCGCGCCAGGGCCCGACCCATGACGCGGATGGCCTGGCGCCACGGCTGCGACTCGGCGTAGGCCGGGTGCACCGGGGCGCGGGCCTGCTCCTTGCGCAGCTCGATGATGGCGTGGCCGATCTCCAGCACGGTGAACATCCAGCCCATCAGCTGGCTCTGCACCTGCGGCTTGCCGGCGGCCAGGCCGTAGGCCTGGTGCAGCAGGTCGCGGGTGCGGCTTTCGAAGGCCGAGCCCAAGCCGCGCAGGCGCCCGCCGATGGCGAACAGCACCTGCTCACGCAGCTCCTGCTCCAGGCGGCTCCACAGCCAGCGGCTGTTGGGCGGCAGGATGATCGCCCCGGCTGCGGCGCAGACGAACATGCCGATGACCATGCCGATGTAGTCGTTGATGAAGGTGTAGGGGTCGTAGATCGTCAGGTTGTTCGGCACCGAGCCGATGGCAAAGAACACCAGCAGGCCCAGGCCGTAACCGGCATAGGCCGGGCGCGAGGCGAGGAATGCGCCGAGCACGAACACCGGCGCCAGGACCATGCACAGCAACGCGAAACCGTCGATCCAGGGGAACACGAAGAACGTCTCGAAGAAGCCGACGAAGGCGCCGATCGCCGTGCCGCAGGCCATCTGGAACGCCATGCGCTTGGGGTTCGGCGATGCCGCCGACAGGCCCACGGTGACCGTGGCGATCAGGGTCATCATGCCGCCACTGGGCCAGTCGCTGAGCAGCCAGTAGCTGCCCAGCAGCAACAGCACCGCCGAGGCGCGTACCCCAGCGGCGAGCGATACCAGCCAGCTGGTCTGGGCCACATAAGGTTCGTCCCACTGTTCGCGTTCGTGCTTGTGCACGGCCAGCGAGGCGTGGGTCTCGGCGTAGCTGTACATCTCGTCGACGAAGCGGTACAGCAGCTCGAAGGCGGTATGGAAGTCGAGCAGGTCAGACTCGCTGGGGTTGGTCTGCAGATACTCGGCGCGCAGACCACGCACCTGGGCCTGCAGGCCTTCCTTGTAGGTGCCCAGCTCCAGGGCCAGGCGCAAGGCGTCGGCGTCGGTCAGTGCCCGGCCGACATAGGGCTGCAGCAGCTCGGCCAGGGTTTGCAGGCCGGGTTCGATGGCGCCGACGATCTGCAGCGGGCCACGGGCGCGCAGGCGCTCGAGCAACCGGTGCAGGGCGTTGAAACGCGTGGTGATGGCCATGAATTCGCTGTTCATCCGCACCAGCCGGCCGGAGCGGCGGCGCATGTGCGGGTCTTCGAAGGCGGTGACGTTACGCAGGCTCTCCAGGCCCACCGCCTCGGCAACGAAGCGCACGTTGCTGGTCTCGAAACGGTCGCGCTGGCTGTCGCCGCGCAGGGCCTCGACCACCACCCCGGCGAACACGCCAAAGCGCTGGTACAGGGCGTTGCGCATGGCGGCACTGGCCGACTGCGGCAGGATCGCGGCGCTGACGAAGGTCGAAACGAGAATCCCCAGGGCGATCTCCAGCACCCGCCACACCGCCGCCATGAACGCCTGGTCGGGGTGCTGCAGCACCGGCAGGCCGATCATCGCCGCGGTGTAACCGGCCAGCACGAAACCATAGGCGCGGAAGGTCCGGTAGCGCATGGCGCCCGCCGAGCACAGGCCGACCCACAGGGCCAGGCTGGGCAGGAACAGCTCGGTGTTCTGCGGGAAGATCGCGATCAGCGCGACCATCATCGCCGAGCCGGCCAGGGTGCCGAGCACCCGGTAGAAACTCTTGGCGAACACATGGCCGCTCTGCGGCTGCATGACGATGAACACGGTGATCATCGCCGTGCGCGGCTGCGGCAGCTCCAGGCGCATGGCCAGCCACAGGGTGATGAAGGCGGCGGCCAGGACTTTGAAGATATAGACCCAGGTGACGCCGTCGGTACGCGCCCAGGCAAAGAACCCCCGGCGCCACTCCAGGCTCTGCAGCCAGCGCAAGGGCAAGCTCGATGTGCTCATTCGGCGTGGTCCGGCGTGTCGAAGATGGCCAGGGTGGCGGGTGTTTTCGGTGCGGCCTGGCGCTGTTGATCGGGCACATCCTTGCCCGCCTCCAGGCCGCCGCCCAGGGCAGTGACCAGTTCGGCATGGGCCACCAGGCGCGCGGCCTGCACTTGCTGCTGCACCTGCTGCTGGCGGAACAGCAGGGTCTGGGCGTTCAGCACGTTGAGGTAATCGGTGAGCCCGCGCTGGAAGGCGACGGTGGCGATATCGTAGGTCTTCTGCGCGGCGGCCACGGATTCGGCGGCGAAGTGCGCCTGCTCCTTCATCGACTCGCGGCGGATCAGTTGGTCGGAGATGTTCTGCAACGCGCCGATCACCGTCTGGTTGTAGCGCGCCACGGCCACGTCATAGCCCGCCGAGGCCACGCCCAGTTGCGAGCGCAGGCGGCCACCATCGAAGATCGGCAGGCTGATGGCCGGCCCGACGTTGTAGTTGAACTTGCGCCCGGTGAGGAACTCCAGCGGGCCGCCCCCGGTGGCCATGAAGCCGAGGCCACCGACCAGGTCGACATTAGGGAAGAACCCGGCATGGGCCACGTCGATGCCACGGGCCTGGGCCGCCACCTGCCAGCGGCTGGCGACCACGTCGGGACGCTGGCCGACCAGTTCGGCGGGCAGGTTCGAGGGCAGTTTCAGCGGCGCAGCGAGGGTCAGGGTCGGGCGTTGCAGTTTCGCGCCCTCCCCCGGCCCCTTGCCGGCCAGGGCCGCCAGCTGGTTGCGAGTCAGGGCGATCTCTTCGTCGAGGCTATCGATCTGGCGGTGGGTTTCCGGCAGCGGCGCCTCGGCCTGGCTGACTTCGAAATGGGTACCGATGCCACCGTCGAGGCGACGCTTGGCCAGGGCGACGATCTGCTCCTGCTGCGCAAGCTCCGCCCGCACGATATCGCGCCGGGCGTAATGCAGACTGAGCTGGATGTAGGCGCGCACCACGTTGTTCTCCAGCTCCAGCTGGGCCTGGCGCGCCTCGGCGGCGCTCATGTGCGCCTGGTCCACGGCCTGCTCGCTGGCATTGCGCTCGCGGCCCCACAGGTCTAGGGCGTAGCTCAAGCCGATGGCGGCGTTGTTGTCCCAGGTGTTGGCGCCGGACAGCGCGCCGGGGCCGTAGAACTGATCCTCCGGCCAGTTGTGGCGCTTGAGGGTGGCGTTGCCGTTGGCCTGCAGCTTTTCCGCCGACTCGACCACGCCCGCCATGGCCTTGGCTTCGCGCACCCGCGCGGCGGCCATGGCCATGCTCGGGCTGCCGGCCAATGCCAGTGCGACCCAGTCGTTCAACTGCGCGTCGCCATAGGCGCGCCACCATTGCTGGGCCGGCCAGTGGGCGTCGCGCGCAGCCTCACGGATGGCGTCGTCGGTGGTCAGTTGGTTGGCTTGGAGGGTCTTGCTCTGCGGGGCGATACCCCAGGTTCCGATACAGCCGCTCAAGGTGAGACTAAGGGCACAGGCACTGAGCGCGCTAAGCGCTCTGATGTTGCGACGCGGCACAGCTGCGATTTCCCGAGGAAGAGGTGGAGGGGCCGGGCAATTCTAGGGGCGGGTTTCATTGGCGATAAGCGTATATTCCTGCGAATCTTTGTTACCAAAACAGCGATAATCCGGCTTTAGTCGGAAGCGAAACAGCGTTACTTCATGTCACAATTTTGTCCTCTAAACCGAGAGTGACCCATGGACACCCTGCAAAACATGCGTGCTTTCAGTTGCGTGGCCCAGCTCGGCAGCTTCACCGCTGCCGCGGCGCAACTGGATACGACCACCGCGAACGTGTCGCGGGCGGTCTCCAACCTGGAAGCCCATCTGCAAACCCGCCTGCTCAACCGCACCACCCGGCGCATCGCGCTGACCGAGGCCGGCAAGCGCTACCTGATGCGCTGCGAACAGATTCTTACCTACGTCGAAGAAGCCGAGGCCGAGGCCAGCGATGCCCATGCCCGCCCCGCCGGGCAGCTGAAGGTGCATTCGATGACCGGCGTCGGCCAGCACTTCGTGGTCGACGCCATCGCCCGCTACCGCGAATCGCACCCGGACGTGACCTTCGACCTGACCATGGCCAACCGCGTGCCCGACCTGCTCGACGAGGGCTATGACGTGTCGATCGTGCTGGCCAGCGAGCTGCCGGACTCGGGGTTCGTCTCCCAGCGCCTGGGCATCACCTACAGCATCGTCTGCGCCGCGCCCGACTATGTGGCGCGCCATGGCTTCGCGCACAAGCCCGCCGACCTGCTCAAGCATGCCTGCCTGCGCATGGTCAGCCCGGTGATCCCGCTGGAGAAATGGCTGTTCGACGGCCCCGAGGGGCAGGAGGTGGTCAACATCACCAGCTCGCCGTTCCAGGTGAACTCCGCCGATGCGATGAAGACCGCGATCCGCAGCGGCATGGGCGTGGGTGTGCTGCCGATCTACACCGCCATCGATGGCCTGCGCGACGGCAGCCTGGTGCGGATCCTGCCGCAGTACCGCCTGCAGGAGCTGAACCTGTATGCGATCTACCCGTCGCGCCAGTACCTGGATGCGAAGATCAAGACCTGGGTCGAGTACCTGCGCAACTCGCTGCCGGAGATTCTCGCCGCCCACGAGGCCGACCTGAAAACCCACGAGCTGCTGATCGCCAACTGAAAAAGCCGGTGCATTCGGGCGGGGGACAATGGTAGGTTGCTAAGCAACGACACCGCCCCTACCCGCCTTGCAGAGAAGCAGCCCGATGAAAAAGACCGTCCTGGCCTTCAGCCGCATCACCCCGGCCATGGCCGAGCGCCTGCAACACGACTTCCACGTGATCGTGCCCAACCCCAAGCTGGGCGACATCGCCGCCCAGTTCAACGAAGCGCTGCCCGAGGCCCACGGCCTGATCGGCGTCGGCCGCAAGCTGGGCCGGGCGCAGCTCGAAGGCGCGGGCAAGCTGGAGGTGGTGTCCAGCGTCTCGGTCGGCTACGACAACTACGACCTGGACTACTTCAACGAGCGCGGCATCGCCCTGACCAACACCCCCGACGTGCTCACCGAAAGCACCGCCGACCTGGGCTTCGCCCTGATCATGGGTTGCGCCCGGCGCACCGCCGAGCTGGACGCCTGGACCAAGGCCGGCCACTGGCAGGCCACCGTCGGCCCGGCGCAGTTCGGCTGCGATGTGCACGGCAAGAAACTGGGTATCGTCGGCCTGGGCAACATCGGCGCGGCTATCGCCCGGCGTGGCCGTTTGGGTTTCAACATGCAGGTGCTGTACACCGGCAACAGCCGCAAAGCCGCGCTTGAGCATGAGCTGGGCGCGCAGTTCCGTAGCCTGGATGAGCTGCTGGCAGAGGCCGATTTCGTCTGCCTGGTGGTGCCGCTGTCGGACGCCACCCGCAAGCTGATCGGCGCCCGCGAGCTGAAGCTGATGAAGCCCAGCGCGTTCCTGGTCAACATCGCCCGTGGCCCGGTGGTTGACGAAGTGGCACTGGTCGAGGCGCTGCAGGAAGGTACCATTCGCGGCGCCGGCCTGGACGTGTACGAAAAGGAGCCGTTGGCCGATTCGCCGCTGTTCAAGCTGCCCAACGCCCTGACCTTGCCGCACATCGGCTCGGCCACTGCCGAAACCCGCGAAGCCATGGCCAACCGGGCCATCGACAACCTGCGCTCGGCGTTGCTGGGCGAGCGGCCGCAGGACCTGGTGAATCCACAAGTGTGGAAAGGCTGAGTCGTTCAGCCCGAGCGCCTGGCCCCGTCGCAGTCTGTTTCCACTGCAGACTGCGACAAGGCGCCATTACTTGACTGCCAGCTCCCCTTCCACAGGCCTGGGCTTGGGCTTGCGAAACACCAGCACGTTCCCCGCCATCACCGCCACCAGCCCCAACAATGCCGGCGCTGTCCATTGATACCCCTCGGCAAACGCCGACACATTCAACGCCACCAGCGGGAACAGCACGGTGCAGTAGGCTGCCCGTTCCGGCCCCATGCGCCCGACCAGCGTGAGGTAGGCGGTAAAGCCGATCACCGAGCCCGGGATCACCAGATACAGCAGCGAGCCTATGTAACGCGTGTTCCACTCCATATCGAAGGGGATCCCCCTGAACAGGCAATACCCTGCCAGCATCGACGCGCCATAAACCATGCCCCAGGCATTGGTGGTCATGGGTTTGAGCCCGGCCTTCTGCTGCACACTGGAGAGCATGTTGCCGGCGGAGAAACACAGCGTGCCAAGCAGTGCCAAGCCCAGGCCATAAAGGGTTTCGCGGCTGGCGGCATGATGAGAAAGCTCTGGCCAGAACAGCAGCCCCAACCCCAGCAGCCCCATGGCTCCGCCGCCAAGCACATTGGCAGCGATCTTCTGGCCGAAGAACACCCGCGCATTGATCGCGTTCCACAGGGTGGCAGTGGAAAACACCACGGCGATCAGGCCGGTCGCGACCCACTGGCTGGCGGTGAGAAAGCACATGAAGTTGACGCAGAACAGGCACAAGCCCTGGGCCAGGCACACCAGGTGACCACGTCGGTTCATCGGCTGCAAGCGGCGGGTGAGCAGCAGCAAGACAAACAGGATCAACCCGGCCAGGGCGAAGCGGTAGACGATCGACACCGGGATGGCGACCACACCCAGTTGCAGCTTCAGGGCGATCCAGGTGGTGCCCCAGATCAGGACGGTAAGCAGGTAGAGCGACAGGTTCATGGCGGCTTCCTCGAACAGGCTTTCGGCCCATCGCGGGGCAAGCCCGCTCCCACATTGGGCCACCCTGGCGGGCTGGCGTGGGAGCGGGCTTGCCCCGCGATGGCCGTCACAGGCAAACAGTGTCTTCCCGGGCTTCACACCTGCGCTTGCATAAACTTGCGCTTTTCCTCCTCCGCCAGCTGCCTTCCCGCCCACGCCGCAGTACGATGGCCTTCAGAGGAGTCTCCAGATGCCCGCACTCGACCACCTGCAAGTCTTCAACGCCCTCAACGCCTCACCCAACGCCCGGTTGGAGCTGAGCGCGCACCTGGGCGACGGCCTGGCGGCGGCATTGTGGAGCAACCGCGACGATGCCCGCGATTACCAGGCGCCCAGCCATCACACCCTGTCGTGCTACATCGCCGACGGCACCGGTACTTTCCGCCGCCAGCGCCCGGCCGACCGCGGCGCACCGGACAAACTGTGCGTGATGCCCGCCGGCCACGAATCGAACTGGGTGATCAATGGCTCGATCCGCCTTGCCCACCTGTACATCAGCGAGGAACAGTTCGCCCTTGGCTGCACCCGCCTGCTGGACCGCGAACCGCGTGAAATGCAGCTGCGCGAGGCGACCTTCCTCGACGATCCGCAACAGGCCGCACGCTTTCGCCAGCTGATCGACATGGACTGGTCCGAGCCCGGCGAACGCCTGCTGGCCAGCAGCCTTGCCCACGACATCATCGACCACGCCGTGCTCAACCAGGTCGGCCTGCGCCATGGGCTCAAACTCAGGGGTGGCTTGGCGCCGCACCAGCGTCGGCAGCTGGTGGACTATATCGAGGCCCACCTGGACCAGCCGCTGACGCTGGGCGAGCTGGCGCTGCGCTGCAACCTGTCCGAGTACCACTTTGCACGGATGTTCCGGGCAAGTTTCGGCCTGCCGCCGCATCAGTATCTGCTTGCCCGGCGGCTGCACAGGGCCTGTCGCTTACTGCGCCTGGGCACGCCAGCCCTGGGCGAGGTGGCACTGGCGTGCGGGTTCGCCAGTGCCAGCCATTTCAGCAACAGGTTTCGCCAGGCATTGGGGGCGACGCCTGGAGAGTACAGGGCAGCGTTCCGCGCCTGACTGCCGGGCCCTGTCGCGGAACAAGCCCATTGCCATGCCGCCCATTATCGATTGGTCAGAACTCGAAGGTGCTCGACAGGCTGACTTGCCGCGCATCCCCCACCGCAACGAAATAGCGGTTCACCGCGGAGCTGTAGTACACCTTGTCGAACAGGTTCTTCACGTTCAACTGCAGGCGCACCTTGTGCTCGTCCAGCTTGGTTTCGTAGCTGGCGAAGGCATCGGCCACGGTGTAGGCCGGCAGGTCGAAGTCGTTTGTCGCATTGCCCGCACGCTCACCCACGTAGCGCGCACCGGCTCCCAGGCGCAGGCGATCACCGCCGAACAGGCTGCCGTAGTCGTATACTGCCGACAGCGAACCACTGTGGCGGGCGACGTTCTGCAGGCGGTTGCCCTTGAGCTGCGGGTCCTTGGTGACCTCGGCGTCGGTAAAGGCATAGGCCCCGATCAGGCTCCAGCGCTCGCTGAGCTGGCCAGTCAGGTCCAGCTCGACGCCCCGTGAACGAACTTCCCCCGCGTTGCTGTAGAGAATGGTCCCCGGCTGGGTGTCGCCATCGGCCACCAGCACGTTGCGCTTGGTGATGTCGAACAGCGCCAGGGTACCGGTCACCGCGCCCGGCACGTCGAGCTTGGCCCCCAGCTCCCAGGACTTGCCCTCCTCCGGCGCGATCCCAGAGTCCAGGGTCAGGGTGCGGCCACCACCGATGCTCAGCGGGGCGATGGTCGAGTTGGGCTTGAACGACTCGCTGTAGCTGCCATAGAACGACAGCTGCTCATCGACCTTGTAGACGACGCCCGCATGGGGCACCCAGGTCTGGTCACTGGTGTCGGTGTTGACGTTGAACGGTCGGCCGCGGCCGGCGTACTGGTCGTACTGCTGGAAACGCCCGCCTGCCACCAGGATCCAGTGCTCGTCCAGGTGCCAGGCGTCCTGCAGGAACAGCGAATCGGTGCGCAGCTTGTCGGTCTGGTCGCTGTCGCTGGCGCGCACATTGGTGCCTTCCACTTCGCGGCCATAGACCGGGTTCAGATAGCTGAAGGTCGAGCGGCTGTTCTGACGGATCAGGTCGGCGCGGTAGACCTTGCGGTCCTCGTGATCGGCACCCAGCACCAGATCATGACGCATGCCGGCCAGCTCGACACTGCCGTTGAGGCTGAAGGTGACGAACTGGTCACGGCTCAGGGCGCCCCGGGTGCCGTCGATACTGCGCGACAGCGTGCCCTTGCTTTCATCCACGCCGGTCACGCGCACCTGGCTGGCATCGTAGGTTTCGCGGTTGAAGCTGTAGCCGACGTGCAGCTTCCACGCGTCGTCCAGCTGATGGTCGATTTCCAGGCGGTACAGGTCGGAGCGGCCCTCCATGTCGTTGAACGGCTCGTCCAGGCGGCGAGTAGCGGGTATGTTCAACGGGTGGCCATCGCTGCCGAAGGCGGTCCCGCGGTCGAACGGATAGCGAAACTCGCGGTGCTCATAGGCCAGCACCACCTGGGTGTCCTCGCCGTACCAAGCCAGCGACGGCGCCACCAGCGATTCGCGGTGCACGCCGAAGTTGCGCCAGTAGTCTTCATCCTCGTGATCGACGATCAGGCGATAGGCCAGGTTGCTCTCCCCCAGCGCACCGGTGCTGTCCAGGCCGCCACCGCTGCCGTTCTTGCCGTTGCCGTAGGTCGAGCCGCGCAGGGTCAGGGCGTTGTACTGCGCAAGTTGCGGGCGCTTGCTGACCACATTGATCACCCCGCCCGGGTCCTGGATGCCGTAAAGCAGCGAGGCCGGGCCCTTGAGCACTTCGACCCGCTCGGTGCTGGCATTGAGCGCGCGGCCCTGCACGATCGGCATGCCGTCGCGCATGATCGAACCGTCGCGGTTGTCGCCGAAGCCACGCTTCATCACGGTGTCTGCGGTACCGCCGAAGTTGTTGCCCTGGGTGATGCCGCTGACGTTGTACAGGGCATCGTCCAGATTGCGCGGCGCCTGGTCGCGGATCACCTGGGCCGGGACCACGTTCACGGCCTGCGGGATATCCAGGGTCGCGCCCTGGCCGCGCATGATCGAGGCGCTGGCCGGCGGCTGGTAGCTGTAGTCGTCCAGTTGCGAGTTGATGGTGGTGGCTTGCAGGTTCACCGCGCCGGAAGTGTCGACCGGCTCCAGGGTCAGCGTGCGGGCGTCGAGGCGGCGCCAGGCCAGGCCTGAATTGCCGAGCAACTGCTGCAGAGCCTGCTCGGCGTCGAAGGTGCCGTTCAGCGCCGGGGCTCGCAGGTCCGGTAGCGTCAGGGTATAGACCACGCTCTGCCCGGTGGTACGGCTGAAGGCGTTGAGCGCCTGGGCCAACGGCTGGCTGGGCTGGGCGAAGGCATAGACCTGGCTCTGCTGGGCGGCCACGGCCTGGGGCACGACGGCCACGGCGGACAAGCTGCAGAGGCCGAACCAGAGCGAGACGCAACGCGGGGTGAACTTCATGGACGCGGACCTGTGGGCGGGATGATCGTATGCGAATGAATCGCACTTCCACTTACTACACGGATGCCGGCGTGGGGTACCTCATCACCTGATGGAAATATTTTGCTGTTCCGACCCTATCGCGAGGCAAGCTCGCTCCCACGCGGTGGCTTGCAGGGTCCAAGATCGTGGGAGCGGGCTTGCCCCGCGCTGACGTCGGCTCAGGTCAACGCAAAACGGTCAACCGGCCCAACAGCGTCTGCCGCTCGAACCCCAGCACCTTGCCCAGCGAATCCAGCGCGGCCAGCGGTTCCTCAACCGGGAAACTGCCACTGACCCTGCGCTGCGCCAGCTCACCGTCGAGCAGCAGGATCCGCCCCGGGTAGTAACGCCCCAGGTCCTCGAGCACCTGCGCCAACGGCACCTGGTAGTAGTTCAGCCAGCCCTGGCGCCAGGCCAGGCGGCTGTCGCTGTCCACCGCCTCGACCCCACCGGCCACACCACCGGCATAGGCCAGTTGCTGGTTGGCTGTCAGTTCGCGGGCAGGCTGCCCTTCGGCTGCCGTCACCGCCACCCGCCCGCTGCGTACCGTGACCTGCGCGCCGTCACCCTGCCCGCGCACCTCGAACTGGGTCCCCAGCACCCGCACTTCGCCGCCCTGGGCATCCACCAGGAACGGCTCGCCGGTATGGGTCACCTCGAAGAACGCGGCGCCGCGCAGCAACCGCACACGCCGCTCGCCCTGGGCGAAATCCACTGCCACGGCAGTGCCGGCATCCAGGGTCAGTTGCGAACGATCGGCCAGGGTCACCTGCCGCACCTGCGCCCCGCTGGTGTAGTCGGCGCGTAGGTCCTGCAGCCAGAACTGCGGCTGCCAGCCTGCCGCGAATCCCAGCGCCAGGACCAGGCTCGCCGCCACTGCCAGGCCGCGCCACGGTCGCTTGCGCTCGGGCCGGCGCATGGCCTCCAGGTATGTTTGCAGCCCTTGGTGTTCCTCGGCCGCCAGCCGCGCCGCCGGCGCCTCGCTCAGGCGCCAAAGCGCCTGGGCCTCGGCATAGGCCTGGCGATGGGCGGGGCTCTCCAGCAACCAACGCTTGAACGCCGCGCCCTCGGCCTGCGCCGGCTGCTGCTGGATGCGCCCCAGCCAGCGCAGGGCGGCCTGGGACTGGGCGGCAGTGATCGGCTGTTCAACACTCATCGACGGGCGCTCCCTGGCCGGCGCAGTGGGGACGCGGGGTCGGCGACACTCGCCTTGCACGCTTCGAGGGCGCGCATCATATGCTTTTCCACTGCGCTCTGGGACAACTGCATGGCCTTGGCGATCTCGCCGTAGGTGCAGCCATGGATGCGGCTGAGCAGGAAGATCTGCCGGGTGCGTTCGGGCAGCGCCCGCAGGGCCGCCTCGATGCGTTGCAGGTCGTGATTGACCTCCAGGGCCTGGTCGGGGGCCTGGCTGTCCGACACGCTGTCATGATCATGCAGGCCTTCAGCGACCCGGTCGCGGCTGCCTTCGCTGCGCAGGTAGTCGATAGCCAGGTTGCTGGCGCTGCGCAGCAGGTAGGTATCGAGCGCCTCGACCTGCACCTCGGGGCGCCGCCAGAAGCGCAGGAACAAGTCCTGCACCAGGTCCGACGCCGTGGCGCGGCAGCCGACGCGGCGGCTGACCAGCGCCTCCATGCGCGCACGCTGGGCGAGGAACACCTGGACAAAGCGTGCCCGCCCGCCGCCGGCCTCGGAGTCGCTCAAGGGCCTAGACCGCCAGCACGGCCAGCAGCGGCCCGAGCACCAGGCTGGCAAGCGCCGCGCCGAGCAACAGCCGCGGCTGGTAGGGCAGGCCGAACACCCACAGGGTCACGCCGGCCATCAGCACGGCGATCCACTCCACCAGGCCCAGGGCCCAGCCGCGCCCATGCACGGCGAGGATCAACGACAGCAGCAGCAACGCCCAGCCCGTGATCTTCAAGGCTCGCAGCTGCCGCCCCGTGGGCTTGCGCCCGAGCAGGTCGTTGAAGTGTTTTTCCATGGCCAGGCACAGGCCGGCAAAACCGGCGAAGCCCATCAGCGCAACCCCCAGCATCAGCTCGCCTCCACGGTCTTGGCGGCGCGTGGCGCATGCTTGGCGACCGGCTTGGGCGCGCGCAGCATCTTGCCGGCGGCCCAGGCCAGGAACAGGCCGGTGGCCAGGGCCGTCAGGTCGAAACCGGCCATGGCCCAGTCACCCGCGGCGATGGAGTGATCCAGGCCCTGGTCGGAGGTCAGCGCGTTGAGCAACGGCAGCAAGGCGAACGCCAGCGCGCCCAGCGTCAGTTGCTCGCCCCAGGCGCGGCGCCCGCTCCTGAGCATGGCGTGGAGCAATGACGCGCCCCAGGCCAGGAAGAAGCCGTTGATCTCCCAGTCAGCCCGCCCTTCCAGCGTTGCCGGCAGCAGGCGATTGGCCCAGAAGAACGCCGCCACGCCCAGCAACAGGCCGCTCATGCTGGCGATGTTCAGCACTTCGACCAGGCGCAGTTCGCCGGGCATGCGCGCGCTCTTGGCATGCTTGAGCTGGCGCTTGCCCAGCCACATCACCAGCCCGGTGCCGATCACGGCGGTGCCGGCCACGCCGAAGGCGAAGTACAGCCAGCGCAGCCAAGGCCCGGCGAAGTTACCCATGTGCAGGCCGACGAAGGTGAACGAGGTAGTCATCGCCGCGCTTTCCGGCGCGCCGCGGCGCAGCAGCTCGCCACTGACGCCATCGAAGGTCCAGATGGCGCTGCGCTGGTAGGCGACACTGTCGGCCGAGGCGCGGGTGAAAGTGACCCGGGCGTTGCGGTCACCCGGGTTGTGCACCTGGATGTAGCCCATGCGCGCCCCCGGCGCCTGTTCCTGGACCTTGGCATACAGTTCGGTCAACGGCGCCAGCGGCGCGGTCTGGGCAACCGCCTTGGGCACCTCGTCGCGGCCGAACACATCGTTGAAGTAGCCGCTGCTGTCGCCGTAGCTGGCCAGGATGCTGGCCGGCATGACCATGTACATGAAGATCACCAGGCTGCTGTAGCTGATCATCAGGTGGAACGGCAGCACCAGCACACCGATGGCGTTGTGACCGTCGAGCCAGGACCGCTGGCCCTTGCCCGGGCGGAAGGTGAAGAACTCCTTGAAGATCTTCTTGTGGGTGATGATCCCGGTGACCAGCCCCAATAGCATGATGAAGGCGCAGAAGGTCGACAGCCAGCGCCCCCAAGGGTGGGGCATCTGCAGTTGGAAGTGGAACCGGTAGAAGAACTCGCCGCCACGGCTGTCGCGGGCCTCGACCGCCTCGCCAGTGCGCGCGTCGAGCTCCTTGTCGGTGAAACCACGCCGCCCACCACCGTTCGGGTCACGCCAGCTGACGCTCAACGCCGCCTCGCGCTCGCTGGGCAGGCGGATGAACCAGGTGCTGGCATGGCCGGCATTGGTTTCGAGGTAACGCTGGGCCAGGCCGAGACTGGTCACCGGGTCGAGTGGATGACTCTGCACCTCGGGCTGGGTCCAGTGGCTGATCTCGTCCTTGAAGTACGACAGCGTCCCGGTGAGGAAGATGGCGAACAGCAGCCAGCCGAAGATCAGGCCGGTCCAGGTGTGCAGCCAGGCCATGGCCTGGCGGAAGCCTTCTTTCATGGCAGGTTCATCCAGTAGGCCAATGCGTTGATCAGCCCCAGCACCAGGCTTGGCAGCAGCATGCCCAGCCAGGCGCGCCAAGCGCTGCGGCAGGCGAAGCACCAGATGAAGGCGATCAGGTAGAAGACGAATGACAGCATCATCCCGGTCATCGTCGCGTCGGCCTGGGTCATCGGCGCAAGCAGGGTGATGCAGACACTGGCCATCGACGCCAGCAGATAGCCGCCCAGCAGCGCTGCCAAGCTGCGGGAAGTCACGGCCAGGCGGTAGCTCAGGGGAAGGCCGGCGGCTTTGCTCTTCATGACGAGGATCCGGGAATGGGGGCTGCAATACTAATGATTTCAATTCTCATAAGCAAAGCATGCCGACACGCGCGATGGCGAGCCAGCTGCCCAACGGGTCAGTCGTTACGAGTTGAAACCCAAGGAGGTGCGCACCTTGGAAAGCGGCACCGCCAACGGGGACCTGCAGGCCGATGCCGGCGCGCTCTGGTCAATTTCGACAACCCGCTCGAGAGCCTCCAGAACCACACCCACCGCGCGACAGCCCTCTGGACAAGCGCCCCCTGTTGGCGCTGCCTTCAAGCCAGCGCTTTCTCGATGGCCTGCACCACGGTCGGATCATCTGGTGCGGTACGTGGGGCGAAGCGTGCCAGCACCCGGCCATCCTTACCGACCAGGAACTTCTCGAAATTCCAGCTGATGTCGCCAGGGAACTCAGCGCCTTCGCCCGCCAACAGGCGATACAGCGAATGACGTTGCGGGCCGTTCACCTCGAGCTTGGCCCCCAGCGGGAAGCTCACGCCGTAGTTGAGGCTGCAGAAGTCCTGGATTTCCTTCTCGCTGCCAGGCTCCTGGCCTGCGAACTGGTTGCACGGCAGGCCGAGCACGTTGAAGCCCTTGCCCTTAAATTGCTGGTGCAGTTTTTCCAGCGAAGCGTATTGCGGCGTCAGCCCGCACTTGGAGGCGACATTGACCACCAGCACCACCTGGCCCTTGAACGGAGCGAGGGGCAGGTCCTCGCCGTTCAGCGCCTTCAACGTCAGGTCGTGAAATGCACTCATGATGAAATCCCCTCTCAGGTTCCGATTGCCGCAGGGGCGAATCCCGCCCACGAAAAAGGCGCGCGGCCAAACCGTCCACCCTCCCGAGGAGGGCAAGTCCGGCTTGCCCGAGCGCCTGGCGACTCTCTGAGCTTAGCGCAGAAAATCAGTGGTGATGGCCACCTTCACCGTGGATGTGACGGTGAGCGATTTCTTCTTCGCTGGCGTCACGCACGTCGACAACCTTGACCTTGAAGTTCAGGCGCTGGCCAGCCAGCGGGTGGTTGCCGTCGACGGTCACGTCGTCGCCGTCGATGTCGCGGATGGTGACGATCTGCATCTGGCCGTCCGGCGCCGAGGCGTGGAACTGCATGCCGACTTCGAGTTGGTCGACGCCTTCGAACATCTTGCTGCTCAGGGTGCTGACCAGCTCGGCGGAGTATTCGCCGTAGGCTTCTTCGGGCTCGATGGCAACGGTCAGTTCCTCACCGGCCTGCTTGCCTTCCAGGGCTTTTTCCAGGCCCGGGATGATGTTGCCGGCACCGTGCAGGTAGACCAGCGGCGCACCACCGGCGGAGCTGTCGATGACCTCACCAGCGTCGTTGGTGAGGGTATAGTCGATGGAGACAGCCTTGTTGGCGGCGATCAGCATGGGGCAAGACCTTTTGCAAAAGAATATAGAACGAACAAGTGTAACCAACGCATCGGCCGATTGCGAACCCGGCGCGGACCAACAGCAGCCCATCAGTCGGATCACCGGCTTCCACCTCGACGAAGAGCGGCACTGGGTGGTCGAGCTGTCCTGCGGCCACACCCAGCATCTGCGCCACCAGCCGCCGTGGCAGGCACGGCCCTGGGTGCTCGATGCCGACGAACGCGCCCGGCGCATCGGCCAGGTATTCCCCTGCGGCTGGTGCGCTCAGGGTGCCGTTAGCGCTACCCTTGGCCGCTGAACTCCTTGCACCGCTTATTCCGAGAAGCACGCATGCAGACATTTTTCATCGCGCCGACCGACTTCGGTGTCGGCCTGACCTCCATCAGCCTGGGCCTGGTGCGCACCCTGGAGCGCGCCGGGCTCAAGGTCGGCTTCTTCAAGCCGATTGCGCAGCCGCACCCCGGCGACACCGGCCCGGAGCGCTCCAGCGAACTGGTCGCCCGCACCCATGGCATCAAGCCGCCGACGCCCCTGAGCCTGGGCCATGTCGAGCGCATGCTCGGTGACGGCCAGCTCGACGAACTGCTCGAACAGATCATCCGCCTGTACCAGCAGGCCTGCGTCGGCAAGGACGTGGTGGTGGTCGAAGGCATGGTGCCGACCCGTCACGCCAGCTATGCCGCCCGGGTCAACCTGCACCTGGCCAAGAGCCTGGACGCCGAGGTGATCCTGGTATCGGCGCCGGAAAACGAGGTACTCAGCGAGCTGTCCGGCCGCGTCGAGCTGCAGGCCCAGCTGTTCGGCGGCCCGCGCGACCCGAAAGTGCTGGGGGTGATCCTCAACAAGGTGCGCACCGACGAAAGCATGGCCGATTTCGCCACCCGCCTGCGCGAGCACTCGCCGCTGCTGCGCGGCAACGACTTCCGCCTGCTCGGCTGCATCCCCTACCAGGCCGAGCTCAACGCCCCGCGCACCCGCGACGTGGCCGAGCTGCTCGGCGCCCAGGTGCTCAACCCCGGCGACTACGACCAGCGG
The DNA here is from genome assembly GCF_900110655.1 of Pseudomonas soli. Lineage (GTDB taxonomy): Bacteria > Pseudomonadota > Gammaproteobacteria > Pseudomonadales > Pseudomonadaceae > Aquipseudomonas > Aquipseudomonas soli. The sequence continues at coordinate 281,579 of NZ_FOEQ01000007.1, forward strand.
CGCATGAGCAAGATCATCATCTGCGCCCGCACCGTGGCCAACACCGTGCCGCTGCTGACCTCCGGCACCCTGGTGGTGACGCCGGGCGACCGCGACGACATCATCCTCGCCGTGTGCATGGCGGCGATCAACGGCGTGCCCCTGGCCGGCCTGCTGCTGACCAGCGACAGCAAGCCCGACCCGCGCATCCTCGAGTTGTGCCGCGGCGCCCTGCAGGCCGGCCTGCCGATCCTGTCGGTGAGCACCGGCTCCTACGACACCGCCAACCAGCTCAACTCGCTGAACCGCGAGATCCCGGTGGACGACCGCGAGCGCGCCGAGTTCATCACCGACTTCGTCGCCAGCCACCTGGACGCCGCCTGGCTGCACCAGCGCTGCGGCACGCCACGCGAGCTGCGCCTGTCACCGGCGGTGTTCCGCTACCAGTTGATCCAGCGCGCCCAGCAGGCCAACAAGCGCATCGTCCTGCCCGAGGGCGCCGAGCCCTTGCTGGTGCAGGCCGCGGCCTTGTGCCAGGCCCGGGGCATCGCCCGTTGCGTGCTGCTGGCCAAACCCGAGCAAGTGCAGGCCGTGGCCCGCGCCCAGGGCATCAGCCTGCCGCCGGACCTGGAGGTACTCGACCCCGAGGTGATCCGTGGCCGCTATGTCGAACCCATGGTGAACCTGCGCAAGAGCAAGAACCTCAACGCGCCGATGGCCGAGCAGCAGCTGGAAGACCCGGTGGTGATCGGCACCATGATGCTGGCCCTCGGCGAAGTGGACGGCCTGGTCTCCGGTCTGGTGCACTCCACCGCCAACACCATCCGGCCGGCCTTGCAACTGATCAAGACCGCACCGGGCAGCAGCCTGGTGTCCTCGGTGTTCTTCATGCTGTTCCCCGACCAGGTGCTGGTCTATGGCGACTGCGTGATGAACCCGCACCCCAGCGCAGCCGAACTGGCCGAGATCGCCCGGCAGAGCGCCGAGTCGGCCGAATCGTTCGGCATCGCGCCACGGGTGGCGATGCTCAGCTACTCCAGCGACTCGGCGGCCAGCGACGAAGAAGTGGAGAAGGTCCGCGAGGCCACGCGCCTGGCGCAGCAGGCCGAGCACGACCTGCTGATCGACGGCCCGTTGCAGTACGACGCCGCCGCCAATCCCGAGATTGCCCGACAGCTGGCGCCGTCGAGTCCGGTAGCCGGGCGCGCCACGGTGTTCGTGTTCCCCGACCTGAACACCGGCAACACCACGCACAAGGCGGTGCAGCGCAGCGCCGACTGCGTCAGCCTCGGGCCGATGCTGCAAGGGCTGCGCAAGCCGGTCAACGACCTGCCGCGCGGCGCGCAGGTGGACGATATCGTGCACACCATCGCCTTGACCGCGATCCAGGCCAGCACCGTGCGCTGAACGGCAAAGGGCCGTCATGCGGCCCCACGCTCATCGGAGTGGCCAAGCCTTGGCGAGTCCGAATGAGGGCATGCCGGCACGCCGATCATTCATTTGAATTTCAGATCAATGGCAAAGAAAAACAAACTTCTCAAATAAGCCCCAGGCGCGGATGCTGTAACGATCACGCTCGTATCCTGGAGAACAACAATGAACGAAGTCGTCATCGTCGCCGCCACCCGCACTGCCATCGGCAGTTTCCAGGGGGCCCTGGCCAACGTGTCCGCCGTGGAACTGGGCGCCGCGGTGATCCGCCAGCTGCTGGCCCAGACCCAGCTGGACCCGGCGCAGGTCGACGAAGTGATCCTCGGCCAGGTGCTCACCGCCGGTGCCGGGCAAAACCCCGCCCGCCAGGCCGCCGTCAAGGCTGGCCTGCCTTATGAAGTACCGGCCCTGACCCTGAACAAGGTCTGCGGCTCGGGCCTCAAGGCCCTGCACCTGGCCGCCCAGGCCATCCGCTGCGGCGACGCCGAGGTGGTGATCGCCGGTGGCCAGGAGAGCATGAGCCTGGCGCCTTATGTAATGCCCTCGGCACGCACCGGCCAGCGCATGGGCCACGGCCAGCTGGTCGACAGCATGATCAGCGACGGCCTGTGGGACGCCTTCAACGATTACCACATGGGCATTACTGCCGAGAATCTGGTGGACAAGTACGGCCTGAGCCGCGAGCAGCAGGACGCCTTCGCCGCCGAGTCGCAGCGCAAGGCCGTGACCGCCATCGAGGCCGGCCGCTTCAAGGACGAGATCACCCCGATCCACATCCCGCAGAAAAAAGGCGAGCCGCTGGTGTTCGACACCGACGAGCAGCCACGCCCTGGCACCAGCGCCGAGTCCCTGGGCAAACTGCGCGCCGCGTTCAAGAAAGACGGCAGCGTCACCGCTGGCAACGCCTCGAGCCTCAACGACGGCGCCGCCGCCGTGCTGTTGATGAGCGCCGCCAAGGCCAAGACCCTGGGCCTGCCGGTTCTGGCCAAGGTCGCCGCCTACGCCAGCGCCGGGGTGGACCCGGCGATCATGGGCATCGGCCCGGTGTCGGCAACCCGGCGCTGCCTGGACAAGGCCGGCTGGCAGCTCGCCGACCTGGACCTGATCGAAGCCAACGAAGCTTTCGCCGCCCAGGCCCTGGCGGTGGGCAAGCAGCTGGAATGGGATGCGGCGAAGGTCAACGTCAATGGCGGCGCCATTGCCCTGGGCCACCCGATCGGCGCGTCGGGCTGCCGGGTGCTGGTGACCCTGCTGCACGAGATGATCAAGCGCGATGCCAAGAAAGGGTTGGCGACGCTATGCATCGGCGGCGGCCAAGGTGTGGCCCTGGCAATCGAGCGCTGACCGACGGCTCTTGGGGCTGCCTTGCAGCCCATCGTCGGCAAGCCTACTCCCACCCCGGCCACACTGCCCGATAGTCGTGCGCTGCTGCGGTGGGAGCCGACCCGCTGGCGATGGACCGCAGAAGCGGCCCCGAAGATCTGTTGCCCACCATGAACAATCGCCATCCAGAAGCACTAGTTGCAATTAATAGTGCAGCTCGAAAGAACTCATAAAATAAAAAAACACCTTCAAATGAGCACTTAAAGTCTCATCAACTTAACGGCTCACGATAAGCAGCTGCGCCATTAATTCGAATACGCTCAACAGCGCACACTACTTTCCGACTGTTACCAAAACGACACTTTGACACTTTCAAGGTGCCCTCTAGCCTATGTCAGGCACTCCATGAACTGCTTAAGTTCAAGTGCAATCGAACCTATAATTAAATCTGCTAAAGGGATTTGACATGCACGCTCCAGGAGCAATTCCATCGGAAAAAGAAAGCGCCCACGCCTGGCTGACGGAAACCAAGGCGAATGCAAAATCCACGGCGCTGCGCGGCAACATTTTCGCGCAGGACTATAACCGCCAACTGCTCACGGCGACTGGCCAATCCATGCGCAGCGGCGCGGATGCCATCAACCCCTTCTTCAGCCCGGCCAAGGGCACGGCGACCGGCAGCTATGCCAAGGATGCGGACGCCAATGTCAGCCCCGGCAGCGCACCAGTGAGCATCTACGAAGGCCTACAGACGGCCATCGACATTGCCCGCCGACGCTCCGGCTACAACCCACTGGACCAGCCGACCGACCAAAAGCCAAAGTCCGCCGGTGACCGTGAGCACTTCATCGCCTTCACCCAGCAGATCGCGGAAATCCCCTTCCTTTCCCTGCTGGCAGCGCAAGTCACGCAGATCCAGCAAAAAAGCCATGACGCCAACGCGCTGGTCGACTCATTCGTCAAAGGCTTCATCGGCCTGAAGAACCAGGATGTCGAGCAGATCAAACAGTCCCTGAGCAGCCTGGTGAATGCGGCACTGTCCTATTCCGAGCAGACCGAGCGCCAGTCGAACTTCAACCAGAACATCCTGCAAACCGGCGACAGCGGCTCGGTAAACTTCATGCTGTACGCCAGCGAGTTCACCATCAAGGCATCCAGCCATAAGGGCACCATTACCTTCCAATCGTCGTACACCTTGTCCCAGGCGATCTACCAGCTGTCGGTGGAAAGCTGGAACAACGTCAAGGACGTGTTCTCCAAACAGCAGAAGACCGATACCCAGCAATGGCTCGGCGATACCACCACGCAAGTGCGCGAAGGCTCCAAACTGCGGGCGATCTGCCTGGTCAGCTGAGGCCCTTGCCCGGGCCCGACGGGTTCTCCTGTCGGGCCTTTTCAGCATCGGCGCGCGCCCTCGCAGCTCAAAAGCGCTCGTCGCGCAGCGCCGGCAAGGTGATGTCGCGCACATAGCTGGCCGAGGACAGGCTGAGCATCATCCGGCACACCTGCACCACATCGTGCAACGGTATCAGCGAGCCCTCGCCCCGTTGTTCGGCCTCGGCCAGCGGCACGTCCAGGCCATCCTCGGTGTTCAGGTAGCCCAGGTTCAGGCAACTCACCCCCAGGCCTTGCTCGCGAAAGCCTTCACGCAGGCTTTCGGCGATGCCGCGCAAGCCGAACTTGCTGGCACCAAAGGTCACCTCCGGGCGACCACTACCCGGCAGGCCGGAGGTGGAGCCGGTGAGGATGATTCGTGGTCGGGCACTCTGCAGCAGCAGCGGCAGCAGGCGCTTGATCAGCAGCAGCGGCGCGGTGATGTTGGTGTCGACCATGCGCTCGATCTGCCCTTCGTCATCCTCAAGAAAGCTGTAGTTCTCCTCGAAGGCCCGCGCCTCCCAGATGCCGACGTTGTACACCAGCACGTCCAGTCCAGCGTCGGACACCGCCTCCTGGATTATCGCTGCGGCCTGGCGCGGCTGGCCGAGGTCGGCCTCGATCCACTGCGCCGCGCCCGGCAACGCTGCCGGCCTGCTGCGCGACACACCTATCAGCGTATCGCCTTGCCCACCCAGGCCCTGCACCAGCGCCTGGCCCAATCCCTTGCTTGCACCGACCACTAGAATTCGCATCGAATCACTCCCTATGGACTGCGCCGGATAGTACCCTGCCTGCCCCAGTAATCCAGTCGGAAATGCCAGGCCGCCCGTGAACAGAGAGCAACTCGAGCAAAACCAGATCCCCCTTTACTTCGTCGCCGTGGCGCTGGCCGCCGTGCTCGGCCTGCTCCTACCCACCGCCGCCGGGGCGCTCGAAGCGCTGGTGACTCCGGCCATCGCCGTGCTGATGTACGCGATGTTCCTGCAGATCCCCTTCCTCGACCTGCGCGCAGGGCTTGGCAACCGGCGCTTCATGGGCGCGCTGCTGCTGGCCAACTTCGTGCTGGTGCCGCTGCTGGTCTGGGCTGGAACCCGGGGGCTGGTCGAGCAACCCGCCGTGCTGGTCGGCGCCCTGCTGGTGCTGCTGACGCCGTGTATCGACTATGTGGTGGTGTTCACCCACCTCGGCAAGGGCGACGCGCGCCTGACCCTGGCCGCCACGCCCGTACTGTTGCTGGTGCAACTGGCGATGCTGCCGCTGTACCTGGCGTTGATGCTCGGCGGCGTCGGCCATGTGGAGATTTCCGTGGCGCCATTTGTCGAGGCCTTCGTGCTGCTGATCGCGCTGCCACTGCTGCTGGCCGTCGCCACCAGCGCCGGGGCGCGGCGCTCTGCAGTGGTTTCGAAGTGGAACGATGCCTGGGCCTGGCTGCCGGTGCCGGCCATGGCCCTGGTGCTGATCGCGGTGATCGGCTCGCAGATCGGCGTGGTCGCCAGCCGGCTGGACGACCTGCTGCCGGTGGTGCCGGTGTATGTCGCCTTCGCTGTGCTGGCGCCGCTGCTTGGGTGGTTTGTGGCGCGCCTGTTCAGGTTGTCCACAGGCGAGGCCCGGGCGGTGACCTTCAGCGCCGCCACGCGCAACTCGCTGGTGGTGCTGCCGTTGGCGTTGGCGCTGCCTGAGTCGATCCGGGCATTGGCAGCGGCGGCCGTGATTACCCAGACGCTGGTCGAGCTGGTCAGCGAGCTGGTCTACGTTCGCGTCGTGCCGGCGTTGGTGCGCCGCTAGGCCAGTCGCACCCGCCACTGACCGTAATGGCTGAACCGCACATTGGCCAGGGGCTGCACATCTATGCGGTGGAAGGATTGCACAGGCGCGCCCAGCGCATGCAGCATTGCGGCGCGGATGACGAAGGGGTGGGTGACGGCGATCCATTCGCCCTCGCCCAGGGCGCTGTCCATCCAGTGAGCAACACGCCCGCACAGGGCGGCCAGCGATTCGCCGCCGTGAGGCGTGGCATGGGGGTCACTCAGCCATGCCTGCAACTCGGCCTCATCCAGATGCTTGAGCAGCTGACCTTTCCAGGTGCCCAGGTCGCAATCGCGCAGCCCCTCATCAACTGTCGCCCTCAGGCCCTCGGCTGTTTGCCGGGCACGCAGCTCAGGTGCGCTGAGGTAGCGGACCGCCGGTTCAGGCACAAGCGAGGGCAATTCCAGCAAAGGCTCGCCATCCTGGGCGAAGCGCCCCACCCTTTGCGCCTCGGTGCGGGCGTGGCAGATCAGGGTGAGGTGGATGGGCTTCATGGCAGGGCTTCGGCAGGAATGTCCGGGCACTCTAGCCGAAGTCCGGGGAACATGCGCGATGAGGTCAGGCCGAAGCGCGCAACTCGCGGGCAGCGGCGACCATGTTCACCAACGCCGCCTCGGTTTCCGGCCAGCCACGGGTCTTCAAGCCGCAATCCGGGTTCACCCACAACCGCTCGGCCGGAATCCGCTGGGCAGCCTTGCGCAGTAGCTTGACCATCTCTTCCCTGGCGGGCACCCGCGGTGAGTGGATGTCGTACACGCCCGGGCCGATCTCGTTCGGGTAAGCGAACTGCTCGAACGCCTCCAGCAGTTCCATGTCCGAACGCGAGGTCTCGATGGTGATCACATCCGCATCCATCGCCGCGATCGACTCGATCACATCGTTGAACTCGCTGTAGCACATGTGGGTGTGGATCTGCGTCTCGTCCCGCACACCCGAGGCACACAGGCGAAACGCCTCGGTGGCCCACTCCAGGTAGCGCGGCCAGGCGCTGCGGCGCAGCGGCAGGCCCTCGCGGAAAGCGGCTTCGTCGATCTGCACGATCTTGATGCCGGCGGCCTCCAGGTCCAACACCTCGTCACGCAGCGCCAGCGCCAGCTGCTGTGCCTGCACCTCGCGGCTCACGTCCTCGCGAGGGAACGACCACATCAGCATGGTCACCGGGCCGGTCAGCATGCCCTTCATCACCTTGCGGGTAAGGCCCTGGGCGTAGGTGATCCAGGCCACGGTCATCGCCTTCGGGCGACTCAGGTCACCGAAGATCACCGCCGGCTTCACGCAACGCGAACCGTAGCTCTGTACCCAGCCGAAACGGGTGAACATGTAGCCGTCCAGTTGCTCAGCGAAGTACTCGACCATGTCGTTGCGCTCGGCCTCGCCGTGCACCAGCACATCCAGACCGAGGTTTTCCTGGATCTCAACCGCATGGCGAATCTCGCTGTGCATGGCCTCGATATAGTCGGCCTCGGTCAGCGTGCCCTGCTTGAACGCCTGGCGCGCCAGGCGGATGGCCGCGGTCTGCGGGAACGAACCGATGGTGGTGGTCGGAAACGCCGGCAGGTTCAGCCCGGCGCGCTGCTTGGCGATGCGCTGCTCGAAAGCGGTGGCGCGCTGGCTGTCGGTTGGCTTGATCGCGGCGACGCGGGCCTGCACCGCCGGCTTGTGAATCCGTGGCGAGGTGGCGCGGCTGTGCTGCACGGCGCGGCTCTGCGCCAGCGCCGCCAGCACCTCGTCGGCCTCGGGCTGGTTCAGTGCCTTGGCCAGCACCGCCACTTCCTGGCACTTCTGCACGGCGAACGCCAGCCAGCTTTTCAGCTCGTCATCGAGCTGGTCTTCACGGGCCAGGTCCACCGGGCTGTGCAGCAGCGAGCACGACGGCGCCACCCACAGGCGCTCGCCCAGGCGCTCATGGGCATGGCGCAGCACCTCCAGCGCCTTGTCCAGGTCGCAGCGCCAGACATTGCGGCCGTTGACCACGCCCAGCGACAGCACCTTGTAGGCCGGCAGACGATCGAGGATGGTCGGGTACTGGTCCGGGGCACGCACCAGGTCGATGTGCAGGCCATCGACCGGCAGGTTGGCGGCCAGGCCGAGGTTGTCTTCGAGGCCGCCGAAGTAGGTGGCGATCAGTTTTTTCAGCGGCGCGCGCTGGAGGATGTTGTAGACCCGCTCGTAGGCGTTCTTCCAGTCCTGCGGCAGGTCGAGGGCGAGGATCGGCTCGTCGATCTGCACCCACTCCACGCCCTGCACCGCCAGGCGGTTGAAGATCTGGTCATACAGCGGCAGCAGGCGGTCGAGCAGGTCGAGCTTGTCGAAGTCGGCACCCTTGGCCTTGCCCAGCCACAAATAGGTCAACGGGCCGATCACCACCGGCTTGACCGCATGGCCCAGGGCCCTGGCCTCCTCGACCTCCTCGAACAGCTGCTCCCAGCTCAGGGCGAATTGCTGGTCGGCGCTGAACTCGGGGACCAGGTAGTGGTAGTTGGTGTCGAACCACTTGGTCATCTCCTGGGCGTGGGCACCACCGCAGCAGCTGTCGCTTCGGTCCGTCGCCACGGCGCCTCGGGCCATGGCGAACAGGGTCTGCAGGGTCGGCTTGACAGCGTCCTTGGCACGGAAGCGTTCGGGGATCACGCCAAAGGTCAGCGAGTGGGTCAGCACCTGGTCGTACCAGGCGAAGTCGCCGACCGGCAGCAGGTCGATGCCGGCGTCCTTCTGCACCTGCCAGTGGGCGGCACGCAGCTCACGGCCCACAGCGCGCAGGCCAGCTTCGTTCAGCTCGCCCTGCCAGAACGCTTCCTGGGCTTTCTTCAACTCACGGTCGCGGCCGATGCGTGGGAAACCCAGGTTGTGTGCCAGTGCCATGTCGTGGTCCCTCGATCTTCTTAAAATGAATGAGGGAGATTCTGGGCTGCGGTTTAATGTGAGACAAACTCATTAAATTTGAGATGAACTCAAGATTTGCTCATAGTGCCTTAGCCATGCCGTCGGCCAGGCATCGCAAATGTCTCAATCAACATACTCCCCCGCGCAATCAGACATGCCCCAGCCGCCCACCTGTCGCACACTGCCACCCTGCCCCAACCCGGTAGCCCACACCCCATGAGCCTGTTGAAAACGACCCTGGACGCCAACGCCTTCGCCTGCATCCTGGAGTTCGTGCCCAAGCCCAGCGCCGAGCGTTTCGCCACCCTCGACACCCTCATGGCCCGCACCCAGCTGTGCGGCTGGCCGCTGACCGTGGCCATCGGCGACCGCGTCGGCAGCGCCCTGGACATGTCGCCGCTGGACGCCTTCAACAGCCTGGCCGAGCCCGTCCCCGCCCTGCTGCACTTCTCAGGCAAGGACCGCGAGCGCCATGAACTCCTGGCGCAATTGCAGCGCATGGACGCCGCCGGCCTCGACCAACTGCTGCTGCTCACCGGCGACCGCCTGCCCGGCCACGTCCCGGGCGAGCGCCCGGTGCGCTACCTCGAATCCGTCGCCGCCCTGCAGATCGTCCGCCAGGCCCGCCCGCACTGGCTGCTGGCCGCCGCGCTCAACCCGTTCAAGTACCAGGAGGCCGAAGGCGGCGCGCAGTACAGCAAGGCTGAAAAGAAACTCGCCGCCGGAGCCGACCTGTTCATCCTGCAGCTCGGTTTCGATATCGATAAACACCAGGAAGCCTTCGACTGGATGCAGCGCCAGCCCCGCCCCAAGCCGCTGATGGCCTGCATCATGGCGCTGACCGAGGGCCGTGCCGGAATGCTCGAGCATGTCGCCGGGGTGACCGTCACGCCATCGATGCGCGCACTGCTGGCCGCCGAAGCAGCGGTTTCCAAGACCTACGCCAAGGAACGCGCCAACCAGCGCCTGGCCTTGCAGGTGATCGGCCTGAAATTGATGGGCTATGCAGGCGTGCACCTGTCCGGCATCCACGAGGTGGCGCAGTTCGAGGCACTTGAGCAGACCATCGAGGTGCTGCAACCGCAGTTCAGCTCACTGCGGGACTGGGCCCCGGCCTGGGAAGCAGCCTGGCAGGCACCTGGCCTGACGCCGGTCACCTTCCATCCACCCGGACACGCCTGGCGCCTCGGGCAGCGGCAGATCACCGCCTCCAACAAGGAAAAGGTTCGCTATCACCTGCTGTCGGCGATGCACCACCAGCTGTTCAGCCGCACCACCGCCTTGAGCAAGGCCTTCGGCTGGGCCGTGACCCGGCCGCTATGGGCCAACCCCACGGCAGCGCAGTGGCTGCACCAGCTGGAACGGCGTATCAAACGGCCGATGGTGGGCTGCGATACCTGTGGCAGTTGCCGGCTGGAGGACACGCTGTATATCTGCCCCGAGACCTGCCCCAAGGGGCTGGCAAACGGGCCGTGCGGCGGCACCAGCCTGGACCGTTGCGAGTTTGGCGATCGGGAATGCGTGCACAGCGCCAAGTACCGGCTGGCGGTGAGCGTGGGCAGGACCGAGGTGTTGCGTGAACGGCTGATTCCCTGTGTGCAGGTGGAGAACCGGCAGCGTAGTTCGTGGCCGGGGTGGTTCGAAGGGGGCACCTCGAGATCGCCCTCCCTGCAGCCTGACGTCGCTCCGGAGTTCAACGAGTAATACGCTTGTCGGTAATCTCGTTACTACCCTTGCCCAACAAACTGCTTTGCCTCATTGTACAGACCAATGTCATTACAAAGAGACTGCAAACATGGCGTCCATCAATGTACGTATCGACGACGACCTCAAGGTACGCGCCTACCGTGAGCTGGAAAAGCTGGGTGTAACCCCCTCCGAGCTGATGCGCCAAGCGCTGCAATATGTTGCTGAGCGCGGGCAACTGCCTTTTAAACCCGTGTTAATGACCGAAGAGGACGAAGCACTGCTCGCCACGGTACGCGAACGCCTGGCCTCGCCGCAGAGGGTGAGGGTAACGCTGGATGACCTATAACCTCGATTTCGATGCGCGCGCACTCAAGGAATGGCAGAAGCTCGGCGACACCATTCGCCAACAGCTAAAGAAGAAGCTGGCAACCGTGTTGCTCAACCCGAGGGTCGAAGCGAACCGTCTGCACGGCTTCCCGGACTGCTACAAGATCAAGCTGCGCAGCAGCGGATATCGATTGGTCTATCAGGTCATCGATCATCAAATCGTGGTGTTTGTGGTCGCCGTGGATAAACGTGAGCGAGATCAGGTTTACCGCAAGGCGGCCGAACGATTGACCGAGTAAATCAAGCCTTCCAGAGGCGAAAGCGCTGGCGCTCTCAAGGACACTATGAAGGTGCTATGAGGGCGCGAGATACATCTCGCAAACGTCCCGATGAGGCCAAGCACTGCCCAAACCGGGACAATAGTCTGCAAGTCCACATAGCTGTCTTCACCATCCGTACCAGCTGTTTGTCATACGTACAGACATGCGCATTGATAAATGCAAATTGAGCGTATGTGACTCCGAGGAACTCCAAATGACCGGCCTACTGACCCGAGCTGAACAGGCAGTGTCCACCACCACCATGGCCCGGGAGTTTGGCGCACGCTTGAAACAAGTGACCAGCACAGACGCCACTCATCTGGTCATATTCAAGGACAACGAACCCGCTGCGGTCCTGATGGGCGTGCAAGCCTACCAGGCCATGCTGGACGAGCTCGCCGACCTGCGTGCCGAACGTCTCACCACCGAGCGCCTGCCCAGCCTCAATGATAAACACACCGTGAGCCTGGAGGAGATGGAGGCTCGCTTCAGGTAGAAGCACATGATCTGGACTGTCAGGTTTCATCCCAACAGGAAGACAATCTTCTGTAACTTGGCCGCGCCGAAGCTCAGCGGGTCCTTAAAGTCGTACGCGAGCGCATCGCTCAAGGTGAACCCGATAAGCTCGGTGTGCTGGTGCTCTGTATTGGCGCCAGGCGCGATGACGAGGTGCATGCCGCTGCCAATCGCCGTATATGAGCCCTGCAAGAGCAGGAAGAACGGGGCAGATTACTGTTCCCGTCCATCAACGGCAGCAACAGTGCCAGGCAAAGCCCCCCTGGCCGGCAACCACACGGTGAAGGTAGTGCCATAGATCGCATCCGAACGCATGCCGATCCTGCCGCCATGCGCCTCGACAATCTGCTTGACGATGAACAAGCCCAAGCCCACCGAACGCAGCGGATCCTCGCGCTCGCTGCCTCGCGTCATCGGCTCGAACAGCGTCGGGATCACCGCTTCAGCAATGGCCGGCCCGTGATTGTGAACGCTCAAGGTCGCGCCTTCGTCCGTCAGGTCGGTGGTCACGGTGATCGGTAAGCCCGGGGCGCCATAGGCCACGCTGTTGGCGACCAGGTTGCCGAGCATCTGCTGCAAGCGGTCCTGGTCCACTTCGAAGGTGCCATGCCCGCGCGAATAATGGCGAATACCGGCCTGGGCGAAGGCCACCCTGAGCTCGCTCACGCACTGGTCCACCGCCTGGCGCAAATCGACCTGCTGACGCGTCACGCGGATGCCCTGCCCTAGCCTGATCGAGGCGAAGTCCAGCAGGTCGACGATCATCCGCTGCGCCCGGTCGGCGGCACTGCCGATGCTGCCCAGCAAGCGCCGGGCCCGGTCGCTGTCGGCATCGCGTTCGAGCAGTTCGGTCGCCATCTTGATGGCCGTCATCGGGTTCTTCAGGTCATGGCTGGCGACCGCGACCATCTGCTCGGCGAGGATGGCGCGGCGCTCGGCGTTTTCATAGGCAGCGGCAAGTTCGGCCTGTGCCCGTTGCAGGGCGGCCTCGGCGCTGACCTTCTGCGCCAGCAGCTCTTCGGCGCGCTGCATGGCCACCAGCGCCGCCCGTTCGTTGCGGTCCCGCTCGCCGGTGCCGAGCAGCGCCAGGTGGTAGCGCACCCCCTCGGCGGTTTCACGCCGCACCCCGTTGAGCAGCATGGCCAGCAGGTGCCCATCGCGATGGCGCAGTTCGAGCTTCACCTCCGACACCGAGCCCTGCAGGTTCATCAACGGCCCCCAGTGCGTGAGCTGGAACGCCCGCCCCGCAGCCGTCAGCAACTGATCGAAACTGCGCGCCTGCAACGCCGCCGGGTCATGCCCCAGCCACTGGCTGAACGTCTGGTTGCAGCGCAGCACGGTGCCATCCGCGGCCATGACGACCAGCCCGCACGGCGCATGCTCGAACAACGACTCATCGAACAACAAGGCGGCGTCATTCATGGCCGAATCCATGCCCGGCGAAGAACGCATCCATCGCCGCCGCGCAGGCACCCGGGGCACTCAACTGCGGGTAATGGCCCATGTTGTCGATAAGGCTCAGCTGGCTGTCGGGGAGCACGCTGTGCAGGTACTCGCCTACGCCCACCGGCACCACCGGGTCGCCCGTGCATTGCACGATCAGCGTCGGTACCGGCAGGCCGCTGACCTCCTGGCGGTGATCGGAGAGGAAGATGACCCGGGCAAAGTGCCGGGCGATCTGCGCGTCGGTGCGGCAAAAACTGCTGGTCAGCTCCGCCTCCAGCAATGGTTGCCCGGGCGTGCCCATCAGCGTCGGGGCCATGGAACTGGACCAGCCGAGGTAGTTGTCATCGAGAGTGGTGAGCAGCGCCTGGATTTCATCCGGCGCAAAGCCACCGGAGTACCCCGCCGAATCGATGTAGCAGGGCGAGCCGCCGATCATCACCAGGCCGGCAATCCGCCCGGGCCGCTGACGCTCGGCCAGCACGCCGATCATCGCGCTCACCGAGTGCCCGACCACGATCACCGGCCCCTCGGCATAAGCGTCGATCAGCTCGTTGAGGTCCGTGGCATAGCCCCAGAGCGACGCATATTTTTCCGCCGTGTAGGCCGCAAGGTCGGACTGACCGGCGCCAACCAGGTCGTAGCTGACCACGCGAAAGCGCGTGACCAGATGAGGCAGCAGGCAGCGCCACATCGACTGATCGCAGCCGAAGCCGTGAGACAGGATCAAGGTGGCACTGCCGTTCCCAGCGACGTGCACGTTGTTACGCTTTTGCAGGGTCATTACCTATCCCGATGTCGTGCAACGTTGTGCTGAGCAGTGCCGAGCGGTCCATGCTGCTGGTGAGAATAGTCGAGGCGTGGGGCGGGTGGCTTGGATTGGCCGGCGGGTTGGGGCGGCCAATGAAGCAGCAGTGCGCGGGGCTCGACGTCACGGGCGCACCGGGTGGATCGGGGTTGAACTGGTGGACACCATACGCGATATGGGTGGAAAGAGGGCGGATTTTGCGGGGCATCGCCGCCTTTTGAGTGAAGGCGTGTGGGAATCATCCCTCAATTGAAAGGATTGGGACGAATAGGCCCCTTAGGCAAGAGGGCATCTGACCAGGAGTGGATAATCCACAACCAATCTGCCTTTTTGAACACATCCGACCTATGACAAGCCATCCTAGTCTTGACATCTGCAAGCGAACGAAGCTTAAAGTGTCCACGTTTCATGGAATGTGGACAGACGGGATTTTTACTCGAATGAAGAGTCAAGATATTTTGCTCCTGTTCAAGATGGCGAGCCTCTACGCTCAGGAAGAGAATTTGCTCATCGACACAGAGCAGCTCGACCGCGCCATCAAGAGCGCCATGCAGGCGCCTGACTGGGAATACGATCGAACGGGAAGATTTTTGAAGCCAAGCGGCGCTGGATATCCCGATACCGATTCGGCGCCAGCACTTTCCTATTCCAGTGCCGCCAAGGAAGCCTATTTGCTTATCACCGGCGGCGAAAGCTGGGAGGGCTGGAGCGATCCAGTCGAACCGGTCGAGGCAGCGCTCTCGTCCTGGAGTGATCGCTACTCTGTCAGGTCGCTTTCAGCATCGCTGGGCCTGAGTAAGAGCGAAGTGTCGAACGCCATGGGCAGATGTCGCGAATCGGGCCTGCTGATCAACGATCATGCTACCGGGCTCCCGAAGGTCAATCGCCGTGAGCTGCTCAAACTTGCCGAGCACGCCTTGAAGTACTTTTTCCCGGTACGACCGGGTGCTTTGGTTCGTGGAATACCGACCGGCTTCGCCGCTCCCGCGTTGAGCCGCAACATCCGCAGTGCTGGGGAAACCCTCTACGTTTGGCCCGACCCACTAGGGATCGAGCGCGGCCAGCTGATAGAGCCGCTCTACAAAACGGTCCCCCATGCGGTGAAACAGGACCGTACGCTGTACCACTACCTGGCCCTGGTTGATGCAATACGTGTGGGTGGCCCTCGCGAAACCAGTGTCGCGGTAGGCATTCTCAAAGCTGGATTGGGGCTGAAGTAAATGCCCTCCAACGCTGACCACAACCTCGAGCTCCTTGAGTTTGTCGCTCAGGGGCTTGGTCAAGACTTGCTCGATGAAGTCGCATTCGTGGGCGGCTGCACGACGGCCATGCTGGTCACCGATCCGGTGATCATCGATGACATACGCCACACGGTGGACGTCGACCTGGTTATCGAGTTGGCCGGTATCGCTCAATGGGCCCACCTCACAGAACGGCTGGCCGCTAAAAACATAAAATTAACCGGCGAGGATGACGTCAATTGCCGGTTTCGTTTCAACGACGTTATCGTGGATGTAATGCCCACAGCCGCAGAAGTCTTGGGCTACACAAACAGATGGTTTGTCGAAGGCTTGGCTCATTCCGCTACACAACCACTTCCAAGTGGCCTGGAGATAAAAATCTTCAGGGCCCCGTACTTCCTGGCTACCAAACTGGAAGCGTTCAAGGGCCGAGGAAAAAACGACCCTTATCACAAGGATGTAGAAGATATCCTGATCGTCATCGATGGGCGGCCCGAACTGTTGCAGGAACTCAAGGCGGCCGAAGACGAGCTCAGGCAGTACGTTGCCGCCGAGATGACTGAACTGTTGAGCCTGGACGGGATTGACTATGCGGTTCAGAGCAGCAACTCCGTAAGGTCCACCCCGGGCCGGGAACGCCTGGTTTTTCAACGTTTGCATGAACTGGCCGCCTTGAAATGAGGTTCTCGACGAGGTCGTTCAAGGGAACATCGACTGACCTCAACGGCGACTTTGCCGATGCCGTGTTCGACGGCGATAGAGGGTTGATCGTGATTGTCGATGGCACGGCGAAAACAGGGAGCGATCAACTTGCCAGGAGCTTCGTCACCTACGTCATCGATACCTATCAAAAATGGCTATCCGCCGGTGACACTGATACCTCCCCTGCCGCTGCACAGGCGCTATTAGGGAAAGTGCTTTCTGAAATCCATGGCCCACTGTTTCGTGACCACACAGGGACATGCTGCTATCTGGTCGGGGTGATATCGAACGGTTACCTGACCGTGGCGTACGAAGGGGATTGCTCCTGCGGCATTGTCACTGCAGGGACTGTGATCAAATGGCTTACGCCACCTCACTGCTGGGCAAACTGGCAGCGAGACAAAAGCCATGGGGAGCTCGCCGAAGATCCCGCTCGAAACATTGTCACACGCTGCTACAAGGCCAGGACCGCACCACGGCCAGATTTTGTTTCTCTAAAGGTCGAAGCGGGGGAACGATTGGTCTTCGCGACTGACGGGTTCTGGGCGGATCTCGAGGTAGAGCGGCAGGGCTCTGCACTCAATTCAGCGCCCTTTGAAACTGTTGAAATGGATGATGACGTAACTTGGGTAGACGTCTGGGTTTAACGGTTGATGCCAGCCATGGTCCAGGCATCGAGTAATCGCCCGCTGATTCATCTGCGTCTCAAAAGAATGTATAAAGCGTCAGCGCCCTGCGACCCCGACGTCCGCACAAGGAAACTCCTCCATGCTTCGGCTCACCATGCCGGCCCTGCTCCTGGCTGTAGCCGGCTGTGCCACCAAGCCTCCCGCCAACCCCGAGAACCTCTGCGAGATCTTCCGCGAGAAGCCGAAGTGGTACGAGGCGGCGTTGAAGATGCAGGCGCGCTGGGGCGCCCCGGTGCAGGTGCCGATGGCGATGATGTACCAAGAGTCGTCGTTCAAGCACGACGCCCTGCCGCCGCGCTATTACTTCCTCGGCTTCATCCCCTGGGGCCGGGTCAGCACCGCCTACGGCTACGCCCAGGCCAAGGACGAGACCTGGGCCGACTACAAGCGCGAAGCCGGCGGCTGGGGCGCCGCCCGCGACGACTTCGCCGACGCCCTCGACTTCATGGGCTGGTACATGCAGAAGAGCCAGCGGGTGAATGGCGTGTCCAAGTGGGACGCCTATGGCCAGTACCTGAATTACCACGAAGGCTGGGGCGGCTACCGCAACCGTAGTTACGACGGCAAGCCGTGGCTGAAGAACGTGTCGCAGAAGGTGCAGGCGCGGGCGTCGGTGTTTGGGGCGCAGTATCGGAGTTGCGAGCAGGAACTGGCTCGGGGTGGGTGGTTCTGGTAGGCGCTGATTCGGGGGTGATGTAGCACCGGGCGAGCAATGCGTTGCCGACCGGGCACGCTCTTGCAAGACGCGATGGTTCAAGTGGAGTCCGCCCAGGACACACCCCGCAATAGGGCCGCAAAGCGGCCCCGATGATGCGCAGCATCAACCTGTAGAAACACCCTCTTCTTTCATCACCTCAAGCTTGCCGAACTGCTCGCTGGCCAGGCGGCTGATGATCCGGATCGCCTGGTGAATGCCCGCTGTGTTGCGGAAGCTCAGTTGCGGGTTGTGCTCGCACTCGAGCACCTCGTCATGCTGGACCAGGGCCTCGCCTAGCAGTTCGAGGGTCCAGACGTAGCTTTGCAGGGTAGACATGCGTTCATGGTCAGTCATGGCGCACCTCGCGGTTGGCGCGGTCGGCGAGGGACTGGCTGTCGATCGGGTAGAAGGTTGGGGATGGGATGGCCGCACGGGTTGGGCGGCGGAGAGCGGATGCGAGGATCCTCAGTATCTTGGTGGTCATGCATGAGTTCCTTTCGTTGTGGAACTGCCACCGCTCGCGGCCAAGCAAGTTTAGGTGGCAGCAGTACGCGGGTTGGCCGACCGGGACGAAAGGGGCCCGGCACACCCGAAGGTGTCCCGCGCACCACCGCCATGACGCGACATCGCGGGCACAAAAAAAGCGCCTGCGATGAAGACTGGGCGCTGCTGCGCCTTTCGATTCCGACCGGCCAAGGTCGCGTCGCCGATGCTTCGGCGACGGAGGGAATTTATTCCTTGGGGGCTGCTAATGCAAGCTTAGGAAGCCAGGGAAAAGGCGATGGATGCTGCGGGAAACTGCCTACACCACAAGGACACGTAGAATCCCCCAACGAGCCGGTTCGACGCAGATGAACGAGGCTTGATCAATGACTACGAAAAACAGTGAGACAGACGGACGGTTGTTGGACGTGAGGGCACGGTTTTCGCGGGGCTGGAATTTGGTGGATTTTTTGATTTACCTCTTAGGGTATCTATAAAAAAATCAGCTAGTTATGGCTTCCAGTGGAATCGAAGCGGAAATTGGCGAAGATCCAGTAAGAGATGCGCCCTCCTGCTTCAATTGCTAGGTTGGTACGACAGAAACGACCCACAGCGGCCTTCAATGGAAGGCCGAAAACGGACAAAAGAGGTCATTCCCGAGCGACAGTTTTCGACCAATTGCGGACGTGCGCCAGAGGCAGCTTTCGGCCAAAAGCTGCAGGTCGACACTAGACATGTCTGGCAGCTATGGCTAGCCTCTTGCCATCACCTGAACGTCAAGTGAATACAAAGGAATGCACTATGTCTACAAGTTACCATGCAAACGGAAAAACAATGTGGAGCCTCGGTAAAGCGTACCATGAAAATGGAAAGACTGCGTGGAGCTTAGGGAAAGCTTATCATTCCAATGGCAAAACGGCTTGGAGTTTGGGAAAAGCTTATCACCCAAATGGAAAAACAGCCTGGAGTTTAGGTAAGGCATATCACGCAAACGGCAAAACGGCCTACAGCCTAGGAAAAGGCTATCATGAAAATGGCCGTTCAATGGGATCTATCGATAGTATTGAACTACAGCTGGGAGAAGGAATAAGGCTTGTGTGTGGAAAATTTGATCAAGCTTTGTACGTGTACGGTAAAAGCGTCTTAGGCTCTGCATGAGAACCTTTGAAACTCCGCCAACACCCCCAACCTGCCTGAGTCTTCATAAAAATTTGGTTTTCCTACCGCTGGACTCTCCCATGCCCAAACTACTCATAACTATTTAAGGCCCCAGATCACAAAGGGACAGCTAATACTGCATTGACGACAATCGCAAGCGTCCGCTGATGGCCGTTAGCCGACCTCGCCGAAGGGCCGCTTTGGGTCGATTGCAGCTGCTCACGACTGACTGCTATCGACCCAGAGCAGCCTATCGGAGTGTAAAAAGGGGACATGTAAAAAGTGGACAGATTTATTTTTACCGTGGGTTCAAGTGAACATCACAACCCTCAAGAGAACGACTCGAACATCGCCTCTTGACGTCCGTTGACGTGGGGCAGGCCCAGAATTTATGTTTCATCAACGAGCGTCACAAAAAAACAAATCTGTCCCCTTTTAACTAAAAAATAAATCTGTCCCATTTAACTCTTTAACTCATGTTGCTCTGCAAGTAGCTGGGTCGACCCTGCAGTCGGCCCTAGGCAATACTGGGTTGCGCTTGATTCACGATGAAGAATGGTGGAAATTAGCTCACCCCAATGCTTATCTCAGTGTCTACCGGCGTTGCAATAATATTCGCGATTTCTGTGTATAGATCCACGTCCTCACCATCAGAGGATATAGAAATAATCAGGCTATAACGGGTTTTCGTGTTGCATTTCCCCAGATGGGGCCGATATCGCCACCAGCCGGAAACCGGATAAATAGCAATTTTATCCCTTGAGGCCAAGTCAATCGCTGGACCGATCCAGACGTCACTGTGTACTGAGCCTGCGGAAATGCTTTTGGGACCGAATACCCACCTGTTATCTGGCTCTGGTTGTGGAGGCTTTTCCGCCATCGACTCAAGCTTGTTGATTCGATGCCGGAATGCTGCTTCTGTCTCGGATTTTTTCTTGAGGTCAAATCGAAGCCCAAAGGATTGATACCTAGCTGGGATCACTTGGGCCATTTCTCCAGGGCTAGGCTCGATGAAGTACGAAAGAGTGATCTTCAGTTGGACGGTCCGGTTTTCGAGGCGTTCTAGCTCTGCTTTCGGCCATGGCAGATTGTAGTAATGCACCTCTTTAAAGTGCGGATCTCCAACCTCTCGACTCTTTGCGTTGAGGTCTCTCGCAAATGGTTGAATGCTAGTCTCAGCAATCAGGGCTAAGTCGTTTTCTGCAGATGCCAAGGCGCGTGATAGCTGTGGAACGCCATAACCAATGTGGCGGGCGAGAGCGATTCGCTGCCCTTTGCTCTTGCATTTCCTGAATCGCTCCATCATGACGGGCGTCCACTGCGCGCTATGAATAATTAGTGCGCGCACCGTTTCTGGCCACATCTGTGGATGCGCAGCCATGATTGTCGCAGCCAATCCCGCTGCTTGTGCGGTAGCAGAGCTGGTGGCCCAGAACTCCTCAATAGGCCGCTGATTGACATCTTTTCCGGTTGTTAAGAGTGACAATGCAGGAATACCGGAAATGATCTCTGCCCCGTCAGGACTGATCGCCTTGTTGCCCGCCTCGAAAACCACTTCTGGCTTAATTGGGGTTCTGGAGTGCTCCCAGTCGATTGATGCTCGGCTATAGGGGCTATGATCGCCGGCCCGCGCCACTGCGGACCACCCCTCATAGCCTGGTTGATCATGAAGGTCGACCTTGTCAGTGAATCCACCGACCGCCAACGCGTTCCATGATTGAGCAGGGTCTTCAATCGGGAAGTCATAGGGGTCAGCCAAATCGTCAGGGCTGTTGGAGTCAGGGATGTTACCCGCTGAAATTATGAAGAGTCGACGCGGACCATATTCTCCGTTCTCCCCGAAGTCCCCCACCATCGAGCCACTACAGACCTGATCAATAGCGGAGCTCCATGTTGTGGGTCGCTCGCCTGATACGTCTTGGTTCGAGACCGCCATGCAGAAAACGCGATTTCGCAGGGGCTCCTTCGTTTCTGCCAAGCTCACTGCTGACTGGGTAATGAACCCGTAGCTCGAAGGGTCATTTCTCTCCCAACCAGCGGGCGGTAGGAATTTTACCGATTCCAGTTTTGCAGTTAGTTCAATAAAACTTTCATCTGCCAGCGCGTAGCTAAGGTCCCCATATAGCGCTGCACCAGCCATATTGGTTCCATGGCCATGGTGGTCGTGCACTCCCCACTCTGACCTAACTGCTTGGCAATCGTCAGCTGCAAGCGCGGGCTGAATAAGGGGGTGAGCGTGGTTAACGCCATGATCTAAAACGCAAATCGCGGGGCTTTCGCTATCAGGTGGAATCAGCCTGTCTGCTAGATTGGACGTCCATTCTGACTTTTCCCGGGATGTTTGCCGGGTAAAAAAATAGGGGTTGTCGGTGGCTTTCCTGAGCTCTTCTAGTCCGTCCGCATTCGCTGCAAGAATTGACATTTCAAGGGTATTTGCATAGACGAGTAATACTTCTGTATCCGGAAATATTAGCGAGTTCTCGCTGACGCGAATTTTTAGATTGTCAGCGACACGTCGGACGTGATCCGCCTTCCATGCTGCACACCAGCACTCCCACCAAAGTGTGGAAGATAAGGAGCTTGGGAACGGTCTGGAGTCTGTCCATAAGGTCTCTATGTCCCCGATGGAAAGGTTTTCAACGGATGAGAATTTAGTCTCATTTTTTGGCTTTCCAGACTTGGTCTCTTCTTCTGCATATTCCTGCAGCTTTAACTCAAGAAAGTCCATGGCATCGTGAGGAACGTAGAGCGCTCCGAGTGTTGAACCGTCCTCGAGGACTCGGAGGGCTGAAAGCCGTATATTTTGTTTTTTCCAGTTTAGGTCTGGAATGGGCGATCCCGCTTCAAGCTCAACTTCTAAGTACAACGCTTGGGGGGAGTCGCTGATATTGTCTGCAAAGAAGGCGTTCTGACCGCTTCGTGCGGCAGTAAACGCAAGAGATAACCTTTCGCGGAGGCGGCTGCCATGGCCTTCCTCTCGTGTTCTACCCGCGTTACTCAGGTCCTTATCTCGGCGCTGGTAAGGGCGATCCACCCTGAATTGCTCAACTCTGAAATGCGGAAGCTCGTAAGACGACGCCATTCTGGATATTTCCCTAATCCAAAGTTATGCATGCTGAACACCTAGCCGGGGCTTAGTCCTGACATGGTTTCTTTCAGGGTGTGGCGCTCTTTTAACGCCCTGACTATTGCTTCAGTTGTCGCGTGTTTATCACCTTGGAGGATGACGTCTTTGATAATCTCAGAGGCCGCTCTAGTGATTTCTGCTTGGCTGAGACCCTTGGCAGCGGCTATGAGTTTCGCCCAAGACACTCTCTTCGGCAAATAGACATGCATTCGCATCTCAAGTACTTCCTTAATGCCATTCGGATCAGGCAGAGAGTACTCGATGATGTCATCGAACCGCCTGAAGAGGGCGCGATCAAGAAGCTCGGGATGGTTCGTTGTGGTTAGCACGAGGCTGTCTGTACTGTTTGTTTCCTCAAGGAACTGAAGGAACGAATTGAGTACACGACGCATTTCACCTACGTCGTTATCAGCGTTCCGTCGCCCACCAATAGCATCAAACTCGTCAAACAAGTAAACCGCGCGAACAGATGCAATCTGATCGAATATCAACCGTAGCTTGGATGCCGTCTCGCCCATGAAGCGTGTGATCAGGGCATCGAGGCGTATGGTGAAAAGCGGCAGCTGTAACTCACCGGCCAAGATCGATGCTGTTAGGGTTTTCCCCGAGCCTGGCGGACCTACAAGCAGGAGTTTTGAGCTCGGGGCCAAACCATGGCTACGTAGCTTGTCTCGCTGACGCTGTTGATGAATGAGGCGGGTAAGGCGGTCTCGCTTGAGGTCATTAAGAATCAGGTCTTGCAGCTGAGACCTTGGATAGCTGACAGATAGCAGGGACTCCAATTCGCCTCGTGGCTTGGAGATTGGAATCGCAACATGCTGATTCGGCCGAGAAGCATGTCCTTTGAATGGAGACTCGCGTTTACGAGCGCTCTCAACAAGTGCTTTGAGCTCATCAGCAACATCAAGTCTGCCACGGCGTGCTTCAGCAGCGGCCACTTGCAAAGCGATGGAGAGAAATTGCTCCTCATCTCCTTGGTTATGGCTGCTCAGCAGAGCAATGATTTGTTGGGCCGTAGCCATCGCCTTCCCTATCCTTCAATGGGCTGCCGGGTTAGCGACCCAGTTTAGTCGATCGGCTATTGGGAGCCTAGCTACGGTCATCTGAATTCTCTAAAACCGGCCGAGCCGCTAGGGCTCAACCACCGGGAGGCTGCTCAGGTCAAGGCCGAAATCTCCCCCCGCTCAACCTGTCCACGAACGTACGCGTGTGCCTGTAGGGGGGATGTTGAGCAGGCTCAGGGAGACAAAAAGAGACAGACAGACACAACAAAGCCCGCACTAGGCGGGCTCTGCTGGGCGTTTCGTAGACAGTCATAGACTTCTGGAAACTGGTCTCTGGTGCCGGAGACAGGAATCGAACCTGCGACCTTCGCGTTACGAGTGCGCTGCTCTACCGACTGAGCTACACCGGCGTGTTGCGCAACGTACCACTGCCGTGTCGGTTACGCAAACCCCTGTTTCACCTCACTTTCATTGCTCCGTGCAGCCATTGGGCGCGAGGTCTTCCTCCACCGTGGTCACGCAGGTCCAGCCTGCCTGGGTACGCGCCAGGGTCACGGTCTTGCCCAGCACATTGGCCGGTGCGTCGGCCAGGGTGCAGGCGATGCTGGCGGTGCCGTCGGCGGCCTTGCCACTGGCGGTGATCGCGCAATGGGCGGTGGTGGGCTGGCCGCCGAGGCTGGCGACGTCGGGCACGTCCTTGCCGTCGTTCAGGCGCACGTCCATCGGTGTCTTCAGCGCGGAAATCTCCAGCAGCGCGGCGGTAGCCTTGGCGCGGGCCTGGTGGTTGGTGTACATGGGGATGGCGATGGTCGCCAGGATGCCGATGATCGCGACAACGATCATCAGTTCGATCAGGGTGATACCTCGTTGCCCTTTCATGAACGGTTTTCCTTCGTGATACGTGGAGGCGCGGCGGACGCTTTCATCGTGGCGCGCCCCGGCCGGCAGGCGCGCAGTAGGCCTGAACCGACACCTTTTGTCACCCCTGCGCGGCGGGGCGTCATCTTCGCTGGACTACTCTAGTGAGCCACAGGGAAACGCGCCCGGCAGCAGGCCGGGCAAGCTGTTACCGGGCTTTTCGCCCCCGCGCAAAAGGACTCTCGCCATGCCTGCTTCCACCCGTCTGTACGCCTGGGAAGGCGTCGATGCCAGCGGCACGCCGCAACAGGGCCAGCACACTGGCCGCAGCCCGGCGTTCGTGCAGGCGTGGTTGCGCCAGCAGGGCATTCGCGCGACGCGGGTGCGGCTGGCGGGTGGGCTGCGCTGGCGCTGGCCGCAACGGGCGGGCAAGGCGGATGCGCCGGGGTTCAGCCGCCAGCTGGCGACCTTGCTCACGGCGGGGGTGCCGCTGTTGCAGGCGTTCGAGGTGATGGCGCGCAGCACGGTGAACAGCGCCATGGCGGCGTTGCTGGCGCGGTTGCAACAGGATGTGGCGGCGGGGTTGGGCTTGGCGGATGCCTTGCAGCGCCATCCGGGGTGGTTCGATGCGCTGTACTGCAACCTGGTGCGGGTGGGCGAGCAGTCGGGCACGCTGGACCGGCAGCTGGAGCAGATGGCGACCATGCTGGAGAAGCGCCAGGCGCTGCGGCAGAAGGTGCGCAAGGCGATGCTGTATCCGGCGCTGTTGTTGCTCACGGGGCTAGGAGTGGCGGCGCTGTTGCTGCTGGAGGTGGTGCCGCGGTTCCAGGGGTTGTTCGCCAGTTTCGACAAGGCGCTGCCGGCGTTCACCCAGTGGGTGATCGATCTATCCACAGGGCTGGGCAATCACGTCGGGTGGTTGGTGCTGTTGATAACTGCGCTGGGGTTTGGCATTCGGGCGTTGTACCAACGGCACCTGCCGGCGCGCCTGTGGATATTGCGCGGGGTGTTGCGGGTGCCGGTGGTGGGCACCTTGCTCGGGCAGGCGGCGCTGGCGCGCTTTGCCCGCAGCCTGGCGACCTCTTATGCCGCCGGGGTGGCGTTGCTGGATGCGCTGGCCACGGTGGCGCCGGTGAGTGGCGACAGCCTGCACGAGCGGGCGATCCTCAAGTTGCGCCAGGACGTGGCCGGCGGCATGGGGCTGCAGCAGGCGATGGAGGCGGATGCGCTGTTCCCGCCGCTGTTGCGCCAGCTGGTGGCGGTGGGCGAAGCCAGCGGTACCCTCGACCGGATGCTGGACAAGGCCGCGCTGCATTACGAAGAACAGGTGAGCCAGGCGCTGGAGCAGTTGACCACGCTGCTTGAGCCGGCCATCGTGCTGATCCTCGGGCTGCTGGTGGGGGGCCTCGTCGTGGCGATGTACTTGCCGATCTTCCAGTTGGGTAGCCTGATCTGAACATGAATGCCTGGACCGTAATCGTCGATCATCCGCCGTTCTTCCATACCTTGGCCGCAGTGCTGGGGTTGCTGGTGGGCAGTTTTCTCAATGTGCTGGCGTACCGGCTGCCGATCATGCTCGAGCGCCAATGGCAGCGGGAGGCGCAGGAGGTGCTGGGGCTGCCGCAGGCCGAGCATGAGCGCTTCGACCTGTGCCTGCCGGCTTCGCGCTGCCCGCACTGCCAACGCCAGATCCGCGCCTGGGAAAATATTCCGCTGCTGAGTTACCTGGCCCTGCGCGGGCGGTGCGCCGGGTGCAAGGCGCGGATCAGCGTGCGTTATCCCCTGGTGGAGTTGGGCAGCGCCCTGCTCTCGCTGTTGGTGGCCTGGCATTTCGGGCCGGGTGTCGAGGCGCTGGGAGTAATGCTGCTGACCTGGGGGCTGATCGCCTTGAGCCTGATCGATGCCGAGCACCAGTTGCTGCCGGATGTGCTGGTGCTGCCGCTGTTGTGGCTGGGGTTGATCGTCAACGCCTTCGGGCTGCTGGTGCCGCTGAGCGATGCGCTGTGGGGCGCGGTGGCGGGCTACCTGAGTTTGTGGTCGGTGTACTGGGTCTTCAAGCTGATCACCGGCAAGGAGGGCATGGGCTTCGGCGACTTCAAGCTGCTGGCCATGCTCGGTGCCTGGGGCGGCTGGCAGATCCTGCCGCTGACCTTGATGCTGGCGTCCTTGGTGGGGGCGCTGATCGGGCTGACGCTGGTGCGTTTCAAGCGCACGCAAATGGGCGCGGCATTGCCTTTCGGGCCTTATCTGGCCATTGCGGGGTGGATCGCATTGCTCTGGGGTGATGAAATAGTCGCCTCATACCTGCAACTGCTTGGAACCTGATGAGCACAGCGCCCTTCACACCCTGGATTCTTGGCCTTACCGGCGGCATCGGCAGCGGCAAGAGCGCCGCCGCCGAGCGTTTCGTCGAACTGGGCGTGCACCTGGTCGATGCCGACCAGGCCGCGCGCTGGGTCGTCGAGCCGGGGCGCCCTGCCCTGGCCAGCATCGTCGAGCGCTTTGGCGCAGGCGTGCTGCAGGCGGACGGCCAGCTCGACCGTGGCGCCCTGCGCCAGCTGATCTTCGCCGACCCGAGCCAACGGCAATGGCTGGAACAACTGCTGCACCCGCTGATCGGCCAGGAGATCTTCAGCTACCTGGCCAAGGCCGAGACACCCTATGCGGTGTACGTTTCGCCGCTGTTGATCGAGTCGGGGCAGCACCAGAAGACCCAGCGCATCCTGGTGATCGACGCGCCGACCGAGTTGCAGGTGCAACGCACCTTGGCCCGCGACAACACCAGCGCGGAACAGGTGCAGGCGATTCTCAAGGCCCAGCTGGCCCGGGAAGAGCGCCTGCGCCATGCCGATGACGTGGTGGTCAACGATCGTGACCTGCAATCGCTGCACGACGAGATCGACCGCCTGCACCACTTTTACCTGACTTTACGAGGAGGCCAGCCATGAGCCAGCCGATGACCGTTGATTGCCCGACCTGCGGGGCGCCCGTGGAATGGGGCGAGCAGAGCCCGTTCCGGCCGTTCTGCTCAGACCGCTGCAAGTTGATCGACCTGGGCGCCTGGGCGGCCGAGGAGCACAAGATCGCCGGGGCGGAGGAGTCCGAGGACGAATTGTATTCGGGGGATCTGGAGCCGCGGCACTAAGCAGGGTTCGGTGGTGTGGATGCCCCGCGATCACCGGCAAAGCCGGTGCCATTCACATCACTTCTCTTCATCCTTCCACGGGGCCTGCAGATAGCGGCTGCGGTTGAAGGTCTCCAGCCACTCCGGGCAGAACACCACCAGCGCACTGATCACCGTGCCGTTGATAAATGCCTCGGGGAACATCATCAGCCATAGGTAGCCAACGAAGTCGCTGAGCCATTCCGGCATGGCGAAACGCTCGTCCATCCACAGCAACCCCAGCCCTGCCATCAGGCACAGCAACACCGTCAACGCCGCCGGGAAGAACCCGCAACAGAAGATGTAGACGAACAGGTTACGCGGCTGGGCGCGCTCGACCAGGATCGCGCACACCTCGGTGACCAGCACCGGCAGGCCGACGATCAGCAGGCCGTTGACGCCGATGGCGGCAAGGTCCTGCCGGCCCATCAACAACAGGCCGAGCTGGGCGAGAAAGCCGCCGAGCACAGCCAATGGCCAGTCCAGCAGCAAGGTGACGGCGGTCATGCCGATGAAGTGGTACGACACCCCGGTATCGAAGTCGCGGCGCACCAGCCAGAGTATGAACAGGCAAAACACCGTGCCGAACAGCAGGTGCTGGCGGCGGGTATCGGTGAACAGCTCGACCCAGCGGGTGCGGCTGGCGGCCCAGATCAGCAGGGGCACGTAACCTATCCAGCCAAGGGTAAGGCTGGTGCTGGACAAGACTTGTGCACTGATCACCTGAACAATATCCCTGTCGGCCATGTGGACAAGCCTGAGTCTACACCCATTCTCCCTTTCAGCCTGTTGCTATAGGCTGGCACCTCCTTTCGATGCAGGACGCATCCGCCATGCCTGAAGGACTTAACCTGCCGCTGCTGCTCGGCGCGGCGTTCAGCGCCATCGCCGGCGTGCTGCACCTGGCGGTGATCGCCATTGGCCCGCGCTGGTACCGCTTGTTCGGCGCCGGCGAGCGCATGGCCAGGGCGGCGGAGCAAGGCCGCGCCTACCCGGCCCTGGTCACCGCAGCGATCGCAGCAATATTGCTCGTCTGGTCGGCCTATGCCTTGTCGGCGGCTGGGCTGATGCGCCCATTGCCCTTGCTGTTGCCGGTGATCTGCCTGATCACCCTGGTGTACCTGGCGCGCGGCCTGCTGGGGCCGCTGGTGCTGGCCGGCACCGGGCGCAGCCGGCGGTTTATCGCGGTCAGTTCGGCCATTTGCCTGGGCGGCGGGCTGCGGCATCTGCTGGGGGTGGTGCAGCAATGGCTGGTGCTGGGCTGATTCCTACGCACAAACAGCATCTTACCGTCATCAATTAGCGACTAAGCTTGTCCCCATGGATGACTCAGACTACCTCCGCCTGCTTACCATCCAGGCCGAGCAAGCCAATGCGTTCCTGTCCAATGCCCGCAAATGGGAGCGCGAGCGTTGGGTCTGCCAGCGCCTGCTGCAAGGGCTGAACATCCCCTACCGCAGCGAGGACTTCACCCCGGCCGGGCAAGAGCCGCCGGACGTGCTGTTCCGCGACGCGGCGTTCGAGGTGTTCTTCGTGCTCGACGAGGGCCGCCGGCTCAACGACGAATGGCGCGAGGAGCTGCAACGGCGGCGCAGCGCCTTCTCCCTGGCCCAGCTGGTGCGCCGTGAGCAACGGCCCCGGCGCATCAGTGCCCAGGAGCTGCTGGCGCGCCTGGCGCCGACCCTGCGCAAGAAGTCGCACAACTACCGCGAGCGCGGGCTGGACCTGAGCGAGCTGGACATCATCGCCTTCGCCAGCCTCAAGCGCGAGGTGCTCGACCTCAACAGCCATTTCCCACCGCCCACCGAGTACCTGCGCCAGGGCTGGCGGTCGTTGTCGCTGGTGGGGCCGACCTTCGCCCGGGTGCTGTTCGCCCACCCGGACGCGCCGGATTTCCTGCGCGGCAACCTGGGGCGCAGCATCGTGTTCGACGTAGGCATCAGTCTTTGATCCAGTGCCGGGTGTCTTTGCGATCACGTACACTCGGCGCCAGGGATAGAAAGCATTATCATTCGACCCATGCGTTTGCGTGAACGCTGTGGCGTACACGCAGTCACGAACGTCTATCTGACGAGGCCCACCATGACCAGCCGCCTGAATCCTGAAGATCAGCGTCGCGTCGATGAGTATCTGAGCGCCCCCCAGCATCAAGTCGAGCGCCGGCCCTTCCGGCCGTGGCTGCTCCTGCTGCTGGTGGTGGCCGTGACCATCGGTCTGGGCCTGTTGAGCCGCCTGCTGAGTGGACTGGTGCTATGAGCTGCCTTGCGCTCGCCCGCCCCTCATGCCGGATGCGGCCGGACCTTGTGTCCACGAATTCCGTAAAACTTGTGAGATATCCCCATGACTCATCGCATCGTGATTGTCGGCGGCGGCGCCGGCGGCCTGGAACTGGCGACCCGCCTGGGTAAAAGCCTGGGCAAGCGCAAACAGGCCGAGATCACCCTGGTTGATGCCAACCTGACGCACATCTGGAAGCCACTGCTGCACGAAGTGGCGGCCGGCTCGCTGAACTCCTCGGAAGATGAACTGAACTACGTGGCCCAGGCCAAGTGGAACCACTTCAACTTCCAGATGGGACGCATGAGCGGCCTGGACCGCGAAAACAAGATGATTCAATTGGCCGCGACCCTCGACGACGAGGGCCGTGAGCTGCTGCCTGCGCGCACCATCGGCTACGACACCCTGGTGATCGCCGTGGGCAGCAACACCAACGACTTCGGCACCCTGGGGGCGGCGCAGCACTGCCTGTTCCTCGACAGCCGCAAGCAGGCCGAGCGCTTCCACCAGCAACTGCTCAACCACTATCTGCGTGCGCACGCCGGAGATGTGGCCAGCGAGCAGATCAGCGTGGCCATCGTCGGCGCCGGTGCCACCGGCGTGGAGCTGGCGGCCGAGCTGCACAACGCCGCCCATGAGCTGGCAGCCTACGGCCTGGACAAGATCCAGCCCAAAGACATGCACATCACCATCATCGAAGCCGGCCCACGGGTATTGCCGGCGCTGCCGGAGCGCATCAGCGTGCCGGTGCACAAGACCCTGGAAAAACTCGGGGTGACGGTGATGACCAACGCCGCGGTCAGCGAAGTGACCGCCGATGGCCTGAAGACTGCCTCGGGCGAAGTGATCCAGGCCAGCCTCAAGGTCTGGGCGGCGGGCATTCGCGCGCCGGGCTTCCTCAAGGATATCGACGGCCTGGAGACCAACCGCATCAACCAGCTGGTGGTGCGCCCGACCCTGCAGACCACCCTGGACGACAACATCTTCGCCTTCGGCGACTGCGCCGCTTGCCCGCAACCGGGCACCGACCGCAACGTGCCGCCACGGGCCCAGGCCGCGCACCAGCAGGCCTCGCTGCTGGCCAAGAGCCTCAAGCTGCGCCTGGAGAACAAGGCGCTGCCGACCTACGAGTACAAGGACTATGGCTCGCTGGTATCGCTGTCGCGCTTCTCGGCGGTGGGTAACCTGATGGGCAACCTGATGGGCAGCGTCAAGCTGGAGGGCTGGCTGGCGCGGATGTTCTATGTGTCGCTGTACCGGATGCACCAGATGGCGCTGTACGGGACCTTCCGCACCTTGATGCTGATGCTGGGCAGCAAGATTGGCCGGGGCACCGAGCCGCGCCTGAAGCTGCACTGAGGCTTCAAGATCCTAGGGCTGCTTTGCAGCCCTTTCGCTGCGGTTCGTCGCCACGACAAGCCAGCTCCCACAAGGATGCGCGCTCCTGTGGGAGCTGGCTTGCCAGCGATGACCTTGACTCGATTTATCTGACCACGCGATACGTACTCTGCACGAACCCACTCTCGTAACTGGTCGTTCTCATGTGCTGCAACAGCACATCCTTCGCCAACTCGCCGAACAACGGTATCCCCTGCCCCAGCAGCACGGGGATGCGGGTGATGGTCAGCTCGTCCACCAACCCCTCACGCAAGAACCCCTGAATCAGCTTGCCGCCATCCAGGTAAAGGCTCTTTGCGCCCGTGGCCTGAAGGTGTTCGAGCAAAGCCGGGATCGGCCCCGGGTGCAACTCGACGCACTCTGATACGCCCTGGGGCAGTGCTTTGAGGGTGCTGCTGACCACTACCACTCGCGCATCCGGATACGGCCACTCGCCAAAGGTCATGACCTTGTCGAAGGTGCCACGCCCCATTACCAAGGTATCGACGCCGGCCATGAAACCGGCGTAGCCATGGTCGTCAGCAGACTGGGTGGCCCCTAACAACCAATCGAGGCCGCCATCTTCACGGGCGATGTAGCCATCCAAGCTGGTGGCGATGAAAACACTGGCTTTGAGTGGCATGCGCGGCACTCCTGCGGGCAAAGGCCACAGGGTAGCAAAGGGCGGGGATATAAATCTCGGACAAAGAAAAAGGGCACCTCTTTCGAGATGCCCTCTTTACATGGTGGGTCGTGTAGGATTCGAACCTACGACCAATTGGTTAAAAGCCAACTGCTCTACCAACTGAGCTAACGACCCTGAAAATGGTCGGGGTGAGGGGATTCGAACTCCTGACATCCTGCTCCCAAAGCAGGCGCGCTACCGGACTGCGCTACACCCCGAGATTGGCTCCGCGACCTGGACTCGAACCAGGGACCCAATGATTAACAGTCATTTGCTCTACCGACTGAGCTATCGCGGAACTGAACTTCGGTACATCTTTACTGCTTCGAAGCCTGTGTTAGCTTCGATCTCTTTGGCTATCCGCTTTCGCGTTGTCGCTGCTGAGGCCGGCTATTCTACATTCTTCGTTTTGCTTGTCAACCACTTTTTTTCGTTCAACTTACTGATTTGTAAGTTATTTTCAGATCGTCGGTGTTGCTGGCGATCTGCTCAGTGCCTGACAGCGGGGCGAATATTAGGGGCACTCTGATTTTTGTGCAAGCACTTTTTTCAAAATTTTCAGCAAGTTAGCTAGGAAGCCGGAAAATCAGGGGTTTGCGCTGCCTGTACCGGCCTTATCGCGGGGCAAGCCCGCTCCCACGCATTGGGTGCTTTCTGGCGCAGATCGGCGTGGGAGCGGGCTTGCCCCGCGATAAAGCCGGACAGCACACATAAAAAAGCCCCGCTTACGCGGGGCTCTTCGTTTACTGCAGGTCAGCCAAAGACGATCTCGTCGCCCTCGACCTTCGCGGTGATCGCCGCACCCGGCAGGAACTCGCCCGCCAGGATCAACTGCGCCAGCGGGTTCTCGATCCAGCGCTGGATCGCACGCTTCAATGGCCGTGCGCCATACACCGGGTCGTAACCGACGGCGATCAGCTTGTCCAACGCCTCCGGGCTCAGGCTCAGCGACAGCTCGCGCTCGGCCAGGCGACCACGCAGGCGGCCAAGCTGGATCTCGGTGATACCGGCAATCTGCTCGCGGCCCAGCGGTTCGAACACCACCACTTCGTCGATGCGGTTGATGAACTCCGGACGGAAGTGCGCGCCCACCGCATCCATCACCGCCGCACGCTGTGCCTCGCGGTCACCGGCCAGTTCCTGGATCTGCGCCGAGCCCAGGTTGGAGGTCATCACGATCACGGTGTTGCGGAAGTCCACGGTGCGGCCGTGGCTGTCGGTCAGGCGGCCATCTTCCAGCACCTGCAGCAGCACGTTGAACACATCCGGGTGAGCTTTCTCCACCTCGTCGAGCAGCACCACCGAGTACGGCTTGCGGCGCACGGCCTCGGTCAGGTAACCGCCCTCTTCATAGCCCACATACCCTGGCGGGGCACCGATCAGACGCGCCACGGAGTGTTTCTCCATGAACTCGGACATATCGATGCGCACCATGGCCTCTTCGGTATCGAAGAGGAACTCGGCCAGCGCCTTGCACAGTTCGGTCTTGCCCACCCCGGTGGGCCCGAGGAACAGGAACGAGCCACTTGGGCGGTTCGGGTCTGACAGCCCAGCGCGGGAACGGCGCACGGCGTTGGCCACGGCGGTCACCGCCTCGTCCTGGCCGATCACCCGTTCGTGCAGCAGGCTTTCCATCTTCAGCAGCTTCTCACGCTCGCCTTCGAGCATCTTCGCCACCGGGATGCCGGTCCACTTGGACACTACTTCGGCAATCTCTTCCTCGGTGACCTTGTTGCGCAACAGCTGGTTGTCGGTCTTGCCGTGCTGGTCGACCATCTGCAGGCTGCGCTCCAGGTCCGGGATCACCCCGTACTGCAGCTCGGCCATGCGGCTAAGGTCGCCCTTGCGGCGCGCGGCTTCCAGTTCCTGGCGGGCCTGCTCGATCTTTTGCTGGATCTGCGCCGAACCTTGCACCTCGGCCTTTTCCGAGGCCCAGATCTCTTCGAGGTCGGAGTACTCGCGCTCCAGGCGCTCGATTTCTTCGGTCAGTTTCTCCAGGCGCTTCTTCGCCGCTTCGTCTTCTTCCTTCTTCAGCGCCTGGGATTCCACCTTCAGCTGGATCAGACGACGGTCGAGGCGGTCGAGCACCTCCGGCTTGGAGTCGATCTCCATGCGGATGCGGCTCGCGGCTTCGTCGATCAGGTCGATGGCCTTGTCCGGCAGCTGGCGGTCGGTGATGTAACGGTGGCTGAGCTTGGCCGCGGCAATGATCGCGCCGTCGGTGATGGCCACCTTGTGGTGCACTTCATAGCGCTCTTTCAGGCCGCGCAGGATGGCGATGGTGTCTTCCTCGCTCGGCTCCTCGACCAACACCTTCTGGAAGCGGCGCTCCAGCGCGGCATCCTTCTCGATGAACTGGCGGTACTCGTTGAGCGTGGTGGCGCCGACGCAGTGCAGTTCGCCACGGGCCAGGGCCGGCTTGAGCATGTTGCCGGCGTCCATGGCGCCCTCGCCTTTACCGGCGCCGACCATGGTATGCAGCTCATCGATGAACAGGATGATCTGGCCTTCCTGCTTGCTCAGTTCGTTGAGCAGGCCTTTGAGGCGCTCTTCGAACTCGCCGCGGTACTTGGCGCCAGCAATCAACGCGCCCATGTCCAGCGCCAGCAGGCGCTTGCCCTTGAGGCCGTCGGGCACTTCACCGTTGATGATGCGCTGGGCCAGGCCTTCGGCGATGGCGGTCTTGCCGACGCCGGGCTCGCCGATCAATACCGGGTTGTTCTTGGTACGGCGTTGCAGCACCTGGATGGTGCGGCGAATCTCGTCGTCACGGCCGATCACCGGGTCGAGCTTGCCTTCCTCGGCACGCTTGGTGAGGTCGACGGTGTACTTGTCCAGGGCCTGGCGCGATTCCTCGGCGTTGGCGTCGTTCACCGCCGTGCCGCCGCGCAGGTTGTTGATGGCGTTTTCCAGGGCCTTCTTGCTCACGCCCTGGCCGAGCAGCAGTTTGCCGACCTTGCTGTTCTCGTCCATGGCGGCAAGCAGCACCAGCTCGCTGGAGATGAACTGGTCGCCCTTCTGCTGGGCCAGGCGGTCGGCCTGGTTGAGCAGGCGCGCCAGGTCCTGGGACATGTTCACGTCGCCGGTGGGGTTCTGGATTTTCGGCAGCTGGTCGAGCTCTTTGGTCAGCGCCTTGCGCAGGCTGTTGACGTCGAAGCCGACCTGCATCAGCAGCGGCTTGATCGAGCCGCCCTGCTGGTCAATCAGCGCCTGCAGCAGGTGCAGGGGCTCGATGGCCGGGTGGTCCATGCCCACGGCCAGGGATTGGGAATCGGATAACGCGAGTTGCAGCTTGCTGGTCAGTCGGTCTATTCGCATGGGGGATACCTTCCTTTAAAGGGCAGGCGGAGCGATGGACAGCACCTGTAATGATGAACCTGCCTGAGATGACCAATAGATAAGGGTGATTCTGGAAGATTCAAGCGTAGCGGGGTTGACGGAAGTCAGCAGGGTGGTGATGGGATTGATATTGCCGGGGCTGCTGCGCAGCCCAATCGCCGGCAAGCCGGCTCCCACAGGGGCAGTACAGACTTTGGCATGTGGGAGCTGGCTTGCCAGCGATTGGGCCGCGAAGCGGCCCCAGGCTTAGCGAGGGCTGAGCCACACCAGCGAAGCGAAGCGCCCACCCTGCGGGGTACGGCGATAGGAGAAGAACCGCGGGTCGCTGACCGTGCAGAAGCCACCACCATAAACAGCAGTCACTCCACGCGCCGCCAGGCGAATCCGCGCCAGCTGGTAGATATCGGCCATCAGCTTGCCCGGCCGCTCGCCGTCGACGAACGCCGCGGCTGCCTCGGGATGCACGGCGGTAAAGGCATCGCGCACTTCCATGCCCACCTCGAACGCCTGCGGCCCGATGGCCGGGCCCAGCCATACCAGCACTTC
This sequence comes from Pseudomonas soli, assembly GCF_900110655.1. Classification (GTDB taxonomy): domain Bacteria; phylum Pseudomonadota; class Gammaproteobacteria; order Pseudomonadales; family Pseudomonadaceae; genus Aquipseudomonas; species Aquipseudomonas soli. The sequence goes on from NZ_FOEQ01000007.1 coordinate 316,827, forward strand.
TTCGGGTGGCAGGGCCAGGCGATCGAGGGTGGCTTCCAGCACGCCACCGGCCAGCCCGCGCCAGCCGGCATGGGCGGCGGCCACGCGGGTACCGGCGCGGTCGCAGAACAGGGCGGGCAGGCAATCGGCGGTCATCACGGTGCAGGCGATGCCCGGCTGGTCGGTCCAGCTGGCATCGGCCTCGGCGACCACGGCGGGGTCGGCATCGGCCACCACCAGGCCGTGCACCTGCTTGAGCCAGGCGGGCTGGATGGCGAATTCTTCGCTGAGGCGACGACGGTTCTCGGCAACTGCAGCGGGGTCATCGCCCACATGGTCGCCAAGATTGAAGGATTCATAGGGCGGCAGGCTGACGCCGCCCTCGCGGGTGGTGACACAGGCGCGGACCGAGGCCGGGGCCGGCCAGTCGGGAATGATCAGCGCCTGCGTCAGGCCACTCATCCGATAAAGCTCTCGCGATCGTCGTTGAGCAGCGACAGCAGCCAGAGGAAGTCGTCCGGCAGCGGCGAGGCCCATTCCATGCGCTCACCGGTGGTCGGGTGATCCAGGGCCAGGAAGCGGGCGTGCAGGGCCTGGCGCGGGAAGTTCTTCACCGCCTCGACCATGGCCACGCTGGCAGCCGGCGGAATGCGGAAGCGCACGCCGTAGGTCTGGTCGCCGACCAGCGGATAACCGACATGCGCCATGTGCACGCGGATCTGGTGGGTGCGGCCGGTTTCCAGCTTGACCCGCACATGGGTGTGCGAGCGGAAGCGCTTGAGCACGCGGTAGTGGCTGACTGCCGGCTTGCCGCCGTCGGTGACCGCCATGCGCTGGCGCTCGCCGCCGTGGCGGCCGATCGGGGCGTCGATCTTGCCACCGGCGATCACCACGCCGACCACGATGCACTCGTAGATGCGGCTGACCGAGCGCTTCTGCAACTGGTCGACCAGGTTGGTCTGCGCCTGCAGGGTCTTGGCCACCACCATCAGGCCCGTGGTGTCCTTGTCCAGGCGGTGCACGATACCGGCGCGCGGTACGTTGATGATGTCTGGCACATGGTGCAGCAGGGCATTGAGCAGGGTGCCGTCGGGGTGGCCCGCCGCCGGGTGGACCACCAGCCCGGCCGGCTTGTTGATCACCAGGATCTGGTCATCTTCATAGACGATGTCCAGCTCGATGTCCTGAGCCACCCATTCGCCCTGGGCCTCCTGCTCGGCCTCGAGAGCCAGGATGGAGCCGGTGTGGACGGTGTCGCGCGGCCGCAGCACCGCGCCATCGACGGTCAGGCGGCCATCTTTGATCCACGAGGACAGGCGCGAACGCGAGTACTCGGCGAACAATTGGGCGGCGACCTGGTCGAGGCGTTGGCCGCCCAGTTCGGACGGGACCTCTGCGCTAAGTTGAATGATCTCGGACATGCTCGAATCGACGGGCGTTCAGCCTTTGGTTTCGGCTGCGCGCTTGTGGTTAAATACGGCTTCTTTTGCCCCGGGGTTTGCCGGGGGCGCTCATCATAACAGGACGGCACCGCCCAAGACAGCGGCCGTCAAAGGGACGCAAGCCGCCATGCAAGTGAAACACCTGCTGCTGATCGCCATCCTCGGGCTCACCGCTGCCTGTTCCTCGAACAAGGAAGTCATTGACGAGAACCTCAGCGAGGCCGAACTGTACCAGCAGGCGCAGGCCGACCTGGACAACTCCAGCTATACCAGCGCCGTGAACAAGCTCAAGGCCCTGGAGTCGCGCTACCCGTTCGGCCGCTACGCCGACCAGGCCCAGCTCGAGCTGATCTACGCCAACTACAAGAACTCCGAGCCCGAGGCCGCCAAGTCGGCTGCCGAGCGTTTCATCCGCCTGCACCCGCAGCACCCGAACGTCGACTACGCCTACTACCTCAAGGGCCTGACCTCGTTCGACCAGGACCGCGGCCTGCTGGCGCGCTTCCTGCCGCTGGACATGACCAAGCGTGACCCGGGCGCCGCCCGCGACTCGTACAACGAGTTCGCCCAGCTGACCAGCCGCTTCCCCAACAGCCGCTACGCCCCGGACGCCAAGCAGCGCATGATCTACCTGCGCAACCTGCTGGCCTCCTACGAAATCCACGTGGCCAACTACTACCTGAGCCGCGAGGCCTATGTAGCCGCCGCCAACCGTGGCCGCTACGTGGTGGAGAACTTCCAGGAAACCCCATCGGTGGGTGACGGCCTGGCGGTGATGGTCGAGTCGTACCAGCGCATGCACCTGGACGAGCTGGCCGCCACCAGCCTCGAGACCCTCAAGCTCAACTACCCGGACCACCCGAGCCTGGTCGATGGCCAGTTCGTCACCAAAGTCGACGAAAACGGCAACCGCTCGTGGCTGTCCAAGGCCACTCTGGGCCTGATCGAAACCAAGGCCCCACTGCCGCCGGGCGAAACCCGCGCCAACCAGGACGTGGTCAAGCAGTTCCAGGACGCCCGCTCCGAGATGCCCGAAGAGCTGCTCCCCAAGGACGAGAACGGCGACCCGATCCTGCCGGAAGGTCCGAAGGAAGCCGACAAGGACCGCAGCTGGTTCAGCTACATGACTTTCGGTCTGTTCGACTGATACGTCACATGCGCAGAAAGGGAGGCCCGAGGCCTCCCTTTTTTATTGGCCGCGTCCTAGACTGTCGCCTTCTTAATTCGACAAGCTGGACACCATGGTTCGCCTACTTTTCTGGATCGCCCTGATCGCCGCCGCGTTCTGGCTGTGGCGCAAGTTCAAGACCAGTCAGCAATCACCTGCCGAACCGCGCCTGCAGGACCCGCTACAGATGGTGCGCTGTGCCCATTGCGGCGTGCACCTGCCCAATGACCGGGCGTTGCAGCTGGGCAAGGAGTGGTATTGCAGCCAGCAGCATCTGGAGCAAGGGCCGGGGCAACAGCGCTGAGTTGCGTTGTGGGAGCGGGCTTGCCCCGCTCCCACGCCCGCTCGTCATCACTGTTGTGTCTCAGCCCAGACGCCCCTCAGGCGCATACGGCGCCGGATCGATGATCGGCGCACGCCCCAGCAGCAGGTCGCTGAACAGCTGGCAAGACGCCGGCGCCAGCACCAGCCCGTTGCGGTAATGGCCGCAGTTCAGCCACAACCCCGCATGCCCCGGCACTGCACCAATGTAAGGGATGCCTTCCGGCGACCCAGGGCGCAGGCCAGCCCAGTGCCCCACCACCTCGGCATCCGCCAGCGCCGGCAGCAGTTCCACCGCCGAAGCCTTCAGACTCTCGAGCGCATCACCGGTCGGCGTCTTGTCGTAACCGGCATGCTCCAGGGTGCTGCCGACCAGGATATGCCCGTCGCGGCGCGGGATCGCGTAGCGTCCCTTGGCCAGGACCATGCTCGGCAGGAAGTCCTCGGCGCACTTGAACAGGATCATCTGCCCTTTCACCGGCTCCACCGGCAGCCTCAGGCCCAATGTCTGCAGCAGATCGCCGCTCCAGGCACCGGCACTGAGCACCACCTCGTCGGCAGCCAGCACGCCCTGCTCGGTGTGCACCCCGGCGACACGCCCGCCCTCATGGAGGAAACCGCTGATCTGGCAATGCTCGCGCAGGGTCACGTTGGGCAGCGCCAGCAGCGCGGCCTTGAGCGACTTCACCAGGCGCGGGTTGCGTACGTTGGCCACGCCCGCCATGTAGATGGCACGGCGGTAGCCTGGCCCGAGCACTGGCACCGCGTCGTAGGCAGCCGAGATATCCACGGCGCTGAGCGGCCGCTGCTCACGGGCCGCCCAGGCCAGGGCCTCGGCTTCGTCGTCCAGGTCCAGCCAGTACAGCCCGGTGGTGTGCACCTGCGGGTCGATGCCGGTGCTGGCGAACAGGCGCTCGCCCAGCTGTGGATAGAAATCCTGCGACCAATGCGCCAGCGCCGTTACCGCCGGGCTATAGCGCCAGGGGTACAACGGCGAGACGATGCCGCCACCGGCCCAGGACGACTCACGCCCTACCTCGCCCTGGTCGCACACCACCACCTGGTCGACATCCGCCGCCAGGTTCAACGCCGTCAGCAGGCCGATGACGCCACCGCCGACAATCACTACTTGCTTGCTCATCGTTCGATCCAACACCTGAAGTAATTCCACGGTGCACGGGCACCTCTTGATCTTCAGCTTCCCCAGCACGCCTGCTCGTCTGCGCTGCCGCCCGGATTGTCACGCACGCCAGCGTGATCGAGGCGGAAGTCGCCACAGCGGTCGTCGGCCATGAACGTCTCCGTCACACGGCGCGCAAGCAGTGTGAAAGCGTCTTCGTCGCGCTGCGCCTGCAGGCGGTAGTAGCGGCTGCCAGCCGGCAATAGCGTGACAAGCTGCTCGCTGTCGGCATAGCCGCCGACATGCGCGCGATGCTGTTCCAGGCGCAACGCCGCGTCCTGCAGCAGCCCGACCACCTCGCTGCGCGCGGCACGGCGTAGCTGGTCGCTGTAACTGGGGTAGGCAATGGCTGCCAGCATGCCGATCAGCGCCACGACAATCAATAATTCGATCAGACCAAGACCCCGCTGCATGTCAGCTCTCCTCCAGGCGTTGGCGCCAGCTGATGCGTCCGATATTGCCCTGCCCGTCCACGGCATACACCGCTTCCAGGAACTGCCGGCCGCGCACCTGGCGGCTCAGCGCCGTGATCCGCACGAGGTTGACCCGCTGCTCCGGCGGCAGGCCGACGGCACGGCGTGTCTGCCCCAGATGCTGGAGCAGGACATAGCCACTGTCGGTGGTTCGCCACGGCGCGGCAGGTGAGGCCGTCGGCAGTGCAGGTGGCAGGCAGTCAAGGCACAGCGCAGGCAAGCCACCTGGCAGCAACGCGGCGCCTTCCACCAGGCTGGCTTCGGCCTGTTCGAAAGCCTGCGCCCTGCGCCATTGTTCGCCGACCTGCCGCGCCTGCAGCAAGGCTTCGCGCATGCCCAGCGCGGTCAGCAGGCCAAGCAGCAGGCTGAGGCTCAGGGCCAGCAACAGCACCACGCCACGCTGGCGGCTCATGCGTCATCCCCTGGATTGCGCACGGCCACGCTCAGGGCATGGCGCTGCTCCAGCCGATGCTTGCGGTCCTGCATGAGCAACTCGATATCGACGCGACCGTCGCCATGACGCACCCGCAGGGCCCGGACATTGTCGACCAGGCTGGCATGCTGGGCGTTGCTGGTGAACATCAGGCTGCCATTGCGTACGCGGTAGGTAACCCGGCGCACCGGCAAGGCCAGCAGGGCATCGCCAGGCACATGCTGGCCACGCAGGACCTGCGCCCAACTGCGACAGTCGGTGAGCACGGTCCAGTCCGGCGCGCCGAGCAATCCCGGCAGCTCGGCGCCTACCAGCGTGAGGCTGTCAGCGTTGGCCTCGATCGGCCTGGCGAACGCTAGCGCAGCCTGCGGATCGGTGAAGTCCGCCGCTTCCAGGCGCAGGCAGCCAAACATGCCCGCCATGCGGATGTCCTCGGCCAGGCGCTGCAGGACCAGGCGCGCATCATCCTGCAGCCTCGCCGCCGCGCCTTGTAGCCGCCAGGCCTGATAGGCCTGGCCGAACAACTGGCTCGCCGTCACCAGCAACAACGCCCCCAGGGCCACGGCCAGCAACACCTCGACCAGCCCGGCGCCTGCTTGCCCGCGTTTCATGGCAGCACCCTGCCCTGCAACTGCAAGGGCGGGCGCCCTTCAGCCTGGGCCGGCCAGCTCACCCGCAGCTCCAGCATGCCGGCGTGGCGCCTGATCAGCCCCTGCGCCGAGGTGCCAAGCACCTGGGTGACCCGCGAGCGCCAGGCACTCTCCTCCCCCGCTTCGAGCGTGCCGCTGGCCCTCACCCGCTCGAACATGCCCTGGGCCAGCTGCAACGCCTGACCGTCACGCAGGGCGCTCTCGGCCGCCTGCATGCCACGCACCTGCAAGGCCGCCGCGGCGAACACCCCAAGCGCCAGCACCGTCATCGCCAGCAGCACCTCCAGCAGCGTCATCCCACCTTCCTTCGCCCACATCGCCACCCTCCTGGGATCTTTCCTCGCCGTCTGCCCGAACCGCCTGACTGGCGCCTCGCGCGGCCAGGCCGGAAGCTACAGCGAAGCACTTCCAGGGAGGAATGCACGGTGAGGCAACAAGGCGTAACACTGCTACAAATGATGTGCGCACTGACAATTGGCAGCCTGCTGACACACCTGGGGATAACGGCCTACGCCAGGCTAGGCGAAACCCTGCAACTGGCCGCCGCAGCCCGGGAACTGGCGCAGGCACTGCGCGCTGCGCGCAACCAGGCCGCGCTGCAACAGCTGGCGCTGACGGTTCATCCACTGCAAGGTGACTGGGGCAAGGGTTGGCGTGTGTCGCAGGAACACGACGGCCAGGTGTTGCGCGAACATCGCCTGGCCAAGCCCGTAAAGGTAGTGGCCAGTTCTGCGCGGGAGGTGCGCTTCAGCAAGCGTGGCGCACCGATAGGGGAAGGCTTTGTCGGTATCACGCTGGACATCTGCCAGCGCAGCGGGCCTGGCAGCCAGCATCAGGTGGTGCTGAGCCCCAGTGGCCGGGTCAGCCTGCGCAGCGACGAGGGCCGCCGCTGTGCAGGTGACTGAGTCAGATCAGCGAGCGAACCCGCAGTTCCTTGGGCATCGAGAAGGTAATGTTCTCTTCGCGGCCGTCGAGCTCTTCGGCGCCGGTGGCGCCCCAGGCCTTGAGCTGCTCGATCACGCCACGCACCAGCACCTCGGGCGCCGAGGCACCGGCGGTGATACCGATACGCTCGGCACCATCGAACCAGCTGCGTTGCAGGTCCTCGGCACCGTCGATCAGGTAGGCCGGCGTGCTCATGCGCTCGGCCAACTCGCGCAGGCGGTTGGAGTTGGAGCTGTTGGGGCTGCCGACCACCAGTACCACGTCACACTCGTCGGCCAGTTGCTTGACGGCGTCCTGGCGGTTCTGCGTGGCGTAGCAGATGTCGTCCTTGCGCGGGCCGCCGATGTTCGGGAAGCGCGCGCGCAGGGCGTCGATCACCCGGCTGGTGTCGTCCATCGACAGTGTGGTCTGGGTGACGAAGGCCAGGTGGTCAGGGTCATTCACCTGCAGCTGGGCAACATCGTCCTCGTCCTCGACGAGGTAGATGGCGCCGCCGTTGCTGGCGTCGTACTGACCCATGGTGCCTTCGACTTCCGGGTGCCCTTCGTGGCCGATGAGAATGGTCTCACGGCCATCACGGCTGTACTTGGCCACCTCGATATGCACCTTGGTCACCAGCGGGCAGGTGGCGTCGAACACTTTCAGGCCACGGCCGGCGGCTTCCTGGCGCACGGCCTGGGAAACGCCATGGGCGCTGAAGATGACGATGACGTCGTCCGGCACCTGGTCCAGCTCTTCGACGAACACCGCGCCACGGTTACGCAAGTCTTCGACCACGAACTTGTTGTGCACCACTTCGTGGCGCACGTAGATCGGCGGGCCGAAGACTTCCAGAGCGCGGTTGACGATCTCGATCGCACGGTCGACCCCGGCGCAGAAGCCGCGCGGGTTGGCGAGTTTGATTTGCATGCTCGACTCCAGGCTCACACGGCCTTCACGTCGAGGATCTGCACCTCGAAGTTCAGGGTCTTGCCAGCCAGTGGATGGTTGAAATCGATGGTCACCTGGTTGTCGTCGAACGCTTTGACCACACCCGGCAGCTCGGTGTTGGCGGCATCGTTGAAGATCACCAGCAGCCCTTCGGACAGCTCCATGCCTTCGAACTGCGAGCGCGACATCACCTGTACGTTCTGCGGGTTGTGCTGGCCGAAGGCGTTCTCCGGGGCAATGCTCAGCTTGCGCTGGTCACCGGCCTTGAAGCCGAACAGAGCGTTTTCGAAGCCCGGCAGCAGGTTGCCGTCACCCACCTTGAACGTGGCCGGGGCCTTGTCGAAAGTGCTGTCGACGGTGTCGCCGTTTTCCAGGTGCAGCGCGAAGTGCAGGGTGACTTCGGTGTTCTGGCCGATACGGGTCTCAGTCATGGACGGCTTCCTCGGACTTCTTGCTCTTGAACATATCCAGCGCCAGCATCACCGCGCCCACGGTAATGGCGCTGTCGGCCAGGTTGAAGGCCGGGAAGTAGTGGCGGTTCTGCCAGTGCACCAGGATGAAATCGACCACATGGCCAAGCACCACGCGGTCGTACAGGTTGCCCAATGCACCGCCCAGCACCAGCGCCAGGGCCACGGCCAGCCAGGTCTCGTTGCGCCCCAGGCGCTTGAGCCAGACCACCAGCACGGCGCTGACCACCACGGCGATCAGCGCGAACAGCCAGCGCTGCCAGCCGGAGCTGTCGGCCAGGAAGCTGAACGCCGCGCCGGTGTTGTAGGCCAGGGTCCAGCTGAAGTAGTCGGGGATGACCACGATCTGCTGGTACAGGCTCAGCGCGCCCTCGAAGTAGACCTTGGTGGCCTGGTCGAGGACCAGCACCACCAGGCTCAGCCAGAGCCAGGCAAGGCGCCCAAAGCGCCCCGCGGAAGCATTAGGCATAGTGGCGCACCTCACCGGAACCGCTCAGGTTATCGACGCAACGGCCACAGATTTCCGGATGCTCCGGATGGCTGCCCACATCGGCGCGGAAGTGCCAGCAACGGCCGCACTTGACATGGCCAGACTTGACGACCTTCAGCTTGAGCCCTTCGACCTCGGTTGTCACGGCATCGGCCGGAGCCTGGACGAACGGCACCACGCTGGCGGCCGAGGTGATCAGCACGAAGCGCAGCTCATCGCCGAGCTTGTTCAGGTCGGCGGTCAGGCCCTCTTCGGCGAACAGGGTGACCTCGGCCTGCAGGTTGCCGCCGATGACCTTGGCGGTACGCTGGTTCTCCAGCTCCTTGTTGACTGCGGCCTTGACCGCCATCACACGGTCCCAGTAGGCACGGTCCAGCTCGGCGTCGGCCGGCAGCTCCGTCAGGCCCTGGTACCAGGTGTTGAGCATCACCGACTCGTTGCGCTCGCCCGGCAGGTACTGCCAGATCTCGTCGGCGGTGAACGCCAGGATCGGCGCTATCCAGCGCACCAGCGCCTCGCTGATGTGGTACAGCGCGGTCTGGCAGGAGCGGCGGGCGACACTGTTCACGCCGGTGGTGTACTGGCGATCCTTGATGATGTCGAGGTAGAAGCCACCGAGCTCCTGCACGCAGAAGTTGTGGATCTTCGAGTAGACGTTCCAGAAACGGTACTCGCCGTAGTGCTCTTCCAGCTCGCGCTGCAGCAGCAGGGTGCGGTCGACCGCCCAACGGTCCAGGGCCAGCATGTCCTCGGCCGGCAACAGGTCGCGGGCCGGATCGAAGCCGGACAGGTTGGAAAGCAGGAAGCGCGCGGTGTTGCGGATGCGGCGGTAGGCATCGGCGCTGCGCTGCAGGATCTGCTCGGAGACGGCCATCTCGCCCGAGTAGTCGGTGGCGGACACCCACAGGCGCAGGATGTCGGCACCCAGGGTGTTATTGACCTTTTCCGGCTCGATGGTGTTGCCCAGCGACTTGGACATCTTGCGGCCGTTCTCGTCCACGGTGAAGCCGTGGGTCAGCAGCTCGCGGTAAGGCGCGTGGCCGTCGATGGCGCAGCCGGTCAGCAAGGAAGAGTGGAACCAGCCGCGGTGCTGGTCGGAACCTTCCAGGTACAGGTCGGCGCGCGGGCCGGTGGCGTGGCCGATATCGTGGGAACCACGCAGCACGTGCCAATGGGTGGTACCCGAGTCGAACCAGACGTCGAGGGTATCGGAAATCTTGTCGTACTGGCCGGCTTCATCGCCCAGCAGCTCAGCGGCATCCAGCTTGAACCAGGCTTCGATGCCCTGCTGTTCGACGCGCTTGGCCACTTCCTCCATCAGTTCGACGGTACGTGGGTGCAATTCGCCGGTCTGCTTGTCCAGGAAAAACGGGATCGGCACGCCCCAGTTGCGCTGACGCGAGATGCACCAGTCCGGGCGGTTGGCGATCATCGAGTGCAGGCGCGCCTGGCCCCAGGCCGGAACGAACTTGGTCTCTTCGATGGCCTTGAGCGAGCGCTCGCGCAGGTTGTCGCCGCTGGTGGGCTGCTTGTCCATGCCGACGAACCACTGCGCGGTGGCGCGATAGATCAGCGGGGTCTTGTGCCGCCAGCAGTGCATGTAGCTGTGGCTGATGGTTTCGGTGTGCATCAGCGCGCCGACTTCGCTGAGTTTGTCGACGATGGCCGGGTTGGCCTTCCAGATGAACTGGCCGCCGAAGAACGGCAGCGACTCGACGTACACACCGTTGCTCTGCACCGGGGTGAGAATGTCGTCGTTGACCATGCCGTAGCGCTTGCAGGTAACGAAGTCGTCTTCACCGTAGGCGGGCGAGGAATGCACCACGCCTGTACCGGCGCCCAGCTCGACGTATTCGGCCAGGTAGATCGGCGACAGGCGATCGTAGAACGGGTGACGGAAGTTGATCAGCTCGAGGGCCGAACCCGGGGCGGTGGCGATGACCGAACCTTCCAGCGCATAGCGCTTCAGGCACGACTCGACCAGCTCCTCGGCCAGTACCAGCAGGCGCTCGCCGGTGTCGACCAGGGCGTAGGTGAAGTCCGGGTGGATGTTCAGCGCCTGGTTGGCCGGGATGGTCCACGGGGTGGTGGTCCAGATCACGATGGCGGCGGGCTTGGCCAGCGCGGCCAGGCCGAAGGCAGCGGCCAGCTTGGCCTCGTCGGCGACCGGGAAGGCGACGTCGATGGTCTGGGATTTCTTGTCGGCGTACTCGACTTCGGCTTCGGCCAGGGCCGAACCGCAATCGAAGCACCAGTTCACCGGCTTCAGGCCCTTGAACACGAAGCCTTGCTTGACCATCTCGGCCAGGGCGCGGATCTCGCCGGCCTCGTTGGCGAAGTTCATGGTCTTGTACGGGTTGTCCCAATCACCCAGCACGCCCAGGCGGATGAACTCGGTCTTCTGCCCCTCGATCTGCTCGGCGGCGTACTCGCGGCACAGCTCGCGGGTGCGGTCGGCGGTCAGGTGCTTGCCGTGGGTGACCTCGACCTTGTGCTCGATCGGCAGGCCGTGGCAGTCCCAGCCCGGTACATACGGGGCGTCGAAACCCGACAGGGTCTTCGAACGGACAATCATGTCCTTGAGAATCTTGTTCAGCGCATGACCGATATGGATCTTGCCGTTGGCATAGGGCGGACCGTCGTGCAGGACGAACTTCGGACGATCCTTGCCAATTTCGCGCAGCTTCTGGTACAGGCCAATGCTGTCCCAGCGCTGCAGGATCTGCGGTTCGCGCTGAGGCAGGCCGGCCTTCATGGGGAAGGCGGTGTCCGGAAGGTTAAGCGTGGCTTTGTAGTCGGTCATTTCAGGCTCTTCGTTAGCGGTTGAGCGTGCCAGTGGGCACGTGCGGCGGCGATGTCCGCGTCGATCGCCGACTTCAGCGCCTCCAGGGAGGCGAAACGCTGCTCTTCACGCAGCTTGTGGTGGAATTCCACCGTCAGGCGCCGGCCATAGAGGTCACCGGCGTAATCCAGGAGATGAATCTCCAGGTGAGGACGCCCGTCACCGGCGACGGTGGGGCGTACTCCGATATTGCCGACACCCGGCCACTGCTGGCCGTCGATCTCGATGCTGGCCAGGTAGACCCCGGACAGCGGCACGCGACGGCGCTTGAGCTGGATGTTGGCGGTAGGTGTGCCGAGCTGGCGGGCCAGCTTCTGGCCATGCAGCACGCGGCCGGTAATGCGGTACGGACGGCCCAGCAGGTGTTCGGCCAGCTCGAAGTTGCCCTCTGCCAGGGCCTTGCGCACTTCGGTGCTGCTGACCCGCAGGCCATCCTGGATGACGGTGTTGGCCGCCTCGACGCTGAAGCCATGGCGTTTGCCGGCTTCGGTGAGGAAAGCGAAATCACCGGCGCGGTCGCAGCCGAAACGGAAGTCATCGCCCACTTCGAGGTGGCGCACGCCCAGGCCATCGACCAGCACTGCCTTGACGAACTGCTCGGCGCTGAGCTGGCTCAGGCGCTGATTGAACGACAGGCACAGCACCCGATCGATGCCCTCCGCGGCCAGCAACTCGACCTTGTCACGCAGGCGCGCCAGGCGGGCCGGCGCGGTATCCGGGGCGAAATATTCGCGAGGCTGTGGCTCGAAGATCACCACGCAGGTGGGCAGGCCGAGTGCCTGGCCACGTTCGCGCAGGCGTGCGAGGATCGCCTGGTGGCCGCGGTGGACCCCGTCGAAGTTGCCAATGGTGGCGACACAGCCCCGGTGCTCGGGGCGCAGGTTGTGAAGACCTCGAACCAGCTGCATAACGCGCTTCTTGCTCATAAAGTGGCCGATTATAACCACACCCGGGCGCTGGTGACAGGCAGCAGCGCCACCCTGGAGTGTGGAATGCGAAAAACCGACGCCTGACCCTTTTCGCGCCTCAGTGCAACGCCTTGCGGGCGAAGTGCCGTGGGCGGAAACCACACAGGTACAGGCAGCCGAAATAGGTCACCACGCCGGCGACGATCAGGGCGCCCAGGCGCACGAAGCGCTCGAGCATGTTGCCCTGCTCCCAGGCCGGCATGTAGTGCATGCCCAGCAACAGCACGCCCGACATCAACGCCACCGCCAGCACCAGCTTGAGCAGGAACATCGTCCAGCCCGGTTGCGGCTGGAACAGTTGCTGGCTGCGCAGCTTCCAGTACAGCAGGCCGGCGTTCAGGCAAGCGCCCAGGCTGATCGCCAGGGCCAGCCCGGCATGGGCCAGCGGGCCGACCAGCGCCAGGTTGAGCAACTGGGTGCAGACCAGGGTGAACACCGCGATCTTCACCGGTGTGCGGATATTCTGCTGCGCATAGAAGCCAGGTGCCAGCACCTTGACCAGGATGATCGCCATCAACCCCACCGAATACGCGACCAGCGCGCGCTGGGTCATCGCCGCGTCAAAGGCACTGAACTTGCCGTACTGGAACAGCGCCACGGTCAGCGGTTCGGCGAGGATGCCCAGGGCCAGGGTGCAGGGCAGCACCAGCAGGAAGCACAGGCGCAGGCCCCAGTCGAGGATCCGCGAATACTCCTCACGGTCCTGGTTGGCGTAGGTCTTGGCCAAGGTCGGCAGCAGGATGGTGCCCAGGGCCACGCCGAGCACGCCGGAGGGCAGTTCCATGAGGCGGTCGGCGTAGTACATCCAGGACACCGAGCCGGCCACCAGGAAGGAAGCGAAGATAGTGTTGATGATCAACGAGATCTGGCTCACCGACACCCCGAGGATGGCCGGCAGCATCTGCTTGAGCACGCGCCACACACCGGTATCGCGCAAGTTCAGGCGCGGCAGCACGAGCATGCCGATCTTCTTCAGCGCCGGCAGCTGGTACAGCAGTTGCGCCAGGCCACCGGCCAGCACGCCCCAGGCCAGGGCCATGATCGGCGGGTCGAAGTAGGGCGTGAGCAGCACGGCGAAGGCGATCATCGCCACGTTGAGCAGCGTGGGGGTGAACGCCGGCACGCTGAAGCGATTCCAGGTGTTGAGGATCGCGCCGACCAGCGACGACAGCGAGATCAACAATATATAAGGAAAGGTCACCCGCAGCAGCGAAGTGGTCAGCTCGTACTTCTCTGCGCTGTCGACGAAACCCGGTGCCGTCGCCCAGACCACCCAGGGCGCGGCGAGGATGCCGATGGTGGTGACCAATGCCAGGATCAGGGTAAGCAGGCCACTGACATAGGCGACAAAGGTGCGGGTGGCCTCCTCGCCCTGCTGGGTCTTGTACTCGGCGAGGATCGGCACGAAGGCCTGGGAGAACGCGCCTTCGGCGAATATCCGCCGCAGCAGGTTGGGCAGCTTGAAGGCGATGAAGAAGGCGTCGGTGGCGATGCCGGCGCCGAACACCCTCGCCAGGATGGTATCGCGCACGAAGCCGAGCACCCGGGAAATCATGGTGATGGAGCTGACCGCAGCCAGGGATTTGAGCAGGTTCATCGAAAAGTTTCACGCCAGGGGCAGAGGACGCTGCAGACAGCGTCCGAATGTGCGATACTCCCGCGCCTTCGCAGGGGAGCCAAAAATTCCCGAGTTTACAGGTCGTGCGACAGAAAGGAATATTTCCCTCCTGTTGGCTCACCACTCGGCGGAACCTTGCAGGTGGCCTTGACATCCGATCGACTCATCGGCATGATTCGCGGCCTATTTTGTTTGCTATTTACCTAAAGTCTTTCGAGGAGCTCGACGGTGGCCAACTCACCTTCCGCCAAGAAACGTGCAAAACAGGCTGAGAAGCGTCGCAGCCACAACGCCAGCCTGCGTTCCATGGTCCGTACCTACATCAAGAATGTAGTCAAGGCCATCGACGCAAAAGACGCCGAAAAAGCGCAAGCCGCTTACGTTCTGGCTGTACCTGTAATCGACCGTATGGCCGACAAGGGTATCATCCACAAGAACAAAGCTGCTCGCCACAAAGGCCGTCTGAATGGCCACATCAAGGCACTGAAAGAAGCTGCAGCTGCCTAAGCGACGTTCTTGTCGAAAAAACCGACCCTAGGGTCGGTTTTTTTATGCCTGTGATTTTCTCGTTACTCGCCAAGGCTGCATTAGCACCGGTGTCTTCGAGTCAACCGGCAAGCCGGCTGCCACAGAATATCCTGAGGCCAACGCGGTCGGCGTGAGAGCCGGCTCGCCGGCGAAAGGGCCGCATAGCGGCCCCCCCCATCATTACTTGCCGATCTGGATCTTCGGCGCCCACTGCATCCATTCATCCTCCGGCTTGTCGAACAGCGCGAAGGTCTGCTGCGGTCGCGCAGGATTACCCATCTGTTCGCCATCGGGCGTGGCAAAGGCAATCCCACCGTCGATCAAGGTTTCCAACGACTCGGTGCGCACCGTGGCCCCCTTGAACAAGCCCCAGTCGAAACCAAACCCACTGCTGTTCCAGAAACGGCTGCCGCCACGCACCAGCCCGGCATAGCGAGGCTCGATAAGGATGTGGATAAGCACCCGGTCGGCGGTCTGGCCCAGCTCGAAGCCGGTGACCTTGCCCACTGCAATCTCCCGGTAGGTGACCGGCACGCCTGGCTTGATCGAACCACGGCGCGCCGCGCTCAAGGTCAACGGCAGGCCGACCTCCTCACCCTTCACCTCGGGGGCATCGCTCAGGGCGATGAAGTCACGCTGCGGCCCTTTATCCTTGAGCGCCGGCAGCACCTCCAGGTACTGACCGCCAATCAGCGTGTCGAGATTCTCGGTACGCACCAGGCCCAATGCAGGCTTGACCACCCAGAACTGCGTACCGGTGCGGGCGATACGCTCGGCCGCCTGGGTAATCCGCGCACGGAGCAGGACCGCCTGCAGGTCGCCGGTCAGGTCGACGCTCTCGACACTGCCCACATCCAGGCCGCGGAAACGGATCGGCGTGCCCGGCTTCAGGCCATCGGCGCGGTCCACGCGAATGGTGATCAGGGTCCCGGCCCGGTTGGCCGCGTCCTGGCTTTCATGCAGACGGAAGCGCGGGATGCGACGCTTGAGCGGTACATCCGGCTTCGGCGTATCGAAAGCGATGCCCCCGGCCATGAGCGTCTGCAGCGACTCACTCTTGACCTGGATCCCCGACAGGCCACCGGTCAAGGTGATGCCGCTGGCATTCCAGAAGCGCGTAGACCCGTTGACCAGGTTGGCGTATTCCTTCTCGATGTGCACACCGATCAGGATGCGCTTGCTGTTGCGAGCGAACTGGTAGCTCTGCACGCTGCCCACGCGCACCTGGCGGTACATCACCGGGCTACCCACTTCCAGCGAGCCCAGGGTATCGGCGAACAGCACCATGTGCAGGCCGGGCGCCTTCAGGTCCAGTGGCGGCGCCTTGGGACGCGCTTCGAACTCGCGCAGGGGCTTGGCGCCTGGCTCGCCCGGGCGGACCGCGATGTAGTTACCCTTCACCAACGCCTCGAGGCCAGTGATACCGGCAAGCGAGATCGACGGCTTGACTACCCAGAACTGTGTGCCTTCAACCAGATAGTCCTCGGCCAGCGGGTCCAGGGTCAGCTCGGCCGTTGCGCTGGCCAGGTCACTTTCGACCTTGAGATCCTTGAGCGTGCCCACCTGGATGCCCTTGTACAACACTGGCGTGCGCCCCTTCTGCAAGCCTTCGAAATCACTGAGCTTGACCTTGACGCGGATACCGGCCTGAGCCGCGTCGAAGTCCTCGTACAAGCGGAACGGCAGGCTTGGATCGGTGGGCGGGCTGTCCTTGCGGTTCTCCGGCGTTGCAAAGGCGATACCCCCGGCCACGATGCTCGACAGCGATTCAGTGCGTACCTTCACCCCGGACAGGTCGGCATCGATGCTGACCCCGCTGGCATTCCAGAAACGTGTGTGCTTGCGCACCAGGCTGGCATAGGCTGGCGCGATGAACACCTTGATCTCCACCGTGCCCTGATCCTCGGACAGGCGATAGCTCTTCACCCGACCGACCTGGATCTGCTTGTAGAAGATCGGGCTGTCGCGGTTGAGCGAGCCCAGCCGCTCGGCCTTGAGGGTCAGGTGCAAGCCAGGCTCGGCATCGGACAGTGGCGGCGCTTCCTTGAGCGCGGTGAAGCGCTTGGTCGGCTCTCCGTCTCCAGGGTCGACGGCGATATAGTTGCCCGAAACCAGCGTCTCCAGGCCCGAGATGCCTGCCAGGCTGACGCTCGGCTTGACCAGCCAGAAGCGCGTGCCCTTGTTCAGGTGCGGGCCTGCCTCCTTGCGCATCTCGATGGTGGCAATGACACCACGCTTGTCCCCCTTGTCATCCAGCACCAGGGCAACCACCTTGCCCACCGACATGCCTTTATAGATAACCTCGGTCTTGTTGGCGACGATGCCCTCGCCACTTTCGAAGCGCACCTGGATCTCGATGCCAGCATCCTTATAGGCTTGCCATGCCAGCCAGCCTCCGATTGCCAAGGCAATCAGCGGCAGGATCCAGATGGCCGACCAGTTCGAAGCTGGGCGGGTTTTAGCCGTAGGCAAGTCACTCATGGTCGTCATCCGACTCCGTGTTGTCCCAGATCAGTCGGGGATCGAAAGTTAAAGCGGCGAGCATCGTCAGGATCACCACGGAGGCGAAGGCGACGGCGCCCAGGTTGGCTTCGACACTGGCGATGCGGCCGAAATTCACCACGGCCACGAGAATGGCAATGACGAAGATGTCCAGCATCGACCAGCGGCCGATGAATTCAATGAAGCGATACATCAGGATGCGCTGCCGCGCCGACAGCGGCTGGTGGCGCTGTACCGAATAGAGCAGCAGGGCGATCCCCACCAGCTTGAAGGTGGGCACCAGGATGCTGGCAATGAACACCACCGCGGCGATCGGCAACATGCCGTGCTTCATCAGGGTGATCACGCCGGACATGATGGTGTCCGGGCTGCCTTGGCCAAGAGCGCTGACGGTCATGATCGGCAGCACGTTGGCCGGGATATAGAGGATCATCGAGGTAATCAGCAGCGCCCAGGTACGCACGATGCTGTTGGGCCGCCGGGCATGTACCACTGCCCCGCAGCGGGTGCAGCTCTGCGAGGTGCTGCCGGGCTCCTGACGATTAAGCTCATGACATTCATTGCATACCAGGATGCCTGCATCAATCGCCCGCATGGACGTCCTCCCCCGACAAGGCCACCCAAATCTGGTGCGGTGACATCACCACTTCGAGCCAGACCTGCACCAGCAGCAGGCTGATGAAGCAGAACAGACCCAGGCCAATGCTCAGCTCGGCCAGATCGACCAGCTTGACGATGGCCACCAGCACGCCCATGAAGTAGACCTCGAGCATCCCCCACTCACGCAGGTGGTGGTAGATACGATAGATCAGCAGGCCATAGCTGCGGCCGAAGTCGAGACGGATGCTCAGCAACACCGCCAGCTGGCACAGCAGCTTGAGCAGGGGAATGGCCATGCTGCACAGGAACACCACCACGGCGATGCCACGCATCCCTGAATTGTATAGCCCGAGCACACCACTCCAGACCGTGTCGTCGGAGGTCTGGCCGAGCAGGTGCAATTGCATGATGGGCAGGAAGTTGGCCGGCACATACAGCAACAGGGCGGTCAGGACGAGGGCCAGGCTACGGTTGACCAGGTTGTGGCGATGGGCGTACAGCTCGTAGCCGCAACGTGGGCATTGCGCCTTTTCATCAGTCTGCAACGAGACTTTGCGCATCAGCAGGTCGCACTCGTGGCAGGCCACCAGCTCATCCAGCGGCAGCTGCGCGAGCGCTTCGGGTTCTACAGGGTTAGGCATAAAGGGGTTCTGAATGGAGACGTCGGCTCTATTCTAGTGTTCCGACTCGAATTGTGGGAGGTGGCCAGTATGAGGAACTGTATCGGTGTTCGAGTCACATTTTCCGTGAGCAGGGCGCATCGCCGGCAAGCCAGCGCCACAGACTTTACCGGGCACAAAGACAAAACCCCTACCTGCTCGCGCAGATAGGGGTTTTGCGAAATGAATCTTGACGATGACCTACTCTCACATGGGGAAACCCCACACTACCATCGGCGATGCATCGTTTCACTGCTGAGTTCGGGATGGGATCAGGTGGTTCCAATGCTCTATGGTCGTCAAGAAATTCGGTTGCCAGTACGTCCTTGCAGACATGCCAGCCAATTCGGATATGTGATCTTGTGATTCGTCGCGAACTTTCGGTTCGTTTCGTCTTCACCACCGCAATCTGCGTGAGCAAATTGCTTGGGTGTTATATGGTCAAGCCTCACGGGCAATTAGTATTGGTTAGCTCAACG
>NZ_FOEQ01000021.1 GCF_900110655.1 Pseudomonas soli
TCCATTCATCCGGCCCTCCGCTTCGCTCCGGGTTCCCTCACTCCGGCCTTGCTCCCGGGAGGACCGCGCTGAACGCCCCATCCTGGGGCGCAGCGCTTGACGGGCATCCATGCCCGTCACCTCCCTCCGCAAGACCTGCGTTCGGCCTCCTGAAGTCGCGAAGTTACGGGCGGCGCCTGGGCTGACGCAGCTGTCGCTAGCTGGGTATGGCGCTAGACTCCTGATCGGCAACGGCAACGGCAACGGCAACGGCAACGGCAACGGCAACGGCAACGGCAACGGCAACGGCAACGGCAACGGCAACGGCAACGAGCAGCACGTATGCATCTGCGTGATCAGATAAACTGCCTTCATGTCTGATTTTTCTCTCCCCCAAGCCCCCCTGCAACGCCTCGACCTATCTTGGTTACGCCACGCGGGAATCGAAGCTGCGGTCCTGCGCCTGGACCTGATCGACCCGCTGATCAGCGGCAACAAATGGTTCAAGCTGCGTCATCACCTGCTCCAGGCCCGCAAGGCCGATGCACCGGGCCTGATCAGCCTGGGTGGCAACCATTCCAACCATCTCCACGCCTTGGCCACCGCCGGCAAGCGCTTCGGCTTTGCTACCGCCGGGCTATTGCGTGGCCACCCCCGGGAAACACCGACGGTACAAGACCTTCGAGCCCTGGGCATGGAGATGCACTGGCTCGGTTTCGGCGGCTACCGCAATCGCCATGAACCCGGCTTCTGGGAGCCCTGGCAGGCCCGCTACCCGGGTTGGCACTGCATCCCTGAAGGCGGTGGCGGCCAAGCTGGCGCGCAGGGCTGCGGTTTGATCGTCGCGCAATGCCGAGCGCAATTGGCAACGCTCGGCTGGACGGACTACGACGCCTGGTGGCTGGCGGCAGGCACCGGCACGACCTTGGCCGGAATGGTGCTGGAAGAGGCGGGCAGGCATGTGGTCCATGGCGCCCTGGCCGTGCCCCTCGACCACGGTGTACCGGAAACCGTCGCGGCGCTGGCGGGTGCGCACGGCTATCAGTTGCACGACGCCAGCCGTGGCGGCTTTGCCCGTATCGATGACGCACTGCTGGCGTTTATCGCCGACACCGAACGGCAAACCAGCATGCCGCTGGAGGCGCTCTATACCGGCAAAGCCCTGCTGGCCCTGCGTGACCAGGTCGAGGCCGGGCGTTTTGTCCCCGGCACCCGCCTGGTGTTCCTGCACACCGGAGGCCTGCAGGGACGACGCGGTTACTTGTAGGGCAGCATGCGCAACAGCGTGTTGTCGCGCCGTACATAGTGGTGATAGAGCCCGGCCAGCGCGTGCAGGCCAATCAGCCAGTAGCCCCAGCTGCCGATGCGTTCATGCCAGCCCTTGATGAACTTGCTCAGGTCCGGGTCGGGGGCGACGATCGCTGGCAGCTCCAGGCCATAGAACGGGATCGGCTTGTCGGCGGCACTGAGTATTGCCCAACCGGCCAGCGGCAGGCCGATCATCATCAGGTACAGCAGCAGATGCACCAGGTGCGACAGACCCGTCTGCCAGGCCGGAGGCTTGGGCACGATCGCCGGAGTGGGGCGCGACAGGCGCATGGCCAGACGTAGCCACACCAGTACGAACACTGTCAGGCCGAGCATGAAGTGCAGGTCCTTCATCAAGTCACGTTCGGCACTGCCCTTGGGGAACAGGCCGCGCAGTTCAATGCAGGCGTAGACGGCGGCCAGCAGCACCAGCATCAACCAGTGCAGGGCGATCGACAGCCGCGCGTAATGGGTCGCGGGAGTGGATGAAACCATGGGGAGTCCTCGTCATCAGGTCGGAGAGGGCGCTCTTGTTGGCGCCTGGCTGTCATCGTACGGGTGCTGTGTAAAAATTGTGTTGATATGGATAGGCAAGATGGCCCCTTACAGGATGTTCTACTCAACCAGCCCGGGGAAGATGTGGCCATTTGTCTGCCACCAGAAACACCCGCTCGGCTTCTTGCCAAGCGCCGTGCGCATCCTCCTCAAGCCTGACGAGCAATTGTGCCGGGGCCACCTGATCCAGTTCTTGCAACCAACGATCAAACTGCTCAACTGTCCAGCAACTGCCTGCTTCGACCCGTGCCGGCGCCAGCCACCCATGCCGGGGCAGTGGCTGCCAGCGTCCGGCAGGACAGCGCTCGAGGTAGTCCGCCCAATCCCGCCGATGCAACCAGTGCCCGCGTGAATGCGCCGGATGGGCGCCAGCGGGTGCCTCGGCATACCCAGGCCAGGGGTAGAACAGAT
This sequence comes from Pseudomonas soli, assembly GCF_900110655.1. Taxonomy (GTDB): domain Bacteria; phylum Pseudomonadota; class Gammaproteobacteria; order Pseudomonadales; family Pseudomonadaceae; genus Aquipseudomonas; species Aquipseudomonas soli. The sequence continues at coordinate 2,254 of NZ_FOEQ01000021.1, forward strand.
AGCCGCCGAGCCACAACCGGGCTTCAACTTCTGCGATTCCCAGCGCGGCCAGTGCGGCGCGGCTATGGGGCTGGCCGGAGATGGTCAGTTGGTGCCCAGCCAGGTGTGCCAGCTTGGTCCCGAGGCGGTCGTGGCAGCCGGGGCCGAGCCAGCGCGCTGGGTCTTGGCCATCGCCAGAAGGCGGACCAAGGTAGAGCTTGATGGCCAGCTCCAGATGATGATCGCCTTCGTAGTCGCGCAGCAGTATGTCCAACTCGCCCAATGTACGTCCGCCATTGCGAATTGCCAGATTGGCCGCCAGTAGCTCGACGCCCGGTGCCTGGTGCAGGGCGAACTGCCATAGGCTTTCGTAGTACATGCCCAGCCGCCGACTGTTCAGGCGTTCCAGCCAGCTCGACAGCGGCGCAGGCGCTCGATCGAGCACCGCGAGCCAGTGGTCCAAGTGCTGTGGATCAGTGGCCCAGGCGCTACCCTTCAGCGGATGGCGCTGAGGGCAGCCGGCCTGCGCCAGCAGTGGGGGGGACAGCAGCGCCCAGGCCAGATCGCGCACGGCGGGGTGATGCAGTTGGCGGGGCAGGTGCTCAAGTTCGGCGAAGGGCATCATCCTGCCAGCATAGCCGGTTTGCTGCTGGCCGGTCCTTTCGCCCATAATCCCGGCATTGTCACCCCGCCGCAGAGCCTCGCAGGAGCACCATGGAGCAATTTCGCAATATCGGTATCATCGGCCGCCTTGGCAGCTCCCAGGTGCTTGACACCATTCGCCGACTGAAAAAATTCCTCCTCGAGCGCCACCTGCACGTGATTCTCGAGGACACTATCGCCGAAGTCCTGCCCGGTCATGGCCTGCAGACCTCGACACGCAAATTGTTGGGCGAAGTTTGCGACCTGGTCATCGTCGTCGGCGGCGACGGCAGCCTGCTTGGCGCCGCCCGCGCTCTAGCCAGGCACAATATCCCGGTGCTGGGAATCAACCGTGGCAACCTGGGCTTTCTCACCGATATCCGCCCCGACGAGCTGGAGGAGAAGGTTGCCGAGGTACTCGACGGTCATTACCTGGTGGAGAACCGGTTCCTGCTGCAGGCCGAGGTGCGCCGTCACCATGAGGCCATCGGCCAGGGCGATGCGCTCAACGACGTGGTGCTGCACCCGGGCAAGTCGACGCGGATGATCGAGTTCGAGATCTACATCGACGGCCAGTTCGTCTGCAGCCAGAAGGCCGACGGCCTGATCGTCGCCACTCCGACCGGCTCCACCGCCTACGCGCTGTCCGCCGGTGGCCCGATCATGCACCCCAAGCTGGACGCTATCGTCATCGTGCCGATGTACCCGCATACCTTGTCCGGCCGGCCGATCGTGGTCGACGGCAACAGCGAGCTGAAGATCGTCGTGTCGAAGGACCTGCAGATCTACCCGCAGGTCTCCTGCGACGGCCAGAACCACTTCACCTGCGCTCCGGGCGATACCATCACGGTGAGCAAAAAGCCGCAGAAACTGCGCCTGATCCATCCGCTGGATCATAACTACTACGAGGTCTGCCGCACCAAGCTCGGCTGGGGCAGCCGCCTGGGCGGCAGGGACGACTGATGCTCGATCCGGCGCGCAGTTTCGACATCATCGGTGACGTGCACGGTTGCGCGCTCACCCTCGAACGCTTGCTCGACGCCCTCGGCTACAAGCGCATCGGCGGGGTCTGGCGGCACCCGCGGCGCCAGGCGTTGTTCCTGGGCGACATCGTCGACCGCGGCCCGCGCATCCGCGAGGCGCTGCACATCGTTCATGACATGGTCGAGGCCGGCCAGGCGTTCTGCATCATGGGCAACCATGAGTACAACGCCCTGGGCTGGGTCACCCCGGCGTTGCCGGGCAGTGGCAAGGCCTTCGTGCGCGAGCACACCCCACGCCATGCCCGGCTGATCGACGAGACCCTCACCCAGTTCGCCCAGCACCCCGGCGACTGGCACGATTTCATCCAGTGGTTCTACCAGCTGCCGCTGTTCATCGACGCCGGTCGCTTCCGTCTGGTGCATGCCTGCTGGGACCCGCGGCTGATCGAGCCGTTGCGCCTGCAGTACCCCACGGGCTGCATCGACGAGCACTTCGTGCAGGCTTCGGCAGTGTCCGGCAGCTTCGCCTCGACGGTGTGCAACCGCCTGCTGCGCGGCACTGACATGCGCCTGCCGGACGGCCTGACCTTGACCGGTGGCGACGGTTTGACCCGCGCCTTCTTCCGCACCAAGTTCTGGGAGGAGGACCCGCAGACCTACGGCGACATCGTCTTCCAGCCCGACGCACTGCCCGATGAAGTGGCCCGCACGCCGCTCAGCCACAGCCAGAAGAACGCCCTGCTGCGCTATGCCGAGGACGAACCGTTGCTGTTCGTCGGCCATTACTGGCGCAGTGGCCGGCCGGCGCCGATCCGCGACAACCTGGCCTGCCTGGACTACAGCGCCGTGCTCTATGGCAAGCTCGCGGCCTACCGCCTGGACGACGAGACCCGCATCGATCCGCACAAGTTCGTCTGGGTCGATGTCGACCGCCCGCAGGCTAGCCAATGAATGTGATCGAAGTGCTGCGCCTGCCGCTGGCGGTCGATCTCAGCGGTTTCGTCGTCCTGCTGCGCCGTCTGCAGGTGCCGCACCGGGTGGTGGAGGAGGGCGAGGAGCAGGTGCTGTGGGCGCCGCCGGCCATGGCCCACGACGTACTGGAACTCTATCGGCGCTTCCCTGAGGGCAATGCCGACCTAGAAGCGATACCCGAACCTGTGGACGCTGGCATGCCGACCGCCCCGGCGGCGCCTTCGCTGAAGGAGCAGGCCATGGCCTGCAAGGTCACCGCCGCCGTACTGATCCTGAGCCTGGTGGTCGCCGGGGTGACCGGCCTGGGTGACAACCTCTCGACCATCGGCTGGTTCACCTTCCTGTCGTTCAAGGTGCAGGGCGACTACCTGTACTTCACCCCCTTGCTCCAGGGCCTCGCCGAAGGCCAGTGGTGGCGCCTGGTGTCACCGATGCTGCTGCACTTCGGCGTGCTGCACCTGGCCATGAACGGCCTGTGGTATTGGGAGCTGGGCAAGCGCATTGAGCTGCGCCAGGGCCCGTGGATGTTGCTGGGGCTGACGCTGTTGTTCAGCCTGGTATCCAACCTGGCCCAGCATTTCACCAGCGGGCCGAGCCTGTTCGGCGGGCTGTCCGGCGTGCTCTACGGCTTGCTCGGGCATGTCTGGCTGTACCAGTGGCTGGCGCCGAACCCGCAGTTCAACCTGCCCAAGGGCGTGCTGGTGATGATGCTGATCTGGCTGGTGATCTGCCTGAGTGGCGTGGTCGGCCAGCTCGGCTTTGGCCAGATCGCCAACGCCGCACATGTCGGTGGGTTGCTCATCGGATGCCTGACGGGGCTCTTGGGTGGCGCGCTGGCGAGGCGTAAACTGACGGCCTGACTGAGGAGACAGCATGTCCACATTCGCGCAAATGATCGAAAACATCACCCCCGAGATCTACGAGAGCCTGAAGACAGCGGTTGAAATCGGCAAATGGTCCGATGGCCGCAAACTGACCGCCGAACAGAAAGAACTGTCGCTGCAGGCGGTGATCGCCTGGGAAATCAAGAACCTCCCCGAAGAGCAGCGTACCGGCTACATGGGCCCGCAGGAGTGCGCCTCGAAGTCGGCGCCGATCGCCAACATTCTGTTCAAATCGGACTCGGTACATTGATCGAACTCGCTCGTGGCTCTCTGAGCAAGATGGCGGTGCGCCTGGACGCACCGGTCGTTCAATACAGTTTCCGCCTGGATGACACCGAGGTGCCGGTCAATCCGCTGATCGGCCAGTCGATCCGCCTCGAGTACCTCGGCGCGATCCACTGCAGCCATTGCGGCAAACGCACCAAGACCAGCTTCAGCCAGGGCTACTGCTACCCGTGCATGACCAAGCTGGCCCAGTGCGACGTGTGCATCATGGCCCCGGAACGCTGCCACTACGACGCCGGCACCTGCCGCGAGCCGTCGTGGGGTGAGCAGTTCTGCATGACCGATCACGTGGTGTACCTGGCCAACTCGTCGGGCATCAAGGTCGGCATCACCCGCGCCACCCAGTTGCCCACCCGTTGGCTCGACCAGGGCGCCAGCCAGGCGCTGCCGATCATGCGCGTGGCCACCCGCCAGCAATCCGGGCTGGTCGAAGACGTGCTGCGCAGCCAGGTGCCGGACCGCACCAACTGGCGCGCGCTGCTCAAGGGCGACGCCGAGGTACTCGACCTGCCGGCCATCCGCGAGCAGATCTTCGACGCCTGCGCCGACGGCATCCGCGCCTTGCAGGAGCGCTTCGGCCTGCAGGCCATCCAGCCGCTGCCCGACGCCGAAGTGGTGCAGATGCGCTACCCGGTCGGGGCCTACCCGAAAAAGATCGTCAGCTTCAACCTCGACAAGGATCCCGTCGTGGAAGGCACGCTGCTGGGCATCAAGGGCCAGTACCTGATCTTCGACACCGGCGTGATCAATATTCGCAAGTACACGGCCTACCAGCTGGCCGTGCTCCAGTAAAAGGATCGTCACCATGCGTACCGAACAACCGCAAGTGATCTACCTCAAGGACTATCAGGCCCCCGAGTACCTGATCGATGAGACCCACCTGACCTTCGAACTGTTCGAGGACCACAGCCTGGTCCATGCGCAGCTGGTCATGCGCCGCAACCCCGAGCGCGGCGCCGGCCTGCCGCCGCTGGTGCTCGATGGCCAGCACCTGGAGCTGCTGAGCGTGCAGCTGGACGACCAGGCGCTTGCTGCCGGCGACTACCAGCTCGATGACGACAGCCTCACCGTGCATCCCAAGGCCGAACGCTTCACCCTGGATACCAGCGTGAAGATCCACCCGGAGAACAACACCGCGCTGGAAGGCCTGTACAAGTCCGGCAAGATGTTCTGCACCCAGTGCGAGGCCGAGGGCTTCCGCAAGATCACCTACTACCTCGACCGCCCGGATGTGATGAGCGTCTTCACCACCACGGTGATCGCCGAGCAGCATCGCTACCCGGTGCTGCTGTCCAACGGCAACCCGATCGGCAGCGGGCCGGCCGAAGACGACCGCCACTGGGCGACCTGGGAAGACCCGTTCAAGAAGCCGGCCTACCTGTTTGCCCTGGTAGCCGGTGACCTGTGGTGCGTCGAGAGCGAGTTCACCCGCCAGTCCGGCCGCGACGTGACCCTGCGTATCTATGTCGAGGAAGAAAACCTCGACAAGTGCGACCACGCCATGGTCAGCCTGAAGAAGTCCATGCGCTGGGACGAGGAAGTCTATGGCCGTGAGTACGACCTGGACATCTTCATGATCGTCGCGGTCAACGACTTCAATATGGGCGCCATGGAAAACAAGGGCCTGAACATCTTCAACTCCAGCTGCGTGCTGGCCCGCGCCGAGACCGCCACCGACGCCGCCCACCAGCGGGTCGAGGGCGTGGTGGCCCACGAGTACTTCCACAACTGGTCGGGCAACCGCGTGACCTGCCGCGACTGGTTCCAGCTGTCGCTCAAGGAAGGCTTCACGGTGTTCCGCGATGCCGAGTTCAGCGCCGACATGAACTCGCGCACGGTCAAGCGCATCGAGGACGTCGCCTATCTGCGTACCCATCAGTTCGCCGAAGACGCCGGCCCCATGGCCCACCCGATCCGCCCGGACAGCTTCATCGAGATCTCCAACTTCTACACCCTGACGGTGTACGAGAAGGGCGCCGAGGTGGTCGGCATGGTCCACACCCTGCTGGGGGCCGAGGGCTTCCGCAAGGGTAGCGACCTGTACTTCGAGCGCCATGATGGCCAGGCCGTTACCACCGACGACTTCATCAAGGCCATGGAAGACGCCAACGGCGTCGACCTGGCCCAGTTCAAGCGCTGGTACACCCAGGCCGGCACCCCGCGCCTGGAGGTCAGCGAGGCCTATGACGCTGCCGCGCAGCGCTACAGCCTGACCTTCCGCCAGAGCTGCCCGCCGACACCGGGGCAGGTTGAGAAACTGCCGTTCGTGATCCCGGTGGCGCTGGGCCTGCTGGATGCCCAAGGCAACGACCTGCCGTTGCGCCTGGCCGGCGAAAGCGCCGCCACTGGCACCAGCCGCGTCCTGTCGGTGATCGAAGCCGAGCAGACCTTCACCTTCGAAGGTATTGCCAGTCAGCCGCTGCCGTCGCTGCTGCGCGGCTTCAGCGCACCGGTCAAGCTGAGCTTCCCCTACGACCGCGACCAGTTGATGTTCCTCATGCAACACGACAGCGACGGCTTCAACCGCTGGGAAGCAGGGCAGCAGTTGGCCGTGCAGGTGCTCCAGGAGCTGATCGGCCAGCACCAGCGTGGCGAAGCACTGGCCCTCGACCAGCGCCTGATCACTGCACTGGGCACTGTGGTTGGCAATGAGTCGTTGGACCCGGCCATGGTCGCCGAGATGCTCTCGCTGCCGGGCGAGGCCTACCTCACCGAGATCAGCCAGGTGGCCGACGTGGATGCCATCCACGCCGCCCGTGAGTTCGCCCGCCGGCAGATCGCCGAGCAGCTGTTCGATGCGCTGTGGGCGCGTTACCAGGCCAACCGCGAGGTCTCGCGCAAGACCGCCTACGTGGCCTCGGCCGAGCACTTTGCCCGTCGTAGCCTGCAGAACATCGCGCTGTCGTACCTGATGCTCAGCGGCAAGCCGCAGGTGCTCGAGGCGACCCTGGAGCAGTACGAGCACTGCGACAACATGACCGAGCGTCTCACCGCCCTGGCGGTGCTGGTCAACTCGCCGTTCGGGGCCGAGCGCGCCAAGGCCCTGGAAGCCTTCGCCGAGCACTTCAAGGACAACCCGCTGGTAATGGACCAGTGGTTCAGCGTGCAGGCGGCCAGCACCCTGCCGGGCGGCCTGGCGCGGGTCAAGGCATTGATGCAGCACCCGGCCTTCACCCTGAAGAACCCGAACAAGGTGCGTGCGCTGATCGGTGGTTTCGCCGGGCAGAACCTGGTCAACTTCCACGCCGCTGACGGTTCGGGGTATCGCTTCCTGGCGGACCTGGTGATCGAGCTCAATGCGCTGAACCCGCAAATCGCCTCGCGTCAACTCGCCCCGCTGACCCGCTGGCGCAAGTATGACGACCAGCGTCAGGCGCTGATGAAGGGCGAGCTGGAGCGGATCCTCGCGTCCGGGGCGCTGTCCAGCGATGTGTACGAGGTGGTGAGCAAGAGCCTGGCGTAAGTCGGGCGAAGTTTGGGGCCGCTTTGCGGCCCCAGTCATTTTCTATGGTTAACAAAACATAACGTCCCGCTCGTTGTTTTCTGTCGGACAAGCCCGATACGATGGTCAGAAGCTATTCCAGGCCTCTGGACCAGGGGTTTCGGCAGTGCCTGGCAATAGATTGACCCACCACAAGAACACAACAGGGGGCAGTCATGAGAGAGCGGATAACGCCACGCCGCAGGCTGGCGGCAGGCGCGATGCTGGCACTGGTGCTGGGCATCGGCGCCGGCAATGCCGAGGCGGCGGTGGCCGCCGAGGAATACTCGGTGGAGTCGGCCAAGGCCAGCCAGAGCCTGTTGATCGGCGCCACCCACGCAGGCCAGCGCCTGGTGGTGGTCGGCGATCGCGGCCATATCCTGTTCTCCGACGACCAGGGCAAGACCTGGACCCAGGCCCGGGTGCCCACCCGGCAACTGCTCACCGCAGTGTTCTTCCTCGACGACAAGCGCGGCTGGGCGGTCGGCCATGATGCTCAGATCCTCGCCAGCAACGACGGCGGCGCGACCTGGAGCAAGCAGTTCGAAGACCTGTCCCGCGAAGCGCCCTTGCTCGACGTGCGTTTCATCGATGCTCAACATGGCTTTGCCGTCGGCGCCTATGGCGCGCTGCTGGAGAGCACCGATGGCGGCCAGCACTGGCAGGACGTCGCCGAGCGCCTGGACAACCCCGACCAGCTCCACCTCAACGCCATCACCCAAGTGAAGGACGCCGGCCTGTTCATCGTCGGCGAGCAGGGCAGCATGTTCCGCTCCAGCGATGCTGGCCAGAGCTGGACGACGGTGCAAGGCCCCTACGAGGGTTCGCTGTTCGGTGTGATCGGCACCGCCCAGCCCAACACCCTGTTGGCCTACGGCCTGCGAGGCAACCTGTTCCGCTCCACCGATTTCGGCGACAGCTGGCAGCCGATCGAACTCAAGGCCGAACGCGGCCCGCTCGAATTCGGCCTGGCAAGCGCTACGCTTCTCGAGGACGGCAGCCTGGTGCTGGTCGGCAATGGCGGCAGCGTGCTGCGCAGCCATGATGACGGGCAGACCTTCAGCGTGCGCAACCGCGCCGACCGTATCGCCCTGTCGGGTGTCAGCGGCCTGGGCGGTGGCGGCCTGTTGCTGGTCGGGCAAGGGGGCGTGCACCTGGCCTCGGCCGACGGTACCCAGGAGGCGCGTCCATGACCAGCCGGGAGAGCTTCGACATGCAGCACAAGGACAAGGCCACCCTGCTGGAACGCCTGATCTTCAACAACCGCCCCGTGGTCATCGGCATCTGCCTGCTGGTGAGCGTGTTCCTGTTCTGGCAGGCCACGCAGATCCGCCCGTCCACCAGCTTCGAGAAGATGATCCCGCTGCAGCATCCGTTCATCGAGCAGATGATGGAGCACCGCAACGACCTGGCCAACCTCGGCAACACCGTCCGCGTCTCGGTGGAGGCTGTCAATGGTGACATCTTCGACAAGGACTACATGGAGACCCTGCGCCAGATCCATGACGAGGTGTTCTACATCCCCGGTGTCGACCGCGCCGGGCTGAAATCGCTGTGGAGCCCGAGCGTGCGCTGGAGCGAGGTCACCGAAGAGGGCTTCTCCGGCGGCGAAGTGATCCCCAATACCTACAATGGCTCCCAGGACAGCCTCGACACCCTGCGCGACAACGTGCTCAAGTCGGGCCAGGTGGGGCGCCTGGTGGCCAACAACTTCAAGTCCAGCATCATCGATATCCCGCTGCTGGAGAACCATCCCGACCCGCAGGATCCGGGGCGCCAGGTCAAGCTCGACTACCAGCAGTTCTCCCACCAGCTGGAAGAGAAGATTCGCGACAAGTTCCAGGCGCAGAACCCGAACGTGAAGATTCACATCGTCGGTTTCGCCAAGAAGGTCGGTGACCTGATCGACGGCCTGGTGATGGTCGCGATGTTCTTCGGCGTGGCGCTGGTGATCACCTGGGCGCTGCTGTACTGGTTCACCTGGTGCATTCGCAGCACCATCGCCGTGCTCATCACCACCCTGGTAGCGGTGGTCTGGCAGTTGGGGCTGATGCATGCGGTGGGCTTCGGCCTGGACCCGTACTCGATGCTGGTGCCGTTCCTGATCTTTGCCATCGGCATTTCCCACGGGGTGCAGAAGATCAACGGCATCGCCCTGCAATCCAGTGACGCCGACAACGCCCTGACCGCGGCCCGGCGCACCTTCCGCCAGCTGTTCCTGCCGGGGATGATCGCCATCCTCGCCGACGCCGTGGGCTTCATCACCCTGCTGATCATCGACATCGGCGTAATCCGCGAGCTGGCCATCGGCGCCTCGATCGGCGTGGCGGTGATCGTGTTCACCAACCTGATCCTGCTGCCGGTGGCGATCAGCTATGTCGGCATCAGCCAGAAGGCCATCGCCCGCAGCAAGAAGGACGCGACCCGCGAGCATCCGTTCTGGCGCCTGCTGTCCAACTTCGCCAGCCCCAAGGTGGCGCCGGTATCGGTGGTGCTGGCGCTGCTGGCCTTCGGTGGCGGCCTCTGGTACAGCCAGAACCTGAAGATCGGCGACCTCGACCAGGGCGCGCCGGAGCTGCGCCCGGACTCGCGCTACAATCAGGACAACAGCTTCATCATCAGCAATTACTCGACCAGTTCCGATGTGCTGGTGATCATGGTCAAGACCCCGGCCGAGAGCTGCTCGATCCACTCGACCATGGCGCCGATCGACGAGCTGATGTGGACCATGGACAACACCCCCGGGGTGCAGTCGACCATCTCCCTGGTGACCGTGTCCAAGCAGGTCATCAAGGGCATGAACGAGGGCAGCCTGAAATGGGAAACCCTGTCGCGCAACCCGGATATCCTCAACAACTCCATCGCCCGTGCCGACGGCCTGTACAACGCCGACTGTTCGCTGGCGCCAGTGCTGGTGTTCCTCAACGACCACAAGGCCGAGACCCTGGAGCGGGTCACCGCAGCGGCCAAGGCTTTCGCCGACAGCCACAGCAAGGAAGGCCTGCAGTTCCTCCTGGCGGCGGGTAATGCCGGCATCGAGGCGGCCACCAACGAAGTGATCAAGTCGGCCGAGCTGACCATCCTGATCCTCGTGTACATCTGCGTGGCGGTGATGTGCATGATCACCTTCCGCTCGTTCGCCGCGACCCTGTGCATTGTCCTGCCGCTGGTGCTGACCTCGGTACTGGGCAACGCGCTGATGGCCTTCATGGGCATTGGCGTGAAGGTCGCCACGCTGCCGGTGGTGGCGCTGGGCGTGGGCATCGGCGTGGACTACGGCATCTACATCTACAGCCGCCTGGAGAGCTTCCTGCGCGCCGGCCTGCCATTGCAGGAGGCCTACTACGAGACCCTGCGCTCCACCGGCAAGGCGGTACTGTTCACCGGCCTGTGCCTGGCCATCGGCGTGTGCACCTGGATCTTCTCGGCGATCAAGTTCCAGGCCGACATGGGCCTGATGCTGACCTTCATGCTGCTGTGGAACATGTTCGGCGCCCTGTGGCTGCTGCCGGCGCTGGCGCGGTTCCTGATCAAGCCAGAGAAATTGGCGGGCAAGGAGGGCGGCTCGATCTTCGCCCATTGAGTGACGCCATGATCGCGGGTCAAGTCGCATCGGCGCACCGCCGCGACTTGACCCGCGATTGCGTATAATGGCGGCCTTTGTCTGAAATGGTATTACCATGACCACCCTCGCCACCGCCCTCGCAGCCTGCGACATGCTCCTGATCGACGGCCTGCACGCCTTCGACTTCACCCTCGACGAATCCGGCCTCACCATCGAATGCATGGACGGCCGCCAACTGCGCCGCTGGTCCTTCACCCCCGAGCAGATCGCTGCCGCCACTGGCGCGGGCGACGACTGGAGCCTGGCCACTGATGAAGGCGAGCATCGTCTAGTCTGTATGAGTGCTTTTCGTGCCCCGGATGAAGAAGACGATGAACAGGAAATGGACACGCCTGCTGACCGCTAGCCTGATGGCTTTGTCAGTCAACGCCCAGGCCGCCACGTTGCTGGTGGGCAGCTACACCGACAACGGCAGCGAAGGGATCTACCGCTACGACTTCAACGCTCGCACTGGCCAGATCGACGCCAAGCCCCGGCAGGTGGTCAAGAGTGTCAGCCCCTCGTGGCTGGTGCTGTCTGCCGACCAGCGCCAGCTGTTCGCGGTAAATGAAACGCCCAAGGGCAACGTCAGCAGCTTCTCGCTAAGCAGCAAGGGCGAGATCAAGCTGCTGAACCAGGTGCCCAGCCAGGGCGACGAGCCGACCCACGCCAGCCTGAGCCATGACCAGCGCTACCTGTTCGTCGCCAACTACGCCGTCGCTCCCGACCCCGGTGGCAGCCTGGTGGTGATCCCGGTGGCCAGGGACGGCAAGCTCAAACCGGTGGTGCAGCAGGCTAGGCACACGCCAAGCAAGGTCAACCCCGAGCGCCAGGCCGGTGCCCATGTGCATTCGCTGGTGCTGTCGCCCGATGGCCGCCACCTGTATGCCAGCGACCTGGGCGCGGACAAGGTGTTCATCTACCGCTATGACGGCGCCAGCCCCGAGCATCCGCTGAGCCCGGCGATTCCGCCGTCAGTGGCGTTGCCACCGGGCAGTGGCCCGCGTCATCTGCTGTTCGACGCCAAGGGTCGGCACGCCTACCTGACGCTGGAGATGAGCGCCGAGGTGGTGGTATTCGATGTGCAGGACGGTGCTCTGACCGAGCGCCAGCACTTGCCGCTGACCGACAGCAAGGATGCAGCGGCCAGGGCCGCGGGCGGGCTGCACCTGTCGGCCGATGGCCGCTTCCTCTATGTCAGCAATCGCGGCACTGCCAACGAGATCGTGGTGTATGCGGTAGGCAAGGATGACGGCCAACTGAGATTGGTGCAGCGCCGCTCGGTCGAGGGCGACCATCCCCGCGAGTTTGCCCTGGACCCCAGTGGCAACTACCTGCTGGTGGCGAACCAGAAGAGCAACCAGATCGTGGTCATGCGCCGAGATCCGCGCAGCGGCAAGCTGGGGGACACCCTGCAGAAGTTGGCGCAGCAGGCGCCTTCGGACCTCAAGTTCCTCGAATAATGGCGGACACTGAGTTGGCGTGGGAGCGGCATCGGCAATTATCAATGGCCATGATAATGGCTACTGCCGCAATGAATTTTTACAGGCAGATCCATCGGCGTAAGTTTTGACCCAAGGCCCACGACGGGCCAACGTCAACCACCGAAGTCGAGGTCTGCCAGCATGAACTTCAATCTCTTCCCACTCATCGCCGCCTCCGCCATCTCTGCCTCCGTCGTTTTGCCAGCCCACGCCCAGGCGGAGCAGGGTACCAAGGCCTCGAGCACCCACAGCTACACCCAGAAATACCTGCAACAGAGCGCGCATTTCCATGCCGCCTTGAGCAAGCACTCCAACTGAGTGTGTAAAGCCATTGGTAATAGCACAAAGCCATATGATTTAATTTGACGCTAAATTTTTGACTCGCCAAAGGGGCAGAGCATGATGTGGCGTATCACGGCGGTAGTGCTGTTGCTGATGTCCGCGCCGATTCTGGCGTTGTGAGTAGCGGGCGGCAGGAAAAAACACAGGACGAACGACGCTTTTTCCTGCGGCCTGCAGTGTGTCGCGTGGGGCACTATGGCTTCGCCATGACGGCCTCGAACAGGGATGACCCCAGCCAGCCCTGAAGCCAGCTCCGCAGCCGCGGATAAGCAGCCTCGGCGAACCATTGCGGTTCGACCCCGGCAAACTGGCGCATCAAGGGCAGCAAGGCGGCGTCGGCCAGGCTAGGGTGCTCGGCGAGTAGCCAGGGCCTGCCTTCGAGAAGGCTTTCCAGCTCGGCCAGCCAGGGCTCGGCCTGGGCGCGGTAGTGGGCCCGGGAATACTTTGGATAGCGCTCGGCATACTTGTACAGGTTTACCTGCGCCTTGAACGCGCTGTCGTTGCGGGCTATCAGCGCGTCGGCCTGGCGCGCGGCCGCTGGGTCAGCCAGCAGGCGCCAGTCTTCGGGGTCGTGGCGGTCGAGCGCCCAGCGCATGATCTCGAGGCTTTCCTCCAGTACGCCATTCCCGGTATCGAGCACCGGCACCGTGCCCTTGGGCGACAGTGCCAGCAGTTCGGCGGGCTTTTCCTTCATCTTTACCTCGACCACCTGCACGTCGCACCCGGCGTAGCGCAGCGCCAGGCGTGCGCGCATGGCCCAGGGGCAGCGGCGGAACGAGTAGAGAATCACCCGCACACCTCGACATCGCTCAGCCCATTGCCCTGACGGCGCACCTGGATCTGCACCGGGATGCGTTCGTGCATCTCCTGCACGTGGGAGATCACCGCTACCTTGCGGCCCTGAGCCTGCAGACCGTCGAGGGCGTCCATGGCCAGTTGCAGCGACTCGGGGTCGAGGCTGCCGAAGCCTTCGTCGATGAACAGCGATTCGATGCGCAGGGTGCTGGAGGCCATCGACGCCAGGCCCAGGGCCAGCGCCAGGGAGACCAGGAAGGTTTCGCCGCCCGACAGCGAGTGCACAGAGCGCAGCTCGTCGCCCATCTCGGTGTCCAGCACCAGCAGGCCCAGCGCGCTGCCGCCGCGCTTGAGGCGGTAGCGTTTGGCTAACTGGCGCAACTGGCTATTGGCGTGGTGCAGCAGCAGGTCGAGATTGTAGCCCTGGGCGATCTTGCGGAACACATCGCCCGAGGCCGAGCCGATCAGCGCATTCAGGCGCGCCCAGCGTTGCCATTGCTGGTAGGCCTGCTCGATCTGCTCGGCCAGGGCCTGGCTGGCCTGCTGACGGCGCTGGTCGTCGGCCTGGCGCGCGCGTAGTTCGGCGCAGCCTTGTTCTTGAGCGGCCAGTTGCTGCTGGAGCTCGCTGAGTGCTTGCTCCAGTTCTTCCGCCGGCAATTCGCCGTGGGCCTGGCTGGCATGTTGCTGCAGGCGTTGTTCACGCTCCTGAAGCAGCACCCGGCCTTGCTCGATGGCCTTCTCTGCAGTTTGCAGGCGCTGACGCAATTCACCGAGCTGGGCATCGTCGACGGCCAGCAGGCGGTCAAGGCCGGCATCGTCCAGCTCAGGGTGCGCGCTGCGCCAATTGGCGATTTCGCCCTGCAACTGCTGATGCTCCTGTTCCAGGGCCTGCTGACGCTGCTGGTTGGCCTTGAGGTCGCCGGCCAGTTGCACGCTTTGGGTGTGCAGCGCTTGCAGCTTCTGGACGCAGTCGGCCTCGGCGCTGCGCGCCTGCTCCAGCTGGGTATCCATGTACTGTTGCCAGGCTTCGGCGCTGGGCTGTTCACCGAGCAGTTCGCCAAGTGTGGCGCGGGCCTGCTGGTGTTGCGCGTCCAGCGTGGCAAATTTCTGTTGCAGTTGCTGATGCACGTGCAGGCGTGTCTGTTGCTGGTCCCGCAGCTTGTCGAGCTGGACTTGACGGGCCTGTTGCTCTTCCTGTTCGTCCTTGCGCAGGTCGAGTTGTTGGCGGCGCTGGGCGATCTGCTGGTCGAGGCCGAGGAAGGCGTTGGCCGGGTCGTCGCGCAGGGCCTGGAGAATGTCCTGGGGCAGCACGCTGCCCAGGTCGTCGAGGCTTTGTTCCAGTTGCTGGGCGTCGGCGGCCAGGGCCTGGTGCTGCTGGTCGAGGTGACGCTGCGCCTGTTGCTGGGCCTCGCCTGCGGCCTGCAATTGCTGGGTAAGGCGAGCGGCATCCTTCTGCAGGGTGAGCAGGGCGCCCTGACGTTTCTCGTCGCGGTCTATCTCCTCGCCGAGGCGGCGTAACTGGCCGTCGAGCCACTTGCCGCGGGCCGCGTCGTCTTGCGGGGCAAGCGCCGGCCACAGAGCATGGGCGTGGAGCTGTTCGGTCACAGGCTGCAACTGCTCGCCGAGCTGCTGTTGTTGTTGCTGGTAATCCTTGAGCTGGGCATTGACCACGCCCAGTTCGGTGCGCAGTTCCACCAGCTTGCCATTGAGCTGCTCGACTTGCTTGTGCGCCGCCTCTTCCTCGGCCTGGTCGTGTCGACCAAGGCTGTGCAGCAGGGCTTCGGGCTGGTGGAACGGGTGTTCGGCGCTACCGCAGACCGGGCAAGGCTCGCCGTCGCGCAGTTGCGCGCGCAGCTCTTCGACGCTGGTGTTGCGCGCCAGGCGCTGGCGCTCGAGCAATTGACGGGTGAGGGTCAGCGCTTGCTCGGCGCTTTCCAGCTCGGCCTTGGCCGCGGTGCCTTCGCCGATCAGTTGCTGGCGCCGCTGCATGGCTTGCTGCTGGCGTTCACGCAGGGCGGCGATGGCCTGGCGCAGTTCCTGCTCGCGACCATGCAGGCGGCCCAGCTCTTCGACGGCGCGCTGTTGCTTGCGGTTGTCCTGAAGCATGGCGCCGAGCAGATCGACCTGCTCGGCCAGCGCATGGGGTTCGGCACCGGCTTCGCGGAACAGCAGTTCGAAATGCTCGCGTTGCGCTTGCAGTTGGGCGTTGGCCTGGCTGGCCTGGGCCTGCAGCCCGGGCAGCTCTTCGCGGCCCTTGGCCAGGCGGCCGCCGGTCAGCATGACCTGCTTGAGTTGTGGCAGATAGGCCTGCCAGGCGTCGGCGAGGCCGCCCAGATGCTGGCTTTCGGCCAGGGCGGCATCGATCTGCGACAACTGCTGCTGGCTGCGTTGCTGATGGTCCTCCAGCTGTTGCAGCTGCTGCTGGCCCGCGCTGGCCTCCTGCTCGGCCTGGTTACAGGCTTCGCGCTGTTCCGTCAGGTCCTTGTCCAGGCGTGCGATGTCGCCTTGAGCGGCGAAGGCCTGGCGCAGGCGCGGAGCGTTTTCGCCTTGCAGGGCCTGCTGTTGGCCCAGGTGCTGGCGGGCGGCTTCGAGGGACTGCTGCAGTGCGTCGATATCTTGCTGCATATCGCTTTGCTGGCGTTGTTGCTGGTCGATATCCGCCTGCACCGGGGCCAGTTGCGCGGCCAGGTGCTGTTGGCGATGGAACTGGTGGCGCTGGGGCGCCAGGCGCTCCAGGCGTTGCAGGTCGACGCGCTGTTCGGCCAGTTGCTGCCACGCCTGCTCGGCGGCTTGCAGGGCAGTGCCGGCCTCATGGTGCTGGGCGTGCAGGCGCTGCTGTTCTTCGAACCAGGTGCGCTGTTGTTCGAGCAGGCGCTGGCGTGCCTGGCCGGCCTTGAACTGTTGCTGGGCCAGTTCAAGTTCCTGGTCGAGGGCGGCACGAGCTTCGGCGTCCATCGGCAGCAGATGCTCGGCCTGCTTCTTCAGATCGTTGTGTACCTCGCCGGTTTCCCGAGCCTTGCTGAAGGCGCGCTGGCCGAGGCGGGTGTAGATCGCCGTGTTGGTGAGTTTTTCCAGCAATTCGCTGCGCTCACGGTCGTCGGCCTTGAGAAAGGCGCCGAACTCGCTCTGGGCCAGCATCACCGCGCGGGTGAACTGCTCGAAATTCAGGCCCAGGCGGGCCTCGACCAGCTGCTTGTATTCGTTCTTGCCGCTACCCAGCAACTGCTCGCTGTCCAGGTCGTAGAGGCTTTGGCGGCTGTTCTGCAGCTTGCCGGTGGCTTTCTCGCGGGCGCGATTGGCTTCCCAGCGGGCGCGGTAGCGGCAGCCGTCGATGCCGATGAAATCCACCTCGGCAAAGCCGCTGCCGGTGCCACGGCGCAGCAGGTTGCGTGGGTCGGAGGTGGGGATCTCGCCGTCGGCATCCGGCACCTTGGCTTCCCGGGCGATATCGTTCAGGCGTGGCACGCTGCCGAACAGGGCCAGGCACAGGGCGTCGAGCAGTGTGCTCTTGCCGGCCCCGGTCGGCCCGGTGATGGCGAACAGGCCGGCGCTGGCCAGGGGCTCGGCGGTGAAGTCGATGTCGATGGGGCCGGCAAGGGAAGCCAGGTTCTTCAGGCGGATGGCGAGAATCTTCATGGTCGTTCCTCCTCTTGCAGCACGTCCTGCAGCAGCTCGGCAAAGTCGGCCAGGGCCTGCTCGTCGGCAGGGTTGCCGTACTGTTGTTGCCAGGCACGGCCGAACAGGTCCTGCGGGGTCAGCTGCGCCAGTTCGACAAAGGTTTGTTCATCCTCCTCCTGGCGCCCGGCGCCGGCATACTCGGCGCTGATGCGCACCAGGCGCACAGCCTTGCCTTGCAGGGCGGTCTCGATCTGCTGGCGCAGGTCGGGCTGCGGCTCGTCCAGGCGTACCCGCACCTCCAGCCAGGGTTGGCGGTTGGGGTCTTCGAGCAGGTCGATCACCGGCAATTGGCCCAATTGTTCGAGCAACTCGCCCAGCGGTGCCGGGCCGACCCGCTGCAGGGCCACGGCACGCGGCACCGGGCGCGGCTCGACGCTGACCAGTTCGGCGCCCTCCAGCTCCACTTCCAGCACCTGGTGCGGGTAGTTGATTTCAGCGAAGGACAGCGGGATCGGCGCGCCGCTGTAGCGGATGCGATCCTCGCGGTTGACCTTCTGCGGCTTGTGCAGATGACCCAGGGCGACATAGCTGATGGCCTTGTCGAACAGCCGCGCCGGCAGCGCCTCGGCATTGCCGATGATCAGGCTGCGTTCGGAGTCTTCCGAGATGCTGCCGCCGGCCATGTGCGCATGGCTGATGGCGACCAGCGCCTGGTCCTTCTTGCGTTTCTTCTGTGCTGCCGCGATCAACTGCTCGTGGACCTGGGTGATGCCCTGCAGGTAGTCGTCACCCAGCGCCGGCCCGGTGACTTCGGCGGGGCGCAGGAAGGGCAGGGCCAGGCACCAGGCGCCGACCTTGCCGCGGGCGTTGGTCAGCGGGATCAGCAGGCGCTCGGCGTCCAGCTGGCCCTCGTCGAGCCAGTGCACGCGGCCCAGGGCGTGGGTGCGCAGGCGGCGCATCAGTGGCGCCGGCAGCTCGATGCGCGAGCCGGAGTCGTGGTTGCCGGCGATCATCACGATGTCCAGCTTGGGCTGTTGCTCGTGGGCCTGGACGATGAAGTCGTAAAGGCGTTCCTGGGCTTTGACCGGCGGATTGACGGTGTCGAAGATGTCGCCGGCGATCAGCAGCGCATCGGGCTGGCGCAGGCGCAGCTGGCCTAGCAGCCAGTCGAGGAAGCAGGCGTGTTCGAAGTCGCGTTCCTGGCCATGCAGGCTCTGGCCCAGGTGCCAGTCGGAGGTGTGAAACAGACGCATGGAAGATCCGTAGGGTGAGCGGCAGGGGGCGTTTGGATTCGGGCGCTATGGTAACTCATCGCGGACTTGTGGGAGCGGGCTTGGCCCGCGATGGGGCTACTTGGGATAAAGCGGAGGCAGGCTACTGGCCTCGCCCGTCGGCGCCAGCTCCTGCTCGGCCGGCGGTATGGCGCCGATGGCCCGCCATAGCTCGTCGCCATGCCAGTACTGGCCGCTTTCGCTGTACAACGCACCGTTCAACCCATCCAGCGCATCGGACAACGGCACGAAGCGCGCCGCCATCTCGGCCAGGGTTTCCGGCTGCTGCCGCGCCCAGGCGTCCAGCGCCTGGCGGGTGGCCTGCGGATCGTTGGCCTGGCAGGCGCGCTTGAGGTCGTCGAGCAGCGTGCGTGGACTTGGGCCAGTCTGCGCCGCCCGCAGTACCGCCGGTTGCGAACGGGCCCGCCACCACAGGGTGAAACCGAGCAAGGTGGTCAGCGCCAGTACCAGCGTAGCCAACTGCCAGGGCCAGAGCAGGCTGGGGGCCATGTTGCTGTCGCCGACCGGGGTGTCGGCGCTGAGCGCCGGATTGTCCTGCACGTTCAGGGTGCGTGCCGGCAGGCTGCTGTGCTCCAGGTGGTCCTCGCGGGTGTTCCACCAGGTCACCTCCAGCGCCGGCAGGGCCAGCTCGCCGGCGTGGGTCGGCACCAGCGCCTCGCGTTCCTCACGGTTGGCGACCATGCCGCGCTCGCCGATCTCATTGCGCAGCAACGGCTGGTCGGGGTAACGGCGCAGGCCGGCGGCCTCGGTGGCCGGCAGCGGCGGCAACTGAGTGCTCGAAAGGCCCTCGGCGCGCACACTGATGTTGCGCGTCAGCGAGTCGCCGATCTGCGTCGGCTGGCTGTTCGGGTCGGGGTTCCAGTGTTCTTCCAGGGTCAGGCTGCGTGCCGGCAGCCAGGGGCGGTCGGCCGGGTAGCCGGCCGGGATCGGCTTGACGGTCAGGCGCAACGGCAGCGAACTAACCTGCACCTGGCGGCCGACCCTTGGCGTGCCGGCGGGTTGCTCGCCATTGTCGGCGGCGGTGGCGGTGAAGCGCAGCGGCGGCACGTCAAGGTCGCCGCTTTGCTGGGGGTAGATGGCGTAGCGGGTCTCGATCACCCCATGGCGCACGCCATTAATCTCTTTCTCGTACGTGCGCGACTCACCCAGGGGGTCAACCTTGGCGTTTTCCAGTTGCAACGGGCTGAGACTGCTGTCGTCGTATAGCGCGACCGAATGGTAGATGCGCAGGGTCAGCACGGCCTGGGCCTGGACATAGACCGCGCTGCTGTCCAGGGTGGCCTCGACGAACACTTGCGAGGCTGCGTCCGGGCGCTGGCTGTCGGCCTGCAGCACCTGCAGCTCGATGGCCTGGCTGCGCGACTGGCCCAGTTGCAGCTCGGGGATGCGCAGGCTGCCGCTGCGCCGGGGCAGCAGGGTGATGATCCAGCGGGTGCTGGCGCGGGTTTCGCCGTCGAGGGTGTGCAGGCTGTTGAGCTGGCGTGTGCCGCGAACCTCGAAATCCGGCTCGAGGGTGCGCAGGTCGGGCTTGCCGAACTGGGTCACGTCCTGGCTCTCGAGGGTGAGTTCCAGGGTTTCGCCGGCCTCGAGGCGCGTGCGGTCGACACTGGCCTGCAGGGTCGGTTCGGCCTGGGCCGCGAGGCTCCACAACAGGCCTAGGAGAAAGACGCCGAAGCGACTCATCGTGGGGTTTCCTGATGCAATTGCTGTTCATACCAGAATTTGCGCCGCAGCAGTTCCGCCGGATTGTCGGGGATCTCCCGCAGCCACTGTTCCAGGGCCTGGCGCTGCTCGGCGTCGAGGCTGGTGGAGAGCGGCCGCTGGGGCGGCTGGGTGATGCTGTCGTCATCGCCGTCGGCAGTGCCGGACGGAGCCTGGGAGTTGCCCTGATTGTCACCGTTCTGCTGGCCTTGTGCCGGGTTTTCGCTGTCCGGCGCGCCCTGGGCCTGGCTGCTGGTCGAGCTGCTATTGCCTTCCGTCTCATTGCCGGGCGTGTCCCGGGCATCGGCGTTGTTTGGCTGTTCCTCGGCCTTGGCCTGGCGCTGTTGCAACAATTGCTGGACCAGCGCCTGGTTGTCCAGCGCGGCTTTCAGGTCGGGCTGGCGCTCCAGTGCCTGTTCGTAGGCGTCCAGCGCCGCTTCCAGTTCGCCGGCGCGGGCCAGGGCGTTACCACGATTGTAATGGGCGGCTGCTGTGCCGGCTTGGGCGAATGCGGCGGCGGCGCCTTCGAAGTCGCCGGCCTGGTAAAGTGCCATGCCACGCCATTGGCTGTCGGCGAAGTGCCGGGCGGCCTCGGCGGGGCGTTGTCGTTCCAGCAGGCGCTGGCCCTGCTGGTCGGGGCGCAGCCACAGGTCGTTGAACTCGAAGGCCTGGCTCGGCTGCGGCAGGGCCAGCAGCAGGGGGAGGCAGAACAGCCAGCCACGCCGGCCGGCGCAGGCGGCGAGCAGCAGCAGGGGCAGTAGCAGCCAGTATCCCTGATCGGCCCAGCTGTCCAGTTGCAGGGGCTGTCCGTCGTTGTGCAGCAGGCGCGGGTTGTCGAACAGGCCCAGGCCGCGCAGGTCGAGGTCGTCGATGCGGGCATGGCGATAGCGCCCGCCGGTCGAGCCGATGAAAGTCTTCAGCGAAGCGCTGTCCAGGCGTGGCATAAGGATGCCGCCCTGGTCGTCCTTGAGGTATTCGCCATTGGCCTGGCGCACCGGCGCGCCCTCGGCGCTGCCGACACCCAGCATCAGCAGGCTCGGGCCCTGGCGGCCAAGGGCCTGGCGTATGCCTTCGCGTTCAAGTTCGCTCAGCGACGAGCCGATCAACAGCAGGCGGCCCTGGCCCAGACCGCTTTGCGCTAGCAGCGCGAGGCCCTTGCGTACGGCCAGGTCAGCGCGCTGGCCGGGCTGCGGCATGATCGATGGATCGACGGCCTCGAGCAGGTTGCGCGTGGTGCCCAGGTCATCTGACAGCGGCACCAGGGTGTGGGCGCTGCCGGCATAGACGATCAGTGCGGTCTGGCTGTCGCGACGATGCTCGAGCAGGTCGAGCACCTTGCGTCGGGCCTGCTCCAGGCGGTTCGGCGCGCTGTCCTCGGCGAGCATCTGCGGCGTCAGTTCGAGCAGGATCACCAGCGGGTCGGCCGGGCGCTGGCGGGTTTCCTCGAGGCGTTGCCAGCTGGGGCCGAGCAGGGCCAGGACGATCAGCAGCCAGGCCAGGCCCAGGGCGATCCACGGCAGCTTGCTGGTGCTGCCGCTGCCGCCACCGAGCAGTACCGCGTGGAACGGTTGCGGCAGGATCAACTGCCAGCGTCCGGCGCGCTTGCGTCGGTGCCAGAGCTTGAACAGCAGCCAGCCAAGCAGTGGCAGTACCAACAGCCAGAGCGGGCGCAGCCATTGCGGCCAGAGTTCGATCATCGCCGCCTCCTCAGGCGCAGGCGCTTGAGGCGCTGGCGCCATTCCGGGTGAGGCTGCAGGAAGCGCGGTTTGCGCAGCAGGCGTTGCAGCAGGTTGTCCGGCCACTGCACGGCCACCACCAGCAGCACGCTGAGCAACAGCGCCAGTGCCAGTGGCCAGGCGTACAGCTCATGGGCGGTGCGCGCCTGGGTCGGCTGCTGGGCCACCGGTTCCAGTTGGTCGAGGGTGTCGCCGATGGCGTCGAGCTCGGCGCCGTCGTGGGCGCGGAAGTAGCTGCCATGGGTGATTTCGGCGATCTCCTTGAGCGCGGCCTCGTCCAGGTCCAGGCTCGGATTCAGGCCCAGCAGTCCCGGCGTGCCGCTGGCCTCGGGGTTGGCGCCGATGCCGATGGGGTAGATGCGCACGCCTTCCTGGGCGGCCAGGCGCGCGGCGGTCAGCGGGTGGATCTGCCCGCCGTTGTTGGCGCCGTCGGTGATCAGGATCAGCACCCGGCTCTGCGCCGGGCGCTGGCGCAGGCGTTTGACGGCCAGGCCAATGGCGTCGCCGATGGCGGTGTTCTTGCCGGCGATGCCGATCTGCGCTTCGTCGAGGAAGGTGCGCACGGTGCGCCGGTCGAAGGTCAACGGGGCCTGCAGGTAGGCTTGGCTGCCGAACAGGATCAGGCCGACGCGGTCGCCCTGGCGGTCCTGCAGGAAGTCGCCCATCAATGCCTTGACCAGGTCCAGGCGGCTGATCTCGTCGTCCTTCCACTGCATGTCGGGGAAATCCATGGAACCTGATACGTCCACCGCCACCAGCAGGTCGCGGCCACTGGCCGATACCGGCAGCGGATCGCCCAGCCATTGCGGGCGGGCGGCGGCCAGCAACAACAGTAGCCAGATCAGGATGAACGGTGCCTGCTGGCGCCAGGTCGGCAGGTTCAGGCGGGCACGGCGCCCGGCCAGGCCCTCGAGTTCGTCAAGGAAGCCGACCTTGAGCACCGGTTCGCCGCTGTCGGCGGCCGGCAGCAGCAGGCGCGCCAGCCAGGGCAGCGGCAACAGCAGGAAAATCCACGGCCAGCCCAGTTCAAACATGCTTGCGGATCCAGGTTTCGACCGCCTGGGCGAGCCCGGCGATGGCCTTGTCATCGAGCTTGCACTCGGGCTTGTAGGCGCCTTCGACCAGCACCATCCAGCGGGTCAGGCCGGCTGCCGGGCAGCGATTATCGAGAAACGCCAGCCATTGCCGGCCATTGAGGGTATGGCTGTTGGCCCCCGGGTAGTGATTACGGCACAGGCGTTTGAGCAGGGCGTTGATCTGCTGCAGCCAGGCCCCGGCGGGCGCGCCGTCATAGGGACGCGGCAGGCGCGCAAGTTCCGCCAGGGCCTCGACGCGGATCGGGTCCAGCGGCAGTTCGGCGCGCACCACCTTGCGCTTGCCTGGGCGCCAGTGGCGCAGGCGCCAGGCGCCCCAGCCGAGCAGGGGCAGCATGGCCAGCAGCAGCCACCAGCCGGGCGCGGGCGGCCACAGGCCGATGGCGGGTGGCGCGATCAGCGGCTGCAGCTGGTCCAGCGGGTTCATTTCGCGCCTCCAGGGCGCTGTGCATTCAGGTATTCACGCAACTGCTCGATCATCTCGCTCTGGGTGCTCAGCGGCATCAGCACCACGCGCAGTTTCTGTGCCAGCAACTCCCAGCGCTCGATGCGCGCTTCGGCCTGCTGGCGGTAGGCCTGGCGCAGGTTGGCGTCGAGGGTGTCGAGTTCCAGCTGCGCGCCGCGCTGGGCGAAGCGCAGCAGGCCGGCGGCGGGCAGGGCGTGGTCGAGCGGGTCGCTGACCGGCATCAGCAGCACGTCGCAGTGCCGTGACAGCATGGCCAGGTGCTGCTCGACGCTGGCGCTGAGGGCGCGTTCGTCGCAGATGACGATGGCCAGGCTGCCCGGGCGCAATACCTCTCGCGCCCGGCGCAGGGCAAGGCCCAGGCTGTCGGCCTGGGGCTGGGCCTCGGTGTGCA
Source organism: Pseudomonas soli (assembly GCF_900110655.1). GTDB lineage: Bacteria > Pseudomonadota > Gammaproteobacteria > Pseudomonadales > Pseudomonadaceae > Aquipseudomonas > Aquipseudomonas soli. The sequence goes on from NZ_FOEQ01000021.1 coordinate 26,003, forward strand.
GGGCCTGGTTGATCTTGGCCAGGCGGTTGAGCAGTTGCAGCAGGCTCTGCTTGCTGCGCCTGGGCTTGACTTCATGGTGCTCGTTGTCGCCGAACACCAGCCCGCCGATACGGTCGTTGTGGCCCAGCGCAGCCCAGCCGAACAGGGCGGCGGCCTGGGCGGCCAGGACCGACTTGAACATCTGCCCGGAGCCGAAGAACAGCCGCTGGCTCTGCTCGACCATGATGAAGATCGGCCGTTCGCGCTCTTCATGGAACAGCTTGGTGTGCGGCTCCTGGGTGCGGGCGGTGACACGCCAGTCGATATTTCGCACATCGTCGCCGGCCTGGTAGACCCGTACCTGGTCGAAGTCCACTCCGCGGCCACGCAGCTTGGAGTGGTGCAGGCCCACCAGCGGGCTGCGTTGGCCGGGCCGGGAGAACAGCTGGATCTCGCGCACGCGATGGCGCATGTCGATCAGGTCGGCCAGGCCGATGCGGATGCCGGGTTCGGCCAGCTGTGTGGTGGGCATGGGGTCAGGCGACGGCGACGACGTCGAGGATGCGCTGAACCACGCGGTCCTGGTCGACCCCCGCCGCCTCGGCCTCGAACGACAGGATGATACGGTGGCGCAGCACGTCGAACAGCACCGCCTGGATATCCTCGGGGCTGACGAAGTCGCGCCCGGCCAGCCAGGCGTGGGCGCGGGCGCAGCGGTCGAGAGCGATCGAGCCGCGGGGGCTGGCGCCGTAGGCGATCCAGTCGGCCAGTTCGCTGTCGAACTTGGCCGGGGTGCGGGTGGCCATCACCAGTTGCACCAGGTATTCCTCCACCGCATCGGCCATGTACAGGCCGAGGATTTCCTTGCGCGCGGCGAAGATCGCCTGCTGGCTGACCCGTCGCTCGGGCTTGACCTCGCCGCCCAGGGCCTCGCCCCGCGCTTGCAGGAGGATGCGCCGCTCGACGGCGGCATCGGGGAAACCGATCTTCACGTGCATCAGGAAACGGTCGAGCTGGGCTTCGGGCAGCGGGTAGGTGCCCTCCTGCTCGATCGGGTTCTGCGTGGCCATCACCAGGAACAGGGGCGACAGCTCGTAGGTGCTGCGTCCGACGCTGACCTGACGCTCGGCCATGGCCTCGAGCAGGGCCGACTGCACCTTGGCGGGGGCGCGGTTGATTTCGTCGGCCAGCACCAGATTGTGGAAGATCGGGCCTTGCTGGAACACGAAGCTGCCGGTTTCCGGGCGGTAGATCTCGGTGCCGGTGATGTCGGCCGGGAGCAGGTCGGGGGTGAACTGGATGCGATGGAACTGGGCCTCGATACCCTCGGCGAGCTCCTTGATGGCCTTGGTCTTGGCCAGGCCCGGGGCCCCCTCGACCAGCATGTGGCCGTCGGCCAGGAGCACGATCAGCAGGCGCTCGACCAGTTTTTCCTGGCCGAGGATCTGGGAAGAGAGAAAGGTGCGCAGCGCGATCAGCGCCTCACGGTGTTCCATCGTTGACGGTTCCTGGGGATGAGCCCTGGCGCGCTGGGAGCGGATGCCGGGCGAGGGGGGATACTTTAATCCATCCGGGGGGGCGGGGACCAATGGGGGTTTGCAAAAAACGTGTAAAGGATGGATTGGGGAGCAAGACTGTCCCGATCCCGATCCCGATCCCGATCCCGATCCCGATCCCGATCCCGATCCCGCTCTTGCCTTTGCCTTTGCCCTTGCTCTTGCTCTTGCTCTGCTTTTGCTTCTAAGTGCGCGATAGTTCAGGCGACACAAATTGCGACTTCAGGAGGCCGAACGCAGGTCTTGCGAAGGGAGGTGACGGGCATGGATGCCCGTCAAGCGCTGCGCCCCAGGATGGGGCGTTCAGCGCGGTCCTCCCGGGAGCAAGGCCGGAGTGAGGGGACCCCGGAGCGAAGCGTAGGG
>NZ_FOEQ01000004.1:0-368936 GCF_900110655.1 Pseudomonas soli
AACGCCCCATCCTGGGGCGCAGCGCTTGACGGGCATCCATGCCCGTCACCTCCCTCCGCAAGACCTCCGTTCGGCCTCCTGAAGTCGCGAAGTTAGGGGCGGCGCCTGAACTGGCGCTGCTGTCGCTAGTTGAGTAATTAGTTAATCTCTCGAACGCAGCCAGCCGCCGTATACCTGCGAAATAGCCGGCACAGTCAATGTATAACTAAACTTTAATTAAATAACTTTGCATTTCTTGCTCTTGCTCTTGCTCTTGCTCTTGCTTCTAAGTGCGCGATAGTTCAGGCGCCACTAATTGCGACTTCAGGAGGCCGAGCGGAGTTCTTGCGGAGGGAGGTGACGGCCATGGATGGCCGTCAAGCGCTGCGCCCCAGGATGGGGCGTTCAGCGCGGTACTCCCGGGAGCAAGAACGGAGCGAGGGAACCCCGGAGCGAAGCGTAGGGGCCGGATGAACGGAGCGGGGCGGCTTTGGTTACTTTGGCCAAGACCAAAGTAACCCGCCGTAAGGGCGGAAGGTGCCTAAATGTCGACATCACCTACGAATGCGCATACAAAAATGAAAACAATAACCAAAGAACCTAACCCTCCTCCAAGACCATCTCCAAAAACGTAGCCACCACCCGCCGCATCCGCTGTTCCTGCAAACACACCAACGTCTCCGTCAAATGCCGCTGACAATCCACAATCGGCAAAGCACAAACCCGAGCATCGGCCCCGAACTCCGCCGCGGACACCACCCCCACACCAATCCCCACCACCACCGCCTCCCGCGCCGCCTCCCGCCCTTCGACCTGGATCGCCGACCGAATCCGCAACCCCGCCCGCTGCATTTCCTCCTCCAGCGTCTGCCGCGTCACCGACCCCGGCTCGCGCAGCACCAGCGGCGTATCGTCCAGATCCGCCAGGCTGATCTGCCCACGGCTGGCCCAAGGATGCTGGTGCGAGACGAACGCCACCATCGGGTCACGCCGCATTGGCACGCAGAACAGCCGCTCGTCATCGACATCGCGCCCGAGCAGGGCCAGGTCGGCCTGGTAGCTGAACAGCCGCGCCAGCGACTCATCGGTGTTGCCGGTCTCGATCTTCACCTGGATCCCCGGATAGCGCTGGCAGAACCGGGCAATCTGCGGCAGCACATGCACTGGCGCGTCCACCGCCAGGGTCAGGCTGCCGGTGTGCAGGGCGCGTGAGTCCTGCAACAGCTCCAGGGCCTCGGCCTCGCAGGCGAACAGACGCTGGGTGACGCCCAGCAGCCGCTCGCCCAGGTCGGTCAACTGCACCGAACGCTTGTTGCGGTGAAACAGCAACACGCCGAAGCGCTCCTCGAGCTTGCGCACCTGGTCGGACACCGCCGGCTGGGTGAGAAACAGCTTCTGCGCCGCGCGGGTGAAGCTGCCCTGTTCGGCAACCGCGTGGAACGCCTTGAGTTGAGCATGGGAGACCGACATCGAACACTCCACTTAAAAGCTGGGCTTATGTGTGAAATACGATAAATCGATTTTATTTATCAGTCAGCAGCTGTTTCCATGTGTTTCAACCCGGCGCCTCTGCCACGAGCAGCGGCATGTCGGCCATGGCGGCACCACCGCCATCTGACCAAGTGACGTCCCTCCGTCACGCAGTGCGCAACACAACAACAAGACAGGCGTTTCTTCACATTCTGCCGGCACACTCAAACAAGAGGTCAGAGTCAAATGAACCAATCCCTGGGCGCCATCAAGCGCTGGCGCGTGCAGATCTTCGCAATCACCTGGCTGGCATACGCCGCCTTCTATTTCACCCGCAAAGCCTTCTCGGTGGCCAAGCTCGGCATCGGCGAAGACCCCTCGTTCATGCTCGACAAGGCCGCCATGGCCAACCTCGACGCCATCTACCTGGCCGCCTATGCCGTGGGCCAGTTCACCTGGGGCATGCTCGCCGACCGCTTCGGGCCGCGCGTGGTGGTGCTTGGTGGGCTGCTGATCTCGGCGGCGGCGGCGGTGGTAATGGGCAGTTACGCGACCTTCCCGATCTTCGCCACCTGCATGCTGGTCCAGGGGCTGGCGCAGTCCACCGGCTGGGCGGGGTTGTGCAAGAACATTGGCAGTTTCTTCCCGGCGTCCCAGCGCGGACGGGTGCTAGGGCTGTGGAGTTCCTGCTATGCCTTCGGCGGCCTGGTGGCCTCGCCGTTCGCCGGCTGGTGGGCCTACACCCTGGTCGGCACCTGGCACGCGGCATTCTTTTCCAGTGCCGTGGTGGTGGCCGCGGTGGCGGTGCTGTTCTTCATCTTCCAGCGCAACAAACCCGAGGACGTTGGCCTGCCGGCGGTGGAGCCCGAACCACAGAGCATGGCCCCGGGAGCGAACCTGTGCAGCGTCTGGGCACCGCTGCGCGAGATCCTGCGCAACCGCACGGTGCTGACCCTGGGCCTGGCCTACTTCATGCTCAAGCCGGCGCGCTACGCCATCCTGCTGTGGGGGCCGGTGATCGTCTTCGAGCAGATGCCCTCGGTGGGCAAGGTCGGCGCGGCGATCATCCCCACGGCCTTCGAGCTGGCCGGGTTGCTTGGCCCGATCCTCATCGGCCTGGCTTCGGACAAGCTGTTCGGCGCCCGGCGCATGCCGGCCTGTGTGATCAGCCTGGTGCTGCTGACCCTGACCCTGGCCGGCTTCATGGCGGCGATGCACACCGGCAGCGTGGTGCTGGTGGTGACCCTGCTGTTCGTCATGGGCCTGACCCTGTATGGCCCGGACTCGATGATCAGCGGCGCCGCAGCCATTGATTTCGGCACCGCCAAGGCCGGCGCCACCGCGGCCGGTTTCGTCAACGGCTGCGGCTCGGTGGGCGCGGTGCTTGGCGGCTTGCTGCCGGGCTACTTCGACAGCGTCACGGTATTCATCGTCTTCGCCGGCACCGCGCTGTTCTCCGCCCTGGTGCTGCTGCCGCACTGGAACAGCCGTCCGGCAACGGCACCCCAGGCCACCGACGTGGCCCCCAATACCGGCATGGCGATCAAGCCACTGCGTACCTAGAGGAAAGCGAGCAGATGAGACCCTTCTGGCTGCAACAGGCCCTGGACCAGGAAGACGAGGCTCTGTGCCCGCCGCTCGCTGGCGATGCGCGCTGCGACGTGTGCATCGTCGGCGGTGGCTACACCGGGTTGTGGACTGCCTTGATGATCAAGGAACAGGCGCCGCAGCTGGAGGTGCTGCTGATCGAGGCCGACATCTGTGGCGCCGGGGCCAGCGGGCGCAATGGAGGCTGTGCACTGTCCTGGTCGGCCAAGTACTTCACCCTCGAACGGTTGTTCGGGGTGGCCGAGGCGATACGCCTGGTGGAAGAGTCCGAACGCAGCATCGGCGCCATCGGCGAGTTCTGCGCGGCCAATGGCATCCGCTGCGATTTCCGCATGGACGGCACGCTCTACACCGCCACCAACCAGGCCCAGGTCGGCGGCACCGATGCGGTGATCGCCGCGCTGGAGCGCCGCGGCATCAACTCGTTCCAGCGCCTGGCGCTGGAGCAGGTGCAGCGCCTGGCCGGCTCCCAGCGGCACCTGGAGGGCTGGTACTCGCCGGCCGCGGCCACGGTGCAGCCGGGGCGGCTGGTGCGCGGCTTGCGCCGGGTGGCCTTGCAACGTGGCGTGCGCATCCACGAAGGCACGGCGATGACCGGCCTGGAACATGGCGCGCCGGCGCAGGTGCGCACCGCTACCGGCACCATCCGCGCCGACCGCGTCGTCCTCGGCCTCAATGCCTGGATGGCGCGGGCCTTCCCGCAGTTCGAGCGCAGCGTGGCGATCGTCTCCAGCGACATGGTGATCACCGAGCCATGCCCCGAACTGCTGCGCCAGATCGGCCTGGACAGCGGTGTCAGCGTGCTCGATTCGCGGATCTTCGTGCACTACTACCACAACACCTCCGATGGCCGGCTGATGCTCGGCAAGGGCGGCAATACCTTCGCCTACGGCGGGCGCATGCTGCCGGTGTTCGACCAGCCGTCGCCGTACCAGCCGTTGCTGCGCGACAGCCTGGCCGAGTTTTTCCCGGCGCTGGCCGAGGTGCCGCTGGCGGCGAGCTGGAACGGGCCGTCGGACCGCTCGGTGACCGGTCTGCCGTTCTTTGGCCGGCTCGATGGGCAGGGCAACGTGTTCTACGGCTTCGGCTATTCGGGCAGCGGGGTGGGGCCGTGCCATATGGGCGGGCAGATCCTCTCGTCGCTGGCCTTGGGGCTGGACAACCCCTGGACCCGCTCGCCGCTGGTCAAGGGCCCGCTGGGGCGTTTCCCGCCGGAGCCGGTGCGCTACCTGGGGTCGCTGTTGGTGCGCAACGCCATTCGCCGCAAGGAGCGCGCCGAAGACCGCGGCGTGCGTCCGCGCGGGCTGGATGTGCGCCTGGCGAAGTTCGCGGCGGCGGCGGGGAAGGCCGACAAGGGCTGAAGCTGATGCGATTTCTTGTCGAACCCGGTGCGCAGGGCGTATAAACTCTCCCCACTTTTTGGCCGGTCGCTTCCTGAACCGGCCGTTGAAACAAAGAGAGTCGATATGGGCGCACAGTGGAAAGCCAAGCATAGAGAAACGGCGGCCAACGCCAAGGGCAAGATCATGGGCAAGCTGGCCAAGGAGATCCAGATCGCCGCCAAGTCCGGCGCCGACCCGGACATGAACCCGCGCCTGCGCCTGGCCATCGTCCAGGCCAAGAAAGCCTCGATGACCCGTGAGACCCTGGAGCGCGCGATCAAGAAAGGCGCCGGCCTTGACGGCGAGGCCGTGCAATACCATGCGGTCAGCTACGAAGGCTTCGCCCCGCACCAGGTGCCGTTGATCGTCGAGTGCCTGACCGACAACGTCAACCGCACCGTGGCGCAGATCCGCGTGCTGTTCCGCAAGGGCCAGCTGGGTGCCAGCGGCTCGGTGGCCTGGGACTTCAACCACGTCGGCCTGATCGAGGCGACCCCGGAAGGCGACGCCGACCCGGAAATGGCAGCCATCGAAGCCGGTGCCCAGGACTTCGAGGACGGCGAGGAAGAAGGTTCGACCCTGTTCATCACCGACACCACCGACCTCGATGCCGTGCAGAAAGCCCTGCCGGAGCATGGTTTCACCGTGACTTCGGCGAAGATCGGCTATACCCCGAAGAACCCGGTGAGTGCTGCCAGCCTGAGCGCCGAAGCCCTGGCCGAGGTCGAGGCCTTCCTCGAGGCTATCGACGAGAACGAAGACGTGCAGAACGTCTATGTCGGCCTGACTGACTGAGCCGCGCGTAATCCTCGCGGGGCAAGCCCTCTCCCAGTGTGTCTGTGGGAGCGGGCTTGCCCCGCGATCATTTCCGGACCTGTGCCATGCACCCCACCTTCGCCTCCCTCAGCCTCGCCCACCTGCGCACCCTCGACTGCCTCCTGCAGCTGAAGAACCTCAGCCATGCCGCCGAGCGTCTGGGCTGCAGCCAATCGGCGCTGAGCCGCCAGCTGGCCAGCCTGCGCGAGGCCTTCGACGATGCGCTGCTGGTGCGCCAGGGGCGTGGCTATGTGCTCAGCGAACACGCCGAAACGCTGGTCGAGCCATTGCGCCAGGTACTGGACGAGCTCAACGCCCTGCGTCAGCCCGCAGCGTTCGACCCGGCACGCTGCGAGCGGCGCTTCTGCCTGGCGGCCTCGGACTACGTGGCCGAACATATGCTGCCGCAGTTGGTGAAAGCATTGGAGCAGGAGGCGCCGGGGGTGTCGCTGGAGTACCGCACCTGGCAGGCCGGGCAGTACGCCTGGCTCGCCAGCGGCGAGATCGACCTGGCCACCACGCTGTTCGACGAGTCGCCACCCAACCTGCATGGCCGGCTGCTGGGTGAGGACCGGGCGGTGTGCCTGATGCGCCATGACCATCCGCTGAGCGCTCGCGCCGAACTGAGCCAGGACGACTATCTGGCCTTCAAGCATGTGCGGGTGTCCGGTGGCGGCGACAAGGACAGCTTCATCGACCGCCATCTGCGCGCCCAGGGGCTGCAACGACGCGTCAGCCTGGAGGTGCCGTTCTTCAGCGCCATGGTCCAGGTGGTCGGCAACGGCCAGGCGCTGGCCACGGTGCCCGAGCATATCGCCCGGCAACTGGCGCGGTTGCATGGGTTGAGCTGGCGGCCCATGGGCTTTGTCGAGCACACCCAGCGTTACTGGGTGGTATGGCATCAGCGTCTGCAGGCCTCGGCCGAACATCGCTGGTTGCGCAACCGGGTGTTCGAGGTGTGGCGCCAGTCGCAGTTCGGCGTACAGGGTGGGCATGCGCCTTTGCCATAGCAGCTATGCGCGAAGCGGGGTTATTCGACGGGTGATGGAGGCCTAGACTGCGAGGCATTGTGCTGCCAGGAGACCACTCATGACCCCCGAACAATTCCGCCAATACGGCCACCAACTGATCGACCTGATCGCCGATTACCGCCAGACCGTCGGCGAACGCCCGGTCATGGCCCAGGTCGAACCCGGCTACCTCAAGGCCGCGCTGCCGCAGGGCGCACCGCAGCAAGGCGAGCCGTTCGAGGCCATCCTCGCCGACGTCGACAAGCTGGTGATGCCCGGCCTGTCCCACTGGCAGCACCCGGACTTCTACGGCTACTTCCCCTCCAACGGCACTCTGTCATCGGTGCTCGGCGACTTCCTCAGCACCGGCCTGGGCGTGCTCGGACTGTCGTGGCAGTCCAGCCCGGCCCTCAGCGAACTCGAGGAAACCACCCTCGACTGGCTGCGCCAGCTGCTCGGCCTTAGCGGGCAATGGAGCGGAGTGATCCAGGACACCGCCTCGACCAGCACCCTGGTGGCGCTGATCTGCGCCCGCGAGCGTGCCACCGACCATGCCCAGGTGCGCGGCGGCCTGCAGGCCCAGGGCAAGCCCCTGGTGGTCTACGTCAGCGCCCATGCCCACAGTTCGGTGGACAAGGCCGCGCTGCTGGCCGGGTTCGGCCGTGAAAACATTCGCCTGATCCCCACCGACGCACACTACGCCATGCGCCCGGAGGCGCTGCGCGAAGCCATCGCCCAGGACCTCGCCGCCGGCAACCAGCCCTGCGCCGTGGTCGCCACCACCGGCACAACCACCACCACCGCGCTGGACCCGTTGCGCCCGATCGGCGAGATCGCCCAGGCCAACCAGCTGTGGCTGCACGTAGACTCGGCCATGGCCGGTTCGGCGATGATCCTCCCGGAATGCCGCTGGATGTGGGACGGCATCGAGCTGGCCGACTCGGTGGTGGTCAATGCCCACAAGTGGCTGGGCGTGGCCTTCGACTGCTCGATCTACTATGTGCGCGACCCGCAGCACCTGATCCGGGTGATGAGCACCAACCCCAGCTACCTGCAGTCGGCGGTCGATGGCGAGGTGAAGAACCTGCGCGACTGGGGCATCCCCCTGGGGCGCCGGTTCCGCGCCTTGAAACTGTGGTTCATGCTGCGCAGCGAAGGTGTCGAGGCCCTGCAGCAACGCCTGCGCCGCGACCTGGAAAACGCGCAGTGGCTGGCCGCGCAGGTGGAGGCGGCTCCCACGTGGGAGGTATTGGCGCCGGTGCAGTTGCAGACCTTGTGCATCCGCCATCGCCCGACGGGTCTCGAGGGCGAGGCGCTGGATGCCCACACCCGCGCCTGGGCCGAGCGCCTCAACGCCTCGGGTGATGCCTACGTGACCCCGGCGACCCTGGACGGGCGCTGGATGGTGCGGGTCTCGGTGGGGGCGCTGCCCACTGAGCGCGAGCATGTCGAGCGGCTGTGGGCGCGGTTGCAGGCGGTGGTGGCCGAGTAGCCAAGAGGCCTGTCACTGCTTCAGGGGCCTGCAATCAGCAGGCTTCGCGCCAGGCGCGGATCTGCTCCAGCGTTGCGGTGGCGCCACCACAGACGATCACCAGGACATTGCCGAAGGCCGCCACTGCCTCGGGATGTTCGAGCAAGGCCAGCGCCGCGCCGCAGGCCGGCTCCACCAGCAGGCGGTGATCGCGCAGCAGGCGTTCGCAGGCGTCGAGCGCCTCGCGATCACTCACCAGGTGGCTGACCACCGGGTGCTGGCGGGTGCAGGCCAGCGCCTGTTCGGCCACCCGCTTGGCCCCCAGTGAAGTGGCTACCGAGGTGATCCCCGGCAGTTCCACGGTGCGCCCTGCGGCCATGGCCGCGTGCAGCGACGCGGCGCCTGCGGTTTCCACTGCCATTACCGGCACGTCCTGCCAGCCATTGCGCTGCAAGCCTTCGACCACGCCGCGCAGCAGGCCGCCGCCGCCGACCGACAGCACCACGGCATCCGGCTTGCAGCCGGCCTGGGCCACTTCATCGATCATGCTGGCGTGGCCGGTCCACAACAGCGGGTCGTCGAACGGGTGGATGAAGGCGTCGCCGGCCCCCAGCAGGGTCTGCGCGTGCTCGTTGGCTTCCTGCCAGGAGCTGCCACGCACCACCACGCTGGCGTCTTCCAGGCGCAGCAGTTCCTTGGCTCGTTCGGTGGTGGTCTCGGGCACCACCACGGTCACCGGCACGCCGAGCTTGCGGCCGGCGTAGGCCACCGCCAGCCCGGCATTGCCGCCGGACGAGGAGACGAAGTGACGGGCGCCGCGAGCATGGTGCGTCTCGCAAGCGTGGCCGACGCCGCGCAGCTTGAACGAGCCACAGGGTTGCAGGGCTTCGAGCTTGAGCCACACCGGGCGGCCGGCGCTCAGCGACAGCGGACGGGATTCGATCAGCGGGGTTGGGATATGCAAGGGCATGTGGGCTCCGTGGCTCAGTCGCGGGCAGCCGCGGCGGGCTCGCCGCGCAGCTGCTCCAGGTAGTTGTAGACGGTGTAGCGGGTCACGCCGAGGGCCTCGGCGGCTTTCTCGACGCCGCCCTTGACGATGAACAGGCCGCGCTCCTGCATCACGCGCACGGCCTCGACCTTGGCGTGTTTACTCATTCGCCCCTGGCCGCTGCGTTGCAGCGCGTCCTGGATGATCCCGGCCATCAATGCAGTCATGTCGGCGGGCTCGTCGCCGGATACCGTGGCTGGCGCGGCGCCCAGCGGCTGCAAGTGCCGCAGGAACGCCATGGCGGCGTCCAGGCCGGTGACGTCGGTGTTCACGCACAGGCTGGCGAAGGGCTGGCCGGTGCTGTCACGGAAGATCGCCGTGGCGCTGCGCAGGCTGCGGCCCTTGAGGGTGGTGGGGTAGTCGGGCAGCACCACAGGGTCGCAGCCCTGCTGGTCGGCGGCGGCCTGCATCAGCGCCTTGAACCCTTGGTCCTGTTCGGGAGCGGCCAGTATCGGGCTGCCGACCTGACGGCCGGAGAGCTCGCCATTGACGATCGCCATCACCGAGCGTTCCGGGTTTTCGAGGTCGTGCAGAAGGATTTCCACATTACGCGGGACGACGCTGCCCAAGGCCTGCAGGGCGGTCTTGAGCACGTTCAGGGTGAGCTGGCGTTCGTGGGCGAGGGTGAGCATGATCGGCACCAGATTCAATATTGTGTTGAATATTACACAAAAAGTTGAATTTGGCGAAGGTGTCGAACCCTCAAAAGCAATCACGGGCCCTCCCGCTCCTGCCCAAGGCAGGAACGGGAGGGCCCGCGATCAAGTGCGTCAGCCCAGTTTCGGCGTGCGTGGCGGGACGATACGGCGCGAGCCGGTGGACTCGAAGGCGGCGGCGAATTTCAACAGATTGTTGTCGCTGTACGCCTTGCCCGCGAAGGTCAGGCCCACTGGCATGCCGATGTCGGCCATCACGCCCATCGGCACGGTCACGGTCGGCACGCCCAGGTGACGGATCGCCAGGTTGCCGTTGGCCACCCAGATGCCGTTGCTCCAGGCGATGTCCGCCGATTCGGGGTTCACATCGGCGTCCGCCGGGCCGACATCGGCCACGGTGGGGAACAGCACCGCGTCCAGGCCCTGGGCGTCCATCCAGTCTTCCAGGTCGAGCTTGCGGGTGGCTTCCAGGCCGCGCAGGCCGTCGGGCACGGTGGCGATCTGGTCCCAGGTCTTCAGGCCGCGCTTGGCCATGTTGACGTACTCGTCCATGCCGGCGGCGAGGTCGTCTTCACGGTTGGGCAGGGTGCCGGGGTCGTGGGGGAAGATCTGCGGGCCATCGACATCGGCCAGGCGGTTGAGCTTGGGATCGTCGTTGGCGCGCAGGAAGTCGTCGAAGGCCCAGCCGGACAGTTCCCACAGTTCGTCGTGGAGGAACTCCTTGCTGACGATGCCGCGGGTGAACACGGTCGGCGCGCCGGGGCGGTCGCCTTCGCAGTTGGAGACCAGCGGGAAGTCGGTCTCGACCACTTCGGCGCCGGCCGCTTCCAGGGCCTGGCGGGCTTGCTGCCACAGTTCGATCACGCTGGCGCGGGTATTGATGCGCTGGCCGGTCGGGCCGCCGATGCCGGGTTTCTCGGCAGTGCCGGCTTCGGTGTCGGCATTGATGTACATGCGTGGCACGGCGAAGCGCTTGCCCTTGAGCGTCTCGGCGCCCACGGCCAGGTCCAGGTACGAGGCGGGGCGCACGCTCGAGGCGGCCGGGATTGGTACCCAGGGTTGCAGGCGCCACAGGTCGCCGCGCTTGTCGGCGTCGTCGGCCACCACCACGTCGAGGATCTCCAGCAGGTCGGCCATGGTCCGCGCATATGGCACGACCACGTCCATGGTCGGCGTCAGCGGCCAGTTGCCGCGCACCGAGATCACCCCGCGCGACGGGGTGTAGGCGCACAGGCCGTTGTTCGAGGCCGGGCCGCGGCCACTGGACCAGGTTTCCTCGGCCAGGCCGAAGGCGCTGAAGCTGGCGGCGGTGGCGGTGCCGGCACCGTTGGAGGAGCCGGAGGCGAAGGGCGCGGTCAGGTAGGCGGCGTTGTACGGGCTTTCGGCGCGGCCATACACGCCGCGCTGCATGCCGCCATTGGCCATCGGCGGCATGTTGGTCTTGCCCAGGCAGATCGCGCCGCCGGCGCGCAGGCGCTCGACGGTGAAGGCGTCGCGCTGGGCGACCAGATCCTTGAACGCCGGGCTGCCGGAGGCGGCGGTCAGGCCCTTGACCAGGTAGCTGTCCTTGGCGGTGTAGGGGATGCCATCCAGCGGACCGAGGGTTTCGCCACGGGCACGGCGGGCATCGGAGGCTTTGGCCTCTTTCAGGGCCTCGGGGTTGCGCACCACCACGGCATTGAGCCGCGTGGCGGTGTCGGCGCCGTCGTAGGCGTCGATGCGGGCCAGGTACGCCTTGACCAGCTCGACGGCCGTCGTGCGGCCGGACTCGAGCGCGTCGCGCAGCTCGGCAATGGAAACCTCGGTTACCTCGATCATGCTGTCACCACAGTTGTGCAGGTGGAAAATCATGGCGGCGAGTGTAGCAAGAAGGTCTTGGTGGGCGCAGGCATGCAGCGGGGAAATGGTTCGTTGCAGCGCGGCACGCTGAGCGCCGGATGGCGGGGCTGAAACGGCAGCGGGCTTGGCCCGCGACCGGTTGGCGCCGATCGCGGGCCAAGCCCGCCGATTCGAACGGTGGTGACGATCAGAGCAGCTTGCGCTGTACCGCCTCGTCCAGGGTGCTGCGGGCCAGCTCGCGCACCACGTCGCGGGTGTCGGCCTGGAATGGCAGGCCGACGATCAGCACCAGTTGCATCCAGGTACGGATCGACTCGCTCTTGCTGACACGGCCGATCTCCTTGCCGTCCTTGTCCTTGAACACGGTCTGCAGGGTGAAGGTGTTCTTGGCGGTAGAGGGGATGAGGAACAGGGTGAAGCCGGTGATGAACGCCGACGCGGTCACGAACTCCTCGTGGTTGGTCAGGGTCGATTCGGCGTACAGGTCCGCTTCGCCCTTCTGCGTGCTGACCTGGGTGAAGCGGCCGGATTGCTGGTAGGTCTCGCTGATGGTCTTCTCCCACATGTCGGCGTGGGCGCCGGCGGCGGCCACGGCCGCGCCGTCGTTGACCTGGTACAGCGCGGTGCTGCGCAGGTAGGCGTTGGGCTTGGCCGCGGCGGTGCTCGCCGCCGGCGGCCAGGTGCCGACCGGTGCCAGGTCGCCGGTGGAATACGAGACGCAGCCCCCAAGCAGCAGGGCGCCGAGCAGCAGGGCGTGTTTGCAGATGTTCATCGAAGTGTTCCTGTTATCAGCGTTTTGCCAGTTTCACGGTGGCGTCGTCGAGCAGTTCGCCGACCAGCTTGGTCAGTTGCTTGCCGCCCATCGAAGGCGCCCAGTACTCGCCGCCGTACAGGCCGACGTTGTGTTCGAAGCGCAGTTGTTCCTTGGCCCTGGCCAACTCGACGCCGTCGCGGTCGACGATCACCAGGTTGCCGGCCACGTCGAAGCTGTCGACGTAGATCGGGCCGTTGAACCAGATCCAGAACGTCAGGGTCAGCAGGGCGCCGGGGAAGTACGCCGGGTGCGGGGCGCGATGGCCCTTGAGCGAAGTCATGTCGAACTTGAGCAGCACGTCCTGTTCGTCCAGGCGCGTGGGGTATTCGGTGACGGCCTTGAAGTAGCCGGCGCGCTGCACGTACTGGCTGAGCTGCGGAGTCAGGGCGCGGCTGATGGCCTGGCCGGTGGCGTTGTCAATGCCGGGGGCGTTGACCTGCACATCGGCGACCTGGGCGCTGCGTGGGCTGGCGACGGTGGAGGCGTGGGGCGGCGTGCCCACCGGGCCGATGACGTTGTAGGAGACGCAGCCGCTCATCGTCAGCAAGGCAACGACGGCGCTGGCCTGGAACAGTTTCTTCAAGTGATGTCATCCTTGATCGGAGTTGAACCTGATCAAGGTTTACGGCCGAGGGGCCGGCAGCTTTAGGGCAAAATGCCACTATTTATGCCGGCCATGCTCGGCCGCGCGAACCTGAACCCCTCAGGCCAGGTCGCTGGCTGCGTGGCGCTCCGCCACCTGGCTGGCTTCCTCGCCCCAGGTGCGGTTGACCCGGGTGCCGCGCTGTACCGCCGGGCGCTGGGCGATGGCCTCTGCCCAGCGCTGCACATTGGCGTACTCGTGTACCGCCAGGAACTCGGCCGCGCCATACAGGTTGCCGCGCACCAGCTGGCCATACCAGGGCCATACGGCGATGTCGGCGATGCTGTACGTATCGCCGCCCAGGTAGGCGCTTTCGCCCAGGCGCCGGTCGAGCACGTCGAGCTGGCGCTTGGCTTCCATGGTGAAGCGGTTGATCGCGTATTCGAACTTTTCCGGCGCGTAGACATAGAAGTGGCCGAAACCACCGCCCAGGTAAGGTGCAGAGCCCATCTGCCAGAACAGCCAGTTGAGGGTCTCGGTGCGCGCGGCCAGGTCCCGGGGCAGGAAGGCGCCGAATTTTTCCGCCAGGTACAGCAGGATCGCGCCGGACTCGAATACCCGCACCGGCGGTTCGACGCTGCGGTCGAGCAGGGCGGGGATCTTCGAGTTGGGGTTGACCTGCACGAAGCCGCTGCCGAACTGGTCGCCTTCACCGATACGGATCAGCCATGCGTCGTACTCGGCGCCGCCATGACCGAGGGCCAGCAGCTCCTCGAGGAGGATGGTGACCTTGACTCCGTTGGGCGTGGCCAGCGAGTAGAGTTGCAGCGGATGCTTGCCGGTGGGCAGCGGCTTGTCGTGAGTGGGGCCGGCCACCGGGCGGTTGATGCTGGCGAACTGGCCGCCGGAAGGGGCCTCGAAGGTCCAGACCTTGGGCGGAACATAAGGGGGCTTGCTCATGGGAATCTCCTGGAGGGCGCGATGCGGCCGGGTAAGGACGTGGACAGCCTCTCTATGCCATGGGTTCGCCGTGCAGGGCAAATTCAATGCGTGCCCGCAGCGCATGCATGGCGCCTTGCAGGCGCACCGCTGTCGTTACAGGGGCCGCGCCGAGGCCGGGGTCGGCGCGGTTGGCGCCTCTGGCTTTTTCGCCGGTTTCAGCCGCGATACCCCGAACAGCACCAGGACCAACCCGGCTACCTGGTACACGCTGATCGCCTCGCTCAGGATCAGCCATGAGGCCAGCATCGTCAGCACCGGCCCCAGGTTACCCACCGCCGCCGTGTGCGTGGGCCCGAGGCGCTGGATCGCCAGCGCCACCCAGTAGATCGGCAGCACCGTGGAGAACAGCGCCATCAATGCCGCGTTGAGCCACACCGTGCCGGGCAGCTGCAACAGCGGCGCGACATCGGCCACCAGCAGGTAGTGGGCCAGCACCATCAGCGAGGAGGCGGTGCCGCACAATCCGGCCAGGCGCATCGAGTTCATGCGCTTGAGCATCATGCCGGTGCCCGAGTAGTACAGGGCATAGGTGACTGCGCTGGCGAACACCCACAGCGAACCGACCAATACCGCATTGCCGCCACCCGCGGCGCCGATGTCGTGGACGAAGGCGATGCCCAGCCCCAGGTAGCACAGGCCCATGGCCGCCAGGGTGCGCAGGGTCGGGCGTTCGCGCTGGACGATGGCCTGGATCACCAGCACCAGGGTCGGGTAGGTGAACAGGATCAGCCGCTCGAGCCCGGCACTGATGTATTGCAGGCCGTAGAAGTCGAACAGGCTGGCCAGGTAATAGCCGAACAGGCCGAGCAAGGCCACGCGCAGGCCGTCGCCGGCGCTCAGCGGCGCGCCACCCTGGCCACGGCTGGCCCATACCAGCCAGGCGAACAACGGCAGCGACAGGGCCATGCGCAGTGCCAGCAGGCTGATGGCGTCCACCGGGCCTGCGGCATAGGCGAGCTTGACGAAGATGGCCTTGAAACTGAAGCCCAGGGCGGCGAGTACGGCGTACAGGCTGCCGTTGGCAAGGGCGCGCTGGAGCGGGGCGGGCAGGCGGGTCATGGCGGGTCCGTGGCACAGAAGAAGTGCGGTTTATTCTGCGCAGAACGCAACCGCGCTAGAATCGCTTTTTCTCGAACATGGCGTTCTGATTTGGAGAAGCCTTGATGCACTTCGACCTGGCCGACCTGCGGCTGCTCGCCGCTATTGCCGCCACCGGCAGCCTGAGCAAGGCGGCGGCGACCTTCCCGGTGGCGGTATCGGCCGCCAGCACCCGCCTGCGCCTGTTCGAGGCGCGCAGCGGGTTGACCCTGTTCCTGCGCAAGGCCGACGGCATGCAACTGACCCCGGCCGGGCGCCTGGTGCTGGAGTCGGCGCGGGGCGTGCTGGGCGAGGCGCAGAAACTGCAGGACACGCTGCGCGAACTCGCCGGCCAGCGGCGCATCACCCTGCACCTGGCGGCGTCCACCGTGACCAATAGCACGCTGTTGCCGGCCGTGCTGGGGCCGTTCCTGGCCGACTACCCGGAGGTCGACCTGCAACTGGTCGAGCACAAGAGCATCGATGTACTGCGGGTGGTGCTGGCCGGGGAGTGCGAGATCGGCGTGTACGACGGCAACCTGGTCAACGAGGGCGTGGTGTCGCTGCCGTTTCGTACCGAGCGCCTGGTGCTGCTGGTGCCGCTCGATCACCCGTTGGCCGGGCGCGGCCAGCTGCGCCTGGCGGACGCACTGGGTTTTCCCTTCGTCTGCCTGCCCGCCGAGCGCGCCATGCAGCGCTTCGTCGAGGAACTGGCGATGAACCTGGCCATGCCGCTGAAGGTGCGGGTGCGGGCACCGAGCTTCGAAGCCATCGCCCAGCTGGTGGCCCAGCACGCGGGTATCGCCATGCTGCCGGAAACGGCGGCCGTGCGCGCCGAACAGGAACTGGCGGTGCGCCGGGTGGCGCTGGAGGAGCGTTGGGCGACCCTGGAGTTGCGTATCTGTTTTCGCAGTTGGGAAGCGCTCAGCTCGCATGGGCGACAGCTGGTGAGCTTCCTCTCCGGGCAATGACAGGTGACTGTCGTCTGGTAGGCGAATGAATGGGCTGCCCGTCCGAATGCCATCATTTGGATATCATTTATGCCTGTGCATTGACCCTTGAACGCATACAATCACCGTTCTGAACGGTAACCCAGATACAGGCCACTTCCACCCATGGCGTTCGACGCTTCCACCATGCTGACCCTCACCATCGCCCTGGCCGCGGCCGCCGCGCTTTATCTGGCCGTGGAGTGGCGCAGCGTGCGCGAGTCTTCGCTGCTGTGCTGGAGCGCCAGCTTCGCCACCATCAGTGTCGGTTCCTCGCTCGCCTTGCTGCGTGGCAGCGGCTACCTGTTCACCGGCATCTGGTTCGCCAACGGCATGCTGGTGGCCGCCCACTGGCTGTTCCTGCTGGGGGTGTCACGCTTTACCGAAACCCGTCTGTCACGGCTCTGCTACCTCGCCCCGCTGGCCTGGCTGAGCCTGTTGCTGCTGCCGCAGTGGCCCACCTGGTCGAAGACCTTCCTGGTGGCCAACTCGCTGCTGGTCGCCGCGTTCACCCTGTACGCCAGCGCGTTGCTGCGCCCGCACGGCAAGTCGTTCAGCGTCGGCGCGGTGCAGTTGCGCTGCATCCTGCTGCTGCACGGGCTGTTCTACCTGGCCAAGACGCTGCCGGCGCTGCTGCCGGGAACGCTGATCGACCTGAGCGCGTTTCGCGGGCAGATCATCCAGGTATCGCTGGTGGAGGGGGCCATGGCGATCATGCTGATCGCCCTGTCGATGACTGGCACCGTGCGCTACCGCCGCGAGGAGCGCATCGAGCGCCTGGCCGCGCGCGATCCGCTGACCGCGCTGTACAACCGCCGCGCCCTGGAAGTACGCGCGGCGAGCCTGTTCAACGAGGTTTCCCCGGCAAACCCCGGGGCTTTGCTGCTGATCGATATCGACCACTTCAAACTGGTCAACGACCTGCATGGGCATGCCGCTGGCGACCGTCTGCTGGTGGCCTTGAGCGAGATGATCCGGACCATGCTGCCGGAGCGGGCGATCGCCGCACGGCTGGGCGGCGACGAGTTCGTCATTCTCCTGGCCGGGGCGTCGCGCGAAGGTATACAGCGCCTGGCCGAGGCCCTGCGCCAGCAGTTCCAGGCCACCGCCGAACAGTCGTTCCGCACCCCCGAGGCGGTGACCCTGAGCATCGGCGCCAACCTGTTCGACCGCCCACCGGCCAGCCTGGCGGCGTTGATCGAGCAAGGCGACGTGCTGCTGTACGCCTCCAAGCGCAGCGGGCGCAACAGCCTGCAACTGGTCGACGGGCTGCGCGGCTGAACTACTTGTTGTTGATGCACTGCGACTGCACCGCGTAGCGCACGGTGCGCAAGGTGCCCTGGCTGTCTTCGAAGGTCATCAGCCGCGGCACCACCTCGCAGGTGCGCGGGTCGCCCGATTGGCGCACGAGGCGGGCAACGTCGAGCTTCATGCCGTAGCGGTAGTCGACGATCTCCGGCATGGGCTTCGCCCGTTTGGCCGCATAGGCCGCCACGGCCTGCTGGTGGTCCGCCAGCAGCTGTTCGCTGTCCAGCCTGGAAAAGCCGCTGGCCTGGGTCGAGAGGGAAAGCGCCAGCAGGGCGGCGGTCAGGGTCGGTCGTAGCATGGTCGTGCCTCCGAAAGGTTCGTTTCGCAGACCACGCTAGCGATGCCCGGCCAACAGGGGCATGACGGCCGGGTTACAGATATGAAAGCTGGGCGTGTACGCAGGTCCCCCGGCTGCGCATGACACGATTGTAATGCCCCCATCACCTTCCCGTTATCCGCCAGCGGCGAGCATCAGGCTCGGCCAATGGGGCTGGGTGCGTGCGCATCTGGCCAGACCAGGGATGCTCCAGCGCCAGGGCCTGACAACAAGAACAGCCGCAATCGAAGGAGCAGTGGATGAAGAGCAATCCAACACTTTCCCTGGCCGCCCTGGTGGCGCTGGCCGGCTTCGGCCCGGCGGCCTGGGCCGCAGAAGAGCAGAAGGAAGGTTTCATCGAGGGCAGCCGCCTGAGCGTGCTCAACCGCAATTACTATTTCAATCGCGACCATCGCGATGGCCCGGCCCCCACCTACAACAGCGGCAAGGACAGCGGCAACGGCTACTCCGAGGCCTGGGCCCATGCCGTGATCACCCGCTTCGAGTCCGGTTTCACCCAAGGCACGGTGGGCGTCGGGGTGGACGCCTTCGCCATGCTTGGGCTCAAGCTCGACACTGGTGGCGGGCGCAACGGTGGGCGCAGCTCGTTCGACGTGCTGCCGGTGGACCGCGATGGCCAGGCCCGCGACGAATACAGCAAGCTCGGCGGCGCGGCCAAGGTGCGCCTGTTCGACACCGTGCTGCGGGTGGGCGATGTGTTCCCGGTCAACCCGGTGGTGGCGGCCGGCGACTCGCGGCTGTTGCCGGAAAGCTTTCGCGGCGTGACCCTGGAGAACACCAGTGTGCAAGGCCTGACGTTGCAGGGCGGGCGCCTGCACGCCATGAGCCAGCCGGTGTCCAGCAACTTGCGCGACAACTTCGTGACGTTCTACGGTGGCCCGGTGGATTCGCCGTGGATCGCCTACGGCGGTGGCGACTACGCGATCAACGAAAACGTCAGCGTCAGCCTGTTCGGCAGTCGCTTGAAGGATGTGTGGAACCAGTACTACGCCGGCACCAGCGTGACCTGGCCGTTGTCCGACGAGCTGGCGCTGATCGGCGGGTTCAATTTCTACAACGCCAGGGACGAAGGACGTCAGCGCCTGGGCCAGTTCGACAACGACATCTGGAGCGCCAAGCTCGGCGTGCGCTACGGCGCCCATACCCTGGCCCTGACCCACCAGCGCAACAACGGCGACGACGACTTCGACTACCTGCGCCAGTCCGATTCGATCTTCCTCGACAACTCCATCCAGTACAGCGACTTCAACTCGCCGAAAGAGCGCTCATGGATGCTGCGCTATGACTTGAACATGGCCGCCTACGGTGTACCGGGGCTGTCGTTCATGACCCGCTATGGCCGTGGCAGCGATGCCGACTACAGCCATGCCAACGCCTACTACATGCGCCGGGATGGCAACGGCGACCCGCTCACCGACCAGAAGCGCTGGGAGCGCGACATCGAGGTCAAGTACGTGGTACAGACCGGCGCGGCCAAGGACCTGGCACTGCGCGTGCGCCAGGCCACCACCCGGGCGACGGCCTTCGAGTCGGACCTGGACGAGGTGCGGGTGATCGTCGAGTACCCGTTGTCGATTCTCTGAACCACCCGGATTCACCTTGAGAAGCCCCGTGCTCCTTTGGTTGCTGGTGAATGTCTTGACGCCTCTGACGAGGCGTCTTTTTTTCGGCACCGCCGATGTCAGTGGCCGAACGCTTTCAGGCTGCCCTTGCGGCTCGCTTCATAGGCTTCCCGCGCCATGGGTTGTGCCTGCGGGTTGCCCAGGTCTTCCATTGCCAGCCGGTGGGTTTCCGGTGCCAGGTAGGCGGCCAGCGCGCACACGCAGGTGATGAGAAACGCCAGCCCGCCGACCACCAGCGGGATATTGTCCGAACCCGGCGGCGCGACTGCGGCGAACAACGCCGGCAGCATGGCGGTGATCATGGTGCCGAGGTTCTGCGCGATGGCCATGGCCGAGACCCGGTAGCGGGTGTGGAACAGCTCTGGATAGAAGCTCGGGAACACCGCGTTGTAGCCCTGGTAGACCATGCCCCACATGACGATCGAGGCGGCGAAGGCCAGTGGCACGTTCTGGATGCTGATCGCATACAGATAGACGAACGCCAGCAGGCCCGAGCCCAGGCAACCGGCGATCATGGTCGGGCGCCGGCCGATCCTGTCGCTAAGGTTGCCGACGAAGGGGATCACCAGCACCGCGACGATGTTGCCCACCACCGGGATCCACAGGTACACGCTCTTGTCGAAGCCGATGCCGTAGGCCGGCTGCACCGCGTAGGCCGCGCCGAAGATGGTGGCGACCACCGGGATCACGTTCATCAGCGCCATGAACATAACCAGCACCATGTGCTTCCAGCTGTGGCGGAAGGCCTCGCTGATCGGCGACTTGGCCACCTTGTCCTGTTTCTCTTCCCTAACGAAGGCCGGGGTCTCGTGGACCTCCTTGCGAATGATGAAGCCAGCCACCAGCACCAGCGCGCTCATCAGGAACGGAATGCGCCAGCCCCAGTCGTTGAAGGCCTCGCTGGGCATGAAGTAGGCCAGCGGCAGGAACACCGCGGCGGCCATCACCTGGCCGGCCTGCACCCCTTGCAGGGTGTAGCTGGCGTAGTAGCCACGGCGGCCGAACGGCGCGTGCTCCATGATCATCGAGCTGGCGCCGGAGATCTCGCCGGCCACGGCGAAGCCCTGGACCAGGCGCAGCAGTACCAGCAGCGCCGGGGCCAGCAGGCCGACATCGTGGTAGGTCGGCAGCAGGCCCACGGCCATGGTCGACAGGCCCATGAGGAACATGCACAGCAGCAGCACGTTCTTGCGCCCGCGGGTGTCGCCCCAGTGGCCAAGCACGAAGGCGCCGACCGGGCGCGCCAGGTAACCCACGCCGTAGGTGGCCAGCGAGGCGATGATGGCCATCTTCGGGTCGGCGGACGGGAAGAAGATCTGCGGGAAGATCAGCGCCGCGGCCTGGGCGTAGATGAAGAAGTCGTAATATTCGAGGGCAGAGCCGATCCATCCGCTGGCGGTGGCTTTCTTGGCTTGGGAGCTTGAGCGGGCCATGTTGTCTCCGTTGTTCTTGTCAGGGGCCGGATTGGTCAGCGCTTGAGGCGCGGGCAGGGGCTGTGTGGAGAAGACGAACGAGGCGGCGCGGATCGCAGGGCGAGCAAGGTGTGCATAGTTCGGTACCCGTTTTCTTGAACTTATTATGTGGTGACGTTGGGTAATGCAGCGCAGGTTCCGCCGAACGACCGGCGTGGCGGCGAGAAGGGCTGGCGGGCCTGCGACTGGTGTTCATGGTTGTTCACGGGGGTGGGTGAAGCAATTCGCTGGAACGGGTTTTGTTCGGTAATCGAACAAAAACTAACTGTTCCGTACAAAGTTCGTTGCCGGGGCGACTTTACCTGCGAATAATCGATCGTGCCAGGCCTCACTCAATAACAAGGAACACCCGCCATGCACCGTTCGATTGCCACCGTTTCCTTGAGCGGCACC
This sequence comes from Pseudomonas soli, assembly GCF_900110655.1. Lineage (GTDB taxonomy): Bacteria > Pseudomonadota > Gammaproteobacteria > Pseudomonadales > Pseudomonadaceae > Aquipseudomonas > Aquipseudomonas soli. Next base: position 20,877 of record NZ_FOEQ01000004.1, read on the forward strand.
CTGCCGGAAAAACTCGAAGCCATCGCCGCCGCCGGTTTCGACGGCGTCGAGATCTTCGAGAACGACCTGCTGTACTACGCCGGCAGCCCCCGCGAGGTGCGCCAGTTGTGCGCCGACCTGGGGCTGGCCATCACCCTGTTCCAGCCGTTCCGCGATTTCGAGGGCTGCCGCCGCGACCGCCTGCGCAAGAATCTCGACCGCGCCGAGCGCAAGTTCGACCTGATGCAGGAACTGGGCACCGACCTGGTGCTGGTGTGCAGCAATGTCCAGCCCGACGCCCTGGGCGACGAACAGCTGCTGGTGGACGACCTGCGCCTGCTCGCCGAGCATGCCGGCGCGCGGGGCCTGCGCATCGGCTACGAGGCCCTGGCCTGGGGTCGCCATATCAATACCTGGCAACAGGTGTGGAACCTGGTGCGCCAGGCCGACCACCCGGCGCTGGGGGTGATCCTCGACAGCTTCCATACGCTGTCGCTCAACGGCGACCCCAGCGGCATCCGCGATATCCCCGGCGAGAAGATCTTCTTCGTGCAGATGGCTGATGCGCCGATCCTGGCCATGGACGTGCTGGAATGGAGCCGGCACTTCCGCTGCTTCCCCGGGCAGGGGGAAATGGACCTGGCGGGCTTCCTCGCGCCGGTCCTGGCCAGCGGCTATCGCGGCCCGCTGTCGCTGGAGATCTTCAATGACGGTTTCCGCGCAGCGCCACCCCGGCAGAACGCCGCCGATGGCCTGCGCTCGCTGCTGTACCTGGAGGAAAAGACCCGCCGCCATCTCGAGCGCGAGGCGCGGGCGGTCGAACCGGGCGTGCTGTTCGCGCCGCCGGCCGCCAGCCGCTACGACGGCGTGGAGTTCCTCGAGTTCGCCGTCGACGAGGCGGTCGGCGCACGCCTGGGCGCATGGCTCAAGCGCCTGGGCTTCGCCGAAGCGGGCGAGCACCGCAGCAAAGCCGTGCGTCTGCTGCGCCAGGGCGATATCAACATCGTCCTCAATGGCGAACCTTATTCGTTCGCCCACAACTTCTTCGAAGCCCATGGCCCGTCGTTGTGCGCCACGGCGTTGCGGGTCAACGCTTGCCAGGACGCCCTGCAGCGCGCCATGGCCTACCGTGGCCAGCCGTTCCGCGGCCTGGTCGGCCCCAACGAGCGCGAGATCCCGGCGGTGCGCGCGCCGGACGGCAGCCTGTTGTACCTGGTGCAGCCCGACGGCAACGGCCAGGCGCTCTACGACACCGATTTCCGCCTGGACCCGACAGCCCGCGCCAGCGGTGGCCTCAAACGTATCGACCACATGGCCCTGGCGTTGCCGGCCGAGGCCCTGGACAGTTGGGTGCTGTTCTACAAGAGCCTGTTCGACTTCACCGCCGACGACGAGGTGGTGTTGCCCGACCCCTATGGCCTGGTCAAGAGCCGTGCCCTGCGCAGCCACTGCGGCACCCTGCGGTTGCCACTGAACATCTCGGAGAACCGCAACACCGCCATCGCCCATGCCCTGGACAGCTATCGCGGCTCCGGCGTGCACCACGTCGCCTTCGACTGCGACGACATCTTCCGCGAGGTGGCCAGGGCCAAGGAGGCCGGCGTGCCGTTGCTGGAGATCCCGCTGAACTACTACGACGACCTGGCGGCGCGCTTCGATTTCGACGACGAGTTCCTCAGCGAGCTGGCGTACTACAACGTGCTGTACGACCGTGATGTCCAGGGCGGCGAGCTGTTCCATGTGTACACCGAGCCGTTCGAAGGGCGCTTCTTCTTCGAGGTCCTGCAGCGCAAGGGCGGCTATGCCGGCTATGGCGCGGCCAACGTGGCGGTGCGTCTGGCAGCGATGGCCAAGGCGCGCAGCGGGGCAGGGCGCAAGGTTGTGTTGTGAGCCAGGCCCTTGGCCGGCGACGGGGCTCTAGGCCAAACCTGACCAGCCGACCAACACTGCGCTTCCCAGCATCGCCCGGCTCACGGATAATTGCCCGGATTACTACAACGAGCCTGTGAGTCGGTATGAGTGATTCGGTCGTCAAGCCTGAAGTCGAAGGCCTGCGCAAGACGCGCAAGAACAATCCGGAAAAGACCCGTGAGAACATTCTCCAGGCCGCCATCACCGAGTTCGTCCAGCAAGGCCTGGCGGGTGCCCGGGTCGATGCCATCGCCGAGCGCACCGCCACCTCCAAGCGCATGATCTACTACTACTTCGGCAGCAAGGAGCAGTTGTACGTCGAGTGCCTGGTCAAGCTCTACGGCGACATCCGCAAGACCGAGCACAGCCTGGACCTCGACTCGCTGGCGCCCGAGCAGGCGATCCAGCGCCTGGTGGAGTTCACCTTCGACCACCACGCCAACAACGTCGATTTCGTGCGCATCGTCTGCACCGAGAACATCCACTACGGCGAGTACGTCAAGCAGTCGCCGGTGATCCGCGAGATGAGCAGCATGGTGCTCGACGCGCTGGGCAAGATCCTCGCCCGTGGCGTTGCCCAGGGCGTGTTCCGCCCCGGCATCGAAGTGATCGACCTGCATATGCTGATGAGCTCGTTCTGCTTCTACCGGGTGTCCAACCGCCATACCTTTGGCGACATCTTCCAGATCGACCTGTCCGACGAGCAGATCAAGCAACGCCACAAGCAGGTGATCTGCGAGGCGGTGATGCGTTACATCAAGGCCTGAATGCAGGCGCGGGGCATGCCCGCTCGCTCTTCCATGGGAGCGGGCATGCTCCGCGATGAGCTGCCTGGCGACTAGAACCTGGCGAAATGCGCCTGCATTCGCGCGGCATCCGCCGGGCGTCCACTGAACAGCTCGAACGCCTTGACCGCCTGGAACACCGCCATGGTGCCGCCATCGAGAGTGCGGCAGCCCAGGGCCCGGGCCTGGCGCAACAGCTCGGTCTCCAGCGGGAAATAGATGATCTCCGCCACCCATAGCCGTGCGTGCAGCAACGCCGGCGGCAAGGGAGTGCCCGGCAGCTTGGCCATGCCCACCGGCGTGGTGTTGACCAGACCATCGGCGCCGGCCAGGGTCTCGCCCAGATCGCTGCCGAGCATGGCACGGCCAGCGCCGAAGCGCTGCGTGAGATTGTCCACCAGTGCCTGGGCGCGGGCCGGGTCCACCTCGAACACGTGCAATTGTTCGACGCCTTCGGCCAACAGCGCATGAGCCACCGCCGCGCCTGCGCCTCCCGCGCCCAACTGCACTACGCGCCGTCTGGCCACGCCGGGCAGGCCCCGGCGCAGACCTTCGGCGAAGCCCAGGCAGTCGGTGTTGTGGCCGACCCGCCTGCCATCGCGCAGCACCACGGTGTTCACCGCGCCGATACCACGGGCCTCGTCCGACAGTTCGTCGAGCAACGGCAGGATCGCCTGCTTGAACGGGTAGGTGATGTTGAGCCCGCTGAATCCGGTGCGCTGGGCCGCGTCGAGCAACGCCGGCAGGGCGCTGTCGTCCAGGCCTAGTTGGTCGGCGTCGATCAGCCGGTACAGGTAGCGCAGCGCCTGGGCATCGCCTTCGTGTTCGTGCAGCGCCGGTGTGCGCGAAGCCTGGATGCCACGGCCGATGAGGCCGGCAAGGATACCTTGGGCGCTCATGCCGCGTGCTCGCGCAGCTGTTCGCTGAAATAGCCCAGGGCCATGCGGTAGCCCTGGCTGCCAAGGCCGCAGATCACCCCCACGGCGATGCTGGAGACGAACGACAGGTGGCGGAACGGCTCGCGCTTGTGCACGTTGGACAGGTGAACCTCGATCACCGGCAGCTCGCAGGCCACCAGGGCATCGCGGATGGCCACCGAGGTGTGGGTCCAGGCGGCGGGGTTGATCACGATGCCGTGGCAGCGGCCACGGGCGGCGTGAATCCAGTCGAGCAGCTCGCCTTCGTGGTTGGTCTGGCGGAACTCCAGTTCCAGGCCCAGCTCGCGAGCGCTGCCGGCGCACAGGCTGGCCAGGTCGGCGAGGGTTTCATGGCCGTACTGGGCGGGTTCGCGGGTGCCCAGCAGGTTGAGGTTGGGGCCGTTGAGCACGAGGATTCGGGGTGTCATGGCGGGTATCGCTTTGTTGTTTTTGAGTAGATCGATATTTGTACTATCTGGTTAGTTTCGTCAAATCCCGGAGCGTTGAAAACGGGCGATTATCGAACTCGCGCTGCTGGCCTTGTCGCGGGGCAAGGGACGAGAAAACACAGCGACCATGCCCGAGCAAAACACTCGGCTAAGCTTGTCCTCCAGGCGCACGGAATGACCAATACGGGAGAGCACATGAACATCCAGAAAACGCCCAGATGGGCCTTGGCGGCCCTCACCCTGGCCCTGGGGCTGCATGCCCAGGCCGCCGACAGCAAGCGCGTCGATGTGCTGCTGGTGGGCGGCGGCATCATGAGTTCCACCCTGGCGGTGTGGCTCAACGAGCTGGAGCCGGGTTGGTCGATGCAGATGGTCGAGCGCCTGGACAAGGTGGCGGAGGAGAGCTCCAACGGCTGGAACAACGCCGGCACTGGCCACTCGGCGCTGGCCGAGCTCAACTACACGCCGGAGAAGGACGGCAAGATCGACATCAGCAAGGCGGTGGAGATCAATGAGTCGTTCCAGGTAACCCGTCAGTTCCTCGCCTGGCAGGTCAAGCAGGGGGTGCTGAAGAACCCGCGTTCGTTCATCAATACCACCCCGCACATGAGTTTCGTCTGGGGCGACGACAACATCCGCTTCCTCAGGAAGCGCTACGAGGCGTTGCAGGCCAGCCCGCTGTTCAAGCCGATGCAGTATTCCGAGGACCACGCGCAGATCGCCAAGTGGGTGCCGCTGATGATGCAAGGGCGCGACCCCAACCAGAAGCTCGCCGTCACCTGGACGCCGATTGGCACCGATGTCAATTTCGGCGAGATCACCCGCCAGTACGTGGGCTACTTGCAGACCCGGCCGAACTTCGACCTCAAGCTGTCCAGCGAGGTGCAGGACATCAGTCGCAACGACGACGGCAGCTGGCACGTCGAGTACAAGAACCTCAAGGACGGCGGCACCGCGACCACCGACGCCAAGTTCCTGTTCATCGGTGCCGGCGGCGCCGCGTTGCACCTGCTGCAGAAGTCGGGCATCGACGAGGCCAAGGACTACGCCGGCTTCCCGGTGGGCGGCTCGTTCCTGGTCACCGACAACCCAGCCATCGCCCAGCGCCACATGGCCAAGGCCTACGGCATCGCCGCCACCGGCGCGCCGCCCATGTCGGTGCCGCACCTGGACACCCGGGTGCTCGACGGCAAGCGCATGATCCTGTTCGGGCCGTTCGCCACCTTCTCCACCAAGTTCCTCAAGGAAGGTTCGCTGCTTGACCTGTTCGCCAGCATGTCGCTGCACAACACCTGGCCGATGGTGCGGGTGGGGGTGCGCGAGTTCGACCTGGTGCAATACCTGATCGGCCAGTTGATGCAGTCCGATGATGACCGCTTCGCCGCCTTGCAGACCTACTTCCCCGAAGCGAAGAAGGAAGACTGGCGCCTGTGGCAGGCCGGGCAGCGGGTGCAGATCATCAAGAAAGACGACAACCTGGGCGGGGTGCTGAAGCTGGGCACCGAGGTGGTCACCGCCAAGGACGGCAGCATCGCCGGGTTGCTCGGCGCCTCGCCGGGCGCCTCGACCGCGCCGCCGATCATGCTCGATCTGCTGAACAAGGTGTTCAAGGACAAGGTGGCCACGCCTGAGTGGCAGGCGAAGATCAAGCAGATCATTCCGTCCTACGGCATCCGCCTGAACGAGCATCCGGACAAGGTCCAGGAAGAGTGGAGCTATACCAGCGAACTCCTGCAACTGGCATCGCCCAGCGAGGTGGTCGCGCCCTGAAGACCCGGACATGACCAACCGGCCACTGTGAAGTGGCCGGCACTGCCACACTGTTTTTTCTCCCCTTGGCCAAACTCCCGAGTGCCTGATCCACCATCCTCCGGACCGTCCCCTCCCGTACCGCCTGCACCGGCTCATGGCCAGCCCGCCACAAGCCCGAAAAGCGCCCTCAGACACCCGAGTCTTTCCCCGCCGAACTCCCGATGTTTTTTCCTTTGCCTGTCACCACAAGCTGCGAATGTTGGCCCCGTGGACAGGCCTCAGCCCCTCTGGATCAGGGTATACGGCCTGTGGCCACGGCAATGCGCGACCCACTCAACGTATGAACACGACGATAGGAGATTGCTTCATGTTTAAGCGTACTGTGATCGCCGCCTCCCTGGTGGCTGCTACCCTGGCTTCGGCCCAATCCATGGCTGCTGTTGTCGGTGGCGGCGCCACCCTGCCGGAAAACCTCTACAACGGCACCTCGAGCCTGCCGCGCCTGCTGCCGGCCGACTTCAGCTACACCGGTGTCGGCAGCGGTGGCGGCAAGACGGCGTTCCTGACCAACGCAGCGGCCTCGATCAACCAGCCAGCCGGCACCAACGTCGACTTCGCCGGCAGCGACTCGGTGCTGAGCGCTTCGGAACTGTCGACCTACAACAGCAGCAAGGCCGCCACCTGGGGCAAGCTGGTGCAGATCCCATCGGTGGGCACCTCCGTTGCCATCCCCTACAAGAAGTCGGGCGTGACCAACCTGCAACTGACCGGCGCTCAACTGTGCGGCGTGTTCTCCGGCACCACCACCACCTGGGGCCAACTGCTGGGCACCGCCGATACCACGCCGATCAAGGTCATCTACCGTTCCGGCAGCAGCGGCACCACCGAGCTGCTGTCGCGCTTCCTGGCTGACTCCTGCCCATCGTCCTTCGTGGTCAGCAGCACCTTCACCACCGCCAACGTGGGCAGCGAACCGGCCACCTGGCAAGCCGTCGCCGGCAGCGCCGACGTGGTCAACGCGGTCAACGCCACCGATGGCACCATCGGCTACGTCAGCCCTGACTATGTCGCCACCAGCAACAACGCCGTGGTCGCCCGCGTCAGCAAGAACGCCATGGCCGCCGGCACCGCGCCGCTGCCAACCGCCGCCAACGCCCGCACCGCCCTGGGTACCGCTGTCGCCCCGAGCACCGCCGCCGACCGCGCCGACCCAAGCAAGTGGGTGCCGATCTTCAACGCCGGTGGCGTGGTACCGACTTCGGGCTACCCGATCGTCGGCTACACCAACCTGCTGGTCGGCCAGTGCTACCAGACCGCCGCCGATGCCACCGCCATCCGCAGCTTCCTGACCGATCTGTACACCGGTGCCAAGGCCGCCACCATCGCCCAGCACTCCTTCGTCAGCCTGCCGGCCGCCTACGCCGCCGAGATCAAGAAGGTGTTCCTGGACAACGGCTACAACGAAGGCACCAACATCGCCAACGCTTCGGTCTGCAACGGTATCGGCCGTCTGTAAGCGTCACGCGAAGCGCCAGGCCCGCAACGGGCTGACAACCGACGGTGGCCGGCACGGCACCGTCGGTTTTCGCGTGTGCGCGTACCCCAGGCAGATGAACTTTGCATGACAAAGCTTCGGTCTGCGGCCAGGCCGACTGCCTTATGGCAAAGCGGCATCACCGCCGCACCGACCTGCCTTCCATGACCCTGCACAAGGAACCCTGCAATGTCGCGCGGCCAGCACCAGCCAGACCTACCAGCCACCGTCGCCCACCGGCGTCGCCAGCCTGCAGGCCACGCGCCGATGCTGCTCAAGCCCCTGGCCCAGGCCATCGCGCTGCTGTTGCTGTCAGGCACGGCCCAGGCCGCGCAGCCGTTCAGCTCGGCCTGGTTCGCGGCCAAGGGCGCGGCGCCCGCAGCCGGTGGTGGCGCTGCAGGTGGCCAAGTGCAGGTGCCCGGCGCGCCGCCACCGCTGGCCCAGCAGCAGCGCCTGCAGCAACGGTTCCAGCGCTCCCTGGGCAACCTCGACAACACCGTGGCCGCCATCGCCGCGCAGCAGGCGGCTCAGGCCGCCGGCCGCACCTTGGCGCAGGTGCAGCCGCAGACCGTGCCCAACGGCCTGGGCGAGGGCGGTCTGAAGGTCGACGAGAACCCGTTGACCAAGGGTTGGCAGAACGCCAAGGCGCCGCAGCAGAGCCAGGTGGGCGGCAAGACCCAGGTGCTGATCGAACAGACCGCCGACAAGGCGATTCTCAACTGGGAGACCTTCAACGTCGGCCGCGACACCACGGTCAAGTTCGACCAGCAGGCGCAGTGGGCGGTGCTCAACCGGGTCAACGACCCGAATGCCCGGCCGAGCCAGATCCACGGCCAGATCGAGGCCCAGGGCACGGTGATGCTGGTCAACCGCAATGGCGTGGTATTCGACGGCAGCAGCCAGGTCAACGTGCGCAACCTGGTGGCGGCGGCGGCGCAGGTCAGCGACGAGCAGTTCCGCGAACGCGGGCTGTATGTCGACAGCAACGGCAGCCAGGCCACCTTCACCCAGGCCGGCGGCAAGGTCGTGGTGCAACGTGGCGCGCAACTGCAGACCCGCGCGCCAGCCACCTCCACCGAGGGCGGCGGCTATGTGCTGCTGTTGGGCAGCGAGGTGAACAACGAAGGCCAGATCATCACACCCCAGGGCCAGGCAACGCTTGCCGCCGGTGACGACTTCTACATCCGCCGGGGCAGGGGCACCCAGGCCAACGCCTTCTCCACCACCCGTGGCAACGAGGTCGCCAGCAGCCTGAAGCCCGGCAGCAGCAGCGGCAGCGTGGTCAACAACGGACTGATCCAGGCGGCAGGCGGTGATATCACCCTGACTGGCCATGCCGTGCGCCAGGATGGCGTGGCCCTTGCCAGCACTGCGGTGGACAGGCGCGGCAGCATCCACCTGCTCAACCCGGCCAGCGACACCAGCGGCTCGGTCAGTTTCGGCAAGGGCAGCGTCACCGCCGTGCTGCTCGACGACAGCCAGGCCCTGGACAGCCAGCGCGAGGCCTCGCGGCAGGGTGTGGATGGGGTCAGCGGCAACAATGCCACGGGCCGCTTCGACAACCTGAGCAAGGTCATCGACCGCCCCGAGCAGTCGCGGGTGGAGGTGGTCAGCGGCGGCACCGTGCATTTCCAGGAGGGCGCCCTGACCCTGGCCACCGGCGGCCAGGTGGCCGTCAGTGCCGGGCTGCGCAGCCTGGTGGACGATGGCGCGCGCATCGACGTGGCCGGGGCCCTCGGGGTCAAGGTGGCGATGGAAAGCAATGTCATCAAGATCAATGTGCAGGGCAACGAACAGCGCGATGCGGCCGGTAACCGTGACAAGGGCGGCCTGATCAACCGCGATGTGTGGGTGGACGTGCGTGAGCTGGTGCATGTCGAGAAGGGCATCAACGGCTATGCCAGCGAGCGCTGGTACACCGCCGGTGGCCTGCTCGAGGTGGGCGGTTACCTGGGCACGCGCAACCACAGCGTCGGCGAGTGGATGGCCCAGGGCGGCACGGTGACCTTTACCGGCCAGGACCTGGTGACTCGCGCCGGTGCCGAGATCAACCTGTCCGGCGGCACCCTGGCGGTGCAGGACGGCTACATCCGCCAGAGCTGGCTGCGCGGTGAGGACGGCCGCCTTTACGAACTGTCGAAGGCCCCGGGCGACCTGCTCTACACCGGTCTCTACAACGGCTACGAGGCGCACAGCGCGCGCTGGGACCAGACCCGCACCTTCTACAACCCGCTGATTGCCCCCGGCCAGCGTTACGAGCAGGGTTATACCGTGGGCCGTGACGCCGGCAGCCTGGTGGTGGCGACCCAGAGCGCGCTGCTCGATGGCCAACTGATCGGCCAGACCTGGCAGGATGAGCGCCAGGTGCAGGCGCCGGTACGCGGGCGCGACGGCTATCGCCAGGTACACACTGCCCGGGCCCAGGGCGCGCAACTGGTGATCGGCCAACAGCTGCCCGGCTACCTCAGCGACGCCAAGGAGCTCGGCTTCAGCCTGACCCCGGTCATGCAGCAGGTGCTGATACGCCAGGGCGCCGGGGGGCAGAGCGCCGACGTCGGCCTGCAGGCACCGCTGGCTGAGCGGCGCCGTGGCCAGCTGGCACTCGACAGCGACTGGCTCAACGGATTGGAGCTAGGTGGTTTGAGTGTTGCCGCCCAGCGGCGCATCGAGGTCGATGATGCCGTGCGTCTGGCCGATGGCGGCAGCCTGACCCTCTATGCCCCGCAGGTCCAGGTCAATGCCGACCTGACCGCCAGGGGCGGGCAGATGGCCCTGGGCGATGTGTTCCGCCAGCGTGTTCTCGCCAGCCTGCAGGACCAGGCGCTGGCCACCCCGGCAGGGCTGCGCGCGCAGGTCGGCGTGGGCGCCGGGGTGCGCCTGGATGTCAGCGGTCTGCGCAGCGAGGGCACGGACTCAGGCGAGCGCGCCTGGCGCAACGGTGGCAGCCTGAGCCTGCGCAGCAGCGGCGATGTGCTGCTGGACAGCGGCAGCGTGATGGACGTGTCCGGCGGCGTGGTACGCGGCGAAGCCAACCGCCTGCTCGGTGGCAGTGGCGGCAGCCTGACCTTGCACAGCAGCGCGTTGAACAGCGCCGGGACCGGGCGGATGCGCCTCGACGGTGAGCTGCGCGGTTACGGCAGCAGCGGTGCGGGCACCCTGACCGTGGCCGCCGAGCGGGTGAGCGTGGGGGGGAGCGCGCAGGGCGAGACCGGCGTGCACCTGGCCGAGGACTTCTTCAACCGTGGTTTCGCGCATTACGCCATCACCGGCAACCATGGCCTGAGTGTGGCCGCCGGCAGCCGTATCGACGTCACCCGGCCGGTGGAGCAGCTCGACGCCAGCCGGCCGCTCGGCGATCCGGCGCTGATCGTGTTGGCGCCGCCGTTGGCGCAGAACGCGGTGGCCGGCAAGCTGGAGCCGCGCGCCGGCGCGAGCCTGGCCTTGGCGGCGGGTGATAGCCGCTTCGACCAGGCGAGCCGTGAAGCGGCGGTGCTCGAGGTCGGGCGCGGCGCGACGATCAGCGTCGACCCCTTGCAGTCCATCAGCCTGACCAGCACCGCGCAGTTGAGCCTGAACGGTACCCTCAATGCCTGGGGCGGCAGTGTCAGCCTGCTGCAGCAATGGTTGCCGACCATGGACTCCGGGGTGACGGAAGGGGCGCACCAACGCTCGATCCGCCTGGGTGACCAAGCCCTGATCGATGTGTCCGGGCGGGCGTTCAGCGCCCTGGATGCGCAAGGTCGCCGTTATGGGCGGGTCGACGCTGGCGGCAGCATCGTCATCGGCGGGCAGATCGACCATGACCAAGGTACCAGCAACGGCGCCTACCTGTTCCTGGACATGGCCGAGGGCGCTCGCCTGCGCGCCGATGGTGCCCAGGCCACGCTGGATATCCGTGGCCAGGGGCCGCTGGCCATGGCCAGCAACGGCGGGCGCATCAGCCTGGCGTCGAGCCACGGGCTGCGCCTGAACGGCAGCTTCAGCGCTGCTTCCGGTGGCCTTGGCGCCGCAGGCGGCAGCCTGGAGGTGGCGCTGGATAGTGGTCTCTACCTCAACGGTAGCCTGGTCGACGGAGTCAAGGCTCCCCGCGAGCTGGTCCTTGCCCAGGGCGCGGCCAACGTCGAGGACGGCCCGCTGCGCTATGGCCAGGGACGGCTCGACGTCGCCAGGATCAACGCAGGGGGCTTCGACAGCCTCTCGCTGCTCAGCGACGGCGTGGTGGCGTTCGACGGCGACCTCGACCTGCGCATGGCCCGCGGCCTGCAGCTGTACACCGGCTCGCTGGTGCTGGCCCAAGGGAGCGCCGGCGACGCCCGCGTCCACCTGCAGGCGCCCTATGTGCGGCTTGCCGGCAGTAACCATCGCAGCGCCGACCAGGCGACCCGGCCGACCCTCAAGGGTGGGCTGTCCACGCAAGGCAGCGCGGCGCTGTTGCAGGTCGACGCCCACCTGCTGGACCTGCGTGACGCCGTGACCCTAGGCGCCCATGGCAGCCTGGCGCTGGCCGCCGGTGGCGTATTGGACTTCGACCGCCGTGGTTTTGCCCTTGGCAGCCTGCGCAGCCAGGGCGACCTGCGGGTACTGGCCAAGGTCGGCGAAGGCACCGACAGGACCTTGCTGCGCAGCAATGCCGACCTGGAACTGCTCGCTGCGCAGATCTACCCGACCACCGGCGCCTTCGGCCAGATCGAGACGGGCAGCGACGCCACCTTGCGCATCGGCAGGGCCGGGCAAGGCACACCCGACCAGCCGTTCTCGGTGTTCGGCCGGCTGGCGCTGGTCGCCGGCAGGGTCGAGCAGGGCGGTGTGCTGCGCGCGCCCCTGGGCGGGTTGTCGCTGGGGCAGGAAACGGGGGGCACCAAGTCCGTCACCCTGCTGCCGGGCAGCATCACCTCGGTCAGCGCGGCAGGGCTGGTCATGCCCTACGGCGGGACGGTGGATGGCCTGAGCTACCTGTTCGCAGGCCAGGCGGTGAAGCTGCTGGGCGCGGCGGGTGACAGCCTGTATGGGGTATCGCTCAACGGCAAGTCCATCGACATCCGCCAGGACGCGCTGATCGACCTGTCCGGAGGCGGCACGTTGACCGGCGCCGGCTTCGTCTCCGGGCGTGGCGGCTCCACCGACGCCCGCTACCACCCGCTGATGCAACTCGATGGCGAGGGCCGCCTGGTCCTGCCCACGCTGGGCAGCAACCCGGTCTACGCCATTGTGCCGAGCTTCACCGGCCCTTATGCGCCGGTGACCGGCGAGGCCGGCGTGACGGCGCCGGGGATCGGCCAGCAGATCACCCTGGATGGCAGCGTTCCAGGCCTGGCGGCGGGCACCTACACCTTGCTGCCGGCCAGCTTTGCGCTGCTGCCGGGGGCGTTCAGGGTCGAGCTCAATGGCCTGGCCATGGCCGGGGGCAGCGCTGCCAGCCTGGCGATGCGCAACGGCTCCTGGACTACCACGGGCAGCCTGTCGGTGGCCAACACCGGTATCCGCCAGCCGCTGTCGAGCCAGGTGATCCTGACCTCGGGCGACGTGCTGCGGCGCTATTCGCAGTACAACGAAACCTCCTACGCTGCGTTCGCCCGTGCCGATGCCGTGGCCAAAGGCGTGCCGCGCGCGGCGATCGAGGCCGATGGCAAGTGGCTGAACCTGCGGGTGCAGGGCAACAACGAGGCCGGCAGTACCTTGCGCGTCGCTGGTCGGGTGAACTTCGCCGCCGCCGAAGGCGGTCATGCCGGCAGCGCGGCGGTGTTCGGCGCCCGTGGTCTTGAAGTGGTGGCCGATGGTGGCGCCGGCCGGGTCAGTGGCGAGAACATCGCGGTGTTGTCGGCCCGCGAGCTCAATGCCCTGCAGGCACCCCGGCTGACCTTGGGCGGCCGCGCCAATGTGCTCTACGGCCAGGGCGGCAACCAGATGACCTTCCTCGAAGGCACCAGTGATATCTGGTTGCGTTCGGGGGCGGTGCTGCAGGCCGGTGAAGTGTTCCTGACCAACAACGACCCGCGTGGTGGCATCGTCGTCGAGCAGGGGGCCGGGATCGTCACCCTTGGCCGAGGCGCGATGCCGTTCGATGCCAATGACGGCTACTTCATCAACAGCAACGGCCGTGCCTTGCTGGCGGTGTCCAATGGGCGGCTGGATGTGGTGTCGTCGCAGTTCACCAGCAGCTGGTCGCCGGGCTCCATCCTGATTGGCGGTTGCAGCGCCGGCGGTTGCCAGGGCACCACCCGGCTGTATTCGGACGGCTCGTTGTTCGCCGCCACCGACAAGACCTTCAGCCTCGATGACGGGGTGGCCTTCGGGACCCGGCACCTGGGCCTGGCGGTCGGGCGGATCAACGTCGGCAGTGCCGACGCGCTGGCTCGCGCCCTGGCGGACGGCGTGCTGGGCCAGGGCCTGACTCTCAACCAGCAGGTGCTCGACCGCCTGCTGCAGGGCAGCCCGGCCGAGGCTGTACCGGCACTGGAGACCCTGACCCTGGCGGCGTCCGACTCGCTGAACTTCTTCGGCACCACGGCGCTCGACACCTACGACCCGGTCACCGGCAAGAACCGCCTGCAGGCGCTGGTGCTCGGCGTGCCGGCCATCTATGGCCATGGCCAGGCCGGCGACCGGGCGACCATTCGCACCGAACGGCTGATCTGGAGCGGCACGCGCAACGCCGCGGGAGCGCCGATCGCGGGCGGGGCCGGCAGTGGCGATGGCCTGCTGGCAATCCGTGTCAAGGACCTGGAGTTCGGTTACGGCACCAACAGCCAGCCCGATGGCAGCGCCGACATGGCGCGCCAGACCCTGGGCTTCAGCCGCGTGGAACTGCACGCCAGCCATCAGGTGAGCGCCAACCACAAGGGCAGCCTGCTTGTCCACCACCGCCGTGGCGACTACCAGGCCAACGGCAGCTTCGCCTATAGCGGTGGTGACCTGCTGGTGGACACACCGCTGTGGACCGGCAGCGCCGGCTCGCTCAATCGTATCGAGGCCGGTGGCACCCTGCGCGTGCAGGGCGGCGGTGGCTTGCTTGCCAGCGGCCGTCAGGCCCTGGGTGCCGAGCTGAGCCTGAAGGCGCGGCAACTGCTGGTCGATGGCACCTTCAGCCTGCCCAGCGGCCGCCTGACCCTGCAGGCGCTGGACGACCTGCGCCTGGGCGACGCCGCGCGGCTGGACCTGGCCGGGCGTACCTTGACCCTCAATGACGTGACCCAGCACAGCTGGGGCGGCGAGCTGGTGCTGGGCAGCCAGTTCGGCAATATTCACCAGGCCGCTGGCGCGTTGATCGATCTCAGTGCCCGCGGCAACCGCGCCGGGCGCCTGACGGCCATCGCCCTGGGCGAGCAGGGCGGGCGCATCGAGCTGCTCGGCCAGATCCTCGGCGCGGCCAGTGGCCGTTACGACGCTGCTGGCACGCAGGTCCCGTACGCGGGCGGGGTGGTCGATATCCGCGCCCGGCAGCTGGACGACTTTGCCGGCCTCAACCAGCGCCTGAACCGCGACCAGGTGTTCGGTGCGCGCAGCTTCCAGATCAAGCACGGCGACCTGGTGATCGGCGATGAGCTCAAGGCCCAGCAGATCAACGTGTCGCTGGACAACGGGCAGCTCACGGTCAACGGCCACGTCGATGCCAGCGGCGAGCAGGTCGGCAGCATCCGCCTGGCCGCCAATCGAGGCCTGACCCTGGGCGCCGGAGCCTTGCTTGACGCCCATGGCAGTGTGCTGCGGGTCGACAGCTACGGCGCGATCATCGATGCGCCGAACCGTGCCGTGGTCGAGCTCAACAGCGGCCAGGGCCAGTTGACCCTGGCCAGCGGCGCACGCATCGACCTGCGCCACGGCATCGCCTCCGGGCAGGGCGATGGCCGCCAGCGCGGCACCCTGGAGCTGATCGCCCCACGCCTGGGCGGCGATACGGCGGGCGACATCGCCATCGACGTGCGTGGTCCGGTGGACATTCTCGGCGCGCGCTCCATCGCCGTGATCGGCAACCAGCGCTACACCGACGCGGCGCCGGGCGGCACCTCGGCCAGTGGCCGGCCGATCCAGGTCATCGACCAGGACTACTTGACCCGCAAGCACGACCTGAGTGTGCTGTTCATCGACAACCTGCTGCGCAACCGCGAGCTGCTCGACGTGCGCCTGGCCGGGCTGAACAATGCCCGCTACGCCCAGGCCCTGCACCTGCGCCCGGGTGTGGAGATCGCCACGGTCGATGCCGGCACCGACCTGGTGGTGCAGGGTGACCTGGACCTGTCCGGCCACCGCTACGCCAGCCTCAACCCGCTGACGCCGAAGACTGGCGTTTACGGTTCGGGCGAGGTAGGCAACCTGGTGCTGCGCGCCGGCGGCAACCTGGAGGTGTATGGCAGCATCAGTGACGGCTTCATGCCGCTGGACCTGGCCAGCGACGAAGCGCGCATGGACGGCAAGGGCTGGTTGCTGCTGCCCGGCAAGCAGCCGTTCGACAGCGACCTGGTGATCCCGCGCAGCGGCGTGGAGCTTGCCGAGGGCACGCAGTTCCCCGAAGGCAGCCTGCTCAACTTCGACCTGCCGTTCGCCGCCACCACCTTGCCGGCCAACCTGCGCCTGCCCAGCGCCATGAGCCTGTCGGCGCCGCTGACCCTGCCCGCGGGCACGGTACTCGAGGCCGCGGTACGTGACGCTGGCGGCAACTTGTTGTACGCCGCCGGCACGCTGCTGCGCGAGGCGGTCACCCTGGGTTCGGGCACGCACCTGGACGCCGGCAGCCGCCTGCCAGTCAGCGTGGCTGTGCAGGGTGGTATCTGGAGCAAGGGCATTGCCCTGCCCAGTGGTGGCCTCACCCAAGGCAGCGCGCTTACCCTGGCCGTGGGCTCGCGGCTGCCGGCGGGCACCGATGTCAAGCTCGCCGCAGGGGTCGACCTGATCGAGCTGCGCCCCGCAAGCAATGGCCAGCAGGGGCGTAACTGGGCGCTGGCGCAGATGTTGCCGGCAGGCTCGCAGTCGTGGTCGATGCGCCTGGTGGCCGGCGCCGACCTGGACGCCGCCGACAGCCGCATCACGCGTCCCGACATCGATGCCGGCGTGCTGCGCCTGGCCGACCTGCACTACATCGCGCAGCAGAAGCGCAGCGGGGGCGGGGCTGGCGGTACCGGCATGGTCTGGGGGCCGGACAACACCTACGGCATGGAACCCGGTACCCCGGTCGCCCCCGAGGACCTGGCGCTGTGCGACATCGCCGGTTGGTGCGAGCCGGCGGTGAAGAGCATCAAGGTGTGGGGCCCCGACAACACCTACGGCATGGAACCGGGCACGCCGGTGGCGCCCGAGGACCTGGTGTTGTGCGACATTGCCGGCTGGTGCGTGGACCAGGCGCTGGGGGGCAAGAAAATCTGGGTCTGGGGGCCGGACAACACCTATGGCATGGAGCCCGGCACCCCGGTGGCCGACGCCGACATGGAGCTGTGCTCGATCCCTGGCTGGTGCGTGGAGATCGACGCGCCGACCGAGCCCGAGCGTATCGAGGTCACGCCGCAGACCCTGATGTTCAGCGTGTTGCGCACGGGTACCGGCGACCTTGACCTGCTCAGCGCCGGTGACTGGCGCATGGACTCGCTGTTCGGCGTCTACACCGCCGGCACCCAGGCGCCGTCGCTGTGGCGCGACGGCGTCGATCCGCATCAGCTGGCCCGTGGCCGGCTGGCCGATGGCAGCTTGCTCGGCAGCGCCGGCGCGCCCTATGAGGCGTTGACCGAAAGCCTGTACCGCGCCTGGTATCCGGAGCAGGGCGGCAACCTGCGGATCACGGCCGGGGGTGATCTTACCGGCAACCTGGTGGCGAGCAAGACCGGCGGCGCCCTCTCCAGGCCGCAAGTAGCATCGGCCGCGGTGGGCAACTGGCTGTGGCGCCAGGGCCAGACCAGTGCCGATACCCCGGCGGCGTGGTGGGTCAACTTCGGTACCTTCGCCCAGCAGCCCCAGGCCTCGGTGGCCGAACCTTGGCTGGTGGGCTTCACCGGCATCGGCACCCTGGGTGGTGGCAACCTGGACGTCGGCGTGGGTGGCTCGGCCGGCCTGTTGCAGGCCAGCAACACCGCGGGCGTCGAGGCCGAGCGCAGCCAGGGCCTGAACCTGGTGGTCGGCGGCAGCGGCCGGATCGCCGAGGATGGTCGCCTGGTGCAGACCGGCGGCGGCGACCTGAACCTGCGGGTGGCCGGTGGCATCAACCCGGCGTCCGCGGCCCTGGAGATGGCGCGGGTCACCCCCGACCTGGGCGGCACGCTGGTCAACCTTCGCGGTGCCCTGAATGTCCAGGCGGGCAGCGTCGGGGTGGTCAGGCAGGTGTATGGCAGCAGCTTTGCCTTCAATGACAGCAGCGAGTCGCGCGCCTACGACCCGTATACCTCGACCAAGGCCGCGGCACTGGGTGGCCTGACGCTCATGCCCGGCGATGCCGCGGTGCGCCTGGACAGCCGCGGCGACCTGGTGGTGCAGGGTGTCGGTGACCCGGGCCGGGTGCCGCAGTTCAACATGACCGGCTTCCTCGGCGACAACGGTGTGCGCTACACCGGGCAGGGCAACAGCTGGTTCTCGTTGTGGCGCGAAACCACCGCCGTGGACATGCTCGCCCTGGGCGGCAATGTCACGCCGGTGAGCTTCGATGAGCTGCGTCCGGGCCGCAACCTGCCGCTCTACGGTGGCCGTCTGTTCTACCCGACGGCGCTGCGGGTGACGGCGGCCAACGGCAGCCTGTACTACGGCGGTTCGGCCAGCGAGCGCGGCATCGCCACCTCCGCCTATTCGCTGATGACCGCGCCCTCGGCGCGCAGCGACCTGCAACTGATCGCGGGTGAGTCGATCTATGCCGGCGGCTATGTGATCAGCCAGGCGGGCACCGACACCTCGGCCATCGCCACGCCGCAACGGCCGGCAATGCTTGGCCAGGACTTCTCGTACGTGTACCGGGCCAGCAACCTGAGCGCGGATATCGCCGCGAGCCTGGATGCGTCGCCGCTGTTCACCTATGGCCTGAACACCTACAAGGCCGGATCGCGGCCGCAGTCACCGGCGCGCTTCTATGCCCTGGCCGGGGATATCGTCGGCTTGAACAGCGGCGAGATCATCGAGTACCAGCAGACCGGGCTCAAGCTGTACCAGGGCGCGGGGCCGGTGCGGGTGATGGCGGGGCGCGACATCGTCAACGCCGGCAAGGCGCTGGGTGTCGAGCGCTTCGGCGCGCCAGGCATGGTGGCGGGGGACCAAGGCAACGTCTATTCCTCGGGCAACCTGGTCATCCATGGCGATGCTCTGGATGTCTCGCTGATCAGTGCCGGGCGCGACATTCGCCTGAGCACCTTCAATGTCGCCGGCCCTGGCCTGCTGGAAGTGGTCGCCGGGCGCAACCTGTTCCAGTCCGGCCAGGGCGTGGGCTCGGCTTATCAGGAGGCGGCGATCAACAGTGTCGGTCGGGTCGATGGCAGCGGTGGCGGTAACGACGGCGCGGCCATCGCCATCGTTGTCGGCGCCGGCAAGACCGGGCCGAACTATACCCGCCTGCTCGGGCGTTACCTGGGCACGGAGCAGACCCCGACGGACCAGCCGTTCAAGGTCTACGACCAGGAGCTGCAGGCCTGGCTGCGCGAACGCTTCGGCTTCATCGGCGACAACGCCGCAAGCCGTGCCTATTTCGCCGCCTTGCCCGCCGAGCAGCAGCGCATCTTTGCCCGGCAGGTCTACTTCAGCGAGCTGCGTGAAGGCGGGCGCGAGTACAACGACGTCAACGGCCCGCGTACCGGCAGCTACCTGCGCGGTCGCCAGGCGATCGCCGCGTTGTTCCCCGACAAGGACGTGGCTGGCAATTCGATCCGCTACGACGGCAGCGCCACCTTCTATGGCGGCGCGGGTATCCACACCGATTTCGGCGGTGGCATCCAGGTGCTGACCCCGGGTGGCCAGCAGGTGTTCGGCATCGAGGGCGAAGCGCCGCCGTCCACCGCCGGGGTGATCACCCAGGGCAGCGGCGATATCCAGCTGTACTCGCAGGGCAGTATCCTGCTCGGCCAGAGCCGGATCATGACCACCTTCGGCGGCTCGATCCTCGGCTGGTCGGCCCAGGGCGACATCAACGCCGGTCGCGGCTCGAAGACCACCGTGGTGTACACGCCGCCCAAGCGCACCTACGACCTTTGGGGCAACGTCGGCCTGGCGCCGAGCGTGCCGAGCACCGGTGCCGGTATCGCCACGCTCAACCCGATTGCCGAGGTGGCGCCGGGGGATATCGACCTGATCGCACCGTTGGGCACCATCGATGCCGGCGAGGCGGGGATCCGCGTGTCGGGCAACGTCAACATCGCCGCGCTGCAGGTGGTCAACGCTGCCAACATCCAGGTCCAGGGCGATGCCCAGGGCATGCCGGTGGTGGCCGCAGTGAATACCGGGGCGATCGCTTCGGCCAGCGCCGCGGCGTCGTCGGCGAGCCAGGCGGCCGAGGAGGCGGGCCGCCAGCAACAGGCCGCGTCGCGCCAGCGCCTGCCGTCGGTGATCACCGTGCAGGTGCTGGGCTTCGGTGGCGAGCGGCTGGTGCCGGGGCAGGACGGGGCGAGCCTCAACCCGCAGTACAACCGCCAGAGCCCGGTCCAGGTGCTGGGCGCGGGGGCGCTGGATGAGCGGGCCAAGGCGCAATTGACCGAGGAGGAGCGGGGCAACCTGTTGCTGTGAGGGGCCGCGCCACGGCCCCTGGTTGGCTCAATGCGCCCCGGCGCCCTTGCTCAGGTCGCTCTCGGCCCAGTCGGTGTAGATGCATGCATCCGCCACGGCCCAGCGCACCCTGACCTGGTCGCCCGGCTGCATGGGCATGCCCGCGGCGGACAGCGCCTTGACCGTCAGCGCCGTGCCGCCCTGGGTGACCACATGGCAGGTCTGGCTTTCGCCGAGGAACAGCAGCTCTGCGACCGTGGCGGTGACTTCGTTCCAACCTGCCGGCAAGGGTTCACGCGCCGCCTGTTCGACGGTCAGCGCCAGGGCTTTTTCCGGGCGCACCATGATCAGCGCTTCCTGGCCGTTGGCCAGGCCCGGGGTCAGGCGCACCGTTACCGGCTGGCCCTCGAAGTGCCCGGCGCCGTTGCCGCTGGCAGTGAAACGCAGGAAGTTGGAGTTGCCCAGAAACGAGGCGACGAAGGCATTCGGCGGGTTCTGGTAGAGGTCGTAGCCGGTGCCCAGGCCGACGATGCGGCCATGGCTGAAGATGGCGATGCGCTGGGACAGGCGCATTGCCTCCTCCTGGTCGTGGGTCACGTAGACGATGGTGATGCCCAGGCGCCGGTGCAGCTGGCGCAGTTCGTCCTGCAGGTCTTCGCGCAGCTTCTTGTCCAGTGCGCCGAGCGGTTCGTCCATCAGCAGGATGCGCGGCTCGTACACCAGCGCGCGGGCGATCGCCACGCGCTGCTGCTGGCCGCCGGACATCTGCGAGGGCTTGCGGTGGGCGAAGGGTTCCAGGCGTACCAGCTTGAGCATCGCCTCCACGCGCTTGCGGGTCTCGTCGGCGCCGAGCTTGCGGATGGCCAGGGGGAAACCGATGTTGTCGCGCACGTTCAGGTGCGGGAACAGCGAGTAGCGCTGGAACACCATGCCGATGTCGCGCTTGTGCGGCGGCACGCTGACCAGCGACTGGCCGTCGACGAGGATCTCGCCGCTGCTGGGCGTTTCGAAGCCGGCCAGCATCGACAGGGTAGTGGACTTGCCCGAGCCGCTGGAGCCGAGGAAGGTGAGGAACTCGCCGTCCTGGATCTCCAGGTCCAGGTTGTCCACGGCGGTGAAGTCGCCGTAGTGCTTGTTCAGGCCGCGCAGGCTGACCAGGGTCTGGTTGCGGGTATCGTCTTTGATCACTGCACTCATTGTCATTGTCTCCGGGCAGTCAGGCGTTTTCGGCGCGCCGGCGCAGGGCGGCGGCAATGAACATCACAAGCAGGGACAGGCCAATCAGCAGCGTCGAGGCCACCGCGATCACCGGGCTCAGGTCCTGGCGCAGGGTGGTCCACATCTTCACCGGCAGGGTCTGCAAGTCGGGGCTGGCCATCATCACGCTCAGCACCACCTCGTCCCACGACACCAGGAAGGCGAACAGGCCGCCGGCGATCATCCCCGGGCGAATTGCCGGGAAGGTCACCTTGAAGATCGCCTGCAGGCGCGAGGCGCCGCAGATCACCGCGGCGTCCTCGATGGACTGGTCGAACAGCTTGAGCGAGTTGATGATCGAGATGATGGTGAAGGGCAGGGCGACGATCACATGGCTCACCACGAAGGCGAACAAGGTGCCGGTGTAGCCCAGCTTGAGGAACAGCGCGTACACCGCCACGGCGATGATCACCAGGGGCACGATCATCGGCATGGTGAAAAGCCCGTACAGCAGCTCGCGGCCCGGGAACCGACCGCGCACCAGGGCAAAGGCGGTGGGCAGGCCGAGCGCCACGGCGGCGAAGGTGGTGAGCAGCGCCACCTTGAGGCTGGCCAGCGCCGCGTCCATCCACTCGGGGTTGGCGAAGAACTGCGCGTACCACTTGAAGGTCCAGCCCGGCGGCGGGAACACCAGCCACTGTGACGAGCCGAACGACAGCAGGATGATGAACACCACCGGCAGCAGCAGGAAGGCGGCGATCAGCCCGGTGGTCAGGTACAGCCCGGTGCGCAGCGGGCGACCCATGGCATTGGGGGAAAGCAGCATGGCGGTTTACCTCGCGTTGCCGACCGGAGACTCCGGCTGCAGCTTCAGGTACAGGTAGAAGAGCACCAGGGTGATCACCACCAGCAGCGCGGCGGCGGCGCTGGCCAGGCCCCAGTTGAGGAACGACTGCACCTGCTGGATGATGAACTCGGGCAGCATCATGTTCTGCGCGCCGCCGAGCAGGGCCGGGGTGACGTAGTAACCGAGCGACATGACGAACACCATCAGCGCGCCGGAGAACAGCCCCGAGCGGCACAGCGGCAGGAACACCTTCCAGAAGTTGGTCCAGGGGCTGGCGCCGCATATGGAACCGGCCTGCAGCACCATCGGGTCGATGGCGTGCATGGTCGCCTGCAACGGCAGGACGATGAACGGGATCATGATGTAGCTCATGCCGATCACCACGCCGGTGAGGTTGTGCACCATCTCCAGCGGGGCGTCGATGATGCCCATGGCCATCAACGCCTTGTTGATCACCCCCGAGCTCTGCAGCAACACCAGCCACGAGTAGGTGCGCGCCAGCAGGCTGGTCCACATCGACAGCAGCACGATGTTCAGCAGCCAGCGACCCCAGCCCTTGGGCACCAGGGTGATTGCCCAGGCCAGCGGGAAGCCCAGCAGCACGCTGATCAGGGTGACCAGGCCGGCCACCGAGAAGGTGTTGAACAGCACCCGGGCATAGGCCGAGTTGGCGAACAGCTGCGCATAGTTGCCAAGGCCCGGCTCGGGCTCCAGCACCCCGCGCAGCAGCAGGCCGACCAGCGGGGCGAAGAAGAACAGGCCGAGGAACAGCAGCGCCGGCAGCAGGTTGCGGCTGCCGCGCCAGCGTTGGCTGATGGGCGGGCGACGCTCGGCCGCCCCGGGAGCGCCGGTGCCGCTGGGGGCACCTTGCGCGTTGTGCAGGGCATTGATGGCGACTTTCATTTGACCAGCCACTCATTCCAGCGGGCGGCGATGGCCTGGCCGTTCTTCGCCCAGTAGGCGAAGTCCAGGGTCACCTGGTCCTGGGCGTAGGCGGTCGGCAGGTTCGGCGCAAGGTCTTTGTCGAGCTTGGCCACGCTGTCGACGTTGACCGGGGCATAGGCGGTCTTGTTGGCGAACTCGGCCTGGCCTTCGGCGCTGCTGGCGTTGGCCAGGAACTTCATGGCTGCGTCCTTGTTCTTCGCGCCTTTGGGGATGACCAGGAAATCGGCCATGACCAGGTTCTGCTTCCAGCTCACGCCGACCGGCGCGCCGTCCTGCTGCAAGGCATACACGCGGCCGTTCCAGAACTGCCCGAGCGAGGCTTCACCCGAGGCCAGCAGTTGCTGCGACTGGGCGCCGCCGCCCCACCAGACGATGTCTTTCTTGATGGTGTCGAGCTTCTTGAAGGCGCGGTCCAGGTCCAGCGGGTACAGCTTGTCGGGCGCCACGCCGTCGGCCAGCAGGGCCAGTTCGAGCACGCCGGGGCTGGGCCACTTGTACAAGGCGCGCTTGCCGGGGTAGGTCTTGGTGTCGAACAGGGCGGACCAGTCCACCGGCTTGTTGGCGCCGAGCTTGCCCTCGTTGTAGCCGAGCACGAAGGAGAAGAAGAACGAGCCGACGCCATGGTCGGAGACGAAGCGCGGGTCGATCTTGTCGCGCTGGATCTGTTTGAAATCGAGGGGTTCGAGCAGGCCTTCGCTGGCGGCGCGCAGGGCGAAGTCGGCTTCGACATCGACCACGTCCCACTGCACGTTGCCGCTCTCGACCATGGCCTTGAGCTTGCCGTAGTCGGTGGGACCGTCCTGCACCACCTTGATGCCGGACGCCTTGCTGAAGGGTTCGGCCCATGCGGCCTTCTGCGCATCCTGGGTGGTCCCGCCCCAGCTGACGAAGTTCAGGCTGTCGGCCGCCTGGGTGGCCTGGCAGGCCAGGGTCAGCAGGCTGGCGGACAGCACTGCGGTTACTCGTTTGCTCAACAGCATGGTTACGCCCTCGTTGCTTTTGTTATTCGAGGCGGGCTTCTGTCGCCCGCCAATCATGTTCGGGGAGCAGCGTCAAACGGGTGGAGCATGGCCGTCATGTCAGTGTAGGTGCGGCCGGCAGAATTCAAGGTCTACGGAATGTCATATTATGGTATTCCAAACTTTTCGCAAGAGGTCGGCGCTGACCGGCCATCACTCCGCGTGGCGACAGGACCGTTTTGCGGCCCATCGCCGGCAAGCCGGCTCCCACAGATACGGCGCGGGTCTCAGGAATTGCGAGGTCCCTGTGGGAGCCAGCTGACAGGCAGTGCTTGCAGCCCGTGAAATCAATTGCCCTCGAACGGAATGCTCTGCACCACCTCCAGCTCGTACCCGGCCAGCCCCGCGTACTTGAGTGGCGGCCCCAAGTGACGCAGCTTGCCCACGCCCAGGTCCTGGAGAATCTGCGCGCCGGTGCCGACCTCCGAGTAGACCTTCGACTGGCCGCGCTGGTAGGGCCGTACTGGCTGAGTCAATTGCGGCACGCGTTCGAGCAAGGCTTGGGAGGATTCATGGTTGGCCAGGATCACCACCACCCCGGCACCTTCTTCGGCGACCTTCTGCAGCGCCGCCCACAGCGTCCAGTTGGCTGGGCCTGCATACTCGGCGCCGACCAGATCGCGCAGCGGGTCGATCACATGCACGCGCACCAGGGTGGGCTGCTCGCGGTGGATCTCGCCCATGACCATGGCCATGTGCACGCCGCCTTCGATGCGGTCTTCGTAGGTCACCAGGCGGAACGTGCCGTGCACCGTGGGCAATGCACGTTCCCCGATGCGCTTGATGGTCTGCTCGGTACTCAGCCGGTAGTGGATCAGGTCGGCGATGGTGCCGATCTTGATGCCGTGGCGGGCAGCGAACACTTCCAGGTCCGGCCGGCGGGCCATGCTGCCGTCGTCATTGAGCACCTCGACGATCACCGAAGCCGGGCTGAAGCCTGCCAGGCGGGCCAGGTCGCAACCGGCCTCGGTGTGCCCGGCGCGGGTCAGCACGCCGCCTTCGCGGGCGCGCAGGGGGAAGATGTGGCCTGGTTGTACCAGGTCTTCGGGGCGGGCATCGGCGGCCATGGCCGCAGCGACGGTGCGCGCCCGGTCGGCGGCGGAAATACCGGTGGTCACGCCGCTGGCGGCCTCGATCGACACGGTGAAGGCGGTGCCGAACACGCTGGCGTTGCTTGGCACCATCTGTTCCAGGCCCAGGCGCTGGCAGTGTTCGTCGGTCAGCGTCAGGCAGATCAGGCCACGCGCCTCGCGGGCCATGAAGTTGATGGCCTGGGCGTCGCAGCGCTCGGCGGCGATCAGCAGGTCGCCTTCGTTTTCCCGGTCCTCGTCGTCCACAAGCAAGACCATCCGGCCCTGGCGATAGTCCTCGAGGAGTTCTTCGATGCTGTTGAAGGCCATGTTGCACGCTCATGCTGGTCAAGAAAGTTTTATGGTATACCATAATACGAAAATGACCGTGCAACAGGAGCGCGACGAATGAAGGCCTACTGGATCGCCCACGTGGACGTCACCGACCCCGAGCAATACCTGCAATACACCCAGCGCGCCCCGGCGGCATTCGTCGCCTTCGGCGGGCGCTTCCTGGCCCGGGGCGGGCGTAGCGAGGCGCTGGAGGGGCGGGCGACGCCGCAGCGCAGCGTGGTGATCGAGTTCGATTCCTATGAGCAGGCCGTGGCCTGCTATCGCTCGGACCTGTACCAGGAGGCCTGCCGCCATCGCCAAGGTGCGGCGATGGCGCAGGTGATCATCGTCGAGGGGCTCGCGCCCTGATCAGACCCGCAGGTGCGGGCCTTTCTTCTCGGGATTGCTGTCGCTGGGAGTGGTTGGCGGCTTGTCCACTGCGGCCAGTGGTTCGTCCTGCACGGGTTGTTGTTCGGCCGGTTGCTGCTGATTGCGCGTGCGCAGCAACGACAGCAGTACGCCGCCGAGCAACAGCCCGAACGTGACCCCCAGCGAAATCCCGGCCGGTACCTTGCCCACCAGCCCGTGCCAGAAGATCTTGCAGCCGATGAAGATCAGCACCAGCGCCAGCGCGTATTTGAGGTAGACGAAGCGGTGCATCAGCGCCGCCAGGGCGAAGTACAGCGAGCGCAGGCCAAGGATGGCGAAGATGTTCGAGGTGTAGACGATGAACGGGTCCTGGGTGATGGCGAAGATCGCCGGCACGCTGTCGACGGCGAACACCAGGTCGGCCAGCTCGATCAGCACCAGGGCCAGGAACAGCGGTGTGGCATAGCGGATGGCGCGGTCGGTTCCGGGCGGCGTGAGATGGACGAAGAAGTGCCGGCCATGCAGCTGGTCGGTTACCCGCATGTGCCGACGCACGAAGCGCAGCACCGGGTTGTTGGCCAGGTCCGGGTGGGCGTCATCCTTGGACAGGGCCATCTTCACCCCGGTGAACAGCAGGAAGGCGCCGAAGATATACAGCACCCAGGCAAAGTGCTGCACCAGTGCGGCGCCCACGCCGATCATGATCGCCCGCAGCACCACTACCCCGAGGATGCCCCAGAACAGCACGCGGTGTTGATAGCGGCGGGGGATGGCGAAGAAGCTGAAGATCATCGCCATGACGAACACGTTATCCATCGACAACGACTGCTCGACCAGGAAGCCCGTATAGAACTCCAGCGCCGGCTGTGCCCCGAGTTCATACCAGACCCATACGCCGAACAGCACGCCGACGCTGAAGTAGCCCGAATACAGCAACAGGCTTTCGCGCATCTCGATCTCGCGGTCCTGGCGGTGCAGCACACCGAGGTCGAGGACCAGCAAGGCGATGACGATGGTGATGAAGACCAGCCACAACCAGGCGCTGGTGCCGAGAAAAGGCGTGAAAAGGAATGTGTGCAGAGCCGTCATGAGCCCCTCCTTGATTGTCGACGTTGCATGGCAACAGTGATTCCGACATGGCGGCGCAAACCGTCAGAGGGGCCCGGCATCACATACGGTTGAGCCTAGACGCGGACGCCGGGCTTGCCGAATGGCAGGCTGTTACATTTTTTTGCATGAACCACACTAGGTAGCGGGCGCTGCTTCGGCGGCAACGAGCAGGGTCTGCAAACGCGCCAGCGCCGATCCTTCATGTTGATTGTCGAACACCTGCAGCGACACCTCCAGCAGCCCGTGGGGCGAGCGCGATACACGCTGCTCGCAGCGCAAGCGCAGGCGGCCCTGGTCGCATTCGAACTGCCTGACGCCCGGCCTGGCGCTGCCTTCCAGGCGCAGTTCGGACAGGCGTCCCTGGGCGGCGAGCAAGGCCAGCGCCTTGTCGCGCAACAGCCCGTTCCCTTGGGTCATCAAGCCGCTGGCGCGCACGGCGGCGGCCATGGCCACCGCCACGATGGTCAACGCCACCAGCACTTCGATCAGGGTGAAACCATCCTCGGTGGCACGCACAGGGCACCTTTCGCGCAGGGCAAAGCGGCACTGTAGAGCGGCCCGATGACGCTTTGACGACGCCGACTCCCGAGCTTTTTCAATATCCGTGACATACCGCCTTGCCACAATCGGCCCCCGATTCGAACTCACGCAAGGAATGCCGAGATGCAGATCGCCCGCCGCAACCTTCCCGCCTGCCGTTTGCGCCAGCAGGGCTTCACCCTGATCGAGATCATGGTGGTGGTGGTGATCCTCGGGATCCTCGCGGCGATGGTGGTGCCCAAGGTGCTCGACCGCCCCGACCAGGCCCGCGCCACGGCGGCGCGCCAGGACATCGGCGGGTTGATGCAGGCACTGAAGCTGTACCGCCTGGACAACGGCGCCTACCCGAACCAGAACCAGGGCCTGAAGGTGTTGGTGGAGAAGCCGGCGCAAGCCAAGGATGGCCAATGGCGTGCCTACCTCGACCGCCTGCCCAACGACCCCTGGGGCCGCCCTTACCAGTACCTGAACCCGGGCGCCAACGGCGAGATCGATGTGTTTTCCCTGGGCGCCGACGGCCAGGCCGGGGGCGATGGGGTGAACGCCGACCTCGGCTCCTGGCAGTTGTGACCGGCCATGGCGCGCCAGGACGGCATGGCCGTGATCAGTGCGCTGTTGATTGCCGCGGTGGTGGCGGTGATCGCCGCAGGCATGATCGAACGCCAGGGGCTGCAGACCCGGCAGGTGGAGAACCGCCAGATGGCGCTGCAGGGGCAATGGGCCCTGGAGGGCGGCCTGCAACTTAGCCGCAGGGTGTTGTTCGAACAACGCCTGCGCGATCCGCTGGTACGTGGCGGCCAACCCTGGACGCGACCGTTGCGCGATGTGCCGTCCGGCAGCGTGCGCTTCGATGGGCAACTGGAGGATGAGCAGGGCAAGTTCAACCTGCGCAACCTGGTGGTCGATGGCCAGGTGGACAGCGAGGCACTGGCGACCTTCCAGCGTCTGTGCGCGCTGATCGGCATCGGCGAGCGGCTGGCCACGGCCATCGCCGGGCAGGTGATCGACAGCTACCCACAGCGTCCGCCGGTATCCCCCGGCAGTGCCGGTCAGGGCCTGCAAGGCGGCCGTGCGACCTCGCCGGCCGTTGCCGCCGAGGCGTTGCCGGCCAGGCGCCCGATGCTGCGCAGCGTCGATGCCCTGGTCGGGCTCAAGGGCATGGACGCCGAGGCCCTGCAGCGCCTGCGCCGATTCGTCACGGTGCTGCCGGCGATGACCTGGATCAATGGCAACACCGCCAGTGCCGAAGTGCTCGCCGCGCAGGTGCCGGGCCTGCCGCTGCAGCAGGCCATGGCGCTGGTGGCCGAGCGCGACAGTGGGCGCTGGTTCATCAACCGGGGCGATTTCGTCAACCGTTTGCGCATGCCGCAGCTGGCCATGGCCAATGTGCGGGTGGGGATCAACAGCGACTGGTTCCGCCTGCGCGGCCAGGCGCGCCTGGGCAGCCGCGAACTACCCCTGCAGGCGCTGCTGCGCCAGC
This sequence comes from Pseudomonas soli, assembly GCF_900110655.1. Classification (GTDB taxonomy): domain Bacteria; phylum Pseudomonadota; class Gammaproteobacteria; order Pseudomonadales; family Pseudomonadaceae; genus Aquipseudomonas; species Aquipseudomonas soli. The sequence continues at coordinate 49,771 of NZ_FOEQ01000004.1, forward strand.
GCGAGGGGCAGTTGCCGGATGTCATCTGGAGCCGGGTGGGCGCATGAGTACGCTGGTTGATGTGCAGCTGCCGCCGTTGGCGGAGCTGGAGGATGCCTCGCTGTTGGACTACCGCCAGGCCGAGCGTGGCGGCCAGGCCACACGCGGGCAATTGCAGCGCGAGATCAAGGGTGGATCCTGGCGCCTGCACTTGCATGCGCACGACAGCCTGGCCCTGGTCCTGGCCTTGCCACCGCTGACGGGCAAGCGCTTGAGCGCGGCGGTGGGTTGCGCGGTCCAGGGGCTGGTGCTCGGCGATGCCGGGCAGGTCCACGTGGCGCACGGGCCGCGCCAGGCAGATGGGAACGTCGCCGTGGCCTGGCTGGGCCTTGCGCAGATGGCGCGCTTGCAGGCATGGCTGCAGGCCGATGGTATCCGCGTGGCCGGGCTGTTCGCCCGGCAGGAGGATACCGCGTCGTCAGTCGATTTGGCCGGCGGGCTTGCCGGGCCTGTGAAATCGCCAGCGTTGGGACGCACCTTGGCGATCTGGGGCGCGGCGGCAGTGATCTGGTGCCTGGGCTTGAACCTCTATGCCGCGCACCTGGCCGACGAGGGTGAGCAGTTGCGTGCGCACATGGTCGCCCAGGTGCGCATGGCCTTCCCGCAGTTGCCGGTAGTGCTCAACCCCCTGCAGCAGGCACGTCAGCAACTGCAGGCCGGGCAGGGTGGCGCTGGCTCGGGGCTGGCGGTCTTGCTCGACGGCGCCGGCCAGGTCATGCCGTTTTTGGCAGGCAATGTCGAGGCGCTGGATTATCAGGATGGCGTGCTGCGCCTCACTCCCCTGGACGATGGCGGCAAGGCCCCGGCGGACAGTGCCTGGCAGGCCGACCTCGCCGCACGCGGCATCGAAGGCCAGGCCAGTGGGCAAGGCTGGACCCTGCGTGCGGCCAACCCATCCGGCGAGGAGCTGGCCCATGTCGATTAAGACCCGCCTGGGCCTGCTGCGCGGTCAGGCCCGGCAACGCTGGCAAGCCCTGGCCGCGAGGGAGCGTCGTGCGGTCGCCCTGGCAGGCGGCTTGCTCGGCGCGCTGTTCTGCTGGCAGGTACTGGTGCAGCCAGCCCTGGCCCGGATCGACCACTGGCAGGCCGAAACACCCAAGTTGCGCAGCCAGGCGCAGGCGCTCGATGCCTTGCTCGGCGAGCGCCTGGCACAACGGCCTGCGGATACCGCCCAGGCTTTGCGCCAGAGCCTGGAGCAGGCTGGCCTGCTGGCGCAGTCACTGCTCGACGGCGAGGGCGATACCTGGCACCTGGGCTGGCAGCGGGCCCCCGCAGAGGCGGCCATGGCCTGGCTACAGTCTGTGCCGCTGCGCCTTGGGCTCGGTGTTGGCCAGCTGACATTGCGCCGGGACCCCGGCGAGCCCGGCAGCCCGGTGACCTTTTCCGGAACCCTTCGCATGACTCAGGCGCATGGCGCTAAGGACCCTTCATGACGTGCCTCCGTTCACCGCGACTGCCGTTCGCGCCCTTGCTCCTGGCCCTGGCACTCAGCGCCTGCGCCAGCGCGCCGAGCGTGCAACGTCCCCTGGCCAGCAGCGAGCTGGGCCGTCCGCTGGCCGAAGCCGGTGCCACGGCGGGCACCCTGGATCACCGCGAACCGCAGAGCCGCCCGCTGCAGCGCCAGTCGCCGCCCCGGGTCGGCCAGCGCCACAGCCGCGCCGTGGCCGCACCCGCGCCGGCCAATCCACTGGGCGACCAGCCGGTACAGCTGAACTTCGTCGATGCCGATATCCAGGCAGTGGTGCGCGGCCTGTCCCGCGCCACCGGTCGCCAGTTCCTGGTGGATCCACGGGTCAAGGGCCAGCTGACCCTGGTTTCCGAAGGCGAGGTGCCTGCCGCCAAGGCTTATTCCATGCTGCTGTCGGCCCTGCGCATGCAGGGCTTCAGCGTGGTCGATGTCGGCGGCGTGGCCCAGGTGGTGCCCCAGGCCGACGCCAAGCTGCTCGGCGGCGCGCTGGTGAGCGGCGACCGCGACGCCGGCAACGGCATGGTCACCCGGACCTTCCGTCTGCAGTACGAGAACGCCGTCAACCTCATCCCGGTGCTGCGCCCGATCGTCTCGCCGGACAACCCGATCAACGCCTACCCGGGTAACAACACCCTGGTCGTCACCGATTACGCCGAAAACCTCGAGCGGGTCGCGCAGATCCTTGACCGGGTCGACATCCCCAGCGCCATCGACACCGATGTGGTGGCGATCAACAACGGTATCGCCAGCGACATCGCCAGCATGGTCAACGAACTGCTCGACAGCCAGGGTAGCGACCCGACCCAGAAGATCAGCGTGCTGGGCGATCCGCGCTCGAACAGCGTGGTGATCCGCTCCGGCAGCCCCGAGCGTACCCAGCTGGCCCGTGACCTGGTCTACAAGCTCGACAATGCGCAGAACAGCGCCGGCAACCTGCACGTGGTGTACCTGCGCAATGCCCAGGCCGACAAGCTGGCGCAGAGCCTGCGGGGGCTGCTGACCGGCGAGAGCGACAGTGCCACTGCCGACGGCACGCGTGCGCTGCTCAGCGGTGGCGGCATGCTCACCGCCGGCAGTGGCAACGGCAACGGCGCCAGCACCGGCAACAACAGCGCCACGCAGAACAGCAGTACAACTGGCAGCCAGAACCGCGGCAACAGCCTGGGCGCCGGCAGCACGCCGAACGGCTACGGCGCCAGCGCGCAGCAGAACGACCAAGGCACCGCGTTCTCCGCCGGCGGCGCGACCATCCAGGCCGACAAGACCACCAACACCCTGCTGATTTCCGCCCCGGAGCCGCTGTATCGCAGCCTGCGCGAGGTCATCGACCAGCTTGATCAACGCCGCGCCCAGGTGGTGGTGGAAAGCCTGATCGTCGAGGTCGGCGAGGACGACGCCAATGAGTTCGGCATTCAGTGGCAGGCCGGCAACCTAGGCAAGAATGGCGTGTTCGGCGGTGCCAACCTCGGTGGCAGCGGGTTGGTCAAGGGGCCGAGCAGCATCGATGTGCTGCCCAAGGGGCTGTCGGTGGGCGTGGTCGATGGCACGGTGAAGATCCCCGGCATCGGCGAGGTGCTCGACCTCAAGGTGCTGGCCCGTGCGTTGACCAGCAAGGGGGGCAGCAACGTTTTGTCTACACCCAACCTGCTGACCCTGGACAACGAGGCGGCGAGCATCTTCGTCGGCCAGACCATCCCCTTCGTCAGCGGCCAGTACGTAACCGATGGCGGCGGCAACAGCAACAACCCGTTCCAGACCATCCAGCGCGAGGAAGTGGGCCTGCGCCTGAACGTGCGGCCGCAGATCTCCGAGGGCGGCACGGTCAAGCTCGACGTCTACCAAGAGGTCAGCAGCGTCGACCAGCGTGCCTCGAGTGCCGCCGGCACGGTGACCAACAAGCGCGCCATCGACACCAGCATCCTGCTCGACGATGGCCAGATCATGGTCCTCGGTGGGTTGTTGCAGGACGGCTACACCCAGAGCAACGAGGGCATCCCGTGGCTGTCCGGGCTGCCGGGGGTAGGCGCGCTGTTTCGCAGCGAGCGCCGGGCCAGCACCAAGACCAACCTGATGGTGTTCCTGCGCCCGTACATCGTGCGCGATGCCGCGGCCGGGCGCAGCATCACCCTGAACCGCTACGACTTCATCCGTCGTACCCAGGGCAACCTCAAGCCCGAGCACTCCTGGGCACTGCCGGACATAGACATGCCGCTGCTGCCGCCGGTGGAGCAGGGCGTGCCCGACCAGGGCCGCGCGCGGCCGGTGTCATCGCAGGCGCCACGGGCCTCGATCCGTGCCGTGCCGGTGGACGAGGTGGCCCGTTGAGCCGCCTGCCGTATGCCTGGGCCAAGGCCCAGCGGGTGGTGCTGCAGGCCGATGACGAGGCGAGGGCGGTACTCTCGTGTTGCCCTTCGAGCCCGGGCTGGGCGGTGGCAGAGGTGCGTCGGCGCTTTGGCGCGGTGGCTGTCGAAGCGGTTACCGACGCGAACATGGACGCGTTGCTGGTCAGCGCCTACGCCGATACCGGCAGCGCCGCGGCGGTGGTGGGCGCGGCGGAGAACGAGGTGGACCTCGACCGCCTGCTGCAGGACATCCCGGAAGTCACCGACCTGCTCGAGGCCCAGGACGACGCGCCGGTGATCCGCATGATCAACGCCTTGCTCACCCAGGCGGCCCGCGACCAGGCCAGCGACATTCATATCGAGCCGTTCGAGAGCCACTGCCTGGTGCGCTACCGGGTCGACGGCACCCTGCGCGACGTGGTCTCGCCGCGCAAGGCGTTGCACGGAGCGCTGGTGTCGCGGATCAAGATCATGGCGCAGCTGGACATCGCCGAGAAGCGCCTGCCCCAGGACGGCCGCATCGCCCTGCGCGTGGCCGGGCGGCCCATCGATATCCGCGTGTCCACCGTGCCCACCGGCCATGGCGAGCGCGTGGTCATGCGCCTGCTGGACAAACAGGCCGGGCGCCTGCGCCTGGAGGCGCTGGGCATGGACGCCGCGGTGCTGGCACGGCTGGACCAGTTGATCCGCCAGCCGCATGGCATCGTGCTGGTCACCGGCCCCACCGGCTCGGGCAAGACCACCAGCCTATACGCGGCGTTGGCGCGGCTGGATGCCAGTGTCAGCAACATCCTCACCGTCGAGGATCCGGTGGAATACGACCTGCCGGGGATCAGCCAGATCCAGGTCAACGCGCGTATCGACATGAGCTTCGCCGTGGCCCTGCGCGCCATCCTGCGCCAGGACCCGGACGTGATCATGATCGGCGAGATCCGCGACCTGGAGACCGCGCAGATCGCCGTGCAGGCCTCGCTGACCGGGCACCTGGTGCTGGCCACGCTGCACACCAACGATGCGGTGTCGGCGGTCAACCGCCTGGTCGACATGGGCGTCGAGCCGTTCCTGCTGGCCTCGGCGCTGCTCGGCGTGCTGGCCCAGCGCCTGGTGCGGCGTCTGTGCCCGCACTGCCGCGAGCCCGATCCGGCCACGCCCGGGCAGTACCGGGCGGTGGGCTGCGCGCATTGCAATCACTCAGGCTACAGCGGGCGCACCGGCATCCACGAGCTGTTCTGCGTGGACGACGCAGTGCGCGCCCTGGTGCACCAGGGCGCCGATGAACAGGCCCTGCGCGCCGCCGCCCGGGGTAACGGCATGCGCAGCATGCGCGAGGACGGCCAGCGCTGGGTCGACAGCGGCAGCACCTGCCTGGAAGAAATCCTGCGCGTGACACGGGATACCTGATGAACCGTTACCGCTATGAAGCCGCCGACGCCCAGGGGCATATCATCAAAGGGCTGCTCGAAGCCGACAGTCCGGGCGCCGCGATGGCGCAATTGCGCGGCCTGGGGCTGACCGCGCTGGAGGTCGAGGCCCAGGCCGCTGCCGTGCAGGGCGCGGGCCTGTTCAGCGCCCGGCTGAGTGATGGCGACCTGGCATGGGCCACGCGTCAGCTGGCCAGCCTGCTGGCCGCCGGCCTGCCGCTGGAGGCGGCGCTGGGCGCGACCCTGGAACAGGCCGAGCGCAAGCCTGTGGCGCAGTTGCTGGCGGCAGTGCGCGGCGATGTGCGCAGTGGCATGCGCCTGGCCGACGCACTGGCCGAACGGCCGCGGGACTTCCCCGAAATCTACCGGGCGCTGGTGGCGGCGGGCGAGGAGTCCGGCGACCTGGCCCAGGTAATGGAGCGCCTGGCCGACTACATCGAGGAGCGCAACACCTTGCGCGGCAAGATACTCACCGCTTTCATCTATCCCGGCGTGGTCGGGCTGGTGTCGGTGGGCATCGTCATCTTCCTGCTCAGCTATGTGGTGCCGCAGGTGGTCAGCGCCTTCACCCAGGCACGTCAGGACCTGCCCGGGCTGACCCTGGCGATGCTGGCGGCCAGTGACTTCGTGCGTGAATGGGGCGTGCTGTGCTTCGCCCTGATGGCTGGGGCGGTCTGGGCCTGGCGGGTCTACTTGCGCGCCCCGGCGGCGCGCCTGGCCTGGCACGCCCGGATCCTGCGGCTGCCGTTGCTCGGCCGTTTCGTGTTGGGCCTGAACACGGCGCGCTTTGCTTCCACGCTTGCGATCCTCGGCAGCGCCGGGGTACCGCTGCTGCGTGCGCTGGAGGCGGCGCGCCAGACCTTGGGCAACGATCGCCTCGACCAGTGTGTCAGCGAGGCCACCGCACGGGTGCGCGAGGGCGCCGGGCTGGCCTCGGCGCTGGCGGTGGAAAAGGTCTTCCCGCCGCTGCTCATCCACCTGATCGCCAGCGGCGAGAAGACCGGCAACCTGCCGCCGATGCTCGACCGCGCCGCCGACAGCCTGGCCAAGGACATCGAGCGCCGCGCCATGGGCATGACCGCGCTGCTCGAGCCGCTGATGATCGTGATCATGGGGGCGGTGGTGCTGCTGATCGTCATGGCGGTGCTGATGCCGATCATCGAGATCAACCAGCTGGTGCAGTGACCTGCTGCACCACTTCCCACACCTTGTTGGCGGAACCAGTATCAAGAAGGAGGGTTGAGCTGTGAACGCAAGAGGGGGCGGATCTTGGCCGGGTTCTTCCATTCAGCCAAGGCCAGTGGTGTAAAGGCGCCTCCCGCGAGGCGCCTTTGCGGTGCTCAGCTCTCTTCCTTCGGCTGCACCACGATCGCCAGGGCGTCCGGCTCGGGGCCGGCTTTCCAGCGGGCCTTCTCGGTCCAGTTGGCTGTGCTGATCACCGCGACCTCATCGCCGCCGCTGATCGCCACATAGACCCGCTTGCCATCCGGCGAGACCACCGCGCCAATCGGCAGCGCCTCTTCGCCGAGCATCGTGCGGCGGTATTCGGCGCCTTCGCGCGCCAGGCCGATGCGCTTGATCTCTTTCTTGGCCACCACATCGATCACCGCCAGTTCCGCCGACTTGGCGCAGGTGACAAGCGCATACTTGCCATCCGGGGTCATCGCGACGCGGATCGGGAACAGGCCGGTGCGGATACGGTCGGTGACTTCCAGGCGCTTGCTATCGACGATGACCACTTCGTTGCCGTCGCGGTTGCTGACCCATACCTGGGTGCCGCTGGGGGTCACCGCCACGCCTTCGCTGCCGGCGCCCGTGGGGATCTCGGCGATTTTCTTCTTGTGCAGCAGGTCGACCACCGACAGCGTGCCGCTCTCGACATGGCTGACGTAGGCGCGGTCGGCACCGGGTGACAGCGCGACCATGTGCGGTTTGCCGCCACCGACGTCGATGCGGTCGAGCACTTTACCTTGGGCCAGGTCGACCACCAGCAGACGTTCGCTGGCTTCGGTGGTGACCACCACACGCTGGCTGTCGGGCAGGAAACGAATGCCATGGGGGCGGGTGTCTTCGCCCAGGTCGATGGTGCGCACGACCGTCCGGGTCGGCCAATCGATCACGCTCAGGCTGTTGTTCGCCGTGCCTTGCGCGCCGTAGTTGCCGACCACGGCGAGCAGGCCATTGCCACTGACCACCACCTCGTGGGGGCCGGTGCCTACCGGCAGGCGGATCATTTCCTGGCCACTGCCAGTGTCCAGGGCCGACACGCTGGCGTCGGCCTTGTTGCCGACCAGCAGCACGTCGTCGGCATTGGCCAAGGTGGCGCAGGCCAGCAGGGCACCGGCCAGGGCCAGCAGGCGGAAGGGGGGTGTGAATGTCATGGGGTAGGGCATGTCCAGTCTCCTTGAAGGTGTGATCCTTGTTGCATGCACTGGCTGTGACCCGTCGGGCCGTCCGAGAGTTTCAGTGGACATGTGCACGCCGACGGTGGCTGGCGGTGCTGATGCTGATCATCGAGATCAACCAGCTGGTGCAGTGACCTGCTGCGCCACCTCCCACACCTGTTGGCGGAACCAGCGACGCAAGGGGTCGGCGTGGGTGCGCGCGTGCCAGATCTGCATCACTTCGACCCGGGGCAGCGCCAGGGGCAGGGTGTGCAGGCGCAGGCCGGGGTCGCGCTCGACCGCTTCGATGGCCAGCGAGCGCAGGCAGGTCAGCAGCAGGTCGGTGCCGCGCACCAGACGCGTAGGGGCAATGAAGCTGGACAGGCCGGCCACCACCCGACGTTGCCGACCAACAGCCCGCAGGGCGTGATCGACCCGGCCATCGAGGTCGCCGGTGAGTGTGGTCAGCAGGTGCTCGCAGGCCAGGAACGCCTCCAGGCTCATGCCCTCGGTCAGGTGTGGGTTGTCGGCGGCGGCCAGTACCACGAAGTCCTCACTGAGCAGGCGCTGTTGATGGAAGGTGTCCGGCAAACCGTTGTAGAAACCGGCGATGGCCAGGTCGCAGGTGCCTTTTTCCAGCGCCTCGCGTGGCAGGTTGCCCTGGGTGTTGTGGGTGATCAGGGTCAGGTTCGGTGCCTGGGTGCGCAGGATCGGCAGCAGCCTGGGCAGCAGGGTCTGCTCCAGGTAGTCGGTGCTGTAAAGGTGCACCTGGGTCGGGCGGGAGAGGAAATCATCGCCGTCGCAATCCCTGTAGAAGTCCTGTAGCTGTGCAACCAGCTGCTGTATCCGGGGCGCCAGCTCATGGGCCCTGGGCGTTGGCGTGAGACCACGCGGCGCACGCACGAACAAGGGGTCGCCGAACTGCTGGCGCAGCTTGTTGAGCTTGTGGCTCAGGGCGGGCTGGCTGAGGGCCAGCCGTTGCGCTGCATGGGAGGCATTGCGCTCTTCATAGAGCACCTGGAACAGGTGCAGCAGGTTGAGGTCCTTGTTGCTGATATTCATAAAACGAATCACAGGAATAAGTGCTTTCGAATTATCGAATCATAACGCGATGGTTAGGATGGGCCCAACTTGTTGAGGGAGACGCCCCGTGACCATTGCCATCTTCGCCACTATCCAGCCGCATCCTGAACACCGTGAGGTCACAGAACAGGCCTTGCGCCTGATGGTGGGGCAGACCCGCGCCGAGCCCGGCAACCTGCGCTATGACCTGTTCGTCCGCGAGGGCGAGGTGCTGGCGTTCGAGCTGTTCGAGTTGTATGTCGATGCCGCCGCCGTCGAGGCCCATCGCAACAGTGCCCATTACCAGGCCTATCGCGCCGCCAGCGCCGGCTGGTTGGCCGCACCGACTCAAGTCCAGCTTGCCCACGGGCTGGATATCGCGCCATTCAACTGATCAGGAAGACACCATGAACATGATTGCTCCCGTCGCGCTGGCACTGGCTGGTACTTTGCTGGCCGGCCAGGCCGCCGCCGCTGCGAAGGGTGAGGTACTGGTGCTGTTGTCCAGCGAGAACCAGCTGCAGCTCAAGGACGGCAAACCGTACCCCACCGGTTACTACCTCAACGAATTCGGCGTGCCTGCCGACCAGTTGCTCAAGGCCGGCTACAAGCTGGTGCTGGTGACGCCCAAGGGCAATGCGCCGAGTGTCGATGAGCGCTCGATCGATCCGATGTACTTCGGCGGCGATGCCCGCGAAATGCAGCGTATCCGCCAGGTGGTCGATAGCCTGCCGGATATCGACGACACGCTGTCGGTGAAGGAGGTATTGGCTGGCGATATGGGCCGCTATGCCGGGATCTTCATCCCGGGTGGCCATGCGCCGCTGATCGACCTGGCCAACAACCCCGACGTCGGTGCCCTGTTGCGTCATTTCCACCAGGCCGGCAAGCCCACGGCCGCCATTTGCCACGGCCCGATCACGTTGCTGTCGGCGCAGCAGGACCCGGTCGCCTACCGCGCCGCGCTCGCCCGTGGCGAAACCCCGGCGGCCAGCGACTGGACGTACCGGGGCTATCGCATGACCATTTTCTCCGACCCTGAGGAGCAGGTGTTCGAGGGCTCACTCAAGGAGCAGCGTCTGCAGTTCTATCCCGCCAAGGCCATGGCCGGTGCAGGAGGCGACATGAGTTATGCCCAGGCCTGGCAGCCCCATGTAGTGGTCGATCGCGAGTTGATCACCGGGCAGAATCCGTTTTCCGACAAGGCGTTGGCCAAGGCGTTGCTTGAGCAGTTGGAGAGTGTCGGTAGCCGCAAGAACTGATCGAGTGCAGCTGATTGAGGCCTTGCGGATGCTGGCAGGGCCTCGGTCATTCAGGTGCGCAGGCTTTGTCTCGCTTGGGGCGGCCCGCGGTACGGCCCATTGGCGAGGCGGGATCAGCGTTTGCTCGGCCGGGTAATGCCGTCCACCACCAGCACCGTGGCGCCGGCCATGATGGCGATGTCGGCCAGGTTGAACACGCCGGTGTGCAGGGTGCCGATATTGAGGACCAGGTAATCGACCACGTGGCCGTCGCGAAAGACCCGGTCGATCAAGTTGGACAGCCCGCCCACGGCGATGAACCAGGCCGCGCTGGCCTTGACCGGTGCCGATTGCCAGTGGCGCCAGGCCCAGACCATGGCCCAGGCGCACACCACGCCGACGGCGACCACGAACACCAGTTGCTTGAGCCACGGAGCCAGCCCGGCGCCGAGGCTGAGGAACGCTCCGGGGTTGAGGCTCAGGGCCAGGTCCAGCCAGACGCTCTGGTTGCCATAGACATAGCTGTGATCGTTCAGGGCGACCAGGGCGATCAGTTTTACCCACTGGTCGAGAATGATGAAGGCAACGCCCAGGGTGAGGACGAGGGTACGGCTGGAAAACATGCTGACAGTTCCTTTGGGCATCGCGAATGCGGGTAACGATCTGCCGGTGCGGGGCAAGCCCGCTGCCACAGACAGCTCCTAAACAGAAGGGGCGCCATCTGGCGCCCCTTCGTCGTGCAGCTTAGGCTTCAGCGTCCCACGGACGATCGCCTTTTTCATCCTTGACGCGGGTCGGCAGGCCCATCACGTCCAGCGCCTTGAGGAACGGCTCGGCCGGGAGCTCCTCGACGTTGACCATGCGCCCGGCATCCCACTGGCCACGGGCAACCAGCAGCGCGGCGGCTACCGGAGGCACGCCTGCGGTGTAGGAAATACCTTGGCTGTCGGTCTCGGCGTAGGCTTCCTCGTGGTCGGCCACGTTGTAGATGAACACCTCGCGCGGCTGGCCGTCCTTGGTGCCCTTGACCAGGTCACCGATGCAGGTCTTGCCGGTATAGCCCGGGGCCAGCGAGGCCGGATCCGGCAGCACGGCCTTGACCACTTTCAGCGGTACCACTTCCAGGCCTTCGGCGGTCTTCACCGGCTGCTCGCTGAGCAAGCCGAGGTTCTTCAGCACGGTGAACACATTGATGTAGTGTTCGCCGAAGCTCATCCAGAAACGCACGTTCGGCACGTTCAGGTTCTTCGAGATCGAGTGCACTTCGTCGTGGCCGGTCAGGTACAGGTTCTGCGAACCCACTACCGGCAGATCGTCGGTGCGCTTGACCTCGAACATGGTGTTGCTGGTCCACTGGCTGTTCTGCCAGCTCCAGACTTGCCCGGTGAACTCACGGAAGTTGATTTCCGGGTCGAAGTTGGTGGCGAAGTACTTGCCGTGGGAACCGGCATTCACGTCCAGGATGTCGATCGAGTCGATCTGGTCGAAGTACTGCTGCTGCGCGAGTTTCGCGTAGCTGTTCACCACACCCGGGTCGAAGCCGACGCCGAGAATGGCGGTAATGTTCTTTTGTTGGCACTCTTCGAGGTGTTTCCACTCGTAGTTGCCGTACCACGGCGGGGTCTCGCAGATCTTGCCCGGCTCTTCGTGGATGGCGGTGTCAAGATAAGCGACACCGGTATCGATGCAGGCGCGCAGCACCGACATGTTGAGGAAGGCGGAGCCAACGTTGATCACGATCTGCGATTCGGTCTCGCGGATCAGGGCCTTGGTCGCCTCGACATCGAGGGCGTTGAGCGAGAAGGCCTGGATGTCGGCGGGAACCTTGAGGCTACCCTTGGCCTTGACGCTGTCGATGATGGCCTGGCATTTGGAGATGTTCCGTGACGCAATCGCAATACGACCCAGTTCGTCGTTATGCTGTGCGCACTTGTGGGCCACCACCTTGGCGACACCTCCTGCACCAATGATAAGAACGTTCTTCTTCAATTCAGCTGCTCTCCTTCATGAAAGCCTGTCTTACGACAGGCTCGAAACGTAGTCTTCGAAACCGAACTCGCGCACCACTTCGACGCTGCCGTCGAGTTGCTTGACCGCGATGGAGGGCATTTTCAGACCGTTGAACCAGTTTTTCTTGACCATGGTGTAGCCCGCCGTGTCGATGAACGACAGCCGGTCACCGATGGCCAGTGGCTTGTCGAATTGGTACTCGCCGAAGATGTCGCCGGCCAGGCACGACTTGCCGCAGACCATGTAGGTGTGCGCACCGTCGTTGGGGGCCATCTTGGCGTTGAGGCGGTAGATCAGCAGGTCGAGCAAGTGCGCTTCGATCGAGCTGTCGACCACGGCCAGGTGCTTGCCGTTGTACAGGGTGTCGAGCACGGTCACTTCCAGCGAGGCGCTGTTGGTGATGGCCGCTTCGCCCGGCTCCAGGTAGACCTGCACACCGTAGGTTTCGGCGAACTGCTTCAGGCGCGCGCAGAAGGCGTCCACCGCGTAGTCCTCGCCAGTGAAGTGGATGCCGCCGCCGAGGCTGACCCACTCGACCTTGTGCAGCAGGTGGCCGAAACGTTCCTCGATGTGCGTGAGCATCTTGTCGAACAGGCCGAAGTCGCCGTTCTCGCAGTTGTTGTGGAACATGAAACCGGAGATCTTCTCGATCACCTTCTCGATCTTTTCTGGATCCCACTCGCCGAGGCGGCTGAACGGGCGCGCCGGGTCGGCCAGCAGGTAGTCGGAGCTACTCACCTGCGGGTTGACGCGCAGGCCGCGCACCTTGCCTTCGGACTGCTCGGCGAAGCGCTCGAGCTGGCCGATGGAGTTGAAGATGATCTTGTCGCAGTTTTCGAGCATCTCTTCGACTTCGTCGTCGGCCCAGGCCACGCTGTAGGCATGGGTTTCGCCGGCGAACTTCTGGCGGCCGAGCTTGAGCTCGAACAGCGAAGACGAGGTGGTGCCGTCCATGTACTGCTGCATCAGGTCGAATACCGACCAGGTAGCGAAGCACTTGAGGGCAAGCAGTGCCTTGGCACCGGAGTGTTCGCGCACGTAGGCGATCTTCTCCATGTTGCTCAGCAGCTTGGTTTTGTCGATGAGGTAGTACGGCGTCTTGATCATTTAAAGGCCCCCGGCCAGGCCGGCCAAAAAAAGGACACGCATTGTGCCTTCACTTGCCGCGGTACGAAAGGGCGCGAGGCGCATTTCGTCAGAGTCGTGCCGCGTTTTGCAAGGGAAACCCCACCGGTTCCATGGTCCGGTCCTCGGTGCGAGCTGTACTTGCCGCGGGTCGTGACCAAGTTGACCAGATCAAGATGACCATGCTGGTTGGCGACGAGGCATACCAGGAAGAATCCGATGGACGCGACATGTTGTGCAAACGGTCTACCGACGTCGGTTCAGGGGCTGGCTCGCACACGCCGGTTCAGGGCTGACTGGCGGGCAGCAGGGGCGCTGGTGGAGTAGCTTGCTGATCAGGACGACCCATCATGGTGGAAAAGGTGGGCATGTTGTTATCGTCCAGAAACTTCTGCGCCTCAGCCAGCGTTACCGGTGTTTCATCTACCCATGGCTGTTCCCAGAGGCTGGAAATGTAGAGTTGTGGGGCCCCTGAAGGCTGAAGGCGGCCATCGCTGAAGACGAATGACTGCGTGACATGCAGGTGTTCGCTGACAAAGCTCGCGCTGTCCACGACCCAGGAAAATCGCAGTAACTTGCGCTTGCCTTCGATCTGTACGGCAAAGCCGTTGGCGAACGTGACGGGCGTGGTGTCTCCGCTGATCAGGTCTTTCATGACACCGGTGCTGCGGTAGGCACTGTAGGGTGACAGCGCGCCCGTGCGCAGCCCCTCAACCTCAGGGGGAACGGGCGTGCCACTGAGCAGCCGGCCCCGCGGGTCGACGATCAGGACATTGATCAGCCGGTCATCGTGAAGGGAGTAAAGCTGATTGGTGAGTGTCAGTACCACCTCGGGGATGTCATCGTCATCCAAGTCCAGGACTTGGTATCGGACGTTGGTGGGGATCTGGTGGTAGGTCAATGGGGCGGTGGGTGGATAGTCCCGGAAACGCTGATCCTTTGCGGTATGTGCAACCTCCAGGGTTTTCACCGGCACGCGGTTCAACAGGAGCGTGACCAGGTCAGGTTCCCCCACGAACATCTTGTCCTGCGCTTCCCATTGAGCGCCTGTTGTGCGGCCTGTCTTGATCTCCACTGCAAGGGGTTGCCTGAGTTCGGCGACCTGTTGCCAGTGTTCCATCATGGGTTTGAACAGGTCCTGGAAAAGGCCGGCCCATAAGCTCAGTGCAGAGACGCTCAAGACGATTCCGCCAACGGCGGCGGCGCGATGCCGACTGCACCACGCAATCAAGGCCCTAAGCAGATTCGCGCACATCCGTCTCATTGTTTTCTGTTCCCTTGATCCTGGCCGGTTCTGCTGCTGGTGCTTGAAAGGCGCAGACTATCACAGGGCAACATCGGCTCTATTAGACCTCTGCCCAGGCTCGGCTAGTCTTTCTGCTGGTTCCGTGAAAAGCCGGCGCACAGGCGTGCCCGGCCATAACCGACGAGGGGCAGGCGCGTTTGGCGAACGCCTGATTCAACACCTGGCAGCGCAATGACAACAACGCCCGGAAATCTGAATTGAACCGACCCAAAAGGTAGCAGCAGATGGCGAACGAATCGAAATGCCCGTTTCACCAGACCGCCGGTGGCGGCACCAGCAACCGTGACTGGTGGCCTGACCAACTCAACCTGAAGATCCTCCACCAGCATTCGAGCAAGTCCGACCCGATGGACCCGGACTTTGACTACGCCAAGGCGTTCAAGAGCCTCGACTTCCAGGCACTCAAAGCAGACCTGACAGCCTTGATGACCGACTCCCAGGACTGGTGGCCGGCGGATTTCGGCCACTATGGCCCGCTGTTCATCCGCATGGCCTGGCACAGCGCGGGCACTTATCGCATTGGTGATGGCCGAGGTGGTGCTGGCTCTGGCCAGCAGCGTTTCGCCCCGCTCAACAGCTGGCCGGACAACGTCAGCCTGGACAAGGCCCGGCGCCTGCTGTGGCCGATCAAGCAGAAGTACGGCAACAAGATTTCCTGGGCCGACCTGATCGTGCTTACCGGCAACGTGGCCCTGGAGTCCATGGGCTTCAAGACCTTCGGCTTTTCCGGTGGCCGCGCCGACGTATGGGAGCCGGACGAAGACGTGTACTGGGGCTCGGAAAAGGTCTGGCTGGGTGGCGACACCCGCTACGGCAAGGAACAGGTCAAGGCCCAGCCACCCGGCCAGGGTGACCTGGTAGCCGAGCCTGCCAAGCATGGCGAGGAGCAGAACCGCGACCTGTCGGCCGAGCGCAACCTGGAAAACCCGCTAGCGGCGGTGCAGATGGGCCTGATCTACGTCAACCCGGAAGGACCGGAGGGCGAGCCGGACCCGGTGAAGTCCGGCCAGGACATCCGTGAGACCTTTGGCCGAATGGCCATGAACGATGAGGAGACCGTGGCGCTGATCGCCGGCGGCCATGCCTTCGGCAAGACCCACGGCGCCGGCCCCGCCGACAACGTCGGCGCCGAGCCGGAAGCGGCGGGCCTCGAGCTGCAGGGCCTGGGCTGGAGCAACAAGTTCGGGACCGGCAAGGGCGGCGACACCATCACCAGCGGCCTGGAAGTGACCTGGACCTCGACCCCGACTCGATGGAGCAACGAGTACCTGAACAACCTGTTCAACTTTGAATGGGAGCTGACCAAGAGTCCGGCCGGCGCCCATCAGTGGCGGCCGAAGGATGGCAAGGGCGCCGGCACCGTGCCTGATGCCCATGATCCCGGCAAGAAGCACGCGCCGTCGATGCTCACCTCTGACCTGGCGCTGCGCTTCGACCCGATCTACGAGCCGATCGCCCGGCGTTTCAAGGACAACCCCGACCAGCTCGCCGATGCCTTCGCCCGTGCCTGGTACAAGCTGATCCACCGCGACATGGGCCCGCTGGCGCGCTATCTCGGGCCGGAAATGCCCAACGAGGAGCTGCTGTGGCAGGATCCGTTGCCCAAGGCCGGGCCTCAACCCAGCGACGCCGATATCGCCGCGCTCAAGGCCAAGGTGCTGGCTTCGGGGCTGAGTGTCGGTGAACTGGTGTCCGCCGCCTGGGCCTCGGCCTCGACCTTCCGCGGCTCCGACAAGCGCGGCGGTGCCAACGGCGGTCGCCTGCGCTTGGCACCGCAGAACGGTTGGACGGCAAACCAGGGGCTGGACAAGGTGCTGATGGCGCTGGAGAAGATCCGCAGCGAGGGCGGGAACCAGGTCTCCCTGGCTGACCTGATCGTCCTGGCCGGCAATGCAGCGGTGGAAAAAGCCGCCCAGGATGCCGGGCACAGCATCAGCGTGCCGTTCCACCCGGGGCGTGTGGACGCCTCGCAGGAGCAGACCGATGTCGAGTCGTTCGCCGTGCTCGAGCCCCTGGCCGACGGTTTCCGCAACTTCAGCAAGGCGCGCTACAGCGTCAAGGCCGAGAAATTGCTGCTGGACAAGGCCCAGTTGCTGACGCTCACCGCACCGGAACTGACCGTGCTGATCGGTGGCCTGCGGGTGCTGGGCGCCAACCATGGCGGCAGCAAGGAGGGGGTGTTCACCGACAAGGTCGGCGTGCTCAGCAATGACTTCTTCCGCAACCTGCTGGACATGGGCGTGGAATGGAAACCGACTTCGGCGGACAACGAAGCGTTCGAAGGCCGTGACCGCAAGACCGGCCAGGTGAAATGGACCGCCAGCCGGGTCGACCTGGTGTTCGGCTCCCATGCGCAGCTGCGTGCCTTGAGCGAGGTATACGGCAGCAGCGATGCCAGGGAGAAGTTCGTCAAGGACTTCGTCGCGGCCTGGGTGAAAGTGATGGAGCTGGACAGGTTCGACCTGGCATAACGCCGATCGCGGGGCATGTCGCATCGGCGCTTCGATGCGGCATGCCCCGCGATGTTTGCTAACCCAGGCTTAAAGCCCCTGGGATCCCTGCAACGGGTCGGTGCCAGGGTTTTCCTCATGCAACGAAACCTGCGCGGTCTCCGGCAACGCCAGCCCGCCGATCAATGCCAGCAAGGCAATCACCACCAGGTAGAACGCCGGGGCCAGGCGGCTGCCACTTTGTTCGATCAACCAGGTCGCCACCAGCGGCGCGGTGCCGCCGAACAGGGTATAGGCGACGTTGTAGGTGATCGCCGAGGCGGTGTAGCGGCTGCGGGTGGGGAAGCATTCCGACAGCAGCGCGGCGGTGACCACGCCACTCATCAGCGCGCCGATGGCCAGCAGGATCACTCCCAGCAATGCCCCCGCCAGCGACCCCGAGCTGGCCAGCCAGTAGGCCGGGAACACCGCGACCATTACCCAGAGGCAAGTGAAGCCGATGGTCCGGCGCCGTCCGACACGATCTGAAAAGGCGCCCGCCAGCGGGCAGCCGGCCGCGGCGAACAGCAGCGCCACGGTCGAGACCAGTAGCGCCTGGGCGCGGCTCAGGTGGCCGACCGTCTGCAGGTAGGTGGCGAAGTAGGTGGTGAACATGTAGAACGACAGCGCCGTCAGCGAGATGAACGCGCCAAGGTTGCCGATGGTGCGGCCATGGTGGCGCAGAGTGTCGCCGAGCGGCGAATGGCTGTGCGCCTTGCCTTCGGCGATTGCCTGGCGAAACGCCGGGGTTTCCTCCATGCGCCAGCGCAGGTAAAGGCCGACCAGGCCCAGGGGCGCGGCGACCAGGAACGGAATACGCCAACCCCAGGCGTTCATCGCCTCGGGTGTGAGGCTTGCCTCCAGGCCATAGGCGATGACCGCCGCGCAGGCGAAGGCAGAGAAGGTCGAGACCGGCACGAAGCTGCCGTAGAACGCGCGCCTGCCCCGTGGCGCGTGCTCCATCAGGTAGGCGCAAGCGCCGGCATATTCACCCCCTGCGGAAAACCCCTGCAGGCAGCGGGCGAGGGTGAGCAGCGCCGGGGCCAGCACGCCGATGCTGGCATAGGTCGGCAGCAGGCCGATCAGCGTGGTGGAGCCGGCCATCAGCAGGATGGTCAGCGACAGGATGCGCTTGCGCCCGAGACGGTCGCCCAGCGCACCAAACACGATGCCGCCCAAAGGGCGCAGGGCGAAGGCCACGGCAAATACGGCGAAGGTCTTGAGCAGGGCGACGCTGGCGTCCTCACTGGCGAAGAACTGGCTGGCGATCAGGGTGGCGAGGAAACCGTAGACGGCGAAGTCGAACCATTCGACGAAGTTGCCGATGGCCGAGGCGGCAATCACCCGCCGCAAGGTGGCGGGTGGGACCTCGTGGGCGATGGACATAGGGTGCTCTCCGGGGGTCTTGGCAGCCTGGACGGATGCGCCGCGCTCGGGGCGCGGCGTCGTTGTTCTCGGGCCAGTAGACAAGCGGCAAGGCGAGGGTGCTTTGTCGGGGGCGACATCAGGATGCCTGTTAGCACCGGAAAGCAGGTTCAGTGCAGTGGCATGGGGGTTGGCAGACGAGGCATGAGTACCAGGGGCGCGATCACATCGACATGACCGTCTTCGAACAGGCTGCCGGGAACGGGTGGGTAAGTGGTTCTCCAGCATTCGTGCTCGACCAGTTGCTTCAATTGGCTCAAGGGTGAGGCATTGACCCAGACGGGCAGCAGGCGTTCATGGGCGGGCGAGCTGCGTACGGCCTTGCAGGCGACGGGGCGGTTGCTGCGGTCCAGAGTGAGCTTGAGCGTGACCACGCCGACTAGGGTGCCCTGGTTGGCGGCATTGATTCGGTTGACGAGGGCACTCTGCATGGCCGCCGTGAAACCGGCCAGGGCGGCGGCGTCGACTTTCGCGTTGGCTTCGGGGTTGGCGCTGCAGGCCAAGAGCGTGAGCAGGCCAAGCGCTGCCAGCGGGAGGAGAGTGAACAGCGGGATCTTCGACACGGGAACGTCCTTGGAGGCAAACACCGGTACCTGCGTATACCGGTTTGAAAAGGGGCCGTAGATTAACGTGGCTGCGCCTTATACTTCAGGGGGAAAGCTTTCTCTCACTCACGGTCGCAACGCGCAGGCAGCGGCCAGGTGTGGGGTGGGCGCCGATCTTTGAGGTGCTCAGGCACCTCGATCGGCGGCTCGTCCGGGCCAAGCGCAGTCTCGATCTGGCGGACACTGCGCAAGTACGGGTCGAGGTCTGTGCCCAGATCCACCTGGTGCGGGATCCACCAGGCGATGACCTGGGGCTGTCCGTGTTCATCCTCGGTCAGCAGCACTTTCCAGAACGCCTCGGGCGTGGCGATGCCGTGGGACTGGATGAAGGCATCGTTGTCCAGGGCCGCGCCGGCATGGCCGAACATCACGCCACCGATTACCGTCACCGGGCGCAGGTCGCGATAGCACTCGGTCAGCAGTTCGGTCTGGTACCAGGTGCGGCTATTGTGCGAGGCCAACTGCGGGACGATATTGCTCATCAGGTTGGAGGCGTCCATCGCCGTCCGATCGTCGTCGAAATGATTGTTGGCCGCCAGATGGCCGCGATGGTAGCCCTTGGGTGTCGAGTAAGCCTTGGCCGAGAACTGGCCTTTACAGCCCTCGGGCAGGCTACGGTCGATACGGAAGTTATCGACCCGAGGCAGATGCCCCTGGTCCTTGTCGAGGGTGAAGCTGAAGCGGTGCGGCTCGCCGCGCAGGCAGTCGTACCAAAGCTGGAAGCGCCCGTGGTCGAGCAGGGTCAGTGGCGTGGCGGCAGGCTCGGCAGGTATTGGGGAGGGCAGGCGGGGGGCGCACGAGGTCAGGCTCAGCACCAGCAAGAGGAACAGCAAACGGCGCATGTCGCGTCTTCCTTGAACAGAAGCCCGGGATGTTACAGCAGTCTGCCGGTGCATGGCTTTTTCCACGGCATGGCGGATACACGACAGTAGTGGCGGCGCGAGTTAGGGTCGTTATTTGTGAAATATCCCACTAGGATCGGGTTCATCACTCACCCACCCGCAAGGAAGCTGTACATGGCAGAACGAAGCAACGATCGGCAAATCGACAACATCGAGTTCAATGTGGCCGATATCGCCCGCAGCAAGGCGTTTTATGGCCAATTGTTCGGCTGGACCTTCACTGACTATGGGCCTACCTACACCGAATTCAGGGACGGACGTATCACCGGGGGATTCACCACGGGCGAGCCGGTCTGCCCTGGCGGGCCGCTGGTCATCCTGTATGCCGATGATCTCGAACAGACCCAGCAGCGTATCGAGGCACTTGGCGCTCGCATCAGCCGTGCAGTGTTCGCGTTTCCCGGCGGGCGCCGTTTCCACTTCATCGACCCGGATGGCTATGAGCTGGCGGTGTGGACGGCCAGCGCTGTCTAGAGGTCAGACCGGGTGTTCGATGCACACGCGGTTGCGCCCCTTCTGCTTGGCCCGGTACAGCGCCTGGTCAGCTTTGCGCAGGGTATCGCCAGGCTCGTCACCCGTCAGGGGCTGCCAGTTGGCCACGCCCAGCGATAGGGTAATCCCGCCGACAGGTTCGATAGGGGTGTGCTCGACGGTCAGGCGCAGGTGGCCGGCGATGGCGCTCGCCACCTCCAGCCCTGCACCCGGCAGGAGCATCAGGAACTCTTCGCCGCCAGTGCGGCACAGCAGGTCGCCCTCACGGCAGGTACCACGCATCAGGCCGGCCAGCCGATGCAGGACCAGGTCGCCGATGTCATGGCCGTGGTTGTCGTTGATCCGTTTGAAATGGTCGATGTCCAGCACTACAACGGCGAAGCCGCGTTTTTCAGCCTGCAGCAAGCGCAGTGCCTGCTGCAGCCCACGGCGATTTAACAGCCCCGTGAGCGGGTCGGTCTGGACATCGTGGTTGAGTCGGCCAATACGCTCCTGCAGCAGGTTGAGGCCGAACAACAGGGCGCGCTTGAGCTCCGCGGCCTCGGCATACCAGGCGCGGACCTGGTGGATGCGCTCGGTGGTCTGCTGCTCGCTCGTACCCCGGGCGACCGTGGCCAGTTGCCTGAGCGGGTGAGCGATGACTTGGGTCAGCCAGCACAGCAGCAGCCAGCCGAGCAGGGCCAGCGGTGCGGAAATGGCGATGACATTGAGGATCAGGTGGCGCAGCGGTGCCACGGTCGATTGCAGGGGTTGCTGGGAAACGATGGCCCAGCCGGTGCTGGGCACCGTGGCAAAACCGGCAAGCATCTCCACGCCTTGGCTGTTGATCAGTCGCCGGGTGCCTTGATCCAGGCGAGGCAGTTCGTCGACCAGCGGGTTGTCGCCTACCAGGCTGCCGACCCGCTGGCTGTCGGGGTGGAAAAGCAGCCGACGGTTACGATCGACTACGTAGAGGTACGCGCCGTTCTGGTAGAAGTGCGTGCCCAGCAGGCTGTTGAGCATGTTGCGTTCGCGCAGGTACAGGCTGCCGCCGATATAGCCCTGGTAATGACCGTTGGCGTCGAAGATCGGTTGCGACATGATCACCAGCAGGTTGCCGGCTGCCGACAAGAACGGCGTGGACACCAGCGTGCGGCGCTCGCGCAAGGCTTGCTGGGCGGCATCCGAGCGGGTCAGGGTGCCGGCCAGGTGTTGCAGCGGCGCAGGCGCAAGCGTACGCAATACGCCTTGGGCGTTGACCCGCAAGGTCGAGTTGAACAGGTTGCTTTGCGCTTGCAGGCGGTCGATTTCCGCCTGTACCAGGCTGTCGTCATCGGGGTGCCGGGCACATTGATTGGCACTATAGGCCAGTTGCTGCAGGGCGTTGACGAGGGTGTTCTCGGTCACGGCGGCCACTTTTGCGGCGTACGCCCGGTTGGCTTCCAGGGCGTTGTCGATCAGCAGTTGGCGTTGCACCCGGTAGCTGGCGAAGTAGCTGGCCAGCAGCATCACCAGCGCGGTGACGGCGCATAGCATGAGTATGAGTGAGCGCAGGTCAGGGCGCCGAGCGTAGGGGAACATGAATCGCAATCCTTGGCCTCATGGGATGCAGCAGATGCCTCACCTTACGCGCTAGGCGCGCGTTGCACCATGCAGGTGGGAAATTGCAGGATTGGATGATGGAGAGCACTCCGGCTTCTCACAAGAATCACAGCACCCGCCTCAGCCGCAGTTGTTTCCAGTTCTTTCCTTGTATCAGGGCAGGGCCTGCTCCAGTGCGCTCAGGTCATCCTCGACCTCCTGCATGCGCGCTTGCGCCAGGGCCTGAACCTGAGGGTCGCTGGCGCTCTCGCGCATCAGCCGGGTGAGCTTTTCGCTCAGGCGCTTGCCCTGGTCACTCTGGCCCAGTTCCTTGGCCTTGGCGGGGTCGCGGGTCGCCTGGACGATATTGGCGAACTCGGCGTCGTTGAAGTGTTCCTCGCTGTACAGCTTGAACAAGTCCTGGCGCTGATCCTCGACGGTGAGGTGCTTGCGCAGCACCTCCTTGATCTGCTCCTGCGGCACCTTGGTGTGAGTCATCGCCAACAGTCCGGCCATGCGCTCGATGTTGTGGTCGTAGGCTTCCTGCAAGGGCAGGTTGGCGAGGATCTGTTCCTCGCGGCTGGGCTTCTGGTCACAGGCGGCGAGGGCGCCGAGCAGGAGCACGGGCAACAGCAATCGGGTCAGGCGGGACATGGGCAGCCTTGGGCACGGTAAGGCTTGCGAGTTTACTGCAAACCCATGCGCAAGTTCAGCGTTGCAACGGATTGCGCAGACGTACCCAGACAATCGCCGGCAGGGCCATCAGCAGCCATTTCAGGTAGCGGTTCACTTCGTAGTGCTCGCAGGCGATGCCGATGCTGGTACAGACCACCACCACCGCCACGAACTGGATCATTCTTTCCATCGGCAGGTTTCCATTATTGCTGGGGCCGGGAGGGCCGCGGCGCGCACTTTAGCAGTGGCGCGGGCGCGCAGGCCAGGATGCCATACGGCGTAACACTTTTACGGCGGTTCATGCGCGCGAAGTTGGCTATTGTGCGGCAATCCTGGCCCCCAAGGAAGGCGACCCGATGACTACCTAC
The DNA here is from genome assembly GCF_900110655.1 of Pseudomonas soli. GTDB lineage: Bacteria > Pseudomonadota > Gammaproteobacteria > Pseudomonadales > Pseudomonadaceae > Aquipseudomonas > Aquipseudomonas soli. Next base: position 72,685 of record NZ_FOEQ01000004.1, read on the forward strand.
AAAGGCGGCTGCCTGTGCGGCCGCATCCGTTTCAGGTATCGCTGCTGGGCTTCGAGATTGCCTATCAACGCCCGGAGCGGCGTTTCGCCTACCTTGACCTGCACTGCGCGCAGTTGATGCTCGAGCAGCTCGATGCCGATGATCACTGGCTCACCGGGCCTCTGGAAAAGCCCTTCGGGCGGGGAATCAACCTGCAGATTGATGTCGCTGCGGTCGCGCCGCTGCTCGAACGGCTGGAGCGCCATCGCTGGCCGTTGTTCCAGGCGTGCGAGGAGGTCTGGTATCGCGCAGATGCTGTCGAAGTGGGGTTGCGCCAGTTCCTGGTCCAGGACCCGGATGGCTACCTGTTGAGGCTGGCGCAGAAACTGGGCGAGCGCCCGGTTGCGTTACCCGCGCGTTAGCCCTTGCTACCGGCCCCTGCAGCCGGCGTCTGACAGGCCATCCCGACCGACACCCGCCATGCTCAACACCGTGTTCATTTCCATTCCCGGCGTATTCGCCTACCGTCTCCTTCCACCCCATCACAAGGAGATCACGCATGCCCGAGCTTGCGTTGTACAAGGTGAAACTGCTGGACGAATTCGAGGCTCGCGAGGACGACTGGAGCTTCGGCCACTTCGAGCGCCGGCTGACCCAGGTCAAGCCCGCCGCCAACTATCAGGACGCCAAGGGCATCATCAAGGCTGCCCATCTGGCGAACAACTGGCCGAATACGGTAAAGCGCTATCTGCTGAGCAACTACCGCGCCCACGGTAATGTCAGCAGCGAGCTGACCGAAACCTTCATGCAGGTGCTGGCCAGCCTGACGCCGCAGGAGATGAAGGACTGGCAGCTGCCGCAGGTAAACCAGTCGGCCTGATCGCCGCCAAGTCGATTCCCACAGGATGGCGCATGGTTTCAGGCTGGCGCGGTCGGTGTGGGAGCCGGCTTGCCGGCGATGTGCCGCGTAAGCGGCGCTTTCCATGCCGACTCAGGCACGAAACCGCAAAACCCGCGCCCCATCATACGGATCGACCAGATAGTGCCCCCGCACCCCAAACGTCCCCAGCAACCGCTCCGGCGTCAACACCGCCTCCGGCTTGCCTAGGGCAACCAACCGCCCTTGATCGAGCACGGCCAGCCGATCGCAAGTCAACGCCTGGTTCAGATCATGCAGCGCCACCAGCGTCGTCACCGGCAGCGCCTGCACCTGGCGCAGCAAACCGAGTTGGTGCTGGATATCGAGATGGTTGGTCGGCTCGTCCAGCAACAGCACCTGCGGCCGTTGCGCCAAGGCCCGGGCGATATGCACGCGCTGGCGCTCGCCGCCGGACAGTTCGCCCCATAGCCGTCGGCGCAAGTGGCTGGCGTCGGCGTCGGCCAACGCCTGTTCGACGATGGCGCGGTCATCGTTGCCGAACGGTGCCAGGGCCGAGAGCCAGGGCGTGCGGCCCAGGGCGACGGCGTCGTACACGCTGATGGCGTCCAGGGTGTCGGCCTGTTGCTCGACCAGGGCCAGGCGCTGGGCGACATGCCGGCGCGGCATGCGTTCCAGCGCTTCGCCGAGCAGGCGCACGCGGCCACTGCTAGGCGTGCGCAGGCCGGCGAGCAGCTTGAGCAGGGTGGACTTGCCCGAACCGTTGGGGCCGACCACGCCGAGGGTTTCGCCGGGCAGCACGCTCAGGTCGACCCCCTGCAGCACGTCGCGTCCGCCCAGGCGCAGGCCGAGCCCTTGGCAGGTGAGCGGCGCGTCGGCGATGGTGGTCATCACGCTCATGGGCGCCCCCGGCGGCTGATCAGGATCAGCGCGAACACCGGTGCGCCGATCAAGGCCGTGACCACGCCCACCGGGATCACCTGGCCGGTGATCAGGGTGCGCGAGAGGATGTCGGCGATGATCAGGAACAGCGCACCGCCCAGGGCGCTGGCCGGCAGCAGGCGGCTGTGCCCGGGGCCGAGCAGTAGGCGCAGGGCATGGGGGATGACCAGGCCGACGAAGCCGATGGCGCCGACGATGGACACCATCACCGCGGTGACCAGCGCCGCGCAACTGATCAGCAGCAGTTGTGTACGGCGCACCTGTACGCCCAGCGAGGCCGCCGAGTCGGCGCCGAAGGTGAATGCGTCCAGTGCCCGGCGCTGCCACAGGCATATCGCGAGGCCGAACAGGGCGACCGGCACCGCCAGCCACACCGACGGCCAGCGCACGCCGCTGAGGTTGCCCAGCAGCCAGAATAGGATGCCGCGGGCCTGCTCGGCGGTGGCCGACTTGGTGACGAGGAAGGCGGTGAGGGCGTTGAACAGCTGCGACCCGGCGATGCCGGCGAGGATCACCTGGGCATTGTCATGGCGGCTGCCACTGGCGCGTGACAGCAGCAGCACCAGGGCGAACGCCGCCAGCGCGCCGATGAAGGCGCCGGCCGACAGCGACAGCACCGCGCCGCCCAGGCCGAACAGCCCCACCGCCACGGCGCCGGTCGAGGCGCCGGCAGACAGGCCCAGCAGGTACGGCTCGGCCAACGGGTTGCGCAGCAGCGCCTGGAGGATCACCCCACAGGTCGCCAGCCCCGCGCCGCAGGCGGCGGCGACCAGGGTGCGCGGCAGGCGGTAGTTCCAGACGATGCCGGCGTCGATCGGGTCGACGGCATGGCCGGCCTGCCACAGCTGGTTGGCCAGCACCTGCCAGATCGCCTCGGCGCCGACACGGGTCTCGCCGATGGCAATCCCGGCAAGCATGGCCAGGCACAGGGCGAGTAACGCAAAAAGGCTGATGGGCAGCAGGCGGCTCATGGCTGGGGCGTTTTACCGCTGGCGAAGGCGCTGGACAGCACGTCCAGGCCGCGGAACAGGCGGATGCCTGCCTGCATGGCGTCGGCATCGAGGACGATGATACGGCCGTGCTTGACCGCGTTCATATTGCGCGTGACCGGGTCGCTGCGCAGGAAGTCGAGTTTTTTCTGGTAGTCGTCGGCCGGATAGCGGCGGCGGTCCATGCGCGCGACGATCAGCCAGGTGGGGTTGGCTTTGACCAGGGTCTCCCAGCCCACGGTAGGCCATTCTTCGCTGGACTCGACCACGTTGCGCACGCCGAGGGTCTGCAGCATGTAGTCGGCCACGCCCTGGCGGCCGGCGACATAGGGGTCGGTCTTGAGGTCGGCGCTGGAAAACCAGAACAGCGCGCTGGTGTGCGCCAGGTCCTGGCCGGCCAGGCGCTGCCTGGCCTGTTCCAGCTGGCCCTGAAGCTCGGCATTCAGGCGCGCGCCACGCTCCTGCACGTCGAAGATCTCGGCCAGCTGGCTGACGCTCTTGTAGATGCTCTGCACCTTGAACGGCTGCAGGCGGGTGCCGTCGGCGCCCACCAGGTTGTCCTTGCCCTCGCAGTCCGAGGGCAGCAGGTAGGTGGGGATGCCCAGCTCCTGGAACTGCTCGCGGGTGCCGACCGCGCCCTGGGCGCCGATCATCCATTCGAACTGCGCCGTCACCAGTTGCGGACGTTTGCCGACCACCGCCTCGAAGCTCGGTTCGTTGTCGGCCAGGCGCGGGACCTTGTCGTTCTGCGCCTTGAATTCCGGCAGCACGTTGTTGAACCACAGCGAGGTGCCGGCCAGCCGCTCACCCAGGCCCAGGGCATAGAGCAGCTCGGTGCCGGCCTGGCCGACGGTCACCGCCCGTTGCGGGGCCTGTGTGAAGGTCTGCGGCAAGCCGCAGTTGTCGACGGTCAGCGGGTATTGGGTGGCGCTGGCATGGGCCAGGCATGACAGGGACAGGCCGGCGAGGAGGGCGGCGAGGCGGTACGGCATGGTGGGGCGATCTCCTGGGTGGTGCACGGAATGGCCCACGGACAGGCATCGCCGGGTAGCCGTGCGCAAGCACGCGGCCAGGGGCGGATGACCATCCCGGACACCCCGCCGGTTGGTGAATGCGTGCCGGCAGGTCTCCTGACTGGTGCGTCCAGGCCGGCGCCAGCCTTCCCGGGTCGGCAGACCCAGTGGCATCGATGGCGCAGGCTCGGCACCTACAGTTGCGGGGGCAGTTCCCTTTGGATCGCCAGTGGCGAGCCCGGGATTCCCTTTTGATTCCGTGTGGAAACCGGCGGGCGGCATGGTAGACCATCGGGCTGTCGGGTGAAAACGCTTTTACAGGTACTTGAGCCAGGCGATATCGCGCCGGCGCGCTTTCAGCCGGGCGAACCAGCGCACCGGCAGGTACAGCGCAAGTGGCAGCAGCACGGCGGTCAGCCATACCGCGCCCATGCCATCGAAACCGAAATAGCCGCCCTGGTTCAGGCCAAACAGCGCCACGCACGCCACATACAGCAGCTTGAGCACATACAGGTGCAGCAGGTAGAAGAACATTGGCGCTGCGCCAAACACCGCAAGCGGGCCGATCCAGCGGGCGTCGCCGGCACGCTCGAAGCCGCGCAGCAGGAGCAGGCCGACGCCTAGGGTCAGGGCCAGGAACAGCAACGATGGTGGATACTTGGTGATATTGAAGAAGCTCATCAGCGTCTGCCCTACGCTGGCGTAGAGGCTCCAGGGGGCTTCGCCGTAGCCATTGAGCAGGCGCAGCGCACCGAACCCCAGCAGCAACGCCACGCCGGCCCATAGCAGGCGCTGCTGGCGCTTGCCGGCGTCGCTGCCCCGGGAAAACCACGGCCCGAGCCCATAACCCAGGGCGATCACGCCGATCCACGGTAACAGCGGGTAGGACGTGCGCAGGCGCAGATGTTCGCCCACCTCCAGCCAACTGCGTTCATGCAGGATCGCCCATGGCACATGCAGCGCCGATTCCGGCCCGAAGTGCAGGCCATCGAGCAGGTTGTGACCGGCGACGATCAGCGCGCCGAGGGCGAGCAGCGCCGGGCGCGGCAGCCACACCAGCAGCGACAGGGCGAGCATGCTCAGGCCGATGGCCCAGATCACCTGCAGGTAGATCACGCTCGGTGGCAATTGGAAGGTCCAGGCGAAGTTGACCAGGGTGAATTCCAGCACTACCAGGAACAGACCGCGCTTGAACAGGAACACCGAGACATCGCCACGGCCCTGGTGCTTCTCGCCATACAACCAGGCCGATAGCCCGGTAAGCAGCACGAACACCGGCGCGCACAGGTGCGCCAGGGTGCGGCTGGCGAACAGGCTGGGTTCGGTGGCGTCGATGTTCATCGGGTCACTGACCTGGCGGTGCAGGAAGAACGTTTCGCGCACGTGGTCCAGCAGCATGAACAGGATCACCAGGCCGCGCAGGGCGTCGATGCTTTGCAGGCGTTGGGGGAGTTGGAGGCGGGTCATTGGAAAAGTCGCAAACGGAGGATTTGAGATGTTATCTCATAACAATTTATTGATCCACTGGCCCGCATTTGCATCGACGCCCCCGAAGCTATCGCGGGGCAAGCCCGTTCCTGCAGGTCACGCGCTATTCCTGCAGGCGCGGGCTTGCCCCGAGTTGGCATCGTTCGGCCCCGTGGGACACGCTCTGGCTCTGCCCCTCAGAGATCCAGCACCAACCGCGCCGAGCGCGCCCGCGACACGCACAGCATCATGCTCTGCTGGGCAGCCTTTTCCTCGTCGCTGAGGTATTGGTCGAAATGCTCGGCCTCGCCTTCGAGGATCGCCGTTTCGCAGGTGCCGCACACGCCTTCGCGGCACAGGCACTCGACCTTCGCGGCCTTGGACTTCTCGATGGCCTGGAGGATGGTCATGCCTTCCTCGACTTGCAGTTCGGTGCCCGACCGGGCCAGGACCACGGTGAAGGCCGCACCTGTGGCCGGCGCGGCGGCGGCGAACTGTTCCCAGTGCACCCGCGATTCGGCGATGCCAGCGGCGGCGGCGGTGGCGATCACCGCGTCGATCAGCGGCTTGGGCCCGCACACATAGAGGTGGGCGTCATCGGCCAGGCCCGCGCACAGCGCGGCGAGGTCGAGCTTGCGGTCCAGGCTGTCGATGTAGAACCGTGTGTTGCCGGCATGCGGGCCTTGTTCCAGATCGCCCTGGAAGGCGCCGTGTTCCGGGGCGCGGAAGGCGTAGTGCAGCTCGTAGGGGGTGGCGCCATCTTCCAGCTCGTGCAACTGCGCCAGGAACGGGGTAATGCCGATGCCGCCGGCGATCAGCACATGGCGCCCGGCATCGGCGTCCAGGGCGAACAGGTTGTTGGGGGTGGAGATGGTCAGCTCGCTGCCCACCGCGACCTGGTTGTGCATGAACGCCGAACCGCCCTTGGACTGCTCCTCGAGCCGCACGCCGATCTGGTAGCTGTGCAATTGACGCGGGTCGCTCATCAGCGAATAGGCATTGCTGAACTGGCTGCCGCAGGGCGACTGCATCTGCACGATCACGTGGCTGCCGCCGCTGAAGGCGGGCAGGGGGCCGCCGTCGGCGCGGGCCAGGGTGAAGCGCTTGATCTGCGGCGTGGCCTGTTCCACACCGGTCACGCGCACCTTGAACATCTCGTATTGCTTGGCCATGGCGTACCTCGACAACAAAGCCCCGCGCCAGGCCCTGGCGCGGGGCGGGGGAGCTTGGGTGTGTTCAGTCGTCCAGATGGGCGACCGCGATCAGGTTGTGGAAGTGGGCGATGCCGTGCTCGCTGACGCCGCTGCGCTGGGCGTCGACCATGATCCGGCCCTGGCCACGGTAGCCGCGGGACTTCAGGCCTTTCTGCACGCTCTCGACCAGGCGCAGGTCCTCGGGGCGGAATACTTCACGGTACCAGTCGATCAGCTTGTGCTGCTCTGCGCTGAGTTCCTTGTTGAGGAAGTAGATGTCGTAGTGCTGCAGGGTGGTCTCGGCATCGACCGGGAACTCGTAGATCACGGTCATGAAGTTGGCCCCTGGCGGTACGTTGAACATGGTGCATGGCCAGGCCCAGAAGCCGGCGAAGGACGGGTCTTTCACCGACTCGTCGAAGGTGAATGACTGCTCCGACGGTTTGGCCAGGCCGTATTGCAGGGTCCAGTTGCCGTGCAGGCTGTGGCTGTACTGGCCGACGTCCACCGAATCGGAGAAGCCGGGGTGGGCCGGAGCGCAGTGGTAGCACTCCAGGTAGTTGTCGACGATGGATTTCCAGTTGGCCGGAGTGTCGCTGACGAAGCGCGCGGCCAGATGCAGGTCGTCGATCACCGCGCAGGCTTCGCGCATGCGCTTCTGCATGCCCGGCAGCTGGTCTTCGACGGAGCCTGCGTCGTTGTCCATGTTGATGAAGATGAAGCCGGCGTATTCCTCCACGCGCAGCTGCACCAGGGTTGAATTGTCCTTGTCGAAGTTGGCCACGTTCTCGCAGTTGCGCGCATGGGCCAGCTCGCCGTCGAGCTTGAAGGTCCAGGCGTGGTACGGGCAGGTGATCACGTTCTTGGCCTTGCCGCTGCCTTCGAGCAGTTGGTGGCCGCGGTGCGGGCAGACGTTGTAGAAGGCCCGCAGCACGTCGTCGCGGCCCCGCACGACGATGATGCTCTCGCCGATCACCTGGCGGGTGATGTAGGCGTTCTTCTCGGCGACTTCGCTGCGGTGGCCGACGCAGATCCAGCTGCGGGCGAAGATCGCTTCCTTCTCGTGTTCGAAGACGGCGGCCTGGGTGTAGAACTTGGCCGGGAGGGTGAAGGCCTCCTCGGGGTTGGCGCAGAAGTCGGCGGGCAGGCGTTTGAAATCGTTCATGGCTCTATCTCGGTTCTTATTGGTTAACGCGTATCTGCTGGTTAACAATCTGGGCAAAAAAATTTGCCAGAACGGGGGCGGGCAAGCCCGCCTCCCAGGTTGTATTTCAGTGCACCACGGCAGCGCTACGCGGTGCCTGCGGCTGCGGTTCCTCACCTGCCAGGCGGGTGGCCTCTTCCTCGATGCGGTACGCCGGCACCTGGCCGTAGTCGGCCGCCAGCCACTTGAAGAACCCGTAGATCTTTACCAGCAGGATCACCATGAACGGGATCGCTGTGAGCACCACGGCGGTCTTCATGGTCGACAGCGAGGCCTTGGCGAAGAGCATGGCCAGTGGCACCAGGGTCAGCACCACGCACCAGAACAGGCGCAGGGTGGGGCTTGGGTCTTCACCTTCGCGCAGGTTGCGCGTGCTGGTGGCGGCCACGGCGTAGGCGGCGGCGTCCATGTGCGAGGCGCAGAACACCGCCATGATGAACAGGTACGCGGCGAGGAACAGCGTGCCCCAGGGCAGGGCCAGCAACAGGTCGGTCACCGCGGCTTCGCCGCCCAGCGTGCCGAGCAGCTTGGGTACGTCGATCTGGCCGTTGATGAACTGGTGCATGCTGTAGCTTTCCAGCGCGCCGAAGAAGAACCAGCAACCGAAGCTACCGCCCAGCAGCAGGGCGAACACCACTTCCTTGATCAGTCGGCCACGCGACACGCGGGCGACGAACATCGCCACGCCAGGGGCGTAGGACACCCACCACAGCCAGTAGAACACCGTCCAGTTGCGGGTGAAGGCGCCGTCCCCGGCGGGGTCGGTGAACAGGCTCATCTGCACGTAGTGCTGCAGCATCAGGCCGATGGAATTGGCGGTGTTGTTCAGGGTGAACTGGGTCGGCCCGACCAGCAGGACGATGGCGGCGAACACCAGGGCGCCGATGCAGACCATCTTCGACAGGCGCTGCAGGCCGCCGTCGATACCGATGTACGAGCTCAGCGAGAACAGCAGCGCCACCGCGCCGATCACCAGCAACTGCACGGTGAAGGTGTTGGGGGTGCCGGCCAGGTCGGCAAGGCCGCGGGTCAGGGTCGAGGCGGTGAGCGCCAGCGACACGGTCAGCGCGCCCATCATGGTCAGCAGGAAGATCAGGTCGACGGCGCGGCCGACCGGGCCGGTGGCCTTGAAACCGGTGACTGCCTCGATGATCGAGGCCAGGTTGAGGCCGCTCTTCTTGCGCACATGGAAGTGATAGGCCATGGCCAGCGAGGCCAGGGCGTAGATCGACCAGGCGCTGATGCCCCAGTGGAAGAACGAGTAGCTGACGCTGTATTCCAGGGCCTTGGCCGACATCGGCGCGATGTTCAGGCCTGGGGTCTGGTAGTAGTAGGCCCATTCCATCACGCCCCAGTACAGGGTCGAGGAACCCATGCCGGCGCAGATGAACATGAACACCCAGGTGGCGGTGGAGTATTCGGGCTTACCGGCACCCAGGCGGATGTTGCCGTATTTGCTGAAGGCCAGGTACAGCACGGCCAGGGAACTGCCGAACACCAGTACCTGGACGCTGGTGCCGAAGGTGCGGGTGGCCACTTCGAACAGCTGGTTGGCGAGGGTTTCGGCCTGGGCAGGGAAGGCGGCAAGGCCGATCACGGTGAGCAGCACGGCCAACAGGCTCACGGCGATCAGGAACACGTCGATCTTTTTGTTATTGGGGGACATCAATTGTCTCCTGGAGCATTTTTTTTGTAGTAGGCGTCAGGCGTTGGGAAGTCCGTATCGAGGTTCTGTGTTTCCTTTCTGTTAACTAATAGATAACAAGTATCTTTTGGTTGACAGATTCTGCATTGAATCGAAGTGGGTGGCAATAGGATCGTCGGACAATCCGGATGATTGGGCTGGGTTGGCGATATCGCGGGGCAAGTCGCATCGGCCCCGCGATAACCTGATGCCTAATCAGGCGCCGAGCAGCTCGGCTATGGCCTTGCCCACTTCCTGGGTCGAGCGGCTGCCGCCCATGTCGCGGGTGGTGTCGCCGTTGGCGATCACCGTCTCGATGGCCTTGAGGATGTCGTCGTGGGCCGCCTGGTAGCGGGCATCGTTGTTTTCCTGGCCGAGGAACTCGAGCATCAGCGCGCCGGACCAGATCATCGCGATCGGGTTGGCGATGTTCTTGCCGTAGATGTCCGGCGCCGAGCCATGCACCGGTTCGAACAGCGAGGGGAACTTGCGCTCGGGGTTGAGGTTGGCCGACGGCGCGATGCCGATGGTGCCGGCGCACGCCGGGCCAAGGTCGGAGAGGATGTCACCGAACAGGTTGGAGGCCACCACCACGTCGAAACGCTCCGGCTGCAGCACGAAACGGGCGCAGAGGATGTCGATGTGCTGCTTGTCCCAGCTGATCTCGGGATAGTGGGCGGCCATGGCGGCGGTGCGCTCGTCCCAGTAGGGCATGCTCACGGCCATGCCGTTGGACTTGGTCGCCGAGGTCACGTGCTTGCGCTCGCGGGTCTGCGCCACGTCGAAGGCGTACTTGAGGATGCGGTCGACGCCGCGGCGGGTGAACACCGATTCCTGCAGCACGAACTCGTTGTCGGTGCCTTCGAACATGCGCCCGCCCAGGGAGGAATATTCGCCCTCGGTGTTCTCGCGGATCACCACGAAGTCGATGTCGCCGGGCTGCTTGTTCGCCAGCGGGCAGGGTACTCCGGGGAACAGGCGCACCGGGCGGATGTTCACGTACTGGTCGAAGTCGCGGCGGAACTTGAGCAGGGAGCCCCACAGCGAGATGTGGTCCGGGACTTTGTCGGGCCAGCCGACGGCGCCGAAGTACAGGGCGTCGAAGCCCTTGAGCTGGTCGAACCAGTCGTCGGGCATCATCTTGCCGTGGGCCAGGTAGTAGTCGCAGCTGGCCCATTCGAAGAACTCGAACTGCAGGTCCAGGCCGTGCTTGCGGGCGGCGGCCTCGACCACGCGCAGGCCTTCGGGGAGGACTTCGTTGCCGATGCCGTCACCAGGGATGGCGGCGATCTTGAAGGTCTTGGTCATGGGGCGCATCTCGTGTCCAGGGAAGATGCACGCCATGCTATAAGGCTGTGCTTCGGAGATAATCCGGCAATCCATCAATTCTTGGTACACGAAACGTGAATAATCTGCCGAACCTGGATGACCTCGACATCTTCCTGCAGGTGGCCCGCCGCGCCAGCTTCGCCGCAGTGGCGGACGAGCGCGGCATGTCGGCGGCGTTCATCAGCAAGCGTATTCGCTTGCTGGAGGAAAGCCTCGGCGTGCGCCTGCTGCACCGCACCACCCGGCGGGTCACTGTGAGCGAGGAGGGCGAGCGCGTGTACCAGTGGGCGCAGCAGATCTTCGAGACCCTGCGGCGCATGGACGACGACCTCAACGCCGGCCAGCGCGAGCCGGCGGGGCAGCTGCGCATCGCCAGCAGCCTTGGGCTGGGGCGGCGCTTCGTGGCGCCGGCGCTGTCGGAGCTGGCGGCGCGATACCCAGGGCTGGACATTCGCCTGGATGTGCATGACCGCCTGGTGGACCTGATCGCCGAAGGGGTGGACCTGGACATCCGCGTGGGCAACGTCATCGCCCCGCACCTGATCGCCAAGCCCCTGGCACGCAACCGTCGGGTGCTGTGCGCCGCCCCTGGCTACCTGGCCGCGCATGGCACGCCGCGGGTGCTGGCCGACCTGGCCAGCCATGACTGCCTGGTGATCAAGGAGCGCGACCACCCGTTCGGCCTGTGGCACCTGGAAGGCCCCCAGGGCGAGGAAAGCGTGCGCGTCACCGGCGGGCTTTCCAGCAACCACGGCGAGGTGGCGCACCAATGGTGCCTGGATGGGCAGGGGATCCTGTTGCGCTCCTGGTGGGACGTGCATGACAGCATTGCCGACGGGCGCCTGGTGCAAGTGCTGCCCGAGTACCAGCAGGCGGCGGATATCTGGGCGGTTTATACCGCGCCGTTGGCAGGTTCGGCCAAGGTGCGGGTGGCGGTGGAGTTCTTCCGCCAGTACTTCGCCGAGCGCTATCGCTTGCCCGATTAAACCTTCGCGGCGCCCCGCGACAAGTTGTCTGCTTGACTTGCAGGGTACCCTACGATCGTTAACTTGACTTCATGGTCAGATTTTGTGATCGTGCGCGCCCTTTCAGTTTCTCAAGCAGCAGAAAAAGCATGGGCAACCCAAGAGCTGCCCAGAGGATCAACCATGTCCAACCGTGATATTTCCCGGCGTTCGTTCCTGCAAGGCGGGCTGATCGCCGGTGTCGGCGTGACCATGGCGCCGCTCGGCAGCCAGGCGTTCGCCGCCCTGATGGAGAGCAAGGTCACCACCTCGCCGCAGAAGTGGATGAACCACGACGGCAAGGTGCGTTTGCGAAACGACGCGCTGTCCAAGGTCTGCGGCAACAAGGTGTTCGCCCGCGACATCCGTGCCAAGGACATGCCTGGCTGGCCACAGCAGCAAGGCCACGCCATGCTGCTCAAGGCGACCAAGGCCGACCGTATCTACGCGGGCTACGACCTGTCGCTGCTGGGCGCCGAGCTGCAGCCGGACCGCGTCGTCAGCGCCGATGACCTGAAGAAGGACGGCATCGCCTGGCCCGAGGCCCACTCGCCAGACCCCTTGCTGCCGCCCGGCCAGGTACCGATGTTCATCGGCCACCCGGTGGCGATCCTGATCTGGAACGACTTCGAGCGCTTCCGCAAGGCCAAGCTCAAGCTGCAGTTCAACGACCAGGCGATCCGCTACGGCGCCCAGGCCCCGCTGTACCAGCGCGATCCTTACGGCAGCTTCCGTTTCGTGCGCGTGGCCGGCAAGACGCCGTTCGACGAGGACGAATACTCGAGCCTGAAGAACACCATGCTGTTCCCCACCATCCTGGCGCGCAAGCCGGTATGGACCGCCGAGCCCAAGCAGCATGGCACCCTCACCGAGCAGGGGATGTTCTACGCCCAGCGCATCGACGAGCAGCTCAAGCAGCCGCCGGAAGACTGGCTGCTGTTCGACGAGCGTTACAAGACCCCGTCGATCGAGCCCGCAGCCCTCGAGCCGGACAACGGCAACGGCTGGTTCGACCCGGCCACCGGCACCCTGCATTTCGTCGTCGCCACCCAGTGTCCGTTCGAAGTGGCGCAGGAATGCGTGCACATGATCAAGCCATCGCGTTTCGGCCTGAAGCACCTGAACATGCACCCGGGCTACACCGTCGGCTACGGCTCCAAGGACAACAACATCTTCGTGTTCTACGCCGCCGTCGCCGCCCTGTACGGCGCGGGCGTGCCGATCCGCCTGGCCAACGACCGCTACGAGCAGTTCCAGAGCGGCATCAAGCGCCACCCGTTCGACATCCGCTACCAGCTGGCCGTCGACAAGAAGGACATGAGCTTCAAGATCTTCCGCGCCGACATGACCGTCGACGGCGGCGGGCGCATCAACTACAGCCCGTCAGTGGCCTCGGTGGGCGCTACCGCCGCGCAGTCGATCTACTACATGCCGCAGAACGACCTGTCGGTCACCGCCTACCACTCGCGCGGCGTCGAGGCCGGCTCCATGCGCGGCTACGGCACCCTGCAGAGCATGGCCGCCACCGAGATGATGGTCGACGAGATTGCCGATCGCCTGGGCGTGGATGCCATCGAGCTGCGCCGCAAGAACGCGCTCAAGTCGGGCATGAAGAACACCCAGGGCGCGGTACCCGCCGGTGCCCTGCGCCTGCACGAGATCCTCGACAAGGCCGCGGAACACGACTGGTGGAAGAACCGCCATGCGCGCAAGCAGGCCGAAGACGCCAAGGACCACGACAACTGGTACGGCGTGGGCTTCGCCATCACCCAGAAGGACTTCGGCACCGGCGCCGAAGCGCCGATGGCGGCGGTCGAGTTCACTGCCGATGGCCAGATTACTCTGCGCCATATCGGCACCGAGCTGGGCACCGGCATGTCGACCTCCCAGGCCCTGGTGGTCAGCGACTTCCTCGGCCGCGTCGCCGATCACGTGCAGACCGCCCAGACCGAATGGCCTGAGCTGCAACTGAGCACCAGCGGCAACCCCTACCTGATCAGCCAGGCCGAGCAGGACGCCGCGCTGCGCAACCCGCGCTGGGTCGCCAAGCTGGCTTCGCCGTCGTCGGCGACCAACTCGGCGTTCTACTTCAGCCACGCCACCCGCGAGGCGGCCCGAGTGCTGTTCAACCACGGCCTGTGGCCGGCGGCCATGGCCTTGTGGAGCCAGGGCCCGTTCGGCGGCCAGGCCAATCCGTTGGTGGTGCGCCGCGAGAACGCGGTGTGGGTCAACGGCGCGCTGACCGGCAATGGCCTGGAGCCGATCCCGTTCGCGGAGCTTGCCAAGAAGGCCCACGAGATGGGCCTGATTACCGGCGTCAGCGTACATGGCTTCAACCGCTGGAGCTGGGCCGAGGCCGACTTCGTCATCGACGGCGTGCGCGAGCGCCTGCCGCTCGATGCCCTGGCGGTGAAGTACGGCGACGGTGCGCTGAACGCGAAGAAGGCGCAGATGAACAGCGCCGGCTTCCACCTGCTCGACCGGCAGAACGTCGAGTACCCGGCCACCCAGCTGAACAACGCCATGGTCACCTACTACAGCCCGGTGGCGACCATCGTCGAGGTCAAGGTGAACAAGGGCAGCGGCGAGGTCAGCGTGCTCAACCACCACAGCTGGGTCGAGTGCGGCCGGGTGCTGGTGCCCGAGCTGGTCAAGGGCCAGCTCGAGGGCGGTATCGCCATGGGCATCGGCCATGCGCTGCTGGAGGAGATGCCGCTGTACGAGGGTGGCCCGGGCGAGGGCGACTGGAACTTCAACCGTTACCGCCTGCCGATGGCCCGGCATGTGGCGGTGTGGAAACAGACGTCCGAGATCCTGCCGCCGCTGTCGCCGACCGACCCGTCCAAGGGCATCGCCGAGGTGGTGATGATCCCGGTGGTCGGCGCCATCGGCAACGCCGTGGCCCATGCCATCGGCAAGCGTGTCCGCGACCTGCCCATCACCCCCGCCCGCGTCAAGGAGGCCCTCAATGGCTGACCGCAAGCTGCAACTGACCCTCAACGGTCAATCTGTCGTCACCGAGGTGGTCCCCGATGACCTGGCGATGATCGACTACCTGCACGAGTACCAGAACCTCACCGGCTCGCGCCTGGGCTGCGGGCAGGGCATCTGCCATGCCTGCGTGGTGATCGTCGACAACCCCGACGGCACCAGCGAGGAAGTGCGCACCTGCATCACCGGCGCGCACTATTTCGAGGGCAAGCAAGTGCGCACCATCGAAGGCCACGCCAAGCGCGACGATGCGGGCAACCCCACCGAGTTGAACCCGATCCAGCAGAAGTTCGTCGACCGCTTCGCCTTCCAGTGCAGCTACTGCGCCCCGGGCTTCGTCAACGCCGCCACGGTGCTGGTGGAGAAGGCCCAGCGCAAGCCGCTGAAAAAGAGCGAGCTGGAGCAGGCCATCGAAGCCAGCCTCGGCCACCATGTGTGCCGCTGCACCGGCTATGTGCGCTACTACGAGGCGACCCGCGACGTGCTGGGCGACCTCGGCCTGGTCAAGGAGGGTTGAGCATGACGCGAGTTCTGAGCAGCCTGGCCCTGGCCATTGGCGCGCTGGTCGCCTGCAATGTCCAGGCGGCCGACGAGGCATTGATCAAGCGCGGCGAATACCTCGCCCGCGCCGCCGACTGCATGGCCTGCCACACCGCCGAAGGCGGCGCGCCCTACGCCGGCGGTCTGCCGATCCATTCGCCGTTCGGCACCATCTACGGCACCAACATCACCCCGGACAAGCAGCACGGCATCGGCAACTACAGCAGCGACGAGTTCTTCGCCGCCCTCACCGAGGGCAAGCGCAAGGACGGCGCCAACCTCTATCCGGCCATGCCCTACACCTCGTACCACCTGATCAAGCGTGAGGATTCCGATGCGATCCACGCCTACCTGATGAGCGTGGCGCCAATCAACCGGCCGGCGCCGGAAACCAGCCTGAGCTTCCCGTTCAACGTGCGCACCGGCCTGATGGGCTGGAACCTGCTGTACGGCAAGAGCGTGCAGCTGGAGGAAGGCAAGGGCAACAGCGAGGCATGGAAGCGCGGCCAGTACATGGTCGAAGTGCTCGGCCATTGCGGCGAGTGCCACACCCCGCGCAACCCCATCGGCGCGCTGCAGCAGGACAAACGCCTGACCGGCGGCCTGCTGCTGGGCTACCTGGCGCCGAGCCTGCTGGCCCAGGACCTGGCCGACCGCGGCTGGAACCAGGCCGACCTGGCGACCTTCCTCAAGCACGGTATCAGTGCCCAGGGCAGCATGTTCAACGAGATGTACCCGGTGGTGCACCACAGCACCCAGCACCTTGAAGACAGCGACCTGTCGGCCATGGCCACCTACCTGCTGGGCGACCAGCCGCCGGCGGCCAAGGTGGTGCAGGCGGTGGCCCATGAAACCCTGGGCGAGAGCGCCAAGCGTGGCCGCCAGCAGTACCTCAATGTCTGCGCCGGCTGCCACGGCGGCGATGGCGAGGGCAAGCCGCACATCGCCGTGGCCATGCAGGGCAACACCGTGCTGCGCCAGGCCGACTCGCGCAACCTGGTCAAGGCCATCGTCGACGGCATCCGCGAACAGCAGTTCACCGGCTTCGAGCGCATGCAGCCGATGCCGGGCTTTGCCGACAAGCTCGACGACCAGCAGTTGACCGACATGGTCAACTACCTGCGCGAAGCCTGGGGCGGCCTGCCGGGCGACCTGACCACCCAGCAGCTGGCCCAGCTGAAGGCGGATTGACCCGTGCAGCATCTCGACCTGCAGGTGGTGCGCCAGGCGGCGCAATGGTCGCGCGACGGCCTGCGCGTATGGTTGTGCAGCGTGCTGTGCACCTATGGCTCGGCGCCGCGCGCGCCGGGCTCGCTGCTGGCGGTAAGCGAGGGCGGGCACTGGGTGGGATCGCTGTCGGGCGGCTGCGTCGAGGATGACTTCCTCGAGCGGGTCGCCGCCGGCGAATTCGCCACGGCGGTTGCCGTGGTGCGCTATGGCGACGGCAGCGACACCCGCGGCAACATTCGCTTGCCGTGCGGCGGCATTCTCGACGTGCTGGTGGAGAACCTGCCCGGCGACTGCGCCACCCAGGCGCATCTTGCCGAGCTGGAGAGCGCCTTGCTCGGTCGTCGGCGGCTGTTGCGCGAGGTCGACCTGCGCAGCGGTGAACGGCGGCTGAGCGATGACCTCGGCCAGGGGCCACGGGTGGAGCGTGGCGAGCACTGCGTGCGCCTGCGCATCGGCGCCGCCCAGCGCCTGTTGCTGGCGGGGTATTCGAGCGTCGCGCATTTCTGCGCCGAATTCGGCAAGGGCCTGGGCTTCGAGGTGGTGCTGTGCGACCCTCGCGACGAGGTGATGGACAACGTGGCGCTGGACGGGATAGAAATCCGTCGTGAACTGCCTTCGCTGTTCATCGCCAACGGCGGCTGCCATCGCGACACCGCGGTGGTGGCGCTCACCCACGACCCCAAGATCGACGACCTGGCCATGCTCGAAGCAGTGCGTACCGAAGCGTTCTACATCGGGGTGATGGGTTCACAGGCCACCTCGGCCAAGCGTCGTGAGCGCCTGCGCCGTATCGGTGAGCTGGGTGATGCCGACATGGCGCGCATTCATGCGCCGATCGGCCTGAACCTGGGCAGCAAGACGCCGGCGGAGATCGCCCTGGCGGTACTCGCAGATATCTTGCGGACCCGCAGCGGCATCGCCCGCGAGGCCTTGTGAAGGTCGTCGCCCTGGTGCTCGCGGCCGGGCAGGGCGCGCGCTTCGGCGCGGACAAGCGCCAGGCCCTGCTGGCCGATGGGCGCAGCCTGCTGCAGCACTGCGTCGAGCGCGCCCTGGCGGTGTTCGACGAGGTGCGCGTGGTGCTGCGCGCAGGCGAGCGGGCCGAGGATCTTGGGCTGCCGCCAGCCTGCCGGGTCGTCCACAGCCCCGAGGCGGGCCTGGGCATGGGTCATAGCCTGGCGGCCGGCGCGGCGTCGCTGGGTGACAGCGAGGCGCAGGCAGTGGCGATCCTGCTCGGGGACATGCCGTGGATCGGGGCGGAGACCTTCCGTCGTCTGCTCGCCTCGGCGGCGCCCTCGGTCATCGTGGTGCCGCGTCATCAGGGGCAGAACGGCCACCCGGTGGTGTTCGGCCGGGATTACTGGGCCGAGCTGACGCTGTTGGTTGGTGATGAAGGGGCGCGCTCGGTGCTGCGGCGGCATGCGAGCAGCGTTTTGCTCCTGGAATTGCAGGACAGCGGTGTGCTGCGCGACGTCGATACGCCCTCGGCGCTCGGCTAGACTGCCCGGGGGCCGCTGCGTCACCGACGCCACCATTGAGGGAAAACCCTCATTGCCGCTCATCCGGCGGCCTCCTAGCATGGATCCGGTTACCTACCCCAGGCCACAGGAGCACTACCATGACCAGCCCCAACGACGACAAACGCCCAACCCCCGACCCGGCCGAGGACAACGCCTTCTTCCCTTCGCCGTACTCCCTCAGCCAGTTCACCTCGCGCAAGTCCGACCTCAGCGGCGCCGACTATCCCGACGCCTACCGTGGCGGACGCTGGAAGGTCCTGCTGATCGGCGCCGACGAGCGCTACCTGCTCACCGACAACGGCACGCTGTTCTCCACCGGCAACCACCCGGTGGAAACCCTGCTGCCGATGTACCACCTGGACAAGGCCGGTTTCGCCTTCGACGTCGCGACCTTGTCGGGCAACCCGGTCAAGTTCGAATACTGGGCCATGCCCGGCGAGGACACCGAGGTGCTGGGCCTGTTCGATCGCTACAAGCCAGCGTTCAAGCAGCCGCGCAAGCTCGCCGATGTGCTGGAACAGGCCCTGGGTGAGGACTCGGACTATATCGGTGTGTTCATCCCGGGCGGCCACGGCGCGCTGATCGGCCTGCCGGAAAGCGAGGAAGTCGGGCGAGTGCTGAAATGGGCGGCGGACCACGACAAGTTCGTCATCACCCTGTGCCACGGCCCGGCGGCGCTGCTGGCCGGCGGCAAGCTCTACGACGGCTACAAGATCTGCGCCTTCCCTGACGATCTGGATGCCAAGACCCCGGACATCGGCTACATGCCCGGACACCTGACCTGGAAGTTCGGCGAACGCTTGCAGGCCCAAGGCGTCGAGATCATCAACGAGGGTATCTCCGGTGCCGTCCACCAGGACCGCAAGCTGCTCACCGGCGACAGTCCATTGGCCGGCAATGCCCTGGGCAAGCTGGCCGCCTCGGCGCTGCTCAAGGCAGTCAACGGCGGATGAGGGACCTGCCATTCGACCAGGTGGTGCAAGCCGTCCAGCGGATCGCGCAGGCCACTGACCTCGCGGATATCCAGTCGGCCGTGCGCAATGTCGCCCGGCCGCTGGGCTATGACCGCTTCGTGCTGTTCAGCGCCAGCGCTGCGCGGGACGAGGTGGTCGAGCGTATCCATTGGGTGGAGGGGGACTGGTTCGGCGATGGCCAGGCGGTCGACGCCCAGACCTACGTGCGCCACTGTCCGGTGACCCGTCACCTGCTGGCGGCACGCGAGCCGTTCTTCTGGAGCAAGCGGCTGGACGATGGCAACGAGCGTTATCGCGTGGTGCGGGCGCCGAGCGGGCCGGGTATCCACGGCTTGCAGGTGCCGGTGTTCGGTCCCGCAGGCCTGGAGGGCGCCATGAGTTTCGGTGGAGCGCAGGTCGTGGCGACACCTGCCGCACGCCTGGCCCTGACGCTGCTGGCCCAGGCCGCGTTCGCGGGCGCTCGGCGGCTGCTGGAAGTGCCCAGCGGCCAGGGGCGTTTGTCCGAGCGTGAGCGCCAGGTCCTGGCCTGGACCGCCGCCGGGCAGCGCCAGGCCGATATCGCCGCCACCCTCGGACTATCACTGCGCACGGTGGAAAACCACCTGCGCGCCGCCCGCCGGCGCCTGGGGGTGAGCACCACCGCCCAGGCGATCAGGATCGCCCTGGGCAGCGGTGCGCTCGACTGACTCAGCCCTTGTGCGCGACGTTCAGCACCACCTTGCCGATATGCCGGCCCGACTCCATCAGTTCATGGGCCTGGCTGGCCGCGGCCAGTGGGAAGGTGGCGTGGATCAGCGGCTTGACCGCGCCGCTGCGTACATGGGGCCAGGCCTTGGCTTGCAACTCGCCGAGGATCGCCGCCTTGTCGTCGGCGCTGCGCGCGCGCAGGGTCGAGCCGATATGGGTCAGGCGCTTGGTCAGCAGTGGGAACAGGTCGACCTCGGTGGCCGGGCCCTTGACCACGCCGATCTGCACGATGCGCCCGTCCATGGCGGCGGCCCTGAAGTTCCGCGCCACGTAGTCGCCGGCGATGATGTCGACGATCACATCCACGCCCTTGCCGTCGGTGTGCGCCATGACTTGCTCGACGAAGTCCTCGCGGGTGTAGTCGATGGCCACGTCGGCGCCAAGTTCGAGGCTTGCGGCCTGTTGCCCGGCGCCATTGACCGTGGTGAAGATCTTCGCCGCGCCGAAGGCCCGGGCCAGCTGCGTCGCGGTAGTGCCGATGCCCGACGCGCCGCCATGGATCAGCACGCTTTCACCGGCCTTGAAGCCGCCGCGCTGGAACAGGTTGACCCACACGGTCATGAAGGTTTCCGGCAGCGCCGCGCCCTCGACCATCGACAGGTTTTCCGGCAGGTGCGCGGTGGTGCGTTCGTCGGCCACGGCGTACTCGGCATAACCACCGCCCTGGACCAGCGCGATCACGGCATCGCCGAGGGCAAAGTGACGGACCTGCTCGCCGATGGCCACCACCTTGCCGGCGATCTCCAGGCCCGGGATGGCCGGCGCGCCGGCGGGTGGATCGTACAGGCCCTTGCGCTGCAGCAGGTCGGGGCCGTTGACGCCGGCGGCATGCACCTGCACCAGCACCTCGCGCGGGCCTGGCTGGGGCGTGGCATGGCTGGCAACCTGCAGGACCTCGGGGCCGCCTGGCCGGGTGATGTCGATGGCGCTCATTTGGCTGGGGATGATGTGACGCATGAAGACCTCTGTCATTCTGAAGAAAGGCCGTGTCGGCCCGTTGCATCACAGGGTATGCAAGCCGGGTTGCCCGGTCGCGCGGCGATTTTGCGACGCACCTTTGCAGATTTTCTTCAGCCGGCAGTGGCTGCGCTGAATCAGGAGTAGACCAATGAACTGGGATGATGCGCGCATGCTGCTGGCCTTGAGCCGCGAACAGACCCTGCGCCGCGCCGCCCGCGTGCTGCGGGTCGACCAGGCCACGGTGGGCCGGCGAGTGGCGGCGCTGGAGGCGGACCTGGGCTCGACCCTGTTCCTGCGCACGCCGGCCGGCTACCAGTTGACCGCCATCGGTGAAGTGGCCGTGGAAATGGCGCAGAAGATGGAACAGGCGGCCCTGGAACTGGCCCGCCGAACCCGAGGCGCGGATAACGAGGAGGCCGGCGAAGTGCGCATCGCCACTACCGACTCCCTGGCCCTGGAATTCGTCATCCCGGCACTGCGGCAGGTGCACGAGACCCATCCCGAGGTGCGCGTGGTGCTCAGCGGCAGCTCGGAGATCGTCAACCTGTCGCAACGCGAAACCGACATCGCCATCCGCAATCAGCGCCCGGACAGCCCCGACCTGGTGCTGCGCAAGCTGGCCAGCTGGCAGATGGGCCTGTTCGCCTCGGCGGATTACCTGGCGCGCCGGGGCGTGCCGGAAGAGGGCAGCTTTGCCGGCCACGACCTGGTGGTGTATGAGCCGTATTGGCGCGACCGTGCCGAACCGACCCTGGTGGACGTGCCCATGGGCGAAGGGCGGGTGGTGATGGCGGCCAACGCCAGCATGATGCTGCGCCGCGGCATCGCCGAAGGCCTGGGCCTGGGGGAGATCCCGGTGGAGCTGGGGCAGCGTGACGGCTTGCGGCGAGTCTGGCCCCAGCGTACGCGCAGCCAGCCCTACGAGGTGTGGATGGTCACCCACCAGGACCTGCGCCACACGGCGCGGGTGCGCGCGGTGATCGACCAGTTGGTGCGGGCGTTTGCCGGGCCAGGCGAGTGACGGGCGCTGCAGTCAGCCTGCAACGGCCAAAGGGCTGAACGCGTCTGCGATGAAGGCTTCGAGGGCCTGGGCCTCGATGATCTCGATCGAGAAATGCCCGAAACGCTTGGGCAACCAGATGATGCGGGCTCCGGCAGGCGACTGCAGGTGCTCGCGAGCCAGTGGCTTGCCGTTCTCGTCCTCGGGCTGGATGCCATTGGCCGTCAGTTGGTCATAGGCTTGCTCGATGTCCGGCGTGGAGTAGCAGTGGCGGTAGATCATCCCTTCGCCGTGGGTATCGAGCAGGTCCTTGAGGTTGCCCGCCAGCGGCTGGACCAGCATGAAACGCTCCTGGCCGACCCGGGCGATCGCATAGTGGACGTGCAGGCCGCCGCGTTCCCAGACCAGCGGGCGGGAAATGTCGGCGCCCAGCACTTGTGCGTAATAGCTACAGGCGGCGTCCAGATCGGCGACCAGTACATCCACGTGGCTGAACTTGAGGTCCATCGCATTGCTCGCTCATGCAGAAGGTTCAGGGCTGTGCCGGCGCGACGTCGCTCACCGAGTCTGCTTCGGGCTGGCCGGCCTCGGCCGCCAGTTTCAACCGGTCGGCCTTGGAAATGTAGGGGTTCCTGTTTTTCGGCGCCAACTTGGCACTGGCCTTCTTGGCGTGGGCTTTCAACAGCTGGTTGATCTTTTTACGACGGTTCATGTTATTCCACTTCATTGACGCTGGGTGCGGCCGCAGGGCGAACGATACAGCAAACCGCCACTGACGAATCGTCATATTCGCGCTACACCATCAGCTGACGGGTTTAACCGAGCGACAGGCACGGAGCCTGTCGCACCCGACAAGGAGGTCATCATGCAATGGACGCCACAATCTGCAACCTGCCTGAAAGCGCTGCTCTTTGGCTGCCTGGCAGCCGCCGCCTCGCCTATCTTCGCCGAGCAAATCTGCGCGCTGCCCGACAGCGTCGAGCCTGCGCCGGCCCGCCCGGTGGACTACGTCAACAAGGACCTGCCCACGGATTACCTGGCCCTGGTGCTGTCCTGGTCGCCGGAGCATTGTGAAGCCCAGCGCAACAAGCCCAAGGCGCAACGCGAAAAGCATGCCTTCCAGTGCTTCTCGGGCAATCGTTTCGAATGGGTGGTGCACGGCCTGTGGCCGCAGAATGGCTACGCCAGGTCCAACCAGGACCATCCGCGCAACTGCCAGACAGTCGGTTCGCTACCGGCACCCTTGGTCAGGCAGCACCTGTGCATGATGCCCGGGCCGGACCTGATGCAGAACGAATGGCAGGCCCACGGTACCTGCGGCTGGTCGTCGCCGGAGCGCTACTTTGCCGATATCCAGCGGGTCTACGACTCGCTGCAGCGGCCCTCCCTGCAGGAAATGCTCGGCAGCGAAGCGGGCCCCAACCAATTGGTGGACGCCAAGGTGAGCGACATCAAGCAGGCGTTCCTGGCCCATAACCCGGCGCTGCCTGCGCAGAGCCTGCGGGTATCGGTGGGTTCGGGCAACCGTTTGAAAGAGCTCTGGGTCTGCCTGGACAAGCAGCTCGGGCCGACGCCGTGCCCAGCCGGCGGCACTCCAGACAACCAGCAGATCAAGGTTCGTGCATCCTTCAAGTAGCTTTCCTGCACGGAGCGCACCCAGGCGAGCACCCGCTACTGGCGACTACCTGCGCGTTCGCGCCATCGCCGGCACCCATGTCGTGGTGTTGGTCTGGGCAGTGCTTCATTGGCCCGGAGGCGCGGACACTGGCCAAATGTCGCGCTGGTGTGTAGGTGTTTTCCTTCAAGGTAGGTAGTACATTTTAGGGTGTGCTGTATATCCATCCAGTATTTGTTGGAGGTTCCATGCTTCGGGTACGCCAGGGCCCAAAATGGCTGCGTGGACAATAAATCCAGCTCCGTTAGTTTGAAGGCCTCTCCTTCGGAAAGGGAGAGTTCACAAACCACATGGAGTTACAACGATGAACCAACCAGAAAACCAGAACCCGCTTCGTCACGGTCGTGTCACCTCCCCAGCCTCGCGTGGCGCGGTCGCCATCGACCTCGGCGTGCTGAGTGGCTGGCAGGTCGATGAAATGGAAGGCGGCAAGAACTTCCCGGCCCTGGCCGCCGGTCCGTTCCCGGCGCCGTTCCAGTCGGACAACCCGAGCGTCGCCCCGCCCGCCGATGGCTACATCCTCAGCGGTGGCAAGACCGACGCCCGTGACTGCGTCAACTTCACCGACGAGGAGATGGGCAAGAAGCTCAACCGCGCCTTCACCTGGCCGCTGATCAATGTCGACGCCGGGCAAGTGTTCAAGGTGACCTGGCGCTACACCGCGCCGCATACCACCCGCGGCTATCGCTGGCTGATCACCAAGGACGGCTGGGACCCGAAACAACGCATCACCCGTGCGCAACTGGAAGACAAGCCGTTCGCCGAGGACTTCTACCCGCAGGTGCCGTACTACAGCCACGCCGGCGAGTTGAAGGCCAAGGTCGATCACGAAGTGAAGCTGCCGGCCAACAAAAAGGGCCGTCACGTGATCGTGCTGATGTGGATCGTCGCCAATACCGGCAACGCCTTCTACCAGGCATTCGACGTCGACTTCCAGTAAGTCCGCGGGATCTACACACGTTCTGAAGGATTAGAACATGGCAACGATTGACTTTACCCAACTCAAGGCAGCGCAGGATGACGCTGCATCGCGGATGCCCAGCCTGGCGGGCAAGAAGATCCTCATGGGCTACTGGCACAACTGGCCGGCCGGCCCGGCGGATGGTTACCAACGCGGGCAGTTCGCCAACATGAGCCTGGAGGAGGTGCCGCGCGACTACAACGTGGTGGCGGTGGCCTTCATGAAGGGCAGCGGCATACCGACCTTCAAGCCTTACAACCTGTCCGATGCCGAGTTCCGGCGCCAGGTTGGCGTGCTCAACAGCCAGGGCAGGGCGGTGCTGATGTCCCTGGGCGGCGCCGATGCGCATATCGCCTTGAACCCGGGCCATGAACAGCCGCTGGCCAATGAAATCATCCGCTTGGTGGAGACCTACGGTTTCGACGGGCTGGACATCGACCTTGAACAGAGCGCGATCGATTTCGCCGCCAACAAGACGGTCCTGCCTGCCGCTCTGAAACTGGTGAAGGATCACTACGCCGCCGAGGGCAAGCATTTCATCATCAGCATGGCACCGGAGTTCCCCTACCTGACCAGCGCGGGGCGCTACGTCGACTACCTCAAGGCACTGGAGGGGTACTACGACTTCATCGCCCCGCAGTTCTACAACCAGGGGGGCGACGGACTCTGGGTGCAGGAGGCCAATAATGGCAACGGCGCCTGGATCGCGCAGAACAACGATGCCATGAAGGAGGACTTCCTGTTCTACCTGACCGAGAGCCTGGTTAGTGGCACCCGCGGCTTCACCCGGATCCCGGCCGACAAGTTCGTCATCGGCCTGCCGGCCAACGTCGACGCCGCCGCCACCGGCTATGTGATCAACCCGACGGCAGTGACCAACGCGTTCAAGCGTCTCTACGCCAAGGGCGTGTCGATCAAGGGCCTGATGACCTGGTCGGTCAACTGGGACAGCGGGGTCAACAAGAACCACGTGCCTTACAACCAGGAGTTCAGCCGGCGCTACGGGCCGCTGATCAACAGTGGCAACAAGGCCACGGCGTCCACCGACGCCTGATCGAGCTAGCATCCGGCAGACGTGCCTGATGCCCGACAGTCGAGGCCTGTCGGCTTGATCACCGCATGAAGATCCGATGCCGCAAGGCATCGGATTTTTTGTGCCTGGTCGCTAGTGTGGTGTTTCACAAATAACGACCATAACTCGCGGCGCTTTTTGCGCTCATGCGGTGTTGTCGCTCCTCGCCGTAGCTGGGCTACGACTGGTCGCGACGCCTTGCCTGAGCGCAAAAATCGCTCGCGATTTATTGGTCGTATTTGCAAAACACCACACTAGGGCGCCGGTACGAAAATGGCGAGTCACTGCTACCCACAGGGGCTACCATGTCACCCATGGCCAATATCAACGACACTACCGAAAACGACGCCTGTTACCTGGCACTGAAAGCGCACGATGCGCGCTCGAACGGCTGTGTTGCCCTGGGCTGGCGTCCGCCCTATGACACTGCCGCAATGCTCGGCTTTCTGCGCCTGCGGGCGATACCCGGCGTGGAGCGTGTGGAGGAGGGGATATACACCCGTACGCTGCATCTCATGCAGGACGGTCAGGAACATTGCGGCTGGTTGAGCGTGGCCTTTGACGAGGCGGGCACCCAGGTGCGAGTAAGGATCAGCGATTCCCTGACGGGCGTCGTGCCCACGGTGATCAACCGCGTGCGCGCCGCGCTCGACCTGGATGCCGACCCGCTCGCCATCGACGCCGTGCTGCACAGTGCGTTCCCTTCGGGCGCGGGCCTGCGCGTTCCGGGAACGGTTGACGGTTTCGAGCTGGCCGTGCGCGCCGTGCTGGGCCAACAGATCACCGTGGCCGCTGCGCGCACATTGGGCGCACGCCTGGCCGCGGCTTTCGGGCAACCCATCACAACGCCGCTGGCTGGCATGGACCGTCTGTTCCCCACGCCCGCCGCGCTGATTGCGGCCAGCGGGGATGAACTGGGCCGGCTGGGCATCACGCGCCAACGCCAGGCGGCGCTCAAGGCACTGGCCGAGGCGGTGCTGGAGGGTGGCCTGGTCCTGAGCCCGGGTGTGGACATCGCGGCCACCTGTGCCCGCTTGCGCGCACTGCCGGGGATCGGCGACTGGACCGCGCAATACATCGCCTTGCGTGCGTTGCGCTGGCCCGATGCCTTCCCGGCGGGCGATGTGGCGCTGCAAAAAGCCCTGGGGGTGAGCAGCGCACAGGCGGCAACGCAAGCCGCGCAGGGCTGGCGACCCTGGCGCGGTTATGCAGTGCTGCGCGCCTGGCAAAGCTTGCACTGACAGGGCAGCCACGAACCCATGCCTAGCCTGAGATTAGAACGCTCCGCTGCCAGGGGCAGCATTGGCGTCGTGAGTTTGGCTTCATGAGGAGTTTTTCTGCCGGACCTCAATCCCTGCGAACCCTTTCACATGCCAGCATTCCCAATCCCTTCCTCACTGAGTACACTTGAGACAAGTTCTTATTTGCACCTGGTAATCTTTTTTAGGGAGGCGTGATGTCCACCGTTGTTCCCGATGGCACTGCGCACACCGGCCTGGAAACACTATACCGTGAGCACAGCGGCTGGCTGCACGGCTGGTTGCGCCAGCGTCTGAACAACTCCGCCGATGCCGCGGATCTGGCCCAGGACACCTTCATCCGGGTGCTGTTGGCGCGCACCGCCGGCACCCTCAAGGAGCCGCGGCACTACCTGGCGACCATCGCGCGCGGGCTGACCATCGACCTGTACCGCCGCCGCAGCCTGGAAAGCGCCTACCTTGAAGCCTTGGCGCAGCAGCCGGAGCGTTATGCGCCCTCGGCCGAAACCCACGCCGCGATCCTCGATACCCTGATGGCCATCGACCGTATGCTCGATGGGCTGGGCCCGCGCACGCGGGCTGTGTTTCTTGCCGTGCAACTGGATGGCCTGAGCTACGAGAAGACTGGCGAACGCCTGGGTGTTTCGGTGAGCACCGTGCGCAAGCACCTGGCCCGCGCGCTGATGCATTGCCTGCTGGTCGAGGACGCATGAAGGCCATTCTCAGCGCGGCGGTGGACTGGTACGTGCGCCTGCATGACAGCAATGTCGATGACGCCACCCGCGCCGCATGGCAAGCCTGGTGCACGGCCGACCCTCGCCACGCCGCAGCCTGGGCGCGCCTGGAGCAACTGCAAGGCCGCCTGGGCAGCGCCCCCCGCGGTGCCGCACAGACTCTGGAAATCGCCCGGCGCGACCGGCGCCATGCCGTGAAGGCACTGGCGCTGTTGCTCGGCGTCGGGGCCGTTGGTTGGCAGGGGTACCGGGCTTCGCCCTGGAGTGCCGACTATGCGACACGGATCGGCGAGCGCCGCCGACTGACCCTGGCCGATGGCACGCGCCTGGACCTCAACACCGACAGCCGTGTCGATGTTCGCTACGACGCGGGCCAGCGCCTGATCCAGCTGCAGCGCGGCGAGATCCTGGTGGAAACCGCCAAGGATGCGCGGCCACTCAGCGTGCGCACCGTGGCAGGCGACATCCTGGCCCTGGGTACCCGCTTCAGCGTGCGTCAGGACAACGACGTGAGCCATGTGGCGGTGGCCGCCCATGCCGTGGAGGTGCGGCCCAGCCGGGCGTCGCAGGTGGTGCGTATCGACAGTGGGTACAGCCTGAGTTTTGCCGCCGACCACATCGGCCCCCTGCAACCCTTGGCCCCCGGCGGCCAGGCCTGGGCCGAGGGCATGCTGGTCAGTGTCGACTGGCGCCTGGACGAGGTGGTCCACGAGCTGGCGCGCTACCGCCCCGGTTATCTCGGCTGCGCCGGTGAGGTCGCGGGCTTGCGCCTGTCTGGCGCATTCAACCTGGACGACACCGACGTCGCCCTGGCCAGCCTGGAAGACGCGTTGCCGGTTCGCGCACGGCGCATGACGCGCTACTGGGTGCGCATGGAGCCAATCGGCAAGGGGTAGGGGGCCCACGATCGTGGAGGCCCGAGCCGGGAACCGTGGGTGAAATCTCATCCGCTCTCAAACATTCGAGAATTTTTCGCATTTGGGGTAGCAGATTTCCTTCGCTGCTTCGGCTCTTGAGGGCGCGCGCATCAAGCGTGCCCAAGCCAACCCGAAACAGGAACCCTTTTTCATGTCCGCACGCCGTACCTCGCTAGCCTGCAGTATTCGCCAGGCGACCCTCGCACTGAGCCTTTGCGGCGCCGCGCTGGCGACCTCGACCGCCTGGGCCGCCGCGCAGCGCTACGATATCCCGGCCGGCAGCCTGGCTTCCGCGATCAGCCAGTTCGCCGCCGCCAGCGGCGTGACCATCAGCTTCAGCAATGACGAAACCAGCGGGCTGCATTCCTCGGGGCTGCACGGCAGCTTCGAGCTGGAGCAAGGTTTCTCCGCGTTGCTGCAGGGAT
Source organism: Pseudomonas soli (assembly GCF_900110655.1). Lineage (GTDB taxonomy): Bacteria > Pseudomonadota > Gammaproteobacteria > Pseudomonadales > Pseudomonadaceae > Aquipseudomonas > Aquipseudomonas soli. Next base: position 101,368 of record NZ_FOEQ01000004.1, read on the forward strand.
CGGGGCTGCGCGTGCAGCAGGTGGGCGACAAGCGCTATGTGCTGAGCAAGGTGCAGAACGACGGCGCCGTCGAGCTTGGCGCTACCAGCGTCGATGCCTTGGGCCTGGGCAGCACCAGCGAAGGCACCGGCAGCTACACCACAGGTTCTGCCAGCACCGCGACCGGCCTGCGCCTGTCGGCACGCGAGACGCCGCAGTCGGTCAGCGTGGTCACCCGTCAGCAGATCGAGGACCAGAACCTGACGGACGTCACCCAGGTGCTCGAGCAGACGCCGGGCGTGGTCGTCGACAGCATGGGGCCGGCCGGCAGCGACGCCAACCATATCTATGTGCGCGGCTTCCAGGTCGGCAGCATCCAGGTCGATGGCGTCAACCGCCCCGATACCTTCGGTTTTCGCGACGACCTGGCCGACATGGTGTCGTACGACCGGGTCGAGGTGGTGCGCGGAGCGACCGGCCTGATGTCGGGGACTGGCGATCCCGGTGCCACCATCAACCTGGTGCGCAAGAAGCCGACCCTCGAGACGCAGCGCAAGCTGACCCTCAAGGCGGGCTCCTGGGACAGCTACCGTACCGAGCTGGACCTGTCCGGCAAACTGTCGGAGAGCGGCCACGTGCGCGGGCGTCTCGTCGCCTCGACCACCGACAGCCAGAGCCATGTCGACCGGCAGTCGCTGGAGCGCCAGGTAGCCTACGGCGTGGTGGAGTGGGACGTCACCGACAACACGATGTTGACCGTGGGCGCCGAGTACCAGGAGATGGACAACGACGGCGCAGGCAACCACGGCTTCCCGATGTTCAATTCCGATGGCAGTCACTTCAAACCGTCGCGATCGTTCAACTCGGCTTCGGACTGGAGCTACCACAAGCGCCGCACGAAAACGCTGTTCACCACGCTGGAACACCAGCTGGACAACGGCTGGCAGTTGAAACTGAATGCCGAGCACAGTCGCCGCAGCTATGACGACACCTTCGCCACTGCCGCCGCCGGTAGCGTCAAGCCCGATGGCAGCGGTATCAGCACCTGGACCGGGCGTTGGGCGGGTGAGCCCCGGCAGACGTCGTTCGACCTGTCCGCCAGCGGCCCGTTCGAGCTGCTTTCTCGCGAGCATCAAGCGTACCTCGGCGCCAGCCACTACCGGGCCTACTACCGTAATCCCGGTTACCAGCTATGGACGAGCCAGCCGATCGACAACATTCATACCTGGGACGGTTCGCTGGCGATTCCGGACGCCATCCACAACAAGTATTCGCAAGATGCGCTGGACGAAACCCAGGACGGCCTGGTGGCGTCGGTGCGTTGGAGCCTGGCCGATGACTTGTCGCTGATCACCGGCGCGCGGGTGATCGATTGGAAACGCGACGAAACCGGGACCACCCTGTCAAGCGGCGCGACCACGCGCACCTCGCGCAGCGAAACCGGGGTTGTCACGCCCTACGTGGGGCTGGTCTACGACTTCGCCGAGAACTGGTCGGCCTACGCCAGCTATACCGCGATCTTCAAGCCGCAGAGCAGACAGGATGCCAGTGGCGGCTACATCGAGCCGCTGGAAGGTGTGAACTACGAGTTGGGTATCAAGAGCGAGTTCTGGGACAAGCGCCTGACCACCGCCTTCAGTGTCTTCGAGGTGCAGCAGGACAACCTGGCCGTGGCTGATGGCGACAAGCTAGCACCGAACGGCGACCAGGCCTACCGCGCCGAATCCGGCACCAAGACCCGTGGTTTCGAGATGGAAATGGCGGGGCAGATCCTGCCTGACTGGCAGGTTTCCGCCAGCTACACCTATGCCCAGGCCGAAGATTCCGATGGCAAGCGTCTGCTCACTGAGGTGCCGCGCGATACCTTCAAGCTGTTCACCAGTTACCAACTGCAGTCCTTGCCACAGTTGAAGATTGGCGGCGGTGTGCGCTGGCAGGGGATGGAGTACAAGAAGAACGCCGGCCCGAACCAGGAGACGTTCAACCAAGGCGCCTACAGTGTGGTCGACCTGATGGCGCAGTACGCGTTCACGCCGCAGACCAGCGTCGCCTTGAACCTCAACAACGTGCTGGATGAGAAGTACTACTCCGCGATCGGTGGGCGCGGGTGGTACGGCACCCCGCGCAGTGCCACGGCGACGTTGGTCTACGCATTCTGATCCACGTCGGGCAGGTCGGGTGGCGCACATGGCTGGGGCCACCCGACATACCGCGATGGACAGGCTCTGCGGCTGCCTGGCGCTACCAGCTTTGTGAATGAGGCTGCGGCCCAGGCAGCGTCGGAAACAATGGCAACACCTCCTCGGCCAGCTCCTGGATGATCTCCTGTGCTGGACGCCTGGCCATCTGCAGTCCCAGCGCGGCGTGGTTCACCCCGGCCTCGCGCCATTCCTCCAGCAGTTCGACCAGCCCATGGCGCCCTGTGCGCAGCACGTAACCACCCTGCAGGGGCGTTTGGGGAAAGTGTGGGTCGTCGTCCAGGTCGATCCATTCATTGGTCATGTGCGGGCGGAAACCGTCACCCGGTATCGCTTCACGCCAGGCGTGGACCTTTGCCGCCAGGCGCAGCGGCCCGTGCCTGTCGTGGGTGGCGTGCGGGTAGGTGAGCCAAAAGCTCGAGTGTCCGCCAGTGCAAGCGTTCATCGTTTGGCTGGGAAGGGAGCTTGTCGGAGACCAGAGCGCAGGGGACTCGTTTTGATAGGTGCGCAAAACCCCACCACTCACCTTATTGCCTGACCGGAGCGACAACATATTTAGGTAACACATGTTTCGTAAATTCACGCTTTTGGTGCAGGCGTAGTCCCAACAACGTGCACTGATGAGTTTTCAAGTATCACATATCAATCGTTATAAAAATGATAACTAAATGATAAATATGTAGAAAACACTTGTTACGAAATTGGCATGTGGTTTGCTCAAGGCTTTCTGCCCGGGTACGCGCCCGGGGTGTCGAACTGACCCTGTCGTCCTCACTCCTGGCATCAGGAATGACCGGCGGCAGCTCAAAGCCTATGAGGACCTTCCAATGAAAGACGTGATTCAGCACCTTTATGGCGGCCATGCCTGCTGCGCAGTAGCCCGGCCGTTGGTGGTGGCGCTCGCGGCCCTGGCCGTCTTCGGCTCGGCCCAGGCTGCCGGGACTGACGCCGGGCAGTTGGGCGGCAAGCTGACCCCCCTGGGCGGCGAGGTGGCGGCCAACGCAGACGGCTCGATCCCGGCCTGGGTGGTCCCCGGCAAACAGGACTCGGGATGGAGCTATGGCCAGGTACGCGGCCAGCACTGGAAGTTCAAGGACGACAAGCCGTTGTTCAGCATCGACGCCGGCAATGTGGCACAACATGCCCAGCAACTGTCGCCCGGCCAGCTCGAGCTGTTCAAGAAGATCCCGGGTTATCGCATGGACGTCTACCCGACGCGGCGCAGCTGCGGCGCGCCGGACTTCGTGGTCGACAACACGCGCAAGAACGTCGGCTTCGCCACTCTCGACCGCGAAGGCCTGGCGTTGCAAGAGGCCCATGTTCCCGGCATTCCGTTCCCTCTGCCCACGACGGGGGCCGAGGTCATGTGGAACATGAAGATGCGCTACCGCGGGGTCGGCTTCGACATGTCCAAGACGGTCTCCGGATTGTCGCCGCGCGAGGCGGGCGGAAGCTGGCTGCGCACTTCCACCGACTGGTTCATGTATACCCCTTGGGGGCAGAAGGGCAGTGCGCTGTTCTCCTCGTTCGACCGCCTGGAAGTGGCCACCTACTTCAACTACTACGAGCCGGCCGCCCTGGCGGGCCAGGCGGGGGTGGTCACCACCAAGGCCGGGGAGCAGGCCAGCACCTTCTACTACTTCCCCGGGCAGCGACGGGTACGGCGCATGCCGTCGTACTCCTACGATGCACCGCAGATCGGCCTGGACAACCAGTACACCATCGACGAGTCGAACATCTTCTTCGGCCCCATGGATCGCTTCGACTGGAAGCTGGTCGGCAAGCAGGAGCTGCTGGTGCCGTACAACGCGTTCGGTGCCTATGACGGTTCGGCGCGCATCGAGGATGTCGCGCAGCAGAGCGCCATCGCGCCCCAGGCACGCCGCTACGAGCTGCACCGGGTCTGGGTGGTGGAGGCCAACGTGCGCCAAGGCATGCGTCACCAGGCGCCCAAGCGGGTGTTCTACATCGACGAGGACAGCTGGAACGGCCTGATGGCGGTCGACTACGACAAACAGGGGCAGATCTGGAAGGTTCGCGAGGGCTACACCATCCCGGTCTACGAGACCGGCACCTGCGACATGGAGGCCCAGGCCCAGTACAACCTGGTCGATGGCCGCTATCTCTACGACATGACCTCCATCGGCGTTGGCAACAAGGATCATCGCTGGCTCACCGAGGATGCCGGTAACCCGCGCCTGAAGCGCGATTTCTACACCTCCGACAACCTGCGGGCCATCAGCGAACGTTGAACCTTCACCTCTAGAGCGCCGTCATGAAAAAAACAATCACAAAAGTTTCAGGCCTTGCTATTGCGTGCATGACCCCCTTGGCAATGGGGTTCACCTTTGAAACCGAATCCGTCAGGGGGGCTTTCGACTCGACGATTTCCTATGGCATGGGCGTACGCACCGAGTCCCGGGGTTGCAACCTGATCAATCAGGGGGCGACGGGCCATCACCCTCCTGCGGGGTGCTTGGCCCAGACTTCAGGTATCGGCGACCAGGGCGATCTCAACTACGACAAGGGCGACCTGTTCACCCACTACCTGAAGGGCACTCACGAGCTGCTGCTCAAGATGCCCGAGGATTTCACCTTCATGGCCCGGGGCAGCTGGATTCGCGACTTCGCCGCCAGCGACACGACGGGTGCGCTGTCCTTCAACACACCGGCGGACGTGGGTAGCGACGGCCTGACCCGTTCGGCACGTGATGACCTCGAGTTCAAGGCGCGCCTGCTCGACCTGTGGGTGAGCAAGGGCTTCGACGTGGGCGATCAGCGCGTACGCGCCCGGCTGGGCAACCAGGTGATCAACTGGGGCGAAAGCCTGTTCGTGCAGGGTGGTATCAACAACACCAACGCCTACGATGTGCAGGCCTTGTCGCGCCCGGGCGTGCAGCTCAAGGAAGCCGTGCTGCCGGCGCCGATGCTCAGCGTCGCCTCTGGGCTGGGGGCCGGGATCAACGTCGAGGCCTATTACCAGTTCGCCTGGAACAAGAGCGAACTGCCGCCGGTGGGCAGCTACTGGTCGTACACCACCGCGCTCGGCAAGGGCATGAAGTCGTACGGTTTCGACGACAAGAACGCCCGCGACAGCGGCCAGTGGGGGCTTTCGCTGCGCTGGCAGCCCCAGGACAGCGACCTCAACGTGGGCGTGTACGTGATGCGCTACCACGACAAGCTGCCTTCGCTGACCACTCGGTTGCTTGATCCGGACACCTTCGCCGTGTCGCAGAACTGGGTCTATCCCGAAGACCGGATGATGTATGGCATCAGTGCCAACCTGCCGCTCGGCGACTGGGCGGTGGGCACCGAGCTGTCCTACCGACCGAAGGATGCCGTTGCCCTGAACCCGGTGCTCGACCTGTGCGCGAACAACGGGGGCAAGTGCTGGAAGGACGAGAAGAAGTTCCAGTGGCACCTCACCGGGCTGTACAGCATGACGCCCTCCAACTCGCCGCGGCTGCTGGACCTGACAGGGGCAAGCACCGGCACCCTGCTGACCGAGCTGGTGGTCATCAAGTACCCGGGGCTGCACGACAGCTACGACGGCGAGGTGATCGCCGCCGGGGCCAACACCTGGCAGCTAGACCCGACCAGCACACCCAAGGCCCACGGCGACAAGACTTCTTCGGGGATCAACCTGGACTTCAGCCTGACCTACGACGGCACCCTGCTGCCCGGTTGGCAGGTGACCCCGGGCATCTTCTATGCGCGCTCGCTGGGCGGGCGCACGCCCAACCTGGCGGCAACCTTCACCGAAGACGCCAGCAGCCTGAACCTGTACCTCAACTTCGTGCGCAACCCCGCCAGTTGGCAGCTGTCGTTCAACTATGCCAAGTTCATGGGGGGCGACACGGCCTACGACCAACTGCTGCGTGACCGCGACTATGTCGGCGTGGTTCTGTCGCGCACTCTGTGAGGCCTGCCGTGAACATGTCTATCGATGTATCGAAGCAATCGCTGCGCGGCGTCCTGCCGCGCATCGAGGCCGGTCTGTTCGGGCACCGGCGTGTGGTGCTGCTTATCCTGGCCTTGTTCACCACGGTGATGGCCTGGTTCGCGGTGCATTTGCGCATGGATGCCGGGTTCGAGAAACAGCTGCCGATCGGCCACGAGTACGTGGAAACCTTCAGGCAGTATCGTGGCGACTTGCTCGGTGCGAACCGTCTGACCCTGGTGGTCAGGGCCCGCGAAGGCAGTATCTGGAGCGAGGCGGGCCTGCGTCGTCTGTACGATGTGACCCAGGCGGTGACGTTCCTGCCAGGCATCTCTCGCAGCAGCGTGCGCTCGCTGTGGACGCCCAACGCGTTCGTCAACGAGATCACCGAGGAGGGGTTTCGGGCCGACCCGCTGGTACCCGGGACGGTGACGCCCGAGCGGTTGGACAGCGCCACCATCGCCCGGATCGCCGACTCCACCGCCCAGGGCGGCTTCATCGGTACCCTGGTTTCCCGTGACCAGCGCAGCGCGATGATTACCGCCGAACTCAACGAGCGTGACGCCAAGGGCGAGCGCCTGGATTACGTGGCCTATAACCGGGTGCTGGAGGAGCAGATCCGCCAACGGTTCGAGGATGCGCAGTTCGAGGTGCAGATCATCGGCTTCGCCAAGCAGATTGGCGATATCGCCGATGGCGCGGCGGCGGTGCTGGAGTTCTGCCTGCTGGCCCTGTTGCTGACTGCGGTGGCGGTGTACTGGTACTGCCATTCGCTGCGCTTCACCTTGCTGGCGCTGGGCTGTTCGCTGACATCGCTGGTCTGGCAGTTTGGCAGCTTGCGCCTGTTGGGCTACGGACTAGACCCACTGGCGGTTTTGGTGCCGTTCCTGGTGTTCGCCATCGGTGTCTCCCACGGGGTGCAGCAGATCAACTACATCGTCCGCGAGATCGCCGCCGGCAGCACGGTCGCGGTGGCGGCGCGCTCGAGCTTCCGCGGGTTGCTGGTGCCGGGCACCTTGGCGTTGGTGACGGCCTTCGTGTCGTTCATCACCTTGTTGCTGATCCCCATCCCCATGGTGCGCGAGCTGGCGATCACCGCGGCGCTCGGTGTGGCCTTCAAGATCGTCACCAACCTGGTCATGTTGCCGCTGGTGGCCTCGATGCTGAAGGTCGATGGCCGTTACGCGGCCCGCGAGGAGTCCGCCCGCGAGCGTCGCGCCGCACGCCTGGCGTGGCTGGCCGCGCTGGCCGAATGGCGCAATGCGCGCTGGGTCATGCTGGTGGCCTTGCTGGTGTTCGCCACGGCCGTCTGGCAGAGCCACGACCGCGTGGTTGGTTCGCTGCAGGCCGGGGCACCGGAGCTGCGCGAAGACGCGCGCTTCAACCGCGATGCGCTGGCCATCGCCAGCCACTACGACATCGGCCTCGACTGGCTCAGCGTGGTCTTCGAAGTGCAGCCCGGGCGGCTGGGTGACGCAGGTGGCAACGCCTGCGAGGACGTCGAGCTTGGGCAATACCAGGACCGCTTCGCGTGGGCGATGGAAGGGGTGCCGGGGGTGCTGTCGGTGGCGTCGTTCTCCTCGGCCATGCGTCAGTTCAACGAAGGCTACAACGAGGGCAACCCGAAGATGAGCGCGGTGCCGATCGATGCGATGAACTATTCGTCGTTGGCCGCTGAAGTGGCACGCAGCCCAGGCCTGATGCGCAACGATTGCAGCATGACCGCGGTGCACCTGTACCTGGCGGACCACAAGGCCACCACCATCGGCCGGGTGATCGAGGCGGCCAAGACGTTTCGCGCCGAGCAGCCGTTGCCCGGCGTTGCCGTACGCCTGGCTGCCGGCAATGCCGGGGTGATCGCCGCCATCAACGAGGAGGTGGAGAAGAGTGAGACGCCGATGCTGCTCTATGTCTATGCCGCCATCGCCTTGCTGGTGCTGGTGGTGTATCGCGACTGGCGCGCCGTGCTGGTGTGCTGCTTGCCGTTGACCATCGGCACCTTCATTGGCTACTGGTTCATGAAGACGCTGCAGATAGGCCTGACCATCGCCACGCTGCCGGTGATGGTGCTCGCGGTAGGTATCGGGGTGGATTACGCCTTCTACATCTACAACCGCATCCAGCTGCACCAGGCCGATGGCCAGCCGGTGGGGGTAGCGGTGGCGCTGTCGCTGCGCGAGGTGGGCATGGCGACCATCTTCACTGCAATCACCCTGGCGGTCGGCGTGGCCACCTGGGCGTTTTCCGCGCTCAAGTTCCAGGCGGACATGGGCAAGCTGCTGGCCTTCATGTTCATGGTCAACATGGTGATGGCCATGACCGTATTGCCGGCGTTCGCGGTCTGGCTGGAACGGATCTTCCCACGCAAGCGCCCGGTGCGCAGGATCGGCGCGCTGGCGCATTGAGGAGAGCGGTATGGGATACCTGAAAACACTGTTGGGCGTCACCCTGGCGACCGCCTCCTGTTTGGCAAGCGCCCTCGAAGCGGTGCCGGCGGCACCTGTCGCGCACGCTACCCAGGCCATGTTGCTGGGGGCGGCCTGGGCGCAGAAGCGGGTGGTCGCGGTGGGCGATCACGGCGTCGTGCTGCTCTCCGATGACAGCGGGCGCAACTATCACCAGGCCCGCTCCGTGCCGGTCTCCAGCAGCCTGACCGGCGTCAGTTTCGCCGATGCCAGGCATGGCTGGGCGGTGGGCCATTGGGGGGCGATTCTTGCCAGCGACGATGGCGGCGAGCATTGGCAGGTCCAGCGCCTGACCCCTGACCAGGACAGGCCGCTGTTCGCCGTGCATTTCTTCGACAACCTGCGGGGCGTGGCGGTGGGGCTGTGGTCGCTGGTGCTGACCACCGACGATGGCGGGGCGACCTGGACCGAGCGCAACTTGCCGGCACCTGCGGGCGCCGGCCGCGCGGACCTCAACCTGATGAGCCTGTTCGTCGATGATCGTCATCACAGGCTCTATGCCACGGCCGAACGCGGGCAGCTGTTGCGCTCCGACGACCGAGGGCAGACCTGGCGATACCTGGACACCGGCTACGACGGCACGCTCTGGACGGGCGCTGTGTTGCCCGATGGCGGGCTGCTGGTGGGTGGGCAGCGTGGCACCTTGTTGCGCGGGACGCCTGACGGCGCGTCGTGGCAGCGCATTGCGCTGGACAGTCGCAGTTCGATCACCTCGATCGTGGTGGACGGCCAGCAAGTGGTCGCGGTGGGGCTCGATGGCCTGCAGGCGCGCAGCGAGGACGTTGGGCGCACGTTCACGCTGTCACGCCGCAAGGACGGCGTGTCGCTGACCGCCGCGCTGGCCGGTGGCGAGGATGGGCCGTTGCTGTTTTCCCGGCGTGGACCGGGGAAAGCTTTGCCCTGAAGTGTGTGCCGGCTGTGGCATCAAGCGGCACAAGCGCATCGTCCTGAACCTGTGCACACCCCTGGCGATCCTGGGCAAGGATGCTCTTTATTAAAATACATAACACTAGTTGCGTTAAATCAATCAGCGCAGTAGAGTCGAAAAAACACAACAACAAGCCGCAGGAGGATCGTCATGTGTGCCAGCCGCTTCTCGAGCGCCTGCCGCACAGCGGTTTTACCGCTGCCTGGAGAGCGTGCATGAATACTTTCAGCGATACATCGCAGCCCAACCCCGGTTCACAGCGGTTCCGCCTGCTGGGCGGCTGGGTCGAGCGCCCGGACGATCTGCAGCCAGCGCTGGAGGGCGATGTCAGTGCCGATGTGGTCATCATCGGCGCAGGTTTCGCCGGCCTGTCCACGGCACTGGAGCTGACTGCGCTGGGTGCCAGCGTGGTGGTCCTGGAACAGGATTTTGCAGGCTTCGGCGCCAGTGGCCGCAACGCTGGATACCTGGCCGGCAGCATGGGCGTGGAGTTCGAGCTGTTCCACAAACGGGTGGGCGTGGAGCAGGCGCGGAAAATAGTCGCGTTCTACGATGAAGGTGTCAGCTACGTGGAACGGCGTCTGGGTGAACTGGCCATCGACTGCGACTACAACCCCTCCGGCATCATCCGCGCCGCGGTGCACCCGTCCCAGGAGAAGAAGCTGCGCCACGGCATGGCACTGGGGCAGCAGTTGGGCTCTGTCACGCGCTTCGTCGAACCCGATGAAATGCGCGCCCGCGGGATCCCGCCAGCGTTCCTGTTCGGCTGCACGCAGCACGGCGGCACGCTCGATCCCGGCAAGTACGTCATGGGGCTGCGCCGCGCCGCCCTGCGGGCCGGGGTGCGACTGTTCGAGCAGACCCGGCTGTTGTCCTATCAGGAAGGCGCAACCGTCATCTGCCGCAGCGAACGCGGCAGTGCCAGCGCGCCATTCATGGTTTTGGCCACCAATGCCTACACGCCGCAGTTGGGGCTGCTGCGCGACAAGGTGGTGCCGCTGCGGGTTTCGGCGATCGAGACCGCGCCGTTGTCCAAGGCGCAGCTACAGACCCTGGGATGGCAGGGCAGAGAAGGGATCGTCACCCCGCACTGGACTATGGAGAGTCATCGCCTGACGGCGCGTGACACCTTGTTGGTCACCACCAAGCAACTTGGCTATGCCTACGGCTCGGCCACGCCCAACCAGCCGGATGTGTCCGCCTACAAAGCCTTGCAGCAGGCTTTGGGCGAACGTTTCCCAACGCTTCGTGGCACCCCCATCCATGCTTGCTGGAGCGGTTATATCAGCCTGGCCTACGACGCCTTACCCGTGGTCGGCGCCACAGGTGCCCGCGACAACATTCTCTATAGCGCCGGTTGTTCCGGCCATGGCGTCGGTACCCAGTCGCTAATTGGCCACCTATTGGCCGAACGCATCGGCGGTATCGAGCACCCGCTGCTGGCGGCGCTACGCCACAAGACACCTTCGACCCTGCCCGAACCGCTGCAGTGGTGCGCCATGCAGGCCGCTCTGGCGGGTGTGAACGTGCTCGACCGCCAACTGAACCGCAAAGCCCGGGCCTTCCAGGCCCAGTAACTTTCTCTACTGCGCAGGCCAGCCCGCCTGAGGCCGGCCCGCGCTCGCAACCTTGGAGCACGCATGAACAGCAATTCCAACGAGGCCGTCCGAGTGACGGCCTGGGCTGCGATCCTGGGCGGTCTGTTTGCCTACCTGAACGTCGGCTTCATGCTGATGGTGACGCACGGCGACATGACGGTGACCCTGGATGGCGCGCAAATGCTGAGTTTGCCGGAGCAGCTGCGGCAGTACTTCAGGCTGTCGATGTTCGCCGACCTGTTGGGTTTCTACCTGCCGTTGCTGGTGATCGGCGGCTACCTCTGGCGGGCGTTCCGTGACCAGGCCGGCGCATTGGGTGACGTGGCCGCCCTGGCCATTGCCACGTACGTGGTCCTGGGCGTGGTGGGCGCCGGCTTGCAACTGTCGGTGCTCAATACCCTCGCGGCGCTTCACCAGAGCGGCTCACCGGCGGTGCAGGCCGCCGCCGAAGTCACCTGGACCAGCATTGCGGTGGGCAGCCAACGCGGGCTGTGGTGGTGCGAGGGGCCGGTCGTGCTGTTCTGGGGGCTGGTGGTCGGCAGCCAGTTGAAGCATGCCGGATGGGGGGCTTCGATCCTGTTGCCGCTGAAGATCGTCGGCTGGTGCTTCGGCCTGTACTTCATCGCGGGGTTTTTCCCGCAGCTCGATGCCCTGACCAATGTCCTGCTGGTCATCGTGGTGCTGATCTTCCCGTTCTGGATGATGCTGTTCGGCGTGCAGTTGCGCCGACGCTCGCTGCGCCTTGCGCTTGGCGCGTGACCCGCAGGTTCGCCAGCCGTACCACGCGCTGCCCGAAGGCGCGTGCTCAAACTACAACCGTGCGAGGTATGCGAAATGGCTGAAAAGCCCCCCTCCAATTCATTCGATCTCAAGCGTCGGCAATTGCTGAAGTTCGCCGGCGCCACGGCGGCCGTCGGTGGCCTGGGCCTGCACGCGTTGCCGGCAAGCGCCGAAGGCACGGCCCGCGTTCGCGACAGCGATGATGGCGTGCTCGACGTCGCGATCATCGGTGCCGGCATGGCAGGGCTGACCGCCGCACGCGACCTGCACAACGCAGGCTGCCAGTCATTCGTGGTGCTGGAGGCACGCAATCGTGTCGGCGGCCGGGTGCTGAACCATGACCTGGGCGGGGGCCAGATCTCCGAGGCCGGCGGCCAGTGGATCGGGCCTGGGCAAACTGCGGTGGCCGACCTGGCGCGTGAGCTCCAGATAGATACTTTCCCGACCTACTACCAGGGCAAGACCGTAGTGCTTGGCGGGGAAGGGCGGCTCGAGGTTGACCTGCACGGCACCTTCGGCACGGACGAGCGCATCGGCGCCAAGCTCAGCGAACTGTCCAAGGTCGTGCCCTCTGGCGCCCCCTGGACTTCGTCAAGGGTTGCGGAGCTGGACAAACTCTCGGTGGGCGAGTGGCTGGCCCGGCAAGGCATCAAGCCTGAAGATCGATCGGGGTGGGACACCAGTCTGACCCTCACCGGTGGCGTGCCACCGGCCAGGATGGGGTTGTTGCATTTCCTGTCGATGATCAACTCGGCGAGTTGCGACTACATGAAGCTCGACTCGATCAAGGACAGTGCGCAGGGCACACGTTTCGTCGGCGGCTCGCAGCTGTTGTGCACACGCATGGCCGAGGCGCTGGGTGACAAGCTACGCCTGGCCTGCCCGGTGCGCGAGATCGCCGACTGGGACCGCGAGGTGGTGAGGTTGGTCACCGACCAGGGCGAGGTCCGCGCACGCCGGGTCATCGTGGCGATCCATCCTGCGCTGTGCAACCAGGTACGCTTCCAGCCCGCACTGCCCGAAGGCCGGGCCGCGCTGCAACGTGCCTGGCCCGCCCACAGCCCGGCACGCAAGACCGCCATGGTCTACAAGCGGCCGTTCTGGCGCGACAAGGGGCTCAATGGCCACACCGTAGAGGTGAAGGGGCAGGTGCTGTGGGCGTGGGACAACTCGCCGCCCAATGGCGAAATCGGCGTAATCAACGCTTTTATCGTCAACGCCATGGTGCCGTCCGAACCTGCCGCGGCTCAGCGTGTGCTGGCGCAAATCTACGCACGATCCCTGGGTGACGAAGCGCTGAACCCAATCGGCTATCACGACCATGACTGGGGGCAGGCCGACCCCTGGAGCATCACCTGCGTATCGGCAATCCCACCCGGCTTCTGGAGCCAGCATGGGGAGTCCTTGCGTCCGGCATGCGGCAACCTGATCTGGTCGGGGACCGAAACCGCCGAAATCTGGGCGGGCTACATGGATGGCGCGGTGCGTTCGGGTCATCAGGGCGCGCTGCAGGCGCTCGCTTCGCTGCGTCAGGCTTGAGGGGCGGTCATGAAAAAGAAACTGTTGTTGGTTACCGGTGTAGTGCTGGTGGTACTGCTGGCGCTGTTCGGGCGCGACCTGCTTGGGCTGTACCGGCTGCAGGACTATCTCGACACCACCACCCAGGCCTACGAGGCAGAGGGACCCTGGCCACAGACGGCGGATGCCTGCCTGGCGTGCCATGGCAAACAAGGCAGCTCCCTGCACCAACGTTATCCGAGCCTGGCGGGACAACCCGCGGACTACTTGAAGACACAGCTGCACACCTTTGCCAGTGGCCAGCGCATGAACCCGAACATGCAGCCGCTGGCCATGAGCCTGACTGAAAAACAGATCTTCGAACTGAGCGATTACTACGCGCGTCAGCCGGCGCTCGACAACCATGGGTTCGACCCCGACCCGGCCCTGCGCGCGCAAGGCGGCAAGCTGGCGGCGGCGGGCGCTTGCATGGCCTGCCATGGCGAGCATCTGCTGGGGCAGGGGCCATTCCCCCGCTTGGCGGGGCAGGGCGCCGACTACCTCCTGGCACAACTGGATGCCTTTGCCGAGGGGCGGCGGACCGATCCGAGCGGTTCGATGCAGGCGATCAGCGCAACCTTGTCACCAGCGGATCGCAAGGCGCTCGCCCATTACCTCGCCTCGCTCGCCACTGCGCCGAAATGACGTTCCGATTTCTATAACAAGAGAATTTCGCTATGGAAACCAAAGATGTTTTCGCCTTGCTCACCTGTGTGCTCTTGATCGCGTCCGGGGGTATCTACGGAATCAAGTTTCTACGCAAGGGCAATTTCCTACTGGGGTTGGAGTGGTTGATCGTCGCGTTTTCCGGCAGCAACCTGTTGATCTTCCTGCTGACCCAATCGCAGATCTCCTATGGCATCTCGTTCTTCTGCGATGCGTTCTCCCGAGGCTTCGGCATCCCCATCGTCACGGTGCTCGGCCTGATGGCGGTGACCCACAACTACAAGCCTTCGAAGCTCAAGGACGCGGTGATCTTCGCGATCACCTTCGCCAGCACGCTGGTCATGATCAAGAGCGACTTCATGGCCAAGCCATTGCCTTACTTCTATGTCGTCATGTGGTTCGCCTATTCGGCTTACCTGGCGTATTTCATCGCCAGGCTGGCCCGCGCGGGTGAGCGCCTGCATGCGCTGGGCGTGACCGTCGCGGCGATATCGGGATTGGTCGTGGCGTGCATCTACGACTTCTACCCGATCCCAGGCGACGATACCAAGGCGATCTTCCTGTCCATCGCCCTGGTCACCTGGTCGTACATGCTGATCCAGCTGTACTACGCCTTCTTCGCCCTGGAGCGCGCCAAGGGCTGCGCGCGCTGATGCAGCCGTTCGCGGGCTCTGCGCAGCCTTGCAATCCACCCCGGAGTACATCCCATGTCCATTGAACAAGTCGCGCCGGCGGTCGAGCGCATGCGCGAGGTATTTGTCCTCCAGCGCCAGGCGTTTGCCGAAGCACGTTATCCCTCGTACCTATCACGTCGAGCCAACCTTCAAGCGCTCAAGGCGCTGGTACTGGAGCACGCAGATGCGATCGCGGCGGCCATTTCCAGCGACTTCGGCCACCGCTCCGTACACGAGACCAAACTGCTGGACGTCTTTGGCCTGGTCAGCGAAATCAATCATGCGATCAAAAGCCTGAAACGCTGGATGAAACCGCGCCAGCGCGGAGTCGGTCTCTGGTTCCAGCCCGGGCGTGCGGCCGTGCTCGCCCAGCCGCTCGGCGTGATCGGCATTGCCGCGCCCTGGAACTACCCCCTCTACCTGACCTTGGGGCCGCTGTGCGGCGCCCTGGCCGCCGGCAACCGCGCCATGATCAAGGTCGCCAGCGATTCGAGCCACTTCGGGCGGCTGCTGGCCGAGCTGCTGGGCAGGCGCTTTGCCGAGGACCTGGTGGCGGTCATCCAGCCAGGTCCCGGTATCAACGACGGCTTCTCGCGTTTGCCGTTCGATCATCTGATCTTCACCGGCTCGCCCGCGGTAGGCCGGCAGGTCATGCGCAACTGCAGCGAGAACCTCACCCCCGTGACCCTCGAACTCGGTGGCAAGTCCCCGACACTGGTGGCCCCCGATTACCCCTTGCGCAAAGCAGCCGACACCATCCTCTGGGGCAAGTGCCTCAATGCCGGGCAGACCTGCGTCGCCCCGGACTATCTGTTCCTGCCAGCCGGCAGCGAAGAGGCGTTCATCGAGCATGCGAGTGCGGCGGTCAGCCGTCATTACCCGGTACCGCTGGCCGACAACCCCGACTACACCTGCATGATCAACCCGCGCCAGATGGCACGGGTCGAAGCCCTGCTGGCCGATGCCCGCGACAAGGGCGCGCGGGTCGTCGCCCTGGCCGACGCCGAAGGCGCCCGCCGGGTCGGCAAGCTGGCGCCGCACCTGGTGTTCGACGTGCGCGACGACATGCTCATCATGCAGGAGGAGATCTTCGGGCCGGTGCTGCCGGTGCTCGGTTATCGCCGGCTGGAAGAGGCGGTGGACTACATCAACGCCCACGAACGGCCGCTGGCCTTGTACCTGTTCGATGAGGACCAGGGGCGTGTCGAGACGCTGTTGCGGCAGACGATCTCCGGCGGCGTCTCGGTCAACAGCGTGATGCTGCACGTGCTCCAGGAGAACCTGCCATTCGGTGGCGTTGGCCACTCGGGGCTGGGCCACTATCACGCCGAAGAGGGTTTCCAGACATTCAGCAAGATGCGGCCGATCTTCTATCAAGCCAAACGCAACGGCAGCTTCCTGCTCAAACCGCCTTACGGTCGCCTCACCCAGGCGCTGCTGCGTCTGATGCTGCGCTGAGGCTCGGTGTGCTGGGCGGGCATGACGAAGTCGCTCCGCGTTGACGCTGCTCCCATGCTCGTCATGCCCTTTTTGGCGCCCTTCGGGGCGCCTTTTTTTTCCAGGGTGCTGCCTCAGGGGTAGGCTGGTGGAGCTTTCACGCAGGACGCCACCGCCGGATTGCTCGTTGGGCGGTGGCGACGTGGGGCCTGAACGATATCAGCCCTGGGCGACCCACTCGGCGCCGCGCTCGCCGATCATGATCGCGGCGGCATTGGTGTTGCCGCCGACCAGCGTTGGCATGATCGAGGCGTCGATCACACGCAGGCCATCGATGCCGTGAACCCGCAGCTGGCTGTCGACCACGGCCATGTCGTCCTGGCCCATCTTGCAGGTACCGACCGGGTGGTAGATGGTGTCGGTGCGTTTGCGCAGGATCTCGACCAGCTGTTCATCGCTGTGCAGGCCGGCGCTGTAGAAGTCGCGCAGGCCGAAGCTGGCCATCGGTGTCTGGGCGATGATCTCGCGGGTCATGCGGTACCCCTTGAGCAGGGTCTCGACGTCGTCGTCGTGGTCCAGCAGGTTCGGGTCGATGCGCGGGGCGACACGCGAGTCCGGTGAAGCCAGGCCCACGCTGCCGATGCTCTTGGGGCGCAACACGCAGACGTGACAGCTGAAGCCGTGGCCCCAGTGCAGCTTACGGTTGTGGTCATCGACCGTGCCGATCACCGAGTGCAGCTGGATATCCGGTCGAGCGAGGGTCGCGTCGGTCTTCAGGAATGCACCGGCTTCGGCGCAGTTGCTGGACAAAGGGCCGCGACGGTGGCGCAGGTAATCATAGGTCGCCTTGCCCATCTTCAGGCTGCCCGCCAGGGACACGCCAAGCAGCGAGGTATCGCTGCTCTTGTAGCACAGCACCACATCGGGGTGATCGCGCAGGTTCTGGCCCACCCCCGGCAGCTCATGCCTGACGGCGATACCCTGGGGTTCGAGCTCGGCTCGCGGGCCGATCCCCGAGAGCATCAGCAGATGCGGGCTGCCGAAGGACCCTGCGGCCAGCAGCACTTCCTTGCGCGCCTTCAGGTGTACCCGAGTTCCCTTGATCAGCGCCTGCACGCCAGTGGCGCGTTCGCCCTGGAGCACGATGCTTTCGACATGGGTGTTGGTCAGCACCGTGAGGTTACGGCGCTGGCGCACCGGTTTCAGGAATGCGGTGGCCGTGCTCCAGCGCCGGCCATCGCGGATGGTCACGTCGTAATAGCCGACACCCTCTTGCCGGGCACCGTTGAAGTCTTCGTTGAAAACGTGTCCTGCACGCAGGGCCGACTCGACGAAGGCTTCGGTGACGACATGGCGATGCGCGGGGCCGACGTAAAGCTCGCCTTCGCCGCCGTGGTAGTCGTTGTCACCGCCATGGTGCATCTCGCTCTTGCGAAAGTAGGGCAGCACATCGTCGAACGACCAGCCTTCGTTACCCAGCGCGTGCCAGTCGTTGTAATCGTCGTGATGGCCGCGGATGTAGATCATGCCATTGATCGAGCTGCTGCCGCCCAGCACCTTGCCGCGAGGCTGGTAGCCATGGCGACCGCCCAGGCCTCGCTGCGCAGTGGTCTTGAACGCCCAGTTGACATGCCGTGTCGGCAGGATCGCGGCCATGCCGACGGGGGTGTGGATCAGCGGCGAGCGGTCTTCCGGGCCCGCTTCGATCAGGCCCACGGTGACGCCGGGGTCGGCGCTCAGGCGATTGGCAAGGACGCAGCCGGCGGAGCCTGCGCCTACGATCAGGTAGTCGAATTCCATCTTGTTGTTCTCGAGTGGGTGGCAAGGTAGAGGAGGCGAGCGGGCGGGCTAGCCGTCCCAGGCGGTGTACTGGTTGACGAAACGGGTAATGTTGCGTTGCGCCGCCTGGGCCTGAGGCAGGGCGGCGATCATCTGGAACACATGGGGCAGGCGCTTCCAGATCTCCAGGTGAACCGGCACGCCGGCCGCCGAGGCCTTGGCGGCGGCGCGCACCGAGTCATCCAGCAACATCTCGGTGCTGCCTACCTGGAACAGCAGCGGCGGCAGGCCATCGAAGCGGCCGAACAGCGGCGATACTGCCGGCTGCCCGTGGGATTCGGCCGGGGCATAGAAGCCGCGAATGCCGATGGCGAAGGCCGGGGTGAAGATCGGATCATGGCGCGCATTGTCCAAGGCACTCGCGCCGCTGAGGGTGAAGTCGAGAAACGGCGAGAGCAGCACGGCGCAGCTCGGCAGCGGAGTGTCTTCGTCCCGTAGCCGTTGCAGCAGCGCAAGCGCCAGGTTGCCACCGGCGGAGTCGCCGGCGACGACGATGTCGCTGGCCTTGAAGCCCTGTCCCTGCAACCAGCGGTAGGCGTCGAGCGCTTCGTGAAGCGCGGTTGGGAATGGGTGCTCGGGGGCCAGGCGGTAGTCCAGCATCAGTGCCCGGGTCTTCAGTGGCCGGCACCAGCTCGCGACCATCGCGGCGTAGACCTGCGGGGTGTAGGCAACGAAGGCGCCGCCATGGATGTACAGCAATACCCGTTCAGGCCGGCAATGGGCCGGCGTCAGCCATTGGGCGGCGACGCCATTGCAGTTCACGTCGGCGCGGTGTACATCGGTCGGGAATGTCTTGGGCGCCTGGCCATCGAGCCGTTCGAACTGCCGGCGCAGCTTGCCGATGTCGATGCGCAGGCCATGGCTGGACTTCACCAGCAGGCGCAAGGCCAGGTTGAGCAGGCGGTTCTTCCAGCGGCCCTCGGCTGGGTCGATTTCGCGGGTATGAAGCTGCGCGTTCATGACACCACCTCGTGCTGGCTGGGGGTAGGCCAGTGGTAATCGTGCAACTGTTCGCGCAGCAGCACCTTGCTGACCTTGCCGGTTGCGGTGTGCGGCAATGCCTCGATGAACACCACATCGTCGGGGTAACAGAACCGCGCGACCTTGCCGGCGTAATGGGCCAGCAACGCTTCGCGGCTCACGGCCTGGCCGGGTTTGAGCACCACAACCAGCAATGGGCGCTCGTCCCACTTCGGGTGGGCGATACCCAGCACGGCGGCTTCGGCGACCGCAGGGTGGGCCATGGCGATGTTTTCCAGGTCGATCGAGCTGATCCACTCGCCACCGGACTTGATCACATCCTTGGCGCGGTCGGTGATCTGCATGAAGCCGTCAGGGTCGAGGGTGGCGACATCCCCGGTGGGGAACCAGCCATCGACCAACGGGCTGGCCTCGATGCCGAAGTACCGCTCGATCACCCAGTGGCCACGCACCAGCAAGGCGCCTGTGGTCTTGCCGTCACGCAGCAGCTCGTTGCCATGCTCGTCCACGATTTTCAGGTCCGTGCCGAAAGGCGGTCGCCCCTGCTTTACGCCGATGGCGAAGCGAGCTTCGTCTTCCAGGTCGAGGTGCGAGGCCTTGGGCGTGTTCACCGTGCCCATCGGCGACAGCTCGGTCATGCCCCAGGCGTGTTGCAGGCAGATGCCGAACTCCTCTTGGTAACTGCGCATCATCGCCGGTGGGCAGGCGGCGCCACCGACGATCATGCGGCGCAAGCGGGGAAGGCGGCTCCCGTATTGGCGCATATGCTGCTGCAGGCTCAGCCACACGGTGGGCACGCCAGCGGAGAAAGTGACGCGCTCGCGCTCGAAGAGTGCGAACAGGCTCTCGCCGTCCAGGCAGGCGCCTGGAAACACCAGCTTGGCGCCCACCAGTGGTGCGGAATAGGGCAAGCCCCAGGCGTTGACGTGGAACATGGGGACCACCGGGGCGACGACCTCGCAGGCAGACAATGCCAGCGCGTCCGGAAGGGCGCTGGCCAGTGCATGCAGCAAAGTAGCGCGATGTGAATAGAGCACCCCTTTGGGGTTGCCGGTGGTTCCCGAGGTGTAGCACAGCGCCGCCGCCGTATGCTCATCCAGCACGGGCCAGGCGAAGTCCGCCGACTCCGCCTCCAGGAGCTGTTCGTAGCACAGCAGGTTGGCGATCTGCATGGCTGGCATGTGCGCAAGGTCGGTCATAGCCACCCAGTGCCTGACGCCCGGGCAATCCGCTGCGATGGCCTCGACCAGCGCAGCGAAGCCAAGGTCGAAGCACACGACCTCGTCCTTGGCGTCATTGATGATCCAGGCCACCTGTTCGGGGAACAGCCGGGGGTTGATGGTATGGGTGATCGCGCCGGTGCCCGATATTGCGTAGTAAAGCTCGAAATGCCGGTAGCCATTCCAGGCCAGGGTGCCCACGCGACTGCCGGGCCCGGTGCCGAGGCGTAACAGCGCGTGGGCGGCCTGCCTGGCCCGTCGGTGCGCGTCGGCATAGGTATAGCGATGAACGGGACCTTCAAGGGTGCAGGAGACTATTTCCGTATCGCCGTGATAGCGCTCGGCATGTTCGAGCAGCGAAGGGGTGGTCAGCGGCAGCGTCATCATTTGGCCTTGCATCGGGTTCTACCTTTCTTGTTGTCATGCCCCGGCCACGCTGGTCGTAGCCAGGTGGACGGGAACGGGGTGTGGTCAACCGGTGACGCGGGAAGGTCGTGGGGCAGGGATTTCCCGTGTGCTCTGGAGGAAGGCCAGGCGCGGATCTTCGACGGGATCCTTGAGCAGCATCTTCTTGTCGCGGCCGTAGTGCATGAAGACGAACCACGGGTAGGCCTTGCCCTGGCGCGGGAGAAACTGCTGGTCGCGCTGGATGTAGCCGGACTTCATCGAGTTCATGATCCCGTCGTCCAATGCGTTGCAGGCATCGTCGCGGGGAGTCACGACATCGAAGTCGTGCTCGTCCATGTAGTGGAAAAGCCGGCACAGGTATTTGGCCGCCAGGCCGACCTTGAGGGTCCAGGAAACGTTGGTGTAGCCGAATATCCAGGCCATGTTCGGCAGGTTTTCCAGGAGCACGCCCTTGTAGGTCATCTGCTCGCCGATCGGATAGGGGGTGCCGTCCACCGACACGATCATCCCGCCCAATACCTGGAGCCTGAGCCCGGTCGCCGTGATGATGATGTCGGCCGGCAAGTGCTTGCCGGACTTGAGCACAATGCCGCTTTCGCTGAAGCGCTCGATGTGATCGGTTTCGATCGAGGCGCGGCCACTACGGATGGCTTTGAACAGGTCGCCATCGGGCACCGCGCACAGGCGCTCGTCCCACGGCATGTAGTGGGGGGTGAAGTGGCGCATGTCGGCGTCGGGGCCGACCTGGCGACGGACGTGCGAAAGGATGATCCTGCGCATCAGCCGCGGCCATTGCCGGCAGGCGATATAGGCCGCCCGATACAGCACGATATTGCGCTTGCGGGCCAGGCCATAGGCCCAGCGGGCGGGCATGATGCGCGAGAGCGTGGCCGTCAATGTGTCGGTGGAAGGCAGCGAGTAGATATACGACGGGGAGCGCTGCAGCATGGTGATATGCCCGGTTTTGTCGGCCATGGCCGGTATCAGCGTGGCCGCGGTGGCACCGCTGCCGATCACCACGACGTGCTTGCCGGTGTAGTCCAGGTCCTCAGGCCAGTGCTGCGGATGGACCCGCACCCCTTTGAACGCCTCCTCGCCGGGAAAGCTCGGCAGGAAACCTGCGTCGTGGTTGTAGTAGCCGGTGCAGCACAGCAGGAACTTGCAGCTGTATTGCCGCACCGTTGCGCTGGCCTCATGCACGGCGCTGACCTGCCACAGGCGTTGCTGGCTGCACCAGTTGGCGCCGGTGATCTTCACGCCGTAATGGATCTTCTTGTCCAGGCCATGCTGCCTGGCCGTGTCCTGGATGTACCGCCGGATCGAGGCGCCGTCGGCGAGCACCTTGGGGCTTCGCCACAAGCGGAACTTGTAGCCGTAGCTGAGCATGTCCGAATCGGAACGGATGCCTGGGTAACGGAACAGGTCCCAGGTGCCGCCCATGCAGGCGCGCCGCTCGAGGATCGCCATGCTGCGCTCAGGGAACTCCTGCGCCAGCTGGCAGGCGGTACCAATGCCTGACAGGCCAGCGCCGATGATCAAGGTGTCGAAATGTTGATGGTTCATGAGGTCTCCGGGCCTGGCGGCCCAGGCTTGTACTTGTTGTTATGGCGGACTGTAGAACGAGGAATAAATTTACGCAACAGATGTTATGTTTAGTGTCGAATCAACCCCGCTCAGGTCCTCCGGTCGCTGCGGCACAACTCCTTACGGATAGTGATTCACGATCGCCGCCCGGTTGAAAACAGGCATCTCTCTAGTCAGCGAACGCTCGGTGCGAGCCCTGCGATGTAGTGCGCCAGGGCCTCGAGTTCTTCCTCGGAAAGGACGGCGGCGGTAGCGTTCATGGCGCCGCTGGGATCGCTGCGCTGGCCTTGCTTGAACGCCTTGAGCTGCTCCAGCAGGTAGGCCTGGCCTTGGCCGGCCAGACGCGGCGCCACCGGGCTGCCGGACAGCGTCTCGCCATGGCATGCGGTGCAGCCCCGCGTAGTGGCACTGGCGTGGCCGCGGGCACGCATGGCGTCATCGGAGGCCGGTGCGTCGGTCACCCGCGGAACCTGACGGGCGAAGTATTCGGCCAAGGCCTTGATCCGTTCATCGCTCAGGGCGGCCGCCAGCGGCTGCATCTGCGCGCTGTGTCGCGTGCCCTGGGCAAACGCCTGAAGCTGCGCCTGGATATACGCTGCCGGCTGCCCAGCGAGCGCCGGGTAGAGGCTGTTATGCGGTTGCCCGCGAGCGCCATGGCAAAGCGAGCAGGCATCCTGCGGTTGCGGCCAGGCGCCGCCATTGGCCTCATAGCTGGCGTAATGCTGATCGAGGGCGTTCATGAACCTGTAGCCTGCGAGCAGCTCCGGGCCCTGGAAGGCCGTGACCCCAAGCAAGCCTGCGACAAGCATTGCACTGCCCAGCAGCAGGGTGCGCCTTTTCATGCGTGCCTCCGGGTGCCGGCAAGTGCCTGCAGGGCTTCGAGCGCCGCGCGGTGACCGGCGCGTACCGCGCCGTCCATGCTGCTGGCCCACAAGTCCGCGGTCTCGGTGCCCGACCAGATCAAGCGCCCGACAGCAGGCTTGAGATAGCGCCCCCAGCGGGTCAGGAAGCCGGGGGGAATGGAGCCGACGCAGGTCAAGGTCCAGGGGTCGACCTTGGCCCAGTCGTGATCGTGGAACTGCGTGACGTCGAGAGCTTCCTCGCCCAGGGCCTTGGCGTAGATGCTCGCGAGAGTGCGTGCGGCCTGCCCAGGGTCATCGCTGAGCTGCGCGCTGCGCACGAAGCCCATCAAGATGCCGACGCTGCCGTCTGGCGGTGAGTTGTCGCAGGACAGAATCAGCGGCCCGTCGGCCTGGATGACTTGGCCGTTGAGCCCTTTGTCCCGCCAGAAGGGGCGCGCATAGACATGCACGGTCTTGCGCATGGGCGCCGAGGACGGCCACAGGCGTTGCAACTGGGCACGGCCATCGGGCAGTGGCGGGTCGAAGACGATCTGGTTGCACAGCGCCGGATGCAGGGCGGCGATGACCTGGCGTGCGCGGATGAGCCCCTGGTCGGTGTGGATCTCGACGATGTCCTGGTCCCAGCCGACGATCCGGCGCACCGGGCTGGACAGTTTCACCCGATCGCCCAGCGCCTGCGCCATGCGTGTGCACAGCACCTGTGAGCCGCCTATGAAGCGGGTCTCCTGGGCGCCGCCCTTGAAACCCTCGAGCTTTGCCATGCTGCAGTCGGCGGAGTTGATGAGGGAGAGGTAGTGCAGCAGGGACAGGCTGAAGGGTGGCGTGCCGGTGGTCAGGCCGATGGAAGTGTCGAAGGTCAGCCGGCTGGTGTTGTCGATACCCTGACTCGCCAGCCATTGGCCCACCGACAGCTTGTCGAGTGCCTCGGCGTCCGCTGCGGTCCAGGGTTCTTTGCCAGGTACCCGGCGCGACAGCTGGTTGAGCTTTTCGGTCGCCGGGTGATGGGCGCCCTGGCCGCTGCTCAAGTCTTCCTCGTAGCGGGCTTCACCGACCAGGTAGACATTGCGCCCTTGGTAGTAGGTGGGGAAGGTTTCGACATCGAGCTCGCGTGCCAGGTCGAAGATCGCGGTCTGGCCTGGCCCGATCCATTCCCCGCCGGCTTCGGAGATCACACCATTGCCAAGCGGGTGGTTGTAGGTGCGTCCGCCCACGCGGTCCCGCGCTTCCAGCACGGTGAAGGACATGCACCCGGCGCGTTGCAGGTCACGGGCCGCAGTCAGCCCGGCCAGCCCGGCACCAATGATCACCACGTCCAGCACCTGCTCGGGTTCTGCTCGCAAGGCTTGCGCCATGGCCCGTCCGCTGAGGGCGGCACCGCCGATCAAGGTGGCGCTGGCAAGTGCTTGCACGAGCAAGCGCCGCTGCCGCGCCGACAATGGCAGTTCTGTGTTTTCCTGATCCATCTGCACCTCGGCCAACCTGTTCTTGTATTTAGATAACCTTAGTTATGTAAAATACTACTGCGCTCTTTCGGCAAAGGGAATACCCCCTGAACGGCGCTTGGTCAGGTTGGCTGGAGTCGCTGGAAGGAAGTTCGCGGGGAGCGGGCAGCGCTCTTGAGATCGAGCGCTGCGAAGCTGTCGTCAGGCAGTCTGTTGCCAGAACACGCTGGGTTACTGGGCTTTGGCCCGGCTCTTGCCCGTGGCTTTCGCGACCTTGGGCGGGGAGATGAGCAGGATCAGCGCGTCGAGCAGCGCCTGGCCACGCTTGGCACTGAACCGCTCCGGCTCGATGGGCATCATCATCAGCCAGCCGTCGCAGATGGTGCTGATCTGGTCGGCCAGCACATCGGCCGGAATATCGTCGCGGATCTTGCCCTGGGCCTGCCCTTGTTCGATCACCACGGTGAACACCTGGCGGAACTTCGCGTAGCGCTGCCTGATGATGTCGGCGAACACCGGTTCATGGCGGGCGTGGGCGAGCAATTGCAACCACGAGAGCCACATGGTCGATTCGTCGAAGTTGACCCATTGCAGCCATTGTCGAAGCAGTGAGGCGATGTCGAGGGAGGCCTGGTTGGTGGCCAGCAGCAGGTCGACCTGGTCGAACAGGCTCTGTGCGACCTCGCCGATCATGTCTTCCTTGTTGGCGAAGTAGTAGGTCACCGCGCCCGTGGTACAGCCAGCCTGTTTGGCAACCTTGCGCATCGAGGCCCCGGCATAGCCATCCTGCGCGATCACCGTGATCGCGGCCTCCAGCAGTTCCGCACGCTTTGCGTCGCGGTCACCGACAGGCCTGCCGCGACGGGCAACGGTTTCCGGCGCGCTGCTGTCTGCGCGTGAAGGGGCGGCTGTGGGGCGGGCTTTGGTCTCAGGCATGGGCGCTCAGAACTGTCGAGGTCGGTTAAAGGGGCGGTCACGGGTGTCGATGCGGGTGCAAAGGCCCCAGCATAGAGAACTTGCGTGAATAAAACATCCCGCCCCGGCGCAGCGTTCCAACCTGCGCACGCCCCGCTCAGGCGTCGCCGCACCCCGCGACTGCCACTGCGCGAATCTCGACCCTCAGCGGCTCCAGTGCCAGCTGGCTGATACCCACTGCCGTCCATGACGGATAGCGCGCCGGAAAGTACACATCCTTCACCTGGGCAAACGCTGCCATGTCGGCTTGCAGGTGGGTATGAAAGGTCGTCAGCTCGACCACGTCCGCCAGGCTCGCACCGGCTGTCTCGAGGACCAGCTTCAGCGACTGGAAGGCCAGGTGAGACTGCTCGACGATACCCTGCGCAGGTTGCATGGCCGCGTCGACGCCCACTTGCCCCGAGACCCAGATCAGGTCACCCACGCGGGTGGCCTGGGAAAAGTGGAAATTGTCGTAGTAAGCCTGGGTCGCAGCTGGATTGATGGCCTGACGCTTGAGCGGTTTCGCATTCATCGAGGAACTCCTGTCAGACCACTTGGCGGAAGGTGGGGTGGCGGAACGGGGCGCCCGCGACCAGGTGTTCGAGCTCTGTGCTGAACAGCACGCCTTGCGGGGGGTAACCGGCATCGCTGTGTGCCGGGAGTGGGCTGAAGGTGGCGTCGTCGCCGAAGAAACGGAACACGAATGTCCGTCGGCTTGGGAAGTCCTCGTCCACGGGTGCGCCGCCATGCAAGGAGCCCGGGTGCAGCAGCACCACATCGCCAGGCTCCGTGGCCCAGGACAGGATGTCGTAGGCCTGCGGGTCTTCCCGGCGTAACGCCTCGATATCCGGCAGGCGGGGCAGGGCGCCATTGCCGTGCAGTGGCTGGGTCGGGTCATCCGGGTTGGTGAAGGTCGTGCCGTCATAGCGCGGCCCACGATGGGAGCCACGGATGATTTCCAGGGCGTTGCGCTTGGGTACGGCATCGAAGCTGATCCAGGCGTTGCCCCAGTGGTGGCCGGCCCAGGGCAGGTAGGAGGTGTCCTGATGCCATAGCGTCCGGGCGCCCTGGCCCCCGGCCTTGAGGAAAACCTCCTCGGCGAAGTACCAGACATTCCGCGAGCCCCAGAGATTTGCGAACAACGACCCCAGTGGCAGCTCCGCCACGAGCGCCTCAAGGCGCTCCTTGGCCAACGGGTTGGCGTTGTCGACGTGGGATTGTTGGATCGTCCCGGCGAACATGCGGGTGGCATGCGGGCCATGGTTGAGCACGGCCCAGTCGTAGGCTTCCCGGCAACGCGACAACTGCTCCGGGTTCAGAAGCCCCTTGATCAACACCGCTCCGTCTTCGTGATAAGCCTTGCTCAGTGTGTCTTGCATGACCGTTCTCCTAGTGAGTTGAGCGCAGGTGAACGTGAGCCTAGCAAGCGAATTTAAAATACGCAACGATCGTTATTTAAATTGCCTCGATCTGTTTGCCGTGATGTGAGCAGTGGAGACCGCAGCAGGTGCTTTTCCTTCGAGTGCTACTCCACAGTCTCCGCCAGCCCCTGGTCCTCACCCAGGAACCCACCGCTCTGATGCCGCCACAGCCGTGCATAGGTGCCGTTCCTGTCGAGCAGTTCAGCATGGCTGCCTTGCTCGATGATGCGCCCCTCATCCATGACGATGAGCCGGTCCATGGCGGCGATCGTGGACAAGCGATGGGCGATGGCGATGACGGTCTTGCCCTGCATCATGTCGTCGAGGCTTTCCTGGATCGCGACTTCGACCTCCGAGTCCAGGGCGCTGGTGGCTTCGTCGAGCAGCAGGATCGGCGCGTTCTTGAGCATCACCCGGGCAATGGCAATGCGCTGGCGCTGGCCACCGGACAGCTTGATGCCACGCTCGCCCACCAGGGTGTCGTAACCGCTGTGGCCTTGCCGATCACTCAGCTGGCTGATGAAACCATCGGCCTGGGCATTGGCCGCGGCGCTGCGGATCTGCGCTTCGGTCGCTTCGGGGCGGCCATAGGCGATATTGTCGCGGATGGAGCGGTGCAGCAACGACGTGTCCTGGGTGACCATGCCGATGGCGCTGCGCAGGCTGTCCTGGGTGACGTGGGCGATGTTCTGCCCGTCGATGCGGATCTCGCCGCTGTTGACGTCGTAGAACCGTAGCAACAGGTTGATCAAGGTGGACTTGCCGGCGCCGGAGCGGCCCACCAGGCCGACCTTTTCTCCGGGGCGGATGTGCAGGCTCAGGTCATCGAGCACCTGGCGTTCGCCGTTGTAGTTGAAGCTCACCTTGTCGAAGGTCACCGCGCCACCGCGGGTCACCAGCGTGCCGGCGTCGGACGCATCCTGTACCTTGGGGCCGCGGGTCAGGGTGGCCATGCCGTCCTGCACGGTGCCGATGTTTTCGAACAGGGAGGTCATCTGCCACATGATCCAGTGCGACATGCCGTTGATCCGCAGGGCCATGGCCGTGACCGCCGCCACGGCGCCCGCGCCAACCTGGCCCTGGTGCCAGAGCCACAGGGCATAGCCGCCAGCGCCCAGGATCAAGCCGACCACCAGCGCCTGGTTGACGATCTCGAACTGACTGACCAGGCGCATCTGGCGAAAGCCGGTGAGCTTGAAGTCCTCCATCGCCGCCCGCGCAAAGTGCGCTTCGCGTTTGGAATGGGAGAACAGTTTCACCGTGGTGATGTTGGTGTAGGCATCGGAGATGCGCCCGGTCATCGATGACCGCGCATGGGCCTGCTCCTGGCCGACCTTGCCCAGGCGCGGCACGAAGTACAGCATGGCCAGCCCGAACAGGGTGCCCCAGGCCAGGAACGGCAGCATCAGCTGCAGGGCGAAACCGCCGGCCAGGGCGATGATGGCGATGAAGTACACGCCGATGCCGGGCAGGACCTCGATCAGGGTGAACAACACCTCGCGCACGGCCAGCGCGGTCTGCATCACCTTGGTGGTGACCCGGCCGGAAAACTCGTCGGAGAAGAACGACAGGCTCTGGCGCAGCATCAGCCGATGGAAATCCCAGCGCAGGCGCAGCGGCAGGTTGATCGCCAGCACCTGGTGTTGCATCAGGGTGCGCAGGGCCACCAGCACGATACTGCTCAGCAGGACAATACCGATGCTCCAGAGCACGCGGCTTTCCTGTTCGCTTGCGCCGCCTGCCTGCCAGGCGGGAAGCAGGTCGACCACCTGGCCAAGGAAGGAAAACAGCCAGGCTTCATAGATCGACACGCCGGCGCTGAACAGCGCGAGGGCCAGGATGTATCCGCGCGCCCCCCGCGTGCAGGCCCACAAGAAGCGCAGCAGGCCTAGCGGTGGCGGTGGAATCTCATCAGGCGGGAAGGGGTCGAGCCATCGTTCAAAAACACGCAGCATGCTGGTCTCCAGAAGGGCGCGGCGTTGATCGGCAACGCCGTAGCGATCGTGCAACCATACCGTACATCGAGGTTTTCGCCTTGCCGCTTGTGCCCCCCTGAGGCCAGCTGCTGCCCGGTGTCATCTACCGCGTTCGGTCAGCAAGGCTGCGCCGCCATCCGATTGGAGACATTGCGCCCGAGCACCAGTACCGCGACAAAACCGCAGCCCACCAGGGCCGTGGCCAGGCTCAGCAGCACCGCGGTACCGAGCTGATCGACAATGCGCCCGCCGAAGAACGAGCCTACCGCGATGATCACCTGGAACATGGCGACGAACAGCGGCATGCCGCGTTCGACATCCTTGGGCGCCACCACGAACATCCAGATACTGGCGCAGGCCGGGAAGGCGCCAAAGGCGAAGCCCCACAGCGCGATCAGCATCGCGGCGCCGGTCAAGCCGGTGGCGAAGTAGGGAAACAGGGCGGTGCTGATGCCGATCATCAGGGCGACCAGCAACAGGGTGTGACGCACACTGCGGTTGGCAGCGAAACCGGCGAAGATGTTGCCGATCACCCCGGCCACGCCATACAGCAACAGCAGCGAACCAATGGTCGGCCCATCGAAGCCGGCGCTCTGCTTGAAGAACGGTGCGACATAGGTATAGGCGGCAAAATGCGCCAGGCCGATCAGCAATACCGCGATCAACCCGACCCGCGCCTGTGGATTGACGAACAGCGCCGGCAGGTCGCTGATGCGAATGGCTTTGTCTGGGGTGAGCCGCGGCAGCAGGAAGACTTGCGCCAGCAGCACCGGCACACCTACCAGCGCGGTGGCGAGGAAGGTCATGCGCCAGCCCATCAGGCCGCTTAGCCAGGTGCCAACCGGCACGCCCAGCACGGTAGCCAGGGTCACGCCGACCATGATGATCGAGGTGGCCTGGGCCACGCCCACGCCCTTGGGTGCCAGGCGGCCACTGAGGGCAATGGCGGTGGCCCAGAAACCGCCAATGCTGATGCCCAGCAGTACGCGGCCGAACAGCAGCAGGCTGAAGTCGCTGGCGTAGGCCACGACGGCGTTGGCGAGGATCATGATCAGCGTCAGGCCGATCAGCAGGTAGCGACGGTCCAGGGCGCCGATGCCCACCGACAGCAAGGGCGCGGCGAGGGCGGCCATGATGCCGGGCAGGGTGACCATCAGGCCGGCCTGGCCGGCGCTGATGCCCAGGTCGCTGGCGACATCGTTGAGTACGCCCACCGGGAGAAACTCACTGGTGACCAGGGCGAAGGCGCCCACAGCGACCGAGAGAATCGCCAGCCACTGTTGGCTGACGCTTTGTTGACTGTGTTCGGGACGGCCGTGAGACGGCGGAGTGACGCTGGACATGGTGTTGGATTCCATGGGGGATGCCGCCTGGGGCGGACCGGGGAGCGGGAAAAATGGCTGGCGATTATAAGAGACGGTTTTGCCGAGCCGACAGGCGGGGCGCTCGATAGTAATCATCAGCCTGATCGATTGTTGTACCGCGAATACTGACCACCCCTGGCACGCCTGAACGCGCTTGCAATATACATATGGGAATCCGTATATTCGTATCTCCATATGTATTGGTGCAGCCATGATAACCCCGCCCGATGTGTTCAAGAGCCTGTCTGACGAAACCCGTGCTCGCGCCAGCCTGCTGATCGCCAGCCTTGGTGAGCTATGCGTTTGCGAGCTGATGTGCGCATTGAACGACAGCCAGCCGAAGATCAGTCGCCACCTGGCGCAGCTGCGCAGCAGTGGCATGCTGCTGGACCGCCGCCAAGGGCAATGGGTGTATTACCGCCTCAACCCGGATCTGCCTGCTTGGGTACACGAGATCTTGCAGGCGACACTGCAGGCCAACACGCAATGGTTGGCAGAGAACACCCTGCGCCTGCAGAACATGGACGGTCGCCCCGTTCGTGACGCTGCCTGCTGCTGATCATCACTGTACGAGGTCATCATGCTGGTAGCGATTGCAGTCTTCGTTTTCACCCTCATCCTGGTCATCTGGCAGCCGAAGGGGCTTGGCGTTGGCTGGAGCGCAGCGCTCGGTGCCCTCATCGCCCTGGCGGCAGGCGCCGTTTCGCTGCACGACATCCCGACTGTGTGGGCCATCGTCTGGAACGCCACCGTCACCTTCATCGCCGTCATCATCATCAGCCTGCTGCTGGATGAGGCCGGGTTCTTCGAGTGGGCCGCGCTGCACGTGGCGCGCTGGGCAAACGGCAGCGGCTACCGTCTGTTCGCCTTCTGTGTGCTGCTCGGCGCCGCCATGTCGGCGCTCTTCGCCAACGATGGTGCGGCACTGATCCTCACACCTATCGTCATGTCGATGCTGCTCGCGCTGCGCTTCTCGCCCGCCGCGACACTGGCCTTCGTCATGGCCGCCGGCTTCATCGCCGACACGGCGAGCCTGCCATTGGTGGTCTCCAACCTGGTGAACATCGTCTCGGCCGACTACTTCAGGTTGGGCTTCAGCGAATACGCTTCGGTGATGGTGCCAGTGAATTTCGCCAGCGTGTCGGCAACCCTGCTGGTGCTGTTCCTGTTCTTCCGCCGAGATATTCCGAGACAGTACGAGGTCGCGGCCCTGAAGATGCCAAACGAGGCAATCCATGACCGCGCAACCTTCAAGGTGGGTGGCTGGGTGCTGCTGGTGTTGCTGATCGGCTTGTTCGCCCTGGAACCACTGGGTATCCCGATCAGTGCGGTAGCAGCAACTTGTGCAGCGATCCTGTTTGCCGTCGCCGCCCGTGGCCACCGCATCTCGACCCGTCGTGTGCTGCGCGAGGCACCCTGGCAGGTGGTGATCTTTTCCCTCGGTATGTACCTGGTGGTATACGGGCTGAAGAACGCCGGCCTTACCGACATGCTCACCCACCTGTTCGACCGCCTTGCGCAGCAAGGGCTGTGGAGTGCCGCCATCGGCACCGGGCTGATCGCTGCATTGCTGTCCTCGGTCATGAACAACATGCCCAGCGTGCTGATCGGCGCTTTGTCGATCCAGGCCAGCGAGGCGCAAGGGCTGGTACGCGAGGCGATGATCTACGCCAACATCATCGGCTGCGACCTCGGCCCGAAAATTACCCCCATCGGCAGCCTCGCCACGCTGCTCTGGCTGCACGTGCTGGAGCGCAAAGGCATGCGCATTACCTGGGGTTACTACTTCAAAGTCGGCATCCTGCTGACGCTGCCAGTTCTACTGATCACCCTTTCGGCTCTGGCATTGCGCCTCAGCCTCTGAAACCCGCCACGAAGCGCAGGAGCCCTCATGCGAGTCCTATTCATGTGCACGGCCAACAGCTGCCGCAGCATCCTTTCCGAGGCCGTGTTCAATCACCTGGCCCCTCATGGATTTGAAGCCGTCAGTTCCGGCAGTTTCCCAAAGGGCCAAGTGTTGCCGCGCAGCCTGACCACATTGCAGCATGCCGGTATCCCGATCGAGGGGCTGAGCAGCAAGGGCAATGACGCGTTCGAGCATTGCCCTCCTGACATCGTCATCACCGTTTGCGACAACGCCGCCGGCGAAGCCTGCCCGGTGTATTTCGGCCCTGCGCTGAAGACGCACTGGGGGCTGGAGGATCCGTCCGCTGTCGTGGCTGACGAAGCGTCGGTCGACGCTGCATTCCGCGCCACGCTGGCCCGAATCCAGTCTCGCTGCGAGGCCTTCTTCGCGCTGCCATTCGAAAATCTCGACCGTGAGCAGCTCAAGAATGAGCTGGATCGCATCGCTACGCTTTGAGCAGGAGGAAACATGTCCGAGCAACTGCCTAATCTCGATCTCTCGCTGTTCGATCCAGCGCCAGCGGCAACCCGCTCCAGCGAGCACAAACCACGTATCCTGTTGCTGTATGGATCGACCCGCGAACGTTCCTTCAGTCGCCTGCTGGTGGAGGAAGCTGCACGCCTGCTGGAGCACTTCGGTGCCGAGACCAAGGTCTTCAATCCTTCGGGCCTGCCGTTACCTGACGATGTGCCTGTCGAGCACCCCAAGGTGCAGGAACTGCGTGATCTGGTGCAGTGGTCGGAAGGTCAGGTCTGGTGCTCGCCAGAGCGCCACGGTGCAATGTCAGCCGTATTCAAGGCGCAGATCGACTGGATTCCTCTGGCACTGGGTGCGGTTCGCCCCACTCAAGGCAAGACCCTGGCGGTCATGCAGGTGTGTGGCGGTTCGCAGTCATTCAACGTGGTCAACCAGTTGCGTGTGCTTGGCCGCTGGATGCGCATGTTCACCATTCCCAACCAGTCTTCGCTGCCCAAAGCCTACCTTGAGTTTGATGACGTCGGGCGGATGAAACCCTCGCCGTACTACGATCGCGTGGTGGACGTCATGGAGGAACTGGTGAAGTTCACCGTTCTGTTGCGCGACCGCCAGGCGTTCTTGGTGGATCGCTATTCGGAACGCAAGGAAAACGCCGAACAACTCTCTGCCCGTGTGAACCAGCGCTCTATCTGAGACGGATGCCCGGAATATCCGCTTTTGGCCAAGGGCGTCTCTTAGGAGATAGCCCGCTTGGGTCGTTAGCGAAGGGGCGCGACTGACTGCCAACGACTCCAACCGCTGGGTGTCTGGTTCATCGAGGCGCCGAGGAATGCCGCGAAGGTGAATAACGGTCCCGGGACGGCCTGAGCTGCGCCATAGCCCGCCAAGAATGCATCGTGATCAACCCATCCAGAAGGCACGAGGTCAGCCTGTAATAGTGGTAGCACTACATGTCCGCCACCGAAAACCAGTGAGCCGCTACTGACAGCATCTGACTTGGGAATAACTTTGCCAGAACCTGCAGCCCGAACAGCAAAACAAAGAACAGAGTTAGCCCGAATAGACCACATCCGCATAGCTGCGCTCGCTCAACCACTGTCGACGCACAACATCCCGGAAATACCCCAGCTGAGCAATTGGACCGCCGAAAGAAGTCAGACCCAATCGCAGAAAGATCAAGAAAACAGTCCAGCAGCTGCGGTCAGCGTGGAGGATATCGGTCACGTCCGTTTGATCCATCAGTGGCGAATTTCACCAACGATAAGCGAAAGTCGTTACGAAATACGATGAACCTAGCTGCGCAACCTGATCATGCAGAGGCTTATTGAACCATGCGCATAGCGAGTTTAGCCGAACCGCATCAACGCTGAGAGAAAGCTCCATAAGCTCATCTGCTTTCATAAGTGACCGCTTCTGGCCGATTACGGTCAGCTTTTAAACGGCTGCTATGGGTCGAGAGCAGTCATCCGCTTGTGGCTACTTTCGACCCAACGCAACCCTTCGTGGCTTGCTGCTATCGGCCAATAACAGCCTCTCAAGAGTGTCTAGGCAACCCAAGGTGATTCAGTTCTCGCATTCCGACAGCGTGCTCCCCCTTCAAGAGCATTGCCTTCGGTATCAGGTTGACTACGCTCTGAGTAGAGAAATGATCAAGGACAGTTCATATGAGAACGAAGTTGAATTTCGCCGTTGCGCTCTCGCTGGTAATGGGCGTGAGCCCATTGTCGTTGGCAGATCCCGGCAAAGGAAAAGGCCACGACAAAGGCAACCAACACGGCAATCAAGGGCATCAAGGCAACGGTAACGACTGGCAAAGTGGGCCTTCTGTCGACTTGGGGGCGGTGCGGGTCATCCTCAACGACAATCGCAATTACTGGAATCCAGGCGCATCTCTACCCCCTGGGATTCAGAAAAATTTGGCACGCGGCAAACCTCTCCCGCCCGGAATCGCCAAAAAATTGGACAGCAGGCTGATCGGACGACTTCCTCATTACGATGGCTATGAGTGGCACCAAGCCGGAGCTGATCTACTGCTTGTAGCTATTGCCTCGGGTGTGATCTATGAGGTACTGCACAACGTGCTGGATTAAAGTCATCAGCTTGGACAAAGCTGTAAGTAGCCGATGACTTTAAACCTGTCATTGTTCCTCCAGCAGGCCCGCCAGGGTGCGGGGGCCACGCTGAACAGTTAAGCCGGGAACTATTGCGTTGCGGCATGCCCATGTCCAGGAAGATGAACGATGGTCTGCCCGAGCGCAATGGCGCTGGCCTCAAGCTTCACACGCTCTGCTTCCAGAAAAACATACGTGGCTTGCAAGGTGGTGATCTTCGACTGAATTTCGGCCATCTTGCTGGCGACCAAGGCCGCGCCTTGCGCGCAATTGATCGTATTACCCCGCTTGGCAGCAAGAATGTCGCCAATCTCGGCGAGCGAAAAGCCCACGCCCTGGGCGTTCTGAATGAAGGCCAGGTCAACAACGGCCTGATCGCTGTAGCTGCGATAGTTGTTGGCTTGTCGATGGGCCACGATAAGCCCGAGTTGTTCGTAATAGCGCAGTGCATGGCGGCCAATTCCACTCCGGCGCTCCAACTCTCCAATGTTCACAGTAAAAATTCCTTGACTGTAGAGCAGGCTCTACACCTTAGCCTGCGCCCATCATCCAAACAAGGATTCAGGCATGAGCGTGGAGTGTTTCGTCACAGGCGGTAGTGGGTTTGTAGGCCAACATTTACTGGCCCGTCTTACTTCGACAGGGCACAAGGTCTGGGTGCTTATGCGCACCCCTGCAAACCTCGAGCGTCTGCGGGAGCAGGTAGGCCGACTGGGTGGTAATCCTGCCTGTGTCCATGCCGTTGAGGGCGATATCAGTAGAGAGGGGCTTGGGCTCAGCGAGGCAGACAAGCAGCGCGTGTCGTCGGCCTCTGTGGCCTTCCACCTAGCAGCGCAGTTTTCCTGGGGGCTGACAATGGAGCGCGCCCGCGAAGTCAATGTGCAAGGGGCGCTGAGAGTCGCCAGGCTTGCGGCGAGCCAGCGCATTCGCTTGCTGATGGTGGGTGGCTTCATGCTGCAAAACCTTGACCACCTTGCCAGTATCGGGGTTGACAATGAGTGCCCTGAGAACACGAACTGGCCTGCCGTCTACGGCCGTGCAGGTGGCTACGAAGGCAGCAAGCTCGAGGCCCATTTTGCGGTCATTCGTTACATGCAGGAAACGGGCGCGGATTACACAATCGTTCACCCTGCTACGGTGTGTGGCCACAGCGAGAGTGGCCACATTGTCGAAGGACAACCTTTGGCCGAACTCATTCGAAATCTGGCACAAGGGCGGTTCAAAGCTGTACCCGGCTCCACCAGGCACTGGTTGCCATTAGTCAGCGTCGATTACCTGGTAACAATGATAAGTTGCGCGGCATTCGACCCCTCGATGGCCAACCAGCAGGTCTTGGCGCTCTATGAACACACACCGAATTTGCAGGGGATGCTAGGGCAGATCGCCAAAACGCTGAATATCAAGGCACCCCGTCGCCATGTAGCGATAGGGTTGTTGAGATGGCTTTTGACAATTCCCGGCCTGGCGGCCCGATTCGCGATCAGCGCCGAGTCATTGAACTTTATTCAGACTCAACGCTTTGACATGCGGCTTAGCAGGCAATTGGAACTGAAGTATCAGATGGCACATCCCGACATGGCGCGAGCTTTGGAGAGGACAGTGCGCTACGTCAAAGGCAACTTGATTCATTGAGGCAACCCTTCAGGCAATAGGCATGGACCATGCCCATGCCATGGCGCTCGCCGTGCAATGCTTCATCTTGTTCGAGGGACCGATTGCGACCGTGGCTGCTCTTCACGAAGGGCTGCCATGGGGAAAACTGTCGGATGTATCTGAGCGCTAGCGACACTTTGCGCACAGCCAGAAGTTTGTCAGTCTCAACTTCGAATTGGCTTTCTCTAGACGTCATGACTCATGCGCTTGAATTAGCCGGGTGCACGATAGACGCACTGCTTGCAGCGAGCGCCAGCCGCCCTCGCAGCGCTGTCTCCAGGCAAGCTGCGCCTTCACTCTGCGGTGCTTTCGTATCGGATCCATCCTGCAACTTCGGCGCCTGCGACTACACGGTCTTTGGGATGAATCCGACCTTCACTGACAGGCACCTCTGGGAAGTCAAATGGGCTCATACCCTCGATACAGGCCACATTGACTCCATACTGATCAGGCGCAGAACGCCGCTGGTGAAAGGTGTAGATGCCACACTTCGAGCAGAAGTAGTGTTTTGCTTCGCGGGTGTTGAATTGATAAAGCGTGAGCGCCTCTTTTCCTTGGGTAACCGTGATGTCGCCCAGGTTAGCTGATACTGCCACGGCACCCCGCATACGGCAGAGAGAGCAGTTACACCTACGCGCTGTGCGCGTGCCGTCGGTCAAGCGCAATGAGAATTGCACCGTTCCACAGTGGCAGGCTGCTCGGTAGACAGGGCGATTATCGGTTGTTTCATTAACCATGGCGTTCCTCTACTTGGGTCAGAGAAGGCACAGTAGGTGTTAACGGACCTGTGCCCAGTGTTACCTCTGCAGTCTTGAAAATAGCCGCAAAGGCTTCTCATGAGGGCATGACTCAGGCCGACCAGCATAAACCCTATGGACCTGGCGGTAAGGTATGTTTCACGGACACCTACGGCGGGTCAGGCGACGCCCTTGGCCTGTTGCTCCAGATGCACCTGCAATGCCGGATCGAGTTGCAGTGCGCCGGCCAGCTCATCCAGGTAGGCCCGCTCAGCTTCCTGCTGGTCATCCACCAGCATCACGCTGGCCAGGTACATTTCTGCGGCCATGGCCGGGTCCCGCGCCGACTGCGCCACTTCGGCAGCATCGAGTGGCTTGCTGACTTCTTCATCCAGCCATTGCTGCAGTTGCGGGTCGCTGGTCTGGCGTTTGATTTCGGCGTAGATCAACTGTTCTTCCTGCGGGTCGATGCGCCCATCGGCCTTGGCCGCCGCAATCAGCGCGCGCAGGATGGCATGGCTGTGATCCTCGGCCTCGGGGCCGGACAGTTGATCCACCGTGCGGACCGCCTGCTGCGGGGCTGCCGCCTGGCTGCGCTGCCAGCTCTGATAGGCCTTGAATGCCATCATCCCCAGCGACGCCAGGGCCGCGTAATTGACACCGCCTGCGGAACGCCCCTGGGTAGAGCCGCCAGTGTTGCTGCCAGCGCCGCCCAACAGACCGCCCAGCAAACCACCAAGGCCGCCCCCAGCCGTCGAACCGCCACCGCCAAGCAGGCCGCCAAGCAATCCACCCAAGCCACCCTGGCTGTCTTGCGATGACCTGCCGCCGCTCCCTTGTTGCGTCTGCGAAGCTTGTCCGGCCCGCAGCAGCTGTTCGAGTAGATCACTGGTATTCATGGCACCGCCCTCGTCGGTCGTGGTCGCCCAGACAAGCAACGATAGCCCCCTGAAGGCGATCCACCATGATCGCCTGACCAATGGGGCGTTCAGCTCAATGCGTTGTCTTTGCTCGGATTGAGGGAGGGCAATAGCGCCTGCGCAAGGGTGATGGCAAAAGGCCGTATTCCTGCTCGCCTGATCCGTTGCCGCGCTTTATCATTGCGCCCCCGCAGCTGAGGTGCTTGCTCGCTGATTGCAGCGGCCGATGGACCGAGACCCGCCCCAAGGATTTTTCATGTCTGAATTGCTCCGTGCGTTCGCACGTCTGTTACCGCTTGCCCTGCTTACCGGCTGCGCCGCCAAATCCCCCGCCCTGGTCAGCGAGGCCCTGCAACCGGCCGCTGGTGGTCCAGTAACGTACCTGGTAGGCAGCATCGGCCCCCTTGGCCGCGATAGTGCCTACACCAACCAACGCATCCTCCTGCGCAAACGTGGCGCGCAGGACGGCGCGGCGGCATGGTGGGGGTTCGCCGAAGTGGCCCACACCCCGAAGGACATCGAAGAGGTGCGTGGCCCCGACAAGCAGGCGCTGCCCGGCGAGGCCAGCGTGTTCGTCATGCCCCTCAAGCCCGGCGACTACGAGTTCTATGACTTCCAGTTCTTCTGGAACGGCTACAACGGTGGCTACAGCTCCATCCGGGCACGGGAACAGTTTCTTGTGCCCATGCACCTGGAAGCAGGCAAGGCGTACTACATCGGCGAATTCCGTTCGCGTTGCCTCGGGCTTTCCGCGTGCATGTTCTTCCATGGCGACCAACAGCCGCGCGATGAAGTGATCGCCCGGCGCTACACCCCCGGGTTGCCGCCCCTGCAGGCCCTGAACTTGAACATGGCGCCGGCATTCCCCTTCGTCATGCCACTGCCCCAAGCCGCCCAGCCGGCGAAGTGACCCGTACCCAGGAAAACCCGCTATGAAAAAGATTCTGTTCCTCAGCGCCAGCCTGCTGCTGGCCGGCTGCGCAGGTACCCAGACCTTGCCCGATCCGCGCATCGAGGCAGGCCAGGATTACCTGCCGCCGATCGCGGTAATGGTCGATTCGCTCGAACACGGCACCGAGCTGCGCAATTACCTGCGCGAGAGCGGCGTGTTCAGCAAGGTCGAGAACGGTGCCGCTGGTGAAGGGCAGACCCAGGTGATGGTCAAGCTGGATGCCCAGCGCAAGGTTGCGCCTGCACCGTTGCTGTTCCTCAGTGCCGCCACTCTGTTCCTGTTGCCCTTGCAGAGTGACCTGGACACCAAGGCCGACTTCACCGTGATGCGTGATGGCAAGGTGCTCAAGCGTTATCACTATGAAAACTACATGGCCAAGTACGCCTGGCTGCTCGACCTCGGTATTCCTGAGCGCGAAGAAAACATCCGTCGGGTCGCCCGTGCTTTCGCCCGTGACATGCAGGCCGCCAACCTGGCCAGCAAGCCGCTGGAGGCGCAGCGATGAACAACCTGGTCAAGGCGGCGCTGATGGCGGCCGGGCTGGCATTGCTCGGTGGCTGTAACCCATCGATGAAGCCGCTGGGTTATCACGCGCAAAAGCCCTATGTGCCGATGAGCCTGTTGGTGCTGCCCGATGGCTACACCCGCTTCGACGTCCAGGAGCGTGACGAGCTGACCAGCGCAGTCAGGTCGTCCGGCGCGTTCTCTTTCGTCGATC
Source organism: Pseudomonas soli (assembly GCF_900110655.1). Lineage (GTDB taxonomy): Bacteria > Pseudomonadota > Gammaproteobacteria > Pseudomonadales > Pseudomonadaceae > Aquipseudomonas > Aquipseudomonas soli. The sequence goes on from NZ_FOEQ01000004.1 coordinate 141,119, forward strand.
ACGGACTGCCGCGCAAGGGTTACGCCCTGGTCATCAGCCAACCACCAGGCGAAGGGGCTGGTTTTCTGGTCGCGCTCAACGCCCTGACGCTGCTGACCTTCCCGGTGCCCTACAGCTACGTGCACAACCTGACCGGCAAGGTCTACAAGGACGGCGAGCTGCTGCGCACCTTCAGCTATAAGCGTGAGGGCATGAGCGTGGGCGCCTGGTATGTGCCGCCGCCGATCACCGAGAACCAGCGGCAGATGCTGACTGAACTGATGCGCGACCTGGAGGCCAGTGCGCTGATTCCCCATGTTGACGATGCGGGGCAGGTGGGGTTGGTTGATCAACGGTAAGTCGTGGGCAGCACAATGAGATCTCCATTGCACATCAAGGCCGCTTGAGCGGGCATTGCATCAGCGCATCCTTGAGACTCAGCTCAAACTCGACCAAGCCGTCATGCACTTGTTGCAAGGCCTGGATCTGTCCCATCACTTCCTGTTTTTTGTTATCGATGGCCTGTATGGCCAGACCCCAGGGCAGCTCTTGGTCGCGATGATCCTGCAGGATGGCCTGCATTTCCTTGAGTTTGAAACCGAGTTGCTGAGCGCATTTGATGAAGGTCAGCAGCTCGACGCTTTGCTGGCTGTAGATGCGGTATTTGCCTTTGCGTTGCGGGGGTGGCAACAGGCCGATTTCTTCGTAATGTCGAATGCTTTTGACGGTGGTGCCCGACAGCTGGGCGGCTTTGCCGATGTACATGAAAATCCCTTTTTTGGGCGCATCAGAAGCGAAAGGATGTCGCGCGCTGGTACAAGCGCGCGACATCTTTGCATAAGCGTCGGGGGGCATGAAGCCGGGTTGGACATGGGATCATAGCAGGGAGACTCGGCTGGACAGCGCAGGGGCACGGCCCAACCGTGGCCGATCAGCGGCTGGCGATCGCCTGGACTTGTTTGAGCCAGGCTTCACGCTGTTCCGGTGTGGAGCCCAATACCGGACCGAAGGTCAGGGTTTTCAGGGGTTTTATGCCGCAGAACTCCAGGGTGGTCTTGCGCATTTGCTGCAAGCCCGGCATGCGATACACCCAGCGGTAGTACCATGGCGGCGTGTCCATGGTCACCAAAAGGTGAGCCGTGCGGCCCTTGAGCAGTTTGTCCGGGAAGGGCGAGCCCTTGCGGTACTTGAAGGCAAAACCGGGCAGAAACACGCGGTCGAAGAAGCCCTTGAGCAACGCCGGAATGCCGCCCCACCAGATCGGGTACACCAATGTGAGGTGTTCGGCCCAGCTAATGTCGTTCTGTGCGTTGAGCAGATCGGGCTCGAGCAACTGGATCTCGTTATAGCCAGCGTGCAAGACCGGATCGAAATCCAGGGTGCCCAGACGCAGCAGACGCACCTGATGGCCTGCTTGCGTGGCAGCTTCGACGTAACGTTCGGTCACTGCGCCGCAAAAGCTGTCGTTCGAAGGGTGACCGAGGATCACAAGCATGCGTTTGCTCTTCATGACGAACTCCAGATAATGGAGTGCCAAGGGTAAAGTCTGCCCTTAACGGTAGAGTCAAGCCTTGCCGGCTATTGGTAGAGACAAACAGTCCAGCAGCGCTCGGGTGCAAACCGGCAGATTGCTTGCCGGAAGTGTCAACCATGTCTCCGCACACGTGTCTACCATGTGTCCGGTCCATACATGAGCCCAGAAGTCGGTCATTGCCGGGTGTTGGTTGACTGTTCGGATTTTGACGTGCGATCGCTCACCCAGTCGCGCAGCTTATGCTTTGGGCTCTTCCCGGTAAGGGATTATCTTTGCGCGGTCAATTTCGGTTGGTGGTTGATTGCTCCAAGATCCCTAGAGGCTGTCCGGATCCCCGAAGAACATCTGTATCCGCGACCTCAACCACCGCTCCGCCGGATCATTGTCCTGCGCCCCGCGCCAGGCCATGTGCAGCTCGAAGCTGCGCACCTCCAGCGGCAGGTCCTCGGCCCGCAGGCCGCCCGCTGCCGTGAGGGCATCGGCGGTGTAATCCGGCACCGTGGCAACGATATCGGTCCCCGCCAGCAAGCTCCCCAAGCCGTTGAACTGCGGCACGGCCAGCACCACGTGGCGCTTGCGGCCGATCTCCTCCAGCGCCTCGTCGATGAACCCGGACAGGTCGCCGGCGAACGACACCAGCGCGTGGGGTCGGGCGCAGAAGTCGTCCAGGGTGATGTTGCCGGGCATGCTGTCGGCGCGCAGCAGCTTGGGCATGCTGCGGCGCAGTACCTTGCGCTTGGCGTTGGCCGGCAGGTCGCTGGTGTAGCTCACGCCCACCGAGATTTCGCCGGAGGCCAGCAGGGTGGGCATCAGCAGGTAGTTGACCCGGCGCACCACCAGCACGATGCCGGGCGCCTCGGCGCGGATGCGCTTGAGCAACTGGGGTAGCAGGGCGAATTCGGCGTCATCCGACAGGCCGATGCGGAACACTGCGTTGCTGGTGGCCGGGTCGAACTCGGCGGCGCGGCTGACGGCGGTGGAGATCGAGTCCAGCGCCGGCGACAGCAGGGCGAAGATTTCGTGGGCGCGCGCCGACGGCTCCATGCTGCGTCCGGTACGTACGAACAGTGGGTCGTCGAACAGGTTGCGCAGGCGCGACAGCGCGGCGCTGATCGCCGGCTGGCCGAGGAACAGTTTCTCGGCGGCGCGGGTCACGCTGCGTTCGTGCATCAGCGTTTCGAACACAATCAGCAGGTTGAGGTCTACGCGACGCAAGTCGTTACGATTCATTCGATGCGGCTCGCCTGAAGTGGGGCAGGGGTGAATCTTAAGGCCAAAGGCTGGTACCCTGCACCGATTTCCGGGTGCCAATGCACAGATTTGTCAGGGGCCCAATCAATGACAGGCATGTCGACTATTAACAGCCACTGATGGTCCAACCGTGAAAGCCCGGATAAAGTCCGTGGTAATACGAGATTCACAAAGGCGAGGTATGCGATGTCCCGCATGATCCGTTTCCACAAGTTCGGCCAGGCCGATGTGCTCCGTTGCGAGGAGCAGGCCGAACCGTCCCCGGCCACCGGCGAGGTGCAGATCCGCGTCGAGGCGATCGGCATCAGCTGGTACGACGTGCTCTGGCGGCAGAATCTGGCGCCGTCCCAGGCCCGGCTGCCGGCGGGTATCGGCCATGAGATGGCCGGCGTGGTCACCGCGGTCGGCGAGGGCGTGGACGATATCGCGGTGGGCGACCGGGTCGCCAGCTTCCCGGCCACCAGCCCCAACGACCATCCGGTCTACGGTGACGTGATCGTGCTGCCGCGCAGCGCCATCACCCGTTACCCTGACGTGCTGACCCCGATCGAGGCCAGCGTGCACTACACCCCGCTGCTGATTGCCTACTTCGCCTATGTCGACCTGGCCCGGGCCAAGGCCGGGCAGACCGCGCTGGTCACCGACGCCAGCCACTGCGCCGGGCCGGCCTTCGTGCAGCTGGGCAAGGCCCTGGGGTTGAAGGTGTTCGCTGCCACCAAGGAACCCGAGCAGCGTGAATACCTGCTGGGCCTGGGCGCGGACAAGGTGATCGTCACCGAGGAGCAGGACCTGCTGATGCAGATCGGCAAGTACACCGATGGCCGTGGCGTGGACATGGTCCTTGACGGCCTGGGCGGGCCGCAGATGTCGTTGCTCGGTGATGTCCTGGCGCCGCGCGGCAACCTGGTGCTGTATGGCCTGCAAGGCGGCAACCAGACGCCGTTCCCGGCCTGCGCGGCGTTCCAGAAGAACATTCAGTTCCATGTGCACTGCATCGGCAACTTCACCGGCAAGCCGGAACTGGGCATCGCCCAGGACCAGGTGGCCCTGCAGCGGGCCTTGCGCGATATCAACCAGTTCACCGCCGACCAGTTGCTGACGCCGCAGATCATCAAGGTGTATCCGTTCGAGCAGGTGGTCGAGGCGCATAGGCATATGGACGCCTGCCCATGTGGTGGACGGGTGGTGCTGGACATGGGCGGGCAGGGTTGACGCTGGCAACTTCTGCGCCGGGCAAGCCCGCGTCTACCGCGATGGCATGACGCCCGTCCTAGCGGGGGCGGGCTTTGGGTCGTGTCTTCACCGCCTAACTTAGCTAATTGTCTTACCTGGTTTTGGGAAGTTTCCTTCAATCCCGGTCAGTTATTCATCTGCCAGAATCGGACTTCAATTCGAAGCCGTCAGGGAGATGGAGCGATAGCATGACCGAAACCCACAACCAAGCCATGCACTATATCTACCAGCAAGTCCTGCAGCGCCTGCTGGAGCACATGAGCCAGGCCCAGCGCGCCTCGGTGCAGTTGCTGGTCCAGCGTCTTCTGGTAATCGCCGGTGGCCAGGAGTGCATCGGCAACGTACGAGTACTGGCCCTGCACGGCGTGGACCGGCGCAGTGCGCATCTGCTGGCTTGCCTGCGTGCCGCGCAACTGAGCATCGCGATTCGCCATGCCGACACCTTTCGCCTACGGGTGCTGGCGGCTCGCCTGCCAACCCTCGACGACACAGCCCTTGCCCTTCATGACCGTTGCTTCAGCGCACTGTTCCTGTACGACGATCCGCGGGTGGAGTTATTACGCGCCGATGGCGGGCGGCTTGGCCTGTTTGGTGCCCGGCAGGCCTGCTCGGCCGAACAATTGGCCGCCGCAGGTAACGCTTGGCTGCTGTTCGGACACCTAGCCGGCGGGCAGCCAGCGGCGTTGCTCGGGGCCAGGGGGTATCTGGATCTGGGAGGCAGCCTTGGGCAACTGCTGGGTGGGCAAGACGGCGAGCAACTCCTGGTCAGCGCCGCGCCGCTTGCCCAGCGCCACCGCTTGCTGGCCTGGGGGCGGCGTTGCCTGCGCCATTGCGGGGAGGTCGCGCACACCGTGACACCCCACAGCGTCCTGGCAGCCGGCATTGAACAACTGCACCAGGTGCTTTCCGACCCGTGGCAGCCGCCGACAGCGCCCATGCACGATAAACCCTGGGGCGATACGCGTTTGATGACGGTGGAGGATCTGCTGGGCCATCTCGATGACAGCGATCAGCTTGACCACATGCTTGGGCGCGAGGAGGCGCAGCCCTGGCAGGCCCAGGGGCCTGCCGGATTGTTCGATGCCTTGCCGCTGGCTCACCTGCATGGCCTGAAGGCGCAGTATCTGGAGCAGCGTAGCTATCGCGAGGGCGCGCAAGCGTTCTACCAGCGCTTGCGCCAGCCGTCGATGGCCTGGCCCCAGGGGCGGGCATTGCGTGACGAGGCGCAAGCGCGGCTGCATGCTGCCTATGGCGTCAATGAAGCGCAGTTGGTCTGCCAATTGTTCACCCCGTTCGATGCGCAGGGGCACAACCTCGAAGCCTTCGTGCTGCGCTGCCATCCTGGCATGCGCGTGGCGTTGCCCTATCTGCACCGTGCCCTGCAGGGCCGGCCTTGCCCGGAGCCGGTCAGCCAGTGGCTGGTGGACACCAGTGGCCTGCAGCTTGCTCAGTTACGGGCACTGTACGCCGGCACGCTCGGCAGCCAGGCACTGCGCCTGTTCCGCGTGCTGGGGCGGCGCGACCTGTGGCTACGGCCGCTGCCGACCAGTCCGTTGAGCAGCGCGTGACCGTTGATCCAGCGCGCTTGCCCCAGCAGGCGATCTGTATGTATAACCAGTGCGTGTTCCCCGTATCTGACCTGCGCCGTGATCGCCCATTCCGTCGATGATCCCTTGTATTACCTGTATAACTTCCGCCAGGTCCTGAGCTGGGTTGGGCAACGCTACGCCGACCTGTTGGACCACGACGAGCACGGTTTCATCCAGATGTTCGGTGAGTTGCCGGTGCCGACCCAGGCCTTGCTGGTACGCATGGTCATGCGCAAGGGCGAGTGGTTTCGCCGGGACAAACTCGACTACGCCGAGATCGGCGATGTCGACGTGGCCCTGGTGCCGCTGCTGGCTTTGGGCTGGGTAGCGACCGACGCACCGTTGGCCGTCGAGCAATTGTGGGCTTTGCTGCGCAAGGATGAGCTGGCCGGGCTTTTCGCCGGAAAAATTCCCCGCCCACGGGCCAGCAAGGCCGAATTGCTGGAACAGTTGCAGGCACTCGAACTGGTGCCCAGGCCCCTGGCACAGTGGTGCGCCGATTTCCCGACCCTGATCCTGCACTGGAGCCGGCAGCCATTATGCGACCGGCTGCGGCTGTTGTTCTTTGGCAACCTTTACCAGAGCTGGTCCGATTTCGTGCTGGCCGACCTGGGCGTGTTCCGTTACGAACAGGTGGCGTTCAGCGATGATTCGCGGGCATTGCGCCAGCGTGCCGAAGTCGACCTGGCCATGGCGCTACACCAGTGCGCCGAGCGCCTCGAGCAGGGTGCAGCGCCCGCCGAACTGCTCGCGGCTATCGCGGGTCTGGACGTCAGCAACGCCTGGCTCGCCCGCCGTCGGTCGCGTCTGCTCTTCAATCTTGGCCAGCACTGCGAGCGCCTGGGCGACTGGGAGCTTGCCTTGCACATCTATTCTGATTGCACCCACCCTGAGGCGCGCATTCGCCGGGTACGGGTGTACGAACGCAGCGCACAGTGGCAGTCAGCGTTCGCGCTGGCTCAGGACATGGCCCTGGCGCCTGCCAACGCATTGGAGCGCCAGGCGCTGGAGCGCATGCTGCCACGCCTGGCGCGCAAACTCGGCGGCCCCCCACAACCGCGTCGACGCACGAGCTCGGTTACGCTCATCGAGCTTGATTTGCCCGCCGCGATGGCGGCAGTGGGGGTGGAAGAGGCCGTACGCCTGCATCTGGAGCAGCAGGGCGGGGCCGCCCATTACGTCGAGAACACGCTGTTCAACAGCCTGTTTGGCCTATTGTGCTGGGAGGCGATTTTCGCACCGATACCCGGCGCTTTCTTCAACCCATTCCAGGCCGGGCCGCAGGACCTGCACGACAGCGATTTTCAGCAGCGTCGCGGCGCGTTGTTCGACACCTGTCTCGGGCGCCTGGACGACGGCAGCTACCGTCAGGCCATCCGCGACTGCCATGCAGCCAAGCAAGGCCTGCAGTCGCCGTTCGTATTCTGGCAGATGCTCGATGAGCCACTGCTCGAACAGGCGCTCGAGCACTTGCCGCCCGAACATTTGAAAGCCTGCTTCCTGCGTTTGCTGCAGGACATTCGCGCCAACCGTGCTGGCATGCCCGACCTCATCCAGTTCTGGCCGGGGCAGGGCGGCTATCGCATGGTCGAGGTCAAGGGCCCGGGCGACCGCCTGCAGGACAATCAACTACGCTGGCTCGAGTTCTGCCACGTCCACGGGCTGCCGGTGGCGGTCTGCCATGTACGTTGGCAGGCCACGCCGGCATGAGCTACACCGTGGCCGTGCGCGCCTTGTGCGAATTCAGCGCCAAGGTTGGCGACCTCGACCTGCGCTTCACGCCGTCGCCCAGTGCCCAGGAAGGGATTGCCGGACACCGCCGAGTAGTGGCCAAGCGCGGCGCCGACTATGAGCCGGAAGTGGCGCTGGAGGGCCAGTACCAAGGCCTGCGGGTTCGCGGGCGGGCCGATGGCTATGACCCGGCACGCAACCGGTTGGAAGAGATCAAGACCCACCGCGGCGACCTTGCCCGCCAGCCCGACAATCACCGCCAACTGCACTGGGCCCAGGCCAAGGTCTACGCCTGGCTGCTGTGCCAGGCGCGGCAGTTGCCGGCGATCGACGTGGCGCTGGTCTATCTGGACGTCGACAGCGATGGCCAGACCGTGATCAATGAGCATTATGGCGCCGACGACCTCAGGCGCTTTTTCGAGAACCAGTGCCAGTGCTTCCTGGCTTGGGCGCAGGCGCAGGAACTACGCCTGGCCGAACGTGACCGGGGCCTGCAGGCCCTGAGCTTTCCTTACCCTGCGCTCCGTCAAGGCCAGCGGCAACTGGCCGAGACCCTTTACAAGGCGGTGAGCACCGGCCGTTGCCTGATGGCCCAGGCGAGTACTGGCATCGGCAAGACCCTCGGTACCCTGTTTCCGCTGCTCAAGGCCGTGGTGCCGCAGCAGTTGGACAAGCTCTACTTCCTCACGGCGAAAACACCAGGCCGGGCCCTGGCCCTCGATGCGCTGCGCCAGATCACCCAAGCGTCGCCACAACCCGCTCTGCGCAGCCTCGAGCTGATCGCCCGCGACAAGGCCTGCGAGTACCCGCAAAACGCCTGCCATGGCGAGTCCTGCCCCTTGGCGCGGGGCTTCTACGACCGCCTGCCCGGCGCTCGTGAAGCTGCCGCGCAGGTGCCGTTGCTTGACCGCGCCAGCCTGCGCGAGGTGGCCCTGGCGCACCAGGTCTGCCCCTATTACCTGGGGCAGGAGATGGCGCGCTGGGTCGACCTGCTGGTGGCCGACTACAACTACTACTTCGACGCCCATGCATTGCTGTTCGGCCTGGCCCAGGCCAACCAGTGGCGCACGGCGGTGCTGGTGGACGAGGCGCACAACCTGGTCGAGCGGGGCCGGCAGATGTACAGCGCCAGCCTTGACCAGGGCCAGTTGCTGGCGCTGCGTCAGGGCAAGCCGGCCGGGCTGGGCAGCGCCCTGGACCGCCTGAATCGGCAATGGAACGCGCTGTACAAGGCGCAGGTTGCGCCGTACCAGGCCAGCGAGCAGCTGCCCGACGCCTTCCTGCGTGCCCTGCAGCAATGCATCGGGCTGATCCAGGAACGCATGAACCAGGCGCCCGCCGAGGTCGAGCCCAAGGTGCTGGAGTTCTACTTCCAGGCCTTGCAGTTCAGCCGTATCGCCGAGTTGTTCGACGAGCACTTCCTGTTCGATATCAGCCCGCGCAACGGCCCCCGTGGGCGGCGCCTGGCCACGTTGTGCCTGCGCAACGTGGTGCCTGCCCGGCTGCTGGGCCCGCGCATGAGCGCGGCGCGTAGCGTCACGCTGTTTTCCGCCACGCTCAATCCCCGGCACTTCTACACCGATCTGCTGGGCATGCCGAGCGACACTGCCTGGCTGGAGGTCGCCGCGCCGTTTCGCGCCGAGCAGTTGCAGGTGCGCATCGTCAGTGAGGTGTCCACCCGCTACCAGCAGCGCCAGGCGTCACTGGCGCCGATCGTCGAACTGATCGCCGCTCAGTTTGCCGGCCAGCCGGGCAACTACCTGGCCTTCTTCAGTAGCTTCGAGTACCTCGAACAGGTGGCGCGGTTACTGGCCGAACGCTACCCGGCGCTACCCATCTGGCGACAGTCTCCCGGCATGGACGAGGCCAGCCGCGAAGCCTTCCTGGCACGGTTCGTGGAGCACGGGCAGGGGGTGGGCTTCGCCGTGCTCGGCGGCGCCTTCGGCGAGGGGGTCGACCTGCCGGGCACTCGCCTGATTGGCGCCTTCGTCGCCACCCTTGGCCTGCCACAGGTCAATCCGGTCAACGAGCAGTTCAAACAGCGCCTGGGTCGGCAGTTCGGCGCCGGTTTCGACTATGCGTATCTCTATCCTGGGGTGCGCAAGGTGATCCAGGCCGCAGGCCGGGTGATCCGCGGCGACCAAGACCGCGGCGTGCTGGTGCTGATCGACGAGCGTTTTGCCGAACCGCGGGTGCGACAGATGTTCCCCGGCTGGTGGCAACTGGCGTGAACGCCGCCATCGCCTGGCGCTGAAACTCCCAGTACACTGCGCGTTCAAACACCAACATTCGTTGATTTCGAGGTTCCGCATGACGCTCAGTCCTTTGGCAGGCAAGCCGGCTCCGGCCAGCGTGCTGGTCGATATCCCCCGCCTGTTGACCGCTTACTACACCGGCCGTCCCGACGCCGCGGTGGCGGCCCAGCGCGTGGCCTTCGGCACCTCGGGCCACCGCGGCACTTCGTTCGAACTGAGCTTCAACGAATACCACGTGCTGGCGATCACCCAGGCCATCTGCCTGTATCGCCAGGAGAAAGGCATCGACGGCCCGTTGTTCATCGGTGCCGACACCCACGCGTTGTCCGCCCCGGCCGCCGCCAGCGCTCTGGAAGTGCTGGCCGCCAATGGCGTGCAGGTGATGTTGAGCAAGGACGACGAGTACACCCCGACCCCGGCGGTGTCCCATGCCATCCTCTGCTACAACCGTGGCCGCCAGCAGGGCCTGGCCGACGGCATCGTCATCACTCCGTCGCACAACCCACCGCAGAGCGGCGGCTTCAAGTACAACCCGCCCAACGGCGGCCCGGCCGACAGCGACGTGACCAAGTGGATCGAGGCCAAGGCCAACGAGCTGCTGGCGGCGAACCTGGCTGGCGTCAAGCGCATGGACTACCAGCAGGCGCTGGCGGCGCCGACCACCCAGCGCCACGACTACGTGAGCAGCTATGTCGCCGACCTGGAAAATGTCATCGACTTCGACGTGATCCGCAGCGCCAATCTGCGCCTGGGCGTCGACCCATTGGGCGGTGCCGGCGTGCGCTACTGGTCGGCCATCGCCGAGCACTACCAGCTGAACCTGGAAGTGGTGAATACCGAGGTCGATCCGACCTTCCGCTTCATGACCGTCGACTGGGACGGGCAGATCCGCATGGACCCGTCCTCGCCTTACGCCATGCAGGGCCTGATCGGCCTGCGCGAGCGGTTCGACGTGGCCTTCGCCTGCGACCCGGACCACGATCGCCACGGCATCGTCACCGCCGACGGCCTGCTGCAGCCGAACAACTACCTGGCCGTGGCCATCGACTACCTGTACCGCAACCGCCCGCAATGGCGCAGTGATGCCGCCGTGGGCAAGACCGTGGTTTCCAGCGGCCTGATCGACCGCGTCACCGCGGGCCTGGGCCGTGAGCTGTATGAAGTGCCGGTGGGCTTCAAGTTCTTCGCCCAAGGCCTGTTCGACGGTTCGCTGGGCTTCGGTGGTGAAGAGAGCGCGGGCGCCTCGTTCCTGCGCAAGGACGGCTCGGTCTGGGCCACCGACAAGGACGGCCTGATTCCGGCGCTGCTGGCGGCCGAGATGACCGCCCGCACCGGGCGCAACCCGAGCCAGATCTACGCCGACCTGACCGCCAAGCTGGGCAAGCCGTACGCCACCCGCGTCGAGGCCAAGGCCGACGCACGGCAGAAGGCGCTGCTGAGCAAGCTGGCGCCGGAGCAGGTCAAGTCCACCGAGCTTGCCGGCGAGCCGATCCAGCAGATCCTCAGCCATGCGCCGGGTAACAACCAGGCCATCGGCGGCCTGAAGGTGATGACCGCGAACGGCTGGTTCGCCGCGCGGCCGTCCGGCACCGAGGATATCTACAAGATCTACGCCGAAAGCTTCATCGACGAGGCGCACCTCAAGCGCCTGGTGGCCGAAGCCCAAGTGCTGGTGGACGCGGCGATCGCCTGATCGATCCTGATACGCATCGCGGGGCAAGCCCGCTGCCACGCCTGAACAAAGCAGGCAGTGGCAGCGGGCTTGCCCCGCGATGCGTTTGGTTGTTCCACTGATGGAACGATCCATGCCATTTCAGCTATCTACCGCAGTATTGGCCTCATCTGTAAGGTGTAACCCATCAACAGGAGGCTTCTCATGAAAAAGATCCAGGGTATCCACCGCAGCCCCAACGCCCACTGGGTGGGCGACGGCTTCCCGGTGCGCAGCCTGTTCACCTACGACCATCTGGCGCGGCATATCAGCCCGTTCCTGCTGCTGGATTATGCCGGCCCGCATGACTTCGCCCCGACCACTGCCCGGCGTGGCGTCGGCCAGCACCCGCACCGCGGTTTCGAGACCGTCACCATCGTCTACCAGGGCGAACTGGAGCACCGCGACTCCACCGGCGCGGGCGGTCTGATCGGCCCGGGCGACGTGCAATGGATGACCGCTGCGGGCGGCATCATCCACGAGGAGTTCCATTCCCCGGCCTTTGCCCGTAGCGGCGGCACGCTGGAGATGGTGCAACTGTGGGTCAACCTGCCGGCCAGGGACAAGCGCGCCGCCGCCGGCTACCAGACGCTGTTGGCCAGTGACATTCCGGTGGTGACGCTGGAAGGCGAGGCGGGCAGCCTGCGGGTGATCGCCGGGCGTTACCTTGACCAGCAGGGGCCGGCGCGCACCTTTACCGAGATGGACGTCTGGGACCTGCGCCTGAAGGCGGGCGCCACGCTGCAACTGCCGGTGGCCGCCGGGCGCAATGCCGCGCTGGTGGTGCTGCGTGGCACGCTGCGGGTCAACGATGAGCGCGAAGCCGGTGCGGCCAGCCTGGTATTGCTGGAACGCGACGGCGACGGTGTGCGTCTCGAGGCGCAGGATGACGTCAGCGTGCTGCTGCTCAGCGGCGAGCCGATCGACGAGCCCATCGTCGGGTATGGCCCGTTCGTGATGAACAGCCAGGCCGAGATCGCCGAATCGTTCGATGATTTCCAGGCCGGGCGGTTTGGGCAGGTAGGTGGCGCCGAGCGCGGCATCGTCCGATAGCACCCATCGCGGGGCAAGCCCGCTCCCATGTCATGAGTTCATCGTGACGGGGGAGCGGGCTTGCCCCGCGATTTAGTTTCAACGCTTTATAGCAGGCCTCGTCGAGGCCGCATCAATCTCCATCAGCCACTCGGCCTGCGCCAACCATCTGGCAAAGGTTCAGAGTTGCGGGCCGTAGATGGCTCTTCTGATTCCTTTGTTGACACGCTGCATCTCATCCTCTGAATCCGAGTTGTAGGGCGTCGAATCGGTTGAGGAGATTGCTTCGTTCCACCTGGCTCTTTCTTCTTTTGCCTCTCTCAGCAGGCGAAGTAACTCCAGGGGCCCGTCTTCTTGTTTGATATGGAGAACATCGCGGAAGAAGGGGAGCGGTGCGACATTTAGGTTTTTTCTCGCTGATGCGGGCATTTGCCGAATACCGCCCGTCTTGGCCGATATTATCCTGGCACGGGCAGGCAACTGATCGTCGTATTTGCCTAGTGCGGGAGCGGTCAGCTTGTTCGTCAATCTTGAAGTATTGGAAAGAGAGACAAGGTCTTCGAGAGATAAATGCTTGATAATCGATGTGAATATGTCCGGTTCGAAACTGATCAATTTCTGAAAATTGCCAGTGTGGCCGGAAGGGTCGACCTTATTGATCGGATCATTGTTGCAATAATTGTAGGCATTCACTCCACCATCCTCGAACGGGCTCAGCGAGTCGGGTGAGAGAAAGCGCATCAGCGCTGGGCTGAACGAACGGTAGCCATTACCGAGAAGGTAGCGCCCAGTCAATGGGGCGCGGTGCTGAGCATTGAAGCCGAGTGTAACGACTGATACGCCGACAGGTTCTGAATACCCATAAGCGGTGTAGGTGAGTGCACGAGACTGTTGGTCTTCTCTGCACCAAAAAATGGACCCTGGCCTATCTGTTGCCAACAGGGATGTGACCTTATGGACGACAATTGGCTTCGTCATGGGGTTACTTGATCTAGGGGCTTGGCAAGGAAATCTAGGCGTAAAAGGCTCGCTATTGGAACTGGCAAAATTATCAGGAGCCATTCTCGGCCCTCGTCTTACTGCCGGCAGGCCCGATGAGGCCGCAATGCGGCCCCGTGTACTGGTAACGCTCAAGCCTGATCCGGCACCACCGCGATCACATCAATCTCCATCAGCCACTCGGCTTGCGCCAACCCTGCCACCACCAACCCGGTGGAAATCGGGAACACGCCCTTGAGCCACTTACCCACTTCCTTGTACACCGGCTCGCGGAAGCGCGGGTCGGTGATGTAGGTGGTGGTCTTGACGATATGCGACAGGTCCGAGCCTGCCTCCTCAAGCAACTGCTTGACGTTCTTCATCGCCTGTTCGGCCTGCGCCTGCGGGTCGCCCAGGCCGACCAGGCGGCCTTCGAAATCGGTGCCGACCTGCCCGCGCACGTAGATGGTGTTGCCGGCGCGCACCGCCTGGCACAGGTCGTTGTCCAGGGTCTGGTTGGGGTAGGTGGCCTTGGTGTTGAACATGCGGATGCGAGTGTGAGTAGGCATCAGTGGGCTCCGAAGGTGCTGACGTTGCTGATCGAGGGTTGCTGCTCATCCGCCGTGCGCTGTTCGCGGTCGCGGTAGGCCAGGTAGGTGCGCTGGGTGGCGATGTGACCGGCGACGTGCTTGGCGTCGTGCCACACGCCCCAGATGAACGACGAGCCGCGGCGTGACAACCAGGGCAGGCCGAGGAAGTACACGCCTGGTTCTTTCGACACGCCACGCTGGTGTTGCGGCTTGCCGTTGGCGTCGAAGGCGTCCACCTGCAGCCAGCTGAAATCCACACCGTAGCCGGTGGCCCAGATGATGGTGGTGACGTTGGCCTGGGCCAGGTCCAGCTCGCGCAGCGGGTTGCTGACGCAGGCCGGGTCGGGCAGGCGCTTGCGCGCTTCAGGCTCTGGTGGCAGGTCCAGGCCGTTGCGTTCGACATAGGCGTCGGCGGCGTCCAGCAGGGCCAGGTAGTTCTCGTCGCCACGGTTGATGTTCTCGGCCAGGTTGTCCTGGAAGCGCGCCACGCCGCCCTCGAACGACTGGGTCAGGCCGACCAGGGTCATGCCCTGGTGGGCGAGGGCGCGGAAGTCCACGGTATGGCCGCCACGGGCACCGGACACGGCGATGGTCACGTGCTCGCGGCCAGGCTTGGCGATCTCGGCATCCCATTCGCCGAGCACGCCGAGCCACCAGCAGAAGTCACGGTTGCGGTAGCTGCGTGGCGGGCGGTCGTGGGCGCCCACCGACAGGTACACCTGGCGCCCGGCGCGCATCAGCTCCTCGGCGATCTGCACGCCGGAGGAGCCGGCGCCCACCACCAGCACCGCGCCTTCAGGCAGTTGCTCGGGGTTGTAGTAGGCGGCGGAGTGGATCTGGTGCAGGCCGTCGTCCTTTGGCGCGATGGCCGGGATCACCGGGCGCTGGAACGGGCCGGTGGCGGCCACCACGCGGTTGGCGCGGATCACGCCCTGGTTGGTTTCGATGGTGAAGCCCGGGCGGTCGGCGTTGCGTACCACCTGCCTGACCTCGACACCGGTGCGCACTGGCAGGTTGTACTTGCGCACGTACTGCTCGAAGTAGTCGGCGACCTGGTCCTTGCCGGCGAAGGCGTCGGCGTCGAGGTCGAATTCCAGGCCCGGGAAGCGGTCGTGCCAGGCCGGCCCGTTGGCCACCAGCGAATCCCAGCGGCCGGTGCGCCAGGCCTCGG
The DNA here is from genome assembly GCF_900110655.1 of Pseudomonas soli. GTDB lineage: Bacteria > Pseudomonadota > Gammaproteobacteria > Pseudomonadales > Pseudomonadaceae > Aquipseudomonas > Aquipseudomonas soli. The sequence goes on from NZ_FOEQ01000004.1 coordinate 156,173, forward strand.
CGATGCGCTTGCGCTCCAGCACCAGGTGCGGCACGCCGAGCTTGCTCAGGTGTTCGCTCATGGCCACGCCGGCCTGGCCGGCGCCGACTACGAGGGTGTCGATTTCGATGTTGTTCAGTGTCATGTCCCAGCCCTTCTTCAGCGGCGTTCTTGTTCAGGTCGGTGGGGACCGCCTTTGCCTGGGGCCAGACTAGGGATGGGGGGGCAATCGCGAAAATAGTATTTAGCTGGGGCTTGCCGATAAATTGGCGAAGGGTGGATGGGCACCGCCGCGCGCCGAGCCGCCATAGTTTTTTCCTGCCCTGTGCCGAGGAAAATGTTGGTTTCGCCGCTGCCTTGGCCCGCCGAGAATGCCGGTAACTCACCACAGGAGCTGCACCATGACCTTCTCCATCATCGGCCGCTGCCAGGAAACCGGCCAGGTCGGCATCGCCATCAGTTCATCGAGCATCGCCGTCGGCGCCCGTTGCCCGTGGGTGCGCGCCGGGGTCGGTGCCGTGGCCACGCAGAACATCACCCTGCCGGCCCTCGGCCCGCAGATCCTCGATGCCCTGGAACAAGGCCAGCTGCCGCCTGCCGCGGCGCTGGAGCGGGTGCTGAGTGCCAATGGGTGGAGCGAGTACCGCCAGGTCACGGTGATCGACAGCCACGGGCAGGTGGCGCTGTTCACCGGCAAGGAAGCGCTGGGCACGCACAACGCGGTGGCCGGTGAGCAATGCGCGGCGGCCGGCAACCTGCTGTCGTCGCAGGCGGTGATCGCGGCGATGGTTACGGCATTCGAGCAGGCCGGCGGCCATCTGGCCGACCGCCTGCTGGCGGCCATGCACGCGGCGATGGCGGCCGGGGGCGAGGCGGGGCCGGTGCATTCGGCGGCGCTGAAGATTGCCGGCGAGCTGACCTGGCCGTTGGTCGACCTGCGGGTGGACTGGACCGAGCAGGACCCGATCGCTGAACTGGACACCCTGTGGCAAGCCTATCGCCCGCAGATGCAGGACTATGTGACCCGCGCCCTGAACCCGACCGCCGCGCCCAGCTACGGAGTGCCCGGCGATGAGTGAGGCCAGCAGCCGTGCGCTGTTGGAGCGGCTGGTCGGCTTCGCCACAGTGAGCCGTGATTCCAACCTGGAGCTGATCGCCTTCATTCGCGATTATCTAGCCGGGTTTGGCGTTCACAGCGAGCTGTTCCACAACGACGAAGGCACCAAGGCCAACCTGTTCGCCACGATAGGCCCACTTGACCGAGGCGGCGTGGTGCTGTCCGGCCACACTGACGTGGTGCCGGTCGACGGCCAGGCCTGGAGCGTCGAGCCGTTTCGCCTGAGCGAGCGCGACGGGCGCCTGTATGGCCGCGGCACTGCCGACATGAAGGGCTTCATCGCCTCGGTGCTGGCGGCGGTACCGGCGTTTCTCGCCCAACCCCTGAAGATGCCGGTGCACCTGGCGTTCTCCTACGATGAGGAAGTCGGCTGCCTGGGCGTGCGTTCGATGTTGGCGGCGTTGGCGCGGCGCCCGCACAAACCGCGCCTGTGTCTGATCGGCGAGCCCACCGAGCTCAAGCCGGTGCTCGGCCACAAGGGCAAGCTGGCCATGCGCTGCGAGGTGCACGGTGCCGCCTGCCATTCGGCCTATGCCCCCTATGGCGTCAACGCCATCGAGTACGCGGCGCGGTTGATCGGCAAACTGGGCGAGATCGGTGATGAGCTGGCGCATCCCGAGCATCACGACGGGCGCTTCGACCCACCGTTCTCCACGGTGCAGACCGGGGTGATCAAGGGCGGGAGGGCGTTGAACATCGTCCCCGAGGAATGCGAATTCGATTTCGAAGTACGCGCCTTGCCGGGCTTCGAGGCCCAGGTGGTGGCAGACCAGCTGCAGACCTATGCCGAGGCTGAGCTGCTGCCGCGCATGCGCACTGTCAATGCGGCCAGCGCGATTCGCTTGCGGCCGTTGAGCGCCTACCCGGGGCTGGCCACGCCTGCCGCCAGCGAGGCCGCGCAACTGGTGGCGCGGCTCAGTGGCTCGGATGACTTCGGCACAGTGGCGTTCGGCACCGAGGGCGGGTTGTTCGACCAGGCGGGGATTCCCACCGTGGTTTGCGGGCCGGGGAGCATGGAGCAGGGGCACAAGCCCGATGAGTTCGTCAGCGTCGAGCAGTTGCATGGCTGTGACGCGATGCTGCGGCGCCTGGTCGAGTACCTGGCGCAGGCATGATGGATCTCGAAGCACACCCGCCCCCAGCCGGGGCGGGGACCCAGTTGACTGTTACGCCGGCACCATCGCGAAGCCCACGCCGAAGCGGTTCCAGGCATTGATGGTGGCGATGGCCAAGGTCAGGTTGGCGATTTCCTTGGCGCTGAAGTGCTCGAGCAATGCCTGGTACTCGTCTTGCGGCGCGCCGCGTTCCGGGAGGCGGGTCAGGCTCTCGACCCAGGCCAGGGCGGCACGTTCGCGTGGTGTGAAGTAGCGGGTCTCGCGCCAGACGCTCAGGGTCTGCAGGCGCGCCTCGGTTTCACCGGCCTTGCGCGCATCGTTGGCGTGCATGTTGACGCAGTAGGCGCAGCCATTGACCTGCGAGGCGCGCAGGCGGATCAGCTCCAGCAGCGAGTGTTCCAGGCCTGAGGCGACCAGCGCCTGTTCGAGGCCGATCATGGCCTTGTAGGCTTCCGGCGAGTGCTTGGCCCATTCGATACGGTCATGCATGGTGAGGCTCCAAAGATGTGCAGGTGGCAAGTGGCACTACCTTAGCGCCCGGCCGCGTCGTGCCGAATAGCCAATCCCGCGCTTTGCCAGGAGGCCAATCGCGCATTTGGATGGCCACTGACAGGCATCCAATCTCTTCATTTCTGTCGGCGCGTCGCAGCCGGGATAATGGCCGGGTCAATACCGGAGAACCGTTTCATGTCCGCAGATCGCTACATGCGCGAGGCCCTCGAGCTGGCCCGTGCCAACATCCAGGCCGGCGGCCGCCCGTTCGGCGCCGTGCTGGTCTACCAGGGGCAGGTGATCGCCCGCGCCGTCAACGAGATCCACAGCACCCAGGACCCGACCAGCCACGCCGAGATGCAGGCCATCCGCCAGGCTGCCCAGGTCCTTGGCCGGCCACGCCTGGAGGGCGCCGAAATCTATGCCAGCGGCCACCCGTGCCCGATGTGCCTGGCAGCCATGCACCTGTGTGGCATCGAGCGAGCCTGGTTCGCCTACGACAATGACGAAGGCGAGCCCTATGGCCTGTCCACCGCCGCGGTGTATGCGCAGATGGCCCGCCCGCCGCAGCAGCAGAGCCTGCCCCTGCGCCCGCTGAAGCCCGCGGGTGAGAGTGGCCTGTACCGTGAATGGCAGCAGGCCAGCCAAGGATGAGGGGCGCGCTGAACCTGTTGCTGGTGGTGCTGCTGGCCCTGAACCTACGACCGATCCTCACCAGCATCGGCCCTTTGCTCGAACCCATGCGCCAGGGCACCGGCCTGGGTTACCAGCAGGCGGCGTTGCTGACCGCGTTGCCGGTGCTGTGCATGGGCCTGATCCCGTTGTTGCAACCCTGGCTGCGACGCTGGCTGAGCGAGCATGGCGGCATGCTAGCGGGGCTTGCGGCTATTACCCTGGCTTGCCTGTGGCGCCTGCAGCTGGACAGCGCCTGGGCGTTGATCGCCAGCGCCGTGGTCGCCGGCTTGGGCGTTGCCGTGGTGCAGGGCATGATGCCGGGGCTGGTCAATCGCTGGTTCCCCAACCGCCTGGCGGCGAGCATGGGGCTGTATTCGGCGGCATTGATGAGCGGTGGTGGTTTGGCTGCGGTGCTCGGCCCTGGGATTGCCGCACACTTCGGCGATTGGCAGTTCGGCCTGGGCCTCTGGGCGCTGCCGGCGCTGCTGGCAATGGCTGCCTGGGTACTGCTGCGTCCGCGCCAACCTACGCCAAGCCAGGCCGCCGGCAGTGGCGGGCACTGGTTCGGCAACCGCCGGGCCTGGCTGCTGGCGTTGTACTTCGGGCTGATCAATGGCGGCTATACCAGCATGGTGGCGTGGCTGCCGGCCTATCACCTGGAGCACGGCGGCACGGCCCAGGGGGGCGGCGAGCTGGTTGGCCTGATGACCATCTTCCAGGTCTGCGGTGCCCTGGGCTTGCCATTGCTGCTGCGGCGCCTGGTCGATCGCCGGCCCGGCCTGTGGCTGGCCTTGCTGATCCAGCTCGGTGGCTTCCTCGGCCTGCTGCTGGCGCCGGCCAGCGCCATGGGCCTGTGGGTGGCGATGATCGGCCTGGGCCTGGGGGCCTGTTTCAGCCTCAGTCTGACGCTGACCTTGGAGCACCTGCGCAGCCCCGGCGAAGCCGGCAGCCTGGCGGCATTCGTCCAGGGCGTGGGCTTCATCGTCACCGGCATCGTGCCGTACATCACCGGCTGGCTGCGCGATGTCAGCGGCGACTTCCAGGCCTCCTGGACGTTACTGGCCTGCACCGTGCTGGCGATGTTGCTGGTGACTGCGTGCTTCGCGCCGAAGGGCTACGCCAGGGCGATTGCCCGTTGCCGGCAGCCCGCTGAAGCGCTGGTCAACTGAGGCGCTGCAGGGTGTCGGCGACGCGGTCCAGCGCCGGGTCGATATCCAGCAGCTCGATGGCGCCGAAGCCCAGCAGCAGCCCCGGCCGCACCGGGGCCTCGCTGAAGAACGGCGCCAGGGAATAGAGGCCCACCTCCACCTTGCGCGCCAGGCTGATCAGCAATTCGACATCCACCCCCGGCTTGGCCAGCGCGCTAAGGTGAAAGCCCGCGCTGGCCGGCACCGCGTCGAACCACGGCGCCAGGTCGCCGCCAAGCCGCGCCAGGATCCGCTCGCGGCGTGCGCTGTAGACCTCGTGGCAACGGCGGATGTGCTTGTTCAGGTGGCCTTCGGCGAGGAACCGCGCCAGCGCCCATTGCTGCAGGGTCGGGCTGTGCCAGTCGCTCAGGTGCTTGGCCACGCAGGCGGCCTGCAGCACGGCGGGCGGCAGCACCGCGTAGCCCAGGCGCAGTTCGGGCAGCAGGGTCTTGGAGAACGTCCCTACATAGGCCACCAGGCCATGCCGGTCCATGCGTTGCAGGGCCTCGGCGGCAGGCCCCTGGTAGCGGAACTCGCAGTCGTAGTCATCCTCGATGATCAGCGCGCCAAGTTCGGCGGCCCGCGCCAGCAGCGCCTCGCGCCGTGGCGCGGCCATGGGCATGCCCAGCGGGAACTGGTGCGAGGGGGTCACGTAGATCAGCCGGGTGCCATCCTCGATCTGCTCCACGCACAATCCCTGGTCGTCCACCGGCACTGACTGCATGCGCGCGCCCAAGGCCTGGAACAACTGCCGGGCCGGCGGGTAGCCCGGGTCTTCCATGGCCACCTTGCAGCCGGGCTCGACCAGCACCCGGGCGATAAGGTCCAGCGCCTGCTGGGCGCCGTTGCACACCAGCACATCGCTGGGCGCGCACTGGATGCCACGGGTGAAGGCGATGTGATGGGTGATGGCTTCGCGCAGTTCGGGCAGGCCCTGGGCGGAAAACTGCCGCTCGGGGTGCCGCTGGCTACGGCGCAGGGCGTAGTTCATGCAACTGCGCCATTGATCGTAGGGAAACTGCGACTTGCTCGAGGCTCCGCCGATGAAGTCATAGCGCGAAGGCGCGTCCAGCGCCCGCTGGGCCAGTACCGTGGCGCGCTGGCGCCAGCGTTCGAGCGTGTCGGCGGCGGCCAGCGGGATGTGCTCGCTGTCGCCCTGGCGCAAGGTGTGGCGTGGGCTGATGAAGGTGCCGCGGCCAACCACGCCGCTAAGCAGGTTGTCGTAGGTCAGGCGTGAATAGGCTTCGGCCACGGTCTTGCGCGAGACCCCCAGCTGTTCGGCCAGCAGGCGGGTGGGCGGCAGTTGCGTGCCGGCGGCGAGGTGGCCGCTGTCGATGCCGGCGCGCAGTTGCCGGTAGAGCTGCTCGGCAAGGCCTTTGCGGCCTTCGAGGCGGATGTGCAGTTCCATCGTGGGAAGGGTCCGAAGCGCAGGGATGTAGAAGCTTCGGGGTTTATCGGCAAAGCCGCAAGGGCCGCAGGCGCGAGCCAGGCCCGCGCCTGCAGGCAGCGGGTGTTCACAGGCGGGCGGTACTGATGGTGATGTAGCCTTTTGCGGGCAGCGCGATGCGGATCACCGTTTCGTCGTCGCAGGCCTTGCGTTTCTGCTTGATGCATACGCCATCCACCGTGGCCTCGCGCATACGGGCGGGGATGGCGCGGCCCTTGGCGTCGAAGAAGGCCTCGCTGGCGAGCAGCTCGACGCGCTCGATCAGTTGGCGGGTGTGCTCGTCGGTGGCGCAGAAGAAGCGCACACCGGACAGGTGTGGGTTGTCATCGGGGTTGCTGACTTCATGGGCCAGCAACTGGCGCAGGGTATGGCGCAGTTCGCGGGTAGGGCGGTCGTGTGTGGGCATGGCATGGCCTCGTCTGGATGGGGTTGGCCGCGCCGGGGCGGCCGTAACGTCTCCAGGTCGGATGATGTTTCGCCGCGGATGTGGCAACAATCAAGAAGCGTCCTTGCTTTCGGTAGGAGGGTTCCGAAAATACAGGCAGGAGGTTGAACATCGCCTTGATCCGCGTCAGCTCCAGCACCTGTTGCCACGGTCTTGGATGCCCGGTCAGACAGGCTACAGCGTCGCAGTGCGCGTGGCATCGAGCGCCGCCTCGACAATCTCGACCCAGTGCCGCACCGGCGTTCGCCCGGCACTTGCAAGGTGCACCTGGCAACCGATGTTGGCCGTGGCAATGACCTGTGGGCTGCCGCTCTCCAGGGCATTGATACGCTCATCGCGCAATTGCCGCGCCAGCGTCGGCTGGGTCAGCGAGTAGGTGCCGGCCGAGCCGCAGCACAGGTGGCCATCGGGCACCGGGGTGAGGTGAAAGCCCAGGCGCGTCAGCAGGCCTTCCACCGCACCGCCGAGCTTGAGGGCGTGCTGCAGGGTGCAGGGGCAGTGGAAGGCCAGGCGCTGCTCGGCGCACAACCCCAGGTGTTCCAGCGGCTCGGCCTGCAGCACCTGTACCAGGTCCCGGGACAGCGCGCTGACCCTGGCGGCCTTGGCGGCGTAGCGCGGGTCGCCTTCGAGCAGGTGGCCATAGTCACGCACGAATGCGCCGCAGCCGCTGGCGGTCTGCACGATGGCCTCGGCGCCGGCCTCGATGGCCGGCCACCAGGCGTCGATGTTGTGTCGGGCACGCTCCAGGCCGCGTGCCTGGACATCCAGGTGATAGTCCACGGCGCCGCAGCAACCGGCCTCGGCTATCGGTTCGACACTGATGCCGAGGCGGTCGAGCAGGCGCGCGGTGGCGGCGTTGGTATTGGGTGAGAGCGCCTGCTGCACGCAACCTTCAAGCAGCAACACGCGGCGAGCGTGCCTTGCTGACGGGCGCTGGCCGGCGGCGGCGATCTGCGGCGGCAGCTTGGCCTTGAGGTTGACCGGGAGCAGGGGGCGCAGGGCAAGGCCGCTGTGCAGCAGGGCCCTGAACAGCGCCGGCCTCGGCACTACCGCACGCAAGCCACTGCGCAGCAGGCGCTGGGCCAACGGCCGCGGCACTTGGCGGTCGACCACGGCGCGGCCGATGTCGAGCAGGTTGTGGTACTGCACGCCGGAGGGGCAGCTGGTCTCGCAATTGCGACAGCTCAGGCAACGGTCCAGGTGCGTCTGGGTGCTGGCGCTGACCGGTTCGCCTTCGAGCACCTGCTTGATCAGGTAGATGCGCCCACGTGGGCCGTCCAGCTCGTCGCCGAGCAGCTGGTAGGTGGGGCAGGTGGCGGTGCAAAAGCCGCAGTGCACGCAAGACCGCAGGATGCGCTCGGCCTCGTCGGCGCGGGCCAGGTGGCGGGCGGAGTCACTCAGTCGGGTTTGCATGCCGTGGCCTCACAAGTGTGCATACAGGCGACCAGGGTTGAAGATGCCCTGGGGGTCGAGTTGGCGCTTCAGCGCCTGGTGGTAGCGCAGCGTCATCGGGTCCAGTGGCGCACTGCTGTCGTCGCCGGGCGCGTAGGCGGTGGCATGGCCGCCGGCCTCGGCCACCAGGGCGCGCAGGGTGGCCGCCGGCGCCTCGGACTTGAGCCAGCGCTGGGCGCCGCCCCAGTCGATCAGTTGCTGCCCGGGCAGCTCGAGCACGCCGCAGGTGATGGGCAGGGACAGGCGCCACAGCGTGGCCGGCGCACTGAAGAACGCCAGTCGTTGCTCGCGCAGGTCGCTCCAGTAGCGCGGGTCGACGACCTCGCCGCCCAAGCGCTCGCGGGCCGAGCGCACCGAGCCTTCGCCGCCCTCCAGGCGCAGGTGCAGCGCCTCGCCGTCGTGGCTGGCGGCGCTGATCGGCAATGGCTGCTGGCCCCATTCGGCCAACCTGGCCAGTGCCTGGCGGGCATCCATTTCCAGGCGCAGGCCCAGGCACTGGCGCGGCCTGGGCAGCACCTTCAAGGAAACCTCGGTGAGCAGGCCAAGGCAGCCGAAGCTGCCCGTCATCAGCCGCGATACGTCGAAGCCCGCGACATTCTTCATTACCTCGCCGCCAAAGCGCAGGTGCTTGCCGTTGCCGGTGATCAGTCGTGTGCCCAGGACATAGTCGCGCACCGCGCCTGCCCAGGGCCGGCGCGGCCCCGAAAGCCCGGCGGCGACCATGCCGCCCAGCGTCGCCTCGGGCCCCAGGTGCGGCGGCTCGCAAGGCAGCATCTGCCCGGCCTCGCGCAGCGTCGCCTCGATCTCCCGCAGCGGCGTGCCGGCACGGGCGGTGAGCACCAGTTCGGTGGGGTCGTAGCTGACGATACCGCGGTGCCCACGGGTGTCGACAAGCTCGCCGGCCACCGGGCGGCCGAGCATGGCCTTGCTGTTGCCGCCCTGGATGCGCAGCGCGGTGCCCTGGCGCAACGCCTGGTTGACCTGCCCCAGCAGCTGCTGGCTGAGATCGGTGCCCATCAGAAGCGCTCCAGGTCGGGGAAGGGCAACTGCCCATGGTGTACATGCAGCGCGCCGAACTCGGCGCAGCGCTGCAGGGTGGGAATGTTCTTGCCCGGGTTGAGCAGGCCCCGTGGGTCGAAGGCGGCCTTGACCGCGTGGAACAGGGTGATCTCGTCGCTGTTGAACTGGGCGCACATCTGGTTGATCTTCTCCCGGCCCACGCCGTGCTCGCCGGTGATGCTGCCGCCCACCGCCACGCACAACTCGAGGATCCGGCCACCGAGGGCTTCGGCGCGTTCCAGCTCGCCGGGCAGGTTGGCGTCGAACAGGATCAGCGGGTGCATGTTGCCGTCGCCGGCATGGAAAACGTTGGCGACCCGCAGGCCGTATGTCTCGGACAGTTGGCTGATGCCAGCGAGCACTCGCGGCAGCTCGCGCCGCGGGATGGTGCCGTCCATGCAGTAGTAGTCCGGCGAAATGCGCCCCACCGCCGGGAAGGCGTTCTTGCGCCCGGCCCAGAAGCGCACGCGCTCGGCTTCGTCGCAGGCCAGGCGCACCTCGCGGGCACCGGCCTGGCGCAACACGGCATCGACGCGGGCGCAGTCGTCGTGCACATCGGCCTCGACGCCGTCCAGTTCGCACAGCAGGATCGCCGCCGCGTCCACCGGGTAGCCGGCGTGGATGAAGGCCTCGGCGGCGCGGATCGCCAGGTTGTCCATCATCTCGAGGCCTGCCGGGATGATCCCGGCGGCGATGATATCGGCCACCGCGCGCCCGGCGTGCTCGACGTTGGCGAAGCTGGCCAGCAGCACCCGCGCTACCTGTGGCCTGGGCAGCAGCTTGACGGTGACCTCGGTGACGATGCCGAGCATGCCCTCGGAGCCGGTGAACAGTGCCAGCAGGTCGAAGCCGGGGCTGTCCAGGGCATCGCTGCCGAGGGTCAGGCGCTCGCCCTCGACGGTGAGGATCTCCACTTTCAGCAGGTTGTGCACGGTCAGCCCGTACTTAAGGCAGTGCACGCCGCCGGCGTTCTCGGCGACATTGCCGCCAATCGAGCAGGCGATCTGCGAGGAAGGGTCTGGCGCGTAGTACAAACCGTGGGGCGCCGCCGTCTGGGAAATCGCCAGGTTGCGCACGCCAGGCTGGACCCTGGCGAAGCGGCCCTGCGGGTTGACTTCGAGGATGCGGTTGAAGCGCGCCATCACCAGCAGGATGCCCTGGCTCAGCGGCAACGCGCCGCCCGACAGGCCGGTGCCGGTACCGCGCGCGACCACCGGCACGCCGCGCTGGTGGCAGAGCCGCAGCAGCGCCTGCACCTGCTCCAGCCGCTCGGGCAGTGCCACCAGCAGGGGCAGTGTGCGGTAGGCCGAGAGGCCGTCGCATTCATAGGGCTTGAGGTCTTCGCTGCGGTGCAGGATGTCCAGGTCGGGCAGGGCCTCGCGCAGGGCGGCCAGCAGCGCCGGCTTGTCCACGCTTGGCAACGGGCCGTCGACACGTTCGTCGTAGAGGATGTTCATGGGCGCTCCTGCGCAGTGGCCTATTGCGCCAGTTGCCTGATCATTGCCACCGTCAGGTACAGGCGCGGCGCCACGCTGGCGATCTCCATGTACTCGTCGTCGCCATGCAGGCCGGCGCCGACCACACCCAGGGTCTCCAGCACTGCGGGCTTGTCGCTGTCGGGCAAGTAGGCGTAGCCGGCGTCGGTGCCGAAGCGCATGGCGATCGGCTGCAGTTGCCGGTCGATCTTGCTGTAGAGCTGCCGCGCAGTTTGTGCAAGCTGCGTGGAGGCGTCGTTCTTCGCCAGAGGCGGACGGCCTTTTTCCATGACCAGCTCGACCTGGGTATCGGCGACCAACTGCTTCTTGATGATCCGCAAGGCATCCTCCTGTACCCGCTCGGTCTCGCTCAGGTCGGAATAACGCATGTCGGCCTCGGCGCTGGCCAGGGCAGGGATGATGTTGGCCTTCTCTCCGGCCTTGGCCAGGGTCCAGTTGACGGTGGTGCCCTTGTCCTTGTCGCCGAGGGCATTCAATTGCAGCAACTGGTGCGCCAGTTCGATCAGCGCGTTGCGCCCGGCCTCGGGCGCGGAGCCGGCGTGGGAGGCGCGGCCGTTCACCGTGAGTTTCAGGCGGTTGATGCCGTTGGTGGCGACGGTCACCGCGTCCTTGTCCGGCGGCTCGTAGGAAAAGACGAAGTCATGCTGGCGCGCCAGCTCGGCGATTAGCTGCCTGGAGCCTGCCGAGCCCATTTCCTCATCCGGGTTGAACAGCACGGTGAGGGTGCGATAGCCCTTGTACTGCTGGTCCTGCAGCAGCTTCAGCGCATGCAGGATCATCGCCACGCCGCCCTTGGCATCGGCCACGCCAGGGCCATAGGCGCGCTCGCCTTCGATGCGGAACGGGCGCTTGGCCACGGTACCGGGGCCGAACACCGTGTCGTAGTGGACCATCAGCAGGAAGTCCTTGTCGCCGGTGCCCTTGAATGTGCCGACGATGTTGTCGCCCACCGACGGCGTGGCTGGTTGGGTGGTGACCTTGGCGCCGAGGGCCTCGAGGCGTTTCACCAGCTCGGCACCGACCTGTTTCAGGCCCGCCTCGGTACCGGTGCCGGTGTCTACCGAAACCAGGGACTTGAGGGTTTCCAGGTAGTGCGGCTGTTCGGCCTGGGCCTGGCTGTACAGCTCCTGGTGCGTGGGCTCGACGGCCTGGGCGGTGGCGCAGGTGAGGGCGAGGGCCAGAGTGCAAAGTCGCAGATGCATGGGCAGGGTCTCGTTGTCATGAACCCTTCAGCGTAGACCCTACCCGATGAATGGCCGCCCGAGTTGTTGCGCCTACAGCCCGTAACGATGTGCCAGACGCCGGTTTGATAGGCGTTCGGCGTTCATGGTCGCGACTCTGTGGGGTGGGGGAGGCCAGGCTTTACCGGTGACGGAAATGACCCATACAGTACGAATTCGAGACATGCTCTGGAGTGTGCCCATGCATCGGGTCGGTTATCTGTTGTGCGAAGGTTTCCATGTGATGGCGCTGGCCTCGCAGTCGGTGTTCGAGATCGCCAGCCTGCTGAGCGGGCGGCCGGTCCATGCCCCGCGCAATTTCAGCGTCGCCGGCGGTAAGCTGCGTTCGTCCCTGCGCGACAGCGAGGTGCCGGCATGAAGAAACTCGTGCGCATGGACGACCTGCAGGTATTCGTCAGTACCGTGGCAACCGGCAGTTTCTCCGCGGCGGCGCGCCAGCTGGACATCTCGCCGGCCCTGGCCAGCGGCGCCGTGCAGCGCCTGGAGCGCAGCCTGGGGTTCCGCCTGCTGGTGCGTTCGACCCGGCGTCTGCGCCTGTCGGATGAAGGCCAGCGCTACCTGCCCCATGCGCGACAGGTGCTTGAGGCACTGGTGGAGGGCGAGATGGCCCTGGAGCAAGGGCGCGAAGAGATCGGCGGGGTGCTGCGTCTGTCGATGCCCTCGGACCTGGGGCGCAATGTGCTGCTGCCCTGGCTCGACGAGTTCCAGTTGCAGCACCCGGGCATCAGCCTGCAACTGCGCCTGAGCGACCAGGTGGCGGACATGGTGGGGGATCGCCTGGATGCCAGTATCCGCTACGGCCAGTTGGCCGATTCGGGCCTGGTGGCGCTGCCGTTGGCCCCGGACAACCGCCGCACGCTATGCGCTGCGCCGAGCTACATCGCCCGCCATGGCGCGCCGCGCACGCCGGAGGAACTGGCCGGGCACAACTGCCTGCGCTATGTGATGGGCGAACAGACCCACGAGCGTTGGGGGTTTCACCTGCCGGACGGGGTCAGGACGGTGAGCGTTTCGGGCGACCGCACCAGTGACGATGCAGATGTGGTCCGCCGCTGGGCGGTGGCGGGGCTGGGGATCGTCTACAAGTCGCGGCTGGATGTGCTGGCCGATGTGCGGGCCGGGCGGCTGGTGGAGCTGTTCCCATCGGAATGCGGCCAGGCGGCGCCGCTGCAACTGGTGTGCGTGCACCGTCAGGCGGTGTCGCCGGCGATCCAGCGGTTGCGGAGCTACCTGGGGGAGAAGTTTGCCGAGTTGGGTTAGCTGAGTAATCTGCAGGAGCGGCGTAGCGCCGCTGCCTGGCCCCTCGGAAATCTAGAAACCTTCCAGTACAACCTTGCCCTTTGCCTTGCCGCTTTCGATCAACTCGTGGGCGCGGCGCAGGTTGGCCGCGTTGATCGCACCGAAATGCTCGCCCAGCGTGGTCTTGATCACGCCTTCATCGACCAGCCCGGCAATTCGCTCCAGCAGTTCGTGCTGCTTGATCATGTCGGCGGTCTGGTACAGCGAACGGGTGAACATCAGCTCCCAGTGCAACGACAGCGACTTGCGCTTGAGCGGCACCACGTCGAGGCTGGCCGGGTCGTCGATCAGTGCCAGGCGGCCTTGTGGGCGCAGCACCTCGACCAACTGCGCGAAGTGGCGGTCGGTGTGGGTCAGGCTGATCACCAGGTCCACCTGGCCTATGCCCACAGCCTCAAGCTGGGGTGCCAGCGGCTGGTTGTGATCGATCACCTGGTGGGCGCCGAGTTGGCGTACCCAGGCCTGGGTTTCAGGGCGCGAGGCGGTGCCGATCACGGTGAGGTTGGTGAGTTGGCGCGCCAGCTGGGTGAGGATCGAACCCACGCCACCGCTGGCGCCGACGATCAGCAGGCTTTGCCCTTCGCCGCCGCCTTCGCGCACGCCCAGGCGGTCGAACAGCAACTCCCAGGCGGTGATCGAGGTCAGCGGCAGGGCGGCGGCGCTGGCATTGTCCAGGCTGCGCGGCTTGTGGCCGACGATGCGCTCATCGACCAGGTGCAGTTCGCTGTAGCTGCCAGGGCGGTCGATGGCGCCGGCATAGAAGACCTCGTCGCCGGGCTGGAACAGCGTCACCTGTTCACCGATGGCGCGCACCACGCCGACCGCGTCCCAGCCCAGCACCTTGGGTTGATCGGTGCTGCCGCTGCCGGCGCGGACCTTGGTGTCGACCGGGTTGACTGCGATGGCGCGGACTTCCACCAGCAGATCGCGTGGGCCGGGTACAGGCGCGGGCAGGTCGCTGTCGTAGAGCGAGGCCGGATCGGTCAGTGGCAGGCCGTGTTGGGTGAAGACGATGGCTTTCATGGCATCAGGGTCCCTGAGTGGTAGGTAGGGCAACCTTAGCCTGCAGGATTTATCGCAAAAACATCGCAATCACGGGAACAGTTTCAACATTTTCTTGAAAATGTAGCGGCCATGCTGGTCAGAACCAGCGATCGTTGCGTTTGCGCCCACGGGTCAGCGCCGGCAGGATCAGCCCCGCCAGCAGCCCGGCGCCGGCGATGCTGCCGCCATACACCATGTAGCGCATCATCACCTGCTTGTTCTCGTCCCCCAGGCGCGCCTGGGTGTCGCGCAGGCTCGACTGGCTCTGCTCGAGCTGCTCGTTGAGTGCCTTGTTACGGGTTTCCAGCTCGTCGATCAGCGCCTTGCGCGAATCGAGGGTCTCCTGCATGCCCTGCACGCGGTTTTTCCAGCTGTCGTCGATGGTCTTGAGCTGGCCGGACAGTTCGGCCACCTGGGCGTCGAGCTGCGGCAGGCGCTCGCTCTGGCCGGGCACCGCCTGCAGGTCGCTGGTGAGGATCCATACCAGGTCGCCGCTCTGCCCGCGTACCTGGCTGTAGTTGCCCTGGCTTGTGACCAAAGTGACCTTCTGCCCGGACTTGAGCGTGCCGACGATGCGATGGCCATCGGTAGGGCCGCTGCGTACGTAAGTGTTCAGGCTGTCACTGACCCAACGCGCATCAGTGGCCGGCTCTTCGGCGTGGGCCGGGGCGGCGAGGGCGATCAGGGCGGCGATCAGGCCACCGCGCAGGGCGGTGAGGGCAGGGGAAGCGGGCTGGATGTCTGGCATGCTGGTCTTCGCTGAAACAGGACGAATGAAGGCCCGATGACTGGGCCGGCGATCCGGTCGGGTGGATTGACCGTCAGCGAAAGACCGTTTTTTTGTGGGCAGGTTCACCACCTGGCGCAGGAAATATCTGCAAAATATTGCGAAAAATCAGGAGTTATTGGCTGCCATGGGCGCCAATTCCCCGGCGAAAGGGCCGCAAAGCGGCCCCCAGTGCCCTCAGGCCACTACTTCATAGCACGGCACATACGCCGCCCCGCCGGGCAACTTCATGCGGTGCTGGTCGACGAACGCCTGCAGCAGGCGCCCGAGCGGGTCGAGGATCGCTGCATCGCCGCGGATCTGGTAAGGCCCGTGCTCCTCGATCAGGCGGATGCCCTTGTCCTTGACGTTGCCGGCAACCACGCCCGAGAACGCCCGGCGCAGGTTGGCCGCCAGCTCGTGTGGCGGCAGGTCGCGGCGCAGGGCCAGGTTGGCCATGTTCTCGTGGGTCGGGTCGAACGGGCGCTGGAAGCCTTCGTCGATCTTCAGCAGCCAGTTGAAGTGGAAGGCGTCGTTGCGCTCGCGGCGGAACTGCTTGACTGCCTTGAGCCCCTCGACCATCTGCCGCGCCACTTCGGCCGGGTCGTCGATGATGATCTGGTAGTGGCGCTGCGCCGCCTCGCCAAGGGTGGCGCCGACGAAGGCATGCAACTGCAGCAGGAACGGCTCGGCGCTGCGCGGCCCGGTGAGCACCACCGGGAACGGCAGGCCCTGGTTGTCCGGGTGCATGAGGATGCCGAGCAGGTAGAGGAACTCCTCGGCGGTACCGGCGCCGCCGGGGAAGATGATGATGCCGTGGCCGACACGCACGAAGGCTTCCAGACGCTTCTCGATGTCCGGCAGGATCACCAGCTCGTTGACGATCGGGTTGGGCGCCTCGGCGGCGATGATGCCCGGCTCGGTCAGGCCCAGGTAGCGGCTGCCGTGCATGCGCTGCTTGGCATGGGCGATGGTGGCGCCCTTCATCGGCCCTTTCATCACGCCCGGGCCGCAGCCGGTGCAGACATCCAGCTTGCGCAGGCCCAGCTCGTGGCCGACCTTCTTGGTGTACTGGTATTCCTCGGTGCTGATCGAGTGGCCGCCCCAGCACACCACCATCTTCGGCTCGACACCGGGGCGCAGGGTGCGGGCGTTGCGCAGCAGGTGGAAGACGTAGTCGGTGATGCCTTGCGAGCTTTCCAGGTCGATGCGCTGGCTGGCCAGTTCGCTCTCGGTGTAGACGATGTCGCGCAGGGCGCTGAACAACATCTCGCGGGTACTGGCGATCATCTCGCCATCGACGAAGGCGTCGGCCGGGGCGTTGAGCAGTTCCAGGCGCACGCCGCGGTCCTGCTGGTGGATACGTACCTCGAAGTCCTTGTAGGCCTCGAGGATGGTCTTGGCATTATCGACATGGGCGCCGGTGTTGAGGATGGCCAGGGCGCACTGGCGGAACAGGGTGTAGAGGCTGCCGGTACCGACTTCGCTCAGTTGCTGGACTTCACGTTGCGACAGCGTCTCCAGGCTGCCCTTGGGGCTGACGGAGGCGTTGATGACATTGCGTTGGGGCATCTGGTCTTTCCTGTGCGGGTAAAACATCCTTCTTTGACAACACCATACAAGCAAATGTGCGTGGCAACGAGGGCCTTGGTGAAAAACCTTGGACTGCAGTGCCTAGCCTGTGGGAGCCGGCTTGACGGCGAAAGGGCTGCATGGCAGCCCCGGGGTTATTGGACGTTGAACACATGCCGCAGGTACGCCACGAAGTTCTCGTCCCGGCACTGGGTCTTGCCTGGGCTGTCGGAAATCTTCGCCACTGGCGCGCCGTTGCAGGCGGTCATCTTGATCACCATGTTCATCGGCGTGACGCCGGGGATGTCGCAGGTCAGGTTGGTGCCGATACCGAAGCTGACGTTGATTCGCCCGTGCAGGGCGCGGTAGAGCGTCAGCATCTTCTCGAAGTCCAGCCCGTCGGAGAAAATCAGGGTCTTGCCCTTCGGGTCCATACCCAGCCGTTCATAGTGGGCGATGGCTTTCTCAGCCCAGGCCAGCGGCTCGCCCGAGTCATGGCGCAGGCCATCGAAGAGCTTGGCGAAGTACAGGTCGAAGTCCTTCATGAACGCGTCCATGCCGATGCAATCGGTCAGGGCGATGCCAAGCTGGCCACGGTACTCGCGCACCCAGCACTCGAGGGCGGCGGCCTGGCTGTCGACCAGGCGCGGGCCGAGCTGCTGGTGGGCCATGAACCATTCGTGGGCCATGGTGCCGATGGGTTTGACCTGGTACTCGCGGGCCAGGTGCACGTTGCTGGTGCCGACGAAGCGCCCGGGGAAGTCACGTTTGAGGATGTGCACCACCTCTTCCTGCACCCGGTAGGAGAAACGTCGGCGGGTGCCGAAGTCGGCCAACTGCAGGCCGGCCAGCTCGTCACCGCTGGCTTCGGCCTTGAGCCAGTCGAGCTTCTGGTAGAGGCGCTCGCCGACCTGTTCGATCACCACCTCGCGGTAGCGATAGCGGTTGCGTACTTCACTGATGATCGCCAGCAGCGGGATCTCGAACAGGATCACGTGCAACCAGGGGCCGCGCAGGCGGATCGCCAGCTGCCCGGTGTCGTCCAGGCCCACCTGCACATAACGCAGGTTGAAGCGGAACAGGCTGAGGAAGCGGATGAAGTCCGGCTTGATGAACGGAATCTTTTCCAGGTAGGCCAACTGGTCGTGGGTGATCGACACATCGGCCAACTGCTCGACCTGGTAGCGGATCTCGGCGAGGTAGGGCGCAAGGTCCTCGTTGTTGCGGCAGCGGAATTCCCATTCCACCTCGGCGTTGGGGTAGTTGTGCAGCACCGCCTGCATCATGGTGATCTTGTAGAAGTCGGTGTCCAGCAGGTTCTGGATGATCCGTGGGCCGAAAACGCTGTCGCTCATGGGCGAGCCTCCTTGAGGGCGGTGAGCTGGTCGTCGAGGGCCTGTTCGTCGCCGCACAAGTAGATGCCGGCATTGGCCATGGCAGTGCAGGCAGCCTGTGCGTCCTCAGCGCTCAGTGCGCGGCAGGCCGGCAGGTACAACAACACCTCGAAACCGGCGCGGCGCAGTTGCAGGGCGGTGGTGCGCACGCAGTAGTCCAGCGCCAGGCCGCCAACGATGATCGCCTGTACCTGTTGCACCTTGAGGAACTCGATGACACCGGTGGAGCGGCGTTCGGCTAGGTCGTGGTAGCAGGCGCCGTAGGGATGCAGGTCGGGTTCGACGCCTTTCCAGACGAAGTAGTCGTAGTCGATGGGGGCGGGCAGGCCGGGGAGCAGTTCGAAGCCGGACGTGCCGGGGACGCAGTGGCTGACCCAGGTCAGGTCGGCGTTGGCCAGGGCCAGGGGTTGCAGCATCTGGGCGGCTTCGGCGACTACCCAGGCGGCGTTTGCCGGGTGGGCGTCCTTGCTGCCCAGGCGCAGCATGGCGCGCTGGGCCATGGTGTTGAGCGCAGGCGCGATCAGGTGGCCGCCGGGCACCGGCAACTCCTGGGGAGCGTTGGCGGTAAAGCCGATTTGCGCGTCGACGTCGAAGCTGGCGATGATCATGGGCAGAGGTCCTCGGCTTGGATGGTCATATAATTCATCTGGTGCATTAAGTATGTCAAGGCTATTCCCGCATTAAAATTAGCCCTTGATAGATTTAATTGCCCTGGTGGAATATAGGCAGGTTGCCAGAAGGAATCGTATCGTGAGCACAGCAAAAGTCCTGGCCAGCGTGGATATCATCGCCCTGCGCCTGTCGCCGCACAGCCTTCGCCTGGAGGTGTTGTTGCACCGGCGTGGGCGCGAGCCCTACGACGGCCAGTGGGCCCTGCCAGGTGTGATCGTCAATGGCAGCACCTCGGACAACAGTCTGGATGCCGCCGCCGCCCGTGTCCTGGCGGAAAAGTCCAAGGTGGTCCCCCGCCATCTGGAACAGGTAGGCACCGAAGGCAATGGCGTTCGCGACCCACGGGGCTGGACCTTGAGCACCTACTACCTGGCGCTGCTCGATCCGGCGGTGGTGGTAGAGAACGCGCAGGTTGCCTTCTTTGACCTTCAAAGCGTTCTGTCGCGTGAGCTGTCGCTGCCGTTCGACCATGGCCTGCTGGTCGAGCGCGCCTGTGAGCGGCTGGCGGCCAAGGCCGTATACACCAACCTGCCGTTGTACCTGGCGCCCGAGCGTTTCACTGTGCTGGACGCCCTGGCAGCGGTGCAGGCGTGCCTGGGGCAGGTGGTCAACAACACCTCGCTGCGCAAACGCCTTGAACGCATGAAGAGCGAAGGCTGGGTGCAGGACACCGGCGAGAAGGTCCAGCCCAGGCTCGGGCGGCCGCAGCAGCTGTACCGGCATACCCCGCAGGGGGCGGGGACGTTCATGTTCGACCGCAGTCTGCTGGCGGGAGGCTGAGCTTGCGCAACAGCAACGATCGGCCGCTTGCCGGCGATGAAGCCGGACCAGGCGGCACAAGGAAAATGCAGCGGCTATCCTTGCAGCCATGACCAACCCGCTCCCCCAACGTCACCCATGCCCGCCAGGCGCCTGCGACTGCGGCCGCGAACGTCTGGCCGACGGCCCCGAGCGGCGCATCCTGCTGCTCACCCGCGAGGAGGAAAAGCGCCTGGTCGAGCGCCTGGAGAACCTCAGGGATCTTGAAGACCTACAGCGCCTGCAATCACGCCTTTACGAGCAGCTCGGCATCCGCGTGCACATCGCCCCAGGCTTCAACGAAGTGCGCACCATGCGCGGTATCGTCATCGAACTGGAGGCGCAGTTGGGCCTGTGCCGCAAGACGCGCCAAGCCATCCCCGCGGCGATCCGCCGGGGGCTCGAGCGCAACCCGCAAGTGGCCTTCCGCCTGCTCGACGCCCACGACCTGCTGCGCGACGCCTGAGCCTCAGCGCATCGCCGCCAGCTTGATGCCGAAGCCGACCAGGCAGGCGCCGGCCAGGCGTTCGAGGAGGTTGGCGATGCGCGGGCTGGCGCGCATGCGCTCGGCCAGTCGGTGGGTAAGGAACACTGCGATCAGGCCGTAGAGCAAGGTAAGCCCGGCCACGGTCAGCGCCATGAAGGCGAAGGTGACCACGCCCTGGTGGCGCACCGGGTCGATGAACAACGGGAAGAACGCCATGTAGAACATGATCGCCTTGGGGTTGAGCAGGGTGATCATCATGGTCTGGCGCAGGTAGCGGCCGCTGGCCATGCGGCTCTCGCGCGGGGCGCCGCCGGGCTTGCTCAGCACCATGCGCAGGCCGAGCCAGGCCAGGTAGGCGGCGCCGGCCCACTGCACCACGTGGAAGGCGGTGGGGTAGGTGGCCAGCAAGGTGGCCACGCCGGCCACCGCCAGCCACATCAGCACCTGGTCGCCGAGGATCACCCCGAAGGTGGCGGCCAGCCCGCCCTTGATGCCGCCCTTGCCGGTGGCGGTGATCAGGGCGAAGTTGCCGGGCCCGGGGATCGCCAGGAGGATGAGGAACGCGATCACGAAAGCGCCGTAGTCGGTCACGCCGAGCATGGGGTTCTCCTGGTGGGGGTGGGCAGGCAGACATCGATATATGCCATCATTCGCCGCGTTTGCAAAGCCACGACGTTACAGGGAGGTGAAGATGGCGTTCAGTGCGGATGAGCGGGCGGTGCTGCTGGCGGTCAAGGGCGTGGGCCCGACCGTGGTGCAGCGCCTTGAGCAACTGGGGTATGGCTCGTTGGCACGTCTGGCCGAAGCCGATGCCTTGCAGATCGTCAGCGAGGCCGCCGGGCTGCTGGGCAGCAGTTGTTGGAAGAACAGCCCCCAGGCGCGAGGGGCGATACAGGCGGCGATTGCCCGGGCCAGGGAGCATGTCTCGCAGGGCGCGTGCCCCGCCAGCGGCGGATAAAAAAAGCCCCGAAGACCAAGGTCTTCGGGGCAAACGGTTGGGGGAGGAACCAACCAAAGGAGTCTTCACATCAGGGGACGGTCAGCGCGAGCTGGCCACCACATCGGGTTGCCAGCCGCCGCCAAGCGCCTTGTAGATCGCGACGATGCCGCTGTACAGCTCGACCTCGCCCTGGGCCTGGGCGTCTTCGGCGCTCAGGCGCTCGCGCTCGGCGTCGAGCAGCACCAGGTAGTCCACCGTGCCTTCGCGGTAGCGCACCGAGGCCAGGTCCGCCGCCTTGCGGCTGGCGTCGCTCTGGCGCATCAGCGCCAGCAGGCGCTGCTGGCGCTTGCCGTAGTCGCTGAAGGCGTTGGAGGACTCCTCCAGGGCCAGCAGCACTTGCTGTTCGTAATTGGCCAGCGCCCCTTCGGCATCGGCCTTGGCGCCGCGCAGGCGGGCGCGCACGCTGCCCAGGTCGAACGCCGCCCAGGTGATGCTCGGGCCCAGCGCCCAGGCATTGGCCGCCGAGGAGCCGATCTGCGAACCGCGGGCGGCGGTGAAGCCGAGGAAACCACTGAGGCTGACCCTCGGGAACAGGTCGGCGGTGGCCACGCCGACGTTGGCCGTGGCCGCAGCCAGCTGGCGCTCGGCGCTGCGGATGTCCGGGCGGCGGCGCAGCAGCTCGCCGGGGTCGCCCACCGGCAAGGCCTTGGCGATGGCCGGCAGGGCCTTGGGCGACAGGTCCACGGCCATCGCGTCCGGGCGCTGGCCGAGCAGGGTGGCGATGCGGTTCTTCGCCCGCACCTGTTCGGCCTGCAATTGCGGCACGGTGGCTTCGACACCCGCCAGGCGGGCGTCAGCGCGCACCACGTCGAGCTCGTTGCCGACCCCGGTGTCGCGCAGGGTCACGGTGATGTCCCGCGACTGCTGCTGGGTCTTCAGGTTGGCCACGGCGATCTGCTCGCGCAGTTGCGCGCCGCGCAATTGACCGTAGGCGTCGACCAGCTCGGCGATCAGGCTGACCTGCAGTTGCTGCAGGTCGGCCTCGGCCGCCGCTTCCTGGGCTTCGCTGGCCTCGATCTGGCGCTGGATGCGGCCGAACAGGTCAAGCTCCCAGGCCATGTCCAGGCCCAGGTCATAGCGTTCGCTGTTGACCCGGCGCTCGGTCTGGCCAGGGACCTGGCCCTTGCCCAGGTCGCTGCTGGCGCGGCTGGTGACCACGGGGATCTGGTCGTTGGACACGTCCTCGCGAATCGACCGCGCCGCTTTCAGGCGGGCGAAGGCCACGCGCAGGTCGCGGTTGCCGTCCAGCGATGCCTGCACCAGCTGGTTCAGCACCGGGTCGTCGAACTGTTTCCACCACACGCTCTCGAAGCGGCTGCGGTCATAGGCTTTGGCTTCAAGGCCGGCGTCCAGCTTGGCCGGTTCGGTCAGCGGGGCCTGGTAGTCCGGGCCCACCGCGCAGGCCGCCAGGGCCAGTGCCAGCAGGCTCGGGGTCAGGGGTTTGAGCAACTTCATGCATGGTTCTCCAGTGCCACGGCGTGCTCGGCCTTGCGGGCCTGGCGACGCTCGACGAAACGGCGGATCAGGAAGAAGAACACCGGGGTCAGGAACAGGCCGAATACGGTCACCCCGATCATCCCCGAGAACACCGCCACACCCATGGCGTGACGCATCTCGGCACCGGCGCCGGAGGAGAACACCAGCGGCACCACACCCATGATGAAGGCGATCGAGGTCATCAGGATCGGCCGCAGACGCAGGCGGCAGGCTTCCAGTACCGCAGCCAGCGGATCGAGGCCCTTGGCCTGTTCATCCTTGGCGAACTCGACGATCAGGATCGCGTTCTTGCACGCCAGGCCCACCAGTACGATCAGGCCGATCTGGGTGAAGATGTTGTTGTCGCCACCGGAGATGATCACCCCGGTGATGGCCGACAGCAGGGTCATCGGCACGATCAGGATCACCGCCAGCGGCAGGCTCCAGCTTTCGTACTGGGCGGCCAGCACCAGGAAGGCCAGCAGCACGCACAGTGGGAACACGAACAGTGCGGTGTTGCCCGAGAGGATCTGCTGGTAGGTCAGGTCGGTCCACTCGAAGGTCATGCCGTTGGGCAGTTCCTCCTTGAGCAGCTTCTCGATCGCAGCCTCGGCCTGACCGGAGCTGTAGCCGGGGGCTGCGGCACCGTTGATCTCGGCGGTGATGAAGCCGTTGTAGTGCATCACGCGGTCAGGCCCCGAGGTGTCGCTGACCTTGAGGAAGGTCGCCAGCGGGATCATCTCGCCCAGGTTGTTGCGCACCTTCAACTGGCCGATCTGTTCGGCGTCGAGGCGGAACTGCTGCTCGGCCTGGACGTTGACCTGGTAGGTACGGCCAAAGCGGTTGAAGTCGTTGGTGTACAGCGAGCCCAGGTAGACCTGCAGGGTGTCGAAGATGTCGTTGATCGCCACGCCATGGGTCTTGGCCTTTTCCCGGTCGATGGCGGCATCGACCTGCGGCACGTTGACCTGGTAGCTGGTGAACAGGCCCGCCAGTTCCGGCACGTTGTGGCTCTTGGCGATGATGTTCTGGGTTTCCTTGTACAGCGCTTCGTAGCCCAGGTTGCCGCGGTCCTCGATCTGCAGGCGGAAGCCGCCGATGGTGCCCAGGCCTTGTACCGGCGGAGGCGGGAAGATCGCGATGTAGGCGTCCTGGATATCGGCGAACTGGGCGTTCAGGGCTGCGGCGATGGCTGCCGCCGACTGGCTCGGGTCCTTGCGCTCGTCGAACGGCTTGAGCGGTGTGAACACGATGCCGCTGTTCGGGCTGTTGGTGAAACCGTTGATCGACAGGCCCGGGAAGGCCACCGAGTCGGCCACGCCTGGCTGCTTGAGGGCGATCTCGCTCATCTTCTTGATCACCGCCTCGGTGCGGTCGAGGCTGGCGGCGTCAGGCAATTGGGCGAAGGCCACCAGGTACTGCTTGTCCTGGGACGGCACGAAGCCGGTCGGGGTGGACGAGAAGCCCAGGTAGGTCAGGCCCATCAGGCCGGCATACACGAACAGTGCAATTCCGCTGGAACGGATGACCCGGCGCACGCCGCCGACGTAGCCATGGCTGGCGCGGTCGAAGAAGCGGTTGAACGGGGCGAACAGCCAGCTGCCCAGCAGTTTTTCCAGGAACCGCGAGAAACGGTCCTTCGGCGCGTGGTGGTCCTTGAGCAGCACGGCGGCCAGGGCCGGCGACAGGGTCAGCGAGTTGAACGCCGAGATCACGGTGGAGATGGCGATGGTCAGGGCGAACTGTTTGTAGAACTGACCGGTAAGGCCCGAGATGAACGCCGCCGGCACGAACACGGCGCACAGCACCAGTGCCGTGGCGATGATCGGCCCGGTCACTTCGCTCATGGCCTTCTGCGTGGCCTCGAGCGGTTTCAGGCCCAGTCCGATGTTGCGTTCGACGTTCTCCACCACGACGATGGCGTCGTCCACCACGATACCGATGGCCAGCACCAGGCCGAACAGCGATAGCGCGTTGAGCGAGAAACCGAACAGGTGCATCACCGCAAAGGTACCGATCAGCGACACCGGCACGGCCAGCAGCGGGATGATCGAGGCGCGCCAGGTCTGCAGGAACAGGATGACGACCAGCACCACCAGGACCAGCGCTTCGAACAGGGTGTGCACCACCGCCTCGATGGAACCACGGACGAACACGGTCGGGTCATAGACGATGCTGTAGTCCATGCCTTCGGGGAAGTCCTTCTTCAGCTCGGCCATCTTCGCCCGCACTTCGTCGGAGATCTCGATGGCGTTGGAGCCCGGGCGCTGGAAGATCGGGATGGCCACCGCCGGCTGGTTGTTCAGCAGCGAGCGCAGGGCGTACTGGCTGGAGCCGAGTTCGACCCGGGCGATGTCCTTCAGGCGGGTGATCTCGCCGTTGGCGCCAGCACGGATGATGATGTTCTCGAACTCTTCCTCGTTGACCAGGCGGCCCTGGGTGTTGATCGACAGCTGGAAGCTGGTCGAACCGGGGGCGGGCGGGGCGCCGAGCTGGCCGGCGGCGACCTGGCGGTTCTGCTCGCGAATGGCGGCCACCACGTCGCTGGCAGTCAGGTTGCGCGAGGCGGTCTTGTTCGGGTCGAGCCACACGCGCAGCGAGTAGTCGCCCATGCCGAACAGCTGCACGTCGCCCACGCCGCCCAGGCGCGCCAGCTCATCCTTGATGTTGAGGATGGCGTAGTTGGACAGGTAGAGCATGTCGTAGCGGTTGTCCGGCGAGGTCAGGTGCACGACCATGGTCAGGTCGGGCGAGGCCTTGTCGACGGTGATGCCGATACGGGTCACTTCCTCCGGCAGCTTGGGCTGGGTGCGGGTGACGCGGTTCTGCACCTGCACCTGGGCGTTGTCCAGGTCGGTGCCCAGGGCGAAGGTGATGGTCAGGGTCAGCTTGCCGTCGGCGGTGGATTGCGAGGACATGTACAGCATGTTCTCGACACCGGTGATGGCTTGCTCAAGCGGCGCGGCGACGGTCTCGCCGATCACCTTGGGGTTGGCGCCGGGGAAGTTGGCGCGCACCACCACGGTGGGCGGTACCACTTCGGGGTATTCGCTGATCGGCAGCTGGAACAGCGAGATCGAACCCGCGATCAGCAGCACCAGCGACAGTACCGCGGCGAAGATCGGCCGGGTAATGAAGAATTTCGAAAAGTTCATCGGTGTTGTCCCTTAACCGCGCGGCGCTTGGGCGCTGGCGACTTTGACATTGGCGCCGGCAACCTTCGGTGCCGGGTTGCTGGCTTCCAGGGCCTGACGGTGCTGGGCGAGGGCGGCGAGGGTCTGCTCACTGGCCATCGGCGTTTCCTCCGGGGTGACCGGCGAGCCAGGGCGCACGCGCTGCAGGCCCTTGACCACGATGCGGTCGTCCTTGCCCAGGCCGCTGCGCACAATACGCAGGCCTTCGAGCTTGGGCCCCAGTTCCACGGCGCGGTAGGCGGCCTTGTTGTCCTTGTCCATAACCAGCACGAACTTCTTGCCCAGGTCGGTGCCGACCGCTTCGTCGTTGATCAGCACGGCGTCGTACTGGGCGCTGCCGACCAGCTTCAGGCGCGCGTACAGGCCGGGGGTGAACTGGCCGTCACGGTTGTCGAACACGGCGCGGCCACGGATGGTGCCGGTGCGCGGGTTGACCTGGTTGTCGACGAAGTTCATCTGGCCCAGGTGTGGGTTGCCGGTCTCGTTGGTCAGGCCCAGGTACACCGGGGTGCTCTGGCCGCGCTGGCCGTCGCGGGCCAGCTGGCTGTACTTGAGGTACACGCGCTCGTCGGCGTCGAAGTAGGCGTAGACCTTGTCGGTGGAGACCACGCTGGTCAGCGGGGTGACGTCGGCCGTGACGATGTTGCCGGCGGTGAACTGGGCGCGGCTGACCCGGCCGCTGATCGGCGCCGTGACGCGGGTGAAACTCAGGTTCAGGCGGGCCAGGTCGAGCTGGGCCTGGATTGCGTCGACCCCGGCGCGGGCTTCGGCGGCGGCGCTGGTGCGCGACTCGGCCAGTTCCGCGGAGATCGCGTTGCTGTCACGCAGGCGCTCGCCACGGCGGGCTTCGTTGGCGCTGCGGATGGCGGTGGCCTTGGCTTGTTGCAGCTGGGCTTCGAGACGGCGGACTTCAGCCTGGAACGGGCGTGGGTCGATCTGGAACAGCAGGTCGCCTTTCTTCACCTGGGCGCCTTCGGTGAAGGCCACCAGGTCGACCTGGCCGGACACCCGTGGGCGTACCTCGACGGTTTCCGGTGCTTCGAGGCGGCCGGTGAACTCGTCCCATTCGTTGATCGGCTGTTCGATCACCTTGGCTACGCTGACTTTGGGCGCGGCGGGAGCCTGCACGGCGTCGGGGGTGCGACCGCAAGCGCTGAGCACCACCACTGCCAGGGCAGCGAGGGGGAAGCGCAGGGGTTTGAGTGAGTGATCCATGGAGAACTCCGCCGAGATATTAGTAGTGGGCGGAGTTTGAGTGTCTTGCGCGTGACGCACGAATCAAATGGAGCGAAGGTTATTATCACGGGCAATGATATGTCGGGTGCCATCATCAATCATGACGCATGGGCACCCATCAGGATTGCGCAGTCAGCGCGGCCCGCCAGCGGCTTTTTCACGCAATGCCTTGGCCACCTTGGCCTCGATCTCGTAGGCGGGGCCCTCCAGCGCCTGGTAGTCACGGGTGTATTGCTGGGCGAAGCCCTCGACGCCCAGCTCCTGATACTGCTGCACGTGCTTGAGCTCATGGGCCCACAACGCCACGTTGTCCTCGGCATCGGCGGGGCGGCGGAAGATGACCGTGTCGATCAGGGTCACGGCGTTGACGTCCGGGTTCTGCAGCAGTGCGTTGGCGGCGCTGATCTGCTGTTCGTTGCCGACCCGGTAACGTGCCGCGTCGAGCACGGCGAAGTCGTACCAGGGTTCGAGCTGTGCGCGGATATGCAGGGGAATCGGCTGCGTGCCATTGGCGGTGGCTTCCTCGCGGGCCTGGCGCAGGGCGAACACCAGGCTGCCGGTGGCCATGCGCTCGACATCCTGCAGCACCTGGCCGCCTTGGTTGGGGTCGATGGGCGCGCAGAAGCACACCACAAGGCAGACCTGGTACTGCCCGGTCGGGCAGCTGTCCTGGGCGAAGGTGGGCAGGGTCATCAGCAACCCCAGCAGCGTGCTAGCGAACCTCATCGAAGACCTGCTCGACCAGCTTGCGGCTGGCGTCCAGCACCTGTGCCTGCACCGGTTCGCTGGCCAGCATGCGCCCCACCACCAGCGCGCCGACACACTGGCTGAGCAAGGCCCAGGCCAGGTCGGGGTCATCCAGGGTTTCGCTCCAGGCCTGGTGCAACTCCAGCAGCCAGTGTTCGGCCTGTTCGCGCACCGGCCGTTCGGCGCGGGCGATCTCCACCCCCAGTGGCGGCAACGGGCAGCCGCCTTCGGCATTGTGCAGGTGCGCCAGGCTCAGGTACTGGTCGAGCAGGCGCTTGAGCCGCGCACGGTCGGTGCCACGTTCGACCAGGCGCGCCAGCGGGCTGTTGGCCAGTTCACGGCGGACGATCTCGCTGAACAGGTCATCCTTGGACGGGAAGTGGTTGTAGAAGGCGCCGCCGGTCAGGCCGATGGCCTTCATCAGCCCGGCCACGCCAGTGGCGGCGAAACCGCCGCGCTTGGCCAGGGCGCCGCTGCTGGAGAGCAGTTTTTCACGGGTCTGTTGCTTGTGGTCGGTGGCATAGCGCATGCGCGCAACCTCGTGGTGTGGGCTTGACGATGAGCTGATCGTAGCATAGCGTTCGTTTACTAAACGATCATTCATCAATGGAGCGGTCCATGGCAGAACAACAAAAAGTCGTGCTGGTGATCGGGGCGGGTGATGCCACCGGCGGCGAGATTGCCAAGCGTTTCGCCCGCGAGGGCTACATAGCCTGCGTGACCCGGCGCGAGGCACAGAAGCTGCAGCCGCTGCTCGCCGAAATTCGCGCCGAGGGCGGCCAGGCCCATGGCTTTGGCTCGGATGCGCGCAAGGAAGAGGAAGTCGCCGAGCTGGTGGAGACCATCGAGCGCGATATCGGCCCGATCGAGGCGTTCGTCTTCAACATCGGTGCCAATGTGCCGTGCAGCATCCTCGAGGAAACCCCGCGCAAGTACTTCAAGATCTGGGAAATGGCCTGCTTCGCCGGCTTTCTCACTGCCCAGGCGGTCGCCCGGCGCATGGTGACCCGAGAGCGCGGCACCATCCTCTTCACCGGTGCCACCGCTGGCACCCGTGGCGCGGCCGGTTTCGCCGCCTTCGCCGGCGCCAAGCATGGCCTGCGCGCCTTGGCCCAGAGCATGGCGCGGGAACTGGGTCCACGGAACATCCATGTCGGCCACGTGGTGGTCGATGGTGCCATCGACACCGCCTTCATCCGCGACAGCTTCCCTGAACGCTACGCGCTCAAGGACCAGGACGGCATCCTCGATCCTGCGCACATCGCCGACAGTTACTGGTTCCTGCATGCGCAACCGCGTGATGCCTGGACCTTTGAGCTGGACCTGCGCCCGTGGATGGAGCGCTGGTAAATCCCACCCTCATACAAGGATTGAATCATGAGCAAGACCGTCGAGTTCTTCCTGGACCTGGGCAGCCCGGCCACCTACCTGGCTTTCACCCAGCTACCCGCGCTGTGCGCGCGCCATGGGGCGCGGTTGGTGTACAAGCCGATTCTATTGGGTGGGGTGTTCCAGGCCACCGGCAATGCCTCGCCGGTAATGGTGCCGGCCAAGGGGCGCTATATGCGCATCGACCTCAAGCGCTATGCCGATCGCTATGGCGTGCCGCTGACCCTGCCGCCGGGGTTCCCGGTCAACACCCTGAGCCTGATGCGCGGGCTGATCGGTGTCCAGTTGTTTGCCGAAGAGCGTTTCGAGGCGCTGTTGAAGGTGTTGTTCGAAGGGCTGTTCGTGCACGGGCGCAATCTGGCAGATCCCGCGGTACTGGATGAAACCCTGACCGCCGGCGGCTTCGAGGCCGAGATGTTCCATGAACTGGCCGCCCGGCCCGAGGTCAAGGACGCCTTGCGCAAAGCCACCGAGGAGGCGGTCGAGCGCGGCTTGTTCGGGGCGCCGACGTGCTTTGTCGACGGGCAGATGTTCTTCGGCCAGGACCGCCTGGATTTCGTCGAGCAGGCCTTGGTCAGGCAGGCATGACTGAAAGCAGTCGCTCTATCTGCGTGCGTTCCCAAAGGCTCAGGTGATCGACCGGATTGGTGCCGTAGCGGTGCCAGTCGTCCAGCGAGCCCAGCCGCCCATCCGGGCACTGGCAGTGGCTGCAGTGGGTCAGCCCCTCGCTATCCAGTACCAGGGTCAGGCGCCATCCTTCGACCAGCACCTCAACTTGGTCACCGGCCAGGCGGGCGACCGTCACCAGCGGGCGGACGCCAAGGGCGGCATCACGCAGGCACTGGTACGCCTCGCGGCTGGCGACGGTGGTCATGCTCGGGTCAGAAGTTCGCCGGGGTGTTGGCGCTGATGATCTCGGCCTCGTCGGGGCCGATGTTCTTGAAGCTGTGGGGCAGGGTGGTGGGGATGTAGTAGCCGTCGCCGGCATTGAGAATGCTCACCTGGCCATCGACCCACAGTTCCAGGGTGCCACGGGTGACCAGGCCGCATTCCTCGCCTTCGGCATGCACGATCGGTTCGCCGGAGTCGGCGCCCGGTGCGTACAGCTCACGCAGCATGCGCATCTGCCGACCTTCGACGCTGGCGCCGACCAGCAGCATGCGCAGGCCGTTGCGGCCCAGGTCGGGCTGTTCGCTGCCACGGAACACATAGCGTTCCTCGCGCACCGGCTCGTCGAAACTGAAGAACTCGGCCAGGGACATGGGGATCCCTTCGAGCAGTTTCTTCAGGGAGCTGACCGAAGGGCTGACCCGGTTCTGCTCGATCTGCGAGATGGTCGAGTTGGTCAGGCCGCTGCGGCGGGCCAGCTCCCGTTGGGAGAGGTTGTTGCGTTCACGCACCAGTTTGAGTCGTGTCCCCGTGTCCATAGCCGCCTTGTTTGCAGAGGTGTCAAAAATAATGGGCGAGGCATTAAAACACACTCTGCACGCTTGCGCGCTGTGCGCATCAGTGGCGCTGGTCAGACGCTGCCGGCCACAGCCCGACCAGCAGCAGCAGGGCGCCCACGGCCAGGAACGGCAGGCGCGGATCGAGGGCATAGACCAGGGCACCGGCCAGCGGTCCGATTACCGCACCCATGCCTTGGGCGGCGCCGATCGAGCCGGCCGTCGCACCCTGTTCGCTGGCGTGCATGGCATTGGCCGCCAGGGCCGAGAAGGCCGGGAACACGAAGCCCATGCCGAACGCGGCGACGAAGAACGCACCCCACAGCCACGGCGCGCTGGTGGCCAGGGCCGCGGCGGCGAAACCAAGCCCGGATACGCATGCGCCGACCTTGATCATCTTCAGAGGTGGCCATTCCAACTGGCGCAGGAACACCTGGGCCAGCATCAGCGCCACGCCCACGCTGGTCAGGGCGATGCCCGCGGCCTGGGCGGCAGCGCCGGCCTCGAGCTGCAGGCGGTCGAGGGCGAAGAAACCGACGGCGATCTGCGACACGGTGATGCTCAGCATGGCGCTGAAGGCCACCAGCAAAGGCCTGCGCAGGCGCGGGTCGGACAGTCGCACCGGGTTGGGCGCATGGGGCTGGGCCAACGGCTGTGGCTTGAGCTTGAACAGCAGCACGACGAACGCCGTGGCCGGCAGCAGCGACAGCACATAGAACGGCATGCTCAGGCTGTAGCGCGACAGCAGCGCGGCCAGGGCCGGGCCCAGCACCAGGCCGACCGCGTTGGCCGCACCCAGCGAGACCATGGCCCGCGCCCTGCGCTGCGGCTCGACGTGATCGGCGATCAGCGCGTTGCCGCCCACCGGCAGCGCGGCATAGAAGGCGCCGATCATGCCCCGCGCCAGCATCAGGCCGAAGAAGGCCAGGGTCGCGCCCGGCAGCCAGCGCAACGCGCCGTCGATGAACAGGCACAGCACCCAATAGGCCAGGGTGAAGCCGCCGCTGCCCAGCAGCAGTACCTGGCGCCGGCCAAGCCGATCGGCCAGGCGCCCCCAGGGCCGGGCCAGCAGCACCCAGACCACGCCGGCCACGGTCACCGCCGCGCCGGCCTGCCAGGTGGCCATGCCCAGCAAGCGGGCGATCGGGCCGATCAGGGCGACGAAAGCCATCATCGACATGGTGCAGGCCATGTTGGCCAGCATCAGCGGGCGCAGGTCCAGGGTGCTGGGCGGGCTGCTCACCGGGGCAAGCGTGGCAGGGTCCTTTGCAACGTTCATAAGGCAGTCCAGGGCAGTTCGACGAAATGAGCGCCGATGTTAGTAATTATTATTTACATTTGTCGAGCCCTGGCGGAGCTCACTCACCGCGACGCAACGGGCCTGGCCACATGCTACGCAAGACGCCGTCGCGACGCACCAGCCCATGCACCAAGGCTGCGCCCAAATGCACCAGCACCGTGGCGAACAGCAGGTAGCCGGCCCAGCCGTGGGCCTGGCGCAGCACCGCGTAGAGCTGCAGGTCGTGGGGGGCGATGGCGGGCAGTTGCAGCGGGCGGGGGTAACCGCCTGCCGAGAGCATCGCCCAGCCGAGCAGCGGCATGGCCAGCATCAGCCCATACAGCAGCAGGTGCGAGGCGCCGGCGGCCAGGCGCTGCAGGGGAGGCAGGTCACGAGGCAGCGGCGGGTGCGCCAGGCTCAGGCGCAGGACAATGCGCAGGATCACCAGCACCAGCAGGGCCAGGCCGGTGGCCTTGTGCAGCTCGACCAGCCAGGGGTGGCGTGGCGACAGGTCGGCGACCATGCTCACGCCGATGAACAGCATGGCCAGGATCAGCACGGCCATCAGCCAGTGCAGCAGCCGGGCCAGGGGGTGAAAGACAGTGGCGCTCATGGGCGGGCTCCTTCGGTCAGCGACTCGTGGCTGCGGCGGTTGAACGACACCGAATAGGCGGCCGAGCGAGCGGCGAGGATCGGGTCGGCGGAGGGTTCGATGCCGTGGGGCAGGATCAGCGGGTCGAAGTTCAGGTCGCGGCAGGCGCCTTGCTCGGGGCCGTCGACCTGCTCCACGACCAGGGTGCCGGCATCGAGGCTGCGGCGTTCGGCGGGCCAGGGCCGGGCCGGGTCGTCCACCGGATCGCCGGGGTCGGCCAGGGTCAGGCGCAGGGTCCAGCGCAGCGGGCCCTGGGCCAGGCGTTGCTGCAGGTCGTGCTGCAGGAACTGCTTGTCGTCGACCTGGGCGGGCAAAGCGGCGTATGCGGCCTGCGGCTCCAGTGCCCAGCGCACCGGGTGCGCCTGGCCGTTGGCATCGATCAGGCGGAAGGCGTTGATGCTGTTGTAGGCGGTGCTGGCGAAGCTGTCGCTGGGCTTGTAGCTGGCCGCCCACTGGCGAAACGCCGCACTCTCCGGGTGGGCGGCGAAGAAGGCTTGCAGCCTGGCCGGGTCGGGTTTGCCGGTGGCCGGGTCCGGGGCGCCG
The DNA here is from genome assembly GCF_900110655.1 of Pseudomonas soli. Taxonomy (GTDB): domain Bacteria; phylum Pseudomonadota; class Gammaproteobacteria; order Pseudomonadales; family Pseudomonadaceae; genus Aquipseudomonas; species Aquipseudomonas soli. The sequence continues at coordinate 188,871 of NZ_FOEQ01000004.1, forward strand.
GCCAGGACCTGTTCATAGAAGCCTTCGACCGTGCTTACGGCCAGCACCGGCGGGTTGTTCATGCCGGTGCGCCAGACCTGGCCGTCGTCGCTGGTCAACTGCAGCGCCAGGCTGCGCACTGGTATGGCGGTGTCCGGCGCGAACGGATTGGCGCCGCCGATGGCGAAGCGGCCGATCACCGGCACCTTCTGCTGGCTGAACACCCGGGCGCTGGACAGCGAGGTGGCCTGGCCGCTGGCCTGGAAGTAACCGCTGACACACAGGCCCTTGGCATGGTTCTTCCGGTAGCCGGGGTGGTGGCCGGCCTGGGCTTCGAAGGTGTCGATGATGCGCTGTGGGGTCAGCCTTGGCGCGCCGATCCAGCCGGCGGCGTAGGCGAAGCCTGCGCCCAGGGCGGCCAGCGTGGCTGCGATGGCGGCCAGGCGCAGGGCCTTGGCGGGGCCGTGCAAGGGAGTAGTCATGGGAACGGTCCGGTCAGGTGGAATGAACCGGTACGACGCAGGGGCAAACGATTTATTCCCGGCGGGGGAATAGATTCCGTGCCCGCGCGTCTGCCTTGTACACTGACAGCCCGCAGGGCCCCGGAACCCGACCATGCATGACCTGGACGACCAACAATGGCGTGAGCTGCTGCAGCGCCTGCGCCGCTTCGCCCTGTGGCTGACCCGCGAGCCCGGTACCGCCGACGACCTGGTCCAGGCCACGGTCGAGCGCGCCTTGAGCCGTCGCGGCCAGCAGCGTGATGCCGACAGCCTGCGGCCTTGGCTGTTCACCATCCTTTACCGGCTGTTCCTCGACGGCAAGCGCCGCGAGCGCTTGCACGCGCGCTGGCTGGCCTGGTTCGGCCGGGGCCAGGCCGAGGAACCGGCGGGCGGCGAGATCGAGAGCATCGTGCTGGCCCAGGCCGACCTGCAGGCCTTCGCCCGCTTGTCGCCCGAGCAGCGGGCATTGCTGTTGCTGGTCAGTGTCGAGGGCTTGAGCTACAAGGAGGCGGCCGAGACGCTTGGCATCCCCATCGGCACCGTGATGTCGCGCCTGTCGCGTGCCCGTGCCGCCCTGCGTGAACTGACCGAGGGCAACCCTGCGCCCCCGGCCCTGCGGAGACTCAAATGACACGCCTGATCCCCACCGAGCACGAGTTGCACGCCTATGTCGACGAGCGCCTGGAGCCGGCGCGCCGGGCCGAGGTGCAGGCCTGGCTGGCCGCCAATCCGCAGGAGGCCGTGCGCATCGAGGCCTGGCGTGCCGATGCCCGGCGCCTGCGGGCGGCCCTGGCCGGCTTTGGCGAGCGGCCGAGCGATCCGCACCTTGACCTGGCGCCGCTGCGTCGCCGCCTGCGCCAGCGCCGGCAGCGTCGCCTGGCAGCAGCGGCGGTGCTGATGCTGGCGCTAGGCCTGGGCGGGATTGGCGGCTGGCAGGCGCGCCAGGTAACGCTGTTCGCCGGCATGCTGCCCATGGCCGACGCGGTGCAGGCCCACAGGCTGTTCGCCGAGGCCAGCACGCTGGACATCGAGGCTCGCGACCCGGCACGCCTGCAGGCCTGGCTGGGCACTCACTTCAACCGCGTCGGCCGCCTGCCGGACCTGGCGGGCTATGGCTTCCAGCCAGTGGGGGCGCGACTGTTGAGCAACGAGGCGGGGCCAGCGGCGTTGCTGGTGTTCGAGGATCGCCAGGGACAGCGCATCAGCCTGTTCCTGCGTTCTCCCGGCGAGCATTTCGAGCGTATGCCTACCGGCCAGCGCACCGATGGCCAGCTGGAGGCTCGCTACTGGTCCCATGGCGATTACAACTTTGCCCTGGTCAGCGCGGTGGACGATACCCGTGGCGAGCAGCTACGCCAGGCGCTGGGGGTCAGTCTGTAGACGGCTTGACGGCGGTCGACCGGGTGATCACAACACTACCCAAGCGTCCTTTCCATGGCGCCCACCACCAGACCCTCCATCAACCCAACTCCCTCGGCTTCACCCAAGCCCTTGCCGCGTAACATTCCGGGCAACTGGTTAAGCAGCGTCGCCAGCACATGCCCGGTGGCCGCCAGGGTTTCCCCGGCCAGCCGCGCCTGCGGCGCAATCAGGCGCAGCAGCCCGGTTTCGTAGCGTTCGCGCAAACCCGCAAGGCGTGCCTGCTGGTCCTCGCTCAGGCAGCAGAAATCCCGCTCTGCCAGGCGAAACTGCAACGGCCGCTCGCCATGCAACTGCCAATGCGCGGCGATCAGGCAGGCCAGCACCGGCTTGCCCTGGGTCCGCGCCCGGCGGCCTTGGTCGAGGGTCGCCTGCAGCTCCTCGTACAACTCCTCGATAAGGTCGTACAAAAGGTCCTGCTTGCTGGGGAAGTGGTGGTACAGCGAACCTGCGGTCAAGCCCACGTGCGCCGCCAGCTCACGCATGCTGACCTGGCCGAAGCCTTTTTCGGCGAACAGGGCCATGGCCCGGTCGCGCCGCTCCTCGAAATTGGCGCAGCGCAGCGCCGCAGTGACCGGGGCCATGGCGCGGTTCCTCTAGTAGGTGAAGAAGCCGCGGCCGCTCTTGCGCCCCAGGTAGCCGGCGGCAACCATTTCCTTGAGCAGCGGCGCGGGGCGGTACTTGCTGTCGTTGAAGCCTTCGTGGAAGGCCTCCATGATCGCCAGCAGCGTGTCCAGGCCCACCAGATCGGCCAGGGCCAGCGGGCCGATCGGCTGGTTGCAGCCCAGGCGCATGCCGGTGTCGATGTCCTCGGCGCTGGCCAGGCCTTCCTGGAACACGAAGATCGCTTCGTTGATCATCGGCACCAGGATGCGGTTGACCACGAAGCCCGGGCGGTTGCCGGCGGTGATCGGGGTCTTGCCGAGTCGCTCTGTCACCAGCAATGCCTGGGCATAGGTCGCGTCGCTGGTCTGCAGGCCACGGATGATCTCGACCAGCGCCATCATCGGCACCGGGTTGAAGAAGTGCACGCCGATGAAGCGCTGCGGCTGCTCGATGCTCGCGGCCAGCTGGGTCACCGACAGCGACGAGGTGTTGGTGGCGATCAGGCACTCGGCGCTGACGTTGGCCGCCACCTGCTGCAGGATGCGCTGCTTGAGGGCGAGGTTCTCGGTGGCAGCCTCGATCACCAGTTGCGCGCTGGCCAGCTGGGCGTAGTCGGTGCTGGTGCGGATGCGCGCCTTGGCCGCGGCGGCCTTGTCAGCGTCGATGGTGCCCTTGCCGACCTGGCGCTCGAGGTTCTTGCCCAGGGTCGCCACGCCACGCTCCAGCGCGGCGTCGGAAACGTCCACCAGCAGGACCTGGTAGCCAGCCAGCGCGCACACTTGGGCGATGCCGTTGCCCATGGTGCCGGCGCCGATCACGGCGATCTGTTCGATGTTCATGCTGCTGACTCCTGTCAAACGCGTTCGAAGACGATGGCGATGCCTTGACCGCCACCAATGCACATGGTGGCCAGGGCGTAGCGGCCCTGGACGCGGTGCAGTTCATGGATGGCCTTGGTGGCGATGATCGCGCCGGTGGCACCGACCGGGTGGCCGAGGGAAATGCCCGAGCCGTTGGGGTTGACCTTTTCCGGGTCGAAGCCCAGGGCGCGGGCCACGGCGCATGCCTGCGAGGCGAAGGCTTCGTTGGACTCGATCACGTCCAGGTCGCTGACCTTCAGGCCGGCTTTCTCCAGCACTTTCTGCGTCGCCGGGATCGGGCCCAGGCCCATCAGCGCCGGCTCCACGCCGGCGTGGGCGTAGGCGACGATCCGCGCCAGCGGCTTGAGGCCCTGGCGGCGCACGGCGTCGCCGGTGGCCAGGACCAGGCCGGCGGCGCCGTCGTTGATGCTGCTGGCGTTGCCGGCGGTGACCGTGCCGTCCTTCTTGAACACCGGCTTCATGCCCGCCAGTTGTTCGGCGCTGGCATCGGCGCGCACGTTCTCGTCCACGGCGAATTGCACGTTGCCTTTGCGGGTCTTGATCTCGATCGGCACGATCTGGCCGTTGAAGCGGCCTTCGGCGATGGCGCGGGCAGCGCGATGCTGGCTGGTCAGGGCCACTTCATCCTGCATCTCGCGGCTGATGCCATGGGCCGCCGCGACATTCTCGGCGGTGATGCCCATGTGGAAGTGCTCGAACGGGTCCTGGAGGATGCCGACCATGTAGTCGATGCCTTGCAGGTCGCCCATGCGTGCGCCCCAGCGCGCTTGCGGCAGCAGGTAGGGACCGCGGCTCATGGCTTCGGCGCCGGCGGCCAGGGCGATGTCGCTGTCACCCAGCAGCAGGCCCTGGGCAGCCGAGACGATGGCCTGCAGGCCCGAGCCACACAGGCGGTTGACGCTGAACGCCGGGGTTTCCTTGGGGATGCCGGCGTTCATCGCCGCGACCCGGCCCAGGTAGGCATCGCGTGGTTCGGTGGGGATCACGTTGCCCATCACCACATGGCCGATCTGCTCGGCGGCGACGCCCGAGCGCTCGATGGCGGCGCGGGTGACCTGAGTGGCGAGGTCGGCCAGCGGCAGGTCCTTGAGCGAACCGCCGAAGCTGCCGATGGCCGAACGTACCGCACTGACGACGAAGATTTCTGTGCTGCTCATGGGGGCTCCGTTTGCGAAGGCGTGGCGGGGCGCGGGAGGCTCTGCGAGAATGGCGCCCACACCCTGCGGGGGTGGATCGAGTCTAGGCAAAGGCCTGCGGGCGGCCTATGCCGGATCTGTTCAGACAACTTGGCATTTTTTGCCACTCAGCATAGACAGCGGACTTCTGCCATGCGCGATAGCGACACGGTCGCGGTGTACTTCCTCAATGCCATGGTCCACGCTCTGCGCGACCGGCCCCAGGCGCGCGACGCCCATCTGCGGGCGGTGGGCATCGACCCGCAGGTGCTGGCCGAGCCATTGGCGCGGGTGCCGGCCAAGGCCTTCGCCCAGCTGTGGCTGGCGCTGATCGATGAGCTGCACGATGAGTTCTTCCAGCTCGACAGCCACGGCATGCCCCTGGGCAGCTTCGCCCTGATCTGCCGCGGGTTGATCCAGGAGCCGACCCTGGGCAAGGCGCTGCGCCAGTGCCTGGGCAGTTTTGCCCTGTTCCTGCGCGATTTGAACGGCCATGTCACGGTGCGTGGCGCGCGCACCGTGATCAGCGTGCAATCGACCATCGCCGATCCGCTGACCCGGGTCTACGCCGAGGAAACCTACCTGGTGCTGGTGATCGGCCTGCTGTGCTGGCTGGCCGGCCGGCGCATCGCCATCGACCGCACCGAGCTGGCCCTGGCGCGCCCGGCGCAGGAGGATGACGCGCTGCTCTGGGGACCGGACCTGCGCCTGGGCAGCGGGCGCACCGAGGTGGAGTTCGACAGCGCCTGGCTGCGCCTGCCGGTGGTGCAGGACCTGGCGGCGCTGAAGGGCTTCCTGCGCAGCGCGCCGCAGGGGCTGGTGATCCGCTTTCGTAACCAGAATGGCCGGGTGGCGGAGGTCTATCGACATTTGCGCGCCCTGCATTACGGGCAGTGGCCCACGCTCGACGCCATGGCCGCACGGCAGAAGCTCAGCGCCAGCAGCTTTCGCCGCCAGCTGGAGCGCGAAGGGCGTTCCTATCAGCAGATCAAGGACGAGGTGCGCCGGGCAATGGCCTTCGAGCTGCTGCGCGAAGGCCACCTGAGCATCGCCGAGGTCGCCGAGCACACCGGCTTCCAGGAACCCAGCGCGTTTCACCGGGCATTCAAGAAGTGGACTGGACAGAGCCCGGGCAGTTACCGGGCCAAGCGCGGCGCATCGGCTTGATGGTCGGTCAGTGCCGCAAGGGCTCGGGCCTGAATAATGGCTTCTTCATCACCGCTTTGATCCACACGATTGCGATCAGTGAAACCACCGCCAGCACCAGCCCGGCGGTGCCGTAGATCTTCAGGCTCATCTCGGGACTGGGCGATGCGTTCCAGATCGCGTACAGCATGCCGCCGATGCCGAACAGCTGCGGCAACGGATAGAACGGTGTGCGGAACGGTCGCGCCAGGTGCGGGTAGCGACGGCGCAGGGCGATCACGTCCAGGTGCACGATGATGTAGGCCAGCAGCCAGGCCAGCGCGGCGGCCAGCAGCAACAGGTTGATCGCCGCCGCGTCCTGGCCCATCAGCAGGATCGGCAGGCCGGTGATAGCCGCCACGAACAGCACCGCGACCCACGGTGTGCGGGCGCGCGGGCTGAGCTGCTTGAACTGGGGGAACGCCTGGCCATTGCAGGCCATGCCGTAGAGCATGCGCGGGATGGCCGCCAGCGAGGTGTTGAGGGTGCTGCAGGTGGCGGTGACCGCGGCGATCACCAGGAACACTTCGCCGGTCTTGCCGAACACCGTGGTGGCGAACAGGTAATGGGGCAGGGCATCGCTGCCCAGCGCCTCGCGCGGTACCAGGAACAGCGCGCCCAGACCGTACAGGCCGATGGTGGCGAAGATAACGGTCAGGCCGATGATCATCGAACGCGGGATGTTGCGCTCGGGCTTGCGGGTTTCTTCCACCAGCGAGCAGACGAACTCGGCGCCGACGAAACCCCACACGGCCATTGCGGTCAGGGCCAGCACCCCGGCGCCCATGGGGTTCCAGTCGCCCTGCAGCAGGGTGGCGGTGACACCCTCGGCATGCCCTTCGCTGATCGCGGCAACGCCGAGGATCAGCAGCACGATGACCATGACCACGGCCATGGCGCTCTGCAGCTTGGCGAAGATGTCGATGCCCATGAGGTTGAGGCCGGTAAACAGGGCAAGTACGCCGAAGGCCACCGAATACTGCGGGAACACCCCGGGGTAGACCTTGCCGACGATCAGGTCGAGCAGCAGCAACTCGGCCGACAGCGCGAACATGGCCACCACCACGTAGCCGGAGAAGGTCGCGAGGATGGCCGGGAAGTGCCCCAGCGCCACCTCGGTGTAGCTCGACAGGCTGCCGGCGCGCGGCACCAGCAGGGCCAGCTCCGAGAACGAGAACGCATAGCTCAGGGCCAGCAGGTAGGCCAGCCCCAGGGGCACGATGAAGCCGAGGCCGGCGGCACCGACCCCCTGCAGCATCATCACCATCACCCCTTGCGACACCACCAGGCCGACCGCCACCGCCAGCAGCGATCCCAGCCCCAGGACCCGGCGAAAGCCGGCTTGATCGTGCTGCACGCTGGCAGGCACGGACGCACTTGCACTCATGACAGTTCCCCGCTCTTTGTTGTTGTAGTTGCGCCAGATACTGGGACAGGGTACGCAGCGGGGAAATTAGTAAATATGTGGTTGGTGCAGAGGAAAAAGCTGGGCTTGCCGGCGAAAGGGCCGCAGGGCGGCCCCGGTGCTCAGAACGTCGCCTTGACCTGCAAGCCGACTACCAGGGCGTTGTCGATGTCCTTCCCGGAAAACGCCCCCGGCTCGACGATGTACTGCACGTCCGGGCGCAGGTTCAGCCACGGCGTGGCCTGGTAGCCGTAGCTCAGCTCGATCAGTTGTTCGGCGCTGTCGATGTCGGGGAATGGCTGGCCGGCGTTGAATGCGGCAGCCTCGAGCACGTCGCGGCTGCGCGGGTTCGGCACTGCGCGCCCGTAACCCAGCGCCACGGTATCCCGAGGCCGGCCCGCGAACGGCTGGTACAGCACCACGCCGGCACCGTACCACTTGGTGAATGGCGAGGCGGCCTTGCTCGAGGCCGAGTACTGGCCGAAGGCGTGCAGGCTGCGCCCCGGCAATGCCGGGTCGTTCCACACGGCCTGGTCGACCAGCAGGTAATGACCACCGCGACCGGCGACTTCCTCGCTGCTGCCGATGCGTTGCACGTTCGAGCTGTCGTAGTAGTAACCGACCTTGTACTCGCCCGGCAGCTGGCCACGCAGCTTGTACACCAGTTCCAGCGGGAGCACGGTGCCGGTGCTGTGCTTGGGCCCCAGGTGCCAGGCACGGCTGGAATTGCCGTTGCTCTCGGGGTCGACGTTGAACGCCGCCACGCGCAGTTGCCAGTCTGGCGCCAGGTCGTACTTGAGCCGCGCACCCAGGTGTGCGTTGGGATAGTTGGTCCAGCCGCTGCCGCCGGACATGTTCAGCGGGTGGCCGCAGAAGCCGGCGTTCATGAAGTTGCACAGGATGCCGCTGTCCAGCCCGCCGAGGTCGTTGCCCATGGCCATGTAGCCGAGCTTGAGGTTCAGCGCAGGCGACAGGTTACGCTCATAGCTCAGTTCGGTGAGGCGGGTGTAGAGGCCGCCGTAGTTTTCCTGGATCGGCAGGCGGTTGCCCACCAGGTCCTCCGAGGCGCTGTTGCCGCGGCGGTCGTTGATGGTCAGCTGGACCTTGCCACCGTTGTCCAGGCCATACAGTTTCGACAGGTCGAACTGCGCGCCCAGTTTGAGATTCTGCGAGTAGCGGGCCGAACGGTGCAGGCCGCCGTGGGCGTTGTAGGCGGTCTCGCCGCTGTAGTCGCCGGTGAAGGTGATGCCGTCTGCCGCGAGTTGCTGGCGCAGGCCGCCCCAGTCACCGGTCAGGGTGTTGTCGGCGGCGAATGCAGGGGTGCTGGCAAGGGCCAGAAGCAGGGTGGGGGTGAGGCGTGAAACGGATGACATTGCAAGGTCTCGGGTGGTCTGAAAGGGCCTCATCGCCGGCAAGCCGGCTCCCACAGTGAGTGCGCGGACCCTGTGGGAGCCGGCTTGCCGGCGATACAGGCGACGCGATTTATGGCAGTGCGTACGCCATCACATAGTCACCGCGGTCGGTCGACTGGCGCGCACCGCCGGCGGTGATCACCACGTACTGCTTGCCGGTCCTGGGCGACACATAGGTCATCGGGCCGCCCTGGCTGCCGACCGGCAAACGGGCTTTCCAGATCTCGCTGCCGTTGCTGCTGTCGTAGGCGCGCAGGTAGAAGTCCTGGGTGCCGGCGATGAACACCAGGCCGCCCTGGGTGGACAGGGTGCCGCCGAGGGTTGGCAGGCCGATCTTGATCGGCAGGTGCATGCGGATGCCCAGGGGGCCGGTGTCCTCGACGGTGCCGACCGGCACCTGCCAGGCCACCTGGCGGGTCTTCATGTCGATGGCGGTCAGGGTGCCGAACGGCGGCGCCTGGCACGGGATTCCGGCCACCGACAGGAAGCGGTTCTTGTTCACCGCATACGGGGTGCCCTTGAGCGGCACCGCGCCCATGCCGGTGTTCAGCGCTTCGCCACCGGCGGCGGCATCACCCTTGTTCTGCGACGGGATCATCTGGATCCACAGGCCCAGGCGCATGTCGTTGACGAAGATGAAACCATGTACCGGGTCTGTGGAAATGCTGCCCCAGTTCATCCCGCCCAGCGAGCCCGGGAAGCTCAGCGACAGGTCGGTGCCGGGCGCGGTGTAGAGGCCGTCGTAGCGCATCTTCTTGAAGTCGATGCGGCACAGCAACTGGTCATAGGGCGTGGCGCCCCACATGTCCGACTCGGTCAGGGTCTGCGCGCCGATCTGTGGCATGCCCACCGACTTCGGCTGGGTTGGCGAGTACGGCTCATTGGGGATGTTGCTTGGCTTGACCGGCACTTCATCGACTTGTGTGAGTGGCTTGCCGGTGGCGCGGTCGAGCACGTAGATCTGCCCGGCCTTGGTACCGATCACCACGGCCGGCACGCTGCTGCCGTCATCCTTGGTGAAGTCGATCAGGCTCGGCTGCATCGGCAGGTCGAAGTCCCAGAGGTCGTTGTGCACGGTCTGGTAGACCCACTTCTGGTTGCCGGTGGTGGCGTCCAGGGCCAGCACCGAGGCGCCGTAGGTGTGGTCGAGCTTGTTGCGCTCCACGCCGTAGATATCGGTGGACGAGGAGCCCATCGGCAGGAACACGGTGTTCATCGCCGGATCGTACGACATCGGCGCCCAGCTGTTGGGAGTGCTGCGCACGTAGGTGCCATCGCCCTGGGGGGCGGCGCGATCTTCCGGGTTACCAGGGTCGAAGGCCCAGCGCTGGGCCCCGCTGATCACGTCGAAGCCACGGATGACGCCGCCGGGCATGTCGGTTTGCACGTTGTCGGCCACGCGCCCGCCGACCACCACGGTGGTACCGGCCATCAGCGGTGCCGAGGACAGCTGGTAGTAGGAATCCGGCACATCGCCCAGGCCGGCCTTGAGGTCGACCTGGCCGTTGTCGCCGAAGCCCTGGCAGAACGCGCCGGTGTCGGCGTCGACGGCGATCAGGCGGCCATCGATGGTGTTGGTCAGCAGGCGGCGCTGGCAGTTGGCGCCGGCCGGCACGCTGGCCAGGGTGATCGGTGAACTGTTCGGCTGGCTCGGTTGGGCGATCGGCGCGGTGGCGTCGAAGTAAGCCATGCCACGGCAGCGCTGCCAGACCTTGGACTGGGCGTTGATGGCGTTCTTCCACAGCTGCTTGCCGGTGTCGGCGTCCAGCGCGATCAGGTTGTTGTGCGGGGTGCAGATGAACACCTTGTCGCCGACCTGCAGCGGGGTGAGCTGGTCTTCGGCGCCATTGCCGTCGCTCTGGGCGACATCGCCGGTGTGGTAGGTCCAGGCGACCTTGAGCTTGTCGACGTTGCCACGGTTGATCTGGTCCAGGGCAGCGAAACGGCTGCCGCCTTCGGTGTTGCCGTAGTGGGCCCAGTCCTTCTGCTGCTGGCCAGGCTCGACCGGGGTCAGGCCCGGGCCGTTGCCGGTGGGGGCGACACTGGGGTGGGCAACGAACATGTTGCCGGCGGCGATGGCCAGGGCCACGGCCAGCACGCCGGCGATGCCATAGGCGCCACGCGCCTGGCGGCGCACCAGTTGCGGGTAAACCAGCGCGACCACCAGGCCGATGGCGGCGAACATGAACAGGCGCGAGAACAGCGGCCAGAACACCAGGCCGCTGTCGGCCACGGCCCAGATCGCGGTGCCGGCGAGGAACAGGGCGTACAGCCAGGCGCCGGCGGGCTTGCCTCGGGCGATGAGCAGGCCGGCGAGGGCCATGGCCAGGCCGCCGGTCAGGAAGTACCAGGAACCGCCCAGGCCGGCCAGCTTGACGCCGCCGGCGGCCAGGAGCAGGCCGAGCAGGGCGATGACAACGCCCAGGCCGACCAGGATGAAGGTTGAGGCGCCAGTGGCGCGGGGTGAGTCTTTCATGCCAGGGATCTCGCAGGTGGAATACCGGCAGTTTAATCCCTTAGCAAGCTAATTAACAAGTTAGTACATTTTAAATCGGGACCGATTGTCGCAGGTCGAGCAGCCGATTCATCAGCCGCTCCCTCGCAGCCACGCGCCAAAATGAACTCAGGCCTGCAACCCTTCCATCAGGCAGCGCAACGCCCCTTTCACGCGCTCGGCGGCCGCCTGCGGATCGTCCTGGGCGATCACCCAGATACCGCTGTCGCCCATGGCGCCGTTGAGCAGGTGGGCCATGGCCACGGCATCGAAGGCGCGCAACCTGCCGGCCTGCTGCAGCTCGACCAGGCCCTGGGCCATGGGGCCGATGTAGCTGGCCTCTTCCATCTCGCGCAGGCGCGGGCCGAGCACGCCGGGCGCATCCTGCAACAGGATGCGCCGCAGCGCTGGTTCATGCAGCAGGTCGTAGTAGTACAGGCAGGTGTCGATATAGCCCTCCCACGGATCGGCGTGGGTGGCGTAGCGGGCATCGATGGCCTGGTTGATCTCGTCGAGCAGGTGCTGCACCACCGCGGTGAACAGCCCGGCCTTGCCGCCGAAGTGGTGGTGCAGGGCGCCTCGGGTGAGGTCGGCTTCAGCGCACAGTTCGTCCATCACCACGGCGGCAAAGCCTTTTTCGGCGAACTGGCGGCGGGCAACGGCGATCAGCCGTTCGGTGGTGTCCGCGCTCATGGCGGCGCGGCTGCGGCGAGGGGTGGGCATTGAGGCTCCGATGACAAGAGGCGATGCGCGCAAATTAGCATACGTTGCGTATGTCAATAAATGGCATTAGCATACGCGGCGTATGTCAATTGGAGATTGTCACCGTGTCTGCCCTCGTTTCGCGTAAACCCACTGCCTGGCTGGGCGAGCTGCCAGGCCTGCTGCGCCTGGCGCTGCCGCTGGTGCTGGGCCTGTCGGCGGCCGAGCTGATCAGCCTGACCGACACCGTGCTGCTGGCTTCGCTGGGCACGCTGGTGCTGGCCTGTGTCGCGCTGACCAGCAGTGCCGGGCTGATTTTCCATGCCGGGCTGTACGGCATGCTCGCCACCCTCAGCGTGCGCGTCGGCCACGCCTTCGGCGCCGATGATCCGGGCGAAGTGGCGCGCACGCTGCGTGGCGGCCTCGGCTATGGGTTGCTGGTCGGCATCCTCGGTTGCCTGGCCATGCTGGTCACGTTGCCGCTGGTGCAATGGCTGGGCGTGCCACTGCCGGACGTGGCCCTGCTGACGCCGTACTGGCAGGCCATGGCGGTGTTCCTGATTCCGTACTGCCTGGCGGTGGTGTTCAAGGACGTGCTGGAGGCCATCGGCCGGCCGTGGGTGGCCGTACTGCTGGTGATGAGCGCGGTGCTGTTCAACCTGCCGCTGAGCTATGGCCTGATCCACGGGCATTTCGGCTTGCCGGCGCTGGGGTTGCTGGGTGCGGGCATCGCCGGGGTGATCGCCGAGTCGCTGGCGGTGCTGCTGGCCTTTGCCTATTGGCACCTGGCGCCGTCATTGGCACGTTACCGCCAGGCGCCGCACGGGCCGCACTTGTCCTGGCGCACGCTGCTTGGCGAGGGCTGGCCACTGGGGCTGGGCTATCTGGCCGAGGCCGGCGCGGTGGTGATCGCGGCGTGGATGCTCGGCTGGCTGGGCAATGCCGCACTGGCCGCCAACCAGGTGGTGCAGTCGATCGGGGCGCTGCTGTACATGCTGCCGCTAGGCATGGCCGCGGCGGTGAGCATTCGCATCAGCCAGGCCCAGGGCCGCGGCGAGACAGCGCGCATCCGCGCCATCGGCAGCGCCACCTTCGCCAGCGTCACCGCCTGGATGCTGGTGGCCACCGTGCTGCTGGCGCTGTTCGGGCGGCGCATCGCCGAAGCCATGAGCGACGACCCGCAGGTAATCGCCATCGCCGTGCCGATGTTCGTGGTGGTGGCGGCGATGCAGGTGGCCGACGGCCTGCAATCCACCGCGCTGGGCGCCTTGCGTGGCCTGCAGGACTACCGCTGGCCGGTGGGGGTGACCTTGGTCAGCTACTGGTTGCTGGCGCTGCCGATGAGCTACTGGCTGGCCTTCCATTCCGCGCTGGGGGCGGTGGGTGTGTGGGTGGGCTTCGCCTGTGGCCTGGCCGTGTCGGCGGTGCTGCTGCCGTGGCGTTTCTATCGCCTGCAGGCCAGGCCGCTCACCGCGGCGCTGGTTCAGCCCTGATAGAACACCGCCAGCCACACCGTGGCCACGCCGGGCTCGGTCCACTCCACGCGGTGGCGGCAGCGGGGCGGGATGTCCAGGTGGTCGCCTGCGCGCAGCACGCGGGTGTGCGCCTCGTGCTCCAGGCGCAGCCCGGCGCTGCCGCTGAGCACCAGCACCCATTCGCCTTCGGCCTGGTCGTACCAGAACCCCTCAGGGCTGGCCTGGCCGCTGGAGACGATGCGTTCGATGCGCAGGCCCGGGCGGCGCAGCAGCTCGGTGAACTGCTCATCGGCCTCGGGGGCCAGCGGCGGCAGGGCGGTAAACAGGTTGTCTGGCATGGGACGGCTCGCGAGAGGTTGATTGCAGAGGGGCAATTGTAGGAAGGTTTCGGCTTTTGCCCCACGGAAAACCACGATGGACAAGCTGCTGGCGATCAAGGTGTTCATGGCCACCGCCGAGACCGGGGGCTTTTCCGCCGCCGCGCGCCGACTGGGGGTGGCGACGTCTTCGGTGACCCGCCAGGTCGATGCCCTCGAACAGGCGCTCGGGGCCAGCCTGCTCAACCGCTCCACCCGTCAGGTCAGCCTGACCGAGGCCGGCGCCAGCTACTACCAGCGCGCCCGCGAGATCCTCGAGGCGTTGGCCGAAGCCGACGCCAGCGTCGCCGACCGTGGCGAGGAGCCGGTGGGGGTGCTGCGCCTGTGTCTGCCGGTGGAGTTCGGCCGGCGGGTGATTGCTCCGCACCTGGGCACGTTTCTCGCCCGTCACCCGGCCCTGGAGCTGGACATCGACCTCAGCGACCGCTTCGACGACCTGCTCGACGGGCGCTACGACCTGACCATTCGCCTGGGCGAACCGGCGCCCGGCGATGAACTGGTGTGCCGGCCGCTGGGCCGCTTCGAGCGTTGGCTGGTGGCAAGCCCCGCGTACCTGCGCCAGCACCCGTCGCTCGGTGAACCGCGACAACTGGCCGATCACGCCTGCCTGCGTTTTCGTTACGGCCAGTCGGCGCGGCCCTGGCGCCTGACCCAGGGCGAGCAATGCCTGGAACTGGACACCAGCGGCCCGCTGCGCAGCGCCAATGCCGACCTGCTGCGCGAGGCCGCGATCGCTGGCAGCGGGGTGGCGCTGCTGGCCGACTGGCTGGTGCGTGAGGATGTCGAGGCCGGACGCCTGCAACGGCTGTTCGCCGACTGGACGGTGAGTCCGGGCAATGCCAGCGCCAGCATCAACGCCTTGTACTTGCCCAATCACCGTGGTTCGCGACGGGTGATGGCGTTCGTTGCCTTCTGTGAGGGGCTGCTGGCGGACTGAGGCGTTGCGTGCCGCGCAAAGGCCTGTTGCGCGGGCGATGGATTCTCGCCGGGGCGAATGTCCGTCACCCTTCGCGCACATCCTTTCGCAAGCCGAGGTACCCTCGAATGAATCCCTCCCTCGCCGTTGCCCAGCCTGCGGTCCCAGGCCTGAGCCGGGCGCTGGTGACGTTGCTGGCCTTCTGCTGCGGCGCCATCGTCGCCAACATCTACTACGCCCAACCCATCGTCGGCCTGATCGCCCCGGACGTTGGCCTGTCCACCGAGCGGGCCGGCCTGATCGTGTCCCTGACCCAGATCGGCTACGCCCTGGGCCTGTTGTTCCTGGTGCCGCTGGCCGACCTGCTGGAGAACCGCCGGCTGATGGTCGCCACGGCGGTGCTGGCCGCCGGTAGCCTGTTGCTGGCCGGCACCAGCGGCCATGGGCAGGGCGAGGTGTTCCTGCTGTACGCACTGCTGATCGGCTTCAGTTCGGTGGCGGTGCAGATGCTGATACCGCTGGCGGCGCACCTGGCGCCGGAGCGCGAGCGTGGCAGGGTGGTCGGCAACATCATGGGTGGGTTGCTGCTGGGGATCCTCCTGGCGCGTCCACTGGCAAGCCTGGTGGCGGATCATTTCGGCTGGCGTGCTGTGTTCGTCGGTGCCGCCGGGTTGATGCTGGCGATCATCCTGCTGCTGGCGTCGACCCTGCCGCGCCGAGTCCCCGAGCACAAGGCCAGCTATGCCGGGTTGATGGCCTCATTGCTGGTGCTGTTGCGCCGTTATCCGGTGTTGCGCCAGCGGGCGTTGTACCAGGCGCTGATGTTCGCGGCGTTCAGCCTGTACTGGACGGCGGTGCCGCTGGCGCTGGCCGCTGAACATGACCTGTCGCAGAGCCAGATCGCGCTGTTCGCCCTGGTCGGGGCGGTGGGCGCGGTGGCGGCGCCGTTGGCCGGGCGGCTGGCCGATGCCGGACATGGACGGCGCGCTTCGTTGCTGGCGATGAGCCTGGCGCCGCTGGCAATGCTCGGCGGCCTGAGTAGCGCGGGCATGAGCGTGATCGGCCTGGGGCTGACCGGGGTGCTGCTGGATTTTGCCGTGCAGATGAACCTGGTCATCGGCCAGCGCGAGGTGTACGCGCTGGATCCGGCCAGCCGTGGCCGCTTGAATGCCCTGTACATGACCAGCATCTTCCTCGGCGGCGCCGTGGGCTCGGCGCTGGCCAGCGGGGTGTATGCGCAGTTCGGCTGGCAGGGGGTGGCGCTGTTGGGGGCGGGATTGCCGGCGGTGGCGCTGGTGGTGTTCCTGATCGTTTCCCGGCGCTGATCCGGGGTGTTTATCGTCCCAGCGGCAGGGCCACGCCGATCAGCGCAAACAGGCCGCCACAAGCGCGGTTGAACCCCCGGCCACCCTTGGCAAGCCATGGCCGGATGCGAAATGCCAGGCGCGCCAGCAGGTACTCCACCAGGCACTCGACACTGGCGAAGGTCGCCGCCATCACTACGAACTGCAGCAGCAGGCCGTGCTGCGGGTCGATGAATTGCGGCAGGAACGCGCCATAGAACAACAGCACCTTGGGGTTGGCCAGCGCCGACAGGCAGCCCTGGCGGAACAGCCCGGCATTGCCCAGCGCGGTACTGCCGCGGGGCAACTCGAGGTGCAGCGCCGGGGTGCGCCACAGCTGGATCCCCAGCCAGACCAGATAGGCCCCGCCCACCCACTTGAGCACCGTCAGCACCGAGGCCGAGGCCTGCAGCAGGGCGCTCAGGCCGAACATGGTCAGGGCGATCAGGGCGCTGAAACCGAACACCCCGCCGCAGATGGTGAACAGCGTGCGCCGGGCGCCGTACAGCGCGCCATGGGTCAGGGCCAACAGGCTGTTGGGGCCTGGGGTCAGTGACAGGCCGATGCTGGCGAGCAGGTAGATGAGCCAGGTGTCGAGTGCCATGGGTGTGCCTTGTCGGTAGTTAGGGCGCCAGTGTAGGACAGGGTTGCGCGAATCCAGGGTAGTATTCGGACAACTGATGGTCACATTCGGACATTGCCATGGCACCCGACCTGCGCCTGCTCATCCTGCCGCTGCCGGAATTCGCCTTGCTGCCCTTCGGCGCCTTCCTCGACAAGCTGCGCTTTTCCGCCGACGACGAGGACTACAGCCGCCAGCGCTACTGCCGCTGGACCGTGATCGGCCTCGACCTGGCGCCTGTGCCTTGCAGTAGCGGGGCCATGGTGCAGGTGGAGGCGACGCCTGCGCAGGTCGATTGGAGCGCCTACGACCATCTGGTGCTGTTCGGCGGGCGCAATGCCAGCGCCACGGCAGCCTTGGCGCCGCGCTACCGGGCCTTGCTGAAACAGGCGGCCAAGGCGGGGGTGAAGCTGGTCTGCGTCGACAACGCGGCCTTCCTGCTGGCGGCCTGTGGCCTGTTGGACGGTCATCAGGTGGTGGTGCACTGGCGTCATGAGGCGGAGTTTCGCGTGGCGTTTCCCCGTGTGCGACTGCTGACCGGGCAGTTGTATTGCTTCGACGGCAGCCGTATCACCTGCGCTGGCGGCACGGCGGCCATCGACCTGGCGGTGGAGCTGATCGCCCGCGCCAGCGGCCGTGCCCGGGCGCTCAAGGGCCTGGCCGACATGCTGGTGGATGAAAGCCGCGACAGTCGCCATGCCTTGCGCTCGCTGGAGGCCGGCGCCGGGGAGCGGCGCCAGGTGCAACGGGCCACGGCGCTGATGCGCCATCACCTGGCGGCGCGGCTGCCGGTGGAGGCGCTGGCGGCGGAGCTGGGGATCAGCCGGCGCCAGCTCGACCGCCAGTTCCAGGCCTGCCATGGCATGAGCGCCAAGGCCTGGTGGCAGGAGCTGCGCCTGCAGCAGGCGCGCTGGCGGTTGCTCAACTCCAGCCACAGCCTGGCGCAGATCGCCGATGAAGTGGGCATGGGCGATGCCAGTTACCTGGGCAAGTGGGTGCGGCGGCGCTTCGGTTGTACGGCACTGGTGTTGCGCAAGTCCGAACTGGACTCATCGCGGGGCAAGCCCGCTCCCACGGTCTGACCCGCAGATCACAGTGGTGTGGGAGTGGGCTTCGGGATGTGGGTTTACTGTGGCGTACCGAACAATCCCGTCCAGTAGATCCCAGCGTCGCTCTTCGGGTCCACCGCATATGCCGCCCCCAGTTCGCTGAAGTCCGCGTTCATCAGCGTGGCGCAGTGCCCGGGGCTGGCCAGCCAGCCGTCGACCACCTTGCGCGCGGTATCGCGCCCAGCAGCGATGTTCTCGCCGATCTGCCGGTACAGGTAGCCGGCCAGTTCCGCGCGGTCGCCCGGGGTGCGGCCGTCGCGGTCGATATGGTCGAAGAAGTTCTGGTTGGCCATGGCCCGGGTGTGGTTGGCGGCCACGCCGGCCAGGGTTGCGTTCCAGGCAAGCGCGGGGGCGGCGGGGTAGGGCTGGCCGCCGCACTGGCGCGGCAGGTTGCGTGCGGCGTTGATCTCCTGCAACAGCTTCTGCCCTTCGGCCTGCCAGTCGCCCAGGCGCCCGCTGAGCAGCGGGCGGGCCAGGACGATGCGCCAGTCGCGGCCCTCCTGGCTGACCCCGATATCGACGAACTGCGGGTCGAGTACCACCTGGCAGAAGCTCTCCTCGATGGCTTTCATCGCCGCCTTGGCATCCCGTGGGCCGGATAGACTGATGGCTTGCACGTTGACCATCGGGTATGCCGCGCGGGTCATGGCTTGCTGCAGGTCGCGGGTGCCCTCCGGCGAAAGGGCCAGGCGCGTGTCGCTGTTGAGCGGCGGCAGCTCCAGCGAGGCCTCGCCGCCACAGCGCTGGGCCTGGCTGCGGTAGACGTTGATCGTATCGATCAGTTGCGCCTCTTCGCCGGCATACGCCGGTGTGCCGGTCGCGGCAAGCAGGCCCAGCGTCAGGCCGAGGCAGGCAACGGATGGGACGCGCATGTGGATCTCCCTGTAACTGGCAGCGTCTGGATCTGCGCTGCCCATCCTACACAAGCGCAAGGCATTTGGCCCGGCCCTGTGCGGTGTGAAAAACCAAGCCTGGGTAAACCATTGCAGGCGGCAAAAGAGGGGATAGACCGCTGGTTGGCAAGAAAGTGCGGTTCATTGGTAATAATTCGCACTATCGGCTAGAAACACTATTCAGTCACCTCGGGCGTTCCAGGCGGGCCTTGGCCATCGCCCGGGAGCGGTCCGTGGCACGTGCCTGTCCGTATCAGTCGACCCTCCTTGCACTGTGCTGTTCCGTTGTCGTCAAGGCGTATGGTACAGACGGCGCCATCACGCTGGATGCCACCGCCTCAACGGGCCAACGTGGAGAACCTGAGGGACAAGAACGAATGTGCGTCCGCCAGGGGCGGGTGCCTGATCCGCAATTGGTCAGAGGGATGCCTGTGGATTATTGCGGAGCAAGCGGCAGCGGCGCGCTAGCGGCGCCAATCCGGCCTGCGGCGCGCCCTACCAGAGGGCCACTGCCGCCGCGCCAATCACCCGGCCAAACACCGCCAGCGCCGTGTCCACGTCCTCTTCGCGGGTGTAGCGCCCGACGCTCAGGCGCACGCTGTTGCGCGCCTGGCGCTCGTCGAGGCCGAGGGCCAGCAGCACGTGGGACGCCGCATTGCTCGCCGAGTTGCACGCCGAAGTGCTCGACAGCGCCAGCTCGCCCGCCAGGGCCAGGCTGTTGAAACCCTTGGCATCGATGCACAGGTTGAGGGTATGGGGAATGCGATGCTCCGCGCAGCCGTTGAGCGTGACCCCGGGCATTGCCAGCAGGCCGTCGCGCAAGCGCCGGGCGAGTTGCTCCAGGCGCTGGTACTCCGCCGCGCCGGGCTGGCCGGCCAGGGCGAAGGCACTGCCCATGCCGACGATCTGGTGGGTGGCCAAAGTGCCAGAGCGCAAGCCGCGCTCATGGCCGCCGCCGTGCATCTGCGCACGCATCGCCGGGCGGGCGCGAGGGCCGACGTAGAGGGCACCGATGCCCTTGGGGCCGTAGACCTTGTGCGCCGAGAACGACATCAGGTCGACCGCGTGCTGCGCCAGGTCGATCCGAACCTTGCCCACTGCCTGCGCCGCGTCCACGTGCAGAAGCGCACCGTGCTCGCGGACGGTTGCACCGATGGCGGCAAAGTCGGTCACCGTGCCCAGTTCGTTGTTCACCGCCATCAGCGACACCAGGCGTGTGTCCGGACGCAGCGCGGCCTGGACCGCTTCGGGCTGGATCAACCCTCGAGCATCCGGGGCCAGGCGGGTCACTGCCCAGCCCAGGCGCTCCAGCTCGGCGGCGGTGTCGAGGATGGCCTTGTGCTCGATCTGGCTGGTGATCACATGCCCCGGCTGCGCGCAGCCCTGGGCGATGCCCTTGAGCGCGAGGTTGTTGGATTCGGTTGCGCCGGAGGTCCAGACCAGCTCGTCGGGCTGCGCGCCAACCTGCTCGGCCACCTGCTGGCGGGCATGCTCGACGGCTTCGCGGGCCGCCTGGCCGTGGAAATGGCCGCTTGAGGCGGGGTTGCCGAAGTTCGCCTCACGGCCCAGGCAGGTGAGCATGGCGGCGATGACCTGGTCATCGACCGGTGTGGTGGCGGCGTAATCGAAGTAGAGCGGGGTGCGGGGCATGATCCTGGGCGGGTCCGTGGGTGGACGCCGCCTGTCGGCATCCATGGACTCATGCTAGGGAAATGGTGATATGAATGTTTTCCAATTTTGCCAACTTGCGGGGATTTCGGGAAAAACTTCTACTAGATTTTTGCTTGGAGGTAGAAAATTTTTTTGTGTATCAAAGCCACTGCCATGGCGCCTGCTTGGTGACCATCACCAGCACGATCAGGAACATCCCGGTGAACCCCGCCACCCCCATCCACAGCCACGGACGGTACATCTGCTGGTAGTCCTCGCCCAGCGCCGTGCCGTTGCCGGCTGCCTGGGCGGCGAGGCGCTGCATGCGCGCCTGCAACAGCAGCACTGGCAGCCACAAGGCGCCGACCGCAAAGAAGATCAGCAGCGCGGCGCGCAGCCAGTCGGCGGACCAGGGCATGCCGGTCATGCTGACCATGGCGTAGCCGGTCAGCAGCTGCAGCACGCCCGCCGGGGTGGTAATCCAGGCGTCGAAGCGCACCACCATCCGCGCCACCGCGGCGATCACCCGCGGGTCGCCGCTGCGGTTGGCGGCGATCAGGTACAGGTACGAGCCCATGCCGAAGCCGAAGAGAAACACTGCGGCGATGATGTGCAGGTACTTGAGCAGCAGGTAGCTCATCTCAGCCTCGTCCGTGCTGGAAACTGACGCTGTAGCGCACCTTGTCCGGCTCACCGATGGCCGCCAGGTACCGTTCGACGCTGATCTCGCCGACGCAGGGGCGGGCGCCCGGTTCAGGCTGGTAGCCTTCGACGACCCTGGCCATCAGCGCCACTGCCGCGCAGCTGGGGATCTCCGGGCCCTTGTCGTCGCTGGCGCTGACCTGGGCCTGCAGGCGCAGTGGCTGGCCTTGCAGGTCCAGGCCGCGAACGTCGAGGTACATCGCGCTCCTGCCATCGCCCCAGCGTTCGAAACGGCTGCCCAGCCGATGCAGGCGCCGCGCCCAGGGCAGCGGGTCGCGCACCAGGCCGTACTTGACCAGCAACGCCAGCGCGGCATTGGCCAGGCCGCCGAGCATCAGCCCGGAGCCGGCCTTGAACGCCAGGTCACGGGCGCCGTAGCGTGTGGCGAAGATGTCCATGTCCGGCACGTCGACGTCGTTCAGCAGGCGCCAGCCGAGCCCGGGCAGATGGCGCAGCTGCAGGCCGAGCCAGCCGTCCACGTTGCACGGGCGGCCGTCGCGCCACTGGCGGATCGGCCTGCCGGCATAGGCCAGCACGCCTTCGATGGTAGACAGGCCGGGCATCTTCGCCGAGGAAGAAATGCCGTGCTCGATGCGGTCGATACGGCTGAAGTGATGGCGCTGCTCGTCGAGAATCGCGGACGACAGGCTCGGCACCGAACTGCAGCCACTGAGCAGGGTGACCTGGGCTTGGCGGGCACGATCGTTCAGTTGGGCGATGCCATTGACGAACAGCCGGCAGTCGGACAGGTCGCAGTAGTGCGCGCCGGCTTCGATGCAGGCCTCGGCCACGCGGTAGGGCTGGCCCTGGAACGGGCCGCCGGTGTGGATCACCCAGTCGATGCGCAGCGCGCGCAGGGCATCGGCAAAGCCGGGGGCCATCGCATCGCCGCACCAGCTTTCGCTGCCGTTCAACTGTGCAGCCAGTTGCGAGAGGCTGTCGGCATTGCGGCCGGCGATCACCAGTTGCACGGCGGGCATCTGGTTCAGGTGGCGGCAGATGATACGGCCGAAGTTGCCGTAGGCGCCGATCACCAGGATTCGGGGAGACATGCTGGGGTCCTTGTGCATGTGTCGGGGGAACTCGGGGCCGCCCTGCGGCCCATCGCCGGCAAGGCAGCCCCGGAGGGGTCAGGCGTCGTAGCCGAGGTTCGGCGCCAGCCAGCGCTCGCTCACGGCAATGTCCTGGCCCTTGCGCGCGCTGTACTGTTCGATCTGGTCCTTGTCGACCTTGCCCACGGCGAAGTACTGCGCCTGCGGGTGGGCGAAGTACCAGCCGCTGACTGCCGCCGCCGGGAACATGGCGAAGTGCTCGGTGAGGAACACGCCGCTGGGGCCGGTCTCGCCAATCGCGCTGCCGTCGAGCAGGCGGAACAGGGTTTCCTTCTCGGTGTGGTCCGGGCACGCCGGGTAGCCAGGCGCCGGGCGGATACCACTGTACTGCTCCTTGATCAGCGCCTCGTTGTCCAGGTGTTCGTCCTTGGCATAGCCCCAGTGCTCCTTGCGCACCTGCTCGTGCAGCCACTCGGCGCAGGCCTCGGCCAGGCGGTCGGCCAGGGCCTTGACCATGATCGAGCTGTAGTCGTCGCCCTTGTCCTGGTAGGCCTTGGCCACTTCCTCGGCGCCGATGCCGGCGGTGGTGATGAAGCCGCCGACATAGTCGGTCACGCCGCTGGCCTTGGGCGCGACGAAGTCGGCCAGCGACCAGTTCGGCTTGCCGTCGGGCTTGATGGTCTGCTGGCGCAGGTGGTGCAGGGTGGCCAGGGTCTCGCCGGCGTCGCCGTACACCTCGATATCGTCATCGGCCACCTGATTGGCCGGCCAGAAGCCGAACACCGCGCGGGCGCTGATCAGTTGCTCGTCGATCAGCTTGTCGAGCATCTCGCGGGCGTCCTTGTACAGCGCCGTGGCGGCCTCGCCGACCACTTCGTCGGTGAGGATGCGCGGGAACTTGCCGGCCAGGTCCCAGGAGATGAAGAACGGCGTCCAGTCGATGTACTCGGCCAGGGTGCGCAGGTCGATGTTCTCCAGCACCTTGACGCCTGTGAAGCTGGGCACCGCGGCCCGGTAGGTGGCCCAATCGTACTGCGGCTTGGCGGCGATGGCCTGGGCGTAGCTCAGGCGCTCGGTGCGGGCGCTGCGGTTGGCGGTGCGCTCGCGCACCTCGACGTATTCCTGGCGGGTCTTCTCGACGAAACCGCTCTTGAGTTCCTTGGACAGCAGTTGCGTGGCCACGCCCACGGCCCGCGAGGCGTCGGTGACGTAGATCACCGCATCGTTGGAGTACTTGGGTTCGATCTTCACCGCCGTGTGCGCCTTGGAGGTGGTCGCGCCGCCGATCATCAGCGGCAGGTGGAAGTCCTGGCGCTGCATCTCGCGGGCGACATGGACCATCTCGTCCAGCGACGGGGTGATCAGACCGGACAGGCCGATGATGTCGCACTTCTGCTCGCGGGCGGTCTGCAGGATCTTCTCGGCCGGGACCATCACGCCCATGTCGACGATGTCATAGCCGTTGCAACCGAGCACCACGCCGACGATGTTCTTGCCGATGTCGTGCACGTCGCCTTTGACCGTGGCCATGAGGATCTTGCCCTTGGCTTCGGGTTTGTCGCCTTTCTCGGCTTCGATGAACGGGATCAGGTGGGCCACGGCCTGTTTCATCACGCGGGCGGACTTCACCACCTGGGGCAGGAACATCTTGCCGGCGCCGAACAGGTCGCCGACCACGTTCATGCCGCTCATCAGCGGGCCTTCGATGACCTCGATGGGGCGCGCCGATTGCTGGCGGCACTCTTCGGTATCTTCGACGATATAGGCGGTGATGCCCTTGACCAGCGCATGCTCCAGGCGCTTGTCGACCGGCATAGAGCGCCATTCTTCGTTCTCGACTTCCTTGGTGGCGCCGCCGCCCTTGTAGTCATCGGCGATGGCCAGCAGGGCGTCGGTGCCATGCGCGGTGCGGTTGAGCACCACGTCCTCGACCTTTTCGCGCAGGGCGGCGGGGATCTCGTCGTAGATCTCCAGCTGGCCGGCGTTGACGATACCCATGGTCAGGCCGTTCTTGATCGCGTGGTAGAGGAACACCGAGTGGATGGCCTCGCGCACCGGGTTGTTGCCGCGGAACGAGAACGACACGTTGGACACGCCGCCCGAAGTCAGGGCATAGGGCAGGTGGTCGCGGATGTAGGCGCAGGCCTCGATGAAGTCGACGGCGTAGTTGTTGTGCTCCTCGATGCCGGTGGCGACGGCGAAGATGTTCGGGTCGAAGATGATGTCTTCCGGCGGGAAGCCGACTTCGTTGACCAGGATGTCGTAGCTGCGCTGGCAGATCTCGCGCTTGCGCGCGGCGGTGTCGGCCTGGCCGACCTCGTCGAAGGCCATCACCACCACGGCGGCGCCGTAGCGCTTGCACAGGCGGGCGTGGTGCTTGAACTGCTCGACGCCTTCCTTCATCGAAATCGAGTTGACGATGCCCTTGCCCTGGATGCACTTCAGGCCCGCCTCGATCACCTCCCACTTGGAGGAGTCGATCATGATCGGCACCCGGGAGATATCCGGCTCGCCGGCGATCAGGTTGAGGAAGCGGACCATGGCGGCCTGGGAGTCGAGCATCCCTTCGTCCATGTTGATGTCGATCACCTGGGCGCCGGCCTCGACCTGCTGCAGGGCGACTTCCAGCGCCTCGGTGTAGTTTTCCTCGCGGATCAGCCGGGCGAACTTGGCGGAGCCGGTGATGTTGGTGCGCTCGCCGACGTTGACGAACAGCGACTGGCGATCGATGGTGAACGGCTCAAGGCCCGACAGGCGGCAGGCCTTGGGGATGTCCGGGATCGTCCGTGGCTTGTACTTGGCTACGGCCTCGGCGATGGCCTGGATGTGCGGCGGGGTGGTGCCGCAGCAGCCGCCGATAATGTTGAGGAAACCGCTGGCGGCAAACTCCTCGACAACCGCAGCCATCTCGGCCGGGGTCTCGTCGTATTCGCCGAAGGCGTTGGGCAGGCCGGCGTTGGGGTGGGCGGACACGTGGGTGTCGGCCTTGGTCGAGAGTTCTTCCAGGTACGGACGCAGGTCCTTGGCACCGAGGGCGCAGTTCAGGCCCACGGAAATCGGGTTGGCGTGGCGAACCGAGTTCCAGAACGCTTCGGTGGTCTGGCCCGACAGGGTGCGCCCGGAGGCGTCGGTGATGGTGCCGGAGATCATGATCGGCAGTTCCACCTGGTCTTCCTCGAACACTTGCTGCACGGCGAAGATCGCCGCCTTGGCGTTGAGGGTGTCGAAGATGGTCTCGATCAGGATCAGGTCGGCGCCGCCCTCGATCAGGCCGCGGGTGGCCTCGGTGTAGTTCTCCACCAACTCGTCGAAGGTGACGTTGCGGTAGCCGGGGTCGTTGACGTCCGGGGAGATCGAACAGGTGCGGCTGGTAGGGCCGAGCACGCCGGCGACGAAGCGTGGCTTGTCCGGGGTTTCCAGGGTCTTGGCGTCGGCCACCTGGCGGGCGATACGCGCGCCCTCGACGTTGAGCTCGTAAACCAGCGCTTCCATGCCGTAGTCGGCCTGGGATATCTGCGTGGCGTTGAACGTGTTGGTCTCGAGGATATCGGCGCCGGCGTCCAGGTAGGCTTTCTCGATCGCGGCGATCACGTCGGGGCGGCTGAGCAGCAAAAGATCGTTGTTGCCTTTGACATCGCTTGGCCAATCGGCAAAGCGCGTGCCACGATAGTCGTGTTCCTCGAGGCGGTAACTCTGGATCATAGTACCCATGCCGCCGTCGAGGATCAGGATGCGCTCTTTGAGTGCGTTCTGGAGTGCTTGTAAACGAGCGCTGCGGTCGGACATAGGACTACCTGGTCGGGCAAATAACAGAAGGTACCGAATAATAACAAAGCTGCACGGATTTTAGGCGCATCGCCCATTCGCATGAATTTCCCTCATGTTAGTGCGACCCTCCAACACCTCAGGACCCGCCAGGCACATCGTGATGGCTTTCAAGAACCAGGACATTCGGCACATGCTGCATCGCATACTTGCCAGCGCCTTCGCCTTGCTCATCAGTGGCGCGG
Organism: Pseudomonas soli; assembly: GCF_900110655.1. GTDB lineage: Bacteria > Pseudomonadota > Gammaproteobacteria > Pseudomonadales > Pseudomonadaceae > Aquipseudomonas > Aquipseudomonas soli. The sequence continues at coordinate 214,781 of NZ_FOEQ01000004.1, forward strand.
CGTTCGGGCAGGCCCCCCAATCGAGCCCGACGATCTCATACACCCGGGATATCCAACCGATCTTCACCGAGAAGTGCGTGGCCTGCCACGCCTGTAACGACGCTGCCTGCCAGCTCAACCTGGGCAGCGCCGAGGGCGCCGAGCGCGGAGCCTCGAAGGTGCCGGTCTACCAGGGCGAGCGCAGCCAGGCGGTGCCCACCACGCGGCTGTTCTACGACGCCCGCGACGAAGCGGGCTGGCGCAAGCAGGGCTTCTATTCGGTGCTGGACAAGCAGGGCAGCCAGGCGGCGCTGATGGCGCGCATGCTCGAACTGGGTCACAAGACCCCGCTCACGCCCAACGCCAAACTGCCCGAAGAGATCGTGCTGGGGCTCAACCGCAACAACATGTGCCCGTTGCCCCACGAATTCGACGCCTATGCCGGCGCCCATCCCAAGGAGGGCATGCCGCTGGCGGTCACCGGGCTGACCGACCAGCAGTACCAGACCCTGCAGCGCTGGCTGGCTGCTGGCGCACCGGTGGAAAAGACCCCGATCCAGCCCAGCGCGGCAGAGGCGAAGCAGATCGCCGACTGGGAAGAACTGCTCAATCGCCCCGGCTCCACCGAGGCGCTGGTCGGCCGTTGGCTGTACGAGCACCTGTTCCTGGCGCACATCTATTTCGTCGGTGGCGAGCAGGGTCACTTCTTCCAGTGGGTGCGCTCGCGCACCCCGAGCGGCCAGCCGGTGGACCTGATCGCCACCCGCCGCCCCAACGACCCGCCGGGCACCGACTTCTACTATCGGTTGATCCCGGTGCAGGGCGTGATCGTGCACAAGACCCACATCACCTACCCGATGGGGCCGCAGAAGCTCAAGCGGGTCAAGCAGCTGTTCTACAGCGGCGACTGGCACGCCAGCGCACTGCCGGGCTATGGGCCGCGGCACCGGTCCAACCCGTTCGAGACCTTCGAGGCGATCCCGGCGGTGGCCCGCTACCAGTTCATGCTGGACAACGCCGAGTACTTCGTCCGTACCTTCATCCGTGGCCCGGTGTGCCGCGGGCAGATCGCCACCGACGTGATCCGCGACAACTTCTGGGCGCTGTTCCAGGAGCCGGCCCACGACCTGTACATCACCGACGCCCAGTACCGGGGCGAGGCCACGCCGCTGCTGGCCATGCCGGGGCAGATCGACGACGTGGGCAGCGTGCTGAGCCTGTGGCACGCCTACCGTGACAAGCGCAACGAGTACGAAGCCCTGCGCCGTGAGGCCTATGCCGAACAGCCGGCGCCCAGCTGGTCGACGCTGTGGGCGGGCAACGACAACGCACTTTTGAGCATCTTCCGCCACTTCGACAGCGCCTCGGTGACCAAGGGCCTGATCGGTGACGTGCCGCTGACCATGTGGCTGTTCGATTATCCGCTGTTCGAGCGCACCTACTACCAGCTGGCGGTGAACTTCGACGTGTTTGGCAATGTTTCGCACCAGTTGCAGACGCGGCTGTACTTCGACCTGATCCGCAACGGCGCCGAGATCAACTTCCTGCGCCTGATGCCGGCCGGCAAGCGCGGCGAGATCCTCGGCGACTGGTACCAGAACAGCGGCAAGGTGAAGATGTGGATGGACTACGAGGACATCGACACCAGCACTCCGAGCGCGCTGAAACTGGACAAGCACGACCCCAAGCGCGACTTCGGCCTCAAGCTGCTGCAACGCACCGGCAGCCTGAACGCCGCGCCGGACCCGATCAACCGCTGCCAGGGCGCCTATTGCTCGCGGCCCGGGCTGTCCGCGGAGTTCCGTGACGCCGAGCAATCGCTGAGCCGCCTGGTGTCGCGCCCGGCGGCGGGGCTCAAGGTGATCGGCCAACTGCCCGAGGCGAGCATGCTGCGCATCGAAGGGCAGGGCGGCCAGCGCCAGGTCTACAGCCTGCTGCGCAACCGCGCGCACAGCAACGTGGCGTTCCTGCTTGGCGAGGCCTATCGCTACCAGCCGGGGCTCGACACCCTGACCTTGTATCCGGGCGTGCTCAGCAGCTACCCCAACTTCATCTTCAACATCCCGACGGCCGATGTGCCGGAGTTCGTCGAGGACATGGAGGCGGCGCGTGACGACACCGACAAGTTCGAGCGCATCGTCATGCGCTGGGGTGTGCGCCGCAGCCATCCTGAGTTCTGGCGCTACTTCCATGACCTGAACAGCTACATCAAGGAGACCCAGCCGGTGGAGGCCGGGGTGCTGGACATGAACCGCTACGAGAACCTCTGATCGGTTGGCCGGGACTTTCCCGGCATCCTGCGGTCGGAATCGGTAGGTAGGCCCTGGGCTGCGCTGCAGCCCATCGCCGGCAAGCCGGCTCCCACAGAAGTGCGCGAACCCTGTGGGAGCCGGCTCGCCGGGCCTCAATGCACCGCCGATCACAGGGTATTTCATGCTGTATTCGCTTCAGGCTCTACGGGCATTCGCCGCCTGGCTGGTGGTCTGCCACCACTTCCGGCAGATCTTCTTCGACTTCCACGCCACCGGCCCCATCGGCCAACTGCTCGCTGATCGCGGCGCGGTGGGGGTGGACATCTTCTTTGTCATCAGTGGCCTGGTGATCTACCTGTCGACCCGCGACAAGGCCATCGCCCCAGGACAGTTCCTGCTCAACCGTGCCTTGCGCATCGTGCCCGCGTATTGGTTCTACACCCTGCTGATGGCCGTGCTGATGCTGGCGGCCAGCCGCTGGATGCCGCACCAGGTGTTCGAATGGCAGCACCTGCTGCTGTCGCTGTTGTTCATCCCGGCGGAAAACCCCGGTGGCTATGGGCTGTATCCAACGCTCAACGTCGGCTGGACGCTGAACTTCGAGATGTTCTTCTACCTGCTGTTCGGCCTGGCCTTCCTGGTGCGCCAGCGTCATCACCTGTGGCTGGTGACGGCAGCATTGCTGCTGGCGAGCGAAGTGCTGGGGCGCCTGGGTGTGCTGAGCCGCTTCTACAACAACGATATCGTCTACGAGTTCCTGTTGGGCATCGGCCTGGGTGTGCTGTATCGACGCGGGTTGATCCGCGAAGGGCTGTGGTTGCCGTTGGGATTGCTCGGTCTGGCGGGGTTGGCGCTCTATCACCTCGACGCTTCGCAGCGCCTGCTGCACTGGGGCCTGCCGAGCGCCCTGGTGGTGCTGGCGTTCATCGCCCTGGAGCGCTACTTCAAGGGCAATCAGGTTCTCAAGGCCCTGGGGGACTGTTCCTACTCGGTGTATCTGGTGCATGTGCTGGTGCTGTACGCCGGTCTATTCATCAGCGAGGGGCTGCGCCTGAACCCTTACCTGGTGTTTGCCCTGTGCGTGCCGTCAATCGGACTAATGTCGTGGCTCAGCTACCAATGGCTGGAGCGCGGCCTGTACTGGCGGCTCAAGGCCGTGTTCACGGCGCGAACGGCGCAGGAACCGGCGCTGGCGCTTTCCCGAGTCAAATACTAGGACTTTGTTCGCACGCCGGGTTGGCGTACACTGCCGGCAAGTCTGTGAGGAACTTCCATGAGCGCTATAACCATTACCGACGCCGCCCATGATTACCTGGCCGATCTGCTCTCCAAGCAGAACACGCCTGGCATCGGCATCCGTATTTTCATTACCCAGCCGGGCACAACCTACGCCGAGACCTGCATTGCGTACTGCAAGCCGGGCGAAGAGAAGCCCGACGACCAGCCGGTGGGCCTGAAGAGCTTCACTGCCTACCTCGATGCGGTCAGCGTGCCGTTCCTGGAGGACGCGCTGGTCGACTACGCCACCGACCGCATGGGTGGCCAGCTGACCATCAAGGCGCCGAACGCCAAGGTGCCGATGGTCAACGAAGACAGCCCGATCAACGAGCGGATCAACTATTACCTGCAGACCGAGATCAACCCGGGCCTGGCCAGCCACGGCGGCGCCGTGAGCCTGGTGGACGTGGTCGACGACGGCATCGCCGTGCTGCAGTTCGGCGGTGGTTGCCAGGGCTGCGGCCAGGCCGACGTGACCCTCAAGGAAGGCATCGAGCGCACCTTGCTCGAGCGTATTCCCGAGCTCAAGGGCGTGCGTGACGTGACCGACCACAGCCAGAAGGAAAACGCGTACTACTGATCGCCAGTGGTGACGCCATCGCGGGGCAAGCCCGCTTCCGCAGGTTGTGGGAGCGGGCTTGCCCCGCGATGCTTTTCAGGCTTTGTGCATTGATCCCTAGCAACAAAGTGTTACGGATTCAACCCCTGCGACAACCGGTCGCGCCCCGTAAACAAAGGGCTGCAGCCCGATCAGCCGGATGTCGGGTGGATGGTACGGGGGGGGCGTGACAGAATGCCCCGGTTTTCTGGCCGGCCCATCCCAGGGGTCGGCACCTTCCCTGTAAAGGATGGTTCCATGAATGATCTGTTGACCCGGCGCGCGGTTGTCGCCGGGATGGGCGTACTGGGGCTTGGCCTGCTGGCGGGCTGCAGCCCGGCCCGTGGCCTGGACTTCAAGTACGGCAAGAACATGAGCAACGAGATCCTCGGTCGCAAGTTCAAGCTCAAGGACCCGCAAGGCAACGAGCGTACCTTGTCGAGCTTCTACGGCTCGATGCCGATGATCTTCTTCGGGTTCACTCAGTGCCCGGCCGTCTGCCCGACCGCCATGGCGCGGGTGGCGCAGATCCGCAAGATCCTGCGTGGCCGCGACCGCGACCTGTTCCAGCCGGTGTTCATCACCCTGGACCCGGAACGCGATACCCCCGAGGTGCTCGATGCCTACGTCAAGGCCTTCGACCCGTCGATCGTCGCCCTGACCGGCACCCCCGAGGAAATCGACGCGGTGGCCCGTGAGTTCAAGGTGTTCTACGAGAAGGTCCCGGCCGGCGATACCTACACCATCTCTCACTCGTCCACCAGCTACGTCTACGATACCCGTGGCACCCTGCGCCTGAGCCTGGGCCATTCCCTGAACGCCCAGGAATGCGCCGAAGACCTGGTCACTCTGATGGAGATCTGCTGAATGTCGATGCAACCGATCAAGCGCGGCCTGGCCGCCCTGGCACTGATGAGCCTGGCCCTGCCGGCCCTGGCCCAGACCACCGTGAGCGACGCCTGGGTACGCGCCAGCGTGCCGCACCAGCACGCCACCGGGGCCTTCATGACCCTGACCGCGAGCAGCGACAGCAAGCTGGTCAGCGTCGCCTCGCCCGTGGCCAAGACCGTGCAGGTGCACGAGATGACCATGAACGGCGACGTGATGGGCATGCGTGAAGTGAAGGCGGTCGAGTTGCCGGCTGGCAAGGCGGTGAAGCTGGACCCGAACGGCTTCCACGTGATGCTGATGGGCCTGAACCAGCAGGTGAAGGAGGGTGAGCAGGTACCGCTGACCCTGACCATCGAGGATGCCAAGGGCGCGAAGGAAACCCTGCAGGTGCAGGCTCCGGTGCGTGCGCTCAACGCCGAGGCCGGCGCTGGCCACGACCATATGCACATGAACCACTGATGCAGCACCCATCGCGGGCGATGCGGCGCTCCGACGAGCCTGCTCCCCCGCGATGGTTTTCAGCGGTCAGCTGCGAAAACGTGGCAGCGGCCGTTCGATGTTCAGCGAGGTCAGCGTCTTGCGCACCTGGGCGTCTTCGGCCTCGAGTGCCTTGAGGCTGGCGCGGATCTTGCCGGCGGCGGGCACGTCGCCCTGGCGGTCGATCCAGTCGGCGATCTCCTTGCAGGCGCTGCTCAGGCAGGCCTGACGCTGGCTCATCAGCGACAGGAGCGTGGTGATTTCTCGTTCGGACATGGCGGGTTCCTCCGTTCAGCCTTGTGAGTGTAGCAGCGGCTGCAGCCGACGGTGTCAGCCGCGCAGATAGCGCAAATAGCCCAGGCTCAGCGCGCAGATGGCGAGCGCGATCAGCAGCAACCCAGGCGCCAGCATCTGCAGCATGCCGACCAGCAGCAGCCCCGCGCCGATCTGCAGGTAATACAGCAGGCCGAACAAGGCTGCCGCCGTACCCCGGCAATCGGCGTAGGCCACCAGTGCCGAGCCGAGCAGCAAGGGGATGGCCATGGCGAACGCGATCATCACCAAGGCCATTGGCGCGACGATCCACGGTGATTCACCGATTGCCGTCATGCCCAGGGCGCCGACCACGAGCAGCAGCGCAGCACCCTTCATCAGGGTGGCGGCCGCGACTGCGCGCCCCAGCAGCAGGGCATTGAGCCTGGCGCCAGCCAGCGAGCCGAGGGCCAGGCCCACGCCCGAATAGCCCATCCACTGTGCCTGTCCCAGGCGTTCGAAGACGAACGGCGCCAGGCCGTACCAGGCGAACACGGCAATGTTGAACAAAGCCACCAGCGCGCTGGCCAGCAGCACCCGGCGGTCCGCCAGCAGGCGCATCAGCACCTGGCGCAACGGTGTCAGCGCGGGCGCGGCGGCCTGGGTCTCGGGCATCGCCTGCCAGCCCCAGGCCAGCAGTGCCGATGCCAGGATCAATTGCGCGGCCAGCACGCCGCGATAGCCGAACGCCTGGTCCAGCCAGCCGCCACCGAGCATGCCCAGTGCGGGGCTGATGGCCAAGCATGCGCCGATCAGCGAGAACACCCGGGCCAGTTCCGCGCCGTTGTAGCGGTCGCGCAGTGCAGTCTGGGTGACCACCGAACCGACTGCGGCGGCGAAGGCGGCGACCATCCGCGCCGCCAGCAACTGGCTGAAATCGCTGGCCAGCAGTGCCGCCAGTGCTGCCAGGGTATACAGCGCAAGGCCCGCGAGCATGGTCGGCCGCCGGCCCTTGATATCGCACAACCGCCCCCAGAACAGCACGCCGACCGCGAAGGCGACGAAGTACAACGACAGGGTCAACGAGGCGTGCGCAGCGGAAACCGCGAAGCCTTCGGCCAGCGACACCAGAGCAGGGCTGTACAGGGTTTCGGCTATTTGCGGGAACATGAGCATGGCAGTGGCGAAAGCCAGCCAATAACGATTTTGCATGGGCTTGTCCTCTGCAGTTGATCGGAGGCCCATGGTAGGGTTGGCAAGCTATGATCCATTATCGTGATCAAGCCAGGAAATCAATGAAACAGGACAAGCTGCAATGGCATGGCTCGCACCCGATAGCGCCTTTGACCCGGACACCCACCCAGCACCGGTGATCGGCATCTGCTCGGCCTTGGGCGACCATGATTCCGGCAACCACTGGCATGTCCGAGGCCAGGTGCTGTTCACCCGCCAGGGCTGCGTGCGTATCGACTCGCCGGGGCTGCTGTGCCTGTTGCCGCCGAGCCGCGCGGCGTGGATACCGGGCGGCCTGGCGCATCGTGCGCGGATGCGCGAGACGGTGGATTACCGCTCGGTGTACCTGGATGCGACGGCGGCGCAGGGGCTACCGGAGCAGGTGACCATCCTCGACGTCAATCCATTGCTGCGCGAGCTGCTCGAGCGGATTGCCCAGGCACCCTTCGACAGCGATTGGCGGCATGGGGCCAATCATCATCTGCTGGGCTTGTGTCGTGCCGAACTGCAGAGCGCGCAGCGCCAGCCAATGCTGCTGCCGCTGCCGCGCGACCGACGCCTGGCGCGCCTGGTGGACGGCCTCGATCGCTTGCCGCCAGCACTGGGCGAGTTGGCGCGGCAAGCCGGGGCCAGTGAAAAGACCATTGGCCGCCTGATGCGTCGCGACACCGGGATGAGTTACCAGCAATGGCGCCAGCAGTGGCGATTGCTGAGGGCGGTCGAGCGCCTGGCGCTGAACGTGCCGCTGGGAGAGATCGCCGATGAGCTGGGCTTCGCCAGCGACAGCGCCTTCATCGCGTTTTTCCGCGGCATGACCGGGCTGACGCCGGGCGTCTGGAGTCGTGCCGCTACGCCAGGTTGAGACAGGCCTGGCGATAGGCGCCCGGCGGCACGCCATAGGCCTGCTTGAACTGCCGGCTCAGGTGGCTCTGGTCGGCAAAACCCAGGGTAAAGGCGACTTCGAGGACTGATTGACCGCATTTGAGCAGTTCCCGGGCGCGGGCCAGGCGGCGCTGCTTGAGCCAGGCATGGGGCGGCAGGCCGGTGGCCTGGCGGAATACCCGGGCGAAGTGGAATGGCGAAAGGTTCACCGCGGCCGCCAAGGCTTCCAGCGACGGCGGATCGGCCAGCTGGCTCTCCAGCAGCTCGCGGGCGCGGGCCACGGCCAGCGGTTCGTTGCCGGGGGCGACGGGTTCGGCGCAATGGCCATGGCGCTGTACCAGGGCCAGCACCGCCTGGCGCCAGGCGGTCTGTTGCTCCAGGGCGCTGGCGCAGGACTCCGAAAGCCGGTGCAGGTGGCTGAACGTGGCGGCCAGGGCCGGGTCCTGGATCACGCTGTCCTTGAACCGGGGCAGGCCATGGCGGCCCAGCTCCAGTTCGTCGAGCACGCCGGTGACCCGTTCATGCTCGGGGTAGAAACCACGGTAGCGCCAGCCGGCCTCGTGGGCGGTGGCGCCGGTGTGCAGCTCGTCGGGGTTGATCAGCACCATGCTGCCCACCGGAGCCAGGTGCTCGCTGCCTCGGTGCCAGAAGCGCTGGGCGCCAGACTCGATCACGGTGAACACATAGCCTTCGTGCACGTGCGGGGCGAAGCGCTGCTGGATATAGCGGGCGTGCAGCATCTCGACATCGCCCAGGGCGGGCGCCTGCCACAGGTGGGCCTGTTCGCGCAGTGGCGTGCTCATGCCAGCCAGCTGCGCAGGAGGAAGAAGATCAGCATGCTCGCCAGCATGCTCAGCAATACGCTGCGGGTCAACAGCACCAGGGCGATGGCCACCAGCGAACCGAGCAGGTAGGGGTTCAGCGGGCTCAGGTCGAGCTGGTGCTCGGGCAGGAAGATGATCGGCCCGCAGATCGCGGTGAGCATGCCGGGCACGGCAAAGCCGAGGAACTGCCGCGCATTGGAGCTCAGGCGCAGGGGCAGGCGCGGTTCGAGGAAGGCGTAGCGGTTGAGGAACACCACCGCGCCCATGGCGAAGATCAGCAGCCAGATCATAAGCGGCCTCCGGAAAACTTCTGGCAGACGAACCCGGCGGCCATGCCCAGCAGACCGGCGGCGACCAGGGCGGTCTCCCAGTGCCAGTAACTGAACAGCACCGAGCAGAACAGCGACACCGCCACGCACACCACGGTCGGCAGGTTGCGCACCAGCGGCGCGATCAGTGCGACGAAGGTGGCGACGATGGAGAAGTCCAGGCCCAGCTGGTCCAGGTGCGGAATGTTCTGGCCGAGGACGATGCCGGCCAGGGTGAACAGGTTCCACGCCACGTAGAAGGTCAGGCCCACGCCCAAGGCGTACCAGCGGTTGAACTGCTGCTGGTCGTGGTGGCTGGTGAGGGCGAAGAACTCATCGGTGAGCAGGAAGCCCAGGCCCAACCGCCAGCGGGTCGGCAGCCCCGACAGCACCGGGCGCATCGACAGCCCGTAGAGCAGGTGCTGGGAGGTCAGCAGCAGAGTGGTGAGCAGGATCGAGAACAGGTTGGCGCCACCCTTGAGCATGCCGATGGCCACCAGTTGCGCGGCGCCGGCGAATACGATGGCCGACAGGCCCTGGCCTTGCCAGGCGCTGAGGTTGGCTTCGATGGCCATGCTGCCGGCGAGCAGGCCCCAGGGGGCAACGGCCACGGACAGCGGCAGGATGGCGATGGCGCCGTGGAGGAACGCTTGGCGGGCGAGGGGTGGGCTGGGCATGGAAGCGGCAACGAATCGACAGGGCAGACAAGCATGCCAGACAGGCCAGAGGGTGGCTTGAACGATCTTGCTTTGTTGTCGCCTTTGCTGGCCGCGTCAATAGGGCAAGCCCGCTCGCTCAGGCTTGAGCAGCGGGCTTGCCCTTTACTTCAACGCAACTCGACCTGGGCGCACAGCCCACCTTCGGCGCGGTTGCGCAAGGTCAGGCTGCCGCCCATGGCCTGGGTCAGCTGCTGGGCGATGGCCAGCCCCAGCCCGGTGCCGCCGGTACTGCGGTTGCGCGAGCTTTCGACCCGGTAGAACGGCTTGAGCACGTCGTCGAGCTCCGCCTCGGGGATCCCGGGGCCATCGTCGAGCACGCGGATCAGCGTCACGCCGTTCTCGCAGCCGACTTCCAGCTTCGCGGCACCGGAGAACTTCAGCGCATTGTCCACCAGGTTCACCAGTACCCGGCGCAAGGCGTGGGGGCGGGTTTCCAGGGTGGCCTGGGCGCTGCCGCTGCGATTCACCTGCGCGCCGCTGTCCTGGTAGTCGAACACCAGGCTGTCGAGGAAGGCGTCGAGGTTGACCCGGCACGGCGCCTCGGTGCCGCTGTCCATGCTGCGGGCATAGGCCACGCCCTCGCGCACCAGGTGCTCCATGGCGTCGAGGTCGTGCCACAGCTTGTCCTTCTCCAGCCCGTCGTCCATCTGCTCGACGCGCAGCTTCATGCGCGTGATCGGCGTCTGCAGGTCGTGGGAGATGGCAGCCAGCAATTGCATGCGTTCCTTGAGGTAGGCAGCGATACGCGCCTGCAGCGCATTGAAGGCCACGGCGGCGTAGCGCACCTCGCGTGGGCCGCTTTCGTCGAGCAGCGGGCCGGGGCTGTTCGGGTCAAGGTTGTCCACGGCCTGGACCAGCCGGGTCAGCGGGCCGATGGCCAGGCGCACGGCGAGCCAGGTGCAGGCCAGCAGCACCGCCAGCTGGATCAGCAGCACTACTGGCAGCCAGGTGGCCACCGGCACCGGGGCCGGGGTGACGTCGATGGTCAACGGCGCGCCGTCGGCCAGGCGCAGGTGGGCCTGGAAATGCGCATTGGGGCCGGGGATTTCCTGGAAGGTCAGGCGGTAGCGGTCGCCGATGGCCTTGACGATGGAGTCGGCGGCCATCGGCGGGTTCTCGCTGGGCATGGCTTCGCCGGACAGCCCCTCGTCCAGCTGGTAGCGGTAGGTGCGCCGTTCCAGGCGTGGCAGCCAGGCCGGGCGCTCTGCGGCGGGCAGTCGGTCGAGGATGGCGACAGAGGTCGAGACGTCCAGCTCCAGGTTGCTGAGCATCATCGAGCGGCTGCTGACATAGCGCTCATACGCCTGCAGGCTGAACGACAGGCCGTAGGCCAGCACCAATCCTGTGAAGAAGATCAGCGCCAGGCGCGAGGCCAGGGTCCGCGGCCACTTCACGCCGGCGACTCCAGCAATTGCACCGGCAGCGAGAATACATAGCCTTCGCTGCGCACGGTCTTGATGCAGGTGGGTTCGCGGGCGTCGTCGCCCAGGCGCTGGCGCAGGCGGCTGACCAGCAGATCGATGGAGCGGTCGAAGATGTCCGCCTCGCGGCCCTGGGTGAGGTTGAGCAGTTGTTCACGGCTGAGCACCCGCTGCGGGTGGTCGAGGAATACCCGCAGCAGGCGGTACTCGGCGCCGGACAGCGCCACCAGGGTGCCCTCGCTGTCGAGGAGGTGGCGCGCGGTGGTGTCCAGGCGCCAGGGGCCGAAGGCGATCAGGCGCCCGCTTTCGCTGATGGTCAGGTTGGGCGGCAGCATGCGCGTGCGGCGCAGCACGGCGTTGATCCGCGCCAGCAGCTCGCGGGCCGAGAACGGCTTGGTCAGGTAGTCGTCGGCGCCCATTTCCAGGCCAATGATGCGGTCGGTCTCGTCGTTGCGCGCGGTCAGCATCAGCACCGGCGTGTTGCGGTGCTTGCCGGCGCGCAGTTCGCGGCACAGCAGCAGGCCGTCGTCGCCGGGCATCATGATGTCGAGGACGATCAGGTCGACCGCGTTGTTTTCCAGGAAGGCGCGCATCTGTCGGCCATCGGCGACGATGCTCGTGCGCAGGCCGTTCTTCTTCAGGTAGTTGCCGACCAGTTCGCGGATTTCGCGGTCGTCGTCGACGACCAGGATGTGATCGACATGCTCCATCGGGGTGTCCTTGTAGGTGAGGGTTGGGCGCAGTGTACCGAGCGAATCCGGGCTTGCCTGCCACGCTTTGTATTGCAGTGTATCTGGCACTGCCGTGGATACAGGAGGAAGCACGTCACAGCCTGGGTGGACACAAGCGGGATACCTGGCGGGAGTGAAATGGCTCTACCGGGGAGCGACGTCTCCCCAATGCCAAGACCTCGCATCAGGAGAACCACCATGACTATCAAGACCCTCGCCAGCGCCGCCTTGTTCGCCGTCCTCGGCCTCGGCGCCATCACCGCCCAGGCCAGCAGCACCTCGCTCAACGAGGCCAGCGTGATGCAGTACCGCTACGGCGACAAGCTGGATGTGAAGAAGGTGCTGTCGGTGAAGGATGACCGCAGCAACACCTGCGGCGTGGTCAACACCCGCATGGACTACCTCGACTCCCAGGGCAAGCCGCAGAGCGTCGAGTACCGTTCCTACGCCACCAGTGGCTGTCATGACAACTGAGGCACGCGGCAAGCGCCGCCTGCTCAAGGCCGGCGGCGTGGCCCTGGCCCTGCTCGGGTTGGGCCTGGCCGGCCACCTGCTGGCCCGCGACAGCTATGGCCCCATGCCTTCGCTGGCCGGCGCCGAGCAGTGGCTCAACTCGCCGCCGCTGGCCGGCCCGGCCCTCAAGGGCAAGGTAGTGCTGGTGGACTTCTGGACCTACGGCTGCATCAACTGCCGGCGCAGCCTGCCGCATGTCAACGACTGGGCGCGGCGCTATGGCGAGCAGGGGTTGGTGGTGGTCGGGGTGCATACGCCGGAGTACGACTACGAGCATGACATCGGCAGTGTCCGGGCGCAGGTGCAGCAGTTGGGCATTGCCTATCCGGTGGCGGTCGATAACGGCTACCGGATCTGGAACGCCTGGGGCAACCAGTTCTGGCCTGCGCACTACTTCGTCGACCGCAAGGGGCAGGTGCGCCATGTGCACTTTGGCGAAGGCGATTATGCGGGGCAGGAGCGGGTGATCCAGGCATTGCTCGATGAGCAGGGCTGATCCGTTGACAGTTCCGGCCCTATCGCGGGGCAACCCCAGGCGACATCATTCGCCGAGCCGCTGCTCCCGCGACGGCGGATAACCGAAGTACGCCGCATAGCACTTGCTGAAATGCGATACCGAAACGAAGCCGCAGGCCACCGCGACCTCCATCACCGACAGGTCCGAATACTGCAACAGCCGCCGACTCTTGGTGATGCGCAGCTCCATGTAGTAGCGCCTGGGCGAGGTGCCCAGCTGGGCCTGGAACAAGCGGTCGATCTGTCGGCGCGAGCGCCCGGAGTAGGCGGCCAGCTGGTCGAGGCTGAGGGTTTCTTCGAGGTTGTTTTCCATCAGCTCGACGATGGTGCGCAGGTGCAGGCTCATGGACTTCTTCGCTCCGGGCCCGACCTGGCGATAGCGTGCGCCGGAGAACGACAGGATCTCTTCCACGCCTTCGGCCAGGGCATCGCCGTACAGGCGCCGTACCAGGCCGAGCATCAGCTCCATGGCGCCATTGGGGCTGGCGGCGCTGAGGCGGTCACGGTCCAGGGTGAAGCTGGCCGGGGTGATGCGCGTCTGCGGGCTGATCTCGGCCAGGCTGGCGCGCTGCTCGGGGTGCACGCTGCAGCCGTAGTCGTCGAGCACCCCGGCGCGGCCGAGGAACCAGGCGCCGTTCCATAGCCCGCCGAGGGTCATGCCGTGGCTGGCGCAGCCGTCCAGCAGGCGGTCGAGGTCAGGGTATTTCAATGGCGTGCGCAGGCCGCCGCACACCACCAGCAGGTCGAGGTCGTGCAGGCTGCGGGGATCGAGTGGGCTGGCGATCAGTTCCAGGCCCAGGTCGCTGAGCACGCGATCGCCGCCCAGTGACAGCGGGGTGGAGGTGAAACTGTCGGCGCGCAGCAGGTTGGCGGTGACCAGCACGTCCATCGCCACGGTGAAGCTGGCCATGGAGAAGTGCTCGAGCAGGACGAAGTCGACGCGATAGGGGCGCTGGTTGCCGGCGTCGCCGGACTTGAGCCGCAGCATGTTGCTGGTGCTGGTCTTCTTGCTGAATTGGCGTGGCGTGGGCACTGCGGACTCCGCTTCCTGGCTGGCGGGGTCGAGTGTGCGGTGGGGCGGGGGGAAAGACAACAGGCCGTTGGATGCCGCTGAAAACACAGCGCCCCCTCGAGAGGGGGCGCCGGTTGTTGCCGTGCGGGGTCTAGAAGTCGCCGCGCAGGGTGAACATGTAGCTACGCGGAGTACCGTAGGTGGTGCCACGGGTCCAGTAGCCCATCGAGTCGAAGTACTTGCGGTCGAACAGGTTCTCGACGTCCACGCCCACGGTCCAGTGCTCGTCGAGCTTGTAGGCGGCACGCGCGTCGAAGATAGCCCGGCCGCTGTTGTACGCCTCGTTGTAGGCATCGACGTAGGAGTTCTGCGCCGAAACGCCACCACCGACGCTCAGGCGGTTCCACTCGCCCGGGAAGGTGTAGTTGGTGTTCACGCGCACCATGTGTTTCGGGGTCTGCGCCGAGATCGGGCCACCTTCGGAGGAGCTGGTGGTGTTGTAGGTGTAGCCAGCCGCCACTTGCAGGCCCGGCAGCAGTTCGCCAGTGGCCTCGGCTTCGAAGCCCTTGCTGCGGTTGATGCCGCCGCCGTTGACCCAGCAGCGGCCGGCCGGATCGCTCGGGCAATTGCCACGGTTGGCTGCATCTTGCTGGGCGACGTCTTCCTGCTCGATGTAGAACACGGCGAAGGACACGTTCAAGCGTTTGTCGAACAGCTCACCCTTGATCCCGGTCTCGTAGTTCGAACCGACCGACGGGTCGAGCACGCTGCCGCTGACGGTGCGGTAGTTGGACTGCGGCAGGAAGATGTCGGCGTAGCTGGCGTACCAGGACCACTGGTCGTTCAGGTCGTAGATCGCACCGACGAAGGGTGTGAATTCCTCGTCCTGCCGGCTGGTGGTCACCTTCGGGCCGTTCCAGGCTTCGTTCTTGTACCAGCTCAGGCGACCACCGAGGACGAAGCTCAGGTCTTCGGTGGCGTGCAGGCGGGCGCTCAGGTAGGTGCCGTAGCGGGTGTCGATGGTGTCATCCATGGACTTCCAGCCATTGCGCTGCAATTCGGGGATATTGCTATGGTCGGGATCAAAGACATTGAGCGGGATAGGGCTGGGCAGCGCTATGGTGTTGTCCTTGTCGTTCATCTTGCGCTTGGACCAGTTGGCACCGAGCGTCAGCTGGTGGGTCAGGCCAAAGGCCTCGAACGTGCCGTCCAGGTGGCCGTCGACGGCATTGGAGGTCACATCGAACTTGTGGTAGCTGACGGTGTTGACCGTCGGTCCACCTGGGGCGTTGTACTCCAGCGTCTCGCGCGCGCCCCACTCGATGGCGCTACGGTTGTAGCCGCCTTCGGAGTGAGACAGCGCCAGCTTGCCGGTCCAGTTGTCGTTGAATCGGTGGGTGAGGTCGGCGAACACCTCGTCCATGTTGGTCTGCAGATTGGTCCAGTCCTGCCCGAGGTAGGTCGAGCGCTTCAGGTGCGGGTTGCTGCCGTCGGGGTTGTTGGGGATACCCAGCACGCTGTAGCCGTCGATGCGCGAGGTCTGGCGGCGCAGGCCGACAGCGACCGTGGTGGCATCGTTGAGGTCGGCCTCGACGATGCCGTACAGCAGCGGCCGCTTGGACTTGGTGACGTCGGTGAAGTAGCCACGGTCTTCATAGGAGGCAACCATGCGTCCGCGCAGGGTGCCCTGGGGGTTGAGGCGGCCGCTGGCATCCAGGTCCAGGCGGTAGTTGTCCCAGGAGCCGGCGCGGGTGATGACGGAGAAACGCGGGTCGGCGGTCGGGCGCTTGCGCACCAGGTTCACCGCGCCGCCCGGATTGCCCGCGCCCACCAGCAGGCCGGAGGCGCCGCGCAGCACTTCGACGCGGTCGAAGATCGCCATGTCCGGGGTCATCCAGCCGGTGTAGGCGTAGGCCTGGCCTGGCACGCCGTCGACCATGTAGCTTTCGTCGGTGAGGTCGAAGCCACGGGAACTGAAGTGGTGGTTGCCATAGCCGCGGTTGGCGCGGGTGATACCGGTGGTCTGGGCCATCACCTGGTCCAGCGAGACCAGGTTCTTGTCGTCCATCAGCTTGCGGGTGACCACGGTGACCGACTGTGGGGTCTCACGCAGCGATTGCGCGGTCTTGCCGATGGTCACCGCGCCAGTGGTGTAGGAGTTGCTGCCCTCGGTGGTGGCACCCAGCACCTGGCCATTGATGGTGGTGGCGTCCAGGGTCATGGCCGAACCGGATTCAGCCGCGCCGCTGATGATCAGGGTGTTGTCCTGCACGCTGTAGCGAATCCCGCTGTTCTTCAGCAGCTCCCCAGCTGCCTGGGTTGGCGAGAAACGACCCTTGACCGGGCTGCTGCGCAGGCCCTGTACGGTCTCGGGGCTGAACAGCACCTGCAGGTTGCCCTGGCGACCCAGCTCTTGCAGCGCGCTGCTCAGCGATTGCGCCGGGATGTCGTAATCCTGCTCCTGGGCCTGCACTTGCGCTGCCAGCGGCAGGGCCAGGGCGAGTCCGAGGGTGGCCATGGCCGGCGAGGAACGCAGCATCCGGCGCAGCATCAGCGCCTTGCTCAAAGGGGTCAGTGTGTTGGCTGGTATTGGCATTTTTATGCTCTGGCTCAAGGTACGCAAAGTAAATGAAAATTATTCCGTTGCGAGTAGGACGCATGCGCATGCCAAAACCGGAAAAATATTTACGGTTGGCAGAGGCCTGACCTGCGACTTCCCTGTGGGCAGGGTTGATTCAGCGTGCGGCAATAGGGGAACGAGCGATGCGGCGGGGAATTTACAAAGTGCGGGCGGTGGCGAGGATCCACCGCCCGTGAGGCGGAGTCAGGCGGGCAGGGCGGGTTCCTGGTTGCGCTCGACGACGATCTGGCCGCCGTGCATGCGTACCAGTTGGTCGGCAACCGGGAAGTAGCGGTCGTCGTGGGAGATGACGATGATGGTCTTGCCCTGCTGTTTCAGCTCCGGCAGCAGCTCGGTGTAGAACACGCGGCGGAAGGCCGGGTCCTGGTCGGCGGCCCATTCGTCGAACACCAGCACCGGGCGCTGGTCGAGCCAGGCATTGATCAGCGCCAGGCGCTTGCGCTGGCCGGTGGACAGGTCGGTGGTGGTGAAGCTGCCGTCGCGGATGCTCACCTTGTGGGCGATATCAAGGCGTTCCAGATACTTGCCGGCCTCGGGCGGCAGTTCGGCCTGGCCGGGCAGCGGCTCGTCGAACAGGTAGTAGTCGGCGAAGATGGTAGTGAACAGCTGGCGGTAGTCGTCCAGGCGCTGCGGGGTGACCGTTTCGCCATTGAGCCGAACTTCGCCCTGTTGCGGGCTGTACAGGCCCAGCAGCAGCTTGATCAGGGTGGTCTTGCCGCAGCCGTTCTCGCCGACGATGAAGACGATGTCGCCCTGGCGGATGCTCAGGTTCACCGGCCCCAGGTGGAACGGCTGGCTGCCCTCGACCTGCGGGTAGTCATAGCGCAGCTGGCGCAGCTCGATGGACTCGACGCTGGACACGGCGGGTGCGCGGTCGCTCACCAGCAGGTGCGGCTCGGGCGACGAGAAGCGCGCCGACAGCTCGGCGATGCGGCGCAGGGCGATCTGCGCGCGGCTGATGCTCGGCAGGTTGGTGATCAACTGCTCCAGCGGCCCCTTCATGTACAGCATCACCAGCACGAAACCACCAAGCACGGTGCGCTCGGTGCTCGGCCAAAGCGCCTGGAAGGCGATGGCCACGCC
Source organism: Pseudomonas soli (assembly GCF_900110655.1). GTDB lineage: Bacteria > Pseudomonadota > Gammaproteobacteria > Pseudomonadales > Pseudomonadaceae > Aquipseudomonas > Aquipseudomonas soli. The sequence continues at coordinate 232,391 of NZ_FOEQ01000004.1, forward strand.
GATGACGGCGAAGAACAGCATCGAACCGAAGGTTTCGGCGCTGACGAAGATGTTCGCCGCGCGGATGTTGGCCTTGCAGATGCGCTCGGTGGCGCCGTGGATCAGCTGGTCATGCATGTACTGGCGGCGCTTGCGCTGGATACGCAGTTCCTTGGCGCCGCCGGAGAGGGCCTGGTAGTGCTTCTGCAGCTCGTCCTCGCCGTTGCGCGCGGTGAGGATGTTCTTCATGCCGAAGCGGTGGGCGAGGAACTGCGCGCCAGTGCCGATCACCACGGTCAGGGCGGTGATCAGCAGGATCTGCCAGGACAGCAGCGCCAGGTAGGCGAGGCAGCCCAAGGTGACGGTAAAGGCAATGACCATGGGTGCCACGGACAGGGCGAAGGCGCTGATGGTGCTGACATCGTTGAGCAGCACCGGGATCAGGCGGTGGGCACGGTAGCGCTCCAGTTGCGCGATCGGCGCCACCAGCACCTTGGCGGACAATTCGCGGCGCAGCCGCGCCACCACCTTCTGGCCCACGTAGTTGGTCAGAAGGTTCGAGCCGGTGGAGCAGGCCAGGGTCAGCACGCACAGGCCGCCGAACAGCAGGGCGGTATGGGTGTCCGGCCCGCCGGCGGCATTCATCGCGCTGTTGATGGTGGCCAGCAGGGCGGTGACGCTCAGGCCGCTGACCACGCCAAGGGCCGCCGAAAGCGCGACCAGCATCCAGAACGGCTTGAGTATGCGCAGGGTTTCCTGGGCGAGGCTGGGTGTCTTGAGCGTCATGGGGGCATCTCGTGAGTATTCGTTGGCGCCGGGCAGGAGCAGGTCCTGATCTTGGTAGACGAGAGGGTTTTGCGCGGATTTAGTCGCCCGGCGCCGAGAGCGCCGGGGCGGGGCAGGGCTTACAGCTCGCGGGCGACGCGGAAGCCGATCCAGTCGCCGCGCAGGGTGGAGCTGCGCTCGTTGCGGTTGCCCGAGCGCGAGAAGATCGGCGCCTCGGTGTAGTCGTTGCCGCGGATCACCCGGCGATCCTCGCATTCGCTGCTGTTGGTCTGCGGGCTGCCGTCGGTGGGGGCGCTGGCGTAGCTGTCGACGTAGCAGTCGCGGGTCCATTCGTAGACATTGCCGTGGCCGTCGTAGACGCCAAAGGCATTGGGCGGGAAGCTGCCGACCGGCGAGGTGAAGGAGAAGCCGTCGGTAGGGCCGTAGGTATTGGCGTGCTTGGAGATCTGGTACTTCTGCTCGTCGTTGTCATCGAGCGGGAAGGGGAACGGCCCGGTGCTGCCGCCACGCACGGCGTACTCGCGCTGGGATTCGCTGAGGACCTTGTAGACCTTGCCGGTCTTCTTCGACAGCCAACTGGCATAGGCCTCGGCTTCGTGGAAGTTCAGGCACACGGCGGGCTGGCGGTCGCCTTGCTGGTAGCGCGGCACGCCGGCGATGCACTCGCGGCCCGGACGGGTATCGCCGTTGGGCACCTTGTAGCCGGTGGCCTTGAGGTAGGCCTTCCACTCCCCGTTGGTGATCTGATATTGGCTCACGGCAAAGGCTTTTTTGAACGTGACCTGGTGCAACGGGCCTTCGTCGTCCTGGCGGCCCTTTTCGTCATCCGGGGTGCCCATCATGAAGCTGCCGGCGGGCAGCACCACCATTTCCGGGCAGGTCTTGGCGCAGTCGCGGAACACGCTGCCAGGTTTGTGCGCGGGCGCCGCGGCCAGGGCCGGCAGGCTGCAGGCGACCAGCAGGGCGGCCAGGGTGAGGCGGTTCAGGGGTGCGGTCATGGGGAAGCCTTGTTCAGGGTTGCTGGGCAGACAGCGGGAGTTCGTGCTGTTGGACGAACTGAACGAGGCGATGTTTAAGGGGGATTTGTATCCAGGTGTGGTAGGGCTGCGCCTGTGAGCGCGCAGCCCGTACGCAATCAACTCAGTTCAAGCCAGATCGGTGCATGATCCGAAGGCTTTTCCATCCCGCGCAGCTCATAGTCGACCCCGGCGGCCCTGACCCGCGGCAGCAGCCCATGGGAGGCCATGATCAGGTCGATGCGCAGGCCGCGCTTGGGCTCGTCCTCGAAACCGCGGCTGCGGTAGTCGAACCAGCTGAAACGGTCGGCCACGTCAGGGTACAGGTGGCGGAAGCTGTCGACCAGGCCCCAGCCCTTGAGACGCTCCATCCACTCGCGCTCTTCGGGCAGGAAGCTGCACTTGCCGGTCTTCAGCCAGCGCTTGGCGTTGTCCGGGCCAATGCCGATATCACAGTCCTGGGGCGAGATGTTCAGGTCACCCATCACCACCACAGGCTGGTCGTTCTTGAACTGCCCTTCGAGCAGGGCCTGCAGGTCGCTGTAGAAGCGCTGCTTGGCCGGGAACTTGGTGGGGTGGTCGCGGCTTTCGCCTTGGGGGAAGTAGCCGTTCATGATGGTGATCGGCGTACCGTCGGCATCGGCGAAGGTGCCCCAGATGAAGCGGCGCTGGGCGTCCTCCTCGTCACTGGCGAAGCCCTTGGACAGCGACAGCGGTTTTTCCCGCGAGAGCAGGGCGACGCCATAGTGGCCCTTCTGGCCGTGGTAGTGCACGTGGTAGCCGAGTGCCTCGACGTCGGCCAACGGGAACTGATCGTCGCTGACCTTGGTTTCCTGCAGGCCGATCACGTCCGGCTGGTGTTTGTCGATCAGCGCCGCCAGCTGGTGCGGGCGGGCGCGCAGGCCGTTGATGTTGAACGAGACGATCTTCATGGAAAGACGATCCTGGTAAAAGCCACGGATGCTAGCCGACATCGCCGGCCACGGCCAGCATGGCGCCGCGCGGCGGGCGCTGCTAACGTGCTGGAGGAGGTGAACCCAGCGCCGGAATCTGGTTCCAAGGCCCTGTACGCCCATTCCAGGAGGACTGCCCGCAATGCCCGACGACATCGCCGCCCCGGCCCGGATCTGCCTGCTAGACGCCGGCTACGCCCGCGAGGCGCGTTCGCTGCTCTACCATGCCTACCGCCACGAACCGACCTTCGCCTGGCTGTTCGAGGCCCAGCGCCCCGGGTACGAGCGCCGCCTGCGGGTGATGGTGCGCGAGTGGGTGCGCCAGCACTTTTACCTGCAATTGCCGGCGATCGGCCTGTTGCTGGAGGATCGCCTGATCGGCCTGGCGCTGATCGTGCCGCCGTTGCGCCGGCTGGGCGTGGCCGACAGCTGGGCCTGGCGCCTGCGCATGATCCTCGGCACCGGCCTGCGCTGCACCCGCCGCTACCTGGATTACCAGGCCGCGCTGGCCGGGTGCCTGCCGGGGCACAAGGTGCATGTGCTGCCGCTGTTGGGCGTGCACCCGCAGTTCCAGGGCCAGCACTACGGCGAGCAACTGCTGCAGGCCGTGCATGACTGGTGCGCGGAAGACGCCGGTACCGACGGCGTGGTGCTGGACACCGGCAATGCGCATTACCTGGCGTTCTACCAGCGCCAGGGTTATGAAGAGATCGGCGAGATCGCCGTGGGGCCAATCCGTGAGCGGGTGTTCTTCCACCCCAACCCGCGCTCGTCGAGGGTAGCGAACCTGTGACAGGCGTTTTCTGAAAGCCCCTTGGCCGTTGCGCTCTGGTAGCATGCCGCGCATGACGTATTCAGGAAGACTTGGCTGGGGCCTGCTGTTGCTGGCCGCCAGCTCCATGGCATGGGCGCAGAGCGAATTGCTGGTACGGGTCAAACCCGCCAACAAGGCGCTCAAGTCCAATATCGAAGGGTATATCGGCAGCCTGGGTGACCGCGACGAAGAGGCCTTGCAGCGCTTCAGCCGGGGCGCCGAGGAGCAGGCGCGCAAAGCGGCCCAGGCCCTGGGCTATTACCAGGCGCGGGTCGAGACCGAGGTCAAGGCGCCGGCCGAAAAAGACAAACCACCACAACTGATCATCCAGGTCGAGCCCGGCGAGCCGATTCGGCTGCGCAATGTGACCGTGCGCATCGAAGGGCCGGCCAGCGAACTCAGGGTGTTCCGCATTCCCGACAGCAAGGCGTTGCGCCCAGGCGAGCAGCTCAACCATGGCACCTACGAGGATGCCAAGCGGCTGATCCAGAACCAGGCCTCGCGCTACGGCTTCTTCGCCGGGCGCTTCGAGCGCCAGCGCCTGGCGGTCGATCCGCAGGCCGGTGTGGCCGATATCGAGCTGGTCTACCAGAGCGGCCCGCGCTACCGCCTTGGCGCGGTGAGCTTTGGCGGCGATGCGCCGTTGGACAACGACCTGCTGCAGCGCATGGTGGGGTTCAAGCCCGGTACCCCGTACGACTCGGAACTGATCGCCGAGCTCAACAACGACCTGCAGTCCAGTGGCTACTTCGACAGCGTTCGGGTGGACGCAGCGCCCACCGCCGCAGTGGGCGAGGATATCCCCGTGGACGTCCACCTCGACACCCGCAAGCCACGCACCCTCGGCCTGGGCCTGGGTTTCTCCACCGACGTCGGGCCACGCGGCAAGGCCAACTGGACCCGCCACTGGGTCAACCCGCAAGGGCACAGCTACGGTTGGGAAACCGAGCTGTCGGCGCCCCGGCAGAACGTTGGCTTGTGGTACGACATCCCGCTGGATCCGCCGCTCACCGACAAGCTGCGCTTCGCCGGCGGCTACCAGAACGAAGAGATTTCCGGCACCGACACCCTTAGCAAGCTGCTGACGGTCGGCCCGGAGTGGCACAGCAAGCTGCCCAGCGGCTGGCAGCGGGTGATTTCGCTCAAGTACCAGCGCGAGGAATATCGCCTGGGCGACGACTCGGGGCTGAGCAACCTGCTGATGCCGGGCGTCAGCTTTTCCTACCTGCGCAGCGACAACCGCATCGACCCGCACAATGGCTACCGCCTGCAGTTCGACCTGCAGGCGGCCAAGGAAGGCCTGGGCTCGGACACCAACCTGATCCACGGCAACGTGCTGCTCAAGGGCTTGACCACCCTGGGCCAGAACCATCGTTTCCTTGGCCGCGTGCAGTTCGGCGGCAGTGCCACCAATGGCTACCAGCAGAACATCCCGCCGTCACTGCGCTTCTTCGCCGGTGGCGACCAAAGCGTGCGCGGCTACGACTACCAGTCGCTGTCGCCGAAGAACAACCAGGGCGACCGCATCGGTGGGCGCTACCTGGTGGCCGGCAGCGCCGAGTACCAGTACTCGATTGCCGAGAAATGGCGCCTGGCGACCTTCATCGACCAGGGCAATTCGTTCAACTCGCTGGAACTGCCCAGCCTCAAGACCGGCGTCGGCATCGGCGTGCGCTGGGTGTCGCCGGTGGGGCCGCTGCGCCTGGACCTGGCCCGCGCCCTGGATGACGACGGTGGTTTTCGTTTGCACTTCTCCATGGGGCCTGAGCTGTGACGCGTGTAGTCAAACCCATCCTGCTGGCATTGCTGGGCCTGCTGTTGCTGATCGTCCTGGCGTTGGGCCTGGTGCTGGGCACCCAGGGCGGCAGTCGTTGGGTGCTGAGCCTGGTGCCGGGGCTGCAAGTCAGCGATTTCTCCGGACGCCTCGGCGGCAGCTGGCAGGCCAGCCAACTGCGCTGGACGGCGGGCGAAGACCGTGTCGAGGTGCAGGCCCCGCAACTGGACTGGTCGCCAACCTGCCTGCTGCGCGCCACCTTGTGCGTCGAGCGTCTGCAGGCCGAGCGTATCGACATGGCCTTCGCCCCGGGCGAGGACAAGCCCGATGGCGGCCCGCTGCAACTGCCGGCGCTGAATCTGCCGTTGGCCATCGAGCTGGGCGAGGTCAAGCTGGGCCAACTGCGCCTGGATGGCAGCGACCTGCTGGGCGACCTCAGCCTGGCCGCGCACTGGACCGCGAGCGGGCTGCGCGTGGATAGCCTGCAACTGCGCCGCGACGACCTGCGCCTGGACGTGCAGGGCGACCTGGTACCCCAGGGCGACTGGCCGCTGCAGCTGCAAGGCACGCTGCAACTGCCGGCGGTCGATGGCAAACCCTGGCAACTGGCCTTGAGCGCCAAGGGCGAGTTGCAGAAATCCCTTGCCATCGATGCCACCAGCAGTGGCTACCTGGACGCACGCCTGAGCGGTGAGCTGCAGGCCCTGGCTGAGCACCTGCCGGCCCACCTGAGCATTCGCGCGGACAGTTTCAAGCCCGCAGCCGAGCTGCCCGACACCCTGCAACTCGACCAGCTGCGGCTCGATGCCCAGGGTGATTTGCTCAAGGGTTATCAGCTGTCCGGCTCGGCCACGCTGCCCGCCGAGCAAGGGCCGATCGGCCTGGTGCTGGCCGGCAAGGTCGATGCCAAGGGCGCCCGGCTCGACGCTCTGGACCTGAACGCCAGCGACCAGCAGCGCCTCAAGCTGCAGGCCAGCGCCGACTGGCAGCAGGGCCTGAGCGCCGATGCCAGCCTCGACTGGCTGGACTTCCCCTGGTTGCGCTTGTACCCGCTGGAGACGGCGCCCCAGGTCACGCTCAAGCGCTTGAACGCCCAGGTGCAGTACCGCGACGGCAGCTACAAGGGGGTGTTCAACGGCGACCTGGATGGCCCGGCCGGCGCCTTCAGCCTGGCCAGCCCGTTCGACGGCGACCTGGGCCAGGTACGCCTGCCGCAGCTGGTGCTCAATGCCGGGCAGGGCAAGGCCGCCGGCAGTGTCGCCCTGCGTTTTGCCGACACCCTGGCCTGGGATGTCGACCTGCAACTGTCGGCCCTGGACCCGGCCTACTGGCTGGCGAAGCTGCCCGGCACCCTGGCCGGCCCGCTGCGCAGCCAGGGCGAATTGAAGCACGAGCAACTGACGCTCAAGGCTCAGTTGGACCTCAAAGGGCGCCTGCGCGGCCAGCCGGCGCTGGTCAAGGTCGACGCCGAAGGCGCGGGCGAGCGTTGGACCCTGGGCAGCCTGGCGGTGCAGCTGGGCGACAACCGCATCAATGGCAGCGCCAGCGTACAGCAACGCCTTGCCGGACGTGTCGACCTCGACCTGCCGCGCCTGGGCCAGCTCTGGCCGCAACTGCAAGGGCAGGCCAAGGGGCGCCTGGACCTGGCCGGCACCCTGGCCGCGCCGCAAGGCACCCTGACTCTGCAGGGGCAACAGCTGGGCCAGGCGGACAACCGCGTGCAGCGGCTGGACCTGGATGCCCGGCTGGACAATGCCCAGCGCGGCCAGGTGACGCTCAAGGCCGGCGGTATCCGGGTGGGTGATACCTCCCTGGGCAGCCTTGATGTGCAAGGCAAGGGCGATCTTCGCCAGCAGGCCGCCACCCTGGCCCTCGACGGCCCGCAACTCAAGCTTGACCTGGCGCTGGATGGCGCCCTGGCCAAGGGCGACTGGCGCGGTCGCCTGGCGAGCGGGCGCATCCAGGCCGGAGGCCAGGACTGGCAGTTGCAGGCGCCGGCGCGCCTGCAGCGTCTGGCCAGCGGCCAGCTCGATTTCGGCGCCCATTGCTGGCGCTCCGGCCAGGCCAGCCTGTGCGGCGAGGACCAGCGCTTGGCGCCGGAGCCGCGCCTGCGCTACCACCTCAAGCAGTTCCCGCTGGACAGTCTGGCGCAGTGGTTGCCCAAGGACTTTGCCTGGCAGGGCCTGCTCAACGCCGACATCAACCTCGACATCCCGGCCAGCGGGCCCAAGGGCAGCATCCGCGTCGATGCCGGCGGCGGCACCTTGCGGGTACGCGACAAGGACCGCTGGGTCGACTTCCCCTATCAGGTGCTGCGCCTGGACAGCACCCTGGCGCCACGCCGGGTCGACACCCGCCTGGACTTCCGTGGCGAGCGCCTGGGTGAGCTGAATGTCAACACCCGCCTTGATCCGCTGGGCCGCAACAAGCCGTTGTCCGGTGATTTCCGCCTGGCCGGGCTTGAGCTGTCGGTCATTCGGCCGTTCCTGCCGATGGTCGAGCGCCTGACTGGCCAGCTCAACGGCAGCGGGCGTCTGTCCGGCAGCCTGATTGCGCCCCAGGTCAATGGCAGCCTGGCCTTGAGCGGTGGCGAGGTCAGCGGCGCGGAGTTGCCGGTGAGCCTGGAGGGCCTGTCGCTGCAGGCGCTGATCGCCGGTGAGCAGGTGCAATTGAACGGCAACTGGCGCAGTGGCGCGGCAGGGCGTGGGCAACTGACCGGACACCTGACCTGGGGGCAGGCGCTGGGCATGGACCTGCGCCTGCAAGGCCAGCAGCTGCCGGTCAGCGTCGAGCCCTACGCGGCGCTGGAAATGGCGCCCGACCTGAGCATTCGCCTGCTGGACGACAAACTGGCGGTGACCGGCAAGGTGCAGGTGCCCAAGGGCAAGATCACCGTGCGCGAGCTGCCGCCGTCGACGGTCAAGGTCTCGGACGACACGGTGATCGTTGGCCACCAGACCGAACAGGGCAAGCCGCCGGTGGCGGTGGCGGTGGCGATGGACATCGATGTCGATGTCGGCAGCGAAAAACTGTCGTTCAAGGGCTTCGGCCTGACCGCCAACCTGCTGGGGCACGTGCATATCGGCGACAACCTCGACACCCGGGGCGAGCTCAGCCTGGCCGATGGGCGTTACCGCGCTTACGGGCAGAAGCTGACCATTCGCCGCGCGCGGCTGCTTTTCGCCGGTCCCATCGACCAGCCGTACCTGGATATCGAGGCGATCCGAAAGGTCGACGACGTGATCGCCGGTATTCGCCTGAGTGGCAGCGCCGAGCAGCCGACCACCAAGGTGTTCTCGGAGCCGGCGATGAGCCAGGAGCAGGCGTTGTCCTACCTGGTGCTGGGCCGGCCGCTGAACAGCTCCGGCGAGGACAGCAACATGCTTGCCGAAGCGGCGCTGGGGCTGGGCTTGATGGGCAGCGCCGGCCTGACCGGCGGCTTGGCTTCGAACCTGGGCATCGACGACTTCCAGCTTGACACCCAAGGTACGGGCAACAAGACCAGCGTGGTGGCCAGCGGCAACCTCACCGAGCGCCTGAGCCTGCGCTACGGCGTAGGCGTGTTCGAGCCGGCCAACACCATCGCCTTGCGCTACAAGCTCAGCAAGAAGGTGTACCTGGAAGCCGCCAGCGGCCTGGCCAGCTCGCTGGATATCTTCTACAAGCGCGATTTCTGATCTGTCCTTTATCCGCCCCGGCCAGCGCTGGCCGGTGGCAGATGGCACGGCTCAACGCGCAGCCCGCAGGCGCCGCCACAAGGTGGTGCGGCTGATGCCGAGGCGGCGCGCGGCTTCGTCGAGGTCGCCCTGGCAACTGTCCAGGGTTTCGCGTACATGGCGCAGCTGCGCGGCCTTGCCCACTGTTTGCAGATCGGACGCTTGCGGCGCCTTGGCGCGCCGGGATGGCAACTGGCCTTGGCACAGCTCGGGCAGCACCCGCGCCAGGTACTGCTCGTCCACCCCTTCGTCGCGCAGCAGTTCGCGGGCCGACAGCATCGCCCGCTCGATCACGTTCTCCAGTTCACGGACATTGCCCGGCCAGGCATGGCGCACCAGGTAGGGCAATAGCGCCGTCATTACCTGTGCAGCGCCTGTTGGCTGCCCCTGGACCAGCAGGCGCTGGCCGATGCTCTGGCAGATCAGGGCGATGTCCTCGGGGCGTTCGCGCAGGGGCGTGGTCTGCAGCCGCAGGATGTTCAGTCGGTAGTACAAGTCGGTGCGGAAACTGCCCTGGTCGATGGCCGTGCCCAGGTCCTGGTGGGTGGCGGCGATGATCCGCACGTCGATGGCAATCGGCTCGGTACTGCCCAGGCGCAGCACTTCGCGCTCCTGCAGCACCCGCAGCAGGCGGGTCTGCAACGACACCGGCATGTCACCAATTTCGTCGAGGAACAGCGTGCCGCGGTGCGCGGCCTCGAACAGACCGGGCTTGCCGCCCTTGCGCGAACCGCTGAAGGCGCCTTCCTCGTAGCCGAACAGTTCGCTCTCCAGCAGTGTTTCGGGAAATGCCGCGCAGTTGATGGCGACGAAAGGGCCCTGCCGGCGCGGGCTTGCATTGTGGATGCCCTGGGCCAGCAGTTCCTTGCCGGTGCCGCTCTCGCCGGTGATCAGGATGGTCGAGTGGCTGGCGGCGAAGCGCTCGGCCAACTGCAGCATCTCGCGGTTGGCCCTGCTGTTGCCGCTCAGTTGTTCCAGCCGGTAGCGCGCGGTGAAGGCGCCGGGGCGACGGCTGGCGCGGATGCGCTGGTCGGCTCGCTGCACGGCGCTGATATCCTGGCAGGTCAGCACCAGGCCGGTGCGCTCGCCGTTCTCCAGGATCGGCAGCAGGTTGCTGACCACGGCTTGCGCGCCCAGGCGGATGACACGGTTGTCCTCGCCCGTGCCGTCCTGCAAGGCCTGCTGCAGGTCCAGCTCGGGGCAAAGGGCTTGCAATGGGCGGCCGAGCGCCGCGCTGGCCGGCAATCCCAGCAACTGTGCCAGTGCCGGGTTGAGCGACTGCACCAGGCCTTGGTTGTCGACGGCCGCGACCCCGGTGGGGATATGTTGCAGCACGGCATCGAGGTGGCGGCGCTTGGCGATTTCGATGCGCTGGCTGTCGAGGATGCCAAGGGCCTCTTCGAGCGCCTTGCGCACGGTGTCCTCGCTCAGCGACAGCACGCCCTGCAGCCCGGCCTGCTCGGCCAGCTCCACCACGGTAGACGAGCCGATGATGCTGCCACAGCCCAGCCGGGCGGCGTAATCGACGGCGTGGCGGGCTTGCTCAAGCGAGGTATAGGCGGCCTGGTGCACCTGCACGGTGAACAGCGCCGCCAATGCCTGCAGGTCCTGGTTGATGTGGTCGTAGCTGAGCACGGCCACTTGCGTGCCGTGGGCCTTGGCCTGCCCCAGGGCGCGCAGCAAGTCGCCGCCGCCGACGCGCATTGCCAGTACTGGCCGGGCCAGGTGCTTGCGCAGGTAGGCGGCGGTGGCCCCTGCGCAGACGAACACATCGACTTCGCCGCGCTGCTCCAGCTCGCGGGCGGTCTGCAGCGCTTCGGCTACCGAGGTGTCGAGCACTTCGATACGGGTGTCGGGGTAATCCGCCGTGAGCCCGCTCACGACCTGGGCGAGACGGCTGCGCTGCCGAGGGCGTTGCAGGTGGCTGATCAGCACGACGACCTTGGAGGCGGGGGAGTGCATGGCGGACCCTGTTCATGGTTGCAATGTTTCAATAGTGAATGAATGCCTTGCACAAGTGAAATGAAGATTGTCCAGCCGGGCACTGCCAGGACATGCCCAAACCCAGGCGTCACGGGGCTCGCAGGTGGATGGTCGACAGTTGGCCCAGGCTTTGCTCTGGCCCTGTTGCCAATTCACCAGCGAAGGCAGGGCCCATCGACCCATGAGCAGTTCCTCCACGACGTCCCTGGCCAGCGATCCGATCGCGGCCAGCGACAACGACCAGCAGTTGGTCGACTTCATTCGCGAACGCGCCGCCGCCGAGCGGGTGCTCATCACCGCGCGCAAGCGCTTGAGCGGTGGTGCCATCCAGGAAAACTGGCGGCTCGACCTGTTGATCGAGGGTGGTCCCTGGGCCGGTAACCGGCGCTGGGTCCTGCGCAGTGACGCACTGTCGGCGCTGCCGGCCAGCCTCGGCCGCGAACAGGAGTTCGCCGTGCTGCAGGTGGTCTACCAGGCCGGGGTCAAGGTACCGCGACCGCTCTGGCTGTGCCGTGACACGCGGGTGCATGGGCGGGTGTTCTTCCTCATGGAATACGTGCCGGGCATCGCCGCCGGGCGCCTGCTCAGCGCCCAGGCCGGTGCGCAAGGGCAGGGCGGGCTGGCGGCGCAGTTGGGCGCCAACCTGGCGCGCCTGCATCAGGTGCGCCCCCCGTGTGCGGCGCTGGACTTTTTGCCAATACCTCAGGGCTCACCCGCCCTGGCCACCCTCACGGCCTACCGGCGCTACCTCGACACCCTCGACCAGGCCTACCCGGCCCTGGAGTGGGGCCTGCGCTGGTGCGAGCTGCATGTGCCGCGCAGTCAGGCCCTGTGCCTGCTGCACCGCGACTACCGCACCGGCAACTACCTGGCCAGCGAACAGGGGCTGGAGGCGGTGCTCGACTGGGAATTCAGTGGCTGGGGCGACCCCTGCGAGGACCTGGGTTGGTTCAGCGCCCGTTGCTGGCGTTTCACCCGCCCCGACCTGGAGGCGGGCGGCATCGGCCTGCTCGAGGACTTCCTGCGCGGCTATCACGAAGTGTCCAGCCTGGCCATCGAACCTAGCCAACTGCACTACTGGCAGGTCATGGCCACCCTGCGCTGGGCGGTTATCGCCCTGCAGCAAGGACAACGCCACCTGTCCGGCGAAGAACCTTCCCTCGAACTGGCTCTGACCGCGCGCCTGCTGCCGGAGCTGGAGCTCGACATCTTGAACATGACCGGAGCCGAGGCGCCATGACCCAACCGAATGCCGCGCAACTGCTCGATATCGCTCGCCAGACCTTGCTGGAGCAGGTGTTGCCCGAGCTGTCCGGCGAGCTGCGCTACCCGGCGCTGATGATCGCCAACGCCATGGCCATCGCTGCGCGTGAAAGCCGCCTGCAAGGCGAGCTGGAGGTCCAGGAGCACGCACGTCTGGGCGCCGTGCTCGAGGCGCCGCCAGCGACCCTGGCCGGCACGAGACAGCATTTGGCCCAGACCATCCGCGAAGGTCGCCACGACGCGCCGCAGGCACGTCGCGCCCTGGTCGAGGCGCTGCGCCAGACGACGCTTGACCGTCTGGCGATCAGCAACCCCAAGGCCATGCCCTGAACGCCGGTGGCCACTGCCCGATTTCCAAGACTGAAAACGCATAGAAGGACAACCATGAACTTCACCCTGTCGGACGACCTGCTGACCTTGCAGGCGAAAACGCGCGACTTCATTGCCAATCACGTGATTCCGTTTGAGAAAGACCCGCGCCAGGACCGCCACGGCCCCAGCGACGACTTGCGTCAGGACCTGCTGGAAAAGGCCCGCATCGCCGGGTTGCTGACCCCGCATGCCAGCCCCGAGATGGGCGGCATGGGCCTGAGCCATGTGGCCAAGGCGATCGTCTTCGAAGAGGCCGGTTATTCACCCCTGGGGCCGGTGGCGCTGAACATCCACGCACCCGACGAAGGCAATATCCACCTGATGGACGTGGTCGCCACCGAGGCGCAGAAGGACCGCTGGCTGCGCCCGCTGGTCCAGGGTCGGGCGCGCTCGTGCTTCGCCATGACCGAGCCTGCGCCGGGCTCGGGCTCGGATCCGTCGATGCTGCGCACCACGGCCACCCGCGATGGCGACGATTACCTGATCAACGGCCGCAAGTGGTTGATCACCGGCGCTGACGGCGCCGATTTCGCGATCATCATGGCGCGCATGGAGGACGGCACGGCGACCATGTTCCTCAGCGACATGCGGCGTGAGGGCATCGTCCACGAACGGCAGCTGGACTCGCTGGACAGCTGCTTCACCGGTGGCCACGGGCAACTGCGTTTCGACAACCTGCGCATCCCGGCGAGCGATGTGCTCGGCGAGATCGGCAAGGGCTTCCGCTACGCCCAGGTGCGTCTGGCGCCGGCACGGCTGACCCACTGCATGCGCTGGCTCGGCGCCGCGCGTCGTGCCCACGACATCGCCTGCGATCATGCGCGCACCCGCGACGCCTTCGGCAAATCGCTGGGCGAGCACCAAGGTGTCGGCTTCATGCTCGCCGACAACCAGATGGACCTGCATGTGGTGCGTCTGGCGGTATGGCACTGCGCCTGGGTACTCGACCAGGGCGAGCGGGGCAATGTCGACTCGAGCATGGCCAAGGTGATCAGCTCCGAGGCGCTGTGGCGGGTGGTTGATCGCTCGATGCAGGTGCTGGGCGGGCGCGGGGTGACCGGGGACACGGTGGTGGAGCGGATCTTCCGCGATATCCGGCCGTTCCGCATCTATGACGGTCCGAGCGAAGTGCACCGCATGAGCCTGGCGAAGAAACTCCTCGACCAGCGCCCGGGAGGTCACTGATGCAGCCGCAACTTGCTCGACTGTTCTCTCTTGATGGCCGTCGCGCCCTGGTGACCGGGGCCTCCAGTGGCCTGGGCCGGCACTTTGCCCAAACCCTGGCGGCCGCCGGCGCCGAGGTGCTGGTCACCGCCCGGCGCGAGGCGCCGTTGCAGGCCCTGGTCGAGACCATCCAGGCCAGCGGCGGCCGGGCCCGCGCCTTTGCCCTCGATGTGACCCGCCGGGACGATGTCTGCCGGGTGCTCGATGCCGCCGGCCCCCTGGATGTGCTGGTCAACAACGCCGGGGTGAGCGGCAGCCAGGCGCTGCTCGACTGCGATGATGGCAGTTGGGACCGCGTACTCGACACCAACCTCAAGGGCGCCTGGACGGTGGCCCAGGAAAGCGCGCGGCGCATGGTTGCCGCAGGGCAGGGCGGCAGCCTGATCAACGTCACCTCGATCCTCGCCAGCCGGGTGGCCGGCGCCGTCGGCCCTTATCTGGCGGCCAAGGCCGGCCTGGCGCACCTGACCCGCGCCATGGCCCTGGAGCTGGCGCGCCATGGCATTCGCGTGAACGCCCTGGCGCCGGGATACGTGATGACCGACCTGAACGAGACGTTCCTGGCCAGTGACGCGGGGCAGAGATTGCGTTCGCGTATTCCGAGCCGGCGCTACAGCCAGCCGGCGGACCTGGACGGCGCCTTGCTGCTGCTCGCCAGTGACGCCGGCCGCGGCATGAGCGGCAGCGAGATCGTGGTCGATGGCGGCCACCTGTGCAGCAGCCTGTAGATACACCCCCAGCCTTGCAACCCCCGTGATGAATGGCACCGGCCGTGCCGGTCAAGAACAACAAGAAACAGAGGTAGTTATGTGCGTGCAACCGTTGAACTGCCCATGGACGAAGGACCCGTCATGATGAACCCGAGCCTGGAACACGAACTGGCCCCGAATGCGGCCAACCACGTGCCGCTGTCACCACTGTCGTTCCTCAAGCGCGCCGCGCAGGTCTATCCCCAGCGCGACGCGGTGGTGTACGGCGACCGTCGCTACACCTACCAGCAGTTGCACCAGCGCAGCCGGGCCCTGGCCAGCGCCCTGGAGCGGGTCGGCGTGCAGCCGGGCGAGCGTGTGGCGATCCTGGCGCCGAACATCCCCGAGATGCTCGAGGCGCACTATGGCGTGCCCGGCGCGGGTGCCGTGCTGGTGTGCATCAATATCCGCCTGGAGGCGCGCAGCATCGCCTTCATCCTGCGCCATTGCGCGGCCAGGGTACTGTTGTGCGATCGCGAGTTCGGCGCGGTGGTCCACAAGGCGCTGGCGATGCTGGACACGCCACCGCTGCTGGTGGGCATCGATGATGCCCAGGCCGAGGGCGCCGACCTGGCGCCGGACCTGGACTACGAAAGCTTCCTGGCCCAGGGCGATGGCAACCGGCCGTTGAGCGCGCCGCACAACGAATGGCAGTCGATCGCCATCAACTACACCTCCGGCACCACCGGCGATCCCAAGGGCGTGGTGCTGCATCACCGTGGCGCCTACCTCAATGCCTGCGCCGGGGCGCTGATCTTCCAGCTCGGCCCGCGCAGCGTCTACTTGTGGACCCTGCCGATGTTCCACTGCAACGGCTGGAGCCATACCTGGGCAGTGACCCTGTCGGGGGGGAGCCACGTGTGCCTGCGCAAGGTGCAGCCCGAGGCGATTCACGCCGCCATCGCCGCGCATGGCGTGACCCACCTGAGCGCCGCGCCGGTGGTGATGTCGATGCTGATCCATGCTCCGGCAGGCGCCGCGCCGTCCCAGGCGGTGTCGGTGATCACCGGTGGCGCCGCACCGCCCAGCGCGGTGATCGCCGCCATGGAGGCGCGCGGTTTCAGCATCACCCATGCCTATGGCATGACCGAAAGCTATGGCCCTAGTACCTTGTGCCTGTGGCAGCCAGGCGTCGACGAGCTGCCGCTGGAGGCTCGCGCGCGGTTCATGAGCCGCCAGGGCGTGGCCCATCCGATGCTCGAGGAAGCCACGGTGCTGGATACCGATAGCGGCCAGCCAGTGCCCGCCGACGGTGCGACCCTGGGCGAGCTGGTGGTGCGCGGCAACACGGTGATGAAAGGCTACCTGCACAACCCCGAAGCCACCCGCAGCGCCCTGGCTGGCGGCTGGCTGCACACCGGCGACCTGGCCGTGCTGCACCCTGATGGCTATGTGGAGATCAAGGACCGGGCCAAGGACATCATCATTTCCGGCGGCGAGAACATCAGTTCGCTGGAGATCGAGGAGGTGCTCTACCAGCATCCCGAGGTGCTCGAGGCTGCCGTGGTGGCGCGGCCCGATTCGCGCTGGGGCGAAACCCCGCATGCCTTCGTCACCCTGTGTGCCGAGGCCCAGGTGGGCATCACCGGCGAAGAGCTGATCCGCTGGTGTCGCGAGCGCCTGGCGCACTTCAAGGCGCCGCGGCATGTGTCGTTGGTGGCGCTGCCGAAGACGGCCACCGGCAAGATCCAGAAATTCGTCCTGCGCGAATGGGCTCGCCAGGCGGCTGCAGCCAGTGACCGGCCGGAAGGGTGATGCGTGGTCACTCTCCCGATCGGCCGCCGGCTCGCTCAAGTCTGCTATATCGAACGGAGGAAAAGCTTCACACTATCCGCCAAAATACAGGTAGGCATCTACCTGCCTGTGAACCGACATTCATGAGCCGGATCTTCTCTGATGACGTCCTATATCCTGGGGACCGCGTTACTTGGATTCGACGACTTCGCTCTGGCCCAGAGGCTCGAGCCTCATGCGCTGCTTGCAGAGGTTTCGCTTGCCCTTGGCGAGCCCGATGGCGCAATCGAAACCCGCCCGTTCAACGCGCTACTGGCGTTGGCTGCGCACCGTTCGGGCAATCGCCTGTTCGCTCTGCAGTTCGGGCTTGAACATGGCATGCGAGGGATGGGGACCCTGCTGCATGTCATTCAGAGCGCGGACACAGTCGGTGAGGTGCTGAGGGCATTGGTCCGGTACGCCCATGTGCTCGGCACGGCAGTGGAGTTTCGCCTGGAGCGGCATCTCGGCAATGCACGCTTGAGCTGTCAGGTCACCGATGCGGATCTGCCCTGTGTAAGACAGACCGTGGAGTGGGCGATGGGAATGAGCGCGCAGCTCATGCACAGTTTGCTCAAGCACCTCTGGCGCCCGCAGGCCCTGCTGCTGTGCCATGGCGCGGGGGCGGAGCCTTCGGCATACCGGCGTCTGCTGGGGGTGGCGCCGCGTTTTTCCAGCACGGAAAACGCCTGGGTGTTCGACCCTGCGCTGCTGGACGCACAGCTTGGCGCAAAGGATCAACGCATCCTGCAACTGACCCGGCAGTTCCAGGACGAGCTGGCGGATATCACGCTGGAGTCGTTGCCCATGCACGTACAAAAGCTTATGCGCAATCACATGCCCCAGGGGCGTGTCACGGTCGAACAGATTGCCATGGATCTTAAGATCAGCTCGCGCAGCCTGCAGCGCTACCTGCTGACCCAAGGCACGAGTTTCCAGGCATTGCTGGACGGGACCCGCCAGGCGATGGCCACCCGGTTGCTACGAGATGCGACGATCAACCTGACGCAGGTGGCAGAGTTGCTGGGATACACCCAGCTTGCCGCGTTTTCCAGGGCGTTCAGCCGCTGGCATGGCCTCAGCCCGCAACAATGGAAGCGCCAGCTACGCCAGGCGCCTGATGCCGAAAGCGGGCGTGGTCGACATGGCTGACGTTCCCTTTGTCCGGGCAATCAGCCTCACCGGGTTTCATGCCTTCGCCGCCGGGCAGGGGCTTGATCCCGAGCAGATGCTCAAGCACGTCGGCCTGCCGGGCCAGGGCCTTCAAGACGAGGACGATCTGCTCCCCTACCAGCAATACTGTGCTTTGCTCGAGGCCTGCAGTCGGCATTCGGGCAATGCGCTGTTCGGCCTGGAATATGGTCTGTTCCAGGCCTCCGATGTGTTGGGTGACTTGCTCCACCTGCTGCGCAATGCGCGCACGGTCGGTGATGCGCTGGTGGAATTGCGCAACCATTACGCCCTGTACAATGGTGCGGCCGAAGTCGGGCTGGACAGCGAAAACGGCCTGACCATCCTCAGCTATCATGTTCGCCCCTCCCACGCGCCCGGCGTGGGCCAGGCAGAGGAGCTGGCCGGTGCCGTGGGCATCGCACTGATGCGCGCACTGGCAGGCCCGCACTGGCTACCTAGCGCCCTCTGGCTCAACCATTCGCCCAGTACCGATGTCGCCTTGTATGCCCAGGCGCTCGGCATGCCGCCCACCTTCAATGCGCGTTGTGTCGCCCTGGTGTTCGAATCATCGCTGTTGGCGCAGCCCTGTGTCCTGTGTGATGAGGCGTTGCACCAACTGGTGGTCAGGAGGATGCAGCGCCTGGAGCGGCTGTCCGGCGACGAGCTGGCCATCCAGATCAAGCAGTTGCTGCATCACCTGCTGCCCAGTGGGCGGGCCACGGCGCAGAAAGTGGCCAGCATCATGGCGCTGACGCCGAACGAGTTGCGTCAGGCCATGACGCAGGAAGGGCTGACGTTCCAGCAATTGCTCGAGGAGGTACGTCAGTCCATGGCCCAGGCCTACCTTGCCAGGCCTTCGGCCAACATCGGCGAGCTGGCCGCGCTGCTCGGCTATTCCGACACCAGTGGATTTTGCCGAGCCTTTCATCGCTGGTTTCAGATGAGCCCGTTGAGCTGGCAGAAGGCCCACGGCATCAAGCGCCAGCCGCGTCTGCTGGGGCGCGGACGTACGCGCCCCTAGAGGGTGTCGGCCCTTCGCTAGTAACCCCGGAATATATCGCCAATGCTCGCGATAGGGTGCGCCGCGTGCGCCGTTTGTGCCACGGATCGACTGGCTATGGAAGACTGAGGGGCGTAGACCGCCGTCAGGAACAGGGCAAGTGTCACGCTGGCCACCAGAAAAGCAAAGATACGCATGGGAACCTCCAGCTTTTGTTTTTGTAGTTATCTTCGAGTCTGGCCCGTGGCGTTGGCTAAAGCTTGATAAAGTGCGCCATTAAATGGGCCTTTGTGCGGCTGTTTCGGGAGGGTTGGCCGCTGCGAATACCTGGGTGGCCGCCACGATGTCCTGATCGCCATGGCCCATGGATTCAGCCCTTTGCACGACCCCGCATACGGCGTCGAAGACCGGCGTCCAGGCCCCTTGCGCGTGCAGCGCCTGGGCGATGTGAGCGAAGGCGCCGGCATGCACATCGAGCCTGGCCTGATCGCCTGCGAAATCCTGCGCTTCCAGCCGGCGTACCGCTTCTTCGAGCGCGTCGCTGATGAAAAACCGTGACGTGTCGAGCAGCAGCCTGGCCGTCTCCGCCACCGGCAGGCCGAAACGCTCGCTCGCGCCCACGGCCTCGAAGAACGCCATCATCGTGGCGAATGCCTGGGCGTGGAGCACGGTGGCAAAGGCCAGTGCTTCGTCCCAAGGCAGGAACATCGTTTGACCGGCCAGCGCTTCGAGCAGCGCCCGATGCTGCTCGAAACCCTCACGATCGCCGGTATGCAGGGTGTGGCTCTGGCGATGACCGACGTTGCGCGGGTAGGCCACTATCATCCCTTTGACGTACAGGCCACCAGCGGCGTTGACCAGCGCCTGAAGCGCCAGGCCCTCGTCGCGGCCGTTGGTGGTGTAATCGATCACTGTGCGACCTGCGAGTGCCGCCATCACCCCCGGCCTGCCAAGCACGCCATGGGTCGCCTGGTCGTCCAGCAGCACGAAGACCGTGACCGGGCTTGCGCTGAGCGCGGCGTGAGCCGAGTCGCACAGCTGAGCACCAGCGGCGACCAGCGCCGCCGCTTTGCCAGGCGAACGGTTCCACACCGCCACGCGTTTGCCTTGCTTGAGAAATGCATGGGCCATGATCGTGCCCATGGCGCCGAGCCCGACTACCGATACATCGACGTCGAGGCGCTGCTCATTTTGCGTGCTCACATTCCAACCCTCATGATTTTTGTTTTAGGTATCCAGGACGCGGGCGCAGTCTTTCGCCTACAACAGGTTCTGTGCGCGGGCCCAGTCAGTCGCGTCGACCAGCGTGCGTTCGAAGGCGCTGAAGATCGCCTCGATATCGGCCTGGGTGCAGATCAACGGCGGACAGAAGGCGATCGTGTCGTAGATGGCGCGAATGATCAGCCCGTGCTTGTGCGCCTGTCTGAACACATAGCCACCCAAGGTGCCGGGCTGGGCGAAGGGTTGGCCGGTGGCCTTGTTCGCCACCAGTTCGATGGCGCCCACCAGCCCGATACCGCGCACATCGCCCACCAGCGGATGGTCGGCGAATTCGCGCAGACGGCGCTGGAATTCAGGGGCCAGGCGCTGGACCTGGCCCACCAGGTCGCGCTCTTCGATGATGCGGATATTTTCCAGCGCCACCGCAGTGGCGACGGGATGACCCGTGCAGGTCAGGCCATGGGCGAAGGCTCCCAAACGCTGGCTCTGGCTGAGCAGGACGTCATGAATGGCATCGGACACCAGCACGGCGGCCAGGGGCTGATAGGACGAGGTGAGCTGCTTGGACAGCACCATGATATCGGGCTGGATCCCGTACAGCTCGGCGCCGAACATCGTGCCAAGCCTGCCGAAGCCGGTGATGATCTCGTCGATCACCACAAGGATGTCGTAGCGTCTGCACACCGCCTGGATCGCTGCCCAGTAGCCTTGGGGAGGCGGAATCACGCCGCCTGCGGCCATCACCGGTTCGCCGATGAACGCGGCGATGGTTTCCGGGCCCTCGTCGAGGATGTAATGCTCCAGCTCGTCCGCCAGGCGCGCCGAAAAGGCTTCCTCGGTCTCGCCAGGCCGGCCGAATCGATAGAAGTTCGGGCAGGTCAGGTGATGCACCGGGATGGCCGGCAGATCGAAATCACGGTGCATCGACGGGATGCCGCTCAAGCTGGCGCAGGCGACGGTGGCGCCGTGATAGGCCTGCTGGCGGGAGATGAACTTCTTCTTGGCGGGCTTGCCCAGTGCGTTGTTCACGTACCAGACCATCTTCACCACCGAGTCGTTGGCCTCGGACCCTGAGTTGGTGAAGAACACATGGTTCAGATCGCCGGGCGCAAGCTCCGCCAGCTTGGCGGCGAGCGCCGCGGCCGGGGCGTTGGTCTTGTGGCTGAAGCTGTGGTAGTAGGGCAGTTGCCTGAGCTGCTCGACGGCGGCGTCGACCAGGCGCTGTTCGCTGAAACCCAGGGCAACGCTCCACAGGCCCGACATGGCTTCGATATAGGCATTGCCCTGTTCGTCGAAGACCCGCACACCGTCGCCTGCGGTGATGACCAACGGCCCGATTTCCTGATGCTGGGCCAGGTTGGTGTTGGGGTGAATGAGTGCTGCCAGATCGTTGCGCGCGGTCGCAGTGAGCGTGTTCATTGGTTCATGTTCCTGTCGCAGGCTTCGATCGCCCGCAAGTGAGCAGGTTGCCTGCGCCCCGTGGATCGTCACGGGACGCACGGCAGGATCCTGCGGTTACTGACCAAGCGCTGCCGCGACCGCTTCGCCGAACGCCTTGAGACCCTGTTCGAGCTGCTCGGTCGGGGTGTTCACCGGTGGCATCAGCTTGATGATCTCGCCGTTCGGCCCGCAGCGATCGACCAGCACGCCCGCCTGCAGCACGCGCTGCTGGGCATCCTTGGCCAAGGCTACGTTGCCGCGGCCGAAATCGATGCCGGCGATCATGCCGCGGCAGCGCGCCGAGGCGACCCCTGGAATCTCGGCGTAGCCGGCGACCGCGCGTTCCATGGCCGCGCAGTTGGCGGCCAGCAACTTCAGGAACTGCTCGTCGCGCCAATAGCCGAGGGCAATCTGGGCGGTAAGGAACGCCAACTGGTTGCCGCGGAAGGTGCCGATATGATCGCCCGGCTCCCAGACATCCAGCCCGGCGCCGATCAACACGATGGCCATGGGCAGGCCGTAGCCACCGATCGATTTGGCGCAGGTGATCAGGTCAGGGACCACCCCGGAGCGCTCGAAGCCGAAGAAGTCACCGGTGCGGCCGCAGCCAGCCTGGATCTCGTCGCAGATGAGCAACACCCCGTGTGCACGGGTCCATTGGCGCAAGGCTTGCAGCCACTGATTGGAGGCGGGGTAGACGCCGGCCTGGATCTGCACCGATTCGACGATCACCGCCGCTGGCAGCTCCGAGCCGCTGCCCTGGTCGTTGGCCAGGCGCTCGAGGAAGCCGATGCTGTCGAAGGCGCCGTAAGGGCTGTCTTCGTAGGGCACGAACACCACGTCGGTGGACAGCCCCGGACCGCGCCGGGTGCGGTTGCCAGTGACCGCCAGCGCACCAGCCGTCATGCCGTGGTAGGCACCATAGAACGACACGATCTTGCTCCGCCCGGTCGCCTTGCGCGCCAGCTTCAATGCCGCCTCGACGGCATCGGCGCCGGTCGGGCCGGTGAACTGCACCTTGTAGTCCCAGCCGCGCGGCTTGAACAGGTCGCGTTCCAGCGACTCGAGGAACTGCCGCTTGGTGGTGGTGTGCAGGTCCAGGGCATGGGTCACGCCGTTGGCCGACAGGTACGCGATCAACGCATCGCGCATGCGCGGGTCGTTGTGGCCGTAGTTCAGGGCACCGGCGCCGGCAAAGAAGTCCAGGTACTCGCGGCCATCTTCGCCGCGGATCTTGCTGCCCTGGGCAGTATCGAAGACCAGCGGCAGATCGCGGCAATACATCCGCACGTTGGACTCGAGCCGTTCGAATGTCTCGATGTTGTTCATGCATAACCTCTTGAAGTGATCGGGCAACATTTGCTTGGCGCTATCAGTGCTTGAACATCACGTGGCGCACCACGGTGTAGTCTTCCAGGCCATACATGGACAGGTCCTTGCCGTAGCCGGACAGCTTCACGCCGCCATGGGGCATCTCGCTCACCAGCATGAAATGGGTATTGACCCAGGTGCAGCCGTATTGCAGGCGCGCGGCCAGGCGATGGGCTCGGCCGACATCGGCGGTCCACACCGAAGAGGCCAGGCCGTAGTCGGAGTCATTGGCCCAGGCCAGCGCCTGGGCTTCGTCCTCGAACGACGAGACTGTCACCACCGGGCCGAAGATCTCCCGGCACACCACCTCGTCATCCTGGCGGGCGCCGGCCAGGACCGTCGGTTCGAAGAAGAACCCGCTACCTGCGGCGCGCTTGCCACCAGTGACGACCTCGATATGAGGCACTTCCCGGGCACGCTTGACGAAGCCTTCGACGCGACCCAGGTGCTCTTCGGTGATCAATGGCCCCATCTCGGTCGAGGGATCATCCTGCAGCCCGCACTTGATGCTGGCCACGGCCTCACCGAGCTTGCGCACGAACTCGGGGTAGACCGACTTCTGCACATACAGGCGGCAGGCGGCGGTACAGTCCTGGCCTGCGTTGTAGAAGCCAAAGGCACGAATGCCTTCGACGGCCGCGTCGATATCGGCATCGTCGAAGATCAGCACGGGGGCCTTGCCACCCAATTCCATGTGCATGCGTTTGACGCTGTCGGCGGTGCCCTCGATGATCC
The DNA here is from genome assembly GCF_900110655.1 of Pseudomonas soli. GTDB lineage: Bacteria > Pseudomonadota > Gammaproteobacteria > Pseudomonadales > Pseudomonadaceae > Aquipseudomonas > Aquipseudomonas soli. The sequence goes on from NZ_FOEQ01000004.1 coordinate 255,733, forward strand.
GGCTGCCGGTACGTACGGAGCCGGTCAGCGACACCATGCGCACCTTGGCATGGCTGGTCAGCGGCTCACCGACCGTGGCCCCCCGACCATGGACGATGTTGACCACGCCGGCAGGGAAGATCTCGGCCAGCAGTTCGCCGAGTTTCAAAGTGGTCATCGGCGTGTGCTCCGAGGGTTTCAGCACCACGGTGTTGCCGCCGGCCAAGGCCGGGCCGAGTTTCCAGGCCGCCATCAGCAAGGGATAGTTCCACGGCGCGATGGAGGCGACCACGCCGACCGCATCGCGACGAATCATCGAGGTGTGCCCCGGGATGTACTCGCCCCCGGCCGAACCTTGCAGGCAGCGCACGGCGCCGGCGAAGAAGCGGAACACGTCCGACACCGCCGGCAGCTCGTCCTGCAGCACGGCGGTGTAAGGCTTGCCGCAGTTGTCGGCTTCCAGGCGCGCGAACTCCGGTGCCTGGGCATCGATGCTGTCGGCGAGCTTGAGCAGCAGGGCTGCGCGGTCCTTGGGCGGGGTTTGCGACCAGGCTTCGAAGGCCGCATCGGCGCTGTGCACCGCGGCATCGACCTGGGCTTGGCTGGCCTCGTTGGTTTGCACCAGGACGCTGCCCAGGGAGGGGTTGTACACGGCCAGCTCGTCGCCTTCGCCGGCTACCAGGGCACCATTGATCAGAAGTTTGCTTTGCATGTCGATTCTCGCCATTTAACGGCGCGGCCAAAGGCCAGCCTTGTGATTGTCGTCAGAGCACTCGATTGGAACGGCGTCGCTACACCAATGCCTCAGGTACCGGGCTGCGGAAGAAGCTGGTGCGGCAGGCGAGGTAGATCAACCCCAGGCCAAGCCAGCAACTGCCCATGATCAGCGCGTCTTTATCCAGGCTGATCAGCATCCACCCGGCCGTGACCAAGCCGATGAGCGGGAACAGCACGCCCCGCAGCAGGCCGGCGCCATCCTTGACCCGGGCATCGAAGGTGAGCCGCAATGCACACAGATTGACGGCGGTGAAAGCGACAAACGCGCCGAAGTTGACCAGCGACGTCGCGGTGGCGATCGTCAAGGCAAAACCCGCCGTGCCGAAAACGCCGCAGAGCAGGATGTTGAAGGCCGGGGTCTTGAAGCGCGGATGCAGGACACCGAACACCTTGCGCGGCAGCTGGTTGTCCCGGCCGAGGGCATAGAGCAGCCGTCCCACGCTGGCCTGGAACGACATGCCCGCGGCAAAGTGGGCGATGATGATCCCCGCCAGCACCACGGCGAAGAACACATCGCCGCCGATCATCCGGGCGATCTCGAAGGCGGCTCCGTCCACCTGCTCGAAGCTGGGGGAGGGATGGGCCAGGTACATGAAGTACGAGGAGCCCACGTACACCGAGCCGCCGATCAACGCGACCAGCAGGATGGCGCGTGGCAGCGTCCGGCCCGGCTCTCGGGTCTCCTCGCTCAGCGTGGACAGCGCGTCGAAGCCCAGGAACGAGTAGGCGGCAATGGCGGCGCCGGCCATGCTGGTGGCGAAGGGCACGTCCTGATTGAAGAACGGCTTGGCCGACAGCAGCCCGCCAGGGCCGTTCGCCGCCACGATGTAGTGCATGCACAGGCCCAGGAACACGACGATGATCGCCAGTTGCGCCGCCATCAACAGCACGTTGAAGCGGTTGGCGACCTGGATGCCAAGGACATTGAGCAGTGAAGTGGAAACGATGAAGCCGCTGATCCACACCCACTGCGGGACCTCTGGAAAGGCCATGTTGAGGTAGCTGGCACCGAGCAGCCAGATCAGCATCGGGATGAAGAAGTAATCGAGCAGGGCGGCCCAGCCCACCATGAACCCGAGATTGGCATTGAGCATCTTGCGGGTGTAGGTATAGGCCGAACCGGCTACCGGGAATACCCTGACCAGCCGCCCGTAGCTCAACGCGGTGAACACCACCCCGGTCGCCGCGATCAGGTAGGCCATCGCCGTGGTGTTGCCGCTGGCCTGGGTGATCACGCCGTAGGTGCCGAAGACGATCAGCGGGGCAAGGAACGCCAGGCCGAACAGCAGCACCGAGAACGGCCCCAAGGTGCGCCTCAACGAGGCGCTGGAGGTTGAATGACTCATGACGCAGCCCTCCTACGCGACGAAGTGGTAAGCGGTGGTGATGATGTCGTGATAAGCCTCGACGGACATCGCCTTGGCATTGCTGGCGTCCGAGAAGTTCTGCTTGGATTTTTCGGCGATGGCCTGGAAGTCCTCCTCGCGCACGCCCTTGACCTCGGCGAAGGAGGGGATGCCCAGGTCCTTGCTCATCTGGAACAGATGATCCACGGCGGCCTCGGCGGCGGCGGCCGGCGCCAGCGTCGGGTCGATCCCCAGGGCGTAGGCCACCTGGGCGTGGCGCAGGATGTCGGCATCGCGGTTGTGGCCAAAGACGAAGGGCAGGAAGATCGCGTTGCCGACGCCGTGCGGGGTGTCGTACATGCCGCCAATTGACTCGGAGATGCAGTGCACGCTGCCGACGTCAGCGTTGCCGAATGCCATGCCGGCGATCAGGCTGGCCACCAACATCTGCTCGCGCGCCTCTTGATTGTCTGGCTCCAGTACGACCGCCTTGAGGTGCTGGCTGATCAGGCGGATGGCATGCAATGCCAGGCCATCACTGATCGGGTTCGAAACGCGGCAGGTGTACGCCTCGATGGCATGGGTCAGGGCATCCATGCCGGTGGCGGCGGCAATCGACGCGGGCAGGGTGTCGAGGATACGGGAGTCGAGCAGCGCCAACACGGGGCCGACGCGGTAATCATGGACGCTCATCTTGAAATGGCGGGCAGTGTCGGTGATCACCGAGAAGCACGTCACTTCGCTGCCGGTACCTGCGGTGGTCGGGATGGCGATGATCGGCGGTATGGCGTGCTTGAGGGTGAACGACCCTTCGTAGTCCTCGATCCGCCCGTCGTGGGTAAGCAGCAGGCTGATGGCCTTGGCCGCGTCCATCGCGCTGCCGCCACCCACCGCCAGCAGGCCGTCGATGCCTTTGCCCCGATATTGCTGCGCCGTCCGGTTGATGTCTTCGCTGCGTGGATTGGCCTTGATGTCCGCGACTTCTTCGTAAGCAATTTCTGCCCTGTCCAGGCTGGCATAGATGCTGTCCAGCAGCCCCGCAGCCTTGACCCCGGCATCAGTCACGATCAGCACCCGCGCCAGGCCAAGGCCCTGGAGATGTTCACCGGTGCGCTCGCGCAGGCCAGGTTCCATCACGATCTTGCTGGGGAGTAAGAATTTGAATTCCATACGTACCTCTTGCTCAATTGTTGTCATTGTCGAAAGGGCAGTGGAGGAGCACCCGCGCCTGGTCGCGGTCGGCCGCTCAGGCGTGTGATGTGTGGCCTGGCGCTTTGGCGCAAGCCGGTATGTTGTTGTTTTGGGTGGTGTTGCAACGTGTCGCTAAAGGCCTCCAGCGGAATAAAAAGAGGGGCGGCCAAGCTGCACGCCCCTAAAGAAAATTGTTGTTAACGCAAGTGCCCCGTCAGCAGGGACAGCAGCGTGGTGGACAGGCAAGCCGGAAAGTCATGCCCCATCCCGGGCAGCAACACCAGGCTGGAGCCACGGATCGCCGCCGCCGTGGCGTAGCCACCGCTGGTGGCGACCATGAGGTCTTTTTCCCCATGGATGACCAAGGTGCGGCAACGAATCCGCTGCAGCTCCTCGGTACGGTCGGCGGAGTTGATGATTGCGCCGATCTGCCTGGCGGTACCGAGGTTGCTCGCCTCGCCACCGCCTCGCTCCCAGGCCAGCTGGGCATACTCACGCAAGGCCGGCTCGTTCCACTCGAGGGTGGAGCCGATCACGCGCATGATGTCCACGTAGTCGCGAACGCTTTCCTTCTCGCTGCGCGGCGGGCGGCGCAGCAACTGCAGAAGGGCCTTGAGCGCCGGCTGGCCGACGCGCAGGGAACCCGTGGTGGAAAAGATCGATGTGAGGGTCCTGACCCGCTGCGGATAACGTGCCGCGAGGGTCTGCGCGATCATGCCGCCCATCGACATTCCCACGACATGCGCTGTTTGCAGCTGCAAGCCGTCCATCAAGCCGATGACGTCGTTGGCCATGTCGGCCAGGTCATAGCCGGCGGTGCGCTTGCGCAGGAATTGCTGCAGGGTCGTGGGGGGCGTCACGTCGGTGAAGAACGACCTGCCCGAGTCACGGTTGTCCAGCGTGATGACCTGCAGCCCTTGCTCGACCAGCCCGGCGATCAGCGCTTGCGGCCAGTAGGTAAGCTGCAGCCCGAGGCCGACGATGAGCAGGACCGCCGGGGCACCCTCGACACCGTAGCTGCGATAGCAGAGCTTGCCTTTGCCCGGTAGCTCGCAGAAGCGATCACGGCTCATCGGCGGCTACCTGGCTGTTGCAGTTCGACGCCGGCATGCACCGGCACGTTCGGTACGCTGCTGAAGCTGAGGCACTTTTCCGCCACTGTGCCGCGGCGCAGCAGTTTGATATCGCGGAAGTAGTCCATCGACATCACCCAGGGCTCACACGGCCCCTGCCGCGGCACGCTGTCGAGCGCGCGCTGCACATAGCCGGCACCAAAGTCCAGCAGAGGGCGGGTTTCGATCCCGGCCGGCGCCTTTGGCTCGCAGACGTTGTAGCCTTCGCGCGCCATGAAACCGAGCAGGCGGCAGAAGTGGTCGCACAGCAGGCAGACCTTCAAGGTCCAGGACGAGTTGGTGTAGCCCACCGCGAAAGCGAAGTTGGGCACGCCGGAGAGCATCATGCCTTTGTAGGCCAGGGTCTCGTTGAGCACCACCGGCTTGCCGTCCTTGTGCAGGGTGATGCCACCGAACATTTGTACGTTGAGCCCGGTGGCCGTGACGATGATGTCGGCCTCCAGCGTCCTGCCCGATTTGAGCAATACGCCGGACTCGGTGAAGCGCTCGATATGGTCGGTGACGATGTCGGCCTTGCCGGTACTGATGGCTTTGAACAGGTCGCCCTCGGGCACCGAGCACAGACGCTGGTCCCACGGGTTGTAGGGTGGGTTGAAGTGCACGTCGACCGGGTAGTCCTTCGGCAACTCCTTGCGGGTCAGCCACAGCAGCAGTTTTTTCGAGAGCTTGGGGAAACGCTGGCAGAAGCCCCAGAACGCCAAGGTGATCTTGGCGTTCTTGTAGCGCGTCAGGGAATAGGCGGTTTGCGCCGGCAGGACCTTGCGCAGGAACGCGGCAACCCCGTCGGTGGCCGGCTGATTGATGATGTAGGAAGGCGTGCGCTGCAGCATGGTGATGCTGGCGACCTTGTCTGCCATGGCCGGAATCAGCGTTACCGCGGTCGCGCCACTGCCGATGACGACCACGCGCTTGCCCGCATAGTCGAGGTTCTCCGGCCAGTGTTGCGGGTGAACGATCTGGCCCTTGAACTGCTCGGTGCCCTCGAAGCGGGGGGTGAAGCCCTGATCATAGCGATAGTAGCCACCGGCACTGAATAGCCAGCGGCATTCGACCGTACGCACCTGAGCCGTCTGGCCTTCCTCGATGCGCACTGCCCACAGGCCTCTGTCGCTTTGCCAGTTGGCCGAGACGACTTTCTGCTGGTACTGGATGAACGGCTCCAGCTGGTACTCGTCGATGGCTTCGCGCAGGTACTCGAGAATGTCCGCGGCATCCGCCAGGGATTTCGCCTTGGTCCAGGGCTTGAAGTCGAAACCGAAGGTGTAGAGGTCCGAGTCGGAGCGGATGCCGGGATAACGGAACAGGTCCCAGGTGCCGCCCATGCGTTCGCGGGACTCGAGAATTGCGAACGTCCTGTCGGGTTGCTGGCGTCGCAGATAGGCCGCCGCGCCGATGCCAGACACACCGGCTCCAATGATCAAAATGTCGAGCGGCTCAACCGGAAGAGCAGTGTGCGAGGACATGTCGCCTCCTATTCTAGTGTTGTAGAGACTGATCTTTTGACTTGATCATTTGACCATGATGAGGTGGCCGATTGCCCGGTACAAGGTGCAAAATGCACCGCGAAGTCTTTTTTTTGGGATGATTTGAACTTTGAGTGACTGCGAGGGCGCCGGCCAACGCGTGGGGGGAGTCGTTCTGGGAGAAGGGGACTGCTAATGCTGCAAGAAGCCCCTGTGGTTCTATCTATCGGGCCCTATGTATCCAGGATTGCCGCGTCGCACCGGAGCACGGCATCTCTGGATGGCCTCTCAGTAGCTTTCCACCAGCAGCCTGACCGCCTTGCAGGCCGTTTCTGTCTCCGCTTCCAGGCGTTCGGGGTCGCCGTGGGCGGTCCAGGAGAGCAGTAAGCCATCGAAGAGGTTGATCAGTAGCCGACTGACAGTGGTCCGTGCGGCATGGTCCAGCGCATCGCCGGTTGCCTTCTGGATGGCCTGCTGAGTCGCTTCGAGGGAAACGATATAGATCTTGGCTGCCATCTGCGGATCGTTACGCAGGTTCCAGAAGAAGAGCTCGAATTGTGTGATGGCCCGTTCGGGGTGCGCGATGAACCACTTGACCAGTTGGCGCAGCATATCTCCCACCGAGTCGGCGGGGAGGGCGTCTGCCGGCGCCTGCAGCGATTGCTGTGGCATGTTGATCAAAGACTCGTAGACCGAATAGAACAACTCCTCCTTGGTGTGAAAAACATAATGCAGCGATGCCAGCGGTGAATCCGCAGCTGCCGCGATGCGCCGCGTCGTGGCGTTGGCTATGCCATGTTCCGCGATCACCTTGATGGTCGCTTCAATGAAATCCTGTCTGCGTTCTTCTGCGCCTATCCGAGCCATTCAGCGTTCTCCCTTGTCGGCATTGCGCCAACCGCCGGTGCCGGCGTCGGCGGTGACGAATGCTATCGCAAAGTCATTGCCTGTTCCATGAGATGGGTGGATGGAGCCGTTTGTGTCCGCACCTTGGCGGCCGGTATGTGGTCATTGCCAGTAACGAATGCCGAGCGCTGGATTTCACTGAGGTCGAGGCGGCCGCGGGAGGGTTACAAAAAACCTAGATCAAATGACTTGATCAAATGAATATATTAAATAATCATGGCAACGCCGAGCAGGTGATCAAGGGCTTCGGTAGTGGCGCAAGAGGTGACTGTGCTGGCGGCTCCGGTGAGACGACGCCGTTGCCCGGGCTCGCTGGACAGAACAATGACAAAACCGGACAGGTAGAAGGCAGATGGATACACGAAAACTCTCGACGGTCAGTGGTGACTCGTCGGTTGAACAGGTGGTGGAAATCATCCGGCGTGACGGCGGGGTCATCATTTCCGATTTCGTCTCGCCAGAGACGCTCAAGTGCCTCGCCGAGGAGCTGGACACCTACTTGAATGTCACGCCCTGCGGAGAAGACCCCTATTTCGCCGGTACGCAGACGCGCCGTGTCGGTCGCATCATCGGTCGAAGCGACATCGCGGTGGAGGTTGCACTAAACCCATTGTTCATCGGCGCGGCCAGGCAGATTCTTCAGACACCAACCCATGTATGGGTGGGCAGCGACCGCATCGAAATGGCGCCTGACATTCAACTCAGCATTACCCAGGCCATTCAAATCGGGCCAGGCCAAGGCCTGCAGCCCTTGCATCGAGACGACGCCACTTCGCTGTGGCGACATCCCCAGTTCGGACGCGAGGCCCGCCTGCAGATGATGCTGGCCATCTCGGATTTCAGCGAAGAAAACGGGGCGACGCGAGTGATTCCGGGTAGTCATCAATGGGATGACGAGCGCATGCCGACCCAGGAAGAAACCATCGCCGCTGAGATGAAGGCAGGCTCTGCGCTGCTGTGGCTGGGCTCGGTCTATCACGGCGGTGGCGCCAATACCACGTCGTCTCCTCGGACTGGCCTGACCATGGCCTACGACTTGGCCATCCTGCGCCTTGAAGAGAATCACTTCCTTTCCATCCCCATTGAACGGATTCGCCAACTTCCTGCAGAAATGCAGCGCCTTCTGGGTTGGAGTGTGAGCTCTACGCTGCTGGGCTGGGTGGAAATCGATGGTCAGATGCGTGACCCGCAGGAGCTCCTGGGCATGCCTGCCTTTTCCGAACCAGGGAAAGACTTCTGAGTGCTTGGGCTTGCACGGCTGGCTGCGTATTGAATTTCTGCCCGACAGGGCGCAACCAAGGAGATAAGACCATGGCGTTTTCAATCGACTCGAAAGTAGGCGAATTGCTGGATAACAACAATACGAGCCAGGTACTTGAAAAGCACGTGCCCGGTATCAGTAAGCATCCGCAAATTGGCATGGCCCGCGGCTTTGCCTTGGTGACAGCGGCGAAATACTCTGGCGGATTGATTTCGCCAGAAGTGCTAAAGGAAATTGATAGTGACCTGAGGGCCCTGGTCAACTAACGGTTGGCTGACCTGCCCCTATAAATGCAGTTGCTGGAGCAGGTCAGTAACTTAGCCAGCATTTTCCAGGTGGCCCATGGTGTCCATTGACCTACGGAACTCTGTCGAATGACAATATGGTGTCGCCCTCCAGATTAAGAGGTTGTTTTCGTGCAACTGATAGAAGTGGGCATCCTGGTCTCATGTGTACTGCTAATTATCTGCGGTCTGTTCTATGGGGTGGCATTTTTCGGGAGAGGAAACTATCTAATCGGTGGAGAGTTTTTGATTGTAGGAATATCGGCGACAAATTTCGCGGTCTTTATCGTTACCGGTTGGCAGGCTAATTATAACGTCGCCATGTTTCTTGATGCCTTTTCTCGAGGTGTTGGGATTCCTGTGATTGCAACGCTCGGTTTGATGTCGGTTACGCATGACTACAAGCCGTCTCCGGTGAGTGACATTTTGCTATTCCTGGCTGGCTTCGTGGTCGCGGCCATTTACTTTATGTCGGCCTCGTTCAAGGCCTTCCTCCCTTATTTTTATGTAGGGATGTGGTTGGTCTACACGACCTACCTGGCCTATTTTGTCTGGCGGCTGTGTCGTGCCGGTGAGCTTCTGCATGCGCTGGCCACCACTTTGAGTGGTGTGGCGGGATTGACGATAGCATTGCGCTATGATTTCTTCCCGATTGCGGGCGATGACACAAAGATGGTTTTCATGACGCTGGCTTTTCTGACGTGGTCGTACTCGATCGTGCAGTCATTCTATGCCTATGGTGCGCTTGAGCGCGCCAGTAAAATCCAACTAAGGCGGCATCTTGCGCGCTTTGAGTAGACCGTGTTTATTCGGCTGTTTCAGTCTATGAAGTTACTCCATGGCGGGCCAGGAGCCTGCCGTTTCAACCGCCTCTAGGGGCGGTTTTTTTTGGCGTAAATTTATGTTTAGGGCGCGCTTGGACATAGGGCTGGTGGCTGCAAGCGGTGCCTTATATGCGCCAGGAATGGGCGTGCACTGGTAACACTTGTTCCTTTATTTCCCATTAAAGGGCAGGTGTTCGTAGCTTATCTAAAGCGTGTTGTGACTAACTGGCTGATTTATATCAACTAATGATGGCGTGAAGAGTTCTGGCATATGCTTTGCTTCATGATCAACCGACATGGTCATATGATCATGTCAGTTGATCAGCTTGCGATAGGTGCCGAATTCCTTGTCAAAGGTTGGGTTGCCGGTGCAGGCCCTTTTCCGAGGAGCCTATTATGAAAAAAGTATCCACAGTGCGTGAACGCGATGTTTCTACCCGCCGAATGTTCAGGCAGTTGCTGATTACCCTTGCTGTATCGGGCGCGATTTGCTCGGTGCAGGCCGCGTCTCAGGGCGCCCAGAAGCTGGGTTCCGAACTGACGCCACTGGGCGGTGAGGTGGCCGCCAATTCAAGCGGGGATATTCCGGCGTGGTCCACGCCGGGGCCACAAGGGGAGGGCTGGAGTTACGGCCAGATGCGCGCCGAGCACTGGAAGTTCAGGAGCGATAAGCCCCTTTACAGCATCGATGCGAGCAACGTGGCGCAGTACGCGAGCAAGCTGTCCCCGGGTCAGCTTGAACTGTTCAAGAAGATTCCGGGCTACCGCATGGAGGTCTATCCGACCCGACGCAGCTGCGGCGTGCCGGACTTCGTGGCGGATAACACACGGCAGAACCTTGGCTTCGCCAAGCTCGACCCTTCAGGGGTTGCCCTCGTAGAGGCTCACGTACCCGGCATCCCGTTCCCTCTGCCCAGCACTGGTGCTGAGGTGATGTGGAACATGAAGATGCGCTATCGCGGCCTTGGTGTAGAAATTCCAAAAAGCATTTCAGGCATCTCGCCGCGCAAGGGCGGGGAGTGGTTACGCCAGTCGTCGGATACCTTCTTCTTCACGCCGTGGGGAAAGAAAGGCAGTGAACTCTTTTCCGCAACTGGCCGTTTGGAAAATGCCACGTTCTCCAGTTATCGGGAGCCAGCGGCGCTGGCTGGGCAGGCAGGGGTGCAGACGGCTGTCGCCGGCGAGCAGGCCACGACGTTCTACTACTTCCCTGGCCAGCGTCGCGTGCGGCGCATGCCGTCGTATTCCTACGACGCGCCGCAGATCGGGTTGGACAACCAGTACAACGTCGATGAGGCGAACGTCTTCTTCGGCACCATGGACCGCTTTGACTGGAAACTGGTCGGTAAACAGGAGCTTTTGGTGCCTTACAACGCCTTCGGTGCCTATGACACCGCCGCCAAGGTGGAGGCGTTCGCCGGCAACGATTCAATCGCGCCGCAGGCGCGCCGCTACGAGTTGCATCGGGTCTGGGTGGTCGAAGCCAATGTGCGCCAGGGCATGCGCCACCAGGCGCCAAAACGCATGTTCTACATCGACGAGGATAGCTGGAACCCGCTGCTGGCTGTCGATTACGACAAGCAAGGACAGATCTGGAAAGTGCGTGAAGGCTTCTCGATCCCCGTGTACGAAACCGGCACTTGCGATGTGCAGGCCCAGGTCCAGTACAACCTGGTCGATGGCCGCTACCTGTTCGACATGACCTCGGTCGGAGCTGGCAAGAACGATATCCGCTGGCTCACCGATGAAGGTAGCAGCCCACGCCTGAAACGCGATTTCTACACCTCCGATAACCTGCGAGCCATCAGCGAACGCTAAAGAACGACGTCAGATCGAGAGCCAGAATGAAAAGAATAATTAGCAAAGCATCAGGCCTTGTCATCGTGTGCACCACCCCACTGGCAATGGGGTTCACCTTCGAAACCGAAACCCTCAATGGTTCGTTCGACTCCACCATCACCGCCGGCATGGGCGTACGTACGGAGTCGCGCGGCTGCAACCTGATCAACCAGGGGGCCACCGGGCACAATGTGCCGTCCGGCTGCCTGGCGCAGAGCTCGGGCGTTGCGGATCAGGGCGACCTGAACTACGACCGCGGCGACATGTTCACCAACTATCTCAAGGGTACCCACGAGCTGTTGCTGAAGATGCCCGAGGACGTCACCTTCATGGCGCGCGGTACCTGGATCCGTGACTTCGCGGCCACCGATACCACTGGCACGCGCTCGTTCAACACCCCTGAAAGCATCGGCAGCAGCGGCCTTGGCAAAGATGCTCGCGACGATCTCGCCTTCAAGGCTCGCCTGCTCGATCTGTGGGTGAGCAAAGGCTTTGACGTGGGCGAGCAGCGTGTCCGGGCGCGCCTGGGTAACCAGGTGATCAACTGGGGCGAGAGCCTGTTCGTGGCTGGGGGTATCAACAATACCAACGCCTACGACTATCAAGCCCTGGCCCGTCCGGGGGTGCAGCTCAAGGAGGCCGTGCTGCCGGCGCCGATGCTCAGTGTCGCCTCCGGACTGGGCTCGGGGGTCAACGTCGAGGCCTACTATCAATTCCGCTGGAACAAGAGCGAGCTGCCGCCGGTGGGCAGCTACTGGTCCACCACCAACGCGCTCGGCGAGGGCAGGGGCGAGTACGGGTTCTCCGAGAACAAAGCCCGGGACAGCGGCCAGTGGGGCCTTTCGCTGCGCTGGCAACCGGAGGACAGCGACGTCAACTATGGCTTCTACGTGATGCGCTACCACGACAAGACGCCGTCGTTGCGCGTGGATATTCTCGACCCGGACACCTTTGCCGCCGCACCCTCCTGGCGCTACCAGGAAGACCGGATGATGTATGGCGTCAGCGCCAACATGCCGATCGGCGACTGGGCCGTCGGTACCGAGCTGTCCTACCGGCCTAAGGATTCGGTGATGCTCAACCCGGTCGTCGACCTGTGTTCGAGCAATGGCGGCAAATGCTGGAAGGACGAGAAGAAGTTCCAGTGGCACCTGACCGGCCTTTACAGCTTCACGCCGTCCAACTCGCCGACGCTGCTGGATTTCACTGGCGCAAGCACTGGTACCTTGCTCACCGAACTTGTGGTCATCAAGTACCCGGGGCTACATGACCAGGTCAACGGCGAGCCGCTCGCCGCCGGCCTCAATGCCTGGCAGCTGGACCCTGCGACCGCGCCGAAGTCGCGTGGCGACAAGACCTCGTCGGGCATCAACCTGGACTTCAGCATGACCTATGACGGCACCTTGCTGCCGGGCTGGCAGGTCACCCCGGGGGTGTTCTACGCACGCTCGCTGAGCGGGCGTACACCGAACCTCACGGCCACCTTTACCAAGGACGCTAGCAGCATGAACTTCTACCTGAATTTCGTGCGCAACCCGGCCAGCTGGCAGGTGTCCCTGAACTACGCCAAGTTCATGGGCGGGGATACCCCTTACGACCAGCTGTATCGTGACCGCGATTATGTCGGCATCGCGATCTCCCGTACCTTGTGAGGCCTCCTGTGAACGGTTCTGTAAAACTGACAGGGATCCAGGCGCGTGGCGTGTTGCCACGCGTCGAGCGGGTCTTGTTCGGACATCGGCGGCTGGTGCTGGCGGGCCTGGCCGTGTTCACCCTGGTCATGGCCTGGTTCGCGGTGCAGTTGCGTATGGACGCCGGCTTCGAAAAACAGTTGCCGGTCGGCCATGAATACATCCAGACCTTCGAGACGTACCGCAACGACCTGATGGGCGCCAATCGCCTGACCATCGTGGTCAAGGCTCGCAAAGGTGATATCTGGAGCGCCCCTGGGCTGAAGCGACTGTATGAGGTGACCCAGGCGATCAGCTTCCTGCCGGGGATCTCGCGCAGCAGCGTGCGCTCGTTGTGGACGCCCAATGCCTTCGTCAACGAGATTACCGAAGAAGGCTTTCGCGCCGATCCGCTGGTGCCGGGCACGGTTTCGCCCGAGCACCTGAACGACCAGGTCATCGCCTCGATCGCCAACTCCACCGCGCAAGGGGGCTTCATCGGCACCCTGGTGTCGCGTGACCAGAGCAGCGCGATGATCACCGCGGAGCTCAACGAGTACGAGGCCGATGGGACGCATCTGGACTATGTCGCGTTCAATCACCGCCTGGAAAAAGAGCTACGCCAGCAGTTCGAAGATGGCGATTTCGAAGTGCAGATCATCGGCTTCGCCAAGCAGATCGGCGACATCGCCGACGGCGCTTCGGCGGTGCTGGAGTTCTGCTTGCTGGCGCTGCTGCTGACCGCGGCGGCGGTGTACTGGTATTGCCATTCACTGCGCTTCACCTTGCTGGCGCTGGTGTGTTCTCTGGCCTCGTTGGTCTGGCAATTCGGCAGTCTGCGCTTGCTGGGCTATGGCCTCGACCCGCTGGCGGTGCTGGTGCCGTTCCTGGTGTTTGCCATCGGGGTGTCCCATGGCGTGCAGCAGATCAACTTCATTGTCCGCGAGATCGCCACCGGCAAGAGCGCCGAAGCGGCGGCACGCTCGAGCTTCACCGGCTTGCTGATCCCGGGAACGCTGGCACTGGTGACTGCACTGGTGTCTTTCGTGACGCTGCTGCTGATCCCGATCCCGATGGTGCGGGAACTGGCGATCACCGCATCGCTCGGAGTGGCCTACAAGATCATCACCAACCTGCTGATGCTGCCTTTGCTGGCGTCCATGCTGCGGGTCGACGACGAGTACGCGGCGGCCCAGGAAATTTCCCGGCAGCGCCGTACCCGCTGGCTGCGTGGCCTGTCGCGGCTGGCCGAGTGGCGCAACGCGCAGTGGGTCCTGGGCGTGGCGCTGGTGATCTTTCTGGTGGCGATCTGGCAAAGCCATGACCGTGTCGTCGGCTCGTTGCAGGCCGGGGCCCCGGAGTTGCGCGAGGATTCGCGCTTCAACCGCGACGCCGTGTCCATCGCCAACAACTATGACATCGGGCTGGATTGGCTCAGCGTGGTGTTCGAAGCCAAACCGGGGGAGGCTGGCGAAGGCGTGCCGGCGACGTGCGAGGATGTCGCTGCGGGCCAGTACCAGGACCGTTTCGTCTGGGCCATGCAGGGCGTGCCTGGCGTGCTGTCGGTAGCGTCGTTCTCCAGCAACCTGCGCCAGTTCAACGAGGGCTACAACGAAGGCAACCCGAAGATGGCCGTGGTGCCCATCGACCCGATGAACTACGCGGCGCTGGCTACCGAGGTGGCGCGCACCCCTGGACTGGTGCGTACCGATTGCAGCATGTCCGCCGTGCACCTGTACCTGGCTGATCACAAGGCCACGACGATCAACCGGGTGGTGGAGGCGGTCAAGGCGTTTCGTAGCGAGTATTCGCAACCGGGCCTGGCGATCCGCCTCGCCTCGGGTAACGCCGGTGTCCTGGCGGCCATCAACGAGGAGGTGGAGAAGAGCGAGACGCCCATGCTGCTGTATGTCTATGCCGCGATCGCGTTGCTGGTATTCGCGGTCTACCGCGACCTGCGCGCGGTGCTGGTGTGCTGCCTGCCGTTGACCATCGGTACATTCATTGGCTACTGGTTCATGAAGGAGCTGCAGATCGGCCTGACCATCGCCACCTTGCCGGTGATGGTGTTGGCCGTGGGCATCGGCGTCGACTACGCCTTCTACATCTACAACCGCCTGCAGTTGCACCTGGCCCATGGCCAGTCGATCACCAAAGCGGTCGAGCACGCGTTGCTCGAAGTGGGCGTGGCCACCATCTTCACCGCGATCACCCTGGCGGTGGGCGTGGCCACCTGGGCGTTCTCCGACCTGAAGTTCCAGGCGGACATGGGCAAGCTGCTGGCCTTCATGTTCATCGTCAACATGGTCATGGCCATGACCGTACTGCCGGCATTCGCGGTCTGGCTGGAGCGGGTATTCCCGCGCAAGCGCCCCGTGCGCATGATCGGCGCGCTGCTGCACTGAGGAGAGAAACATGCGATTCAGGGGTTCATTGATCGCGGCGGTGCTCGCCGCGACATTGCCGTTGCTGTCTGCTCGGGCCGAGCCCTTGCAGACAGTGCCTGCCGTGCAGGCGAGCAATGCCACGCAAGCGACCATGCTGGATGCCGTGTGGGCCGGGGAGCGCGTGGTCGCGGTCGGCGACCACGGCGTGGTCTTGCTGTCGGACGATCAGGGCAAGCGCTTTCGCCAGGCACGTTCGGTACCGGTGTCGACCCAACTGACAGGTGTGTCTTTCGTCGACGCCCAGCGTGGCTGGGCGGTTGGCCATTGGGGGGCGATCCTGGCCACCGCCGACGGTGGCGAGTCGTGGCAAATCCAGCGCTTGTCCAGCGACGTAGATCGACCGCTGTTCGACGTGCATTTCTTCAACGCCCAACAGGGCGTTGCCGTGGGGCTGTGGTCGTTGCTGCTGATCACCGAAGATGGTGGCAAGACCTGGACCGAGCAATCGTTGCCGCCGCCCCCGGGTGCCAGGAAGGCCGATCTCAACCTGATGGGGCTGTTTGCCGGCAGCCACGGCACGCTGTACGCCACCGCCGAGCATGGGCAGCTACTGCACTCCGAGGACCAAGGCAAAAGCTGGGGTTACCTGGATACCGGCTACGCAGGCAGCTTGTGGTCGGGGGCTGTCCTGGATGACGGCAGCCTCTTGCTCGGCGGTCAGCGAGGCACGTTGCTGCAGGGTACAAAGGAAGGGAAGGGATGGCGCAGATTGCCTACCCACGGTAAAGGTTCCGTCACCGCAATGGCGGTAGCGGGTTCCCGAGTGCTGGTGGTCGGGCTGGATGGGCTGATGATGCTGAGCGAGGATGGCGGGCGGCATTTCCA
This sequence comes from Pseudomonas soli, assembly GCF_900110655.1. Taxonomy (GTDB): domain Bacteria; phylum Pseudomonadota; class Gammaproteobacteria; order Pseudomonadales; family Pseudomonadaceae; genus Aquipseudomonas; species Aquipseudomonas soli. The sequence goes on from NZ_FOEQ01000004.1 coordinate 271,678, forward strand.
GGAAAAGCAGTCGGCGGATGACTTGTCGCTGACGGCGGTGCTGCTCGATGCACAGGGTACGCCTGTGCTGTTCTCGCGCCGTGGCGTGATGCCGTACCAGAAGTGAGGCGTTAACCGACGAACTGATCATGGCTTGGGTCGCAGAACGACCCAGGCCGAATGCCAATCATCAACCACTTGAGAGAGGGTAGGACGCGGTCGAGCAGTGGGCAGGGCATTACTGACCAAGCAGGCATATCCGGGGGCAGGTGGTCCGTCCCCCGAATCGATCAATCGCGTTACAGCTGCAGATGGTCCGCCAGGTCAGCGTAGTTATGCTGCCACAGGCCTGGGCTGCCCGCAGGATACTGTGAGCGGAAGCCGATGATCTTCTGCACGCGCGCAGAAAGCGTCCTGACCACCTCCAGCGGCACGATCAACGGATAAGCCTCTTCCGGGGTGAGGATCGAAGCCTGCAGTGGAATGGTCAGGCCCCGGCGGAACTCACCGGCGGTCACGTTGGCGCCACCACCATGGACGACCTTGCCGCCGAACAGTACCGCATCGCCTGCGTTCAACACCGCAGGGATGGTCATTTCCGGGGTGCCGACGTTTCCGAAATCATCCCAATCCTGGCTCCCGGGGATGAGACGCGTAGCGCCGTTTTCTTCGGTGAAGTCGGTCAGTGCCAGCATCAGGTTGGCGATGGCCCGCGGCGCATGCTTGTTCATGGCAACGTAGGGGTAGTACTGGGCCATGTCACGGTGCAGCATCTGTGCTTTGTTGCCCGGGCCGATTTCAATCAGTTGCGCGGTGGTCAGCCACCAGTCGCCAGCGTCCGACTGATAGAGCACGCGCCCTAATTCGTGGAACAGGTCGTCATCGAGGATTTCCTCGCGGAAGGTCTTGCTGTGGGTTACCAGGTTGGTCAGCCGTTTGGTCTGTCGGCCATGGAACTCGACGATCAGCTCGTGTTCGTGCTTGGAACCTGCGTCCAAGGCCTTGAGTGGGGCGTCGACCTCCTGGTTGATCCGCTTTACCTGTTCGGGGGTCATGAAGTTGCGGATGATGACCGCGCCGACCTGATCGCTGAGTTGCACGATCTCTTCAGGCGAAGTCGAGCGGGTTACGCTGGGTAGTAGTGGAGGATTCTTTTCGGGGACTGACATGTTGACACTCCGATTCAAAGGCATTGTCGCGCTGGCCGGTTGGCAGGGCGCCCAACCCGAACAAGGGACATGGCGTGGCAGATGCCTTCCTTGTGCTTTTTGCTCAGGCAGTGGCTTCATGCTATGTTTCCACCGACCTGTGGCCAAGGTACAAAAAGCACCATTTTCCCTCATTTTTTTGAGCATTTTGCACTCTCTATGAGCCTTCCTCCCTCCCCTTGGCCACGCCCGTCCGAAGCGGTGCGTGAACTGATCCGCAAAGGCGCCGAACGTGCCCAGGCCCTGCCGCCGGAGTGGGTCGAGCGGCTCAACCAGGCGCTTTTCGCGTCTCCGGAAGACGCAAGGTTGCTGGAGGACCCGGTTATCCTGGCCGCGTGTCGGCGCGCCAATCGAGCAGAGTTGTTGCATTGGGCCAACGCCAACATGCAGCGCCCAGGCGAGCCGGTGGAACCCTATGTATCGGCTGACATGGTGGATACGGCACGGGAGCTCGCCCATCGCGGGCTGTCTGAACTGCTGATGAATGTCGCCAGGTCGACACAGAACACCGCCTGGGAACTATGGATGAAGATGGCGTTCGGCCTGACCCAGGACCCGGCGCTGCTCGAGGAGTTACTGGACGTCTCCTCGCGCTCGATCTCGGAGTTCATCGACAGCAACATGCGAGTGATCACCCGGATCATCCTCGAGGAAAAGCACGCCCAGGCTCATGATGAGCACATCGACAAACGCAGCCTGGTCAGTCGCCTGCTCGACGGCCGCGATGTCGACGCCGAGCAGTTCGCCAGGCGCCTGGGCTACGGCCTTGCGCAGAAGCACCAGGCCTTTCTGGTGTGGAGCGAGACGCCCGAAGCACACATTCGTCCGCTAGAGGACATGGCGCGCGCGCTGGCAAGCCTCACGGGGGCGGGGGCGCCGCTGGTGGTGTTCGCCGGGCCTGCGACCTTATGGGGCTGGAGTGCTGCGACAAGGCCTCTGGACCTCAATGCGCTGCAAGGCGTGGTTCGTCAGTACCCAGGCGTTCGTGCGGCACTGGGCGCCCCTGCGGCGGGGCTCAACGGTTTCCGTCGCTCCCACCTGGAAGCCTTGACCACCCAGGGGCTGATGGGGCGCCTGGCGGGCGCGCCGCCTGTGGCCAGTATCGATCAGGTGAGGATGGTGTCGCTGATGACACAGGACGCCCGGGCGGCCAGGCAGTTTGTCTTGAGTACCTTGGGGCGCCTGGCTTCAGAGCCGGTGGTGCTGCAGTATTCGTTGCGGGCATTCCTGGCCCATGGCTGCAATATCACCCAGACCGCCGAAGTATTGGGTACGCATCGCAATACCTTGCTGCGGCGCCTGGAACGCGCCCAGGACCTGCTGCCCATTCCATTTGCCGACCACCGTATCCAGATCGCCGCGGCGCTTGAGCTGGTGCTGTGGAGCACACCGCTCGAGGAAGGCGAAAAGTAGACCGAGGTCGCTGTTGCATCGACTTGATCCGTGTCTGATCTTCAGACGGTCGATTGCGACAAATTGGTCCAGCGCCTCCTCAGCGCCACTGGCAGGTTCCGGCGTCACCCGCTTCGGCCAAGTCCAGGGCGGTGCTGGCTACGCCTGTCTACGGATGTTGCCAATCTGTCGCAGGCTCAATCCATACTTGTCGGCGAGCAGGCTGCGTGACAGCCCGCTGGCGCTCTCCCGCTGGATCTGCTGGTTGCGCAGCTGGCGCTGGAAGTGGTCGGACTTGGGAATCTCCAGGGCAAGGCCGGCGAAGCGCTGGATCAGCGCGTCCAGCGCTTCTGGCGGCAGCACATCGGCCAATTTGGTGCGTCGGCGATGTTTGGGGATGTACTTCGGGCGCCCGCCAAAGGCATGCGTCAGCCGGTAGGCGCTGTCCAGACCGATGCATTCGATCAGCGCCTGCAGCGAATGAGGCAGTTGGGTGAGGTCGATGTTGCTCAGGTCTGGCATTTCCACGTAATGGTTCCTTCCGTCATTGGGTTTGGCCGACGCCGAGGCTCGGACCGGCTGCGGCGAGGGTTGCCACGGGATGGCCCGCGTGGCGTAGGCGGATTTTCGAACAGCGACGGAAAGGGTCGCTAGGCGCGAAGCGGACCGGGGCTTGTAGTCGTCCTTGTCTGTCATTTGCGGGCAATCGGGTGTCTTGAAGTGGGAAATGCCTTCACCCTTGCGCTACAGGCCCTAAACCATCTAGAGAAAGGGTTCCATGATGGCGAATTGGGTAGCTTACCTAGACATGCAACCACGGGCGTATCTCGATGCGCTCGCCAGGCTGTGACCGAACTGGGAGATTGTCGTGTGAGGATCAGGCAGGAACTGCAGCGAGGGGAAAGCAGCCGAGGTATCATGGCGGCGGCTCCGTTGGAGCCTCATGTCCCCGATGTCGCAAGGAACCTCCGATGACACATGTGCAGCGCCTGAAATATTCGATCCTGATCATCCTGGCGGTGCTGGGGATCATGCTCGGTCTGAGTTACCTGCAGAAGCAGGGCACTATCAGCGAGCAGACATTCCAGTACGTCGCCATCGCCATTGCGGTGGTCGTGGTGGTGATCAACGGGATCCTGCGGCGCAAGGTGAAACCCTGAAGCAGGCGGGCCGGCATATCCTTGCCGGCCATGCGCTCAGCGCGAGGCGGGTTGCTCGAGCACGGCTCGGGCCTGGGGGTTGAGGCTGTAGCATTTGTCACTGCCCAGGCTGATCACGCCTTCGCTGCACAAGCGCTTGAGCACCTCTCGCACGCTCAGGAACGACAGCGGGATGTCCAGTTGCTCCAGTTGCGCATGCACGCCACGCACACCAATGCTGCGGCCACTGCGGCCGGCGGTGTGCAGGGCGTCGATGACCTTAAGGCGGATCAGGCTGGTGCGCAGGCCGTAGGCGCGCAGCAGCTCGCGGATTTGCTCGTTGCCCACGCGTTCTTCCTGGGGGGCGGCGGCCTGACTGGGCGCAGGCTGCGCCGCTAGCGATTGTTGCGGGTTGTACATGTGAATGCTCCTTTTCGTGGACTGTCCCGAAATCATGGGTGCCTCACATCTAAAGACGTTTGAGCTCGACAAAACTGCAACCCCCGGTGAAAAAAATCTGACATGTTCTGTTGAGAACGTTGCAGCACCGCGTTGAACGTAAAATTTTCATCTGGCCATTCGTCTGTTCGGGATGACCCCGATAAGCACGAGGAGTGCCTGTGATCCCTCTTCCCCTGTTTCGCCTGGGCCTTGCCGCCGCCCTGGTCGCTGCCAGCCTGACCCTGCAGGCGCGCGAGGCCGATGGCGAGGCGTCCGCGCAGATCCGTCGCACCAGTTTCGGCGTGCCACACATCCTGGCCAAGGACGAGCGCGGCCTGGGCTACGGCATCGGCTACGCCTACGCCCAGGACAACCTGTGCCTGCTGGCCGGCGAGGTGCTGACGGTCAATGGCGAGCGCTCCCGGTATTTCGGTGCCGACGGCAAGACGGTCGAGCAGCGTGACAACCTCTCCAGTGACCTGTTCTTTACCTGGCTCAACGAACCTGCGGCGGTAGACAGTTTCCTCACGGCGCAGCCGGTGGCGGTGCGTGATCTGCTTGATGGGTATGCCAACGGCTACAACCGTGCCCTGGGTGAACGACGGATCGAGGGGCTACCGGCCGAGTGCGGGGCAGGGGAGTGGCTACGACCGATCACCAGCCGCGATCTGGTCAAGCTGACCCGGCGCTTGCTGGCCGAGGGCGGCGTAGGGCAATTCGTCGAGGCCGTGGTCGCCGCGACGCCTCCCGAGCTGGCGGCGCAACGCCCGGAGGTCGACTACAGCGTGGCCTTGGCGCGACAGGCGCAGTTCGCCGCCGAGCGTGGCAGCAATGCCGTGGCCGTGGGCGCCGAGCGTTCGGCCAATGGCCGTGGGCTGCTGCTGGCCAACCCGCATTTCCCGTGGATTGGCGGGATGCGTTTTTACCAGATGCAGTTGACCATCCCCGGGCAACTGGATGTGATGGGAGCGGCGTTGCCGGGCCTGCCAGTGGTAAATATCGGTTTCAACCGGCAACTGGCCTGGACCCACACGGTCGACACCTCCAAGCACTTCACCCTCTATCGCCTGCAACTGGATCCCAGGGACGCCACCCGCTATCTGTATGACGGCCAGTCGCTGCCGCTGGAGCGCAAGCTGCTCAAGGTCACGGTGAAGGGGGAGGACGGTACGCTCAGCCAGGTCGAACGCACGATTCACCTGTCGAAGTTCGGCCCTGTGGTGCAATGGCCCGGCCGTCTGGATTGGGACAAGCACGCCGCCTACAGTCTGCGCGATGCAAACCTGGACAATACCCGGGTATTGCAGCAGTGGTACCGGATCAACCGTGCCGACAGCCTGCAAGCGCTGAAGGCGTCGGTGGGTGAGCTGCAGGGCATCCCCTGGGTCAATACCTTGGCAGTGGACGCTGCTGGCCAGGCCTTGTACCTCAATCAGTCGGTGGTGCCCTATGTCGACCAGGGGATGCTGGAGCAGTGCAGCAACCCCGCCGCGTCTGGCCCGCTGGTGGTGCTCGACGGCTCGCGCAGTGCCTGTCAATGGAAGGTGGATGCGCAGGCGGCCCAGTCAGGGATCTTCCCGGCCAACCTGCTGCCGAGCCTGGAGCGGCGCGATTATGTACAGCACGCCAACGACTCGGCGTGGATGGTCAACCCGGCCCAGCCGTTGACCGGCTTCTCGCCCCTGGTCAGCCGTGCCGACCAGCCCCTGGGCCTGCGCAGCCGCTTTGCCCTGCAGCGCCTGCAGGGCAAGGGCAAGCTGGGCAGCGCCGAGCTCCAGCACATGGTCTTCGATGACGAGGTGTACCAGGCCAGCCTGCTGATGCCGGACCTGCTGCAATGGTGCAAGGGCGTGGAGGCGGACATTCAGTCGGTATGTGCCAGCCTGCAGGCATGGAACGGCAAAGCCGATCAGGACAGCGGTATCGGCCTGGTTCATTTCATGAACATCGCCGCCACGCTGGCCGAGCATCCGCAAAGCTGGCGCGTGCCGTTCGATCTGGCCGACCCGTTGCACACACCTCGTGGCCTGGCGGTGGAGCAGGCCGCCGTGCGCAAGCTGCTGCACGAGGCGGCGCTGGGCTCGCTTGCGCAGGTGAACGAGGCCGGTATCGCCGCCGACCAGCGGTGGGGGCAGATCCAGCAGGCCGCCGATGGTACGCCGGTGCCCGGCGGGCCGCAGGCCTTGGGCGTCTACAACGCGATGGTCAGTGTGCCGGTAGGGCCGGGCAAGCGCCTGGTGGTCAGTGGTTCGAGCTATCTGCAGGTGGTCAGCTTCACCGAGCAGGGCCCGCAAGCCCAAGGGCTGTTGGCGTTCTCGCTGTCGAGCGAGCGGGCGTCAGCGTATGCCGCCGACCAGACGCGGGCCTTCGCGGCCAAGCAACTGGCGCCGATTCCGTTCACCGAGGCGCAGATCAAGGCTGATCCGCAGTATCAGCAGTATGTGATCAGCGAGCGGGACAAGGGTCAGGTGGTCAGCGCCAAATAGCACCGTCGGTGGCAGCGCGGGGCAAGCCCGCTCCTACGTGAATCGTGGGAGCGGGCTTGCCCCGCGCAGTTTCAGGAGAAGTCGAACGGGGCCAGTTGGAAACCCTGTTCATCCACCTGCAAGGCCCAGCCACGCCGATCCCAGTCGCCCAGCACGATGCGCCGTGCCGGCTGGCCGTCGACCACCAGCTTGTGCAGCGCCGGTCGATGGGTGTGGCCGTGGACCAGGGTACGTACGCCGTGGGCGGCCATCACCTTGGGCACTTCCTCGGGGGTGACATCGACGATTTCGGTGCTCTTCATGCGTGTCTGCGAGCGGCTTTCGCTACGCAGCTTGCGTGCCAGCTTGTGCCGCGTGCCCAGCGGCAGGTGCCGCAGGATCCACAGGCTAAGCGGGTTGCGCAGGTAGCGGCGCAGCTTCATGTAGGCCACGTCGCGGGTACACAGGGTGTCGCCATGCATCAGCAGCACCGCCTCGCCACCGAGCTCGACCACGCTGGGGTCGGCCAGCAGGGTGCAGCCGGCGGCGTCGCAGAACGCCTGGCCAATGAGAAAGTCACGGTTGCCGTGCATCAGGTACACGGCCGTGCCGCTGTCGCTCAACCGGCGCAGAGCCTGGCAGATCGACTGCTGGAAGGGTGTCATGGCATCGTCGCCGATCCAGGCCTCGAAGAAATCGCCGAGGATGTACAGCGCCTTGGCGTGGCGGGCGCGGCCGTCGAGCAGATCAAGAAACGCCCGGGTAATGTCCGGGCGTTCTTCTTGCAGGTGCAGATCGGAGATCAGCAGTATCACTCAATGATCTCGGCTTTCTCGATGATCACGTCGTCTTTCGGCACGTCCTGGTGGCCGGCTTTGGAGCCGGTGGCGACTTTTTCGATGGCGTCGACGATTTCCTGGCCTTCGATCACTTCACCGAACACCGCGTAGCCCCAGCCCTGGACGTTCTTGCCGCTGTGGTTGAGGAAGTCGTTGTCGGAGGCGTTGATGAAGAACTGCGCGGAGGCCGAGTGCGGCTCCATGGTACGGGCCATGGCGATGCTGTACTTGGTGTTCTTCAGGCCGTTGTCGGCTTCGTTCTGGATGCTGGCGCGGGTTTTCTTCTGGCTCATGCCAGCCTCGAAACCACCACCCTGGATCATGAAGCCCTTGATCACGCGGTGGAACACGGTGCCGTCGTAGTGGCCTTCCTTGACGTACTGAACGAAGTTCTCGGTGGTCAGCGGGGCTTTCTCGGCGTTCAGTTGCAGGACGATATCGCCGTGGTTGGTGCTCAGTTTGACTTTGGACATGCTGAAATTCGCTCTTTCAAGGCATTCGGGAAATAGGGTGCGCGCTGCGCTCGGACAACCTGACGCAGGATCAGGCAGCCGCGGCACAGGCCACTGGGGCGTCATTGTGCCGGATTGTAGACCGCTGCGGCGACAAAACGCGCCACTTTGTCGGTGCTCCGGCTGTCAGCAGCTTGACTGCTTCGGCTATGATAGGCCCTTTGATTCAATCGGCCTACCCGGCCGGCTACCTGCATTCAAGGACACTATGAGCAAGCCCACTGCCGACAACGCGCCAAACGCCGCTGCCAAAGGCGCCCCCGCCGTCCCTGTGAACTTCCTGCGGCCGATCGTCCAGGCCGACCTGGACGCGGGCAAGCACCAGAGCATCGTCACCCGTTTCCCGCCGGAGCCCAACGGCTATCTGCACATCGGCCACGCCAAGTCGATCTGCGTCAACTTCGGCCTGGCCAAGGAATTCGGCGGCGTCTGCCACCTGCGTTTCGACGACACCAACCCGGCCAAGGAAGACCAGGAGTACATCGACTCCATCCAGCGTGACGTCAAGTGGCTGGGCTTCGAATGGGCAGGCCCGGTGCGCTACGCCTCGGACTACTTCGACCAGTTGCACGCCTGGGCCGTGGAGCTGATCAAGTCGGGCAACGCCTACGTCTGCGACCTGACCCCCGAGCAGGCCAAGGAATACCGCGGCAGCCTGACCGAGCCAGGCAAGAACAGCCCGTTCCGCGAGCGCAGCGTCGAGGACAACCTGGACCTGTTCGCCCGCATGAAGGCCGGCGAATTCAAGGACGGCGAGCGCGTGCTGCGCGCCAAGATCGACATGGCCTCGCCGAACATGAACCTGCGCGACCCGATCCTGTACCGCATCCGCCATGCCCATCACCATCAGACCGGTGACAAGTGGTGCATCTACCCCAACTATGACTTCACCCACGGTCAGTCGGACGCCATCGAAGGCATCACCCACTCGATCTGCACCCTGGAGTTCGAGAGCCACCGCCCGCTGTACGACTGGTTCCTCGACAAGCTGCCGGTGCCGGCGCACCCGCGCCAGTACGAGTTCAGCCGTCTGAACCTGAACTACACCATCACCTCCAAGCGCAAGCTCAAGCAGTTGGTGGACGAAGGCCACGTTGAGGCCTGGGACGATCCGCGCATGTCGACCCTGTCGGGCTACCGCCGCCGCGGTTACACCCCGGCCTCGATCCGCAACTTCTGCGAGATGATCGGCACCAACCGTTCCGACGGCGTGGTCGACATGGCGATGCTCGAGTTCAGCATCCGTGACGACCTGGACCGCACCGCGCCACGCGCCATGTGCGTGCTGCGCCCGCTCAAGGTGGTCATCACCAACTATCCCGAGGGTCAGGTCGAGCAGCTCGAACTGCCGCGCCACCCGAAGGAAGACATGGGCGTGCGCGTGCTGCCGTTCGCCCGCGAGCTGTACATCGACCGCGACGACTTCATGGAAGAGCCGCCCAAGGGCTACAAACGCCTGGAGCCGGCCGGTGAAGTGCGCCTGCGCGGCAGCTACGTGATCCGTGCCTACGAGGCGATCAAGGACGCAGACGGCAACATCGTCGAGCTGCGCTGCTCGTACGACCCGGACACCCTGGGCAAGAACCCCGAGGGCCGCAAGGTCAAGGGCGTGATCCACTGGGTGCCGGCCGAGGGCAGCATCGAGTGCGAAGTGCGCCTGTACGACCGCCTGTTCCGCTCGGCCAACCCGGAGAAGACCGAAGACGGCGGCACGTTCCTCGACAACATCAATCCCGATTCGCTGCAGGTGCTCAGTGGTTGTCGCGCGGAACCTTCCCTGGGCCAGGCCCAACCGGAAGACCGCTTCCAGTTCGAGCGCGAAGGTTACTTCTGCGCCGACCTGAAAGACTCCCAGCCGGGTCGCCCGGTGTTCAACCGCACCGTGACCCTGCGCGATTCGTGGGGCAGCTGAGGAACCTTCGTGCTTACCATCTACAACACGCTGAGCAAGACCAAGGAAGTTTTCAAGCCGCTGGACGGCAACAAGGTGCGCATGTACGTGTGCGGCATGACCGTGTACGACTACTGCCACCTGGGCCACGGTCGCAGCATGGTGGCCTTCGACCTGGTCACCCGCTGGCTGCGCAAGAGCGGCTATGAGCTGACCTATGTGCGCAACATCACCGACATCGACGACAAGATCATCAACCGGGCCAACGAGAACGGCGAGTCGTTCGACGCGCTGACCGCCCGCATGATCGACGCGATGCACGAGGACGAGCGCCGCCTGAGCATCCTCAAGCCGGACCTGGAGCCGCGTGCCACCGACCATATCCCCGGCATGCACGCGATGATCCAGACCCTGATCGACAAGGGCTACGCCTACGCGCCGGGCAATGGCGACGTGTACTACCGGGTCGGCAAGTTCGTCGGCTACGGCAAGCTGTCGCGCAAGAAGATCGAAGACCTGCGCATCGGCGCGCGCATCGAAGTCGACGAGGCCAAGCAGGACCCGCTCGACTTCGTGCTGTGGAAGGGCGTCAAGCCCGGCGAACCCTACTGGGATTCACCGTGGGGTCCGGGCCGTCCGGGCTGGCACATCGAGTGCTCGGTAATGTCCACCTGCTGCCTGGGCGAGAGCTTCGACATCCACGGTGGCGGCAGCGACCTGGAGTTCCCGCACCACGAGAACGAGATCGCCCAGAGCGAGGCGGCCACCGGCAAGCAGTACGCCAACGCCTGGATGCATTGCGGCATGATCCGTATCAACGGCGAGAAGATGTCCAAGTCATTGAACAACTTCTTCACCATCCGCGATGTGCTCGACAAGTATCACCCGGAAGTGGTGCGTTACCTGCTGGTGGCCAGCCACTACCGCAGCGCGATCAACTACTCCGAGGACAGCCTGCGCGACGCCAAGGGCGCGCTCGAGCGCTTCTACCATGCGCTGCGTGGCCTGCCGCGCGTGGCTGCCCAGGGTGGCGAGGCATTCGTCGAGCGTTTCACCGTGGCGATGAACGACGACTTCGGTACACCCGAAGCCTGCGCCGTGCTGTTCGACCTGGTGCGCGAGATCAACCGCCTGCGTGACAGCGACCCCGAGGCCGCCGCCGGCCTGGCAGGTCGTCTGCGCGAGTTGGGGGATGTGTTGGGTGTGCTGCAGCTGGAAGCCGATGACTTCCTGCGCGCCGGCGCCGAGGGCAAGGTCGATGCCGCTGAAGTGGAGGCGCTGATCCAGGCGCGTCTGCAGGCGCGCAGCGACAAGAACTGGGCTGAATCTGACCGCATCCGCGACCAGCTGGCCGCCATGGGCGTGGTGCTGGAAGACAGCAAGGGCACCACTACCTGGCGCCTGGCTGACTGATACTGCAACCGGGGCCGTTGTGCGGCCCAATCGCGGGGCAAGCCCGCTCCCACGTCGACGCATCTGCAATCGGGTGTCAGCGTGGGAGCGGGCTTGCCCCGCGATGCTTTTCAGGCTGCTACTTTACCGGCCCCGCCAGCGGGCAATGCAGCACCAGCCTTGCCCCACCCAGCGCACTGCTGGCCACCTCCAGCCCGAAGCCGTGCAGGTCGACGATCGCCGCGACGATCGACAGCCCCAGCCCGAACCCTGCGTGGCGATGGCCTTCCTCACTGCGGTAGAAGCGCTTCAACACGGCCTCGCGCTCATCCGCCGGAATCCCCGGCCCACTGTCCTCGACAGCAATATGCACGCCGGCCTCGTCCTCGTTGGCGACGATACGCACCTGTCCGCCCTCGGGGGTGAACTTGATCGCGTTGCCCACCAGGTTGGCCAGTGCTTCGAAGAGCAGTTCCCGGTCGCCATGTAGCGCCGCCAGCTGCGCAGGCTGCTCCAGGTGCAGACGGATGCCGCCATCCTCGGCCAGCGGCAGGTAGAAGTCATGAAGCTCCGCCAGCAACCCTTGCGGGTCGAGCCGGACGAATCCGGCGCGGCGCTGGCGGTCTTCCAGTTCGCTGATGCGTAGCAGCCCGCGAAAGCGGGCCATCAGCGTGTCGGTCTCGCCGATCGCCTGGTCCAGCGCCGCGCCTTCGGCGGAGTCGCTGCCGCTTTGCTGGCGGATGCGGTAGAGCTGGGCACGCAGGCGCGTCAGCGGGGTGCGCAGGTCGTGGGCGATATTGTCACAGACGCCCTTGACCTCGTGCATCAGCCGCTCGATGCGGTCAAGCATGGCGTTGACGATGGCGGCGAGCATGTCCAGTTCATCGCGCCGGGCCGACAGGGGCAGGCGGTGGGTGAGGTCGCCGGCGACGATCAGCTCGGCTTGGGCCTGGATCGCGCGGATGCGCTTGAGCGGCCTGCGCCGTAGCAGGTACCAGCCGGCGAAGCCCGGGATCAAGGTCAGCGAGATACCCCAGAGCAGAGCGTCGAGGATGATCCTCGTCACCACGAACAGCGAGCCGTTGTCGCGCACCAGCACCAGCCAGCGACCGTCCTGCACCTTGATCGCCACGGCATCGCAGCTGTCGCGGGGCAGATGGGGATCGTCGGCGTCCAGGCAACGCTTGAGCTCATGGACCTTGCCGTCCAGGCCCAGCTCCGAGGGAATTGCACGGATGCGCCCGCCGATCGGGTTGAGCTGGGTATCGAACAGGCCGTAGGCGTCGAAGCTGCGCTCCTCGAAGGCCTGGCTGGCGACCAACGCGTCGTCCAGCTGCTTGCCGCTCATGTGGGCGAACAGGTGCTGGCGTTGCAGCATCGAGTGGCGGGTGAGCTTGTTCAGGTAGCTGGTGACCTCGAAGTACAGCACCCCCATGAGGATGCTGCTCCAGGCCACGAACAGGAAACTGTATAGCGCCAGCAGACGGCTGGTGGAGGAGCTCCAGCCCTTAGACGGGTTCGGCAATGGCATAGCCGGAGCCCCGCACGGTGCGAATCAGCGGGTTCTGGCCGGGCGAGTCGATCTTCTTGCGCAGGCGGCCGATGTGCACGTCGATCAGGTTGGTGCCGGGGTCGAAGTGGTAGCCCCACACCTCCTCGAAGATCATCATCCGGGTGATCACCTGGCCGGAGTGGCGCATCAGGTACTCGAGCAGCTTGTATTCGGTGGGCAGCAGGTTCAGCGCCTGTTCGCCGCGGCGGGCTTCGTGGCTGATCAGGTCAAGCTCGAGGTCGGCGACCTGCAGGCGGGTCTGGGTCATCGGCACGCTGTTGCGGCGCAGCAGCACCTCGACCCGGGCGGCCATTTCGTCGGAGGCGAACGGTTTGGTCAGGTAGTCGTCACCGCCGGCGCGCAGGCCGCGCACGCGCTCGTCGACGTCCGACAGCGCGCTGATCATCAGGATCGGCGTGGCGATCTTCAGGTTGCGCAGGGTGGTGACGATGGTCAGGCCGTCGACCTCGGGCAGCATGCGGTCCAGGGTGATCAGGTCGTAGCCGCCGGCGATGGCCTTGGCCAGGCCTTCACGGCCATTGTCTGCCCAGTCGACTTCCAGACCGTGGCTGGACAGTTCGGCGACGATTTCCTGGGCGGTGACAGCGTCGTCTTCGATAGTCAGTACGCGAGGCATGCTGGTTCCTGGGCGGCGAGTGGAGACCTGATTGTGCCAAAGAATAGACAACCGGCGATTTAAGAAAAATTCATCTAGGCAATACTGCCGCGGCTGACGCTCAGATGGCGCAGCAGTAAAAAGAAAGGGGCGTGCCATTGCTGGCACGCCCCTTCTCATGACGGCACGGGCTTAAACGACCTTGACGATCCAGCCCGCTGGCGCCTCGACATCACCGCTCTGGATGCCGGTCAGCTCGGCATACAGCTTCTGCGTCACGGGGCCGACTTCGGTTTCGCTGTGGAATACGTGCAGCTTGCCGTTGTACTGGATGCCGCCGATTGGCGTGATCACCGCAGCGGTACCGCAGGCACCGGCTTCGACGAAACGGTCGAGCTTGTCGATTTCCACGTCGCCTTCGATGACCTTCAGGCCCAGGCGCGATTCGGCCAGTTCCATCAGCGACAAGCGGGTGATGCCCGGCAGCACCGAGACCGACTTCGGCGTGACGAATTCGTTGTTGGCGGTGATGCCGAAGAAGTTGGCCGACCCGACTTCCTCGATTTTCTTGTGGGTCAGCGGGTCAAGGTAGATGCAGTCGGCGAAGCCGGCTTTCTTGGCTTCATAGCCCGGCTGCAGGCTGGCCGCGTAGTTGCCGCCGACCTTGGCCGCGCCGGTGCCCTGCGGGGCGGCACGGTCGAAGTCGGAGATGAGGAATTTGTGCGGGGTCATGCCGCCCTTGAAGTACGAGCCGACCGGGATGGCGAAGACCGAGAAGATGAATTCAGGGGCGGTGCGCACGCCGATGTTGTCGCCGGTGCCGATCACGAATGGGCGCAGGTACAGGGCGCCTTTGCCGTGCGGTGGGACAAACTTCTCGTTGGCCTTGACCACCTGTTTGCAGGCTTCGATGAACTGTTCGGTCGACACCCGTGGCATCAGCAGACGGTCGCAGCTGCGCTGCATGCGCGCGGCATTCTGGTCCGGGCGGAACAGGTTGATCGAGCCATCCTTGCAGCGGTAGGCCTTCAGGCCTTCGAAGCACTGCTGGCCATAGTGCAGGGCGGTGGAGCCTTCACTGATGTGCAGCACGTTGTCTTCGGTCAGGGTGCCCTTGTCCCACTCGCCGTTACGCCATACGGACAGGTAACGCTTGTCGGTCTTGATGTAGTCGAAACCCAGCTTGTCCCAGTTAATGCTTTCGTTACTCATGACACCCTCATTGCTCTTGCCCGAACACGGCGGGCTGCTTTTATATGCGCACCCCGCCACCTTAATACATCCGGCGCGGATCGGGAACTGTAGGAAATCTGTAGGAGCGGGGCACATGGTTCAACGCAAGCGCCGGTTCCAGTCCCCGCCATGATCGCGCCAACATGCCTCCTCGCTGTCGAAGCGCACATGCCAGGCGACATGGTCCAGTTCGAAGCCTGCGTCACGCAGCGCCTGGGCCGTCAGCGCGATCATCCGCGCCTTGTCCGCGCCGGCCAGCGCGCGGGCCTTGTCGGTGTCATCGGTGAACACCCAGGTGATGCGCAGGCTGGCGGGGAAGTCGTCGAGGTCCACCTGGTGGGTGAGCCAGGCGAAACCGACGATCTCGCCCTGGGCAGTGGCGCAGGCTTCGGTCAAGCAGGCGACCATCTCCCGCTCCAGGCGCGCCAGGGCGCGCTTGCCGCTGGCCATCAGACGTTGTCGATCTGCTGGCAGAAGCGCAGGCGGTTGCCGAACGGGTCGGCCACCTGCATTTCCAGGCCCCAGTCGACCGCCTCGGCCTGCGGGCGGGCGTAGCCGTAGCGCTTGGCCAGCAGTTCGCACTCCAGCGCCTTGAGGTCCTCGACCCGGGCAAACACCGCCGAGCCCGGCGTGGCGTCGCCGTGGTGTTCGGACAGGTGCAGGATCAAGCCGTCGCGGTGGATCTGCATGTACAGCGGCAGGTCCGGGGCGAAGCGGTGTTCCCAGTCGAGCTGGAAGCCCAGGAAATCGAGGTAGAACTCCCGGGCCTTGTCGACCGAGAAGATCCGCAGGATCGGAATGGCGGGTGCGAATTGCATGGGGGCGTCCTTGGCTCGAAAAGGGGCAGGGTGGTCACTTTAGCCTACTTCGCCACGCCGGCAGGCACTTGAATCGCGCGTCCGGGCGTAGCCGCTCTGGCCCGCAGCCTTGCGGCATGACTGACGGTCCGAAAGTTTCATCATCGTTCATCTGCGCAGTTGGCCCGCTCCCTGCTATATCCCTCCAGCGAATATTGATCGAGTGGTCAGCCCGGCGCGCCTGCAAGCGCCCCGCGCAGGGCCCTCATCCGGCCGTCAGGCCATGGATTTCAGGGGTTTGAGGATGTCGTCGGCGCAACAGATCGACCCGCTACAGGCAGAGCCAGGCTGGCGCGCCCACCTGCGGTTGCGCTTCGTCCAGCGTGACGGCGTGACCCGGCTTGGTGCGCGCCATCATGTCGGACCTCTTTTGGTGCAGCGGCCTTTCTATCCGGAGGGAGCACCATGCCATGTCTATGTGCTGCACCCTCCAGGGGGCATCGTCGCCGGCGACCGTCTCGAGCTTGACGTCCACCTTGAGCCCGGCAGCCATGCCTTGCTCACCATGCCTGGCGCAAGCAAGTTCTACCGCAGCATCGGCCCAACAGCGCGGCTGGGCCAGCGCTTTCACCTCGCCGCCGGCAGCACCCTGGAATGGCTGCCGCAGGACAGTATCTTTTTCAACGGCGCCCGCGCTGGCCTCGACAGCCGTTTCAGCCTTGAACCCGGCGCGCGCCTGCTGGCCTGGGAGACGCTGTGTCTGGGCCGTCCGGTGATGAACGAGTGCTTCGAAGAGGGCGCGCTGGACAGCCGCCTGCGCATCGAACTGCCCGGCGAGCCGGGCCTGCACGAGCGCCTGCGCATCGAGGGTGGGCTGCTGGACAAGGTCGCCGGGCATCCGTTGCTCGCCACCTTCTGCGCAGTACCCGCCGACCAGACGGTGCTGGAGCGGGCGCGGCAGATCCTCGACGAACTCGAAACCCCAGCCGGCGCGACGCTGCTCGGCCCGCTGCTGGTGATCCGCCTGCTCGACCACGACAACCAACACCTGCAACGCAACCTGCAGCGCCTCTGGCACTTGCTGCGCCCGGCCGTGCTCGGCCTGGCACCGTGCCCGCCGCGCATTTGGGCCACCTGAGAGAGCCGCCATGGAGCTGACCCCGCGAGAGAAAGACAAATTGCTGCTGTTCACCGCCGCCTTGCTGGCCGAGCGACGACTGGCCCGTGGCCTGAAACTGAACTACCCGGAGGCGGTGGCGCTGATCAGCGCCGCAGTGCTCGAAGGCGCCCGCGATGGCCGCACGGTGGCCGAGCTGATGAGCCTCGGTCGCGAGGTGCTGGTGCGCGAGCAGGTGATGGCCGGCGTGCCGGAAATGCTGCACGACGTTCAGGTCGAGGCGACCTTCCCCGACGGCACCAAGCTGGTGACCGTGCATGAACCCATCGTTTGAGGAGGCCGGCATGATTCCAGGAGAAGTCCAGGTCGCCGCAGGCGACATCGAGCTAAATGTCGGTCGCCTGAGCGTCAGCGTCAGCGTGGCCAACCATGGCGATCGCCCGGTACAGGTGGGCTCGCACTACCACTTCTACGAAGTCAACGATGCCCTGGTGTTCGAGCGCGGGCCGACCCGAGGCTTTCGCCTGGACATCCCGGCCGGCACCGCGGTGCGCTTCGAGCCCGGGCAATCACGCACCGTGCAGTTGGTGGCTTATGCCGGCAAGCGCGAGGTGCACGGCTTTCAGGGCAAGGTGATGGGCGTGCTGGAGGAAAGGGCATGAGCCGCATTTCCCGCCAGGCCTACGCTGATATGTTCGGGCCTACCGTTGGTGACCGCGTGCGCCTGGCCGATACCGCGCTGTGGGTGGAGGTCGAGAAGGACTTCACGATCTATGGCGAGGAGGTCAAGTTCGGCGGCGGTAAAGTGATCCGCGACGGCATGGGCCAAGGCCAGATGCTCGCCGCCGAGGCCATGGATCTGGTGCTGACCAACGCGCTGATCATCGATCACTGGGGCATCGTCAAGGCCGATATCGGTGTCAAGCATGGCCGTATCGCCGCCATCGGCAAGGCCGGCAATCCTGATGTGCAGCCCGGCGTCACGGTACCGGTGGGGCCGGGCACCGAGGTCATCGCCGCCGAAGGCAAGATCGTCACCGCTGGCGGCATCGACTCGCATATCCACTTCATCTGCCCGCAGCAGGTGGAGGAGGCGCTGACCAGCGGGGTAACCACCTTCATCGGCGGCGGCACCGGCCCGGCCACCGGCACCAACGCCACCACCTGCACCCCAGGGCCCTGGTACCTGGCGCGCATGCTCCAGGCCGCCGACTGCCTGCCGATCAACATCGGCCTGCTGGGCAAGGGCAATGCCTCGCGGCCCGAAGCCCTGCGCGAGCAGATTGCCGCCGGCGCCGTGGGCCTCAAGTTGCACGAGGACTGGGGCTCGACACCAGCGGCCATCGACTGTTGCCTGGGGGTGGCCGAGGACATGGACATCCAGGTGGCGATCCACACCGATACCCTCAACGAGTCGGGCTGCATCGAGGACACCCTGGCGGCCATCGGCGAGCGCACCATCCATACCTTCCACACCGAAGGGGCGGGCGGTGGCCATGCGCCGGACATCATCCGCGCGGCCGGCCAGGCCAATGTGCTGCCATCCTCGACCAACCCGACGCTGCCCTACACCGTGAATACGGTAGACGAGCACCTCGACATGCTCATGGTCTGCCACCACCTGGACCCGAGCATCGCCGAGGACGTCGCCTTCGCCGAGTCGCGCATCCGTCGCGAGACCATCGCCGCCGAGGACATCCTCCACGACATGGGCGCCTTCGCCATGACCTCGTCCGACTCCCAGGCCATGGGCCGGGTCGGCGAGGTGGTGCTGCGCACCTGGCAGGTTGCGCACCAGATGAAGCTGCGCCGCGGCCCGCTGGCCCCGGACAGCGCCTACAGCGACAACTTTCGGGTCAAGCGCTACATCGCCAAGTACACGATCAACCCGGCGCTGACCCACGGCATCGCCCACGAGGTCGGCTCGGTGGAGGTGGGTAAACTGGCCGACCTGGTGCTGTGGGCACCGGCGTTCTTCGCGGTCAAGCCGGCGCTGGTGGTAAAGGGCGGCATGATCGCCACGGCGCCGATGGGAGATATCAATGGCTCCATTCCAACCCCGCAGCCGGTGCATTACCGGCCGATGTTCGGCGCCCTGGGGGCGGCGCGGCATGCCACGCGCATGACCTTCCTGCCCCAGGCCGCCCTGGACCGAGGCCTGCCCGCAGAGCTGAAACTGCAGAGCCTGATCGGCCTGGCCCACGGTTGCCGGCAGGTGCGCAAGGCCGACATGGTCCACAACACCCTGCAACCGCTGATCGAGGTCGACGCCCAGACCTACCAGGTGCGTGCCGACGGCGAGCTGTTGGTGTGCGAGCCGGCGCACGAGTTGCCGCTGGCACAGCGTTATTTCCTGTTCTGAAGGAGCGAACATGATTGTCCTCACACGCCGGATCACTGCAGCCCAAGCCATCACCGGCAGCGTCACCCTGAATGTCGACAGCCGCATCAAGAGCCGCCTGCGCGTCACCCTCGACGACGGCCGCGAGGCCGGGCTGATGCTCGAACGCGGCCACCTGCTGCGCGGCGGCGAATTGCTGGCCGATGCCGATGGCCAACAGGTCATTCGCGTGCTTGCCGCCCCCGAGGCGGTCTCGACTGTGCGCTGCGCCGATCCTCACCTGCTGGCCCGCGCCGCCTATCACCTGGGCAATCGCCATGTGCCGTTGCAGATCGAGCCGGGTCTGTTGCGCTTCCAGCACGACCATGTGCTCGACGACATGCTGCGTGGCCTGGGGCTGGAAGTGATCGCCGAACAGGCGCCATTCGAGCCCGAGGCCGGTGCCTACCAGAGCGCCCCCCACAGCCATTCCCATGGCCACGATCACCCGTTCGTGCGTCTTCCTGCCCATTCCTGACTTCATCCCGGAGCCCACAATGAAAAAGACTTTCGCCCTGGTTTTGCTGATGGTGGCCTTGCCGGCCTTCGCCCATCCTGGCCACGACAGCAATCCGTTGCAGGATGGCCTGCTGCACCCGCTGACCGGCCTCGATCACTTGCTGATGCTGCTCGGCACGGGTGTGCTGGCCGCCCTGACGGGGCGCAGCCTGACCTTGCCATTGGCGACCCTGGCGGCGATGTTCGGCGGCGCGGTCTGCGGCCATCTGTTCGGCGATGTGGTCGGCATGGAGCAGATGATCCTCGGCTCGCTGCTGGTGGCGGCCGCGGCCATGTTGGTGCCGAGTCGTCAGTTGCTGCTGTCGCTGATCATGCCGGTGTTCGCCCTGTTCCACGGTTGGGCCCATGGCGTGGAAGCCACCCCTAGCGCGTTCTGGCAATTCAGTGCCGGTTTTGTAACGGTCAGCGGCCTGCTACTGGCGGCGGGCTTTGGCGTAGGCTGCCTGCTGCGGCGCCATGCCGCCCTGCAGAAGGCTTTCGGCGGCGGCCTGCTGGCGGGCGCCGCGCTGGTGCTGGCCGGCTGATGCACACTGATCTGGCGCTGCTGCGCTTGCTGCAGTTGGCCAGCCCGGGTTTGCCGGTGGGCGGCTTCACCTACTCGCAAGGCCTGGAGTGGGCCGTGGAAGCCGGTTGGGTGAAGGATGCCAAAGGCTTCGCCGCCTGGCAGCGCGAGCAGTTGCACGACACCCTCGGCCACCTCGACTGGCCATTGCTGGCGCGCCTGTACAAGGCCTGCCAGGCCGAAGATGCCGACGCTTTCGCGCACTGGAGCCAGTTTCTTTTGGCCAACCGCGAGACCGCCGAACTGCGCCTGGAAGAACGGCAGCGCGGCAGCGCCCTGGCGCGTCTGCTCGATGGCTGGCAATTGGGGCAGGAGCCAGCCTGGCGCGCCAGCCTCGAGCTCAGCCAGCTGGGCGGCATGGCCTGGCTCGGGGCGCACTGGTCGATCCCGTTGCGTCAGCTCGCCCTGGGCCATGGCTTCGCCTGGCTCGAGGGTGCGGTGATGGCGGGGGTGAAGCTGGTGCCCTTCGGCCAGCAGGCCGCGCAAACCCTGCTACGCGACTTGGGCGAGGAACTGCCTGCCGTGCTTGATCATGCTCTGGGCCTTGACGACGACCAGCTCGGCGGCGGCCTGCCGCTGCTGGCCATCGCTTCATCGCGCCATGAAACCCAATACACCCGTTTGTTCCGTTCCTGAGGACAGCCACGATGCAAAACTATCAGCAACCCCTGCGTGTCGGCGTCGGCGGCCCGGTCGGTTCCGGCAAGACCGCGCTGCTTGAAGCCCTGTGCAAGGCCATGCGGGATCACTACCAGATCGCCGTGGTGACCAATGACATCTACACCAAGGAAGACCAGCGCATCCTTACCGAAGCCGGGGCCCTGGAGCCTGAGCGCATCGTCGGCGTCGAGACCGGCGGTTGCCCGCACACGGCGATCCGCGAGGACGCCTCGATGAACCTGGCGGCCGTCGAGGCGTTGGCGCGCCAGTTTGGCAACCTCGAGGTGATCTTCGTCGAGAGTGGCGGTGACAATCTGAGCGCCACCTTCAGCCCGGAGCTGGCCGACCTGACCATCTATGTGATCGATGTCGCCGAGGGCGAGAAGATCCCGCGCAAGGGCGGACCGGGCATCACCAAGTCGGACTTCCTGGTGATCAACAAGACCGACCTCGCGCCCTATGTGGGGGCGTCGCTGGAGGTGATGGAACGTGACACCCGGCGCATGCGCCCGGAGCGGCCGTGGACGTTCAGCAACCTGAAGAAAGGCGAGGGGCTGCAGGCAGTGATCGATTTCATTGTCGAGCGCGGGATGCTGGGGGTTGCGCGCTAGCCATGAGACCGAGCGCAGCCCACACCGCGCTGCGTTAACGGTTGCGGCGCTTCACCTGGGTGCCAGTACGTCCTCAAGGACGATTTCCTACGAGTTAATGAAGCGCTTTCACGTGGCGAAGTGACTTCTTCCTAACGCTGCCTGGCAGGAACAGAAGATAGAGTCAACCGGGCTGCAGGAGGAGCGCTTCGCCTGTGCAAATCAAACCGGGAAATCACTGAAAGGACACTGTATGAAAAAGATCGTACTGGTCGCGTCGCTGGCAGCCGCAAGCTTGACCCAGATGGCTTATGGCAGCCAACCGGCGGGCTCTCCAAAGGGCACCCCAGCGCTCATCCAAAGCAGCATGGCGGCAAAAAGCCTGCCGGTTGACGCCCCGTTTATTGGTGACATGGGATCAAGCGCATGCCCGGGCAGGACCGCCCGCACTTCTACCGGCGACTGCCAGCCGCCTGCTGAATTCGATTGATAAAGCGTGGCGCGGACCGCCTTGTGAAATACCCGACCTGCGGTGAATCCAGCCCTATGCCCGGCCAGCGCGATGCTATTGGCCAATGCATTGAGGTCAATTAGAATAAATATCATTTACACCTGCAGCAGCGTGCCATTGATGACTGAGTCCACCGCGGCCCCTGAACCCACGCTAAGCGCTCTTTATCGGGCACATCGCGGTTGGCTGCACGGCTGGCTCCTGCGACGCCTGGGCGACACCTGGACGGCTGCCGACCTGACCCAGGACACCTTCCTGCGCGTGCTGGCCGCTCAGCAGTCCCAGACCCTGGCCAGCCTGCGCGAGCCCAGGGCGTATCTGCTCACCGTAGGCCGTCGGCTATTGGTCAACCACTTTCGACGACGTTCGCTTGAGCATGCCTATCTCGAGGCGCTGCGCCAGTTGCCCGAGGCGCTGGCGCCATCACCTGAGCAGCGCTGGGTGCTCTTAGAGACCCTGCAGGCCCTTGATGAACTGCTGGATGGCTTGCCCCGCCCGGTGCGCCAGGCGTTTATCTGGTCACAGCTGGAGGGCCTGGACTACGCCAGTATCGCCACCCGCCTGCGGGTCAGTGAGCGCACGGTCAAGCGCTACATGGTCAGGGCCTACGAGCATTGCTTGCTGGTGGCGCTGTGAACGCGCGCACCGATGACGCGGCGCGGCGCCTGGCTCGCGAGGCGGCGCAATGGCTGGCCTTGCAGGATGCCGGTGGCTTGAGTGCCGAGCAGCGCGACAGCCTGAGTCGCTGGCGTGAGCGCAGTGCTGCCCATGAGGCGCTGTGGCAGAAGGCCGAGGCGCTGCGCGAGCGCTTCAGCCAGGTGCCGGCACCGTTGGCGGCGACCTGCCTGGACCGCCCCGATCCAGACCGCCGTCGCTTGTTGGGGCAGGCCCTTGCCGTGGGCACCCTGGTGCCACTGGGGTGGTTGGGTTATCGGCAATTGCCGGTCGATAGCTGGCGTGCCGACCTGCGCACCGCCACCGGCGAGCGTCGCGGCCTGACGTTGCCTGATGGCAGCCGCTTGCAGTTGAATACGGCCAGCGCGGTGAACCTCGATTTCAGCCTCGGTCGGCAGCAGGTGCAACTGGTCGCCGGCGAGATCGCCGTGGACAGCGCCGGCTCGCTGCAGGTACAGACCCGGCAGGGCTTGTTGCGCGCAGGGGGGGCGAGCTTCTGCGTGCGCCTGGGCGGGCGGGGTTGCACCGTTTCGGTCAGCCGTGGCCAGGTCGATCTGCAACCGTTGTCCGGCCCAGGCGCGCGGGTGGATGCCGGACAGCGTGCGCTGCTCGGGGCCAGCGGCATCGGTGCCTTACAGCCATTCGATGCGCAGTTGCCAGGCTGGCAGCAGGGATTGCTGCTGGCCAACAACCAGCGGCTGGGCGAGTTGTTGCGTGAGCTTCGCCGCTATCGCCCTGGTTTGCTGCGTTGGGACCCGGCGTTGGAGCGCCTTGCGGTGACCGGCACCTTCCAGTTGGACGACACTGACCGCATCCTTGCATTGCTGGCCGCGAGCCTGCCGTTGGTGGTGCATTACCGCACTCGTTACTGGGTGTCGCTGACACCGCGCGAAAATACTGCCTGACGGCTGTCCCTTTTTTCCTGCTCACCGGTCATTCAGGGCATCACCCTCCAACAAGAGCATTGCGGATGTCCCTGAACCCTCTGATTCGCCCCTTGTCCACGCCTGTGCTGTTGCTTGCCCTGGGTTTGCCGGGGATGTCCTGGGCCGATGACGCGCCACGGCGCAGCTACCAGATCCCGGCAGGCAGCCTGGCCGCTGCGCTGACTCGCTTTGCCGGCCAGGCCGGGGTCAACCTCTCGGTAGACCCGGCGCTGGTGGCCGGGCACGGCAGCAATGGGCTTGCCGGCGAGTACGCTGTCGAAGAGGGCTTCACGGCATTGCTGCGGGGCTCGGGCCTGCACCTGGTGCCCGCCGGGCAGGGCGGCTACACCCTGATGCGCCAGATAGC
This sequence comes from Pseudomonas soli, assembly GCF_900110655.1. Classification (GTDB taxonomy): domain Bacteria; phylum Pseudomonadota; class Gammaproteobacteria; order Pseudomonadales; family Pseudomonadaceae; genus Aquipseudomonas; species Aquipseudomonas soli. The sequence goes on from NZ_FOEQ01000004.1 coordinate 295,441, forward strand.
GCCGGGTGACGGCGCCCATGAGCTGCCCAGTACCACTATCAATGGCCAGGGCATCGGCTCGGCCAGTGATTCCTACGCGGGCGGCCAGGTGTCGCGGCGCGGCAGCCAGGGCCTGCTGGGCGAGCGAGACTACATGGACACGCCTTTCAACATCACCTCCTACACCAGCGAGCTGTTACAGAACCAGCAGGCGCGGACCCTGGCCGACGCGGTGGCCAACGACCCGTCCGTACGCACCACCAACCCGTCCGCCGGGCGCTTCGAGCAGTTCTCGGTGCGCGGCTTCAGCCTGTACAACAGTGATGTCGCCTACGGTGGCCTGTATGGGGTGCTGCCCACCTACTCCATCGACATGGAAATGGTCGACCGCGTCGATATCCTCAAAGGGCCCGGTGCCTTGCTGGGCGGGCTGGCACCCAATGGCAGCGTTGGCGGAGGAGTCAACATAGAACCCAAGCGCGCGGGCGAGACGCCGCTGACCGAGTTCACCGCGCTGTATGCCTCGGCCGGTCAGGGGGGAGGGCATGTGGACATCGGCCGGCGTTTCGGCGAAGGGCAGCGTTTCGGCCTGCGTCTGAATGCGGTGCGTCAGGCCGGCGATACAGAATGGGAGCACCAGCGCCTGGAGCGCGAGGCCTCGGTGCTGGGCTTCGATGTGCGCGGCGAGCGCCTGCGCCTGTCGCTGGATGTCGGGCATCAGCAGCGCGATGTCGACGCGCCTATGGAGCGGGTTGGCCTGAATCCTGGGGTCAATGTGCCGCACGCCAAGGCCATCCACCACAACTTCGCCCAACCTTGGAGCTACTCGCGGGCCGAGGACACTTTCGGCGCGGTGCGCGGCGAATACGATGTCAGCGATAACTGGATGGTCCATGGCGCGCTGGGGGCGCGCAAAGGTGACTACGACTTCCTGCGCCACGCGGTGCAGGTCACCAATGATGCCGGGCGCTTCAGCGTCAGCCCTCGGGCATTCCAGCGCGAGGAAAAAGTGATCACCGGTACTGTCGGGGTGCGGGGCTGGTTCGATACCGGCGCGGTCGGCCATACCCTGAACATCAGCCTCAATCGCTTCGACATGACCTTCGACAATAGCGGCGCGCGCTATGCCGCAGGTGTGAGCAATCTGTTCGACCCGGTGGCCCTGGCTGCGCCCGGCACTACGACGGCGCTGGACAACCCGACCCACACCAAGACGCTGCTCTCCAGCCTGGCTCTGGCCGACACCCTGAGCCTGGCCGAAGACCGCGTGCTGCTCACCCTCGGCGCCCGGCTGCAGCGGGTCGAGGTCGACAGTTCCGAGCCTGGCGAGCCCGACCAGCGTTACGACGAACATGCCACCTCGCCGGCCCTGGGGCTGGTGTGGCGCAGCAGCGAGCGGTTGTCGCTGTATCTGAACTACATGGAGGGGCTGACCCAGGGCCAGGTGGCGCCGGAGACGGCGAACAACGCCGGCAAGGTGTTCGCGCCCTATCGCAGCAAGCAGGTGGAGGTGGGCGCCAAGTACGACGCCGGCAGCTTCAGCACCACCCTGAGCCTGTTCCGTATCGACAAGCCGGCCTACTACACCGATGCGCAGGACAACCTGCGGGCCGATGGCGAGCAACGCAACCAAGGGCTAGAACTGAACTTGTTCGGCGAACCCCTGGCCGGCGTGCGCCTGCTCGGCGGGGCGATGCTGCTGGACGCCGAACAGACCCGCACCGCCGACGGGCGCAACGATGGCAACCGGGCCATCGGCGCGCCGATCGTCAACGCCAATCTGGGCGTGGAGTGGGACCTGCCGGCGGTGGCCGGGTTGACGCTCGGCGCCCGGGTGATCCACACCGGCAACCAATACCTGGATGCGGCCAACCAGCAGAAGATCGATGCCTGGCAGCGCTATGACCTGGGCGCGCGCTATGCGCTGAAACTGGGCGGCAAGGCGATCACCTTGCGCGCCAGCGTGGAAAATGTGCTCGACAAGACGTACTGGGCTTCGGCGAACGTGCCGGAAGGCACCGCCACTGGCCTGACCTTGTCGACGCCACGCACCTGGCTGGTATCGGCGACGGTCGGGTTCTAATGTCTAGCGGGCCAGGGCCTGGTTCGGTTTGTAGAACAGGAAATGCGTGGTCTGGGCCGTCTTGCGATAGGCCTTGGCCCAGTCGGGGCGGACGCTGCGGTCATGGAAATACAGGGCGCCGCCGGTGGGGTCCTTGAGCTGCTGGTTGAGTGCCTTGCGGGCGATTTCCTTGGCCACCGCGTAGCGCTCCGCTTCTTCGACCTGGTCGGGGCGCCCGTCGCACCACCAGGAAAACTGGCAGCTCTTGCTCTCCACCCCCTGCTTGACCACCGCGCAGATGCTGTCGGGAAAGCCTTCGTGGCCGAGGCGATTGAGCACCACGCTGGCCACCGCGCTCATGTCCTCGGCGTCGGCGCCCTTGGCTTCCCAGTAGATGGTGCGGGCCAGGCAGGTGATGCTGTCGTCCATCGGCGCCTGGCCTGCCGGGTCGACGGCCTGGACTTCACCGGGGGTCAGGGTTTCCTGTTTTTTGGGAGGTGGGGCATCCTCGACCACCTTCTCCTCGAGCACCTGCGCCTTGTCTTCGGCAACCGCGGCCTGTTGGTTGTCGGCGGCGAGGAGGGGGCCTGCAAACAGGGTCAGGGACAGACCGAACAGCATCCACGCAAGGCGCATGATCGAGACTCCGCGAGAGGGCTGTCCACAGTCTAGCCGTTCGGGTTCAATTCAGTGTCAGGCTCAGCACCAGGGGCAGGGTCGCGGCGGCGGCGATGGTCTGCAGGGCGATGATGGTGGCCATCAACGGGGCGTTGCCGCCCATCTGCCGGGCCATCACATAGGACGACGAGGCGGTGGGCAGCGCCTGGAACAGCACCGCCACCACCGCGGCCTGGCCACTCAGCCCGAGCAACCGGCACAGGCCCCAGGTGGCCACCGGCATGACCAGGAACTTGAACAGCGACGCGGCCAGCACCGGTCTGAGCTGCTGCCCCAGCCGCGCCCCGCCGAGCGCCGCGCCCACGCACAGCAGGCCCAGCGGCAACGCTGCCTGGCCCAGGGCCTTGACCGTGGGCTCCAGGCCGGCCGGCAGGCCGAGGGCGGTTACCCGCAGCAACAGGCCAGCCGCGCAGCCGATGATCAACGGGTTGGCGAAGATCGCCTTGAGCACCGTGGTCGGTGAGCTGTGGCGTGCGCTGAAGCGGGCGAACACCAGTACGCAGAGCAGGTTGACCAGCGGCACGATGGCTGCGTTGGCCACCGCCGCGAGGGCGATGCCGGCAGTGCCGTAGAGGCCGGAGGCCAGGGTCGCGCCGATATAGTTGTTGAAGCGCACGCCACCCTGGAACACCGAGGTAAAGTCGCCGCCGTCATGGCTGGCGACGCCTTGGTAGAGCACCAGCAGCAGGGCGCCGAGCAGGGTAGAGAGCATCAGCACGCCGACCATGCCCAGTACCGGCACGCCGTCGAGGTTGGCGGTGGCCAGGCCGTGCAGGAACAACGACGGCAGCAGTACGTAATAGCTCAGGCGTTCGGCGCCGGGCCAGAAGGTTTCGGCGAGAAAGCCACGGACCCGCAGCCAGGTGCCCAGGGCGATGAGCAGGATGATCGGGACGAGCGTAGTGAGCAGCAGGTGGAGCATGGCGGGTGGTCCGTGGCCGGGTACGGGCACAGACTAGCGGAGTTGAGTGAGCAGAAAAAACGGTGTTTTTCTTGAGTGACCGTTGAGAAAAAATGCATTGTTCATGACAGCTGCGCGGCGCTTTCGCCAGCGTTCATGCCTCGAGTGCGGTCTTCAATACCGCACTCAGGTGTCGCCGCTGGCTCTTTTCATGTTCCAGCAGCACCATGCGCCGGGTCAGTTGCGGTTCACCGAAGGGCAGCACGGTGGCGGCTGGCAGCCGTTCGAGGTCGTCGTCGCTCATGGGGATCACCGCCACCCCGAGCCCCATGGCCGCCATTCGCGCCAGGGCCTCCTGGCTGTCCAGCTCCATCTGCTCGTTGACCTGCAGGCGCTGACGACGCAGTTCCTGTTCGATCTGGCGGCCGGCCCAGGCGCGTTTGTCGAAGCGCAGGAACGGCTGGCTGGCGAGCAGCGCCGACAGGCTCTGGCCCGCCAGATCCGGGCTGGCGATGGCCCAGAAGCGGTCCTCGAACAGCGGCGTGTACTGCAGGCTTTGCGGGTAGGGGCTGACCGGTTCGGTGGTGATTGCCGCGTCCAGCTCGCCATCTTCGACCCGCCGGGCGAGTTCCGCAGACATGCCCGACACCACGCTGACATGCAGCTCGGGGTGGTGAGCCTTGATCCACACCAGAGCCCTGGGCAGGCGCCGGGCGAGCACGGTGTGGATCGCCCCGATACGCAGGCGACCGCGCAGGCTCGGGCCGCTGGCCAGGGTGTCGGCCAGTTCGTCGTAGGCAGCCAAGATGCCTTCGGCGCGGGCCACCGCCAGCTGCCCGGCCTCGGTCAGCATTACCTGGCGGCGGCTGCGGTCGAACAGGGCGACCTGCAATTCGTCTTCCAGGGTCTTGATGTGCAGGCTCACCGCCGAGGGCGTCAGGCTGAGCAGGTCGGCGGCGCGGGCGAAGGTGCCATGGCGGGCGATGGTGACCAGGGTGCGCAGGGCTTTGAGGGACACGCGGGGCTCCGGTTCTTGACGTGGCAGGCTCACCTTGTCGAGGGCGCTACGATACGCGAATGCGCGCCTCAACGCCCGGGGCGTCCGTATGCCTGGCTGATGCGGTCGATCACCATGGCCAGCGCGACGATCGCCAGGCCCGCCTCGACGCCCTGGCCAACGTTCAGGGTCTGGATACCGGCCAGCACGTCCTCGCCCAGCCCGCGGGCGCCGATCATCGAAGCTACCACCACCATCGACAGGGCCATCATCACCGACTGGTTGAGCCCGGCCATGATGCTCGGCAGGGCCAGCGGCAGGGCGATGCGCCGCAGCCGTTGCCAGCGGCTGGCGCCCAGGCCATGGGCGGCCTGCAGCAGCGACGGGTCGATCTGCGCCAGGCCCAGTTCGGTCAGGCGCACCAGCGGCGGCAGGGCGTAGATCAGCGTGGCGAACACCGCCGGCACCTTGCCCAGGCCGAACAGCATCAGCACCGGAATCAGGTAGACGAAGGCCGGCAGGGTCTGCATCACGTCGAGGACCGGCAGGATCAGGCGCCGGGCCAGCGGGCGGGTGGCCAGCAGGATGCCCAGCGGCACCCCGATCAGTACGCACAGGCCGGTGCTGACCAGCACCAGGGCGAGGGTCTGCAGTAGCTTGTCCCACAGCCCGAGCATGCCGATCAGCGCCAGCAGCAGTGGCAGCATCAACGCCCGGGCCAGGCTGCGGCTGGCATGCCAGGCCAGCAGGCCGACCAGCACCAGCAGCAGCCACCAGGGCAGCAGCCGCAGCAGGTTTTCCAGGCCTAGCAGCAGTTGCAGCAACTGGTCGGAGACGGTGCGCAGATGATCGCCATAGTGCAGTACCAACCAGTCGACCAGACGGTTGACCCAGGCGGCGAAAGAGAATTGCAGGGCTTCGGGAAAACCACCGCTCACAGGCCGGCCTCGACCTTGGCGGCGTGTTCGGCGGGCAGCCAGGCCTTCCACACCGCAGGGTTGTCACGCAGGAAGGCGATCGCCGCGTCGCGGGGTTTCTGCCGGGTTTCGCTCATGCGGGCGAGTGCCTTGTTCAGGGTGTCGATGGGCAGGTCGACCTTCTCGAACACGGCGACCAGTTCCGGGTGGGCGTCACGAAACGCCTTGGACACACCGATGGAGAGCTTGGCCGGCAGCGATTGGCTGCCTTTGGGAGCAGGATTGGCGGGATCTGTGAGGGTGGCCCAGGCGGCTGCATCGAACGGAGGTTCTTCGAGGCGTACCAGGTCGTAGCGGCCCATCAGCGGAGTAGGGCTCCAGTAGTAGAACAGCACGGGCTTGCCGAGCTTGATCTTGGCGGCGATCTCGGCGTCGAGCGCCGCGCCGGTGCCGCTGCGGAAGTTGTTGTACAGCCTGTCCAGGCCATAGGCCTTGAGTTTCTGGCTGTTGACGGTCTCGGAAGTCCAGCCGCTGGGGCTGTTGAGGAAGCGGCCCTTGTCGGGCGCCTCGGGGTCTTTGAATACCTGGGGGTAGCGCTTGAGGTCGTCGACGCTGCGCAGGTCCGGCGCTAGCGGTTCGAGGTTGCGTGCCGGGTCGCCCTTGATGACGTAGGCCGGTACCCACCAGCCTTCCTGCGCGTTCTTTACCGTGTCGCCCAGGGCGAACACCTGGCCGGCCTGCTCGGCCTTGACCCAGGCGGGGCTGCGCCCGGCCCATTCCTCGGCGATCACTTGCAGGTCGTTGCGCGCCAGGGCCACTTCCATGCTCACGGTGCTGCCGGGCAGGGTGTCGGTGGGGTAGCCGTAGCCACGTTCGACGATCAGGCGCAGGATCTCGGTGGTCAGTGCACCGCTTTCCCAGCCGATGGCGCCGAAGTGGATGGGTTGCTCGGCCGCAGCGGCGGAGTCGGTGCTGGCCAGGCCGAAGGCAAGGAGCAGGCTGGCCAGCAGGGTAGGAACTTTCTTCATCGGGGCCTCGTCGGTGCCGGTCCGTGGGTTCCGGCAAGAGTGTAGACGACGAGGTTTTTCAGCTATGGGCGATGGGCTGCGGGGTGTGGCGATAGCTTTGTAGTGCCTGTCAAATCGAGCGCCGCCCGCGCGGCGTTCGGTCTGACAGGCACTGCAACTCTAAAGGCTTAAACGCGGAACTGATCCATCAACCCCTGCTGCTGGTTGGCCAGGCTGTTGAGCGATTGGCTGACCCGCGCCGATTCGTTGGCCTGGCCGCTCAGCGACTCGGTCACGTCACGGATGGTGGCGACGTTGCTGTTGATCTCCTCGGCCACCGCGCTCTGTTCCTCGGCGGCGCTGGCGATCTGCAGGTTCATGTCGGTGATCACGGTCACCGCCTGGCCGATGCGCTGCAGCGCGGTAACGGCCTGGCCGACCTGTTCAACACCGCCCTGGGCCTGGCGATGGCTGCTGTCCATGGCGCCCACCACTTCCTGGGTGCCGGCCTGCAGGGCCTCGATCACCTGGCGGGTTTCCTCTACCGACTCCTGGGTGCGGCGCGCCAGGTTGCGCACTTCGTCGGCGACCACGGCGAAACCGCGGCCAGCCTCGCCGGCGCGGGCCGCTTCGATCGCGGCGTTGAGCGCCAACAGGTTGGTCTGCTCGGCGATCGAGCGGATTACCTCGAGCACCGAACCGATCTTCTCGCTGTTGCGTGCCAGGCCCTCGACCTGGGCCATGGCGCCGCTCATGTCGGCGGCCAGGGTGTCGATGCTGGTGGTGGTGCGGTCGATCACCGCCAGGCCTTCGCGGGTGGCCTGGTCGGCTTCACGCGCGGCCTGGGCGGCCTGGGCGGCGCTGCGGGCGACATCCTGGGCGGTGGCGCTCATCTCGTGGGAGGCGGTGGCCACCTGGTCGACCTGGCGGTATTGCTGCTCCATGCCGGCGCTGGTTTCGGCGGCGATGGCCGCGGACTGGTCGGCGGTGCCGCGCGCGGCCTGGACCGAGCGCTTGACCTCGGCGATGGTCGGCTGCAGCTTGTCGAGGAAGCGGTTGAACCAGCCGGCCAGCTCGCCAAGCTCGTCCTGCTTGTCGTATTGCAGGCGGCGGGTCAGGTCGCCCTCGCCGCTGGCGATGTCCTTGAGCATGGCTGCCACGCCAAGAATCGGCCGGGTCACGCCGCGGGCCATCAGCCACACCAGCAGCAGGCCGGTGATGGCGGCGGCCAGGCCCAGGCCCAGTTCGAGCAGGGTGCCGCTGGTGTTGAGGGCGTCGAGTTCAACCTTGAGCGCCTCGGCCGGCCCGGTCAGGGCACTTTCCGGCACGTCCAGCAGCACGCCCCAGGGCTTGCCGCCAGGGATCGGCTCGAACGCAGCCAGCACTTTCAGGCGCTGCTGATCGTGGAGGATCTGCAGTTTGCCTTCGGCGAGCTTGCGCACCAGTTCCGCGCCCTGGGTCCGGTCGACCTGATCGAAGCGCTGGGCCAGCTTGCCGGCATCGGCGCTGTAGCCGGCCAGCAGGCCCACGGGGCTGAGGATGCCGACCGTGGTCTGGCCCTCGTAGAGGCTGCGGCTGGCGGTCTGGCTCAACGCCTGCAGGCTATTGAGGTTGATGTCGATGGACAGGGTGGCGATGACCTTGTCGCCGGCCTTGAGCGGGAAGACGATGCTGGTCATCAGCACGCGCTGGCCGTCGATGTCATAGAAGTACGGCTCGACCACGCACACGGTGCCGGTACTGCGCGGGCACACCCACCAGGTGTTGGCCGGCTGGCCACTGGGGCCGATCTCGGTGTTGGCCATGTCGTGCTCGGGCAGCGCCATCGAGGTCAGCTGGCCGACCCGCGGCTGCGACCAGTACAGGGCGAAGCGCCCGGTCTCGTTGCTGCCCAGTTCGCCCTGGCCGGCGAACAGCTTGTCCTTGCCATCCAGCGCGCCCGGTTCGAACACCAGCGACAGGCCGAGCAGGTCGGGGTTGGCCTGCAGCGCGGCACGCACCTGGGCGGTCATGTCCTGGCGCAGGTCGTAGGCGTCGAGGAAGCGTTTCTCGGCCTGTTCACGCAGGAACAGCACCTGACGGGCGAAACCGGCGCCGTACTGGTAGGCGTCCATGAACTGACGGCGGATGTTCAGGGCCTGGACCTCGCCCTGGGACTCGATGCGCGACTGCGCCGAGTCGGAGAGCATGCGCATGCTGCTGGCTTTGACCAGGTCCGAACTGTGGTCCATGCGGTACAGCGAAAGGCCGACGAGGAGGGTGACGATGGCCGCCAGGCACAGGCCCGCCAGCAGGGTGATCTTCCATTGGATGGAGAGTTGTCGCAGCAAAGGCATGGGGAAAATCCCTTGTAATAGGTTTGATGCTGCCGACTGTGTCGGCGTGCTCGGATTTTTCTTTATTCAAACGTTCAATTAAACCCTGCGACTTTCGTCTATTTCCTACATAGGGCCGCGGCGCAGACGCTTTTGACTTCTGCCGGTCTGTGCTTCAGAGTGTGCGCCCTTCATAACAACATCCCCTGGTCCGGCCACTGCCTGCGCGCAGTCTGTCGCCGGAATACCCGCTTTTTGTCTGTCGTAACGAGGTTTGCACACCATGAATGCAGTGATTGCCGCGGTCGGGCTCATGCTGATCCTGAGCCTGTCCCGCGTGCATGTGGTCATCGCCCTGATCATCGGCGCCCTGGCCGGAGGCCTGGTCGGTGGGCTGGGTATCGAGGGCACGCTCAAGGCCTTCAATGGTGGCCTGGGTGGCGGTGCCACGGTGGCTTTGTCGTATGCGTTGCTCGGCGCCTTCGCGGTGGCCATCGCCAAGTCGGGCCTGGCCCATGCCCTGGCCGATCGGGCGCTGGCGATGATCGATCGCCAGGGCCATGCCGACGGTGGCAAGGTCAAGTGGCTGCTGATCGGCCTGATGCTGGTGGTGGCGGTGTCGTCGCAGAACATCCTGCCGATCCACATCGCCTTCATCCCGTTGCTGGTGCCGCCGCTGCTGTACGTGCTGACCCGTCTGCGCATCGACCGCCGGCTGATCGCCTGCGTGATCACCTTCGGCCTGATCACCCCGTACATGTTCCTGCCGGTCGGTTTCGGCAACATCTTCCTCAACGAGATCCTGCTGGCCAACGTCGCCCGCGCCGGTGTCGACGTGAGCGGGGTCAATGTCACCCACGCCATGGCCATTCCCGCCGCAGGCATGCTCGCCGGCCTGTTGCTGGCGGTGTTCTTCAGCTACCGAAAGAAACGTGACTACGACCTGGCGCGGATCGAGCAGGTCGAGCAAGTCAGCGTGCAGTACAACCCGGTGACCCTGCTGGTGGCCGCGGTGGCGATCGCCGCGGCATTCATCATCCAGCTGTGGCTGGACTCGATGATCATCGGCGCGATGGTCGGCTTCCTGATCTTCTCGCTGTCAGGCATCGTGCGTTGGAAGGACACCGACGACCTGTTCACCGAAGGCATGAAGATGATGGCGATGATCGGCTTCATCATGATCGCCGCCTCCGGCTTCGCCGAAGTGATGAAGGCCACCGGCGAGGTGAAAAGCCTGGTGGAGACCTCGGCGCAGTGGATCGAGCACAGCAAGGGCATTGGTGCCTTGCTGATGCTGCTGGTGGGTCTGTTGGTGACCATGGGCATCGGCTCGTCGTTCTCCACCGTGCCGATCCTGGCGGCGATCTTCGTGCCGCTGTGCGTGCAGCTGGGCTTCGATCCGCTGGCCACCGTGTGCATCGTCGGTACTGCCGGTGCCCTGGGTGATGCCGGTTCGCCGGCTTCGGACTCGACCCTGGGGCCGACCTCCGGGCTGAACGTGGATGGCCAGCACCACCATATCTGGGACACCGTGGTGCCGACGTTCCTGCACTACAACCTACCGCTGCTGGCGTTTGGCTGGTTTGCGGCGATGACGCTCTGATTCCGAGGGGCCAGCGTGGGAGCGGGCTAGCCCCGCGATCACCGGCGAAGCCGGTGCCATATGGTGCATCGCTCCCACGCGCCGCTGGGGAGCACAGGCGGCCCCTGGTCAGCCGCGGGTCGGCGCTGGCACGATGCGGTTGAGGACGGTACTGCCGTCCTTGCTGCGGGTCAGGTACACCGGCAGCACCTTGGGCAGCGTGTCGACCAGGCGTTCGACCTCGCGGGTGCTGTAGACGCCACTGATGCGAATGCTCGCGGTGCTGTCGTCGGCCAGCATCAGCGGCTTGTCCAGGTAGCGATTGATCACTGGCAACGCCTGGCCGAGGCTGAGGTTGTCCAGCACCAGCCTGCCACTGCGCCAGGCCAGGCTGTTGGCGTAGTCGTCGCTCTGGTTCAGCTCGGGCTCGAAATCGCCCTTGTGGTAGCTGGCCTGCATGCCCGGGCCAAGGCGATAGCCGCCGGCGTTGCCACCGCTGCTGACCAGCACCGAACCTTCCACCAGCGTCACCTTGACCTGGTCTTCGTATTTCCACACGTTGAACTGGGTCCCGGTGACCCGGGTCTGGCCGTTTGCGGCGTGGACGATGAACGGGTGGCTGCTGTCGTGGGTGACCTTGAAGAACGCCTCGCCCTTGATCAGGGTGACTTGGCGCTCATCCTTGAAGTTGAGGAAGCGCAGCTCGCTGTGGAGATTCAGCTCGACGCTGCTGCCGTCGCTCAGACGCACCTGCCGCAGGTGGTCGCTGGCTTCGAAATGCTGGTAGCTGTTGGGCAGCCAACCCTGTTCCCAGCCGACCCAGCCGGCCAGCGGCAGGGCGAGCAGGGCGACAGCTGCGGCGGAGGCGAACGGGCGCCACTGGCGCGTCGCCACCGGGCGCCGCACGGGCAGCGGGACCACCTGGGCGCTGCGCGGCAGCAGGTCGGCGGTGTCCCAGATCTCCAGCATCGCCTGGTATTCCTCGGCATGCCGCGGGTCGGCCGCCAACCACTGGCCGAACGCCTCGCGCTCGACCGCCGTGCAATCGTCGGCGTGCAGGCGCATGCACCAATGCGCGGCGGCATCGGTGATTGCATCGTCTTCGCTTGGAATGTGGCGGTCGTGGTTCATCGCGGCTCCCGGTTTTGCGGCATTCTACCCCCGGGCGGGGGTTCCGAGAACGAGTTAATGGCGAATGACTATCAATTGTGCAGTTTTTCGTCGTATCTGCGGTTGGATTTCATCTGCGACTGGGCAGGCACTTCGTGAGCATCGACAAGGGCGGTAGCGCCAAGCCTTGACTTTTTCTCGCGCCACACGCTAGTTTCCCAGCCCATGAACCTATTCCCGCAGTACAGCGCCCTCAGCATTATTACCGCCATTATCAGATTGGCGGGCTAGCGCACACATGCACTGAACCCGCCCTGGAGGCGGGTTTCTTCTCTCTGACTCCTGGGCACGACAAAAAAACCAGGAGTCATCGATGACCAGTTTCAGCGCCACCCCTCGCACCCCGGCAACCCCCCGGCAACTGCTGTCCGAGCAAGTGCGCCGGATTCTCTCGGCGCCGGTCTACGACCTGGCCATCGAAACCCCCTTGCAAGCGGCGCCGGCCCTGTCGGCCAGCCTGGGCAACCAGGTCCTGCTCAAGCGCGAAGACCTGCAACCGACGTTCTCCTTCAAGATCCGCGGCGCCTACACCCGTCTGTCACGGCTGACTCCCGAACAGCGCGCCCGCGGCGTGATCACCGCTTCGGCCGGCAACCATGCCCAGGGTGTGGCCCTGGCCGCGTCGCACCTGGGCATCAAGGCCACCATCGTCATGCCGACCACCACCCCTTCGCTCAAGGTCGAAGGCGTGCGCTCACGGGGTGGCCATGTGGTGCTGCACGGCGAGAGCTTCCCGCACGCATTGGCCCATGCCCTGCAACTGGCCGATCGCGACGGCGCCACCTTCGTACCGCCGTTCGACGATCCCGACGTCATCGCCGGCCAGGGTACCGTGGCCATGGAGATCCTGCGCCAGCACCCGGGCCCGTTGCATGCGATCTTCGTCCCCGTCGGCGGCGGTGGCCTGGTCGCCGGGATCGCCGCCTACGTCAAGTACCTGCGCCCGGAGGTCAAGGTGATCGGCGTCGAACCGCAAGACTCCAACTGCCTGCAGGCCGCAATGGCCGCAGGCGAGCGGGTGGTCCTGCCGCAGGTCGGCACCTTTGCCGACGGGGTGGCGGTGGCGCAGGTGGGGGCGCACTGCTTCGAGCTGTGTCGCCACTTCGTCGACGAGGTGGTGACGGTCGGCAGCGATGAACTGTGTGCCGCGATCAAGGACATCTACGACGACACCCGCTCGATCACCGAGCCTTCCGGGGCCCTGGCAGTGGCCGGTATCAAGCGCTACGTGGCGCGCGAAGGGCTGCAAGGGCAGACCCTGGTGGCCATCGACTCGGGCGCTAACGTCAACTTCGACCGCCTGCGCCACGTGGCCGAGCGCGCCGAACTGGGCGAGCAGCGCGAGGCGATCATCGCCGTGACCATCCCCGAGCGTCCCGGCAGTTTCCGCGCGTTCTGCCTGGCCCTGGGCAAGCGCCAGATCACCGAGTTCAACTATCGCTACTACCCTGGCAAGGAGGCGCGCCTGTTCGTCGGCGTGCAGACCCACCCGCAGCAGGATCCGCGGCAACAGTTGCTGGCCAGCCTGGGCGAACAGGGCTACCAGGTGCTCGACCTGACCGACAACGAACTGGCCAAGCTGCATGTGCGCCACACCGTCGGCGGCCACGCGGCACCCGGCGCCGGCGAGCGCGTGCTGCGCTTCGAGTTCCCCGAGCGCCCGGGCGCATTGCTGGGGTTCCTCGAACGCTTGGGCAAGCGCTGGAACATCAGCCTGTTCCACTACCGCAACCACGGCGCGGCACAAGCGCGGGTGTTCGCCGGGCTGGAAGTGCCCGAGGACGAGCTGGCCGGGCTGCCACGGGCACTGGACGAGATGGGGTACCAGTACTGGGACGAGACGGAGAACCCGGCGTATCGGTTGTTCATGGGGTAGGCCGGCTTGCGCTGGATCAATGCCCACCTGTCCATTCCGGCGGATGCTGACAACCTACCGTCAGCCTGAGAGGACCCCGGCCATGAGCAGAACGTTCTTCATCCCCGCCGTAAACATCATGGGCATCGACTGCCTGGAAGAGGCGATGGCGGCGATTGCCGGCTACGGCCTGCGCAAGGCGCTGATCGTCACCGACGTCGGGCTGGCCAAGGCCGGTGTGGCCGAGCGCATAGCCGGCATGCTGGCCATGCGCGACATCGATTCGCGGGTCTTCGACGGCGCCAAGCCCAACCCGAGCATCGCCAACGTCGAGACGGGCCTGGCGATGCTGCGTCGCGAGGGCTGCGACTGCGTGATCTCCCTGGGCGGTGGCTCGCCCCACGACTGCGCCAAGGGCATCGCGCTGTGCGCCACCAACGGCGGGCATATCAGCGACTACGAGGGCGTTGACCGCTCGAGCAAGCCGCAGCTGCCGCTGATCGCGATCAACACCACGGCGGGCACCGCCAGCGAGATGACTCGCTTCTGCATCATCACCGACGAGGCGCGCCACGTGAAAATGGCCATCGTCGACCGCAACGTCACGCCGATCCTGTCGGTGAACGATCCGGCGCTGATGGTCGGCATGCCCAAGGGGCTCACCGCGGCCACGGGCATGGATGCCTTGACCCACGCCATCGAGGCCTATGTGTCCACCGCCGCCACGCCGATCACCGATGCCTGCGCGCTGAAGGCCATCAGTCTGGTCAGTGCCAACCTGCGCCAGGCGGTTGCCGACGGCGGTGACCTGGTGGCGCGGGAGAACATGGCCTACGCCCAGTTCCTCGCGGGCATGGCGTTCAACAATGCCTCGCTGGGCTATGTACATGCCATGGCCCACCAGCTGGGTGGCTTCTACGACTTGCCCCATGGCGTGTGCAACGCGGTGCTGCTGCCCCATGTGCAGCGCTTCAATGCCAAGGTCAGCGCCGCGCGCCTGCGTGATGTGGCCAAGGCCATGGGGGTGAAGGTCTGCGCGCTGGACGCCGAGCAGGGGGCCGGCGCTGCGATTTCGGCCATCGAGCACCTGGCGGCGGCCATCGGCATCCCGGCCGGGCTGGCGGAACTGGGGGCCAAGGTCGAGGATGTACCGGTGCTGGCGGCCAATGCGTTGAAGGATGCCTGCGGGCTGACCAATCCACGGGTGGCCAGCCAGGTGGAGATCGAAACGATCTTCAAGGCGGCGTTCTAGGGTCTGTACGAAATGTGTCTGCGCGAAGGCCAGACAAGGCGAAACGGGGGAGGAACGGCCGGGGTCGCGCCCGACTGTACTGGAGTACATGAGCATTCCGAGCCCCGTTTCAATGCAGTATGGGCGAGTGCAGATGCATTTCGCACAGAGCCTGGCCTGGTCGAGTCATCGCGGGGCAGGCCCGCTCCCACAAGGGCCGCGAGGGCTGGCTCTTGTGAGACTTCCCTTCAGCGTTCGCGCATGAAGAACCCGGCCACATACTTGCGGAAGGTGTCCAGGCTCTTGAAGTCGGCATAGCGCTTGAAATTCTCGGCATCCGGCTCGGGCCCGATCGGCTGCTCCAGCAGCGACACCGACAGTACCCGGTCCTGGTCCGACGTCAGCACCAGTTCATCCATCACCTGGCCGCCGATCACCGGGCGGCGCATCAGCACCTTGACGCCCTTGCCGGCCATCCAGTCGATCAGCGACACCAGCGCCTTGAGCGGCTCGCGTTCTTCATCGCGGTACACCGGGAACAGATGCCCGCGCGATAGCACCGGCACGCTGGCGACGTGGATCAATTCGTAGAAATGGCTGCCGGCGGTGGCCGGAGAGTACAGCGCAAGGGCCAGCAGTGGCCCGCTGGCGCGGTTACCGCCCCAGTACTGGTGGTGGCCCTGGAAGTCGAAGCCATCCTCGCTGCGGTTGTTGAACAACTTGCGCCCCTTGACTTGGTCCACGCAGTCGAGCAGCAGGCCGTGCCGACGGTGGTTGCCGAACACCGTGGCCTCGCGCAGGCGCGCCTTGAGCATCATCATGTGCTTCATGTCCAGGCGGGTTTCCAGGTAGTTGCTGGCGGGCACCCGCTCCAGCAGCGGGTAGCGGCTGGCGACAGTGCGCAGGTCGGCGAACTGCGCGGTGAGGTCCTTTTTTAGGTGGGTGGCGTAGACGTTCAGGCCGCTGGCCTCGATCCAGGTCAGCAGCAGCGACAGCAGGCGCTGCTGTTCGCGGCGCTCGCCGGGCTCGCGCGGCGTTGCGGGTGCCTCGCCGTCACTGGCGCGGCGATAGTCGCCGAGCAGGCGCAGTGGCGCATCCGGCGCCAGCCAGGCGGCCGGGGCGGCGTTTTCATCGGCGCGTTCGCCGGCCTCACGCTCATCCTTGCTGAACGGGCAGCCTGGGGTGTGCTCGGGAGTTTCGGGGTTGTTGCGCAGGAACAGGGTGCCGGTGCTGCCGTTCAACGAGACGTTGAGCACCGGCAGGGCATCCTTGCGGCAGTCGCAGGCCAGCCATTGGTTGGCGCTGCGTATCTTCATCAGCCATTGGTTAGCCTGCAACAGGCGCGGGCCGGTGAGGGTGCCACGGGCAAAGTCCACCAGCAGTTCGTCCTCTGCCGGGGTCAGGCTGCGCACCAGGGCGCCGGATTTTTCGATGATTCGCATTGAGGGGCAGCTCCAAGCTACAAGCCTCAAGCTTCAAGCAAAGCGCGGCGGCTTTCAACTTGAAGCTTGCGGCCTGGAGCCCGCCGCTCACTGGCCGCCGAACAGTTTGGCGGCACGGGCACGGATTTCCTCGGGGCTGAGGTCTTCCTTGTGGGTGGAGACGAACCACATGTTGTTGAACGGATCCTTCAGGGTGCCGCTGCGGTCGCCGTAGAACTGGTCCTGGACTTCACGTATTGCTATCGCGCCAGCGCTCAAGGCCTGGGCATAGACTTTGTCGCAGTCCTCGACATACAGGTGCAGACCGACTGCGGGAGTCTCGATGGTCTCGCTGGGCTTGAGGCCGCCCTCCATGTCGCAGGGCGAGCCGAGCATCAGCGAGGAGTCGCCGATTTTCAACTCGGCATGGCCTATGCTGCCGTCAGGGCCTTCGAGGCGGAACATCTCGACGGCGCCAAAGGCCTTCTTGTAGAACTCGATGGCCTTGGCGGCGTCCTTGATGCCGAGATACGGGGTCAGGCTGTGCTGGCCTTCGGGGATGGGCTTGGCTGCCATTTGCGTAATCTCCTTTCACGTGGGGTGGGTTGCAACGCCGTGGTGATTAGAGTCGCTCATGAGCCTGGAAAATCGACACTTGCTTTATATCGATTCTCTATAAAAACAATGGGCTGCGCAGCACCCCCGATCAGGCGAATTGTTCAGAAGATGTAGTCGGTGGTCAGGAAGCTCGACTGCCGGTTGCGGATAATCTCGCTGATCAACTCCTTGTTCGCTTGCTGGAACTTGGTAGCGACCAAGGTGCGAATGGAGAACACGCGCAATGCGTCATGCACCGACAAGGTCCCTTCGGCGCTGTTCTTGCGGCCGTTGAACGGATAGGTATCCGGCCCACGCTGGCACTGGGCGTTGAGGTTGATCCGGCCGACCTGGTTGGCGAAGGTATCGACCAGCGCGCCGATGGTCTGCGGGTCGTTGCCGAACAGGCTTAGCTGCTGGCCGTAGTCGGAGTCGAGCACGTAGTCGATCACAGTCTGCAGGTCACGGTAGGGCACCACTGGTACCAGCGGGCCGAACTGCTCCTCGTGGTAGACGCGCATGTCCTGGCTGACAGGGTAGAGCAGGGCGGGGTAGAAGAACGAGCCTCGGCTTTGCCCACCCCCTTCATTGAGCACCCTGGCACCCTTGGCGGTGGCATCGGCCACCAGGCTGTCGAGGTAGTCGAGCTTGCCGGGTTCCGGCAGCGGCGTCAGCGCCACGTCGGGCTCCCAGGGCATGCCGGGCTTGAGCGCGGCGAGCTTGCGCTGAAACTTGTCGAGGAATGCCTCGACCACGTCCTCGTGGACGAACAGGATCTTCAACGCGGTGCAACGCTGGCCGTTGAACGACAGGGCGCCGGTGACGGCCTCTTCGACGGCGTTGTCGAGGTCGACCTGGGGCAGGACGATGCCGGGGTTCTTGGCGTCCAGGCCCAGCGCCGCGCGCAGGCGGTGCGGGCGTGGGTGGAGCTTCTTCAAGTCGCTGGCGGCCTTGTGGGTGCCGATGAAAGCGAACACGTCGACCTTGCCGCTGGCCATCAGCGCACTGACGGTCTCGCGGCCGCGCCCGTAGATGACGTTGATCACCCCGGGCGGGAAGCTGTCACGGAAGGCTTCGAGCAATGGGCGGATCAGCAGCACGCCGAACTTGGCCGGCTTGAACACCACGGTGTTGCCCATGATCAGCGCCGGGATCAGCGTGGTGAAGGTTTCGTTGAGCGGGTAGTTGTACGGGCCCATGCACAGCGCCACGCCCAGCGGGGCGCGGCGGATCTGGCCAAGGGTGCCCTGTTCGAGCTCGAAGCGGCTGGAGCGACGGTCGAGGTCCTTGAGCGCCTCGATGGTGTCGACGATGTAGTCGCAGGTGCGGTCGAACTCCTTCTCCGAATCCTTGAGGTTCTTGCCGATCTCCCACATAAGCAGTTTGACCACCGCCGTGCGCTGCTCGCGCATGCGCGCCAGGAAGGTTTCGACATGCCCGATACGCTCGGCCACGCGCATGTTCGGCCAGGCACCGCGGCCCTTGTCGTAGGCGGCCACGGCCGCGTCGAGGGCGGTGAGCGCCGTTTCGGCGTCGAGCAGGGGGGCGCTGCCGAGGATGACCTGGCGCTCACTGCCGCCTTCCTTGAGCCAGACCGGGCTGCGCACGGTGGCCAAGGGGCCGTCCCAGTGCCGCAGCTCACCGTTGACCAGATAGTCACGTTGCTCCAGGGGCGAGCCAAGGCGCCAGGCTTCGGGGATATCCTCGAGGGTGGGGAACAGCGAGTCGAGCAGACGGTCCATGGGTAATGCACCTCTCAAATCCGGATGATGAAACGCTTCAGCTTGCGAGCATGCGCCGACCATCATCAAATTACCAGCCTGGAGCCGTCGTTGCCGATCATTCCTCGAACGGCGGCGGGAACGTCTCGGCCTCCAGCAGCCTCATGGCACCGATCGCCAGGCCATAATCCATGACTCGCGGATCTGCAAAAGTGCGCAGCCGCTGCCACAATCGGGCTTGATCATAGTCCGGCTGATCCTGCAGTCCACGTAGCTCGCGCCGGTATTGCAGCGGCAGTGCGTTCCAGATGGTCCAGTCGCCGGCATCGGTATGCTCCAGCATTTCCTCGTAGTCGGCGTCGGCAACCAGCAAGTCGATACCATGCTGTACGTAATAGGCCTGGATCTGCTGGCTGACCCGCTCGCTGAGGTCGGGGCTTTCCAGCCACAGGTTCTGGGCCGCCACCCTCGATAGCTGAAGATCCTGCGGCAAGCTGGCGAAGCGGTTGTCTCGCAGGTCGAAGACGACGGGTCGCCAATCTTCATCGCTACGAATACCGTTGGGCCAATCGACGAGTTCGCAACTGTTGAGGTTGAGCACATCCAGTTCGCGCAGGCGGTTGAGGTCGGGGCTGCGGGCCAGCGGGTTGTGCGACAAGTCCAGCATTCGAAGCGCGCCAAGACGATCCAGAGCGGCTTGGTTCGCGTCGTTCCAGACCAGGTTGTTACCCTGCATGTCGAGCCACTCCAATGTCTGCGGCACGGCAATTGCTGGCAACTGCTCGAAACCGCAACCGACCAGATGCATGCGTTGCAACCTTGGGAACCGTTCCAGAAACTCGGCAGGCAATTGGCTCAAGCCGGGGTTCGCGCCCAGGTCGACTCGCTCGATATGGGTAAAACGGTCTGGCAATGCCAGGGCCGCCAAGTCCTCGTTGGTCAGTGCCAGGTCGACCAGGCTGATCTGGTGAATGGCAAGCCGTTCCTCTTGGGAAAACTCCGTCATGCGCTGCCAGTTGCTGACCAACCTTCGCCCGGCGGCATGGCGCAATGGGTCATTGCCGGCCCAATCGCGCATCTGGTCACGGAACTCCCGCAACTGTTGTTCTAAATCTCCAAGTTGCCGTTCCGGACTCAGGCCGGCCTCGAGCCACTGGCTCAACTGTTCGTTGACCTGGTAGTCCGCGGCCTCAGGGTACAGCTGTCGGTAGCGGCGAAAGAGCGCGCCGACTTCGATGCGGGGGGGCTCAAGCGCTGGCTCCTCCATGCCGCCAGGTAACCGGCCGCGCTTGCCCCATCCAGGCAAATGACTGCCCAGCAGGCGTCTGGCCGCGGCGGGCTCGGCCAGGACCAGGCGGTGAATCCGTCGGCGCAGTTCATCGACTCCGCTGGCGGCCATGCCCAGGGCCTGGCGGTCAACCGAAGACAACGCTTGCAAGATCGCTCGACACAAATCGGTGTCTTGCCTGAGCGCGACAGGGCGCTCGCCCAGGTAGGCTTCGTAACCGTCACCTGTCTTGAGCACAATGCAGGTACGGCTGGCATTTTCGGCTCCGGCGCTAAGCAGCACAGGCCCTGCGGGGGACGCCGCGCGTAGCTCGAGGCGCAGTTCGGTGGGCCAGCCCGGTAGATCGGCCATGGCCATCACGATCAAACGCTCACTGTGCACGTTGGCCAGCTCGGGAATGTGCAGGCCTTCCAGTGCGGCTTGCTCGACGCCTTCACTGGCCTTGGCATGGGGCAGGCGTTCGAGTGTCGCGCGCAGTGCGGTGGGGGGTGGGTTGTTTGCCAGGTGCAACTGGCGTAGAGCTGCGGTGTTCAGGCCATTGGCCCTGGCAGCGCCTTCGAGCGCCGCGTCCGGTAAGTGTTGCAGGCGGCTGTCCAGGCGCCGGACCAAGGTCGCCAGCGCCCAGTCGCGGGGTTGCTCATGGCTGCCGCGCCAGGCGCCGGCGCCATTGTGCTTGAGGGGCGGCTGGAAGGCGGCGCCGTCTTCGGGGTGCACGATGCGCCATTGTGCCTGGCGAATATCCAGGCGCTGCTCGTAGAGGTGTCCATCCATGCGCATGAAGTGCCGGCCCTGGTGCAGGAACTGCCCCTGTGCATTGGCTTCGAGTTCCGCCGGCAGCACCACCGCACTGCGGTAGTGGGTCAGGTCGGGTCGCCACAGGCGTTGGCTGCCGTCTTCGAGCATGACCGGGTCAAGGCTCTCCAGCAACGGGCTGGTTGCCAGGCGGCTCAGCGCTTTGCCCGTCATGTGCAGCCCGCCGATCACCGCCAGGTTGAGGGCTACCGACTTGAGATGGCCGAAGGCTTGTTCCCGGTCACCGACCTGCCATGCCTCATAGCCTTCGTAGGCTTCATCCAGCAGTTGATAGGCCACCACTGCGGTCATGATCGTACCCAGCATGGGGACGAACAGGCCGGCGATCATCAGCATGTCGAGGCCGGCGCTGTCCCAGAGTGCCTCGCGCGCTTTGCGGGCCTGCTCGTCGGCCAGTGCGGTGGGCACTGCCACTTGCAGGGCTTCGTGCTTCAAGCGTGACACGTGATCATCGTGAAGAAACTCATACAGGTTGGCATTGATCGGTACGCGGCGCATGTGCAGGTCGCCCCCGGCATTCTGTCGCAGCCGGCTGGCAAAGGGGCCTTGCGCCTCGCGGGGCACATAGTCCATGAAGCCTTGGCGAAACGACGGCTGCTGCAGTTCGCTGTGCAGTTGCCGGTGCAAGGCATCGAGGTTGTCGAAGCCGCGCAGGCTGTCGACGTGACCCGGTAGAAAGAGCAGCATGCCCGCTGTACCGGCATCGATCAGGATTGCCTCGTGCAGGGTGATGCCGAGCAGGCTCAGTTGACTGCAGGCCAGCGCCTTCCCATCGTCGAGCAACGCCTGTACCGCGTCCCAACCTTTACCGTCCAGCTGATTGCGTAGGCGCGCCAAGTCTGCCGCCAGGCGCAGGCGGGCCTTATGAACGGCGCCCGCCGCCTGGTGAACGGGCGGGGGCGTGAACAAGGCATCGAGATGGGCCTGGTAACGCTGGCCGATATCCAGTTCACGGCAGGTGGTGGCAAAGGCCGCTGGTGACAGGGCAAGCGGCTTGATCCGGACCTGTTCGCTGGGCAACTCGATATCGACTTCGGTGTCGCTGTCGCCCAGCGTGGTCTTACCGGTGACGAGGCCCTCGCGCACTTGCCAATCGCCTTCCAGGGCCAGCGCGCTGTGGCGATCAAAGGTGAAGGTTTCAGCGAAGTTCTGCAGGGCGGCCTGCAGCAGGCCACGGTGTTCGTGGCGCGTGGTATAGACCTGGAAGGTATAGAGTCGCTTGACCACGATCAGTGATGTACTGCGCAGCGGCGTGATCAAGCCGTGCTGCATGCGCAGGCGTTCGGTGAGCAGAGGTTCGGCGAATTCGGTGATGTTCTGCAAACCCCGCAGATGCCTGGCTAATGTGCGTTGGCTGCGCATCAGGCTAGCCTGGCTGACCTCGACTGCTTCGCGCAGATGCGGCGCGGCGTTGGCGAACCAGGCCGCCTCGCTGTCGGGCAGGCCCTGGGAAGGCAGGATGCTTTCGTGCAGCCGCTGCCAGTGTTCCGGCGTGGCCTTCCGTGTCCAGGCCGGCAGGCGGCGCTCAAGGATGTGCTGGTGCGGGTTGGGGGTATCCACTGTCATGTTCGGCTCCTCGCAAAACGCACATCAAAGCTGTCGCGGTGCCAGCGTCGGTGGTGCATATGCATCCCGGACCGCGGCCTGGCAAAACGGGGCTCAATAATGGCCGCGCAACGCCGATAACCCCTAAATCGACTGCCATCGCCTGCCTATGACCATTCCCCAGAACCCTTCTGAACCGACGCACCTTCCATCCGGAACCTTGCGTCGCACGCTAAACCGCCTGCTGCCGGTCGGCCTGGCGCTGGTGGGCATTGGCCTGTCGGTCGCCCTGGGCCACCTTGACGCGCAGCGCGAACGCAGTGAGCAACTGGGCAACCTTGCGGCCCACCTGGCGGGGATGCGCGGTGCGTTGGAGGCACAGTTGGGCGCGGCGTTCGGCGAGGCTGAAGGTATCGCCCAACTGATCAGTGCCGACGGCGGCATCAGCCCCGCGCACTTTCATGGAATGGCCCGCGATGCCTTGCAGTCGGTGCGCTACATGCGCCATATCGCGCTGGCGCCGGGAGATGTGATCAGCGACGTCTACCCGTTGTCCGGCAACGAGCGGCTGATTGGGCTGGACTACCGTCAGCTGCCGGACCAGTTTCCCCTGCTGCGCGCGGCCCGCGACCAAGCCCATCCGGTGCTGGCCGGGCCGCTGCAGCTGTATCAGGGCGGGCGGGTGCTGATCTACCGACGGCCGGTGTTCGTCACCGGCAAACGGGGTGTGCGGTTCTACTGGGGCAATGTGTCGATCGTTGCCGATATCGACCGTTTGCTGCTTACCGCCGGATTGCGCCCGGATACCGAGTTCGAGCTGGCCGTGCGCGGAGGCGACGGCAAGGGCGCCGAAGGTACGCTGATCTGGGGCGATTCACGGCTGTTCGACGACCCGCAGGTGAAAACGACGGTGGAGGTGCCGGGTGGGCTCTGGCAACTGGTCGCCGCGCCACGCGGTGGCTGGTCGGGTCTGGACTTGTTCGGCTCGCCGCTGTTCTTGTTCGCCTTGGGCTGCACAGGTGTGTTCAGCCTGTTCGTCGCGCAGCTCAATCGCAAGCAGCGGCTGCTCGAACAACGTAACCGCGAGCTGCACCGCTACCAGGCCCAGCTTGAACGCCTGGCCCACTACGACACCATCACCGGGCTGCCCAATCGCATCCTGTTTCAGCAGCAACTCAGCACAGCCATCCTGCAGGGCCATGGCCTGGCGGTGCTGATGCTCGACATCGACGGATTCAAGCAGGTCAACGATAGCCTGGGGCACCCGATGGGCGACCTGCTGTTGCAGCAGGCGACCGCGCGCTTCCTCCAGGAACTGGACAGCCAGGACCGGCTCTGCCGCCTGGGCGGCGACGAGTTCGTGTTCATGCTGCAAGGTGCCCAGGGGCAGGTGAACCAGCAGGTTCGCGCCTTGCTGCGGTGCCTGCAGCGGCCATTCGACCTCAATGGCAACGCCGCCTTGGTCACCGGCAGCATCGGTCTGGCCTGGTGCCCGCAACATGGCGAGGACGCCGATAGCTTGTTGCGCCATGCCGACACGGCCATGTACGCCGCCAAGGAAGCCGGCCGCGATGCCTGGCGGCCTTATCACCCGGACATGACCGAGCGCCTGCAGCAGCGTCTGGAGCTGGAGCGCAATCTGCGCCGGGCGCTGGAGCACAACGAGTTCGAGCTGTGGTATCAGCCCAAGGTCGATCTGTTCAGCGGGCAGCTAGAAGGCGTCGAGGCCCTGTTGCGTTGGCGCGACCCGGAGCATGGCCTGGTCTCGCCCGGGGCGTTCATTCCCCTGGCTGAGCGCACCGGCCTGATCATCCCTCTCGGAGAGCGCGTGCTGGAGCTTGCCTGCGCCCAGTTGGCCGAATGGCGTGCCGATGACGGCTTGCCCGGGCCGCTGGCGATCAACGTTGCGGCCCTGCAGATCGAGCGCAGCGACTATGTGACCAGCCTCGCCTCGGCGCTGGAGCGCCATGGTCTGCCAGCCAACCTGCTGGAAGTGGAAATCACCGAGAGCCTGTTGATGGAGAGCCAGCAACAGGCTTGCGCGGTGCTGGCGCAGCTGCAGGCCATGGGCGTGGCAACGGCGGTGGACGACTTCGGTACCGGCTATTCGTCACTGGCCTACCTGCGCGCGCTGCCAATCGACCACCTGAAGATCGACCGCGCCTTCATCAAGGACCTGCCCGGGGACGACGACGCGGTGGCCATCGCCCGGGCGATCATCGATCTCGGGCATGCCCTGGGGTTTCGCATCACCGCCGAAGGCATCGAGACCCAAGAGCAGTACGACTTCCTGCGCCACGCCGGTTGCGACCAGGGGCAGGGTTTCCTGCTCGGGCGGCCGATGCCGGCCGAGGCGTTGCGCGGTTGGCTGGCCGAGAACCACGAGCGCCGGCATCGGCCGCCGGGGCGGTAGCGATAGGGTTTCCGTCGACACAGGTTTGCCGCTCGGTTTCACAGGCGCAGCACTTCTGACGTCGGACACCCGGCGGCCATCAACTCATCTCCTCCTGCATGCCCAGGCTCGCATAGCCCACCCGCGGCACTTGCCCCAGGCGCTGCTCGACCAACGCCAGCAGCGATTCGCCGCTGGCCAGGTAGGCATCACCGAAGTCGTGCCCGCCCAGCGCGCTGGGATGGGCTACGACCTCCAGCACGCCGTGCGAGGGGGCCAATCCGGCCTTGAGGTCGGCCGGGGTGCAGACGAAATCGGCGGTGCTCCCGGCGAGCTGGCGCAGGCGGCGGTTGAGCAGGCTCTTGAACAGGCGCTTGGCCGGCCCGATGTTGTGCCCCACATTGCGCGCCAGCCGGATCGGAACCCCTTGGGCGCGGGCGAAACGGGCGACAATGACGCCCACCGGCCAGATGTTGTGCACGTGTTGGTGGGAATCCAGGTGGCTGGGCATCAGGCCATGGTCAAGGCAGTGTTGCCACTGGGCCTGCAGCTCTGCTTGCACGGCGGCCCGCTCGCGTCGCGACAAGCGCAGGGTGCGTTGTTTAAGGCGCAGGTCGAATTCGCCATGGGGCGTGCACAGGCGCGGCTCGGCGAGGATCGCCTTGCTCAGCGGGCGGCCATAGGTGAGGTTGAAGTGCAATCCCACGCGTCCTTTGAGCGTTGGTTGCTGGGCCAGCGAGCAGGCGCTAGCGAAGGCCGGCATGTTGGCCATGGCGGTGGCAGAGCTGATCAGCCCGGCCTGGAAGGCATGAAGGATGACTGCGTTGGTGTGGGCGCTGAGGCCGAAATCGTCAGCGTTGACTATGACCTGGGATGGCATCCGGGCGCTCCTGTGGCGGGGTGGGGGCGACAATGTCGGCTGCGGGGTGTGGCGGCTGTCTGCGCAAGCGGGGTTTGAGCCAGTGCCAGCAGCGAAGCGCCAGGCCCAGTAGCACGCCGTCGGGGCGCCAGCTGTAGCTGCTCAGACGCCACTGTTCGACCTGACCGGTCATGCGCTCGTGCAACTGGTGGCTGGAGTTGTCCAGGCTGACCCGCGAGGCGTCGACCCACTTCCAGTCTTCGTCCAGGCCCCAGTGGATCCATTCCTCGAGCAGCACGCGGCCGCTGCCCAGGTCACGGTGTTCGGGGACGAAGGCTAGGTTGTAGTCGTAGATTCGGCCGCGCTCCAACAGGCCCAGGCGGTAACTGATGCAGCGCCCCTCCAGTTCCAGCAGTACCAGGCACACCAGGCCCTCTCCGGCCAGGGCGGTGAAGGCCTTGTACATCCATGGGCGACGCAGGGGGCCGGAGAAGATGCCGACCTCGTCGTCGCCTTTCCAGCTGGTCGCTTCGACGGCGCTGATGGCGTCGAGCAGTTCACCCATGTTCTCGGGAGTGGCGACGACCCGGCGCACGCTGGCACCGCAGGCCTTGATGCGTTTGCGCGCGCGGCGCAGCTTGTAGCGCGGGTCGCCGCTGACTTCCTGGCGGTCCTGCTCGTTGATGCGGTGCACCGGCACCCGGCAGGTCAGGCGCTGCTGCCAGGTCGAGCTGGCGCCGGCCCACTGGCGCAGCCAGCCATCGTGCTCGGTGTTGTCCGGTACCTCGCTCAATTGCAGCAAGGCATGCGGTAGCCGCTTGCGTATGGCCTGCAGGACCTGCTCGGCATATAGCGCCGGCAGGTCGATGAGCAGGGCAATGCGGTCGCTCAGTGGGTACCCCAGGTGGCGCACCACTGGGGCGAACAGCGGGCCGAAGGGTTCGCGCGCGCGTATCAGCGGCAGGCACAGGCACAGACGCTCGTCCTGATAGCCGAGCAGCACCTGCAGGCATTGGCCTGGCAGCAAGGCGGCCTCGGCGGCGCGCAGCCAGCCGAGATGGTTGAAAGGCGTACTGCCGGGCAGGCGCCTGCGCAGCGCCTCGTAGTCGGCGGCGGGAAAGTCGCCGGCGCCAAGCGAGGCGCACCATTTCAGTTGCAGGCCCATGGGCTCACCCTGCCGTGGCCGAAGAAGCCGGAGCCTCCGGCTTGCGCAACGGCTCCAGACGCGAGGTGATGTAGTGGCTTTCGCGGAAGAATTTCCAGCGACCAAACAGGCAGTAAACGTTCATGATCCGTCCTTGCTCCTGATAGCCCATGCGCAGGTGCAACTTGAGCGCCGGGATGTTGTGCTGTTCGCACACGTCCACCACCTTGGTGCAACCTTGGGCGGCCATGGCCTTCCACAGCTCCAGCTGCAGGTCCACCGACAGCTCGGTACCCCAATACTTGCGGATCAGCTCGCCGCCGAACTCGAAGAACTCCCCCGGGCCGACCGGGAACCAGCAACCATAGTAGTGGCGGTCGTGGTAATGGCGGCTACTGCCCCAGATGAAGGCCACGGCGTCGTTGTCATCGTTGAGGAACATCAGCCCGGTATGGCCTTCGGCGGCCAGCTCGCGCATGGTCTCGACCCGATCGCCGAAGTGGCGGGCGAAGGCACGCACGTTGTGCACGGTGATGTGCTCGACCCGCAGCTCGCCATAGGGTTTTAGCCGGTGCGGCGGCACCGGGCTGTCCAGGTCGCGTTCCATCCACAACAGTTCCCAATGATAGAAGACGTAATGCCGGAAGGCGCTACGGAAGGTGTCACGCAGTCCCTTGCGCTTGATACGGTCCTGGATCTTGGTGAATGCAGTCATGGTGCCTCCTGGGCATGGCTGAACGTAGTGCGTCTCATGACGCGCTCCAGGTCAGGGCGAATACGGTCTGCCCTGGCAGTTGAAAACGAACCTGGCCCTCCCTGCAGCTGAAGCTGGCGCGGCGGCTCTGGTTGTCGGGACCGAACAGTTCAAGCTGGCCGTCGGGGCAACCGTCGAGGCTCAGCGCCACCTGCTGCAGGCGCTCGGCCTTGTTCACCCCCAGCACGCTGCGCTGATGCTGGCGGGCCATGGCCAGGGCATCGACCTCGAAGGCGTCGTTGTCCAGGGCCAGAACCTGGTCCAGCCAGTGGCGCTGGATGAACTGCTGGGCCAGGCCCACCGGCTTCAGTTCGTAGCGTTGGCCGCCGGCATCGCGCAACATGCCCTTGGGCCATTCGGGCTCATCGGCGACGTGGAACCAGTTGAGCATGTCAAGCAGGCCGTCACTGGCGGCATTGATCACCACCGAGGTCCACCACAGGCCGGCGTAATGGGTGTCCTGTTCGTAAGGGCTGAGGCTCGAACCGCTGGACAGGTTGGTCTGGTCCAGCAGCAGCGCCTTGCGTGGCCGGCCCTGGCCGTCCAGGCCCACCAGGTCGGCAGCTTGGCGCACGCTGTCGCGGTAGCTGCGGGTGGCGAGCAGGTCGCGGACCATCCATTCGTGCCAGGCCAGGGCATCGATCTGCGCGCCTTGCTCGGCCAGCAGGCGTCGTGCCCAGTCGATGCCGCGGCGCTGTTTGCCGTCGTCGCTGAAGGGCCCGCCGAGCAGGCGCGAGGAGGCCGGCATGGCGATGCGTACGCCAGCGTCGCGGGCGCCGGGGTAGTCGCGCACGCGCTTGGCCATGGCCTGGAAGAAATCGCGGTAGCTGGCGTAGTCGCGATAGTTGAGGTTCGGCTCGTCGGCGAAGGCCAGGTAGTGGGTGCCTTTGCCGCCGAGTGCCTTGGTCGCCTCGAGCCAGGCACTCAACCCATCGGTGCTGGTGCGGTCGCTCCAGAGGTCGGCGACTCGGGCGCTGCCGGCCAGCAGGGTGATGTCCTGGAGGATGCCGAAGCGCTCCTGATAGAGCTTGCGCCAGGCGTTCTCGAAGTCTGGCTGGCGTTGCAGTACGTCGACGAAACTGTAGAAGCCGGCGGCCTGGGGGCGCAGGGCGTCCAGCGCGGCGAAGCTCGAGGCTGGTGGCAGCACGTAGGGCAGGGCAACCCCTAAGCGTGGGGTGGGGCCGAGCACCTTGTCACCCAGGGCAAGGGTGACCTGACCGGGAAGTTGCGGCAGCTCGCCCAGGTCTGCGGGGCGTTGGGCGAACAGGTTGGCGCTGCCGTCGAGCCAGAACGCTGCCTTGCCACTGCCCTGCAGGCCCAGACGCCAGGTCTCGTCGCGGCCGCTGGTGGGCAACGCCTGTTGATCGAAGCGCCAGTAGGCGCGGTAGGGCTTGAGCGGCAGCTGGATGCGACGGCCGTCGCTGAGGCGTTCGGCGAACAGGCCATGAACCCCGCCATGGTGCTTGCCGGCCAACACCGCCTGCTCGCCGGCCTTGACCCGGAAATACAGCTCGACACCTGGCCCGACTTCGGCGCAGAAGTGCACCTTCGCCGGAGTGAACAGCGCGCGGGTGCTGGCATCGTGCTGGATGCGGTAGTCGCGGAAACTATAGCCGGGCACCTCCAACCGATAGGTGCCGCCGTTCGCGGGCAATGGCCAGCGTTGTTCGCCGCGTACCTGGCCGGCTTCGATGCGCCGTTCGCCGGCCAGGCGGCCGTGGCCGTCCAGCAGATACAGGCGTTCAGCGTTGGCGTCGGCCTGCCAGGCCGGACGCCACTGGATGCGCAGTTCATCGGCGCGTGCTGGCAGCAGGTACAAGCTGCCGTCGCGCAGATCCCCCCACTGCACAGGTGCGGCGAACGCACCTTGGGCCAGCAGCGCGCCGCACAGCAATGCCGCTTTCATGCCGCCCTCCGTTGCAGCATCTGCCGCAGCGGTGCCAGGTCGGCGGGCAGGATGACCAGGGTCTGGCCCAGCGGCACGCCGCTCAGGCGGCAGTACAGCACCAGCATGGCCACGGTGACCGCCAGGTAAGCAATGGAGGAGGCCGCGGCCGCGCCGACGATGCCCCAGGCCGGGATGAGCAGGATGTTGAGCACCAGATTCAGCGCAGCACCGGCGCCCATCATCAGCGATACCGTGCCGGGGCGGTTCTTGCCCAGCAGGTCCAGGCGCAGGATGCTGGCATAACACAGGCCCAGCAGGCCCGGCAGCAACGCCAGCAAGGCCGGGTAGGCCGGGGCGTAGTCGGCGCCGAACAAGGTGACGATCAACCAGTGGCCGATCAGCGCCATACCCAGGCAAGCACCGAGCATCACCGTGGCGGTCAGGCGCAGGGCCAGGGGGGTGATGCGCTCCATGCCGGCATCCTGCTGCAGCAGGCGCTTCATCAGCGGCGTGGTCACCGCCTCGGGAACGATCAGCAGCAGTTCGGCGGCGGCGCTGGCCATGGCGTAGTGGCCCAGGGCGGTGCTGCCGAGCAGCGCGCCGATGAACAGGTAGTCCGAGCGCAGGATCAACTGCTGGAACAACAGGTCGGGGTGGCTCTTGGCGCTGTAGCTGAGCAGCTCGCGTTGGCCGCCACGGTCCCAGCGCAGCGCCAGCGGGTGCTGACGGCGCAGCCACCACAAACCGAGCGCCAGGACCAGGGCGATGCCGCACAACCAACTGATCAGCGCCGCCTCCAGCGCTTCGTCGCGCCACATCCAGAACAACCCGAGGAACAGCAGCAGCGGTGCCAGCGATTCGGTCAGGCGCAGGGCGTTGAAGGCGCCGACGCCGCCGCTGGCGTTGTGCAGGGTCAGCAGGCCGCTCTTGAGCACGGTCATAGGTACCGCCAGCAGCAACAGCCAGGCCAGCAGGCCCAGTTGCACAGTAACCTCAAGGTCGGCGCCGAACTCGCGCACCAGGAACACGCAGGCCAGGGTCAGCACGCCGGCCAGCAGGCAACCGTAGACCAGTACTTGGGTCAGCAGCAGGCCCATGTCGCGCTGCTTGGCGGCCTGGTAGCCGACCGCGCTGTTGAGCCCACCGCTGGTGGCGGCGCTGATCAGGTCGGGCAGGGTACTGAGCAGGGCGAACAGGCCACGCTCGCTGGGCCCGAGGATGCGCGCCAGCAGCACGTTGCGCAGCAGGCGCAGGGCGATCATCGCAAGTTTTGTTCCCATGCTCAGCGCCAGATGGCGCAGGTAGCTGTTGCGGTTCATCCTCGTTCTCCGCGACTGATGCGCCAGGCCAGCAGCGAGGGCCGGCTGGCATTGCGCTGGCTGACGCCGATGCGCGGCAGCGCCAGGGGGTCGTCGTGGCCCTGGCAGATGCCCGGGCGGGTGCTCAGGGCGTAGGGGTAACGATGCGCGGCGACCTGGGCGCGCACGCGTTCGTCGTGGTCGCCGTTGGGATAGCAGTACACCGGCAGCGGCGCGCGGCAGCCTTCGTTGAGTGCCGCATGGCTGCGGGTCAGTTCTTCGTTGAGGCGATGGTCGTCCAGGTAGGGCAGCAGTGCATGGCTGGCGCCATGCGGGCCGAAGCGCACCAGGCCGGAGTCCTCCAGGGCGCGGACTTGCTGCCAGTCCATGGCCTGGGGCAGCGATTCCGTGGGGCAGGCGTCGGTCAGGACGTGCAAGGCCTGGGGGCTGAGGCTCTTGAGGGTTTGCAGGTAGCGTGCCAGCACCAGGCTGCGGGCCTTGCTGTGGTCGTGCATGAAGTAGGCCGCCGGTAGCGGGCGGCCGAGCTTGCGCAGGCGTTCGATCAGTTGCCGCCGGGCCTCTTCGCCATGGCTGCCCCACAGGGTCTCGCCGACGCTTTCCCACCAGAAACGCTGGCGGCTGCCGATGTAGTCGGTGGACAAAAAGATACTTGCCGGCACCTGGTGGCGCTGCAGCAGGGGGAAGGCGTTGACGGCGTTGTCGCGCCAGCCATCGTCGAAGGTCAGGGCCACCTTGGGGCGGCAGTCGCCGCGGGGTGCCTTGTGGCTCTGCAGCAGGTCCATGAGGCTGACGCAATCGAAATGCCGGGGCAGCCAGCGCAGCAAGCCTTCGAAGGCCCGCGGGCCGACGCACAGTTCGTTGCGGTGGGGCAGCGCGGCGCTGGCGTCATCGGCCAGCACCCTGTGCAGCATGAGGATCACCCCGGCGCCGCGCAGTTCGGCGCGTCCGCGTGGCGAATTGAAATAGAACCAGCCGCTGGCCTGCTTGATAGGGGTCTTGATCGGCATGTCCGTCGCTCATCGATTCTGGTCGGGGTTCCATTGGCTGTAGCTGTGCCCGCGCAGGAATTGCCACAGGCCCACGCTCATGCCGGCGAGGGTGACCAGCACGA
The DNA here is from genome assembly GCF_900110655.1 of Pseudomonas soli. Classification (GTDB taxonomy): domain Bacteria; phylum Pseudomonadota; class Gammaproteobacteria; order Pseudomonadales; family Pseudomonadaceae; genus Aquipseudomonas; species Aquipseudomonas soli. The sequence goes on from NZ_FOEQ01000004.1 coordinate 326,987, forward strand.
AGGCGGCAAGGCGGAACGGGCGGGGCAAGCGCCGACGGGCGTCGAGCAGGCCGGCGATGGCCGCGGCGTAGCCGAGCAGTTGCAGGGCCAGGGTCAGGCGGTAGAAACCGGGCTCGGCGGCCAGCCACAGGTTGGCCAGCAGCAACGGCAGCAGCAGTACCGGGGCCAGACGCCGGAGCAGCTTGTGGCTGATCAGGGCAATGGCGTACAGGCCGTGGCGCGCCGGATTGAGCAGTTCGCGGCGGGCGGCCAGGCTCAGCAGGCCACCGACGGTGACGCGCTGACGGCGACGGAACTGCTTGTCGGCTTCGTCCACGCCCTGGTCGAGGACCACCGCCTCCGGCACGTAGACAATGCGCAAGCCGGCAGCGGGCGCGCAGGTGCTGATGAAGAAATCGTCGTTGACCTGTTTCGGAATCGGCTGGTACAGCCCCCGACGCAGTGCGAGCAGGGCGCCGTCGGCCGAGACCATGCAGCCGGTACGGTTCTCAACCTTGCGCACCCAAGCTTCGTAATGGCGGTACAGGCTGTCGCCGATGCTCAGACCTTTGCCCGGGTCGGGGATGATCATATGGCCTGCGGTGCCGCCGACTGCGGCGTCGGCGAAAGGGGCCAGCAGCAGGCCGAGGGTGTCGGTCGACCACTGGTTGTCGGCGTCAGTGAAAACCAGCAGGTCGCCGGTGCACACCTGCACGGCTCGGTTCAGCGCCTCGGCCTTGCCCAGGCGCGGCAGGTCCAGCACCTGCACGCGGGGATCGCCCAGGGCTAGGGCTAGCGCCACGGTGCGGTCGCTCGAGCCGTCGCTGGCCACGACCACCTGCAGTGCGGCGGCCGGATAATCCTGGGCCAGCACGCTGGCGAGCTTGGCTTCGACATGCCGCTCTTCGTTGTGCGCGGCGATCACCACGCTCACTCGCTGCGGCGGCAATGGTGAATGGGTGCGGCGGGCAAAGAACGGTGCGGCCAGGGTCAGCACCAGGGGGTATCCGACCCAGGCATATAACGGCAGCAGCAGGCATAGCCAGAAAATGAACTCAGCCACGGGCGGGCCTCCTTGCGGTGCGGTTGAACAGGCTGAGGATGAAGGCCGCGCCGGCGAGGTGCAGGCGCAGCCAGTGCAGGCCCCAGAGCTGCAGCGTGAGCAGCGGGTCGCGCTGCCTGCGGCTCTGGCGCAGGCTGAGGAGCAGCGCGGGCACGGCGCTGACCAGCAGGAAGAACAGGGCGACATGGGGGAAGCCGTCGAGCAGCGCCGACAGGGCCACGGCGTCCAGCACCCAGGCGCCTATCGAAAGTATCGGGAAACGCAGCAGGCGCAGGCTCACGCCATGGCTGCGCAGTAATTGCAGGTGGCTGCCCTGGCGCCACATCTCCTTGCCCAGCCATTCGCGCCAGTTGGCCTCGTAGCCCCAGTGCAGCACCGCAGGCTGGCGCAGTACCCGCAGGCGCGCCCCGGACTCGTGCAGGCGCAAGGTGAAGTCCTTGTCTTCGCCGGTACGCAGGCGCTCGTCGAAGCCGCCGACCTGCTCGAACCAGCTGCGCCGCATCAACAGGTTGGGGGTGGGCAGCCATGTGCAGTCCTGCACCGTCTGGCCGGTACGCAGGGTGCGCCGTTGCCAGGCCTGGGCGAACCACGGCGCGTGGCGCGGGGTGTCGCAATCGAGGGCGAAGACATCGCCCTCGCCACGGCGTTGCAGGTCCAGCAGCAGGTCCAGCCAGTGTTCCGGGACCTCGATGTCGGCATCGAGGAAGGCCAGCCAGTCGCCTTGGCTGGCGTTCACGCCGGCATTGCGCAGGGCGCCGATGGCCACGCCCGGCACGCTCAGCACCTGGGCGCCATGGGCGCGGGCGATCGCCGGGCCGTCGTCGTTGGAGCCGTTGTCGACCACGATCAGCTCGCAGGCCAGCCCCGCCGCGCTGGCCGAGCGCCTTGCGGCGTCGAGGGTGCGGCCGATATGGCGGGCTTCGTTGAACATCGGGATGACGATACTCACCCGGCTCATCGGGCCACCTCCACGGGCTGCTGCTCACGTGACTGGCCGAGCAGCACGCTGGACAGCGCCAGCATCAGCCACAGGTACTTGTGGCTCGGGGCGCTGAGGAACATCAGGAACAGACCGATCGCCAGCATGCTCATGGTCAGGTGGGTCATCAGGTCGGCGCGATCCGGGTCGCCGGCCTCGCGGAAGGCCGCGCGCGCCTGCCAGAAATTGCGCAGGGCCAGCACGATCATGCCGACGAACAGCAGGCCCGCCGGCAGCCCGACCTCGCTGAACAGCTCCAGGTAGGTGTTGTGGGCGCGGCGGTAGAGGTCGGTGGTCTTGCTGTTTACCGGGGCGAAGGCCTTGGAGAAACCGGTGTCGGCATAGTGCAGCGGGAAGGTACCCGGGCCGGTGCCCAGCAGCGGGCTATGGCTGATCATTTCCTTGCCTACGACGAGGTAGGAGGCGCGCCGCCCCAGCGATTCGTCCTGGTGCGCGTTGACCCCGGACTTGAGCAGCATCAGTGACTGGATGCGGTCGGCGTAGCCAGCGGGCATCAGGGCCACGCCCAAGGGCAGGACAATGGCCAGGCCGAGCATGGCGAAGCCCAGGTGGCGTGGGCGGATGCGCGTCAGCTGCTCGCGGTAGTTGTGCAGCACGATGCCCAGGCTGATCAGCAGTACTACCAGCCCCGAGCGCGACTCGGTCTTGGTCATGCCCACCAGCAGCAACAGGCAGCAACCGGCCCAGAACAGCTTGACCGGGATCTGCCGCGCCTTGATCGCCAGCCACAGGCCCAGGGGCATGGCGATGGTGATCAGCAGGGCGAATGCGTTGGGGTCGAGCATGGCCGAAGCGCGGCCCTGCTCCTGGTACTTGGTGGAGAAGATCGCGAACAGACAGGTCACGCACACGCTGACGGTGATCAGCCGTGCCAGCATTGGCAGGTTGAGGTCACGGCCGACCAGCAGGGTGATGACGAACACCACCAGGCCCACCAGCAGTTCACGCAGGTGCCCGCCCGACAGGCCCATGTCGTCGCTGGTCCATAGGCTCATCAGGTACAAGGCCATGAACGGCAGCAACAGACGCCATTGATTACTGCGCAGGCGCTCGCCGGGGAGTTGGCGCACCGCCAGTTGCAGGCTGAGGATCAGCACCAGGCCGATGCCCACCAGCTTGGCGCCGGACACCAGGCCGTCCTTGAGCAGGCCCTCCAGCGGCACCAGGGTAGCGATCGCCAGCAGGCCCCAGGCCGGCTTGCGGTACAGCACCAGCACGCCGGCCAGGCCGATCACGCCGCCGGGGGCCAGGAACGGATAAGGGCTGGCCAGCAGACCCAGGCTGAGCAAGGCCACTACGGCCACCAGCGACAGGGGAATGATCATGCGACAACCTCCTCGGCCGTGCCCCGATACACTCGGGCCCAGCGTTGTGCCAGGGTCGGCAGGTGGTAGTGTTGGCGTTGAGTCTGGCGGGCTCGGGCAACCAGTTCGGCGGCCTGCTCGGGGTCTTGCAGTAGCGCTTCTAGATGCTCGCCCAGTTCGGTCGTGGCCAAGGGACGGGCAAGCAGGCCGTTGTGGCCGTGCTCGATCACGTCGGGGACACCGCCAACGCCGAAGGCCACCACCGGCACGCCATCTTGCATGGCTTCGAGCAGGATCATCGGCGTGCCTTCGGTGCGCGAGCTGATGACCAGCGCATCCAGGCGTTTCATCCAGCCGCGCATGTCGCGCTGGAAGCCCGGCAGGGTGATGCGCTCGCCCAGACCGGCAGCGTTGATACGCTGCTGCAGGGCTTCGCGCTCAGGGCCTTCGCCAAGCATCACGGCGTGGACCTGTGGGTGGCGCTGGCACACCGGGATCAGCGTGTCGAGGAACAGGTCGGGGCCTTTTTCGCTGGAAAGCCGGCCGACGTAGGCAGCGAGCCAGGGAGCGCCGCCTGGCTGTGCCGCGCCCACGCCATCCTTTGCCTGCGCTTCATAGATCTCGGGCAGCCCGTTGGGTATCACCTGCAGCTTGGCCGCTGGCACCCCGGCATCGCGATGGATGCGGGCGATGCTCTCGGCCACGCACACCACCGTCTCCACCCTCGGCGTGCGGCACAGTTGCAGGCTCAGCCAGGTGTAGAAGCGCTGCTTGCGGCTGCGCGGGGTAAATCCATGCTGGGTGCTGACCATCGGCAGGCGCAACAGGCTGGCGCCGATCCAGCCGAACAGCTGCCCCTTGAAGTTATGACTGTTGACCAGCGGACGTTCGCCGCGCTGCGCGCCAAGCGCCTTGAGCACCGCCCCCAGGCCCTGGCAGGTGTCGCACTCGACACCCGCCTCGCGAAAGCGCGCCACCAGTTCGGCCGGGGCATCGAGAAACAGCACCCGATGCCGCCCCGGGGTCGCCTGGCAGTGGTCCAGGAGCATGCGCTCGGCGCCGTAGAATCCGCCGCTGCTCAGCAGGTGCAGGATCGGCCGGCCGGCGTGCAGCGCGGCGTTCAATTGCGCACCCAGTGCCACAGGCGTGGCAGCGACCAGCTTTTATGCGGGTTGGGCAGCGCCGGAACCTGATCGTTGATCACCAGCAACACTGGCAGGCCCAGCTCGTGGTTGATTTGTGCCGGATGCTTGAAGCGGTGGTCGAAGAACTCCCTGACGTAGACCACGGCAATGGCCAGCAGCAGGCCGGTGACCAGGCCGAACGGGATGATCAGGCCGGGTTTCGGGAAGCTCGCCGCGGTGGGCTCGTAGGGGGCGCTGAGGATGCGCGCGTTGGACTGGCTGCCATCGAGCAGGCCTTGGCCGCGGCTTTCCTCGTAGCGCTGGGCGTAGGTGGAGAAGGCCTTGTGCAGGGCGTCGATCTCGGTATCCAGCTGACGCGTCTTGCTCTGGGTCTCGCGCAACTGGAGGATGCGCTTGCTGTAGTCGGCGATGCGCTGGGTCTTCTGCTCGATCACCTGTTGAGTCACGGCCAGGTCCTGCTGGCGTTCACGAATGCGGTTCTCGACGATCTTGAGGAACTGCGCGCGCAACTGGGCAATCTGTTGGCGGGCCATCACCATCTGGTCGGAGCCTGGCTGGAACACCGTGGCGTCTCCGTTGTAGCGCGCCAGCTGGGTGGTCAGTTGCTCACCGAGTTGCTTGATCTCGCGGTCTTCGAAGGCGACGTTGTCGACCGTGGTGGTGAAGGTGTAGGGGAAGGCGTAGTCGGCCATCTTCGCCTTGTTGGCCGCGGCCAGGCTGCTTTGCAGGTAATCCAGCCACTTCTGGTTCTGCAGCTGGCGGTCACGTTGCAGGTTGAGCGCCTGCTCTTCGGTGTTGATGGCGTTGAGGCGGAAGGTGATCTCCTCTTTGGGATCCGAAGAGCCGATGGCAGTGAGCAGCCCCAGGCGCTGGCTTTCCAGGTCGCCCAGGCGGGCCTGGTAGTGCAGCTTCTTCTGCTCGTAGAAGGCCTCGGGCAGTTCATTGGACTGCAGGTCCTGGCGGTTGGCCAGGAAGTTCTCCAGCAGGCGGCTGACGAACAGCGTGCCAAGCTTCGCGTCATTGGCGCTGTAGGTGATGGAGATCACGTTGGAGCCGGGCAGGGTCTCGACCTTGAGGTCCTTGACCGCCTGGTCGGTGAGGGTGTCGAGCTGGGTGTCGCGATCGTCTGCCACGGTGTTGCCGAACAGCTGGTGCAGGGGCTCGATCACTGCGTGACGCAGCGGGTCGAGCACGGTGCGCCGCAGCAGGCCGGGCTCGTCCGGATAGTGGCCTTCCTTGCGCAGCTCGCCGATGGTCTGGCGGATCAGGGTTGGCGAGCGCAGGATGTTGCTCTCGGTCTCCATGTCGGCCAGCGACGGCGGGATGAACTGGTCGGCCTGCTGGCTGAGCGCCGAGGTGGTGTCACTCTGCGAGAGTTTCTTGGACTGCACGATGACTTCGGCGGTGATGTCGTAGCTCTGCTTGAGCACCAGCGGCAACAGCACGGCGATCACCGCGAACACCAGGAACACCCGTTTCACCAACTGGCGGTTGGCGAAGAAGATGCGGAAGAACTCATGCACATAGTTTTCTTTCGGTTGCGTGGTCATGGTCCGTTCCCCGGTCAGTTGTTGCTTTCTTTATTGTCGACGCGGTAGCTGAAGCTGAAGCCGAAGCCCTGGAACAGCACCACGTCGGCCAGTTGCCGGGACAGCTCGGCGGCGCTGGCCAGCTTGGTCTTGGGTACGTAGAGCATGTCCTCGGGCTGCAGGTAGGCGAGCTTCTGGCTGCCGCCGGAGAGCGCCTGGTCGACGTCGTAGTTGACCGCATGCACGGTATTGCCCTCGCGACGCATGATCACCACCGAGCCGAGCTTGGCCTTGAGGGTCGGGCCGCGGGCCAGGGTCAGTGCCTCGAGCACAGAGATGGGGCGGCGGATCTGGAAGGCGCCGGGCTGGCCGACTTCGCCGAGCACGTAGATCTCGTTGGCGGCGGTGGACTTGAGCAACACATCCACGCTCATGCGGCCCGGCAAGCTGGCATAGCGTTCGTTGAGGTAGTCGCGCAGCTGGTTGACGGTCATGCCCTGCAGCGGCACCGAGCCGATTTCCGGGAAGGTGGCGCGGCCGTCGTTGCCCACGGTGATGTCGCGGCTCATGCCGGTGCCGGGGTGACTGAGGGCGTTCTTCAGGTTGACCTCGTCGGTCATCGGGCTGATCACGCGCACGGTGACCTGGTCACGGTTGGGCTTGAACACCCGCTTGTCCTGGTAGGCCTGGCGGATGGCGCTTTCGGCTTCGCCCGGGGTCATGCCCTCGACGCGCACCGCGGCGTTGGTGCTGGGCAGGGTGATGGTGCCGTCGGGCTGCACCAGCTGGTTGCCGTTCAGGCCGCTGGCGGCCATGAAGTTCAGGTCCAGGGTGTCACCGGACTGGATCCGGTAGACCCCGGCCGAACGGTTGCTGACGTGGAAGATCACTTCCAGCACGTCCTGCGGGCGCAGTACCTGCTCGCGGCGGGCGACTTCGGTGGCCTGGCTTTCGGCGGGAGGCGCGGTGAGGATCTGCACCGGCATCTCGCGGTTTTCCTGGCTGGCGCAGCCGGCCAGGGCCAGTACGCACAGGGCAATCGAGGGATATCTCATGGCGTTCATCCTGTGCGGCCTCTCAGAGATTTTCGTACAGCCACTTGGGCATGTAGTACTTGCGCTTGTTGAACACGCTGCCGATCAGCCGCGCGCCGGCCTGGGTCAGGCGCTGGCTGGCGGCCTGGGCCACCTCCCAGCGGGTCTCCTCGGCGCACACCACCAGGATCACGCCGTCGACCAGGGTGCCGATCACCAGGCTGTCGGCGCTGGCGTAGATGGCCTCGCCGTCGATCACGACGAAGCGGTACTGGTTGCTTAATTGGTGCAGCAGCACGCGCAACTGCTCTGGGTCGAGACGGTCGCGGCCGCGTTTCCACGTGCCCACCGGCAGCACGTCGAACGGCTGATCGGACAGGCGCACGATGCAGTCCTGGGCTAGCGGTGGGGTGTCCTGATTGAACAGCAGGTCACTGTAGCCGCGCAGTTTGGCCAGCCCCAGCTGCTGGCTGAGGCCGCCAGGCGCCAGGCTGGCATCGATCAACAGCACGTTGCCCGCGCTCATGAGGGCCAGTTGGCTGGCGAAGGCCAGGGCGCTGGTGCTGGTGCCACTGCCGGTGTTGGCCGCGGTCAGCAGCAAGGTGCGCTGGTCGAGGTCGAGCACGGTGGCGGTCAGGTTGGTCTCGCTTGGGGTAGCGATAGTCAGGCTTCTCGAGGATGAACCGTCCATCTCAGCTTGCTCCGTGGCCAGTGAAAACTTTGAACGGGGTCTTGAGCAGGATCTTCAGGTCCAGCATCAGGCTCTGTTCGTTGATGTAACTCAGGTCCAGCTCCACACGTTGGTCGAAATCGATATCGCTGCGCCCGGAGATCTGCCACAGGCCAGTCATGCCCGGGTAGATCGACAGCCGCGCCAGGTGGTTGTCGTGGTAGCGGTAGGCGTTGAAGGAAGTGGGGCGCGGGCCCACCAGACGCATGTCGCCGGTGACCACGTTGATCAGGTTCGGCAGTTCGTCCAGGCTGCTTCTGCGCAACCAGCCGCCGACCGAGGTGATGCGCGGGTCCTTGTCGATCTTGAAGTCGATGGCATCGGCGCCATGCTTGTTGAGGTGGCGTACCGAATCCTTCAACGCTTCGGCGTTGGCCACCATGGTGCGGAACTTGAACATGCCGAAGGCGCGGCCGCGGTAGCCGGTACGTTTCTGCACGAAGAACACCGGGCCCGGGCTGGACTGCTTGATCAGCAGCGCCAGTACCAGGAACAGCGGCGACAGCAGCAGCAGCAGGGTCAACGCGGCCAGGCACGACAGCACGCGGTTGGTGCGTGACAGGGTCCAGGGGCGGCCACCGACGCGGCCGGTGATCCAGCCGCGGCCCTGCATGTGGATGGCGGCATCGATGCGCTGCCGGTGCGCCGGGTCCATGCGTTTGTCCTGGTATAGCGCCTGCAGTTGCGCGCTCTTGGGTTGTCCTGTCATACCGCCCTCCGTTGATCTGGCTGCTCGCCCGTGGGCGCCGCTTCGCTGGCGGCGGGCGAGTAGTAGCTCTTGAACCAGGCGACGAAGCGCCTGAGCCCCTCATCGAGGCCTATCTGTGGGGTGAATCCGGTTACCCTGGCCAGGGCGCTGGCATCGGCGCAGGTGGCCAGGACATCTCCTGGTTGCAGCGGCAGCAGTTCGATCACCGCGTTGCGCTGCAGGTGCTTCTCCAGCAGCGCCAGGTAGTCGAGCAGCTCCACCGGACGCTGCCCGCCGATGTTGTACAGCCGCCACGGTGCGTGGCTGCTGGCCGGGTCCGCAGCGAACGCATCCCACTGCGGGTCGGCGGCCGGGGGCAGGGGGATCAGCCGTACCAGGCTCTCGACGATGTCGTCGATATAGGTGAAGTCGCGCTGGTGGCGGCCATGGTTGAACAGCTGGATCGGCCGCCCTTCGCTGATCGCCCTGGCGAACTGCATCGGCGACATGTCCGGGCGGCCCCAGGGGCCGTACACGGTAAAGAAGCGCAGGCCGCTGCAGGGAATTGCGTACAGGTGGCTGTAGCTGTGGGCCATGGCCTCGTTGGCCTTCTTTGTGGCGGCATACAACGACAGCGGGTGGTCCACGGCGTCTTCGACCCGATACGGCGTTTGCTGGTTTGCGCCGTACACCGAACTGGACGAGGCGTACAGCAGGTGCTGGACCGGGTGCCGGCGGCAGCCTTCGAGCACGTTGAGGAAACCGGCCAGATTGCTGTCCAGGTAGGCCTGCGGGTTCTGCAGCGAGTAGCGCACCCCGGCCTGGGCCGCCAGATGCACCACGACGTCCGGGCGTTCGCTGGCGAATAGCCGGGCCATGCCGTCGCGGTCGCCCAGTTCCAGGCAGTGCAGCGGGAAATCGCCCGCCGTCTGGCGTACCCAGTGCACGCGGGCATGCTTGAGCGACGGCTCGTAGTAGTCGTTGAAGTTGTCCAGCCCCACCACTTGGTGCCCTTCAAGCAACAGCTGGCGGCAGGTGTGGGCACCGATGAAACCGGCCGCGCCGGTGACCAGCACTTTCATGGCGCATCCGCCTGCGGACGAACCTGACGCAGGCCGATGCCGCTGTAGTGGAGGCCGTGGGCGGCCACCTGCTCGGGGTTGTACAAGTTGCGACCATCGATGATCACCCGCGCGCGCAGCTTGCTGGCCAGCATCGAGAAGTCCACTACGCGGAAGTTCTTCCACTCGGTGCAGATCACCAGGGCGTCGGCGTCCTGCAGCGTGTCATCGCGGGTGGCGCACAATTGCAAGTCGTCGCGGTAGCCGTACAGGCGCCGGCATTCATCCATGGCTTCGGGGTCATAGGCGCGCACCGTGGCGTCTTCGGCCCACAGTGCTTCCATCAGGTAGCGGCTGGGCGCTTCGCGCATATCGTCGGTGTTGGGCTTGAAAGCCAGGCCCCACAGGGCGATGGATTTGCCCGCCAGGCCGCCGAGGCGTTGCTTGAGCTTGGCGAAAAGGATGCGCCGTTGCTGGTCGTTGACCTCGCTGACACTCTGCAGCAGGCGTAGCGGCATGCCGCTGTGGGCCGCGGTGTGAAGCAGGGCCTTGATGTCCTTGGGGAAACACGAACCGCCGAAGCCGCAACCGGGGTAGATGAAGTGGTAGCCGATGCGCGGGTCGGAGCCGATGCCGCGGCGTACCGCCTCGATGTCGGCACCCAAGTGCTCGCTGAGGTTGGCCAGCTCGTTCATGAAGCTGATGCGGGTGGCGAGCATGGCGTTGGCGGCGTACTTGGTCAGTTCGGCGCTGCGGTTGTCCATGAACATCAGTTTTTCGTGGTTGCGGCAGAACGGCGCGTACAGTTCGGCCAGCTGGTCATGGGCAACTTCGTCGAGGGTGCCGACGATGATGCGGTCCGGGCGCATGCAGTCGGCCAGCGCACTGCCTTCCTTGAGAAACTCAGGGTTGGATACCACGCGCACTTGCAGTTGCCCCTTGCCCAGGCGCTGTAACTCGTCGCGGGCCAGCGCCATGACCTGGTCGGCGGTGCCCACCGGCACGGTGGACTTGATGATCAGGGTGTGGTCGGTTTCCATCAGCGCGGCGATCTGCCGGGTGACATTGAGCACATGGGTCAGGTCGGCCGAACCGTCCTCGTCGGGTGGCGTGCCGACGGCGATGAAGATCAGCTCGGCATGGCTGACGGCGTCACTGGCCTGGGTGCTGAACAGCAGGCGACCTTCCTTGATGTTGTCCTCGAGCAGGTCCGACAGGCCCGGCTCGCTGATCGGCGGCACGCCCTGACGTAACTGGTTGATCTTGTGGGTATCGACATCCACGCACAGTACCCGGTGACCTACGTCCGCCAGGGCTGCTGCCTGTACCAGTCCGACATAACCGGTGCCAAAAACGCTCACGTCCATGCGCGGTGCCTCGAATGGATGAGTAAGGGAGATGAAACAGTGGTGTGAATTGGGTATAGCTCAGCTCGGTGGAATTGCGTCAAAGCAATGGCATGTTTCGTCGCATTTACAGACGCCAAGCAAAAGGGCCATCTGCCATCAACCCGTTTCCAATCCGTGTGTTAGCGAACATAGCTAGTGGCAATTGGCCGTTCGGCGAACCGATGAACGGTCCAATCCAGCGTAATAAGCGGGTTGTGGACGATAGAGATAATCAACAACAGGTTGCGAGAGGTGCCAGATTCCGGTGTCGGTATGTCGTCGGAATTTTGACTTTTCTGCGTTGTGGTTTGTTTCACAGCTGCTACGGTTTGAGAAGAATTCCATGACCGGAGTGGCCGAAACATGCGCGGATGGATCAAGTTTTTACTGCTGTTGGTCTATCTGGCCAGCTTTCATGCCTATTACCGTGAGCGCATAGAAGCGTTGGGTATTGGCGTGCCGCTAGTGTTGTACTTGGGCGTGTTCGCGGTACTGGCCGTGGCGTTGCTGCTGGCGGCGTTCACTCGCCCAGGGTGGCTGCGCTGGGGCTTGGCCTTGGCGTTCACGATCAGCGCGATCTTCCTTGATACTTATGACCGCATCACCGATTCGTACCTGACCTATAGCGCCTTCGTCTCCATGGTCTATGCGGGTGGTTTCGTGCAAGAGGCGCTGCAGCAATATCATTACGCCATAACCCTTGCAGCGGCACGGGCGTTGCTGTTGCTGCTGGGCATTGGCCTGCGCCCCGGGCCGACGCCGAAGCTGCCGCGCCTGCTGCCACCACTGGCGCCGGCACTGGCCTTGCTGGCGCTGGTCGCCATCCTGTTCGTGCGGGCCGGTGAGGGGGCCCGCGGGCTGCCGGTGATGTACACGCCGCTGGCCTACCTGAGCCTGTTCACCTACGAGACCCTGCAGGACCATGTCGGGCCACGCCAGCCCGTGACCCTTGCCCAGTCAGGCCGGCCGATGGCGCGGGACATCGTGCTGCTGATCGACGAGAGCATCTCGGGCAACTACCTGGACCTGAACACCCCGGCCGGGGTCCCCAGCCATCTGGCCCAGGCCCAGCCCGGCGTGCAGATCGTCAATTTCGGCTACGCCTCCTCCATTGCCAACTGCAGTGCCGACACCAATGTCACCCTGCGCTATGGCGGCACCCGCGCCGACTACCTGCGCATCAACTCGACCCTGCCATCGATCTGGCAGTACGCCAAGCGCGCGGGCCTGGAGACGGTGTACATCGACGGGCAGCGCACGGGTGGCAATTTGCAGAACCTGATGACCGAAACCGAGAAGCGCGATATCGACCAGTTCATCCAGTTCGACGACACCCCCGTTGTGCAGCGCGACATGGCGGCGCTCGATCGGCTGGTGGCGCTGCTCAAGGATGCCAAGCCGCACCTGATCGTGGTGAACAAGGTCGGCGCCCACTTCCCGGTGCACGACAAATATCCGGACGACTTCCTCAAATACCAGCCCGCGTTGCCCCGGGGCCACTACGTCGATATCGCTGACACCGGCACCCGCGATGGTTTCGATGGCCGCCCGCAGGACTGGGTGCTGTACCGCAATGCCTACCAGAACACCGTGCTGTGGAGTGTCGGCGAATTCTTCCGCCGCCTGTTTGCCGAGGCCGATCTCAGTCAGGCCGTGGTGTTGTACACCTCCGACCATGGCCAGGACCTGCATGAGCGCGGCAACCCAGGGCTGAACACTCATTGCGACAGTGACCCGGTGCCGGAGGAGGGCCTGGTACCGCTGGTGGTGATCCAGGGGCAGGGCCTCAGGACACTGGATTGGGAAGGCAACCTGGCGGTGAACCGTAATGCCTCCAGCCATTACAACCTGTTCCCCACAATGCTGAAGCTGATGGGCTACGACGACAAGGCGGTCAGCGCGCTCTACGGGCAGTCGCTGGACATGCCGACCAACGATCCGTTCACCTTCAACGTGCGCTTCAATGCGCGCCTGGGGGCTAAGCCGGATTTCCGTCACATCGACCTGGGCCAGGTGGTCACCCCCGCCAGTGTCCTGGCGGGGCAACCGATGCCGGTAGGCAAGGCGGACTGACGTCAGAAGTCGATGCTTGCGGACAGCTGCACGGTGCGCGGCGCGCCCAGGCCCAGGCTGGTGAGCAGCGGCATGCCCCAGTAGGCCTTGTTGGTCACGTTCTCCACCGTGCCACGCAAAGTCACCGGGTGGTCGGCCACCTGCAGCCGGTAGCGGGCACCGACGTCGTAGATGGTGTAGCCGGGAATCGACTGGCTGTTGTCGTCGCTGATGTACTGCTTGGACACGGCCGTGGCGTTGGCGGTCAGGGTCAGGCCTTCGAGTACCGGGGTATCCCATTCCATGCCCAGCTTGCCCTGCAGTTTTGGCTGGCCGGTGGCGGTCTTGCCTTGCTCGGCGGGGTTCTCGGCCTTGGTCACCTTGGGATCGAGACGGGCCACGCCGCCCATCAGGCGCACATCGGCCACCGGTGTGCCGAAGAAGCTCCACTCGAGCCCGCGGTTACGTTGCTCGCCGCCGAAGGAGAACACTTTGGTTACCGGGTTGGTGAAGCTGCTGGGGCGTTCGATCTGGTACAGGCTCAAGGTGTGGGCGAAGTCACCGAGGTCGAGCTTGATGCCGACTTCCTTCTGCTTGGACTTGTACGGGGCGAACACCTGGCCGGCGTTGGGCGCGGTAAGCGGGGCGACGGCGCCTTTGCTCAGGCCTTCGATGTAGTTGGCGTACAGTGACACCTCGTTGGTGACCTTGACCAGCACCGCCGCCGCCGGGGTGGTGGCGCTTTCGTTGTAGCGACTGGTTTGCGCGCCGGTGTCGACATTGAAGCTGTCGGTCAGCACCTGCTGGCGGCGCACGCCCAGGGTGAGTTGCAGGCGCTCGTCGAGGAACGACAGGGTGTCGGCCAGGCCGTAGCTGCTCAGGCGTGATTCGGTGTGGGCGATGGCGGGGTAGCTCCTGGCGGCCTCCGGGCCCCAGACCGGGTGGTAGATGTTGGTGATCCACTCGGCCCCCGGAACGTTGCGCCGGCCATAGTCGCGCTGCTTGTCCGAGTAGTGCGTGGCATTGAGCGACCACTGGTGGCCGACGCCGAAAGTGTCGAAATGGCCGCGCAGGCCGGCTTCGCCCGAGGTCTTCTCCAGGTCGATCTTCAACTGGCCCATGCGCGTCTCGAAGTCGCCGGCGGTGTTGAGCACTTCTGCGAGCATGGTGCCGCTGTACTTGTAGTCGGTCTTGCTGGTGCCGGCCGCGGCATAGGCCATGAGGTTGTCGTTGAGGTCATATTCACCGCGCACGATCACGCCCTTGTCGCGGGTCTGGACGAACCCCCAGTCCGGGTTGAGCAAGGTGTCGGACTTTGGCGGCCTGGGCACGGGCACGCCTGCGGCCAGGCCGATGCCGCGGTTCTGGCCCCTGACCCGGTCCTCGCTTTCGTACAGGTCGGCGGACAGCCGCGCGCGCTCGCCACGCCAGTCCAGGCCCAGGGCATTGAGCTCGGCCTTCATGCGCTGGTGGGCGGTGGCGGTGTCGCCGTCGCGGTAGACGCTGTTGAAGCGCACGCCGAACTGTTGTTCCTCGCCGAAGCGACGGCCGACGTCCAGATGCCCGCCGAACTGCGCGTCCGACATGTAGGTGCCGGTGATCCGCGTCAGCGGTTCGGCGCCCGCGCGTTTGGGCACCAGATTGATGCTGCCGGCCACCGAACCGCCTGGCGGCATGCCGTTGAGCAGGGCGGACGGGCCCTTGAGCACCTCGACGCGCTCGAACATCTCGGGCGAGATCCGGTAGTAGGGCGCCATGCCGTACAGGCCACCGATGCTCACGTCACTGATGTTGGAGTTGAAGCCGCGGATCGAGTAGTTCTCGCTGTAGGTGCCCTTGAGGCCGTTGCTGAACACCGATGGATCGGTGGCGGCGATCACATCGGTGATGGTCTGGGCCTGGGTGTCCTCGATGTACTTCTCGGTGTAGCTGATGGTGCTGAACGGCGTCTCCATGAAGTCCTTGTTGCCCAGCAGCCCAACCCGGCCGCCCGAGGCCACCTGGCCACCGGCGTAGACCGGCGGCAATGCACTGGGGGCGTCCAGGCTGCCCTCGATTCGCGTCTCAGTCAGCTCCAAGCTGCCGTTGGTCTGGCCCTGTCGGGATTTTTCCACTTCCTCGGTCTGCGCCGCAGTCACGTCCATGGACACGCCGCCCAGGCCAAGCAGCAAGGCCATGTGCACGGCGGTGAAAGTGCGATTGAGGTCGAAGTGGGGCACAGCCGGCTGCTGCGCCGGGCTGACACGTTGTTGCGACATGCTGGATTCCTTTCGATTCGCAAGTAAGTGAAGGCATTCACTAGGGATTCCGAATCAGAAAGGTAAAACCTCAATGCTAATCGTTATCATTCCAGGAGGTGTTGGTCTTAAGTCGCCGGCAGTGCCAGTGGGTGCATGGCGCGAAAGCTCTGCGCCTCTTCCACCAACCAGTCATGCACCGCCCGCGCCCCAGGCTGGCTCAACCCGCCCGGGGGATACAGCAGCACATAACGCTTGTGGTTGGCGATCGGCACCCCGAACGGCACGATCAGCGCGCCGCGCTCCAGTTCGTCGTTGAGCAGGGTGCGCCGGGCGATGGCCACGCCGACACCGGCGATGGCGGCCTCGATGGTCAAGTGGTTGCGGTTGAACGTGTGCCCACGGCGCACGTCCAGCCCACTGGCGCCGATGCCGTCGAGGTAGAACTCCCATTCGGCGTATTCCGAGCTGCCGCGCCAGGCGGTGATGTCATGCAGCAGCGGGTAGTGGGCCAGGCCGGCCGGCCCGTGCAGGGGCGGGCGACCACGCAGCAGGGCAGGTGAGCACACCGGGAAGATCTGCTCGTCGAGCAGAGGCGTGGAGAGCATCCCCGGATAGCTGCCATCGTTGAGGTCGATGGCCAGGTCGAAGTCTTCCGGGTGCAGCGCCTGGTTGCTGTCCTCGGCCACCAGGCGCAGCTCGATGTCCGGATAGCGTTGCTGGAAGCGCGGCAGGCGCGGGGTCAGCCACTTGGCCAGGAACGAGGGAATCGAACGCAGGCGCAAGGTGCCGCGGATCTCGCCGGCATCCAGGCGCAACAGCTCGGCCTCGATGCTGCCGTAGGCTTCGGCCACGGTCTGCGCCAGGCGTTGGCCTTCGGCGGACAACTCGACGCCGCGAGCACGGCGCAGGAACAGACGAAAGCCCAGGCGCTCCTCGAGCTGGCGCATCTGCTGGCTGACCGCTCCGGGGGTGATGTGCAGCTCTTCGGCGCAGCGGGTGAACGACAGGTGTCGCGCCGCACAGGAGAACACGTGCAGCCAGACGAACACCTGGCCATTCAATGGCCCTTTCATTGTTTAGTCCTGCTAAAGGCTTGTGTAGGAAGTTTCGTTGGTCAAGCTGGCCTGAGCGCGGCAGTATCGCGCAACTTGGCAATACCACTCAAATTTTTTGGAGAGCCGTGGCGTGTCGCAGATCGCCGCCACGGTCAGGCATTAGCATGGCTATCAGTGTTTTCGACCTTTTCAAGATTGGCATCGGCCCGTCCAGCTCCCACACCGTCGGCCCCATGCGCGCCGCGGCGACCTTTGCCCAGGCCCTGCGCGAGCGCAGCTTGCTGGCCCAGGTTCGCCGGGTCGAAGTACGTCTTTATGGCTCGCTGTCGGCCACCGGGGTCGGGCATGCCACCGACCGTGCCTGCCTGTTGGGGCTGATGGGCCAGTGGCCGGACCGGATCGACCCGCACAGCATCGAGCCACGCATCGACCAGCTGATGCAGGAGCAATGCCTGATGCTCGACGGCAGTCATCCGGTCGACTTCCAGTTCAGCCGCGACATGCGCCTGCTGGACGAAAGCCTGGCCTACCATCCCAATGCGATGACCCTGGAAAGCTTCGACGAGCAGGGCAGCCAGTTCAGCCAGACCTATTTTTCAGTGGGCGGCGGCTTCATCGTCGAACAAGCTGAGATCGATGCGCCTTCGAGCGACGAAGGCCTGGTCGAACTGCCTTACGAGTTTTCCAGCGGTGCCGAACTACTGGCCCTGTGCAAGGCCCACAACCTCAGCGTCAGTCAGTTGATGCTGGCCAACGAGTGCGCCTGGCGCCCGGAAAATGAAGTCCGCGAAGGCCTGTTGAAGATCTGGGCGGCGATGGGTGAGTGCGTCGACAACGGCCTGCGCAACGAAGGCATCCTGCCGGGCGGGCTCAAGGTCAAGCGCCGGGCGGCGCGCCTGCACCGCAGCCTGCAGGAGGTGGGCAAGCCGAACGTGATCGGCTCGACTCTCAGCGCCATGGAGTGGGTCAACCTGTTCGCCCTGGCGGTCAACGAAGAGAACGCCGCCGGCGGGCGCATGGTCACCGCGCCCACCAACGGCGCAGCCGGCATCATCCCGGCGGTGCTGCACTACTACATGAAATTCAACCCCGGCGCCTGTGACGACGATGTGGTGGCGTTTCTCCTGGCCGCTGCCGCAGTGGGCATCCTGTGCAAGAAGAACGCTTCGATTTCCGGCGCCGAAGTCGGTTGCCAGGGTGAAGTGGGCTCGGCCTGCTCGATGGCTGCCGCAGGGCTCGCCGAGGTGCTTGGCGCGACCCCGCCGCAACTGGAAAACGCCGCTGAGATCGCTCTGGAGCACAACCTCGGGCTGACCTGCGACCCGGTGGGGGGGCTGGTGCAGATCCCGTGCATCGAGCGCAATGCGATTGCCGCGGTGAAGGCCATCAACGCCGTGCAGATGGCCTTGCGTGGCGACGGCGAGCACTTCATCTCCCTCGACCGGGTGATCCGCACCATGCGCGATACCGGCGCGGACATGCACGCCAACTACAAGGAAACCTCCCGCGGCGGCCTGGCCGTCGCGTTCGTCGAGTGCTGAAAAACAAGCGCTGACTGCGTGGGGGCGGGCGTGCTCCCACAACGTGCCGCAAAACCTGATTGAACCTGCAACACCCGCTGTACCTGCGACAAAAACAACTACAAGGCGATACCCATGACTGATGTACAAAGCACCACGAGCGTTCGTGCGCATTCGGCTGCCCCGGCTTCGGCCAGTGGCTCGACCACCTGGAACCGCCACGACACTACCTGGGCCCTGGGCCTGTATGGCACGGCGATCGGCGCCGGCACCCTGTTCCTGCCGATCAACGCCGGGGTCGGGGGCTTCTGGCCGCTGCTGATACTGGCGCTGCTGGCCTTTCCCATGACCTTCTTCGCCCACCGCGCCCTGACGCGCTTCGTGCTGTCCGGGCGCAAAAGTGGCAACGAGGACATCACCGAGGTGGTGGAGGAGCATTTCGGCGTGGGTGCCGGCAAGCTCATCACCTTGCTGTACTTCTTCGCCATCTTCCCGATCCTGCTGGTCTACAGCGTGGCATTGACCAATACCCTGACCAGCTTCTTCGAGCACCAGCTGCACATCGGCGCGCCGCCCCGAGCGCTGTTGGCATTACTGCTGATCTGCGGGTTGATGATCGTGGTGCGCTGCGGCCAGCAGATCATCGTCAAGGCCATGAGCGTGCTGGTGTATCCCTTCGTCGCCTCCTTGCTGCTGCTGGCGCTGAGCCTGATCCCCAACTGGAACGGCGCTTTCTTCGCCCAGGCCAACGAGGGCATCAGCGCCTCGAAGCTGTTGCTGACCTTGTGGCTGGCGATTCCGGTGATGGTGTTCTCGTTCAACCATTCGCCGATCATCTCGGCCTTCGCCGTCGACCAGAAGCACCGCTATGGCCATGATGCCGACCGCAAGAGTGGCCGGACCTTGGCCACGGCCCATGTGATGATGGTGCTGACAGTGATGTTCTTCTGCTTCAGCTGCGTGCTGGCCCTGAGCCCGGCGGACCTGGCTGCGGCCAAGGCGCAGAACATCTCGATCCTGTCGTACCTGGCCAACCACTTCCAGACCCCGGTGATCGCCTTCGTCGCGCCACTGATCGCGCTGGTGGCAATCACCAAGTCTTTCCTCGGCCACTACATCGGTGCCAGCGAAGGCTTCCAGGGCATGATCGTCAAGAGCCTGCGTGGGCGCGGCAAGACCTGGCCGGCCAAGCGCCTGGAGCGCGCCACCGCGTTGTTCATGCTGGTGACCTGCTGGGCGGTGGCGACCCTGAACCCGAGCATCCTCGGGCTGATCGAGAGCCTCGGTGGGCCGGTGATCGCCTGCCTGCTGTTCCTGATGCCGATGTACGCGGTACAGAAGGTACCAGCGTTGCGCCAGTACTCGGGCAAGCTGTCGAATGTGTTCGTGGTGCTGATCGGCTTGACCACGCTGTCGGCGATCGCCTACAGCTTCATGGCCTGACCTAAGACGCGGGGCAAGCCCGCTCCCACGTGAACGCGTGGGGGGAGGACTTGCCCCGCGGACCGTTCAGATCAGACGCTTTCCAGGTGCCTGATCGCGGCCTTCAGGCGCTCCGCTGGTTGCGGTTGATCCTGGTGGGTGATGTCCGGCGCCTTGCGCACGCGGCCATGCTGGTCGACCCAATGGCCGTTGATGAAGTAGCGGTAGCTGGCGGTGCCGGCATTCCAGCCCTGGTCGAGCAAACCCTGCAGGTGGAAGGTCTGGGCAATCTGGCTGAGTGGGCCGCTTGGGCTGCCATCCAGGTGCAGGACAATCGACGGGCTACCCGCAGGCGCGAACGGCAGTTCGCTGTAGCCACCCCACACCTTGGCCTGGAACACCTGAACCGGATGCGTGGCCCGGATGATGGAAGCCCTGCCTGTAACCTTCTTCTGCACGGTATTTACCAGCAGGTCGAGGGTCAGGATCGGTGCGCCGAGCAGCCCGTTGCTGACGTTCAGGCGGGTATGAAAAAGTCCGAAGGACATGCTGATTCTCCTTGTCTGCTCAGGCTTTCTTGGCGGCCTTGGCGGCCGGGCTTTTGGTCGAGGCGAGGGCCTGTTCCAGGGCTTTGCCCACGGCACCGCTGGTCAGATGCTTGATTTGCGCGACATCACCGGTGGCGATCACTGCCTCCACGGTGGCGTTGTGCAGTTCGGTCGTCAGGTCGACGTTCGCCAGCGTCTGGATGCGCTTGAGCTCCAGCACGACGGGTACGTTGTCCACCTCGATCCAGCGCTGGCCGTTGTAGTAGCGGTAGCTGGCCGTGCCTTTCTGCCAGTCCTGGTCGAGCAGCGCGCGCAGTTCGAACTGTTCCGGCGAGTTGGCGTGTGGGCCGCCATGGTTGCCACGCACCGTCAGCAGGATCTTGCCTTCGCTTGGCGGCTGCACGGTGAGGTAGCTATAGGTGCCCCAGACATCCAGCGCCAGCTCCAGCGGTGGGTTGGTGGTCTGGGTGATCAGCGCGTGGCCGTTGACGCTGCGGTCTGGCGTGTAGACCAGCAGGTCGAGCTGCAGGCGCGGGGCACCTGGCGCGTTGGTACCAATGAGGTAGGACACCGGGAAAAGACCTTCCGACGGTGCGAGCAGCGATTCAGACATGATTGCCTCCGTTGCCTTCGATGAATGAAAAACCAATAGCCATTGCGGCGCAGGCGGGCGAAGCGGCGGAGGAGGTGGGAGACCGGGCGGGGAGAACAGGCTTGCCCGGTGCGAGCAGCTGTTGGCAGCCGGCTTGTGCAGCCATCCCTGGTACGCGGTGCCGCCTGCCTGGCAGCCCGCTTGAGTTAAGCAGGCCGGCCAGGCAGTGATGGCATTTTTACAGCATGGCCGACGGGCGGTCGCGCATTGACCATTTGGTCACTTATTTGGCTTTCTGCTGCAGGGCCACGAAGCTGCGGCGCATGTCGCTGGCCCAGCCATCGAGCACCGGTTTGACGTCGTTCAGGGTCAGCTGCGTGGTGTCGTTCTCCAGGTCCTTGCCACTGCCCTTGCGAACCACCTGGGCCAGCACATTCTGGCTGGCGCCATCGAGGAAGGCCGCTTCCACGGCGATGTCCACGGCCTGGTCGCGGCCTCCGGCGGCGGTATTGACCGCTGCGGCGACCAGGGCGATGGGGATCACTTCATAGGGCTTGAGGCCTTCGGTGCTGGTAGAGACCGCAGTGATCGCCGGGCGCACCACGATGGTATTCGGGCCGGGCTCCTTGACCAGGGTAAGCACGCTGCCCAGTTCGCGACGCATCGCTTCGTTGAAGTAGCGGGTGATCTCTTGCAGGGTCTGCGCCGAGATCACGTTGGTCGGCTGCGGCTTTGGGTAGAACTGGCTCGGTTCGATGAACACCTTGGTGTACTGGCTGGCCTTCACGTCCGGGTCGATCCAGCGCATGACCGGCGCCCCGGAGATGCTTTCGGCCGGCTTCAGGCGGCTGTAGTCCTTGAGAAACCCGGAGTAGTCCTTGGGATCGACCCGGTTGCTGGAGCAGGCAACCAGGGCCAGCAGAGCAGCGCACAGCAGGGTAGTGCGAGGCAGGTGCTTCATGATGACGAGGTCCATGAGGGAAGGGGCCAGAACAACGCTAGCAGGTGGTGGGCCGAAGGCCAGTTTCCGGGTCTTTGATGGGCTGTGTAGTAACCCCAAGTGACGCTGAATCACAGGCATTACAGGGCCGTCATCCCAGCGCCTCGCGCAAGCGATACCACAGCATCCCCAGCGCCAGCAGCGGCGAGCGCAGTGCCTTGCCGCCGGGGAAGGTCAGGTGCGGCACCGCGCGGAACACATCGAAGCCGTGGCTTTGCTCGGTGGCGATGGCTTCGGCGAGCAGTTTCGCGGTCCAGTGGGTGACGTTCAGGCCATGCCCGGAGTAGCCCTGGGCATAGAACACGTTGGGGTGCTGGCTGAGCCGGCCGACCTGGGGGAAGCGGTTGGCGGTGATGCCGATCATGCCGCCCCACTGGTAGTCCAGGCGCACCTCGGCCAGTTGCGGGAACACCTTGAGCACCTTGGGCCGCATGTAGGCACCGATGTCCTTGGGGTCACGGCCGGAATAGTGGCAGGCGCCACCGAACAGCAGGCGGTTGTCGGCGGTCAGGCGGTAGTAGTCCAGGCCCACTTTCTGGTCGCACAGCGCCATGTTCTGCGGGATCAGTGTACGCGCCAGGTCTTCGGGCAGCGGCTCGGTCGCCACCACGTAGCTGCCCGCCGGCAGCACCTTGCCAGTCAAGCGTGGCTCTAGTTCGTCAAGGTGGGCGTTGCAGCCGAGTACCAGGCTCTGCGCGCGCACCTGGCCGCGGGCGGTGTGCAGGGTGACCGTACTGCCATGTTCTATGCGCAGTACCGGGCTCTGCTCGAAGATGCGCACTCCCAGGCCATGGGCGGCGCGGGCTTCGCCCTGGACCAGGTCGAGCGGGTGCAGATGGCCCGAGCCCATGTCGACCAGGCCGCCGGCGTACAGGTCGCTGGCGACGATCTCGTGCATGCGCTCAGGGCCGACCAGGCGGGTCTCGTGCGGGTAGCCCAGTTCGGCGAGGTCGCGTTGCTCGTCCTCGAATGCGGAGAACTGGGCAGGGGTGTTGGCCAGCTCGCAGAACCCCCAGCGCAGGTCGCAGTCGATGCCATATTGCGCGATACGGCGGGCGACCAGCGCCACCGAGTCGATCCCGGCCTGCTTGAGGTAACGCACGCCGTCCTGGCCGACGTGCCGGGCAAAGCCCGAGACGTCATGGCCGATGCCGCGGATCAGTTGCCCGCCATTGCGCCCGCTGGCGCCCCAACCGATGCGGCGAGCCTCCAGCAGGATCACCGAGAGGCCGCGTTCGGCCAGCTCCAGGGCCGCGTTGACCCCGGTCAGGCCACCGCCGACCACGCAGACATCGGCCAGCAGGTCCTGGTCGAGCGCGGGGTAGGTCGCCGCCTGGCGCGCCGAGGCGGCGTAGTAGGAGGCAGTGTGTTCAGTCATGTGAGGCATGGGTGTGCTCGGCTCAGCGATTGGACTTGATCTTGCTCCAGGAGCGGGTCATCTGCCGCAGGATCGGCGGGCTCTGCATGCTCGAGACATACAGTTTGTCCAGCACCTCCTGGGGCGGGTAGATCTCGGGGTTGTCGACCAGCGCCGGGTCCATGTCGGCCTTGGCGTCAGGGTTGGCGTTGGCATAGCCGACCGTGGCACTGACCTTGGCGATCACCTTGGGGTCGAGCAGGTAGTTGATGAAGGCCAGGGCCTGCTCGGGGTTCTTGGCGTCCTTGGGGATGGCCAGCAGGTCGAACCACAGGTTGCTGCCTTCCTTGGGAATGCTGTAGGCGACCTTGACGCCGTTGCCGGCCTCTTCGGCGCGGTGCGCGGCCTGCAGTACGTCGCCGGAGTAGCCGAAGGCGATGCAGACATCGCCATTGGCCAGGTCCGATACGTACTTGGAGGAATGGAAGTAGGTGATGTACGGGCGCAGCTCCAGCAGGCGGGCCTCGGCTTTTTTGTAGTCATCGGCCTTCTCGCTGCGCGGGTTCATTCCCAGGTAGTTGAGCATGGCGGGGTAGAGCTCGTCGGGCGAGTCCATGAACGCCACGCCGCACTGCTTGAGCTTCTTCAGGTTCTCGGCTTCGAACAGCACGGCCCAGGAGTCGATCCTGTCGATGCCCAGCACCGCCTTGACCTTGTCGACGTTGTAGCCGATGCCGTTGGTCCCCCAGAGGTACGGTACGGCGTACTGGTTGCCCGGGTCGTTCTGCTCCAATTGCTTGAGCAGTTTCGGGTCCAGGTGCCGCCAGTTCGGCAGCTTGCTGCGGTCCAGCGGCAGGAACGCGCCGGCCTGGGCCTGGCGCGCGAGGAAATGGTTGGAGGGCACGACCACGTCGTAGCCGGTGCGCCCGGCAAGCAGCTTGCCCTCCAGGGTTTCGTTGGAGTCGAACACGTCATAGACCACCTTGATCCCGCTGCTGGCCTGGAAGTCGGCCAGGGTGGTGTCACCGATATAGTCGGTCCAGTTGTACACGCTCACCGTCGGCTGGGCCTGGACGGCTGCGCCGAACAGCAGGGCGAAGGTTGCGGGGATCAAAGCTTGCGGATGACGCATGTCGACACCTCGTTGGTCTTGTTCTTGGAGTTCGGTGGTGTAGGGGCTGCTGTGCAGCCCCAAAGCGGATCACACGCTGAGCAGCAGGAATTCGCGCTCCCACGAGCTGATCACGCGCTTGAAGTTCTCGTGTTCGGCGCGCTTGACCGCGACGTAGCCCTGGACGAACTGCTGCCCGAGGTACTGCTGCACCTTTTCGCAGTCTTCCATGTGCTGCAACGCGTCCTCGATGGTGATCGGCAGGCGCAGGTTGCGCCGCTCATAGGCGCGGCCCTGTACCGGGGCGCTGGGCTCGAGTTTCTCGACCATGCCGATGTAACCGCACAACAGGCTCGCGGCGATGGCCAGGTAGGGGTTGGCGTCGGCGCCGGGCAAACGGTTTTCCACGCGCATCGCTTCGGGGCTCGAGGTTGGCACGCGCAGGCCGGCGGTACGGTTTTCCTCACCCCATTCGACGTTCACCGGCGCCGAGGTGTCGGGCAGGAAGCGGCGGAACGAGTTGACGTTCGGCGCGAACATCGGCAGCAGCTTGGGGATGTACTTCTGCAGGCCGCCGATATGGTGCAGGAACAGCTCGCTCATGCTGCCGTCGTCATTGGCGAAGATCGGCTTGCCGGTTGCGATGTCGACCACGCTCTGGTGCAGGTGCATGGCGCTGCCCGGCTCGTCGGTGATCGGCTTGGCCATGAAGGTGGCGGTGACGTTGTGCTTGAGCGCCGCCTCGCGCATCGTGCGCTTGAATACGGTGATCTGGTCGGCCAGGTCCAGAGCGTCGCCGTGGCGGAAGTTGATCTCCATCTGCGCCGGGCCGTCTTCATGGATCAGCGTGTCGAGGTCCAGGCCCTGGATTTCGCACCAGTCGTAGACGTCCTCGAACAACGGGTCGAATTCGTTGGCGGCATCGATGGAAAACGACTGACGGCCACTTTCGGCGCGGCCCGAACGGCCCAGCGGCACTTGCAGCGGCAGGTCAGGGTCCTCGCAGCGCTGGGTCAGGTAGAACTCCATCTCCGGCGCGACGATCGGCTGCCAGCCCTTGTCGGCATACAGCTTGAGGACTTTCTTCAGCACGTTGCGCGGCGACAGCTCGATCGGGTTGCCCTGCTTGTCGAAGGTGTCGTGGATGACGATCGCGGTCGGTTCGATGGCCCAGGGGATCTGGTACACCGCCGTGGGGTCGGGGCGGCAGACCATGTCGATGTCGGCGGCGTCGAGCAGGCTGTAGTAGATGTCGTCATCGACATAGTCGCCAGTGACAGTCTGCAGCAGCACGCTTTCGGGCAGGCGCATGCCGCGCTCGTGGAGGAACTTGGCGGTCGGGGCGATCTTGCCGCGAGCGATGCCGGTCAGGTCGCTGATCACGCATTCGACTTCGGTGATCCGGTGTTCTTTCAGCCAGGTGGACAGCTGATCGAAGGGGGCGTTCATACAAACCTCTTGGTTGGGTAGTTGTGGTGGGACGCAAGGCGTTGAGTGCCGAGGGCACTTCCCACAGGTGACGCTGAGGACTATCTTGGTCGCTGCGCCCCAGGGCGATCTATCCACTTTCTTCGGCAACGAATGCACCAAAAGAGTGCAACTAGGACAGCGCGTGACAACGCCAACCGCCTTGCAGGTCCAGCATTACCGCACCACCGATGTGACCGAACAGACCCGCGCCACCCCCGGCTGGCAGCAGCAATACCGACAGATGTCCCCCGGGCATTTCAACGGTCAGTTGCGCTGGCTGGGCCTTGATGGCGTGGAGGTGTACGAAGAGCGCCTGAACACCCGGGTCGAGCAGTTCTTTCGCGCCCCCAGCGGCGCCCTGGCGTTCTGCTTCGACCGCAGCGAAAACAGCCTCTACCTGCTCAATGAAGACAGCCGCAATATCTGGATCACCCCGGAGAACTACCAGGAGGTGGCGGTGGTGTTCGAGCAGCCGTTTTTGGCCAGCCACGGCCTCGACCTGGAACGCCTGCGCGGCTTGTTCATGGTGCCGTTGACCTGCCAGCAGAACGCCTTGTTCGGCAACTGGCTGAGTGCCACGCTCACCCAGCTGGGCCAGGCCGATTGCCCGCTGGAGGGCGGGGCGTTGCGCGAGCAGTTGCTGGAGGACTGCCTGTTCATCCTCGACAACGCCGGGCAGCATCTGCAGGGGGATGCGCTGGGGCGGCGCGACGAGGAGCGGGCGATCATGCGTCGGGTCAGCGAGTGGGCCGCCGACTGCCCTGACGAAACCCTCAACCTGCTGCAGCTGGCCAAGGTCGCCGGGGTTTCCGTGCGTCAGTTGCAGCAAGCCTTCAAGGGTTTCACCAACCTGCCACCGGCGCATTGGTTGCGCCTGCGTCGCCTGAACGGCGCGCGGCGTGACCTGCTGGTGGGTGACGCAACCGTGGCCGAGGTGGCGATGCGCTGGTCGTTCTGGCACCTGGGGCGGTTTTCCGAAAGCTACCGGCAGCTGTTTCGCGAACTGCCGAGCGAGACGCTTCGGCGCTGCAAGAGCTGATGGAAGTCGAGCCCTTCGTGGGTGAAAATCTGCGCCCGTTGCCTCAGCTTGCTTGCCCCTGCCTGGTTGCAGGGGCAAGCTGGCAGATCAGTTGCGATCCAGCCATACCGTCTGGGCATTGGTGAACTCGCGCACGCCGAAGTGCGACAGCTCGCGGCCAAAGCCACTTTTCTTCACGCCACCGAACGCCACACGGGGGTCGGATGCGCAGTAACCGTTGATGAACACGCCGCCGGTGTCCAGCGCGGCGGTCATGCGCTCGGCCAAGGCATAGTCGGCGGTGTAGATGGTTGCGGCCAGGCCGAATTCGCTGTCGTTGGCCAGCGCCACGGCGTGGTCGGCGTCGCGGGCGCTGATGATCGCCGCCACCGGCCCGAACAGCTCCTGCTTGAAGGCGGTCATGTCCGGGGTGACGTCGGCGAATACGGTCGGCTCGTAGAAGTTGGCCGCGCCTTCGACCTTCTTACCCCCCAGCAGCAGGGTGGCGCCTTCGGCGAGGGTTGCCTGGACCTGGCCGTCGAGTTCATCGCGCAGGTCGTAGCGGGCCATCGGGCCGATGTAGGTGGCGTCGTCCAGCGGATTGCCCATGGTCAACGCACGGGTGGCCTCGACGAACTTGTGGGTGAACGCCTCGACAATGCCTTCTTCGACAATCAGGCGCTTGGCGGCGGCGCAGACCTGGCCGGTGTTCTGGTAGCGGCCGATCACGGCGGCCTTCACCGCGGCATCGAGGTCGGCATCGGCCAGTACGATGAACGGATCGGAGCCGCCCAGCTCCAGCACGCACTTCTTCAGCGCCGCGCCCGCTTGCGCACCGATGGCCATGCCGGCGCGCACGCTGCCGGTCAGGGTGATGGCGGCGATGCGCGGGTCGTTGATGGCGCGGGTGACGCCGTCCGGAGTGACATTGAGCACCTCGAACACGCCTTCAGGCAGACCGGCGCGTTTGAACAGGTCGGCCAGCAGGTAGGCGCTGCCCATCACGTTGGGCGCGTGCTTGAGCACGTAGGTGTTGCCCGCCAGCAGCGCCGGCACCGCGCCGCGCAGCACTTGCCAGACCGGGAAGTTCCACGGCATCACGGCGAGGATCGGGCCCAGCGGTCGGTATTCGATACGGGCCTTGTCGATCTGGGTCGGCTCCGGCGCCAGCATGGCCGGGCCATGTTCGGCGTACCACTGGCACAGGCCGACACACTTGCTGACTTCACCGCGGGCCTGGCTGATCGGCTTGCCGATCTCGCGGGCGATCATCTGCGCGAAGGCCTCGGCGTTGGCCTGCAGGGCCTGCCCGAGCGCGACCAGGTACTCGCTGCGCTGACCCAGCGACACTTGGCGCCACTGGCTGTAGCCTGCCTTGGCGCGTTGCAGCGCCGCGTCCAGTGCGGCGTCGGTGTCGAAGGCGTAATGGCCGATCCGTTCGCCGCTGTAGGGGTCGACGGAGATGGCGTGGGTCAGGCTGCTGATCTCGCTCATGGCAGGACTCTCATTGTTCTGATGGGGTGAGCGCAGACTAGTGGTGGCGCGCTTTAATGAAAACTGAATAATAATGAGCGAAACATTCACGTTTGGAGAATGACTGTGGACCTGGTGCAACTCGAGATGTTCAAGGCCGTGGCCGAGCACGGCAGCATCAGCGCCGCCGCCCAGCAGATCCATCGGGTGCCGTCGAACCTGACCACCCGTATCAAGCAATTGGAGGAGGACCTGGGCGTCGAGCTGTTCATCCGTGAGAAGAGCCGCCTGCGCCTGTCGCCGGCCGGCTGGAACTTCCTCGAGTACACCCGGCGTATCCTCGACCTGGTACACGAGGCGCGCCTGACCGTGGCGGGGGAGGACCCGCAGGGCACTTTTGCCCTTGGTTCGCTGGAAAGCACTGCCGCAGTACGTATCCCGGCCTTGCTGGCGGCCTACAACCAGCGTTATCCGAAGGTCGACCTGGACCTGTCCACCGGGCCGTCGGGGACCATGCTCGAAGGGGTGTTGTCCGGGCGCCTGGTGGCGGCTTTCGTCGATGGACCGGTGCTGCACCCGACGCTGGAAGGCATGCCGGTGTTCGAGGAGGAGATGATGGTCATCGCGCCGCTCAACCACCCGCCCGTGACCCGTGCCCGTGACGTCAATGGCTCGAGCATCTACGCTTTTCGCGCCAACTGCTCGTACCGCCACCACTTCGAAAGCTGGTTCGTCCATGACCAGGCGGTGCCGGGCAAGATCCACGAGATGGAGTCTTACCACGGCATGCTCGCCTGCGTCAGTGCAGGCGCAGGCCTGGCGATGCTGCCGCGCAGCATGCTCGACAACATGCCGGGGTGCAGCACGGTCAGTGCCTGGCCGATGGCCGAGGACTTCCGCTATCTCAAGACTTGGCTGGTGTGGCGGCGGGGCACGGTGTCGCGCAGCTTGAGCATGTTCATCAAGTTGCTCGAAGAACGTCGTGAGCTGCCCTCGGCTTGAAGGGCAGCGTCACCCGGATTAACGGTGCGTCGACAGGCGAACCCGAGCCGCGGAAAGCGCTCCAAACTGTGTAGACCATCCCGTGGAGGGAGGAATGCACCATGCGCACTCATCATTACGGCCTTTGCGCCGCGCTGTTGCTGACACTGGCCATGCCTTGGAGCCTCGCAGCGGCCACCGGCCTGAATACCCCCATCGATCCGCAGGGCGTGCAATTGCAGCCCCAGCAACAGAACGGCATACGTTATCTGCAGGGCGGTATCGGCCAGGATGAAGCCGATGCCCTGCGCCGCACCCCCGGCTACGATCTGCACATCACCCTCTCGACCGGTGCCGAAGGCAAGTTTCAGAGTGGTGCCACGGTGGATATACAGTCGGTCCAAGGGCAGTCAGTACTGATGTTGCAGGATGTCGGCCCGTTGATCTTCGTGCAATTGCCCCCTGGGCAATACCGTGTGGTCGGCAATGCCGAGGGCCAGACGGTGCAGCAGCAGGTGCTGGTGGACGGCAAGGCACCGGCGCGGGTTGATCTCAACTGGCGGTAAGGTTCCTGTCCCAGGGCGAGTGACGCCCAGGCAAGGTTGATAGCTGGTAGAGCACGAGGAGGCGGAATATGGCTGCACCAATGGCAAGCGCCTAATGTCCCTTAGCCAATAGTGGCAAATCACTTCCCACTCTCAGTACATTCTGGCAATAATCAAAGAAGTATTACCGCTTGTAACCCTTGTATAGTCTGGGGTTGCCAACGCAGGAAGAACGAGAGGCTTAGCCTCCATTGACGCAGGGACGCGC
Organism: Pseudomonas soli; assembly: GCF_900110655.1. Lineage (GTDB taxonomy): Bacteria > Pseudomonadota > Gammaproteobacteria > Pseudomonadales > Pseudomonadaceae > Aquipseudomonas > Aquipseudomonas soli. Next base: position 356,560 of record NZ_FOEQ01000004.1, read on the forward strand.
ATTTCGCGGCCCTGCCCGTGAAGACCATCAGGAGAAAGTCATTGATGAAAACCCGTCTCGCCACAACGTTGGCCGCGGCCGTGCTGGCGTTCGCCGGCGCCAACCTGGCCCAGGCCGCGCAGGTGTCGGCTGCCGTGGGTGCTACTGGCCAGGGCGACATGACCTACCGCATCGGCCTGTCCTTCGACTGGGACAAGAAATGGCTTGAGAGCGGCACCGGTCATCTGACCGGATACTGGGATGCAGCCTACACCTACTGGGAAGGCGGTGAGGCCAGTGGGGCCCACTCGCTGTCGATCAGCCCGGTGTTCGTCTATGAGTTCAGTGGCTTCACCTACACCCCGTTCATCGAGGCGGGTATCGGCCTGGCGGCGTTCTCCAAGACCGACGTGGGCGACCAGCGCCTGGGCTCGTCGGTGAACTTCGAGGACCGGATCGGTTTTGGCCTCAAGTTGCCGGCGGAGCAGAAGGTCGGCATTCGCGCCATTCATTATTCCAATGCCGGGCTTAAACAGCCAAACGACGGGATCGAGTCGTACTCGCTGTTCTACAGCAAGGCGTTCTGAGTTCCCCCAGGCTACTGATTGTAGGGCGAGCCTGCTCCCGCAGTGTGGGAGCAGGTTTGCCCCACGATGGCATTCAGCGCACAGCCTTTATCGCCAGCACATTACACAGCGGATGCTCCAACACATGCGCTGTGGTGCCACCGAGAAACGCCTGCAACGCATCGTGACGGTGGTTACCCATGACGATCACATCGACCCGATGGGTGGCGATGTAGTGGGTGATCGCCTTGACCGCCGGCCCTTCGAGGAAGTGGCGGCGTTCCAGGTCGATCTGGTAGTGATCGCCCAGGCGGTTGAATGCCGCGCGCTGGGCCGTGCGCAGGCTGGTGTCGAAGCCGGGCATGGTCACGGTGCCGGCGCCAAAGTCGGCGATATGGCTCCTGGTCGCATCGCACACATGCAACAGATGCAGCTCAGCGTTGCACTGCAGGGCCAGGGCATGAGCGCTGCGGAATACCGCATCGTCCAGGTGCTCGCCGGCGCCATGGCTGTTGAGGTCGACCGCCGCGGCGATCTGTCGGGGCAGGGGCAGGCGGATATCGCTGACCAGGTGCACCGCCACCGGGCTGTCCTTGAGCAGTTGCCAGTCCAGCGGAGTGACCAGCAGGCGCTTGAGGATGGGTTCGTGCTGCACGTCCTTGACCAGCAGGTCGCAGCCCAGCCGCTCGACCTGTTCAAGCACGCTGCCCAGTGGATCACGGCTCAGCAGCAGTTCGGTAGAGACATCCAGGCCGGCATTACGCAGTTGCTCGGCCTCGTCGGCCAGCCATTGGCGGTTGTCCTCGAGCAGGCGCTCGCGCTCACGGCTGTCGCTCATCAGGCCGAAGGTGTCGATATCGTCGACGAAAACGTTGAGGTCCAGCAGGGCCCCACTGGACTCGGCCAGCGCCGCGGCGCGCTGCAGGGCAGGCGTATGGCGCATCTGCGGGCCGAGCATGACCAACAATCGCTTGAACTGGCTCATCTCACACCTCCACGTGTGGCTGCCCCCTGTTCAGTCTAGACCCGCCGCCGGTGACGTCCGCTGGAGCGACGACGGGTCATGCCTCAGTGCGGCGCGCGCGGGATGGTCTTGAGTAGGTCTTCCGGGCTGATGTGTCCGACCACCTGGGCCACCGCGCTACCTGGGGTCGGCAGGTCGATGATATGGCTCTTCATCTTGCCGATCACATGCATCTCGCAGGGTTTGCAGTCGAACTTCAGGGTGAGCACTTCATCGCCCTGGATCAGTTGCATCGGCGCCACCTTGGTGCGCACGCCGGTCACACCCTTGGCCTGCTTGGGGCACAGGTTGAAGGAGAAGCGCAGGCAGTGCTTGGTGATCATCACCGGCACTTCGCCGTGTTCTTCATGAGCCTCGTAGGCGGCGTCGATCAACTGCACGCCGTGGCGGTGGTAGAAGTCACGGGCCTTCTGGTTGTAGACGTTGGCCAGGAACGACAGGTGCGACTCTGGGTACACCGGCGGTGGCGTGGTCTCGGCCTTGCGCCCGCCACGGGGATGGGCCTTGATCCGCGCTTCTGTCAGTGCCTCGATGGCCTCGCGACGCAGCGCCTTGAGCTGCGAGTTGGGAATGAAGAACGCCTGGGGCGCATCGATTTCGATGGCGTCGGCGTGGTACATCGTGGTGCCCAACTGGCCGAGCAGGTCGTGCAGTTGCTCGAGCGCCTGTTCCGGCTTGTTGGCGGTACCGAACGGACCGTCCAGCGCGACCTGCACGCTGACCCCTTCCTCGCTGCCGAGGGTCAGCAGCAAACGCTGCTCACGCAGCACGGCATGCCATTCGACAGCCACCCGGCGCTCTGACGACGTACGCTGCAACGCCTGTTGCCAGTTGTGGTCGAGGTTGCGCGAAAGCGGATGGTTTGGGCGGAGCTTGTACAAGCCCTCGGGCATCTCGTTGGGCTCGACTCGGTAGCGGTAGCGCTTCTGGCCGTCCTCCTCGGATTCGCTTCTCAGCTCGGCGATGTTGGCGCGGAAGCCCACCACCTCGCGTTTGACCAGCACGTTGAGGCCGTCGCCGTTGGTCAGCGGGACATCGGTGGTCACAAGCAGGTCGCGCTTGCCGACTTTCTCGACCACACCCACTGGCAGGCCAGTGAAGGTTGGAGAGTCGAAGGCGCCGATGTCGATCTTGCGGTCGCTGACGAAGTAGTCGGTGCTGCCACGGTGGAAGGTTTTGTCCGGATCCGGCACGAAGAAGTGTTCGGTGCGGCCACTGGAGGCGCGAGCCAGCTCGGGGCGGTCCTCGAGGATGGCGTCGAGTTCCTTGCGGTAGTGGGCGGTGATGTTCTTCACATAGCCCATGTCCTTGTAACGACCTTCGATCTTGAACGAGCGCACACCGGCATCGACCAGGTCGCGCAGGTTGGCGGTCTGGTTGTTGTCCTTCATCGACAGCAGGTGCTTCTCGAAAGCGACCACGCGTCCCTGGTCGTCCTTGAGGGTATACGGCAGGCGGCAGGCCTGGGAGCAATCGCCGCGATTCGCACTACGCCCGGTCTGGGCGTGGGAGATGTTGCATTGGCCGGAGAAGGCCACGCACAGCGCGCCATGGATGAAGAACTCGATGGCGGCGTCGGTCTCGGCGGCGATGCTGCGGATCTGCTGCAGGTTCAGCTCGCGGGCCAGCACCAGCTGGGAAAAGCCGGCCTGGTCGAGGAACTTGGCCCGCTCCAGGGTGCGGATATCGGTTTGGGTGCTGGCATGCAGCTCGATCGGCGGGATATCCAGCTCCATCACCCCCAGGTCCTGCACGATCAGTGCATCGACACCGGCATCGTATAGCTGGTGGATCAGCTTGCGTGCTGGCTCCAGCTCGTTGTCGTGGAGGATGGTATTGATGGTGGTGAACACGCGGGCATGGTAGCGCCGGGCGAACTCGACCAGCTCGGCGATGTCGCTGACCTCGTTGCAGGCGTTGTGGCGCGCGCCGAAGCTCGGGCCGCCGATATAGATGGCGTCGGCGCCGTGCAGGATCGCCTCGCGGGCGATGCTCACGTCACGGGCAGGGCTGAGCAGTTCCAGGTGGTGCTTTGGAAGGGACATGTCGTTATAGGTTCGGGCTGTCACGGTAAGGCGGGCATTGTAGCGGTGAAATGGAGTGGCAGCATCTTTAACTGATGAATCCGCCTGGCCAGGTGCGACTACCGGGTTCGATAGCGCAGTACACCTGGTAATTCTGTCAGTGTTGCCCACGGCGCATCGCTGTTAACGTCAAACGATACCGACCGGCCGCGAGGGCGCCATGGTTCACACACATCTGAGCAGGGCCGACAGACAGCTGTCAGTGCTTGGCGATACCAGGGCCTATCCGCCCTATGGGGCGTTGACCCTGGTAATCGGACATCGATTGGCTTATTGCGGGCAGATGCGCGAACCGGGGACAGGTACTTATCACCTGGGAAACGGGCATCGGGTTTTCAATCCGCGGTTGATGCGTTTCTGCTCATCTGACCGGTTGAGTCCGTTCGGCAAAGGCGGGATAAATACCTATGCCTACTGTCAGGGAGATCCGGTAAATTATCATGATCGTGATGGGAGAGCCCCCACTGTTTCAAGCGTGACACCTGCTCTGGATTCGACTGCTACTTCGACTTGGTCGTGGTTGTTTGAAGTGAAGAATTTGCAATTTGCCTTGCCCATCATGGAAGCGTCGACGGCTACTAGACTGCCAAAGCATATAGAATCGACAATGAGTATAGTTGAATACGCTGTGGTCAAAAATCGACTGATTAAAAATTCTCCGGAGGACGCTAGTAGTTTGCCGGACGTTTCGAAGTGGGATGTGTTAAAGCTTGGCGTGGCGGCAGCGACAAGTGCGGGGGCTTACTTAGCGGCTTATAGTAGTTTGGCGGCTTCGTATAATGACGCGCGCGCTGGAGGCCAGAATAAAAACATTTCGGATGAGCAAAAGTCCGCGATACTCATGGGTGGTGTATTTGCTGCAGCGATTTCGTATTATTCTGATAAATCTGTCAAGGGGATAGGGAAGAAGTATGACGGGTATCTTACTCGAGCGAAAAACATAGAAATCAGGCGTTTGGGCGGGCCGGATCAACTCTTGGTTAATCATGGTAGCGGGGGTGATGAAACCTGAGTTTGTCAGTAAGTAACCGTTCCAGATGGATCCTTGATTATGGTCATCCCCGCAGTCGAAGCCGAGCAGACTACGCTGCGGGAACTGGCGCACCTCAGCCCTTGGCCGCCATCGCCGTTACCTCGACCCGCATTCCCTCAAACGCCAGGGAAGCCACACCCACTGCAGCCCGCACCGGCCATGGTTTTTTGAAGAACCGCTGGTACACCTCGTTGAACGCCGCCCGGTCAGCCATGTCAGTCAGGTAGATGGTCAGGTGCAACACCCGGTCCATCGAGCTGCCGGCGCGCTCCAGGGCAACTTTCAAAGCCTGCAGGGTACATTCGCACTGGGTGGTGATGTCGCCCAGCTCGAGGCTGCCGTCGGCCTGCACGGGGATCTGGGTGCTGACCAGGATGCCGTTGTACTCGGCAACGTCCGAGGAGATCGAGTCGGCGTCCGGGTCGGGGGTGTAGATGATGTCGCTGTGTGCCATGAGGTTTCGCCTTGCAACGGAAGGAAACCGCCAAGCCTACGCGAGCGGGCAGGGCAGGTCGAGGCAGGACGGTCGGTCGCGGGCATTTGAAATACCTGGCCGGGACCGGCAGAATCGCGCTCCACCCGGCCACAGGCGCCGGGCCCTGGTGGTGAAAAGAGGCTTTTGTTGAACGAACACACATTGTCCATGCGCCTGGAGCGCGTGGCAGCCCATGTGCCGGCGGGCGCGCGACTGGCCGATATCGGCTCGGACCATGGCTACCTGCCGGTGGCGCTGGCGCGTCGGGGCGCGATTATCGCGGCCGTGGCCGGCGAAGTGGCGCTGACGCCGTACCAGGCCGCGCAGCGCACCGTGCGCGACAACGGCCTGGAAGACCGCATCACCGTGCGCCATGCCAGTGGCCTGGCAGCCATCGAGCCAAATGATGGCATCACCGCAGTCAGTATCTGCGGCATGGGCGGCGAGACCATTCGCGACATTCTCGAAGCCGGCAGGCAACACCTGGGCGGCCACGAGCGGTTGATCCTGCAACCCAACGGCGGTGAACAGGCCCTGCGCCAGTGGCTGATGGACAACGGCTATCGGATCGTCTGCGAGGAAGTGCTGCGGGAAAACCGTTTCGACTATGAAGTCATCGTCGCCGAACGTACCGAGTCGGTCAGCTACAGCGCCGAGCAGCTGTACTTCGGCCCACTGCTGATGCAGGCGCGCAGCCCGGCGTTCCTGTTCAAGTGGCAACGCATGTTGCGCCAGAAACACCAGACCCTGGCCAATTTCGCCCGGGCGCGCCAGCCAGTGCCCGAGGAAAAGGTGCGCGATATCACCCGTCAGGCGCAGTGGATTACCGAGTTGCTGGCGTGAAGCGCCTCACCTTGGATTGACTACGCTGGCTGGCACCTTCAGCACCAGCACGGCGCCCATTACGATGGCCACGGCCAGTACCTGCAAGGCCAGGCCCGGGTTGGCGGTGCTGTCGCGCATCCAGCCGATCAGGTAAGGCGCGGCGAACGAGGCGATACTGCCGAACGAGCTGATCATGGCGATACCGGCGGCCTGGGCGCCGCCCGCCAGGAAGGCCGGCGGCAGTTGCCAGAACATCGGCAGCGCGGCGCTGGCGCCCATGCCCGCGACCACCAGCCCGCTCATCACCAGCAAGGCGTCGTCCGGCGCCCATCCGGCCAGGGCGATGCCGGCGGCGGCCATCAGTAACGGCCCGCACAGATGCCAGCGGCGTTCGCGGTGACGGTCGGACGAGCGGCCGCAGCCGAGCATGAACAGGCATCCGGCCAGATAAGGGATGGCGCTGAGCAGGCCGACCTGGCCATCGCTGCCGATGCCGGCGCCGTGAATCAGGCTGGGCATCCAGAAAGCCAGGGTGTTGACTGCCAGCATCACCGCGAAATAGATCGCCACCAGCAACCAGACATGGGCGTCGCCCAGCAGCCCGCGCATCGAGTCGATCGGCTTGTGCCGTTCCTCGAGGGCCATTTCCTCGCGCATTGCACGCTTCTGATCGGCGGTTAGTCAAGCCACCTGCTCGAAGTTGTCCGGCAGGGCCTTGAGCACCACCAGCCCGAGCAACACCACCGGCAGCCCCTCGATCAAGAACATCCACTGCCAGCCCCACATGCCACCCTGGTCGTGAAACGCCTGCAGGATGCCGCCGGACAACGGCCCGCCGACCACCCCGGCCAAGGGCACGGCGATGGCGAACAACGCCGTGATCTGGGCACGGCGCCGGGCCGGATACCAGCGATTGAGCACTACGAGGATGCCGGGGAAGAAACCGGCCTCGGCCACGCCCAGCAAGAAGCGCAAGGCATAGAACCCGGCGTCGTCCTGCACCCACATCATGGCAGTCGACAACAGCCCCCAGACCACCATCAAGGTGGCGATCCAGCGCCGCGGGCCGACCCGCTCCAGGGCCAGGTTGCTGGGCACGCCGAACAGCGCATAGGCGATGAAGAACAGGCCGGCGCCCAGGCCGTAGACCGTGTCGGAAAAGCCCAGGTCGGCGCTCATCTGCATCTTGGCGAAGCCGATGTTGATGCGGTCCAGGTGGGCGAACAGGTAGCACACCAGCAGCAGTGGCATCAGCCGCCAGGTGATGCGGGCGTGAGTTGCGTCGCAGGCGCGCACGGACGGGGCCGTGGAGGTATCGATCGTATTCATGGTCCGGGACGTTCTTGTTGTTGTCCCGGCAGATCATGCGGCGCCGTGTCAGGCGGGCAAATGCACTTTCAGCAAGATGGCTGGTATTTTTGCCACGGGGTTACAGCTGCGAGCACTGGCCCATCTGGCGGTAGTCGACTTCGTGGGTCTGGCCCTGGTGGTCGACGTAGACCATGTGCGCGGTGCCGACCTGGCAATCGGCGTCGTTGCTGGCCGGAGTAATCGAAACGACCTTGGCGATGTCCAGCGGCATGCCGTATTCGTAGGTGCTGGAGCTGTTGTCGGCGAAGGCGCCGAACGAGGCGAGGGTGGCGCTGAGGGCGAGCAGGGCAATCGAACGTTTCATGACAGGTACCTCATTTATTGCGGATAGCTAATGATCCATTCATTTGTGTTTCACAATAAATGGGCTATCCCGTGATAGATTCCTGCCTTTCATGTATGAATGAGAGTGCCTGCCCATGGACATGCTGCATGCGATGCGAACCTTCGCCCGGGTAGTGGAGTGCGGCAGTTTCGCCGGCGCGGCCCAGGCCCTGGATATTTCCGCCGCGCAGGTGTCGCGAATCGTCGCCGAGCTCGAGAATCAGCTGCAGACCCGCCTGTTGCACCGCACCACCCGGCGCCTGCGCATGAGCGAGGCGGGCGAGCGCTTTCTCGAGCGCACCCGGCAGATCATGCTGCTCACCGAAGAGGCGGTGGACGAGGCGCGCGGCGCCCATCTCACGCCCCGTGGCCGCCTGCGCTTCCACTGTACCCATGGCCTGGGGCTGTTGATGATGCCGCTGGTGGCGCGCTACAACGCCACATGCCCGGAAGTGGTGATGGAACTGACCCTGTCGCAGCGCAACCCAGACCCGCTGGCCGAGGGGCATGACGTAGTAATCACCATCGGCCAGGGCCTGCCTGACTCGCAACTGATCGCCATCCCGCTGGGTAGCATCCACAGCATCCTGTGCGCCTCCCCGGATTACCTTGCCCGCCACGGTATACCCGAGCGCCCCGAGGATTTGCACAGACACGTCTGCTTGCGCACCGTGGACCCGCTGTTCGAGGAGGACTGGTCGTTCGAAGGCCAACCCGACAATTGCGTGATCGTGCCCCAGGACACTTTCCTCACCAACGTCGCGGACGCCATGCTCAAGGCCACCGAGTTGGGCATGGGGGTCGGCCTGCTGCCCTACTACTCGGCGAGTCAGGCCATGCAGGAGGGGCGCTTGTGTCGGTTGCTGGCGCCGCATCGGCTGCGCCAGCGCGAGATCTATGCGATCTATCCGTCACGGCATTACCTGGATGCCAAGGTGCGTACCTGGCTGGACTTTCTCAAGGAGCAGCTGCCGTTGTTGTTTGCCGAGCACCAGCGCGTGGTGGACGAGCCTCGATACTGGCGGTGAAGGCCGTTCGCTTCGCGGGTCACCGGCTGTCCTGATCTTCGGCGCTGCCACCTGAAGCCCCGGCGCCGCTGCCGGTGGCTTCGCCGGTACTGTTGGAGCCGCCAGCGGCACCGTCGGCGGCGTCAGAGTCGGTACCGGTGTCACTGCTGTCGTTATCCTTGCCACCGGGGGTGTTTACGCTGCTGCCTTCACCGGCGGTCTTGCCCTGCTCGGAAGTGTGCTCTTTGTGCGTGCCGCTCCCGTTCATGTCGGTGGCCGCGAGAGTGAGGGTGGCGGTGCTGCCCAGCATCAGGGCCAGCAGCAAGGCGAGGGGACGTGGATTGACCATGGTGAATCTCCTGTCGGATGACTGTCATGGTTGGGCTATCACGGCGGCGCCAAGGTGCCCGTCAAGCGACGGACGGTCCTTGGCGTCAGGCGTCAGTGGGCGTCAGGACGAGGCGCCTGTTGGCCCGGCATGACATCCATCGCTTCCAGCGTCGGGTGCTCCTGCGCCGCGTGCATCAGGTCTTCGGTCACCCGCAGCTCCGCGCCGGTCGGCGAGAAGGTGGCGGTCGGCGCGAACGGCGCCGGGTGCTCCGGTGCCGGGCGCTTGCCGCGACGCCACAAGAAGAACCCGACCATGACCAGGTTGATCACGGCGAAGGCCCAGAACAGCCCGACTTCGCCGTAGGCGGTCATCATCGGCGAAATGGCCAGCGGGGCCATGGCCGAGCCCAGCGAGTTGATCAGCAGCAGCCCCTGGATCATCGGCACCAGCGCATCGGCCGGAGCGCGGTCGGCGGCGCTACTGACAGCCACCGGGTACAGCGCGAACACGCCGCCGCCGAGCAGGAATAGCAGCGCCGGCAGCAGCACGGTGTCGGCTGGCAGCAGCACGATCAAAACCGATAGCACGGTACACAGGGCGGCCAGGGCGATCAGCACGTCCTGCCGATCCTTGCGGTCGGACCAGCGCCCGACCGGATATTGCAGCAGCATGGCACCGAGGATCACCCAGGCCATCATGTCGCCGGTCTCGCCGACGTCCAGGCCGATGCGTTGCAGGTACAGCGGCAGCAAGGCATAGATGCCGGCGATGGCGACCCCCGAGCCGAAGCAGCCGACCAGCCCGGTCGGCGCCACGCCCAACAGTTGCCGCGGTTTGAGCGGCTCGACCTGATCCAGCAGTGGCGATACCCGGGGCAGGATCACGATCGGCAGCACCGACAGCGTGGCGAGCATGCCGGCGACCATGAACGGCGCGGTCTCGCCCCAGCCAGTGACCTCGCCCAAGGCGGCCTGGGCGATTACCCCCGCGCCATAGAAGGCGATCATGTACAGCGCCAGCAGGCGCCCACGGATCTTCGCGTCACCGGCCAGCAGCAGCCAACTCTCGATCACCAGGAACACGCCGACCGCCGCCCAGCCGTTGATCAGCCGCAGTACGAACCACCAGGTGGTGTCGTAGAACAGGCCTTGCAGCAGGATAGTCGCGCCGATCAAGGCGGCGAAACTGCTGTAGGCGCGGATGTGGCCGATGCGCAAGATCAGCCGGTCGTTGAAGATCGCGCCCAGGGTCAGGCCGATGAAGTAGGCCGACGACACCACGCCGATCATGGTCGCCGATTCGCCGGCGGCGCCCAGGCGCAGGGTGGTCAGGGAAGACAGCACGCCATTGCCCAGGGCAATGATGAACAGGCCGAGCAGGGGTGCCAGCGCCATCGCCAGCAAACGCACAGACATAGTTACCTCAAGGTTGAAAAGAGCTCAGAAGCACCTTTTCGGCTGCACGTGGCGGACAGCGACGTACAGTGCGGCCTGGGCGGGATGCGAGCTTGGCAAGAGTCAACCGCGGGGCCTGTTGGGTGAAGGCCTGGCGGGGCGGTTGAGCCTGTGGCACATGCGCGATGTGTGAGGCACGGACGCGGTCTTTGCGGGGGCTTGCCACCGGTTGGGGCGACGGGCGAAAAGGAGGCGGGATTTTAAGGCCTGTACAGGATTTGCCAAGAGGGAAAAGGCTGCGACGAGAGGCCGCAGGGGTCAGGCTGTGTTGCGCGCGACCAGCAGCAGGGATTGCGGCACCTGGCTCTGCGGATGTTGCGGCTCCTGCAGTTCGACCAGGTTGAAACCCGCCAGCTCCAGTGCCTTCAGCCAGCTGCCGAGGGTGCGGAAGTACCATGGCATCGGGCGCCAGTCGCCGGCGAACCCGACGAATGACTCCTCGCGCCAGCCATCCTGGTAAATGCCGGCGGCTGCCGTCCAGGGGTGCAGTGTCTGGATCAGCAGTGTGCCGTCGGGCCGCAGCAGATCCCGCATGGTGATGAGCAGGGGAATGATGTCTTGCTGCAGCAGGGAGAAGTTGGCGCAGATCAGCTCATGATCGTGGCCGATGCCCGGCACGCCTGCGATCACTTGTTCGTAGCTGGCCAGGTGGACCTGCGCCGAACCCGCTTCCCGTGCGGCGGCGACCAGGGTCGCATCGCCATCCACTCCGACCGCTTCGATGCCCCTTGCGGCCAATGCACGGAGCAGCCAACCCTCGCCGCAGCCCATATCCAGCACCCGACAGGGCTGGCGGCCGAGCACGGCCAGGAGTATCGCCTGATCGGTGACCTGGCGGCGGGACTCGATGGCGCCGGAGCGAACGGCTTCGATCCAGGCCTGGGCGTTGTGCTGCCAGCTGTCCAGCTGTGGGTCGGTAACCATGGTAATGCTCGGGGTCTAGGGTGGCTGTAGCATAAACCAGTCTTGTGCGCGTGCCCCTTTGCTCTGCACACTGGCGCTTCTGGGAAGGAGCATGGCATGGCACTTGCGAAAGCGGATTTCACCACGCGCCTGCTGGTTGACGCGGGTATCGGCCCCGGCATGCGCGTGCTCGATGTCGGGTGTGGCAGTGGCGATGTTAGCTGGCTGCTGGCCGGCCTGGTAGGTGACGACGGCGCGGTGGTGGGTATCGACCGGGCGGCTGGCGCCCTGGAGATCGCGCGCCAGCGTGAAAGCCGCAAAGGGGCGGCGGTACCTGAGTTCGTGGCTGCCGAACTGTGCGCGTTGCCCGCGACCCTGGGGTTGTTCGACGCCATCGTCGGACGGCGGGTGCTGATGTACCAGGCGGATCCGGTCAAGGCATTGCGCGCGTTGGCTCGGCACCTGCTGCCTGGCGGGCTGATGATCTTCCAGGAGCATGATGGCAGCATGGCCGCGCCGAGCCAGGCGTCATTCCCGTTGCACCACAAGGCCCAGCAATGGTTGAGGCGCATGCTTGCCCATGAGGGGGCGGACCTGCAGATCGGCTTCAACCTGCACCGTGTGTTCAGCGAGGCGGGGCTGACGGTCGAGGACCTGCGTGCCGAATGCCTGGTGCAGACGCCCGACAACGCCTACCCGCTGGGTGAGATCATCCGCGCTTGCCTGCCGCGGATCATCGCCAATGGCGTGGCCACGGCGCGGCAGGTTGGGATCGACACATTGCAGGCGCGGTTGGATGTCGAGCGGCGACGGTCGCAGGATATCTATATCGGCGATGTCGCCTTCGGTATTTGTGCGCGCAAGCGGTGAGTCATGTAGTTAACTTGCGCGAGGTGTATGTGGTGTTGAGTTAATGTGGTGACTGAAATATTTTTTAATATTAAATTTCCAAGCAAAAAATCTGTACTTCTTGCTCTTGCTCTTGCTCTTGCTCTTGCTCT
>NZ_FOEQ01000004.1:369471-381878 GCF_900110655.1 Pseudomonas soli
CACTCCGGCCTTGCTCCCGGGAGGACCGCGCTGAACGCCCCATCCTGGGGCGCAGCGCTTGACGGGCATCCATGCCCGTCACCTCCCTCCGCAAGGCCTGCGTTCGGCCTCCTGAAGTCGCGAAGTTACGGGCGGCGCCTACACTGCCGCAGCTGTCGCTAGTGAGTTTGAAACTAATCTTGAGATTAAGATTAAGATCAAGATCAAGATCAAGATCAAATCTTCATATATTGCATCGCTGTTTTGCAGGGGGCGGCCAGGGTTGCGTGTATCTGCACAGGACCACGAACCATTAATGCAGAATCTGCTTCAAAAACGCCTGTGCCCGCGCCGTCCTGGGCTGCCCGAAGAACACTTCCGGTGAAGAGTCCTCGATGATTTGCCCACCTTCGAGAAACAACACCCGCTCTGCCACCTGTCGTGCAAAGCCCATCTCGTGGGTCACGCAGAGCATGGTCATGCCGGTACCGGCCAATTGCACAAGAACGTCCAAAACTTCGGCCACCATCTCCGGGTCGAGCGCCGAGGTCGGCTCGTCGAACAGCATGATCCTCGGCTTCATGCACAACGCCCGGGCGATCGCCACCCGCTGCTGCTGACCGCCAGAGAGCTGGCTGGGGTACTTGTTCGCCTGGCTTTCGATACCGACCTTGCTCAGGTACGAGCGCGCCCGTTCCTCGGCGTCCCGCCGCGACAGGCCGCGCACGCTCATCGGTGCCAGCAGGCAATTGTCGAGCACGCTCATGTGCGGGAACAGGTTGAAGTGCTGGAACACCATGCCGATCTCGCTGCGCACCTTGGCGGCCTCGCGGCCAGTGCTGGCAAGGTCGGTGCCGGCCACGCGAATGCTGCCCTGCTGGGCGATCTCCAGGCGGTTGATGCAGCGGATCAACGTCGACTTGCCCGAGCCCGAGGGGCCGCAGAGCACGATCCGTTCGCCCTCGCGTACCGACAGGTCGATATCGTGCAGCACATGGAACGCGCCGTAATGCTTGTTCAGGCCCTCGATACGGATCAGCTCCGGGCGCGGGTCGGGGGCAGGGTGCCGGCTGGCAAGGCTCAAGGGTGCGGTCATCTTGTTGTTCTCCCGCTCAAGGTTCAGGCGAAGCGTGCGGTGCTGTAGGGCGCAGGGTCGGTGAAGGGGCGCTCGCCGGTCATCAGCTCCGCCAGCAGGCGGCCGCTGACCGGGCCCAGCGTCAGGCCATGATGGGCATGGCCGAAGTTGAACCACAGCTGCTTGTGCAGCGGCGCCGGGCCGATCACCGGGCGCATGTCCGGCAGGCACGGGCGGCGGCCCAGCCAGGGCTTGTCGTCCAGGCGCTCGCCCAGGGCCGGGAACAGCTTGCGCGCGAGGGCCTCGCAGCGGCGCAGCTGGATCTCATTGGCCGGGGCATCGCTGGCGGCGAATTCGATGCCGGTAGTCAGGCGCACGCCCCGCGCCATCGGCGCCAGGACATAGCCGCCCTGGGTGTCGCAGATCGAGTGGCCCAGTTCGGCGCCGTCGCGGGTCGCGTAGTGCATGTGGTAGCCGCGCTTGATCCCCAGCGGAAAGCGGTAGCCCAGCCGTTCATAGAGGTCGGCCGACTGCGGGCCGAGGCAGGCCACCACCTCGTCGGCGGTGACCGTGCCGCGGCGGCTGTCAACCTGCCAGCCACTCTCGACCTGGCGCAGGCTACGCGCATCGCCGTGGAGGAACTGCCCGCCACGCTGGACGAACAGCGCGGCATAGCCACGGGTCAAGCCGCCGGGGTTGCTCACGGTCTTCGGGTCAAGCCAGTGGATGCCACCGATCACCCCACCGTCCAGTTGCTGCTCGCGGGCCTGCAGTTGCTCGCGCTCGAGGATCTCGTAGCGCAGGCCATAGCGGGCCAGGCCTTGAAGGTCGTGCTTGGCCTGGGCGAACAGCGTGGCGTCGCGGTACACCTCGATCCAACCCTTGGCCTGCACCAGCCCTTGCAGGCCGGCGGCTTCGATCAGCGCATCGTGTTCCTCGACGCTGCGCTGCACCAGCGGCAGCATGTCGGCGGCGGCCTTGGCCAGGCGTCCGGGGGCGGACTGGCGCCAGTAGCTGAGCAGCCACGGCGCGGCCTTGGGCAGGTGGGCGAGGCTGTAGCGCACGTCGGGCTGGCGGTTCAGGCCATAGCGCAGCAGGGCGCTGTACTGGCGCGGGAAGGCATAGGGGATCACGCTGGAGCGCTCGATCAGCCCGGCGTTGCCATGGCTGGTGCCGCTGCCTGGCTCGTCGCGGTCGATGAGGATCACCTGGCGTCCGCGGGCCTGCAGGTGCAGGGCGGTGCTGACGCCGACGATGCCGGCGCCCAGGACGATGGTCTGGCAATGCATGGAAGGTTTCCTTCAGTCAGTTCAGGTGGCGGCCCAGGCGGGCTTCCAGGTGTTTCAAGGTGCGCCGGACCGCCTCGACGATCAGCAGGTAGAGCACTGCCGCCCACAGGTAGATCTGGAAGTCGAAGCTGCGCGAGAAGGCCAGCTTGGTCACCCCCATCAAGTCGTAGATCGTCACCAGCGAGGCAATCGCGCTGGCCTTGATCATCATGATCAGCTCGTTGCCCAGCGGGCCGATGGCCACCAGCAGCGACTGCGGCAGGACCACCTTGAAGAAGGTGGTCGAGCGCTTGAGGTTGAGTGCCTTGGCCGCCTCGTACTGACCCGGCGCGACCGCCATCAGACTGGCGCGGAAGATCTCGGCCTGATAGGCCGCCGTGTTGAGGGTGAAGGCGAGCAGGGCGCAATACCAGGCCTCGCGGAAGAACCACCAGAGGCCCATCTCCTGCCAGAAACCCTTGAGCGAACCCAGCCCGTAGTACAGCAGGAACAGCTGGGCCAGCAGCGGTGAACCGCGGAAGAAATACACGTAGCCAGCCGCCAGGCGCCGCAGCACGCAGCTGGGTGACATGCGCGCCAGCGCCAGGAGCATGCCCAGCAGCGCGCCGAGGGTGAACGAAATCGCCACCAGCTTGGCGGTGACCAGCAGGCCATCGACGAAACGCGCGCCGTAACGGTCCAGCAAGTCCGGGTCGAGCACGTAGGCCAGCAGTTGCTCCAGGCTCATGGGCGGGCTCCTTGCAAATGGCGGTTGCTGCGCCGCTCGAGCAGGGCGAAGACCCTGCCCGACAGCGCCGAGAACAGCAGGTAGACCAGGCAGGCGACGCTGTAGAACAGCATCGGCTCCTTGGTCACGCTGACCGCGAGGTTGGTCTGGCGCATCAGGTCGATCAGCGAGATGGTCGAAACCAGCGAGGTGTCCTTGAGCAGGCTCAGCCAGTTGTTCGACAGGCCCGGCAGGGCGATGCGCGTTAGTTGCGGCAGCACCACCTTGAAGAACCCGGTGCGCTTGCCCAGGCCCAGGGCCGAGCAGGCCTCCAGCTGGCCCTTGGGCAGGGTCTTGAAGGCCATCAGCCAGATCTCGCTGGAGAATGCGGCGAACACCAGGCTGAAGGCGGCCATGGCGGCGAGGAAGGTGTTGATCAGCACCTCGCCTTCATAGCCCAGCGCGTCGAGGAGCTTCTGCGCGGCGATCTGGCAGCCGTAGTAGATGATCAGCAGGGTGAGCAGTTCTGGCAGGCCGCGAAACACCGTGGAGAAGAGGGTGGCCCAGGCCCGCGGCAGGCGTTTGCGAGAACGCGCGGCGAGCGCCACCAGCAAGCCCAGTGGCAGGCCGATGGGCAGGCAGGCCAGGGCCAGCGACACGGTCACCAGCGCGCCGGCCAGCAACGCCTGGCCCCAGCCGCCGCTGGCGAAGGAAAGCAGGGAGAGTTGATCGAGCATGGCTAACCCCCAGGAAACAGTTGCCCTGGTGGGAGCGGGCTTGCCCCGCGATGGCGTGGTTCACTGATCAGGCGCCATCGCGCGGCAGGCCGGCCTCCACGAGATTACTGGTAGATGTCGAAGGCGAAGTACTTGCTCGCGATCTTCTGGTAGGTGCCATTGGCCACGATCGCCGCCAGCGCCTCGTTCAGCCGGGTGCGCAGGGCCTGGTCGTCCTTGCGTACGGCAATCGCCGCGTCGGCCTTGGTGCCGTCGACGTCGCCGAGGATCTTGCAGCAGTCCTTGCCATTCTTGTTCAGCCATTCGTGCAGCGGGAACTTGTCGGCGATCACCCCGTCCAGGCGCCCGGCGGCAAGGTCTGCGTTGGCTTCGTCAAGGGTCGGGTACAGCTTCACGTCCGCGCCGGCCTTGCCGTATACATCCTCGGCGTAGATCGCCTGGGTCGAGGCGGATTGCGCGCCGACCGTGTAGCCCTTGAAGTCGGTCTGCGCGTCGCTGATCGGGCTGTCCTTGGCGACGGCCACGGTCAGTGGGGTGCGGTAGTAGTGGTCGGTGAAGGCGATCTTCCGGCGCCGTTCCTCGGTGTCGATCATCGAGGCCACCACCGCGTCGTACTTGCGCGCCATCAGCGCCGGAATGATGCCTTCCCAGTCCTGGGCCACCAGGGTGCACTCGACCTTCATCTGTTCGCACAGGGCATGGGTGATGTCGATGTCGAAGCCGTGCAGCTTGTTGTCGGCGTCGACGTAGTTGAAGGGGGGATATGCGCCTTCAGTGGCAAAGCGCAGGGTCTCGGCACTGGCGTGGCCCGCCAGCAGCAGGGCGCACGCACCCACCACAGCCATGGTTCCTTTCATCTCGCACCTCGGTCATCGCACTCTTGCTATTGTTGTTTGCCCGCCGGCCACGAGGTGTAGCCGACGAACTCGTTATGTAGAGCGGCAGTTGCTTCCAAGCGTTTTTCAACATCTGGTCCGAGCTGCTTGCAGACCTCGTTGACCATCAGGTGCACCCACGACAGCATGGTCGCGGTGGATTCCCAGAACAGGTTGAATTCGGTGGGGATGCGGAACACCTCGTCGGCTTCGGCATCGGCCCAGTCACAGAAAGTGTCGGTGACCAGGGTCACCGGGATGCCCAGCGCACGGGCCTTGTGGCACAGCTGCAGGGCGTGGCGCGAATAACGGCGTGCTTCGAACACCACCAGCGCGGAGTCCTGCGGGCGCCCCAGCAATACCTCGCCGAAATGCCCGGCGCTGCCATCGACCAGTTGCACGCCGTCGCGCAGGTACTGCAACAGGTGGCTCATGCACATGGCCACGCCACGCTCGGTCTGAAAGCCGGCGACGAATATCCGGGGTCTATCGGCCAGGCGGCGGGCGACCTGTTGCCAGGTCTCGCCGCGGCTGTACTCGTGCACGCGCACCAGCGCGGCCATTTCCAGCTCCAGGCTGCCTGAGCGCTGGTCGTCCTCGGGTTGCTGGCGAAACGCCTGCAGGCGGTCGCCGGCCAGCCACGGGCCGTCGCCCAGGTCGTTCTGCAGGTCCTGCTTGAGAGCCTTGAGGTGGGCATAGCCCAAGGCGCGGCAGAAGCGGCCGACGCTCGATTCGCTCACGCCCAGCTTGGCGGCGATGCTGGCCGAGGTCTGGAAGGGCAGTTCGTGGAGGTTGGCGAGCATGTAGCTGGCGATCTGGCGGCCCGAGGCGGCAGCGCTGTGCAGGCTGCTTTCCAGGCGTTGCTTGATCGATTGGCTCATGGTCGGTTCCGGTTGATTTCTGGCGTGGAAGCCAAAATGGCTGTTTTCTGTCATCAAGTCAATATTTGACAGATAGCTGTCATTGGCGGGAAAGTCTGTGCAGTTGCGCTGTAGCGATTCCAATTCCAAGAAAGGAGCTCCAGATGTCTTCACCTTCCACCGGCCCTGTCGTGCGCGTGCCTTTTTCCGAACTGCAGGCATTGCTCCAGGCAATCTTCGCGCGGCATGGCTGCAGCGCGGCAGTGGCCGCCGTACTCGCCGACAACTGCGCCAGCGCCCAGCGTGACGGTGCCCACAGCCACGGGGTGTTCCGTATTCCCGGTTATGTCTCGACCCTGGCCAGCGGTTGGGTCGATGGCCGCGCCGAGCCGCAGGTAACCGACCTGGCACCGGCCTATGTGCAGGTCGATGCCAAGGGCGGTTTTGCCCAGCCGGCCCTGGCCGCGGCCCGCGCGCTGTTGGTGGCGAAGGCGCGCACGGCCGGCATCGCGGTGCTGGCGATCCACAATTCGCACCATTTCGCCGCGCTGTGGCCGGATGTCGAGCCATTCGCCGATGAAGGCCTGGTGGCCCTGAGCGTGGTCAACAGCATGACCTGCGTGGTGCCCCACGGTGCGCGCAAGCCGTTGTTCGGCACCAACCCCATCGCCTTCGCCGCGCCTTGTGCGGGGCACGACCCGATCGTCTTCGACATGGCCACCAGTGCCATGGCCCATGGCGACGTGCAGATCGCCGCCCGGGCCGGCGAACAGCTGCCGTCGGGCATGGGCGTGGATGCCGCCGGCCAGCCGACTACTGACCCCAAGGCGATTCTCGAAGGCGGCGCCTTGCTGCCGTTCGGCGGCCACAAAGGCTCGGCGCTGTCGATGATGGTCGAACTGCTGGCGGCGGCGCTGACGGGGGGGCATTTTTCCTGGGAGTTCGACTGGTCCGGGCATCCGGGAGCAAAGACCCCATGGACCGGGCAATTGCTGATCGTGATCGACCCGGCCAAGGCGCAAGGCCAGCGTTTTGCCCAGCGCAGCCGTGAACTGGTGGAGCAGATGCAGGAAGCGGGGCTGACGCGCATGCCGGGAGAACGGCGCTACCGTGAGCGTGAAGTGGCACTGCGCGAAGGCGTGGGATTGTCCGAACGGGAGCTGGCCGAGTTGCAAACACTCGCTGGCTGAACCCAAGTTCCATTGTTCAGGGTACCGGTGCGGACCTGCTTCGCACCGGTGTCCGGCCTTCCACCGCACTCTGCTCAACGTGAGCGCTGCGCCTCCCTGGTGTTGAGCCCCGCTGCTCCTGCCGTTGTCCCCCCTTCCCATGTCAGCCCGCCCCCCCGCGATCCATTAGCGTTCCGAGCATTTCCGACTGGCAAAAGCAGGATGCTTACCAATGCTCTTCAGCGAACTCATGGCAGCGCTTTCCACCCGTGCGATCCGACTCCAGCGCGAGGAGGCCGACCTGATCGTCGAGGGCGATGACGACACGCTCGATGAGGTGTTGTGGGACGCATTGGCGACGCACAAGCCAGCGCTGCTGGAGATGCTCGCGGGCCTGGAGGATGGCTGGCTGAGCCCGGCGCTGCGCATAACCCCCGACATGCTGCCCCTGGCCGGGCTCGACCAGGCCGCCATCGACCGCATCGTCGCCACGCTGCCTGGGGGCGCGGCGAATCTGCAGGACATCTACCCGCTGGCGCCGCTGCAGGAGGGCATGCTCTACCACCACCTCACGGCCGCCGAGGGCGACCCCTATGTGCTGCAGGCCCAGCTGCGTTTCGCCAGCCCGGCGCACCTGCAGGCGTTCGCCGAGGCGCTCGACTGGGTGATCCAGCGCCATGACATCCTGCGCACGGCACTGGCCTGGGAATACCTGGACCAGCCGTTGCAGGTGGTGTGGCGCAAGGCGCCGCTGGCGTGCGAGGCAGTCGGGAACCTGGACGGTGACGAGCCGCTGGAGCAACTGCGCGCCCGTTTCGACTCGCGTCATTACCGCATGGACCTGGCCCAGGCCCCCTTGCTGCGCCTGGTACATGGCCAGGATCGCGATGGCCGGGTGCTCGGCCTGCTGCTGTTCCACCACACGGTCATGGACCACACCGGCCTGGACATCGTGCGCCGCGAGATCCACGCCTATCTCGCGGGTGACAGCGAGCGTCTGCCAGCCCCGGTGCCGTTCCGTGACCTGCTGGCCAGGAGCCGCCAGGCCCAGGACGAACAGGCCCATGAAGCATTCTTCGGCGCCATGCTGGCCGATATCGATGCGCCGACCCTGGCCTTCGGCGTCCAGGAGGTGGCCGGCCAAGCCATGGAGGAAGCCCGAGTCACTCTGGATCCCGGCCTCAGCCAACGCCTGCGCGCCCAGGCCCGGTCGCTCGGGGTCAGCCCGGCCAGCATCATGCACCTGGGGCTCGCGCGCCTGTTGGGCGCGTGGTCCGGGCGCGGGTCGGTGGTGTTCGGCAGCGTGCTGCTGGGGCGCATGGCGGCGGGCGAGGGCGGCGAACACGCCCTCGGGATGTTCATCAATACCTTGCCGCTGCGGGTCGACCTGCAGCGGCAGGGTGTGCGGGATGCACTGTTGCTGACCCACCGCCAATTGACCGCACTGCTCGGCCACGAACAGGCACCACTGGCCCTGGCCCAGCGTTGCAGCGGTGTGGTGGCGCCGATGCCGTTGTTCAACAGCATGCTCAACTATCGCCATAGCGCGGCAGGTGACGCCGCCGCGGTGATCGCGGTGGCGCCGGGCATCGATGTGGTCGGCACCGAAGAGCGTACCAACTACCCCTTGAACCTGGCGGTCGATGATCTGGGTGACGATCTGCGCCTGACGGTCCAGGTCCTCGCTGAATGGGGCGCCGAGCGACTGTGCGGACAACTGCGACAGGTGTTCGAGGGGCTGGTGGAGGCGCTCGAGCGCGCCCCCGACCTGCCCGTGCTGGCGCTGCCGGTGCTGACGCCCGAGGAGCGCCATCAACTGCTGACCGGCTGCAACACCACGGCCGCCGAACACGATCTCGACCAGCCGCTGCACGCGTTGTTCGAGCGCCAGGCGCTGCTGCATCCACAGGCGGTGGCCATCGAGGCGGAAGGTGGACAGCTGACCTATCGGCAGCTCAACGAACAGGCCAACCGCCTGGCCCACCACCTGATCGCCCTGGGCGTGCGCCCCGACGACCGGGTGGCGATCTGCGTCGAGCGTGGCCCGTCGATGGTGGTCGGCCTGCTGGCTATCCTCAAGGCCGGTGGCGCCTATGTGCCAGTGGACCCGAGCTACCCGGCCGAGCGCATCCGCCACATGCTCGTCGACAGCGCGCCGTTGGCGGTGCTGGTGCACGCGGCCACCCGCGAGGTGCCGGGCCAACTGGCGGTGCCGCGTGTCGACCTCGACCAGGCGGGCTGGGAAAGCCTGCCGGCGACCGACCCACGGGTGGTCGGGTTGACCTCGCGCCACCTCGCCTATGTGATCTACACCTCCGGCTCCACCGGGCTGCCCAAGGGCGTGATGGTCGAGCACCGCAGCGTGGTCAACCTGGTGCACTGGAGCGCCGGGCTGTGCCCCGCGAAGGCGGGCGCCGCGGTGCTGCACAAGACCCCGATCAGTTTCGACGCCTCGGTGTGGGAGCTGTTCTGGCCGCTGGGCAGCGGCCTGCGCCTGGTGCTGGCGCGGCCGGACGGCCAGCGTGACGCGGACTATGTGGCGCGGCGGATCATCGAGTCCAGGGTCAACGTGGTGCAGTTCGTGCCGGCGCTGTTGCAGCAGTTCCTCGAACAGGCGCGCAGCGCACAGTGCGGCAGCCTCACCGACATCGTCTGCGGCGGTGGCGAGCTGACCGAAGCCCTGGTGCGCCAGGTGCGCGAGCGCTTGCCGCAAGTGCGCCTGCACAACGTCTACGGCCCCACCGAAACCACGGTCGATTGCAGCGTCTGCACCCTGGAGCCCGATCAGCCCGTGCCGGACGGCGCGCTGCCGATCGGCCGGCCGATCGACAACACCCGCCTTTACGTACTGGACGGCGCGGACCAGCCGCTGCCGTGGGGCGTGGCCGGGCACCTGCATATCGGCGGCGTGGGGGTAGCGCGTGGCTACCTGGGCCTGGCCGGGCAACAGGCCGAACGCTTCATCGACAGCCCGTTCGTGCGCGGCGAGCGCCTGTACCGCAGCGGTGACCTGGTGCGCCAGCGCGCTGACGGTTCGTTGCAGTTCCTCGGTCGCAACGATCACCAGGTCAAGCTGCGCGGCCTGCGTATCGAACCGGGCGAGATCGAAGCCTGCCTGAGCCGCGTGGACGGCGTGCGCGAGGCGCTGGTGCTGGTCCACGAACACCCGCACAGCGGCCAGCGCCTGGTCGCCTACCACACTGGCCAGGATCACGCCGCGCAGTACCTGCGCGAGCGTCTGCTGGAGCAGTTGCCCGAGTACATGGTGCCGGCACTGTTCATCCACCTCGATGGCATGCCGCTGACGCCCAACGGCAAGGTCGACCGCAAGGCCCTGCCGGCGCCCGAAGCACCGGTGCGCCAGTACCAGGCGCCCCAGGGCCCGATCGAGACCGCCCTGGCGGCGATCTGGGCGGACCTGCTGGGTGTCGGGCCAGTGGGGCGTGACGACAACTTCTTCGAGCTGGGCGGCCACTCGCTGCTGGCGGTGCGCCTGGTGGAACGCATGCGCCAGCAGGCGCTGGCGGCCGATGTGCGGGTGCTGTTCAGCCAGCCCACGCTGGCCGCGCTGGCGGCGTCGGTGGGTGGCCGGGCCGCTGTCGAGGTGCCGGCCAACCGCATTCCGGCAGGTTGCACGCTGATCACCCCGGACATGCTGCCCCTGGCCGATCTCAATCAGGACGCCATCGATATACTGCTGCGGCAGATCCCCGGTGGCGTGGCCAATATCCAGGATATCTACGGCCTGGCGCCGTTGCAGCAGGGCATCCTCTACCATCACCTGGCCAGCGAAGGCGCCGACCCCTATGTGGTGCAGGCGCGTTTCGCCTTTGCCGGGCAGGCCGAGCTGGACACCTTCGTCGCCGCGCTGAACCAGGTCATTGCGCGTCACGACATCCTGCGCACCAGCCTGCATTGGCAGGGCCTGGACGAGGCAGTGCAGGTGGTCTGGCGCGAGGCGCCGCTGCTGCTGAGCCCGGCGCTCGAAACGCCACGGCTCGACCTCGGCCAGGCGCCCTTGCTGCGCCTGAGCAGCCAGCGGCAGGACGGACGCCTGGAGGCGACCCTGCTGCTGCATCATATTCTTGTCGACCACACCGCCGTGGAACAGCTGATGCTCGAAGTGGGGGCACTGTTGCAAGGCCCCGCAGAGCTGCCGGCCAGCATCCCGTATCGCAACTACGTGGCCCAGGCACGCCTTGGCGCGGACCCTCAGGCCGACGAGGCACTGTTCCGCGAGCTGCTGGGCGATATCGACGAACCGACCGAAGCGTTCGGCCTGCGCGAGGCGATGGCCGAAGCCCATTCGGTGGGTGAAAGCCGCTGGCCATTGGAGCCGGCGCTGATCGCACGCCTGCGCGGGCAGGCCAGGGCGCTGGGGGTCAGTGTCGCCAGCCTGGTGCACCAGGCCTGGGGCCAGGTGCTGGCGCAGATGTCCGGACGCGAAGAGGTGGTGTTCGGCACCGTGCTGCTTGGTCGCCTGCAGGGCGGCGAGGGCGCCGACCGGGCGCTGGGCATGTTCATCAATACCTTGCCACTGCGGGTCAGCGTGGGGGCTGCGGGCGTGGCCGAGGGCGTGCGCCTGACCCACCAGCGCCTGGCGCGCCTGCTGGCCCATGAACAGGCTTCCCTGGCCCTGGCCCAGCGCTGCAGCGGCGTGCCGGCCTCGCAGGCGCTGTTCAGCAGCCTGCTGAACTATCGCCACAGTGCTGGCCAGCCTGCGCAGGGGCCCGTCTGGCAGGGGATTGAACTGTTGACCGCGCAGGAGCGCAGCAACTACCCGCTGGTGGTCAGCGTCGACGACTATGGGGATGATTTCCGGTTGACGGTGCAGGCCGTGGCGTCGGTCGATGGCGAGCGCGTCTGCCGCTTGCTGCAGTGGGCCTTGACGCAGTTGGTCACGGCGCTGGAGCAGGCGCCGCAGGTCGCGCTGCACAGCCTGCATGGGTTGCCCATGGTCGAGCGCGACTGCGTGCTGGGTCGCTTCAATGCCACGGCACGCGACTACCCGCGCGACCTGGCCGCCCACCGCCTGTTCGAAGCCCACGCCGCGAGTACGCCAGAGGCACTCGCAGTGATCCACGGTGAACGCCAGTGGAGCTATGCCCAGCTCGATGACCAGGCCAACCGCCTGGTCGTCTACTTGCTCGAGCAGGGCGTGCGCGCCGGTGATCGCGTGGCCTTGTTGCTGCCACGCTCTTTCGACCTGTTGGCGGCCCAGCTGGCGGTAAGCAAGTGCGCGGCAGTGTTCGTACCGCTTGACGGCAATGCCCCGGTCGAGCGCCAGGCGTTCATGGTCGGTGACAGCGGGGCGGCGTTGCTGCTGACCCATAGCGACCAGCCCGAAGTGGCGGGCCCGTGCCGGGTCGAACTCGACCGGCTCGACCTGAGCACCTATACGGCTGCGCCGCTGGGCCTGGCGGTGGACGCCGGCAGCGCGGCGTACATCATGTACACCTCCGGCTCCACCGGCACGCCGAAGGGCGTGCAGGTGCCGCACCGGGCCATCGTGCGCCTGGTGATCAACAACGGTTTTGCCGACTTCAACCACCAGGACCGCGTGGCCTTCGCCTCCAACCCGGCGTTCGACGCCAGCACCCTGGAAGTCTGGGCGCCGCTGCTCAACGGTGGCGCGGTCGTGGTGATCGACCAGGACCAGGTGCTGTCGCGCCAGGGCCTGCGCGAAGTGCTGCTGGATCAGGGCGTCACCGTGCTAT
>NZ_FOEQ01000009.1 GCF_900110655.1 Pseudomonas soli
ACGCAACCCTGCGCGACACGCTGAAACAGCACCTCAAAGCCAACCTGCCGGACTACATGGTGCCGACGCACTTCCTGGTCTTGGACCAGTGGCCATTGACCGCCAACGGCAAGCTGGACCGCAAGGCCCTGCCCAAGCCGGACGCCAGCCAACTGCAACAGGGCTACGTGGCCCCGCGCACGGCGCTGGAGCAGCAACTGGCGGCGATCTGGAGCGAGGTGCTCAAGGTCGAGCAAGTGGGCCTGCACGATAACTTCTTCGAACTCGGCGGCCATTCATTGCTGGCCACCCAGGTCACCTCGCGCATCCGCCAGCGCCTGGACCTGGAAGTCCCGCTGCGCAGCCTGTTCGAGTCCGCCGACCTGCAAGCCTTCGCCCAGGCCGGCGGCCAAGGCGCGGCCAGCCAGGCGCCGGTGTTCAGCGTCGTGGATCGCAACCAGCCGCTGGCCTTGTCCTACGCCCAGCAACGCCAGTGGTTCCTCTGGCAGCTGGAGCCGGCCAGCGCCGCCTACAACATCCCATCGGCCCTGCGCCTGAAGGGCGAGCTGGATATCGAGGCGCTGCGCAGCAGCTTCGCCGCGCTGATCGCCCGCCACGAAACCCTGCGTACTACGTTCCATCAGGAAGGTGAACAGGCCTGGCAACGCATCCATGCCGCAGGTGACTTCGACTTGCCGGTCGAGACGGTGGCGAGCGAGGCGCTGCAGGCGCGAATCGCGCAGGAGACCGCGCAGCCGTTCGACCTGGAACACGGCCCGTTGCTGCGCGCCCGCCTGCTGCGCCTGGCCGCCGACGAGCATGTGCTGGTACTGACCCTGCACCATATCGTCGCCGATGGTTGGTCGATGCCGATCATGGTCGATGAAGTGGTGCGTCTGTATGCCGGGTACCGTCAGGGCGCCGAGGCGCAACTGCCGGCCCTGGCGTTCCAGTACGCCGATTATGCCGCCTGGCAGCGCCAGTGGATGGCGGCGGGCGAGCAGGCGCGCCAGCTCGACTACTGGCGCCAGCAACTGGGCGACGAGCAACCGGTGCTGGAGTTGCCTGCCGACCGCCCACGCCCATTGCAGCTGAGTCATGCCGGGGCACGCCTGGATATCCACCTGGAGCCGGAACTCGCCGAGGCGCTGAAAGCCACCGCACGGCAACAGGGCGTGACCCTGTTCATGCTGTTGCTGGCCTCGTTCCAGGTGCTGCTGCACCGCCTCAGTGGTCAATCGCAGGTGCGCGTCGGCGTCCCGGTCGCCAACCGCAACCGGGCCGAGACCGAGGGCCTGATCGGCTTCTTCGTCAACACCCAGGTGCTCAAGGCTGAGTTCGCGCCGCAAACCACCTTCGCCGGGTTGCTGCAACAGGTCCGGCACACCGCCGTGCAGGCCCAGGCGCACCAGGACCTGCCGTTCGAGCAACTGGTCGAGGCGCTGCAGCCCGAGCGCAGCCTGAGCCACAGCCCACTGTTCCAGGTGCTGTTCAACCACAAGGCGGAAAACCCCGGCATGGCCCAGGAACTGGCCGGGCTGCGGATCGAGGGGCTGGGTTGGGAAGACCGCAGCACCCAGTTCGACCTGGTCCTGAACACGGTCGAGCACGACGCGGGGTTGAGCGCCATCCTGACCTACGCCACTGCATTGTTCGATCCGGCCACTGCCGAGCGTCTGGGTGGGTACTGGCGCAATCTGTTGCAGGGCATCTGCCAGGACAGCGCCCAACGCGTGGCGCAGTTGCCGTTGCTCGATGCGCTCGAGTTGGATGAGCGGCAAGCGCATGTACAACGTTACCCAAGCTCCGAGTGCGCTCACGCGCTGATCGAGCAGCAGGCGGTGCGTACACCGGAAGCGATCGCCGTGACCTTCGCCGGGCAGATATTGAGCTATGACCAGCTCAACCGCCGCGCCAACCGCCTGGCGCACAAGCTGCGCGCGCAGGGCGTGGGGCCGGATGTGCTGGTGGGCATCGCGGTGGAGCGCGGGTTCGAGATGATCGTCGGCCTGCTGGCGATCCTCAAGGCCGGGGGCGCCTATGTGCCGCTGGACCCGGAATACCCGCAGGATCGCCTGAGCTACATGATGGAAGACAGCGGCATTCAGTTGCTGCTGACTCAAGGCCATCTGCTGGCCGGGCTGCCGGTGCCGGCGCACGTGCGCAGCCTGTCTCTCGAAGATGATCTGACCGACTATAGCGACGAAAACCCCGAGCACCTGACCCAGCCAGACAACCTGGCCTATGTGATCTACACCTCGGGCTCGACCGGCAAGCCAAAAGGCACGCTGCTGCCGCACCACAACCTGCTGCGCCTGTTCAAGGCGACGGACGCCTGGTTTGGCTTTGATGCGCAGGATGTGTGGACGCTGTTCCACTCGTACGCCTTCGACTTCTCGGTGTGGGAGATCTTCGGTGCGCTGCTGCATGGCGGTCGTCTGGTGATCGTGCCGCGTGAGGTGACCCGCTCGCCGGAGGACTTCCACCAGTTGCTGGTGGAGCAGGGCGTGACCGTGCTGAACCAGACCCCGTCGGCGTTCAAGCCGCTGATGCGCGTGGCCTGTGACAGCACTGCCGATCTGGCGCTGCGCTACGTGATCTTCGGCGGCGAAGCCCTGGATGTGGCCGCTTTGCAGCCATGGTTCGAGCGCTTCGGCGAAGAGTGCGACAACCTGATCAACATGTACGGCATCACCGAGACCACGGTGCACGTGACCTACCGGCCGATCCGTTTTGCCGACACGCAACAGGCGGGCAGCCCGATCGGCGCGGCAATTCCGGACCTGTCGATGTACGTGCTGGACGCAGATTTCAATCCGGTGGCCAAGGGCTGCACGGGCGAGCTGCATGTCGGCCACGCTGGCCTGGCACGGGGTTACCACAACCGCGCCTCGCTGACTGCCGAACGCTTCGTGCCGGACCCGTTCTCCAGCGAAGGCGGACGCCTGTACCGCACCGGCGACCTGGCGCGTTACCGCGAACAGGGCGTGATCGAGTACGTGGGCCGGATCGACCACCAGGTGAAGATCCGTGGCTTCCGTATCGAACTGGGCGAGATCGAAGCGCGCCTGCAAGAGCATGCGGCGGTGCGTGAAGTGCTGGTGCTGGATATCGACGGGGCAGGGGGCAAGCAACTGGCGGCCTACCTGATCGCTCAAGATCCAGCTGCCGATCACGCAACCCTGCGCGACACGCTGAAACAGCACCTCAAAGCCAACCTGCCGGACTACATGGTGCCGACGCACTTCCTGGTCTTGAACCAGTGGCCGCTGACCGCCAACGGCAAGCTGGACCGCAAGGCCCTGCCGAAGCCGGATGCCAGCCAGCTGCAACAGGGCTACGTGGCCCCGAGCACGGCGCTGGAGCAGCAACTGGCGGCGATCTGGAGCGAGGTGCTGAAGGTCGAGCAGGTCGGCCTGCACGACAACTTCTTCGAACTCGGCGGCCACTCGTTGCTGGCCACCCAGGTCACCTCGCGCATCCGCCAGCGCCTGAATGTGGAAGTGTCGCTGCGTAGCCTGTTCGAATCCGCCGACCTGCAGGCCTTCGCCCAGGCCGCAGGCGAGGGTGCGGCCAGCCAGGCCCCCGCCATTACCGTGGCGGACCGCAACCAGCCGCTGGTGCTGTCGTACGCCCAGCAACGCCAGTGGTTCCTCTGGCAACTGGAGCCGGATAGCGCCGCCTACCACATCCCTGCAGCCCTGCAACTGAAGGGGCGACTGAACCCCGAGGCGTTGCGTCAGGCCTTCGAGACCCTGATCGCTCGCCATGAGAGCCTGCGCACCACCTTCGATCAGCAAGGTGGCGAAGCGCAGCAGTGTATCCACGCGCCCACGACGTTCACCCTGGTCATGGAATCGCTGCAGGACACCTCCACCGAGGCGGTCCGCGAGCGCGTGGCTCGGGAGATCCAGCGCCCGTTCGACCTGACCCAGGGGCCGCTGTTGCGAGTACGCCTGCTGCGCCTGGCCGAGGACGATCACGTGCTGGTGCTGACCCTGCATCATATCGTCGCCGATGGCTGGTCGATGCCGATCATGGTCGATGAAGTGGTCGACGCCTACCTGGCCTTGAGCCAGGGCCGGCAACCCGAACAGCCGGCCTTGCCGGTGCAGTACGCCGACTATGCCGTCTGGCAGCGCCAGTGGATGGAGGCCGGCGAGCAGGCCCGCCAGCTGGACTACTGGCTGGCGCAGCTGGGCGGCGAGCACTATGTGCTGCAACTGCCCACCGATCATCCACGGCCCACTGTGCAAAGCCACGCCGGTCGCAGCCTCGCCATCGAGGTACCGGCGCCGCTGGTCCAGGCTTTGAAGGCGCAGGCGCGCCAGCAAGGGGTGACGCTGTTCATGCTGCTGCTGGCTTCGTTCCAGAGCTTGCTGCACCGGCAGACCGGGCAGGCCGACATCCGTGTCGGCGTGCCGATCGCCAACCGCACCCGGGCCGAGACCGAAGGCTTGATCGGCTTCTTCGTCAACACCCAGGTGCTCAAGGCGCAGTTCGAGCTGCACACGACCTTCAGCGCGTTGCTGCAACAGGTCAAGCACGCCGCCTTGCAGGCCCAGGCGCACCAGGACCTGCCCTTCGAGCAACTGGTCGAAGCGCTGCAGCCGGAGCGCAGCCTGAGCCACAACCCGCTGTTCCAGGTGATGTTCAACCACCAGGCCCAACGCTCGGACCAGGGGCGCGAACTGCCTGGGCTGAGCATCGAAGGCCTGAGCTGGGGCAATCCCACGGCGCACCTCGACCTGGCCCTGGATACTTTCGAAAGCGAGGACGGCCTCGGCGCGACCCTGACCTATGTCAGCGACCTGTTCGAGCACGCCACCATCGAGCGCATGGCCGCGCACTGGCTCAACCTGTTGCAGGCAGTCAGCACCCAGCCTGCCCAGCGGATCGTCGAGCTGCCGCTGCTCGATGAGGCACAGCGCCAGGTCATCCTCGGGCAGTGGAGCCGCCACGAGGCGATCTACCCTGACCAGCGCACCGTGCAGCAGCTGATCGCCGACCAGGCCGCGCGTACCCCGCACGCCACGGCGCTGATCTGCGAAGGGCAGCAGCTCACCTACCAGGCCCTGGACCTGCGCGCCAACCAGCTGGCCCATCGCCTGCGCGAGGCGGGCATCGGCCCGGACGTGCGCGTGGGCATCGCCCTGCCGCGCAGCCTGGACATGGTGGTCGGCCTGCTGGGCGTGCTCAAGGCCGGCGGCGCCTATGTGCCGCTGGATCCCGACTACCCGCACGAGCGCCTGGCCTACATGATGGAGGACAGCGGCATCGCCCTGTTGCTCGGCCACAGCGCCCAACTGCAAGACCTGGCCATGGCACCGCAGGTGCGCAGCCTGTGCCTGGACAGCGAGTCGCTCGATGCCTGGCCGAGCCATGCGCTGCCGGCGCTGGGCGACCCCGACAACCTGGCGTACATCATGTACACCTCCGGTTCCACCGGGCGCCCCAAGGGCGTCGGCATCAGCGCTGCGGCCCTGAGCCGCCATGCCCATGTCGCCCAGGGTTTCTGCGGCCTGTCGGCGGCCGACCGGGTGCTGCAGTTCTCCACCTTCAACTTCGACGCCTTCGTCGAGCAGCTCTACCCGGCGCTGATCTGCGGCGCCAGCGTGGTGCTGCGCGGCCCGACGCTGTGGGACAGCGAGACCTTCTACCGTGAAGTGGTGACCCAGGGCATCACCTTCGCCGACCTGCCAACCGCCTACTGGTACCTGTTGGCCAAGGACTTCGCGGCCAAAGGCCCGCGCGACTATGGTTCGCTGCGGCGCATCCACATGGGCGGCGAGGCCATGGCCGCCGATGGCGTGCTGGCCTGGCAACAGGCCGGGCTCGGCCATGTGCGCCTGCTCAATACCTACGGGCCGACCGAGGCCACCGTCAGCGTCATGAGCCACGACTGCAGCGCCTATGTCACCGGCGAGCAACCCCTGCCGGTGCAGATCCCGATCGGCAAGGCCCTGGGCGGTCGCTCGATCCACCTGGTGGACGCCGATGCCGACCTGGCCCTGCCGGGCGCCATCGGTGAACTGCTGGTCGGTGGCGAGCTGCTCGCCCGCGGCTATCACAATCGTCCGGGGCTGACCGCCGAACGCTTCATCCCCGACCCGTTCGCGACGACGCCGGGCGGGCGCCTGTACCGCACCGGCGACCTGGCGCGCTATCGCGAGCACGGCGTGGTCGAGTACGCCGGGCGTATCGACCATCAGGTGAAGATCCGCGGCTTCCGTATCGAGCTGGGCGAGATCGAGGCGCGCCTGCGCGAGCACCCGGCGGTGCGCGAAGTGCTGGTGGTCGATATCGATGGCCCGGGCGGCAAGCAACTGGCGGCCTACCTGGTGCCCAACGCCATGCCCGAGGCCGAGGACGGCCTGCGCGCCGAGCTGAAGGCGCACCTGGGCGCCAGCCTGCCGGACTACATGGTGCCGATGTACCTGGTGCTGCTCGAACGCATGCCGCTGCTGCCCAACGGCAAGCTCGACCGCAAGGCGCTGCCGGCCCCCGATACCCGCCAGTCGCAGCCGGCCTACGTGGCCCCGGTCAGTGAACTGGAGCAACAGCTGGCGGCGCTCTGGGCCGAGGTGCTGCAGGTCGAGCGTGTGGGCCTGGGCGATGACTTCTTCGAGCTGGGCGGGCACTCGCTGCTGGCGGCCCAGCTGATTTCCAAGATCAACTCGGGCCTGGGCATCGACATCCCCCTGCGCCTGCTATTCGAGAAACCGCAATTGAATGATTTTGCCCAGGCTTGTGCCAGCACCGGCTTGTCGTTGAGCGAGGACGGCTTGTCCGATATCGAAAGAATGATGAATGAAATGGCGGGCGTCTGAGATGGACAAGAGCACAGCAGAACGTATCGCCAAGCGCTTTGTCGGCCTTGCCCTGGAGCAGCGTCGGCAGATCCTCGACAAGATGCGCGAGACCGGGCAGAGCTTCCGCTTGCTGCCCATCGCCGTGACCC
This sequence comes from Pseudomonas soli, assembly GCF_900110655.1. Classification (GTDB taxonomy): domain Bacteria; phylum Pseudomonadota; class Gammaproteobacteria; order Pseudomonadales; family Pseudomonadaceae; genus Aquipseudomonas; species Aquipseudomonas soli. The sequence goes on from NZ_FOEQ01000009.1 coordinate 6,941, forward strand.
GTCACGACAGCCCGCGCATCCCGCTGTCCTATGCCCAGCAGCGCATGCTGTTCCTCTGGCAGCTGGAGCCGCACAGCAGCTTCTACAACGTGCCGATGGCGGTGCGCCTGAGCGGTTCGCTGAACCAGCAGGCCTTGGCCCAGGCCCTGGATGCGCTGGTGCGGCGCCATGAGAGCCTGCGCACGCGCTTTGTCTCCGAGCAGGGCGAGTTCCACCAGCAGGTCCTCGAGCAGCCGGGCGTTGGCCTGGAGGTGCGCGAGGTGCAGGCCGGGCCGGGCGAGGATATCGAGCAGTGCCTGCGTACTGCGGTGCGCGAGGCGCTGGATGCGCCGTTCGACCTGCTCGAAGGCCCGCTGCTGCGGGTCCGGCTGTTGCGCCTGGCACCGACCGAGCACGTGCTGACGGTGTGCATGCACCATATCGTCTCCGACGGCTGGTCGGGCGAGCTGATGGTGCAGGAGTTCGTGCACCTGTACGAGGCGCTGTCGCAAGGCCGTGACGCCAACCTGCCGCCGCTGGAGGTGCAATACGCCGACTACGCGATCTGGCAACGCGCCTGGCTGGAGGCCGGCGAGGGCGAGCGCCAGTTGCAGTATTGGAAGCAGCAGCTGGGCGATGAACACCCGGTACTGGACCTGCCACTGGACCACGAGCGTCCGGCGCACCCCAGCTACCGTGGCGCGACGCTGCGCAGCGATGTGCCGGCGGCGCTGTCGGCGCAGCTCAAGGCCCAGGCGCGCAGCCAGGGCCAGACCGTGTTCATGCTGACCCTGGCGGCGCTGGCCGTGACCCTGTCGCGCTACAGCGGCCAGGCCGACATCCGCATCGGCGCGCCCAACGCCGGGCGCAACCGCAAGGAAGTCGAAGGCCTGATCGGCTTCTTCATCAACACCCAGGTGCTGCGGGTGCAGGTGGACGAGCGCCAGAGTGGCGCGGCGCTGCTGGAACAGGTGAAGCAGGTGGTCAGTGGCGCGCAATCGCACCAGGAACTGCCGTTCGAGCACCTGGTCGACGCCCTGGCGCCGGAGCGCAACCTGGGCCACAACCCGCTGTTCCAGGTGAAGATCAACCAGAACATGGCCGATACCGAGGCCGGCGCCCAGGCCCGGCAGACGCTGGGTGAGCTGAGTGTCAGCGGTTTTTCGGTCGAGGGCAGCGATGCGCGCTTCGACCTGGCCTACGACTTCACCGAAACCCCCGACGGCCTGCAAGGCTACTTCACCTACAGCACCGATCTGTTCGAAGCCGCGACCATCGAGCGCATGGCCGCTTCGTTCCAGGCCGTGTTGCGTACGCTTGTCGAGCACCCCGACGCGGCATTGCTCGATCACCCGGACGCCCAGGCTGAGCAGGTCGAAACCGCTGCCCAAGGCTGGCCGCAGCAGGACTTCCTCGCCCTGTGGCGTCAGGGCCTGCAAGCCGGGGGTGGGCAGCCGGCATTGCGAGCTGGGGATCGCACGCTCACCTACGCCGAGCTGGAGCAGCAGGCCAACCGTTTCGCGCATTACCTCAAGGCGCAGGGTATCGCCCCGGGCATGACCGTGGCGCTGTGCCAGGAGCGCTCCATCGAGTGGGTGACCAGCCTGCTGGCGGTGCTAAAGCTGGGCGCGGTGTACCTGCCGCTGGACAGCCGCCAGCCGGCCGAGCGTCTGCAGCAGTTGCTGCAGGCCAGCGCCGCGCAGCTTCTGGTGCATGCCCAGGGCGACGCCCAGGCGGCGGGGCTGGGCGTGTGCCGCGCCGTGGCCTATGACGCTTCGTTGTATGGCGACTGCGACGACCAGCCTCCGGCGGTGCGTGTCTTGCCGCAGCAGGCGGCCTACATCATCTATACCTCGGGTTCCACCGGGCAACCCAAGGGCGTGGTGGTCAGCCACGGGGCGCTGGCCAACTACCTGCAGGGCGTGCTGCAACGCCTGGACTTGCAGCCCGGCGCCAGCCTGGCGATGGTCTCCACCGTGGCCGCCGACCTCGGCCACACCGTGCTCTTTGGCGCGCTGGCCTCGGGCCGGCTGCTGCACCTGCTGGGCCACGACCAGGGTTTCGATCCGGATGCCTTCGCCAGCTACATGGCCGAGCACCGCGTCGATGTGCTGAAGATCGTGCCGAGCCACCTGCAGGGCCTGTTGCAGGCCGCGCAGCCGGAGCGGGTGTTGCCCGAGCAACTGCTGATCCTTGGTGGCGAGGCCAGTTCCTGGGCGCTGATCGAGCAGATCCGCCGCCTGAAGCCCGGCTGCCGGATCATCAACCACTACGGCCCGACCGAGACCACCGTGGGCATCCTCACCCACGAAGTCGGCAAGCGCCTGCCCGGCTGGCGCAGCGTGCCGGTCGGCCGACCGCTGGACAACGGCCAGGCGCGGGTGCTGGACGCCTACCTCAATCCGCTGTCCGAGCGCGTGGCCGGCGAGCTGTACCTGGGCGGCCAGGGCCTGGCCCAGGGTTATGTCGGCCAGCCGGGGTTGACCGCCGAGCGTTTCGTCCCCGATCCGTTCGGTGACAACGGCCAGCGGCTGTACCGTGCCGGTGACCGCGCACGCCTGGACCAGGGTGTGCTGGAGTACCTGGGCCGTGGCGACGACCAGGTGAAGATCCGTGGTTACCGGGTCGAGCCGGGCGAGGTCGGCCAGGTACTGCAAGGCCTTCCCGGCGTGGCCGAGGCCGTGGTGCTGGCACTGCCCCTGGACAGCGACCCTACGCGCCTGCAACTGGTGGCCTGGGCCGTACCGGCGGCGGGTGTCGAGCTGCAGGCCGAGGCCCTGCGTCAGGCCTTGCTGGAGCGCCTGCCAGAGTACCTGGTGCCGGCGCAGGTGCTGCTGCTCGAACGCCTGCCGCTGACCGCCAATGGCAAGCTGGACAAGCGTGCCCTGCCCAGACCCGGGGTGGTGGCCAAGCAGCGCTTTGTCGCGCCGGTGGGTGAAATCGAAGAGAAACTCGCGGCGATCTGGTGCGAGGTGCTCAAGCGTGAGCAAGTGGGCAGCACCGACAACTTCTTCGAGATGGGCGGCGACTCGATCCTCAGCCTGCAGATCATTGCCCGCGCCAAGCGCCAGGGCATCAAGCTGAGCCCCAAGCAGTTGTTCGAGAAACAGACCATCGGCCAACTGGCGGCGGTGGCCAAGCTGATCGAGAAGAAGCCGGCGGCCGAGGTGGTCGAGCAGGTCAGCGGCAACCTGCCGCTGCTACCGATCCAGGCGCGGTTCTTCGACAGCGCGATTCCCCAGCGCCACCACTGGAACCAGGCGGTGCTGCTGACCCCGCGCCAGCCGTTGACGGTGGCCTTGCTGCAACCTGCGCTCAAGCTGCTGGTGGAACAGCACGACGCCCTGCGCCTGCGGTTCAGCGAGGACCAGGGCCAGTGGCAAGGCCAGTTCGCGCCGGTCGACGCGCAGCAGTTGCTGTGGGTACATCAGCTGGACGATGCCGCGCGCCTGCCGGAACTGGCCGACGAGGCCCAGCGTAGCCTGGACCTGAAGAATGGCCCGCTGCTGCGCGTGGTGCTGATCGACCTGCCCGAGGGGCAACAGCGCCTGCTGGTGGTGATCCACCACCTGGTGGTCGATGGCGTGTCCTGGCGCGTCCTGCTCGAAGACCTGCAGCTGGCCTGCCAGGCACTGCTGGCCGGCAAGGCGCCGGTGCTGCCGGCCAAGAGCAGTTCGCTCAAGGCCTGGGCCGAGCACCTGCGCGAGCACGCCCGCAGCCCCGCGATGGTGGCCGAGCTGGCCTACTGGCAAGCGCAGTTACAGGGTGTCAGCGACGTCCTGCCTGGGGCGAACCCGCAGGGTGGCCAGCAGCGCAAGCATGAAATCTCGGTGCGCACCCACCTGAACGCCGAACTGACCCGGCAACTGCTGCAGGAGGCGCCGGCCGCCTACCGCACCCAGGTCAACGACCTGCTGCTGACGGCGCTGGCGCGGGTCATCCGCCGCTGGACCGGCGAGGCGCACGCGCTGATCCGCCTGGAAGGCCATGGCCGCGAAGACCTGTTCGATGACCTCGACATCACCCGCACGGTCGGCTGGTTCAGCAGCCTCTACCCGTTGAAGCTGACCCCCGCCGATGACCTGGGCGCGTCGCTGATGGCGGTCAAGGAGCAACTGCGCGCCGTGCCGGCCAAGGGCATCGGTTACGATGTGCTGCGTTACCTGGGTGACGCGCAGGCCCGCGAAACCCTCGGCGCCCTGGCCCAGGGCAGCATCGTGTTCAACTACCTGGGGCAATTCGACGGCAGCTTCGATAGCGAACAAGGGTTGTTCACCCCGGCGCCGGAAGGCGCGGGGCAGGGGCAAAGCCCGGAGGCGCCGCTGGGCAGCCTGCTCAGCATCGATGGCCAGGTCTACTCCGGTGAACTGGCGCTGGACTGGAGCTTCAGCAGCGCCGTGTTCGAACGTGGGCAGATCCAGCGCCTGGCCGACGAGTACGCTGAGGAGTTGCGCCTGTTGATCGGCCACTGCACCACTCCGGGCGTGGCGGGTGTGACGCCTTCGGACTTCCCGCTGGCCAACCTCGACCAGCGTCAGCTGGCGGCGCTGCCGGTGGCGGCGGACAACATCGAAGACATCTACCCGCTGTCGCCGATGCAGCAGGGCATGCTGTTCCACAGCCTGTACCAGCAGGAGGCGGGCAACTACATCAACCAGACTCGCGTCGAGGTGCAGGGTCTGGACGTACCGCGCTTCATCGCGGCCTTGCAGGCCACCGTGGACAACCACGAAGTGCTGCGCAGCAGTTTCTTCAGTGGCTACGACCAGTCACTGCAAGTGGTGCAGCGCCAGGCGCGGCTGCCGCTGGTCGAGCTCGACTGGCGTGACCAGGCCGACCTGCCGCGGGCGTTGCAGGAATGGACCGAGGCCGACCTGCGTGCCGGTTTCGACCTGGCCAGCGGTCCGCTGCTGCGCCTGGCGGTGATCCGCAGCGCCGAACAGCAGTACCAGCTGGTGCTGACCAACCACCATATCCTGCTCGATGGCTGGAGCAGCTCGCGCCTGTTCGGCGAGGTGCTGCAGCGTTACGCCGGTGTCACCCCGGCAGGCAAGAACAGCCGTTACCGCGACTATATCCAATGGCTGCAGCGCCAGGACCAGGCCGCCAGCGAGCGCTTCTGGCGCGAGCGTACGGCGGAACTGGACGAGCCTACGCGGCTGGCCCAGGCCTTCAGGGCCGAAGCCCAGGGCCACGGGCAGGCCGAGCATCAGATCAGCCTGGATGCACAGCGTACCCAGCGCCTGGGCGAGTTTGCCCGGGACCAGCGGATCACCCTCAACACCCTGGTCCAGGCCGCGTGGCTGTTGCTGTTGCAGCGCTACACCGGGCAGGCCTGCGTGACCTTCGGCGCCACCGTGGCCGGCCGCCCGGCGGAGCTCGCGGGCGTCGAGGAGCAGCTGGGGCTGTTCATCAATACCTTGCCGGTGGTTGCCAGCCCACGTCCGGAGCAGACCGTGGGCGACTGGGTACAGCACGTGCAAGGGTTGAACCTGGCCCTGCGCGAGCACGAGCACACGCCCCTGTACGAGATCCAGCGCTGGGCCGGCTGGAGCGGTGAGGCACTGTTCGACAATATCCTGGTGTTCGAGAACTACCCGGTGTCGGAGGCGCTGCAGCAAGGCGCTCCCCAGGGGCTGGTGTTCGGCGAGGTGGCCAGCCTGGAGCAGACCAACTATCCGCTGACGCTGGTGGCCCAGGTGGGCGAAAAACTGTCGGCCAGCTTCAAGTTCGACCGCGCCAGCTATGCCGAATCGGCTGTCGGGCAGATCGCGGCACATTTCGTCGAGCTCCTGGAAGGGTTGGCGGACTCGTCGCAGCGGGCGTTGGGTGAGCTGGTGCTGAGCACCGCGCCGCTACAAGTGATCGATAGCTATCCAAGCTCGGCCTGCGCCCATGCGCTGATCGAGCAGCAGGCGGCGCGCACGCCTGAAGCGATCGCCGTGACCTTCGCCGGGCAGGCGTTGAGCTACGACCAGCTCAACCGCCGCGCCAACCGCCTGGCGCACAAGCTGCGCGCGCAGGGCGTGGGGCCGGATGTGCTGGTGGGCATCGCCGTGGAGCGTGGTTTCGAGATGATCGTCGGCCTGCTGGCGATCCTCAAGGCCGGGGGCGCCTATGTGCCGCTGGATCCGGAATACCCGCAGGATCGCCTGAGCTACATGATGGAAGACAGCGGTATTCAGTTGCTGCTTACTCAAGACCATCTGCTGGCCGGGCTGCCGGTGCCGGCGCACGTTCGCAGCCTGCAGCTGGAGGATGATCTGGCCGGTTACAGCGACGAAAACCCCGAGCACCTGACCCAGCCAGACAACCTGGCCTATGTGATCTACACGTCCGGTTCCACCGGCAAACCGAAAGGCACGCTGCTGCCGCACCACAACCTGCTGCGCCTGTTCAAGGCCACCGATGCCTGGTTCGGCTTCGGCCCGCAGGATGTGTGGACGCTGTTCCACTCCTATGCGTTCGACTTCTCCGTGTGGGAGATCTTCGGCGCGCTGCTGCACGGCGGTCGCCTGGTGATCGTGCCGCGTGAAGTGACCCGTTCGCCGGAAGACTTCCACCAGTTGCTGGTGGAGCAGGGCGTGACCGTGCTGAACCAGACCCCATCGGCGTTCAAGCCGCTGATGCGGGTGGCCTGTGACAGTGCATCCGACCTTTCGCTGCGTTACGTGATTTTCGGCGGCGAAGCCCTGGACGTGGCTGCGTTGCAACCGTGGTTCGAGCGCTTCGGCGAGGACTGCGACAACCTGATCAACATGTACGGCATCACCGAGACCACGGTCCACGTGACCTACCGGCCGATCCGTTTTGTCGACACGCAACAAGCGGGCAGCCCGATCGGTGCGGCGATCCCCGATTTGTCGATGTACGTGCTGGACGCAGACTTCAACCCGGTGGCCAAGGGCTGCACCGGCGAGCTGCATGTCGGCCATGCCGGCCTGGCGCGGGGTTACCACAACCGTGCCTCGCTGACTGCCGAACGCTTTGTGCCGGACCCGTTCTCCAGCGAAGGCGGACGCCTGTACCGCACCGGCGACCTGGCGCGTTACCGCGAGCAGGGTGTGATCGAGTACGTGGGCCGGATCGACCACCAGGTGAAGATCCGCGGCTTCCGTATCGAACTGGGCGAGATCGAAGCGCGCCTGCAAGAACATGCGGCGGTGCGCGAAGTGCTGGTGCTGGATATCGACGGGGCAGGGGGCAAGCAACTGGCGGCCTACCTGATCGCTCAAGATTCATCAGCCGACCATGCAACCCTGCGTGACGCGCTGAAACAGCACCTCAAAGCCAACCTGCCGGACTACATGGTGCCGACGCACTTCCTGGTCTTGGCGCAGTGGCCATTGACCGCCAACGGCAAGCTGGACCGCAAGGCCCTGCCCAAGCCGGACGCCAGCCAGCTGCAACAGGGCTACGTGGCCCCGCGCACGGCACTGGAGCAGCAACTGGCGGCGATCTGGGCCGAGGTGCTGAAGGTCGAGCAGGTCGGCCTGCACGACAACTTCTTCGAACTCGGCGGCCACTCGCTGCTGGTGATCACCCTGGTGAACAAGGTGCGCGAAGCCTTCGCCATCAATATCAGCCTGCATGAGTTCATGCTGATGGCCAGCTTCGAGGAACTGGCCAACTTCATCGGTGGCGGCAAGGATCGCCTGAAATCGCCGGTAATCAACCTCAACGGCTGCCAGCGCCAGCGCCCGGCGCTGTTCTGCCTGCCGCCGGGTGGCGGCGGTGCCTACGCCTACTACCCGCTGGCCAGCCGCCTGGCCGATGAGCGCCCGGTGTATGGCCTGGTCAACCGCTGCTATGCCGAGCCGGGCTGGGTGGACGAATCCTGGGCGGCGATGGTCGGCTATTACGTCGAGCAGATTCGCCGTACCCAGGCCAGCGGCCCGTACCATCTGCTGGGTTGGTCCATGGGTGGCGCCCTGGCGCTGGAGGTGGCTTACTCCCTGGAGCAGGCCGGCCAGCAGGTCGGTTTCGTCGGCCTGGTCGACACCCAGCTGCCGCAGGAAGTATCCGGTCTCGACGCCGAGTCTGTCGAGGTGGTGCAGGTGGCGCGGGCGGACGAGAGCCTGCTGCGTGGCCTGCTGGCCTTTGCGCCGGGCGTCGGCGAGGCGCGGATCGCTGGCTTCATCGACGAGGCCGAGCGTCTGCCGGCCGAGATCGACAGGACCGAGTGGGTCATCGCGCAGGTGGCCGCCGCGGGGAATGTCAGCGCCGAACGTCTGCGCAGCATTCACGAGGATGTGCACTTGCAGCGGGAGATCGTCGACGGCTTCGCCGTGCTCGACCGCAACGCCGAACTGAGCCAGGCATTCCGCCTGCGCCCGCTGGTGGTTCAGGTGGACTGCTGGTGGGCCAGTGAAAGCCGCAGCGCCGAGCGGGTACGCCTGGGCGAGGCGGGGCTGCTGGCCCAGGCTTCGGTCAACGGGCTGGCCAGTTCGACGGTGATCGCCGATGGGCATGAGGGTGTGATCAACGCCGTCGCGTTCATCGACGGGCTGGTGCAGCGGCTTGCCGACAAGGCGTAAGGGTTGCTGTCGCAGCGAGCCGGGGACCGCAATGTGGTCCCGGCATTGCTGCCCATCAAACCGTGCGCAAGCGCGCCTTCTCCACCTGTTGCATCTCCACTCCATCGAGCAATGCCTCGACCACTGCCTTGGCCGCATCCAGCCCATGATCATTGCCCAGCAACAGGTCATGGCAGGTGCCGGTCGCCAGTTCCATTGCCTTGAGGTTGGTGGCGAACGCGCCCTTGAGCAGAGTGGACAGGTGCACCAATGCATCTTCGAAGTCCACGCCTTCGCGCACGGCGAACAGGGAAGGGTGGCTGCATTCGCAGTTGCCGAAGCTGGAGTGCGCCGTGGTGGCGCGGGAAGGGGGATCGGGTAAGCCTTTTGTCATTGTGTCGCTCCTTGATTCAATGGAGCCGCCACAGATCGCTACCAAACGAAGTGGTGACGGCTGTACGCAGGTTGGTAGACCGGGAATCAAGGAAACCGGCGCGCACGAGTGCGCCCTACGCACAGCCGCCATAAAACGAAATAGCGGGCACAGAAAAAGCGCCGACTCTATCGCAATGGGGGCGCTTGTGCGCCTTGATTGATCGCGGGCTACCAAACCCGGCTGCTGGACTTACAGCAGCGCGCAAAGGTTACCGGGCTCAGGCAACCGTTTCAAGGCGCGTTCATATGCGGATACACTCGCCGATTCACCACCACAAGGATGTGCCTGATGCCCGAACCCTCCAACCTGTTGGCCTTCGCCCTGATCAGCCTGGGCATGGTGCTGACCCCCGGCCCCAACATGATCTACCTGATCTCCCGCTCCATCTGCCAGGGGCGCGGCGCTGGGCTGATCTCCCTGGCCGGAGTGGCCATGGGCTTTGTCTTCTACATGCTCTGCGCAGCGCTCGGGATCACCGCGTTGGTCATGGCCGTGCCGTTCGCCTACGACGCCCTGCGCATCGGCGGTGCGCTGTACCTGCTGTACCTGGCCTGGCAGGCGCTGCGCCCGGGCGGGCGCTCGCCGTTCCAGGTGCGCGAGCTGCCGGCGGACAGCCCCAGGCGGTTGTTCATGATGGGCTTTGTGACCAACCTGCTGAACCCCAAGATCGCGGTCATGTACCTGTCGCTGATGCCGCAGTTCATCGAGCCGGGCCATGGCAGCGTCTTGCTGCAGTCGCTGGTACTGGGCGGCACGCAGATCGCCATCAGCGTCACGGTCAACGCGTTGATCGCGGTCATGGCGGGGTCGATCGCCGTGTTCCTGGCCGGTCGGCCGGTGTGGCAGCAGGTGCAGCGCTGGCTGATGGGCACGGTGCTGGCCGCCCTGGCCGTGCGCATGCTAGCTGAAGGGCGCCGTTGATCGCCAACAGCGATCAGATGGAACGTTTTGCCACCGGCCGACTTCTTACCCTCAGAGGAAAGACAACGTGCCCGGGATTACCGCGACATGAAAGCCCGCCAGGAGAGCAAATCAGTCAACTTGCAACCATTACCGGGTTTCATGCGCGGTGGTGGCGAAGTCAGCTGCCTGTTGCAGGCCATGGATTGGGGACGTTCGCCACTGGGCCCGCCGGACGCTTGGTCGCCAGCATTGAAGGGCGTGGTCGCCACGCTCCTCAGCGCCGAGGCACAAATCGTGCTGTTCTGGGGGCCGCAGTACGCCGCGCTGTACAACGATGCTTACTGGCCGACCATTGGTGACAAGCACCCCGCGGCGCTAGGGCAACCCGCCCAGGTTCACTGGCGCGAACTGTGGGACGACCTGGAACCTTTGTTGCGCGGAGTGCGTGAAACCGGCGTGAGCTTTTCCGCCAAGGACCGGCCGTTCTACATCGAACGCCATGGCCCCGGTGAAACGGCATACTTCGACGTCTCCTACTCCGCCGTTCGCGAGGCCGATGGCGCCGTAGGCGGCGTGCTTTGCATCGTCACCGAGACATCCGAACGCGTGTATTTCCAGCACCGTCAGGCATTTCTCCAGGAACTGCGCCAGGCCTTGCCCGGCCTCGGCCAGGCCGAACGCATCGAAGCCCATGCGGTAAGGCGCCTGGCCAAGGAGCTGGGGGCCGCAAGAGTCTGCTTCGGCGAAGACCTGGGCGATGGACGCTACCGGGTAGGACAGGAATGGGCCGCACACGTGCCGCCAATCACCGGCATCAACCAGTACGCGGCCTTGGACCCGGCATTGCGCGAGGCGCTGCTGGCCGGTCAGGTCGTGCAGCGTAACTATGAAGCGAACAGTGCTACGCCCGGTTTCCAAGGGCTGTGTGCCACGTTGCACGCCCCTGTGCTGCGCGCCGAGCGGCTGGAGGCTATGCTCGCGGTGCACTTCCACACCCCCCATGCATGGACACCCAACGAGTGCGTGCTGGTCCAGGAGACCGCCAGCCAGGTGTGGGCGGCCATCACCCATGCCCGCGCCGAGCGCGCGCTGCATGCCTTGAACGAAGACCTCGAGGAAAGAGTGGTAAACATGCTCGCCCAGCGCGAGGCCTCACTGGTGCACCTGCACGAGGCGCGCAAGGCGGAGATCATCGGCCAGCTGTCCGGCGGTATCGCCCACGACCTGAACAACATGCTCACGCCGATCATTGCTTCGTTCGAGTTGCTGCGCCGCCATCCGCAACAGGAGCGTGCCGAACGCCTGATCGACGGCGGCCTGCAGGCGGCGGAGCGGGCGCGCAATCTTGTCGGGCGCCTGCTCAGTTTCGCCCGGCGCCAGACCCTCAAGCCCGTCACGGTGTCGCTGGCCGCGCTGGTGGCGGACATGCACGAACTGATGGCGCGCTCCCTGGGGCCGGCCATTGTGTTGCAGGTCGACATCGACACGGCGCTGCCAGGTGTATTGGTGGATCCGCACCAGTTGGAACTCGCACTGCTGAACCTTGTGGTAAACGCCCGGGACGCCATGAGTGAGGGTGGCCAACTGATCATACGCGCGGGAGCCAATGAGGGCAGCGTGCCTAGGCCGCAAGGGCTGGAGGGCGGTCGCCAGTTGTGGCTGCAGGTCAGTGACAACGGCTGTGGCATGAGTGACGAAGTGCTGGAGCATTGCATCGAGCCGTTCTACTCGACCAAGGGGGTGGGTCGGGGCACCGGCCTTGGTCTGCCGATGGTGCAGGGCCTGGCGTTGCAGTCTGGCGGCGGCTTCAGCATTCGCTCATGGGTCGGTCGAGGCACGGAAGCGACCTTGTGGCTGCCAGCCAGCGAGGCTGAGGTGGTCGAGCGCTTCGTCGAAACGGACGCGCCGCAGCAGGCGCAACGGCCGACTCGGGTGCTGCTGGTCGATGACGAGCCGCTGGTGCGCCAGGCCACGTTGATGCAGTTGCGCGCTCTCGGTTACGAGGTGACCGAAGCGCAAGGGCCCGCCGAGGCCCTGGGGTTGCTGGACCAGGGGCTGGTGCCCGATGCGCTGCTGACCGACCATGTCATGGCCGAGATGACCGGGGCGCGACTGGCCCAGCAGGTACGTGAACGCCTGGGCCAACTGCCGGTGTTGATCATTACCGGTTACACCAACCTCACGCCACGCGAGTTGCATGGCTTCGACGTGCTGCGCAAGCCGTTTCGCCAGGATGAGCTAGGACGCAGCCTGGCGCGTTTGCTGACGGCACGAGGGTAGGTCACGAACCGTTCCTGTGCCACACAGCGCTCACTGCCGCCGCAGCACCTCCTCCAGCATTCGGCACACCTGCTCGGCCGAATAGGGCTTGGCGAGAAAGGCGAAACCCTGGTGGCCACCTTCGGCAATCGCCTCGCTGTAGCCGGAGGTGAGGATCACCGGCAACTGCGGCTGGCTGCGCTGTAACTCCAAGGCCAGGGCCAGTCCCCCCATGCCCGGCATCATCACGTCGGAGAACACCACGTCGAACCCGCCTTGTGTCGAGGCGATCTGTATCAGCGCATCCTCGGCCGAGACCGCCCAACTGACCCGATAGCCATGATCGCGCAGGATCTGCGCGATGAAACTGCCGACATCCGGGTTGTCCTCCACCACCATGATATGTCGGGACTCGCCAGAGGGCTCTAGCGCTGGCATCGTGGCGATGTCCTCGACCGCTGCCTGAGGTACCTGGGGCAGATACAGGGTAAAGGTAGTGCCTTTGCCTTGGCCGCTGCTGACCTGGACATCGCCGCCCGACTGCTTGACGAAGCCGAACACCTGGGACAAGCCGAGCCCGGTACCCTGGCCCGCGCCCTTGGTGGTGAAGAATGGATCGAAGATCCGCTCCTGCAGGTGCGGGGCGATACCCACGCCACTGTCGATCACCGAGATCGCGGCGAATGGCCCGGCCTGGGCGGCCTGGCCGCGCAGCGCCGGCATGGGCTGGTCGGCTTCCAGGCGCAAGCGCAGGGTGCCCGCGCCCGCCATGGCATCGCGGCCGTTGATCATCAGGTTGATCACCGCGGTTTCCAGCTGGCCGAGGTCGGCGTGCACGTGGCAGGGCGTGTCGGGCAGTTCCAGGCTCACCTGGATGCGCGCGCCGGTGGCGGTATCGAGCATCTCGGCCATTGCTTCGAGCCTCGGGCCTGCGTCGAACACCTGGGGGCTGAGCGCCTGGCGCCGAGCGAAGGCGAGCAGTTGCCCGGTCAGCTTGGCGCCGCGGTCGACGGTGTCGGAGACGGTCTTGAAGTAGCGGCTGCGCCGGTTGTCGTCGAGGTCCGGCCGCTGCAGGAAATGGATGGAGGAGCGGATGATGGTCAGCAGGTTGTTGAAGTCGTGGGCCACGCCACCGGTCAGCTGACCGATGGCCTCGAGCTTTTGGGTCTGGCGCAGGACCGCTTCGGTGTGCAGCAACTGGCAGGTACGTTCTTCGACACGCTGCTCGAGGGTCGCGTTGAGCGCCTCCAATGCCGTCATCGCCTCGCGCACCTCGGCGTTGGCCTGGACCCGCTGGATATGCGCCCAGCAGCGTTCGGTCACTTCGCCAAGCAGGGTCTGTTCGTAGCGGGTCCAGGCCCTGGGCCGCTTGTCGTGGATGGCCATCAGCGCCGTCAGGCGGCCCTCCTTGATCAGCGGCATACAGATGGTCGCGGTGATGCCGATGGCCTGAAAGGTCGCCGACTCGGCGGCCGGCAACTGGCTGAGGTTGTCATCGATCACCAGCGCCTGGCCTGCGCGCAGGCGGCTGACGGCCAGTTCGCCGAAGGGGGCCAGGCGATACTGGCCGACCAGCCGTGGCGAGCCCGGTGCAACCCAGTCGCCACAGATGGTGAAACCGTCCTCGTCGGACGCCATCACGGCATAGGCGCAGCTGGACAATTTCAGGTGCTCGCCCAGCAGGCGGGTGGTGGTTGCCATGATCCGTTCGGGATCGGTGGCGTGCGCGGTGGCCCGGCCGAGGCTGTCGAGGAAGTTCAGGCGGCGGTTGGCCACCACGCTCGCGGTGGTTTCGGTGACCGTGTCGAGCATGCCCACAACGTTGCCGTCGTGGTCGCGTACGGGGCTGTAGCAGAAGGTGAAATAGGCGCGCTCCGGGCTGCCGTGGCGCTCGATCGTCAGCGGGAAGTCTTCGATGTACACCGCTTCGCCGTCGAGGGCGCGCCGGGCCATGCGGCCGATATCGCTCCAGGCTTCCTGCCACACTTGGCTGAAGGGGCGCCCGAGGGCCGTGGGCTTGTTGCCGAGGATTTCGCTGAAGGCGTCGTTGTGCAGGGTCAGCAGCGCATCGCCCCAGAGCACGGCCTGGGGGAAGCGCGAGGCCAGACACAGGGCGACGCTGGTCTTGAGCACGTCGGGCCAGCCGTCCAGAGGCCCAAGGGGCGTAGCCGCCCAGTCGTGGTTGCGGATGCGCGCGGCCATCAGCCCGCCGCCGTCTAGCCATTTCGCCATGAACGCTTGCCGGTCCTTTTGTGTGGGATCATCAGGTTGCACCGAGACGCGACGCTTGGCGAGGGATTTGTATGCGCTGTCGCCTCAGCGGATGAAATGCACCTTGCCGGTATCGTCGTTGCCCATGTAGATGCCGTACACCCCGGCCTGGCGCTCGAGGATGTAGCGTTCGAGGATCTGCCGGATCGCCGGGTAGTAGATCTCGTCCCAGGGGATCTGGTCCGGCTCGAAGAAGCGGTAGTCCAAGGTCTCGGGCCCGTACTGGCCGGTCTCCTCGGTGACCACGGCGCGGAAGATGATGTACACCTCGCTGATCTGCGGCACGCTGAAGATCGAGTAGGGCGAGACGATGTCGGCGCGCACGCCGCTCTCTTCCCACACCTCGCGCAGCGCCGCCTGCTCGGTGGTCTCGCCGGCCTCCATGAAACCGGCTGGCAGGGTCCAGGTCCCGGGGCGCGGCGGGATGGCGCGCTGGCACAGCAGGTACTTGCCGTCGCGCTCGATGATGCAGCCGGCGATGATCTTCGGATTGATGTAGTGGATGTAGCCGCAACCGGCGCAGTGAAGACGTTCGTGGGTGTCGCCGTTGGGGACGCCCCGGGCCAGTTCCGTGGTGCAGTGCGGGCAGTAGCGCGGGGCGGTGGGCATGGTCAGTGGCCTATGCGAGGGTCCTTGAGGGGCAGGGGGGCGACGATATCGCGGACCTTGGCGTTGTCGTCCTGCTTCTGGCGCAGGTAGTCGAGGGCGACCTTGGCGGCGGCGCGCACATGGTCGACCGAGGCCTGGTGGGCGGCCAGGGGGTCGCCGCCCTTGATCGCCTCGACGATCTTTTCCATCTCGCGGTTGCTCGCGCCCCGGCGGTTCTCCTGGGACACCGAGGTGGCGCGCAGGTAACTGATGCGCGCCTGCAGCTGGCGCAACTGCTGGGCGGCGACCTGGTTGCCCGAGCCTTCGAGCAGCACGTCGTAGAAGCCTTGCACCGAGTCGAGCACCTGCTGCAGCTCGCCGTCTTCCAGCGCCTCGCGGTTGACCTCCAGGGCGCGCTCCAGGGCGCGGATGTCCTTGGCCTTGGCGTTGAGGGTGAACAGTTGCACGATCAGGCCTTCGAGCACGCAACGCAGCTCGTAGATATCACGGGCGTCTTCCAGGGTGATGATCGCCACCCGAGGACCCTTGGCGTCGGCGAACTCCACCAGGCCTTCGGACTCCAGGTGCCGCAGGGCCTCGCGCACGGAGGTGCGGCTGACGCCCAGGCGCTCGCAGAGGTCGCGCTCGACCAGGCGATCGCCTGGTAGCAGGTGGAAGTTCATGATCGCGCCGCGCAGCTTGTCGAGCACGATTTCACGCAGGGTGACGGGGTTGCGGTTGACCTTGAAGCTGTCGTCGAGGGGCTGGCGTTTCATCAGGGGCGCTCTTCTATGCGGCTGTTGCGCCAACATCGCGGAATGCCTTGAACCGGGGCATTCCTTGCAGTGGTTCACACAGCCCGCTGTTAACGGGTGGATTGCGCATCGGCTTCGGCGAACGCTTCGCGGGCCAGGCGGAAACTGTCCACCGCCGCGGGCACGCCGCAGTAAATGCCGACTTGAAGCAGGATCTCGCGAATCTGTTCGCGGCTCAGGCCATTACGCAGCGCGCCGCGGATGTGCAGCTTGAGCTCGTGGGGCCGGTTGAGCGCGGAAATCATCGCCAAGTTTATCATGCTGCGCTCTTTGAGCGACAAGCCATCGCGGCCCCAGACATGGCCCCAGCAGTACTCGGTGACCAGCTCCTGGAGTGGCTGGGTGAACTCGTCGGCGTTTTCGATCGAGCGGTTGACGTAGTCTTCGCCGAGCACTTGTGTGCGGATCTGCAGGCCTTTCTCGTACTTTTCGTTACTCATCTGCCGAGGTCCTTGAACGTTGAATAAAAATGGGGGCCGCAACCGAGGGTGAAGGGGTATGCGCGGCCCCCGGAAACTGTGGGGCGCACAGCGCCCCCGCGAGTGTCAGCCCAGCGGCGGCAGCGCGCCGAGCTTGCCCTTGTGGTAGACCATCGGGGTGACCGGCTGCTCGGGCAGCACCAGGTTCTTCACCTGGCCGACGATGATCGCGTGGTCGCCGCCGTCGTACTCGCGCCAAAACTCGCACTCGATGATCGCCGTGGCCTTGGTCAGCAGCGGGTTGCCCAGCTCGCTCAACTGCCAGTCGATGCCCTTGGCCTTGTCCTTGCCCTTGCCGGCGAAGGCATAGGCCTCGGCGGTCTGGTCGGCGGACAGCAGGTGGATGGCGAACTGCTTGCTGTCACGCAGGATCGGGTAAGTGTCGGAGGCGTAGTTGGGGCAGAACAGCACCAGCGCCGGCTCGATCGACAGCGCGCTGAACGCGCTGGCGGTGATGCCGACGATGCCGCCGTCGGCGTCCAGGGTGGTAACCACGGTGACGCCGGACGGGAACGAGCCCATCACGTCTTTGTAGATGCCAGGTTCGATCATGGTGGCGTTCTCCTAGCGCATCACGAAGGGGTCGGGCATGGGCGCGGTGGACAGGTTGATCCACACCGTCTTCAACTCGGTGTAGGCCAGCACCGAGTCGATGCCGCTCTCGCGGCCGTAACCGCTGTTCTTGAAGCCGCCGATGGGGGCCATGGCCGATACGGCGCGGTAGGTATTGACCCAGATGATCCCCGAGCGCACGTCACGGGCCAGGCGGTGGGCGCGGCCCAGGTCGCGGGTCCAGATGCCGGCGGCCAGGCCGAACTGCGAGTCGTTGGCCATTGCCAGGGCCTGTTCCTCGGTCTTGAAGCGGATCACCGCGGCGACCGGGCCGAACACTTCTTCCTGCATGATGGTCATCGAGTTGCTGTCGCACTCGAACAGGGTCGGCTCGTAGAACCAGCCATCGCCTTCGACCTCGGCGCGCTTGCCACCCATGCGCAAGGTGGCGCCCTCGGCCTTGGCCGCGGCCACCAGGCCTTCGATCACCGCCAGTTGCTGGGCGGTGGCGATCGGGCCCATCTCGCTGCTGTCGTCCTGCGGGTTGCCGATGCGGATGCTTTTGGCGCGGGCGATCAGGCGTTCGACGAACTCGTCGAAGATATCGTCCTGCACCAGCAGGCGCGAACCTGCCACGCAGCTTTGCCCGGAGGCGGCATAGATGCCGGCCACGGCGCCGTTGATGGCGCTGTCCAGGTCGGCGTCGGCGAAGATGATGTTCGGCGACTTGCCGCCCAGTTCCAGCGACAGCTTGGCGAAGTTCTCGGCGCTGCTGCGCACCACGTGGCGGGCGGTGGCAGCGCCGCCGGTGAAGGCGATCTTGCGCACCAGCGGGTGGCGGGTCAGCGCCGCGCCGGTGCTTGGGCCGTAACCTGTGACCACGTTGACCACGCCAGCCGGGAAGCCGGCTTCCAGGGCCAGGCGGGCCAGCTCGAGGAGGGTGGCGGAGGCGTGCTCCGAGGGTTTGAGCACGATGGTGTTGCCGGCGGCCAGGGCCGGGGCCAGCTTGATCGCGGTGAGGTACAGCGGGCTGTTCCACGGGATGATCCCGGCCACCACGCCGATCGGCTCGTGCACCGTGTAGGCGAACAGGTCGGGCTTGTCCAGCGGCAGGGTGCCGCCTTCGAGCTTGTCGGCCAGGCCCGCGGTGTAGTGGAAGAACTCCGGCAGGTAGCCGACCTGGCCGCGGGTCTCGCGGATCAACTTGCCGTTGTCGCGGCTTTCCAACTGGGCCAGGTGTTCCTTGTTCTCGGCAATCAGGTCGCCGAGGCGGCGCAGCAGCTTGCCCCGGGCGGTGGCAGTGAGGCCGCGCCAGGCCTTGCCTTCGAAGGCGCGCTGGGCGGCCTGTACGGCGAGCTCGACATCGGCTTCGCCGGCATCTGGCAGTTGCGCCCAGGCCTTGGCGGTGGCCGGGTCAAGGCTGTCGAAGGTCTTGCCGCTCTGGGCATCGCGCCATTGGCCATCGATGCACATCTGGAAACGAACGAGGGTCATGCAACTATCCCCTTGGCGGATTCGGTGAGGGTGCGGGCCTGCCTGAGGAAGTCCAGCAGCATCTTGTTGACTTCGCGCGGTGCTTCCACCGGCATCATATGCCGTTGCTCGGCCAGGACCACACTCTGCGCGCCGGGAATTCGCGCGGCGAGTTGGCGGGTCATGGCCGGGGTGGAACCGCTGTCGAGCTCGCCGGTAGCGATCAGCGTCGGTACCTGGATGCTGCTCAGGTCGGCTTCGCGGTACATGTCCTGAGTGGCGAACAGCGAGTAAGTGGTGTGGTAGCCCTGCGGGTCGTTGCTTGCCAGGATCTGGCGGATGGCGGCGACCTGGGCCGGGTTGGCGGCCTTGTACTCGCGGCTGAACCAACGCTCGAGGGCGGCATCGACGTTGGCGTCTGGACCCTGTTCGTAGGCTTGCGCGGCGCGTGCGATCACCCCGGCGCTCTGCTCGGGAGTACGGTTGAAGACGCTGTTGAGTATTACCAGCGCGGCCAGGCGTTGCGGGTAGTCCAGGGCGAACGCGCGTGCCACCAGGCCGCCCATGGAAAAGCCGATCACGCAGGCCTGAGCGACCTGCAGGTGGTCGAGCAGTTCGGCGAGCTGCTCGGCATAGCCTTCCAGCGGCGTATCGGCGCTGGGCACGCGGCTCTGGCCATGGCCGAGCATGTCGTAGGCGATGACGCGATAGTCGTTGGCCAGGCCGACGATCTGCCCGCCCCACATTTCCTTGTTCAGGCCCACGCCGTGGATCAGTACCACGGGCTGGCCCTGGCCCAGGTCCAGGTAACTGGTCCCGGCCGGTGTACGTTCAGCGACAGGCTGAATCATGGAGGGCGCTCCTTGAAGGTCGGGCGCGGCGGGTATGCACGCCACGCCCAGGCCCGGCTTGGTTGTTGTTATTGAGCGTTGGCCTTTTCGGCAGCCAGTTCTTCCAGGTCGATGTAGCGGTTGCCAATGCGTGGGTGCAGGCGGCCACCGTCGGCGGCGCCCAGTACCACGACGATCTCGTCGGCACGTGGCGCATCTTCGATCTGCATTTCCAGGGTGATGTAGTGCGAGCGCAGGCCTTCGTCGTCCTTCTGCATCATCGGGATCTGGATCGAGGTGCCGGGGCCGCCGCGCTTGTTGGTGAAGCTCAGGTAGCTCTTGGCCTGCACGGCTTCGCGGTAGTGGTTGCCGAAGCGCAGGGTGTGGATCACCGCCGAGGCGTGCTCGATCTCGCCGTCGGCGCCGACCACGGCGGCCTTGCCGTAGGCCTCGATCTTGTCGGCTCCGCCGATGGCGGCGGTCAGGCGCTCGACCATCAGCGCGCCCAGTGCGGAGCAGTTGGCGCGGATCTCCGGCTTGAGGTCTTCGACGAAGCCGCGACCAGCCCATGGGTTCTTGATCACCACGGCCAGGCCGACCATGGTCACCGGCTTGTCGGTGGCCTTGCCGCCTTCGATGCGGGTCTCTTCGGAGTAGGTGACGATCTTGCGGATTTCGAAACTCATGGGGGGCTCCTGGTTAGGGTTATCAGCTCTTGTTGTCTGATGGTATACCATAATATTCGATGTGCAAGAGCCGGTCGAAAATTTCTCTCACCGGAGGACGAAAGGCTGTGTGCCTGGCTTGGATTCGGAGGCGATGCATCTATCGAGCGCCCCCCGCGCGGCGCTCGATCTCACAGGTGCAGAACCTGCCCCGACGAACATTTCAAGGCGACCCGCAAAAAAAGCCCGCTCGCGCCGGCCACGGGGGCCAACGCGAGCGGGCTGGTCCCCGCAATCAATCAGGCAAAGGGAATTCAGGCGAACGCCGGGACCACTTCCTTGATGAACAGCTCCAGCGACTTGCGTTTCTCGGCATGGGGCAGGCTGTTGTCGCACCAGAAGCTGAACTCGTCGACGCCTAGCTCCTGGTAGTACTTGATGCGCGCGATGATTTCTTCAGGGGTGCCGATCATGGTGTTCTTGCGGATGTTCTCCAGCGCGAAGGCTGGCACCTCGGCGAACTTCGATTCAGGGCTTGGCTCGAGGAAGCCGTTGACCGGCACGCTCTTGTTGCCGAACCAGGCATCGAAGGTGCGGTAGAAGCGTGAAATTGCCTGGGCGCCGACCTTCCAGCCGTCCGGCTCGGCAGGGCTATGCACGTGGGTGTGGCGCAGCACCATCAATTGTGGGCGCGGCACGTCCGGGTTGTTGTCCAGCGCGGCCTGGAACTTGTTCTTCAGGTCCAGCACCTCTTCGTCGCCCTTCATCAGCGGGGTGACCATGACGTTGCAACCATTGGCCACGGCGAAGTTGTGCGAGTCCGGGTCGCGGGCGGCGATCCACATCGGCGGCATGCCCTGCTGGACCGGCTTTGGCACGCTGGTGGAGGTGGGGAAGTTGTAGATCTCGCCTTCATGGGCATAGTCGCCTTGCCACAGCTGGCGCACCGCCGGGACCATTTCGCGCAGGGCCTTGCCGCCGTCGGTGGCCGGCATGCCGCCGGCCATCCGGTCGAACTCGAACTGGTAGGCGCCACGGGCCAGGCCCACTTCCATGCGGCCATTGCTGATCACGTCGAGCAGGGCGCATTCGCCGGCGACGCGGATCGGGTTCCAGAAGGGCGCGATGATGGTGCCGGCGCCCAGGCGGATTTTCTCGGTGCGCGCGGCCAGGTAGGCCAGCAGCGGCATCGGGCTCGGCGAGATGGTGTACTCCATGGCGTGGTGTTCGCCGATCCACACGGTGCTGAAACCGCCGTCTTCGGCCATCAGGGTCAGTTCGGTGAGGTCTTCGAACAGCTGGCGGTGGCTGACCTGCTCATCCCAACGTTCCATGTGCACGAACAGCGAAAATTTCATGGGGCTTTTCCTCGGAGCTTTGTTGTTGTCGCCCGCCGGGGCAGGCGCTCTAAGTGGAATCGGTCGTCAGGGTTCAGGCGAAGGCCGGCAGGCTGGCCATCTTGCCGCGGCAATAGACCATCGGGCGGGGCGCCTCCTGGGGGACGATCAGGTTGTGTACCTTGCCGACCATGATGGCGTGGTCGCCGCCTTCGTATTCACGCCACAGTTCGCATTCGATCACGGCGGTGGCGCCGGCCAGGATCGGGTTGCCCAGTTCGCTCAGGGTCCACTCGATGCCGACGGCCTTGTCCTTGCCTTTTTTCGCGAACGCATACGCCTCGGCCTGCTGTTCACCGGAGAGCAGGTGAATGGCGAAGCGCTTGTTCTTCATCAGGACAGGGTAGGAGTCGGAGCTGTAGTTGGGGCAGAACAGCACCAGCGGCGGGTCCATGGACAGGGAGGAGAAGGCGCTGGCGGTGAGGCCGACGATCGAGCCGTCGTCGTCCAGGGTGGTGATGACGGTTACGCCGGAGGGGAAGGAACCCAGGACGTGCTTGTAGACGGTTGCGTCGATCATCTCGTGTACCTCTGAAAAGGCTGCGGTGGTCCGCGGTTTTTATCGTTGATGTGTCTGATGGTATACCGTAATACCTATATTGCAAGCGGAATTTTCTGTGGCCTGGAGTTCACGATAAACGGTGCAAACCCCGTAATTACTGGCCTTGGTGTAGACATTCGTGCTGCGTGACGGTGCAAGGAGCGGATCAGTTGCGCTGAAAATGAGCAGTGCAGTGTTGTCAAACTGTTGGAATACCATAATATGGTCTGCAGCTGAGAGGCCGCCCCGAGCGGTTTCCATACAACGATAAAAACGACCTTTCGAGCTGAATCCTATGTCCCAACCGTCGTCGCAACACCATCTCGTCGAGCAACACACGGTCGATTACGTGCCACCGTCCGAGCGCCATGGGAAGGCGCGCGACCTTTTCACCCTGTGGTTCAGCACCAACATCGCGCCGCTGCCGATTGTCACTGGTGCCATGGTGGTCCAGGTGTTCCATCTGAACTTGCTGTGGGGGCTGCTGGCCATCGTGCTGGGGCATCTGCTGGGTGGGGTGGTGATCGCCCTGGCCTCGGCGCAGGGGCCGCAGCTGGGCATTCCGCAGATGGTGCAGAGCCGCGGCCAGTTCGGGCGCTATGGCGCACTGCTGATCGTGTTCTTCACCGCACTGATCTACGTCGGTTTCTTCATTTCCAACATCGTCCTGGCCGGCAAGTCGATCCACGGCATCGCCCCCGGCGTGCCGATGCCCGCCGCCATCGTCATCGGCGCCCTGAGCGCCACCGCCATCGGGGTGATCGGCTACCGCTTCATCCATACGCTGAACCGCGTCGGCACCTGGGTGATGGGCTCGGCGCTGCTGGCCGGCTTCATCATGATGTTCGCCCAGGAACTGCCGGGCGATTTCTTCAGCCGCGGCGCGTTCAACCTGTCCGGCTTCGTTGCCACGGTGTCGCTGGGCATCATCTGGCAGATCAGCTTCTCGCCCTACACCTCGGACTACTCGCGCTACCTGCCCCGTGAAGTCGGCATCGCCAAGCCGTTCTGGGCCACCTACCTCGGTGCCACCCTGGGCACCATCCTGTGCTTCAGTTTCGGTGCGGTGGCGGTGCTGTGCGTGCCGGAAGGCACCGACGCCATGGTGGCGGTCAAGCAGGCCACCGGCTGGCTGGGCCCGGTGCTGATGGTGCTGTTCCTGCTCAACATCATCAGCCACAACGCCCTCAACCTCTACGGTGCGGTGCTGTCAATCGTCACCGCGATCCAGACCTTCGCCGCCCATTGGACGCCGAGCATCAAGCTGCGGGTGGTGCTGGCGGGGGTAATCCTGGTGGGTTGCGGTCTCGTGGCGCTGAACGCCTCGGCCGACTTCATCGGCCAGTTCATCGGGCTGATCCTGGCGCTGTTGCTGGTGCTGGTGCCGTGGGCGTCGATCAACCTGGTGGACTTCTACCTGATCAAGCGCGGCGAGTACGACATCGCCTCGATCTTCCGCGCCGATGGCGGCATCTACGGGCGCTTCAACCACCACGCGATCATCGCCTATGCCTGCGGCATCCTGGTGCAGCTGCCGTTCGCCAATACGTCGCTGTATGTCGGGCCGTATTCGAACATTGTCGAAGGAGCCGACCTATCGTGGCTGTTCGGGCTGCTGGTGACAGTGCCGCTGTACTACTGCCTGGCAACGCGGGCACAGCCGGAAATGGCGCAGCGGGTGGTCGGCGTCAAATCCTGAAATTTGCGACAAACTCATCGCCGGGCACGCCTACTCCCGCACAGCCGGCAGGAGCAGGCGTGTCCCGCGATAGTCGTAAGGCCGTTCAGACCTTGAACTGCGCGACCAGCCCGTTGAGTTCCAGCGCCAGCTGTGACAAGTCCTGGGCCGATACGCTGGTTTGATTGGCCCCGGTGGTTGTCTGCATCGCCAGGTCGCGGATATTCATCAGGTTGCGGTCCACTTCCCGTGCCACCTGCGCCTGTTCCTCAGTGGCGCTGGCGATCACCAGGTTGCGCTGGTTGATCGAGGCGATGGTCCGGGCGATCAGCTCCAGAGCCCGGCCGGCCGATTGCGCCACCTCCAAGGTGCCGCTGGCGCGGCCCTGGCTGCTGTGCATGGCACTGACTGCGCGCTCGGTGCCGATCTGGATGGCGCCGATCATCTGCTCGATCTCCGCCGTGGATTGCTGCGTGCGGTGGGCCAATGCGCGCACTTCGTCGGCGACCACGGCGAAGCCACGGCCTGCCTCCCCAGCTCGGGCGGCCTCGATGGCGGCATTGAGCGCCAGCAGGTTGGTCTGGCCGGCAATCGCGCCGATCACATCCAGCACGCGGGTAATTTCGTTGGCGCTGTTGGCCAACCGTTCGATCTCTGTGGCGGTACCGGTGACGTCGTCGACCAGGTGCTGAATCGAAGCGAGTGCCTGGTTAACCTGGTCTTGACCATCACGGGTGGTCTGGTCCGCGTCTTGCGAGGCTTCGGCGGTGCTCACGGCGTTGCTGGCCACTTCCTCGACGGCACTGGTCATCTGGTTGACCGCGGTGGCGGCCTGGTCGATCTCGGTGCTCTGCAGCAGCAGGTCACGGCTGGTGTCCTCGGTGACGCCGTGCAACTGCTCCGAGGCCGAGGCCAGGCGGTTGGAGGAGGTGGCGATCTTGCCAATGGTCTCGCGCAGGCTTTGCTGCATGCGGCGCAGAGCGTGCAGCAGCAGCGCGGGTTCGTCCTGGCCAGCCACTACGATCTCGCGAGTCAGGTCGCCAATGGCAATACGTTCGGCCACCATGACGGCCTCCGCCAGCGGCGTGACGACACTGTTGGTGAACAACAAGGCGACGGCGACCAGCACCAGAATGATCAGCAACAGCGCAATGACGATTGCCCGCAAGGCATCGTCCCCAACATCGCTGCTGTGCTGCGAGGCGGTGTGCGCACCTTTGTAGTTGAAATCAACCAGTGTCGACAACGCGTCCATCATATGGTCCGCCCGCTGGATCAGCGGGCCGCTGATCTGTTGCTTGGCTTGCGTCATGCGGCCTTCGTTGATGTTCGCGAGTACCTGAAGCTGCAGGTCGGTGTATTGCTTGCGCGCCTCGAGAAAGGCACTGAACAGGTTGCGATCTTGCGGACCATCGATGGTCGACTCGTAGCTGTTCAGGCTGTTGCGCAACGTATCTTCAATGCTGCCAAGCAAGTGCAGGCTCGTTCCCTCGCCGCTGCTGTCCTCAAGGGCAGCACGCAGTGTGGCCGCACGCTCCTTGGCGAGGCTGGAGCTAATGCCGTTGAGCGCAATCATGGCCGGTAGCCAGTTAACCCGGATTTCATCCGTGGCACTGTCCATTCGTTGGGTTTCGTACACTGCGACCCCACCCATGGACAGAATGAGAACAGCCAGGGTGGTGAAAAAACAGCCAGCCCTTTTGCCGATTTTCATGTTTCTAAGCAGCATGGATATTCCTTGACGTGAGATAAATTTACACGTCAAGAGCATGGTGGCGCGGCGACTTACGGAGTAGTCGGCGAAGACCACACGCTACTGCGAGTTTTTCTGACTTTTTATCTGCGTGAATTGTGATGGGAAGGGGGCGCACGGCTGCGCCCCACACTGCTGCGAATGGTCAGACCTTGAATTGCGCCACCATCGCGTTCAGCTCCACCGCCAGGCGTGAAAGGTCCTGGGCCGCAGCGCTGGTCTGGTTGGCGCCTGCCGAAGTCTGCATCGCCAGGTCGCGGATGTTCACCAGATTGCGGTCGACCTCCCGCGCCACCTGGGCCTGCTGTTCAGAGGCCGTGGCGATCACCAGGTTGCGCTGGTTGATCGTGGCGATCGCCTCGGCGATCAGTTCCAGGGCCCGGCCGGCCGATTGCGCCACTTCCAGGGTGCCGCCGGCGCGGCCCTGGCTGCTGTGCATGGCGTTGACCGCGCGCTCGGTGCCGGTCTGGATGCCGCCGATCATCTGCTCGA
Source organism: Pseudomonas soli (assembly GCF_900110655.1). Taxonomy (GTDB): domain Bacteria; phylum Pseudomonadota; class Gammaproteobacteria; order Pseudomonadales; family Pseudomonadaceae; genus Aquipseudomonas; species Aquipseudomonas soli. The sequence goes on from NZ_FOEQ01000009.1 coordinate 32,568, forward strand.
TCTCCGCCGTCGACTGCTGGGTGCGGTGGGCAAGGGCGCGTACCTCGTCGGCGACGACGGCAAAACCACGGCCCGCCTCGCCGGCACGGGCGGCCTCGATGGCGGCGTTGAGGGCCAGCAGGTTGGTCTGGCCGGCGATCGAACCGATCACGTCGAGCACCTGGCTGATCTGGTTGGCGTGGCTGGCAAGTTGCTCAATTTCCTCGGCGGTGCCGGTCACGTCATCGACCAGGTGCTGGATCGAGGCCAGTGCCTGGTTGACCTGGTCGCGGCCGTCGCGAGTTGTGCGGTCGGCGCCTTGGGAAGCATCGGCGGTGCTCACGGCGTTGCTGGCCACTTCTTCGACAGCGGCGGTCATCTGGTTGACCGCGGTGGCAGCCTGGTCGATCTCGGCACTCTGCTGGTGCAGGCCGCGGCTGGTGTCTTCTGTAACGCTGTGCAATTCCTCGGAGGCCGAGGCCAGCTGGTCGGAGGAGGCGGCGATCCGCCGCAAGGTATCGCGCAGGCTGTGCTGCATGCGGTTCAGGGCGCGCAGCAGCAAGGCCGGCTCGTCGCGGCCGAGCACGGTGATCTCGCGGGTCAGGTCGCCGGTGGCGACGCGCTCGGCCACGGCGACGGCGTCGGCCAGCGGCACGATGATGCTGCGGGTGAGGAGGGTGGCGATGGCGACCAGCGCGAGCAGGATCACGGTGATGGCGCCGATGATCAGGGCAAAGGCTTCGTCCGAGGCCGCACTGCTGCGCTGCGAGGCCTGCTCGGCGCCCTGGGTGTTGTAGGCGATCAGTTCGCCCAGAGCCTTCATCATGCTGTCGGCGTATTCGGCCAGCGGGCCGTTGACCAGGCGGCGGGCTTCGTCGAGCTGATCGTTGCCGGCGGCGCTGCGAATGGCCTTCTGCAGGCCGTGGTAACGCTCGCTGAGGCCGATGAAGGCATCGAACAGGGCGCGGTCGTCGGCTTTGATGATGGTGCGCTCGTAGGCCTTGAGGTCGCTTTCGAGCTGCTGGTTGACCTGGACGATCTTGTCCAGGGTAGTGTGACGTGCGCTGCTGCTGTCCTCCAGGACACTGCGCAAGGTGAGGGCGCGGGCTCGGCCCAGGTTGCTGCTGACTTCGCCCAGGGCGATTACCGCGGGCATCCAGGTGATGCGGATCTCGTCGGTGGCGCTGTCCATTCTGCGGGTTTCGTACAGGGCGACCAGGCCCATGACCAGGACCAGGACCCCGAGCAGGGTGAACATTCCTGCTGCCCGAATGCCAATCTTAACGTTCCGTAACTGCATGCGACGCTCCTTGACGGTGGCTGGCAGGCGTCAAGAGCGCGGACTGACCGGGCTCGGCTGGAAGGGCTCTCGATGCACTGCGAAAGGGGATATATCCTCACGGTTCATGTTGTTTTTTTCTGGATGATGACACAGTGCCACTATTATTGACCAGTCGTTCAATGAAAGCTCGTTCCCTCGGGTATGTCGTCACTTGCTGACCGTTAGTCTTCATTGCGTCGCAAAAAGGGCCGCAGAGCGGCCCTTTCTTATCATGCAACGATTGGAATGGCGGGGTCGGCAGCTGCTAGCGCCTGGGCGCGATCAGCTGCGGGGGGGTAGATCCATACCGTGTTGATCTGGCGCTTGAGACTCTTGCCTTCCAGGCCCTGCAGGTGCAGTTCGCGTTCCCAGCCTTCGCTGTAGGCCGCGCCCCACCCTCCAAGGTCCAGGCAGGTGACGTACTTGGGCTGGCGATAGATCACCGGCTCCACGCCCAGCAGCTCGGCCATGGCGTTGTTGCCCGAATGGCGGCCCATGGGAATGGCGTGCTGGCAGCTCATCAGCGCTAGGTTGCCCTTGTCGTCGACGGCGGCGCAGGCGACATCGCCAGTGGCGAAGATGTAGTCCTGCCCAATGACTTTCAGGTGATCATCAACTTTCAGGCGTCCCAAGCCGTCACGCTCGCCTGCGACCTGGGCGGTCAACGGGCTGGCCTTGACCCCAACGGTCCATATCACAGTCTTGCTGGCGATGTATTCGCCGTTATCCAGGGTCACGCCCCCCGCATCCACCGCCACCACCGAGGTGCCAGTCAGCCATTGCACCCCGGCCTGCTCGCTGGCGCTGACAATGGCCGGGGTGATGCCGGCGCCGAGCGCGGCACCGATGCTGGTACCTCGGTCGATCAGCACCACACGGGCCTGGCCTTCGCCGAGGATGGCGCGCAGCCGGGATGGCAGCTCGGTGGCCGTTTCGATACCGGTGAAGCCACCGCCGCACACCACCAGGGTGTTGCGCGCCGGTGAGGCGGGCAGGCTGGCCAGGCTGTGCAGGTGCTGCTCCAGGCGAGTGGCCGACTCCATCTGGTCGACATCGAAGGTGTGCTCGGTCAGGCCCGGGACGGCGGGGCGGGCCACCTGGCTGCCGGCGGCGAGGATCAGACGATCGTAGGCGAGCTGGTGCGTGTGCCCGTTGGTATCGCGGTAGCCGACCAGGCGGGCGTCGCTGTCGATGGTGTCGGCGGTGCCGTGGATGAACTCCACGCCCACCACGTCGAACAGGGCCTCCAAGGGCGCCTGCAAGCTGTGCACGTCGGCTTCATAGAAGCGTGGGCGGATCCGCAGTTGCGGCTGCGGCGCCAGCACACTGATGCGCACGTCGCCGCGCTGGGCCTGGTCGAGCAGGCGGGCGGCGCTCAGGGCGCTCCAGACACCGGCAAAGCCGGCACCGATGATCAGGATACGAGAGGTCATGAAGGTGCTCCGCAAGGTAGGAAAGGGCTTCGACGAAGCATGTGCTACTTGTCGAATAACTACGACTGTATTGATCGTAGTTTAATTCGGCAAGTGTTTTTTACGCATCGGGTTGTGCGTCAACCGCCACAAAATGCGCGGATGCCGCGTATTGAATGACGTAAAGCGGGGTCTTGACCGGCCAGCCCGACGACAGGCGGCTACGCCCGGCTTTGCTTTCCAGCACTGACGGGCGTACAATTTACGACTAAATCAGTCGGAGATTTATATGTCCCTCTACAGTGCAGGCGTCGAGTACGGCATCCACTGCCTGCTGTTCCTGGTGGACGAGCGTGGCGACAGTCGCGAGTCCAGCGTGCGTGACCTGGCCGAGCTGCAGGGGGTGCCCCAGGAATACCTGGCCAAGGTCTTCACCAAGCTCGCCCGGGCCGGGCTGGTTGCCGCGACCGAAGGCGTGCGCGGCGGGTTTCGCCTGGCGCGGCCTTCCGACGAAATCACCGTGCTGGATATCGTCACGGCCATCGATGGACCGAAGAAGCTCTTCGATTGCCGGGAGATCCGCGAGCGCTGCGCGGTGTTCGAGGGTTCGGCGCCGGGCTGGGCGACCGAGGGCACCTGTGCCATTCACGCGGTGATGCTGGGGGCACAGAAACGCATGGAAGAGGCGTTGGCCCAGCAGACCATCCTCGACCTGGTACGGCGGTTCGGGCGCAAGGCGCCGGCTGAGTTCGGGCAGAAGGTCAATGACTGGATGAGCGAGCGACGCGACGGCAAAGGCAGCGCTGGCGATATTCCGTTGCAGGTGGTCTGACTGGGCCTGGGCCACCACGGAAAATGCTGCTCAACCCCCAGGTAAATCCTTGCCTGGGTGATCCGCCCGCGCGCCTCAAGGCGCGGTAAGCTGACAGGAATATCCCGCGCGCCGCCCACGGCGCCAGAGAGGTCAGCGTGGCTTCCTACACCTTGCGTCAACTGAAGTACTTCGTCACCACCGTGGAGGCCGGCAGCGTCGCCGAAGCCTCGCGCCAGTTGTACATCGCCCAGCCGTCGATCTCCACGGCGATCAAGAGCCTGGAAGAAAGCTTCGGCGTGCAGCTGTTCATTCGCCATCACGCCCAGGGCGTGTCGCTGACGCCCAGCGGCAAGCGCTTCTACGCCAAGACCCGGTCCCTGCTGCAGATGGCCCACGAGTTCGAGCAGAACGCCCTGGCCGACAACGACACGGTGGCCGGGCAGATCGACATCGGCTGTTTCGAGACCGTGGCACCGCTGTATCTGCCGCGGCTGATCGCCGGCTTCCGCGAGCGCTACCCCGGGGTGGACATCCGCCTGCGCGACGGTGAGCAACAGGACCTGATCCAGGGGCTGACGGCCGGTACCTTCGACCTGGCGTTCCTCTATGACCATGACCTGGACGGCACCATCGAGACCGAGCCGCTGATGCCCCCACAGAAGCCCTATGTGCTGCTGCCGGAAAAGCACCGTTTCGCAGGCCAAGCCCAGGTGTCGCTGCGTGACCTGTGTCCCGAGCCGATGATCCTGCTCGACGTGGCCCCAAGCCGCACCTATTTCGTCAGCCTGTTCAACGAACTGGGGCTGACGCCGAACATCGTCTTCAGCTCCCCGTCGATCGAGATGGTCCGGGGCATGGTCGGGCAGGGCTTTGGTTTCTCGCTGCTGGTGACCCGGCCGCACTCGGAATTCACCTACGACGGGCAGCGGCTGGTGACGCTGGCGATCGCCGAGCCGGTGACGCTGTCGGGGTTGGCGGCGGCGCACCTCAGGCGTGTGCAACTGACCAAGCCGGCGCAGCTATTCGTGGAGTTCTGCCGTGAAGAGCTGGCACGGATGTAGGTGCTGACCGCCCGTCGCCTGTAGGGCGAAGACGACCGAACGTTGCCCGGTCAGTGGTTTCTTCCACTAAGGTGCATGAGACACTTCGGCGTTGTCATTACCGGGGCGAATGGACCTGCGCCCGGTGATGCTCAACTTCGACTGACAACCTTGCCGGTCGAGGGCGTAGCACATCTGACAGGCCATCCACTACAGAGAGGGTCGTACCATGTCTTTGATTGGCGTTTCTATGCTTGAGATGCGGCAGATGATCGAGCAGGCTTGCCTGCCCGACCACTGCGAGGTGAGCTGCGCCGATGGCGAGAACCTCACCATTCGCTTGGGTCAGGGCTCGAGTCCGGACGATTGCCTTACCGTGGCAGTGGTGCCAATTGCCAACCTCAACAACTGTCGAGATCTGGTGAACCTTGTGAGTCGGGTCAAGGCGCAACGTGATGCCCCGCCGGGGGCCCGTAAAGCGATTGCCTGAGGTCATTGCAACTCGAGCAACAGATTGATGCCGCCGTCGCCGCACTTGACGTGTTCACGGACAACGCCCCGATAATTGCGTCCCTCCCAGGCGAAGGCGACGCTGTGCGCCTTCTCCACCTTGGCAGGTAACGGTGGCTCGATATGCAGGCGCAGTGCGGGGCGGCCCTGCAGGCTAAGTGCCGCCAACTGGACCTGGCACATGGCACGCTGGGCCATTGGACCGAATAATGTATCGCGGACGAAATCCAGTTCCAGGCAAGCGCAGGGGGCACGACAAGGCATCTTCATGGTGGCTTTCCGACTCAAAGAGGCATAGCTCGCAGTTGGAAGCGTAAAGGCGCCAGACGTTCAAATTATTTCAGTAGGCTGAAGCAGCTCATTCGGCCTGGCATGCGCGGCACCCGCTAAGCCAGTTGCTAACAGGCGGCTCAGGGGGGGCCGAGAATCTCCAGCACCTTGTCGCGCAACTGGTCGATGCTGAACGGCTTGCCTATGAGGTGCATGCCTGGGGGCACGTTGAAGCTCTCGGCGTAGCCACTGGCGAACAGCACGGGCAGATTCGGCCGGCTTTCCCGGGCCTTGGCCGCCAATTCCTCGCCGCGCAGGTCGGGCAACCCGACGTCGGTCATCAACAGCGCCAGCGGTTGCGTGGGATCCTCGATGATCTTGAGGGCCGCGGCAGCGCTGTCGGCCTCGATGGCGGCATAGCCCAGTTCGTCGAGCACTTCGACTATCAGCATGCGAACGATGTCGTCGTCTTCGACTACCAGAAGGTGCATTTCATGGGTCCTGTTTCGATGGATTGTCTCTACTCTGTGCGCGGGGCCATGGCAGAAGTTCCCAAGCTTAACGGCATGCGCAAATAGATGGAACGTTTGCTGCAAGCAGGCTTCAAATACTGGCTAAATGCCCTGCCAGATCTGCCAAAGCTGGTTAGACTCGCGGTATTCGCGGTTGGTCTGGCGCAGGGCATCACTTACACGACGTTGACGCCGGTCTGTTCAATGGATTTTTTTCGCTCGGGCACTTTCACATGATTCAAGCAGCCTCGATGGACCAACGCAGTTTTCGCAAACTGCTGAGCCGCAACGTCGGCCTGCCCCTGGGAGTGGGGCTACTGGGCGCCGTGGCCTTTGTCGCGGTGATCTACTACCTGCTTTCGGCCATGCAGTGGGTCGAGCACACCGATCGGGTGATCGGCAATGCCAACGAGACGATCAAGCTGTCGATCGACATGGAAACCGGCATGCGCGGCTATCTGCTGACCGGCGAAGAGCGTTTCCTCGACCCCTACGAGGTGGCCAAGCCGCGCATCTTCGGCAGCCTGGACAGCCTGCGGGCAATGGTGGCCGACAACCCTCAGCAAGTTGACCGCATCGACCGCATCGCGGCGCTGCAGCGCGAGTGGAACACCTTCGGCAACGAAGTCATCAGCCAGCGGCGCACCCAACAGGGTGATGTGGCGTCGTCGATTGGCCGTGGCCGCGGCAAGCGCCTGACCGACGAGATCCGCAAGGAGTTCGACACTTTCATCAACACCGAGCAGCAACTGCGTACGGCGCGCAACGAGACGGTCAGCACGGTCACCATGACCGCGATCTCGGCGTTCGTGCTGTTCATCGTTGCCCTGAGTGCGTTGCTTGCTTACCTCGGACGGCGTGACTTGCTGGCCTTGTCTTCAAGCTATGTCGAAAACCTCGAAGCCCAGCAACGCGCCGCCGAGCGCCTGGAGCAACAGGCCTGGGTGCGTGCCGGACAGACCCAGCTGGCCGAACAGGTGCTGGGCCAGCTGACGCTGCCGATGCTTGGCGACAATATCCTGCGCTTTTTCGCCGGTTACCTGGGCAGCGTGGTCGGTGCGCTGTATGTGCGCGATGAGCATGGCCAGCTGGTGCGGGTCGCCGCCTATGGTCTGGATGCCGAACAGAAGGCCAGCGAACCGCGCGTCGGCGATCATGCCGGCCTGCTGGGCGAGGCGGTGGCCCAGGGGCGGCTGTTGCGCCTGGATGAGCTGCCGGAGGATTACTACCGCCTGAGTTCCGGGCTGGGCCGTGGCTTGCCTCGCAGCGGTGTGCTGGTGCCGGCGCAGGACGACGCGCGGGTCAACGGCGTACTGGAGCTGGGATTCCTACGCACGCTGCAAGATCGTGACTTGGAGCTGCTGCAGCGCGTCGCCGAAAACCTGGGTATCTCCATCGAAAGCGCCCGCTATCGCCAGCGCCTGCAGGAAGTGCTCGCTGAAACCCAGCAGCTCAACGAAGAACTGCAGGTGCAGCAGGAGGAACTCAAGACCGCCAACGAAGAGCTCGAGGAACAGTCGCGGGTGCTCAAGGAGTCCCAGGCCCACCTCGAGACCCAGCAGGCCGAACTCGAGCAGACCAACGAACAACTGGCCGAGCGCACCGAGGCGCTGGACCGCAAGAACGGCGAGCTGAACCAGGCCCAGGTCGAGTTGCAGGCCCGCGCCGATGACCTGCAGCGCTCGAGCAAGTACAAGTCCGAGTTCCTCGCCAACATGTCCCATGAGCTGCGCACTCCACTCAACAGCTCACTGATCCTGGCCAAGCTGCTGGCCGAGAACGCCGAAGGCAACCTCAGCAAGGAGCAGGTGAAGTTCGCCGAGTCCATCTATTCGGCCGGCAACGACCTGCTCAACCTGATCAACGATATTCTCGACATCGCCAAGGTCGAGGCCGGCAAGCTGGAGGTACGCGCCGAAAACACTCCGCTGGAGCGGCTGGTCGAAGGCTTGAAGGGTATGTTCCAACCGTTGGCGCAGGACAAGGGGCTGTCCTTCGCCGTGCAACTGGAGCAACCGTTGCCGGCTTCCCTGTTCACCGACCGTCAGCGCCTTGAGCAGATTCTCAAGAACCTGTTGTCCAACGCCATCAAGTTCACCGAGCGTGGCCAGGTCAGCCTGCGCATCAGCCATCAAGCGGGACGGGGGATCGTCTTCGCGGTGCGCGACACCGGCATCGGCATCGCCGCCGACCAGCAGCAGGCGATCTTCGGCGCCTTCCACCAGGTCGATGGCACCAGCAACCGGCGCTATGGCGGCACGGGCCTGGGCTTGTCCATCTCGCGTGACCTGGCGCACCTGCTGGGTGGGCAGATCGATGTCGATAGCACCCCGGGGCAGGGCAGCGTTTTCAGCCTGGTCCTTCCCGAGCATTTCGAGCCTGATACCCAGCAGATCGAGGTGCACAGCCTGCGCCCGGCGGTCGACGAACTGCCTCCGGCACCGCCGATGGCGACAACCGTACGCAGCGAGCGCCCGACGCCGGCCTTCGCCGACGATCGCGAGCAGGCGCCATTCGGCAACCGCTGCATCCTGGTGATCGAGGATGAGCCGAATTTCGCTCGTATCCTCTTCGACCTCGCCCACGAACTGGGCTACAGCTGCCTGGTCGCCCATTCCGCCGACGAGGGCTTCGAGCTGGCGGCCCAGTACCTGCCCGATGCCATCCTGCTGGACATGCGCCTGCCTGACCATTCCGGGCTTACCGTGCTGCAGCGCCTGAAAGAGCAGGCCGGCACCCGGCATATTCCGGTGCATATCATTTCGGTGGAGGACCGAGTCGAGGCGGCCATGCACATGGGGGCGGTGGGCTACGCAGTCAAGCCCACCAGCCGCGAGGAACTCAAGGCGGTGTTCGGTCGGCTGGAGGCGAAGCTCACGCAGAAGCTCAAGCACATCCTGCTGGTGGAAGACGATGACCTGCAGCGCGAGAGCATTGCCCGCCTGATCGGCGACGACGATATCGAAATCACTGCCGTGGCAATGGCTCAGGATGCCCTGGCGCTGCTGCGCGAGAATATCTACGACTGCATGATCATCGACCTCAAGTTGCCCGACATGCTCGGCAACGAGCTGCTCAAACGCATGACCGCCGAAGATATCCGTAGCTTCCCGCCAGTGATCGTCTACACCGGCCGTAATCTCACCCGCGAGGAGGAGGCCGACCTGCTCAAATATTCGCGCTCGATCATCATCAAGGGCGCGCGCTCGCCCGAGCGCCTGCTCGATGAAGTGACACTGTTCTTGCACAAGGTCGAGTCGCAGCTGTCCAACGAACGCCAGCGCATGCTCAAGACCGCTCGCAGCCGCGACAAGGTGTTCGAGGGGCGCAAGATCCTGCTGGTGGACGATGATGTGCGTAATATCTTCGCCCTGACCAGCGCCCTGGAACACAAGGGTGCCATCGTCGAGATCGGCCGCAACGGGCGCGAGGCCATAGAGTGCCTCGAAGCCAACGACGACATCGACCTGGTGCTGATGGACGTGATGATGCCGGAAATGGATGGCTACGAGGCGACGCGCCTGATCCGTCAGCAACCGCGCTGGCGCAAGCTGCCGATTATCGCCGTGACCGCCAAGGCGATGAAGGACGACCAGCAGCGTTGCCTGCAGGCCGGGGCCAATGACTACCTGGCCAAACCGATCGAGCTGGACCGCCTGTTCTCGCTGATCCGAGTCTGGCTGCCGCAATTGGAGCGAATCTGAAATCTTGACCAGTGAACGCAATACCGATATCGAAATCCGGCTGCTGATCGAGGCGATCTACCTCAAGTACAGCTACGATTTTCGCGATTACTCCGGCGCCTCGATCAAGCGCCGGATCCTCCATGCCATGCGCCAGTTCGACTGCCGCACGGTATCGTCGCTGCAGGAGCGAGTGCTGCATGACCCGGGCATGTTCCTCGAGTTGCTGCAGTACCTGACGATCCCGGTCAGCGAGATGTTCCGCGACCCTGGGCACTTCCTGGCACTGCGCACCGAAGTGGTGCCGCTGCTGCGCACCTGGCCCTCGCTGAAGATCTGGATCGCCGGTTGCAGCACCGGCGAGGAGGTGTACTCCATGGCCATCCTGCTGCGCGAGGAGGGCCTGCTCGAACGCACCATCATTTATGCCACCGACATCAATCCGCACTCGCTGGAGCGTGCCAAGCAGGGCATCTACTCCATGCAGGTCATGCATGAGTACGAAGATAACTATCGCAAGGCAGGTGGTCGGCGGGACTTTTCCGAGTACTACACCAGCGCCTACGGCAACGCCATCATGGATGCCAGTCTGCGCGACAACGTGACCTTCGCCGATCACAGCCTGGCCACCGACAGCGTGTTCTCCGAGACACAACTGGTGTCGTGCCGCAATGTGCTGATCTACTTCAACAAGGGGCTGCAAGACCGTGCCCTGGGGCTGTTCCACGAGTCGCTGTGCCACCGCGGCTTTCTGGTGCTGGGCAGCAAGGAGTCGGTGGACTTCTCGGCCTACGGCGAGCGTTTCGAGCCGCTGGTGCGGCCCGAGCGGATCTACCGCAAGACATGAACAGCGTGCGAGCGATTGTGATTGGCGCCTCGGCGGGGGGCGTGTCGGCGCTGTTCAGCGTGCTCGGCGCGCTGCCCGGCGATTTCGCCATCCCGGTATTATGCGTGCTGCATCTGCCCGATGATCGGCACAGCCAGCTGGCCGAGGTGCTGCAACGCCGCTTGCGTCGACCGGTTCGCGAGGCCCTCGACAAGGCGCGAATAGAGCCCGGCCTGATCTATGTAGCGGGGCCGGGCTACCACCTGTCGGTGGAGCGTGATTTCAGCCTGTCGCTGAGCCAGGAAGAACCGGTGCATTTCTCACGACCGGCAATCGATTTTCTCTTCGAGTCGGCCGCCGACGCCTACGGCTCGGAGCTGCTAGGCGTATTGCTCACCGGGGCCAATGAAGACGGCGCCCAAGGGCTTTTACGCATCAAACAAAGCGGAGGCCGGACGGTAGTCCAGGACCCTCGCGAAGCACAGGTCGCGTTGATGCCGGAGGCCGCACTGGCCCTGCACGACCCGGACCACATTCTTTCCCTGAGCGGTATCGGGCAGTTGCTCGCTACCCTGGAACCCAGCGCATGCTAAGCCACATCACCGCGAAACTGCTGATCGTCGACGACCTGCCGGAAAACCTGCTGGCCCTGGCCGCCCTGATCCAGGGCGATGACCGCGAGGTGTATCAGGCACAGTCCGCCGACGAGGCGTTGTCGCTCCTGCTCGAGCACGAGTTCGGCCTGGCCATTCTCGATGTGCAGATGCCTGGCATGAACGGATTCGAGCTGGCCGAGCTGATGCGCGGCATGGAGAAGACCCGCAATATTCCCATCGTCTTTGTCAGCGCCGCCGGGCGCGAGATGAACTATGCCTTCAAGGGGTATGAGAGCGGAGCGGTGGATTTTCTGCACAAGCCCCTGGAACCCTTGGCTGTGAAGAGCAAGGTGTCGGTATTCGTCGACCTGTTCCGCCAACGCAAGGCGCTGGACCGCCAACTGCAGGCCCTGGAACACAGCCGGCAGGAGCAGGAGCTGCTCCTCAACCAGTTGCAGCTGGCTCGTGGCGAGCTGGAGCGAGCAGTGCGCATGCGCGATGACTTCATGTCGATCGTCTCCCATGAGGTGCGCACGCCACTCAACGGGCTGATCCTGGAAACCCAGTTGCGTCGCATGCATCTTGCGCGTGGCAACCTGGCGGCGTTCAGCGAAGACAAGCTCAAGGCCATGGTCGAGCGCGACGAACGCCAGATCAACAGCCTGATCCGCCTGGTCGAAGACATGCTCGACGTGTCGCGGATTCGCACCGGCAAGCTTTCGATCCGGCCGCGCACCTTCGACCTTGGACAACTGGTGCGGGGGCTGGTGGAGAACTTCACCGCCCAGGCCAACGCGGTGGACACCTTTATCGAGCTGCAGCGCTGCGATGCCTTGCAGGGCGAGTGGGACGAGTTCCGGATTGAACAGGTGGTGGCCAACCTGTTGTCCAATGCCTTGCGCTATGGAAATCGCAAGCCTGTGCAAGTGCGGGTGTTCGAAGAGGACGCAATGGCCTGTGTACAGGTGCAGGACCAAGGTATCGGCATCGATGTACAGAACCAGCAGCGGATCTTCCAGCAGTTCGAGCGTGTCGCTGCGCAGCAGGCCAGTGGTGGCCTGGGCTTGGGCCTGTACATTTCCGAGCAGATCATCCTGGCCCATGGCGGGCGGATCCGGGTCGACAGTCAGGTTGGAACTGGGTCGACGTTCACCGTCCAGCTGCCGCTATCGGTATTGCCGCATGCCTGTGATCAGCCCCGGGCAACCTCTGCATAAAGCTGCGGTCTGATAGCCAACTTATTGAATTCGAAGGCGTTGTCATGAGTGAAGATGCACAAGACGTGGTACTGGTGGTCGAGGACGAGCCGGCGATCCGTATGATCCTGCGTGATTACCTGGCAGGCGAGGGCTACCACGTGCTGGTGGCCGAGGATGGCGAGCAGGCGTTCGCGATCCTGGCCAGCAAGCCGCACCTGGACCTGATGGTCACCGATTTCCGCCTGCCGGGCGGGATTTCCGGGGTGGAGATCGCAGAGCCTGCGGTGAAACTGCGGCCTGACCTGAAAGTGATCTTCATCAGCGGCTATCCGGCGGAGATTCTCGAGTCGGGTAGCCCGATCGCGCGCAAGGCGCCGATCTTGGCCAAGCCGTTCGACCTGGATACCCTCCACGAGCAGATCCAGGCGTTGCTGCGCTAGGCCATCGCTGGCAAGTCGTTGCGGCGAACCGTAGCTCCCACAGAGGCGGCGCTTGGCTTGAGGGCGGCGCGGTCGGGGTGGCAGCCGGCTCGCCGCCGAATGGGCTGCACCGCAGCCCCGGTATGGATGGCGTTACCTCAACCGATCTGCGTACGCAGCAATGCCATGGCCCGGTCAACCTGCTGTTCATCGTTGAGCAGGCTCGGCGCAAAGCGGATCACCGGCCCTGCGTCGCGGTCCACGGCATCGACCATGACCTTGTTGGCGTTCAGGTAGGCGGCCACGGCATCGGGATCGCGATCCTTGATGCGGAAGAAGGTGAAGCCTGCGGAGAACTCGCGGCTGACCGGCGTCACCAGCTCCACGGCGCGGTGTTCAGCCAGGCGCGCCTTGAGGTAGTCGTTGAGCTGGTGGATACGTGCCTGGACATCGGCCTTGCCCAGCTCCAGGTGCAGCTTGAAGGCCTCGCCCAGCGCCCAGCGGTGCTCGAAGGCGTGGTACCCGCCCGGGGTCATGATGGTGCCGAAGTCCTCGTTGCGTGAAAAGGTGGCGAAGGTCGGTGTCAGGTACTGCATCTGCTCGGACGCCGAGCAGATGATCCCGGTCCCGCGTGGACCGAACATCCACTTGTGGGTGCCAGCGATGAAGTAGTCGCAGTTGAAGTCGGCGAAGCGGGCGTTTTCCACGCCGAAGCCATGCACGCCATCGACCACGTAGACAATCCGTTCGGCCTCGTCGCGGTTGCGGTTGTGCTGGCGCACCAGCTCGCCGATGGCGCCCACCGGCAGCTTGACGCCGCTGCCCGAGTGTACCCAGGTCATGCCCAGCACACGGGTTTCAGGGCGAATGCTGCGGTCGATCACGCTCAGCACCCGGTCGGTGGACACGTCGCCCGGTTTGTCGAACAGGCGCAGCTTGCGCACCTGGGTGCCATGCTGGCGCAGACGGAAGGCCAGGCAGTTGTGGGTCGAGTAGTGCTCGTGCTCGGTGGTCAGGATCTCCTGGTGCGACGCCACGTGCAGGCCGCCGTAGATCATGCCCAGACCCTCGGTGGTGCTGCCGGTGAGGGCGACCTGGCGGGGGCGCACGTCCAGATAACGGCCAGCCCACTCGCGGACCTCATCCTCGCGCTGCCATTCGTACTGGCTCTCCCAGTCCATGCACACCGCGGGGTTGTGGTCGAGGGTGGCGCGGTGGCGGTCGATCGCATCCTGTACCGGCCGTGGGTGGGCGGTGATCAGGAAGTTGGCGAAGTGCGCGACATCCGGCGCCAGGGGAAACAGCTGGCGCAACTGGCGCCATTTGTCCGGGCCCTGCAATGACGGCGGGGTGGCGGTGGCGGCCAGGGCGCTTGGCAGCAACGGCAGGCTGGCCGCCAGGGCGGCGGCCTGCTTGAGGAAGGCGCGCCGATCAGTCATGGCGGGTTTCCTGGGCGGTATTGGCGAGCTGGGCCACGGGGTTGGCGGCTTTCTGCACCTGCCCCCAGACGCGCAGGAAGTTGCCTGCCCAGAGCTTGGCGATATCGGTTTCGGAATAGCCGCGGGTCAGCAGTTCGGCGGTCACGTTGCGGATCTCGCCGACGTTCATGAAACCGGTGACGCCGCCGCCATCGTTGAAGTCGGAACTGATGCCGACATGGTCGATGCCCATCTTCTTCACCGCGTAGTCAATGGCGTCGACATACTCCTTGAGGCCGGCGCGGGGCTCTTCGTCGACGATGGCATACAGGCTGCTGGCGTATTCGCCGAAGCGCGCCTCTGGCCAGATGGCGATGATCGGGTCGCCCGGCATCAGTGCGTTGGTCAGGCCTTGCAACGGTTGCAGGTCGAAGCGTGCGCGCAGGGCTTCGAGCTTCTCCAGGGTCGGCTTGCTCAGGGGCTTGAGGTAAGTGGTGAAGGCCACCACCTGAAGCACGCCGCCGCTGTCCTTGATCAGTTGCATCTCTTTGTCGGACAGGTTGCGCGGAATGTCCACCAGCGCCCGTGGCGCCGAATGCGAGGCCACGAACGGCGCGCGGCTCAGGCGGGCGACGTCTTCCAGGGCCAGGGTGGACATCTGCGAGACATCGATGATCACGCCCAGGTCGTTGAGCCGCTTGACCGCCTGCTCGCCCAGTGGCGACAGGCCGCCGAAGGCGTCGGGGGTGTCGTTGAAGAATGGCAGTGGCCGCGAGGAATCGGCCCAGGCGTTGTTGCCGGTGTAGCTGAAGCCGAACATGCGCATGCCGCGCTTGGTCCACAAATCGAGCTGCGACAGGTCGCTGCCCAGTGGGTAGGCGTTGAGCATGCTGATGAAGATGGCGAACTTGCCTTCGCCGTTCAGGCGCCGGAAGTCGTCCGGTGTGTAAGCGATGCCGACCTGGTTGGGGAAGTCGCGCACGATGCCGCTGATGATCTTGTAGCGCACTTCCTGCTGGTTGCGGGCCTCGTCGATGAAGCCAGGGGTAGGGCGGTGCGGCGCGTTCGGGCCGTTCCACAGCTCCGGCCAGCCGAAGACGGTCAGCGCCGCGCCGGACAGCCGGCCCTTGGCCGCCTTGGCCAGGTCGAACTGGCCACGGCCGTCCTTGTCTGCTTCGTAACCGGTGCTGCCGTAGCCCAACGGCACGGTGACATGGCTGTCGAAGGAGAGCATGTGCTCATGCAGGTCGTTGGCCTGCTGCACGATCGCACGGGGGTAGCCGCCGTCCTGTTTCCAGAAGTAATAGCCGGCGGCTCCACCCAGGGCGGCCACCAGGGCCAGGGGCAGGCCGATGTACAAGGCTTTGCGGGAACGGGTCTTGGTCATTGCCATCTCGTTGCAGGGCTGATCGGTTCCGGCCTGGCCGCGCGGTGGGCGCTAGGGCAGGGCTCGGGTATCAGGTGGACGAATGGCGGGCGGGTAAATTTATCGGTGGGCGAGAATCAAGTTTGCACGCGTGGTGCCGATACCCCAGTCATTGAAAGGACCCACCGTGGAGGATTAAGGAATGGTAGGCATCAACAACGTCAGCAGCAGCATCGCCACGCAACTGGTCAAAGGGCAGGCCAAAGAAGACGAGAAGTCGCCGGCTACTGTCGCGGTAGACCTCAAAGGCACCAGCGAACCAGGCAAGCCTGCCGGCGCAAAGAAGGCCGAGGATGACGAGGGTAGCGGCGAGCCGTCGTACATTCAGCAAATGCGCGAGATGATCAGGCAATTGCAGAAGCAGATGGCCGAAGAACAGCGTCAGCTGGCGAAGATCGCCGCGCAGGAAATGGACGACACCACGAAAGCGACGATGATTCTCGCCAAGCAGTCGAGCATTGCCACCTTGAGCGGGCAAATACAGGCAGCGACCGCGAAGCTGCTTGATGCACTGACCAAGACCGGCGGCAACAGTGCCGGTGGCATGGTATCCACCCAGGCCTGAAAACGCCCGGTTTCAGCCCACAACGCCCCGCTTGCGCGGGGCGTTGTCGTTTCAGTCCTGCGCCAGGCGCGCGCGCTGCCTTTCACTCTTGTACTGCATGGCGACTGCCGGCGCCGGCTTGGCGCTGCCGGTTTCCAGCCACTGGCGCATGCGGCTGGCGTCGGCGAAGTGGGTGTACTTGCCGAAGGCGTCGAGGATCACCATGGCCACTGGACGGTTGTCCATTTTGGTCAGCAGCACCAGGCAATGCCCCGCTTCGTTGGTGAAGCCGGTCTTGGTCAGCTTGATGTCCCAGTTGCTCTTGTTCACCAGGTGGTCGGTGTTACGGAAACCCAGGGTGTAGTTGGGCTTGCGGAACGCCACGGTCTTTTCGCGGGTGACCGACAACTCGCTGAGCATCGGGTACTTGCGCGAGGCCATCAGCAGCTTGGCCAGGTCCTGGGCGGTGGAGACGTTCAAGGTCGACAGGCCGGTCGGCTCGACGTAGCGGGTGTGGCTCATGCCCAGGCTGCGGGCCTTGGCGTTCATCGCCTTGATGAACGCGCCGTAGCCACCGGGGTAGTGGTTGGCCAGTGAGTTGGCCGCACGGTTTTCCGACGACATCAGGGTGATCAGCAACGTCTCGCGACGGTTAAGCTCGCTGCCCAGCCGCACCCGGGAATACACGCCTTTCATCTCCGGGTTGTTGGCGATGGTCATGGTGAGCATCTCGTCCATGGGCAGCTTGGCGTCGAGCACGACCATCGCGGTCATCAACTTGGTGACCGAGGCGATGGGGCGCACGCGATCGGCGTGGCTGGAATACAGCTCCTTGTTGGTGTTGAGGTCGATCAACAGGGCGCTGCCGGACGCCAGGTGCAGTTTGCTCGGGTCACGCTGGACCTGGGCCGGGGGTTGTGCAGCAGCGGTCGACGGTAGGGTCGCGGTTCCTGTGAGCAACAGCAGCAGGCTGAGGATGGACAGGGAAGTTTTCACGTTGAGGCTCACTAAATGTTGGTATGTCGTTGGCTGTGCAAGGGTTTCCCCCAAAAACCGTTGCATTCTGGAGTATGGCCGAACGGCTGTCGAATGCCTTATATCCAAAGGGCGTAACGTGAACGAAATTTAATCCTGTACCAATTCCGTACCAATTACTGCCAATTCCAGCTTGGCAAGTTCTGACCAGTCGTTGGCTGAATTCAACCACTTGGCGTAGGTGGTGAGCAGCACCTGAACGGAGTGGCCAAGCTGCCCGGCAATGAACGCTGGGTTCATCCCTGACATGAGGCACATCGTGGCATATGTGTGCCTGCAGTTGTACTGTGGCCTCGCTCTGATCGAGGTTGCCTCGATCGCTTCGTTGAAGTGCCCGCCAGGCGTGCTTGATCCTTTCATGTGGGGCGACCTTCCGGCCGGCTGGAAGACGAATGGAGATTCTGCTGAGACCCGTCTGCCGTTGCGCTTCCTGGCGTCGGCGATCTGCCTTGCTCGTTCGAGGGCTCCCAGGGCCCGGCTGTTGAGCATGATCGTTCTGGTGTACTTGGTCTTCGTCCGCTCCACCACTTGGTTCTCTACGACGATCCGGCATACGTGGGCCGTCTTCTTATCGAAATCGATCTCGTCCCAGCGCAGTGCCATGATCTCACCGGTGCGCATCCCGGTGTAGAAGGCGAACTCATAGAAGGCTGCGAACACCTGGTTACACCGCGAAAAGTTCTTGTACATCCACTTGATCAAGTCCTCCGCTTCTTCCACGGTGAATGGATCGACCTGCTTCTTGATCTTCTGCGGAAGCTGGATCGATGCCGCAGGGTTCCTGTCTACCACCTCGTCATACACCGCTGCGCGGAACATTGCCTTGACCCGGGCGATGGCAGCGCGTTTGACTGTCGAGCTCTTCCACTCGGTCCTTGCGACCACCTCCCTCAGCACCATTGGCGTTACCGCCTTGATCGGCAGTGTCGCCAGGTGGGGCATCCAGTAGTTGTTCATCAATCCCTTGTAGTTGACTCGAGTGTCGTGCACCACCTCCAGGCTGTTCAGCCAGCTCTGCGCATATTCGCCGAACATCAGTTCGTTGGCTGGCGCCGTGTAGCTTGAGGCTGGGAACAGCTCGGCGTACCTTTTTTCGTCCAGCACGCCATGCCTGGCCAGGCTGACTACTTGAGCGCGTAGATCGGCTGCCGCCTTGATCCCCTTGACGGTTTGGGGATATGCGAGCGTTTCGGATCGACGCTCACCGTTCCAAGTAAAACGGATCCGGATTGACTTGCCGATGAACTCGACTCCAGTGGGTAGCCCCAGCTTCCTTCCAGCCACGCTTCGTATCTCCTGATGCTGTAAAAAATCCGGCCGTCGATCTTCTTCCAAACCCCCTCAGGAATCACGCCGCGGCTGCGCTTTCCTTCCAAGGCGCGCTTGGTCGTCCCGATCAGCTCGGCCATTTTTTCCTCCGGGACCTTGTCGGATACATAGGCCACCGGCTGGCGTTCTTCGTCTTGCATGTTGGTCTCCACGCCGCCGGTGGCGGCAGGTTGGTGGTCAGGTCGTGGCCGCTGCGATGGTCTGCTCGAATCGCGAGGCCAGCTCGGCGTTGACCTCGGCCTTGGCCAGGCTGTTGGCGGTGCCCTTGGCCCGGTGCAGAGTCTCGTACTTGCGCAGTTGGGCGGCAGCGTCGACCAGGTCGTCCAGCAGGCGCGGTGCCGCGGCGATCAGCTGGGCGTTTGCCATTTGCGCCCGTGGCGAGTTGCCGAGCACCAGATTGCCTGCGCTCACTGCATTCGTTACATCTGCAATTCCGAACCGACCTGCGCAGATCGATATCGAGCCGGTGTTTTGGACGACCCCTTCAATGTGCCAGGGGCCTGGCGTGTGATTGTGTTTCGTCATGGCAATAGCTCTCCATGCCCGTTGTTGGCGGGCCTGAGTAGTTGGGGGAGGGTTAGGCGGCTTGTTTACGCTTGGGAGGTGACGGTGGATAGCCGAAATGCATCCGGACACGGCCGGTGTATCCGCATTCTCGGCAGCCGGCCGGCGGGTGGGCGTTGTAGCCATAGCTGCAGCTCGAGCAGTCGCAGCTGCAGCCTGAGCATTCCATCGAGCACACTCCAAGCACCTCGACCTCGCCCTCCCTGTTGATGGAGTAGTTTTGGCGGCGGTCCAGACGGAACCCGGTGATCTTCTCGGCCTCCTCGTAGGTTGCCGGGACTATGCGGAAGCCCCACTCGGTAGAGGGATCGGCAACTGTGCGGGTCACCTTCCTCATCGCGGCGCCTTCCAGATCAGGTAGGCCATATAGGCGAGGGCGATCATTTGCGTTCCTCCTTCGGTGGATGAACCGGGCACGGCCAGCGCAGTGAGCCGTCGCCGGATGGGCAGGTGCAGGTCATGGAGCCACCTTCAGGCCCTGGGCCTCGATGGCTTCTCGAATCGCGTGATCGCGGATGCAGTTGCCGCCTGGCACAGCCGGGGCCGGCAGCTCCACCACCACAGCCTCTCGGGAGGCTTGCCAGGCCCACCAGCACATGCTCACCAACGGCGGATTGGCAGCCAGAGTATGAGCTGCGATCTCTCGCGAACCCTTCCCCAGAACCCTGACGTACTCCTCGACAAATTGAGCCTCGAACTGCTCGCGCATCTTTTCTGCTTTCGTCACAGCTGATACCTCTCATCATTCCATGCCGCCGGCGCGGCAGCAGGTGTAGGTTCTGGTTGGGTTTCGTGCGGGGAGAGCTGGCGCTCGTTGCCGGCCTGCAGCTGGCTGTCGGGGATGCAGCTGATCGACGACTCATTGAGGATGTAGCAGGTGACGCCGCGGCGGGCGTCGTGCTGCACGTCGATGTAGCGCTCGTCTGCGCTGGCGCCGGTGGCCATCAGCAGGAGGCAGAGGGCGAGGCGGGTCATCATGGCCACTCCTTACTGGTCCGCTCGCATTGGGCAGCCAGCTTCAGCAGGTTGATGGTGGTTGGGCGGAACCCTTCAATGTTTGGGTATCCCTGAAAGCGATGTCCGTTCGGGTAGGCCTCGAACGGCCCGTGCCAGCACCAGTTCATCTGCCAATCCTCCCAGACGGTGTACGCGTCCTGGCCTTCGCCCCAGTAGTCCACGCCGCCACCAACGCTTAGAACGTGTCGCACACTGGAGCCTTGGTCGTACGCCAGTTCAGTCGGATCCTGATCGCGCCAGGCCTTGCGATAGACCGATGGAAGCAGCTCGACTAGGCGCTTGCTGAGCTTCTTTTCGATGCGGGCTTTCATGGCCACCCTTTTCTTGGGCATAGCGCTTCCTTGGCCGCCATATCGCGGCAGTGAATAGAGGGGAGAGGGGTTACAGCTGGGTGGAGTACAAATGTGCTCTTGACTTATGGGTAAGGCTCAAAGCCTGATTTGAGTTTTTCTGGGGGTGGGATATCCTTTAGCCCCTTTATGAGCCGGTGCGGCCTTACCTACGGAATGGGCGAAATGCAGATTATTAGTATCTTCAATAACAAAGGTGGTGTCGGAAAAACAACGTACATCTACCATATTGCCCATTTGCTAGAGCGTGCCGGTCAGACAGTTCTACTAGTTGATCTGGATAGTCAATGTAACCTTTCGTCATACTGCCTTTCAGATGCTGAGCTCGAAAGAAGCTGGCGCTCAGAGCGTGGTAACAGCATTTGGAATGCGATTGAGCGAGTTTCGGTTGGTTTGGGTGACATCAGAGAGCGCCGGCCTACCCGCCTTTATAAAGAGCATGCATTCGGCGCCTATGAGAATCTTTATTTGGTTCCTGGGGATGTAATGCTCAGCTCTTACGAGGATCGCTTGGGGGACACGTGGAGTGCCGCCCGCGGTGGCGATCAAATGTCTCTGCGCGTACAGTCCGCGATTTATCGATACATCCTTTGGTGCGCTGACTCGGTGGGGGCAGATGTTGTGTTGCTGGATCTCGGCCCGAACCTCGGCTCCCTTAACAGAGCGGTTCTGGCGGCCAGCAACTACTTCATTACGCCCGTTTCACCCGATCTTTTCTCCATTCGAGGGACTGAGAATTTAGGGAGTAAACTCAATACTTGGCGTGCTGGGTGGGATCAATGCAACGGCTATAAGGATTACATTGACTTTGAGCTGCCAGAGGGAAAACCATGCTTCTTGGGATATGTTAAGCAGCAACATAACGTTCGCGATAATGAGGCTGGGATGACTAGAGGCTGGAATATTTTTGGTGAGCAGATTGAGGAGGCTGTTCAACGAAATATTGTCGCGAGGTTAGACCCGCTTCGCCAAGTCTTCCGCTGGGGAGATGGTAGATTTGATTTGGGAGGCATTCCTAATCTTCACAGCTTAGTGCCCTATTCGCAAGAAGCCAAGAAACCTATTTTTGACTGTAATGGCCGAGACGGTTTGACTGGCGCTCATATCTCCCGTGCGAGAAATTCGACTCAGTACTTCGAGCCGATGGTGGAGACTCTCCTCCAAGTTCTTGATTGATGACCTGGTAATATTCAGCATCAGTTGGAAAACAAGCTGAATTGGCTGCTCGATCGTTGGCATGCGGGGTTGAGCCAGAGGCATTCGGTGCGGCAGGCTGTGCCCCGCCCCGCGGATATCCGGGCTGAGGTGGTGTGCCTGGTCCAGCCGGTCAAGGTGTCGTCATAGAGCTCGCTTGGGTAGCCAGACAGCGCGACCATTCCTTCTAGCTCGAGCAACGATCGGAGCAGTTCGGCGTGTTGGGCGTCGTCCATTTCGTGCCGGTAGTAGCGGCCGCTCTGTGCGTTCTTGTATCTGGTCTCGTGCATATACGGAGGGTCCACGTAGTGCAAGGTTGTCCTGGCGTCGTGTGCCTGCATGACCTCGACCGCGGGCCGGTTCTCGATCAGGACGCCGGTTAGGCACTGCCCGATCGTGGCGATCGATTCTGGATACTCGAGCCAGAGCGACTGGGCTGTTCCGTATTCACGCTTTGTGTCGATTCGGAATCCGGTTATGCCCTTGGTGGCACCGGCGGAACCGAAGCCCATCTGCGCCCTGATGATGGTCCGTCGAGCACGTTCGACAGGTTCTTCAGCAGGCTCCCAGGCTCTTTCGAATTCCTGCCGGGCATATGGCGTCAGTACCACCGCCTCGAACAGCGCTGCCCGTGACTGCGGGTCCTGCAGCACGCGGAACAAGTTCACAATGTCGCCGTCCAGGTCGTTGTAGACCTCGGCGTAGGAACGGGGCTTCTGCATCAGAACGCCGGCGGCGCCGCCGAAGGGTTCGACGTAGCATGTGTGCCGAGGGAAGTATTGGGTGACCCACGACGCCAGCCGGAACTTGGACCCGTGGTACCGGATTACCGGCGCTGAGATGGTCATGGAACACTCCATTGCTGGCGCCGCCCTCGCCGGGCCGGCGTTATCGTTGAACAGGGGAAGGCGCTGGCGGGCAGCGCTGGTATGCTTCGCCGCTTACCAAACAGGGAGAGTGGTGATGCGTTTGCGTGAGAGGCTTCGGGCGTTCCAGCTATGGTTCAACCCGAAGCGCAGGCGGTGGGCTGGCGTGACCCTGATCGCGCTTGGGGTTGTCGGTATGTTCCACAATCCGGAGAGCCGGTGGAGTTTGGTGCTTGGAACTGGGATCTACTGGTTCTGCACGGCCTTGCCACCCGTGCTTGGAGGAAAGCAGTGAGACGCTGGCGAGCAGCGCCGGAGGGTCATGCGGCGATCGGGTACTGCTTGGCCAGGGCCTGCTGCACTGTCGCGATGATGCGGCAGAGGTAGGCCCAGTCCGGGTTGGGCTCCATGGCGTCGGCCGGCAGGTTCCACCAGTCGTCACCGAACACGCGGTGCATGAACTCGCGGTGGGCGCCGCCGCACTCATCAAGCGAGCTGGTGTGGCGAACATCCCCGGTCTCGTCGAGCAGGCTCCGGGCGTCTTCTGCGTCCAGGTCCCGGTCACGCCGCATTTGCAAGATCACCTTCCGCGCCTTGTCGGCCAGGGCCTCACCGCTGAAACGGCGAGAACTCAGCTGCCGGTCGAAGTAGCCGATGATGTAGGCATCGTGCAGCTTGCAGAAGAACTGGGCCACATTCAGGCCATCCCACATGCCGCCCCAGTAGGCGTGCCAGGTCTTGTCGTAGCAGCTGACGGTGATCTTGCCTTTGCAGGGCGCCAGGTCTTCGAGGTACACGCTGATCCGGTCGAGGTTCGGCACCTCAGTGATCAGAAGCTTGGTGACTGTCGAGGTCTCGACTTGCATTTCGGTACTCCATGCATGCGCCGCCCTCCGTGCTGGTGGCGGCATGGTGGCAATTTGGGGTGGGATGGGGTATTACGGGTGACCGGCATGGGGTCGGGTAAGGAGATGCAATGTACGCTGGCGAAGTTTCCGTCGACTCGCTGAAGGCCTTCGGGATCCTGATCGACACCAGGCATGGGAAAGCCACAGAGCTTGCTGAAATGCTCAACTTCTGTGTTGCCATAGCAAAAAAGGGACTGCAGAACCGTGTAACCAGTCTGTTTTATGACTCCAATAGTTGCTGCTGCACGTTTGAGTTGTGCCCTTCAGTGGAAGAGTTCGATGGAGTCGCCATGGAAATCAGAAATACTGCTTTGGCGACGATTGGGCAGTTTGAATGGTTTGGCGTTATCAACCATGGAGCGCCGATCTACGCTGATCTGGAGGAATGACTTCATCCCCAGGATCCTGCTGAATCATCAGCATGCTCTTCCGGTCGAAGGCCAGGGCCAGGCGTGGCGATATGCTGATCTGATGCCGTGGCGGGGTGAGAAACTTCGCCGCGTGCAGGCTGCCCAGTGCATGAATTCCATGGATCAGTGCCTCGATCATCTGGCTGTAGGTGGCGTCAGCCCAGCCGCAAATGGCGCGCAGGTGCTGGCCGGTTCGTTTCCTGGCTGTCAGCCGCAGCGGCTCAGTCCGCGCCACATAACGGTGAGCTTCGATTTCGTGGCGCGCGATCCGAAACAGCGCGTGATGCCCGAGCGCTTCGATGTGATGAATCATCAGCGTCATCGCCTCGCCCTGTTCTTCGATCCCGGCCCACTCCATCAGCTCCAGCAGGGCCTGTTTAGTCCCTGGTCGAACCTTCAAGCGCAGGTCTTCTTCCTGCAGGCGCTCGGCCTTGGCGCGGCGTTTCTCGTCGCGCTGCTGCTGGGACATCGCCATACGGCACCTCCTTCAATCCGCTGGGCGGCAAGTTGAACTGGTCACGCCGCCTTGTTCTTTGCAGCGCGCTTCGGATTTTTCTGCTCAATCTCAAGGTCCATGTCGTTCCAGCCGGCCAGAAACCAGGATCCGTGGAACGTGTGATAGGCGAATGGGTTGGCCAGCTTGCCGCCACCGTTGCGGCGGCATTCCCGGCCAAGGTAGTAAACGCTGGGGTGATCGCCGTGCTCGCTCATGGCCTACTCCTGGCGCCGTTGAACGGGGAAGTCGATATCGAACAGGTCGAGGATCCGCACAAGCCGACAGTTGCCGATTCCCAGCTCGGCTATGGTCCGGCATCTGGACTTGCCGGCGTCACGCAGGGCAATGATCTTGTCGGCCAGGTCGCGGTCCTCCTGACTGGGCTCGGCCTTCACTTTCACTGGCCTGGCAGCCTTCGGCGGACTGAAGAACCTGAATCCTCCACGCGCCGCTACGCCCCACAGAGCGGTCTTGGTTTCGCCCAGGAGCTTGGCCACTTCACCGCAGGTCATGGTCTTGGCGAGTTCTGCAATCTGCGCGGCGCGGGCCTTGGCGCGGTGTTTGCGCTCGCCGCCGGGCTCTTGCCTGACTGGCTTGGCCCGCTTTGGCTTTGGTTCAGGGTGCTTGCGCTGCCGGAATGGCACGTACTGGAAACCCTCAAGCACAACGAGCTGACCGCCAGATGCGAAGAAGGCAGCCTTCGCTGCCTCCAGGTCGATTGATGGGGTCATGCGGCCTTACTCCTCAGCTGTTTTTCGAAGCCGTCGACCAGCAGCTTGAATTCCCAGAGGTCCTGCTCAAGCTGTTCGATGTAGTCGTCATCGCGCTTGAACTCACGCCACCAGAGCTGGCGGCCAACTGGCTTGAGCAGGGGGCAGTACATCCCGATGTGCCACCACTTCCGGCCGGTGATCCACATGCAGCCTTGCACCTGGTCGATGACATCACTGGCGTCATTGTCGATGTGGAAGGCGCGGAGCTTGTCCGGCGCCAGGAAGCACTTGTACTCGCTGCCTCCTTCTTCACCGATGAACCCGTCCGCGCTTGCGCCGAACACGCCGTCGTCTGTTTTGACCAGACCGACCTGCGTAACCAGTAGTCCGGTCTGGATCTCATGCTCCATCCGGGCTTCCGGCTCCAGTTCGTGGCCGCGGCGCATCTGCCAGGTCTCGAACCCGCCATCGAGCGGGGCGCCGCCGATGCGCTCGACTGCCAGCTCGAAGGCGTAGGTGAGGGCGGCATTGGACGGCTCGCCGACTTTCTCGCCATCCAGGGCTCGCTGCACAACCTCGGCCTTTGGTGCGGCCTTGTAGCCGGCCAGTTCGCGCGCCTTGGCCTCGCTGCGGCCGTCCAATATTGCGTCGACGTAGGTGCGCTGCTGGGCGGTGAGCCCGTTCACCTTTGAGCGGGCGGTGCTGAACATGCTGGCGGTGATCACGCCAGCGCGGGCCTGCAGCCACTCGGGTGAGCCCTGAGTGCAATTGACGATGATCATTGGCTTGCTCCTGATTGTGGGGCTGCGCTGAGCTGCGAGCCGCGAGCGCTAACCGCTACCTTCAAGGCCTCGTAGAGCTCGTCGGCCGTTTTCTTGTCAGTGGCCTTCAGGTCTTGGGCGAACTTGACGCCTGCCTGCCAGACCGCCGTGAGCGAGTCTTTGGAGTCAGCGGCATAGGCCTTAGGTATCCACTCATTCATAAGCTCCCCGATGCTTTGGGGTTGCTCACCGCCGCCGTTCCCGTCGTTGTCTTCGTTCGTCAGCACGACGTTGAAGATCATCATCGTCAGGTAGCGCCGGGCGTAGCTGTAGGTGGAGCCGTTGGCGTGCACGCCGGTCTTGTTGACGCTGCCCTTGATGCCGGTGGAGTCGATTGGCAGGTCTACGTGGTAGCGCTTGGTGTGACCGGCCTCATGCATGCAGTCGCAGACGGTGCGGATGTGCCCGGCCAGAGGGCTGTCGTCGGTGCCGAACGATAGCGAAAAGCCGTGCAGGGTGTAGGTTGGCGCGATCTTCTTGTCGATCGACTCCAGGGCCGCGTAGGAACTGTTGGTCTGGCTGTTGTACTTGTCGCGGAACACCGGCCCGATATCGGACTGGGCGCGCACCATTGCAGCATTGAATGCGGCCGCGGCAGAGCGATCGGTGTACCGCTCATACATCGCCATCATGGTCTGCATCTTCTCGGCGTCGAACGATGGATCGGTCGCAGCCCGCTGCACCATGGTCAGCATTGCGGTGGCTTCAGGGGTGGCCGCAGCCGCCGCGATTTGGCGAGACTCGCGGCGCTCGGCGATAGCTGTGGCGGTCATGTCGCACCTCAGTAGGTAATGGCGATGTTCGGGATCTTGCGCTGGGCGATCAGGGTGACCGCTTGCTTAGCGCAGGCCTCGGGCATGCCGCCGGCAATGAATGCGTCCAGCGCGGCGCGGTTGATAGTGCGGCGGTGTGCCTCGTCGCGCTCCCGAGCTACCTGCTGGCGTACGATCTCTGCGGCTGCCGCATCGGCGCGGCGCCGTTCTTCCTGGCGCGCCTGCTCGGCAGCTTCTTCCTGCCGGCGGGCTGCTGCCTGGCGCTCCTGCTCCATCCGCTGTTCGGTGGCGACGCGGTCGGCCTCGGCCTGCACACGGGCGCGCTCTGCTTGCTCGGCCTGCAACTTGAGCTGGAGGCGCTGGTTCTCGGCTTCGCGCTCTTGGGCGGCAGCCTGGTCGATCAGTTCCTGCTCGCGGCGGGCGGCGGCTTCACGCTCGGCCTGCTGCTCCTGGGCCACGCGCTGACGTTCGGCCTCGACAGCAGCTTCCTGCGCTGCACGGATTCGGTCTTGCTCGGCGCGTTCTTCTTCTGCTCGGCGCAGGCGCGCCAGTTCGGCCTGTTCGGCGTCGTACTTCTGGCGGGCGAGCAGGGCTGCCTGCACTGCATTCAGCGAAGCCTCTTTGGTCCGAGCTGCCTCAGCCTCGAATTCCTCCCACGCTTCGCCCAACTGGAAACCGGAGAGCTCGTTGATGCGTGCCTGAAGCTGTTCGGCGTCCAAGGCGCCCAGCTCGGTGGCCAGGTCCTTCATGTGGTTGATGGCGTCGTTGTGGCGGTCGATGCGCGCATCCTCGGCGGCTTCCCACTCGGTGAGCGGACGGCGCGTTTCATCCCGCAGGGTGTCCATCTTGGTCACGAAGTCGCGCAGCTCGGCCTCGACCACCTTGGGCATTTCCTTGAGCCGGCGCAGGTAGTCGCGACCGGGCTTTTCGACCGCGGTCTTCGACTTGCTGACCTTGGCGGCCAGGCTGGCGATACGCTCGCGGCCCTTGCGGGTCATCAGGTCTGGAACCTCACCCTCGACCTCGCCCTTCACCAGGTCAATGAATTGCTGCAGGCCGCCGGCCACGTAGATGGCCGGGGCGTTCGCCTCGCTGATCTCGTCGATAGCGATCAGTTTCTGTTCTGCGGACATTGGTACACCTCGCGCCAAGCCGGCGCCGTCAGTTGGAATAGGGGAAATGCCAGGTCACGCCCGCGGGTGTCTGCTGGGCGCCCTGGCTGCCGGTGATAGTTGCGCGCTCTAGCCGGCTTACGCTCCCAGATGGGTACGGTTATCCCCGTGGGGCCCGCCGGGCTCGGGTGCGTTGTTCATGAAGTGATGCTGCCGGCCAGTGCGCTGGCGAGCATGAAGAAGGTGCAGGCGAAGAGCATCGAGAAGGAGCCGCGCCAGATGACCAGGCGCCGGGCGCGCTGGTAGCGGGTCATGGCCGAGGCCTCACGGCGATCTGGCCGGCCTTGAGCGCCGCGACTACCTCTGGCGGCAGCTTCTGCACCGGTAACTCGCGCGGCAGACCCACGCCGATGATCGCCAGGCTGCGCTCGATCTGCTCGAGCTGTTCGTCGATTAGGGATTTGACCGGTGCGGTACTCATGCGACTCTCCCGTTTGCGATCTGCCATTGCTGGTGATCATCCATGACGAAGCGGTTCAGCCGCTCCTTGAAGTAGCGCTGCTCCTTCAAGTCGATCGCCCCAACGAGGCCGGCAAGGTCGATTGCAGTGTCGAGCTCGGCACGAAGCACATCCGTGAACCGCTCCCGCGCCCATTCGAAGCGCGATTCGATGAAGTCGACAACGTCTTTCCTGGTTTTCTTGTTCATGCTGCCTCCGAATCATCTTGCGCAGCCTTCACCGGGCAGCGCTTCAGGTGTTGCATCAGGGCGAATTGGTTGCATGGCTGAGCCCCGCACCAGGGGCATTCGAACGAGTCGTCGTCCGGTTCCAGCCTGTGATCGCCTAGGTACGGGTAGGCCATGGTCGCCTCCAGGTGGTGGGTCAGTCGGTGTATGCGATGTACTTGAAGCGGCCATTGCCGAATTGCTCGAAGCGGCCGCCGAACGTTCCGCGAACCTCGCGTTCAACCTCTGCGCGGGTCAAGTGTTCCGGGTAGACGCCTTCCTTGATCATTGAGGCGTTGGTGTGTGGCACGAATCGCCAGCTGACCTTTGTGTTGTCCAACGGGGCATTTCTGGCGCGCTCCCACTCTTCGGCCTGTTCCTTCCAGAAGTCCTTTTCCTTCTGGCTGATTGGCTCTGGCTCGGGCAATGGGTCTTCCGACTCCTCCCAGCCGCACGCCTCGCAGTAGCCGCGCGGTGCGGTGCAAGCGCCGCAAGGTGGTGATATGTGGCAACTGCAATTCACCACCTTGCGCGATTCGATGACGCCTGCGCAGCCGTCACGGCCGCAGGTATCGCCCTCGCAATATCCGAGTTCGCTCATGTTCGTTTGCTCGCGTGGCAACCGCATTGGCCAGGAGCCAGGCGCGGGTGACCAAACCCACCGTGAAGGGTGGCCTGGCGCCTGCCAATGCGGTCGTATGTGAAGGGAAGTGGGTGGTGGTGCTGAAGGCCGGCGCTTACCCGGCTTTGCCGCACAGCCTGTGGCTGCCGCCTTTCGGCCTCGCGGTGCGCTAAGCCTGCGCATTCATCAACACCGCAGAACGCCCTGTCTGTCTCCCCCTGAACCGTTTATGGGGCAGGACGCTCTGCGCTGGTGATGAGGCTGGCCCTGTCGCCAAGGCCAGCCAGTGAAATCGTCATGCTGCGAACAGATCGCCTTGGGCTTTCTCTGGGGCGCGATACGGCTTGCGTCTTGCGAAGGATTCTTCAAGCCAGAACCGGTGCGGCGTAGCGTGGCTGTTCTTGTAGCCAGGCTCTGAGCGGCCAACTACCGAATAACTGCTCAGGTTTTTCCATTCCGAATGGTCAGCCCATGCTGTAGGCCCGACGTTTTCAGGACCGATGGCCTGGAAAAAGTGAGCTTGTGTTACCTCGATGTAGCTCATTTCATGTTCCTCCAGTGGATTCCCAAAGCACCCGGTCGCCCAGGTGCTTCAGTGAATCGTTCTGTGTTGCTTGCGGGGCTACGCCTTAACCCGCTTCCCGATATTGCCTACGGTTTTGGTGGGTAGCGCCCCGCAGGGGCCCACCGTTGCCCAGCTATCACCTCAAGCTGGCTTGGTACTGCACCGCGACCCGCTACTGGCGTCGGTCGCGCCTTGTTGCGTCAGCAGTGTTGGCCAGTTACCCGCTACTGATTGCAGGGCTGGCCGATCGTCGTCGGTGTGGGCGTCGAGCTTCCTCCTCATGGCGGCAATCAGCATCTGTTCGCCATGGATCGCAGGCCCTTACAACATGCACGCTACAGCTCTGAATGCCCTGACTGAGTGGGGCAGGGTGCATGAGGTCCGGCGCCCGCAGCCGAAGCTCGGGGCGCTAATTCAGTTCGGTGTCTCTCCCTTCTGCCGCTGGGATTCGCGGGGCGCATTGCATGCCCGGGTCGTTCTCTCGGTTCAGGCATTTCGCCTTCGTCAGCCGTACAGGGTTCTCCCTGTCGTGGGCAGCCTTTCGGGGCTGTCTGGCGCCGGTCGCCAGTAGAGGCAATACGGTCTGTTGGTTGTTGCGCTGGCTGTTAAAGAGCGGCGGCCTGTGAGGGCCTGGCCAGTCCCTGGTTGGTGACTGCTTGGGGTGAAATTTAGCCATAAGCTAAAATATCGTCAATAGCTCAGAGCTAAATTAATTTCGCCGGGCGACAAACACCCGGCTGAACCGTTTTGCCAGCGGCTACGTCTTTACGCTTCGTTTAGCACTGAGCTATGATTCCGATACACCTGTACGGATATACAGTAGCGGAGGTAGGAAATGGCAGCAGTACTCGAAGACACCTCAATGGCCGCGCGCCCCGAACTGACCGGCCTGGAGCGCCTGGGTTTGCGGGTATCGGCGATGATCAACTCGCCGCTGGCGCAGCTGGGGAGGAGGGTACTGATCCATCGCCTGGACACGGACAGTGATCAGGATTGGGAGGCAATCATGGAGCTGCTGGCCGAGACCGAAGGCTTGGATATGACCTTCTGTGATGACGGATCGGTGATCCTGCAGTGGGAGAGGGCGGAAGCCGACAGTGTGGTCGACCTCGAAGAGAGCGATATCGACGAGGCACCTTTCTGACAGGCAAAGAAAAGCCCGCACTGCTATGCGGGCTAAAGGGAATTCGAATGTGCCTTCACTATGCAGGGTAGGGCGTGAAAAAAGCGTGAAGGCATGAAAAAGCCCGCTCAATGGCGGGCTATCAGCAATCTAACTCGGTGATCAGTCTTCAATAATTCTCTGAACCGTGATGGATACTGGTTCCATTTTTTTGGTTTTTGCCGACATCCTGAATTTAACTATTACATCGGCGCGAACCTTAAATTTCCCCGCCAAGCTTTGAGGGTCAACACCCTCATCCAGAACAAGCTTAACCCGGCGATCTACCAGTCCACGAATAATCGCAGCCCACCCCCTGTTTAAAGAGTCAAGATCGGTAGCTCTGATTTCCACATCGGCGTCGGGGTGAGGCTCGTCAATTTCGAAGGGCTCAAATTCAACTGCATCAGGCGTATTTTTGACGGTTTCAATTGGAATGGCCAGTTTGTCGTCCTGGCTCATTACAACTGTGGCGCCATCCTCTTTCTTTGCAGGCGCGATAATTTTCACTGCTGCCTGAGCTAGCTTTTTCTTGTCCGTTGAGCCAACTTTTTCGATGACATCAGCAAATTTTTCGGGAGAGATAGCATAGGATTCAGCTCCAATAATCACAAAGCTGCTATCAGTTATACTGAGGGAGACTGGGGAGGGTGCCGGAGGAGATTTATTGATTATCGCCCAGCCAGCGCCTGCGGTTACCAAAGCACCGATCACGCAAGTCACCGCCACGGCCCCTTTCAAGACAGGGCTCCCATTTCCTGGAAGATTTCTGTAAACATTCCTTCCCCCCTCTCGAACCTTGTCCAGAAACTTGTCCATCTCTTCCTTGTTCTTGAAGATTAGCTTGACAAGCGTGTCTTCAATGAATGAGCCATGCTGAAATCCCTCAATCAGCAGCTCCGCTGACATCACGCCAGCACCAGTTAGCTGCGACAGAGCTTCCGGAAGGAAGTGAACAGAAACCTTTTCCAGAGCGGATAGAGAGTCTATTACGTCCTGGACCGCCAGCGGCTGTTTGTTCGTGTATTTTACGGAATGCTCAACCAGCAGCACAAACTCAGACATCTCTATCCCTTTTCGTTGTTTTCCATTTGCGGGCTTTACTACCCATCTTCGCCAATCTGCTTACAACCCTCGGGGAAATTACTTTCCGCACCTCTCAATCCGACCAGCCTTCACCTCATCCCCATAACCCGCCAACCGATCCTCTCCAGCCTGCATCACCTGGCAGATCCTGATCACTGCCTGGGCGTCTGCCTCGTTTCCGGCCTCGCTCAGGCGAACTGCAATCCGCATCAGCTCGACGGCTGACCACTTCAGGTCGCTGGCCAGGCCTTGGAGGTCGCGGCGGAGTTCTTGGTTGGGCTTTGTCAGAGACATGGCTACACCAGGTGCGCGTTCCAGACCAGCAGCACGCGGGCCTGGATGTAAGTTTCTTCCCGCCGAATCATCCGATCCTTGTGCTTGCTGTTGTCCGAGATCATCTCAAAGTGATCCTCGTCGGCGATCTGCAGCCGCTTGATGTAGATGTGGTCGCCCCAGGAGAACAGGTAGATCCCGTCGCCGACAAACTCGCGGATACTGACATCGACGATCAGTGGGTCCCGGTGCTTGATCGTGGGTTCCATCGACTGGCCCCAGCCGGTTACCAGCTTTAGGTGGAAGTGCTCGGTGAACTCCACGCCGAGCTCGCGCAGGTGCCGCGGGCTGACGCGCACGTCCCGGAGCATTTCCGGGTAGTCCTGCACCGCCTGGCCGCCGCCCATTGCCGCGCGGATGTCGTAGTGCGCGATCCAGACCTCATCACCCACTAGGCCAGGGCGGGAGAAGTCGGCGGTGATCACGTTTGTGGCCGCTGGCTCCTCGGCTGCCGCCAGCAAGCGCTGCCGTGTCTCCTCCGGAATCCCCTTGCCGCTCTTCGCCAGCATCTGCTTGACCAGGTCGGATGCCGATTTTCCGCCGGCATCTAAGCCCGGCGCTGTCGCGCGCGGCTCTTCATCCGAAGGGATCGAGTCGAACCATCCGCGGGGCAGGCCTTCGATGCCCTCGATCCGCCGGGCCACATCGTCGCCCAGGTTCTTCGCGGTCTTGTCCGAAAGGATTTGGCTCAGGTGCGCAGGCGCCATCCCCCAGCGCTCGGCGCAGGCTCCCTTTCTTTGCCGGCCAATCAGCTTGACCAGGTTGTGCTTGCGAATCTCGTAGATATCCATGACGCGAAGAATGCCAGTGTTTAGCTGGCTGCTAAATGTGCGCAAAGCTAAATTATCCTTGCTCTGAAATTAGCCATGAGCTAAATTTCGCTCTATGTGTAAGGAGAACCCTCATGAATGATCACCTCCGTGATTGGTTGGGCAGGGCCACGAATGAACGCCGGCAGCAGGTCGCAGCCGACGCGAAGACCACTGTTGGCCACCTCTGGCAGCTCGCAGGTGGTCACCGGAAGGCCTCTACCGAACTCGCCGAACGACTGCAGGACGCCTCGGACGGCGAGATCACCATCGCCGGCCTGCGCCCGGACCTCATCCCATTCGCCAGAAAAGCGCTGAAAGGCGCCGCGTAACCACCTTCAACAGCAAGGAGCAATCCCCGCATGTACGCCAACCCCAAGCACCTGCATGACCGTGAGATTAAGGTCCGGGTCGACGAGGACACCTTCAACTTGATCCAGGCGCTGGCGACGTTTCACCGCACGCAGCGCGCTGTGCTGTGCCGTGAGCTGCTGGAGGCGCAGCTGGCTGCCCTGTCTTCGGAGACTACCGCTGAACAAGAAGTGGCCTGAAGGCCCGGAGGAGGGCCCATGCCTACTGAACAGGTCGGCCTGGACCAGGGATTGATGGAGCAGCTCGAGCGAGAGGCGGAACGACGGGGTATTACCCCTGGTGCGTTGGCGGCCGAGCTGATCCGTCGAGAACTGGCCATCCGAACAAAACCCCGAAATCCACGGGGTTCAGTGACGCCGTTCCATCGACGGCCCTGACCAGGGCCTGATAAGCCCGAATTGCGGGCACAAAAAAGCCGGGATTGCGGCCCGGCTTCTTCAACTGCATATGACTGGAGACGATTATGCACACCCACCAACACGATGTACAGGCCCTGTCCAGGCCCGCGCCACAAAATGCTGGCGGTGATTTCGTGGCGCGCACGATGTCTTCGAGAGAGCTTGCGAGCCTGACCGGCAAGAGGCATGACAACGTTAGGCGCGACATCCTCGCGATGCTCAGTGACCTTGGGGCCGATGTCCTCAAATTTGAGGACATTTACCTGGACGGCCGCAATCGCCGGCAAACCCAGTACCTCTTGGACCGCGAGCATACCGATTGCCTGCTTGCAGGCTACAGCGCGCCGCTGCGAATGAAGGTGATCCGTCGCTGGCGCGAATTGGAAGAGCGCGATCTGGCCAGGGCTGCTACCGGAGCCACTGGCACGAAAGTCATCGGCGAGATCGCCATCATGGAGTGCTTCACTCGATTGCTGAAGCCAGCTCCATCCAGCCAGTTGGCAATGCTCGCCAAGATCGCCGAGAACAACGGGCTCGATCCGCAATTCCTACCAAGCTATGCCATCGATTCCCCACCAGATGCGACCGGCGGGAGCTCAATGCCAACCATGGCTGTGACAGCTCTGCTCAAGCGCCACGGAGTGAACACGTCGGCCCCTGCCTTCAACCGTGCCCTGGCCGGGCTTGGCTTCCTCCAGGCTCGAACCCGGCAGAACAGCAAGCGCGAACCTGTGTGCTTCTGGTCCGTGACTGATAAGGGCCTGCGCTACGGCAAGAACATCACCAGCCCTCAGTGCCCGAGAGAAACGCAGCCGCACTGGTACATCGATCGTTTCGAAGAACTCGTCGACCTGGTCGGCGTGGGAGCCAAGTAATGGCCGGAGACTGGATCAAAATGCGCGTAGATCTTCAGACGCATCCGAAAGTTT
The DNA here is from genome assembly GCF_900110655.1 of Pseudomonas soli. Classification (GTDB taxonomy): domain Bacteria; phylum Pseudomonadota; class Gammaproteobacteria; order Pseudomonadales; family Pseudomonadaceae; genus Aquipseudomonas; species Aquipseudomonas soli. The sequence continues at coordinate 67,127 of NZ_FOEQ01000009.1, forward strand.
TCCGCATGGTGTCCGCATTGCGTGCGGACAGATTGCGGGTGATCGGCGGACTGCATGTCGCTTGGAGCATCTTTGACACCCATTCAGCTGATGGAGTGCTGCATGGGTACACCACCGATGCCATGGATGCCGTGATCGGCTGGCCGGGCTTCACCCAGGCCATGGTTGATGTCGAATGGGCAAATATCGATGAGGAGGGAAGCCTCGTCATGCCTCGCTTTGACGAGCACAACGGGGCCAGCGCGAAGCGTCGAGCAAACGATAGCGAGCGCAAGCGGGTTTCTCGAAAGGCTGATTCTGTCCGCAATTTGTCCGCAGACGATGCGGACAAATTGCGGACCAGAGAAGAGAAGAGAAGAGAAGATAAAGAACAAGATCAAAAGACTTCGTCATCGGGCGATGACGGCGACCTGTTTGTTAGGTTCTGGAAGCTCTATCCGCGGAAGGTGGGCAAGGCCAATGCTGAGAAGGCTTGGTCGAAGCTGAAAGTCGACGCCGACCTGTTCGAACGTATGGCTGGCGCGCTGGCTGCCTGGGCGGCTTCGCCGGACTGGACCAAGGACGGCGGCCAATTCATCCCGCACCCGGCCACTTGGCTGAACGGCAAGCGCTGGGAAGACGAAATGCCGGCTGCTGGAAATGTTCACCACCTGCCGACCAGCCGTCACCACGGCTTCGCTGACCGCGATTACACCACTGGCCTGAAGCAGCGGGAGGACGGCAGCTATGCGCTCTGAAAAAGTCACCCCGATCAACCAGGCATCCCTCTGCGACCGTACCCAGCCTGCCGAGTGCGAGAAGCACGGCGCCTTCGAGCAGAAGGTCACCATGCTGATGGGCAAGGCTCTGCGCAGCCAGTGCCCGGAGTGCGCCCGAATCGCCAAGGAGGAGCGCGAGGCCCGCGCCGAGGCCGAGCAGGCCCTGAACGTGCGTCTGGCGATATCCCGCAAGCTGGGTGACTCGCTGATCCCGAAACGCTTCGCTGATCGCTCGCTGGCGAACTACAAGGCCGAGCACAAGGGCCAGGCTGAGGCGCTGCGCTTCTGCCGCCACTACGTGAAGACCTTCGACCAGATCGCCGAGAGCGGCCGCTGCATGGTGCTGCTGGGCAAGCCAGGCACCGGCAAGACCCATTTGGGCGCCGGCATGGCCAACGACCTGATGCGTAGCACTTCGCACTCGGCGGTGTACCGCACTGTCGGCTCGATCCTGCAGTCGATTCGCGCCACCTACGACCGGTCCAGCGAGGCGACCGAGGCCAGCATTCTGGCCAGCCTGATCGAGCCATCGCTGCTGGTGCTGGACGAGGTAGGCGTGAGCAAGGAGCAGCCCAGCGACTTCGAGCTGACGACCCTGTTCGCGATCATCAATGGCCGCTACGAGCAGGTGAAGCCTACGGTGGTCATTTCCAACCTGGGCCCCGAGCAGTTGCCTGTGGCCATGGGCGAGCGCTGCGTCGACCGCCTGCGCGAGGGCGGGATGATTGTGGTGCCGTTCGAGTGGGAATCGCATCGCGGCAAGGAGGGCGTGTGATGACCAGCAGATCGAAGCAAAAAAGTGGTCGGCCTCTCGCCCGCACTGACACATCTCCGCAAGGTTCATGCGTGCTTGAGGCCGGTGCCCAAGATTTTATAAATCCGAAAAGTGTTGATCAAGGGGTCTGCATGGCTGAGTTAACCATTCGCTTGCAAGGAGGCCGCGCATGACTATCGACAAGCAAAAGCTCCAGCCCCTGCTGTGGTCGGTAGTCGCCTCCTGGCGCGCCGGCAGTGATGCCCTTGAGCGTCACACGAATGCCCTGGATGAGTTCCTCGGCGAGACGACGGTGGAGGAGGTCGCGCTGGGCCTGCTGGACGAGATCAGCCAGCTCACTGCCCGGGTGCGAGCCGCGGAGAAGCAGCTGCAGGAGGTGGCCAATGCCTGAGTTCGCTATCCGCAGCAGTCAGGACCTCAACCGGCTGTACGGCGCACTGCACGCTATCGACCTGACCAGGCCCAAGGTGGTGGTCATCAAGGACGAGAAACGGCCTGACGTCTGCAACCGGAAGATGTGGGCAATGCTTCGGGACGTTTCTCAGCAGGTGGAGTGGTACGGCCGCAAGCTCACCGACGAGGACTGGAAGCACATTTTCAGCGCGGCGGTGCAGAAGCAGGACGCGGTACCGGGCATCGACGGCGGCTTCGTCGTCCTGGGCGTCTCGACCCGCAAGCAGTCGCAGGAGTGGTTCAGCGACCTGTTCGAAGTGATGCACGCCTTCGGCGCCGAGCACGGCGTGCGATGGACTGAGCCTGATCGGTGGGGAGGGCAGTACTGATGCGCGTCGTATCCAAGAAGGTGCGCGATAGCGCCCGCGGCCAGGATTGCACCGTGCGCATCCCTGGCGCCTGCAACTTCAACCCGGAGACCACCGTGCTGGCCCACCTGCCATGCGGCCAGAAGGGAATGGGCATGAAGGGCTTCGATACCGTGGCGGTATACGCCTGCAGCGCCTGTCATGACGTGCTCGACGGTCGCGGTCAGGGTGAAGTGGATTGGTCCGACATGCCCCGGGCAATCGCTGAGACTCATGAGGCCCTGATCCGGGCTGGGATTCTGACCGTGAAGGGGGCCGCATGACCGAACTCGCACTACCCTGGCCGCCGGCCGCATGCAGCCCGAACGCCAGGGTGCACTGGACCAGGAAGAGCAAGGCGGCGAAGACCTATCGCTACGCCTGCTTTCTCCTGGCCAGGCAAGCGGGTATCCAGGCACCAGAGGGCGACGCACTGCTCATGCTCGAGTTCGTGCCGCCAGATCGCCGCCGGCGCGACGACGACAACCTGCTGGCGATGTTCAAGGCGGGTCGTGACGGCCTGGCGGACGCCCTGGGCATCGACGACAACGTGTTCGCCACCCAGATCAGGGTGAGCAAGGAAACGATCAAGGGCGGCGCCGTGCGCATCCGCATCAAGCCAATGGAGGCAGCAGCATGACCTGGACCACCGAACAAATCGTCGGCCTGCTCCTGCTGGCCATGTTCATCAGCTCCACCTGGTGCGTCACGCGCGGCCAGCTCATCGCGAATCGTCGGAAGAAGGAGCAAGGGCGATGATCTATCAAAACGTGGTATCGGCGGTGGTTCGGGCTCTGGCGGCAGAGACGATCAATAGCGCTGGCGGGTGCAGTGTCGAACCGCGGGTGCAGGCGGGCAAGCTGAAGGGGGAGATCTCCGGGAAGGATGCAGCTTTGCTTGCTGACTCGATCGTTCACCGGCTGCTCCATGCCCAGCTTTCCCCGCGGCACTGGAACGCTCTGGTGGCGAAGTACAGCACGCACAAGGGGCGCAAGGTCGATTCGATTGGCCGCCTGGTTGCAATCGTGACAACCCCCGCGCCGAAGCGCTTCACGCAGCAAGCAGTGCTTGTCTGGGCGGTTCCGCAGCAAACGAAGGGGATTCAGCGCAAGGTGCCCCAGTTCAAGGCGCCTGAACCGCGCGAGAACGAACGGGAGGGGCAGTGGGACTGGCGCAACAAGGCTGCTGCTGCCGCTGCTGAGCGCGCCAACAAGCACGCCCGTGCCGTGGCCGAGGTGAAGCCGGGGGAGATGATCGTCCTGGCTGAGTCGAACTACGACATGACCAACTGGGATTCTCAAGGCCTGACCGAGCGCACTTACCAGCGCTGGAACCGGGCCATCAAGGGCGCTCTGGAGGCGATGGTGAACGAGGCGCTGGTCGAGGCTCAGCACATGCTCGAAGCGATTGGAGTGCTCTTCGGCGAGGCCGCGTGAAAAGTGCCTCAAAAGGGCTTGCAATATCATGTCGCCATGTCGTAAATTTGCTACATCCTGTCATTCCTGCGCGTGTTGAGGAGTGACGAATGGCTTCGGGGGGCGAACGGTTCGATTCCGGCAGCTCTCACAGCTACCCAGATGGCATTGCTGTTTGTTTTGGCGGTCTTCGTGACCGTGCTTTATACAACACCAGAAATGCTGACCGCGACAGTTATTTCGCTCGCGGATGAGGGTAGTAAGATGACCGAGATCCCAAGCTTCACCACGCTGTTTTTCAAGCCTGTTGCAATCGTGGTATCCGCCATCTGGTGTAGCTGCATCGCTGCTGGTGCAGTTCCCCGCTCCATTTGAGGCCTCCGGCCTCGGTAAGCCCGGCCATTGTGCCGGGCTTTTTATTGCCCGCAGGGGAGCGTATGAAGCCATCAACTGCATGGAGCCTCCTGGCATTCGCCTTGGCCCTGGCCAGCTACGCCCTTCACCGCGACATCAGCGCCAATGTCTTCCTTGGCTGCGTATTCATCATTCAGGGCCTCAAAAGGCCCGACGGCTCGGCCCAAGAGCGGCGGGCTACATTCCTGGCTGCCGCACTGAGCGCTGGCATCCTCCTTTTCGCGCTATGGGTGCTCGCCACCGGCCTCGACATCCGCGGCCCGGCGCCATTCCGCTACAAACACTAAGGGACTGAACATGGCCGATGCCGCTACCCCAGCAGCTTGCACGGTTGTAGGGTTGGGCGGCATTGCCCTCGCAAGCTGCCTCCCCACGATCGACCTCAACGCTGTTGTCTGCGCCTTTGGTGGCGCACTGCTCTTCATCCTCTGGGCGAAGGACATCAACCTGTGGCAACGCCTCGGGTACTTGCTCGTCGGATGGATCGGCGGGTACTACGGCTCTGCCGAGATCCTGGCCCAGGCCTGGACGAAGACCAGCGGCATCGCCGCCTTCGCCTGCGGGCTGGCCACGGTCCTGGTGAGCATCAGCGTTCTGGAGTCGTTCAACACCGGCAAACTGCCGAAGTGGGTAACCGAGCTGCCAGCAGCGATTGGCAGCCTGTTCCCCAAGCGAGGGGGCCAATGACCCTAGACCAAACCATCACCCTGGCCCATGCCGGGTTCTGCGGCGGTATCTGCTTCGTCATCGCGTTCATGTACCGGCGGGGCGGGTCCAGCTACAAGTTCTTGCCCAGCCTGTGCGCCTTCTGCCTGGCCTCCCTGTTCGGCCAGGAGTGGCTGAGCATCGTCGGCGCGATCCTGCTGTACGGTCAGTGGCCGGCCACCTCGGTGCCCAGCACGCTGATCTTCGGGATCATGTTCATCCTGGCGCTGCGCTCGAAGGGCAACGTGGCCAGGTTGTTCGATCAATCGCGGCGCCGGTAAGCGCGCCACAAAACAGAGGCGCGCCGTTTCGTGGCGCGGGAGTAGGCATGAGCAACGTCACGCGGATTCGCCATGAGCTGCCAGTAAGCCTGGATATCGTCAATGCGGTGGCTGAGTTCGATGCAGCCCTGGTTAAAGCGATTGATGCCGCCAAGGAAGCCGGTCTTCCGCAGGGGCTACTGGTTGGCCTGCTGCATGGGCACGCGCACGGTGAGACACATAGAATGGTCGCTAGGTGAAGATTACGAGATTTTTGCGCTAGCGCTTGCCTGGAGTCGATAGCGTGTGAAGTAGGTGCCGTCGATTTCAACTTCTCCGTCAGGGCGAAACCCTAGGCGAAGCACACCTTTGATTCGAGTTCTGGTAGGTGGGAGCAATATGGTAATTGACTCCAAGCCCAGCTCTTGGAAAGCGCGCCGCACTATCTCATCGAATATCATTCTTCCAAGCCCCCAGTAATCTGGGTGAAGCACTAAAGCAAGATCAGCGTCACCGTTTTCATGTTGCAGGCCACCCCAGCCGGCGAATTTATCTTCCACGAAAAATGCCCAGGGACCGTATCCATTAAGGTCCCATTGGGCCTCTTTTTGAGCGACCCATGCCTTGCACTTGCTTTCGTCAAAGTCTGGACGCCCCAAGGGCATTTGACGTAAGACATCAGGGTTGTTGTTGAGCGCGATGATGTCCCCGATGGAGACGTCGCTGAGGCGTCTGAAATGTATTCGCATGATTTGCCTTGCGGGATAGTTGATCTCACCAATACAGTCAACGCGCCACCATTTCAAGCTGTAGGTGACCGATGAGTAGGCCGATGCCTCCAGCTGACTTGCTCCAATCTCTGTGGCTCACACTCTGCCCTGCCACCGGAGTGTGGGATTGGGTACAGCGCGAGATCCTGGCCGAGACCGGCAGCATCCATAACCCAGACCACGCCCACCTGATTGACGCCAACATTGGTGTGCTGTGGGCATCGACTGGGTTCGCCAAGCAGGGGCGCGTGGTGCTTGGCCAGGCGGAGCAGCTGATGTTCCGCGCTGGCGGATGGCAGAAAGCCCGTCAAGAGCAGCAGATGCGGGAGTGGTTCGGCGAGGAGCCGGACTACCTCATCACCCTGGCCGCCGACTACTGCGCACAGTGCACCGACGCTGAGTTCTGCGCCTTGATTGAGCATGAGCTTTATCACATTGCGCAGGCGACCGATGAGTACGGAGCACCCAAGTTCACTCAGGACGGGCTGCCCAAGCTCTTCCTGCGCGGCCATGACGTCGAAGAGTTCGTCGGTGTGGTGAGGCGCTACGGTGCCAGTGAAGAAGTTCAGCAGCTGATCGATGCTGCAAGCCGGCCGCCAGAGGTGGCCAAGATCAACATTTCGAGGGCCTGCGGAACCTGCCTACTCAAGTCGGCCTGATTTTTGACAGGTTTTGACGGATGACAAACCCATGGCAGCACTACGAAGCGAGGTCAAAGCCTTCATTGTTCAGGCTCTGGCCTGCTTCGATTCACCCAGCCAGGTGGTGGAGGCTGTCAAGAAGGAGTTCGGGGTCGAGGTGAGTCGCCAGCAGTGCGAGTCGCATGACCCCACCAAATATGCAGGCAGAGGCCTGGCCCAAAAGTGGGCTGACCTGTTCCATGAGTGCCGCAAGCGCTTTCGTGAGGAGACCGCAGACATCCCAATCGCCAACCGGGCGTTCCGTCTGCGCGGTCTTGGGCGGATGGCTGAGAAGGCCGAGAACATGCGCAATCTGGCGCTGACAGCTCAGTTGTACGAGCAGGCAGCCAAGGAGTGCGGCGACATGTACGTCAACCGCAAGCTCGAACCCGACAAGCCCCTGGGCTCCCAGGCGGACCAGCAGCACGCCGTTGCTGAGTACAAGCTGGAGCCAGACGAGAATGTCCCCGCTACCCCGTACCTATGAGGCGCCGGTCAAGCTGACGCCCAAACAGGCGAACATCTACGTCTGGGGCTTCCAGCGCAATGCGCGCTTCCGAGATGCGGTGTGTGGCCGGCGATTCGGCAAGACCTTCCTCGGCAAGGCTGAGATGCGCCGCGCTGCCCGGCTCGCTGCGGAGTGGGGCGTGAGCGTCGAGGATGAGATCTGGTACGCGGCTCCGACGCAGAAGCAGGCCCGCCGAGTGTTCTGGCGCCGACTGAAGCAGGCCATCCCGCGAGAGTGGCGGGAATGCAAGCCGAACGAGTCGGACATGCTGATCACACTCAAGAGCGGTCACCTGATTCGCTGCGTGGGCCTGGAGAATTACGACGATCTGCGCGGCTCCGGCTTGTTCTTCGTCCTGGTGGATGAATGGGCGGATTGCAAGTGGGCGGCCTGGGAGGAAGTGCTGCGACCAATGCTGTCGACGTGTGAGTACGTCATACCCGGTGTTGGAATGCTCAAGGGTGGTCACGCGCTACGCATCGGCACCCCTAAGGGCTTCAACCACTGTTTCGACACCTACCGCGACGGCCAGGCCGATGGCGAGCCGGACCACAAGAGCTGGCTATACACCTCGTTGCAGGGCGGCAACGTCCCGGCCGAGGAGCTGGACGCGGCGCGCCGCAAGATGGACCCGCGGACGTTCCGCCAGGAGTACGAGGCCAGCTTCGAGAACTATGCCGGCGTCGTCTACTACACCTTCAGCCGCAGCGAGAGCCGCACCAGCGAGCGAATCAAACCGGGCGAGGTCCTGCACATCGGCATGGACTTCAACGTCATGAAAATGGCCGCGGTGGTCTATGTCGTCCGCGATGGCCTGCCGCTGGCCCTGGATGAGTTCCACTCAGTGCGCGACACGCCGGAGATGATCGAGAAGATCCAGGCGCGCTTCCCTGGTCACGGCATCGCGGTCTACCCCGATGCCAGCGGCCAGAACACCAGCAGCAAGAATGCCAGCGAGTCCGACCTGTCCCTGCTTCGCAAAGCTGGCTTCACGGTGATCGTGGACAGCCAGAACCCAGGCGTAAAAGATCGGGTGAACTCGGTCAACGCCATGCTCATGAACGCCTACGGCGAGCGCCGGCTGAAGGTCAACATCGACCAGTGCCCGCAACTAACCCTGTGCCTTGAGCGGCAGACCTATGACAAGCATGGCGAACCCGACAAGGACCCGAAGAAGGGTCATGACCACATGAACGACGCCGCCGGCTACTTCATCGCAAAGCGATACCCGATCAACGTGGCAACGGCCACAAGCCAATCCCTGAGAATGTGACCATGAGCGATAACCCGAGCATCACGCTGCCCGCTGTCGACGCGATGCGCGCCTACTGGGCCGTGATCTCGCCGCTCATGGGCGGAACCATGGCGATGCGAGCGGCGGGGAAGGTCCTGCTGCCGCAGTATCCCGCCGAAGACGACGAATCCTACCGGGAGCGTCTGCGCCTCTCGACGCTGCTGCCGGCTTATTCTGAGACGGTTGGCAACATGACCTCGCGGGTGTTCGCCGAGCCGCTTCAGGTGGGTGACGATGTGCCAGAGACCATTGTTGAGATGGCCAAGGACATCGATCACGCCGGCAACGACCTCAACTCCTGGGCGGTCGGTTTCTTCACCGAGGGGCTGAGCCACGGTCTGTGCCACGCCTTCGTCGATCACCCGCCCGCAGGCGAACTGAAGACCCAGGCCGACGAACAGGCCGCCGGTGTGCGTCCCTATGTTGTGCTGGTGAGGCCTGAACAGGTGTTGGGCTGGCGCTCTAAGGGCGGTGTGCTGACCATGGTCCGCTACATCGAGGTGGTCGAGGAGGAGGACGGCGAGTTCGGCGCCAAGTGCGTCGAGCAGATTCGCGTGCTGGAACCGGGCTCCTGGCGAACCTACCGCAGGTCGGCCAAGGCCGTGCGGGGCAAGCAGGCCGCAGCTGGCGGTACCTGGGAGCTGCACGAAGAGGGCACCAACAGCCTGACCGCGATCCCTTGGGTTACCTTCTACACCGGCCGCACCGGCTTCATGACGGCCAAGCCGCCGCTGATCGAGCTGGCGCACCTGAACGTGAAGCACTGGCAGAGCCAGAGCGACCAGGACAACATCCTGCATGTCATTCGCGTTCCGATCCTGGTGCGCATCGGCATCCAGACCCAATACGACAACCAAGGGAAGATCGTCCCGCCAGAGTTCAAGGTTGGCACCGGCCAGCTGACCGACCTGCCCAAGGGTGGCGACCTCAAGTACGTCGAGCACACCGGCCAGGCCGTTGAGTCTGGTAGAACTGCGTTGCAAGACCTGATCGGTGAGATGCGCATGGCTGGGGCCAAGCTGCTGACGCCGGACAAAACGGCAAACAAGACTGCCACCCAGGCGGAAGAGGAGGCGGCGCAGGAGCTGTCCCCGCTGGCGCGCATGGCGCACCACTTCGCCGACTGCCTGGCGCAGCTGCTCCAGTTCATGGCCGACTACCGTGGCCTGGGCGAGGGCGGCACGGTCGAGATGCGCGGCAACTTCGACGTCGACTACATGCCTGAGGTATCGCTGCCGACGCTGGTATCCATGGCCAATGCCGGGATGATCAGCAAGGAGACGCTGTTCACCGAGATGCAGCGGCGCGGTGTGATCAGCGACGAATACGACTGGGAAGAGGAACTGGCGAAGATTGAGGCCCAGGGCCCGGCTCTCGGTACGCTGTGATGAAGACCGCCAATGAGAAGCTGCTGGACGAGCTGATCGGGCATGAGGTCGACCTGTCTAGGCTGAGCAACAGCCAGGTTGTGACGATCATCAAGATCCTCAACAGCAAGGACGCCGACCTGCGCGCCGCGCTGATTGAGGCTATCGACAACCTTGGCACCGACTTGTCGGCAGCGGCTGTCGATATCGCGCTGTTGGCGGTGCTGCGGATCAACCAGCAGACCTTCATTGAGATCCGCCTGGCCATGGACCAGGTGACCGACGGGCTGATCAGCTATGAGCTCGCGTTCCAGCAGAGCGCGTTGCGGGCCGTTCTCCCGGCCTTGGTGCAGGAGGCATACCCGGTCGCCTCCCCGGCGTTCAGCGCAGTGAAGACGATCGCCCAGGCCCGACCATTCCAGGGGCGCCTGCTGAGGGAGTGGATGGCTGGCATCGAGTCCAGCCGCGCTGCCGAAGTGCGTGATGCCGTGCGCTCGGGAATGGTCGAGGGGCGCACCACTGCGGAGATCGTCCGTACGATCATGGGCAGTCGGGTTCAGCAATACGCCGACGGGGCCCTTCAGAAGTCCAGGCGCGACGTTGAGGCGGTGGTGCGGTCTGCGGTATCCCATACGGCCGAAACAGCCAGTGACGCAGCGTACGAGGCGAACAGCGACATCATCAGCCACGTTGAGTGGCTCAGTACGCTGGACAACCACACATCGAGCGACTGCCGGATCCGCGACCGGCTGCCCTACACCCTGGGCACATACAAGCCCATCGGCCACACGATCCCGTGGCTGGCCGGGCCTGGTCGCATCCACTTCTGCTGCCGTTCCTCCAAGGTTCCGGTGCTCAAGAGCGCCAAGGCCCTGGGCTTCAGCGACGGCGCAACGCGGGCGAGCATGGATGGCCAGGTGCCCGAGTCAACCACCTACGCCGAATGGCTCAGCAAGCAGTCTGCAACGCGCCAGGACGAGATCCTCGGGCCAGAGCGTGGCCGACTGATGCGTGAGGGTGGGCTGAAGCTCAGTGCGTTCTACAACGACAAGGGCCGCCTGCTTGGGCTTGAAGAATTGCGATCAAGACTAGATTGAAGAAGGCCGCCGGCTGTTCAGCGAGGAAAGGCGTGTATAAGCTTCGTCTTCCACTATCAGGAGGATACCCATGGTCGACCAAAACGAAATTGAGCATGAGGAGCATGAGGAGCATGACGATGATCCCCAATGTGAAAACGATCACGGTGCAACAGCCACTGTAAATCGTAATGGGATATGGCTCTGCACGGATTGTGACAGACCGGAAGTGGACGAGTAACGCGCTTTAAGCGATCACGAGCCCTGGCATTTGCCGGGGCTTTTTTATGCCTGCAGTTCGGATGGACGGGGCGTAATTGGGGCCGGATGGCTCATCAACTGGCCGGATGGCCCAGAGAGACGAAATGAAACTCAAGACTGTTGAAGTGGATGGCAAGCAGTACGCCGTGATCGAGGATGGCAAGCCGGTCTACGTCGAGGACGATGGCAAAGAGGTCGCCTTCGATGCCGTGGGCACCCGCAACACCATCACCCGGCTGAATGCCGAGGCGAAGTCGCACCGCGAGCGCGCGGACAGCTTCGAGAAAACTGCTAAGGCGTTCGAAGGCATCGAAGATGCTGCGGCAGCCAAGAAAGCCCTGGAGATCGTCGCCAACCTCGACGCCAAGAAGCTGGTGGATGCCGGCGAGATCGAGAAGGTGAAGGGCGAAATCAGCAAGGCCTTCCAAACTCAGCTGGATGAAGCCAACGGCAAGGCGCAGACCTTCGAGCAGCAGCTGTATGCCGAGAAGATCGGCGGCAGCTTCGCGCGCTCCCAGTTCATCGCCGAGAAGATGGCTGTTCCCGCTGACATGGTCCAGGCCGCCTTCGGCAGCAACTTCAAGATCGAGGAAGGCAAGGTCGTCGCCTACGACGCCCAGGGCCAGAAGGTCTTCAGTCGCTCCCGCCCGGGTGAGCTGGCCGACTTCAACGAAGCGCTCGAAACCCTCGTCTCGCAGTACCCCCACCGTGATCACATCCTGAAGAGTTCCGGCGCCAACGGCGGCGGCGCACCGAATGGCGGTGGTCAGCAAAAACCCACGAAGGGCAACTTCGGTGGCTCCAAGGCTGAGCGCCTGGAAGCGATCAAGGGCCTGACCGCAAGCGAATAAGGAGGCCCAATGGCCCTTTCGAACATGAAGGTGTTCAACGAATACCTCAAGCGCACCACCATTGAGACCCTGGCTCAGGACGTCGAGAAGTTCAACGCATCCTCGGCCGGAGCCATCCGCCTGACCACCCAGGGCATCGACGGCGACTTCCTTCAGGAATCGTTCTGGGCTGGCCTGCACGGCGCCCAGCGTCGCGTGGATCGTTACGCAGCCAACGGTGCCCAGGCATCTACCCCTCTGGCCCAGAAGCAGTACGACTCGGTGAAGATCGCCGGCGGCTTCGGCCCGATCCTGTGGGAGCCTTCTCAACTCTCCTGGATCCAGAAGAACCCGGAAGAAGCGCTGGAGGTGATCAGCCGCAACCTGTCTGAAGCCATCATGGCGGATCAGCTGAACACCGCCATCTCGGCCCTGGCTGGCGCCATCGGCAACCAGCCGAGCGCCACCAACGACGTTTCGGCCACTGCTGGCGTGACCTACGTCGCGATCAACAACGCTCACGCCCTGTTCGGTGATGCCTCCCAGCGCCTGGTGGCCCAGGTCATGACCGGCGCCATGTATCACAAGCTGGTCGGCCAGAACCTCGCCAACGCCGAGCGTCTGTTCCAGTTCTCCGGCGTGCAGGTGGTCGACATCCTCGGCAAGGCCGTGATCATTACCGACGCCCCGGCGCTGTACGAGGCCGGCACCCCGAACAAGCAGAAGGTGCTCAGCCTGGCTGACGGCGCCGCGGTGGTGATGGATGGTTCCGACCTGATCACCAACATCGAGACCTCCAACGGCAAGGAGCGTATCGAGACCACCATGCAGGCCGACTACACCTTTGGCCTTGGCCTCAAGGGCTACACCTGGGACACCGCCAACGGCGGCAAGTCGCCGACCAACGCCGAGCTGTCCACCGGCACCAACTGGGACCTGGTTGCGAACAGCATCAAGGCCTCGGCCGGCGTGCTGACCATCGGCGACGCCACCAAGTAATCGGTACCGCGCCCTCCGGGGCGCTTTCCGCAGGAGAACGCTATGAGCGAGAAAGTGGTTTACGAAAAGCACCCGGTGACCCCAGAGCGCAAGGCCGAGCTGCGGCAGAAGGGCTACAAGATCATCGATGCGCGTTTCGCGCCCGATGGCTACGAGCACCCGGAACCGCTGAAGGAAGCCAAAGGCTCGAAGGCTGGCAAGTCGGCTGCCGACAAGAAGGCTGCCGAAGAAGCCGAGCTGAAGGCAAAGCTGCAGGCCGCCCTGAACGAAAAGGGCGTGCAATTCAGCCCTGACGCCAGCCTGGAAGACCTCAAGAAGCTGCTGGGCGAGGCCGCGTAATGACCATCTACATCACCGTCGAGCAGGTAGACGCCCTGCTTGGGCCGACCTGGGCGCCCGACGACCAGAAGTCCCGGGCGGTGCTGATGGCCAACACCTGGCTCACCAATCTCGGCCTGCCTGGGTTCGACCCGGTACCGGACGACGTTATCCAGGCTGGCGCCGAGATTGCACGAGAGGCTGCGGCAGGGAACATCTACGGCAGCAAGGAGACCGGCGTGATGAGCAAGTCCGTGGATGCTGACGGTGTGTCGAGCTCCAAGACCTACTCTGTAACGTCCAAGACCATCAGCGCGGGTGAGTCCTTCGCCTTGGCCCTGCTGGCGCGGTATCTGGGCACCGGCCAGGTCAAGATCGTCAGGGGGTGACATGGGGCTTCGACGCGAGTTACAGGCCGAGCTGGCCCAGGCCTTCGATACGGATCTAGCCGACGCAGTGGCGGCGGTCGATGGCAGCCGGTCTGTGCCTGGCACCTACGACCCTGAGAAGGGCGGCAGTACGCCGGCGACAACGCTTCACTACGCCGGTCGCGGTGTCTTCGGCCAGTACAAGGTCCGGGAGATCGACGGTACGCGCATCCTGGCGTCAGACGTACGCCTCAAGGCGCTGCAGAACGAGCTGTTCGTGAAGGATGGCGACGCGGTCACGGAAGTCCCTGCCATCCCCGCCATCGGTGACCGCATCAGCGGCTACCGAGTCATGGACGTAGGGCAAGACGCGGCCAAGGCCACCTGGACCATCCAGTTGAGGAAGTGAGAATGCCACGCGGCCAGCATATGAAAGACCGCTATGGCGGACTGGATGGAAGTTTCTCTGCCCAGCTGCAGCAATTCGCAGAGGCGGCCACGGAGGCCGTAGAGCTCACATTTCGTGAAGTGGTCATTGCTATCGGGCGCAACCTGATTGTGATGTCGCCGGTTGGGAACCCTGATCTATGGAAGGTGAACATCGAATCGCAGGGCAAAGCCGGCGCCCAGGTCGCTTCCTATAACGCGAAGGCGGTCAGCATCAATGCGGTGATCGCTGCGGACTCGTCGAACTTCACCAAGAGTGGAAATCTGAAGCGTGGCATCAAGTATCGCAAGCCGCTAACGAAGCGCGAGCAACTGGAAAACTACGGCTACGGCGCAGGAGTGCGCAGGGTGGGCCATGGCTATGTAGGCGGTAGATTCCGCAGCAACTGGCAGCTTACCGCTGGCACCCCGGCCTCAGGCGAGATTGACGAGGTCGAAAGTGCCGGAGCCACCATCACCAAGCTCGTTGCCGCAGCTGGCGACCTAACGCTGGGAGAGGTCGCCTACATCGTCAACAACCTGCCGTATGCCATTCCCCTGGAGTACGGCCACAGCACTCAGGCGCCAGCAGGTATGGTCAGGGTCACCATTGCTGACTTCCAGAACATTGTGAACAGGATCATCGAGGCCAGAAAGGTATGAGCCATGCACGTGCCCGTCAGGCCATAGAGATCAAGCTGATGGCCTGGGCTTCTGCCCGACCCATAAGGGTCGCGAACTTCGAGCACGCTTTCGAGCCAGGTCCCGAAGAAACCTACCTGCGCGCGTTCCTGCTCCCGGCCAGCACCACCTGTCGCTATCTGGGCGGAGAGGCATACGAATACACGGGCGTTTACCAGGTCAGCATCGTGTCTCCGGCCGGACAGGTGCTGGCGACTGCCGAGGCCGTGATTGACGAGCTCAGTAGTGTCTTCCGTGTAGACAGCGAGCTGAGCCGCAACGGCTTCGAAGGCCTGGTCGTCGAGCCGGTAGAGCAGGGCCCCACCATCCCCGAACCGGCGACTTACACGGTCCCGGCCAGCTTCACCTACCGCGGCATCGCGGACCAACCGCCCGCTGGGGCATAACCACCGCCGCCCGGCGGGCTACCAAGAGGAAACACACATGGCCGCACGCATCCCGCTGCCCAACGGTTCTGTGCTGGAGATCGCCAGCACCCTGGGCACCGCCGTGCCTTTCACTGCTCTGACCAATGCCAAGCCGCCAGTGGCGAGCGCGGTGGGTCACAGCATCGATGCCGACGATATTCTGCTGATCAGCTCCGGCTGGGCTCTCATCAACGACCGCACCGCCAAGGCCGCCAACGTCACTACCGACGCGTTCTCGCTGGCAGGCCTGGACACCACCAACACCGACCGCTACACCGCTGGCGCCGGCGTTGGCTCGGTTGTCCCGGTGTCGGGCTGGACGCAGATCTCGAAGGTGACCGGTTTCACCGTCTCCGGCGGCGAGCAGCAGTTCCTCACGGTCGGTTATCTCGAGAACGACGACGACCTGCAGTTCCCCACCAACCGTAACCCGATCAGCGTGTCGGTGACGGTCGAGGACCAGCCGACCGCGCTGTACGTGCCAGTGGTGGAGGGCTACGACGATTCCAAGGAGCTGACGGTGATCCGCCTCAAGCTTCCGGGCGGCGGTCAGATCCTGATGCCTGGGTACGTCAGCATCACCAGCACGCCGACCATGGAGCGCAACCAGCTGATGACCCGCACCATCAGCGTCGGGCTGTCTGGCCGTCCGACCCGCTACAGCGCCTAAGGAGCCCTCATGGCGAAGATCAAGATCGCGCAGAACCCGACGTTCACTGCGGTTGTGCAGGTTCCGCGCATCGGCGGCGAGCCGGTGCCGGTTGAGTTCCAGTTCCTATACATGGACCGGGTGGCGCTGGCAAGTATGTTCGACCGCTGGAACAAAGCCCGCGACGCCTGGGCAGATGAGGCCCAGGCGGATGGCGCGAGCTGGGAGGAGGTCACCGCCGGTGAAATCGCCCTGCAGGCCGAGCAGCTGGGCGAAATCATCACCGGCTGGGATCTGGAGGACGAATTCAGCCAGGAGGCGATTGTCGAACTCGTGCGCACCTGCACTGGCGCGCCGAAAGCAGTGACCGACGCCTACCAGGCTGCCTACAACCCGGCACGCCTGGGAAACTGAGGGCGGCGGCGCGGGCACTGTACGAACGCGGCCCGTCCGCCGAGCAGCTTGCGGCCATTGGCCTGACCTTGACCGACATCCCCGAGGAAGAGGTGGAGGTTTGGCCAGATGCATGGCCGTCCGTTCGAGTTTTCGAGGCATTGGGCACACAGTGGCGCCTGGGGCAGGGCGGACCTTCGGGGTTGGATTACACAGCCATCCCCGCGGTCGCATCGATGCTTGGAATCACGCGCAGAGAACTCACCGAAATTTTCCCCGATCTCCGCATCATGGAGCACGAAGCTCTGGCCGTGATGGCTGAGGCGGCGGAGTAGGGCAACGACTGACGCGGCCAGGCCGCAGGAGAGGGATATGCAGCAGCGTTACATGCTGGCGATCTGGGATCTGTTCACGATGAGCGGAAGCGATGTGAGCGGCGGCGAGGCGGTGATCGCCATCATGGATGGCGACCAGGAGATTGACCGCGTCACGATCAGCGGCAAATGTCAGGGCCAGCACGGCTACCGTCGAAGCTACACCGGCAAGCCGGGCCTGACAGCAAGGATTTCGTCAGGACCTGGACGTATCCAGTTCTTGCACAATTAGGCCATGAGTAGATGGGTCATGCATAGTTGACCCTGACTTGCTCTAAATCAACACTGCAAAGGAAGTTGTGGGCCCATGAAATCAGTGATCGATGGTCATCAGCATTGCGAGCGCGGGGGTACATCGTTATCAAAAATTGCGGCTCGCTTCCGCGGTACGAGAATTCCCGATACTCCCATTTCAAGTTTTGATGAATTGCATCGGCAAGCCCAGGATGCTGCGCACAGTTCTCATCAGTCCAATCCTGCCAGGCGCGATGGATGCCTACAATAAGTTTCTCGTTCCTGGCGAGAGATTGATCCCTGGGAGTGAATTCAATATAGGTGTAGTAGAGTCCGTCCGCCTCTCCTGCCAGGCACCCAAGAGTTTTGAAGCTTTTCCCGGGGTCATTCATGGCGACTAAAAGCTGTCGCAGGCCATTCTGTTCAGTGGCCTCGTGAACTCGATCTATCAGATCAGGATTCTCGACGAGGTCGAGGCCGCCATTGTTGCGGTCTCCATCAGCAGAAACCTCAGCTGGTTGGAATGGCCATATTTGATAGCTTTCCTGGCTATCATTCCGGACAATGCTTGGTTTTAGTACTGTTGACACAATTCCTCCTGGATATCCGTACCCCAGTCCATGGGCTTTCCGGAAACGGACCGGGGCGGTTCGTTGGGAGGCACAACGCTACTACGCACCGGCCCAGCCCGCGTACTGGCTTTCCGTCCAGGGTGTATGGGTGGACAGTTTGTCAAAATTAATGGCGATGCTAATGTGCCATCCTTTTTGCATGGAGCACTATGTATGGTAAATGAGACCGTTCTTCGTCCTGCGTTAGATCACGAAATCGAAGTTCTAGAATCCCTGCTTTGCCGAGACGCTGAAAACGCCGTCAAGGCGGTTCGGAACGGATCTGATCTTCTAGACGAGACCGTATTCGTAATCCTGCATGGAGAGCAATATGCTGGATTCTGTACCTTCAGAGGCGCCTCGGCTGAAATATTCCCACTAGTGATTTTCAAGCCGTATCGCCGCCAAGGCGTTGGATTTTCTGCCATGCAACAGCTGATCGCGGTGCTGAAGCAGAAACAAATTCAAGAGGTCGCCATTGAGGTGCTACCAGGTGCCGAGTCATTCTGGCAGAAGGTATTCACAGGGTTCCCTGCCAACCCCAACTACGATGAAACGAAGTTCACTTACGCTCTCTGCTGATTTCGCTCTAAAGCCCAGCCCCGCGCTGGGCTTTTTGCATCTGGCTCACCCCTGGCCCCGGCGCTTCCACGCATAGTGTTCCCATAGCGGGCTGGTGTGGAAAGCTCGCATCAGATGCATGCTTCGTAGCTCTTCGATCTTGGCAATGGCCTCAGCCCGATCCCTGGCGCGGATCGCATCCACTGCTTCCGCCCAGTGCTCCAGCGCCTCGGCAAATCTCCGCTTCTCATCGTCGGGCATCTTCGCACCCTTCATGTGAGTGGTTGGGGAGGGTAAGGGTAGACCAAATGGGCGCGGGGCGGATGGCGCTTGTCGGTGAGCGCCGGCGGCGGCCGGGCTGTGGTAGATTTCCCTCATCAACAAGGAGGGCGCGCATGAAGCGTTTGGCACTGGTGGCCCTGGCCGGGATTGTCTTGGCGGGATGCGGGGATGGCGATATCGATCGGGCGCGTGAGGCCGTTGCTGAACAGCTTACTGACCCATCCTCTGCTCAGTTCAGGAATGAGCGGAGCAAGAAGGACGGCTGGGTATGCGGCGAAGTCAACTCGAAAAATGCCATGGGCGGCTATGTTGGATTTAAGCGGTACACAGTGATCTGGAAGGATGGCGGAGGTCAAACCGTCGCCATCGAAGGAGGCGGTGAAACATCGCTGGACCGCGCACTATGCGACGTCAAAGACGAGGGATAGTCCTCGGAAGAAAACCAAACCCGCTTCGGCGGGTTTTTTGTTGTCCGGAGAAAGCATGAGCCAGGGTGATATCGCCGTTCTCGGCATCAAGGTTGAATCAGGCGAGGCAGCAGCAGCTGCCGATGACCTGGATAAACTGACGAAAGCCGGCGAGCGCGCAGAAGCTGCTACAGGTAGCGTTGGCGCGCAAGCCAAAAGCTCTGGCGTGTCGATCAAGGACTTGGGGGCAAGCACTCAGTCTGCCGAAAAGGCAATAGACCGATACACCCGCCAGGCCCAGGCTGCAGGTATGTCGACCAAAGCCTACACCGCAGCGTTGCGCGGCGTGCCAGCGCAGTTCACGGACATCATTGTTTCGCTGCAAGGCGGGATGAACCCGTTAACCGTCATGCTTCAGCAAGGTGGTCAGCTCAAGGACATGTTCGGTGGGATCGGGCCGGCTGCCAGGGCGCTTAGCGGATATGTCGCGGGGTTGGTCAATCCGTTCACTATTGCCGGCGCGGCAGTTGCTGGGCTGGGTGTGGCGTACTACAAAGGGTCGGAGGAAGCGCAAGACTTTCGGAAAGCGCTCATCCTCACAGGAAACGCAGCTGGGACAAACGCCGGCGCGATGTCCGATTTGGCCCGGCAGATCAGCACTACCGTTGGCACAACTGGGGCGGCTGCTGAGGTGCTCGCCCAACTGGCAAACAACGGAAAAATCGCCGGTGACAGCATTGGCACCGTTGCGACTGCTGCCTTGCAGATGAAAGATGCGACGGGGCGCGCGGTAGAGGAGACGGTTGCCGAGTTTGTAAAGATCGGGAAGGACCCAGTTGCGGCAGCCAAGGAGCTGAACGAGCAGTACAATTTCCTCACCGCGAGCACCTATGCCCAAATCGCAGCCCTCAAGGAACAGGGCGATACCGTGGGGGCGGCCAAGCTCCTGACGGATACCTACGCGCAAACTATCGATACCAGGTCAAAAGAGATCGTTGAGAACCTCGGCTGGATCGAAAAGGCGTGGCGCGGTGTTTGGGGTATGACCAAAAGTGCTGGTGATGCCGCGCTGAACTTCGGCAGAACACAAGGAATTGCTGATCAGCTGACGGCGGCACAGGCTGACCTTGCCGATCTTGAAAAAAGAGCTGGAGAGAACAAAATTGTCGCCGCTAGTGCGCAGCTGAAATCAGAGCGAGAGCTGTTGCAGAGCAGAATCACAGCGCTGGGGGACCAGCTCAAGACCCAGCAAGCGATCGACCAGGCTCAAGAGAACTACCGGAAGCGCCAGCGTGACTCGATCATCGCCATGCACGAGGTCGACACTCTCGAAAAGTCCGCCTGGAACAACGCGGAGAAGCGAGCCGACGCTTTGCAAAAATACGACCGCGCACTGGAGAAAATCCGCAAGACTGACCCCAATGACGCACGGCTCAAGCCAGAGACCATTGCGCGCGTTCGAGCCGACATCGAAGAGCAGTACAAGGATCCTGCCACCAAGAAAACCCCTGCGTACCGCGAGGATGCCGCCACCAAAGCCCTCGACCAGGCCCGCCAGCAGTACTCGGTCCTCCAGCAGCAGAACGGCCTGATCGGTGCCCAGCGCGGCGAGATGCAGAAGCTCGGCGAGGCTGGCCAGGCGCTGGTGAAGTGGGAGCAGCAGCTGGCCGACATCAAGGACAAGAAGGTCCTGACCGCCGACCAGAAGTCGCTGCTGGCAAACCAGCAGCAGATTACCGCCCAGCTCCAGAAGAATGCCGGGCTGGAGAAGGAGATGCAGCTGCGCAAGTTGGCCACGGAGGAGGCGCAGAAGCTTGCAGCCTTCCAGGGCAACCTGAACAGCCAGCTGCAGCGCGCATCGCTCGGTCTCGACAGCAATCTGGCCAGCATGGGCCTAGGGGATGTCGCCCGGCAGCGCATGCAAGAGCGGCTGAGCATCGAGCAGCAGTACCAGCAGCAGCTGGACAACCTCGAGCAGCAGCACAACGAGGGGCGTATCAGTAAGGGCTTGTACGAGAAGGAGTCCGACGCCTTGCGTAAGGCGCTGGATGATCGCCTGGCCATGCAGACCAAATATTACGAGGACGTCGACGCTGCCCAGGCCGATTGGTCGCTGGGCGCGCGGTCGGCGTTCGCTTCGTACCTGGAGCAGGCCCGGGACGTTGCCGGACAGACCCGCACGCTTTTCAGCAACGCTTTCTCCAGCATGGAGGACGCGGTGGCGAACTTCGCCATAACCGGCAAGCTGTCGTTCTCCGACTTCACCAAGTCGGTGCTGGCGGACATGGCCAGGATTGCGACCAGGCAGGCGATCACCGGCATCGCCGGCAGCCTGTTTGGGTCGGCCATCGGCGGGTTCTTCGGCGGTGGCGCTTCGGCGGTGGGCGAGGGAACCATGACAGGGTTCAGCGAGGGCTCTTTTGTGCCTAACGCCAAGGGCGGGGTCTACGAATCGCCGAGTCTGTCCCACTTCAGCAACCAGGTGCACAGCTCGCCGCAGTTCTTCGCATTCGCGAAGGGGGCAGGCGTGTTTGGTGAGGCTGGACCGGAGGCGATCATGCCGCTGACCCGGGCGCCTGATGGAAACCTGGGGGTTCGCGCTGTAGGCGGATCTGGCGCCGGTGGCTCCACCTCCATCTCAGTCAATGCGCCCGTGAATATCAGCGTCCCCGATAGGAGTGGCGAGGGGATGGAGCTGGACCAGGGCCTGCTACAGCAGAACATGCAGAAGCAGATGGAAATCGCTGCCCAGAAGGCCGTGGCAGAGTCTTGGCGGCCAGGCGGGATCAGCCACCGAAACGCTACGCGGAGAACCTGATGGCCATTGAAACCTTCCGCTGGGCTACTGAGCGCGGCGAGACCCCCGATATCCAGTACCGGGTGCGGGAGTCTCGCTTCGGCGGTGGATACCGACAGGTCGTTGGCGACGGCCCAAACAACAAGGAGGACAGCTACCCGGTGACCATCACCGGCAGGAAGTCCCGGGTGTTGGAGGTCATGGCCTTTTTCGACAGGCACGCGGGCGCGAAGGCGTTCCTCTGGAGCACCCCGCTCGGCGAGCTGGGGTTGTTCACCTGCGTCGACCCGAAGCCTACCCCCATGGGCGGCGAACAGTTCAAGGTCACCGCCACCTTCCAGCGGGCCTTCCACCCGTAAGGAATCACCATGTCACTGATCAAAGACATCCAGTTGCTCCAGCCGGGCAGCGAGGTGCTGTTGTTGGAGCTCGACGGCTCGGACTGGGGCGCCGACATCTTGCGTTTCCACGGGCACGCGATCCCTCACTCGCCCGCAGAACTGGCGGCGGCCGGCGTAGATGCTGACCAACTGCCGGCCAAGTCCATCTGGTGGCAGGGCAACGAGTACGACGCCTGGCCGATGCAGATCGAGGGTCTCGAGGCAAACTCGGACGGTACCGCAGTGCGGCCGACGATCTCTGTCGGCAACGTCAATGGCCGGATCACTGCGCTGTGCCTGGCCTTCGACAACCTGCTCGAGTTCAAGCTGACGATCCGTCAGACCCTGAAGCGATACTTGGACCCGGTGAACTTCCCCGCCGGCAACCCGGAGGCTGATCCTACCCAGGAGAGCACGGAGGTCTGGTACATCGACCAGAAGGTGTCGGAGAACGGCGCGACGGTGTCGTGGGAGCTGGCCAGCCCGGGCGACGTCGGCGGCGAGAGTATCGGCCGCCAGATGACCCAGTTGTGCCATTGGGCCATGACAGGCGGTTATAGGGGCGGGAATTGCCAGTACATGGGGCCGTACTTCGACTTCGACGGCAACCCCACGGACGACCCCGCAAAGGACCAGTGCAACGGCTGCCTGGATACCGGGTGTGTTGCGCGCTTTGGCCAGGGCAACCAGCTGCCTTTCGGCGGCTTCCCAGCCGTCTCCCTGATCGCCAGGAGCTGATCATGCTGAAACATATCCTCGCCGCCGTGCAGCAGCACGCCGCGGCGGAGTACCCGCGCGAGTGTTGCGGGCTGATCCTGGCCGTTGGCCGCAAGCAGGTGTACCTCCCCTGCGCCAACGTGGCCACCGAACCCACCGAGGAATTCCGCATCGCGCCGGAGCAGTACGCCGAAGCCGAAGACAAGGGCCAGGTGATCGGCATCGTGCACTCGCACCCGGACGCCACCAGCAGGCCTTCGCCGCGTGATCTGGCCATGTGCGAGGCCACGGGACTGCCCTGGCACATCCTGTCCTGGCCGGAGGGCGACCTCCGCACCATCACGCCAACCGGCGAAACGCCGCTGCTTGGGCGCCCGTTCGTGCACGGCGCATGGGACTGCTGGCAGGTTTGCGCCGACTGGTACCAGCGTGAGTGGGGGCTGGAGTTCCCGTCCTACACCCGCGAGGATGGCTGGTGGGAGCAGGCCGCCGGCCCGAGCCTTTACGAACAGGCCTACGAGGCTGCCGGGTTCTACCAGGTAGACCGGCCCGAGCGCGGCGACATGATCGTCATGGCCGTCGGGCGGACGGCGCACCCGAACCACGCAGGCATCTACCTGGGCAGCGACCCCAGGCTGCCCGGCGAGCAAGCCGACCTGTACGGACCTGGTCCGTTCCTGCTGCACCACCTGTACGGCAGACCATCAGAGGTGATCATCTACGGCGGCCCCTGGCATGACCGGGCCCGCCTGATACTGCGACACATGGAGGCCCGATGAGCGCAATCGCCTACAAGCCAATGACGACCATCAAGCTGTCCGGCTCGCTGGCCCAGAAGTTCGGCCGCACCCACCGCCGGCAACTCGACAGCGGCGACACCTGGGAGGCGTTCAAGGCCTTGAAGGCAACGCTGCCAGGGTTCGAAGAGGAGATTCGGAGGCTGGACGGCATGGGCCTGCGCTTCGCGGTGTTCCGGAACCGGCAGAACGTCGGCCTTGATGACTTCGAACGCTGCGGTGTCCGCGAGCTGCGGATTGTGCCGGTGATCGGCGGAAGCAAGCGCGGCGGCCTGCTGCAGACCATTGTCGGCGTGGTCATGGTGGTTGCCGGCGCTGTCACCGGCCAGGCATGGGCGATGCAGATCGGTGCGGCCATGGCGCTTGGTGGCGTCATCCAGATGCTCAGCCCGCAAGCCAAGGGGCTGTCGCAGAGCGCAGCGCCGGAGAACAGGCCGTCCTACGCCTTCGGCAGCGCGAATAACACCACTGCCAGCGGAAACCCCGTGCCGATCTGCATCGGTGATCGCCGCTGGGGAGGAGCAATCATTTCTGCCTCGGTCTATGCAGAGGACAAAGTGTAGTGCGCCGTTTTGCCTCCCCAAAACCTTGCTCCGTGATTTTCATCACTGGAGTAGGTTCAGATGCACAAGTTTGCAGTCACAGTTGTCATTAACATTTCTGGAAAAATGTCACCCAAAGGCGCTGATTACGTTGTTGGGATTTTAGCTACAACTGTTTGCGCTATCGCCTTGTTTGTCACTTTTTCATAGTTTTTTTCGTCGATCTCAACAGGCCGCCTTCGGGCGGCTTTTTCTTGCCCGGAGGAAAGCATGGGCGCAGCACTTCAACCTGCCGTCACCGGCGCAAAGGGCGGCGAGAAGAAGCCCAAGGCGCCTTACGAGGCCCCGGATAGCCTTCGCTCCACGAACATCGCCAAGATCCTGCTGGCCGTGGGCGAGGGCGACTTCGACGGCACGCCGACCGACCGAGACATCTACCTCGACAACACCCCGATCATGGATGTTAGCGGCAACGTGAACTTCCCGGGCGTGAAGTGGGAGTGGCGCCGCGGCACCGTGGAGCAGGACTATATCCAGGGCATCCCAGCGATCGAAAGCGAAACGTCGGTCGGCGTGGAGCTGCGCAGTGATCAGCCGTGGACCCGGGCGCTGAGCAACACTCAGCTGTCGGCCGTGCGCCTGCGCTTCTCATGGCCGCGCCTGCTCCAACAGGACCCGAACACCGGGGACACCAACGGCTACACCATCGAGTACGCCATCGACATCGCCACCGACGGCGGCGCCTTCGTCGAGGCACACCGGAACGCGGTCAGCGGCAAGACCAGCAACGGCTATCAGCGGTCGGTGCGCGTCGACCTGCCGGCCGCCACCTCGGGTTGGGTCATCCGCGCCCGGCGCCTCACGCCGAACGCCAACACCGGCGCCATTGCCGACACGATGACCATCGCGGCCTACACCGAGATCATCGACCAGAAGCTGCGCTACCCCAACACCGCGCTGCTCTACATCGAGTTCGATGCCGAGCAGTTCCAGAACATCCCGTCGGTGACTGTGAAGTGCAAGGCGCGCCGCTGGCCGGTGCCGACCAACTACGACCCGATCGCCCGCACCTACACCGGCACCTGGGACGGCACCTTCAAGCAGGCCTGGACCAACAACCCGGCTTTCGTCACCTATGGCCTGTGCGTAGAGGACCGGTTCGGCCTGGGCAAGCGCATTAAGTCGTGGATGGTCGACAAGTGGGAGATGTACCGCATCGCCCAGTACTGCGACCAGCTGGTTCCGGACGGGGTAGGGGGCCAGGAGCCGCGGTTCCTGTGCGACATGAATCTGCAGGCCAAGGCGGAGGCCTGGACGCTGCTGCGCGACCTGTCGGCCATCTACCGGGGCATGGTGTACTGGGCGCAGGGCGCGCTGTTCATGCAAGCCGACATGCCTCGGGCGCAGGACTTCGACTACGTGTTCACCCGGGCGAACGTCATCGACGGCGAGTTCACGTACGGCGGCGCCGAGCGCAGCACGCACTACAGCCGTGCACTTGTCAGCTACGACAACCCGGGGAACAACTACGACACCGACGTGATCCCGGTCACCGACCTGGCGCTGCAGCGCCGGTACCAGGACCGTCCTATCGAGATCTCGGCCATCGGCTGCACCCGCGCTTCCGAGGCCCAGCGCCGCGGGAAGTGGGCGCTGCTGAGCAACAACCAGGACCGGACTGTCACGTTCAAGACTGGCATGGAGGGCCGCATTCCGCTGCCTGGTCACGTCATCCCGGTGGCGGACGAGTTGCTTTCGGGGCGGCCCAACGGTGGCCGCATCGCTGCGGCGGCCGGCAAGGTCGTGACCCTAGACCGTGACACGCAGATCAAGGCCGGCGACCGGCTGATCATAAACCTGCCCAACGGCAGCGCGCAGGGGCGCACCGTGCAGTCGGTGGCCGGTCGCGCTGTGACCGTGACCACGGCCTACTCGGTCCAGCCGGAGCCCGAACTGCAGTGGGCGATCGACGCCGACGACCTGGCGATTCAGTTGTTCCGGGTGCTGAAGACCTCACGGACCACCGATGGCGAGCACGAGATCACCGCCCTGGAGTTCAACCCGAGCAAGTTCGCGGCTATCGATACCGGCGCGAAGCTCGAGGAACGGCCGATCAGCGTCATCCCGGTAACTACCGTGCCGCCGCCGGCGAGCGTGACCCTGACGTCCGACTACGCGATTGCCCAGGGCCTGGCCGTCAGCACGATGACCATCGCCTGGCCAGCCGTGGAAGGGGCCGTGGCCTACGACGTTGAGTGGCGCAAAGACAGCGGCAACTGGATCCGCCTGCAGCGCACCGGCACCGCGTCGGTGGATGTGGTCGGGATCTACGCCGGTCAGTACCTGGCCCGCGTGCGTGCGGTCAGCGCCTTCGACATCACTTCCACCTGGCGCAGTTCGGTGCTCACCGACCTGAAAGGGAAGGAGGGAACGCCTCCGGCGGTTACGTTCCTCACGGCCACCAGCGAGATTTTCGCCATCCGGCTGAAGTGGGGACTGCCGCCCGGGGCCGAGGACACACAGCGAACGGAGATCTGGAGCAACCCGATCAACGACCTGACCAGCGCCACCAAGCTGGCGGACCTGGCCTATCCACAGTCAGAGCACGTGATGTCCGGCCTGGCCGCTGGTGCTGCGTTCTTCTTCTGGGCGCGCCTGGTCGACCGGACCGGCAACATAGGCCCGTTCTTCCCGGTTCCGCCAACGGCGGTGCAGGGCATCGCCCAGACCGACCCAGGCCCCATCCTCGACATGATCTCCGGCGAGATTGACGAGTCCATGCTCGGCGAGCAGTTGAAGAACAAGATCGACGGGCTACAGGACCAGATCAACGCCCTGGACGGCCTGAAGGCCTACGACAAGGGCGAGCCCTATGAGGAAGGCCAGATGACGGTGGTCGATGGCCGGATCTATCAGGCTATCCATGACGTACCAGCCGACCCGAGCGGAGCCAATGCGCCGCCAAACGCTTCGTTCTGGATCGACGTTGGTCAGTCCATCGAGTCGGCCAATGGCCTCGCCCAGCAAGTGCAGACCAATACCGCCAAGATCGAGGAGGTGGACGGGAAGGTCGAAGCATCAGCCAGCCAGCTGAGCGCGCTGCAAGCGGCCTGGCGCCCTGACAGCGCGGAGGGAGAGCTTGCGGATGCGCTCGCGGGCTGGAGCTCCAAGGCTCGTCTGGCTCGCGAGCAGATGGTCCGAGCGAGCGAAACCGAGGCGCTTGCGCGCAGCTCCGAAACGCTCGACGCCAAGATTGGCCAGACCAACGCAACTGTCCAGACCGTCAGCCAGGCCCAGGCCAACCTCGAGGGTAAGGCCAGCACGATGTGGTCGGTAAAGATGCAGCTGAACGCCCAGGGGCAGTACGTCGCCGCCGGTATCGGTCTCGGCATCGAGAACGGCCCGGCGGGCCTGCAGAGCCAATTCCTGGTGTCGGCTGACCGGTTCGCCGTGGTGAACAACATCAACGGCACGCTCTCGTCGCCGTTCGTTGTTCAAGGCGGTCAGGTGTTCATCAATCAGGCGCTCATCAACACGGCCTACATCCAGCAGATTGTCCTCGGCATGACGCTCAGATCGCAGGCGGTGAACTCGCAGGGGCAACCGCTGATCGAGCTGAACATGGTTACAGGTGCCGTGGCGATTCGCGGGCAGGATGCCAGCGGCTCGACCCTCATTACCAATGGCCAGGTCAACACCTACTTCACCAGCGGCAACCCGGCTACCAAGATGGGTATCGGCATATGAGCACAGGCTTTCTTGCATTCGCAGAAGACGGATCGGTCGTAACTGACATGACAGTGCTCGTCAGTCAGACGCAGGGAAGCGTAGTGACTGACAGCGCGAATGGAAGTGCAACGATGCCGCCTGTACCCGCCGGGCGGCAACGTTTCTACATGATCGTTCCGCTCGTTGACATGAACAGGGAAAAGGGGAAAAGGCCAGGCGTTAGTATTTCAGAAAACACCATAACCTGGACGTATTCCTTTAGTACCAACAACTGGGGGTACTTTTCGGCTAACTGTCGAATTTACTATGGGTATTACTGATGGCCGGTAAATTTGTTGCGTATCGTGAATCGGATCAGCAGCTGTTATTTGATACTGACTTGATTTGCTATGGGCTTCGAAAAAGCGGATATCTACAGTTTGTAGAAAATTGGCCTCAGAAGTATCTGAGGTCTGCTCAGCTTGATCCAAATAATGGCGCAAACTGGACCAACGACCCAACCCCCAAAGAGCCAATTTATGGAATCTCGCTGTCAAGTTGGCGCTCTCCTATTGTGTTTCTTGTGGGTGATGGTAGTCCGTGTGGGGAAATGCTTGACTCTGGAATTAAAACTCTACTGTTTGTCGGAGCTTCGGCTAGCACAAAAGCCTACGTCTTCGACCTGATGACTGACGATGGTCCGATAACTGGGCTTAAGTGCTACAAGGAAAACCCCTGGGAGCTGACGTTCAACTCAGGGCAACCGCCACTTAACATCATAGCCTCAGTACAGGCCCCAGGCCTTGGCAGGTTAGTCAGTCCAAACTACGACGACCGATACGAGGCCTATGACGGCGGTTACAACTCGATGATTGGAACCAACGGCGGGACAACTTACTTTCAAATGAAGTCTTACGTCGATGTGCCGGTAGTGGCTGGAGAGCTGGCTGCAGCCATTACGTTCACGCGCTCAGCAGGTTGTAACGGGTCCTTTTCCGGTGCTGGCGGTTTCGAGTTCGGGTGTCAGGAGGGGTGTGGTGGTTACAACGGCGGTGTCAGGTTCATGTTTACGGTTGCAGCGGCAACTACTCGGGACATCGTTGGTAGCTTTCCATACAACTACTGGCGGCAGATCCCTGAGATATTTCCTCATGCCCTCGTTATTAAAACGTCCGGCCTTCCATTTCCATTTAACTGAGACTTGTATATGCCATGGTATAGACAGGGTACTGTCTCGATCACCGCTGGGCAGACAACGGTGGTTGGTGTCGGAACAGATTTTCCCGCTAACAGTCGCGTGGGTGATGCGTTCATTGGCCCTGATGGGAAGGTTTATGAACTGTCCAACATTGCCAGTCCGACGGTAATCAGCATCCTTCCAGCCTATCAAGGCGCGACGGTAACAGGCGGGAGGTACGGGCTTGCCCCCATGCAGGGCTACGTAAAAGAATCCGCCGACCGCCTGCGGCAGCTTGTTGACCAGTTTGGCTCAACCATGGCCCTGTTTGGTGGAGCCGCAGATATTGCCACCCTGAGGGTGAACATCGGTGCAGCTGGGCGCGGGGTAAACAGCGATATCACATCCTTGA
Source organism: Pseudomonas soli (assembly GCF_900110655.1). Lineage (GTDB taxonomy): Bacteria > Pseudomonadota > Gammaproteobacteria > Pseudomonadales > Pseudomonadaceae > Aquipseudomonas > Aquipseudomonas soli. Next base: position 96,301 of record NZ_FOEQ01000009.1, read on the forward strand.
CCGGCCTGACCACGGCGCTCAGCATCGCCCAGGGCGGGACAGGGGGGAAGACGGCGGCAGAGGCACGAGCTGGCCTTGGCCTGAAGTCCGCAGCTGCCGCAGATATCGTCGGCACCGTCAGCCAGGCGAGCGGCGTGCCCACGGGGGCAATCATCGAGCGCGGTAGCAACGCAAACGGCGAGTACACGAAGTATGCGGACGGAACCCTCGAATGCTTCATCACTGGCTCCAACTCGCAATCGGTCGCAACCAACACGGGTGTCGAGATCAGCGTGACATTCCCGGCGCCGTTCATCGGCATCCCGACGCCGACCGGAAACGCTGGCCTATCGACGAGCGTGACCACCGGCCTGGCGGCACGCATCACCGTTGGTTTCCCGTTCACCGTCTCCGGTGCGAGCTCGATGCGCGTGCACATCTTCAACACCACCGGCATCACCATCGGTGGCTTCTCGTACTTCTTGCAAATCAAAGGACGGTGGTTCTGATGATCATCAAGCTTTCACCTGTTCGCTCTGATGCTCAACTGTCGGTGTTCCGCCTGGGCGACATGTTGACGATCAACAATGTTGCGCTGGACCTCGCCCGCTTGCCTGAGGGTGCCTCGCTTCCTGCGTCAGCAGTGGGCAGCGCGTTCATGCACGATCCGATTGAGCGTCACGACGGCAAGCTGATTGTCACACTGCGCCTGCCGCACGCTGCTGATGCGACGGAGTCGGCGCGGTTCCCGGTCGATATCGTTGACCCTGCTGAAGGCCCAGTGCAACTGCCAGGGCAGGATGTGCGTGACGCAGAGCCGGCAGCTACAGGCGTCATCGACTGGAGTCAGGTCATCACAGCAGAGCAGAAGGCGGCGGACCTGCTTGAGCAGCAGCGTCTGGAAGCCGTGGCCGAGATTGCGCGCCGCCGTGTTCAGGCCGACCAAGCGATTGCCCCGCTGCAGGATGCCGTTGACCTGGACGAAGCAACGGAGGTCGAGGCCGCGCTGCTCAAAGACTGGAAGCGCTATCGCGTTGCGCTCAACCGTGTGCTCGAACAGCCAGGCTATCCCATCGAAATCGACTGGCCCGCGCCGCCGGCCTGATCCACACCAAACCCACCGACCGCCCGAGAGGCGGTATTTTTTTGCCTGGAGAAAACCATGACCAAATTGCTTCCCCGCGGCGTGCGCAATCGCAACCCGGGAAACATCGATTTCAACCCCGCCAACAACTGGGTTGGCCAGATCGGTAAAGAGCCCGGCGGCCGATTCTGCATCTTCGACACGCCGGAGAATGGCATTCGTGCGCTCGGCAAGCTGTTGCAGACCTACTACAACAAGCACGGCTTGCGCAATGTGGCAGCGATCATCAAACGCTGGGCGCCGGAAATAGAGAACGACACCGATGTCTACATCCGCACCGTGGCGCAGCGTTGCGGTCTTTCCCCGAGCGATCCGATCAAGGACATCAAGAACCAGCAGGTCCTAGGCGGTCTGGTGCTCGCGATCATCAAGCACGAAAACGCGAATTACGAGTACCCGCCGGCGGTGTTCGCTGAGGGCTTGCGAAGGGCGTTAGCTTGAATAGCTGGGGCGTGCGGGTGACTGCAATGCTAGCGGTGGCCGGGTCGTATTGGCCCGTGTACAAGCACGGTCGATCTGCAGGGCTCGCAAAGAGCAACGGCGCGTCGACGCGCAAGAGGAGGTGAGGGCGAATGCGGATTTTCAACTCCACGTTTTTGTATTCCACAAAATTTTAAACGCTCAGCATGATAAAAACATGGTGCTTCCATCCCAGGGGGCGAAGTTAAATTTAAATAAAAAGCCCGCGATAAGCGGGCTTTTCAATGATATGTAATGTGCTAGGAACCTACAAAGTCGACGACGCAGCAAGAGGTGTTTCGCGAGGTGCGATCTTCTTTTTTAGCCACTTGCGCAGGGTCAAGTGCTTATCTTCTAGCAGCCATGCACAGACTGCCGAGAACAGAACGCAGATAAGGATAGATAGCCAAGCATTGAGAGGCTTTGCAGAGTTCATTTGCGTGCTCAGCAACACCCGGATTGGCTCATGCGTCAGGTACATTGCATACGACAGGAACGCGCCTTTGGTAGCAATCCACTTAACAGGAGTAGAAACGCGAAGATTGGTGCTCGCAAGGATAATGAACATCATGGCCACACCAGTTAGAAGCAAAAGCTGCTGATCATACATATTCATGTGGCTAGCAAGGGAAAGCTTTTTGAATCTCCACAGCAGGCCGAAGATTACAGCTGCAAGTGGAACGAGTACTTGCTTCCAGTTCACCCGAGGCATGAATACGTAAATGTATGCGAAAGCGGCACCAAGGAACCACTCCCACGCTACCGACTCCCAAATCGTGAAGTACCCAACTACCAAAGTTGCAGGGATGGCGAGAACAGTAGCAAACATTCGCTCAACAGCGGACATGTCACGCCAGAAGAAAGCGATGCCGAAGAATACGTACAGCCACCACTCAACGGCAATTGTCCAGAGAACGGTATTGCCACCAAATACGGTAATTGGTGGTATGCCGTCTATCATTCGTGCAAATGGCGTGTGCTGCAACTGCAGTAGGTGGCCAATCCAGTCCCAGGCCGTTGGGGCAGTCCGGCCAATAAATAGAACAAAAACCAGGAAGGAAATTATTAGTGCAGGAACGTACAGGACATAAATTCGGCTGAATCTGTCAATCATGTACTCACTAAAACTGTATTTTTCGCGGGTCAGGCAATGATAGGTAATTAGAAATCCTGATAGCCAGAAAAATACTACTACCGCTAAGCTCTGAAAGGGCATTATTTTGCCAAACCAACTTATAGGTGTGACGCCCGATAGTGTATGGCCAACAAGTACGGCAAATGCCGCCAATGCTCGTATTGCGTTAAGTGTCGTAGATTGACCAATGGTCAGTGTGTTGCTCACGTGGCAGTCCCTTCCTTAGAAATTCTCAAGGCCGATTTTTTTGATCAAACGGCCATCATACCAAAATTTCGCTTTCAGATACTATTGGTGATTTTGGCTGCGCGCCCGACAGGTCGCGGGCTTTTCTCGCCAGGAGAAAATCCATGACCCGATCCACCGCACGCGGTGTACGCAACAACAACTCCGGCAGCATCGACTACAACCACCACAACGCTTGGCAGGGGCAGTTGGGCATCGAGGTCGGCGTGGCAAAGCCGCGCTTCGCCCGTTTCGACTCGGCCGAGAATGGCATCCGTGCCCTGGGCAAGCTGCTGATCAACTACCGCGGCAAGGACGGCATGCCCGGCGTGGGCGAGAAGGGCATCGACACGGTGCTGGAGACCATCAACCGCTGGGCACCTAGCAACGAGAACGACACCCAGGCTTATGCCGCTTCTGTGGCCAAGCGCCTGGGGGTGGGCATCACCGACCCGATCGATATCAAGGATCGCTACACGCTGTGGGTGTTCGTGGAGAGCATCATCATCCACGAGAACGGCGGCAACCCGTACAAGGGCGCCGTCATCGATGAGGGCGTACGGCGGGCGCTGGCGTGAAAGGCTGGGGCGTGCGCGTGATCGCGCTGCTGGCCGTGTTCGGGTCGTACTGGCTCGTCTACCAGCACGGTCGGTCGGTGGAGCGCGCCGAGGCAGCAACAGCATCTGCGCAACGGGACAGCGGCGATCGCCTGGCCGAGGTGCTGGGCGAGCGGGGAGAACGCCAAGAAGAACATCGCCGCGCCGCGGCACACGAGGAGGTGAGGGCGCATGCTCAGGGACAACGAACGATCGCTGAAACCGCTGCTGCTGGGGCTGATGCTGCTGGCCAGCGGCTGCACGACGAAGCCGGCAACCTCGCTGCCACCGTCGGTTGCCCCGGCCCGGATCCCGCCGTTGCCGCTCGAGGCGAGGCAGCCCGCCGCGCCGCCATGGTGCTCTCCGACCTGCTCGCACGGGCTGATGCTCGAGCGGGAGAGCTGGCGTCAGCGTATGACCGAGCCCGAATAGCTGGCCTGGCCTGCGAGGCGTCCTATGGCAGCTTGTTGGAGGAAGGTCGTCCTTTGGTACAACCAGAATGAACCTTGATCTGTGGTGTTTGGTCGCAACCAGATTGCGATGGTTTCGGCGTTAAGCGGGCAAAGGAGAGGTTATGCGAAGGAATGATCTGAAGAGTGAGGCAGAGGCGTGGGCAATGGTTGCGCTCTGGGTCTGCGTTATTGCACTGGCTACTTTGGCATGGCATCGGATGTTGACTTAAAGCGGTGTCGGTTGCGGCGGGCTTGGACCTATACTGCTTTGGTCAACGTACTGGGGCGGTGTCGTGAAACGAACGATCGAGGGAATGGTAGAGGCGGGAGAGCCGTTGTTGCTCGAGGCACTTGAGGCGCTGCGTACTTACCACAATGCTCAAGCCGCCGGGGTTCCTGCAGAGGAAGTCGAGCGCCTTCGGGTGATCGCAGAGTCCGCTTACCAGGCTGTGACCGACTACCAACTCTACGCGCTTGGGCACCAGCCTCTGACCCGTCACTGAGCCGGCTCTATCAACGCTGATCCCTGGTTCCGCACGTTGCCAACGGCAATTCCAACGCGGTACCACTCGAACGCCTCTGCCGGCTCACCCAGGTTCAGCACCAATTGTTCCGCGTGTTCGCTGGGCATGCCTGCTGCGATCCATTCAACCGCCAGATCAGGCGACAGCACGACCGGCCGGCGGTCGTGCACATCGACCAGGCCGCCCTGGGCGTCGGCAGTGATGATCACGAACCCGTCGTGCTCATTGCCGGCGAACTGACCTATTGAGGCGCACAGGGCAGGGCGCCCATCTCGCCTGCGGATGTAATAGGGCTGCTTCTTCGGCCCGCCTTCGTCCACCCACTCATACCAGCCATCCACCGGCGTGATCGCTCGATGCGGCCAGATCGCCCGAAAGAAGGGGCCGTGCGCCACCTTCTCGACGCGGGCGTTTATCGGCGCGGCGCGGTCGGTTGCCCAGTGCGGCCTCCACCCCCATCTCACCAGGTCCGCCCTCGGGCCTGCGTCATCTACCCGGAGCACGGCGACCTGTGTGGTCGGCGCGACGTTGTACCGCCCCAGGTCCTGGTCTCCGACGTTGTTCCGCCAGGCTTCTGGCATGCTCAGCGTCTCAACGAAGTCATGGATCCCGCGGTACTGGGTCAACCTTCCGCACATGTCCGGTCCTCCTGCTTGAGCCAGAAGCATAGCCCGCCGGGCGGTACTGGCCTGGTCATCCGTTTGAATGGTCAAATACTGTATAGATATACAGTATTGGTGCCGCATGTACTTCCTCCTTGTTCGCCGTCGAGAGCGCGGCGTAGCGATCCCCAACGAAAAGCTCGCGAAGGTCAAACCGCTCAGGGCCGACGTTCACCTACACGAGTGCCATAGCGCAGCTCTTGGGCGCTGCTGCATTGAGGCCTGGGTGTTCAATCCGGCCCCGGGCGAAGACATCATCCCGCGCCTGTTGGATGCCAAGGTGAATGGCATGGGCAGTCTTGGGCTGAACATCACGGGCGTTGAGGATGTAGACGGTGTGCTCTATGCGCAGTCCTGGTGGTGCCGTGTTGAGTAGCCTGGCGGGCATACCGCAGCCGTGGCTGGACGAGCTTTACGACAGTTCAGCCATGGTCACGGACCCGGATGGGCGCGCCGCGGTGCTCAATGAAATGGCCTATGCCGCCAGCCGGCGAAAGGAAGTCGATGCCAGCGTGCTGTCCGACATGCTGGAGCTTGCCGAGGCAGCCAGGACGTGGGCTCTACTGGAGCACGAAGAAGCCTGGGCCATGGGCCTGTTGAGGTATGAATCTGCAGAGGAGTGGGAGAGGGACGAGCCAGGACGGATCGTGGTCGGCAGAACGCCGGAGAAGGGGATGTAGCTCGTACCACTTTTTGTACCAATGAGCGTGTTTTGTCGTGTGGCACAGAGTTTTGCAGAGTGGCGAAACGCCCGAATTCATTGGGTTTCGCCACTTTGCCAAACTCACCAAAACGCGGAAAACATCTCTGGAGTATGGCCGAACGGCTGTCGAATGCCTTATATCCAAAGGGCGCAACGTGAAGTAAATTTAATCCGGCGCGCTTTGCGCCGCATTCCCATATGGTCAACCGGACGACCTGCCATGACACTCCGTATCGATTTCACCGACCAGGCGACTAGCCTGCATCACGATGCAATTTTGAAACCCTTGCGCGAATTCAATGATGGCGTGATCGGCTCGCCTGGAGCGGCCACCGTCGCCTGGACGCTGCGTGACCCCAACCTTGATGAAATCGTCGGTGGCCTCTACGCCAGGCTGGGTGGGGGGTGGATGTTCGTCGAACTGCTGGTGGTGCCCGAGCGGATGCGCGGGCAGGGCTGTGGGCGCGAGCTGATGGCCAGGGCTGAGGCGCTGGCGAGGAAAAAGGGCTGTGGCGGGATCTGGCTGGATACCTTCAGCTTCCAGGCGCCGGACTTCTACCGCAAGCTGGGGTTCGAGTTTTTTGGTGAGATTGCCGATTTCCCGCCTGGGCATACCCGTTATTTTCTGCAAAAGCGATTGGCCTAGTCTTGCAGGCTTCGCACAGGAAAAGGTCTCAGCCAACCCGCAACCAGATCGCCGAGGCGTCGTCGCTCATCTTGAATCGTGGGTAGCGCAGGCATGCCGCATCGTCGTGCTCGATGCCACGCAACGTCCGCGCCAGGTCATCGAGGCCGTGGGCCAGCAGGCGCTCGATGAAACCGGCTGGGTCATAGGCGCGATAAGTGTCGAACAGTGCGGCGAAACCGTCGCTCATCAACAGCACATCGTCCCCCAGGGACACTGGTGCCCGGCTGTAGAGCGTGCCCTCCCTGGACAGCTCGGCATCGATGCCAAGCACGGCCCGGGGACGCTCACGGGCAACCCGCCGGTCAGCCAGTACGGCAGGGGTCCGCACGCCGTGGGCGCCAGTACCGGGCCCAAGTGCCGCAGCCTCGGCGCGTTCGGCCTCGCGGTCGGGCTCCGGGGTGAGGAAGTGGATGCCGCTCGCGCTGCGGTGCAGTACCACGCAGTCGGCCAGGTGGGCGCAGACCAGCTCATCACCTTCCAACGCTACCGCGGCAAAGGCGGCGCGCGGCAGTTCCCAGGTGGCCAACGGCTCACGTTGACGGTCTTGCTGGTAAGCCTGGGCAATCGCCACGAAAACCGATTCGCAGACCTGCCGCAGGGGCCCCGACGCCGCGGAGAAGGCGCGCTGGGCCGTGGCCGAGAGCCAGGCCGCGCCGCCGCGCTCACCCAGCAGGCCGGGAGCGCCGAGGTCAGTAGCGCCGTCGATTACCCAGGCATGGCGGTCGGCACTGCCGACGCGGTCGTCATTGGGGACATCGGGCTTGCCAGCCAGGCTCAGGGACTGGATCAGGTCGAAATGCATATCGGGCTCCGGATCGATGGGGTGCAGCAACCTTGAACGCTGGGTCGGCGTGCGTCAAATATCAAGGTTTGGGTGCGCGGTCCCAGCAGTCGCTGTCCAGGGCGCAGACGCCGTATTGCCGGTCCATCAGCGCCATGCGCCGCAGGTGGGCGTCGATGATGTCGCGGTTCACTTCGCTGTCGATGATGTAGCGGCTGTAGCGCTCGATCAGGCGGAGTTTCCAGGCCTCTCGGGTGGCCGCGTCGAGTGTGTCGGGCGCATTGGCCAGCCGTTGCAGGGTGAGGTCGTCGACACGCTTGAGCTGGTCGGTGAGGGTGTCGATGTAGAGGGCGCGCTGCGTTTCCTTGTGGCGCGCAGTGTCGGCATCGAAGACATCAAGGTTGCGCTGCCATTGGCTCCAGTAGGCGTCCGGCAGCTGGATATCGCGTTTCTGACGCAGCTTGGCGACGATTTGCGCGTTGCTCTGGCGCGGGGGTGGTTGACGGTTCTGACTGGCCAGCGGGTCCAGGGCGAGGGCCTGGGCAATCCAGGCATTGCGTGCCTCGCTGTCCGGCAGCACCGGGCCAAGTGGCGGGGCTTGGTCGGTGGTGGAGCGGGGCAGGGCATTGCAGCCGGCAAGCGACAGGAGCAGTGACAGTACCAGCAGCGCTGGTAGGTTGTGACGCGACATGAATCTTCCTTGAGTAACTGCAAGATCGTGCATCCGTGGCGGATGCACGAGAAGTATCGGCGCTTGCGCGGCTGACTTGAGCTCAGTCCAGTTGCTTGGCCATTTCCGCGGTCTGCGCCCAGCCCAGCCCGGCATAGACCGGCCGGCCCACCTCGGTGGCGTGCAGGACGGCAAAGCCCAGGCCGCGCCGGATGAACTCGGCCTCCGCCAGGCACATCAGTTTCGAAGCCAGTCCCCGGCGGCGATGGGAAGGCTCCACGTAGACATTGAGCACGTAGCCGCGCTGCTCGTGACAGGGATGCGCCGGGTGCGGCGGCCAGTCGATCGACATCAGGCCGATGGCCGCCACCGGCTGCTCCTCATCCAGCAGCACGAAACCGTAGTAGCGACCATCGGCCAGGCGTGGTTGCAGCCAGGGCCGGAAGTGTTCGGTCATGGTTCGCAGGCTCACAGGGTCGCCACCGGCCTCCAGGAACATGGCCTCGCGATGGGCGCAAACCATGGCCTGGTCGCCCGGCAGCAAGCGGCGCAGGACCAGCCCGGGAAAATCGCTGGTGGTTGGCAGTTCGTTCATGGCAGCTCCCTTGGTTACAGGCTTCGATCCTAGGCGCAGCGGGCAATCGCCGTTAGATACAGATGGCCGGCAAACCTGGCATACAGCAACCTTGCCGCTGCCTGCGTTTATGGCGATGATCCGTGGCAACGCGACCACCCGACGAAGAGGCCCGCATGCCTGTTGCCCCGCTTTTGCGTTGCACCCTGCTCCTGCTGCTCGCAACCCCGGTGTGGGCGATGGACGGCAAGGGCAACTCGATCGATCACTTCACCGTTGGCTCCAGCCTGGGCACGGCCGCAGTGAGCGGCTCCACCAGCCACTCGCAGCGCAGCTACCAGGCCGCCCGCGATGATGCGCTGATGTTCATCGCCAGCGACGGGCGTTTGCGCGGCGCACGCCTGGAGCAGGCGCTGGGTGACTATCGCCAATTGCACCCCGCTAGCGCGCTGGGTGACCTTGAGCTGGCCCGGGCCTTCGCCTGCCAGGGGAGCTGACTGGCCAGCCGTTGATCGCGCTTGCTCGGGGCGGATGGATCCGGGGGCTAGACTCGTGGGCAGTGAGACCCGCCCAGGAGAGTGCCCATGACCGCCAAGAACACTGTTTGCCTGTGGTACGACAACGACGCCGAGGACGCGGCGAATTTCTATGCCAGCACCTTTCCCGACAGCCGCGTGACCGCAGTGCACAAGGCGCCTGCCGACTACCCCTCGGGCAAGGCGGGCGACGTGATCACCGTCGAGTTCACAGTGATGGGCGTGCCCTGCATTGGCCTGAACGGCGGCAAGGCGTTCAGCCACAGCGAGGCGTTTTCGTTCCAGGTGGCGACCGACAGCCAGGAAGAGACCGACCGCTACTGGAACGCCATCGTCGGCAATGGTGGCAGTGAAAGTGTCTGTGGCTGGTGCAAGGACAAATGGGGCCTGTCCTGGCAGATCAGTCCACGGATACTCACCGAGGCCGTTGCCAGCGCCGATCGCGGCGTGGCGAAGCGGGCGTTCGAGGCGATGCTGCAGATGAGCAGGATCGATATCGCCGCCATCGAGAAAGCCATCAAGGGCTGAACCCTTCAGTGCACGAGCTTGCGTTCGCTGACGCATGCCCTCGCTTGCTCGGCCAGCGTATCCAGCCGTACGTCGCGCAGCCGTTCGGCCTCGACCATCGCCGCTTCGCCCTGCTGCTTGAGCAGGTAGGCATGGATCTGCCGCACCTCGACGGTCTGGTAGATCGGCGCGATATCCAGCCGCCCGATCAGTGCCTCGCTGGGCTTGCCGGTACTGCTCATCAATACCTGCGGCCCGGCGCTGGCGACTACCTGCAGGCCCATGTTCTCGAACCACGGCACTTGCTGGGCGAAGGCGCTCAGCTCGACACAGGCATAGCGGCCACGCACGGCATCCAGCAGGCCACGGGCGATACCTTTGCGGCGGTGGTTGGCGTCCACGGCGAGGTAGGCGAGGGCGCAGGCTTGCGGGTTGTCCTGGGCCGGCAATACCAGGGCAAAGCCGAGCAACCGGTCCGGCGCGTCGGCATCCAGGGCGAGGGTCAGTTCGACTCGCAGGCCGCGGGTGCCGTCCAGGGCCATCAGGTACTGGTGCACCTCCAGGCCGACACCATACTGGTACAGCGGGTACAGCGGGTTGTCCGGGCTGATGGCGACGCTGCTGAGCTGACCGACGTGGTCGATCACCAGTTGGCGGATCTGGTTCTGGAAGGATTCGGGCGGCACGCCGTCAAGGCGGCGGAGGATGAACATCGCGGGTGGAACTCCGGCAAGGTGTGAAACACCCGCCCCGGACGAGGCGGGCGTCCATTCTACCCGCAGATGCTAGTGTCCTGCCTCGGAAATAAGCTGTTCACTTTTGGCGGCGTCTTGGGCGCCCGGCCCGCGTTGCCACTCCTCGCCATAGCCCTGCTATGACTCGTCGCGGCGCCTTGGCCGAACACCCAAGCCACTCGCCAAAAGAGAACGTATTTCCGAGACAGGACACTAGCGCAGCCCAGCCAGCATCAGGTCGAGGTTCTGCACGGCGGCGCCCGACGCGCCCTTGCCCAGGTTGTCGAATACCGCGGTCAGCAGCACCTGGCCGTGCTCGGGGTTGGCGTACAGGGCCAGGCGCAGGTCATTGCTATCGTTCAGCGCCTGCGGGTCGAGCGCTGCGGCCGCGCCGTGCTGGTGCAGGGGCATGACCTGCACGTGCTGGGCTCCCTGGTAGTGCTGTTCCAGGCAGGCCTGCAGTTGCTCGGCGCTGACCCCGGGCAGCAGGCGCAGTTGCAGGGGAATGCTCAGCACGATGCCCTGGCGATAGTCGCCATAGCCCGGGACGAACACCGGTCGTGCGCTGAGCCCTGCGTGTCGCTGGATCTCCGGCACATGCTTGTGGGCCAGTTCCAGGCCGTACAGCTGCAGCGCCGGCAGGTAATCATCGCTGCGCTGTTCATGGCGCTCGACCGCGGCACGGCCACCCCCGGAGTAGCCGGATATGGCATGGATGCTCAGCGGGTAGTCGGCGGGCAGCAGGCCGGCGTTGACCAGCGGATGCAGCAGGGCGATGGCGCCGGTAGGGTAGCAGCCGGGGTTGCTGACCCGGGTAGCCGTGGCGATGCGCTCGGCCTGCTCGGCGTTCAGCTCAGGCAGGCCGTAGACCCAGCCTGGAGCTGTGCGGTGCGCAGAGCTGGCGTCGATCACCCGTACCGCCGGGTTGCGCAGGATGGCCACGGCCTCGCGGGCGGCTTCGTCGGGCAGGCAGAGAAGGGCAATGTCGGCGCTGTTGATGGCCTCGCTGCGGCGGGCCGGGTCCTTGCGCTCGGCCTCGGGCAGGGTGAGCAAACGCAGGTCGTCGCGGCCTTGCAGGCGGGCGTGGATCTGCAGACCGGTGGTGCCTTGGTCGCCATCGATGAATACTAGGGGTTGATGCATGTCGATTGTCCGGTGACGGGAGTGATGGCTAATCCTCGCTGCTCACTGGACGAAAGAAAATTTGAATATCATGATGCCCACGTTCAGTAATACTGAATTGATAGCCGCCCTTGCGAGACCCCATGCGAGAAATCAGCCTCGACCGCCTGCGCACCCTGGTGGTGATCGCCGACTGCGCGTCCTTCGCGCAGGCCGCCCGCCAGCTCAACCTGGCGCCCCCGACCATCAGCCTGCATGTGGCGGAACTGGAGGCGCGCATCGGAGCCCCATTGCTCACCCGCACGCGCGGCCAGGTTCGCCCCACGACCATCGGCGCGACGTTGCTGGCCCGCGCCCGGCGCCTGCTGGCCGATGCCGACCAGGCGCTGGACGAGGTGCGCCGGCAGGTCGAGGGCCTGACCGGCCGGGTGCGCCTCGGCGCCTCGACCGGCGCCATTGCCCACCTGCTGCCCCAGGCCCTGGAAACCCTGCGGGTGGATCATCCGGGGATCGACGTGCAGGTGCAGGTGCTCACCTCCCAGGCCTCCCTGGCGCGTCTGCGTGAAGGCACCCTGGACATCGGCCTGGTGGCGCTGCCGCAGGTGGCGGGCAAGGGCTTGAGGATCACGCCGTGGCGGCGCGATCCGATCATGGCCTATGTGCCCGCCGACTGGCAGCCGCCGGCGCGGGTCACCCCGGCCTGGCTGGCCGGCAGGGCGCTGATCCTCAACGACAGCACCACCCAGCTGTCGCGGGTCACCTCGGAGTGGTTCGCCACGGCAGGTCTGTATCCCGAAGCGCGGATCGAGCTGAACTACAACGATGCGATCAAGAGCTTGGTGGCCGCCGGGTATGGCGCCACCTTGCTGCCGCAGGAAGGTGAGGTGCGCCAGCCGCAGGGGCGTATTGCCCAACGGCCATTGCGACCTGGCTTGTGGCGTCAGCTCGGCATTGCCTGCCGTGAAGGGGAGGTGGAGCGGGCGACCGCGCATGTGCTGGAGGCGCTGGGGCGGTTGCGCCAGTGACAGGCTCAAGGGTCCTGCGGATCGTGCCCCAGCGATTGCAGAAACAATGAGAACAGCTCCGGTTGCGACGAGATGTCCAGCTTGGCGTACAGATGCCGGCGATGCACCTTGATGGTCTCCGGTGAAATGGCCAGCCGCTCGGCCATGGCCTTCGATGAATAACCGCGCAGGATAAGCCGGGCGATCTCCAGCTCGCGCTCCGACAGCACCTTGGCGCCGAACAGGCTCATGGCGTCGCGCACCTGGTGGGCCATGCCCGCCACTGGCGTCGGGCGCAAGCTGTGCTGCTGCCAGTGCTGGGTCATCAGTGCGACCACCCACGGACAGACCAGCGCCAGCAGGCCGTGGCTGGCGCTGTCGAACCGTTCGCGCCGGCCCAGCGACAGGGACAGGGCGCCGCTGTCGCCGAGCTGGACGATGAACTGCACCTCGTCCTCCAGGACATGGTCGTGAAAGTACTTGAGGTAGTACTCGCTCTGGCGGAACTGGTCCGGCGCCACTTCTTCCAGGCGATGCAGGCCATCGCCTATGCGCTCCTGGCAGGCCTGGTAGAACGGGTCGAGCTGATACAGGCCACTCAGGTACAGGGCCATGGCCTCGGGGTTGCCTTCACCCCGTGCGTCGAAAATTTCCAGTGCCCGGGGCAGCCCGGTACGGGGGTAGAACATCGCCAGGGCGTTGTCGAACGCCAGCCATTGCTGCAGCAGCAGGATCAACTGGCGCCAGAAGCGCGGCTGGCCGATTTGCTCGACGGTGCGGGCAAGGCCGGCGTGGGCGCTGGCTTCGGTGAATAGATGGTGCATGGGGCCCGCCGCGGCTGGTGGTAGGCCCGCAGTGTTCAGAGCTTTGCACCGCCCCGTCAAGGGGCGTACCCCCTAAGGGTAATTGGCCAAAGGCTTGCCCAGGCCTACAGTCCAGCCCAGGTCCAGCGGCCGCGCGACCGGTTTTCCCCTCACAACCAATAACAATCAGAGGAAAAACGCCATGAGCTCCAGCGAAGAGCCCGCAAGCGCGCTCAAGCAGCGCCTGGGTGTGTTCGACGTGGTCGCCATCACCGTTTCCGCGGTGACCCCAGCCAGTTCCGTGTTCGTCATTGCCCCGTTCGCCATCCAGCAGGCCGGCAGTGGTGCGTTCCTGTCCTTCATCATGGCCGGAGCGCTGGCGTTGATGTTCGCCTGGTGCTACGCCGAACTGGGGCGCGCCCACAGCTCCGCTGGCGGCGAGTACGTGTACGCCAAGCGCGTGTTCGGCGGGCTGGCGGGTTATGCCACCTTCCTCACCGTGCTGGCCTCGATGCTGTTCATACCGCCGGTGCTCGCAGGTGGCGCCGCCACCTACCTGAACAATGCCCTGGGCACGCGTTTCGATACCCAGACCGTGGCCTTGGTGATCGTGGTGTCGAGCTATGCCCTGGGTATCCTCAATATCCGCCTGAATGCCTGGATTACCGGGGTGTTCCTGTTCTGCGAGGTCGCCGCGCTGCTGGTGATCGTGATCCTGGGCTTCGGCAATGCCAGCCAGCCGGTGGCTAGCCTGTTGCAGCCGCAGATGCTCGAGCAAGGGGCGCTGACGGTCGCGCCCTGGGCACTGGTGCTGGGCGCGGTGGGCATGGCGCTGTTCGCCTTCAATGGTTATGGTGGCGCGGTGCTGCTGGCCGAAGACATGAAAGACCGTGGCCGCACCGTGCACCGGGCGGTGCTGTGGTCGCTGGCGGTGGTGGTGGCCATCGAGGTGATCCCGCTGGCGGCGCTGTTGATTGGCGCGCCGTCGCTGCAGGCAATGCTGGCCAGCGGCGATCCGATCGGCTACCTGCTGACCGCCCATGGCAATGAGACCCTGGCGCGGCTGGTCAGCGCGGGGATCTTCCTCTCGGTGTTCAACGCCATCGTCGCCATCGTCATCCAGGTCGGCCGGGTGGTGTACAGCAGCGGGCGCGACGCGATCTGGACGCCCACGCTAAACCGTGCCTTCACCCTGATCCATCCGCGCTGGGAGTCGCCGTGGCTGGCCACGCTGTTCCTCGCCGTGCCGTCGGCCTTGCTGAGCCTGTCCGGCAGCCTGGAGGAACTGACCTCGTTCACCGTGCTGCTGTTGCTGCTGATCTACCTGGTGGTGGCCGCATGCGCCTTGTGCAGCCGGGTACTGCGCCGCGACCGCGAGCATCCGTACCGCATGCCGCTATGGCCATTGCCGGCGCTGCTGGCGGTCAGCGGTGCCGCCTGGCTGCTGGTGACCCTGCTGCGCGAGGCGTCCTTGCGTGACCTGTTGATCATTCTCGGGCTGCTGGCCGTGTCGGTGACGCTGTACAGCACCCACGGCCGGCTCAGCCCGACCTTCCAGAAATTGTGAGTATCCAAGGAGTACACATGCGTGCGCGTCAACTGGGCATCACCCTCGGCCACGGCACCCCGGGCCCGTTCAATGCCATCACCGACGTCCCTGGAGTGCGGGTCGGCCACAGTACCTTGATCGACGAACAACGCCCGGCACCGATCCGCACCGGGGTGACCTTGATCGAGCCCCGTGCGGGCGCGGCCCGCCAGCAACCCTGCTTCGCCGGCTGCCACGTGCTCAACGGCAACGGCGACGCCACGGGCCTGGAGTGGATCCGTGAGGCTGGCCTGCTGACCACGCCGATCGCCATCACCAACACCCATAGCGTCGGCGTGGTGCGCGATGCGCTGATCGCCGCCGAGCGCGAGCGCCTGCCGGACGATGCGGTGTACTGGTGCATGCCGGTGGTGATGGAAACCTACGATGGTTTGCTCAACGATATCTGGGGCCAGCACGTGACCCCGGCGCAGGTACGCCAGGCGCAGGAGGCAGCCATCCCGGGGCCGGTGCAGGAAGGGCCGGTGGGCGGTGGCACGGGGATGATCTGCCACGAGTTCAAGGGCGGCATCGGCACGGCCTCGCGGCGCCTGGAGGACGGGCAGGGCGGCTGGACTGTCGGTGCGCTGGTCCAGGCCAACCATGGCCAGCGGCGCGAGTTGCGGGTGGACGGCTACCCGGTGGGGCGCCAGCTGGGGCATTTGCCGTCGCCTTTCGCCGAACCTGTGACGGGCACCCCGGGCATGGGCTCGATCGTGGTGGTGATCGCCACCGACGCACCGCTGCTGCCGCACCAGTGCCAGCGCCTGGCCCAGCGCGCGTCGATCGGCATCGCCCGCACTGGTGGCGGCACCGAGGACTCCAGCGGCGATATCTTCCTGGCGTTCTCCACCGGTAACCAGAATCTGCCGCCGGCGGACTATGCACGCAAGGGGCTGGAACAATGCACCGAGTTGCGCATGCTCAACAACGACCATATCTCGGCGTTGTTCATGGCGGCGGCGGAAGCGGTGGAGGAGGCGATCGTCAATGCCTTGCTGGCGGGGCGCACGATGCAGGGCAAGGGAGGGGTGGTGGTGCCGGCGCTGGATGGGGATACCTTGCTGACGGCATTGCATGAAGCAGGTTGGAAACCTCGCGACTAGCGTAGTGGCCATCGCGGGGCAAGCCCGCGATGGCCTCGTCGACACTTACTGGCGAGCGCCTGCCAGGGCGCTGCTGGTGCTGCGCGAAACGCGCAAGGCCACCAGGCTACCGACCATGATCAACCCGGCCAGCGCATACAGCGCCGCATCGGTCGAGCCGGTCTGGTCCTTGATGAAGCCCACCAGGTAGGGGCTGAGGAAGCCGGCCATCTGTCCCACCGAGTTGATGATCGCCAGGCCCGCCACGGCGGTGCCGGCGGTGAGCAGCGCGGTCGGCATCGGCCAGAACATCGGCAGGCCGGTCAGCGCGCCCATGGTGGCAATGGACAGGCCGAGGATGGCGATGGTCGGGTGGGCGGCGAAGTTCACTGCGATCAACAGGCCCAGCGCGCCCATCAGCATCGGTACCACCAGGTGCCAGCGGCGTTCGTTGCGCAGGTCCGCCGAGCGGCCGACGACAATCATGAACACACCGGCCAGCAGGTACGGGATGGCGCTCAGCCAGCCGATCAGCAGGGGGCTGTCGAAGCCCATGTTCTTGATGATCGACGGCAGCCAGAAGTTGATGGCATAGACACCGCTCTGGATGCAGAAGTAGACGAAGCCAAAAGTCCAGATCAGCGGGTTGCCCAGCACCGACAGCACGCTATCGCCGCGAGTGGCCGGCTTGCCGGCGGCGTCGGCTTTCAGGTCCGCCTCGATCAGCTGGCGTTCGGCCGGGCTCAGCCAGCGGGCGCTCTGGTAGCCGTCGCTGAGCAGCACGATGGCCAGCGCGCCCAGCGCGACGGTGGGCAAGCCCTGGATCAGGAACATCCACTGCCAGCCGGCCAGGCCGTGCTGGCCCGCGGCGAAGTGGTCGAGGATCCAGCCAGAGAATGGCCCGCCCAGCAGCCCGGACACCGGGATCGCCGACATGAACAGGGCCATGATGCGGCCGCGACGGTCCGCCGGGAACCAGCGCGAGAGGTACAGCACAACGCCCGGGAAGAAGCCCGCTTCGGCGGCGCCGGTCAACAGGCGCAGGGTGTAGAACTCGGTGGGGGTGGTGACGAACAGCAGGCAGGTGGACAGGCTGCCCCAGGCGATCATCATCAGCGCGATCCAGCGCCGCGGCCCGAAGCGGTTGAGCGCCAGGTTGCTGGGCAGGCCGCAGAGCACGTAGCCGATGAAGAAGATGCCGGCGCCGAGGCCGTACACGGTTTCGCTGAATTTCAGTGCGTCGAGCATCTGCAGCTTGGCGAAGCCGACGTTGACGCGGTCGAGGTAGTTGAACAGGTAGCAGATGAAAATGAACGGGATCAGCCGCAGGGTGATGCGCCGGTAGAGCGCGTTGCGGGTGATCTCGTTGCCTTGGTCAGGGGCG
This sequence comes from Pseudomonas soli, assembly GCF_900110655.1. Lineage (GTDB taxonomy): Bacteria > Pseudomonadota > Gammaproteobacteria > Pseudomonadales > Pseudomonadaceae > Aquipseudomonas > Aquipseudomonas soli. The sequence continues at coordinate 113,656 of NZ_FOEQ01000009.1, forward strand.
GGGCTGTGTGCCATGATCGGGTTCTCTGTTGTTATGGTTGTCACCGCGTCGCCTGTGCCGGCGCTCGCCTGGAAAAGTCTCGGGCAGTGTAGCGCGGCTGTCTTTGTGCTTTTGCACAGCGTCAGGTATGGGCTGCTGTGCCGCCGACCAAAGCCGAAGGATCCTTACATGTTCGAGCTGGACCACGACCTGGCCCAGGACATCGTCGACCGGGCGATGGCCATCCTGCCGTGCAACGTCAACGTGATGGACAGCCAGGGGCTGATCCTGGGCAGTGGTGAGGCCGAGCGTATCAACACCCGCCACGAAGGCGCGCAGCTGGTGCTGGCCAATGGGCGCATCGTCGAGCTGGACGTGGAAGCGGCCAAGTGCCTCAAGGGCGTGCAGCCCGGTGTCAACCTGCCATTGATGCTCGATGGCCGGCTGATCGGCGTGCTCGGCCTCACCGGCGATCCTCAGCAACTGCGCACCTACGCCGAGCTGGTGCGCATGACCGCCGAGATGCTCCTGGCCCAGCGCCACCTGCAGGTGGAGCAGCAGTGGCGGCGCCAGCGCTGCGACGACCTGCTGGCGCTGTTGCTGGGCGGCAGCGGCGACTCGCCGCGGTTGGTCGATGAGGCCCGGCAGCTGGGGCTCAAACCGAACCTGCCACGCATTGCCTGCCTGTTCGAGTTGCGTGGCGGCCCGCCTGCCGAGGCGCTCTCGGCCTGGCTGATGAGCCGCTACCCGGACAGCTGGTGTGTCAGCCCTGCGCGGCAGTCGCTGCTATGGTGCCGGCCAGCTGGCGTGCCGCTGGACGAGCCGCGCCTGCTCGAGCGCCTGCAACGCCATGGTTGGGACGTCGAGCGCCTGGCCTTGGGCAGCCCGGCGCAGAGCCTGGAGCAACTGCGCCGCAGTTATCGGCGGGTGCGCGACCTGCTGGCCTACGGTCGTGAGGTGCTGCCCGACGAGCGCCTGCTGAGCCTGGCCCGCTACCGGCTGCCGGCGTTGCTGTGGCGGCACCGCAACGACGATGCGCTGGACGAGCTGCTCGAACCCTTGCAGCGCATTCGCGCCAAGGATGCCAGCGGGCAGTTGCTGCTCACCCTGCGCGCCTGGTGCGCCCATGACGGGCAGAGCCAGGCCTGCGCCGAGGCGCTGGGGATCCACCGCAACAGTCTGCGCTACCGGCTGGAGCGCATTGCCGAGGTTGGCGAGGTGGATCCGTTGCGCATGGAGGGGATGCTGAGCTTGTACCTGGGGTTGCAGCTGTTGCCGGCGGACTGACGGCTGGCAAAGGCATCCGCCCAAACAACCGCCGCTGGTTTTTGTGCATTCGACCGAGGCCAGTGCACCGCGCACCTGTCAGCATGCGCGGAACAGGACAGGAGAATCCCATGAAAATCGTCATCGCCCCCGATTCGTTCAAGGACAGCCTCGACGCCGCCGGTGTCGCCCGCGCCATCGCCAGCGGCCTGGCCGAAGTGTGGCCGGCCTGCGAGCGCATCGAATGCCCGATGGCCGATGGCGGTGAAGGCACCATGGAGGCGATCGTCGCCGCCAGTCAGGGCGAGTTGCGCTGCCAGGTGGTGCGCGGCCCGCTGGGCGAGCCCGTCGAGGCTGCTTGGGGCTGGCTGGCCGAGAGCCGCACGGCAGTGATCGAGATGGCCCAGGCCAGTGGTATCCAGCTGGTGCCCAACGGGCGGCGCGATGCGTGTCGTAGCAGCACCTGGGGCACCGGCGAGCTGATCGCCGCGGCGCTGGCGGCCGGCGCCTCGCGCATTGTCCTGGCCATCGGCGGCAGCGCCACCAACGACGGCGGCAGCGGCATGCTGCGCGCGTTGGGCCTGCGCCTGCTGGACGCACAGGGCGAGCCGCTGGCCGAAGGCGGGCTGGCCCTGGCGCAGTTGGCGCGCATCGACGCCAGCGGCCTGGACCCGCGCCTGGCGCAGGTGCGGGTGGACGTTGCCGCCGATGTCGATAATCCGCTGTGCGGCGCCAATGGCGCCTCGGCGATCTTCGGCCCGCAGAAGGGTGCCAACTCCGAGCAAGTGCAGGCTCTGGACCAGGCTCTGGCGAACTTCGCCGATCATTGCGCGGGTGTGCTGGGCAAGGATGTGCGTGACGAGCCTGGCAGCGGTGCGGCCGGAGGGATGGGGTTTGCGGCCAAGGCGTTCATGGGCGCGCAGTTCCGCCCGGGGGTCGAGGTGGTCGCCGAGCTGGCCGGGCTCGATGCCCTGGTGCAGGGCGCGGATCTGGTGATTACCGGTGAAGGGCGCTTCGATGCCCAGACCCTGCGCGGCAAGACACCCCTTGGTGTGGCGCGGGTAGCCAAGCGCCACGGCGTGCCGGTGGTGGTGCTGGCGGGTACGCTGGGTGCGGGTTACGAGCAACTGTATGGGCTGGGCATCGATGCGGCCTTCGCCCTGGCCAGCGGGCCGATGAGCCTGGAGCAGGCCTGTGCCGAGGCTGGGGCGTTGCTCAAGGCGCGGGCCGCGGATGTGGCGCGGTTGTGGCAGGTGGCGCGCCAACACTGACGACGTCATAAGACAACCAGGCTTCATGAAGCTGACCCGGTCCCTGTGGATGCAACTGTCTCGTGATGCTTGCAAGGGACTCATCGCTGGCAAGCCAGCTCCCACAGGGACGGTGCTTGCCCGCCAAGCGGGTGCCACCCATCTCGATGCGCCGCCTCTGGCGGCGCTCCTTGCCTGTCCTCGCGCAGCAAAGCGCTGACGCTTTCAGCCCCTCCCAATGAATATTTATTTAGCATCCTAATCAAGGCTTTGACATTCACTGCCTAAGCAGTAATATTTTCACACAATTACCCGAGCAGGCCGCCGATGTCCCATTTCACCCCGGAAAACTTCCAGACCTGCGCCATCGGCATGCTGCTCGGCCGCGCCGCGCTGCTCAAGGACCGCATCCTCGACTGGCACCTCGAAGCCGACGGCGTCACGGCCGCCCAGTTCAAGGTGCTGATCATCGTCACCCAGTACCAGGTCGACACCCCCGCCGAACTGTGCCGCTACCTGGGCCTGGACAGCGGTTCGATGACCCGCATGCTCGACCGCCTCGAGCAGAAGGGCCTGATCCTGCGCAACCGCTGCCCCGACGACCGCCGCCAGGTGCGCCTGGCCCTGACCGCCGACGGCCAGCGTCTGGCCGACCGCCTGCCCCAGGTCGGCGCGGCGGCAATGAACGAACTAGTCGGCGTACTGCAGCCCGAGGAGCTCAAGACCCTCGAGCAACTGCTTGCCAAGGTCCTGCTCAGCGCCGGCGACCCCCTGACGATTCGCCGTTTCGGCGACCGTTGATCCCAGTCACGCATTTTCCAAGGTATTGTCATGGCCACTCCCGTTGACACCTCCACCCCGGCCCCTGAGCCTGACAACTCGGGCAAGCGCAAGGCCTGGCTGCTCGCTTTGTTGTTGATCCTGATCCTCGCCGGTGCCGGCACCTGGGCCTGGTACAGCCTGGTCGGGCGCTGGCACGAAAGCACCGACGATGCCTACGTCAACGGCAACGTCGTGGAAATCACTCCGCTGGTGAGCGGCACTGTCACCAGCATCGGCGCCGACGACGGCGACCTGGTGCATGCCGGCCAGGTGCTGCTGCGCTTCGACCCGGCCGACAGCGAGGTTGCCCTGCAGGCCGCCGAAGCCAAGCTGGCGCGCACCGTGCGCCAGGTGCGCGGGCTGTACAGCAATGTCGATTCGCTCAAGGCTCAGTTGCAGACCCGCCAGGCCGAGCTGCAGAAGGCCCAGCAGGACTACAACCGACGCAAGGTGCTGGCCGACAGTGGCGCCATCGCCGCCGAGGAAGTCGCCCACTCCCGTGATGACCTGACCGTGGCCCAGGCCGCCGTCAACAGTGCCCGCCAGCAACTCAACACCAGCTCCGCGCTGGTCGACGACACGGTGGTCTCGTCGCACCCGGAAGTGATGGCCGCCGCCGCCGACCTGCGCCAGGCCTACCTGGACCATGCCCGCACCACGCTGGTGGCGCCGGTCACCGGCTATGTCGCCAAGCGCACCGTGCAACTGGGCCAGCGCCTGCAGCCGGGTACCGCGACCATGGCGGTGATCCCTCTGGACGAGGTGTGGGTCGACGCCAACTTCAAGGAAACCCAGCTGCGCGACATGCGCATCGGCCAGCCGGTGGAAATCACCGCCGACCTGTACGGCAGCGAAGTGACCTACTCCGGCACCGTCGACAGCCTCGGCGCCGGCACCGGCAGCGCCTTTGCCCTGTTGCCGGCGCAGAACGCCACCGGCAACTGGATCAAGATCGTCCAGCGGGTACCGGTACGCATCCATCTGGCCCCTGAGCAGCTGAAAAGCCACCCGCTGCGGATCGGCCTGTCCACCGTCGCCGAAGTCGACCTGCACGACCAGAGTGGTCCGGCCCTGGCCCAGCAACCGCCGCAGCAGGCCAGCTATACCACCGAGGTGTACGACCGCCAGCTGGTCGAGGCCGATGACCTGATCGCCCGGCTGATCCACGAGAATAGCGCCACCGGCAAGACGGCCCAGCGATGAGCCAGGCGGCCCCCGCGCAGTTCACCCCGCCGAGCCTGCTGCTGACCACGATCGGGCTGTCCCTGGCGACGTTCATGCAGGTGCTCGACACCACCATCGCCAACGTGGCACTGCCGACCATCTCCGGCAACCTCGGCGTGAGCTCGGAGCAGGGCACCTGGGTGATTACCTCGTTTGCGGTGAGCAATGCCATCGCCCTGCCGCTGACCGGCTGGCTGAGCCGGCGCTTCGGCGAAGTGAAGCTGTTCATCTGGGCCACGCTGCTGTTCGTGCTGGCGTCGTTCCTGTGCGGTATCGCCCAGTCGATGCCCGAGCTGGTGTTCTTCCGTGTGCTCCAAGGCGTGGTGGCCGGCCCACTGTACCCGATGACCCAGACCCTGCTGATTGCCGTATATCCACCGGCGAAACGGGGCATGGCCCTGGCGTTGCTGGCGATGGTCACGGTGGTCGCGCCGATTGCCGGGCCGATCCTCGGCGGCTGGATCACCGACAGCTACAGCTGGCCGTGGATCTTCTTCATCAACGTGCCGATCGGCCTGTTCGCCGCCGCCGTGGTGCGCCAGCAGATGCGCACGCGCCCGGTGGTCACCAGCCGCCAGCCCATGGACTACATCGGCCTGCTGACCCTGATCGTCGGCGTCGGCGCCTTGCAGGTGGTGCTGGACAAGGGCAACGACCTGGACTGGTTCGAGTCGTCGTTCATCGTCATCGGCACGCTGGTCTCGGTGGTATTCCTGGCGGTGTTCGTCATCTGGGAGCTGACCGATCGCCACCCGGTGGTCAACCTGCGCCTGTTCGTGCACCGCAACTTCCGCATCGGCACCTTGGTGCTGGTGGGTGGCTACGCAGGGTTCTTCGGGATCAACCTGATCCTGCCGCAATGGCTGCAGACCCAGATGGGCTACACCGCCACCTGGGCGGGCCTGGCAGTGGCGCCGATCGGCTTGTTGCCGGTGCTGATGTCGCCGTTCGTGGGCAAGTACGCGCACCGGTTCGACCTGCGCCTGCTGGCCGGCATCGCCTTCCTGGCGATCGGCACCAGCTGCTACATGCGCGCCGGCTTCACCAACGAGGTGGACTTCCTGCACATCGCCCTGGTGCAGCTGTTCATGGGTATCGGCGTGGCGCTGTTCTTCATGCCGACCCTGAGCATCCTGCTGTCGGACCTGCCACCGCACCAGATCGCCGACGGATCGGGGCTGGCGACGTTCCTGCGTACCCTGGGCGGCAGTTTCGCCGCGTCGCTGACCACCTGGATCTGGATCCGCCGGGCCGACCAGCACCATGCCTACCTCAGCGAGCACATCAGCACCTTCGAGCCGGCCACCCGCCAGACCCTGGAACAACTGGGCGGGGCCAGCCCGCAGAACTACGCGAAGCTTGAACAGATCCTCAACAGCCAGGCGTACATGATGTCGACGGTGGACTACTTCACCTTGCTGACCTGGGTGTTCGCCGGTTTGATCCTGCTGGTGTGGCTGGCCAAGCCACCGTTCACGGCCAAGGCCGCGCCGGCGTCGGCAGGGCACTGAGTCCAACCTGTGGAAAGGTCCGATAAGCCTGCCGTTTTCAAATGGTGGTATTTCCCCTAATCTTGTAGGTCCTTTCGGGACTACTTGGCAGGCTCATGGACAAGGTCATCGTCATCACCGGCGCCAGCCGGGGCATAGGCGCCGCCACCGCGCTGTTGGCGGCGCAACAGGGTTACCACATATGCATCAACTACCACGCCGATGACCAGGCCGCCGAGAAGATACTGGCGCAGGTCCGCGCGTTGGGGGCCGAGGCTATTGCCGTGCGCGCCGACGCCAGTGTCGAAGACGAAGTGGTGCGGCTGTTCCACTGTGTCGACCAGCAACTCGGGCCTGTCACCGCGCTGGTCAACAACGCCGGGACCATCGGCCAGCAGAGCCGGGTGGAGGACATGTCCGAGTTTCGTCTGCTCAAGGTGATGAAGACCAACGTGGTCGGGCCGATGCTGTGCGCCAAGCATGCCTTGCTGCGCATGGCCCGGCGCCATGGCGGGCAGGGTGGGGCGATCGTCAATGTGTCGTCGGTGGCCGCGCGCCTTGGCTCGCCCAATGAGTATGTCGACTACGCCGCGTCAAAGGGTGCGCTGGATACCTTCACCCTTGGCCTGGCCAAGGAAGTGGCGGGCGAGGGCGTGCGCGTCAACGGTGTGCGGCCTGGGTACATCCATACCGGCTTCCATGCACTGAGTGGCGATCCGGACCGGGTCGGCAAGCTTGAAGCCGGCCTGCCGATGGGGCGTGGCGGCAAGCCCGAGGAAGTGGCCGAGGCGATTATGTGGCTGCTGTCGGACAAGGCCTCCTATTCGACAGGGAGTTTCATCGACCTGGGCGGCGGGCGCTAGAACCGCTCCTCACTCCTGCAGCAGGCAATCGACCTGCTCTGCCAGTTGCTGCAAGGAAAACGGCTTGGTCAGCACGCTCATGCCTGTCTCGAGGCCGCCATCGCCCAGCGCAGCCGTTTCGTCGTAGCCCGTGACAAACAGTACTTTTAAGCCTGGGTAGCGCTGGCGCAGCAGGCCGGCCACCTGGCGGCCATTGAGGCCGCCGGGTAGGCCGACGTCAGTCACCAGCAAGTCTGGCGCCTTGCTTGCCTGCAGGCCTGCCACGGCTTCGGGGCCATCCTTGAACATACGCACCTCATGGCCCATCTCCTCGAGGACTTCGCCCATCACCTTGCGCATGGCCAGCTCATCTTCAACCACCGCGACGTTGCGCGCACTGCCCTGTGTCTGAGGTGCGACCACGCACCCTGTAGTCTTGCCTCGCAGGCACTGCGCCGCGCCGTGGTGGCGAGGCAGAAACATGGATATGCTGGTGCCTTGCCCAGGTATCGAGGCTATTTTTAGCTGGCCCCCGGACTGACGTACGAAACCGAAGATCATCGAAAGCCCAAGGCCGGTGCCCTGGCCAAGCGGCTTAGTGGTGAAGAAAGGATCCATGGCCCGTGCCAGCACGGGCTTCTCCATGCCGCGCCCATTGTCGTCGACGCTGATGCGCACGTACTGCCCGGCGCCCAGATCCAGGATGGCGGCATCCTGCTCGTCCAGTTCGACGTTGCTGCAGGCGATGCGCACCGCGCCATTGCCGCTGATGGCGTCGCGGGCATTGATGCACAGATTGAGCAGCGCGCTCTCCAACTGCGGCGGATCTATGCGCACTGTCCAAAGTTCGTCATCGTTCTGACAAGACAGGTCGATATGCGGCCCGACAGTGCGCGCAATCAGTTCGCGCATGCCCTCGACCAGTGCCGCCACAGCGGTAGGCTTGGGCTGCAGAATCTGTTGGCGGGAGAACGCCAGCAGTCGGTGAACCAGCGAGGCGGCTCGCAGCGCGGCGTCCTTGGCGTTGCCCAGCAGCAGCGGCAGGGCATCGTGACGTTGTTGTTGCACGCGCTGGTCAGCCAGTTCCAGTGCCCCAAGAATGCCGCCGAGCAGGTTGTTGAAGTCGTGCGCCACACCGCCGGTCAGCTGGCCCACGGCCTCCATTTTCTGCGCCTGGCGCAACGCTTGTTCGGCTTGCGCCAGGCGTTGTTGCTCCTGGACCCGCTCGGTAATGTCGTAGGCGAACAGGTAAGCGCCCACTGGTTGGCCATCGTTATCGTGCAAGGGCGCGAAACGCATTTCATAGTGACGGCGCGCGGCACCTTCACCGAACGCGTCGATTTCGATGAAGGTTTCTCCGGACAACGCCTTGCGCCATAGCGCCAGAGAGCGTTGGCAGTCGCTCGTTGCGGCTGAGAATTCGGCCATCAGTGGCGCACCGATTTCGGGCTCGAAAGCGAAAATCCGCTGGAATTCGACGCGAGTGGCGGCGTTGACGGCCAGCCAACGCATGTGCCTGTCCACCACTTGCACGCAGGCGACGCTGGCATCGATCAGGTCGGCGAAAATCTTGCGCTCGGCTACTGCCTGCTCGATGCGCCGTTCAAGTTGCGTATTGAGCTTGTGCAAGGCCGTTTCGGCGCGCTTGCGCGCCGTCACATCGCGAAAGATCACCGCGACTTGATGATGTTCGGCGGGCTCGACCCGAATCGCCGCCAACCCAAGGCAGCGGTCAGTGGCGTACAGATCGTGTTCGAAGTAGATGGGATCGCCGGTGCGTTCCACTTCACCGAAGCGTTCCAGCCAGATTTCGGCCTCGTCGGGGATGACTTCGCGCAAGGTGCGCCCCACTACATCGGACAAACCAGCATGGCGGCAATAGGCGGGATTGGCCATCAGGTGCAGGTAGTCGTTCCATTGGCCGTCGGCGCCGGGGATGAACTGGATGATGCAGAAACCTTCCTCCATGGCCTCGAACAGGAACCGGTAGCGTTCGGCCTCCTGCACCCGCGCCTGCAATCGCTCCAGCTCTTGTGCCATGCGCATGTTGCGCTGGCGCTCTTCGCTGAGGGCCTGCCGCAGCTCATGCACATCCTCAGGATTCTCGCTTCGCGGGCACACAGTCATCGACGGGGCTCCTTGTCATCGACAGCAATTGCTCTACCTGTTCGACCAGCGCTTCGAGCGTGAAGGGTTTGGTCAGTACTCGAGCCCCAGAAGGCATGGGCCGCTCATTCAATACGGCATTCGCATCGTAACCGGTGATGAAAAGCACAGGTACCTCAGGCAGGCGCAGGCGAAACGCCTCGGCTACCTGTCGTCCATCAAGGCCGCCGGGCAGGCCGATATCGGTGATCAACAACTCGGGCTGGCCGTTCGCCTCGAGGGCTGCAGGGCCGTTTGGGTAGCTGTCGATGCAATGGCCGAGGTCTTCGAGTACTTCAGTGATTATCGCGCGCAGTGGTTCATGGTCTTCTACCAAGGTTATGCGTCGCCCGGAGGCGGGAGTGCGGGCAGCAGGCTCGATTGCCGCCAAGGGCGGGCGTTCGCTCCCGGGTTTCCAAGGCAGGTAAAGGCGTATGCATGTCCCTTCACCAGGCGCCGAGCGGATCTGCAATTGGCCACCGGACTGGCGGACGAAGCCGTAGACCATGGACAGCCCAAGCCCGGTGTTGCGCTCTGACGGCTTGGTGGTGAAAAACGGTTCGACCGCACGTGCCGCCACCTCTGCAGACATGCCTTGGCCATTGTCCTCTACCGCCAGGCACAGATAACGACCCGCCGGCAAATTCAACGTCTGGGCAGTATCATCTGTAATCTGCACCCGGCGGCAATCGATATCGATGCGCCCGCCACTGGGCATGGCATCGCGGGCGTTGATGCACAGGTTGAGCAGCGCGCTCTCTAATTGTGGCGGGTCGACAAAGCTCAGCCCCTTGTCATGCTCGAAATGGCAGCTCACTTCAATGGCCGGGCCGACACTGCGACTGATCAACTCCTGCATGCCCTCGACCAGGGTACGGAGCCGGATCATCTGGGGCTGCAGGGTCTGTTGTCTGGAAAAAGCCAGCAGCCGCTGAACCAGCGTGGCGGCCCGATGAGCTGAACTGCAGGCGCTGTCCAGCAAGGCCGGGATATCATCATGGCGTGCTTGCTGCACACGTTGGCGCATCAGCTCCTGAGCGCCGAGTATCCCCGCCAGCAGGTTGTTGAAGTCATGGGCGATGCCACCGGTAAGCTGGCCAACTGCCTCCATCTTCTGGGCCTGGCGCAAGGCCTTTTCAGCCTCCAGCAGTTGTTGCTGCTCGTTGACCCGGCGGGTGATGTCGTAGACGAACAAATAAGCGCCGGTTATTACCCCGGCGCCGTCGCGCAGTGGCGTGAAACGCGACTCGAAATGGCCAAGGCGGCCATTTTTTTCGTAAGCGATCACTTCAGTGAAGCTTTCACCTGCCAGTGCTCTGCGCCACAGCGCCATGCAGCGGTCAAGCTCGGTGGGGAAGTCTGCCAGGCAGTCGATCAGGCTATCGCCTGCCTTGAGCGTATGGTTGAACAGATACTCGAAGTCCCTGACCGCGCGTTTGTTTACCGCGAGGAATGTCATCGAGGTGTCCACCACCTGTACCCGCGCAACGCTGTTCTCCACCAGCTCGGCAAACAAGCTGCGTTCAGCGAGGGCGGCAGCCACGCGTTGTTCGAGATGCTCGTTGAGTTGTTGCAGCGCCGTTTCGGCGCGGTAACGCTCGGTGACGTCCTTGAACAGTACCGCCACTTGCCGGCGTTCGGCCGGCTCGATGCGGAAGGTGGTCACCGACAGCACCCGCCCCGTTGCCACCAATTCCTGCTCGAACTGCAAGGGCTTCCCGGTGCGCAGCACGGGGCCATAACGGGCGATCCAGTCATCGGCTTCGTCGGGCACCATTTCCCGCAGTTTCTGCCCGGTTACGTCGGCAATGCCTGCGTGGCGGGTATAGGCCGCATTCGCCAGCACATGCACGTAGTCGCTGAGCGGACCGTGAGGCCCATCGAAGAACTCGATGACACAGAAACCTTCGTCCATCGTGTCGAAGAGAAAGCGGAACAGGTCTTGATCATCCTGTTGATGGCGGGCCCATTGTGTTTCCAACTCGGTGTTGCGCTGACGAAGGACTTCCATCTGTTGGCGAAGGGACTGCAGTTCGCGCGAGGGCATGAGGGCTTCCAGTGATAGGGGGGGCGCCGTGGCGGCTTTGCGTCAGAGTGTGTCAGGAGCTTGGCGGGTACCGCTGAGCAACTGGTCGACCCGTGCCATCAGCAACGCCAACTCAAAGGGTTTGCGCAGCAGGAGGGTGTGATCGGATTGCGTCCACCGGTCCTTATCCAACTCCCCGTCGTAGCCGATGATGAACAACACGGGCATGTGCGCGTTACCGGCACGATAAGCGTTGGCGACCTGGTAGCCATCGACGCTACCTGGCAATCCGAGATCGACTATCAACAATGCGGGGCTGGGGGCCTGGCCAAGGGCCTGTACGGCGCCAACGCCTTCGTCGAAGACGCGAACCCGATGCCCCCGTTCTTCCAATACCTCACGGATTACCATGAGCAGGGTCTGCTGGTCTTCGACCAGCAGAATGTCGAGGCCAGTATTACATGCAGACTCTATCGCTCGGTGAGGGTCCAAGTGTGCGAGCGGTAACGTGGAACTCTGTTCCCGTGGCAGGTACAGGCTGATGCGTGTGCCGCCTTGGGGAGTGCTGTGGATACTCAACTGTCCACCGGACTGGCGCATCAGTCCATATGCCATGGACAAGCCCAGGCCAGTACCCTGGCCAAGTGGCTTGGTGGTGAAGAACGGCTCGATGGCGCGGGAGGCAACCTCGGCGGGCATGCCGCAGCCCGTATCTTCCACCACGATCTGAAGGTAGTCGCCTGGAGCGAGCTGCAAGGCAGCGGCCTCGGGTGAGCCGAGTGGATTGTTCTGGCAACTGATACGCAAGGTGCCGCCTCTGGACATGGCATCCCGGGCGTTGATACACAGGTTCAACAAGGCGTTTTCCAGTTGCGGGGGATCCACACGCACTGCCCACTGCCCGGCCAGCGTCGCATCGACAAATGTGATGTTCGCATCGAGGGTGCTGTTGATCAGGTCGTGCATGCCCGCCATCAGAAGGTGCACGTCCACGGCCTGTGGCGTCAGCGTCTGCTGGCGGGCGAATGCCAGCAGGCGTTGGACCAGCGTGCTGGCACGCGTGGCGTTCTGCTGGACGATGCCGAGCATGTGCCGACAGTCGCGGCTATGACCGTGTCTGAGTCGTTTGTCGGCGATCTCGAGGGCGGCCAGGATGCCCCCCAGGAGATTGTTGAAATCGTGGGCGATGCCCCCGGTAAGTTGGCCAATAGCTTCCATTTTCTGCGATTGGCGCAAGGCTTCTTCTGTCAGTTGCAGGCGTTCCTGCTCCTTTACCCGCGATGAGATGTCATAGGCGAAGAGGTAGCCGCCCTGAATCCGTCCCTCGGCGTCGCGCAAGGGGTTGTAGCGCATATCGTAGTGTCGCTGCGCTTCAGCGGGGCCGACGGTGATGACATGAGTGAATGGCTCGCCCGCCCGCACTCTCGGCCACACCGGCTCGAGGCTTGGCAGGAGGTCAGGCGTTGCCGCCAGGATCTGCGAAATGGAATCGCCCACCTTGGGGATGAAGCCATGCAGACGCTCGAAGGTTTCGCATGCTGTCCGGTTGATGGCGATCAGGCGCTGGTTGCAGTCGGCAGCAAATACGTTGGCCAAGCTGTGGTCGACCAGCTCTCCCAGAAGCTTGTTGTTTACACGCGCTTCGTCAGCGCTCTTGCGGGCGCGGTCAAGCATGGCATTCGTGACCCGTTCGCTGGCCGGGGCGCCGGTAAACAGCACCGCCACCCGGCGGTCGGTGGCCGGGCCTAGGCGATGGGCAGCGATGGACAGCAGACGGTCGGTGGCGTTCAAGCGCTGCTCGAAGCAGGCCGGTTTGCCGGTACGCACGACTTCGGCGAAGCGTGCTACCCAGGCGTCGGCTTCGCTGGGGAGGAGTTCACGCACCGTCTGCCCCATCTGCTTGGCATGTGCGGTGTGCTGGAGGCAGGCATCGTTGCTGAGGATGTAGCGATAGTTACTCAGCGGCCCCTCTGGCCCGTCAAGCAGCTCCAGCACGCAGAAACCCTCGGCCATATGGCTGCGCAGCAATGCAAAGCAGTTTAATTCGAGCTCATTGCGCGCAACTTGCGCCTCGAGCTCGGCGATGCGTGCGCTCAAGCGTTCGATGGAGGGGGCTGGAGTATTGGCCATGGGCAGGTACCGGTCGGCTAGTGGCGAAACTATAACCGGGCCGACCTTTACCTGCCATGCATCAGAACGAACGCACGATTCGTCCCAAGGTTTCCATGGCCTGTTCCGCGCCATCGCCCCAGGGGCTGCCATAGTTCAGGCGGATACAGTTGCCGAAGCGCCGGGTGGGCGAGAAGATCGGCCCTGGCGCGATGCTGATGCCCTGGGCCAACGCCATGTGGAACAGCTTCAACGCGTCCATCTGCTCGGGCAGCTCCAGCCACAGGAAGTAGCCGCCAGAGGGCTGGCTGACCCGGGTCTGCGCCGGGAAGTGACGGGCGATGGCGGCGAGCATGTTGGCCTGTTGGCCCTCCAGCGCGTAGCGCAGCTTGCGCAGGTGGCGGTCGTAGCCGCCGTGTTGCAGGTAGTCGGCGATCGCCGCCTGGGCCGGCATCGAGGCGCACAGGGAGGTCATCAGCTTGAGCCGCTCGATTTTCTGCGCAAAGCGCCCGGCCGCCACCCACCCAATGCGATAGCCCGGGGCCAGGCTCTTGGCGAACGACCCGCAGTGCATCACCAGGCCTTCGGTATCGAAGGCCTTGGCCGGCTTTGGCGCCTGCTGCGAGTAGTACAGCTCGGCATAGACATCGTCCTCGATCAGCGGTACCTGGTGGCGTTTGAGCAATTCGACCAGTTCCTGCTTCTTGGCCTCCGGCATGCTCGCGCCCACCGGGTTCTGGAAGTTGGTCATGCACCACACGGCCTTGACCGGGTGTTTGTCGAGGGTCTGGGCCAGCACGCCGAGGTCCATGCCCTCGCGCGGGTGCACTGGGATTTCCACCGCCTTGAGCTTGAGGCGTTCGAGCACCTGTAGGCAGGCATAGAAGGCCGGTGCCTCGATGGCTACCAGGTCGCCAGGCTGGGTCACGGCCTGCAGGCACAGGTTCAACGCTTCCAGCGCGCCGTTGGTGATCAGCAGCTCTTCCATGGGCAGCATCAGCCCGCCAACCATGTAGCGCAGGGCGATCTGTCGGCGCAGTTGCGGGTTGCCCGGCGACAGGTCGGTCACCACCATGCGCGGGTCCATGGCCCGGCTGGCGCTGGCCAGCGAACGGGACAGGCGCTGCAACGGGAACAGGCTCGGGCTGGGGAAGGCCGAGCCGAACGGCACGGTGTGCGGGTCCTTGATCGAGTCGAGGATCGAGAACACCAGGCCGCTCACATCGACATCGGTGGACTCGCTGGCCGGCGCCTGGGGCTGCGGCTCGCAGAACGGCCGCGGCGCATGGGCGTTGACGAAGTATCCGGAACGCGGCCGGGCACGGATCAGTCCGCGGCGCTCCAGCAGGTAATAGGCCTGGAACACGGTGGACGGGCTGACCCCGTGGGTCTGGCTGGCGTAGCGCACCGAAGGCACCCGCTGGCCGGGGCCTAGCACCCCGGAGCGGATGAGTTCGGCAATGTCGTCGGCAAATCGTTCGTAGCGTTTCATTATGGCTTTGGCAGGCAAGGTGATGGTCAGTGTAAGGGATCAGCGATTCATCGGTGCGACGAAACGGCTGCGCGCGGTGCTGCGGATCCCCGGCTGGTCGCTGTCCTGGATCTCGAAGGTCAGTTCCTGGGAGCTGCTGGTCGGGCGATCAGCCAGCATCGCCACCGACACCGGCAGCTCGCTCATCTCGCCGGAGGCCAGGGTGAACTCAGTACGGCCATGCAGCTCGAAGCCGTCGGCGTCCACCAGGCGCAGGCGATAGTGCTGCGGTTCCTGGGTCTTGTTGATGATCTTGAGCAGGTAGATGTTCTCGATCTGGCCCAGGGCGTTCTCGCGGAACAGGCCACGGTCCTTGATCACGTCCATCGACACCATCGGGCGCATCTGCAGGGCCAACACCAGGGCGCCGATCATCACCGTCAGCGCGGCGGCGTAGCCGAGCAGGCGAGGGCGCAGCCAGTGGGTCTTGCCGCCTTGCAGGTTGTGTTCGGACTTGTAGCCGATCAGGCCACGGGCATAGCCCATCTTGTCCATCACCCCGTCGCAGGCGTCGATGCAGGCGGCGCAGCCGATGCAGGCCATCTGCAGGCCTTCGCGGATGTCGATGCCGGTGGGGCATACCTGCACGCACAGGGTGCAGTCGATGCAGTCGCCCAGGCCCTGGCTGCGCGCATCGCTGCCTTTCTTGCGCGGGCCACGGGCTTCGCCGCGGCTGGGGTCGTAGGCCACCGCCAGGGTGTCCTTGTCGAACATCACACTCTGGAACCGCGCATAGGGGCACATGTGCATGCATACCGCCTCGCGCAGCCAGCCGGCGTTGAGGTAGGTGGCGGCGGTGAAGAACAGCACCCAGAACAAGGCCACGCCACCCAGCTCGAAGGTGAACAGTTCGGCAGCCAGCGGGCGGATCGGCGTGAAGTAGCCGACAAAGGTCAGCCCGGTCAGCACGCCAATGGCCAGCCACAGGCCGTGCTTGAGAGCGCGGCGGGCGATCTTCTCCACCCCCCAGGGCGCGGCGGCCAGCTTGATGCGTTGGTTGCGGTCGCCCTCGGCGATTTTCTCGCACCACATGAACAGCCAGGTCCAGGTGCTTTGCGGGCAGCTGTAGCCGCACCACACGCGCCCGGCAAACACGGTGATGGCGAACAGGCCGAAGGCGCAGATGATCAGCAGCGCCGACAGCAGGATGAAGTCCTGCGGCCAGAAGGTCGCGCCGAAGATATGGAACTTGCTGTCGGCCAGGTCCCAGAGCACGGCCTGGCGGTCGCCCCATTGCAACCAGGCAGTGCCGAAGAACAGTACGAACAGCAAGCCGGCGAAGGCGATCCGCAGGTTGCGGTAGAAGCCAGTGAAACTGCGTGTATGGATGCCACCGGCCACCTGGCTTTTGCTCTTGTGGGTGGTGGGGGCAACCTCGATGACTCGGAAGGGGATTCTCTCGCTCATGGTTCGTCGCTCATCAGGCCTCGATCAGGCCAGGGCACTATGGCCCGCGATCTGTTTTCAGCACAGGCCCAGGTATCGCGATAAAAACCATATCAGATGGCAGGTTTATTGGTTGAGGCCTTGTATTTCGGGGTATGGCGTACTGGATGGCAGATGCCTGCGGCTATCCACCGCACCTGTGTTGCTACGGCTCTGGATGTGGAACGAGAGAAGCGGCCCGCATCGCCACAATGGGGTAAGGTGTTGCTTCTATGCCTGCGTACCGGTCCGTCATGACTGCATGAGTATTCGATGCTGATTTCCACGCTGTTCAAAGGTCGCTCATTAACGCCATCCCTCCAGGCCGAACCCTGTGTGCCCTGGTGGAGCTTCACAAAGACGGTATTGGCCGCGACCGCCTTGACCTTGGTGCGTGACGGTCGACTTGGCCTGGATGCCGCGCTGCCTGAAACCCCTTGCACCCTGCGCCAGCTTCTGCGTCACGAGGCGGGCCTCGCAGATTATTGCGAGCTTGCCGATTACCACGCGGCGGTTGCCAAGCATGAACCTGCGTGGCCCGTGGACGAGATGATGCAGCGCCTGGATGGCGCCCGGCTTCGCTACGCCCCCGGAGCGGACTGGCGCTACTCGAATGTGGGTTACATGCTGGTAGCCAGGCTCATCGAGCGGGCCACGGGCTTACCGCTTGAGGAAGCGCTCAGGCAGCAGGTGTTGGCGCCACTCGGTATCTCGGCGGTTCGCCTGGCGAGCAAACGCGCGGATCTGCATGGGGACTACCTGGGCGATTCGTTGAACTACGACCCTGGCTGGGTCTATCACGGGCTGCTGATCGGCCCTGTTTCGCAGGCTGCGCATTTGCTGGATCGTCTGCTTGCCGGGGCACTGCTTCCGGCGGAGCTGCTGCAGGAAATGCAGGTGACAAAGGTGTTGGGTGGGCCAATGGCTGGCCGGCCTTGGATCGCGCCAGGGTATGCTTTGGGGCTGATGCGAGGGGCGGTCGAGGGCGGCTTGACGCTGGCCGGGCATACCGGGTGCGGGCCCGGGAGCGTGGTGGCGGTTTATCGATGTGCGGTGGGCGAGGCCGTTGCGTGTTGCGCAGTGTTCTCGATGGAGCTGGATGAGGGAAGTGTCGAGGCGGTGGTAGTCCGGGAGATACGTAAATTACTTGAGGCGCGGTGCTGAGGCTTTCTGGGGCTTGTTTCGCTTTTGCGGGAGATCACTAGTTGCCTGGATATAACATCCGTTTTTTGCTCGATAGCTGAACGTCGTGGATGACCGCTATCGGCCTGAATCAGCCGCTTCAACCCAAGTACCAAGAAACGATTAAAATCCCGAGCTGTCAACTTCCTTGCCAGAGTGCTGCGTTATGAAACTTGAGCGAGTTAGGTACTTGCTCGGTCCCAACCCTGGCGACCCTTCTCCGATGGAGTTGCTGGTGTTGATTCTGGAGGCGTCTATCGAGCTGGTGTCGATTCCAGGTAACGACTTTTGCTGGTCGTATTGGGCAGACGAAAGCGAAGCAATACAAGAGCTTCAAAGCTTGCTTGACTTGGTGAAGGCCGGCACCTTACCCGAACGATTGAAGCTCACCGTAATCTTTGCACCCACTGGGCCGCTGCAAGAAACAAGCATGAGTAGCGGTTGGGCAGAAACCTATTTGAAGATTGCAGAGCGATTTGATCAGGTTGAAGCATTGTTGTGGTGATGTCAGAAGATGTCCAAACACTCGCGCGGCCCCCACAGAGACAGGCATCTTGATCTTGCCAGATAGCACTAGATTGACCGCTATGGGTCGATACCAGTCATCAACGACCACGGCTATCGACCTACAACAGACGCTCAAAGCATGCAGTTGACCGAACCCGCCATTGCCGTACAATCGCGCCCCCAAAAATCATCAGGCATGGCGAGAGGGAGCTTCAATGCAACGGGTGATGATCATTGGTCAGCCAGGGTCTGGGAAAAGTACCCTGGCGCGCAAGCTTGGCGAGCGCACGGGCTTGCCGGTCGTGCATATCGACACGATTCACTGGCAGCCAGGGTGGGTCGAGCGCAGCCGTGACGAGAAGACGCGTCTTTGCCATGAGGTCGAGGCCCGTGAGCGTTGGATCTTCGAAGGCGGGCACTCGACGACATGGCAAAACCGGCTGGCCCGCGCTGACACGGTGATATGGATCGATCGCTCGGCGCCGCTTCGATTCTGGCGTGTGTTCTTCAGAACGATGCTGAGCCGCGGTCGATCTCGGCCTGACTTGCCGGACGACTGTCCGGAACTGCTGGCCAACCTGCCGGAGTTTTTCAGGTTCATGTGGCGGACGAAGAACTCGTCCCGGGAGGCGATGAAGCGATTCGTGGCGACCGCCCCGTCGGCTTGTCGCGTGGTCTGCCTGCGGTCCAATCGAGATACCGAAGTTTTTCTCGCGAGCCTGGGCGCATTGCCTGATCAGGTGGCGTGAGGTCATTAGAGGCCCGTTCTCGATTGATTGGCGGCTGCGGTCGATCGTGATGACCTCTCTGGCATTCATCGCCGGCGCCGTACCGCTTCTGCTCGGCAGCGGCGCAGGTAGCGAGGTCGGGCGTCACGGTGTTTTGCGCAATGCTTGGCGTGACGTTGTTCGGCTTGTTGCTGTCGCCGGTGTTCTATGTCGTGCTGAGAAAACTCGGCGCAGGCATTCCTGTACATTCTTCCGGCATGGCACGGGACAGTATGCTGAACATACTGCCGCGAAACTAAGTGTCGAGCGCCAGAGCCATCGATTTCCAGTCGTGCAAATGCCCTTGGTCTTGCGGCCGTTGATACTGGGTTGAAACCGACAGCCCTGGTTCAGTACGGCGCGTGCGAACGTCAGAAGTTGTATTTGATACCCGTCATGATGTTTCTTGGCGCACCGTACATACCGTGGTCGCCGGCATAGCTGAGGTATTCGCGGTCGAACACGTTGTTCAGATTGACTGACGCACTCAGGTGTTGGTTGAAGTCGTAGCGAGCCATGAGGTTGGTGACGGCGTAGCTGCCCTGGGTGAAGGTGTGCAGGTCGGCACCGGTCTTGCTCTGCCAGTTCACACCGCCGCCGAGGGTGACCTTGTCCAGAATGCCCGGCAGGCGATAGCTGGTGAAGGTCTTCAGACTGTGGCGGGGCAGGGTGGTAACGATACGCTGGTCGTCAGCGTCGGTGCTCACCGCATAGGCATAACCGGCGGAGGCCTGCCAGCCTTCGGCCAGTTCTCCGTCCAAGGTGAACTCAGCGCCCTTGGTAGTAGTGCCCTGTTCCGACTTGTAAGTGTTGCCGCCTGGAGTGTCGATCCAGATCGCCAGGTTGTCCTGCTCGATCTTGAACAGCGCGATGCTGGAGTTCAGCTTGCCGTCGAAGTGGCTGCCCTTGACACCGACTTCATAGCCGGTGCCTTCCATCGGGTCCAGTGGCTTGTTGTTGATGTCGCGAACCCAGGACGACTGAGGGTTGAAGATTTTCGTATAGCTGGCATACAGCGACCACGTATCGTTGACGTCATACACCACGCCGGCATACGGAATGTAGACGCCGGTTTCCGATTCCTTGGTCTTGGTGTGTTCTGCGTTGTAGGGCTTGTCCTCGATGTCACGATGCCAGTCGATCACGCGGCTACCCAGCAAGATGCTCAGATCGTCGGTGGCATGCAGGCGCGTGGCGAGGTAGGCGGCGTATTGGGTCTCGTCGACAGTGGATTTGCCCGTGACGTCGAATTCCGGTTTCAGCGAGGCGCCGTTCCAGTTCAGCAGGTTGTCGATCGCGCCGGCGGGAGAGCCCGAGTAATCGTATTTCCAGCCGCCGTAGCTTGGCACGCTCTCGTAGTAGTTGGACAAGGTCACACCGGCGATCAACTCGTGCTCGCGGCCCAACAGGCCGAACGGGCCGGTCAGGTAGGCATCGATGTTGTTCTGGCGTGGGATACCGGAGAAGCGCACTGGCAACTGAGTGGTGCCACTTCCATCCGGGTTGAGGCTACCGTTGACGTAGTTGAAGACTTCGTCAAACTTGTTTTCGGAGTGGGTCAGTTCGATCTTTCCGCTCCAGCCATTGGCAAACTGCTGCTCGATCGAGGTGAAAAAGCTGGTTTGTTCATGGTCGTTGTAAGACCAGGTCTGAGCCGAATTGAGCGAGCGTTTGAGGTTTGTACGAGAGCCGTCAGTGAAGCGGGTCGGCAGGCCGGAGCGCATGGGGGAGTCAACGTCTGTGCGTTGATAACTGAAGCCCATCGTCAGCAGGGTGTCCTCGGTCAGGTCGAACTCGGTAATGCCGTAGATCAGTTGCGAGTCCTGTTTGTAGCGGTCGATCCAGGACTGCTCGGTCTTGTAGTCGGCGACCAGGCGACCGCGTACGTTGCCGGTTTCGGTCAGCGGGCCGGATACATCAAAGCCGGTACCGTAGCGGTCCCAGTTGCCGGCTTCAGCGGTGACGCTGGCCTGAGCCTCGGCGGTCGGACGCTTGCGGATCAGGTTGATCGTCGCTGAAGGGCTGCCCAGCCCGCTGATCAGGCCGGTAGCACCGCGCACTACCTCCACACGGTCATACATGGCCATGCTCTGGGTGTAATTGTCCATGCGCTTGACGGTGGGCACACCATCGATTTCAAAGTTCTGGATCTCGAAGCCGCGAGAGAAGTAACCGTCGGATTCGGCACCTTGCCCGTCGCGCAACACGATGATGCCCGGTGTGGCATCGAGGGTATCGCTGAGATTGGTCAGGCGCTGGTCATCCAGGCGCTGGCGGGTAATGACGGTCAGCGACTGCGGGGTTTCCTTGGGGGTCAGGTTCAGACGGGTCGAACTGCTGGATGAGTAGGTGGTGTAGAGCCCGGTGCCCTCTGTAGTCGACCCGGGAGCCTTGCCCGAAATGGAAATGCTCTGAAGCTCCAGGGCGGCAGAGGCCGGTGCGCGCTGGAGGGTGTATCGCCCATCCGGCTGGCGAACCGCATTGAGTTGGCTGCCCTCGAGTAGCGCCTGTAAAGCGCCGTCGACCGTGTAATCACCATTCAAGCCCTGGCTGTTTTGCCCGGCAATCAACTCATTGGGAAACGACAACAACAAGTGGGCTTGCTGGCCCAGTTGATTGAGCGCAGCGCCCAGTGGCGCCGGGGCAATTTCGTAGTGCTGCACGTGGCTATCGGCGGCTGCCCAGGCTGGCGCTGAAGTGGCGAGCAGAACCGCTGCGGTAGTGGCGAGCGAGGTTACGTAGCAGGAGGAAATACTGCGGCGATGCATGTGAAGTTTCCCGATGATTTTTGATGTATGGCCTATGAGTCTCGCCAGAAATCAAAACGGCTCATCGAGGACGAAAAAACTTCAAACGTTAGCGGGCAGGGGTCGCAAGTTGATCCACAGGCGAGTGAAACGCTGTACATCCAGTTTCAGTGTCTGGGCGACGGCATCGATGATTCGATCACTGTCTGCCAGCGGGTAGGTGCCCCATACACGCAGATTGGCCAAGGCGGCGTCGCACCCCAGATGCCCATGACGATACCGGCCAAGCTCATCGAGGAACGCCTGAAGCGGTTGGCCGTTGGCGACGATCATGCCTTCGGCCCAAGCGGGAGTGGATGCTTGCAATGCCCCCTGATCGAGCACCCCGAGCGGCCCGAAACGCGCCAGCTGCCCGGCTTGCAGGGTGGTCCAGGTGCTGGCTTGAGTCGGCAGGACGTCAAGCGAGCCACGATAGACCGCCAACTGGGTCGAGCCATTGTCAAACTGCCGCATCGTGAAACGCGCCGAGGACGTCTGCGCCCGAACCTGAGCGGTTTCGATAAACAGCGCCGGGTTCAAGGCAGTGTTGATCAGGACCTCGCCGCTGAGCAATCTCAGGTGCCAGCGATGGTCAGTCGCGCGAGCATTTATCGCGCTACGGGTATTGAGTTCAAGCGACAGATCCGAGGCCAGCGCAACACGTCGCTGCTCACCGACACCCGTGGTGTAGTCGGCACTCATGCGCGACACCAACTCGCTGTCGCGACTCAACCAGGCGCCGGTACCTGCAGCCAGAAGCAAGGCCAGGCCCTTTATTGCCCGACGCCTGCTTAGCCCTTCCTGGGAGGGGAGCAACAGCGCCTGTCGGGCGAGGCCTGGATCGCCTTGGGTGCGCAATGAGTCGAGCTGCGCCCCCAGCGTCAAGGCTTTTTCCCAGGCCAGCTCATGCAAGGGGTGTTCACCACGCCATGCCATGAAAGCGGCCTGTGCGGGTGAATCGAAATGGGCCTCCTGCATATCGAGCCACCATTCCATGGCCTCCTCGCACATTTTTGGCGATAGCGAGGGTTCTTGGCCAAAGGCGTTTGCGGTGATAGTCATTGCAGCGATTCCGTCACCAGCATGCATCGCGCCCCCGCCTTGATGATATGGCGCTTGACGGTAGCGATTGAAATACCCAGCCGCTCGGCAATTTCTGCGTGGCTGAGCCCATCGAGTTGCGACCAGAGAAAAGCCTTCTTGACGGCGATATCCAGTTCGCACAGCGCTTCGTCGAGTCGTACCAGCGTCTCGAAAAGAATCAATTGGGTCGCCAGATCCGGCAGTTCGCTTTGGTCCTCGGTCTGCAGCGCCTCCAGATAGGCTTTTTCCAGGCGTGCGCGGCGGTAGTGGTTGGACAGGACACTGCGTGCCACCTTGGCCAGAAAAGGCCGGGGCTGGCGGATTTCAAGCGCCTCGTTGCTGGCCAGCAGACGCATGAAGGTGTCCTGCATCAAGTCAGCAGCACGGTGTGAGCAGCTCAATTGCCGATACAGCCAGCTACGCAACCAGCGGTGTTGCTGTTCGTAGAGAGCAGTGAGCTGAGCGGTATCGATGGATGCCATGAGCTGCCACAGAACTGGTGCAAATGAGACTTAGTATCATATGAGATTAATGGAGTATCGACAAGAATGCACAAGGGCGCAGTGCATGACTGGCCTGATGGATCAGGGGCATTTGCTTGCTTTCAGCGCCGTGCGGAAAGTTGCTGCGGCGCCAGGAATGCGTCGTGGAAGTAATTGTTGAACGCGTGCATCGCCGGGCTGAATTCTCGCTCGCGATGCCAGGCCAGGCCGACGCTCATGGGGGTGACCTTGTCGGTGATGGTCACGGTTTCGATGCGTTTACCCTCCAGCGACCAGGGGCGGTGTACCAGGTCGGAGAGGATCGCCACGCCGCTGCCGTTGGCCACCATGCTGCGCACCGCTTCCACGGAGCTGGTGCGGATTCGCACGTTGGGCTGCTGTCGGGCATGTTCCCAGTAGCGCATGGCGCTTTGTTCGGCTTCGTCGACGGTAAGCAGGATGAAGGGCTCCTGTGTGACGTCGGCAAGGCTCACGGCCGAGTGTTCGCACAGCGGGTGATGGCTGGGCAGCCACAGCCGGCGCTCGGAATTGAGCAGGGTTTTCGAGACGATGTCCGGGTGGGTCAGGTTCGAGGTCAGCACCACCGCCATGTCGAATTCGCCTTCCAGCAGGCCTTGCTCGATGGCCTGGCGCTCCCGTTCGTGCACTTCGATGGCCACGTCCGGGTGCCAGTGTTCCAGGCGTTGCAGATGGTGCGGCAGGAAGTAGCCGATCACCGTGTAACTGGCCGCTACCCGCAACAGGCCGCTGGCGCGAACGTCCGGCAGTGGGCTGTTAAGGGCGTCGTCGACGCTGCGCAAGATCACGTAGGCCCGATTGAGAAAGTGCCGTCCGGCATCGGTCAGGCTCATGCCCTGGGCCGAGCGCTGGAACAGTAGCGTGCCGAGCATGCCCTCCAGCTCCTTGATCGCTGTGGTCACCGCCGACTGGGAAATATTCAAGTGAATCGCAGCTTGGGAGATTTGCCCGATCTCGGCAGTGGCGACGAAATAGCGAACCTGGCGCAGGGTCAGTGACATGAACACTCCGCTTGATGAGGTATCTGATTTTCAGAAGATAACCCCTCTGATAATAGATCTTCCCAAGGGGGCGGCTGGAATTTAACGTGCTCTGCATGAAGTCACAAGGGTCAGGAGCAAGTGTCATGCAGGCAGTAGATTTCAATTCGGACATGGGCGAAGGCTTCGGTCCGTGGACTATCGGCGACGGCGTCGACAACGAACTGATGGGCTTCATCAGCTCGGCCAACATCGCCACCGGTTTCCATGCCGGCGACCCCGGCACCATGCGACGCACTGTCGAGCAGGCCAAGCGCCTGGGCGTGGCCGTTGGTGCCCATCCGGGCTTTCGCGACCTGGTCGGGTTCGGCCGCCGTCACATCAATGCACCGGCCCAGGAGCTGGTGGACGACATGCTCTATCAGCTGGGCGCCCTGCGTGAACTCGCCCGGGTTCAAGGCGTGGCCCTGCAACACATCAAACCCCACGGCGCGCTGTACATGCACCTGGCCCGGGACGAGGAAGCGGCGCGTTTGCTGGTGGAAAACCTGCAGCGCCTGGAGCCCGAGCTGCTGCTGTATTGCATGCCCGACTCGGCGATCTGGCGTATCGCCACGGAGCTCGGCCAACCGGTGATCCGCGAGTTCTACGCCGACCGCGAATACGACCTCAGCGGCTCCATCGTCTTCACCCGCAATGTGCGTGCCTACGACCCCGCGCAAGTAGCTGCGCGGGTACTGCGTGCCTGTCAGGAAGGCGTGGTGCGCACGGTGGAGGGTGAAGACCTGGCGATCGAATTCGACTCCATTTGCTTGCACAGCGATACACCCGGTGCCCTGGCACTGGTCGAGGCTACCCGTAATGCGCTCGATGGCGCGGGGATCCAGGTGCGCGCACCGCGATAACGCAACCGAAGACACCTGGCACGCAGACGCCAGGGCTTACTCGACACACAGATTTTTTGCCTGCCTTTCTACAACTATTCCAAGAGGAACAGACATGGCGCAGCACACAGTCATCACCCCGTTGCCGGGGACTTTCTACCGCAAGGCTACCCCGGACTCGCCGAACTACGTCGAGGCGGGTGCCCAGGTCAGCGCCGACACGGTGATCGGCCTGATCGAGGTCATGAAGCAGTTTTCCGAACTGACCGCCGGCACGGCAGGGCGTCTGGACGCGTTTCTGGTCGAAGACGGTGATCCGGTGGAGCCGGGTCAGGTCATCGCCACACTCGAAGACGCGTGAGGGCACGACCATGACCCAAGGCATTGGTAAACTGCTGATCGCCAACCGTGGCGAGATCGCCGTGCGGATCATCCGTGCCGCGCAAGCGCTGGGGATTCCCACTGTGGCGGCGTGCAGCGAAGCAGACGTCGATTCCCAGGCCGCACGCATGGCCGACGAAGTGCACATCCTCGGCCCGGCTCGCGCCGACAAGAGCTACCTCAATGTCGAAGCGCTGCTCGGTGCCCTGAAGGCCACCGGCGCCAACGCGGTGCACCCAGGCTACGGCTTTCTCTCGGAGAACGCCGAATTTGCCGAAGCGGTGCAAGCCGCCGGGGCGATTTTCGTAGGCCCAAGCCCCGAGACCATCCGGCGCATGGGCGACAAGGCCGAAGCTCGGCGCACTGCGCAAGCCGCGGGTGTGCCGGTGGTGCCCGGCTCCCCGGATGAACTGTTCGATGTGGAGTCGGCGCTCAAAGCCGCCGAATCCGTCGGTTTCCCGCTGCTGATCAAGGCCTCGGCCGGTGGCGGAGGGCGTGGGATTCGCCTGGCGGAAAACCCGCAGCAACTGAGCGAAGAATTCCCCCGTTCCCAGCGCGAAGCCCAGGCCGCCTTCGGCAACGGCGCGGTGTATCTGGAGCGCTTCATCGGCAAGGCCCGGCACATCGAAGTGCAGGTGCTGGGCGACGGCAAGCATGCGGTGCATCTGTTCGAACGCGAGTGTTCGCTGCAACGCCGCCGGCAGAAGATCTTCGAAGAAGCGCCGTCGCCTGTGCTCAATGCGCAGCAGCGCGAGACCCTCTGCGCGAGTGCCGTGCGCCTGACCGAGGCCCTGGGCTATCAGGGCGCGGGCACCCTTGAGTATCTGTACGACGACGCCACCGGCGAGTTTTTCTTCATCGAGATGAACACGCGGATCCAGGTGGAACACCCGGTCAGCGAGCTGATCACCGGCATCGATCTGGTTCAGGCCATGTTGCGCATCGCCGGCGGCGAACCGCTGGGCCTCAAGCAAAGCGATATCCGGCTCAACGGCGCGGCCCTGCAAATGCGCCTGAACGCCGAAGACCCGGCGCGGGATTTCTTCCCAAGCCCGGGTCTTGTGCAAGCGCTGAACTGGCCGGAAGGCGAGGGCGTGCGCGTCGACAGCCATCTGTATGAAGGCTACCGGGTACCGCCATACTATGACTCGCTGCTGGCCAAGCTGATCGTCCATGGCAGCGATCGCGCCGAGGCCCTGGCCCGCGCGCGACTGGCCGTGGAGCAGACCACGCTCACGGGCATGGCCAGCACCTTGTCTCTGCACGGCGAGTTGCTGGAGCAACCCTGGCTGCACACCGCCGACTTCCACACCGGCACTTTGGAAACCTGGCTGGCCGAGCGCCGCAGCGGAGGTGCAGCATGAACAGTCCGATTCGCTACAGCTTTGGCGCCGACGAACACCTGTTTGCCGAAGTCAGCGACAGCATGTCCCTTGAAGCCTTCTTCAAGGGCATGGCCGTCACCCGTGCGGTGGAGCGCCTGGCCCTCGATGGCGTGCTCGACGTGTGCCTGGCCAACGCTTCGTTCCAGATCCGTTTCGACCCGGACCGCATCGCCCCGGCCGATCTGCTCGAAGCGGTGAAGGGCGCCGAAGCCGAGGCCGTGGCCGAGCGCACCCTGCACACCCGGATCATCGAAATCCCGGTGCTCTACAACGATCCGTGGACCCACGAAACCCTGATGCGTTTTCGCGACCGCCACCAGGACCCGAACGCCACGGACCTGGAGTACGCCGCGCGCATCAACGGCCTGGCCGACGTCGAGGCGTTCATCGCCGCCCACAGTGGCGCGCCGTGGTTCGTTTCGATGGTGGGCTTCGTCGCGGGCCTGCCGTTCATGTTCCAGATGGTCGAGCGCGAACGGCAGTTGCAGGTGCCCAAGTACCTGCGACCCCGCACCGACACACCGAAACTGACCCTGGGCCATGGCGGCTGCTTCGGTTGCATCTACTCGGTACGTGGCGCTGGTGGCTACCAGATGTTTGGCGTCACTCCGGCACCGATCTACGACCCGCAGCAGAACCTGGGGTACCTCAAGGAACACATGGTGTTCTTCCGTCCGGGCGACATCGTGCAGTTCAAGTCGATGGACCGCGATGCTTATGACCACGCCGTGGCCGAGGTCGAAGCCGGGCGCTTCGACCTGCGCATCCGTCCAGTAGAGTTCTCGCTCGATGCGTTTCTCGCCGACCCGATCGGCTATCCCAAGTCGCTGCAGGAGGTGCTGGCATGATCAAGGTACTCAAACCCGGTCTGGCCACCTCGGTGCAGGACCTCGGCCGCGAGGGCTACTACCACCTGGGTATCCCGCCTTCCGGGGCGCTGGACCAGTACGCCCTGAGCGCGGCCAACCAGTTGGTGGGCAATCCGGCCAATTCGGCGGCGCTGGAGTGCACCTTGCTGGGGCCGGAGCTGGAGTTTCAGCAGGACGCCCTGGTGGCGGTCTGTGGTGCGCAGATGACGCCGAAAGTCGATGGCGTGGACATGCACTTGGACACCGCCTTCGAAGTGAAGGCCGGACAAGTGCTGCGTTTCGATTTTCCCAAGGCTGGCGCGCGGGCTTATCTGGCGGTGGCCGGCGGTATCGATGTACCGGTGGTGCTCGGCAGTCGCTCCACCTACACATTGGGGGCGTTGGGTGGTTTTCAGGGGCGCAGGCTGGTGATGGGTGATGAACTGCCGATCGGCACCGCCAGCGGCAAGGGGTGTGTCGGGGCGAGCTTGCCCATGGCGTTGCGACAGTCGCTGGGAGGGGAGATCACCCTGCGGGTGGTGCCAGGGCTGTACTACGACCGTCTGACCCTGGCGGCGGCGGACAGCTTCTTTGCCGAAGCCTGGACCGTCGGCTCGGAGGCAGATCGCATCGGCTATCGCTTCAAGGGTGGCAGCCCGCTGAGCTTCCAGCCTCGCGAGCAGCCGTTCGGCGCCGGCTCCGATCCTTCGAACATCGTCGACAGCTGCTACCCGATCGGCTCTATCCAGGTGCCTGCAGGGCTCGAGCCCATCATTCTGCACCGCGATGCAGTGTCCGGTGGCGGCTACGCGATGATCGGCACGGTGATCAGCGCCGACCTCGATCTGGTCGGCCAGATGCAACCCAACCAGAAGGCCCGCTTCGTCGCGGTGACTCTGGAAGAGGCGCTGCAAGCCCGACGTTCCTACAAGAAAAAACTCAGCTATCTGAGCAAGCTGTTCCCTTCCTGATCTGCCCGCCGTACTGCGCGGGTAAAGCCAAAAAAGGCTAGCCAACGCCGCCCCTCGGTGCGGGGGCGGCTGCCCGCGCTTCAACCTCTGACTGGCTCTGGAGTTCACGCATATGGCTGCTTTATCGCAATCGCGTCAAACCGGAAAGGACCCGGCCAATCACCCCGTTTCGACCGACGCGCGCATGGGGCGACTGTCGTTGACCATGGCCTGGTGGGCGGTGTGCAGTGCAATGTTCTATATCGTGGTCGGCGCTTCCCTGGCGCTGTCCTACGGCGCGCGCAATGCGTTGATCGGCATGCTGTTGTCGGTGATCAGCTATGGCCTGGTCAACAGCGTGCTCAGTCGCTTCGCGATGCGCAGCGGTTTGTCGGTGGCGCTGTTTTCGCGGCTGCTGTTCGGTAGCACCGGTGCGTGCCTGGCGACGCTGATCTTCTTTTCCACGGCCATTTACTACGCGGTTTTCGAGGGTTCGGTGATCGCCGTGGCGCTCAATCACCTGTATCCACAGTTGGCGTATCCGCTGGCTGCATTGCTGGTGGTGCTGTACAGCGTGCCGATGGTGCTGGGCAGCGTTCAGCATTGGCTGGACAAGCTCAACGGTGTACTGCTGCCGGTGTACCTCGGCGGTCTGCTGGCGGCGGTGGGGTGGTCGATCAGTCGTTATGGCTACCAGCCGCAATGGCTGGACTTTGGCCCGGCGATTCCCGCTGCATTGGGCTGGTGGGACTGTTTCGTGGCATACATGGGGGTCTGGATCCTGATGCTGTTCACCTTCGATTACGCGCGTTTCGGCAAACCTGAGGACGCTGAGTACCATGGTCGCTGGAACTTCGGCATGCCGTTCTACATGGTGACTTTCCTGCTCAATGGCGCGGCGGGCATCTATCTGGTCAGCAGCATTCCCCACGAAGGCGCGCTGAACGAAGTGTCGGTGGTCATGGCGATCCTGCAGTTGATGGGGCTGTGGGGGCTGTTGTTCGTCTGGGCCACGCAAACCCGGATCAACACGGCCAATTACTACCTGGCGACCTTGAACATGCAGGCGTTCTTTTCCCGTTTCGGCCTGTGTGGTTCGTACCTGCTGTGGGCGCTGGCGGTTGGGCTGATCGTGTATGGCCTGATGCTCGCGGATGTATTCGCATACTTGCTCAAGGCGTTGGCCTACCAAGGCATCTTTGTAGTGGCTTGGGTCGGCGTGGCATTAGCGCAGATTCTTTTGGGTCGTCTTGACGTGGTTGCGCTCGGCGGGGAGCGCGCAT
The DNA here is from genome assembly GCF_900110655.1 of Pseudomonas soli. Classification (GTDB taxonomy): domain Bacteria; phylum Pseudomonadota; class Gammaproteobacteria; order Pseudomonadales; family Pseudomonadaceae; genus Aquipseudomonas; species Aquipseudomonas soli. Next base: position 143,322 of record NZ_FOEQ01000009.1, read on the forward strand.
GGAATGCTGTCGGCTTGACGGCCTGGTTTGGCGCCACCGCTTCGGGGCTGGCCTTGATGTTTGCCGGTGGCGGGCTGGGCAGCTTTTCTGCACCATCGACTGTAATGATTGCGTTCGCCTTGCAAGCAGGTTTGTCCAGACGAAGCCGGGTACTATCGCAGTCGATTCAGTAAGTTTTAGCCGTTACACCTCCGGGGGGGGGGGACGGAAAGTCGCCGAGCGGCGGTCAGGCAATTCGAAAGCAGGCGAGGAGCGGACGCAGTCGTGAAAAAACTAGCGACTGGCAGTCGAGATTTCTAACCAGGCAGCACGAGTCATCTCCCATACTTCGACCTCCATCCGTCCAGATACGAAATCTCCTGGCCGCACGTCTACCAAGCGCATACCCTCATGTTCCGAGACCCTGCGAGATGCGTCGTTGGCAACCGCTTTGGGAACCTGCATGACCGGACGCGACAGTGTCTCGAACCAATAGGCATTGATGATCCGGCATGCCTCGCGCATGTAGCCCTTTCCCCACCACTGTGGGGCGAGCCAGAAGCCTCTGTTGTTTCCAGGCTGATCATACAAACTGATGCTACCCAGGGTGCAGCTGGCATCGTCGCGCATGCGGATCATCCAGTGCCATTCACGACCTGCTGCCATGGCAGGCAGGGCGATATCTCGGACATAGACCAGCGCCCCGTCTTCTGGATACGGCCATGGGACACGACGATCGAGGTAGCGAACCACCTCCCAGCAGGGGAACAGCTCCTGGATGATGGGCGAATCCTCTAACTGGAGGGGGGTGAGAACCAGCCGATCAGTGATAAGCGTCGGAAGACAGTCCATGACATTTGTTCCTGGGCATCCCTGTGAGATTTTGATTATCTGTACCGGGCTGGTTTGTGTCGACTGCTTCTGGCCGTTAGCTGACCTTCGCCAAGGGCAGCCATGGGGCGAAAGCGGTCACTCGCGACTGGCTGCTTTCGACCCGAAGCTGCCCTTCACGAAGGGCAGAAATCGGCCAAAAGCGGACAGTTAAGCAGGGTGAGCAGCTCTTCCTTGAAGATTGAAAGCGCCTCGGAAATAGGGGCGACTCACCCCGATATCATTTGCTGATCTAAGTTAACTCTTCGATCAAGTTGACGTGATGAGGATGTATCTTGAATTTCCTCTCAGGTCCACTCTGGTATCTGGCTGCACTCGATGCGAGAAAAGCTAAGTCAATTTCGACCTGGTTGACCAAGTCCTTCAAGGCTTGCTTAGGAATTTGGTTTTGGACAAGCAGGGGCAGCAAGCTTATGAATGAACAGGGATTGCTGGAGACTAAGGCCAATGTTTCCCGTGACGTCGGGTAGGCGGCCTGATCTAGCCATTTGCTGTAATGTTCATCATTCGCGCTCTCTGCTTCGACTGTCCACCGTAGCCTGCGAATGACTAGGTGTTGCTGCATGATTGGCCAGAAGTCGTCACCATAGAAGTCAATGCTCAACATCTCAGTGGTAGCCTCCCACAGCGCTTGAAATAGCGCGGCGGATTGCTTAAGTATTTCGGGATTGAGAGTCTCCTGTGCGTTGGCAGTACAGTCCAGAATCCCCAGGCCTATGTCAACCAAGGTGCGCATCAGTCCTGAAGCATCCGAAGGTTGCCATTCTTTGGAAATTTTATAAATGGGACGGAATTCGAGAATTTCTCTCAGCGCAACGCTAGAGTTCCACATGCTCAGCCAGTGACTGGTGAAGTCATCGCTCAATGCGACGGAATACCCAAGTACCCGGCAAGCATAGTTGTTGGGCTGAGTAGCGTGATATTCACTAACATGGCTTCGAAGCGACTTACCTTTGGAGGAGTTCCACTCGGTAGGTGTCAAGCTCCATTCTTTGATGAAGGCACTGACGTCCGGTGTCGGAAACTTGTTGGGGGCGTTCGAATGTAGAAGTGCTAGCATGGATTGGTAAACCCATGGCTCCCAAGAAAAATTCAATTGGTCGGAAACGGTTGGGGAAAATGGAAGTGGGAGTTTATCGGCTAATTCCCATAATATATCTTGGCTGCTCAGAGGTCGATTTTTTTCCGAGTTGTTATCAGGGAAGTTAAGGTGCTGGCGAGTGAGCCATGTGCCCCAACGCTTGAACAGACCCTCGAAATCGGATCTTTTAGCGACAGTAGCCACGAAACAGGCGAGCAGTGACCTGACGTGCGGTTCTAGCACAGACGAATGGTATTCTCGGCCATTGGCTATGTGGATGATTTTCGCACTACCGTGCCTGAGCAAGCTGGGAAGCAATAGGGCTCCATTCCACGCGCCATCGCTTTGGAAACTTGGTGGAGACCCGAGTGTGAACTGCTCCCACAGATCGTAGTTACGGTAGAACTCCGGGCTGTCGAGTACTCGATTGATCAAGAGTAGGCTTTGTGTGGAATTCATCCATTTAAACAGTTTGTCGGGATCGAGCTTTGCTAACAATTCAATCCATGGCCAACTGGATTCATCGACCCGACTTTCCCTAGTATGTCCGTACCAAATTTCATCGAGGGTGGTTGGATGGGATGGATCAACCGCATCTTCCTGAAGCAGCTTTTTTTCAGCATCGACGAAATGGTGATCGGCTAAATTTAAGAGTGCTTCTTTGAAAACATCATTTTTCAGAGCTACAACCAGTGCCACTTCCGTCCACAAGTGCTCAACCCACCATGAGTTTCGGACGAGAGCCCTGAAGGCGGTGTACCGGTTTTCGGTTTCTGAAGAGGCCCAGGCCATTACAATTCCGATTGCCAAGGCCGCCTGAATTCTCGGATCGTCTGACGCATCGAAGTCCTCGTTGGAACCGCCCAGTTGGGTGGTAAACCTCTTAAGAGCATTCTTGGCATCGTCCTGGGCGCAGAAGTATTCTGTAACAGACGTGAACAATACGTCGGGAGGTGCGAAGCGACCTTCTGCGAAGTCTCCAATCACCGATTCGGCGATTGTGTACGATTTGTGCATGTCCGACTCATAAGCGGGCGGCAATTGCCATTCTTTGTTCATGACTATTTTCTCCCGTTGTCGTTGGCCATCTTCCAAGCTGTATCAAAAAACTGCACTGCGTCATGAGTCTGAGCATTCCAGCCCCTACTCACAGCATTTACGTCCCGGTGAAAACCGCCTACAGTTGCGCCAAAATGCCATAATTCGTTATCGATGATAGCAAAGCGATCGTGAATGCAATCGGCGTCTCTGAGGGCAAATGAGAGTGCTATTGTGATGGGTGGGGCGAGTTTGGCTCGGTCTTCTGTTACGAGCTGCTTTAAATCCTCGAAATCTTTCTCGATTTCTTTCTGTGAATCATGATGACCAGTTAATATTTTTACCGTTTGAATGTTTTCTGTGTAAAACCAGTCCACGACTTTTTTAATTCTTCGGCTATGGTCTGGTTTTGGGCCGTCCGCAGAGAATAAATGCTTGTCAATTATCCAGACTTTTTGTGCAGTACTAATCGCTTTTTCAAATTCTTCGACTAACCGTACATCCGGAGCTGCGCGACGAGCCTTGATGGCATGAATACATGGAAAATGATGGCGTGATTCGTCCCGGTAGGGCGCCTCGCAAGGTATGAGTAGCTGCGGAGTAAAATTTGTCTCTACCGCCGGCGCGGTCGTACTGACACTAATCTGGGACGAGAACTTAGCCATTATTAACGGCCTGCGCGCCCGGTGCGTCCTGCATCTCCGCGTCCTGCGTCCCTTGTCCGTTCGGCACACCCTGCTCCTGACCCCCTCCCTCCGCTTTTGGCAACTGCGCTTCTTTCGTGTCTACCATGTCACGCCCGCAGTGCACACATGGTCTTTTGGGTGCTTCCCGCGGAACTTTGAAGTCCTCCAGGGGAACGGCGTTTTTGTAGAGGCCCATAAGGTGGGCGAGGATTTTTTCACCATGCGGTATGCGCATGATAAGCGTTGGCCGTATGCCGATAGAGTTCAGCGAGCTGCCGAGCATCCACACGCGCCCATCGACGGCGAGGAATCGATCATGGAACAGACTGCTTTCTGTATTCGCGACTTTGACTTCAATACTATTTTTGTGACTGGCTTGGAATATAGTCAGGTTTTGGATCAATGCCTGGTGAGAGCCCAGGGAGCCTTCACTAGTCTCGGCCTCAGTGCCGGCTTCTGCTTCCTTGATCTTCTTGAAAGCGCTATTTGAAGTCAGGATTTGTATCTTTATCTCGTCTCGCTCTATAGCAAACAGGTATTGAGGGATTTGATTTGCGCTGAAGTAGGGATCCGCGATGAAGATAGTGGAGCGAGCGTGTTTAAGCTTTTCCCTGATGTGTTCGAGTGCTTCTTTGCGTTGGTCAGTCGTAAACCAGGTCTGATCATATAGCTGGGCGCTGTGATTGAGCAGTCGTTCTCTTTTTGCGTCCAGCAAACGCTGAAAGGCGTCTGTTGCGTTCGGTGCCTCACCAAATGTTTGAGAGGATGCCAACGCCTTCTTTTCGGCAAAGTACTCATTGACTGGGCTCTTCTTTTTATCAGTTTCAGGGGCTTGAACCTTGACGCGTCGTTCGACCACCTCTGTCGTCATGTTCATTTGCCGCATGAACTGTCGCATGGGCGTTTGCATCAACACCCCGCGCTCCTTGTGTGTCAGAACTAGCCCTGAGACGTGGATAGAGTATGGTCTTTTAATTTCAACCAACCCATCCTCCGGTACCGGAACTGTATCGAAGGAGGTGAGTACACCTTCCTGGCCTTCCATCGAGGTCAAGCTTAGACCCTGAAGTTTCCGGCCTGGGTGGGGCTTCAAATGGAAGTACAACGATTCAGAGCTGTCCTCTTTAGGATCAACGAATTGTCGGACTGAAAGGACATCGCAGTCAGGCACGGCGAGTGCCATCCCACCCAGATATTCAGGGTACTCCCTAAAATTGACATGCATGTGGTGCTCTAGGAATTGGAAAGCTTCCTGGCAATGTTTGCTTTGTCCCTCTTGGTCAAGGAAGCTCGGCCATTCTTGGCTGTCTGAAATTCGACGTGTGTACCTCATGATGCCGAGGTTACGGAAGGGGATGGAAGAACGTTCAGATTTAAGTGTGATGTCGTCACTTTCCATTGGCACGCCCAGTACAGGCCACCTTGGGAAGTCGCTTAGTCTGCCAGCGGAGAGAGGTACGTCGTCGGAGCCCTCCCGGAAACCATTTAGGGGCCTAGGTGTATGAAGCTCTTCCGATGCGCTTCGGTACCATCGGACGGCCTCTTCCGCGGTCATGACAATACGGTCGACCGCAATAGCGCCTTCTTCCTTGAATTTTTTGAAGTAGGGCTTGGGAGGTCTCGATGGGACTTGCCTTCCTGACGCCAGGAACCAGACCGATGCGAACAGTAAACGCAGAGGAGGTCGTTCAGATGTAGGCGGAGCGTCAGATGTAGAACGCTTCGAAGATGGTGGTACAACCACCGCGACATGCACGACGGCATGTTCGAAGCCATCAATCAATTTGCTGTATGGGTGACTGCTTTCACTTTCCATGTAGGGCTCGGTATCGGTAGGAGGCCTGAGTTAAGAGTTCAATGGAGTGCCACCCCGAAGGTCATTCTGTCGGGTGCATACATATCCATTATGTAGCGGCACGGAGGAATGCGGAGGCGTAGCCGGAAGGGAAGATCTGGACTTGGCTGTCTCCTGTAATGACCGACCCTATGTGTCGGTAGCGCAGGGTGCTCATTCCGGCATCAACATGAACCTTCTTGGCTGAGGAAGCTTGTTCTGAAAGCATCTGTCCAGCTGGCTGTGCTTACGACCCCGTAGACTAGCAATGTGCCATTCCCGCGTCCATAGTCGGGATGATGCGTAGCCCTCGATCAAAGGGAGGCAGGCGCTGACCGGTCAAAAAACGGTTGTGAGCGAATGGCCGCTCATGGCCGACTTCTGCCTTTGGCCACCGGCAGCTATGGGTCGTTAGCAGCCTTCGCGAATGTCCGTTAACGACCCGTAGCTGCCCTTCGCGGTAGGCAGCTAACAGCCAATAGCGGAATTTCGACAACCGGACACCGTCATCGATGAAGTCAAGCTCTATGCTTGCATTCTGCCAGCAGACAGCTACCGTGTAATTTGTCGCCAGATGATGTAAATAGACGATACTTAAAAAGCAAGTGGCTTTTAAGCGGGCAGAGTTTAGCTCTGAGTGGTCTATAGTCCCTTGCTCAACACTAATTAATTGCCGGGACCGAGGAAGCTAAATATGACTACCCTGACTATAGAGGCTGCTAAGAAATTTTTCGGAGATCTATATGATACCGCGGCCGCACCAGACCTGAATGCCTTTGACAATGCGGCAATTCGGCTCATCACAAGATATCAAGACCGTGTAATGCCAGGGGACAAGGCGCTTGGAACTTTGATGATGAATGCCGTTATGTCAGAGCCAAAACTGACTGCGGATGATCGGGTAGAGCTTACTGCCGCAGTAATGGGAAACATCAAGCAGATGGCGGTTGGTACGTTTCTTCAGAAATTCCCTAAGGCCAACCTGAAAGGACTAATTAAGGCGGCTAAAGATGCAGGCTATGAGGTTCAAGTCCTTGATGCGGCCGGCGTGCAGGCTATGCCTAGAAGTGTTATTGATAAGCGCTGACTCTTACGAGCAATAGTTGGTCGATGGTCATCGTTTGCGGTGACCATCACTTCCTTTAGGTGAAAATCATGAATTCCACGTCACGTTCAACCCCAATACTTGGCTTGGAGTTTGTAAGCCTTGCAAGCATGGATAATGGTGGATCTTCTAAAGTTTTACCGCTACCCATCACACGCCCCGTGCATATAGTTTTCCATGGGGTGGCGCCATTCAATCACGGTCATTACGGCTTGCACTTTGGACTTGCTGATAAGTTGATTTTTCTGGGTAGCCCAACCAAGCTCATCACGGGTTTTTTTGTGGATTGCCGCAGTGACTCTCCGACTTATGGCGTGCGCCATGTTGAAAAATTTCACCCAATCACCACTGAAATGCTCTGTATTCCTCCAGGGGTAGGTCATGCGTTTGAGGGGTTGGAGGAAATATTTACAATCAATGCATATGAGGCGCTGCTGCCTCCACCAGAACTGCTTATCACCGAAAAAAATCCGTGGGCGACCGGCGCGGACATATTAAACTTCGCATTCGATGTTACAGATTCAGAATTGCCTCGTGTCACACCAAACAAATTCCCCGCATCTCAACGATTCTATGATCTTCTTCGCGACTACCAAAAAGAAACGCTTAACTTAGTAAGGCACGACTACCCTATAACTGAAGATGTTATTTTGGATGATGGTTCCGCTGTCAAATTAAGCGTTCGCAAGCCCATCGATAAATCACTGTGGCCTGATGAATGGGAAAACATTGAAAATATCTCCGGGCTCGGTTGGAGGCGTCATTATATAGTCATGGGAGACGATCACACGGGATATAGCGCATTAATTGATCCATCGCCTTTACAGGTAATTGATCACGGGACCGCAGAGTATTCTCATGATGCATATGGAATTCACTTGGAGTCCGAGGATCGCCTGACCTTTGTGGGGGAGGAGTCGCGTAGCATTCGTGCGCATTTCATTGACTGCCGGTTAGATAGCCCCACCCTTCATAAGGAGTGCTCGATCACCTTTCATCCAAGTGCTCTTAAGTTTCTTGTAATTCCGCCGGGCATCGCTCACGCTTTTGAATCAATTGAAGGCGTTTATACGATAAATCGCCCTAGACGATGCGCTGGAAACTTAGAGAGAATGGAACCCGGCAATGATATTATTGACTGGCCGCTAGCCGCTAGACCTGCGCCAATCTTAGAAATAGTAGAGAATGATGCCCCACTCGAGTACTATCATAGCCTAGCACTCAGGCAGCAGCGATTTTTGAGTGAAAATGATTTATCTTCTTCTGCGCTAAGCGTTTTGCTGGAAGATGGGCATGGGGTAGCAATTAGGCTGTTGCTCAGAAAAGCATGAAACTCATAGGGCAGCAAATTTTGCCAGTGTTTCCTAAATGCTTGGTTTTGTCAAAATTCAAACTTTCGCTCCTAATGCAGAATTTCTGAACGATTGAGTGTTGGATGTCGGTGAAGCTATTCCCGGTGAATGACTGCTTCTGGCCGACTTCTGCCCTTCACAAAGGACCGCTTTGGGTCGGAAGCGGCCAGTCACGAAATGCCAGTAACGACCCATAGTCGGCCTCCACCGCACTGTCAGAAAACGGGCAAAAGCAAAAATTCGGAGTGCCTGGTCCTGGAGCGGCCTTGCACTTGTATCAGCCAATCACCGGCGCATGTTCGGCCATCAATTCGGTTATCCAGTCGATAAACACACGCACCTTGGCGCTGACATGGCGATTCGGCGGGAAGGCCAGGTACATCGGCATTGACGCCATGTGCCAGTCTTCAAACAGCGGCAGCAATTCGCCGCTGATCAGGTGCGGTTTGGCCATGTACTGCGGCAGCCAGAGCATCCCGAGGCCAGCCAGGCCGGCGGCTAGGTATGCATTGCCGTCATCGACTGTCAGTTGCGGCTGCGCCTGGACCTCCAAGCGTTCATCACCTCGGTGCATTGCATAGGGCAAGGTCTTGCCTGTACGAAACCAGAGAAAGCCGACGGTCTTGTGCGGGCCTTCCTCCAACTCAAGGGGGTGCGCCGGTGTCCCGAAGCGCTGCAGATAACCGGGCGTGGCATAGATACCGAGTTTCAGATCGCCAACATGCCTTCCCACCAGGGACTGGTCGGTGATCTCGCCGCCACGCACCACGCAGTCGACGTTTTCACCAATGATGTCGACGATGCGATCGCTCACGCCCACGGTCAGCTGGATTTCTGGATAGCGTGCAAAGAATTCCGGCAAGGCGGGTATGAGCAGCATTCGCGCCAGCGGGCTGGGTACATCCACCCGCAGCCGACCGCGCGGTGCCATCGACGCGCTGGACAAGCTGGTCTCGGCGTCGTCCATGTCTGCCAGTAACCGGACGACGCGTTCGTAGTAGGCCGCACCGTCGGCGGTGACATTGACCTTGCGTGTGGTGCGGTTGAGCAGGCGCACGCGCAGCCTTGCTTCCAACTGCTGAATGAGCTGCGTCACGGTGGTCTTGCTCATGTGCAGGGTGGCTGCCGCCTTGGTGAAACTGCCGGTTTCCACCACCCGGGCAAACGCCTGCATTGCATCGAATCGGTCCATTCCACGCCTCGTTCGCACCTGGATTGTTTGGAGTATACAAACAGTTCTGGCCAGAACTGCCCGTTTATCCAGGGTAGAGGGCCTTCTTATAGTGGCCTCACCGTAAACAACGGGCTTTGATGGCCCCGAACGAGGTAGGTAATGTCCAGCAAACGTGATGTCGTTTTCCCGCCAGATCGCCATGCTTTGTACGAGTTGCACCGCTACTCGCCGGCGATTCGCTCCAATGGTTTTTTGTTCGTATCCGGTCAGGTCGGCAGCCGCAAGGATGGTTCGGCCGAGCCGGACCTCGCGGCTCAGGTTCGTTTGGCCTTTGCCAACCTCAACGCGATCCTGGCCGAGGCGGGCGGTAGTTTCGAGGATGTGGTTGATACCACCATCTTCATGGTCGACCCCGACTCGAAATTCGAAACCATCTGGGAGGTGGCAGCCGAGTATTGGGGCGAAGCGCCTTATCCCACGGTGACCGCTATCGGCGTGACTTGGCTGTCCGGCTTCGATTTCGAGATCAAGGTGATCGCGAAACTGCCGCAATAGTAATGGGGTAGGGGAGCAAGTTCATAGCGCGTCCTACAGGCATGAATAAGATTTTCCCTATTTCGAGTAGTCCGTTTCCGAAGCATGCTTTACCCGCTTTTACGGCATCCAACCGAGGTCTAGTCTCGCTGGGTCGCTACAAAAAAAGTAGCGACCGGGTCTGCAAGCCCGAGCGGGACAACTAGATCAGCACCACCCCTTGCCATTGGTCTAAGCCATTGGCCGTGCGTCATGGTGGCTGCGTACGGGTGGCCTTCGGGTCAGCCGGGCTTACTCTAGTTGCCCCGGTCTTGCAGGCCCGTACGTAGCCGCCACCCTTTCGCCTGCAAGCGATGGGGTGCGGTCCGATCAGCGCAACTAGAGAATTTCTTCATGCTCAAGATCGTCCCGGATCCACCACCGTCCACCGAGTCCCCCATCTCCTTGAAGACACCCTGGTCCAGGCCACCGAGTACGTCATGTGCGCGCTGGCCGTCGCCCATCAATCGTTCAATCACCTGCCAAAATCACCTGCCACCCTAGTGATGCTGACGATGATGCACGAGCTTGACACCACCCGCACATTGCTGGAGTCGGCACTTGCCCAGCTCCACATGAGTACGCGACCGCCGTCATACACTTTGCACTGAAAGGGGCGCCACGGACTGGTGAGAGTGGGCGCCCGGATCGGTGAAACTGCCGACGCCATTCCCGTCATTACCTGGGCTTGCCTCATCGCGGGACAAGCCCGCTCCCAAGCATCCGATGCATAAACCGTCGGCACGCAACCCGGTCTTCGATCCCGCTACATCAAAGACACCCGAGGATTTCGCAAATGGACAACGAAACCCCTGCAGACCACGGCCACCTCGGCTGGACCGTCGGCACCTGCACCTGCCTGGAAGGCGCCATCAAAGGTACGCGGCTGTTCCGCGTAGAGCCCGGCAACTGTGCGAACTACGCCATAGAGCAGGCTTCCGTGCTGCTCGACAGCGCCCGCCGGGCTTCCTTCATCGGTGTGATGGACAACGAACCGGTGCTGGTCTGGGCATCGCACTACCTGAGCGATATGGCCAAGGCATTGATGGATGATGCGCATATGGGAATGGTGAAGAAGGTATGACGCAGACAGGGGCGGCGCGCGCAGGGCCGCCCCGTCTTGCAGGAAGGTGTCGTGGGCCAGGTCGGACGCATCGGCGGCATTGCCCAGGCGTGCGCGCAGCCAGCTTTTCAGCCAGCTGTTATTTTCGCAGTACAGCTGGTGAAGCGCCTAGCGGTCGAGCGTCGACATAGAGCAGGGCTCAAGGCGCAAATGGTAATTGATCGCATTTTCTCGGGGTGGCGGGGGGATTGCTAGGTGCAGTTCAGCCGGGATGTGCTGGCGACTAACTTATAGGCTGGTGAAGGAATGCATATTTCGAAACAGTCAGTAAGTTTTGAATGATCACCCAGGCCATGAAGACAAACGCTAAATAGGTCAAGCCAACAGCCATTTTTCTGGATTTTGGCGTTTGCCACTCGCCGAGGTTGTGGAAGGCCCAGAACTGGTCTTGCAGTAACCCGCCAGGACTGCGAGTGGGCTCCACTTGCCAAGCTTCATCTTTTGCCTGTGCCGAAACGTCTAGGTTGTCGACATAGTTTGAAAGGTGCTCCATGCCCTTTCCGTGCTCGGCAAAGCTTCTCCAAGAGCTGTGGTCTTTTACCAGTTGAGGGCACCTAAAGTTGAAAATCAGGTTTGATAGTACAAAAAAGAAGGCGCTTAGATAAAAGCAGAAAAATGAAAATGGAAGCTCCATTTTAATCGGAATCGCTTGTCCTGCGATTTGAAAATTTAGGTGTGAAGGGACTTCGCTAAGTGCCTTTACCAGTATAGGAACGATGAACAGCCATATATAAATTGACTTGACTATTTGCGTATTGTGGATGTGGCTTATTTGACTCCACTTTTTGTCTAGCAGTTTCAAGGTGACTCCGGTCCTATCTGGTTTGTATGGTTTGGTTGGCGTTTTGCTACTGGTGTAGGGATCAGCTAATGAAAATTATCCTCGATACCAGCTCCGCACTGTTCTTCGCCTGCAACTTCTTCATCAACCGCGCCCGATGCACTTCCACCGTCCGATGCGATATCCCCAGCTGCCGCGCGACTTCCTTGCAGGTCAGCCCGTTCACGATATGCGACGAAATCTCCCGCTCCCGAGGCGTCAGTTGCACCGCTGGTGCCGGCTGCCGGTCGAGCCGTTCGAAATGCCAGATCATCAGCTTGAACGGATCCTCCGCCGTCAGCGTGAAACCCTGGGCACGGGCCCAGAACACCTCGCCGCTGCGGTGCTGCATGAAACGCTCGTCCGAATAGAAGGCGCCCAGACCGTTGCGCAGCCAGTGCTCGCTGCGCTCGCCAATGCTCTGGTAGTCAGCCTGGGAAGGGTAGAGCAGCAGGGTCAGGTGCCCGCGCAGCTCCTCGCGGGTGTAGCCGAACAGCCGGGCGAAGGCCTCGTTGCAGTCGAGCATGCGCCGGTGGCCGGTGATCAGTTGCGGCGCGGGTGACACCTGGAACGCCAGGCGCTCGAGGTCCGGGGAGGCGTGGGTGGGTACGGTCATCAGGCTTCCTGCCTCGGTGCTTATGGTCATGCCCCGTAAGGCTCACTACTTACTCGTGTACGTAGTTGCCCCAACTAGCGTGGGATTCGGGTGCTGACACATTGTATGCAATACCCGCTTCAAGGACAGAAGAAAACACCATGTTCCACGATTCCGTCGCCATCGTCGCCGCCGCGCACAGCCCTTTCGGTCGTTTGGATGGCCTGAACCTCGAAGACCTGATCGTCCAGGTCACCCGCGATGCCTTGCAGGATGCAGGCATCGACGCCGCCGGGATCGACGCGCTGTTTCTCGGCCACTTCAACTCGGGCCTGGTGGCCGACGGCTTCCCCGCCTCGCTGATGCTGCAGGCCGACCCGCAACTACGCTTCAAACCCGCTACCCGCTGCGAGAACGCCTGCGCCTCGGGCTCGGCGGCTATCCAGGCCGGGATCAACGCGATCCGCAGCGGCGCCGCCGAGCTGGTGCTGGTGGTCGGCGCGGAGAAGATGACCGGCAACAGCACGGTCGAGGTCACCCGGGCGCTGGCCGGCGCCGGTTACCAGAACGCCTTGCAGGAGGCCGGCCTGAGTTTTGCCCAGCTGTTCGGCCAGGTCGCCCAGCAATACACCGAGCGCTACCACAGCCCACTGGCATCGATGGCGGCGATCGCGGTGAAGAACCACGCCAACGCCATGGCCAACCCGCTGGCGCAGATGCACCGGGTGATGGACTTCGAGCACTGCAACCAGGTGTCGCCGAGCAACCCGCTGATCGCGGCGCCCCTGCGCCTGACCGACTGCTCGCTGATCAGTGATGGTGCTGCGGCGATCATCCTGGCTTCGCCTGTCCGCGCCCGCTCGATGCGGCGCCAGGTGGCGATCCGCTCGATGGTTCAGGTCAATGATTTCCTGCCGTTGTCGCGCCGCGACATGCTGGCTTTCGAGGGGCCGCAGCGGGCCATTCACGGGGCGCTGCGCGAGGCTGGGGTGACCCTCAACGACCTGAGTTTTGCCGAGGTGCACGACTGCTTCACCATCGCCGAACTGCTGATCTACGAAGCCATGGGCCTGGCGCCCCGTGGCGAGGGGCATCGCGCCCTGGACGACGGCATCGTGCGCCAGGGTGGTCGCTTGCCGGTGAACCTGTCCGGCGGGCTCAAGGCCAAGGGGCATCCGGTGGGGGCCACCGGGGTGTCGATGCATGCCCTGGGCTTCGCCCAGCTGACCGGCAAGCCCATCGGCCTGGGCGTGCCCAATGCCGAGTTCGGCCTGCTGTTCAACATGGGCGGCATGGCGGTGGCCAACTACGCCAGCGTGCTGCAAGCCGTCAGGGTCTGAGCCATGAACATCGCCCATTGGTTGCAGGATGCGGCCCTGCGCTGGCCTGAGCGGCCGGCGTTGTTCGAGGGGCCGCGGCAGATCGCCGACTACCGGATGTTTGCCACCCAGGTGCGGGCACGGGCGCTGGAGCTGCGACACGTGCACGGCATCGAACCGGGCGAGCGGGTGGCGCTGCTGATGAAGAACAGCTGCGACTACCTGCAACTGCTCTACGCGATCTGGTGGTGCGGGGCTGTGGCGGTGCCGATCAACCACAAGCTGCACGCCCTGGAGGCCGCGTGGATCGCCGGCAATGCCGGGGCGCGGCTGATCTTCACCGACGAGGGCCAGCTGTTCGCCGACCTGGCATTGCCGAACGGTTGCCGCGAGCTGGCCACGCCTGCCCGGTGCATGCCGGGGTTGCCGGCCAGCGATGAGCTGCAGGCGCCCCACCCACGCCAGGACAGCGACCTGGCCTGGCTGTTCTACACCTCCGGCACCACCGGGCGTTCCAAGGGGGTGATGCTGTCCCATGGCAACCTGGTGGCCATGTCGCTGTGCTATCCGCTGGACGTCGACCCGGTAGCCGCCGAAGACGCCGTGGTCTATGCCGCGCCGATGTCCCACGGCGCAGGGCTGTACAACTTCATCCACGTGCGCTGCGGCGCCCGGCACGTGGTGCCCCTGTCCCGGGGCTTCCAGGCGACGGAGCTGTTCACCCTGGCGCGATCGCTGGGGCAGGTCAGCCTGTTCGCCGCGCCGACCATGGTCAAGCGCATGGTCGAGCAGGCGCGCGAGCAAGGCTATGCCGGCGAAGGCATCAAGACCATCGTCTACGGCGGCGGCCCGATGTACCTGGCGGACCTGGTGGATGCCCTGGACATCTTCGGCCCGCGCCTGGTGCAGATCTACGGCCAGGGCGAATGCCCGATGACCATCAGTGCGTTGTCCCGCGAGGCCATCGCCGACCGTGGCAACCCGGGCTGGCCGGCCATCGCCGCTTCCGTTGGCCGCGCCCAGGCCTGCGTGGAGGTGCGCGTGGTCGATGGCGCGGGCCGGGAGACGGCGGCTGGCGAGGCAGGGGAGATCGTCGTGCGCGGCCCGGTGGTGATGCAGGGTTACTGGGACAATCCCCAGGCCACCGCGGCGGCCCTGGTGGATGGCTGGCTGCACACCGGCGATATCGGCTTTCTCGACGGCCAGGGCTACCTGTCGCTGACGGACCGCAGCAAGGACGTGATCATTTCCGGGGGCAGCAACATCTATCCCCGCGAGGTCGAGGAAGTGCTGATCCAGCACCCCGAAGTGTTCGAGGCCTGCGTGGTGGGTGAAGCCGACCCCGAGTGGGGCGAGTCGGTGGTGGCCTTCGTCGTGCCGCGCACGGCAGGCAGCCTCGATGCGCGGACGCTCAATGAGTGGTTCCTGGCGCGCATGGCCTCGTTCAAGAAACCGAAGAAGTACCTGTTCTGCGCCGAGCTGCCGAAAAACAGCTATGGCAAGATTCTCAAGACCCAATTGCGCCAATGGCTGCTGGACCCGGACGGGTCGCTCGGCAGCCCTTGAGCCGCGACATTTCATGGAAAGCGACACGACAGGAGTTACCCGCATGGGCATGTCACCCGCCAACACCCAGCGCCAGCGGCGCCGGGCTTTCATCGGCGCCACCACCGGCCACCTGATCGAGTGGTACGACTATGGTGTATACGGTTTCCTGGCCTTGTATATCGGCAAGGCCTTCTTCGTTTCCGACGACCCCACCAGCAGCCTGCTGGCGAGCTTCGCGGCCTTCGCCCTGAGCTTCTTCATCCGCCCGCTGGGCGGGCTGTTCTTCGGCCCGCTGGCGGACAAGATCGGCCGCCGTCGCACGCTGATCACGGTGCTGGTGATGATGGCAGGCTCCACCTTCCTGCTCGGCCTGCTGCCGACCTACGCCAGCATCGGCATCGCAGCGCCAGTGCTGCTGGTGCTGATCCGCTGTGTGCAGGGCTTCTCCGCCGGCGGCGAGATCGGCACCATCACCAGCTTCATCTCCGAATACGCCGGCCCCGGCCGTCGGGGCTTCGCCACCTGCTGGCTGATGGTCACGGCGGTGCTCGGGTTGCTGTTGGGCGGCGCGGTGGCCAATGGTATGACCTGGGCCTTGGGCGCCGAGCTGATGCAGGACTGGGGCTGGCGGATTCCGTTCCTGATTGCCGGCCCTCTGGGCTTCATCTCGCTGTATATTCGCCTCAAGCTCGAGGACAGCCCGGAGTTCCTCGCCCTGGTGGAGGCCGGGCAGACCTCCAAGGCGCCGCTGCGCGAGGTGTGGCAGTGGAAGCGCTCGATTGCCCTGGTGTTCTTCATCATCACCTTGCACAGCTCGATCTTCTACCTGGTGCTGACTTTCGCCTCGACCTACATGTCCAACACGCTGAAATTCGACAGCGGCACCACCTTGCTCTATGTGTTCGTCGCCAGCCTGTCGGCGGCGCTGGTGATGCCGTTTGGCGGCGCCTTCACCGATCGCTACGGGCGCAAGCCGTTCCTGATGGTGATCGGCACGTTGGCGACCCTGGCCATGTACTGGTTCTTCAAGACCGCGCCGGGCGCTACGCCGGCGACCCTGTTCTGGCCGCTGATGGCGGTGGCGATCCTGTTCGGGCTGTATGCGTCGTCGACCTACGCGCTGATGAGCGAGCTGCTGCCGACGCGCATCCGCTCCACCGGCATCGCCATGGCCTACAACATTCCGGTGGCGGTCTTCGGCGGCAGCGCGCCGCTGATCTCCACCTGGCTGATCAAGGTGACCGGGGATATTACCGCGCCGTGGTACTTCTACGTGGGCACCGGCGTGGCGTCGCTGCTGGCGCTGGTGGTGCTGCGCCAGGAGGACTTCGTGGCGTGCAACCGTGCACCGACGCAAGAACGGCCGGTGGGGACGGTACTGGCGGATTCTCAGGCTTGATGTAGCACGGGGATATCAGGCGCAGCGCCAATTCCGGAGCGGGGCGGCATTCTGTTACAGTCGCCGCCTCATGTAATCGGCCCGAGGATGTACAAGGATGTCGCTGCACGATTGGTTCGGATTTGTCGTTGTCTCGATGGTGGTGACCTTGTCGCCAGGCCCGGGTGTCATCATGGCGTTGTCCAACTCGCTGTCCCACGGGCCGAAGCGGGCGATGCTCGGCTCGCTGGGCAACGCGCTCGGGCTGCTGGTGGTGTCCACCGCCACCAGTGCGGGCCTCGGGGTATTGCTGCAGACTTCGGCCACGGCTTTCCTGCTGCTCAAGGTGCTCGGCGCGAGTTACCTGATCTACCTGGGGATCAAGCAGTGGAAGAGCCGTACCAGCGCCTTTGACCTGCTGGAGCAGCCGGTCAAGGCCAGCGCCAGCAATCGGCGGCTGCTGCTCAATGGCGTGGCAGTCGCGCTGACCAACCCGAAGGCGATCCTGTTCTTCGCCGCCTTCCTGCCCCAGTTCATGCGCACCGGCCACGGCGCCGATGGCCAGCTCGGCCTCTTGGTAGTCACCTTTGCCCTGTGCTCGATACTGTCCCACGCTTTCTATGTCACCCTGGCCCAAGCCTTGAAACGCCAGCTGGCTGCGCCGAACCGTGCGCGCCTGATGAATCGCCTGTTCGGCGTGTCGTTCATGACGCTGGGGGCCAGCCTGTTCACCGTTCAGGCCAAGACCGCCTGAGCACAAAGTTTTCCGATAGGTATATTCCCATGGCACAAGCCACCGACCAGGCCTTTTACGACCGCGCCGATGCGCATGTGGAACTGGCTAACCAGCAGATCGAAAAGCTCGAGGACCTCGGCAAGGTCAGCGCTTCGATGACCTTCGCCGCCAGCCGCTTCAATGCCTGGATGGCGGCACGCAGTTTCAAGTCCGCGGCGGAGATGGCGGCAGCGCGCGAGGAATTGTTGAAGTACTTCAGCGAGCAGTACCGGATGATGCTTGAGGACAACCTCGAAGAGCATATCGAGCACTTCGACCGCTATGTGCTGGGCAAGGACGGCTGAGCCAGCACCCGCAGGCGTTGTGAAGGCGGCGCTAGCGCCTGGCCAGCAGGATGTCTTCGAAAAACGCTCCCACCGGTTCTGTGGGATGGCACAGCTGAATTTCCAGCACCCAGACCATCTCCCCCGGCACGATCGGCAGATCGGCGAGTTTCTGCTGGCCGAACAGGGCATGGGGGAAATCGGTGACACGGTGCCCGGCCAGGTTGCGCTCCAGCCGCCAACCCTTTGCCGCGGCGCTGCGCTCGGCGACGTCATACAGCTCGCGGCCGGTCAGTCCTGTGTGCCAGGCCTGGCGCGTTTCCTCGAACACCTCGTGCAAGGCCGTGACGCAGGCCAGATGCAGGGGATGCTTGCCAAACACAAAGGTGTCGCCATAGTCGCCTTCATAGCCGTCCCACACAGGGCCGAGGTCGACCACGGCGATATCACTGGCGCGCAGCCGGCGCTGCGGGTCAATCCCCTGGCGTGGTGTGCGTACGGTGTCGTCGCCAAAGCGGATGTAGGTCGGGTGCCAGGTGTGCGAGGCGCCCATGGCCTGCAAGGTCTGCTCGGCCATCGCCAGGGCCTGGGCGGTGGTCATGCCGATTTTCAATTGACTGGCAATCGCCGCCAGCGCTCTTACCGTCTGCTCGCGGGCGGCCAGCATGCCATCGAGCGAATAGCGCGGGCCTACCTGTTCCCAGTACGGATCCAGTGCGTTTGGCGCCGCCGCGGTGCCGCTGGGGACAAACGCCTCGGCGATGAACCGATGCGCCTGAACCCCCGCAGCCAGGCACTGTTCGCGGGCCTCGCGGATCATCGCCGCGTTACCGCAGGCATAGACCTGTGTGTCCCCCCAGGGATGTCCCTGGGCCAGCGCCACCTGGTGAACGCGCGCGCGCGCCGACAGTACCGGGTGCCACTGAAACCGAGGGTGCTCCAGGCCGGCCTGGTCGAGAAAGCCACGGTCATAGAAGTCGTCCGGCGTTGAACCGCCCCAGTACAGTGAAACCTCGGCCTTGCGCGCCAGAGCGGTCAGCAGCAAGGGCTTGATGCCGGCGTAACCGGTCCCGGTGGCGAACAGCACCATTGGCCGTTCATTTTCATGCTGCCAAGTGCAGGCACCTGTCGGGCCCTCGAGCTTCACCGTGTCGCCCCTGCGCAACGTGGGCAGCAGACGCTCGGAAAACAGGCCGCCACTGACCTTGCGGATATGGAACACCATGCGTCCTTGATCCTGCGCTGGCAGGTTGGCGATGGAGAAGCAGCGGCTGTCGCCGTTGTCGAGACACAACCTGACGTACTGGCCAGGCCGAACCTCCACAGGCTGTGCGGGCTGCAGCACCAGTTCACTGATGTCTTGGCTCAAGGCGCGCAGGCTCTGTACCTGCGCGGTGAACGCCAGGGTGGGGGTGTCCAGTGACCAGCCGGGAATCTCCAGGCACATGTCGCTGCAGGCATGGCTCTGACACAACAGCATCTCGTCGGGAGCCAGGGGATAGGAGGGCGCGGGTGTGTCCGCGCTGCGTGGCGTGTCGCGATAGCTACCCGAAACAACCTTGACCTTGCACGAGCCGCAGGCACCTCGGCGGCACGAGAACGGCACGGCAAGGCCGCTGGCAAGCATGGCGTCGAGCAGCAATTCTTGGTGGGCGTCGAACGTGCTGCCCGAGGGCGACAATTCAATGACATGACGATTGGGCATGGGCACCTCGGGGCAAGGAGAAGGCGTGATTGTTGCGGTAGACTTGGCCCAGGAAAACCTCCAGTTTTGGATAGTTCACATGGTCCAGCTCCGCAAATGGCGGCTGTTGCTCAACCTCGATGACGCTGCGCCACAGGCGTCCTACCGGAAAATCGTCGAAGGCCTGGTGGCCGCCATCACCGAAGGCCGTCTGCGGCCCGGCACGGCGTTGCCCGGCACGCGGGAAATGGCCCAACTGCTCGACGTTAACCGCAAGACGGTGATCCTTGCCTACGAGGAGGCAGTGACCAAGGGGTGGCTGGAAAGCGTGCCGCGTCGTGGCACCTTCGTCAGCCAGCAACTCGCGACAGCGGCAGTGCCGGTGCCCGGTGGCCCGCGCTCATTCGCCCCGGTGCTGCGCGACGCACCGGCTGGCGCCTATTTCGCGGCAAACGACCAGGCGACGGCATTGCAGCAGCGGCCCTGTGCGTTGTTCTTCGATAACGGTGCCTGTGACCATAGGCTGTTGCCCCAGGCCGTGCTGCATCGTTACTACCGCAATGCCCTGCGCTATAGCTTCGCCAGCAACACGGTGCGCCACGGCAGTGACGGCAGCGGTCATTATCTGCGTTGCGCGTTGGCGCAAATGTTGCGCCACGACCGCGGCCTGAATGTGCAGGCAGAGCATATCTGCCTTACCCAAGGCGTGCAGATGTCGCTGTACCTGGCCGCCAGTGCGCTGATCGAGCCCGGGGACGTGGTGCTGGTCGAGCGCCTGAGCTATCCGCCGGCATGGGAGATCTTCCGCCGGCTGGGCGCTCGGCTGGTGACCGTGGACCTGGACGAGCAGGGCTGCCGGGTCGAGCAGATCGACGCGTTGTGCCGGTTGCACCCGGTGCGCATGCTCTATATCACTCCCCACCACCAGTTCCCCACCACCGTCAGCCTACGTGCCGGTCGCCGGCGACGGTTGCTGGAGCTGGCGCGAGTGCATGACTTCTGCGTGATCGAGGAAGACTACGACCATGAGTTCCACTTTGCCGGCCGGCCGTACCTGCCGCTGGCCAGCGATCCGGCGCAACGCCATGTGATCTACATCGGCTCGCTTTCCAAATCGCTGGGCAGTACCTTCCGGTGCAGCTACATCGTCGCGCCAGCACCGGTCATCGAAGTATTTGCGCGGACCGCGGCGCTGACCTTGGGCCAGGGCGACGCGGTGATGCAGCGCATGCTGGCAGACTTGATCAACGCCGGTGAGCTGAGAAAGCACCTGCGTCGGGTGAGCAAGGAGTACCTGCGCCGGCGCGAGACACTGGCGCGTTGTCTGCGCGAGGCGTTCGCCGAGCGGGTGGTGGTGCGCGAGCCGGAAGGGGGCCTGGCTCTGTGGGTGGTGTTCGATCCAGCTATTGATGTGCAGCGGCTGGTGGCCGAGGCACTGCGACTGGACCTGGTGGTGCGCAGTGGCCGGCAGTTTTCACCTGCCGGCGAGGCGGAGAATGCCCTGCGCCTGGGCTTCGCATCGTTGGACCAGGGCGAGATCTCCCTGGCTGTGCGGCGCTTGGCCCAGGCAGCAGCGGCAATCGCTGGGTAGGTGCTGTCAGCGCAGCGCACCCTGTTCCTGAGCAGGTACACCGTACGACACGTAATAGGCCAGGCCGACGAAAAACGCTCCACCCACGGCATTGCCGAGGAACACTGCTGCCAGGTTCTCCAGCAGTTGCCCCCAGCTCAGGTAGCCGGCGAAGATCGCCGCCGGTATCAGGAACATGTTGGCCACCACGTGTTGGAAGCCGATGGCGACGAAGGCCATGATCGGGAACCAGATGCCGAGGATCTTGCCGCTCATCTCGCGACTGGCGTAGGACAGCCACACTGCCAGGCATACCAGCCAGTTGCAGCCGATGCCGGAAACGAAAGCGTGCAGGAAGTCGGCGCTCACCTTGCTGGTGGCGCTGGCCAGGGTCTTGCCCAGGTAAGCACCCTCGGTCAGCCCTAGCAGATGGCCGAAGCAGTAGGCGACGAACAGCGCGCCCAGCAGGTTGGCGAGGGTCACCAGGGTCCAGTTGCGCGCCACTGCCCGCAGGCGGATACGCCCGGCGAACATTGCCAGAGGCAGGCTCATCATGTTGCCGGTGAGCAGCTCGCCACCTGCCAGGATCACCAGGATCAAGCCGATGGGAAACACCGCGGCGCCCAGCAGCGTGCCGAACGAGGCCCACTGCGCGGGAATCATGGTGCTGACGTGGATCGCCAGGAGAAAACCCAGGGAAATGAACGCACCGGCCAGAAAACCGAGGATCAAGATGGCGCGGGCGGGTAAGAGGGCTTTGCGGGTACCGGCTTCGATGACCAGCTCGGTGATCCGGGAGGGGGTATTCACAGACATTTCAACAACTCGAACGCAAGGACAACGGCAAGGCCGTGGGTCGGGGGTTGGCGGCAATGGGCAGGTGATGCGCTTGGCCTTATGGAGGACGACGTGGCTTTGAAGCGGGCGGCACGGTAGCTGAGGCAATTTGACGCGGTCAAATCGATAGCCTGGATCAGGTGATAGATCCCCTCTATGAGGGTGGGAAGGCCATCGGGCTGTGCTATACCACATGCGGCCCGGCGCGTATTAACGCACCGCATGGGGTAATGCGCCGACCTTTTCCAGCGAAGCGTGGGGATGAAACCTGTATGACTATTGACCAGATCGAACCGCAGGCGGTGGACAGCCCGATCACCCGCAGCGCGCTGTTCATGGTGGCGACGCTCGGTCCAGGCGAGCACTGCGCGGTCCGTGTCCGCGAAGTGTGCGGTGACCTGGCCGGGCTGGTGCGCTCGGTGGGCAAGCGCGTGCCCTCGGGCAACCTATCTTGCGTCATCGGCTTCGGCGCGGCGGTGTGGGAGCGCCTGTTCGGCACCCCGCAGCCGATTGGCCTGCACCCCTTCCGCGAGTTCGGCAGTGGAGCGCGCAAGGCGCTTGCCACGCCGGGCGACATTCTTCTGCATATTCGCGCCGAGCACATGGACCTGTGTTTCGAGTTGGCGGCGTTGCTGGTCAAGCGCCTGGGTGATGCGGTGGCGGTGGTCGATGAGGTGCAGGGTTTCCGCTATTTCGACATGCGCAGCATCATCGGCTTCGTCGATGGCACTGAGAATCCCGGTCCGCGGGACGTGGCACGCTTCACCCTGGTAGGCGATGAGGACCCGGCGTTCGCCGGCGGCAGCTATGTGCTGGTGCAGAAGTACCTGCATGACATGGCCGGCTGGGAGGCGCTGTCGACCCAGGAGCAGGAGCGCATCATCGGGCGCACCAAGCTGGCCGACATCGAGCTGGATGCCGCGAGCAAGCCCAGTTGCTCGCACAGTTCGCTGACCACCCTGGAAGAGGGCGGGCAAGAGATCAAGATCCTGCGCGACAACATGCCCTTCGGCCGCCCCGGTGCCGGGGAGTTCGGTACCTATTTCATCGGTTACGCCCGGTCGCCCGCGCCGATCGAGCAGATGCTCGAGAACATGTTCGTCGGCAAGCCGCCGGGCAACTACGATCGTCTCCTGGACTACAGTCGCGCCGTTACCGGCGGGTTGTACTTCGTGCCGCCGGTGGATTTCCTCGAACAGGCCGCTGAATGATATTTCACCCGCAGGCTTGAATCGAGGTGCAGTGCCGTGCAGTATTGCGCCGTATTAAATGGTACATGCCATGGTACGAATAGGTGGAATGAGCAATGGCCCGCAATGGCATAGACAAGGCTGCCGTTCAGCAGGCACGCCAGGCACTGATGGCCCGGGGTGAACACCCCAGTATCGATGCGGTACGTATCGAGCTGGGTAATACCGGCTCGAAGACCACTATCCATCGGTACCTCAAGGAACTGGACCGGCAGCCGCTGGAATTGCTGGGCAGCCAGGGGGCCTTGAGCGAACCGTTGGCGCGATTGGTCGAGCAGCTGGCTGCCCAGTTGCAGGAGGAAGGGCTGGCCCGGATCGCCGCCGCCGAGCAGGCGGCGCAAGCGCGTTGTGCGGCGATGCAGGCCGAGCTGCAACTGACCCAGCGCGACCTGGCTGGCACGCTGCGCCAGGTCGAGGCCCTGACCGCTGCGCTGCACGCCGAGACTCAACGCCTCACGACCGCCCAGGCCGGCCTGCAGGCCGAGCAGTTGCGCAGCGCCAGCCTCAGCCAGTCACAGGGTGAGTTGCAGGCGCGCCTGGCCGACAAGGACGGGCAACTGCGCGCCAGCCTCGAGCAGCGCCAACAGGATCAACGCCGCAACGAGACCCAGGTGCGCCAACTGCAAGGCCAGTTGCAGACCTTGCAGCAGGGCGCCCTGGCGCGTCAGGACGAGCTGACGCGCCTGCACCGCGACAATGAACGCCTGCTCGCCGAGCATCGCCAGGCCACGGCCCGGGGCACGCTGCTGGACGAGCAATTGCAGCAGCGTGACGCGCAAGTGCAGGGGCTGCGCGCCATCCTCGCCCAGGCCCAGGGCGCCAACGATGAGATGCGTAGACAGCTGGCAGCCCGAGCCGCGGACACTCCGACCCTGTAGAGCATCGCTGCGACAGATGCGCCGTTCGTTCAATCGCCGAGGTCAGGCACCAGGCAACACTGGCGGCTCCAACCATGACTGGAGCCATCCATGCGTATCCTCTATGCCCCGTGTTTCTTCTTCGGTTTCATTGCCACCGCGGTGTGGCTGATCGATCTTGGCGCCGATATCCTCTGGCTGCTGCCCCTGCTTGGCGTGGCGATCTTGCTGTCGTTCTCCTGCGAAGTGCTGTGCCCCTACAAATCGGCCTGGCGCGAGGCAACAGGCGAGGGCGGGCGCGATGCACTGCACGCATTGGTCAACGAAACCCTCAATATCGCCAGCATCGCCGCCATCCCGTTGTTCGCCGGCTGGCTGCCAGCCACAAGCCTGTGGCCCAGCCACTGGCCCGTGCTTGGGCAACTGTTGCTGGCGTTGCCCCTGGCCGACCTGGGCATCACCCTGGTGCATTACGCCAGCCATCGCAGCGCGCTGCTCTGGCGCCTGCACGCGGTGCATCACAGCGTGACCCGGCTGTACGGTTTCAATGGCTTGATGAAGCACCCGCTGCACCAGATGGCCGAGGGGCTGGGCGGCGTGCTGCCTTTGCTGCTGCTGGGTTTGCCGCAGGACGTGGCGGCGTTGCTGGCGTTCTGCATCGCGGTCCAGCTGCTGTTGCAGCACAGCAATGTCGACATGCGCATCGGCGTTCTGCGCCATCTTTTCGCCTGGGCCCCCGTGCATCGGCTGCACCACCTGAAGTACGGCACCCTGGGCGACGTCAACTTCGCGTTGTTCTTCCCCGTCTGGGATCGCTTGCTCGGCACTGCCCTGCACCTGCCGGCCTACGGGTTGGCCGATGACGACATGGGCATCGGCGACCGTCCGGACTATCCCAAAACGTACCTTGCGCAACTGCGTGAGCCGTTCTGCCAAGTGGCCACGGCGCATCCGCCGGCAGCCGTGCCGGACAGCCTGCGTCAGGCGCTAGAGCACGTCTGAGCGCAGGTGGCGCAGGGCTTCGCTGGCGCGGATGCCGAATTGCTGGCGCAGGCTGCGGCTCAGGTGCGCCGAGTCGGCGAAGCCGGCGGCCATGGCCGCCTCGGTCAGGCTGGCACCGGCCAGCGCTTCGCCCAGGGCCACGCGCAGGCGTTGCCACAGCACCATGCGCCGCACCGACAGGCCCAGGCGGCCACTGAACAGGCGCTCGAGCTGGCTGACCGACAGCGCCGCTGCCTGTGCCAACTCCGTGGCCGGCAGGCGCTGCTCGTCCACCGCGCGAATCCGTGCGAGGGCCCGCGCCAGGCGGAGATCCAACGGGCGACGCGGTGCCTGGCGCAATGCCTGGGCGAGGCTTGAGATATCGCGGGGGGCTTGCCGGCAGACGTCGAGCAAGGTCTCCAGGGAAAACGCCAGGGGCTCGGCGAACAGGGTGATGCAGGCGGTGCCGGGCGCGAGAATGGCGTGGGGCTGCAACGAGGCGATGGCCAGCATGTCGCCGCGGTGCTCTTCGCCATTGACCTGCAGGCAGGCTTGGCCCTCGAGGGCGAGCACTACCTGGTGGGCATAGTGGGCATGGACACCGGTGTGGCCCGCCGTGCCGAGCAGCAGGCCGTGATCATCGGCCAGCCAGAGCCGACCTCGCCAGGCGCCGTGCCGTGCTTCGCTCATTGCCGGTTCCCTATCCGTTTCGGCGCTCGATCACTCAGGCGAGTGGCTATCGTACAAAGGCCGATTATGCTTGAAGTGACTTGCCGCGATTCGAGGCCGATGCCTCGTCGTGCTTCGCGCAGCCTGCAATGCCGTTGGGCCTGGGTGCGTGCTTTGGCTACCTGATGGAGCACTCCGGTCTACCACAACCAGACGGAGGCGACCCATGGCGGTCCTTGACAGCGCATCCACGGGCAGTAGCGCGCCCCAACGTGGCATTTCCCGGGAGGAGCGCAAGGTCATCTTCGCCTCTTCGCTGGGCACCGTGTTCGAATGGTACGACTTCTACCTGTACGGCTCGCTGGCGGCAATCATCGCCAAGCACTTTTTTGCCGGGGTCAATGAGACCACCTCGTTCATCTTTGCCTTGCTGGCTTTCGCCGCCGGCTTTGCCGTGCGGCCGTTCGGCGCCATCGTGTTCGGCCGCCTGGGCGACATGATCGGGCGCAAGCACACCTTCCTGATCACCATCGTGATCATGGGCGTGTCCACCGCGGTGGTCGGGTTGCTGCCCAGCTATGCGACGATCGGCGTGGCCGCGCCGGTGATCCTCATCACCCTGCGGCTGTTGCAGGGGCTGGCATTGGGCGGGGAGTACGGCGGCGCTGCCACCTATGTGGCCGAGCATGCGCCCAAGGGCAAGCGCGGTTTCTTCACCGCGTGGATCCAGACCACTGCCACCCTCGGGCTGTTCCTGTCGCTGCTGGTGATCCTGGCCTGCCGCACGGCCATGGGCACCGAGGCGTTCGAGGACTGGGGCTGGCGGATACCGTTCCTGCTGTCGATCCTGCTGCTGGCGATTTCGGTGTACATCCGCCTGCAGCTCAACGAGTCGCCGGTGTTCATGAAGATGAAGGCCGAGGGCAAGGCGTCGAAGGCGCCGCTGACCGAATCGTTTGCCCGTTGGGACAACCTCAAGGTGGTGATCATGGCACTGCTCGGCGGCACCGCCGGCCAGGCGGTGGTGTGGTACACCGGGCAGTTCTACGCGCTGTTCTTCCTGCTGCAGACACTGAAGATCGACCCGCAGACCGCCAACCTGCTGATCGCCGGTTCGTTGCTGATCGGCACACCGTTCTTCATCGTCTTCGGCAGCCTGTCCGACCGCATCGGGCGCAAGAAGATCATCATGGCCGGCTGCATCATTGCCGCGTTGACCTACTTCCCGATCTTCAAGGCGCTGACCGAGTACGGCAACCCGGATGTGTTCGTTGCCCAGGAGCAGAACCCGGTCGTGGTGGTGGCTGACCCCGGGCAGTGTGCCTTCCAGTTCGACCCGGTGGGCAAGGCCCGCTTCACCAGTTCCTGCGACATCGCAAAGAGCCTGCTGGCCAAGCGGGCGATCCCGTATGAGAACGAAAAGGCCGAGCCGGGCAGCGTGGCGCAGATCCGTATCGGTGAGCGGGTGATCCCGAGTTTCGAGGGCACTGGCCTGGCCGCGGCTGAACTGAAGACTCAGGCCGACGCTTTCACCGCCACGCTGACCGGTGCCCTGAAAGGGGCCGGATATCCCGAGAAGGCCGACCCTGCGAAGATCCATTACCCGATGGTGTTGCTGCTGCTGACCATCCTGGTGATCTACGTGACCATGGTCTACGGGCCGATCGCCGCCTGGCTGGTGGAGCTGTTCCCGGCACGGATCCGCTACACCTCGATGTCGCTGCCGTACCACATCGGCAACGGCTGGTTCGGTGGCTTCCTGCCGACGGTGGCCTTCGCCATGGTGGCGGCCACCGGGGATATCTACTACGGGCTGTGGTATCCGATCATCATTGCGGTGATGACCGCGGTGTTGGGTATCTTCTTCCTGCCCGAGACCAAGGATCGGGATATCCATCACACCTGAGCGATGACAGTCTGCTGCTGCGGCGATGGCTCGCTCCACGCCGCAGCAGCGGCCCTGGTCAGTCGAAGTACCCGCGCAAGGTATACCGGTAGCCGACATCCACCTCCAAGGCCTGTGGCCGCGCATAGGTCTTTTTCATGACGAATTCGAACGCCGGTTCGTACACCCCGTCGCGGACTACTGCGCCCGCGAGCACTTCCACCGAATACCAGCCGTTGTCCAGCTCGATGATCGGCCGCCCCGGCTCCTGGTAGCGCGCCAGCAGATCACCCAGGGTCTTGTTGGTGAAGTGCTGCAGGATGCGCCAGGTGAAGAGCATCACGGCGCCGTGTTCGACTCTCAGCATATGGCCCGGACGACGGTGCTTGAGGCGGCTGCCGGGTTCGAGCAGTGCCGGGGTGCGTTCGTCGAGGGTGAACAGGATGCGGTAGGGCAGGTTGTCGACGCCGGCCAGCGGCAGGATCACGCCTTGTTGCACCGCCAGGTCGCCGCTGTCGCTGCTGGTGAACGCGCGCGCCAGGTCATCGGGCAGGTCTTGGTCTTCCTTGAACTGTTCGAGCAACTGGATATCGCCCAGCAGGAAATAGTCGACCAGGTCGTTGAACACTTCGCTGAATTCGTAGCGCATGGGGTGTCCTTGTTCTGGCTGCGCCGGGGAAGTCAGCAATGTAGCAGCCCCAGCGAGGGGCGCCAGCACCTCGATCGCGAGACTTCAGACTGGCTTCAGATTCGCCCTCGATACTGCCTCCACTGAAATGAGCGGGGGCCCGTCATGACCGAGCTGAATTGGAACACCCTGTTTCCCGTGGCCATTGGCAGCCATGCGCAACACCAGGCCCAACTACTGCTGCATGGGCCGGAAACGCCAGGTCGACTTGAACTTGAGCAATTCATTCATGCGCGATTCGCCTGCGTGCATCACGCCGATGTGCATCATTACATGCCCGAGCTGCTGGGGCTGCGTGATCGCCATGGCCGGCTGATCGCAGCCGCCGGCGTACGCCTGGCTGGCAGTACACCGTTGTTCCTGGAGCGCTACCTCGATGTGCCGCTGGAGAACGCCGTGGCGAACGTGGCAGCGGCGCCGATCACCCGCGAGCAGCTGGTGGAGGTGGGCAACCTGGCCGCGCTCAGTGCCGGCAGCGCACGGATCATGATCGTCGCGGTGACCTGGCTGCTGGCGGCCCGCGGCCTGCAGTGGGTCGCATTCACTGGGGCGGCGACCTTGCTCAACAGTTTCCGTCGACTCGGGCTGGAGCCCACGGTCGTGGCGCAAGCGGCTGCGCACCGGCTGGGCGAGGAGTCCGGCAGTTGGGGCAGTTACTACGCGCAGCAACCCCAGGTGTACGTCGGCAATATCGGACTAGGCCACACGGCTCTGGCCCGCGCCGGCGTGTTCGAACGGCTGGGCCTGCCGGTGCTGAATCAGGAGAGCGGTCATGCCGCATGATATCGAGGCATTTTTCGAAACACTGCAGGTCCATGCCCGCCACCGTGGCGAGCAACCGGCGCTGCTGGGCAGTGATGAACGGTTCAGCTACGCGCAGTTGCTGAGTGAAGTGCGCCTGCGAGCGGACTGGTTGCGCGAACAACCTGCCGGCACCTTCGCCGTGGCATTGGATAACGGTCCGCAAGCCGTGCTTTGGGACCTTGCCGCGTTGCTGGCCGAGCGTCCGATGCTGCTGCTGCCGGGCTTTTTCAGTGCGGCCCAGCGACGCCACTGCCTGACGCAGGGGGGCGTCTCACTGGTGCTGGCCGACAGCGCGCTTGCCGATGAGCTGCAAGCCTGTGGGTTCACCCGTGGCACGCAGTTCTGGCACCGTGATCCGCTTGTGTCCCCGCAACTGCCGCTCGGCACCGCCAAGATTACCTACACCTCCGGCAGTACCGGTGCGCCCAAGGGCGTTTGCCTGGGCGCCGCGTCGATGCTGCGCGTCGCCCGCGAGCTTGAGGCGGCCAGCCGGGAGGCGGCGCCGGGCAAGTACCTTGCCGTGCTGCCGCTGGCGGTGTTGCTGGAAAACCTGGGGGTGTACGCGGCGCTGCTGGCCGGCGCCGTGGTCATGCTCTATCCGCAGGCGCAGCTGGGTATCCGCGGCGCCAGCCAGGTGGACTTCGCGCGTCTGCTGGGGGTGATCGCCCTGAGCGGCGCCGAGAGCCTGATCCTGGTCCCGCAGCTGTTGCTGGGGCTGGTCACGGCCATCGAGCGGGGGGCGATGCGTGTCGGCCCGTTGCGTTTTGTCGCCGTGGGCGGTGCCCGGGTGGCGGCCAGCCTGCTGTCGCGTGCCGCAGCGGTCGGCCTGCCTGTGTACGAAGGCTACGGCTTGTCCGAGTGCGCCTCGGTGGTATGCCTGAACCGTCCCGGGGCGCGGCGCCTGGGCAGTGTCGGCCGGCCGTTGCCCCATGTCCAGGTGCGCATCGCCGAGGATGGCGAGGTGCTGGTGGCCGGCTCTAGCATGCTTGGTTACCTCGGCGAACCCGCGTTCGATGGCCAGTGGTGGCCGACCGGGGACCTCGGCCAGCTTGACCGCGACGGCTACCTGCACCTGGCTGGGCGCAAGAAACACCAGTTCATCACCAGCTTCGGGCGCAACGTCAACCCTGAATGGGTCGAGGCCGAGCTGACTCAGGGCGGGGTCATCGCCCAGGCCTTTGTGCATGGCGAGGGCCTGCCGGGCAACCTGGCACTGCTCTGGCCGCTGGACCCGCAGGCCAGCGATGAGCAGATCGAGCGTGCGGTTCGCCAGTGCAACGAAGGCCTGCCTGACTATGCCCGGGTCCATGCCTGGCGACGCTTGTTCGAGCCGTTGAATGCCGAGGCGGGGACTCTCACCGCCAATGGCCGGCCACGCCGCGAGGCGATCCTGCTGCATTACCAGTCCCTGTTGTCCATTCTCCAACAAGCATGAGGTTCGCCATGTCCTTTTTCGAAAACCTGCAAGCACAGACCGCCAGTGAGCGCGAAGCGCTGTTCAGTGTCCCGGTGATCCGCGATGCCCTGGGTGGCGTGGTCAGCCTGGAGGGTTATGTGGCCTTCCTGACCCAGGCCTACCACCATGTGCGTCATACCGTACCGTTGATGATGGCCTGTGGCGCCCGTCTGCCATCGCGTCTCGAGTGGTTACGTGGCGCCGTGTGCGAGTACATCGAGGAGGAATATGGCCACGAACGCTGGATCCTCAACGACATCGCCGCCTGTGGCGGTGACCCGGACAAGGTCCGCGATGGGCGTCCCGCGTTGCCGATCGAGTTGATGGTCGCCTTCCTCTACGACTTGATCGCACGGGGTAACCCGGTGGGGCTGTTCGGCATGGTCAATGTGCTCGAGGGCACCAGCATCGCTCTGGCCACCCAGGCTGCCGGCAGGATACAGGGTAGCCTGGGGCTTGCGGACAAGGCTTTCAGCTACCTCAGTTCCCACGGCGCCCTGGACCAGGATCACATGGTGACTTACCGCGGCCTTATGGATCGCCTGGACGACAGTGGCGATCAGCAGGCGGTGATCCATGCGGCCAAGGTGGTATACCGCCTGTACACCGAAATGTTCCAGCACCTGCCACGGGCAGGCCAGAGTGAGGTGCGGCATGCGCTTGCCTGATTGCGTGGTGGTGTTGACCGGGGCCAGCGGCGGAATCGGCCTGGAGCTGGCCGAGCAGCTGTGTGCCGCCGGCGCCCGGGTGCTGGCCGTAAGCCGACACCTTGGCCAGCTGGCGCAGTTGATGAACCGTTATCCGCAGCAATTGCGCTGGCAAGCGGCTGACCTGCGCTGTGCCCAGAGCCGCGAGGACGTGCTGGCGGCGGCGCGGTCCATGGGTGGTGTCAACGTGCTGATCAACGCTGCGGGGATCAATCGCTTCGCCTTGCTCGACCAGCTTGACGAGGCGGCTCTCGACGAGCTGCTGGATATCAACCTCAAGGCCGCACTGCAGCTGACCCGTGCCTGCCTGCCGCTGTTACGCGATCAGCCTCGGGCCCTGGTGGTCAACGTGGGCTCTACCTACGGCTCGATCGGCTACCCCGGCTACGCCGCCTACTGCGCCAGCAAGTTCGCGCTGCGCGGCTTTTCCGAAGCGCTGCGCCGCGAGCTGGCCGACACCCCGGTGAACGTGCTATATGCCGCGCCACGAGCAACGCGCACGGCAATGAACAGCAATGCCGCCACGGCGCTCAACCAGGCACTGAAGGTCGGCGTGGACCAGCCGCGGGATGTGGCCCGCGCGGTGCTCGATGCGGTCCAGTCCGAGCGCAGCGAGGTGTACCTCGGCTGGCCGGAAAAACTCTTCGTGCGTTTGAACGGCATGCTGCCGGGGTTGGTTGATCGGGCCCTGCGCAAGCAACTGCCGCTGATTCGTCGCTTTAGCGCCCATCCGGGCAAGGAGTCAGGCAAATGAAACGTCTGCTATTGGCCGGTGTGCTGGCCTTTTCGCCCCTTGTCTGGGCCCTCGACCAAGCCGGCAACCAGCGCCTGAGCGAGGTGCAGCAGCGCTGGGCGCAGATTCAGTACCAATTGCCCGAAGCGCAGCGCGCCAAAGCGTTCGAGGCGCTGGCCGTGGAAGCGGCAGGGTTTGTCCGTCAATACCCGGGGTCGGCGGAACCCTTGATCTGGGAGGGCATCGTCAACAGCAGTTGGGCTGGCGCCACAGGCGGGCTCGGCGCGCTGGGTAAAGTCAAGGCCGCCCGTGCCAGCCTGGAAAAGGCGTTGGCGCTGGACCCCAAGGCCCTGCAAGGGTCGGCCTACACCAGCATGGGGGCTTTGTACGATCGGGTGCCGGGCTGGCCCTTGGGGTTCGGTGACCAGGACAAGGCCGAAGCGATGCTGCGCCAGGCCCTGGCGATCAACCCCGACGGTATCGACAGCAACTACTTCTGGGCCGACCACTTGTACCGGCAGAACCGCTACGGTGAAGCCCGTGCTGCCTTGGACAAGGCCCTGCACGCCGCGCCGCGGCCAGGACGCGCGCTGGCCGACCAGGGCCGGCGCGGGGAAATCGATGCTTTACTCAAGGCCATCGAGGACAAACAGGACTGAGCATGCGCCTGCTACTGGTTGAGGATGACGCCGCTTTGGGCGAGGGAATCTGCGATGGCCTGCGGCTGGAGGGCTACACCCTCGACTGGTTGCAGGATGGCCAGAGTGCGTTGCATGCGCTAGGCGTCGAGAGCTTCGACGTGCTGGTGCTGGACCTGGGGTTGCCGCGTCTGGATGGCCTGGAACTGTTGCGTCGGCTGCGCGCCGCGGAAAACGCCATGCCGGTGCTGATCCTCACCGCGCGCGACGGGCTGGAGGATCGCATCGCGGGGCTGGATGCCGGTGCCGACGATTACCTGGTAAAACCCTTCGACCTCAACGAACTCAAGGCCCGCCTGCGCGCGCTGCTGCGGCGCAGCGCAGGCCGCGCCCGGGTGCTGATCGAGCATGCCGGCGTGAGCCTGGATCCGACGACCCAGCAGGTGCGCTACAACGGCCAGCCAGTCGTACTCACGCCCAAGGAGTATCTGCTGCTGCACGAGTTGCTTGCCCAGCCGGGCAAGGTTTTCACCCGTGAGCGCCTGACCCAGTTGCTCTATGGGTGGGACGAGGAGCCTGAGAGCAATACCCTTGAAGTCAATATCTACCAGTTGCGCAAGAAGCTATTCAACGGCCTGATCCGCACGGTGCGCGGTATCGGCTACCTGGTGGAGGGGCGCGCATGAGTTCGTTGCGCCAGCGCACGCTGTGGCGGGTCATGCTGTTGCTGCTGGTCGGCAGCGGTCTGCTGGCGCTGTACAACTACCACGACAGCCGCCATGAAATCACCGAGGTCTACGATGCCCATCTGGCGCAGAACGCTCGCCTGCTGCAGGGGGTGATGAGCCTGCCCGTGCACGAGCAGAACCGGCAGGCGCTGTACCAGGCGTTCGACGAGGCGCTGAGCAAGGCGGGGCGGCACCGGGTCGGCCATCCCTACGAAAGCAAGCTGGCCTTCCAAGTGTGGGACGACCAGGCCACCTTGCTGGTGCATACACCCAGCGCGCCCGCTTTCGCGGTGCCACCGAGCACGCCGGGGTTTTCCGACATGCTGGTTCAGGGGCAGCGTTGGCGTGGTTTCGTGCTGCCGGTACCGGAGAAGCACTGG
The DNA here is from genome assembly GCF_900110655.1 of Pseudomonas soli. Lineage (GTDB taxonomy): Bacteria > Pseudomonadota > Gammaproteobacteria > Pseudomonadales > Pseudomonadaceae > Aquipseudomonas > Aquipseudomonas soli. Next base: position 176,744 of record NZ_FOEQ01000009.1, read on the forward strand.
CTGATCTGGGTGGGGGAGCGCAACGATGTTCGCTACGACCTGATCGACAGGATCGTGCGCCACACGCTGATGCCGTTTCTGCTCGGCAGCCTGGCATTGGCGCTGCTGGTCTGGGCGGCCATCGGCTGGGGACTGCAGCCGTTACAGAACATGGCCCGGGTGATCCGTGGCCGGCACGCCGAGTCCCTGGAACCTCTGCAGCTGGTGCCGTTGCCCAAGGAACTCGAGCCGATGCAGGCGGCGATCAACCGGTTGCTTGCGCAGATCGAGCAATTGCTGCGCCGAGAACATCGTTTCATTGCCGATGCCGCCCACGAGATGCGCACGCCGCTGGCGATTCTGCGCCTCCACGCGCAGAACGCCCAGGCGGCCACCGGTGAGGCTGAGCGCGACAAGGCGCTGGGTTATCTGATCGGAGGCGTCGACCGCCTGACCCGGGTGGTCAACCAACTGCTGACCCTGGCCCGCCTTGAACCTCGCCTGGCGCAGCGCAACTGGGCCGCAATCGATCTCGGTGTACTGGCCACCGAAACCCTGGCAGAGCTGACCCCGTGGATCCTCGAACGCGGTCAGGAGCCCTCTCTGGAGATCGCCGAAGGCGTTGATTATCGCGTGTTCAGCGATGCCGGTGCCCTGGCCATCGCCTTGCAGAACCTGGTGACCAACGCGGTGGATCATTCGCCCCCTGGGGGGCGGGTGCGTGTCGCCTTGCGCCGAGATGCACAGGTGTTGGTGGTGGAGGTCCAGGACGAAGGCCCCGGTATCGAGTCGGCGGACCTTGAGCGGGTATTCGAGCGCTTCTACAGCAAGGACACGCCCAATGGTGCCGGCCTGGGATTGTCGATCGTGAGCACCGTCATCAAACGCCTGGACGGTAGTGTGCAACTGCGCAACGCCTCGCCGCGCGGGCTGTGCGCCACCCTGCGGTTGCCGGCGGCCCAGAGCTGATCAATGGCGTTGTGCGATCTGGATCAGGTTGCCGCAGGTGTCGTCGAACACGGCCACGGTGACCGGGCCCACGGGGGTAGGTGACTGGGTGAAGTGCACGCCCGCCTTGCACAGCCTTTCATATTCAGCCTGGATATCGCGCACGCCGAACGAAGTGGCGGGAATCCCGTCCTGCTTGAGGGCGGCCTTGTAGGTCTTCGCCGCTGGATGGGCATCGGGCTCGAGCAGCAACTCGACGCCATTGGGGTCATTGGGGGAGGTGAGGGTGAGCCAGCGGTACTTGCCCATGGGGATGTCGTGCCTGGGCTCGAAGCCCAGGACATGGTGGTAGAAGGCATGGGCCTTGGCCTGGTCGTCGACGAGGATGCTGGTGACTACGATCTTCATGGGTATCCCTCTTGCGGGGCATCGTGCACCTGATACTGGGGGAGTATAGAAGAGGGGCCTGATTCATGGGGGCTGCTGCGTGAACGTTGGTGGCGGCCTGCCCCCAGTGCAGTCGATGCGGTGCGGGCACTTGCGGCCCTTGGTGCGTCGTCAGCATTTCACCAGATCGAACAAAGAACGCATCGCCCGTGTCGCCATGCGACGCATCACCGGCGCCTGCAGGCGTTGCGCGGGACCACCGGCACCCAGCGCGGCCACCACCTGGCCGCGCAGGCGCAAGGGCAGGGCGAAGCAGTGCAGGTCCGGGCGCGAGGCGGCAAGGTCAAGGGCGAAGCCTTGGTTGGCGACCTGGTGCAGTTCCTGGGCAAGGGTTTCCGGAACCGCTCGAGTGCGGAACAACTGCCTGGCCAACTGACGATCATGGGCCAGCAGCACTTTGCCGATCGCTGAAGTGGCCAGGCCATCGCGACGGCTGTCCAGCGGCTGTTGCAGGGACAGGCCGCGGCTATCCAGCGCCGCCAGCGTTAGATAGGCTCGGGTGCCCCCGGGAACGGCGAGGAAGCAGTTTTCGCCACACAGTTCGGCGAAAGCACGCAATGCTGGCGTGAAGGCCTGGCGCAGGCGCTGCTCGGTCTCGTTCAGCGGCTGAGCCAGCTGTCGCAGGCGCAGGCCGAGGGCGTAGAAGCGCTGCTCGCGGGTGACATAGCCAAGCGAGATCAGCGTGTCGAGCAGGCCATGGATGGTGCTCTTGCCCAGGCCACTGCGCACTGCGAGGTCGTTCAGGCGTGCCCGACCGCCTTCGGCGCGAAGGAGTTCGAGCAAGCGCATGGCGCGCTCCAGGGACTGTATCTGGCGAGGGTTGGTGGTCATGGGCGATCCCGTTGTGCGATGGCTGCACATTGTGCCTGCAATCGTCGCAGCGTGCAGGCGCAGCGCAGTGCAAGGTTCGACAATGTCGAACTGCGGCGCTTTTGTGGGACCAATACAGCCTCTGGCTGATTCCGCGCCGTAGACTCGCCGGCAAATCGAACCAGCCAGAGGAATCAGTACATGGATCTGCAACTGCAAGGTGCCCGAGTCGTGGTCAGCGGCGGGACGCGCGGGATCGGCCGGGCAATCGTCGAATGCTTCCTTGGCGAAGGCGCCCAGGTGGCCTTCTGCGCCCGGGACGAGGCCGGAGTAAGCCAGGCCGAGGCGCAGTTGAACGGGCACGCCTGGGGCAGGGCGGTAGACATTACCGACGCCGACGAAGTCGAGGGGTGGATCGCCGCCGCCGCCGAACGCATGGGCGGGGTTGACATCGTCGTGCCCAACGTCAGTGCCCTGGCCCATGGCAGCGAGGCGGCCGTATGGCGGCAGGCCTTCGAGACCGACCTGCTGGGCAGCGTGCGGCTGGTCACGGCGGCGCTGCCCTGGCTCAGGGAGTCCGCGCAAGCGGCGGTGGTGCTGATTTCCAGCGTGTCCGGGCGCGAACTGAGCAATTTCGACGAACCCTACGGGGTGCTCAAGGCTGCCCTGACCCACTATGGCAAGACGCTCTCGGCGCGTCATGCGGCAGAGGGCATCCGGGTCAATTGCGTGTCCCCCGGCAATGTCTACTTCGCCGACGGTGTCTGGGGGCGTATCGAGCAGGAGCAGCCCCAGGTGTTCGCCCGCAGCCTGACGGCCAACCCACTGGGGCGCATGGCTCGACCCGACGAGGTGGCGCGAGCCACAGTGTTCCTGGCCAGTCCCGCAGCCAGCTTCATCACTGGCACCAACCTGCTGGTCGACGGTGGCCTGACCCGCGGTGTGCAGTTCTGATGACAGCCAGAGCCTGTAGCGAGGTGAACCGCGGTCCTGACCTGACAGACGGCACAAATGCCTAATGCGAAAGTGATATCAGATCGCTTGCAGGCCTTGGCCGCCGATCTATGCTCAGGACATCCGTGGAATCAGGAGGCCCGGCTCATGTTCGAATATCATCGCAAGTCCGATCTGGTCGAGATCCAGCGCTGCCGGCAGGCCCTGGCGGGCATGGAGGCGAAGCTGGCAGCGATCAGCCGCTCGATGGCGATGATCGAGTTCACGCCGGATGGCACGATCCTCGAGGCGAACGAACACTTCTGCAAGACCATGGGCTACAGCGCCGACGAGTTACGTGGCAAGCACCACCGGCTGTTTTGCGACCCGACCTATGCCAAGAGTGCCGAGTACCAGCAACTGTGGCGCGAGCTGGGTGAGGGCAAGGCTATCGGCGGTACGTTCGAGCGCCTGGACAAGGCGGGGCGCGAGGTGTGGCTGGAAGCCAGCTACATGCCGGTGATCGACGAGCGCCAGCAGGTGACCAGCGTGATCAAGGTGGCCTCCGACATTACCCGCCACGTGATCGAGGAGCACGAGAGCGAAAGCCTGCTCAAGGCTATCGGCCGTTCGATGGCGGTGATCGAGTTCACCCCGGCTGGGCGAGTGATCAAGGCCAACCAGAACTTCCTCGACACCATGGGCTATCGCCTGGAGGAAGTGGTCGGGCGCCACCATGGGCTGTTCTGCCTGCCCCATGAACGCGAATCATCCCAGTACCGCGATTTCTGGGCGTCGCTCAACCGTGGCGAGTACCATTCACATCGCTTCGAGCGGGTCAACAAACAGGGCCAGACGGTTTACCTCGAGGCTTCCTACAACCCGATCTTCGACAACAAGGGCCGGCTGTACAAGGTGGTGAAGTTCGCCAGCGACATCACCCATCAGATCAGCACCCAGCAAACCGCCGCCGACGCCGCCCATGCCAGCTCGGTGCAGACCGATGCCTGCGCGCGCAAGGGTACCCAGGTGGTGCAGCAGGCAGTCGAGGTGATCGAGCAGATCTCATGCGAGCTCAATGATGCCGCCCGTACCATCGATGCCGTGAGCAAGCAGTCCGAAGTGATCGGGCAGATCGTCCTGACCATCCGGGGCATCGCTGACCAGACCAACCTTTTGGCGCTCAATGCCGCCATCGAGGCGGCCCGGGCCGGGGAGCATGGCCGTGGCTTCGCCGTGGTCGCCGACGAGGTGCGCAACCTGGCTGCGCGCACCAGCAAGGCGACCCTGGAGATCGTCGAGGTGGTGCGACAGAATCATGACCTGTCGTTGACCGCGGTGGCCAGCATGCAGTCAAGCCTGACCCGCACCGGCCTGGGTGTGGAACTGGCCAATGAAGCCGGTACGGTGATCATGGAGATCCAAGAGGGCTCAAGGCACGTGGTGGACGCCATCAGCCAGATCAGTTCGACCCTTCAATTGCACTGAGGCTCTGACGCAGTTCGAGCTCCAGGGTATGCAGGCTTGCCCGTAACTGGGCGAGCCCCTTCTCCACCGGCTGCCCTTGGGCGATGGCCTGTTCCAAGGCCTCGCAGTCCTGCCTTACGCCCTTGACCTTGAGCATTCGGGCGCCGCCCTTGACCCGGTGGACGACCGGGGCGAGGGCGGCGCCCGACGGGTTGTCACCGAGCGCGTGCAGCGCCTGCAGATCTTCGGCACTGCTTTGCGCCAACTGCTCCAGCAGGCGCTTGACCAGCCGATCATCGTCCTGGGTGAGGTGGCGCAGTTGCGCCAGATCGAAGCCGCTGGCGCGGGGTGCCTCGGTGGCCAGCGGCAGGCAAGCCTTGAGCGCCTGCAGGCCGATCGGTTTGAACAGGCACTCATCCATGCCGTTGTCCAGGCAGCGCTGGCGCTCCTCGGCCTGGGCATTGGCCGTCACGCCAATGATTCGAACCGCGGGCAGGTTTGCCTCGCGCTCCCGAGCGCGTATCTGCCGGGTCAGCTCATGGCCGTCCATGACCGGCATGCTGCAGTCGGTGATGACCACGTCGAAACGGCCGTCCTGCCAGAGTGACAGCGCGGCCTTGCCCTGCTCGGCGAGGGTCACCTGATGCCCGAGTGAACGCAGTTGCTTGTCGAGCAATAGCAGGTTGGCGGGGTAGTCATCGACGATCAGGACCTGCAGGGGGCCTGCGCCGGGTTCGATCAAGGCGTTGCCGGTTGTTTCTGTGCCAGGAGGCGCGGCGCCGGGCAGTGTCAGGTGCACTGCAACCTGGGTCCCCAGCCCCTCGATGCTGTTCATGTTCAGTTCGCCTCCCATCAGCTCGCACAACTCGCGGCTGATCACCAGGCCGAGGCCGGCGCCCTGGCGCGCCTGCCGCCCATCGACCTGGGAAAAGGAGGTGAACAGGCGGGCCTGGTCAATGCTGCTGATACCCACGCCACTGTCCTTGATCTGCAGCGTGATCTCGAACATGCCGCCGTCGACCGGAGCGATGGTCAGCGACACTTCGATATGGCCCTGATCGGTGAACTTGATGGCGTTGCTCACCAGGTTCGACAGAACTTGCTTGAAGCGCAGCGGGTCGACGAGCAACCAGGTGGGCGAGTCGGGCAGCAGCGCGGTCATTACCAGCCCTTTCAGGTTGGCGCTGCCTTCGAACACCCGCAGGGTCGAATGGATCAGCGCGACCAGGTCGCAGGCCACGGGTTGCAGCGTCATATGGCCGGACTCGATACGCGAGATATCGAGCACATCGCCGATCAGGTCGAGCAGGCCAAGTGCCGAACCGTGAGCCGCCTCCAGCGCCTGGCGGTCGCTATGACCGTGCTGGCTGTCTTCAAGCGCCATCTCGAGCAGGCCGATCACCGCGTTCATCGGAGTGCGGATCTCGTGGCTCATGACCGCCAGGAAGGTACTTTTCGCCCGGCTCGCCTGTTCGGCATCGTCCTTGGCCTGACGCAGCTGTTCGAGCAGGCCGCGGCTGAGCGCCAGTTGTTCCTGCAAAGCGCGCTGGGCTTCGCTGCGCTGGTGGATCAGCTTGCGCAGGTAGGTATTCCAGAACACCACGCCAGCCAGCAACAGGGCGGCCAGAACCAGTACCTGCAGGGCCAGGGTGCGATAGTTGCGCCAGGGGATGTCGCTGACGGCTGCGTTGGTTCGCCATTGACTGACCAGTTGTTCCAGTTCGTCAGGTGGAATGCTCAGCAAAGCCTTGTCGAGGATCGCCTGCAACTGCGGCTGCGCAGGACCCACGGCGAAAGTTGCCAGGGCCGGCTCATCACCGTACAGGCCGGCAATGCGCAGGCGGTCCTTGAACACCTGGTTGATGAAATAGCTGGCGTTGATGTGCGAGCCAAGGGCGACGTCGGCATTACCATTGGCCACGGCCTCCATCAGTTGCAGGGGGTTTTCCACTTCTACGATCCGCAGTTCGCCGTACTCGCGTTCCAGGCCTTCGCGCAACGGTGAACCGCGCAGCAGCGCCACTCGCAGTCCTTTCAGTGGTTGCTGCGGTTCCAGGGGCGGGGCATCCCGCCGTGTGACCACTACCCGCGGGCTGATCATGTAGGGTCGGGTGTAGCGCAGGCGTTGCGCGCGGTGCTCGCCGTAGCCGATGGCACCGATCATGTTCGCCTTGCCTTGGGCGACCTGCTCGACCATCTCCTCGAAAGACTCCGATTCGACCACCTTGAAGCGCAACCCCGTGCGCAGGCCGATACGCTCCAGGAGGTTCAAGGCGATACCCCGTGGTTGCTGCTGGGCGTCGGTGAAGCTCAGGGGCGCCAGCGTGGTGTTGATCATCACGCTGACCTGCCGGTGTTGCGCGATCCAGTCTCGCTCCTCTTGGGTCAAGGCATCGAGGCGGCGGTCGAGCAGCAGGCTGGTGCTGCCTCCGGCCCAGCGGCGCAGGATGTTGAGCCGTTCGCTGTCGGCGATGCGCCCGAGGGCGAGGTCGACCAGTTGCAACAGGCGCAGGTTGTCCTGGTTCAGTGCAAAGGCAAAGCTGCTGGCCGGGGCCTTGACGAAGTGATCGACCTTGACCGTTTGTTGGAAACCCTTGGCGATTGCATAGTCGGTACTGATGGCATCACCCAGGTAAGCGTCGGCCTGTCCCAGGGCCACGGCGGCGACCCCGGCGAGGGTCGAGCGATACAGCTCCAGCCGGGCGCGGGGATAGAGGCGACGCACCGCCTGAATGGGCAGGTAGTGATCCACCATGGCAAGGCGCAGCTCGGCCAGGTCGTCACCGTCGCGCAGGGCCTGGTTCTTGCGCGTTACGATGACCGGTAGGTCGTCGGCATAGGGCAGGCTGAGGGCCAGGTGCGCATCATTGGCTTCGAAAGCATTGGAGCTGCCTAGCAGGTCGATCTCGCCAGCGCGCAGCGCCGCCAGCGCCTGCTCGCGGCTTGGATAACGGCGCACCTGGACCGGCACGCCCAACTGCTCGCCGATCAGGCCGGCATAGTCCGCGCTCAGGCCTTCGTAGTCGGACTGACTGTTGTTGATGTCGAAGGGGGGGTAGTCCGGGCGCGAGCTGCCCAGCACTAGGCGTCCACGCTCTGCAAGCCACTGACGGTCGGAGGCGGCGAGCGTCAAGGGAGGCGCCGCGCTGAGGGCGCGGGCCAGAAGATGTCGGGATTCGCTGTGCGCTTCGCTGTGCGCGGGAAGTGCCGGCAGCATGGCCAGCAGCAGGCACAGCAGGGCGCCCTTGTTCATGACTCAGGCCACGTTGTTGCGTTTGGCCAGGTCGACCATTTCCACCAGCGACTCGACCTTGAGCTTTTCCATGATCCGGCCGCGGTAGGTGCTGATGGTCTTGGCGCTGAGGTTCATCTGTTCACCGATCAGTTTGTTGCTCTGGCCGGCGCTGAGCCGACGCAACACTTCCATTTCGCGGTTGGACAGCAGTCCCAGGCGCGACGTCTCGCTTTCCAGGGTATTGCTGTTGACTGCCATCTGCGGAAAGGTCGAGTAGCCCTTGACCAAGGCCTTGAGGGCAAAGACCAGGGCATCGAGGTCTTCGTCCTTGTTGACGAAGGCCGAGATGCCGGCGTCCATGCAGCGGCGCACGTAGAGATCGGCGGGCTGGCCGGTGAGTGCCATGATCCGCGGCGGAGGGGCGATCAACTTGAGACGCTTGATCACCTCCATGCCGTCGAGGTCCGGTAGGCCGATGTCGAGGATGACCACGTCTGCCTTGGTTTGCTCGGCCAGGCGTGCGGCCTCTTTGCCTTTGCCGGTTTCGCCCACGACGGTGAAGCGTTCGCGTTCAAGCAGTATGCGTACGGCGAGCCGCACGATGTGGTGGTCATCGACCAACAGCACGGATGTCATTCAGGTAGCTCCTGTCAAAGTGCATCCCGCTTCCAGCCTTGTCTTCAAGGTTCCGGGCCGCGGACTTGCTGGGCAGCGCGCACCTTACGGATATTCAGCACCCTTGGTAATAGGCGAGTATAGGGGTGTTGAAAAACCCGCGCCAAGATGTGGAAAATTCCTACAAACAAGGTTCGAGCACAGGGGCTTCAGGCGCAGGGTGCGTGGGGCTTGAGTACACGGAGTGCGGAGGCGGGATTGTTGCCCAGTACCTTGCCCACGCGGGTTGGGCGCGTCACCAGTTGGCCGCCGCAATTTGGGCAGCGATCATGGAAGTGCTGCGCGTTGCAGGCACGGCAGAAGGTGCACTCGAACGAGCAGATCAGCGCATCCGGGCTTTCAGGTGGCAGGTCGGTGTCGCAGCATTCGCAGTTGGGGCGCAGGTCGAGCATGTTCAGGGCTTCCATCCAGTTGGAAAGCCCAGTGTGCGCCGCCGCTGCCCGCTCGGCAATCGCTTCACGGGCCGGGCCGATAGAGGTGGGCGTGGCCGGCGCGATACAGGGCGGATTCGGCGAAGGGGGCGTCGCCCAGGACATGCCCGACGAGGATCAGCGCGGTGCGTCGGAAGCCCTTGGCGGCCACGCGTTCGGTGATGTCCGCCAGGGTGCCCTTGACCCAGTCCTGATCTGGCCAGGTGGCGCGATGGACCACGGCGATGGGACAGTCGGTACCGTAATGCGGCAGCAACTGTTCGACGATCCGCTCCAGATGACGTACGCCCAGGTGAATGGCCAGGGTGCTGCCATGGCGGGCCAGATCGGCCAGCTGTTCACCGGCCGGCATCGGCGAGCTGTCGCCGTAGCGGGTGAGGATCACCGTCTGCGCTACGCCTGGCAATGTCAGCTCACAGCCCAGCAGCGCGGCGCTTGCGGCGGTGGCGGTGACGCCGGGGACGATCTGGTAGTCGATGCCCAGCTCACGCAGGTGGCGGATCTGTTCGCCGATGGCTCCATACAGGCTGGGGTCGCCGCTATGCACGCGGGCTACATCCTCCCCGTTGGCATGTGCCTGGCGCATGGCCTCGATGATCTGCTCCAGGTGTAGCTCGGCGCTGTTGAGCACGGTGTGCGCCTGGTGCCCCTCGAGCACCGCAGCAGGTACCAGGGAGCCCGCGTAGATGAGCACGGGGCATTGGCGGATCAGGCGTTGGCCCTTGACCGTGATCAGCTCGGGATCGCCGGGGCCGGCGCCGATGAAATAGACCGTCATGGGGGTTCCTTGCAGGTAAAAGGAGCGGATTATCCGCCGATGGCCAGGGCCAGGGTAGCGCCTCGTAACCCCTGCCTTGGTACGCGCAGGCGCGGCTCGGTGCCGCTGCGCCCGGCCAGGGCCAGAGCTGCGCTTTCGGCCACGCCCCAGCAGCCGGTCTGGGCGTACGCTATTGTCGAGCGCTGGCTGAGCAGCGGTTCGAAGGTTGCCAGGTGGCTGCTGTCGAAGCAGATGAACGGCAGGCCGAGCCGTTCGGCCAGCGCCAGCAGGCCGGGTTCGCGCGCCTTGGGTTCGATGCTGGCAATGGCCTTGAGGGCCGACAGAGGCAGGGCGTGGCTGGTCAGCGTCTGGCGCAGCAGCACGGCGAGTGTTTCGACCGGGCAGCCACGGCGGCAGCCAAAGCCGGCATATAACGCCGGCGGGCGAGCGAGGTCGCGCATCAGGCCTGACTGGAGCGGCGGAACAACCAGGCGCTGAGCAGGCCCAGGGCCAGCCAGAACGCGGCGTTGGTCAGCCAGGATGCGATCTTGAACTGGGTTTCCAGCGCTTCGGGGGCCAAGCTTTCATGAACCGCTGGTTGCGGCGCGCCGATCAGGTGAGGGACTACCAGCAGGGCGACACCCAGCACCTTGAACAGCCAATGGTGGGCGAAGACCAGCAGCGCCAGGCCCGCGGCGGTGGCGGCGGCGGTGCCGATCCACCAAGTCTGGCGCTGGCCGAGGTCGGCGGCGGCTGTCCCCGGAAGTTCCGGTGGCAGACCCAGGGTCGGCGCCAGGCAGAACACGGCGAAGCCCGCCAGGCCCCACAGCGCACCGGTGGCCACTCGGCCTGGGGTGCGCAGGCTGTACAGGGCGGCGAGAATCAGAGCGAAGCCGACGGCTACCACCAGGTTGCCACCGGTAGTGGACAGGACCCGCTGCCAGCCATCTTCGGGCGCCCAGGCCTCGGCGCTGTGCTCATGAGGTGCTGCCGCCTCGCCGTGCTCATGGTGTTCGACGGCGGGGGCGGCGGTTTCATAGGTTTCCGCCTGGAGAATCAGCGGGGCGACCCAGAAGCTTTGCAGCAGGGTCAGCAGCAGGGCGGCGAGCAGGCCGCTGAAACCCGCGGTACGGGCGATGCGCGTGATCATGCGGGCGTACTCAGTGGCAAGGGAAGGCAGCGCTGTGGCGGGTGTCGTGGGCGGCGTTGTGCACCGCCTCGATTTGCGAGAAACCGGCGAAGTACACCAGGCACAGGCCCAGCAGGGTGGCGCCGACCGCGACGATCAGGCGCTGGCTGAGGCTGATGGGGGTGGCGATACTGGATTTGGCGTGGGTGATGGGCATGACGCGTCCTCTGCTGCTTTTGTTGTGGCAACGGGCAGGCGCGACGCCCCCGGGCACGGTTGGCCCAGGTGATACGACAGCGCCCGCCCACCGCGGGGTGTTCTGCAAGCATGTCAGGCCGGTCTCCGGGCTGGCGAGGTGGAGTGGGGCTCCATTGGTCAAGCATCACCTTCCCATGCCATGCGGGGGCACAGTGGTCTGGATGCTTCTCTCGCTTACCGTTGCGGGGGCAGCACCGGCCTTGTCGTCCCTCTTCAAAGGGCGCGCGACGCACCGGTTTCCCGTTTCACCCCCGTTGGGGGCACCTGAACGCAATGCGTTAGCAAATCACGGGGCCGGGCCTGCGTCAATCGCTGTGGCGGTTGACCGTCAGGCAGGCACTGCGTAGCCTTGCCGGTTCGAGGTTCCCGGGCGTTGGCCCGGGCTAAGACGGGAACGCGGTACAAGCCGCGGCTGCCCCCGCAACTGTAGGCACTGATGAAGGATCGGCATAGCCACTGCGCACGCGCGGGAAGGCGCCATCCCACTGGCTGAGAAGGCCGGCGGTGCAAGCCAGGAGACCTGCCTCGCAACGTTTTCGACTTTCAACCGGGCGGGGTGATCCGGTGGCGAACCAGCCAGGGCGACTCGACCCGGGGCTGTCGTCCTGCATGCCCGCGCCACTGCTTCCAAGGGCATTGCGACATGAAAACACTGGCCAAGCTTCCCGTCACCATCGTCACCGGCTTCCTCGGCTCGGGCAAGACCACCTTGCTGCGCCATATGCTCGACAACGCCCAGGGCCGTCGGATCGCGGTGATCGTCAACGAGTTCGGCGAACTGGGTATCGATGGCGAGATCCTGAAGCAGTGCGGCATCGGTTGCTCAGAGGAAGAAGCCAACGGCCGTGTCTACGAGCTGGCCAACGGCTGCCTGTGCTGCACCGTGCAGGAAGAGTTCTTCCCGGTGATGCGCGAGCTGGTAGCGCGCCGCGGCGACCTCGACCATATCCTTATCGAAACCAGCGGCCTGGCCCTGCCCAAACCCTTGGTGCAGGCCTTCCAGTGGCCAGAGATCCGCAACGCCTGCACGGTCGATGCGGTGATCACTGTGGTCGACAGCCCGGCCGTGGCGGCCGGTACTTTCGCCGCCTATCCAGACCAGGTCGACGCCCAACGAAAGCTCGACCCTAACCTGGACCACGAATCGCCGCTGCATGAGCTGTTCGCCGATCAGCTGGCCAGCGCCGACCTGGTGGTGTTGAACAAGGCCGACCTGATCGATGCCGACGGCCTGGCCAAGGTCCGTGCCGAAGTGGCCGAGGAACTGCCGCCGGCGGTCAAGGTGATCGAGGCAAGCAGTGGTCGCCTGCCGCTGGAAGTGTTGCTGGGCGTGGGCGCCGAGTCCGAGGTACATATCGACGGCCGTCGTACCCACCACGACAGCCACCACGACGGCGATGATCACGACGACCATGACCACGACGCCTTCGACTCTATCTCCATCGACTTGCCCGAGGCTGACGAAAGCCTGTTGCTCGACGCCTTGACACAACTGGTCACCGAGTTCGGCATCTTGCGCGCCAAGGGCTTCGCCGCCATTCCCGGCAAGCCGATGCGTCTGCTGATCCAGGGCGTGGGCACCCGTTTCGACAAGCATTTCGACCGCGCCTGGCGCAGCGAGGAACCACGTATCACCCGCCTGGTGCTGATCGGCCAGGACCTGGATGCTGCACGCCTGCAAGCGCGTCTGCGCCAGGCCCTGGGCGCCTGACCCATGCACCTGCTGCGGACCCAGCCGGGCGGTTTTGTGCCGGACGACAGCATCGCCGACCTCGGCCAGACCCCTGCCGAACTGGTGATCCTCTGCAGCGGTGATTCGCACCTGGCGCTGCTCGCCGAAACCGCCGAGCAGTTGCCGGCGGATTTCCCCAGCGTGCGCCTGGCTAACCCGATGCAGGTGCAGAACCACGCCTCGGTCGACCTGTATGTCGACCAGGTGCTGCGCCATGCCAAGGTGATCCTTGTGTCGCTGCATGGCGGCGTCGGTTACTGGCGCTACGGTGTCGAACAACTGGTGGCGTTGGCGGCGCAGGGCGTGCAATTGATTCTGGTCCCCGGCGACGACCGGCCCGACCCGGAGCTTACCGGGCTGGGCACGGTACGCGGCGAACAGGCCGAGCGCCTCTGGCACTACTTGCGCCAGGGCGGCAAGGCCAATGCACTGAACCTGTTCAACTGCCTGGCCAGCCAGTGGCTGGGGCGCGCCTACCCCTGGGACGAACCGCAGCCTTTGCCGCGCACGGTGGTCTACCACCCGGCCAAGTCCAGCGCACGGCTCGAGGACTGGTACACCGAATGGCACCCGGAGTACCCGGTGGCGCCGCTGCTGTTCTACCGCTCTCACCTGCAGGCGGCCAACACCGCGTTCATCGATGTGTTCTGCCTGCGCCTGCAGGCTTGCGGCCTGAATCCGTTACCGATCGCCGTGGCCAGCCTCAAGGAACGCGCTTGCCTGGACCAGGTCGAGGCCTGGCTTGACGAAGTGCAGGCCGAGGTGGTGATCAACACCACCGGCTTCGCTCTGTCCAGCCCCGAACAGCCCAATCTGCGCCCGCTGCGTCGCGACGTGCCGGTGTTGCAGGCGATCTGCGCCCAGGACAACCAGCCCGGCTGGGAGCAGAGCGAGCAGGGCCTCGGCGCCCGCGACCTGGCGATGCACATCGCCTTGCCCGAGCTGGACGGGCGCATCATCACCCGGCCGGTGAGTTTCAAGGACCTGGCCTGGCGCAGCGAGCGCAGCCAGTCCGACGTGGTCTGCTACCGCGCCCACCCCGAACGCATGGATTTCGTCGCCGAACTGGCGCGGCGCTGGGTGACCCTGGCGCGCCTGGACAACCAGGAGAAGCGCGTGGCCCTGGTGCTGGCCAACTATCCGACCCGCGACGGGCGCATCGGCAACGGAGTCGGCCTCGACACCCCAGGCGCGGCATTGAATATCCTCAAGGCCCTGCAGGCGCAGGGTTATCCGGTAGCCGGCCTGCCCGACAGCGGCACCGAGTTGATCCACCAGTTGCTTGGCGGTGTGACCAACGACCTCGATCATCTTGACCAGCGCCCTTGCGCCCAGAGCCTGGCCCTGGCCGACTACCACAGCGCCTTCGCCGCGTTGCCCGAGGCCAACCAGCGCGCGGTGCTGGAGCGCTGGGGGCCGCCTGAGCAGGATCCGATGTTCCGCAGCGGGCGCATGATGGTCGCTGGCCTGCGCTACGGCCTGACCTTCGTCGGCATCCAGCCGGCGCGGGGCTACCAGGTGGACCACAGCGCCGTATACCACGACCCGGACCTGGTGCCGCCGCACGGCTACCTGGCGTTTCACTTCTGGTTGCGCAACGGCTACGCCGCCGATGCGTTGATCCATGTCGGCAAGCACGGCAACCTGGAATGGCTGCCGGGCAAGGGCGTGGGGCTGTCCGCCGAATGTTGGCCGGATGCGTTGCTCGGGCCGTTGCCCAACATCTATCCATTTATCGTCAATGACCCAGGCGAGGGTGCCCAGGCCAAGCGACGTACCCAGGCGGTGATCATCGACCACCTGATGCCGCCATTGACCCGCGCCGAGACCTACGGCCCGCTGCGCCACCTGGAACAGCTGGCCGACGAGTACTACGAAGCGCAGTTGCTCGATCCACGTCGCGCCAACGAGTTGCAGCGCGACATCCTCGCACTGGTCAAGGCCAACCACATCGACCGCGAACTGCAGCTTGAAGGGCAGCTGGAGGATGCTGCGGTGTGGTTGCCGCGCTTGGATACCTACCTGTGCGACCTCAAGGAGTCGCAGATCCGCGATGGCCTGCATGTATTCGGCCAGTCGCCCCAGGGGCGCCTGCGCAGCGACACGCTGCTGGCCCTGGTGCGGGTGGCTCGGGGAGATGGCAAGGGCGGCAATGCCAGCCTGATTCGCGTGCTGGCCAAGGCCTTGGCGTTGGGCTTCGATCCGTTGGACTGCGACCTGGGGCAGGCCTGGGACGGGCCGAGCCCGGGCCTGCTGCTGCAACTTGACAACAGCGCATGGCGCACCTGTGGTGATACCCGTGAGCGTCTGGAGTGCCTCGCGCTGACATTGATCGAGCAGGCATTGCAAGGGGCTGTGGCGTTGCCGGATGAAGACGGCTGGGCACCGGTGCGCGAGGTCTTGCAGGCACTGGTCGAACGGGTCGCGCCGGACCTGGACGCCTGTGGCGCCGCCGAGATGGACGGCCTGCTGGCCGCACTGGCCGGGCGTTTCGTCCCGGCAGGGCCCAGTGGCGCACCCAGCCGTGGCCGCCTGGACGTACTGCCCACCGGGCGCAACTTCTACACCGTCGATGTGCGTAACCTGCCGACCACCACGGCCTGGCGCCTGGGGTTTGCCTCGGCCAACCTGATCCTCGAGCGCCACCTGCAGGATCACGGCGACCACTTGCGTCAGCTGGGCCTGTCGGTGTGGGGCACGGCGACCATGCGCACCGGCGGCGACGACATCGCCCAGGCCCTGGCGCTGATGGGCGTGCGCCCGGTGTGGGCCACCGGCAGCCAGCGGGTCGACGACTTCGAGATCCTGCCATTGAGCCTGCTCGACCGGCCGCGGGTGGATGTGACGCTGCGAGTGTCGGGTTTCTTCCGCGACGCCTTCGGCAACCTGATCCGCCTTTTCGACGCCGCCGTGCAGGCGGTGGCCGCGCTGGACGAGCCGGACGACCTGAACCCCCTGGCCGCACGGGTGCGCGCCGAGCGTGAAGTGTTGCTCGGCGCCGGCATGGAGCTGGAGCAGGCGGCGCGGCAGGCCGGCTGGCGGGTATTCGGAGCCAAGCCGGGGGCGTATGGCGCTGGCGTGCAGAACGCCATCGACGGCCGGCTGTGGCACAGCCGCGACGACTTGGCCGAGGTCTATCTCAACCATGGTGGCTACGCCTACGGCGCCAGCGACGAGGGCACACCGGCCCGCGCCGCGTTCGCCCAGCGCCTGGCGCAGGTGCAGGCCGTGCTGCAGAACCAGGACAACCACGAGCACGACCTGCTCGACTCCAACGACTACTACCAATTCCAGGGCGGCATGCTGGCGGCGGCCGAAACCCTGGCCGGTACCGCGCGAGCCAGCTACCACGGCGATCACAGCCAGGCTGACCGGCCGCGGGTGCGGACCCTGAAGGAAGAACTCAACCGAGTGATTCGTGCCCGCGCGCTCAATCCGAAATGGATCGACGGCGCCAAGCGTCATGGCTATAAAGGTGCGTTCGAGCTGGCGGCGACGGTCGACAACCTGTTTGCCTTCGACGCCACCACCCACCTGATCGACGATCATCATTACCAGGGCCTGGCCGACGCCTATGTGCTCGACCCGGCCACCCGTGACTTCATGCGCGAGCACAACCCCGAAGCCCTGCGCGACCTTACCGAGCGTTTGCTGGAAGCCCAGCAGCGCGGGTTGTGGCAAGAACCGGGCGACTATCGCGAGAGCCTCGAGCAGCAGTTGCTCGCCGGCGAGGAAGACAGCTGAACATGAGCGAACCCGTACAATTCCCCCTGGCCGCCGTGGTCGGCGCCGACGACCTCAAGCTTGCGCTGTGCCTGACGGCGATAGACCCGAAGATCGGTGGCGTGCTGATCGAAGGCCCCCGGGGCATGGCCAAGAGCACCCTGGCAAGGGGCCTGGCCGATTTACTGGGCGACGGCCCGTTCGTGACCCTCCCACTGGGGGCGACCGAGGAGCGGCTGGTCGGCACCCTCGACCTCGATGCCGCGTTGAGCCAAGGCCAGGCGCGGTTCTCGCCGGGTGTGCTGGCCCATGCCGACGGCGGCGTACTGTACGTCGACGAAGTCAACCTGCTGCCCGACCCCTTGGTGGACCTGCTGCTGGACGTGGCGGCCAGTGGTACCAACCGTATCGAGCGCGATGGCATCTCCCATCGGCACGCCGCCCGGTTCGTGCTGATCGGCACGATGAACCCGGAGGAGGGCGAGCTGCGGCCGCAACTGCTCGACCGGTTTGGCCTGAACGTGGCCTTGGAGGGCCTGCCCGCGCCCGAAGCACGGCAGCAGATCATCCGCCGCCGCCTGGCCTTCGACAGCGACCCACAGGCATTCTGTGCCCAGTGGGCGCCTCAGCAGGCCGCACTGCGCCAGCGTTGCCAGGCCGCGCGTGAGCAATTGTCGTCGATCGCCCTGGATGACCAGGCCCTGGCCTGGATCACCGAGCGGTGTTTTGCCGCCGGGGTGGACGGCATGCGTGCGGATCTGGTGTGGCTGCGGGCTGCACGGGCTCACGCCGCCTGGCGTGGCAATGCAGTGATCGAGGAAGCGGATGTGGAAGCGGTTGCCGAATTCGCCTTGCGCCATCGTCGTCGCGCTCACGCACCGCAGGCGCAGGCCGCCACGGCGGGCGAGCCACCTCGGCCGCAGCAAGCGCAAGGCGGGCAGGGTGACTGGGGCGCCTTGCCGCCCCAGCCGATGGCGACGGGCGCACGCCGCGAGGTGCCGAACTGGGCAAAAAAGCCCTGAGCATCCGCTCGCGCCATGCCCAGGCGGCGGATGCCAAGCCCCGTGTCGGCAATTTGACAGGTAGTGCCCGGGGCCGCCCGCGTACGGCCGAGACCGGCCGCATCGCTTGGCTGACGACCTTGCTCAAGGGGCGCCCGCGCCAGCATCGCGACCTGTGCTGGCAACAGCGCCAGGCCCAAGCGCCGGAGCTTTGGCTGGTGATCGTCGATGCATCGGCTTCCACCCGCCGCAACCAGGCACTGACACAAGCCAAAGGCCTGCTGGCCGGATTGTTCGATGAAGCCTATCGGCAACGGGCGCGCCTGGCCTTGCTCACCGTCAGTGGCGACAAGCCGCAATGGCAGCTGCATGGTCTCAAGGCCTCGGCGGCACTGCAGCCGTGGTTGCAGGGGCTGGGGGCTGGCGGTGGCACGCCGTTACCAACAGCGCTCGAGGAGGCGCGCCAGTGGTTGCTGGCGCGGAGCAAGCGCCTGCCCCTGGAGACCCAGCGCTGCCTGGTACTGACCGATGGCCGCCTGCTGCAGGAAGCCCCAATGCAGCCGTTACCGTGCAGCACGTTGTTGGTGGACATGGAACGGGCGGCGGTGCGAGTAGGCCGCGCACGACAACTTGCCGAACAACTGCATGCCGAATACCGGCATATCGAGCAGTTCAGCGTGGTCGATTGAGCATGTAACTGCGACAGGATGTCGCAATTGAAAAGTTATATTCGTGGTCTCTGAAAGTTGACCAAGTGCGTGGTAGCCACGCACTTGTTACAGGCTGCCTTGTTTATTTGGGCATCGACCAGGGTTGCAGGTCGTACCCTTTGCCGGACAGTTCGGCTCGCACTTCCTCGATCAGGCTGGCCCATTGCGCAGGGTCCGAGTAGACCCGCGAGGACACTTGCTTGCTGCCGATACGGGTGCTGGTCCGGTCGACCACTGCCAGGCTCAGTTCACCAGTACCGTTGGGGGCATCCCAGGCTACGCACTGGAAGGGTTCGAAGGCGTGGTCGGCGATCAGCAGTGCTTCGTTGACACGGAGCGGGGCGTTCATGGTTCGGTCTCTCTCATGGTCCCAAACAGCGAAATATTGTTCCGCGGTGTTATTCCTCAACAGGTTACAACGCGGGGTTATTTGTACTGATGCTCCAGGTCAGGGTTCAAGTCACAAGGCCGGTGATTTTTTTTATTGACGATCATTCGTCCTTGCGTGCCGCTGCGCCTATGACGCGCAAGGATGGAGATAATTCCCGAGTGGGCAGAGTGCGCGGCAGGCGGGCTGACCAACGGTAGTGGGGAGCGTCAAGTTAATTGCTACTGTTAATTCGGGCGTCGCAACTGTCTGTTTATAGGTAAAAAACCAATAACTGGCGCCAAGGAAAGGTCATGCTTGAACCTGCATCCCATCGCCGCCTGCTGATCGTCGACCCCTGCGACGATTGCCACCGCCTGTTGCCAGGCTTGCGCAGTGTCGGCTGGGATGTCCGAAGTTGCACGCTCGAGGCGGCGCTGGAGCAACCCTGCGATGTTGGCCTGGTGCGCTTGCAAGCCTCGCACCTGCTGCACCCCGAGGCGGTCAAGGACCTGATCAAGCGCAGCAATACCGAGTGGATCGCCGTGCTCAGCGCCGAGGAACTGCGCCTGCAGAATGTCGGCGATTTCGTCTGCGAGTGGTTTTTTGACTTCCATACGCTGCCGTTCGATGTATCCCGGGTGCAGGTCACCCTGGGGCGTGCCTTTGGCATGGCACGCCTGCGCGGCAAGGGCACGGTGCGCGTCGATGAGCCCGAGCACGAGCTGCTGGGTGAAAGCCGGCCGATCCGCGAGTTGCGCAAGCTGCTCGGCAAGCTGGCGCCGACCGAGTCACCGGTGCTCATCCGTGGCGAAAGCGGAACCGGCAAGGAACTGGTGGCGCGCACCCTGCACCGGCAATCACATCGCCGCGACAAACCTTTTATTGCCATCAATTGCGGGGCGATCCCGGAACACCTGATCCAGTCCGAGCTGTTCGGCCATGAAAAGGGCGCTTTCACCGGAGCCCACCAGCGCAAGGTGGGGCGCATCGAAGCGGCCAATGGCGGCACCCTGTTTCTCGACGAAATCGGTGACCTGCCCTTGGAGTTGCAGGCCAATCTGTTGCGCTTTCTCCAGGAAAAGCACATCGAACGGGTGGGCGGTAATCAGCCCATCGCGGTCGACGTCAGGGTTCTGGCGGCCACCCATGTGGACCTGGAAAAAGCCATTGCCTTGGCGCGATTTCGCGAAGACCTTTACTACCGCCTGAATGTCCTGCAAGTGGTGACCGCGCCGCTGCGTGACCGGCATGGTGACCTGTCGATGCTGGCCAGCCATTTCTCGCAGTTTTACAGCGCGGAGACGGGCAGGCGGCCCCGCTCGTTCAGCGACGGTGCCCTGGCGGCAATGGGACGGCACGATTGGCCGGGCAATGTGCGCGAGTTGGCCAACCGGGTGCGACGTGGCCTGGTGCTGGCCGAGGGACGGCAGATCGAGGCCCAGGACCTGGGACTGCAGGACCTGCAGGAGCAGGACCAGCCGCTGGGCACGCTCGAGGACTACAAGCATCGCGCAGAGCGGCAGGCGTTGTGCGATGTGCTGAACCGGCACAGTGACAACCTGAGCATCGCGGCCAAGGTGCTGGGTGTGTCGCGGCCGACGTTCTACCGGTTGTTGCACAAGCACCAGATTCGTTGAGCAACCACGCTGTCGATCGCGGGGCCTCAGCTCGATTGGGCAAGATGGCCGTCCGCCAGTTCCTCCACCGTCTCTGGCTCATCGGGCAGCGCGGTGATCACGCTGAAGTCGCTGACCTCCACTTCGCCGCCGCCATACCCCAACAGGTGGAAGGAAAACGCCTTGCGCACGGTGGGGTTGTCGAAATCGAACTGCATTTCCAGCGGCTCATCGGCCGTTACTCGAATCTCTTCGGGCAAGCCAAGCTGCACATCCTGCTCAAGCTCCTTGGCCTTGAGCCGGATGTACGCGGCGTGGCGCGGATCCAGCGCTCGTACCTTGAGACGTACCCGGGTGCGGGTGCCTTCGGGCATCTCCAGGTATTGCGCGCCGATCAGGTTGTCGGCCCAGTCATCCCTGATGCGCTCAGCCAGGGCGATGGGGGAGGGGCCGCCGAACTGGTAGCGCAGGTTGAGCGGAGTCTGCAGCAACGACTGGTCGAGGCCGGTGGCCAGCAGGCCGATCTGCGCTCCTAGGCCGTCGTCTCCACGGCCAACGAATTTGGCCTGGTCGGCAATGAAACCGGGGCTGGCATAGCGTCGGCAGCGCTGCTGGAAATCGCACTCGCTGAGGGTGCCCTGGCCATCGTGGTAGCGCAGCATGCCGTTGGTGTAGGAAATCATCTCGCGGCCACTGTCATAGTCGCGGTACAGCGAGCGCCCGGCCAACGCCGCAGGGATCGGCAGGGCGAAATAGTCGAGCAGGGAGGTGCTCAGGTCGACGTGGCCGTAGGTGCCCTGCTTGAGCCTGGGCAGTTGGGCCTGCTCCGGCGCGAGCGTGAGGTTGAAGCCCCAGGCCGAAGCCAGGCGCACGCCATCGATGCCGTGGGATTCGTCGGAGGTGACGATCACCAAAGTGTCTTCCAGCACGCCCTGGCGCTCGAGACCGTCGAGAAAACTGCCCAAGGCATCGTCCAGGTAGGCCACCGCAGCTTGCTTGGGCGTATCGAAGCGTTGCAGATAGGACTCCGGCGCCGAATACGGCTGGTGAGTGCCGACCGTGAGCAGGGTGAGCATCCAGGGTTTTGGTTGCTTGCGCAGCTCACCAACATAGTCGAGCGCACCCTCGAAGAACGCGCGGTCGTCCTTGCCCCAGGGGAATTCCAGGTAGTTGTCGTTAGCGAACCACTCCAGCCCATGCACCGTGTCGAAGCCGATGTGCGGCATGATCCGGTCCTTGGCCATGAAACGCAGCCCGGCGCCTTGCAGGTAATGGGTGGCGAAGCCGGCTTCGCGCAGCTGGGCAGGCAGGCAGGCCTGGTTGCGTTGCTGCTGGGTCAGCAGCTCGACCCCCTTGGGCGTGCCGTTGGCCAGCTTGTCATAGTCGCCGCAGAGCATCGCGTACAGGCCGCGAATGGTCTGGTGCGTGTGCAATACATAGTCGGGGGTGTTCATGCCGCGCTCGGCCCACTGGCTCAGACGCGGCATCAGGTCCTGCTGGTAGTGGCTGCCCAGTGCCTCGCGGTTGGGGCGCAGGTAAGCGCCGGGGATGCCCTCGACGGTGATGATCAGCAGGTTGCGCGCCTTGCCCGGTGCGTCGAGCAGCTTGACGCCATTGAGGTCGGACTGGGTCAGGCCGGCGCTGGACAGCGCCGTGACTGCCGGCACCCGGCCCATACGGCTCAAGGCCTGATGCTGGACCTTGCCCACCGCCGTCGACAGCGCCTGGTGGGTGAGGCCGTATTGGCGCCATTGGTCGGCGTCCGAAGGGGCCAGCTGCTGGCCGCCCCAGTGCAGGCCGAACAGCGCCAGGGGCACGGCCCAGAGTCGCCGTGGCAATGGCGCGCCGGCTGGCGATCGCCATACGCTTGCCAGCCAGGCGCCGAGGCCGGCGACCAGCAGGACGGGGAGCCAGGCATGGGCCAGTCCGCCGCCGGTGGAGTTTTCCATGAACTGCGGGTCGATCAGGTAGGCCAGGTCGTCGACCGTGGGCAGCCTGCCGACGGCGCTGACCAGCTCGGCGGATGCCACCCACAGGCCGCCCCAGGCCAATAGCAGCGGCAGGGCCAGCCACCAGGGGCGCCGCTGCAGGAGCAGGACCAACAGGCTGCCGATGGCGAGGTCAGACAGGTAGCCGAAGGGGTTGGACCAGCCCAGCAGCGCGCGCGCGGTCAGGGGTATCACCAGCACCAGGATTGCCAGGGTGGCAAGGCGGGCGCGAGGGGGACCGAGCAGGTTGTTCACGAAACTTTCCTTAATGCCATTAAACCGTCACAAAAGTGTGCCGGATGATAACAGGCTGGTGCCGGGAAAGTCGGGCGCTACAAAACCGGTAACCAAATGCCGGGCCCGTGCGCGGGCCCGGAGTGGTCAGAAGTAGTAGGGGAATTTCAGGCTGAACGAGAAGTCTGGCGAGTCTTCGGTCAGGCCGATGGAGAGGTTGGGCACGATGGTCAGGTTGTCGGTGGCAGCGAAGGTCAGGCCGACGTTGAAGTTGGCGGCGTTGTAGTCGCTGTTGGTGATCGACTGCCAGTCGCCGCCGTCGCGTTTGATCTTGCTTTTGCTGGCGAATTGGTCGGTGACCGAGAATGACATGCTCATCCGCTCGTTCAGGGCAAAGGCGATCCCCCCGCCGATCTGCCAGGAATCTCCGAGTTTCACGTCGCCTGGGACCTTGCTGTTGACTTCCGGGCTGATGTCGCTGAACGAGTCCTGCATGTTGTAGGTGTAAGACAGGCTGGCGAAGAGAACGGCTGGGTCGAACGTCTTGACCAGCGAAATCCCTGGGGTGATCGACCAGACACCATTGCCGGTGGGCAGGCTTTCAGGCACCGCCAGGTTGTCGTTGGCCGTATCCCTGATCAGCTTGATGCCGTAAGGGTCCTTGCCGGTGGGGGCCTTGACCCGCAGTGTCGCGACCGCGTCGGGCCAGTTTTCCGACTCGTCGAGGAACTTGTAGGCTACCCCCACGTTGATATCGCCGATGGTGGGGTCTCGGGTTACCGTGGCATCCGAGGCGGTGGAGCCGACGCCGCTTACCCCGCCGGAAGAATAGGTCGACTCCCGGTACACGATTGGCACGTTTATGTCGAACTGCCAGCGCTGGTCCAGGTTGTAGCGGGCTGTCAGGTCCAGTGTCCAGTTATCGGCCTTGATGCGGTCGAGGTTGATGTTGCCAAGGAAGATCGAGTCCAGGGCGAGGAAACCGTTGAGGGTCAGGGCGCGAGTGTCGTAGTGGGTATAGGTCACGCCGGTCTCGACGCTGAACTTGCCGCCGCCGAAGAAGCCGCTGGCTTCGTCATACAGGTTGGAAACACTTTGCGCAGGCTCGGAGTCGTCCTTGAGCGATTGACCATAGGAGCTGCCTGCATTGCCCGGAGTGCCAGACGCAACCGTCTGGGCGCCTTTGGCCGGTTCCGAGGGGGACCTTGTCAGGCGCCTGGGCGGCGGCGCCGCCGGGGTCTCTTCTACTTGCCGCACGCGCTGCTCGAGCACCATCAGGGCATTCTGCTGGGCTTCGTAGCGTTGCTTCAGCTCCCGCAACTCCTGCTTCAGTGCCTCGACCTGAGGGTCCGGTGCTGCGTAGAGCAATGTCGCGGGTGCCAAGGTACTCAGACAGACTACAGCTCTGAACGTCAACGATCGGTGCATGGGTTAGCCGTCCCTTCAGACTACATACGATGAGAGTCAGCGTAGATCAGTATCCGAGAGCGCGAAGGCCTTTGAGCTGGTCAAGATTGCCGTTCAGCGCGGCGTCAGGCACGTTGTCGCGCAGCACGACGTTGAGGGACGTCAGGTTGCTGACCTGGTTGCCGTTGCCGAGCAATGTCGCGTTCTGCATCAACCCACCCTGGGCGATGCGTTGCAGGGCACTGCCCTGGTTGTTGTTGGCCACCACGTCGAGCTGCACGCCGGTGCCGCTGGCCGATACGCTCAGCGAGCCGGCGCCGTTGCTGCCAACCAGTGTGGAACCTGCGGCCAGTACCTGGCCCTGCTGTGGCGTATCGGGTGCCTGGTTGGCCTTGGTGACGTTGATATCGACGTTGTTGTAGGCGGTATTGTTGTCCCCGGCGGCGCGCACTACCTGGGTGACACCGTCGGTCGTGTTCAGGCCCGCGCCGCCCGTGACGCTGCCGGTGCCTTGCGCGTTGCCCGAGCCGGAGCCTTTCTTGTCGATCATCGACACGTAGAATTGCGGTTTGATGGTCGACTGCTGGACCTGCATCGAGGTCTTGGCGCCGATGACATCGCCACTGGCGTTTTGCCAGGTGCTGGTCATTACCACGCCAAAACTGATGATCCGCCCCGGCATTACATAGCGCCCGCGCAGGTTCGCCAGCTCCTGGTCCTTCAGTTCAATGGGCTTGAAGGTCTCTGCCTGGATGGGCAGGGCGGCTGCCAGACAGATCAGGGTGAGCCATGCTGGAGTCTTCATGGGATGCTCCCGGAGCGTCGTGCTTGATTGTCATTAGAAGAAGTCGCTGCGGATGAAGCCAAAGTCCATCAGGTCAGCGTCCTTGACCGGGGTAAAGTTGTTGATCCGGCCCTTGGCGCTCAGCGGCAGAGGAGGGTCGAGCAAAGCATTGGTCTTGTCGTAACCCTGGCCGATCACGGCGAAGATGATGCCGTTCCAGCCCTTGAGGAAGTCCTCGACCTTGTAGCGCTTGTGCCCCAGGACCGGATCGCCGATATAGACCCAGCCCTTGTCGACCCGCTGCATGACCACGAAGTGCTTGTAGCCGCGGATGTCCATCAGCACCACCACGGGGATACGCACGCTATTCAGGGTTTCGGCGGCGACCCGGTAGCCGCGGGCACGCATGCCCAGGCTTTCCACGTAGCGTTTCATGTCGAGCATGGAGAAGCCCTGCACCCGCACCAGGTCCTGGTCGGCGTGAGCCAGCATGCCTTCGATGATGTGTTGTTCGTCCACATCCAGCCAGTAGGCCTGGCGCAGGATGGTTGCCAGCGCCGCGGCGCCGCAACTGAAATCGGTCTTCTGTTGCACCAGGTCGGCGAACTTGCGCTCACGGATGCTCTGGATGGGCTTGTAGATCACCGCACCCCCCGGCAAAACCGAAAGCGGCATCTGCGCCGCTTCGCTGTAACTGGCCATGCACAGCAAAAACGCCAAGGCGATCATCCGCATGGTCTTGCCCCCTGGTCCTGTTGAAGAAAGGCCCCCCGAAGGGGGCCTTACGGTTACAGCGCTCAGAACGAGGTGTTGGAGATGGCCAGCGAGTTGCTCTGCTGGTTGCCCACACCGGCGGCGACGTTGACGCCGAGGTTGCCGCTGCCACCGTTCACCGAGCCACTGAGGGTTGCGGTGTTGGTCACAGGGTTGGCCCAACCGGTAGGGGTCAGCACCTGGAACGACACGGTGTTGCTCAGGTCGTACGAGCTGGACTCGCTGTAGCTCTTCGAGCCGGACTTCGACGATTCGTTGGAGGCGCTGCCCGACTTCTCATAGGAGGAGTCGTAGGCTTTCTCGAACGCAGAGTCGCGAGCTTTTTCGTACGAGGAGCTGGAAGACTTCTCGTGCGACTTGTCATACGACGCGTCGATCGAGGCGGTCAGCGAAGCATCGAACGAGTCGGTGCGGCTGCGCTCGTGGCGGCCGAAGTCCTGGGTCTGGGTCACGCTGCCGCTTGCCGAGGCATCCAGCGAAGCGTTCAGAGAACCGCTTGCCGAGGAGCTCGAATCATGGCTACGCGAACCACTGGCGCTGGAGCTGTTGGAGCCACTGGCGTTCCAGCTGTTGGAGCCGGCGGCGTCCCAGCTCGACGAGGCGCTGCTGTCCTTGCTGTAGCTGGAATCCTTGTCGTACGAGGCGCTGCCACTTTTCGTGGTGGTGAGGGTCAGCGTATCGACCCGGTAGGTGCGGTCGGCGCTGTTGTTCACTACCAGGCCTGGGCCATTCTGGTCGGCAGAGGCGGTGGCGGTGGCATTGCCCAGTGGCGCATTGGAGTTGGCAATGGCCATGGTGTTTTTCTGTTGGTTCAGGTCGCCACCGGCAATGTTGATGCCCATGTTGCCGCTGCCGTTGTTGCCCGAGCCGCTCATGACGCCGGAGTTGGTGACACCGTAGTTGTTGACGCGGTTATTGTTGCTGTACTGACGTACGTCGGCGGTGGCCGAGGCGGAGCCGAACACGAAGCTGTTGTCCAGGCTCGAATCGGCGCCGGCGTTGGCGATGGCGGCGGCGTTGTCCTGTTGGTTGCCGGCGCCGGCCGCGACGTTGACACCGACGTTGCCGCTGGTGCCGGAGGCCGAGCTGCTCATTTCGGCTTCGTTCACCGTGCCTTCATTGTTGATGCGGTTGTTGGTGCTGCTTTGCTTGTCCCAGGCATTGGCGGTGGCATATACCGGGATCTTGGTAGGAGGAGGGGTGTGATGACCGTTGTTGTGGCCATTGTTGTGGCCATTGTTATGGCCGTTGTTGTGGCCGCCACGTGGATCATTCTGCCCAGCTTGTACAGCCACAGCCATGATCGCAGCAATTGCGAAAACCAGAGGCTTGAGTGCCATCGAGGGTTTCATGGTGGTTCTCCGTACTTTGTTTTAGGTTAAGTGTTGTTGTTACCTGTTTGGGTCAATCTGCGACCCGGACGCTCAGGGTGTTGGCCGTTCGGTTTCCCACCCCTGCACTCTGATTCAACTGCACCACGCCACGGCTACCGGTGAATGCCTGGTCGCTGGTGCTGACCTGGCGATGGCCGGGTGTCTGGGCAGTTGAGTCCGAGCTGTTGATCAGCGCCACGTTCTGTTGCAGAAGGACGCTGTCATCGATGCTTTGCGGTTGGGCACTGACGCTGATGCGCAGTGCGTTGGCTTGCTGGTTGCTGGCGCCGGCGCTCTGGTTCACGCCCAGTACGCCGTTGCCGTGGCTGAAGGCGTCGCCCTGGATGCTGGCCCGAGCATCTATCGAGGGGTCGACAGGCGTGCGCAAGCGTTGGCGGATCTGGGTGCTGGCGTTGGCGTCATGGCCGATGGCGATAGCCCGGGCGTTGACCTGCTGTTGTTGGTCCCCGGCCGCCTGGTTGACACCCAGGTTGCCTTGGTACTGTGCGCCTGAACTGTCGATGGTGGCGTTGTTGATCACGGGGGATTGGGCAAAGGCCGGTGCACTGCATAACGTGGCCAGGATCAGCAGCGTATGCTTCATGTCACTGACCCCCGTTGAGGATCTTCAGGGCGCCCAGACCTTGCTGGACGTTCGAATTGACCATGTTGGCAATGCCATTGCCCGAGCCTGAGGCTCGCCCACCGGCAATGTTCGGCAGTTGCGTCTGGGTGCCGATATTGGCCCCGATGTTGTTGGTCTGTTGGGTGATCAGCGTGTTGATGCCTGCGCCGCTGCTGATACTGGCGAAGTCGCCGTCGCTCAGTTCGTTGGTCTGCTTGAGGATGTGCGCGGACGGGTTGGTGTTGACGGTGACAGGATTGGGATCGGGCACAAGCGGGGCGCGGGTGGCAATGCGCGGTTGCACATCACGGGTAATGATGACGAGCCCGTTATCGGCCTGGGCTGGCAGGCTGAAGCTAGAACCCAGTGCGCATCCGATCAGCAGGAGACGACAGACGTTGCCTTTATCAAGTTTCCCCACGATGGCAATTCCTTCTTCGGCGTGTTGGGCCTGGGCCGCGTTGCCAGAAGGAGAGCAGAAGCTGTGCCGGTTTTTGTTATTGCTTTTGAATCAGGTAGTTGAGGGGCTGGAGCTGGCGCGTCAAAGGATTGGTGTATCAGTGCTGAGACAGAGAGGCGACCCAGGAGCTGCCGGGCCCATTGAAGTCGGGCGCTGACAGGTTTTCGTCGAGGGTGTTTCACGGGTGTGACACTACCCCCGGATCTGGCGCAATACGCGCAAATCCGGGGGGCATGGCCCCACAGGGTGTATCAGCGGCTTAACATTCGGTGGGGCAGGTGGGGGATTTGCCGTCGAGCAGGCGCTGTACAACGCTCAACACCTTGGCGCTGCGTTGCGACCAGTCGCCATCGATCACCTGCACGTTCTGCCGGTTGCGTTGCAACCAGGCCAGGCTGTCGTCGAAGAACACCTGGCGCTCTTCCAGCCGGGGCTGGCAGCGCAGCCCGTCCCCGACCCATTCGACGCCCTCAGGGCGCAGCAGCAGGTGCAGGTCGTAATGGCGCGCCTGGATGGCCTGTTCCAGCCACTCGGGGCAATCGCCGAACAGTGCCCGGCTCCACAGGATATTGCTAAGCAGGTGGGTGTCGAGAATCAGCAGCTCCGGTGCCTGCGCCCGGCCCTGGTCTTCCCAGGCGAGTTGCCCACGGGCGATGGTGGGGATATCGGCGTAGCAGGTATCGCGCTGCTCGCGCTCCATGAAGTGGCGGACGTACTCACCCACCAGCACGCCACCGAAATGCGCCTGGATCTCTCCGCTCAGCCAGCTCTTGCCACTGGACTCCGGGCCGCACAGCACCAGGACCTTCATGCGCTGGCCAGCGCCGGGTCGCGGCGCCACTCCAGCCAGCCGCGCACGGCAATCAGGGTGAACAGGGCATACAACGCGGCGGTGAGGTAGAGGCCCTTGTAGAGGAACAGGCCGACGAAGACCACATCCACCACCACCCACAGCGCCCAGCACTGCAGGCGCTTCTGTGCCATCCACAGCTGGGCCACCAGGCTGAAGCCGGTAAGCGCGGCGTCGAGCCAGGGCTGGGCGGCGTCGGTCCAGTGGGCCATGGCGGCGCCCAGCAGCAGGCTGGCCAGCAGGCCGATCGACAGGCCCTTGAGCATCGTCACGGGTGCCAGGCTGGTCACCTGGCGGGCGTCCTCGACCCGGTCCGGGCGGGTCCACTGCCACCAGCCGTACAGCTGCAGCACGGCGTAGACCAGTTGCAGGAGCATGTCCGAGTACAGCTTCACCTCGTAGAAGATCCAGCTATACAGCACCACCATCACCAGGCCGATCGGCCAGCACCAGGGATTCTGCTTGACGGTGAGCCAGACAGCGATGACGCCGAGCGCGGCGGCGAAGAGTTCGAGGCCGGACATCGGCGATCCTTGGACGGGGAAAGGGCGCGATGCTAACCGCTTCGAGCGACCGGCTTCAAGCGGCGGGCAGCATCCGAGCTACCCGCCGCCTGGCCCTGCTAGACCCTGAACTGGCGCAGCAACTGTTCCAGTTCATCGCTCAAGCGGGCAAGCGCCACCCCAGCGTCGCTGGACTGGCGGGCGGCCTCGGCGGTCTGTTGCGACAGGTCGGCGGTTTCGGTGACGTTGCGGTTGATTTCCTCGACCACATGCGACTGCTGCAAGGTGGCGCTGGCGATGGAGGCATTCAGCGCCCCCAGGTTGCCCAGTGCCTGGTTGATGGCGTCCAGGCTGCTACCGGCCTCGCGGGCCTGTTCGACGGTCTGGCGCGAGGCTTCGCTGCTGGTATCGATGGCCCGCACCGCGGCTTCGGACTGCCCCTGCAGATGCTCGATCATGGTCTGGATCTCGGCAGTCGACTGCGCCGAGCGCTGGGCCAGCAGGCGTACTTCGTCGGCGACCACGGCGAAGCCGCGTCCCTGTTCACCGGCGCGTGCGGCCTCGATGGCGGCATTGAGCGCAAGCAGGTTGGTCTGCTCGGCGATCGAGCGGATGACTTCGAGTACGCCGCCGATTTTCGTACTGTGGCTGGCCAGGTCGCGGATCACCTGTACCGCCTGGTCGATGGTCGCCGAGAGCCGGTCGATCTGTTGCAGGCTGCCGTGGATCGCCTGTTGGCCGTGGCCAACCTGCGTCTGGGCGTTGCGCATTTCGCTGGAGGCCTGCTCGGCGTGCTTGGCCACGTCATGCACGGCGTAGGAAACTTCGTTGATGGCGGTGGCCACCTGGTCCATCTGCAGCGATTGCTGGGCGCTGCGGGCCTGGGCGGAGCCTGCGTTGTCACCGACATGGCCGGCCGACTCGGCAAGGGCATGGGCTGCGCCCTGCAACTGGCCGATCACGCCCTGCAACTTACCGTTGAAGCGGTTGAAGTGTTCACCCAGCTGGGTGATCTCGTCGCGGCCGTGGGTGTCCAGGCGCCGGGTCAGGTCGCTTTCGCCACTGGCGATGTTGCCCATGGCCTGCACGGCCTCCTGCAGTGGCCGGGCGATGCTGCGGGCGATCAGCATCACCAGCAGGGCCATCAGCAGGGCAATGCCCAGGCCCAGCAGCGAGGCATCGCGCAACTGCCTGGCGAACTCGGCCTGCACGTCGTCGATGTAGACGCCCGAACCGATGATCCAGCCCCAGGGTTTGAACAGCTGGATATAAGAGGTTTTCGCCACCGGTTCGCTGGCGCCGGGCTTGGGCCAGCGATAGTCGACGGGCCCCGCGCCCTGGCTGCGGGCCAGGGCGACCATCTCGTTGAACACGGCGAAGCCGTCGGGGTCACGGATGGCGGAGAGGTCCTGGCCATCGAGCTTGGGGTTGGCCGGGTGCATGACCATCTTCGGTTGCAGGTCGTTGATCCAGAAATAGTCGTTCTGGTCGTAGCGCAGCCCGCGCACCACTTGCAGGGCCTGCTGCTGAGCGGCCTCGCGGGTCAACGTGCCGGCGGCCTCCAGGCCTTGGTAATGGGCCAGCACGCCGGCGGCGGTCTGTACCACGTGGCGGGTCTTCTCGGCCTTGGCCTGGTACAGGCCGTCATGGATCTGGCGCAGCATCAGCAGGCCCAGCACCAGCAGCATGGCCACGGCCACCAGCAGGATCAGCCACAGGCGGCGGCTGATCGACATCGACCTCAGGGTCTTCATGATGCGTTACTCCAGTCTTGTTCTTTTTATCCAGGGCATCCAAGCGTGCTTTGTCGCGGGCCCCCACTCGACCAACGGCTAATGCGTCGTTCTTGACATCCTCAGTTGCAGGTAACGCAAGCCTTGAAACATAGGCTCTGCTAGGATTTCGGCCGCGCCAGATGAAACCTTTAGGCGGCTGGTCTTTTCAGCTGGCTTTGGTGGTCCTTGCGCTGTAAAAAGCACGCGCCGCGTGCGGTATCAATTGTGTCAATCAAAACAAGCGGCCTGCCACGCGTAGCGTCGCACTTGGGGGAAAGATGGATTTGTGGAGTGCCTTGCAGGCGGTCATTCTGGGCGTGGTCGAGGGGCTGACGGAGTTCCTGCCCATTTCGAGCACCGGGCACCAGATCATTGTCGCCGACCTGATCAATTTTGGCGGCGATCGCGCCATGGCGTTCAACATCATTATCCAATTGGGTGCCATCCTGGCGGTGGTGTGGGAATTCCGGCGCAAGATCTTCGACGTGGTACTGGGCTTGCCCACGCAGGCGCCGGCACGGCGTTTCACCACCAACCTGCTGATTGCTTTCATTCCTGCCGTGATCTTGGGCGTGCTGTTTGCCGACCTGATTCATGAATACTTGTTCAACCCTATCACGGTCGCCGCCGCGTTGGTGGTCGGCGGGGTGATCATGTTATGGGCCGAGCGTCGTCAGCATCGGGTGGAGGTCGATCATGTTGACGAAATGCGCTGGAGTCATGCGTTGAAGATCGGTCTGGTGCAGTGCCTGGCGATGATTCCAGGTACCTCGCGCTCGGGGTCGACCATTATCGGTGGCTTGCTGTTCGGCCTTTCGCGCAAGGCAGCGACCGAATTTTCGTTCTTCCTGGCAATGCCCACCATGGTCGGCGCGGCGGTGTATTCGGGGTACAAGTACCGTGATCTGTTCCAGCCAGGCGATTTGCCGGTGTTCGCGATTGGTTTCGTGGTCTCGTTCATCTTTGCCATGATTGCCGTGCGCGGGTTGCTCAAGTTCATCGCCAACCACAGCTATGCGGTGTTTGCCTGGTACCGAATCGCCTTTGGTCTGCTGATCCTGGCGACTTGGGAATTCGGTTGGGTCGATTGGTCGACGGCGCATGGTTGAGAGGGCCCGTTCGCAGCGTGCGCCCCGGCGTGAGGAGGGCGTGCGCAATGCACGCCTGAAGGGGCTGGTACTTGTGGTGCTGTGCCTGTTGCCGGTGCTCGGCGGCCTGCGGATGGGGTTGAGTGGCGGGAACTGGTTGCCGTTGGCGATGTATCCGGTGGTGAGTCTTGTCAGCCTGTTGTTGTACTGGCAGGACAAGCAGCAGGCGCGGACTCAGGCTTGGCGTACTCCGGAGAAAGTGCTGCATGCCAGCGAGCTGCTGGGGGGCTGGCCGGGGGCTTTGCTGGCGCAGCAGGTGTTTCGGCACAAGACTCGGAAGGTTTCCTATCAGGTTGTGTGTTGGGGGATTGTTCTGGTACATCAGGTGTTCTGGGTTGATTATTTGTTTTTGGCGGGGCGGTGGGGGGCTTTGATCTGACGGTTGTAGTTTTGGTTTTGGTTTTGGTTTTGGTTTTGGTTTTGGTTTTGGTTTTGGTTTTGGTTTTGAAAGTTGTATGCGCATTCATTTGTGATGTCGACGCTTATTCACCTTTCCGCCCTTACGGCGGGTCCCTTTTTGAAGGATCAAAAAGGAACCAAAAAATCCTCGCTCCATTCATCCGGCCCTCCGCTTCGCTCCGGGTTCCCTCACTCCGGCCTTGCTCCCGGGAGGACCGCGCTGAACGCCCCATCCTGGGGCGCAGCGCTTGACGGGCATCCATGCCCGTCACCTCCCTCCGCAAGACCTCCGTTCGGCCTCCTGAAGTCGCGAAGTTACGGGCGGCGCCTGCACTAACGCAGCTAGTCGCTAGTTGCCAGCGTGGGAACTCTAGATCAACATCGCGGGGCAAGCCCGCT
>NZ_FOEQ01000022.1 GCF_900110655.1 Pseudomonas soli
CAGAAAACACCGGCGTCTTGCTACCAGCCATCTCCACGCGCATTCCCTGAAAAGCTCCCCGAAATGACCTATCCCAGTCATATCGAGAGCTTGCCGGCTGATAGCTCCGGCATCATCAATCGCCGGGGCTTGAGGATCTACGTAGGTTATGTGCTCAAGCACCAGACCATTGGACTGGAGCAGGTTGGGGATGGCGTCTGGGATGTTATTTTCGGTCCCATCATCCTTGGCAGAGTCGATGTGCGGGATACCACTGATGGTTATGTAACACTCAAGGTGTTGTCACCTATGTGAGTGAACTTTTGTGTAACCCATGTGGGTGATCCGTACAAGGGCGCAATTTTGCCTTGGTGTGAGGCGATATTTTTATTCGTCGAGAAAGGGTTCTTCTAATCTGATTTTTTCTACTTTTGTAAAGTCGTAAACTATTTCGGGTTGACTGACTTTTCTTGCGATGTAAAGAAGTTTTTCTAATTTGTTAAGAGTGTCCTTTTCTTTTCCCAAGGCAATTAAATTTGTACGACTTTTGTCGATTTTTACTGCTTGGCGTTTGTCAAGTAATTTTTGGTGTTGCTTCTTGGTAAGGTTTGAAAGCGGCTGGACTAATTTTGAATCTATTAATATGGGTGAGGCTGTGGTTATTTCTGTGGAGAAACTGACTTTTCGTTTATTTGAGTCTTGATGTTTTGTTTTGTCATTCTGTTTGAGAACGAGAGCACCGGTTCCTATGGGAGGGTTGACGGTATTTACGGAATGGGTGTTGCTTGCCGTTGTTAGACGGTCTGTTCTCTCACGAACAAACCCCGATTCATCCTGCCAGTTCACCGGATCACCTTCGCAATAAGCATAGGCGTTTACGCCACCTTTCTCGAATGGGCTAAACGCATCCGTGGTCTGGAAACGCATCAGTACAGGGTTATAGACACGCCTGCCATTGCCAAGCAGATAGCATCTGGTAAAGGGATCCGGGCGCTGGGCATTGAAGGCGAGCAAGGGGGGCTGGGAATGACATACTGTCGAGTCGCCGAAGCAGGTATAGATGAACGGATCTATCACGGATCCAGATCTGTCAATGGGCAATAATTCGGTGCATATCCTATTGTTAGACTGCTTGAGTACTGCCATGGGACCAAGCGGTGTGCGGAGGAATGCCCGAGTCTGCCCCTCATCAATTTCGAACTGTAAAAAGTTGTTTTGATAGAAAAATTTGACCATGCTATTTGCTCACGTAGCCGAATTCTCAAATTTCGTTATGAAACACTGGCAGGTGGCGAAGCATCAAAGTTCATCGATATTCCCTGGGGGGCGTGGCTCGTTACTGAAAATGCTGTTCAAGCTGCCCATGACGCTTCGCAAAAGACCGGGTGTTTGAGGTGGGCTGTCTGAACTGTTGGATGACGTGTCTGGACTATCTGTTATTGTCACCGGCCGTCTGATGACGAACCCTCCTGCCACACGAAACGAGGATCTTTGCGGACGCCGGATTATCTGCGCGGAAGGGTCAGTGCCTAGTTCTTGATCACCCACTGCCACTCTTAAATAGTGATCGGTCGCTGCGTCGCGGCGTTGTAATACGAGCCCCCATACGCCGCTGATATTGGCTGTCGAGGTTCCAATATCCTTTAAAAACGTGCCTAAGTCGCGGTCGTGATAATGATAAATATATTCTCCAGCGATAAAAATTACTGCTCCCGCTGCCCCTGCGCCAAAAATTTTCATATCGGTCGGCGAAACTTCTGCTCCGTAAGAGAGCTGTATTGACTTCATCGCCCCGTAAGCGATTGCCGGCATGGCTCCTGCAGCGACGTTTGTAAACCAACTCGCACTACTGTAAAAATCGGAGCTCACCATTGAATTCAGGCGGCCCGGTTCTCTACCGCTACGATCGTGGAAGTTGACTGGGTCGCCATGGCAGTAGGCATAACTGTTGATTCCACCGCGCCCCCAAGGACTCTTGCCCTGATCCGGGGAGTGGAATCGCATCAACACCGGGTTGTAGACCCGATAACCGTTTCCCAGCAGACACCAGCCCTGCCGGCTTTCGCGGCATTGGCCGGTAAACCCTGTTCCCGGGTCACCAGCCTTTTCGGCGCGATGGCCGTAGGGGTTGTAGACGCAGAACAGACGATTCGCCCCGGTTTGCGCCATCAATGGGCTTTGCATGTGGTCGCAAGACAGCAAATTGCTGGTAGCCATGGCAATTCCTCGTTCATTGCTCACACCGCTGAACAGTGATCCGCAGTTGTGCATCCGATCAGGTTGGCATCAAGCTAGCACCGCGCCGGTATAGGGTGAACTGACAAAAATGCCAGGTCTGGTTGGCCGGCATGAAGCGATGCAGAAGGTTGTACTGTGTTGACGAGGGGCACTGGCAGATTTCCCACGCCACACCGGATGTGCGCGGCGACTGACGCAATCAGGCATGTCCGGGGGCTTGACTGACGTGCATGGGCACGCGGTGTCGTGATCGAACAGTTGTCTGACGTTTTCGAGCATTTTGCTGGCGCCGCGCCCAGCTTAAAGTGAAGCCCGCATCCCCATGGTGCGTTGCCCCGGGCGCATGAGAAGGCCGTAACAGAGCGTGCGCAACGTACTCCGCCCTTAGCCGAGGAGACAGTTTCGCCTACGCCTGCCCGTCCCTTCCTTGTGTCAGTAAAAAGAGAACAAGACCAATGAACACCGTGGGAACTGATGGCAACCTTGCTCAAGGTTTCAAGCCACGTCACGTAACGATGCTGTCCATCGCCGGCATCATCGGCGCGGGACTTTTCGTCGGCTCCGGGCATGCCATCGCGGCTGCCGGGCCCGCCACCATTCTGTCCTATTTCGTGGCCGGTACCCTGGTGGTGCTGGTCATGCGCATGCTCGGCGAAATGGCCGTGGCCCACCCCGACACCGGCTCGTTCTCCACCTATGCCGACCAGGCCATCGGCCGTTGGGCCGGCTACACCATCGGCTGGCTGTACTGGTGGTTCTGGGTGCTGGTGATTCCCATCGAGGCGCTGGCCGCGGGGCATGTGCTCAACGCCTGGTTCCCCCAGGTAGACAGCTGGATCTTCGCCCTGGCCTCGGTGCTGTTGCTGGCCTGCACCAACCTGTTCAGCGTGGCCAAGTACGGAGAGTTCGAATTCTGGTTCGCCATTCTCAAGGTCACCGCGATTCTCGGCTTCATCGGCCTGGGTTTTGCCGCACTGGCAGGCTGGTTGCCGGAGCGCGAGGTCAGCGGGTTGAGCACGCTGGTCGACGAGCATGGCGGCTTCGCCCCCAAGGGCTGGTCGGCGGTGGTCGGTGCCTTCATCACCGTGATGTTCAGTTTCATCGGCACCGAGGCGGTGACCATCGCCGCCTCCGAGTCCAGCGATCCGGCGCGCAACATCGCCAAGGCCACCCGTTCGGTGATCTGGCGCATCAGTACGTTCTATATCCTGTCAATCTTCGTGATCATCTCGGTGGTGCCCTGGAACGACCCGCAGCTGGCGGTGGTGGGCTCCTACCAGCGCGCGCTGGAAATCATGAATATCCCCAATGCCGCGCTGATGGTGGACTTTGTGGTGCTGATCGCGGTGACCAGTTGCATGAACTCGTCGATCTACATCGCCTCGCGGATGATGTACTCGCTGGCCAAGCGCGGCGATGCGCCGGCGCTGCTGAAGAACACTTCACGGGTTGGCGTGCCGCGTGCGGCGGTGTTCGGCAGCACCCTGATCGGCGCGGCCATCGCCATCCTCAACTACTTCGCGCCCAAGGGCGTGTTCGAGTTCCTGCTGGCCAGCTCCGGCGCTATCGCGCTGCTGGTGTACCTGGTAATCGCCATTTCGCAACTGCGCATGCGTGGGCGGCTGGAGCGCGAGAACGCCAACCTCAAGTTCCGCATGTGGTTGTTCCCCTGGCTGACCTGGGCGGTGATCCTGTTCATCGGCGGCGCACTGGCCGTGATGATGTTTACCGAGGAACACCGCGCCGAGGTCAGCGCCACCTTGAGCCTGGCGATCATGATCTCGTTCCTCGGCATCATCACCACCCGAGGGCATGGGCGTCGGGCGGTGGCCGCGCGGTCGCCTGGCTGAACCTGACTCTGTAGCCTGCGCGGGTTCTGTGGGAGCGGGCTCCTAGGCCTGCTCCTTGCGCACTGTGAGCCATCTGGATCTTCATCGGCGTGATATATCCGTGCCATCATCTTTTGTCTTACACTCCTGCCATCAGCTCGCAAGGGAGTGCGCAACATGCTTCGCGGTTTCCGTCTGGCTTTGACCCTGGGTCTGTTGTACCTGCCACAGGCGTACGCCGGCGACCCTCCCGCCGACCCTTTGCTCGATGCACCCGTGGCGTCCAGCGCCGGGCAGAACCCCCGTGGTGTACTGCGGGCCCGCGACCAGGCCGTGTTGTCCAGTGAACTGGCTGGGCGCATCATCGAGATGCCCTATGCCGATGGCCAGGATTTCAAGCAGGGCAGCATCCTGGCGCGCTTCGATTGCAGCGCTTACCAAGCCCAGCTCAACGCCGCCCAGGCTGCCGTGCGTGCTGCCCGTGAAGAGCTCAACCACAACCGCCAACTGGCCGCGTTGAAGTCGGTCGGTCAGTTCGAGGTGTCGTTGGCCGAGGCCAAGCAGGCCCAGGCCCAGGCCGAGGCACAGGTGTACCAGGTGCAGGTCAGGCGCTGCGTGGTCAGCGCGCCGTTCGATGGCCGGGTGGTGCAGCGCCGGGCCCAGCCCCATGAAAGCGTCGCCAGTGGCTCGCCGCTGCTCGAGGTGGTGGACAACCGCTCGCTGGAGATCCACCTGCTGGTGCCCTCGCGGTGGCTGGGGCAGCTCAAGCAAGGCCAGCCGTTCGAGTTCGTTCCCGATGAAACCGGCAAGCCGCTGCAAGCACAGGTCAAGCGCGTCGGCGCCCGGATCGACGAGGGCAGCCAGACCTTGCTGCTGATCGGCGAACTGCCCCGCGACAGCCAGGGGCTGCTGGCCGGCATGAGCGGCACCGCCCACTTCGCCGCACAACCATGACGGCCGCCGCCACGGGTGTGGCCGAGCATGCCTTCGCACTGTTTCTCGGCCTGCAGCGCCAGGCCCGCCAGGCGGCTGGTCCCGAGCAACTGGCCTACAACATGGTCAACGATGGCCAGACACTGTTCGGTTTTCGCCATGCCGCCCTGCTGATCGCCGGCAAGGTTCGGGCACTGACCGGCATCAGTGTGGTCGAGGCCCATGCGCCGTTCGTGGCGTTTGTCGAACGTGCCGCTCACACGCTACAGGCTGCCGGCGTCGCGGCCCAGGCCGGGGCCGTGGAGCCGACGATGCTGGACTCCCAGGCCCAGGCAGACTGGCGCTCGTTATCCGCCGCCCACGCATTCTGGCTGCCCTTGCTCGATCGCCAGGGCAAAGTGTTCGGTGGGCTGTGGCTGGCCCGCGACCAGGCGTTCAACCCCGCCGAGCAAGCCCTGCTCGATCAGTTGGGGGAGACTTACGCCCACGCCTGGCTGGCTTTGGGCCCGGCAAAACCCTGGCGATTGCGTTGGCCACGGCGGCGCCTGCTGGTGGCCTTGGGGATGTCGTTGCTGGTGCTGCTGGTGCCGGTGCGCCAGTCGGTGCTGGCTCCGGCCGAGGTCGTGCCGCGGGCGGGGCGGGTGGTTGCCGCGCCGCTGGACGGTGTGATCGCTGAGTTCCTGGTCAAGCCCAATCAGACGGTCGCTGTCGGTGACCTGCTGGTGCGCTTCGACGCCACCACCCTCAAGGCCCAGGTCGATGTCGCCGAGCGCGCCCTCGGGGTCGCCGAGGCCGAGCTCAAGGCCAGCACCCAGCGTGCCTTCAGCGATGCCGAATCCAATGCCCGCCTCGACCTGCTGGCCGCCCGTGTGGAACAGAAACGCGCCGAACTCGACTACGCCCGCCAGCTCCTCGGCCGCAGCGAAATTCGCGCTGAGCGTGCGGGGATCGCGGTGTTCGCCGATGCCGAGCGCTGGACCGGCAAGCCCGTGCAGACCGGCGAGCGGCTGATGCAACTGGCCGATCCGCAGCAGGCCGAACTGCGCCTGGAACTGCCGGTGGGCGATGCCATCGCCTTGCAGCCTGGTGCCGAAGTGGCGTTGTTCCTCGACAGCGACCCGCTGCACCGCCATGGCGCCCGCCTGGAGCGCGCGGCCTACGAGGCCCAGGCCACCGCCGCCGGGCAACTGGCCTATCGGCTGGACGCCGGTTTCGACGAGGCTCCGCCGCGCATCGGCTTGCGCGGTACCGCCAAGGTGTATGGCGAGCGCGCACCGCTGGTCTACTACCTGCTGCGTCGCCCGCTGGCTGCGTTGCGTCAGGGGCTGGGGCTGTGACCCTGCCAGCGCTGCGCGCCGACCTGCAACTTTCGCCGGCGGCGGCCGGGCATGACGGCGCGCCGCAGTGGACCCTGGCCGACCCGCTGCGCGGGCGTTACTTCAAGCTGGGCGGTGGCGCCGTGCGGCTGCTGCAGCACTGGCGCCTGGGTGACCCGCAACGTGTGCTGGCTGCCGCCAATGCCGAGCCTGGCCTGGCAGTCGACGAGCAGGCATTGGAAGAGCTCTTGCTGTTTCTCGGCCAGCACGACCTGATCGGCGCCGAAGATGCCCGCCAGCGCGAAAGCTATGCGACCAAGGCCGCCGCCACCCGGCAGAGCCTGTGGACCCGTGTGCTGCACCAGTACCTGTTCTTCCGGATTCCGCTGTGGCGCCCGGATGCCTTCCTCAACCGCGCATGGCCGGTGCTTGAACGCCATGGCGGCTGGATCTTGCGCTACGCCCTGCCGTTGGTGCTGGCGTTGGGTGTGTTCCTGGTGATTCGCGACTGGTCGCGCTTCATCGCCACGTTCCCGCACCTGTTCAGCCTCGGCGGCATCCTCGCCTTTGGCGTGGCGCTGGGGTTCGCCAAGCTCTGCCATGAGTTCGGCCACGCCTTCATGGCCAAGCGAGCCGGGTGCCGAGTGCAGAGCATGGGCTTGGCGTTCATGGTGCTGTTGCCGATGTTCTACACCGATGTCAGTGATGCCTGGCGCGTCAGCGACCGCCGTGCGCGGCTGCTGATCGATGCCGGTGGGGTGTTCGCCGAGCTGCTGCTGGCGGTGCTGGCGCTGCTGGCCTGGTCGCTGCTGCCTGACGGCCCCGCGCGCACGGCGGCGTTCATGCTGGCCAGCGCCACCTGGATCACCACCTTGCTGGTCAACCTCAACCCCTTCATGCGTTTTGACGGCTACTTCCTGATCAGCGACCTGTGGCGGGTCGAGAACCTGCAGAACCGCGCCTTTGCCCTGTGTCGCTGGCGACTGCGCGAGGCGCTGTTCGGCTATGGCGAGCCGGCCCCGGAAGCCTGGTCGCCGACCATGCGCCGTCGTTTGCTGGTGTGGGGCTATGGCGCCTGGCTGTGGCGCGCGGTGCTGTTCTTCGGTATTGCCCTGGCGGTATATCACCTGTTCTTCAAGGTGCTGGGCATCTTCCTGATGCTGGTGGAGCTGGCCTGGTTCATCGGTTTGCCGGTGTACAAGGAGTTGCGGCAATGGTGGCTGCACCGTGGCCAGGCGGCGCCGGGCAAGACGCTGCGGGTGGCGGCCGCGCTGGCGTTGTTGCTGGCCGTGCTGGTGCTGCCCTGGCGTGGCGCGGTGGACGTGCCGGCGATGCTCGAGGCGTCCCGCGTCAGCGCCCTGCATGCGCCGGTGGCGGCACGGGTGAAAAGCTTGCCGGTGGGCGAAGGGCAGGCGGTTCGCCAGGGCGAGCTGCTGGTGGAACTGGAGTCGCCTGACCTGACGTCGCGCCAGTCCATCGTGCGCCGCGAGATCGATATCCTGCAGCTGCTATTGCGCCGTCAGGCCGGGCGCAGCGAGACGGCGGCGGACGTTGGCGTGCTCGAGCAGCAACTGGCCGAAGCCGTGGCCGAGTACCGCGGCCTGGCCGCCCAGCGTGAGCGTTTGCAACTGCGCGCGCCCCGCGACGGTGTGTTGCGTGACCTGCCGGCCGGCCTGGCAGCGGGGCAATGGGTCAGTCCGGCACAGACCTTGGGCCGGCTGGTCGAGCCAGGGTTGCGTTTGCGCGGCTACCTGGCCGAGGCCGACCTGTGGCGGGTGGCGGCCGGCAGCGAAGGGCGCTTCATCGCCGATGACCCGGCGCGCCCGGCATTGCCGGTGCGCGTGGAGCAGGTGGATGTCACCGGTGTTGCCGTGCTGGAGCTCGAAGCGCTGGCCTCCGACCGTCATGGCCCGGTAGCCGTGCGACGTGATGGCCAGCAGCGTGCGGAGCCGGTGCAGGCCCAGTACGGCGTACATTTGAGCCCGCTGGGCGAAGTGCCCGATGTGGCGCAGCCGTTGCGTGGGCTGGTGGTACTGGAGGGCGCGCGCGAGTCGTTGCTGGGGGCCGCCTGGCGACGGTTGGCGGCGTTGGGGGTTCGTGAGAGTGGGTTTTAGGCGGCCTTTCCCGCCAGGCTCCCGTCGTAATTACGCGATCCATCGCCAGGAATGCCGTTCAAGACAATGCCGACGCAAGGAGCCCGCATGACCGAGACCGCTCTGCCACTGTGTTCCCGCCTTACCTTGCCCACGAACCTGCCCGCGTTGCAGCAGGCCCTGACCCGGCTGGACACTCATGCCTGGCAGGCGCATTTCAACCGGGGCTACCACGAAGGTGATTGGAGCGGTGTGGCGCTGGTCGCCGCCGAGGACGCGCCGTTGCCGCTGGCCCCAGGCACAGGCTCGCCGTCAAGCCTGGCCTGGTGGCAAGGCGAGCCGGCCTGGCAGCAAGCCCTTGCACCCTTCCAGGCATCGCTGCGCGCCGCCCGCCTGCTTCGCCTGGGGGCGGGGGCGCGGATCCACGAGCACCGTGACCCTGACCTCGGGCGCCCAGGCGGCTGCCTGCGTTTGCATATACCGCTGCTGAGCCCCCCGGGCGTGGAGTTTCTTGTGGATGGCCTGCAAGTGCCGATGCGCCCAGGCGAGTGCTGGTTCATCGACCTGTCGCGCCCCCACCGGGTCAACAACCCCGGGCCCGGTGAGCGTATCCACCTGGTACTTGACTGCGCGGCCGACCCTTGGCTGCTGGCGCTGATCGACGAAGGCCTGGCGCAGACGCCGGCATTGCAACCCGGCAGGGCCGGGCAGGCATTCGAACGGTTTCGCCAGCAGGTGAGTGAGGCGCCGGCATTGGCTGCGCAACTACAGGCGTTGGAGGATCCTCGGGCCTTCGTGGCCGAGGCGGTGCGCCTTGGTGCCGAGCTAGGGCTGGCGTTTTCCGAGGCAGAGGTCCTGGGCGCGATGCGCCGGGGCAAGCAGGCATGGAGCGATCAATGGCGAGTGTGAATACCCCGATGGATTTTCACGGCTGGCTGCCCATCCGCCTCTGGCAAGGCGACGCCGGATGGCGGGTGGACTGGTGCTGGTTCGGCGAACAGCGCCTGACCCGCCCGTTTTTCCGCGATGACGTCGACCAGGCGTTACGCCTGCCGTTCAACCAGGCTATGCGCCGCGACACCGATGTCTCAGCTTTGCTCGATTGGCACGCCCGTAGCCCGGGGCTGACGCCCTCGGCCTTGGTGTTTCACGCTTCACGCTGTGGTTCGACGCTGATCGCCCAATTGCTGGCCAGCCAAGCGCGAAATATCGTGCTGTCCGAGCCGCCGCCATTGGACAACCTGTTGCGTGCCGCGCGCCAGGACCCGTCCGCCGCCGCCTGGCAGGCCGATGCATTGCGGGCGCTTTGCTCGGCCTACGGTCAGCGTCGTCGGGGCGACGAGCGCCAGTTGCTGATCAAGCTCGATGCCTGGAACATCTTCGACGCATCATTGCTGACGGCGCTGTATCCCGACGTGCCTCGGGTGTTTCTCTATCGTGACCCGCTGGAAATCGTCGTCTCGCAACTGCGCCAGGCGGGCATGCACCGGGTGCCGGGGCTACTCGGCGCTTCGGGCCTGGACAACTTGCTGTCCGCCCCCCAAGCCATGGACACGGTGGAATACACCTGCCGGATGATTGGCGAAATCCTCACGGCTGGCCTAGCGTTGTGCGAACGCCACGGTGCCATCGCGGTGAACTACAGCGAATTGCCCGACGCCGTCTGGGGACGCCTCGGGCCACTGTTCGGCATCCAGCCAGGCGATGTGGCT
Organism: Pseudomonas soli; assembly: GCF_900110655.1. Classification (GTDB taxonomy): domain Bacteria; phylum Pseudomonadota; class Gammaproteobacteria; order Pseudomonadales; family Pseudomonadaceae; genus Aquipseudomonas; species Aquipseudomonas soli. The sequence continues at coordinate 10,101 of NZ_FOEQ01000022.1, forward strand.
GACCTGCGCGCCGTCGCGGCCTTCGACGCCAAGCAGCCGGCCATGAACTTCAGCGCCGACAGCCAGCGCAAGCGCGAGGAGGCCGACGACGAAATACGGGCTGCGGTCATCCGTTGGGCCCAGGCGCCTTACAACGCGTTGGAATCCATACGGTTGCGAAACGTCTAGGAAATGGCGTCAAACTACCTCGAACGGGTGTTTGAGAAAAAAGTTGAAAAGACCCTGTTCGGGTAGTGGCTATTTGCCTTGATCTTCGGCTACGCTGCTGCAGATTGTGTAGGACAATTCACTTGGATGTGCGCCCCTCACCATGGGGTAACCTTATGCAGGGAAGCCATACCCGATGTCCATTTCCGAGGTGAGCCTCCGTCCCATCGTGGACGTCGACCGGGCGTTCCTGCGCACCCTCTACGGCACCACTCGTGCCGCCGAAATGGCCCTGCTGCCGTGGCCCCAGGCCGCCATCAATGTGTTCCTCGACCAGCAGTTCCAAGCCCAGCACGACTATTACCAGGCCCAGTTCGCCGACGCCGACTTCTTCATCATCGAAGTGGCGGGCGAGCCCATTGGCCGCGTCTACCTGCACTGGACCGACAGCCACGTGCAGTTCATCGACATGGCCCTGCTGCCCGTCTGGTGCGGGCGCGGCATCGGCAGCCGGTTACTCGGGCAGTGGCTGGCACACGCCGATGCCGACGGCCTCAGCGCCGGCCTGCATGTCACCCCTCATAACCCGGCCTTGCGGCTTTACCAGCGCTGCGGGTTCGAGGTGGTCGGCGAGACCGGCCTGTCCCTGAAGATGCGCCGAGCGGCGCTCACCACTGCCATACGCGCCTGAAGGACCAGACCCATGCATGCCATGCCCACGTTCGACGCACTGCAACAGGCCACCGGCAGCCATTTCCAGCTGTGGATCAGCGACGAACAGGCGCTCCAGGCGCAACTGCTGGCCGTGACCGAAGGACCGGCCATGTCGCCGCGTCACCAGCGTTATGCGGCGGAATTCGCCCTGCCGGCCGGCACCGAGCTGCCGCAGGCGGTGTTCCGCCTGTCGCCGCCAGGCGAGCAAGGTTGGCTGCTGTTGATGACCCCGGTGAGCCCCGATGACGATGGGCGCCCGGTGCTGGAAGCGATTTTTCACGTAGACCGGCCGCTCTGAGGGCGTCCGCCACACGCGTCATGTCCGGCGGGCCATGGGGCCCGTCTTCGCAGTGTTGTCATAGGAGAGCAGCAAATGAGTGAGCCGTTCCTCGGTCAGATCACCTTGTTCGCAGGCAACTTCGCCCCTCGGGGCTGGGCCTTCTGCCAAGGTCAGCTTCTGAGCATCGCCCAGAACACCGCGTTGTTCTCGATTCTCGGGACGACCTACGGTGGCAATGGCCAGACCACTTTCGCACTGCCTGACCTGCGTGGCCGGGCGCCTATCCAGCAAGGGACGGGGCCGGGGTTGCCGAATGTCGTGCTAGGGGAGGTGGCAGGTGCCCCAACGGCCAGCCTGACGTCACTGAACATGGCCTCGCAACCCGTGATCATCCCGGCCAGCACGGTGTCGGTCGCCATCCCCGCAGCGGAAGGCGATGCTGACCTGCCCGCACCTTCGACCAGTGGCGTGCTGGCCAAGCCCAAGGACACCACGGGCTCCGGTGCTGCGATCGACATCTATGCCTCGACCGCCAGCGACACGACGCTCAAACCGTTCAACCTCACCATTCCGGCCAGCACCGGTGCGACCACGGGGCAAAGCCAGCCCTTCTCGATCCGAAACCCCTACCTGGGTATCAACTTCATCATTGCAGTGGAAGGGCTGTTCCCGTCCCGCAACTGAGGCCGGATAGGCAACAAGCAGGGCTGCGGGGCGCACATCGGCGCCCCGTCGTCCGTTCAGGATTTTCCAACAAGGACAGGCCGTCCTCACCCGTAAGGGCGGCACGCACAACCAGCCCCAGGGCTGAGCGAGGGCATCATGGCATTCTGGAAACGCGGCAAGGACACCCACACACCCAACGTTTCCACGAGCCGCCCGAGCCTCATCCAGGCCCTGGAGCCGCGCATGATGTTCGACGCCTCGGTGGGCGTGGTCGCCGACCAGGGCGCCCAGGCGGTCGAAGCAGTCGCAGCCGCCAGCGTGGCCAAGGACACCAGCGCCGCGAGCGATGCGGCCAGCACCCGCGACAGCGCCACCCACGAGCCCGTCCACGAGGCGGCGCCCGCCACCGCGCCGGTCACGGCAGCTTCGGGCAACCACGAAGTAGTATTCGTCGACTCCGCCGTCAGCGACTACCAGAAGCTCATTGCCGGCCTGCCCGCCGGGGTCGAAGTGGTGGTGCTGGAGAACGGCAAGGATGGTTTCAAGCAGATCGCCGATTACCTCGATGGCCGCAACGACGTGACCTCGATCGATATCATCAGCCACGGTGACAAGGGCTATGTCTACCTGGCCGGCAACGCCATCTGGGCCAACCAGCTGGCCAGCCACGGCGCGGACCTTGCGCGTATTGGCAACAGCCTGGCGCCGGGCGGTGACATCCGGTTCTTTGCCTGCAACACCGGGGCCGGCAGCGACGGCCAGCTGTTCGTCAACGAAGTGGCGCGGCTCAGCGGTGCGGATGTAGGCGCTTCGTCCGACGCCACCGGTAACCGCGCCGGCGAGGACTGGGCGCTGGAGACCGTCTCCGGGGTGGTTGCCACGGACGTCGGCGTGCAGCGTGGCAACCTGTCGGCTTTCAACACTTCGCTTGCGACCATCACCGTCACCACCACCGATGCGTCGGCCATCACCAACGATGGCCAGGTGTCCCTGGCCGAGGCCATCCAGGCCGCGAACACCGACACCTCGGTGGACGGCTCGGCCGCAGGCAGCGGCAGCGACATCATCGTGTTCCACCAGAACCTGAAAGGGCAGACCATCCGCTGGTCCTCGGCCACGGCACTGGCGGTGACCAGCAACATCACTATCAACGGTGATGTCGACGGCGACGGCAAGGGCGACATCATCTTGAGCGGTGACGTCAACAACAACGGTACCCGCGATACCCTCGAAGCCTCGGGCCTGCAAAGCAACGGCGGGGGCGTGCTGACCGTGCGCAACCTGGATTTCCGCCATTTCTCCAGCAACATTGCTGGCGGCGCGATCCGCGCCAACGGCGGCTCGATCACCGTCGAGGACTCCAACTTCGAGAGCAACGCCGGCACGGTGATCAACTCGGCGACCACCGCAGGATCCACCGTGGTGGTGCGCAACACCACGATCCACGACAACAGCGCCAGCATTGTCGGCGGCACCGCCATGTCGACGCTCGTGCGCCTGGGCGGCGCCAACAACCACGTGCTGGAAAACGTCGCCATCTACAACAACACCGGCACCTACGGCGCCACCGGCACGGTGGCGGCCGGCTCGATCATCGTGCTGAGCAACAGCGGCGGCACGGTGCGCATCACCAACAGCACCATCGCCAACAACGTGTTCCTCAACACCAGTACCGGTAGCATCACCTCGGGCGGCCTCGGCTGGGTCAGCGGCCAGGCCGGCACGGTGACGGTGCAGAACAGCATTCTCACCGGCAATACCGTGAACGGCACCCAGCTCGATGCGGCCACCAATGGTGGCGTTGGCGGCGGCTACACCAGCACCACCAACTTGATCGGTACCGCGGTCAACTTCGTCAACACCGCCACCGGTGACTACCGCTTGGCCAGCACCGCCAGCAACGCCATCGACCAGGGCACCCTCGCCGGCGCACCGCTCACCGACCTGCGCGGCTTCGACCGGCCCCGTGGCGGTGGCGTTGATATCGGCGCCTACGAGGTGCTGTATTCGGCGCCGCCGGTGGTCGACCTGGACACCGGCACCGGCGGCAACGACAGCACGGTCAACTTCGCCGGCACGCCGGTGGCCATCGTGCCGAATATCAGCCTCACTCAGACCGACGGCGACACCCAGGTCAGCGGCGCGACCTTGACCCTCGGTGGCGTGCTCGACGGCGGCAACGAAACCCTGTCGCTCAGCGCCGGGCAGATCGCCACCGCGGCCAGCTACGGCATCACCATCAGCGGCTCCGGCACCACGGTGCTGTCGCTCAGCGGTGTGGCCACCCTGGCCCAGTACCGCTCGATCCTCGCCGTGGTGGCCTACGGCAACAGCACCGGGGCATACACCAGCGGCACCCGCAGCGTGACGGTCAGCGTCAATGACGACATGGGCAGCACCACCCGCACCGCTTCGGTGGTGGTCCAGCCACTCAACGCCGCGCCGGTGATCGCCAACCTCAACGGCGACAGCCAGACCTTCACCCAAGGCGCTGGCTCGGTGCTGCTCGACAGCGGCGGCAATGCCACCGTTACCGACAGCGACTCGGCCGACTTCTCCGGCGGCAACCTGACCGTGGCGGTGAGCGCCAACGGCGTAGCCGGCGAAGATGTGCTGGGCATTCGCAACCAGGGCAATGGCGTCGGGCAGATCGGCGTCAGCGGCAACACGGTCAGCTACGGCGGCGTGGCCATCGGCACCTACACCGGAGGCACGGGGGGCGCAAACCTGGTGCTGACATTCAACGGCAATGCCACGGCGGCGGCGGTCCAGGCGGTGGTGCGCAACCTCACCTACGACAACAGCAATGCCGCCAACAGCATCGGCCAGGCCACCCGTACCCTGTCGGTCACCATCAACGATGGCGACGGTGCCACTTCCAGCGCGGCGTCGGTCACGGTGGCCATACACGAGACGGTTCCGCCAACCGCCACCATCAGCCTCAGCGACACGGCCCTGAAAGTGGGTGAGACGGCGACGGTGACCATCACCTTCAGCGAGGTGGTGAGCGGCTTCACCAATGCCGACCTGACGGTGACCAACGGCACCCTGAGCGCGGTGGCCAGCAGCGATGGCGGCAAGACCTGGACCGCCACCTTCACCCCGACCAGCAACATCACCAGCGCCAGCAACGTCATCACCCTGAACAACGCCGGCGTCACCGACCTGGCCGGCAACGCTGGTGCTGGCACCACCAGTTCGGCCAACTACAGCATCGACACCCAGCGCCCGACGGCGACCATCGTGGTGGCCGACAGCAACCTGAGCATCGGTGAAACGTCGCAGGTGACCATCACGTTCAGCGAGGCCGTGACCGGCTTCACCAATGCTGACCTGACGGTGGCCAACGGCACCCTGAGCGCCGTGTCCAGCAGTGATGGCGGGATCACCTGGACCGCGACGCTAACCCCGAACAGCGCCATCAGCGACGCGACCAACCTCATTACCCTGGACAACACCGGGGTGAGCGATGCCGCTGGCAACGCCGGCAGCGGCACCACCAACTCGAACAACTATGCCATCGACACCCAGCGCCCGACGGCGACCATCGTGGTGGCCGACAGCAGCCTGAGCATCGGTGAAACGTCGCAGGTGACCATCACCTTCAGCGAGGCCGTGACCGGTTTCACCAATGCCGACCTGACGGTGGCCAACGGCACCCTGAGCGCTGTCTCCAGCAGCGACGGCGGGATCACCTGGACCGCGACGTTCACTCCGAGCAGCGCCATCAGCGACGCGACCAACCTCATCACCCTGGACAACACCGGGGTGAGCGATGCCGCCGGCAACGCCGGCAGCGGCACCACCAACTCGAACAACTATGCCATCGACACCGTGCGCCCGACCGCGACCATCGTGGTGGCCAACCCCACCCTGGCCATCGGCCAGACGTCGCTGGTGACCTTCACCTTCAGCGAGGCAGTAGTTGGCTTCAGCAATGCCGACGTGACCGTGGCCAACGGCAACTTGAGCGCGGTGTCCAGCAGCGACGGCGGGATCACCTGGACGGCCACCTTCACCCCGTCGAGCAATATCACCGACACCAGCAACCTCATCACCCTGGATAACAGCGGGGTGGCCGACCTGGCCGGCAACGCCGGTAGCGGCAGCACCGACTCGAACAACTACACCATCGACACCCAGCGGCCGACGGCCACCATCGTGGTCGCCGACAACAATCTCACCGTCGGCGAGACCACCACGGTGACCATTACCTTCAGCGAGGCGGTCACTGGCTTCACCCTGGCCGATCTGACGGCGCCGAATGGCAACTTGAGCGGGCTTTCCAGCAGTGACGGCGGCATCACCTGGACGGCGACCTTCACCCCTTCGGTGAACGTGCAGGACGCCACCAACGTGATCGCCCTGAGCAACAGCGGGGTGGCCGACCTGGCCGGCAACGCCGGCAGCGGTACCACCAACTCCAACAACTACGGCGTCAGCACCTTGCAACCCACGGCCACTGTGGTGGTAAGCGATGCGGCGCTGCGTATCGGTGAAACCTCGCTGGTGACCATCACGTTCAGCGAGGCGGTGAGCGGTTTCACCAATGCCGACCTGACGGTGGCCAATGGCACCCTGAGCGCGGTGTCCAGCGCCGACGGCGGCATCACCTGGACCGCCACCTTCACGCCAACCAGCAATATCCAGGATGCGAGCAACCTGATCACCCTAGATAACAGTGGCGTGGTCGGGACGAGCAGCGGTAACGCCGGCTCCGGCACCACCGACTCGAACAACTACGCCATCGACACCCAACGCCCGACCGCAACCATCGTGGTGGCCGACAGCAGCCTCGCGATTGGCGAGACGTCGCTGGTGACCATCACCTTCAGCGAGGCGGTTAGCGGCTTCACCACCGCCGACCTGACCGTGGCCAACGGCACCCTGAGCGGACTGAGCAGCAACGACGGCGGTATCACCTGGACTGCGACCCTGACGCCGACCGCCGGCATTACCGACACCTCCAACCTGATCACCCTGGACAACAGCGGGGTGACGGACACCGCTGGCAACGCCGGTTCCGGCAGCACCGACTCGAACAACTACGCCATCGACAGCCAGCGCCCGACCGCCACCATCGTCATGGCCGACAGCGATCTGCGTGTCGGTGAAACCTCGTTGGTGACCATCACGTTCAGCGAGGCGGTAACCGGCTTCAGCAACGCCGACCTGACCGTGGCCAACGGCACCTTGAGCGCGCTCTCCAGCGCCGACGGCGGTATCACCTGGACCGCCATCTTCACGCCAAGCACCGGTGTGCAGGACGGCACCAACCTGATCGTACTGAACAACACCGGCTACACCGACCTGGCCGGCAACAGCGGAGTCGGCACTACCTCATCGGCCAACTACACGGTCAACACCGTCGTCCCCACCGCCACTGTCGTGGTTGCCGACACGGCCCTGCGCACGGGCGAGTCGAGCCTGGTGACGATCACCTTCAGCGAGGCGGTCAGTGGCTTCACCCTGGCCGACCTGACGGTGGCCAACGGCACCCTCAGCGGGTTGAGCAGCAGCGACGGCGGCATCACCTGGACCGCGACCCTGACACCTGGCAGTCAGGTTGAGGACACCAGTAACCTGATCACCCTGGACAACAGCGGTGTGGTCGGGGTGTCTTCCGGCAACGCCGGGGTGGGCAGTACCGACTCCAACAACTATGTCATCGATACCCGCGTTCCCAGCGTGACCAGCGTCGGTGGCCCGGCGGGGGTTTCCTACAACGCCGGCGACTCGCTGGTGTTCGTGGTCAACACCAGCGAAGCGGTCCAGGTCACGGGGGCGCCGCGCCTGGCTCTGGATATCGGCGGGCACGCGGTGTTTGCCGAACTGGTGGCGGGCGCCGGCACCTCGACCCTGGTGTTCCAGTACGTCGTCCAGGCCGGTGACAACGACGCTGACGGCATCACCGTGACTGGCCTTGCCGCCAATGGCGCGACCCTTGTCGACGCCGCGGGCAACGCCATGGACCTGACCCTGAATGGCGTGGCCGATACCCACCAGGTGTTGGTCGATACCCAGGCGCCGAGCGCGGTCGGCATCGTCACCCTCGACCCGTCGCCGAGCAACGCCCAGAGCGTGCGCTTCACCGTGACCTTCAACGAGCAGGTCAATGGCGTCGACCTCAGCGATTTCAGCCTGGTCGGCACCGGCTCGGCCGGCGGTGCGCTCAGCGGCCTGCAAGCGCTGGGCGGGGGAGTCTATGTGATCACCGTCAGTGGCGTGCACGGCACCGGCACCCTGGGCCTGAACCTCAATGGCAGTGCCACGGGTATCACTGATGTGGCCGGTAACGCACTGGTCGGTGGCCTGACCGGCGCCACATACAACATCGACCGCGACGCCCCCACGGTGAGCAGTGTCGGCGTGCCGGTCGGCGTCCCCTATAACACGGGCGATGTGCTCACCTTCGTGGTCAACACCAGCGAAGCGGTGCTGGTCGACGGTGTGCCGCGGCTTGCCCTGGATGTCGGCGGGCGCACGGTTTACGCCGATTTCGTGGCCGGTTCAGGCACGCCGACGCTGGTGTTCCAGTACCAGATCCAGGCCGGCGACAACGATGCCGACGGCATCCAGGTGCTCGGCCTGTCGGCCAATGGCGCGAGTCTGCACGATGCGGCCGGCAACCAACTGACACCGGGGCTGAACAATATTGGCGATACCCATGGAGTCATCGTCGACGGCACGCCACCCAGCGTGGTCTCGATCGTGGCGAATCCGTCGCCGACGCCGGGCAGCCAGTCCTTTACCGTGACCTTCAGCGAGGATGTCAGCGGTGTGGACTTGGGCGACTTCGAACTGCTGACCAGCGGCAACGCCAGCGGCACGCTGCAGTCGCTGGTACGCCTCGACGGTCATACCTGGCAGGTCAATGTCGCAGGGGTAGCGGGTAGTGGTGGCCTGGCCCTTGGGCTCAAGGCCAGTGGCACCGGCATTCGCGATGGTGCAGGCAACGACCTGGTCGGCGGCTTCGCCGGCCAACGCGTGACATTGCAGTCTACCGACGGTGATCCGGAATTCCGCGCTTATCCACCGGCGCGCCCGGGCCAGGCCAGCCCAGGCACGCCAGTGGTGATCGCACCGTTGCCGGCAACGGCACCGTTCCAGTCGCCGCTGCTGCCACAGCCGTTGTTCGAAGTGCCGACAGTGGGCGGCGGTCTGCCGACCTTGGGCAATCTGTTCATCCAGAACGGTGCGCTGGCGCCCAGCTACCTGTCCCAGGTATTCGCCGGCCAGCACGCCGACAGCGCTATCGGCAACGGTTCGGGGGCCGGTTTCCTCGGCTTTGGTGGCGGTGACGCCAATGTCTTCGGGGCCAGCAGCCTGGCCAACATCTTCGACAAGACGCTGCCGGATGACGGTGGCCAGTATGAACTGAGCGGTGGCAAGCCATTCCGCCAGGGGGCAGAGGCGGGGGCGGGCAAGGGCCTGACCGGGGCACCGACCCTCGGGCAGCAGTTGCAGGCCTTCCGGGAGGGGGAACAACACCAGGCCAGGCAACTGGCGCAGGCGTTGGGCCAGGTCGAGGTACCCGTGCCGCAGGCCTGAGCCTGCGCACGCGAGCAATCCAATTAGAAGAAAAGCAGTGCCGTACCAAGGGGGCGGACAGGGATGAGCAGAGCATCGAGGATTTTTGCGGTAAGCGTACTGGCACTGGCGGTAACAGGGTGCGCGGTCAAGACCCAGCCCATCGACCGCAGCGTCAGCGAGCAGCGGGCGCGGGCTGACCTTGCCAGCATGTTCAAGGGCCAGGAGGCCTTGCACGGGCCGCTGACCCTGCACCAGGCCATGGCCCGTGCGGTCAAGTACAACCTGGAGGCACGCCTCAAGATCATGGAGGAAGCCCTGGCCCAGCGCCAGGTCGACCTGGCCACCTTCGACATGCTGCCGCGCATGGCCCTGTCTGCCGGTTACGCCGGGCGCAGCAACGTCAGCGCATCCAGCAGCCAGAGCGTACTGACCAATACCCAGTCCCTGGAGCCATCGACCTCCCAGGACCGCGACCGCGACGTGGCCGACCTGACCATGGTGTGGAACGTGCTCGACTTCGGTGTCAGCTATGTCAGCGCCAAGCAACAGGGCGATCAGCGCCTGATCGTCCAGGAACGCCGGCGCAAGGTGGTGCAGACCATCATCCAGGACGTGCGCTCGGCCTACTGGCGTGCGGTCGCCGCCGAGCGCCTGCTCAAGCAGATCGACGCGCTGATGGTGCGGGTCGAGCAGGCCCGGGACAACAGCCAGCGCATGGGTGACCAGCGCATCGGCGACCCGATCCAGGCGCTCAACTACCAGCGCTCGTTGATCGAGGCCACCCGCCAGTTGGAGGAACAGCGTCGCGCGCTGTCGCTGGCCAAGACTGAACTGGGGGCGCTGATCAACCTGCCGCCGGGTAGCGAGCTGACCCTCGCCGCCACCGATGACTACAGTGTACCGGAGCTCAAGGTAGGCCTCGAAGCGCTGGAGCAGCAGGCCCTGGCCACGCGCCCCGAATTGCGCGAGCAGGACTACCAGGCCCGCATCAGCGCCGCCGAGGTACGCAAGTCGATGCTGCGCATGCTGCCGGGGCTGGAGTTCTCGGCGGGCGGGCACTACGACAGCAACAGCTTCCTGACCAACCAGCACTGGGCCGATTATGGCGTCAAGGTCACCTGGAACCTGTTCAACGTGCTATCGGGGCCGGCGTCCATCGATGTGGCCAAGGCCGGCGAGCAGGTGGTCGAGGCGCGTCGCCAGGCGATGTCGATGGCCATCCTGGCCCAGCTCTACGTGGCCAATGCCAATTACAACGAAGCTCGCCGCCAGTTCGCCACCAGCCAGCAACTGGTCGCCCTTGACCAGCAGATCGTCGAGCAACTGCGCAATCGCCACCAGGCGCAGGGCATTGGCGAGCTGGAGCTGATCCAGGGGGAACTGAATGCGCTGCAGGCCGACCTGCGCCGCGACTTGGCCTATGCCGAACTGCGCAACAGCTATGGCCAGGTGTTCGCCAGCGCCGGGCTCGACCCGCTGCCGCAGACCCTGCCGTCCGGCGAGCTCGCCGACATTGCCCAGGCCCTGGGCAACAACGAGGCACGCTGGCAGCGTGGCGATATCGCCCCGGGCAGTTGAGCGCAACCAGCAGGCGCGGGGTCAGCCCGCGCCTACTGCGCTTGGTGCAGTACCCGCTGCTGTACGTACGCCAGCAGTTGCGCCGTGGCTATCGCCAGCGGCACTTTTGCCGTCTCCACCACCAGCTCCGGTCGCTCCGGCACTTCGTAGGGCGCATCGATCCCGGTGAAGGCCGGCAGCTCTCCCGCTCGGGCGCGGCGATACAGGCCCTTGGGGTCGCGGGCCTCGCAAGTGGCCAGATCAGCCTTGACGTGCACTTCGTGGAAGCCCGCCTTGCAGGCCTGGCGCGCGGTGGCGCGTCCGGCGCGATAGGGCGAGATCAACGCGGCAATGCAGATCAGCCCGGCATCGGCAAACAGCGCCGCCACCTCGGCTGTGCGGCGGATGTTTTCGTGGCGATCCTCGGGCGAGAAACCCAAGTCGGCATTCAGCCCTGTGCGCAGTACATCACCGTCGAGCACGTAGCAGCCATGTCCCAGCTCATGGAGCTCTCGGGCCAGGGCCTGGGCCAGTGTCGACTTTCCCGCACCTGAGAGTCCGGTAAGCCAGATGACCGCGCCAGCTCGGGCACGTGCCGGTGGATGTTCATCGCTTCCTGCGTGATGCACCTTGGACGTCTCCGAAAGGGGGAGGGCCCGAGTGTACTGCGCGGCGTGGTGGAATGTCAGTGGCCGGGGAAAAGCAGCTGGGCAACGCCTGGATCGCTCAGCAGGCGGGCGGGGTCATGGCCGACTCCGGGCAGTACGTACTGACGATGCGCGAGCGCAATCGACCAGCGCTGGGCCAGGAAAGCCTCGTAGCGCAGGTAGTTGAGTTGCCGCTCGACCCGGTCACTGCCCTGGGCCTGGGCTGCACAGCTGCGGTCCATGATCCGGCTGTGGGGGTGGCGGTCGCGCTCGCCGACCAGGTAGGTCACGTCGCGTGCGGCGTAGCGGCCCAGCACCTGGCGGGCATCGAGATGCTGCGTGACGAAGTAGTCCGGTGCGCCTGGCAGGCCATAGCGGTAACGGTCGTAGTCGGCGCACTGCGCGGCAGGTAAAGGGTCGAAGCCTTCGCCAAGGGGGCGGTTGGCATCCAGGTACAGATAGGTGGAGGGGCTGGCGACAATGTAGCGCACATGGATGCCAAGGGCTCGCAGCGCCTGGTCGCCGGTGCCGAGCAGCGTGTAGCGCTGCAACAGTTGGCCACCGGCGGAATGGCCGATCAAGGTGATGTCTTCAAGGTGTGGAAATCGATGACGATCGGCAAGGTAGGCGAGAAGGTCGTCGAGCACGGCAAATGCCGAGATGCCGGAACGTCCGGCCACGGACTCGTGGCCCTGCAACCATTGGCTTTTCACCCACAAGGGCGGAGTGGGCGTTGCCTGGGGATCGTCTTCGCTGAAGAAGCGGGGGGCCAGCAGCAGTGTGTCGTCCTGGGTGAGTCCCGCATTGCCGAGCAGGGTCAGGCCGCTGCGATAGTAGTGGTCGGCATCACGGTGCACGCCATGGAGCACGATCACTGCATGTTGGACTGGCAGGCGGGTGTCGAGCCTGGCATTGGCATAGGTGAAGAAAGGGTAGGGCACAGGCTTGCCCAGCGTCACCGTCTGCATGGTGTCGCCGGCCCACGCGGGCCAGGCCAGGCAGGCGAGCAACACCAGCAGTGCCCGATAGCCGGCACGTAGGTGATCATTCGGCACCTTGGCGCACTCCTTCTATATAGCGCAGCACCGCGGGCGACTTTTCGAAGCGGCGGTGCACCAGGCTCAGCCATGAACTTGCCTGGGCGTCGGCGATGGGCCGGTAGTTGACCTGGGGCAAACTGATGCGCTGGACCACCGACGCCGGTACCACGGCCACGCCCTGGTCCAGTGACACCAGGGTGAGCACCGCCACCAGGCTGCCCGGTTGCGGCCCCAGGCGCGGGGTGAAACTGCCCTGGCTGGCAATTGCCAGGGTGCCGGAAATCTGCTCGGGCAAGATGAAGGTTTCGTCGACCAGGCGTGAGGCCGGGATGGTCTTCAGTTCGTTGAGGCGCGAGCTGGCCGGTAGCGCCAGGACGAAACCTTCCTGATGCAGGGCGATGGCGTTCAGGGTCTGCGACAGCTCCATCGGCGAGCGCAAGTAGGCGAGGTCGAGTTGGCCCTCCTCGACAAGCGAGGGGAGATCGAGCATGGGCACTTCGCGAATGTTCAGCTGTATGCCGGGACAGGCCTGGGCAAACCGACTGACCTGTTGCTGCAGGGTACCGGAGTAAGCCGCCGAGGCAACGTAGCCGAGCTCGATCCGCCCACTGTCGCCGCGACCGGCACGCTGCGCACCCAACTGCGCGGCGTCGAACTGCTGCACTGCCTGTTCGGCCTCGGTGAGCAAGGCCTGGCCGGCGGCGGTGAGGCTTACCTCGCGCTGGCTGCGTTCGAACAGCCGCACGCCCAGCTCACGCTCCATGTCCTGGATCTGCCGGCTCAGGGTCGGCGGGGCGATGCCCAGTTGCTCGGCAGCGCGGGTGAAGTGGCCGTGGCGGGCGACGGCAAGGAAGTAGCGGAAGTGACGTATCTCCATGGGGCCTCGTTAGCCAGGCGCTAATGACGCGGGACGTGCTGGCTAACAAGCCGGGCGCCCTGCGGCGTTATGGTTGAGGCAACACTACAAGGCTGGCGTCGTGGCGGTAAAGCGGCGACGACCTGCCTGCTCTCTATAATGGAGCCTTGCCATGCCTGCAGCCGCCTCACCACGCTTCACCCTGTTCACTGCCTCGGCGGTGTGCGCCGTGATCATCCTCGACACCAACATCGTCGCGGTCAGCCTGCCCAGCATTGCCCGCGATCTGTCCGGCTCGTTCAGCGACATCGAATGGGTGGTCAGTGCGTACTTGCTGGCGTTCGCTGCCTGCCTGCTACCCGCTGGCAGCCTGGCCGACCGCTTCGGCAGGCGGAGCATGCTGCTGCTCGGCCTGGCGCTGTTCGGCGCTGCCTCGCTGGCATGCGGCGCCGCGCCGAGCCTGTTGTTCCTTGATCTGGCCCGCGCAGCCAAAGGCATCGGTGCCGCGTTGTTGCTGACTGCCGCGCTGGCCGCCATCGGCCACCGTTTCCATGCGCCGCAGGAACGCATGCGGGCCTGGGCCTTCTGGGGCGCCTGCATGGGCGCGACCATCACCTTCGCGCCGCTGCTCGGTGGGCTGATCGCCAGTACCTTGGGCTGGCGCTGGATCTTCTATATCAACCTGCCGCTGGTGATCGTGCTGGCGTTCATGGTCGTACGCAGCATCGAGGAGTCCCGCGACGGTTCGGCGGCGCGGTTCGATCCACTGGGCAGCCTGACTTTCGCCGGTGGCCTGGGCTACCTGATCTGGGCCTTGATCGACGCCAATCGGGTCGGTTGGGACAGCGCCCCCACGTTGGGGCGTCTGCTGATCGCCGCGTTCCTGCTTGGCCTGTTCGTGATGGTCGAGCGCAGCCAGGCGCGGCCGATGGTCGACCTCGGCCTGATGCGCAGCGGGCGCTTCATCGGTGCCTTGCTGGGGATGTTCGCCTATGCCGCCTGTGCGCAGGTGATGATGACTTTGCTGCCTTTGTACCTGCAGGGCGGTTTGCAGCTGTCGGCCTTGGCTGCGGGCGCGGGCATGCTGCCGTTCGCCGTGGCCATGCTGCTCACGCCTCGGCTGGGCATGCGCATGGCTGCGCGCCTGTCGCCGGCCCAGGTATTCGCATTGGGGTTGGTCCTGGTCGGGGTGGGCAACCTGGCCTGCGCCTGGGCCACCGGCCAGGGTAGCTATGCCGCGTTCGCCCTGGCCAGTGTCGTGCTGGGCGCCGGAGCCGGGCTGCTCAATGGCGATACGCAAAAAAACATCATGGCCTGCGTACCGCGTGAGCGCACTGGTATGGCTTCGGGGCTGAGCACCACCACGCGCTTTGGGGCCATCGTCCTTGCCATAGGCATTCTCGGCGGCATCCTTGCGGCGCGCAGTGGGCAACTGCTGCGCGATGCTCTGGCGATTCAGGCACCCGAGGCGTTGGGGGCGGCGGGGGAGATGGCCATACGGGTGGCGGCGGGGGATCTGCAGGCCGCGTTGGCGTTGCTCGACCCAAGGCTGAGAGAGGTGGCGGCACCACTTGCGCGCCAGGCGCTCATCGGCGGCTTCGAGGCGGTGCTGTGCAGTGCCGGTGTCGCGGCGCTGATCTTTGCGCTGCTGGTGGGGGTACTGCTGAACAAGCCCTTGCCGATCGGGCAGGCTCTTCATCAGCCTGAACCGGACATTGCAAATATATGAAATTAACGGTTGACGGGGTTTCAGATCCCCTTATAATGCGCCCCACTTCCAGCGACATCGGAACGAAAAACTCCTTGAATATCAATGAGTTGATCGATCAAGAGGGTTGCGGAGGTGCTTCG
>NZ_FOEQ01000024.1 GCF_900110655.1 Pseudomonas soli
TGCGCAATTCGATGATGGCTTCGCGAACTGCGGCGGGTACGACCCAATCCTGGTTCAACCGGCGGCGGCTGCGTTCTTCCAGCCCCGAAGGCCCCTCTTTCTCATATCGCTCGACCCATTTGTAGCCGGTCTTTCGGCTGATCTCGTAGGCCTGGCACAGGGCGCTGAAGCTGGGCGGCCCCTGCAGGTAATCCGCAATGAAAAGCATTTTAAGGTCCATAGGTTTCAGCTCTCGCCAAGGCATGGTCAGATCCTCGAAAACCGACCCTGCCAGTTAAAGACTGTTACCTATGTGCGTGAACTGATTTGTAACCCATGTGGGTGAGTCATACCCCGCCAGGATTTTTTGGTTCCTTTTTGATCCTTCAAAAAGGGCCCCGCCGTAAGGGCGGAAAGGTGACTAGATGTCGACATCATCTCCGAATGCGCCTAAAAAATAAAAACCAACACCCGGATATCCGAATCCGAATCCGAATCCGAATCCGCCCCTACCTCCCACTCCACAATCCAAGTAAAGTGCCGCTCCCCCGCCGTACCCCCTGGAAAAGGAACCGATCTCATGACCCCCAAAGCCCTGGACGTAGCCGTAATCGGCGCCACCGGCACAGTAGGTGAATCCCTCGTCCAGATCCTCGAGGAAGTTGCCTTCCCGGTCTCCACCCTGCACCTGCTGGCCAGCATGGAATCCGCCGGCAGTAGTGTCATGTTCGCGGGCAAGAAACTGAAGGTCCGTGAAGTGGACAACTTCGATTTCTCCCAGGTCAGGCTGGTCTTCTTCGCCGCCAGCCCAGCCGTCAGCCGCAGTTTCGCGCCGAAAGCCATCGCCGCCGGTTGCGCGGTGATCGACCTGTCCGGCGCCCTGGACGGCGCCACCGCGTTGGTCCCGGAAGCCAACGGCGAGCGCATCACCGAACTCGCACAGCCCGCACTGATCACCAGCCCGAGCGCCGGCGCAGTGGCCCTGGCGGTGGCGCTGGCGCCGCTCAAGGGTTTGCTCGATATCGAGCGCGTTCAGGTCAATGCCTGCCTGGCAGTTTCGGAGCAGGGCAGGGAGGCCGTCAGCGAGCTCGCCCGGCAGACCGCCGAACTGCTCAACGCACGCCCTCTGGAGCCGCGCTTCTTCGATCGCCAGGTCGCCTTCAACCTGCTCCCTCAGGTCGGGACACCCGATGAACAGGGCCACACCAATGTAGAGCGCCGTCTGGTGAATGAACTGCGTCAGGTATTGGACCTGCCGCAACTGAAGATTTCCGTGACCTGCATTCAAGTCCCGGTGTTTTTCGGCGATAGCTTCAGTGTCGCCGTGCAAAGCCGTAATCCGGTCGACCTGGTGGCCGTCAACGCCGCGCTGGAGGCTGCCGACGGCATCGAGCTGGTCGAGCCGGGTGATTATCCGACGCCTGTGGGTGACGCGGTGGGCCAGGACGTGGTCTATGTTGGACGTGTACGCCACGGTGTCGATGAAGACCAGCAGCTCAATCTCTGGCTGACCACCGACAATGTGCGCAAGGGCGCGGCGCTGAACGCCGTGCAGGCGGCACAATTGTTGATAAAACACATGGCGTAAAAGATACTGCGAGCTATTTTGTCCTGCACCGCACCAGGGTTTTCGGGACGTTTCATACAAGGGAAGAGTTCATGCTTCGAATTCGCAAACTGGTTCTGGCCATCGCGGCAGCCTCGGCGCTGTCGTCCGGGGTGGCGAACGCTCTGGGGTTGGGTGAGCTGACCCTCAAGTCGGCGCAGAACCAGCCGCTGGATGCCGAGATCGAACTGCTCGACGTGCGCGACCTCTCCGCGGCGGAAATGGCGCCAAGCCTGGCGTCGCCGGAAGAGTTCGCCAAGGCCGGGGTGGCCTTCCCGCCTTATCTCGAAGACCTCACCTTCACGCCAGTGATCAACCCCAACGGCAAGAGCGTGCTGCGGGTCACTTCCAGCAAGGCGCTGCCGGAGCCGGTGGTCAAGTTCCTGGTCCAGGTCATGTGGCCCCAGGGCCGCCTGCTGCGCGACTACAGCGTGCTGCTCGACCAAGCCCAGGCCCAGGGCAGCCAACCGGCCCCGGCGGGCATCAACCCGGCTGTCAGTGCGGGCAGCTACACCACCAAGCGCCGTGACACTCTCTGGCAGATCGCCGCGCGCAATACCAACGGCGGCTCGATCCAGCAGACCATGCTGGCCATCCAGGCGCTGAACCCGGATGCCTTCATCGGCAACAACATCAACCAGCTCAAGACCGGCCAGGTGCTGCGCCTGCCCGATCAGCAGCAGGTGCAGAGCATTCCCCAGGCCCAGGCCAACCGCGAAGTCGCCGAGCAGTACGCCGCCTGGCGCGAAGGCCGCCGCCTCGGTCCGCGTGCACGGCAGCTGGATGCCACCCGCCGTGGCGAGGCTGGCGCGGCCCCCGCGCGCATCGCCCAGGGCGACAACCTGCGCCTGGTGGCTCCGGGCGGCAAGGGCGCGGCCGGCGAGGCCAAGGCGCTGGGCGACAAGCTTGCCGTGGCCCAGGAAAGCCTCGACACCAGCCGGCGCGACAACGATGAACTCAAGAGCCGCATGGCCGACCTGCAGAGCCAGCTGGACAAGCTGCAGCGCCTGATCGAGCTGAAGAACGACCAGCTGGCGCGTCTGGAGGCCCAGGGCGCCGCGGCGCCACAGGCACCGGCAGCGGCGCTGCCGGGCGAGCCGGCTCCGGCGCAACCTGCGGTGAACGCGCAATTGACCCCTGCCGAGCCGGTGGTCGCCCCGGCGCCTGCCGCGGCCGACACCGCGCCACAAGACGCGGCAGCCGAGGCATCGGCCAGCGAAGAGCCGGGCATGCTCGACCAACTGCTGGGCAACCCGCTGTTGCTGGGCTTGATTGCCGGTTCCGCATTCCTGGTGCTGCTGTTGCTGTTGCTGCTTCTGGCCCGCAAGCGCAAAGCCCAGCAGGAAGCTGAAAAACACCTGCGCATGGCCCGTGCGCTGGCCGAGGATGGTGAGCGTGGCCCGGACCTGGACCTGCCGCCGAGCAGTTTTGAAGGTCTGGATGTGTCGGCGCCAAGCGTGACCCTGTCGCCTGCGGTAGTGGCGGCCTCGGCCGCTGCGGCCGTTGCGGCAGAAAAACCTGCGGTGCCTGCCGACGTCGTTGCTCCGGCGACTGATCCGCGCGCGGCGTTGCTGGCCGAGGTGGATGAAAGCCTGGTCCGTGGTCGCCTCAACCACGCCGCCGACCTGCTCGAAGCGGCGGTGGCCTCCGAGCCGCAGCGCAGCGATCTGCGCCTTAAATTGATGGAAGTCTACGCACGTCAGGGCGACCAGGACGCGTTCGCTGGCCAGGAACGCAAGCTGGCGGTCAACGACACGAACCAGGCCGAGGTCGCCGCGCTCAAGGAGCGCTTCCCGGCCATGCTGGGTGTCGCGGCGGTGGCGGCAGGCGCTGCCGGGGCCGCGGCCCTGGCAGCCGAGTTGGATGAGCAGTATGTCCAGGATCTCCTGCAGGACAAGGAGCTGGAGCTGGGTGAAAGCGCGCCGGAACTCGTCGTGGAGCCGGTCGTGGCGGCCGAGCCAGAGCCTGAGCCTGTGGTCGAAGAGGCCGATCTGGACAGTGCCTTCGACCTGAGCCTGGACGATGACCTGCCGGCAGATGACCACCTCGACATGGTCGGTCTCGAGGATCTGGTCGTCGAGGCGCCCGAGGCCGAGGCTGCACCCGCCGTTGCCGAAACCGATGCCGACGACGACTTCGAGGCACTGCTCGCCCAGGCGCAGGCGACACCGCAAAATGTCGACGACTTGGCCGAATTCGACCTGGATGTCGCCGAAGACCCGGTGGCTCCGACCGGCAGCGAGGAAGCCCCGGTGGACGTGGCGGCCGAGCTGGCGGCCTTCGAGGCCATTCCGGAGTTCGATCCGATTTCCGAGCTGGAGCTGCCGGACGACTTCGACCTGTCGCTGTCGCTGGACGACGACTCGCCGGCGGCGAAGAACTTCGCCTCGGAGCTGGACGACGTCAACGCCGAGCTCGACAAGCTGTCGCAGAACCTCGAGACCCCATCGGTTGCGCAGCCATCGTTCACCGCCGAGGACGCTGCGCTGGAGCCCGAGCCGCTGGACGACCTGGACTTCGACTTCTTCTCCGGCGCCGACGAGGTGGCCACCAAGCTCGACCTGGCCCGCGCCTACATCGACATGGGCGACCATCAGGGCGCCCGTGACATCCTCGACGAAGTAGTCAAGGACGGTGACGACAGCCAACGCCAGGAAGCCAACGAGATGCTCTCACGCCTGGTCTGACGCAAAGCTGTACATCGCGGGGCAAGCCTGCTTTCACGCAAGACGTGGGAGCGGCCTTGCCCCGCGATCATTTCGGCCCCTGCACGGTTTGCCGGTATACTCCCGCCTTTCGTTTCATCATCAGGTTTGCCGCTCTTGGACATCATCGATACCGCCGCCGCCGAATCGGCTGCCGAAGGCTACACCCGCATCGCTTTGGGCGTGGAATACAAAGGTTCGCGCTATCGCGGCTGGCAACGCCAGGCCAGCGGCGTGCCGAGTGTCCAGCAGGCCCTGGAACAGGCGCTGTCGACGGTGGCCAACGAACCTATCTCGGTGATCTGCGCCGGGCGCACCGATGCCGGCGTCCATGGCTGCGGGCAGATCGTGCATTTCGACACCCGCGCCGTGCGCGACGAGCGCGCCTGGACCCTGGGCACCAACTTCAACCTGCCCCACGACATCAGCGTGGTCTGGTCGGCGCCCATGCCTGCGCACTTCCATGCCCGCTTCAAGGCCACCGCGCGGCGCTACCGCTATGTGATCTACAACGACCCGATCCGTCCGGCGCACCTGGCCGAGGAAGTCACCTGGAACCACCGCCCGCTGGACGTCGAGCGCATGGCCGAGGCCGCGCAATACCTGCTGGGCACCCATGACTTCAGCGCCTTCCGCGCCAGCCAGTGCCAGGCCAAGTCGCCGATCAAGCATATCCACCACCTGCGTGTGACCCGGCATGGGCGGATGATCGTGCTGGATGTGCGTGCCACCGCGTTCCTGCACCACATGGTGCGCAACATTGCCGGCGTGCTGATGACCATCGGTGCCGGCGAGCGTCCGGTGGAGTGGGCCCGCGAGGTGCTGGAAGGGCGCAACCGCCGTGACGGCGGGGTAACCGCGCACCCTTACGGTCTTTACCTGGTGCAGGTGGAGTACCCGGAAGAATACGCGCTGCCGCAGCGTTACATCGGCCCACACTTTCTTACTGGCTACGAGGCGCTGGCGGACTGACGGGGCACAGGTCATTTGCTACCATCGACGCTTTCCCGATCACTCAAGGTTCGCTGTCCATGAGCAATGTTCGCAGCAAGATCTGCGGGATTACCCGCATCGAGGATGCCCTGGCTGCGGTCGAGGCCGGCGCCGACGCCCTCGGTTTCGTCTTCTATGCGAAAAGCCCGCGGGCGGTGGACGTGCGTCAGGCGCGTGCGATCATCGACGCGCTGCCGCCGTTCGTGACCACCGTGGGGCTGTTCGTCAACGCCTCGCGCTGCGAGCTCAACGAGATCCTCGAAGTGGTTTCCCTGGACCTGCTACAGTTCCACGGCGATGAAACCCCGGCCGATTGCGAGGGCTACCACCGCCCCTGGATCAAGGCCCTGCGGGTGCGCCCGGGGGATGACCTGGAGGCCGCCTGTCGGCACTACGCTGGCGCTCGCGGCATCTTGCTGGATGCCTATGTGCCGGGCGTGCCGGGAGGAACCGGCGAGGCGTTCGACTGGTCACTGATTCCGCAACACCTGAGCAAGCCGATAATCCTTGCCGGTGGCCTGTCGGCCGACAACGTCGCCGAGGCCATTCGCCAGGTGCGCCCGTACGCGGTGGACGTCAGCGGCGGCGTGGAGCAGGCCAAGGGCATCAAGGATGCGGCAAGGATCGAAGCCTTCATGCAGGCGGTCAAGCGCGCGTGAACGCGGATGTGACGGCTGGCTGCGCGCCATCGTCCATAGCTTTCGCAGCCCGGTGCTGCCAGGCCGCGCCAGAGCGCGGGGCGTGCCGGGGAAGAATTGGAGGTGGGGCGGCCCGAGGTCGGCCCATCGTCGCTTTACAGAAGAATTTGAGCTCAAGGGCAGGGCGGGGCCGCAAAGGTCTCCCCGGCCAATACTGGAGAAAGCAAGCATGAGCAACTGGTTGGTAGACAAACTGATCCCTTCGATCATGCGTTCCGAGGTGAAGAAGAGCTCGGTGCCGGAAGGACTGTGGCACAAGTGCCCGTCCTGCGAAGCCGTGCTGTATCGCCCGGAGCTGGAAAAGACCCTCGACGTCTGCCCTAAGTGCAACCATCACATGCGTATCGGCGCCCGCGCGCGCATCGATATCTTCCTCGATCCAGAAGGTCGCGCCGAACTGGGCGCCGACCTGGAGCCGGTCGACCGCCTGAAGTTCCGTGACGGCAAGAAGTACAAGGACCGCCTGACCGCCGCGCAGAAGCAGACCGGCGAGAAGGACGCGCTGATCTCCATGAGCGGCACCCTGATGGGCATGCCGATCGTGGTCAGCGCCTTCGAGTTCTCCTTCATGGGCGGCTCGATGGGCGCCATCGTCGGCGAGCGTTTCGTGCGCGCTGCCAACTACGCGCTGGAAAACCGCTGCCCGATGGTCTGCTTCTCCGCTTCCGGCGGCGCGCGCATGCAGGAAGCGCTGATCTCGCTGATGCAGATGGCCAAGACCTCCGCCGTGCTGGCGCGCCTGCGCGAAGAAGGCATCCCGTTCATCTCGGTACTGACCGACCCGGTCTACGGCGGCGTTTCTGCCAGCCTGGCGATGCTTGGCGACGTGATTGTCGGCGAGCCGAAGGCGCTGATCGGCTTTGCCGGCCCGCGGGTTATCGAGCAGACCGTGCGCGAGAAGCTGCCGGAAGGCTTCCAGCGCAGCGAGTTCCTGCTGGAGCACGGTGCCATCGACCTGATCATTTCCCGTGACGAGCTGCGTCCGCGCCTGGCCCGCCTGCTGGCGCAGATGACCGGCCAGCCGACCCCTGAAGCGGCCAAAGAGGTCGCCGCGGTCGCGTGATGAACCAGCGCAGCCTGGGCGACTGGCTCGCCTACCTCGAACAGTTGCACCCCTCGGCCATCGACATGGGCCTGGAGCGCTCGCAACAGGTGCTTGCGCGCCTGGGGCTGGGCACGCTGGCGCCCCGTGTGGTCACGGTGACCGGCACCAACGGCAAGGGCTCGACCTGCGCCTTCATGGCCGCGTTGCTGCGCTCGCAGGGGCTAAGGGTCGGGGTGTACAGTTCGCCGCATCTGCTGCGTTACAACGAACGGGTGCTGATCGACGGCCAGGAGGCCAGCGATGAGCGCCTGTGCGAAGCGTTCGCTGCGGTGGAGGCGGCGCGTGGCGACATCTCGCTGACCTATTTCGAGATGGGCACCCTGGCGGCGTTCTGGTTGTTCAAGCACTCCGCGTTGGATGCGGTGGTGCTTGAGGTCGGCCTGGGTGGCCGGTTGGATGCAGTCAACCTGGTGGATGCCGACGTGTCGCTGGTCACCAGCATTGGCGTCGACCACGTCGATTACCTGGGCGATAGCCGCGAGTCGGTAGCCTTCGAGAAGGCGGGAATCTTCCGTCGGGGTAAGCCGGCGCTGTGCGGTGACCTTGATCCGCCGCAGCCTTTGCTGGACAAGGTGCGTGAGCTGGATTGCCCGTTCTTCCTGCGTGGACGTGATTTCGACCTGGATAGCAGCGTTGACCACTGGCATTGGCGTGGTTGCCAGCTCGACGGATCGCCCGTTGAACTGCGTGACCTGCCGTTGCTCGACCTGCCCATGGAGAATGCCGCCCTGGCCTTGCAGGCCTTCCTGCTGACGGGGCTGCCGTGGGATGCCGGCAAGGTTCGTCAGGCTTTGCTGGATACTCGTATCACTGGCCGTCTCGACCGACGTGAGCTGCTGCTCCAGGGCAGGCGCGTGGAGTTGTTGCTGGATGTCGGCCATAACCCACACGCCGCCGAGTACCTGGCCCGCCGCTTGGCGGCACGCCCGGTGAAGGGGCGACGTCTGGCGGTCTTCGGCCTGTTGGCCGACAAGGACCTGGCCGGCGTGCTTGCGCCGCTGCGCGGCCAGGTCGCCGACTGGGCAGTGGCGCCGCTGGACACGCCGCGCAGCCGCCCGGCCGCAGAGCTGGCGGATGCCTTGACGAACCTCGGTGCGTCAGTGAAGTCTTACGCCAGTGTCGCAGCTGCCCTCGAAGGGCAGTGCGCCCAGGCGACGGCGGATGACCAGATCCTGCTGTTCGGTTCGTTTTTCTGCGTTGGCGAGGCCCTGGCCTGGCTTGAACGGCAGGTTTCCGAGGATGGAGTAGATGGCAGTGCTGGATAAAGGGATGAAGCAGCGCATGGTCGGTGCGCTGGTGCTGGTGGCGCTGGCGGTGATCTTCCTGCCGATGCTGTTCACCCGCGAGGACGAGATGCGCCAGGTGCGTGTCGAGGCGCCGGAAGCGCCGGCCATGCCCAATCTGCCTCAGGTGCAGGTAGAGCCTGTCCAGGTGCCGGAGCCACAACCGCTGCCGGAGCAGAGCGACCAGCCTGTAGTGGTGGTTGATGAGTCCACGGCGCCGGTAGCTACGCCGAGCCAGCCGATCACCCCGGCACCGACTGCGGCGCAGCCTCAGCCCAAACCGCAGACTTCGGTACCCCCTCCGGCGGTAGCCAAGGTCGAGCCCCGTTTGGCGCCTGCTGCTGCCGCGGCCAAGCCCGCTGCACCTTCGAAGATCGACGTCAACGGCCTGCCGGTGAGCTGGTCGATCCAGCTGGCCAGTCTGTCCAATCGGGCCGGTGCCGAGAACCTGCAGAAGACCCTGCGCAGCCAAGGCTACAACGCCTATATCCGTTCGGCGGATGGCATGAATCGGGTATTCGTCGGGCCGTTGATCGAGCGGGCAGAAGCCGAGCGCCTGCGTGATGTGATCAATCGCCAGCAGAACCTGAAAGGCATCGTCGTGCGTTTCCAGCCGGAGCGTGGTTGACATTCCATCGCGGGGCAAACCGGCTCCCACCTGTCGCGTGGGAGTGGGCTTGCCCCGCGATGGTTTTCAAACCTGCAAAGCTGTCCCAGGAGTCAGCCTGCAGCCCTTCAAACACCTGACATTCCGCTTACCCCAAGCCCCCTTGCTCTGGTAAAATGCGCCGCCTCAAACGTCGGCAGGCAACACCGTGGCATTTACCTGGGTTGATTGGGCGATCATCGCGATCATCGCCATTTCCTCACTGATCAGTCTCAAGCGCGGCTTCGTCAAGGAAGCCTTGTCCCTGCTCATCTGGATTGTCGCCGGCGCGGTGGCCTGGATGTTCGGCGGCTCGCTTGCGCAGTATCTGGAAAGCTATATCCAGATGCCGTCCGCACGGGTCATTGCCGGCTGCGCCATTCTTTTCGTCGCCACGCTGCTGGTCGGGGCGATGCTCAATTTCCTCATCGGCGAGCTGATTCGCGTGACCGGGCTGTCCGGCACCGATCGCTTCCTCGGCATGGCCTTCGGCGCCGCGCGCGGGGGGCTGCTGGTGGTGGTGGCGGTCGGGCTGTTGAGCCTGGGGCCTGTGCAACAGGATCCGTGGTGGCAGGAATCGCGCCTGATACCACAATTTCTATTGGTAGCCGATTGGTCGAAGAACCTCATACTCGGGTTCAGCGGCCAGTGGATGTCCAGTGGGGTCAGCGCACCCGTTGACCTTCCGTTCAAGGAGCAGTTGCTCGGGCCGACCAAGCCCTGAGCGCGCTTCACTCAAGTTTCATCAAAGTAGGGGTTGCGTCGCATGTGTGGCATCGTCGGTATCGTCGGTAAGTCGAACGTCAATCAGGCGCTGTATGATGCGCTAACCGTGCTTCAGCACCGCGGCCAGGACGCTGCCGGTATCGTGACCAGCCACGACGGCCGGTTGTTCCTGCGCAAGGATAACGGCCTGGTGCGCGATGTCTTCCAGCAGCGCCACATGCAGCGCCTGGTGGGCAGCATCGGCATCGGCCATGTGCGTTACCCGACCGCTGGCAGCTCCACCTCGGCAGAGGCCCAGCCGTTCTACGTCAACTCGCCGTACGGCATCACCCTGGCGCACAACGGCAACCTGACCAATGTCGAGCAGTTGGCCAAGGAGATCTACGAGTCCGACCTGCGCCACGTCAATACCAACTCCGACTCCGAAGTGCTGCTGAACGTGTTCGCCCACGAACTGGCCGTGCGCGGCAAGCTGCAGCCGACCGAAGAGGACGTTTTCGCCGCCGTTTCCCACGTGCACAGCCGCTGTGTCGGTGGCTACGCGGTGGTAGCGATGATCACCGGCTACGGCATCGTCGGCTTCCGTGACCCCAACGGCATCCGCCCGGTGGTGTTCGGCCAGCGTCACACCGACGAAGGCGTCGAGTACATGATCGCCTCGGAAAGCGTGGCCCTGGACGTGCTCGGCTTCACCCTGATCCGCGACCTGGCGCCGGGTGAGGCGGTGTACATCACCGAAGGCGGCCAGATGTTCACCAAGCAGTGTGCGGAAAACCCGAAACTCCAGCCGTGCATCTTCGAGCACGTCTACCTGGCTCGTCCGGATTCGATCATCGACGGTGTCTCGGTGTACAAGGCGCGCCTGCGCATGGGCGAGAAGCTCGCCGAGAAGATCCAGCGCGAGCGCCCGGACCACGACATCGACGTGGTCATCCCGATTCCCGACACCAGCCGCACCGCGGCGCTGGAACTGGCCAACCACCTGGGCGTCAAGTTCCGCGAAGGTTTCGTCAAGAACCGCTACATCGGCCGTACCTTCATCATGCCCGGCCAGGCCGCGCGCAAGAAGTCGGTGCGCCAGAAGCTCAACGCCATCGAGCTGGAATTCCGCGGCAAGAACGTGATGCTGGTGGATGACTCGATCGTGCGCGGCACCACCTGCAAGCAGATCATCCAGATGGCCCGCGAAGCCGGCGCCAAGAACGTCTACTTCTGCTCCGCGGCCCCTGCGGTACGCTACCCCAACGTCTACGGCATCGACATGCCGAGCGCTCACGAACTGATCGCCCACAACCGTACCACCGAACAGGTGGCCGAGTTGATCGGCGCCGACTGGCTGATCTATCAGGACCTGCCGGACCTGATCGAATCGGTCGGTGGCGGCAAGATCAAGATCGAGCATTTCGATTGCGCGGTGTTCAACGGTGAGTATGTCACCGGCGATATCGACGAAGCCTACCTCGACCGCATCGAGCAGGCCCGTAATGACCTGGCCAAGGTGAAGACCCAGGCGGTCAGCGCGATCATCGACCTGTACAACAACTGATTTGGGAGCGACGGCATGACCGAACAATGGGATGCCGGTCGACTGGACAGTGACCTCGAGGGTGTCGGTTTCGACACCCTGGCGGTGCGCGCCGGTCAGAACCGTACACCGGAGGCCGAGCACAGCGAAGCGCTGTTCCTGACCTCCAGTTATGTTTTCCGCACGGCTGCCGACGCTGCCGCGCGCTTTGCTGGCGAAACGCCTGGCAACGTCTATTCACGCTACACCAACCCGACCGTGCGTGCCTTCGAGGAGCGCCTGGCGGCCATGGAAGGCGCCGAGCAGGCCGTGGCCACCTCCACCGGCATGGCGGCGATCCTCGCCGTGGTCATGTCGCTGTGCAGTGCCGGCGACCATGTGCTGGTATCGCAGAGCGTGTTCGGCTCGACCATCAGCCTGTTCGAGAAGTACTTCAAGCGTTTCGGCGTGCAGGTGGACTACGTACCGCTGGTCGACCTGGGCGGCTGGGAAAAAGCCATCAAGGCCAATACCAAGCTGTTGGTCGTCGAGTCGCCGTCCAATCCGCTGGCCGAGCTGGTCGATATCAGCGCCCTGGCCGAAATCGCCCACGCCCGTGGCGCGCTGCTGGTGGTGGACAACTGCTTCAGCACCCCGGCCTTGCAGCAACCGCTCAAGCTCGGTGCCGATATCGTGTTCCACTCTGCGACCAAGTTCATTGACGGCCAGGGCCGTTGCATGGGCGGCGTGGTGGCCGGTCGCAGCGAGCAGATGAAGGAAGTCGTGGGCTTCCTGCGTACCGCCGGCCCGACCCTCAGCCCCTTCAACGCCTGGGTCTTCACCAAGGGCCTGGAGACCCTCAAGCTGCGCATGCGCGCCCACTGCGAGAGCGCCCAGGCGCTGGCCGAGTGGCTCGAGCAGCAGGACGGTGTCGAGAAGGTCCACTACGCCGGCCTGCCGAGCCATCCGCAACATGAACTGGCCAAGCGCCAGATGAGCGGCTTCGGCGCGGTGGTCAGCTTCGAGGTGAAGGGCGGCAAGGAAGGCGCCTGGCGCTTCATCGACGCCACCCGGGTGATCTCGATCACCACCAACCTCGGTGACAGCAAGACCACCATCGCCCACCCGGCAACCACCTCCCACGGCCGTCTGACGCCGCAGGAGCGTGAAGCGGCGGGTATCCGCGACAGCCTGGTGCGTGTGGCGGTCGGGCTGGAAGATGTGGCCGACCTGCAAGCCGATCTGGCCCGCGGCCTGGCGGCGCTGTGATCGACTGGAAGGGTGGCGAGCCCGGCCATAATGGTCGGGTGGCCCTGGTGACCGGTGCCGCCCGCGGCATCGGCCTGGGCATTGCTGCCTGGTTGATCTGCGAGGGCTGGCAGGTAGTGCTCAGCGACCTGGACCGCCCGCGTGGTGCCAAGGTTGCCAAGGCCCTGGGTGACAATGCCTGGTTCATTACCATGGATGTGGCCGACGAGGCCCAGGTCAGTGCTGGAGTGTCCGAGGTGCTCGGGCAGTTTGGCCGGCTGGATGCGCTGGTGTGCAATGCGGCGATCGCCAATCCGCACAACCAGACTTTGGAGAGTCTGTCCCTGGCCCAATGGAATCGGGTGCTGGCGGTCAACCTCAATGGCCCGATGCTGCTGGCCAAGCACTGCGCACCTTACCTGCGCGCCCATGGTGGTGCGATCGTCAACCTGGCCTCCACCCGTGCCCGGCAATCCCAACCGGATACCGAAGCCTATGCTGCCAGCAAGGGCGGGCTGGTCGCATTGACCCATGCCCTGGCCATGAGCCTGGCGCCGGAGATCCGCGTGAATGCCGTGAGCCCGGGGTGGATCGATGCCCGTGACCCCTCGCAGCGGCGCGCCGAGCCGCTGAGCGACGCCGACCATGCCCAGCATCCGGCTGGCCGGGTAGGGACGGTGGAGGACGTGGCGGCGCTGGTGGCGTGGCTGCTGTCGCGCCAGGCGGGGTTTGTCACCGGCCAGGAGTTCGTGGTCGATGGCGGGATGACCCGCAAGATGATCTACGCCTGAGCTGTAACCTGTTGAGATGTAAGACAAAGGGGCCGAAAGGCCCTTTTTTGTCGGTTGTCCCGGCCCTGTCGCGGGGCAAGCCCGCTCCCACGCTGTGGGCGTCTGGATTGTGGGGGGCGTGCTTGCCCCGCGATCAGGCTGCCTTTTTTGCCCTTTTTGAAAAAAACTTCAATGGGGGTATTGACTTAGCATCGGTACCTGCGTAAATTTCGCGGCCTCAGCGAAGCAAACGCAACAAGCAACATCGCGGGGGTGATTAGCTCAGCCGGGAGAGCATCTGCCTTACAAGCAGAGGGTCGGCGGTTCGATCCCGTCATCACCCACCACTTCCTGAGAGCGTTTCTGGTCCAAGGTGCTTTGCAAGAAGCCCTCTGGCAGAGAGAAACAGGACGCAAGTCCAGCACTGCGCGGCGGTAGTTCAGTCGGTTAGAATACCGGCCTGTCACGCCGGGGGTCGCGGGTTCGAGTCCCGTCCCAAAAAACAATTTATTCCAGATGGGTGCTTGCACCGGTCTGAGGCCGAAAGGCCAGGTCCCAGTTTCAATCAGGCGCAAGCCTGAACGATACGCAGCGGTAGTTCAGTCGGTTAGAATACCGGCCTGTCACGCCGGGGGTCGCGGGTTCGAGTCCCGTCCGCTGCGCCATCTTTCGCCAAGAGCCCCATGAACGCTCGAGGCAAGCAGAAAAGGCGATGATAAGTCGCCTTTTTTGTTCCTGGCTTTCGCGCTGTAGCGCTTGAAAGCTCAGATCCCAGTTTCAATCGGGTGCAAGCCCGAACGATACGCAGCGGTAGTTCAGTCGGTTAGAATACCGGCCTGTCACGCCGGGGGTCGCGGGTTCGAGTCCCGTCCGCTGCGCCATCTTCGCCTCGAGGCCCTTTGAACACCTCGAAGCAACGGAAAAGCGACCTTAGGGTCGCTTTTTTCGTTTCAGCAACTTGCCCGACCATGGGCAAGGATTTCCAACAAAGCTGACAGACTCTTCACCGATCAAAGGTTTCAGCCGCTGATCGATGTGATGCACAATACGCCCCATTCGTTTCTTCCCGGAATTGGCAATGTCTAGATCAACCGTCTATGGCGCGCTCGGGCTGGCCCTCGTGCTGGCGGGCGTGTCCGGCTGTTCCTCGAAAAAGGCCGCCGTATACGAGCATGAGAACTTCGATGACTCGGGCACCTTTTCCCGCACCTTCGCCACCAGCGAAGCGGGCTCCTGCGAGGCGGCGCGCCGTGCGCTGCTCAGCCAGGGCTACATCATCACCAGCAGCGATGCCAACCAGGTCGCCGGCAACAAGAGCTTCCAGCAGAACGCCGAGAACCACCTGCAGATCAGCTTCAACATCACCTGCGTTTCGGACATGAGCGACAAGCATCGCTCGACCATGTTCGCCAACGCCCTGCAGGATCGCTATGCCCTGAAGAAGTCCAACACTTCCGCCAGCCTCGGCGTGGGCGTGCTGGGCTCGGTGTCGATGCCGATCGGCTCCACCGACGACTCCATGGTCAAGGTGGCCAGCGAGACGGTCACTGCTGCGCAGTTCTACGATCGTTACTTCGCCCTGGTCGAAAGCTACCTACCGAAACCGAAGAAGCCGGAGAAGTCCGAGCCTGCCGCCGAGCCGAAGGTGGAAAAACCTGCCGCCGACCTGGGCCTGCCGGAGCCTGCGCCCGCAGCCCTCGCGCCCGTACCGCAGCCCGCCACGCCGGTAGCCGAAAGCGTGGCAGAGACACCGGCTCCGGTATCGACACCGGTTGCTGCCGCCCCTGCCGCAGCGCCTGCGCCCGTTGCCACCCCAGCGCCTCCCGTGCCGTCCAGCGAGGCCCCGGCCGCGCCGGTGGTGGATGACAGCAAGGGCTCGCAACCCATCGCGCCGCCTGTCGAGCCAGCGCCGATCCAGATCCAGCAGGAAGCCCCGGCGGCAGAGCAGGCGCCGGCGCCACTCTGACTCGTCGATAACTTCCTGGATGCCTGCTACGTTTATCGTTCATAGGGCTGTAATCATTCTGTCATTACGCTGGCTTAGGTTGGCGCAATGACAGAAGAACGACGAATGAGGGGCGTGAAGATGGACGATTACCAGGAAGAACTGCTCGAGTTCCAGGCCTATGAGCTGGACCTGCCGGAGCCGGCCGACGACGCCACCGAGCTCTAACCGACTTGCCGCTGATGGCGGCGAAACTCCCCCGGGGTCAGCCCCGTCCAGCGCTTGAACGCGCGCTGGAACGCCTCTGCCGAGGCGAATCCCAACAGATAGGCGATCTCGCCGAAGGCCAGTTCCGTATCGCGGATATAGGTCTCGGCCAGGTCACGCCGTGTGTCGTTGAGCAGGTTGCGAAAGCGCGTGCCTTCCTCGGCCAGCTTGCGGCGCAACGTCCAGGTCGGCAGTTGCAGGTGCCGCGCCACTTCCTCCAGGTCCGGTTCGTGCCCGCCATTGAGCAGTGGGCCCAACAGGTGGGTGATGCGCTCGCCCAGGCTGCGCACACGGGTGCGCTGGGCCAGTTCCGCTTCGCACAGCTGCAGTAGGTGCTGCCAGGTACTGGGGCAGTGCTGCAGGTTGGGCAGGTCCAGGGTGGCCCGGCTCAGGCGCAGTTGGTTGGCCGTGCCACCGAAATGCACGGTGCCCGTACACAGGCCTTGGTATTGCGTGGCGTAGGTGGGAGTGTCGAATTCGATCTCAAGACGTTCGGCTTGCACCGGCCTGGCGCTGAGGGCACCGAGCTGCGCGAGCCAGCCCGCGAGCATCGAGTCGACCACGAAGTGGTTGTAGCTGTTGTAGGGGCTGATGGAATAGAACCTCAGCCAAGCGCCCTGGGTATCTTCGTGGAAACTCGACCGACCCCGGTAGTTGGCGGCATACAACGGTTCGAAGCGCAGCAGGGTGCGGGCGGCTTCGCCGAGGGTGGGGGCCTGGGCGGCAGTCACCCCGGCCAGCCCGGCCTGGGCCAGGCGGCTCAGGCGCCCCATGTGTAGGCCCAAGGCAGGTTCGGCGGACAAGGCGATCGCTGCATGCCCCAAGTGCATGTAGCGCGGAATCGACAAGCGTGCACCCGGCTCGGCCAGGCGCCTGGCGTCAAGGCCGTAGCGTAGCAGCAGCGGCTGCGGGTCATGGCCGAGCTTGGCAAGTGCTTCTGCCAGGGGCTGGACGAAACCTACCGACAGGTCACCCAGGCGCACACGGGGGCGGGGCATCGCGTCACAGCCACAGGTTGAGCAGGCGCGCACCGTGGCTGTCGTTACCGACCCACAGTGTGCCGCTTTGGCTGGCAAAGCCCTGCCCGTCGCTGCCCAGCTCCCAGAACTGGCCGCGCATGAACACGCTCATGCTCGGGGTGCCGGCATTGGCGGCCAGCGGTAGTTGTTGCCAGGCGCGTTGCTCACTGACTTCGCCTCGTCGCAGCGGGAGGTCGGCCGCCTGCGCCTGATGGCGGTTCCCACGCCAGGGCGCCTGCCAGCTGTGCTTGCCACTGAGGAAGACCGGGTTGGCGATCACTTGCACCGATTGCGCGGCCAGTTGCCGGTGGTTGTCCGGATACCAGCTATCGCTGCCAATCAGCACGCCCAGGCGCCCGGCGGGGGTCTGCAATACCTGCAGAGGATGATGCCGGCCATCATGGATATAGCGCCGGTTTTCGCTGTCGGGGTATTGCTGTGACTGCGGCTGGCCGAGCACCGAACCATCGCTGGCGAACACCAGGCTGCTGTTGTACAACGGGCCGTTGCCGGTGCGCAGGACGCCATTCTCGACGTAGGGCGCCGGCAAAACGATGGAGCCCGCCACCAGAGTGACGCCGAATTCCCGGGCCAGGTTGCCGAACAGTTGCTGGTAATCGGCGGCCATCTGGGCCGCTTTCATGCGCAGGTGGGCATCCGAGCGGCGGTCGTCACCGCTGGCTGCTAGCATGGCCAGGCCATAGCGCAGAGGATTGCTCAACTCCAGCCATTGCCAAGCCTCGCTGCGTTGGGTCACCTGGTAAAGCTCGCGCTTTTCGCCACGGGCCCACAGCCAGGTGCCAATATGCTCGGGGAGTACCACCACGGTACGTGGATTGACCAGCCCTTGCGCGCGCGCCTGCTCCAGATAGGCCGAGAGCTTGCGGTGCAGGCGTGTCAGATTCTGATAGTCGCCTGGATACAGCAGTGGCTCGACCCCGAGCAGGTTGCCGTGCTCGCCTGGCACGCCTTGGTTGAGGGCCAGGTCGATGCGCAGGTCAGACAGGTAATGGCCCTCAGGGCGCTGCAGGGTCCAGAAGCCGTAGCCACAGAGGGCGGCGAGGGTGACCAGCGCCAAGGCGCCGACTAGCAGTTTTCGCATGGAGCGTTCCAGCGTTGTGCGGTAGAGGTGCCTTAGGGTAGACCTGCTGTGCAGCAGGATCAATAAGTTGTCAGTTTCGATCATTGAGCGCGTTCAAACGCCTGTTTAATGTCGGCCTCAGACAACCGACGGGCCCCGCGAGCTGGTGTAGACAGCGGCAGAGGCGCCCGCATTCCCGTGATCACGCCAACTGTGGAGTTCATCCATGGCTACTGAACGTTACCCGCACTTGCTGGCTCCACTCGACCTGGGCTTCACCACCTTGCGCAACCGCACCCTGATGGGTTCGATGCACACAGGCCTCGAAGAACGCCCCGGCGGCTTCGAACGCATGGCCGCATACTTCGCCGAGCGTGCCCGTGGTGGCGTCGGCCTGATGGTCACCGGTGGCATCGCGCCCAACGATGAAGGCGGCGTTTACTCCGGCGCGGCCAAGCTCAGCACCGAAGAAGAGGCCGCAAAGCACCGGGTCGTCACCGAGGCCGTGCATGCCGCCGGTGGCAAGATCTGCCTGCAGATCCTCCACGCCGGGCGCTATGCCTACAGCCCGAAGCAAGTGGCGCCCAGCGCCATCCAGGCACCGATCAACCCGTTCAAGCCCAAGGAGCTGGACGAGGAAGGCATCGAGAAGCAGATCCGCGATTTCGTCACCTGCGCAAGCCTGGCCCAGCGCGCCGGCTACGACGGCGTCGAGATCATGGGTTCGGAAGGCTATTTCATCAACCAGTTCCTCGCCGCCCATACCAACCACCGCACCGACCGCTGGGGTGGCAGTTATGAGAACCGCATGCGCCTGGCCGTGGAAATCGTGCAGCGGGTGCGCGAGGCGGTGGGGCCGAACTTCATCATCATCTTCCGTCTGTCGATGCTCGACCTGGTTGAGGGCGGCAGCACCTGGGACGAGATCGAGCTGTTGGCCAAGGCCATCGAGCAGGCTGGCGCCACACTGATCAACACTGGCATCGGCTGGCACGAGGCGCGCATCCCGACCATCGCCACCAAGGTGCCGCGCGCGGCGTTCAGCAAGGTCACCGCCAAGCTGCGTGGCGTGGTGAGGATCCCGCTGATTACCACCAACCGCATCAATACCCCGGAAGTGGCCGAGGCCGTGCTGGCCGAGGGCGATGCCGACATGGTCTCCATGGCCCGGCCGTTCCTGGCCGACCCCGATTTCGTCAACAAGGCAGCCGAAGGCCGTGGGGACGAGATCAACACCTGCATCGGCTGCAACCAGGCGTGCCTGGACCACACTTTCGGCGGCAAGCTGACCAGTTGCCTGGTCAATCCGCGGGCCTGTCACGAGACGGAGCTCAACTACCTGCCTGTGCAGGCAGTCAAGCGCATCGCCGTGGTCGGCGCCGGACCGGCGGGCCTGGCGGCCGCCACCGTGGCTGCCGAGCGCGGCCATGCAGTGACGCTGTTCGATGCTGCCGGCGAGATCGGTGGCCAATTCAATGTGGCCAAGCGGGTGCCGGGCAAAGAGGAGTTCTACGAGACCCTGCGCTACTTCCGTAACAAGGTGAAGTCCACGGGGGTTGAGCTGCGCTTGAATACCCGTGTCGACGTCGCCGCGTTGGTGGCCGGCGAGTATGACGAAGTCATCCTGGCCACCGGTATCGCACCGCGCACGCCGGCCATTCCCGGCATTGACAATGCCAAGGTGCTGAACTACCTGGACGTGCTGCTCGAGCGCAAGCCGGTGGGCCAGCGGGTGGCGGTGATCGGTGCGGGTGGTATTGGTTTCGATGTGTCCGAGTACCTGGTGCACCAGGGCGTGGCCACCAGCCAGGACCGTGAAGCGTTCTGGAAGGAGTGGGGGATCGATACGCAGCTGGAGGCTCGTGGTGGTGTGGCCGGGGTGAAGGCAGAGCCTCACGCGCCGGCGCGCCAGGTCTACCTGCTGCAGCGCAAGAAGACCAAGGTTGGCGACGGCCTGGGCAAGACCACCGGCTGGATCCACCGCACGGGGCTGAAGAACAAGCAGGTGCAGATGCTCAACAGCGTCGAGTACCTCGGCGTGGACGATGCCGGCCTGCATGTGCGCATCGGCGAGGGCGAGCCGCAGGTGCTGGCGGTGGACAACATCGTTGTCTGCGCGGGGCAGGAGCCGCTGCGTGAGTTGCATGATGGCCTTGTGGCGGCCGGGCAATCGGTGCACTTGATCGGTGGCGCTGATGTGGCGGCTGAGCTTGATGCCAAGCGGGCGATTAACCAAGGGTCGAGATTGGCGGCCGAATTGTAATTGTTTGAACTGGTGATGAGCCAACTTTCACAGGTGAGGTTTTCCTTTGGCAGTTGGCTTGTCAGCGAGTAGCTGTAATTGAAGAAGCACTGCGAGTAGTGTTCATATGCTCCATGTATCTTGCTCTTGTTCTTGTTCTTGTTCTTGTTCTTGTTCTTGCTCTTGCTCTTGCTCTTGCTCTTGCTCTTGCTCTTGCTCTTGCTCTTGCTCTTGCTCTTGCTCTTGCTCTTGCTCTTGCTCTTGCTCTTGCTCTGCTTTTGCTTCTAAGTGCGCGATAGTTCAGGCGACACAAATTGCGACTTCAGGAGGCCGAACGTAGGTCTTGCGGAGGGAGGTGACGGGCATGGATGCCCGTCAAGCGCTGCGCCCCAGGATGGGGCGTTCAGCGCGGTCCTCCCGGGACCCCGGAGCGAAGCGTAGGGGCCGGATGAATGGCGCGAGGATTTTTTGGTTCCTTTTTGATCCTTCAAAAAGGGACCCGCCGTAAGGGCGGAAAGGTGATTATGCGTCACCGTCGGAAATGAATGCGC
>NZ_FOEQ01000002.1:0-590869 GCF_900110655.1 Pseudomonas soli
AGCGTAGGGGCCGTATGAATGGAGCGAGCGGCTTTGCCTACTTTGGCCAAGACCAAAGTAGGCCGCCGTAAGGGCGGAAAGGTGAATAAGCGTCGACATAGCAAATGAATGCGCATACAACTATCAAAACAATCACCCCAAACTCAAGAACGAAAAACCGTGACACACTAACCCATCTCCCCCAGCAAGGCCCCACCCACCATGCTCCACCGCCTGGCCGCCGACACCCTGGTCCTGTTCCACCTCTCGTTCATCCTGCTCGTCCTGTTCGGCGGCCTGCTGGTGCTCTGGCGCCGCCGCGCCCTGCTGATCCACCTCCCCGCCCTAGCCTGGGGCCTGGCCGTGGAAGGCCTGCACCTGGAATGCCCCCTGACCGACTGGGAAAACCACCTGCGTAAAGCCGCCGGCGACGCCGGCTACCACGGTGGTTTCGTCGAACACTACATCTGGCCCGTGATCTACCCCGCCGGCCTGACCCCACAGATCCAGCTGTGGCTGGGCACCATCGTGCTGGCGCTCAACCTCGGCATCTACACCTATGTGCTCTGGCGCCTAACGCGTGGCCACCACAAATAGCCGCGGGAACGGCAACAACACTCGACCGTCGCTGGCCGCCGGGTAGTCATGCTGCATGGCCTGCAGATACAACTGCAGAAAATCCGCCTGCTCCTGCTCATCCAGCCGCGCCAGGTAAGGCCGCAACGCAGAGCCCTTGAACCACTCCACCACCGCCTCGGCGCCACCGATCAAGGGGTGGTGATAGGTGGTGCGCCACACATCCACCCGCGCGCACAAAGGGCTGAGCAAATCGTAGTAGAAACCCGCGTTGTGCCGCGGCGGCAGGCTGAAGTCAGCGAACCTGTCGGCCCAAGGCCCCTGGCTGGCAATCTCGCGCAAGCGGCGATGGGCCGGCTCGTCGAGGTTGTCCGGCGTCTGCACCGCCAGGCTCGCACCCTCGTTCAACTGCCGCACCAGATGCGGATAGAGGCTGGCATGGTCCGGCACCCACTGCAGCGAAGCGTTGGCGAGAATCAGGTCCTGGGGCACCTGGGCCGCCCAGCCGGCGATCTCGCCAATCTCGCAACGCACCCGTGGAATGCTCAAGCGTGGCCGCTGCCGGGCCTTGTCGACCATGTCCGGATCGCTGTCCAGGGCGACGACCTGCGCATCGGGGCAACGTTGCAGCAACACTTCGGTGGAGTTGCCCGGACCGCAGCCAAGGTCGGTGGCGTGGCGCACCGGGCGCGTCGGCACGGCGGCAAGCAGGTCACGTACGGCGCGGGTGCGTTCGTCTTCGAACAGCGAATACTGGGTGGCGGACCAGGACATGGGACGACTCCTTGTAGGGCAATTGCGTGCAGCATAAGCCATGTCGGCACCGCACAACGTAGGGATGATCCGATTGGCGAAAACGAAAACGGCCGGCCCCTTGACGGAGACCGGCCGTTGCGCGAGGCGCTACCGTATTCAGTGACGCTTGGCGGTACGCATCTGGTGCACCACGCCCATGGCCACCACGATGGCTGCGGCGATGCCGGTGGAGATCACCAGGATCTGGTAGTCAGGCATGAAAGCCATGGTCACCAGCGCCGCCACGATGAACACGATCACCAGGTAGGTCAGCCACGGGAACAGCCACATCTTCAAGCGCACTTCCTTGCCCTCGGCCACCAGCTTGCGACGCATGCGCAGCTGCGAGAAGGCGATCACCAGGTACACCAGCAAGGCGATCATGCCGGTGGTGTTCATCAGGGTTTCCAGTACGTCCTTCGGGCGCAGGGTATCGCTGAAGTTGATCAGCGCGCAGAACACCGCCACCAGGCACGAGCCGATGATCGCGTTCACCGGTACGCCAGTGCCGGTACGGGTGAACTTGAACAGGCGCGGCGCATCGCCACGCTGGGCCAGGGAGAACAGCATGCGCGAGGCGGTGTAGTGGCCGGAGATCAGGCAGCTGCTCACCGAGGTCAGCACCACGAAGTTCATCAGCACTTCGGCATAGGGCACACCCAGCAGTTCCAGGGTGCGGCGGTAGGCGCCATAACCGGAGACGCCCAGGTGCGGGTCGTTCCACGGCACCAGGCAGACGATCAGGAAGATCGAGCCGACATAGAACAGGCACACCCGCCAGACCACCGAGTTGGTCGCCTTGACGATCTGGGTGGCCGGGTCCTTCGCTTCAGAGGCGGCGATGGTGACGATCTCGGCGCCGAGGAAGGCGAACATCACCCCCAGCAAGGCGCCGATTACCGTGGTGATGCCGTTGGGCATGAAGCCTTCGGCGGTCAGGTGGCTGATGCCGCGTACCTCGCCGAACTGCCAGACGTTCATCACCGCGGCGGTGCACACCACCAGGAAGCAGACGATCGCCACCACCTTGATCAGCGCGAACCAGAACTCGAACTCGCCGTAGTGCTTGACGTTGAAGAAGTTGACGGTGATCAGCAGCAGGGTCGTGGCCAGCACGAACACGTTGACGCTCACGTCGGGGAAGAAGCCGTGCAGGATCTTGCCTGCCACGTAGGCCTCCCAGGCCATGAGGATCACCCAGTACCACCAGTACAGCCAACCGATGGTGAAACCGGCCCAGCGGCCGATGGCGCGGTCGGCGTAGGTGGAGAACGAGCCGGTGTCCGGCGAGGAAGTCGCCATTTCACCCAGCATGCGCATGATCAGCACCACCAGGATGCCGCCGGCCAGGTAAGCCAGGACAGCGGCCGGGCCGGCGCTGTGGATCACGCTGCCGGAACCGACGAACAAGGCGCCGCCGATCACCCCGGCGATGGACATCATCGTCAGGTGGCGCGACTTGAGCGAGGCACTGAGCTTGCTCTCGTGCCCATCCTTCGCGGTGGTGGATGTGGATGTAGCGTCCATCAGTTATTTACCCCGTGCTTCTTTTTATCCAAGGAAAAACTGTGAAACCCCGATGGTTATCGGTCTCACCTGTACATCAGTGCTACTGCGGGCAGGGAGGTGTGCGCGAGCACACGCAGGCCATCCGTGGCGGCCTGCTTACGCGGCCAGAGGCGACCCTCTGGACGAACTGAACCATGCTGGGGACGGACGAGCAGCGTCCGGCCACGCGGGAAGAAGGTGCGAGGCGGACCTCGACGGTAAAGCAGCGATGTTGTGATTATTCATGGCGCTGTCATGTGCTGTGTTGGCTATATCTGACACGTAATGTAAAAATGTCGAACACATTGAGCCATGCACAGCGGCATGAAAAACGCACTGCACTGTACAGGCCGCCGATGCAATACACCCGCTGTGCCCCGCAGGCGCCTGGCGTCGCGCACACCTGAAGGCCCCCGAATGCTCCAGCTACACCCGGACTCCTCCACCCCGCTGGTCAACCAGATCATCGACGGCTTGCGCGCGCTGATCGACGACCAGACCCTCAAGCCCGGGGCGAAGGTCCCGTCGATCCGGGCGTTCGCCTCGACCTACTCGGTGAGCACCTTCACCGTGGTCGAAGCCTACGATCGCCTGGTGGCCCAGGGGTTGCTGGTGAGCAAGGGCAATGCGGGCTTCTTCGTCAATCGTGCGGCGAACGAGCTGCTGGACAAGCACAGCGTCGAGGCCGATACCAGCCGCCCCACCTTCAACTCGGAGTGGTACCTGCAGCAGATCTTCGAGATCCGCCAGCTGCCGTTCAAACCGGGTTGTGGCTGGCTGCCCAACGATTGGATGTACGAGGAAGGCTTGCGCCGCGGCCTGCGCCAGGTCGCCGGTAGCCCGCTGGAGCTGTCCGGCTACGGCGACCCCATGGGCCTGCCGGAATTGCGCGCATTGACTGCGCAGAACCTGCAGCAGGAACTGTCGATCGTCGCCAACCCGGCGCAACTCATGCTCACCCACGGTGCCAGCCAGGCCCTGGACCTGGCCGTGCGCACCCTGGTGCGCCCCGGCGACGTGGTGCTGGTGGACGACCCCGGCTACCCCAACCTGATGAGCATCCTGCGCACCCAGGGCGCCACCCTGGTGGGCGTGCCGCGCACCCCGGCCGGCTATGACCTCGACCAGCTTGAGCGCCTGCTGGCCCACCACCGCCCCACGACCTTCTTCACCCAGCCACACCTGCACAGCCCGACCTGCTCGCGCACCCCGCTGGCGCAGCTGCACCGCCTACTGCAGTTGGCCAGCCAGCATGGCTTCCGCCTGGTGGAGAACAACCTCTACGCCGACATGATCGCCGACCCGCTGCCCTGCCTGGCGAGCCTCGACCACCTGCAGCAGGTGGTGTACGTGGGCAGCTATTCGAAAAGCATCTCGCCCAACGTGCGCGTCGGCTACCTGCTGGCCAACCCCGAGCTGACCCAGCAACTGCTGCACCTGAAGATGCGCTCGGGCCTGACCACCTCGCAGGTGATGGAGCGCGTGGTGTACGCCGCGATCATCGACGGCCGCTGGCGCAAGCACCTCAAGCGCCTGCGCCAGCGCCTGGCCGAGGCGCACCAGGAAGTGGGCCGGCACCTGCATCGGCTGGGTTTCGAGCTGTTCATCGAGTCGGACGAAGGGATGTACATCTGGACCCGGCATCCGGCCATCCCCGACAGCGCCGCCCTGCTCGACGATGCGCTGGAGAAAGGCATCATGCTCGGGCCCGGGCAGTTGTTCATGGTCGATGCCAAGGCCACTGGGTGGATGCGCTTCAACGTGGCGTTCAGTACCGACCCGGCGATGTGGGAGTTGCTGGAGAAGGTGTTGGTGAAGCATGTGCGCCGGGGCGGGGTGTAATACCCATACCAACGCAATCGCGGGCCAAGCCCGCTTCCACCGTGGCGATTCAACCTGTGGAAGCGGGCTTGCCCCTCGACAGGCTTAACGCCAATCGCGCTCTTCGCCGAAGAATGCCCGAGCATTCGCCTCCAGGCTCTCCAGGTGGTACCCGCCCTCCTGCACGATCAGACACGGCAAACGCAACCCACGAATCTGTTCACCCAGCCGGGCGAACCCTTCGGTAGTCACCGCCACCTTGCTTTGCGGGTCCAGCTCGTAGATATCGAAGCCCAGCGAAAGCACCAGCACCTCGGCGCCGAAGTCCTTCACCGCTTGCAACGCAACCTCCAGCTGCGCCATGAAGTCCGCTTCACTCGCCCCGTGGGCCATCGGCAGGTTGAGATTGCAGCCCTCTCCTGCTCCGCTACCGCGCTCGTCGGCAAAGCCCGCTACTCCTGGATAGAAATTGGTCGGGTCACCATGCACCGAGACGTACAGCACGTCGTCCCGCTCGTAGAAAATCTCCTGGATGCCCTGCCCATGGTGCATGTCGGTATCCAGGATCGCCACGCGCTGGTAGCGGCCGCGCAACACCTGGGCCGCGACGGCGGCGTTGTTGAGGTAGCAGAAGCCACCAGCGGCGTCGTACCGGGCATGGTGCCCCGGCGGACGGCACAGGGCATAGGTGGCGGATTCTCCGTCAAGGATGGCCTGGGCCGCGGCGACGGCGCTCTGTGCCGACCAGTAGGCGGAGCGCCAGGTATGCTCCCCCACCGGGCAACTGCCATCGGCCAGGTAGCGCCCGGCCTGGGCAAGAATGCCGCGCAGGGCGTTGGGTTCGCGAACGAAGATGTTGGACATCACCTCGTCGCCCCAGTCCTCGGGCACCTCCTTCCAGCGCGCATGAGCTTCTTCGAGGAACGCCAGGTAGGCTTCGCCATGCACCGCCTTGAGCGGAGCAAGGCCGGCATCTTCGGGCTTGCGGATATCGAAGCCAAGGTCCTTGGCGGCCTGCAGCAGGCGCTGGGC
The DNA here is from genome assembly GCF_900110655.1 of Pseudomonas soli. GTDB lineage: Bacteria > Pseudomonadota > Gammaproteobacteria > Pseudomonadales > Pseudomonadaceae > Aquipseudomonas > Aquipseudomonas soli. The sequence goes on from NZ_FOEQ01000002.1 coordinate 5,752, forward strand.
GCGCTCGGGGACTTCCTGCGGGGTGCGCATGGCGCCGCGCGAATAGTAGCTGCGCGGGTGGTGGAGCAATTGTTCCGGGTGGAAATAGCAGCGCATCAGGCTTCTCCTTCGACAACCTGGCCGGCACGGGCCAGCACGGCGTTGAGCAATACATCGGCGCCCTGGCGGGCATCCTCGGGCAGCACATCCTCGGCCTCGTTGTGGCTCAGACCACCGACGCAGGGGATGAACACCATCGCCGTGGGGCAGTAGCGCGCCAGCAGGATCGCGTCATGGCCGGCGCCGCTGACGATGGACTGCTGGCTGTAGTCCAGGCCATCCACCGCCTGCTGCACGGCGGCCACGCAGTCGACGTCGAACGGGGTGGCCGGGCTGACCCAGTGGCGCTCGATGCGCACCGCCAGGCCACGCTGGCTGGCGATGGCCTGCAACTGCAGGCTGATATCGCGCTCCATGGCGTCGATGGCCTCGTCGCGGTGATGGCGCAGGTCGAGGGTGAAGCGCACCAGGCCGGGAATGGTGTTGCGCGACGACTTGGCGATGCTCAGCTCACCCACCGTGGTCAGGCCCTCGGGGGAGAAGTCGCTGGCCAGTTGTTCGATGGCCTGGATCATCCGTGCCACGCCGTACAAGGCGTCCTTGCGCAGCTTCATCGGCGTGGTGCCGGCATGCGCGGCCATGCCCTCGACGGTGACATCGAGCCAGCGGATCGCCTGGCCGCCGCTGACCACACCGATGCTCCTGACGTTGTCCTCGAGGATCGGGCCCTGCTCGATATGCGCCTCGAAATAGGCGTCCACCTTGCCGCCCAGCGGGCGTTGGCCGGCATAACCGGTGCGCGCCAGTTCATCGGCGACGCTGATGCCGTCGGCATCGCGGATCGCCAGGGCCTGGGCCAGCGGCAAAGTGCCGGTGAACACCGCCGAGCCGAACATGGCCGGGGTGAAGCGGGCGCCCTCCTCGTTGGTCCATACCGCGATCTCCAGCGGCTTGCGGGTACGGATACCCAGGTCGTTCAGGCGGCGCACCACTTCCAAACCGGCCAGCACGCCATAGACGCCATCGAAACGCCCGCCCTCGGGCTGGGTGTCCAGGTGGCTGCCCATCATCACCGGCGCGGCATGCGGGTCGCTGCCCTCACGGCGGGCGAACAGGTTGCCAATGGCATCCACGCTCAGGCTCATCCCGGCCTCGCGGCACCAGCGGCCGAACAGTTCACGCCCGGCCTTGTCCTCGTCGCTCAGGGCCAGGCGGCAGCTGCCGCCACGGGCGGTGGCGCCGATTTCGGCCATGGCCATCAGGCTCGCCCACAGGCGATCGCCATTGCTTTTCAACATTGCGGATACTCCAGATTCAGGCCAGCTCGAGCTGCCGGCCAAGGGCGTAGCGGCGCGCCAGCGCCAGCACGCAGACCAGGGAAGTGCAGGCGATCAGGCTGTAGAAGACCGCCATCGGCCACCATTGGCCGCTGAAACTGTGGGCCAGCCAGGTACCGATGAGCGGGGTCAGGCCACCGGCGATGGCGCCGCACACCTGATAGGCCAGGGAGATGGCGGTGTAGCGCACGCGGGTGGCGAACATGCCGCTGACGTAGCCTGCGATCACTGCATAGAACGACGCCATGCACGCCGCCGCCAGGGCGATGCCGAGCACGATCAGCGGGCCTTCGCCGCTGCTCACCAGCACGAACATCGGGTACGGCGAGGCCATCGCCAGCAGCGCCATCAGGGCCAGGAAGCGCGTGGCACCAAGCCGCTCCGACAGCCACGCCGCCAACGGCTGCACGCAGAACTGGATGATCGCCACGAAGAACAGGCATTCGAGGATCAGCGAACGCTCCAGGTGCAACTGTTGGGTGGTGTAGCTGATCATGAAGGTATTGGTGAAATAGACCCCGGCGATGCCCAGGGTGTTGGCGCCTATGCACAGCAGCAACGGCCGCCAGGCGCTGCGCAGCACTTCCAGCACCGGTGCCTGCTCCTTGCGCCGGGTCTGTTCGGCCTGCTCACGGCTGGCGAGGAACTCGGGCGACTCGTTGACCCCCAGGCGGATTGCCAGGCCCACCAGCAGCAACAGCGCGCTGGCCAGGAACGGCAGGCGCCAGCCCCAGCTCATCAGGTCGTCTTCCGGCAGGCGGGTGACCGCGCTGAAAGCCAGTAGCGACAGGATCAGGCCTGCCGGGCTACCCAGCTGGGCGAACGAGGCGAAGAAGTTGCGCCGGCCCTTGGGCGCATGCTCCCCGGCCATCAGCACCGCCCCTCCCCACTCGCCACCGACGGCTATGCCCTGGACCACGCGCAACAGGACCAGCAGCACCGGCGCGCTGGCGCCGATCTGCGCGTAGGTCGGCAGCAGGCCGATGGCGACGGTGACCACGCCCATCATCAGCAAGGTGATGATCAGCGATTTCTTGCGCCCGATACGGTCGCCGATATGGCCGAAGATGATGCCGCCCAAGGGCCGGGCGAAGAAGCCCACGGCAAAGGTGCCGAAGGCAGCCATGGTGCTGAACAGGCTGTTGTCGGAGGGGAAGAACAAGGCACCGAACACCAGCGCGGCGGCGGTGGCGTAGATGTAGAAGTCGTACCACTCGATCATGGTGCCGATGAACGCGGCGGCGGCGGCACGGCGCGGTTGGGGCGAAGCGGCGGGCTTCATGGGGTGGCTCCTTTGGTTGTTTTTCTGGCAGGAGTTGTCGGGTCACGGTGGCGCTCTGACGGCGCCTGGGCGGACGCATCGCGGGGCAAGCCCGCTCCCACCAGGCCTGGGTCTCCGTCAAGATCTGGAGGCAGCTGTGGTAGCGGGCTTGCCCCGCAATGAGGCCTGCACTGCTGGAGATCATTCATCGCGGGCGCCTATAATTCAATTTTCTATTTATTATTCGAACTATTAACCACGCTTATCATCGAGCCCGACAATGCCCGACCGCCTGCTCAACGACCGCCTCGACTGGAACCTGCTGCGCACCTTCCGCGTCATCGGCCAGGAACTGTCGATCAGCCGCGCCGCCGCCCGCCTGCACCTCACCCAGCCCGCCGTGAGCCAGGCGCTCAAGCGCCTCGAGGAGCAACTCGGGCGCCAGCTCATCGCCCGCCGTGGGCCGCGCTTCGTGCTGACGGAGGTGGGCGAGCAGCTGTTCCAGCTGGCCGGCGAGGTGTACGGGCAGATGTCACAGATCGGCGGCCTGCTGGAGCAGCCGGCGGACGAACTGGTGGGCAAGGTGCGCCTGTTGATGATCAGCCGTATCGTCAACGAACGCTTCGACGACTTCCTCGCCGACTTCCACCGCCAGCACCCCCGGGTTGAGCTGGAGATCGACGTGATGCGCAGTTCCGACATCGTCGCAGCCCTGCAGGAAAAAACCGCCACCGCCGGCCTCAGCCTCAACCGCCGACCCCAGCCACGGCTGGAGCAGCGGTTGTTCCTGCGCCAGCGCTACGCGTTCTTCTGCGGCAAGCACCACGCGCTGTTCGGCCAGATGGAAGGCGACCTGCAGCGGGAGAATTTTGTCAGTTTCACCAGCGACCAGATCGGCGGCATGCTCTCGCCGCTGACCATCTTCCGCGACCAGCAGGGCTTCGCCGGGCGTATCGTCGCCTCGTCGCCGAGCCTGGAAGAAGTGCGCCGCCTGGTGATCGCCGGCTTCGGCATCGGCTGCCTGCCCGAGCATGTGGTGGCGCCGGATGTGGACGCAGGGTTGTTGTGGAAACTGCCGCCGCAGGAGGGCATTGCCGACGTCGACATCCACCTGTTGTGGAAAAGGGACCAACGCATGAGCCGAGCGGAAAGCCTGTTCATAGAGGCCTTGCTGTCGGCCGCAACGGCGGTGATCTAGCGGGCAACCCTGTAGGCGGACAGCGGTCGAGCGTCAGGCCTGCCCAAGTTCGCGGTGATCGCCTACAGGCTCTGCGGTACCCCGGCCACCCGTGCCCGCCCCCACCAGGCATACGCAAGCGCCAGCCACCCCAGCCCCAGCGCGGCGAGCATCGCCACCACCACCTGGCTGTAACGCGCCAGCAATGCCGGGAACCCCGTCACTTCGCGAACCACTTGGATATCGGCGCTGCCGTCGGCATCGCGAATACTGATTCCTGCCTGGCGAATCTGTGAATAATCGGCGTCGAAGTACACCCACACCTTGCTCTCGCTCACCCCGTCGATGGCCGGCAGGTCGATGCTGCTGGTCGGGGTCGGCACCAGCGTGTCGTTGCCGGCCGCATCGCGCACCTGCACCAGCCCCTTGGCCGGCAGACGTATGTGCACGGCCTTGAGCGGTACTCGGGCGGGGTTGGACAACTCGATCAGCAAGCCGGTGCGGTGGTCCACAAGACCTGCTTCGAAGGGCCTGGCGAACAGTTGCAGGTAGGGTGCCTGGGCCAGATCCACCAACTTGTCGATCTGCGGATGGCTGAGTGTGCCGGCGCTGATTGCGCTGATCTGCGTGTGTAGCCGCTCATACTTGAGCAGGTCGTTGGCCTCGCTGATGCGTTCGCTGAATTGGCCCGGGTAGGTGAGATGGGCGTATGTCAGGCGCGCCTGCAGCCGGTCGTCCTCACGCAACGTCACATAGAGCGTGGCGGCGACGGCGACCAGGACCAGCAGGCCCACCATGGATTTACCGACTTTTTCCCAACTCACCTTGAGGTTCCTTAGTTTGGCGGGTGACGAGAGGCAATGGCTGGCAAGGGTGCCAAGAACAGGGGATTCGGGCAAGGGGCACTGCTGACGGCCCGCCAGCCACCGCGCCGCCAGCCTCAGCCGGGCCGCCCACCACCAACCGCAGGCTTGGCGATGACAGCGCCCAGGCCCATGAGGTAAAGCAGACCCCTTGCCCGGCCGCTTGGGCGGGAAATGGGGCACATTCCCCACCCAGCCCTGGGTGTCTTCCCCCAGGTTTGCGGCAACTGCCTCAGCAGGCGTTTTTCGCGACTTTGCAACATCTTGAAACACGTGGCGTTTGGCCATTTTCCGCTTGGCACAGCCGTTGCTGGTCCCCTCTACAGGGCATATCGCCACTCACTGAAAGTGGCAATAGATGCCAGCCTGTACAACACGGGGCATACGGTAATGAAGAATTCAACTGCAACATCGACCCAGGTGTTCAGGTTGTCCGCCATCACGGCGCTGCTGCTCAGCCTGGGGCTGGCCAACGTGTTCGCCGGGTCGCTCGACGACGTGAGCCAACCGCCGCCCACCGATCCGTCCGCCTTCAGTGACCCAGCCGCCGATCCGCTGGCCCAGGCGGCGGCGCTGGAGACCTTGAAGAGCATGCCGGAAGCCAACGAGGGCTCGCTCGAATTGACCGACGGGGTCTACGGCACCCGCGCCACGGTGACCAGCAACAATGCCCTGCCCCCCGCGCAGCAGACTTCACGCAACTATCCCACGAACGGCAAACCCAGCCCCTTGTTCGGCGCCGAGCCCTTCACCCAGCAGTTGCTGCTGTTCGAAGAATTCGGCCCGGAGAAACTCGACCCGGCCACTGCGCCCTACACCCTCACCTTCCCGCCCCCCGTAATCGGTGCCGCGCCCGCGCAGGATCCGGATTATGTGGCGCGCAGCAGCCCCAACGGCAACGCCCTGGAGGCCTTCCTCACCCAGCCAGGGCTGACACCGTTCCCGTCACAGTACGCCAACGTGCTCGACCGCAACCCGTGGAAGGCGCAGATCGAGATGTTCCTCAACCGCACCGGGGTCGGCTCGCCCGCCGAAGGCCGACCGCCAGGAAAGGGCTGGTCGCACCAGCGCTGGAACGAGTTCTACCCCCAGGCCGCGTTCAAGACCGCCCAGGCCGGGGCGCGCATCAACCAGGGCCTGCGCGACCGCAAGCAGTTGCACAACTATGCCAAGGGCGAGTTCGCCCCGGGCGGGCTGTACTACCAGACCTCCGACATCCCCACCACCCTCGGCACCACCAAGGGCATCGATACCCGCTTCCACCCGAAGATGCCCCTGCAGGGCCACAAGACGCTGTGGACCTTCGACGGCACCTTTCCACCCAAGCTTCTGATGGTACGCTACGGCCAACCGGTGCTGATGCGCCATTACAACGCCCTGCCGATCGACCCTTCGGCCAACAACGGCTTTGGCCTGCATACCATCTCCACCCACGAGCACAATGGCCACTCGCCGGCCGAGAGCGACGGTTTCGCCAACGCCTACTTCTTCCCCGGCCAGTACTACGACTATCGCTGGCCGATCCAACTGGCCGGCTACGACACCATCAACACCCGCGCCCAGGACCCGCGCGCGGCCTTCCCCTGCGCGCCGGGCGAAACCCTGTTCGTCAACGACGCATCCCCGGGCCTCAAGACCTGCGAGAACGGCAGCATCAGGATCCGCGGCGACTGGCGCGAGACCATGAGCACCCACTGGTTCCACGACCACATGCTCGATTTCACCGCGCAGAACGTCTACAAGGGCAACGCGGTGATGATGAACTATTACTCGGCCATCGACCGTGGCAACGAGGCCCTGGAGGATGGCGTCAACCTGCGTTTCCCCAGCGGCGCGGCGATGCCGTGGGGCAACCGTGACTACGACGTCAACCTGGTGATCGCCGACAAGGCCTGGGACGCCAACGGCCAGTTGTGGTTCAACCCGTTCAACACCGACGGCTTCCTCGGCGACCAGATCCTGGTCAACTGGCAGTACCAGCCCAAGCTCAAGGTGCGCGCGCGCAGCTATCGCTTCCGCATTCTCAACGGCTCGGTGTCGCGCTACTTCAAGTTCGCCGTGGTCCGTGAAATCGCCGGCAACGCTGGCGAGTTCAAAGGCCCGAGCGGCTCCAACGTCTCCTATGCCCGCGTGCCGTTCCACATGATCGCCAACGACGGCAATATCATGGAACACGCGGTGCCGTTCGACGGCACCCTCGACCTCAACGGCGACGGCAACCTGCAGGACAACAACGCCATCCTGCCGCTGCAGGGCATCGCCGAGCGCTACGACATCATCATCAATTTCGCCAAGAACGGGATCAAGGTCGGCGACAAGCTGTACTTCGTCAACCTCATGGAACACGACACCGGCAAAGGTCCGAAACAGGCCATCGCCTTGGCCGACGTGCTGTCGCAAAAATACAAGGCCGTGATCAAGCAGACCAGCAAGGGCCCGGAATGGGATGGCGGCGACCCGGTGGTCGGCAAGTTCATGCAACTGATCGTGCAGCCCTACACCGGCCAGGACCTGAGCATGGACCCGAGCCTGTATGAACCGGCCAAGCCCGGCAAGGCTGCCGGCCTGGTGATGATTCCCCTGCCGATCGACCGCAATAGCGCCAGCGACCAGGTCAAGATCAAGGCCGCCCGCCACCGAGAGTTCATCTTCGGCCGCTCCGACGGCACCGACAGCGCGCCCTGGACCATCAAGACCGACGGTGGCTTCGGCTACAGCATGGACCCACGCCGCATCGGCGCCGCTCCGCAACTGGCCAACGAGGCCACCGACGGCGGTTTCAGCGGCGACGGCACCCTGGAAGTGTGGAAGATCAAGAACGGCGGCAATGGCTGGAGCCACCCGGTGCACGTGCATTTCGAGGAAGGAGTGGTCCTCAGCCGTGACGGCAAGGCCCCGCCGGAGTGGGAAAAATGGGCGCGCAAGGATGTTTATCGCATCGGCCCGGACACAGACTCCTCCGAGGAAGTCGAGATGGCCATCCGCTTCCGCGAGTTCGCCGGCACCTACATGGAACACTGCCACAACACCCAGCACGAAGACACCTCGATGCTGCTGCGCTGGGACCTGGAGCACCCCGGCCAGTTCCAGATGATGCCAACGCCGCTGCCTGGTTGGGATGGCGTGGAATACGTCAATTCCGCCGCCCTGCCGACCTTCCGCACCTCGAGCAGTGGCTCGGGCAACGACAGCAACAAGCCGCCGGTGGCGGTCAACGACAGCGCCGCGACCATGGCCGGCAAGCCGATCGTGCTCAACGTGCTGGCCAACGACACCGACCCCGACGGCAACGTGCCGCTGAGCGTCAGCAGCCTGGCCCAGCCCGACTCCGGCCAGGGCACGGTCGCCAGCAACGGCACACAGGTCACCTACACCCCACCGGCCACCGTGGGCACGGGATTCACCGCCAGCTTCACCTACGCCGCACGCGACGCCAAGGGCCTCGAGTCGCTGGCCCCGGCTACGGTAAACATCGCGGTTTCGCCCGCAGTGCCAATGGACGAGATCCAGGTCAGCAGCGCTTCGGTGCAGTTGCGCAGCAACAACCGCTGGACCTGGGAGGTTTCGGGCACCACCTCGGTGGCCGCCGGCAACAGCATCCGGGTGACCAGCAACACCACCAGCGGGCCGCTCGACCTGGGCCTGGCGACGTTGAGCGCCAGCGGTTCCGGGGCGCGCTGGAAATTGTCGGTGACCACCACCGGCAGCGGCCCGGTCTCGCCACCGGCGGTAACGGTCAAATCGGCGCTGGGGCAGAGTGCGACGGTACCTTTGAGCATCAAGTGAAAGAAGGGCGGGGGCGCGCTGCGCCCCTTTCGCCGCGGTTCGTCGCCACGACAAGCCGGCTCCCACAGGTATTGCGCATGCCTTGTGATCGGCGCTGTACATGTGGGAGCTGGCTTGCCAGCGATGGCCTGCATCGCAGGCCCCATCAGATATCCAAGAGGGTAAGACCATGCCCCACACCTGGCGTCTGCTGCTCCCCCTGCTGATCATCCTCAGCCTGCCTTGCGCCCTGCCCCCGACCAGCGCCAGCGCTGACCCCGACACCCCCTGGGGCGCCGATTACTTCCCCAACATCCCCCTGCTCACCCAGGACGGCCAACAGGTGCGCTTCTTCGACGACCTGATCAAGGACAAGGTGGTGGCCATCAACTTCATCTTCACCGGCTGCGGCGACTCCTGCCCGGTGGAAACCGCGCGCCTGCGCCAGGTACAGAAGCTGCTGGGCGAGCGTGTCGGCCAGGACATCTTCATCTACTCGATCAGCATCGACCCCTATAACGACACCCCTGCCACCCTCAAACGCTACGCCGAGAAATTCGCTATCGGCCCGGGCTGGACACTCCTCACCGGCGAGGCCGCCGACATCGAACAACTGCGACGCAGCCTGGGCCTGTACATCGAGGGCCTGGAGAATGGCCGCAGCAAGGACCACAACCTCAGCCTGATCATCGGCAACCAGGCCACCGGCCGCTGGATGAAGGCCTCGCCCTTCGAAAGCCCGTACATCCTCGCCGACCGCCTGGCCAACAGCCTGCACAACTGGAAAACCGCCAGCGCCCAACACCGCGACTACACCCAGGCCCCCGACATCCGCCCGCCCAGCACAGGCGAGCAACTGTTCAGGACCCGCTGCTCGTCGTGCCACACCCTGGGAGACGCCGAGCCTGGAGCCACCCATGGCATCGGCCCGGACCTGCTCGGGGTGACCCGGCAGCGTGAAGAGGCTTGGCTCAAGCGCTGGCTGATGGAGCCCGACCAGATGCTCGCGGAGAAAGACCCCTTGGCGATGCTGCTGTTCGCGCAGTACAACCAACTGGCGATGCCCAACATGCGATTGGGGGAAACAGAAGTGGCGGCGCTGATCGGCTACCTCGAAGAGGAAACGACACGCTTGCAGCGCCCCGCTCAGTGACCACCGACCTTAGCGTAAAGCCACTACCAATATCATATGGCTACCAATACACGCTAAGCTTGCGGCCAGCCTGAGCATCCGCGCAAGCAGGCGGGACGCCTGTTCATTGCTGCGGATGCCTTCAAGCGCTGAAACTACCGCCACTCACTTTGAACCACCATCGCTTGGCGCAAAGCCAAACAAATCGCTGACAAGGATGTTGATGAACTCTTCAAGCATCGTGCGTTATTGGCACGCCGTCGAGCTCCTGCAGCCGCAGGCCGCCCCGAAGAAAAAGAAGCGTAACAAGGATTACGAACCATTCTTCCAGGACCTGCCGATCACCGCCCGCTCGCTCCCCTGGTCAGCGACGAACGTGCTGGGTCGACAGCGGCTGCCAAACAAGCGGGTCTGGAGTCACACGCTTTACGCCCATCTCTACGACAGCCTGCACGTCGCTCGCCGACTCGAAGCGCTGTACGGTGCGGATCAAGGCTACAAAGAGCCGCAAACCAGAGAGTCGGCTCTGTTCTCGCTGAAATTCGACGAGTTGGGGCAGATGGTCGTCGACAGCTTCGTACTGTCCAGCGAAGCATGGTTCCTTGGCTGCGCTATCCACAAGCGAGACTGGACATCGGGCTTCGAAGACACGCAGAACGCTTTGCGCGAGGACAGCAAGCGCCTGCTCGGTGGCGTGGTGAGCGCTGACGCCCTGGAAGAAATGACCTGGCAGGTTCGACATCATCTCGGGCTGGACGAGTTCTTCGGTGCCCAGAACCGTCAGCATCGCTTCCGCTCCCAGCCGGTCGATCCGAAGCAACCCGAGCAGGAAGACGATCCCCTTAACAGTTTCCTGCTCGACGACCTGGTCAAGGTAGCTAGCGCACTTGATCAGGGCCACGTCAGCCCGCCACTGGCACGTTACCTGACAGAGCAACACAGCGAACCGCGCTTGCATCTGGATAGCCGCGATGCCGACCTGCCCTTGATTCGATGCCTGGCCCCCGCTCGCTATCCCAAGGGTTGCTGGCCGGCAGACCGCCATCTGGGCTTGGTTCACTCACAACAAGTGGCGATCAACAGCCTGCTCGAGACCCTGGGAGACAGTCATGGGCTGATGGGGATCAATGGCCCGCCTGGCACTGGCAAGACCACTCTGTTGCGAGACCTGATCGCAGCAGTCGTCACCGAACGAGCGGACGTACTGGCGTCATTCGAAAAAGCCTCCGACGCCTTCCTGCAGGATGGCCGAGAGGTAGCCAGCGACGGAGGCACCGGCCGAACGACCTACGCGCTGCATCCAGACCTGCTGGGGTTCGAAATCGTCGTCGCCTCCTCGAACAATGGCGCCGTCGAGAACATCACGCTCGAGCTGCCACAGCAGGACAAGATCGATGCCTCCTGGCTGCCGCAAGCCGCGTATTTCAGCGAACTGGGAGGGCTAGTCAGCGGCCAGCCAGCCTGGGGGCTGGTCTCCGCCGCGCTGGGCAGCAAGGCCAAGCGCAAGCAGTTCGTGGAACGTCTTCTTGATGGCAGGCGCCCTGCAAAAACGTCGAAGGCGGGGCTCCCCGTCGAAGCCGCAGAGCTTGAGGACGACAACGACGACATGGATGGCCTCGGCGCTTCGAGCGCACCTGCACCACAGCCCCCCTCTCCCGAGCTGCCTCCTGTGCAGGGCATGACAGCCTGGTTGAACGAGCGCATACCGCGCAGCAAGGCACTGACGACCACCGAAAAAGCCAGGGTCTGGCAGAGCGCTATTGCCCGCTATCGCCAGGCTACTCAGGCGGAGCAGGCTGCTCGCGCCCAGCTCGACAGGTTACTCACACAAATCGATGCCGTAGTCGCTGCCCGCCAGCAGGTCAAACAGGCTGAACAGGCTCGCCAGACTCACGTCGAAGCGCTTCGCTCGCTTTCCGATCGGCAACGCGAAGTCGAAAGCAGCACGCTACAACCGGCCCGTGAACAATTGCGCCAGGCGCTGCAGGCGATTACCGCACACAGTGCAGAAAAACCCGGCCTATTGGCCAGCCTGCTGAGCCTCTGGGGTGCCCGTCGAGCCTGGGCCGCACGACAGCGGCTACTGGACAGCGGCCACGCCCTGGCACGCGAAGCATTCGCCAGTGCCGAGCGCCAGGTCCAAGAGCTGTGCGCACGCCGAGACGCAGCGGCTCAACAACTGGCGCAGGACGAACAAGCCATCGCCCAAGCCATAGATCTGGCTACCACGCAGATCGAAACTACCCGCAGCCTTGCCCTTGCTGGCGAGGCCAGGCACTTGCTGACTTGGCTTGAGCGTGGCGAACTCGATCGCAGCGCCAGCACCGAACTGCGCGAACCCTGGATGCTTGACGGCTGGCGGCAGGCCAGGGCCAACGTGTTCATCGAAGCGCTGGCGCTGCACCGCACTTTCTACGAACTCGAGCCCACTCGCCTGAAGGCCAACCTCGATTTCATTACCAGCGTGATCTGCAACGGCCATTTCGCCGGGATGTCACCGAACGCCCTGCGCTGCGCTTGGGCATCGCTGTTCATGCTGGTACCGGTACTGAGCAGCACTTTTGCTTCCTTCGCGCGTTCGTTCGGCAGCTTCGGCTGCGGCGAGATCGGCTGGTTGCTGGTGGATGAAGCCGGGCAGGCCACGCCACAGGCAACGGTCGGCGCCTTGTGGCGCTCACGCAGGGCGGTACTGGTTGGCGACCCCTTGCAGCTCAAGCCTATCGTCACTGTTTCCGACGCGGTCCTTGAATACATGCGCAACAAGTATCAGGTGAACGCGCACTGGCTGCCCAATCGCTACAGCGCCCAAGGCCTGGCCGACCTCGGCACGTCTTGGGGACGCATGGCCGGCCCCAGGGCTGGAAAGCGCTGGATAGGCCTACCTCTGGTGGTGCACCGCCGCTGTGACAAACCTATGTTTGATCTGGCCAACCTCATCGCCTACGACAATGCCATGGTATACGGCACGCTTACCCCTAGCCCAGACAAGGAAACGCCCGCCAGCCTGCCCACGGGGTGGATTCATGTGGCCGGCCCTTCAAGTGGCAATTGGGTAGAGAATGAAGGCATTGCGCTCGAACGCCTGCTTGCCAAGCTCGATGTCGACGGTGTGAAGCGCTCTGATATCGCCGTGATCACGCCATTCCAGGACGTGCGCAACCAGCTCAAGGGCCGCCTTCCAGAGAAGATGGTGCACGGCACGATCCACACCATGCAAGGCAAGGAGGCCGCCGTCGTCATCCTCGTGCTTGGCGGCAACAGCGAGCAACGCGGTGCACGCGACTGGGCCGTTGAACAGCCAAACCTGCTCAACGTGGCGGCTACCCGCGCCAAACGCCGGCTTTATGTGATTGGCGACTACCACGATTGGTCTACACGCCTGCACTTGCGGGATGTCATGCATTGGCTGCCACTGCTCAACAGACAGCCGGTAACGATCAACGCGCCCGCCTGACAACCGCTGACAGCGGTCTCGGGAGGCTCGCCCCTTGACCGCCGTGTCGCCATGACTCCATGCTCGTCCGCTTCCACCCCACGCTCAAGGAATGACCGCATGAAGCTGGAAACACTCGCCATCCACGCGGGCTTCAGCCCCGACCCGACCACCAAGGCGGTGGCCGTGCCGATCTACCAGACCACCTCGTTCGCCTTCGACGACACCCAGCACGGGGCCGACCTGTTCGACCTCAAGGTGGCCGGGAACATCTACTCGCGCATCATGAACCCCACCAACGATGTGCTCGAACAGCGCATGGCCGCCCTTGAAGGCGGGGTGGGTGCGCTTGCGGTGGCCTCGGGCATGGCCGCCATCACCTACGCCATCCAGACCGTGGCAGAAGCCGGCGACAACATCGTCTCGGTGGCCAAGCTGTACGGCGGTACCTACAACCTGCTGGCGCACACCCTGCCGCGCCAGGGCATCACCACCCGCTTCGCCGCCCACGACGACATCGCCGCCCTCGAGGCACTGATTGATGATCGCACCAAGGCGGTGTTCTGCGAGTCCATCGGCAACCCTGCCGGCAACATCGTCGATATTGCCGCGCTGGCGGAGGCCGCCCACCGCCACGGCGTGCCGCTTATCGTCGACAACACCGTGGCCACGCCTATCCTCTGCCGCCCGTTCGAACACGGCGCCGATATCGTCGTGCACTCGCTGACCAAGTACATCGGCGGCCACGGCACCAGCATCGGCGGCATCGTCATCGACTCGGGCAAATTCCCCTGGGCCGATCACAAGCAACGTTTCGCCCTGCTCAATACCCCCGACCCGTCCTACCACGGCGTCACCTACACCGAAGCTTTCGGCCCTGCCGCCTTCATCGGCCGCTGCCGCGTGGTGCCGCTGCGCAACACCGGCGCCGCGCTGTCGCCGTTCAATGCCTTCCTGATCCTGCAAGGCCTGGAGACCCTGGCCCTGCGCATGGAGCGCCATACCGAGAATGCGTTCAAGGTTGCCCGCTTCCTGCAGGAACACGACCAGGTGGCCTGGGTGAAGTACGCAGGCCTGCCGGACCACCCCGAACATGCCCTGGCCCAGCGCTATACCAGTGGCAAACCGGCGTCGATCCTCTCGTTCGGCATCAAGGGTGGCCAAGCGGCCGGGGCCCGCTTCATCGATGCGCTGCAATTGGTGGTGCGCCTGGTGAATATCGGCGACGCCAAGTCGCTGGCCTGCCATCCTGCCTCCACCACCCACCGCCAGTTGAACGATGAAGAGCTGGAAAAAGCCGGCGTACCACGGGACATGGTGCGCCTGTCGATAGGTATCGAGCACAGCGACGACATCATCGCCGACCTTGCCCAGGCCCTGGAGGCCAGCCGCGGCTGATCCACCCGCGCCCCACCCAATGCCGACGGCGGGCGCCCCCTTGCAGAACCGGAACCGCGCGCAATGACCCTCTTCTACCTGAAACTCCTCGTCACCCCGCTGCTGATGTGGGCCATCTCCCTCGCCTCAAGGCGCTGGGGCGGCCTGCTCGGTGGTTTGCTGTCCGGCCTGCCAATCACCTCGGCGCTGGTGATGACCTTTCTGTGCCTGGAGCAAGGCACGGCCTTCGCCCTGGGCGCGGTGCCGGGTGCGCTGGGTGGACTGGCGGCCGTGCAGGCCACCTACACCTTCTACCTGTTCGCCACGCGCAAGCTCGGCATCGCTGCGGCGGTATCGCTGGCGATCCTGTTCTATGGCCTGGCGGCCTATGCCTTCACCCACTGGGGCGGGTTGTACCTGTCGGTCGGCGTGGCGCTGCTGCTGATCGGCGTGCTGATCCGCGCCAGCGGCCGCGAGCCCAGGCCCGATACGCTTGCCCGGCCTCGGCACCGTTATTGGGAGATCCCCTTGCGCATGGTGTCCGCCACCGCGCTGCTGATGCTCACCACCAGCCTGGCCAGTTGGCTGGGGCCGGCGACCAGCGGGATGCTGGCGCCGATCCCGGTGATTGCCTGGCCGTTGGTGGTGTTCGCCCATGTCCAGGGCGGCCGCGCCGGGATGGCGGCGATGGTGCGGGGCAATGCGATTGGGGCGGTGGGGGTGATTGCGTTTTATCTGGCGATGGCGGGGTTGCTCGAACATACGGGCGTCGCCATTACCATGCTGGTTGCGATGGCGACCGCCGTTGGCCTCACCGTCGCCCTGGCAGCACTGTTGAAAGGGCGTGCCTAGCTGCCGAAATCGACGGCACATCGGTATCGCCGACATTGCTACCCCCGCAAGGGGAACACACGGAGAGACACCATGGATCTGGATCAGGCACGCACCCTGCTTGCCGAGGCTGAACGGCATCGCCAGCCGGCGTATGAGCCAAGCATTTTTGCCCTCGGAGGGCGCGGTTACTACGAAAACCCCACCACTGACCTGCTCGCATTCTTTCTCGACCCCAACCAGGTCCATGGTTTTGGTGATTGCTTCCTCGGCGCCCTGCTAGGCTGCATCTGCAAAGAGTCACCTCCCGAGCCGACCCTGCGCCTGCCTCCGCAACGTGAAGTGACCACCACCAATGGCAAGCGCATCGACCTGCTGCTGCAAGGTGAGGACTGGCTGCTGATTCTCGAGAACAAGATCTTCCACGCTCAGGTCAACCCGTTCGCCGATTACGAACTCTATGCCGAAACATTGGTGGGTGGCCGCGACAAGCGCGTGTTGTTCGCGGTGCTGTCACCGTCGGGCAGCAACGTCGCCGATGGTTGGACAGGGCTCAGCTATGCCGACCTGCTCGGCGCCCTGCGCAGAGCACTGTCGCAAAACGTCGAGCACAGCCGGCTGAACAAATGGCGTGTGCTGGCAGACGAGTTCCTGCTGCATCTGGAAAACATCACCGTGGAGCGTGACATGAACCCTGAGAGCATTGATTTCATCTTCGATCACCTGCCGCAGATCAATGCCCTGAACAAGCTGCGTGACCAGGCACTCGAGGCGCTGGATAGCAAGATCATCGCCCACTTGCAGGCCGAGATCGACGGCTTCGAAACCTACACCCGCCGGCAACCCTGGGCGGACGGACCGGCGCTGCGTTACGCCTGCAACGACTGGGTCGAGTGGTCGGATGTGGTGCTCTACCTGGATGGCAGCCAGGCGCCACTGCGACCGACCATCCGCGTGTACCTGATCAACGTCGACACGCGCCAGATGGAGTTTGGCCGCCATCTGTTCCTTGACACCACAAGGCAGCCCTGGACCGAAGGCCGGCGCGTGATCGGTTTTGAATGGAAGTTGGAAAGCTTCGACGAACGCGTGGTAATCGACACGGTCCTGGAGAAAATGCGGCTGTTGATGCAATTCGAGGCCGAAATGCGCTGACATCAAGCCACAATGGGCAGGCCGCCCCGCACTTGCGCAAGCGCGGGGTAATGTGGTTTTCAGCGTTTCTTGCTGGCCGACACCCGGGGCCGT
Organism: Pseudomonas soli; assembly: GCF_900110655.1. GTDB lineage: Bacteria > Pseudomonadota > Gammaproteobacteria > Pseudomonadales > Pseudomonadaceae > Aquipseudomonas > Aquipseudomonas soli. The sequence continues at coordinate 22,215 of NZ_FOEQ01000002.1, forward strand.
GCATCGACATAGACAATATCGGATGCCCTTTCGCCCTTGGCAGATTGCAACGAGCGGACCCGCTCAAGCTTTCCACCCAGTTCCCCAACATCCACCAGCACGAAAATCCCATGCTCGGTGTTTTCCGAATCCTTGTAGCGCTCCAACTGACACTCATAACCATGCACCACACTGGTGTTGGTCGACAGCTTGAACTCGACCACGACCTTGTCGTGCCAGCCGGCAGAGATCTTGAAATCAACCGGCCCACTTCCGCCGTCCGACTCAGGCGAAATATCCAGGCCGTACGCACGGCAAAAGCTAATGGCACTGCTGAAGAACAGATTTTGCACACTGCTTTCTGGCTTGGGCTTGTCTCGGTCCCAAAGCTCCTTCCACAATCCATGCGCTTCAATCTGCGTCTTGAATACTTCAAGAATTTCATGCACCACATCATTCATGGTCCGTACACAGGGGGCGTTCTGGAACTGCCGGACGACCGCCGAGTGCGTCCGCCGTTGCTCGCTGCCAAGCCGCTGCCAGAAATCCGGATCACTCAAGTCATCTGCGAGTTGATCGATACGGCCAAGAACTGCAAGTTTCAGTTCATCCATGCGCTGGAGGAGATCTTCGCAAGACGATGACCTACCGATTCTCTGCAAATAATCCAGGATCTGGTCAGGCTGCGGGCTTATGCCGGCCTCCATGAGCAAAGCAATAGCTCGCGTTTGCACCTCATGCCCGGCCTCCCGTTCGAACCTGCGGGAGAGACACACATCCCACAGATCTCGCCTCGTCCCCTGGGAAAAGCCAGAGAGGATGTCGACATCGGGCGGGACAATCACATACTCCAGACAGTAATCGATGGGGAACCTGCTACGCAGGCTGGTGATCATCTTGATCAACCCAAGACCTATGCGGGCATCAGGTAGAAAGGCCGGTTTTTTTTCGCTGATCATCTCGAAGAGATCCGCAACTGGCTCAGCAGTGCGCAGCATATGGACATGAAAGTCGCAGGGGATATCCCAGAGCTCGTTGCCCAGCGAGAAACCGCGATCATCTATCTTGCAATAGGGGGTAAGTGTGCAGACCTCACCTGACTCGAACAGATAGACTCGAAACCCTTTGCTTTTGTAGATATAGGACCTTCTGCCACCTGCCGCCGCCGTAAGGCCATCGAACAGCAGGACCGCCTTGGAGGAGTGAAACTCTTCCATTGAACGAGTACGGGGGGAGTCCAGCCCACATTGTTCGATTGGAATTACTTCAACTGCCATACGCTCAGGCAACGCCTCGAACAGCTCGCGCTGATCGAGTACGCAGGACAGTACATCGCGGGTAACGCCAACAAAGTCGACTTGCTCCCCCCAACACTCCCTGACCGCTGCCAGCAACAGCGTTTCCAGCACGTCCATAACCTTCCTCATCAAAATCGCATGCCTTGGCAGGCTTCTGGCAACAAATAATGCCAAAACGATACCACGCCACCGTAGTGCCTAGGCCATCGACAGCTATGTCGAGATCACCATCGCCTGGGTTCCCCGCGCACCTCGTTGTAACCGCGCCGGGACCACGTTGAAAATTCAATGATGGCAAACTGGCATTCCGCCAAACCTCGACAATACTGGCTCGTCACATGGATTCCTTGCCCACAACAACAAAAGGGAATTTGCGATGAGCCAGCCCCAACCCTTGGACGTCGCCATCATCGGCGGCGGTGTCTCCGGTACCTACAGCGCCTGGCGCCTGCAACAGGCCCACGGCGACAGCCTGCGTATCCAGTTGTTCGAATATGGCGACCGCATCGGCGGGCGGCTGTTCAGCGTCAAGCTGCCCGGCCTGCCCAATGTGGTCGCCGAGGTGGGCGGCATGCGCTACATGCCCGGCGCCGACGGCCATGTCATGGTCGACACCCTGGTGCAGCACCTGGGCCTGCCGAGCAAGGACTTCCCCATGGGCAACGAACTGCCCAAGGACGCGCCCATCGGCGCCCAGGACAACCTGTTCTACCTGCGCGGCCAGCGCTTCCGTTTCCGCGATTTCGTCGAGGCGCCGCACAAGATTCCCTACGACCTGGGCTGGACCGAGCGCGGCTACAACCCCGAAGACCTCCAGGTCAACGTGATGAACAGCATCTATCCCGGGTTCGACAAGCTGAGCCTGGCCGAGCAGATGCAGGTACAGGTATTCGGCAAGCCGATCTGGCGCTACGGTTTCTGGGACCTGCTCTACCGCGTGCTGAGCAACGAGGGCTACCAGTTCATGAAGGACGCCGGCGGCTACGAGGCCAACGTCGCCAACGCCAGCGCCGTGACCCAGCTGCCCGCCACCGAATACAGCGACGCCACCGTGTTCCGCACGCTCAAGGATGGCTTCCAGAGCCTGCCGCTGACCCTGGCCCAGCGCTTCAGCGAACAGGCCGGCGGCCTGGTGCCCGCCGACCAGCGCATCCAGATGAACCGCCGCCTGGCCGCCCTGAGCTACAGCGATGACACCGAGTACCCCTACCGCCTGCACCTGCGCCACACCGAGACCGTCAACGGCAAGACCCACGACCTCGAAGGCGAGGACATCGTCCACGCCCGCCAGGTGATCCTCGCCCTGCCGCGCCGCGCGCTGGAGCTGATCGACTCGCCGCTGTTCGACGACCCGTGGCTCAAGGACAACCTCGGCTCGGTGCTGGTGCAGTCGGCGTTCAAGCTGTTCCTGGCCTATGAGCAACCCTGGTGGCGCAACCTGGGCCTGGTGGCCGGGCGTTCGGTCAGCGACCTGCCGATCCGCCAGTGCTACTACATGGGCACCGAGTGCGATCAGGCCGGTGGCGAAAACACCTTCAACTCGCTGCTGATGGCCTCCTACAACGACATCGGCACCGTGCCGTTCTGGAAAGGACTCGAAGACGGCCCCGAATTCACCGGCTACACCCCGCGCAGCCTCGAAGGGCGCATCGCCAATGACGCGGTGGTGCCGCGCACGCAGTTCCAGATCAGCGACGAGATGGTGCGCATCGCCCAGCGCCAGGTCACCCAGCTGCACGCCCAGGTCGAGCTGCCGGCCCCCTACAGTGCCGTGTACCACGCCTGGGACGCCGACCCCTACGGTGGCGGCTGGCACGAGTGGAAGGCCAACTACCGCCTGGACCTGATCATCCAGAAGATGCGCCACCCAGTTAAGGACCAGCAGGTGTTCATCGTCGGCGAGGCGTATTCCTATGGCCAGGGTTGGGTCGAGGGCGCGCTGACCACCGCCGAGTCCGCCTTGCAGGAGTTCTTCGAACTGCCGCGCCCCAACTGGCTTCCGGCCAGCTACCAGCTGCTGCCGACCCCGGCACCGGAAGAGATCGACTACGCCACCCCGCCCATGCCCAGCCACGCGCCGCAGGTGCTCGAAGCTATCACCCAGGCCATCTGCGCGGGGGTCAAGCCATGAGCACTTTTACCGTGGCCGACTACCTGCTGACCCGGCTCAAGGAGCTGGGCCTGGACAAGGTGTTCCAGGTGCCTGGGGATTATTGCTCCAGGTTCATGAGCGCGCTGGACGCCTTCGACGGCATCGATGCCGTGGGCGAAATCTACGAGATGGGCGCCGCCTACAGCGCTGACGGCTACGCCCGGGTGCACGGCCTGGGCGCGGTGTCGCTGCAGTACGGGGTGGGCACTTTCAGCGCGGTTAACGCCATCGCCGGGGCCTACGTGGAGCGCAACCCGGTGGTGGTGATCTCCGCCAGCCCCTCCACCAGCGACCGCCTCAAGGCCAATGCCCAGAACGTGTTGTTCCACCACTCCACCGGCAACTTCGAGGCCGACCGCAACGTGCTGGAGCAGGTGACCGTGGCCTGCGAGATCCTGTCCGATCCGCACCGCGCGCCGTGGCAGATCGACAACGCGCTGATCGCGGCGCTCACCCACCGCCAGCCCATCTACCTGGAGGCCTATCAGGACATCTGGGGCGCCGAGGTCAGTCGCCCCCACGGCCAATTGACCCCCGCCCCGCGCCCGTCCAACCCCCAGGCTTTGCAAAGCCTGGTCGAGGCCAGCGTGCAACGCCTGGCCACGGCGCGCCAGCCGCTGGTGCTGCTGGGGGTGGAGATCATTCGCTACGGTTTGCAGGACGCCGTGCAACGCCTGATCGACAGTTGCGGCCTGCCCTTCTCCACCACCCTCGACGCCAAGACCGTGCTCGACGAAAGCCAGGCGCCATTCATCGGCACCTATGCCGGCCCCGCCTCCCGCCCGGAAACCTCGGCCCGGGTGGATGCCTGCGACTGCATCCTGGCCATTGGCGTGATCTTCACCGACGACTACCTGGACCTGCTCAAGGCCCGCTATGGCGAAATCGTCCAGGTCAACTGCGAACTGGCCCGCGCCGGCGCCGACTACTACCCCAACGTGCGCCTGCCCGACTATGTCGAGGCCCTGCTCAAGGCCCTGAAGGTGGATACTCAGTTCCCGCGCCCTGGCACCGCCCTGGCCGCCTCGCGCCCGCTGCTGGGCAGCGGCGCGGTGCCCAGCGCGCTGAGTTATGCGAGCTTTTTCGACAGCCTGGTGAATTTCGCCCACGAGCATCGCCTGTGGCAGACCAGCACGCTGATCCTCGGTGAAAGCTCGTCGCTGTATGTGGCCAGCAACATCAACGGCATGCCCCGCGGCAGTTTCATCTCCGATGCCATCTGGGGCTCGCTCGGCCACGAGACCGGCTGCGCCCTTGGCGTGGCGCTGGGCAGCGGCCGGCGCCCGGTGGTAGTGGCCGGCGATGGCGGGTTCATGATGGTCAGCCAGTCGCTGGCAGCACTGGCGCGCAACAAGGTCAATGCGGTGGTGTTCGTGATGAGCAACCAGGTGTATGCGATCGAGCAGGCCTTCGTCGACCCTGATGCGTTCACGCCAGAAGGTGAATTCGCGCCGTTCGACACCTTGCCCGCGCTGGACTATACAGCGCTGGCCTGCGGCTATGGCGCGCTGGGGTATCGGGTGGAAACGGTGGACGAGCTGGAACGCTTGCTGCCGCAGTTGCTGATGGTTGTGCAGCGGCCAGTACTGGTGGAGGTGAAGATTGCCGAGAAAGACTTTGCCGAGCAGATCAAACGGTTAGCCGGGCTGAGTTGATTGCACGGTTGATCGCCACACCTGCCGCCAAACAGTTAGCCGCTTTCGACTGCTCGAAAGCGGCTATTGCGCTGACAGCGCGGCTCAACTGTCGCCCTTCCCCTCGCTCACCGGCAGCTGCCCATCAATCATAGCCTTGGCGATCCCGCTGAGGTAATACGTTGCCCGCATAAGCGTCTGCGCCTCTTTCGGCTTGCTCAACGCCTGCTGCGTGAGCGCGGTGATGCAGCCCAGAATGATCGACGTTTCCTGCAACACCTCGGCCGTCGGCAACCCCGGTACAGCCTGCACCCAGTCGCGTATCGACCGACGCCGGGTACGGCCAACCAGGCTAACGATGTTCAGTACGTCTTTGCCCTTTGCTTGTTCGTCCTTGTCCATGACCCCACCCCCGAAAAAATGAAAGAGCCCGCCGCGTTTCATCGTCTGGCGCCAACGGGCCAAACCGCGCGATCCTTGCACGGTGCTCTGCCCAAAGGCCCGGCCAACCCCGAACGGCGAAACACGACGAGCAGGGCGAGACTAAAGGGCCTACCCACTCGCTACAACGGCCCGACAGGTGGAAAAGCTACCTTTAGGAAATGGACTACACGAACAGCGGAAGAATGGCTGTAGGACCTACAAAATCCGCCTTGAACAAGCACCCGCATGGGACGGTCGCAGCGCATACGCCTTCAGCTTTCTGCTCTGCCCTGCTCCGCCACTTCAGGCTAGGATGTCACCTCGCCCCGCCAGGCCCAGCCACTGCCATGCCCAGAACAAGCAAAGTCACCGACCCGTCCTACGAACTGATGGACGACCATGAAGGCGCCTCGCTGATCTACCGCCAGCATGGCTTCCCCAGCCCGCTGGTGCGCTGGCATTTCCACAAGGAATACGAGCTGCACCTGATCGTCGCCAGCGCCGGCAAGGTGTTCATCGGCGACTACATCGGCAACTTCGCTCCCGACACCCTGTTCCTCACCGGCCCCAACCTGCCGCACAACTGGATCAGCCAGGTCGGCCCCGACGAAGTGGTGGGCAAGCGCGACATGCTGGTCAACTTCACCGACGAGGTACTCGAGGATGGCAGCCAGGTGTTCGCCGAGCTCACCCAGCTGGCCCCGCTGCTGGCCCGGGCGCGCTATGGCATCGAGTTCCGCGACCCGGCACTGATAAACGAGAGCCGCCAGCTGCTGCAACGTATCGCCGACAGCCGCGGCATGACCCGCCTGGGATACTTTTTTATCCTCATGGAACAGCTCGCCGCCTGCGATGACTACCAACTGCTGTCCACCGTCACCTCTTCGCAACTGGCAGACGAACACAATGTCGAGCGTATCAACCGGGCGGTGGACTACATCTTCCAGCACTACGCCCAGGACCTGAGCCAGAACGAGGTGGCCGAGCACCTGGGCATGACGCCGACCTACTTCTCGCGGTTCTTCAAGCAGGCCGCCGGGCGCGGCTTCGTCGAGTTCGTCAACCGGCTGCGGGTGAGCAAATCGTGCGAGCTGCTGGCCAAGGGCGAACTGCCGGTGACCGAGGTGTGCTTCGAATCGGGCTTCAGCAACTTGTCGAACTTCAACCGGCGCTTTCTGCAACTCAAGGGCATGACCCCTTCGGACTACCGCAGCCTGGTGACCCAGCGCCTGACCGAGCAGAACCGCGGCTGAGCCTTGGGGCTGCTTTGCAGCCCATCGCCGGCAAGCCGGCTCCCATCCCGACCGCAGCGCCTTCAAGCCAGCGCCATCCCCGTGGGAGCCGGCTTGTCGGCGATGGGGCGCGCAACGGCCCCTGTTCAAGCACTGCAAAAAAGTATCAGCCAAGGTGCAGGCGAGGCTTTGTCGGCGTCGCCGTGCACGGGTGTAATCAGCGCCGAGCGATACAAAAACAATAAGGGAGTTCACTGATGAACGACTCGATCAAGGCCTGCCTGGCCGCCGCCTGCCTCAGCCTGCCGCTGCATGCCCAGGCCGCCGACACCCTGACCATCGCCACGGTCAACAACAATGACATGATCCGCATGCAGCGCCTGGCCAAGGTGTTCGAGCAGCAGCACCCGGACATCCAGCTCAAGTGGGTGGTGCTTGAAGAGAACGTGCTGCGCCAGCGCCTGACCACCGATATCGCCACCCAGGGCGGCCAGTTCGACGTGCTGACCATCGGCATGTACGAAGCCGCGCTGTGGGGTGCCAAGGGCTGGCTGGCGCCGATGACCGACCTGCCCGCCGACTACAACCTCGACGACGTGTTTCCCTCGGTACGCAACGGCCTGTCGGCCAACGGCACGCTGTACGCCCTGCCCTTCTATGCCGAAGCCTCGATCACCTACTACCGCAAGGACCTGTTCGAGCAAGCCGGGCTGAGCATGCCCGAGCAACCCACCTGGACCCAGCTCGGCGAGTTCGCCGCCAAGCTCAACCACCCCGATCAGGGCCAGTACGGCATCTGCCTGCGCGGCAAGGCCGGTTGGGGCGAGAACATGGCGCTGATCGGCACCGTGGCCAATGCCTTCGGCGCGCGCTGGTTCGATGAGCAATGGCAACCCGAGTTCAGCGGCAGCGAGTGGAAGAACGCGCTGAACTTCTATGTGAACACCCTCAAGCAATACGGCCCGCCCGGCGCCTCCAGCAACGGCTTCAACGAAAACCTCGCGCTGTTCAACAGCGGCAAGTGCGCGATGTGGGTCGATGCCAGCGTCGCCGGCTCGTTCGTCACCGACAAGACCCAGAGCAAGGTCGCCGACCAGGTCGGCTTCACCTTCGCGCCCAAGGAGGTCACCGACAAGGGCGCCACCTGGCTGTACTCCTGGGCACTGGCGATCCCCACCAGTTCCAAATCCAAGGACGCCGCCAGGACGTTCGCCACCTGGGCCACCTCCGAGGCCTACGGCAAGCTGGTGGCCGAGAAAGAAGGCGTGGCCAACGTGCCGCCCGGTACCCGCGCCTCGACCTACAACGACGCGTACCTGGCCGCCGCGCCATTCGCCAAGGTCACCCTCGAATCACTCAAGCGCGTCGACCCCAACCACCCCACCCTCAAGCCCGTGCCCTACGTGGGCATCCAGCTGGTGACCATCCCCGAGTTCCAGGCCATCGGCACCCAGGTCGGCAAGCTGTTCGCCGCCGCGCTGACCGGGCAGATGAAAGTGGACCAGGTGCTGGCCTCGGCCCAGCAGTCCACCGAACGCGAGATGAAGCGCGCCGGTTACCCCAAGTAGCCCGCAGCGTCCCCCGACCGCGCCGCCCCCCGGCGCGGTGACCGCCCCTTTTTGCTGCACACGGAGTCGCCATGAACACATCGGCCCTCGACACCCCGAGCCTCGCCACCGCACGCCCCGGCAAACGCCGCGTCGGCCCCGGCTGGTTCCTGGTCAGCCCTTCGGTGGCGCTGCTGCTGTTGTGGATGATCGTGCCCCTGGGCATGACCCTGTATTTCTCGCTGATCCGCTACAACCTGCTGTACCCGGGCGAAAACCAGTTCGTGGGCCTGGAGAACTTCGCCTTCTTCGTCACCGACGCCGGCTTCATGCCCGGCGCCCTGAATACCCTGACCCTGGTCGGCAGCGTGCTGGCGATCAGCGTGGTGCTCGGCGTGCTCATTGCTGCGCTGCTGGAGGCCGGCGAGTTCTGGGGCCGCGGCGTGGTGCGGGTGCTGCTGATCTCGCCGTTCTTCATCATGCCCACGGTCAGCGCGCTGCTGTGGAAGAACCTGATCTTCCACCCGGTGTCGGGCATCCTCGCCGCCGTGTGGCGCCTGTTCGGCGCGCAACCGGTGGACTGGCTGGCGCACTACCCGCTGCTGTCGATCATCCTGATCGTCTCCTGGCAGTGGCTACCGTTCGCCATCCTGATCCTGATGACCGCCATGCAGTCGCAGGATCTGGAACAGAAGGAAGCCGCGCGCCTGGATGGCGCAGGCCCCTTGGCGATCTTCTGGCACCTGACCCTGCCGCACCTGGCGCGGCCCATCGCCGTGGTGGTGATGATCGAGACCATCTTCCTGCTGTCGGTGTTCGCCGAAATCTTCACCACCACCAGCGGCGGCCCCGGATACGAGTCCACCAACCTCGCCTACCTGATCTACAACCAGGCGCTGCTGCAGTTCGACGTCGGCATGGCCTCGGCCGGTGGCCTGATCGCCGTGCTGATCGCCAATATCGCCGCCATCGTGCTGGTCCGCATGATCGGCAAGAACCTCACCGCGCGCAGCTGAGGAGCCCGCCATGCTGACACTCAAGCAAACCCGCACCCTGAAGAACGCCCTGCTCGGCCTGCTGTGCTGGGCCCTCGCCCTGGTGATCTTCTTCCCGATTTTCTGGATGCTGCTGACCAGCTTCAAGACCGAGCTGGATGCCTTCGCCACGCCGCCGCAGTTCATCTTCGCGCCGACGCTGGAGAACTACCTGCACATCAACGAGCGCAGCGACTACTTCGCCTACGCCTGGAACTCGGTACTGATCTCGTTCTCGGCGACCCTGCTGTGCATGCTTATCGCCGTGCCGGCCGCCTACTCGATGGCCTTTTTTGAAACCCGCCACACCAAGCGCACGCTGCTGTGGATGCTGTCGACCAAGATGTTGCCGCCGGTGGGCGTCTTGATGCCGATCTACCTGCTGGCCAAGCAGTTCGGCCTGCTCGATTCGCGCCTGGCGCTGGTCATCGTCTACACCCTGATCAACCTGCCGATCGTGGTGTGGATGGTGTACACCTACTTCAAGGATATCCCCGTGGACATCCTTGAAGCGGCGCGCCTGGATGGCGCCGGCACCTGGCAGGAGATCGTCCGCGTGCTGCTGCCGATCGCCCGCGGCGGGCTGGCCTCGACCCTGCTGCTGTCGCTGATCCTGTGCTGGAACGAGGCGTTCTGGTCGCTGAACCTGACCTCGTCCGCCGCCGCCCCGCTCACCGCGCTGGTGGCCTCCTACTCCAGCCCCGAAGGGTTGTTCTGGGCCAAGCTCTCGGCCGTCTCGACCCTGGCCTGCGCGCCGATCCTGATCTTTGGCTGGATCAGCCAGAAGCAGCTGGTGCGCGGACTCTCCTTCGGTGCCGTGAAATGATTTCCCGCCATTCCCACGCCAATTCTGTTCTCGCCTCTGACAAGGACACCCACCATGGCTGACCTGAAAATCCGCAACCTGCACAAAGGCTTCGATGGCCACGCCATCATCAAGGGCATCGACCTGGACGTGCGCGACCGCGAGTTCGTGGTGTTCGTCGGCCCCTCCGGCTGCGGCAAGTCCACCCTGCTGCGCCTGATCGCCGGCCTCGAGGAGGTCAGCAGCGGCAGCATCACCCTCGACGGCGCCGACATCACCGACACCGCCCCGGCCAAGCGCGACCTGGCCATGGTGTTCCAGACCTACGCCCTGTACCCGCACATGACCGTGCGCAAGAACCTGTCCTTCGCCCTGGACCTGGCCGGCGTCGCCAAGCACGAGGTCACCGCCAAGGTCGACAACGCCGCGCGCATTCTCGAGCTGCAACCGCTGCTCGAACGCAAGCCGCGCCAGCTCTCCGGCGGTCAGCGCCAGCGGGTGGCAATCGGCCGCGCCATTGTGCGCAACCCGAAGATCTTCCTGTTCGACGAACCGCTGTCCAACCTCGACGCCGCCCTGCGCGTGCAGATGCGCCTGGAGCTGGCGCGGCTGCACCAGGAGCTGGCCGCGACGATGATCTACGTGACCCACGACCAGGTCGAGGCCATGACCCTGGCCGACAAAGTGGTGGTACTCAACGGCGGGCGCGTCGAGCAAGTGGGCTCGCCGCTGGAGCTTTACCACCATCCAGCCAACCTGTTCGTCGCGGGGTTTCTCGGCACGCCGAAGATGGGCTTCCTGCGTGGCCACCTGAGCCGTAACCAGGGCAACCAGTGCGAGGTAGCCCTCGAATGTGGTGCGCGAATCGCCCTGCCGCTGTGCGCGGGCGAGCTGCATACCGGCAGCCAGGTGACCCTGGGGATCAGGCCCGAGCACCTGAGCATCAGCCCGGTGTGCCAGGGCGCGCCTGGCTCGCTGCAGGTGACGGCCGATGTCAGCGAGCGGCTCGGCAGCGACAGCTACTGCCATGTGCGCGCCGCGTCCGGCGAGATGCTCACCGTGCGCGTGCGCGGCGACTTCGCGCCGACCTTCGGCGAGGCCCTGGAGCTGACCTTCGACCCCACCCACTGCCACCTGTTCGACAGCAACGGCCAAGCCCTCGACAAGCGCCTGCAGCAGGCGGCCTAAGGACCTTCAGGATGAAACTCAACCAACACAACCTCCCCCGCCTGGCGGTCGCCCGCCCCAGCTACGACCCAAGCCAATTGCGCCAGGGCATCGTGCACATCGGCGTCGGCGGCTTCCACCGCGCCCACCAGGCCGCCTACACCGACGCCCTGATGAACCTGGGCGAATGCCTCGACTGGGCCATCTGCGGCGCCGGCCTGCGCCGCGAAGACCGCGCCATGCGCGATGCCCTGGCCGCGCAAGACCACCTCTACACCCTGTTTGAACTGGGTGACCAACCCGACACCCAGGTCCGCGTGATCGCCGCGATCAACGGCATGTTGCTGGCCGAGGACGGCGCCGAAGCGCTGCTGGCCAAGCTTGCCGAACCCAACATCCGCATCGTCTCGCTGACCATCACTGAAGGCGGCTACTGCATCGACGACAGCACCGGTGAATTCCGCGCCGACCTGCCGCAGATCCAGCACGACCTGGCCAACCCGCAAGCCCCGCAGAGCGTGTTCGGCTTCCTCTGCGAAGCCCTGCGCCGCCGCCGCGAGGCCGGCATCGGCCCCTTCACGGTGATGTCCTGCGACAACCTCCCGCACAACGGCGACGTCGCCCGCAAGGCCCTGCTGGCCTTCGCCCACCTGCAGAACCACGACCTGGCCCGCTGGATCGACGGCCACGTCAGCTTCCCCAATGCCATGGTCGACCGCATCACCCCGATGACCAGCCCCACCCACCGCCAGCAGTTGCTCGAGCGCCACGGCGTCGACGATGCCTGGCCGGTGGTGTGCGAGCCGTTTTTGCAATGGGTGGTGGAAGACAAGTTCGTCGCCGGCCGCCCGGCCTGGGAGCAGGTCGGCGTGCAGTTCACCGACGACGTCACGCCCTATGAAGAAATGAAGATCAAGCTGCTCAACGGCAGCCACCTGGCCCTCACCTACCTGGGCTTTCTGCAAGGCTACCGCTTTGTCCACGAAACCCTCGCCGACCCGCTGCTGCAGCGCTACATGCGCACCTTCATGGACCAGGACGTAACCCCGCAACTGGCCCCGGTACCGGGCATCGACCTGACGCGCTACAAGCACAGCCTTACCGAGCGCTTCGCCAACCGCGCCATCGCCGACCAGCTGGAGCGCGTGTGCTCCGACGGCTCGTCGAAATTCCCCAAGTTCATCGTGCCCACCGCCAACCGCCTGATCGCCGACGGCAAGCCCCTGGAGCGCGTGGCCCTGGTGGTGGCCGCCTGGGCCCTGTACCTGCGCGGCGAGGACGAACAGGGCACCCGCTACAGCATCCCCGACCCCCGCGCCGCCGACTGCCAGGCCCGGGTGGCGCAGCGCGACGGCCTGGCCGCCCGGGTGCTCGGCGACGAGGCGATCTTCGGCACGGCGATCCCCGCATCCAAAGCCTTCGTCAGCGCCTTCGAGCGCCTGTACGACAGCTTGCGCGAAGTCGGCGTGAGTGAAACCCTGCGCCAGGTCCTCGGCGACTGACACGGAGGTTTTCGAAATGGACGGACTGTTCCTCGGCATCGATTGCGGCACCCAGGGCACCAAGGCCCTGGTGCTGGACGCCGGCAGCGGCCAGGTGCTGGGCCTGGGCAGTGCCGCCCATGCGCCGCCCCAAGGTCGCGATGGCCGGCGCGAGCAGGATCCGGCCGACTGGCTGCAAGCCCTGCGCACGGCGGTGTCCGCTGCGTTGCGCGATGCCGGTGTGGATGGCCAGGCCATTCGCGCATTGGCGGTGTCCGGCCAGCAACACGGTCTGGTGCTGCTCGACGCCCAAGGCCAGGTGCTGCGCCCGGCCAAACTCTGGTGCGACACCGAAAGCGCGCCTGAGAACGCGGAGTTGCTCGATGCCCTCGGCGGTGCCCAGGGCTCGCTTGAACGCCTCGGGCTGGTGATCGCGCCGGGCTATACCCTGTCCAAGCTGCTGTGGACCAAGCGCCAACATCCCGAACTGTTCGCCCGCCTCGCCCATCTCCTGCTGCCCCACGACTACCTGAATTACTGGCTGACTGGTCGCGTCTGTACTGAGCCCGGCGACGCCTCCGGCACCGGCTACTACGATGTGCGCCGCCGCGCTTGGGCGCCTGATGTTCTTCAGCACATCGAGCCCGGCGAGCGTCTTTTGGCTGCGCTGCCTGAACTGGTCGAATCCGGCGATTGCCTCGGCACCCTGCGCGCGCAGTCCACCACTACCCTCGGCCTGAGCCCACAGACCTGGGTCGCCACTGGCGGCGGCGACAACATGCTCGGCGCCATCGGCACCGGCAATATCGCCCCCGGCATGATCACCCTGAGCCTCGGCACCTCAGGCACCCTGGCCGCCCATGCCGACCAGCCCCACGTCAGCGCCCAGGGCGAAGTTGCGACCTTCTGCACCTCCAGCGGCGGCTGGCTGCCGTTGATCTGCACCATGAACCTCACCAGCGCCTGCGCCCTGGTGCGCGACCTGCTGGAACTCGACCTCGACCGTTTCACCGAGCTCGCCACCCAAGCCCCGATCGGCGCCGACGGCCTGCTGATGCTGCCCTTCTTCGACGGCGAACGCGTACCCGCGCTGCCCGAAGCCACGGCCAGCCTGCACGGCATGACCAGCGCCAACCTGACCCGCGCCAACCTCTGCCGCGCCGTGCTCGAAGGCACCTGCTTCAGCCTGCGTTACGGCCTCGACCTGCTGCGCGCCAGCGGCCTGCCAGGCAGCGAAATCCGCCTGGTCGGCGGCGCGGCGAAAAGTCCGCTGTGGCGGCAGGTGCTGGCCGACCTGCTCGGCCTGCCAGTGGTATGCCCTCAGCAGACCGAAGCCGCCGCCCTGGGCGCCGCGATCCAGGCCGCCTGGAGCCTCGGCCGCCAGCTGGGCCAGGGCGACAGCCTCGAAACCCTGTGCGAACGCTGCGTCGCCCTCGACGAAAGCACCCGAACCCTGCCCCGCCCGGCGCAACAGGCCGAGTACGAGGTCGCCTATCAACGCTACCGGGATCAACTGCCTGCGCACTGAGCGCAGGTATCCTGCCCTTATCTATCGTTCTGGAGAACTGCATGTACCTGGTGTGTGGCGAGGCCCTGTTCGATGTCTTCAGCCTGGAAAACAGCAACCGCAGCAGCGAGCTGGGATTTACCGCGATTGCCGGCGGGTCGCCGTTCAACGTGGCCGTCGGCCTGCGCCGGTTGGGCGTGGCGTCGGCGTTGTTCGGCGGGTTGTCCAGCGACTACCTCGGTGCCAGGCTGCGCCGGGTGCTGGAAGAGGAACGGGTGGACTGCCGCTACGTGGTGACCAGCGCTGCGCCGACCACGCTGGCCATGGTCGGGCTGGATGCCAATGGCTCGGCGCAGTATCAGTTTCGCGGTGAAGGGTGTGCGGATCGGCAGGTGATGCTGGAGCATTTGCCGGTGCTGGATGAGCGTGTGCGGGGGTTGCATGTAGGCTCGTACACCCTGGTGGTGCAGCCCGTGGCCGATACGCTGATGGAGCTGGTGAAGCGCGAGCGGGACCGGCGCTTGATCAGCCTTGATCCGAATGTGCGGCTTAATCCGCAGCCGGATGTGGCGCTGTGGCGGCGGCAGGTGGAAGCCTTTGCCGGGCATGCGCATGTGATCAAGGCCAGTGAGGAAGACATCGGCATCCTCTATCCAGGTCGAGAGGCGCGTGACGTGGCCCGAGGCTGGTTGAACGAACGGTGCAGGTTGGTGTTCATCACCCATGGTGCTCACGGTGCCAGCGTGCATTGCGCGCATGGGTCATGGCAGCGGCCGGCGGATACTTCGTTGCCGGTTAGCGACACAGTGGGTGCTGGTGATACTTTCCAGGCTGCGGTGCTTGCCTGCCTGGCTCGCCTCGATGCAGATAGCCCGGCCGGCGTGGCGATTCTCACCCATGAAACCATCGATGCGATCCTCGCCTACGCGATCCGTGCCGCAGCGATCACCTGCTCACGAACAGGCCCGAACCTGCCCTATGTGCATGAACTACCACCGACATTCTGAGGATCAACCATAGTCTGGGAGACTTCATACGATGGTTTCCCATTCTCACAATTTCCCGAACCGCCCATCAAAATCCTGACTGAATGTATGCAAATGTAAAAAAATATGATGGCACTATGCCTCGTTAGCCGGCAAAATCCACACGTTCCCAACGGATTTGAAGGACCGGTTCCAATGACATGGCCAGTCATTCTGAAACTCGACAGCGCAGCCTATTCCCTCAGCGCGGTGCAACGAACCGCTTACGCCTTGGCTGACACAGTCGCGATTCAGATCGGCATTGAAGCTGACCAGATCAGCCTCACTGCCTTCCCTGCTAAAACGAAAGTCATGCTGCCTCAGGAGCAGGCACATTCGCTGATCCTCCAGCATTTAAATGACTTTGCCCTACGTGATCACATCAATCGTGAGACAGCTGGGTTGCGTGAGGTGCTGGCTCGAGCAGCGCTTGCTGGATGCGGGGTTTCGCGGTGACACTGATTGCGACCGACGCTAACAGCTACCGTCTGCTGCCCTTCCGCTTCATGCGCCTGAACACCGCAAATGACTGCGACATTTTGCTCACCTCCGATACAGGCGAGTATCTGTACGTGAACGACGCGCAGTTACGGGCCCTCAGTTACTTCGACATAGAAGCAGGCACATCTTTTTACAAGGACCTGCTAGCTCGCCATTTCATTTACGAACCGACACGCCACGATCCTTTTCCCGAAATGGCGGCGCAATATCGCAGCCGCAAGGACTTTCTTTTCCAGGGGCCGGCCCTGCACTTGTTCGTTGTAACGCTACGCTGCAACCATACCTGCCAGTACTGTCAAGTTTCGCGCGCACCGCTGGGTGGCTCGGGCCATGACCTATCGGAAGCGGATGCACTCGCTGCCGTTGATCGCTTGTTCGAATCGAACGCTCCCGCCCTGACGGTAGAGTTCCAGGGCGGCGAGCCACTTCTGGCCTTCGAACGTGTACGCCAGATTGTCGAATGGGTAGCTGCACGAAACCTGGTCGAGCAACGGGATATTCAGTTCGTCATAACCACAACGCTGCACCACCTGACGGACGAAATACTCGACTTCGCAAAACAGCACAGCATCCAGTTCTCGACTTCCCTCGATGGACCGGCGCCCTTGCACAATGCCAACCGCCCGACGCCTTCACGGGACTCTTACGAGCGCACCGTGGAAGGCATCAAACGGGTCCGCGAGCATCTTGGACACGACGCAGTCTCCGCGCTGACAACGTTGACCTCTCGAAGCCTTGAACAGCCTGAAGCTATCATCGACGAGTATGTAAAGCAGGGCTTTTCCAGCATTTCACTTCGACCGCTCAGCCCTTACGGGTTTGCCTCCAAGAGTGCACATCGCCTTGACTATCCGATTGAGCAGTACCTGACCTTCTACACGAAGGCTCTGACCTATCTGCTGAAGATCAACCAGCAAGGGACCTACCTGTCGGAGAGCTACACCAGCTTGCTGCTGAAAAATATCCTGACGCCCTTCTCATCCGGCTATGTCGACCTGCGCTCACCCGCCGGCGCGGGTACAGCGGCGCTGGTCTACAACTATGACGGTTACGTCTACCCGTCGGACGAGGCTCGGATGCTGCTGGAGATGGGCGAGGACGGTTTAAGGTTGGGCACAGTCCAGCACCCCTTGTCAGAACTTTTGGCCTCACCCGTTATGGAGACGCTGCTTGCCAGTGGCGTCGCGGAGGCATTGCCGGGCTGTTCGGATTGCGCATTGGTTCCCTACTGCGGCGCAGACCCGGTCGAACATTATGCTCGCCAAGGCGATCCAATCGGACACCGGTTGTTCAGCAGTTTCTGCAAGAAGAACATGGGGCTGTTAAAGCACTTGTTCGCCTTGCTTCGCGACGGAGATGACAACGTCCAAAGGGTACTGCTGTCCTGGTTGAACAGGCGCTCATACAGCGATGTTCGCTTCCCTGGCTACAGGGGCTGAGGACGATGCTGCGCAAAGATACCCACTTCGAAATTCAATACCTGAATGAACCAAAGCTGCTCAAGGTCATCACCCTGGATGAGTTCATTGAGCAAGGAGTCGCAGTTTGCGCCGGTGCCACGCAATTCAATGATTTACTGCTCTGGCTACCCAGCGAAGATCTTGAGCGAAATCCACATCTGGTTTCATTGCCGGTGGGCGGCTTCCTGACCCCAGAGTCACTCACTAGCCCATTCGACAACGGCAGACTGCACCTGCATTCCCCCAAAAATCCGGATGTCGTTCAACCTGGTGATGTCATTGCCATTACCCCTGGCAATACATTGGTAAGAGTGCTCTATCGACGCGGATCAGACAGTAACCTGCTTTTCATGACGGATCGTTGCAACAGCCTCTGCCTGATGTGCTCACAACCGCCTAAAGATATTGATGACCGTTGGCATATCGAGGAAAACCTTCGACTGATCGACCTGATGGACGCGGGCGAGGAAAACCTGGGGATCAGCGGCGGAGAGCCCACTCTTTATCGTGATGGCCTGCTTGAGATTCTGGCCAAGTGCAAAACCGTTTTGCCACAGAAGTCCGTACACGTGCTCAGCAATGGACGGTTGTTCAAAGATCCGAGCTGGATCGCAGCCCTCGCGGCCCTGGGCCACCCCCAGCTGAGTTGGGGCATTCCGTTGTATGCAGACAACGCAGTCGACCATGACCATGTAGTTCAGGCCCCGGGCGCCTTCAGCGAAACCGTGCAAGGACTCTATAACCTCGCGCGCGCTAACCAGATCATTGAGATACGCGTGGTACTCAGTCGCCTGACCACACCACGCTTGCCTGAATTAGCCCATTACGTGTTCAGGAACCTCCCCTTCGTACGGCACGTTGCGTTGATGGGTATCGAAAGTACTGGTCTGGCCAGAAAGCACTACGAGGAGTTGTGGATTGACCCGCTGGATTATCAAGAGGCATTGAGCCAAACCGCCTATTTCCTCTTCAACCGTGGGATGCCGGTTTCGATCTACAACCTGCCCTTGTGTTTGATCCCACCCCATCTCTCACGATTCGCCCGCCAGAGCATCTCCGACTGGAAAAACCTGTTCATCGATACCTGCCAGCAATGCGCTGCCGTCAAACATTGCTCAGGGTTCTTCAAATCCCACACTGACCGCTGGCAGAGCCGCGGCGTACGACAATTATCGACCGAGGCCTTTAGCGCCTATGCAAGGAGTGCACAGTGAAATTGCTTGACCGCTGGAAAATCCTGATCAGTGGCATCACCTTGTTGCCAATGGCTGGTACCACATTGGCACAGGCGGGCCACACACCGCTCGCCGATGCGAACTGGCAACCAAACGACAAACTGCAGCCTCCAGTCTTTGCCGATACGCTCAATGCCGCAGACGCAGTGAACATTTATGCGGCACATCGCTCGCACAGCTCACATCGGTCCCATAGCTCCCACAGCTCCCATTACAGCGGGTCGGGTGGCTATAGCGCACCTCGCTACTACAGCCCGCCCGCAACCAGCACACGGAGCTACAGTGCGCCGAGTACCTCGCACAGTACTTCAGGTAGCAATAGCCTTTATCAGTCGTCCGGCACAACTCCCGGAGCGAGCCCGGGTACGTCAAAGACCCGCGCGACCAACGAACAGAAAAGCAACCTGGTCAAGCGCGTACAGACTGCACTTATGGTTCGCCAGTATTATCAAGGCACAATTGATGGGGTCATGGGCAAGGCTACTCGTGGCGCGTTAATGGCCTTCCAAATGGATAGTGCGCTGACCGTGAATGGCAGAATGGATACACCCACTCTCAATTCACTGGGGATCAAGATTCCATAAAGGCAAGGCTCACCTGACAACCCCGAGCGGGATTACCTTTTGCCCAGCAATTCAGACGCAAAGCTGCTCGATCATCGCCGCGTTATTGTCATGCGCCGATAAAGCTTGGCCACGAGCCTTGAACGGACATGGACGTCAAGGTCATGGTCAAGCAACTCCAGACCGTGGTTCATCCAGGCGGCTTTGTGTCACCGAGGCTACAAAATTCGTAGACATCCTCATTTTAGTAGCCCAGGGACTACAACATTAAAGAGACGAAGGCACGTTCCGCGAAGGGCAATCGACACCATCGAAATCATCGTGGGAGTGGGCTTGCCCCGCGATGCAGGCGACACGCGGCAGGACACCTGCTGCACCCCTAATTGCAGCTGCAGGACCGCCGTGGATCGTTACACTGGTAAGTCCAAAGGATGATGTCATTCGGACATCAAGCCACGCTAATCTAGAAAGACGACCAGCGAACAACAAGGAAGGACGCCATGCAGCACATTACCCAAGTCGATAACACTCTTTGGGCACTGATCAGCCGCTTGCAGGGCACGGAGCTGCGAACGCCCTCCAACGCCAGCAACACCCGTTTCAGAATCGCGGCGGTCAACAACGACCACGTAAGGGTGGTAACCGGCACGAACAACAGCTCGATCACCCTGACCCGTGCGGCCTTCCAGCAAACGCTGGATTACCTGGCCAGCAACCGACACTTCGGGGAAGCACACGCAGTGGAGATTCGCTCCAATCTAGCGCCAGAAAACGCCGGCCCGCTTTGCCACGCCGCTCGTCGCCAACCCGACGGCCGTCCAGGAACCGTCGTCATCACCTACATCCTGCCGATACTGGAACACTGCCAGGCTGTCGCCATTCAGCGAGACGCCAGGCCGACCAGCACCTGGCTGGTGCCTTGAGCCCCCCACCTTGTAGGGGGCACCAGCTCCCTTTACCCGATACACCGTTCAAAAGGTAAGGACACACGATGGCAACCTCAGGAATCGATTGCGACGACGACTTGTTCACCAGCCTCATCAGCGCCACGCCCGAGGAAGTGGACATTCTGGTGGACATCATCACCGACTTCTCCCGGGGCCGCGCCGGCCTGGATGCGGACATCAAGAAGCAGCTGGTACAAGCCAAGCACAGCTCGCGACCGGCGGGTTATACCGAGCAGCAACTCGACCTGCTGGGCCACGAGCTGCAGCAATTCGGCGGGCATTCGGCAATGAACCTGGCCCGCCGCCTGTTGAAGAAGTCGGCGGTGCCCTACGCCGAGATCGTCAACGACGTGTACCAGAAGCTCAACGGCAGCGGCGCAACCAGCGTGGCGGACAAGGAACGCCAGATCGCCCTGGCGCTGTTCGGCGCTGGCTGGCGGGAGCTACCGGCCAGCGAGCGTTTCGAGCGGGCCACCAGCACCAAGGTGCTGACCGGGCTGTTCAAACTTGAAGAGGCGCTGCCCAAAGGGGCCGCCAGCATGATCGGCCTTTCCGCCTCGCGCAGCGCAGCACTGTTCACCATGGCCGCGACCACCGGATTGCGCCTGAACCCCTTTGGCGCCGCCTTCACTGCTGGCGTGGGCCTGCATAGCAGCGTGGCTGAAGCCTACCGCGTGACCGTGCCCTTCGTTGCCCAGATGGGCTGGATCCGCCTACGCCGGGAGTCGCCCGCCACGCCCCCGGCCACACGCCCCGACACCCAGCCAGTGGCCACATCTTCCCAGACCACTGCCGACCTGGTGATCCAGGACGGCCAGGGCGGCACATTGCTCAAGCTCAACGTCGTACAACGTCCGCCCGCAGGTACCCACCGCCCGCTGCCAACCGACCACATCAGTGCGCTCAACCCGCTGCTGGCCAATGTGCCCGGCCTGGCCGCCATGGGCGAGCTGGCCAGCGGCAACTACGTGATGTGCAGCCTGCCGTTCGAGACACTGACAAAGAACGCCAACGGCGACGGTAGCGTCCGGGCCTTCGTGCGTACCGGCGGCAAGATCAGTGAACAGGCCAGCCTGTCGCTCCCTGAAGACCTGCAGAACGTGCTGCTCAGTGGCGCGGTGTGGAACGCAGTGTCCTCGGCGGTGGGCCAGAAGCACCTGCACGACATCAACGAAAAGCTGGACGTCATCAAGCGTCAACTGGATGCCGTGCAGCACGATCTGGACGAAAAGCAGTGGGAAAAGCTGACCGGGATGTTCGAGTACACCCAAGGCGTGCTCGATCACTATGCGCAAGAAGGCATCGACAGCACTGCCCGCCAGACTCTGGAAAATCATCATAGCCAGATCACCTCCCTGGCCCAGTACTTCGCTCGCAAGATGAGCGAAGAACTGAAGCGCGCCCAGGATGTGCAGGCTGACAAACTGTTCGGTGTGGACAGCACCCGCCAGGCATTGCAGGACAGCCTGACGAAGATGGAGGGTTGGGTCAGCGGTTACCTGCAAACCGCACAGTTGCAAGTGGTCAGCAGTGCCTTGCGCTACCTGGCCGAGCCACTGCAACGCTATCGCGCCCAGGCGGCCAAGGCTCTCGAAAGCCTCGGCCAGCTGGATGAAATCGGCAACCAGAGCCGTAGCATCTACAGCTCGCAGATGGAACTGACCAGCTCACGCATGTTCAGCCTCGACGCCTCGCTGAAACAGAGCTTCACGGCACAACTGGACGGCCTGACCAGCGCCTTGGTCCAAGGCCCGCGGGACACCCAGCAACTACAGCAGTCGTTGTTCGATCAAGGGGAGCGTCAGATACTGCTGCGTTATGAGAACGGACAGATCGCTGAAGCCCAACTGCTGGAACGGGCGGTCTGAAGACAACCAACGTAGCCTTTGGCGTAAGCGAAACGAAGGATGCCATAGGCAGGACCGGGGGCGCGCGTGCAGAAATTGTCTGCTGACGATCACGCTCTCAACCTTCGAACAGCACGGTGCGCTTGCGATTCGCTTGTGCCCGTGCCCGAAGATCAGCCATGCGACTCAGCAACGATGCAGGGATGGGCTGGAGAAGTTCCGGGCTCTCGGTCATGTCCGTGTGCACAAGCTCAAGAATGGTTTCTTGGGCCTCCTGTGCTTCGCGTTTGATGGCTAAAAGAGCCACGCTCCCCTTTGATTCGGACATGTTTTGCTCCTTCATCCGGACCATGCGACGACTGCCGCATGTGCGATCTGACCAAGGGAATGTACAGCAGAATTACTCGAGAGAAATGAAGGGCAAGCCCACCGTTGCATGGTTTCAGAACGGGACTACATACCCATTGCCGTTCGATCAACACAGGCGCTTGCTCTACACCGCACCTGAACGCCGCAGGCCTTTGGCCATTAGCACAAGTGCCCTAATCGACCCTCCTCCCTTATGCCTCGTATAGTCCCCCTTGGATTACAAAAAACCGGGAAAGGACGCCATGGGTTACAAACTTCCACCCCTCTGCCAGTGGCTGGCCATCCTGGCCCTGGCCTGCAGCACCCCGGCCCTGGCCGAACAAGCCGCAGGCGACTACTGGATCATCTACGGCAAAGGGGAACGCTTGCACAACGAGGTCTACGTCGCCGATGCCGCCGGCATCCTGCAAAAGCCCGGCGGGGTGCAATCGGCCCAGGTCATGCAGCTGTTCGAAGACCCGGCCTTCCCGACCCTCGCCGCCTACGAGGTGCAGGTCAAATGCAAACAGCGCCAGATCCGCCTGGACAGCGCCCGGGCGATACGTCGCTTCGACGGTGCCGTGCGCGATGTGAAAACCAACGCCAAAGACTGGGTCGCACCAAAGGACTACTGGCTGCAGCGCACCTTCGCCTTCGTCTGCGCCCCCGACAACCGTGCGCGCAACCAGATGCTGTCGATCGGCAAGATGCCGGCGGCGAAGATGGTCGCCACCATCCAGGCCATGTTCATCCAGTTGATCGGCGTCCAGGCCAACAGCCAGGCGGTGCAGGAGCTGGACGACATGCTGGCGAACACCCCACGATGAACACGCGCCATCTGCTGATCCTTGGCCTGTTGCTGCCGACATTGGCCGGCTGCATCCCGACCCTGCCGGAGCTGATGGCGGGCAACCAATGGCAAGGGCGCGACGCCAAGCAGGCCATCGACTTCTTCGGCCCACCCATGCGCATGGAGCCGTTGCCCGGCGGCACTGGGGTGCAGTTGGGCTGGTACCGCGATACCACCTACGTGCAAAAGGAGGTGGTCGGCAGCACCGCCGAGATGCAAGGCAACGTGATGGTCCATACCAACTACTGGGACGATGTGGCCCATCCTGGCGGCTGCACGATCCTGATGTCGGTGAACAAGGCGCGGCAGATCAACGACTTCTCCACCAAGGGGCGCTGTAACGGGGTGAACCTAGCGCCATAGCGACAAGGCGAAAAACAAATCCTTTGGGAGCGGGCTTACACCGGCGCAGCCGGTGCCATCTAGCTTCGTAGCGAACGGGGGCCTACCCTGCCAAAACAGCCCCGCTCAACGCCGCGGTATTCGATCCTGCTCAGCCACCGTGCCATTCAACCGCCTGAGCATGGCCATCAGATTCCCATGCAACCCCGTACGCGTAGGCCTACGCCCAGCCAGTTGCTGCTGAATCAAGTAGCCCGGACCGTTGTAGACCTCTTCAAACGTGCCGTCACGGCTCATGCGAATACCGAGGTAATAGTCAGGCACGTGGTGCACAGGGAATGTCAGTGTGGTGCCGAAGGTGGTCTTGATCTGCACATTACGCCCCACATCACAAACCGCATCGTGATGCCTGGTGAGCCCGTCATTGAGCGTCAGCCTGTACGCCAGGCTCGCCACCACCTCTCCGATATCGCCGACCAGCCTGCCGTCCAGCGTAAAAGGCTTGCCAGGATAGGCCGCCTGCAGTTGCCCGACAGCGGCGAATAGATCGTGCAGTGCGTTTTTGATCTTCAGTTCAATGGTCGCATCCATGGGCGGGCCTATAGCTGAAAGCGGTGTCGTCGGCGGTACAGCGCACAACCTTGCTCGGTAGCGCTGGATTAGTGCAGCTGAATATTCCCTCACAACGTCAGAATGGGAAAGCGCCCAGGCAACATTGCCCGGGCGATGTACTCAATCGCTATTCGGCCGGCAAGCGAACCGTCAGCCCATGATTCACATCCTGGGCCAACGCCTTGGCCATGCCACTGAGGTAATGCACCGCCGTCTGCAGCGTAGGCAGATGATCAGTCTCCACCATCGCCAGATCACTGATCTTGTGCACCGCACACATCAACACGGTCGCCTGCTCCACCGCATGGTCCAGCGGATGCCCCGCCACGACGCGGAACAGCGGGTCTTGCACCCCCACCTCCGCGCCCTCGCCGAAATGCCCGACGCCGGTTGTGGCGAGTTTCTTGATGCGCGGGATTTGCAATTCCTTCTCCATACCATTCCTCCTGCGGCCCCGCGAACGGCGCGGGGCCTGATTGGTGAACATGAAGTGCGAGCCCAGGCTCGGCAGGTCAGTGGCGGGACTGCAGGCGGCTAAGCGCCACTTCCACCAAGGTGCGGGCGCTGTCGATTTCGTGCATGGCGGCGAGGGTCAGGACCTGGCCTGGGGGTTTGGCGTGGAGCAGGACGGTCTGCTGGCTGACGGTGAGGGCGCAGACGAGGTATTCGGAGATTTGGACCAGGAGGTCTTCGAGGGTGTGGGTGGTGCATTTGTCGTGTAGGGGTGGATCGGGGACTATTTTCAGCATGGTAGAGCTCCTATTTTCAAATGGAGCTACCGTTCTCTGCTGTCAAACAGAAAGGTGGCAGCTGTACGCGGGTTGACAGACCGGGAAAATAGGAAACCGGCGCACCGAAGTGCCCCACGTACAGCCACCATAGACGGCTATGCACGCGCGTTACTATCTTCCCGGTCTGTCAAAACCGGTCGCTGAATTGGCAGCGACTTGGCGAGACTAGATGGGTGATGCAGCGGCTGCAACGGGCTGTAAGGGGGTAGAAGTATGTTTCGGAAACGGACTACAGAGAAGAGGGAAAATCCGATTCCGTAGACCTTAGGCACGCCTGCTGCCACAACGAATATGGACCTGGAACGCATACGAACTCTCGCGCGGACGCTACGATCGCAGTGGCGCTTTGCCAGTTTTTCTTGAACCGTTTGATCACTTTGGCGACGATGGGGAAATTTCCTACAAACATCGGCGACAAAGGGCAGCGCACGTGGCGATCAAAGCTGTATCGAAGGAACGTATTGATGAGGCTTTGCTGGAATTTGACCGCGACTTTAGAGGAAGACGAGAGTGGCATGGTTGGGAGACGAACCCTGCCCACCGCTACGCGATTGCTGTAGGGGGTACATCGTACCCAGCAAAGAAAATAGTCTCCTTGGCTACCGGCATCGCAGTTAGCCAATTCCCAGGCGGACACCTCACAAACCGCTATTTAGAAAAGCGTGGATTTTCCATCATCGAGCTGCAGAGCACTGGTCTAGAACCAGTCCTGCAGTTCGAGCCTGGGGCCATTTACGATCGCGTGACTGAAATCAACGGACCATTCGGGGGTAGCCGGCAGAGCGGCATAGCGGCATCCGCTACCCACCCGGCGATTTTCTTGTTTACAGGCGATAGTGGCGAGCAATATGGCTATGCCGACAGTTGGGACAACGGTGCGTTTCTCTACACCGGTGAAGGGAAGCGTGGGCCTATGACATTGAATCGTGGCAACAGAGCTGTCGCTGAGCACGCGGAGACAGGTCGTGCGCTTCATCTGTTCCAATCGCTCGGCAAAGGAAAAGGTAATCGCTATATAGGTGAGTTCTGCTGCGCCGACGTCTTTGAGCGAACCCAGCCGGATGTTGATGGCAAGGATCGTACTGCTCTTGTATTCAGATTGGTGTCTGTGAGCAGTCCAGAGCTGAATATCGAAACTGAGTTGGGGACGGGGGTTGAACTCGAAGATTCGTTAGCTGCTGCTCGGATAGCCGCTCTGGCTGCCTGCAAGCCGGTAACGAATGCAATGGGCCAATCAGCGCAACGCAAAATTTACCAGCGCAGCCGAAAGGTCGCTCATTACGTCCTCATGCGTGCCAAAGGCTTATGTGAAAGCTGTGACAAGCCAGCTCCGTTTTTTAAGAAAGATGGAAGCCCATACCTGGAGCCGCATCATGTAAATCGGCTTTCCGATGGAGGTCTCGACCACCCTCGGTATGTAGGTGCTATCTGCCCATCTTGCCATCGTGAGATTCACTCAGGTGTGCACGGCGTGTCGCTCAATGAGCAGTTGAAACAGCGACTTAATGCAATTGAAGGATAAAATTAATATATAAAATTGACAACGCCGCCTATACCTAGTGATACATCATGACCCTCTAGGGTCGAACACCTAGTTTGGGGCTAGTCAACCCGCCCCTTCCGATCGCTGCCAACGCTCTCTGGATCGTAAAAATAATAAACTCGACTCAAACGCTCTTCCGAGAAATCTTGTACATCTCAGCACACACCTCTTTGCCAGATAAAAATGAAAGGAGAATTTCAATTAATCCTCACATGAAAACATGTTAAGCCCATCATCTACAGAAAAGATTGACGCCCTAGTCCACATGTGATGCCGGGATATCACCAAAAAAATTAACCCTTCAACAAATTTATAATTTTGTCTCGTTCGTAATCTAGAAAATCGGACCTTAAATACAAACGCCGCTCATGAATATATCTGAGAACATTGTCCTCGGGAATATCCTTAGGCACCACCCCTTCTAATTTTTTTGCTGCTGTCGCCGGAACACCGTACTCATCGAGAATAGACAAATTAGACTGTATAAAATCATTTTCAATCTCGGAAGCGTAGTGTGAATAACTTCCAGGCCTAAGACCAGCTTCGCGACAAACAAAATCCTGAATACTACTTACAACACTAAGCCATTTAGGAACCTTATACTGAAACCAATGCTTCAGTATTTGAAAACCATCCCTTATAGAATCATCTAAAATATTCTTCCGCTTTCGCAAGTAATCCTCAGGACTCAGAGAATCTGGATCCAACTTACCAAGATTATAGCTTTGCATATTCCTAATTAAAGAATAAATACTTTTCTGCCTGCCATAATCATACGTCAACTTGGTCAATCTAGCAGCAGACATGGGATTCTTTATTTCCCCTGGCTGCGCCAAAAACTCGCATGCAAGCCCCATAACGAAAAGCAACTGATTGTAGTCAGGGTAAGAACGCCAGCTCAACAAGTCATATTTAGACCTTACATTCTCCCGCAGAAACCTGATCAGATTAACCTGACCTTGGACACTCATGTGATTAGACTTTACGAGCTCACGTACATCCCAATGCAAAGCCATTAGATCTTGGTATTGCTTACTCTCTTTATCCTTAACCTCCGAACCATCTAACTGTATGAGCACCTCGTCAGATATTGGGAGTTGTTCATAGAAAGGAATATCAACAATGGTTTCTTGCTTTTCAGGCACAGGGTTGAAGTTGAATACCACACCACTGTAGTGCTGCATCATTCGCCCCGCACGCCCCTTGATATTTGAATAGTCAAAGTAATCAATAGGCTTATCACCTTTTACATCATCATAAAATACGACATTTTTTGCACTAGTGTTTACCCCCTCAATGATCGTGGAGGTGCAAAACAGAACGTCCAACTGACCACTTTCAAAAAAACCGAGCATGCTATTTGTGATATGTTTTTGCAGCGCCCCATCATGGATCCCAATCCTTGATTTCAATAGATCTATCAACACCCATTCGGAGCCAACATTCAATTCTATCCAAGGAATAATGCTCAGTTCATCCTGCATGAGGGTTCTGCCTGAAAATGCCAAATGTTCCAGGTAAACCCTTGCTAACGACCTAACGCGAGCAGGCGACGAACAATATACAATTGTTTGCTGCCCGTCAAAACTATCCAGCAGCTCAAAAAGGGCCTTTTCTTTTATTTCCTTTTTCTTCCCCCGAGCCCCAAACTGCCCAGGATAATTTTCATATACATTAACACCACTATTTAGAACGAGCTTATAGTTACTTTTAAAAAATATCGACCCATACTTATCATTAAAACCCGGAGAAATACCATCAATATTTGGCCCCAATAAATAAAACTGAGGAGAGAACTTTGTCAACATGTAGTAAAATGCATTATTCAGAGCATCTGAGCGTTCATCCTCACGCCTCGCGCTCAATTTATAAAATTCGTCCATGACGAGCAAATCAATTGCAGCAAAGTATTTATACTCATTAACTCGCTCAGCTGTAAGCAGATAGATATTACCGAGTTGCTCAGACGGCTCTTGAGAAGTCCTCACCACCAGCTTAAACTTATCACTATATTTCGAAAGCTTTCGTCTGGTTTCATCAAGCAAAGCAAGCGTAGGCTGTATAATTACAATGTTCTTATAAATTCCGGAGGCAACAAGCTCTTCGATTATTAAGCTCTTACCAAAGCTCGTGGGTGCACTAACCACGAGATTAGAGCGACGATTGACCAATAAATTGTAAATGTACTTCTGTTCTTCATGGAGCAACCGATTACCACCAGAGACCGCTTGATGGTAAGCCACCCTAATGGAGTGACTTGTGGACGAAGGTGCCAAATTTTCTCGTTGTAAATAAGGGTACAGACCATATGATTCGATAACATCAGCAAGCATCTCATCAAAAGTATTTGGAAACTTCCCACGATTTTCCAAAATTGAAATAGCTAGCTCATTTTCTGGATCTTTTCCATTTCTAAGTAAATCTGCAGCAGCCCTCAAGACATGAAAAGCCTCATCAAAATTCAGCTTGTCGACTGATAAAAGTAATGACAAAAGCCCTGACGAATCCATTCATCAATCTCCTAGGGATTGCATAATACCTAACTTCTGATGCAGCCTCTTAACCAACTCTTTCTTACATTTAACCGGGAGCAAAATTAGAACAATATTGATTTTGGCTTTCCAAGGATGCTTATTCGCATCATGAAACTTGTCCGCAACCTCCTTGGCTTGAGCTACAAGTTGCGCCTTAAAACCCTCGACCTCATCATCATAAAGATCAAAGATATCACAAGAGTATGTGCAAAGCATCGGTATGTAAATATCGGAAAGCTTGTCTTTGAGTCGAGTAGCACTGGCCATCCATTGAGTCCAATACTCTACATCTTCATGGAAAGAGAAGTGCTTTATCTTTTTAGAAATAATAGAAAATTCATCCGCCATGTAGTCTAAGCGAATGTGCTCTTCTAGATCCTTTACAAGTGCAGCAACTCCTTTGAAAGGGTCCATGTAGAGCTTCGACTCTCCCAACCATAAGCTTTTCGTCTCCGGATTAATATGAACCGAATCAAAGCCATGGACAGTATGACCGTAAGAGTCTTTAAAATAGATTTTCGAGAGGAGAGGAATAGTTCCGAAGTTATCACGCAAAATCAAATGAAGTAGAAGCTCCCCAAACTCACCTCTTCGCAAGTACTTATCTTCTAGTTCGTCATCCAAGTGACCGCCAGACAAATAAATATCTTTAACGCGATTGAAATTATCAATTTTATATATTGATTTTGCTGCATCACTTAACGTGACAACCAAATTATTGCTCTGAACTGAGTCTCCCTCATGCATTCCGAAAGCAAATTCATGAACTGCAGAAATCAGAACATTAACGAAATCTTTCCATCTGTACTGCCCATTTTGAGAATCATCAGCAAGATCATAGCCGACAAAAAAACACCGCATACTTTCATTTACAGTGATTTCTTGAATGATGTCTCGTGAGCCAAAATAGCCTGTCATCACGCTTAACCCGCTTCCTTTCTCGCGTTAAGAGGGAACTCCGGATGGACACTAAGATCCATAGAAAGCATACTTCATTGGCAATATCTCATTGCCATCACCGTGGAGCAAGCTTTATTGACTATGGAGTGGCCGGGCTAGAACCATTATTGAAACGAAAAAAGCCCAGTCGTTACCGACTGGGCTTTTTTCGTTTCAATAATGGTCGGGACGGAGTGATTCGAACACTCGACCCCTTGCACCCCATGCAAGTGCGCTACCGGGCTGCGCTACGCCCCGACAAGGCGGCTCTCAATGTTGCCGAGAACGAGAAGAAATGTACCCTAACCTTTTGATTAATGGAAGCTTTTTTTCAAAAAACTTTCCATTCGTCGGCTCTGATCACTTCTTGAGCACCACCAACACATCCTCCAACTCCGCAATCATCTGCCGAATCAGCTGCTTGTACTGGCTGGACTCATCCTTGACCTCATCACTGGAGAGCCGCAGTCGCGCCCCGCCAATGGTAAAGCCCTGGTCATACAGCAAAGCGCGGATCTGGCGGATCATCAGCACATCTTGGCGCTGATAATACCGCCGGTTGCCACGGCGCTTCACCGGGTTGAGCTGCGTGAATTCCTGCTCCCAGTAGCGCAGCACGTGCGGTTTTACCGCACAGAGCTCGCTGACTTCACCGATGGTGAAGTAGCGTTTGCCCGGGATGGGGGGCAGCTCGTCGTTATGGCTTGGTTCCAGCATAGGCCTCTACCCGGGCTTTCAGCTTCTGCCCTGGACGAAAGGTGACGACGCGGCGCGCGGTGATCGGGATCTCTTCCCCTGTTTTGGGGTTGCGGCCCGGCCGCTGGCGTTTGTCGCGAAGGTCGAAGTTGCCGAAACCGGACAACTTGACCTGCTCGTTGTCTTCAAGCGCGTGCCGAATTTCTTCGAAAAACAGCTCGACCAGCTCCTTGGCCTCACGCTTGTTAAGCCCCAGCTCCTCGTACAGCCTTTCGGCCATCTCAGCTTTCGTCAGAGCACCCATGCCGTTATTTCCTTAACGTGGTGTTCAACCTTTGTTCAAGCGAGGTGAGGATGGTTTGCAGGGTTTCATTCACCTCATCGTCGTTAAGAGTGCGCGATGGATGTTGCCAGGTCAAGCCGACCGCCAGGCTTTTTCTATCAGGATCAATGCCTTTACCCTGGTAGACGTCAAACAGCCTGAGGTCTGTGAGCCATTCGCCCGCATTGTCACGAATTACTTCAAGCACCGAGCTAGAAGCTACATCACGTCCTGCGATCAAAGCCAGGTCACGACGGGTTTCCGGGAACTTGGACAGTTCGCTGAACTTCGGCAGGCGGCCTTCGACTACATCGCCGAGCACAAGCTCGAAGACGAACACCGGGCGGTCGAGGCCGAGGGTCTTGGCCAGCTCGGGGTGGATGGCGCCGAGGTAGCCGACTTCCTTGCCGTCGCGCTCGATGCGGGCGGTCTGGCCGGGGTGCAGGGCCGGGTGCTTGCCGGCAGCGAAGGTGAAGTCGCTCAGGGCACCGGAGTAACCCAGCAGGGCTTCCACGTCGGCTTTGACGTCGAAGAAGTCGATGCTGTCGCGGCCGTTGGCCCAGCCTTCCGGCAGGCGGCTGCCAGTGACGACGCCGGCGATCATCGGTTGCTGCTTGAGGTCACCGAGCTGGCCGACGAAGCGCAGGCCGCTTTCGAACAGGCGAACGCGGTCTTGCTGGCGGTTGAGGTTGTGCTGCATGGCCTTGACCAGGCCCGGCCACAACGAGGCGCGCATGGCGGCCATGTCGTTGGAGATCGGGTTGGCCAGCAGCAGCGGCTCGACGCCTGGGGTGAACAGCTCGAACAGTTTCGGGTCGATGAAGCTGTAGGTGATGGCTTCCTGGTAGCCGCGGGCAACCAGCAAGCGGCGCAGGTTCGGCAGCTCGCCACGGGTTTCCGGGCGGGCTTGCGGGGCCAGGCGGGCCTGCGGGTAACGGACCGGCAGGTTGTTGTAGCCGTACAGGCGGGCCAGCTCTTCGATCAGGTCGACTTCCAGGCTGACGTCGAAGCGGTGGCTTGGGACGGTGACGGTCCATTCCCCTGCCCCATTGGCGCTGGTGTTCAGCTCCAGGGCGTTGAGCAGCTGCTCGACCTGGGCGGCTTGCATTTGCATGCCGAGCATCTGGGTGATGCGTTCGTCGCGCAGGGTGATCGGCGCGATGTTCGGCAGGTGCTGCTCGCTCACGGCTTCGACTACAGGGCCTGCTTCGCCGCCGACGATCTCCAGTACCAGGGCGGTGGCGCGCTCCATGGCTTCACGGGCCAGTTGCGAATCCACGCCGCGCTCGTAGCGGTGCGAGGCGTCGGTGTGCAGGCCGTAGGAACGGGCCTTGCCAGCGACGGAAATCGGCTCGAAGAAGGCGCTCTCGAGGAACAGGTCGCGGGTCTTCTCGGTGTTGACGCCGCTGTGCTCGCCACCCATCACGCCGGCAATGGCCAGGGCGCGGGTGTGGTCGGCGATCACCAGGGTGTCGGCGCGCAGGGCAACTTCCTGGCCGTCCAGCAGGACGAGTTTCTCGCCCTCCTCGGCCATGCGCACGCGGATACCGCCGTTGATTTCGGCGAGGTCGAAGGCGTGCATCGGCTGGCCGAGTTCGAGCATCACGTAGTTGGTGATGTCGACGGCGGCGTCGATGCTGCGCACGTCGCTGCGGCGCAGGCGCTCGACCATCCACAGCGGGGTCGGTTTGCTCAGGTCGACGTTGCGGATCACGCGGCCCAGGTAGCGCGGGCAGGCGGCCGGGGCGCTGACTTCGACCGGGCGTACTTCGTCGTGGGCAGCCGGTACGGCTGGCACCACCGGGCGGGTGACCGGCACGTCGTACAGGGCGCTGACGTCACGGGCAAGGCCAGCGATGGACAGGCAGTCGCCGCGGTTCGGGGTCAGGCCGATCTCGATGCTGGCGTCGTCCAGGTTCAGGTACTGACGGATGTCCTGGCCAACCGGGGCGTCGGCGGCCAGTTCCAGCAGGCCGTCGTTCTCTTCGCTGATCTGCAGCTCGGCAGCCGAGCAGAGCATGCCGAAGGATTCGACGCCGCGCAGCTTGGCCTTCTTGATCTTGAAGTCGCCCGGCAGTTCGGCGCCGATCATGGCGAACGGGATCTTGATGCCTGGGCGGGCATTCGGGGCGCCGCAGACCACCTGGAAGGTCTCCGCGCCGTTGCTTACCTGGCACACGCGCAGCTTGTCGGCGTCCGGGTGTTGTTCGGTGGTGAGGATCTCGCCCACCACGATGCCGCTGAACTGGCCGGCAGCGGGGGTCACGCTGTCGACTTCGAGGCCGGCCATGGACAGGCGGGCGACCAGTTCGTCACGGGAGACTTGCGGGTTTACCCAACCGCGCAGCCACTGTTCACTGAATTTCATGCTGTTCTCCTGAAAGTTGCGTCGATTGGGCCTAGCGGAATTGAGCCAAGAACCGCAGGTCGTTGTCGAAGAACAGACGCAAATCGTTGACGCCATAGCGCAGCATGGCCAGGCGCTCGGCGCCCATGCCGAAGGCGAAGCCCTGGTACTCTTCCGGGTCGATGCCGGACATGCGCAGCACGTTCGGGTGGACCATGCCGCAGCCCATCACTTCCAGCCAGCCGGTCTGCTTGCACACGCGGCAGCCCTTGCCGGAACACATCACGCACTGGATGTCGACTTCGGCGCTCGGCTCGGTGAAGGGGAAGAACGACGGGCGGAAGCGCACGGCCAGTTCTTTCTCGAAGAACACCCGCAGGAACTCTTCGATGGTGCCCTTGAGGTCGGCGAAGTTGATGCCGCGATCGACCAGCAGGCCTTCGACCTGGTGGAACATCGGCGAGTGGGTGATATCCGAGTCGCAACGGTACACACGGCCTGGACAGACGATGCGGATCGGCGGCTGGGTGCTTTCCATGGTGCGCACCTGGACCGGCGAGGTGTGGGTGCGCAGCAGCATGTTGGCGTTGAAGTAGAAGGTGTCGTGCATCGCCCGGGCCGGGTGGTGGCCGGGGATGTTGAGCGCTTCGAAGTTGTGGTAGTCGTCTTCGACCTCAGGGCCTTCGGCGATGCCGTAGCCGATGTGGGTGAAGAACTGCTCGATGCGCTCGAGAGTACGGGTGATCGGGTGCAGCCCGCCGGTGGTCTGGCCACGGCCTGGCAGGGTCACGTCGATGCATTCGGCGGCCAGGCGAGCGTTGAGCTCGGCCTCTTCAAAGGCGGCCTTGCGTGCGTTGAGCACGTCGGTGACGCGTTCCTTGGCGTCGTTGATCAGCGCGCCGACCTTGGGGCGCTCTTCGGCTGGCAGGTTGCCCAGGGTCTTCATCACCTGGGTCAGCTCGCCTTTCTTGCCAAGATATTGGACCCGGATCTGTTCCAGGGTAGTGATGTCTTCAGCGCGTTCCACGGCCTCGAGGGCTTGGGCGACCAGCGCGTCCAGGTTTTCCATGTACAGACTCCAGATACGAAAATAGGGGAAGAGCTTTTGAAGGCTCTTCCCCTATCCGATGACGTTTTACACCCGACGGCGCAGGCGCCGCCGGATGATTGTCGTGGGTACTTAAGCCAGTACGGCTTTAGCCTTCTCGACAATCGCAGCAAACGCCGCTTTTTCGTTCACTGCCAGATCAGCCAGAACCTTACGGTCGATTTCGATCGACGCTTTTTTCAGGCCAGCAATCAGACGGCTGTACGACAGACCGTTGGTGCGGGCACCGGCGTTGATACGAGCGATCCACAGTGCGCGGAACTGACGCTTCTTCTGGCGACGGTCGCGGTAGGCGTATTGGCCTGCCTTGATGACCGCTTGCTTGGCAACGCGGAATACGCGCGAGCGTGCACCGTAGTAGCCTTTAGCCAGTTTCAGAATTTTTTTGTGACGCTTACGAGCGATAACGCCGCGCTTAACACGAGCCATGAGTAACTTCCTCTATCTTAACCAGAATTAACGAACGCGCAGCATGCGCTCGACTTTTGCCACGTCAGACGGGTGCAGCAAGCTGGCACCGCGCAGTTGACGCTTACGCTTGGTCGACATTTTGGTCAGGATGTGGCTCTTGAAAGCGTGCTTGTGCTTGAAGCCGGAAGCCGTCTTCAGGAAGCGCTTCGCAGCACCGCTCTTGGTTTTCATTTTTGGCATGTTGGAACTCCGCATTCGAATAAAAATTACACAATAATCATCAGGCCTGCCGTGCCCGGGAGATTACTTCTTCTTTTTGGGGGCGATGACCATCATAAGCTGGCGTCCTTCCATCTTCGGATGCTGCTCAACGGTGCCGTATTCCACGAGGTCAGCTTCGACCCGCTTCAACAGCTCCATGCCCAGCTCCTGGTGGGCCATCTCACGGCCGCGGAATCTCAGAGAGATCTTGGCCTTGTCCCCATCGCTAAGGAAACGTACCAGGTTGCGTAGTTTTACCTGGTAATCCCCTTCTTCCGTCCCTGGACGAAACTTGATTTCTTTGATCTGGATCTGCTTCTGGTTCTTCTTGGCTTCGTTGGCCTGCTTCTTCTTCTCGAAGAGGTGCTTGCCGTAGTCCATCACCTTGCAGACGGGCGGTTGCGCGTCTGCAGAGATTTCCACCAGATCCAGCTTCGCTTCATCAGCGATACGCAGCGCTTCATCAATCGAGACGATGCCAATCTGCTCGCCGTCAGCACCAATTAACCGAACCTCGCGTGCCGAGATATTCTCGTTGATCGGGGCTTTCGGTGCAGTTCGTTTATCGTTTCTCATTTCACGCTTAATAGTCATTACTCCGATTCTTGGCGACCACGCCGGGAAACCGCTTGCGACAGCAGCTCAGCGAACTGCGCGACGGGCATCGAGCCCAGGTCTGCGCCTTCGCGGGTGCGCACAGCGACGGTTTGCGTTTCGACTTCGCGATCCCCTATAACCAAAAGATAAGGGACCCGCAGCAACGTATGCTCGCGGATTTTAAAGCCGATCTTCTCATTTCTCAAGTCCGACTTGGCACGGAATCCGCTACCATTCAGGGCTTTTTCCACCTCGAGGGCGAAATCGGCCTGTTTGTCGGTGATGTTCATGATCACGGCCTGGGTCGGGGCGAGCCAGGCCGGGAACACGCCGGCGTAGTGCTCGATGAGCATGCCGATGAAGCGTTCGAACGAACCGAGGATGGCGCGGTGCAGCATCACCGGGCGCACGCGGCTGTTGTCTTCGGCGATGTAGCTGGCGTCCAGGCGCTCGGGCAGGTTCGGGTCGTACTGCAGGGTACCGCACTGCCAGTTACGGCCCAGGCAGTCGCGCAGGGTGAACTCGATCTTCGGGCCGTAGAAGGCGCCCTCGCCCGGCTGGTATTCCCACTCCAGGCCCGACTCGTTCAGGGCGTCGGCCAGCGCGCCTTCGGCGCGGTCCCACAGCTCTTCGGAGCCCACGCGCTTGGCCGGACGGGTCGACAGCTTCATGGCGACGTCGGTGAAACCGAAGTCCTTGTATACGTCCAGGGTCAGCTTGATGAAGTCGGCGGCTTCCTTCTTCACCTGGTCTTCAGTGCAGAAGATATGCGCGTCGTCCTGCACGAAGCCACGCACGCGCATGATGCCGTGCAGCGCGCCGGAGGGCTCGTTGCGGTGGCAGGCGCCGAACTCGGCCAGGCGCAGCGGCAGGTCGCGGTAGGACTTCAGCCCCTGGTTGAACACCTGCACGTGGCACGGGCAGTTCATCGGTTTTACCGCGTAGTCGCGGTTTTCCGACGAAGTGGTGAACATGTTCTCGGCGTAGTTGGACCAGTGGCCGGAACGCTCCCAGAGGATGCGATCGACTACCTGCGGGGTCTTGATTTCCTGGTAGCCGTTTTCGCGCTGGACCTGGCGCATGTACTGCTCGAGCACCTGGTACACGGTCCAGCCGTTGGCGTGCCAGAACACCATGCCCGGGGCTTCTTCCTGCAGGTGGAACAGGTCGAGCTGCTTGCCGATCTTGCGGTGGTCGCGTTTTTCGGCTTCTTCGATGCGCTGGATATAGGCGGCCAGCTGCTTCTTGTCGGCCCAGGCGGTGCCGTACACGCGTTGCAGCTGCTCGTTCTTGGCATCGCCGCGCCAGTAGGCGCCGCTCAGTTTGGTCAGCTTGAACGCTTTCAGGAAGCGAGTGTTAGGCACGTGCGGGCCACGGCACATGTCGACGTATTCTTCGTGGTAGTACAGGCCCATGGCCTGTTCATCCGGCATGTCCTCGACCAGGCGCAGCTTGTAGTCTTCGCCACGCTGGGTGAACACGTCGATGACTTCGGCGCGCGGGGTCATCTTCTTGACGACGTCGTAGTCCGTGTCGATCAGCTGCTGCATGCGCTTTTCGATGGCGGCGAGGTCGTCCGGGGTGAAGGGACGCTCGTAGGCGATGTCGTAATAGAAGCCTTCGTCGATCACCGGGCCGATCACCATGCGGGCGGTCGGGTACAGCTGCTTCACTGCGTGGCCGATCAGGTGCGCGCACGAGTGACGGATGATCTCCAGTCCCTCTTCATCTTTAGGGGTGATGATCTGCAGGGTGGCGTCGTGGTCGATCTTGTCGCAGGCATCGACGAGCTTGCCGTCGACCTTGCCGGCCAGGGTGGCCTTGGCCAGGCCTGCGCCGATCGAGGCGGCGACTTCGGCTACGGATACCGGCTGGTCGAACGTGCGTTGACTGCCATCGGGAAGAGTAATAACGGGCATGGCGCCTCCTCTCCTAGTGGTGACCCCTACCAAAGGTCACGTGGGTTGGGATGAGCCAGTACAAGATCCGCCCTGCCTTTCCCGCGGGAAAGCCTGCCTCACAGTGGCAGAGACCTTTCGGCCTGCCAGGGACGAACCAGAGTGACTGGAAGGTATAAAAAGAAATGCGCCCGCACAGGGCGTGGTGCAAGGGAGGCATGCTAGCACGGGGCTAGAGCGGCCGGCAGAAATATTTGGAATTTACGCCGTGGAGGTGAACTCTTGCGGAAAATTTCCTATCAGACTTTCTGAAGCAACCTACTCTTGATGAGACCATTAACCAAGGAGTGTCCGGTTATGCGACTTCAGTCCCTTCTGGCTGCCTGCGCCGCGAGCGCCCTGCTGCTGCCCCTGGCTGCCAACGCAGGCGATTTCCCCGCCGGCAAGGAAGCGTCCTATATGGCGCAGTGCCAACAAGTGGCGAGCGGCCAAGGCGTGGATGCGGCAACAGCCAAGAAGCACTGCGAGTGTGGTGCCCAAGCCATCAAGAAGAATTTCAACGATAAGGAGATCGAGGACCTCGACAGCCAGGACGGCGTAGACGCCAAGCTGATGCAGAAGGCTCAGCATGTGGTCCAGGCCAGCTGCAAGCCAAAATAGGCCGGATTTTCCGGCGTTCCGTCGCATCTTTTGCCTTGGATCAACATCCGGCGAAGGTAATAGGCGCTAGATGCGAAGAATTAGACTATAGTGTCGTCGGTGCCACTGAAGCTTAGGCGACACTGCACCCCGATAAAAAATCATGTTTCTGGAGATTCACCCCATGTCCAATCGCCAAACCGGCACCGTCAAGTGGTTCAACGATGAAAAAGGCTTCGGCTTCATCACTCCTCAAGGCGGCGGCGACGACCTGTTCGTACACTTCAAGGCTATCGAAACCGACGGTTTCAAAAGCCTGAAAGAAGGCCAAACTGTTTCCTTCGTTGCCGAAAAAGGCCAGAAGGGCATGCAGGCTGCGCAGGTTCGTCCGGAGTAATTTTCGGATAGCTGCAAAAAAACCCGCCCTTGTGGCGGGTTTTTTATTGGGCGCCTGCCAAGGCAGGCTGGGCCCATGTGCGCTGCCGATCAAGCGCGACAGTGGCCAGGAGGGCCACCATCCCATGGCAATGATCGAACTACACGGCCTGGGCTTGTTCCATGGCCGCAAACACCTCTTCAGCGAACTCGACGCGCGCATCGAATGGGGGCAGCGCATCGCCATCATCGGCGACAATGGCAGCGGCAAGTCGTCATTGCTGCATTTGCTGCAGGGCGGCCTGGCACCCAGCGAGGGGCACATGGAGCGCCACGGCGGTTTGCGTGTCGGCCATGTGGCACAGGTACTGGGCGGCGAGTCGTCGCTCAGCGGCGGCCAGCGTGTCAACCAGGCATTGAGCCAGGCACTGGCCCTGGACCCCGACCTGCTGCTGCTGGACGAGCCGACCAACCACCTGGACGCCGCCAACCGCCGCTCGCTGTCACGCATGCTCGAGCATTTCCACGGCGCCCTGGTGCTGGTGACCCACGACGTGGCGCTGATGAACCAGACCTGCAACACGCTCTGGCACTTGCACAACGGGCGCCTGGACGTGTTCAACGGCAGCTACGCCGACTACATGGCCGAGCGCGACCTGCAGCGCGGCTTGCTCGACAAGCGCATCGCCGAGGTGCGCCGCGCCCGCGACGACGCCCACGACTCACTGATGCAGGAACAGGCCCGCGCCGCCGGCGCCCGCAAGCGTGGGGCCAAGGCGATCCAGAACAGCAAGTGGGCTACCGTGCGCTCGCCGACCAAGCTGGGCCGCGGGAACACCACGGCCGGGCGCAAGCAAGCGCAGATCCTGCAGCAACAGCGCGAGCTCGGCGAACAGCTGGCCGAACTGCGCCCGGAGCCGGTGATCGTGCCACGCTTCCATCTGCCGGCGACGGGCCAGTCATCGCGGGTGCTGATCCAGGTGCGTGACGGCTGTGTGGGCTACGCAGACACAGCGGTGCTCAACGGCATCGACCTGCAGCTGGACGGCGGCGAACGCCTGGCCCTGACCGGCAACAACGGCAGCGGCAAGTCCACCCTGGCGCGGGCGATCCTCGGCGATCCACGGGTCTGGCGGCGCGGCGACTGGCTGCTGCCGGCGCCCGAGCAGATCGGCTACATCGACCAGCACTACGCCACCCTGCCTGCCGACGCCAATGTGCAGGAAGCCCTGTCGCGACAAGTGCCGGATTGGCCGCTGGAACAGTTGCGCGCCCACCTTGCAGACTTTCTGTTCCGCCATGCCGATGCGGTGCAGGCGCCGGTGGCGGGCTTGTCCGGCGGCGAGAAGGCGCGCCTGTCCCTGGCCTGCATCGCCGCGCGGCCGCCGCAGCTACTGATCCTCGACGAGCCGACCAACAACCTCGACCTGCGCATGCGTGCCCACCTGCTGGAAGTGCTGGTGGTTTACCCCAACGCGCTGCTGGTTATTTCCCACGACCGGGACTTCCTCGACGGCCTGGGCATCGACCGTCACTTTCACTGCGTCAGGGACCACTCGGCCAAAGGCCAGTAGCGGCCCTTGCGTGACTCGTACAGGGTGAAGTGGCGGGCGACGAGGTGGAACGTCGGCGCCTCGCCCGCCTCCGGCAATGGCTCGCGAAAATCCCGGGACAGGGTCAGGTGCGGCCGGTACTCACGCACCGACGGCTCGATGCCCAGCGGCAGCAGCGCCTGCTGCAAGTCGTACACCAGCTGGCGCAGGGCCAACGGCGCCTGCGCCGGCGCCAGCACCAACGCCGAAGCCCGCGGCCATACCTGCAACTGGTCCAGGACCAGGCGCAGCTTGGCTTCAGGAAGCCGCAGTGCATCCACTACGGCGCACACCGCCGGCACCTGGGCGGCATCGACATCGCCCAGGAACAGCAAGGTGACATGGAAGTTCTCGCTGGGCACCGGCTTGCCGCTGCGCAAGCCCAGGCCACGCCGCCACTGGCTGATGCCACGGCGCTGTTCTTCGCCCAGTGACAGGGCGAAAAACAGCCGCTTGAAGGGAGCCCCGCTGGGGCGTACATCCTGGATCATCGGGAGTTCCTTGCTGGATGGACGTCCACCCGATTGTAAACGCCGGGTCGCCAGAAAATACCCGCACATACGGATGAATCGTTTGCGCAAGCTGTAGGCCATGCCACCTAAGTCGGGCGGTTTTGTCGTAACAATAAGTACAAACCCGCGCCACGATTGTTTATGCTGGCTGGCTTACGCCATGGCGCATGGCCATTTTTCGACAAGTAAACGTCCATGAAAATTGCACTCGTACTGATCTTCGTCCTCTCGATCGCCTATGTTCACCTGCGCGGTCGGGTACGTCACAAGCTGACCCGCCAGCTGGGCGACCACTCCAGCTTCCTGGCCCCGGTCAACGCCTTCCTGTACCTGTTCTCCAAGCACCCGGCCAAGCCTTACCTGCCGGTCAGTGCCTTCCCCGAGCTGCAGGTACTGCAGGACCACTGGCAGGAGATCCGCAAGGAAGGCCAGCAACTGCTGCAGGCCGGCGAGATCAAGAAGTCCGACAACTATGACGATGTCGGCTTCAACTCGTTCTTCAAGACCGGCTGGAAGCGCTTCTACCTGAAGTGGTACGGCGAGAGCCACCCCTCGGCGATGACCCTGTGCCCACGTACCACCGAGTTGCTGCAAGGCATCGGCACGGTCAAGGCGGCGATGTTCGCCACCCTGCCGCCGGGCGCCAAGCTGGTGCGCCACCGCGACCCCTACGCCGGCTCGTACCGCTACCACCTGGGCCTGGACACGCCCAATGACGATGGCTGCTACATCGACGTGGACGGCGAGAAGTACTCCTGGCGCGACGGTGAGGGCGTGGTGTTCGACGAGACCTACATCCACTACGCCGCCAACACCACCGAGCACAACCGCATCATCCTGTTCTGCGACGTCGAGCGCCCGCTCAAGTACCGCTGGGCAGCCGCGTTCAACCGCTGGTTCAGCCGCAACGTGATGGCCGCCGCCGCCGCGCCCAACGACGCCAATGACAAGACCGGGGGTATCAACCGCCTGTTCACGCGCATCTACAAGATCCGTGAGCGCGGCAAGGCCATGAAAAAGCGCAACCGCACCCGCTACTACCTGGAGAAGTGGGCAGTGGTCGCGGCGCTGGTACTGGTGTTCATCTACATCTGATCCGGACGTCGTCCTCGCGGGGCAAACCCGCTCCTGCCAACAGTGGGAGCGAGCTTGCCCCGCGAGTGTTTTCTCCGCTGCACACCCCGTCTTCGACTAGCCTGAAAGCTCCTGTTGCCAACCTGACAAGGTGAAGACGATGAGCATGATGGACTGGGACGCCTACCGTAAGCAGTTGATGGCCGGCATCGGCGATCTCAGGCAACTGTCCCCCGATACCGTGGCCGGCTACATGACTGCCAGTGGCGCCGGGGCCAACACCAACCACCTGGACGCCAAGACCCGCGAACTGATCTCCCTGGCCGTGGCGGTCACCACCCGCTGCGACGGCTGCATCGCCGTTCACTCGCAGCAGGCGGTCAAGCATGGCGCCACCCGCGAGGAGATCGCCGAGGCCCTGGGGGTAGCGGTGGCGATGAACGCCGGCGCGGCACTGGTCTACTCGGCCCGGGCCCTGGACGCGGTGGGCAAGACCGGCGCCTGACACACCAAGGCGTCGCCGCCCTTGCGCGACGACGCCGCGCCACCCAGACTTGGCGGCCCAGCCCGTGCAGGAACCGCTATGATCCAGATTCGCCCCATGACCCCGGAAGACTTCGAGCGCTTCTGGCCGACCTTCCAGGCCATTGTCCAGGCTCGCCAGACCTACGCCTTCGACCCCGCCCTGAATATCGACCAGGCCCGCACGCTGTGGCTGGAGAACCCGTTGCGCACCCTGGTGGCCGAGGCGGACGGCGAGCTGCTCGGCTCTTACTTCCTCAAGCCCAATGCCGCCGGCCCTGGCGGGCATGTGGGCAACTGCGGCTACATGGTGTGCGAAAACGCCCGTGGCCGCGGCGTGGCCAGGCTGATGTGCGAGCATTCGCAGAAGCTCGCCCGCCAGGAAGGCTTCCTGGCCCTGCAGTTCAATTCGGTGGTGGCGACCAACGGAGTGGCAGTGGCGCTGTGGCACAAGCTCGGCTTCGAGACTGTCGGCCGCCTGCCCAAGGCCTACCGCCATGGCGAGCTGGGCCTGGTCGATTGCCTGGTGATGTACAAGTGGTTGGCCGACGAGCCGGTGGTGGAGAAACCGCCGCTGTTGATCGGGCGCAAGAACATCGAGGCGCGGGTGTCGCGGCGGCGCGGCCGCTAGCGACTGCTCCAGCGGGCCGCGCCCCCGCCCCTTGCCGGGTCATCACCCGGCAAAACACTGCAGCACGTCAACGACGCCGTCGCGTCAAGCTGCCACACTAGAGCCATTGCCTTTCGTGCCTGTGTGAAGGAACACCCCCTCCCCATGAACCATGAGCTGCTCTGGGTCCTTGGCCTGCTGGCCGTCGTCGTCCTCCTGTTCATCCTCAACCGCCCGCGCATGGACGTGGTCGCCCTGCTGGTGATCGTCGCCCTGCCGCTGTCGGGCATCCTCACCGTGGAGCAGGCCATGGCCGGCTTCAGCGACCCCAACGTGGTGCTGATCGCCGCGCTGTTCGTGATCGGCGAAGGGCTGGTGCGCACCGGCATCGCCTACCGCATCGGCGAATGGATGAGCGAGCGCGCCGGCAACAGCGAGGCGCGCCTGCTGGTGCTGCTGATGGTGGCCGTGGCCGGGCTGGGCTCGGCGATGAGCTCCACCGGCGTGGTGGCGATCTTTATCCCGGTGGTGCTGAGCATTGCCGCGCGCCAGCAGCTTTCGCCCAGCCGGCTGATGATGCCACTGAGCTTCGCCGGCCTGATCAGCGGCATGCTGAGCCTGGTGGCGACGCCACCGAACGTGGTGGTGCACAGCGAACTGGTGCGCCACGGCGAACAGGGTTTCGGCTTCTTCAGCTTCACCCCTTTCGGCCTGGTGGTGCTGGTGCTCGGGATCGGCTACATGCTGCTGACCCGCCACTGGCTCAACGGCGAGGTGCGCAAGGACGGCCGGGTCGAGAGCCGCCGCACCTTGCTCGACCTGGTGCTGGACTACAAGCTCAACGGCCGCGAGCGGCGCCTGCGCATCCGCCCCCATTCGCCGCTGATCGGTCATACCCTTGGCGAGCTGGAACTGCGCACCCGCCACGGCGCCAACGTGATCGGCATCGAGCGCCAGCACAAGTTCACCACCCGGGTGATCAGCGCCGACTCCGGCACCCTGCTGCAGCAGGGCGACGTGCTGTTGCTGGACTTGTTCGCCAACCGCGACGACCTGCGCAGCCTGTGCCAGACCATGCTGCTCGAGCCCCTGCACTTCAAGGCCGCCTACTTCATCGACCAGTCCCAGGAGCTGGGCATGGCGGAGATCTCGCTGCCGCCCGGCTCGCAACTGATCGGCAAGAGCATCCTCGAACTGGCCTTCCGTACCCGCTACGACCTCAACGTGGTCGGCCTGCGCCGTGACCAGCAAGCCATCGAAGGGCAACTGGTGGAAGAAAAGCTGCGCCTGGGCGACACCCTGCTGGTGGTCGGCCCGTGGAAGGCTGTACGCCAGCTGCAGGGCAAGCCGCGCGACTTCCTGGTGCTGAGCCTGCCGGCGGAAATCGACCAGGTCGCGCCGGCGCGCGCCCGAGCACCCTATGCACTGATCAGCCTGGCGGTAATGGTCGGGCTGATGGTCAGCGGCCTGGTGCCCAACGTCATCGCCGCGCTGATCGGCTGCCTGCTGATGGGCGCCGGGCGCTGCATCGACATGAACAGCGCCTACCGCGCCATCCACTGGCAGAGCTTGGTGCTGATCGTCGGCATGCTGCCCTTTGCCCTGGCTCTGCAGAAGACCGGTGGCATCGACCTGGCCGTCGGTGCGCTAGTCGGTGCGCTCGGCGGTGCCGGGCCCAGCGTGATCCTTGCCTGCCTGTTCGCCGTGACGGCGCTGATCGGGCTGTTCATCTCCAATACCGCAACTGCGGTGCTGATGGCCCCGGTGGCGGTGAGCACTGCGCAGCAGCTGGGCATGTCGCCCTACCCGTTCGCCATGACCGTGGCCCTGGCGGCATCGGCGGCGTTCATGACGCCGGTGTCGTCGCCGGTCAACACCCTGGTTCTGGGGCCCGGTCAGTACCGCTTCGCCGACTTCGTCAAGGTTGGCGTGCCGTTCACCCTGCTGGTGATGCTGGTGACCGTGCTGATGGTGCCGTGGGTATTCGGGCTGTAATCGTCGGCACGAACCGCGCTGATTGCGGCGAATTGACATCAAATGACCAGTTGAAAGACACTGACATGACATCGTCCCAGGTGCC
Organism: Pseudomonas soli; assembly: GCF_900110655.1. Lineage (GTDB taxonomy): Bacteria > Pseudomonadota > Gammaproteobacteria > Pseudomonadales > Pseudomonadaceae > Aquipseudomonas > Aquipseudomonas soli. Next base: position 67,055 of record NZ_FOEQ01000002.1, read on the forward strand.
TACAGCCGTTTTCCTGGATTCTGTCTTCGCTTGCCGGTCGAGCCCATGGTGTCTCCAGTCCCGTCGCGCCTGCTGCCCCCGCTGATCCTGTTCGGCTTGACCCTGGCACTGACGCTGGGCGGCATCCTCGCCCGCCCGATCGAGTCACTGTCGCTGTTCTGGCCAGTCAACGCGGTGCTCGCAGGCGTGCTGCTGCGCAATTCCCGCCAGGCCAACCCCGGCGGCTTCGCCCTGATCTACCTGGCCATGGTCGCTGCCGACCTGGCCTGTGGCAGTGCCTGGCGTCCGGCCGTGTGGTTCAATCTGTGCAACCTCGGCGCCATCGCCACCATCTGGTTCTTGATGGCTCGGCTGCCACGCGTGCATCGTCGCCTGCGCACCCCGCATGGTACTTTGTGCCTGTTCGGCGCCTGCGCCGCTGGGGCGATTGTCGCCGCAAGCCTGGCCTGCGTGATGGCCGCGCCGTGGTTCGAACAATCGCTGCGCGCCACTTGGCTGGCCTGGTTCAGCGAACAGTTCTCCACCAGCGTGCTGGTGCTGCCGGTGCTACTCACCGCGCCATCACCCAGAGCCTTGACGCGGCCGGGCAGTGCCAGCCAAACGGTGCGCCTAGCGCCGTTGCTGGTGCTGCTGGCCTCGCTGAGCGTCAGCATCGTCTTCGGCGGCCCCGGCGCCATCGCCTTCCCGATTGCCGCGCTGTTGTGGTGCGCGCTCAGCTATTCGCCCTTCCTCGTCTCGTTGCTGGCCCTCACCTCGGGCAGCACCTTGATCGTCGCTGTAGCGCAGAACCTCATGCACTTCAACATCCCGCAGAGCGAGACTGGGGTCACTACCTTGATGTCGGCGCGCCTGGGCATCGCCATGTTGGTGCTCGGCCCCTTGGTGCTGGCCTGCGTCAGCAGCGCCAACCGCAGCCTGATGGCGCGCCTGGCGCATCAGGCGACCATCGACCACCTGACCGGTGCCCTCAGCCGCAGCGCCTTCATCCGCCGTGCCCACGCCCTGCTCGACAACCGCGAGCAAGCGCCGCTGACCTTGATGATGCTCGACATCGACCACTTCAAGACCATCAACGACCAGCATGGCCACGCTGTCGGCGACCAGGTGCTGCGCCAGTTCGCCACGACCCTGCAGGACCAGTTGCACGACGGTGAACTGTTCGCCCGCCTGGGCGGCGAGGAGTTCGTCATCGTCGTGCCGGGGCTGGCGCCGGAGCTGGCCAGGTTTACCGCCGAGCGCCTGCGCCGCGCGGTGCAGGACCAACACATCGCACAGCCCGGGCAGCCGCTGCGGATCACCGTGAGCATCGGTGTGAGCGGGTGCGCTGCCGACACCCTGGCCCCCAGCCTCGACGAGCTGCTGGCCAGCGCCGACCAGGCGCTCTACCGGGCCAAGGCCCAGGGCCGCAACCGCGTCGAACAGGCCGACGGGCAGCGCCAGGTGGTGTGAGTCAACCTGCCAGCAGGTCCCAGCTCAGTTTGGCGATCAGCACGCACAGCAGCACCAGGAACAGCCCTCGCACGAACCCCGCGCCCTTGCGCACCGCCAGCCAGGTGCCGGTCAGCGCGCCAAGGACATTGAACAGCGCCATCGGCAGTGCAATGGCCCACAGCACATTGCCCGACGGGATGAAGAACACCAGCGCGGCCAGGTTGGTGGCGATGTTGACCAGCTTCGCCGAGGCCGAGGCATGCAGGAAATCCAGGGCAAAGAAACGGATGAACAGGAAGATCAGGAAACTGCCGGTGCCCGGCCCGAACAGCCCGTCATAGAAGCCGATGGCGCCGCCGATCAGCACCGCCAGGCATTGCTCCTTGCGGCCGATGGCCATGGGTTTGTGCAGGGTGCCGAAATCCTTCTTGCAGAACGTGTAGATGGCCATCAGCACGATCAGCACCAGCACCATCGGCCGCATCACGCTTGCCGGCACCAGGGACACGGTGGCCGCGCCGAAGAACGACATCACGAAGGCGCTCAGCGCCGCCGGCACGATCAACCCCCAGTCCAGCTTGACCTTGCGGATGAAAGAGCGCGCCGCGAACGAGGTCCCGCACACCGAAGCCAGCTTGTTGCTGCCCAGCAGCGCCGCCGGCTGGGCGTTGGGCAGCACGTTGAACAGCGCGGGGATCTGGATCAACCCACCGCCACCGACGGCAGCGTCGATCAGGCCAGCGGCAAAGGCAAACAGCGAAAGCAGGGCAATATCCATCATCTCGGGGGACCAGGCGGCACAAAACAGGCTGCCAGACTAATCAAAGTGGTGCTGTTGTGTTGAAATGCCACATTGCAAAAACTGCAATAAGGAGCTCCCGCATGGCCCTGGACATGCTGCGTGAAATACAAGCGTTCGTCAGTGTTGCGCACAAGCGCAGCTTCGTCAGCGCCGCCCGCGCGCTGGGCCGTTCGCCCAGCGCGGTTACACGGGCCGTACAGGCCTTGGAGGACAACAGCGGCGCCAAGCTGCTCAACCGCAGCGCCAGCGCGGTGTCATTGACCGAGGCTGGCGAACGCCTGCTGCCCCACGCCGAACGCTTGCTGGATGTGCAACGGGATGCCGCCGACGAATTGGCCGCGCTGACTGGCAACGCCCAGGGCTGGATTCGCCTGGCCGCGCCCGAAGTGCTAGCCCAGCATGTATTGCCGGGAGTGCTGGCCGAGTTCTCTCGTCGCCACCCCCATGTCACCCTCGACGTGCAGTACAGCGACCAGGCCCTGGATCCGCTGCAGGGCAAGCTGGACTTCGTGATCCGCGGAGCCTTCCCGCAGTCCAGCGAGCTGATTGGCTATCCACTGTGGCGTTACCGCCGCCACCTGTACGCCAGCCCCGACTATCTGGCCCAGGCTGGCACCCCCCAAGGGCTGGAAGACCTGGAACGGCATGCACTGATCCTGCATACCGCGCCGCGCATCCTCAAGGCCTGGCATTTCAGCAAGAACGGGCGTATCTCCAGCCTGCGCCCACGGCCACGTTTGCGACTGGGTTCGGGGGCCGCAGTATTGCAAAGCACGCTGGCGGGGGCCGGCATCGCGCGGCTGGCGGATTGGCTGGGGGAGCCGGAGGTACGCGCCGGACGGCTGGTGCGGGTCTGCCCTGACTTTCACCTGACATCCAGCACGGGGCACGACCCGCAGATGCATGCCGTATACCCCGCCGGCGACCTGCCGGCGCGGGCTCGCGACCTGTTGCAGGCACTGCGCGATGGCCGTCCGCGCCTGGGGGAACAGCCCTGAACAGGGCTGCTCAATTTCTGCTCAATCTAACAGAGTGCTTGCCAATACTGGCCTGTAGCGTTTTATCCACAGACCTACCCACGATTTTTGTGGACAGTTTCCGCAAGGCTTGAAGGAAAAATTACAAACGCAGCAAAGCCACGTTGGCCAGCTTGACCAACTCGATCCATTCGCTTGCACTGATCACACCGGAACGCTCCAACTCTTCGGCACGGCGCAGTGCCTGATCGTAATCCTCTTCGTGGAGGATGCCCTCGCCGAGAAAACGACCGCGCCACTCCAGCATCGCTGCAGTGCCTTTCTTGCATTCCATAGTGTGTATTGTCTCCAAGGCAAGTGAATAGCCCGTGTGCCCGGGCCCTTTGATTGGGGGCGGGAGATTACACGAGCGCCTTGAACTTGAGAACGACATGCAGCTACCGCTTGTCTAGACGACCGCGGTCTTTGGCGGGGAAGCCTGGAGGGAAGGGTCTGGCCCGCCATTGCGGCAGGCGGGCCGGGACAGGAAAAATTGCGGCTCAGCTTGGCGGAATGGTGCCCAGCAGGCCAATCATGATAGTCAGCAGCAGAAAACCACCCAGAAACAGCGCGAGCTTGCCCATCGGAACCTCTACAGTGTAATGACGTAACGGCGGGGCTGGCCGCTGCGGTAGTGCAGCAGGGCAGCCTGCCCAGCGCACACCGGATTGGAAGGCTGGGCCTGAACGTATTGTCCGGCAGCGGCTGATACGGTTACAGATTCAGGTTCGCGGAAAAAAAGCGGATCAGATGGTAGCCGACCATCGCGGGGCACCCGCTCCCACGCGTGTGCACAACCGGAGGTCAATGCGCTTGGCGTGGGAGCGGGCTTGCCCAGCGATACATCCGCGCAGGCAGCACACCTGTGCTACGGTCCGAAGCCCAGACAAGGAGAACTACCGCAGATGACCGCGCTCGCCAGCAATGCCGCCCTGCTGATCATCGACATGCAGAACGGCATCAACCACCCTCGCCTGGGCCGTCGCAACAACCCCGAAGCCGAACAGCGCATCAGCGAACTACTGGCCTTTTGGCGCGCGAGCATGCGCCCGGTGGTGCACGTGCGGCATATCTCCCGCGATCCGGATTCGGTGTTCCGGCCAGGTCAGCCCGGCTGCGAGTTTCAACCCGCGTTCGTCCCGCAGGCTCACGAGGCCGTGTTTGAAAAACACCTGCCCGATGCTTTTTGCAACAGCGGCCTGGAACACTGGCTGCACCAGCGCGGCATTCATCAACTGGTCATCCTCGGCGTGGTCACCAACAACTCGGTGGAATCGACTGCACGCTCGGCGGGCAACCTGGGGTTTGCAACGGTGGTGGTGGGCGACGCCTGCTACACCTTCGACCAGCGCGATCTGCAAGGCCGGCTGTGGTCGGCGGAGGATGTCCATGCCCTGGCCCTGAGCAACCTGGCCATGGACTATGCGCGCATTCTGGACAGCACGGCGGTGCTGGCCGCAGGCTGATCACGCCAGGGCGCGCAGCTTGGCCAGCGGCACCCAGCCGAGCTCGCCATTGCTCACACGGCGGCACCAGGCCCAGCCATTCAAGGGGCGCAGGCTATCGAGCTGCTGGCCGGGGTCGACGTCCAGTTCATGGGCCGAATAGGCTTCCAGCGCCCTGCCCCGGCCCACGCCCAGCCGCTCGATGAACTGGGCTGGCACCCAACCCGCTGCCTGGCCCTGGCAACTGCACAGGTACCAGTCCTCCCACTGCTCGTCGCCCTCATAGCGCTGGCCGATCTCCAGCAGCGTGCCACGGGCGAAAGTGATGGGCGCAGGGTACTCACTGCGATGTGTCTCGATCACGACGTACTTCACAGGCCTCTCCCTGGCTGCGAAAAGCGTCGATGCTAGACCAAGGGCCTCTACAGCACCATGACCATTTCATGCCAGGCCATGCCGCCATGGTCGGAAGCCGACGGGCGTACATAGGCGTAGCCCATCTTCTCGTACAACCCGACATGGCGCTCCTTGCACATCAGGTGGATGGTGGCCTTGCCGCGCTCGCGCATCTGCGCGACGAAGCGCGCCATCAACCGGCTGGCATGGCCCTGGCCCTGGTACGCGGGGTCGAGCACCACCGACATGATCACCACATTGGGCGCCTGGGGGTCATGCCCGACCAGTTCCTTGAAAGCCTCGTCCGACATCACCACCTGGTCGGCGCAACCGCTGTTGATGAAGCCAATCACCTGGCCCTCGGTTTCCAGCACGAGAAAGCCTTCCGGATACTGGGCGATGCGCGTGGCGATCTTTTCCCGGGTGGCGGCTTCGTCGCCTTCATAGGCGCTGGTCTCGATCTGGTAGCAATGGTCCACGTCGCTGGAGGTGGCCTGGCGGAATGTCGGTGTGCTCATGGGCGGAATCCGGATAGCGGGAAACAGGGGCGACATCCTAACGGAAGTCGCCGCCCTGCTACAGGCTCGCCATGTCTCTTACACCGAACGGGTAATACCCCCATCGACCCGCAGGTTCTGCCCGGTGATGTAACCCGCGCCCTCGGAGGCAAGGAAGCTGACAGTGGCCGCGATCTCCTCGGCCTTGCCGTACCGCTCCATGGGAATCCGGCTACGGAACTCCTCCTTCTCCGGCAGGCTGTCGATGAAGCCTGGCAGTACGTTGTTCATGCGGATGTTCTCGGCCGCGTAACGGTCGGCGAACAGTTTGGTAAAGGCCGCGAGCCCGGCACGGAACACGCCGGAGGTCGGGAACGCCGGATCCGGCTCGAAGGTGGCAAAGGTCGAGATATTGATGATGGTCCCGCCCTGCTGCCGCTGCATGATCGGGGTCACCAGGCGGGTCGGGCGCACCACGTTGAGGAAATACACCTCCATGCCTCGGTGCCAGTCCTCGTCGCTGAGCTCGAGCACCGGTGCACGCGGGCCATGCCCGGCGCTGTTGACCAGTACATCGATACGCCCCCATTGCTGCATCACGGTATCGACCAGACGCTGCAGGTCCTCTGCTGACTGGTTGGAGCCCGTCACACCGATGCCGCCCAGCTCGGCCGCCAGGGCCTCGCCCTTGCCCGAGGACGACAGGATCGCCACCCTGAAACCGTCGGCAGCCAGCCGCCGCGCAGCCTCCGCGCCCATGCCACTGCCACCTGCGGTGATGATTGCCACTTTCTGAGAAGACATATACCGCTCCTTCCGGGAGTTGATCAAGTGGGCCCATGAAGCCAGAATCCGGCTCAACGCACCAATCACGAATACTGGCAGCAGCCTGCAGGAAATCTACTGGATGAGCGCGCCCAAGCGACGCAACGCCCCCGCCATCGTCAATCACCTGGTGGCCTTCGAGGCCGCCGCCCGCCTGGGCAGCTTCCGCGCTGCCGCCGACGAGCTGCATGTCACGCCGGGCGCGGTCGCCCAGCAGGTGCGCACCCTGGAAGACAAGCTCGGCCGCCCCTTGTTCGAGCGCCTGCCCCGCGGCCTGCGGCCCAACCGGGACGGCGCCGACTACCTGGCCCGCGTGCGCCTGGCCCTGGAGATCATCGAGGACGCCACCGGCGAACTGCTGGAGCGGGACAACCAGCGCGATCCGCAGCAGGTCCTGCTCAGCACCACCCCCGCCTTCGCCAGCCGCTGGCTGATCCCACGCCTGGGGCGCCTGGCCGAGGCGCATCCGCAGGTGGCCCTGATGATCGACGCCTCCGACAGTACCCGCCCCCTGAGCGGCAAGGGTGCGGTGGACCTGGCCGTGCGCTGGGGGGCGCCGCCCTTCGTCGAAGCCTACGCCCTGCCCCTGCTGCCCGGCGTGGCGGTGCCAGTGTGCGCGCCGGGGTTGCGCGGCGCGCACCCTTGGCGGCAAGCCGCGGATCTTGCGCACCACCCGCTGATCTCCGACAGCCACAACAACTGGAAGCGCTGGTTCGATCACTACGCGTTGCCCGGCGCACGCTTCAACGGTCCGGTGTTCTCGCAGACCATCCTCGCCATCGAGGCCGCCGAGCAAGGCATGGGCATCGCCCTGGTGCCCCGCCTGCTGGTGGAGAACGCGCTCAAGGCCGGGACCTTGGTGCTGGCCCTGGAAGGCCATGAATTGCACAGCGACGCTGGCTTCCACTTGCTGGCCAGCCATGCACCGCTGGCAGGCTCGGCCGCCGAGCAGGTGGTGCAGTGGTTGCAGATGCAAGCGAACAAGCAAGACTGAGCCTGTATCGCCCCACGCGACGGCACTTGGCCTGAGGGCGGCGCGGTCGGAGTGGGAGCAACTGTCTTGAAGGGAGTTTTTTAGAAAGATCCTTTCAGACATAGCTTCGCCAGCGACACCCTCCGGCCGACGCCTATGCCAAGCGCTTCACCGGCAAGTACGCCTATCGCCTGGTGAGCGGCGGGATCGGCCACAACCTGCCGCAGGAAGCGCCTGAGGCGTTCGTCAAGGCGGTGGTGGATGCGGACCATCTATAGGGGTAATTGCAACATATCGTTTCAGTAGCGCGTGTCGGGTGCCGGGATGCTCGCATTATCGCTACAACCGGTCTTTTGCGCGGCAGGCCTTGTATTTCGGGGCCTGCCGCAAAATGCGCGGAAGCATCCCGAAACAGTCACCCAAACCATCTTGTAAGACGCCTCTTTCGTCTCCGTAGGACGTTTCTACGGGATTGTGAGCCTGTGTATGAATAATCAGTATTGGCGGGAGAATTGAGCTGATACCGTCGAGCCTCACTTACAACGGCACGGATGCCCACGACCAACGAGTACAGCATGGACAACTACGACAGCTCGGCACTTGGACTGCAAAAATGCCTGTTGAACCTGCGAAGAGATCATGCCCGAATGAAGGCGTCAGGAGAGCTGGAAAGAGCGGCGATACTGGCGCAGGTGATCGGGCGGATGGAACAGGGATTGAAGGAGGCTTCCCAGGGGAGGAAGCCCGAGACGTTGCAGTGAAGTGATACCCGGCAAATGGCGATGGGTATGCGGTGTGCTCCGGGCTCCCCATCGCTCAGCCCCGAAGCAGGGTCAACAGCCAGCCGGCATTGCCGAAGGCGCTCGCAGACCAACGTTCAAGTTCCACGGTACGTCGCCCTCATGGCTTAGCTGAAGCCCGCTTCGCCGCGGTTCAGCGGAGGGCGCGGCCTCGGCCTGCTCCTCTGTTCCCTGGGCACACATGCCTCCCGAGGGCGGCGGTCATGCCAGAAAGCATTTTTTGCTGGATTGTTTCAATCGAACGGGTTGTTGCAACACAGAACGATCAGACCCCTCCATGCGTTCATGCGCACGCGCCATGCCTGATTTCGGGGCGTTTTTCTATCTCAATGATCAGCTCAAGCGCCGAATCGGCTTGTTATTTCAAAGACCTCGGGTGATTTGGTACAGACTATGCAAACGTTTGCTCCAAACCTTTGAGCGAACAATCGCTGCAGCTTTCGCCACATCGCAGCCTCCAGGGGCTTACCACTGCATGAACAAGGATTTTCAATGCACCGACCGTCTTTACCCGCAACCGCCCACTTCTCCCTGCCTGCCAAACTGCTACTGGGCGCTGTTACGGGACTACTCAGCGTCACCACCCAGGCCCAAGACAATCCCGCAAGCGAGTCGGCCCAGGGCGAGACCTTGAGCCCGGCCGCCGCGCCTGCCAAATCGGGCCCCTATCTGTCGGACTGGTACAACCAGAACTTCACCCTGATCGGCACCAAGGACATCAGTTTCGGCCCCCGCCCGGTCGATGATATCTACCTCGAATACGAGTACTTCGGCCGCAGGGGGCCGTTCGAGCTGTACGGCTACATCGACATCCCGAAGATCCTCGACATCGGCAACAGCCATGACAAAGGCGCGTGGGACCACGGCTCACCGTTGTTCATGGAGCATGAGCCGCGGATCTCCATCGACTACCTGGCCGGACGCAGCCTGGCCGTCGGCCCGTTCAAGGAGTGGTACCTAGCCTTCGACTGGATCTACGACCACGGCAGCAACAGCGCCAACCGTGCCAATACCCTCTTCAGCGGCCTGGGCACCGACATCGACACCCATTCGCGGGTCAACCTGTCGGCCAACTTCTACGGCCGCTACCAGTGGGAAAACTATGGCGCCAGCAACGAGTATTCGTGGGACGGTTACCGGGCCCAGCTCAAGTACATCGTGCCCCTTGGCAAGTTCGACAACGGCGCCTCGCTGACCTATATCGGTTTCACCAACTTCGATTTCGGCTCGGACCTGCACAAGGACAACCCCAACCGCACGGCCAATGCCACGGTATCCACCAACGTGTTGCTGTACGCCTTCACTCACCTGCGCTTCACCCTGGTGGGCCGTCATTTCCACAATGGCGGCAACTGGCAGGACGGCAGCCAGCTGAATTTCGGCGACGGCGATTTCCGCGGTCGGTCCGATGGTTGGGGGTATTACGCCGGGGTTGGTTACCAGTTCTGATTACTTGGGCCATGGAGGCCTACCCTGCTACACGGAGCGATGCCGAGCAGTGGATTTGCACGGGCGTTGTAGAATCTTTGACTAGATGAGGTGAGCCATGTTGGATTTACCCTACACATCGAGCATCGAAGGCAACACCGTCAGATGGGGAAAAATAGGCACAGGCGCGCCGCTGGTCGCCATCCATGGCACCCCTTTCTCTTCGCAGGTCTGGAGGCGCGTCATACCGCACCTCACTGACCGCAGAACCGTGTATTACTTCGACCTGGTTGGCTATGGCCTGTCTGAAATGCGGGAGGGCCAGGACGTTTCACTGGCGATTCAGAACAACGTCATGACTGCGCTTTTCGAGGAGTGGGGCATCGAGCGCCCCGACGTCCTGGCCCATGATTTTGGCGGCGCTACAGCGCTGCGCGCGTACTACCTGAACGGTCTGCGCTATGCATCCCTCACCATTTTTGATGCCGTAGCCCTGGCACCCTGGGGCTCTCCTTTTGTTCAGCATGTCCGTCAATATGAGGCCGCCTTTTCCGGGATGCCCGACTACATGCACCGCGCGCTACTGGCCGCCTATCTGCAAACCTCTGCGGCCAATCCCCTCAGTGACGAAGCCCTGCAGGTTTACAGCGCACCATGGCTGGGGCCGATTGGCCAGGCGGCCTTTTACCGACAGATCGCACAGATGGATCAGGTCTATACCGAGGAAATTGAACCGCTTTACGGGAAGCTGGATTGCCCCGTGTCGGTGCTTTGGGGCTCGGAGGACGCCTGGATTCCCTATTCCCAAGGGGAGCGTCTTGCTGGGCTTATCTCCCAACAGCCCTGCGTCCGAGTGGAGAACTCAGGCCATCTGATGCAAGAAGACAGGCCGGAAGCGATTGTGGCGGCGGTTTTGAAGCAGATTGGCCTCTGAGACAGGTTCGCTGGGCTGTCTGTATGTTCAAATTCCCAGCGGTCTGTGCCTATCGGCAGAGCGACTTCATCGGTACGGTTCAGGCCTCACTGTTTCTACGAGGTTGTCATGGACCTGACAGCAATCCCGTTTGGCACCACGGACTGGTCAAAGATCGATCCCGTCGCTTATCCGGGCGAGAACGGTACGGCGTATTGGCGTACCTGTCTGTTTGGGGAGGTTCGGGTTCGATGGGTTGAGTACACCCCTGGATATGTGGCCGATCATTGGTGCCGGAAGGGGCATATTCTGTTTTGCCTGGAAGGTCGACTGGACACTGAGCTGGAGGATGGTCGGACTTTCACCCTGCAGCCGGGCATGAGCTATCAGGTGGGCGACAATGCGGAGGCGCACCGGTCATCGACGACTATCGGAGCCAAGCTCTTCATTGTGGATTAAACAGATGGCTCTGATTGCACAGCGGGTGGAGCTGGCGCGCAACGGTGCTAACGACAAAATCATTTGCAGAATGCAATCAGGCTGGGTGGTGATGAAAACCTGAGGATCAACTGTGAAATTCTTGGATTCCGGGTCCTTAACTGCTCGTCCCTCCAAGAACGTCCTCCTGGACAATCCCCCCCAGAAACGCAAAAAGCCCTGACATTGTCAGGGCTTCAAAAATGGCGGAAGCGTAGAGATTCGAACTCTAGGATAGTTGCCCATCGACGGTTTTCAAGACCGTTGCCTTAAACCACTCGGCCACGCTTCCAGCTGTTTTGCGGCGGCAATAATACCTTAATGTAACAAGCTGTCAAACTCTCTGTGTCGCGGCTTGCGACAGCTCTGATATGCTCTGCACTATACGTTCCACTACCGCAGGTCTCGGACCGCGGTCTCACCCCAAAGGAGTGCGCCATGCGCGAACAGGATTACGCCGTCCAACACGGCCAGCAGGTCGAGCAGCAGGAGGTCAGCAAGGTCCTGCGCAACACGTACAGCCTGCTGGCCCTTACCCTCGCCTTCAGCGGCATCATGGCCTTCGTCGCCCAGCAGATGCGTGTCGGCTACCCGAACATCTTCGTGGTGCTGATCGGCTTCTACGGCCTGTTCTTCCTCACCAACAAGCTGCGTGACTCGGCCTGGGGCCTGGTGTCCACCTTCGCCCTCACCGGCTTCATGGGCTTCATCCTCGGCCCGATCCTCAACCGCTACCTGGGCATGGCCGGTGGCGCCGAAGTGGTCAGCTCGGCCTTCGCCATGACCGCCCTGGTGTTCGGCGGCCTGTCGGCCTACGTGCTGATCACCCGCAAGGACATGAGCTTCCTCAGCGGCTTCATCACCGCCGGCTTCTTCGTCCTGCTGGGTGCCGTGGTGGCCAGCTTCTTCTTCCAGATCAGCGGCCTGCAACTGGCGATCAGCGCTGGCTTCGTGCTGTTCTCGTCGGTCTGCATCCTGTTCCAGACCAGCGCCATCATCCATGGCGGCGAGCGCAACTACATCATGGCTACCATCAGCCTGTACGTGTCGATCTACAACCTGTTCGTCAGCCTGCTGCAACTGTTTGGCATCATGGGCCGCGACGACTGATCGAATCGGTTGCCAGCGCCACAGGAAAAGCCCGCTTCGGCGGGCTTTTTCGTGCCCGCTGAACCGCGGCGGGCACCTCACAAACATTGACTCAAAAGTCAGCTTATTAGCGCCTTCCTCCGCGATTGTGCGCCCATCGTGCTTGCCTCTACCGCAATGGCCGTTCTGCCCGTAGAATGCGCTCCTTTTTCCTTCCGGGGCGGCATTTTCCCATGAGTTCACACGAACACGGCCCAGGCGCGGCGTCGCCTGCCAATGAACTGGTCCTTGGCCTGGAGGACAAGCCTCGCCTGCTGATCGGCCTGCTGGCGGCTCTGCAGCACTTGCTGGCGATCATCGTGCCGATCGTCACGCCGGGCTTGCTGATCTGTCAGGCGCTAGGCGTGTCGGCGCGTGATACCAACCTGATCGTGTCGATGTCGCTGGTGATCTCGGGCATCGCCACCTTTGTCCAGTGCAAGCGTTTTGGGCCGTTCGGCGCCGGGCTGCTGATCGTGCAGGGCACCAGCTTCAACTTCGTCGGCCCGCTGATCGCCGGCGGCGCGCTGATGGTCAAGCAGGGCACGCCAGTTGAAGGCGTGATGGCGGCGATCTTCGGCGTGGTCATCGCCGGTTCGTTCGTGGAAATGGGCGTGTCGCGCATCCTGCCCTTCGTCAAGCGCCTGATCACGCCGCTGGTGACCGGCATCGTCGTACTGATGATTGGCCTGACCTTGATCAAGGTCGGCTTGATCAGCATGGGCGGCGGCTTTGGCGCCATGGCCAACGGTACCTTCGCCGATGGCGAGAACCTGCTGCTGTCGGGAGTGGTGCTGGCGATCATCGTCATCCTCAACCGTGTCCCGGTGGTATGGATGCGCAGCTGCGCCATCGTCATCGCCCTGGCGGTGGGCTACGCCCTGGCCGGCTACCTGGGCCGCCTGGACTTCACCGGCATGCACCAGGCCGCGCTGTTCCAGGTGCCGACGCCGCTGCACTTCGGCCTGGGCTTCTCCTGGTCGCTGTTCATCCCGATGCTGGTCATCTACTTGGTCACCTCGCTGGAGGCCATCGGTGACGTGACTGCGACCAGCAAGGTTTCGCGCCAGCCGGTCGAGGGCCCGGTATGGATGCAGCGGATCAAGGGCGGGGTGCTGGTCAACGGCGCCAATTCGCTGCTGGCGGGCCTGTTCAACACCTTCCCCAGCTCGATCTTCGCCCAGAACAACGGCGTGATTCAGCTGACCGGCATCGCCAGCCGCCATATCGGCATCTGGATCGCCGCCATGCTGATCCTGCTGGGCCTGTTCCCGTCGGTTGCCGGGGTGATCCAGGCAGTGCCGGAGCCGGTGCTCGGCGGCGCGGCCATGGTGATGTTCGGCGCCGTCGCGGCCTCGGGCATCAATATCCTCGCCAGCACCCGCCTCGACCGCCGTGCCCTGCTGATCATCGCCGTGTCGCTGTCGCTGGGCCTGGGCGTGGCCCAGGTACCGGAGTTCCTCGCGCATATGCCGGCGGCGCTGCGCAACGTGCTGGAGTCGGGTGTCGCCACCGGCGGCATCTGTGCCCTGGTGCTCAACTGGTTCCTGCCAGAAAGCAAAGACCAGGCCTGAGCCCCGCCAGCCAGAGCAGAAGCCCGTGCCCACCCGCACGGGCTTTTTGCTTTATCATGGCCGCATTCATTTGCTCGAGCCTTACATGAAATTCGCCATCGCGGTCTTTTCCCCGGCCCATGCGCCCTCCTCGCGCCGCGCCTTGCGCTTTGCCGAGGCGGTGCTGGCCGGCGGGCATGAAATTGCCCGGCTGTTCTTCTACCAGGACGGGGTACACAGTGCTTCGGCCAATATCGTCGCGCCCCAGGATGAGCTGGACGTGGCCGCGCAGTGGCGTGCCTTCGTCAGCGATCACCGGCTCGACGCCGTGGTGTGCATTGCCGCCGCCCTGCGTCGTGGGGTACTCGACGACACCGAGGCCAACCGCTACCAGCGCCCGGCGGTAAACCTGCCAATGCCGTGGGAGCTGTCCGGCCTGGGCCAGCTGCACGAAGCCGCGCAACTGGCCGACCGCCTGGTCTGCTTCGGAGGTGATTGAAATGGCCAAGTCCCTGCTGATCATCAGCCGCCAGGCGCCGTGGAGCGGCCCGTCCGCTCGCGAAGCGCTGGATATCGCCCTGGCCGGCGGCGCCTTCGATTTGCCGCTGGGCATGCTGTTCCTCGATGACGGCGTGTTCCAGCTCGCCGCCGCACAGCAGCCAGACGCCGTGCAACAGAAGAACCTGGCCGCCAATCTCCAGGCCCTGCCTATGTTCGGTGTGGAGGAGTTGTTCGCCTGTGGTCACAGCCTCGCCCGCCGAGGGCTGGACAACGACGCCCTGTCACTGCCGGTGGAAGTGCTCGACAACGCCGCGCTGACCGCACTGATTGCCCGTTTCGACCAGGTGGTGACGCTCTGATGACGACCCTGCATGTAATCGCCCATTCGCCCTTCGGTGACGAGCGCCTGGCCAGTTGCCTGCGTCTACTCGGCCCGCAGGACGCGCTGCTGCTGTGCGGTGACGCCACCTACGCGCTCCAGGCCGGCACCGAGCCCTTCGCTGCCCTGCAGGCCGCCAATCTCGGCGAGCGCCTGTTCGCCCTCGCCGAAGACCTGCAGGCCCGCGCCCTCGACAGCCAATTGGCCAAGGTAGTGGACTACCCCGCCTTTGTCGAGCTCACCCTGCACCACGACAAGGTCAACAGCTGGCTATGAGTACCCTGACTGTCGGCGATCGTAACATCGCCCTGGACAAGGACGGCTTCCTGGTCGAGCTGCAGGACTGGTCCCGCGAAGTCGCCGAGGCCCTCGCCACGCGCGAAAGCATCGCCCTGACCGCGGACCACTGGGAAATCCTCGAGCTGCTGCGCCAGTTCTACCAGGAGTACCAGCTGTCACCGGCCACCCGCCCGCTGATCAAGTACACCGCGCTCAAGCTCGGCGCCGAGAAAGGCAACAGCCCACACCTCAACCGCCTGTTCAACGGCACCCCCGCCAAACTTGCCGCCAAGCTGGCGGGCCTGCCCAAGCCGACCAACTGCATATGACCGAGCCACAGCTGAACGAAGCACGCCCTTTGACCCTGGAAACCCCGGCCGAACACCCGTTCGCCGAGTTCGTACGCATCCTCGGCAAGGGCAAGCGTGGCGCCCGCGGCCTGACCCGCGAGGAAGCCCGCGCCGCGATGACCCTGCTGCTCGAGGGCAAGGTCGAGGACACCCAGCTGGGCGCCTTCCTGATGCTGCTGCGGCATAAAGAGGAAAGCGCCGAAGAGCTGGCCGGCTTCACCGAGGCCCTGCGCGCCCATCTGCACGCGCCCCAGATCACCGTCGACCTCGACTGGCCCAGCTACGCCGGCAAGAAGCGCCATCTGCCATGGTACCTGCTGGCGGCCAAGTGCCTGGCGGGCAACGGTTTGCGGATCCTGATGCACGGCGGCGGCGCCCATACGGCGGGCAGGCTGTACACCGAGCAACTGCTCGACCTGCTGGGTATCCCGCTGTGTCGCAACTGGACGGTCGTGGAGCAAGCCCTGGACAGTCGTCGACTGGCCTTCTTCCCGTTGCAGGACTGGGCGCCACAGCTTCAGCGCATGATCGACCTGCGCAACACCCTGGGCCTGCGCTCGCCCATCCACTCCCTGGCCCGGGTGCTCAACCCGCTCGGCGCCCGCTGCGGCCTGCAGAGCATCTTCCACCCCGGCTACCAGGCGGTGCACCGCGAGGCCAGCCGCTTGCTCGGCGACCACACAGTGGTGATCAAAGGTGACGGCGGCGAGATCGAGGTCAACCCGGATGTCATCAGCCACCTGTACGGCACCTCGGCCGGCGAGGCCTGGGACGAGGAGTGGCCGGCCCTCAGCGCCCAGCGCCATGTGAAGCCGGCCAGCCTGCAGCCCGAGCACCTGCTGGCGGTATGGCGTGGCGAGGCACAGGACAGCTATGGCGAGCTGGCCGTGGTCGCGACCATGGCCCTAGCCCTGCGCGGGCTGGGCCAGGACCGCGAGCAGGCGTTCAGCCGCGCTCGCGACTACTGGACCAACCGCAGAAGCATCGAATAAGCCGATAGATAGGGCGCAGTCTTTGCGCTATTTATTCGAACGCTTTTCACTAGACTGAGCTCCAACGACAAACGACTTTGTTCCGAGGAGCTTTGCAATGGGCCTTTTGATCGATGGCCGCTGGCATGACCAGTGGTACCAGACCAGCCAGGATGGCGCGTTCAAGCGCGAGAACGCTCAACGCCGCAATCAACTGCCCGCCGCCGAGGCCGGCCGTTATCACCTGTACGTGTCACTGGCCTGCCCCTGGGCGCATCGCACCCTGATCTTCCGCGCCATCAAGGGCCTGGAACCGCTGATCGACGTCTCCGTGGTCAGCTGGCTGATGGGCGAGCACGGCTGGACCTTCGACCAGCAGCAGGGCTCCAGCGGCGATCATCTGGACGCATTGCAGTACCTGCACCAGCGCTACACCCAGGACGACCCGCACTACACCGGGCGCGTAACCGTGCCGGTGCTGTGGGACAAGCAAGAGAAGCGCATCGTCAACAACGAGTCTGCCGAGATCATTCGTATCTTCAACAGCGCATTCAACGAACTGACCGGTAACACCCTGGACCTTTACCCCGAGCCGCTGCGCGCTACCATCGATGGGCTCAACGAACGTATCTACCCGGCCGTGAACAACGGCGTGTACCGCGCAGGCTTCGCCACCTCGCAGGAAGCTTACGAGGCCGCCTTCGACGATGTCTTCAACGAACTGGACCACCTGGAAGAGCTACTGGGCCGCCAGCGTTACCTGGCCGGTGAGTACCTGACCGAAGCCGATGTGCGGTTGTTCACCACGCTGGTGCGTTTCGATGCGGTGTACCACGGGCACTTCAAGTGCAACCTGCGCCGCTTGAGCGACTACCCGAACCTGTCCAACTGGCTGCGCGAGCTGTACCAGTGGCCGGGCGTGGCGGGCACGGTGAACATGGAGCATATCCAGAAGCACTACTACATGAGCCACAAGACCATCAACCCGAACGGCATCGTGCCCAAGGGGCCGTTGCAGGATTTCGGCTTGCCGCATGACCGGGAGCGGTTAATGGGCAAAGGGATCTGGAAGGCTTGATAAAGCTGGGGCTGCTTTACAGCCCACCGTCGGCAAGCCGGCTCCCACAGGGGCTTGTATGATCCTGTGCGAGCCGGCTTATCGTGGCGATGGGCCGCAAGGCGGCCCCAGTCATTTCAGGCGTCTTGCGCGCCTTCGAACCACGCCAGCTTCTCGCGCAACTGCACCACTTCCCCGACGATCACCAGGGTCGGCGCATGCACTTCGTGGCGTGCCACCAACGCTGGCAGGTCGGCCAGGGTGCCGGTGAACACCCGCTGGTTGCGGGTGGTGCCCTGCTGCACCAGCGCAGCCGGCGTACTCGCCGCACGGCCATGGCGGATCAACTCGGCGCAGATGGTCGGCAAGCCGACCAGGCCCATGTAGAACACCAGGGTCTGGGCCGGAGCCACCAGGTCATTCCAGGGCAGGTTGCTGGTGCCATCCTTCAGGTGGCCGGTAACGAAGCGCACCGACTGGGCATAGTCGCGGTGGGTCAGTGGAATCCCGCCATAGGCCGAACAACCACTGGCTGCCGTGATGCCCGGTACCACCTGGAACGGAATACCTTCGTCGGCCAGCTCCTCGATCTCCTCGCCACCCCGGCCAAAGATGAACGGATCGCCACCTTTGAGCCGCAGCACGCGCTTGCCCTGGCGAGCGAGGTCGACCAGCAGGCGATTGATCTTGTCCTGCGGCACGGCATGATCGGCGCGGCGCTTGCCGACATAGATGCGCTCGGCGTCACGCCGACACATATCGATGATGGCAGGAGCCACCAGGCGGTCGTACAGCACCACGTCGGCCTGCTGCATCAGGCGCAGGGCGCGGAAGGTCAGCAGGTCCGGATCGCCCGGCCCCGCGCCCACCAGGTACACCTCGCCGCCCTGCTGCACCGGCGCGCCATCGACCATCGCCTGCAACAGGCGCTCGGCCTCGGCGCCCTGCCCGGCCAGCTGGCGCTCTGCGATCGGCCCCTGGAACACGGTTTCCCAAAAGCCACGACGCTGGTTCACGTCAGGGTACAAGGCCTTGACCTTGTGACGGAAGCGCGCCGCCAGCCCAGCCAACTCGCCGTAGGCGGAAGGGATCCAGGCCTCCAGCCTGGCGCGGATCAGGCGCGCCAACACTGGAGCGTCGCCGCCGCTGGAAACCGCCACCACCAACGGTGAACGGTCGACGATGGCCGGAAAGATCACCGTACACAGGGCCGGCGCATCCACCACGTTGACTGGCAGGCTGCGCGCCTGGGCCTCGGCCGAGACCTGGGCGTTGAGCGCCGAGTCGTCGGTCGCCGCGATCACTAGCCGACAACCGTCCAGGTCCGGGGCCTGGTAGCCACGCACCAGGACTTCGCCCCCGCCCTCTCGGGCCATTGCGGCGAGCTGGCTGTCGACCTCAGGCGCTACCACCCGCAGCGCGGCGCCAGCATCGGCCAGCAGGCGCGCCTTGCGCAAGGCGACCTCGCCGCCGCCGACGACCAGCACACGGCCACCCTGCAGCTTGTGGAACAGCGGCAGGTAGTCCATTCAGCGAATGACCTCGACGCCACCCATGTACGGTTTGAGCACCTCAGGCACACGGATCGAACCGTCGGCTTGCTGGTAGTTCTCCAGCACGGCGACCAAGGTACGACCGACGGCCAGGCCCGACCCATTGAGGGTGTGCACCAGCTCCGGCTTGCCGGTTTCCGGGTTGCGCCAGCGGGCTTGCATGCGGCGCGCCTGGAAGTCGCCGCAGTTGGAGCAGGAGCTGATCTCGCGGTACTTGTCCTGGCTTGGCACCCAGACCTCCAGGTCGTAGGTCTTCACCGCGCCAAAGCCCATGTCGCCGGTGCACAGCGCCAGTACGCGGTACGGCAGCTCCAGCAGCTGGAGCACGCGCTCGGCGTTGGCGGTCAGGCCTTCCAGCGCTTCCATCGACTTGGACGGCTCGACCACCTGGACCATCTCGACCTTGTCGAACTGGTGCTGGCGGATCATGCCGCGGGTGTCACGGCCCGAGGCACCGGCCTCGCTGCGGAAGCACGGGGTGTGGGCGACCAGCTTCAGCGGCAGCTGCTTGGCGTCGAGGATCTCACCCGCCACCAGGTTGGTCAGCGACACTTCGGCGGTCGGGATCAGGTAGAAGTCAGCCTCGCCTTCGCGGGTGATCTTGAACAGGTCTTCCTCGAACTTCGGCAGCTGGCCGGTGCCCTGCAGGGCCGGGGCCTGCACCAGGTACGGGGTGTAGTGCTCTTCGTAGCCGTGCTCGCCGGTGTGCAGGTTGATCATGAACTGCGCCAGGGCGCGGTGCAGGCGGGCCACCGGGCCACGCAGCACGGCAAAGCGGGCGCCGGACAGCTTGGCCGCGGCCTCGAAGTCCAGGCCACCGCTGACCTCGCCCAGGGCGACGTGGTCCTTGATTTCGAAATCGAAGGCCTTCGGCGTGCCCCAGCGGCGCACTTCGACGTTGTCGTCTTCGCTGGCGCCGACCGGCACGCTGGCGTCCGGCAGGTTGGGGATGGTCAGCAGGATGCCGTCCAGTTCCGCCTGGATGCCATCCAGCTCGGTCTTGCCGGCGGCCAGCTCGTTGGCCATGCGCTCGACGTCGGCCATCAGCGGGGCGATGTCCTCGCCCTTGGCCTTGGCCTGGCCGATGGACTTGGAGCGGGCGTTACGCTCGGCCTGCAGCTGCTCGGTGCGGGTCTGCACGGCCTTGCGACGCTCTTCCAGCGATTCGATGCGCGCGACATCCAGGCTGAAGCCACGGGAGGCCAGGCGGTCAGCCACTTCCTGAAGTTGGCCGCGTAACAGTTTGGAATCGAGCATATCGTTCTCTCGTTATAAGTAGGTGTTGGTTCAGAATCGGGTCAGGGACAGGCCAGCCCAGGTCGCGAGCAGGCCGCCCACCACGCTGATAATGGTATAGCCCAAGGCCAGCGGGACCTGCCCGCTTTCCATCAGGCGCACGGTATCGAGCGAGAAGGAGGAAAAGGTGGTCAGGCCGCCGAGAAAGCCGACGATCAGCCCGGCGCGCAGCTCGACCGGCACCAGCGGCTTGTGCAGGAACAGCCCGTACAATAGGCCGATCAGCAGGCAGCCAACCAGGTTGACCGCCAGCGTACCGGCATAGAAGTGTCGCGGCCAGTGGGCCGTGACCCAGTTGGCAGTGGCGAAACGCAACAGCGTGCCGGCGATGCCGCCGGCGCTGACTGCGGCAATCAGTGCAATCACGGTTTTCTCCGCTGGCGGGGGCTGGCGCGATCGAGCTCGGCCAGGTGCTTGAGTTTCTCGCCGATCTTCAGTTCCAGGCCACGGGGCACTGGCTGATAGTACTGGCGCGGTTCGAGCTGCTCGGGGAAATAGTCCTCGCCGGCGGCATAGGCGTCCGGCTCGTCGTGGGCATAGCGGTACTCCTCGCCATAGCCCAGTTGCTTCATCAGTTTGGTCGGCGCGTTGCGCAGGTGCAGCGGCACCTCCAGCGAGCCGTGCTCGGCGGCCTCACGCATCGCCGCCTTGAAGCCCATGTAAACGGCGTTGCTCTTCGGCGCGCAGGCGATGTAGGTGATGGCCTGGGCCACCGCCAGCTCGCCCTCGGGGCTACCCAGGCGCTCCTGCACGTCCCAGGCTGCCAGGCACAGGCTCAGGGCGCGGGGGTCGGCGTTGCCGATATCCTCGCTGGCCATGCGCACCACGCGCCGGGCGATGTACAGCGGGTCGCAGCCGCCGTCGAGCATGCGCGCATACCAATACAACGCACCGTCGGGGTTGGAGCCGCGCACCGACTTGTGCAGTGCCGAGATCTGGTCGTAGAACGCCTCGCCACCCTTGTCGAAGCGGCGGCGGCTGTCACCGAGCAGGCTCTGCAGCAGCTCGACGCCGATCTCGCCGCCATCTTCGGCCAGGTCCGAGGCGTTCTCGAGGAAGTTGAGCATGCGCCGGCCATCGCCGTCGGCGGCGGCCATGAGCATCTTGAAGGCTTCGTCACCCACCCGCAGGTTGCGCTTGCCCAGGCCGCGCTCCTCGCTCAGGGCGCGATCGACCAACTTGCGCAGCGCGGCCTCGTCCAGGCTCTTGAGCACATAGACCCGTGCCCGCGAAAGCAGCGCGTTGTTCAGTTCGAAGGACGGGTTCTCGGTGGTCGCGCCGATGAAGATCAGCGTGCCGTCCTCCACGTAGGGCAGGAAGGCGTCCTGTTGCGACTTGTTGAAACGATGCACTTCATCGACGAACAGGATGGTGCGCCGGCCATACTGTCCGGCCTGCTGCTTGGCCACCTCGACGGCCTGGCGGATCTCCTTGACCCCGGCCAGCACCGCCGACACCGTTTCGAAGTGGGCGTCGCAGAACTGCGCCAGCAGCCGCGCCAGGGTGGTCTTGCCCACCCCGGGCGGGCCCCAGAAGATCATCGAGTGCAGCGCACCCTGCTCCAGCGCCTCGCGCAGCGGCTTGCCGCGCGCCAGCAGGTGCTCCTGGCCGACGTACTCGTCCAGATTCGACGGGCGCAGGCGGGCGGCCAGGGGCTGGGCGACGGGTTCGCTTCGAAACAGGTCCATCACGGGCTCCGCTTACTCCTTGATGACGTCCGCGCCCTTGGGGATGTCGAACTGGAACTTGCTGTCCGGCACCGCCTGGTTGGCCTTGACGCCATTGAACAGGATGTTGGTGCGCTGGCCGACGCTGTCGATCAGCTGCATGTCATTGATCAGCCCCCGGCGGAACGACACGCGCAGCGAGTCGAACAGGGTGTCCTTGGTCTTGGGCTTCAAGGTGAAGTCCATGACCTCACCCTGCTCCTTGGAGGTGATGTCGAAGCTCTGGCTGATCTTCGACACATCGCCGGACAGCAGTAGCGCCGGGGTCTGGTTCAGGCGCACGTCGAGCTTCTTGACGGTGGCCTGCTCCAGGTCCGGGTCCCACAGGGTGACGTTCTTGCCGTCCGACACCACCACCTGCTCCTGGGGCGCGTCGGTGTGCCAGTAGAACAGGCCCGGGCGCTTGACGGTCATCTTGCCGTTGGTCTCCTGCAGGCTGGTGCCGCTGGCATCCAGGGTCAGCTGGGAGAAATTGGCCTCGATGGTCTGCGACTTCTCCAGCAATTGCGTCAGGCGCTGGACGTCCTGTTCGCCGGCGTGGGCCGACAGGCTGGCCGCAGCCAGGGCAGAAACCAACAGCATGCGAATCGCGCGCATGGAAATCCTCATTGCACAGTGAAGGGGCCGGGCGCCGTCTATGGCGCCCGGCAGGTTGTTCATCAATCGCGTGGGCCGCCCGGGGCAATCACTTCCCGCGAGCCGTTGCTGTTCATCGGCGTGACCACACCGGCCATTTCCATCGCCTCGATCATGCGCGCGGCGCGGTTGTAGCCGATCTTGAGCTTGCGCTGCACCGCCGAGATCGACGCCCGGCGGCTTTCCAGCACAAACTGCACGGCTTCGTCGTACAGGGCGTCGCTTTCCGAGTCTTCGCCATCGCCGCCGCCACCGCCACCGCCGTCGAAGCCGCTGCCGGCCTCTTCGACGCCATTGAGGATGTCGTCGTTGTAGTCCGGCGCGCCGCGCAGCTTCCATGCTTCGACCGTGCGGTGCACTTCGTCGTCGGAGACGAAGGCGCCATGCACGCGGATCGGCAGGCTGGTGCCCGGCGGCATATAGAGCATGTCACCGTGGCCGAGCAGCTGTTCGGCGCCGCCCTGGTCGATGATGGTCCGCGAGTCGATCTTGCTCGACACCTGGAACGCCATGCGGGTCGGGATGTTGGCCTTGATCAGGCCGGTGATCACGTCCACCGACGGGCGCTGGGTGGCGAGGATCAGGTGGATACCGGCGGCACGGGCCTTCTGGGCGATACGCGCGATCAGTTCCTCGACCTTCTTGCCGACGATCATCATCATGTCGGCGAATTCGTCGACCACCACCACGATGGTCGGCAGGGTCTTCAACGTCGGCGGCTCGTCGTCCATGCTCTCGCGACGGTACAACGGGTCATGGATGACTTCGCCGGCTTCCTGGGCGTCCTTGATCTTGCGGTTGAAGCCCGCCAGGTTGCGCACGCCCATGGCCGCCATCAGCTTGTAGCGCCGCTCCATTTCGGCGACGCTCCAGCGCAGGGCGTTGGCGGCATCCTTCATGTCGGTGACCACCGGGCACAGCAGGTGCGGGATGCCTTCGTAGATCGACAGTTCGAGCATCTTCGGGTCGATCATGATCAGCCGCGCGTCTTCCGGGCCGGACTTGAACAGGATCGACAGAATCATCGCGTTCACCCCCACCGACTTACCGGAGCCGGTGGTACCTGCCACCAGCAGGTGGGGCATCTTGGCCAGGTCGGTGATCACCGGCTTGCCGCCGATGTCGTGGCCCAGGGCCAGGGTGACCGGCGACTTGTTCTCGTCGAACTGCGGCGACGACAACACTTCGGAGAAGCGCACCATCTGGCGGTTCTCGTTGGGGATCTCGATGCCCACGGTAGTCTTGCCGGGGATCACCTCGACCACGCGCACGCTGGTCACTGCCAGCGAACGCGCCAGGTCCTTGGCCAGGTTGGCGATGCGGCTGACCTTCACGCCCGCGGCCGGCTGGATTTCGTAACGGGTGATCACCGGCCCCGGGTGGATCGAGTCCACCGCGACTTCCACGCCGAATTCCTTGAGCTTGATCTCCAGCAACTGGCCGACACCGGCCAGGGACTCAGGCGAGTACTCGATCTTCTTCTGCTCGGCAGGGTCGAGGATGGAAATGGACGGCAAGGTACCTTCCACCGCGCTGTCGATGAACAGCGGCGCCTGTTTTTCCTTCATGACCCGCTTGCTAGGTTCCGGCGCCTTGTCCGCGGTCGGCGGGATGATCACCGGGGCGGCGGGCTGTGCGCGAGCTACCACGGTTTCGCGCGGCGCGGCCGATTCGCGGGCCACCGCAGCTTCGCGCGGCACCACCGGGCGGGCCGGCGGCTCGTCACGCGTCATCACAGGTTCGGCGCGCTCGCGCAGCTGCGCCTTGGCCGGCTCGCGCCTGTCGCCTTTGCCGCCCAGGTCAAAGACCGGGTCGTCGACTTCACGCAGCTGGGCTTCCAGGCGCTTGCGCTCATTACGCGCCTCCCACCAGCGGCTGGCTGCGCCTTGCACCAGTTCGAACAGGTCGAGGGTGATCTTGCCCGTCAGGTCCATCACCTTGAACCAGGACAGGTCGGTAAACACCGTCAGGCCGAACAGGAACAGGGCAATGAACATCAGCGTGCTGCCCTGCACGTTCAGCAGGTTGCGCGCCAGATCGCCCAGGCTTTCGCCCAGGGCACCGCCGGCGGAGAACGGGATGTTCGCCGAGGGGTGGAAGTGGATATGCGCCAGGGCCGCGCCCGACAGCACCAGGAACACCAGGCCGATCAGCCGCCAGGAGAACAGCCAGCCGCTCCACTGCCAGGGCTGGTGGCGCTCGCGGAAGATCTGCCAGGTCTTGATCGCCAGCAGCAGCGGGAAGATGTAGGCGAAGTAGCCGAGCACCATGAACAGGATGTCGGCGAAATAGGCCCCGGCGCGGCCGGCGGCGTTCTGCACCTGCTCGGCGTTGCTGGTGTGGCTGAAGCCCGGGTCGGCGGTGTCATAGGTGACCAGTGCCATCCACAGGTACAGGCACAGGGCGCCGACGGCAATCAGCGCACCTTCCTTCAGGCGATAGTGCAGCTGCTGCCGCCACAGGGGCACTGGCAAGGGGGCTGGGGTTGCGGTGGATTTCTTCAAAACGCGTCTATTCCTGCGCGTGCTGCGCGTCCAATAGTGATTGGCCGGTCACCGGCCAATGAACCACTACTTTTAACATTACTGCCCACCCGCCGCCATGGCGGCACGCTGTATGGCGCGTGAACGGGGCGACTTTCATATTGATGCAATTTGAGCATGCATTTTCTTTTGTGACAAAGGCTTATGCTGTGTTTTTGCACAGGTGTGACAGCAAATGTGCCAGATGGTGCCGGTGGCGGCTCGAATGGGTGGTTGATTGGCGGTAGATTCTGCCAGGTCCGGCCCTGTCGCGGGGCAAGTCGGGTCGCCGCATCGCTGCTCCCACGCGGACCGCGCCCGCGAGGACGGTCGTTGACCTCATCCACAAGCCACGCCATGCTGGAGGCCCTCCCCTCCCCCGCCGCTCAAGAACCCCATGCTCACCTGGCTGACCCGCGACTCGCTGACTTTCCCGCCCCTGGAAAAGGCCCTGCACGACCCCAACGGCCTGCTGGCCGCTGGTGGCGACCTGACCCCGGAGCGTCTGGTCGCAGCCTATCGCCACGGCTGCTTCCCCTGGTACCAGGACGGCCAGCCGATCCTCTGGTGGTCGCCCGACCCGCGCACCGTGCTGTTTCCGGACGAACTGCATGTCTCGCGCTCGCTGGCCAAGCTGATCCGCCAAGGCCGCTACCAGGTGAGCTTCGACAGCGACTTCGCGGCGGTGATTGCTGCCTGCGCCGCGCCCCGGGACTACGCCGATGGCACCTGGATCACCGACACCATGCGCGCCGCCTACTGCGAGCTGCATCGGCGCGGCATCGCCCACTCGGTCGAGGTACGCCGGGAGGGTGAACTGGTCGGCGGCCTGTATGGCCTGGCCATGGGCCGCCTGTTCTTTGGCGAATCGATGTTCAGCCGCGCCGACAATGCCTCCAAGGTGGGATTCGTGACACTGGTCGAACACCTGAAGCAGGCAGGCTTCGTGCTGATCGACTGCCAGATGCCCACCGATCACCTGCACAGCCTGGGCGCCCGCGCCATCAGCCGGGCCAGCTTCGCCGATTACCTGGCGCAACACCTGGATCAGCCCAGTGCGGCCAGCTGGGTTGCCTAGGCGAGTTCCCGGAGCTGGCTTACACTTAGATACAACGTCTCACCTAAGGGGTTGATCATGACAGAGCTGGCGCGGTTGAAGTTCTATGCCACTCAACCCCACTCCTGCAGCTACCTGCCGGATGAGCAGGCAACCACACTGTTTCTCGACCCTAGCCAGCCGATGGATGTGCATGTCTACGCCGACCTTTCGGAAATGGGCTTTCGTCGCAGCGGCGACCACCTCTATCGCCCGCATTGCCAGCAGTGCAACGCCTGCGTGCCGGCGCGCATTCCTGCTGCGCGCTTCATTCCCAACCGCCAGCAGCGACGCATCCTCAAACGTAACGCCGACCTGACCGTCACCGCCGCCCGTCCAGCGTACAAGGAAGAGTACTTCGACCTGTACCGGCGCTACATCGAGCAGCGCCACGCCGATGGCGACATGTATCCGCCAAGCCGCGACCAGTTCTCCACCTTCCTGGTGCGCGACCTGCCGTTCTGCTGGTTCTACGAGTTCCGCCTGGAAGGCCGACTGCTGGCCGTGGCGGTGTGCGATCTGCTGCCCAACGGCCTGTCAGCGGTCTACACCTTCTACGAGCCCGAGGAAGAGCGCCGCAGCCTCGGCCGCTACGCGATCCTCTGGCAGATCACCGAAGCCCTGCGCCAAAACCTCGAGGCCGTTTACCTTGGCTACTGGATCAAGAACTGCAAGAAGATGAACTACAAGACCCAGTATCGCCCCATTGAACTGCTGATCAATCAGCGCTGGGTCACCCTCAACTGAAAGGCATTGGCTTGAAACACAATTTTCGGGCATAATCCACGCCACTTTTTTGCCCGGTGCAGTCGTGCGTCGGGCCATCACTGGATACCGAGGGCTTTACTGCATGTCGAAAGAAGACAGCTTCGAAATGGAAGGCACTGTCGTCGACACCCTGCCCAACACCATGTTCCGCGTGGAGTTGGAAAACGGGCACGTCGTTACCGCGCACATCTCTGGCAAGATGCGCAAGAACTACATCCGTATTCTCACTGGCGACAAGGTCCGCGTCGAACTGACGCCGTACGACCTGAGCAAGGGCCGCATCACCTACCGTGCGCGCTAAGCTCAAGCCATGAAAAAGCCCGGCCATTGTGCCGGGCTTTTTTGTGGACGCTTAAAAGCATCGCGGGGCCAGCCCGCTCCCACGTCAGTTTCTGCTGGCATGGGAGCGGGCTGGCCCCGCGATGGTCGTTACGCAACCTCGGCCGTGGTCTCGTAATCGAACACCAGCTCATCATCGCGCAGGTCGATGTGCACCACACCGCCATGCTCGGCCAGCTCACCGAACAGGATCTCTTCGGCCAGCGGCCGCTTGATCTTGTCCTGGATCAGCCGCGCCATTGGCCGCGCGCCCATCTGCACGTCGTAGCCCGAGGCCGCCAGCCAGCCGCGCGCGGCGTCGGTGACCTCCAGCAACACACGCTTGTCTTCCAGCTGAGCCTGCAGTTCGATAAGGAACTTGTCGACAATGCTCTTGATCGTCTCGTGGGACAGGCGGCCGAACTGGATGATGGTGTCCAGGCGGTTGCGGAACTCTGGCGTGAAGCTCTTGCGGATGACCTCCATGGCGTCGGAGGAGTGGTCCTGGTGGGTGAAGCCGATCGAGGCCCGCGCGGCAGTTTCGGCACCGGCGTTGGTGGTCATGATCAGGATCACGTTGCGGAAGTCCGCCTTGCGCCCGTTGTTGTCGGTCAGGGTCCCGTGGTCCATCACCTGCAGCAGCAGGTTGAAGACTTCCGGGTGGGCCTTCTCGATTTCATCGAGCAGCAGCACGCAGTGCGGCTGCTTGGTGATGGCCTCGGTCAGCAGGCCACCCTGGTCGAACCCGACGTAGCCGGGCGGCGCACCGATCAGCCGCGACACAGTGTGCCGCTCCATGTACTCGGACATGTCGAAGCGTACCAGCTCGACCCCCAGGGCCTTGGCCAGCTGCCGAGCAGCCTCGGTCTTGCCCACGCCGGTGGGGCCGGCGAACAGGAACGAGCCCACCGGCTTGTCCGGTGCCTTGAGGCCGGCACGGGACAGCTTGATGGCAGTGGCCAGCGAGTCGATCGCGGCATCCTGGCCGAACACGGTCAGCTTCAGGTCACGCTCAAGGTTGCGCAGCAGCTCCTTGTCGGAACTGGTGACATGCTTTGGCGGGATCCGCGCGATCTTGGCGACGATATCCTCGACCTGCGGCACGTCGATGCGCTTGACCCGGTTGGCTTCCGGCTGCAGGCGCTGATAGGCACCGGCTTCGTCGATCACGTCGATGGCCTTGTCCGGCATGTGCCGGTCATTGATGTAGCGCGAAGCCAGTTCGGCGGCGGCGCGCAGGGCCTCGTCGCTGTACTCGATGTTGTGGTGGCTTTCGAAGCGGCCTTTCAGGCCACGCAGGATGCCCACGGTGTCTTCCACCGACGGCTCGGTGACATCGACCTTCTGGAAGCGACGCGCCAGGGCACGATCCTTCTCGAAGATGCCGCGGAACTCCTGGAACGTGGTGGAGCCGATGCAACGGATCTCACCGGACGACAGCAACGGCTTGAGCAGGTTGGAGGCATCCATCACGCCCCCGGAAGCCGCGCCGGCACCGATGATGGTGTGGATCTCGTCGATGAACAGGATCGCCTGCGGCCGTTTGCGGAGCTCGCCGAGCAGCGCCTTGAAGCGCTTCTCGAAGTCGCCACGGTACTTGGTGCCAGCCAGCAGCGCGCCGAGGTCCAGGGAATAGACCACGCTCTGGGCCAGCAGGTCGGGCACCTGGCCATCGACGATGCGCTTGGCCAGGCCTTCGGCGATGGCTGTCTTGCCGACGCCGGCCTCGCCGACCAGCAACGGGTTGTTCTTGCGCCGACGAGCTAGGATCTGCGCGACGCGCTCGACCTCCTGCTCCCGGCCAACCAGCGGATCGATACGACCGGCACGGGCCAGTTCGTTGAGGTTGCTGGCGTAGGCGTCCAGCGGGTTGCTGGAAGAGGAAGCCTCGCCGCCCTCCTCATCCTGCATGTCCTGGTCGCTGTCGGTGTTCGGACCATGGCCCGGCACCTTGCTGATGCCATGGGCGATGTAGTTGACGACGTCGATACGCGCCACGCTCTGCTGCTTGAGCAGGAACACCGCCTGGCTTTCCTGTTCGCTGAAGATCGCCACCAGCACGTTGGCGCCGGTCACTTCGCGCTTGCCGGAGCTCTGCACGTGGAACACGGCACGCTGCAGCACGCGCTGGAAGCCCAGCGTCGGTTGCGTCTCGCGGTCCTCGTCATGCACGGGGATCAGCGGGGTGGTGGAATCGATGAACTCCTGCAGGTCGTGCTTGAGCTTGTCGAGATTGGCGCCACAGGCGCGCAGAACGGTCGCGGCAGCCTCATTGTCAAGGAGTGCCAGCAGCAGGTGTTCGACGGTCATGAACTCATGACGTTTCGAACGGGCCTCCTTGAAGGCCAGATTGAGGGTGACTTCGAGCTCGCGGTTTAACATAGCTTCACCTCATACCCAAGTGGTCGGCGATTAACCGTCCTTCTCGATTTCACAGAGTAGCGGATGCTGGCTTTCCCTGGCGTATTGGTTGACCTGCATGGCCTTTGTTTCGGCGATGTCACGGGTAAACAATCCGCACACTGCCCGCCCTTCGGTATGGACGGTCAGCATGATCTTGGTCGCCAGCTCGCGGTTCAGATTGAAGAACGTCTCGAGCACTTCGACGACGAAATCCATTGGCGTGTAGTCATCGTTGAACAAAACCACCTTGTACATCGGTGGCGCCTGCAGGATCGGCTTGGCCTCCTGGACGGCAAGGCCCGCGCCATCGTCCTCGTGCCCGTCCTCATGCGACTGCGGGCGATCCTGATTGAATGTTAGTCGAATCTCACTGAGTACATGCATGGAAAGAATTTCATCATGATCGACAGGTTAAGGTTGTGGGTTGACCGCGCAGGCCCCTCCCGGCGCGGGCGCCGGCTGACCTTGACTATCGGCAAAACGGTGTTACAACCAATAAGAACCCACCGTGGTCGATAAAGATCCGCGCAGTCAACCAGATTTTCTCGCAAGGTTCGTATGCGGATGAAGTGGATGATACTCCAGTGATGGAGTCCTTTGCAGAGGGACATAGGGATGGCAAGCGGTAAAGTCAAGTGGTTCAACAATGCCAAGGGCTACGGATTCATCAACGAGGACGGTAAGACCGATGATCTGTTCGCCCACTATTCAGCGATCCAGATGGACGGGTACAAGACGCTGAAAGCCGGCCAATCCGTGAACTTCGAGATCATCCAGGGCCCCAAAGGGCTTCACGCGACAGAGATCAAAAGCGCCACCAGCACGGTACAGGCCAGCGCCACGAACCCAGGCAGCACCGTCGAAGTCTGATCTCTGAGCTGTCTGCCGGTAAACGAAAAAACCGGTCGCCCCTTTAACAAAGAGGCGACCGGTTTTTTCACGCTTACATGTGCTTGATCAGCGCCTCGCCAAAGCCCGAGCTGCCGACCAGGGTCGCGCCCTCCATCAGGCGTTCGAAGTCGTAGGTCACGGTCTTGGCCGCAATGGCGCCATTGGTGCCCTTGATGATCAGGTCCGCGGCCTCGGTCCAACCCATGTGGCGTAGCATCATCTCGGCCGACAGGATCACCGACCCCGGATTGACCTGATCCTTGCCGGCGTACTTCGGCGCGGTGCCGTGGGTGGCCTCGAACATGGCCACGGTGTCAGACAGGTTGGCCCCCGGCGCGATGCCGATACCGCCCACCTCCGCCGCCAGTGCGTCGGACAGGTAGTCGCCATTGAGGTTGAGCGTGGCGATCACATCGTACTCGGCCGGGCGCAGCAGGATCTGCTGGAGCATGGCGTCGGCGATGGCATCCTTGACGATCACCTCGCGGCCGGTCCGCGGGTTCTTGAACTTCATCCACGGGCCGCCATCGAGCAATTCGGCGCCGAACTCGTCGCGAGCCACCTCGTAGCCCCAGTCCTTGAAGGCACCTTCGGTGAACTTCATGATGTTGCCTTTGTGCACCAGGGTCAGCGACTTGCGGTCGTTATCAACGACATATTGCAGAGCCTTGCGCACCAGGCGCTTGGTGCCTTCCTTCGACACCGGCTTGACGCCGATGCCGCAGTCCTGGTCGAAGCGGATCTTGGTGACGCCCATTTCCTCCTTGAGGAACTTGATCACCTTGTTCGCCTCGGGCGAGCCGGCCTTCCACTCGATACCGGCATAGATGTCCTCGGAGTTCTCGCGGAAGATCACCATGTCGACGTCGCCTGGCTTTTTCACCGGGCTCGGCACGCCCTGGAACCACACCACCGGACGCAGGCACACATACAGGTCGAGTTGCTGGCGCAACGCCACGTTGAGCGAACGGATGCCGCCACCGACCGGTGTGGTCAGCGGCCCCTTGATCGACACCACGTAGTCTTTCACCGCATCCAGGGTTTCCTGGGGCAGCCAGGTGTCCTGGTCATAGACCTGGGTGGCCTTCTCGCCGGCATACACCTCCATCCAGGCGATCTTGCGCTTGCCGCCATAGGCCTTTTGCACGGCGGCATCGACCACCTTGATCATCACCGGCGAGACGTCCACGCCGATGCCGTCGCCTTCGATGTAGGGAATGATGGGGTTATCGGGAACATTGAGCGAATGGTCTGCATTGACGGTGATCTTGGCACCATCAGTCGGAACCTTGATTTTCTGGTATCCCATGCTGCACTACTCCGCTTTTCCTGGTGTGATTGGAAATCGTGCGATCCACTGAGCCTAAACCACATCCGCCGACCTGCAAGGCAGGAGCCCGCCAACACCGGCAAACAGCTGGCAAATGCCTGCGGCAACACGCCACATTGCCCCTACGTCTTTGGTCTTATAAATACGCTGATACCACTTCGCCTTGCTGATTAGCCCAAAGGGTTTGATATACTCCGGCGCGACCATAGGGTCACCGGGGCGAACCCTAGGAAAATGCGGCTCGCCCTTGGTCATGAATGACCACAAAGCCTGGGTCGTTACCGCGGCCCAGCACTTGACGCTCGACTGATGCATCCACCATCACCGCTCGCAGCCTCTCGACTTTCCGCTCATGGCGTCGCCAGGGCGAAGCGCCTACCCTGCGCACCTCGAGACTCGAGTACGCTCAGCACATAGAGAGTTAACCCGCATGCCCACCCGTTCCAAGATCATCTACACCTTCACCGACGAAGCCCCCGCCCTCGCCACCTACTCGCTGCTGCCGATCGTCGAGGCCTTCACTGCCTGCGCCGACATCGCCGTCGAAACCCGCGACATCTCCCTGGCCGGCCGTATCCTCGCCGCCTTCCCGGAGCAACTGGGCACCGAGAAGCAGGTAGGCGATCACCTGGCGGAACTGGGCCAGCTGGCCACCACCCCTGAAGCCAACATCATCAAGCTGCCGAACATTTCCGCTTCGGTTCCACAGCTGAAGGCCGCGATCAAGGAGCTGCAAGCCAAGGGCTTCAACATCCCCGACTACGCCGACGAGCCGGCCAGCGCCGAAGAGAAAGAATCGCGCGCCCGCTACGACCGCATCAAGGGCAGCGCCGTGAACCCGGTCCTGCGCGAAGGCAACTCCGACCGCCGCGCGCCGCTGTCGGTCAAGAACTACGCCCGCAAGCACCCGCACAAGATGGGCGCCTGGGCCGCCGACTCCAAGTCGCACGTTGCCCACATGACCCAGGGCGACTTCTACGGCAGCGAGAAGGCCGCGCTGATCGAGGCTGACGACAGCCTGCGCATCGAGCTGGTCGGCAAGGACGGCAGCACCACCGTGCTGAAAGAAAAGACCGCCGTCAAAGCCGCCGAAGTGATCGACTGCGCCACCATGAGCCGCAAGGCCCTGAAAGCCTTCATCGCCGAGCAGATCGCCGATGCCAAGGCCTCCGGCGTGCTGCTGTCGGTGCACCTGAAAGCCACCATGATGAAGGTTTCCGACCCGATCATGTTCGGCGTGATCGTCGAAGAGTTCTACAACGACGTGCTCGTCAAGCACGCCGCCGCGCTGGCCGAAGTGGGCTTCAACGCCAACAACGGCATCGGCGACCTGTACGCCCGCATCAAGGACCTGCCTGCTGAAAAGCAAGCCGAGATCGAAGCCGATATCCAGGCCCTGTACGCCGTTCGCCCGGCCCTGGCCATGGTCAACTCGGACAAGGGCATCACCAACCTGCACGTACCGAGCGACGTCATCGTCGACGCCTCGATGCCGGCAATGATCCGCGACTCGGGCAAGATGTGGAACACCGCAGGTGAGCTGCAGGACGCCAAGGCCGTGATCCCGGACCGCTGCTACGCCGGCATCTACCAGGCCACCATCGAAGACTGCAAGGCCAATGGCGCCTTCGACCCGACCACCATGGGCAGCGTGCCGAACGTCGGCCTGATGGCGCAGAAAGCCGAAGAGTACGGCTCCCACGACAAGACCTTCCAGATCAAGGCCGACGGCGTCGTGCGCGTGGTCGACGGCAAGGGCAAGGTCGTCCTGGAGCAGAACGTCGAAGCCGGTGACATCTTCCGCATGTGCCAGACCAAGGACGCGCCGATCCAGGACTGGGTCAAGCTGGCCGTCAACCGCGCCCGCCTGAGCAACACACCGGCGGTGTTCTGGCTGGACCCGGCCCGCGCCCACGACGGCGTGATGATCGAAAAGGTGCAGCAGTACCTGAAGGATCACGACACCGCCGGCCTGGACATCCGCATCCTGGCCCCGGTCGACGCCATCAAGTTCTCCCTGGCCCGCATCCGCGAAGGCAAGGACACCATCTCGGTGACCGGCAACGTGCTGCGCGACTACCTGACCGACCTGTTCCCGATCATGGAGCTGGGCACCAGCGCCAAGATGCTGTCGATCGTGCCGCTGATGAACGGCGGTGGCCTGTTCGAGACCGGCGCCGGTGGTTCGGCACCGAAGCACGTGCAGCAGCTGGTTGAAGAGAACTTCCTGCGTTGGGACTCGCTGGGTGAATTCCTGGCCCTGGCCGCTTCCCTGGAGCACTTGGGCAACACCTACGACAATCCGCGCGCCAAGGTCCTGGCCAACACCCTTGACCAGGCCACCGGCAAGTTCCTCGACACCAACAAGTCGCCTTCGCGCAAGGTTGGCGGTATCGACAACCGTGGCAGCCACTTCTACCTGACCCTGTACTGGGCAGAAGCACTGGCCGCCCAGTCCGACGACGCCGCCCTGCAGGCGCGCTTCGCCCCGCTGGCCAAGACCCTGAGCGAGAACGAAGCGACCATCGTCGCCGAGCTCAACGCCGTCCAGGGCAAGCCGGCCGACATCGGTGGCTACTACGCCCCGGATGCCGAGCTGACCGCCAAGGTGATGCGCCCAAGCCAGACCCTGAACAGCGCCATCGCCGCACTGTAAGGTTCGCTTGACGTAACAACACAAACCCCGGCCACGCACCGGGGTTTGTGCTTTCTGGGACTGGGTCTGCTGCGCAGCCCCCAGCATGCAAAAGGACAACCCCAATGACCTGGCAACCCCACATCACTGTCGCCACCGTCGTCGAACACGAGGGCAAGTTCCTTTTCGTCGAGGAATTCAAGGCCGGCCAGCATGTCTTCAACCAGCCCGCCGGCCACCTCGAAGCCAATGAAACCATCACCCAGGCCGCCCTGCGCGAAACCCTCGAGGAAACCGCCTGGGAAGTCGAGCTCACCGGCGTGGTCGGTATCTATCTGTACACCGCCCCCAGCAACGGCGTCACCTACCAGCGCATCTGCTTCGCCGCCCGCCCCGTGCGCCACCACCAGGACCGCGCCCTGGACAGCGACATCGTCCGCGCCGTATGGCTGACCCGCGACGAACTGCTGGCCGAGCCGTCGCGCTGGCGCAGCGAGTTGGTGCCACGCTGCCTCGACGACTACCTCCAAGGCCCACTGCACAGCCTTGACCTGCTGCGCGACTGACGCCGGTTTGATAGAATCGGCGTTTTTCCCCTCTGATACACATCGGTAGCCATGACCAGCCCAGCACTCAAAGACCCCGCCAAGACCCGCGTCATCGTCGGCATGTCCGGCGGCGTGGACTCTTCCGTCTCCGCCCTTCTGCTCATGGAGCAGGGCTACCAGGTGGAAGGTCTGTTCATGAAGAACTGGGAAGAGGACGACGGCACCGAATACTGCACCGCCCGCGAAGACCTGGCCGACGCCCAGGCCGTGTGCGACCGCATCGGTATCAAGCTGCACACCGCCAACTTCGCCGCCGAATACTGGGACAACGTGTTCGAGCACTTCCTCGAGGAATACAAGGCCGGCCGCACGCCAAACCCGGATATCCTCTGCAACCGCGAAATCAAGTTCAAGGCCTTCCTCGACTACGCCCTGTCCCTGGGCGCCGACCTGATCGCCACCGGCCACTATGTGCGCCGCCGCGACACTGGCGAGCTGACCGAGCTACTCAAGGGCCTGGACCCGAACAAGGACCAGAGCTACTTCCTGCACGCCGTCGGCGGCAAAGAGATCGCCCGCACCCTGTTCCCGGTGGGTGAACTGGAAAAGCCCGAGGTACGCGCCATCGCCGAGAAACACGGCCTGGCCACCGCCAAGAAGAAGGACTCCACTGGTATCTGCTTCATCGGCGAGCGCCGCTTCAGCGACTTCCTCAAGCAGTACCTGCCGGCCCAGCCGGGCGAGATCCAGACCACCGAGGGTGAAGTGATCGGCCAGCACCACGGCCTGATGTACCACACCATCGGCCAGCGCCAAGGCCTGGGCATCGGCGGCCTGAAAGACGCCAGCGACGAGCCGTGGTACGTGCTGGAAAAGGACCTGTCGCGCAACGTGCTGGTGGTCGGCCAGGGCAACGAGCACCCGTGGCTGTTCTCCCGCGCCCTGCTGGCCTCGGAAATCTTCTGGGTCAACCCGATCGACCTGTCGAGCCCGCGCAAACTTACCGCCAAGGTGCGCTACCGCCAAGCCGACCAGCAGTGCACGCTGGAGCAGACCGCCAGCGGCTACCGCGCCGTGTTCGACGAGCCGCAGCGCGCCGTCACCCCGGGCCAGTCGGTAGTGTTCTATGACGGCGAGGTATGCCTGGGCGGCGGCGTGATCGAAGTCGCCGAGCCCTGGAGCCCGCGCCCATGAACAACCTCCAGGAGCAACTGATTGCCCTGGGCGGCGTGTTCCAGGCCGCCGTGCTGGTGGACCGTATCGCCCGCACCGGCCAGGCCAGCGAAGCCAATATCGGCTGCATGCTCGGCAGCCTGCTGGTGGTCGACCCCAAGGACACCCTGGAAGTGTTCGGCGGCGACGACATCAACCTGCGCGACGGCTACCGGGCGCTGGTCGGCGCCCTGGAGCGCGACCCCAGCAGCCTGCAACGCGAGCCGCTGCGCTACGCCCTGTCGATGCTGGGCCTCGAGCGCCAGCTGAACAAGCGTGGCGACATGCTCGATACCATCGGCAACCGCCTGCCGCAGATCCAGTCCCAGGCCGAGCATTTCGGCCTGGTTCATGAAAACGTCATCGCCTCCAGCGGAGCCTTGTACCAAGACACCCTGAGCACCCTGCGCCAGCGCATCCAGGTGCATGGCGACATGCGCTTCCTGCAGCAGGCCAGCAACGCTTCGAAGATCCGCGCCCTGCTGCTGGCCGGCATTCGCGCCGCGCGCCTGTGGCGCCAGCTGGGCGGGCACCGCTGGCAGCTGGTGTTCAGCCGGCGCAAGCTGCTCAACGAGCTGTACGGGATGATGCGTACCGCCGATTGAAATGAACCGTGGGAGCGGCGGTGCGCCGCCGCTCCCACGCCAGACACCACACGCTTCGAAATGGCCCGACCTTTGGTCAGCCACCCGACCCGGGCGCGTTTTTCATGTATGATATGCGCCCTTCCAAAAGCCTGACTGTCCGAGAACACCCCATGCAGCTCTCCTCGCTCACTGCGGTTTCCCCTGTAGACGGCCGTTATGCCGGCAAAACCCAGGCCCTGCGCCCCATTTTCAGCGAATTCGGCCTGATCCGTTTCCGCGCCCTGGTCGAAGTGCGCTGGCTGCAGCGCCTGGCCGCCCACCCGCAGATCGGCGAAGTGCCGGCGTTCAGCGCCGAAGCCAACGCCGTGCTGGACAGCCTGGCCACCGATTTCAAACTCGAGCACGCCGAACGCGTCAAGGAAATCGAGCGCACCACCAACCACGACGTCAAGGCCATCGAGTACCTGCTCAAGGAGCAGGCCGCGCAGTTGCCTGAGTTGGCCAAGGTCAGCGAGTTCATCCACTTCGCCTGCACCAGCGAGGACATCAACAACCTGTCCCACGCCCTGATGCTGCGCGCCGGCCGTGACGAAGTGCTGCTGCCACTGATGCGTCAGATCGCCGAAGCGATCCGCACCCTGGCCCACACCCACGCCGCCGTGCCGATGCTGTCGCGCACCCACGGCCAGCCGGCCTCGCCGACCACCCTGGGCAAGGAACTGGCCAACGTCGTCTACCGCCTGGAGCGCCAGATCGCGCAAGTGGCCGCCGTGCCGCTGCTGGGCAAGATCAACGGCGCCGTGGGCAACTACAACGCCCACCTGTCGGCCTACTCGCAGATCGACTGGGAAGCCAACGCCCGCGCCTTCATCGAAGACGAGCTGGGCCTGGTGTTCAACCCCTACACCACCCAGATCGAGCCGCACGACTACATCGCCGAGCTGTTCGACGCCATCGCCCGCTTCAACACCATCCTCATCGACTTCGACCGCGACGTCTGGGGCT
Organism: Pseudomonas soli; assembly: GCF_900110655.1. Lineage (GTDB taxonomy): Bacteria > Pseudomonadota > Gammaproteobacteria > Pseudomonadales > Pseudomonadaceae > Aquipseudomonas > Aquipseudomonas soli. The sequence continues at coordinate 104,803 of NZ_FOEQ01000002.1, forward strand.
ACATCTCGCTGGGCTACTTCAAGCAGAAGACCGTTGCCGGCGAAATCGGCTCCTCGACCATGCCGCACAAGGTCAACCCGATCGACTTCGAGAACTCTGAAGGCAACTTAGGGATAGCCAACGCGCTGTTCCAGCACTTGGCCAGCAAGCTGCCGATCTCGCGCTGGCAGCGTGACCTGACCGACTCCACCGTGCTGCGCAACCTGGGCGTGGGCTTCGCCCACAGCGTCATCGCCTACGAGGCCAGCCTGAAGGGCATCGGCAAGCTGGAAGTCAACGAAGCCCGTATCGCCGCCGATCTGGATGCCTGCTGGGAAGTCCTGGCCGAGCCGATCCAGACCGTGATGCGCCGCTTCAACATCGAGAACCCCTACGAGAAGCTCAAGGAGCTGACCCGTGGCAAGGGCATCACCCCTGACGCGCTGCTGACCTTCATCGACGGCCTGGACATGCCGGCCGAAGCCAAGGCCGAGCTCAAGCAGCTGACCCCAGCGACCTACATCGGCAACGCGGTGGCCCAGGCCAAACGCATCTAAGCTGACCGTCGCGTGCAACGCCCGGCCTGGCCGGGCGTTTTTATTCCCGTACGAAAATTACGTTTTTTCAATAGGTTGAACATGAATTCTGATACTCCACTGCAACTGTTGGGCGGCCTCACGGCCCGTGAATTCCTGCGCGACTACTGGCAGAAGAAGCCACTGCTGGTACGTCAGGCCTTCCCTGACTTCGTCAGCCCCATCGACGCCGACGAGCTGGCTGGCCTGGCCCTGGAAGAGGAAGTCGAGTCGCGCCTGGTGCTCGAGCACGGCGAGCGCCCGTGGGAGCTGCGCCGCGGCCCGTTCGCCGAGGACGCCTTCAGCGACCTGCCCGAGCGCGACTGGACCCTGCTGGTACAGGCCGTGGACCAGTTCGTCCCGGAAGTGGCCGAGCTGCTGGAGGAGTTCCGCTTCCTGCCCAGCTGGCGTATCGACGACGTGATGATCAGCTACGCCGCGCCTGGCGGCAGCGTCGGCCCGCACTTCGACAACTACGATGTATTCCTGCTGCAAGGCGACGGCACGCGTAACTGGAAAGTCGGCCAGATGTGCAACAGCGACAGCGCGCTGATCGACCACGCCGATCTGCGCATCCTCGCTGATTTCGAGCAGAGCGACGAGTGGACCCTGGAACCCGGCGACATGCTCTACCTGCCGCCGCGCCTGGCCCATTACGGCGTCGCCGAGAGCGAGTGCCTGACCTACTCGGTCGGCTTCCGCGCCCCAAGCGCCGCCGAAGTGCTGACCCACTTCACCGATTTCCTCGGCCAGTTCCTGCCGGATGAAGAGCGCTACAGCGATGCCGACGCCCAGCCGGTCAGCGACCCGCACCAGATCCAGCACGATGCCTTGGACCGCCTCAAGGCGCTGATCGACAAGCATATGTCCGACAAGGACCTGCTGCTGACCTGGTTCGGCCAGTTCATGACCGAGCCGCGCTACCCTGAGCAGGTTGTCGGTGAAGAGCTGAGCGAGCAGGAGCTGATCAACTACCTCGAACAGGGCGCCGTGCTGATCCGCAACCCAAGCGCACGCATGGCCTGGTCCGAGCTCAACGACGACCTGATGCTGTTCGCCAGCGGGCGCAGCTGCCCACTGCCGGCCAAACTGCGCGAGCTGCTCAAGCTGGTGTGCGCCGCCGATGCCCTGCACATCGACAACCTTGGCCAGTGGCTGCAGGACGAAGACGGCCTGATGCTGGTACAACAGCTGGTCATGCAAGGCAGCCTGGGATTCGCCGATGAATAAGATCAGTGTTCGACTGGCCGACTGGCACAAGGACAATGCCGACATCCACCGCATCCGCAGCGCCGTGTTCGTCGCCGAGCAGCACGTGCCGCCGGAACTGGAATTCGACGCAGAAGACCCGACCGCCGTGCACTTCCTGGCCCTGGAGGGCGACTACCCGATCGGTACTGCGCGCCTGCTGCCTGACGGCACCATCGGCCGGGTCTCGGTGCTCAGGGACTGGCGCGGCTTGAACGTGGGCGATGCATTGATGCGTGCGGTCATTGTCGAGGCGCAGAACCGCGACCTTACCAAGCAGATGCTCAGCGCCCAGGTACATGCCACTCCATTCTACGAGCGCCTGGGATTCCGCGTGGTCAGCGAGGAATTCCTTGAGGCAGGCATCCCGCACGTCGACATGGTACGGGATTCGCGCGAAATCGCCTGAGCAGTGGGCCGGCTAGCGCCGGCCATCGCCGGCAAGCCGGCTCCCACACCGACCGCGCCCCTCTCAAGCCAAGCGCCGTCGCTGTGGGAGCCAACTTGTCGTGCCGACGAACCGCAGCCCCAGGATCAAGCAATCACGATCTGCCCATCCCCAACCCCCTGCCCCGCAATCCCCACCAGCGTCACGCTGTCCCCGCCGAACTTCAGCACCAGGTCATCCCCCACCTGGCTGGCATGGGCACGCCAGTCCGGCGCGGCGGTGCCGCCTTCCACGCCAATGAATACCAGCCGGTCCTGGCCTGTGAAGTCCAGCACCCGGTCCTGGCCGAAATGGCCGCTGAACAGGAAGGTGTCGCGCCCGCCGCCACCCATCAGCACATCGTTGCCCGAGCCACCGACCAGCACGTCATTGCCGGCGCCGCCCTGCAGACGGTCGTCACCGCCCAGGCCGAACAGCCACTGCCCCTGGTTGCCCGCCACCAACTGGTCGCTTGCCTGGGTGCCGTTGAGCGAGGACGCATAGGGGGTGATCTTGCCGCTTTCGAACAACCCCTGCGCCGCCACCGCGTGACTGACTTCCTTGCTGAAGATCAGCAGGCTGGACTCCTTGCTCACCAGGTTTTCGACATTGCGCACCAGGCTGATGCCGCCCTCGGCGTCACGCACGTACAGCGTGCCTTCGCCATCCCGGGCGATGCTCAGGTTGGCCAAGGCATCCTGCAGCTTCAGGGTGTCATGGCCGGCACCGCCGTCGATCAGGTTGAAACCGCCGTCATCGCGGAAGGTATCGTTGCCGGCCCGGCCTTCGAGGTAGTCGTTGCCGCGCCCACCATGGATCAGGTCGTCCTTGTCCGAGCCGATGATGAATGTGCTGCCCTTGTGCGGCTCGGCATTGCGGTTGAGGTCCTCGACCCAGGTCGAGCCACGGGTCACGTCCGACAGGTTGCTGACCAGGATGGTCGAGTCGCGGCTGGTCCACTGATAGAAGGAGGAGTCCAGCACACGCCCAAGGCCATCGGTGTAGGCCGTCGGCAGGTGCGACAGCCAGGTGGCGATGTTGCCGATGGAGAACGGCAGCAGGTTCCAGGCGTCGGACGCGTAGTGGTCATTGAAGTTGACGATGTTGTTGGTGGCCGAGGCCTTGGCGCCGTCGTGCACGCCCAGGGTGCCCCAGGTTGCCGAGGTGCCGTCGAGCACACGGAACACCGGGTCGTTCTCGTAGCCGATATTGAGCACCTTGCTGGCGTCGGCGGCCTGGGTTGGCGAGGCGAAGGCCACGTAGCGCGCATCCTGGTAGAAACCGCCCCAGCGCGAGCCGCTCAGGTCGGCCAGGCTGTTGACTGCCAGGCCGCCGAGGCTGTGACCACTGACGGTGATATCCGCGCCGCTCAGGCCGTTGGCCTTGGCAAAGGCCGCCACATCGGCGAGCAGCTGCCCGAATGCGTTGCCGGCGTAATCACGGGCATAACCTGCCGGGCCGATCGCCGCCAGCAGGTCGTTGATGGCGTCGCCGATGGTGTCGCCCAGCAGGTTCTCGCGTGGGCCGCTGGTGCCGCGAAAAGCGATACCGATACCGCTGAGCTGGCCGGCGGCATCATAGCGGCCGAGGATCTCCACCTGCGCCGAGGTGTAGCCCGGCGCTTCGCCGTGGAAGGTGCCGCGGGCGTCGGTCTTGCCCTGGTAGCCCAGTTGCGCCGCGCTGATCGGCGACCAGCCGGCGGCCTTGACCTGGGCCAGGGCCCGAGCTTCGGAGTCGGGGTTCCAGGGGATACCGGGGATCACGCCCTGGCTGTCGGTGCCGCCGATCAGCGCCTTGACCAGCGTGGCCGGCAGGCCAAGGCCGAAGCCGTACTTCTGGTAGCCGGCGCTGAAGCCATCGTCGATGCCATGGTAGGCATAGGTGGCCAGCGCCATGGCGTCCTTGTACAGCGCAGAGGAGGCAGTGCTGTCGAGCTGTCGGTAATCGAATACGGGCATTGGTTTACATCCCTGTTGTTCTTGTAGGAAGGACACCCCAGCGACATCGTCCGGTGACACGACTGACGGGCGAAAGGCAAAGCTGGCACGCATTTGCCACCTCGTCCAACCCGAAGGGATGACGTCCCTGCCAAAGATGCGGGCAAAAAACCTGTACATACATACAGATAAAACTTGCCTGCGCGCCCTGGTTTGCGCATCCTAGGGGCCACTTTCACGATGAAGCGTTTTCGGCCATGCGCCTCTTTCTCTGCGAAAAGCCCTCCCAGGCAAAAGACATCGCCAAGGTCCTCGGCGCCCATCGCCGCGGCGATGGCTGCTGGCAAGGCACCGATGTCTGCGTGACCTGGTGCATCGGCCACCTGCTGGAGACCGCCCCGCCGGACAGCTACGACGAGCGCTACAAACGCTGGACCCTAGAAGACCTGCCGATCATCCCGGAAAAATGGAAGATGACGGTCAAGCCCAAGACCGCCAGCCAGTACAAGGCGGTCAAGCGCCTGCTGGGCGAAGCCCGCGAACTGGTGATCGCCACCGATGCCGACCGCGAGGGCGAGATGATTGCCCGCGAACTGGTCGAGCACTGCCGCTACCGCGGGCCGATCCAGCGCCTGTGGCTGTCGGCGCTGGACGATGCCTCGATCCGCAAGGCCCTTGGGCGCCTGCTGCCCGGCCAGGAGACGTTCAGCCTCTACCATTCGGCCCTGGGCCGCTCGCGGGCCGACTGGCTGATCGGCATGAACATGAGCCGCCTGTTCACCCTGCTCGGCCGCCAGTCCGGCTACCAGGGCGTGCTGCCGGTGGGCCGGGTACAGACTCCGACGCTGCGCCTGGTAGTGGACCGCGACCGCAGCATCGCCGATTTCGTACCCGTGCCGTTCTGGGCCATCGACGTGCAGCTGGAAAGTGCGGGCGCCGTGTTCAACGCCCAATGGCGCGCCCCCGAGGACGCCTGCGACGATCAGGGCCGCTGCCTGAAACAGGACCTGGCGCAACAAGCCGCTGCCGCCATGCAGGCTGCCGGCAGCGCCCGGGTGCTGAAGATCGCCACCGAACGGGTGCACGAAGCCGCGCCGCTGCCCTTCGACCTCGGCACCCTGCAGGAGCTGTGTTCAAAGAAGCTCGGCCTCGGCGCCCAGGAAACCCTGGACATTGCCCAGGCCCTTTACGAAACCCACAAGCTCATCACCTACCCGCGCAGCGACAGTGGGTACCTGCCCCTCAGCCAGCATGGCGAGGCCGCAGCCATCCTCGCTGCCTTGCAGCGCGCCGACAGCAGCCTCGCGCCACTGCGGGACCACCTGGACCCACAGCGCCGTTCACGGGCGTGGAACGACCAGAAGGTCAGCGCCCACCACGGCATCATCCCCACCGCCGCCGCCAGCGACCCGGCGCGCCTGCCACCCAAGTACAAGGCGGTGTACACCCTGATCCGCGCCCGCTACCTGGCGCAGTTCCTGCCCAACCATGAGTACGACCGCACCCAGGCCGAGTTCGATTGCGCCGGCCATGCGTTGCGGGCGGTGGGCAAGCAGATCGTCGAACCGGGCTGGCGCCGGGCATTGCCTGAGGCGCTGGCCCCGGCCAAGGGTCGCGAAGCGCCACCGGCCCAAGTGCTGCCGGCGTTGCGCGAAGGCCAGGACTGTTCAGTGCGGGATCTGCAATTGAAGGACCTGTGGACCCAGCCCCCCAAGCCTTTCACCGAAGGCGACCTGATCAAGGCGATGAAGAACGTCGCCAAGCTGGTGGACGACCCCAGGCTCAAGCAGAAGCTCAAGGAAACCACCGGCATCGGCACCGAGGCGACGCGCGCCAGCATCATCCAGGGCCTGCTCGACCGTGGCTACCTGGTCAAGAACGGCAAGGCCCTGTCGGCCACGCCTGCCGCCTTCAGCCTGATCGACGCCGTGCCCCGGGCCATCGCCGATCCTGGCACCACGGCGATCTGGGAGCAGGCGCTGGACATGGTGCAAAGCGGGGAAATGAGCCTGGAGGAGTTCGTCGCCCGGCAATCGGCGTGGATGGGCAAGCTGGTGCAACGCTGCAGCGGCATGCGCCTGACCATCAGCGGGCCGGCGGCGGGCAAAGCCGCGGCACCTTGGAAGAAGAAGCGCAAAAGCGCTGGCAAGGGCAAGTCAGCAGCCGGCAAACCCCGACAGCCGCGGCGCAAGGCAGCTACCTAGCACGATGACGCCATCTACTGGCGAAATGAAAATCCTCTGCTATTTTTTCATGAAAATAATCAGAAAAAATTTCACGAGGCCCCGGCATGTTCAAGCAATCCGCCCAGCACGTCGCCAGCTACTACGCCCGCACCTACCCCGCCACCATCCCTTTGCGCCCCACCCTGCAGGGCGCCCACGACACCGACATCCTCATCGTCGGTGCCGGCTTCAGCGGCCTGCATACGGCCCTGCGCCTGACATTGGCCGGCCAGCGCGTGACCCTGCTGGAAGCCAGCCGGGTGGCCTGGGCCGCCTCGGGGCGCAACGGTGGCCAGGCGCTGCTGGGCTGGTCGTCCGACATGCCCCCGCTGGAGCGAGCCCTGGGCCTGGAGCGCAGCCGGCGCCTGTGGGACAGCATGTGCTGGGCCGCCGGCGAGCTGCGCGAACTGCCCCTGCGCCATGGCTTCGACGTCGATTACCGCCTGGGCAGTCTGTGGACCGCCGTGTTGCCGCGCCGGGTAAAACTGCTGGAGGACGCCCGGCGTGAAGCACAGGAGAAGCTCGACTACGACTGCCTGCGCCTGATCGACCGTGAGGAACTGTCCGAGTGGGTCGACAGCCCCCGCTACCAGGCCGCGCTGTACGATCCCAATGGCGCCCACCTCAACCCGCTGAAGCTGGCCCAGGGCCTGGCCGCCGTGATCGAAGCGCATGGCGGGCGGATCTATGAGCAGAGCCAGGTGATGGGTTACCAGGAACACGCCGACGGCTTCGCCGCCCGAACCGATCAGGGCGAGGTGCGCAGTCGCGTAATGGTGCTGGCCTGCAACGCCTATATCGACCGCCTCGACCGCACGCTGTCGCGTCGTCTGCTGCCGGTGGGCTCATACCAGGTGGCCACGGCGCCGCTGGACGCCGACTTCGCCGCCTCGCTGCTGCCACGCAACAGTTGCGTGATCGACAACCAGTTCGTCCCCGACTATTTCCGCCTTACACCCGACCACCGCTTGCTGTTCGGCGGTGGCTGCACGTACCTCGGTGGCATCCCCAAGGACGTCGCCGGCGCCACCCGGCCGTGCCTGGAACGGGTGTTCCCACAGTTGCAAGGGGTCGCCATCGAGCATGCCTGGGGCGGCCACATCGATTGCAGCATCCAGCGCACGCCGGATATCGGGCGCCAGGGCCAACGTTACTGGCTGCAGGGTTTTTCCGGCCACGGCGTACTGCCGACCCTGGCCGGTGCACGCGCGGTCAGCGACGCGATCCTCGGTGACGACGACCTGCTGAAGCTTTACCAGGGCATCGATAACGGCCGCTTCCCCGGTGGCGACCTGCTGGCCGCGCCGCTGGAAGCGGCGGCCAAGGCCTGGTACAGGATGCGCGATCATGTCTGACGATATCCAAACCCTCGCCCGCCAGGTCCGCGACCTGCGCAAGCATCGGGGGTTGACCCTCGACGAGCTGGCAACTCGCGTCAACCGCTCGCTGGGCTTCCTCTCCCAGGTCGAACGCGGCCTGTCGCGGCCGACGGTGGCCGACCTGACCGCCATCAGCGAAGCGCTGCGCGTACCGACCACCTATTTCTATCAGGCCGTGCCGCCCCGCGAGATCGACTGGGTGACCCGCCCCGGCGAGCGACGCACCCTGTACTACGCCGCCGGGGTCACCGACGTGCTGGTCTCGCCGACCCTCAATGGCCGCTTCGCCATGCTCGAAAGCCACCTGGCGCCCGGTGCCAGCAGTGGCGAGGGGCATCTGGACGACAGCTCGGAACAAGGCGGTTTCGTCCTCGAGGGCGAGCTGACCCTGTGGCTCGAGGGCCGCGACGACGCCGTCACCCTCAGCCCCAACGACAGCTTCCAGCTGCCACCCCACAGCCAGTTCCGCTACGCCAACCTGACCGCCCGAACCACCCGGGTTCTCTGGGTCTTCCGTTGAGAGCATGCCAATGACAAGTACAACAGGCTTCCCCGATCTGCTCAGCGAAGTGCGCGCCTTCCGCGCCCGACACCCCGACGTGCGCTACGTTGACCTGATCAGCCTGGACATCCCCGGGCATTTCTACGGCAAGCGCTACCCCATCGACATGCTGGAAAACGTCGCCGCCGGCAGCCCGCTCAAGCTGCCGCAGAACTGCGTACTGCTCGGCGTGCAGGGCGGGCTGTTCCCGATTGGCGACTACTGCTTCAACGACGGCGACCCGGACGCCCCGCGCCGCCTGGTACCCGGTACGCTCAAGCCGGTGAACTGGGAGCGAGAGCCGCTGGGGCAGATGCTGATCACCTCGGACGGCACTGCGGCGCCCATCGAATTCGAACCACGCGAGGTGCTGGCCCGCGTCCTGCAACGCCTCGAAAGCCGAGGCATCCGCCCGGTGGTGGCGTTCGAACTGGAGTTCTACCTGTTCGACAGGACGCTGAAGGAGGGCCTTCCGCAGTTCCCCCGCGACCCGGCCAGTGGCGATGCCGACGACCAGCCGAACATGCATATCGAGCGCCTGTCGCGCTTTGCCGACGTACTGCGCGAAATGGTCGAGACCGCCAATGCCCAAGGAGTGGACGCCAATGTCATCACCGCCGAACTTGGCCCCGGCCAGTTCGAGATCAATTTCGGCCATTGCGACGATGGCCTGCGCGCCGCCGACTGGGCGGCGCTGTTCTGCCGCAGCACCCGGGGCGTGGCGCTCAAGCACGGGCTGCGCGCCTCGTTCATGAGCAAACCCTATCTGCACGCGCCGGGCAGCGGCATGCATGTGCATGTCAGCCTGTACGACCCGGCGGGCAACAACCTGTTGTCTGCCGATAACCAACGGCCGCTGCGTCATGCTGTGGCCGGTTGCCTGGCGTTGCTGCCGCATTGCATGCCGATATTCGCCGCCAACCATAATGCGTTTCGCCGCTACGGGGCCATGGTCAACGCCGCCAGCCGCGCCAGCTGGGGCTTCGAGGATCGCGACGCCTGTATCCGCATCCCTGAGTCGGATCCGCGCAACCTGCGGATCGAGCATCGGCTGGCCGGGGCGGATGCCAATCCGTACCTGGTGCTGGCGGCGATCCTGTGCGGCATGGAGCACGGGCTGGATGCCGCGCAGGAGCCCATCGCGCCGCTCAACGAGGACCGTGGCAGCGGGATCGATTTTCCCAAGGACATGCTCGGCGCGGTGGCAGCGATGCGTGGGCATCCGGCGGTCAACGAGGGGTTGGGCGCGGAGTTCGTGATGGTCTATTGCGAGAACAAGCGCCAGGACCAGCTGGCGTTTCTCCATGAGGTCAGCGCGCGGGAGTATCGCTGGTTCCTGTGACATCCCTCGCGGGGCAAGCCCGCTCCCACGCGCTACGAACAGACGTGGGCGCGGGCTTGCCCCGCGATGAGGCGGCACTGGCAACCCCTACCATCCGGGATTACCATGTGCCCCTCTAGCGCGGCCGTTTGCCGCACCCCGCCGTCCAGCCTGCCCGTGCCCTCATGCCCTTCGAACTCACCGTAGAACCGCTCACCCTGCTGATTCTCGCCCTGGTCGCCTTTGTTGCAGGTTTCATCGATGCCATCGCCGGTGGCGGCGGCCTGCTGACGACCCCGGCGCTGCTCACTGCCGGCATGCCGCCGCACCTGGTGCTGGGCACCAACAAGCTCAGCTCGACCTTCGGCGCGGCCACGGCCAGCATCACCTACTACCGGCGCAAGCTGTTCCATCCGGCGCAATGGCGCCTGGCGATCGTCGGTACCCTGGTAGGCGCGTTGATCGGCGCGGTGGTGGCTCACTACATGCCGGCCGAGTGGTTGAACAAGATGCTCCCGGTGATCGTGTTCGCCTGTGGCGTCTACCTGCTGTTCGGCGGAACACCGAAGGCGCCGGTGGATGCCGATGCGCCGATCAAAAGGAAGTGGCAGTTTCCGCAGGGCTTCACCCTGGGCTTCTACGACGGCGTGGCCGGGCCGGGTACCGGTGCTTTCTGGACCGTGAGCACGTTGCTGCTCTATCCCATCGACCTGGTTCGGGCCAGTGGTGTGGCGCGCAGCATGAACTTTGTCAGCAACATTGCGGCGTTGACGGTGTTTGTCATTTCCGGGCAGGTGGATTACATCGTTGGGTTGTGCATGGGGGTGTCGGTGATGGTCGGGGCGTTTTTTGGGGCGCGTACGGCGATCAGCGGGGGTAGCAAGTTCATTCGGCCGGTGTTTGTTACTGTGGTGCTGGCGTTGACTGTGCGGTTGGCTTGGCAGCATTGGTTTGGGTAGGGATCAGAAATTTGGCTCTGGCCCTGGCTCGATTGTTTTGATTTTGCATACATCTTCTTGAAATGTGTCGACATCTAGTCACCTTTTCGCCTTTACGGCGACCTACTTTTGCTCTTGGGCAAAAGTAGGCAAAAACCGCTGGCTCCATTCATACGGCCCCTGCGCTGCGCTCCGGGGTCCCCTCGCTCCGTTCTTGCTCCCGTGGGTACCGCGCTGTACGCCCCATCCTGGGGCGCAGCGCTCGACGGCCATCCATGGCCGTCGCCCCACTACGCAAGAACTCCACTCGGCCTCCTGAAGTCGCAATTGGCGGCGCCTGGAATATTGCGCGCTTAGAAGCAGAGCAAGAGCAAGAGCAAGAGCAAGAGCAAGAGCAAGAGCAAGAGCAAGAGCAAGAGCAAGAGCAAGAGATGAAAATTCAAACCTAGTTAACTGACAGTTGGTTATATATTGGCTGCCCAGCGACAATCGACAGATCAACTAAGCTTCCAACTAGCGACAGCTGCGCCAGTCCAGACGCCGCTCGTAACTTCGCGACTTCAGGAGGCCGAACGGAGGTCTTGCGGAGGGAGGTGACGGGCATGGATGCCCGTCAAGCGCTGCGCCCCAGGATGGGGCGTTCAGCGCGGTCCTCCCGGGAGCAAGGCCGGAGTGAGGGAACCCCGGAGCGAAGCGTAGGGGCCGTATGAATGGAGCGAGCGGCTTTGCCTACTTTGGCCAAGACCAAAGTAGGCCGCCGTAAGGGCGGAAAGGTGAATAAGCGTCGCCATCACAAATGAATGCGCATACAACTTCCAAAACCAACCAACCCAACTAAAATCAGAAATCAGAAATCAGAAATCAGAAATCAGGCAGACCCAACCGCCGCACCACAGAAAAATCGATCAGGTACCGCGCAATCGACCGCCCCGTCGGCAACGGCAGCACGGGCTCGGACAAGCTCGAGCTCCATGAGCCGACCATGAACCGTACCTGGTAAATTTGCCAGTAGCCCGTTCCCAAAAAATGAGTGAATGTACTGCTATTCACTCGCTGCTCCGGAGAACCCCATGCATAGATACGGGCAAAAGACCAAGATCGAAGCATATCTCCTGGTTACCGATAATCACGGCTCGGTTATTGGGGCTAAGCCTCCCGTAACTCCCTATCCCTTGGTGTATACGGCATACGGATACAGACCGGGATGCCTTGGCCTCGAAGTCATGCTTGGCTTCAACGGGCAAAGGAAGGCCCCAGTGACAGGGTGCTATCCACTCGGCAATGGCTACCGTGACTACGATCCTTGCCTGATGAGGTTCCGTTCGCCGGACTACCTCAGTCCATTTGGTGAAGGTGGTATTAACGCCTATGTCTATTGCGCAGGTAATCCGGTCAACTATATCGACCCATCCGGGCACATGTTTAAAGCACTGAAGAGCACCTTCGGCATTAAAGATAAAAATAAAGACTATTACAAAAATGCTGTCGCCGCGACTCAAGCGATACCCGAATTAGCTGTTCATGGCAAATGGTTCGACAGCCCACACGTGACAAAAACACACCTGAAGAAGGCTGCAAAACTTAGCCAGAAAAAATTAGCACTTGACACCTTCGAGCCTGACCCTAGCTTGTCAGCAATCATTTCGGCCGAGGACCAAAGGAAATTGGCCCAGCAGCACTATGTCGAAACCCTGAGCAAAACCTTGAGAATTATCACCAGCGTTGAAGTTAAGCCTGAACCCCCTGTCAAAATTGATCCACTACCAAATCTGCAAACACTTCAGATGCAATCAAATCAAAAAGAAATCAGGGAAGTTACGTGAACCAAACATACAAATTCAATCACCTCAATGGAGCTGGTAACGCTTGTACTTTCGACGCGGCAACATTGGCCTGACCAAGCCCGGCCTTATCATCATCCCTTTCAAGGTCTTTTGTATTTAGCGGCCGTGATGAGCCGATCCGTTAAAACGTAGGCATGCACAGCCGTACCTTGCACTTAGTCCGCATCGCTGGGGGCCTTCCTGACTGGATTTCAGCGGACTGTATCAAAGACCTTGAAAGGAATGGCCGTACGGGCCGAAAGGTGAATAAGCATCGCCATCGCAAATGAATGCGCCTACAACTTTCAAAACTAACCAACCCAACTAAAGCCAGAAACCAGAAACCAGAAACCAGAAACCAGATATCAGGCAGGCAAAACCGGTTCAGGCATCCCCAACCGCCGCGCCACATACAAATCAATCAGGTACCGCGCAATCGACCGCCCCGCCGGTAAAGGCGGCAACTCATGCACATTGAACCACTGCGCATCCTCGATCTCATCCGCCTGCATGACAATCTCCCCTCCCGCATACTCAGCATGAAACCCGAGCATCATCGAATGCGGAAACGGCCAGCACTGGCTGCCGACGTACTGGATGTTCTTCACCTCGACCGCCACCTCCTCACGCACCTCGCGCACCAGGCAATCCTCGGCCGACTCCCCCGGCTCGGCGAACCCGGCCAGGGTGCTGTAGACCCCGGTGACAAAGCGTGGCGAACGGGCCAAAAGCACCTCGTCACCGAGAGTAATCAACACGATCATGCTCGGCGAAATCCGCGGATAGCTGCGCAAATCGCACGCCTGGCAGTACATCGCCCGCTCCCAGTGGATCTGCGTCATCGGCTGACCACAGCTGCCGCAGAACCGGTGCTCGCGAGCCCAGGTACCGATCTGCGCGGCGTAACCGAGCACCTTGTACGCATCGAAGTCGCCTTCAAGCATGAACCGCCGCAACCCCTGCCAGCCGCAACCCGACACTTCGCTGGCACTGCGCAGCTCCAGCAGAAACACCGGCTCGCCGTCCAGATGACCGATGCCATGCTCGCACAACACGTCCAGGTCCTGGCGCTTGAGCCAGTCACGGGGGAACAGCGCGCCGTTGGCGTCCATCAGGAACCCGTCCGGGCTGCGGGCGACGGCCAGCCCCCCGGTGGTCTGCGGGTCGAGTACTGCGGTTGTCCAACGTGCTGACATAGTTCGGGTCCCTAGATGGCGCCCGCCACTGTCAGTCAGTCGGCGAACGTCGGTTGCTGTTTGCTCATGTGGGCGGCCATGGCCACGCGCAGGTCTTCGGACTGCAGCATGGCGGCGTTCCAGGTGGCGATGTACTCCAGGCCATCGTCGATGCGATGGTCGCGCATGTAGCTGATCATCTCCTTGGTGCCGGCCACGGCGATCGGTGATTTTGCGGCAATCTCGCGGGCAATGGCAAAGACCCCGTCGAGCAGCGCCGCCTGGTCATCATAGACGCGGTTGACCAGGCCGATGCGCAGCGCTTCCTGGGCATCGACCATACGGCCGGTGTAGGCCAGCTCACGCATGATGCCGTCACCGATGATACGCGGCAAACGTTGCAGGGTGCCGACATCGGCGGCCATGCCCATGTCGATCTCCTTGATCGAGAACTGCGCGTCGCTGGCGCAGTAGCGCATGTCGCAGGCCGAGACCAGGTCGATGGCGCCACCGATGCAGTAGCCCTGGATCGCCGCCAGCACCGGCTTGCGGCAGTTGTCCACGGCGTTGAACGAACCCTGCAGGCGCAAGATGGTGCGGCGCATCACCCGGGCGTTGCGGCCGACATCCTTGCCCAGCTGTTGAGCCAACGCGGCCAGCATCATCAGGTCGATGCCCGAGGAAAAATGCTTGCCGGCGCCGCTGAGTACCACCACCCTCACCGCGTCGGTGTCGTCGATCCACTGGAAGATCTGGACCAGCTCCTCCCAGAAGGCGGCGTTCATCGCGTTGATCTTTTCCGGGCGGTTGATCTGCACGTGGGCGATGTTGTCGGTCAGTTCGACCTTGAACGCGGTGTATTCGGTCACGGACGGCACTCCTGTGGGGAAAGGATTCACAACGGCGGATCTTAGCGCACCCGCAAGGCGGTGCATGTGCCAAAAGCCGGACTGGACAACTTGCACCCTGACGCACGATCCGGCACCGTGCGCCACTGCTGAATCAAAAGGATACAAATTCATGTCCCGTTCCCTGACCGGTGCCCTCGCCCGCAGCTTCCTGGGCCAGTCGCCGCGTTGGTACAAGGCCGTCATCTGCCTGTTCCTGCTGCTCAATCCCTTGCTGCTGGCGACCCTCGGCCCGGTGGTCACCGGCTGGGTGCTGGTGATCCAGTTCATCTTCACCTTAGGGATGGCACTCAAGTGCTACCCGCTGATGCCCGGCGGCCTGCTGCTGGTCGAGGCGCTGCTGCTGCGCCTGACCACGCCCGAAGCCCTGTACGAGGAGTTGCAGCACAACTTCCCGGTGATCCTGCTGCTGATGTTCATGGTCGCCGGCATCCATTTCATGAAAGAGCTGCTGCTGTTCCTGTTTTCGCGGATCCTGCTCGGAGTGCGCTCCAAGGCGGTGCTAAGCCTGCTGTTCTGCGTGTTGTCGGCGTTTCTCTCGGCGTTCCTCGATGCCCTGACCGTGACCGCGGTGATCATCAGCGCCGCAGTCGGCTTCTATGCCGTCTACCACCGGGTCGCCTCGGGCGCCAATCCGCGCGAAGAGTCGGCGCTGGACAGCGACCATGAGGTCGAGCAGTTGCACCGCGAAGACCTCGAGCAGTTCCGCGCCTTCCTGCGCAGCCTGCTGATGCATGGCGCGGTGGGTACCGCGCTGGGTGGCGTCTGCACCTTGGTGGGCGAGCCGCAGAACCTGCTGATCGGCCATGAAATGGGTTGGCATTTCGCCGACTTCTTCCGCAAGGTCGCGCCGGTGTCGATGCCGGTTCTGGCGGCGGGCCTGGTGACCTGCGTACTGCTGGAGAAACTGCGGCTGTTCGGCTATGGCACGCTGATGCCCGAGCGCGTGCGCCAGGTGCTGGCCACCTACGCCGCCGAGGACGATGCCGCGCGCACCCAGGCACAACGGGTGGCACTGGTGGTCCAGGGTCTGGCCGCACTGATCCTGATTGTCTGCCTGGGGCTGCACATTGCCGAAGTGGGCCTGATCGGCCTGCTGGTCATCGTGTTGATCACCGCCTTCACCGGCATCACCGACGAACATCGCCTGGGCCGTGCGTTCCAGGACGCCATGCCGTTCACCTCGCTGCTGGTGGTGTTCTTCGCCGTGGTCGCGGTGATCCACCAGCAGCAACTGTTCAGCCCGCTGATCGCCTGGGTGCTGGCGCTGCCCAGCGAGCAGCAGCCGGGCATGCTGTACCTGGCCAATGGGCTGCTGTCGGCGATCAGCGACAACGTGTTCGTCGCCACCATCTACATCACCGAGGTCAAGCAGGCGTTCGTCAATGGCGCGATGAGCCGCGAGCACTTCGAGACCCTGGCGGTGGCGATCAACACCGGCACCAACCTGCCCAGCGTGGCCACGCCCAATGGCCAGGCGGCGTTCCTGTTCCTGCTGACCTCGGCGATTGCGCCGCTGATTCGCCTGTCGTATGGACGCATGGTGTGGATGGCGCTGCCCTATACCGTGGTCATGGGCGGCCTGGGCTGGTGGGCGGTGACCTTCTGGCTGTGAAACACGTGGGAGCGGCGCTGCGCCGCTCCTCACTGGCCGGGGCTGGGAACGGCTAACCCGCCCGGTCCCGATCGAACCGCTCGAGATCCGCAAAAGCCGGCAACCACGCTTCGCGCCTGATCACCCACAGTTCATAGGTCGGCGTGAAGCGATCCGGCGCGTCCAGTGCCCCAAGGTGCACCTCCACTTCATCACCGCTGCGCGCGAACACCGACGAGCCGCAATGCGGGCAGAAATACCTGTCGCCGTAGTTCGAGGCTTCCCCGCTGATACTCACGGTCTGCTCGGCGAACATCGCAGAAGCGCCGAACAACGCACCGTGATGCTTGCGGCAATCCAGGCAATGGCACAGCCCGACCCGTCGCGGCCGCCCCTGGGCTTCGATACGTAACTGGCCGCACAGGCAGCCGCCGGTAACCTTGTCCATCACTCACCTCCTCTGGTGGTCCCATGCAATGGTTGAACCTCCACTATCGTTCAAGGTTCCTGTCGATTCATGCCACCCCCGTTCGACTATCCAGCACACCCAAGAGGAGGTTCACCCCATGCGCAAGCTCATCGTCGCCGCCTTCGTCACCCTCGACGGCGTCATGCAGGCCCCCGGCGGGCCGGAGGAAGACACCAGCGGCGGCTTCACATTTGGTGGCTGGATCCCGCCCCTGGCCGACGAGGCCTTCGGCCAGGCCATGCAGACCTTGTTCAGCCAACCGTTCGAACTGCTGCTGGGAAGACGCACCTACGATATCTTCGCCGGGTTCTGGCCAAAGGTCGGGCCCGAGGCGCCGGACCGGCCCTTGGCCGACCTGTTCAATGGCGTGGCCAAGCATGTCGCCACGCACCATCCCGAATCCATCGACTGGCAAAACAGTTACCCGTTGGGCGCTGACGTGCCTGGAGCTGTCCGCGCTCTCAAACAACAGGACGGCCCGACGCTGCTGACCCAAGGCAGCGGCGAACTGGTACGCCAACTGCTAGCGGCGGGCCTGGTAGATGAGCTGCGGTTGCTGATCCACCCCTTGCTTCTTGGGCGTGGCAAGCGCCTGTTCGGTGACGATGCCCAGGCTGTGGCCTTCACATTGGTGGAGTCGAGCAGCACGCCCAAGGGTGTATTGCTCGCCCACTACGTGCGCAGCGGCGAGGTGCAAACGGGATCGTTCTGACCAGTCAGTCGAGCAGGCGGTTGATGGCGCTGGCGAGGCCTGCGTCCGTTTGCCCCGGCGCCTTGTTATCATCCAGGCTCAACCGGGAGGGAACCCATGCTCGACATACGCCGCGCCAGCCGTCACGACGCGCTGGACACGTACGCCATCCGCCGCCAGGCGATCCTGTGGCAGTGCACCGAAGCCTACGATGCCGCCCTGGCCCAGGCCTGGGCCGACGTACCTTTCACCGAAGGTTACGCGGCCCTGGTCGCCGAGCATTTCCACCTCGCCTGCATGGGCGACACGATCGTCGCCACCGGCATGCTCGACCTGGACAGCGGTGAACTGGGTGCCCTGTTCGTGCTGCCGGCGTTCATGGGCCGTGGCATCGCCCGGGCGATGGTCGAACACCTCGAAGGCATCGCCAGGGCCGAAGGTCTGGAGGCGGTCAACCTGGACTCGACCCTGAACGCAGCGGCGTTCTATCGCCGCTGCGGCTACACCGGCGATGCGCTGTCGGTCTACCAATCCCCATTCGGCCTCGAACTGTCCTGCATCCCCATGCGCAAGGTGCTGGTCGGGGTATAAGATCAGGGCCCCCTGCGCCCCGGAGACTCGCCCCATGCTGCCCACCGCCACCTCCCAGCACAGTGCCCGTCGGGTCCGCTTGCAGGCCCTGCGCGGGCGGGTCGGCCTAGGGCTGGTGGCCGGATTGTCGGTGCTGGCCGGCATGACTGACGCCATCGGCCTGCTGGCGCTGGGCGACTTCGTGTCGTTCATGAGCGGCAACACCACGCGCCTGGCGGTGGCCATCAGCCAGGCGGACTTTTCGCTGATGCTGCGCCTGGCCCTGGCGATTCTCAGTTTCGTGCTGGGCAACACCCTGGGCGTATTGCTGGCCCGCCGCTTGCGCCGCCGCGCCGCGCCCTTGCTGCTGATCGTCGCCAGCCTGCTGGCGTTTGCCACGGCCTGGCCTGCCGCCACCACGTTCCCTGCACTAATCGCGGCCACCCTGGCCATGGGCATGCTCAATGCCGTAGTCGAACAGGTGAACGGCCTGCCAATCGGCCTGACCTACGTCACTGGCGCGCTGTCGCGTTTCGGCCGTGGCCTGGGGCGTTGGTTGCTGGGTGAGCGGCGCCACGGCTGGCGGGTACAGCTGGTGCCCTGGAGCGGCATGTTGCTAGGTGCCGCGCTCGGGGCTTGGCTGCAGCAACGGCTGGGCTTGCAGGCGCTGGCGGCCAGTTGCGCCCTGGCATGCGTGCTGGCGCTGGTGACGCTGTTCATTCCGCGAGCCTGGCAACTGGGCTACATGCCGCGCTGAGGGCCTAGAGCTTGCGCTGAACAGCAGGCGCGCAGCCGTCGATAGTCACTATCGAGCACAGCGATTTCCATCGTGCCACTGTGGCCAATAACCTGGGTTCATCGATCCGACAGCCCCCGGAATCATCCCGATGAACACCACCGCCCGCTTCCTCCTCGCCGCTCTGGCCATCGCTGTGCTGAGCGGTTGCGCCAGCCATCCTGAGCTACGCCCCTACAGCGCCGAGGAAGCCCGTCAACTGCAACTCGAAGCATTGCAACGCCAGGGCCTGAGCCAGGAAGAGTACGAACGCCGCAAACTGGCCGTGGTGCGCGCCGATCACCAGCAAGCCATGACCAACGCCGCCAGGGCCACGACCGCGATCAGCGGTTGACCTCGACGTGGTTCAGGAGCGTGAGCAGGTGCTCCTCGGCCGCCACCGGTTTTTCTACGGGCACCTCGCTCCACGGCCTTTTACGGCAACCTTGACCTTATCGCGGCCCCGCTAAAGCTGTTAGCCTTGCCCTGTTCAGGTCACCACGGACAGCCCATGGCCAACCACAAGATCGAAATCCGCCGGCGCAATGTCGAAAAGATCCTGCAAGCCGCCGAGCAGGTGTTCGCCGACAAGGGCTACGCCGCCACCTCCATGGGCGATATCGCCGAACGGGCGCAACTGCCGCGCTCCAACCTGCACTACTACTTCAGCACCAAGGACGACCTGTACCGCGCCGTGCTGCAGGACCTGCTGGATGTCTGGAAGCAGGATGCCCTGTGCTTCGAGCACTTCGACGACCCGCGGGTGGTACTGACCAGCTACATCCGCGCCAAGATGGGCCACTCGCGCTCGCGGCCGCTGGGCTCGAAGATCTGGGCCGAGGAGATTCTCCACGGCGCCCCGCTGCTGAGCCCCAGCCTGGACGAGATCCTGGTGCCCTGGGCGCAGCTCAAGCAGGCGAAGATCCGCAGCTGGGTCGAGGACGGACGCATCCTGCCGGTGGAACCATCGGCGCTGCTGTACATGATCTGGGCGGCGACCCAGCACTACGCCGACTTCGGTTTCCAGGTGACCCTGCTCAATGACGGTGAGCCGCTGTCGGACATGGCGTTCGAGCAAGCTGTGCAGACGGTGACCGGCGTCATCCTGCGCGGCATTGGCCTGGAGCCGTGAGCGGCGCCCTTAGCGCCCCAGGTGCTCGCACAGAAAATCGATGAACACCCGGGTCTTGCGCGGCACATGGTTGCTGTTCGGGTACACCACGCTGATCGGCTGCCTCGGCAGACTGTAGTCCGGCAGTACCCGCCGCAGGGTGCCGTCGGCCAGGTCCTGCTCGACCAGCCAGGCCGGCAGCACGGCCACGCCCAGGCCGGCGCAAGCCATCGCCCGGATGGCGTGCGACGCATTGGACTGGTAGGCCACCCGGCCGACGACGCTTGCACTCCCCGCCTGCGCGCTGTGCAAGGTCCAGGCGGTCGGGCCCTGTAGATTGCTGTTGGCAATCCAGGGTGTTTCCGTCAGTGCCTCGGGCCGTTCGATGGCATGGCGGGCGAGAAAGGCCGGGGCAGCCACCACCACAATGTCGTATTCGGCCAGCTGGCGACTGCGCAGGTTCGAATCCGGCAGCGCGCCAAGGCGCACCACCAGGTCGAGCCGTTCGGCAATCAGGTCGCTCAGCGACGAGTCGGTATCGTAGCTGAGTGACAACGCCGGATAGCGCGCGGCGAACAGCGGGATCAGCGGCAGGATGAAGCGCTCACCGTACTCCCCGGTGGTGCTGATGCGCAGCTTGCCCGATAGGCCGTTGTGCCGGTGCAGCACACTGGCGAAGGCGCCCTCGACATCGCTGACGATCACCTTGAAATCTTCATAGAAACTTTGGCCGGTTTCGGTCGGGGCGATAGCACGGGTGCTGCGCGCCAGCAGCGTCACCCCCAGAGCCTGCTCCAGCGCCTTGACGTGCTGGCTGGCCATGGCTTTGCTGATGCCGAGAAAGTCCGCCGCCTTGGTGAAGGAGCCGAAATCGACCACCGCCAGAAACGTCTGCACCCGGTTGAGCTGGGTGTGGAGGGCCGTGCGCGGCATTGTTCACTTCCATCAAACAGAGTTTCAAGGGTAGCGACATCGACAGGGACAGTCCACGACACCTACTCTGCGCGTCGAAAAGGAGTGGCAATGACGTACCGGTATCGCGTGGCAACGATCTTCCTGATGGGGTTCTTCATCGACTGCATCAACCTGTTCATGCCGACCGTGGCGTTGCCACGGATCGCCGCCGAGTTCGCCATTGGCAACGCCAGCAGCGCATGGGTTGGCAATGCCTACATGCTCGGGCTGACCCTGGCCGTGCCGGTGAGCACCTGGCTGGCCAATCGCTGGGGCGCACGGCGGCTGTTGAGCGCCGCCATGCTGGCGTTCAGCGTGGCGGTGTGGGGCTGCGGCGAAGCGCAGAGCTTTGCTGCATTGATTACCTGGCGCCTGGTCCAGGGCATGGCCGGTGGCTTGCTGATCCCCGTAGGACAGGCGCTGACCTTCGAGCTCTTCCAGGGCCCGGAGCGCGCCCGCGTGTCCACCCTGGTGATGGCCGTTGCGCTGCTGGCGCCGGCGCTGTCACCCACCCTTGGCGGATTGATCGTCGACCATGGCCGCTGGCCGTGGGTCTTCCACAGCAACATTCCGCTGACCCTGGTGACGGCGGCGCTGGCCTGGGCCTGGCTTGACCAAGCGCCGGGACCGACAGCGCCACGCCCGGACTTCAAGGGATTGCTGCTGGTCAGCGCCGCCCTGGCCTGCCTGCTGCTGGGCCTGTCGCTGTATGGTGCCGGCCATGGCGCCCTGCTGGCCATCGCCTGCCTGCTGGCGGGTGTATCCTGCGCCCTGCTGTACCGCACCCACTACCAACGCGCGGCGACAGGCATCGTCGAACTCAAACTGCTAGCCAGCCCGCGCCTGCGGGTCTCGATGCAGGTGTACCATGCGATCCCCGGGGTCTTCACCGGGGTCAACCTGTTGAACATCTTCTATCTGCAGGATGTGCTGCAGCTGAGCGCCCAGGCCACCGGCCTGTTCATGCTGCTCTACGCGGCCGGGGCGTTCGCCGCCATGTTGCTGGCCGGCCGCCTGTACAACCGCGTCGGTGCCGCCCGCCTGTTGCTGCTCGGCATGCTCATGCACAGCCTGGGTATCTGCCTGCTGGTCATGGTCGAGACGCCGGCGGACAACGCCCTACTGATGGCGGCCTACGGCCTCATGGGCATCGGCGGCGGCATCGGCGCCAACACCGCCCAGACCACCGCGCTGCTCGACTTCGGCGGCGAGCGGATGCAGCAGGCCAGCGTGCTGTGGAACCTCAATCGACAGATGGCCTTCAGCGTCGGCGCCGCCTTGCTGCTGATGATCTTCAACCTGTTGCTAGCAGGCCTGAGCACGCCGGACGCCTATCACCTGACCTTCAGCCTGGCCGCGCTGCTGGGGCTGGCGCCACTGATGACACTGCACACACTACCCCCGGAGAACCCTCGCCATGCCTGACCACGCGATTGCCCGCGCCGAGCGCAGCATTCATCACGTCCATGAGCTGATCCACAGAATCTTCACCCGCCCAGCGGCCGAGACCCAGGCAGTGCTCGGCGGGCTGATGGCGGTGTTCGCCGATGATTTCAGCATGGTCGGCACGGCGGGCACGGTGGTGACCCGCGCCCAGGTGGAGCAACTGTTCAAGGGCGCGGCCGGCGCACGACCGGGCCTGGAGATCGAGATCAGCGAGGTGCGGGTGGTCTGGCAAGCTGGGGTGAACGTGGCGGTGCGCTACAAGGAAATCCACCGATTGCAGGGGATGGTTCAGGCTCGCTACTCACTGGCACTGTTGGAGTGCAGCAATCGCGGCGTGGTGTGGCGCTGCTTGCATGAAACCGCGACTGCCTAGGCGTTTGCGCTCCTGCGACCCCTCGTCAATCATCCAGACAAGGACTGCTCCACAGCGCCATGCGTGCGCTCGAACTGCAACGGCGTCACCGTGACATGGCCACGCGCCAGTTCCGCCATTTCGCTGCCGGGCTCATCCTCGGTGCGGTGATTGTTCAACTGCAGCCAGTGGTACTCGAAGTGCCGCGGGTCGACCTCGGTACGCACCGATATGCTGTTCAACGGCCCGACGCCCTGGCGCGTCACTTTCAACGGCCGTACGGCCTCCAGGGCACAGTCAGGGAAGTTGACGTTGAGACAGGCATCGGCCGGCCATGGCATGTCCAGCACACCGAGAATCACCTCGGGCGCCAGGTTCAGGCCGATGTTCCAAGGCACCGCTTCGCGGTCGCTGTAGGCCTGGCTCAGGGCGATCGAGCGCACGCCCAGCAGCAACCCGGTCATCGCCGCGCCGACCGTTCCGGAGAACACGGTTTCAGTGCCCAGGTTCGCCCCACGGTTGATTCCGGACAACACCAGGTCGGGCCTGGCGCCCTTGAGCAGGTGCCCCAGCGCCAGCGCCACGCAGTCGCCCGGCGTGCCGGTGACGGCGAAGCGCCGCTCGCCATGACTGCTCACTCGCAGCGGCGCGTGCAGGCTCAGCGAGTGGGAGGTGCCGCTCTGGTCGCGGTGGGGAGCCACCACCCACACCTCCCTGGCCAGCCCTGCCGCCACCTGTTCCAGCACGGCCAGGCCGGGCGCGTCGATGCCATCGTCGTTGGTCAGCAGAATGCGTTCGAATCGGTAGGTCATGGTTAATCCTGTGAAGTTGCCGGTCAAAGTTGCCCCGGCAACGATAGCTCAGACATGCTCCTCCACCCGTCCGACCGCACGCACGCCCTGCTTCCACTCGAGCCCATCGGCACAGCTGGCGGCGTGGCGGCCATTGATCTCCAGCGCGGAGGTGAAGAAGAACTGGCCCACTGTCAGTTCGCCCACCGCATGGATCTGCCGGGAGCTGCCGGTACGGCCCTGCACGCGATAGCTCGTCGGGTCGATGCAGATCCCCCCCTGTGGATGGCGGGTGACCGTGCCATTGTCCAGCAAGGCAGCCAGCAACGGCGAGTCCAGCAGGTCGACGTCGCGCGGGGAACCGATGGCATGAATCAGCCGGTCATAGACATGGCGCCAGCCGCTGCCCTGCAGGACCAGCCCGTCGCCGCCCGGCTGCGGCGCGGCGAACGGACCGGTGACGAACTCCAGCTGGCCACTGCGCAGATAGCTGAGGATCTTGCGCGCATTCTGCGCCGGGATGGAAACCCGATAGGCCATGAAGAAGCTGAAGTACTCGCGCAGGAAGCGCGCCTGCGCGGCATCATCCAGTGCCTGCCAGATGTCCTCGACGAATTCGTTGGTGGCATAGAGGATTGCCTGCCAGATACGCGGTGAGCGGGCGTTTTCGAGTTCCCCTTCGATGAAAGAGGCGATGTCGGCCGGCGGCGCGGGCATGGGGATGACCGCGCTGGCCTTGCCCGGGTCCTGGAAAGCCAGCTCCTTGCGGAACAGGCCGACCAGGTCGCTGATCTGCAAACGGCCGTTCTGTGCCACCAGCGCATGGACGCCTTCACGGGTCAGGTAGCGCAGCGTGACCGGCTCCTGGGTGCCCCGCACCACGGGAAAGTAACCACTGCGCGAATGCATGCGGATGGGGCCTCTATGCCCCCGTTCGATCAACGCGATGACGGTGTCGATGGCGCTCAGTCGCGCGCCGACCACCGCCACCCGCTCGTGGGGCGCCACCACGCGCAGCAGACGGGAAACTGGATACGGCGTGTCCAGCACCCGTGGATCACCGGACAATTCTGGCTTTTTGCCCAGCGGGCCACAGCACAGCACGACCTTGCCGGTCGGCAAGCTGAGGCCGCAACGGGTGCGCAGGGTTTCCACGCCATCGATCAGGTCGATCGCGCAGACCTCTGCCTGCAACTGCACCAGCTGGCAGCCCAGGGTCGCGCCACGCAATACGATCTGCTTGAGCTGATGCTGCAGATAGATACCGAACAGCGCCCGAGGCGCGAACCCGTCCGCCTCGGGGCGGAAATCGGGGTACGCGCGGCGCCAGGCCTGCGGGCTCTGCTGCAACCACTGCAGGAAATGCCCTGGCAGATGCGGGTATGGCGTGATGAGACCGGTCCTGGTGTTGAGCAGGTTGCTCTCCAGGTCGGCCTCGTAAGCCGCGCCGCGGCCGAAGTCATCCCGTTTCTCGAACAGGTGGATGACGCCGGCCGGCGCGCTGCCGGAGGCCACACGATCCAGATGGCGCTGCAGGAAGGCGATGGCCGTCGCACCGCAGCCGACGATTGCAAAGGCGTTTTTCATCAACTTGCGTCCCTCTCCAGTATGGCTTCCCTGTCCACGGATTACGTTCCAGCCTCAGGCGAACTCGCCCAGGAAAGTCTTGATGCGCTCGGCACCGGCCAGGACTTTTCCGGCATCGCCGGAATACGACAGCCGGGCATGCCCCGCCGCGCCGAAGAAACTGCCAGGGATCAGGGCAACGCCGAACTCCTTGAGCAGCACGTCGCAGAACGACTCGTCATCACCGATCACCTGGCCGCGGAACGACCGGCCCAGCGCCTGGCCGATGTCGAGAAACAGGTAGAACGCTCCGGCAGGCTCGCAGAAGCGCAGCAACGGCGCACCGCGCAACACTTCGAGCAAGGCCTCACGCTGCCCGGCCAGACGCTGCCGGGCGGCAATGGAGAAAGCCTGGTCACCCTCCAGTGCCGCTGTCGCCGCCGCAGCAGCGGGGGCCGGCAGGTTGGAGATCGAGTTGGAATTCAGCGTGGTGACCGCATCGGCGATGCGTCGATCCGCCGCCAGCAAGCCGACCCGCCACCCCGGCATGCCGTAGAGCTTGGAAACGCTGTCGATCTTGATGATGCGCCCGGCAAGATCCGGCGCCACCGTCAGCAGGTCGGGACAGCTGTCCATGTCATAGACGAAGCGCTGGTAGACGTCATCGCAAATGATCCAGACGTCATGTTTGCGCAGGACTTGCGCCAGCCCCTGGAGCTCCTCGGCCGAATACACAGCGCCCGTAGGGTTCCCGGGGGAGTTGAGCAGCACCACCCGCACCTGTTCGTCGAGGGCCTGTTCCAGGGCCTGGGGGGACATCTTGTAGCCGCTGTGCGCGGTGCAGCGCACATCGACGACATCCGCCCCGACCAGTTCGGCGATATCGAAATAGGTTGGCCAGCACGGGGTCGAGACCAGCAGTTTGTCCCCCGGCCGGATGATCGCCCGCAGCACGCTGAACAACAGGTGCTTGGCGCCGAGGCCCGCGACCAGGTTGCGCTCGTCGAAATGCGTATGGCCAAGGCGACGCAGGTAGCCAAGGTAAGCCTTGAGCAACGCCGGGTCGCCACGACTGGCGCCATAGCCACCGGTGTCCTCGTGGGCCGCCCGCACCGCCGCCTCGACGATATGGGGCGCCGGCAAGAAGCCAGGTACGCCGACCCCAAGGTCGATGACCGGTTGTGGCGCTTCACTGACCTTCTGCGCCACCCCGAGGATCGGACAGAATCGAGCGAATTCCAGATCTGGTGAAAGCGAAGGCATGCAGGATTCTCCAGAAATTCCGTTTCAAGCGGCGCGCACGGCAGAGCGACCACGCGCCATGAGCGCAGCCATGTGGGTGGCCGTCGCGGTGATGATGTCGAGATTGCCGGCACTCGGATCGAGGTAGTCCCCCGCCCCCTCGACCCGCACCATGGTGAACAGGCGGCCTTCGCTGTAGTGCAGGTCGACGATCACCTCGTAGCCCGGAACGGCCTCGCGCACCAGCGCCACGGCCCGCTCCACCTCGCGTCGGGTGGCGGCCAGGTCGACTTGGGCGATCAGTGCCGAGACCGCCGTCTGCATGTAGACATTGGGCTTGGCCGGGTTGATGTTAAGGATCGCCTTGACCTGAGTGCAGCCGGTGAAGCGACGCAGCGCCTGCTCGGTGGTGGTGATGTAGTTGCTCAGGTTGCGGCGGGTGGCGGGGCCTGCGCTTTCGGCGCTGATCGACGACACCACCTCGATATAGCGCACCCCAGGGTTGGCCCGGGCGATGGCGGCTGCCAGCGGGATCGAGGCCTGGCCACCACAGGTGATCATGTTGACGTTGCTCGCTCCGGTCAGCTCCAGGCCGTTGAGCGAAGGCACGCACAGTTGACCCAGGGCTGCCGGGGTGAGGTTGATGATCACCTTGCCGGCCTCGATCAGGCGCGGCGCATGGCGCTCATGGTCGGCGGCCGAGGTGGCGTCGAACACCAGATCGAACTCGCCGATCCGGGCGAACAGGCCTTCGATACCGTCGGCGGTGATGGCGACCCCGCGCTCACGGGCGAAGGCAAGGCCCGCTGAGTGTGGGGAGCGTCCGGCGACCAGCGTGCAGTCCAGGTCCGGATGGGCCAGGACCTTGCACAGGATGTCGCAGCCAATGTTGCCGCTGCCGATGATGGCGGTTTTCAGGGACATTAACGCACTCCAGAGTCAGGCAACGGAAGGTTGCGAAAGGCGGCTGGCCACCGAGATGATCAGGTCTTCCTGGCCAGCCACCGCATTGCACTGGGCCAGGGCTTCGTAGATTCGCCGTGGTTCGACGCCGAACTCGCTGGCGGCGCGCGCGACATGTTTTTCGAAACCACTGCACACGCCGTACAGGCCACTGATCAGGTTGGCGGTCTTGACGACCGTGGGCGTGCTGACCGGGGCGATGCTCTCCAACTGCTCGATGGCGCGGCACAGGGCGAAAATGTCCACGCCGGTGGCGAAGCGGTAACGCTCAAGCACCGCGCACAGGGTCTCCAGCTGGGTGTTGCCGGCACCGGCACCGAAGCCGCGCATGCAACCGTCGACGATCGTCGCCCCGGCCTGGACCGCGGCCAGCGAGTTGGCGATGGCCAGGCCCAGGTTGTTGTGGCCATGGAAGCCCACCGGAATCGACAGTTCGCTGCTGAGCAAGGCAATCCGCTCACGGGTGCTGTCCGGATCGAGGTGGCCAGCCGAATCCATCAGCACGATGGCGTTGGCACCATAGCCCTGTTGTTTCGTCGCCTCCTCGAGCAACCGCTCGGGGCTGGCCATGTGGCACATCATCAGTACGCCATGCACATACGCGCCGTTGGCGCGCGCATGCTCGATATAGCTTTCGGTCACGCTCGCCTCGGTGCAATGGGAGGCGATGCGCAACACCTCGACACCGATCCGCAGCGCGGTATCGATATCGTCCAGCCTGGCGAAGCCTGGAATCATGTGGATGCCCAGGCGCGTGCGACTGAGGTTGGCGCGCGCGGTCTCGAGCATCTCGGTGTCGGCGTGGCGGGCCAGCCCCAACTGCAGGGACGATGCTCCCAGGCCATTGCCGTGGCCGACCTCGACCACGCTCAGGCCGCAGCCGTCGACTGCACGGCAATAGGCGGCGATATCTTCCAGGCTCAACGAATGGGAGACGGCATGGTTGCCGTCGCGCAGGGTCGGATCATGAATGGCGATTGCAGCGGTCATCGAGATCAGGTCCTTGTGATCGAAGGTTCAGTTGCGCGGTGCATCGGTAACCGGTTCGGGCTGGAGCAACCGCTTGGGCAGGAACGCCGGAGAGATATGAATGATCGACATGCGCACCACGTGGTTGAGCATGACGAAGGCAGGATCGAGCTTGAGCAACAGGGCGGCCGCGGTCATCACCTCGACACCGCCCGGCACCCAGGACATGAACAGCGCCAGGAAAGGTTTGCCGGTGAGCTGGGCGGCGAGCGCGGCCACCAGCAAGGTGGTGCAAAACGTCAGCGTGGTCACCACCAGGCCAGCACGCACGTATCGCAGTACGTCTCCCAAGGTGATGTCGCGCAGGCGAATACCGATCAAGCCACCCAGCAGGATCAACGCCACCATCGCCACCGGGTCGGGCACGTGCAGGTTGACCGACGGCATGCCGATGTTGACGGCGGCCGCACAGACCAGGCCGGTAAGCATGTACGGCGCGGGCACATCGAAGCGCTCCAGCAGATAGCCGGCGGCGACCGCGACCAGCGCCACCGGGACGATCCGCAGGTAGTCGCCCAGGGTGCCGGTGGCCGGCACCGCACTGTCGCCATGCCCGCCTGCGATCAGCGTCACCACCAGCAACAGCGCCAACAATCGGACGATATGCACGAAGGCGATTCGGCCAGAGGCCGGCCCCTCCTCCCCCGACACCGTCATCACCGCCGCCATGGCGCCGGGAATGGCACTGAGCAGGCTTTCGATATGGCCCCACTTCTCCATGCGGCGCAGCCAGTTGTAGCCCACCAGGATCTGTGTGGTCATGCACACCAGCAGCCCGAGCAGAATGCTGAAGTCAGTGAGCTCGTGCATCATCGAGGCGGTGACCGTGGAGCCGACACTGATCCCCAACAGCAACTGCACGGTGGCCACGAACGGGAATGGCATGCGCATGCGCACGCCCCACTTGCTCAGCGCCGTGACCGCGCAGATGGCGCCGATCAGTTCACCGAGCGGCAGTCCGCTGAGAAATCCCAGCCAGGCCCCCAGGGCCGCGACCGGAATGGGGATGAGGCTCTCGATCAAAGGTTTCATGGCATCGTCACCTGTCTGCAGGCATGACCGTCCCGACTGGCGGCACGGTCAGCAAAAGTGATTGAGGAACAGGACAGTCAGGCGGCTAGACGGCGGCCGCTTCGTTGCCCGCCCAGTCGCAGCTTTCGTGGAACCAGCGCTCGACTTCGCCAAGCCGCAGTTGCAGCTCACGCTCGTTGCGCCCGGCGACGATGGCATTGAGGATTTCCGAGTTGGTGAACTCCATCGACCGGTAGGCGGTCATCCTGCTCGCCGATATGCGGTACTCCAGCACGCCGTCGAGCGGGCAGTCGCTCGGCACCTCGCGCAACAGGCCGACTCGCGGTGGAATGCTGATGTGCCCGACCATCTGCCGCGGTTCGATCATGGACGCCGGACGATACGCGGGATCGCGCAGCGCGCGCAGGAAGGTCATGCGCGGGTCCAGGCCCCAGGCATGGCTGATCTCCTGGTTGAAGAACACCCCGCCCAGCCTCGAGGCGATTTCGCACAGGACAATCTCGCCCGTGTCGGTGACGAACAGCTCAAGGTGGAACAGCAGGGTCGGCTCGGAAGGCAGCACATCCTCGACCAGCGCACGGGCATAGCGCACCAGCTTGTCGCGCATCGGATTGCTGGCATCGAGCATGTGCAGGTCGTGGGCCTTGCCGCCGAGGAAGTCCAGCGCCGAGGTCATCACCCGCACAGGCGACACAAGGATCGGCTTGCCGTCGATGTAAAGGCCGTTGACGATGTAGTGGCTGCCCCGCACATAGCGCTCGATCATCAGGTTGTGGAAGGTGGTGGCGCCACGCGCAGCCAGCCACTGGCGAAGCTGCGACATGTCCCTGAGTACTTCCACGCCGTTCGAGCCACGACCATCGCGCGGTTTGACCACCACCGGGAAGCCGTGCTGCTCACTGAACTGGATCGCTGCGGTGGCATGGGTCAGCGGCGCCATGTCGGCGACGGCGAAACCACGGTCGCGGGCCCTCTGCTTCATGAAGAACTTGTCGCGATAGAACATAGCGCGCCCCTCGGCGCCCTGGCTGACACCCAGCCGGTCGTTGATGCGCGCCACCCGCAGCACATCGATCTCGGCCAGTGCCACGCACAACGGATCGCGCATCTCGCGGGCCATGTCATGGACATCCACCTCGACCAGCGCGTTGTCGTTGAAATAGTCGAACAACCGGTACACCACTTGATCGCCAAGATGCGCGGTGATTTCCTGGGCGCGGGAGTTGCAGCTCAGCAGCATGCCTCCCGGCCCTAGGGCGTCGGCCCAGCTTTGCGCGCTGTGCTGGAGAATGATCTTGGGTGGGCAGAAGACGATCAGCTGCATGAGGCGTTCCTTGCGTGCTTGCATAAGTCAGAAAGTGACCAGGCACCAGGGCCAGGCTCACCACTGATTCTGCTGAGGAGTCGGCGGCCGATGCCAATACCGATTCAGTCGTTATTGATACTCCCCACCTAGCCCATGCAGGTGGTTTGCAAGGCGTGCGAAAGCGCTGCCATGTCGGGGAACATGGCAGGCGTCTTTCAGGCGGGACTCAGCCGGTCAGATCAGGCAGGCGGCGCAGTCGCGCATCACCTCGGCCTTGCGCTGCAGGTATTGGGCAAAGACTTCACGGGCCGTAGCCCTGTCCACGGCGATGCCCATGGCCTTGACGAAGGCCTCGACCGCCTCGACCGCGTGGGCGAAATGATTGCTTTCGGTCCCCCCGGTGTGCACGGTGACCCAGGCCACAGTCTTGCGCACCTGCTCGGGCGGGACCCCCATGTCGCGCTCAAACCAGCGGGTGTACAACGGATGGATGTACTCCACCTCACCGTGGGTGTAGACCTCATGCACCAGCGTGGTCAGCAGGCCCTGGAGCAGGTCACGGTCACGCAGACGGCGGGTATCGGTCCAGTCCTTGAACGCCTGCGCCGACGGCAGGCAGTTTTCCTTGAGCAGCCACTGGTCGTCGCCACACAGTGGCGTGGCCATGTTGTAGAACAGGTCGGCATGCAAGATGTTGCCCAGCGCCCCCAGGTCCTCGTCGGTGATTCGCTGCAGGCTGCCGCACACCTGGTAGATCTGCTGCGCGGCGGCGCTGCCCTGCTCGGAACGCGCCAGCAGGGTCAAGCGATTGGCCAGGCCGGAGACGCTGGCGGCCGAGTTGTTGGTCTTCGACCAGCTGGCGAAGAACTTGCGTAACGCCGCGGCGTCATGGCGGCGCGAAGTCAGCACCTGGAACGCCTCCTCGATGTCGACCAGCGCGGCCTCCTGGTTGCGGAACTCATCCCATAGCGCCTGTTTCAGCACGCCGGCAGGCATCTCCTGCAACACCGGTTCAATCACACTCAGCAACTGGCTGTGCACGGTCGGCAAGTTACTCACGGTCATCTCACTCTTTTCCTTGTTGGATGATGATGTAGCGCGTTGAGGAAACGATTCATTGCAATGGCTGGACCGCCGGCCCGCGGACCGGCGCCACCCGCCAGCTGCCCCGCGCGATCAGCAGCGGCAGCAGCTGGAACACCACGATCAGGGCGACGCAGCCGCCCCAGCCCCAGCGTTCCCACAGGCCGCCGGGCACGAAGGCGCCGAAGCTGCCGCCAAGGTAGTAGCAGCTCAGGTACAGACCGACCGCGGCGGATTTCTGCCGTGGTGCCTGGGCGGTGATGAAGGCATTGGCAGCGGCCTGGGCGAGAAACACGCCGGTGGAGCTGAGCGCCAGGCCCAGCACGATCAACCATAGCGACGGGGAAAGGGTCAGGGCCGAGCCGGCGATGCCCAGGTATCCGGCCACCCGCACCAGGTCGGCATGGGGTCGCGCCTTGCTCAGGCGTCCGGCCAGCGGCACCACCACAAGCGCCAGCAGGAACACTGCGTAGATGGCACCCAGCGCTGCAGTGCCCAGGGCGAACGGGGCCTCGCTCAGGTGCAGGCCCACATAGGTGAAAGTCGCGACCTGGGCGAACAAGACACAGAACCCCACGGCATAGGCCCCCAGCAGCGGCCTGCTGGCAAGCTCGCCAAGCGCCAGCGGCTCACGCCGGGCCGCTGGCGGATTGCGCGGCAACAGCAGCGCGATGCCCAGCGCAACCGCCAGGCTGAGCCCTGCCTGGACCGTCAATGCCACACGCCAGTCGGCAAGCTCGGTGACCAGGCCGGTGAGGAAACGCCCGCAGAAACCGCCGAAGATCGTGCCGGCAACATAGACGCTGGTCATTTCGGTCACGGCACCGCCCTGCCAGCGCACGCCGATGTAGGCCACGCTGGTGGCGAACACCATCGGGATGAACAACCCCTGCACCGAACGCCACAGCAGGAATTCACCAAAGCTGCCCGCCCACGCCGCCAACAACGCCGGCAGCGCCAGCAACAGCGCCGCCCCGGCGATGACCCGATGCTGTTCACCCCGAGCCGTCAGCCAGCCGACAAAAGGCGCGGTCAAGGCCACGACCAGGATCGTCACGGTGATGCTCCAGCTGGCCTGTCGCAGCGTGACCGCAAAGGCACGGGTCAATTCAGTAAGCAGGCCTTGGGTGGAATACAGGTTTAGAAATGCGGCACATCCGCCAAGAAATAGGGCAATCCGGGGGAAGTCGGCGGAAAAACGCATGCAAACACTCGTAAAAAATTTTTACATGTTTATAAGGTAGGACGAATTTTGGATCCAATACCTATTGCCGACCGATTGATACTCAAGGAAGAACATCATGGATTTGCGCCGACTGCGCTGTTTCCTGGTTGTGAGCGAGGAATTGCATTTCGGCCGTGCGGCTGCGCGCCTGCACATGGCCCAGCCGCCGCTGACGCGACAGATATCGGCACTGGAGACTGAGCTTGGGTTTCGCCTGTTCGACCGCAGCACCCGCAATGTCAGCCTGACCACCGCGGGCCGTCACCTGCTGCCCTACGCTCGCGGCGTGCTCGAGCAGGTCGACCTGACCACAACGATCACCAGCAAGCTGGCGGCGGGCTCGGCCGGCCAACTGACGGTGGGCTACGCCAGTTCGATCGCCCTCTCGGACACCTTCAGCCATACCATCCAGGCGTTCTGCTCGAAGTACCCGGATGTGCAGTTGAATGTGGAGGAAGGTGCTTCCAGCACCCAGTGGACGCAACTGCTCGAAGGCCGCCTGGATATCGGCATGAGCCGCATGCACCCGCCGGGCGACAACCCTCAGGTCCAGGCCATCTGCCTGGACAACGAGCCGCTGGTCGCGGCCGTTCCCAGCGACAGCCCTCTCGCCGGGCAGTTGCAGGTCAACCTGGCCGAGCTCGGCGAACTGCCGCTGATCACCTTCCCCGCGGATTACGGCTCGGGCTTGAACGAAATCATCCTCGGCCTGTACCGCCGCCACGGGCTGACGCCACGGCCGGCTCCGAGCGGCCGGCAGATCACCTCGATCATCGCCCTGGTCGCTGCGGGCCGCGGCGTCGCGGTGGTACCGCAGTGCACCCGGTCCTTGGTCAGGC
The DNA here is from genome assembly GCF_900110655.1 of Pseudomonas soli. Taxonomy (GTDB): domain Bacteria; phylum Pseudomonadota; class Gammaproteobacteria; order Pseudomonadales; family Pseudomonadaceae; genus Aquipseudomonas; species Aquipseudomonas soli. Next base: position 138,317 of record NZ_FOEQ01000002.1, read on the forward strand.
GTGGCGTGTCCTACCTGCCGTTGGCCGAGCCCGGCGCCTGCGCGCCGCTGCTGGTACTGACGCGCAGGCACGAGCGCAGTCCGCTGGTGCGGGCGTTCGTCGAGGTGATCGAGCAGACCTTGCGCAGTGGTCAGAGTGGTTAGACCAAATCTCCCACGAGAGACCTGCGTGAGGTCGGCGTCCCAGCGACCTCAACCCGCCTCGCGATAGGGGTTGCGCGGATCCTGCGTCCAGTTCATGTACGGCTTGCCGGTGTCCTGCGCCTGCATGTCGATGCAACCTTGCACCGGGCAGGTGATCTGGCACAGGTTGCAGCCCACGCACTCGGCCTCGATCACACTGTAGGCGTGGGTGCCGTCGGCCTTCAGGGTGCTGGCGATGGCCTGGTGCGAGGTGTCCTCGCAGGCGATGTGGCAGCGCCCGCAGCCAATGCAGGCGTCCTGGTCGATATGCGCCACCGACTTGTAGTTGATATCCAGGTACTTCCAGTCGGTGGTATGCCCAACGGCCTGGCCACGAAACGCCTCGAGGCTCCGGTGGCCATGCTGGTCCATCCAGCGCGCCAGGCCGTCCTGCATGTCTTCGACGATGCGAAAGCCATGCAGCATCGCTGCGGTGCAGACCTGCACCGCGCCGCTGCCCAGGGCAATGAACTCGGCGGCGTCACGCCAGGTGCCGATACCGCCGATGCCGCAGATCGGCAGCCCGCGGGTCTCAGGGTCGCGGGCAATCTCGGCGACCATGTTCAGGGCGATCGGCTTGACCGCCGAGCCGCAGTAGCCGCCGTGGGTGCTCTGGTCGCCGACGATGGGGTGGGCAACCATGCGGTCCAGGTCGACACTGGTGATCGAGTTGATGGTGTTGATCAACGACACCGCGTCCGCCCCGCCCCGGTGGGCAGCGCGCGCCGACTGGCGGATGTCGGTGATATTGGGGGTGAGCTTGACGATCACCGGCAGCGTGCAATGGGTCTTGCACCAGCGGGTGACCATTTCCACATACTCGGGCACCTGGCCGACGGCGGCGCCCATGCCGCGCTCGGGCATGCCGTGGGGGCAGCCGAAGTTGAGTTCGATGCCGTCGGCGCCGGTGGCTTCCACCAGCGGCAGGATGAACTTCCAGGATTCTTCGACGCACGGCACCATCAGCGACACGATCAGCGCACGATCGGGCCAGTCCTTCTTCACCTGGGTGATCTCGCGCAGGTTGATCTCCAGCGAACGGTCGGTGATCAGCTCAATGTTATTGATGCCCTGCACCTGGCGGTTGGCGCCGTAGTGCGCCGAGTAGCGCGACGACACGTTGACCGCCGCCGGGTCCTCGCCCAGGGTCTTCCATACCACACCACCCCAGCCGGCCTCGAAGGCGCGGACCACGTTGTAGGCCTTGTCAGTGGGTGGTGCGGAGGCCAACCAGAATGGATTGGGTGCCTTGATGCCGGCGAATACGATGGACAGGTCGGCCATTTACGCAGCCTCCACATTGAGCATGAGTTGGGCATGGATGGCTTCGGCGGCCAGCTTGCCATGTTGCACCGCCTGGACGGTGAGGTCCTGGCCCAGGGCGGTGCAGTCGCCGCCGGCGTAGATGCCGGGGATGGAGGTGCGCATGTGCGCGTCCACCTGGATGCGCTCGCCGTCGCGGGCCAGTTGCGCCGCCAGCGGATCGCCGAGGCCTTGCTCATCGAAGCGCTGGCCGATGGCCTTGAAGATCGCGTCGGCAGCCAGCTCGAAGGTTTCGCCGGTATCGCCCAGGCGTCCGTCGATCAATTGCGTGCGCGCAAAGCGCATGCCGCGCACGCGCCCGGCATCATCCAGCAGCACGGCATCGGGCCGGGCCCAGGTGTGCAGGCGTACCTGGTTGTGCTTGGCAATTTCCTGCTCATGGCCGGTGGCGCCCATGTCGGCTTCGCCGCGGCGATACACCAGGTTGACGTCGCGGGCGCCCAGGCGGCTCATCTGCACGGCCATGTCGATGGCGGTGTTGCCAGCGCCGAGCACCAGGCAGCGGTCGGCCAGCGGCAGCTGGGCGAGGTCGTCAGCCTGGCGCAATTCACGGATATAGTCGGTGGCGGCAAGCAGGCCCGGCGCGTCTTCGTCCGCCAGGCCCAGCTGGCGCACGGCCCCCAGGCCCAGGCCGAGGAACACCGCGTCGTACTGGCCATGCAGCTCGGCCAACGACAGGTTGCCGCCCAGGCGCTGGCCATGGCGGATCTCGATTCCGCCAATGCCCAGCAGGAACTCCACTTCACGCTGGGCGTAGTCGTCCACCAGCTTGTAGCGGGCGATACCGTATTCGTTGAGACCGCCGGCCTTTTCCCGCGCCTCGAAGATCACCACGTCGTGGCCGTGCATGGCCAGCCGGTGCGCGCAGGACAACCCGGCGGGGCCGGCGCCGACCACGGCGATGCGCTTGCCGCTGGCCGGCGAACGCTGGAACGGATGCTCGGTGAAGTCAGCATGATCCAGAGCGTAGCGCTGCAATTGACCGATCAGCACCGGAGCGCACTCCTGGGCGTTGTTGCGCACGCAGGCTTGCTGGCAAAGGATCTCGGTGGGGCAAACCCGGGCACAGCTGCCGCCGAGGATGTTGGCCGAGAGAATGCGCTCGGCGGCGCCTTGCAGGTTCTCGTCGCTGATACGGTGGATGAACGAAGGGATGTCGATCTCGCTGGGGCACGCATTGACGCACGGCGCGTCGTAGCAGTACAGGCAGCGTGCACTCTCGACTGCGGCCTGACGGGCGGTGAGTGGGGGCGCGAGGTCGCTGAAGGCCTCGGCCAGCTGGTCGGCGCCGGCGCGGGGGCGCGGCAAGTGGTTCAGGGCATCGATCACGGTTGTAGCCTCTCTCGTTTTTATTGGAGGCGGCGGTGGTCAGGCGCCGGTCCGTTCTGGGGGGATGGCAGTCAACAGGAACATGTGTGTGGTTATCAGGGGGCGCCTTGCGCCCGTATCGCCGGCTTGCCGGCGATAGAGCTGCGCAGCAGCCCCAACTGCTTCAGCGCTGAACCGGCGTCGGTTTCTGCCGTTCGGCACGCCGCTCCAGCACCTCGTACACCGACGGATAGGCTGGGCGCTCCACGTAACGCCCCGCGCCCGGCTCGGCGCGCAGGTCGCCATCGGCCCAGAGCACCTTGCCCTGGCTGATGGTGTGGCTGGGGATGCCGCGCACTGTGCGGCCTTCGAAGATGTTGAAATCGACCCGCTGGTGGTGAGTCTGGGCGCTGATGGTACGGCTGCCCTGCGGATCCCACAGCACCAGATCGGCGTCGGCGCCGACACGGATCGCGCCCTTGCGCGGGAACAGATTGAAGATCTTCGCGGTGTTGGTGGAAGTCAGCGCGACGAATTCGTGCATCGACAGGCGCCCGCTGTTCACCCCGGCGTCCCACAGCACCGCCATGCGGTCCTCGATGCCGGCGGTGCCGTTGGGGATCCGGCTGAAGTCATTGCGGCCCATGGCCTTCTGCTCGGCGCAGAAGCAGCAGTGATCGGTGGCCGTGGTGTGCAGGTTGCCCGACTGCAGGCCACCCCACAGCGCGTCCTGGTGCTCGCGCGGGCGGAATGGCGGGCTCATCACATAGCCGGCGGCGGTGGCCCAGTCCGGATCACGGTAAACGCTGTCGTCGAGCAGCAGATGCCCCGGGAGCACCTCGCCGTACACCGGCTGGCCCTTGGCCCGGGCATAGGTGATCTCATCCAGCGCCTCGCGGCTGGAGACATGCACCAGATACAGAGGCGTGCCCAGGGTTTCGGCGATACGGATGGCGCGGCTGGCGGCCTCCCCTTCGACCTGGGACGGACGCGACAGCGGGTGTGCCTCGGGGCCGGTCAGGCCCTGGGCGAGCAATTTTTGCTGCAGGTGATAGACCAGCTCGCCGTTTTCGGCGTGCACCGTGGGCACCGCGCCCAGTTGCAGGCAGCGTTCGAAGCTGGCCACCAGGGTGTCGTCGGCGGCCATGATCGCGTTCTTGTAGGCCATGAAGTGCTTGAAGCTGTTCACCCCATGCTGGGCGACCAGCTCGCCCATCTCCTCGGCGACCTGTTCGCTCCACCAGGTGATGGCGACGTGGAAGCCGTAGTCGCTGGCGCTCTTTTGCGCCCAGCCGCGCCAGGTGTGGAAGGCCTCGAGCAGCGACTGCTGCGGGTTGGGGATGACGAAGTCGATGATCGAGGTGGTGCCGCCGGCCAGGCCAGCGGCAGTGCCGCTGAAGAAGTCCTCGCTGGCCACCGTGCCCATGAACGGCAGCTGCATGTGGGTGTGCGGGTCGATGCCGCCAGGCATCAGGTACTGGCCACTGCCGTCGAGGATCTCGCAGTCGGTGGGGGCTTCGAGGTCTTTGCCGATGGCACGGATCAAGCCATTGGCACACAGGACATCGGCGGGGTAGCTCTCTTCATGGGTAACCACAGTGGCGCCACGGATCAACAGGGACATGCCGTCTTCCTCGCAGGCTGACCGGTCTTCTGGCCGGTTCTTGGAATTGTGTTGGCCGGGCGCTGGAGGTGAGTTCATCAATCCTGTCAGGCCTGACAAGAATCGAGGCTAGTATCTGATCGGATATTGATCAAGAAAAAATATATGCAACCATTAAAAACACTAAATAACTGATTTTTAATGGTTTATTTAACAAATCACCAAAAAGTTACACCCCCTCACCATTTTGACGCACTTGACAGGAAGCCAAATTGGTCAAGATTTTCTACGCAAAATCAGGTGTTTGTTTCCTGGCTGGATGGCGCAGGCCGCGCCGGTGGTTTTCCAGGTTGCACCCGTTTGAATCACGCGGGTGATGGACCGGCCAGACAGACGGCATGCGCGGGCGCTCCCGCTTCGCCTGCCGTGTTGATGAATGCCTTTGCAGGTCAGTGAGTTACCTCCGGTCGGCGGCGGCCCGCCGGGAAGGCGCGGGCTTTCCCGGCACGTTTGTTGAAAACGCAGGCCATAACCGCCTGGCCGGGCCGGAGGTGCAGTACTGGTGGTGTGTGTACTCCGGCCATCGCGTCAGCCCGATGAGCGACAACTACAAGAAAAAGACCTGGAGAACCCCATGCAACAGAGCAGATCACATGTGGTCGAGCAGCATGGCCTGTACGAGCTCGACGCCGGCAGCGACGTCCTCGACAGCCCCCGCTACAACCACGACATCGCCCCGACCAAGGTGCACCAGCGCACCTGGAACAAGTGGCACATCACCGCGTTGTGGGTGGGCATGTCCATCTGCGTGCCCACCTACACCCTCGGTGGCGTGCTCACCGCCTACTTCGGCCTGAGTGTCGGCGAGGCGCTGCTGGCGATCCTGCTGGCCAACCTCATCGTGCTCATCCCGCTGACCCTCAACGCCTTCCCCGGCACCAAGTACGGCATCCCGTTCCCGGTGCTGCTACGCGCCTCGTTCGGCGTTTTCGGCTCCAACGTGCCATGCCTGATCCGCGCCGTGGTGGCCTGCGGCTGGTTCGGCATCCAGACGATGTTCGGCGGGCTGGCCATCCACCTGTTCCTCGGTTCGCTGTTCCCCGAGTGGAAAGCACTGGGCGGCACTGGCGAGGTGATCGGTTTCATGCTGTTCTGGTCGCTGAACCTCTGGGTGGTGCTGCGCGGCGCCGAGTCGATCAAGTGGCTGGAGACGCTCTCTGCCCCCCTGCTGGTGGCGGTCGGTGTCGGCCTGTTGTTCTGGGCGCTGCCGCACATGTCGATGAGCGAGCTGCTCGCGCAGCCGCCCAAACGCCCCGAGGGCGCCAGCGTGGTCAGCTACTTCTGCGCCGGGCTCACCGCCATGGTCGGTTTCTGGGCCACGCTGTCGCTGAACATCCCCGATTTCAGCCGCTATGCGAAAAGCCAGAAGGACCAGATTCTCGGGCAGATCTTCGGCCTGCCGCTGACCATGTTCCTGTTCGCCGCCCTGGGCGTGATCATGACCGCCGCCTCCGCCTCGCTGGTGGGCCAGACGGTGTCCGACCCGGTGAGCCTGATCGGCCATATCCAGAGCCCCGGCTGGGTGGCCCTGGCCATGGCGCTGATCATCATCGCGACGCTGTCGACCAACACCGCGGCCAACATCGTCTCGCCCACCAACGACTTCCAGAACATCGCCCCGCGCCTGATCGGGCGCAGCCGCGCGGTCTGGCTGACCGGTTTCATCGGCCTGGCGCTGATGGGCCACGAGCTGCTCAAGAAGCTCGGCTGGATCGTCTCCGACCTGAGCCTGGAGAGCGTGTACTCCAACTGGCTGCTGGGCTATTCCAGCCTGCTCGGGCCGATCGCCGGGATCATGGTGGTGGACTACTTCCTGGTCCGCCGCCAGCAGCTGGACCTCGCCGGGCTGTACCGCGACGACGTGTATCCGGCGTGGAACTGGGCCGGGTTCATCGCCTTCGGCGTACCGGTGGCGCTGACCGTGATGGCCATCGGCAACAGCAGTTTCAGCTGGTTCTACGACTACGGCTGGTTCACCGGCTCGCTGCTCGGCGGCGGGCTCTACTACGCCCTCGGCGGCATCGCGGTGCGCGGCCCGGCGCGGCTGGCCAAGCCGCTGCCCTGATGCGCCGCATCGCGGGGCAAGCCCGCCCACGTGATGGTAAAAATAACAGCCTGAGGAGACACCCCATGACCATCCCCGCCAAGGAAATCCTGCAATCCAGCCAACGCCACATCGACAGTAACCGCCTGTGGCAATCGCTGATGGAGCTGGCCCGCCTCGGCGCCACGCCCAAGGGCGGCGTATGCCGCCTGGCGCTGACCGATCTCGATCGCCAGGCCCGCGACTTGTTCGTGCAGTGGTGCGAAGCAGCCGGTTGCACGGTGAGCATCGACGCGGTCGGCAACATCTTCGCCCGCCGCCCCGGGCGCAACGCCAAGCTGCCGCCAGTGATGACCGGCAGCCATATCGACACCCAGCCCACCGGCGGCAAGTTCGACGGCTGCTTCGGCGTGATGGCCGGGCTGGAGGTGATCCGCACCCTCAATGATCTCGGCGTGGAAACCGAAGCGCCGCTGGAGGTGGTGGTGTGGACCAACGAGGAAGGCTCGCGCTTCGCCCCGTGCATGATGGGTTCGGGGGTGTTCGCCAACAAGTTCACCCTCGAGCAGACCCTGGCCAAGCGCGACGCCCAGGGCGTGAGCGTCGGCGAGGCATTGAACGCCATCGGCTACGCCGGCAGCCGCGCCGTGTCCGGCCACCCGGTCGGCGCCTACTTCGAGGCGCATATCGAACAGGGCCCGATCCTCGAAGACCAGCACAAGACCATCGGCGTGGTGCTCGGCGCCCTCGGCCAGAAGTGGTTCGACCTGACCCTGCGCGGCGTCGAGGCCCACGCCGGCCCCACCCCGATGCATCTGCGCAAGGACGCCCTGGTCGGTGCCGCCGCCGTGGTCGAGGCGGTCAACAGCAGCGCCCTCGCCCACCAGCCCCATGCCTGCGGCACCGTCGGTTGCCTGCAGGCCTACCCCGGCTCGCGCAACGTGATCCCCGGCGAAGTGCGCATGACCCTGGACTTCCGTCACCTGGAAGGCCAGCGACTGGAGTCGATGATCGCCGAGGTGCGCCAGGTGATCGAGGCCACCACGGCCAAGCACGGGCTGGAATACGACCTGGTGCCCACCGCCGACTTCCCGGCCCTGTACTTCGACAAAGGCTGCGTCGAGGCGGTGCGTGATTCGGCGCGCAACCTGGGCTTGGCGCACATGGACATAGTCAGCGGCGCCGGGCACGACGCAATCTTCCTCGCGGAACTGGGCCCGGCCGGGATGATCTTCGTGCCGTGCGAGGGCGGGATCAGTCACAACGAAATCGAGAACGCCGCCCCCGAGGACCTCGCGGCCGGCTGCGCGGTACTGCTGCGGGCAATGCTGGCGGCGTCGGAGGCGATTGCCGGCGGGCGGTTGGCGGCGTAGCGATGATCGCGGAACTGCGCGCGGCCGCTAGCGTTCAGCATCATCTGCGTGGGAGCGGCCGTGCGCCGCTGCCACGCAGCGCCACGACAAGGCTTGCCCCACGGTGAATCATGCCAGCCCCTTCCCGAAAGACGGCTTATCGCTATATATTTCGCAACATAACGATAATCCCCAGGAGCCGTCTTCATGCGTATTCGCTTGTCCCATATGGCCGCCAGCGCCCTTGCCAGCCTGATCTGCCTCAACAGCGCCTGGGCCGATGAAGTCCAGGTCGCCGTCGCGGCCAACTTCACAGCGCCCATCCAGGCCATCGCCAAGGATTTCGAGAAGGACACCGGCCACAAGCTGGTCGCTGCCTACGGCGCCACCGGCCAGTTCTACGCACAGATCAAGAACGGCGCGCCATTCGAGGTATTCCTCGCCGCCGACGACAGCACCCCGGCCAAGCTGGAACAGGAAAAGGAAATCGTTGCAGGCTCGCGCTTCACCTATGCCATCGGCACCCTGGCGCTGTGGTCGGCCAAGCCAGGCTATGTCGACGCCAAGGGTAACGTGCTGAAGAAGAACGAGTACAAGCACCTGTCCATCGCCAACCCCAAGGCCGCGCCCTATGGCCTGGCAGCCACCCAGGTGCTGGACAAGCTGAAGCTGACCGAAGCGACCAAGGCCAAGATCGTCGAGGGCCAGAACATCACCCAGGCCTTCCAGTTCGTCTCCACCGGCAATGCCGAGCTGGGCTTCGTCGCGCTGTCGCAGATCTACAAGGACGGCAAGGTCAGCGAAGGCTCGGCCTGGATCGTGCCCGCCGAGCTGCATGACCCGATCCGCCAGGATGCGGTGATCCTCAACAAAGGCAAGGACAACCCGGCCGCCAAGGCCTTGGTCGATTACCTCAAGGGCCCGAAGGCCGCCGCGGTGATCAAGTCCTATGGCTATGAGCTCTGATGCCCCTCGACGCCAGTGACCTGGGTGCCATCTGGCTGACCATCAAGCTGGCCAGCCTCACCACCGCCATCCTCCTGGTGCTGGGCACGCCCATCGCCTGGTGGCTGGCGCGTACCCGCTCATGGCTGCGCGGGCCGATCGGCGCGGTGGTGGCCCTGCCCCTGGTGCTGCCGCCGACGGTAATCGGCTTCTACCTGCTGCTGGCCCTCGGCCCCCATGGCTGGATCGGCCAGGCCACCCAGGCCCTCGGCCTGGGCAGCGTGGTGTTCAGCTTCAGCGGGCTGGTGATCGGCTCGGTGGTGTATTCGATGCCCTTCGTGGTGCAGCCACTGCAGAACGCCTTCGGCGCCATCGGCCAGCGCCCCCTGGAAGTGGCCGCGACGCTGCGCGCCAGCCCGTGGGACACCTTCGTCAACGTGGTGCTGCCCCTGGCTCGCCCCGGCTTCATTACCGCCAGCATCCTCGGTTTCGCCCATACCGTCGGCGAGTTCGGCGTGGTGCTGATGATCGGTGGCAACATTCCCGACAAGACCCGCGTGGTCTCGGTGCAGATCTTCGATCACGTCGAGGCCATGGAATACAGCCAGGCCCACTGGCTGGCCGGGGCCATGCTGGTGTTCTCGTTCCTGGTGCTGCTGATGCTCTATGCCGGCCGCCGTGGCAAACCAGGCTGGAGCTGAAATGAGCGCATCGATAAAGGCACGCCTGAAGCTCGCGCGTGACGATTTCACCCTCGACGTCGACCTGAAGCTGCCCGGTCGCGGCATCAGTGCCTTGTTCGGTCACTCCGGCTCAGGCAAGACCTCGTGCCTGCGCTGCCTGGCCGGCCTGGAACGGGCCGCCAGCGCGTACATCGAAATCAATGGCGAGGTCTGGGAGGACAGCAGCCGCGGGCGCTTCATCCCACCACACCAACGCCCGGTCGGCTATGTGTTCCAGGAGGCCAGCCTGTTCCCGCACCTGTCGGTGCAAGGCAACCTGGAGTTTGGCTGGCGCCGGATTGCTCCCCAGGCCCGTAAAATCAGCCAGGAACAGGCATGCCAGTTGCTGGGTATCAGCCACCTGCTGGCGCGCAAGCCGGCCACGCTGTCCGGCGGAGAGGCACAACGGGTCGGCATCGCCCGAGCCTTGCTCAGCAGCCCGCGACTGTTGCTGATGGACGAGCCTCTGGCGGCCCTCGACAGCGCGCGCAAGCGCGAAATCCTTCCGTATCTGGAGCGCCTGCACAACGAGCTGGATATCCCGCTGATCTATGTCAGCCATGCCCAGGACGAAGTCGCGCGCCTGGCCGACCACCTGGTCCTGCTCGAGCAGGGCAAGGCGCTGGCCAGCGGGCCAATCGGCGAGACTTTGGCCCGCCTGGACCTGCCGTTGGCCCAGGGCGAGGATGCCGGAGTGGTGCTCGAAGGTGTGGTGGTGGGCCACGACCCGCACTACGGGCTTTTTGACCTGCGCCTGCCAGGCGCGGACGGGCAACTGCTGCGGATCGCCCACCCCGCCTTGCAGGTGGGGAGCACCCTGCGCCTGAAGGTCCAGGCCCGGGATGTCAGCCTGGCATTGGCTGCGCAGGGGGCCTCGAGCATTCTCAACCGCCTGCCGGTCCGGGTACGCGAATGCCACCCGGCGGAAAACCCGGCCCATGTGCTGATCAGCCTGGATGCCTCTGGCACTGCGCTGCTGGCGCGCATCACGCGCTATTCGGCGGACCAGCTCGATGTACGCCCAGGCCAGTTGCTGTGTGCGCAGATAAAGTCGGTGGCGCTGTTGGGCTGAGCAATGTCGCGGCCAATGCTGTCCATTGCAGCAAGAGTGTTCTCGATGGACTGCGCCGATGCCCGATTGCCCGTTGCCTGCCGCCCTGCATTATGTCGATGACAGCCAACCCGGCCTGACCCGCCGACGCTGGCGCGATCGCTTTCACTATTTCGACGCCGGGAACCAGCGGGTGCGCGATGAAGAAACCCTGGCGCGCATCGCCGCCCTGGTGATCCCTCCGGCCTACACCGACGTGTGGATCTGCGCCGACCCCCAAGGACATCTGCAGGCCACCGGCCGCGATGCCCGAGGGCGCAAGCAGTACCGCTACCACGCGCAATGGCGCGAAGTGCGCGATCAGCATAAATATGCACGCATGCTGGCTTTTGCCGAGGTACTGCCGAGGCTGCGCAAGCAACTGGACGCCCACCTGGCTTGCCCCGGCCTGGGGCGAGAGAAGGTCATGGCGCTGGTGATCAGCCTGCTCGACACCACGCTGATCCGCATTGGCAACCGCCAGTACCTGCGGCAGAACCGCTCCTACGGGCTGACTACCCTCGACACCCGCCATGTGCAGGTCAAGGGCAGCCGTATCCGCTTCCAGTTCCGCGGCAAACGCGGCGTCGAGCACAACGTCACCCTCACCGACCGGCGCCTGGCCGGCCTGGTCAAGCGCTGCATGGAGTTGCCCGGCCAGGCCTTGTTTCAGTACCTGGACGAACAGGGGCAGCGCCATGGCATCGGGTCCACCGAGGTGAACCAGTTCCTCCAGCAGTTGACCGGTGCCGATTTCACGGCCAAGGACTACCGCACCTGGGCCGGCAGCAGCCTGGCGCTGAACCTGCTCCAGCCGCTAGCCTGGGAACCCGATAGCGAGGCTCGCCGCCAGGTCGCCGCCATCGTCCGCCAAGTGTCCACGCGCCTGGGCAACACGCCAGCGGTCTGCCGACGCTGCTACATCCATCCCGCAGTCCTCGAGCATTTCCACCTTGGGCGCCTGTCTGCCTTGCCCCGCGCACGCCCACGCAAGGGGCTGGAAATCGAAGAAGTGGCATTACTGCGTTTCCTGCAGATGCTCGAGCGCCAAGACGAACATTGACGGTCACTATTTACTTCATCGAATAGAGAAATTTCCCATATGGCACCAAGCACCCTATCCTTGCCATCGAGCACCTTGCCGCGGGGTTGTGCCGCAGCCCCACTGGCGCCTGCAACTAAAGATCGACGACAGAATTTGTCTGGCGGGGAATTACTATCCGCCGAAAGCGTCTTTAATGAGAAGGAAGAGGGACAGGCTCCCACCGCAGAGCACCTGGCTCGGCGGTTTTCTACATCACCAAGGAGAACTACATGCTGATACTCACCCGCAAGGTTGGCGAAAGCATCGTCATCGACGATGACATCAAAGTCACCATTCTGGGCGTCAAGGGGATGCAAGTGAGGATCGGTATCGATGCACCGAAAGATGTCCAGGTGCACCGTGAAGAGATCTACAAGCGTATCCAGGCCGGTAGCCCCGCGCCCGAAAAAAGCAACGACGAGTAACCCGCAAGCCAACCGCATCATGCCGCACGGATGCGCCTGATCGATTGCCCGCCCATGCGGGGAGCCTCTCCTGAATCTCAGGTGCCCAGCAATTCGCGCACCGTGGCGATCATCCGGTCCATGTCGAATGGCTTGTCGAACACGGCCGCGAACTTCCCGGGGCAGGCCCGGCCCTGGCTGGCCTGGGCGCCGCTCATGAGAATGACCGGCAGGTCCGCCAGTTCCAGCTCTTCACGTATGGCCTGCAGCAGTTCTTCGCCATTGAGCACCGGCATCATGTAGTCGGTGATTACCAGGTCCACGCGCTTTTCCTTCAAGGCATCCAGGGCCTTGCGCCCGTTGCTCGCCTTTTCAACCAGATAACCCTCATCCTCCAGGGCAAAACCGAGGATGTCGGCAATCAGGTACTCGTCATCGACGACCAGGATAGTGTTCACCCCATCACCGATCTCCCGGCGGTGTCGCCGAACCACTGAGCACGCCACTGGCACCATCGAACGCTCGCGCGAGGCTGATGCCATTCGGTCCAAGACTCAACGCCTGCAGGGCAGGGTCGTGATCGCTGTCACGCACCTTGATGACCGACAGGGCCCTGTGCAGTTGCGCGTCAAGCTCGGCGAAGCGCATCAGGATCAGGTTGTCGACGATGCTCGACAGGTCGGGGGCCGGCGCGGTGATCTCCGAACCGAAGATGTCACGCATCTCCCAGGTCAGCAGCACTGTCACACCACGGGCACGCAATTCGCCGGTCAGCGCGCGGAAAAAGGCATTCAGACGGGCGGGCTCAAGGGCCAGTCGGCCGAACGCTCCCAAGCTGTCGACCACCACACGCCTGGCCCCGAGCGCCTCGACCTGCGCCAACAGCTGGGCGCCGAGTTGGTCCAGCAGGCCTTCGGTGGTCGATTGCCAGCTCAGTTGCACGCTGCCTTCACGCTCGAGTGCCGGCAGGTCGAAACCCAGCGCGCAAGCCTTCAAGCGCAACCGCGCCGGCGTCTCGTAGAAACCGAAGTGCAGCCCCGGTGCAGCCTTGGTCGAAGCGGCCAGGAACGCGATGCCCAGCGCTGTCTTGCCTACGCCTGATGGCCCCATCAGCAGGGTCACCGACGCCTCGGCCAGCCCGCCACCGAGCATGGCATCGAGGTCGGCAACACCCGTGGCGACCCAGCTCAGGGTTTGCGCCCCTGCCTGGCTGGGGCGACTGTACAGCGACTCCAGGCGCGGGTAGACCTGCAACCCCGCCTCCGTGATCAGGCATTCGTGGCGCCCGGACAACGCGCCACTGCCACGCGTCTTGCGCAACTGGACATGGCGCACCGCCGTGCTGCCGACCAGGTGCTCGCCAAGTTCGATAACGCCATCGACCATGGTGTGCTCGGGGCTACCCTCGTCCAGCCGCGCACTGGTCAGCAGCAGCAACGTGCAGCCGGCAAACGCCGCATGCCCCTGCAGTTCGGAGACGAATTTCTTGGTGTCGAGGCTGGTTTCCGCCCTGGAGCGAGCGTTGAGCAGCCCGTCGACGATCAGCAGGGTGGCCTGCTGCCGGGCAATTTCCTGGCGCAACAGCCTGACCACCGCGTCCAGGCCGTCCTGCTCGAGGGTGTCGAATGCGCTGACGAACTGGATGGTGTCGCCCACAAGCGCCGCGTCGAAGAAGCTCAGGGTCGATAGATACTGGAACAACCGTTCATGGGACTCGCTGAGCAACGTCGCCACCAGGACCCGACCACCCTCACGCACATGGTTGCACGCCAGCTGGTTGGCCAGGATGGTCTTGCCCGAGCCGGGATGCCCCTGAACGATATAAGAGGCGCCGACCACCAGCCCACCCTTGAGCAGCGCATCGAGCCCCTCGATGCCCGTGGCCAGTCGCTTCAGTTGCTCTACCATGGCTGTCTATCCGTCGGTCGAAAGCGAATCGGGGCCCGTCCGGGCTGGCAGGTACAAGCTCATGCAGGTGCCCTCGCCAAGCCGGCTGGATACCTCGATCATGCCATTGCTCTGCCGGGCGAAGCCATAGGCCTGACTCAGGCCAAGGCCAGTGCCCTTGCCGAAGGCCTTGGTGGTGAAGAATGGCTCGAAGATCCGAGGCAGCACCTGCGGGTCGATGCCCTGGCCGTCATCACGCACATCGAAGCGCACGAACTGCCCGTACAACCCATCCACCTCCCCGGACAACTGCACACTTTCGACCACCAGACGGATCTGCCCGGTGGCGGCAATGGCGTCGCGGGCGTTGAACACCAGGTTCAGCAAGACCATCTGCAACTGCCCGGCGTCCACCTCGATCAGCGGCAAGTCAGGCTGTAACTGGGGTAGCAGTTCGATTTCCCGGGGCAATGCGTGCTCCGCCAGCCCACAAATGATATCGATCGCCTCGGCCGGCACGATGCGCGTGATGCTGAGTTGCCGATGCCGGGCAAAGCTGAGCAGTTGCTGAGTCAACTGGGTGCCGCGCTGGCCGGCATCGAGGATATGCTCGAGCAAGCGCCTCACGCGTGCCGGATCCTGGCTGCTGCTGGCAAGCCGCGCAGAGCTGAGGATGATGGTCAGCAGGTTGTTGAAGTCATGGGCCAGGCCCCCGGTGAGTTGCCCCAGGGCCTCGAGCTTTTGCGCCTGGAACAGTTGCGCACGCATGCCATCGAGCTGCAGGGCCGACTCGCGGCGATCAGTGATGTCGCGGGTGACCTTGGCCAGGCCGATGACCTCGCCTTGTGCGTCGCGAATCACATCCAACGCCGCCAGCGCCCAGAACTGCGTGCCGTCCTTGCGCACGCGCCAGCCTTCGTCCTGCGCCTTGCCTTCTTCGAGTGCCTGGCGCAGCAAGCGTTGCGGGCGGCCGTCGGCACAATCCTGGGCGGTGAAGAACAGCGAGAAATGCTGGCCGATGATCTCATCGGCATCGTAGCCCTTGATCCGCTGCGCGCCAGCGTTCCAGGACACCACATGGCCGGTTGGGTCGAGCATATAGATGGCGTAGTCCACCACCGCCTGGACCAACTGCTCGTAGCGTGCCTCTGACATCACCGAATGGGTGGGGCGGTCTGTCGAAACCATGCGAGCTCCACAAGCACCGCGAAAGGACATATTGAGCGTAGTCAAAAGTCCAGCCTGTACTGCACCTTATACGACGATCGTCAGCGCTCGCGATCCACCACGGTCGGCACCAGCTTGCGCGGCATCGCCACCTTGAGCAGCCACCCCCCCACCAACAGGATCAGCGCTGCGCCTGCAAAGGCGAGCAAGCGCCTGGGCTGGGCAGCCTCCTGGTCGAAGCCGAGCATCAGCAGGTAACCACCCAGGCTGATGAAGCCCGCATACAGGAACGCCGCCAGCAGGCAGACCAGCAGGAACAGCAGGCGCCAGAACAACTTCGGGCGGATACGCCGCGTTGCGTCCGGGCCAGGGGAAAGCGATGACATGGCAACAGGCCTGGTTGGATCCAATGCGCGACAGTGGCGCAATGGCAGCATCCTGTCAATTGAACTATAGTGCCCGCGCCCCGGATCCCACAGGAACCATCATGACCTTTAACCTTCGCATGCAAGGGCTGCAGGACGACCTGATACGCAGCGCCAGCGAACTCGATGAACTGAGCCAGGCGCTGGAAGGCCATGTCCGTTACCTGCGTCATTCGATTCATCAAGCCGATGCGCACGCCATGGGTGGGCACGTAGATGACCTGCGCCATAGCGCCTGTGAGATGCGAGATATCGCGCGTGCTATCGAACCCTGAACCTCAGGGTCTGTACGAAATGTGTCTGCGCGAAGGCCAGACAAGGCGAAACGGGGGGAGGAACGGCCGGGGTCGCGCCCGGCTGTACTGGAGTACATGAGCATTCCGAGCCCCGTTTCAACGCAGTATGGGCGAGTGCAGATACATTTCGTACAGAGCCTAGGCTGGTTGACGCTTCTATAAC
Organism: Pseudomonas soli; assembly: GCF_900110655.1. Classification (GTDB taxonomy): domain Bacteria; phylum Pseudomonadota; class Gammaproteobacteria; order Pseudomonadales; family Pseudomonadaceae; genus Aquipseudomonas; species Aquipseudomonas soli. Next base: position 154,372 of record NZ_FOEQ01000002.1, read on the forward strand.
AATAGGTTATAAAGCGCGCCTGATTGTCTGGGCCAGGCTGCCCTGCGGCGCGCCAGCCAATCGTGCGAGTGTGGTGGAATTGGTATACACAGCAGACTTAAAATCTGTCGGCGTGAGCCTTGCGGGTTCGAGTCCCGCCACTCGCACCATCTTCTGTCGATGAAGGCGCCCTTGCGGCGCCTTTTTCGTACACGCCGGAAATCCGCCGCGCAGCTGCTAGAGTGGAACCTGTCCCTGTTCACTGGAGCGCCGCCATGCGCTATAGCCTGCTCGACGGTCAACGCGACTTCATTCTGCTGCTCGCCCGCATCCTGCTGATGATCCTGTTCGTGCTCTCCGGCTGGAGCAAGCTGACCGGGTTCGAAGGCACGGTGGGCTACATGACCTCACTGGGTGCCCCCGCGCCGATGCTGGCTGCGGCGATCGCCGTGATCATGGAGCTGCTGGTCGGCATCCTGTTGATCCTGGGGTTCTACACCCGACCCCTGGCCTTGCTGTTCGCCCTCTTCGTGCTCGGCACCGCACTGATCGGTCATCCGTTCTGGAACATGGTCGAACCTGAGCGCAGCGCCAACATGACCCAGTTCCTGAAGAACCTCAGCATCATTGGCGGTTTGCTGCTGCTGGCCGTTAGCGGTCCCGGACGGTTCTCCCTCGACCGCCGCTGAGGACTCGCGTCGACATCAGTCGTCGCAGTCGTCATGCCAGGCCGGGTGGTCCTCTTCCTCATCGAAGTCGTCGAGTGACTCTTCGTCCTCCTCGACTTCATCAAGAGCCCCGTAGGCATCCGCCTCGGGGTCGTAGCCCTCGTTGAATTCTGGGTCGAGCAGATGGTCGTGCTCAGGTTCGTGCAGATCGTCTTCGTCGTGCATTACAGGCTCCGGTAACAACGGCAGGCCTGTATAGGCGTATCGGCTCACCGGGTCAATCCTCATGGCACTTAACCCCGGCTTAACCGACCAGGCGCACAGTGCAGGCTCTCCCTTCAAAAACGTTCTTTGCCCGCCGCCCTGGCGGGCATTTTTTTGCCTGGGCCTCCCTCGCCCGATGAACCGAGTGCCCTTTCAGAGCTCGCATGCGGTACAGGATCTTTATCATCAAGGAGGTTTTCAGCATGACCGTGAACATCGACAACCTGATCATCACTACCCCAGTGGCGAAGTCATCCAGCAACCCAGTGGCGCTGGAATTGACCGGCGCCCAGGCACTCGCCAGCCTGCCCCAGGTGATCAGCCGCCTGGCCGATGGCGCCGTGCGCATGAACGCACCGACCAAAGGGGCGGCGAGCAAGAGCACCCATCGCACCCGCTGCGAGTGGAAGGAAGCGGTCTACTGGACGCTGGCCAGCGCCGGCCGGCATGTCAATCACCAACGCATGGTGCTGGAGCGGGTCAACTCGGCACAGAAGGTGGTGATCGCGCAAATGCATGTAAAAGATGACGACAGCCCGGCGATCAAGGTGTTCTGGAACAAAGGGAAGATCACCCTCGGTTTTCGCCAGGACTTCAACCAGGTGACACCGACCAGCAGCACCGTCCTGGCCGATGTGCCGTTGGGCATGCCTTTCGACATCACCATCGAGGTCACTGCGACAGGCGCCGCTACGGTGTCGGCCGCCTGCACCGGCCGCACCGGCAGCAGCGGGATGCTGAAAATGGCCGCGAGCTGGAGTGGGCGAACATTCAACTTCCATGGCGGCGTCTATAACCAGGTGGATTTCAGTGACAGCACGCCCCCAACGGACGCTTCGACCTGTGTGATCAGCCAGCTCGATTTATTTCACCGCCAGGTCGATACATTCATCTGAATGCAATAAATCAAGGCATAGTGCCATCATCTCAGGTAGGATTCCGCCGCCTTGCCTTGGACTGCGAGGTAAATCACTGAAACGCCTAGGAATCCGCAATGCAATTTGCTCGTCATCTGATCGCCGCCAGCCTCATCGCCCTGACCACCGGGTGCGCCAGCGGCCTGAACTCCGTGCAGGAACAGGAGCTCGGCTACTACCGTGCGCAGAATCTCGAAGTGAGGGAGAAAAGCCCAGGTGCCGCAGCAGCCCTGGGCCTGCTGCCCGGTGGTGGTTCATTCTACGGCCGTGCCTATGGCTATGGCGTCGCCAACCTGCTGCTGTGGCCTGTCTCGATCTTCTGGGACCCAGTCAGTGGCTACAACGCGGCCGAATCGATCAACTACCAGGCCACCCGTGCCCATGTTTCACGCATGAAGAAAAGCCAGATGGATGCGCTCGACACCAGGTTGATCTCTGAAGAAATCGATCCCAAGCATTACGCCTTGGAAAGACGCAAGATTGATGAAAAATTCAGTAACGGTTACTAAGCCCCTCCAACCTGTGGCCTTCACGAAATTCTGACAATCGAGAAGGCAGACTGGCTTGGCTTCGATACGTTCTGTTCAACCCGCCGGTCTGGCGGGTTTTCTTTTTTCTGGGCCTTCATCAGCGCCCTGTTCGTTCGTTGACAACATTTTCACTTCCGCTGTGCCAAGGTGGAGCCTCATCCGTGAAACATCCTTGGCCCGCACTCCCCAGCGGGCCTTTCTTTGCCCGCTCAGTCGAAGGCACCCTTGAGCAGTTCGTGAATCTCGCCTGGGGCAACGGTTACCAGGATCAGGTCCACACCCGCCTGCATCCACTCGTAGCCGTCAGAGTGCGGCAGCTGGTCCAGAAGCCGAGCATCGAGCGTCTTGGCAATACCCGGAGGAAGCGGCTTGCCACGGGCCAGATTCTGCTGGATTTCGGTTATCCGCATTGGTGCGCGAAGCCATGACCATGGCGCAAGATCTCGTAACATTTATTATTCGCCCGGTTTATGAACCCAGGTCGGGTCAATGCTGTCCGATTGCCATCGGTTACCGCCGAGGTCGTGAGCGCCATTAATGGTAGTGGCCTGAATCGACCTCGAACCCCGGTTCAACTGGCGCGCGCCTCCCTCTTTCGAGGACGGCGCCCTCATTTTTTCAAGGCTGAAAGAGCGCATCATGAAACATAACATCCTCCTCGTCGCCGTCTGTGCCGCCCTGCTCCAGGCATGTGCCCCGGCTTCCACCTCCCATGAAGGGACGCCTTCCATGCCGGCCACCACCTCGTCTGCCGCAACCCAGCCTGAGCTCTCGGCCTACTACTGGAACCTGGCATCGGCCAGCGATGCAGCCGGCAAGCCTATCGCAGCCCTGGCCACAAGCAACGAGCGCAAGTTGCGCCTGAATTTCGGTGACCAGCGCCTGAACATCAGCGGTGGCTGCAACAACCAGTTCGGTGGCTACAGCTACCAGAACGGTGTCCTGAAGGTGCAGCAACTGGCTTCGACCATGATGGCCTGCGACAAGCGCCTGATGGACCTGGATGCCGAGATCGGACGCCAGTTGAAAGGTGATCTGCGTGCAGCCTTCAGCGGCGAAACTCATGCACCTGTGCTGCAATTGACCACCCAGGACGGCTCGGTGCTGAAGTTCCAAGGCGAACCCACTCCGGAGACCCGCTATGGCAGCAAAGGTGAGACCAAGTTCCTGGAAGTTGCCGCCAAGACCGTCAAGTGCAGCCATCCGCTGATCCCCAACTATCAGTGCCTGCAAGTGCGCGAGCGCCGTTATGACGACGCTGGCCTGCAACTGCCGACCCAGGACAACTGGCACCCGCTGTACCAGTCCATCGAGGGCTACGAGCACCGTGATGGCGTGCGTACCGTGGTGCGTGTGAAGCAATACGAATGGAAGAACCCGCCGGCCGACGCTTCGTCGCAGGTCTATGTGCTGGACCTGGTGGTCGAGCAGGACGCTTCGGGCAAATAATTGTCTGTCAGCGCAGGCCGCCCTGCAGCGGCCTGCGCCTGGAGCCGACGGCGACCGTGAAACGGCTCAGGTAAGCGCCGCGTTGACCTGCGCACTGTCCACGTATTGCTCCATGCTGACGATCTTGCCGTTGTTCAGCCGGTACAGATGGGCAAAGCTAGCAGTCATCGCCTTCCCGGTCTTGCGATAGGTGCCCGAGTAGACGCCAAAGGCGGCGACGCGGTCGTCCTCGGCCAGATAGGTATGCACCTTGGCCTGGTAGCCATCCCATTCGGTGGCCAGACGATGAAACACACCCTCCATGATCGCCTGGGGGCCGACATAGGTACCGGCATAAGGGAAGCCAGCCGCCTCGGTCCAGGTCACGTCCGCAGCCAGTGCTGCCAGAAGATTACGGCCATTCTGTTCGGCTGAGCCTTCGTACGAGGCTCGAATGATGTCCAGGTTGCTCCTGCTCATGGATTTACCCCCACGTTCAGCTCGCGAATGAAAGCCTGCGGATCTGAAAAGATAGCGCTGGCAGGTAACAACTGCATGGCGCTGTCCGCTTGTTGCAGAACGAATGTCGGCACGCCTCGACCGCCCACGCGACGCAACAAGGCACGCCCCTGCCCCACACGATCATCGTTGGCCTGCAGCAAGCCCGAATCCGGACACGTCAGCCGCTGCGCGGCGGCATCCAGACCCAAGTCCTCCAGCACTGCTGTCAACGTCTCCAGTCGAGTCACGTCCAGGCCATCGACATAGCGCGCCGCCTGAATCGCCTTGAGCGCTTCGAACTCGTGCTCAGGCGAAGTCAGGCTCACTGCGCTGAGCGCCAGGGTAGACGGAGCACTGTCGAACCCCTGAAGACGGTCGGCGAGTATCTGGTCACGATAGCGTTCACTGAAGACCTGCCCGGTCAGGCGCTCGATACGCTGGTCGTTGCTCCAGGCGTAGGCCGCAAAGTCATCATCCATGGCGCGAGCACCGCTGCCAGAAAACAGCCCCGTCGGTATCAGGCGCAACGCAATGCCCGTGGATTCGAGAACCTGAGGCAGCGGTCCCCCTGCACCGTAGCACCAGCCGCACAGTGGATCGTAGAGGTAAACCAGGGTCTTGTTCATAGTGACGCGCCTTGAGGGGAATGCCTCGAATCTTATAGCGCGCGAATTGACATTTAAACGCATACAAAATAAACACACTGTATGTTATTGGCATACATCAAGGGTAAATCAATGACCGGCGCTTCCAGCCTGAACAGGCTTGCGTACTTCACCGCGGTGGTCGAAACCGGCTCCTTCACCGCCGCTGCCGAGCGCCTCGGCATCACCAAGGCCGTGGTCAGCCAGCAGGTGGCGCGACTGGAAAGCGACTGTCGCACCACACTGCTGGTTCGCAGCACGCGGAAAGTCCGCACCACCGAGGCGGGTCAACAGTTCTATCACCGCTGTGCATTGATCCTCAAGGAGGCTGAAGAGGCTTTCGAGGAATTGTCCGAAGCCGCCAGCGAGCCGACGGGCACCCTACGCCTGACCGCCCCTTTCGATTACGGCATCGGTGTCGTGGTGCCGGCCATTACCGCATTCTCGCAGCGATATCCGCAGTGCAAGGTCGAGGCACACTTCAGCGACCATACCCTGGATCTGGGCGCCAACGATCTGGACCTTTCCATTCGTGTTGGCTGGATTACCGAGCAACATCTGCAGGCACGGCGAATCGGCGAGTTTGCGCAACGATTGGTGGCCGGCCCTCAGTGGCAAGCGCGAGTGGACAAACTGCAGGCCCCGGCGGATCTGGCCGAGTTGCCGATCGTGGCGAACCTGGCGCTGCGAGAACCGACCCGTTGGCTATTTGCCAAGGGTGCCTCGCAGCGCGAAACAGTGGAGATGAAAGCCAGCCTGTCGCTCAACGCCACCTTGGCAGTGCGCGAAGCCACGCTGCTCGGGGCCGGGCTATCGGTCCTTCCGGACTATGTGGCTGAACCTGACCTGCAAGCAGGCCGGCTGATCGAAGTGCTGCCGCAGTGGTCGCTGCCCCGAGGCGAGATCCATGCGGTCTTTCCAACGGCCCGCTTTCGACCGGTCAAGGTGCGGGCGTTTATCGAGCTTCTGGCAAGCCGCCTGGCTTAATGACTGCTAGCCGGCAGCCAACTTCAGGATTGGCTCTTTTTAGCATGGAACGGCGCGAAGGTCATACCGAAGAACCAGCCGCCGATCATTGCCAGCCAGATCGATTTGTATCCCTCTACGTTGTAGGCGCACCAATAGTTGATTGCCGTTATCACAACGAACATCGAGAAAAACTGCTTGCGAGAGTACCTGTTCAGGTAACGGGTGGCGGCTGCGTCCAGTTCTTTGAGTTTCTTCATTGCGTTTCATCCTTGAATAACCAAAACCGCAGACCTGGATCTGCGGGGTTTTGAATGGTGGAGACCGAGACCGGAATCCAACCGACGTAAACGGACTTTGCTTTTAATGGCTCGAAGAGATCAAGTTTTCACAGAGTCTGCGAAGGCGCCTTTCCAGGTAGCTCAAGGCTGGAATCGCGTGGCGCACGCGTGGCATAGCCATGTGCGGCGCCATTCTTCCAGCTTGTCGTACTGCGCAACGTTGAACTTCCAGTGGCGCACAAATCCGATCACACCGATGGTGGCGAGCGTGGCTCCGATGAAGAACCTGGTCCAATCGACACCCCAGTAAGTGTTAATCAGCTTGAGACCATCGTAGAGGATGATGATACCTACTCCGGTCATGATCACAGGACCCAACAGGCGTTTGCCCGGGGGCGGACCTACGCTAGCAGCCAAATCGGTCTGATGCCGACCAGTTGTTTCTATCGTGACAGGACCATAGCTGGAGTTGGTCTGGTGAGTTGCTTGAATGCGAGTGGTACCAGCAGCGTGAATCACGGATAGCAGCTGGACATTTTGGCCTTGGCAATGCGGGCAGCAGATGGCGTTGTTGCTCACCACGTAATCATTCCTTTGAGGGGTGAAAAGCGGCCATTCTAAGGCAATTGCATACAGCAGGGCACTCAAAAAAGGGATCACCGAGCGCGTTTACCGTCGCGTCGGCGCAATCGCCACCCTGGCTGTGGCGAGCCTGAATCAGAAATGAAAAAAGCCCAGCGCGACGGCTGGGCTCTATTACGCAAGGAGATAGAAGATCATGGAGTCCAGTAAGCAATCTTGCCGGCTGCACCAACAGCTACAAAATTGCCGTTACCGTAGGCGACGCTGCGGATATCGGTTCCTGCGAAAGTGTTGGCTTGCTGAACCCAGCCGATCCCATCCTCGGAAACGGCTGTCTTGCCGCCGTCGCCGACAGCTACATACTTGCCATTACCGTAAGCAATGTCGCGGATGATGGTTCCACCGAAACTGGTATCTTCAACAGCAGTCCAGGTAAGCCCATCGGATGAATATGCCATCTTGCCATCCGCACCAACGATAAACATTTTCCCGTTGCAAAGCTTCATGGAAAGGATGGTGCTAGTGCCGAAGGTGCTGGTTCTGGTCGCGAATGATTGCGGATTACCCGTTGGCATCTTCACAGCGCTAAGCAGCTTCCCATTCGATCCCGCAATCAACACAAAAACGCCAATGACGTTGACGCAGTACACAGTCTCGCTAGAAGTGAAGGTCGTAGTGCGCTCCACCGTGCCTGACCAATCCTCATAACGGGAAAAGACTTTACCGTTAGACCCAACCAGTATCCAGGTCGCGATGTCGCCGTAAATTGGCTGATAATACACAATGCCATGCAAGTCTACATACGCGCGAGCAGCTGCCGTAAGGTCTGTCCAATCCCTTAAAGGGCGTGCAATGCTGCCCTGGACCACATTGCCGGATTGAGAAAGGCCTTGAAGCGTTGTCCCAAGACCGTTCCAGTACAGCTCGTTGAGGACCTTTCCGCTATCAGAGGTGACGGCGCCCTTGAGCTTGGTCCACGCTGTACCAGTTGCGTCTCCAGTGACAAGCTGAGTGGTTGTGGGAAGACCGTTGCCACCAGCCGCATAAAACTTGCCTTGCGCAAAAACCACGCGCCTAAGCATGCCGGTGTTCTCCACCGGGTCTACTTGAGTCCAAAGATCTTGCAAGGTTTGAGACGCCGAGTTTGCGTTATCCATTTTAAACTCCGTTACTGAGCTGATTTAAGTTCAGGCCTCTGTATTGGGCGTATGGCGCTCATGGGCGATGGTTCGAGACTCGAGGTCTTCTGGCGAAGATCAGGGGTGACGAGGTTTCACCAACCTCAGACCTGTCGCTGATGTAGGAAATTATGCCACACGAGCACTGTATATTCAACCAGTATTCTGAAGTTTTTATTCACTGAACTTCGACGCATCCACCGCGTTTGAGTGGATTCACATGCCTCAAAAACGCGAAAGCCCGACGTAGTAGCCGGGCTTTTGGCGCCACTCCTCAACACGCGCAGGAATGACAGGATGGGGATAATTTCGCTCAATCGCTCAGTGGTGTCAAGCCTAACGATACATTCGACCAGCAACCATTGCTCGACCTACCATCGTATTCAACCTGTCAGCTAGTTCGTCATTATTTCGATAAAATACAATTGGCTTTGATTGGACATCGAATGGCACTTGTGAATCGCTTTGAGCAAGAAGAACCACTTTTCATTTATCTCCAGCCTCCATCGACGGCGCGTGGACTCCGGCGTAGCACAAAGATCCCAGGTGTTCATGTCGTAGAAGCTCCGGCAGGGTGATCACACCCTCTTCAAGCGCCTCGATGCGCTTCTTCGCAGCCTGTCCTGCCGCAACCGCAGCTCTCACTGTGGCCTCACGGCGCCAAGCCGATGCACCCAACGGGACCTCCACTGTGTAGTGGTCAACTCATCCCGGACACGGTTTCGAGTTTTTCTTCAGCTTTCGCTGGAGCTAGTCCATCGTTGAATTGGTGGGGTCGGGAAGCGCATGAGCTGGGGGATGCTTCGCAACCGATGGGCAGAAGCAAGAGAGGCAGCCAGAGTGAAGGCTGAACTGGAGAAGAAACCCGACCTGGTCAACCGGATAGCGCAGTTCCAGTTCAGGGGCATCCGACCGAAGGCGGCGTCGGAGATCAACGATCTGAGCGATGCAAGTGTGCTGTTGGGCCACTCGAAAGAGGGAATCACCGAGCGCGTTTATCGTCGAGTCGGAGCGATCGCCAAGCCTTCAAAAGGCTAAAGTTTCGGAACTCCATGCCTTTTGTTTCGGAACTCTTGGCGTTTCTTGCGTACAAAGAAAAACCCCGCAGACCTAGATCTGCGGGGTTTCGAATAGTGGAGGCCGAGGTCGGAATCGAACCGGCGTAGACGGATTTGCAATCCGGAGCATAACCACTTTGCTACTCGGCCTCAAAGTCGGAGTCAGCTTTCGCTATCTCCTTGAAACCGCTGGGCTTTTTCAAGTCAGCTGCGTTTCGATGGAGGCCATTATGTCGGCATTCGATGGACCTTGCAACCCCCTTGAAGAAAAAAATCTTCAAGGGGTTCAAGGTGTTAGCGCAGACGCCCGAGTTTGCTCCACAAGCCAACCAGGGTGTTCTCCACTGCCCCGCTGGCAGCCACGCCGATGCGCTCCTGCAGGCTCTTGCGCTCGGCGAAGCGCAGGTGGAACACGTTGGCCTCGCGGGCGCTGCGGCTCAGGTATTCGTCACTGGTGCCCAGCTCGTCGACCAGCTGGCGATTGAGCGCAGCGATGCCGAGCCAGACCTCGCCGGTCGCCACTTCGTCTATATGAAGCTGCGGGCGGTAGCGGGCGACGAAATCCTTGAACAGCTGGTGGGTGATGTCCAGGTCTTCCTGAAACTTCTCCCGACCCTTCTCGGTGTTCTCGCCGAACACGGTCAGGGTGCGCTTGTATTCGCCGGCGGTGAGCACTTCGAAATCGATGTCATGCTTCTTCAACAGACGATTGAGGTTGGGCATCTGCGCCACCACGCCAATGGAACCGAGCACGGCAAACGGCGCGCTGACGATCTTCTCGCCGATACAGGCCATCATGTAGCCACCGCTGGCGGCGACCTTGTCGATGCAGATGGTCAGCGGGATACCGGCCTCGCGGATGCGCGCCAGCTGCGAGGCCGCCAGGCCATAGCTGTGCACCATGCCACCGCCACTCTCCAGGCGCAGCACCACCTCGTCACGTGGGGTGGCCAGGGTCAGCAGCGCGGTGATCTCGTTGCGCAGGCTCTCGGTGGCCGAGGCCTTGATGTCGCCGTCGAAATCGAGGACGAACACCCGGCGCTTGTCCTCAGGCTTTTTCTTCTGCTGTTTTTCCGCCTTGGCCTGCTGCTTGCGCACAGCCTTGAGCTGGGCCTTGTCGAGCAGGCCCGACTCCAGGCGCTCGCGCAGTTCCTTGTAGAACTCGTTGAGGCGGGTGACCTGCAGTTGCCCGCCCGGCTTGCGCCGCCCTTTGCCACGCAGGCCGGCGATGGCCGACAGCACCACAAGGATAGCGATCACCAGGGTGGCGGTTTTGGCGAGAAAGCTTGCGTATTCGGCAAGAAACTCCACATTGACTCCTTGATAAACCAGCGCCGCAAGGGCGCGAACTGGATGCAAGCATACCGGGGCGCCAGAGGCGCTGCCAGCGGGTGAAAATGCTGGCAACACAGTTCAAACGACCTTTTCAAACACTTGTATGTTTTTTCGTTGACAGCCCGCCTGGGGCAACCTAACCTCGCAACAACCTCCAACCGGGCCGGACTTCAACGTGGGAAACCTCTACCTGATCCGACATGGCCAAGCCTCCTTTGGTGCCGCCGACTACGACGTGCTGTCGCCCGTGGGCGAACGTCAGAGCCAGGCGCTGGGTGAACACCTCGCCCAACTGGGCCTGCGCCTGGACCGCTGCGTGGCGGGTACCTTGCGCCGCCAGCAGGATACCGCCCGCCTGGCCCTGGACGCGCTGCATGCCCATGGCAACCCGGTGCCGGCCATTGAGACCGATGCAGCCTTCAACGAGTTCGACGCCGATGGCGTGATTCGCGCCCTGCTCCCGCGCCTGCTGCCTGAAGAGCCCGAAGCCCTGCATGTACTGCGCAACGGTGCCCAGCACCGCAGCGAGTTCCAGCGCCTGTTCGCGCTGATGGTGCAGCGCTGGCACGATGGCGACCACGACCACGACGACCGCCTGGAAACCTGGCAGTCCTTCACTGGCCGGGTCGGCGACGGCCTGGAGCGCCTGCTCGACAGCGCCGCCAGCGGCGACAACATCGCCCTGTTCACTTCCGGCGGCACCATCGCCGCCCTGCTCCACCTGGTAAGCGGAATCACGCCGGCTCAGGCATTCACCCTGAACTGGCAGATCATCAACACGTCGCTCAGCCACCTGAAGTTCCGTGGCCGCGACGTCACCCTGGCTTCCTTCAACAGCCAAGCCCATGTGCGGCTGTTGCGGTTGCCGGAGCTCGTCACCTACCGATGAGCCCGGTCTGTTGTGTCCTTGCGGACGCGAATATCACTTAACAAGGAATACACCATGAGCGATGTAGCTAAAGCCGTCGAGGCGATGAAGGCAAAATTCAACCCTGCAGCTGCCGCCGGCCTGGACCTGGTGTTCGGCTTCAACATCACCGACGAAGACAAGCACTACGCCCTGCTGGTCAAGGACGGTACCTGCGAGATCCAGGAAGGCGAGAACGCCGACGCCAACTGCACCCTGGTAATGGACAGCGAAACCCTCAAGGGCATCGTCAGCGGTGACACCGACGGCATGCAGGCCTTCATGGGCGGCAAGCTGCGCGTCGAAGGCGACATGATGCTGTCGATGAAGCTCAGCGAGCTGTTCCCGGCCTGATTGGCGCGGTAGATCGCGAATGAAAAAGACCGAAGCCTGATGCGCTTCGGTTTTTTTTCGCCCGCGCAACGCCGGTCCATCAGGGCCATTGATCGGCCGGCAACACCCAGGCCAATAAGCGCCTGGCACGCTTGTACCAGCTTCGACAGGAAATTAGATTAGCCAATAGTCCTTGCTATCGATCATAAGGAAATCGCATGACGCTCACCGACCAGTCCACCCAGGTACGCCCCGGCGAAGAACTCGACGCGGCCGTCATCGATCCGTACCTCAAGGGTCATATACCTGGCCTGCAGGGCAGCCCGACCATCAGCCAGTTTCCCGGTGGCGCCTCGAACCTGACCTACCTGGTGGCCTACCCGGGCAAGGAATTCGTCCTGCGCCGCCCACCGTTCGGCCACAAAGCCAAGTCGGCCCACGACATGGGCCGCGAGTTCCGTATCCTCAACCAGCTCAACGCCGGTTTCCCCTATTGCCCCAAGGCCCACGTGCACTGCACCGATGAAGCCCTGATCGGCGGCGAGTTCTACGTGATGGAGCGGGTCAACGGCATCATCCTGCGTTCGGACATCCCCGCCGAACTCGACCTGGACGCCGGTCGGACCGAGGCACTGTGCAAGAGCTTCATCGATCGCCTGGTCGAGCTGCACCAGGTGGACTACCAGGCATGCGGCCTGGCCGACCTGGGCAAGCCGGAAGGTTATGTGCAGCGCCAGATCGAAGGCTGGGCCAGCCGCTATGAAAAAGCCCTGACCCCCGACGCGCCACGCTGGGAACAGGTGATCGCCTGGCTGCGCGAGAAAATGCCCGCCGACCACCCGCGCCCGGGCATCGTGCATAACGACTACCGCTTCGACAATGTCATCCTCGACAGCACCAACCCGATGCGCATCATCGGCGTGCTGGACTGGGAAATGGCCACCATCGGCGATCCGCTGATGGACCTGGGCAACAGCCTGGCCTACTGGATCGAGGCCGGCGACCCAGCGCCAGTACAGCTGATGCGTCGCCAGCCGAGCAATGCGCCGGGCATGCTGACCCGCCAGCAGTTTGTCGACTACTACGCCGAGCGCGCCGGCATCCGTATCGACAACTTCGACTTCTATTACTGCTACGGCCTGTTCCGCCTGGCCGGCATCGTCCAGCAGATCTACTACCGCTTCTTCCACGGCCAGACCCAGGACAAACGCTTCGCCCAGTTCATCCACATGAACAAGCTGCTGGAGCACATGAGCCTGCAACTGATCGGCAAATCCAGCCTGTAACCCGGCCCACAACAAGGAATACCCGAATGTCCAAGACCCACCTGTTCGACCTCGACGGCAAGATCGCCTTCGTTTCCGGTGCCAGCCGTGGCATCGGTGAAGCCATCGCCCACCTGCTGGCCCAGCAGGGCGCCCATGTGATCGTCTCCAGCCGCAAGCTCGACGGCTGCCAGCAAGTGGCCGAGGCGATCGTAGCCGCCGGCGGCAAGGCAACCGCGGTGGCCTGCCATATCGGTGAGATGGAGCAGATCCAGCAGGTGTTCGCCGGCATCCGCGAACAGTTCGGGCGCCTCGACATCCTGGTCAACAACGCCGCCACCAACCCGCAGTTCTGCAACGTGCTGGATACCGACCTGGGCGCTTTCCAGAAGACCGTCGACGTCAATATCCGCGGTTACTTCTTCATGTCGGTGGAAGCCGGCAAGCTGATGCGCGAGCACGGCGGTGGCAGCATCATCAACGTGGCCTCGATCAACGGAGTGTCACCGGGGCTGTTCCAGGGCATCTACTCGGTGACCAAGGCGGCCGTGATCAACATGACCAAGGTGTTTGCCAAGGAGTGCGCGCAGTTCGGCATCCGCTGCAACGCCCTGCTGCCGGGCCTGACCGACACCAAGTTCGCCTCGGCGCTGGTGAAGAACGACAGCATCCGCAATGCCGCGTTGCAGCAGATCCCGCTCAAGCGCGTGGCCGACCCGAGCGAGATGGCCGGGGCGGTGCTGTACCTGGCCAGCGACGCCTCCAGCTATACCACCGGTACCGCGCTCAATGTGGACGGCGGGTTCTTGTCCTGACGGTGCACCAGGCCTGACTGGCTTGTGGGAGCGGGCTTGCTCCCACAAAGCTTGCGGCCTAGACCTTTATTGCCTGCAACGTGTAGCTCAGCGGTAGCCGCCATGGCGCCTCGACCAGGCGCCACTCGCCGTCATCACCCAACGCCATCTGCCCAGGCAAGGCCTCCCAGGGAATGCTCTGGTGCTCGTCCAGGGCAGTGATGCGTAGGCCGTTGCGCAACAGCGCGGTGATCACCTCGCCGAGGCCATGGTTCCACTCATGGGTTTCAGTCTGCGTCAGGGCCTGGTCGGTGTCGACGTAGGTCTGGTCGCTGATCCACACAGTGGGCGCCTCGCGCTCGAAGTACGGATACTCCAGTTGCAAACGGTCCGCATGGTCTTCGTTGACCGCCATCAGCATCGGGTGGCCGTCGCGCAGAAACAGGCGTCCGCCCGGCTTGAGCAATGCCGCCACTGCCTGCGCCCAGCGCTCGATACTCGGCAGCCAGCACAACGCGCCGATACCGGTGTAGACCAGATCGAAACTATCGGCAGGCAGCACCTGTGCCGCCTGGTAGACGTCCGCTTCGACATAGGCAATACCAGCGCCGCACCGTTCGGCCAGGTCACGCGCCTGGGTCAGCGAGGCGGCAGAGAAGTCCAGGCCACAGACATCCGCACCCAGGCGCGCCAGCGACAAGGTGTCGGTACCGATATGGCATTGCAGGTGCACCGCGCGCAGGCCATGGATATCGCCCAGGCGCGGCAGGTCGAAACGCACCACCTCGGACAGATGGCCGGGTTCGGCGACAAAGCGTTCGACCTCGTAGTCCTTCGAGGCAGCGTGCAGTGGCGCCCGTTCATTCCAACTGGCGCGGTTGAGTTCCAGTGATCGGCTCATGCGGTGCATCCCTGTCCTGAATAGGTCAGGCGCCACGTTAACTGGCGCCGTCGGGCGCCGCAACCGCTCTGTCAACCTGAGGTTGACAGCTCAGGTATACTGAGCGCCTCGTCCATGCCCAAGGATCCAGCACCCATGACGGAAAACAGCTTCGCCTTTCGCCTCAAGGAACTGCTCGAACACCACAAGCTGACCCTGCAGGCGGTGGGCACGGCCCTTGGAATCTCGCGCACGGCGGTGCACAAGTGGACCCGCGGTGGCGAAATCGACTACACCAACCTGCGCAAACTGGCCGAGTTGCTCAAGGTCAACTGGATCTGGCTGCGCTACGGCGAGGAGGCCCTGCACAGCGTGCAGCAGGCCGAGGTGGTCGAGCTGCCGATGACCGACGTGCGCCGGCGCTACACCGCCGAAATCATGGAAAGCGAGACACGCATGAAGCTGGCGCAGGAGGGTGCGCGCATCGTCACCTGGGAGTGGAACCTGGTCACCGACGACGTGACCTACTCGCCCAATGTCGAGGCGGTATATGGCTGGCCACTACGGCGCAACGAGGACTTCTGGGAGCACATCCACCCCGAGGACGCCAGCCACATGCAGGGCATGTATGCCCAGGCCGTGGCCGACGGTACTGGCTGCGAGTGCGACTTCCGCATCACCCGCCCCGACGGCGGTCAACGCTGGATCGCCTCGCGCGCGACGGTGCTGGGCGACAGCGCCGGCCGCCCGGTGAAAATGGTTGGCATCAGCATGGACAATACCGAGCGCAAGGTGGCTGAAGAAGAGTTGCGCCAGAGCGAGGCGCGCTTTCGCACCATATTCGAACTGGCCTGGGGCGCGCTGGCCTACATTGACCCGGATGGCAGCTGGCAGCGGGTCAACGGCAGCCTTTGCGAACTGCTGGGTTACCGTGAGGACGAGCTGTACGGAACGACGTTCCAGCAACTCACCCACCCCGAGGACCTGCCGGACAACCTGGCGCTACTGCGGCGCCTGCTGGCCGGCGAGATCGAGCGATACGAAGTACAGAAGCGTGTTCGCCATAAAGACGGGCACTACCTCTGGGTGCGGGCACGCACCTCGCTGGAGCGCCGCGCCGACGGGCAGCCGGAACATCTGATCAGCGTGTTCGAGGAGATCGGCACCGAACGCGAGGCAAGCACGCGTCCTAACTGACACCTGCCCAGCGTCGAACCTGATAGGTACAGGTGACAGTCAGCGTTTGACGCCGTGCTGGATGACGATCGAGTCGGTGCCCAGCTTGGCCATCACCTCGGCCTTGCGCGCGTCCGCCTCGGCCTTGGCCGGGAACGGCCCCATCAGTACCACCGGCTTGCCGTCGCGGTATTCGACCCAGGACGGAATGCCCTTTTCGATCAGGCGTGCGGTCATGTCGGTCAGGGCGCCCATGTTCGGCCCCTGGATCACCTCGACATCCCAACCTTCCGGCGCCGGCTGGTCGGCCAGCGCCTCGGCGCGGCGCTGCAGGTCGGCGCCACCGCAGACTTCGCGGATTCGCAGGTTGTTGCCGGTCTCGTCGATGAGGATCTCGTACTGGCCATCGTGCTTGATCGCCACATAGCTGCGGTAAGGCTCGTACTGACCGGCATCATCCTTGCCGCGCACCTGGCCGCAGATGGAGCCCTGGGTGTCGAAACGCACGTTGGCGAACTTGGCCGTCTTGGGGTTGTTCAGGTGCTCGGCCACCTGCTTGTGCACGCCTTCGACCTCGTTGTTACAGCCCGCCAGGGCCAACACCGCCATTACCACCGCCAGTTTGCGCACGCCTGTACCTCCAGATTCGAAGGAGCGGATTCTAGCATGAGCGAACCGCTCGGCCGCAGGGATGAGGCGAAGGTGGAAAGTTGCAGCGTGTGTCGGCGGCCAGGAACGGCGGAAAGCAAAAAGGGCGATCCTTTCGGATCGCCCTCTTCTGATTTGGTAGGCACAATTGGACTCGAACCAACGACCCCCACCATGTCAAGGTGGTGCTCTAACCAACTGAGCTATGTGCCTGTCGTGTGGGGCGCATATTAGTGATCGACTGCGCGCCTGTAAAGCGTTTTTTTCAAAAAAATCAAAAACTTTGCGAAATTCATCCGAACCGCCCCGGCGACCTGCGGAAAAGGCTTTTACCGGCCGAGCTCGCATCTGGTTCGCCCGCTGGACGCGACCAAAAGCAAAAAGGGCGATCCTTGCGGATCGCCCTCTTCTGATTTGGTAGGCACAATTGGACTCGAACCAACGACCCCCACCATGTCAAGGTGGTGCTCTAACCAACTGAGCTATGTGCCTGTCGTGTGGGACGCATTCTACGCGATCCAGATACCCTGTCAACTGTTTTTTTCACGCTAAGCTACTGAATCTTAAACTATTTATAGAAAGGCCGAGCTTCAGGGGGGGCGTAAAGGATTTTCACCGGACGACTAGCGGGTGTTTATTATTATTGATAGCATCGGTACATTCGTTAAAAATATAAAACACGAGGTTCCTCGAGCATGGCTAACACCCCCTACCCCCAGTCCTACTACGCCGCCTCGGCCAACCCGGTGCCGCCACGTCCGGCGCTGCAGGGTGAGGTGGAAACCGATGTGTGCATCATCGGTGCCGGCTACACCGGCCTGTCCAGCGCCCTGTTCCTGCTGGAGAACGGCTTCAAGGTGAGCATCGTCGAGGCCGCCAAGGTCGGTTTCGGCGCCTCGGGCCGCAACGGTGGCCAGATCGTCAACAGCTATAGCCGCGACATCGATGTCATCGAGCGCACCGTCGGCCCCAAGCAGGCGCAACTGCTCGGCCAGATGGCCTTCGAGGGCGGGCGTATCATCCGTGAGCGCGTGGCCAAGTATGACATCCAGTGCGACCTGAAGGACGGCGGCGTGTTCGCCGCGCTGACCAGTAAGCAGATGGGCCACCTGGAATCGCAAAAACGCCTGTGGGAACGCTTTGGCCATACTCAGCTGGAGCTGATGGACCAGAAGCGTATCCGCGAAGTGGTGGCCTGCGACAACTATATTGGCGGCATGCTCGACATGAGTGGCGGCCATATCCACCCGCTGAACCTGGCCCTGGGCGAAGCCGCCGCGGTCGAGTCGCTGGGTGGCATCATCTATGAGCAAACCCCGGCCGTGCGCATCGAACGTGGCGCCAACCCTGTGGTACACACCCCGCAGGGCAAAGTGCGAGCCAAGTTCATCATCGTCGCCGGCAATGCCTACCTGGGCAACCTGGTACCGGAGCTGGCTGCCAAGTCGATGCCCTGCGGCACCCAGGTGATCACCACCGAGCCGCTGGGCGAGGAACTGGCCCGCACCTTGCTGCCGCAAGACTACTGCGTCGAGGACTGCAACTACCTGCTCGACTACTACCGCCTGACCAGCGACAAGCGCCTTATCTTCGGCGGCGGCGTGGTATACGGTGCGCGCGACCCGGCAAACATCGAGGCAATCATCCGTCCGAAGATGCTCAAGGCTTTCCCGCAGCTCAAGAATGTCAAGATTGACTACGCCTGGACCGGCAACTTCCTGCTGACCCTGTCGCGCCTGCCCCAGGTCGGCCGCATCGGTGACAACATCTACTACTCGCAGGGTTGCTCGGGCCACGGCGTGACCTACACCCACCTGGCGGGCAAAGTGCTGGCCGAAGCCCTGCGCGGCCAGGCCGAGCGCTTCGACGCGTTCGCCGGCCTGCCGCACTACCCGTTCCCGGGTGGCCAGATGCTCCGTGTGCCGTTCAGCGCCATCGGCGCCTGGTACTACAGCCTGCGCGATCGCCTGGGCTTCTGATGTAAAGCCATCGCGGGGCAAGCCCGCTCCCACAAGGCCAATCTTGTGGGAGCGGGCTTGCCCCGCGATCATTTCAGCCTCAGCGTCCGAGGCTGGTGACAGCCTGCCTCGCCGCGATCTCCTGCCCCGAACGGGCCAGTTCATCCGCCGCCTGCAACCAGCGCTGGCGATCCACCTGGGCCGGCAATTGCCGTGGTGATTGCAGCAACACCGCCCAGTTACCCTCCTTGGCCCACGCCGACTCGAAATCATCGAAGGCCATCAACTGGCGCCGATGCATGCCCGAGCGCAGCAATACCCGCTGTTTGTAGCGGTCATAGCCGATCAGCACCGCATAGCGCGGCTCGCTCCACCACGCCGAACCTTCCTGATAACGCAGCAACACCGGGTAGCCCGCCGCCACCTGGGCAAGCAAGGCATCCAGATGTTTGTCCAGCGGGTAGACGACCCGGCCGTATTCACGGGCAACCCGAGGAATGCCGGTTTCCAGGGACTCGGCGGCGGCAGGCAGGCCCAGCGACTTGTCGAGCAGGCCCGGCGTGATCGGCGCGCCCTGCTGCGACAACACGGCGGCCAGGGCCATCGAGCCACTGTGGTTGGCGTTGCCGCCGTAGAAGGGAACCCTGCTGATCTCGACCCGCTGCGGCAGGCCCTTGAGCGCGGCCGGTGGCGCGCTGGCACAACCCGACAACGTGGCCGCCACCAGGCAGGCGGCCAACAGGCGACGTGGGCCCAGGGCCCGGGACGTGATGAGTTTTTGCAACATGGACACTCGCATGATCCAGCGCCAGGCAGGCGGTGCCCGGCCATGAGTGCCGATCATAGGGCGCGGGCGGCTTTGGGTATAGCCCGACGCGGGCTTGGAACGAAACGGCCCGAGCACGTGGGTTTGTATGAAAAGTAGCCGAGCGGCGATCAGGCAAGGCCAAAACAGGCGAGGAACGACCGGGGTCGCGCCCGACTTGACTGGTTGTCAATGAGCATTCCGACCGGGCTGGCGCACCAGACTGTTTTCTACGCAGCATGATCGTCGCGCAGGCACTTTTCGTACAAAGCCTAGACCTTCGGTCAATGGAACGTCACAGGTAAAAGGCTAGACTAAAGCAGTGTCTGGATGGCGGGCCTGGCTCGCCAGAGAGAAGGAGGCACACATGAGCCTGACAATGGCAATTCTAATGCTGGTTGGCATGTGGCTGAGCGTCGCAGCCGCCATGCTCTGGGGCGTACTGCGCATCGTGCGCCGCCATGCGCACCCACATCACCTACCCCCTCAAGCCCTGGTCAAACCACAACCTGTGCGCCGTGCGCGTCGGCATGCCGGGGCGCATTGAGCTGAAGCTTTCCTGAAACGCATCGCGGGGCCAGCCCGCCGCCACAAGCTACATGTCTTGTGGCGGCGGGCTGGCCCCGCGATGATTCACGCCAGGTCAGCCCTCGGTCGCCTCACGTTTCAAGCGCGCCCGGCGGGCCATGATGTTGAGGATCTCGATCGCGGTCGAGAACGCCATGGCAGCGTATACGTAGCCTTTCGGCACATGGGCGCCGAAGCCTTCGGCGATCAGGGTCATGCCGATCATGATCAGGAAGCCCAGGGCCAGCATCACCACGGTCGGGTTGTCGTTGATGAACTTGGCCAGCGGGTCGGCGGCCACCAGCATCACGATCACGGCACTGATCACGGCGATGATCATGATCGGCAGGTGCTCGGTCATGCCAACGGCGGTGATGATGCTGTCGATCGAGAAGACGATGTCCAGCAGCAGGATCTGGAAGATCGCCGCGGTGAAGCCGATAGTCACGACGTTGCCGGCCTTGGACTCTTCCTTGGCGCCATGAGGGTCGACACTTTCATGGATCTCCTTGGTCGCCTTCCACAGCAGGAACAGGCCACCGGCAATGAGGATCATGTCCTTCCACGAGAACGTGTGGCCGAAGACTTCGATCACCGGCTCGGTCAGCTGGACAATCCAGGCCACCGTACTGAGCAGCGCCAGGCGCATGACCAGAGCCATGCTGATACCGATGCGCCGCGCCTTGGAACGATAGGCCTCGGGCAGCTTGTTGGTAAGGATGGAGATGAAGATCAGGTTGTCGATGCCGAGCACGACCTCCATGGCCACCAGGGTGGCAAGCGCTACCCAGGCGGTGGGGCTTGCGGCGAGTTCCAGCAAATATTCCATTGGTCAGTCCTGCTCTCAGATGTCCTGGGTGTCTTTCTTGTCGTCTTCGGTCTTGGCTTTCCCGCCATCGCCACCGATGGCGTCGCTCAAGGCCTGCTGGGCGGCGTCATTGGTCTTGTCGATGGCCTGCTTGGCCGATTCGGCGGCCTGGTCAAGCATCTGCTGGGCGGATTTTTCGGCCTGGTCGCAGCCAGACATGGCGAACAGGGCTAGGGCCAGCACCAGCGGTGTGCCAATGGATTTGAGTTGTAGCATGAGGTCCTCGCTTGTCGAATTCCGGGCGGCGCTTCATGCGCCTGATGGGGTGGCATTCTAGTGGGGCTGAAACATCCGGAAAATTCGTATTTTCAGCGTATATACTTCGGTTTTCCCGAATCGAGAAACGCATGCTCAACTATCGCCAGCTTCACTATTTCTGGGCGGTGGCCAAGACCGGCAGCATCGCCCGCGCCAGCGAACAGCTCAACCTCACCCCGCAGACCATCAGCGGCCAGATCAGCCTGTTCGAGCAGACCTGGAACCTGGAGCTGTTCCAGCGCGTCGGGCGCCAGCTGGAACTGACCGAGACCGGGCGCCAGGCCCTGGCCTACGCCGAGCAGATGTTCCAGATCGGCGGCGAACTGGAGGCCATGCTGCGGGCCGGACCGCAGGAGCAGATCCTGTTTCGCGTGGGCGTGGCCGATGTGGTGCCCAAGTCCATCGTCTACCGCCTGCTGGCGCCAACCATGGAATTGGACGAGGTACTGCGTATCAACTGCCGCGAGGACAAGCTCGAGCGCCTGCTGGCGGACTTGGCAATCCAGCGCCTGGACCTGGTGATCTCCGACAGCCCCATGCCCAGCCACCTGGACATCAAGGGCTACAGCCAGAAGCTCGGCGAGTGCGGCCTGAGCTTCTTCGCTACACCGGCATTGGCCGAGCGCCTGGTTCGGCCCTTCCCCGCCTGCCTGGACGATGCGCCACTGTTGATCCCGGGCCAGGAAACCGTGCTGCGCAGCCGGCTGCTACGCTGGCTGGCCGAGCAGCAGGTACAACCGCGAATCGTCGGCGAGTTCGACGACAGCGCACTCATGCAAGCCTTCGGTCAATCGGGCAGCGGCATTTTCGTCGCCCCCAGCGTCATCGCCGAAGAGGTCTGCCGCCAGTACGGCGTGCGCCTGATCGGCCAGACCGAGGCGGTGAACGAGTCGTTCTACGCCATTTCGGTGGAGCGCAAGGTCAAGCACCCGGGGATCCTGGCGATCACCGAGGGCGCGCGGCGCGAGCTGTTTCACTGGTAGGACCGTGCCTACAGGCGCCAGCGTGGTCTGTGGTAAAGTCGCGCGCTTTCACGTAACTGGATTGCGCTGCACATGACCCCCATCCTCCGCCTCATCAACCGCACCGGCCTGGTGACGCAGATCTGCATCGGCCTGGTGGCCGGCATCGCCCTGGCCCTGCTCGCCCCCGACGTGGCCCGCGACCTGGGGTTCCTCGGCAAGGTCTTCGTCAGCGCCTTGAAGGCCGTGGCGCCGATCCTGGTGTTCATTTTGGTGATGGCCTCGATCGCCAACCACCGCCATGGCCAGGAAACCCACATCCGCCCGATCCTCTGGCTGTACCTGCTGGGCACCTTCGCCGCCGCGGTGGTGGCCGTGGTGGCCAGCATGCTGTTCCCCTCGAACCTGGTGCTGAGCACCGGCGAGGCCACGCTGAGCGCCCCCGGCGGCATCACCGAGGTGATGCAGAACCTGTTGCTCAGCGCCGTGGACAACCCGGTCAACGCATTGCTCAAAGCCAACTTCATCGGCGTGCTGACCTGGGCCATCGGCCTGGGCGTGGCCCTGCGCCATGCCGGTGACACCACCCGCACCGTGGTCGAGGACCTGTCCAACGGCGTGACCCTGATCGTGCGCATGGTGATCCGCTTCGCCCCGCTGGGCATCTTCGGCCTGGTCAGCGCCACCCTGGCGCAGTCGGGGCTGGACGCACTGCTCGGCTACCTGCACCTGCTGGCCGTGCTGATGGGCTGCATGCTGTTCGTGGCCCTGGTGATGAACCCGTTGATCGTTTACTGGAAGATCCGCCGCAATCCCTATCCACTGACCTTGCTGTGCCTGCGCGAAAGCGGCATTACCGCGTTCTTCACCCGCAGCTCGGCGGCCAACATCCCGGTCAACCTGGCGCTGTCGGAGAAGCTTGGCCTGCACGAAGACACCTATTCGGTGTCGATCCCGCTGGGCGCGACCATCAACATGGCCGGCGCGGCAATCACTATTACCGTGCTGACCCTGGCCGCCGTGCACACCCTGGGCATCCCGGTCGACCTGCCGACCGCGGTGCTGCTCAGCGTGGTGGCGGCGGTCTGCGCTTGCGGCGCCTCGGGCGTGGCCGGTGGCTCGCTGCTGCTGATCCCGCTGGCCTGCAGCCTGTTCGGCGTGCCCAGCGAGATCGCCATGCAGGTGGTGGCGGTCGGTTTCATCATCGGCGTACTGCAGGACTCGGCCGAGACTGCTCTGAACTCCTCGACCGACGTGCTGTTCACCGCCGCGGCCTGCCAGGCCATGGAGCGGCCCAGCAGCTGAAACCCCGGCCGTGCCAGCTCCAACGCCACAGGGGAGCTGGCTTGGCCGGCGACGCCAGCAGTGATTGCTTAAGCCCGGCGCTTTACCTAGGCTAGTGGCCTTTTCCTCGCAATGAGACAGGGCCATGTCAGAACACGAAAGCACCCGCGAAGGCCGTTTCAACAGCATCGAGATCCGCGTGCTCGGCTCACTGATCGAGAAACAGGCCACCAGCCCGGAAACCTACCCCCTGACCCTCAATGCCCTGGTCCTGGCCTGCAACCAGAAGACCAGCCGCGAACCGGTGATGAACCTCTCCCCCGGCCAGGTCGGCCAGGCCCTGCGCGCCCTGGAGAACCAGGGGATGGCTCGCCTGCAGATGGGCAGCCGCGCCGACCGTTGGGAACAGCGGGTGGATAAAGGCCTGGAGCTGGTACCGGCGCAGCTGGTGCTGATGGGCCTGATGTTCCTGCGTGGCCCGCAGACCCTCAGCGAACTGCTGACGCGCAGCAACCGCCTGCATGAGTTCGAGGATGTCGATCAGGTCCAGCACCAGCTCGAGCGCCTGGTCTCGCGGGGCCTGGCCTTGCACCTGCCGCGCCAGGCCGGCCAGCGCGAAGACCGCTACACCCACGCCCTGGGCGACCCGGCCGAGATCGAGGCGATCCTCGCTGCCCGCCAGCAGGAAGGCGGCACGCGCGCCAGCGCGGCGGACGAGCGCATCGAGGCGCTGGAAGCACGGGTCGCTGCGCTGGAGGCGCGCCTGGCCCAGCTCGAAGGTTGACTCAGGGCTTTTCGGCGTCGGGGAAGTTACGGCAACTCTTGCGTTCGGCCAGCTCCCGCTCACTGGGGCGCTGGTCGACGAACACGGTGCGGCCGTCGGCGTAGATTTCCAGGTAGCCCCAGTGCAGGTCTTGCTCGGTCTGCCCGGGCTTGGGCGGGACGAGCCACCAGGGTTCGCGGCTGATCAGGGTCATGGCGGGCTCCAGCGAATGTCTGGGGTAACTATAGAAGACAGACGGGCCCGACTAACCAGGCGGGGATTGTTCCGCAAAGAGCAATTATGAAGTGCCGAGAGCACCGATTCTCCCCACCTGCCGAACGGACTAATCTCGATCCTGCAAACCAAGCCCACCGACCTTGAGGATTGACCACGATGTCCCGCCCACCACTGCCCCCCTTCACCCGTGAAACCGCCATCGAGAAAGTCCGCCTTGCCGAAGACGGCTGGAACAGCCGCGACGCCGCCAAAGTGGCCCTGGCCTACACCACCGACACCCACTGGCGCAATCGCGCCGAGTTCTGCAGCAGCCGCGAAGAGGCCCAGGCCTTCCTCACCCGCAAGTGGAACCGCGAGCTCGAATACCGCCTGATCAAGGAGCTCTGGGCCTTCACCGACAACCGCATCGCCGTGCGCTACGCCTATGAGTACCGCGACGACAGCGGCCAGTGGTACCGCGCCTACGGCAACGAGAACTGGGAGTTCGCCGAGGACGGCCTGATGCGCAATCGCCACGCCAGCATCAACGAACAACCCATCAGCGAAGCCGAGCGCAAGTTCCGCTGGCCCCTGGGGCGCCGTCCGGACGATCACCCGGGCCTGAGCGACTTCGGCTTCTGAAGACCGACACCGGATCAGCGGGGCCGCTCGACGGCCCCGTTTCAGGTTTGGGAAACGGACTACGCGGCCTGGGGAAACAGTGAGCGCAGCGCTGTGCCAGACTTTGCGGCGAATCCACTTCAGGACAGCCCGATGACCCTCCTTGATGCCTTTTTACAGCGTCGACGCTATGATGCCTCCCATGTGCGCAAGCGGTTTCACATTGCGCGGAGGTGTCCAGCGATGGCAGCAAAAGCGAAGAAGGTCTCCGAACGGGACCTCGATACCCTTGAACAACAGATTCCCCTGCACGCCAGCGAGGCTACGCATTCGGCCTACCTGCGTGCCCTGCAGGCCAGCCAGCGCGGCGTGCTGTGTGTCGATGACGGTGAACTGGTGCGCGTCGGTGCCGATGGTGCCCGGACCGTGCTGGGCCAAGCCAGCCCCCGGCGCAAGGTCCGGGTCGGCGAAATAATCAGTGTACGCAGGGTCGATGACCAGACGGCCGGCGGGCGTGCCTAGGCTGCGTGTTTTTGCGGGCCCCAACGGCTCGGGCAAGAGCACCATCAAGGCAAGCCTGCCTGCGGCGCTGACACGCCTTTTCGTCAATGCCGACGAACTCGAGCAAGAGGCAAAGGACAGCGGCTTCGTCGACCTCGCCCCGTTTGGTATTCAGGCCGCTCAGGCCGAACTGCTGACGTTCCATCTCGATCATCATCTGATTGCCTCCCGGCAACTGGCCATGCACGCCCGGCAACTGCAAGTGCTCGACAACCGGATCGACTACCGTGCAGTGCCAGTGGACTCGTACTTCGCCTCGGTGATCGCCGACTTCATTCGCCAGCGCCTGCTGGAGGCGAAGCAGAGTTTCACCTTCGAAAGCGTCATGTCGCACCCGAGCAAGATCGAATTCATGCGCCTGGCACAAACCCAGGGCTATCGCACCTACCTCTATTTCGTCTCGACCGAAAACCCGCGGATCAATATCGAGCGGGTCGCCATTCGCGTGCGCGCGGGCGGCCATCCCGTCAGGGACGATCTGGTGCGCAGCCGCTACGAGCGCTCCCTCGACCTGCTCCCGGAGGCCATCGCCGCCAGCCATCGTGCCTATGTGTTCGACAACTCCGGGCAGAGCGCGGTGTGGCTGGCGGAAATCACCGATGGCGTGCAACTGGAGTACCGCAACGAAGATATACCCGACTGGTTTTTCGAAGCCTACGTGGATGAAGTGGAGCAGCCAGCAGAGACCTAGGTTGAGATAGAGCCCCGCGACATCTGCCCACAGTTTGGCGATACTGCGCAGCCCTCATCCATGAAAAGGACTTCGCTGATGAAGCGACTGCTTACCCTCGCCCTCCTCACCCTGGCCATCGCCGGCTGCGACAAGGCCGAACAGACCGCTGCAGTGTCTGGCCAATGCGCCAAGGACACCGACTGCAAAGGTGAGCGCATCTGTGAAAGTGGACAGTGCATCAACCCCCAGCCGCAACCCGCGCTGCTGGCCAAACCGGCCAGCGCGCCACTGGCGCCGAGCATCGCCTACGAGCCGCTGCCAGTCGGCGACGAAGGCGCCGGGCCGTTCACCGTGCAAGGCATGGAACTGGGCACCGCGCTGAACTACCAGTCCCGGGCGGGCGTGATGAACGTCATGGAGGCCGTCGTCGCCGATGCCGAAAGCACCGGCTACGTTGCCATCGAAAAGGCCTATACGTTCGGCCCCAACCGCTATGTACTCGTTGTGTCCACGGGCGAAGGCGGCAATGCCTGCCCGGCGTCCACCTATGTCTTCAGCTTCGACACCGCCAGCGAGCATGTGGACGGCAAGGCGGAGGTGGACGGCTGTTCGGAAATGGTCGAAAGCATGGCCGAGGGCAACAAGCTGACCATCAAGAAGGACGGCGCCGCGACCGTGGTGTACAACGGCCAGGTGAAGTGATCAAGGGCGATCAGGTGGCCCGGCTCGCGCCAGGCGCAACGCACTGAAGTCGTTGATGATTCCGCCATGGGCCCGGCAGAACTTTTTCCGTTTTGCCGGTCTATTGGGTGAGTGCGCCACGCGGCTGTCCTGGCATCCGCTGGCCACACGCTCAATTGCCCACAGAGGTTGTCTTCACTGATGAAAATCCCTGCCCCATGCATGCTGCTCGTTGGCCTGTTCGCACTCGCGGCCGCAGGCTCGGCATCCGCCGCACCGATGAAGACTGTTGTACCTTCCGCCCTGGTCCTCGACGCGGCGAGCCATCCCGCAGCCGAACACCCCTGGCCCAGCCTGGCAAGCGCGCCATCGGCAGCGCTGCTGGCCCATGACGACCGCTACCGCCACGACGAGCGCTGGCATGACCACCGCGACGACTGGCGCCGAGAGCAGTGGCGCCGCGAACAATGGCGCCGGGAGCAGCACCGCCGGGCAATGGAGCGGCAACGCTACTGGGACCGCCACCATGATCGCGCCCTGCACCATCGCTATGACGACGAGCGTCGTTACTATCGCCGCTGATCAGCACCCCGTGTATTCAGCTCCGCGCTGAAGCTCCACTGGGGGCTGGAGTCCACCGCAACGCTTCGCTGGAATATCTTGAAAAATCGTGCAGGCCCGACCTGTTGAATGGCAATCTAGGGCGCGCAGCAAACCCTCTTCAGGATATTCGACGGAGTCATGCACTCATGGCAGCAATGGATCGCGTTTTTCATGACCTTCACCGGCAAGGGCTGTTGCTGCTGGCCAATGTGGCGGACGCCGGCGGTGCACGCCTGGTCGAGCGCCAGGGCAGCAAGGCAGTTGCCACCAGCAGCGCCGCCGTGGCCTGGTCCCATGGTTACCAGGATGGTGACAAGCTGCCCTTGGCGCTGCTGGCCGGCACCGTCGAGTCGATGGCAAGGGTACTCAACGTGCCGCTGACCGTTGATATAGAAGGCGGCTACTCGGACGCTCCCGAACAGGTCGCCAAGGTCGTCGAGACCGTCATCGCCGCCGGCGCGGTGGGCATCAACATCGAGGACGGCACCCACCCCCCCGAACAGCTCCTGCGCAAGCTCGACGCCGCCAGAAACGCCGCCAGCCAGCGCGGGGTCGACCTGTTCATCAACGTGCGCAGCGATGTCTACCTGAAGCACCTGCTGCCCGCCGAGCAACGCCTCGAAGAGCTCCTGCGTCGCGCCACGCAGTATGCCGCCGGTGGCGCAAACGGGCTGTTCGCCGCCGGCGTGGTCGAGCCCGGCGAGATCGCCACGCTGTGCCGGGAGGTGACGTTGCCGGTCAACCTACTCTGGCGCGCAGGCTTGCCCAGCTCTGCCGAATTGCAACGGCTTGGCGTTCGCCGCCTGAGCGCCGGTTCGAGCATCGCCGAGTTTCTCTACGGTGCCATGAGCGGCCTGACCCAGCGCTTCCTGGAAAACGGACAGCTCGACACCAGCGGGTTGAAGGCCCACAGCTATGCAGAACTCAACGCACTGATGGCCACCAAGGCTGATAACACCTGAACGAAGCAAAGGCTGCACGTGCAGAAGCTGAGGCTGCACGTGCAAACCTTCGCGGCTCCACGCGCCGGGTCGCAACACATGAACGTCATACCGGTAGTGCCCCGCCCCCGACCCTGTGTATGCTGCTCGGGCGCGGCAAGCGGCCCACGGCGGCTTGCAGGACATCGCGCGGCCGCCCTGCGTGATCGGACCATGACCGGGCTACCCGTATCGGACACCCCCGCCCTATGCCCGTCGACCTGCAAGCGCTCTACCCCAGGCTGATCCACCTGATGCTGGACACCGTGTTCGTGGTCGACCGGGAGGACACCATCGTGTTCGTGAGCGATGCCTGCGAGGCCTTGCTCGGCTACCGCGCCGACGAGCTCACCGGCACCCCGATCACCCGCTACATGCACCCGGATGACCTGGAGGCCACCCGCGCCTCGATCGTGCGGGTGATGAACGGCAACGCCCACTGTGACTTTCGCAACCGCTATGTGCGCAAGGATGGCGAGATCGTGCACATTCTCTGGGCGGCCTCCTGGTCCGATGAAGTAGGCGCGCGGATCGGTGTGGCCCGCAACGTCACCGCCCTCACCCAGGCCGAGCAGGAACTACGCTTCCTCGCCCATCACGACCCGCTGACCAAATTGACCAACCGCTCGCTGTTCAACGATCGCCTCGCCACGGCCCTGCGCATGGCTCGCCAGCAGCGCCGACGGCTGGCCTTGCTGTTTCTCGACGTCAATGATTTCAAGGGCATCAATGATGTGCATGGCCATGCTGCTGGCGACCGCGTGCTGTGCACCATCGCCCGCCGGCTGCAGGACAGTGTGCAGGCGGCGGACACCGTGGCGCGGATCGGCGGCGACGAGTTCATCGTGCTGCTGACTGACGTGCCCTCGGAGGATGCCGTGTACGAGATGGTCGAGCAGATCGCCAAGGTCATGGAGCAACCGCTCGGCGCCGAGTTCGGCGAGGTCCTGATGCCTTCCTGCAGCATCGGCGTGGCCTGCTACCCCAGCGATGGCGAGGATGCCGACACCTTGCTCAGCCACGCCGATGGCCAGATGTACCTCAAGAAACGGCGGCGCGTACGCGTAGGGTGAGCCGACCTCATCGCGGGGCAAGCCCACTCCCACGCGTTCGGGTAATGGTCCAAGCGATTGCTCAGCCCTTCCAGGCCTCCACGACCACCCGCGTGGCTGCCGCGATCGTCTCGCTGTTCCATGGCGCATCCGCCTTGGTTCCACGGCTGAACACCACCACGATCCACGGCGCCCGGCCTTTGGGCCAGATGACCGCGACATCGTTGGCCACACCGTAGTCACCCGACCCGGTCTTGTCACCCACCACCCAATCCTTCGGCACACCGGCGCGGATGCGGGCATCGCCCGTGGTGTTGCCCTTGAGCCAATCCTGCAGCTGTTGGCGCTCGGCAGCAGCCAGGCCATCGCCCAGCAACAGACGCTGCAGGGTCACCCCCATCGCCAGGGGTGTGGTGGTGTCACGCGGATCGCCCGGCAAGGCGGTGTTGAGGGTCGGTTCGTTGCGGTCGAGGCGGAACGTCGGGTCACCCAGGCTGCGGGTAAACGCCGTAAGACCCGACGGGCCACCGACCAGCTCAAGCAACAGGTTGCCGGCAGTGTTGTCGCTGTACTGCACCGCGGCGGCGCAGAGCCCGGCGACGGTCATGCCGGCGCCCACGTGCTTTTCGGTGACCGGGGAATACACCACCAGCTGTTCGGCGCCGTAGGCGATACGCCGCTCCAGCAATCCCGGCTCGGCCTGGCTGCGGTGCAGGATGGCGCCGGCGAGGATGGCCTTGAAGGTGCTGCAGAACGCGAAGCGCTCCTCGGCGCGCCAGGCGAGTTGCTGGCCGCTGCCGGTGTCCAGGGCCCACAGGCCGATCGTGCTGCCGGTTGTGGCCTCCAGTTGCTGCAATGCTTTGCGCAGCGGGTCATCCGCCCAGGTTGGCAGGGCCAGCAGGGCCAAGCCGCCGAGCGCGCCCTGGAGCACGCGACGGCGGCTGAGGGTGGGAGTCATGCGGGTGTTCCTTACGGCAATGAGCAAAACGCAAAGGCTAGAACGTTTTAGCATGCGCGCCAAGCAGAGGATGCGCCCAGGCCTGCCTGCGCGGCGCATGACACGCGCCTCTCCTGTCACCGCCCCAGGACAATTCTTTTCGCGCCACCGCCCTGGCCACCCTTGCGCTGACCGGCAAAAGGCAGGACAGTAACCGGGTATTCCCGCAGAGAAACGGAGATTCGCCTTGACTACCGATCGCCTGAGCCTGCTCCAGTTCGAGCACCTCAGCCTGAAACCCGCCGCCGCCAGCCAGTTCGCCCTTTCGTTGAAGGAGCTTGAACAGCTGACCCTCCCCGAGCGCTACGCCTTTCGTGCAGCACACTACCTGGGCGACCTGGCCGAAGCGGAGAACAGCCAGCAACTGGCGGTCGCCAAGGATCAGGGCATCGGATTTACCCAGGGCCTGCTCACCGCCGCGGCAATCGAAGACGTACTGGCGAAAAGACTGATCGAGGTCTTCAATAACGCCAGCGAACGCGCCCACAAGCTGTTGCCTCAGTAATGCCTTCTAGAGCCCGGCCACATGCCGGGCTCTGCCCTGCCCCGACCCTGTCCTACCTGCTTCTGCGTCTCGCCTGGCATAGCCCAAGGAGTCCACATGCCCCTGGTACGCATCGACATCAAGCGCCACCCCGACCCGACCCGACCCACCTGCGCACGCTTGGCCAGATCGTCTACGACTGCCTGCGGCGCACGATCAATGTCCCCGAGCACGACAACTTCCAGGTCCTGACCGAGCACGACGGTGATCGCCTGGTGTTCGACCCGCAGTACCTGGGCATCCAGCGCTCCGACGGCCAGGTGTTCATCCAGATCACCCTCAGCGAAGGCCGCACCCTGGAGCAGAAGAAAGCGCTGTACCAGGCGATCGCCGAAGGCTTCGAACGCGAGGCCGGGGTCCGCCCGCAGGACGTGTTCATCAACCTGGTCGAAGTGCGCAAGGAGAACTGGTCGTTCGGCAACGGTATCGCCCAGTACGCGCTCTGAGGTAAAACGATCACCTGTCGCAGAGGACCTGCGTCCACCCCGGCATGACACGCACCCATTCAAGGAAGAAAAGAGATTGAAAACAGTTTTCGGCGCACTGTTGTGGGCTTGCCTGACGACGCTTGCCTTTGCCGATGAGAACGCCCATCGGCTTCCAATCCTCCACACTGCAGGATTCGCACACTGGCCGCCCACTGCAGATGGTGGTCTGGTACCCGACCGCAGCGACCACCACCGCGCAACTGATCGCCGACAATGCGTGCAAGCCTGGCGCACAGTCATTGCTCGAAGCGCAAGTGCCCGGCGATGGCATCTTTTGCCTGGACGGCGATAACGGCCGCGCCCGCGAGGTGATCCAGCAGCAGGTCACTTCACTGATAACAGCATTTCTCGCCCAGCCAGCCGGCAGAACAACAGGCAGTCTTTGAACTTGCGGTATTGACCGCGAGCTCACGCCCGCTCAATACCGACAACTGTCGTCATCGCGGTGGTTGCCTGTGTTGCCGCTGACCGCACGCCCTGCCCGAAGCAGCGACGATTGGTATACCGTTGCCGCGCCGAAACAATGTTCAACCCCTCCCCTGATTGATGGAGCACACGCGATGGCCAACGCGCCGTTCTTTCCCCTGCAGCCCCTGGCGGACGAACTGCTGCCCTGCCTGCCCGTTGCCAGCACCGACGGCTCCCACGACCTCGCCCATGTGCAGCGGGTGTGGAGCAACGTCCGGCGCATCCAGGCCAAGGAAGGTGGCGACCTTGAACTGCTGCTCGCCGCCACCGTGCTGCACGATTGCGTGGCGGTGGAGAAGAACTCGCCTCTGCGCAGCCAGGCCTCGACACTGTCGGCCGAACGGGCCGCCGCGATCCTCACTGACATGGGCTGGCCATCGGCACGCGTCGAACAAGCGGCCCATGCTGTGCAGACCCACAGTTTCTCGGCGGGCATCGCGCCGCTGAGCCTGGAGGCGAAGATCCTCCAGGACAGCGACCGCCTCGATGCCCTCGGCGCGGTGGGCGTCGCCCGTTGTTTTTATGTCGCGGGCCGCATGGGCTCGTCACTGTACGACTTCGAAAACCCCACCGCCGAAGGGCGAGACCACCAGGACAACCGGTACGCCATCGAGCATTTCCACACCAAGCTGCTCAAGCTCGCCTCGGGGTTCCAGACAACTGCGGGGGCTCGCCTGGCCATGCTGCGGCATGAACGGCTGGCGTCGTTCCTGGACGACTTCATGGATGAGATCGGCGTGGCCTGAGCTCGTCTCAGGTCGCCGGCACCTGCAAGCCGGTCTTCACATTGCTCATCGACACCAGCGTCTTGAAGCGCTTCACATTGTTGCTCTGGAAGAACAGCTCCCGCGTCAACTGGGTGTACTGCGCCATGTCCCGCACCAGCATGATCAACACGAAGTCGCATGCTCCCGCCACGTAGTAGCACTGCTGCACCTGCGGGCAGGCCATGAAGGTGCGCTTCATGGCGTCGAGCAGGTCGAGCCGCTCGTTCTCCACCTCCACTTCGGTGATCACCGTCAGCGTGTAACCCAGCGCCAGCGGATCGACCTGGGCCACGGTGCGCTGAATCACGCCGTCTTGGGTGAGTTTCTTCAGCCGGCGGTTAACCGCAGCCGACGACAGGTTCACCTGCACGCCTAGGTCGATCTGGGAAGTGCTGGCATCACGCTGCACGGCGTCGAGCAGTGCGCGGTCGAAGGGGTCAAGGCTCATGTAGGTGGGGTCCTGGCAGGCGTATGCACCCGCAATGAAATTACGCTTTTGGCCTGAAAATCAATCTTTCAGTTCAGCACAAGCAAATATCATTTCGCCCACACCGCTTGAACGAGGCCCTGGAGAAACGCATGATCAAACTGCACCTGAACGGCCCGAAACTGCTGGAACAGATCCGTGCACTGGGCGAGATCGGCGCCGATGCGCAGAACGGAGGCCGCACGCGCATCGCCCTCACCGACACGGACAAGGCCGGCCGCGACCGACTGGTTGCCTGGATGCGCGAGCTCGAACTGGAAGTCGCTATCGATCGCATCGGCAATATCTTCGGCACGCTGCGCGCCCCCGGCGATGCCGCACCGCTGATGATCGGTTCGCATATCGACAGCGTTACCAATGCCGGCGCCCTGGACGGCTGCTATGGCGTACTGGCCGGGCTCGCGGTACAGCGGGCCTACCGCGAGGCCGGCGTGACGCCCGCACGCTCGATTACCGTGGCGGCCTTCAGCAACGAGGAAGGCGTGCGCTACCAGCCGGACATGATGGGCTCGCTGGTGCATGCCGGCGGGCTCGCGCTGCAGACGGCGCTGGATACTCTCGGCACCGATGGCACCCGCCTGGGTGACGAGCTGCAACGCATCGGCTACGCCGGCGATATGGAACCTGGCGCGATCATGCCCCACGAGTACCTCGAGCTGCATATCGAACAGGGGCCGCTACTGGAAGCCGAGCAGACGCAGATCGGGGTGGTCGAAGATCTGCAAGGGATCTCCTGGCAGCAGGTGACGGTAACAGGCAACGCCAACCACGCCGGCACCACCCCGACCCGCTTGCGCCACGACGCAGGCTTCGTCGCCTGCGCCGCGGTCACCGAGCTGCGGCGCCTGGCCCGGGATAGCGGCACGACACTGGCCACCACCGGCTGCATGCGTTTCGAGCCCGACGTGATCAACGTGATCCCACGCCGCGCCACCTTTACTGTCGACCTGCGCGACCCGGATGAACAGCGCCTGCAACAGGCCGAGGCGCACCTGGCGCGGATACTCCGGGCGCTTGCCGAAGCCGAAGGGGTCACCCTCGAAACCGAACAGTTGGTGCGTTTCCAGCCGGTGACATTCGACGCCACGCTGGCCAACACCATCGAGGCCAGCGCCCGGCGCCTGGGCCTGAGCCATCGGCGCATGACCTCAGGCGCCGGGCACGACGCGCAGATGATCGCGCGTATCGCCCCGGCGGCGATGATCTTCGTGCCCAGCCAGGGCGGTATCAGCCATAACCCCCGCGAGCATACCGACGACGCCCAGTTGCTCGACGGCGCGCGGGTGTTGCTGGACGTGGTCACCACGCGGCTGAACCCCACACGCTGATCCCGCCCTGTTGCTCTACCTATTGGAGAATCACATGCTTTTCGCCAACCCCAACGCCACCCGCACGCCCTACCCTCGCGCCCTGCAAGCCCTGATGAACATCCGCCAGGCAAACGAGAGCCGCCAATGGCTGGCGCACTGGCCGCAACTGCGTGCCACGGGCACGCCACTCTACGACCTGCCGGACCTGGCCGCCGAACTGGGTGTCGGCCAGGTGCGGGTCAAGGACGAATCGGTGCGCTCACCCCTGGGCAGTTTCAAGGCATTGGGGGCGCCCATCGCCCTGGTGCGCCTGATCCTGCGCACCTTCCCCGGGCACGGTTTCACCGCCGCCGACCTGTTCGCCGGGCGGTACGCCAGCCAGCTGGCCGGTTTCAGCGTAGTCAGCGCCACCGACGGCAACCATGGTCGCGCCCTGGCCGCCGCCGCGCAAAGCGTGGGATGTCGCTGCGTCATCGTCCTGCACGCCCACGTCAGCATGG
This sequence comes from Pseudomonas soli, assembly GCF_900110655.1. Taxonomy (GTDB): domain Bacteria; phylum Pseudomonadota; class Gammaproteobacteria; order Pseudomonadales; family Pseudomonadaceae; genus Aquipseudomonas; species Aquipseudomonas soli. Next base: position 189,119 of record NZ_FOEQ01000002.1, read on the forward strand.
AGCGCGAACAGGCCATTGCCGCCTACGGCGCGCAGATCGTACGGGTCGAGGGCAACTACGACGCCTCGGTGGCGCACGCCGCGGGCTTGGCCCAGGCCCACGGCTGGCAGGTCGTTTCAGACACGTCCTACGATGGCTACGAACAGATTCCCGGCGATGTGATGCAGGGTTACGGAACCCTCGCCGCCGAACTGGTCGAGGCCAGAGGACAAGACCCGGCCTTCACCCATGTGTTCCTGCAAGGAGGCGTGGGTGGCTTGGCGGCGGGCATCGTCAGCTACCTGTGGGAGCTGATGGGTGAGCAGCGTCCGACCTTCATCGTGGTCGAACCTGAGCAAGCCGACTGCCTGCTGCAAAGCGCCATGGCCGGCCAGCCCGGTGCCGCCAGCGGCTCGGTGGACTCGTTGATGGCCGGGCTGGCCTGCGGGGAAACTTCACCGTTGGCATGGCGATTCCTGCAGCCGAGCGTCGACTTCTTCATGACCCTGGGTGACTGCGATGCCATCGCGGCGATGCGTCGCCTGGCGCAAGGCGGTGCCCGGGACATTCCGTTGCTGGCGGGTGAGTCGGCGGTGGCCGGGCTGGCAGGGTTGGTGCGGTTGATGGCGGTGCCTGCGCTGGCGGCCCGGGTGGGCCTCGGGCGCGATTCGAGGGTGTTGCTCATCAGCACCGAAGGGGCCACCGCGCCTAACCTGTATACCGAGTTGGTGGGGGAAACGCCGGCCTCGGTGCTGGCCAGGCAACGGGCGTGGGATTGAGTACCCCGAACATGCAAGCGTCAGATCCATGAAAGCCGACGGGCGTCTGGGGTTATCATGCCGACACGCTGAACCGCCCCAGGACATGGAGTGACCATGAACATCGAAAAGCTGCAGAACCGCCTGGACTTCCTGCGCCAGGCCGAACAACTCAAGAGCGTGCTGCGCAGCGCCCATACCTCCAGCGGCCGTGCCGAAAGCACCGCCGAGCACACCTGGCGGCTGTGCCTGATGGCCATCACCTTCGCCGACGAACTGGGCGACCTCGACCTGCTCAAGGTCCTGAAGATGTGCCTGGTCCACGACCTCGGCGAGGCCATCAGCGGCGACGTGCCCGCCGTCAGCAAGCAGGGTTTCCCCGACAAGAGCCAGCAGGAGCGCGACGACCTGCTGCAACTGATGGCGAGCCTGGATGCGCCCCTGCGCGAGGAGATCATGGGGCTGTGGGAAGACTATGAAGCCGCGACGTCCGCCGAGGCCCAGGCGGTCAAGGCCCTGGACAAACTGGAGACCCTGTTGCAGCACAACCAGGGCCGCAACCCTCCGGGCTTCGACTACGCCTTCAACCTCAACTACGGCAAGCGCTACACCGCCGCCACTCCGCTGTTCGAGGCCCTGCGCGGCCTGATCGACGCCGACACGCGCAGACACCTGGACAATGGCATCGCCCTGCGCGACGAACGCCCCGAAGACATCGACGCCATCGGCCAATTGACCGAAGCCGCCTTCGCCGACGCCGAGCACAGCAGCCACACCGAGCAGTTCATCGTCACGGCGTTGCGTCGGGCGGGGCAGCTCACTGTCTCGCTGGTGGCAGTGGAAGCCGGCACCGTCGTTGGCCATGTGGCGATTTCCCCGGTCACCCTGGCGTCGGGCGCCAGCGGCTGGTTCGGCCTCGGGCCGGTGTCGGTGTCGCCGGCGCGCCAAGGGCAAGGCATCGGCTCGGCGCTGATCAATGCCGCGCTGGCCCGGCTGCATGGGCTGGGCGGCCAGGGCTGCGTGGTGCTGGGCGACCCGCGCTACTATGCCCGCTTCGGCTTCAAGGCCCAGCCGGGCTTGACCTTGCCAGGCGTGCCTGCCGAGTACTTCCAGGCCCTGGCCTTCAGCGGTGATGTGCCGAAGGGCAGTGTGCAGTACGCCACGGCGTTCGAGGCAACCTCCAACGCGTAAAGCATGGTCGCTGCAGGCGCGGGGCAAGCCTGCGCCTGCAGGTAACGCATCATCACAAGAGTCGACGCGGGCAGATGTGCTCCACAGCCAGCGACCATCGTCTACCTGAACGTTTTCCACCGCGTCTTTCCTCCGCACCAGGTTTTCCGATGCAAGCACTCCTGCAAGAGATCCTCGACCACGTCCGCCCCCTGCTCGTCCAGGGCCAGGTGGCGCAGTACATTCCCGCCCTCGCCCAGGTCGACCCCAACCAGCTGGGCATCGCCGTGCAGAGCCTGGACGGCCAGTTGCACTGCGCCGGGGATGCGCGCACGCCGTTCTCGATCCAGAGCATCTCCAAAGTGTTCAGCCTGGTGCAGGCGATCAATCACAGCGGCGAGGACATCTGGTCGCGGCTGGGCTACGAGCCTTCGGGGCAGGCGTTCAACTCGCTGGTGCAGCTGGAGGTGGAAAAGGGCCGCCCGCGCAACCCGTTCATCAATGCCGGGGCGCTGGTGATCTGCGACATCAACCAATCGCGCTATGCCACACCTACCCTGTCGATGCGCGACTTCGTCCGCCGCCTGGCGGCCAACCCGCGTATCGTCAGCGACACGGTGGTGGCCGAGTCGGAGTACCAGCACCGCGCACGCAATGCGGCCATGGCCTACCTGATGCAGGCCTTCGGCAACTTCCACAACGATGTCGACGCGGTGCTGCGCAGCTACTTCCATCACTGCGCGCTGTCGATGAGCTGCGCCGACGTCGCCCGTGGCTTCGCCTTCCTGGCCAACAGCGGCTACTGCCCGCACAGCGGCGAGCAGGTGCTCAGCCCACGCCAGGCGCAGCAGGTGAACGCGATCATGGCCACCAGCGGGCTGTATGACGAGGCGGGCAATTTCGCCTACCGGGTCGGCCTGCCGGGCAAGAGCGGCGTGGGCGGCGGTATCGTCGCGGTGGTGCCGGGGCGCTACAGCATCTGCGTGTGGTCGCCTGCGCTGAACGCCTCGGGCAACTCGCTGGCGGGGTTGCGGGTTCTGGAGCTGTTGAGCGAACGGATTACCGGGTCGGTGTTTTCGGCGGTCTGAGCGAGGGCGTTGCAGGCAAGGGCCTGGTTGCACACATGACCTGCGATGACGTCATGCCTAGGGCTCGCCCCGCCCAGCGCTTGTTCGTACAAAGCCTAGAGTTCAATGTCCACAAACAGATCGTTAGACCGAGGAAAGACAGCGTTAAACCGCCAGCTGGGCGGCTTGTTTCGCCACTCTCCAGGCCAATGGCCCTTGCCATAATTGAAAATGATGTCTGGACAGTTGTTTCTGCTCAGCAACAAAGCAATCAGATCAAAGTCAGGGTGTTTATGCTTCGCGCCACTCGTGCTGATCAAGAATCGCCGACAGTTGATCCTGTCCAGCAAATCCCGATCTGTGTTGCGCTTGCTGCCATGGTGGGAAACCTTCAAAAGATCAATGGGTCTGATATCGGGCAGATGCATCTTGAGACCGCTGGTGACCACTGAAGCTAACGCATCGGCCGCCAGCAATACCCGCTTGTTGTCGAAGGTCAGAAGCAAAGCAATGCTACTTCGATTGGGCGTCGATCCATCAGCGGTGAACCCCCCGATGCGGTAGTCACGATAGTCATTCAGCGGCCAGCGATCATTCGGGCCTAAACTATCACCGTGCACTACGCCTTCATCGGGCGGCGGTGATTGAGGGTTCGTCCATACTCTGGCGAGCGCTTTCAAACCTGGCTCATCGGGAGAAAGCACACGCACTTCAAGCCCTCCTGGCAGGGTTACTGGCAAGACGCCCTGGTGGATCGCCCCTCCTTCGCCACCCGCCCTGTCATTTGGGAAAGATGCATTCCAGGGTAATCCAAGGGATCGAATCAACCTGCTCAACTTATCGCCCTGCGCAGGGCCAAGTTTGTCCACGGGCTGCAGGTGCTCGTAACCGTTGAACCAGACATCACCGATCTCAAGCCAGGACGGTTTCTGCTGCAACAGTTCGATCACGCCTTCGATGTGGTCAAGGTCATAATGCGTGACAACCAGTGCCTCAAGGCGAAGCCGGCCATTCACACCTTCTTCCCCGAGTACCTTGTTCAGCACCTTCTGCAAGGTTTTAGAGGGATTTGCCGGACCACCGTCCACGAGAAGATGACGGACATGGCCATCGCTCGTGTAGCTGACCAGCAGCGAATCACCGTGGTCAACCTGTATAGACCTGACTCTGAACATGCTCACCTGCCATCCTTGCCCAGGGCGATATCGGCATCACCGAAGGCGACCACGGCAAGCCCCAGCGCCACGCCTTCGATCAACAACTGGCGGCGCAACGCACTGATGATCTCTCCAATATGAACGGTGCCCCATGCGCTGGCCGCCTGACGCAAGTGCTTGGCCAGATCACGGGCCACGCGGTTGGCATGGCGGCCGAGTACGCTGGTCATGGCCGCGATCACTACACTCGCTCCACAGTTGCGCAAAATTGCCGGCAAACTGCTCCCGGGCATTTCGCCCAACCCAGTCGAACACCCAATTGCGATCACCAGGGGAGCACCGCCTACATGCTGCTCGCTCATGCCGCCAAGTGAGAGTGAATCTTCCGCCCCTGTGTACAGCCAGTTTTTGTCCTTGTGCAGAATCATGAGCAACATCGAAGGTGATTCCAGTTCCAGCCTGTAAGTCCAATCCTCCCACGTTGCCACCCGCTTGACCGCAAGTGCTGTTTCAATCGTGTGGAGCCGCACGACCTCTTGTTCGACATCACCGTCCCAGAACACATCGGCCCGGTCACTGGCGGTAAAGACCACCTTCGACAGGTCATCGATCCGATGCCTTCCGGGCTGTTCAACGGGCGGTCTGTTCCATAGGTTCGGCGCTTGTCCCGGCGTCCAGGTATGCCGCTCAATGATGCCCGATATACCCAGGAACCCCATTGGGCATAGTTGCTCACGGGCCTTTCGGATTCCACAGCCCGGCTCGGCACTTCCTCGTTTGAGGCACGTCACGCGTTGACTACACAGCGGAGCCTTTCTGGACGGTGGGATCGGCCCATCGTATAGATACTCGATCGGAAAGAATGCGTGATCTTGCGAAACCAGCTGCAAACGCCCTTCACTGCCCGGCCACTGCGGTTCGCGCTCTGTCAAAAATCGCTGAAGCAGCGCGCCGTCGTTTGCCAGGTCCATCATCAGCGGGGCCAGATCTGCCTCGGGGTTATTCACCGCACTCTGCAGCGTAAATAGCAGTTCTTTACGGGCCTCTGCGATTTCATCATTGCCCAACGGAACGAATATCGGTTTCCCTGCCTGGGTAATGATAGAAACGCTGGGCTGGTTACCCAGACTGTCGTTGACCAGCAGGGCAAGGTCGAACGTCTTCTTTTCACGATGCAGCGGTGTGACCACATTCTCGATAAAGAAACTGATGGTTTCATTCGGCTTAGCCTGCAACCGGGCGGTTTGAAGGATTTGCGCACCGTCGCTTACCACAAAGCGCAGGTCGACCTCGCCACATCTCCCCTCCCGGATAAAGGTAACGACTCCTGACCCATCAGTCTTTGGCAAGTACAGCGGACGAGTCACGGGGGCTTGCCCAAACTCGAACAAGTGGATCTGCAGCCCCTTGTAATCATCTACCCACTCGATTCTGTCCTCCGGGAATGTCGGGGTGCCGGATTGCAACGGCGTCTTTACCACAATCGCAAGATCCAACTCGACCTGGCCTGTTGTCGGCCAGTAATCGACTGGGTTCTGGCCCTGTCGGGCCGATGCAGTCAGCACCCTTTCGATCGGCGGGGACGGCCTCGGCTTCACTGGACGCCGAGGCCGAGAAACGGCCTCCCTAGAGGGAGAAGGCGGCCGAGTATCAGGCATTGGGCGCAAAACAGGAACGCGGTAATCCTCGACTGGCCGCTCTGTAATCTCCGGCGGCAACACCTTTGGCGGGGGCTCCTTGGGCGGCACGATGGACGGCGTCTCCTTGACGAGCTCTTTCGATACGGAATCGATAACCCCAGGCGTAAGTCGATCCGGTCCTGGATCGCGGCGTACAGGGTCAGGAACCCTCCGTGCCTTGATCATTGAGTCTTCGGGAAAACCCCCACGAACATTCAAGAAGGATTGCGTGGAAGAAAGGACGTGGAACTGCAGACCACGCTCATCCGTTGCCTGCCTGACTGCCTGGACGAAGGTCATGCCTGCATAGGACCACAACCACAGCACATTATGTAGCCAATGAATGACGCCGTGGTTAGCAGCGTTAATCTGCAACACACACTGTGCACTCAGGTCATCACGCAAACGGCTGACCTGTGCGAGCACGCTACCCAGTGGATTGCCCTGAACGATGACCAGTTTTGCAGCAGCGACCGCGCGTAAGGACTCGAGGTTGCTGACTACCAGAATGTCGACCACATCGTCACGACGCGTGGCCAGCTCCCAGGACAGTTGCTCCGACTCCCCCACCAATAGATTCTCTAAGGGTAAATCAGGGCCAGCGGCCACATAGGATCGTGGTCGCTCCTTGTGGATCCGCGGAAAGCGAGGTTTGGCATTACGCTGCCATTCTGGAAAGACATAACCCGGCCCCACCAGCAGGGAAAGCTCGCTTAAAACCGAGGCGATGGTATCGGCTCCCCCCTCCCAATCCCATACCGATCTTGAAAGCTTGATCGCTGGCATCTCTCGCCATGACAAACTCTCAAAGGCCCGCCCAAGCGCGATGGCGCGCAGAGGATCGACCCACTGCTCTGCATCGAGCACGCTGGCATCCCCCCCCCAACTGACCGGCCCGTTGCGCCAAACAGCTTTCTCCAGGTGGACCGGTATCAGCGCTCGAGCATCCCACCACGCCCACTCACCGCGCTCCAGCAGGATACCCAATGCCGCACGTACTGCAGGCCCAAGCGAGGCGTACTCCTCACCCAACCACAGGATGTCTTTTTCCTTTCGATTCATTCCTGGCGTCCTTCCATTCGACGCAACGCCGTGCCGTATCGAGTCGGCGTGGGTCGCAAAAGCAAAATTGGAGGGGAAGATAACGCTTAACGCTGGCCTAAAGCCATCTCTGCATCATTGATCGGACTACAGGCACCGCGCCCCAATGCAAACCAACAAAAAGGGGCGCAAAGCGCCCCGGACCTCATTGGTGTGAGGGCAGATGCTCAGCCATCGACATGACCTTCGACCGTCACCGGCCCGACCTTCAGCTTGCCGTCATCCAGCGATACGCTGGGCAGGCCGGCTTCAGGCAGCTTGGGCAGGTCGAGGGTAGCCTTGACCTGGTAACCGAGCGGTTTCACCTCGGCCCCGACCGTGTTACCGCCCTGCTCCACGCCCTTGACCTGCAGCCCCAGCTCGCGCTGCGCCGTGATCTGCGACGTTTCCTGGACCCCGGCCTTGCGCACGAACTCGCCCTGGGCATTGAACGACGGCGTGTAGCCGAAGGCGGGCTTGGCTTCGCCCTCCTTGGCCTCGCCCGGCTTGCCGACCAGGCCGGCGCCCAGGTCGAGACGCACCGAGGTGGTGGTGTCCTGACGCTCCTGGATGCTGAGCCCGCCGTCGAGCTTGCCGCCGATGTGCTGGCCTTCGACACGGGCGCCGCTCAGTTGCGCCGCGCCCGTGCTGTTCAACGCCACCGTGTCGGCGGCGATCCGGCTGTTCTGCTGGGTGGTGCCCTGCAGATGATCCACATGCACCTTGCCGCCGAGGTCGAAATCATGGGACGCAGTGGCCTGCTGGCCGGCGTCGACCGGGGTATTGCGGCTCAGGTTGCCGCCGGCCTTCAGCTCGACGCCCCAGTTGTTGCGGCTCTGGGTGGACTGCGCCGATTCCAGCGCCAGGCCACCCTCGCCTGCGCCGACGTTGACGCCCCTAGCTGCGACCTGCGTGCCCTGCAGATGCACCGACTGGCCAGCCAGGTCCACATTGGCGTGGCTGTTCAGCTGGCCGCCGCTCAGGGTCTGCGAGCGTTCGTTGGTCTGGCCCACATTGAAGTTGCCGCCCAGCTTGCCGCTCAGGTCGCGGCCCTGCTCGCCGGTGGCTGCCTTGCCGCCGAGGTTGAGGCCGCCGCCCAGGTGGCTGCCGCTGACGGTCCGGGTGTCGCTGGCGGCCTGCAGGTCAAGAGCGCCACCGGTCTTGAGTTCGGCCGGGCCCGCCGCGTCGATGCGCGTACCTTGCAAGGTCTGGTCGCCACCGCTGCCCAGCCGCACCGGGCCGCTGCCGCTGATGCTCGCCACCTGGGCCTTGCTGTCGGCGCTGTGTGCGCCGGCATGGTCGAGTTGCAGCCCCGCGCCCAGGTCGACCTTGTCGCCCACCGGCAAGGTACCCACGGTCAGCGAAGCGCTGCCAGCGAGGCTGCTGGTGTCGCGACGCTCATGGTTGCTGGCCTGCTGCAGGGCCAGCTTGCCGCCAGTGTTGACGGCCACCGCGCCCTGGCCACCGTCGAGGCGGCTGCCTTCGAAGCGGGCATCGCCGCCGACCTGGATGTTCAGGCCCTGATTGCCAGTGAAGGTGCCGACCACGGCAGTGGAACGGTCTTCGGCCAGGCTCTTGCTCCCCCCCGAACCACTGGCGGTTACATTCAGGTCCTCGCCGGTCTTGGTGTAGACCCGGGCGGATACATCGGCATTCACCTGCTGCTCGCTGCGGCTGTGGGTGTTGCTGGCGGCGTCGGCCTGCAACGCGCCGGCCTTGATGTTCAGCGCGCCGCCATTGGCGTTGTACTGGGTCCCCTGGTCCTTCAGCGCACCGGCCACGTCCAGCTGGACGCCCTGGCCGTTGAACTGGCTGACCACCGCGGTGCCGGCCTGCTCGCCCTGCTGCTGGCTGGCATGGCCCACGGCCAGGTCGACGCCCAGGTTCGGCGTGCCGAGCTTGCCCAAGGCGTCGGTCAACGTGGTATTGCCGGCAAGCACGTCCTTGACATCGCCCAGCGGCAGCTTGCCGTCGAGCGCGTCCTTCACCGATACCTTGCCGCCCACCACATCCTTGACCACCCCGGCGATCGGCCGGGCGATGTCCTTGTACTCGACATTGACGCCGACATCCGCCGTCCAGTTGCTCTGCTGGTGGCTGCTGCTGGTGGTGTCGCGAGCCGCGCGGTTGTCCACCTGGTTGGCGCTGACGCTGAGGGTGCCGGCGCTGTTGACCTGCGCGCCTTCACTGGCCAGGGTGTCGGCCTTGATGGTCAAGCTGCCGGCGCTGTCGATGCCGGTGGTCTTGGCAGTGCTGCTGTTCGAGGTGTCCTGCTGGGTGCCATGGGCGAATTCGACCCCGGCGCCGGCACGGTCGAGGCCGGCGGTGAGGTAGACGCCACCCCCGGTGTGGCTGCTGTCGCGGGACTCGCTGCGGCTGTCCTGCTCGGCCAGCAACGACACCTGCTTGCCGGTCAGGGTGGTATCGCCTGCGGTGGACTTCACCGCTGCGCCCTTGACGGTCAGGTCAGCGCCGGCGGTCAGCTGAACCTCGCTGCCGCTGAGGCTGGAACCCTGCTGGCTGACCTGGCTGCCAGTGGCGCTCTGGCGATCGCTCGCATAGCCGACGCCAGCGCGATACTGCCCCGAGCCCGACGCGGTCTCCTTGGCCGAGGCCACGAAACCACGGCTGCTGCTGGCGCTGCCATGCTCGCGGGTGTCCTGGGCCGAGGCGACTTTCAGGTCGCCCGCCGCGTCAGCGTTCAACGCGCCGGTGGCCTTGACCGTGGAGCCGACCACCTCGATGCTTTCGGCGCTGTTCAGGCCGACACTGCCACCGGCCACCAGCTCGCTGCGCACGGCGGTGCTTTCCCGGCTGTTCTGCTTGGCTTCGTTGTGGCTGACGCCGAAGAACTTGCTCTGCTGGTTCTGACTGTCGCGCTGGTCGGTGCGCGAGGCGTTGCTGATCTGCACCTGCTTGCCGGCGATGCGGATGTCCTGGCCGCTGGTCAGCTGGGCACCTTCAGCCAGCACCGAAGCCTTGGCCCGCAGTTCGATATCGCCGCCCTTGAGCTGGCTGGTGACGCTGCGCTGGGTTTCGCTGCGGTTGTCCCAGTCGGCCTTCCAGAAGCCCTTGGTGTGCTTGCCCTGGTCGCTGTTGACCTGGCGTTCGGTGGCGGCGGTCAGGCGCAGGTCGCCACCGCTGTTCAGACTCAGTTGGCCGGGCGCCTCGATGCTGGTGGCATTGACGGTGAGATCCTGGCCGGCGTTCGCCCGTACATCACGTTGGGCCACGACCTGCACCCCATGCTCGCGGGTATCACTGTCGGTCTGGGTGCGTTGGTAGGTTTCCCAATCGATGCCCAACGCGCCGCTGCGCCAGTTCTCGCGTTTTTCCTGAAGCTTGCGGCTTTGCACGGTGCTCAGGGTGAGGTTGCGCCCTGCGTCGAGCTTGACGTCGCGCCCGGCCACGTCGGCGGCTGCCAGGGTCAGGTCCTGGGCACCACGCAGTTGCACATTGCCCTGGCTGCTGCGCACGCCCGCGCGGGTCGCTTGCAGCGAGTCGGCCACGGCGGCGCCGCTGATGTTCAGGTCACCCGCCGAGTCGATGCGCACGCCGTCGCGGCCTTCGATCTGCTCCGGCCCGACCCGCACCCCGGCACCCTGCGCGGTGCTGACGATATTGATGCGCCCGGCCTGCATCGCGCCGAACAGGCTGGCGTCGATACGCTGCTCGCCGCTGGCCGCGCCCCCGTCAAGCACCTTGACCTGGCCGCTAGTGTAATCCACCTGGTTGCGGCCCACGGTGAGGTTGAGCTGGTCCCGGGCATCCAGGCGGCCCTGGCTGTCGATGCGCGGGGCGATCAGGTTGACCGAACCGCCGTCGTTGCGCAGGCCAGCGCCCTGCACCTGCAACCGGCCGTTGGCGTCCTGGGTGCCCAGGGCCTTGAGCCGGCCCGCTTCCAGCTCGGGCCGGCCCACCACCAGGCTGGCGTTGGGCGCGTTGATGAAGCTGGCGCCGTTGACCGAGATGCCGTTGGGGTTGGCCAGCACGTAGTCGGCGGCACGGCCGAAGATTTCCTGGGCGCCATTGATGGCGGAGGCATTGCGGCTGACCACTTCATTGAGGATCACGCTCGCCGCCTGGCCCTGGAACTGCGGGTTGGCCGCCAGCTCGCCGGCCAGCTGCGAGTGCCCGGCCTGCAGGGCGTTGTTCAGTACCAGGCCCTGGCGGTCAACGTTGTAGTCGAGGAACTGGTTATGCGACAGGCCCGCGCCGTTGGGGGCGACGATATTGACGATGGGCACGCCGCCCTGGGTCTGCAGTTGCGCCGTGCCCCCGGGCCCGGGGGCGACCACCACGCCGCCGGCCAGCGCCTGGGGCAGGCTGGTGGCCAGCAGCAGGCTGGCGATCGCCCAGCGCAGCTTGCCTTGCGGGGACAAATTGAAGGTAAAGGGGGTCTTGGGCATAGGTCACTCTCCATGTAGGTACTGCTGAATCGGTGCGCTCAAATCTGCACGGCGGCCCGCAACAGCCAGACTTCGGGCTCGCGCTGGTAACCGCGGGGAGTGTTGAGGCTGCGCTGGTAGTCGATGTCCAGCTGCAGCGCCTTCCAGCCCAGGTTCACGCCCAGGCTCGCGCCGCTCAGGCGCTGGCTGGCGGCGCCGTAGTCGGCCTTGATCCAGCCGTGGTCCAGGCCCAGCCGTGGCGTGACGCTCAACGGCCCCTGCGCCCGCAACGGCAGGCGCAGGGTGTTGCGCCATACCGCCCCACTGGCGCCGGACAGGCTGCTGATGCGGTAGCCGCGCACGGCCGAATCGTCGGTGCCGAGCAACTGCTCGATGGCCGGCAGCGGGTCGGGGCTGTACTGCAGGTTGAGCTGGCTCTGCCACTGCCAGGCCTGACCCAGCAGCTGGCCATTGCGCCACTGGCTGAGCCCGGCGCGGTACTTGTGGAACTGCGCCCTGGGCAGGTCGGGCACCGGGCGATCGGCGTCATCGTCGGCCCCGAACCAGTGCAGCCCCTGGGCGTAGTTGAGGTCCAGGTTCCACACCGCGCGGTCGAGCCAGAACAGGTTGAGCCCGGCCTCGGCCACGGTCAGTGTCGGGCTCTGCACGTCCAGGCGCACCTTGGCGAACTCGCTGTCGACATCCTTGTGCGCCAGTTGCAGGCTGGCGCTCAGTTGATGGCGCTGGTCGCGCCACAGCACGCGCTCGCCGCGCAGGCTGAGCTGGTCGGTGATGCCGCGGCTATGCAGGGTCAGCCTGCTGAGCTTGACCGGCGAGCGGTACTCGGCATGGCTGGCGAACAGGCTGAAGGTCCAGTATCCATAGGGGATCGCGTAGTACAGGCTGGCGTTGCGGCTGTAACGGTCGCCCTGGTTGAGGGTATCGCTGGCCGACAGGCTGAGCAGGTCGTTGAGTGCCAGCGGGTTGTCCAGGCCCAGGCTGAGCACGCGACGGTCGCGCCCGGTGCTGGCGCTGCCGAGGTTGTCCAGGCCCAGGCCCACGGCCACCCGTGGCTGGCCGGCGCTGCGCGGGCGCAGGATGATCCGCGAGGCGCCCGGCTGGCTGCCGGGGGCGATGTCGGCGGTCAGGTCGACCGAGCGCAGGCGGTTGAGCTGGTCCAGGCCCTGCTCCAGGTCACGCAGGTTCAGCGGCTCGCCGAGCATGCCGGGGAAGGCCCCGGCCAGGGACACCGGCAGGCGCTGGTCGGCCAGTTCGATGGCCTCCAGGTAGCCTTCGTCCACCAGGATGTCCAGCGACTGCCCGGCCGCCGGGGCGCTGGTCAGATACGGTCGGCTGGCGATATAGCCCTTTTCCAGATAGAGCGCGGTGATACTCGCCAGCAGCTGGTTGATCTGCCCCACGCCCATGCACGCCGCCACCAGCGGGTCGATGCGCGCATCGAGGGCGGCACGGTCGATCAGGGTGACGCCGCCCACCCGCACTCCGGCCAGCGGCCAGCAGTGCGTGTCCGGGGCCGCGGCCTGGGGGACCTGCGCGGAAGTATCGGGCCCTGTGAACGCACCGCGCTGCAATTGGCGGCGGCGTTGTTCCAGTTGCAGTTGCTGCAGGTCCTGTTGTTGCTGTTGCTGTTGGCGCAACACTTCCTGGCCGGGCACGAACGTCTCGGCACGCACGTTGCCCAGGGACAGGCAAGCCAGTACGACACACAGCGATACGCGACGGCAATCAATAGCAGACAGGTACGACATACAACACCCATTCGCAGGCAAAGGCACAGCGAGAATCGCAGCACTTGGAACTTCCCGGCACGGTTACCGAGAGTTATCGGCACACGTGCAATAACTTTAGAAAGTTGAGCGTTATTCACTGGAACGCTCACGGAAAAGTTAATGACTGGCAATTACCACCCGAAGCCTCGCATGACCACCTGGTCACCCGACACCCCGTATTGCAGAGGCTAGAGGGACTGACGCGCTAGATTGTCCAACAATCAAACTTGCCGACTGTTTGAGCCAACGGTACTTCTAGACACGAGCGGGAGACACCGGACTTTAGTCGTACGCGGCCTGCTGGTTCAACTTCCCGGTTTGCGGGCAGAAGGAAAACCTGGCGAACATCGATTAAAAACCAAACATCGCGTCACTGATCAAGTGTTCTGTGCCCCGGGTTATTCGAGCAGACAAAGGGGATGAGTATCACACAAGGGCTGCGCGCTATTCAGCACCCGCTCGAGCAAGCAACGTTCTAATTCGGTAGAATACGTCGCGCCGAAATCGAAAAAGGTCCCGGCGGGATTTCGCTGTACGTGAAACAAGCCGACTAGATTATCGCCATCACGTTCTAAAATCAGTTCAAGATGCGACTCGGCCCGCGTATTACCGACAAGATAAATGTACCCTGCTACCTCTGCCCGACCGCACCAGTTCAGTTCTGCCCAGAGCTGCAGACTGCCATCCCCGGCTGCTGCTTGAGGCAACGACCATGCCCCGGTACCGTTTGCCCACCCACGCAAGGCCGGTAGCAATCGCTCGAGGGACAAAACCTCAAGCATGTGCCCACGCAAACCGAAATGCGCAGCGTTGATTGTCGATTCAGGAGCAGCATCCAGTGCGACCACCCTGGCCTGCAGCACATGGCTGAAGGCGATTTCAGAAGGTTGCTCACTCCAGCCATTGAGATCAGAAACACTTGGGCACCAGATGAGCCGTACGGTTTCATCAATCTGAATGCGCTCATGACGCTCGAAATAGGCAAGCGTGACCGTCCCTACGACCGGCAACAGCGCATCGAGACGCACCTGCGGCGCGCTGTGATCGACCTTGCTGCTATTGGGCCAGAACAGTGGCCAGTAAGTCTGCATCAGAGCAAATCCTCAACCGCCCATGCGCTTGGTCAACGCTTCGCTACCCTTGGGCGGGTAGACCACCTCCTGGGTATCGAGGTCGCGAATCTCGGAGGTAATAGTGATGGTCATCGTCTCTCGCCCAGGTGGGCCATTGATGGCATCAACCGTATCAAAGTCGACGATGTAGCGCTTGCCTGCACGAAACTCGACGTCACGCGCGGTGAAACCGCATTTGCCGCCACCGGTTCCCAGCGCATTCATCGAGGCCCAGCACCAACTCAGCGAGTGCTTGCCCGGCGTCAGGCGCAGCGCCTGCTTGCCTGCAATATCGAGAATCGACCGGCGCCCGGCCCCTTCGAGCAACTGGTCATCGACATGGGTGGCCAGCAGTAGCCGATGGAACGGCACGCCCAAGGCTCGGTAACGGACAGTGGCGAAGTACACGACCGGTGCGTCGGCCTGGTTACCGGACAGATCATGGGGCGCCATCGTTTCCGGCGCCCAGTCGCCCTGGTATTCCTTGTAGTGGTAGTTGGAGCAGGCGCCGAGCAGGCCGGCAAGTGACAGGGCGACAACCGATTTGAAGCAGGACGACAGACGCATGGTTCTTCCTTGATAAATGCAGGCGCAAGGATAGCGGCTGCGCCCCCTGAAAATCAAAATGCCATCACCCTTATGATTCACGCCCCGCGGTGTATGCTTCGCGCAAAGGCCAGCAGCCACCTGCGGCCTCCCTGCCCCTGAAAAGGACATCGTCATGCCCCGCCTGGACTGGCTTGAACACCACATGGCCCACAGCGATACCCTCGCCCAGTGGCTGCACCAACAGTTCCACTACGAGTACGCGGACGTGCCGCTTAGCGACTGGCAACGCGAGTTCGCCGAGGGCCAGCGCAACGGCCAATGGCGATGCCTGGTCGCCCTCGACGGCGACCGCCTGCTGGGCAGCGCCGCCCTGGCCAGCGACGACCTGCCCGGGCGCGGCGACCTTGGTCCGTGGCTGGCCTGCGTGTTCGTCACCCCGCAAGCACGAGGGCAAGGCCTGGCGGAGCAACTGATCGCAGGCATCTGCGACCATGCACGCAGCAGCGGGGTCTCCACGCTCTACCTGCACACCCACGACCAGAGCGCCTACTACGCCAAGCGTGGCTGGGTGCCGCTGGAACCCTTCGAGGCCTGGGGGCAGCAGCACTGGCTGATGTCACGCACGCTCTGATCGCTTGCCCGATGGCCTATGTAGAAGCGGGCTTGCCCCGCGTCAGAGCCATCCGTGCCTCACACAAATGATCCAGCAGGGAATTATTTAGCGCGCCGTTGTATCTGACCCTAGGTACAAGGCTGGCCAAACCATGGCCATGCCCCCAAGCCTTCAAGGACAACGGCCCATGAAATCACGCAGAAAACCCGTCAAGCCCATCGGCCTGAAGGACATCACCATCGTCGACGACGCCAAGATGCGCAAGGCCATCACCGCCGCCGCGCTGGGCAACGCGATGGAATGGTTCGACTTTGGCGTCTACGGCTTCGTCGCCTATGCCCTGGGCAAGGTGTTCTTCCCCAACGCCAGCCCCGGCGTGCAGATGATCGCGGCGCTGGCCACCTTCTCCGTGCCCTTCCTGATCCGCCCGCTGGGCGGGCTGTTCTTCGGCGCCCTGGGCGACCGCTACGGGCGCCAGAAAGTGCTGGCCGCGACCATCGTGATCATGTCCCTGAGCACCTTCGCCATCGGCCTGATCCCCTCCTACGCCAGCATCGGCATCTGGGCGCCGATCCTGCTGTTGCTGGCGAAGATGGCCCAGGGCTTCTCGGTGGGCGGTGAATACACCGGGGCCTCGATCTTCGTCGCCGAGTACGCCCCGGACCGCAAGCGCGGCTTCCTCGGCAGCTGGCTGGACTTCGGCTCGATCGCCGGCTTCGTCCTCGGCGCTGGCGTGGTGGTGCTGATCTCGACGCTCCTCGGCGAGGAACAGTTCCTCGAATGGGGCTGGCGCCTGCCGTTCTTCCTGGCCCTGCCGCTGGGCCTGATCGGCCTGTACCTGCGCCACGCGCTGGAAGAAACCCCGGCCTTCCAGCAACACGTCGAAAAACTCGAGCAAGGTGACCGCGAAGGCCTGGCCAGCGGGCCGAAAGTATCGTTCAAGGAGGTGGCGACCCAGCACTGGCGCAGCCTGCTGACCTGCATCGGCGTGGTGATCGCCACCAACGTCACCTACTACATGCTGCTCACCTACATGCCCAGCTACCTCTCGCACAACCTGCACTACAGCGAAGACCACGGCGTGCTGATCATCATCGCGATCATGGTCGGCATGCTGTTCGTGCAGCCGATCATCGGCCTGCTCAGCGACAAGTGGGGGCGCAAGCCATTCATCATCATCGGCAGCGTCGGCCTGTTCGCCCTGGCGATCCCGGCGTTCATGCTGATCACCAGCGGCAAGCTGGCGGTGATCTTCGCCGGCCTGTTGATCCTCGCCGTGCTGCTGAACTTCTTCATCGGCGTGATGGCCTCGACCCTGCCGGCGATGTTCCCCACCCACATCCGCTACAGCGCCCTGGCCAGCGCCTTCAACATCTCGGTGCTGATCGCCGGCCTGACCCCGACCCTCGCCGCCTGGCTGGTGGAAACCACCGACAACCTGTACATGCCGGCCTATTACCTGATGGTGATCGCCGTGATCGGCCTGCTCACCGGCCTGACCATGAAGGAGACCGCCAACCGTCCGTTGCGCGGCGCCGCCCCGGCCGCCTCGGATATCGACGAAGCCCGCGAACTTTTGCAGGAGCACCACGACAACATCGAACAGAAGATCGAGGACATCGACGCGCAGATCGCCGAGCTGGAGGCCAAGCGCAAGACCCTGGCCCAGCAGCACCCACGCATCGATTGAGGAGGCTTGCGCATTCCGCCGGATTGCTTGCCTGATCCTCTGAACCTGCGGGGTGCATCGATTGCGCAACGAGGCCATGTGCTAGCGTTTCTGGATTGGGGAACAGCGTATTCCCCGCTTCCAGAACCGATGATCAGCAGGTGAGCCCATGGAACTAAGAATCAACCAGCAGACCTACCAGGTCGAGGCCGACGCCGACACGCCCTTGCTCTGGGTAATCCGCGACGACCTCGGCCTGACCGGCACCAAGTATGGTTGCGGCCTGGCCCAATGCGGCGCCTGCTCGGTGCTGGTGGACGGCAATGTGGTGCGCGCCTGCGTCACCCCGGTGGCCGGCGTGGTCGGTCGTGAAGTCACCACCATCGAGGCCATCGAAGCCGACGCCGTAGGCAAGCGCGTGGTCGCCGCCTGGGTCGAGCACCAGGTGGCCCAGTGCGGCTACTGCCAGTCCGGCCAGGTGATGGCGGCCACCGCGCTGCTCAAGCACACCCCCAAGCCCAGCACCGAACAGATCGACGCGGCCATGGTCAACCTGTGCCGCTGCGGCACCTACAACGCCATCCATGCCGCCGTGCACGAACTAGCCCAAGGGGAGAACGCCTGATGAACGCGCGTCTCGACACCCCTGACGACCTGGCACGGCTGCGCAGCGGCGAAACGGTCAACCTGTCACGCCGGCGTTTTCTTGCCGGTAGCGCCATCGGCGCCCTGGTGCTGGGCTTCGGCCTGCCGCTGGGCTCGGCGCGGGTGCAGGCCGCCACCGCGAACACCGAGCGCGGCACCCAGGTGCCAGCCTTACTGGAAATCCGCCCCGACGGCAGCGTGCACCTGCTCAGCCCGTTCATGGAGGGCGGGCAAGGCGTCAACACGGCCATGGCGCAGATCATCGGCGAAGAACTGGACGCCGACCCGGCCACCTTCGTGGTCGAAAGCGCGCCGGCGGGCGAGGCCTACGTGGTGATGGAGAACGGCCTGCGCATCACCGGCGGCAGCATGTCGGTGCGCATGAGCTACCCGACCATGCGCCGCCTCGGCGCCCTGGCCCGCGCCATGCTGCTGCAGGCCGGCGCCGAGCAGCTGGGGGTGCCAGTGGGTGAACTGAGCACCGAGCCTGGCAAGGTGGTGCACGCGGCCTCGGGCCGTGCGCTGGGCTACGGCGAACTGGCCGCCAAGGCCATGGACCTGCCTGTGCCTGACCCTGCCAGCGTCAAGCTGCGCGACCCCAGCCAGTTCCGCTGGATCGGCAAGCCGGTGCAGCGCCTCGACGCCTACGACAAGTCCACCGGCAAGGCCGTCTACAGCATCGACGTCAAGGTCGACGGCATGCTCCACGCCGCCGTGCAGCATGCCCCGCGCCTGGGCATGACCGTAGGCAACCTGCGCAACGAGGAACAGGTCAAGGCGATGAAGGGCGTGCACTCGGTGCATCAACTGCCCGGTGCGGTCGCCGTGGTCGCCGAACGCTGGTGGCACGCCAAGCGTGCGGTGGAAGCGCTGCAGGTGGACTGGAAGGAAGTGGCAGCCGACAGCCAGGTGCGGCCTATGCCTGCCGATTTCTCCAGCGATGGCTGGCGCGAACACCTGGCCGCCCAGACCGGGCCAAGCCGCGACGAGGAAAACCACGGCGATGTCGCCGGCGCCCTGGCCGCGGCCAAGACCAAGGTCGAAGCCACCTACCACAACCAGTTCCTCAACCACGCGCAGTTGGAACCGCCCTCCGCCACCGCCCGTTTCAACCCCGACGGCTCGCTGGAAGTGTGGCTGCCCAACCAGGCCCAGGACATGTTCCGCGACGACATCGCCAAGCGCACCGGCCTGGACCCGGCGCGGATCACCCTGCATTCGCCACTGCTCGGCGGTTTCTTCGGTCGGCACTTCCTGTACGACTCGGCCAACCCCTACCCGCAGGCCATCGCCCTGGCCAAGGCGGTCGGCAGGCCGGTGAAACTGATCTGGAGCCGCGAGGAGGAGTTCCTGCGCGATGCCATGCGCCCCATGGCTGTGGTCAAGTTCCGCGCCGCGCTGGACGAAAAAGGCCTGCCGGTGGCCATCGAGGCGATCAGCGCCACCGAAGGCCCGACTGAAGCCATTGCCGGCAAGCAGGGCGACACGGTAGACCCCACCGCCCTCGAAGGGCTGTCGGGCAAGGCCTACGCCATCGCCAACAAGCGCATCGCGCAGATCTATGTCAAAGGCCCGGCCATGCTCGGCTACTGGCGCTCGGTGGGCAATTCGCTGAACGACTTCTTCTACGAGTCGTTCCTCGACGAGCTGGCCGACAAGGGCGGCCACGATCCCTTCGAGCTGCGCCTGCAACTGCTGCGGGACAACCCGCGCCTGACCACCCTGCTGCAGGCGGTGGGCGAGCTGTCCGGCGGCTGGAAGCGCGGCCCGTTCACCGCCGAGGACGGCAGCAAGCGCGCCCGTGGCGTGGCCATGGCCTCGCCGTTCGGCTCGGAGGCGGCGGTCATCGCCGAAGTGTCGCTGGAGGGCGGCCAGGTCAAGGTGCACGACATCTGGCAGGCCATCGACCCGGGCAGCATCGTCAACCCGGCGATCATCGAGGCCCAGGTCAACGGCGCGGTATCCCTGGGTCTGTCCCAGGTGCTGCTGGAAGAATCGGTGTGGCTGAACGGCATGCCACGGGCGCGCAACTACGACCTCTACCCGGTGCTGCCGCCGTCGCGCATGGCCCGGGTGCATGTGCGCATCGTCGAGAGCGGGGCAAAGATGGGCGGCATCGGTGAACCGCCGCTGCCGGCGGTGGCGCCTGCGGTGGCCAACGCCGTGGCGCAGCTCACCGGCCAGCGCGTGCGCAGCATGCCCCTGAGCCGCCATACCTTCAGCTGACACGACAAGGACAGCCCATGAACAACAGCCGATTCGCAAGAACCGCAGGCTGGCTGGCCTTGCCGTGCCTGGTCGCGGCAGGCCTGCTGGCCTGGTACGTCACCCGCGAGCCTGCCACGCCCTTCAGCGCCTCGGACAGCGCCAACGCCGCCCTGGTCAGCCGCGGTGAATACGTCGCCCGCCTCAGCGACTGCGTGGCCTGCCACAGCCTGCCGGGCAAGGCGCCCTTTGCCGGAGGCCTGGAAATGGCCACGCCGCTGGGGGCGATCCATGCCACCAACATCACCGCGGACCGCGAGCACGGCATCGGCGCCTACAGCCTGGCCGACTTCGACCGCGCCGTGCGCCAGGGTGTCGCGCCAGGAGGTCGACGGCTATACCCGGCCATGCCCTACCCGTCCTATGCCAAGCTCAGCGACGACGATGTGCGGGCGCTCTATGCGTTCTTCATGAAGGGCGTGCAACCGGCAGCCGAAGCCAATATTCCCAGCAGCATTCCCTGGCCATTGAACCTGCGCTGGCCCATAGCCCTGTGGAACGGCCTCTTCGCGCCGACCACCGCCTATGCGCAGAAACCCGACCAGGATCCGCTGTGGAATCGCGGCGCCTACATCGTCCAGGGCCCCGGCCACTGCGGCAGTTGCCATACGCCTCGGGGCCTGGCCTTCAACGAGAAAGCCCTGGACGAAAGCGGCGCGCCGTTCCTCGCCGGGGCCCTGCTCGATGGCTGGTACGCGCCGAGCCTGCGCCAGGACCACAACACCGGGCTCGGGCGCTGGAGCGAAGCCGAGATCGTGCAGTTCCTCAAGACCGGGCGCAATCGCCATGCAGTGGTGTACGGTTCGATGACCGAGGCGTTCAACAACTCCACGCAGTTCATGAGCGACGACGACCTGAGCGCGATCGCCCGCTACCTCAAGGCATTGCCCGGTGAACCTCGGCGTGATGGTGCGCCCTGGCAGTACCAGGCGACGGCCGCAGCGCCTGATGCGCCCGGCGCGCACACCTACGCGACCCGTTGCGCCAGCTGCCATGGCGCCGATGGCAAGGGCCAGGCCGAGTGGATGCCGCCGCTGGCGGGAGCCACCTCGATGCTGGCCGCAGAGAATGCCTCGGCGATCAACATCACCCTCAACGGCTCGCAGCGCATCGTCGCCGCGGGGGTGCCGGACGCCTACCGCATGCCGGCGTTCCGTGAGCAGCTGTCGGACCGGGAGATCGCCGAGGTGCTGAGTTTCGCCCGCAGTGCCTGGGGCAATCAGGGTGGCGCGGTACAGGCCAAGGCGGTGGGCGAGCTGCGCGGGCATACCGACCCTGCCAGCAGTAGCCCGATCATCCTGCATATGCGCTGATACAACATTCTCAGCGTGGGCCACAGACAACCGAGGACACCATGGAAAGCATCGACCTGCTGGTCCTGCGTACCACCCAAGACTGGCTCCAGGCCGGGCACCGCGTGCTGCTCGCCACTGTCGCCCGCACCTGGGGCTCCTCCCCTCGCCCGGTCGGCTCGATGATGGCCCTGCGCAACGATGGCCGGGTGGTCGGCAGCGTGTCCGG
Source organism: Pseudomonas soli (assembly GCF_900110655.1). Classification (GTDB taxonomy): domain Bacteria; phylum Pseudomonadota; class Gammaproteobacteria; order Pseudomonadales; family Pseudomonadaceae; genus Aquipseudomonas; species Aquipseudomonas soli. Next base: position 210,561 of record NZ_FOEQ01000002.1, read on the forward strand.
CGGCTGCATCGAGGACGACCTGATCCATCGCTACACCACCGCCCATGGCGGCCCCGGCCTGCCCCTGGGCAGGCCCGAGGTGATCCGCTATGGCGTCAGCGCCGACGAGGCCCACCGCTTCGGCCTGCCCTGCGGTGGCACCCTGGAACTGATCCTGGAATTCGAACCGGCCGAGCTGCCCCTGCAGCAACTGCTGGATCACCTCGACCAGGGCCGGCTGATGCGCCGCCAACTGACCCTGCACAGTGGCGCGGTGAGCCTGGCCGCCACTGCCACCCCCGAGCAGTTCAGCTTCGATGGCCGACACATGATCAACACCCTCGGCCCCGGCTACCGCATGCTGCTGATCGGCGCCGGCGCGCTGGCCGAATACCTGGCGACCATGGCCTTGTTCAACGGTTTTCGCGTGGCGGTGTGCGACCCTCGCCCCGAACACATGGCGACCTGGGCGGTGGCCGGTGTCGAGCACCTCAAGGGCATGCCGGACGATGCGGTGCGCGCCTTCAACGCAGACCTGCGCACCTGCATCATTGCCGTCAGCCACGACCCCAAGCTCGACGACCTGGCGCTGCTCGAGGCCCTGCACAGCCCGGCGTTCTATATCGGCGCCATCGGTTCGCGGCGCAACAGCCAACTGCGCCGCGAGCGATTGATCGAGCACTTCGGCGAAACCGAACAGTCCCTTGAGCGCCTGCATGGCCCCATCGGCATCTACATCGGCAGCAAGACCCCAGCAGAAATCGCGGTGAGCGTGATGGCCGAGGTCCTGGCCGCCAAGAATGCGGTCGACCTGCCACGCACTGTCAGCGTTTCCACTGCCAAGGCGTGGCAACTGCCGATGGCTTAATCGGCCAGCAGCTTGTCCACGGTCAGCGGGAAGTCGCGCATGCGCCGGCCCGTGGCGTGCTGCACGGCATTGGCTACCGCTGCAGCGACACCAATGATGCCGATCTCGCCCACACCCTTGGAGCCCAGTTCATTGACGATGTCGTCCGGCTCGTCAACGAAGATAACCTCGATGTCACCGATATCGGCGTTCACCGGCATGTGATACTCCGCCAGGTTGTGGTTCATGAAGCGCCCGAGGCCATGGTCGGTCTGGGTATGTTCTTGCAAGGCCATGCCCAGCCCCCAGACCACTCCACCAAGAATCTGGCTGCGGGCAGTCTTGGGGTTGATTACCCGCCCAGCGGCAATGGCGCTGACCACGCGCGTTACCCTTACCGTGCCCAGCGCCTCGTCCACCCGCACCTCGACGAACACCGCTGAATGGGTGGCAGTGGCGAAACCCTGGCGACGCGCGGACGGCTCGGCGTCCACCTTCACCTCCAGCGCATGCCCCTGCAGGATCGTGTCCAGGGCGTAGCCGCTGTCACCGACCCACAGCTTGCCCTCGCGCACCACGAAGCGTTCCGGCGCTTCGCCAGCCAGCGCCGGATACTGCGCCTTGGCCGCCTTGACCAAGGCCCCGCGCAGCAGTTGGCACACCTGGCGCACCGCCGAGCCGACCGAGGACACGGTGAACGAGCCCCCTTGCAACGGCGCGGTCGGCAGCGCACTGTCGCCCAGTTCGAAGGTCACGTCCGACACCGCCATAGAGGCAGCATCGGCAGCGATCTGCGTCATCACGGTGTAGGTGCCCGTCCCGATATCGGTCGTCGCGCTGCCCACCCACAGGTGGCCTTCACTGTCGAGTCGGGCCCGCGCACTGGCTTTCATCTGCATCGCCTCCCAGGCGCCGCCAGCCATCCCCCAGCCAATCAGCTCATGGCCCTCGCAGCGGCAGCGCGGCCGGGCTTCGCGCCTGTGCCAACCGAAAACGGCGGCACCCTGGTCGTAGCAAGCCAGCAGCGCCTTGCTGGAATAGGGCTTGCCCTCGTTGCCATTGATGTCGGTGAAATTGACCCGGCGCAAGGCCAGCGGATCCATACCGACTTGCCGCGCCAGTTCATCCATGGCGCACTCCAGGCCGATCAAGCCCAGCGCGGCTCCGGGGGCGCGCATGTCCAGCGGCGTGTAGACATCCAGCGGCACCAGCTTGTAGGCCATAGCCACGTTGTCGCAGCGATAGAGCATGCCGCTCCACTCCACCACGTGCTCGGTGAAATCCTCGAAGCGTGAAGTCTGGGCAATGGCCTCATGATGGATCGCCTGCAACCGGCCCTGGGCATCGGCGGCCAGGCGCAGGCGCTGCACGGTCCGGGGCCGGTAGCCAAAGGTGAACATCTGCTGACGGGTCAGGCTGACCCTGACCGACCGCTTGAGGTTCAGCGCGGCCATCGTCGCCAGCACCAGCTGGTACTGCGGTCGGAGGCCGGAACCGAACGCACCGCCGACGTAGGCGGCGCGTACCCGTACACGGTCCTTGGGCAAGTTGAACACCTGTACCAGGTAGTCCTGGCTGTTTTGCGTGCCCTGGGTCTTGTCATGCACCAGCAGGCTACCATCGTCTTGGTAGATCACCGTCGAGGCATGCGGCTCCATGGGGTTGTGGTGCTCCACCGGAGTGCTGTAGGTGGCATCGACCTTGAACGGCGCCTGGGCATATGCCGAGGCGAAATCGCCACGGGGCTTGGGCAACTCAACCGGCGCATCATGAGCCTGGTCGAAAGCGCAGAGCAAATCGGTCTGGTGGGGCTGTTCATCGATCTCGATCCGCACCAGGGTGCCAGCGTACCTGGCCAGTTCCAGTGTTTGCGCGACGACCAGCGCCAGCGGCTGACCGCTGTACAGCACCTGGTCGTTGAACAGGGGGCGAAACGGCTGGCCATCGGCAGCATCGGCGTCCTGGTAGGGCGCGTCGTCGCCGGCCATGGGTGGACGGTTCTGGTGATGCAGCACGGCGATCACGCCCGGTACTGCCAGCGCCGCAGAACAGTCGATGGCCCGCACGCTACCGCGCGCAATCGGGCTGCCGACCACGCTGCCATGCAGCAGGCCAGGCGCGGGATATTCGCCCGCATAGCGCGCCGTCCCTGTTACCTTGGCGGGCCCGTCGATGCGGTCCAGAGGTTGGCCGTTTGAAGGTTGTGGCAGGTTCATTGGCATTTCCCTCGTTGGGCCTGGATCAGGGCGCGGACGATGGCGTTGCGCGCAAGGCGAACCTTGAAGACGTTGCCTGGCAAGGGCCGGGCAGCACGCAACAGTGAGTCGGCGAAATGGGTATAGGTGTCTGCGGTGGCCGGCTGGCCAACGACCTGTCGCTCGAGCGCGGCATCGCGCCAGGGCTTATGGGCCACCCCTCCCAGCGCCACGTGCAGTGTACGGATGGCGCTGCCGTCGAGCTCCAGCGCCGCGGCCACGGACACCAGCGCAAAGGCATAGGAGGCGCGATCCCGGACCTTCAGGTAATGGCTGTACGCGGCGAAACGCGGCGCCGGGAGCTCGATGGCCAGGATCAACTCATCGTCGGCCAGGGTATTGTCACGTTCCGGCGTATCCCCAGGTAGCCGGTGAAAATCGGCAAAGGCCACGCATCGCTCGCCACTCCGTCCGCGGACGATCACCCGGGCCTCAAGGGCGGCCAGGGCGACGCACATATCCGATGGATGAACCGCCACGCACAGAGGGCTGGCGCCCAGAATCGCATGATTGCGGTTGAGACCGTCACGAGCCGGGCAACCGCTGCCAGGTGCCCGTTTGTTGCACGGTGTCGCCGTGTCGTAGAAGTAGAGGCAGCGGGTGCGCTGCAGCAGATTGCCGCCAGTGCTGGCCATGTTGCGCAACTGCGGGGAGGCACCGGCCAGGATCGCCTGGGCGAGCAACGGATAGCCCTGTTCAACGAGCGTGTTCCAGGCCAGCTCGGCATTGCTGACCAACGCGCCGATGCGCAGCCCACCGTCAGGAGTGGGGGAAATATCACGCAGCGGCAGGTCATTGATGTCGATCAACTGAGCGGGGCGGGCGACATTCTCTTTCATCAGATCGAGCAGGTTGGTGCCACCGGCGATAAAACGTGCGCCCGGCCCTGCGAGCTGCACAGCCTGGTCGATGCTGGAGGGTTTGGCGTAGGTAAAAGGCGTCATGGCCTGCAACCTCCCTGCCCATTCATCAGCGGCAACGCTTCCTCCACCGCTGCGGTGATGTTGGAGTAGGCGCCGCAGCGGCACAAATTGCCGCTCATGCCCTCACGAATCTCATCACGCGTATGCGCCCTGCCCTCACTCGCCAGGCCCAGCGCCGAACAGATCTGCCCTGGCGTGCAGTAGCCGCACTGGAAAGCATCATGGCGAATGAACGCCTGCTGCAACGGGTGCAGCGTGCCCCCTTGGGCCACACCTTCGATGGTGGTCAACGTATCACCGTCGCACATGACAGCCAGGGTCAGACAGGCATTGACCCGCCGACCATTGCGCAACACCGTGCACGCCCCGCATTGGCCGTGGTCGCAACCTTTGCGGGTGCCCACCAGGTCGAGCTGGTCACGCAACAGGTCGAGCAAAGTCAGCCAGGGCGGCAATTGCAACAGGTGATGCTGGCCATTGACGGTCAGTTGGATGGGCAGCAATGCTGCCAGGGGTTCGCAATCGCTCATGATCAAGGCCTCACGGTGGGTTCAGGCAGCAGCAGCGACGGCTGCTTTTTCAGGTGCGACCCAGGGTGGAGTCCGGCCGTTCAAAGCGATTGCCAGGAACGTGACGCTGGGTAGCGTGCACATCGCAAGCCAATGACTATGCTTCACCTCGCAACCCCACCCTGGTATCGACCACAAGGAAGACAGGCCAATGACGCCAACCCGCTACTTCGCACGCGCTGTCGCTTTCGCCTCATTAGTGTCCGCCGCCAGCCTCAGCGCCCACGCAGCCGAACTGCCCATCGCCAGCGAGGCGCTGGAAAGCCATATCACCACCGAAGTGACCAAGATCGACCTGTCCAACCGCCAAGTCACGGTCAAGGGCCCCCACGACAAGGACGTGACCTTCCAGCTCACCGAACAGGCCAAGGCTCTGCCCAACCTCAAGGTCGGCGACCAGGTCGACATCAAAGTCACCCGTGCCATCGCCTATGTCCTGAACACCAATGTCGGCGGCGCGCCCAAGGCCTCCGAGGAATCGGGCACCATCCGCGCCACCGCGGCCAACCCCAACCCTGGTGGCGAGGCTTTCCGCCAGGTCAAGGTCACCTCGCAGATCAAGAAGATCGACCTCAACACGCATGAAGTCACCCTGCTGCCGCCCGAAGGCAAACTGCAGGTGGTCAAGGTCGAAAATCCCGAGCTGCAGGCACGCATGAAAAACCTCAAGGTCGACCAGACCGTCGAAGCCATCTTTACCGAAGTACTGAGCGTGGAAACTTCCCGCCCAGCCCAGTAAAACCTTTGGCCGGCCCGCGCATCGAAAGCCATGCGAGCCTTTCCCCCCATCAGGAGGTTTCCCATGTCGATGCGCCTGGCCGTGCCGTTTTGCTGCTGTCTCACCCTCGTGCTCACGGGCTGCACCAGCGCCCGCGACGAGCAGCCACCACCCACCACGCAACAGGTCGAGCTCCAGCGCTACCAGGGCACCTGGTACGAACTGGCGCGCCTGCCGATGTTCTTCCAGCGCAACTGCGTGCAGTCCGAGGCCCGTTATGGCCTGCGCGAGGACGGGCGCATCGACGTCACCAACCGCTGCCTGGAAAACGACGGCCAATGGAACCAGGCCAACGGCATCGCCGAGGCGCAGGTGCCCGGCCGTACCGACAAGCTCTGGGTACGCTTCGACAACTGGTTCAGCCGCCTGGCACTGGACCTGACCAAGGGCGAGTACTGGGTGCTGTATCACGACGCGGATTACCGCGTGGCCGTGGTCGGCCACCCGAACCGCGAATACCTGTGGCTGCTGTCGCGCACCCCCACCGTCAGTGACCAGACCCGTGACCAGCTACTGGCGCTGGCGCGCAAGCAGGGTTATCCCACCGAGCAATTGATCTGGCGCCAGGCCATGCCCTAGTGTGGTGTTTCACAAATAACGACCATAACTCGCGGCGATTTTTGGTCGTAATTGCAAAACACCACACTAGCTGCCCACACCCACGCCCTGTAAGGTGAGCCAGCCGGCTCACCCAAAGGATTGCGTGCAATGATCACCTGCCACCTCAAGTACATCATCGACCCCTACCAGGTCCCCGCCTTCGAAGCCTACGGCAAGCTGTGGATCGGCCTGGTCAACCGCATGGGCGGCAGCCACCATGGCTACTTCCTGCCCAGCGAAGGCGCCAACAACGTCGCCTACGCGCTGTTCAGCTTCCCCAGCCTGGCGACCTACGAGGAGTACCGCAAAGCCTCGGAAACCGACCCGGAGTGCATCGCCGCCTTCGCCCTGGCTACCGAGCAGCGTTTCATCCTCAGCTATGAACGAAGCTTCCTGCGACCCGTGCTCGACTGAATTTCCCAGGCAAGACCCAGGCTCCTGCAGGCGCCGGTAAAGCCAACGGCAAACGCCACTGAACTATTGCGCCTCGATCACGATCCTCATCTAAGCACCCTCGACCCAGGATCGTCGATCGACAAGGAGCCTAGCCAGTGACCACCACCACCCTCCCCCGTAGCACCCCAGGGCCGCTGCACGCGACCCTGCTCGCCGGCAGCGTGCCGCTGTTTCTAGGCGCCCTGCTCAGCGACATCGCCTACTACCAGAGCTACCAGATCCAGTGGAGCAACTTCGCCGCCTGGCTGATCGCCGGGGCCCTGCTATCCAGCGGCCTGGCGCTGCTGTTCGCCCTGGCCAACCTGATCCGTGCGCCACGCAAGGCCGGTCGCCCGCTGCTGTACGTGCTGTTGCTGCTTGTCACTTGGGTACTGGGCCTGGTCAACGCCTTCGAGCACGCCAAGGACGCCTGGGCCGTGATGCCCGCAGGCCTGGTGCTGTCAGTGGTGGTCACGGTGCTGGCCATCCTCGCCACCTGGGCCGGCCTGACCCGCCTGCGCACGGAGGGCGAAGCATGAAGCACGCATTGAGCGCCCTGAGCATGGCCCTGCTGCTCAGCGCCTGTGGCGGCGATGGCGAGAAGACCCAGGCCCATGGCCCGGATCCAAAATTGCCGGCCCCCGAACGCGGGCTGCTGCCAAGCATGAAGATCGCCCAGCCGGCCGCCTGGGGTGAGCAAAAACCCCAAGTGCCCCAGGGCTACCGCGTCAGCGCCATCGCCACCGACCTGAAGATCCCGCGCCAGATCCTGGTGCTGCCCAATGGCGACATCCTCGTTGCCGAGGGGCGTGGCGGCAACGCCGCCAAACTCAAGCCCAAGGATGTGATCGCCAGCCAGATCAAGGCCAAGGGCAACACCCAGGTCAAGGGCGGCAACCGCCTTACCCTGCTGCGCGACGCCGACGGCGATGGCCGCTACGAACTACAGACGGTGTTCGCCGAACACCTCAATGCGCCCTATGGCCTGGCCTATGCCGACGGCAAGCTGTACGTGGCCAACCAGGACGCGCTGGTGCGCTTCGATTACCAGGACGGCCAGACCCAGGCCGGTGGCCCGCCGACCAAGGTCACCGACCTGCCCGCCGAGATCAACCACCACTGGACCAAGTCGTTGGCCATCAGCCCCGACGGTCGCTACCTGTACGTCGGCATCGGCTCCAACAGCAACATCACCGAGCGTGGCATGGAAGCGGAGGTCGACCGCGCGATGGTCTGGCAGGTCGATGCCGCGAGCGGCGCCCACCGGCCTTATGCCACCGGCCTGCGCAATCCGACCGCGCTAGCCATCCAACCGGGGGACGGCCAACTGTGGGCAGTGGTCAACGAGCGCGACGAACTGGGCCCGGACCTGGTCCCGGACTACCTGACCTCGGTGCGCGAAGGTGCGTTCTACGGCTGGCCGTACAGCTACTGGGGGCAGAACGTCGATGAGCGCGTGCGCCCGCAGAACCCGGACAAGGTGAAAGCCGCGATCAAGCCCGACTACAGCCTCGGCTCGCATGTGGCGGCGCTGGGCGTGGCCTTCTCCAACCCGGCCATGGGCGGAACCTTCGCCGACGGCGTGTTCGTGGGTGAACACGGCAGTTGGAACCGGCCCAACCCGGTGGGCTACAAAGTGATCTTCGTGCCGTTCCGTGACGGCAAGCCGGCCGGCGAGCCGGTGGATTTCGCCACCGGTTTCCTCGGTGAGGACGGCAAGACCCGTGGGCGCCCGGTGGGGGTCACGGTCGATCCGAAAGGCGCGCTAATCATCGCCGACGACCTGGCCAACACGGTTTGGCGGGTTACACGCAATCAGTAAGCGCCTGACGCTGAACAGCCCCTCTTGCGCGAAATTCGCGCGGGAGAGGGCTCGGGTGCGGATAGCGCTGGCCAAGGTTCACAAAACAACAGTACTTCCCAGCAAAACCGGTATTTTTTCTGTAACGAAAATGTAAAATTCGTTTTCGCATACCTATAACAAGCTGGGAGCTTCACATGTTTGCCTTCTTCCGCCCTGCCGCGCACCAGGCGCCGCTGCCCGACGAGCGCGTCGACAGCACCTATCGCCGCCTACGTTGGCAAATCTTCGCCGGGATTTTCTTCGGCTATGCCGGCTACTATCTGCTGCGCAAGAACTTCTCCCTGGCCATGCCCTACCTCATCGAGGAAGAGGGCTACACCCGCGGCCAGCTGGGCCTGGCGATCTCCGCCATCGCCATCGCCTACGGTTTGTCCAAGTTCCTCATGGGCCTGGTCTCGGACCGCTCCAACCCACGCTACTTCCTGCCCTTCGGCCTGCTGATCTCGGCCGGGGTGATGTTCATTTTCGGTTTCGCGCATTGGGCCACGTCCAGCGTGACGATCATGTTCGTGCTGCTGTTCATCAACGGCTGGGCCCAGGGCATGGGCTGGCCGCCAAGCGGGCGGACCATGGTGCACTGGTGGTCGCAGAAAGAGCGCGGCAGCGTGGTGTCGGTGTGGAACGTCGCCCATAACGTCGGCGGCGGCCTGATCGGCCCGCTGTTCCTGCTGGGCCTGGCCTGGACCAACGACTGGCATGCGGCCTTCTACGTGCCTGCCACGGTTGCCGTGCTGGTGGCCGTGTTCGCTTTCGCCACCATGCGCGACACTCCGCAGTCGGTTGGCCTGCCGCCAGTCGAGCAGTACAAGAACGACTACCCCGAAGGCTACGATGAGAGCCACGAGCAGGAGTTCAGCGCCAAGCAGATCTTCGTCCAGTACGTGCTGTGCAACAAACTGCTGTGGTACATCGCCCTGGCCAACGTGTTCGTCTACCTGCTGCGCTACGGCGTGCTGGACTGGGCGCCGACCTACCTGAAGGAAGCCAAGCACTTCAGCGTCGACACCACCTCGTGGGCCTACTTCTTCTACGAGTGGGCCGGCATCCCCGGCACCCTGCTGTGCGGCTGGATGTCCGACAAGATCTTCCGCGGCAACCGTGGCCTGACCGGCATCGTGTTCATGGCCCTGGTGACCGTGGCCACCCTGGTGTACTGGCTCAACCCGCCGGGCAACCCGACCATCGACATGATCGCGTTGTTCGCCATCGGCTTCCTGATCTACGGACCAGTGATGCTGATCGGCCTGCAGGCGCTGGAACTGGCGCCGAAGAAAGCCGCTGGTACCGCAGCCGGCTTCACCGGGTTGTTCGGCTACCTGGGCGGCTCGGTCGCGGCCAGCGCCGCGATGGGCTACACCGTCGACCACTTCGGTTGGGACGGTGGCTTCGTGATGCTGGTCAGCGCGTGCGTGCTGGCGATCGCGTTCCTGATTCCGACCTTGCGCCATACCAAGGTGGCCAGTGCCGGTCGTGAGGCAGTGGCCTGACAGCCTCGGCTGACGCTCAAGTAAAAGCCCGGGGCCTGCACCTCGGGCTTTTTTTCAAGCGGCTTGATGCAACCGCGTGATCACCGGTTGCGCTGGTGATCGCGGCCGAGCCCGCTCCTACCAAGATCAAACCACCTGACCTCAGTCACCGCACCGTGCCCGTTCCCGCACCGGACACTGCGCCCGGTGCAGGTTCAACGCCGTATTGATGATGCCAATATGGCTGAACGCCTGCGGGAAATTCCCCAGCATCCGTTTGCCCACCGGATCGTACTGCTCGGCCAGCAATCCCACGTCATTGCACAAGGCCGTGAGCCGCTCATAAAGCGCCTGCGCCTCCTCCTGCCGCCCCAGCAGCACGTAGACATCCGCCAACCAGAACGAACACACCAGGAACGTCCCTTCCCCTGGCGTCAGGCCGTCGCTGCAACTGTCACTGTCGTAGCGCAGCAGCAGGCCGTTGCGCAGCAGGCGGGTTTCGATCTGTTCGAGGGTGCGCAGGAAACGTGGATCGTCGGCCGGCAGAAAGCCGGTCAGGGCGATCTGCAGCAGGCTCGCGTCCAGCTCGGTCGAGCCGTAGGCCTGAACGAAGTGACGCCCGTCGGCATCCAGCCCGCGACGGCAGACCTCGTCACGGATCTGGTCCGCCACCTGGCGGTAATGTCGCCCCCGTTCACGCCCTTCCTCGGTGGTGTCGGCCAGGCTCGCCGAGCGGTCGAAGGCAACCCAGGCCATGACCTTGGAGTGCACGAAGTGCTGACGACCGCCACGTACCTCCCACAGCCCCTCGTCCGGCTCGCGCCAGATGCTTTCGAGGTACGGCAGGATCGAGCGGGCGATGGCGGCGCTGCGCGGATGACGCGGCAGCCCACCCTTGATGGCCTGCGTCATGGCGTCGGCCAGTTCGCCGTAGATATCCAGCTGCAACTGCTCGGACGCGGCATTGCCGACCCGCACCGGCTGCGAATGCTCGTAACCGGGCAGCCAGGGCAGGCTGAACTCCGGCAGGTCGCGCTCGCCGGCCAGCCCGTACATGATCTGCATCTGCTCGGGGTTGCCCGCCACCGAGCGCAGCAGCCACTCGCGCCAGGCCTGGGCCTCGTCGAAGTAGCCGAGGTTCATCAGCGCCAGCAAGGTCATGGTGGCGTCGCGCAGCCAGCAGTAGCGGTAGTCCCAGTTGCGCTCGCCACCGACGCGCTCGGGCAGCGAGGTAGTGACGGCGGCGACCATGCCCCCGGTGGGCGCGTAGGTCATGGCCTTGAGGGTCAGCAGCGAACGGCGTACCCGCTCGGTGTATGGGCCGACGTCGGGGCAGCGGGCGGCGAAGGCCTGCCATTGGTTGATGGTCTGCTCGAGGTCGTGGTCGACATCGCAACCGGGCTGCACAGGCAGGTGCGAGGGCTGATGGCAAAGGCTGAACACCTGACGCTCACCGGCGCGCACGCGAAACCGGGCAACGCTGTGGTGGTCCCGGCCATGGGTCTCGGTGCTGCTGCGCAGGATAAGGCGATCGGGGCCGGCCACCGCGCTCAGGGTCAGCGGGTCGAGCTTCTCCACCCAGGGCACGCTGCGGCCATAGTCGAAGCGCAGCACCAGGTCCATCTCGAACGCCGTCTCGCCGGCCAGGCCCTCGACAATACGCAAAACCGCATTGGCCTCGCCCAGGGGCATGCAGTCGAGTACGCGGGCGCGGCCGCTGGCGGTGGTCCAGGTGGTTTCCAGTACCAGGGTGTCGTCGAGGTAGCGGCGCGCGCTGTGCTCGACCGGGTCGCTGGGGGCGATGCGCCAACGGCCGTTTTCCTCGTTGCCCAGCAACGCGGCGAACACTGCGGGGGCGTCGAAGCGCGGCAGGCACAACCAGTCGATGGCGCCGTCGCGGTTGATCAGGGCGGCGCTGCGGCAGTTGCCGATGAGGGCGTAGTCTTCGATCAGGGCGGGCATCTCGGATCCTCAGGCGGTGGGCGTGAGTTTGGATGCCGAAGCGCGATTGCCGGTTCCGTTGAGATGTACTTGGCGCAGGTTGCCGAGGCGTTGGAATCGATGCGCAGGAACATTGATCCACGGCACTGATTCACTGTTGCGCTGTGTTAGAAATACCGCGCCAGTGGTTGCTTATCAGGATGATTAAGCTTCTGCCCGTGCGCAACCATTGCGCTGAGTCACTACTTTCAACAAGGACGTTTTATGAAGATTGTCGGATTATCCGGAATACTGCCCTCACGCTGCGTCAGCAACCAGGACGTTATCAACCTGGTGGAAGAACACTCCCGCAACACTTTCCAGGAAGACTTGCCGAAAACACTGAAGACCATCGGCAAGTTGCTGGAAAAAAGCGGCAGCGACACCCGCCATTGGCTGGCGGCTGACGAGACGCCGATGCAATTGATGGAAGCGGCCTTCGACGCGGCGCTGGCCCAGGCCAATATCAGCAAGGCCGACCTGGACCTGCTGATCTACCCCAACGTCACCCGTGGCTTCATCGAGCCGGCCAACAGTACCTTCATAGCCAAGGCACTGGGGCTGAACTGCCGCAACTTCGATGTGGTCGACGCCTGCAACGGCTGGGTGACGGCGATGGACGTCATCAACAGCAAGATGCAGGCGGGTGAAATCCGCTACGCCGCCATCGTCAACATGGAGTTCGGCATGTCGGCGGGCGGGCCGGTGATGCCCAAGAACTTCTCGCTGCAGTCGCCGGCCGAACTGGCCTACAAGTTCCCGAGCTTTACCATCGGTGAAGCCGCCGTTGTCACCATCCTCAGTAATGAAGCAACGGACAACTTCAAGTTCTCGTACATCAACCGACCCGACCTGAGTGACTTGTCAACCATCTCGTTGCCGGATTGGAAACTGTTCTGCAACGAGGCGGATATCGCCAAGATCGAACCCACCGGTGGCCAATATCAATTCAACTCCTATGCCGCCGCCCTGCACGAAGATGGTCGTAACGAAGCGATCAAAGTCTTCAACCTGCAAAAACTCACCGCGGACGACGTGCACAAAGTGTTCATCCATACCGGCTCGCCAAAGATGTGGGAACATATTGGCCAGATGATCGGCGTCGATCACAAGTTGCATCACGTCGGGCACAAGACCGGCAACATCATTACCGCGTCGATTCCCTTCGGCATCTTTGATGCGATGAGCCGGGGCGAAGCCGAGCAAGGCCAGTTCTGCATGGGCTGGGCGGGCAGTGGCGGGATGGTGTTCTCGGCGCTGTCGTTCACTTTGTAGGGCATATTTGCGCGCCTACCGCCAACGGCGGTAGGTTGCTGCAAGCTCACCCCAGCGTATGCCACTCGCGCTTGTCCCGCGCCAGCAACTCATCACCGGCCTCGGGGCCATCCTCTCCCGCCGCATACTCATGCACCTCGCCACCCTCGGCCGCCCAGGCATCGAGGAACGGCTGCACGGCACGCCAACCGTTCTCGATATTGTCGGCGCGCTGGAACAGGGTCTGGTCGCCGGTAAGGCAGTCGTAGATCAACGTCTCGTAGCCGGTCGCCGGGGTCATCTTGAAGAAGTCCTTGTAGGCGAAACCCAGCTCGACATTTTCCATCACCAGCTCCGGCCCAGGGCGCTTGGCCTGCAGGTCGAACCACATGCCTTCGTTGGGCTGAATCTGGATCTTCAGATAGTTGGGCTTGGGCCGCTCCAGTTCGCTTTCGCGGAACTGCGCGTAGGGCGCCGGTTTGAAGCAGATGGCGATCTCGGTGTCGCGCACGCTCATGCGCTTGCCGGTGCGCAGGTAGAACGGCACCCCCGCCCAGCGCCAGTTGTCGATCATCACCTTGAGCGCGACATAGGTCTCGGTCTGGCTGTGCGGGGCGACATTGGCTTCTTCGCGGTAGCCGGGCAGTTTCTTGCGTCCCTGCTTGCCGGTGCTGTACTGGCCACGCACGGAATTGCGCAGGGCCATCTTTTGCGACCAGGGACGGATGGCGCCGATCACCTTGGCCTTTTCACCGCGCACGGCATCAGCGCCGAAGGCCGCCGGCGGCTCCATGGCGACCATCGCCAGCAGCTGGAACAGGTGGTTGGGCACCATGTCGCGCAGAGCGCCGGTGTTGTCGTAGAACGCCCCGCGCGTCTCGACGCCGACGGTTTCGGCGGCGGTGATCTGCACGTGGTCGATGTAATGATTGTTCCAGAACGATTCGAACAGGCCGTTGGAGAAACGGCTGACCAGGATGTTCTGCACGGTTTCCTTGCCCAGGTAATGGTCGATGCGGTAGATCTGCCGCTCGTTCATCACCTTGAGCAGGCAAGCGTTGAGCGCTTCGGCGCTGGCAAGGTCAGTACCGAAGGGTTTCTCCACCACCACCCGGCGAAAGCCGCCGCCCGACTCGTCGAGCAGGCCGGCGTCGCCCAGGCGCTGGGCCACCTCGGGGAAGAAGCGTGGCGAGGTGGCCAGGTAAAAAATGGCATTGCCATGGCCGGTTTTAGCGATGCGCCGCGCCAGGGCCTGGTAAGTCTCGGGGTCGAGGAAGTCGCCGGTCTGATAGTCCAGGCGCTTGGCCAGGCGCGCCCAGAGCTTTTCGTCCAGGCACTTGGCACTCCCTTCCGCGCCCTTGTCCCGCGCCTGCATGAAGGCATGCAGGCGCGCGGCAAAGTCCTCGGCCGTGGCCGGGTTGTGGTCGACCCCGACGATACGCAGGTTGCGGTCGAGCAGGCCGTCACGGCTGAGGTTGTACAGCGCCGGCATCAGCAGGCGCTTGACCAGGTCGCCGTTGGCGCCGAACAGGAACAAGGTGCATGGCGGCGCCGCGGGGATGGTCGGTTTAGTCATTTAGTCCTTCTTTTTCTCGACGTGGCCGCCGAAGCCCAGGCGCATGGCGGAGAGGATCTTGTCACCGTAGGTGCCCTGCTGCTGGCGCGAGCGGAAACGGGCGAACAGCGCGCTGGACAGCACCGGCACCGGCACGGCCTGTTCGACGGCGGCGTCGATGGTCCAGCGCCCTTCGCCGCTGTCGGACACCGAGCCACTGAATTCGGTCAGTTGCGGGTCGGCCACCAGCGCGTCGGCGGTCAGGTCCAGCAGCCAGGAGGTGACCACGCTGCCGCGGCGCCAAACTTCGGCGATCTCGGCCACATTGAGGTCAAAGCGCTGCTCTTGCGGCAACTCCGGGCCACCCTTGCTGCGCAGCAGGTCGAAACCTTCGGCGTAGGCCTGCATCAGGCCGTACTCGATGCCGTTGTGCACCATCTTCACGTAGTGACCGGCGCCGGGCGGGCCAGCGTGGATGTAACCGTGTTCGGCGCGCTCGTGCTCGCCGCTGCGGCCCTGGGTGCGCGGAATGTCACCGACGCCCGGGGCGAGCGCCTTGAACAGCGGTTCCAGGCGCTCGAACACTTCTTTCTCGCCGCCGATCATCATGCAGTAGCCACGGTCCAGGCCCCACACGCCGCCGGAGGTGCCGACGTCGAGGTAGTGCAGGCCACGCTTGCCCAGCTCGGCGGCGCGGCGCACGTCGTCCTTGTAGAAGGTATTGCCACCATCGATGATCGCATCGCCCGGCTCGAGCAGGTCGGCCAGTTGCGCGATGGTCTGCTCGGTGATTTCGCCGGCGGGCAGCATGACCCACACCGCGCGCGGCGCCTTGAGTTTCTGCACCAGCGCCCCGAGGTCGTGGGCGCCGACGGCCCCTTCACTTTCCAGGGTAGTGATGGCTTCGCGGTTGCGATCGTGGACCACAGTGCTGTGACCTGCGCGCATCAGGCGCCTTGCGATATTGCCGCCCATGCGGCCAAGCCCGATGATTCCCAGTTGCATGTGCCGACGCTCCCGTTGGTTTTGCTTTACAACAATTGAAGATTTCAGATTAGTCCAGCGTTCTGGCGTAGGGTTCACCGACGAACGGGGCGACAACGATAAACAAAAAAGTTCCCAAGGGCCTGCAAAGAATTCAGAATGCGCGCCGCGTGAAGCGTCTACGCTTCAAAATGTCACCAGCCATGCGAGGTGTGTCCATGGGTACCCTGATGCCTGCCACTCCCACCCAGACCCTCTATGTCACCGTGCGCCGCGACGAGCTGCGCCAGTTGAAGGATGAGCGCGATGACCTGCGCCAGCAGGTCGCCGAGCTGAACCTGCTGCTTGAACAGGCCCGCCTGCAAGGCAAGGCCGCCGGCCTCTGAATCAACGCCCCATCTGCGTGGGAGCTGCCAGGCTCCCACCTCTTCACAGTTTCCCGCTGTGCTCACCTTGTGCCGCGCCTGTGGCGAATCCGGATCGCCTACGCCGTCTACCCTCATATTTTGCAACAACTCGCCAACGTTTGCGCGGGCAAAGCATCGCCACAAAAATGACCAATGGGTCACTTTCATACCGCTTCGTCTCCTACACTCCAGTTTCGGCCCGCGTTTTGCTCGGAAAAAGTCAGGTAAAAAAGTCGAACTTTCCAAAACCCGGGCAGGTCAGGAATTAAGTAGGGCCGAAGCAAAAGGACTGCCTCACGCCAGGCCCACACCCCCAACCAGTCCATACGTTTTTCGGCGGGAATGCCGAGCGTGCCGTGCCTGCGCGCACGAATCTGGGGCAAGGAACGCACTACGAAGATGCAACAACGATCAGAGAGCAGACCCACGAGCCAACGCCAAGTACACAGAACAAGGGACGGAGAGAAGTATGATCAGTGCCGCTGTCGAACCTCACGTAGAGTCATTCAACCCGGATAACCGCGAGCCGCTGCCTGCGGCCCTCGCCCCGACAGGCAAGGCACCCGGCGCGCAGCGCCAGCATAACCCGAACAAGCGCAAGGTGTTGTTCGTCACCTCGGAGATCGCCGACCTGGTCAAGACCGGCGGACTGGGCGACGTGTCCGCTGCCCTGCCCCGTGCCCTGGCGCACCTGCACGATGTGCGCGTGCTGATCCCCGGTTACCGCCAGGTGGTCGAGAGCGACAACCCCATTCACATTGTCGGCGAACTGGGCGGCCACGCCGCGCTGCCGCCGTGCAAGATCGGCCGCATGGATCTGGCCGACGGCCTGGTTATCTATGTGCTGATCTGCCCCGAGCTGTACCAGCGCGACGGCACGCCCTACGGCGCCAACAACGGTCGCGACTGGCCCGACAATCACATTCGTTTCGCCCGCCTGGGCCTGGCGGCTGCAGAAATAGCCGCCGGCGAAGGAATGGCCCACTGGCGCCCCGACCTGGTGCACGCCCACGACTGGCCGGCCGGGCTGGCCCCGGCCTACATGCACTGGCGCGGCCTGAGCACCCCGACCCTGTTCACCATCCACAACCTGGCCTACCAGGGCGTGTACAGCCGTGGCTGCAGCCCGGAGCTGGCGATCCCAGACCACGCCATGCAGCAGGAAGGCATGGAGTTCTACGGCAAGCTGTCGTTCCTCAAGGCCGGGCTTGCATACGCCAGCCAGATCACCACGGTCAGCGCCACCTACGCCAAGGAAATCACCACACCCGAGTTCGGCTGTGGCCTGGACGGTTTTCTTGCCAGCAAAGCCCAGCAAGGCCTGCTCGGCGGCATCCCCAACGGTATCGACGAAAGCTGGGACTCGGCCACCGACCAGCACCTGGACTACAACTTCAGCATCAACGACTGGGAGGGCAAGGCACGCAATGCCGACCAGGTCCGTGCGCTGTTCGGCCTGGAAGCGAGCGAGGGACCACTGTTTGCCGTGGTTTCGCGACTGGTCTACCAGAAAGGCCTGGACCTGACCCTGGGCGTGGCCGACTACATCGTCGAGCAAGGCGGCCAGATCGCCATCATCGGCCGTGGTGAACCCGAGGAAGAACAGGCCATGCGCGACCTGGCCCTGCGTCACCCCGGCCGCATCGGCGTGCGCATCGGCTTCAACGAGACCGACGCCCGGCGCATGTTCGCAGGCAGCGACTTCCTGCTCATGCCATCGCGCTACGAGCCCTGCGGCCTGAGCCAGATGTACGCCCAGCGTTTTGGCTCGTTGCCGGTGGCACGCAATACGGGCGGCTTGGCCGACACCATCGAGAACGGCGTGACCGGCTTCCTGTTCGACGACTCCACCGTGGACAGCTACCGCGAGGCCCTGAGCCGCGCTTTCTACGTGTATGGCAAGAAGCACCTGCTCAATGCCATGCGCTGCCTGTCGATGACCCAGCCATTCAACTGGTGCCAGGCGGTGGAACCTTACGCGCGGCTGTACGAAGACCTGGTGAAGCAGACCCAGCACGCCTACTACTGAGCGGAGAGCCGACGATGCACAAGCATGGCGCACAGTTACTGGACGCCACGTCGGCGCGCTTCGCCCTGTGGGCGCCGGATGCGCGCAGCGTGAGCGTGACGATCGGGGAGCGGCCACCTGTGGCACTGCTGCCCGACGACGAGGGCTGGTATACCGGCGTCGCCCCCTGCCAAGCGGGCGAACGCTATCGGTTTCTGATCGACGATGAACTGCCGGTGGCCGACCCGGCCTCGCGCTGCCAGCCGGAGGGGGTACAGGGCCCCAGCGAACTGGTGGACCTGAGCGGTTATCCCTGGCGCCATCCCTGGCAGGGGCGGCCTTGGCACGAGGCAGTGATCCAGGAGCTGCACGTAGGCCTGCTCGATGGCTACGCCGGCGTGGCCCAGCAGCTGCCGCGCCTGGCCGAGCTGGGCATCAGCGCCATCGAGCTGATGCCCCTGGGGCAGTTCCCAGGTGAGCGCAACTGGGGCTACGACGGGGTGCTGCCATTCGCCCCGCAGCACAGCTATGGCCGCCCACAAGACCTGTGCGCGCTGGTCGACGCCGCCCACGCCGAGCGTCTGATGGTGCTGGTGGACGTGGTGTACAACCATTTCGGCCCGGACGGCAATTACCTGCACCGCTACGCCAGCCCGTTTTTCCGTGAAGACCGCCAGACACCTTGGGGCGCGGCCATCGACTTCCGTCGCGCCGAGGTGCGCGAGTTTTTCATACAGAACGCCCTGATGTGGCTGTGCGACTACCGCTGCGACGGCCTGCGCCTGGACGCGGTGCACGCCATCGACCAGCCGGACTTTCTCGTCGAACTGGCCCAGCGCGTACGCGCCACGGTCGAGCCCGGGCGGCAGGTCTGGCTGGTTCTGGAGAACGAGCACAACCAGGCGACGCTGCTCGAGCAAGGCTTCGACGCGCAGTGGAACGACGACGGCCACAACGCCCTGCACGTACTGCTGACAGGCGAAACCGAAGGCTACTACGCCGATTACAAGGACCGGCCGATCGAGCAGCTGGCGCGCTGCCTGGCCGAGGGCTTCGTGTTCCAGGGCCAGCCCGACCGCCACGGCAGGCCGCGCGGCGAGCCCAGCGGCCACCTGCCGCCCAGCGCGTTCGTGCTGTTCCTGCAAAACCACGACCAGGTCGGCAACCGCGCCCTGGGCGAACGGCTGTCCCGGCTCTGCCCGCCGCAGGCACTGAAGGCCGCCACCACCCTGCTGCTGCTGGCGCCGATGATCCCGCTGCTGTTCATGGGCGACGACGACGGCAGCCGCAAGCCGTTCCTGTTCTTCACCGACTTCCACGACGCGCTGGCCGATGCCGTGCGTGAAGGCCGGCGTGGCGAGTTCGCCCATTTCGAGGCCTTCGCCGACCCGCAGAAGCGCGAGCAGATACCCGACCCCAACGCCGAGACCACCTTCGAGACCTCCAAACCTAGGCAACAGGAGGTGCTGGCCGGATGGCACGGTTTGTACCAGCAACTGCTCGAACTGCGCAGGCGCCATGTCATCCCGCACCTGCCCGGCACCCGCGCCGAGGGCTGCGAGGTACTCGGCGCCAAGGCGCTGACCGCCCGCTGGCGCCTGGGCGACGGCCAGCAGCTGCGCATCGACCTGAACCTCGAGGCCCAGCCCCAGCCGGTCACCCTGCCGGCCCTGCCCCGCCGCCTGTTCGACAGCAGCGACAACGCCCACCCCGACTCGATGCTAGCCGCGCACAGCTGCGTGGTGAGCCTGCTGCCCCCCGACCAGGAGATGCCATGAGCGCAGAGCCCCTTCACCGCCTGGCCGCCCGGGTGGGCCTGGCCCGCGACTGGATCGATGCCAACAACCGCCCGCAGCAGGTCAGCGATGACGTGCTGCGCCAGGTGCTCGCCGGCCTTGGCCACCCGGCCGGCAACGCTGCCGAGATCGACGCCAGCCTGCGCGCCGTGGAGCAGGCCGAAGACAGCGAGCACCTGCCACCGCTGCTGACCGTCGACATCGACCAGCCCCTGGACCTGCAGCGTTACTTCAGCGCCGCCAGCCAGGTCCGCTGCAGTCTGGAAGACGGCAGCCAGCGCAGTCTGACCCTGGACGCCCAGGCGCGGCTGCCGGCCGGCTTGCCCCTGGGCTATCACCGCCTGGATATCGATGGCCGGACCTGTACCGTGGCCGTGGCACCGGCGCGTTGCCATGCCCTGCAAGACTGCGTGGAGCAACCCCCGCCCCGTTGCTGGGGCCTTGCCGTGCAGCTGTACAGCCTGCGGCGCCCCGGCGACGGCGGCTTTGGCGACTGTCTGGCGCTGGAACAACTGGCGCGCCACGCCGCCGAGCGCGGTGCCGATGCCCTGGCGATCAGCCCGATCCACACCCTGTCGGCCTTCGACCAGCACCACTACAGCCCTTATTCGCCGTCCAGCCGCCTGCTGCTCAATGTGCTCTATGCCAGCCCCGGCGTGGTCTTCGGCGAACGCGAAGTGCGCATGGCCACCGAGGCCTGTGAACTGGAGGCGACCCTCGAAGCGCTGGAGCAGCACACGCTGGTGGACTGGCCCAGGGCCGCCGAGGCCCGGCTGCGCCTGCTCGAAGCGCTCTACCGACATTTCAGCCAGGGCGAGCACCCCCTGCGCGCAGACTTCGACAGTTTCCGCGCCAACGCCGGCGAGCAACTGGAACACCACTGCCGCTTCGAAGTGCTGCAGGCCGAGGCGGTGAGCAGCGGCCTGGGCGCGGACTGGCGCAACTGGCCCAAGGCCTGGCACGACCCCTACGATCCCGAGGTCGAAGCCTTCGCCAACGCCTATCCGGCGCGGGTCGAGTTCCATGCCTTCTGCCAGTGGCTGGCCGAGCGCAGCCTGCAGCGGGCCCAGGACGCGGCACGCGGCAACGGCATGGCCGTGGGCCTGATCGCCGACCTGGCAGTGGGCGCGGACGGTGCCGGCAGCCAGGCCTGGAGCCGCCAGGACGAACTGCTGGCGGAACTCAACGTCGGCGCGCCGCCCGACATACTCAATCGCGCCGGGCAAGACTGGGGCATCTGCGCGTTCTCCGCCGAAGGCCTGCGACGCAACGGCTACCGCGCCTTCATCGAGATGCTGAGGGCCAACCTGGCCCATGCCGGCGGCCTGCGCATCGATCACGTGATGGGCCTGCGCCGCCTGTGGCTGATCCCGCGTGGCGCCAAGCCCAGCGAAGGCGCCTACCTGGAGTATCCACTGGACGACCTGCTGCGCTTGCTGGCGCTGGAGTCGGCGCGGCACCAGGCGATCATCCTCGGCGAGGACCTGGGTACCGTGCCCGAGGGCCTGCGCGAACGCCTGGCCGACAAGGCCGTGCTGGGCATGCGGGTGCTGCCATTCGAGCAGCAGCCCCCCGGACGCTTCACACCGATCCTCGACTGGCCGGACAACGCCCTGGCCACCACCGGCACCCATGACCTGGCCCCACTCGCCGGCTGGCTGAGCGGCCGTGATATCGACTGGAGCCACCGCCTGCAATTGATCGATGCCGCCACCGAGCTGCACTGGCGCCATACCCGGGCGCTGGAGCGCGACGGCCTGCGCCGCACCCTGGAACAGAACTACGGGCCACTGCGCGACGATTCGGCACTGATCGACGCAGCGATCCGCTTTGTCGGCCATACCCGCGCGCCGCTGGTACTGGTGCCCCTGGAAGACCTGCTGGGCAACGACGAGCAACCCAACCTGCCCGGCACCACCACCGGCCATCCCAATTGGCGCCGCCGCTTCAAGGCGTCGGTGCGCGAACTGCTGGACGACGAGGACGCCGCCCGGCGTCTGGAACTGCTGGCCCAGGCCCGCGAACAAGCCTGGGAGCGTGACCGATGAAACCCTTGACCGCCACTCTGCGCCTGCAACTGCACAGCGACTTCACCCTCGACCACGCGGTGCCGCTGGTACCTTATTTTGCCCGGCTGGGAATCAGCCACTTGTACGCCTCGCCGATCCTCACTGCCCGCGCAGGCTCGCGCCATGGCTATGACGTGGTCGACCCGACCCGGGTCAATCCCGAACTCGGCGGCGAGGCAGCGCTCGAACGCCTGGTAGCGGCCTTGCGCCAGCATGGCATGGGGCTCATCGTCGACACGGTTTCCAACCACATGGCTGTAGGCGGCGCCGACAACCCCTGGTGGCAGAGCCTGCTGGCCTGGGGCCGGCGCAGCCCCTACGCGGAGTTCTTCGATATCCAATGGCACTCCAGCGATCCGTTGCTGGCCGGGCAACTGTTGCTGCCGTTCCTGGGCAGCGACTATGGCGCCGCCCTGCACAACGGCGAGATTCCGCTAACCTTCGATGCGCACCACGGGCGCTTCGAAGTTGCCCACCATGAGCACCGTTTCCCGATCTGCCCCCTGGACTATCCCCGAATTCTCGGCCAGGCCGAGGACCCGCGCCTGCAAGCGCTGGCGGCGCATTTCAGCGCCCTCGGCGAAGCGGCAGAGCCGTTGCGCGAAGTCCAGCCCCTGCACCGTGAACTGGCGCGCCTGGCCGCTGCCGGCGCGGATCCGCAATCAGCCCTCGCCGCCTTCGACAGCCGCGCAGAAGCAGGCTTCAAGCGCTTGCACCTACTCCTCGAGCGCCAGACCTACCGCCTGGCCAGCTGGCGCACCGCCGCCGACGACATCAACTGGCGGCGCTTCTTCGACATCAACGAACTCGGCGGCTTGCGCGTGGAGCGTGCCGTGGTGTTCGAGGCCACCCACGCCAAGCTGTTCGAGCTGATCGAGCGCGGCCTGGTCGATGGCCTGCGCATCGACCATATCGACGGCCTGGCCGATCCACGCCGCTACTGCCGCAACCTGCGCCGCCGAGTCGACTCGCTCTTGGCGCGACGCCCCGTCGATGCCGCGTTGGCGCACTTCCCCATCTACGTCGAGAAAATCCTTGGCACGGACGAGCACTTGCACCGTGACTGGCTCACCGACGGCACCACCGGCTACGAGTTCATGAACCAGGTGTCGCTGCTGCAGCACGACCCTGCGGGCGAGCTCACCTTGGAGGAACTATGGCGCAGTACCAGCGAGCGTCCCGAATTCCCCGAGGAGGTTCGCATTGCCAGACTCCTGGTGCTCAACGCCAGCCTGGCCGGCGACTGCGAATCGGTGGCCCAGGCCCTGCTGCAAGTGGCCCGCGACGACTTGATGACCCGCGACCTCACCCTCGGCGCGATTCGCCGGGCGTTGCAGGCGCTGGTCGAGTACTACCCGGTGTACCGCACTTACATCAACGCCTGCGGCCGGCCCGCCGAGGACGAGGCGTTCTTCCAGCAGGCGCTGGCCGGGGCGCGCCAGTCGCTGGGTGAAGCCGACTGGCCGCTGCTCGAGCAACTCGAACGCTGGCTCGGCGGCCAACCCTGGCGGCACCTGCCGCCAGGCCGCCCGCGCAAGCATCTGCGCCACGCCTGTGTGCGCTTCCAGCAACTGACCGCCCCCAGCGCCGCCAAGGCCGTGGAAGACACCGCGTTCTATCGATCCGCCCGGCTGCTGTCGCGCAACGACGTGGGCTTCGACGCTGAGCGTTTCAGCGCCGACGCCGCCTGGTTCCACAACGAAGCACAGCGCCGCCTGCGCGACTTTCCCGACAACCTGCTGGCGACCGCCACCCATGACCACAAGCGCGGCGAAGACTGCCGCGCGCGGCTGGCCGTGCTCAGCGAACGCGCGCCCTGGCTGGCCAGCCGCGTCGAGCACTGGCGCGAGCTGGCCGCGCCGTTGCGCGAAACACTGGACGATGGGCAGGCGCCAAGCCCCGGCGACGAGCTGCTGCTGTTGCAGACGCTGCTCGGCAGCTGGCCGCTGGAGCTCGACCTGGAGGATGCGCAAGGCCTGCAGCGCTACGCCGAGCGTATTCGCCAATGGCAATGCAAGGCGCTGCGCGAGGCCAAGCTGCGCAGTAGCTGGGCGGCGCCCAATGAACGCTACGAGGCGGCTTGCGCGGCCTATGTCGACGGCCTGCTGCTGGCCGAGGAAAACCAGCAGCTGCGCCAGTCCCTGCATGAGGCCGCGCAGCGCCTGGCCTGTCCCGGCGCCTTGAATGGCCTGGTGCAGTGCCTGCTGCGCATGACCACCCCCGGCGTGCCGGATTTGTACCAAGGCAACGAATACTGGGACCTCTCGCTGGTCGACCCGGACAACCGCCGCCCGGTGGACTACCCGGCCAGGCGCGCCAGCCTCGACGACGGTACGCCACTCGCCGAGCTGCTCGCCCACTGGCGCGATGGCCGCATCAAGCAGGTCCTGGTGGCCCGCGTGCTGGACGCCCGCCAGGCCCATCCCGAGCTGTTCCAGCGCGGCGCCTACCTGCCACTGACCGTGCAGGGCCGCCACGCCGACCAGGTGCTGGCCTTTGCCCGCCTCGGCCAGGGCGAGCGCGCCGTCATCGTCGTGCCACGGCTGGCCAGCGCCCTGCTGGGCGCGGCCGCCACTCCGTTGATCCCGGCACAGAACTGGGACGATACCCGGCTTGTACTGCCGTTTGCCCTGTCGCCTGCCAACTGTTCGGGACTTTTCGGCGGCGGTGCGGTCAGCCCTTCAAGGGAGCTGATGTTAAGCACCGTGCTGGCGGAGTTTCCGGTCAATGTGTTGATTGATCATGCCTAACTGTATTCAGGAGCGTCGTGATGAGTGTCGATGAAAAGCGTATTCGCGAGTTCGCCTATCAGATCTGGGAATCGGAGGGTAAGCCGGAGGGTCGCGAGGAGGAACATTGGGACAAGGCGCGCAAGCTGGCCGAAGCCGAGGCGCTGGCCCCCAAGGCCCCCCCGCGCAAAAAGGCAGCGGCCAAGCCCAAGCCGCCTGCAGACCCCAAAGTGGCGGCGTTGCCGGGTGTGAAGCCGGCTGCGGCGGCTAAAAAACCGCGAGCGGCGAAGAAACCTGCCGCTGGTTGAGCCTTCTGCAGCCTGTACCGCCCTCATCGCGGGGCAAGTCGCATCGGCGCACCGCCGCTCCCACGCCTCAGTCACTGAGTGCTCGTGGGTGTGAGCGGGCGTGCCCCGCGATCCCTCTGTTCACGCATTCTCTGTTCACGCACTAAAGGAACGCCATGAGCCCCCGCACCCCGAAGAAAACCCGCTCCGTCGCCCCATCGCGCATCCGCGAAGGCCTGCCTTTCCCCCTCGGCGCCACCTGGGACGGCCTTGGGGTCAACTTCGCCCTGTTCTCAGCCAACGCCACCAAGGTCGAGCTGTGCCTGTTCGACGCCAGCGGCGAAACCGAGCTTGAGCGCATCGAGTTGCCCGAATACACCGATGAGATCTATCACGGCTACCTGCCCGACGCCCACCCTGGCCTGGTCTACGGCTATCGGGTGCACGGTCCCTACGAGCCGGAGAACGGCCACCGCTTCAACCCCAACAAGCTGCTGATCGACCCTTACGCCAAGCAATTGGTGGGCACGCTGAAATGGTCCGAGGCGTTGTTCGGCTACACCATCGGCCACCCCGACGGCGACCTGTCGTTCGACGAGCGCGACAGCGCGGCGTTCGTGCCCAAGTGCAAGGTCATCGACCCCGCCTTCACCTGGGGCCGCGACCAGCGCGTGTCGATCCCATGGGAGCGCACCATCATCTACGAGGCCCACACCCGCGGCATCAGCATGCGCCATCCGGCGGTGCCCGAGCACCTGCGCGGCACTTTCGCGGGCCTGGCCAACGACGAGCTGCTGGGCCATATCAAGGAGCTGGGCGTGTCGAGCATCGAGCTGCTGCCGATCCACGCCTTCGTCAATGATCAGCATCTGCTGGACAAGGGCCTGAACAACTACTGGGGCTACAACAGCATCGCCTTCTTTGCCCCCCACCCGCGCTATCTGGCCAGCGGCAAGATCGCCGAATTCAAGGAGATGGTCGCGCACCTGCACGACGCAGGCCTGGAGGTGATCCTTGACGTGGTCTACAACCACACCGCCGAAGGCAACGAACGCGGCCCGACCCTGTCGATGCGCGGTATCGACAACGCCTCGTACTACCGCCTGATGCCCGACGACCGGCGCTTTTACATCAACGATTCCGGTACCGGCAACACCCTAGACATGAGCCATCCACGTGTCCTGCAACTGGTCACCGACTCGCTGCGCTACTGGGCCGGAGAGATGCACGTGGATGGTTTTCGCTTCGACCTGGCGACCATCCTTGGCCGCTACCACGACGGCTACAGCGAGCGCCATGGCTTCCTTGTGGCCTGTCGCCAGGACCCGATGCTCAGCCAGACCAAACTGATCGCCGAACCCTGGGACTGCGGCCCGGGCGGCTACCAGGTGGGCAACTTCGCCCCAGGCTGGGCAGAGTGGAACGACCGCTTCCGCGACACGGTGCGCAGTTTCTGGAAAGGCGACGAAGGCATGCTCGCCGATTTCGCCGCGCGCATCACCGCCTCGGGCGACCTGTTCAACAACCGCGGCCGGCGCCCCTACGCTTCGGTCAACTTCGTCACTGCCCACGACGGCTTCACGCTACGTGACCTGGTGTCGTACAACGACAAGCACAACGAGGACAATGACGAGAACAACCAGGACGGCACCGACAACAACCTGTCGTGGAACTGCGGCGTCGAAGGGCCCACCGACGACCCGGCAATCAACGCCCTGCGCATGCGCCAGATGCGTAACTTCTTCGCGACACTGCTGCTGGCGCAGGGCACGCCAATGATCGTCGCCGGGGACGAATTCAGCCGCACCCAGCACGGCAACAACAACGCCTACTGCCAGGACAGCGAGATCGGCTGGGTGAACTGGGACTTGGATGAAGACGGTCTGGCGCTGATGGCCTTCGTCAAGCGCCTGACCCGGCTGCGCCTGGCCTATCCGATCCTGCGGCGTTCGCGCTTCCTGGTCGGCGACTACAACGAGGCGATCGGCGTCAAGGACGTCACCTGGCTGGCTCCGGACGCCAGCGAGATGACCGTCGAGCAGTGGGAGGATCCGCACGGGCGTTGCCTGGGCATGCTGATGGATGGCCGCGCCCAGGTCAGTGGCATCGCCCGCCCAGGCGCCGAGGCAACCATGCTGCTGATCGTCAACGCCTACCACGACGTCGTGCCATTCACCCTGCCGGCGGTGCCGGAGGGCGACTACTGGAGCTGCCTGGTCGACACCGACCGGCCCGAGCTGCGCAAGGCGCAGCACCTGGCGTTCGACACCGTGTTCGAGGTCAAGGGGCGGTCGTTGCTGCTGATGGTGTTGCAGCGGGAGGAGGACTGAACCCGAAACAGGAAGTCCTGTCCTAGACTGTGTCGAGCCAGTTGAACCTGGGGCTGCTGCGCAGCCCTCATTGAACAGGAGCGGTCGTGAACCTCGAAGCCGGCAGTCCAGGTTTCGCCAGCGTCAGCCAGGCCCCGGCCGTGCACCGGGTCAAGGTGCTGACGGTCAACACCCACAAGGGCTTCACCGCCTTCAACCGGCGCTTCATCCTGCCGGAGCTGCGCGAGGCGGTGCGCAGCACCGGGGCTGACATCGTGTTCCTCCAGGAGGTGCTCGGCAGCCACGACCGCCACGCCGCGCGCTACCCCGGCTGGCCCCAGACTTCGCAGTACGAATTCCTCGCCGACAGCATGTGGAGCGACTTCGCCTACGGCCGCAACGCGGTTTATCCCGACGGCCACCACGGCAACGCGCTGCTGTCCAAGTACCCGATCATCGAGCATCGCAACCTCGACGTGTCGATCACCGGCCCCGAGCGCCGCGGCCTGTTGCACTGCGTGCTGGACGTACCCGGCCAGCGCCAGGTGCATGCGATCTGCGTGCACCTGTCATTGCTCGAACGGCACCGGCAGAAGCAGCTGCATCTGCTGCGCCAACTGCTCGACGCCCTGCCCGCCGGCGCCCCGGTGATCATCGCCGGCGACTTCAACGACTGGCAACTGCGCGGCAACCGGACCCTGCGCCTGCACCGCGACCTGCACGAGGCGTTCGAGCGCCACCACGGCCTGCTCGCCCGCACCTATCCCGCCCGCCTGCCCCTGCTGCGCCTGGACCGCGTGTACCTGCGCAATGCCGACAGCCATACGCCGAGAATCCTCGGCAACAAGCCCTGGACCCACCTGTCCGATCACCTCCCGCTGGCGGTGGAAGTGCGGTTGTAGCAACGATTCGGCATAGCCACGCGACGGGAAATCACCATTGTCGATATACCGAATTGAAACTTGTCATTATTCAACAAGTTAAATAGACAAACAGGCATTTCTCGATTATTTCACGCTTTCTTGACGCAACCGCCGTCCTCTCCTTAGCTGAACAGTAATCACCAGATGGAAAATCTCGTGCCGGGCCTCTAGCTCGCGCCCTCGTGCGCGTTCCAAGAAGCTGGCGCGCTGGTTTGGGTCGCCCCTGTTCTTGTCGTACAGCTCGTGACATCAGGCCAGGTATCGGGCTGTTCAATTCACACGTCAACAGGAGATCCGCCATGAAAAGCACCTCGAATCCCTCGCGCTTCGACGCTTTTTTCTGTGCGGTTTCCACGTCGCTGCTCCTGGCAACCCCGGTGGAAACCTTCGCCTTCGAACTGCAGGAGGGCGAGCCCTTCGCCCCCTACCTGGCGCAACCGGAGGTGCCGCGATTATCGCTCGACCCGGTCAGCGCTGGCGGCCTGAGCCAGGGTATGCTCAGCGCCTTTTCCGAGCGCATGGGTGAACGCCACGGCCAGCTTGACAGCAACCACATCGCCAGCCAGTGGGCGCAGTTCTTTCCCGGCGGGCCGCGCCCAGGTGCCCAGCCGCCGGCGCAAGTGGAAGCGCCGAGCCAGCAGATGATGATCGGCCCGGACTTGTTCGTGCGTGAAACCAGCGCCGGCAACGTCCACCGCGCCGGCATCTTCGTCGGCCACAACAACCTGCAGAGCAGTTTCAACGGCATGCGCCCGCTGCTCGGCGACAAACAGCGTGACGCGGTCAACCTCAGCGGCGAGAGCCTGGGCGTGTACTGGAGCATGACCCACGCGCAGGGTTGGCACGTGGACGCCGTGGCGATGGGCACGCGCATCGACGTCAATGGCCGCTCCCAGGCGGGCCAGCGCCTGGACGACAGCGGCCACGCGATGACTTTCTCAGTAGAGGGTGGCTATCCCATTGGCCTGGGCGCGGGCTGGGTGATCGAGCCTCAGGCACAGTTGATCAACCAGCAGTTTTTCCCTGGCAGCCAGGTGCAGGAAGAGACCTTGCAGGCATTCGACAGCCAGCCCAGCTGGAGTGGCCGGGTCGGCGCCAAGCTGTCGGCGCGTTACGAGGTGCGTGGCATGCCCATCGAACCCTATGTGCGTACCAACGTCTGGTATGACTTCAGCAACGCTGACCCGGTAAAGCTGGATCAGGTGGACAAGATCTCCAGCTCGCGCAGCGCCGCGACGGTTGAACTGGGGTTGGGTCTGGTAGCCCGGGTAACGCCGAGCGTGGCGCTGTTCGTCAGCGCCGACTACAGCTCCGATGTGGATGACAATGACCTCAATGGGCTGATCGGCAGCCTTGGAGTGCGGATGCGCTGGTAGCCGGGTAACCCATTGCGGGGCAAGCCCGCTCCCACGCCGAGGGCTAGGTAAAGGCGTGGGAGCGGGCTTGCCCCGCGATAGCGTCGGTACAGCCCCCGCCTCAGGCCGGTTTCATCACCAATACCCCCAGCGGCGGCAGGTTCAGCGCCAGCGACAATGGCTGGCCATGGCTGGCGACCTCATCGGCGACCACCGCCCCGAGATTGCCCACGTTCGACCCTGCATACAGTTCGGCATCGCTGTTGAGCAGTTCCACCCAGTGCTCGCCGAACGGCACGCCGATGCGGTAGCCCTCGCGCGGCACCGGGGTGAAGTTGGCCACCACCAGCAACGGTTCGCCCTGGCTGCTCCAGCGCAACCAGGCATACACGCTGTTGTGCGCATCGTCGCCGATCAGCCACTGGAAGCCCTGGGGCTGGCAGTCCTGCTCGTGCAGCGCGGGCAGGTCGCGGTACAGGCGGTTGAGGTCGGCCACCAGCTTCTGCACGCCCTGATGCTCGGGATACTGCAGCAGGTACCAGTCCAGTTGCTGGTCGTGGTTCCATTCGCGCCACTGACCGAACTCGCAGCCCATGAACAGCAGCTTCTTACCTGGATGCATCCACATGAAAGCCAGGTAGGCGCGCAGGTTGGCGAACTTCTGCCAGCGGTCGCCGGGCATCTTGTCAATCAGCGAATGTTTGCCATGCACCACTTCGTCGTGGGAGATCGGCAGGATGAAATGCTCGGAGTAGGCATAGATCAGCCCGAAGCTCATCTCGTTGTGGTGGTAGGTGCGGTGGATTGGGTCGTTCTGGATGTAATGCAGGGTGTCATGCATCCAGCCCATGTTCCACTTGTAGGCAAAGCCCAGCCCGCCCTGCTGCACCGGCTGGCTGACCCCAGGCCAGGCGGTGGACTCCTCGGCGATGATCAGCGCGCCCGGCGCCTCATGGGCGGCGACGCTGTTGAGGTGGCGGACGAAGTCGATGGCCTCGAGGTTCTCGCGCCCGCCATGGCGGTTGGGCACCCATTCGCCGGCCTTGCGCGAATAGTCGCGGTAAAGCATCGAAGCCACCGCGTCCACGCGCAGGCCATCAATGTGGAAGTGCTTGAGCCAGTGCAGCGCCGAGGCCAGCATGAAACCGCGCACCTCGTTGCGCCCGAGGTTGTAGATCAGCGTGTTCCAGTCCTGGTGGAAACCTTCCAACGGGTTGTCGTATTCGTACAAGGCGGTGCCGTCGAAGCGCGCCAGGCCATGCTCGTCGGTGGGGAAATGCGCCGGCACCCAGTCGAGGATCACGCCGATGCCGCCCTGGTGGCAGGCGTCGATGAAGAAGGCGAAGTCCTCGGCGCTGCCGTAGCGCGAGGTCGGGGCGAACAGCGACAGCGGCTGGTAGCCCCAGGAGCCGCCGAAGGGGTGCTCCATGATCGGCATCAGCTCGATATGGGTAAAGCCCAGTTCCTGCACGTAAGGCACCAGGCGCTCGGCCAGTTCACGCCAGTTGTAGTAGCGCGCGACCTCGCCGGCGTCGTCCAGCTCGCAGCGCCAGGAGCCGGCGTGCAGCTCGTAGATCGACAGCGGCGCGCTGTAGGCGTGGCGCTGGGCCCTGTGTTCCAGCCACTGGCCATCGCGCCATTCGTGGGCCAGGGCGCCGGCCACCTTGGAGGCGGTGCTCGGCGGCAGTTCGGTCGCGCGGGCCAGGGGGTCGGCCTTGAGGGGCAGCACGCCGTCCTGGCCGAGCACTTCGAACTTGTAGGTCTCGCCCACGCCGAGGCGCGGCACGAACAGCTCCCACACCCCGGCGCCATGGCGCAGGCGCATGGGGTGGCGACGACCATCCCAGTTGTTGAATTCGCCCACCACCGACACCCGTCGGGCATTCGGCGCCCAAACCGAGAAGCACACCCCGGCAACCCCATCCACTTCGGTCGGCTGGGCGCCGAAACGCCCGGACAGGTCGCGGTGGTTGCCCTCGGCGAACAGGTACATGTCCATCTCGCCCAACTGCGGGCCGAAGCTGTAGGGGTCCTCGGTGACCTGCTCGCCGCCGGCCCAGCCGATCTGCAGCAGATACGGGCCAGCCTGGTCCAGGTGCGCGGTGAACAGGCCGGGCACGCCACCCTGGCGCATCTCGGCGAGTACCCGGCCGTCGTCGCGGGCCAGCACGCGCACGCTCAGGGCACTGGGCAGGAAGGCCCGGATGAACTGGCCGCCCGCACCATCGGGGTGCGGGCCGAGTACGGCGAACGGGTCGGCGTGCTCGGCGCGGGCCAGGGCATCGAGGTCCCGTTGCCGAAGGCCGCCGTTGTCACGCGTGGTTGCATTCATCTATGACTCTCCCCAGGTACTGATCAATCCATGCAGGCCATGCAAAGGCACGGCCAGCCAACTTGGCCGGTTCTCGGCTTCATAGGTAATTTCGTAGGCGGCCTTCTCCAGGCAAAACAGCTCCAGCGCGGCGCGCTCGCCCTCGGCCTGCTGCCAGGCGTGGGGCATGGCGGCGGTGGCCAACCCGTAGGCTTCGACGAAGGCATGGCGCGACTGGTGCAGGTACTGCCGGGCGACCCGCTGCCGGGCCTGGCGCGCCGCCTCGGAGAGGTCTACCGCCGAGGCGCTGCGCAGGATCATCGCAGCAGCATAGTCGAAGGATCGCAGCACACCGCTGACATCCTTGTACGGGCTGTGTTTGGCCCGGCGTTCGTCCAGCGGCCGCGCCGGCTCGCCCTCGAAATCGATCAGGTAGGCGTCGCCCTGTACCACCAGTACCTGGCCCAGGTGCAGGTCGCCGTGCACCCGCATCAGCAGCCCGCCCTGGGCTTGGCGCGCGAGATTGTCGACATGCTGTTGCAGCCCTTCGCGCTGTTGCTGCAGGTCGTCGACCAGAGCCTGGCTGTCACTGTCGAGGGTGTCACGGTGTTGGGCGAGCAGGTCGAGGGCATGGCTCAGCTCGGCACTGATCTGGCGGCTCCAACGCTCGCTGTCGCGGGCGTCGCTCGGGCGTGAACGGAACGCTTCGTCGTCGCTCGGCGCGGCCAGCAGCAGGTGCATCTCGCCCAGGCGCTGGCCGAGCAAGGCGGCAAAACCGGTCAGCTCGGCCAGGGCATCGGTGTGCGCCTCCTGCTCAGTGCTGGCGGGTTCCATCTGGTCGCGGATCGCCCGTTCCAGGGTGTTCTGCGTCCAGTCCCAGGCATCGCCCTGGTTGCTCAGGTAGCCTTGGGCGATCATCAGCAGGTGCGACTGCTCGCTGTCGTCCACGCGACTGACCCAGGCCAGCAACGGTGAGATATTGGCAAAGCCGGCGGCGGTCAGGTAGGCGCTCATCTCCAGCTCCGGGTGAATACCCGGATTGACCCGGCGAATCAATTTGAGCACCAGGCTGCCGCCCACCACTACCGAGCTGTTGGACTGCTCGGCGCTCAGGTAGCGCACCTCGCTCTGCTCATCGAGCTGCAGCGCGGCCAACTGCTCGGTGCTGTGGAAGCGCAACTCGCCCAGGCCATCGCCACAGGCCAGCCGCAGGCCGTCCTGGCAGCCCTGGAGCACGGCGCGAATGAAGGGTTCGAGCACGAAGGCATCGGTGATCAGCCCCACCTGGCGGCCACGGCGTACCCGCGACAGCGCCAGCTGCTGCGGCAGCGCGGCATTGATCTGCTCCTCCGGCAACAGGCCGAAGGGCAGCTGGTAGTGGGTGACCACGCCTTCGCTGTGCACCTCCAGCTCGCCAAGCAGCACCGGCAACGCCGAGGTGGCCATGCGCACGCCATAGCGCAGGCGGACTTGGTCGATCGGCCCTTCCTTGCCGGCGAACCAGCGCCGCTTGGGCAGATACTGCGGCAGGATAGCGGTCTGCAATGCCTCGCGCGCCGGTGACTCGAGCAGTTCTTCCATGCGCTTGCGCAGCACCAGGGTGGTCAGCTCGGGCAGCCCCTCGCTGGGCTGGATATGCCAGCTGGGCATGCGGTCGTGGCTGGCCAGCAGGAACCAGTAGAAGCCATAGGGCGGCAACGTCAGCAGGAACGGCAGCTGGCCGATGGGCGGGAAGGCGCTGCCGCCTAGCATCTCCACCGGCACCTTGTCGGCATACTGCGACAGCTCCAACTCGGCGGCCTGGGCGGCCCGCGAGACGTTGGCCACGCACAGCACGATCTCGACGTTGCCCTCGGCATCGGTGTATTCGCGGGTATAGGCCAGCACCCGCCGGTTGCTCGGCGTGAGCATCTTCAGGCTGCCGCGACCGAAGGCCTTCTGCTGCTTGCGCACCGCCAGCAGCCGCCGGTTCCAGTTGAGCAGCGAATGCGGGTCGTGGGCCTGGGCCTCGACGTTGATCGTCTGGTAGCCGTACAGCGGATCCATGATCGGCGGCAGCACCAGGCGCTGCGGGTCGGCGCGGGAAAAGCCTCCATTGCGGTCCGGCGACCACTGCATGGGAGTGCGCACGCCATCGCGGTCACCCAGGTAGATGTTGTCGCCCATGCCCAGTTCGTCACCGTAGTACAGCGTCGGCGTGCCGGGCATCGACAGCAGCAGGCTGGTGAGCAGCTCGATACGCCGCCGGTCGCGTTGCAGCAGCGGCGCCAGGCGCCGGCGAATCCCCAGGTTGATGCGGGCGCGGCGGTCCTCGGCGTAGTAGTTCCACAGGTAGTCGCGCTCGCGGTCGGTGACCATCTCCAGGGTCAGTTCATCATGGTTGCGCAGGAAGATCGCCCACTGGCAGTTGGCCGGGATCTCCGGGGTCTGGCGCAGGATGTCGGTGATCGGGAAGCGGTCTTCCATGGCCAGGGCCATGTACATGCGCGGCATCAGCGGGAAGTGGAAGGCCATGTGGCATTCGTCGCCATCGCCCTCGCCGAAGTACGGGCGGGTGTCCTCGGGCCACTGGTTGGCCTCGGCCAAGAGCATGCGGTCGGGGTAGTTGGCGTCGATTTCGGCGCGGATCGCCTTGAGCACCACATGGGTCTCGGGGAGATTCTCGTTGTTGGTGCCGTCGCGCTCGATCAGGTAGGGGATGGCGTCCAGGCGCAGGCCGTCAACGCCGATATCGAGCCAGAAGCGCATCACCCCGATCACCGCCTTGAGCACCTGCGGGTTGTCGAAGTTGAGGTCCGGCTGGTGCGAGTAGAAGCGGTGCCAGAAGTACTGGCCGGCCACCGGGTCCCAGGTCCAGTTGGACTTCTCGGTATCGAGGAAGATGATCCGCGTGCCGTCGTACTTCTGGTCATCGTCCGACCACACGTAGAAGTCCCGGGCCTTGCTGCCGGGCTTGGCATGCCGGGCGCGCTGGAACCAGGGGTGCTGGTCGGAGGTGTGGTTGATGACCAGCTCGGTGATCACCCGCAGGCCGCGCTTGTGCGCCTCGGCGATGAAGCGCCTGGCGTCGGCCATGCTGCCGTAGTCCGGGTGCACGGCCTTGTACTCGGCAATGTCGTATCCGTCGTCGCGCCGTGGCGAGGGGTAGAACGGCAGCAACCAGAGGGTGTTGACGCCCAGTTCGGCGATATAGTCGAGCTTGCCGATCAAGCCCGCGAAATCGCCGATGCCGTCGTTGTTCGCATCGAAGAACGATTTCACGTGCAGTTGGTAGATCACCGCGTCCTTGTACCACAGCGGATCGTCGATGAAGGCTGCCGGGCGGGAACGCTTGGCCATTGGGGACTCCTTTGTGTCCGAGGGTTCAGCTTGAAGCCCATCGCGGGGCTAGCGCGATTTCTC
Source organism: Pseudomonas soli (assembly GCF_900110655.1). GTDB lineage: Bacteria > Pseudomonadota > Gammaproteobacteria > Pseudomonadales > Pseudomonadaceae > Aquipseudomonas > Aquipseudomonas soli. Next base: position 245,646 of record NZ_FOEQ01000002.1, read on the forward strand.
GATGCGCCAGATACCGAACGGCTGGTGCCACGGCTCGATGCGCATCCACTGGGTCTTGCCATGCCAGGTCCAGCGCTGGCCGTTCATCAGGTCCTCGCCTTGCGTATCGGCGCTGTCGTCCAGCCCCAGCTCCCATAGCGGCAACTCGAAGCTGGCCTCCTGGGCGTTGTGCGGGTCGAGGCTGATGGCAACGAGGATGAAGTTGTCGCGCTCGGGGGTGCGCTTGGCGAAGTACAGAATGTTGTCGTTCCAGCAATTGAGGAACACCACCCCCAGATGGGTCTGCAGGGCGCGGTTCTGCCGACGGATGCGGTTGAGCTGGGCGATCTCGGCAACGATGTTGCCGGGCTGGGTGAAGTCCCGGGGGCGGATCTCGTATTTCTCCGAGTCCAGGTACTCCTCCTTGCCCGGCAGCGGCGTGCCCTCGCACAGTTCGAAGCCCGAGTACATGCCCCACAATCCCGAACCCATGGTCGCCAGCGCAGCGCGGATCAGGAAGCCCGCTCGCCCGGACGTCTGCAGGAAGAAGGGGTTGATGTCCGGAGTGTTGACGAAGAAATTGGGTCGATAGCACTGGCTCCACGGCGGCTGGTTGAGCTCCTCGAAGTATTCGCGCAGCTCTTGCTTGGTATTGCGCCAGGTGAAGTAGGTATAGCTCTGCGCGTAGCCGACCTTGCCCAGGCGCGCCATCATCGCCGGGCGTGTGAAGGCTTCGGCGAGGAAGATCACCTCGGGGTGCTGGCTGCGCACATTGGCGATCAGCCATTGCCAGAACGGCAGCGGCTTGGTGTGCGGGTTGTCGACGCGGAACGTCTTCACCCCCTCCTCGACCCAGCCGACAACCACGTCGCGCAGCGCCAGCCAAAGGCTGGGCACCGCCTCGGGGGCATAGAAGTCGACGTTGACGATGTCCTGGTATTTCTTCGGTGGGTTTTCCGCGTAGCGGATGGTGCCGTCAGGGCGCCAGCTGAACCAGCCGGGGTGCTCCTGCAGCCAGGGATGGTCCTGGGAGCACTGGATGGCGAAGTCCAGGGCGATTTCCAGGCCGTGCTCGGCGGCGGCGGCGACCAGGCGGCGGAAGTCCTCGCGGCTGCCCAGCTGCGGGTGGATGGCATCGTGCCCACCTTCGGGGCTGCCGATGGCATAAGGGCTGCCGGGGTCGCCGGGGTCGGCCTGCAAGGCGTTGTTGCGGCCCTTGCGGTGCTTCATGCCGATGGGGTGGATCGGCGGGAAATACAGCACGTCGAAGCCCATGTCGCGGATCATCGGCAAGCGCTGGTGCACATCATCGAAGGTACCGTGGCGCTCGGGGTCGTCGGTGACCGAGCGCGGGAACAGCTCATACCAGCTGGCGAACTGGGCCGCCTCGCGGTCGACGTCCAGCGGGAATTCGCGGCTGCGGGTGAGGTAGCTGCGATGTTCCGCCTCCCCCATCAGGCGTGCGGCGTCGGGGTGCAGCAACAATTTCACCTGTTCATCCACCGGCAAGCCAGGCAAGCGCTGTTGCAACTGCGCCAGTTGCTCGCGCAGCAGGCCGTCGCTGCGTTCGATGCCCTTGCCCAGCAGCAGGCGGCCCTCCTCCAGCTCCAGCTTCACCTCCACGCCGGCGGCATACTTCTTCTCCAGGTCGTGGCAATAGGTGGCCCAGGGGTCGATCCAGGCCTCGATGCTGAACAGGTGCAGGCCCAGCTCGGCAGGCGTGAAGTCGGCCAGCCACAGGTCGTTGCCCGGCGAATGCATGGCCACGCAGTGCCAGCGCCGGCTGTGGGCCTGGCGCCAGTGCAGGGTCACGGCCAGGCGATCGTGACCGTCGGTGTAGACCTTGGCGCCCACTTCGACCTTGTGACCGCGCACGGCCTTGGCGGCGAAGGTGCCGCCGTCGAGCACCGGGCTTGCGTCCTCGATCACGATACGCGGCGCCAGCAGGGCCTGGGACAGGCTGATGGCCTGGTCCGGGTGATCACCTGCCATCGGCACGCTTTCGAACGGCTCGTTACCAGACATCGACCTTGCTCCCTGGGCTGGTGGCGGTAAGGGTTCAGAGCCGTGCGCAAGCGCGAGGGTTCAAAAAAAATGAGCGCAGGGCGCAGGCCCGGGTCAAAGCCTGCGACACCCCTTCATTCATCACGCGAGGCCAGGCCCATGAACATTCCCATTCCACCGGAGACACCCGACCCGAACATCGACGACCCGACCTTGCCGCCGCCGGTGCCCGAGGAGGACCCGGACGAGCTGCCGATCAAGCCGACCGTGCCGCCAACCGTAGGCGACCCGCCGAGCCAGGAGCCGCCGGTGAAAGCTTGAGGATAGACAAGGCCGCGGAAATCTGACCACCTGGGCCGGCCCTGTCGCGGGGCCGGCACTGACAGCACAAAGCTGACGAAACCGCACCTGGCATTTCTACCAGTAGCACCTGCCCGCAAAGCCACGTACAGAGAGGCCTCACCCTCTGACGATCCTCTGGCATGCGCTCACGCCTCTACATCGCCTTCCACCTGCAATGGCTCCTCGCCTGCTTCCTGGAACAGAGCCTGCACAACATCCGCCCCGGCGCCGCCCTGGACGAACTGGGCGCCGACAGCTTCGACGTGGTCGAACTGCAGGCTATCGTCGAAGAGACGTTCAACATCCTCATTCCCCAGCCAATTCGCACCTACACCACCTTTGCCGAGCTGGTGGAGCTGGTGTACCGCTTGCTGCCGCCCCAGGGCAAAGCCCCATCGACCAGCTGAATTGCTCCTGCCGTACCTGGCATTTCTGCCAGTTGTGGGCGCTGACGGCACATTTTAAAAAGTAACTTCAAGACCCTTACGCATGGAGCAAAACGCAATGGCTGCCAAATCTTCCGTTGACCTCAAGCCAGCCGCGGATACCAACACCTTCCCGGTGCCCTACCAGATCAGCAACCAACCAGATGGTAGCCTGCCCGACATGCAGGACTTCGGCCTGGAGCGGGTGGGCAGCGTCGAAGGCGGATGGTACAGCCTGTGCCCGATCAAGGCCGGTCGTGCCCTGACCAAGGGCGAAACCATCAGCGCGTGCCTGGTGCACCGTCGCACCGGCGAACTGACTCGGGTCGACTACACAGCGACAGCCGACAAGCTGGACGCTACAAAGTGGCTCGCAGACTTCGCCGAACAGGTCGCCAAAGCCGGCAAGCCGATCACTGCGGGGGGCTGGAGCGACGATAATGAGTTTTCCAGCAGCCACGAGGCGCCGCGCCTGTGGTGCCAGGCCGACTACCGAGCGTTCAGCACTGCGCCGTTCAGCAGCAACATCGTCCAGGTGCTGGCCTGTGACGACAGTTTCTCGCTGGCCAAGGGCAAGACCCTGAGCCTGCAAGTGCGCGACCTCAAGACCCAGGCGCTGCACGAACAGCACTTCTTCACCGCCAAAGAGGACAGCGGCTGGAGCAAGGCCCTGTGCAAGCAGATCAACACTGGCAGCCACCTGTTGCGGGCTGGCGTGCTGGACGCGGCAACCTGCGCCGTGACACCCGGCGACAAAGGCAATGCCTTCTGGGGGCCGCAGCACGCCGAGCTGTGCGTGACCATCACCGAGGTAGACTGGTGGGCCAGCGATACGCTCGACGGCACCGCAGTACCCAGTGGCGGCACATTGCATGCCTGGGTCTACGACGCGTTCTCCCAGCGCCTGCTCGGGCACCATGCCTGGACCCCGGCCAAGGCGCAGCGAGCCAGTGGCAAATGGCTGGAGCCTTGGTCCACAGCGCTGGCAGGATCTGACGTTGCCCCCTACCTGCGCATCGATACCACCACGGCGTTGCTCGAACAGCGCGGCGACGGCCTGCGCATCTTCGCCACGCTGCCGGGTGATGAGCACACGGTCGAAGGCCCACTGCTGAAGACCGCCTTCAAGGCACCGGAAGATGCCGTACTGGTGACCGTGCGGCATCCCGGCAACCAGGCGTTGCTGCACCATGCGCTGTTCAGGCCTCAGGACTGCAAGACAGTCCCCAATGACCAGGCAACCTGGGTGAAGGCTTTGGCCGACTTCATCGAAGCGCAAAAATGGCCGCAGCTGAATGTCAAGGATGGCAAGCAGCTGTGGCTGCCACGGCATGCAGAACTGGCAATTGCGCTGGCAAACGTTGGCGACGGTCACGGCTGGAACGGCGATACCTATGGGCTCGAACTGCTGAGCGCCGATGAGTGGCCACGGACCGCTGCAGCCGAGCCGGGGAAGCTGGACACCTATTCTGAACCAGGCGTGACGAGGCTGATGGTCGAGTCGCTGGGCACAGAACTGGCGTTTCGCCTGAATAAAGCTGCACGCGACAAAGGCTACCGGGTGATGGCATGTGTGCCGTGGCAGAACGAGTTGGACCTCAGAGATGCCTACAATAGCTGGGCTGCTGCGACAGTCGCGGCGGGTGGCACCCTCGACGTACCATTCGCCGAACTCACGACCTTGGAGGGCACCGCCAAAATTGCCATGGCCGCTTGGCAGTATCTCGACACCACGAGTTATAAGAGCGAAGACACCATTGGCTGGGTAAGGGCAATCTGCTTCGCTGCACACCTCGATATCAAACGGGCTGCTCTCAAAGCCGCCTATGCGGCAAGCGACGCTGGCACCGCCGAAATCTACTGGAAAGATTTTGACGAAGAGATCTATGAATCCATTTACCTAAGTGCCCTCCATAAAGTTCTAGTGCCGCTCTACCCTATGCGAACACTCGATTACGACTTGAAATCTATTGAGCCTATCGCTATTGAAAATGCCAATTCTATCAAGCGCCTAGCCGACTTCTCCTTCTCAATTTCTTCCTGGGATAAGGTTTTTGATCTCGCTAAAACACAGGACGCCGTCATAACGGCCGTAGACAAGACACTCAAGGTAGCTTGCAGACTCGCTGCGACTTTCATTGAAAAATATGATCCCAATGCCGACTTCCTTGCCCTTGTTGATAGCTACACCGAAATCTTTAGAGAAATCTCTACTAAAGGATTAATGGAGGAGTTGATGAAATCAAAGGCCGCCGTCAGGCGAGCGGTCCTTGATGTATCTGGCGGGCACCCGGATGTATTAAATATGGTCGAGGATGAGGATGACTGCACGCTCGTCGAAACCATTAAACTCTTATCCTTAATTAGTATTGCTCAACGTACCCCCTTACCAGTCTGGCCGTTGTCTGTCACTGCCGACACGATCATCTGGCAAGGGCCGCTGGCCAACCAGGGATACGATATTTACCTGGATTTCCCGCAGTCCGAGCGTGGCCAGAAGGCTTTGACCGTTGGCCATATCGGTACCTTGCACGCCACCGGGTTTTGGCACGCTCCAGAGGCTGTTACCTTCGAACCACCGAAGAAGCTCAAGAAGTGGGATGAAATCAGTTTCCTCTGCGAGGACTACAGCCAAACCAACCGCTCCGAACTGTTCGACACCACAGGCCACAGCGAAGCGGGTGTGGACCCGCGCACGGGCCTGTTCCACGCCCATTACCCGGTGGCCAGCCTGCAGGGCCTGCAAGGCCAAGGGCCAGCGTGCGACCTGACCTTGCACTATTCGGCACTGCGCGCCAACGAGGCCGGGTTGGGAGATGGCTGGGCCTGGCGCTTTTCCAGCGTGCAGGTACGCGACAGGCTGCTGACCTTGGCCGATGGCAATCAGGTCAAGTTCACCGACGCACAATGGGACGACCTGGGTAAAGGCGAGGCGCTCAAGCTGGCCTCATGCGTGGTGCGCAGCAACAAGGATCACAGCGAATTCACGCTTGACCTGCCCAGCGGCCGCCAGGAAACCCTGAAGGCGCCTGCAGCCGAAGGCAGCGACGACGAGGAGCCGAACAAAGAGTTTCATGACCTGGTCGTCAAGACGTTGAAAGCCATTCGGGACAAATCCAAACCTGACTTCCCGGCAAAACCGACGAATTGGCAGCAGTGGCTACTGATGTGCGTGCCCTGGTTCTATTATGCGACAGCAGCCATCGATTACGACGAGGCAGTCAAAGCGTGGGAGGGGGACGACAACATCAAGGAACTTAAAAAGCGCATCGCCGACTACGAAAAGCCCTTCGTGCTGCTGCTGCCCTCGACCCTCGAATCGCCCTATGGTGAACAGTTGACACTGGAGTGGAAGCGCCAGAAAGGTCAGTTCCTGCTGTTGGCGATCAACAGTGGCGATGAAGCCTTGTTCAAGGCCGAGTACGTCACGCCTCAGGAGAAAAAGGCCTCGCAGGTGAAGATGCAGGTCTGGCCGGACAGCGAGACCGAGAAATACGAGGTGAACCTGGACCTCCAAGGTTATCTATTGCGCACCCTCAAACGCCTGCAGAATGGCAAGGTGCTGCAGCAGGTTGACTGTGATTACGATGACGACCTGGCCTTGGACCGAGTGCTGTGCGGCCTGCGAGAGCTGGATGGATCGGTCGAATGCGTGAAGTACCAAGCTGCCACGCAGGACAACGGCCGCCCTGGCCTGCCCCGCGTCAATCTGCACACCCTGCTGCCAGGGGATGGGCATGAGAACCAGGTGACGACCTACCGCTACGATGGGGAATTTCTGGAAACCGACCAGCGGATCGTCAGCGTCGAGTACGAATCCGGCGCGCATGGGGCCCGGGAGAAGCATCTGCTGGTGCACGGTCGTGTCAAGCACGATAAGCGTGTCGAGCGTTTCGAACTGCTGCGCGGCGTAGCCTCTGAGCAGGATCACTGGCTGGCCTTCAGCACCCGCAGTGACCAGAAAAAAAGCGACACGCATCGGTTGACCAAAGGCTACCGCTATACGGGCGCTGGGGATGAGTTTGCCGAACTGTTATACGCCATGACGGCCGGCGCTGACAGCGACGAGCCTGTGGTGAGAGGGGGGGGAGTGCTGATCGAACGCCAACATGAACTGCTGGCGTGGTTCTTCAATAAGTCAGATAACGCCGATCGCCCGAAACTGGCCGGCTGCATCACCCGGCTGTTGGCCAACATTCCCCACTCCGAACGCGAGGCACTGGGGCGCACGGTGGAAGTAGCCACGCAGGAAGAAGACCTGAACGGCAACATCCAGCGCCTGCACAAGAGCGACGAGCACACGCTTTACCGCTGCTACTACACCAAGGCCGGCGACAACCTGATCACGCTCAGCAAACTGGCAGGGTTGAAAGACCTCCCCACGCTAAAATGCCCCTTCATTCCGGACTATGCCGCCGCGCCGGTCATGGCGGAGTACCAGTGCGATCCATTCGGCAATCCCAAGGGTCTGCGCCTGTTCGGCTACCGCAAGGTCCAACGTGGCACTCGTGACATGCTGGAGCAGGCCGAGGTGGTCGTGATCGAGGGGGTCAAGGCTCAGCTCAAGGACGACCGGCTCGACGCCGACGCCACTTGGACGCTTGTCGGCGCCTCCTCACCGCTACTGTGGCGCCAGCGCAGCACCGAGGTCTCGGTAGTCAGCGCCAAGACAGCGCAAAGCAAAGTCATGCAGTGGTCGGTCAAAGATACCCAGGTCACTCACCTTGGCCAACTGAAGTTCGAGCTGAAGAACCTCCAGGCGTTCGAGGACAACCCGAATAACGCTGGCATCGTGGTCAGCGTAAGCGCCACCACCGAGGCCGGCACCGAAACGCTCAGCAAGGAACTGCGCTCACGCCATGCCCGGCGGCGCTTGGAACAGGTGGAGCAAGGCAAAGAAGTGCACTGGCAATACGATGCGCTGGGCCGCGTGACCCAGGAGACGCACTACCTGCTCAAGGCAGGCGGCAAGGGCAAGGAAAAGGACCAGAAAGCTGACGAGCAGACTGCCACCACCTATTCGGATGACGGCAAGATCGCCACCCACACCCATGCCAGCAAGGACGTCAGCCGCAGCTACCTGGATGGCTTGCAACGGGTTTGGCGCCGCGAGTGGCGCAAGCACGGCACCCAGCACTATGTCCCGCTGGAGCAATGCAGCCTGCAAGGCCTGGATGCATCGCAGTTGCTGGCCAGTTGCAGCTGGGACTACCTGCCTGGCGGCCAGGCCGTGATAGAGATGACCCCAGAGGTGTGGGCCATGGGGCCTCAAGCCTGGACGCGGGCACAAGGCGGTCTTGATGGGCCTGGCATGCGTAGCCTGCTGCAAGCCATGGCCAAGGACAAGGCCCCCGCAACGCAAAGCGCTCTGGTATTTGAAGCGCCGGGAACCCAGAACATCACCAGCCAGTGCCTGGTCGAACAGGGGCTGGATGATCAGTGCTTGTTCCAACGCAAAACCGATTACTCCTACCGCAAGGATGGCACCTTCGAGCAAGTGGATCGCCTGACCGACCCTGCTGGCAACACCAAGATGCAATTGCTCCGGCATTTCGACAGTTCGGGGCACGTCATCAAGTACCAACGCACTCTGGGCAAGCAGACCGATACCTATAACCTTGAACGGGACGCCTTGGGCCGGGTTACCCAGCTCACGCGCCCCGACAACTCCACCGTCGCGTACAGCTACCATGGCCTGAGCAACCACGCCACGCAGCTCAAGGTAGACAGCAAGGTGGTAGCAACACAGAAAGTGAGCAACGTCAGTACGCTGACGTCGCGCACCGTGGGCAAGCGCGCCTATGGTTTCACCGACACGACGGTTACCTTGCCCGACAAGACCATCCTCACCACTGCACAAGACGCCAAGGGCATGAGTTTTAAAGACCAGAAGCGGGCCCTCTCCAGCGTTACTCACGAGGACAACACGCTGACCTTGTCCTCGGACGCCAGCGACACCGCGATGTCCAGCGGCTGGACGCAGGCCTACCGTGACGAAAACCTGCCCGGTCGGCAGCAGGTTGAGCAAACTTCGCCACGCGCCACGCGCCAGGGCTACCGCTGGCAGAGCCTGCGTGGCCAGACACTGGCTTCGCTGCGCGCCGACGGCCACTGGCAACGGGAGTTCACCGATCGCCTGGGCCGGGTGCTGCGCACGTGCCAGGACCACGAGGAAGTACTGCATCGCTATGACGCACTGGGGCGCTTGCAGTCGCGTCAAGCCCAGGCACTCAAGGCTGGCGGCCGCTGGCAGGTATTCAGCGAATACGATGGGTTTGGCCAGGAAGTGACACGGCGCTTCCTGAGCAACGGCATCGAATGCTTCAAGCAGTGCCTGACCTGGCGCGGCGATGGCCGCCTGGCGAGCAAAACCAGCTATGAAAAAGGCACCCAACTGCGCGCCGAGCACTTCACCTACGACGCGCTTGACCGCCTGCAGAAGTATGAATGCAAGACCAGCGCCGCCGAGCATTGCCCGCAAGACTGCCAGGGCACGGCGGTCAAGGCCCAGGACTTCACCTGGGATGCCATGAGCAACCTGACCCAGTGCGTTACCACCGGCTTTGACGACAAGAAGCACACCGAGGACCTGGCCTATGCCGAGGCCGATCCGACCCAGCTGACAGGCGTCACCCGCGGCAAGGCCCCCCAAGAGGTGAAATGGAACAGCAATGGCTACCTGACCGACGCAGGCCAGCACTGCTTCAGCTATAACGCCGCCGGCCAGCTCGACAAAGTCCACGACAGCGAGAACAAGCTCCTGGCCCGGTACGAATACGACGGCAGCCAGCGCCTGGCGGCGCAGTACCTGGAGGCCGACAAGAGCACCCACGAGCTGCGCTACGACGGCGATGAACTGATTGGCGAGCTGCGTTACGACCAGGCCGGCAAGGTCAGCCAACGCACAAGCCTGAGCCGCGGCCTGGCGCAGTATGATGAAAACGAGGTGCGCTGGCTGATCGACGATCCCCAGGTCGGTGTCGCCGGGCAGGTCAAGGACGGTAAGCTGGAGCTGGCTCCGCTGCTGCCGTTCGGCGAGGGCAAGGCAGTGACCGGCCTTGTCAACGGCTACAACGGCATGCGCCGCGACCCCCTAACCGGCCACTACCACGCCGGCAACGGCTACCGCACCTACGACCCGGCCCTGCGCCGCTATGCCCAGCCTGACTGGCTCAGCCCGTTTGGTGAAGGAGGCGTCAACGACTACGCCCACTGCCCGGACCCCGTCAACCTGCACGACCCCAGCGGCGCCATCATGCTCAGTCGTTGGGACCAGGGAAAACAACTTGCGTCGTATCAACAGGCGCTGCAGGACACCCAGAAAATGCCGGTCGGCGGCCGCTGGCGAGGCCTGGCGTTCTCGGCATTGGTGGCCGTGGTGGGCGCGGTGCTGACCCTTTTCACCGGGGGCATGTCGGCGATCGTGCTGGGGTTCGTCACGGCGATGAGCGTGCTGTCGTTCGCCTTCGAAGTGGCGGCGGTGTTCACAGCAGACACGAACCCTGAACTATCCAGGAAATTGAGCATCGTTTCGGTCGCCACAGGGGTGCTGAGTACCTTGGGCTTCTCCGGGTTGTTCAAGCTTGGCTTTAATGGGCTGAAACTCATGGCAAGGGGGGCCAAGCTGCTCGGCAAAGGCGCCAAGGTGGTGTGGAACGCTGGCAAGACCTTTGCCCGCTACGGATTCAAGGGGTTGTCTGGCGCCAGACGCGCGGCCCGGGCGGGCGGCCGAGTGAGTACTTATGCCGATGAACTGCTGCGGGGAAGTGGGGTGTCCGGGGAGGTAGGTGGCCTTTGGCGGCGGGCGAAATCTCACCTGACAGGGACTGTTGAAATCTATACGAAGACCAACTTCGCAAATGCAGGCGCCATTGGAAAAATTGGCAGCTATATGCAAGCCAAGGGAATGCACCTCCCCCTGGTTAGCCGCCACCTGCCGACCCACCTCTCGCAGTCTGCCGTCTACGCGGCCGACATTGTCGGCAACGTACTTGACGCCAACCTCCTGCAAGGCACGATCCTGTCCAGCACCGGCCTGGAAGAACAGCGCCTGGCGCTGCTGGCGGAGGAACAGCCCGAGCGGGGGGCTGGGGGCCCGATCAGTGTACGGAACGCTGGGGATTCAACATCCGCGCGGGTCCCCCGACTTCCATACGTGGGTACAGTACGGCACAGGGTGCCACCGGCCACGCAGGGCGTGAGATTCTGGTGGTGAGCTTGCCCGCGGCTTGACAGTAGCCCGCGCAGCAGCGTTTTCCCAGCCCCGCGCTGGGGAAGCGCATCCGTAGGCAATGCCAACGAAGGTGGCAATCATGAGCGATACAAAGGGCAAGACCGGAAAAGTGGTGGAGTTCGATGACCACGAGGGCTACGGTTACATCGACTACAAACATCAAGGCACACGGGTGTACCTGCCCAAGGATCAGGCCGCGGGCCTGGAGGATGACGTCGAGGTGATTTTCGACATCAGACTGGTGGGAAACAAGCCGTACGCCATCAATGTGAGGCGCAAATAGACCCCGGCGTGCTGTAGCGTGCCCCGCTTCAAGGCGCGGGGCACGTTCACTCGAAAGCATCGACCAGTGCCCTCGCACGCCAGATCATCTGCCGCCGATTTGCGCGACGCTGATCTCGCGCATGCGAAACTTCTGCACCTTCCCCGTCACCGTCATCGGGAATTCATCGACAAAGCGGAAGTGCCTTGGCGCCTTGAAATGCGCCAGCCTAGCCTTGCACCACTGCTGCAACTCATCCGCCGTAGCGCTGTGCCCCGGGTGCAGGCGAATCCACGCCACCACCTCCTCGCCGTACTTGCTGCACGGAATCCCCACCACCTGCGCCTCGGCCACCGCCGGGTGGGTATGGAAGAACTCCTCCAGCTCGCGCGGATAGATGTTCTCGCCGCCGCGAATGATCATGTCCTTGTTGCGCCCGACGATCCGCACATAACCGTCGTCGTCCATCACCGCCAGATCGCCGCTGTGCATCCAGCCGGCCGGGTCAATGGCGTCATGGGTGGCCTGGAAGTTGTCCCAATAGCCGAGCATCACGCTGTAGCCGCGGGTGCACAGCTCGCCGATCTCGCCTTGCGCGACGATGCGCCCGTCGGCATCCACCAGCTTGGTCTCCAGATGCGGCTGGGTGCGGCCCACGGTGGTCACGCGCAACTCCAGGCCATCGTCGGGGCCGGTCTGCAACGACACCGGGCTGGTCTCGGTCATGCCGTAGGCGATCTGCACCTCGGCCATGTGCAACTGGTCGATCACCTTGCGCATCACCTCGATCGGGCAAGTGGCGCCGGCCATGATGCCGCTGCGCAGGCTGGAAAGGTCCATGGCCTGACGTGACGGATGGTCGAGCATGGCGATGAACATGGTCGGCACGCCATAGAGGATGCTGGCACGCTCCTCGGCCACGGCGCGCAGGGTCAGCTCCGGGTCGAAGGCGTCGTTGGGGTAGACCATGGTGCTGCCGTGGGTGATGCAGCCGAGGTTGGCCATGACCATGCCGAAGCAGTGGTACAGCGGCACCGGGATGACCATGCGGTCGCGCTCGGTCAGGCCCAGGCTCTGGCCGACCATGTAGCCGTTGTTGAGGATGTTGTAGTGGCTCAGGGTCGCGCCCTTGGGCGCGCCGGTGGTGCCGGAGGTGTACTGGATGTTCACCGGCTGGTCGAACTGCAGGCCCTGCTGTCGCGCCTGATAGGCGTCAACATCGACTGCCCCTGCCCGCCCGGCCAAGGCGGCCCAGGGCAGGAAGCCTGAAGGCGGCTCGGCGGCCAGGCTGATCACGCCGCGCAGGTCGGGCAGGCGTTCACTGGCCAGTTCGCCCAATGCGTGGCTCGCCAGATCCGGCACCAGTTCCTGCACCATCGCGTGGTAGTCGGAGGTCTTGAAGGCATCGGCGCACACCAGCCAGCGGCAACCGGACTGACGCAGCACGTATTCCAGCTCACCCACCCGGTAGGCCGGGTTGATATTGACCAGGATCGCGCCGACCTTGGCGGTGGCCAGCTGCAGGATGCACCACTGGGCGCAGTTGGGCGCCCAGATACCGACCCGCTCGCCCTCCTCCACCCCAAGCGCCATCAGCGCCCGGGCCTGCACATCGACCTCGGCGGCCAGCTCGCGCCAGCTGTAGCGCAGGCCCTGGTGGCGCACCACCAGCGCCTCGCGCTCGCCGTGGCGGGCGACGGTGGCATCGAAGGCCTGGCCGATGGTCAGGGTCAGCAAGGGGTGGTCCTGACGGCCGCGGGTATAGCTTGGTTGAGGCATGGTGATCCCTTCTTGTGGTTGTTCTGGGCATGACTGAAGCAGGCGGCAAATACTCTGGCGCAGATTTACGTTTACGTAAAGGTGACGATGCGATTGACAGCCCCGGACGGCAGGTTTACGTTAACGTCAACCACGAGCACCGACCCTGTGGGAGCGGGTTTGCCCGCGATGAGGCCGGACCAGACAACATCGCTGGCCGTTCTGACGGGCATCGCGGGCAAGCCCGCTCCCACAGGGTCGGTGCAGTACCTCGAATTTCAAGAACAACAAGGTGCCCCCATGCATTACCCCAGCCTGAACTTCGCCCTGGGCGAGACCATCGACATGCTCCGTGACCAGGTGCGCACCTTCGTTGCCGCCGAGCTGGCGCCGCGCGCCGCGCAGATCGACCATGACAACCTGTTCCCTGCCGACATGTGGCGCAAGTTCGGCGACATGGGCCTGCTGGGCATCACCGTGCCGGAGGAATACGGCGGCGCCGGCCTGGGCTACCTGGCCCACGTGGTGTCGATGGAAGAGATCAGCCGGGGCTCGGCGTCGGTGGCCCTGTCCTACGGCGCCCACTCCAACCTGTGCGTCAACCAGATCAACCGCAACGGCACTCACGAGCAGAAGCTCAAATACCTGCCCAAGCTGATCAGCGGCGAGCACATCGGCGCCCTGGCCATGAGCGAGCCCAACGCCGGCTCCGACGTGGTGTCGATGAAACTGCGCGCTGAAAAGCGCGGCGACCGCTACGTGCTCAACGGCAGCAAGACCTGGATCACCAACGGTCCCGACGCCAACACCTACGTGATCTACGCCAAGACCGACCTGGACAAGGGCCCCCACGGCATTACCGCGTTCATCGTCGAGCGCGACTGGAAAGGCTTCAGCCGCAGCAACAAGTTCGACAAGCTCGGCATGCGCGGCTCCAACACCTGCGAGCTGTTCTTCGATGACGTCGAAGTGCCGCAAGAAAACATCCTCGGCCAGCTCAACGGCGGCGTGCGCGTGCTGATGAGCGGCCTGGACTACGAGCGCGTGGTGCTGTCGGGCGGCCCGACCGGCATCATGCAGAGCTGCATGGACCTGGTCGTGCCGTACATCCACGACCGCAAGCAGTTCGGCCAGAGCATCGGCGAGTTCCAACTGATCCAGGGCAAGATCGCCGACATGTACACCCAGCTCAATGCCAGCCGCGCCTACCTGTACGCCGTGGCCCAGGCCTGCGATCGTGCCGAGACCACTCGCAAGGACGCCGCCGGGGTCATCCTCTACACCGCTGAGCGCGCCACGCAGATGGCCCTGGAAGCGATCCAGATCCTCGGCGGCAACGGCTACATCAATGAATTCCCGGCTGGCCGCCTGTTGCGCGACGCCAAGCTGTACGAGATCGGCGCCGGCACCAGCGAGATCCGCAGGATGCTGATCGGCCGCGAACTGTTCAACGAAACCCGCTGAGCATAAGGAACGGGCGCACATGGCTACCCTGCACACCCAGATCAACCCGCGCTCGGCGGAATTCGCCGCCAACAGCGCGGCCATGCTCGAACAGGTCCAGGCCCTGCGCGGCCTGCTTGCCCAGGTCAGTCAGGGCGGCGGGCCGAAGGCTCAGGAGCGGCATACCTCGCGGGGCAAGCTGCTGCCTCGCGAGCGTATCGACCGCCTGCTCGACCCGGGCTCGGCGTTCCTCGAGATCGGCCAGCTGGCCGCCCATGAGGTGTACGGCGAAGACGTGCCGGCCGCCGGCGTGATCGCCGGCATCGGCCGCGTCGAAGGCGTGGAATGCATGATCGTGGCCAACGACGCCACGGTCAAAGGCGGCTCCTACTACCCGCTGACCGTGAAGAAACACCTGCGCGCCCAGACCATCGCCCTGCAGAACCGTCTGCCATGCATCTACCTGGTGGACTCCGGCGGCGCCAACCTGCCTCGTCAGGACGAGGTGTTCCCCGACCGTGAGCACTTCGGGCGGATCTTCTTCAACCAGGCCAACATGAGTGCCCTGGGCATCCCGCAGATTGCCGTGGTGATGGGCTCGTGCACCGCCGGTGGCGCCTATGTGCCGGCCATGGCCGACGAAGCGATCATGGTGCGCCAGCAGGCGACCATCTTCCTCGCAGGCCCCCCCCTGGTAAAGGCCGCAACCGGTGAAGTGGTCAGCGCCGAGGACCTCGGCGGCGCCGACGTGCATTGCCGCACCAGCGGCGTGGCCGACCACTATGCCGACAACGACGAGCACGCCCTGGCCATCGCCCGACGCAGTGTCGCCAACCTCAACTGGCACAAGCAGGGCAAGCTGCAATGCCAGGAGCCGATTGCACCGTTGTATGGCGCAGAAGAGCTGTACGGCGTGGTTCCGGCCGACGCCAAGCAACCGTTCGATGTGCGCGAGGTGATCGCCCGCCTGGTCGATGGCTCGGTCTTCGATGAGTTCAAGGCGCTGTTCGGCACCACCCTGGTGTGCGGCTTCGCCCACTTGCACGGCTACCCGGTGGCAATCCTGGCCAACAACGGCATCCTCTTTGCCGAGGCTGCACAGAAAGGCGCGCACTTCATCGAACTGGCCTGCCAACGCGGTATCCCGCTGCTGTTCCTGCAGAACATCACCGGTTTCATGGTCGGCAAGAAGTACGAGGAAGGCGGCATCGCCAAGCACGGCGCCAAACTGGTGACCGCGGTGGCCTGCGCCCAGGTGCCGAAGTTCACGGTGATCATCGGCGGCAGCTTCGGCGCCGGCAACTATGGCATGTGCGGCCGCGCCTACGAACCGCGCTTCCTGTGGATGTGGCCTAACGCGCGTATCGGCGTGATGGGCGCCGAGCAGGCCGCTGGCGTGCTGGCCCAGGTCAAGCGCGAGCAGAGCGAGCGCAGCGGCGAGGTTTTCAGCAGCGAAGACGAGAGGAAGCTCAAGCAGCCGATCCTCGACCAGTACGAACGCCAGGGCCACCCCTACTACTCCAGCGCCCGGCTGTGGGACGACGGTGTCATCGACCCGGCGCAGACCCGCGACGTGCTCGGCCTGGCGTTGTCCGCCGCGCTGAACGCCCCGATCGAACAAAGCCGCTTCGGCATTTTCCGGATGTGACCCATGAGCGAATTCGCCACCCTTGAACTGGTCAAGGACCCTCGCGGCTTCGCCACCCTGTGGCTGAGCCGGGAAGACAAGAACAACGCCTTCAACGCGCAGATGATCCGCGAGCTGATCGTCGCCATCGACCAACTGGGCGAGGACGCCAGCCTGCGCTTCGTGGTGCTGCGCGGCCGTGGCCGGCACTTCAGCGCCGGTGCGGACCTTGCCTGGATGCAGCAGTCGGCGCAGCTGGACTTCAACACCAACCTGGACGACGCCCATGAGCTGGGCGAGCTGATGTACGCCCTGCATCGGCTCAAGGCGCCGACCCTGGCCGTGGTCCAGGGCGCGGCCTTTGGCGGCGCGCTGGGGCTGATCAGTTGCTGCGACATGGCCATCGGTGCCGAAGACGCGCAGCTGTGCCTGTCGGAGGTGCGCATCGGCCTGGCGCCGGCGGTGATCAGCCCGTTCGTGGTCAAGGCCATCGGCGAGCGCGCCGCCCGCCGCTACGCCCTCACCGCCGAGCGTTTCAGCGGCGTGCGCGCCCGCGACCTCGGCCTGCTGGCCGAGGTGTACCCGGCCGCCGAACTGGACGCCCAGGTCGAGGCCTGGGTCGATAACCTGCTGCACAACAGCCCGCAGGCGCTGCGCGCCACCAAGGACCTGTTGCGCGAAGTGGATGACGGCGAGCTGAGCCCGGCCCTGCGCCGCTACTGCGAGAACACCATCGCCCGCATCCGCGTCAGCGCCGAAGGCCAGGAGGGCCTGCGCGCCTTCCTGGAAAAACGCCGCCCTGCCTGGCAAGACAACAAGGAACCGCGCCCATGAGCCGACCCACGCTGACCACCCTGCTGGTCGCCAACCGCGGCGAGATCGCCTGCCGGGTGATGCGCACCGCCAAGGCCATGGGCCTGACCACCGTGGCCGTGCACAGCGCCACCGACCGCGACGCGCGCCACAGCCGCGAGGCTGATATCCGCGTCGACCTCGGTGGCAGCAAGGCCGCCGACAGCTACCTGGTGATCGACAAGTTGCTCGCCGCGGCCAAGGCCAGCGGCGCCCAGGCGATCCACCCGGGCTATGGCTTTCTGTCCGAAAACGCCGGTTTCGCCCGCGCCATCGAACAGGCCGGGCTGATCTTCCTTGGCCCACCGGCCAGCGCCATCGACGCCATGGGCAGCAAGTCGGCGGCCAAGGCGCTGATGGAAGCCGCCGGGGTGCCGCTGGTGCCGGGCTACCACGGTGAGGCCCAGGATCTGGAAACCTTCCGCGCCGCCGCCGAGCGCATCGGCTACCCGGTGCTGCTCAAGGCCAGCGCCGGCGGTGGCGGCAAGGGCATGAAGGTGGTCGAGGAGGAAAGCCAGCTGGCCGACGCCCTGGCCTCGGCGCAACGTGAAGCGCAGTCGTCGTTCGGCGATGCGCGGATGCTGGTCGAGAAGTACGTGCTCAAGCCACGCCATGTGGAGATCCAGGTGTTCGCCGACCAGCACGGCCACTGCCTGTACCTCAACGAGCGTGACTGCTCGATCCAGCGCCGCCACCAGAAAGTGGTCGAGGAAGCCCCGGCGCCGGGCCTGTCCCCCGAGCTGCGCAAGGCCATGGGCGAGGCTGCGGTACGCGCCGCCCAGGCCATCGGCTATGTGGGCGCCGGTACCGTGGAGTTCCTGCTCGATGCCCGCGGCGAGTTCTTCTTCATGGAGATGAACACTCGCCTGCAGGTGGAGCATCCGGTCACCGAGGCCATCACCGGGCTCGACCTGGTGGCCTGGCAGATCCGCGTGGCCTGCGGTGAGCCGCTGCCTTTGACTCAAGAGCAGGTGCCGCTGATCGGCCATGCCATCGAGGTGCGGCTGTACGCGGAGGATCCGGCCAACGAATTCCTCCCGGCCACCGGCACCCTGGCGCTGTACCGCGAGTCGGCGCCGGGCGAAGGCCGTCGGGTGGACAGCGGTGTCAGCGAGGGCGATGTGGTATCGCCGTTCTACGACCCGATGCTGGGCAAGCTGATTGCCTGGGGGCAGGACCGCGAGCAAGCGCGCCTGCGACTGCTGGCGATGCTCGATGAGTTCGCCATTGGCGGGCTGAAGACCAACATTGCCTTCCTGCGCCGCATCCTGGCGCACCCGGCGTTTGCCGAGGCGGAGCTGGACACTGGCTTCATCCCGCGTCACCAGGATGTGCTGCTACCCCCGCCACAGGCGCTACCGGCGCAGTTCTGGGAGGCCGCCGCCGAAGCCTGGCTGCAAGGTGAGCCAGCGCAACTGCGCCAGGACGACCCCGCCTCGCCCTGGACCTTGCGCGATGGCCTGCGCCTGGGGCTGCCGGCACGCAGCAGCCTGCACCTGCAATGCGACGGAAATGAGCAGGCGGTGACGCTGGAGCGTAGTGCGCCTTCGACTTATCGCCTGAAGGGGGAGCAGCTGTGCCATGAGCAGGACGGCTTGCGCCGTCGTTACCTGGCGGTTCGCCGGGGCGGCACGCTGTACGTACAGTGGCAGGGCGAATTGCACGCCGTCAGTGCCCATGACCCGATCGCTGCGGCGGAAGCCAGCCACAGCCACCAGGGCGGCCTGGGCGCGCCCATGAACGGTAGCATCGTGCGGGTGCTGGTCGAGCCGGGACAAGTGGTCGAGGCCGGCACTGCGCTGGTGGTGCTCGAGGCGATGAAGATGGAGCACAGCATTCGGGCGCCCCATGATGGGACGGTAAAGGCGCTGTTCTGCCAGGAGGGGGATATGGTCAGCGAGGGGACAGTGTTGGTCGAGCTGGAGGAGGCGTAACGGCGGCAATGTGTTCGCCGAAAGGGTTGTTTCGCCTATGAGATCGAGCGCCGCGCGGGCGGCGCTCGATCTAGAGAGCGCTGCAAGCCCCCCGCCTGGCACCTCGCAGCCCTAACACGGTCTGCGCGGGCACCTAAAGCACCCCGTGCATCCGCACCACAACGCCAATGAACTCGCACCCTTCCTCGCACACTAGCGTTGGATAGGCATTGTTGAGCGCCTTCAGATACCGCTGCCCACCCTCCTCGGTCAGCTGCCGAAAGATCGCGGACTTGCCAGGCAGCCGGGCAATCACCAGACGCCCCGGCTCGACGGCCACGCCGTCATCGACCAGGATTCGAACCCCTTCGGGCACGCTCCTGCCGCTGGCCGCGCTCATGGTGTCGTTCTCGACCCTCAGCCAGAACGCCTTGCCTTGGGCCAGGTAGTCGGTCTGTTCGAAGACATCGGATGCCTCCTCCTGCTCCTGACCCAACGCGGCCCACTCACGCAGCGGATAGCGGAAACACACGAAGTATTTCGCCTGCCCGTCGTCATCGTCCTCTTCCTCGAGGCCGTAACGCGCCGGCTCCTCACCCACCTGCCCCAACACACGCAGCTGCATGCTGACCTGGTAATGCGGCATGCCCAGCTCGATGAACGTACGGTTCATCGAGTCGACCCGAGGCTGACGGCGCTTCTTCAGCCAATGGCCGATGCTGCCTTGGGAAACCCCAACGCGCTCGGCAAGCTGCTCCTGGGAGATATCGAGCTCCTCGATCCGTTCCCGAACCAGGGCTATCCATTTGTCCATATTCATCGCAGGCACGATACGGACTGACTCCTTGCGTTCAATACACATCAAGTAGTATTTGCCCAAACACATTTAAATACTTTAGGTATTAGAATCGAGCTTCACCTTTCACCTACTGGTATTCGCAGGTAATCAGGATGAACATCTCGAAAGAAACGGAAACAGATCTCGACGAAGAAGCTGCTCGCCGCGCCCTCGATTTCTACCTCAACCCCACGCCCACGCCCCGCGACCTGGAACGTTCGCTGTGGACCCTGCGCGAAGGCGTCAGCAACGCGCAGGCCAGCGAACACGCCATGGCCCTGCTGCGATGCGCTGCAGCCACGGCACAGGAAACCGGCAACCATTTGCAGGGCACGACGCGGGAAGTGGTGTTTGCGCTGATGCACATGATCAACATGGCCCGCGCCCTGCTGGAGCAGTGCCACGCCACGGAAAAGGCAACGATCTGAAGGGAGAACGTGATAGCCGACGAACGGCAAAAGCCCCGATTGCCGGGGACGAGGAGTGCGTCAGGAAGAATTTTTTAGTCAATCGCTGAAAAATCATTTGACTGGCAAATGATAACGATTATTATTGCACTCAGCAGGTCGCGAGACCCGCTGGATAACCTGCAACGTCCTCAGGTCGGACGCTCAGATTATCTCCTCATCAGGCTAATCACGGTTTTTGACCCGGCTTTTTGCCGGGTCATTTTTTTTTGGCTCTTCAGGCTAATGAAGATCGTTTAATGGCAGCGATGATAGCAAAAGTGTGTCAGCACGTGAATGCTCATTACAAATCTTTGCGGAATCAGCACTTGAGAATCAATCTCGTTTAGCCTAAGCTGGCTCTGCATCAAGGAAGATGCCCCCACCCCTTTCCTTATGAGCAAGGAGCTGTCCATGACCCGCCTGCTGCTGCCCCTCGAGCACGATCCGCGCCCTGCCGAACTGCACGCTGAAGACGCGCTACTGCATGCACTAAAGCGCTTGCCGCGCCGGGTCCAGCAAGTTTTCCTGCTCAACCGCCTCGACCAACAGGGCTTTGCCGCCATCGCCGAGCGCCTGGACCTGCCACTGATCAGCATCGAGCGCCACATGAACCAGGCCCTGCAAACCGCCCGCGCCCCCGGCGACGCGCTGGCCAGCATCGCCGGCCAATGGTACGTGCGCCTGCAAAGCCCGCAGGTGACCGCCAGCGAACGCATCGACTTCCGCCGCTGGCTGGATGCCGACCCCGACCACCTGCGCGCCTTCCACGAAACCGAACTGCGCTGGCGCAGCCTGCTCGCCCCGGCGCGGCAATTGGGCCATGACGGCTGGTACCGGCAAGGGCGCGCGGCGCTGTCGCTGGGTGGCTGCTCGATTGCCGTCGGGCTTGGTGTTGCTGCGCTTGTGGCGCTGGGGCTGCTGACCTGATTCGCAGGGGCGGACTCATCCACGACTGCGTCAATTAACCTGCGCACCCGCACCACCAGGCGGTGTAGAGTACGGTCACAACAACGCCAACAGGAGGCTGGCAATGACCGTGACGCTCTCCCCGCTGCACATCGACTGCGATTTCGACTCCGGCAACATCCTGGTCCTGGACGCCAGCGACCCTGCCCACGTCCACCTGAACATCCGCAAGGACAGTCACAGCGACCACTTCCAGTGGTTCCATTTCAAGGCCAGCGGCCTGACTCCGGGCCAGGTCCATCGCTTCAGCCTGGACAACGCCCACCAGTCCTCCTACAAGAACGCCTGGACCGGCTACCACGCCGTGGCCTCGTACGACCAGCAGACCTGGTTCCGCGTGCCCAGCCAGTTTGACGGCAAGGCCCTGAGCTTCGACGTCAAGGCCGAACAGCCACAAGCCTGGTTCGCCTACTTCGAGCCCTACCCCCGTGCACGCCACAACCAGTTGATCGAACGCGCCAAGCAGATCCCCGGCGTCGAACTGCTGGCCAGCGGGCGCAGCGTGCAGGGTCGGGATATTCCGCTGCTGCGCGCAGGCAACGGCGCGGCCGGCAAGCGCAAGCTGTGGATCATCGCCCAGCAGCATCCGGGCGAGCACATGGCCGAATGGTTCATGGAAGGTGTGATCGACGCCCTCGAGGCCAATGGCCCGGTCATCCAGCAACTGCTGGCCAAGGCCGACCTGTACCTGATCCCGAACATGAACCCGGACGGTGCCTTCCTCGGACACCTGCGCACCAACTTCAAGGGCAAGGACCTCAACCGCGCCTGGCAGGACGCCAGCGTCGAGCTGAGCCCCGAGGTGTTCTTTGCCCAGAGCCAGATGAAGCTGCATGGCGTGGACGCCTTCATCGATGCCCATGGCGACGAAGAGATCCCCCATGTGTTCACCGCGGCCTGCGAGGGCAACCCCGGCTACACGCCGCGCATCGCCAAGCTGGAGGAGCAGTTCCGCGGCACCCTGTGCAGCCTGACCCCGGACTTCCAGACGAAGTACGGTTACACCCGCGATGAGCCAGGCCAAGCCAACATGACCCTGGCCTGCAATGCCGTGGGCCAGGCCCATGACTGCCTGTCGCTGACCCTGGAGATGCCGTTCAAGGACCACGACGATGCGCCGAACCCGCGCACCGGCTGGTCGGGTGAGCGCTCCAAGGCGCTGGCCGGGGCGGTGCTTGAGACGTTGCTGAAGATGGTCGGCGATCTGCGCTGAGCTACGCCAGCACTCAGAACTGCACATCCAGAATCACGCTGTCGGTATAGGTCGCCGCCGGCGGCGTGGCCTGGTCGGTGTACACCTTGGCGTTGTAGTTGAACACCTGGCTGCCCGTGCCGGTCCCCGCCCCCGGATTCACTTCGGCATCGCTGCTCGAACGCCGCGCCGCGCCCACCGAGCCCCAGCGCACCGCGCCGGCGCTCTTGAAGATGTCATAGGCCAGGTAGTTACTGGCACTGGACTTCATTCGCCGCCGCCCGCCCGCACCATTCTGCCCGTCATCCAGCCCCACCGTGTAGTTGCTGCCCTTGGTGCACGACACGCTCAAGCTCTGGTTCACCGTGCCGAACCCGGCCACCACCGGGGCGCTGGCGAAACTGATGTTGGGCGTGGTGATCTGGCAGTCGTTGCTTACCGTCAGGCTGACATTCAGGGTATTGCTACCACTGCCAATATCGCGCCCCAGGCAGATACTGCCGATGCCGATACCCGAGCAGTAGTTCCAGCTCCAGGCGACGGTCAGCGTTTCCTGGTACAGGCCGGCGGCGACGTTGCTGCCGATCTGTGTACGCAGATAGATCGGTACTGCCTTGGGCGTCGTGCCATTGAGGAGGCCGAGCAGGTCGATGATGCCATTGCGGGCAAAGTCGAAGGCAACGCCCCGGGTGATCGGGTAGTTGACGCTGTTGTCGGCGTACAGGGTGTAGTTGATCACATCGCCGGTCGGGCCGACCAGGCCACCGGAGGCGGGCGTGATGGTTGCGTAGAAGTGGTCATTGCTGGACAGCAGGCTGAGCAGCGAGCCGGTGCACTGCAAGCCGGAATTGGTGGTAGAGGCAGTCTGCACGGTGGTACGTACCAGCGTCGAGTTGACGGTGCCGAACGCTGCTGGCGTGGTGGCCACCGATGAGCACAGTGCCCAGGCCGGGCATGGCGCCAGCAACAGGCCAAACAGCAGGCCGTGCCGTTGAACATTCACTGGCACACCAGCGGACCGATCAACGGGATCGGCCCCTCCCCTTCAGGCAGGTCGAACGCCACCTGGCACTGCCCACCGTCGGCCTTGTCCACCTGCAGGCGATTGTGCGGCGCCAGGTTTTCCAGGTAGACCAGCCCGTCCCAGCCCACCACCGCCTCGAGGCCGCTTTCCTGGTGGCGTACACGGCTGCCCAGCTTGAGCTCCTGTTGATTGCCGTCGACCAACACCAGGCTCGCCGCCATCACACGCTTGAGCGGGAACTCCAGCAGGTAGCCACTGCCACGGCGCACCGCCACTCGCTGTTCCACCTGCGGCGCCAGCACATCGGCGGGCAGGTCCATGGGGTCGATCTCGTATTTGCCGCGGTAATAGCCGCTGCTGTAGGGCACCAGCAAGTGGCCATTGCGGTCAGTGCGGCCGATCTGCTGGTTCTCGTAGCGCACCGGCACGTCGGCGTAGCCGCTGGTGCTGACCACCACAAAGGCGTCGTCGATGCGGTTGGCGGCGAACAGCCCCGCATCCATCAGCACCAGCGAACCGCTGGCGTCGGCCCAGCGGGTCATTTCGCCGCTGCTGCCGTAGGCACCCACCTGCAACTGCACCGACTGCAGGCGCCAGGTCAGGTCGGCCTGGCGGTAGTCGTCGCGGTTGCCGCCAGTGGCATAGCCCAGGTTGTAGCCCAGCCCACCACCCACCGGCACCGCCTGGCTGTAGTTGACCCGCTGCAGGTCCTGGCCGTCCTTGCCGCGCTCGGCGCTGAAGGCCAGCGTGCCGTGCAGGTCGAAGGGGATCACCAGTTGCGCCTGCACCGCCCACTGGCTGTCACCGACCTCACGGTTGGCCGACAGGTACAGGCTGCTGTTGCGCCACAGCGGCTTGCTCCAGCTGAGGTTGATCAGCCGCGTGCGCGTGCCGTCACCAGCGCGCACATCGAAGTAGCCGGCGCCGAGGCTGCCGTAACTGTCCAGGTTCAGGCTCAGGGTCGCCTGCTCGCTGCGCTGGCTCAGGCGCGTGTAGGGGCTGTCGACCCGCGACAGGTCGGCGTAGTCGCCATGGCGCTGCACGCGCTGGTAGTTGAAGCCGATGCGCCGGCTGTTGTACTGGTAGCCCAGCGCCAGCTGCTGGCCTGTATCGCCTTCGAAGCGGCTCTGGGTCACGGCCGCATTGAGCACGCCGAAGGTACCCAGGCGCAGGTTGCCACCCAGGCCACCGAGCATCAGCGACTCGGCGCTCTCGGCATGGGTTTCCACTGTGAAGTAATCGGACAACCCGTGGCGCAGGGTCGCCGAGGCCACACCCGGGCCATAGGCGAAATCGCGCACGGCGTAGTCGCGACGCAGGCTGCCGGCAGCCACCGAGAAGTCCGACAGGCCTTTGGCCAACAGGCTGCTGGTGACATAGAACGGCAAGGTGGTCGACACCTGCCGGCCCAGGGCATCGGTGGTGACCACCACCGCTTCGCCGGCGCCGTTGATGAACGGCACGTTGGTCAGGGTGTAAGGGCCAGGCTGCAACTCGGTACTGCTGCTCTTGTAGCCGTTGATGAACAGGTCCAGCGAGGTCGGCACAGCGGCTTCGCCGGCAAAGGCAGGCAGTGGATAGGTGACCAAGTCGGGACGGGCGCCGAAGTCGCGGGACAGTTGCAGGCCACCCACGCGCACCGAGGTGGTCCAGGGCAGCGCGCCGGTCACCAGGTCGCCAGCCTCATAGGTGAGCAGGCGCTGCTCGTCGGTGTAGCGGAAGGTGCTGTCGTAGCGCAGGAAGCCCTGCCGGCCCTGGGCCTGGGCGCCATTGAACGACTGGCGCCATTGCCCGGTGGTGGAAAAGGTGCCCCAGTCGTCGAACAGGCGCAGCTCGTTCCAGGCGGCCAGGTAGCTGCCGCCCTCATCGGTGTCGTTGAGGTAGGCGTCGTAGTTGAGCAAGGCACCGAAGCTGCTGCGGGCGTCGCTGGCGGGGTAGAGGTTGCGATCACCGACCTGCTGGTCGGGCAGCCAGGCTGGCGGCACCTGCAGCAGCAGGCGCTGGTTCTGGCTGTCATAGTCGCTGT
This sequence comes from Pseudomonas soli, assembly GCF_900110655.1. GTDB lineage: Bacteria > Pseudomonadota > Gammaproteobacteria > Pseudomonadales > Pseudomonadaceae > Aquipseudomonas > Aquipseudomonas soli. Next base: position 270,979 of record NZ_FOEQ01000002.1, read on the forward strand.
GCAGGCCGGGGATATCGTCCAGGGCCACCTCGCCCTGAGGCTCGCCCGGCAGCCTGACGCCCGCCTCGCGCAGCACCTCGCTGGCCAGGTACAGCCGCCCGGCGCGCTGCTGGACCGGCACCAGCTCAGCCTTTGCCACCTGATTCACCAGCAGGTCGAGGTACAGCGTGGCGTCGGCGATGGCGGCATGTTCCGAGGGCGGCGGCGGCAGCTCGTCGGCCACGCCCAGGCCGGGCCCCAGCACCGCCAGGCCCAGCCACAACCGGTGCGTTGCCACCCGCACCCAGCTCACACACGATTTCCAACCATTACCGGGTCCTCCCTGGCCCCTGTGATCCGTTCAAGCGTGGGTCATTGCCCCTGTTTGATGGCCTGCGCCACCTCCTGGCCGTTGACCCGCCCTTTCAGCACGCTGGCGGCACCCGGCGTGGCCGGTGCCGGCCAGCGCATGCTGGCGCCGGGCAACACATAGCCGAGCAGCCCTTCGACCAATGGCCTGTCCTGGCCAGCCTGCTGCAGCACCACGTCGGTCAGGCGCGCATGCACAGGCCCCGTGTTGCGCAGCTCGACATAGGGCTTGCCCTGCACCGTGACCGCGCGCCAGCTCAGCTGCGGCTTGCCCACGCCTTCGGCGCTGCGCTTGCCCTCCGGGTCGGGCTTGCCCCACAGCCCTTCGCCGTAGACGAACAGCGGCACCGAATAACGCATCTGCAGGCGGATCGCCGCCTTCGGCCCTTCGCTGGCGGCATCAGCCGGCAACGGCGAGGGGATTTCGTCGATGATGATGCGGTACGCCTGCTCCTGGCCCGCGGGCGAACTGCCCGTGCGGGTCAGGCGGATCAGTTGCTTCTGGCCCGCCGGGATATTGGCCACCGGCGGGCTGCCGATTATCTCGCGCTGGGCCTGGAACTGCTCCTGGTACTCGCCCTGGCGCCAGGCGAACACCCGCACCTGCAGGCTGGCCGGCGCCGTGCCACGGTTTTCCAGCCACAGCGCACCGGCCTTCTGGTCGGCCTCCAGCACCGGGTCGATCGGCCAGATCAACACCGAAGTGGCCGCGAAAGCCGGTGCACTGGCCAACAGCAGCAGCCCGATGATCCCACGCGCCCAGTTAACGCCTGCCCCCATGCCCCTCTCCTTCTCTGTTATCCGCAGTAGCCTTTCACCAGGTCACCGTCACTTGCACGACATCGGTGTAGGTCCCTGCCGGCAAGGTGCCGGTCAGGGTGGTACGGCCATAGACCGGCAGTTTGATTGCGGTCGGGTCGCTGTAGCTCACCGCCACGCTGCTGCCGATACCCAGGCTCTGGCTGAAACCGGCATCGCGGTATAGCTGGTAGGCCAGCAATTGCGTACCGCCCGAACGCTTGAGGTTGCGCGTGCCGCTGGCGCTGTTCTGGCCGCCGTCCAGGCTCATGCTCAGGGCCACGCCGGGGGTGCACTGAAACGTCACCGTGCTGCCGCCCAGCGAAGTGCTCAGGGTGGCCGTGGACAGTGCCGAGCTGGTGCCGTAGTCGAGCACGCCATAGGCCGTCACGCCGCCGACGACCAGGCAGCCGGCGACGATCTGTGCCGTCACCTGGAAGGTGCTGGTGGTGACCGCGTGGGCGCCCTGGGTCAATGTCAGGCACAAGCCGACCGCCAGTAGCCGCGCAGTGCCTGGCATGGCTCAGAAACTCAGCTCGACCGCCACCGTGTCGGTGTACACCCCGGCCGGCAGGCCGGCTTTACCCCGGGCCTGGCCATACAGGTTGACGGTCTGCGCCACGCCGGTACTGGTCGGCAGGGTGATGGTGCCGTCGATCGCCAACAGCTGGGTGTGCCCGGCGTCGGTGTAGAAGTCGTAGGGCACGAAATTACCCGCGCCATCGGCCAAGGCCCGGGTCCCGCCGGCGGACTGCGAGTCATGGGCGCCGGCACGTACCTTGATCGTCGGCACCGTGCCTGCCGAGCAGAGAATGCTCATGGCCCCGCCACCACCGCCGAGCACTTGGCCATTGGCGGTGGTGAACAGTGAATCCTGGGTGCCGAAGTTGAGGCTGCCGAAATTCAGCCCGGAAGTGCCACCGCTGCCGTTGACCTGGCAGGCAGCGGTCAGGGTCAGGGTCGAGCTGATGGTGCCGGTTACGGTGGCGGCCTGGGCCTGGGCAGCCAGGGCGAGGCCAAGGCTGGCGAGGATGCAGCGGGTGAGGTGCTTGGGCATCAGAATCTCCTTGCGTGTTACCAGTCCAGGGTCACCCTGAGGGTGTCGCGATACAGCCCAGCGGGCAGCGCGCGCGGTTGCGCGACCACCACGCCGTAGATGGGCACGGGCACTTGCTGGGTACTGCTGATGGTGAAGGTACGGGCCTGGCCGATGCCGTAGCGGCTGTTGCCGCCCGGGTCGATGGCCAGCTGGTAGGGAATGAGTTCGCGGCCGTTGCTCAGGCGGCGCACGCCGTCGCTGCCGTTCTGCCCGGCATTGATGCGCACGCTGAACGCGCGTACCTGGGGCGAACAGCTGATCTGCAGGCTGCCCTCGCCGCCGGCCTCGTCAACCCGGCTGGTCAGGGGTTGGTCCCAGGTCGGCCCCCGCGCACCGAAGTCCATCAACCCCGGGTTGCCCAGGGTGGCCGGTTGCGGGTCGCTGCTGATCTGGCAGGCGGCGCTGATCACCAGGCGCGCCTGGATGAAACCGGTGGTGGTGCCGTGGGCCGCGCCACTGGGCAGCAGCAGCGGGCCAAGGGTGAGCAGCAGGATCGAACCACGGTGCAGCGCGTCCATTAGCATGAAGCCTCCCTACCAGGTGACCGTGACTTTGAGCAGATCGGCATACAGGCCAGCGCGGGGCACCCAGGCCAGCTTGTCGATGCGTGCGTAGAGGGGAAGCTCCACCGAGCCGCTGTCCGGCACCCGCGCCGATTGCGCAACGTCCACCGCTAGCGGCTGGCGCCAGGTGGCGTCGCGGTACAGCCGGTAGGGAATCGTTCGAGCTTGGGCGTCATGGCTTGCCAGATAGCGCAGCTCGCCGACACCGCCGTGCTGGCCGCCATCCACACGCACCTGGTAGGGGGTATCGGGGTTGCACTCCAGGCGCGGCGGGCGCCGGGCCAGCAGCACGCCACTCAACGGCGCATCGGGGCCATCCAGGCGCGCCGCGCTGCCCAGGTCGATGCGCCCCTGCGCCTGCGGGCCGGCATCGCGTTGCTGGTTGACCAGCATGCACCCGCGCTGCACGCGTACCTGCACTTCGACGAGAAAATCCGCTGCCATGGCGTTGCCACTCAACCACAGGCCCAACAGCATGGCCAGCCAGCGCTCAGTCACCGGTCGATCCTTGTGCGTATAGATTGAGCTTGAGCGTAGCAGCGCGATTGGATCCCAGCCGGGCCAGGCCTATCCCTCTTTGGCATTAATGAAAAGGCCAGGGCTGGCAAAATGCCTGGCGATTGCCGCATTCCGGGCTGCTGGGCACAGGTCGCGCACAACCGCGCTACCGGGAAAATTCAGACGCAGCAATGAAACCCTGGCGCCCGCCACCGTTCAAATAACCAGATTCCGGCAAAGCGGCCGCCATTCTGGTACCGTTCATCCGCCACATCCTGTGCAAACGCATGCACCATGCGTGGACGGGCCCTACAGGAGAGTCCCGTGACGACCGACCATAACCCTCTTGACCAGGCGATCGAACGCTGTGCCCAGGAGCCGATCCAGATTCCAGGCAGCATTCAGCCACAAGGCTTCCTCCTGACTGTCGACGACAGCACATTGCGCGTTCTCCAGGCGAGCGAAAACGTCGATCGATGGTTCGGCCTGCCCGCCAGTGAAATCCTGGGGCAATCGTTCGCCGAACTGGTCAGCGCGGACTTCGACCTGCGCGGCCAACTGGACTACCTGCCGGAGGCGGATGTCTTCCCCTTTCATATCGGCGACGTGCGGCTGCGCCAAGGCGCACCTGACCAGCCCCCCCTGCGCGTGCTCGCCCATCGCCATGACCAGGTGTTGATCCTGGAATTCGAGCCCAGTCAGAAAGCCGATGGGGTCTACAAAGGCGACTATTATCCGTTGGTGCGTGCGTTCGTCAGCTCGTTGCACCAGGCGACCAGCATCGAGGAACTACTGCTGCACTCGGTACGCCAGATCAAGCGCATTACAGGATTCGGCCGGGTAAAGGCCTACCGCTTCGATAGCGAAGGCAATGGCACCGTCCTGGCCGAATCAGTCGACCCCGGTTACCCGAGTTACCTGGGCCTGAGCTTCCCGGCCTCCGACATCCCTCGCCAGGCCCGGGAGCTCTACCGCATCAACCGTATCCGCCTGATCGAAGATGCCAACTATCAGCCTTCACCCTTGCTCCCTGCGCTCAATCCCCTGACCGGCAAGCCGCTGGACATGAGTTTCGCCGCGTTGCGCAGCGTGTCGCCCGTTCATTTGCAGTACATGCGCAACATGGGCACCCTGGCCTCCATGTCGCTGTCGATCGTGGTCGACGGACAACTGTGGGGGTTGGTGTCCTGCCACCACGAACGACCGCGGCAAGTGGATGTCCAGACCCGCACAGCCTGCGAATTGCTGGCCAGTGTCCTGTCGCTGCAGCTCGAATCGCGCGAGTCCCACGAGCGCACCCGTACCCTGCTCGACCTGCGCGAACGCATCGTGCGCATGTTGGCAGCGATGGCTGACCATGACAGCGTGAGCCTGGGCCTGCTCGAACAGCCCGAGGTATTGCTCGCGTTCGCCGGGGCCAACGGCGCGGCCATCATCAGCGCTGAACGCTGCGACCTGATCGGCGAGACGCCTACAGCGGCGCAGGTCAATGCCCTGGTGCACTGGCTGGGGCGACGCGGCGACGAGGTGATATTCCACACCGACAACGTGGGCCGTGACATCGAAGAACTGCCGGAGCTCGCAAGTCGAGTCGGCGGTATCCTGGCGGTCGCCATCTCGCAACTCCATTCGCATTACCTGGTATGGTTCCGCCCGGAACAGGCACGCTTGGTCAACTGGGCCGGGCAGCCGGAAAAAGCCATCAGTCCGCAGGGGCATCTGAGTCCACGTCATAGTTTCGACCGTTGGCAGGAAGAAGTACGTGGGTTCAGCGCTCCGTGGGACTCACTCGTCATCGATGGCGTGCTTGAACTGCGCATGGCCGTGTTGGGTATCGTCTTGCGCAAGGCCGAGGAGCTCGCACAGCTGACTGGAGAGCTCAAGCGGTCCAACAAGGAACTCGAAGCCTTTTCCTACAGCGTTTCCCACGATCTGCGCGCGCCCCTGCGCCACATTGCCGGCTACACCGAACTGCTGAACGAGATCGAGGGCGAGCATCTCAGCGAACGTGGTCGACGCTTCCTGTCCCATATCGATGAGGCGGCACGATTCGCCGGCTCGCTGGTGGACAATCTTCTAAACTTCTCGCAAATGGGGCGCTCGGCGCTGCGCTTGGCGGACGTCGATCTCAACACCTTGGTGCACGCCATCCGCCAAGAGCTCGAGCCCGATTACCAGGGGCGCGACATCGTCTGGGCTATCGCTCCACTGCCAGTCGTCATCGGGGATCCGGCGTTCATAAACATGGCCCTGCACAACCTCGTCGCCAACGCCATCAAATACACCCGCGGACGCGCCCCTGCGCGAATCGAGATTGGCGCCATGCAACACGAGCAGGAAACCGAGGTGTATGTGCGCGATAATGGCGTGGGCTTCGACATGGCCTATGCCAACAAGCTGTTCGGTGTGTTCCAGCGCCTGCATCGCATGGAAGAGTTCGAAGGGACCGGCATCGGCCTGGCCAGCGTGCGCCGCATCATCGAGCGCCACGACGGCAGGGTCTGGGCTGAGGGCCAGGTCGGCCAGGGCGCCAGCTTCCATTTCACCCTCCCTCGCCATCAACCGCATTCCTGAGGCACTTGCACGTATCATGCTCAAACCCATTCTGCTGGTCGAAGACAACCCCAGAGACCTGGAGTTGACCCTCCTGGCGCTGGAACGCAGCCAACTGGCCAACGAAGTCATCGTGCTTCGTGATGGCGCCGAAGCGCTGGATTACCTCCTACGACGCAATAGCTACGCCGGACGTGACGATGGCAATCCGGCCGTATTGCTGCTGGACCTGAAACTGCCCAAGGTCGACGGCCTGGAAGTACTCAAGCAAGTGCGCGACACCGCCGAACTGCGCAGTATCCCGACGGTCATGCTGACGTCCTCGCGAGAGGAGCCGGACCTGTTGCGTGCATACGAACTGGGTGTCAACGCCTACGTGGTCAAGCCCGTCGAGTTCAAGGAATTCGTCGCCGCCATCTCTGATCTTGGCGTGTTCTGGGCAGTGCTCAACGAGCCACCGCCGGGTTCCCTGCGCCTGAACAGGCGCGGCAGCAATTGAGACATCCGACGATGCAAGGCGCACCCCTGAGGCTGCTGCTGGTCGAAGACAGCTCGATGGACGCCGAACTCACGGTGCTTTGCCTGGAGCGCAGCGGGCTGCAGGTCCAGTCGCGTCTGGTGTACGACCATGTCGGCGTGGAACATGCCCTGCGCGAAGGCAGCTACGACTTGATCCTGTGCGACTGCGTGCTCCCGGGGTCATCGGGCACCGACGTACTGGCCATCGCCCAGCGCCTGTCCCCCGACCTGCCGTTCATCTTCCTCTCCGGCATCTATGGCGAAGAACACGCGGTCGAGATGATCCGCCTGGGCGCCACCGACTATGTGCTGAAGAAGAACCTGCCCCTGCTGCCCAAGGCAGTGCGCCGTGCCTTGACAGAAGTGCATGAGCGCCAGCGCCGGCGCCGCGCCGAGGAGGCACTGGCCGACGTCGAAGCCCGCGCACGCATCGCCATCGACGCGGCGGGCATGGGCACCTGGGAGTTTCGCCCCCAGGATGGACTGCTACTGTGGGATGACCGTTGCAAAACCTTGTTCGGCCTGCCCACCGATACGCAGATGAGCCTCGAGGTATTCTACGAGGGTATTCTTCCCGAAGACGTGCCTCAGGTACGCGAGGCCGTGGAGCAAGCCATGCGCCCGGACAGCGACGGGTTGTACCGCGTCGAGTTCCGTATCGCCCAACCCAATGGCCTGGAACCGCGCTGGTTGCTTTCCAGCGGTCAGACCCAGTTCGTCGATGAGCGCTGCGTGCGCTTTTCCGGCGTACTGCAGGACATCCACCAGCAACGTCAGGCCACCCGCGCCCTGGAACAGCTCAACGAGATGCTGGGCGAACGGGTCGAGCGGCGTACCCGTGAGCGCGATCGTGCCTGGGAACTGTCCCAGGACCTGCTGGCAGTGCTGAACCACGACCTTACCCCCGTCACTCTGAACCCGGCGTGGGAAGCCAGCCTGGGTTTCACCCGGGAGCGCCTGGGCCAGACGTCGTTGCTGCATCTGGTCCCCGAGTCCGATCAGCCTGCCCTGCTCGGCGAACTGGCGGCCTTGTCGTCGGGCAATACCAGCGCCCGCTTCGTCGGGCGCATCCTGCACGCCAATGGCCACCCTCGCTGGCTTTCCTGGGTGGTGGTTCCCGACGACAGGCTGCTGTACGTGGTCGCACGCGATATCACCAGCGAGCGCGAGGCGACGCTCGAACTGGCCAAGGCCAACGAATCCCTGCGCCAACAGATTGCCGAACGTGAACGTATAGAAGCGACGTTGCAGCAGATGCAGCGCCTCGAGGCGGTCGGCCAGCTCACCGCGGGTGTCGCGCACGACTTCAACAACCTGCTGACGGTCATCCTCACCGGCGCCAGCTTCCTCCAGCGGGACCTGGAAAAAGGCTCGCTGGACAAGGCCAGCACGCGCTTGCAGCATATCCGCGAAGCGGGCGAGCGTGGCGCGAAGCTGACCGCGCAATTGCTGGCATTCTCTCGCAAGCAGCGGCTGGAGCCGGTAGCGGTCAATCTGAACCGCACCCTGTCCGGGCTGGAAGAGCTACTGCGACGCACCCTGGGCGGCAATATCTCGGTGCGGTTGGACCTCGATCCCCTCCTGTGGCAAGCCCTGACTGACCTGACCCAGACCGAAATGATCATCCTCAACCTGGCCATCAATGCGCGAGACGCAATGCCCGATGGCGGCCAACTGACGCTGGCCACGCGCAACGACAGGGTCAGCAATCGCCCACTGCGCCCCGAGGACCCGGAACCGGGCGAATACGTGGTGCTGTCGATCCGCGATACCGGCTGCGGCATGAGTGAGGAGGTACTGGCCAAGGTCTTCGAGCCATTCTTCACCACCAAGGACATCGGCAAAGGTTCAGGCCTGGGCTTGGCCCAGGTGTTCGGGTTCGCCAAGCAGTCTGGCGGCGGCGTGCGCATCGATACCGCTCCGAGTCGCGGCACCCAGGTCAGTGTCTACCTGCCTGCGGTGCATCAAGCAGAGACGCTGACAACCCATGAACAGAGCGCGCCGCCTGTGTTCACGCAACCGGGCGGTGTGCGCAGCGTACTGCTGGTGGATGACGACCACCTGGTACGTGAAATGATGAGTGACGTCCTGCTTCGTCAGGGCTATCAGGTGCGCCAGGCGCAGAACAGCGAACAGGCGCTGGCATTGCTCGACGATCAGGTTGAGCTACTGCTCACCGATTTCGCCATGCCGGAATTCAATGGCGCGCAACTGGCGCATGCGGCGCGCCAGCGCTTCCCTGGCCTGCCCGTGGTAATTCTGACCGGTTATGCCGAGTTGCAGGGGCTGGAACTGCCCGGCAGCCTGGTCATTCAGAAACCGGTGAGCGAACAGGTATTGGCCCAGGCACTGGCCGATCTGCTGGAAAAGAGGTAGGCAGAAACGAAAAAATCGCCGAAAGGCGATTTGGGGGATAAATAGCTTGGTGATGGCAGGGGCGGCTGGATTCGAACCAACGCATGGCAGGATCAAAACCTGCTGCCTTACCGCTTGGCGACGCCCCTATATCGGCTGTGGCAAGTGACTGGCACTGCCTGGCTGACAATCCCTGGCAACTCCGTGTGTCGTCGCTCTGGAATGGCCGGCACTTTAACAAGCTTTTTCCCAAGTGCAAAGCTTTTTTTTAAAAAAAACGCAGAAAAACAGCAAGTTAGTCAGTCACCCAGCTGTTCGCGCGCTTCCACGGAGGGGGCTTGGGACCGCCCGCCCAGGTCCTCCCCGGGTACTGCAGTGGCCTCGCGAATACGGATACACAACCACTCGTCGTAATTGCGCCGCTTCGCCTCAACACAATCGCGTTCCGCCATTCCAATCAGATAGATCCCACCGGCGCATTACAAGGAGGACGCCATGCCCGTTTCCCATGACCTCTACCAGGACCTGCACTACCCGCGCGAAATCGTCCAGCAGCGGCGGCAGCACGACCTAAAACTCGACCGCCTGCTGGACGAATACATGGACATCGACAACCAGGTGCTGGCAGCCGAGTCGATCTCGGCAGGCAACTTTGTGGACGAAGACCTGCGTCACCTCAAGGAACGCCGCCTGGCGGTGAAGTACCTGATCGAGCGGCAACTCGAGCAAACGTCCTGACCTATCGCCTTTCGCGATCGGTGCCCGACACATTCTCGATTGGTCAAAATGCCTGGCATCGCGCAAGCTGCGCCCTGCCCCAGACTCGGCCCGAGGAGCCTGCCAATTGCCTACCTGGATTCCCGCGCCCTTGCGCCAGATTCGCCAGCGCCTGCGCTGTGCCCCAGCCAAGGCCCCCACCTTGTTGACCCACTTCCAGAACATGGCCACCGCGCGTGGCTATGCCCTGAGCGACGGGCAGCTTCAGGTGATCGAGGCAATGGCCGGTCTGTTGGGCAGCCTCGACGCAGGCCCGCCGCGCAGCCTGTACCTGCACGGTGCAGTCGGCCGCGGCAAGAGCTGGCTGCTCGATGGCTTCTTTCAGGCAGTGCCGACGGCGGCCAAGCGCCGCCTGCACTTTCACGATTTCTTCGCCCGCCTGCATCAGGGCACGCACCATCACCGGGCCCAGGCCGATGCCCTGGGGGCCACTCTCGACGCACTGCTGGGCCACTGCCAGGTCCTGTGTTTCGATGAGTTCCATGTCCATGACATCGGCGACGCCATGCTGCTCACCCGGCTGTTCGATGCGCTGTTCGCCCGACGCGTGGTCTTGCTGCTCACCTCCAACTATGCCCCTGAAGGGCTACTGCCCAACCCGCTGTACCACGCGCGCTTCTTGCCGGTGATCCGCCTGATCAACCGCCATATGCAGGTGCTGGAGGTAGCTGGGGATACCGACTTTCGCAGCCTGCCGGCCAATCGCGAACACCAGCGCTTTACCCAGGGGCACTATGTCTGGCCGGGCGATGCGCGGCAACGTACGGCGCTGCGGGTGCCCACACCGCAGAGGGTGCGGCTGGAGATCAACCAACGGCCCCTGCGGGCGCTGGCCAGCGAGGGGCGTCAAGTGATGTTCAGCTTTGACGATCTGTGCGAACAACCGACCGCAGTGATTGATTATCTGGCCCTGGCCGAGCGTTATGATCGTTGGATCATCGACGGCCTGGATGACCTGGCCGCGTGCTCCCTGGCGGCCCAGCAGCGCTTCGTCAACCTGGTGGATGTGCTCTACGACCAGGACCGGGAGGTGCTGGTGATCGGCAAGCAGGCGCTGGACAAGAGCCTGGGCGGCGCCATCGCCGACCTGATGCGGACACGCAGCCGCCTGGGTCAGTTGCACCAGCAAGGGCCAGCCTGAGCGCTTCAACGGCGACGCTTGGCGGCGATGAGACCGCGCCCGCTAGGCCGGCACGGCCGGCTGTTGCTCCTCCAGCAACCAGCCCCCCTGCCCGTCCACCTCAAGACAATGGGAATGGAACCCCGCCAGGGTGCTGCGGTGCCCGACGCTGACCAGCAGCGTCGCCGGCAACACCTCACGCAGCAGCGAATACAACGCATGCTCCAGCCCTTCGTCCATCGCCGAGGTTGACTCGTCGAGGAACACCACCTGCGGCCGGTTGAACAGCACCCGGGAGAAAGCCAGGCGCTGCTGTTCGCCCAGCGACAAGATGCGCGACCAGTCACGCGGCTCGTCCAGTCGCTCAGCCAGGTGAGCAAGATTCACCTGGCGCAAGGCCTGTTGCATGCGCGCATCATCCCCAGACTCGCCCGGCGCCGGATAGGCGATGGCGGTGCGCAGGTCCCCCAACGGCAGGTACGGACGTTGCGAGAGGAATAACGCCTGTGTCCCCAGAGGGCGCCTGACCTCACCGTCGGCATAGGGCCACAGGCCCGCCAGGGCGCGCAGCAAGGTGGTCTTGCCGCTGCCCGAAGGTCCCTTGATCAGCAGCGCCTGGCCGCTGTGCAGGTTCAGGTCGAGATCGGCGATCAGCGCGTGGCCGTCGGGCCGGCGCACCTGCAAACCATGAATGCCCAGCGCGAGCGCTTGGTCCACCGTGGCCACGCGTGGCAAATCGCTGGCCTGCTGGTTGGCCTCGAGAAACCCGGTAAGGCGGTCGAGGGTGGCGCGATACTGGGCGAAGGTGTCGTAGGACTCTCGGAAGAACGACAATGAATCCTGCACCTGGCCAAAGGCCTGGGCGGTCTGCATCACGTCGCCGAGCTTGATCGCGCCACTGAAAAAGCGCGGTGCCTGGAGGATGAACGGGAACACCACCGCCACCTGGCTGACGCCCAGGTTGAAACCGCTGAACTTGAGGTTCCGGAATACCAGAGCCCAGGCATTGCCGATCAAGGCGAAGAAACGCCCGAGCAAGGTGCCGCGCTCCACCTGCGCGCCCTGGTAGAAGGCGATGTTCTCGGCGTTCTCGCGCAGGCGCATAAGTGCATAGCGGAAGTTGGCGGTGAGTTTTTCGTTGAGAAAATTCAGGCGGATCAGCGGCTGGCCGAGGCGAAAGGCGATCCAGGTAGCGATCAGCACATAGATGTAAACGGCAAACACCATCGCCCGGGGGATTTCGACGCCAGCCACTGCCAGTGGCGCCGACAGGCCCCACAGAATGCCGGTGAATGCCACCAACGACACCACCGCGCTAACCGCCCCCAGCGCCAGCGCAACCGAACCTGTGACGAAGTTGTTCACATCCAGTTCAATACGCTGGTCGGGGTTGTCCACGGGCTCTGCGAGGAACTGCCCGCGGTAGTAGGCATCGCCGTGCATCCAGTCGGCGGTCAGGCGCTCGGTGAGCCAAACCCGCCAGCGAATGTTGAAGGCCTGGGTCACATAGAAGGTAAACAGCGAACGCAGTACATGGATGGTCGCCAGCACCGCGAACACCCCGAGCATGTACCAGAACGCAGTCTGGTCCAGGGCCTGCAAGGCACTGTAGAAACCGTTGTACCAGAACGAGAACAGCACGTTCAGCCGCACCGCGAACAACGTCAGCACCAGCAGCAGGGCGAAGGCCAGCAAGGGCCGCCAACTACGACGCAAACTGAAGTAGGGCCCGGCCAGTTGCCAGAACTGCGCGCCCCAGCGGGTATGGCGTACCGCCAGCAACGCAGTGGCGGTGAAACAGACAAGGGTGACCAACGAGGCGATCGCCAGCCAGCTCAGGCTTGCTTGCAAGGCCTGGTGCCAGTTCATGTCCATGGAGGGCTTCCGTCAGGGTATTTTTGCGAGCGTAGCACCGGCTATTCGTTAACCCTGCGAACATGACGGACATTTCATCCAGGCCATGCGCTGCGCCGACATCTGTGCAGGACGTGTCCGGGCGCGGATAATCGCGGCACCTTCATCGCAGAGCCCCACCATGCATATTCGCCTTGCTGGACTACAGGACCTGCCGGCACTGATCGCCATTGACACCGTTACCCGCCAAGACCCGCAGCGTGCCGAGCAGATCGCCGACTGGCTCGGGCAGTACCGTTGCCTGGTGGCAGAGATACAAGGCAAGGTGGCCGCCTATGCGGTGATGCACCGGCACTTCTTCGGCTGTGCGTTCATCGAGATGCTGATGGTTGGCGAAAACCATCGGCGCGCTGGGCTGGGAGCTGCGCTGCTGGCCTGCATACAAGCCGATTGCCGTGGGCAGAAGCTGTTCACCTCGACCAATCGCTCCAATGCGCCAATGCGCCGCTTGCTGGAGCGCCAGGGCTTCGTCGCAAGCGGTGTAGTCGAAAACCTCGACGAAGGGGATCCGGAGCAGATCTATTGCTGGAGATTGGATCAAGGCGAGCGCCCGCCGGCGGCCACAGGGCACCGCTGACGCGGCGCATCGCCGGCAAGCCGGCTACCACAACGACCGCATCAGCCTCAAGCCATGCGCCATCCTGCGAGAGCAGGCGAGCTACGCCAAAGCCTCCCGCACCTTGGGGTCGAGCCCCTCGCCTGCATGGGCCTCGATCCACTCCAGCAACTGCCGGCGCATGGCCGGCGTCCAGAAGCTCTGCAGATGCTGCCTCACCCCCTGCACCGCCTTGGCATGATCCGGCTCACTGTCGAAGTAATGGCCGATCTGGTTGGCCATCTTCACCAGGTTGTCGCTGCTCATCGACGCACCTCCGCCTTTTCTGCCTGACGCCGCTCCTTGAGCAAGCGCCGCTGCTCGTCACTGAAGCTCTGGTAGCGCTTCTGCCATTCCGACGGCTGGAACACCTTCACCACCTCTACTGCGGTGACTTTGTATTCCGGGCAGTTGGTGGCCCAGTCGGAGTTGTCGGTGGTGATCACGTTGGCCCCCGACTCGGGGAAGTGGAACGTTGTATACACCACCCCCGGGGCCACCCGGCTGCTGACCCTGGCACGCAGCACGCTCTGGCCGGCGCGGCTGCCCACGCCCACCCAGTCGCCGTCGGCGATGCCACGGCTCTCGGCGTCGCTGGGGTGGATCTCCAAGCGGTCTTCGTCGTGCCAGGCGACGTTGCTGGTGCGCCGGGTCTGCGCGCCGACGTTGTACTGGCTGAGGATGCGCCCGGTGGTCAGCAACAGCGGATAGCGACTGTTGACCTTCTCGTCGGTGGGCACATAGCCGGTGAGCATGAAGCGGCCCTTGCCGCGCACGAACTGCTCGATGTGCATGGTCGGCGTACCATCGGGGGCGGCGTCGTTGCAGGGCCACTGCAGGCTGCCGTGGCGGTCGAGCTCGGCATAGCTGACCCGGCGGAAGGTTGGGGTCAGGCGGGCGATCTCGTCCATGATCTGCGACGGATGCTGGTACTCCATGTGATAGCCCAGGGCGTCGGCCAGGGCCAAGGTCGCCTGCCAGTCGGCCTTGCCAGCCAGCGGTTCCATCACCTTGCGCACCCGCGAAATGCGCCGCTCGGCATTGGTGAAGGTGCCATCCTTCTCGAGGAACGAGCTGCCTGGCAGGAACACATGGGCGAACTTGGCCGTCTCGTTGAGGAAGATGTCCTGTACCACCACGCATTCCATCGCCAACAGCGCGGCAGTGACGTGCTGGGTGTTGGGGTCGCTCTGGGCGATGTCTTCACCCTGGCAGTACAACGCCTTGAAGCTGCCGTCCAGCGCAGCCTCGAACATGTTCGGAATGCGCAACCCCGGGTCAGGTTGCAGGGTCACGCCCCAGGCCTGCTCGAACTCGGCGCGCACGCTTTCGTTGGAGATATGCCGGTAGCCGGGCAACTCGTGGGGGAACGAACCCATGTCGCACGAGCCCTGCACGTTGTTCTGCCCGCGCAGCGGGTTCACCCCCACTCCTTCGCGGCCGATGTTGCCGGTGGCCATGGCCAGGTTGGCGATGCCCATTACCGCGGTGCTGCCCTGGCTATGCTCGGTCACGCCCAGGCCATAGTAGATCGCCGCATTGCCGCCGGTGGCGTACAGCCGGGCGGCGGCGCGAATCTGCTCGGCGGGCACGCCACACACCGGGCCAAGCAGTTCAGGGGCGTTGTCGGGTTGGGCGACGAAATCGCGCCAGCGTGCGAAATCCTCGGTCTCGCAGCGGGCATCGATGAAGCGCTGGTCGAGCAGGCCCTCGGTGACGATCACATGGGCCAGGGCATTGAGCATGGCCACGTTGGTGCCTGGACGCAGTTGCAGGTGCAATTCGGCACGGGCATGCGGCGAGTCGACCAGGTCGATACGCCGCGGGTCGATGACGATCAATCGCGCACCCTGGCGCAGGCGGCGCTTGAGCTGCGAGCCGAACACCGGGTGGGCGTCGGTGGGGTTGGCGCCGATCACCAGCACCACGTCGGCCAGCATCACCGAGTCGAAGCTCTGGGTGCCGGCGGACTCCCCCAAAGTCTGCTTGAGGCCGTAGCCGGTGGGCGAATGGCAGACCCGCGCGCAGGTGTCGACGTTGTTGTTGCCGAAGGCCGTGCGCACCAGTTTCTGCACCAGGTACGCCTCTTCGTTGGTGCAGCGGCTGGAGGTGATCCCACCGATCGAATCTCGCCCGTACTTGAGCTGGATGCGCCGCAACTCGCTGGCGGCATAGGTGACTGCCTCATCCCAGCTGACCTCTTGCCACGGGTCTTCCAGGCGTTTGCGAATCATTGGCTTGGTGATGCGGTCCGGGTGCGTGGCATAGCCCCAGGCGAAGCGGCCCTTGACGCAGGCATGGCCGTGGTTGGCGCCGCCATTCTTGTCCGGGACCATGCGCACCAGCTGGTCGCCCTTCATCTCGGCGCGGAACGAGCAGCCCACGCCGCAATAGGCACAGGTGGTGATTACCGCGCGCTCGGGCTGGCCGAGCTGGATCAGGCTTTTTTCGCTCAGGGTCGCCGTCGGGCAGGCCTGCACGCAGGCGCCGCAGGACACGCATTCGGAGCTGAGGAAATCGTCACCGCCGGCCGCCGCCACCCGCGAGTCGAAACCGCGCCCGGTGATGGTCAGGGCGAAGGTGCCCTGGATGTCTTCGCAGGCCCGCACGCAGCGGCTGCAGACAATGCACTTGCTCGGCTCGTAGTCGAAGTACGGGTTGGACACATCCTTGCCTTCGCCCAGGTGATTGGCGCCGTCGTAGCCATAACGTACCTCGCGCAAGCCGACCTGGCCGGCGACGGTCTGCAGTTCGCAGTTGCCGTTGGCCGAACAGGTCAGGCAGTCCAGCGGATGGTCGGAGATATACAGTTCCATCATGTTGCGGCGCAGATCGGCCAGGCGTGGCGTCTGCGTGCGCACCACCATGCCCTCGCCTACCGGGGTGGTGCAGGACGCCGGGTAGCCGCGCATGCCGTCGATCTCGACCATGCACATGCGGCACGAGCCGAAGGCCTCGAGGCTGTCGGTGGCGCACAGTTTGGGGATGCTGGTGCCGAGCATGGCCGCGGCGCGCATCACCGAGGTACCGGCGGGCACGCTGATCGAACGGGCGTCGATGACCAGGCTGACCTGCACCTCGCTGATGCGTTGCGGGGTACCCAGGTCGAGGTCGCTGCTGGGGTCGAAGTAATTGATCATTGCGCGGCCTCCAGGCCGAAATCGGCGGGGAAGTGCTTGAGGGCGCTGACCACCGGATACGGGGTCATCCCGCCCATGGCGCACAGCGAGCCGTACTGCATCGTGTCGCACAGGTCGCGCAGCAACCCCGCCTGGCTTTCGCGGTAGGCCGGGTCGGTGCTGGCGATCAGCCGATCGACCACTTCCATGCCGCGGGTCGAACCGATCCGGCACGGCGTGCACTTGCCGCAGGATTCTTCGGCGCAGAACTGCAGGGCGAAGCGAGCCATGCCGGCCATGTTCAGGGTATCGTCGGCCAACACCACACCGCCGTGGCCGAGCATCGCGCCAATGGCGGCGAAGGCCTCGTAGTCCAGCGGCGTGTCGAACTGTCCAGGCGGCACCCAGGCACCCAGCGGGCCGCCGACCTGCGCCGCCTTGATCGGCCGGCCACTGGCGGTTCCGCCACCGTAGCCTTCCACCAGCTCGCGCAAGGTCAGGCCGAAAGCGCGCTCCACCAACCCACCCTGGCGGATATTGCCGGCCAGCTGGAACGGCAAGGTGCCGAGCGAGCGGCCCATGCCGAAGTCGCGGTAATAGGCCGCGCCCTTGGCCAGGATGATCGGTACCGAGGCCAGGGTGAGCACGTTGTGCACCAGCGTCGGTTGGCCGAACAGGCCCTCCAGCGCCGGCAGCGGCGGCTTGGCCCGAACGATGCCACGCTTGCCCTCCAGGGACTCGAGCAACGCGGTTTCCTCGCCACAGATATAGGCACCCGCGCCGACCCGCACCTCCAGGTCGAAGGCCACGCCGCTGCCGGCGACATCCAGGTAACCGGCCTCGCGAGCCAGCAGGATCGCCTCGTTGAGCACACGCACGGCATCGGGGTACTCCGAGCGCACATAGATGTAGCCCTTGCTCGCTCCCACAGCGAGGCCGGCGATGATCATGCCCTCGATCAGCAGGAACGGGTCGCCCTCCATCAACATACGGTCGGCGAAGGTACCAGAGTCGCCCTCGTCGGCGTTGCACACCACGTACTTCTGCGCGGCCGACGCCTGGCGCACGGTGCGCCACTTGATGCCCGCCGGGAAGGCCGCGCCACCTCGGCCACGCAGGCCCGAATCGAGCACCGCCGCGACCACTTCGTCGCCGTCCAGCAACGTGGCCTGACGCAGCCCCTCGAACCCACCGTTGGCGTGGTAGTCATCCAGCGACAGTGGCCGGGTGATGCCGGCTCGGGCGAACAACAGACGCTGCTGGGTTTTCAGGTAGGGAATGTCCTCGACCGGCCCCAGCGCCAGCGCATGGCCGGCGTGGTCGCCCGCCAGGGCATCGAGCAAACCGGGGATATCCTCGGGCGCGACCGGCCCGAAGCCCAGCCGGCCTTGCGCGGTGTCCAGCTCCACCAGCGGCTCCAGCCAATACAGGCCACGGGAGCTGGTGCGCTTGATGCGTAGCGGCAGGTTGCGCTGCGCGGCCTCGTGGGTCAGTGCCTCGGCCACCTGATCGGCGCCCGCTGCCCGGGCCAGCGAATCACAGGAGATGCACAGGCTCAACATGCCTTGACCTCCTCTCGGCAGCTCGCCACCAGCGCCCGCAGGCGTTCCGGGGTGACGCGGGCGTGGAGTTGGCCGTCGAGTTCCAACGCCGGCGAGCAGGCACAGGCACCCAGGCAGTACACCGGGCGCAGGTCGAGCGCCCCGTCTTCGCTGCGGCCGTGATCATCCATCCCGAGCTGCTCGCGCAATTGCGCGGCCAGTGCCTCGGCGCCACGGCTCTGGCAAGACTCGGCGCGGCACAGGCGCAGGGTATGGCGAGCCGGCGGCGTGGTACGGAAATCGTGGTAGAAGCTGAGCACCCCGCGCACCTCGGCCTGGCTGAGGTTAAGGGCATGGGCGATCTCGCCGACGGCGATGTCGGGGATGTAGCCGGCGCCGGCCTGGATGGCGTGGAGGATCGGCAACAAGGCGCCGGGGGTGTCCTTTTCACGGGCCAGGACACGCTGGATCAGTGGCAGGTGGTTCAACTCATCAGGCATACAGCGGACCTCGGCAACCCGGCCCGGCCCTGATCGCGGGCCAGTGTCCGGCGGTGTTCAGCTGCGGTGCGCCGGCTGCGTCACGGTAGCGGCAGCCGGGCACCCTCCTTGCCTGTAGCCGGGCGTCTTGCTGCGCTCGGTCCACGGGCATCCTCAGAGCATGGCAGCTATTGCGCGAAGAGGTTGTGCGCGGGCGACCCGGCGCGTCCTGAAACCGACCATTGGAGGGCCCCCGCATAGGCGGCCCTGACACTCAGTCCACGACCACATGCGGCACGAACCGCGAGCTGTCCTTGGTGATCAGGGTGTCGTCTTCACGAATGCCGATCCCCGAGGCCAGATCACCGACCACCCACGAACCGATCAGGGTGTAGCTGTCACCGAACTTCGGCAAAGGCGCGAAACCTTGCAGGATATACGGCGCATCATCGTAGGGGCCATCCTCGAATACCCGCTGGTCATCGGTGGTGCGAATGTCCACATTGGCCCCCTCGCGGGAGAAATACGGCTTGCGCACCCAGCCCTTGGGCACCGGCCGCCGTGGGTCTTCGTCGAGGAAGGCCGGCAACAGGTTCGGGTGGCCCTCATGCCATTCCCACAACAACGGCAGGATGCCCTTGTTGGAGATCAGCGACTTCCACGCTGGCTCGACGAACTGGGTATCGCAACCGGCGATGGCCTGGCCGAAGTCCTCGTGGAAGATATGCTCCCAGGCGTGCAGCTTGAACAGGCGCGGGATCGGTCGGCCTTCGAGGTCGACAAAACGCCCCTCGTCGTTCAGACCGATATCCTCCAGGTCGATATGCCGGGTGCTGATACCCACGTGCCCGGCCATCTTGCGCAGGAAATCCGTGGTGCCGCGGTCCTCGATCGAGCCGCCGATGGCCGAGAAGTAGAACGGGCTTTCACGTTCGAAGGCGGCAAAGGCCCGCACCAGGTCTTCAGCCAGGGTGTTGAACTGGCTGGCATGGGCCGGCAGCACGCCGCGCTCGATCTGCTGCTCAAGCCAGATCAGCTGGAACGCCGCGGCTTCGTACAGCGAGGTCGGCGTGTCGTAGTTGGCCTCGATCAGCTTGGCCGGGCCCGTGCCGTCGTAGCTGAAGTCGAAACGCCCGTAGAGGTGCGGATGCCCCTCCTGCCACGAACGGCGCACCAGGTCGAAGAACGCCGGCGCAATCGCCAGGCGGGTCATCAGCGCTTCGCTGTCGACGATGCGCGCCACCGCGTCCAGGCACATCGCGTGCAGCTCCTGGGTCGGCGCCTCCAGGTCACGGCTGACCTGGGCCTCACTGAACTGGTAGTAACCGCGCTCATCCCAGTAGCGTTCGCCATCGATGGTGTGGAAGGCGAAGCCCTCTCGCTCGGCGGTGGCGCGCCAGTCTGGGCGTTCGCCGCAGTGGACCTTGTGCATGCTCAACCGCCGAAACTGAAGCCGCCGCTGCTCTTGCCGCCCCAGCCGCTGCGCGCAGTGGCCTGGCTGCCGAAGCCGCCACGGGAGATCGACGAGGACACGCTGGAGCGGGTCGAAGTGCTGGCCTTGTAGCTGCGGCCGCTGGAGCTGCCAGAGTAATAGCTGGAGTAGCTGCCACCGCTCTGCTGGGCCTGGTCGGAGCGCTCGAAACGCTTACCCTGATCGATCTGCTGGCCGAGCGTGGTGTTGCGGTAGCCACCGCTGCTGTCTCGGTACTGGTAGACCGGCTGCGAGTAGTACTGGCGATTGCCGCCGCTGAGCACCTGGCCAAGCAGCAGGCCGGTCAGCAGGCCGTTGAAATTGCTGCCGCCGCTGCTGGCCTGGCCGCTGTTCTCGACCTGGGCGCGGGCCGCATCGACCTGTGACTGGCTGACCTCGCCCGATACCGCCAGCTCGAAACCGCCGAGGCGTGGCATGTAGCGGTTGTCGCTGGTGACCTGGCAGTAGTCCGGCACGAAGTCGGCCTCGCAGGCGGCCTTGTCGCCATAGGTCGGGGCGATGCGGCGATGGTCGGCCAATGCCTGCATGTAGGCATCGGAACACACGTCCACCGGTATCTTGTCATCGACACAGGCCTGGACGGTGGAGTAATTGCTGCGCTTGCTGACCGTGTAGGTCTCCTCCGGCGCGCTGCACGCGGTGAGCGCCAGTGGCAGGGAACTGGCCAGCACCAGCTTGACGGAACTGCGTCTCATGTATGGCTCCTTGCGCGCAAACGGCTCAGACCGACGGGGTCATGCAGGCCGAATTGAGGAAGCCCACGCTGATCGCCACGGCGGCGGCGTAGATCGCGGCGGCCATTTCGCCCTTGGCGATGCGGCTGGCCAACCCCTTGAGCACCAGGCTGGTGATGGCGAAGGCGAGCAGTTGCACCACGGCGGCGATCACCACCCAGACCACGAAGTCGAGCAGGCTGACGCTGTAGGCGATGATGTTGCTGGCCGGCAGCGAGAAGCCGATCAGCGCGCCGCCCAGGGCGATGGCCGCAGCGCTGTTGTTGTCGCGGATCAGGGCGAATTCGCGGTGCGGGGTGAGGTGCGTGTAGATGAACTGGAACAGCCAGAACAGCACCAGCGCCACGCTGATGTAGAGAATGAAGCCGATCACTGCCTGGGCGTTGAGCGACATGCGAAGTGCGTCGAGCATGGTGAATCCTTGTCAGATGACGTTGAAGTCCGTTGATTGCAGGGTGACACCCACCGAAGTGGTCAGGCTGACATTGCCGTCCTCGTCTTCCTCCACCGACAGCAGGAGGAATTCGCGGCGATCGGTCAGGCCGGTTTCGCGGGCATACAGCATCGACAGGTGCTGGATGCGGTAGCTGGTCTCGGGGCTGGTGACCCACTCGCTGATCGGCGTGAGCTCGGTCTGCCCCTCTTCGCTGCCCCACTGGCGAACGAACTCGTAGCCTTCGTGCTCGTAGTACGGCAGGCCGATGTTCGACTCGGGCCCGACCAGGCGCTTGAGCTCCGCGTCGCTGGTGACCGGCACCACGCTGTAGTAGCCGAACAGGATGATGTCACGGACATCGTCAGCCGACGCGCCATTCATCACCACCTGCAGCCAGTAGTCCTCGTCTTCCATATAGAAGCGCGCCAGGCGCACCGACTGGCCGAGGTCGACTTCACCGACCGCCCAGACCACTTCCTGCTCGGGGACCTCCAGCTCGGAATGCCCGTCGAGCAGCAGCTTGAGCGAGCGATCGAGCTTGAGCATGCGCCCGCTGCCCAGGCCGAATGGCAGGTTGCCTTGGGCCTGGCTGCCGGCGGCAGGTTTGGGGGCTTCGAAGCCCATGAAGCGTTTCAACCAACCCACGGGGCATCTCCTGGGTGAGAGGGTGACGGAACAGGAGCCAATACTGGAGCTGTAGCGAACAGGCTGGGCCTGTTGGAAGAAGGCGACATTGAAAATCCCTTGGGTCGCGGCAGTCCTTTGGCGGGGGCGACACGATACTGCTTTTCGTGTGCCCCGCCAACGGGTCTGCAGCAGGGTTTTGCGCCAGCCGGGCCAGCTCCATCGCGGGGCAAGCCCACTCCCACGGGCCCACGATAGGCCGGCCCGCTCAACTAATCACTCCGCCGGCTTGGCCGCCTTGGCCTTCAAGCGTGCCAGCACATCGTCGGCACCACTGTTGCTGGCGCCGATCCCGGCCGACTTCAGGCGTGCTTCCAGATCGCTGCCATCGGCCTTGGCCGCCAGCTCCGCCGCCGCTTCCAGCTCGGCGGCACGCTCGGTCTGGCGCTTCTTGATGCGGTCCAGCGAGCCGACCGCCGTTTCCAGGCTGCCATTGGCGCCGCCGGTGGCCGAGGCCGCACTGACCTGGGCACGCTGCACGCTCTCGCGGGCCTTGACCAGGTCTACCTGCTGCTTGAGGCCCTTGATCTGCGCCTCGGTTTTGCTCACGGTGGCGGTCAGGGTCGTCACCGACGCACCGAACTGGTCCGCCAGCGCCTGCTCGCTGTCACGCTGGTTGGTCAGGTCGGCGATGCGCGCCGCGCATTCGTGGGCCAGGCCCTCCTCGCCCTTGTCCAGCGCGGCAATGGCCTTTTGTTCCCAGTCGCCGATGGTCTTGTCGAACTCGGTGATGCGCTGCTGCGCGGTCTTGTGCTTGGCCATGATCTTGACCAGCTGGTTGCGCGCATCGATCAGGTTGTTGTCCGCGTCGCGAATCTCCTGGTCGAGGATGCGCAGGGCCTGGGAGTCGACGATCGCCTCACCGACTTCCGAAGCGCCGCCACGCAGGGCGGTGACGATCTTTCTCAACAAACTCATGGTGCAATCTCCGGAATCAGTGGGTGAAGTAGTCTTCGAAATCTTCGGCGGCGGTGATGACGTTGTCGGCCAGGGTGTGGATCTCCTGGACGATGTTGTCCAGCGACGAAGCCGCGCTCAGGGCGCCGAACATGGTGTATACCGACTCGCCCGAGGGCAGCGTGTGCAGGCCGATGGACGACAGCGGGAACACATCGCGGGTGCGCAGCACCGCATCGTTGAATGCAGCGCGGTCTTTCACCTGGCAGGCTTGCACCAGCAGCGTGTCGACCAGGATCTGCTCACCGGCCACGGCGATGTACAGCGGCAGGCCGTCCAGTTCGTTCATCACCAGCTTGAGGCTGGGCTCGGCGCCCTGTTGCAGGGACAGGCCGATCGACCCGCCGCGCACCTCGTCCAGGCCTTGCAGGGCGCCGTGCAGCGTTTCGATCGTCCAGTGGGTGTGCTCGGTCATGAAATCCTCCGTTCTGACCTGTTTGCCCGCGTGGGGCTGACGTAAAGCCTTCTCGATACCGCGCAGGGCGGCGGCGTGCTCGGGCAGGATCCACAGCTCACGCTTGACCAGGCCTGCGGCCTTGAGCCGGGCGCGCATGTCACGCATGTAGTCGGTGGAGCTTTTCTTGCCTGCCATCGAAGGGGGTGTCCTTGTCTCACATGTGATGTACGTTACGCCTGGATCATGGGCTGCGCAAGTCTCACATGTGAGGAGCGATGCCCGCGCGGTGCGCCCGCCCCGACCTACCCCGCCACACGCGTCAGCCGCTGCAGCGTCTCGATCACCTGCGGATCACGCGCCTCGAGCACATCCATCTGGATCCTTGCGATCACCGCCTTGAGCAGCTCGGTCTGACTCATCCGGGTTTGCCCCAGCAGCGTCAGGAAATCCTCGGCCATGTGCGCGTTGACCTTCATCGACAGCCGCCGCGTGGCTCCGGACGCCGGCAACCCCCGCTGATGCCGCTGCGCGTCGAGTGCCTGGACGAAGGCCTCGTGGCCGGGCTGCAGACCCGCCCCCTGGCGGGCCTGCACCAGCCAATGGAAATAATGGGCGAGGAACAGCTTGCGCAGGTGTGCCCCCGCCTCGCTGCTGACCGCTTGCATCGCCGCGTCGAGCACATCGAGATATACCGCCGGCAGCCGCGCCTCGATGGACTTGAGCTGCTGCTTGCGCGCCTCGCGGATAGCCGGAGTGGACTGCGGCGGGATGGCCACCACCGTATCGCAGCCATCGCACACGCCCACCAGGATGTCCCGCGCCACGCCCAGGCCATCACTGAAAGGCACGTCGCGCCGGGTGTAATGCATGGCGACCAACGCCTGGCAACGCTCGCACAGGGCCTGGCCGGTGTCGCCCTCGAACAGGATATTCATGCTTGGGTTACTCATTGGTGAACACTGATGAACCACGTCTGCGGCTCGATGAAATAGAACTTGATGTACCAGCCGGAGCGCCTGAGCACATGGACTTCGATGGCTGGCACGGCATGGTGTGGGCTGCAGCTGTAGTGAGTGCCATTGCAAGCACGGATGACCTCGATGACATCGCCCGCACTGACCGCGCCAAGGGCCAACAGCTTCTTTACCTCGATATCGCCCCGCGCTGCATGCAGGTACCTCCCGGATTCGAGCGCGGCAATCACCGCGCTCCTGGCTGCCTTGAAGCCTTATGGCATGCGCCCTCCCTGGCATTACGAAAATCATCGTACATTTTTCTGGCCGAATCCAGCTTGCGCTTCGACTCAGCCGACCAACGGCGCTGTCGCGCACCGATGAAGCCTGGGCATGAACTATGGCCGCGGGCACGCAAGTGTGTGGCCTGGATGTGTAACCAGCGCTTTCGGGGATTTACAGCGTGTTTCGCGCGGTCCTTGCCGACTCGATGATGACCCGCTGATCCGTCCGCCTCGATTGCCAGGTAATGCGCTGCGATAGCTGGGGCTGGCTGTCAGGTAGCGATCCCGGAAACAGCATTGACGCCTTCCAGCGTCGCGAAGGACATATCCTTTGCCGTGAGCAGGAAGTCGCTTACATAAGGCACTTCGAGCATGTCGCTGCGGACCGCCGCATACAGTTTTGCCTGCAGCCCCTTCTCCCCCAGTCGCTTGGTGGTCACGTAACCGCGCGAGCTGTATTCATGCACGGCCCAGTTCGGCAGGCAGCACACACCGCGGCCGCTGGCCACCAGTTGCATCATCATGATCGTCAGCTCCGAGGTGCGCACTTGCGCCGGCTCGATATCGGCCGGGTCAAGGAAGCGGGTGAAGATGTCCAGCCTGTTGCGCTCGATCGGGTAGGTGATCAGCGTCTGGCCGGCAAGATCGGCGGGCTCCAGATACGGCTTCACGCACAAGGCGTGATGATTATCGATGGCCAGCAATGCCTCATAGCCGAACAGTGGCACATAGCTGATCCCCGGCAGTTTCATCGGGTCGGACGTCACCACCAGGTCCAGATCGCCCCGCTCCAACGCCGGCAGTGGCGCGAATGAAAACCCCGACGCCAGGTCCAGCTCGACCTCCGGCCAGGCACCGCGAAATTCGTCCACCGTCGGCATCAGCCACTGATAGCAGCTGTGGCACTCGATGGCGATGTGCAGACGCCCGGCCGTACCACCCGCCAGTTTGCCCAGGTCCCGCTCGGTGGCACGGATCTGCGGCAGTACCTGCTCGGCCAGCTCCAGCAGCTTGAGACCAGCGCTGGTAAAACGTACCGGCCTGGACTTGCGCACGAACAGCGGCATGCCAATACGGTCTTCCAGCTCGCGGAATTGGTGCGACAACGCCGATTGGGTCAGGTGCAACCGTTCGGCGGCCTCGTACAGGCTGTCGGTTTCGCGCAAGGCATGGATGGTGCGCAGGTGCCTCAGATCGATCATGAGAAAAACTACACTTGTATGCAAAAAAAATGAGTTTGTCTCATGAAGAGCTGATCTTTGACAATCCTTCATCGAATTTGCGCAAGCGACAAAGGCAGGCATGGGCGCGGCACCCATGAATCTCAACCCTGGCCTTCCTTGCCTCGCTTAAGACATCAGGGCTCACGACCACCATGAATAACGAGTTTGCATTCACCCTCAAACGGATCTGTTTCGATGAACACTACCAGCCTTCGGACAAGACCCGCACCACCACCAACTTCGCCAACCTGGCCAGGGGCAAGAGCCGCCAGGAAAACCTGCGCAATACCTTGAGGATGATCGACAACCGCTTCAATGCCCTGGCGCACTGGGATAACCCCAAAGGCGATCGCTACAGGGTCGAACTCGACATCATTTCAGTGGAAATGGATATCGGCCTCTCGGGGGCCGCCCCTGCACTGCCGTTGATCGAAATATTGAAAACGACGGTAGTTGACCGGGAAACCAACGAACGTATCGACGGCATGGTCGGCAATAATTTTTCGTCATACGTGCGCGATTACGATTTCAGCGTGCTGTTGCAGGGGCACAACAAGGATCGGCACACCTTCAGCACCCCCGAGGACTTTGGCGACCTGCACGGAAAGCTGTTCAAGTGCTTCGTGAATTCACCCGCCTACAAAGCGCATTTCCGCAAGCCGCCCGTCATCTGCCTGAGCGTCTCGAGCAGCAAGGTGTATCACCGCACGGAAAACCAGCACCCGGTCCTGGGCGTGGAATACCTGCAGGCCGAATACTCGCTGACCGATGAGTATTTCAAGAAGATGGGCTTGAAGGTGCGCTACTTCATGCCGCCCAACAGCGCCGCGCCGCTGGCGTTCTATTTTGCCGGCGATCTGCTGGGCGACTACACCAACCTGGAACTGATCAGCACCATCAGCACGATGGACACCTTCCAGAAAATCTACCGGCCTGAAATCTACAACGCGAACTCCGCCGCCGGCAAAACCTACCAACCCAGCTTGCAGCACCAGGACTACTCGTTGACGCGCATCGTTTACGACCGCGAAGAGCGCAGCCGCCTGGCTGTCGAACAGGGCAAGTTCGCGCACGAACACTTCATCAAGCCCTACCAGGCCATTCTCGAGCAGTGGTCCGCCCGTTGCGCGCTTTGACTCAACCAGACACAAGGTTTTCCAGTATGAAAAAGCTGTTACCCACCTCCACTGCCGGCAGCCTGCCCAAACCCGCCTGGCTCGCTGAACCTGAGAAGCTCTGGTCGCCATGGAAGCTGGAGGGTGATGAACTGGTCGAGGGCAAGCAAGACGCGCTG
The DNA here is from genome assembly GCF_900110655.1 of Pseudomonas soli. Classification (GTDB taxonomy): domain Bacteria; phylum Pseudomonadota; class Gammaproteobacteria; order Pseudomonadales; family Pseudomonadaceae; genus Aquipseudomonas; species Aquipseudomonas soli. Next base: position 297,711 of record NZ_FOEQ01000002.1, read on the forward strand.
CGCTTGTCCTTGCAAGAACAACAGCACGCCGGTATCGATATCGTCAGCGATGGCGAACAGACACGTCAGCATTTCGTCACGACCTTCATCGAACACCTCGACGGTGTCGATTTCGAGCAGCGCGAGACGGTCAGAATCCGTGATCGCTACGATGCGAGCGTGCCGACGGTCGTAGGCGCTGTTGCTCGCCGCCAGCCTGTGTTTGTCGATGACGCCAGGTTCTTGCGTCAGCAAACCTCACAACCCATCAAGTGGGCGCTGCCAGGCCCCATGACGATGATCGACACACTGTATGACGCCCACTACAAGAGCCGCGAAAAACTGGCCTGGGAATTCGCCAAGATCCTCAACCAGGAGGCCCGCGAACTCGAAGCGGCGGGTGTCGACATCATCCAGTTCGACGAACCGGCCTTCAACGTGTTCTTCGACGAGGTCAATGACTGGGGTGTGGCCACCCTGGAGCGCGCCATCGAAGGGCTCAAGTGCGAAACCGCCGTGCACATCTGCTACGGCTACGGCATCAAGGCCAACACCGACTGGAAAAAGACCCTGGGCTCGGAATGGCGGCAATACGAAGAAGCCTTCCCCAAGCTGCAGAAATCGAGCATCGACATCGTCTCGCTGGAGTGCCACAACTCCCACGTGCCGATGGAGCTGATCGAGCTTATCCGCGGCAAGAAAGTGATGGTTGGCGCCATTGATGTTGCCAACCACGCCATTGAAACCCCAGAGGAAGTCGCCAATACCCTGCGCAAGGCCCTGCAATTCGTCGACGCCGACAAGCTCTACCCTTGCACCAACTGCGGGATGGCGCCCCTGCCGCGCCAGGTGGCAAGAGGCAAGCTCAATGCGTTGAGCGCGGGCGCGGAGATTGTTCGCAGAGAGCTGGCAAACAAGCGCTGAGCCCAGGTCGGAGGTAACAGGTGGAGGCCCGGACAGATGCGGGCCTTCTCACACCTCCGAGCGGTACCCACACCCAGGATCTACTATGTCACTCCCTATCGAGCCATCGAGTTTTCGCGAAGCGCTCGGGCACTACGCCTCCGGTATCACGGTCATTACATCGCACACCGATGATGAGCCGATCGGCTTCACTTGCCAGTCGTTCTACAGCGTGTCGATGAACCCGCCACTGGTGTCATTCAGCGTGATGTCCAGTTCAGCCAGCTACCCCAGGATTCGCCAAGCCGGTCGCTTCGCGGTCAACATCCTGGCGGGTGAGCAGGTCGAGATTTCCAACCAGTTCGCGCGGCGCGGTACGGACAAGTGGCACAAGGTGCAATGGCAACCGTCACCGTTGGGCAACCCGATCATTGCCGGCAGCCTGCACTGGATCGATTGCGAGATTCACGCTGAACACGCCGCGGGCGATCACCTGATCGTCATCGGTGAAGTGAAGGCGTTGAACCTGCAGCAAACCACGTCCTCGCAGCCTTTGCTGTATTTCAAGGGCCAGTATTGCAACCTCGCGGCGCCGGGAGCCGTGGGCGCCTGACGCTGTCGCGAGCACGCCCTGGCCATCAGTACAGCCCGCCCAAGGTCAACGCCAGGCCGCCGCCCGCCTGCACGCCGATGTTGAACCCGGCGGAGAGGATCACGCCCTTCGCCGAGCGCAGCAGGCGCGGCAAGGTTTCCTGCGGCAAAAACGCGCCACCCGCCCCTATCGCGGCGGTACCCAGGACCAACAGCTTGGGATCCAGGCCGAACAGCACGCCCGAGCCGCTGCCACCGCCAACCAGGCCCACCCCGCCTTCGAGGAACACGCACCCGCCCTTGAAGTCGTCGCGCACCAGGCCACGGGCCGCGACCGATTCAGCCACCAGTACCTTACCGATCGCCGGGAGGTCTGCGCTGGTGCCCACCGCGCCGACGCTTTTGCCACGCACCAGCAGGTTGATCTTGCCTACCCGCGGCAAACGCGCGCCTGCGCCAACGCCGACTCCGAGCGAACCGTAGCGAAACTGCTGTTCGGCCTTGTTCGGATCGGTCAAGGTCAGCAAGCCACCGCTGGCGGCGGCAAACATCACCGTCAACCCACCCCCGCTGGCGCTCTTGTACTCCCAGTCGCTGACACTCAGCGGCAATGTGATCTGCATGTGCACCTCCGTGTCGTGGCAGCGCCATTCGACGCGGCCGTTCCCTATGCCCAAATCGGCAACAGCATAGCAACCGGCACCTGGACAGCCCCATAGCCCCAATGAGCTATTGCCAAACTTCCCAATCGACTGACACATCTCATCCATAAGCGGATCGTTTGATCAGGCAAGGCGAAAACAGGCGAGAAACGGTAGGAGTCGCACCTGGCCTTGCTGATTGCACATGAAAACTCCGAACTTGTTTTCACCGCCGCATGACCGTCGTGCAGGCACTTTCGTACAAAGATCTCGCCTGGCCTTCGGATATCCTTTCCATTCCTTGGACACGGCTGGCCTCATGCCTGCTAGCGGTCCGTACAGGTCAAGGATCGGGCAATACGGAGGACGTCATTGTGTCGAACAGATCGAAAGCAGGGCTTGCCCGTCGTGCCGCGACCAGAAAAAAGCAACTCCTGCTGAAAGGCGGGAGAATGGAAGCGTTGCGCATCACGGCTGACGATCTCGTTGAAGATCTCGCAACGAAGACCCTATCTGGCGGTACTTGGGTTAACGTCAAGATTCACGGCAGGAATCGCCCCGCAAGAGCGCCGCATCTCTCCGATTTTGAACGAGACCTGTCAGAACAGAAAAAGCTTGTAGCCGCCCTGGCTATCCGTTCCGTTGCGCATGCCGAAGTCACTAGTGTTGATACCACAGGCATGACGGTTCTCGACGCTGAAACAGCCGAACAGATGCTCGATACCCCCCCTGAACCCACCAAGGCGCTCTGTAACTTACTCGCATTGCGCCAGGGCCTGTAGGAAATGTGTCTGCGTGAAAGTCAGACAAAGCGAAACGGGGGGAGTAAGCAGAATGAACTGGAGTACATGAGCATTCCCAGACTGTACTCAACGCAGCATGTACAAGTATCAAGGCTTTTCGTACAGAGCCTAACGGCGTGAAATACACATGTGTGCACATGTGGGGCCAGTATGCACGCGGACAACACCTGGGGCTTGAAGTGCTGCATGCGCGAACTGACCATCAGCGCAATCCCGGCGTCACCCGTGATCGCCGGCTAACATGCAATGCCTCAGTCAGAACCCCGAGCGCTGCCATCGAGCGCCGAAGCCGCGAGCCTCGCCAACGCCAACCTGCCCTCCGGCTCAGCGCCATCCTCGATCATCCAGGTCGCCGACAACCCTGCCCACGCCAGCACCCACTGCAACAGCCTGTGACGCTCGATACCGGCTGCCTGCGAAATGATCGCTATACGCCGTGAGAGGCGCCCCGGTGCCTGCGCACTGGCTTCGTCCGGGTTGCAGAGGATGTTGGCAAAATCGAAGCCCCGCTCGCCGTACAACCCCTTGGGATCGATGGCGAGCCAACCGGCCGGCCCGAAATCCAGCACATTGCCGTGATGGATGTCGCCATGCAGCACCGCAGGGTCCTGGGGAGCTGCGAAAAGCGCCCTCGCTGCCTTTGCGCTGTGCTCCAGCACCCCACCGTGCGTCGCCGCCGCGCTCCACAATGCGTCGAACCATTGCTCCAGCGGCACCAGCGCAGGCCTCGGCGCAGGCCTCGGCGCAGGCCTCGGCGTAGACCGTGGCGCATGCAGGCGGGCCGCCACGGCACATAGAATGCGCGTGGCCTCGTCATCCCTGCCATCTGCGACCATCTGCGCAAGTGACGCCGAACCTTGCGCCCGCTTCATCAGCAATGCCTCGCCCGCGTGGGCCAGTACAGGGGCTGCACCGTCGCCTGCCCACCAGGCCATCAGCTGGCTGCCGGCCTGCTCCTCGGGCGCCTGCGAGACTTTCAGCATCGCCGGTGTATCGCCTTGGCGAACGGGCAATAGATTGCCATTGAGTGAAACGAAAGCCTCCCCATCGATGGTCAGCCCCCACTGCTTCAGGTATCGATCAAACATAGGCTCGCTGGTACTCACGCTTTCCATTTACTATCGCCGTTTGCCCCTGTGGCCCCAGGGTTGCCAGGTACGGCCAGTGAAACATAGTCCCAAGGCGGTGACGGAGCACGATGAACAATATCCCGGGAATGAATGTGGTAGTGGTGGGGGCAGGTATCGTGGGGGCCTCCGTTGCCTACCACCTTTCCTGCCAAGGCGCGCAGGTGACCATCGTGGAGGCTGGCCATGTAGCGTCTGGCGTGACTTCCACTTCCTTTGCATGGATCAATACCACCTACAGTGACGCAGATCCTGCCGCCGCACTGCGGGCCGCAGCCGTATCGGACTATCGTCGCCTCGAAGCGCAACTGCCAGACTTACACATTCAATGGACCGGTTCGCTGACCTATGGCCTCCCGGAAGTACCGGCCGCCCCTGCGACGGGTAGAGGGATATCAACGGTATCCCGCGCTCAGATCCTCACCCTGGAACCTAATCTGAAACACCCTCCTGCCCAGGCCAACCATTCTCCAGAGGAAGGCGCGCTGAATGCAGTAGCGGCCACCTGGGCCCTGATCAAAGGCGCTCAAGCTCAAGGCGCCAGGTTGCTGGAGCAGACCCAGGTGGAAGGGTTCACGGGCACCGCAGATAAAGTCTCAGGTGTGAAAACCACCCACGGAGTAATCGATGCGGACTTGGTGGTGCTTGCGGCGGGAACGGGTACCACGCTCTTGACGGACATGTTGGGGTACCCACTTGCGCTCGACGCCTCTCCTGCCATCTATATCCGCTACCACTCGCCGCCCCACCTTGTCCGAGGGATCATTTACAACGCAGCCATGGAGGTGCGGCATGCTGATGATAGCAGCCTGCTGGCGGCAGAGGACTATCTGGACGATGCGGCAGATCACCAACCTAACGTCATCGCATTGAGAACCGCCGAGGCCATCAGAGCAGAGTTGCACGGCGTTGTGTCCCTCGACGTGGAACAGGCGTGCGTGGGTTTCCGGCCGATCCCCAAGGATGGCGCGCCGCTGGTTGGTTTTCTGCCGGGTATCAGCGGCGTTTACGTTTGTGTCATGCATCCCGGTGTCACGCTGGCCGCTACCGTAGGCCGCCTGGTGGGCATGGAAATCACCCGTGGCACGCCATCGCCTGATTTGGAGCCGTGCAGGCTGGGTCGCTTCAGGCGATGACTTGGGGGCTGCTCCTGTCTATTGCAATTTGACCCCTAGGCTCACGAGTGCGGCCAACTCCAGTGGGTTCAGCTCGTTGAAGCTCTTGATAGTGGGCGAGCCCGCCCTACCTTTCTCGGGCCTATCAAGCTTCGCGCGAAGCAGGTCGACCAGGCTATCGCTCAGGCTTTCGGCACGGGTCATGCGCGACAGAAGCTGATCGTCCTCATCGGCCAACCCCAAGAGCTCGTTGGCAAACCCCATAACCCCACTTGCCCGCTTGCCGAAAATACCCTCCAGTTGCTCAAGCATCTTGTCGGCCTCCTGGGCATCCAGTGTATCGATATGCTCCTGGAGCTTTTCGCTAATGAAGTCGTTCTGCGCTTGAGCGTCGATGCGCAGCTTCGGATTATTCATGGTTTTTTCGAACCATCGCGCCTCCTGCCCTTGCAGGAATGTCATAAGCCCATTCAGAAAGACGCTTGGGTCTGGACGGTCGGTGGCCACGTTTGCCAGCGCTGCCTCGATAGAAGGCTGACAATCTTCAGCCTTACGCATCAAGCTCAACGCGAGGGAACGCACACATTGCAAGTCCCCGCGGGTTTTCACCATCATCTCAATTGCTTTGAAATTTGCATGCCCCTCGACCATGGCATCTCGCAAGCAATTAATCTGCTCGGCTTCCAGCGTCACATCGAAGCGTTGGTGATCAACGCTGGCGGCAGTAGCGAGCAGGCTTACTGCCTCGAGCACGGTCTTGAAGCCATTGCCGAAACTGCAGCGAAAGAGCGCTGCGGTGCCGGCCTGTTCAGCATGTTGCAGGGGTAGATCATCCGACGCTCGCTGTGCAGCCCTACGCACACCGAGACAGCTGACCAGCCAGCGGAACAAGTCCGTCAGAGGCTGGGTTGTGGATACTTTCAGATGCTGGAGCAAACCTCTGTCTGAATTATATTCAATGTGCTTGGCCAAACGATCGGCCTCGGGCGAGGTAATGACTGATCGCACCTGCACTTCACCAACAGTCCATGAATGGGTCTGTTGGCGGATGTGCGTGGGCAGGTACTGGTAACTTTGGTATCCATTGATCAGCATAGGTAACTCCTTGGTTTAACCTAGCCATCAATCTAAGACCCTCGGCAACGCACAAGCTATCAATGCTGATCGGTTTGTTTTAGGCCGCGCGTTTCAAATGAGGACGAGCTGCCAGCGCACAGAGCATGCGCTGGCTGCCCGTCTGTTCCTGCGGTGATTGCATTCACTCATGGGCGGGGTCTTCACATTTGGGCGCAACAATGCCGTTCGGAAATGATTATCCTCGCGCGACTATCACCTGAGTACCCATCGATGCTATCCGCACACCAAGCCAGCGCCATAGTCCTCGACCATCTTGCAGACGTCATCAGGATGGACGGTCGCCCGGAACGGTTCGTCATCCAATCCTGCGAGCCGTCAGCGAAGGGTGACTACTGGGTCGTCCGCTGCAACAGCGAGGACTGTGTAGTACATGGCAAGACCGAGTACTGCTATGTCGGTGTCAACGCCTATCTGGTCAATGTCATCAGCGGCGCGCTCGAAACGGTCGCCAACTGCTTCACTGTCGAGGAGTACCTGCAGGACAAGCACGACCTCGAGGCCGCAGCGGGCAAAACCTATGTGCTGGCACCTGCTTTTTCTGGTTACAGTAAAACGGCGGTGATCAAGCTGCGCCGGAAGCTCGCCTACTCCTATCCCCACACCCTGTTCCTGCTGGCGGGGGCAGGCCGGCTGTGGCTCACGGGTATCCGCCGGCAACTTGAGCATGCCCAGCAAATGCTCGCCATCGAAGGCATTGCGACACAGCTCGAACTGCATGCCGACCCACTGGATGCCGTGCTGATCGGCCCGGAAACCTGGCATATCGACGCGGTATTCAATGCGCTTCGCAGAAAGCCACTTCACCCTGGTGAGCTTGCTCTCTCTTCACAATCGAATTAGGCGTGGCAAGTGCTGCGCACAAAGTGAGGCCTTGCTGGCCCGAACGGGACGTCGATTCAATCAGATCTGCGGAGGGTTCTTCGTGATCTTCGGTGTGTTGATCCCAGCGCATTAACAATGATCATGTGACCGCTTCGGGTCGAAAGCGGTCCGTCGTAGAATGACCTCCCCTATCTTCTTATGAAAATGGGCGATTCAGTAGGGTTGAGCCGGACGTGTTTGGATCCGTTCAGCCCGGCAGACGACTGGCATCCGCCCAAGGACAAAGCCAGCGCCCTTTCCTTACATCGAGTACTCACGACGGCCTGCCCATGCAGGAGCCTCGTTGCCCAGTTTTGCCACTGGAGGCTTCCGCCTGAACTTTACCTACGCCGCCGACTTCCTCTGCTTAGAGCCTCACCCCCAGCCTCCAAGCAGGAGTTGAACCTATGCGAGCATTGACTTATCACGGCGCCCAGGATGTCAGGGTGGATACCGTTCCCGATCCAGCACTCCAGGATGAGGACGACATCATTTTGCGGGTCACCGCGACCGCTATTTGCGGTTCGGACCTTCACCTCTATCACGGCAAGATTCCACAAACTGAAACAGGCGACATCTTCGGCCATGAGTTCATGGGCATCGTCGAGGACACCGGACGTGGCGTGACCAATGTAAAGGTCGGCGACCGCGTGGTGATCCCCTTCGTGATTGCCTGCGGCAGCTGCTTTTTCTGCCAGCTAGAGCAGTTTGCCGCCTGCGAAACCACTAACACAGGGCGCGGCGCCATCCTCAACAAGAAAGGTATCCCGCCAGGGGCTGCCTTGTTCGGCTACAGCCATTTGTACGGCGGCGTGCCTGGTGGCCAGGCGGACTACGTGCGCGTGCCCAAGGCCAACACGGGCCCGTTCAAGGTGCCTACGGCCCTTGCGGACGATCAGGTGCTGTTTCTCTCGGATATCCTGCCGACAGCCTGGCAGGCGGTGATCAACGCGCAGATCGGCCAGGGTTCGAACGTAGCCATCTATGGCGCCGGGCCGGTGGGGCTGCTGAGCGCGGCCTGCGCACGCATGCTCGGCGCGCAGACCATCTTCATGGTCGACGACAACGACTACCGCCTGGCGTTTGCCCGTGACGCATACGGTGTAGTGCCGATCAACTTCGAACAGGACGACGACCCCGCCGACAGCATCATTCGCCAAACCCCCGGCATGCGCGGCGTGGATGCCGTCATCGATGCGGTCGGCTTCGAGGCCAAGGGCAGCACCACCGAAACGGTGCTGACCGCGCTGAAAATCGAAGGCAGCAGCGGCAAGGCGCTGCGCCAGAGCATCGCCGCGGTGCGCCGGGGCGGCGTGGTCAGTGTGCCCGGAGTCTACGCAGGGTTCATTCATGCCTTCATGTTCGGCGATGCCTTCGACAAGGGCCTGACGTTCAAGATGGGCCAGACCCATGTGCAGCGGTTCCTGCCCGAACTGCTCGAGCACATCGAGGCCGGCCGTCTGGCACCGGAGCTGATCGTCACCCACCGCCTGGCGCTGGAAGAAGCCGCCATGGGCTACAAGCTGTTCGACCAGAAGCAGGACGATTGCCGCAAGGTCATCCTGGTTCCGGGCGCAGCGTCCGGCACCTTGGGTACCGCACACATGGTCGGGGGAACTCAGCCATGATCGACCCGACGATGGGCATGAAATCCGGCGAACGCTACCGCGTTGAGCACGTGGAGCGGGTACATCCCTTCACCGGGTTCTTCCAGGATGGCAACCATTATCTGGGGCCGGAATTGCTGACACGGCTTGCCAACCTGAACGGTTGGTTGACCCGCCGAGGTATCGACCGCAGCCAGGCGGCGGCAGCCTGTGACGGCAACCTGTTCGAACCACCGAGCCGTGCACGTGGCGTGCAGGACGGATGGCGCAGCGATCGATCACCGGCTTCCAGCCGGATGGCGGTGACCGCTCTAGTGCTGTTGAGCGGCTGCGCGCTGGCGATGCTGTGCCGCAAGCGGCGTTAAGCAGGCGTCGCATACCGCCCGTCGCGTCACTGGCGTGTTCGGCTCAACCCCAGGCAGTCGGTTGTTTCGAACGGATATGCACTTCCCAAACCTGCAGGAGCGACCGTCATGCGCGACTACCCCTCTCCCCCGTTTCCCTCCCAACCGCAGCCCGTCCCTGGCTCGCAGGCGAAAATGCAGCCGTATCCCGATTGTGGGGAGCAAACCTACACCGGCAGCGGCAGGTTGCAAGATAAGATCGCCTTGATCACCGGCGCCGACAGCGGTATCGGCCGGGCTGTCGCCATTGCTTACGCGCGGGAAGGTGCCGACGTGGCCATCGCCTACCTGGACGAGCATGACGACGCCAAGGAGACTGCCCGCTGGGTCGAAGCCGCTGGCCGACGGTGCCTGCTGCTGCCTGGCGACCTCGCGCAGAAGCAGCACTGCCAGGATATCGTCGAAAAGACCGTGGGTCAGTTCGGACGTATCGATATCCTGGTCAACAACGCAGCTTTTCAGATGTCCCACGAGACGCTGGAGGAAATCGACGACGATGAGTGGGTGAAGACCTTCGACATCAACATCACCGCGATCTTCAGGATTTGCAAGGCAGCCTTGCCATCAATGCCCCGGGGCAGTTCGATCATCAATACCAGCTCAGTGAATTCTGATGATCCTTCTCCCAGTCTGCTGGCATACGCCACGACCAAGGGCGCGATCGCCAATTTCACTGCGGGATTGGCGCAATTGCTGGGCAGCCAAGGAATTCGCGTGAACAGTGTTGCGCCAGGGCCAATCTGGACTCCGCTTATTCCTTCTACGATGCCGGACGAAGCCGTGCAGAACTTTGGCTCCAAGACACCGCTCGGCCGCCCGGGACAGCCGGTCGAAGTGGCGCCGATCTATGTACTGCTTGGGTCTGACGAGGGCAGTTACATCTCCGGCTCGCGCTACGCAGTGACTGGCGGGAAATCTATCCTCTGAGCCGCGAGGCAAGGGGCCGCGATTGCGGTCCCGTCGTGGTTTAATGTTTAGGCTGTGCGTGGCTACGTGCGGCCTTTTGGGCCGTTGAGTCATGCTCTGTGCCTGTCGAGCCGTCCGGACGACGAGCATCGTTGTCCCGCTCCTGCTCTCCACTGACGAGCGGCTTTGCCACGTCGGTTTTTTGCGTTTTGTCTGTTGAAGGCATGCTCACCACCTACCCCTTACTGTGTTCGGGCGAAGAAGGCCCAGTACCACGCTTGATACCGCGCGGCCCCATCACACCCCAGATAGCCAGGCCGACAACAGGCAGCGCTAACAACAGCAACGCCCACAACGCCTTCGTCACATCGGCCTTGTCACTGCGGAAAACGCTGACAATGGCCCAGAGATCAACTAGCAGGATGATCACTGCGACCGCGATCCAGAAATACGTCACAGGCTCGGTCATGATCGTTTCTCCTCTTCACATGTAGGAGGGGCTCCAGCGCTTGCGTGTTACTACAACCCCATACCTCTGCAGAAGCCAGGCGTTGGAACAAAGTTCAGGACGTTTTAATCGGTCATGACCGGCGGGCCGCCGCGCTGAACCAAACTCGCCGCAAACGCGTCCACCACAAAACATGCAAGGGGTGACGTGTGATGACCGTAGACCCTGTAGTCGAAGCACTGGATTACCTCAAGGCCCACAAGCTGCTGCTGACCACTGCCGAATCTTGCACGGCCGGCGCAATGGTCGCCCTGCTGGCGGAATTACCCGGCACCGGGGAGATCCTGGAAAGCGGCTATGTGGTGTATTCCCCTGCCGCCAAGCAGCGCCTGCTTGGGGTGAGCCCGCAGACCATCGAAAGTTATGGTCTAACCAGCGAAGCCGTTGCGTGGGAAATGGCTATGGGAGCCCTGAAGAACAGCGATGCCACAGTGGCCATTGCTACTACCGGGGTTGCCGGCCCCTCAGCGCAGGGCGGCGTCCCACCTGGCACATTGTGCTTTGCCTGGGCGTTTGCTGGTGAGCCAGGAGCAGTGTTTACCCTAAGTCAGCGCTTCTTTGGCGAGCGCGCGGATGTCATGCGCCAAGGCGCGCGCTTCGGCTTGTCGCGCCTGGCGCACTATCACCAACGCTGGTTGCGTGGCGAGCACGCATGAGGAACAGGACCATGGATGATGATGAACTGCTGTCCAGGCACTATCCGGTAGAAGAAAACATGCGCATGCAACAGCGCGTGTGGCGCTTCGAACGTGCGGGGTGGTGGTGCCTGGTACTGATGGTGGTGCTGGCGTTGCTCGGTCTGTTTGGCAACGGACCACTCAGTGACGCAACGGCCATCAGCACTGACGGCCGCGTGCAGGTGGAATATCAACGCCTCAGCCGCAGCGGCACCACTGACAACCTGCGTATCACCGTCCGCGGTACGTCCGCGGAGCCTGTGATGGTGCTGCTGGGCGGCAGCCTGCTGCGCGAAGCAAGTATAGAGACACTGCAACCTGAGCCACAGGCATCGCTTTCTCAGGGAAAGGCCCTGCTGCTGCAGCTTGGCACCAGTCGAGACGGCGTTGCCACGCTCTACCTGACATTGCGCAGCGAACATGTCGGGACGCTTGAAGGTGTCGTCAGGGCCGGGCCAAGCAGCACCGTTCGCTTTTCCACCTTCCTCTACCCGTAGGAGTGGGCCATGGACTCCATCCTTCGCGCAGCAGCCATGTATGTCGCCCTAATGCTGCTGTTTCGTGTGGCGGGTCGGCGCTCGCTGGCAGACCTGACCACGTTTGACTTCGTCCTTCTACTGATCATCGGCGAGGCGACCCAGCAGGCGTTATTGGGCGAGGACTTTTCCTTCACCAACGCGATACTGGTGATTGCTACGTTGATCGTGCTGGATGTGGGCCTGTCGCTCGCAAAGCTCAACGCAAAGCCCTTGGCGCGGCTGCTGGATGGCCACGCCACCCTGGTGGTGGAACAGGGACGCTTTCTGCATAGCCGCATGCGCCGAGCGCGGTTGACCGAAGATGACATCCTCGAGTCGGCGAGGGACAGCCAAGGCATAGAGCGTGTCGAGCAGATCAAGTTCGCCATCGTCGAGCGAAACGGCAAGATCTCCATCATTGCGCAGGAATGACCTCATCGTCGGGCCGCAGCAGGTACTCCATCAGGGCGAGAGCACAAGCGGATATTCCCTCCACCAGGACCATCTCGAAACCATGAGTGTTTTCGGTCGGAATAGCGATACACCCCGCTCGCGCATCGGTACCGGTGCTCAGCACCGCGCTCGCATCGGATGCGAAATCGACCAGTAACGCTGGCTGCGGCCTGTATCCGGCCTTGTGTGTCGCAGCCATCAAGGCCTGCACCACACTGCGGCTGTAGTAGCCCTTCTGGTCACCGGTGTTGATGATGGGGTCGGCTGACAGCTTGGTGCCATACTCATCGAGCACCGGTCCGACCTCCACGGCGATCGTGGTATCGCCGGGTAGCCTTGCTGCTGCGTACATGGCGCCGGCATTGGATTCTTCCTCCAGCGTTGTCAGCACGAACCACACATCCTGGCTCAGCTCGTTGCGGCGCTGCAGCAGCAGGTGCGCGCAATGAAGCACCGCCGCCAGCGGCGCGCGGTCATCGAGGAAATGCGCAGCGATGCAATCGTGAACCTTGAACGGCTTTCGCCAATGCTGGCTGAGCACCACGCGGGTACCCGGCCGAACGCCCGCCTTGTCCAGCACCTGCCTGGACTGACGTGTCACCACGTAGACATCCTGCCACTTCACAGCGCCTGCAAGGACGTCACGGCCATTGGCACTACTTCCGCTGTTGTGCATCGAGCCGTACGACAGCACGCCTGCAAGCACCTGCCCATCACCGAGGATATCCACCGGGCAGACGCCGAAGCTGATCGGCTGCGCACCGCCCAACGCCAAGACCTCCAAGGTGCCGTCCCGCCTTACCTTTTTGACGATCATCGCGATCTCGTCAAGGTGGGCCATGACCCGTATTGCCGCGTCCGGGCGGGCTCTGTTGGTGCTGCGAACAACGCCAACCAGGTTGCCGGCGTTATCGGTCGACAGCTCATCACGACAGGCAGCCATCGCCCTCCGAGCAACTTGACGCACCTCGTCCTCCTGGCCGCCAGGGCCGCGGGCGTTCAGCAATTCTTCCAGTAACGGCAAGATCTCCATGACCATCCCTCGTGGGTTCAGATACGCACCGGTAGACCCCCGCTCCTTGCCCATGTTCATGTCAGGTAGCTAGGGCGGCACTATCGGCTGCTCTAACCAACAGCGCGTTCGTACTTTCGTGCGCCACAAGTCGAGGAAATAAACCTTTGGTGCGTTTCGTCAGGCCTAGAGAAATTCGTTTGAGCGAAAGACCACCCAGGTGACGTCGGAAATTGAACACAGACTTTCCTGTGTGTGAACCGACATGAGGTGAAAGATCATGGCTAACAATCAAGGCAACCGTGGCAACCAAGGTGGTACTGCACAGAACAACCCAGGCAACTTTGCCAATGACCGGGAAACAGCATCGGAAGCCGGTCGCAAAGGCGGCCAGAACTCGGGAGGGAACTTCGCCAATGACCGTGAACGCGCATCGGAGGCTGGCCGTGTAGGTGGCCAGCATAGCCATGGCGGTGGACGCACGAGTGACGACAACCGCTAGCCTCAATGAAAGCCAGGGCGAACCTCCGCCCTGGCTTTTTTCATGCCTGCTTTTAACCGCAGCATCCGCCACCCAGCGGTGCGCTGATCGCCCGCTTGGAACCTTGCGGTTTGAACACCACTCCACCAGTAGCAACCGTACTTTAGCCACTGATGATGAGGTGACTTATGAATGCAATCGAATTGCTCATCCAGGACCATCAACTGGTCAAGAAGCTTCTTGAGGAGTTGTCCTCGACCACCGAGCGCGCGGTGAAAAAGCGCGCCGAACTGCTTGATCGTATCAAACAAGAGGTGAGTATCCACACCGCGCTCGAAGAAGAGATCCTGTATCCGGCGATCAAGCAGGCGGGCGGCAAGGAAGAAGCGAAGATGTACTACGAAGCCAAGGAAGAACACCGTACGGTCGACTCGCTGGTCTTGCCAGACCTGCTGCATACCGAAACCGGTACCGTGGAGTTCGCCGGCAGGGTCAAGGTAATGAAGGAGCTGCTGGAGCACCATATCGAAGAAGAAGAAAGCGAATTGTTCCCGACGGCCCGGAAGCTTCTGGGTAAACAGCAGCTGGAGGAACTGGGCCAAGCCATGGAGGTGCAGAAAAAGCTCCTCAAGAGCGAACAACGCGCCGCCTGATGCAGGCCTGCGCGTTCACTTGGGCGCGCAGGTCTTTTGCTCAAGTACCATTGCTTGTCGCAGGGGATTACCCAAACGTTTTCACCCGCAACGCGCTTTCCATGCGGTGTACCGACTGATCAACGGCTGAACGCTTAGGCCGTGCATCAGGATGCTCAATGCCACGACGGACAGCACCAGGTCAGTACTCTCTCCGGCGAGAGGTGTCGCAAGACCATGGTTTAACGCGTAGAACAGATAGTACAGGCTGCCGACCCCACGGATGCCGAGCCACCCCAAAAGCCCCCGCTGCAGCAATTTCAAAGATCCCCCTGAAGAAAGAATGAGCACGCTTAAGGGACGGATGACTATAAACAACGCGCCGCCAATGTAGAGCGCCCGCCAATCCCAATGCTCCAACAGGACGACGCCGAGCAAGGTCACCAGAAAGACTTCCATGGCCCGCTCGACCAAGCTACCAAACGCGAGCATATCGCCCAGCATGATGCCGGCAGCAACCTGAGATTCGTCGAGCTCTTTCACATTGCCTTTGACGGCAAGCTCCGGCGCCAGATGCTGATGGCCCACGACAGGTTGCACCAGGTGCTCGGCAGCCGGTTCGAGGGGCCCGGCGGAGGTTTGAACCTCGGCCTGGCGTAGGCCAAGTCCCGCCGCAAACACCGCGAGAAACCCATACCCCTGGAGCGACTCGGCAACGACATAGGCCAGCGCCACCAGGGCCAGGGCCAAGTAATCGTTGGGCGACACTGTACTGTCTTCGTTGCGCGTACGCAGGTAGAGGGTCAGTTTTCCCAATCCGCGCCCCATCCAGTAACCGCACAGAACGCCGCTTGCCACCGCCCAAAGCATGTCCTTGATAAGCCATTCGCTCAGCCAGGGCTGTGTATCACTCTGCTGCAGGATCAGACCAAGTATGACAAAGGGGAAGGCAACGCCATCATTCAGGCCAGCCTCTCCAGACAAGCTGAATCGGACGGGGTCGTCATCCTGGGCGTCGGATACCTGTACCAGCGTTGCGAGGACCGGGTCCGTCGGTGCAAGGATTGCCCCGATCAACACCGCAGCGCCCCAACTCAGGTCAAGCAAGTAATGCAGGGTCAGAGAGACGCCTGCGATACACAACACCATGACCGGACCTGCCAGAAGTAACGCAGTCCGCCATGCCCGGCTGCGCAAAGGTAACCGAAGTTTCAGTCCGCTGAAAAACAGTGAGAACAATACCGCTACTTCGGTCAGGTGCTCTAGCCAACCACTCGCTTCGGCGACCTCCAGATGAAGAAACCCCAGCCCAGGAGAACTGAGCGCCATACCCAGCCCCAAGCAGACCAAAGAGGTCGTCACAGGCATCCAGCGCAGGTACGAAGATGAGAGCGCAAGCAGAAGCAGGACGGTCCCGAGCATGGCGAACCAGACGATAAAGGTCATCTGAGCAACTGCCTTGAAAAGTTCTCGATGAGCTTTTGACTGATGGTGGCGCGGGGACGTTCCGCCGGGCCTTCAGTCCCCATCGGCTCGCCAAATGTAAAAAAGATTTCAAGCCTTTACTGCGGTCAGAACAGAAAGGCCCAGGAGAGAAGCATCATGAAATTCGCAAAGTTCTGCCAATGGCTCGCCAATCACGCCGGCAAGCCAAGCACATTTTTGATCGCCGTCTTTTTGATCGGTATGTGGGGGCTTTCAGGGCCATGGTTTCACTACAACGATACGTGGCAGCTCATTATCAACACCTCGACGACCATCATCACATTTCTCATGGTGTTCCTGATCCAGAACACCCAGAACCGTGACAACGACATCATCCACCTGAAGCTAGATGAGCTGATACGGGCCACAAAATCAGCCGCGCAATCGGTTTTGGATCTCGAGGATCTGGACAACCGCCAGCTCCACGCTCTGAGGAGAGAATACCGAGCCTTGGGCAGCAAATGCGAAAGCGACCCGGGTAAACCCCTTGATCCACAGCCTGGCAATTCCTCTCGCAACAACCACCAGCGCTAAGTGCGATTTGGGTCGTTTACGGCGTAACCACGGCTGCAGCAGATATCAAACCTTGAGAGAGCTTCTGATTGCGCCCGTAGCTTCTCAAGGGACCAGGGCTTAAAGAGATAACTGACCGGCGGAGTTACCCCCGAAGCATCAAGCTGATATCCAGAGGTAAGAATGGCAGGTAATCCAGGCCATTTTTCATGGACCATAGAGATAAATTCCATTCCTTTTATGCTGCCTGGCACGCCGTGATCGGCGACGATAAACGAGCACTCGCCATTTATGCCCATCAGATGAATCAGGGCATCTTCAGCAGTGGTAAAGGCATCGCAGTCGGCACCGAGTTGCAAGATATCTACAAGCACAGTGCGGAGCGTTCCGTCATCCTCCACCACAACAACCTTTTTCCCTGAGAGCGACAATCCTTCTGTGTTGAGCTTCATCGGTCCATTCCAATCCATGTGGATATTGGAGTGTTCCACTCATTGATTGACGAGTCGATGGCGGCGAAGCGCCAGTTGATTCACGATCCTTGGCAAAGGTAGTTCAGCTCAGTAGAGGCCTCTCGCATAAAGATCTCAATTGTCTTAGGGCCCACACCCTCAAAATTGAGTAGCCAGCGCGTAAACCCTTCGAGATCTTGAGTACGCTCATGCAGATCTCGTAGCTGATGGCCTAATTGCGTGTTCAACGCCCCGGCCAGCGCCTTTAGCCGCCGCGCCGTAGATAGGTCATACCGAGCGTAACCGGCTTCGCCGAGGATCCTCACGAGGGTCGAATGGTGGCAGCCTGCAAGCTTAGCCGGTGTATCCAGGCCGTGCTGATCGACCACCTTTGGTAGGCGTGCACTGCAATCGATGCGCGAATCCGCTTCCCCATAAGAAAACTGGCAACGAGCCATCGGTACAGTCCGTTTTCGCCCACCAACTCGATGCCCAGATCAGCTGCCGTAATGGTGTTCAACCTTTGGTACGACGAGGATCAGCTGATCGCGGATAGGTCCGTTCTTCATCGATAGTGCCGTCGGCTTTGTGAATTTTCACCGACGCTTTCTTGCCTTCAAAGAATGCTGGAAGTGCGCTCACCAACTCTTGTTTTGTCGCTGCCCGCATCGAGGCGCGGTCTGCACTGACCTTTCTCAACTCCCACCCATCGGCCGACGGGCTCACATGATATGTATCCATGGCGGTACTCCTTCTGGGATAAATTTCCGGCTCATTCAGCCTCGATGTCTTGTTCAGCCTCAACAGCATCTGTTTCTTCAGCATCATTTAACGCCGGCGAAGCGGGCTTCAGGGGATCATTGATGAAGGGAACGTTGCTTGGCCCCTTCTCTTCCGGACCGTCAGTTTCAGGTTGCATGGCTTGCTCTCCAAAGCTCACTTTCGGTGGACACAATGCCGAGCTATTTACATTCGGCCGCTACTGAGAATTTGCTGATATCAATGGGCTGCGGAACAAACTCGGGCCCTTGCCCCGCGGGCCGCCACTGTACATTCGAGATACCGTAACGCTCAGCCATAGGGCGGCTGACCAACTTGATCTTGTGCTGACCAAACCTCGGAATGATGCCAATGCCTGCGTCACAGCTAGCCCAGTGCCAGGCTAGGGTGTTGTCCATCTTTTCAAGACGAATGATGAATGTCCGACGCTCGCCGTGGACCTCGTACTCAATGACGTACAACTGCTGTCCAGCCACAAGAATCCCTCCCATTGAATCCACTTGCTATTGAGGTGGGAGGGAACTGAAAAATTCCTTCGAAAAGTCAGGCGGTAGCTGGAGGCAACGCTGGCAGATTAGCGCCCTCAAATCAGTTGCAGCGGATCATTTTTTCAGCCGGCTCACGCGAGGCCATTAGCCTTCAGCGACCGTGACTGCGCGCCGGGACCTCGGGATCAGTACTGCCCTGCGCTCTCGGATTGGCACGCATCGCGGCCTCCCTCGGAAGGCATTGCGAGATACCGCACCTGTTTGGAGAAAGACGGCTCATGGGCTCGGTCGATGTTCTGTCGCGCCATCAGTCGCCTTGGGGCCAGGCTTCGCAAAGGACGCGGCGATATCCCGTGCCAGCGCGACACCCCATGACATCGCGGTGGTCATGGATTGACCTGGCCTCGCCTTGTGCGCTTCCTCGTGGAGGCAAGCACCGTCCGGCCCATAGATGCCAATGAACAGTTCAGTGGCACCCACACGGGAAAGCCGGACCTGAACATCGATGGTCAACCCGAATTCGAGCACTTCAGTATGTGTACGACTGTGCAGCTTGGCATCCGCCCAATCCCAGAAGGTCTTGCCCCTCGATCTCATGACGTTCTCCGCTGGCATGAGATCCAAGTAAGGCACATAAAGCGAAGCGACCCTATGCCAGCCATCAGGACGGTCGGACAGTTGCGCCAGCTGATACATCGGGACAATCAATCAGGGAAAAAACGCATTGCCCGGTGAAGCTCGTTGATTGCATCACCAATATGCTCTTCATCCACCCAACGCCCGCGAGTGCCGGTGAGAAGGCCGCCAATGGCATGAAGCCGCAGATCGTTGGGAGGAATCCCCCTGACCGCTCCGGCAGCCAGTAACGCAAACACCACCTGTTCCAGTGCCGCTATTCGTTTCGCTTCGTCATCCATCACGTTCCCCCTCTGTCAGCCCTCAACAGTTCGGTCACTTTGCCAAGGGAAAGAGCGATCGATATGACCAGTGGCACGAAATACCGGGGTGCGTTGCAGCGCCAGCCCAAAACTCCCATTTTCCCCCTCTTCAATTATCATCTGCCCGCAGCTTTGATGATGAGTCGATACGCATGTCCGATGCCATCCCAACCGACCGTAGCCCCTGGGCAGTGTTCTTGGTTTTTTTGCGCCTGGGGCTGACCTCCTTCGGCGGCCCGATTGCCCATTTGGGTTACTTCCGGGATGAACTGGTGGTGCGTCGACAGTGGCTGAGCGAGCGTTGCTATGCGGACTTGGTCGCCCTTTGCCAGTTTCTTCCGGGTCCGGCCAGTAGTCAGGTTGGTATCGCGGTTGGGCTGATACGTGCAGGCTATGGTGGTGCACTGGCTGCATGGGTGGGGTTTACCTTACCTTCGGCGGTCGCCCTTGTTCTGTTAGCGCTCGGCATCGCCAACCAGGGTGATGCCCTGCCTGCCGGGGTACTGCACGGTTTGCACGTAGTGGCGGTGGCGGTCGTGGCCCAGGCAGTGTGGGGTATGGCCCGCCATCTATGCCCGGATACGCCGCGGATCACCCTCATGGCAGTTGCGGCCTGCCTCATGCTGCTGATGCCTTACGCCTTGGCGCAAGTAGCGGTGATAGGCCTGGCGGCAGTCACGGGGCTGCTGCTGTTCAAGCCGCAGCCAAGTGGAGTGCATGAAGCACTCACCACGGGCCTGGGGCGTCGCGCGGGTCTTTTCTGGCTTGCCCTGTTCTTTGCATTGCTGCTTGGCCTGCCTTTCTTGGCAGGCCGGTTAAACTCCCAGTCACTGTCGATGATCGATTCCTTCTACCGCGCCGGCTCGCTGGTTTTTGGTGGTGGGCATGTCGTGCTGCCACTTTTGCAAGCGGAAGTTGTGCCTCCTGGCTGGGTTGATAATGATGTGTTCCTGGCTGGCTATGGGGCCGCCCAGGCTGTGCCAGGGCCGCTATTCACCTTCGCGGCCTTCCTCGGCGCCTCTATGCAGCAGGCACCCAATGGTTGGACAGGAGGCCTGATCTGCCTGCTGGCGATTTTCGCGCCTTCATTTTTCCTGGTGGTGGGCGCCTTGCCGTTCTGGCAGCATTTGCGCTGCAATGCCCGAGCCCAAGCGGCACTGCTGGGCATCAATGCTGCTGTCGTAGGTCTGTTGCTTGCCGCGCTGTATCAGCCGGTGTGGACGAGCGCAATCCACGCGCCGCAGGACGTTGGCCTGGCCTTGATGGCACTGGTTGCCCTGATGCTCTGGAAGTTGCCGGCGTGGTTGGTTGTGCTCGCCAGCGGGGTACTGGGGGCGCTGTTGGAAAACGCGCTGTGACGCCATGGGTATGCTGCTGGCGGTCTTTATCAGTGCCTGGGCATTGATCATTTCAACAGGCGAGAACACGTCAGTACCGCGCAGGTGAAGACCTTGCGCAGCACTTTCAAGCGGTTATCCAGATGCTCATATCACCTTTACCGCGCGGCCAATGAACCTCACGGGCCCCGTCGGTAGCCCGGTAGGCGAGCCGCCGGATTTCTCCAATGTCAGCTCGAACAACTGGTTGGCCTCCAACGGCGGCAGGCGCTGTATCGGAACACGATAGGGTTCACCGGGTTTGACCAGCCCCAGCGACACCGGTGCTCGCCACTGCTCACCCTTGGTCCAGAACTGCAGGGCCATGCCTTCGGGGACGGCATCCTCGCCCAACGGAATCAGCTCGATCATGCGGCTGTCGCTGGTCTGCACCACCCAGCCGGGTGCCTGGTTGCCCGGCGCCACGAGAACCACCACGAATTGCGTGGTGGCCGGCGGCGCCGTCAACAACGCAAACGCCAGCAGCATGCTTGCAGCCAGCCCTGCAGCACTCAGTGCTTGCAACAGGCCGAGACGTTGCCACCAATGGGTTCGCTGCTGTTTCGAAGGCGTGGCCAGCTCGTTCAGGCTGCGCTGGATACGGCCCCATAGCCGGGCACTCGGTGGCTGGGGCGCAGCCAGCGCGGTCAGCTCCAGCAGACGTTCCTCCCAAGCATCCACCGCGGCACGCAGGGACGGGTCGACGCTCAGGCGCTCGGTCATCGCGGCGTGTTGCTCCGGTGACAACGTCCCCAGCACGAACTCGCCGGCAAGGGTGTCCAATGCTTCGGCAGTATCCGGCTTCATTCCAGGCACTCCCGCAGCGCCTTCAGGCTGCGCTTGATCCAAGCCTTGACGGTGCCTAACGGCGCACCCAGCAGGCCGGCTATTTCGGCGTGGCTGCAGCCGTCCACATAGGCGTGCAAGATGCAGCGCTGTGGCGTGGGCTGCAATTGTTCGAGGCAACGGTAGATTTTTGCCGAGCCTGACCAGAGGTCAATGTCATCGCCCCCTGCCGGCAATGCTGCCGAGCTATCGATGTCGGCGTCGTCCAGCACGGTTTCACGGCGACTGTCGCGTATTGCATTGAGCGCCAGATGGCGAGTGATGCTGTAGATCCAGCCGCGAGCCGAGCCACGCGCCGGGTCAAAGCTGGCAGCACGGGTCCAGATGCGGATGAACGCATCGTGGACGATGTCCTCGGCGGTGGCATCGTCACGCACGATGCGCCGGGCAACGCCGAGCAGGCGCGCACCTTCCTGATCGTAGAGTGCCTGCAGGGCTCGCCGGTCGCCCAGTGCACACGCCTCCAGGCAGCGTTGGAAGTCCAAAGGGGTGACAGACGCATTCAACGTTTGCGGCTTCCTTGTGTGAGGCAAGGGACCCCGGCCATCCAGCCGGGGGCTTGCCATCGAGCGTAGATCATCAACGGCGGAGTGTCGGCCTCGGGCGCGTCACTTGGCTGTCCAGAACACGTAGTCTGCCTGGTACTGCACGACCTGCTTGGCACCTTTGTTCTGCGTCGTGCAGTCGCTTGCCGGCGCCACGCCACCACGGGTTGCCAGACGCTGGATATAGCTGACCCCTTGCATGGCGCCTTTGCCTTCGGCCGGGTTGGCCTTGACCAGCTGATAGGGGATGGCGCCTTTCTCCGCCTGGGCTACCGCCAGCTGCGTACCGGTGACTTTCGAGCCGTCCTTGGCTTGCCAAGTGGCGGGAGGGCCGAAGTAATCGCCTACCTGTTTGCCGGCGCGGTCATTGAGCACGGCCTTGGGGCCAACGAAAGTCCATTCGGTCTGGCCAGGCGCGGAGGCCTTGTCGCGGCATTCGTAGGTGATCTCGCCGACGCCGACAGTCTCGAGCATGACGCGATGGCCATCGGGGACCTTGACTGCCTCTGGCAGCGCAGATTGGGCGTGGGCTGGCTGCAGCGCAAGGATGAGGCTGCAAGCGAGCAGCATAGCGGAGAACTTGGGGCTCATGAGGTGTGCTCCTGACAGGTCATTGGCTGGGCAGTCACAGGCTGCCCATTAGTACTACCCATCAGCGATAGAACTGGATGCACGGCAGGGGAAAAATTGGTTTTGCCCGTGGTACGCCGAGCGCCAGCGATACATCAATGTGCACTCATCCTGGCCGAATCCATGAGCGGCTGCCGCTTCATCGTTCCAAAGGGGCCGGGTTGGCTCTGCCTGGCTCGCACCTGGCGTCGCCCAATTCGATCTCTCGTCGCTTCGCTCAGGCTTGAGCTGCCTGCTGGCGGGCGAAGGTCTGACACTCTTGGTAGACTAGGGCTCCTTTTTTCTTGAGGCGGATCCGGACGGTATGGATGACCGTTCCATCGGCCTTTTTCCTTGCTCTGATCGTTGCCATGTTTTCCGTTGGTACAAGCGTGAGTGGCGGTGGCAAATCGTACGCCATCACACCCAGAACGCCCGAAAAACCCCGGAAAATGGTACAAAACCGTGTAGACCAGAATGTCCCTAGAATCCGCTTCAACGCCATACACCACGCGCCCCGAGCCATCCCGCCGCTTCTCCGTGGCACCGATGATGGACTGGACAGACCGCCACTGCCGCTTCTTCCTGCGCCTACTCTCAAGGCAGGCCCTGCTCTACACCGAAATGGTCACCACCGGCGCACTGCTGCACAACGACGCCCAGCGTTTCCTGCGCCACGACGTGTCCGAGCACCCGTTGGCCCTGCAACTGGGCGGCAGCGTGCCAGCGGACCTGGCCGCCTGCGCGCGCCTGGCCGAGGACGCCGGCTATGACGAGGTCAATCTCAACGTCGGCTGCCCCAGCGACCGGGTGCAGAACAACATGATCGGCGCCTGCCTGATGGGCCATCCGGCGCTGGTGGCCGATTGCGTCAAGGCCATGCAGGACGCAGTCAGCATTCCAGTCACGGTCAAGCACCGCATCGGCATCAACGGCCGCGACAGCTACGCCGAGCTGTGCGACTTCGTCGGCCAGGTGCGCGACGCCGGCTGCCGCAGCTTCACCGTGCATGCGCGCATCGCCATCCTCGAAGGCCTGTCGCCCAAGGAAAACCGCGAAATCCCGCCACTGCGCTATGACGTGGCGGCGCAGTTGAAGGCCGACTTCCCGGACCTGGAACTAGTGCTCAATGGCGGCATCAAGACCCTCGACGAATGCCGCACTCACCTGCAGACCTTCGATGGCGTGATGCTGGGACGCGAGGCGTACCACAACCCGTACCTGCTGGCCGAGGTCGACCAGCAGCTGTTCGGCAGCGCGGCGCCGGTGATCAGCCGCGCCGAGGCCATTGCAAAGCTGCGCCCGTATATCGTCGCGCATATGCAAAGCGGCGGTGCGATGCATCACATCACCCGGCATATCCTCGGGCTGGGCCAGGGCTTCCCGGGGGCGCGGCGCTTCCGCCAGCTGCTGTCGGCGGACATTCACAAGGCCAGCGAGCCGCTGAAGGTGCTGGACCAGGCCGCCGAGCTGCTGCAGGGGCGCTGAGGGAACCTGCGGCGGGGTTGGCACTCGAAGGCAATGCCTTTTGCCGCAGCCCCGGTGTGAGCCGGGGCTGCTTTGCAGCCTGATGCGGGCAAGCGCGCGCCTACAGAAGGATCGCGTTGCCTGCGCAGGCTTTCCCGATACGCCTGCGACGGGCCTTGAGTGGCTGTCGGGGCTCGGGTAATGTCGAGTCATTGCACAGGACAGAGCACGCCCATGACCTCCAAGCTGGAACAACTCAAGCAGTTCACCACCGTGGTCGCCGACACCGGCGACCTGGATGCCATCACCCGCCTCAAGCCGGTCGACGCCACCACCAACCCGTCGCTGCTGCTCAAGGCCGCGGCCATTGCCGGCTACGCCGACCTGCTCAAGCAGGTCAAGGCCGATGCAAAGGGCAATGTCGACCTGGCCTGCGACAAGTTCGCGGTGTCGGTGGGCTCGGGCATTCTCAAGGTCATTCCGGGGCGGATCTCCACCGAAGTGGACGCGCGGCTGTCGTTCGACGAGCCGGCGCTGCTGAAAAAGGCCCGTCAGCTGATCGAGCTGTATGAAGCAGCCGGTGTGCCCAAAGACCGCGTGCTGATCAAGCTGGCCTCCACCTGGGAAGGCATCCGCGCCGCCGAGAAACTTGAGAAGGAAGGCATCCAGACCAACCTCACCCTGCTGTTCTCCTTCGCCCAGGCCCAGGCCTGCGCCGATGCCGGGGTGTTCCTGATCTCGCCGTTCGTGGGGCGTATCTACGACTGGTACAAGAAGAGCACCGGCAAGGAGTACGTCGGCGCCGAGGACCCGGGCGTGGTATCGGTCACGCGCATCTACGACTACTACAAGACCAATGGCTACAACACCGTGGTCATGGGCGCGAGCTTCCGCAATATCGGCCAGATTGAACAGCTGGCCGGCTGCGATCGCCTGACCATCAGCCCCGAGCTGCTGCAGCAGCTGGCGGACGACCAAGGCGATCTGCCGCGCATCCTCAAGCCGGGCAATGCCGGCGAAGCCAAGCAGCAGTTGAACGAGAGCCAGTTCCGCTGGGCAATGAACGAGGACGCCATGGCCACCGAGAAGCTGGCCGAAGGTATCCGCCAGTTCGCCCGCGACCAGGAGAAGCTGGAAGCGCTGATGGCTGGCTGACAAAGCCTGATACATCTTCGGCTTGATCGACGGGCGGTTAATGCAGAGCATTTCCGCCCGTTTTCGTTGGGGCCGCATTCCCCATAACCAGTGGGAGCGGGCTTGCCCCGCGATAGCGTCATACCAGACAAAACCGAGCCATAGATGATCCCCAGCACCACCCTCCCCCTTGTCCTTGCCGGCCCGGTACTGCGCCGCCTGGAGCCGCAGCGTCTGGCGATCTGGCTGGTCGGTTCGCAACCGCTGCAAGCCGAATTTGTCCTGGAACAGGCCGGCATCAGCGCCACCGCGCATTGCGAAGTGATCGCGGTCGGCACGCACGCCTTCATCCACCTGCTGGATATCCACTTCGAACAGCCGCTACCCAGCGACGTGGCGCTCGAGTACGACCTGCGCCTGGCCAACGGCCAGGGCATCGCCGACTGGGCCCCGCACCTGTTCTACCCCGGCGCCAGTCGCCCCAGCTTCGTGCTGCGCGAGCGCCTCGACCAGGTGCTCCACGGCTCGTGCCGCAAGCCCCATCATCCGGCTGCCGACGGCCTGTTGTGCGCCGACCGCCTGCTGGCCGCCGGCCCGCGCCCCGAGGAGCGCCCCGCCGTGTTGCTGATGAGCGGCGACCAGGTGTATGCCGACGATGTCGCCGGCCCGATGCTGCGCGCCATCCACGGGTTGATCGAGCGTCTGGGCCTGTTCGACGAGGCGCTGGACGGCGCCCTGGTCGACAGCGGCGCCGCGCTCTACCAGCACCCGGCCTGCTATTACCACCGCGCCGACCTGCTGCCGGCCCAGGAAGGCAACGAAACCCTGCGTGAGCGCTTCTTTGGCGGCAAGCGCAAGCCGATCTTCTCCTCCAGCAACGCCGACAACCACCTGGTGACCTTCGCAGAAGTCATGGCCATGTACCTGCTGGCCTGGTCGCCGCTGCCGTGGTCGCTGGTGTGCATGCAGATGCCATCCGGCCTCACCGACAAGCGCCAGGCCCGCTACCGCCAAGAGCTGCCGCTCATCGAGGCCTTCCGCGACGGCCTCGGCCAGGTGGCGCGGGTCATGGCCCACCTGCCCTGCCTGATGATCTTCGACGACCACGACATCACCGACGACTGGAACCTGTCGGCGCAGTGGGAGCAGACCGCCTACGGCCACCCGTTCTCGCGGCGGATCATCGGCAACGCGCTGCTCGGCTACCTGCTGTGCCAGGGCTGGGGCAACGACCCGGACGGCTGCGCGGCGCTGGTCCAACAGTGCCGCCAGTTGCATGAGGCGCGGGATGAACTGATCGGCGAACTGCTGCGCTTCCAGGGCTGGCAATACGCGCTGCCGAGCAACCCGCCGCTGCTGGTGCTGGACACCCGCACCCGGCGCTGGCGCAGCGAAAGCAACCTGGCCAAGCCTTCGGGCCTGCTCGACTGGGAGGCGCTGAGTGAACTGCAGCAGGCGCTGCTCGATCACCCCTCGGCGATCATCGTGTCGCCGGCGCCGATCTTCGGGGTCAAGCTGATCGAAACCGTGCAACGGGTGTTCAGCGCCCTGGGCTACCCGTTGCTGGTCGATGCCGAGAACTGGATGGCGCACCGCGGCGCGGCGCAGGTGGTGCTCAATATCTTCCGCCACTCGCGCACGCCTGGGCATTACGTGGTGCTGTCGGGCGACGTGCACTACTCATTCGTCTACGAAGTGCTGATCCGCCATCGCCAGCGCAGCCCGCACTTGTGGCAGGTGACCAGCAGCGGGATCAAGAACGAGTTCCCCCGGCGCCTGCTGGATGTGCTCGACCGGCTCAACCGCTGGCTGTATTCGCCGCGCTCGCCGCTCAACTGGTTTACCAAGCGTCGCCAGATGGAAGTGGTGCCGCGTACACCCAGCCGGAGCAAGGCCGGGGAACGGTTGTGGAACAGCGCGGGGCTGGGGCAGGTGTTCTTCGATGACCAGGGGCGGCCGGCGCGGGTGTATCAGTTGAATGCCGATGGTTCGCCAGCTACGGCGTTCATCAAGGACTGAAGCCATCACGGGGCAAGCCCGCTCGCACAAAGCCCCCTCGCACTGCCTGTGGGTGGGCTGAGTGGGAGCGGCGGTGCGCCGATGCGACTTGCCCCGCGATAGATCAGGATCTTTCCAGCGCGCTCACCAGGTCATGGAACGCTTCGCGGTTGGAGTCGTTCAAGCCCATGAGGATCTTGTGCGCCTCCAGCACCTTGGAGCGCACCACGCTCTCGTCCTGGTCCTGGGAAGGCAGGTCGGTCAGGCACTCCGGGCACGGCACCGGGCGGTCGACGATGTTGAACACCTGGTCGAAGCCCATGGACTGCAGCAGCCGGGAAATGTCCGGGTTGGTGGTGACCACGGTCGGCAGCAGGCCGACCTTTTGCCGGGACAGGATCGACAGCTTGGCCAGTAGGCCCAGGGTGGTGCTGTCGATGCTTTCGGTTTCGGTCAGGTCGATGACGATGGCCGAGAAGTTCAGCGCGGTGAAGATCTTCTCGATCGTCGCATCCAGTGCCGAACACAGGGTCAGGCGCACTTCACCGACAAATTTCAGAACGAAGGTCCCGCTTTGTTCGGCAAACTGGATTCTACCAGTACTCATTCAAGGTTCCTGCTCAACACCAATAGGGCGATATCATCCGGCATCTCCCCAAGCGTAGCCAATTCGAATCGTTGGCGCAGCCCGTCCAGGCTACCACCCGCCGCCTTGACGATCTCCGGCAAGGCCGCTTCCTTATCTTTGAGTGTGTCCCCGGGCAAAAGGTCCAGAATGCCGTCGGACATCAGGGTGAGGCTGAACTGCGCTGGCAGCTCCAGCACCAGGTCCTGGTAGCTGGCCTCGTCGAACAAGCCCACCGGCAGGCCGCGGCCTTCCAGGTAACGGGCTTGCCCGGGGGTATACAGCACCGGCAGCGGCAAGTGGCCGCCGACGCTGTAGGTGAGCAGGCCGGTGTCCTCGTCGATGACCCCACCGACCATGGTCACATGCTTGCCCAGCTTGCAGTTGATCAAGCCACGGTTGATGTGGCTGAGTACCTGCGAAGGCTTGAACTCGCGCATCTTGCCGCCACGCTTGAATTCGAACAGCAGGCGCGTGGTCATGAACTTCAGCAGCACCGTGACGAACGCCGACGAGGCACCGTGGCCGGATACGTCCGCCAGGTAGAAGGCAATGCGCCGGTCGTCCACGCGGAAGTAGTCGGCGAAGTCGCCCGACAGGTACAGCGACGGGATGATCTGGTGCTCGAAGGCGAAATCGCCGGCCACCCAGGGGTTTTCCGGCAGCATGTTCATCTGCACCTGGCGGCCGGCAGTCTGGTCCTCCTGCAGCAGGTGCAGGCTGGCCTCCAATTCGCGGTTGGCGGCTTCGAGCTTCTCCCGGTAGCGCTGGTTCTCAAGCACCAGGCGCGAGCGGTCGAGCGCGCGGCGCACCGAGTGCTCGAGCACGGCCAGGTCTTCGAGGGGCTTGATCAGGTAGTCCGCCGCGCCCAGGCGCAAGGCTTCGACCGCGTCGCTCATTACGCCGGCACCGGACACCACGATCACCGGCAACTGCGGCGCGCGCTCGCTGATCCGGCGGATCAGTTCGAGGCCGCCCATCTGCGGCATGCGCAGATCGCAGATCACGAGGTCGGGCTGGTGTGCTTCGAAGACCTGGAGGCCCTGCTGGCCGTTGCCGGCCTGGAGGACGCTGAAGCCGCTGTCTTCCAGATAGGCGGCGAGGCTGGCACGGACCACCTCGTCGTCATCGATGATCAGCAGCGTTGCACTGGGTTTCTGCATGTGGGCGAACGGCGCCAGATTTGGGTTGGCGTAGCGGCTGTGGAGGACCGACAGACAGCTACTGGAATGCTCTCTAGCCACTCTCTATCTGAGTTGTAGGACAAGAAGACTGGTCCGGCAAATAGTGAGGTGCCCTGTAAGGCGCTGACGGTACTCCCATCCGCCTGGCGTTTCAAGCATGGGCAGGTAGACTTCCCTGCACTTTACAGGGCAAATCACCCGGCGTTATAAGAATGTGGAGCAACGCAACCTGACGAAAGGATGCAAGCATGTCCCAGCCCCCCGTGGATTACAGCGAAAAACGTGATTTCATTCGCATGCGTATTGAAGCCGAGGTCCAGCTGCTGCAGGCCGACCAGGTGATCAGCGCTGTGTGCATCGACCTCTCAAGCACAGGCATGCAGGTGCAGGCGCCACAGCGTTTCCAGGTGGGTGACCGCCTCGAGGTGCGCATCGACTCCGTCCACACCGCCCTCGCCGGGCTGCATGCCAGCACCGAGGTGGTGTGGATCGCCGACCAGCCAGGCGGTGCGCAGCGCTTCGGCTTGCGCATCCTGGCGATGCATTGAACTGTTACGAAAAAGGCGACCCGAAGGTCGCCTTTTGCGTAAGCCGGCAGATCAGAAGTCGTCTTCGACCTGCCCGTCCTTGACCTTGAACTCGCGGTTCTGCAGGTAGGCGTTGCGCAGGAAGATGTACTTGTCGCCCTGGATCAGTTTTTCCGCCGACAGCAGGCTGGCGCGGGTGTCGATCACGTCCAGGGCGAAGATCGAGTTGCGCGTCGGCACATGGTCGATGTAGCGGTAGGGTTCGGTGTAGGTGTCCGGGTACTTGGCCAGGCCGTCACGCACGGTGCTTGGGCCAAGGAACGGGATGACCACATATGGTCCGCTGGGCACGCCCCAGTAGCCGAGGGTCTGGCCGAAGTCTTCATCGTTGCGCTGCAGGCCCATCTTGGTGCCGACATCGAAGAAGCCGCCAAGGCCGAAGGTGGTGTTGACGATCAGCCGCGCGGTGTCGACGCCCGCCGCACGGGGCTTGAGCTGCAACACGTTGTTGGCCAGGTTGGTGACGTCGCCCAGGTTGCGGAAGACATTGTGGATGCCATCCTCAAGGAACTGCGGGGTGATGAACTGATAACCCTGGGCCAACGGCTTGAGGGCATAGGTATCGAGAACGTCGTTGAACTTGAAGATCGGTCGGTTGACCGACTCCCACGGATCTTCCTCGGTGGCCGCCTGGGTTGCTGCCACGGGCGCCAGCAGCAAGCTGGCGCAGACACAGGCCTGGGTGACTCGCTCGATCACTCCGGCACCGAACCTACGCATAGATGTTTCTCCATCGGATTTCACGGCGGCAGCGGCGATTGGCACGCTGCTCGATAGGGCGCAAGTATACTGGCTTGCTTGCTGAACGATAGTTTTACATAACTCTGTCAAGATTTTGTGAACAACTGTTGCGTCATCCCCCGGTAACAAATGCCGGATAGCCTGCGGGCTATTTAGGGACGTTGCCATGCAAGAAGCACCCGCCTTTACCGCGGTACTGTTCGGACTGCGCGGCTGCCTGGTCCAGGCGCCCGACGGCAGCCCTCTGCCCGCCCCGGGCGCCCTTGACTCCCTTCACCGCCTGCGCGCCCAGCAAGTGCCCTGCATCTGGCTCGACGAAGTCAGTACCGCACAAGGCAAACGCCTGAGCGGCGTGCTGCCCGACTGGCTGCCGGGGCACTGCGCCAATGGCAGCAGATGGCCGACCCCCAACGCCTGCTGGCAAGCGCTGATGAGCCTGCAAAGCCAGCGCCTGGACGGCTGCGTGCTGGTCAGTGGCGTGCCACTGCTGTTGCAGTCGGGGCTCAACGCCGGTCTGTGGACGGTGGGGCTGGCGGCCTGCGACCAAGGCTCGGCGCAATGGCAGGCGCTGAGCCGCCAGGAACAGGAGCTGGCCCGCGGCAAAGCCACCCTGGCGCTGTTTGGCCTGGGCGTGCACTCGGTGATCGACCACCTCGAATCCCTCGATGCCTGCCTCGCGGACATCGCCCAGCGCCGGCACAAAGGCGAGAAACCCTGATACATCCCCGTTGATACGGGTCATGCAAAGCGTCGGCAGGTGGATTACGCTAGAGGTCAGGCCCGAACCTTTGCCGCTTCGCTGAGGTCCATGCCTTGCCAAGTCATTGATGGAGTAAGAACAATGCCTGCCCGCGAACTGCAAGAGCGCCTGAATAGCCTGCGCGAGCAACTGGATCGCAATGTGCCGCTTTCGGAAGAGGAACTGGCCAGCCTGCATGAAGAAGCCAGGCAGATCGAAGCCCAGCTGAAGCTTGAGGAGGCCACCCCGGACAACAACCTGGTCGACGGCGTGAACCTTGCCATCGAACGCTTCGAGGCCGAACATCCCGACCTCACCGCCACCCTGCGCAGCATTGCCAACTCGCTGCACAGCATGGGGATCTGAACCCAACGGGGCTGCGTTGCAGCCCATCGCCGGCAAGCCGGCGATGGGCAGCTTCGCGGCCCCGTTACATTACTGCCGCACCAACCGCAGGTTCTGCGGGTTGATCGCCCCGGTGCTGCGGTACGGGTTGATATCCAGCCCACCCCGGCGCACATACCGTGCATACACCGTCAGGTGCTCAGGCTCGAGCAGGTTCTTCAGGTCCAGGTAGATCCGCTCCACGCACTGTTCGTGGAAGTCGGCGTGCTGGCGGAAGCTGATCAGGTAGGTCAGCAGGCTGGCATGGTCCAGCGCCCGCCCCTTGTATTCCACCACCACGCTGCCCCAGTCCGGCTGGCCGGTGACCGGGCAATTGGATTTGAGCAGATGGCTGTGCACGGTCTCTTCCACCAAGCGATCCGCCGCACAGCGCAGCAATTCGGGCTGCGGTTGCTCGTAGTTGCTGATGCTCACATCCAGCGCATCGATGCACTGACCCGGCAAGGCAGTCACGCCTTGGCCTTCGACTTCGGCCAGGGTGCTGACCTTGACCGCCACCGGCTTGCCCGCGGCGCCAGACAGGTCTTTCACCAGGCAGGCCTGCAACTCGGCCACCGAGGCGAACACGGTCTGGTTCAGCGAGTTGAGGTACAGCTTGAAGGACTTGGACTCGATGATATTCGGCGAGTCGCAAGGAATGGCGAACTCGCCGATGGCCACCACCGGCTTGCCCGAGGGTAGCAACCAGGACAGCTCGAAGCAGTTCCAGAAATCCACGCCCTGCCACGGCAGCGTGTCGCCACTGACACCCAGCTCGGCCCACTTGGCCAGGCGCGGGATGGGGAACAGCAGCGAGGGGGTGTAGGTGGCGACGTATTCGCTGGACTTGCCCAGCGGGGAGTGTTCGGCGGCGGGATGCATGGAAACTGACCTGAAGGTTCGAAATTGCCCCTAGTCTACCGGTTTTGCACCCCGCCTTGGAGCCGATGTCACTCGATGGTCAACGGCCCGACCATGCCGGCCTGGTAATGGCCCGGCACGTTGCAGGCGAACTCGATGGGCGCCGATTTGCGGAAGGTCCAGGTCAGCTCCGCGCGCTGGCCAGGCTGCACCAGCACGGTGTTGCCGGTGTCGTGGCCATGGCCGCCGTCTATCATCTGGCTGTGGTCCATCTGCCCATGGTCCATGCCTTCGTGATTCATGCCGGCGGTAAAGATCTTGCCTTGCATGGCGACCATTTCCTTTTGATGCTCGGCGTGCATGGCCTTGTCGCCCAGGTTGAACTCGTGGGGCAGCTTGCCTTCGTTGACCAGCACGAAACGTACGGTTTCACCGGCCTTGACCTTGATGCTCTTGGGTTCGAAGGCGATGTCCTTGAGTACCACCTCGACAGTGCGGGTGGCCTTGGCTGCCGGCGCCGGCTCGCCGAAGGCGAAGGGTTTGGCTTCGCCAGCGAAGGTGGGCAGGCTGGTCAGGGCAAGCGCGGCGGTGAGGAACAGGTGTTTCATGGGTGACTCCAGATCAATGCAGCGAAGATGGCGCCATTGTCGAAAAGGCTGGCTGGCAGCTGGCTGACGGGAAGATTACAACTTTGTCAGCTTGGGCAGGCCGCCAGATCGTCACGTATCATTTCGGCATCACGTTGGCCCGAACCGTTGGTAAACACATGAAACTGCTGATCGTCGAAGACCAGGCCAAGACCGGCCAGTACCTGAGCCAGGGCTTGAGCGAGGCCGGCTTCGCCACCGAACTGGCCAGCGACGGCGACACCGGCCAGCACCTGGCCCTGAGCGGCGACCACGACCTGCTGATCCTCGACGTGATGCTGCCGGGGCGCAACGGCTGGCAGATCCTCCAGGCGGTGCGCCAGGCCGGGCTGGACACCCCGGTGCTGTTCCTCACCGCCCGCGACGCCGTCGAGGACCGCGTGCACGGCCTGGAGCTGGGCGCCGACGACTACCTGGTCAAACCCTTTGCCTTCTCCGAACTGCTGGCCCGCGTGCGCAGCCTGCTGCGCCGTGGTGCCAGTGCCAGCCAGGATACCTGCCTGGCACTGGCCGACCTGCGCCTGGATCTGATCCGCCGCCGCGCCGAGCGCGCCGGCCAGCGCATCGACCTGACCGCCAAGGAGTTCGCCCTGCTCGAACTGCTGCTGCGCCGCCAGGGCGAAGTGCTGCCCAAGTCGCTGATCGCCTCGCAGGTGTGGGACATGAATTTCGATAGCGATACCAACGTCATCGAGGTGGCCATCCGCCGCCTGCGCCTGAAGATCGACGACAGCCATGCCACCAAGCTGATCCATACCGTGCGTGGCATGGGCTACGTGCTCGAAGAGCGCCACGACTGATGCGCCGCCTGTCCCTGGGCAGCCGCCTCGCGCTGCTGTTCGCCGCCTGCACCGCTGCCGTGTCGCTGGGCGCCGGCCTGCTGTTCAGCCGTGCCAGCGAGCAGCATTTCGTCGAGCTCGACCAGCAATTGCTCAACGGCCGGCTTTCGCTCATGAGCAGCCTGCTCGCCGGCGTCGCTACCCAGGAGCAACTGGTCATGCGCCTGCCGGCGCTGCTCAACGAGCTGAGTCACCAGTCCGACCTGGCCTTGCGTGTACGCGGCGCCGACGGTGCGACC
Source organism: Pseudomonas soli (assembly GCF_900110655.1). Classification (GTDB taxonomy): domain Bacteria; phylum Pseudomonadota; class Gammaproteobacteria; order Pseudomonadales; family Pseudomonadaceae; genus Aquipseudomonas; species Aquipseudomonas soli. Next base: position 331,543 of record NZ_FOEQ01000002.1, read on the forward strand.
TGGTTCGCCAGCCGCGGCGAACTACCGCAAGCCCCCGCCCCAACAGGCCTGGCCACACTGCACAGCAACGGGGTCGATTACCGTAGCCTCAGCGCGCCACTGATCGACGGCCAGCGTGCTTCGCCACAACTGACCCTGTTCCTCGACATCACCCACCACCAGCACTTCCTGCAAGGCATGCAGCGCTTGATCTGGCTCACCGTCGGCCTGTCGGCGCTGGCCACCGCGCTGCTCGGCGCCTGGGCCGTACGCCGTGGCCTGAAACCGCTGCGGCAGATGGGCAAGGTGGCCGCCAGTGTCACCGCCGGCTCGCTGACCACGCGCTTGCCGGCCGCCGAGATGCCCGAGGAACTGGCCGAGCTGGCCGGCACCGTCAACGCCATGCTGCAGCGCCTGGACGATGCCTTCCAGCGCCTGTCGGCGTTCTCCGCCGACATCGCCCACGAGCTGCGCACGCCGCTGTCCAACCTGCTGACCCACACCCAGGTCACCCTCACCCGCCCGCGCAGCCTTGAGGAGTATCGCGAGGCCCTGCACGGCAACCTCGAGGAGCTGCAATGGATGGCCCAGCTGGTCAACGACATGCTCTACCTGGCCAAGGCCGACCACGGCCTGCTGATGCCCAGCCGCCAGGCGCTGGACCTGGCGACGGAGGTCGATGCGCTGCTGGAGTACTACGCGCCGCTGGCCGAGGACGCCCAGGTGCGCTTGCTGCGTGAGGGCCAGGCCCACACCGAAGGCGACCGGCACATGTTGCGCCGGGCGCTGTCCAACTTGCTGGACAACGCCCTGCGCTTCACCCCTGCTGATGGTGAGATCCGGGTAAGCCTGGAGCCCGGGCTGCGCATCGTGGTGGCCAACACCGGGCCAGCGATTGCGCCGCAACTGCTTGAGCGATTGTTCGACCGCTTCTACCGGGCGGATCCGGCGCGCCAGGAAGGCAGCAGCGAGCATGCGGGGTTGGGGCTGGCGATCACCCGCTCGATCGTGCAGGCACACGGTGGGAAAATTCGGGCGGAGTGTGAAGATGGCTGGACGCGGTTCGTGATCGAGTTGCCCGCGTAGGGGCGCAAAGCGCCCCACCGGTGTTGCAATGTCTTACTCGTAACGCAACGCCATAGCCGGCTCGATCTGCGAGGCGCGGTAGGCCGGGTAGATCGTCGCCAGGAAGCTCATCACCAACCCCGCCACGCAGATAATCGCAACATCGCCCCATTGCAACTCCGACGGCAGGCTGCTGATGAAGTAGATGTCGGAGGTGAAGATATGCTGGCCGCTGACTCGCTCGAGCCAACCGACCACCGCGCTGACGTTCAGCGCCAGGATCACCCCCAGCACACCGCCAAGCAAGGTACCGACGATACCGATCAAGCTGCCCTGGACCATGAAGGTGCCCATGATCTGCGCCGGCGTGGCGCCGATGGTGCGCAGGATGGCGATGTCCGCGCCCTTGTCGTTCACCACCATCACCAGGGTGGCGATGATGTTGAACGCGGCCACGGCGATGATCATCATCAGCAGCAGGCCGATCATGGTCTTTTCCATCTTCATCGCGCTGAACAGGCTGCCCTGGGTGTGCGACCAGTCATCGGCGTGGTAGCCCTCGCCCAGGCTCGCGGCGATGGCCTTGGACACCTGCGGCGCGGCATACAGGTCATGCAGCTTCAGGCGCACGCCCTGCACCTGGCCCGGTGCCCAGCGCTGCATTTCGCCGGCATCGGCGACGTGGATGTAGGCCTGGGAGCCATCCAGCTCGGCACCTACCTTGAAGATGCCGACCACGGTCAGACGCTGCATGCGCGGGGTGATGCCGCCCGGCTCCTTGCTGATCTCCGGGACGATCAGGGTCAGCTTGTCGCCGGTATTCAGGCGAAAACGCCGAGCGGTCAATTCACCGATGACCACGCCATACTCGCCCGGCACCAGGTCCTGCAGGCTGCCCTGGACGATGTGCTGGGTGACGATGGAGACCTTGCCCTCCTCGGCCGGCTCGATGCCGGCGACCTGAATCGGCTGCATCGCCCCCTTGTACGAGAGCATGCCCTCCATTTCGGTGATGGGCGCGGCGGCCATCACCGCCGGGTTGCCTTCGGCGGCGGCGGCGACCTTGCGCCAGTCATCCAGCGGTTGCGTCCCGAGGATGGCAGCATGAGGCACCAGGCCAAGCACACGCGAACTCATCTCGCGCTGGAAGCCGTTCATTACCGACAACACCGTGATCATGGCCAGCACGCCGAGCGACAGGCCGATCATCGAGGTCATCGAGATGAACGAGATGAAGTGGTTACGGCGCTTGGCACGGGTGTAGCGAGCACCGATGAACAAGGGCAAGGGTCTGAACATGAACGGGAACACCCAAGTAGAAAATGAACCGGGGCCACCTCACGGGGCCCCGCGCAAGCGACTCAGATCGCCACCAGGTGCCCGTCTTCCAGGCTCAGCACGCGGTCCATCTGGCGCGCCAGGTTGAGGTCGTGGGTCACCACCAGGAAGGCGGTCTGCGAGTGGGTCGACAGCTCGCGCATGAGTTCCTGGATGCCCTGGGCGGTGTGGTGATCGAGGTTCCCGGTGGGCTCGTCGAGCATCACCAGGCCCGGACGGTTGACCAGGGCGCGGGCAATCGCCACGCGCTGGCGCTCGCCGCCGGACAGCTCCGCCGGCTTGTGGTTAAGGCGGTGGCCCAGGCCGACGCGCTTGAGCAGCGCCTCGGCGCGCTCGCGAGCCTCGCTGATCGGGGTCTTGCCGATCAGCAGCGGCATGCAGGCGTTCTCCAGGGCGGTAAACTCTGCCAGCAGGTGATGGAACTGGTAGACGAAGCCCAACGCGCGGTTGCGCAGCAGGCCACGCGCCCGTTCGCCCAGCGCCGACAGCTCTTCGCCGGCCAGCCAGACGCTGCCCTGCGTCGGCGTGTCGAGACCGCCCAGCAGGTTGAGCAGCGTACTCTTGCCCGAGCCGGAGCTGCCGACGATGGCCACCCGCTCGCCCGGGTGCATTTCGAGGTTCAACCCCGATAACACCTGCACCGACTCCGGGCCTTCCTCGTAGCTCTTGCCCAGGTTGCGGCAGCTCAACACGGCTTTATCACTCATGCGCGACTCACTCATAACGTAGCGCCTCTGCAGGCTGGGTGCGCGAGGCGCGCCAGGCCGGGTACAGGGTGGCGAAGAAACTCAAAACCAGCGCCGCACCGCAGACCATGTACACGTCCTGGGCCTGGATCTGCGACGGCAGGTAATCGATGAAGTACACGTCGGCATTGAGGAACTTGTGCCCGATCAGGGCTTCGATGCCGGCGATGGCGGCGCTCACGTTGAGCGCGCCGAGGATGCCCAGTACCGCGCCGATCAGCGTTCCGACCACGCCGATCACCGTCCCCTGGACCATGAAGATGGCCATGATCTGCCTGGGCGTGGCGCCCAGGGTGCGCAGGATGGCGATGTCGCCACGCTTGTCGTTGACCACCATCACCAGGGTGGAAATGATGTTGAACGCCGCCACCGCGACGATCAGCAACAACAGCAGGCCGATCATGGATTTCTCCATGCGGATCGCCTGGTACAGGTTGCCGTGGGTGCGGGTCCAGTCCCGCGGGTAGTACTCCTGCTCGCCCAGCTGCTGGGCGATGGCCCAGGTGGCGCGCGGCGCCTGGAACAGGTCGTCGAACTTCAGGCGCACGCCCTGGACCTGGTCAGCCTTCCAGCGATGCAGGCGCGACAGGTCGGCGATGTTGGTCAGGCCCAGGTAGCCATCGATCTCGCCGGCGCCGACATGGAAGGTGCCGACCACGGTGAAGCGCTTCATGCGCGGGAACATGCCCGCCGGGGTCACGCTCACCTCGGGGGCGACGAAGGTCAGCTTGTCGCCGATGCCCACGCCCAGCTTCTGCGCGGCCTTGTCGCCGATCATGATGCCCCACTCGCCCGGCGACAGTTTGTCGAGACCGCCGTCGAGGACGAACTTGTCGATGATCGACACCTCGCGCTCGCGGGCCGGGTCGATGCCGTTGAGCAGCACCTTCTGCACCTTGCCCTCATGGGTCAGCAGGCCCTGCATCTGGGTGAAGGGCGCAACCGCCAGCACCTGCGGATTCTGCTTTACTTTAGAGGCGAGGGCCTGCCAGTCGTCGATCGGCTGGCCGGTCTCCAGCGTGGCGTGAGGAATCATCCCCAGCACGCGGGTACGCATCTCGTGGTCGAACCCGTTCATCACCGACAGCACCACGATCATCACCACCACGCCCAGGGCGAGGCCGATCATCGAGGTGAGCGAAATGAACGAGACGAAGTGATTGCGGCGCTTGGCACGGGTGTAGCGCGTACCAATGAATACGAATAGAGGTCTGAACATGTCGGGGCTTGTTCGGATGAAAGGGAACGTCCTTGTGGCGAGGCGCCTACGGCGGCTTTACACTCGGACCACCGCCGTAACCTTGGGTTCGCCATGACGACATTAGACGAAGAAGATCGCCGCGAATACTACCGCATCGAAGATCGGATCGCACTTCAAATCAGCCCCCTCAGCGCGGCCGAAGCCCTTGAGACAGAACTGTTGCAGGATGATTCGGAGCTGTTCAACCTGCTCAGCGAACTGCATCTGTCGGACTTCGAGTCGCAACACCTGCTGCGCCAGCTGAGCGAGAAGGACCGCACCCTGGCCGCTTTCCTGCGCGCCCAGAACAAACGCCTGGACCTGCTCAGCGCCGTGGTCGCGCAAACCCTGATCGGCGAAATCGGCCAGCCGATGCCAGTGATCATTTCCGAAGGCGGCATCGAGTTCACCCAGGCCCGGAAGATCGCGCCCGGCACTCGGGTCAAAGTGAAGATGGTACTGATGCCCCGTGCCCATGGCCTGCTGCTGCGCGGCCGGGTCACCCATTGCGACCCGCGCCCAGACGGCGACTTCGAGGTCGGCACCGAATTCATCGACATGACCGACGCCCAGCGCCAGCTCCTGGCCCGCTACATCCTGCAGCGCCAGCAGCAGCAACGGCGCCAGGCGCTGGAACAGAACCAGCCGGATGCATAAGCCCTTTTTCCCTGATTTGAAGGAACGAACGTGACCCTGATCTATGGCCACCGCGGCGCCAAGGGCGAAGCGCCCGAGAATACCCTGCAGAGTTTCCGCCAGTGCCTGTCCCATGGCGTGGACCGCTGCGAACTCGATCTGCACCTGTCGGCGGACAACGAGCTGATGGTGATCCACGACCCCACTCTCAAGCGCACCACCGGCCGGCGCGGCAAGGTGGTCGAGCACACCGCCGCCGAGCTGGTGACCTACGACGCCCGCAAAGGCGGGCCGGGCCATGTGCAGCCCTGCCCCATCCCACGGCTCGAGGAGCTGTTCGCCAAGTGCCCGTTCGAGCATTGGCAACTGGAGGTCAAGAGCGCCTCGCGTACCCGCGCCGCCAGCACGGTGCTGGCGATCCGTGAGCTGGCCCTGCAGCACGGCCTGCTGGACAAGGTGACCATCACCTCGAGCTCACGGGAAGTGCTGGGTGCCGCCCAGGAGCTGGTGCCGGACGTGAAGCGCGGGCTGGTCGCCGAGTATGCCTGGCTCGACCCGTTGAAAGTCGCGCAGAACTACGGCTGTGAGATGCTGGCATTGAACTGGACGCTGTGCACCCCCGAGCGCCTGATCAAGGCGCAGCGCCAGGGTTTGCACGTGTCGGTATGGACGGTCAACGAACCGGCACTGATGCGCCGGCTCGCTGACTTTGGCGTGGACAGCCTGATTACAGACTTTCCCGGTTTGGCCAGGACCACCCTCGGGTAGGGCTGAAATCGGTCTCCCCGACCGGCTCAGGCCACCGGTCGGAGCCGCTCAAAAAAGCCGGTTCAGACCATCATAGGCGGCTACCCGATAGGCCTCGGCCATGGTCGGGTAGTTGAAGGTGGTGTTGACGAAGTACTTCAGGTTGTTCTGTTCGCCCGGCTGGTTCATCACCGCCTGGCCGATGTGGACGATCTCCGAGGCCTGGTAGCCGAAGCAGTGCACACCCAGGACCTCCAGGGTCTCGCGGTGGAACAGGATCTTCAGCATGCCTTGCGGCTCGCCGGCGATCTGCGCGCGGGCCATGCTCTTGAAGAAGGCCTTGCCCACTTCGTAGGGCACCTTGGCCTGGGTCAGTTCCTGCTCGTTCTTGCCGATCGAGCTGATCTCCGGAATGGTGTAGATGCCGGTCGGCACGTCGTTGACGAAGCGCCAGCTGCCGTTGTCGACGATGCTGCCGGCCGCCGAGCGGCCCTGGTCGTGGGCGGCGCTGGCCAGGCTCGGCCAGCCGATCACGTCACCGGCACCGTAGATGTTCGGCACGCTGGTGCGGTAGGTCTCGTCGACCTCGATCTGGCCACGGCTGTTGACCTTGATACCGATGTTCTCCAGGCCCAGCTTGTCGGTGTTGCCGGTCCGCCCGTTGCACCACAGCAAGGCGTCGGCCTTGATCTTCTTGCCCGACTTCAGGTGCAGGATCACCCCGTTGTCCAGGCCTTCGACACGGTCGTACTCCTCGTTGTGGCGCACGGTGATGTTGTTGTTGCTGAAGTGGTAGCTCAGCGCCTGGGAAATCTCCGAATCCAGGAAGCTCAGCAACTGGCCGCGGTTGTCGACCAGTTCCACCAGCACACCCAGGCCGCTGAAGATCGAGGCGTATTCGCAACCGATCACCCCGGCGCCGTAGACGATCAGCTTGCGCGGGGTATGGCTGAGGCTGAGGATGGTGTCGCTGTCATAGACGCGCGGGTGGTGGAAGTCGATGTCGGCCGGACGGTACGGGCGCGAGCCGGTGGCGATGATGATGTGCTTGGCGTTGAGCTTCTCGACCACGCCGTTGGGGCACACCACTTCGACGGTCTGCTCGTCGGCGAAGCTGCCGGTGCCGACGAACACATCGACGCGGTTGCGCGCGTAGTAGCCGGTGCGCGAGGCGACCTGCTTGCTGATGACCTTCTCGGCACTCTTGAGCACGTCGGGGAAGGAGAACCAGCGCGGCTCGCCGATGGCGCGGAACATCGGGTTGGTGTTGAACTGCATGATCTGCCGCACGGAGTGACGCAGCGCCTTGGACGGGATGGTGCCCAGGTGGGTGCAGTTGCCACCGACCTGGCGACGGCTGTCGACCATGGCCACCTTGCGCCCTGCTTTGGCGGCGTTCATTGCCGCGCCCTCACCGGCCGGGCCGGAACCCAGCACCACTACGTCGTAGTTGTAGACAGCCATGCGTACTCCTTCAGAACTGGCCCGCCGGCCGGATGGCCGCGGGGCGCGATCATGTCGCCGGGGCGCCATGAGAAAATTCGGGTGCAGTCTAATCAAGCGTGAACGCCGCGCACATTAACCCTTGGTCGCGTCGTAGGCCATTATTGCCTGCACTACATGTCGTTTCACCGTTTCCCTGGCCTGGATCATCCGTGGCTTGCCTTTCACTCGCCTTTCACCCGCCGCTCGAAGGCCGGCGTGGAACGGGAGACGAAACCACCCTCGACCCGGGTCACCAGCACCGCGGCGATACCGTGGGCGATGGCGAAATCCCAGCCTTGCTGCGGCCCGAGGATCAACAGCAGGGTCGAGTAGCCGTCGGCCAGCAGCGCCGAGGCGTCCAGCACCGTCACCGCCGCCAGGTCGTGGGCGACCGGGCGCCCGAGGCGGGCATCGAAGGTGTGCGAATAGCGCTGGCCATTGTCCTCGAAATAGTGCCGATAGTCACCCGAGGTCGATACGGCCAGGTCCTGCACGTCGATGACCTGGCGGGCGATCTGGCGGTCCTCGCGCGGCAGCTCCAGCGCCACCCGCCAGGCACTGCCGTCGGGCTTGCGGCCCACGGCCTTGAGTTCACCGGTGGCCTCGGCGAGGAAGTTGTCGATGCCCATGGCGCGCAGGCGCTGGGCGATCAGGTCGACGGCGTGGCCGGCGGCGATGCTGTTGAAATCCAGCTCGATGGCGGCGTCTTTGCACAGGGCCTCGCCCTCGAGGCGCAGGTGGCGGTAACCCATGCGCAGGCGCGCCCTGGCCAGCGCCTGCGGCTCCGGCACCTGCATTTCGCGAGCCTGCGGGCCGAAGCCCCAGAGGTCGAGTAGCGGCTCGACGGTAAGGTCGAAGGCGCCCTGACTCTGTTCGGCCAGGTGCTGGCCGAAAGTAACCAGCTCCAGCATGTCGGCATCGATGGGCAGGCACTGGTTGGCCGGCAATTGGTTGAAACGGCTGACGATGGAGTCGCCGCGGTAGGTGGAGTAATGCGCGTCGATCGCCTGCAGGATGCTTTCAACCGCTGCCTGCACCTGCTCCGGCGCCGGGCCGCCGGGCTGGCGCACGTACTGGATGCTGTAGCTGCTGCCCATGGTCGGGCCGCCAAAGCGCTCGAGGGTCGGGGTTGGTTTGCAGGCGGACATCAGAATGAGGATGCAGATTAAAAGCGCACGCAATCTTTAGATCTCAAGTGTCAGGACTGCCCCACGCTGAGGCCAGGCGAAAAAAAACGGGAACCCGAAGGTTCCCGTTTTCTCAACGCATTACAAGCGGATCAGCGTGGAAACGCTGGCGGGTTCACACCGGCCATGTCTTCCATCACGCGCACCACCTGGCAGCTGTAACCGAATTCGTTGTCGTACCAGACGTACAGGACAACACGGTTGTCGTTGCAGATGGTCGCCTCGGCGTCGACCACACCGGCGTGGCGCGAACCGACGAAGTCGGTCGATACCACTTCCTGGGAGCTGACGTAGTCGATCTGCTTGTGCAGCTCGGAGTGCATGGCGGTCTGGCGCAGGTACTCGTTCAGCTCTTCGCGGTTGGTGGCTTTCTCAAGGTTCAGGTTGAGAATGGCCATCGACACGTTCGGCGTCGGAACACGGATCGCGTTACCGGTCAGCTTGCCCTTGAGCACTGGCAGCGCCTTGGCGGCGGCAGTCGCGGCACCGGTCTCGGTGATGACCATGTTCAGCGGCGCGGCGCGGCCACGGCGGCTGCCCTTGTGGAAGTTGTCGATCAGGTTCTGGTCGTTGGTGAACGAGTGAACGGTTTCGACGTGGCCGTTGACGATGCCGTACTGGTCGTTGATGGCCTTGAGCACCGGCACGATGGCGTTGGTGGTGCAGGACGCCGCCGAGATGATCTTGTCGTCGGCGCTGATGTCGCCGTGGTTGATGCCGTGCACGATGTTCTTCAGCGCGCCCTTGCCAGGTGCGGTGAGGATCACGCGGGCGGCGCCCGGGCAGGCCAGGTGCTGGCCGAGGCCGTCGGCGTCACGCCATACGCCGGTGTTGTCGACGATCAGCGCATCGTGGATGCCATACTGGGTGTAGTCGACTTCGCTCGGGCTCTTGGCGTAGATCACCTGGATCAGGTTGCCGTTGGCGGTGATGGTGTTGTTGGCTTCATCGATGACGATGGTGCCGTCGAACGGACCGTGCACCGAGTCGCGGCGCAGCAGGCTGGCGCGCTTGACCAGGTCGTTCTCGGCGCCCTTGCGCACGACGATGGCGCGCAGGCGCAGGCCGTCGCCGCCACCGGTCTTCTCGATCAGGATGCGCGCCAGCAGGCGGCCGATGCGGCCGAAGCCGTACAGGACGACGTCGGTGCCCTTGCGTGCGGAAGCGTTCTGCTGACCCACGACGTCGGCCAGCTCGTCACGGACGAACTGCTCGGCGCTGCGGCCATTGCCTTCGGCCTTGAACTTGTTGGCCAGCTTGCCCAGGTCCACCGAGGCGGCGCCCAGCTTCAGCTCGCTCATGGCCTTGAGCAGGGGGAATGTCTCGTGGACGGACAGCTCGGTCTCGTCGGTCTGACGGTGACGGGCAAAGCGGTGGGCTTTGAGGATCGAGATAACCGAACGGTTGATCAGGCTGCGGCCATAGATCGAGCTCACCACGTTGTTGTTGCGGTAGAGCTGACCGATAAGCGGGATCATCGCTTCAGCCAGGGCTTCACGATCGATCCACTCACCAAGACACTGGTCGGGCTTCTGAGTCACGGTAACCTTCCACATGTAGGGGAACAAAAAAGGGGCTACATTATGACGCCCCGCGGCGTATCGGGCAATGAGCGCCTGTCGCCGGCGCCAACCCCCGTCGCCAAGCCCTTTCGAACCTGACAGCGCGCCTCGTCACCGGTACAATCGACCTCTTTGCCGCAACGCTTGGAGTCCGATCTCCCGTGTCAGTTCTGCGCCTACCGCAAATGTCGGCCACGGCCGGCAAACAAACCTGGGGCAACCTGCCCGGCGCGGCCTTGAGCCTGGCCGTCGCCGAGGCTGCCAGTACCGCCGGTCGCTTCACCTTGCTGCTGACCGCCGACAGCCAGGCGGCCGACCGCCTGGAGCAGGAACTGCGCTTTTTCGCGCCGGAACTGCCGGTGCTGCCCTTCCCCGATTGGGAAACCCTGCCCTACGACCTGTTCTCGCCGCACCAGGACATCATCTCCCAGCGCATCGCCAGCCTCTATCGGTTGCCGGAGCTGAGCCATGGCATTCTCGTCGTGCCGATCACCACCGCCCTGCACCGCCTGGCCCCCACGCGCTTCCTGCTGGGCAGCAGCCTGGTGCTGGACGTGGGCCAGAAGATCGACGTCGAGCAGATGCGCGCGCGCCTGGAAGCCAGCGGCTACCGCTGCGTCGACACGGTCTACGAGCACGGCGAGTTCGCCGTGCGCGGCGCGCTGATCGACCTGTTCCCGATGGGCAGCAAACAGCCGTACCGCATCGACCTGTTCGACGACGAGATCGAGACCCTGCGCACCTTCGACCCGGAAAGCCAGCGCTCGATCGACAAGGTCGACTCGATCCGCCTGCTGCCGGCGCGCGAGTTCCCCATGCAGAAGGACGAGGTGACGCGCTTCAAGGCGCGCTTCCGCGAACGCTTCGACGTCGACTTCCGCCGTAGCGCGATCTTCCAGGACCTCACCAGCGGCATCATCCCCGCCGGCATCGAGTACTACCTGCCGCTGTTCTTCGAAGAAACCGCCACCCTGTTCGATTACCTGCCGGCCGACACCCAGGTGTTCTCGCTGCCGGGCGTGGAACAGGCCGCCGAACACTTCTGGAACGATGTGCGCGGGCGCTATGAAGAGCGCCGCGGCGACATGACCCGGCCACTACTGCCCCCTGCGGAACTGTTCCTGCCGGTGGAGGATTGCTTCGCCCGCCTCAAGCAATGGCCACGGGTGGTAGTCAGCGCCGAGGACCTCGACGCCGGCGCGGGGCGCGAGCGCTTCCCCGCCCGCGCCCTGCCCAACCTGGCCATCGAGGCCAAGGCCCACCAGCCGCTGGCGGAACTGGCCAACTTCCTCGACCAGTTCAGCGGCCGCGTGCTGTTCACCGCGGAGTCCGCGGGCCGGCGCGAAGTGCTGCTGGAGCTGCTCGAACGCCTCAAGCTGCGCCCGCAGACGGTCGACAGCTGGGCCGACTTCGTCACCGGCGGCGAGCGCCTGGCGATCACCATCGCCCCCCTGGACGACGGCCTGCTGCTGGACGACCCGGCCATTGCCCTGGTAGCGGAAAGCCCACTGTTCGGCCAGCGCGTGATGCAGCGCAGGCGCCGCGAGAAACGCGGCGAGGCGGCCAACGACGCGGTAATCAAGAACCTCACCGAGCTGCGCGAAGGCGCGCCGGTAGTGCACATCGACCATGGCGTGGGCCGCTACCTGGGCCTGGCCACCCTGGAAATCGACGGCCAGGCCGCCGAGTTCCTCACCCTCGAATACGCCGAGGGCGCCAAGCTCTACGTGCCGGTGGCCAACCTGCACCTGATTGCCCGCTACACCGGCAGCGACGACGCACTGGCCCCACTTCACCGGCTGGGCTCCGAGGCCTGGCAGAAAGCCAAGCGCAAGGCCGCCGAGCAGGTGCGCGACGTCGCCGCCGAGCTGCTCGATATCTATGCCCGGCGCGCCGCGCGCAAAGGCTATGCCTTCGCCGACCCGGCCGCCGACTACGCCACCTTCAGCGCCGGCTTCCCGTTCGAGGAAACCCCCGACCAGCAGACCGCCATCGAGGCCGTGCGTGCCGACATGCTCGCCGGCCAGCCCATGGACCGCCTGGTGTGCGGCGACGTCGGCTTCGGCAAGACCGAGGTGGCCATGCGCGCCGCCTTCATCGCCGTGCACAGCGGCCGCCAGGTGGCGGTGCTGGTGCCCACGACCCTGCTCGCCCAGCAGCACTACAACAGCTTCCGCGACCGCTTCGCCGACTGGCCGGTGAAGGTCGAGGTGATGAGCCGCTTCAAGTCGGCCAAGGAAGTGGCCAGCGCCGCAGCGGATCTTGCCGAGGGCAAGATCGACATCCTCATCGGCACTCACAAGCTGCTGCAGGACGACGTGCGCTTCAAGGACCTGGGCCTGGCCATCATCGACGAGGAACACCGCTTCGGCGTGCGCCAGAAAGAACAGCTCAAGGCGCTGCGCAGTGAGGTTGACATCCTGACGCTGACGGCCACGCCGATTCCGCGCACGCTGAACATGGCCGTGTCGGGCATGCGCGACCTGTCGATCATCGCCACGCCCCCGGCGCGGCGCCTGTCGGTGCGCACCTTCGTCATGGAGCAGAACAAGAGCACGGTTAAGGAAGCGCTGCTGCGCGAACTGCTGCGCGGCGGCCAGGTGTACTACCTGCACAACGATGTGAAAACCATCGAGAAGTGCGCGGCCGAGCTGGCCGAACTGGTGCCCGAGGCACGCATCGGCATCGGCCACGGGCAGATGCGCGAACGCGAGCTCGAGCAGGTGATGAGCGACTTCTACCACAAGCGCTTCAACGTGCTGATTGCCTCGACCATCATCGAGACCGGCATCGACGTGCCAAGCGCCAACACCATCGTCATCGAGCGCGCCGACAAGTTCGGCCTGGCGCAATTGCACCAACTGCGTGGCCGGGTCGGGCGCAGCCACCACCAGGCCTATGCCTACCTGCTGACCCCGCCGCGCCAGCAGATCAGCGCTGACGCCGAGAAACGCCTGGAGGCCATCGCCAATACCCAGGACCTGGGCGCGGGCTTCGTCCTGGCCACCAACGACCTGGAGATCCGCGGCGCCGGCGAACTGCTCGGCGAAGGCCAGAGCGGGCAGATCCAGGCGGTCGGCTTCACCCTGTACATGGAGATGCTCGAACGCGCGGTCAAGGCCATCCGCAAGGGCACCCAGCCGAACCTCGAACAGCCGCTGGGCGGCGGCCCGGAGATCAACCTGCGCCTGCCGGCGCTGATCCCCGAGGACTACCTGCCCGACGTGCATGCGCGCCTGATCCTGTACAAGCGCATCGCCTCGGCAGCCGACGAAGAGGGGCTCAAGGACTTGCAGGTGGAGATGATCGACCGCTTCGGGCTGCTGCCGGAGCCGACCAAGAACCTGATGCGCCTGACCCTGCTCAAGCTGCAGGCGGAAAAGCTCGGCATCAAGAAGGTCGATGCCGGCCCCAACGGCGGCAAGCTCGAATTCGAAGCCGAAACCCCGGTCGACCCGCTGACCCTGATCAAGCTGATCCAGGGCCAGCCCAAACGCTACAAGTTCGAAGGCGCGACCCAGTTCCGCTTCCTGGTGCCGATGGAACGCCCCGAAGAACGTTTCAACACCCTGGAAGCGCTGTTCGAGCGCCTCACCCCACAAAATCCATAAGGAAGCTTCATGCGTGCCATCCGTTGCCTGACCCTGCTGCTGGCCCTGCTCACGCCAGCTGCCTTCGCCGCAGGCCCCTACCAGGTGGAAATGATCCTGGTGCGGCAGAACGCCGTGCCGGCGATCACCAGCCCGTTCGCCCCGGAAGACTGGAGCGCCGGCGCGCCGCGCCTGGAAAAAGGCGCCGAGCGCCCGACCGGCCTGGGTGACGAAGTCACCCGCCTGCAGGCCACCGCCGATTACACCGTGCTGCTGCACAAGGCCTGGCAGCAGGATGGCGAAACCGTTGCCCTGAGTGCCGGTGACGAACAGTTCGGCCACTTCCCGATCGAGGGCAACCTGAGCATCCAGGAAAGCCGCTTCATCGCCGTGGACGCAAACCTCTGGGTCAACCAGCTCGACAGCAATGGCAGCGTGCTGCGCAGCGAGCAATTCAAGCAGAGCAACAGCAACATGAAAGCCGGGCAGCTGACCTTCCTCGATGGGGGTCACCTGGCCGTGCTGCTCAAGGTATCTCCTGCCGGCATGCGCAAGATGCCACTGCCGGATCCGGAAATGATGGAGCAGTGAAACCGTGAACGCCGATGTGCAGAAGCTGGTAGCCGAGAATCGGAGCTGGAAGCGCGACTTTTCCGCGGCCACCCTGCAACGTGGCGAGCGCTACGCCGAACAGGGCCTGGTGCAGATCCAGTCCCACGGCGAATCTCGCATCGATTCAACCTGCCGCGGCAGCGGCGGCAATGTCTACCGCCAGCGGATCATCATCACTGCGCGGCCATCCGGGCAATGCCACGTGCGCGGCAACTGCTCCTGCCCGGTCGGCGAAAACTGCAAGCATTGCGCCGCCGCGCTCTACACCCTGGCCAGCAGCTACGGGCGTGGTGCGGCCAGCGGCGAGCAACTGCCTCATCACCTGCAGCATTGGCTGCAGGGCCTGGAGCAGCCCACCCCCAGGCAAGACGGCGCTGAAGACCGGCGCGGGCGCATGGTCTGTTACGAGTTGATGCTCGTCGATGACCACAGCAGCTGCGCGCTGCGCGTGCGCAAGGGTACTCGCGAAGAGCACGGCATCCGCTACAGCCGCATCCATTCGTTATACGAATTGCTTTACGAGCCGCCAAAGTACGTCAAGGAGGAAGACCTGCGCATCCTGCGCCAGCTCTCCGCGCAGAACGCACCCTACGGCCAGGAACGCGGCTACACGCTCAAGGGTCATGAAGGCGGCGAGTTGCTGCAGCGGGTGCTGGACACCGGGCGCCTGATGTTCATCGAAGGGCTGCCGCTGCTGCAACAGGGCGCGGAACGCCGGGCACAGTTCCGCTGGGTTCGCCTGGACAATGGTGACTACCGAGGCATGTGGTACTGCGGCGAGCAGCCGCTCAATTGCATACTGCCGCTGATACCGCTGTTCTATTTCGATATCGATACCAAGGAAGTCGGTACCGTCAGCCACGACCTGGACCCGCATACCGCCCTGCAGCTGTCCCTTGCCCCCGATGTACCGGAACACCTTATCGTGCCTCTCAGCCACAAGCTCAACGCGCTCAACCATCGCCTGCCGACCCCCACCGCCGTGCAGGAAGAACAGCTCGACGGCATCGAGCCAACCCCGCACCTGACCCTCGGCAGCCTCGAATTCAGCGCCTACACGCCCAAGACCGGGCGCATGCAACGCCAGATGCAGCACCGCGCCGCGCTGGCATTCGACTACGACGGCCTGCGCGCCAGCAGCAGCGACGACAAGCCACTCAGCCGCCTGGTGGGCACCACCAGCCAGCGCATCCAGCGCCAGCCACAGGCCGAGCAGGCCCTGCGCAAGGCCCTGCGCGACCACGGCTTCAAGGTGGCCACCCGCCAGAGCAAGGCCCTGCCCGACAGCGCCGGCGAAATGTACCAGTTGCCCGACGACGAAGCCTGGCTGCGCTTCGCCCGCGAGGGCCTGCCGCGCCTGCGCGAGGCAGGCTGGGTGATCGACGTACACCGCGACTTCGCCTTCAACCTGCACGAGGTCGACGACTGGTATGCGACCATCGAGGAAGCGCCAGGCCACGAATGGTTCGACCTCGAACTGGGTATCGTGGTCGACGGCCAGCGCCACAGCCTGCTGCCGATTGTCCTGCAGTTGCTGCGCACCAGCCCGGAACTGCTGCGGCCCAGCGAACTGGCGCGGCGCAATGATGACGAGCACCTGCTGATCGACCTCAACCGCGCCCGCCATGACGGCCCGGCGTTGCGGGTCGCCCTGCCCTACGGGCGCATCAAGGCGGTGATGGGCACCCTGGGCGAGCTGTACCTGCACGACGACGCCGTGGGCCCGAGCCTGCGCCTGGACCGCACCGATGCCGCGCGCCTCAATGACATCGACCACCTGCCGCTGCAATGGGAAGGTGGCAGCCATGTGCGCGACCTCGGCCGGCGCCTGCGCGACGCCCGCGACCTGCAGGTGACGCCGCCCGAAGGCCTGAACGCCACATTGCGCCCCTACCAGCAGCAGGGCCTGAACTGGCTGCAAGCCCTGCGCGAAATGGGCACCGGCGGCATCCTCGGCGACGACATGGGCCTGGGCAAGACCCTGCAGACCCTGGCCCACCTGCAGCTGGAGAAGGAAAGCGGGCGACTGGAACATCCGGCGCTGGCGGTGATGCCCACCAGCCTGGTGCCCAACTGGCTCGACGAAGCCCGGCGCTTCGCCCCCGGCCTGCGCGTGCTAGCCTTGCATGGCCCGGGCCGCAACAAGCACTTCGCCAACCTCGCCGAGCATGACTTGGTGCTGACCACCTACGCCCTGGTCCCCCGCGACCTGGAGCCACTCAAGGCCCAGCCCTGGCACCTGCTGGTGCTGGACGAGGCGCAGAACATCAAGAGCAGCACCAGCAAGGCCGCCCAGGCCGTGCGCGAGCTGCAGGCCAGCCAGCGGCTGTGCCTGACCGGCACGCCGATGGAGAACAACCTCGGCGAGCTGTGGTCGATCTTCCATTTCCTGATGCCCGGCTGGCTGGGCGACAGCAAGCGCTTCACCCAGGAATACCGTACCCCGATCGAGCGCCACGGCGACGCCGAGCGCATGGCCCACCTGGCCAGCCGCATCCGCCCGTTCCTGCTGCGCCGCACCAAGGAACAGGTGGCCACCGAACTGCCGGCAAAGACCGAGATGATCCACTGGGTCGAGCTCAGCGACGCCCAACGCGACACCTACGAGGCGCTGCGGGTGGCAATGGACAAGAAGGTCCGCGACGAGATCGCCCGCAACGGCGCCGCGCGCAGCCAGATCGTCATCCTCGACGCACTGCTCAAGTTGCGCCAGGTGTGCTGCGACCTGCGCCTGGTCAAGGGCACCGAGGCCAAGGGCTCGTTCGCCGACAAGGGCAAGCTGGGCAGCCTGCTGGAGATGCTCGAGGAGTTGCTCAGCGAGGGGCGCAAGGTCCTGCTGTTCTCGCAGTTCACCTCGATGCTGGCACTGATCGAGTTCGAGCTGGAGAAGCGCGGCATCCGCTACAGCCTGCTGACCGGCGACACCCGCGACCGTCGCGCCCCCGTGCAGCAGTTCCAGAATGGCGACAGCGAGGTATTCCTGATCAGCCTCAAGGCCGGCGGCACGGGGCTTAACCTGACCGCCGCCGACACCGTGATCCACTACGACCCGTGGTGGAACCCGGCCAGTGAAAACCAGGCCACCGACCGCGCCTACCGCATCGGCCAGGACAAGCCGGTGTTCGTGTTCAAGCTGATCACCCGGGGAACGGTGGAAGAGAAGATCCAGCAGTTGCAGCAAGAGAAGGCGGCACTGGCAGCCGGGCTGCTCGACGGCGGGCAGGCCGGGCAATGGCGGTTGGGGGATGAAGAGATCGAGGCGCTGTTCGCGCCACTGCCGGGTAAACGAAGCAAGTAAAAGCCCGCTGCCACTAACCCTCAGGGCTTCGTGGCAGCGGGCTTGGCCCGCGAGAAGGCCAGCGAGGTCAGTCGACCAGCTGGGCTTCCTTCAACGCCCCCAGCGCCTCCAGCCAACGCGGCTGCTGGCGGTAATCGGTACGCGCAAAGCCCTGCCCGCGCATCCGTGCAATCCGCGGCGACGGCTTGACCTTCATGCGCTGCGCCGCGCTCAGCGCCAGCTCGGCCGAAGCCCGGTCATTGCACACCAGGCCCATGTCGCAGCCCGCGCTCAGCGCGGCCTCGATGCGGCTGGCGGCATCGCCCACCACGTGGGCGCCAGCCATGGACAGGTCGTCGCTGAAGATCACCCCGTCGAAGCCCAGCTCGCCGCGCAGGATGTCCTGCAGCCAGCGCCGGGAGAAGCCGGCCGGCTGGTTGTCGACCTGCGGGTAGATCACGTGGGCCGGCATCACCGCCGCCAACTGGCCGCTCAAGCGGGTGAACGGCACCAGGTCGGCTGTGCGCAGCTGTTCCAGGCTGCGCTCATCGACCGGGATCGCCACATGGGAATCGGCCTCGGCCCAGCCGTGACCGGGGAAATGCTTGCCACAGGCGGCCATGCCCGCGGCATTCATGCCACGGATGAAGGCGCCGGCCAGTTCGGTGGCCCGCTGTGGTTTGCCTTCGAAGGCGCGGCTGCCGACCACCGCACTGCGCTGATGGTCGAGGTCCAGCACCGGGGCAAAGCTCAGGTCCAGGCCTACCGCCAGCACCTCGGTGGCCATCAGCCAGCCGCACTGCTCGGCCAGGTATTCGGCATTGGCGTTGTCGGCGATGGCGCGCATGGCCGGCAGGCGCACGAAGCCCTGGCGCAGGCGCTGGACCCGCCCGCCTTCCTGGTCCACGGCGAGGATCAGCTCGGGACGGATGGCGCGAATCGAGGCGCACAACTCGCGCACCTGGCGCGGGCTGTCGATGTTGCGGGCAAAGATGATCAGGCCGGCCACTTCGGGCTGGCGCAGCAGATGGCGGTCTTCGGCGGTCAGCCATTTACCGGCGATGTCCACCATCAGGGAGCCTTGCAGGCTGGCAGTCATAGGGAGTCCTTCATTGGAGATCCGGAGGTCGCGCAGACGCACGCACACATCGGACAACGCGGTGTCCGATGGTTCAGTGGCGAAGCTGCCGTGCTGACGGGAATTGCGGCGGGGGCGAATTCAGGCATGGGCGCTAGCTTAGCGCAAGCGCCCTGCCCCGCCCAGTGCTCAGACCTTGGCGGGCGCGCCGGACTTGCTGCGTGGGCGCAACTGCGCCGCGGCCATGGCCTCGTCGGTGACACCGCTATCGGCACGCATGCCTGCGGCCAGGAACGGCACCATCAGGCGCATGACCTGCTCGATCGAGGTGTTGATGCCGAAGTCGGTTTCGGCGATGGCGCGCAGGGCCTTGATACCCGACATGCTGAACGCCGCGGCGCCGAGCATGAAGTGCACGCGCCAGAACAGCTCCAGTGGCGGAATGCGCGGCGCGGCCTCGTTGACCAGCAGCATGTAGCGGCGGAACACCTTGCCGTACATGTCTTCCAGGTAACGGCGCAGGTGCCCCTGGCTCTCGCTGAAGGCCAGGCCCAGCAGGCGCATGAAGATCGACAGGTCGTTGTTGCTGCGCGGTTGCACCACCAGGGCCTGCTCCACCAGCATTTCCAGCAGTTCCTCGAGCGAGGCCTTCTGCTCGGGACGCGCCTGGTGGCGGTCGAGCTCACGCTCCAGGCTGGCGCAGAAAGGGCCCAGGAAGCGGGAAAAGACCGCCTGGATCAGGGCTTTCTTCGAACCGAAATGGTAGTTCACCGCCGCCAGGTTGACCCCGGCCTTGCTGGTGATCAGCCGCAATGAGGTTTCCGCGAACCCGCGCTCCGCGAACAGCTGCTCCGCCGCATCGAGGATGCGCTCAACGGTTTCCGATTGGGCCATGACTACTCCGCCTGACAAACAGTTGTTTGAAACATACGTTTCAAGCCTGATTATGTCAAGGCTCAGTGACTGGGTGGTCGCTCATTTAAACACAGCCACAAGGCATTGAATGCGCACGCTTTGCAGCGGTTGTGCGGCAAGGAAGCTTGCAGCTTGCCAGCCACTGTATATAATCCCAGTCACTGTATATAAAGACAGAGCCCTCGCCCATGCTGAAACTGACGCCACGCCAAGCCGAGATTCTGGCTTTCATCAAACGCTGCCTCGAAGACAACGGCTTCCCGCCCACCCGCGCCGAAATCGCGCAGGAGCTGGGCTTCAAGTCGCCCAACGCCGCCGAGGAGCACCTGAAAGCCCTGGCCCGCAAGGGCGCCATCGAGATGACCCCTGGCGCCTCTCGCGGTATCCGCATCCCCGGCCTCGAGCCCAAGCAGGAGGACAGCGGCCTGCCCATCATCGGCCGCGTCGCCGCCGGTGCACCGATCCTCGCCGAGCAGCACATCGAGGATTCCTGCAGCATCAATCCGGCCTTCTTCCATCCGCGCGCCGATTACCTGCTGCGGGTGCACGGCATGAGCATGAAGGACATCGGCATCTTCGACGGCGACCTGCTCGCCGTGCACACCACCCGCGAAGCCCGCAACGGCCAGGTGGTGGTAGCCCGTATCGGCGACGAAGTGACCGTCAAGCGCTTCAAGCGCGAAGGCAGCAAGGTCTGGCTGATCGCCGAGAACCCCGAATTCGCCCCCATCGAAGTAGACCTGAAGGAACAGGAGCTGGTGATCGAGGGCTTGAGCGTCGGCGTCCTGCGCCGCTGAACCAGGAGGCGTCATGCAGCCGTTCACCCATGCACCCCAGCAAGCCCAGTTGCCGCTGTTCGAGGCCTTCCTTGCCCAGCCAGTGCTGCCAGGCCTCAAGCCCAGCGAGGCGCCGCGCAAGAGCAGCCAGCCAGAGCTGTTCAGCGAGCTGGCCCTGCGCGGCGCGCCAGGGCACTGCCAGAGCTTGCTGGCGCCGATCCTGCGCGAACTCAGCGAAGAAGACGACAGCCGTTGGCTGACGCTCATCGCCCCACCCGGCAGCCTCACCCAGGCCTGGTTGCGTGATGCCGGCCTGAACCGCGAACGCATCCTGTTGCTGCAACCCGGCGGCAGGCAGACGGCCCTGCAACTGGCTTGCGAGGCGCTGCGCCTCGGGCACAGCCATACCGTGGTCAGCTGGCTGGGCACCATCAACAGCAACGCCCGCCAACAGCTGCAGCGCGCAGCGGCCAGCGGAAACGCACAAAGCCTGAACATCCGCCTCGGCTGATGTTCAGGCTTTGCCTGTCAAACGCTTGAAACCCTGGGCCGCTACCGTGGCTCAGTGAAGGACGCGCGGCCCCTCTTCTCGCTCGAAGTCGCCTTCAACCAGGCGGCCGGCCATTTGCACACCAACGCTGAGCATGGCCTTGGCCACTTCCACATGCTGTCCTTGCAGGAATGCCTTGGCATCCTCGGAAAAATCCAGGGTTACCAGGGAGCCTTCATCTTCGGCGCGGCGCAGCTCGATCCGGCCATCAGGCAACTCGACAATTTCTAGAAAGGACGTTGACATAAAGGGCCTGCTTTTCACGAAAGGCCGCTAGTGTACCAGCCATGGAAGCGCTCAGCACTCACTCAGCGCATCGCGGAATCGTCTCACCAGGCTTTTCAGGTTCTGCCGCCAGGCCTCCAACTCCTCCCGGGAAAGCTCGGCCGGCTCAGGCTCGTCCAGATTGACGGCCTGGATCAGCGGCTGGGTAACGTCACCCTTGACGGTTTTCTTCGCGACCGGTGGTCGGAACAAATCGGCATAAGCCGCCAGCAGACGCGCCAGCCAGGTTTCCGGCTGGCGGGCCAGCTCCAGCAGCTCGGCCATTTCCGGGATCGCCACGCTCTGCAGCACCTCGTCGCTGAACAGCAATTCCGCCCGTGCCGCCGAGGCCTGGGGCAGGCGGTAGAAGCCGGCGATCTCGTGGCACAGCCCAAGCAGCGCGCCATACAGGTGGAACAGCGCCGACTCGCGCTCGGCCTGGAGCAGCCCCTGGGCATTCAGCGCCTGGCTGTCCGCGGCCTTGGCCATGGACTCCAGCGCGAGGCCGGCGAAGAACAGTTTCTGGTTGGTGCGGGTGTAGAGTTCCTGGGCCATTTCGACTGACTCCTGAAGGCTGCAAGGCGATTGCCTGCAGTTTCAGGGATTGCGCTTTGCTTGTCATCAAATGAGTGGGGCTGCGGAGCGGCCCCAGTCACGCCTTCAGATCAGCGCTTGTCTTCGACCTTCCACGCCTTGCCGTCGTAGAACGCCTTCCAGCCGGTAGGCTTGCCGTCCACCTCGGACTGCACGTACTGCTCCTTGGTCTTGCGGCTGTAGCGGATCACCGTCGGGCGCCCTTCCGGGTCCTTCTGTGGCGCTTCGCAGAGGAAGTGATACTTCGGATCGATCTCGTGCTTGTGCGGGACGATCTCCAGCACCAGCGGCGCACGGGTTTCGCGGTTTTTCGGGAACTGGCTGGCCGCCAGGAACAAGCCCGAGGCACCGTCACGCAGCACGTAGGTATCGTCGACCTTCTCGCACTTGAGCTCTGGCATGTCCACCTTGTCCATCTTCGGTGGCGCCGCCTCGCCGCTCTTGAGCAGCTTGCGGGTGTTCTTGCAGCTTGGGTTGGTGCAGCCGAAGAACTTGCCGAAACGGCCGGTCTTGAGCTGCATTTCGCTGCCGCACTTGTCGCATTCCAGGCTCGGGCCTTCGTAGCCCTTGATGCGGTAGTTGCCTTCCTCGATTTCGTAGCCGGCGCAATCCGGGTTGTTACCGCAGATGTGCAGCTTGCGCTTCTCGTCGAGCAGGTAGGCATCCATCGCCGTCGAACAGATCGGGCAGCGGTGCTTGCCGCGCAGCACCAGCGACTCGGACTCGCCCTCGTCGTCGGCGGCGATTTCGTCGCCCGGCACCAGGTTGACCGTCGCCTTGCAACGCTCCTTCGGCGGCAGGCTGTAACCCGAGCAGCCGAGGAACACACCGGTGGACGCGGTACGGATCATCATCGGCCGGCCACATTCCTTGCACGGAATGTTGGTCAGGGTCGGCTGGTTGGCACGCATGCCGTGCTCGCTGGACTCGGCGGTCTGCAACTTCTTGTTGAAGTCGCCATAGAACTCGTCGAGGACGTTCTTCCAGTCACGCTCGCCCTGGGCCACGTCGTCGAGGTTCTCCTCCATGCCGGCGGTGAAGCCGTAGTCCATCAGGTTGGCGAAGCTCTCGGACAGGCGCTCGGTGACGATGTCGCCCATCTTCTCGGAATAGAAGCGGCGGTTGTGCAGCGTGACGTAGCCGCGATCCTGGATGGTGGAAATGATCGCCGCATAGGTGGATGGGCGGCCGATACCGCGCTTTTCCATTTCCTTGACCAGGCTGGCTTCGGTGAAGCGCGCCGGCGGCTTGGTGAAGTGCTGGCTGGGATCGAGCTGGATCAGCTTGAGCGCCTCACCCTGGGCCATTTCCGGCAGCACATCGTCTTCGCCCGGCTTGCTCTGCTGCGGCAGGACACGGGTGTAACCATCGAACTTGAGGATCCGGCCCTTGGCGCGCAGCTCGAACTCACTCGCCACCACGGTGACGCTGGTGGACAGGTACTGCGCCGGCGGCATCTGGCAAGCCAGGAACTGGCGCCAGATCAGCTCGTACAGGCGCTCGGCGTCACGCTCCATGCCACTGAGCTTAGTGGGGTGGGTGCTGACGTCGGACGGGCGGATCGCTTCGTGCGCCTCCTGGGCCCCTTCCTTGCTGCCATATACGATGGGCGCGGCAGGCAGGTACTGCTTGCCGAACTCCTTCTCGATGTAGCTGCGGGCCATCTCGACGGCGTCGGTCGACAGGTTGGTCGAATCGGTACGCATGTAGGTGATGTAGCCGGCTTCATACAGACGCTGGGCCATCATCATGGTCTTCTTCACCCCGAAGCCCAGGCGGTTGCTTGCGGCTTGCTGCAGGGTGGAGGTAATGAACGGTGCCGAAGGCTTGCTGCTGGTCGGCCGGTCCTCGCGCTTGCTCACGCTGTAGCTGGAGGCCTTGAGCTTCTCCAGCGCGGCCATGGCCTGGGCTTCGTTGAGCGGCTTGAACGCCTCGCCCTTCTCGCGGGCCACTTCGAAACGCACCTTGGCGTTCTTGGCAGTGCCCAGGTCGGCGTGGACTTCCCAGTATTCTTCCGGGTTGAAGGCACGGATCTCGCGCTCGCGCTCGACCACCAGCTTCACCGCCACCGACTGCACGCGGCCGGCGGACAGGCCACGGGCGATCTTCGCCCACAGCAGCGGCGAGACCATGTAGCCGACCACGCGATCAAGGAAACGCCGCGCCTGCTGGGCATTGACCCGATCGATATCGAGCTCGCCCGGCTGGGAGAAGGCTTCCTGGATGGCTTTCTTGGTGATCTCGTTGAACACCACGCGCTTGTAGCGGCTGTCATCGCCGCCGATGGCCTCGCGCAGGTGCCAGGCGATGGCTTCCCCCTCGCGATCCAAGTCGGTTGCGAGATAGATGGTGTCGGCATCCTTGGCCAGGCGGCGCAGTTCCTCGATGACCTTCTCCTTGCCGGGAAGGATCTCGTACTTGGCCTTCCAGCCCGCCTCGGGGTCGACGCCCATGCGTGCGACCAGGGTGCGGCGCGCCTTCTCCTTCGGCGACAAGGCCGGAGCCTCGGCCGCGGCCTTGCCGCGCTTGGCCGCCGGTTCCTTGCTCGCACTGGCGGAACCGCTGGTGGGAAGGTCACGGATGTGGCCGATACTCGACTTCACCACGTACTGGCTGCCCAGGTACTTGTTGATGGTCTTGGCCTTGGCCGGGGATTCCACAATGACCAGCGATTTGCCCATGGATCGGAGTATTCCTGAATCTGAAGATGAAAAACGCGTCAGGTGCCGGACGCGGCACCGCTATATATAGTGGCAAAAGAGTGAGGTCAAGCGCGGTCTATCACTCGTGCGCCTTGCCCAGCCGCTCGCCGAGACCCTCTTCGACCTTGACCAAAGCAAAGCGTGGCACCTGCTCGCCGTCAACCTCGACGGACTCCTGGAACATCGAAAGTGGCCTGACCCAGAAGCTGTAGTCACCATACAGGCACTGGTAGAACACCATCCACTCCTCGCTCTCGGAGTGTCGCGCAGCGCTGAAAACACGGTACTCAGGGCCTTTGTAATGCCGGTACACACCAGGTTGTATCTGCATGTCGCTCGCCCTCTTGAACAAATCCTGTAAAAAACAAAAGCCGGGGCACATGGCCCCGGCTGCTGTCCTGCGCCGCGATCAGACGCGTTCGAAGACAGTGGTGATGCCTTGGCCCAGGCCGACACACATGGTGGCGACGCCCAGGGTACCGCCATTCTGCTTCATGACGTTGAGCAGGGTGCCGGAAATCCGCGCTCCCGAGCAACCGAACGGGTGACCCAGGGCGATAGCGCCGCCGTGCAGGTTAACCTTCTCATTCATCTTGTCGAGCACTTTCAGATCTTTCAGCACCGGCAGGGCCTGTGCGGCGAAAGCTTCGTTGAGCTCGAAGAAGTCGATGTCGGCGATGGTCAGACCAGCGCGCTTGAGGGCTTTCTGCGTCGAGGGGACCGGGCCGTAGCCCATGATCGCCGGATCCACACCGGCGACCGCCATCGAACGGATGACCGCCAGTGGCTGGATCCCCAGGTCCATGGCACGCTGGCCGGACATGACGATCATGCACGAGGCGCCGTCGGTGATCTGCGACGAGGTGCCCGCGGTAACAGTACCACCTTTCGGGTTGAACGCCGGCTTGAGCGACGCCAGGCCTTCGAGGGTGGTTTCCGGGCGAATGGTCTCGTCGTAGTCGAAGACCTTCAGGAAGCCGTTCTCGTCGTAGCCCTGCATCGGGATGATCTCGTCCTTGAACTTGCCTTCGACCGTCGCCTTGTGGGCGAGCTGGTGCGAACGCACACCGAACAGATCCTGTTGCTCACGGGTGATGCCGTGCATCTTGCCCAGCATCTCGGCGGTCAGGCCCATCATCCCGGAAGCCTTGGCAGCGTGCAAGGACAGGTGCGGGTTGGGGTCGACGCCATGCATCATGCTGACGTGGCCCATGTGCTCGACACCACCGATGACGAACACGTCGCCGTTGCCGGTCATGATCGCCTGGGCGGCGGTGTGCAGCGCGCTCATCGACGAACCGCACAGGCGGCTGACGGTTTGCGCGGCGGAGGTGTGCGGGATCTGGGTCATCAACGACGCCATGCGGGCGATGTTCCAGCCCTGCTCCAGGGTCTGGTTGACGCAGCCCCAGATCACGTCCTCGACTTCCTTCGGGTCGACCTTGTCGTTGCGCTCCAGCAGCTTGCTGATCAGGTGCGCAGACATGTCTTCGGCACGGGTGTTGCGGTGCATGCCACCCTTGGAGCGGCCCATCGGCGTGCGACCGAAGTCGACAATCACCACGTCTCTTGGATTCAGGCTCATATCAATATTCTCGCTCTAGCTGGTGGGCGCTCAGTTGAAGAAGCGCTGGCCGTTCTTGGCCATTTCGCGCAGCTTCGCAGTGGGGTGGTACAGCGGCCCCAGGTCGGCGTACTTGTCGGCCAGTGCGACGAACTCGGCGACCCCGATCGAATCGATGTAGCGCAGCGCACCACCACGGAAGGGAGGGAAACCGATGCCGTAGACCAGACCCATGTCGGCCTCGGCGGCGGTGGCGACGATACCGTCTTCCAGGCAGCGCACGGTCTCCAGGCACAGCGGCACCATCATCCAGTTGATGATGTCTTCGTCGGTGACTTCACGCTGCTCGAAGATGACCGGCTTGAGCACGTCGAGCACGCTGGCATCGGCGACTTTCTTCGGCTTGCCGCGCTTGTCGGTCTCGTAGGCGTAGAAGCCCTTGCCATTCTTCTGACCCAGGCGGTTGGCTTCGTACAGGGCGTCGACGGCGGAGCGACGATCGTCCTTCATGCGGTCCGGGAAGCCTTCGGCCATCACGTCGCGGCCATGGTGGCCGGTGTCAATGCCGACCACGTCCATCAGGTAGGCCGGGCCCATCGGCCAGCCGAACTTCTCCATCACCTTGTCGATGCGCACGAAGTCGACGCCAGCGCTGACCAGCTTGGCGAAGCCGCCGAAGTACGGGAACAGCACGCGGTTGACCAGGAAGCCCGGGCAGTCGTTGACCACGATCGGGTTCTTGCCCATCTTCTTGGCGTAGGCCACGGTGGTGGCCACGGCCACGTCGCTGGACTTCTCGCCACGGATGACTTCCACCAGCGGCATCATGTGCACCGGGTTGAAGAAGTGCATGCCGACGAAGTTTTCCGGACGCTTGAGCGCCTTGGCCAGCAGGTTGATGGAGATGGTCGAGGTGTTGGAGGCGAGGATCGCATCCTCTTTCACCTGGCCTTCCACCTCGGCCAACACGGCTTGCTTGACCTTCGGGTTCTCGACCACGGCCTCGACGATGATGTCGACATTGCCGAAGTCACCGTAGGACAGGGTTGGGCGAATGGCGTTGAGAGCCTCGGCCATCTTGGCCGGAGTCAGGCGACCCTTCTCGACACGCTTGCCGAGCAGCTTGGAGGCCTCGTTCAGGCCCAGCTGGAT
Source organism: Pseudomonas soli (assembly GCF_900110655.1). Taxonomy (GTDB): domain Bacteria; phylum Pseudomonadota; class Gammaproteobacteria; order Pseudomonadales; family Pseudomonadaceae; genus Aquipseudomonas; species Aquipseudomonas soli. The sequence continues at coordinate 358,602 of NZ_FOEQ01000002.1, forward strand.
GGCTTCCTCGCGGATATCCTTCATCAGGATCGGGGTGCCCTTGACCGCCGACTGGTAGGCGATGCCGCCACCCATGATACCGGCGCCGAGCACGGCAGCCTGTTTCACGTCGTGAGCAATCTCGTCATGGGCCTTGGCCTTGCGCTTGAGCTCCTGGTCGTTCAGGAACAGGCCGATGAGGCTCTCGGCGACCGAAGTCTTGGCCAGCTTGGCGAAGCCTGCGGCCTCGACTTCCAGAGCCTTGTCACGGCCGAAGTTGGCGGCTTTCTGGATGGTCTTGATGGCCTCGACCGGCGCCGGATAGTTCGGACCGGCCTGGCCGGCAACGAAGCCCTTGGCAGTCTCGAAAGCCATCATCTGCTCGATGGCGTTGAGCTTGAGTTTTTCCAGCTTGGGCTGGCGCTTGGCCTTGTAGTCCAGCTCACCGCTGATGGCGCGCTTGACCAGGTCCAGGGCTCCGGCCTGCAGCAGCTCGGGGGCGACCACGGCATCGACGGCGCCGACTTTCAGGGCGTCCTCGGCGCGGTTTTCCTTGCCGGACGCAATCCACTCGATGGCGTTGTCCGAGCCGATCAGGCGCGGCAGGCGCACGGTGCCGCCAAAGCCTGGGTAGATGCCCAGCTTGACTTCCGGCAGGCCGATCTTGGCGCTGCTGGACATGACCCGGTAGTCTGCGGCCAGGCACATCTCCAGGCCGCCACCCAGGGCGATGCCGTTGATGGCGACCACGGTCGGCACCTGCAGGTCTTCGAAGTCACTGAAAATGCGATTGGCTTCCAGGTTGCCGGCGACCAGTTCGGCCTCGGGCAGCTTGAAGTTGTCGACGAACTCGGTGATGTCGGCGCCGACGATGAACACGTCCTTGCCACTGCTGACGATCACGCCCTTGACCGAGGCATCGGCCTTGATCACGTCCACGGCCTGACGCAGCTCGTTCAGAGTGAGACGGTTGAACTTGTTGACGGACTCACCCTTGAGGTCGAACTTCAGTTCGACGATGCCGCTTTCAAGAGCCTTAACCGTGATGGCTTTACCTTCGTAAATCATCAACTGATCTCCACGATATGGAAGCTGAACAGTACACGTCGATCGCTGGCAACAAGAGCCGGTTCTACCGGTCCCTCGCCCCAGGCACACCCGTCGACGCGCTAATCGGGATTCTGTAAGAGCCGTCTGACATACAAACGCTCAATTCATACGCCCGTTTGACTTGGGTGTGCACACATTCTCCGAAAAGAACCGCGTTGTCAAATACTCGCGAAGGCCGTGAAAACGCGACTTTCCAGTCATCTTCTACCCTCTGGGTACGAAACATGATGACAGTGATTGCCCTTCATTCATGTCAGCGATAGACCATCCCTGCCGGCACACGTGCTTTTTTTAAACGCATCCACCCAGGACGGCTACACTGCGCCTGATTGAAAGTATTTCCGGCCTGCCTGGCCTTTTGCTTCACGCTCAAACGCAAAACGGCGCACCGGAGCATGCTTGCTCCGGTGCGCCGTTTTGCCTTCTGCGATTTCAGGCGAGGGCTTGGAGGACTTGGGCAATATCCTGCAAAACAGATTTATCGCCCCGCTCGCTCCAGTACAGAGCAATCATGCGACTGTCGGCCTCGACCTTGTAGACCGTTGCCGGGAGGCGGGCGAATGCCTCGGCCAGGCGCTGATCCTCGCAGGGCTCGCGCCACTGGTTCCACCACACGCCCGGGGTGATCTGCCAGTAGCACCAGCTGTCCGCGCGCCCCTTGCGCCGCGCCCGATGGTACTGCGGACAAGGGCTGGGCGGTTCGTTTTCCAGCCAGTGCGGCCACTGTTGCGGCGCCAACTGCATGGCCAGCCCCATGCGCCGCCCCTCCAGGCGCAGGCTCATCTGCTCGCTCTGTTTGCGCGAAGGGCGCAACCAGGCCAACGGGCTGAGAATCAGCGCAAGGATTGACACCACCAGCCATACCGTCATATCTGTAGACCTTATAAAGCGTTGCAAATGAGCGGGTTAGTCAGGTTTCACGGAAGATCCGCGCGAAAGCGACCATACTTCTACTATCGCGATTGTCAGGAGTACTGCACATGTCCTATGAACATCTTCTGGTCGCTGTCGACCTGACCGAAGAATGCGACCCGGTGATCAAGCGAGCCAAGGCCATCGCCCTGGCCAGCGGTGCCAAGGTCTCCCTGGTGCACATCGTCGAGCCCATGGCCATGGCCTTCGGCGGCGACGTGCCGATGGACCTGTCGCAATTGCAGCAGCAACAATTCGACCAGGCCAAGGAACGCATGGAGCGCCTGTACAACAAGTACCCGGATATCAATCGCGGCGATTCGCACCTGGTCTACGGCCAGCCGCGCCAGGAGATTCACCAGCTAGCCAAAGACCAGCATTGCGACCTGATCGTGGTCGGCAGCCATGGCCGCCACGGCCTGGCCCTGTTGCTGGGCTCCACCGCCAACGACGTGCTGCACGGCGCGCCGTGCGATGTATTGGCGGTGCGGTTGCAGAAGAAGGCCGACTAATACTTTCATCGCGGGGCAAGCCCGCTCCCACAAAGTCCGTCAAACAGGGCTGCGTGGGAGCGGGCTTGCCCCGCGATGGCTTCAGCCTTCCAGCTCGGCCCAGCGCTCCACCAGCACGTCCAGCTCGCCCTGCAGCTTCTCGATCTTGGCCAGCACCGCCGCAGTCTCGGCAATCGGCCGCTGATAGAAGCCCGCCGCACTCACTTCTTCCTGCGCCTCGGCCATTCGCTGCTCCAGCGCATCGATCTGCCCCGGCAGCATCTCCAGCTCACGCTGCAGCTTGTAGCTGAGCTTCTTCTTGCTGGCATCGGCCGCAGGCGCAGCGGCAACAACAGGCGCCACCTCCTCCACCGGCGCCTGCACCACGGCGCTGTTGAGCTCGGACTTGCCGCCCTTGCTTTCGGTCACGCCGAGCAGCTTCGGCGAACCACCCTGGCGGATCCAGTCCTCGTAGCCGCCGACGTACTCGCGCACGCGCCCTTCACCTTCGAACACCAGGGTGCTGGTCACCACGTTGTCGAGGAAGGCCCGGTCGTGGCTGACCATCAGCACCGTGCCTTTGTAGTTGGACAGCACCTCTTCGAGCAACTCGAGGGTCTCGACGTCGAGGTCGTTGGTCGGTTCGTCCAGCACCAGCAGGTTGGCCGGTTTGCTGAACAGCTTGGCCAGCAGCAGGCGCGCGCGCTCGCCCCCGGACAGCGCCTTGACCGGCGTGCGCGCACGCTGCGGGCTGAACAGGAAATCGCCGAGGTAACTCAGCACATGACGGTTCTGGCCGTCGATCTCGATGAAATCGCGGCCTTCGGCCAGGTTGTCGATGACGGTCTTTTCCAGGTCCAGCTGATGGCGCATCTGGTCGAAGTAGGCCACTTCCAGCTTGGTGCCGCGCTCGACCTTGCCACTGGTGGGCTCCAGGTCGCCGAGCATCAGCTTGAGCAGGGTCGTCTTGCCGGTGCCGTTGGCACCCAGCAAGCCGATACGGTCCTGGCGCTGCAGCACCATGGAGAAATCCTTGACCAGCTTCGGCCCATTCTGGTGGGCGAAACTGACGTCCTCCAGCACCATCACCTGCTTGCCGGACTTGTCCGCCACTTCGATCTGGATATTGGCTTTACCCTGGCGCTCGCGGCGCTCACCACGCTCCACGCGCAGCGCCTTGAGCGCGCGCACGCGGCCTTCGTTGCGGGTGCGTCGGGCCTTGATGCCCTGGCGGATCCACACTTCTTCCTGGGCCAGGCGCTTGTCGAACAGCGCGTTGGCAGTGGCCTCGGCTGCCAGCTCGGCCTCCTTGTGCACCAGGAAGCTGGCGTAGTCGCCGTTCCAGTCGATCAGCCCGCCACGGTCCAGCTCAAGGATCCGCGTGGCCAGGTTCTGCAGGAAGGAACGGTCGTGGGTGATGAACAACACCGCGCCGCCGAAACCTTTCAGGGCCTCTTCCAGCCAGGCGATGGCGCCGATGTCCAGGTGGTTGGTCGGTTCGTCCAGCAGCAGCAGGTCGGGCTCGGACACCAGCGCCTGGGCCAGCAGCACGCGCCGGCGCCAGCCGCCGGAGAGCTCGGCCAGGGTCTTGTCGGCCGGCAACTGCAGGCGGCTCAGGGTGCTTTCCACCACCTGCTGCAGGCGCCAGCCGTCACGGGCTTCGAGCTCATGCTGGACGTGCATGAGCTTTTCGAGATCCTCGTCGCCGTGGATGTTCTGGCTCAGATGATGGAACTGCGCCAGCAACTCGCCGACGCCGTCAAGGCCAGCGGCTACCACATCGAATACGCTACGCTCGTCGGCCACCGGCAGCTCTTGCGGCAGCTCGCCAATCTTCAGGCCCGGGGCGCGCCAGATATCACCGTCATCGCCCTTCTGCTCGCCCTTGACCAGGCGCAGCATGCTCGACTTGCCCGTGCCGTTGCGGCCGATGATGCACACCCGCTCGCCACGGGCGATCTGCCAGGACACTTTGTCCAACAGCGGCATGGCGCCGAACGCGAGGGACACATCGCTGAATTTGAGCAGGGTCATGATCATCTCCAAAAACCGGGCGCGCATTCTACCTGACTTACCCCTTCAGGGCATCAAAAGCCCGTTGCCGCGACAGGGCGTCGGATAACAACTCGATACAAGCACAGCGCTTTCGCCGGCCACCGGCAAACGGCTAAGCTAAGCAGTAATACTCAACAGTGCTGGCTCCGCCGTCACTTTCCATGGTTCCACTGCCCGGACGTATCATGCGCAGCCGCCTGTTACAAATTGCTTCCTGCCTGTTGCTGACCACCCTCGCCGCGAGCGTCGCACAGGCCGCCGACATCACCCAGCAACGTCAATACTACGACGAGGCCAAGCGCGCCCTGGCCAAGGGCGACAAGGGCCCCTACCTGCGCTATGCGCAGGCGCTGCGCGATTACCCGCTCACGCCTTACCTCACCTACGACGAGCTGACTGCGCGCCTCAAGAGCGCCAGCAACGAAGAGATCGAGGGCTTCCTCAAGGCCCACGGCGACCTGCCCCAGGCCAACTGGATGAAACTGCGCTGGTTGCGCTGGCTGGCCGAGCGCGGTGAATGGAACACCTTCACCCGCTACTACGACCCCAAGCTCAACTTCACCGAACTGGATTGTCTCAACGGCCAGTATCAGCTCTCCCATGGCCTGCGCGCCGAAGGCTTCGCCAGCGCGGAAAAACTGTGGAACGTCGGCAAGTCCCAGCCCACAGCCTGCGACACCCTGTTCGCCATGTGGGCCGCCGAAGGTCAGTTGACCGAGGCCAAGCGCTGGCAGCGCGCCAAGCTTGCGGCACAGGCACGCAATTACGGCCTGGCCAACAACCTGGTAAAAACCCTCACAACGCTCGCCCCCCAGGGCAAACTCCTGCTTGACGTGGCGCAGAACCCTGAGCTGCTTAACCAGCCTTCGCGCTTCACACCCGTCAACGAGGCGATGTCCGATGTGGTCAGCCTTGGCCTTCGCCGCCTGGCCCGACAGAACCCGGAGCAAGCCATGGCGCTGCTCGACGACTATGCCCAGCGCATGCACTTCTCCCGTGACGAGAAAGTCGCCATCGCCCGCGAGATTGGCCTGACCCTGGCCCGCCGCTACGACCCGCGCGCCCTGGACCTGATGACCCGCTACGACCCGGAACTGCGCGACAACACCGTCAGCGAATGGCGCCTGCGCCTGCTGCTGCGCCTTGGGCGCTGGGAAGAAGCCTACGAACTGACCAGGCGCCTGCCCCAGGACCTGGCCAGCAGCAACCGCTGGAAGTACTGGCAGGCGCGCAGCCTGGAGCTGGCCCAGCCCAACAATCCACAGGTCCCGCTGCTGTACAAGAACGTCGCACGCGAGCGCGACTTCTACGGTTTCCTCGCCGCCGACCGGGCACAAACGCCCTATCAGCTGAACAACAAGCCGCTGGCACTGAGCCAGGCGGTAACCAACAAAGTCCGCAACACCCCTGGCATCCGTCGTGCACTGGAGTTCCACGCCCGTGGCCAGATCGTCGAAGGGCGCCGCGAGTGGTATCACGTCAGCCGCCACTTCAACCGTGACGAAATGGTCGCCCAAGCCCGGCTGGCCTACGACATGCGCTGGTACTTCCCAGCCATCCGCACCATCAGCCAGGCCCAGTACTGGGACGACCTGGACATTCGCTTCCCCATGGCCCACCGCGACACCCTGGTACGCGAGGCCAAGGTTCGCGGCCTGCATTCGAGCTGGGTGTTCGCCATCACCCGCCAGGAGAGCGCCTTCATGGAAGACGCCCGCTCCAGTGTCGGCGCCAGCGGCTTGATGCAGTTGATGCCGGGCACCGCCAAGGAAACCGCACGCAAGTTCAGCATCCCGCTGGCTTCGCCGGCGCAGGTGTTCAATCCGGACAAGAACATCCAGCTTGGCGCCGCCTACCTGAGCCAGGTACACAGCCAGTTCAACGGTAACCGCGTGCTCGCCTCGGCCGCCTATAACGCCGGTCCCGGGCGTGTACGCCAATGGCTCAAGGGCGCCAAGCACCTGAGCTTCGATGTGTGGGTCGAATCGATTCCGTTCGACGAGACGCGCCAATACGTGCAGAACGTGCTGTCGTATTCGGTCATCTACGGGCAGAAGCTCAATTCACCGCAGCCGCTGGTGGATTGGCATGAGCGGTATTTCGACGATATGTGATCGGAATGCCATCACCCCGCGCCCACGCTAACGTGGGAGCGGCGGTGCGCCGATGCGACTTGCCCCGCGATGGCGCTACTCGAGGACCTCAACCGCCATCCCCACCTTAAGCTCTCCCTCGCCATCCACCGCCAGGTTCTGGCCAAACAGCACATCGCCTTCCTTCTCGCGGAACGTCTTGAGCGTGGTCAACGGCTCACGGTCCGGGCTGCGTTCGCCTGTGGCAGGATCGAGGGTGGTGAGGATGCAGCGCACGCTCGGCTTGAGCACGCGGAAGGTCATGTCGCCAATACGGATGCGCTTCCAGCAGTCCTCGGCAAAGGCCTCGGCCCCCTCGACCACTAGGTTCGGGCGAAACCGCAGCATGTCCATGGGGCGCCCCACCCGACGGCTCAACTCATCCAGCGAGGCCTGGCCGATCAGCAGCAGTGGAAAACCATCGGGAAAGGCTGCCCGGTCACTGTTGAGGCCGTAGCCGCTGGGCAAGTAGCGGGCCCGCTGCTCGGGGCAGTACACCAGCCTTACCGCCTTGCCCAGAAGCTCGCTGAGCCAGGCCGCGGCGGCATCGCCAGCATCGGGCACGCGCAAGGTGTCGCGCCAGATGGTGATACCGCGCAGGGCCTCGTCGGCGGGCGGTACCGGCACCTCCAAGGGCGCCTGCCCCGGCGTCTGAAGCAGCAGTTGACCCTGCTCGCCGTAACTGGCGCCAACCTGCCCCAGCCGGGGCCAGGCGCGCTGGGTCAGGAAGCGGCCGTTTTCCTGCTCCACCACCAGCCAGCGCCGGTCACCGTCCAGGCCCAAGTTGCCGACAGCGGACGCCTGCAGGCACTGGGCCCGAGCCGATTTTACCGGGTACCGATACAATGCACTGAGAAACATCCCTGCCACCTTGCGCCAGTCGAAACACCAAGCTTATACCGGACCGGTGCCGTCGTTACACCGTGGCGTTGTCCAGGCTCAGGCGTTGACGCACCACATCCACCAGGCGATCGGGTTGGAACTTGGAAAGGAAGTTGTCGCAACCGACCTTCTTAACCATGGACTCGTTGAAGCTACCCGACAGCGATGTGTGCAGCACCACATAGAGACCCCGCAGGCGCGGATCGTTACGGATTTCGGTGGTCAGCCGGTAACCATCCATCTCGGGCATCTCGGCGTCGGTGAAGACCATCAGCAGCTTCTCGCAGACATCCTCCCCGGCATCGGCCCAGCCCTTGAGCAGGCGCAGCGCCTTCAGACCGTCGCTGGCCACGTGCAGCTTCACTCCCAGTTGCGAAAGGGTATCGCGCAATTGCGCCAAGGCCACGGTGGAGTCGTCCACCAGCAGCACCTCGCGACCGCGGGCGCGGGCCAGCACCGGATCTTCGAGTTTGTCGCGGGAGACCTTGGCGTTGTAGGGCACGATTTCGGCCAGCACTTTCTCCACATCGATGACCTCGACCAACTGCTCGTCGACCTTGGTGATTGCCGTGAGGTAGTGCTGGCGGCCAGCACTGGCCGGCGGCGGCATGATGGCTTCCCAGTTCATGTTGACGATACGATCCACACCCCCCACCAGGAACGCCTGCACCGAGCGGTTGTACTCGGTGACGATGATGGTACTGTTCGGCCCCGGCTGCAGCGGGCGCATGCCGATCGCCTGGGACAGGTCAATCACCGGCAGCGTCTGGCCGCGCAGGTTGACCACGCCACAGACGAAGGAATGGCGCTGCGGCATGAGGGTCAGCTTGGGCAGTTGCAGCACCTCCTGGACCTTGAACACGTTGATGGCGAACAACTGCCGGCCAGCCAGCCGGAACATGAGGATTTCCAGGCGGTTCTCACCCACCAGTTGCGTGCGTTGGTCTACCGTGTCGAGAATGCCAGCCATTGGAAGCCCCCAGGCGTGAGTCGGGAAAAAGTGAATGCATCCCCCTGTATCGGCGGACAAGGGCACAGCTTGACCCCTGATGGAAAAAGCCATGCGGGGTGATTGATATCACTTTACCATCATGCTTTACTGCTGCCACATCCTGCCACCTCCGTCGTTCGCAACGAACGATCAGCCTGAAACCTCATCAGGGAAACCCTTAGTGGCAATCGGGTGCAACCTGATGTTCGCAATATCCATTAGCCATTAATGTGACGCCATTCTCACTGCATGAACGGAGTCAGGCTTTTGCGAGCGATCATCTTGGTACGGCAATCCCCGAGGGTGGGGAGCCATGATGGATAGCACTCCACTGCACACCACCGCCGTGGCGGCCTTTCTGCAGGATGCACAGGTCCTGCTGGCCAGGTCCCAGGAATGCCTGCAGCACCTGGAGTTGATCAGCAACGATCCTGATGCCTGCCAGAGCCTCAACGCGGCACTCGACACCCTGGCCCGGCGCGCCGATACCCTTGACCTGCACGAGGTGGCTCACTATGCGTTCACCTTGCAACAGCTGCTCGCGCCCGCATGTGCCCAGCAGCATCTGAGCGGCGACAGCCTGCCAGTGCTCGCCGCTTGCCTGACCCTGCTCGACTGGCAATTGGAGCTGCTCGATCCGCAGACCGGCCAGCTGGACATGGACACCGAGGAACAACAACTGCTATTGAGCGAGCTGGCCACCGCCTTGGGGCAGCCGTCCACGCAGCTGTGCACGGATTGCCGACAGACCGGCGCGCCCTGCGCTCATCCCCACCTGGATCAGGACCTCAGTGCGCCCACCCGAGCGCACTAACCGAGCTTTCGAGCTACAACTAACTCGCCCTGAAATGAACTTGGCAAAGTGCGCACAAGTTTTTTCAAATGTTTTCATCAGCGTGAATCGTTAGTTACTCAATGTACGATGGAAACATAATTTAATAATGGCACTCTGCTAGCCAAGCCCTTGTCCGCCAGGTCCGCCACAGCCCGGAAAATATGAGGTTTCAAGCAGTTATCCCCCGCGACCAAATTCAACCAAAGTGATAACATGCGCGCATTCGAACATGCGCGCCCAGGTTATCGGTGATTGGATCCGCACCTGAACTTGGACGAAGGTGGGCGGTAATACCTCTTTCAGACGTGTGCAACGCCCCTAACCGCTATAACACAGTGGCTTCCGTACCTATGCCTCCACGCTTGAAGTTTCTCCAGCATTGCCGCCCCAGAGCTGCCCTGCTCCGCTGGACGACTGCCCTGCTGTGCGTTACTTCCCTGGGAGCGAACCTGGTGGCGTACCTGCGCACCCTCCCCCTGTCGGCCAGCCTGCTACTGCTCCAGTTACTGGCGATGATCGGCATAGGTTGGCACCTGCGCCACTGGGCGCGCTCGATCAGCCTGCGCCCCGCCGAGCTGGCCACACGCATGCTCAAGGTTCAGGAAAGCGAGCGCCAGAGACTGAGCCGCGAACTGCACGACGACATTGGCCAACTCTTGACCGCAGCCAAGCTCCAGGTTGACTGGTTGCAACGCCGGGTACCGCCCGAACTGCAAGAGCAGTGCACCGCCCTGCGCAGCACGCTGGACCTGACCTTGAGCAACGTGCGCGATGTTTCCACAATCCTCAACCCGCGCCAGTTGGCCAGCCTGGGGCTGGAGGCGAGCCTGCGCGCGCACCTGCTACGGACCCTTGAAAACACCGAGGTGCACTGGAGCCTTGAATGCCACCAACGCCTGGGCGGCATCAGCGAGGAAGTCACCATGGCGGCTTTTCGCATCACTCAGGAAGCGGTCACCAACATGCTCCGCCACGCACATGCTCGCAACCTGGTGGTCCGCCTGCAGCGCACCTCGGCAGGTCTGGCCCTGTCGATCCAAGATGACGGCGGCGGTTTCATACCAGCGCAGGCCCCCGCGCAGAGCGGCCTGCGCGGCATGGCTGGCATGCAGGAACGGGTGACAGCACTGCAGGGCAGTCTCACCATCACCAGCCAACCTGGCCAGGGCACCCGGATCGACGCACTTTTCCCATGGCCACCCCGCAACCAAGAACGCGCCAGGACTCCTGCTACCGATGACCTGTAATCTCTTGCTGGTGGACGACCACTCCCTGATTCGCGCTGGTGTCAGGGCATTGGTATCGGACATTCCCGGCTATACCGTGATCGGCGAAGCCGATGACGGCGGACAACTCCTTGAGCAGGTCTTGCGCCTGGCGCCGGACATTGTCCTGCTGGATATTTCCATGCGCTCGACCAGTGGCCTGGACGCGCTAACGCAGCTACGCGCAAACGGTTGCACCTGCAAAGTCCTGATCCTGTCGATGCACACCGACCCGGAACTGATCATGCGCGCACTGGAAAGCGGCGCCCATGGCTACCTGCTCAAGGACACCACAGCCACCGAACTGGAACAGGCGCTGACTGCCCTGCGCAACGACGAACGCTACCTCAGTCCGGCCATCGCCCACACCGTGATCAACCAGGCGCTGCTGCGCGCCCAGAACGGCCGCCAGCCGAGCAACGACGGCCACAACCTGACCGCGCGTCAGCTGGAGATCCTGCGCTTGATCGTGCGCGGCAAATCGACCCGGGAGATCGCAAGCGGTCTGGGGCTGTCGATAAAGACCGTGGAAACCCACCGTTCGCAGATCATGAAGCGCTTGCAGATCTACGACGTAGCAGGCCTGGTGCTGTTCGCAGTGCGCGAAAAAATCATCAGCCTGGATGACTGAGCAACGGTGAATCCTTGGGCAAGTGCACACGCAACGCCCCTGGCAGCGCTTCAAAACGCAAGCTTGCCGCTTGCAGGGGCTCACCGTCGAGGTTCATGTCCAGCCCTTGGGCGCCCTTGATCTCCACCCACGGCAAACGGGCGCGCACAAACAACCCCTCACCAGCCAGCAGCTCGCGCAGGGCTCCAGCCATTTCCTGCGGCGCCGGCAGGATACCGACGTCCAGCAGGCCATCATCCACACTGGCCTCGGGGCACAATACGTGCCCGCCACCGGCCTGGCGACCGTTGCCGATCCCCAGCGCCAGCAACTCCCCCTGCCACTGGAACCCAGGCCCCTGCAGCTCCACCGAGGCCGCCTGCAGCTCACTGAAACGCGACAGCCCGGTGAACAGGTAGGCCGCAGCACCCAGCACTTTCTTCAGGTCTTCGGAGGTATTGGCGGTGACCTGGGTGCCGAATCCACCGGTCGCCATGTTCAGGAAAAGCTGGTCGCCCACCCGCCCCAAGTCGATCGCACGCGCCGGCACCTCCAGTAGGTCCAGGGCCGCTTGCGGTTCAAGGGGGACTCCCGCCGCCTTGGCGAAGTCGTTGGCCGTACCCAACGGCAACAGCGCCAGGCTGGCCTGGGTGGCCGCCAGCCCCATGGCTTCGGCCACGTCGCGCAATGTGCCATCCCCGCCGCCGGCCACCACGTGAGCATAGCCCGCCGCCAGTGCTTCCCCGACCAGGCGCTGGGCATCACCGCCCTCCCAGGTCAGGCGCACATCCAACTCCCAGCCACGCTCCCGCAGCTGGCCCACCGCGGCCCGCACGTCCTCGTTGGTGGCCTGCTTGCCATGCAGGATCAGCAATGCCTTGCGCTCGCTCATGTTGCCCTCCCGGAAAAATGCACAGAAATGCCCTACTGCAATCTCGACCATGAACGCACACGGATTGCTGCATGCTCCGTCCAAAAACCGCCGTTTCCCGTAATTGCCATTGAAAGCCGCTCGCGACAGGCGCATCATTCGACAAATATTTGGCCTTCATGGAAGATGCCGCCCAAAAAAGTCATTTTATTGACTTTGCGCCGCCAGACGCCTGACAGGTCGTGATTTCCTTGCATTGCGCTGCCCCGCAGCGCCCCGATTCGAGGCTGTGACTATGAGCGTTCTGATCCCTTGCATCATCGCTGGCGGCGCCGGCACCCGATTGTGGCCGGTCTCGCGCGAAGCGATGCCCAAGCCGTTCATGCGTCTTCCCGACGGCATGAGCCTGCTGCAGAAGACCTTCAACCGCGCCAGCAACCTGCCTGGGGTCGAGCGCGTGCTCACGGTGACCAACCGTGAGGTGGTATTCCGCACCCAGGACGAATATCGCCAGGTTGGCACCCAACGCGTAGCCCACGATTTCATTCTCGAGCCAATGGGCCGTAACACCGCCCCCGCCATCGCTGCTGCAGCGCTGCACTGCGCCGAACAGTACGGCGAGGATTGCCTGCTGCTGGTAATGCCCGCCGACCACCTGATCCAGGACCAGGAGGCTTTCCAAGCCGCTGTGTGCCAGGCCATGGCGCTCGCCGGGCAAGGCTGGCTGGCTACCTTCGGCCTGTTGCCGACCCGCGCCGAAACCGGCTTCGGCTATATCGAACAAGGCCAGACGCTGGCAGCCGGCGCTTTTCGGGTCGCCCGCTTCGTTGAAAAGCCTGACGCCGAGACCGCCCAGGGCTACCTCGAAGGTGGCCGACACCTGTGGAATGCCGGCATGTTCTGCCTGCGCGTCGGCACCGTACTGCAGGAACTGCAGACTCATGCCCCCGAAGTCCTGCACAGCGTGACCCACTGCCTGGAACACAGCCAGGTCAAGGAGGGACCGTCCGGCCTGCAAGTGGAACTCGATCCCGAATGCTTCGCCCTGACACCCGACATCTCCATCGACTACGCCCTGATGGAACAATCCGCCCAGGTGGCGGTGGTGCCATGTGACATCGGCTGGAGCGACATCGGCTGCTGGGAGGCGGTGCGTGAACTGCGCCCGACCGATGACCAGGGCAACCATTGCAACGGTGAAACCGTACTGCATGATGTCAGCAACTGCTACATCGACTCGCCACGACGCCTGGTCGGCGCGGTCGGCTTGGACAATCTGATCGTCATCGATACCCCCGACGCACTGCTGATCGCCGATGCCGCGCGCAGCCAGGAAGTCAAGGTGATTGCCCAGCAGCTCAAGCATCAGGGCCATGACGCCTACCGACTGCACCGCACCGTAACCCGCCCCTGGGGCCTGTACACCGTGCTCGAGGAGGGCCCGCGGTTCAAGATCAAGCGCATCATGGTGCGCCCGGGTGAATCGCTGTCACTGCAGATGCACCATCATCGCAGCGAGCACTGGATCGTCGTCAGCGGCATGGCCTGCGTGACCAATGGCGAGGAAGAGTTCTTGCTCGACACCAACGAATCCACCTTCATCAAGCCTGGGCGCAGCCACCGCCTGACCAACCCCGGTGTCATCGACCTGGTGATGATCGAGGTACAAAGCGGCGAATACCTGGGCGAAGACGACATCGTACGCTTTACTGATATCTATGGACGCGCCCCGGCGGCGGCAGCACCTGCCTGACTGCCAGAGGGCGCGTTTTTGCCATCCAGGGCCGGCAACCGGCCAACCGCGAGGATTCAGGCTCATGCGCATACTCTGGACCCTGCCCTACCTGCCCTGGCCCACCACCAGTGGCAGCAAGACCCGGCAGTACCACCTGCTGCGCACCCTGGCGCAGCATGGCCACCGGATCACCTTGCTGGTGCAGTCCAAGATCCCCTTGAGCGATAGCGCGCGTGAAGCCCTGGAACCCTTGGTGGAACGCCTGATCGTACTGCCCAGGCGAGCACTGAACAGCCCAATGAACCTGTTCGCCTCACCCATAATCGACTACCCCATGCGGGTCATCATCAATGGTTTGGCGCCTTGTCTGCGACACCGTTTCGAACAACTGCTGGACGAACCCTGGGATGTGATCCAGATCGAGCACAGCTACAGCTTCCAGCCGTTCGAGAGGGCCCTGCAGGCCAGGGGCCTGCCGTACATGCTCAGTGAGCATTACCTGGAGTCGGTGATGGGTGCCGCCTGCCATGACCGCCTGCCGTTGTGGTTGCGTCCGCTGAACGCCTTCGACCGCTGGCGCTATCGGCGCTGGGAACAACGGGTACTGCGCCAACCCAGCGAGGTGGTGGCGGTCAGCGCTCACGATGCCGAACTGATCGGCCAGATCAGCGGCCGCCCGGTAAATGTGGTGGTCAATGGCGTGGACTGCGACCACTACCAGGACGTATGTCCTACCCCACATAGCCAACGCCTGCTGTTTGTCGGCAACTTCGAGTACGGCGCCAACCTGGAAGCGATCGAGTGGGCGCTGGAAGAAATCCTGCCCCAGGTATGGATGAGCAACCCGGCGGTACGCCTGGCCATTGCCGGGCACGCATTGCCGGCCAGCTGGAAGCTGCACTGGAACGACCCACGCATCGAGTGGGTAGGTTACCGTCCCGACCTGCGTGAGCTGCAGCGCCGCTCGGCGTTGTTCTTCGCCCCCCTGCGCCATGCTGGAGGCTCCAAGGTGAAGATCCTTGAGGCCCTGGCTGCCGGGCTACCGGTCATCACCACCAGCAAGGGCGCCTCGGGTTTGGCCATGAACAACGGCGAGCACTACCTGGGTAGCGACGACAGCGGCCAACTGGCTCTGTTGATCACCCAACTGCTCAATCAGCCTTGGCGCATGGGCCAGCTAAGCGTCGCCGGGCGTCAGTTTGCCCGTCAACGTCATGACTGGAGCGTCGCCGCCCAGCAGTTGGAGAACGTGCACATGCGCCTGACCCAGTTGGCACCGGCAGGCGCAGGCGCCAACGGCGGTGTGCTAGCCAAGTAGCTCACTGAACGGGATGAACGTTACCGCATCGCCCTGCCTGGGCGTGCTGCCCTCCAGCACCTCCACCACCCCGTCGGCCCAGGCCGCGCTACGCAGCACACCAGAACTCTGGTTCTTGTAGATGCGTACAAGACCGTCCTCGATGCGCGCGCGCAGGTACTCGCGGCGGGATCCGGCCTTGGGCCAGTCGAAGCCCGCCGGCACGCTGAACCGCAAGGGCGCGACGTTGCCCACGCCCAGCCGGCGGAGCAGGTAGGGCCGCGCCAGCAGGCCGAAGGTCACCAACGTCGAGGCTGGGTTGCCCGGCAAGCCGATAACCGGCACCCCTTGGTAATGGCCGAAGGTCAGCGGCTTGCCTGGTTTGATCGCCAGCTTCCACAGCGCCAGCTCGCCCGCTTCGCGCAGGGCCAGGCCAAGAAAATCTGCCTCGCCCACCGACACACCGCCAGTGGAGAGGATCAGGTCGACGCTCCCCAACTCGGCCAGGGACTGACGGGTGCGCGCAAGATCATCGGGCAGGATCCCGGCGTCGACCACCTCGCAGCCGAGGCGTTGCAGCCAGCTGACCAGCAAGCGCCGGTTGCTGTTGTAGATCTGCCCAGGCCCCAGTGGCAAACCCGGCTCGACCAGTTCATCGCCGGTTGAAAGCACCGCGACCCGTGGTTGGCGGCGCACTTCAAGTGTGCCGTAGCCCAGGGTCGCGGCCAGCCCGAGCTCGATCGGCCCCAACCGCGTGCCGGCGCTCATGACCTGTTCGCCGACACGGGTTTCCTGGCCCTTGGGGCGAACGTTCTGGGCCAGTGACAGGCTTTCGAGGAAGCGCACTCGCCCATCCGCGAGCACCTCGGTGTTTTCCTGCATCTCGACGCAATCGGCGCCTTCCGGTAGTGGCGCGCCGGTGAAGATTCGCGCGCAGGTGCCCGGCTCCAGCGGCTCCGGCGCATGCCCTGCGAAGATGCGCTGGGTCACCCGCAGCGGCTCGCCCTGCCAGTCGGCCAGGCGCAGGGCGTAGCCGTCCATGGCACTGTTGGGCCACGGCGGAAGGTCGAGGCCGGCCACCAGTTCATGGGCCAGGACCCGCCCTTCGGCTTCGGCCAGCGCGAGGTGTTCGGTCTCGGCGATGGGCGCCTTCTCGGCCAGCGCCAGCAGCCGCTCCAAGGCCTCTTCCACCGGCATCAACGGCCGGGCCACCTCAACCACGGCTGTCACAGGCCGCTGCCTGCTTCAGGTGCGGCACGAAGTTGCACGGCCGGTGACGGGCATCCAGCTGCTCGGCGAGGATGCCGTCCCAACCGGTGCGCACGGCATTGGTCGAGCCCGGCAGGCAGCAGACCAGGGTGCCGTTGGCAAGGCCTGCCAGGGCACGGGACTGCACGGTGGAGGTGCCGATGTCGGCCACCGAGATCTGCCGGAACAGCTCGCCAAAACCCTCGACCTGCTTGTCCAGCAGGCACGCCACGGCCTCCGGGGTGCTGTCGCGCCCGGTAAAGCCAGTGCCGCCGGTGATCAGCACCACCTGCACATTATCATCGGCGATCCAGGTCGCGACCTGGGCGCGGATCTTGTACAGATCGTCCTTGAGCAGCACGCGCTCGGCCAGGTGATGGCCAGCGGCGCCGAGCCGATCGACGAATAGCTGGCCGGAGGTGTCGGTATCGAAGGTACGGGTGTCGCTGACCGTCAGCACGGCGATATTCAGCGCTACGAAAGGGGTATCTGCCTTGGCTTTCATGGGAGTCCGTCGCGGGGGAACAGGGAATGTGCGCTGTTATATCACAGGCCACGGCGCCCAGACCGCGACGTTGTTCTTGGTCAATGCCGGTGCGATGGCGCTATGCTGCACTGTGCAAGGAACTTGCGTGGACGCCCTGCGTCTTAATGACATCTAGCACCATCGCACTGGAGAAACACGATGATCCAACGGACCCTTCCCGCCTTCCTGCTTGCCCTGGGCCTGGGCGCCCTCGCCGGCTGCGCCTCGCCAACCGTCATCACCCTGAACGACGGCCGCGAGATCCAGGCGGTGGACACCCCGTCGTATGACGACGACTCCGGCTTCTACGAATTCGAACAGCTCGACGGCAAGCGCACGCGCATCAACAAAGACCAGATCCGTACCGTCAAGGAGCTGTGATCCAGCCCTGCGTTTTTGGCGCAACTCCTTTTTGCAACAAGGGGTTGCGTTGAAAAAATCGATGCAGTAGGATTTCGGACATCGGAGTGTAGCGCAGCCAGGTAGCGCGTCTCGTTCGGGACGAGAAGGCCGCAGGTTCGAATCCTGTCTCTCCGACCAAAACCTGCAAAAAACCCGCCTTGCGCGGGTTTTTTGTTGCCTGCGAAAAGGCAAATCACCGGTGGGAGCAGGCCAGCCTACTCCCACGCTTGTGCGCTTACTCCGGCAACACCGGCACATGCAGCAGCTGCAAGCGCGCACTGCTCCATTCGCGGGTCTTGTTGGTCAACTCAAGGTCGTTGTTCAGCTTTTGGCCGTAGGTCGGCACGATTTCCTTGAGCTTGGCCTGCCACTCGGCGCTCTTGATCCGATCCTTGAAGGTCTTCTCCAGCACGGTCAGCATGATCGGCGCGGCGGTCGAGGCACCGGGGGACGCACCCAGCAGCGCGGCGATGCTGCCATCCTCGGCGGCCACCACTTCGGTACCGAACTGCAGCACGCCACCGTGCTCGGGATCCTTCTTGATCACCTGCACGCGCTGGCCGGCCTGGAGCAGTTGCCAGTCTTCGTTCTTGGCGTTGGGGAAGTATTCGCGCAGGGCCGCCATGCGGTCGTCGAAGCTGAGCATCAGCTGGCCCATCAGGTAGGTGCTCAGGTCGATGTTGTCGATGCCGGCATGCATCATCGGGCTGATGTTGTGGGTGGTCAGCGAACTGAACATGTCCAGCAACGAGCCGTACTTGAGGTACTTGGTGGAGAAGGTCGCGAACGGGCCGAACAACAGCACCTCCTTGCCATCGATCACCCGGGTGTCCAGATGCGGCACCGACATCGGCGGCGCGCCGACCGAGGCCTTGCCGTACAGCTTGGCCTTGTGGCGGGCGACCAGGTCGGCATTGTCGGTCATCAGGAACTGGCCACCGACCGGGAAGCCGGCATAGCCCTCGGCCTCCGGGATGCCGGACTTCTGCAACAGCTTGAGCGCGCCGCCACCGGCGCCGATGAAGACGAACTTGGCTTTGACCGCAGTCTCCTTGCCACCTTTGGCCAGGTCGGCCACCACCACGTTCCAGCTGCCGTCGTCGTTGCGCACGATATCGCGCACTTCATGGCTCAGGTGCAGTTGCACGTTCGAGTTGCGGGTCATGGCGGCGAACAGCTGGCGGGTGATCTCGCCGAAGTTCACGTCGGTACCGATGCCCATCCGGGTCGCGGCCACCTTCTGCCCGGGGTCACGGCCTTCCATCACCAGCGGCACCCACTGGCGGATCTGCTCGTGGTCCTCGGTGATCTCCATGCCGCGGAACAGTGAGCTGTGTTGCAAGGCCTCGACGCGCTTGTGCAGGAAGGCGACGTTCTCGTCACCCCAGACGAAGCTCATGTGCGCCACGTTGTTGATGAACGAACGCGGGTTGCTCAGCACGCCCTGCTCGACCTGGTAGGCCCAGAACTGCTTGGACACCTCGAACTGTTCGTTGACATTGACCGCCTTGCTGATGTCGATGCTGCCGTCCTTGCCGACGCTGGTGTAATTCAGCTCACAGAACGCCGAGTGGCCGGTACCGGCATTGTTCCAGGCATTGGAACTCTCTTCGGCGACCTGGTCCATGCGCTCGTAGACGTCGACTTTCCAATTCGGTTCCAGTTCGGTGAGGTAGGTGCCGAGGCTTGCACTCATGATGCCGCCGCCGATCAGCAGGACATCGACGGACTTTTGTGGCTCCGCGGGCTTGGAGCAGCCGATGACGCTCAGGCACAGGAGCGTCAGCAGGATTCTTTTCATTAGCTCAATCCAATTGAAGTGAAGGATTGGCAGTCGTTGCCCCCGGTGTGCACGCCCGGTTGTTGTTGTGGTTGGCAGGAGTTTCGCGAAATCGGGGCACGATCGCCTCGGGCCTTGGCCCGGGGCGCCGTAAAGCAGGGAGTGTGCCAGCCCGGGCGGGGCCACGGCTGACGCCGCCCACAGCGTCCTCGGCCAACCAATGGATGGCGACAATCCGCCACAGGTAACTGATGCGACATGCGAATATGGCGGATTTCCCCACCCTCAAAAGCATCGCGGTGCAAGTCGCATCGGCGCACCGCAATGGCGATTCAAGCGGTCAATCGAGAAGTCACTTCGCCCAACTGACCCGACAGTCCATGCAGGCGCTGTCCGGCCTGCTCGGTTTGCTGCACCGCCTCCTGGTTGGCGGTGGCGATGCGGGTGATCTCGACCAGGTTGCGCGAGATATCCTCGGCGACGCTGGTCTGCTCCTCGGCTGCGGTAGCGATCTGCCGGTTCATGTCGCGTATCGCTTCAACTGCCGTGGTGATGCGCTGCAGCATCTGCCCGGCGTGCTGCACCTGCTCGGCGCCCTCCTCGCTGCGCTGCCGGCCACTTTCGATAGCCTTTACCGCCTCCACCGCACCCGACTGCACCGCCTCGATGATCTGGTGGATCTCGGCGATCGATGCCGCGGTGCGCTGGGCCAGGCTGCGTACCTCGTCGGCTACTACCGCGAAACCCCGCCCGGCCTCGCCAGCACGGGCGGCCTCGATGGCGGCGTTAAGCGCCAGCAGGTTGGTCTGTTCGGCGATGCCGCGAATCACTTCAAGCACCTTGCCGATGCGCGTGCTGTCGTTTTCCAGGTGGCGAATCACCGCTGCGGTGCCGGCGATCTCGCGGTTGACCACGGCAATGGTGTCGATGGTGCGCTGCATGACCTGCTCGCCCGCCTGGGCACTGTGGTCGGCCTCGTCCGCCGCGCGGGCGGCATCGGCGGCATGGCGGGCCACTTCCTGGGCGGTGGCGGACATCTCGTGCATGGCCGTGGCGACCTGGTCGGTACGCTGGAACTGATCATGGGTGCCATGGGCCATGTCGCTGGCGATACGGCTGAGCTGGCCGCTGGCGCTCTCCAGCTCCTCGGCGTTGTCCTTGAGCCGACCGACGGTGTCGGCAAGAAAATCACGCAGGGTGTTGGCCGCCAGCGCCAGGCGCCCGAGTTCATCCTCGCGACGGCTGTCGACCCGGGCGGCGAAACGCCCCTGGCTGAGCTGGGCGACGTAGTCGATCAACTGGCGGATTGGCTCGACCAGGCTGCGGTTGACCAACCACAGGCTGAACAGCCCGACCAGCACGGCCGAGGCCAGCATCACCAGAACGCCCAACCACACCGTTCGCTCGGCGCTGGCGCTGATGGCGTCGGCACGCCCGTGGGCATCGGCGCGCAGTTGCTCCACCAGAGCACTCATCTGGTCGCTGGTGGCGCGGTCCACGCCCTTGACCGCCAGGTCGCCGGCCACCGGGTCGCCACCGGCAGCCAGGAATGCCTGGCGCCCTTGCTCGTAGGCCGAACCCAGCTGGCGGTGGCTGGCCTTGAGCTGCTCCAGGCGCGCCTTGAGCGCCGGATCGCTGCTGTCGATCAATTGCCCCAGCAATTGCTGCACCTGCTGCTCGCGGGCCTGGAACTGCTGCCAGTACTTGTCCAGCTCCGCCGGTTGGCGACCACGCAGCAGCACGTTCTTCCATTCCTGCACCTGGATCTTGAACTGCAGGTTGGCTTCGTCGATCAGCTGCGAGGCACGCAACGGTCCGTCCACCAGCTCGGCGTAGCCGCGCACACTGGAGGACAGGAACTGGAAGCACACCAGGGCGATCAACAGGATCGCCACCAGGCTGCCACCGAGCAGGGAGAGAATTTGGACTCTGAGGGATTTACGCAAGATTGCGATCTCGGAACAAGGAAGAGGGAAACGACGCACGCCGGCACCGCCGACAGAGGCCTCCTTGTCCTCGTTCGCTGCCCCATCAACGCCGCCATCGTGGGATGGCAACCAGGGCAAGCACCTGCGCAACAGCCGAGGCAGATAGTCTCAGGCAATTGCTACAGATTTGTTACAGAACAGCGACAGCAAGACACTCAGCCCGAGTTGAATTGCAGTGCTGCCAGGCGGGCGTAGAGTGGGCTTTGCTCGATCAGTTGTCGATGGGTCCCGACGGCCGCCAGTCGGCCTTTGTCGATCACCGCGATACGGTCGGCATGCTGCACCGTCGCCAGGCGGTGGGCGATGACCAGAGTGGTGCGCCCGGCCATCAGTTGTGGCAATGCCTGCTGGATCAGATACTCGCTTTGTGCGTCCAGCGCGCTGGTGGCTTCATCCAGCAGCAGAATCGGCGCATCCACCAGCAGCGCCCGGGCGATCGCCAGGCGCTGGCGCTGACCACCGGACAAGCCCACGCCACCCTCGCCCAAGGGTGTCTGGTAGCCCTGGGGCAGCTGGATGATGAATTCATGGGCATGGGCACCGCGCGCAGCCGCCTCGACCTCGGCCAGGCTGGCCTCGGGCCGACCGTAGCGGATATTGGCCTCGACCGTGCCGCGAAACAGCGCCGGCTGCTGGGCTACCAGGGCAAACTGGCGACGCAGGTCGACAGGTGCCAGCCCGGTGATCGGCTGGCCATCGAGCAAAATCGCGCCACCTTGCGGGTCGTAGAACCGCAGCAGCAGGTCGAACAGGGTCGACTTGCCAGCCCCCGACGGGCCGACCAGCGCCAAAGTCTCGCCGGGGCGGATATGCAGGCTGAGGCCGTCGACGGCCGCCACTGCGGGCCGTGACGGGTAGGCGAAGCGCACCTCGCGCAGTTCGATGTCGCCACTGGTACGCCCGTGCGCCAACCCCACCGGCTGTGACGGCGCCAGGATCGCCGTCTGCGCCGCCAGCAGCTCGGCGATGCGCTCGGCGGCACCGGCGGCCCGTTGCAATTCGCCGATCACCTCGCTCAGGGTGCCGAAGGCGCTGCCGACGATCAGGCTGTAGAACACGAACGCGGCGAGCTCGCCACCCGAGATGCGCCCAGCGATCACATCCGTGCCACCCACCCAGAGCATTACCCCCACTGCGCCAAGCACCAGCACGATCACCAGGGTAATCAGCCAGGCACGCTGAGCGATACGCCGCCGCGCCACGTCGAACGCCGCCTCCACGGTGTCACCGAACAGTGCCTGGTCACGCGCCTGGTGGTTGTAGGCCTGCACCGTCTTGATCTGGCCAAGGGTCTCGGCGACATAGCTGCCCACATCGGCCACCCGGTCCTGGCTCTGCCGCGACAGGCTGCGCACGCGCCGGCCGAACAGGAGGATCGGCGCCAGCACCAGGGGCAGGGCCAGCACCACGATGCTGGTCAGCTTGGGGTTAGTGACGAACAGCAGGATCACCCCGCCGACCACCATCAGCGCATTGCGCAGGAACAGCGACAGCGACGAGCCGATGACGGACTGCAGCAGAGTGGTGTCGGCAGTCAGCCGCGACTGGATCTCCGAACTACGGTTGTCCTCGAAGAACCCCGGATGCAGCCAGACCAGGTGGTCGAACACTGCCCGGCGGATATCGGCCACGCAGCGCTCGCCGATCCACGACACCAGGTAGAAACGGGCGAAGGTCCCCACCGCCAGCGCCACCACCAGCAGCATGAAGAGGCCGATGGTCTGGTTGAGCTGGTGCGCCGAGCCGGTCATGAAGCCCTGGTCGACCAGCAGACGGATGCCCTGCCCCATGGACAAGGTAATGGCGGCGGTGACCACCAGCGCCAGCAAGGCCAGCAGCGCCTGGCGGCGGTAGGGCCGGACGAACTGCCAGCCCAGGTGCAGGGCCCGGCGCTGGCGAGAAGAGATTGGATCAGGCATGGCAAGGCCATTCGGCTGGGGGATAGCACAAGACTACCACTCGTCGGCCTTCTGCAACCCTGGGATTGTGTCGCCGTCCCATCATCGAGCGGGGCAGTAGTGACTAT
Organism: Pseudomonas soli; assembly: GCF_900110655.1. Taxonomy (GTDB): domain Bacteria; phylum Pseudomonadota; class Gammaproteobacteria; order Pseudomonadales; family Pseudomonadaceae; genus Aquipseudomonas; species Aquipseudomonas soli. Next base: position 381,737 of record NZ_FOEQ01000002.1, read on the forward strand.
GCCCAATCGTTCTAACCCGGTACTGGAGCTTTGCCGCGCTTTCTGTTGGACTGATTTGGCAAGACGCCTAACAAGCTGTCACAGACCAGTCACGGCGAAGCATTACCTTGAGCTTGAACCTGAAAGAGGAGACAGGACATGAGCTTGCAGCACACCAATACGGCCACTACCCAGACGCGCCCGCAACCTCAGGTTTGCGGCTCGATCATCGATGCCCAAGGCCGCGAAGTCCCGATCACAGAACAGATGATCCAGAAAGCCTGCAAAGACCTGGAAGACAGTCGGGTAGAGAAAGTCCGCAAGGACTGACCCCCCTTGAATTGCGTGCAAACCCGGCGCCTGCGCCGGGTTTTTCTTTGTGTGCCCCAGCCTCAACTGCGGGTAAGGACTTGGCCCACGACCGCCATCACACCAGAACCGCCCCCAACGCGCTGACCACCTGCGCCAGTTGCGGCGCCTCCCCCCGCAGCCGTACGGCCAATCCCTCGATTTCACGGCGCACCGGATAATGCTTGCGCAGCAGGTCGAACGCGGCGCGTTGCTCGGCCGAGTCGTCGCTGAGGCTGCGACGAAAATCCGCATCGTCGCGACGCGGGTCGTACACCGCGCGGCACAGGGTGGCCAATGTCCACCCCGGCTCCGCGCTGGCGTCGAACTCGATCAGCGCCAAGCCCGTCGCCGGCAACAGGTCGGCCAGTCGCACCTGCTCGGGCAAGCCCTGCCAGCGGCAGAACGCCTGGTAGATCTGCGCCGTGCCACGCTGCTTGCCATCCAGGCTGTAACCGGCGATATGCGGCGTGGCCAGGGTGCACAGATCGGCCAGCGCCAGGTCCACCTGCGGCTCGCCCTCCCACACGTCGAGCACCGCATGCACGTCCTCGCGATCCAGCAGCAGTTCGCGCAGGGCCGCGTTGTCCACTACCGGTCCACGGCTGGCGTTGATGAGCCAGGCGCCGGCACGCAGGCGCGCCAGGCCAGGCTGGTCGAGCAGGTGCCAGGTCGGGTGCTCGCCGCCGCGTTGCAGCGGCGTGTGCAGGCTGATCACATCGCATTGTTCGAGGATCGTCTCGAGATCGACAAAGTCGCCGCCCTCGCTGGCCTGGCGCACCGGGTCGCACACCAGCACCTTCCAACCGAGACCGCGCAGCACCCGCACCAGCCGCCCGCCGACCTCACCCGCGCCGACCACGCCGTAGACGCGCTTGCCCAGGTCGGCCCCCTCGAGCTCGGCCAGGGTCAGCAGGCTGCCCAGCACGTAGTCCACCACGCCACGGGCGTTGCAGCCCGGCGCGCTGCTCCAGTTAATACCGGCTTCGGCGAAATGTTCGAGGTCGAGGTGATCGGTGCCGATGGTGCAGGTGCCGACAAAGCGTACCCGACTGCCCTCGAGCAGTTGCCGATCGACGCGAGTCACCGAGCGTACCAGCAGCACGTCGGCGTCCTTGACGCAGGCGGCGTCGATGGCCCGGCCGGGATAACGGCGGATTTCACCGAAACCGGCAAAGAAGGCATCGAGCAGCGGGATATTCTCGTCGGCAACTATCAGCATGGCGCTCTCCTGTCAGGGGAGCGCAGTGTAGCGCGATCGCGGCGGGCTCAGTCGGCCTTCTTGCGGATCCAGTACAGGTAGGTTCCGGCGTCTTCTTCCTGGCCGAGCAGCTCGTGGCCGAGGAAGATGCAGAACTTGGGGATGTCGCGGCGGGTCGACGGGTCGGTGGCGATGACCTTGAGCACGCCGCCGGATACCAGCTCGCGCACATGCTTGTGCAGCATCATCACCGGCTCTGGGCAGTTCAGGCCGGTGGCGTCGAGGATCGCGTCGTGGGTGAAATCGGTCATGAAAGGCTCCGCAAAATGCTCGTCATTGTGGCGTATCGGCCGAGGGGCGCCAAGCCCACCCCCGCAAGAGCCGGGTACGGTGGGAGAGGGCTTGCCCCGCGATCGGCTCAGCGCGGCTTCAGGTCCAGCCGGCGCAGATGGCAAGTGACTTCCTCACGGTCGTGATACAGCTGCTTGCAGGCGATCGACACCTTCACCTTGCGCGCCTTGAACCCAGCCTCGATGCGATCCAGCAGCTTGCGAACCTCGGCATGGCGTTGCTTCATCGGCAGCTTCAGGTTGACCACCGCCTCGCGGCACAAGCCCTCGCCCAGCCAGGTCTCGATCAGCGAAGCGGTGCGCGCCGGCTTCTCGACGATATCGCAGACCATCCAGTCCACCGTCTGCTTCGGCTGCCAGGTAAAGCCGTCGGCCATCAGATGAGTGACCAGGCCGGTATCCATCAGGCTCTCGGCCATCGGCCCGTTGTCGATGGCGGTCACCAGCATGCCGCGCTTGACCAACTGGTAGGTCCAGCCGCCGGGCGAGGCGCCCAGGTCGACACCCGTCATGTCGTCGTTCAGGCGCGCGTCCCATTGCTCGCGCGGGATGAACTGGTGCCAGGCCTCCTCGAGCTTGAGGGTCGAGCGGCTCGGGGCCTCGCGGGGGAACTTCAGGCGTGGGATGCCCATCGGCCACAGCGCCGAGTTGTCGGCTTCGGCCAGGCCGAGGAAGACCCGGCGGCCGCTGATGAAAGTCAGCAGCAGACGCGGACGGCGGGCGTCATCGACCAGGCGGCCGGCCTTCTCCAGGGCCTTGCGCAGCGGCACCTCGAACTTGCGGCAGAAGGTCGACAGCTCCTTGCCCTCGTTGCTGTCGAGCACCTCCAGCCACAGGCTGCCGCACACCGGCAGCGCAGCCAGGTGCTCGAGCAGCACGCTGATACGGTCGGTCTCCGGCAGCTCGACGTACGTGCCGCGGGCCCACTGGCGCGGGAAGATCAGCTGCGAAAAGCGCAGCGCCTGCATCATGCGTTCGGCGCCACCGGGCTCGGTGCAGACGAACTCGGCGCAGGCACTCTGCGGCTTGCCCTTGGCATAGCCGGGCACGCCCAAATGGGCGGCGTGTTCGCTGATTTCGGCGCAGACCTCGCCCTCGAAGCCGGGCCGGCAATGCATGAACAGGGTATTCATTTCTCACTCCACATCACTGGCGCAGACGGCGCCAGGGCGGCGAATGATAAAGGAAGTCGGGAACCAGCGACACGCCCCATCGGTCCAGAAAAGGGTCGGGACCGGCAAACCGGTCTAACCTGACTGTTCAGCCAGGTCCGTGCCGTGCGGACTGGTCCAGAGCGGTGACACCGGCGAGCAACCCGCAGTCGCCGGGCACCGGAGCACAAGGAGTTGTAAATGCCCTCGCTCGATAGCCTGAAAACCCTCAAGACCCTCCAGGTGGCCGACCGCGCCTACCACTATTTCAGCTTGCCCGACGCCGCCCGCCAGCTCGGCGACCTGCAACGCCTGCCCATGTCGCTCAAGGTACTGCTGGAGAACCTGCTGCGCTGGGAAGACGGCAAGACCGTCACCGGCGACGACCTCAAGGCCCTGGCCGCCTGGCTGCAGGAGCGCCGCTCCGACCGCGAGATCCAGTACCGCCCGGCTCGGGTACTGATGCAAGACTTCACCGGCGTGCCGGCGGTGGTCGACCTGGCCGCCATGCGTGCGGCCATGGCCAAGGCCGGCGGCGACCCGCAGCGGATCAATCCGTTGTCGCCGGTGGACCTGGTGATCGACCACTCGGTGATGGTCGACCGTTATGCCACCCCGGCCGCGTTCGCCCAGAACGTCGACATCGAGATGCAGCGCAACGGTGAGCGCTACGCCTTCCTGCGCTGGGGCCAGAACGCCTTCGACAACTTCCGTGTGGTGCCGCCGGGCACCGGCATCTGCCACCAGGTCAACCTTGAATACCTGGGCCGCACGGTATGGACCCGCGAAGAGGACGGCCACACCTATGCCTTCCCCGACACCCTGGTCGGCACCGATTCGCACACCACCATGATCAATGGCCTGGGCGTGCTCGGCTGGGGCGTGGGCGGAATCGAAGCCGAGGCGGCCATGCTTGGCCAACCGGTATCGATGCTGATCCCCGAAGTCATCGGGTTCAAGCTCACCGGCAAGCTGCGCGAGGGCATCACCGCCACCGACCTGGTGCTGACGGTGACACAGATGCTGCGCAAGAAGGGCGTGGTGGGCAAGTTCGTCGAGTTCTATGGCGACGGCCTGGCCGACCTGCCGCTGGCCGACCGCGCGACCATCGCCAACATGGCCCCCGAGTATGGGGCCACCTGTGGCTTCTTCCCGGTCGACCAGGTGACCCTGGACTATCTGCGCCTGTCCGGCCGCCCCGAGGAAACCGTGCAACTGGTCGAGGCTTACTGCAAGGCCCAGGGTCTGTGGCGCCTGCCCGGCCAGGAGCCGCTGTTCAGCGACACCCTGGCGTTGGACATGAACGAGGTTGAAGCCAGCCTGGCCGGGCCGAAGCGTCCGCAGGACCGCGTTGCCCTGGGCCAGGTACGCCAAGCCTTCGACCACTTCATCGAGTTGCAACCCAAGCCCCTGGCCAAGGAGGTCGGTCGTCTCGAAAGCGAAGGCGGCGGTGGCGTGGCGGTGGGCAATGCCGACCAGGCCGGCGAGATCGACTACACCCACGACAACCAGACCCACACCCTGCGCGACGGCGCGGTGGTGATCGCCGCCATCACCTCCTGCACCAACACCTCCAACCCCAGCGTGATGATGGCCGCCGGGCTGGTGGCGAAGAAAGCCGTGGAGAAAGGCCTGCAACGAAAACCCTGGGTGAAGAGTTCGCTCGCCCCCGGCTCCAAGGTGGTCACCGACTACTACAAGGCCGCAGGCCTGACACCCTACCTCGACCAGCTCGGTTTCGACCTGGTCGGCTATGGCTGCACCACCTGTATCGGCAACTCGGGCCCCCTGGACGAGGCCATCGAGCAAGCCATCGGCAGCGCCGACCTCACCGTCGCCTCGGTGCTGTCGGGCAACCGCAACTTCGAAGGCCGGGTACACCCGCTGGTCAAGACCAACTGGCTGGCTTCGCCGCCGCTGGTGGTGGCCTACGCCCTGGCCGGCAGCGTGCGCGTCGACCTCAGCCAGGACCCGCTCGGCACCGGCAAGGACGGCAAGCCCGTGTACCTGCGCGACATCTGGCCAAGCCAGCAGGAAATCGCCGAGGCGGTCAGCAATGTCGACACCCGCATGTTCCACAAGGAATACGCCGAGGTGTTCGCCGGCGATGCCCAATGGCAGGCGATCGAGGTGCCACAGGCCGCGACCTATGTCTGGCAGGACGACTCCACCTATATCCAGCACCCGCCCTTCTTCGACGACATCGGCGGCCCACTGCCGGAGATCGCTGATGTGCGCAACGCACGCATCCTCGCCTTGCTCGGTGATTCGGTGACCACCGACCACATTTCACCGGCCGGCAACATCAAGGCCGACAGCCCGGCCGGGCGCTACCTGCGCGACAAGGGCGTGGAACCTCGTGACTTCAACTCCTACGGTTCGCGTCGCGGCAACCATGAAGTAATGATGCGCGGTACCTTCGCCAACATCCGCATCCGCAATGAAATGCTCGGCGGCGAGGAAGGTGGCAACACCCTGTACGTGCCCAGCGGTGAAAAGCTGTCGATCTACGATGCCGCCATGCGTTACCAGAAGGATGGCACGCCGCTGGTGGTGATCGCCGGGCAGGAATACGGCACCGGTTCCAGCCGTGACTGGGCGGCCAAGGGCACCAACCTGCTGGGGGTCAAGGCGGTGCTGGCGGAAAGTTTCGAACGCATCCACCGCTCCAACCTGGTGGGCATGGGCGTGCTGCCGCTGCAGTTCAAGGCGGGGGACGATCGCAAGCGCCTGGGGCTGACCGGCAGCGAGCGCATCGATGTGCTTGGGCTGACCGATGCGCAGATCCGCCCGGGCATGAGCCTGCCGCTGCGCATTACCCGCGAGGATGGGCGCCAGGACCAGATCGAGGTGCTGTGCCGGATCGATACGCTCAATGAGGTGGAATACTTCAAATCGGGGGGGATCCTGCATTATGTGCTGCGGCAATTGATCGCAGGGTAGGAACTCACTGCTCGCGCCCGCGCCTTTGGTGCGGGCTGTCGTGGGAGCGGGGTTGCCCCGCTCCCATGCCTGCGCCTTCATATCGTTGTTCCTGCAAAGCATGGTGTCCTGAAGCCGCTTGGCTGAGTCCTACCCTCCATGGACCCACCGGCACAAGGAAACCCAATGCCCCGTCTCCACTGGATCGCCCTGCTCCTGCTCGGCCTCGGCTACACCCTCGCACTGACCCACGGCAGTATCGGCCTGATCGCCCTGCCCGCCTTGCTCGCCCTGTTCTGCAGCGGCCTGCTGGCGCGCCGCCAGGTCCGCTGGCAACAGACCCTCGGCCACCTGCTCTTCGTCGTTCTCGCCATCGCCTTGGCGCTGCACTGGCTGCCCGGCTTCCATGGCGCCCGCGTCATCGACAAGGCCGTCCTCAGCGAAGGCGCGGTGACCTTCTCCATGTACCTGAACCTCGACAAACCGCTGATCGGCCTATGGCTGCTGCTGGCCTGCCCTTGGCTGGTAATGCTGCGCGCTCGCGGCCTGGCCATGAGCCTGGCGCTGATCCTGCCCCTTACCCTGTTCGCCTGCCTGGGTGGCGCCTGGACCCTGGGCCTGGTGGCCTGGGCACCGAAGTGGCCTGACCAGGCCTGGCTGTGGCTGGCCAACAACCTGCTGCTGGTGAGCCTGACCGAGGAACTGCTGTTCCGTGGCTATATCCAGGGCGGCCTGCAACGTCTGTTCAAGCATGAGGGGTTGGCCCTGCTGCTCGCCGCGCTGTTGTTCGGCCTCGCGCACCTGGCTGGCGGCTGGCAGTGGTTCTATCTGGCCACCCTGGCCGGGGTGGGATATGGTCTGGCCTATCGCCATGGAGGGTTGGCCGCGGCAGTCGCGTGCCATGCCTGCGTCAACCTGGCGCACTTCGCCCTGTTCAGCTACCCGATGCTGGCCCCGAGCTGAACAATCGGTCATGATCAGACTTATTCGTCATAATTTATAAAGAAAACTGCAATATTGAAGGCAATGGCTGCGATCAGGATGGTTGCGATAGCTCAACCACACCGATGGCTCCTTGCCGTAGATCAAGGCAGTCAAATATTCATTCAATAAAACCAGAGGCTTGCCGATACCCGTCGAAAGCCTTGCGGATTGAACAGCCAATGCGTAACAACCAGCCGATTACCCAGAGAGAACGGACTTTCCCTGCCCAGCAGCGGTTGATCTCCACCACCAACGCCAAAGGCGTGATCACTTACTGCAACGATGCCTTCATCGAGATCAGCGGGTTTTCCCGCGAAGAACTGATGGGCGCACCGCATAATCTGGTGCGCCACCCCGACGTCCCGGCCGCCGTGTTCGCCCATATGTGGCAGACCCTCAAGCAGGGCCTGCCGTGGATGGGCATCGTCAAGAACCGCTGCAAGTCGGGCGACCACTATTGGGTCAATGCCTACGTCACGCCAATCTTCGACAGCAACCAGGTGGTCGGCTACGAGTCGGTGCGGGTCAAGCCCACGGCCGAGCAGATCCGCCGCGCCGAGGCGCTGTACCAGCGCATCAACCAGGGCAAGTCGGCCATCCCGAAACGGGACAAATGGCTGCCGGTGCTGCAGGACTGGCTGCCGTTCATCCTGGTCAGCCAGATCGGTTTCCTGATCGGCAACTGGCTTGGCCACTCCTGGGGCTTTGCCCTGGCCGCCGGCTTGTCGGTGCCGCTCGGCCTGCTTGGGTTGAGCTGGCAGCAACGGGGCCTCAAGCGCTTGCTGCGCCTGGCCGAGCAGACCACTTCCGACCCCCTGATCGCGCAGATGTATACCGACAGCCGCGGCGTCCAGGCACGCCTGGAAATGGCCATGCTCAGCCAGGACGCACGCATGAAGACCTGCCTGACCCGGCTGCAGGACAGCGCCGAGCAGCTCAGCGACCAGGCCCGCCAGTCCGACACCCTCGCCCACCAGAGCTCCACGGGCCTGGAGCGTCAGCGCGTGGAGACCGAGCAGGTGGCTGCCGCCGTCAACCAGATGGCAGCCACCACCCAGGAAGTGGCCAACCATGTCCAGCGCACCGCAGACGCGACGCAGGAGGCCAATCGCCTGACTAGCCAGGGCCGCAATATCGCCGGCGAAACCCGTGATGCCATCGAGCGGCTGTCGGCTGCCGTGGGCGAAACCGGGCTGACCGTCACTCAACTGGCCAAGGACAGCGACGAGATTGGCGGCGTGGTCGATGTGATCAAGGGCATCGCCGACCAGACCAACCTGCTGGCGCTCAACGCCGCCATCGAAGCGGCGCGTGCCGGTGAGATGGGCCGCGGCTTCGCCGTGGTGGCCGATGAGGTCCGCCAGCTGGCCCAGCGCACCGCTGAATCCACCGGGCAGATCCACACACTGATCGCCAAGCTGCAACAGACTGCCAACAACGCGGTGCAGACCATGGAGACCGGCCATCGCCAGGCCCAGGAAGGTGTCGAGCGGGTCATGCAGGCCGACGAGGCATTGGTGGGCATCAGTGAGGCCGTGGCCAACATCACCGACATGGCGACCCAGATCGCCGCGGCCACCGAAGAGCAGAGCGCGGTGGCCGAGGAGATCAGCCGCAACATCAGCACCATCGCCGACCTCGCCGACCAGACCGCCGGCCAGGCCCAGCGCTCGGCGCTGCTCAGCGAAGAGCTGACCAGCACGGCGGGTACCCAGTACTCGCTGGTGGAGCGCTTCAACCGCTGATGGCAAAAGGCGCCGCTTAAGCGGCGCATCGCCGGCAAGCCGGCTCCCACACTGACCGCGAAGCCCTCAGGCCAAGCGCCATCTCTGTGGTAGCCGACTTGCCGGCGATGTTTTTACCAGTCGAGCTTCAGCCGGCTCTCGAAGTAACGCACCTCACCCGTCAACGGATCCTCGAAACGCAGGCTTTGGGCCAGCAGCTTGAGTGGTCGTGCGTAATCATCCTGCTCGTTGACCAGTTGCGGATAGAACGGATCGTTGCAGATCCCCGCGCCCAGCGCCGCCATATGAACGCGTAACTGGTGGGTCTTGCCGGTGACCGGTGACAGGCCATAGCGCCACAGATCGCCATTTTTCTCCAGCACACAGGCATGGGTTTCGCTGTTGTCGACTCCTTCCACCTCATGCATGCGGAAGAACGGCTCGCCATGCACCAGACGGCTGCGATGCACCAACGGGTAATCATGCTGCGGCATGGCCGCGGCAATGGCCTGGTAATGCTTGTCGATACGCCGCTCGGGGAACAGACGCTGATAGGCGCCACGGCTCTGCGGATTGGCAGAGAACAGCACCAGCCCGGCAGTGTGCCGGTCGATGCGATGCAGCGGCACCAGGTGCGGGTTGTCCAGGCGCCGGATCAGCCGACGCAGCAGGGTCTGCTCGACGTACTCGCCGGTAGGCGTCACAGGCAGGAAATGCGGCTTGTCTGCCACCACCAGGTGCTCATCCACATGCAGGATTTCTTCCTGCACCGGGATCACCTTTTCATTGGGTACTTCACGAAAATAGTGGAGGCGCATCCCCCTACGATAGCGGGTGTCCGCTGCAATGGGCTGGCCCTCGGCATTCAATACCCGCCCTCGGGCGAAGCGATCGAGCCACTGCTCACGCGCGATGCCCTTGAAATGATCGCACAGGCAGTCGAGCACGTTGGCCCAGGGCCCCGGAGGCAGGCATACGGTACTGGCTTGCTGGCGGGCGGGGTCAAAAGGCGTGGTCATCATCAGGCTCGGTCAAGCAGGGGCAGGCATTATCCCCTACCCGGCGTACCTCAACCAGCCTCGCACGCCGGCTCGCAACGCGCCTTTAGCCAGCGCAGCACCTGAACCGCGTCCCAGCGCCCCGGATCGTAGAGGGCGTAGCTCATTCCCTGGTAGCCCACCACATCCAGCGGGCGGTGAAAACCGGCGCGCTGGAACAGCGCCTCGATCTCGGCGAAACAGGTATTGAAATGGACCTTGCCGAACGGTGTGCGCTCGTCGGTGACGATGCCATCGAGGCGCAGTTCCAGCACCGCCTCGCACACACGCTCGGGGGCCATGTGGTTGATGCTGTACTTGAGTTGCTCGACATTGAGCATGGCTTCACCTTGGATACTGTATTTATATACAGCATACGTAGCCAGCCACCGCGCCGTCAATGCGCCGCCGCTCAACCAAGGAAGGCCACCACCTGCTCGGCATCGAACGGCCAGCCCAGCTCGGCGCCGGTGTCACAGCGGCGCAGTACCGGGATGACCAGGCCGTAGCGTTCGAACAGCACCTCGTCCTCGGCGATATCGACCAGCTCGACCAACAAGCCGTGCTCGACGAATGGCATCAGCATGGCTTCGGCCACTTCGCACAGATGGCACCCGAGGGTGCCGAACAATTGGGTTTCAGGCAGCATGCGTCTATCCGCAAAATCGCAGGAAGGGATGCTCATTCTAGGTCCGCCTGCGCCTGCGTGCACCTGACGTGCCTCAATCCTGGCTGGTGGCGCCGATTCGATGCACAGACAAGTCGGCGCCCTGGAACTCCTGCTCATGGCTCAGACGCAGGCCATGCAACGCCTTGATCAACCCGTACACGGCGAAGCCACCGGCCAGGGCGACCAGTACCCCCGCCAGACTGCCCAGCAGCTGGCTGACCAGGCTGACACCACCCAGCCCACCCAGGGCCACCTGCCCGAACACGCCGCAGGCGATGCCACCCCAAACGCCACACAGCCCGTGCAGCGGCCATACCCCCAGCACGTCGTCGATCTTCCAGCGATTCTGCGCGGCAGTGAAGCACCAGACGAACAACCCGCCGGCCACAAGGCCGGTCACCAGCGCCCCCAGAGGATGCATCAGGTCGGAACCTGCGCACACCGCCACCAGGCCGGCCAACGGGCCGTTGTGCAGGAACCCCGGGTCGTTGCGCCCGGCCAGCAAGGCCGACAGGGTGCCACCGACCATGGCCATCAGCGAGTTGATCGCCACCAACCCGCTCACCCCTTGCAGGGTCTGGGCGCTCATGACGTTGAAGCCGAACCAGCCGATGATCAGGATCCACGACCCCAGCGCCAGGAACGGTATGCTGGAGGGAGCGAACGCCACCAGCCGGCCGTCTCGGTAACGGCCGCGGCGCGCGCCCAGCAGCAGCACCGCGGCCAGCGCCAGCCAGCCCCCCATGGCGTGCACCACCACGGAGCCGGCGAAGTCGTGGAAGGGTGCCCCGAAGCGCATATGCAGCCAGGCCTGCAGGCCGAAGTTGCCGTTCCAAACGATGCCTTCGAAAAACGGATAAATGAACGCCACGATCAACGCCGTCGCGCACAGTTGTGGCGCAAAGCGCGCCCGCTCGGCGATACCACCGGAAATGATGGCCGGGATGGCCGCGGCGAAGGTCAGCAGGAAAAAGCATTTGACCAGGGCGTAGCCATGGTCATCGGCGAGAGCCGCGGCAGGCTGCAGAAAGCTCACCCCATAGGCAATCCAGTAGCCGATGAAAAAGTACACCAGCGCGGATATCGCGAAATCGCTGAGGATCTTCGACAGTGCGTTTACCTGATTCTTGTGCCGCACCGTGCCGACCTCGAGAAAGGCGAACCCCGCGTGCATTGCCAGGACCAGGATCGCGCCCATGAGGATGAACAAGGTGTTGGAGCCGTGGACCAGTGAGTCCATCGCGCTATGGGTATTTTCCATGTAGGGCAGACCTGCAAAAAGCACCAGGACAGTTCAAGAACCGGCATCCATGCACCGCATCGGTGCCAGGCCCCTGCCCTGTTTCGGTGAGTTGGCAGCTGCCTGCGTGGTTTTTTCTTGGGTTTGTCGTGGATTGGGTTAAGGTTTAACGGTGTCCGTCTCATGGGCGCATGATTTCGGCGCAGCCTAAGGCAGACACGCACCGCTTTTTAGCAAGCGCTGTACCAACACATCCCGCTGAACCTTCCGCGTCATCGATCACTCGAAATAGCCACACACATCCACAGGGAGAGGCCCACTCATGGCCAGCAAATCGGCAAAGACTGCACAAGACATACTGATGGCTGACTTCCAGGCCCTGGTCCGCGACACCGAAAAACTGCTGGCCGACACGGCCAACCTGGCCGGCGACCAGGCCGATGAACTGCGCGAGCAGATCCACGATCGCCTGGTCCAGGCTCGCGAAACCCTGCAACTGACCCAGGACTCGGTGCGCGCCCGTGGCCAGGCGGCCCTGGGCAGCGCCGAGCAGTACGTGCAGGAGAACCCGTGGCAGGCTATCGGCATCGCCGCCGGCGTCGGCCTGCTGATCGGTCTGCTGGCCAAGCGCTGAGGAACCTTCATGGACAACGAAGCCATCGGCACGGGCGCCTCCGGCAGGCGCCTGGGCGCGGCCGTGCTGGGCTTGCTGCACAGCCATATCGAGCTGTTCGGAATCGAGTTGCAGGAGCAGAAGGCCCGTACCTTGAGTCTGCTGTTGTTCGCCGGCCTGGCGCTGGTGTTCGCCCTGCTGCTGCTTACCGCCCTGTCGGGCCTGGTGCTGGTGCTGCTGTGGGACAGCTATCGCCTGGCAGGCATCATCGGCCTGTGCGCCTTCTACGGGATCGCCGCGCTGTACTGCGGCCTGCGCTTGAAAGCTGCGGTGTTCGACGAGTCCTCGCCCTTCAACGCCACCCTCGAGGAGTTGGCCAAGGATCGGGAGCGCCTGCTGCCATGAGCCTGCCAGAACTCCCCAACACTCGTAACCCGCGGGAACTGCGCAAGGCGCTGTTGCGCCTGCGCATGGAAATGCATCGCCAGCAAATCCGTCAAGAATCCGGGCAGTTGCTTGAACCAGTGCGACGCCTGCGTGGCATGGGTGGCTCGTTCGGTGACGGCCTGGGAGTCAAGCATGGCTCGCTGTGGGGCATTGGCGCCGTGGTTGCCCTGGGCTTTCTGACCGGCAAGGGCGTGCGCAGCGGCAACCTGACGCGCCTGGTACGCCTGGGTGCCAGCCTGGCACCCTTGATTCGCCTGATGCTCAGCCGCCGCGGCTGAAGCCCGAGCGCGCCCAGCCCTTGCGCGGGCGCGCCGGACACAGGAAGCTATCCCGACTCTACGATGGGAGACCACGCCTTGGACTGGCAAACCCTGCTGACCCGCGAACGACTGGGCAAGGCCCTCTACAGCCCCGAGGAGCTCGGACGCAGTCCTTTCCACAAGGATCACGACCGCATCATCTTCTCCGGCGCCTTTCGCCGCCTGGGGCGCAAGACCCAGGTGCACCCGGTGTCCAGCAATGACCACATCCACACCCGCCTCACCCATTCCCTGGAAGTCAGTTGCGTCGGCCGCTCGCTCGGCATGCGTGTCGGCGAAACCCTGCGGGGCCAACTGCCAGACTGGTGCGAGCCCAGCGACCTGGGGATGATCGTGCAGTCGGCGTGCCTGGCCCACGACATCGGCAACCCGCCATTCGGTCATTCGGGGGAGGATGCCATTCGTCACTGGTTCCAGCAGGCCGCGGGGCGGGGCTGGCTGGACGACATGAGCGACGAGCAGCGCGGCGACTTTCTCAATTTCGAAGGCAACGCCCAGGGGTTTCGCGTCCTCACACAGCTCGAATACCACCAATTCGACGGCGGCATGCGCCTGACCTATGCGACCCTGGGCGCCTACCTCAAGTACCCTTGGACTGCGCGCCACGCCGACGCACTGGGCTACAAGAAACACAAGTTCGGCTGCTACCAGAGCGAACTGGGGCTGCTCGAGCAGATCGCCGGCAAGCTCGGTCTGCCTCAGCTCGAACACCAACGCTGGGCGCGCCATCCCTTGGTGTACCTGATGGAGGCCGCGGACGACATCTGCTATGCCTTGATCGACCTCGAGGACGGGCTGGAAATGGAGCTGCTGCAGTACGCCGAGGTCGAAGCGCTGCTGCTGGACCTGGTGGGTGACGACCTGCCGGAAACCTATCGCCTGCTGGGCCCGGGCGAGTCACGTCGGCGCAAACTGGCGATCCTGCGCGGCAAGGCCATCGAGCACCTGACCAATGCCGCCGCCCAGGCTTTCGTCGAACAACAGAAAGCTCTGCTTGCCGGGCGGCTGGCCGGTGACCTGGTAGAACACATGCACGGCCCCGCGCAACGCTGCGTGCTCCAGGCCAAGGACATGGCACGCAAGAAGATCTTCCAGGACAAGCGCAAGACGCTGCACGAGATCGGCGCCTACACGACCTTGGAGATCCTGCTCAACACGTTCTGTGGCGCGGCTCTGGAGCAGCACGGTGGGCGCACGCCGTCGTTCAAGAGCCGGCGGGTGCTGGACCTGATCGGCAACAATGCCCCCGACCCTCAAGGTTCGCTGCATGACGCGTTCCTGCGCATGATCGACTTCATCGCCGGCATGACCGATAGCTACGCCAGTGAAATGGCCCAGGAAATGACCGGGCGCTCCAGCCCGAAGTAACCTAGACGAGGCGGCAGACGAATGTTTGCCGCCCCACGTTTAATTTGTATGAAATTTCCTAAACCATTTTTTTATAAATAAACTTACCCACCCCCACCCCGGGCGAAAGTTATCAACTCCTGATAAAAGCCCGCCAATATCTACAACTGTCGTAGCAAAGTTTCACGGGCGCTGTAAGTTAATTCCTATATCCCGCATTTGGCACTTACCTCCCTGCCCGCCGCCATGCAACTGAGCTAATGTGCCGGCTGCCTTCACCTGCAGCTGGAATGTTGAATATGCACTCAGTCTTTATTGTTGATGACCATCCCGTTATACGCTTGGCGATACGGATGTTGCTGGAGAACCAGGGATACCGGGTGGTCGGTGAATCGGACAATGGCGTTGACGCCATGCAGCTTATCCGTGAGACCCCACCAGACCTGGTCATACTGGACATCAGCATCCCCAAGCTCGATGGCCTGGAAATGCTGTCGCGCCTGCAGGCCATGGCCATTCCGTTGAAGGTTCTGGTGCTGACGGCGCAATCCCCGGCACTGTTCGCGGTGCGCTGCATGCATTCCGGCGCGGCCGGGTATGTGTGCAAACAGGAAGATCTCAGCGAGTTGCTCAGCGCCATCAAGGCCGTGCTGTCCGGCTACAACTACTTTCCCAGCCAGGCACTCAATCCACCGCCAACAGGCAGCAACCAGGAACTGGAACTGTTCCGCCAGGTCAACGACCGGGAGTTGATGGTCCTGCAACTTTTTGCCCAGGGCCGCAGCAACAAGGAAATTGCCAAGGGCATGTTCCTCAGCAACAAGACCGTCAGCACCTACAAAAAACGCCTCATGCACAAATTGCGCGCCAGCACATTGGTAGAGTTGATCGATGTCGCCAAGCGCAACGCACTGGTTTGAAATGATGACGTGGAGGTACATCGCTATCTTGTTGCTCTGCCTGGGCACACCGCTGCAGGGTGGCGGCGTGACCGTCGACCTGGGCCGCACCTACACCTTGCTCAGCCGCTCGGCGCCGACGTCGGTCCGGCCGCCCTTGACAGCGGCCCAGCGCGACTGGCTCGCACAGCGCAAGGAGCTGGTGCTGGGCACCTCGGCGCCTGATTATCCACCCTTTGATATCGCCACGGGTGGACGCGAATACCAAGGGCTGACCGCCGACTACGCCGGCTTGATCGGCAGCGCCCTTGGCCTGCCTGTACGCGTGCAGCGTTTCCCCAGCCGCCCGGCGGCCGTGGCGGCGCTAAAGAGCGGCCATATCGATCTGCTGGGCAGCGCCAACGGTTACGAAGCCGTTACCCAGGGCTTGGCGCTGTCGCGCCCCTATGCCATTGACCAACCCGTGCTGGTGACCCGCGAGGACGAGAGCCGTGCGCTAGACACCGGCCTGGCGGGCATGCGTCTGAGCATGCTGTATCACTACCTGCCGCCAGGGGAAATCCACGCCAATTACCCCAAGGCCGAGCTCCTGACCTTCGAGTCATCCACCCAGGCCCTGAACGCCGTGGCCTTCGAACAGGCCGACGTGTTCATTGGCGACACCATCTCGACTCACTACCTGATCAGCCAGGGCCACCTGCCGCATGTGCGCATGGCCAACTTCGGCAAGCACGAAGCCGTAGGCTTCAGCTTTGCCATGCGCGAGGGCGAGCCTGTCCTCAAGGCCCTGGTGGATGCCGCGCTTGACGCGCAGTCCAGCATTACCCGCAACGATATCTTCAAACGCTGGAGCGCCAGCAGCGGCAGTTTGCTGACCGACCGCAAGCTGCAGTTGTCGACACGCGAAGAGCTGTGGCTGAGCCAACACCCGATCATGCGCGTGGTGGTCAACGACACCGCGGCGCCATTGACGTTCTTCGACAGCAATGATCGCCTGCGCGGGATAGTCGCCGACCTGCTCGAGCTCATTCGCCTGCGCACCGGGCTTCGCTTCGAGATCCGCCGCGCCAGTGGCGACGGCGACATGATCGACCAGCTCGAATCCGGGCGTGCCGATATCATTGCCAGCTTGTCCACCGAGGCACGCCGGGGCAACCCTTTGCAGGTCAGCCGCCCCTATCTGGAGAGCGCCTATGTGCTGGTGACCCCTAGCGGCGCCGACCAACCCAACAGCCTCAAGCAGCTCAAAGGCAAGCGGGTCGCCGTTCCCCGCGACAGCACCGTGGCCGCCCTGCTTGCCGCTCGCCACCCGCGGATCCGCCAGGTTGCCACCGAAAGCACCTATTATTCCATGGTGCTGCTGGGCAGCGGCGCGGTGGACGCGGCAATCGCCACCCTGATCGACGCCAACCACATGCTCGCCACCAGCAACAACCTGGTCATCCGCAGCACGGTCGGCACGGAACCCGCTGCCTTTTCCATGGCCACCGCCCCCGACGCCAGCGAGCTGGGCTCGATCCTCGACAAGGCGTTGCTGAGCATCTCGCCGGAGGAACTGGGGGTGATCAACAGCCGCTGGCGCGACCACGGCCTGCGTGACGACGCCTACTGGCGCAGCTACCTCCGGGTGATCCTGCAGGTGGGCGGGGTGATCGCCGTACTCCTGGTCCTGGCGCTGATATGGAATGCCCGGCTGCGCCGTCAAATCAAGCAGCGTCAACGGGCCGAACGGGCGTTGAACGACCAGCTGGAATTCATGGGCGCCCTGCTCAACGGCACCCCCCACCCCATGTATGTGCGTGATCGCGAGGGCCGCCTGCAAAGCTGTAACGACAGTTATCTGCAAGCGGTCGGCGCCAGCCGCGAACAGGTGCTGGGCAAACGCCTGGAAGACGCCCCCTATGGCGATTGTGACTATACCCAGCAGGTGCAGGACGACTACCAGCGGGTAATGGCACAGGGAACCCCGTTGATTCTCGATCGCCCGTTGCACCTGAAAGACCGCGACCTGACGATCTATCACTGGATCCTGCCCTACCGCGACTCGCTGGGCGAAATGCAAGGAATCATCGGCGGTTGGATCGACATCAGCGAGCGCCGTAACCTGGTCCAGGACCTGCGCCTGGCCAAGCAGCAGGCCGATGACGCCAACCGGGCCAAGAGCACGTTCCTGGCCACCATCAGCCATGAGATCCGTACGCCGATGAATGCCCTCATCGGCATGCTGGAGCTGGCCCTCAAGCGCGCCGAGCAGGGTAAGCTGGATCGCCCCGCGCTAGAAGTCGCGCACCATTCGGCCAACGATCTGCTGGGTTTGATCGGCGACATCCTGGATATTGCCCGGATCGAATCCGGGCAGATGTCCCTGGCGCCCGAACCCGTCGACCTCGCGGCACTGGTCGAATCGGTCGGGCGGGTGTTCGACGGCCTGGCCAGACACAAGGGGCTGGTGCTGGATGTGGTGATTGCCCGCGAGGCCCGTTGCCATGCGCTGCTCGACCCGCTGCGCTTCAAGCAGGTCCTGTCGAACCTGGTCAGCAATGCGATCAAGTTCACCGAGCAGGGGCAGGTACGCATCACCGTCAAGCTGCGCACCGACGGCGAACCGACGTTGCCGGTGCTTGACCTGGAGGTCCGCGACAGCGGTATCGGGATTCACGAGCAGGACCTGCAGCGCCTGTTCTCCCCGTTCGTGCAGGCCAACCCCTACAGCGACGGCGCCCGGGCCGGCACCGGGCTGGGGCTGGTGATCAGCCGCGACCTGTGCGCGATGATGGGGGGCGAACTGACCCTGCAAAGCCTGCAAGGTGTCGGCACCCGCGTGCGCCTGGTGATGCCACTGCAGTGTGTCGAGCCGGTCGCGGACCTGCCGCGCCCCATGGCGCAAATCCTGCCACCGGACGAGCAACTGAACATTCTGGTAATCGACGACCACCCGGCAAACCTGCTGCTGATGGCCCAGCAGTTGAACTACCTGGGCCTGAAGCAGGAAAGCGCCGAAGAGGGCGGCGAAGGGCTGCGCAAATGGCGTGAAGGCTGTTTCGATGTGCTGATCGTGGACTGCAACATGCCACAGATGAATGGCTACGAACTGGCCCGGACCGTACGCACGGAGGAGCGCCTGCATGACCGACCGCGCTGCACCATTCTCGGTTATACCGCCAACGCCCAGCCCGAGGTACGCCAGCAGTGCCTCGACGCCGGCATGGATGATTGCCTGCTCAAACCCATCGGCCTGCAGGTGCTGGGGCAACGCCTGAGGGCCATCACGCCGCTTGCCCGGCAGTGCGTCTACCGCCATGGACCGGCCACAGGCTTTGACCTCAAAGGCCTTTCGACCATCGTCGGCGACAACCTCGCCGACCGCGACCGCATCCTGGAAACCCTGCTGCTGAGCCTGCGTCAGGACCTGAAGATCCTGATGACCATAGATCCTCAGCACAACGGCAACGAGCTGGCCCTGCAGGCACACAAGATCCTCAGCGCGGGACGGATGCTGAATGCGCGGGCGCTGATCGAGGCTTGCCAAGCGCTGGAGGTAACGGACGTACCCCTGGCCGAACTGCGAAGGCGTCGTCAGGTGTTGGCGCGGCATATGCGCCGCGTGGAGAACGCCCTGGCCAGGCAGCTACAGCACCTGGCCAAGGTGGGATGAGTGCGGTACAGGACGTACCGCCGACATCAATCAGGAAGCCGGGTTGATCGGCTTTTCCGGATACCAGGCATCCAGCAGCGGGCTGACTTCAATATTGGTCAGCTCGCTACGGCCCTTGAGCCAGGCTTCGACAGCGGCGCGCTGCTCTTCGCTGACCGAGCCACGCTTGACGGAGCAGACCAGGCCGAAGTCATCACCGCCAACATAGTCCAGGCCGTTGGCATCCATGGCATCAGCCAGGAAAGCATCGAGGAAGGCATCGATGGCTTCATCGGACAGGTCTTCCTTGAAGCCCAGGTTCAGTTCGAAACCCAGCTCCTGGAATTCATCCACGCACAGTTTCTTGCGCAGGCGACGGGAACGGTTGGTAGCCATGAAACAATCCTCTCAATTAATTACGCGCGGCACTTTAACAGTTTCCGGCGCACAACGGCGCTTTTCCGTCGAACGAGGCCCATACAGAGCACGCTTGGGGCATAATGCGCACTATATTCGTCCTGGGGCCATCATTTCATACAGCCCCATTGTCTTTTCCCCTCGCCTGCAGGGTTTGTCCATTTATGATCAAGACGCTCCGCCCACTGTTGTTCGCCGGCCTGTTGCTGCCCTTGTCGCTGTCAGTCCAGGCCGCCACCGTAAACACCAACCTGTCACCGAAGGTGCAACAGGCGCTCAAAACCAACAAGCTGCAGGACTCGGCCCTGTCGCTGGTCATGCTGCCGCTGGACGGACCAGGCGCGGCAACCGTTTTCAACGCCGACGTTTCGGTCAACCCGGCCTCGACCATGAAGCTGGTCACCACCTATGCCGCGCTAGAGCTGCTGGGCCCCACCTTTCAATGGAAAACCGAGTTCTACACCGACGGCACACTGAGCAACGGCGTGCTCAATGGCAACCTGTATCTCAAGGGCGGTGGCGACCCCAAGCTGAACATGGAAAAGCTCTGGTTGCTGATGCGCGACCTGCGCGCCAACGGTGTGCGTACCGTGACCGGCGACCTGATCCTGGATCGCAGCCACTTCGTGCAACCCAACCTGCCGCAGTTCAACGATGACGGCGGCGACGACAACAAACCGTTTCTGGTCAAGCCGGACTCGCTGCTGGTCAACCTGAAGGCTCTGCGTTTCGTGGCCCGTAACGACGGTGGCAAGGTCAACGTGTCGGTCGAACCACCGATCGCCAGCATCCGTATCGACAACCAGGTCAAGGCCGTGGCGGGCAAGCAGTGCAATGGTGAAGTGCGCTACAACCCGGTGGTGCAGCCCGATGGTGTCAGCGTCACGGTCAGTGGCCAGCTCGCCGATGGCTGCAACTCGCAGACCTACCTGGCGCTGCTGGATCACCCGACCTATGCCGCCGGTGCGGTGCGGGCCATCTGGAACGAGCTGGGCGGCAACATCCAGGGCCGCGACCGCATCGAGAACGTGCCCAAGAGCGCACGCCTGCTGGCTCGGGCCTTCTCGCCAGACCTCGTGGAAGTGATCCGCGACATCAACAAATACAGCAACAACACCATGGCCCAGCAGTTGTTCCTCAGCCTTGGCGCGCAGTTCCGCACCGACGCTGACGGCGACGACGCCCGCGCCGCTCAACGTGTGGTGCGTCAGTGGATGGCCAAGAAAGGCATCACCGCGCCGCACCTGGTGATGGAGAACGGCTCGGGCCTGTCCCGTGCCGAGCGGGTCAGCACCCGCGAGATGGCCGCGCTGCTGCAGGCGGCCTG
Source organism: Pseudomonas soli (assembly GCF_900110655.1). GTDB lineage: Bacteria > Pseudomonadota > Gammaproteobacteria > Pseudomonadales > Pseudomonadaceae > Aquipseudomonas > Aquipseudomonas soli. The sequence continues at coordinate 402,347 of NZ_FOEQ01000002.1, forward strand.
GAAGAGCCCGTACGCGGCCGAGTTCATCAGTTCGATGCCGCTGGTGGGCATGGACGGCACCATGCGCAAGCGGCTCAAGCGCACCGCCATGACGGGCGAAGGGCATATCAAGACCGGGACCCTGAATACCGTGCGGGCAATTGCCGGGTTCAGCCGTGACAGTAACGGGCACACCTGGGCGGTGGCGGCCATTCTCAATGATCCCAAGCCTTGGGGGGCTTCGCAGGTGCTGGATCAGGTGTTGCTGGATCTTTATCGGCAGCCGAAGGTGGGGAATGGGACTGTTGGGGTGATGCCTTGATTTGAATGGGGTGGGCTTTCAGGCTTTCAGGGTGTGGGTTTTGAGGGCTGTAAACACATGCATTGGCGAGGGCGACGCACAGTCACCTTTTCGCCTTTACGGCGACCTTCTTTTGCGCGGGCAAAAGAAGGCAAAAACCGCTGGCTCCATTCATCCGGCCCCTACGCTTCGCTTCGGGGTCCCCTCACTCCGGGCTCGCTCCGGGAGGACGCGCCGACGGGCCATCCATGGCCTGATCGGCGCTTGACGGGCATCCATGCCCGTCACCTCCCTGCGCAAACCCTGCGTTCGGCCTCCTGAAGTCGCAATTGGCGGCGCCTGAACTATTGCGCGCTTAGAAGCAGAGCAAGAGCAAGACGAAAAAGCACAAATGCTTGTCTGGCAGCTGATCATTGATTGGCTGTCGCATCGGTGCGCCGATGCGACTTGCCGTGATCTCGTAGGCGGGGCTCAGCGTGCGGGGGCGAGCTTGCCCTTGTCGTCGGAGAAGACGATCTCCACTCGACGATTCTGCGCCCTGCCCCGCTCCGAGGCATTGGCTTCCACCGGGTACTGGTCACCATAGCCCTCGACCTGGATGCGCTTTTCATCCACGCCCAGGTCAACCAGCATGTCGGCGACCGACTGGGCACGATCACGGGACAGCTTCAGGTTCTCTTCCGCCGCGCCGGTGCTGTCGGTATAGCCCTCGATCCGCACCACTCGACGCGGATTGAGCTGAAGGAACTGCACCAGCTTGAGCACAGTGCGGCTGGCCGAGTTCTTGAGGTCGGCCTGGCCGGTGTCGAACAGCACGTCACCCAGGGTCATCACCAGGCCGCGGTCAGTCTGCTCGGACGCCAGCGCGACAATCTGCGCCTCGACGAACTTGCCTTGCTGCTGCACGCTCGCCAGCTTGGCCTCGCGCAGGGCCAGCTGCAGGCGCTGGCGCTCCAGGTCGAGCTTGGTCAGTCGCTCCTGATTCAGCGCCAGCTTGGCATGCTCACTGGCGATCTCGCTGTAACGTTGGCTGAGGTAGGCGTAATGGCGTACATCGCTGCCGGTGCCGACATAACCGGCCAGGCGCTCCGCGCGCCCCAGCGACTCGCCGGCCCGGATCACATCACGGGGCGCGCTGCGCAGCACGTCGGAATTGTCCTTGACCTTCTGGAACGCGGCGCTCGCGTCGTCCAGCGCCGACTCGCTGCGCTGGCTGGCGCAGCCCTGCAACCCCACCAGGGCCAGCAAGGCCAACGCGGCCATGGGCTTGAAGCGGCTCATGGCTGCACCTCCAGCTGCTTGCGCAGACGCTTGATACGCGATTGCAACACCTGCAACTGCTCCTCGCTTTTCTGGTTCAGCACCCGCGCCTCAGCCAGGCGGGCATCGAGCTCGGCCTGCTCGGCGCGCATGCGTGCGTCGCGATAGCTTTCACCGAGCATGTTGCTCTTGGCGCGGGCCAGTTTGTCTTCGGCCAACTTGAACTCCGGCACCTGCTCGGTGGCACCGACCGCCCTGGCCTGCTCGAGCGCCTGCTCAGACAAGCGCAGCTGTTCATTGGGTGCCGGATCATTGGCACAGCCGGCCAGGCCAAGCACGGCCAGGGCGAGCATCAAGGGTTGGATTCTCACACACGCTTCCTACTGTTTGGGGGCACCCTGCGACGCCTGCATCTGCGCCTTCCAACGCTCGACATTGCGCTGCAGCACAGCCTCGCTCGCCCCGGAGATCGGCAATTCTGTCAGTTTTTTCGCCAGTTGTCCGCGCAACCAGCTGTCGTTGCAGGCCGAGTTGTGCGACACCGTCAGGTACAACCCCGGCCGGTCCACCGGCAAGCCCCGGGCGATGAGGTCGTTACCCACGCCCAGGCTCTGGGCCATGGCCATGCCCGAGTAACGCCCGGCCAGCACATAGTCGACCTGGCCAAGCACCAGTTTCTGGAAAGCCTGCGTCAAGTTCTGCGCCGGTTCCAGCTTTAGCTGGGCCTTGGCGAACGCCTCGAAGGCCGGGGTCAGGCGGGCCTTCTCCGACAGGGCGCCCTGGTAGCGGGCGAGGTCGGCCGGGCCGTCAAATACCAGGGGCGCGTCATGACGGGTCCAGACCAGGTATTCATTGAGCTGCAAGGCCGGATGGATATAGTCCAGGCTGGTCAGCTGGATTACCTGCATCGGCGTGTCAAGCAACAGGTCCATGCGCCCGCTGCGCACTTCCTCCAGCGCGTGTTCGCGCTTGCCGGCGTGCAGCACCTCGACCTTCACCCCAAGCTCGGCGGCGACTTGGCGAAGCAGGTCGACGTTGGCGCCGATCAGGTGCTTGGGGTCCTGCGGATCCTGCCAGGAATACGGTGGCGCATCCGGGCTGCCGGTGGCCACCAGGCGCTCGCATTTACCCACCGCCAAGGCCTGAGTCGACAGCAACGCCAGCACACAGGCCAGCCCTCCCTTGCTCCAGCGAAACGCCATGCACCCTCTCCCGCCCCTGAAAAAAATCATGAAAAAACCCGGACCGCCAGGGGCGGTCCGGGTTCTTTATAAGTGAAGCAGTCGGATCAGACCAGCTTTTCCAGCTCTGGAACCGCTTCGAACAGGTCGGCGACCAGGCCGTAGTCGGCCACCTGGAAGATCGGTGCCTCTTCGTCCTTGTTGATCGCGACGATCACCTTGGAGTCCTTCATGCCGGCCAGGTGCTGGATCGCGCCGGAGATACCGACGGCGATGTACAGCTGTGGCGCAACGATCTTGCCGGTCTGGCCGACCTGCATGTCGTTCGGCACGAAGCCGGCGTCGACCGCGGCGCGCGAGGCGCCCACAGCGGCACCGAGCTTGTCGGCCAGGGCGTACAGGTGCTTGAAGTTGTCACCATTGCCCATGCCACGGCCGCCGGAGACGACGATCTTGGCAGCGGTCAGCTCTGGGCGGTCGGACTTGGCCAGCTCTTCGCCGACGAAGGCCGACTTGCCAGCGTCGTGGGCGGCGGCGACGGCTTCGACGGCAGCCGAACCACCTTCGGCGGCCACGGCGTCAAAGCCGGTGGTACGCACGGTGATGACCTTCACGGCAGCGCTCGACTGCACGGTGGCAATGGCGTTACCCGCGTAGATCGGGCGCTTGAAGGTATCGGCCGATTCCACCGAGATGATCTCGGAGATCTGGTCGACGTCCAGCAGCGCGGCGACGCGTGGCAGGATGTTCTTGCCGTTGGTGGTGGCCGGGGCCAACACATGGCTGTAACCCTTGGCCAGCTCGACTACCAGCGGCGCGACGTTTTCCGGCAGGGCATGGGCGTAGGCGGCGTTATCCGCGACCAGCACCTTGGCGACGCCTGCGATCTTGGCGGCGGACTCGGCGACGCCACCGACGTTCTGGCCTGCGACCAGTACGTGGATATCACCACCGATCTTGGCGGCGGCAGCGACAGTGTTCAGGGTGGCCGGAGCTACGGCACCGTTTTCGTGTTCAGCGACAACCAGGATAGTCATTTAGATTACCTTCGCTTCGTTCTTCAGCTTCTCGACCAGTTCGGCCACCGACTTGACCTTGATACCCGCGCTGCGGGCGGCAGGTGCTTCGACCTTGAGGGTCTTGTTGGTGGAGGCGAGGGAAACGCCCAGCGCGTCTGGAGTAACGGTCTCCAGCGGCTTCTTCTTGGCCTTCATGATGTTCGGCAGCGACGCGTAGCGCGGCTCGTTCAGACGCAGGTCGGTGGTGACGATGGCGGGCAGGTTCAGCGCAACGGTCTGCAGGCCGCCGTCGATTTCACGGGTGACATTGACCTTGTCGCCTGCAACCTCGACCTTGGAGGCGAAGGTGCCCTGGGCAAAGCCGGTCAGCGCCGCCAGCATCTGGCCGGTCTGATTGTTGTCGCTGTCGATCGCCTGCTTGCCGAGGATGACCAGCTGTGGCTGCTCTTTGTCGACAACGGCTTTCAAGGCCTTGGCCACAGCCAGGGAGTTAAGTTCGTCGGCAGTTTCGACCAGGATGGCGCGGTCAGCACCCAGGGCCAGGGCGGTACGCAGTTGCTCCTGGGCTGTGGCCGGGCCAACGGAAACGACGACGATCTCGCTCGCAACGCCCTTTTCTTTCAGGCGTACGGCTTCTTCCACAGCGATTTCGCAGAAGGGGTTCATGGACATCTTGACGTTTGCAAGGTCGACGCCGGAGTTGTCCGCCTTGACGCGAACCTTGACGTTGTAGTCGACCACTCGTTTGACAGCTACAAGAACCTTCATGGATTCCTCGTTACTCTCCGGTGAAAAGAATGTCGCCTGGGGGCTGCCCGGCGAATGCGCGTGGGTACAAGGGCACCTCTAAAAACGTGTCGACACCGGCAACGTTCAAGTGACCGATCAGTCCTGTTACGACCATTGCAGGGTAAAACCTGCGGGTCATTTCCTGTGGTGCCGTGTAGACTCCACTACAAAGACTGATTCGGCCCGTAAACCCTGCTCTACGCCCGGTCTTTAGGGGTGCACCTGCGCCCGACGGTCAGCCTACGGCGAACGCGAAAGCGCTCGTATCTTGACCGTAACACCCAATCCGGTCAATACGGCAAATTGGCCAGGCTCCAGCCGCCTACCTGTGATTTTACGGGCCTCCGACAAATTCAAACAAACGTTTGTATTGGACCCGCCAAGTGGTGTAGATATAATGCGCGGCCAAGACAAAACGGTGTAGTCCATCACCTGCGAAGCTACAGCACCTGAACGCCGCACGTGACCGTGAACACCCATAAAAGACAAGCAACGCGATGAGCCTTGAGTAGGAGAGAACCTGTGGAACGCGAATACATGGAATTCGACGTGGTCATCGTCGGCGCTGGCCCGGCGGGCCTGTCCGCCGCCTGCCGCCTGAAGCAGAAGGCCGCCGAAGCCGGTAGCGAGATTAGCGTCTGCGTGGTCGAGAAAGGCTCCGAAGTCGGCGCCCATATCCTCTCCGGCGCGGTGTTCGAACCACGTGCCCTGAACGAACTGTTCCCCGACTGGAAAGAACTGGGCGCGCCGCTGAACACCGAAGTCAAACGCGACGACATCTATGTACTCAAGGATGCCGGCAGCTCGACAAAAGTGCCTGACCTGTTCGTGCCCAAGACCATGCACAACCAGGGCAACTACATCATCTCGCTGGGCAACCTGTGCCGCTGGCTGGCCCAGCAGGCCGAGAACCTCGGCGTTGAGATCTACCCGGGCTTCGCCGCCCAGGAAGCGCTGTTCGACGAAAACGGCGTGGTCCGCGGCATCATTACCGGTGACCTCGGTGTCGACCGCGAAGGCAACCCGAAGGACGGCCTGTACACCCCGGGCATGGAGCTGCGCGCCAAGTACACCCTGTTCGCCGAAGGCTGCCGTGGCCACATCGGCAAACAACTGATCAAGCGCTTCGACCTGGACAACGAGTCCGACGTCCAGCACTACGGCATCGGCCTCAAGGAAATCTGGGAGATCGACCCGGCCAAGCACGAACAGGGCCTGGTGGTGCACACCGCCGGCTGGCCGCTGGACGTGATGGCCAAGGACAATACCGGTGGTTCTTTCCTCTATCACCTGGAGAACAACCAGGTGGTGGTCGGCCTGATCGTCGACCTTTCCTACGCCAACCCGTACCTGTCGCCGTTCGACGAATTCCAGCGCCTCAAGCACCACCCGGTGATCAGCCAGTACCTCGAAGGCGGCAAGCGCATCAGCTACGGCGCCCGCGCCATCTGCAAGGGCGGCTTCAACTCGCTGCCGAAGATGGTGTTCAACGGCGGCGCGCTGATCGGCTGCGACCTCGGCACCCTGAACTTCGCCAAGATCAAGGGCAGCCACACCGCGATGAAGTCCGGCATGCTCGCCGCCGAAGCGGTGGCCGACGCACTGATCGCCGGCAGCGAGGGCGGTGACCAGCTCAACAGCTACGTCAGCGCGTTCAAGGCCAGTTGGCTGCATGAAGAGCTGTTCGCCAGCCGCAACTTCGGCCCGGCCATGCACAAGTTCGGCCCGATCCTCGGCGCTGCGTTCAACTACGTCGACCAGAACTGGTTCGGCGGCAAGCTGCCGTTCACCCTGCACGACACCAAGCCGGATTACGCCTGCCTCAAGCTCGCGGCGGATTCGCAAAAGATCGACTATCCGAAACCCGACGGCAAGCTCAGCTTCGACAAGCTCAGCTCGGTATTCCTCTCCAGCACCAACCACGAAGAGGAACAACCCTGCCACCTGAAGCTGGCCGACCCGAGCATCCCGATCGCCAGCAACCTGCCGCTGTACGACGAACCGGCGCAGCGCTACTGCCCGGCGGGCGTTTATGAAGTGATCACCCAGGAAGACGGCAACAAGCGCTTCCAGATCAACGCGCAGAACTGCGTGCACTGCAAGACCTGCGACATCAAGGACCCGGCCCAGAACATCACCTGGGTCACCCCTGAAGGCGCCGGCGGGCCGACCTACCCGAACATGTAGGCCCTGTCCCGCATCAAAAAGCCCCCAAGCCGTTTGGCCCGGGGGCTTTTTCGTATCAGGCGGTACCGACTTCCTTAAAAAGCCCTTGGCGTCGGTCGAACAGTTTGACCAGCGCGGCGTTTAGTCTTGCGCTCTACAGCTCAGCACTCACTGGCTCAATTGTCACCACACATGAGCGGCACTGGCTCGGCATCGAATGTCAGTAGCTCGCGACGCCCAAAATAGAGCGCCGTCAGCAACCCGACCATGCCCATGAACAGGCAGAAACCGACACACACCCACGGGCTCCACGGCATCAGCGCGATCAGCGCCAGCGGTGTGGTGCTGGCCCACAGGGCATAGGCGATGTTGTAGGTGAAGGAGATACCCGACACGCGGATATCGGCCGGGAACAGCCCGACCATCACCGACGGCACCACCCCGACCACGCCACAACACAGACCGGCCAGGGCATAGGCCAGCCAAGTCATGCCCCACTCCCCCACCAGGCTGGCGTACAGCGCCCCGATGCCCAGCGGCAGCAGCAGGCTATAGATCATCAATGCCCGCCAAGCCCCCATACGGTCCACCAGCAGCCCAGCCAGCACACAGCCAATATTGAGGAAGACGATGCCCACGCTGCTCAGCGCGAACGTATGCCCGGCGCTCATGCCAAAGCGCTGTTGCATGACGGTCGGGGTGATCACCACCAGCACCACCACCGCCGAGGTCAACACGCAGGTCAGCAGCGCCGCCGGAATCAATGCCCGACGGTGACGGCTCAGCACGCTGCGCAGCGGAAATGACAGCGGCTGCTCACGCTGGTCGCGCAACGCCAGGAACACGGGCGTCTCACTCAACCAGCGGCGCAGCCAGACACCAATCACGCCGAACACCCCACCCAACAGGAAGGGATAGCGCCATGCATAGTCGAGAATTTCCTGGGGTGTGAACACTTGCGCCAGCAAGGTCGCAGTCAGGGCCCCGAGCAGGTAGCCGAAGGTCAGCCCCGCCTGGAGAAAGCCCAGCGCATAGCCACGACGCCCCGCTGGCGCATGCTCGGCAACGAAGGTCCAGGCACTGGGCACCTCGCCGCCCACCGCCGCCCCTTGCAGGATACGCAGCGCCAGCAGGATCAACGGCGCGGCGTAGCCGATGTCGGCGTAGGTCGGCATCACGCCGATCAGCAGGCACGGCAGTGCCATCATCAGGATGCTCAAGCTGAACACCCGCTTGCGGCCCAGGTGATCGGCGAAATGGGCCATCAGGATGCCACCCAGCGGCCTGGCCAGGTAACCGGTGACGAATATCCCGAAGCTCTGCAGCAGACGCAGCCATTCCGGCATCTCGGGCGGGAAAAACAGCTGGCTGAGGACCAGGGCAAAGAACACGAAAATGATGAAATCGTAGATTTCCAAAGCGCCACCCAACGCGGCCAGCCCCAGGGTCCGGTGGTCGCTACGGCTGAACCGTGGCGGGCGTGTGGTATCGAGCGCAGTCATGGCAGCTTCCGCAACGTGGCAAAAGGCCAAGAGAATAGCAAAAGCCTTGGGCCTGTGGCCGTCCGCGCTTCAGGAGTTGCGGCAGAACACCGTCTGCGCGAGGTTGGTGCGCCGCCGCGAGGCGTTCGAAACCCCTGCCAAACCCGGCGGCAGGGGCAACTGCCCAACCAGTACCGGCAAATCGATGATCGCCATGAAGGACTCCAGCGCCTCGCTGTCAGGCGCGTGTGGCAGGCTGATGCTGACCGCATGCCGGTCACTCGGCGGCACCGCCGGTACCTTCAGGTGAGGCGAGTGATACAGCAGCGCGTGCTGGATCTGCGAACTGACCCGGCAGAAGCGCGCCAGGTCGACCCCTGCATGGCTGGCCAACTCGATGTTGCCCACCAGAAGGTTGAAAGGCTCCAGGGCGCTGTGCACCAGGCGCTGCAGGTCTTCGAACGTCTCCACCGGAGCGATCCGGTAGTAACCCAGGCCGTTGAGCATCCTCTCCAGTTGCAGGCGCTGGCCGGGATGCTCGTCGGCAATGAGGATGCGCATGGATTTGTTAGGCATCGTCCGGACCTGGGCAGTTGGATGGTGACGGTGGCTCCATGACCATACTGCGCCGGCAACGGCAACGTCAGGCGGAGCGCCTGGACGGGGGTCTTTATTGATAGTTGTCGTGAACCCGGGAGAAATCAAGTCACCCGCTTACGGAATTTTCACATCCGCCTGCAGGCGCTCAGGACTCCCACTGGCGCATGCGCACGCGACAGTGCTTCATCGCGTTGACGATGTGCTTTTCCACCACGCTACGGGAAATATCCAGGCGCTCGGCGATCTGCTGGTGCGACAGGCCCTCAAGCTTGCGCAGCAGGAAACTGTCACGACAAGGCGCGCTCAGCTCGCCCAAGGCCTGCTGCATCAGCGCCAGGCGCTGGTCGAGCTGCATGCTGTGCGTCGGTGCCGGGCTGTGCCAGCGCTCGTCGCTGTCGAGTACCTCGAGTGGCTCGGCCTGACGTACCAGGTGCCGCCGATGATGATCGACCACCAGGTTCATTGCCGTGCGGTAAAGAAACGCACGCGGATGTTCGATCCGTTCGCCTTCCGTGCGCTCCAGCACTCGGATGTAGGCGTCATGGGCGACATCTTCGGCCGCCTGGCGATTGCCAAGCCGGGCGGACAGAAAACTCACCAACTCGCGATAGTAGTGTTCCACGACGGCACCTGTCGTCTCCGCTCAAGCGCTGACAGGCAGCGGCAGCAGGGCTGGATGATATCAGCGTGCGATCTTACAAATTATAATTATTCGCAGCAACACGCAGCCCCCAGCCCCGAGTTAAATCGTCATCAGTCACATTCGTTTAACTGGGATCCCCGAGCGCGTGCCGTGTTGCAGCACTCGGCCATTACCTCCGGCTGGAAGCCCGCATGACACGCACACCCAATACCCGCCGCCGAGTACTGATCGGCGCCCTGGGCCTGGCCAGCCTTTGCAGCCTGGTGGCCTGGCAGGTCCTGCCGCTGGGCGGCGCACCGGTCAGCACCGTGCCGGTGCTGCGCGCCGACATCGAAAGCAGCGTCACCGCGCTAGGCACCCTGCAACCACGACGCTACGTCGACGTCGGCGCCCAAGCCTCGGGGCAGATTCGCAAGCTGCATGTGGAGGCCGGTGACGAGGTGCGCCAAGGCCAGTTACTGGTGGAGATCGACCCGTCCACGCAACAGGCCAAGCTCGATGCCGCACGGTACTCGATCGACAACCTCAAGGCCCAGCTGGCCGAACAGCGTGCGCAGTACCAGCTAGCCCAGCAGCAATACCAGCGCCAGCAAGGCTTGGCCGCCGCCGGCGCCACCCGCCAGGAAGACCTGCAGACGGCGCAGGCGCAACTGAAGGTGACCCAGGCCCGCATCGACATGTACCTGGCGCAGATCCGCCAGGCCCAGGCCAGCCTGCGCAGCGACGAGGCCGAGCTGGGCTACACGCGCATCTACGCCCCCATGAGCGGCACGGTGGTGGCGGTGGATGCCCGCGAAGGCCAGACCCTCAATGCCCAGCAGCAGACCCCGCTGATCCTGCGGATAGCCAAGCTCTCGCCGATGACCGTCTGGGCCCAGGTGTCCGAAGCCGACATCGGCAAGGTCAAACCGGGCATGACCGCCTATTTCAACACCCTGGCCGGCGGCAAGCGCCGCTGGACCAGCACCGTGCGCCAGATCCTGCCGGTACCGCCCAAGCCGCTGGACCAGACCAGCCAGGGCGGTGGCAGCCCGGCCAGCGCCACCGCCGGCACCACCGGCAGCAAGGTGGTGCAATACACTGTGCTGCTGGACGTGGACAATCCCGACGGCGCCCTGATGGCGGAGATGACCACCCAGGTGTTCTTCGTCGCCGGGCAAGCCAGCCAGGTGCTCAGCGTGCCCCTGGCCGCACTGGACGACACTCCCGGCGACGGCGTGCGCCTGGCCCAGGTGCTGAACAGCAAGGGTCAGGTCGAGGCGCGCCAGGTGCGCACCGGTTTGAGCGACCGCCTGCGGGTGCAGGTGCTCGAAGGCCTGAACGAAGGCGAGCGCCTGGTCATCGGCCTGCCTGCCGCCAGTGGGGGTTGAGATGGCCACGCCCCTGATCGAGCTGTGCGACATCCGCAAGGTCTACGGCGGTGTCGATTCGCCCAGGGTCGAGGTGTTGCGCGGTATCAGCCTGAGCATCCACCCCGGCGAGTTCGTCGCCATCGTCGGCGCCTCGGGCTCCGGCAAGTCGACCTTGATGAACATCCTCGGCTGCCTCGACCGCCCCACCTCGGGCAACTACCGTTTCGCCGGCCGGGACGTCGCCGAACTGGACAGCGACGAGCTGGCCTGGCTGCGTCGCGAAGCGTTCGGCTTCGTGTTCCAGGGCTATCACCTGATCCCTTCGGGCTCGGCCCAGGAGAACGTCGAGATGCCGGCCATCTATGCCGGCACCCCGCCCGCCGAGCGCCATGCCCGCGCCCGTGCCCTGCTCGAGCGCCTGGGTCTGGCCAGCCGCACCGGCAATCGCCCGCACCAGTTGTCTGGCGGGCAGCAGCAACGGGTGTCGATCGCCCGGGCGCTGATGAACGGCGGGCACATCATCCTCGCCGACGAACCCACTGGGGCCCTCGACAGCCACAGCGGCGCCGAGGTGATGACCCTGCTAGACGAGCTGGCCAGCCAGGGCCATGTGATCATCCTCATTACCCACGACCGTGAAGTTGCGGCCCGTGCCCAGCGGATCATCGAAGTGCGCGACGGCGAAGTGGTCAGCGACTCCCCCAGCCAGCCGTCGGCCGACATTCCTCGGCAGCTGCAGGCCGACGACCTGCGCCAGCGCCTGGACCGCGGCGCCACCCAGCGCGGCGCCTGGAAAGGCGAACTGGTCGAGTCCCTGCAGGCCGCCTGGCGAGTAATGTGGATCAACCGCTTCCGCACCGCGCTGACCCTGCTCGGCATCATCATCGGGGTCGCCTCGGTGGTAGTCATGCTCGCGGTCGGCGAAGGCAGCAAGCGCCAGGTCATGGCACAGATGGCCGCATTCGGCTCGAACATCCTCTATCTCAACGGCAAGCACTCCTCCGAGGAACTGATGGGCATCGTCACCCTCGACGATGTCGACGCCATCGGCGAACTGCCCCAGGTCAAACGGGTCATGCCGGTGATCGGCGACAAGCTCATGGTGCGCCACGGCAACAAGGGCGAGCAGTTCTACGTTGGCGGCAACAACACCTGGTTCCCCGAGATCTTCAACTGGCCCGTGGTCGAGGGCAGCTTCTACAGCGAGGCCGACGAAGCCAACGGCGCCGCCGTGGCCGTGATCGGGCAGAAGGTGCGTGACAAGATGTTCGGCCCGGGCAGCAATCCGCTCGGGCAGTACCTGCTGATCGGCAACGTGCCGTTCCAGGTGATCGGCGTGCTCCAGGGCAAAGGCGCCAGCTCCGGCAGCGAGGACAGCGACGAACGCGTGGTGGTGCCCTACTCCGCCGCCTCCATCCGCCTGTTCGGCAGCCGCGACCCGGAATACGTCACCATCGCCGCCCAGGACTCCAGCCGGGTGAAGGAGACCGAGCAGGCGATCGAGCGCCTGATGCTGCAGCGCCACCAGGGCAAGAATGACTTCGTCCTGACCAACGACGCCGCACTGATCCAGGCCGAGGCCCGCACGCAGAACAGCCTGTCGCTGATGCTCGGCGCGATTGCCGCGATCTCCCTGCTGGTGGGTGGCATCGGCGTGATGAACATCATGCTCATGACCGTGCGCGAACGCACCCGCGAGATCGGCATCCGCATGGCCACCGGCGCGCGCCAGCGCGACATCCTGCGCCAGTTCCTCACCGAGGCGGTGATGCTGTCGATGGTCGGCGGCGTGACCGGCATCGTCCTGGCCCTGGCCATCGGCGCCAGCCTGTTGCTGGCCGACATCGCCGTGGCCTTCGCCCTGCCCGCCATCCTCGGCGCCTTTGCCTGCGCCGTGATCACCGGCGTGGTGTTCGGTTTCATGCCGGCCCGCAAGGCCGCCCGCCTCGACCCGGTCAAGGCCCTTACCAGCGAATAACCCATGACGATCCCCTGCCGTATCAGCTTGCTGGCCCTGAGCCTTGGCCTGGCCGCCTGCAGCACCCCACCGCCGCCTGCGGCGAACATCGACGCCCCAGCGGCCTGGCAAGGGCCGACCAGCCCCAACCAGGCGCTGCCGGACAACCAGTGGTGGCGCGCCTTTGCCAGCCTGGAACTGGACCGGCTGGTCGAGCGCGCGCGCTCGAACAGCCACGACCTGGCGGCGGCCGCGGCGCGGGTGCGCAAGGCCCAGGCCATCGCAGTGATCGCCGGCGCGCCATTACTGCCAGAAGTACAGCTCGGCCTGGATGGCAGCCGACAGCGCCTGTTGCGCGGTGAAGGCAACAGGCAGCTCGACGCCAGCAGCAGCGAGCGCACCAGCACCTCGTTCGGCACCCGCCTGAGCGCCAGCTACGAGATCGATTTCTGGGGCGGCCTGCGCGCCACCCGCGACAGCGCGCTGCGCGGCCTGGATGCCAGCCGTTTCGATCGCCAGACCGTCGAGCTGACCCTGGTCAGCGCCGTGGCCGACAGCTACCTGCAAAGCCTGGCACTCGACGAGCAACTGCGCATCGCCCAGCTCAACCTGGACAATGCCCGCGACGTGCTGGGCCTGGTCGAAGCCCGCGAACGTTCAGGCTCGGCCACCCGCCTGGAACTGGCCCAGCAGCGCAGCCTGGTGGCGGCCCAGGAACGCCAGCTGCCGCTGCTCGAACAGCGTCGCCAGGACAACCGCATCGTCCTCGCCACCCTGCTGGGCGACCCGGTTCAGGCCCTGCCCGACAATCGCGAAATGATCAGCAACTTACAATGGCCCAGCATCGGCAGCGGCGTGCCCAGCGAACTGCTCGGCCGGCGGCCGGACATCGCCGCCGCCGAGGCGCGCCTGGCGGCGGCCAGCGCCAACATCCAGGTAGCACGGGCGGCCATGCTGCCTCGCCTGATACTCGGCGCGAACCTGGGCAGCGGTGCACGCACCCTGCCCAATGTCCTCGACAGCCCCTACTACACCCTGACGGCCGGCCTCGCCGCGCCGATCTTCAACAACGGCCGACTCAGTGCCGCGCGGGACCAGGCCAGCGCCGAACAGGAGGAATTGCTGGAGCTGTACCGCGGCAGCATCCTGGCAGGTTTCGCGGATGTGGAGAAAGCCTTGAACGCCGTCGCCGGTGTCGAACGCCAGCGCCGCTGGCAGGACCAGGAGGTGGAGCAGGCACGCGTCGCCTTCGAACTGGCCCAGCAACGTTACGCCGCCGGCGCCGAGACCCTGCTGACGGTGCTCGAAACCCAGCGCACGCTGTACCTGGCCCAGGACCAGCAGGCACAGCTGCGCCTTGAGCAGCTGCAGGGCAGCGTGGCGCTGTACAAGGCATTGGGTGGGGGCTGGCAGACGCCGGTCAAGCTGTAGGTTACGCGAGTCCCTGCAAGCGTGGGTTTGCCCCCGCTTGCAGGGACATGGGGTGCATCAGGGCACGATGTTCTTCAGTGACAGGTGGCGCGCGTACCAAGGGCGTTGCGGCACCTTGCGCAGCAGGCCATCGAGCTTTTCCTCGTTACCGAACGTAATACGCAGGGCCAGCTTCATGGTCTCCACATCCATCTCCACCGACTTACCCAGGCGCATGCCTGGCTGGGTGCTGCAGCCATGGGTGTCCGGGCCCAGCCACGGGTCGCCGGCTTCGACCCAGCGACCTGGGGCGAACCAGGGCACGCCATTGACCTCCAGCCGCCGTACCTGGCCGGGGTGGTAGCGTTCATGGGCACGGAACCAGTCGTCGATGCGGTCGTCGATCCAGCCATGGAAACCCCAGAACACCGGATTGACATGGGACGAGAACGGGTCGCCGAGAAAGTCGTTTTCGGGCTCGAACCAGCGCGCGGCAAAGTCGGCCTGGTCACGGGCGAAAGGCACCGGCGCGCCATTGTTCGGATCACGCGGCACCGACGCCCAGCACATGTGCAGCCAGTCGTGCAGGTTCATCTCCAGTTCCGAACCGAAGGCGCCCAGGGTCAGCTTCGACAGGTACAACGGGTCCTGGTACTGCGACTCCCACACCTGGAAGTTGCTGCAATAGGTTTCGCCGGCCTTGATCGCCCCGACCCACTGACCATAGGCCTCGTCACCCGGCGCCTGCCAGGTCGGCGGCACACAGTAGCCGTCATGGTTGTCGAAATAGCGGGCAAAGCCTGCGCGATCGAACTCGACGCTCGGCTGCGGCAGCGGGAAGCGCTGCCAGGAGGGCAAGTCTTGCAAGGTGCGTGCATACATCAGCATGTGCCGGTGCATGAACAGGAAATCGATACCCGAGCCATTGCGGTGCTTGCGCGGGCCCCGGGCATCGCGCTCATGGTCTCTGGGCCCCGGCTGCCAGCCCAGGCCACGCAGAGCGTCCTGCTTGTTCCGCGGCAGCTTGTGCCACTGGTCACGGGTGGCATGCCAGAGCTGATGGAACAAGCGGTGTTCGGCACCGACCACCCAGGCCAGCATCTCGGGGGTATACGGCAGGCGCTCACGGGCCTCGGGGAACAACCGCTTGACCGCGACGAAGCGGCTGTCGGGCACAGGCAGGGTCAGCGGCCGATCCAGACGCTGCACGCGCCCGCTCAGCGTGCCGCTGCCGGCATTGGCGAACTCGGCCCAGACTTCGTCAAGGCTGGCCACGCACTCGTAGCCCGGCCCACCGTGCTGATTGACCAGGCGCCAGCGCACCTGGGCGCTGCTGGCGCCGACCAGGTCGCCCAGCACGCGGTAGGTCGGCTCGCCAGCCCCACGCAAACGCTCGCCGGTATCGACGAAACCGCGCAGGCCGCGCCCCTTGGTGGCGACGTCGAGGAACATCTCGACACCTTGCTGGGGTAGCCCATCCAGGCCGCGCTCGGCACCCTCGAAGCGGATATCCCAGACGCCGCGCAGTTGGTCCGCCAGCACCTGGCCTGCGTAGTCGGCCAGCTCGACACTGGCCTCGCCTGGCGTGACGATGTCGTCCTCGGGGTCGTGGGTCAGTTGCTTGTGCGCGTAATAGGCCGCCGTGCCTGTGGCGCCCGCCACAGCCAGGCCGGCGATGAATCCTCGTCGGGAAATTGTCATTGCGCCTCAATCCGTCTTCGCGTGCCGCGACTGCTATCCAAGCTAGAACGTAGGTGGGCCAGGGAAATTTAGGCGCGGTACACACCGGCTAATTAACCGCGCATTGCGCTCGTCTGATGGGTATCTCCCGCTGACAGAGGCATGCCCATGACCTCCCCGCTTGCCCGCCTGGCACCTGCTGCCCAGGCAACGCCCTACCGGCTCTTCGACCTCGACCTCAAGGCCATCGAACCCCTGAGCCCCTCACTGACGCGCTTCGTCTTCACCGGCGAGGACGTCGCGCTGATGACCACCCTGGCCCCCGACCAGCGTGTGAAGTTGCTGTTTCCGACCCCTGCCGGCGCGCCATCCAACCTGCCCAAGCACGCGCAATGGCAGCAGGCGCGGCGCGAACTGCCGGCGCAAGACATGCCGCCCATGCGCACCTACACCATCCGCGCCCTGCGCCGCGAGGCGCTGGAGGTGGATGTGGACTTTGTCCTGCACGGCGTCAATGGCCCGGCATCGGCCTGGGCCACCCACGCCCGCGTCGGCGACCGCCTGCAGATGGTCGCCCCCAACCTGGCATATGCCGACGACCCCGGCGGCTATGAATGGAAACCGCCACGCAGCGCCCGGCGCATTCTGCTGATCGGCGACGAAACCGCCCTGCCGGCGATTGCCGGCATCCTCGAACAGCTGGTCACGACCGCGCCGGAGCTGGCAGTCGAAGCCTTCATCGAAGTCCCGTTGGAAGCCGACTGTCTCGACCTGCGCCAGAGCCCGGCCACCCGCCTGCACTGGCTGCCACGCGACCTGCTGCGCAGCGAGCACGGCCAAGGCATGCAGCACGCCGTGCGCGAGCTGGCCAGCCTGCCGGCGCTGCGTGGCGCGTCGACGGTCGAGCTGGAAGACGTGGATATCGACGAAAGCATCCTGTGGGAACAGGCCTGCGGCGAACACGGCGACTTCCATGCCTGGATCGCCGGGGAGTCGGGGACTGTCATGGATATCCGCCGCTACCTGATCAAGGAGCGCGGACTGCCGCGAGAAAGCCTGACGCTGATGGGCTACTGGCGCGCCGGGCGCGTGTTCGACTGAGCATGAGCAGGGGCGCCTTGCGCCCCATCGCAGGCTTGCCGGCGATGGGGCCCTGACCAGCAATAGACCAAGGGGCCGAACACAGCCCCCGAATATCAACCGGCCTTGACCGCCGCCGCTACGGCTTCGGCAAATCTGGCGGCCACTTCATCGATCTGCTCGGCACTGATGATCAACGGCGGCAGGAAGCGCACCACAGCACCATGGCGGCCGCCCAGCTCGAGGATCAGGCCGCGGCGCAGGCACTCGCGCTGCAGCTTCGGCGCCAGGCTGCGGCATGCCGGCGGATGCCCCTGCGCGTCGCGCTTGCCCGCCGGGTCCACCAGCTCCACGCCCAGCATCAAGCCACGGCCACGAATGTCGCCCAGCTGCGGATAGTCCTGCTGCAACCGTTGCAGATGCCCACGCAAGCGTTGGCCCATGGCCTCGGCATGCTCGCACAGGCGATGCTCTACCAGGTACTTCATCACCGCAGAGCCCGCCGCCATGGCCATCTGATTACCACGGAAAGTGCCGGCATGGGCGCCCGGCGACCACTGGTCAAGCCAGTCGCGATAGACCATCACCGCCAGTGGCAGGCTGCCGCCGATGGCCTTGGACAGGGTAACCACGTCAGGCACGATGCCGGCGTGCTCGAAGGCGAACATCTTGCCGGTGCGGGCGAAGCCGCTCTGGATCTCGTCGACGATCAGCGCCACCCCGGCCTGCTCGGTGATCCGACGCAGCCCGCGCAACCACTCGATATCGGCAGGGATCACACCGCCCTCGCCCTGCACCACCTCGACGATCACTGCAGCCGGCAGCGCCACCCCGGCTTCGGGGTCGTTCAGCAGGTTCTCCAGGTAGTGCAGGTTGGCGCGCACGCCCGCCTCGCCACCCAGGCCGAACGGGCAACGGTAGTCATAGGGGTAAGGCAGGAACTGCACGCCATTGTTCAGCAGCGCGCCAAGGGGCTTTTTCGGCCCAAGGCTGCCCATCAGGCTCAGGGCGCCCTGGGTCATGCCATGGTAGGCGCCCTGGAATGCCAGCACGGTGCTGCGCCCGGTCACGGTACGCACCAGCTTGAGCGCGGCCTCCACCGCATCGGTGCCGGTCGGGCCGCAGAACTGGATCTTGGCTTCACCGCGCAGGCCCTCGGGCAACAGGCCGAACAGGTCCTGGACGAACTGGTCCTTGACCGGCGTGGTCAGGTCCAGGGTATGCAGTGGCAGCTCGTCGGCCAGCACGCGCTGGATGGCATCGATCACCACCGGATGGTTGTGGCCCAGGGCCAGCGTGCCGGCACCGGCCAGGCAGTCGATGAACTGGCGGCCCTCGACGTCCTCGACGTACAGGCCACGGGCGCGCTTGAGCGCCAGCGGAATGCGCCGCGGATAGCTACGGGCGTTGGACTCCTGCTGTTGCTGGCGCAGCAGCAGCGGTGAGTCCTCGAATTCATACAGCGGGCGCGGCGCGGTGGCCGGCAGCACCTGGGCAAGGCTGGAAGCGGTCGACATCGGAAAATCCCTCGCAAGCAAGCGAATGTGCCCGCCACGCGCCCTGTAACCGGATGTGTGTCGGGTTCTTATCGCTTGAAAAACGCTTCAGCGAGGTGCGGATTTAGCGGTTGCCGTCGGATTTGTTGCGGATCAACCCCCTGAGCGTGCCGGCACCTGCAGGCGCACCCGCAAGCCATCGGCCTGGCTGTCGAAACGCAGGCTGCCGGCACAGCGCTGGACGATGGCCTGGACGATCGCCAGCCCCAGGCCGCAGCCGCCGCTCTGGCCGTTGCGCCAGAAACGCTCGGTCAAGTGTTCGAGATCGCCCTGCGCGATGCCCGGGCCATGGTCGCGGACGAGGAAGTCCACCTGGCCGTCCTGCGCCTGCACATCCAGCTCCACGGCGGCATCGCCGCCATGGCGCAAGGCGTTGTCCAACAGGTTGCGCAGTGCCGCCACCGCCAGCGGCGCCGGCATGCTCAGGTAGACCTTGGCCGCCTCCTCGGGCAGATGCAGGTGAATGCGCCGGTTGTCGCCGCCACCGGCATCCTCGATGGCCTGTTGGGCAACCTGGGCGGCACTGCACTGCACGCCGTCATCGAACGACAGGCTGCCCTCGACCCGCGCCAGCATCAGCAATTGCTCCAGCGTGCGGTGCATGCGGTCGGTACCCTGCTCGGCGTGTTCCAGGGCCTGTTCGCGCACCGCGCCGTCAGTCATGCGCGCCACCTGCAGGTGGGTCTTGATCGCGGTCAACGGGCTGCGCAGTTCGTGGGCGGCGTCGTCGGTCAGGCGGCGTTCACGCTCGAGGGTCTGGGCGATGCGCAGGAACAGCTGGTTCTGGGTGTCGAGCAACGGTTGCAGCTCGCTGGGCAAGCCGGCCACCTGCAGGGGTTCGACACTGTCTGCGCGGCGCCTGCGCAAGGCATCGCGCATCCGATTGAGCGGTTCCAGGCCTTTGCCAAGGCCGATCCACAACAACCCCAGGCTACCCAGCAGAGCCATCAGCACCGGTGCCGAGGCCGCCAGCAGGATCGACTGGTTCAGCGCCTCGCGCTCCTGGTGACGGTCGGCGGTGGTGATGCGCACATCGCCATGGTTATAGGTGAAGGTACGCCATGAGGCGCCATCGATGGTCTGGTCACGGAACCCGCTGCGCTCGTCGTCCATGGCGCCATCGTGCTTGTGATTGCTGGCGAGGATTTCGCCGCGCAACGAGCTGACCTGGCAAGCCATGCCATCCGGCACGCTGAACTGGTCGGCGGAGAAATGCGCATCCTGGCCCTTGGCGGTCAGCGGCTGCGGCAACTGGTCGATCAGCCCCGCGACCATGCGTGCCGAGGCCACCAGCCGCTGGTCGAGGGAGAACATCATCTGTTGGCGCAGGTCACGCAGCATCCACGCTGCCGCCAGCACCCAGATGACGATGAACACGCTGCCAAGGATCAGCGACAGGCGTACCCGCAGGCTCATGTTGCGGCCTCCTCCGGCGCCTGGGCCGGGCCCAGGCGGTAACCCAGGCCGCGCACGGTCTCGACGATGCTGTTGCCCAGCTTGCGCCGCAGGTGGTGGATATGCACGTTCAGCGCATTGCTCTCGACTTCGTCGCCGAAACCATAGACGCAGTCCTTGAGCTGCTCGCTGGAGAGCACGCGCCCCGGGTTCTGCAGCAACGCCTGGAGCAGCGCCTGTTCGCGCCGCGACAGGTCCAGTGGCCGCCCAGCCAGGCTCGCCTCGCAACTGCTGGGGTCGTAGCGCAGCGGACCATGCTCAATCACGTTCACCGCCCGCCCGGCCACCCGGCGCAGCAGGGTGTGCAAGCGGGCGGCCAGTTCGCGCAGGTCGAAGGGTTTGAGCAGGTAATCGTCGGCGCCGGCCTGCAGGCCATCGACCCGGTCGGTGACCGCGTCACGAGCGGTGAGCACCAGCACCGGCAGGATCTCGCCCTGCTGGCGCAGGCGGCGCAGCAGCTTAAGGCCGTCTTCGTCGGGCAGGCCCAGGTCGAGGATCATCACGTCGAACTTGGCGGTCTGCAGCATCTGCCGGGCCTGCGAGGCGCTGGCCACCCGGTCCACGGTCAGGCCTTGGGCCGAGAGGCCGGCGCAGATGCCGCTGGCAATCAGGTCGTCGTCCTCGCAGAGCAGAACGTGCATGGGGAGCTCCTGGGTGGGGAAGATGGCATTGCACAGGTTCATCATTAAGGGGGGATTATGAACCGGTTTGGCGACGTTCGTCGGGCTGATAGCATCGAGCGCTGTAACTCTCCCACCAATGGTCCTAGGACCAGCTTAACCTTCAGTTAATACCCCAAGGCCAGCATGGCCTCCTTCAAAGTTCTGCCAAGGCGTCGACATGCGTGTTCTCCTGCTTTTCCTGACATTCCTGCTCGCCGGCCCTCTACAGGCCAACCCGTTCGCGGTCAAACCGGACTTCCTGCCGGTGAACGAAGCCTTCGTGCTGACCCACGACCGCCTGGAAAACGGCCAGATGCGCCTGCATTTCCAGATCAAGGACGGCTACTACCTTTACCAGAAACGCCTGAAGTTCGACGGCCTGCCCCCCGAGCAGCACCCGCCCCTGCCCCAGGCCGAGAACCACCACGACGAGTTCTTCGGCGACAGCGCGGTCTACCGCACCGAACTCGAGCTGCTGCTGCCGGCCAACGCCAGCGGTGAACTGCGCCTGGGCTGGCAAGGCTGCGCGGACGCAGGGCTATGCTATCCGCCACAGACCACCCCGATCGCCCTTGGCGGGGCGGCTGCGGCAACGCCGGCTGCCGACCAGGCCAGCGACCAAGCCCTGGCCGGCACCCTGCAACACGACAGCCTGGCCTGGAGCCTGCTGGCCTTCTTCGGCCTGGGCCTGCTGCTGGCCTTCACCCCCTGCTCGCTGCCGATGCTGCCGATCCTCGCCGGGCTGGTCCTGGGCAATGGCGCCAGCGCTCGCCGTGGCTGGTGGCTGGCCGGCGTCTATGTGTTGAGCATGGCCCTGGTGTACGCCGCACTCGGCGTGATTGCCGCGCTGCTGGGCGCCAGCCTGCAGGCCTGGCTGCAACAACCCTGGCTGCTGGGTAGCCTGGCCGGGCTGTTCGTGCTGCTCGCCCTGCCGATGTTCGGTGCCTTCGAACTGCAACTGCCCGCCGCCCTGCGTGACCGCCTGGACCGCGCCGGCCAAGGCACCCGTGGCGGCAACCTGTACGGCGCGGCGTTACTGGGCGCCCTGTCGGGCTTGCTGCTGGGCCCCTGCATGACCGCGCCACTAGCCGGCGCGCTGCTGTTCATTGCCCAGAGCGGCGACGTGCTGCAAGGGGCACTGGTGCTGTTCGCCCTCGGCCTGGGCATGGGTGTCCCGCTGTTGCTGCTGGTCACCCTGGGCAATCGCTACCTGCCACGCCCGGGCGCCTGGATGAACCTGGTCAAGGGCTTGTTCGGCTTCGTGTTCCTGGCCATGGCCCTGTACACCGTGCGCGGCCTGCTGCCGGAAACGCTGGTACTGGCCCTGGCTGGCGCCTGGTTGATCGCCCTGGGCTGGGCCGCCTGGCCTGCCCTGCAGCGTTTGCCCGCCTTGCGTGCGATCCCCCTGCTGGGCGCGCTGTGGGGTGGCCTGCTGCTGGTGGGCGCCGCAGCCGGTGGCAACGATGTGTGGCAGCCTTTGCAGCCTTTTGCCGGCAAGAGCACGGCCACGGCCCCCGCCAGCGGCCACGACGCCTTTGTCACCGTCAGCGCACCGGCCGAGCTGCAACGTGAACTCGATGCCGCCAAAGCCCGTGGCCAATGGGTGCTGGTGGACTATTACGCCGACTGGTGCGTGTCATGCAAAGTCATGGAGAAGCAGGTGTTCGCCCGTGCCGATGTCCAGGCCAGCCTTGACGATGTGCACCTGCTGCGCCTGGATGTGACCGCCGACTCCCCAGCCAGCCGCGAGCTGCTGCAACGCTACCAGGTCCCGGGCCCGCCCAGCCTGATCTGGGTCGGCCCGGAGGGCGAGGAACGTCGCGCCCGCCGCATCACCGGTGAAATCGACGCCGCCGGGTTCCTCCAGCACTGGGCCCAGACCAGGAGCCAAGGCTGATGCTCACCATCACCCTCGGGCCGCTGACCATGGCCCTCAACCACCTGCTGCTGCTTGCCGCACTGGGCATCGCCAGCCTGGTCGGCTGGCGGGTCGCAAGGCGCGGCGGCGAAAACCCCGAGTCGGCGCTGTTCAACCTGTTCCTGCTGGGCTTGCTGTTCGCCCGCCTGGGTTTTGTCCTCGCCTACTGGCCGATGTACCGTGACGACCCGCTGCAGATCATCGATATCCGCGACGGCGGCTTCCTGCTCTGGGGCGGGCTGCTGGGCATCGTCCTCGGCACCTTGTGGCAAGGCTGGCGCCGCCCGGGCCTGCGCCGCCCGCTGGGCTGGGCGCTGTTCAGCGGCGCCCTGTTCTGGGGGTTGGCCAGCCTGGCCAGCCACCTCTACAGCAAAGGCACCGAGCTGCCCGACATGAGCCTGCGCGACAGCCGCGGCCAGGCGGTGGCCCTGCACGACTACCGCGGCCGCCCGCTGGTGATCAACATCTGGGCCACCTGGTGCCCACCCTGCCGCCGCGAGATGCCGGTGCTGCAACAGGCCGAGGACGACTATCCCCACGTGACCTTCCTGTTCGTCAACCAGGGGGAGACCCCCGAGAACGTTAGCACCTTCATGGCCACCACCGGCCTGACCCTCTCCAACGTGCTGTTCGACGGCACCGGCGAGCTGGCCCGCAAGGTCGGCTCCATGGCCCTGCCCACCACCCTGTTCTACAACGCCGAAGGGCGGCTGGTCGGCAGCCACCTGGGCGAACTGTCGCGCGCCAGCTTGCGCCACGCCCTGGAACCCTTCGAACGCGCCAACGCGCCCGCCCCACAAGGAAACTGACATGCGATTGAATGCGCTGCTGCCCCTGACCCTCGCCCTGCTCGCCGCCCCCTCGCTGCAAGCAGAGGAACTGCCCAAGGCGATCCAGCAACTGCAAGCCAAGGGCGCCGTGATCAAGGGCAGCTTCGACGCCCCCAATGGGCTGCGCGGCTATGCCGCCGAGTACCACAACAACGGCATCGCCCTGTACCTCACCCCCGACGGCAAGCACGTGCTGGTCGGCAGCCTGTTCGACGAGCAAGGCAAGGACCTCAGCGCCGAGCCACTGGAAAAACTGGTGTACGCACCGATGAGCAAGGCCGTGTGGGCGAAGATGGAAAAGACCGCCTGGATCCAGGACGGCAAGGTCGACGCGCCGCGTACCGTCTACCTGTTTAGCGACCCCAACTGCCCCTACTGCAACATGTTCTGGCAACAGGCCCGTCCTTGGGTCGAGTCAGGCAAGGTGCAGCTGCGCCACATCATGGTCGGCATCATCCGCGAGGACAGCCCGGGCAAGTCCGCCGCGCTGCTCGCCGCCAAGGACCCGGCCAAGGCCTTGCAGGAACACGAGAAGGCCGGCAAGGCCAGCACGCTCAAGGCACTGGACAAGGTGCCGGAGGCGGTACAGAAGAAGCTCGAGGCGAACCTGGCGCTGATGGAGGAACTGGGCCTGGCGGCAACCCCGGCGATCTTCTATCAGGACGAGCAGGGGCAGCTGCAGAGCCAACAAGGCGCCCCGCGGCCGGAGATGCTCGGGAAGATCCTCGGCAAACGCTGAAAACCATCGCGGGGCAAGCGGCACAGAGTCGATGCGACTTGCCCCGCGATGACCGTTACAACGCCTCCAGCTCCGCCATCAGGTCGCTCAACCTATCGACCTTGGCGTCATCCAGCGCGCTGTCCTGCAGCCCGCGCACATAGTCCGCCAGCTCTTGCACCGTACTGCACTCGAACATCGCCCGCAGCGGCACGTTCAACTGCAGGGCCTTCTGCACCCGCGATGCGATCTGCGTTGCCAGCAGCGAATGCCCGCCCAGCTCGAAGAAGTTGTCGCGCACACCCACCCGCTCGGCCTTGAGCACATCGGCCCAGATCCCGGCGAGGGTCTCTTCAAGCTCGTTGCGCGGCGCCAGGTAGGCCTGGCTGTGCTGGCCACCGATATCGATGGCCGGCAGCGCCTTGCGGTCAAGCTTGCCGTTGGCGTTGTGCGGCAGGCTGTCGAACCAGCCCCAGTGCAGCGGCACCATGTACTCCGGCAACTCGGCGCGCAGGCGCTGCTTGAGCTGGTCGAGCAGCGCGGCGTCGGCACTGACGCCCTGGTGCGCCACCAGGTAGCCAACCAGATGCTTGCCGTTGACGCCTTCCTGCACGCCCACCGCGGCATCGCGCAGCTCCGGCTGTTCGTGCAGGCGCGCCTCGATCTCGCCCAGCTCGATGCGGTAGCCACGGATCTTCACCTGATGGTCGATACGCCCGACGTACTCCAGCACGCCATCCGGACGGCGCCGCGCCAGGTCGCCGGTGCGGTACAGGCGCTCACCAGGCGCACCGTACGGGTGCGGGATGAACGCCTGCGCCGTGCGCAGCGGGTCGCCGACATAGCCACGGCCCACACCGGTACCAGCGACGCACAGCTCGCCCACTGCGCCCAGCGGCACCAGGGTCTGGTCCTCGCCGAGCAGGTACAGGCGGTTGTTGTCGGTCGGCGTGCCTATCGGCAGGTAGCTGCCCTGGGTCGAGGCGGCATCGACGCGGAAGAACGCCACGTCGTCCGAGCACTCCGCCGGGCCGTAGGCGTTGACCAGGCCGATGGCCGGGTAGCGTTGCAGCCACTGCGCGGCCAGCTCGGGCGGCATGGCCTCGCCGGTCGGCAGCATCCAGCGCAGGCCATCGAGCGCCTGGTGATCGTTGGCCAGCATGCCCTGGATCAGCGACGGCACACTCTCCAGCACGGTGATGCCGGTGGCCTGCACATGGCTCAGCAGGCCTTGCGGATCATGGGCGATGGCGTTCGGCACGATCTCCACGCGGGCCCCGAACAGCGGCGCGGCGAGGAACTGCCACACCGAGATGTCGAAGCTCTGCGAGGCGGTCTGGGCAATTACGTCCTGCTCGTCCAGGGCCAGGTACGGCACCTTGCTCAGCTGATTGTTGAGCATGCCGCGCTGCTCGACCATCACGCCCTTGGGCAGGCCGGTGGAGCCGGAGGTGTAGATCACGTAGGCAAGGTTGTCCGGAGCGCTGTGGATGCCAAGGTTGTGGCTGGCCACGTTGCTTGCCTGCACGTCTTCCCAGACCAGCAGCTTCGGCCGCGCCGCGCCTGCCACTTCATCGAGCAGCTGGCGCGCCTGCTCGGCGCAGGCCGCGCTGCACACCAGCACCGGCGTGCGGCTCAGCTCGACGATGCGTTGCAGGCGCGCCGCCGGCAGGCCCGGATCCAGCGGCAGGTAGCCGGCGCCGGCCTTGAAGCTGCCGACGATCATGCCCAGCAGCGCCAGGCCGCGCTCGGCCAGCAGCGCCACCGGTTGGTCGATGGCCACGCCAGCCGCAACCAAGGCATGACCCAGCCGGTTGGCCGCCACGTTCAGGCCCGCATAGTCGTAAGCGGCCGTCTCGCAACGGGCGACGGTGCGCTGCGGATGCGCGGCCACCCGTGCCTCGAACAGCTCGACGTAGCTCTGCTCCAGCGCATAGTCATGCTCGGTACGGTTGCAGTCCTCGAGCAGGAAACGTTGTTCGTCGGCCCCCAGCAGCGGCAGCTCGCCGACCTCGCCCTCGAAGCCCTCGACCAGCGCCAGCAGCAGGCGCTTGAATTCGGCGAGCAGGCGCTCGACGGTCGGGTAGTCGAAGTAGCGCTGGTCGAACGACAGGTGCAGGCCCAGGTCATCGCCCGGGTAGCACACCGCGGTCAGCGGGAAGTTGGTGTGGGTCCGGCCCGAGTCGGAGCTGGCGTCCAGATGCTGGGCGTGGTCGAGCACCGCAGTTTCCACCGGGGCGTTCTCGAACACGAACAGGCTGTCGAACAGCGGCTGGCCCTTGGGCAGTTCGCTGCATTCCTGGATCGCCACCAGCGGCAGGTACTCGTATTCACGCAACTGCATGTTGCGATCGAGCAAGCCCTGCAGCCACTGACGCACGCTGCTGCGCTCGCCCGGCTGCGGCAACTGCACGCGCAGGGCGATGCTGTTGATGAACAAGCCGACCGTGCGCTGCATCTGCGGCAGGCTCACCGGGCGCCCGGCCACGGTGACGCCGAACACCACGTCGCGATCGCCGCTGTAGCGCGCCAGGGTCAAGGCCCAGGCCGCCTGGGCGAAGGTGTTGACCGTCAGTTGGTGGGCCTGGGCCAGTTCACGCAGGCGGGCGCCCTCGCTCACTTGCAGGCGGGTGTAGCAGTCACCCACGACCATGCCGTCACCGGCGTGGTCATGGCGCAGCGGACGGTCGCTGGGAATCGCCGTGGCGCGCTCGAAGCCGGCCAGGTTGGCCTGCCACCACTGGCGCGCCTGGTCGAGATCCTGGCGCTGCAGCCAGCCGATATAGTCGCGGTAGCGCGGCGGTACCGGCAACTGGGCCTGGCGCCCTTCGCCCAGGGCCTGGTAGATCTCGAAGAAGTCGTTCATCAGCAGCGAGCGGCACCAGGCATCGATGAGGATGTGGTGGTTGCTCATCATGAACCAGTAACGCGCATCGTCCACGCGCACCAGGCGCAGGTGGAACGGTGCTTCGCGCAGCAGCTCGAAGCCGGCCTCGCGCTCCTCCTTGTGCAGCGCTTGCAGGCGCGCTTCCTGGGCGTGCTCGTCAAGGCCGCGCCAGTCCTGGTAGTCCACCGCGGTCTTGCCGGGTTTGTGGATGATCTGCAGCATCGCTTCGCCGGCGTTCCAGCTAAACGAGGCACGCAACGCCTCGTGGCGCGCCACCACCGCCTGCCAGGCCTGGGCGAAGCGCTCGGGGTCGAGGGCGCTGTTGATGCGGTAGCGGTCCTGCATGTAGTAGATGCCGGTGCCCGGCTCGAGCAGGGTGTGCAGCAGCAGGCCTTCCTGCATCGGCGTCAGCGGGTAGACGTCCTCGATCTCGGCGGCCGGGATCGGCAGCGTGTCGATCTGCTCCTGGGTCAGTTGCGCCAGGGGGAAGTCCGAGGGGGTGAAGCTGCCGTTGCCGTCCGCCAGGCAATGGGCGACCAACGCCAGCAGCTCCTGGCGATAGGCCTCGGCCAGACGGGCGATGGTCGCCTCGTCATAGCGCTCGGCACTGTAGCTCCAGCGCAGTTGCAGTGCGCCGCCGTAGACCTGGCCATCGACGCTCAGCCAGTTCGGCAGCGGCGCATCCAGGTCATGGGCCAGGCCCACCGGGGCGTCCAGCGGCTGGAACAGTGCCGCCTGGTCGAACTGTTGGTCGAACTGACCGAGGTAGTTGAAGGTGATCCGGGCCTGGGGCAAGGCGGCCATGCGCTCACGCCCTAGCTCGTCGGCCAGGTAGCGCAGCACACCGTAGCCCTGGCCTTTGTGCGGCACGTGGCGCAGTTGTTCCTTGATGCGCTTGATCGACGTGGCGCGACCAACTTCGCCATCAGCCATTACGGGGCTCAGGCTCAGTGGGTAGGCGTTGGTGAACCAGCCGACGCTGCGGGTCAGGTCCATGTCCTCGAACAGACCATCGCGACCATGGCCTTCCAACTGCACCAGCACCTGCTCGTCGCCGCTCCAGTGGCACAGTGTGCGCGCCAGGGCAGTCAGCAGCAGATCGTTGACCTGGGTGTGGTAGGCCGCCGGCGCCTGTTGCAGCAGTTGGCGGGTCTGTTCCACGTTCAGGTCGATGGCAAGGCTGCGGGCATGGCGGTGCAGGTTGCCGCCTTGAGGGTGGTCGCAGGGCAGTTCGCGACGGGCGCTGCCCAGTTGCGCTTCCCACCAGCCCAGCTCGTCGCGCAGCGAATCGCTGCCGGCATAGCTGGCCAGGCGCGCCGCCCAGTCGCCCATGGCATGGGTCTTGGCGGCCAGGGTTTCACCGCGGTACAGCGCCTGCAGGTCTTCCAGCAAGACGCGCCAGGACACGCCATCGACCACCAGGTGGTGGATCGCCAGCAGCAGGCGCTGGACGCCCTGGTCATCACTGACCAACAAGGCGCGCAGCAGCGGCCCCTCGGCCAGGTCCAAGCTGCGCTGCACATCGGTATACAGTGCCTGGCAGTCGTCGAAATCGCTCACCGTCGCGGTCCACAGCAACGGCTGTGTGCTCGGCTGGGCGTACTCGGCCTGCCAGCGGCCGTTGGCCTGGCCAAAGCGCAGGCGCAGGCTGTCGTGGTGTTGCACCAGCGCGGCCAAAGCCCGCTCCAGCGCCTCGGCCTGCAATGGCTGGCGCACACAGAGCAGCACCGCCTGGTTCCAGTGCTGCGGTTGCGGCACTTCGCTGTCGAAGAACCAGTGCTGGATCGGCGTCAGGCCGGCGCTGCCCTGACGTGCGCCCTGCTCGATAGCGCTCGGCGCCTCGCTGCGGGTCACCACTGCCGCCAGGGTCTGGATGGTCTGGTGCTGGAACAGGTCACGTGGGGTGAACTGCAACCCCAGCTGGCGGGCACGGCTGACCACCTGGATCGACAGGATCGAGTCGCCGCCCAGTTCGAAGAAGTTGTTTTGCACGCCGATGCGCGGCAAGTTGAGCACCTCGCGCCAGATCTGCGCCAGCTGGCTTTCCAGCTCGTTGGCCGGGGCCTGGTAGTGCTGACGCGCCTGCTCCAGGTCCGGGGCCGGCAACGCTCGGCGGTCGAGCTTGCCGTTGCCCATCAGCGGCAGGCTGTCGAGCAGCACCAGGTGCGCCGGCACCATGTAGTCGGGCAGGTGCCGGCGGGCATCGGCCTTTACCGCCTCGCGCAGCAGGGCCTGGGCCTCGCCGTCGGCGCTCGCCTGTGGGCACACCAGGTAACCCACCAGTTGCCTGCCGCCCGGCAGGTCGAGGGCCAGGACCACTGCCTCCTCGACGTCGGCGTGCTCCTGCAGGCGGCTCTCGATCTCGCCCAGCTCGATACGGAAGCCACGGATCTTCACCTGCTGGTCGGCCCGCCCGACATACTCCACCAGGCCATCGGCGCGCAGGCGCACCAGATCGCCGGTACGGTACAGGCGACCGCCGGCATGGCTGAACGGGTCGGCGACGAAACGCTCGGCACTCAGGCCCGGACGGTCGTGGTAGCCCTGGGCCAGGCCGGCACCGCCGACGTACAGTTCTCCGATGCCGCCTTGCGGCAGCAGCGCCAGGTCCTCGTCAAGGATATAGGCGGTGCGGGCACCGATAACCCGGCCGATCGGCACACTGCCGGCGTCGACCGGTATCTGCTCCGGTGCCAGGCAGGCCAGCGGCATCACCACCGTTTCGGTCGGGCCGTAGGCGTTGAAGAACTGTTGCGGCGCAAAGGCCTGGCGGATGCGTTGCAGGTGCTCGCCGGTCAAGGCCTCGCCACCGGTGATCACCAGGCGCACCGGTAATTGCTCGCCCTGCCCGGCCAGGTACTGGGCCAACTGGCTGCCGTAGCTCGGGGTGAAACCGAGCACACTGACTTGCTGCTCGCGCACCAGCTGGCAGATTTCCTCGGCGCCCCACTGGCCCTGGGCACGCAACACCACGCGGGCACCGCACAGCAGCGGCACCAGCAGGCGCTCGCTGGCGGCGTCGAAGTTGATCGAATAGAAGTGCAGCTCGCAGTCGTCGCTGCGCATGCCGAACTCGGCGATCACCGCCTTGCAGTGCATGGCAATTTCACCGTGGCTGACCACCACGCCCTTGGGCTTGCCAGTGGAACCGGAGGTGTAGATCAGGTAGGCCTGGTGCTGCGGCAGGTTGAGGTTGTCCAGGGCGGCGTCGCTGTAGGCGGAAAGGCTCGCGGCATCGTCCTCCAGGCTCCAGCGGGCAACGCCTGGCGGCAGTTCGCCCAGGGTGTCGAGCAACGCCCGCTGGCCGATCAGCAGGCCCAAGCGGCTGTCCTCGATCATGTAGCGCAGGCGGTCGAGCGGGTATTCCGGGTCCAGCGGCACGTAGGCGCCACCGGCCTTGAGGATGGCCAGCAGGCCGACCACCATCTCCAGCGATCGCTCCAGCGCCAGGCCTACCCGCACCTGCGGGCCGACGCCGCGCTCGCGCAGGGCGCGGGCCAGGCGGTTGGCCTGCTGGTCGAGCTCGGCGTAGCTCAGGTGCTGGCCGGCGAAGGTCAGGGCCAGGGCCTGCGGGGTCCGCTCAGCCTGGGCGGCGAACAGCCCGTGCAGCGTCTGGTCCAGTGCGAAGTCCTGCTCGCCCTGCAGCTGGCCGATCAGCACCTGCTGCTCGGCTTCAGCCAGCATCGGCAGTTCGCACAGGCGCTGCTGCGGATCGTCGATCAGCGCCACCAGCAACTGCTGCCAGTGCTCGGCCATGCGCGCGATGCGCGGCTCATCGAACAGGTCGCGGCTGTAGGTGAAGCAGCAGCCCAGGCGGCCATCGAGGTCGGTGACCTCAAGGTACAGGTCGAATTTGGTGGCGCTGGCGTCGTTGACCAGGTAATCCACCTGCATGCCCACCAGTTCACGGCTCTGCTGGAAGGCCCAGCGCTGCACGTTGCACATCACCTGGAACAGCGGGTTGTAAGCGCTCGAGCGCGGCGGCTGCAAGGCCTCGACCAGTTGCTCGAATGGCAGGTCCTGATGCGACTGGCCATCGATGATGGTCTGGCGCACTTGGTCGAGCAACGCGCCGGCGCTCATCTGCCCGTCCAGTTCGCAACGCAGCACCTGGGTGTTGAGGAAGGCGCCGATCAACCCCTCGCTTTCCGGGCGAATACGGTTGGCCACCGGCGCGCCGATGCGCAGGTCGCGCTGGCCGCTGTAGCGGTGCAGCAACGCGGCCAGGGTAGCGGTCATGGTCATGAACAGGGTCAGGCCGCGCTGGCTGTTGAAGGCGTGCACGCGCTTGACCAGCGCCGGATCCAGGTCGAAGCGGTACAGCTCGCCGCGGTGGCTCTGCACTGCCGGGCGTGGACGATCGGCGGGCAGCGCCAGCACCGGATGCTCATCGCCCAGGCGGTCCTTCCAGTAGGCCAGCTGGCGATCGCCCTCGCCGCTTTCCAGCCACTGGCGCTGCCATACGCTGTAGTCGAGGTACTGCACCGGCAGCGGCGCCAGCGGCGACTCGCGCTCGTCGACGAAGGCCTCGTACAGCTCGCCCAGTTCGCGGGCGAAGATGTCCATGGCCCAGCCTTCGGTGACGATATGGTGCAGGGTCAGGACGAAGTAGTGCTCGCGCTCGCCGGCCTTGACCAGGCAGGAGCGCAACAGCGGACCGCGCTCCAGGTCGAACGGCTGGTGCGCCTGGTCGTCGGCCAGTTGCTGCAGGCGTTGCTGGCGGGCCTCGCCGGCCAGGGCGCTGAAGTCATGCCAGTGCAGTTGCACGTGGCTGTGATCGGCCACGCACTGGTAAGGCTTGCCGTCGATGCTGGGGAAAGTGGTGCGCAGGGTTTCGTGACGCACGATCAACGCCTGCAGGGCGCGCTCGAAGGCATCCACATGCAGCAGGCCCTGGAAGCGAGCCATGCCGCCGACGTTGTAGGCGGGGCTATGCGGATCCATCTGCCAGAGGAACCACATGCGCTGCTGCGAGTACGACAGCGGCACCGCCTGGCGGCGGTCGACACGGGCGATGGCACCTTGCAGGTTGTGTGCGCCGCAACCCTGCAGACGGGAAATTTCGGCGCAGAACGCGCCCAGCTCGCTGGCCTCGAACAAGGCCTTGAGCGGCAACTCGACATTCAGCGCCTGGCGAGTGCGCGAGACGATCTGGGTGGCCAGCAGCGAGTGGCCGCCGAGGGCGAAGAAGTCATCCTGCAAGCCGACCTGCGGCCGGCCCAAGACCTCGCGCCAGATCGCCGCGACCTGTTGTTGCAATGCACTTTGCGGCTCGACATGTTCATGTTGCTGCCAGACCGGT
This sequence comes from Pseudomonas soli, assembly GCF_900110655.1. Lineage (GTDB taxonomy): Bacteria > Pseudomonadota > Gammaproteobacteria > Pseudomonadales > Pseudomonadaceae > Aquipseudomonas > Aquipseudomonas soli. Next base: position 434,573 of record NZ_FOEQ01000002.1, read on the forward strand.
GCCGGCAGCGCCTTGCGATCGACCTTGCCGTTCGGCCCCAGGGGCATCTGCGCAAGATGGATGAGTTGTGCCGGCACCATGTAGGCCGGCAGGCGCTCGGCCAATGCGGCCAGCAGCGCCTCGGTCTGCTCGACACCGCTGTAATAGCCCACCAGCTGGGCACCGACGGCATCCTTGTGGATCAGTACCAGTGCCTGGGCGACACCCAGCTCGGCCAGCAGCACAGCCTGCACCTCCTCCGGCTCGACGCGGAAGCCGCGCACCTTCACCTGCTGGTCGAGGCGCCCCAGGTACTCCAGGGCCTGGCTCTGCACATGCCAGCGGGCGCGGTCGCCGCTGCGGTACAGCCGTGCGCCGTCGCCATCGGGCTGCGGCACGAAGCGCTCGGCGGTCAGCCCAGGGCGGCCGAGGTAGCCGCGGGCCAGGCCCGCGCCACCCAGGCACAGCTCGCCGGGCACGCCCGGCGCGGTCAACTCGAACTCATCGTCCAGCACCCGGCACAGCACGTTGCCCAGCGGGCGGCCGATAGGCGAGCGCTCGCCGTCATGCGCCTGGCAGTGCCAGTGGGTGACGTTGATCGCGGTTTCAGTCGGACCATAGCGGTTGTGCAGTTGCACCTGTGGCAGCAGTTGCAGCACGCGGTCACGCAACGCGGCGGACAACGCCTCGCCACCGGAGAACAACCGGCGCAGGCTGGTGCAGCCGGCGGCCAACGGCTCCTGGACGAACACCTGCAGCAACGGCGGGACGAAGTGCAGCGTGGTCACCGCGTGTTGCTGGATCAGTTGGGCGATGCGCTGCGGATCGCGATGTTCGCCGGGGCCAGCCAGGACCAGCTTGCAACCGGTGACCAGCGGCCAGAAGCACTCCCACACCGACACGTCGAAGCTGATCGGCGCCTTCTGCATCAGCACGTCGCTGTCAACCAGCGCATAGCTGGCCTGCATCCACTGCAGGCGCTCGGCCAGCGCCGCATGGGTGTTGCCCACGCCCTTGGGCTGGCCGGTGGAGCCGGAGGTGTAGATCACATAGGCGAGGTTGTCGCCGTGCAGGTGCAGGCCGGGGGCCTGGCTTGGCCAGCTGTCCAGGTGCAACTGGTCGAGGGCGATGGCGCTCACGCCTTCGACCTGCGGCAGTTTGTCGAGCAGGCTGCTGTGGCTGAGCAGCAGGCCGGCCTGGCAATCACCGAGCATGTAGGCCAGGCGCTCGGCCGGGTAGTCGGTGTCCAGCGGCACGTAGGCGCCACCGGCCTTGAGAATGGCCAGCAGGCCGACCAGCAGCTGCGGCGAACGCTCCAGGGCAATCGCCACGCAAGTGTCCGGACCGACGCCCTTGTCGCGCAGGTAGTGCGCCAGGCGGTTGGCCTGCTGGTGCAGTTCGGCATAGCCCAGTTGACCGCCCTCCCACACCAGCGCGGTGCGCTCGGGGCTCAGGCGCGCCTGTTCGTTGAGTTGCTCGACCAGCAGGCGCGGCGCGCTCACCATGGGCGCCTGGCCCCACTCGAGCAGTTGCGTCTGGCTGTGTTCGTCGAGCAGGCGCACCTCGCCAATGGCCAGCTGCTGCTCGGCGCAGACCTGTTCGAGCAAGGCCAGCAGATGGCTGGCCAGGCGCTTGACGGTGGCCGCCTCGAACAACCCGGCGGCGTAGTCGAAGGCCAGCGTCAGGCGGCCCTGGTGGTCTTCCTCGCTGTGCAACTGCAGGTCGAACTTGGCTTCGCGGCTGTGCCACGGCAGCTCTTCGGCGAGCAGGCCGGGCAGGCGACGCAAGGCCGACAGGTCGCGTTGCTGGTGGTTGAACATGACCTGGAACAGGCCTTGTTCACGGGCCTGCGGCAGCGCCTCGAGCAGTTGCTCGAAGGGCAGGTCCTGATGGGCCTGGGCCTCCAGGGTGGCTTGGCGCGCCTGGGCCAGCAGCCCGGCGAACGGCAAGCGGCCGTCGAGTTCGGCGCGGAGCACCTGGGTGTTGATGAAGAAGCCGACCATGCCCTGGGTTTCCAGGCGCGGACGGTTGGCGTTGGGCACGCCGACGCGGATGTCGCCCTGGCCGCTGTAGCGGTGCAGCACAGCCTGCCAGCCGGCTAGCAGGACCATGAAAAGGCTGGCCTGCTGCTCGCGGGCCAGGTCCTTGAGGGCGCTGGTCAGTGCCGCAGGTACCTTGAGGCTGTGGCGCGCGGCGCGGCTGTGCTGCTGGCTGGCGCGGGGCTGGTCGGTGCACAGGTCGAGCACCGGCAGTTCGTCACCCAGCTTGTTCTTCCAGTAGTCGAGCTGGCGGGCGCTTTCGCCCTCGGCCAGCCACTGGCGCTGCCACTGGCCGTAGTCGGCGTAGCCCAGCGTCAGTTCGGGCAGTTGCACGGCCTGGCCCTGTGCGGCGTACAGGCGAGCGAACTCATCCAGCAGGATGTTCAGCGACCAGCCGTCGGCGACGATGTGGTGCAGGGTCACCCACAGCTGGTGCTCTTCGTCGTCCAGGCGCGCCAGGGTCACCCGCAGGAGCGGGCCCTGGCGCAGATCGAACGGCTGCTGCGCCTCATCCTCGCGGCGCGCGGCCACCTCGGCGGGAGACTGCCCTTCGAGGTCCAGATGACGCAGGGTGAACGCCTGGCTCGGCAGGATGCGTTGCACGGCCTGGCCATCGACTTCGTCGAACAACGTGCGCAGGGATTCATGGCGTGCCACCAGGGCCTGGAAGCTGGCCTGCAGCGCCGCGACATCCAGCTCGCCGCGCAGGTGCAGCCCGGCGGGGATGTTGTAGGCGGCGGACTGCGGCTCCAGCTGCCACAACAGCCACAAGCGGTTCTGTGCCAGTGACTGCGGCAGGGCCTGGTCGCGGGCCTGGGTTTCGATGGTGCCGGCGGCGCTGCCACCTTCGGCGAGGACGGCCGCCACGGCGGCGCTGTATTCGGCCAGGGTCGGTGCTTCGAACAGGGTGCGCAGGCTGAGCTGGATGCCCAGTTCGTCGCCCAGGCGCGCGGTCACCTGGGTGGCCGCGATGGAGTTGCCGCCCAGCAGCAGGAAGTGATCGTGCGCCGCCACCGCCTCGACCTTGAGCAGCTCACGCCAGATTCCCGCGATCCGTACCTGCAGGTCGTCACCGGCCACGCCATTGCCCTGCTCCGTCTGCGCCATCGGGAAACGCGCATAGATATCCAGGCTGCCGTCGTTCATGCGCAGGCGGCAGGCCGAGCGCTGCAGCTTGCCGCTGGAGGTCTTGGGCAAGGCGCCCGGGTTGAGCAGCAACACCACGGCCGGCGCCTGGCGACAGGCATCGGCAGTGACCCGGCGCAGGGTATTGATCAGCGCCTCGGGCGTGTGCGCCTTCTGCACATTGCGGCTGATCTCCACCGCCACGCCGATGCCCTCCTCGCCCTGATCGTCGACGGCGAACACCGCCACCCGGCCCTTGCGCAGCACATCGACTTCACGCTCGAGGGTCTTTTCCAGGTCCTGCGGGTAGATGTTCTGGCCACGGACGATAAGCATGTCCTTCAAGCGCCCGGTGACGAACACTTCGCCATCGCGCATGAAGCCGAGATCGCCGGTGCGCAGCCAGGTCTGGCCGTCACGCTCGACAAAGGTCCGGGCGCTGGCCTCGGGGTTGCGCCAGTAGCCTAGGGCGATGCTCGGGCCGCCGGCCCAGATCTCGCCGACCCGGTTGTCCTCCAGCACCTCCAGGCGCTGCGGGTCGACAATGCACACCGCATGGCCCGGCTGCGGGTAGCCGCAGCTCATCAGCACGCTGCCCTGGCCGGGCTCGGCGCGGTTGGCGGCGAAGGCCTCGGCATCCAGCTCCAGCGCGCCGATACCCTGGCCACGGCGGCTGCCGCTGACGAACAGGGTGGCCTCGGCCAGGCCATAGCTGGCGAAGAAGCTGCTGGCGGTGAAGCCGCAGGCGGCAAACTTTTCAGCGAAGGTATCGAGACTGTCCTGGCGGATCGGCTCGGACCCCGAATAGGCCACGCGCCAGCGGCTCAGGTCCAGGCCGGCGAGCGCGGCCTCGCTGACCCGCTCGCTGCACAGCCGGTAGGCGAAATCCGGACCGCCACTGATGGTGCCGCCGTACTCGCTGATCGCCTGCAGCCAGCGCAATGGCCGGGCGAGGAAATAGCCCGGCGACATCAGCACGCAGGGCACGCCACTGAAGATCGGCTGCAGCAGGCCACCGATCAGGCCCATGTCGTGGTACAGCGGCAACCAGCTGACGATCACGTCGTCCGGATTCAGATCGATGCCGAAACCGTGGCGAATCAGCTGTTCGTTGGCCACAAGGTTGCCATGACTGACCTGCACGCCCTTGGGCAGCGCGGTGGAGCCGGAGGTGTATTGCAGAAAAGCGATGTCGCTGCCTTCCAGCACCGGCTCGTGCCATTGCGCGGCCAACTGCGGATCCAGGCTGTCCACGGCCAGCAGGCCCGGAGCCTTGGCGCCAGCCAAGGCGTCGAGACCCTGCAAGCTGTCTTCCAGCGCCTTTACCGTCAGCAGCAAGCGCGGTTCGGCGTCGTCGATGATCGACAGCAGGCGTTCCTGATGGTGCTGACGCGACGACTCCGGCGGGTAGGCCGGCACGGCGATCACCCCGGCATACAGGCAGCCGAAGAACGCCGCGACGTAGTCCGGCCCACTGGGAAACAGCAGTACGGCACGCTCGCCGAACCCGGCCTGCGACTGCAACGCCGCCGCGATGGTCCGTGCGCGCTGGTCGAGGTCCCGATAGCTGAGCACTGCCTGCTCGCCGGGCGCATCGGCCAGGAAGCGCAAGGCAATGCGCTCCGGGGTCTGGGCGGCGCGTTGCGCCAAGGCCTGGACCAGCGAGTGCGGGAGTTCGAAGGCGTCCGTCATGGAATGTTCCTGCCAGTGTCTGGGTGAGTCGCGCCTGACTGGTCCGCGCGACTGGCGGGCAGTGTTGGGCAGCCGAGATGTACACAGGGGAACGGATGGGCGGGAAAAGAAATTAGGCCCATCGGAAGGCCGCAAAGGGCGAACGCAGAGGCAAAAGTTGAAGCGTTTCACACAGCGAAGCTTAGAACTGAAATGTATGAAAACTCATTAACTTTCGTATTTGACAATCATTATCATTACGAATAGCTTGTCGCACGTCGTAGGAAGCCTCCTTAAGAGGTGCGCTCCCTCTCCTCTCTGAGACAAGGTGATTTCCATGGCGGAACAACTATCCACAGGTAAGTGCGATTCACCGTTACTCCAGGCATTCGTCGACAACCGCAGCATCCTGGTCAAGATCGCAGCCCGCATTACCGGCTGCCGCTCGCGCGCCGAGGATGTGGTGCAGGATGCCTTCTTCAGGCTCAGCGCCGCCCCGCAGATCACCTCATCGTTCAAGGCCCAGCTCAGCTACCTGTTCCAGATCGTGCGCAACCTCGCTATCGATCACTACCGCAAACAGGCCATGGAACTGAGGTACTCCGGCAGCGAAGAGGAAGGGATGAACGTGGTCATCCAGAACGCTTCACCTGAAGCCACCCACATCAACCTCGCCACCCTGGAACACATCGCCGACGCCCTCGAGGAATTGCCCAAGCGCACCCGCTACGCCTTCGAGATGTACCGCCTGCATGGCGTGCCGCAGAAAGATATCGCCAAGGAGCTGGGCGTCTCGCCGACACTGGTCAACTTCATGATCCGCGATGCGCTGATCCATTGCCGCAAGAGCAGCCGCCTGGGGTGAGGCCGTTGGAGTTGGGTAAACCCGCTCTTGCAGGGCCGCGTTTACCTCAGCGACCGTGCCACCACTCCTTACTGAATACGCGAGGGTCTTGCCAGAATTTAGTCGTGGGGCGCTTCGACGGTGATCTGGTACGGTCGGAAGATGCGCAGCAGTTCGCCATTTTCCCGCAACTGGCGCAGCAGGCTGGCGAACGCCTCGGGGCTGATGGACGCCCCAGGACGCAGCAGCGCGTAGTGGTGGTAGACCTGGTCGACCCGCTGCGATGCCAGCAACTGGCTGGAACTGTCCGGGTTGCGCTTGAGGAAATCGCTGAGATAGGAACGGGTGACCAGAGCGATGTCCGCACGCCCACGCTCGACCATGTTCAGGTTGCTGTCGTGGGAATAGGTCAGGGTCGCCCTGTAGCGCTTCTTCAACCACGCCGGGTCCGGATTGAAATCGGCGAAGGCGTAGTGGTAGCCATTGAACAACGCCAGGCGCTTGCCTTCGAGGTCGTCGAAGTAGTGCTGGTCACGCCCGGCCTGCTGGCGGCTGACGAAGATCTCGGCATCCTCCAGCCCCATGTCCACGGTATTGTGGGCAATTTCCTGCCAGCCCCACTGCGGGTTCTCGAAAATCGCCATGTCGGTGCGGCCTTGCTGGAAATCGCCAAAGCGCCGGGGGATCGAGGTGGGCACCAGGACGAAACGGTGCCGGGACTGCAAACGGTTCAACGCCTCGACCAATTGCGGCAGCAAACCGGTGTCGGCGCCCTGCTCGGGGCGCACGGTATAGGGTGGGAAGTGCGCCGCCCCGATCTTCACTTCCAGCACCTCGTCGGCCCGCGCCGCACTGCCCAGCGATACCGCGGCCAACAATAACAGGGAGGACGATACCTTGACGCTGGACAGTGGAATCAAGTCGGGACACTCATCACGGGTGGGGGCCTTAATGCGCCTAAGCTAGGCGTTTTCCCACACGGGCACAACCGCCGAATATGCCAAAGTGCCAGGGGATGCCGTGGCCCTCGACTTTGGCTACGCTCTACGGGCCGGCAGGCTCTAAAGAGTCCGTCGGCCTTCATGCATTGAAAGGGAGCCTGGCATGGGCCACTGGTTGGTGATCGACCTGGAAGCCACCACCGACGACGGTGGCTGGCCGGTCACGGAAATGGAAATCATTGAAATCGGCGCGAGCCTGGTCACCCGCGAAGGGCGCGAGGTCGATCACTTCCAGCGTTTCGTACGCCCCAGGCGGCGCCCGCAGTTGACGCCATTCTGCTGCCAACTGACCCACATCGCCCAGGCCGACGTCGATGGCGCAGAAAAATTCGACCTGGTCTGGCGCCAGTTCGAACAATGGCTGCAACCGCACCAGGCGCAGTTGCACGCATGGGTCAGCTGGGGCGACTACGACCGCAAGCAGTTGCTGCAGGAGTGGCAACTGCATCATGTGCGCAGCGTGCTGGAGCAGCTGCCGCATATCAACCTCAAGCAACGTTTCGCCAAGGCCCGCCATCTGCAGCGCCCGGCTGGCCTGAACAGTGCCCTGCAACTGGCCGGCCTGCAGTTTTCCGGGCAGCAGCACCGAGCCTTGGAAGACGCGCGCAACACCGCCCGCCTGCTGCCCTCGAGCCTGCCGCCGGGCACCGCCTGAAACAGATGACGCTGGGGCGGGCCTTGGGCATACTGGCCAGCCTTTTTTCATCCCTTTTCAGGAGTCGCCCGATGTTCAAGGTCAATGAGTACTTCGATGGCACCGTCAAGTCGATCGCCTTCGAAGGCAAGGAAGGTCCGGCCACCGTAGGCGTGATGGCCCCAGGCGAGTACGAGTTCGGCACCGCCAAGCGCGAGATCATGCATGTGGTTTCCGGCGCCCTGAGCGTGAAGCTGCCGGGTAGCGACAACTGGGAAACCTTCAACGCTGGCGACAAGTTCAACGTGGCCGCCGACAGCAAGTTCCAACTGAAGGTAGCCGTGGACACTGCCTACCTGTGCGAGTACCGCGACTAAGCACCAACCTGTAACGCCCTCATCGCCGGCAAGCCGGCTCCCACAGGGACGGCGCTTGGCTTTAGGGCAGCGTGGCCGGGGTGGGAGCCGGCTTGTCGTGGCGACGAACCGCAGCGATGGGCTGCAAAGCAGCCCCAAGCGGTCTAGACCTTGAGAAACGCCGCCACCCGCTCCGCCGCCGCCTGCATATGCTGCTCGTGGCTGAACCCCGAGGCCTTCAGCGGCTTCAGATCATGGTCCGCCGCCGCCAGCCAGCTCACCTCGATCGCCGGCGATAGCGCATACCCCTCGACCGCCTCGCGATTGCCCAGGGCATCCCGCTCGCCCTGCACGATCAGCGTGCGTGTGCGCAGGCCCGCAAGATGCTCCACGCGGGGTTTCTCCGGCTTGCCAACGGCATAGAACGGATACCCCAGACACACCAGCGCATCGGCGCCCAGTTCATCAGCCAACAGGCTGGCCATGCGCCCCCCCATGGACTTGCCACCTATGGCCAACGGCCCTGCGACTAAACGCCGCACCTGTTCGTATACAGTCCGCCAGGACTCCAGCAACACCTTCTGCGGATTGGGCGGCCGCTTGCCGCCATTCATCCGCCGTTCGGCCATGTAGGGAAACTCGAAGCGCACCACCCCTACCCCTTGCCCCGCCAGCCTTTGCGCCATGTCCTCCATGAACCCGCTGTCCATCGGCGCACCGGCGCCGTGGGCCAGGATCAGGCAGCCGCAAACGCCGCGATCCGCCGGAATTTGCGGAGGATCGCAGCGCAAGCCTGGGACATTTCCGATCTTCGCCCATTGATCCCCGTCAATACCGGCACTTTGCCCATTAATCATGCTTGCCTCGCTGTCTAGCCTGCCTATAACCGTGGATGGGAACCCATACATGAACACAACCAGCAGTACCGCCTACAACTACCAGGTGGTCCGCCAATTCGCCATCATGACGGTGGTGTGGGGCATCGTCGGGATGGGGCTCGGCGTCTTCATTGCCGCCCAGCTCGCCTGGCCCGCCTTCAACCTTGACCTGCCGTGGACCAGCTTCGGCCGCCTGCGACCCTTGCACACCAACGCGGTGATCTTCGCCTTCGGCGGCTGTGCCCTGTTCGCCACCTCGTATTATTCGGTGCAACGCACCTGCCAGACCACCCTGTTCGCGCCACGCCTGGCCGCGTTCACCTTCTGGGGCTGGCAACTGGTGATCCTGCTGGCGGCCATCAGCCTGCCGCTCGGCTACACCAGCACCAAGGAATACGCCGAACTGGAGTGGCCGATCGACATCCTGATCACCATCGTCTGGGTCGCCTATGCCGTGGTGTTCTTCGGTACGCTGATGAAGCGCAACACCAAGCACATCTATGTCGGTAACTGGTTCTTCGGCGCCTTCATCCTGACCGTGGCGATCCTGCATATCGTCAACAACCTGGAAGTGCCGGTCAGCCTGACCAAGTCCTATTCGCTGTACGCCGGCGCCACCGATGCCATGGTGCAGTGGTGGTACGGCCACAACGCCGTGGGCTTCTTCCTGACCGCCGGCTTCCTGGGGATGATGTACTACTACGTGCCCAAGCAGGCTGAACGCCCGGTGTATTCGTATCGCCTGTCGATCGTGCACTTCTGGGCGCTGATCACCCTGTACATCTGGGCCGGCCCGCACCACCTGCACTACACCGCCCTGCCCGACTGGGCGCAGTCGCTGGGCATGATCATGTCGCTGATCCTCCTGGCCCCGAGCTGGGGCGGCATGATCAACGGCATGATGACCCTCTCGGGCGCCTGGCATAAGCTGCGCAGCGACCCGATCCTGCGCTTCCTGGTCGTCTCCCTGGCGTTCTACGGCATGTCCACCTTCGAAGGCCCGATGATGGCCATCAAGACGGTCAACGCCCTGTCCCACTACACCGACTGGACCATCGGCCACGTTCATGCCGGCGCGCTCGGCTGGGTAGCGATGATCTCCATCGGCGCGCTGTACCACACCATTCCAAAAGTGTTCGGCAAGGAGCGCATGTACAGCCTCGGGCTGATCAACGCGCACTTCTGGCTGGCAACCATCGGCACCGTGCTCTACATCGCCTCGATGTGGGTCAACGGCATCGCCCAGGGCCTGATGTGGCGCGCGGTCAACAGCGACGGCACGCTGACCTATTCGTTCGTCGAAACCCTGGTGGCCAGCCACCCAGGCTTCGTCGTGCGCTTCGTCGGCGGCGTGATCTTCCTCAGCGGCATGTTCCTGATGGCCTGGAACACCTGGCGCACCGTGCGTGCCCCGGCTGACGAGCAAGCCACCGCCAATGCCCAGCTGGCTTGAGGAGTAGAGCCTGATGAAACACGAAGTCGTTGAGAAAAACATAGGCCTGATGGCCCTGCTGATGGTGTTCGCCGTCAGCATCGGCGGCCTGACCCAGATCGTCCCGCTGTTCTTCCAGGACGTCACCAACAAGCCGGTCGAAGGCATGAAGCCCTACACCGCCCTGCAGCTCGAAGGCCGCGACATCTACATCCGCGAAGGCTGCGTTGGCTGCCACTCGCAGATGGTGCGGCCATTCCGCGCCGAAACCGAGCGCTACGGGCACTACTCGGTGGCCGGCGAGAGCGTCTGGGACCACCCGTTCCTGTGGGGCTCCAAGCGTACCGGCCCGGACCTGGCCCGGGTCGGCGGCCGCTACTCGGACGACTGGCACCGCGCGCACCTGTACAACCCGCGCAACGTGGTGCCTGAGTCGAAGATGCCGTCCTACCCGTGGCTGGTGTCCTCGCAGGTCGACAACAGCCACACCGACGTCAAGATGCGCGTGCTGCGCAGCCTGGGCGTGCCGTACACCGACGACGACATCGCCGGGGCCAAGGACGCGGTCAAGGGCAAGACCGAGATGGACGCGCTGGTCGCCTACCTGCAGGTGCTCGGCACCGCGATCAAGAACAAGAGGTGAGTGCGATGGAAATGGACATCGGCATGATCCGCGGCCTGGGCACCCTGGTGGTGATGATCGCCTTCATCGGCCTGTCGCTCTGGGTGTTCAACCGCCGCCGCGACCGTGATTTCGCCGAAGCGCGCCTGCTGCCCTTCGTCGACGACCGCCTGCCCCCCGCCGGGCAGGAACCTGCTGCAATGAGGAGTACCCGGCAATGACCACCTTCTGGAGTACGTACATCAGCGTACTGACCATCGGCAGCCTGATCGGCCTGACCTGGCTGCTGCTCGGCACCCGCAAGGGCCAGAGCAGCGACACCACCGACCAGACCATGGGCCACAGCTTCGATGGCATCGAGGAGTACGACAACCCGCTGCCGAAATGGTGGTTCTGGCTGTTCGTCGGCACCCTGGTGTTCTCGGTCGGTTACCTGATCCTCTACCCGGGCCTTGGCAACTGGAAAGGCATCCTGCCCGGCTACGAGAACGGCTGGACCCAGGTGGATGAATGGCAGAAAGAAATGGACAAGGCTGACGCCAAGTTCGGCCCGATCTTCGCCAAATACGCCGCCATGCCCGTGGAGGAAGTGGCCAAGGATCCGCAGGCGCTGAAGATGGGCAGCCGGCTGTTCGCCTCCAACTGCTCGGTGTGCCACGGCTCCGACGCCAAGGGCTCGTACGGCTTCCCCAACCTGACCGACAAGGACTGGCGCTGGGGCGGCGAGCCGGAGACCATCAAGGCCTCGATCATGAACGGCCGCCACGGCGTGATGCCGGGCTGGGCCACGGTGATCGGCGAGCAGGGCGTGGCGGATGTCGCTGCGTTCGTGCTGACCAACCTCGATGGCCGCAGCCTGCCGGAAGGCGTCAAGGCCGACCCGGCCAAGGGCCAGGAGATCTTCGCCAGCAACTGCGTGGCCTGCCACGGCCCCACCGGCAAGGGTACCCCAGCCATGGGCGCACCCGACCTGACCCACCCGCAGGCGTTCATCTACGGCTCGAGCTTCGCCCAGCTACAGCAGACCATCCGTTACGGCCGCCAGGGCCAGATGCCGGCGCAGCAGGATATCCAGGGCAATGACAAGGTCCACCTGCTGGCGGCCTATGTCTACAGCCTGTCGCAGGATGAAGTGCCGGAAACCGTAACCGCCAAGTAAACAAGCGCAACACCCCTGTGGGAGCCAGACCGCTCCCACAGGCCCGCTCCACCCTCCCCGCCTTGCACCCCCTCCGAACACAACTAAGCTTGTTGCCACAGTGGCTCCGCTCGCAGCGACCGGAACAGACGTGGTGCACAGCCTGACATCACGCACCGATCCTGGACGCTCGAGCCTGCGGCTTTGGGATGTGCCTTGCGTGCCCGTCCCAGAAACAAAAGCTTGACCGATCGATCAGAAAAACCTGGAAAACGGTACACATTACAAATATTTATTTGTGTACAATCGTTCAGCCCCCAACGCCACGGGACGGTGGCGAAAAGGGTCCGGACACGGGTCGGCGTACATGACTTGCGTTGCCATAACCCTGGTGGTTATCAATACTGGCGCCGATTTACCAACCAACAAGAACACCCAAACCGTGGAACCTTAGAATGAGCACTGCAATCAGTCCGACTGCTTATAACTATAAGGTCGTCCGCCAGTTCGCCATCATGACGGTGGTCTGGGGGATCCTTGGCATGGGGCTCGGCGTCTTCATCGCCTCGCAACTGGTATGGCCCCAGCTCAACCTGGACCTGCCATGGACGAGCTTCGGCCGCCTGCGCCCGCTGCACACCAACCTGGTGATCTTCGCCTTCGGTGGCTGTGCCCTGTTCGGCACCAGCTACTACGTGGTGCAGCGCACCTGCCAGACCCGCCTGATCTCCGACAGCATGGCCGCCTTCACCTTCTGGGGCTGGCAGGCGGTGATCGTCGGCGCGCTGATCACCCTGCCGATGGGCTTCACCACCACCAAGGAGTACGCCGAGCTCGAATGGCCGCTGGCGATCCTGCTGGCCATCGTCTGGGTCACCTACGCCCTGGTGTTCTTCGGCACCATCGTCAAGCGCAAGACCAAGCACATCTACGTCGGCAACTGGTTCTACGGCGCCTTCATCGTGGTCACCGCGATGCTGCACATCGTCAACCACATCTCGCTGCCGGTGAGCCTGTTCAAGTCCTACTCGGCCTACGCCGGGGCCACCGACGCGATGATCCAGTGGTGGTACGGCCACAACGCCGTGGGCTTCTTCCTCACCACCGGCTTCCTGGGGATGATGTACTACTTCGTGCCCAAGCAGGCCGAACGCCCGATCTACTCCTATCGCCTGTCGATCGTGCACTTCTGGGCGCTGATCACCCTGTACATCTGGGCCGGCCCCCACCACCTGCACTACACCGCGCTGCCGGACTGGGCGCAGTCGCTGGGCATGGTGATGTCGATCATCCTCCTGGCGCCGAGCTGGGGTGGCATGATCAACGGCATGATGACCCTGTCCGGCGCCTGGCATAAGCTGCGCACCGACCCGATCCTGCGCTTCCTCGTGGTGTCGCTGGCCTTCTATGGCATGTCCACCTTCGAAGGCCCGATGATGGCCATCAAGACGGTCAACTCGCTGTCGCACTACACCGACTGGACCATCGGCCACGTCCACGCCGGCGCCCTTGGCTGGGTGGCGATGATCTCGATCGGCGCGGTCTACCACATGATCCCGAAACTCTACGGCCGCCAGCAGATGCATAGCATCGGGCTGATCAACGCACACTTCTGGCTGGCAACCATCGGCACCGTGCTGTACATCGCCTCGATGTGGGTCAACGGCATCACCCAGGGCCTGATGTGGCGCGCCATCAACGACGACGGCACCCTCACCTACTCCTTCGTCGAAGCCCTGCAGGCCAGCCACCCGGGCTTCATCGTTCGCGCCCTGGGCGGTGCGTTCTTCGCCTCCGGCATGCTGCTGATGGCCTACAACGTGTACCGCACCGTACGCGCCGCCAACCCGGTGGAGGCTGAGGAAGCCACCAAGATCGTCGTTGTGGGAGCCCACTGATGAAGCATGAAGCAGTCGAGAAGAACATTGGCCTGATGGCCTTCTTCATGGTCATCGCCGTCAGCGTCGGCGGCCTGACCCAGATCGTCCCGCTGTTCTTCCAGGACGTCACCAACAAGCCGGTCGAGGGCATGAAGCCACGCACCGCGCTGGAGCTCGAAGGCCGCGACATCTACATCCGCGAAGGCTGCGTCGGTTGCCACTCGCAGATGATCCGCCCGTTCCGCGCCGAGACCGAGCGCTACGGCCACTACTCGGTGGCCGGCGAAAGCGTGTGGGACCACCCGTTCCTGTGGGGCTCCAAGCGCACCGGCCCGGACCTGGCCCGCGTCGGCGGGCGCTACTCGGACGACTGGCACCGCGCGCACCTGTACAACCCGCGCAACGTGGTGCCTGAGTCGAAAATGCCGTCGTACCCGTGGCTGGTCGAGCACAAGCTCGACGGCAAGGACACCGCCAAGAAGATGGAAGTGCTGCGCACCCTGGGTACCCCCTACACCGATGAAGACATCGCCGGCGCCGCCGACGCGGTCAAGGGCAAGACCGAGATGGACGCGCTCGTCGCGTACCTGCAAGGCCTTGGCACCCTCATCAAGAGCAAACGGTGACCGTGATGGATATCGGGATGATTCGCGGCCTGGGCACCGTCGTGGTGCTGGTGGCCTTCGTGGGCCTGGCGCTGTGGGTGTTCAGCCCACGGCGCAAGCGGGAATTCGACGAGGCAACGCAATTGCCGTTCGCGGACGACCCCGAAGCCACCCGTCACGTCGAGCAAGCACAAGCTTCTAGGAGCAAAAAACAATGACAACCTTCTGGAGTCTGTACGTCACCGTCCTGACCCTGGGCACCATCTTCGCCTTGACCTGGCTGCTGCTGTCGACCCGCCGGGGCCAGCGCGAAGAGATTACCGACGAAGTCGTCGGCCACGCATTCGACGGCATCGAGGAGTACGACAACCCCCTGCCGAAGTGGTGGTTCTGGCTGTTTGTCGGCACCGTCGTCTTCGCCCTCGGCTACCTGGTGCTCTACCCGGGCCTGGGCAACTGGAAAGGCATCCTGCCGGGCTACGCATACGTCGACAACGAAAAGAAGACCGAGTTTTCCAACGGCCAGGCCGGCTGGACCGGCGTGCACGAATGGGAAAAGGAAATGGCCAAGGCCGACGCCCGCTTCGGGCCGATCTTCGCCAAGTTCGCGGCCATGCCGCTGGAGGAAGTGGCCAAGGATCCGCAAGCCCTGAAGATGGGCGCGCGCCTGTTTGCCTCCAACTGCTCGGTATGCCACGGCTCCGATGCCCGCGGCGCCTACGGCTTCCCCAACCTGACCGACAACGACTGGCGCTGGGGCGGTGAACCAGAGACCATCAAGACCACCATCATGAACGGTCGCCATGGCGTGATGCCAGGCTGGGCCACGGTGATCGGCGAACAGGGGGTGGCCGATGTGGCGGCCTTCGTGCTGACCAACCTTGACGGCCGCAAGCTGCCCGAGGACGCCAAGGCCGACCCGGCCAAAGGCAAGGAAATCTTCGCCACCAACTGCGTGGCCTGCCACGGCCCCGAAGGCAAGGGCACCCCGGCGATGGGCGCGCCCAACCTGACCCACCCGCAGGCGTTCATCTACGGTTCGAGCTTCGCCCAGTTGCAACAGACCATCCGCTATGGTCGCCAGGGCCAGATGCCGGCCCAGGCGCAGATGCAGGGCAACGACAAGGTGCACCTGCTGGCGGCGTACGTGTACAGCCTGTCGCATCAGGAGCAACAGCAGGCAGCAAAGGCCGAGTAACCCATGGGAGCGGCGGTGCACCGCTGCGACTTGCCCCGCGATGGTCGCGAAGCTGGCGACGCCATCGCGGGGCAAGCCCGCTCCCACGCCCACTTACAGGGCAAAAAGCTCAGACGACTGACCTGAATCAATTGACACCCGCCATAACACGATTCACACCACGAACCCAACGCGACTAAGTGTCGCAGTGCGCCCCGCATGCGCCATCACAGGCGTATCATGGGCCGCAGAGCGCTAGCAGAACGCGCGAGACTGCGGCCGGCACGCACTGGCCGCGGCATTTCTCCACTGCCGTGGGACTTGATAATGAGCAAGCAAATTCCGGTACATGATGTCACCCCGCCTGCCAGCAAAGGGAAGGATTCCGTCGACCTCTACGCCTCGCGCGAAAAAATCTACACCCGCGCCTTCACCGGACTCTTTCGCAGGTTGCGGATGGTCGGCGGCGCTGCTCTGTTCCTGCTGTATTTCGGCACCGTCTGGCTGAACTGGGGCGGTCACCAGGCCGTGTGGTGGAACCTGCCCGAGCGCAAGTTCTACATCTTCGGCGCCACCATATGGCCACAGGACTTCATCCTGCTCTCGGGCATCCTCATCGTCGCCGCCTTCGGCCTGTTCTTCATCACCGTGTACGCCGGTCGGGTCTGGTGCGGCTACACCTGCCCGCAGAGCGTGTGGACCTGGGTGTTCATGTGGTGCGAGAAAGTCACCGAGGGCGACCGCAACCAGCGCATGAAGCTCGACAAGGCGCCCATGAGCGCCAACAAGTTCCTGCGCAAGCTGGCCAAGCACAGCCTGTGGCTGTTGATCGGCTTCGTCACCGGCATGACCTTCGTCGGCTATTTCTCGCCGATCCGCGAGCTGGCCATCGAGTTCTTTACCGGCCAGGCCGATGGCTGGGCCTACTTCTGGGTCGGTTTCTTCACCCTGGCCACCTATGGCAACGCCGGTTGGCTGCGCGAGCAGGTGTGCATCTACATGTGCCCGTACGCGCGCTTCCAGAGCGTGATGTTCGACAAGGACACCCTGATCGTTTCCTATGACCCGCGCCGCGGCGAGACCCGCGGCCCGCGCAAGAAGGACATCGACTACAAGGCCAAGGGTTTGGGCGACTGCATCGACTGCACCATGTGCGTACAGGTCTGCCCCACCGGCATCGACATCCGTGACGGCCTGCAGATCGAGTGCATCGGCTGCGCCGCCTGCATCGACGCCTGCGACAGCATCATGGACAAGATGAACTACCCCAAGGGCCTTATCAGCTACACCACCGAGCACAACCTGTCCGGGCAGAAGACCCACATGCTGCGCCCGCGCCTGATCGGCTATGCCTTGGTGCTGTTGGTGATGATAGGCGCCCTGGTGACCGCCTTCGCCACCCGTTCGCTGGTGGGCTTCGACGTGGCCAAGGACCGCGTGCTCTATCGCGAGAACGCACAAGGACGGATAGAGAACGTCTACAGCCTCAAGGTGATGAACAAGGATCAGCGCGACCACATTTACGTGCTCGACGCCGCCGGCCTGCCCGACCTCAAACTCGAGGGCCAGCGTGAGATCCGTGTGGCCGCCGGCGATATCGTCAACCTGCCAGTGCAGTTGTCGGTCGCACCGGAACAGCTGCCCTCGACCACCAACGAAATCACCTTCATCCTCAAGGACGCCGACGACGGCGCCAGCCAGGTTGAAGCCAAGAGCCGCTTCATCGGCCCACAGATCCGCTGAGAGAGAACCTAGACAATGCCTGCCGCCACCGCCGCCAGCCCCTGGTACAAGCACCTCTGGCCCTGGATCATCATCGGCATCCTGGCCACCTCGGTATGCCTGAGCCTGACCATGGTCAGCATCGCCGTGCGCAACCCGGACAACCTGGTCAACGACAACTACTATGAGGCCGGCAAAGGCATCAACCGCTCGCTGGACCGTGAACTGCTGGCCCAGACCCTCAACCTCAAGGCCAGCGTGCACCTGGACGAGCTGACCGGCGAAGTCGAAGTGCGCCTGACCGGCAACAGCGACCCGCAGGTGCTGGAGCTGAACCTGATCTCGCCGACCCAGCCGGCCAAGGACCGCAAGGTGCAGCTGGCACGCACCGAGCCAGGCCGCTATGTCGGCCAGCTGGACGACAAGGTCGACGGCCGGCGCTTCGTCGAACTGCTCGGCAGCCAGGACGACCATGTGTGGCGGTTGTTCGAGGAGGAGAAGGTCGAGCATGGGGTAACCTTGCAACTGGGCGATGAAGCCATTCAAGGGGCCGAGCACCAGTAACAACGACACACCACACCTCGTGGGGGCGGGCCTGAAAACCAGCATTCCAGGCCCATCGCGGGGCAAGCCCGCTCCCACGAACCCGCTGTAGCACGAAGAGATGTCGATGAGCCAACCCACCCCCTGCTACCACTGCGCCCTGCCCGTTCCCGCCGGCAGCCGCTTCACCGCTGTGGTGCTAGGTGAGGCCAGGGCATTCTGCTGCCCAGGCTGCCAGGCAGTGGCAGAGTCCATCGTCGCCGGGGGCCTGGAGCACTACTACCAGCACCGCAGCGACACCAGCGCCAACCCCGAGGCCCTGCCCCGTCAACTCCAGGACGAGCTGGCCCTGTACGACCGCAGCGACGTGCAGCAAACCTTCGTGCGCCATGACGGCCAAATGGCCGAGGCCACCCTGCTGGTCGAGGGCATCAGTTGCGCTGCCTGCGGCTGGTTGATCGAAAAGCACCTGCGCACCCTGCCCGGCGTCGCCGATGCCCGCCTGAACCTGTCCAACCATCGCCTGCTGGTCAACTGGGACGACCAGCAACTGCCACTGTCGCAGTTGCTGGCTGGGCTGCGCCGCATCGGCTACGCCGCCCACCCCTACCAGCCCGACCAGGCTGCCGAACAGCTGGCCCGGGAAAATCGCAGCGCCCTGCGTCGCCTGGGCGTGGCCGGGCTGCTGTGGTTCCAGGCGATGATGGCGACCATGGCCACCTGGCCGGAATTCAACATCGACCTGTCGCCCGAGCTGCACACCATCCTGCGCTGGGTCGCGCTGTTCCTCACCACACCCATCGTGTTCTACAGCTGCGCACCATTCTTCAAGGGCGCGGCCCGCGACCTGCGCACCCGTCACCTGACCATGGACCTGTCGGTGTCGCTGGCCATCGCCCTGGCCTACTGCGCCGGGATCTGGACCGCCATCACCGGCCACGGCGAGCTGTATTTCGACACCGTGGGCATGTTCGCACTGTTCCTGCTCACCGGCCGCTACCTGGAGCGCCGTGCCCGCGAACGCACCGCCGCGGCCACCGCGCAGCTGGTCAACCTGCTGCCGGCGTCGTGCCTGCGCCTGGACGCCAACGGCCAGGGCGAGCGCATCCTGCTCGGCGAACTGCAGTGCGGCGACCGCGTGCAGGTGCTACCTGGGGCCGTCATCCCGGCCGACGGGCTCATCGTCGACGGCCGCTCCAGCGTCGACGAATCACTGCTGACCGGTGAGTACCTGCCCCTGCCGCGCCGCGTCGGCGACCGGGTGACCGGTGGCACCCTCAACGTCGAAAGCACGCTGACGGTCGAGGTCCAGGCCCTGGGCCAGGATTCGCGCCTGTCGGCCATCGTCCGCCTGCTGGAGCGCGCCCAATCGGAAAAACCGCGCCTGGCGGAAATCGCCGACCGCGCCTCGCAATGGTTCCTGCTGTTCACCCTGGTCGCCGCCGCGGTGATCGGTGTCGTCTGGTGGCAGCTCGATGCGCCCCGGGCGTTCTGGATCGTCCTGGCCATGCTGGTCGCCACCTGCCCCTGCGCCCTGTCGCTGGCCACCCCTACCGCCCTCACCGCCGCCACCGGCAGCCTGCACAAGCTCGGCCTGCTGGTGACCCGCGGGCATGTGCTCGAAGGCCTCAACCAGATCGACACGGTGATCTTCGACAAGACCGGCACCCTCACCGAAGGCCGGCTGGCCCTGCGCAGCATCCGCCCGCTGGGCCGACTGGACGCTGACCAATGCCTGGCGCTGGCGGCGGCGTTGGAGAACCGCTCCGAACACCCCATCGCCCGTGCCTTCGGTCGCGCAGCGCAAGCGGCTGAAACCGTCACCGCCGTGCCTGGGCTGGGCCTGGAAGGCATGCTGGCAAGCCAGCGCCTGCGTATCGGCCAGGCGACCTTCGTCTGCGCACTCAGCGGCGCCGAGGTACCCACCGTGCCGGAGCCACACGGGCAATGGCTGCTGCTCGGGGACCGGCAAGGGCCACTGGCCTGGTTCGGCCTGGATGACCACCTGCGCGACGACGCCCAGGACCTGGTGACGGCCTGCAAGGCACGCGGCTGGAGCACGCTGCTGCTGTCCGGCGACAGTTCGCCGATGGTCGCGCAGGTGGCCGCGCAACTGGGCATCGACCAGGCCGTCGGCGGCCTGCGTCCGGATGACAAGCTCGCCCGCCTGAAAACGCTGCAAGGCGAAGGGCGCAAGGTGCTGATGCTTGGCGACGGCGTCAACGATGTACCGGTGCTGGCCGCCGCCGACATCAGCATCGCCATGGGCAGCGCCACGGACCTGGCCAAGACCAGCGCCGACGCGGTGCTGCTGTCCAACCGCCTGCAGGCGCTGGTGCAGGCCTTCGACCTGGCCCGCCGGACCCGCCGCAACATTATCGAGAATCTGCTTTGGGCGACGCTGTACAATGGCCTCATGCTGCCGTTCGCCGCGCTCGGCTGGATCACCCCGGTGTGGGCGGCAATCGGCATGTCGGTCAGTTCGCTGATCGTGGTGCTCAACGCCTTGCGCCTGACCCGGCTGCCCTTCGCAGCAGCCCCCATCGTGCGTGAGCCGGTGTCGCTCGAAAGGAAACCGCTATGCCCGCCCTCTACGTGATGATCCCCGCCGCCCTGCTGCTGGTCGGCATCGCTGTGTACATCTTCTTCTGGGCAGTGGACAGCGGCCAGTACGACGACCTGGAAGGCCCGGCCCACAGCATCCTGTTCGATGACCAGGACCCCTGCCACCAGGCGGCCGTGAAGCCTGAGGGCGAAAAGCCCAAAGACCAGGACACGATCCCGCGTGCCTGAACTGATCCCCCTGCTGGGCTCGGCGCTGGTCCTGGGCCTGCTCGGTGGCGGCCATTGCCTGGGCATGTGCGGCGGCCTGATGGGCGCGCTGACCCTGGCCATCCCCCCCGAGCAGCGCAGCCGGCGCCTGCGCCTGCTGCTGGCCTACAACCTCGGGCGTATCCTCAGCTATGCCGCCGCCGGCTTGCTGCTGGGCCTGGCTGGCGTGGCCTTGGCCAGCAGCCCGCTGGCGACCGGTTTGCGGGTCGCGGCCGCGTTGCTGCTGATCGCCATGGGCCTGTACCTGGCCGGCTGGTGGAGCGGCCTGACCCGTATCGAGGCACTCGGGCGCGGGCTTTGGCGGCACGTGCAGCCGCTGGCCACCCGTTTGCTGCCAGTGTCCAGCCTGCCCCGAGCCTTGCTGCTCGGCGCCCTGTGGGGCTGGTTGCCGTGCGGCCTGGTGTACAGCACCCTGCTGTGGGCGGCGAGCCAGGGCGACGCACTACACAGCGCTGCGCTGATGCTGGCGTTCGGCCTGGGCACCTGGCCGGTGCTGCTGGCCACGGGGCTCGCCGCAGAGCGCTTCGGCGCTCTGTTGCGCAAACGCGGGGTACGCATGGCCGGTGGCATGCTGGTTATCCTGTTTGGTTTGTGGACGCTGCCTGGCCCGCATCAGCACTGGTTGATGGGACACTGATCGCGGGGCAAGCCCGCTCCCACGCCAGGCTTGTAACAGGGTCGCCAACTCACCTTGATACAAATCAACACGACTTCTTACATCCGCCCCTAGACTCCGGACACTGCAGCTCTATCCGGGGATTACCCACATGCTCGACGACCTACGCTGGGACGCCGACCTGATTCGTCGCTACGATCTGGCCGGGCCACGCTACACCTCCTATCCAACCGCCGTGCAACTGCACGGCGAAGTGGGCTCGTTCGACCTGCTCCACGCCTTGCGCGAGAGCCGCCGCGCCACACGCCCCCTGTCGCTGTACGTGCACGTGCCGTTCTGCGCCAACATCTGCTACTACTGCGCCTGCAACAAGGTCATCACCAAGGACCGTGGCCGCGCCGCGCCCTACCTGCAACGCCTGGAGCAGGAAATCCAGCTGATCGCCTGCCACCTCGACCCTAAACAAGTTGTTGAGCAACTGCACTTCGGTGGCGGTACGCCGACCTTCCTGAGTCATGTGGAACTGCGCCAGCTGATGGCCACCCTGCGCCAGCACTTCCACCTGCTGGACGATGATTCCGGCGACTACGGTATCGAAATCGACCCACGCGAGGCCGATTGGTCGACCATGGGCCTGCTGCGCGAGCTGGGCTTCAACCGCGTCAGCCTCGGCGTGCAGGATCTGGACCCCGCCGTGCAGCGCGCGGTCAACCGCCTGCAAAGCCTGGAGCAGACCCGCACCCTGATCGAAGCGGCGCGCACCCTGCAGTTCCGCTCGATCAACCTGGACCTGATCTACGGCCTGCCCAAGCAGACACCGGAAGGTTTCGCCCGCACCGTCGAAGAAGTGATCCGCCTGCAGCCCGACCGTTTGTCGGTGTTCAACTACGCGCACCTGCCCGAACGCTTCATGCCCCAGAGACGCATCGACAGCAGCGACCTGCCAGCTCCGGCGGCCAAACTGGAAATGTTGCACGCCACCATCGACCAACTGACCGCCGCTGGCTACCGCTACATCGGCATGGACCATTTCGCCCTGCCCGACGACGAGCTGGCCATCGCCCAGGAAGAAGGCACACTGCAACGCAACTTCCAGGGCTACACCACCCACGGCCACTGCGACCTGATCGGCCTGGGCGTGTCGGCGATCAGCCAGATCGGCGACCTCTACTGCCAGAACAGCAGCGACCTCAACACCTACCAGGACACCCTCTCCACCGCGCAACTGGCGACCCAGCGCGGCCTGATGTGCAACCAGGACGATCGCCTGCGCCGGGCGGTAATCCAGCAATTGATCTGCCACTTCGAACTGGATTTCGAAGCGATCGAACAGGCCTTCACCATCGATTTTCGCGGCTACTTCAAGGAGCAGTGGCCGCAACTGCAGGCCATGCAACGCGACGGCCTGATCAGCCTGGACGCCAAGGGCATCCGCATCCTGCCGGCCGGCCGCCTGCTGGCGCGCTCGGTGTGCATGGTATTCGACGCTTACCTCGCGCAGCAGAATCGCCAGCGTTTCTCGCGGGTGATCTGAGGCGATTGAGGCGTTTCACCGCATGGACAGACCGCCTTTCGAGGCACACTATGGACAGTTGAACGGTGTCGGGACACACCTTCCACACCGCTGCTAGCGTGCACCAAAAATGCGCACACTGGCCTACAGCCCATGCCGCGGGTTATCCTTACGGCTTATGTGTGCTTTCCCACAAGGATCGAAAGAAATGTCCGAGCCAGTAAAACTGCGCCCACACAACCAGGCCCACTGCAAGGATTGCAGCCTGGCCCCCCTGTGCCTGCCCCTGTCCCTGAACCTGGAAGACATGGACGCACTGGATGAAATCGTCAAACGCGGCCGCCCACTGAAGAAAGGCGAGTTCCTGTTCCGCCAGGGTGACAATTTCGGCTCGGTCTACGCAGTACGTTCCGGTGCCCTCAAGACCTTCAGCCTCAGCGACAGCGGCGAGGAGCAGATCACTGGCTTCCACCTGCCCAGCGAGCTGGTCGGCCTGTCCGGCATGGACACCGAGGCCTACCCGGTGTCGGCCCAGGCCCAGGAAACCACCTCGGTGTGCGAGATCCCCTTCGAGCGCCTGGATGAACTCTCGGTACAGCTGCCGCAGCTGCGCCGCCAGCTGATGCGGGTGATGAGCCGCGAGATCCGCGACGACCAGCAGATGATGCTGCTGTTGTCGAAGAAGACCGCCGACGAGCGCATCGCCACCTTCCTGGTCAACCTGTCGGCGCGCTTCCGCGCCCGTGGTTACTCGGCCAACCAGTTCCGCCTGAGCATGTCGCGCAACGAGATCGGCAACTACCTGGGCCTGGCGGTGGAAACCGTGTCGCGGGTGTTCACCCGCTTCCAGCAGAACGGCCTGCTCAAGGCCGAGGGCAAGGAAGTGCACATTCTCGATCCGATCCAGCTGTGCGCGCTGGCCGGTGGTGCACTCGAGGTCTGACCGCCGCGCTAAAAGGGTATACTGACGCGGAGTTTTTCCAGGATACCCGCCCCATGCACAGCGACACCTTCGACCTCAAAGCCCTGATCCGCCCGGTAGTGGACTTCCCCAAGCCGGGCGTGATCTTCCGCGACATCACCCCGCTGTTCCAGTCGCCGCGCGGGCTGCGCTATGTCGCCGACCAGTTCATCGAGCGCTATGTCGAGGCCGAGTTCAGCCATATCGGCGCCATGGACGCGCGAGGCTTCCTGATCGGCTCGATCATCGCCCACCAGCTGAACAAGCCGCTGATCCTGTTCCGCAAGCAGGGCAAGCTGCCGGCCGATGTGCTGTCCGAGGGCTATCAGACCGAATACGGCGAGGCCTTCCTGGAAGTGCATGCCGACAGCCTCTGCGACGGCGACTCGGTATTGATCTTCGATGACTTGATTGCCACCGGCGGCACCCTGCTGGCCGCGGCCAACCTGGTGCGCCGCACCGGCGCCCAGGTCTTCGAGGCGGCGGCGATCATCGACCTACCGGAGCTGGAAGGCTCGCGTCGCCTGCAGGCGGCCGGCGTGCCGACCTTCTGCCTGACCGAGTTTTCCCTGAGCGAATACTGAGTTCGCTTTCAAAACGATCGCGGTGCGCCGATGCGACTGGCCCCGCGATGCGTTTACAGGTTTACAACGTGATTGGCCTGCGCCCGGCAAATGCATGGGCCAGCGTCCCGCCATCTACCAATTCCAGCTCGCCACCCAACGGCACACCATGGGCGATGCGCGTGGCAGTCAGGCCCTTCTCGGCCAACAGCTGGGCAATGTAGTGCGCCGTCGCCTCTCCTTCCACCGTGGGGTTGGTGGCCAGGATCACCTCACTGAAGGTGCCCTGCTCCTCGATCCGCGCCATCAGCTGTGGAATGCCGATGGCATCCGGCCCCAGCCCGTCCAGCGGCGAGAGGTGCCCCTTGAGCACGAAGTAGCGACCGCGATAGCCGGTCTGCTCCACCGCGTACACATCCACCGGCCCCTCGACCACGCACAGTTGCGTGTCATCACGGCGCGGGTCGGCGCATTGCGGGCACAGTTCCTGCTCGGTCAAGGTCCGGCACTGGCGGCAATGACCGACGCCTTCCATGGCCTGGCTCAGGGCCTGGGCCAGGCGCGTGCCGCCACTGCGGTCGCGCTCCAGCAGTTGCAGGGCCATGCGTTGGGCGGTTTTCTGACCGACGCCGGGCAGGATGCGCAGGGCGTCGATCAGTTGGCGGATCAGGGGGCTGAAGCTCATGTGTGCAGGCCTGCCAATTCAGGAAACAGAATGAACAAGGGAGCAACGACCGTCGGGCCGTTGCTCCCCATTTGAAGCCAGAAGCCGATCAGAACGGCATCTTGAAACCAGGCGGCAGCTGCATCCCGGCGGTCATGCCACCCATCTTTTCCTGGCTGCTCTGCTCGATCTTGCGCACGGCATCGTTCAGCGCGGCGGCGATCAGGTCCTCGAGCACTTCCTTGTCGTCAGCGTCGGTCGACATCAGGCTATGGTCGATGCTGACGCGCTTGACGTCGTGGCGACCGGTCATCACCACACTGACCAGGCCGCCACCGGACTGGCCGGTGACTTCCGCATTGGCCAGCTCTTCCTGCATCTTCTGCATCTTTTCCTGCATCTGCTGGGCCTGCTTCATCAGGCCGGCCATGCCACCTTTCATCATGGGGTATACCTCGATTGGGTCATGTGATGCGGCCCGGCACAGGGCCGGCCGCATGGTTATCCGTTCATTGGCCCTGGCTGGCCAGGGCGTCTACAGGCTCAATAGTATCCTGCCTGACCGTCGCACCGAACTGCCGGATCATCTGCTGGATGAGCGGGTCCTGTTCGATCGACACCACGGCGTCATGCTGGCGCTCGGCGCGCTTGCGCGAGGCGGCTTGGGCCGGGGTTTCCTGCTCGGGGCGGATCAGCTCGATCTTCAGGCGGATCTCGCGGCCCAGTTGCTGGTTCAGTGCGTCGTTCAGCCTGCGCTGCTGCGTCGAGTTGAACAGCGCGCCCTGCCCCGGGTCCAGGTGCAACAGCCAGTCATCACCCTCGGCGGCGATCAGCGTACAGTTTGCGGCGATGTTGCCTGTCATACCGGAGACAGGCAACTGTGGGAATAATTCCAGCCATTGCAGGGCCAGGCCGGTCGCGGGCATGGCCGCCGGCAGTGGCTCCGGCGCCTGGGCAGGTGCCTCTTCCTGGACGTGCTCGGCCAGCTCGTCCAGGTAGCTGAAGCCGACCGGGTCGCTGTCGGGTGCGTAGTAGTCCTCGTCCGCCGGCGGCTCGTCGTCACGCTCCATGCCCGCCGGGCTGTAGGCCGACGGGTCGAACGGCGGTTCGTCATCGTCCGGCTGCTGGGTGGCGGCCTCGACCGCGGGTGCCGGCTCGGGCAACTGCTCGGGCGCAACCGGCGCCGGAGTGGCAACCGGCTCCTCCCACGGCAGATCGATGACCTCCTCGACGGGCTGCGGCTCGGGCTCGGGCTGCGCTGGCGCTTGCGGCGCCTCGACAACCTCGGCAACGGGCGGCACCTCGACGACTGGCGGCTCAGCCTGTATGGATGGCTCAGCCACGGGCAGCGGCGCGGCCACTTCAGCGACAGGACTGGCGGCAACGGACGGCGCCACGGCCACAGCCGCTGCCGCCACCGGTTGGGTCGGATCAGCTGTGGCCTGGCTGATCCCCGTCGGCTTTAGTACCGGCCTCGGTGCGTCGTCGCTATCGGCCGGGCGGAACGCCAGCATCCGCAGCAGGACCATCTCGAAACCGCCGCGCGGGTCCGGCGCCAATGGCAGGTCACGGCGGCCGATCAACCCCATCTGGTAGTAGAACTGCACGTCTTCGGCCGGCAGGGCCTGGGCCAACGCCAGCACGCGGTCACGGTCGCCCTGGCCGTTGTCCACCGCCTCCGGCAGGGCCTGGGCGATGGCCACACGGTGCAGCACATTGAGCATTTCCGACAGCACGCCGTTCCAGTCCGGGCCTTGCTCGGCCAGGTCACGCACCGCGGCCAGCAGCGCCCGGGCATCGCCTTCGAGCAGGGCCTGGAGCACGCCATACACCTGGCCGTGATCGAGGGTACCGAGCATCGCCCGCACGTCGGCGGCCAGCACCCGCCCCTCGCCAAAGGCGATGGCCTGGTCGGTCAGGCTCATGGCGTCGCGCATGGAGCCGTCGGCGGCGCGGCCGAGCAACCACAGGGCATCCTCCTCGAACGGCACGTTCTCGGCGCCCAGCACGTGGGTCAGGTGCTCGACCACGCGCTCCGGGCTCATGTTCTTCAGCGAGAACTGCAGGCAGCGCGACAGGATGGTCGCCGGCAGTTTCTGCGGGTCGGTGGTGGCGAGGATGAACTTGACGTAGGGCGGCGGCTCTTCCAGCGTCTTCAACAGGGCGTTGAACGAGTGGGTGGAGAGCATGTGCACTTCGTCGATCAGGTAGACCTTGAAGCGCCCGCGGCTCGGCGCGTACTGCACGTTGTCGAGCAGCTCGCGGGTGTCCTCGACCTTGGTGCGGCTGGCAGCGTCGATCTCGATCAGATCGACGAAACGGCCCTCATCGATCTCCCGGCATACCGAGCAGGTGCCGCACGGCGTCGAGGTGATGCCGGTCTCGCAGTTCAGGCACTTGGCGATGATCCGCGCAATGGTGGTCTTGCCCACGCCCCGGGTCCCGGTGAACAGGTAGGCATGGTGCAGGCGCTGGTTGTCCAGGGCGTTGATCAAAGCCTTGAGCACATGGGTCTGGCCGACCATTTCGCGGAACGAGCGCGGACGCCATTTACGTGCAAGAACCTGATAACTCATCAAAAAACCATCGTGACCGGAGCGGGCGGAAAGAGCGCTAATGCTAGCGGAGCGGGGCCAAAATTGCACCCTGCCGATCTCGTCTAAGCTCAGTGACGGGCACACGGACGACGGATCAGGGAGGATGAGGCGTGCGGCGAGTCCTGGCCACCCTGTCATTTTGGATATCGTTGTGGGCTACCCACGGCGTGGCGCAACCGCCGGTGTTGCGCTTCTCCATCGCCGAAAGCTGGAGCATGCCGCTGATGCGCATCGAGGACCAGCAGCCGGCGGAAGGCATCCTGCTGGAGCTGATGCAGGCCATCGCCCGGGAGGTCGATGCCCGCCCCCAATACCATGTGCTGGCCCGCCTGCGCCTGCAGGAGGCGATGCAGGCCGGCGAAATCGACGTACGCTGCTACGTTTCCACGCGATGGCTGACCGATCGGCCCGGCGACTATCTCTGGAGCATCCCGCTCATCGAGCAGCGCGACCTGCTGGTCGGCCGCCCCGGCGACAGCGGCCCCGTCAGCCCGGACGCACTGCCACCCCAGGCCATCGGCACCGTGCTCGGCTACACCTACCCCACGCTCGAGCCGCTGTTCAGCCAGGCCCGCCTGCAGCGCGAAGATAGCCGCAATCAATTGCTGGTCCTGCAGAAACTCCAGGTCGGGCGCTTGCGCCATGCCGTGAGCAACCAGCTGTCGCTGCAATGGTACAACCGCTCCCTACCGCCGGCTCGACACCTGCAGCCCCTGGCCGTGCTTGAAGAACAGGCGCTGGGCTGCATGGTGCGCAACGACCCCCAACTGCCGACCCAAGGCGTGCTCAGGGCGCTGGTGCGGATCAGGGAGTCCGGGGAGATGCAGCGGATCGTCGAGCGTTATACCGAGCCCCATCCGTTCGCAGGTGATGACAGCCCTCAGTTACCCGCAGCCGCGACACCCAATGCCGCCAGGTAGAGGCCCAAACCGAACACGCAGTGCGTCGCCAGGCTGCGCAGGCAGCTCTTCAGGGGCGCGGGTGTGTTCGTCGCGAAATACCCGGCTCCCAACGCAGGTTGCACCACGCACAACGGCACGAGCACCGAGACCACCCCGAACAGCAAGGCTGGCCACAGTGTCGGCCCGCGCAACCACCCCTCCCCTGCAATAGCCGCCAGCAGCGCCGCGAACACCAGCCCAGTGGCGTAGTGAAGCAACCAGCCCCACGCCAGCTCCCCCCTGACCGGCGCAGCCTTGCCGATCGCCGCATGCCGCCAGCGCCCTTCGCGCAGGTGCCCCGCCCAGCGCCCGACCATGGCGTAGTTCAGGGTGGTGACGCCCAGATACCTGAGCAACACGGTCCACAGGTCCATGACCAGGGTGGCGCCGATGCCGATGAACAGGATGGAAAGCACAAGCGAGGAGATGGTCATGATGAGAGCCCTTGGCAGATTGACGGAAAGGTCGATGCCAAGCAGCATGCAAGTTGAAGTCAACTTCAAGTCAAGAGGGGTTGCAATGGACATTGCCGATGTCGCCAGGCGCACCGGAGTGCCGGCGTCGACATTGCGTTACTACGCGAACAAGGGCTTGCTCAGATCACTGGCCAGCCATGGGCAACGCCGCCAGTTCCCGCCAGACACCCCCGAGCGCCTGGCGTTGATCGCGCTGGGACAGGCGGCTGGCTTTTCGCTGGACGAAGTAGCCGCCATGCTTGACGAGCAAATGGTCGACCGCGAGTTGCTGCTGGCCAAGGCCGACGAGATCGACCGCCGGATCAAACGGCTGCAGGCGATGAGCAAGGGGTTGCGCCATGCGGCGCAGTGCCCCGAGGAGAGCCATCTGCAATGCCCGACCTTTCAGCGGCTGATGCAGATGTCGGCCAGCCAGGGCAGGCGTGGAGGCCTCAGTAGCCGTGCAACTCGCGGAACGGCTGGCCCTTGTGGTAGTTGATCCACTCTTCCACGTCATACGGCAGGTACAGCTGCCGACGCGCCCGCGACAGGGCGATATACACTGCGCAGATCCGCGCATCGAAGGCGTAGGCGTCCTTGAAGCGGTCGGTGGTCATCAGTTCCGGTGTCAGCAGCACCTGATCGAACTCCAGGCCGCCAGCCTCCTCGGCCATCAACAGTATCAGGCTGTCGGGCCTTGCAGCGATGCGCGCCTCCAGCAGCGTCAGGTCCGCAAGCTTGAAACCCGCCTCAAGGCGCTCCTCGACCCAGAGGAACGCGGCATCGAACCGCTCGGACTCACGCACCTGCTGCCAGTCGAGCAGGTGCGCGAAGTACGGATGCGGCCCTTCGGCATCCTGCCCCGGGGCATAGAACGCAGCCCTGAACAGGCCGATCGCGGTGGCCATGAAGCGGCGCATCTGCGGCCAATCGGGGAAATTCAACAAGCAGTTGGACTTGGCCAACTCCATGGCCCAGCGCATCGTGTCCCAGCGCGAGGCGGTCAGCACCACGCAGCCCTCTGGCGGGACGAACCCTTCGGGGAAGTGCTCGATGCCGACATCGACATGGCGCGCAGCTTCGAAGGCAACCTTGGACTTCTTCGAATGCACGCCGATCAACGGGTTGATCAGGCGTTCCACCTTGGGCCCGCAACGCACGGCAAAGGCCATGTCCTTCTGGCGCACCTGACGCTCGCGCCTGACCACCTCGCCGGAGGCCTTCTGGTACTCGTCGCCCAGGGTGATCAGCACCTGGCGACCCCGCTCGATAACCTGCAGCAGCGAGGCCGGCACGTCCTGGCTCTCGTCGATGATCACGTGGCTGAAACGCCCCGGCACGCTGCAACCAGCCAGGCTCGCTCGCTTGAGCAGCAGCAACGCCTCGAACCCGGTCTGCGCGCCCCAGGCCGGTTGCGCCTCCAGATAGCGCCATAGCCGGCTGGCGTACTCGAGCAGGACCTGGGCATCGACGCCGGAGAGCGCTTGGCGAAAATACGGCAGATGACGATTCGACAGGCTGTAATCCCGCGAATCGCAGTAGTTGCGCAGCACTTCCAGGCAGATATCCAAGGCATGCTCGGCGTCGTACTGGCGCAAGCCGACGATCCCCAGTTCCTCGGCCAGCCTTCGCTTGCCAGGGCCGCGCTGCGCCGTCCGGGCGGAAACTGACCGGGTATCCTTGAGCAGGGCCCGGGCGAACTGGCCGAAGGTCATGCCGACCTTGGCCTGCTCATCCAGCCCCATGCGTCGACGCAAGGTGCCGAGCTTCGCGGGCGTGCGTGCCAGGGCCAGCACCCGGCCACGGGGCAGGCAGTCCATCAGCGCGCCAAGCAGGTAGCTCTTGCCGATCCCGGCATAGCCCTGCACGTGGATGTCTTCGTCGAGGTTGGCCTGGATGATCTTGAGCAGCTTGTCCTGCTCGACGGTTAACCAGCGCTCGCTGTCGAAACCGGTGGTCACCCGCTGGCTGAACGGGTTGTCCCTGTGATGCAGGCGTATGCGGTAGTCGAAATCCCACTTGCCATCGGCCAGCAGGTATTCCCGCGCCTGAACCTGCTCCACGTCGAGCAGACGCAGCTTCGAACCCTTGATCACCTCAAGGCCGAAATAGAGCTTGCGCGCATCGAACAGCCTACGGGCCTCGGACAACAACCCCACGCCAGGCGAATGCGCGCCATCGACCGCCCACGCCAACAGCTTGCCCAGCACCTTCTCCGCCGCCCGCGCATCGACCTGGCCTTGTGCCTGCGCCAGGTTCTGTATTACCAGCACCGCCGCCAGCTCCGGCTCGCTCAGAGCGCCGAGCGCAGACGCACCGTCGGCCAGCAAGGCCTGGCACACCTCTGCGGTGACCGGCAAGTACACGGGATGGGAAAAGTCGAAGTGCTCGGGCTGCATGTCGGTACGTGTCCGCAGATCACTCAAGGTTTGTCGGATTCAGCGGTCTGCCCCACCACCAACTCAAAACGGTAGGCACCCAAGGACCCAGCCATGTCGCCGGGATAACTGCCACCCGCCTGCGGTGCGTCAAGCATGTCATCTAGCTCATGCAGGGCGAGCTCCAGCAGCTTGCGCAAGTCCCGCACCGAGCGCGCCGACACCTGCAGCTCCAAGGCCACCGTATCAGCCTTCACCGTCGCTGGCGGAGCCGCTTCCTCGAGGATGCGCTCGTGCTCTTCTTCCATCTGGTCGAGCACCTGCGACAGCTCCAGCACACGCTCGGGGCTGGCGGCCATCTGATCCTTGATTTCCAGGCGGCGCATTTGCCACTCGCGAATCTTCTGACGGGTGAGGTCGTCGACATGTTCCACGGTCGCTATCTCCTGGCTGAATGGGTCGACACGATGGGATGCATGATAAGGCGCTGCGCGGGATCGTGCAGGCGGAAAACAGTGCGAGGGTGTAAAGAAACGCGTCTGATATGCGACGCCTGACAGGTACGCCGGAAAAATCCTGCGCCCAAAATGGAGGCGGCCCCACCAGCCACACCCCGGCACTCGATGTTCCCGCTATGGCTGCTCCCTTCCGGGCCTGACCAGGTGGGCATGCGAGCATGGCTTGCAGCTTGCCGAGAGCTGCGCTGCATCTGGGTTGGTGACAAATTGATGGGGTTCTACCGACATTCGTTTCAGGCTGTAAAGTGTACCTGAAACAACGCCAAAAATCTGGGGTGTGGCCAGGATTGTTCCACTCAATTGGTCCACTTTATTGGCCCACTCTGGTGTCTCACATGGCCTACATCGTCCGTCGTCAATCCGTTTACTACCTCAATCTTCGACTGCCGAAGCACCTATTCCCGAAACGTCAGACGCTACGTGTCTGCCTACGTGTGCAACAACGTCAGACAGCAATGTTCATCGCCTGCTCTCTGGCTCAGCAAGTGCACTCTCACCTTGCTGAACACCCCCTGACAGCACCTGAGACGCTACGTGCGTTGTGCACGAGCTGGCGAGACTCTATCCCCCGGCTAAGCGTTCAGAGCGCACCACGGAAGGTTACGGACCCTACCGCCGCACCACGGAGCGATGGCCCTACTCTCGCCGCTCTGTCGAAAATGTACATAGATGAAGGCAAACGGGGCGGAACTTGGCGACAGGGCAGCATCGATGATGTTGAACGCGCTCTTGCTGACCTGTTCGAGCTGATGGGCGACATGGCCTCTGATGCCTTTGACGTGCAACAAGCGCGCTTGCTGAAGGATCGGCTCAGTCGCTGTCCGCAGTACTTCGGCCTACGCCCGGAATTCAAGGGGAAAACCCTTAAGCAGGTTGTAGAGTCAGGTGCCACGTACAAGACCATCACCGCCGTCACCGTGAATAACCGGCTGCGAAAGCTCACTGCTTTCATGAACTGGTGCAAGTCCAACGGGTACATGACCGATAACCCGCTTGCGGGGATGAAGGTGATGACTGGATCGGCCAAAGAGGCACGCCTGTCGTTTGACCGCGAAGACTTGGTTGCTCTACTCGACCTTGATTTGTTGCGTGCAGAAGCTCGCAAGCACCCTTGGCGCTTCTGGCTACCCCTTCTCGGACGAGCCACAGGTTGCAGACTGGAAGAACTCTGCCAGCTTCGGGTGGATGACATTATCGAGCACCAGGGCATCCCATGCGTTCGGATTGACGACAAGCGTGAAGGTCAGCAGCTGAAGAATGCCAGCAGTCGCCGGGTACTCCCCCTGCACCCAGCCCTTATCGATATTGGCCTTCTAGAGCACGTGGAGTCCGTCAGGGTCACAGGAACGGATCGCCTGTTCCCTCAGCTTGAAGCAGTGCGAGGGAAGCTGGGCCACGCTCCATCCAAGTGGTTCGGTCGCTACAAGATGAAGCTGGGGATCACTGATCAGAGGAAGACGTTCCACAGTTTCCGCCACACACTGATTGACGATCTGCGAGAAGCAGGAGTGCAGGACTCGCTAATCAAGAGGATCGCTGGTCATGAGGATGGAGCCGTCACGTTCAGCATCTATGGGAGCCGAAGCCCGTTGAAAGCAATGCTGGAAGCAATGGTGCAAATTAAGCTCTAAGGTGACGAAAACTCGACTTATTTAACCCATCTCTCATTAAAGCCCTCATGAAGGTGGGTCCTCTTTTGCCGGAGCGAGTGCACCTGTGGAGATTATCGCGGAGGCGTTGGAAATATCACTTCCCCAACACAGAGCGGAGCGAACGATGGAGCCCCCACGAATGAAGTTATATGTGATAAGTCTGTGGCAGGCATTGACAAATGCGAATGATTCGTGATATTATCGTAGTACGAATCGAGTGGTTCGGGTAATATTTTATATCTTTAGTTCAGTAGCCTCATCCACCGCCCATTCGACTCATTCAGTTGTCCACTCCTTGCAACTGAAGGCTATCACCTCGTAGCCTAAGTCAATCCATTTCTAGAAGCATGGTTCCCTTCTACATATGGTTGTCTACATAGACTCTGCTAAACCCTTTCTTGAGAACGCCAGCTGCTAATCGGTCCCTTTCCTTGCCGAGTAGTGATTGGCGTTTTCTTTTGTCTTGAAAAAGATATGTAATCTGATTGTTGCATATATTCATTCCCTTTGGGGATGTCCCATACAACCGCTTACGGCACACACATAAATACTAATCAATCACGGGAGACCGTCATGTCTGACCTCGATGTACACTCACGCTTGCTGAACCCACACAAATGTATTGTCTGCGAGACCCCATTAATCAATCGGCGACAACACTCAAAGACCTGTATTAGTCGCTGCCGTACCCAGCTCTATCGGCAAAAAAAAGAAAACTCCGTACTCGTTAAGTTTCGCCTACCACTTAACGTTTACACCAATCTTGTCATCGCAGTGATGTCTGCTGGCAAGGGTGTCGACGAACACCTTCAAGAACTGCTAAAGCGTGAACACGCCTAATCATGAGTAGCATTGATACTTTCGTTCTTGGCATACAGCGAGCAAATGAACGCAAGCAGAAAGCCAGGGCCGCTACCACCCTCAAACCGGATAAGCCTGAGCACACACAACCACCAACTAAACAAAATGATGCTGTATCTACCCCAGTGCTTGATGATGAACGATACCGTATCGATCTTATCAAAAAAATTATCACCTATATTCGCAAAAAACGTGAGGAGCAACGTAAATGAGCAAAAAACTATCTACCACTGTCATCAAGGGCACGCCTCCAAGCTGGAGTGATGATGAATTCAACAAGCGTCTTCGTGTTCGCACTCATGCGTACGAGAACACCCGTGAGTGCACTGAGGTCGTATCTCATCCGCTTGAGCATGAATGGCTCCAGTTGGTGGCCGATAAGATTGGCAGCGGTTATACAATTGATCGCCGTTGGCCCATCAATCATGCCCAGCTTTCTCATAGCGTCCAGATGGTCAAGCCGTTGGCTATGCAAGCAAGTGAGAAACAAGAGTTGAAGGCTGTTGTTAAAGATGAGTACGTGGCTCACCTACAAGCTCAAATGGATGCTTACAGAGCAGCACTCACCAGCCAATTGATTGAAGCGGCTGAAGAGCGTGAACGTCGTAAAGCTGAACAGGAAGCCGCCAAGCGTCGTGCTGCTGCTGAGAAAGAAGCGAGCGAGTGCTTTGGTGAGTTGATCGTGCCTGATGGCTTCCCTGAGCAGCCAGAGCCGGTTGGTGCTCTGTTCAGTTTGGAACAAGAAGGAGGACGAGGATGAATGTCCTGACCCTCCACTGGCCCAGCAATTCGATTCATTCCGGGTATGCGAATGTCAGTGCTGATGAGCAATTGATGATCAATCATCGCTACAAGGGTAGACAATGGCATGTGATGTCTGTCTGTCCTAGGGTGTTCGAAAAGTATCAACACTTGACGACCAAGCATGACACTGTGCCTATCAATCACTTGGTGCGAGTGAGTAAGTCGTTCCTCGCAGCAGTGAAGCACCTATCACCACGTTGGCGTTGTAACCGGATGGTCAACCCACATTGATGAAGGCTTGATGATGTGTCTTGCTGAGCTATCAGAAAAGCCCCGATCATTAACTGGCGATGAGCTGGTGGTGGTCGGGGCTTTTTCGTCTGTGAACGCTTGGTGTGCACTAGTCAGTGGTTAAGCTACTTCAGCTTGCTGTAAGTCTCGTAAGCGTACGCGCTATATGTAAATGCCTCTGCATGCGCTTTCTAGGCGTTTTCAGTGCGATTCAGCACAAATCCATGTCAACCCACAGGGTAGAGCAATACAGCTCTAAAATCGCTTAAATGAAGCTCTGAGGATGTGCCGTTTACGGCTGCACACCAGTGGTCGCAGAGTGCACCCTGACACGTCCTGCCTCTCGCTTGCGTGAGCAAGCCCAAATGAAAATACTTCTCAATGGTATTGACAAGACGACCATTTATCATGTATACTAAAGCTTGCCTGCCGAGCGAAGCGAGGTAGGGTAAAGCTTTAAAAGCTTGTTATTTAAAAGAATATTACATACTTAACAAAGCGTAAGCTTTGAATACATTCTCTCTAAGAGAGTGTAAGGGAAGAGAGAGCAGAAGCTCGAACAAAATAAGAAAGAGTGTTATCTCCTTTACGTAGTAAAGAATAGATGTAATCCCTGTGTGTACACACAGAAGAAGATCAAGAGCATTGGTCGTCTATCTGACTCCCTGCCAAAAGCATTCGCACTGCTCGTGCTCACTGCTCGGCTACGCCTCACTGCGATCATTGGTTGTTAGATACACGGTAATGACACCCAAGATCAACCAGAGGCGATCGCCAGAGGAAACCGTAGGTTGACGTTCTTGTCCGTTGACGGGCGATAATCTCTTGGTATGGCTGCTCCACCGTTGACGGTGAATATGGTTATCAGGAAGTAAAACAGGGGGAGAGACTAGTAAGGTCCATCCTGAATCTATGGTGTTCAACCATGTGAAATTGCTAAAACCCTGATTATCATTGGTGTTCGTGGTGGTACTGGTGAAGCACACATGATGAAATCTCTCAAAATGATTCTGATTGCGATGCAGTTTCATCATTTCATTGGAAATAATCCCGAGACCTTCTCACTTGATGGCCCTGTGAGGTCTTGTGCTACGTTTTCAGCGTGATTCACGCTGAATGATGGTTGTGGGTGTAGGTGAAGAGTGATCGGCTTCCATGCGCAAGCTGTGGAGCTTATGGCATGATGTGCCGCCCCAAACTAAAGATATTATGAAACGGCTTCGGCAGATGATGTTAGGTGTCATTCCGCTTAGATGGGAAAACCATCGGGACTCCAAACTGAATACGGGATGTGCTACCAGGCTTGTCTGTAGCCTCAATACCGCCATTCAGTCCGAATGAAGCGATGCCAACTTTTAGCTCTCCTTTCCCTGCCTCAAAGCTTTCAGCAGAGACAGCAACGTCGAACGATACACGCTAAACGGGTCTGCACACGGGTGCCCTCACTCGGCGGGAGCGGTCGCCCAATACTACTGCTATCGAAGCGGCTGAAATCAAAAAGCGCGTGAGTCTTTTCCCTTGCCTACCAGTGAGTGTGAAGGCTAGAAGCTAGCATGCGATTGAAATTTGTCATATTGAAGTGGTCTGTATCAATCTTCATGTCGTCCGACAGTCAGTTTGACAAGTCGCTGTCACATCGCCAAAATGAGCGCTCATTCACCAGCAACAGCCGGACAACTCAGCATGACAAACGTGATTGCTTACTACCGAGTTTCCACCAAAGCTCAGGGTGAGTCCGGTTTGGGTTTGGATGCTCAACGTGAATACATTGAACGTGCTGCTCAATTGGGCGGCTGGAACATCGTTGGAGCGTTCACTGAAACCGTATCAGGTACAGTCGCACCACTTGAACGCCCGGAGTGCAGCAAAGCACTGACCATGTGTAAGGAACAGAATGCAGTGCTCGTGGTAGCCAAGCTGGATCGCCTGAGCCGTAGCGTGCTCCACATTGCTCAGATGATGGAACACACCGAGTTCAAGGTTGCCACCATGCCGACCGCCAACACCTTCCAACTGCATCTGTTCGCCGCCCTTGCCCAGCAAGAACGTGAGTTTATTTCCCAGCGTACTAAAGACGCATTGGCCAGTCTTAAACGTGAAGCAGAGGCTGGTGATGAAGAGGCGCAAGCCAAGATTGCCCGTCGTGATGCTGGCCTTGCCGCTGCCCGTGCCAGTAAGAACACAGTACAAGCCCGTGCTGTACGCACAGCTAACGTCACCAGCTACCAGAAAAGCGTTGAAACTGAAATCAAACTGTGCATGTACACCTGTAAGACACTTCAATCTGTGGCTGATTGCCTAATTGCCAAAGGTGTTAGCACCCCACGCGGTGGTCAGTTCACTGCAACAGCAGTACGTCGCTTGATGCTGGCACTCAACCTAAACTTTCAAACTTAAACAAGCCTCATACAGCAACGCTAACCATTGCCCTGTGGGGTACAAAAGCCTCGCTATGGCCCTCTGCTGGGTCGTGGCGGGGCTTTTTTGTTTGTGCTGTACGGATTTTTAATTTATAGGGCACCTGCCCCGGTTTGCAGGGGCTAGTGGTTAAGCCCTACATCTGTCAGTACAGGGATTTTCGCCTGTGGGTCAATTCCAGATTCGATGTAAATACCGTTTGATTTTGGCGGGGGTTGGAAATTGGCGTAGTTGTTACCTGCGCAGTAGTGAAAGGTTAGCTTTTCTGGGCTATGCTACTTCAATCGACCGAAAAGAAAGTATGGAAAATGAACGATGAACGATGAACGATGAACGATGACCAATTTATCACAGCTGATGCGCTTGAATTGTTGCTGATGAACCAAATAGCAATTAGAGCAGCGATAGAGGAGGTCTCGCTCTGGATCAATCAGAGAGGTTCCACATCTGTGCATGATAATGTTATGACTATTCTACAAGCACTGGACGTGAATGCGGAGAGCATTAGCTTAACCATTTCCTCGCTTCGCTCTTAAGAAGCATTCATCACAGATATAATATGCATCCAACGTCTGCACGGAGCATTCATGGCAATTGACTTAGATAAAGTAAGCTCCTCAATTATCAAGACTGGATTTCACTTAGAGTACAAAGTTGGAGTCATGCTGCGCGAGCATGGCTGGCATCTTATTAGCAATAGATGCTATGTAGATGACCATGAGGGGACGGTTAGAGAGATTGACTTGCTCGCATACAAGGTTAACAGGGTCGAAGATTTTCTGTGCTTTACCGTACTGGTAATTAGCTGTAAGAAAAGCGAGGCAAATGCTTGGGCGGTTCTCGCTAGAGGAGTCGAAGAGAAAGACCCTAATTATAATTGGCGACCATTCAAAGGCTGGACCAACCACCCTGCACTATCATATTACATGAAGGCTAAGACTTGGTCCCACGCCTATCATGATAAATTTTCTGAAGCTTGCCCCCGAATATTCAAAGCTCCAGCATTTGATGTATTTGCTTTTCAGGAAATGAATAAGAGTAGTGGAAGCGTTCAGAACGACAAGGCTATTTTTTCTTCCATAACATCTCTAATGAAAGCCCAGGCATATGAAATGGGCTTACTTGCAAATCGCAGGGGGTCAGAGCGTTGCGCATATCAATTCAACTTGGTTTCAGTTGTTGATAGTGAGCTTATACGCATACTCTTTGAGGGTGAAAAGATTGAGTCAAGCCTGATATCGGATGAAGACTATCTTTGTCGTTACATACTAAACAAGGAGGAGGCGATAGCCCGGATAAAGTTTACCACCGCCGAGGCGTTTAACGAATTAATTGATCATTACGATGAAGTGCACAAGCAAAATAAAATGTACTTTTCCGAGTGTTACGAAAAATTCTACAGAGACGCATACAAAATTCCACGCAAATCGGACCTGATATCTGCCGAGCTTTTCAAGGCGATATTTCCAGCGCTTAGAAGATCACGGGCTGACTTTGACCGAAAGTACTTAGAGATCAAATTATGCTGGGTGATTTGGAACAAAAATAAAGAGCGATTAGAGATTGGTCTTGACACGGAGGGGGTCACCGATGCTCTTGTTAAGCACTTGAATGCAGATGAAAAGCTTATCACAGCGACCAAGGCCGCATTGCTGAGCGTCTATAAGTACACTGGTGAATTCATATTTGAGGATGGCATTATTTTTTGAACTACTTGGGATCAATGCGACCATTGAGCACGAGAGAGCAGGATTCATGAGGATGCGCGTGTACGGCACTAATTTGCCAAGAGAGATTCATAGATTGCGCAAAGGCTTGGGTGAGCGAAATTACACTGCGCTTCTATACAAAGAATTTTACATCGACAATGAATGATATTGTGATGCGGCAGAAGCTTCTGCCGCAATTAATATGTTTAATACGAAGACGGACGAATGTCCAGCATTGGTTGGAAGGCAATACGGAATGTCTGGCTTTCACCAATCTGCAACCACGTCGCAACTTCCCTTTTGAATTGGGTATTCTGTGTGCATGGTCCTCTCCCTTGTGGATCGGAACCTACACCGATGAGCCTCCTGCCGGGCTTTACGTGGAAGCTGGCCCTCTCGTTGTTGTCGATTCTACCCACCAGCTGTCCGTCAATGTAGACGCCAAGGAGGCAGTGACCCGCTTGAATCGCACTTTCACGAATCACAGAGACAGTAGCGTCCTTTCCATGATCCTCGCTTTGTAGCCCAAGCAGCCGGTCATTTGGGGTGGGTACAGCCTCCCCGATGGTTGGAGGGGCAGCACAGCCGTTGAGAACTGCAATCGTGGCTGCGGCAATCAATTTACGCATGACCGTCGTCCTTACTCAGAATTTCATCACTCGCCAGCAAGAGCATGAGCTACTTCCTTCTTGCATTGAGCATATTCCGCCTCAGCAAAGTCCTTGATAGCTCGTTTCTTGTACTCATCGCCGCTGTAGAAAGGCTTGGCATAAGCCTTGTCAATCAGGTCCTGCAAGAACTCATGATCCTTATGGTGCTCCATCTCATCAGGCAGTGTGATGCCTGCTTGCCGGTCCCCCATGATCATTTCAGCGACTTTATAAGAGCCCATGCAGTTCACCTGCTGGGCCAACTCCTTTGCAGACTGCTGAGCAGCGTAGGATGTACCCACGACCGCATACGCAGTCAGAGCAAGGTACCGAATTTTCCCCTTCATGTTTCTCCACTCCAAATCATCACCATCAAAATCAGGGATCACATCCCTCGCCGAGCAGTAGCGCACAGCCACCTTGCTGGGGTCGATGGTGCCACAAGCATCTCAATTTTCACAGTATATTGTGAAGACCTCGCCACCCTGTACACCCGACAGTCCGCCCTACGTCTGAGGGGGAGTACGGTTTGGACACAGGATTGGCATTTGGAAGAGCTCTTCGTAAGAGGAGAAAGGAAGCCGGGCTCACGCAGGAGCAGTTAGCTCTCGAAGCGGACATTCAGAGAAATTACGTCAGTCTCATTGAGCGCGGTGTGAATCAGCCCACCATCACCATCATTTTCAAACTCGCAGGAGCGTTAGGATGTCGCCCATCCTCTCTCGTTGAAGATGTAGAGGTGTTGACGGGCTCAGGGCCAAGTAGCTACACACCTGAAGATCAGTCTCACGATCGTTAAACGCCATTGGAACAAGGCCGAATGGCAGCCTCATACACCGCATGTATTCCTCCTTGCAGGGTGGGTAGGAAAGTATACGAACGCCTCGCCCTGAGGCTCTTGGGGGCTTGATGGGGTCTTTTTGTTCGTCTTGCCCCCTTGCTCATCGTCGTCAGGGATTTCTATAAAACTGGTCATCGCGGGCACTTCTCAACGAGTAGGTCGATAAGCATGGTCGCTGCCCCGCAGGGGTTTCCCCTGGTGCTTCGTTCCTCTACGCTGTGAGGCCGTCCTGTGTTGCGGCAGCATATGGAGTGCGCTGGTGTTAATCATCTCGCTGAGTACTACACATGGACAAAGCTTTCGCTATCACAGATGTGCAGGCGGGCAAGCATGGATTCAGTCAGAGTGAAACCGCTAGTCTACTGAATATCAATTTTGTAACGATCAAGCGTCACTGGAACAAGGAATCTTTGTAATGTCGAGGCAAGGCCGTCAAAACCCGCCCAGTCATCGTGCAATCAGAGAGCAATGGATAAACAATCCACCAGCAGGCTGTCCTTCAGATGTAGTGGGAATAGTTTTTGACTCCCTTGATGAAACCTGTAGCGGAGAAAATATTTGCTGGGGGTGTGGTTCTGTCCAATCTAGGAGCTTGGAGCGCTGCCACATAGTGCCATATTCGCTGGGCGGTTCGAACGAGCCATCCAACTATTTTTTGATGTGCTCAAAGTGTCACAGGGAAGCTCCTAACACAATGTGGCCCGAGATTTTCTATGAGTGGATTCAACAACGAGAAACAGCATTTAGCGCATTGCAACGTTCAATTATTGATGCTATTGAACCGTTCAGTCAGCTTATCACAGAGGATAACATCACTGAATTAGTTGCTGCTTTAAAAGAGAACTACACAGCATCAGTGATGAATCATAATGGAGTCAACGAGGCCACCCGCGCAGGATACATTCGTCACACGCTCAAAATGCTGCTGTGCAAACCGCAGTAGTAATGGGCATGACACAAAGCTTGTCGATGCCACCGCCTGGCAAAATCGCCCATCAATAAACTCTTGCTTGAGCGTCATGCACGGCGAGTTGAGAGTATTTCATTACACCCGTCACTCTTACCCCCCCTAGAGAGCTGTGGCGGGGTTTTGTGGGCTAGTGCATTAGCTTCTGCGTGGCCAAACTTGAAAAACTCAAGCAGCTCCTTCAATAAATATCACCTCCTTTAATTCAGTCTTTTCAGCTCTAGCAGCATAAACTTACGCTTCCTTTAAGGCTCTGGTGCCGATTGTTACCTCTGCACAAACAGAGTTTCGCAGCCCTAGGTCCCTAGCGCTCATCAACTCCTTACCTCAAAAGAAACCTGACATTTGGAAAATGGCGCAGGCACGCAAAGCTACAACAAGCTATTTTGATGCGTAAGTGAATCTACCGAAGACGCACTCTCACCACCATTATTTATTTTATCACTTCCCTCAACAGCACCAACAACATTACCGGAATGCGAAACTTGTTCTTTTGAAGAACCTAAACCTCCAGCAGGTAGAAGATTATCACTTTTCGATTCATCTTCACCAAGCATACTAAGACTCGCATGACTTAGCATCCCAGGGTAATCATCCCTAGCTCGCAATACCAAAACATCATTGAGTCTATCCTTCTTACATTTCAGCAGATTTGCCTTATCCACCCAATCCCCTTCTGTAATAAGGAGGTTCGCCATAATTTTAGGCTCTTCATTTTTCCTATCAGTAGAGGTTGGCAGAGGAACCGCAAGCCAGCGCCCATAATCAAGAGCTGCACGAGATGCATGCAAACTCCCACCCTTTATATCAGACTGAATCATCACAACACCTTGAGCCAGCCCCGCCTGAATCCGGTCTCGCTTGACAAACTGCTGTGAAAATACTTTTTGGCCAAACGGATATTCCGAAATTAAAGCCCCTCCACTCTCAACAATCTCTTCTGCGAGCTTACGGTGCTGGCTTGGAGCAATCATCTGCAACCCATGCGCTAGAACTGCGACAGTATGACCACCTGCCTCAATTGCAGCCTTGTGAGCAATGCCATCACACCCCAAAGCAAGACCGCTCACGACGCTCCAATGATTATCAACAAAAAACTCTGTTATTCGCCTAGCTATAATCTCCCCATGGC
Source organism: Pseudomonas soli (assembly GCF_900110655.1). Lineage (GTDB taxonomy): Bacteria > Pseudomonadota > Gammaproteobacteria > Pseudomonadales > Pseudomonadaceae > Aquipseudomonas > Aquipseudomonas soli. Next base: position 477,522 of record NZ_FOEQ01000002.1, read on the forward strand.
GAGTTGGCTCCCGAGTTCCGATAATTGCGACTGAGCGCTGCGATTCAGAATACAGTTTACCGCGAACAAAGATAATGAACGGATCATCTTTTGTCGCCATTAGCAAAGGAGGATACTCAAAATCTAAAGCACTAATGATTCTAGATTCATGTTTATCTGCCAATTCGACCTGTACATCGGCCTGCTCAGATGCAAGCTCCCACGCACCTGAAGAAGAAAGCGCTTTTCGCAATGGAACACATGCTAAGGCAAGGTCTTCAACAGAAAGAATCTCAAAATCTGGCACACTCGCAACTTTTTTCAACGCAGCAGGTCCGACTCCTGCAAGCATTGAGAGCGACAAAAGCTTTTTAGTAGCGACAGAAACTTTCATCCAATACCTACATTTTTGGTCAGCGCGAGTAGCGTTACACTAGCAGCACCTGCCGCTCGCAGATATATTTCAGAATATATTAGAGAGGCACCAGAGGTCGCCACATCATCAATCACCACAACATGCTTCCCGTTAACGCCAGAATCTGGAGTTGCCCTAAGATAGTCACGGACATTCTCAAACCTTTGAGTACGGCTCAGCCCATTCCCATGATGAGACTGCGCACCCGGAAGATACATCAAGAGATTTGGGTTAAACTCTAGATTCTCTACCCCCATCGGAACTGCAGCGTGCGAATTAGCGATTTGAGTTACCATAGCCTCCAAACGCTGCACACGTCCAGGTTTAGCCGGCACAACCGTTATCACTAAATCGCCCATCCCCCAAGCCAGCAGCGGAATGTTATTCAATACCACGTTACGAATGAATGATCGGATCGCTCCCATCCAGTAATCTGGGACCACCATTAAATTTTTCATGTGATGGATATCATTGGTCACGGGATGCCAAATCACCCTCTGGCGGGCATCGCTAGAAAAGTGCCTACCCAGCGAGTGGATTTGCGTGGCCGGCCCAGCTGTCACTAAGGGGTTGAAATATCCTATTTTACTAAATCTATGAGCCCTCTCACCATCCAATTGACCATTGAGCTCTCGCAATCGTTCCGCGACGGGGAGGTAATCGAATGGCCTTCCTAGAACATCCATCAACTCGTCAGGGGAATGGATAATAGCGTCAGGTAAACGCTCAAGAGCGTACCAATCCTCCCTTCTACGCGGGTTCGGCCATGTGCTTTGGTCAAGCGCGCACCAACACCCAGCGTCGTAGGCCGCCTGTATGTCAGACTTTCCATCCCCGACTAACCACACGTTTTGTGTTTGAACTACTCCTGCTACGCGCATCGCTAATAGCACCCCCTCACCACTTGGCTTTGTACGGGTAACACATTCGTACGCAACCAAAGTGGCCCAATTAACATTCGGGTATGCCAACCCCAAAAGGGTTTCCGCATAATGCCTAGGAGACCTTGTAAATACGCCGAGGCGAACGCCGGGAAATCGCAGCTGCAACGCCTGAAGCTGTTGCTCGCTGTACATTACCCGTCCAGGCAGCGCACGAAATTGAGCACTGAGTCTCTGAATATACTCCGGAGACTGCCTATTCAGAAAGTCACGACCTCGATAGGGCTCAAGATCAGCCGTACGAAGGAGAGTATCGTCGAGATCAAACAGAATCAGCTCTACTGGCATCATACATCCCTGATAAATGCGGAGAAGACCTGAAAATATCAAAAAGCCATCAACCTCAGCAAGCCATTGCGAGGTCGTCCTTCCTCGATACACTCTTAATGCTGCTGCCAATGATCGAATTCAGAATCTAGCCCGAACTGGAAATGTGTCAGCCCCTAGTGTCAGCACATTGGTAGAAATGAGCATTAGAACTGGAGAATACGAATCCTCGCACCCCATTGACTTGCATGATTTTTTTAGCGGAGAGATAGAGATTTGAACCTTCACCACACGGCTACCCGAATGCGCTACCACCTCAACCAACGATTGGATTGGCGATTGAAAGCACACAAGGTAGGATGAGCGACATAGTGCACCACTCAGGTGTACTACAGCACTGGTCCACTTCGACATTTTTGAGCGAGGAATCCTTGTAAAATCAAGGACTTATAGAATGGAGGCGGCCCCACCAGCCACACCCCGGCACTCGATGTTCCCGCTATGGCTGCTCCCTTCCGGGCCTGACCAGGTTAACGGGTAATCAATGCGGGGGGACCGATGGGGCCACCACGACGGCTCGCCAGCTGACGAGCCGCGCCATTGTACAACGCCAGGGCGAAGTTACAACCTTTGATCGTGAAAAAACCATCATTTCTCAAGGACTTGTGGCAAATCCATCGTAGGGAGAACCCGACCCTAGGTGCAATCACCCGTGGGAGCGGGCTTGTCCGCGATAAGGCCACCGGCCTCAGACGTCGATTCCACGCTCCGCAAGGAACGCCACGAACGCCTCCTCGTCCATTACCGCCACGCCCAGCTCGCTGGCCTTGGCCAGCTTGGAACCCGCGCCGGGCCCGGCCACCACGCAATGGGTCTTGCCGGATACTGAACCCGCCACCTTGGCTCCCAGGCTTTCCAGCTTTTCCTTGGCGATATCGCGGCTCATGCGCTCCAAGGTACCGGTTAGCACCCAGGTCTGGCCAGCCAGGGGCAAACCCTCGGCGGATTTCTTCTCGCACGACCAGTGCATGCCGAAGTCCAGCAACTGGGCTTCGATGGCACGGGCCAACTGCTGGTTGGCCTCGACCTTGAAGAACTCGCGTACCCCATCGGCGGCTTTGGTATTCAGGGCCTGGCGCAAGTCGATGCCATCGGCGGCGATGATCTTGTCCAGGGTGCCCAGCTTGTCTACCAGCTTCTCGGCGCCGGTCGGGCCGACCGACGGGATATCGAGCTTGGCGAGCATCCCGGCCAGGGTGGTGCTGGCGGCGAACTCGGCGCCCAGCCCACCTTCATCCTGCAGTTGCATACCGCTGTCCAGCAGTTGCTTGATCACCGCACGGTTGTGCTCGTCCTCGAAGAAGTTATGGATCTCGTAGGCGACTTCCAGGCCGATGTCCGGCAGGTAGGTCAGCACCTGGGGCAGCGCCACCTGCACCCGCGCCAGGCTGCCCAGGGAGCGGGCCAGGACCTTGGCGGTCTCCTCGCCGACATCGGGGATGCCCAGGGCGTAGATGAAACGCGCCAGGCTCGGGCGCTTGCTGGCCTCGATGGCTTCGAGCAGCTTGCGACTGGAGACCTCGGCAAAGCCTTCAAGGGCGACCACTTGCTCGAACTCCAACTTGTAGAGGTCGGCCGGCGAGCGGATCAGGTTCTCATCGACCAGTTGCTCGACACTCTTTTCGCCCAGGCCATCAATGTCCATGGCCCGGCGCGACACATAATGGATGATCGCCTGCTTGAGCTGGGCGGCGCAGCTCAGGCGCCCCACGCAGCGGTACACTGCGCCTTCGCTGGTGGTTTCCTTGCCCTTGCTGCGCTTGACCAGCTGGGTGCGCTCGACCTGCGAGCCGCACACCGGGCATTGGCTCGGCACCTGCACCGCGCGAGCGCCTTGCGGACGGCGCTCGAGCACCACCTGCATGACCTGCGGGATCACGTCGCCGGCACGGCGGATGATCACCGTATCGCCAATACGCAGGCCCAGGCGCGCGATCTCGTCCATGTTGTGCAGGGTGGCATTGGAGACGGTCACACCGGCCACCTTGACCGGTTTGAGACGGGCCACTGGAGTCACCGCGCCAGTACGCCCGACCTGGAACTCGACATCAAGCACCTCGGTGAGCTCTTCCATGGCCGGGAACTTGTGGGCGATCGCCCAGCGCGGTTCACGGGCACGGAAACCCAGCTCACGCTGGGAGGCCAGGGCATTGACCTTGAACACCACCCCATCGATCTCGTAGGGCAGGCTGTTGCGGCGCGCTCCGATGTCCCGGTAATAGGCCAGGCACTCGTCGATACCGGCGGCGTGCCTGAGCTCGCGGCTGATCGGCAGCCCCCAGGTCTTGAGTTTCTCCAGGATACCGATATGGCTGTCGCCAAACGGCTCGGACACCTGGCCGACGCCATAGCAGCAGAATTCCAGCGGGCGGCTGGCGGTGATCTTCGAGTCCAGCTGGCGCAGGCTGCCGGCGGCGGCGTTGCGCGGGTTGGCGAAGGTCTTGCCGCCGGCCTCGGCCTGGGCCGCATTGAGCCGGTCGAATCCGGCCTTGCTCATGTACACCTCGCCGCGCACTTCCAGCACCGCCGGCCAGCCCTCGCCCTGCAGCTTGAGCGGGATGTTGCGCACGGTGCGCACGTTGGCGCTGATGTCCTCACCGGTAGTGCCGTCGCCACGGGTGGCGCCCTGCACCAGCTGGCCGTCGCGGTACAGCAGGCTTACCGCCAGGCCGTCGAGCTTGGGCTCGCAGCTGTAGTCCACGGCCGCCTGATCGCCGCCCGGCAGGTCCAGGCCTTCGACCACGCGGCGACCGAAGTCGCGCAGGTCGTCTTCCTCGAAGGCGTTGCCCAGGCTGAGCATCGGTATTTCGTGACGCACCTGGCTGAAGGCCGCCAACGCCGCGCCGCCGACGCGCTGGGTCGGCGAATCCGGTGTCACCAGGTGCGGGTGCTCGGTTTCCAGAGCCTTGAGCTCATTGAACAGGCGGTCGTATTCGGCATCGGGCACGCTGGGTTCATCGAGCACGTAGTAGCGGTAGTTGTGCTGGTCGAGTTCGGCGCGCAGTTCGTGGATTCGGGATTCGGCGTTCATTTCTGGTCTTCTCTTGCAAAGCAAAAGAGCAGCCCCTGGCTGCTCTTTCGTTTCAATCATTGCGGCGCGGACCGAGGCAGGGTCCGCCCGCTCGGGTGTATCAGCGTTTCTGCGTCAGGGCGCGGCGCTCGAACTCGACGATGCGCTGGCGGTAGTGCTCGATGGTCTGGGCGGTCAGCACGCTGCGCTGGTCATCCTTGAGTTCGCCATTGAGCTCGTGGGCCAGTTTGCGGGCGGCGGCGACCATCACGTCGAAGGCCTGCTTGGGGTGACGCGGGCCTGGCAGGCCGAGGAAGAAGCTCACCGCACGGGTGCTGAAATGGTCGATGTCGTCCAGATCGAACACGCCGGGCTTGACCGCATTGGCCATGGAGAACAGCACTTCGCCGTGGCCGGCCATGCTCTCGTGGCGGTGGAAGATGTCCATCTCGCCGAAGCGCAGGCCGCTTTCCAGGATGTTCTGCAGCAGCGCCGGCCCCTTGAAACCGCCTTCGTCGCGGGAGATGACACTGATCACCAGCACTTCCTCGGCCGGCGGCAGCTCCTTGGCCGGCGTGGAAGCGGCAGTGAAACCGCTGTTGCGGGTGTTGTCGGCGGCGAAGTCGTCGTCGCCAGTATCGAACAGGTCCGGCTCACGCGGCTCGGCGGCCAGCTTCAGGTCGCCCTGTTGCTGCTCGCTGTTGTTGCGCTTGCCGCGCTTGGCCTTGGCCGGTTTGGCTTCGCGTTCGCGCTCCCGCAGCGGGGCGCTGACCGATGGCAGGTCGCTCTCATCCAGCTCGGGCTCTTTATGGGTTTCCAGCACACGCGAAGGGCCGAGCACCTCGGCGCCGCCGCTGTCGTCGTCCGGGGCGTTGGCGTAGCTACGGTCCAGACGGAACTTCAACTTGCCCTTGCCGCCGCGCATGCGGCGCCAGCCGTCGAAAAGAATACCGGCGATGACAATGATGCCGATGACGATCAGCCACTCGCGCAGACCGATTTCCATGTAATCCCGTGCCTCTATAAAAAATATGCTTGAAAACAAAGGCTTCAAAGGCCTTTAACACGTGGCGCCAACTCTATGTTCTGACAGGCGTTTTACCCACGCAAAAAACAAGTGACATTAAGCTAGCACGACCAAAGGCAACTTTACACCGTCTGTCGCGTCTGCTGAGGCTTTTGCCTACATGTTCACACCCTTTCTTTACCCCTTATGCGTCAACCATGGCCATCGCTTCTTCCACATCAACTGCAACAAGGCGTGAACAGCCAGGCTCGTGCATGGTCACCCCCATCAGCTGGTCGGCCATTTCCATGGCGATCTTGTTGTGGGTGATGTAGATGAACTGCACGGTTTCGCTCATTTCCTTGACCAGGCGCGCATAGCGCCCGACGTTGGCATCGTCCAAAGGCGCGTCGACCTCGTCGAGCATGCAGAACGGCGCCGGGTTCAGCTTGAAGATGGCGAACACCAGGGCCAGGGCCGTCAGTGCCTTCTCGCCACCGGACAGCAGATGGATGGTGCTGTTCTTCTTGCCCGGCGGGCGAGCCATAATCGTCACCCCTGTATCGAGTAGATCTTCGCCCGTCAGTTCCAGATAAGCGCTGCCACCACCGAAAACTTTTGGGAAAAGTGCCTGTAATCCGGCATTTATCTGATCAAAGGTATCCTTGAAGCGGTTGCGGGTTTCCTTGTCGATCTTGCGGATGACGTTTTCCAGGGTCTGCAGTGCCTCGACCAGGTCGGCGTCCTGGGCATCCAGGTAGCGCTTGCGCTCGGACTGCTGCTCGTACTCTTCGATGGCCGCCAGGTTGATCGCGCCCAGGCGCTGGATACGCGCCTCGACCTGCTCCAGTGCCTGTTCGGTCCCCTGCTCGCTGGCCTCGGCCTCGAGCGTGGCGAGCACGCCCTGCAGATCATAGCCGTCGGCGAGCAGTTGCTCCTGCAAGGTCTTTCGCCGCACGTCCAGCCCCTGGGACTCCAGGCGCTGCTGCTCCAGCTGGCCGCGCAGCAACTGGGCCTGCTGCTCGGCCTGGGTGCGGCGGCGCTCGGCATCGCGCAGTTCGCGGTCTGCCTCGTCCATGTGCAGCCGCGCTTGGCGCATCTCTTCATCGACGCCCATGCGTCTCTCAAGCAACTCCTCGAGTTTCAGGCGCAACTCTTCGAGCGGTGCCTCGCCCTCCTCGAGATTCAGGTTCAGTTGCTCCTGACGCTCGTTCAGGCGCGCGGCCTGCTGCTCCAGGCGCTCGAGCGCCTGGCGGGTGGAATCGTGCTGGGCGCGCAACGAGCCCAGGCGCACGGCCAGTTGATGGGCATGGTCCTTGTGCTGGCGGGCCTCCTGGCGTACCCGGTCGAGGCCTTCGCGCAGGGTGTCGCGGCACGCCATGAGTTGCTCGCGCTGCTCGGTGTCCTGGGCCATCAGGTCGAGGGATTCCTGCAACAGCAGGCGTGCCTCGCCCAGCTGCTCATGCTCCAGGGCGCGCTGCTCCTGGAGCTCGGCCAGTTCTTCGTGCAAGCGTCGGCGGCGCAGTTCGAGCTGTTCGGCGCGGGCCCGGCCAGCGGACAGGCGCGCCTTGAGCTCACCGTGCTGGCGGCTCTCGTCCTGGCTGCGACGGCGCAATTGCTCGCGCTGCTCCTCCAGGTCGAGCTGTTGTTCACGCAGGCGCTGCAGTTGCTCGTCAAGCTGTTCGAGCGACGCCTCCTGCTCCAGTTGTTCCTGGGCCAGGCGTTCGATTTCCTGGCCCCTGGCCAGCACGCCGCCCTGGGCTTCACCACCGCGGCTGACCCGCAGGAAATGCCGCCCGACCCAATATCCGTCGCGGCTGACCAGGCTTTGCCCAGCAGCCAGCGACGCTCGCTGCGCCAACGCCTGCTCCAGCGTTTCAACCGGCCTGACCTGCCCCAGCCAGGCCGACAGGTCGGCCCGCCCCTCGACCTTGTCGAGCAGGCTGCCGGGAACACGCGGGCCCTCGCCCCCTGCCAGCAGCAGGCGCAGATCGCCCTGCTCCAGCGCGGCGAAGTCCAGGCCGGCGAAGTCGTCCAGCAGCACTGCCTGCAGGTCGGCGCCAAGCACGGTTTCCACCGCCAGCTCCCAGCCGGGCTCGACCCGCAGCCCCTCGGCCAGGCGCGGGCGCTGCTCCAGACCCTGGGCGCGCAGCCAGTCGGCGGCACCCACACCGGGCTCCAGCGCAGCCTGCTGCAAGGCCTCCAGCGAGGCCAGGCGCCCGCCCAGGCGCTGCAGATCACCCTGCTGTTGCTGTTGCACCTGGCTGGTCTGTTGCAATTGTTCGCGCAACCCTTCCAGGCGCTCGACCACCTGCTGCTCTTGCAGGTGCAGCTCTTCGAGCAGCAACTCGCTGCTGGCCACTTGCTCGCCCAGATCGGACGTCTCGGTGTCCTGGGTATCACCACCGAGCTGCTCGCCCTCCTCGCCCAGCTTGCGCTGGCGCTCGGCCAGGCGCTCCAGGCTGGATTCGAGCTGCGCCAGGCGCGCCTGCTGCACCTCGGCCTGACGGCGCGGCTCGGCGGAGCGGGTGTTGAAGCCGTCCCACTGCTCCTGCCAGCCATGCATGCCAAGCTCAGCTTCCTCCAAGGTCGCGGCGGCTTCCTCGGCTGCGGCCAGGGTCAGCTCCTGCTCCGGCTCGAGCATCGCCAGTTCTTCGCCGAGGGTCGCCAGCAAGGTGCGGTCGTGCCCCAGGTGCGATTCGGTTTCCAGGCGGCTGCGTTCGGCTTCCTTGAGGTCGTCCTGCAATTGGCGCAAGCGCTGCTGGCCATGCTGGATGCTCTGCTCGACGCGAGCGATATCACCGGCCACCGAATAGAAGCGGCCCTGCACCTGGTTGAAGCGCTCGGACAACTCATGGTGACCGTCGCGCAGTCGCTCGATGCTGGCGTCGGCGTTGCGCTGCTCGGCCACCAGCGCCTCGAAGGCGACCTCCTGGTCGCCGATCACCGTCTCACGCTGGCGTACCCGATCATCCAGGTCGCGCCAGCGCAGGGCTGCCAGGCGTGCCTTGAGCTGACGCTCCTCGGCCTTGTACTCACGGTATTTCTCGGCAGCCTGGGCCTGGCGGTGCAGGCGCTCGATCTGGCGTTCCAGCTCTTCGCGCAGGTCGGTCAGACGCGCGAGGTTTTCCTGCGTGCGGCGGATGCGGCTCTCGGTCTCGCGGCGACGCTCCTTGTACTTGGAGATGCCCGCCGCTTCCTCGATGAAGTTGCGCAGCTCCTCGGGCTTGGCCTCGATCAGCTTGCTGATCATGCCCTGCTCGATGATCGAATAGCTGCGCGGCCCCAGGCCGGTGCCGAGGAAGATATCGGTGATGTCACGACGCCGGCACTTGGTGCCGTTCAGGTAATAGGTGTTCTGCCCGTCGCGGGTGACCTTGCGGCGGATCGAGATCTCGGCGTAGGCGGCGTACTCGCCCACCAGGCTGTTGTCGCTGTTGTCGAACACCAGCTCGATGCTGGCCTGGCTGACCGGCTTGCGGCTGGTGGAGCCGTTGAAGATGACATCGGTCATCGACTCGCCACGCAGGTTCTTCGCCGAACTCTCGCCCATCACCCAGCGCACCGCGTCGATGATGTTGGATTTACCGCAGCCGTTGGGGCCGACCACGGCGGCCATGTTGCTGGGGAAGTTGACCGTGGTCGGGTCGACGAACGACTTGAACCCGGCCAGGCGGATGCACTTCAGGCGCACCGGTCAGACTCGCGCCAGCGCCGCCAGAACCAGTTCGCAACTGCGCTGGCAATAGGCGGTGAGCACCTCGCGGATGCGCGGCAGGTCGCGGGCGACCACGGCTTCGAGCAGGCGGGCGAACAGCTCCAGGTAATCGACCATGTTGGCCTGGCGCTGGTCCAGGGCCAGGTAGTAGGCGCGGCTCATGGCTGGTTGCAGGTTCTCGACGGTTTCCTGCAGGTACGGGTTGTTGGCGAATGGATAGGCGGCGCGCATCACCGCGAAGCTGTCGCCGACGAAGGCCTTGATGTCCTTGCCGGCATGGGCCTGCTTGAGGCGCTGCTGGATGTCCAGGAACGGGCGCAGGTCGCCCTCGGTGCGCCAATGCTGGGCAACGGCATTGCCCAACAGGATGTAGAACTCGCCCATCAGGGCGCACAGGCTGCGCACGCTGTTCTCGTCGAGTTCGGTCACATGGGCGCCGCGGCGCGGCAGGATGGCCACCAGGTGCCGGCGCTCGAGGATGAGCAGCGCCTCGCGCACCGAACCGCGGCTGACGTTGAGGGCCTGGGTGACCTTCTGCTCCTGGATGCGCTCGCCGGGTGCGAGTTCGCCGCGGATGATCCGCTCGGCCAGGTAGTGGGCAATTTGCTCGGAGAGGCTGTCCGGCGCCTTGAACGTCATGGTTTTCCTTCGCAATCTGGGTAGCTGTGCACAAGGACGCGATTGTAGCGCACTTGCCAGGCGCTCGCGCAGCGGGACTGCGTGCTTTGTGCGACTGGCGGGTCAACTTTCCTGCACGGCGCGAACTATGCTTTGGAAAAGGCTCGATGAGGCGGTCAGGAAGGCCTTCGTGCAAATTCTTGACCTTTGGGTCAGAAAATTATTGACCCAGAGGTCAGCCGTTGCTTAGAGTCCGCCGGAACAACAATAAAACCATTGCGAGGCCCTCCCCCGTGATCCAGTTTCTCGTCAACCAGGAGCTGCGCAGCGAGCACGCCCTGGACCCGAACATGACGGTGCTGCAATACCTGCGCGAGCACCTGGGCAAACCCGGCACCAAGGAAGGCTGCGCCAGTGGCGACTGCGGTGCCTGCACCGTGGCTGTCGGCGAACTTGTGCAGGACGACAAGGGCGGCGACAGCATCCGCTACCGCAGCCTCAACTCGTGCCTGACCTTTGTCTCTTCCCTGCACGGCAAGCAACTGATCAGCGTAGAGGGCCTCAAGCACCAGGGCGAACTGCACAGCGTGCAAAAGGCCATGGCCGACTGCCATGGTTCGCAATGCGGCTTCTGCACGCCCGGTTTCGTCATGTCGCTGTTCGCCCTGCAGAAGAACAGCCAAGGCCACGACCTGCACCAGGCCCAGGAGGCCCTGGCCGGCAACCTGTGCCGCTGCACCGGCTACCGGCCGATCCTCGAGGCCGCCGAGCAGAGCTGCGCACGCCCCTGCCGCGACCAGTTCGACGCCCAGCAGGCACAGACCATCGCCCGCCTCAAGGCCATCGCCCCGCAACAGACCGGCGAGCTCAACAGTGGCGACAAGCGCTGCCTGGTGCCACTGACCGTGGCCGATCTGGCCGACCTGTATAGCTCGCACCCCGAGGCACGCCTGCTGGCCGGCGGGACCGACCTAGCGCTGGAAGTCACCCAGTTCCACCGCACCCTGCCGGTGATGATCTACGTCGGCCATGTCGCCGAGCTCAAGCGCATCGACAAGACCGCCAGCCACCTGGAGATCGGCGCCGCGACCCCGCTGACCGACTGCTACACCGCACTCAACGAGGAATACCCCGACTTCGGCGACCTGCTGCACCGCTTCGCCTCGCTGCAGATCCGCAACCAGGGCACCTTGGGTGGCAATATCGGCAACGCCTCGCCGATCGGTGACTCGCCACCTCTGTTGATCGCCCTCGACGCACAGATCGTCCTACGCCAGGGCGAGCGCCAGCGCACCCTGGCGCTGGAAGACTACTTCATCGACTACCGCATCACTGCACGCCAGGACAGCGAGTTCATCGAGAAGATCATCGTGCCGCGCGCAAGCAACGACTGGGCCTTCCGCGCCTACAAGGTGTCCAAGCGCCTGGACGACGATATTTCCGCGGTGTGCGCGGCGTTCAACCTGAGCATCGAGAACGGTGTGGTCAGCGGCGTGCGCATCGCCTTTGGCGGCATGGCGGCAATCCCGAAACGCGCCCGCGCCTGCGAAGCCGCGCTGCGCGGCAAGCCCTGGAACCAGGCCAGCGTCGAACGCGCCTGCCAGGCCCTGGCCGAGGACTTCACCCCGCTCAGCGACTTCCGCGCCAGCCGCGAGTACCGCCTGCTGACCGCGCAGAACCTGCTGCGCAAGTACTTCATCGAACTGCAAACGCCGCATATCAAAACCCGGGTGACCGCCTATGTCTAACCATCACGCCGTCAAGAGCCAGGCCGAGATGGCCGCACTGTTCAGCCAGGACCTGACCACCGGGGTCGGCCGCAGCCTCAAGCACGACAGCGCCGACAAGCACGTGGCCGGCGAGGCGGTGTACATCGACGACCGCCTGGAATTCCCCAACCAGCTTCACGTCTATGCACGCACCGCCGACCGCGCCCATGCGCGCATCCTGCGCATCGACACCACGCCCTGCTACCAGTTCGAAGGCGTGCGCATCGCCATCACCCATGAGGACATCCCGGGGCTCAAGGATATCGGCCCAGTGGTGGCTGGCGACCCGTTGCTGGCCATCGACAAGGTCGAGTTCTTCGGCCAGCCGGTGCTCGCGGTTGCCGCCTGCGACCTTGAGACCGCCAGGCGCGCCGCCATGGCCGCCATCATCGAGTACGAAGACCTGGAGCCGGTGCTCGACGTGGTCGAGGCCCTGCGCAAGAAGCACTTCGTGCTCGACAGCCACACCCACCAGCGCGGCGACTCGGCTGCTGCATTGGCCACTGCCCCGCACCGTATCCAGGGCACCCTGCACATCGGCGGCCAGGAACACTTCTACCTGGAGACCCAGATCAGCTCGGTGATGCCCGGCGAAGATGGCGGCATGATCGTCTACTGCTCGACGCAGAACCCCACCGAGGTGCAGAAGCTGGTGGCCGAGGTGCTCGACGTGCCGATGCACAAGATCGTCGTCGACATGCGCCGCATGGGTGGCGGTTTCGGCGGCAAGGAAACCCAGGCCGCCAGCCCCGCGTGCCTGTGCGCGGTGATCGCGCGCCTGACCGGCCAGCCAACCAAGATGCGCCTGCCGCGGGTCGAAGACATGACAATGACCGGCAAGCGTCACCCGTTCTACGTGGAATACGACGTCGGCTTCGACGACAGCGGCCGCCTGCACGGGATCAATTTCGACCTGGCCGGCAACTGCGGCTACTCGCCGGACCTGTCCGGCTCGATCGTCGACCGCGCCATGTTCCACTCCGACAACGCCTACTACCTGGGCGATGCCACGGTGCACGGCCACCGCTGCAAGACCAACACGGCCTCCAACACTGCCTACCGCGGCTTCGGCGGCCCGCAGGGGATGGTCGCCATCGAGCAGGTGATGGACCATATCGCCCGTCACCTGGCCCTCGACCCGCTGGCGGTGCGCAAGGCCAACTACTACGGCAAGACCGAACGTAACGTCACCCACTACTACCAGACCGTCGAGCACAACATGCTCGAGGAGATGACCGCAGAGCTCGAGGCCAGCAGCGACTACCATGAGCGCCGCGAGTCGATCCGCCGTTTCAACGCCAACAGCCCGGTGCTGAAAAAAGGCCTGGCGCTGACCCCGGTGAAGTTCGGCATCTCGTTCACCGCCACCTTCCTCAACCAGGCAGGTGCCTTGATCCACATCTACACCGACGGCAGCATCCACCTCAACCACGGCGGCACCGAGATGGGCCAAGGCCTGAACACCAAGGTCGCGCAGGTGGTGGCGCAGGTGTTCCAGGTCGACTTCAATCGTATCCAGATCACCGCGACCAATACCGACAAGGTGCCCAACACCTCACCGACAGCCGCGTCCAGCGGCGCCGACCTGAACGGCAAGGCAGCGCAGAACGCCGCCGAGATCCTCAAGAAGCGCCTGACAGAGTTCGCCGCCCGGCACTACAACGTCACCGAGGAAGACGTCGAGTTCCGCAACGGCCATGTGCGCGTGCGCGAGCAGATCGTCAGCTTCGAGCAGTTGGTGCAGCAGGCATACTTCGCCCAGGTATCGCTGTCGACCACCGGTTTCTACCGTACGCCGAAGATTTTCTACGACCGCAACCAGGCCCGTGGCCGCCCGTTCTACTACTTCGCCTTCGGCGCCGCCTGCGTGGAGGTTATCGTCGATACCCTCACCGGTGAATACAAGATGCTGCGCGCCGACATCCTGCATGACGTGGGCGACTCGCTGAACCCGGCCATCGACATCGGCCAGGTGGAGGGTGGTTTCGTCCAGGGCATGGGCTGGCTGACCACCGAGGAACTGGTGTGGAACGCCAAGGGCAAGCTGATGACCAACGGCCCGGCCAGCTACAAGATCCCGGCAGTGGCCGACATGCCGATCGACATGCGCGTCAAGCTGGTGGAAAACCGCAAGAACCCCGAGGACACCGTGTTCCATTCCAAGGCCGTGGGCGAGCCGCCGTTCATGCTCGGCATTGCCGCCTGGTGCGCGATCAAGGACGCAGTGGCGAGCATCGCCGACTACCGCGTGCAGCCGAACATCGACGCGCCATCGACGCCGGAGCGAGTGTTGTGGGGTTGCGAGCAGATGCGCAAGGCGGTGGCTGCGGCGCAGCCTGCCGAACAGCAACTGGAACCTGTGACGCACTGACGCCACGCTCCCTGTAGACGCGACCTTGCGTTGCGCCTACAGGGGACCGAGGAGGACTGAAGACATGCATCAATGGATCAACGCCCTCGCCGACCACCAAGCCCGTGGCGAACCCTGCGTGTTGGTGACCATCATCGAGGAGCGCGGCTCCACTCCGCGCAACGCCGGCTCGAAAATGGTAGTCAGCACCAGCGCGCTGTACGACACCATCGGCGGCGGCCACCTGGAGTTCAAGGCCCTGCACATCGCCCGGCAGATGCTCGCGGAACACCGCAGCACCCCGCATCTGGAGCGCTTCAGCCTCGGCGCCAGCCTCGGCCAGTGCTGCGGCGGCGCCACCGTGCTGCTGTTCGAGCCGATGAGTGGCGTGCAGGCCGAGATCGCCGTGTTCGGCGCGGGCCATGTCGGCCGCGCTCTGGTACCCTTGCTCGCCGCGCTGCCCTGCCGGGTGCGCTGGATCGATTCGCGCGAGCAGGAATTCCCCGCGCTCATCCCCGACGGGGTGAGCAAGATCGTCAGCGAAGAGCCGGTCGACGAAGTCGCCGACCTGCCCGCCGGCAGCTACTGCATCGTCATGACCCATAACCACCAGCTGGACCTGGAGCTGACCGCCGCGATCCTCAAGCGCAACGACTTCACCTGGTTCGGCCTGATCGGTTCGAAGACCAAGCGCGTCAAGTTCGAGCACCGCCTGCGCGAGCGCGGCTTCGAAGACGCGCTGATGGCGCGCATGCGCTGCCCGATGGGCCTGGCCGAGGTCAAGGGCAAGCTGCCGATCGAGATCGCCGTGTCCATCGCCGCCGAAATCATTGCCACCTACAACGCCTGCTTCGGCCAGCACGACGCTGCCGCCAATTCAGGCCCCATCGCCCAGTTGCTGCCGTCCTCGCGACGCAGCCAGACCCTTTGACGAGAGCCCCATGAGCGCAACCCGCAAAGCCTACCGAGCCGCCATCCTGCACAGCATCGCCGACCCCGCCGAGGTCGGCCTGGAGGCGTCCTGCGAATACTATGAAGACGGCCTGCTGGTAGTCGACGGCGGCCGCATCAGCGCCCTGGGCCATGCCAGCGAGCTGCTGCCGACCCTCGACGCTGACATCCCGGTGCAACACTACCAGGACGCCCTGATCACTCCGGGCTTCATCGACACCCATATCCACTTCCCGCAGACCGGCATGATCGGCTCCTATGGCGAACAGCTGCTGGACTGGCTGAACACCTACACCTTCCCCTGCGAAAAGCAGTTCGCCGACAAGGCCCACGCCGACCAGGTGGCGAAGATCTTCCTCGCCGAACTGCTGCGCAACGGCACCACCACCGCGCTGGTGTTCGGCAGCGTGCACCCCGAGTCGGTCAACGCCCTGTTCGAGGAGGCCGAGCGCCTGGACCTGCGCATGATCGCCGGCAAGGTGATGATGGACCGCAACGCGCCCGACTACCTGACCGACACCGCCGAGTCCAGCTACCGCGACAGCAAGATGTTGATCGAGCGCTGGCACGGCAAGGGCCGCCTGCACTACGCGGTCACCCCCCGCTTCGCGCCGACCAGCACGCCGGAACAGTTGAGCGTGGCCGGTCAGTTGCTCAAGGAGCACCCGGGCGTGTACATGCACACTCACCTGTCGGAGAACCTCAAGGAAATCGACTGGGTCAAGGAACTGTTCCCCGAGCAGAAAGGCTACCTTGACGTCTACGACCACTTCGAGCTGCTCGGCGAGCGCTCGGTGTTCGCCCACGGCGTGCACCTGTGCGACGACGAGTGCCAGCGCCTGGCCGAAACCGGTTCGGCCATCGCCTTCTGCCCGACCTCCAACCTGTTCCTCGGCAGCGGCCTGTTCAACCTGCCCCAGGCCGAGCGCTTCAAGGTCAACGTCGGCCTGGGCACCGATGTCGGCGCCGGCACCAGCTTCTCTCTGCTCAACACCCTCAACGAGGCGTACAAGGTGATGCAGCTGCAAGGCGCGCGCCTGCACCCGTACAAGTCGCTGTACCTGGCTACCCTAGGCGGCGCCCGCGCCCTGCGCCTGGACGACCGCATCGGCAGCCTGCGCCCGGGCAATGACGCCGACTTCGTGGTGCTCGACTACAAGGCCACCCCGTTGTTGGACTACCGTCTGCAGCAGTCGAAGAGCATCGAGGAGACCTTGTTCGTGCTCACCACCCTGGGCGACGACCGCACCGTGCGTGAAACCTACGCCGCCGGGCGTTGCGTGCACCAGCGCTAAGGCTGTTTCGCCAACCCTCGGTACAGTGCGCCGCCGATCGCTGCCCCGATCAGCGGCGCCAGCCAGAACAACCACAGCTGCTGCAGCGCCCAGCCACCCACGAACAAGGCCGGCCCTGTGCTGCGTGCCGGGTTGACCGAGGTGTTGGTGACCGGAATCGAAATCAGATGTATCAGGGTCAGCGCCAGGCCAATCGCAATTGGCGCAAAGCCGGCCGGTGCCCTGGCATCGGTGGCGCCCATGATGATCACCAGGAACATCGCGGTCATCACCACCTCACTGGTGAAGCCTGCCGCCAGCGTGTAGCCGCCCGGCGAATGCTCGCCGTACCCGTTCGAGGCCAGGCCGCTGGCCAGTTCGAAGCCGGCTTTGCCACTGGCGATGAAGTAGATCACCGCTGCGGCCAGGATGGCGCCGATCACTTGGGCAATCACATAGGGCAGCAGCTCTTTTGCCGGGAACCGCCCGCCCACCACCAAACCGAACGACACGGCCGGATTGAGGTGACAACCCGAGATATGGCCGATGGCGAAGGCCATGGTCAGGACAGTCAGGCCGAACGCGAAAGCGACACCGAGAACGCCGATGCCAACGGGAGAACTGGCGGCCAGCACGGCACTGCCGCACCCGCCAAGGACCAGCCAGAAAGTGCCGACCAGCTCGGCACCCATGCGCACACCCAGAGATGAAGTCATGAACCCTTCCTCAAGTAATTGGACGCAACGACTGCGCAAGCCCAACTGCTTGATGAAGGTTTGCTGGTGTGAAATCTAGCAGAGCTTTGGCCAAGGGCCAGTAACGACGAAGGGCCGCTAAGCGGCCCTTCGGTCATCAAGGCAAACGTTCAACCCTTGGCGGTAGCCTTGGGCTTTTTCAGCAGGTGCGAGAACACCGCGTGCAGGTCGTCCGAGGCGCTCTCCTCGTCGAGATTGAGCTTGCTGTCGATATGGTCCATGTGATGCATCATCAGGCTTACCGCCTGCTCGGCATCACGGGCCTCGATCGCATCGATCAGCTGCATGTGCTCATCGTACGAGCAGTGCGAGCGGTTACCGCTTTCGTACTGGGCGATGATCAGCGAAGTCTGCGACACCAGGCTGCGCTGGAAGCTCACCAGTGGCGCATTGCCGGCGGCTTCGGCCAGCTTGAGGTGGAACTCGCCGGACAGGCGGATACCGGCGCCACGGTCGCCACGGGAGAAGCTGTCACGCTCCTCGCGGACCATCTGGCGCAGTTCGTTGAGCTGTTCGAGGGTGGCGTGCTGCACGGCCAGCTCGGTGATCGCGCGCTCGACCATGCGCCGCGAGAAGAACACCTGCCGCGCCTCCTCGACCGTAGGGCTGGCCACCACCGCACCACGGTTGGGCCGCAACAGCACCACGCTCTCATGGGCCAGGCGCGACAGGGCGCGGCGGATGATGGTGCGGCTGACGCCGAAGATCTCGCCCAGTGCTTCCTCGCTCAACTTGGTGCCCGGTGCCAGACGCTGCTCGAGGATCGCCTCGAAGATATGCGCATAGACGATGTCGTCCTGGGTACCGCTGCGGCCGGCCTTGCCAGTGCGCACAGGTTTTTTCAGAGGTTGCAGCTGTTCGTTCATGGGCTCTCGAGCACAAAGGATCTGCCAGTCGGACCGTGACTGTAATACCGGTCAGCGGGGGGATGGCAAGTCCTGGAAGAAGAAAAGGGGCCAAGGTATGGCGCCATTGTACACAGGCTGACCCGTTTCTGCAGGTGGCCTTTTACCTATATAGCCGTTGTACGGCAGTTTGTGAGCACAAAAGATAAAACATTATTTGCATTCTTTGTACACAAACGCATAATCCTGCGAGCAACTTCCTGACCCAAAAGTCAACAAAATGGTCGGACGTCTGCCACACCCCCTCGCGAAGCCCCCCAGTGCATGGCTCAGGACCAGGCTTCGAACAACAAGAAAGACTTGAGGAGTACTCGCTGTGGAAAGCCGCAAATCCGAAGCACCTACGCTGGATCTCGCCCCACCGCTCGAAACGGGCTGGCTGGAGCGGATTTTCAAACTCAAGCAGCATGGCAGCACTGTCCGCACCGAGCTGATCGCCGGGGTGACCACCTTCATCACCATGGCCTACATCATCTTCGTCAACCCCAACATCATGGCCGACGCCGGCATCGACCACGGCGCGGCGTTCGTCGCCACCTGCATCGCCGCCGCCCTCGGCTGCCTGCTGATGGGGCTGTACGCCAACTGGCCGGTCGGCCTGGCGCCGGGCATGGGGCTCAACGCCTTCTTCACCTACACCGTGGTCGGCACCATGGGCTACAACTGGGAAACGGCGCTGGGGGCGGTGTTCGTCTCTGGCGTGTTGTTCATGTTCCTGACCGTCTCGCGCGTGCGTGAGTGGCTGCTCAACAGCATCCCGCTGAGCCTACGCCATGCCATGGGGGCCGGCGTCGGCTTGTTCCTCGGGCTGATCGGCCTGAAGACCGCCGGCATCATCGTCGACAGCCCGGCAACCCTGGTCAAGCTGGGCTCGCTGCATGAGCCCGGCCCGCTGCTGGCGGCCGTGTGCTTCCTGCTGATTGCCATCCTCAGCTACAAGCGGGTGTTCGGCGCGATCCTGATCAGCATCATCGGCGTCACCCTGGCCGGCTGGGGCCTGGGCCTGGTCAAGTTCGGCGGGGTGGTGTCGATGCCGCCGAGCCTCGCACCGACCTGGATGGCCATGGACGTGGTTGGCGTGTTCAACGTCAGCATGATCAGCGTGGTGCTGGCGTTCCTGTTCGTGCACATGTTCGACACCGCTGGCACGCTGATGGGCGTGGCCCAGCGGGCCAACCTGGTGGCACCGGACGGGCGTATCGAGAACTTGTCGCGGGCACTGAAGGCCGACAGCACCTCCAGCGTGTTCGGCGCGGTGGTCGGCGTGCCGCCGGTGACCAGCTACGTGGAAAGTGCCGCAGGTGTCGCGGCAGGTGGACGCACCGGCCTGACCGCCGTGGTGGTTGGCGTGCTGTTCATCGCCGCGATGTTCTTCGCCCCGCTGGCGGGAATGATTCCGGCCTATGCCACCGCCGGCGCGCTGATCTACGTGGCGATGCTGATGATGGGCAGCATGGCGCATATCGAGTGGGATGAAGCCACCGACAGCATTCCGGCGATCGTCACGGTGATCATGATGCCGCTGACCTTCTCGGTGGCTGATGGCATCGCCCTTGGTTTCATCAGCTACGTGGCGCTCAAGGCGGGTACCGGCAAGTTCAAGGAGATCTCGGCCAGCCTGTGGGTGCTGTGCGCGATCTTTATCGCTAAGTTTGTGTTTCTCTAATCTTCACAGCTTCAACAAAGGGCGCTTCGGCGCCCGCACTTTTTACTACCGTAGCTCCCGCTGAAGATGCGAATTTTCCTGTTCTAGGCAGATTAGCTGACTCCACACCCGGGGGAACCTCTTCGAGCACAGTGAGGAAACCATAGCCCGCCGGATTGACCGCTGTTACATCAAACACATCCTTACTAAAGTGCTTCTCCGGTACCAACACCCCTTCAGGCGCAACCACTGCCAAGATAACGCCATCGATAGCTTTATCCTTATACGGCTTGACGTAATCACGAGTTGACCCGATATAAAAAGCCTCCCCTTGAGCTCGCCTATCAGGCCGTGAATGACCTCGGGAAACTCCCTGCAACAACCCTTTTACATTAAACGCATCTGTCGCGTGATACCCAAGCAGTACAAGCCTCGGCACCTTGCTCAATAACATCGCAGACACTTTAACATGACCGCTTGGGTCTTTGTTGTTCACTGGATCTCTCTGACAGTAGCCGTATCCATTCAAACCACCTTTGGCGAACGGACTCATACTGTCCGGGCTATTGAAATTCATCAAAACCGGATTGTACGCTCTGTAACCATTACCCAAAAGGTAATGACCAGTTGCCCTTTCCACCAACTCGCCAGTGAACCCGAGAGAAACTTGAGCGAGCCTATGGTAGCCATAGGGCGCGTATGCATATTGAGTGCTCATCAGGCCGGCTGCTCAGCTGACTGAAAGGCCGATGGTCTCAAACGACCGACACACAGACCACTGACAAAAATGTCAGGGGCACGCTGGGCCCACCTGAAAGCATATTCAGCAGACGAAAAAAAGCCCGCCAGTGTGAGAGCGGGCCAAGGACCTACGAAGATTCTTCTAGCGACCAACTAGCTTCCACGATAGGTCGAATAGCTGTACGGCGAGATCAGCAGCGGCACGTGGTAGTGCTCCTGCTGCTCGTCGATGCCGAAGCGCAGCACGACCACGTCGAGGAACGCGGTGTCCGGCAGCTTCACACCCTTGGCGCGGTAGTAGTCACCGGCGCTGAACTGCAATTGATAGACGCCGGTGCGGTAATCGTCGCCCTGCAGCAGCGGCGCATCGACGCGGCCATCGCTGTTGGTCAGGGCGGTGTTCACCAGTTCCAGTTGCTGGCCTTCGACGCGGTACAGCTCGACCTTGATCGAGCTGCCCGGGCAGCCATGCGCGGCGTCCAGTACGTGTGTGGTCAAACGTCCCATTTGCTTGTCGCCTCTTGTCATCTACGTGGGCAAAAAATACACGGCAACAGGCTGGCACCGTGCGGGAATGCAGCCATTAAGACAGTTTAGCGATAGATTGTACACAATTTTTTCTGCGTCCTAGGTCAACACTCCTCGAACACTCCATCAGTCGCAAAGACAAGCCCGATGCCGACCCTCACGGCATTAGCTGACCAATCAGGCAGGTTTCTTGCAAGCCATTCTCAGGCGACAAATGGGAAGAAATGCGGAAAAACAGGCTTACAAAGTATTTAAGAAGTTGTATACAATCAGCCCATCCGGTGGTGCGACATCCCGACGCGGCCCGCCCACCACCCGCACATACGTACAAGAAGGAAGACTGCAGTGAGCGCTGACTACCCTCGCGACCTGATCGGTTACGGCAACAACCCACCTCATCCGCAATGGCCGGGGAATGCCCGCATTGCACTGTCCTTCGTGCTCAACTACGAAGAAGGTGGCGAGCGCAACATCCTGCATGGCGACAAAGAGTCCGAAGCGTTCCTTTCCGAAATGGTCGCCGCCCAGCCGCTGCAAGGCGCGCGCAACATGAGCATGGAGTCGCTCTACGAATACGGCAGCCGCGCCGGCGTATGGCGCCTGCTCAAGCTGTTCAAGGACAGCGGCGTGCCGCTGACCATCTTCGCCGTGGCCATGGCCGCCCAGCGCCACCCCGACGTGATCCGCGCCATGGTCGAGGCCGGCCACGAGATCTGCAGCCACGGCTACCGCTGGATCGACTACCAGTACATGGATGAAGCGCAAGAGCGCGAGCACATGCTCGAGGCCATCCGCATCCTCACCGAGATCACCGGCGAGCGCCCCGTGGGCTGGTACACCGGCCGCACCGGCCCGAACACCCGGCGCCTGGTGATGGAGGAAGGCGGCTTCCTCTACGACAGCGACACCTACGACGACGACCTGCCCTACTGGGAGCCGAACAACCCGACCGGCAAGCCGCACCTGGTGATCCCCTACACCCTCGACACCAACGACATGCGCTTCACCCAGGTGCAGGGCTTCAACTGCGGCGAGCAGTTCTTCCAGTACCTGAAGGACGCCTTCGACGTGCTCTACGAGGAAGGCGCCGAGGCGCCGAAGATGCTCTCCATCGGCCTGCACTGCCGCCTGGTCGGCCGCCCGGCGCGCCTGGCCGCGCTCAAGCGTTTCGTCGACTACGCCAAGAGCCACGAGCAGGTCTGGTTCGCCCGACGCGTGGACATCGCCCGCCACTGGCACGCCACCCACCCGTACAAGAAAGAGAACGCCTGATGACTGCCTTCAAGACCCTCAAGCCCTCCACCCTGGACCGCGCCGCCTTCGTCGCGGCCTTCGCCGACATCTACGAGCACTCGCCGTGGGTCGCCGAGAAAGCCTACGACCTGGGGCAACTGGCCGAGCTGGACGAGATCGAGGCGCTGCATCAACGCATGAGCGACATCCTGCTCAGCGCCAGCCATGCCGAGCAACTGGCACTGATCAATGCTCACCCGGACCTGGCCGGCAAGGCCGCCATCCAGGGCGAGCTGACCGAATCGAGCACCAACGAACAGGCCGGCGCCGGTATCCACCAGTGCACCGCTGAAGAGTTCGCCCGCTTCACCGAACTCAACGACGCCTACAAGGCCAAGTTCCAGTTCCCGTTCATCATGGCGGTCAAGGGCAGCAACCGCCACCAGATCCTCGCGGCCTTCGAAAAGCGCATCCACAACGGCACGGATGCCGAGTTCAAGGAAGCCCTGGCGCAGATCAACCTGATCGCCCTGTTCCGCCTGCAGCAGCTGTAAGGCGCTGGCAGCGCCCTGGCCCGAGTGCGTGACGCGTCCGCACCCAGGGCCTCGGCCCGCCAGGCCACCAAAATCCAGAACAACGAATAGAAGAGATAACCGCATGCGCACCCTGATGATCGAGCCCCTGACCAAAGAAGCCTTCGCCCCCTTCGGTGACGTGATCGAAACCGACGGCAGCGACCACTTCATGATCAACAACGGCTCGACCATGCGCTTCCACAAGCTCGCCACGGTCGAGACCGCTGAGCCGGAAGACAAGGCGATCATCAGCATCTTCCGCGCCGACGCGCTGGAAATGCCGCTGACCGTGCGCATGCTGGAACGCCATCCGCTGGGCAGCCAGGCTTTCATCCCGCTGCTCGGCAACCCCTTTCTGATCGTGGTCGCGCCACTTGGCGATGCACCTGTATCAGGCTTGGTCCGCGCCTTCCGCAGTAATGGCAGGCAGGGCATCAATTACCATCGCGGCGTCTGGCACCACCCGGTGCTGACGATCGAAAAGCGGGATGACTTCCTGGTGGTTGATCGCAGTGGTTCCGGCAACAACTGCGATGAGCATTACTTCCCCGAGGAACAGATGTTGATCCTCAATCCCCACCAATAAGAAAAGGTCGGTCACCCAGGTCCGCCTGAACCGTGACCGGCGAGAGGTACATACTGTGGAAGCACACCTTCACGAATGGCTGAACCTGAGCATTCGCTGGGTTCACATGATCACCGGCGTGGCCTGGATCGGTGCATCGTTCTACTTCGTCTGGCTGGAGAACCACCTGAATCGAAGCAACCCGCGCGATGGGTTGTCGGGTGACCTCTGGGCCATCCACGGTGGTGGCATCTACCACCTGGAAAAATACAAGCTGGCCCCGCCGAAGATGCCCGAGAACCTGCACTGGTTCAAATGGGAAGCCTACTTCACCTGGATGTCCGGGATCGCCCTGCTGTGCGTGGTGTTCTACTGGAACCCGACCCTGTACCTGCTGGCACCCGGCAGCACCCTCAGCGGTGCCGAAGGCGTGGCCATCGGTATCGGCTCGCTGATCGCCGGCTGGTTCATCTACGACTTCCTCTGCGACTCGCCTCTGGGCAAGAAGCCGGCGCTGCTCGGTGCCGTGCTGTTCGTGCTGATCATCGCCGCCTGCTGGGGCTTCAGCCTGGTGTTCAGCGGCCGCGGCGCCTACCTGCACACCGGCGCGATCATCGGCACCATCATGGTCGGCAACGTGTTCCGCATCATCATGCCGGCGCAGCGCCAGCTGGTGGCGGCCATCGAGAACAACCAGACCCCCGACCCGGTGCTGCCGGCCAAGGGCCTGCTGCGCTCGCGCCACAACAACTACTTCACCCTGCCAGTGCTGTTCATCATGATCAGCAACCACTTCCCGAGCACCTACGGCAGCCAGTACAACTGGCTGATCCTGGCCGGGATCGCGGTGGCCGCAGTATTGATCCGTCACTACTTCAACACCCGCCACGACAGCAACAAGTACGCCTGGACCCTGCCTGTCGGCGCCCTGGCGATGATCTGCCTGGCGTACGTGACCGGCCCGAAACCACTGCCGAGCGCACCTGAGCAGGCCGCCGCCAAGGTCGAGTACCAACCGCTGCCGGCCACCGCCGTGGGCGGCAAGACCGCCGCCGAACTGCGCGCCGAGGAAGCCGCCAAACCTGCGCCCCCCGCCGAGGCTCCGGCCCAGGCCACAGCCCAGGCTGGCGGTGAAACCTTCGACAAGATCCACACCGTCATCCAGGAACGCTGCACCGTGTGCCACTCGGCCAAGCCGACCAGCCCGCTGTTCAGCGCCGCACCTGGCGGCGTGATGTTCGACACCCCGCAGCAGATCCAGGCGCAGGCCGCGCGCATCCAGGCGCAGGCCGTCGCCAGCCAGATCATGCCGCTTGGCAACATCACCCAGATGACCGTCGAGGAACGCAAGCTGGTCGGCGACTGGATCGCCAAAGGCGCGCAGGTCAACTGAGACACCCCACGACTGCGTGGGAGCGGGCTTGCCCCGCGATGAGGCCGGTACTCCCGGCCTCGCTTCCAAGCTCTACGTAACAAGCAAGCATCGAGCGGTCGGCTTCACGCGGAAACCCCAGCCTCCTTTACCGGAGACTGCCACGTGAAGCCGCCCGCTTGGATCCGAGAATAAAAACAAAACTCGAGGTGCTGCATGTCCGAGTCACCCAAGGCGTACATCCCTGTTGCGCCGCCACGACAGCCCCTGCCTTTGTTCCAGCTGATCCTGGTGGGTCTGCAACACGTTCTGCTGATGTACGGCGGCGCCATCGCGGTGCCGCTGATCATCGGCCAGGCGGCGGGCCTGTCCCGCGAGGAAGTCGCCTTCCTGATCAACGCCGACCTGCTGGTCGCCGGCGTTGCCACCATCATCCAATCCTTCGGTATCGGCCCGGTCGGCATTCGCATGCCGGTCATGATGGGCGCCAGCTTCGCCGCCGTCGGCAGCATGGTGGCCATGGCCGGCATGCCCGGTGTCGGCCTGCAGGGGATCTTCGGCGCGACCATCGCCGCCGGGTTCTTCGGCATGCTGATCGCGCCGTTCATGTCCAAGGTCGTGCGCTTCTTCCCGCCGCTGGTGACCGGCACGGTCATCACCTCCATCGGCTTGTCGCTGTTCCCGGTGGCGGTCAACTGGGCCGGCGGCGGCCATGACGCCGAAGCCTTCGGCGCGCCGATCTACCTGAT
Source organism: Pseudomonas soli (assembly GCF_900110655.1). GTDB lineage: Bacteria > Pseudomonadota > Gammaproteobacteria > Pseudomonadales > Pseudomonadaceae > Aquipseudomonas > Aquipseudomonas soli. Next base: position 502,948 of record NZ_FOEQ01000002.1, read on the forward strand.
GGTCGCCGGCCTGGTGCTGGCGGTGATCCTGCTTATCAACCGCTTCATGCGCGGGTTCTGGGTCAACGTGTCGGTACTGGTGGGCATGGGCCTGGGCTACGTGCTCGCCGGCTCCATCGGCATGGTCGACCTGTCGGGCCTGAGCGAGGCGCCGTGGCTGCAGGTGGTCACCCCCCTGCACTTCGGCATGCCGACCTTCAGCCTGGCGCCGATCCTGTCGATGTGCCTGGTGGTGGTGATCATCTTCGTCGAGTCCACGGGCATGTTCCTCGCCCTGGGCAAGGTGACCGACCGTGAAGTAACGCCGGGCATGCTGCGGCGCGGCCTGCTGTGCGATGCCGGCGCGTCGTTCATCGCCGGCTTCTTCAACACCTTCACCCACTCCTCGTTCGCCCAGAACATCGGACTGGTGCAGATGACCGGGGTGCGCTGCCGCTACGTTACGGTGATGGCCGGCGCGCTGCTGATCCTGCTCAGCCTGCTGCCCAAGGCGGCCTTCCTGATCGCTTCGATCCCGCCTGCGGTACTGGGCGGCGCGTCCATCGCCATGTTCGGCATGGTCACCGCCACCGGGATCAAGATCCTCCAGGAGGCAGACATCTCCGACCGACGCAACCAGCTGCTGGTCGCCGTCAGCGTCGGCTTTGGCCTGATCCCGGTGGTGCGCCCGGAGTTCTTCGCGCAGATGCCGCAGTGGATGGAACCCATCACCCACAGTGGCATCGCCATGGCCACCCTCAGCGCCCTGGTACTGAACCTGCTGTTCAACATCCTCGGCGGCGCCGACCGCGCCGCGCACAACGATGCCTGTCACCAGCATTGAGTGACCAGGGGCGGCGCCGCTCTGGCCGCCCCGCTTCAACCCTGTGGTAACGCAGTACCGTCGGCCCGCCGGAATGGGCCGTCCGGGGCGCCTGCGCGCCGAAAAAGCCCTTACAAAAACAATAAGTCCGGGAATCACAACATGAAGCGCATCACCACCTCCGTCCTGCTGGGCAGCAGCCTGCTGGCCACCCTCCCCGCCCATGCCGGCGAATGGCTGCAGTGGCACGGCGAAAGCCTGTCCTATCTCTACGGCAAGGACTTCAAGGTCAACCCCGATATCCAGCAGACCATCACCTTCGAGCACGCCAACAAGTGGAAGTACGGCGACACCTTCCTGTTCGTCGACAAGATCTTCTACAACGGCAAGGCCGACCCCGGCAAAGGCGTGACCACCTACTACGGTGAGTTCAGCCCGCGCCTGTCGTTCGGCAAGATCTTCGAGCGCAACCTGGCCTTCGGCCCGGTCAAGGACGTGCTGCTGGCCATGACCTACGAGCGTGGCGAGGGCGACAACGAGGCCTACCTGATCGGCCCCGGCTTCGACCTGAACGTGCCCGGCTTCAACTACTTCACCCTGAACTTCTACCTGCGCAACACCGAAGGCAGCCGCCCCGGCGACAACGTCTGGCAGATCACCCCGGCCTGGTCCTACACCATCCCGGTGGGCAAGTCCGACATTCTGATCGACGGTTACATCGACTGGGTGGTCGACAACGACCAGACCCGTCGCGGCACCTACCACGCCAACCTGCAGTTCAACCCACAGGTCAAATACGACCTGGGCAAGGCCCTGAACCTGGGCGCCAAGCAGCTTTACGTCGGCTTCGAGTACAGCTATTGGAAGGACAAGTACGGCATCGACAGCCACGGCAACGTGGACAGCAACCAGAGCGTGGCCAGCGCCCTGGTGAAGGTGCACTTCTGAAAAACTGACCGAACGCCCAAATTTGCACCACCGTGCTCCAGGACGGAGCACTTGAGGCCCGGCGCGCAAGTGAGTAATCTGCGCGCCCCCTCGATCGGGGCGGGAAGGATCCCGCCCGCGTTTGCTGACCGCTCAGTCAATGTTTCCGGGCGGTTGGCCAACGTGTTGCCAGCGTGAAATACCCATTTCATCCGTTCAGAAAGACGTCGAGCAGGATGGTTGTGCCCAACGTGGAAAAGTTGGCGCAGCTCTTGCCAAACAGCTGTGGCCAATTGAAAAAAGCTGACCCAAAAGACAAGAACAGCGCCCGAGCGCTGACAACAGATCCAATAAAGGGAGCGACACACGCAATGCGTACCATCAATAGCCTGATCCTCGCCGGCGGCCTGCTGGCCTGCGGCGCCAGCCAAGCCGGTGACCTGCTGCAATGGCAGAACAACAGCCTGACCTACCTGTGGGGCAAGAACTTCAAGGTCAACCCCGAGATCCAGCAGACCGTGACCTTCGAGCACGCCGATGCGTGGAAGTACGGCGACAACTTCTTCTTCCTCGACAAGATCTTCTATCAAGGCAAGAAGGACGCCAGCAACGGCCCGAACACCTACTACGGCGAGTTCAGTCCACGCCTGTCGTTCGGCAAGATCTTCGACCAGAAGCTCGAGTTCGGCCCGGTCAAGGACGTGCTGCTGGCCATGACCTACGAGTTCGGCGAGGGTGACACCGAGTCCTACCTGATCGGCCCCGGCTTCGACCTGGCGATCCCAGGCTTCGACTACTTCCAGCTGAACTTCTACCAGCGCACCACCGACGGCAGCCGTCCGGGCGACAATGTCTGGCAGATCACCCCGGTCTGGTCCTACACCATCCCCGTGGGTTCGTCCGACATTCTCATCGACGGCTTCATGGACTGGGTGGTGGACAACGACGAGAACCGTCGCGGCACCTACCAGGCGAACCTGCACTTCAACCCGCAGGTCAAGTACGACCTGGGCAAAGCGCTGCACCTGGGCGAGAAGCAGTTGTACGTGGGTATCGAGTACGACTACTGGAAGAACAAGTACGGCATCAAGGACAGCGATGCCTTCACTACCGATCAGAACACCATGAGCTTCCTGGTCAAGGTTCACTTCTGATCCGAGTGTAAGCCGGCCCCACAGTGATCGTGCTGTTCCTGTGGGAGCCGGCTTGCCGACGAACCGGGGCAAGCCCCGGCCAGGCGCCTCAGTTCGCGGGTCTTAGCGCCCGCCAGAACTTGCTCACGACAGCAACCACCGCCAGCACCACAGCCCCCGCAATCACCCCCGCCACACCATTGAGCAGTGCCCCGGTCAACGCCCCGCCCCGTCCTTCGCTGAACGCCTCGATGGCGTGATGCAGCGGCGCGATGCCATGCACCAGGATGCCGCCACCGACCAGGAACATCGCCGCGGTGCCGATCACCGACAGGCTTTTCATCATGTACGGCGCGGCGCGCAGGATGCCGTTGCCCACCGCCTGGCTCAGCGCCGAGGCTTTCTTGGTCATCCACAGCCCCAGGTCATCGAGCTTGACGATGCCTGCCACCAGGCCATACACCCCCAGGGTCATGACGATGGCGATCCCCGACAGCACGATGATCTGCTGGCTCAGCGGCGCATCGGCCACGGTGCCAAGGGTGATGGCGATGATCTCGGCGGAGAGGATGAAGTCGGTGCGCACAGCGCCCTTGATCTTGCTCTTCTCAAAGGCCACCAGGTCGACCTGCTCGTCGGCCACGGCCGCCTTGCGCGCTTCATGCTGCGCGTCGTCCTCGGCCTTGCTGTGCAGGAACTTGTGCGCCAGCTTCTCGAAGCCCTCGAAGCACAGGTAGGCGCCACCGACCATCAGCAGCGGAATCACCGCCCAGGGAATGAACGCACTGATCAGCAGCGCCGCCGGCACCAGGATCGCCTTGTTCACCAGCGAGCCCTTGGCCACCGCCCACACCACCGGGATCTCGCGTTCGGCGCGCACACCGGTGACCTGCTGGGCGTTGAGCGCCAGGTCGTCGCCCAGCACCCCGGCGGTCTTCTTCGCCGCGACCTTGGTCATCAACGAGACATCGTCGAGGACCGTGGCGATATCGTCGATCAATACCAGTAAGCTGCTTCCTGCCATGTCAAAATGTTTCCAGTAGGTTCGAATGGCCGGGATTCTAGCCCAAAGACGCTGCCTTGAGCGCCCGTCCGAGCGGGTGCTACCATGCCGGACCCCTCTTGGAGGGGCCAGACCCGAGGAAGATTCCCGACAATGAGCACCATTCGCGAGCGCAACAAGGAATTGATCCTGCGCGCAGCCAGTGAAGAATTCGCCGACAAGGGCTTCGCCGCCACCAAGACCAGCGATATCGCGGCCAAGGCCGGCCTGCCCAAGCCGAACGTGTACTACTACTTCAAGTCGAAGGAAAACCTCTACCGCGAGGTGCTCGAGAGCATCATCGCGCCGATCATGCAGGCCTCGACACCGTTCAACGCCGACGGCGATCCGAAAGAAGTGCTCAGCGCGTACATCCGCTCGAAGATCCGCATCTCCCGCGACCTGCCCCACGCCTCCAAGGTGTTCGCCAGTGAAATCATGCATGGCGCGCCGCACCTGTCGCCGCGCCAGGTGGAGCAGCTCAACGAGCAGGCCCGCCACAACATCGAGTGCATCCAGCGCTGGATCGAGCGCGGCCAGATCGCTCACGTCGACCCGCACCATTTGATGTTCAGCATCTGGGCGGCGACGCAAACCTATGCGGATTTCGACTGGCAGATCGCCGTGGTGACCGGCAAGGCCAAACTGGCCGACAGCGACTACGATGCGGCGGCGGAGACCATCATCCGCCTGGTGCTGAAGGGCTGCGAGCCAGAGGTGGCCTGAACCATCGCAATCGCGAGGCAAGCCCGCTCCCACGACCTGAACTGCCCTAAGCATTCAATACCTTAGGGAAAAGTCCAGGTCATGGGAGCGGGCTTGCCCCGCGATAGTTCTAAAGCCTGATCAGGCTGCAACCCCCGCGTCCGCCGTCAGCCCCACCTCTTCGATCGCACTGATCGCGCACTGCTCGTCGATATCCGACGTATCCCCGCTGATCCCCACCGCCCCCAGCACCTTGCCCTCCTGATCACGGATCAGCACGCCCCCCGGCACCGGCACCACTGGTCGCTCGCCGAGCCCGTTCAAAGCCGCATAAAAGGCGGGGCGCTGCTGCGAGTCCAGCGCCAGCAGGCGTGAACCCTTGCCCAGCGCCACCGCGCCCCAGGCCTTGCCAATGGCCACCTCGGGGCGCAGCAAGCTGGCGCCGTCCTCGCGCTGCAACGCCAGCAGATGCCCACCGGCGTCGAGCACCGCCACGGTCAAGGGCGCGGCGTTGATCTTGCGGCCTGCGGACAACGCGGCATTTACCACGCCCACGGCCTGTTTGAGGGTCAATGCGTTCATGAAAAGGTCCTCTTCTTGTTGTGAGAAGCCCTGAGGGCAGTTGAAAACCAATAGACAAGATAGAACACAACAAAGACACTGTTTGTATACAATTTTCTGATCCAATGTGTCTCACTGCGACGAAATGCCGCCCTTTTTCGCCATGACCAGCAAGTCAAACCCACCGACGAAAATGGATTGACCTTTTGCGCCGACCATGAATACACTCTGCCGCAACGCAAGTTGTATACAATTACAAAATCGATGAGGCACAAACCATGAGCAAAATGAGAGCAATCGATGCAGCCGTTCTGGTCATGCGCCGTGAAGGTGTAGATACCGCGTTCGGCATCCCCGGCGCCGCGATCAACCCGCTGTACTCGGCCCTGAAAAAAGTCGGTGGCATCGATCACGTCCTCGCTCGCCACGTCGAAGGCGCCTCGCACATGGCCGAGGGCTACACCCGCGCCAACCCGGGCAACATCGGCGTGTGCATCGGCACCTCCGGCCCTGCCGGCACCGACATGGTCACCGGCCTGTACAGCGCCTCGGCCGACTCCATCCCGATCCTGTGCATCACCGGCCAGGCCCCGCGTGCCCGCCTGCACAAGGAAGACTTCCAGGCCGTCGACATCACCAGCATCGTCAAGCCGGTGACCAAGTGGGCGACCACCGTGCTGGAGCCGGGCCAAGTGCCCTACGCGTTCCAGAAGGCCTTCTTTGAGATGCGTACTGGCCGCCCAGGCCCGGTGCTGATCGACCTGCCGTTCGACGTGCAGATGGCCGAGATCGAATTCGACATCGATGCCTACGAGCCACTGGCGATCAGCAAGCCAGCCGCCACTCGCGTACAGGCCGAAAAAGCCCTGGCCTTGCTCAATGACGCCGAGCGCCCGCTGCTGGTAGCCGGCGGCGGCATCATCAACGCCGACGCCAGCGACAAGCTGGTCGAGTTCGCCGAACTGACCGGCGTACCGGTAGTGCCAACCCTGATGGGCTGGGGCACCATCCCGGACGATCACGAATTGATGGTCGGCATGGTCGGCCTGCAGACCTCGCACCGCTACGGCAACGCGACCATGCTCAAGTCCGACCTGGTGTTCGGTATCGGCAACCGCTGGGCAAACCGCCACACCGGCTCCGTCGACGTCTACACCGAAGGCCGCAAGTTCGTGCACGTGGACATCGAACCGACCCAGATCGGCCGTGTGTTCACCCCTGACCTGGGTATCGTTTCCGACGCCGGCAAGGCCCTGGACGTGTTCCTCGAAGTGGCCCGCGAATGGAAAGCCGCAGGCAAGCTCAAGTGCCGCAAGGCCTGGCTGGAAGACTGCCAGGAACGCAAGGCTACCCTGCAGCGCAAGACCAACTTCGACAACGTCCCGGTCAAGCCACAGCGCGTGTACCAGGAAATGAACGAAGTGTTCGGCAAGGACACCACCTACGTCAGCACCATCGGCCTGTCGCAGATCGCCGGCGCGCAGTTCCTGCACGTGTACAAGCCACGCCACTGGATCAACTGCGGCCAGGCCGGCCCGCTGGGCTGGACCATCCCTGCCGCCCTCGGTGTGGTCAAGGCCGACCCGAAACGCAAGGTGGTCGCGCTGTCCGGTGACTACGACTTCCAGTTCATGATCGAAGAGCTGGCGGTGGGCGCGCAGTTCAACCTGCCCTACGTCCACGTGCTGGTGAACAACGCCTACCTCGGCCTGATCCGCCAGGCGCAGCGTGGTTTCGACATGGATTACTGTGTACAACTGGCGTTCGAGAACATCAATTCCACCGACGCCGCCACCTACGGTGTCGACCACGTCGCCGTGGTCGAGGGCCTGGGCTGCAAGGCCATCCGCGTGTTCCAACCGGCCGAGATCGCCCCTGCCCTGCTCAAGGCGCAGAAGATGGCCGAAGAGTTCCGCGTGCCGGTGGTGGTCGAAGTGATTCTCGAGCGTGTGACCAACATTTCCATGGGCACCGAGATCAACGCGGTCAACGAGTTCGAAGACCTCGCCCTGGTCGGCAACGACGCGCCGACCGCCATCTCGCTGCTGGACTGATCGCCTGACGCCCCCGCGCCGCGCGCGGGGGCAATCAACGCAAGGAGACGACTTATGCCTCGCTTCGCCGCCAACCTGTCCATGCTGTTCACCGAACAGGACTTCCTGGCTCGCTTCAAGGCCGCCGCCGACGCTGGTTTCAGCGGCGTCGAATACCTCTTCCCGTACGATTTCAGCGCCGCCGAGATCAAGCAGCAGCTCGACGCCCATGGCCTGACCCAGGTGCTGTTCAACCTGCCGGCCGGCGACTGGTCGAAAGGTGAGCGCGGCATCACCTGCCACCCCGACCGCGTCGAAGAGTTCCGCGCAGGCGTCGACAAGGCCATCGAGTACGCCAAGGTGCTGGGCAACACCCAGGTCAACGCCCTGGCCGGCATCCGTCCGCAAGGCCCGGACTGCGCCACCGTGCGCAAGACCTTCGTGGAAAACCTGCGCTACGCCGCCGACAAGCTCAAGGCCGCCGGCATCCGCCTGGTCATGGAAATGATCAACACCCGCGACATCCCGGGCTTCTACCTGAACACCACGAAACAGGCCCTGGAAATCCAGGCCGAGGTGGGCAGCGACAACCTGTTCCTGCAGTACGACATCTACCACATGCAGATCATGGAAGGTGACCTGGCGCGCACCCTGGAAACCAACCTCAAGCTGATCAACCACGTGCAGCTGGCCGACAACCCGGGCCGCCACGAGCCGGGTACCGGCGAGATCAACTACCGCTTCCTGTTCGAGCACCTGGACCGCATCGGCTACCAGGGCTGGGTGGGCGCGGAGTACAAGCCCAAGACCACCACCGAGGCGGGTTTGGGCTGGCTGAAGACGCATAACGCAATCTGAAGGCCGAGCGCAGGCCCGCTCCTGAAAGGCCTGCACCGCCTGCTCCATCGAGATTCAACAATTACAACGAGGTAATCTCTCATGGCTAAAATCGGTTTCATCGGCACCGGCATCATGGGCAACCCCATGGCCCAGAACCTGCAAAAAGCAGGTCACAGCATCTTCGTCTCGACCCACCACGACGCAGCTCCGGCCAACCTGATCGCCGCTGGCGGCGTGGCCCTGGCCAACCCGAAGGAAGTGGCCCAGGAAGCTGAGTTCATCATCGTCATGGTGCCCGACACCCCACAGGTCGAAAGCGTGCTGTTCGGTGAAAACGGCGTCGCCGAAGGCGTGGGCCCGAACAAGGTGGTGATCGACATGAGCTCGATCTCGCCTACCGCCACCAAAGCCTTCGCCGAGAAGATCAAGGCCACCGGCGCCGCCTACCTGGACGCCCCGGTGTCCGGCGGCGAAGTCGGTGCCAAGGCCGCGACCCTGAGCATCATGGTCGGCGGTTGCCCGAAAGCCTTCGAGCGCGCCCTGCCGCTGTTCGAAGCCATGGGCAAGAACATCACCCGCGTCGGTGGTAACGGCGACGGCCAGACCGCCAAGGTGGCCAACCAGATCATCGTCGCCCTGAACATCCAGGCCGTTGCCGAAGCCCTGCTGTTCGCCGCCAAGAACGGCGCCGACCCGGCCAAGGTGCGTGAAGCACTGATGGGCGGCTTCGCTTCCTCGAAGATCCTCGAAGTGCATGCCGAGCGCATGATCAAGGGCACCTTCGACCCAGGCTTCCGCATCAACCTGCACCAGAAGGACCTGAACCTGGCCCTGCAAGGCGCCAAGGAGCTGGGCATCAACCTGCCCAACACCTCCAATGCCCAGCAAGTGTTCAACACCTGCCAGGCCCTGGGCGGCGGCAACTGGGACCACTCGGCGCTGATCAAGGGCCTGGAGCACATGGCCAACTTCTCGATCCGCGACGACAAGTGATTTGAATCCGGGGGCTGCTGCGCAGCCCTTTCGCCGGCTTGCCGGCGATGAATCCAACACCGTTCTCCTGCAACCACAGGTCGAAAGGTGACCCCGAGCAACACCCGCCCCTGGTTCGGCCTGCACGGAGGCAGTTCCAGGGGCGTTTTCGATTTTGCAGAACAACAAGAATCTGGGAGCCTGCCATGTCGGTCGATCCACAAAAATTCCTGCGCGAGCTGTTCGACACAGCCATCGCTGCCGCCCACCCCCGTCAGGTCCTCGAACCCCACCTGCCCGCCGACCGTAGCGGCCGGGTCATCGTCATCGGCGCCGGCAAGGCCGCCGCCGCCATGGCCGAAGTGGTCGAAAAGAGCTGGCAGGGCGAGGTCTCGGGCCTGGTCGTGACCCGCTACGGCCACGGCGCCAGCTGCCAGAAGATCGAGGTGGTCGAAGCCGCCCACCCGGTCCCCGATGCCGCCGGCCTGGCCGTGGCCAAGCGCGTGCTCGCGCTGGTCAGCAACCTCAGCGAAGACGACCGCGTCATCTTCCTGCTCTCCGGCGGCGGTTCCGCCCTGCTGGCCCTGCCCGCCGAAGGTCTGACCCTGGCCGACAAGCAGCAGATCAACAAGGCACTGCTGAAGTCCGGCGCCACCATCGGCGAGATGAACTGCGTGCGCAAGCACCTCTCGGCGATCAAGGGCGGGCGCCTGGCCAAGGCCTGCTGGCCGGCCACCGTCTATACCTACGCGATTTCCGATGTACCCGGCGACCTGGCCACGGTCATCGCCTCCGGCCCCACCGTGGCCGACCCCAGCACCTCGGCCGACGCCCTGGCGATCCTCAAGCGCTACAACATCGAAGCGCCCAAGGCCGTCATCGACTGGCTCAATAATCCGGCATCGGAAACCGTCAAAGCGGACGACCCCGCCCTTTCGCGCAGCCACTTCCAGCTGATCGCCCGGCCCCAGCAGTCGCTCGAAGCCGCCGCGGTGAAAGCCCGCCAGGCCGGGTTCAGCCCGCTGATCCTCGGTGACCTGGAAGGCGAGTCGCGCGAGGTGGCCAAGGTGCATGCCGGCATCGCCCGCCAGGTCGTCCTGCACGGCCAGCCGCTGAAGGCGCCCTGCGTGATCCTGTCCGGCGGCGAGACCACCGTCACCGTGCGCGGCAATGGCCGTGGCGGGCGCAACGCCGAGTTCCTGCTCAGCCTTACCGAAAGCCTCAAGGGCCTGCCGGGGGTGTACGCATTGGCCGGTGATACCGACGGCATCGACGGCTCCGAGGACAACGCCGGCGCCTTCATGACCCCGGATAGCCACGCCCGCGCCGAGGCCCTGGGCCTGTCGGCCAGCGATGAGCTGGACAACAACAACGGCTATGGCTACTTCGCCGCGCTCGACGCGCTGATCGTCACCGAGCCGACCCGCACCAACGTCAACGACTTCCGCGCCATCCTGATCCTCGAGACCGACCCTCATGACGCCTGATAAAAAAGTAAAAATCCTCGCCACCCTCGGGCCTGCGATCAAGGGCATCGATGACATCCGCCAGCTGGTCGAGGCCGGGGTGAACATCTTCCGCCTCAACTTCAGCCACGGCGAACACGCCGACCACGCCCTGCGCTACCAGTGGATCCGCGAAGTCGAGCAGCAGCTCAACTACCCGCTGGGCATCCTCATGGACCTGCAGGGGCCGAAGCTGCGCGTCGGTCGCTTCGCCGACGGCAAGGTGCAACTGCAACGCGGCCAGGCCCTGCGCCTGGACTTGGACAAGACCCCGGGCGACAGCCGCCGCGTGAACCTGCCACACCCGGAGATCATCGCCGCGCTGGAGCCCGGCATGGACCTGCTGCTCGATGACGGCAAGCTGCGCCTGCGGGTGACCGCCAAGCACAGCGATGCCATCGACACCGAAGTGCTGGCCGGCGGCGAGCTGTCCGACCGCAAGGGCGTCAACGTGCCGCAAGCCGTGCTTGAGCTCTCCCCGCTCACCGAAAAGGACCGCCGTGACCTCACCTTCGGCCTCGAGCTGGGCGTGGACTGGGTGGCCCTGTCGTTCGTGCAGCGCCCGCAGGACATCCTCGAAGCACGCGAGCTGATCGGCGACCGCGCCTACCTGATGGCCAAGATCGAGAAGCCCTCGGCGGTCGAGCAACTGCAGGCCATCGCCGAGCTGTCCGACGCGATCATGGTCGCCCGTGGCGACCTGGGCGTGGAAGTGCCGGCCGAGAGCGTGCCGCAGATCCAGAAGGGCATCATCAATACCTGCCGCCAGCTGGGTAAACCTGTGGTGGTGGCCACGCAGATGCTCGAATCCATGCGTTTCTCCCCGGCACCGACCCGCGCCGAGGTCACTGATGTGGCCAACGCCGTGGCCGAAGGCGCCGACGCGGTGATGCTGTCGGCCGAGACCGCCTCGGGCGACTACCCGCTGGAGGCCGTGCAGATGATGAGCAAGATCATCCGCCAGGTGGAGAACGGCCCGGACTACCAGGCCCAGCTCGACGTGGGCCGGCCCAAGGCCGAAGCCACCGTGTCGGATGCCATCAGCTGCGCGATCCGCCGTATCAGCGGCATCCTGCCGGTGGCGGTGCTGGTCAACTACAGCGAGTCGGGGAACTCCACCCTGCGCGCCGCTCGCGAGCGACCACGGGCGCCGATCCTCAACCTGACGCCGAACCTGAACACCGCCCGCCGCCTGAGCGTGGCCTGGGGCGTGCACTCGGTGGTCAACGACCGCCTGCGCCAGGTCGACGAGGTTGTCTCGACGGCGCTGGAAATCGCCCAGGCCCAAGGCATGGCCAGTCGTGGCGACACGCTGCTGATCACTGCCGGTGTGCCTTTCGGCAAGCCGGGTTCGACTAATACGCTGCGGATCGAGACCCTAGTCTGAGATCGCCGGGGGCGCTGTGCGCCCCTTTTCGCCGGCAAGCCGGCTCCCACAGGAATCATGCATGCCTTTGTGGGAGCCGGCTTGTCGTGGCGACGAACCGCGGCGAAAGGAGGGCAAAGCCCTCCCGACACACCGAACCTGCGGAAAACCGAGGCCCGAAGAGGCCCACCGCTCCCCCACTCACCTTACCGACTGCCCATGTACACCAAGAATTTCGTCAACCCGTGCCCCGACTGGGCCACGGCCTTGCTCAACGGCTTCAGCCAGGTGCTGCTGCTGCGCAACCCCCTGTGCGGCCTGTGCTGCCTGCTGGCCATCCTGCTGACCGCGCCGAACCTGGTCGGCGGCGCCCTGCTCGGCGCCCTGGCCGGCCTGCTCACCGCCCAACGCCGCGGCTACGACCGCGCCGACCGCCAGGCCGGGCTGTACTGCTACAACGGCGTGCTGATCGGCATCCTGATCAGCGCCGTATTGCCCTGGTCGGCGATCCTGCCACCGCTGATCATCGCCGCCGGCGGCCTTTCGAGCATGCTCACCCACCAATGGCGCAAGCGCGGCGGCAAGCTGCTGATCGCCTACACCGCGCCATTCGTGCTGCTGGGCTGGGCCGCGTTGCTGCTGACCGAGCCGTCGGCCAACGGCTATGTCGAAGCGGATCCGGTGTATGCCCTGCTGCGCGGCGTGGGGCAGATCTTTTTGCTCGACAAGCCCATGGCCGGCCTGCTGATCGTCATCGGCATGTACTTCGCCAACCCCTATGCCGCCACCTGGGCGCTGATCGGCTCGGCCATCGGCGGTGGTGTCGCGCTGCTGGCTGGAGAAACGCAGGCCGCGTGGCTGGGGTTGCATGGCTTCAACGCAGCCCTCGCGGCCCTGGCCTTCAGTCGCCAGGGCGAGAAACCCTGGGTGACCTTGCTCGCCATCGCCTGCGCCCTGCTGCTGCAACCGCTGTTCAACCTGCTGCCGATCGCCGGGTTGACCGCGCCGTTCGTGACCGCGTGCTGGCTGATGCACCTGGGCAACCACCTGGTGCAGCTCAACCAGCGCCGCAACGCGCCTCGCTTGCACAGCTGATACCCAGCCCCTAGGCTCTGCCCATCCACACAATGGAACGCGCCCATGGACCACCCTTCGAGCCTGCGCGAGCGGCTCTACGTCATCGTCTTCCAGACCGACACCGTCGCTGGAAGACGCTTCGACAAGATCCTCCTGCTGATCATCCTCGCCAGCCTGGTCACGGTGATCCTCGACAGCATCGACGACGTTCACCAGAACTACGCCGGGTTGCTGGCCGGCATCGAGTGGGGTTTTACGGCGATCTTCCTCGCCGAGTACATCACCCGCCTGTACTGCTCGCCCAAGCCACTGCGCTATGCATTCAGCTTCTACGGGCTGGTCGACCTGCTGGCGATCGTGCCGGGGATCATCGCCCTGTACTACAGCGACGCCCAATACCTACTGATCATCCGCGTGGTGCGCATGCTGCGGATCTTCCGCGTGCTCAAGCTCAGCCCGTACTTGAAGCAGGCCCATTACCTGTTGGCGGCGCTGCAGGGCAGCAAGCAGAAGATCATCGTGTTCCTGGTCAGCGTGTCGACCCTGGTCACGGTGTTCGGCACGCTGATGTACGTGATCGAAGGGCCGGAGCACGGCTTTACCAGCATTCCCAAGGGCATCTACTGGGCCATTGTCACCCTGACCACGGTAGGCTTCGGCGATATCGTGCCGAAGACGCCGCTGGGGCAGGTGCTGTCGTCACTGGTGATGATCACCGGTTACTCGATCATTGCCGTGCCCACCGGCATCTTCACCGCCGAACTGGCCAATGCCCTGCGTGGCGAGCAGTTGCAGCATGACTGCCCGACCTGCGCCAAGCACCACCACGAGCATGGCGCGGCGTTCTGTTCGCGCTGTGGCAATGCGTTGTTTCCAAAGCAATAGGCAGCGTCCCAAGGCGGGGCAAGCATAAGCAAAGAGCCATTTGATCTTTAGCGACCAAAGCGCCAAACGCTATAGTCGCTGGCATATCGCCAACCCTTTGAATCAGAACAAGGAATGCCCCCAGTGAAAAAACTCTTCAGCGCCTCGCTGCTCGCCGCGGGCCTGGCCCTGGGCAACCTCGCCCAGGCCGCCCCGACTCTGCTCAACGTCTCCTACGACGTGATGCGCGACTTCTACAAGGACTACAACCCGGCGTTCCAGAAGCACTGGGAGGCCGAGCACAAGGAGAAGGTCAATGTGCAGATGTCCTTCGGCGGCTCGAGCAAGCAGGCGCGCGCGGTGATCGATGGCCTGCCGGCCGACGTGATCACCATGAACATGGCCACCGACATCAACGCCCTGGCCGACAACGGCAAGCTGGTGCCGGACAACTGGGTGAGCCGCCTGCCGAACAACAGCGCGCCGTTCACCTCGGCCACCGTGTTCATCGTGCGCAAGGGCAACCCCAAGGCGCTGAAGGACTGGCCGGACCTGCTCAAGGACGGCGTGCAGGTGATCGTGCCCAACCCCAAGACCTCGGGTAACGGCCGCTATACCTACCTCTCGGCCTGGGGCTACGTGCTCAAGCAGGGCGGTGACGAAACCAAGGCCCGCGACTTCGTCGGCAAGCTGTTCAAGCAGGCGCCGGTGCTCGATACCGGTGGCCGCGCCGCCACCACCACCTTCATGACCAACCAGATCGGCGACGTGCTGGTGACCTTCGAGAACGAGGCCGAGATGATTGCCCGCGAGTTCGGCCGCGACCAGTTCGAAGTGGTCTACCCGAGCGTGTCGGCCGAGGCCGAGCCGCCAGTGAGCGTGGTCGACAAGGTGGTGGCCAAGAAAGGTACCCAGGCCGTGGCCGAGGAATACCTGAAGTACCTGTGGTCGCCGGAGGCCCAGGAGATCGCCGCGAACAACTACCTGCGTCCGCGTGACGCCACCGTGCTGGCCAAGTACACCGACCGTTTCCCGAAAGTCGACTTCCTGTCGGTGGAGAAGACCTTCGGCGACTGGCGCACTGTGCAAAAGACCCACTTCAATGACGGTGGCGTGTTCGACCAGATCTATACCAACAAGTAACTACACCCCCTGTAGGAGCGGGCTTGTCCCCTCCTACAGGAGCCCTGCTTTCAGGCCTGCTGACGAAACACCAGCGCCTTCAGCCCCCCCTCCGGATCCGCATCCGGAAACTCCGGCGGATTCTCCAGCCGCTCGACAAACACCAGCCCCGGCGCCTGCTCGGCCATCCCCTCGATGAGAAACTGCGGCCCGATCCCCGGATCGTTGACGCAGGCCAGTACCGTGCCGCCTTCAGTCAACAACTCCGGCAAACGCCGAAGGATCTTGGCGTAGTCCTGGGTCAGCACGAAGCTACCGCGCTGGAAGGTTGGCGGATCGATGATGATCAGGTCGTACGGCCCGTACTTGCGCACCTTGCCCCACGACTTGAACAGCTCATGCCCCAGGTACGCCACCCGCGAGGCGTCATGGCCATTGAGCCGGTGGTTGTCGCGGCCCCGGGACAGCGCCGACTTGGCCATGTCCAGGTTGACCACCTGCTCGGCGCCGCCGGCAATCGCCGCCACCGAGAAGCCGCAGGTGTAGGCGAACAGGTTGAGCACGCGCTTACCGCCCGCCTGCTCGCGCACCCAGCGCCGGCCGTAGCGCATGTCGAGGAACAGGCCGTTGTTCTGTCGCACGCCCAGGTCGAGCAGGTATTTCAGGCCATCCTCGACCACCTCGCGCTGCTGGCACGGTGCGCCCCACAGCCACTGGCCGGGGCTGTCGGGCAGGTAGCGGTGCTGCAGCAGGATGGCCTGGCCGCTCCACTGCGGGCGCTCGGCCAGTGCCATCAGCATCGCTTCAAGCTCGGCCAGCTGGCCCTCGGGCGGTTCGCGGAACAGCGCCACCAGCAACACGCCGTCGAGCCAGTCGACGGTGATCTGTTCAAGCCCCAGCCAGCAGCGGCCACGGCCATGGAACAGGCGGCGAGTCTCCTGGGGGGCGGGGTCGAGGGCGGCGAGCAGGTGCTGCTCGAGGGTGGCGATGGCTGGGCTCATGTCGGCTACGGTCAGGCAAAAGCGCCATTCTACCCGCTCGCGGCTGGGCCGGGCGGCCATCAATGAAGGGGATGAGAGGGTTTGCGGCACTTTTGTCGCTTTTTTCTTGCCGGGGCGCTGTGGATAGTGCGGCCATCCCTCCCTGAAACCGGATCACTGCCATGTCACCCCTGAAAGTCGAATTCTTCCACGATGTCGTCTGCGGCTGGTGCTTCGTCCTCGCCCCGCGCCTGAAGCAGCTGCAGGACGAACTGAACCTGGACGTGCAGCACCGCAGCTTCATCCTGCAGACCAGCCGCGAAGCTATGGTCGAGCGCTTCGGCTCGATGCCCAAGGCCAAGGAGACCATCCTCAGCCACTGGCTGTCGTGCTCGCGCGCCGAGGACGTCAAGCGCATCAACATCGAAGCCATGCGCCAGCAGGATTTCGAGTACCCCACCGGCCTGCTCGCAGGCCTCGCCTGCCAGACCGCCAAGGCACTGGGTGGCAACGAAGGCCACGAGCGCATGTTCGACCGCCTGCAGGAAGCCCACCTGGTGCAGGCCCGCAACATCGGTGACCGCGCCACCGTGCTGGCGGTGGCCGCCGAAGCCGATTTCGACCCGCTGGCCTTCGCCACGGCATTCGACCAGCAGGCCCCGCAGATGCTCGAGGAAGAGCTGGCCCAGGGCCGGCGACTGGGCATCAGTTCGGTGCCCAGCCTGGTGATCGACGGTCGCTACCTGGTCCCCGGCGCGCTGAGCCTTGAGCAACTGCGCCAGACCTTCATCCAGGTCCGTGCCAACCATAAGCAGGCACAAGGAGCCACCCAATGAAAAGCCGTTACTGGATCGCCGCCGGCACTTCCCTGTCGCTGCTGGCCATGGCCCTGCTGCCCGCTCCGGCGGTAGTGGCCAACGACGCCCCCGCCGCCCAGGCAAACGCCACCCCGGTGGCAATCGCCCGCGTGCAGTCGGGCCCGATGCCGCAGGTGCTCAGCGCCGTCGGCACCCTGGAGGCGGTACACCAGGTCAATGTCTCGCCCGAGGTCGGCGGGCGCATCACCGCGCTGGAGTTCACCGCCGGCAAGGCCGTGGCCGCAGGCCAGGTGCTGGTCAAGCTCAACGACGCGCCCGAACGCGGCGAGCTGGCCAAGCTGCAGGCCCAGGCCAAGAACGCCAAGCTGGCCCTGGAGCGCACGCGCAAGGTGCTGCCGCTGGCCTCCACCCAGGCCCAGCTGGACCAGGCCCAGGCCAACTACGACCAACTGCTCGGCGAGATCGCCCAGGTCCAGGCGCAGATCGCGCAGAAGACCATCCGCGCCCCGTTCGCCGGTGTGCTGGGCATCCGCAAGGTCAACCTCGGCCAGTACGTCAGCCCCGGCGACAGCCTGGTGACCCTCACCGAGCTGTCGCGCCTGCACGTCAACTTCCCACTGCCCGAGCAGTCCGCCGCCGCCCTGCAGGCCGGCCAGGCCATCACCCTCAAGGTCGACGCCTGGCCGCAGCAGCGCTTTGTCGCCGCGGTCACCACCCTGGAGCCGCAGATCGACCCGGGCGCCCGCTCGATGCTGGTGCAAGCGACCCTCGACAACCCCGGCCAGCAACTCAAGCCGGGCATGTTCGCCAACGTCAGCATCGAGCTGCCGAGCCACGCCGATGTGCTGAGCGTGCCGGAGACGGCGATCAGCTACAGCGCCTACGGCAACTCGCTGTACGTGCTGCGCGAGAAGGACGGCGCCCTGCGCGTGGAGCAGGTGTTCGTCAAGCTCGGCGCGCGCCGCGACGACCGCGTGGTGGTGCTCGATGCGCTGACCCCGGGCGACCGCGTGGTGGTGTCCGGGCAGATCCGCCTGAGCAACGGCATGCCGGTGCGGGTCACCGACGACACCCTGGCCGCCAGCACCACGCGCAAGCCGGACCTGGCCCAGCAGTAATGGGTTTGCGTGCCACTGAAAAGGACCTGTAGCACCATGAAATTCACCGACCTGTTCATCCGCCGCCCGGTACTGACCCTGGTGGTCTGCGCGATGATCGTCATGCTTGGCCTGTTGGCGCTGCTGAACCTGCCGATCCGCCAGTACCCGCAGCTGGAAAGCGCGACCATCACCATCACCACCGAATACCCCGGCGCCCGCTCGCAGCTGATGCAAGGCTTCGTCACCCAGCCCATTTCGCAGGCCGTGGCCTCGGTCGACGGCGTCGACTACCTGAGCTCGACCTCGACCCAGGGCAAGAGCGTCATCACCGTGCGCCTGAAGCTCAACGCCGACTCCAACAAGGCCCTCACCGAGATCATGGCCGCCGTCAACCAGGTCAAGTACCGCCTGCCCGAAGGCGCCTACGACTCGGTGGTGGCCAAGTCTTCCGGCGAAGGCACGGCGGTGATCTACGTCGGCTTCTCGAGCAAGGACATCGGCCTGCCGGCGATCACCGACTATATCTCCCGCGTGGTTCAGCCGCGCCTGGCGGCCATCGACGGCGTGGCCGAGGCGCAGATCCTCGGCGGCCAGAAACTGGCCATGCGCCTGTGGCTGGACCCGGCGCGCATGGCCGCGCGCAACCTGTCGGCCAGCGACGTGGCCGAGGCCATCCGCCAGAACAACTTCCAGGCCGCCCCCGGGCAGACCAAGGGCCAGTACGTCTCGGCCAACATCAACATCAACACCGACCTGACCAGCGTCGACCAGTTCCGCCAGATGGTGGTGCGTCGCGACGGCGACACGCTGATCCGCCTGAGCGACATCGGCACCGCCGAGCTCGGCGCCACCTCCTATGACACCAGCGGCATCATGGACGGCGAGCCTGCGGTGTTCATCGGCCTGCACGCCACCCCCGCCGGCAACCCGCTGACCATCGTCGGTTCAGTGCAGGAAATGATGCCGCAGATCCGCGAGACCATGCCGCCGGGCATGACCGCCAATATCGTGTTCGAAGTGGCGCGCTTCATCCAGGCGTCCATCGATGAAGTGGTCAAGACCCTGGTCGAGGCGGTGGTGATCGTCGCCGTGGTGATCTTCCTGTTCCTCGGCTCGCTGCGCAGCGTGCTGATCCCGCTGGTGACCATCCCGCTGTCGCTGATCGGCGCGGCGGCGATCATGAGCCTGTTCGGGTTCAGCATCAACCTGCTGACCCTGCTGTCGATGGTCCTGGCCATCGGCCTGGTGGTGGACGACGCCATCGTCGTGGTGGAGAACGTCCACCGGCATATCGAGGAAGGCAAGTCGCCTTTGCAGGCGGCCTTGGTCGGCGCCCGCGAGATCGCCGGCCCCGTGATCGCCATGACCCTGACCCTGGCCGCGGTGTACGCCCCCATCGGCCTGATGGGCGGGCTGACCGGCGCGCTGTTCAAGGAGTTCGCCTTCACCCTCGCCGGTGCCGTGGTGGTGTCCGGCGTGGTAGCGCTCACCCTGTCGCCGGTGATGAGCGCCTTCCTGCTCAACCGCCAGGCCAGCGAAGGCCCGATGGCCCGTGGCGCCGAGCGTTTCTTCCACTGGCTGGGCAACGGCTATGGCCGTTTGCTTGACGTGTCCCTGCACCACCGCTGGGTCACCCTGGCCATCGCCGTGGCGGTGTTCGTCAGCCTGCCGATCCTCTACCTCGGCGCCCAGCGCGAACTGGCGCCGGTCGAGGACCAGGCCCAGGTGCTGGCGGTGGCCAAGGCCCCGCAGTACGCCAACATCGATTACACCCAGATGTACGCGCACCGCATGGACCGCCTGTTCGCCACCTTCCCGGAAACCGACATCACCTGGGTGGTCAACGGCAACGACGGCCCGCGCACCGCGTTCGGCGGCGCCAACCTGAGCACCTGGGAAAAGCGCCAGCGCAGCGCCGACCAGCTGCAAGCCGAGATCCAGAAAGCCGTGGGCGAGATCGAGGGCGTGGCCATCTTCGCCTTCCAGCTGCCGCCGCTGCCCGGCTCCACCGGCGGCCTGCCGGTGCAGATGGTGATCCAGAGCTCCCAGGACCACCGCGTGGTGTTCGACGCCATGGACAAGATCAAGCAGGCGGCCACGGCCAGCGGCCTGTTCGCCGTGGTCGACAGCGACCTGGACTTCAACAGCCCGCTGGTCAACATCAACATCGACCGCAGCAAGGCCAACGACCTGGGCATCAGCATGCAGGCCATCGGCGATGCCCTGGCGGTGCTGGTGGGCGAGAACTACGTCAACCGCTTCGCCCTCGACGGCCGCTCCTACGACGTGATCCCGCAGGTGGCACGGGCCCAGCGCCTGTCGGCCGAGATGCTGGTGGGCCAGTACGTCAAGGCCGCCAACGGCGCCCAGGTGCCGCTGTCGACCCTGGTCAGCTTCGACATGTCGATCGAGCCGAACAAGCTGACCCAGTTCAACCAGCTCAACTCGGCCACCCTGCAGGCGGTGCCGGCGCCGGGCGTGAGCATCGGCGACGCGGTGCAGTTCCTCGCCGCCCAGGCCAATGCCCTGCCCACCGGCTTCAGCCATGACTGGCTGTCCGATGCCCGCCAGTTCGTCCAGGAAGGCAGTGCCCTGGTGGTGACGTTCATCTTCGCCATCCTGGTCATCTACCTGGTGCTGGCCGCGCAGTTCGAAAGCCTGCGCGACCCGCTGGTGATCCTGGTCAGCGTGCCGATGTCGGTGTGCGGCGCGCTGATCCCGCTGTACCTGGGCTACGCCACGGTGAACATCTACACGCAGATCGGCCTGGTGACCCTGGTCGGCCTGATCAGCAAGCACGGCATCCTCATGGTCGAGTTCGCCAACGACCTGCAGCAGGCCGACCAGCTCGACCGCCGCACGGCCATCGAGCGCGCCGCGCAGATCCGCCTGCGGCCGATCCTGATGACCACCGCGGCCATGGTGGTGGGCCTGGTGCCATTGCTGCTGGCCAGCGGCGCCGGCGCCCACAGCCGCTTCAGCCTGGGCCTGGTGATCGTCATCGGCATGCTGGTCGGCACCCTGTTCACCCTGTTCATCCTGCCCACCGTGTACTCGCTGCTGGCCAAGGACCACCGAGCCAGTGAGGACCAACGCCTGCAGGAACTGGCCGCCTACACCCAGCCAGCCTGACCCCTTAGCCCGCCCTCCCCTGTGGCAGCCATGACCGGCTGCCCCTGGGAGCGGCCGGCCCGAATAAAGAGAAACGACATGCTACGTAAGACCCTTCTGCCCCTGCTGCTGCTGGCGCCCCTGGCCCAGGCCGTTGCCGCCGAGCGTGCGACGCTGATGTCGGTGTACGCCCAGGTGGTCGAGCACAACAGCGACATGGCCGCCGCCCGCGAGAACTACCTGGCCCGCCGCGAGGCCGTGCCCCTGGCCCGCGCCCGCCTGCTGCCGCAGGTGGCCCTGGATGCCGAGGCCGGCGACGTGCGCAGCGACCGCCGCCAGGTCGAGCAGCGCAGCGGCAGCCTGTACCGCCTGAGCCTCGACCAGCCGTTGTTCGACCTCAGCCGCTGGTTCGACTACAAGGCCGCGCAGTCCGAGAACGAACAGGCCGAACTGGACTTCTCGGCATTCCAGCAGCAGTTGATCCTCGACACCGCCAGCAGCTACTTCGACACCCTGCTGGCCGAGGACAACCTGGCCACCGCCAAGGCCGAGCTGCGCGCCTTCGACCGCCAGCTGCAGCAGACCCGGCTGAGCTACGACGCCGGCCTGTCCGACCAGAACGACATGCTCTCGGCCCAGGCCAGCTTCGACCGCGCCAGCGCCAACCTGATCGACAGCCAACGCCGCAGCGAGGACGCCTACCAGGCACTGATGCGCTTGACTGGCCAGGCGCAGCCGGCATTGGCCGGGATCCGCCACAGCCTGCCGGTGCAGGCGCCGGTGCCCGAGCGCGCCGAGGCCTGGGTCGAACAGGCCATGGCGCAGAACCTGCGCCTGCGCGCCAGTCAGGCCGCCGTCAGCCAGGCCGGCCAGACCCTGCGCAGCAGCAAGGCCGATCACCTGCCGACGTTCAACCTGGCCGTGGGCTACGCCGAGGGCGACAGCGACCTGATGGATTCCAGCGCGCACTTCGGCCAGCGCTCCGGCAACCAGCGCGACAGCTCGGTAATGGTGCAGATGAAGCTGCCGCTGTTCAGCGGCGGTGGCACCAGCGCGCGGGTGCGCCAGGCCACCCATGAGCTGGCACGCACCGAGTACGGCCGCACCAGCCTCGAGCGCGAGGTGTTGGAAGGTTCACGCAACGCCTTCCGCGCGGTGGTCAGCGATGTCGAGCAGGTGCGGGCGCGGCGCCAGAGCATCATCTCCAGCCAGGGCTCGTTGCGGGCCACCGAGGCGGGGTATGAGGTGGGCAGCCGCAACATCGTCGATATCCTCGATGCCCAGCGCGACCTGTACAACGCGGTGCGCGACTACAACGTCTCGCGCTATGCGTACATCGTCGACAGCCTGCGGCTCAAGCAGCAGGCCGGCAGCCTGAGCCCGGAGGACCTGCGCGAATTGGCGGGGTACCTGAAGCTGGATTACGAGCCGGAGCGGGATTTCCTGCCGAGTGATTTGCGCGGGTGAGTTTTTGAGTATGACGGGAGTGTTGTTGCGCCCTTGAGATCGAGCGCCGCGCGGGCGGCGCTCGGTCTCGTAGGCGCTGCACCACTACCGGCGAACACCTCGAATAGCGTGCGCGCAAGCCATCACCCCGGCCGATACTCCCGGCACCGCTCCCGCAGTATCTGCGCCAGCAAGCGCACCTCGGGACTGTGCCGATATTCCTCGGGATACCCCATGTACATCGGCACCTCCCGCTCCCGCTGATGCTGCAGGTTGACCCGCACCAACCGTCCTTGCGCCAACCCCTGCTGCACCCGGTGCTCCGGCAGCCAGGCAAAGCCCATCCCCCGCTCGACGAAGCTCTCGGCCGCCGCCAGGCTGCTCACCGTCCAGCGCTGCGAGGTCCCCAGCCAGCCGCTGTTCTGCGAATTGCGCGTGCCGGAATCGCGGATCACCACCTGCCGGTGGTTCTTCATGTCGTCCAGGCTCAACTCCCCCTGCGCCGCGCTCAGCGGGTGGCTGGCTCCCACCACGCAGATCAACGAGACATTCAGCAAGAACTCCTGCAGATACCCCGAGGGCAGGCTGCTGGCGATGCCCAGCTCGACCTTGCCGTCTTCGAGCAGCTCGCGGGCCCCGGACAACGCCGTCTCGTACAGGCGGATACGGTGATCCTTGTACTCCAGGGCAAACTCCTGCAATGCCTGCTGCAGCAATTCGATGGGGAACAGCACATCCACCGCCAGCGCCTGTTCGGTGAACAACCCCGGCTGGTACTGGTTGGCCAGGTGCTCGAGCTTCTGCGCCGCGCCCAGCAGGTGCTTGGCCTGGGGCAGCAGCGCCTTGCCCAGCGAGGTGAGCACGGCCTTGCGCCCTTCGATGATGAACAGCTCCTGGCCCAGGAGCATTTCCATGCGGTTGACCGAATGGCTGATCGCCGACTGAGACTTGTACATGTGCTCGCCGGCCTGCTGGAAACCGCCGCACTCGACCGTGCAGACGAACGCGCGCCACTGATCGAGACTGATCTTGGAAAACACCATCACCTCCTTGTGTGCCCGAAAACCGGGCGACGAATCCGTTGTCCTGCGGCGTTGTACCACAGCTGCCGCCAACACATGAAGACCGTGCCGTGATGCACGCACTTTTTGTCACTATTCGCCCAGGCCGCTTCGTGCGACAACAACGTCCCGCACAGTGCCTGGCACTAATGGATGAATAATGGACAAGGAGCGTCCCCCATGCAGATATGCACAAGCGATACGGCATAAAACAATAGCCGGAACAACACGGCAAAATAAAAGGCGATAACGCCATAAAATTTTCATATTAAGATAATTGAAAATTTTAATTGCCATATTGTTCGACAATCCCTTCCCAAGCCTTTTATGAAAGCCGCGTGACAGCACGGGGCCTGCGCCTGCGCGCAAAAAAATGCATAACTTAATAGCCAAGAAAACCATGAACAGGCGTCATCAATCCCATCGGAATTATTCGCTTTTTTTGGCAAAAGCTTCAGCCGCAATAATTAAATGGCCAGCAGGGACTGGCACCGGAACAACAAGACCGGTTGTGTATTTTGGGATTTTTTCAACAGTGAAAAATAATTGGGCATACACATGAAAATCGGCATTGATGATATTGGGCTGTCTGTACCGCAACACTTTTTCGCACTGGAAGAACTTGCCGAACGGCACGGTATCGACCCGCAGAAATACCTGGTCGGCATCGGCCAGGAGTTCATGGCCGTGCCGGCCCCGGACGAAGACATCGTGACCCTGGCGGCCAACGCCGCCCTGCCGCTGCTCGATGACGCCAGCCGCGCCTCGATCGCCACGGTGATCCTCGCCACCGAGAGCGGCATCGACCAGTCCAAGGCCGCCGGCCTGTTCGTCCACAGCCTGCTCGGCCTGCGCGCCGACTGCCGCGTGGTGGAGTTCAAGCAGGCCTGCTACGGCGCCACCGCCGGCTTGCAGATGGCCCGTGCGCTGGTCGCCCAGCGTCCTCACGAAAAGGTGCTGGTAATCGCCACCGACATCGCCCGCTACGAGCAGAACTCCGAGGGCGAATGCACCCAGGGCGCCGGCGCCGTGGCCATGATCGTGGCCGAGAACCCGCGCCTGCTGGAGCTGCACCCGCACCAGGGCCGCTACAGCCTGGACGTCTCGGACTTCTGGCGGCCGAACCTGCGCAGCACCGCGCTGGTCGATGGCAAGCTGTCGATCGAGGTCTACCTGGAGTCGCTGCGCAACGCCTGGCAGAGCTACCGCGCCGACGGCGGCCTGGGCCTGGAAGACATGAGCTTCCTGTGCTTCCACCAGCCGTTCACCAAGATGGCGAAGAAAGCCTTCTCGGTGTTCGAGGCGATCGAACCCGAAGCAGCCAAGGCCCTGGGCGAGAAGGCCTACTCCACCAGCCAGCTGTACGGCAAGGCCATCGGCAACTGCTACACCGCCTCGCTGTACATCGCCCTGCTGTCGCTGCTGGACAACAGCGACGAGGACCTGACCGGCCGCAACATCGGCCTGTTCAGCTACGGTTCGGGCAGCGTCGGCGAGTTCTTCAGCGCCACCGTGGTGCCGGGCTACCAGGCTCATTCGCGGCGCAAGGCGCATGCGCGCATGCTGGCCAGCCGCACCCGCCTGGGCCATGAGCAGTACAGCAACTGGTTCTACGGCGACAACCACCCGGCCGTGGCCGACTACAGCACCCCGTACGTCACCGGCGGCGCGTTCCGCTACGGCGGTTGCGAGGGCTATCGCCGTCAGTACGAGAGCACCGCCCTGTCCCTGAAGATGGCGAGCTGACGACCATGAGCGACGTGCTGCTGAGCTGGCCGCAACCTGCGGTCGCCTGCCTGACCCTGAACCGTCCGCATGCCGGCAACGCCCTCGACGAGGCCCTGCTCGGGGCCTTGCACGAGCAGTTGCAGGCCCTCGTCGAGCACCCTGGGCTGCGCGCCCTGGTGCTCGACGGCGCCGGCGAGCACCTGTGCACCGGGGCGGACCTGGAGTGGATGCGCCGCAGCCGCGAGTTCGACCATGCGCGCAACCTGGAGGACGCCAGCCTGCTGGCCAACGTCCTGCAGCGCCTGGACGACTTCCCGGTGCCGGTGCTGATGCTGGCCCGCGGCGCGGTGTTCGGCGGGGCCTTGGGCCTCTTGTGCTGCGCCGACCACGTGCTGGCCGCCGAGGATGCGCGCTTCTGCTTCAGCGAGGCGCGCCTGGGCCTGGCCCCGGCCTTGATCAGCCCCTACGTGGTGCGCGCCATGGGCGTGCGCCAGGCACGGCGCTACATGCTCTCGGCCGAGGTGTTCGGCGCCGAGGACGCGCTGCGCCTGCAGCTGGTCCACCGCCTGGTGCCCGCCGCCGAGCTGGAGCAGGCCCGCGACCGCTGGCTGGCCACCCTGCTGCAGACCGGCCCCCAGGCCAGTCGCGAGATCAAGCAGATGCTGGCGCGCCTGGCAGGCCGCGACCACCTGCTCGACGAGCAGGGTTGCAACCTGCAGCTGATCGCCCGCCTGCGCACCTCCAGCGAGGGCCAGCACGGTCTTGCCGCCTTTTTCGAACGCAGCCGCCCCGACTGGGCGCAATGAACCCTGGGTGCGCGGACCACGAAGCCCGCGCCGTTCCGGCGTCGCCGACGACGCCCGACCTATGAGAAAAGGATTTTGCCATGTGTGGTTTCATCGGTGTCTACCAGTCCAAACGCAACAGCATCAGCGACCAGTCGATCCTCGACGCCCTGGCCGCCATCAACCACCGCGGCCCGGACGAGCACAGCCTGTGGCGTGACCCGGGCGAGCGCGCCGTGCTCGGCCATACCCGCCTGAGCATCATCGGCCTGGACAACGGCATGCAGCCGATCGTCGCCGACGAAGGCGACCTGGCGGTGATCGTCAACGGCGAGTTCTACGACCACGAGCGCATCCGCGCCGAGCTGCAGGCCGAAGGCGCGATCTTCAAGACCGCCTCGGACAGCGAGATCGCCCTGCACCTGTACCGCCGCTCCGGCATGGCCGGGCTCAAGGAGCTGCGCGGCGAGTTCGCCATGGTCCTGTTCGACCGTCGTCGCCGCCTGATGCTGGCGGTGCGCGACCGCCTGGGCATCAAGCCGCTGTTCTACACCCAGCACGAAGGCAACTGGTACTTCGCCTCCGAGATCAAGGCCCTGCTGGCCGCCGGCGTCAACCCGACCTGGGACGAGAACGCCTATGCCAGCCGCGCCTTCTACCTGCGCGACCACACCTTGTTCGAAGGCGTGCGCAGCGTGCAGCCGGGCTGCTGGGTGATGGTCGACCACGGCGGCCTGCACAGCGGCCGCTACTGGGACATGGAATTCGCCCGCCGCGACACCCCGGCGCCGAGCGACGAGGCCGGCATGATCGAATCCGTGCGCGCCGCCATCGAAGAAGCCGTGCGCCTGCGCCTGCGCGCCGACGTGCCGATGGGCGTGTACCTGAGCGGCGGCATCGACTCCTCGGCGATGCTGGGCATGGCTACCGCCCTCAAGGGCGAGCCGCTGGATGCCTTCAACCTGTCGTTCACCGATATGGACGACTACGACGAGAACCGTTTCGCGCGCATGGCCGCCGAGCACAACGGCGCGCGCTTCCACACCATCGAGATCACCCAGGACGACCTGGCCGACAACTTCGAGCAGGCGGTGTGGCACAACGAGACGCCGTTCTTCAACGCCCACGGCGTGGCCAAGTACATCCTCAGCAAGGAAGTGCGCAAGGCCGGCCTGAAGGTGGTGCTGACCGGCGAAGGCGCCGACGAAGTGTTCGCCGGCTACCCGCACTTCCGCCGCGACATGCTGCTGTACAACAACGAACAACAAGACCCGAAAGTCATCGACCTGCTGCGCCAGCGCATCCAGGCCAACGAGCAGGGCTACACCAACGCGCACATGCCCCACGACATCCACTGGATGGTCGACCAGCTCAAGCACGGCGTGTCGTGGCTGGACAACCAGGCCGGCTGGTTCAAGGCCCTGGAGAGCCTGTACCGCGGCGACTTCCGCGACCACTTCACCGGCGTCGACCCGTACCGCCAGTTCTTCGACCGTCTCGACCACGGCAAGCTCGCCGACCGCGACCCGGTGCACAACTCCATGTACCTGTGGGCCAAGTCGTACCTGCCGAACTTCGTCCTCACCACCCTGGGCGACCGCATGGAGATGGCCAACAGCATCGAAGGCCGCGTGCCGCTGCTCGACCACCACGTGGTCGAACTGGCCTGCCAACTGCCGGTGTGGATGAAGGTGCGCGGCGCCACCGAGAAGTACGTGTTCCGCGAAGCCATGCGCCCTTACCTGCCCAAGGCCCTGTACGAGCGCAAGAAGCACTACTTCCGCGCGCCGCCGGCCACCCTGCAGCAGCAAGGCCGCCTGTGGCAGCTGGTGCAGGACACCCTGCACAGCCGTGACCTGGACGCGCTGCCGTTCTTCGACGCGGCCAAGGTACGCAGCCTGCTCAAGCAACTGCCGACCCTCAGCGCCCAGGAACAAGGCCTGCTCGACCCGATGCTGATGGAGCTGACCAGCCTGTGCCTGCTGCAGCGCCGCTACCGCATGAGCGGCCAGAGCTGGAACACCTTGAGCGAGGTGGCCGCATGAAGATCGCGATCATCGGCGCCGGCCTCAATGGCCTGGCCTGCGCCCTGATTCTCAAGCGCTTCGGCCTCGAGGCCACGGTGTACGAGCGGGCCCATGGCCCGCGCGACTCGGGCACCGGCATCTATGTCTGGCCCCAGGGCGTGCAGGTGCTGCGCTTCCTCTTCAACGACACCGGCTTCATCGGCCGCGGCAAGGCCATCGAGTTCCTCGACACCCATGGCCGCGACGGTCGCCTGATCCACAGCCAGCCGGTGCGCCCGGACGGCCTGGGGATCCCGGCGCCGGCGGTGATGTTCCCGCGCCCCGAGCTGTTCGGCCTGCTGCGCGAACGCCTGGCGCCGGGGCAGATCCGCTACCAGATGGGTTGCGAGAAGGTGGAGAAGGTCGGCGAACAGGCGCGGGTCACCTTCAGCAACGGCGAGCAGGAAGACTTCGACCTGGTGATCGGCAGCGACGGCGTCGGCTCCACCGTGCGCCAGTGCCTGGAGCCAGGGCTGACGCCCTATGACACGGGCCTGGTGGCCAGCCGCGGCATGGTCGAGTTCGACTCGCCGCTGCTGCTGCCCGACCGTTGCCAGATCTTCGCCTCGGAGTTCTCGCGGGTGGTCACCTACCCGCTGGCGGCCGACCGTCCGTACCGCTACTGGTTTGCCGCCTACCAGCACCGCAACCAGCCGCTGCTCGACCGCGACGGCCTGGTGCGGCTGTTCGCCGACCTGCCGCCGGATGTGGTGCGGATGATGGAAGCCACCGAGCACGAGCAGATCCTCACCCACAAGATGATGGCGCTGACCGGCGCCGGCTGCTGGCAGAACGGCCGCGTGGTGATGCTCGGCGACAGCATCCACGCCATGCTGCCGACCCTCGGCTACGGCCTGACCCTGGGCCTGGAGAACGCCTTCATGCTCGCCCAGGCCCTGGTCGGCTGCTGCGACGAGCGCCTCGACAGCGCCCTGCAGCGCTACGAGATCCGCGCCGCCGAGCGTTCGCGGGTGATGCTGGAAGTGATGCGCGACATGACCGACCTGTACTACTTCGAGGAAGACAGCGCCATGACCTCGTCGCGGATCCGGCCAATCGTCGAACGCTTCCACGACCTGGCCCTGACCACGGTGTTCTGAGGAGGCCGCCATGACCGACGCATACCGCCAGCGCTTGCAGGCCTTCGTCAGCGAGCGCATCACGCCGAACGTGGCGGCCTGGGAGCAGCTCGGCGCCTACCCCGCCACGCTCAACCGCGAGGCCGGCGCCGCCGGCCTGCTCGGCCTGGGCCATGACCACCGCCAGTTGCCGGACGACCCGCGGGCCGTGGCGGTGCTGATCGAGGAGCTGACCCGCAGCGGCGCCCAGGGCATCACCATGGGCCTGGGCTCGCACTTCGTCAGCCTCAAGGCAGTGCAGGCCACCGGCCACCCGATCGTCCACGACCTGGTGCCGGCGGTGCTCGACGGCCGCCAGAGCATCGCCCTGGCGATCACCGAGCGCCAGGCCGGCTCCGACCTGCGCGCCCTGGAGTGCCGGGCCACGCGCCAGGCCGATGGCTACCGGCTGAACGGGCACAAGGCGTTCATCTGCAACGCCACCCGTGCCGACTGGCTGCTGATGGTCGGCCACTGCGAGGACGGCCTGGCGCTGTTCCTGGTCGAAGGCTCCGCCGCCGGCATCCGCCACACCCCGCGCCAGGCCTTGGGCTGGCGCTGCCTGCCGCTGGCCGACCTGGAGCTTGTCGACGTGCCAGCGCTGCGCCTGACCGGCAAGGGCGGCGTCGGCCGCCTGCTGCAGGCCAGCCTGCAGCAGGAGCGGCTGAACCTGGCGGTGATGGCCATCACCAGCGCCGACATGGCCCTGCAGGCCGCCATCGACTGGTGCAAGAGCCGCCAGGTCGGCGGCAAGCCGCTGTTCGACAAGTCGGTGATCCGCCAGCGCCTGGCCGAGCACTACGCGCAGCTGACGGTCAGCCGCCAGTTCGTCGACACCTGCGTGGCCCGCCAGGCCGAAGGCACCCTGGACGCGCACCAGGTAGCCATCGCCAAGAACAGCGCCGTGCAGACCTTGGAAACCCTGGCCCGCGACGCCGTGCAGCTGCATGGCGCCCACGGCTGCGTCGAGCCTTCGTTGGTCGAACGCATCCACCGCGACGCCCGCCTGCTGGCCATCGGCGGCGGCACCCACGAAATCATGCTGGAAATCATTGCCCGGCACCTGTGAAGGATCACACCATGAGCACCATCAGCGACCACGCCGCCGCGCACTCGCGCGCGCTGCTCGAACATGCCTACCAGCGCTACTGCGGGCTGGAAATGCTGGAACAGTCCCCCGGCCAGTGCACCTGCCGGCTGACCGTTACCGATGCCATCGACAACCTGAGCCAGACCCTGCACGGCGGGGTGATCTACTCGATGCTCGACGTCACCAGCATGCTCGCCACCCTGCCCTTGCTGGGGCCCGACGAGTACGCCCTGACCAACAGTTTCAACACCCTGCTGCTGTCGGCCACGCCGCGCGACACCGAGGTGCTGTTCCACGCCAAGGTGATCCGCGACGGCCGCAACCTGATGTTCACCCAGGCCGAGGCCTGGCGGGTCAACACCGACGGCAGCCAGACTCGTATCGCCAGCGCGCAGCTGAGCAAGTTCAGGCTCAAGCGCGAGTGGTAATGGCGTAATCACCCATCACGTTCATCGCGGGGCAAGCCCGCTCCCACGCGATTTGTGGGAGCAGGCTTGCCCCGCGCTCGTTCCAGCCCAGAGCCCCTGGCGATACATGACAACCTTAAGGGTAATACCCTGATTATCTGCGCTTTTCACTCCAGCCCGATTGCTCAAGACTGCATGCCACACACATCACAGAAAGGATTCGCGCAATGAATCACAAGGTCCTGGTCATCCGCTCCTCGATCAAGTCCGACGGCGGCTTCTCCGGCCAACTGGTGGACAACTTCCTCAAGCAGCTCAAAGAGGTCAACCCCGAAGCTTCGGTGGCGGTGCGCGACCTGCACGCCCAGCCCATCCCGCACCTCAATGCGGTGACCATGGACGCCCTGTTCGGCGGTGACGCCAGCAGCATCGAGGCGGCCGCGGCGCTGAAGCTGTCCAACGAGCTGATCGAAGAAATCCAGGAAGCCGACCGCGTGGTGATCGGCCTGCCGCGCTACAACTTCGGCGCACCGTCGATCCTGCACACCTGGGTCGACTACATCGTGCGTGGCGGCGTCACCTTCACCTATGTCGACGGCGCCCCGGTCGGGCTGCTCGACGACAAGCCGGTGCACGTGCTCAACGCCAGCGGCGGCGTCTACAGCCAGGGCACCGACACCCTGGCCGGCTGGCTGTCGCAGACCCTGGGCTTCGTCGGCCTGAACAGCGTCGAATTCATCTACGCCGAAGGCCTGGGCATGGGCGAAGAGAGCCTGGCCGCGGGCCTGGCCGCCGCCAACCTGAAGATCCAGCACAGCATCGCCGCCCTCGGCGAGCGCCCATGCCCAAGCCTGGCCACCGCAGTAGGGAGGTAAGATGACCCGCAGCCAAGACAACCCGTCGGTCCAGGAGCTGTTCCTCAGCGAACTGGTGGCCGAGCCCAACCGCTACCACCTGTACATCTCCCACGCCTGCCCGTTCTCGCACCGGGTGCACCTGGTGCAGAGCCTGCTGGGCCTGGAAGACGCGCTGGACGTAACCTCGGTGGCGGCGCGCCGCCACGACCAGGGCTGGGAGTTCGACGAGCACGACCAGGACCCGCTGCACAAGGACGTCACCCTGCTGTCGAGCCTGTACGAGCGTTCGCGCCCGGGCTTTGCCGGCAACCAGTCGGTGCCGGTGCTCTGGGACCGCCAGCAGAACCGTATCGTGCACAACGATTCGGCGGAGCTGGCGCTGCAGATGGCCACCCGCCTGCTGCCCCTGGCCAAGACCCCGATCGACCTGGTGCCCGACCGCTCCAGCTGCGACATCGTCGAGCTCAACCAGTGGCTGCACACCAACATCAACCGCATGGTCTACCACATGGGCTTCGCCCCGGACCAGGCGAACTACGACGAGGCCTACAAGCAGTTCTTCGCGGCCATGGACACCCTCGAGCACCGGCTGCGCAAGCAGCCGTACCTAGTGGGCGGCAAGCTGAGCCTGTCGGACCTGTTCCTGCTGCCAACGCTGATCCGCTACGAGGCGGTGTACTACGTGCACTTCAAGGCCAACCACAAGACCCTGGCCGAGTACCCCGCGCTGTACCAGTACCTGGTGCGCCTGACGCAGATCCCGGCGATCTACCGCACCATCGACATGGCGCATATCAAGCTGCATTACTACTACTCGCACAACCACATCAATCCGACCCGGATCGTGCCGCAGGGGCCGGCGTTGAGCTGGTTGAACTGATCCACCGCCTCACTCCGGCCTGGCCACGCCACGCGCGCTGGCAGGCCGGAACCACCACCCCTGCTGCATGCCGGCAGCAGCGAGCAGAATCAGCCCCACCCCCAGCCACTGCAACGGCGCCAGGCGATGGTCGAAGGCCACCCAATCGACCAGGATCGCGGCGATCGGGTAGATGAACGACAACGCTCCGGTCAACGCCGTGGGCAGGCGCTGGATAGCGCTGTACAGCAACACATACATCAACCCCGTGTGCACGATGCCCAGCGTGACCAGGCTGCCGAGCGCCGGCAGTTCACCCGGCAGCCCACCCAGCTTCACCCAGGGCGCCAGCAGCAAGACGCCGGTACTCACCTGGATCAGGGCGATCAGGTGCGGCGGCGTGCCGGTCAGACGCTTGATGATCAGCGCCGCCACGGCATACAGAAACGCCGCACCCAGCGCCAAGGCGATGCCCTGCAGGTACTCGCCACCACTGGCCTGCCCCGCGCCATGAGCGCTGACGATGGCCAGCATGCCGAGGAACGCCACGCTCAGCCAGGTGAGTTTGGCCAAGGTGATCTTCTCGCCCAGGAACAGCGCCGCCAGCCCCACCAGCATGAACGGCTGGACGTTGTACACCGCGGTGCCGATGGCGATCGATGCCCGCGAATAAGAGGCGAACAGCAGTACCCAGTTACCGACGATCGCCACCCCGCTGACCACCGCCAGCAGGAAAGTCGCACGGGTCAGCACGCCCGGTTTGAGGAGGCCCATGGCCGCGCAGATAAGCAGCAAGGTGCCTGCACCGAACACGCAACGCCAGAACACCACCTCCAGCACCGGCTGCCCGGACACCAGCACGAACCAGCCGATGGTCCCGGAAATCAGCATGGCGGCGATCATTTCCAACGAACCACGGCGCAACGAATTGTCCATCTCACACCTCCAGTCGACGATGGGCACAGTATGCGGAGGGTTGAGGCTGACCTTCCAGCGGATAACCAAGGCAGATCAGTAACTGCACCTTTACTATCAAGGCAAATTTGGAAAATCACCTAACGAGGTAGCCATGACCGATGACATTGACCAGTTGCTGATCAACGCCCTGATGGAGGACTCGCGCCGCTCGCTCAAGGCACTGGCGCAGATCAGCGGCCTGTCGGCGCCCAGCGTCAGCGAGCGCCTGCGCCGCCTGGAGGAGCGCGGCGTGCTGCGCGGCTACACGGTAGAGGTGGACCCGCGCTGTTTCGGCTATCAGTTGCAGGCCATCGTGCGCATCCGCCCGCTGCCGGGGCAGTTGCAGGAGGTGGAACGGCAGATCGTCGCCATCCCCGAGTTCACCGAGTGCGACAAGGTGACCGGCGAGGACTGCTTCATCGCCCGCCTGCATGTGCGCTCGATGGAACAGTTGGACACGCTGCTCGACCGCCTGAATGTGCTGGCCGAGACCAATACCGCGATCATCAAGAAGACGCCGGTGAAGCGGCGGTTGCCGCCGATGGACTGAGAAGGTCCGGCAGTGCAGACGTCAGCCGACGCATGTTTCAGCCGGAACACGCACCGAACGTGTCCAGAAGTTGATCGACAGCGACGTACTCAACGAAGTGACTTGATGAAACCAGCCTTCAGGCAAGAACAGCAGGTCGCCAGGCCTCAGTCGAACGGGCAGGAATTCCACATTCCGGGCTGTCGGGAAATCCTCCCAGTTCGGCTTGTCCGGATTGAAATCACATCCTTCCAGGCCGCCATCCGGTGAAGTCGCCCAACTGCCCAAGGCCTCGCGATGATGCGGTGCGGCCAGCAGCATCGATTTCTCACCCCACACCTGGGCAAACAGATTGTCGCTGTCATCTCGGTGAAGTGGCGTCAGCGTGCCCTTCGGGCCCAGCCAGAACCTTGGCGCTATATACTGTGCCCGCTCGAACAACTCGGGAAACCGGATCAGTTGAAGCCATTGCTGCGGTACCTGATTGTTTCCCATGTACACAGCGGGTTCGTCACCGGTCGGCCCACTCGCCTCTTCCATCCCGGCGACGAAATCCACCACCCTGGTGGCCTTGAACTCACGCTCGGAAGAGAACGCATGGTCGGCGTAGTGCCCGTGCCGACTGATGCCCTGTACGTCGGCAAAATGCTCCAGGGCTTGCCCCATCGACATCTTCGCCAATGGCCAATCGTCGAGTGCCGAGCTAAGCACCAAGGGTTTGCCGGCTGCCCGGTAACGGGTTGTGAACTCGTGTACCGAAAGCTGTCGCGCGGTACGCCGCTCGATCCCGCCACGCATGTCCAGACGAGCCGATAATTGCTCGCTGAAGCGAGGGCGAGCCGGGTAGCGGCGGTCCATTTCCACCCGTTCCCCATCGCCGCCATGCAATGCTCGACTGACCAGGCGCGGAAGCAATGTCGCCAGCCCGAGGCGGCCGTCGATTTTCAGCTGCCCTTGGGCAAAGAGCGCTTCGATATCGGACTGCCCCTGCATGATTGCGAGAAACACTGACGTGTCCATGGCGATGGTCACATCTGCCTGTGAATGCATGCCCGCATGAACCTGGGTGCAAGCCGGCGCACGCACCCAGAAGTGTTGCTGCCCGGAAAACACGAACTGGAAGGTACCGGCAACCCCCACTTCATTGGCTCGCGCAAACAATGACGACAGCGCGGATTGCACTAACATGTCGACCTCCGATCAAGTCGCTTCAGGCTACTTTGCGAAGACAGTTCCGTGCCCACGCGTCACACCCTCCATTTCGGAGCGTTCGGCCAGTGCGCCATCGAACGAGATCAACCTGTCCGTCGTGGCTTTCCAGTCGGCCAGACGGTGATAGGCATTGATGAACCAGCTGAGATTCTCGCAAAGGTTGCCGAACGCCGAGTTGATCTGCATGACGTCACCAAACTGGATGGCACCGGAAAAGAAGCGCGGAACCGCCAGCAGGCTACTGAACACCAGCGAGAGCTGGCTGTAACTCTCGGTGAACAACGAAAGACGCATCTTCACGCGGATAGTGCGGCGCATGTTGGCCAGGCTGACATCGAGCTTTTCACTGATGCGGTCTTTTTCGCCATTGCGGCCTGACTGATCCCCCTGCTCGCAGGAGTGGTCCCGGAAACGGATGAGGAAATATCGCAGATCCGCCTCGGAACGCTGTTGATTATTGCTCAAGGAGACCAGTTTGAAGCCGATTTTCTGGCTGATGAAGGTGCCCAGCAGCGCGTAGAAAATGGCAGCCCAGAACATGTAGGCGGGGATATTCAAGCCCCACAGTTGCGCACCGCCTGAAATACCGATCAACACCACGCTGAACGAGACCACGCTGGCCAGGGTGTAGAACAGGCCACAGGCCAGGTCGATGGTCTCGAACGTGAACTTATTGATGTCTTCGGCAATGCGCTGATCGGGATTGTCAACCTGCCGCTCGATCTGATCGGGACGATTCGATTCGACGACCCAGGCAGACAAGTAGTGATTGGTCAGCCAGCGACGCCATCTCAGCGCGAAGACGTCGACCCAATAGGTAATCAGCACCGAACGAAACACCGAGAACAGCACAATGGCAATGAACACCAGCACCAGTCGATAGAAGGAGTAGGCATCGAGTTCTTGAATGGCATTATAGAAGTGCTTGTACCATTCATTGATCGCCAGTGCGGTGGCCACCGCCAGAAGGGACAGCACCCCCAATGCCAGCAGTGAGCACCAGGCGAAAAGCTTTTCTTCACTCTTCCAGTACAACGACACCAAACAAAAAGTTTTACGAAAAAATGACGACTTTTCGGAGGCGCCATTACCCCCACTGGAAAATTTCGAGTTCATTGACATCACGGAATATAAATTAATTATTAGCGGAGCCTGTATTGCCCCCAATAAAAACTCTGAACGGACTGTCTGACCGTCGCGCACAGGGTCATCACACTAAAAGTACATCTAACAAAATCCACCACGCTTTGCGATCACACCGATGACACCGGCAACCGCCAACTTCCCCTTGACGACGTATTCCACGATACACCACAACCCTCAGGCGCGTTTAACTTTACCCTTTTCCCCGGCCAACACACGAAGCGTCAGCGTTATCGCCAATGCCATCAACGTGTACTTCATGTAAATATTAATCATCCAATAGTCGGCCGCTGTCCCCACCGCTATTCCGATCGATATCGTCACGACCATGACGACGAGAGAGTTCATGGGCACATTCCAGATCACCTATTTCTGATGCCACGTATTTACGTCGGCAGAATGGCTTAAAGCCACTACTGATGCTAAGTCTATCGCCAGCGTACCGCTCCCGACACCCTACAGGTGTAGGGATGGCGCGGGGCCGTTTGCCGCCCCAAATCGAAAGGAAGCTCAAACACCCAGCATTTCGCAGCTATTTCAGTCTCTCCCGACCCTGCGGGCGGGCAACCGTTCAAGATTGACCGGACTGCCTGCACTGATGGTGGGCCATTGAAAGCATTTCGCAGTCACCCTGTTTTTGCACACCTGCAAGGCACTTTAGCCTTACAGGTGAGCCGCATCACCCTCTAAAAAAATTTAGACAATGACGGGTGAACAAAATAATAAATCAACAGGTAGATTACCGGCACTGATATCAGCCCCAGCACGCCCTCAGTATTCCAGCCAAGCTTGATTTTCAGGAGACCGGCCATTTTTTTGAAAAGCACCGCCAACAGCAAGGCCAACACCAAGTCCAAAACATATATCACCCTTACCTCCGATCTGCGGGTATTGATTTAACTTGTCATCATGAAGAAAGAGGCGACCTCATTTCGAGGCCACCTCTGTCACAACAAACGCTTAAGCGCCAGTCGACGCGCTACCCCAAAGTCTTGACCCATTACCCGCAATCACTCCGCCACCAAAGCCCAGTGCCGTCCCCGTGGCAATACCGCCAATACCTACAGGTCCGGTGGCAGCTCCCACCAGCGCGCCAACCCCTGCCGCTATCGCCAGGTCAGCTGCATTGATACTTCCACCACCGGTTTGGTTACCCAGATAGGTAGCAACTCCAGCCACTGCCCCGCCTACAGCCCCAACCGGACCAAAAGCGCCAGCCACCATCTCGAGCTCTTCTGCTGTGATATCTCGCATTGTTACAACTCCCTATGATTTCATGGAAAAACGTTTGGCATTTACCCTTTGGTACACGCGCGAATCCACTTGTCGTACAGCAGCGATCAAAGCGCCCAGAACCCCAAGCGCCCCAAGCTCGCCGCCAGACGCAATCGCGCACGGTGCCAACCATTCAATGCAGCAATATGCTCCTGCTCCGCCATTGCATAGGCGGAAGAAGCATTGAGCAGCTCGATCATGCTGCCCACTCCAGAGCGATAACGGCCCTGGACCACGCTCAGGGCGAGCATTGCCTGCTCGACCCACTCGGCGGTTCTGTCCAGCGCCTGGGTCTCGATACCCAGGGCCTGGTAACTGGCCCACAGCTCCAGCGCCACTCGCTGCCGTGCATCGGCCAGTTCTGCTTCCTGGGCCTGCACCCTGGCCCGGGCACCCCGAACCTGATAGGTGCGCCCGAACCCTTCGAACAGCGGGATGCTGACCTGAAGACCAACGCTGTTGTCACGGATATGACTATCGCCGTTGTAATCCATGGCTTGATGGGTCTTCACATCCGACAGCGAGGCAATCAACGACAGCGATGGGCGGCCGGCAGCCTCGCGTTCGGCAACGGCTGCCTTTGCCGCCTCCAGTTTCGCCTTGGCGGCGATCAACGCAGGGTGGTCGTTGCCCGCCTGCTCGAGCAGTGCATCCAGGCCTTTGACGAAAGCGGTATCCGGCCGCCGTGTCAGCGTTTGCGCCAGCATCAGCCGCGCCTGCGGAGCCAGCCCCATGCGCAAGGCGATCTGGCCTTTGGCATCGCGCACCGCCCCCTGGCCGCGGACCAGATTCAGGCTGGCCTGCGAGTAAGCGGTCTGCGCCTGGAGGCGGTCGCTCAGCGCGGCGGCGCCGGCGTCGAACTTGGCGCTGGCATCCTTGAGGTTTTCCGCGGCCAGCGCAGCAACCTGCTCGGCGGCCCGCTGCCTGTCCTGAGCGGCCAAGGTGTCGTAGTACAGGCTGGCTGCCTGCACAAAAGCCTCCTGCAAACGCTCATCCTGATTGGCATTGGCCGCCACCAGCAACTGCCGCGCATTGCGCAGGTCGGCTTCACGCCGGCCGGAATCGAACAGCACCCAGCTCAGGCCCAGACGATGGTCGAGCCGACGTTGGCGCCCCTGAACCGAGGCGTCCACCGCTTCATAATGGCTGTCGTTGCGCCCACGGCTGTAGGTGGCTGTGGCATCCAGCCTGGGCAGGTACGCCGCCTGCGCAACCCCGACCTGCGCCGCCTGAGCCTTGGCCTGCGCCCAGGC
This sequence comes from Pseudomonas soli, assembly GCF_900110655.1. Taxonomy (GTDB): domain Bacteria; phylum Pseudomonadota; class Gammaproteobacteria; order Pseudomonadales; family Pseudomonadaceae; genus Aquipseudomonas; species Aquipseudomonas soli. The sequence goes on from NZ_FOEQ01000002.1 coordinate 541,692, forward strand.
CTGCCGGGCCTGGGGGTCGTGGCACAACACCCGCTCGACCATGACCTCCAGGCTGAGCACCTCCGGTAGCGCCCCATCCACGCAGGCCGCACCCAGGCCTGAGCCTTGGAGCACGGCGGCAGGCGCCACGGCGTCGGCGGTCGAGAACACGTCCAGTGCAGCGGCACAGGGCGCCCATATGCACACAAGCACCAGCAGGCAACGATTGAAAACTCCTGCACTCATGGCGTGACAGCTTCGTCCAGGTCCGACGACACGCTCGCCACCCGCTGATCAAGCACCACCCGCCCCGCCTCGAGACGCACTACCCGATCTGCGGAGGCGATCGTCTCGGCACGGTGGGCAACAATGATTCGCGTCACATCGAGTGCACGCACCGCCGCATTGACACACTGCTCGCTGGCCACATCGAGATGACTGGTGGCCTCGTCGAGAATGAGAATGTCCGGCCGCCGGTACAGTGCCCTGGCCAGCAGCACACGTTGTTTCTGCCCGCCCGACAGCACCGTGCCCATGTCGCCCACCAGTGTGTTGTAGCCCATCGGCATGGCCGCGATATCGGCATCGATGGCGGCCATGCGCGCGCATTCCATGGCCCATTCCAGGTCGGGGCTGGTTTCGAAGAACGTGATGTTGTCCGCGAGCGAGCCGGCGAACAGGCAGTCGTCCTGCATCACCGTGCCGATCCGCCCGCGCCAGGACTCCAGATCCAGCTGGCGCAGTTCATGCCCTGCCATGCGTATCTGCCCGCTGGTAGGCGGCAATACCCCCAGCAGCACGTTCACCAGGGTACTTTTGCCACATCCGGAGGCCCCGGTGATGGCCACGGACTCTCCGGGAGCAATGCGCAGGTCGATGCCATCGAGCACCAGCGGCTCATGCTCGGAGTAGCGGTAGCTGAGGTTGTGGACTTCGATGCTCATCCGCCCGGCTGGCCAGTTCACCGGCTGGGACGCATCGCGCTGCTCCTCGGGCGGTTGCAGGACGATGTCAGCCAGACGCTCGCCCTGCAAACACAGCATATGCAAGTCGAACAGGTGGTCTACCAGGCTCGCCACACGGCTGACGAACTGGCTCTTGTACGCCACGAACGCCATCAACACGCCAACGGTGAAGTGGTTGTCCATCACCAGCGCAGCGCCAAAGCCAATGGTGCAGAGGTTTTCCAGGCCGAAGATCAACGCATTGAGCTGGGTATAGAGCAACTGCAGTTTCTGCGTGCGCAACCCCGCGTTGATCTGCGCGACCAGCAGCCCCAGCCAGGTGGAACGCCTTTCGCCTTGCCGCTGGAACAGCTTGAGCGTGCGTATGCCGCGCAGGGTTTCCAGAAAGTGGCTCTGCTGGCGGGCCGCATGCACGATCTGCTCCTCGCTGGCACGGCGCAGCGGGCCATACCACGCCCAGCGCACGCCGATATAGGCCACCATGGCCAGTACCGCGATCATCGCCAGCAGCGGGCTGTAGAGGAACATCAGGGCCAGGGTCGCGATGGTCATCAGGCCATCGAGAATCGCCGAGAAGAACGCGGCGGTCAGCGTATGCTGGATTTGATCGACAGCCCCGAAGCGAGACACCACATCACCCAGGTGGCGTTTCTCGAAGTACTGGATCGGCAGGCGCAACAGGTGGCTGAAGACGTTCGCCCGCCATTGCACGCTCAGCAAGGTGCTCATGTGCATCATCACCCAGGCCCGCGTGGCGCTGACCAATTGCTGCATCAGCAGCAACAGGCCGAAGCCGATCATCAGCGTGCTCAGCAAGTCGCGGTCCTGGGTGACCAGCACATTGTCGAGGGTCCATTGCAACAGGAACGGGCTGACCAGCGAAAACACCTCCAGCGCCAGCGCCAACAGCAACACCTGGACCAGGCCGCGGTACAGCCCGCTGACGCGGCCGAGCATTCTCGTCAGGCCGAGCCGAGGCTTGGCAGCCTGCGCTTCGAAGCCCGGCTCGGGCCAGACCTCCAACGCAACGCCGGTGAAACATTCGCTGGCCTGGGCCAGGCTCAGTTGCCGCACCCCCTGCGCGGGATCATGCAGGGTCAGGCGCTGCCCGTTGACAGCCTTGAGCACCACGAAATGGTTGAAGTTCCAGTGCAGCACACAGGGCAGCTTGAGCTTGTTCAGCTCGCTGAGCTCCAGCCTTACCGCTCGGGTGCCCAGGTCGAGGCGCTGCGCAGTCTGCATCAGCTGCCTAAGGGTGATGCCTTTGAGCGAAACACTGAACTGCCGGCGCAGCTCCATCAGCGTCGTATGGTGGCCGTGCAGGCCAGCGATCATGGCCAGGCAGGCGAGCCCGCACTCGGTGGCCTCGGTCTGCAGGATCAACGGCAGGCGGCGCCCCAGCGTCGGGGTGATGGCGTCGATGTAGTTCATGCATGCATTCCTAGAGCTTGCCGGTCAGACTGTAGAGCGGTTCGAGTACCCACTCGTAGAGTCGCCGGGTCTCCTGCAGGACATCCGCCTCGACCAGCATGCCGGCCTGCAAGGGCCGGGATTCACCGTAAGCGAGCACCGACTGCTGCTCGATCCCCACGCGGATGCGATAGATCTGTTCGCCGTTGCCACCCAGGCCCGGCACGGTCCCGACCACATTGGCAAGCTCGGCGGCCGAAAGCGTCGTTCTGGACACGGAAATCACCTGGCCATGGTGCTGGCCGAACTTTTGGTAGGGGTAGGCCTGGTAACGCAGCAACACGGCATCACCCGCCCGGATAAAGCCTATGGCCTTGCTGGGGGCATACAACTCGGCTTGCAGGTTGGCATCCGCCGGCACCAGGCTCATCAACGATCGCGAACTGTCCACGACCTGCCCCGGCTCGGCCAGGATGGAAGTGGCCACGCCTTCCTGCGGCGCCGTGATGACCAGTGAGCGCTTGGCTTCGCTCTCGATCAGCGCCTGCTGCACCGACGACAGGGAGCGGCCGATGCTGGCCAGCTGATTGCCGTGTAACGCGGCCAGCCCGGCCCGTTCGTGCTGGCGCTCGACCAACTGCTGCTTGAGCACCGTGGACTCGCGCACCAACCCCTGCAGGCTCCGGCGCTGACCAAGAAGCTCGGCCTGCCGCTGCTGCAACTGGTCCATGGAGATGTAGCCCTTGTCCATGAGGCCCTGGTAACGCTCCACCGCATTGCTGGCCAGTTGCACAAGCCGCTGCTGGCTGGCGATTTGCTGGGCCAGCGTGTCCAGCTCCTGAGTCAGGCTTTGCAATTTGCTGTCCAGGCTCAGCCGCGCTTCGACTTGCAGTTGCTGCTGCTTGCGCAGCTCTTCCTCCAAGGAATGACGCTGGCGCTGGAGCTGATCGCTGACCTCTGCCTGGACAGGCCCCGAGTCGACCGAGCGCTCACTGGAAATCAGCAACAACCGAGCCCCTTGCTCTACCAGCTGACCCTCTTCGACGAAACGCTCCAGCACGACACCGTACTGCGGTGCGTGTATTTTCAACTGCCCGGATGACGGCACCAGTTGACCCGGGACTGTGCTGCGCCGGGTATAGCTGCCGTAGAAGAAAAAACTCACGACCATCGCCGCGAGCAACAACGCCACGAGTGTCATCACCGTGAACGAAACGGGCCGGACCAGCACGATGTCACCCAGCCAGTTGGTCTGTCGCGCGGCCAGCGCTTCGTGTCGAAACAAGGGGGCCTTACCTGTCACGCAGTCATCCTTTTTTGGCCGGGCGTCATGCTCCCGGCTCAACCCCACAGGGCCAATCGCGTCAAGAGGTCGCCCTCGGTGGCCGATAAGAAATGGGCCTGCGCACTAAATTTTTGACCTGACCGTTCGTCCCACCCCACCATGAGCAGGACAGCACATACAGCCACTCGATTTTTACCATCCGCCGCCTGACAGTCGGCAACTGCAACACTAAGGGAACATGCGTTGAACATCACGGAACGAGAACATGACGTCATTCATTGCTTATCAAAAGGATTGACCAACAAGGAAATCGGGCAACAATTGGGTATCAGCCAGCACACCGTCAGAGACCATTTGTCTTCGGTATTCAAGAAATTGAATATCAGCAGCCGTATTGAACTGGCGATTCTCATCAATGCGTCTAAAGTTCCTGCGCACAATGCTTGATTATCCACACTCTTGAAGTTCAGGCCATCCTACACCTGTAGGGTGGCACTTTGGCATGATCGTGAGGTATAAACAGTCACTGCCCCGCCAGTTCGATACGCTGACTGGCCACTTCGGCAGCCACCTGCCCACCACTGTCGAAACTACGCTTTCCCGATGAACGCCCCAGACAATAAAGCGGCTCAACTCAATGAGCTGCACGAAGTATTCGTCCCTTTCGACGCCGTACTTATCGAAGGCTGTGAAGTTGTTTATCTCAACGAGTCGCTGTGCCAACAACAGACTTCGGATGACGTACTCGCTTCTTACAGTTACTTGATCAAGCCCGAGGCCGTGCCGCGGTGCGACAGCGCACCGCGCAAGACCTTCATGGCTGAACGCTATGGCGGCGACGGTATTCTCAGCAACGGCGGTGGCGCGCGCTGCGGGTTCGATGGCACCTGGCAACTCAAGGGGCTGGGGGCCAATGCCCTGGTCGGTCATGATGTCGACGCGGGCCACGGGGATGGCAACCTGTCGCTGACCACCGCGCTCTATGAATCGATCTGGGCAGAGATCATCGAGTCGGTGCTGCCTTTCGGGGCGACGCGCACCGTGGCCATCCTCGACACCGGCCTGACCTATGACACGTGGAAAGGGGCGTTGAAACGCGGCCTTCTCGTGCGTCAGCCGGTTGTGCGCCCCGCGCATTTCATCAGGTCCGTTTATTTCAGACAGAAGCGCCTGGATGGTTTGGGCGAGGATGCGCTGCGGGTAAAACAGGCCATTCACCGACTTGTCGAATTCCTCCCCGCGGCACCAGGCTCGACCGCCCAGATGCCCGCACTCGAACGACGCCTGCAAAGTGGCCTTGTTGAACTGGCCGACCGCTATGCCGAGCAATTCGCGGCTGCGCGGGCAAAGCACATCATCCATTTCAATGTCAGCGCATCCAATGTTTCACTTACAGGCGGCTGGCTGGACCTCAGCGGTATTTGCCTTTTCACTGACGACGCTATACACGACCGCTCCAGCATCGACCGCTTCAATACCGAATACCTGCCCGCCGTGCAAAGCCTGCAAAGCCTGTGTTACTACCTGGGCAAATATGCGGTCGTGACAGGCGACGTTTCGCTATGCCTTTGGCAAACCACTGCGGAGCACTTTACCCAACGCTACAACCACTACCTGCACCTGTATCAGGTGGCTCAGGCCGGGTTCCCGCTCTGGTTGTTGCGCGCGGTGGAAAATGCCCCGGAGTTCACCGCCTTTGCCACGGCACTGCACCGTGCTCTGGAACTTGACCAGTTCACGGTCACCTGCATAGCCGACGCAGTAGGTTGGGACGGATATGAACGCTGGAGTGGAGCGCTCTTTCACGCCCTATTGACCAGCCTGGACCAGGACACTGCAGCAGCCGGCCCAGCCTGGCTGGCGAGCAATACCACCCTGGACGCTCAACTGCGCTCAAGTTACGGTCAGCTGTTTGACAGGGTTGCACAGGCGGCTGGCGATCACGGCATCGACCGCCGGCACTTGCACCTCGCCCTGCTGATCAATGCCACGCGGCTGAACCGCAGCCACCGCGTGCTGCATGAGCTGCAAAGCCAGATCGATGCCCTCGACGAGAAACCGGACGGTGACCGAAGAGCGGCCCTGCATGCCTTGCAAGACCACGCGCTGCTGGCGGCTCGCTTCAACCTCGGCCATGAACAGCCGGACGCCCTGCCGTTCTGGTCAACTACCACGCTGACCATCAGCTTCAACCCTGAAACCGGCCGCTTCACCTTAACCGGGCGCGCTACACAAGCGCTGACCCTGGAGGCGCTGCTGGCCGAGGCCGATGGCGATGAAGAAATCAGACAAGCATTGAACTTCTACCCTGGCCTCGCGAGGTGAAAAGATGACCAGACATTACAACCTGCAGACCAACTGCCGGGATACCAAGCTCAATGACAAGGCGGCGATGTTGGGCCATGCGGCCATGGTCATGGCCTGCTGCCGACGCTCTTCAAGCTTCCAGATACGCACGTTGTACTACTGGCTCGCACCCGCTATCGAGCACGCACAGATCATCATGCTCTTCGATTCGTCATCTACCCCCCGAGGTTTTCTCATCTGGGCGCACCTGGCGCCCGATACCGAACAACGCTTTGTGCAGGACCCGAATTTCCTGTTGCACCCCAGCGAGTGGAATGAGGGGGGACGGGCCTGGGTGATCGATTTCTGCTTCCCTGGCGGCGCTGTCAAGGAAGCGCTTGCCATGTTCCGGAAGCATTTGCGCGAAGCCGGCGTCAGCCAGATTTCCTGGGCACGCAGACGCGCTGACTATTCGATCCGGCGCGTTGGAAGCTGCAGGACATGAATGTCCTGGCCGGAAAAAGGATCCACTCGCATAAATAGTTGTACACACAAACGTCACCATTGGTGCCATTTTTGTGTGCACTTTCACAAGGTAACGCCCCAATAAGTTACACATCAATCGTTGTAAAATTTGACCAAATGATCAACTAATTCAACATCATAAAATTTAAACCTGTTCATTTGGTCAGTTTATAATCGACTACTTTCATTAACTTACCTACCAACTAGATCATTTCGAAATAAAAGCTACACCGCACTCCGATTCCCTCTGGCATGGAACTGGCTTTTGTGTGTTCGTGTTTTGTATACAAATTCAACAAAACATAAATACACAAGAACCCGCAGCGTCGCCCCGTCGGCGACCGTTGCGCCCAGAACCCAGTGATGCCAACGCCTGCACCGACGAGATGGCGAGCCCGTGCGCCAGCGCCCGCTCATCGCAGTCACGCGCATCAGGAGCCGCCGGAATGAGTAGCAGCCTCCCCCTTGCCCCTGAACTTTCCGTTGCCAGCACCCAACCCTCGACCACCAGCCTCGAAGGCCACCCGGCCGACCTCGAACTGAGCCCACGCCTGCACAACCGCGACCTCGCCCCGACCAAACTTGAGGGCCGCCGCTGGGGCGGCTACAGCATCTTCGCGCTGTGGACCAACGATGTGCACAACATCGCCAACTACTCTTTCGCCATGGGGCTGTTCGCCCTGGGCCTGGGCGGCTGGCAGATCCTGCTGTCGCTGGCGATCGGCGCGGCGCTGGTGTACTTCTTCATGAACCTGTCCGGCTACATGGGGCAGAAGACCGGCGTGCCGTTCCCGGTAATCAGCCGTATCGCCTTTGGTATCCACGGCGCGCAGATCCCGGCGCTGATCCGCGCGGTGATCGCCATCGCCTGGTTCGGCATCCAGACCTACCTGGCCTCGGTGGTGCTGCGTGTGCTGCTGACGGCGGTGTGGCCGCAGGTTGCGGCCTTCGATCACGACAGCATCCTCGGCCTGTCGAGCCTGGGCTGGGTGTGCTTCGTGGCGATCTGGCTGGTGCAGCTGGTGATCCTCGCCTACGGCATGGAAATGGTGCGCCGCTACGAGGCGTTCGCCGGACCGGTGATCCTGCTCACCGTGGCCAGCCTTGCCGTGTTCATGTACTTCAAGGCCGATGCGCGCATCGCCTGGTCGGTGGCCGAGCCCCTGAGCGGCTACGAGATGTGGCGCAACATCTTTGCCGGCGGCGCGCTGTGGCTGGCGATCTACGGCACCCTGGTGCTCAACTTCTGCGACTTCGCCCGCAGCTCGCCATGCCGCAAGACCATCCGCGTCGGCAACTTCTGGGGCCTGCCGGTAAACATCCTGGTGTTCGCGGCGATCACCGTGGTGCTGTGCGGCGCACAGTTCCAGATCAACGGCCAGATCATCGACAGCCCGACGCAGATCGTCGCCAGCATCCCCAACACCGCGTTCCTGGTGCTCGGTTGCCTGGCCTTCCTGATCGTCACCGTGGCGGTGAACATCATGGCCAACTTCGTTGCCCCGGCCTTCGTGCTCAGCAACCTGGCGCCGCGACACCTGAACTTCCGCCGCGCCGGGCTGATCAGCGCCACCCTGGCGGTGCTGATCCTGCCCTGGAACCTGTACAACAGCCCGCTGGTGATCGTGTACTTCCTCTCGGGCCTGGGCGCCCTGCTCGGCCCGCTGTACGGCGTGATCATGGCCGACTACTGGCTGCTGCGTAAGGGCCGTATCAACGTGCCCGAGCTGTACAGCGAGAATCCCGCCGGCGCCTACCACTACACCCGCGGCATCAACCTGCGCGCCGTGGCCGCGTTTATCCCGGCCGCGCTGCTGGCCATCGTCCTGGCCCTGGTACCCAACTTCCACGGTATCGCGCCGTTCTCCTGGCTGATCGGTGCCGGTATCGCCGCCGCCGTCTACCTGCTGATTGCGCCACGCCACCGCCAATACCTCGATGTCAGCGGCGAATGCATCGCCGTCGACCACAGCAGCCACTGAATTCAGGGAGATCCGTCATGCGTATTCTGATCGCCAACGTCAACACCACCGCCGCCATCACCGAAGCCATTGCCGAGCAAGCGCGCAGCGTGGCCGCGCCCGGTACCGAGATCGTCGGCCTGACCCCGTGGTTCGGCGCCGAGTCGGTGGAAGGCAATTTCGAAAGCTATCTGGCCGCCATCGCGGTGATGGACCGGGTGCTGGCCTACGACCAGCCCTTCGATGCCGTGATCCAGGCCGGCTATGGCGAGCATGGCCGCGAAGGCCTGCAGGAGCTGCTGGATGTGCCGGTGGTGGACATCACCGATGCCGCCGCCAGCACGGCCATGTACCTGGGCCACGCCTATTCGGTGGTGACCACGCTGGACCGCACCGTGCCGTTGATCGAGGACCGCCTGAAACTGTCCGGGCTGTACGAACGATGCGCCTCGGTGCGCGCCAGCGGCCTCGCGGTGCTGGAGCTGGAAGCCGATCCACGGCGTGCGGTGGAAGCCATCGTCGAGCAGGCCGAACGCGCCGTGCGCGAGGACAAGGCCGAGGTGATCTGCCTGGGATGCGGCGGCATGGCCGGGCTCGACGAGCAGATTCGCCAGCGCACCGGGGTGCCGGTGGTGGACGGCGTGAGCGCGGCGGTGACCATTGCCGAGTCACTGGTGAGGTTGGGGTTGAGCACCTCCAAGGTGCGTACCTATGCCACGCCGAGGGCGAAGAAGGTGGTGGGCTGGCCGATGCGCTTCGGGCGCTGAAAGACTCGGCGCCTGCTTAGGCCCTATCGCCGGCAAGCCGGCTCCCACAAGACACTGCAGCCCTTGTGGGAGCCGGCTTGCCGGCGATAGGGTCAGCTTCGTCAGCGCAACAGCCTCGCCAGCCGCTCGCCACTGCCAGACGCCAAGGTGAACCCCAGCGCGCCATGCCCCAGGTTCAGCCACAGGTTGCGATACCGCGTGGCCTCGATGATCGGCACCCCGGTCGGCGTCGCCGGCCGCATCCCCGCCCACTCCACCGCCTGCCCATAATCAGCGGCCCGCGGCAGGGTCTCGCGCGCCAGCCGGCGCATGCTCGCGAGCCTGCCGGCGTCCACCGCCTCGTCATAACCGACGATGTCCACCATCGCCGCCACCCGCAGTTGATCGTCCAATCGGGCATAGACAATCTTGCGTTCGTAGTCGGTGATGCTCACCTCGGGCGCGCGGTGCGTGGCACCGACCGGCGCGGTCAGGCTGTAGCCCTTCAGTGGGTAGACCGGCAGTTGCAAGCCGGGCAAGGCCAATCCGGCGCTACGGTGCCCGGCGCTGAGCACCAGGCGCTGCACCTCCAGCTGCTCACCGCCCAACTCCAGCGCGGCCACGCGATCATCGCGCGCTATCAGCCGGGTCACCGGCCGCCCCAACAGCAACCGGCACTGCCCTGAGGCCTGCAGGCGCTCGGCCAGGCGCAGGCAGAAGCGGTGACAGTCGGCGACCTCCTCGTCTGCCGTGAACACGCCGCCCACGAAAGGGGCTTCGCCAAGCGCCGGGTCGAGCCCGCGCAGATCGGCGGCATTGAGGACCCGTTGCGTGTCGGGGTCCAGCAGGTGTTGGCGACCGTGCTCGAATGCGCGCTGGGTTCGAAACGCGACCAGCTTGCCATTGCGTCGCCAGGCGAAGCCATCGAGGCCGTCCTCTTCACGCCAGCGGGCGAGTACGGCCTGGCTTTGCAAGGCCAGATCCAGCAACTGGGCGGCATTGCGCCGATTGACCCGGGTACGGCAGGCCATGACGAAGGCCGCCAGCCAGCGCCACTGCGCGGTATCCAAACGTAGCCGAAGACGTAGCGGCGAATCGCCGCGCAACAGCCAGCCCAGCGCTTGCCATGGCACCCCGGCATCAGCCAGCGGCGCCACGTAGCGATATGACAACTGCCCACCATTGGCGAAGCTAGTCGCGCTGGCCAGAGTATCGCGGGCTTCGACCAGGTCGACCTGCCAGCCTTCGCGCACCAGTGCATAGGCCGTGGCCAGCCCGACCACGCCGCCACCGATCACCGTTACCCGCTCCATCGGCACATCCCTGCCCAGCCCAGAAAGCCAGACAGTAACAGCAGGTCAGGTCGGGCAGCCAGGCTCGCCGTTATCCAGGCCCTGACGCACGTTACGGCTGAGCAGGGTCGCCTTGCCATCGCGCCAGGCCAGCGTCAGCACGTACAGGGAGTCGAAATCGTCGCGATGCCAGTCCTCGGTGAGCACCCGGTCTTCGCCCAGGGCCTTGCCGGCCACGGTGTTGATCAGCTCGGGCAGATACCCCCGGGACCAGGCCGTGTAGACCGTCGCATTGCGATACTTGTCACTGAGCAGTTCGTCGGCCAGCGCGGCTGTATCATTGGCGCCGTAGTCGATATTGACCGGTAAACCGAGGCGGATTGCGGCGGGGCTGATGGTCATCAGCGGACGGATGTAGCTGTAGCGCTCGTCCTGGCTGCCCTCCTCGACACCTCGTGAAGGGTTGGCGGCGAAGACGTAGTCGGCATCGCCGAAACGCTCGGGCAACAGGGTGGCCAGGTCCAGGGCGCGGTTCAGACCCTGGCAGTTCAACTGCCCGAGGCCCTCGCCGGGTTTCTCGGCGTGGCGCAGGAATACCAGGGTCTGGGTCCCGTCGACCGGCTGCGCCCGGCTCTCGACCACATCCAGGGCCAGCGGCACGGCGGCGGCAACAAGCGTCAGGCTCAACAACAGGTGGCGGCGACGGCGAAGGAAGGCTGGCAGCTTCATAACAGGGCGGACTCTATGCGGCACTGGATATCGGGTTGCCCCGCCACATGTCCCTGTCGTGATCGCCATCCTTGGCAGCGAGTGAGGCTCAGAGTGCCTACGGCCCGTTTGGTTCCTCCCTGACTGCACATACCTTCCCTGGACAATCAGTACCTTAGCGCATCGGTGTTGCTGAATTATTGCGCGCGGTTCAGTCGTCGCGGGTCAGCACTTCCAGCAATTCGATCTCGAAGGTAAGGTCCGAATTCGGCGGAATCGCACCGACCGAGCGTTCGCCATAACCCAGGTGCGCCGGTACCTGCAGCTTGCGCTTGCCACCCACGCGCATGCCCATCAGGCCCTGGTCCCAGCCCTTGATCACCCGCCCGGTACCGATGACGCACTGGAACGGCTTGCCACGCGCCCATGAGGAATCGAACTCGCTGCCGTCGGCCAGGGTGCCGCGGTACTGGGTGGTGATCAGCGCACCCTTGACCACGGCCTTGCCGTCGCCTTCCTGTAGATCGATGACTTGCAGTTCACTGCTCATGGCAGGTTCCTCGAAACGATTTTTCGTGGCCGCCGTTTTCTCAGGAATGCGCAGGTTTGGCAAGACGAGCCGTGTCAGGTGGGGGCGAACTGATCGAAGACCTGTTGACCGGTGAGGTTGCTGGTTTCGTTCTTGAAGCAATACCAGGCGGGCTGTTCGTCGACGAATATCTGCTCGGTAAAGCGCCAGTCACCCTCGCCATCAAGCAGGCCGACCGGTACGACGTACATGTCGCTCTCTTTCAGGCGGTAGAACAGATGCGTGCCGCAATGGCCGCAGAAGCCGCGCTGGGCCCAGGGAGAAGAGTCATAGGCGATGGGGGTCGGGCCTTCGATGGCTGGGGGCTCGGTGCATTGCACTGCCAGTAGCGGGCCGCCGGTCCATTTGCGGCACATGCTGCAATGGCAAGCGCTGACATGGTTATCCTCGAGTTTGACACTCAGTCGGGTTTTGCCGCAGAGGCAACTGCCTTGCTTTTCCAGTGACATGGCCCAGGCTCCTTGCTGTTGTTCTCGGGGACTTGGAGTATAGGGTCCGGCCGGTCAAGAGCAAGAACGCGTGTCGATGGGGCTGGGCGGCCCCGAAAAGCCATCGTCAGGCAGCACGCCCAATCGGATAGAACGTGCCTCGGCTCCAAACCCCAAGCCACTCCTCCCCGTCGATCTCGCGCGGCACCGCCAGTTCGACCAGCTGGTAGAACACGTTGCGATGGACCAGCGCTTCGAGATTGCCGCGCATCAGCACATAGGGCGAAGGCTCTTGGGTGACCGGATCGAGCTCGACCCGCAGCGGATGCTCCGGCCCGGCCTCGACCTGCTCCTCGACGTTGCTGGTGAAGCGCAATACCTGCTGCTCGCCACTGCCCTGCACGTCGAGCAACACAGCCACAAACGGCGCATCATCCACCGTGATACCGACCTTCTCCACCGGCGTGACCAGGAAGTAGTCGTCGCCATCGCGGCGAATGATGCTGGAGAACAGCCGCACCATCGGCTTGCGGCCGATCGGTGTGCCCAGGTAGTACCAGGTACCGTCACGCGCGATACGCATGTCGATGTCGCCGCAGAAATCCGGGTTCCACAGGTGCACCGGGGGTAGCCCCTTGTGCGCGGGGATCTGCGCCAGCAGATCGCTGGCCTTGCCGGAATCGCTCATGACTCGCTCGCTCAGTTGCTCATGCCCAGGAGGCTACGAGCGTACTCGCGCATTGGCGCGGCAAGCAAATCCTGTGGCGTGTTATCGTGGAACGTCAACAAACCGCCGCGACTCTTGATCCTGGCCGTGTCGATCAGATAACGGGTGCTGGTCTCGATCAACATCATCTGTACCACGCCACGGTCCCAGCCCAGGCGGTCGACGGCCTGCTCGTCATACCATTCGTCACCGTTGCCGATACGGTCGTCGGTGCGGGCGAAACGGGTGTACAGCACGTAATCGGCGCCGACCGAACGGGCTTCGGCGATCGCGTCCTCAAGCCCCAGGGGGCCTTGGGCACGGCGCACCAGCGGGAAGTACTCGACGAAACTCTTGAAGGCCTCCTCGGCCACTGCGTTCTGCCGTGGTACCGGCCCCTTGCCCGGTGGCACGAAGGCGCCCTGGCCGATGAAGATGAACGAATCGGGCTGCAAGCGGATCGACAGGGTACGGGTGGTGTCGCTGTGATCCAGCAGGCCCGCATCACTCATGTGGTAACGGACGCCCTCGCCCATATCGCTGACATTCATGCAGCCGCCCAACGCCATCAGCGCCAGCAGCAAGACCAGGCTACGCATCTTTCCTCCAGAAACCGGTGACGAAAAACCGGCGAATAGCCGCAGGATGCAGCTTTTGCGCCAGAGTCAGCCGCCGATCACTTTCATCACCATCACATCGCCGGAAAATGCCACCTCCTGCTTGTCTGCCAGGGCCTTCACCAGTAGCCGCTGCAATGCAGGAAGCGCTTGATGACGGGGCTTGTCGAGCAGGTCACCGACAAAATGACGGTTACTCGACGACAGGCAACCATGCAGCCAGCCGGTGGACGACAGGCGCAGGCGCGAACAACTGCGGCAGAATGGCACGCTCTCGTTGGCGATCACCCCGAAATGACCTTTGCCGGGAATGCTATAGCGCAAGGCCGTGGCATCCAGCGGGCGTGGCGCCTGTTCATAGGCATGGGACTGCCCGATCAGCGCCAGCAGTTGTTCCAGGCCTACGAACTGCTGCAGGAAGGCGTTGCCATCACGCGCCAGGTGGCCCATGCGCATCAGCTCGATGAAACGCAGCTCGTAGCCGCGCTCGAGGCAGTAGTCGAGCAGCGGCAGCACCTGGTCGAGATTCTGCCCGCGCATGGGCACCATGTTGACCTTGATCGCCATCCCCGCGTCACTGGCCTGGGCCATGCCCGCCAGCACGCTGGCCAGGTCGCCGCCGCGGGCGATGCGGCGAAAGGCCGTGGCATCGAAGGTGTCGAGCGAGACGTTGAGCCGGCGGATACCTGCGTCGCGCAGCAGCGGTAGCTTGCGGGCGAGCAACTGGCCGTTGGTGGTCAGGCTGATGTCTTCGAGCCCCAACCCGGCCACCGCGCCGAGGAAGGCCTCCAGGCGCGGGCTCACCAGCGGCTCGCCACCAGTAATGCGCAGCCGCTCCACCCCGGCCGCCTCGACCAGGTACGCCACGCCGCGGGCCAGGGCATCCGCCGTGAGCTCGTCCTGCGCCGCCACCAGGCGCTTGCCGTCAGGCACGCAGTAGGTGCAGGCATAGTTGCAGGCAGCAGTCAGGCTGACGCGCAGGTTGCGAAAGCGCCTGCCTTGACGATCGACGATCATGGATGACTCCGGCATGGATGAATCGGGCCGGCAAAACCTGACTCAAAAATCAGGTTTTTGCAAGCCTTCCTGTCGAAGCCTTGAAGCGAGGATGCCTGGCGAAGGTCGACAGGCATCGGGGGAACACCTTTAGTTCGCGCCTTCCGGGTCGCGCTTGCGCTTGTTGCCCATGCGCACGCCGATGTCCATGAGGAACTGGAAGAAGCCCTCCTGGTCCTCGAGCACGTTGCTCCAGAACGGCGAGTGATACAGCGCCACGGCGCCATGGACCAGGGCCCAGGCCGCGCAATAATGGAAGTAAGGCGGCACGTCCTCGAGCTTGCCCTCGCTGATGCGCCCCTTGATCAATTGCGTGAGGCGGTCGAAGTTGGAGGCACGGATGCTGTGCAACTGCTCGACCATTTCCGGCACCTGGTTGCCCTTGACCACCTTTTCTTCCAGGCGGTCGAACAGCCGGTAACGCTGTGGGTCACGCATGCGGAACTCGAAGTAGGCGCGCGACAGGGCTTCCTTGTCGCGGTCGACGTCAGCCGAGTGCAGCAGCGCGTTCAGGTCGCGCTCATAGTCGAGCATCAGGCGCAGGTAGATCTCCGCCTTGGACTTGAAGTGCTTGTAGATCGTGCCTTTGCCGATGCCCACGGCGTCGGCGATCATCTCGACGGTGACGCTGTCTTCACCTTGTTCGAGAAACAGCTTGAGCGCCGTGTCGAGGATCTCTTGTTCGCGACGGCGAAACTCACGGACCTTGCGAGGTTCTTTCTGCATAAGAAGGACTGGGATGACAATCGAAGCGGATTATTATGCCTAACTGGCGGCAAAATGCACGGATCTTCCAACCATGTCTGTGTTTCTTGATGAGTTCGAGCAGGCGCCGGGCCTGTGTTACCTGAACTACGCGGCAATCGGCCCCTGGCCACGGCGGGCCGCCTGCCGCCAGCGCGGCGTTCTACTGTGCATACACGCGGTCCAGCAGGCGGGCGCCCTGCCCTTCAATGTAGAGCGTTATCAGTGCGACTTCGCCATGGCCGACGGCCACAAGTGGATGCTCGGCCCAGAGGGGGCTGGGCGTGTTCCTTTGCCGTGGCGAACTGCGCAGGCAGTTGAAACTGCACGCCTACGGCTGGCATATGCTGGACCACCTCGGCAACTTCGAGCGCCGCGAGTGGCTACCGGCACGCAGCGCGCGACGCTTGGCATGCGACATGCCCGAACATGCTCGGCGCCTGCACGCTGGAGGCGAGCCTGTCGCTGCTGGTCCTAGCGTGCGGTTTTCCCCACATTTCTATACCAGCCAGCGCCTGATCGACGAAGTACTGCGCCAGGTTCGCCAATTGTCAATGCATTGATCGCGCAAGGGGCTGCGAACGTATTCCAAATCTGTTTAAAAAACGATCAACAGCCGCTGGCAGCGCGCCAATCCTGGCCAATACTTGAAGTGTTGGCGCGGCACATCCCCCCCAAGTGGCGCGCCGATAAAGGTGCCCAGGGACCGTGTACCTTTGTTTTACTCCTAATGGTCTTAACCCGGATTCCCCCCCCCAGAACCCGGGTTTTTTTTATCCGGGCCTCAAGCTTTTTTGGGGGGTGAAATCTTCAGGCCACCCGCGCCAGTGGGAACAAGCGCTTGAAGTTCTCGGTGGTCTGCTCGGCCAACTGCTCATAGCTCACCCCACGCAACGACGCCACGTACTCGGCCACTTCCCGCACGTACTGCGGCAGGTTCGGCTTGCCGCGATGCGGAATCGGCGCCAGGTACGGCGAGTCGGTCTCCACCAGCAGGCGATCCACCGGCACCTGCCGGGCCACCTCACGCAGGGCATCGGCATTGCGGAACGTGACAATGCCGGACAACGAGATGTAGTAACCCAGGTCCAGCGCGGCCTTGGCCATCGGCCAGTCCTCGGTGAAGCAATGCAGCACGCCGGCCTGGGGCAGGCCGGCCTCGCGCAGCAGCGCCAGGGTGTCCTCGCGGGCCGCACGGGTGTGCACGATGACCGGCTTGCCGGTCTGCCGGGAGGCTTCCAGGTGCAGGCGGAACGAAGCCTGCTGCAACTCGGCGGCTTCCGGCTCATAGTGGTAGTCCAGGCCCGTTTCGCCAATGGCCACCACATGCGGATGGGCCAGTTCACGCAACAGCCACTCCAGGGCCGGGGTCTCACCGGGCGCCAGGTCGAGCGGGTGCACGCCCACCGAGCAGTCGACATCGGCGTAACGCTCGCTCAACGCCTTGACCGCACCGGCATTCTCGGCACTGACGCCGATGCACAGGAAATGCCCTACCCCACGCTCGCGGGCCGCCTGCAGGGCGGTGTCGAGGGAACCCTGGTGGGCACTGAGATCGAGACGGTCGAGGTGGCAATGGGAATCTACGAGCATGGGAACACGACACACATTAGGAAACGGTGGAAATCAACGCATGCCCGGCAGCTGCACCCAGTGGGCGAGCAACGCTTCGAGCAGCAGTACACGATTGAGGTTGGCCTTGCCCAGCACCTTCTGGCGCTGCTCGAGAATCCACGCCTGGACCTCGAGCACCTTGGCCTGCCGGCTCTTCTGCGCCAGGTACTGCAACACCTTGCGCATGTCAGGCAAGCCTAAACCCTCTTCGTCCTGGGTCAACTGATAACGCAGGATCAAGTGCGACCAGTCGCAGAACCAGTCGAACAGCAGCAACAAGGGCACCGTGTTCCAGGCTTCGGCCAGCTGGGTAGGCGACTGCTGCTGCTTGAGCAACTTCTTCACCCCTTCGGTAACCAGCGCCCGCTGCTCAAGCACGCCCTGGGCCTGCAAGCTGACCGCCATCAGTGGCGAACCCGCGGCCAGGGTCAGCAACTCTTCGCGCTCCTGCTCATCGCTGCCTTCGAGCGCCCCAGCCAGCCAGGCACGACTCTGCGCCAGGCTTGGCTGCGGGCAGGCGACCTGCTGGCAGCGACTCTTGATGGTCGGCAGCAGGCGGCTGGGCTGATGGCTGACCAGCAACAGCACGGTATCGCCGGAGGGCTCCTCCAGGCTTTTGAGCAAGGCGTTGGAGGCATTGATGTTCATCGCCTCCACCGGCTCGATCAGCACCACCTTGCGCCCACCCTGCTGGGCGGTCTGCACCACGAACGACACCAGTTCGCGGACCTGGTCGATCTTGATCGGCTTGTCGGCCTCCTCCGGCTCCAGCACGAAGTTGTCCGGGTGGCTGCCGGCCTTGAGCAACAGGCACGACTTGCACTGGCCGCAGGCATCCAGGCCCTGTGGCTGCTGGCACAACAGCCGCGCCATCAGGCGCTCGGCCAGGGCCCGCTTGCCGATGCCCTGGGGGCCGTGCAGCAGGTAGGCGTGGGCGTGCTGGGCACGCCCGGCCAGTTGCTGCCAGAGAGCCTGCTGCCAAGGGTAGGCCTCAGCCACGGCAACGCTCCAGGATGCCCGGCACCAGGGCGTCGATGGCCTGTTGCACCGCGCTCAAGGGCTGCGCGGCGTCCAGCAGGCGATAGCGCTGTGGCTGCTGGCCTGCGCGCTGCAGGTAGGCCTGGCGCACCGCCTCGAAGAAGGCCTGGCCCTCCTGCTCGAAGCGATCCAGCCGGCCACGGGCTGCCGCGCGGGCCAGGCCGACCTCCACGGGCAGGTCGAAGACCAGGGTGAGATCCGGGCGCAGCTCGCCCTGCACAAAACTCTCCAGGATGGCGATACGCTCTACCGAAAGACCGCGGCCGCCGCCCTGGTAGGCGTAGGTGGCGTCGGTGAACCGATCGCACAGCACCACGGCACCACGGGTCAGCGCCGGGCGGATCACTTCGGCCAGGTGCTGGGCGCGAGCGGCGAACATCAGCAGCAGCTCGGTGTCGACCGCCATGCGCTCCTCGCTCGGCGCCAGCAGCAGTTCACGGATGCGCTCGGCCAACGGCGTGCCGCCGGGCTCGCGGGTCATGACCACATCGGCGCCCTGCTCGCGCAGGCGCGCTGCCAGATACTCACGATTGGTGCTCTTGCCCGCGCCTTCGGGGCCTTCCAGGGTGATAAACAAACCGCTCACGAGCGTTCCTTAGGGTCTTCTGGCACCGACGTATCAGCCGGCGCGGATTCATCGGTGGGGGCCGGCGCGTCGCTTTCAGGTGCGGGCGCAGGGGCCGCTTCAGGAGTCGTCTGCGGTTCGGGCGTTGTCGGTTCGGCCTGCGGCGCAGGGCTCGAACGATAATCCGCCCGCCGCTTGATCTGGAACTCACGCACCGCGCTGTTGTGATCGTCCAGGTCATCGGAGAACACATGGCTGCCGTCGCCACGGGCGACGAAGTACAAGCTCGAGCCATCACTTGGGTTCAGCGCGGCATGGATTGCCTCGCGCCCGACCATGGCGATCGGCGTCGGCGGCAGGCCGGTCATGGTGTAGGTGTTGTAGGGCGTCGGCTCACGCAGGTCGGCGCGGGTGATCTTGCCGTTGTAGCGCTCGCCCATGCCGTAGATCACGGTAGGGTCGGTCTGCAGCATCATGCCCAGGCGCATGCGCCGCACGAACACCCCGGCGATCTGCCCGCGTTCCTGGGGAATGCCGGTTTCCTTCTCCACCAGCGAGGCCATGATCAGCGCCTGGTACGGGTCGCGATACGGCAGGTCGGTGCTGCGCTCGGCCCATTCCTTGGCCAGCACTTCGTCCAGGCGCATGTAGGCCTGCTGCAACAGCTCGACATCGCTCATGCCGCGCACGAAGCGATAGGTATCAGGGAAGAAACGGCCCTCGGGGAACACGCCGGTATGACCAAGCTTGTCCATCACCTCGGTATCGGACAGGCCTTCGAGGGTGTGCTTGAGCTTTTCATGTTTCGCCACCCCGGCACGCACCTGGCGGAAGGTCCAGCCCTCGACCAGGGTGAGGTTGTACTGCACCACATCGCCACGCTTCCAGGCGTCGAACAACTGCCCCACGGTCATGCCCGGGGTCAGGCGATATTCACCTGTATGCAATGCCGTGCCGGCCATGTTGAAACGCCAGTACAGGCGCAGCCACAGAGGGTCATCAAGCAGGCCTTCGCCCTGCATCCGATAGAACATGCGGTTTGGCGTCGTGCCATTGGGCACATCGAGCATGCGCTCCTGGGCCACTTGCAGCGGCTGCTCCAGGACCGAGTTGACTTTCCAGGCGGCCCAGCCCAGTGCCAGGCCGGCGAGGATCAAGCTCATTTCCAGCAGCAGCAGGAATTTGCGTCTCACGAATCAGGTATCCAGTAACGTACGGGCAACGGCCTGCAGTTTACGGGTGAGCGGCCCTGCCGGCCAGTTCAGCGCGGCGAATTCACGCACGGGCCAGATGCCGTAGACACTGTTGCAGACGAATACCTCGTCGGCTTGCTCCAGCGCCGCCATCGGCAAGTCCCGCACCTGCGTAGGGATACCCAGCAGCGCAGCCTGTTCCAGCAATGCCGCGCGCATCACCCCGGCCACGCCGCAACGGCTCAGGTCGGCGGTGAACAATGCACCGTCACGCACCAGGAACAGGTTGCTGTACACCCCTTCGATCAACCGCCCATGGCCGTCACGCATCAAACCTTCGGCAAACGCGCTGTCCTGCCATTCGGCACGGGCCAGCACCTGCTCGAGGCGGTTGAGGTGTTTGAGCCCGGCCAGCAGCGGTTGTTCCGCAAGGCGCGTCTCACAGGGGAACAGCCGCACGCCGACCTCGGCATGCTGCGCCGGGTAGGCCGGCAAGGGGCCGCCTTGCAGGATACGCCGTGCCTGCGCGCCGGCCAGCGGGGCATAGCCGCGCTGGCTGTCGCCACGGGTCAGGATCAGCTTGGCGACGCCTTCGCCCAGTTGCCGGGCGAATTGCAACAGTTCATTGCGAACCAGCGTCAGGTCGGCTTCGATCGCCAAGCGCTGGCATCCCAGCGCCAGGCGGTCGAGATGCTGCGCGAGCAGGCTGGGCCTGCCGCCGCGCACGGCGATGGTCTCGAACAGGCCATCGCCGTAGGCCAGGCCACGGTTCTGCAGATTGACCGCAGCCGCGTCCTGGCCATCGATCCAGCTGAGCATCAGCCGGCGAACCGGCGGAACACCAGCGAACCGTTGGTCCCGCCAAAGCCGAAGGAGTTGGACAGCACCACGTCGATCGGCATGCTACGCGCCTGGTGCGGCACGAAGTCCAGGTCGCAGCCTTCGTCCGGCTCATCCAGGTTGATGGTCGGCGGCGCCGTCTGGCTGTTGATCGCCAGGACGCTGAAGATCGCCTCCACCGCACCAGCGGCGCCGAGCAGGTGGCCAGTCATCGATTTGGTCGAACTGACTGCCAGCTTGTAGGCATGCTCGCCGAACACCCGCTTGATCGCAGCCACTTCAGCCACGTCGCCAGCCGGCGTCGAGGTGCCGTGGGCGTTGATATAGCTGACCTCTTGCGGCTGGATACCGGCATCGCGCAGGGCGTTGGCCATGCAACGGGCGGCGCCTTCGCCGGAATCGGGTGGCGAGGTCATATGGTAGGCGTCACCGCTCATGCCGAAACCGACCAGCTCGGCGTAGATGGTCGCGCCGCGGGCCTTGGCGTGCTCAAGCTCTTCGAGCACCAGGGCGCCGGCGCCATCGGACAGCACAAAGCCGTCACGGCCCTTGTCCCAGGGACGGCTGGCGCGGGTCGGCTCATCGTTGCGGGTGGACAGTGCCCGGGAGGCACCGAAACCGCCCATGCCCAGGCCGCAGGCGGCCATCTCGGCGCCACCGGCGATCATCACGTCGGCTTCACCGTAGGCGATATTACGCGCGGCCATGCCGATGCAGTGGGTACCGGTGGTGCAGGCGGTGGCAATGGCGTAATTCGGCCCCTGCGCACCCAGGTGAATCGACAGGAAACCCGAGATCATGTTGATGATCGAGCCTGGCACGAAGAACGGTGAGATACGACGCGGCCCCTTCTCGTGCAAGATCTTGCTGGTTTCTTCGATGTTGGTCAGACCACCGATACCCGAGCCCATGGCCACGCCGATGCGTTCACGGTTGGCATCGGTGACTTCCAGCCCGGCATTGCGCACCGCCTGGAAACCGGCCGCCAGGCCGTACTGAATAAACAGGTCCAGCTTGCGGGCTTCTTTCTGATCAAGATACTGCCCGACCTCGAAGCCCTTCACCGAGCCGCCAAAACGGGTGGAGTAGGCAGACAGATCCGTATGTTCGATCGGACCAATGCCACTGCGGCCAGCCAGAATGCCCTGCCAGGTGCTCGGTACATCGGTACCCAGTGGCGACAGCATACCCATACCAGTGACCACGACGCGTCTACGCGACACAGTACTCTCCTCATTTCCAAATAACAGAGTCTCTTGCCAGTGCACTTGCCATGGCGAATGGAATGGCAGCAAACCCCGGCTCTCGCAAAGAAAAAACCGCACGCCGGCAAAGGCAGTGCGGTTTTTCCCGACAAGAAGCGTCGACTACAGCGTCTTAGGCCTGGTGGGCGTTGACGTAGTCGATGGCAGCTTGAACGGTAGTGATCTTCTCGGCTTCTTCGTCAGGGATTTCGGTCTCGAATTCCTCTTCCAGAGCCATCACCAGCTCAACAGTGTCAAGCGAATCGGCACCCAAGTCCTCAACGAAGGAAGATTCGTTCTTGACTTCATCTTCCTTGACGCCCAGTTGCTCGGCGACGATTTTCTTGACGCGTTCTTCGATGGTGCTCATACCTAGTTTTCACTCCTAATGGACATATGTCAGGCAGCTGGCCGGTGACCAAGTTTATAGGAAGACGCCTGCTTTTCAAGCGTAACGCGCCTTCCACCAAGTCACCGGGCCCTCTGCCCGGAATCTGGTTGCAGCTTTATAACGGATTTTAGGCTCGGAGTATGACTCTTTTTTGAAGCAATCCGTCACATTGAGTTGCGGTTTTACATGTACATCCCGCCGTTCACCGGCACGGTGGCACCGGTGACATAGGCTGCGCCGTCGGAAGCCAGGAAGGAAACCACTTTCGCGATTTCCTCGGCCTGGCCCAGGCGGCCCAGCGGAATCTCTTTCTGCAGGGCCTCGCGCTGCGCTTCGGGCAGTTCGCGGGTCATGTCGGTGTCGATGAAGCCCGGGGTCACCGAGTTGACGGTGATACCACGTGAGCCCACTTCGCGGGCCAAGGCACGGCTGAAGCCTTCCAGGCCTGCCTTGGCGGCGGCGTAGTTGGCCTGGCCGGCGTTGCCCATGGCACCCACCACCGAACCGATGCTGATGATACGGCCCCAACGGGCCTTGGTCATGCCGCGCAGCACGCCCTTGGACAGACGGTAGAGGCTGTTGAGGTTGGTGTCGATCACATCGAACCACTCATCGTCCTTCATGCGCAGCATCAGGTTGTCGCGGGTGATGCCGGCGTTGTTGACCAGGATGGCCGGCGCGCCGAACTGCTCGCCGATGGCGCCCAGCACCGCATCCACGGACTCGGCACTGGTGACGTTCAGCTCAAGGCCGGTACCGTTGATGCCGTGCTCTTTCAGGGTGGCGGCAATGCGCTCGGCACCGGAAGCGGTGGTGGCGGTACCGATCACGGTAGCGCCCTGGCGGCCCAGCTCGAGGGCGATGGCCTGGCCGATACCACGGCTGGCGCCGGTGACCAGTGCAACTTTACCTTGCAGGCTCATGCAAGCTTCTCCGAATTCAGGCCAGCGCCGCACGGGTGGCGGCGACGGCGTCTGGGGTGTTGAGGTTGTAGGTGGTCACGCCGTCGGCGCAACGCTTGTTCAGGCCAGCCAGGACCTTGCCCGGGCCGCATTCGACGAGGTTGACCGCACCGCGCTCGGCCAGCGCCTGCACGCACTCGACCCAGCGTACCGGCTGGTACAGTTGCGCCAGCAGGTCTTGCTTGAGGGCATCGAGGTCGGCGGCGATGGCCGCGGTGACGTTCTGCACCACCGGGATCTGCGGCGCTTTCCATTCGATGGCGTTGACCGACTCGGCGAAGCGCTCGGCGGCCGGCTTCATCAGGGCGCAGTGCGATGGCACGCTGACCGCCAATGGCAGGGCACGCTTGGCGCCCTTGGCCTTGCACAGCTCGATGGCACGATCGACCGCAGCCTTGTTGCCGGCGATGACCACCTGGCCCGGCGAGTTGAAGTTCACCGCGCTGACCACTTCGTCTTCGGCGGCTTCGGCGCAAATCTCGACCACGACGGCGTCGTCCAGGCCAAGGATGGCGGCCATGGCACCATGGCCGGCAGGCACAGCCTCCTGCATCAGCTGGCCACGGCGCTCGACCAGGCGTACGGCATCTTTGAGCGACAGGCTGCCAGCGGCGACCAGGGCGCTGTATTCACCCAGACTGTGCCCGGCGACGAAGGCCGGCTGCGCGCCACCCTCTTCCAGCCACAGGCGCCATAAGGCGATGGAGGCGGTGAGAATGGCCGGCTGGGTCTTGTCGGTCTGGTTGAGTTGCTCTTCCGGGCCTTCCTGGACCAGTTTCCACAGGTCGTAGCCCAGGGCCTCGGACGCTTCCTTGAAGGTCTCGACGATTACCGGTTTTTCGGCGCCCAGCTCTGCGAGCATGCCCAGCGACTGGGAACCTTGACCAGGAAAGACGAATGCGAGGGATGCAGACATTGAACAAGCCCTTATGATCTTGTCGTCGGATAGGGTGCGCCAGGCCGCGGGCCAGACGCGCAATCTGAAAGCTTGGATGGAATGGCGGACCAAGCGGTCACATTTAAGCACTTCATCGCGGATATGCCTAAGACCTGTTTTGGCCGCATCGCGGATGAATCCGCTTCTACAAGCGAACCTACCCCCTGCAGGAGCGGATTCATCCGCGATGAAGCCCACGCCGACATCACGGCAACAAGTCTTCGAGACGCCCATGCAGGCGCTGCGGCAGGTTTTCCTGAATCTCGATCAAGGCACGCTGGATCGCGCTTTGGAAGCCCTGCACGCCCGCAGAGCCGTGACTCTTGATGACAATGCCCTGCAATCCCAGGAAACTTGCGCCATTGTGTCGCGCAGGCGCCAGGTCGGCCTGCAGGCGCTTGAGCAGCGGCATGGCCAGGGCACCTGCGGCTCGCGCCAACAGCCCGCCACGGAACAGCGCCTCGATACGGGCACCGATCATGGTCGCCAGGCCTTCGCTGGACTTGAGCAGGATATTGCCGACGAAACCGTCGCACACCACCACGTCCGCCTCGCCACGGTACAGCCCGTCACCCTCGACGAAACCGATGTAGTTCAGCCCCCGGGCGTTCTGCAACAGGCTGGCGGCCAGCTTGACCTGCTGGTTGCCCTTGATGTCCTCGGTACCGATATTGAGCAGCGCCACACGCGGCCGATGCACGCCCAGGGCCTGGGCGGCCACCGAGCCCATCACGGCGAACTGGTAGAGGTTTTCCGCGCTGCAGTCGACGTTGGCACCAAGGTCAAGCAGCTGGCAGTAGCCGGCCTGGGTCGGAATCGCCGCCACCATCGCCGGGCGATCGATACCGGGCAAGGTCTTGAGCACGAAGCGCGACAAAGCCATGAGCGCGCCGGTATTGCCGGCACTTACGCAGGCCTGGGCCTTGCCATCACGCACCAGTTCGAGGGCGATGCGCATCGACGCGTCCGGCTTGCCCCGCAACGCCTGCGATGGCCGCTCGTCCATGCCGATCACTTCGCTGGCCGCAACAATCTGCAGGCGCGCGCGATCCGCAGCCGCAAGGCCGCCGACAAGATCTTCAAGGAGGGAGGGTTGACCGACGAGGGTCAGGTGCAGCGAGGGGGTAGCCGATAGGCAGGCAATGCTAGCCTGGACAATGCTGCGGGGACCGAAGTCCCCGCCCATTGCGTCGATCGCGATGATCTGAGCGGACAAGGATTACTCGTCAGCGCCCTTGTCGATCACTTTGCGACCACGGTATACGCCTTCTGGCGAAACGTGGTGACGCAGGTGTACTTCACCGGTGCTCTTCTCTACGGAGAGGGCGTTTTCCGACAGGGCGTCGTGCGAACGGCGCATGTCACGGGCAGAGCGGGATTTTTTGTTCTGCTGAACAGCCATAATTGATTAACTCCTAAACGTTTGGGTCACGCTTTAACTGCGCCAATACACTGAACGGGTTGGACCGCGATACCTCGTCCTTGCTCGGCTCGGGCTCATCGAGTCCCGCCGGCTGCTGGCATTCTTCCGGATGATGAGCAGGCACGATCGGCAGGGCGAGCAACAGCTCTTCCTCGACCAGCGCCTGCAGATCCAAAGGATCTTCGCCCAGTTCCAGCACGTCATAGCCTTTCGGCAACGACTGGGTATTCGCACCCTCCTTCACCACGGCGTACGTACATTCGCTGTGGATCGGCAGGGTGACCAGCTCAAGACAACGCTGGCAAACCATCTTGACTTCGACATCCAGCGCGCTGTGGATAACCACTACGTGCTGTTCATCTCGTTCAAAATCGAACTTCGCCTGCACCGTACCGACATTGTCGGAAAGCGGGTCGCAGAGTCTTTCCAAATCAGCGAGTTGCAGCGAACCTTCGAGGGTTACGCCACGATCAGCCAATTTGCGCGGGTCAACGTGAGGTGGAATCGGGTCATTCAACATAGGCGCAGCATTCTAGGGATGCACCCCCTCCCTGTCAAAGGAAATTAGGTGCCATCTCGCATGTTAGAATTCGGGGCAATTGCCCAGGAGTCTACCATGCTTCCCTTGTTACTGGCTTCCAGCTCGCCCTACCGCCGCGAACTGCTCACCCGCCTGCGCCTGCCCTTCACCTGGGCAAGCCCCGACCTTGACGAACGGCGCCTCGATGGCGAGCCCGCCGTCGAGCTGGTGCGCCGCCTGGCCCGACAGAAAGCCGAAGCCCTGGCTGCCAGCCACCCCGACCACCTGATCGTCGGCTCCGACCAGGTGGCGGTACTGGGCGAGCAGATCCTCGGCAAGCCCCACACCTTCGAACGTGCCTGCGAGCAGTTGCTGGAGGCCAGCGGGCAGCAGGTCACCTTCCTCACCGGGCTGGCACTGCTGAACAGCGCCACGGGTCACTGCCAGGTGGTTTGCGTGCCGTTTACCGTCACGATGCGCGAGCTGGATCGAGAGCGCGTGGAGCGCTACGTGACGGCCGAGCAGCCACTGGACTGCGCCGGCAGCTTCAAGGCGGAAGGATTGGGGGTCAGCCTGTTCCAGAGCACCCATGGCTGCGACGCCACGAGCCTGATCGGGCTGCCGCTGATTCGGCTGGTGGACATGCTGCACAAGGAAGGCGTGCAGGTGCCTTGAAAATGCAATCGCGGGGCAAGCCCGCTCCCACGTGGCCAATGAGCGACCCGTGGGAGCGGGCTTGCCCCGCGATGAATGCCACGCCGACTTCAGATCAACGCAACGAAGGCCCCTGGAAGCCCATATACAGCGCCAGGCGCTCCGCCACACTGGCACCGATGCGCTTGGAGAAACGATCGAACGGCGACTCCTGCACGGTGAAGTCCACCAATTCCCTCTCGCCCACGATCTCGCGAGCGACATAGCTGGCGCTGCCCAGCCCATCCACCAGACCCAGTTCCTTGGCCTGCTCGCCCGACCAGATCAGCCCGCTGAACAACTCAGGGTGATCCTTGTCTTTCAGGCGCTCGCCACGCCCCTGCTTGACCATGGCGATGAACTGGCGGTGCGTGGTATCCAGCACGCCCTGCCAGAACGCGGTCTCTTCCGGCTTCTGTGGCGAGAACGGATCAAGGAAGGCCTTGTGTTCGCCCGCCGTGTAGGTGCGCCGCTCCACGCCCAGCTTGTCCATGGCCCCGACAAAGCCGTAGCCCGCCGCGGTGACGCCGATGGAGCCGACCAGGCTGGCCTTGTCGGCATAGATCTCGTCGGCCGCGCTGGCAATGTAGTAGGCGCCGGAGGCACCCAGGTCGGCAATCACCGCGTACAGCTTGATGGCCGGATACTCGGCGCGCAGACGGCGGATCTCGTCGTACACATAGCCCGCCTGCACCGGGCTGCCGCCCGGGCTGTTGACGCGCATGACCACAGCCTTGGTTTTGGGATCCTTGAAGGCTTCGCGCAGGCTCTTGACGATATTGTCGGCGCTGGCAGGTTCCTGATCGGCGATCACCCCGCGCACCTCGACCAGCGCAGTATGACTGCCGCTGCGCGAGGCGGCCTTGTCCACATCCATCAATGGCGTGAACAGGAACAGGATGCCGAACAGGTAAATAAAGGTCAGCAGCTTGAAGAAAATCCCCCAGAGCCGCGCCCGACGCTGCTCCTGGACACCCGCCAGCAAAGTCTTCTCCAGTAACTTCCAGCTCTTGCGCTCCTCGCCGGCCTCATCAGCCTCGGGCGCCTTCCACTCGTCAGTCATGCTCACCTACCTTGGAAATTGATCTGCGCAGGCCTGTCCAGCCATTCGCGCAACTGGGAAAAATGCTCGATGCACACTTGCGGGCCAAATTCGGCCAAGGCCTGCAGCGACATGGCGCCATAGCCCACGGCGACCGAATGCATGCCAGCGTTGCTGGCCATCTGCAGGTCGAACGCCGAATCTCCGACCATCAGCGCCCGCCCGGGTTCGACCTGGCAATGAGCGAGAATCTCCTCGAGCATCAGCGGATGCGGCTTGCCGCGGGTTTCGTCGGCCGCCCGGGTAATGTCGAAGTAGCGTTCCCAGCCATTGGCCTTGAGCACCCGATCCAGACCGCGCCGCGCCTTGCCGGTGGCCACCGCCAGACGATACCCCTCGGCACGGAACGCCGCCAGCGACTCGACCACACCGTCGAACAGTGGCGACGGCTGTTGATCCAGCGCCATGTAGACATCGGCGTAATGCTGGCGGAATGTCTCCACCTGCGGCGGCTCAAGATGCGGATACAGAGTGGCGATCGCCTCCCCCAGCGCCAGGCCAATGATGCCCTTGATCGCCTCGTCGCTGCTGGCAGCCTCCCCGGCACGCCCGGCGGCCACGTTCATGGCCTCGACAATGCGCCCGATGGAATCGGCCAGCGTGCCATCCCAGTCGAAGATCAGCAGGTCATAACTTTTATTCATGGCTCAGGACGCCAACCGCTCGATGGTCTTGGCCCACATCTCGTCCACCGGCGCCTCGAGCTTGAGCTCGCCGCCGTCGGGCAGCGGCACGGTCAACTGGTAGGCGTGCAGGAACAGGCGCTTGCCACCCAGGTCGCGAATCTCGCGGCTGAAGTCTTCATCGCCGTACTTGCTGTCGCCGGCGATCATGTGCCCGGCATGCAGGGTGTGCACGCGGATCTGGTGGGTGCGCCCGGTAATCGGCCGCGCTTCGACAATCGTGGCGAATT
Source organism: Pseudomonas soli (assembly GCF_900110655.1). GTDB lineage: Bacteria > Pseudomonadota > Gammaproteobacteria > Pseudomonadales > Pseudomonadaceae > Aquipseudomonas > Aquipseudomonas soli. The sequence continues at coordinate 570,424 of NZ_FOEQ01000002.1, forward strand.
CGCCGAAACGGCGCAGCACGCGGAACAGCGTCAGCGCGTCCTTGCCCTCGTCATTGACCTCGACCATGCGTTCGCCGGAGCGCAGGTTGCTCTTCTGCAGCGGCGCATTGACCTGCTTCTTCGAGGTCGGCCAATGGCCGCGCACCAGCGCCATGTAGCGCTTGTCCACGCCATCGCCGCGCAGCGCGGCATGCAGGTGGCGCAGCATGCTGCGCTTCTTGGCGATCATCAACAGGCCCGAGGTGTCGCGGTCCAGGCGGTGCACCAGCTCCAGCTCCTTGGCGTCGGGGCGCAACTGGCGCAGCGCCTCGATCACCCCGAAGCTCAGGCCGCTGCCGCCATGCACGGCAATACCGGCCGGCTTGTTCATCACGATAAGCGCCTTGTCTTCATAGACAATCGCGGCCTCCAGGCGCTGCAACAGCCCCTGGGCGACCGGCGCGGGCTCATCGCGCTCGGGCAGGCGCACCGGCGGCACCCGCACGATGTCGCCAGCCTGCAGCTTGTACTCAGGCTTGATACGACCCTTGTTGACCCGCACCTCGCCCTTGCGCAGGATGCGGTAGACCAGCGTCTTGGGCACGCCCTTGAGCGCGGTGATGAGGAAATTGTCGATGCGTTGGCCGGCAAGCTCCGGCGCGACTTCGATCAGCTGAACGCCGGAAGTCGGAGGGGTATTGGTCGTCATGGCGGGATCATAACAATTTTTTATGGAATTGAAGCACTTAATCATAACTGCTATAGTCGCGAACGCCGCCAAAAGCGGCAGGCCAGCGGCATCAGGCTCTACGCCGGCCCTGACCATCGCAATTCCGAGGACGCGAGGCCGTCCTACGGAGCGTTTGCCAGTTTAACTAAATGCCTGGAATCGCCACCAGCGCTGTGTAGAGAAGACCGAAAAAAACGACAAGTGCGGTGTTTCACCTGCTTACCCGCTTCTTTTCGCCGTACCTCTGCCCGCCACCGTCGTTTCCGCGCATTCGGGCGAATGCTTCGGAAATACCTGCCTTGGATATGTCATGGCGCCAGCCCGGAACCGGGCTGGCGAAAAATGCAACCCGTTGCGGATTCAGCGCGCGGCAGCACCGAATTTTCAGGGATACGTGCAGGGTGGAGATGCACAGCCTTCGGACCGTGTGGCACCGAACCCGACCCAGCGCCCCACTCAACGGGCGATGAGCGGGCAAGGTCCTGAACAGACGCCCTCGTGGCATCCACGGACGACCGGTTGATTCCTCCTCCTGACTGAGTGCACCAGGCCCGCTCGATTGATTCGGATAACCTTCGAAAAGCTCGACAGGTCTTTTGGCACCGCAAAACAGGACGCGTCGTCGCGACAACGGCAGGCTGGGCAACCGGCTGGTGCCGAACGTCGTCAGACACGGGGGTGGTTCGCCACCCTTTGCGCACCTTGGCACCGATCATGAAAAATCGTGTGTGCCGAACGCCGTTTCCGGCAGCCCGGAAACCGACGGTACAACATGAAAAGAATGCTGATTAACGCAACTCAACCCGAAGAGTTGCGTGTAGCCCTGGTGGACGGCCAACGCCTCTACGACCTGGACATCGAGTCCGGTGCTCGTGAGCAGAAAAAGGCCAACATCTACAAAGGCAAGATCACCCGGATCGAGCCCAGCCTTGAAGCCGCCTTCGTCGACTTCGGCTCCGAACGTCACGGCTTCCTGCCGCTGAAGGAAATCTCCCGCGAATACTTCAAGAAAGCCCCTGAAGGCCGGGTCAACATCAAGGAAGTCCTGAGCGAAGGCCAGGAAGTCATCGTCCAGGTCGAGAAGGAAGAGCGCGGCAACAAAGGCGCCGCCCTGACCACCTTCATCAGCCTGGCCGGCCGCTACCTGGTGCTGATGCCCAACAACCCGCGCGCCGGCGGCATCTCCCGCCGCATCGAAGGCGAAGAGCGCAACGAGCTGCGTGAAGCACTGAACGGCCTGACCGTTCCGGGCGACATGGGCCTGATCGTACGTACCGCGGGCCTTGGCCGCAGCAGCGAAGAAATGCAGTGGGACCTCGACTACCTGCTGCAGCTGTGGACCGCCATCAAGGAAGCCTCGCTGGACCGTACCGCGCCGTTCCTGATCTACCAGGAAAGCAACGTCATCATCCGCGCCATCCGCGACTACCTGCGCCAGGACATCGGCGAAGTGCTGATCGACAGCATCGACGCCCAGGAAGAAGCCCTGACCTTCATCCGCCAGGTGATGCCGCAGTACGCCAGCAAGGTCAAGCTGTACGAAGACAGCGTGCCGCTGTTCAACCGCTTCCAGATCGAAAGCCAGATCGAGACCGCCTTCCAGCGCGTCGTCGACCTGCCGTCCGGCGGCTCGATCGTGATCGACCCAACCGAAGCCCTGGTTTCCATCGACATCAACTCGGCGCGCGCCACCAAGGGCAGCGACATCGAGGAAACCGCCCTGCAGACCAACCTGGAAGCGGCCGAAGAGATCGCCCGCCAGCTGCGCCTGCGTGACATCGGCGGCCTGATCGTCATCGACTTCATCGACATGACCCCGGCGAAGAACCAGCGCGCCGTCGAAGAACGCGTGCGCGAATGCCTCGAGGCCGACCGCGCCCGCGTGCAGGTCGGCCGCATCTCGCGCTTCGGCCTGCTGGAAATGTCCCGCCAGCGCCTGCGCCCATCGCTGGGCGAGAGCAGCGGCATCGTCTGCCCGCGCTGCTCGGGTACCGGCATCATCCGTGACGTCGAGTCGCTGTCGCTGGCGATCCTGCGCCTGATCGAGGAAGAAGCCCTGAAGGACCGCACCGCCGAGGTGCGCGCCCAGGTACCGATCCCGGTGGCCGCCTTCCTGCTCAACGAGAAACGCAACTCGATCACCAAGATCGAGCTGCGCACTCGCGCGCGCATCATCATCCTGCCGAACGACCACCTGGAAACCCCGCATTTCGAAGTCCAGCGCCTGCGCGACGACAACCCGGACGTGCTGAACAACCAGTCCAGCTACGAAATCGCCTCGGCCGAAACCGAAGAAGCGCCGCTGCCGACCGCCACCCGCACCCTGGTACGCCAGGAAGCCGCGGTGAAGACCGCACCGGCCCGCGCCAACGCACCGGTACCGGCCGCTGTCGAAGAGCAGCCAGCCGCACCCGTGGCACCGGCGCCTAGCGTACCGGAGCCAAGCCTGTTCAAGGGCCTGGTCAAGTCGCTGGTCAGCCTGTTCGCCGGCAAGGAAGAGCCTGCCGCCGCACCGGCCGTCACCACCGAAAAACCGGCCACGGAGCGTTCGCCACGCAACGAGGAGCGCCGCAACGGTCGCCAGCAGAGCCGCAACCGCAATGGCCGCCGCGAGGAAGACCGCAAGCCGCGTGAAGAACGCAGCGAGCGCGCCCCGCGTGAAGAGCGCCAGCCACGCGAAGAGCGTGCACCACGTGAAGAACGCGCCCCACGCGAAGAGCGTCAGCGCCAGCCGCGCGAAGACCGCCGTGGCAACCGTGAAGAGCGCGTGCGCGAACTGCGTGAGCCCCTGGATGCCGCACCGGCCCCGGCCGCCCGCGAAGAACGCGCCCCGCGTGAAGAGCGTGCGCCACGTGAGGAACGTGTAGCCCGTGAAGAGCGTGCACCACGTGAAGAACGCGCCCCTCGCGAAGAGCGCGCGCCGCGTGAAGAACGCGCACCACGTGAAGAGCGTGCACCGCGTGAAGAACGCGCACCACGTGAAGAGCGTGCACCGCGTGAAGAACGCGCCCCTCGTGAAGAGCGTGCGCCACGTGAAGAACGCGCTCCGCGCGAAGAGCGCCAGCTGCGCCCTGAGGCGCAGGCCGTCGAACAGGCCGCCGAGCTCGCCGAAGAGCAACTGCCGAACGACGAGCTGCTGCAGGACGAGCAGGAAGGCACCGATGGCGAGCGTCCGCGCCGCCGCTCCCGTGGCCAGCGTCGTCGCAGCAACCGTCGTGAACGCCAGCGCAACGCCAATGGCGAGCTGATCGAAGGCGACGAAGACGCCGGCGAAGAGCAGCAGCCACAACAGCACCAGGCCACCGAGCTGGGCGCTGAACTGGCCGCCGGCACTGCCGTCATCGCCGCCGTTGCCACCAGCAACATCAGCGCCGATGCCGAAGCCCAAGCCAACCAGCAGGCTGAGCGCGCCAGCGCCGCTGTCGCCGAAACCCAGGTGGAAATCACCGAGGTCGTGGCCGAGCAGGTCGCCATCGCCCCGGTGGTCGAGCAACCGGTCAGCGAGCCAGTGGTCGCCGTCGAGCCGAGCATCGAACCGGTGGTCGAAGTAGCGCCGCAGCCAGTGGTCGAAGAAGCCCCTGCCGAGCAGCCTGCCGTCGTCGCCGAGGCGCTGCAAGCCCCTGCCGTGGAAGCCGGTGAAATCGAGCAGCCGCAGGTAGTCGAAGCCACTGTGGTCGAAGCCCCGGTAGCCGAGCAGCCTGTAGCGGTCGTCGAGCCAGTGGTCGAGGCCCAGCCGGAAGTGGCTGAAGCACCTGCCGCCGAGCCTGCGCCGATCGTTGCCGAGCAGGTGCCCGAGGAAGCACCGGCCCCGGTCGAAGCGCCTTCGGCGATGCTGGCCAACGGCCGCGCCCCGAACGACCCACGTGAAGTGCGTCGCCGCAAGCGCGAAGCCGAAGCTGCAGCCGCCGCTGCCGCCCAGGCCGCTGCCGAAGCCGCCCCTGCGCAAGCGCTGGAAACCGCCGATGAGCACAAACCTCATCACGGCTGATAGCCTCGGCTGAATGAGAAAGCCCCGCCAGTGCGAACTGGCGGGGCTTTTTCTTTTTGCAGGATATGGCTCCGGGATTACCTAGCATTTTTGCCAGCTGAGCGTCGAAGACCGAGATGCTATCGTCGCGTCACCAGTCAGGAGAGCTGCAATGAGTGATCGACAAGACATCATGGGTTGCTACTTTCGCTCGTGGCGGGACATTGCCACGGGCGACCCGGACAACAAGGTATCCATGCGCGACCTACCCGCAGAAGTGGATATCGCCTTTGTGTTTCCCGACGGCAATGAGCCTCCCCGGTACTGGGAAGCCCTGCACTCACAAATCATTCCGGCTCTGCATGCCCGAGAGACCAAGATTGTCCGCACCATCGCCATTGATGAACTGATCAAGCCCGGTGCCAGCGCGAACGATATCTTCACACGCTTCTTCACCTCCACCCCTGGCCTGGATGGCCTGGATATCGATATCGAGCACACCTTGAACGAAGCCCAGCGCAAGCAGGCAGAAGCCGTTTCCAGAGAGTTGCGCACTTTGCTGGGACAGGAAAGGCTGTTTGTCTTCGACACGACCGAGAACGGCGATGTCGCCTTGATACGCGCACTGGCCCCCCAGCTGAACTACATCCTGTTCCAGGCATACGGCCAGACTCCTGCCCGGGTGCAAGGGCATTACGATCGTATGTTCAAGGACTTCTTGCCGCCCTCCCGGTTTATGGTTGGATTTTCCTTCTATGAGGAAAGAGGAACTCGCTGGGGGGACGTACGTGACCCCCTCGAGAGCAGCACGGCCCACGCCTACGCTGCCTGGACACCAACTCAAGGACCCAAGGCCGGGATTTTCTCCTACGCAGTAGACCGTGACGGCGTAAAAGAAGGTGATGACACCTTGCAACCCACGAACTTTGCCTGGACCAAGCACCTCAAGGCAGCGATGGCCCCGCGCCGACGTCGGGCCTGGCAAACGGTTTTGCGCAACTGGCTGGCCAGAGTGCTCCGCATTGCCCCGTCGCGCTAGGCGAGGCTTTCGGAGTGCTCACGGGGCTGCTGCATGATAGGGCCAGCCCATCAGTACAGGTTCGGCTCCATCTCCAGCTCGACCCCAAAGCGCTCAAGGATATCCGCCTGGATCCGCTGCGCCAGCCCATGCAACTGCGCCCCACTCGCCTGGCCGTAGTTGACCAGCACCAGCGATTGCAAACGGTGCACACCGGCATCGCCATCGCGATACCCCTTCCACCCCGCCTGCTCGATCAACCAGCCGGCCGCCAGCTTCACCTGGCCGTCGGCCTGCGGATACGCCACCACGCCAGGATACTCGGCACGAATGCGCTCGGCCAACGCAGCAGGCACCACAGGATTCTTGAAGAAGCTCCCGGCGTTACCCAGTTCAGCCGGATCTGGCAGCTTTTCCCGACGGATACTGCAGATCGCATCGCTGATCGCCTGCGCGGTCGGCTGCTCGACACCCTGCTCCGCCAGGCGCTGACGCACCGGGCCGTAGTCCAGGTGCGCCTGCAACGACCGGCTCAGCGCAAAGCGCACGCGCAGGATCAGCCAGCGGCCCGGATTGCGCTTGAACAGGCTGTCGCGATAGCCGAAACCGCACGCCTCCAGCGAGAAGTCACGCAGCTCGCCGGTCTCGCGGTCCAGCGCGGTCAAGCCGGCGAACACATCCTTGATCTCCACGCCATAGGCGCCGACGTTCTGCATCGGCGCAGCGCCGACGGTGCCGGGGATCAGGCTGAGGTTCTCCAGCCCGCACAGCCCCTGGTCGAGGCTCCACTGCACGAACGGATGCCAGGGCTCGCCGGCCTCGGCCTCGACCACCACACGCTCGCCGTCATCGCTGAGCAGGCGCCGCCCACGGCTGGCCATATGCAGCACCAGGGCGTCGACATCGCGGGACAGCAGCAGGTTGCTGCCACCGCCAATGACCAGCACCGGCACCTGCCGCTCGGCGGCCTGGGCCAGTGCCTGGCGGGCCTCGTCGTCGTCATGGGCCTGGGTGAAATAACGGGCACTGACGTCGATGCCGAAAGTGTTGTAGGGCTTGAGCGATACCCGCTCCTGCCAGTTCGCCGTCATAACCGCCCCTTGATTTCCACGACCAGCTCACGGCAGGCCGCTTCGATCAGGTCCAGGACCTGCTCGAAACCTTCGGCACCGCCGTAGTAAGGGTCAGGCACTTCGTCCAGGGCCGCGCCATAACGGCGCAGGAACAGGTCGAGCTCGCCCGTGGCGTTGTGCGGGCGCAGGGCCTGCAGGTTGCCGAGGTTGCTCTTGTCCATGGCCAGGACCAGGTCGTACTCGGCGAAATGCGCCGCCTTGACCTGCTGGGCGCGCTGGCGCGACAGGTCGTAGCCGCGGGCCAGCGCGGCCTTGCAGGTACGGCTGTCGGGCGCCTTGCCGACATGCCAGTCGCCGGTACCGGCGGAGGCGACGTGCACCACGTCACCGAGGCCGGCGGCCTCGAGCTGATGGCGCAGCACGCCTTCGGCAGTCGGCGAGCGGCAGATATTGCCGAGGCAGACGAACAGAACGCGCATCAGGCCTCCAGCAAGCGCCGTACGCGCTCCAGGTCTTCAGGGGTATCCACGCCCACGGCCGGAGCCTCGATGGCATCGGCAACGTGGATGCGCACGCCGTGCCACAGGGCACGCAGCTGCTCCAGCGACTCGGTCTGCTCCAGCCAGCATGGGCCCCAGGCGACGAAGTCCTGAAGGAAGCCCACGCGGTAGGCGTACATGCCGATATGGCGGCGGTAAGGAACGCCTTCGGGCATGCGCTCACGGTCCTTGGCAAACGCGTCGCGGGCCCATGGCAACGGGGCGCGGCTGAAGGTCAGGGCCAGGCCGTTCTTGTCGCTGACCACCTTCACCGCGTTAGGGTTGAAGATGGTTTGCGGCGCGTGGATCGGCTCGGCCAAAGTGGCGATGCCGGCCTCGGGGTGCGCGGCGAGGTTGGCCGCCACCTGGTCGATGATCACCGGCGGAATCAGCGGCTCGTCACCCTGCACGTTGACCACGATGGCATCGGCGGCCAGGCCCAGCTGGGCAGCCACTTCGGCCAGGCGGTCGGTGCCCGACTCGTGGTCGGCGCGGGTCAGCAGCACTTCGGCGCCGAACGCCTGGCAGGCCTCGACGATGCTGGCATCGTCGGTGGCAATGACCACGCGGCTGGCGCCGCTCTTGCGCGCCTGCTCCCACACATGCTGGACCATCGGCTTGCCGGCGATCGCCAGCAGCGGCTTGCCCGGCAGGCGCGTGGAGCGCAGCCTGGCGGGGATCACCACGGTGAAGTCCAGGCTCATTTGTCCAGGCGCTCGTCGTCGGTCAGGGTGCGCGCCTCGCTTTCCAGCATCACCGGGATGCCATCGCGAATCGGATAGGCCAGGCCCGCGCCCTTGCTGATCAGCTCGGTCTTGTCGGCGCTGAGCTTGAGCGGGCCCTTGGTGATCGGGCAGGCCAGGATATCGAGCAGTTTGGTGTCCATGGGAGCTTCCTTGAAACGGAAATTGAAAAAGGCTCAGGGCCGGGGGCGGCCAGGCAGCAGGTGATCGAGCTCGGCGTCGAACCAGGCGACGAACGCCTGCGAGGGTACGGCATCGACCGCCAGGTACCACCAGTCGTCGGCAGCGAACGGCCGGCATTTCACCGCATCCTTCTCGGTCATCACCAACGGCAGCGGCGGGCTGAACGACAGCACTTCGCGGCTGTACGGCGCATGGTCGGCAAAGGGGTGCGGCACCGGCTGCCAGTTTAGCCCCAGCAGGGTGTTGAAGAAACGTTGCGGGTTGCCAATGCCGGCCACGGCGTGCAGCGCCTGACCAGCGGGAAACAGGTCGAGCTCGCGGCGCTCGCCGCTGCGCAGGTTGATCAGCGCCGAAGGCTGCAGGCGGAAGGCAAAGCCGCCGTCGCGGTCAGCCTCGGCACCGTTGAACAGCACCGCGTCGGCCTCGGCCAGGCGCTCGGCGGGCTCGCGCAACGGGCCGGCCGGCAGGCAGCGACGGTTGCCCAGGCCACGGGCGGCGTCGATCAGCACCAGCTCCAGGTCGCGGGCCAGGCGGTAATGCTGCATGCCGTCGTCGCACAGGATCAGGTCCGGCGCATCGCTGGCCAGCAGTGCCTGCACGGCACGGGAGCGGTCGGGGTCGATCAGCAGCGGCACGCCGGTGCGCTGGACGATCAGCAAAGGCTCGTCGCCGGCCTGATCGGCGAGCTGGTCGGCGGCGACACGCCAGGGATACTGCGGCGGCTTGGCGCCGTAGCCACGGCTGACCACGCCGACCTTCAGCCCCTGCCGGCGGCAGTGCTCGATCAGCCAGAGGATCATCGGTGTCTTGCCGGTACCGCCCACGGTGATATTGCCCACCACGATCACGGGCACCGGGGCGCGGTAGCTGGGGCTGATGCCGCTGAGAAAGCGCGCACGCTTGCGCGTCACGACGCGACGATACAGCGCCTCCAGCGGGCGCAGCAGGGCCAGCGCCGGGTGCCCGGCATACCAGGCGGCGAGCAGACGGTCGGCGAAGGCCATCAGGGATTGCCCTGCGCGGCCTCGACGGTGGTCATGCGCAACTTGCTGAAGCCGAGCTTGCCGGCCGCATCCATTGCGGTGATCACTGCCTGGTGCGGGGTCTTGCCATCGGCGCTGATCGCCAGCGGCAGGGTGATGTCACCGCCGGACTCCTTCTCGATGGCTTCGGTCAGGGTGGCCAGGTCGCTCTTGGGCAGCAGGTGGTTGTTCACCGAATACACGCCGTCGGCACTGATGGTGACTTCGATCAGCTTGCCATCATCGGGCTGCGCGGGCGCGGCACTGCTTGCTTCAGGGAGCTCGACACGCAGCTGGGTCTCGCGGGTGAAGGTGGTGGTGACCACGAAGAACAGGAGCAGCACGAACACCACGTCGATCAACGACGCCAGGTTGATGTCGACGTTCTCGCGCTGGCGATTGCGCCGGAACTTCACGCCTTGCCTCCGGCCACTTCCACTTCGCGGTCGCCCTGCAGCACCTCGACCAGCTTGATCGCCTCCTGCTCCATGCCCACCACCAGTTCATCGATGCGGCGCAGCAGGAAGCGGTGGAAGAACACCGCCGGGATACCGACCATCAGGCCGGCCGCGGTGGTGACCAGGGCCTTGGAAATACCGCCGGCCAGTACCGCGGCGTTAGCGGTCATCTGCGAGCCCATGAAGGCGCTGAAGATGTCGATCATGCCCAGCACGGTGCCCAGCAGGCCCAGCAGCGGGGCCATGGCGGCGATGGTGCCGAGGGTGCCGATGTAGCGCTCCAGCTCGTGGATGACCCGCGAGGCTGCCTCTTCGATGCACTCCTTCATGATCTCGCGACCATGGCGCGAGTTGGCCAGGCCCGCGGCGAGGATCTCGCCCAGCGGCGAATCGGCGCGCAGGGCCTTGAGCTTGTCACTGGTGAGCTGCTTGTCCTTGATCCACATCCACACCTGGCCCAGCAAGTGCGGTGGGCTGACACGGCTGGCGCGCAAGGTCCATAGACGCTCGACGACGATCGCCATGGCAACGATGGAGCTCAGGATGATCGGCAGCATCATCCAGCCACCGGACTTGACCAATTCCCACACAGTAAGCATCCCCTCGGAAAAAGGCCGCCACTCTACCATAGGAGCGCCTGGGGCTCATCTGCCGGAGGTCAGGGAATCGCCCACCGCATGGCAACGTGGGCTTGCCCCGCGATAGCGTCATTCGCCTTCGCGCCAGAACCTGCGCTGCGCACGCCCCTCCACCACCGCACCCTGGCGCCCCAGGCGCAACTCCAGCGCGCCCGCCAGCGCCGTGTCATGCACCTGCACCCCATGGCGCCGATAGCGCTCGATCACCTGCGCATGCGGATGCCCGAAACCGTTGTTCCTCCCCCGCGAAATCATCACCCCGCGCGGCGCCAGCGCCTTGATGAACGGTTCGGTGGACGACGTGCGGCTGCCATGGTGCGGCGCCTGCAGCCAGTCGATACGCGGATCCTCGCTGGCCGCCAGCCAAGCCCGCTCCGCCGCGGCCTCCATGTCGCCGGCCAGCAGCAGGCGCTCGCCATTGGCCACCACCCGCAGCACGCAGGAACGGTCGTTGCTGGACGTGCCTTGCGGCCAATGCCACAGCTCGAAATCGACCCCATCCCAGCGCCAGTGCTCACCACTTTCGCACAGCGCGGCAGGCGCAAGCCCGGCAACCTCCCCGGCCAGCACCCGCGTCACCGCCAGCCCCCGGCGCACCGCCGCCGCCCCGCCGGCATGATCGGCGTGACCGTGGCTGACCAGCATCAGGTCGAGGTGCCTGACCCCCAACCTGCGCAAGGTCGGCAGCACCACGCTCTCGCCCAGGTCGCTGTCCCCATGCGCAGGCCCGGCGTCGTACAACAGCGCGTGATGACGGGTACGCAGCAGCACCGCCAGGCCCTGGCCGACATCCAGCTGCCACACCTGCACCTGCCCATGGGGCACCTCCTCGCGCGGCGCCCACAAGGCCAGCAGCATCACCGCGCCCGGCAAACGCAACGGCACGCCCCGAGGCAGCAGCACCAACAGCGCGCCCAGCGCGACCAACAGCCAGGCCCACAGCGGCAACGGTTCGGGCAGCCATGCAGGCAACTGCCCCGCAAGCTGCGCCAGCAGGCGAAACAGCCCCTCCAGCGAAAGCCCCGCCAGCCACAGCAGCCCCTCCCCCACCCCAGCCACCGGCAACGCCGCCGTACCAAGCAAGGCCAGCGGCAAAACCGCGAAACTGATCCAGGGCACCGCCAGCAGGTTGGCCAGCGGCGCCGTCAGGCTGACCGGCAGCCCCAGCGCCAGCAGCACCGGCAACAGGCCCACGGCGATTACCCACTGGGCGCGGCTCCAGGCCTGCCAGGGCCGCCAGGCGCCGAGCCGGGCAGAGAAGCACAGCACCAGCACGCCAACCGCGGCAAATGACAGCCAGAAACCCGGCAGCAGACTGGCCAATGGATTGATCAGCAACACCCCCGACAACGCCAACAGCAGCGGCAAGGCTGCCCCCAGGTGCCTGAAGCGCAGGCGCCAGAGCAACACCACCGCCAGCATCAGGCAGGCCCGTTGCACCGGCACGCCGAAGCCGGCCAGCCAGCCGTAGCCCAATGCCGCGGCCATGGCCAGGCCACAAGCCCAGGGCAGCCACGGCCAGCGCGATGGCCAGGCGCCCAGCCGCGCCAGGCCCGCGACCAGGCCGTACACCAGCCCGGCCAACAGCCCGATATGCTGGCCAGAGATCACCAGCAGGTGCACCGTGCCGGTGGCCTGCAGGGTCTGCCAATCCTCGCGTGCCAGCCCGGCGCCGTCGCCCAGCACCAGGGCCGTCAGCGCCGCCTCGCGCCCATGGGCATCCACGTTCATCAACCGCTGGCGCACGGCATCGCGCCAATGCACCGCAGCCTGCCCGACCTGCTCGCCGGCCTTGACCGAGCCAGTGGCGCCGATACCCCGGGCCAACAACAATGCTTCGCGGTCCGGGCCATGGGGGTTGAGCAGCCCATGGGGCTGGCGCAGGTTCACCACCAGGCGCCAACGCTCACCGGCGCGCAATTCAGGCCCGGCAAACCAGCTAAGTTGCAGGCGCCTGGGCAATTGCGCCCGGCGCGACTCAGCATGCTCCAGCTCGAAACGCACGCCGCGCTCCGTGCGGGTCGGCAGCCCCACCACCCGCCCCTCCAACCACAGTGTGCGGCCATCCAGCGCCGGGGCCAGGCGATCATCCAGCGCCTGCTGCGCCGACCAGCAGGCCCAACAGCCACCCAGCACGAACCAGCCCAGCGGCCAGATCCGCGTGCGCAGACAGGCCAAGGCCAGCAACAGCAACGGAATCAGCCACCCGACCGGCGGCAAAACGGGCAAAAAGCGCAGGCTCAACAGCCCGAGCACCAGCGCCAGCATCCCTGTGCGCATGAGATAGAGCTCCAGAAGCGATCACGACCCCTGAGGCTTAGCCGATTGGCGGGGAAAACCTGCTAATCAATTGTCACAAACTCTGAACGAGGCTGCGTTTCAATCAGGGCATACTGACGCCCTTCAACCCTGCCGGGAGCCCACATGCCGCGCCGTCTGTTCAAACGCTACATGCCGGACCCGACCAGCATCCGCGAACATAAATCCTTACGCTTCTTCGGCAAGCTGCTGCACGACCCCAACCTCTGGCACCTGAATCGCCATTCGGTGGCGCGGGCCATGGGCGTCGGCCTGTTCGCCGCGCTCATTCCCATCCCCATGCAAATGCTGCTGGCCGCCGCGCTGGCCATTCCCGTGCGCGGCAACCTGCCGATCGCGGTGAGCCTGGTGTGGCTGACCAACCCACTGACCATGCCGCCGGTGTTCTTCGTCACCTACATGACCGGTGCCTGGCTGCTGCAGGTACCGCCACGCACGCTGCCCGAGTCGATCACCGTCGACTGGGTCACCGAGCAGCTGGCGTCGATCTGGCAACCGTTCCTGCTCGGCTCGGTGGTGTGCGGGGTGGTGCTGGGCGTGCTCGCCTACTTCACCACCATGGGCTACTGGCGCTGGTGGGTGGGCCGGCAGTGGCGCCGGCGCCAGTGTCGCTGCGCTGCCAACCCCAACCCGGGCTCAGGCGCGCATGCCGCGGCCGCTGACCAGCAGGCGCACGCACAGCACGTAGAGCACCGCGGTGGCCACCAGCATGAAGCTGATCGCCGTGCCAATACTGATATCCGACACCCCTAGGATGCCGTAGCGGAACGAGTTGACCATGTGCAGCACCGGGTTTGCCAGCGATACGGTCTGCCAGAACGGCGGCAGCAGGTTGATCGAGTAGAACACCCCGCCCAGGTAGGTCAGCGGTGTCAGCACGAAGGTCGGGATGATCGAGATATCGTCGAAGTTGCGGGCGAACACCGCGTTGACGAAGCCCAGCAGCGAGAAGATGGTCGCGGTCAGCAACACCACGATGACGGTCACCCCCAGGTGATGCACCTGCAAATGGGTAAAGAACAGCGACAGGAAGGTCACGATCACCCCCACCGCCAAGCCGCGCAACACGCCACCCAACACATAGCCGACCAGGATGGTGTGCGGCGACACCGGTGACACCATCAGTTCCTCGATGGAGCGCTGGAACTTGCTGCCGAAGAAGCTCGATACCACGTTGCCGTAAGAGTTGGTGATCACCGACATCATGATCAGCCCCGGCACGATGTACTCCATGTAGGTGAAGCCACCCATGTCGCCGATCTGCCGGCCGATCAGGTTACCGAAGATCACGAAGTACAGGACCATGGTGATCGCCGGCGGCAGCAGGGTCTGCGGCCAGATACGCAGGAAGCGCCGCACTTCGCGGTAGACGATGGTGTTCAGGGCGACCCAGTTGGTGCGCAGTTCCACACTCATATGGCCACCTTCGACAGGTTCTTTTCCACCAGGGACACGAACAGCTCCTCGAGTCGGTTGGTCTTGTTGCGCAGGCTCTGCACCTCGATGTTCTGCAGCGCCAGCTGGCCGAACAGCGCGGTGATGCCAATGTCCTTGTCCACCTGCACCTCCAGCGTGTGCGGGGTGATCAGCCGGCACGGGTAGCCCTGCAGCTCGGGCGCGGCGGGCAGGTCGTGGCGCAGGTCAAGGACGAAGGTCTCGACATGCAGCTTGCCCAGCAGCTGGCGCATGCTGGTGTTCTCGACGATGGTGCCGTGGTCGATGATGCCGATGTTGCGGCACAGCTGCTCGGCCTCTTCGAGGTAGTGGGTGGTGAGGATGATGGTGATGCCTTTCTGGTTGAGCTCGGTGAGGAAGCTCCACATCGAACGGCGCAGCTCGATGTCCACCCCCGCAGTCGGCTCGTCGAGGATCAGCAGGCGCGGCTCGTGGATCAGCGCCCGGGCGATCATCAGCCGGCGCTTCATGCCGCCGGACAGCGAGCGCGAAGGCACGTCGCGCTTGTCCCACAGGCCCAGTTGCGTGAGGTACTGCTCGGCGCGCTCCTTGGCCACCTTGGGCGGGATGCCGTAGTAGCCGGCCTGGGTAACTACGATATCGAAGGTCTTCTCGAACTGGTTGAAGTTGAACTCTTGGGGCACCACGCCCAGGCAGCGCTTGAGCGCCGCGGGCGAGCGGTCCAGGTCGTTGCCGAACACGTTGACCGTGCCGCTGGTCTTGTTCACCAGGGTCGAGAGAATGCCGATGGTGGTGGACTTGCCGGCGCCATTGGGGCCGAGCAAGGCGAAGAAGTCGCCTTCGGCAACATCCAGGTCGATGCCCTTGAGGGCCTGGAAGCCGTTGCCGTAGGTCTTGGTCAGCTGTCGAATGGACAGGGCGGAACTCATGGCGGGTCAGGTACCGATGAAAAAGGTTCGGGACACGCCAGGCAAAGACACTGGCGCAGTGAGTGCGGCCATGGTGCAAGGCCCGGCCGCACAAGTACAGTCACATGTATCGATAGTGACTATCGAAGTGGCGTCACGTCAGGGCGGTCATCACCGCCGCCTGGTAGGCCGGGCGTTGCTTGAGGCGCTCGTACCAGGCTTCGAGGTGATACATGGCCGGGCGTTCAATCGGCATTTCGAACCAGGCGTAGATGAAGCTGCCCAGGGGGATGTCGCCCATGCCGATCTGCTCGCCCGAGAGGTACGGCTGCTTGGCCAGGGTCTCGTCGGCAATGGCCAGCAACTGGGCGCATTGCTTGTGCGCGGCGTTGATCGCCACCCAGTCGCGCTGGTCCTCGGGGGTGCGCAGCAGGCCCCAGAACAGCGGGCGGAAGGGGCCGGCGAAGGACGAGGTGGTCCAGTCCATCCACTTGTCCGCCAGGGCGCGCTGGCGCGGGTCGTTCAGGTACCAGCCCTGCTCTGCGCCGTACTCGGCGCACAGGTAGCGCACGATGGTGTTGGACTCCCACAGCACCAGATCGCCGTCTTCGAGCATGGGCACCAGGCCGTTGGGGTTCAGGGCCCGGTAGTGCGGTTCGTTGACCACGCCGAAGGCGCCGCCGGCATCGATGGACTCAAAGTCCAGGCCCAGCTCGTGGGCGATCCACAACGCCTTGCGCACATTGCTCGAATTCTTGCGGCCCCAGATCTTCAGCATGGCAACGTCCTTATGAATGCGGGAGGTGGGACAGTCTACTCCAAGCGGTGAGCGGTGCCAGCGGCCCCCGCGATCTGTCAGATATTTCCGAACCTGAAACCAAATGCTTCAGCCAGCAAAGCTTGGGAACTATCCTACGCGCTTGCCGGAAGCCGCCGCGTTGTCGGGGAAATACCCCAGGGATAACTTCACCGGGTCGCCACATTTGGTGACCGGGTGTGAGAAACCCGATTCCCACAACGGTAACGCGCCTCCGTCATGGTGGCCGTGTGCGGGCAGACCTCGGTCTGGCCGGGTTTACCTTGTGGCCCGGATTTCTCACCCCGTACATGGCTGCCACCTTGATCTCGTGAGAAAGGATGCGGGTGGTGGTGTACTCGTAACCACAAGGAAGCTCTACCATGAAAAAAATCGTCCCAGACCCACCCCGCCTCGCCCCCTTCATCAGCATCCGCCCCACCCTCACCCGCGAAGAAGCCATGTCCGCCGCCGTCGAAGTGGCCACCGCCATTTCCGACGTCCTCGATATCTACTTCAAGACCAAGCCCGGCGAAACCCAGGACCGCCTGTTCACCGCCAGCGACTACCTCGGTCAGCTCGCCTGCGCCCTGCTCGAGCACAAGCCACAGGTGCAGCCATGAGCCGCGGCCATACCGCAGGCCGCACCACCTGCCTGGACCTGTTCAAGATCGAGCCGGGCGTTACCTTCGAGGATGCCTTCAGCGAGCTGTCGGTGCTGCTCGGCTGCATTCGCCACCTGACCTGCGAAGCGGAAATGGAGGGCGACCTGCTGGCCGGCAGCTCGGCGCGCATCCTCAGCGCCATGGCCAAGGCGCTGATCGACGACATGGAGCTGGGGTTGAATCGCGCCAGATAATCTGATGACCGCATCGCGGGGCAGGCCCGCGCCCACGCCCACATTGCATATCTGGCGTGGGAGCGGGCTTGCCCCGCGATGACTGCATGACATTCCCCACCGAACTCCCAGC
Organism: Pseudomonas soli; assembly: GCF_900110655.1. Taxonomy (GTDB): domain Bacteria; phylum Pseudomonadota; class Gammaproteobacteria; order Pseudomonadales; family Pseudomonadaceae; genus Aquipseudomonas; species Aquipseudomonas soli. The sequence continues at coordinate 587,184 of NZ_FOEQ01000002.1, forward strand.
GCCCCGCCCTGTCATTTCCTAGGCAGGCCATCCACCCCGGCGCGTCTAAGCTCTTTGGGTTGGCCTAACGCTCGCTTCCAAGGAGGAAGAATCATGTTGCTGTTGTGGTTGCTGGTCCTGGTGCTTGGCGCCGCGTATCTCCTGCACCGGCGCCTGGCGCCCCTGCAGATCCTCGCGGCCATCGCCGCCTATACCCTGCTGATGGGCATCTTCAGCACCGCGCCAGGCTGGCTGCTGGCGCTGATCTGGGTGGTGATCGCCGTCAAGGCGGCCTTCTTCGCCCTGCCGGAGCTGCGCCGTAAACTGTTCACCGCACCGATGTTCGGCTGGTTCCAGCGCGTCCTGCCGCCGATGTCGCCCACCGAGCGCGAAGCCATCGATGCCGGCACCGTGTGGTGGGACGGCCACCTGTTCAGCGGCCGCCCCGACTGGGACACCCTGCTCGACTACCCCGCGCCCAAGCTCAGCGAGGAAGAACAGGCCTTCATCGACGGCCCCACGAAGCAACTGTGCGCCATGGTCAGCGACTGGCAGATCGGCCAGGACCTCGACCTGCCGCCGCAGGCCTGGGATTTCATCAAGCAGCACGGCTTCTTCGCCCTGATCATCCCCAAGGAATACGGCGGCAAGGGCTTCTCGGCCTACGCCCACTCGCAGGTGGCGATGAAACTGGCCACCCGCAGCGGCGACCTGGCCTCCACGGTGATGGTGCCCAACTCCCTGGGCCCGGCCGAGCTGCTGCTGCACTACGGCACCGAGGCGCAACGCAACCACTACCTGCCGCGCCTGGCCCGCGGCGACGACATCCCCTGCTTCGCCCTCACAGGCCCCCTGGCCGGCTCCGACGCCGGCGCCATGCCCGACACCGGCGTCATCTGCAAAGGCCAGTGGCAAGGCGAGGAAGTCATCGGCCTGCGCCTGAACTGGGAGAAGCGCTACATCACCCTCGGCCCGGTAGCCACCCTGCTCGGCCTGGCCTTCAAGGCCTACGACCCCGAGCACCTGTTGGGTGAACAGGCCGAGCTGGGCATCAGCCTGGCGCTGATCCCCACCGACCTGCCGGGCGTGGAGATCGGCCAGCGCCACCTGCCCCTGGGCGCGGCGTTCATGAACGGGCCCAACAGCGGCAAGGATGTGTTCGTGCCGCTGGACTGCCTGATCGGCGGCCAGGAAATGCTCGGCAAGGGCTGGATGATGCTGATGAACTGCCTGTCGGTGGGCCGCTCCATCTCCCTGCCCGCGGTCGGCACCGGCGCGGCCAAGTACACCAGCCTGGTCACCGGCCAGTACGCCCGCGTGCGCGAACAGTTCAACGTGCCACTGGCCGCCTTCGAGGGCATCCAGGAGTCGCTGGCGCGCATCGGCGGCAACGCCTGGCTGATGGACAGCGCCCGCCTGCTCACCGCCCAGGCCGTGGACCTGGGCGAAAAACCCTCGGTGCTGTCGGCGATCCTCAAGTACCACCTCACCGAGCGCGGTCGCGAATGCATCCAGCACGCCATGGACGTGCACGGCGGCAAGGGCATCATCATGGGCCCGAACAACTACCTGGGGCGTAACTGGCAAGGCGCGCCGATCTTCATCACCGTCGAGGGCGCCAACATTCTCTCGCGCAACCTGATGATCTTTGGCCAGGGCGCCATCCGCTGCCACCCGTTCGTGCTCAGGGAAATGGCCCTGGCCGGGCGCGAGGACCATGACCAGGCGCTCAAAGAGTTCGACGACCTGCTGATGCAGCACATCCTGTTCGCCGCCGGCAACGCCGCCAGCACCCTGGTGCTGGGTCTGGGCCTGGGGCATTTCGAGAAGGTCCCGGGCGACGCCCTGAGCCAGGGCTATTTCCGCGCCCTCAACCGCCAGGCGGCGGCCTTCGCTTTGCTGGCCGACCTGTCGATGATGCTGCTGGGCGGTGCGCTCAAGCGCCGCGAGCGCCTGAGCGCCCGACTGGGCGATGTACTCAGCTACCTCTACCTGTCCAGCGCCGCGCTCAAGCGCTACCACGACCTGGGCTCGCCCGAGCACCTGCGCCCGTTGTTGCGCTGGGCAATGGAGGAAAACCTGGGCCAGGCGGAAAAGGCGCTCGCCGCGCTGCTCGACAACTTCCCCAACCGCTTCATCGGCTGCGCCCTGCGCGTGCTGGTGTTCCCATTTGGCCGCAGGCATAGCGGTCCGAGCGATGAGCTGGATGCCGAGGTGGCCGCCTTGATCGGCCGGCGCAAAGGCGACCCGGCGCTCGAAGCAGTGCTGGAGGGCTGCTTCAGGCCTCAGGCCGAAGGCGACCCGGTGGCCGCGCTACAGACGGCCTGTGACCTGCTGGACGATGCGGCCCCCTTACACAAGGCGCTGCATCAGGCGGTCAAGGAAGGCAAGGTGCAGGCGGCAGCCGGGCAATCGGTGATCGACGCCGCCATCGAAGCGGGTGTGCTGCAAGCGGAGGAAGGCCAGCGCCTGCATCAAGCCGAGCAGGCACGCCGGGTGGTGATTGATGTGGATGCGTTCGACAAGGCGCAACTGGAGCCTGTGACAGGCAAGATTCGCTGATAGGACGACGGGTCGCTGTGCGGCCCTTTCGCCGGCTTGCCGGCGAAAAGGCCGGGTGCCTCCCTCGCCCAACCGGCGTATACTCCGCCCCCCGTTTCAACCACCGAGGAGCGCCGCCATGGCCAACCCCCACCTGGAATACCACCTGCAACTGCTCCACCACCTGCGTACCATCCTGGCCGCGCTGGGTGAAGCCGAACAGGTTCCGGAGGAAAGCCACGCCCTGTTCCTCGAGCGCTTCGACGAACTGCTCACCCTGCTGCCGCAGGACCCGCTGCAAAGCCAGTACCTGGGCCAGGACCTGATCTGCCAGGTGATCCAGCGCTATCCGCAGATCGCCCACCTGGTGCCGCGTGATTTGTTGTGGTTCTTTGGTGGCGATTGCCTGCACTTCATGCCGGATGAAGAGCTGGAGCTTTACCAGACGCTAGAAGAGCGCCGGTACGAAGCAGAGCAGAGCGGTGAAGCGTTTGATTGGCATCAAGAAAAGCAACTGCTAGCCAAACCTGCTCAGGGTGATATTCACTGATCTGGTATAGATGCATCCCGGCCTGATCTGGGCCGGGAACCCCAATCGCCATAGCAGGGCAAGTGAACTCACTCTGACAAATCACGATCTAGCAAGTCAGGGGAAATACTAGCCTTGCCCCCAAAAAAATGATGCGCCGAAGAAAATAAGAACTCGGCTTCCAGTCGAAGTCGCTGTACCTGCGAAGGGGGGTGCTGCCCTTTACTTTCTTCATAACGCCTCCACGCATCGACCGCCCGTTTACATATCTCCAGCTGGACTTCCAAATCCGTCTTTCCGATCGTCACGGTCATTGCTCCTTCCTTGTTCAAGGGAGAATGGAATCAGGTGCGCCCAACATTCCCCCCTGACAGAGTAAACTGATGGAGCGAGTCCGAACGAACATCGGGCTCGTAACGAGTAGCATCATGCCGTTGTACGCCTCCAGACGACATTAGCCAACTAGTAAAATTGATAGGCATGCCGAGCCAGCTCGCCCCAAAAACCAACCATACGAGCAAAAAAAAAACGCCACTTCAAACGAAGTGGCGTTTTCAATTTGGAGCGGGAAACGAGACTCGAACTCGCGACCCCGACCTTGGCAAGGTCGTGCTCTACCAACTGAGCTATTCCCGCA
>NZ_FOEQ01000002.1:591209-736570 GCF_900110655.1 Pseudomonas soli
TGGCGTCCCCTAGGGGACTCGAACCCCTGTTACCGCCGTGAAAGGGCGGTGTCCTAGGCCACTAGACGAAGGGGACACGCTGCTCGCATTACCTATTAAAGTACTGCTTGCTTTCACTCCCTGCCGCGTTTCGCTGTGTGCTTTACGCTGCAAGTGGCGCGCATTCTATGGATGCCTCGCAGGGTCGTCAACCCCTTTGTAGAAATTTATTTAAATCAATGACTTCCCGTCGTCATGGGCAGTGATGCAGGATGTGTCCGGGGATTGGCGTTGCTTTTCTGACGCCGGCTCGGCAAGCTCGTAGCGATGTGCCAGCATCTGTAGGTTTTGGATTACGGGCCGATACATATAGGCAAGGCTTGAGGGCCTGATCGCGGGGCAAGCCGGCTCCCATGAATCCGCCACAGATTCAATGGAGCGCAGGCTGTTCCGCCGGGCTGCACTGTTCGCTTTCGGGCGGACTCACTACACTCTCGATAGATGCAAAACTTCTTCATGAGGCGTTAACGGTGACACCACTTCTGATCACCCTGCTTATCGTTGCAGGTATCGCGCTGCTGATCGTGATCGGCTACCTGAACAATGTGGTCGAGAACGGCAAGCTCGAGCGTGCACGGCTCAAGGTCGAGCTGGCCGACCGCCTGCGCCGTTGCGGCGAGATCACCGAGACCTTCCCCGGGCAATTCATGACGCCCGCGCTCAAACTGCTGCTGACCCGCCTCGAACTGAACCTCAACCAGCGCCAGCTGGCCCTGGACAAGCACAGTGGCGACCTCAAGGCGCGCATCGCCGAGCTGGAAGGGCTGATCGCCCAAGGCGAGAGGATACCGGTCAGTAACCCGCCCTCGCCCATCCAGACCGAGGTAAAGGCCAAGGACGTGCGCTTTTTGCTGGAACTGCTGCACAACCAGATCGTGCGTGCCACTCAGGAAGGCTTCCTGGCGACCAACGAAGGCAAGTATTGGGTCAAGGAGATCCGCCATATCCTGGTGCTGCTGCATATCGAGTTCTTCAACAACCTCGGCCAGCAGGCCCTGCAGCAGAACCAGCCGGGCCAGGCGCGCCTGGCCTTCGAGCGCGGCGTGCAGTACCTGCGCAAGCAGCCGGAGCCCAAGCAGTATGAAGAGCAGCTGACCTACATGGAGAAATTGCTGAACCGGGCCAACGCCCAGGTGCTGGACCAGATGGAGCCGGCAGAGAACGACCAGAACGCGCTGACCCAGGGGCTCAAAACCGATGAGGACGAGACCTGGAAGAAGAAGGTGATCTACGACTGACAGTACCGGCCCTGTCGCGGGCAAGCCCGTTTCCACGCCGTAACAAGAACAAGGGGCCTTCGCAGGCCCCTTGTTCATTTCAGCAGTCGGTCAACTCGAGGAACACCTCGACCAGGCGCTCCAGCCCCGCCTGGTCAGCCGCGCTGAAGCGCGCCAGCTTCGGGCTGTCCAGGTCGAGCACGCCGATCAGCCTGCCCGCCTTGACCAGCGGAATCACCAGCTCGCTGTTCGAGGCACTGTCGCAGGCGATATGCCCGGGGAAGGCATGCACGTCCTCCACTCGCTGGGTGCTGCGGGTGGCAGCGGCGGCGCCGCATACACCCCGGCTGAACGGAATGCGCACGCAGGCTACCTGGCCCTGGAACGGGCCGAGCACCAGCTCTTCGTTGCGGTTGATATAGAAGCCCGCCCAATTCAGGTCGTCCATCTGGTTGTACAAAAAGGCCGAGAACTGCGCGGCGTTGGCGATGAAGTCGCGCTCGTCGGCGAACAGCGCCTGCACTTGCGCGGCCAGCAGGTCGTAGCCGTCGAGGCCTTGGCCACTGGCGTTGAGGTCGATCATTTATTTCTGCTCCAGCAATTGCAGCCCGACCCAGTAGCGGGCGAACTGATAGGCACAACGGCCATTACGGTTGCCGCGGCCGGTGGCCCAGCGCACGGCGAGGATGTCGAGCGCTTCGCTGCGCTGCCACTGCAGCCCGGCCGGGCGCGCCAGCTGGCCGATCCAGTGCTCGACCACGTTGAGGAAATGCTCCTGGCTGAACGGGTAGAACGACAGCCACAGGCCGAAGCGGTCGGACAGGGCGATCTTGTCCTCCACCGCTTCGTTGGGGTGCAGCTCGCCGTCGACCATCTTCCAGTTTTCGTTGTCGCTCTGCTTCTCCGGCACCAGGTGGCGGCGGTTGGAGGTGGCGTACAGCAGCACGTTGTCCGGGGCCTGCTCCAGCGAGCCGTCGAGCACGCTCTTGAGTACCCGGTAGTCGCCCTCTCCGGCCTCGAACGAGAGGTCGTCGCAGAACAGGATGAAGCGCTGCTTGAGCTTGTGCAGTTGCTCGACCACCCGCGGCAGGTCGGCCAGGTGGTCGCGCTCGATCTCAATCAGGCGCAGGCCCTGGCCTGCGTGCTCGGCCAACAGCGCGCGCACCAGCGACGACTTGCCAGTGCCGCGCGAGCCCCACAGCAGGGCGTGGTTGGCCGGCAGGCCGTTGATGAACTGGTGGGTGTTGCGGCCCAACTGCTCGCGCTGCTGGTCGACGCCAATCAGGTCGGACAGGCGGATATCGAGGCTGACCTCCAGCGGCATCAGGTAGCCGCTGCGGCCATCGCGCTGCCAGCGGGCGGCGAGGGTGCGGGTCCAGTCGATGTCCGGGCGCGGGGCCGGCAGCAGGGGTTCGAGGCGGGCGAGGACTAATTCGGCGCGGTCGAGAAAAGCGGTAAGGCGGGCGTCCATGGCGACTCCTATTGATTTCAGTTTTTGGGGCGCGCAGCGGCCCTTAATCGACGCTCAACTGAAATGAACAGACAGACCCGCCAGCAGCCAGGGCTGATCGGCTATGCTTGCGCAGCGCACGGAGCAAGTAACCGGCTTGGGACCCATGGATATCAAGTTCACCAATCGCCTGTCATACAAGCAAGCCCGGTTGACAGTCCTGGTCGGCTTCATCCTGGGAACATTGCTCAGTCTCATCCAGATCGGCATCGATTATGCCAGCGAAGACGCGTCCATCAACCGTGAAATTCAGGCGCTGCTGAAGATCAGCCACGACACGGCCTCGCGCATCGCTTACAACATCGACACCGAGCTTGCCCAGGAGCTGACCGGCGGGCTGTTGAAATCCCCGGCGCTGATCCGTGCGCGGTTGATCGACAACAACGACACGGTGCTGGCCGACGTGCGGCGGCCGCGCATGGAAAGCCGCTACCGGCCGTTGTCGGACTTCCTGTTCGGCGAGCAGCGGGTGTTTCAGGACCGGCTGTTCCTCGCCCATATGCCCGAGGAATACCTCGGCACCCTGTATCTGGACGTCGACACCTACGCCTTCGGCGGGCGCTTCCTCGACCGCGCCGGGGTCACCTTGGTCAACGGCTTCGCCCGCAGCCTGGTGCTCACCGGTATTCTCCTGGCGCTGTTCTACCTGATGCTGACCAAACCGCTGGTGACGGTAATCGGCGCGCTCAGCGGCAACGATGCGCGCACGCCCAGGCAGAACCGCGTGGACTGCCCCAAGGGCCACGAGAACGACGAGATCGGCGTGCTGGTACGGGTCGCCAACCAGCAGTTCGTCAGCATGGCCACCGAGATCCAGCAGCGGCGCACCGCCGAGAACCGCCTGACCCAGTACCTCAACGAGCTGGAAGATATCGTCTCGGCCCGTACCAACGAGCTCAAGGCCAGCAACAGCCGCCTGAGCCTGTCCAACCAGGAGCTGGACGAAGCGCGCCAGCGCGCCCTGGACATGGCCCAGGCCCGCGCCGCCTTCCTGGCCAACATGAGCCACGAGATCCGCACGCCGCTCAACGGCATGCTGGGCATGATCGCGCTGGCGCTGGACAGCGGCCTGGCCGCCGAGCAGCGCCAGCAACTGTCGATTGCCCACGACTCAGGCAAGGTGCTGGTGGAGCTGCTCAACGATATCCTCGACCTGTCGAAGTTCGACGCCGGCCAGCTGGAGCTCGAGCGCATCCCGTTCGACCTCGGTGCGATGGTCGAGGACACCGCCAACCTGCTGTCGCAGAATGCCGCGCCCAGTGTCGAACTTACCTGCCTGATCGCTCCGGATTTTCCCAGCACGGTGCTGGGCGACCCGACGCGAGTACGGCAAATCGTCAGCAACCTGTTGTCCAACGCGCTCAAGTTCACCCGCTTCGGGCGTGTCGATGTGCGCCTGAGCAGCATCGTCGGCGGCGTGCGCCTGGAAGTCAGCGACACCGGCATCGGCATCCCCGAGGAGGCCCAGGCACGGATCTTCCAGCCGTTTACCCAGGCCGGCGCGGGTATCACCCGCCAATACGGCGGCACCGGGCTGGGCCTGGCCCTGACCCGCAACCTGTGCAAGGCCATGCAGGGACATCTGCATATTCATTCCGAGACCGGTTTCGGCAGCCGTTTCAGCGCCGACCTGCCACTACCGGCGCACACCGAGGCTATCCCGCCAGCGGCAATAAGCGGACGCGTGGTGGCCCTGGGCAACCCCGGCAGCGGCCTGGCCGAGCTGCTGCAAGGGCTGCTGCCGCGTTGGGGGCTGGATTACACGCGCCATGAAGACGCCAGCGCACTGGCTGGCCTGCCGGTCGACCTGCTGATCACCGACGACCTGGAACACGTGCTCGACCTGCGCCCGGCCATCGCGGCGCCGATCCTGCTGGTGACCGCCTACGGCAACTTCCTGCCTGCCGAACAGGCCGAGCAACTGCAACCCTTGCAGCAGCTGGCCCGGCCCCTGGCGCGCAATGCCCTGTACCAGACGCTGCGCCGCACCCTGCATGGGGAACCCAACGCGCCGCTGCCCCACGAAGTGCCGGCAATGCGGGAGCTCAGGGCACGCATCCTGCTGGTGGAGGACAACCCAGTGAACCAGCTGGTCGCCAAGGGCATGCTGGGTAAACTCGGCTGCCAGGTGCAGGTGGCTGCCCATGGTCAGGAGGCTCTGGACTGCCTTGAACGAGATACCTTCGACCTGGTGCTGATGGACTGCAACATGCCGGTGATGGACGGCTACGAGGCCAGCCGACGCATCCGCCAGAGCAGCCGCTGGCCAGAGCTGCCAATCGTCGCACTGACCGCCAACGCCATGCCCGAGGAGCGCGAACGCTGCCGCGCCGCGGGCATGAACGACTACCTGGCCAAGCCGTTCCGGCGCGAGGAACTGCTGGCGCTTATCGAGCACTGGGTGCCGGTCAGCGGTTGAGCAGCGGCTCTATCGCCGTTTTCAGCGCCTCGGGCTTGGTGGTCGGGGCAAAGCGGGTGACCTTGCCGCTGCGCGGGTCGACCAGGAACTTGGTGAAGTTCCACTTGATCTTCTGCGAGCCCAGCAGGCCCGGGGCGCGGCGCTTGAGCTCGGCGAACAGCGGGTGGGCGCCGGGGCCGTTGACTTCGATCTTGCGAAACAGCGGGAAGCTCACGCCGAAGTTGAGCTCGCAGAACTGCGCGATCTCCCGGGCGTCGCCCGGCTCTTGCTTGCCGAACTGGTTGCAGGGGAAGCCCAGCACCACCAGGCCCTGGTCGCGGTAGTCCTGCCACAGGCGCTCAAGGCCCTTGTACTGCGGGGTGAAACCGCACTGGCTGGCGGTGTTGACCACCAGCAGCGCCTTGCCGGCGAAGTCGCCCAGCACTTTCTGTTCGCCACCGAGGGTGACGCAGGGGATGTCCAGCAGCGCATCGGCCATGTTCGCTCTCCGTCAATCGCGTGGCTTGAGGTCCAGGCACACCGAGTTGATGCAGTAGCGTAGCCCGGTCGGCGGCGGGCCGTCGGGAAATACATGGCCCAGGTGGGCGTCGCACTGGGCGCAGGTGACTTCGGTGCGGATCATGCCGTGGGAGGTGTCGCGGATCTCGATCATCGCGGCCTCCTCGATCGGCGCGTAGAAGCTCGGCCAGCCGCAGCCGGAATCGAACTTGGTCTTGGCGTCGAACAGCGGCAGGTCACAGCAGATGCAGTGGTAGACGCCGTCGCGGCGCTCGCTGTTGTACTTGCCGCTGAACGGCCGCTCGGTGCCTTTCAGGCGGCACACCTGGTACTGGGCCGGATCGAGCATGGCGCGCCATTCGTCCAGGGTTTTGTCGATCTTTTGCATGGTGGGACCTCGGCAGGCTGAATTTCACCTCGCACCGGCTTTTCCCTGGCGCGGGTGGCACGTATATTAGTTGGCTTCGTGTGCAAGGCAGTCAGTCTGGCACCCGGTTCCCGCCCTTTCAAACCTTTCGAAAGCAGGCGGCGCGTATTCTCACTCGGGATCTCATCATGCAGTTCAGCAAATCGAACAAGCTCGCCAATGTCTGCTACGACATTCGCGGCCCAGTGCTCAAGCACGCCAAACGCCTGGAAGAGGAAGGCCATCGCATCCTCAAGCTGAACATCGGCAACCCGGCGCCGTTTGGTTTCGAGGCGCCGGACGAGATCCTCCAGGACGTCATCCGCAACCTGCCCACCGCCCAGGGCTACAGCGACTCCAAGGGCCTGTTCAGCGCGCGCAAGGCGGTGATGCAGTACTGCCAGCAAAAGGAAATCGAAGGCGTCACCATCGAGGACATCTACCTCGGCAACGGCGTGTCCGAGCTGATCGTCATGTCCATGCAGGCGCTGCTCAACAACGGCGACGAAGTGCTGATCCCGGCGCCCGACTACCCGCTGTGGACCGCCGCGGTGAGCCTGGCCGGCGGCAAGCCGGTGCACTACCTGTGCGACGAGCAGGCCGACTGGTTCCCGGACCTTGACGACATCAAGGCCAAGATCACCCCGAACACCAAGGCATTGGTGATCATCAACCCGAACAACCCGACCGGCGCGGTGTACTCCAAGGAGCTGCTGCTGGGCATGCTGGAGCTGGCGCGCCAGCACAACCTGGTGGTGTTCTCCGACGAGATCTACGACAAGATCCTCTACGACGAGGCCGTGCACATCAGCACCGCGTCGCTGGCCCCGGACCTGCTGTGCCTGACCTTCAACGGCCTGTCCAAGTCGTACCGGGTGGCGGGCTTCCGCTCCGGCTGGCTGATCATCTCCGGGCCCAAGCATCACGCCACGAGCTACATCGAAGGCATCGACATGCTGGCCAACATGCGCCTGTGCGCCAACGTGCCGGCCCAGCACGCCATCCAGACCGCCCTGGGCGGCTACCAGAGCATCAACGACCTGGTGCTGCCACCGGGCCGCCTGCTGGAGCAGCGCAACCGCACCTACGAGCTGCTCAACGACATCCCCGGGGTCAGTTGCGTCAAGCCGATGGGCGCGCTGTACGCCTTCCCACGCATCGATCCGAAGGTCTGCCCGATCCTCAACGACGAGAAATTCGCCCTCGACCTGCTGCTGTCGGAGAAGCTGCTGATCGTCCAGGGCACGGCGTTCAACTGGCCGTGGCCGGACCACTTCCGCGTGGTGACCTTGCCGCGGGTGGACGACCTGGAACAGGCGATCGGGCGTATCGGCAACTTCCTACGTACCTATTCGCAGTAAGCCATATCGCCATCGCGAGGCAAGTCGCATCGGTACGCCGATGCGACTTGCCTCGCGATGCTTTTGCCTTACATCCTGCAACGCTCTACCCCACAGCCCTCACGCCATCCTCTGCCATACTCCTCGCGTACACAGTTTGAAATAGTCGCCCGGTTGAATAGCAGCGCCCTCCCCCTTATATACCCCGCAGTACGCAACAAACTCATCCGTCAGGAGAACGTAACAACCATGATGCGCATTCTGTTGTTTGTAGCCACCAACCTCGCGGTGGTGCTGGTTGCAAGCATTACCCTGAGCCTGTTCGGCTTCAACGGGTTCATGGCCGCCAACGGGGTTGACCTCAACCTCGGCCAGCTGCTGGTCTTCTGCGCCGTGTTCGGTTTTGCTGGCTCGCTCGTCTCGCTGTTCATCTCCAAGTGGATGGCGAAGATGACCACCGGCACCCAGATCATCACCCAGCCCCGCACCCGTCACGAGCAGTGGCTGTTGCAGACCGTCGAGGAGCTGTCCCGCGAGGCCGGCATCAAGATGCCCGAGGTAGGCATCTTCCCGGCCTACGAGGCCAACGCCTTCGCCACCGGCTGGAACCGCAACGACGCGCTGGTGGCGGTGTCCCAGGGCCTGCTGGAGCGCTTCTCGCCCGATGAAGTGCGCGCGGTGCTGGCCCACGAGATCGGTCACGTGGCCAACGGCGACATGGTCACCATGGCGCTGGTGCAGGGTGTGGTGAACACCTTCGTGATGTTCTTCGCCCGCATCATCGGCAACTTCGTCGACCGGGTGATCTTCAAGAACGAAGAAGGCCACGGTATCGCCTACTTCATCGCGACCATCGTCGCCGAGCTGGTGCTGGGCATCCTCGCCAGCATCATCGTCATGTGGTACTCGCGCCGCCGCGAGTTCCGCGCCGACGAGGCCGGCGCCCACCTGGCCGGCACCGGCGCGATGATCGGCGCGCTGCAGCGCCTGCGCTCCGAGCAGGGCCTGCCGGTGCACATGCCCGACACGATGAAGGCCTTCGGCATCAACGGCGGTCTCAAGCATGGCCTGGCCGGCCTGCTGATGAGCCACCCGCCGCTGGAAGACCGCATCGACGCCCTGCGCCGTCGCGGCTGATCCAGACAGCAACAAGAAAGGGCGACTTCGGTCGCCCTTTTCATTGCCCCGCGATAGCTTCAACGCCGAACGCTGTAGACTCGCTCAACCAAACTTTCGACACCAGCTTTGAGAAACTTCGGACTCTCGTCGAGAATCTCCCCCGCCTCGACCTCATCGACCCGCCACCCGGCAAACCCCGCCCGCACCTCGGCGTCCGGCACCGAGAACGGCGGCCCGTCGATCACGGCCTGGTCGTAGTCGAGGGTCACCAGCAGGCCGCGGCAGGCCGCTGGCAACTGCTCGCCCAACAATGCCATGTAGCGCTCGCGCATCGGCTCAGGCAAGGCGATCAACGCCGCCCGGTCGTACACCCCCGCGCAATCAGCCAGATCCTCGGCACGCAGGGCGAACACATCGCCGCACCACAGCTCCACCTCGTCGCTGCGCCACACTTCGAAGCCCCCGTGCCGCGTCACCTGCGCCAACAGCCCGTGCTCGGCGAAGAAATCCTCCACCGCCCGTCGCGACAGTTCCACACCCAGCACCCGATACCCTTGCGCGGCCAGCCAGAGCATGTCCAGGCTCTTGCCACACAGCGGCACCAGAACCCGTGCGCCCGGGGCCAGCCCCAACGCCGGCCAGTGCGCCTGCAGGTACGGGTTCACCTGAGCCTGGTGAAAGCCGATCTGGTTGTCCGCCCACCGCTTGTGCCAGAACGCTGGCTCCATGATCCCTCCCGGTTTTTCGATAAAAGCCTGTGAAAACTTATATTGGATCTCGATCGAAGGCTGATCGAAGATGGCAGCATCTTACCTGCCAGGACCCCGTCATGCTGCCCAGCCTGTTCATTTCCCATGGCTCACCCATGCTCGCCCTGCAACCCGGCGCCAGCGGCCCGGCCCTGGCCGCGCTGGCCCGCGCCCTGCCCCGCCCGAAGGCGATCGTGGTGGTGTCGGCGCACTGGGAGAGCCGCGAACTGCTGGTGATGAGCAACCCACACCCGCAGACCTGGCATGACTTCCATGGTTTTCCGCCGGCCCTGTACGCGGTGCACTACCCGGCTCCCGGCGAACCGGCACTGGCGCAGCGGCTGGCCGGGTTGCTCGGCGCCCGCCTGGATGAGCAGCGGCCTTTCGACCATGGTGCCTGGGTGCCACTGGCGCTGATGTATCCGCAGGCGGAGATTCCGGTAGTCCAGGTGTCGCTGCCCAGCCAGGCCGGCCCCGCCCTGCAACTGAAGGTCGGGCAGGCGCTGGCGCAGCTGGGTGAGGAAGGCATCCTGCTGATCGGCTCGGGCAGCATCACCCATAACCTGGGTGAGCTGGACTGGCATGCCGGGCCGGATGCGGTCGAGCCCTGGGCGCTGGCGTTTCGTGATTGGGTGGTGGAGCAGCTGAAGGCGGGAGACGAGGCGGCGCTTATGGACTATCGGCGCCAGGCACCGTTTGCAGTGCGCAATCATCCCAGTGACGAGCACCTGCTGCCGCTGTTCTTCGCCATGGGCGCTGGCGAGCGGTTTGGCATCGTTCACCAGGGATTCACGCTGGGGGCGCTGGGGATGGATATCTATCGGTTCGACTGACGCTCCCATGCACATGGTTACATGTGCTGGACACAGGCAAAAAAATCCCCGACCTAGGCCGGGGATTTTTTATTGCAGCGCCAGGATCAGTCCTCGCGGTAGCGACGCAGCTTCAGCTGCTTGCCGGCTACGCGGGTGTCCTTGAGCTTGGTCAGCAGGCGCTCGAGGCCGTCTTCCGGCAGCTCGATCAGGCTGAAGCTGTCACGCACCTGGATACGACCGATGGCATCACGCGCCAGGCCACCCTCGTTGAGGATAGCGCCCAGCAGGTTCTTGGCGGCGATGCCGTCACGGGCACCCAGGGCGGTACGGCAACGCACGCGGCCTTCAGCCAGCGGCATCGGCGCGCGACGCTCGCGGTCACCACGGTCGCTGCGCTCACCACGCTCGGTACGCTCGCCAGTGCTGCGCTCACGCGGAGTGTGGGTCGGCACCAACGGCTGCTCGCGCTCGACCGAAGCCAGGTCCAGCGCCTGGCCATTGGTGGCCTTGCGCAGCAGGGCCGAAGCCAGGGCACGGGCACTGCAACCCAGGTCGGCGGTCAGGCGGTCGAACAGCTCGCCATGGCTGGCCTCGGACTCGGCCACCAGTGGCGCCAGGCTCTTGGTCAGCTTCTTGATGCGTGCGTCCAGCACGGCCTGCGGGTTAGGCAGGCGGGCTTCGGCAACCTTCTGCCCGGTGACACGCTCGATCACCTGCAGCATGCGGCGCTCACGCGGGGTGACCAGCAGCAGCGCACGGCCATCGCGACCGGCACGGCCAGTACGGCCGATACGGTGCACGTAGGACTCCGGGTCGTACGGCATGTCGACGTTGAACACGTGGGTGATGCGCGGCACGTCCAGACCACGGGCAGCGACGTCGGTGGCGACGACGATGTCCAGGCGGCCATCCTTGAGCGAGTCGATCACGCGCTCACGCTGGTTCTGGGCGATGTCGCCGTTCAGCGCGGCAGCCTTGTAGCCTTTGGCTTCCAGGGCGGCAGCCAGGTCCAGGGTGGCTTGCTTGGTACGCACGAAGGCGATCAGCGCGTCGAACTCTTCCACTTCCAGCAGGCGCAGCACGGCCGGGATCTTCTGGTCGGCGTGGACCATCAGGTGGGCCTGCTCGATCGCGGTCACGGTCTGGGTCTTGCTCTGGATCTTGACGTGCTTCGGCTCGCGCAGGTGGCGCTCGGCGATGGCACGGATCGAGGCCGGCAGGGTGGCGGAGAACAGTACGGTCTGGCGGGTTGCAGGGATGGCGTCGAAGATCACTTCGAGGTCGTCCATGAAGCCCAGCTTGAGCATTTCGTCGGCTTCGTCGAGTACCAGGTACTGAACGGTGGACAGGACTTTCTCGTCGCGGCGCAGGTGGTCGCACAGGCGGCCAGGGGTGGCCACGACGATTTGCGCGCCGTTACGAATGGCACGCAGTTGTGGGCCCATCGGGGCACCACCGTAAACAGCCACCACGTTAACGCCCGGCATCTGCTTGGCGTAGGTTTCGAAAGCGGTGGCTACTTGCAGCGCCAACTCACGGGTTGGCGCCAGGATCAGGGCTTGCGGTTCGCGCTTGCTCACGTCGATCTTGTTGAGGATCGGCAGGGCGAAGGCAGCGGTCTTGCCGGTGCCAGTCTGCGCCTGGCCGATCATGTCGTGACCGGCGAGGATGATCGGGATCGACTGATGCTGAATAGCCGAAGGCTCTTCGTAGCCGGTGGCCAGAACAGCAGCAACGATATTCGGATTGAGATCGAGAGCGGCGAATCCGCCGGTTTCCTGGGTCATGGGTCTGCCTCTAGGTGCATCCGCAAAGACCCATGCTCCAAAACTGCACATGCCTTGAAAGACCAAGCGGTCACCCAGGCAGTTTTGGCGGCGGGGATTTGCGAAAACGATTGAAAAAGGAACATCTTGGGAAGGTCCGACTAGCGGACGCGCAGCCGAAGCTGGGTTCGGAGGATTTGCACCACCTGATTCGAGGTCCGCTAAAAGACCGGCGCGTACTATACCCGAATCCGCCATGAACTGTGAGAAATATTTCTAGGATCAAGGCCAGGATTGGATCCAGGCTGAATCGTTTCCCCGCAGCCTCGGCGCTGCCCTCATCCATTCAGGTCGCCGGACGGATGGCCTTGATCAAATATTCCAGCGAATACCCCAGTTGCGGCGCCAGCGCTGCGGCCCGCGCCCGCACGGCATCGATATCCAGCGTCTGCTCCAGGTCCTCCGGCACCAGCAGGATCACGTTACCCTCCTTCACCGGCAGTTCCCAGTAATGGCGATGGTACAGCCCACGCAACAAGGCCGCGCCCAGTGGCTTGCCATCGTCCCCGGCCCACTGGTTGATCACCAGCCACCCCCCTGGGTTGAGCTGCTTCTGGCAGTTTTCCAGGAACCCCCAGGCCAGATGCCCGACGCCGGGACCATAGTCGGTATACAGGTCGACGAACAGCAGGTCGGCCTTTTCGGCGCTGGGCAGCAGCTCGAGGGCGTCGCCTACCCGCACGTACAGCCGCGGATCGTCGTCCAGGCCCATGAATTCCATGGCCAGGCGCGGCACGTCCGGGCGCAGTTCGATGGCCTCGACGTCCTCCAGCGGCAGGAACTTCAGGCACGCCTGGGTCAGGGTGCCGGCGCCAAGGCCGAGGAACAACGCGCTTTCCGGCTGTTCGTGGCACAGCGCGCCAACCAGCATGGCGCGGGTGTAGTCGTACTCCAGCCAGCAGGGGTCGGCGGTGAAGGTGCAGCTCTGCTCGATGGCGTCGCCGAACTCGAGGAAGCGATAGTCATCCACCTCGTACACGCTGATGACGCCAAAGGCATCCTCGACCCGTGCCAGCAGCCGCTCTTCCCGCTCCGTCGCCATCCCTACCACCTGCCCGCGCAAAACCGCCATTGTCCGCCAATGCCGGTGGTGCAACAAGCACGCGCGGGCGTACCATGGCTGGCAGGCCTTAACGACACTTATGGATAGAGCTTGCAATGACCCGACAATGGACCCCTGACAGCTGGCGCACACTGCCGATCCAGCAGCAACCGATCTACCCCGACGCCGCGCACCTGCTGAAGGTCGAGCAGACCCTGGCCAGCTACCCGCCGCTGGTGTTTGCCGGCGAAGCCCGCGAGCTGCGCCGGCAGTTCGCCGAGGTGACCCAGGGCCGGGCGTTCCTGCTGCAGGGTGGCGACTGCGCCGAGAGCTTCGCCGAGTTCTCCGCGGCGAAGATCCGCGACACCTTCAAGGTGCTGCTGCAGATGGCCATTGTCATGACCTTCGCCGCCGGCTGCCCGGTGGTCAAGGTCGGGCGCATGGCCGGGCAGTTCGCCAAGCCACGCTCGGCCAACGACGAAACCATCGGCGACGTCACCCTGCCCGCCTACCGTGGCGACATCGTAAACGGCATCGGCTTCGACGCGAAAAGCCGCATTCCCGACCCCGAGCGCCTGTTACAGGCCTACCATCAGGCCACCGCCAGCCTCAACCTGCTGCGCGCCTTCGCCCAGGGTGGCTTTGCCGACCTGCACCAGGTGCACAAGTGGAACCTCGATTTCATCGCCAACTCGGCGCTGGCCGACAAGTATCACCAGTTGGCCAACCGCATCGACGAAACCCTGGCCTTCATGCGCGCCTGCGGCCTGGACACGGCGCCGCAACTGCGCGAAACCAGCTTCTTCACCGCCCACGAAGCGCTGCTGCTCAACTATGAAGAAGCCTTCGTGCGCAGCGACAGCCTGACCGGCGACTACTACGACTGCTCGGCGCACATGCTGTGGATCGGCGACCGCACCCGCCAGCTCGACGGCGCCCACGTCGAGTTCCTGCGCGGCGTGCACAACCCGATCGGGGTCAAGGTCGGCCCGAGCATGAACCCCGAGGAGCTGATCCGCCTGATCGACGTGCTCAACCCGGACAACGACCCGGGCCGCCTGAACCTGATCGTGCGCATGGGCGCCGGCAAGGTCGGCGACCACCTGCCGGGGCTGATCCGCACCGTGCAGCGCGAGGGCCGCCAGGTGCTGTGGAGCTCGGACCCGATGCATGGCAATACCATCAAGGCCAGCAGCGGCTACAAGACCCGCGACTTCGCGCAGATCCTCGATGAGGTCAAGCAGTTCTTCCAGGTGCACCAGGCCGAGGGCAGCCACGCCGGTGGCATCCATATCGAGATGACCGGGCAGAACGTCACCGAGTGCATCGGCGGCGCCCGGCCGATCACCGAGGACGCGCTCTCCGACCGCTACCACACCCACTGCGACCCGCGCATGAACGCCGACCAGTCGCTGGAACTGGCCTTCCTGATCGCCGAAACCCTCAAGCAGGTACGCCGCTGAGCAATGCCTGACGCAGCCGGCTGCCCTCGGCGCGGGGGCAGTTGAGCTGCACCTGCGCCAGGCCCAGCCAGTTGGCCAGCTTCTGCAGGCTGAGCGCCAACGCCTGGTAGCCCGCCTCGTCCAGCCCCATCGCCTCTTCGTGCACCGCATGCACCGCCAGGCGTCCGTGGGCGCGTTCGGCACGCAGGTCCAGGCGCGCGGCGATGCGCCCGTCGTGCAGGAACGGCAGCACGTAGTAGCCGTACACCCGCTTGTGCGCGGGGGTGTAGATCTCCAGGCGATAGCGGAAATCGAACAGGCGCTCGGTGCGATCCCGCGCCCAGACCAATGAATCGAACGGCGACAACAAGGCGCTGGCTTCGATGCGTCGGGGAATCCGTGGCACGCCCGCGACATACGCCGGCTGTTTCCAGCCCTGCACGGCGCAGGCCTGCAGGCGCCCGTCCTCGACCAGCACAGCCAGGGCGGCCTTGCTCTGTTGCGGCGAGAGGCGAAAGTAATCACGCAGGTCCTGTTCGGTGGCCACGCCCAGGGCGCCGGCCGCGTGCAGCAGCAAGCCCTGGTGCGCTTCAGCCTCGCTGGGCTGGGCCTGATCGAGGATTTCCACTGGTAGCACCCGCTCGGGCAGGTCGTACAGGCGCTCGAAACCGCGACGCCCGGCCACGGTGACCTCGCCAGCGGCGAACAGCCATTCCAGCGCGTGCTTTTCTTCGCTCCAGTCCCACCAAGGGCCGGCGCGCTCCTCGCGGGTCGACAGGCTGCCTGCACCCAACGCGCCGCGCTCGCGCACGGCAGCCAGTACCCGCTCGATGACCTCGCGCCGCTCACGGCCAAAGGTCGCCAGTTGTCGGTAGATGCCCTTGCCGTCGGCGGCGTGGGCCATGCGCCAGCGCATCAGCGGGTAGAGCTCCAACGGCAGCAGCGAGGCCTCATGCCCCCAATATTCGAATAGCCGCCGCTGGCGGCGCTTGCCCCAGGCGAGCTGGTCCAGCTGGTCGGCTGGATAGTCGCCAAGGCGCGAGAACAACGGCAGGTAATGGGAGCGCACCAGCGCGTTGACCGAGTCGATCTGCACCACGCCCAGGCGCTGGAGCATGCGTTTGAGATTGGCGAGGGTCGGCGGCTGCGCGGGCGACTTGCCAAAGCCCTGGGCGGACAAGGCCAGGCGGCGGGCCTGGGCGAGGGACAGGCTAAAGGACATGAGGTGGCTCCGTCTGGTGTCCAGACAGTAAAGACGCAATCGCGGGGCAAGCCCCGCGATTGTAACCACCTTCATTTACGCAACGGGTCCTCCCAGAAATGCCGGTCGGCCTCCTGCTGGATATCCGCCCGCGACAACCCCAGGTCGTGCAGCGTGGCATCGCTCAGACGCGCCAGCTCGTCACGCTGGCGGTGCAGTTCGAACCAGCGCAGCACCAGCCCGCTGGCGTCGTGCCACAGATGGCCCAGGGATGCGGCCGGTTGGTGAGCTACGTTGAAATGACCTTTCATCATGACGCCCTCCTTGTGGATGGCTCCAGTCTCGTCCCAGGCCTAAGATCAATCCAACGAATGTTTCTGATGCCATGCATCTCGGAGATTGATGCCATGTCCCAGTATCAGAGTCTCGACGCCGAGGTGCTGCGCACCTTCGTCGCCATTGCCGAGCAAGGCGGCTTCACCCGCGCCGGCGAAGTGGTCAACCGCACCCAGTCGGCGGTGAGCATGCAGATGAAGCGCCTGGAAGAAGACATCCTGCAGCGCCAGCTGTTCGAGCGCGATGGCCGCCAGGTGCGCCTGACCGCCGAGGGCCAGGTGCTGCTGGGCTATGCCCGACGCATCCTCAAGCTGCATGGCGAGGTATTCAACACGCTGCGCATGCCGCACATGGTCGGGGTGGTGCGCATCGGCACCCCGGACGACTACGCCATGCGCTACCTGCCGGGCATCCTCACCCGCTTCGCCCAGGCCTACCCGCTGATCCATGTCGAGGTGCATTGCGATTCGTCAAAGCAGCTGATGCTGCGCCAGGACCTGGACCTGACCATCGTCACCCGCGAGCCCGGCAACGAAGTCGGCCAGTTGCTGCGCCAGGAGCGCCTGGTGTGGGCCGCGGCCAAGGGCTTCTGCCCGCAGGAGCAGCGGCCCATGCCACTGGCGTTGTTCAACACCGACTGCTTTTGCCGCGCCTGGACCTGCAATGCCCTGGAGCGCCACGGCATCGAGTACCGTATTGCCTACACCAGCCCGAGCCTGGCGGCGATCTTCGCCATCGTGCAGGCGGGGCTGGCGGTGACCGCGCAGTTGCACAGCCTGGTTGGCGGCGAACTGCGCATCCTCGGCGAGGACGATGGCCTGCCGCAGTTGCACATGGCCAATGTGATGCTGCTGCGCAATGACCAGCAGCATTCGCCAATTACCGACTGCATGGCCGAGTACATCGTCGAAGGGTTCAAGTAAGCCGAGGACGCTTCGCGCCCTTTTCGCCGGCAAGCCGGCTCCTACAGAGGGCGATGGGCTCTGCAGCCCCTTGCGCTCAGAGCTCGAGCCCGAGCATCACCGCGCACACCACCAGAAACACACAGAACATCGAGCGCAGGACCTTTTCCGGCAACGCGTGGGCCAGCTTCACCCCCCAGCTGATGCTCAGCAACCCGCCCACCGCCAACGGCACCCCGATGCTCCAGTCCACGCTCTGGTGCAGACCATAGGTCAGCAGGGTCACCGCAGTGCTCGGCGCCGCCAATGCCAGCGACAACCCCTGGGCCACCACCTGGGTGGTGCCGAACACAGAAGTCAATATCGGCGTGGCCACCACCGCGCCGCCCACGCCGAACAGCCCGCCCATGGTCCCGGCAAAGCTGCCCAGCACGCCCAGCCATGGCCAGGGAAAGCGCAGCTGGTTGCTCGGCGGCTTCACCGGCAGGAACATGCGCGCCACGTTCCACAACGCCAGGGCCACCAGAAAACCAACGAAATACAGGCGCATCGACTGGGCATCGATGCCCACTGCCCAGATCGACCCCAGCCAGGCGAACAACAAGCTGCACAACGACAGCGGCACGGCATGGCGTAACTCGATGCGGTTGCGCTGGTGATAGCGCCACAGCGCAAGCAGCACGTTGGGCACCACCATCACCAGGGCGGTGCCCTGGGCCAGTTGCTGGTCAAGGCCGAACAGCACCCCCAGCGCCGGGATCGCGATCAGCCCGCCACCAATCCCGAACAAGCCACCCAAGGTGCCCAGGGCTGCGCCCAAAACGATGTACATCAACCACTCGATCATTCGCGCCTCATCCGCCTGCTCTCAGAGAATGCCGGCATGCTACCCAGTCCCGGCTGGCGGGGAAACGCACAGCAACGCACAATGGCTTTGCGCAATCCGCACAAGCAGAGCCGTCATGAGCCCCGATATCCTCACCGAACAACTGAGTCTTTTTCTCGATGTGCTGGAGACCGGCAGTTTTTCCGCCGCCGCCCGTCGCCATCCGCTTACGCCTTCGGCGGTGGCCAGGCGCATCGACAGCCTGGAAAACGCGGTAGGCAGCCGCCTGTTCTCGCGCAGCACCCACGCGGTGCGCGCCACACCCGCTGGCAATGCGTTTGCCGAACGGGCCCGGCGCATCATCGAGGAACTGCGCCTGGCCCGGGCCGAGGCGGTATCCCTGAGCAACGCCCCCGATGGGCTGATCCGCATCGACGCCCCGGCCGCGTTCGGCCGTCGCCACCTTGCTCCGGCCATCGCCGACTTCCTGGTGGCCTACCCCGGGCTCGACGTGCAGCTGCGCCTGATCGACAGTTTCGTCGACCTGCACGGCAGCCACCTGGGCGAAGTCGACCTGGTGCTGCGCGCAGGCCCCCTGGCCGACACCCGCCTGGTGGCCACGCCACTGGCGTACATGGTGCGGATCGCCTGCGCCAGCCCGGCGTACCTGGCCAATCGCGGCGTACCAGCCTGCCCGAGCGAGTTGCCTGGGCATGACGGCCTCGACTGGGACGGCCTGGCACCACCGTTCGCCTGGCGCTTCGAGGTCGGTGGCCAGACCCGCCTGTACCGCCCGACGCGCATGCGCATGGCCGCCAACAATGCCGAGACGCTGCTGTTCGGTGCCTTGGCCGGGCTGGGCATCGCCCACCTGCCGACCTGGCTGGTCAGCGACTACCTGCTGCGCGGCGAACTGCTCCCCCTGTTCTGCGACAACGGCCTGCCGCCCCCCGAAACCAGCGGAATTTATGCACTGCGCCTTGAACATGAAACGAACTCTCGCAGCCGCTTGCTGCTCGAATTCCTCAAGAGCCGTTTCAGCCCGGTGCCGCCCTGGGACCTGGCGCTGAGAAGCGAGCTGCGCTGGCAATGAGCGCACCAAGCTTTGGCGTGCTAGATTTTATTACTCACCGATTCCAAGGACCTGCATGAACGCCGACACCCAAGCCCCCTGCGACGCGCTGCTGCTGGACAACCAGGTCTGCTTCGCCCTGCACTCGACCTCGTTGTTGATGACCAAGGTCTACAAGCCCCTGCTGCAGGCCCTGGGCCTGACCTACCCGCAGTACCTGGCCATGCTCGTGCTGTGGGAGCAGGACGGCCTGACCGTGGGCGAGATCAGCCAGCGCCTGCTCACCGACCCCGGCTCCCTGACCCCGCTGCTCAAGCGCCTGGAAAGCGAAGGCCTGCTCAAGCGCAGCCGCAGCCGTGAGGACGAACGGGTGGTACTGGTGCAGCTGACCGACAAGGGCCGCGCCCTGCAGGCCGAAGCCCAGCGCGTGCCGCAATGCATCCTGCAGGCCAGCGGCCACAGCGCCGAGCAGCTGCGCAAACTGCAGGCCGACCTGCTCGTCCTGCGCGCGCAGCTGCAAGAAAACCTCTGACGTCTAAGCTGTGAGATGGCTGTTCGGATGAATGGTCGAATATTTAACTTGCGCACTAAATAATTGCGCGCTAAGTTAATCCCATACCCACTCAGCGCCGACGGCGCACAGCACCCAAGCGAGGCTCAAGATGCAAAAGGTCACTCCGCTGTACATCGCAGAAGCCACTTCCACCGGTGGTCGTGATGGCAAATCCCGCTCCAGCGACGGCAAGCTGGAAGTCAAGCTGAGCACCCCGAAAGAGCTGGGCGGTGCCGGGGGTGATGGCACCAACCCCGAGCAGATGTTCGCCGCAGGTTACTCGGCCTGTTTCATCGGCGCGCTGAAGTTCGTCGCCGGCCAGGAGAAAAAAGCCCTGCCAGCTGACGCCTCGATCACCGCCAAGGTCGGCATCGGCCAGATCCCCGGTGGTTTCGGCCTGGACATCGACCTGCACATCAACCTGCCTGGCCTGGCCCAGGCCGACGCAGAAGGGCTGGTGGAGAAGGCGCACAAGGTCTGCCCGTACTCCAACGCCACCCGCGGCAATGTGGATGTGCGCCTGCATGTGACGGTGTGAATGCCTTCGCGGGGCGACCCGACTTGCCCCGCGATAAAGGCGACACGGTTTCACGAGCACAAAAAAACCCGGCCAAGGCCGGGTTTTTCGTGCTCATCGCAAGAAGGATTACTTCTTGGAACGGCCCTTGAAGCTGTTGTCGCGAGTGTCGATGTCGATCCACTCGTCGATCTGGATGAAGTCGGCAACCTGGATCTCGGTACCGTTCTTCAGCTTGGCAGGCTTCATGACCTTGCCCGAGGTGTCGCCACGTGCGGCGTTCTCGGTGTAGGTAACCTGGCGGCTGATGGTGGTCGGCAGTTCTACCGATACCAGGCGGCCTTCGAAGAAGACGGCTTCGCAGATGTCTTCCATGCCTTCTTCGATGTACGGCAGAACGGCGTCGATGTCTTCGGCGTTCAGCTCGTACATGGTGTAGTCGGTGGTGTCCATGAAGGTGTACGAGTCACCGCTGATGAACGACAGGGTCGCTTCTTTGCGATCCAGGATCACGTCGTCCAGCTTGTCGTCCGCACCGTATACGGTTTCGGTCTTGTAGCCGGTCAGCAGGTTCTTCAGCTTGGTCTTCATGATCGCGCTGTTACGGCCCGACTTGGTGAACTCAGCTTTCTGAACCAGCCACGGGTCGTTGTCGATCCGCAGTACGGTACCGGGTTTCAGTTCTTTACCAGTTTTCATTACGAAGTATCCGAATCTGGATGGATTTATAAAAATCGAGGCCGCGTATCATAGCGAATTTCGGTAAAACTGTACCAGCCTCGTGGCAAGGTCCGGCCGAGCGGCCTGCGTGGCCTGCCACTGGCGGGCATGTTCGCGCACTTCCTGCCAGTGCGGCTGCAGCGCCTGCCAGGCCTGCCCCATCGGGCGGTCCATGTTCCAGGCCCGCCACAATTCGCCCAACGCCTGCCCGGCGGCGGCCGACAGCCCATGGCAATAAAGGGCTAGGAATGCTTCGAGCTTTTCCCAGTGGGCGTTCTCTTCCTGGATGTAGATGTGCCACAGCATCGGCACGCCGGCCCATTGCGCCCGCACGAACGAATCCTCGCCGCGCACGGCGTTGAAATCGCAGCTCCACAGCAACCGGTCGTAGTCGTCCTGGCTGACGAAAGGCAGCACCTGGACCGTCAAGGCGCCGCGCCGATGCAGCGCCCCCACGGCCAGGTCCGCCTCGCCCAGCCAGTGGCCGAGGTCGCCCAGGATGCGCCCTTGCGGTACCAGCAGGTGGCTGGGGTGCGCGCCTTCGGCCAGTAAGTCGAGCCAGTTGCCCAACTGTGGATTCTCGTAGGCGAACAGCGAGATCAGCCGCGCCCCGGCCTCGGGGTGGACGCCCAGCCCTGCCAGGAACCTCGCCCGCTCATTCGGCGCCTGGCGGAACGCCTGGCAACGGGGCAGCAAGGCAGCTTCGCGCAACAGGCCACCGGTCTTCTCGGTGAAACCCGGGAAGAAAAAGAACTTGCGCAACCCATTGGCCTGGGGCGACGGCAAGCCATGGCAGCCATCCACCCAGTCTTCGGCACTGAGGTAGTCCAAGTTCAGCCACAAGGGCGGCTTGGCCTGCTCGCCCATGGCCTCGACATAGGCCTGCGGCAGCTGGCAGGCGAAGGCGCCCACCACCACCTGCGCCGGCTCCGCGCCTTGCCACGTGGCCGGCCAGTGGCGTACCTCGACCCCCTGCCGCCACTGCTGCTCGGCTTGGCTGTCGGCCTCTGGGCACAGGGGCACGAAGGCTTGCAGGTCATCCACCCACAGGCGCACGGCCAGGTCATGCTCGCTCGCCAGCTGGCGCGCCAGGCGCCAGGTGACGCCGATGTCGCCATAGTTGTCGACGACCGTGCAGAAGATGTCCCAGGTGATTTTCATCGCCACGTTCCGTTACCTGCGGAAAAAAGACCGCGGATTTTGCTGAAAAATGCCGGCCAACAAAAGCGCGGCGCTGAAAATACCTGCCGCGGCATGCGAGAATGGCGCCCTCGCCCCGCCTGCCAGGAGGCCACCATGCCCCGCCCCCGCGAATTGAAGATCACCCTGAAACCGGTGCAACTGGTGCTGTGCGTCGCCCTCGGCCTGTGGCTCGGCGCATTGGCGATCGCCGTGAGCCTGTGGCTGGCCCTGCACTTGTGGCCACAGCAGGTGCAACCGCTGGTCGAGGCCACCGCCCCCGCGCAGGTCCTGCCTGCGCCAACCGCTCCTCCAGCGCCACCGGCCGATGCCCAGGCGCAGATGTTCGAACATTACAAGGACATCCTGCACAAGCAGGAATTGCAGCATGCCGCCGAGGCCGCCCAGGGCAACCCGCGCAACCTCAACAGCCCCAAGTGCCAGTTCTGGCTGCAGCAGAACCGTACCGCGCCGACCGACAAGAGCCAGGCCAACGTATTGGAGTTCTGCTACTGACCATGGACAAGGCCACCCTGCTGCAGCGCATCGTCACCACCCTCGAGCACGACATGGAGGTGCTGCGCCGCGCCGCCCAGACCGCCTACGAGGCCGCCACCGCCGAAGAGAATATCGCCGAGAACAAGTACGACACCTTGGGGCTCGAGGCTTCGTACCTGGCCACCGGACAGGCTCGGCGCACCGCTGAGATCCGCCAGGCGCTGCAGACCTACCAGCAACTGGTACCGCGCGACTATGACCCGGCGCGGGGGATCCAGGTCGGCTGCCTGGTGACCCTGGAGGATGAACAGGGCCTACGCCGCAGGCTGTTCCTCGGCCCCGAGGGCGCCGGCTTGAAGATTGGCGAGGGAGAGGCGCTGGTGACGGTAATCACACCTCGCGCACCGCTAGGCCAGCAACTGCTTGGCAAGCGCGTGGATGACGAAGTACGCCTGGTGCTGGCAGGGGTGGTGCAGGTGCAGTTCATCATCGATATTGTCTGATCGGGCGTTATCGCTGCAAGGCGTCGAAACGCTGTGCCAGCCCCTGCTCGGCAAACTCCTGCACCACGAAATCAATGAAGGCGCGGGTCTTGCCCGGCAACAGCTTGCGCTCGGCGTAGTACAGGCTGATATGCCCATCGTCGACGTACCAATCCGGCAACACCCTGCACAGGCGGCCTGAGGTCAGGTAAGGCAAGGCGAACGGCAGGCTGACCAGGGCGATGCCCAGGCCCTGCTCGGCCACCGCGCAGGCAGCATCCGAATCGCTCATGGTCATGTGTTGCGGCAGCCGCAAGGGTTGTTGCTCCTGCCAGCGGCTGGTCAGCGGCCAGCTGCGCACCCTGCCGGTCTGCGGCGAGCGGATGAGGATGCCGGTGCAAGCCTGTAACTGTTCCGGCCGATCGATCGGCCCGTGCTGCCGCACATAGCCCGGCGAGGCCACCAGCACTCGATGCGCGGGCGTCAGCTTGCGTGCCACCACCCCGGGCGGAAGGTCGAACCCACCGCCGAGAGCAGCATCGAAACCCTGGCCGATCAGGTCGACCTGGCGGTTGTCGAAATGCCAGTCCGGCGAGATCGCCGGGTAACGGCGCAGGAACTCGCCCAACAGCGGCACAACGTACAAGCGCCCGAACACCGTGCCCATGCTCACCCGCAGCAGCCCCGCCGGTTGCCCCTCGGCGCTGGCCAGGTTGGCCATGGCATATTGGATGGTACGCAGGCTGTCGCCGACCTCGCCCAGGAAGCGCTGCCCGGCCTCGGTCAATGTGAGCTTGCGCGTGCTGCGCTGGAACAACCGCACCCCCAGGCGCGCCTCCAGTTGGGCGACGTTCTTGCCCACCGCCGCCGGGGTCAATGACAAACGCCGGGCCGCCTCGGCGAAACTGCCGACCTCGGCACTGCGCACGAAGCATTCCAGGCTACTGAACGATTCCATACTCATGATTAACAACCAAAGGTTTACTCTGTATATCGCGATTACCATCTTATCAGCATGCAATCCACGTTCGATACTGTGTCTATCCAAGGCATCCGGCCTTGCTTGAACGCAGGAGATCAGCATGTCCCAAGCACTTCCTCTCACCGGCAAGGTGGCCCTGGTCCAGGGCGGTTCCCGTGGTATCGGCGCGGCCATCGTCCGCCGCCTGGCCCGCGAAGGCGCCAAGGTCGCCTTCACCTATGTCAGCTCGAGCGCCAGCGCCGAGGCCCTGGCAGGCGAGATCAACAGCGGCGGCGGCCAGGCCCTGGCCCTGCGTGCCGACAGCGCCGACACCCAGGCCGTGCAGCAAGCCGTGGCCGATACCGCGAAGGCCTTCGGCGGCCTGGACATCCTGGTCAACAACGCCGGTGTGCTGGCGGTGGCGCCGGTCGCCGAGTTCGACCTGGCCGACTTCGACCGACTGCTGGCGGTCAATGTGCGCAGCGTGTTCGTGGCCACCCAGGCGGCAGTGAAGTACATGGGCCAGGGCGGACGGGTCATCAACATCGGCAGCACCAACGCCGAGCGCATGCCGTTCGCCGGCGGCGCGCCCTATGCCATGAGCAAGTCGGCGCTGGTCGGCCTGACCAAGGGCCTGGCCCGTGACCTCGGGCCGCAGGGGATCACCATCAACAATGTGCAGCCAGGGCCGGTGGACACCGACATGAATCCGGCCAGTGGCGAGTTCGCCGAGAGCCTGATCCCGCTGATGGCCATCGGGCGCTATGGCCAGGCAGACGAGATCGCCAGCTTCGTCGCCTACCTGGCGGGGCCTGAGGCCGGCTACATCACCGGCGCGAGCCTGCTGGCCGATGGTGGTTTCGCGGCCTGATTTGTAATTGCCTGCGCGGG
Source organism: Pseudomonas soli (assembly GCF_900110655.1). Taxonomy (GTDB): domain Bacteria; phylum Pseudomonadota; class Gammaproteobacteria; order Pseudomonadales; family Pseudomonadaceae; genus Aquipseudomonas; species Aquipseudomonas soli. The sequence continues at coordinate 615,770 of NZ_FOEQ01000002.1, forward strand.
CCTCATCGCCGGCAAGCCGGCTCCCACAGGTACAGCGCCGCGTTCAAGATCCGCGCCGCACCTGTAGGAGTCGGCGGTCAAGGGTTATCCATCGGCCGCCAGCAGTTTTTCTTCAAGTACGTCCAGAAACGCCCGCGCCGCCGGCGTGGGGCTGGGCGACCACACCGCGTACAGATGCCGCACCGGCGCATCTACCAGGGGCACCATCGCGACCTGCGTGAAACCCCGAGCGATCCGCTCGGGGACCAGGCCCACGGCCATGCTCCGCTGCACGAACTTTTCCACCAGGCGGATATGACCGATCTCGAACTGCACCCGATGCCGCAACCCTGCCGCCTGGAACGCCTCGTCGGTCTGTCGACGCGCCCCGGTGCCCTCGGGAAAGTCCACCAGCACCTCGTCGGCCAGCTCGGCCAGGGCCAGCTGAACCCTTCCCGCCAACCGATGGCCAGGCGGCAGTACCGCCACCAGTTCCTCCCGCGCCAGCAGGCGATGCTGCACGCCGTGCAGCGCCTCGCCCTGCCACAGGCCGATGAAGCCCACGTCAAGACGCCGCTCGCAGACGTCCGTCACCAGCAACTCGCTCTTGGCGGTCAACCAGCGCACGTCCACATCAGGGTAGCGCTCATGAAACACTGCCAGCAGATCGACCAGGTCCAGCGCGGTGAGCGAGCTGATCTCGCCGATCGACAAACGTCCACGCACCTGCCCGCAGGCGGCGGCAACATCCTCGGCCACCCGCCGCGCCGCCGCCACTGCCGGCCGGGCACTGAGCACGAAGGCCTCGCCGGCCGGGGTCAGGCGCACCCGCCGCGAACTGCGCTCGAACAGGCTTACCCCCAACTGTGCCTCCAGCCGTGCCACCTGATGGCTGAGGGCCGATTGCACCACGTGGCAGCGTTCGGCGGCGCGGGTGAAACTGCCGGTGTCAGCCACGGCCAAGGCGTATTCGAGCTGCTTCAGGTTCATGGATCTATCTGTTTTAGAGATGGATAAGTTGATAACTATACATTAGCGTCATGAAGGACACTTCCTGATACTTGTCGCCACACAACCTTGCCTGCAACGAGACTGCCCATGAATTCCCCGACCCTGAGTCGCGCCCTGATCCTGCTGATGGCCACCGCCACCGGCCTGGCCGTGGCCAGCAACTACTACGCCCAGCCCCTGCTGCACAGCATCGCCGAGCAGTTCGGCCTGAGCACCGCCAGCGCCGGCACCATCGTCATCGCCGCCCAGCTCAGCTACGGCGCCGGGCTGCTGTTGCTCGCGCCACTGGGCGATCTGTTCGAGCAGCGGCGGCTGATCGTCACCATGGTGCTGATCGCCACCGCCGGGCTGGTGATCAGCGCCTGCGCGCCAAGCCTGCCGTGGCTGTTGTTCGGCACGGCGCTGACCGGACTGTTCTCGGTGGTGGCCCAGGTGCTGGTACCCATGGCCGCCGCGCTCAGTGCTCCGGATCAACGCGGCCGCGCCGTGGGCACGCTGATGAGCGGCCTGTTGCTGGGCATCCTGCTGGCGCGCACCGCCGCAGGCTTCATGGCCGAGCTGGGCGGCTGGCGCAGCATCTACGTGCTGGCCGCGGTGCTGATGGCCGTCAGTGCCCTCGCCCTGTACCGCAGCCTGCCGCAACACCACAGCCACGCCGGCTTGAAATACCCGGCGCTGATCGGCTCGGTATTCCGCCTGTTCGTCGAGGAACCGGTGCTGCGCCTGCGCTCGCTGCTGGGTTTGCTGGCGTTCAGCCTGTTCGCGCTGTTCTGGACTCCGCTGGCGTTCCTGTTGAGCGAGGCGCCCTACCATTACTCAGACGCGGTGATCGGCCTGTTCGGCATGGCCGGAGCGGTTGGCGCACTGGCGGCGAACTGGGCCGGGCGCTTGGCCGACCGCGGCAAAGGCTCGCTGGGCACCACCGTGGGGCTGGTGGCGCTATTGTTGTCGTGGGTGCCGCTGGGGTTCGCGCAGAGCTCGCTGGTGGCGTTGCTGGTGGGCGTGCTGTTGCTCGACCTGGCGGTGCAACTGGTCCACGTGAGCAACCAGAACGCGGTGATCGTGCTGCGCCCCGAGGCGCGTACGCGGCTCAATGCCGGGTATATCACCTGCTACTTCATCGGCGGAGCGCTGGGGTCGCTGCTGGGCACGCAACTGTTCGAGGTGCATGGCTGGGATGGGATCGTGGTGGCCGGGCTGGTGATCGGTGCCCTGGCGCTGCTGGTGTGGGGGCTGGCTGAGGGCAAGCGGAGAAAGGCAGCGGTGTCAGCCTGAATGCTTTTCAGTCACTCGCCTACCAGCGTGGGAGCGGCGAACCGCCTCTCCCACGCTGGTAGGCGATCAGAGCATCAACCGGATTTGCCCTCAATGAACGCTTCGTCCACCCGCGCCAGCTGGGTCTCGCTCAACACCCCGGCCTGGTAATGCAACTTGATCCACGCCAGCAGGTAGTCGTAGCGCGCCTGGGCCAGGTCGCGGCGGGTGGTGGCCAACTGCTGTTCGGCGTTGAGCACGTCCAGGTTGACCCGCTCGCCGCCTTGCACGCTCTTGCGCGTGGACACCACCAGCGCCTCGGCCGCCACCAGCGCCCGCTGGTAGGCACGCAGCTGGCTGGCGCCGGACTGGCAGGCGTTGTACTGCTTGCGCAGTTCGATCAAGGCGCTGCGCGTGTTGCCGTCGAGCTCATACTCGGCCTGCTCCAGGTGCCGGCTGGCCTGGCGGGTCGAAGCCAGCACCCCGCCCCCGGCGAAGATCGGCACGCTGACTTCGATGCCCACGGTATTGGTGTCGTAGCGCTGGTTGTAGGTGTTGCCGCTGTCCGACTCCTGGCGCCGCGAAGTAGCGAACGCGGTGACCTTGGGCAGGTGCCCGGCACGATTGCGCTCGACCTCGTAGCGCGCCACTTCCAGGGCCTGGCGCGATGAAGCCAGTTGCGGGTTGTTGGCCAGGGCCCGCTCCTGCCAGGCCTCGTAGCCGCTGGGGTCGACCACCGGCAGGGCGAAGCCCAGGCGCAGCGGCGCCAGGTCCTCGACCCGCACCGCCGGCTCGCCGATCAGCGCGCCCAGTTCGCGCAGCGCGGCATCCTGTTCGTTGCGCGCCTTGATCTCCTCGGCATCGGCCAGCTCGTAGCGGGCCTGAGCCTCGAGAATATCGGTGCGCGTGCCCTCGCCGGCGTCGAACAGACGCTGGTTCTGCTGGAACTGCTGGCGGTAGGCCTGCTTGCTGGCGACGCTGATGGCGATCTGGTCCTGGGCGAACAGCGCCTGGGTGTAGCTGGTCATCACCCGCACCAGCAGTTGCTGGCTCTGGTCACGGAAGCTCTCATCGGCGAACAGCGCCTGGGCCACGCCCTTGCGATAGCTCGAATAGGCTTCATAGTCGAACAGCGGCTGCTGGAGGATGAAGGTCGAGCCCATGCTGTTGTAGGTGCGGTCCTCCTTTTGCCGGCGCGAATCGCCGAGGTAGCGCACCTCGGAATCGTTGCGGCCCTTGTTGTAGCTGTACGACAGGCTGGGCAGCAGGCCGGCGCGGCCGATGGCGCGGTATTCCTGGCCGGCTTCGCGGGCCTTGAATGCCGCGAGGTAGGTCGGGTCGCGGCGCAGGGCCTGCTCGTATACCTGGAACGGCCCCATGGCGGCCTGGGCGGCGGTCGGCAGCCAGGCGCAGGCCAGCAGCAGCCCGATCAGTGGGAACTTCTTCACTGGCAGTCCTTATTGTTCGGTCAAGGCGGTGCCTGCACGGTCGAGCAGGGGTTTGAACAGGTAGTTGAGCAGCGAGCGCTCGCCGGTGCGCACGAACAGCTCGGCGGGCATGCCCGGGCGTATGGCCAGCCCCTGCAGACGCGCCAGCGCTTCTTCGCTGACCGTGCTGCGCAGCACGTAGTACGGCTGGCCGCTGCGCTCGTCGATCAGTTGGTCGGCCGACACCAGCGCCACTTCCCCGGTAACCCGTGGCGTGCGGTTCTGGTTGAAGGCGGTAAACAGGATGTCCACCGGCAACTGCGGTGCCACCTTGTCCACCAGGTTCACCGGCAGGCGCCCTTCCACTTCCAGCGCGGTGCCCTGGGGCACGATCTCCAGCAGGGTATCGCCGGCCCGCACCACGGCGCCTTCGGTGTGCACGCCAAGGTTCACCGCGATGCCGTCGGCCGGTGCGATGATCTCGCTGTGCTGTAGCTCGAAGTGCGCGGAGTTGAGCTGCTGCTCCAGAGTCGCGGCCTTGACCTGGGCTTCGGCCAGCTGGCTGCGCACCTCTTTCTGATATTCCTCGCGGCGCTGCTGCAAGTTGAGCCGGGCTTCGACGATCACCTGCTCCAGGCGCGCGCTTTCGCCGGCGTTCTGCGCCAGGTCGCGCTGCACCTGCGACAGTTGGCGCTGGTATTCCAGCACGCGGTTACGCGGGATATAGCCCTCGCCGGCCAGCGGGCGCAGGCTGTCGAGCTGCTCGCGCAACGAGTCGGCCTGGGCCTGCAGGTCGCCGCGCGCCCGGCGCATGCCGGTCAGCTGGGCCTGGGAGCCGTCGATGCTGGCGGCCAGGGCGCCCTGCTCGCGGGCCTGGGCCTGGCGGCGGCTGTCGAACAGCTGGCGCTGGCCTTCGAGGATCAGCGCCAGGCGGGCGTCGGCGTCTTCGAGCAGCTCCGCGGGAAACTGCACCTGGCCTAGGTTGTCACGCTCGCTCTGCCAGCGTGCCAGGGCGGCGCGGGTCATGCGGTACTGGGCCTGCAGCGCATCGACGTCGGCCTGCACCTGGGTGCGGTCGAGGCGGAACAGCGGCTCGCCCTGGCGCACCAGCTGGCCTTCGCTGACCAGGATGCGGCTGACCACGCCCGCGCCCATGGACTGCACCGCCTTGCGCTTGCCCGACACCACCACGGTACCTTGCACCGGCACGCCCTGGTCGAGCGGGGCGAAGCTGGCCCAGGCCATGAAGCCGCCGAAACCGACCAGGGTCAGCCACCACCCCAGACGAACATGGAAACGTGCATCACGGGTTTGCTGGCTCATGCGCCACCTCCGGCTTGCAGGGGTCGTTGCGCCGGGGCCTGGCCCATGGCGTGGAGGATGTCGCGGGCCGGGCCGAAGCCCTGCATGCGCCCTTCGTTCATCACCAGCAGCTTGTCGGCCTGGGCCAGCGCCGCGCTGCGGTGGGTCACCAGCACCACGGTGCGACCCTGAGCCTTGAGCTGGACGATGGCGTTGGCCAGGGCGGCTTCGCCGTGGCTGTCGAGGTTGGAGTTGGGTTCGTCGAGCACGATCAGCCGGGCATCGCCGTACAGGGCGCGGGCCAGGGCGATGCGCTGCTTCTGACCGCCGGAGAGATCCACCCCCTCCTCGCCCAGGCGCGTGTCATAGCCCTGGGGCAGGCGCAGGATCAGGTCATGCACGCCCGCCAGGCGCGCCGCCTCGACCACCTTGATGCCGTCCAGTTCGCCAAAGCGGGCGATGTTCTCGGCGATGCTGCCGCGCAGCAATTCGATGTTCTGCGGCAGATAGCCAATGTGCGGGCCCAACGCGTCGCGGTCCCATTGGCTGAGCTCGGCGCCATCAAGGCGCACATGGCCGCCGAGGGTCGGCCAGACGCCGACCAGCACCTTGGCCAGGGTCGACTTGCCCGAACCCGAAGCCCCCAGCACGCCGAGCAGTTCACCCGGCGCCAGGGCGAAGTGCACCTGCTGCAGGGTGGCCAGGTTGCGCCCGGGCGGGCCAGCGCTGACCTGCTCCACCGCCAGTTGCCCGGTAGGCACCGGCAGGGGCATCGGCGTCGGCGTCTCGGGGTGTTCGCGCAGCAGCCCGTCCAGGCGCTGGTAGGCCAGCTGCGCGCCGCTCCACTGTTTCCACACCGCAATCAACTGGTCGATCGGCGCCAGCACCCGGCCCATGAGGATGGAGCCGGCGATCATCATGCCCGGGGTCATCTGCCCTTCGATCACCAGCAGCGCGCCCAACCCCAGCACCAGCGATTGCAGGCACAGGCGCAGGCCCTTGCTGGTGGCGGTGATCACCGCCGAGGTGTCGCTGGCCTTGTTCTGCAGGTCGAGGAAACGTCCATGCAGGCTGAACCAGCGCTGGCGCAGCGCGCCAAGCATACCCATGGCCTGGATGCTCTCGGCGCTCTGCAACTGGCTGCCGGCCAGTTGCGTCGACTGCTGCTGGAAGCCACTGGCCTCGGCCAGGGTGGCATGGGTAAGGCGCTCGTTGAGGATCGCCAGGGCGATCAGCAGCAGCGCGCCGACCGTGGCCATGACGCCCAGCCAGACGTTGAAGGCGAAGATCACCGCCAGGTAGATGGGGAACCAGGGGGCATCGAAGAAGGCGAACAGCGCGGGGCCAGTGATGAACTGGCGCAGCTGGGTCAGGTCGCCCAGGGCCTGGCCGGCGGCGCCGTCGCGCTGGCGCAGATTGCGTTCGAAGGCGGCGCGATAGACCTTCAGGTTGAACGTCTTTTCCAACTGGTTGCCGACCCGAATGACAATGAAACTGCGTACGGCCTCGAGCCCGCCGATATAAACGAAGAAGCCGACAACCATCAATGTCAGCACCCACAAAGTTGTCGTGCTCTGTGAACTCAGTACACGGTCGTACACTTGAAGCATATATATCGACGGCACCAGCATGAGCAAGTTGATCAATGCCGTGAAACAGCCAACGCTGATCAACGTCGACTTATGTTCGCCGAGTGCCGCCCACAAAGGCGCCCCGGGCTTTTTGCTCGGTAGTTTCATGTTTCGCCCTTGCTTGCCTGAAACTTTTAAGTTTCAGGCCGGGTTATTTGTCCAGGTGCTGGAGCACCAGTTGGGTACCGTCCGGCCGGGTCCAGGCGTAACGCTTGGCCCCCTCGCGGCTGAAGTGCACCACGCTGCTGCCGTCGCCGCCCACCAGGGCCAAGGTGTCAGGAGTCACCAGCCAGCTGCCGGGGCGCAGGCCCAGCAGGTCCCTGGCGCAATCCAGGTCGCCTTCGATTTCGCCTTCGTTGGCGCCCAGGTGCAGGTTGCAGGCTTGCACCTGCTGCTGTTCGGGGTAAAGCGTCCAATCACCGGCCATTTGCGCGGCGTTGGGGAGTAACAGGCTGCTCGCCATACCTACCTCGGTCATCGACATCAGGGTAATCGCGGCCAGCGCGATCGTTCGCAAGCTTGCTTTCATTCGTCTGCCTCGCCGACAAAAGGGCGACGCGCGAGCGCCGCCCCCTGTTACATCAGACCACGATGTCGGTGACAGCGGCCTGGCCAACGGTGGTCACCAGGAAATCAGCCGACGCGTTTCCGGTGAAGTCGATGGACAGGCTGCCCAGGTTGGTGGCCTGGTCGTAGGTCAGCAGCGCCTCGCCGGCATGGCCGGTGAAGGCATTGACGAACTGCAGCGGCAGCTTGTTCACGGCGAACGCGGAGATGGCCGACAGGTCGATCTTGTCCACGCCCGAGGTGAAGTCCATGATGCGGTCCGGCGCCGCCTTGGTGGAGTCGCTGACAGCCGCGAACACGAAGGTGTCCGAGCCGCTGCCGCCCCACAGCTGGTCGGCGCCGCCGCCGCCGTAGATGATGTCGTTGCCGGCACCACCCTTGAGCACGTTGGCCAGCGCATTGCCGATCAGCAGGTCGTTGCCCGAGCCGCCGATGGCGTTCTCGATGGTCACGCCCTTGGCGATGGACACGTTGCCAACCATGCCGCCGACATCGGAGAACGACGCTTCGTTGAGGTTGATCTTCTGGTTCTGGGTGAAGCCCGAGAAGTCGAAGGTGTCGTTGCCGCCACCGTCCCACACCGAGAACACCAGTTTCGACGAGGCCGAGGTGGCCGAGTAGAAGTCGCGATCAGCGGTGGAGTTGAAGCCGTAGGTGGTGTCGCCGGCACGGGTGGCGTAGTTGGCGCCGTAGAGCTTCTGGATCGCCAGGATGTCGTCCATCAGCGGGGCCGAGGCGTAGTACTGCCCGCCGCCCTTGATGAAGTTCTGCCCGTTGTTGCTTTCGCTCCAGTAGCTCATGACGCTGTAGCCACGAGTGTCCTGGGCGTAGTCGGCGTCACGGTAGGTCGGGTTGCCTTCGCCGGCGTTGTAGTCGCCGGGGTGGGACAGGCCGAGCACGTGGCCGATCTCGTGGGTCAGGGTCTGGCGACCATAGTTGCCGGTGCCCGGGGTGATGTTGACCTGATAGCCGCTGTTGATCAGGTACCAGGACTCGCCCTTGTGCGAACCCGGGCCGTCGAACGGCAGGTAGGCGAACGCCGCGCCGCCGTTGCTGGCGCTGAAGTTGCCGAAGGTCATGTGGCCGTCACCGCCCGAGCCTGCCTCGGTGAAGGTGACCTTGGCCACGTCCGCCCAGGACTGCATGGAGAGCTTGGCCTGTTGTTTCTGCAGGTCGCTGAACTGGCTGAACGAGCCCAGTCCGCGGCTGTAGAAGTCAGACGGTGCCTTGGTCAGGAAGGTATAAGTAAGGCTGATCGTGCCGTCCTTGTTCAGGTCCTTCCAGGCTGCGCCATCACGCAGGAGGTGGTCGGCGGCCTGGTCGACCGTGAAGGACTTTTTGCCATTGATGTTCGCGCCGCCGCGATCGTACTGGTGGGCAAAGCTATCGATCAGGCCAAAGGACGAACTAGGTCCCTTCGGCTGCAGTGCGGAAACGGCCGAAACAATAGCGTTTTCTTTGACTTTCGACATGCAGGTTACTTCCTTGTTTACAAAAAAGCAGTTGATGTCAGACAGGATTTCCCACCTGGCGAGAACTTCCTGTCACTCGCCTTTATGAGGCGCAAAAAAACTGACACACAATGAAACTTGATGTCCAGCGTTTTTTGACGCCATTTTTTCGTTTTCGAAAACTCAACTGTGTCGTCCTAATTTGCGCAAACTGCGATGGATCAATGTCGGCAGCGACAAGCATTAGTTCCAATCATGTCTCCAGGACTTTATAGACAACGATTCGAAGTTTACTTTCGAAAATGCGACGAGTGCCTGTTGTTTGCCCTCAACGCTTCGTTTAGGCGCTTTACTACGCGACAACCTGCCGCACGACCCTCCGTCGCCTCGGCGTTGACTTGCCAGCGTGTGGAGCGCTCAGTAGGCGTTGGTCGAAGACCCCTTCCTGACAGGACGACACAATGACAAGGCTCACGGTGCAATCCGGCGATTTCTTGCAAGGTGAAGGCGAGTATCGCAATGGAGCGCTCACACTCAAGACCCCGCGCAGCCCTTCGCCCGGCGAGCGCATTTCGCTGGCGCGGATTACGGATCTGAAACTGGCCAACCTCGAATCGACCCGCAGCTTGGGCACCGCCCTGGGCTGGGGAGTGGCCGGCGCCCTGGTGGCCGGCCCGGTCGGCCTGCTCGCCGGCCTGCTGCTGGGCGGCAAGGAAGAGGAAGTCACCTTCCTTGCCACCTTCAAGGATGGCCGCAAGCTGCTGGCCATCACCGACGGCAAGACCTGGTCGAAGATCGACGACAACTGGCGCCGTTACCAGCGCCCGGCGGCGGCCTGAATCGCGCCCCGCTTCGTTCGTATTGACTGTACTGGCGTCATCGCCGGCAAGCCGGCTCCCGCAGGAAACGCGCATGCCTAAGCCTTGTGCGGTATCGGTGGGAGCACAGGCGCGCCGGATCCCACGTCTGCATCCCTGAAAGCCTCGGCAGCCTGCTACCATGGCGCCCTTTTGCCTGCCCGACAGCTGCCGAGCGATAACGGCGCGTCTGCTTTTCAAGGAGCCTTGCATGACCCCGCTTCGCCCCCGCCTGCCCTTGGGCCTGCTCGGCCTGGGCCTTGCCCTGCACAGTGGCCATGGCCTTGCCGACGACAGTGTGGCCCTGGCCCCCGTGCGCATTTCGGATGTTCAGGACAGCGGCTACCAGGCACGCGAAGCCCAGGTCGGCGGCCTGCACAGCGCGTCGCTGCTCGACACCCCGGCAGCGGTCAGCGTGTTCAGCCGCCAGCTGCTGGACGACCGCCAGGTGCGCAAGCTAAGCGAGGTGCTGCAGAGCGATGCCTCGGTGGGCGAAAGCTATGCGCCGATCGGCTATTACGAGAACTTCAACGTGCGCGGCTTCGAGCTCAACGCCGCCAGCAGCTACCGGGTCAACGGCCAGACCATCGCCGGCGAGCAGAACGTGGCGCTGGAGAACAAGCAGCAGGTGGAGCTGCTCAAGGGACTGTCCGGGTTGCAGAGCGGCGTGTCAGAGCCCGGCGGGCTGGTCAACTACGTGACCAAGCGCCCGGAGGATGTGCGCAGCATGAGCGTGTCGAGCAACGAACAGGGCGAGCGCTACCTGGCCACCGACCTGGGCGGCTGGTTCGGCGCCGAGCGCCAGCTGGGCCTGCGGGCCAACCTCGCCCACGAGGACATTCGCTCCTATGTCGATCATGCCGACGGCAAGCGCGACTTCGCCTCCGTGGCGCTTGACTGGCAGATCAACCCGAATGCCGTCCTGGAGCTGGATGCCGAGTACCAGCACCGCGAGCAGTATTCGGTACCCGGCTATCAACTGCTTGGCGGCAACCAGCTGCCCCATGGCGTCGACCCCAAGGATCACCTGGCCTGGCAGTCCTGGGCCAAGCCCGTGCAGAACGACTCGCTGAACCTGGGCGGGCGCTTCAAATACCAGTTCAACGACAACTGGAACGGTACCCTCAGCGCCTCGCGCAGCAAGGTAGTAATTGATGACTACAGCGCATTCGCCTGGGGTTCGAGCGAAGGGTCCTACTTCGGCAGCAATGGCGACTACGACATCTACGATTTCCGCAGCCCTGACGATACCCGCCGCATCGACGAAGCCCAGGCCATGCTCGACGGGCGCTTCGATGCCTTGGGCGTGAGCCATGAGCTGACCGTCGGCACCAGTGCGCAACGCCGCACGCTCGACCAGCGACCGGGCTACAACGAGTGGCGAGGCACGGGCAACATCCATACCGGTGCGCCAGCGGTGGAGCCGTCGGACAAGCCCATTGGCAGTAGTGAACGCCGCCTGGACAGCCGCCAGTACGGCCTGTTCTTCAGCGACCGCATCACCTTCAACGACAATTGGCAGACCGTGATCGGTGCCCGGGAAGTGCGCCTGGATGAAAAGACCTGGGACCAGAATGGCGTCGCCGGGCGCCACACCCGACAGTACCAACTGCTGCCCAACGCAGCTTTGATCTACAAGCCGCAGCCGGACACCACCTTGTACGCCAGCTATGCGAAAGGCTTGTCCTCGGGTGGCACCGCCCCCTGGTATGCCAGCAACGCGTTCGAAATCCTCGCCCCGACCCTGTCGCGCCAGCTCGAAGTCGGCATCAAGCGTGACTGGCAGGGCATGAGTTTCAGCGCGGCCCTGTTCCAGATCCGCCAGGCGTACCAGTATGCCCGCCCCGACGGAACTCCGGCGCCGACCTACGTGCAGTCGGGCCAGCAGAAAAACACCGGCCTGGAACTCGGCGCCAGCGGCTGGGCAACCTCCAACCTGCAGATCCAGGCCAGCGCCGCAGTGATCCGCGCCCGGGTGCAAAACAGCGACACCGCCGCCTACGAAGGCCACCAGGCAATCAACGTGCCGCGCCTGCGCGCCGCGCTGCAGGCCGACTACGCCCTGCCCGTCCCCGGCCTGGCCCTGCTCGGCGGTGCACGCTACAGCGCCAGCAAGTACGCAAGCTCAGCAGGCAATGTCGAAGTCGGCGGCTACACCGTATTCGACATCGGCAGCCGCTATCGCACGAACATCGGCGGCTACGACACCGTGCTGCGCCTGACCGTGGACAACGTCTTGGACAAGCGCTACTGGCGCGACGTGGGCGACTACCTGGGCGACAACTACCTGTTCCAGGGCGCGCCGCGCACGGCACGACTGTCGGCCTCAGTAAGTTTCTAAAGGGGCTGCTTCGCAGCCCATCGCCGGCAAGCCGGCTCCCACAGGAGATCGCATTACCTTGTGGGAGCCGGCTTGCCGGCGATGCGATCGCACAGGTAAAAACAAACCGACAAACAAAAAGCCCCCGAACCTTTCGATTCGGGGGCTTCTCGTAGAATGTGGCGGTGAAGAAGGGATTTGAACCCTTGATACGATTTCTCGTATACACACTTTCCAGGCGTGCTCCTTCGACCACTCGGACACTTCACCGTTTTCTCTTCAAGCTATTCAGCCTGTCGAGGCGCGCTAATTTAGTAGAAGAGCTTTTACTTGGCAAGCATTTTTTTCAGAATTTTCATGTGCTTAAGGCAATTGGCCGAAAACTCCGGCCGATCAGGGCAATGCTGCCAATGTGCCCAGCGCTTTTTCCTGCCCGCCAAGCGCTGCCCAGAGGGCGCAAGGCACAGCGGCGCGACACTGACTGATCAGTCAGTCTTGGCACTTTACCTGGCCGGCGCCGCTGGGTAACGTCGTCGCCACGCCATCCAAAGGACTCTGCCATGAGCGAGCTGATTACCTACCACGCCGAAGACGGCATCGCCACCCTGACCCTGAACAACGGTAAGGTTAACGCCATCTCCCCGGATGTCATCAAGGCCTTCAACGCCGCGCTCGATCGCGCCGTCGAGGAACGCGCGGTGGTGATCATCACCGGCCAGCCGGGCATCCTCTCCGGCGGCTACGACCTCAAAGTGATGACCGCCGGCCCCAAGGAGGCCGTTGGCCTGGTAACCGCCGGCTCCACCCTGGCCCGGCGCCTGCTGTCGCACCCCTTCCCGGTGATCGTCGCCTGCCCCGGCAATGCCGTGGCCAAGGGCGCCTTCCTGCTGCTGTCGGGCGACTACCGCATCGGTGTCGAAGGCCCTTACAAGATCTGCCTGAACGAAGTGCAGATCGGCATGACCATGCACCACGCCGGTATCGAGCTGGCCCGTGATCGCCTGGGCCGTGCGGCATTCCAGCGCTCGGTGAACAATGCCGAGGTGTTCGACCCGCAGGGTGCCCGGGAAGCCGGCTTCCTCGACAAGGTGGTGCCCGCCGAGCAGCTGCACGAGACCGCCCTGGCCGCCGCGCGCGAAATGAAGAAGCTGAACATGCTGGCGCACAAGAACACCAAGCTGAAGGTGCGCAAGGCCCTGCTGGAGGCGCTGGACGAGGCGATCCTGGCGGACCAGAACCACCTGGGCTGAGTCCGTCCAGGGATTTTCCTCACAGGACTTCGTGGGAGCGGGATTGCCCGGCGATGCGATCACCCAGGGTGAGGCCATCGCCGGGAAAGCCCGCTCCCGCATGATCTCCAGCGCTCAGCAACGTTTGCCCCCACCAGTGCACACCCGTACACTGCGCCGCGACTGTCCGGTGTGAGTCGTACCATGCTTTATATGCTCCGCATGCTCCTGTTGGCGCTGCACTTTCTGCTCGTGGGTGTCGTCGGCCTGGTGATTGGCCTGCTGCGCCCGTTCAACCCCGACAACAGCCGCCTGTTCGCCCGCCTGTACAGCGTGCCGGCCGCCTGGTTGCTGCGGATCAAGGTCAAGGCCGAGGTCGGCCCGCTGTGGGACCAGCCCCCCGGTTGCGTGATCATCGCCAACCACCAGTCCAACTATGACCTGTTCATCCTCGGCCAGGTGGTGCCCCGGCGTACCGTGGCCATCGGCAAGAAGAGCCTGGGCTGGATCCCGCTGTTCGGGCAGTTGTTCTGGCTGGGCGGCAATGTGCTGATCGACCGCAAGAACGCCTATCAGGCACGCAAGGCCATGCAGACCACCACCCGAACCCTGCGCGACGATACTTCGATCTGGATCTTCCCCGAGGGCACGCGCAACCCCGGCGAACAGTTGCTAGCGTTCAAGAAAGGCGCTTTCCACATGGCGATCGAGGCCGGCGTGCCGATCGTGCCGGTATGCGTCAGCCGCTACACCAGGCGCCTGAGCCTGAACAGCTGGCGCCAGCGCACGGTGATAATTCGCTCGCTGGCCCCGATCGCCACTGCTGGCCTGACCCAACAGGACCTGCCAACGCTGATCGAGCAATGCCGAATCCAGATGCAGCATTGCATCGACCATATGGAAAGCGAGCTTATCGCGCCCTGACCCGCCACCTCTCGCCGGACTTGCTCCGTGCCGCGACACGGCCCAAGCTGTATCGCGTGTTCAATCGAATAAGCGGACAACCATGGGTCGAGTCGTCGCGGCAGCGGTGTACAGCGCCGGCAGGAAGGTCACCAATATCAGCCTCGACGAAGGCGCCGTATGGGCCAGCAAGCCAGGACACTTCGTGTGGATAGGCCTGGAAGAGCCCAATGCCGAGGAATTGGCCAACCTGCAGCGCCAGTTTGGCCTGCACGAACTGGCCATTGAGGATGCCCTGGAGAAACACAGCCGGCCAAAGCTGGAAACCTTCGGCGACGCGCTGTTCATCGTCACTTACTCCCCAGTGCGCCACGAAGGGAAGCTTGAGTTCATCGAGACCCACATTTTCGCCGGCAATGGCTACATCATCACCTGCCGCAACGGCCACTCGAAGTCCTACGCCCTGGTGCGCCAACGCTGCGAGGCGCGGCCGTTGCTGCTCGAGCACGGCGAAGACTTCGTGCTCTACGCTCTGCTGGACTTCGTCACCGAGAACTACCAGCCGGTCAGCGAGGCCATTCACGGTGAAATCGAAGAGCTGGAGCACAGCGTGCTCAGCAATTCACTCAAGGAAGAAGACATTCAGCGCCTGCACAGCCTGCGCCGCGACATCCTGCGCCTGCGCCGCTACGTGGCTCCGATGGTGGAAGTCAGCGAAGAGCTGCAGCGCTTGAGCTTCCCGTTCATCGACAAGAACATGCGCCCGTATTTTCGCGACGTGCAGATCCACGTGACTCGGCAGATGGAAGATTTGGCCGGCATCCGCGACATCGCCAGCCAGACCATCGAGATCGGCATGCTGCTGGAGTCATCACGGCAAAGCATCACCCAGCGCAAGTTCGCGGCCTGGGCGGCGATCCTGGCGTTTCCCACGGCAATTGCCGGGATCTACGGGATGAATTTCCAGAACATGCCTGAGCTGGGCTGGCACTACGGCTACTTTACCGTGCTGGGGGTGATCGGCCTTGGGTGTTCGGGGCTGTACTTCAGTTTCAAGCGGTCGGGCTGGTTGTAACGCCAAGAGCGTGGGAGCGGCGGTTCGCCGCTGCGACTTGGCCCGCGATTACCGGCGAAGCCGGTGCCATCTCCCACGCGACCCCAGTCAACATGGATCTCAGATCACGCGACTACCGGGCTGCTGGACGAAGCGCAGCATCCACTCGCCCACCAGATCCCCCTGGTGCTCGGTGGCAAGGCTGGCCACCGCCTTGGCATAGACTTCGTCGCCCAACGAGGCCTGGCGCGCGTCGAGCAGCGCCCGGGAATAGTCGTGGACGAACTCCGGGTGACCCTGGAAGCACAGCACCTGGTCACGGATATGGTAGGCGGCGTTGGGGCAGAAATCGCTCGAGGCGATCACCGTGGCCCCTTCGGGCAGCTTGGTGACCTGGTCCTGGTGACTGATCAGCAAGGTCAGCTCGGATACCTGCGGGTCCATCCACGGCGCATGGGCCGCCAAGCTGTAGCGGTGGATGCCCACGCCCCAGCCCTTGTCGGCGCGCTCGGCCTTGCCGCCGAGAGTCAACGCCAACAATTGGTGACCGAAACACACCCCCAGCAGCTTCTCGCCCCGCTCATACAACTTGAGCAGGTAGGCCTTGAGCGTCTGGATCCACGGATCGTCGCCGAACGAGTCGGCCTTGCTGCCGGTCACCAGGTAGGCATCGAAGGTTCGCTCGGCCGGCGGATAATCGCCATTCATCACGTTGTACACATCAAACTCGGCGGCGATCGGCTGGCGTGAAAACAGCTGCTCGAACATCCTTCCGTAGCCCTGGTACTGCGCGATCAACTCCGGCCGCAGGACATCGGTTTCAAGGATGCAGATGCGTAACGACATAGCGGTAGTCCTGAACGACATGTGGGTGGGATTTGCTGTAAAGACTGACGCGAAAGGGGCGTACAAGCAAGTAGGATGTCCAGACGAACGGTAGGCCCTGTAACCCTTGGTAACCCTTGCCGCGCACTCGTCTAGCGTCAGCGTGCCAGCGGGGTGGCCAGTGGCCTTAAAGCCATGAGGAAGCGAAATGATTTTTTTTAGAGCAAAGGGTTCTGAAACAGGGATGACGCGGGCCCTAGTGTTGGTTGTATATCCAGAAACACGCGGCAAGCAGTGAAGACGTTCGATCACGCCACTGCGATCGACCCGAAGCCAGACAAGGAAGCCAAGGGTTATTCAGGAATAACAACAAGAAGGCGGTCCGCCATGTTCAGACAATCCAAAGTACGCCAAGCCGGGCTCATACTCTTCGCCACGACCCTGCTGCTGATCCTGCCCAACCTTACCCGGTTGTTCGGTTGACCCAGCACTGGCCTTTTCCAAGCGTGCGTGGGTAACCTGCCGACCTTGAAGGTTGGAGATTGCCCATGCGCCTGTGCCTTACCCTGCTCTGCTTGCTGATTCCCCTGCCAGCGCTGGCCGCGCAACTGACCCTCGATCTGGGTGACGGCAGCCGGCACTGGCAGAGCGAGCAACTGCTCACCCATCCCCTGGCGCGGGACGTCACTATTGAACAGGACGTTGCCTACAAGCGCACCATGCATTACCGCGCCGTACCGCTGGCAGCACTGCTCGAGGGTGTGAAACCGAGCGACCACCTGCAGGCGGTGGCCCTCGACGGTTTCGCTGCAGAAATGCCCGCCGGCCCGCTGTTGCAGCCAGGCCCGGCACAAGCCTGGCTGGCCATCGAGGACAACGCCCGGCCTTGGCCGCCACTCGGCCAGGGCAAGGCGGGAGCCGGGCCGTTCTATCTGGTATGGACCCAGCCCCAGGCGAGCGGCATCCGCCCGGAACAATGGCCGTTCCAGATCGCCAGCATTCGCAGCCTGGCAGCGGTCGAGGTGCGCTTCCCCGCCCTGTTGCCAGACCCAGCGCTGCCTGACGCGGATCCAGTGCGCCAGGGCTTTGTCCTGTTCCAGCAGAATTGCCTGGCCTGCCACCGCCTCAATGGCGCTGGCGATGCGCACCTGGGCCCTGACCTGAACCTGCCGCACAACCCTACCGAATACTTTCAGCCGGCATTCCTGCGCCAATACATTCGCGATCCGCAGAGCCTGAGGCACTGGCCGCAGGCCAAGATGCCTGGGTTCTCCACCCAGGTGCTGAGCGACCAGGAACTCGATGCATTGCTGGCATACCTGAAGCATATGGCCGGGCGCAAACCACGGTAGAACGCACGGGGCCGCGTTACCTAGGCAATCGGCCGTTCCTGCTTGACGCCCCAACCCTCGACCTCGCCGCCATGGGGCGACACGAGCCGTTCGAAGGCCTGCTCGAAAGCGCCGATGCCGCCATGGGTGGCGTACATCACCTTGCTCAGTTCCAGATGCCAGGCACCGTCGTCGCGCTCGCTCACCTGGGCGCTGAGCGACTCGCCACGGAACTGCACGGCCGCCCGGCGTGCGGCGGCCTCGTCGGGAAACACGGCATAAAACTCGATGGGATGAATACGGGTGAAATCGAAACCGCCAGCTTTCATCTGGCGCAGGACACTGCTGCTGATGTCGTCGTATTGGCTGCTCATGAAACGTCCTCCTGCAAAGCAATGGATAGACTTTCAGTGCACAAAGCACCTGCCTGGCAAGCGTGCCATGCCTGGCAATTCGAGCTGATGCAAGACGCGAGTGGAATCGACGCGGACCCGCAGATTTGGCCGGCGCCTGTCTCCAGCGTAGTGCCTGTGCAGGCACTGCGCCAGAGCATAGCGGCTCAGGGTAGCTGGCGAATGGTGGTGATGGTCACGCCGCTCTGCTCCTTGAGCCAGCGTGCCGTCGGGGAAAAGCTGCGATCCTGGAAGTCATTGAGGTCAAGTTCATCCATTAGCGGGAACAAACGCGAACGGATGGCGCGTGCGGCGTCCTCCTCGCTGGGGCATTGCTCGGCATTGAGCAGCAGTGTCTGCGGCTCGCCCTTCTGGTCGGCAAAGCTGACTTCCCATGCTTTCATCGATCAGCCCTCGCTGGCACAACAGTGAATGGAACTGCGTACTAGCTTGACCATGACACAGCGGCAAATGTTCAGCCGCGTGCATGACAACCACATGAAAAAAGCCCGCCGGTCAACGGCGGGCTTCCTGAGGCCACTAGGCGCTACTACTTCGGCGTGCCGTGGACGACGCCGGCGGTGTTGTCCAGCAGGCTCTTGGTAGCCGTCTGGATGTAGGCCTCGAGCTTCTGGAGCATCTCCGGCTGGTCGGGGCTTTCGATCAGCTCGGCCTTGAACTCCCGGCCCAACTGGTAGCGATACATCCGCGGGGTCATGTCCTTGGACTCGATGAGGATGCGGTCGCCCTGCACCAGGCCAACGATCTGCTCGCTGCCAGACGGCTTGATCATGCCCACGCCCTGGTCGCCCTCAGGCAGGTTGAGCAGATCGCGGCCCCAGCACTGGTGGCGGGCCTGGCCACCGAGACGGCCCATGATGGTCGGCACGATGTCGACCTGGGTACCCACGGTATGGTTGACAGCGCCAAACTTCTCCTGGATACCTGGGGCGATCAGCAGCAGCGGCACGTTGAAGCGGCCAAGGTCCAACTCGGTGACCTGCTGGTGGTTGCCAAAGCCGTGGTCGCCGACGATGACGAACAGCGTGTCCTTGAAATACGGCTCCTTGCGTGCCTTCTCGAAGAACTGGCCCAGCGCCCAGTCGGAGTAGCGCATGGCGGTCAGGTGCTCGTCCAGGCGGCCCTGCCCGGTGACCTTCTCCACCGGCAGGTCCTTGGGCAAGGCATACGGGGTGTGGTTGGAGAGGGTCTGCAGCAGCGCGTAGATCGGCTTCTTGCCGTCATGCTTGGCCAGCTCTTCGTTGCCACGGTCGAACATGTCCTGGTCGGACACGCCCCAGGTCGGGTCGGAGAACACCGGATTGACGAAGTCGTTGCGGCCAATGAAGGTGGTCATGCCCTGGTTGCCGAAGAAACCGGACTGGTTGTCCCAGGCGAAGTCACCGTTGTAGACGTAGACGTCGTCATAGTCGCGGGCGCTGAGCAGCGCTGGCAGGCCGGACAGCTTGTGGCCGCCTTCCGGGGTCTGCATCAGGTATTCGAAGCCCGGCAGGTTGGGGAAGCAGGCCATGGTGGCGAACATGCCCTGGTGGGTATGGGTGCCGTTGGAGAAGAAGCGGTCGAACAGCAAACCCTCCTTGGCCAGCTTGTCGAAGTACGGGGTGATGTTGTTCGGGCTGCCCAGCGCGCCGACCGAGTGACCGGCGAAGCTTTCCATGAGGATCACCACGACGTTCTTGACCCCCAGCGTGTTCGCCGCAGGCGGCACGAAGTCACGGCGGATCGCGGCCTCGTCGGCATCGACCAGGGTGTCGTTGGCGGTCAGCAGCTGCTCGCGCACGGTCTGTGTGGCCAGCGGCTGGTCCAGCACGGGCTTCCAGATATTGCCGCGGTCTTCGCCAAAGCGGCTCTTTGCGGCATCGATCAGGGTCAGGGTGCCGTTCAGGCCCAACTGGTTGACGAAGTTGGAGTCGGTGGTGAAGGCATCACCCCAGCGCATCGGCGGTCCCTGGCGCAGGGTGCCACGGGCGGCGACCACGGCCACCAGCAGGACCACCATGAACACCGCCAGGCGCCCGTACCAGGGCGCCAGCTTGGCGCTGCCCAAAGCCTGGGCACTGCCGTTGCGGCGGGTCAAGCGATCGATGCCCTTGAACAGCAGGCTCAGCAGCCAGGTGCCGACCAGCCAGGCCAACAGGTAGCGGACCACCGGGAAGCCGTACCAGAGCATGCTCATGACGGTCTTGGGGTCTTCCTTGATGTACTGGAACACCAGGCCGTTCAGGCGCTGGTGGAACTCGCGGTAGAAGTCCATCTCCATCAGGCCGAGGAACATCACCACGCTAGATGCAATGGTCAGCCAGAAGCGGAACAGGCCACGGCGGGCCATCAGCCAGGGGCTGAGCAGCGCCAGCAGCAACGGGATGCTGATGTACACCACCACGCGCAGGTCGAAGCGCAGGCCGTTGAAGAAGCCCTCGGCAACGGTCGAGTATGGCGTGTCGCCGATCATGTCGCTGTTGTAGACCAGCAGCGCCAGGCGCACCAGGCTGAGCATCAGCATGATCACCAGGCCACTGAGCAACGTGTAGGCCAGGTGGGATTTCAGGGTCGGCGAGAACGAGCCTCGCACACCCTGTTGCTTCAAGGCGTCCGTGTTAGCCATGAATGGAGAGGTCCTAGGATTGCGGTTTGCGGGAAGGCGAAAGCGCCAATAGCCTGGTGGTCTGGCCCTTGTGGGCAAGGTGAGACCAAGGCCGCATTGTGCGGCGCGGATTTTCAAAAATCGAGTGTGAAAATTTTGTCGAGAGCAGCCTGTCCTTACAAAGTTACACAGTTGCGAGGTGAGGCCTCAGATCCGCACATTGCCCCGTGGCCCGGCGATCGCCCAGATGATCAGCCCCAGCACCGGCAGCAGCAGGATCAGCAGGATCCAGAGCACCTTGATCCCCACCTCGGCGCCGCTCTTGAGCACATTGAGAATGGCCCAGATGTCCAGGGCCAGGATGATCAAGCCAACCAGGCTGTTGAAGGTGGAACCCATGATGCTGCTCCCGCACGGTGTGTGTGCTGCAGAGCATAGCTGGCTATGGCCCCGATAGAAGGGAATCCTTGGTCGGGAATGCCGGTCAGTGGATAGACTGCTGATATCCACTGCTCTCGAGGTTCGCATGCCCCCTGCCCACACTCAAAGCGCCAGCTCTGACTCCATCCTCAGCGCCTGGCGGCACCAGGCCGTGCAGGCTCCCTGGCTCAGCGCCGGCCTGGTGCTGAGCCTGCTGGCCATCGGCGCATTGCTGCTGGCGAGCATCTGGAACGCGGTCAACGGCGATCATGCCGACCACCTGCACCTGGCACTGCTCGGCGGCCTGTCCGGCTTCGGCGCCACCGCCCTGGGCGCGGTGCTGGCGGTGATCCTGCGCGACGTCAGCGCGCGCACGCAGGACGTCATGCTCGGTTTTGCCGCTGGCATGATGCTCGCCGCCAGTTCGTTCTCGCTGATCCTGCCGGGGCTGGATGCTGCCCGCGAGATCACCGGCAACGGCCCGGCGGCGGCCTTCACCGTGGTGCTGGGCATGGGCCTTGGGGTGCTGCTGATGCTGGGCCTGGACCGCTTCACCCCACATGAGCATGAAAGCACCGGCCCCTGCGGCCCGCAGGCCGAGCGGGTGAGCCGGGTTTGGCTGTTCGTGTTGGCAATCACCCTGCACAACCTGCCCGAGGGCATGGCCATCGGTGTGAGTTTCGCCAACGGCGACATGGCCATCGGCCTGCCGCTGACCAGCGCCATCGCCATCCAGGACATCCCCGAAGGCCTGGCCGTGGCCCTGGCACTGCGCGCCACGGGGCTGTCGAACTTCAAGGCTGCGCTGGTGGCGATTGGCTCCGGGCTGATGGAACCGCTGGGCGCGGTGATCGGCCTGGGCATCTCCACCGGCTTCGCCCTGGCCTACCCGATCAGCATGGGCCTGGCAGCCGGGGCAATGATCTTCGTGGTGTCCCACGAGGTGATCCCGGAAACCCACCGCAATGGGCACCAGACCGCGGCAACACTGGGGTTGATGGGCGGTTTCGCGGTGATGATGTTCCTCGATACCGCGCTGGGTTGACAGGCCGGTCGCGGAGCCCGCTCCCAGGGGCTGCGCGGCGGCTACGGCTCAGATATGCACTGCCACCTTCAGCGCTTCCAGCGCCGGCTCCACCTTGATACCAACGGCCTCGCCCAGCTCCAGCACACGGGCCAGGTCGTGCTGCCCGACCATGATCATCTGCAGCTCATCGTCGAGTAATTGGCTGAAGTTCAGCAGCACGTAGCCACCGGCTTCCTTGTTCAGCGCACCCATCTGCACCTGGATGCGGTTGAGCGCGGTGAGCGCCTCGGTGCGCGCCAGCTGCTTGGGCTTGAGGGTGAAGGGCACGCTCTTGTCGAACGAGTCGCTGATCTGCTGGAACAGGTCCTGGTAGTTGTCGGCCTGGAACAGCACGGTATCGGGCAGGCTGCCGACCACCACCCATTCACCCAGCGGGAAGGGAAAGGTGTCGTCGTAGTTGATGTCCGGATTGGCGGCGAGGAAGGCGGCGGGGTCGGCGTAGGCCTCGGCGGCCTCGGCGGCGATGCGCTCGATATCTTCATCGCGCATGCAGCCGGCGCCGATGAGACTGATGAATTCGAGCAACTGGTCTTTCATGGGGGGCCTGCGGGTTGGCGTGAAAGGCGCCAAGGATAGCCGCAAAAGCCCCCAGGGAGTTAGCCGGCCAATGCTTCGAGACGTGCCGCGCTATCCATCGCCCCCATGGTGCGGGCCGCCATCAGCGCAGTGGCGCCGGCGGCATCGCGGTGCGCGGGGTCGGCACCCTGGGCCAACAGATAGTCGATGATCTCCAGGCGGTTGAACATTGCCGCCAGCATCAATGCGCTACGACCGTCAGCGGCGGCGGCATCCACCGGCACGCCGTGTTCCAGCAGCAGGCGGATCATCGCGAGATCACCCTTGAAGGCGGCGCCGGCTATGGGCAACTGGCCGTTGTCATTGGCGATCAGCGGGTCGGCACCATGGGCCAGCAGCACCTGCACGGCGTCATGGTGACCGTGGTAGCTGGCCAGCATCAGCAAGGTGTCGCCCTTGTGGTTGCGCAGGTTGGCGGGCAGGCCGTTATCGAGCAGGCGGCCGAGCATTGTCGCGTCGCCGCGGCGGGCGCGCTCGAAAACCTCCTCGGCGAAGGCTGCGGCTTCTTCTGTGGTCATGGTGGCGGGCTGGTGATCGAACATCGAGAACCTCCTGGCATCTGGCAATGGGCCCAAGTGTCCATCAGGCAGCAACGACAGGTCCAAGGTTCAGATTCTATCGGCGACAGAGAGCCAGGCTATGACCGTGCAAAATGCACTGTGCAAAATGCACGGGCGTGCAGAATGCAATGCAGGCATCTGCAAAATCAAACATAACATATTGATTTTAAAAGACTTTATTTTAACAAAAGGCTGGCACGGTCACTGCAATCATCAACTCAAGTCTGCCAGTACAACAGTCAGGAGTTGATATGGACCTCATCCAGCAAAAATTCGCCTCGCTCTTCACCGCCTATCAGGTTGCTACTCAGCCGCGACCCGACGGCGGCGTGTTGCTGACCCTGCGCGCCAGCGACGGCGTGGTGACTCGCCGGGTGCTGTCCTATGCGCAACTGCACAGCGCCGAGCAACTGTCGTGGGCGATCAGCGCCATCCGCCGCGACCTTGCCGAACAAGCGAGCGAGCTGCCGGTGATTTCCATGCTGCAGAGCCAGCAACGCTTCGCCCTGCCCACCTACCGCTAAGCGCGCAACCCGTTCGCGGGGCAGCTTCTGCTCACCCTTGGAGGGTGTGAGCAGAAGCTGCCCCGCGAGTTCATTCAGAGTTCGTCGAAACCTACAAATTGCAGCGCCAGTGCATCCCCGGTGAAGCGTGGCTGCACACCCTGCTCGCTGCCGAACAGGCGCAGCGCCAGGCAGAATGGGCTGGCCCCCAGGTCCAGCCAGCGATGCGTGCCGGCCGGCACCAGCAGCACGTCATCTTTCTCGCACAGCACGGCATACACCGCGCCGCCCAGGCGCAGGCTGACCTGTGCACGCCCGCTGATCATCGCGAACACTTCATCGCTGTCATGCACATGTTCATCACGCAGGTCGGCCTGGCTCAGGTCGGCGCCATCGCGGCTGACCACGCCAACTACCACGCTGCCGTGCTCGGTCATCAGTTGGTCGAGCGGCCCACGGCACGCCGCGACCACTTCATCCTGGCTGCTGCCCGGGCGCAGGCGCGCGCCGGACTGCCAGCGGCCGAAGCGCACGCCCTGCTCGGCCAGGGTCGCGGCGATGTCGTCGTGGTGGGTCAGCACCTTGTGCGGCAGGTCCGGACTGGACAGGTCGAATACGCTGAGGATGCTCATCAGGGGTGGTTCCTGCTTTCTTTGAGTCGGAAGGCAATGATAACGGCTGCCGCGAGCGCCGCGACGCTAGCCATACCAAAGGTGAAGTGTGGGCCCAGCAGTTTCCAGCTGTAGCCCGAGTACAGTGCGCCCAGGGCACCGCCGGTGCCTGACAGCGCCGCATACAGCGCCTGGCCCTGGCCCTGTTGGCGAGCGCCGAAGCTGGCCTGGACAAAGGCGATGGCCGCGGCATGGAAACAACCGAACGTGGCCGCGTGCAGTACCTGGGCGAACACCAGCACCGCCGGGATATCCGCCAGGTTGCCAAGCAACAACCAGCGCAGCGCCGCCAGCAGGAAGCTGGCCAACAGCACCTTGCGCACCGAGCAGCGGGCGAAGATCCGGCTCATGACCATGAACACCAACACTTCGGCCACCACGCCAAGCGCCCACAGCAAGCCGATGGCACCGCGGCTGTAGCCCAGGTGCTCCAGGTGCAGGGTAAGGAAGGTGTAGTACGGCCCATGGCTGAGCTGCATGAGGGCCACGCACACATAGAAGGCCAGTACCCCAGGCGCCCGCACCTGCCTGAGAAAGCCCCCTGCCCCGCGCTGCTCGGCCTGCTCGACGGGTTGCGCATTGGGCACCCAGAGGCTGGCGACGACGATACCGGCCATGATCGCCACCAGCGCCAGCGGGTAGATGTCCAGGCTCAGCCATTCAAACAGGCGCCCGAGGCCCACAACGGCGAGGATGAAGCCGATCGAGCCCCATAGCCGTACCTGGCTGTAACGCGAGGTCTGGCCATGCAGGTGGGCCAGGGTGATCACTTCGAACTGCGGCAGCACCGCGTGCCAGAAGAAGGCGTGCAACGCCATGACCAGCGCCAGCCAGGCGTAGCTCTTGCCGAAGAAGATCAGCGAGAAGGTCGCCAGGGTCGACAGCGCGCCCAGGCGCACGATCAACAGGCGTTGGCCGCTGCGGTCACCGAGCCAGCCCCACAGGTTGGGAGCAACGCAGCGCATGAGCATGGGGATGGCCACCAGTTCGCCGATGCGCGCCGGGGAGAAGCCCAGGTGGTCGAAGTACAGGGCCAGGAACGGCGCGGTGGAGCCGAGCAGGGCGAAGTAGAAGAGGTAGAAGCTGGAGAGACGCCAGTAGGGGATGGAGGACATCGTTCGGCCCTTGGTGATGACCTGTTCCTGCCCTATCGCCGGCAAGCCGGCTCCCACAGGTCCGCTGCAGGACTCAAGCCTGCGGTATTCATGTGGGAGCCGGCTTGCCGGCGATAGGGCCAGCGCAGGCGGATCAGAGCTGGCCCAGTACCGGGGTGCCCACCCTCACTTCGGCATTCTGCGCCCGGTGGCGCAGCAGGTGATCCATCAAGGCGATGGCCATCATCGCCTCGGCGATCGGCGTGGCGCGGATGCCGACGCAAGGGTCGTGGCGGCCTTTGGTGATCACCTCCACCGGGTTGCCATCGACGTCGATGGAACGGCCCGGGGTGGTGATGCTCGAGGTCGGCTTGAGCGCCAGGTGGGCGACGATCGGCTGGCCCGAGGAAATGCCGCCGAGGATGCCGCCGGCGTTGTTGCTGAGGAAGCCCTCGGGCGTCATCTCGTCACGGTGTTCGGTGCCGCGCTGGGCGACACTGGCGAAACCGGCGCCGATCTCCACGCCCTTGACCGCGTTGATGCTCATCAAGGCATGGGCCAACTCGGCGTCGAGGCGGTCGAAGATCGGCTCGCCCAGGCCCGGCATCACGCCTTCGGCGACCACGGTGATCTTCGCCCCCACCGAATCCTGGTCGCGGCGCAGCTGGTCCATGTAGGCCTCGAGCTCCGGCACCTTGTCCGGGTCGGGGCTGAAGAAGGCGTTTTGCTCCACCGACTCCCAGGTCTTGAACGGGATCTCGATCGGCCCGAGCTGGCTCATGTAGCCGCGCACGCGGATGCCCTGGGTGGCCAGGTACTTCTTGGCAATGGCGCCGGCCGCCACGCGCATGGCGGTTTCGCGCGCCGAGCTGCGGCCACCGCCACGGTAGTCGCGGGTGCCGTACTTGTGGTGGTAGGTGTAATCGGCGTGGGCCGGGCGGAACAGGTTCTTGATCGCCGAATAGTCCTTGGACTTCTGGTCGGTGTTGCGAATCAGCAGGCCGATCGAGCAGCCGGTGGTACGGCCTTCGAACACGCCGGAGAGGATCTCCACTTCGTCCGGCTCCTGGCGCTGGGTGGTGTGCCGGCTGGTGCCGGGCTTGCGCCGGTCGAGGTCGTGCTGCAGGTCGGCAAGGGAGATTTCCAGGCCAGGCGGGCAGCCGTCGACAATGGCGACCAACGCCGGGCCATGGCTTTCGCCAGCGGTGGTGACAGTGAACAGCTTGCCGTAGGTATTGCCGGACATGGACGCTCCGCGAATCAGCCTGAAGTGAACGAAAGCGGCAGTATACGGAAAACCGCGTGGCTGTGGTTGCCCAGCGATGGGGCCCGCGAACCTTCACGATGACCCAAGGTCGAATCAGCAACGTCCCACGTAGTACCCCGCCCATGAAGTCGCGCCTCGCCGCCCTGCTCCTGCTGTTCTGCACCTGCCTCGCCCAGGCCGCCCCCACCGTGCTGCAACGCCCCATCGATCTGGACACCGGCCAGGGCGTGCTGCATGGCAGCCTGCTGTTGCCGCAGCAGGCCACGCCGCCCCCGGTGGTGCTGATCATCGCCGGCTCCGGCCCTACCGACCGCGATGGCAACAACCCTGCCGCCGGGCGCATCGACAACCTCAAGCGCCTGGCCCTGCTGCTGGCCAGCGAACACATTGCCAGCGTGCGCTTCGACAAGCGCGGCGTGGCCGCCAGCCAGCCGGCCACCCCCGACGAACGTCACCTCAGCGTCGAGCGCTATGTCGCCGACGTGGTCGCGTGGGGCCGCGCACTCAGGCAGGATCCACGCTTCGGCCCGCTGATCCTGGTCGGCCACAGTGAAGGCGCACTGATCGCCAGCCTCGCCGCGGAACAGGCCGGCGCCAGCGCGGTGATCACCCTGGCCGGCAGCGGTCGGCCGGTGGCAGACGTGCTGCGCGAGCAGCTGGCCCAGCGCCTGCCGCCGGCGCAATTGCCCGCTGGCGTGGCGCTGATCGACCGCTTGCAGGCCGGGCAGACCAGCCTCGACGTGCCCGCGCCGCTGCGCCAGGTGTTCCGCCCCAGCGTGCAGCCGTACTTGATCACCTTGCTGCATCAGGACCCGGCGGCGGCCTTCGCCCGCCTCAAGGTGCCCGCGCTGATCGTCCAGGGGCGTAACGACATCCAGGTAGAGGTAGCCGATGCCGAGCGCCTCAAGGCAGCCAAACCCGACGCGCAACTGGCGCTGATCGACGGCATGAACCATGTGCTGCGCATCAGCCCCCGGGGCATGAGCCAGCAGCGTGACAGCTACCGCAACCCCGAGCTGCCGCTGGCGCGTGAGCTGGGGGAGCGCATCGTTCTGTTCATCCGTGGGTTGCCACAGG
The DNA here is from genome assembly GCF_900110655.1 of Pseudomonas soli. Taxonomy (GTDB): domain Bacteria; phylum Pseudomonadota; class Gammaproteobacteria; order Pseudomonadales; family Pseudomonadaceae; genus Aquipseudomonas; species Aquipseudomonas soli. The sequence continues at coordinate 643,163 of NZ_FOEQ01000002.1, forward strand.
CCTGATACCTGTCCTCAGGTATTGACCAGGCCTGCCGATAACGCGGCTGAGAAGGCAGTGATTCGGGGCCCACGCGCCCTGATCGCGGGCAAGCCCATACCTACAAGGGCCTTGTAGGTACCGGCACCCGGCCGCCGTGCACCTGAGGAATCCCTGATGACCGATGCCCCCGCCGCCGAGGCGACCGAAGAACAAGCGCCGGAAAGCGCCCCGCTGCCCTGGGCGGACCTTGCTGCCGAGCACTTCCAACTGCTACGCCTGGCCCCGCTGCCAACTGACCGCAACATCGGCGCGCGTCCGCTGCGCTTCGTCCAGTTCGGCTACGCGGAGCGCCACGACAAGGCCCATAGCCTGTTGCGCATGGAAATCCGCCTGCCTGGGCAGAAGGTGCGCAAGGAACAGAACCATCTGGACATCCGCGTCGACCACGAAACGCGCACGGTGCGCATCGGCGACCCGGCCGGCCTGCAGCTCGAACCGCTCAACCGCGGCCTGGGCCGCTACTTGCTGGCGCAGGCGGTGCAATGGCTGCAGCAGCGCTGCTCGCACTATCGGGTCGAGGGCATGAGCTTGCCCAACAAGGACGCGCTGAACGAAGACACTCGCCTGCGCCGCGACCACGTGCTGCGCGGCGTCGGCCTGGAGGTGGAATACACCGACGGACAACTGCTCAAGGGGCGCCTGGTGGAAACGCCGGTGGGCCAGCTCAAGGGTGGCTGGAACACCGAGAAGGTGCAGCGCGTGGACAACCTCGAGGCCGCCGGGATGTTGCAGCAGGCCGAGCAGAACCTGATGGAGAAGGAAGCGCAGCTGCGCGAGCGTGACGAACGGGTGGCCAAGTACCGCCGCGAAGACAGCGGCCTGCGCTTTACCATCACCTGCCTGGTGGCCTTCGCGGTGTTCCAGGCCGGGTTGCTGATCTGGATCGCCACCCGCTGATATCGCCATCGCGGGGCAAGCCCGCTCCCACGGAGATTGCATTCATCCTGTGGGAACGGGCGCGCAGTCAGACCCGCGCCTTGAACAACTCCTGATGCTGCCGGCACTGTTCGGCCGTCAGCATGAACACGCCGTGCCCACCGCGCTCGAACTCCAGCCAGACGAAGTCCACCTCGGGGTAGAGCGACTCGACGTGCACCTGGCTGTTGCCCACTTCCACGATCATCAGGCCTTTGTCGGTCAGATGGTCGGCCGCCTCGGCCAGCATGCGCCGCACCAGGTCCAGGCCATCGTTGCCACAGGCCAGGCCCAATTCGGGCTCATGGTGGTATTCGGCCGGCATGTCGCCGAAGTCTTCGGCATCAACGTACGGTGGGTTGGACAGGATCAGGTCGAAGCGCTGCCCCGGCAGCCCGGCGAAGCCATCGCCCTGCACGGTGTACACACGCTCCTCAAGGCCATGGCGCTCAATGTTCTGGTTAGCCACCGCCAATGCGTCGAAGGACAGGTCGGCCAGCACCACTTCGGCGTCCTGGAACACATCGGCGGCAACGATGCCGATGCAGCCGGAACCGGTGCACAGGTCGAGAATGCGCGCAGGCTCGGCGGCCAGCCAGGGCTCGAAGCGCTTTTCGATCAACTCGCCGATGGGCGAGCGCGGCACCAGCACGCGCTCGTCGACAATGAACGACATGCCGCAGAACCAGGCCTCGCCCAGCAGGTAGGCGGTCGGTACCCGCTCGTCGATACGGCGTTTGAGCAAGTGCTGTAGACGTACCCGCTCGTCATCCTCGAGTGCGCAGTCCAGATAGCTGTCGGCCACCTCCCAGGGCAGGTGCACCGCACCGAGCACCAGCAGGCGGGCTTCGTCCCAGGCATTGTCGGCGCCATGGCCGAAGAACAGGTCATGCTCATGGAAGCGGCTGACCGCCCAGCGGATGTGGTCGCGCAGGGTGCGCAGGCGGGATGTGATCACGGGGTACTCCTTTTCTGACAGGACGAAAGTCTAACAGCCCACACCACACAAATGTTCGCTCCTATGGCCGAATGGATAGCCACAAGCCAGTAACCACGCCGCCTGCGCTGTCAACCATTCACATTGGCGCCAAGGCAAGGGAGAATAGGTACACAAAAGCCCTACCCAAGGAGCCCTTGATGTCCGTTCCAACCACGATGTTCCGCCTCACTGGCCGCGACTACCCGCCGGCCAAGCTGAGCCAAGCCAGCCTGATCGTCATCGATGCGCAGAAGGAGTACCTGAGCGGTCCGCTGGCGCTGTCGGGCATGGACGAGGCCGTGGCGAACATTGCCAGGTTGCTCGACGCCGCCCGCAAGGCCGGTCGCCCGATCATCCATGTCCGCCACCTCGGTACCGTTGGCGGCCGTTTCGATCCGCAGGGCCCGGCGGGCGAGTTCATTCCCGGGCTGGAGCCGCGCGAAGGTGAGGTGGTGATCGAGAAACGCATGCCCAACGCCTTCAAGAACACCAAGCTGCACGAGACCCTGCAGGCCTTCGGCCCGCTGGACCTGATCGTCTGCGGTTTCATGAGCCACTCCAGCGTCAGCACCACGGTGCGTCGCGCCAAGGACTATGGTTATCGCTGCACCCTGGTCGAAGATGCCTCTGCGACCCGTGACCTGGCCCTGAAGGACACCGTGATCCCCGCCGCGCAGATCCACCAGTGCGAGATGGCCGTGATGGCCGACAATTTCGCCTGCGTCGCGCCCACTACCAGCCTGGTCTGAACCACGACCGCCCGGCGGACGGGCGGAACCTCAAGATGACCCGCAGGTCGAAATCCGGATCAGCACCACCCGATCCTGAGGAATTCGAATGAAGCTCAAAGGCAGTTTCGATGCCAAGCGCCTGCGCCAGCGTGAGCCGAGCAACTGGGGCGCGCGCATCGCCGCAGCACTCTCGGTACTGCTGGCCACCTTGGGCATCCTGCTGGCCATGGCCGGCTTCGCCGGTTTGCTGGGCAACTACGCCGCCCTGGCCGAAATCAATGCCAACCGTCCATTGTCGGCAACACTGACCGTCGTCGGGCTGGCGCTGCTGTACTTCGGCGTGCGCCTGTGGCGGCGCAGCCGTATCCGCCTGCGCCGCGGGCGCGAGCTGAACCTGTCGCCGCACCTGATGAAGAAACACGACTGACGCGCCGAGAGCGGGGCCAGGCTTGCCCCGCGATGACAGTCGCGTAAACTACGCCGCCCACGTGGAGGCACCATGCAAGACGACGACTTTTCCCTCTTCCGCAGCCAAGTGCAGGGCGTCAAGCCGATCAAGCACGATCGCGCCGAAGTCGGCAAACCCAAGGCCGACCGCAAGCAACTGGCAGGCCTGCGCCAGGCGGCGACCATCCGCAGCGACCAGACGCTGGTGATCGACGGCCTCTCCGACCAGTTCGTCATCGACGTCGGCGCCGAGGATGAGCTGATGTGGCGGCGTGACGGCGTGCAGGAAAGCCAGCTACGCAAGCTCAAGCTCGGCCAGATCGCCTTCGAGGGCAGCCTCGACCTGCACGGCATGAGCGTCGAGAAGGCCCGCGAGACGCTGTGGGCCTTCATCGCCGAAGCGACCAAGCTGGAAGTGCGCTGCGTGCGGGTCACCCACGGCAAGGCCGCGCGCCTGGACGGCAAGCGTCCGATGATCAAGAGCCACGTCAACACCTGGCTGCGCCAGCACCCGCAGGTGCTCGGTTTCACCTCTTGTCAGGCTCGCCACGGCGGCACCGGCGCGGTCTACGTGATGCTCAAGCGAACCATGCTCGAAGGGCGCGACGAGTGACATCGCGCTTGCAGCGCCGCCGTCGCCGCCGTACCCTTCGCCTTTGCGAAATTTTCCACAGGTAGATCCATGTCCCTGGAACAGAACTACACCGCGATCCTCAGCCAGATCGGCGAGGATGTCTCCCGCGAAGGCCTGCTCGACACGCCCAAGCGGGCTGCGAAGGCCATGAAATACCTTTGCCGCGGTTATGAGCAAACCCTGGAAGAAGTGACCAACGGCGCGTTGTTCACCTCCGACAACAGCGAAATGGTGCTGGTCCGGGATATCGAGCTGTATTCGATGTGCGAACACCACATGCTGCCGTTCATCGGCAAGGCCCATGTGGCCTACCTGCCCAAGGGCAAGGTGCTGGGCCTTTCGAAGGTGGCGCGGATCGTCGACATGTACGCCCGCCGCCTGCAGATCCAGGAAAACCTTAGCCGCCAGATCGCCGAGGCCGTGCAGCAGGTGACCGGCGCCGCAGGCGTGGCGGTGGTGATCGAGGCCAAGCACATGTGCATGATGATGCGCGGTGTCGAAAAGCAGAACTCGACCATGCTCACCTCGGTGATGCTCGGCGAGTTCCGCGAGAACGCCGCCACCCGCAGCGAGTTCCTCAGCCTGATCAAGTGATCGGCCTGTGTTCCGAGCCGACCCCCTGGGGTCGGCTTTTTCATTTCAGGAGTTGCCCATGATCGTCAAAGCCCTGCGGGTCGGCCTCGGCCAGCTTATCGTGTTCGGCGACTGGATCAGCCGCCCGGCAAAAAAGAAGCGCGATGCCGCGGCCCAGGCCCAGGTCGAACAGCAGGCCAAGGGCCTGGTGCTGTACCAGTTCCACGCCTGCCCCTTCTGCGTGAAGACTCGTCGCACCCTGCACCGCCTCAATGTCCCGGTGGCACTGCGCGATGCGAAGAACGACGCGCAGCATCGTCAGGCGCTGCTGGAAGGCGGTGGCCGGGTGAAAGTGCCGTGCCTGCGGATCGAGGAACAAGGCGAGGTGACCTGGATGTACGAGTCCAAGGACATCATTGCTTACCTGGACAAGCGTTTCGCCGCGGTCTGACAAATCACCATCGCGGGGCCAGCCTGCTCCCAGGGGTGCTGGCTGGCGTGGGAGCGGGCTTGCCCCGCGATGACGCCGGTCAATCCACCATCGGCACATGCCGAGGATGACTGGCCACCCGCGCCAACCAGGCCTGCACCGCCGGGTAAGGCGCCAGGTCGAAACCGCCCTGATGCGCCACATGGGTATAGGCGTACAACGCCACGTCGGCGATCGAGTACTGCTCGCCGACAAGGTAAGGCGTCATTTCCAGCTGCCTGTTCATTACCTTGAGCGCCTTGTAGCCGCCCTTGTGCAGCCCCCTGTACTCCTCCAGTCGCTCTTGCGGCAGCCCCAGGTAGAACTGGATGAACCGCGCCACGGCGATGTAGGGCTCATGGCTGTACTGTTCGAAGAACTGCCATTGCAGCACCTGGGTGCGCAGCCGCGGCGCGCTGGGCAGGAACTCGCTGCCATCGGCCAGGTAGTTGAGAATCGCGTTGGACTCCCACAGGCAGGTGCCGTCCTCGAGCTTGAGCACCGGCACCTTGCCGTTGGGGTTCATGGCCAGGAACTCGGGCGTTTCCGTCTCACCCTTGAGAATATCCACCGGGTGCCACTCATACGGGCGGTCGAGCAGGCTGAGCATCAGCTTGACCTTGTAGCAGTTGCCCGACTGGTAATCCCCATACACCTTGTACATCGCCCCTCCCCTCTCACGCAGTTGCGTAGTAATGGCCCATAGTTGGCGACTGTACGGCTAAATGCAATGCCTGCTGTATGGCAAGGATCACGCCATGGCACGGTAGCCTGAAAAAACTGCTTACACCTGCACAAGGAATGCCCTATGACCGATGCCACCTCAGCGCGCCTGCGGCCGCTGGCGGACAGCTCGCCGTCGGCGATCGTCGCCGGCTTCATCGCCATGCTCACCGGCTACACCAGTTCGCTGGTGCTGATGTTCCAGGCTGGCCAGGCGGCCGGTCTTACCAGCGCGCAGATTTCCTCATGGATCTGGGCCCTGTCGATCGGCATGGCAGTGTGCAGCATCGGCCTGTCGCTGCGCTACCGCACGCCGATCACCGTGGCCTGGTCGACACCCGGCGCGGCACTACTGATCACCAGCCTTGGCGGGGTGAGCTACGGCGAAGCGATCGGCGCCTACATCACCTGCGCCGTGCTGGTATTGATCTGCGGCCTGACCGGCAGTTTCGAGCGCCTGGTGCGGCGCATTCCCGCCTCCCTGGCCTCGGCCCTGCTGGCCGGCATCCTGTTCAAGATCGGCAGCGAGATCTTCGTTGCCGCTCAACATCGCACGCTGCTGGTGCTGGGCATGTTCTTCAGCTACCTGCTGGTCAAGCGCCTGTCGCCGCGTTACTGCGTGCTGGCCGCGCTGCTGGTTGGCACCGCGCTGTCCGGCGCCCTGGGTCTGCTGGACTTCAGCGGCTTCCAGCTGGAAGTCGCAACCCCGGTGTGGACCACGCCGAGCTTCTCGCTGGCGGCGACCATCAGCATCGGCATCCCGCTGTTCGTGGTGGCCATGACCTCGCAGAACATGCCCGGCGTCGCCGTGCTACGCGCTGACGGCTACCAGGTGCCGGCTTCGCCGCTGATCTCGGCCACCGGCTTCGCCTCGCTGCTGCTGGCGCCGTTTGGCTCCCACGGGGTCAACCTGGCGGCGATCAGCGCGGCGATCTGCACTGGGCCGCATGCCCATGAAGACCCGGCCAAGCGCTACACGGCGGCGGTCTGGTGCGGGATTTTCTACGGCATCGCCGGCATCTTTGGCGCCACCCTGGCGGCGCTGTTCGGTGCCCTGCCCAAGGAGCTGGTGCTGTCGATCGCGGCGCTGGCGCTGTTCGGTTCGATCATGAACGGCTTGAGCGTGGCCATGGGCGAGGTGCGCGAGCGCGAGGCGGCCCTGATCACCTTCATGGTCACAGCGTCGGGCTTCACCCTGTTCTCGATCGGCTCGGCGTTCTGGGGGATCGTGGCGGGGGTGCTGACCTTGCTCATACTCAGCCCGCGCAAGAGCTGAGACAGGCACAGGCAATCACAAGCGGAAATGCCCCACCATCCCCTTCAAGTCATTGCCCAACTGCGCCAGCTCGACGCTTGAACGGGCATTGTCCTCCATCGCCAGTGCCGCTTGGTCGGCACTACCGCGAATCTGCGTAACGCTGCGGCTGATCTCCTCGGCCACCGAGCTCTGCTGCTCGGCCGCCGCGGCGATCTGCTGGTTCATCTGCTGGATCAACGACACCGCCGCCGCAATGCTGCCCAGGGCGCTCTCGGTCTGCAGCGTGTCGGCCACCGCCAGGCGCACCAGTTCGGTACTGCCGCGGATCTGCATCACCGACTGCTGGGCATTGCCGCGCAGGCTGGCGACCAGGCGCTCGATCTCCTCGGTGGACTGCCGGGTGCGCCGCGCCAAGGCGCGCACTTCGTCGGCCACCACCGCGAATCCGCGCCCCTGCTCCCCGGCCCGCGCCGCCTCGATCGCGGCATTGAGCGCCAGCAGGTTGGTCTGCTCGGCCACGCTCTTGATCACCTCGAGCACGTCACCGATCGTATGGATCTCGGCACTGAGGCTGTCGATGCCGCTGCTGGCGGTTTCGGCGGCCTGCGCCAGTTGCTCGATGCGCTGCATGCTTTGACGCACCACCTGCTGCCCCGAGCCGACCTTGTCGTCGGCTGCCTGGGCCGCCTGGGCTGCCTGCTCGGCGTTGCGCGCCACATCGTGCACGGTCGCGGTCATCTGCTGCATGGCGGTGGCCACCTGCTCGGTCTCGTCCTTCTGGCTACCGACTTCGCGGTTGGTCTGCTCGGTGACCGCCGACAAGGCCTGGGCACTGCCGGCCAACTGGTCGATACCTTGCTGCAAGCCACTGACGATACCGGACAAGCCCTCGGCCATCTGCTGCATGGCCTGCAACAGCTGGCCGACCTCGTCGGCGCGCGGCGGCTCGGCCTCGATACCCAGCTCGCCTGCGGCAATGCGCCGGGCCCGGCTGATCACCCGCTTGAGCGGCGCGACCACGGCGCGGGTGATCAGCCAGGCCGCCAGCACGCCTACCAGCAGCGCCAGCGCCGTGGCCGCAACAATGGCGACGGCGTTGCGTGCCAGTTCGGCCTGCATGGCCTGCTCCTGATCGGCATACACCTGGTCGACACGCGCGGTAACCTGCTCGGCACGCGCCTGCAACTGGTCCTTGATGCCCCGCTCCTGGCCCAGCAGGTCGGTGTACTCATTGAGCTTTTCGGAGAAACTGCCGATGTGCCCGGCCACTTCGCCCAGCACGCTCTGGTAGCCGGCATCGGCGACCGAAGCCTTGAGCTGGTCCACCAGGGTCGCCGCTTCGACGGTCTGGGCGATGCGCCCCCCGGTGCTAGCTTCGCCACCCTTGCGGCTCTGCTCCAGGCGCACCCGGGCCTCGTCCATGGCCTGTAGCATCAGCCGCGACACCTGCGCCACCTGCCCGGCCTGTTCCAGGAACCCACCGCCCTGCTGACCCTGGGACTGCTTGAGGGTATAGGTGCCATCGTCGGCCAGGCCGGCCTGCAGCACATCGAGGTTGTTGGCCACGCTCGACACCGACCAGCTGGCCATGTCCAGCGCCAGCTCCTTGGCCTGCACCGCCTGGACGAATTGGTCGAAAGCTTGCCCATAGGCATTGAGATCGGCCTCGGTCGAGGCCAGTGCTGGCACGGCCCGGGCCCGCTCCACAAGCCCCAGCAGCCCCGTGCGCAGGGCCTCGGCCTCCTTGATGTCCGAGCGCAGGGCGAAGGCCTGTTCGTGCTGGCGCAGCTTCAACAGGTCGGTATTGAACTGAGCCATCTGCCGCAGCCCATCGAAGCGCTGGCCGACATTGGCCAGGGCGTACACGCCGATGGCGGCCACCACCAGGGTGAGCAGCAACACCAGGGCGAAGCCCAGGCCGAGCTTGCGCGCCATGCCCAGGTTGGCCAGTACACCGTGCTTGGTCGCCGCCATCACCATTCCCCTCGCCTTGTCGGACTTTACCGACAGCAAGAGTGACAATGGCGCCGACCCCGTCACAAGAGCCAGACGCACCAATGGTGTCATTTAGCTATGAGCGTGTCGCTTTCAGACTGCCAGAGGTCGCCCCGCATGCCGGAAGAACGCCTCGGCCCGCGAATCCTGCCCATAGGCGACATTGATGCGCAGCCATTCACTGGCCCGCCCCTGCGGATCGAAGGCACTGCCCGGGGTAAGCAGCACCGCGTGCTCCAGCGCCAGCCGCTCCAGTTCGGCGAAGTCGCGCCCCGGCACCCGGCCCCAGACGAACATGCCGCCGACGGGTTCGCAAAATACCTCCCAGCCGCAGGCCTCCAGTAGCCCCAGCGTCCTCGCCCGGTGCTGGCCCAGGCGCAGCCGCAGGCGCTGCACGCTCTTGCGGTAACTACCGTTGGCGAGCATCTGCCCGACTACCTGCTCGGCAAAGCGCGAGGTGCCAATGCCCGCGACCATCTTCAATTCGGCCAGACGCGCCACCAGGGGCGGATCGGCCACCACATAGCCGACCCGCAGCGAACTGCTGAGGGTCTTCGAGAAGCTGCCCAGGTAGATCACCCGTTGCTCGCTGTCGAGGGTAGCCAGCCGTGCCGCCGGCCCGTCCTGGAAGTCGGCATAGAGGTCATCCTCGACAATCCGCAGGTCATGCCCGCGGGCCAGCTCCAGCAGGCGATAGGCGACCTTGGGCGTCAGGCTGGTGCCGGTCGGGTTCTGGTACAGGCTGTTGATGAACAGGCAGCGCGGCCGGTGTTCGGCGAGCAACTGCTCGAGTACTTCCAAATCTGGGCCACTGGCAGTGCGCGGTACCTCGAGCATGCGCACGCCGTGCAGGCGCAGCAGGTTGTAAAGGTTGTAGTAACCGGGCCGTTCCACCAACACCGTGTCGCCCGGCGCCAGCAAGGTCCGCACCAGCAGGTCGAGGGCATGGCTGGCCCCCTGGGTGGTGACGATACGCTCAGGTTCCGCGACGATATCCAGCCGCGCCAGCCCTTTGTGCAGTTGCAGGCGCAGGCTCGCCAGGCCTTGGGGCGGGCAGTAGTCGAACAGTGCTTCGGGCGCGCCACGGCTGACCTGGCGGATGGCCTGGGCCAGTTCAGCCTCGGCTCGCCAGGCCACGGGCAGCCAGCCGCAGCCGAGCTTGAGCAGTTGCTCGTGCCCTTCGCGAAACTGCCGCCAGCTGCCGTCGATCGCCTCGCCCCACGGCTCGCCGGGATCGGGTCGCAGGCCCGGCTTGCGCTCGGCGACGAAGAACCCGGCACCGTGCCGTGCCTCCAGCCAGCCGCTGGCCACCAGCCGGTCGTAGGCTTCGATCACGCACGAAGCACTGACCGCCTGGGCCTTGGCCAATGTGCGGATCGATGGCAGGCGTGCACCCGGGCGCAAGCGCTGCCGAGTGATCCAGGCCTGCAACTGCTCGGTCAGCTGCTGGACCAAGGGCGTGGGGAGAGCGCGATCAAGATTGAAGTGCATGGCAAGTGTTCGCTTATTTCAGGCAAACAGTTAAACACAAATCCGTCCTGGGTGTACCTTGGCGAACAGCCACCCAGGGCCGATGCTGACGCAATCGATCCTGCGGAAACCATCCATGCCCACTCGCCACGCCCCGGCCCTGCTGGCCTTCGCCCTGTGCCTGATCACCCTCGCCGTCAATCTCCAGGCCCCGCTGTACATCACCTACGCCGACCTCTCCGGGCAAGGCGCCGCGGCGACCGCCGTGGCTTTCTCCGGCTACGTGCTCGGTGTATTGCCAGTGCTGCTGGCCCTCGGCGCCCTGGCCGACCGGGTCGGGCGACGCCCGTTGATCCTGGTCGCACTCGCCCTGTCGATGATCGCCACCTTGATCATGCTGCTGTCCCCCAGCCTGGCCTCCCTGGGCGTGGCGCGCTTGTTCCTGGGCCTGGGCACCGGCCTGGCCTCGGCCACGGCCACCGCCTACATGAGCGAGCTGATGGCACCCGGTGAAAGTGACCGCGCCGCGACCTGGGTCACCGCCAGCACCTCCCTGGGTTTTGGCCTGGGCGCGGCGCTGACCAGCCTGTGCCTGCTGCGCGGGCCGACACTCACTCCGGGCAGTTTCCATTTGCAGCTGATACTGGCCGCCGCGGCCCTGGTGCTGGTCTGGCGCTTGCCAGACCCACACCCGACGCAAAGCAGCGCCATGCTGCGCCTGCCCTACTATCCCAGCGGCAGCCTGGCCTATGGCCTGGCGATCCTGCTGGCCTGGGCCTGTGTCGGGCTGGTCATCGCCTTGCTGCCGGGAATCCTGCGCCAGCACGGTCTGAGCGCCTGGTCGGGGTTCTCGATCTTCTGCGTGATCAGCTGCGGCTTGCTGTTCCAGCCGCTGGCCCGGCGCATGGCCAGTGCCCGGGCGACCTTGCTCGGGCTGCTGATCCTGCCGTGCAGCTACGCGCTGCTGGCCTGGGGCGCCGACAGCGGCAACCTGGCGGGCGTTTTGCTGGGCGCCGTGGCCGCCAGCAGCGCCTGTTATGGCTTTATCTACCTGGGCGGGCTGGCGGCGGTGAACAAGTTGGCCGGCCAAGAAAAAACCCGGGCCAGTGCCGGGTTCTTCCTGCTGGCCTACCTGGGGTTCAGCCTGCCGGTGATCTTTACCGGGCTGCTCAGTGATCGGCTGGGGCCGCGGCTGGCCTTGATCGTATTTGGTGGTGTGTTGCTGCTGGGCTGCGCGGCGGTGGCGCTGGCCCTGTGGCTGGCCTCGGTCAGATCGCCAGCGCGCCCCCGTCGACCGTCAGGCTGTGCCCCGTCGTGAAGGCCGCGCCATCGCTGCACAGGTACAGCACCGCGCTGGCGATCTCCTCGACCTTGCCGATGCGCCCGACCGGGTGCATCGCCGCAGCGAACTCGGCCTTGCGCGGGTCGGCCTCGTAGGCGCGGCGAAACATGTCGGTATCGATCACCGCCGGGCACACCGCGTTAACCCGGACGCCCTTCTTCGCGTACTCGATGGCCGCCGACTTGGTCAGGCCAATCACCGCATGCTTGGACGCCGCATAGATGCTCATCTTTGGCGCCGCCGACAGGCCGGCCACCGAGGCCGTGTTGACGATAGCGCCACCGCCTTGGGCCAGCAGCAGGGGCAGTTGATACTTCATGCACAGCCAGACGCCCTTGACGTTGACGCCCATGATCGCGTCGAACTCCGCCTCGCTGCCCTCCGCCAACCGCCCCTTCTCGATTTCGATGCCGGCATTGTTGAAGGCGTAGTCGAGCCGGCCATAGGCCTTGATGACCTGCTCGTGCAATTGCCGCACATCTTTATCACGGGTAACGTCGCAGGCGATGAACAACGCTTCACCACCACTCTGGCGGATCAGCGCAACGGTGGCTTCGCCACCATTCGCATCAAGGTCGGCCACCACCACCTTGAGCCCCTCGGCGGCAAACGCCTGGGCCGTCGCCCGGCCGATACCCGCTGCGCCACCGGTGACCAGGGCAACCTGGCCGGAGAAAGTCATGCTCATCACTGGCTCCTGCAAAAGGATGGGAAGTCGTGGCCGAGTCTAGTCACGGCAATGCAGGGCTGGGCAGCATCATCAAGGGCACGGTTGGACTACTATCGTTCGCGGTGATCTTGCGTGACGCGGCCCATTCAACCCGCCGATCATCCCCCCTCACACTCGTTCAGGAGAACTCGCCATGCCCCACACCAACCGCCGTTTCCTGCTGACCAAGCGCCCGGTCGGCGCCGTGCGCCGTGACGACTTCACCTATGAGCAGGCCCCTGCCAACGAGCCAGGCGAAGGCCAGGTGCTGGTGAAAAACCTCTACCTGTCCCTGGACCCCGCCATGCGCGGCTGGATGAACGAAGGCAAGTCGTATATCCCCCCGGTGGGCCTGGGCCATGTGATGCGCGCACTCGGCGTGGGCGAAGTGGTCAGCTCCAAGCACCCGGACTACAAGCCCGGCGACCATGTCAGCGGCGCCCTCGGCGTGCAGGACTACTTCACCGGAGAACCCCAGGGCCTGCACAAGATCGACCCGCGCCTGGCCCCCTTGCCGCGCTACCTGTCGGCACTGGGCATGACCGGCATGACCGCCTACTTCGCCCTGCTCGATGTCGGCCAGCCCAAAGCCGGCGAAACCGTGGTGATCTCCGGCGCCGCCGGCGCGGTCGGCAGCATTGCCGGGCAGATCGCCAAGCTCAAGGGTTGCCGCGTGGTCGGCATTGCCGGTGGCGCGCAGAAGTGTCAGTACCTGCTGGATGAACTGGGCTTCGACGGGGTCATCGACTACAAGGCCGAAGACGTGCTCGCCGGGCTCAAGCGCGAATGTCCCAAGGGCGTGGATGTGTACTTCGACAACGTCGGCGGCGACATCCTCGACGCGGTGCTGTCGCGCCTGAACTTCAAGGCCCGGGTGGTGATCTGCGGCGCCATCAGCCAATACAACAACAAGGAAGCGGTCAAGGGCCCGGCCAACTACCTGGCGCTGCTGGTCAACCGCGCGCGCATGGAAGGCTTCGTGGTGATGGACTACGTCAAGGAGTACGGCAAGGCCGCGCAGGAAATGGCCGGCTGGTTGGCCAGTGGCAAGGTGAAGAGCAAGGAAGATGTGGTGGAAGGGCTGGAAACCTTCCCCGAGACGCTGCTCAAGCTGTTCAGCGGGGAGAACTTCGGCAAGCTGGTGCTGAAAGTCTGATCATTGCGGGCTGCGCTCACGCGCAGCCCACACTCGCGGCCTCTCGAATCAACCGCGAATCTCAGCCACCACAGCAGCCAACGCCTGGGCTGGGTCCGCCGCCTGGCTGATCGGACGCCCGATCACCAGGTAGTCGGAACCGGCGTCCAGTGCCTGGCGGGGGGTCAGGATCCGGCGCTGGTCGTCCTGGGCACTGCCTGCCGGGCGGATACCCGGGGTCACCAGTTGCAGCGACGGATGCGCCGCCTTCAGTGCCGGAGCCTCCAGCGCCGAGCACACCAGGCCGTCCATGCCGGCCTTCTGCGCCAGCGCCGCCAGGCGCAGCACCTGCTCCTGCGGGTCGACATCCAGGCCGATACCGGCCAGATCCTCACGCTCCATGCTGGTCAGCACGGTCACGCCGATCAGCAGCGGCTGTGGACCGCTGCGCTTGGCTAGCTCTTCGCGGCAGGCCGACATCATGCGCAGGCCACCGGAGCAGTGCACATTGACCATCCACACGCCCATCTCGGCCGCGGCCTTGACCGCCATGGCGGTGGTGTTGGGGATATCGTGGAACTTGAGGTCGAGGAACACTTCGAAGCCCTTGCTGCACAGGGTTTCGACGATGCCCGCGGCGCTGCTGGTGAACAGTTCCTTGCCCACCTTGACCCGGCACAGGGCGGGGTCGAGCTGGTCGGCCAGCTTCAGGGCGGCGTCACGGGTGGGGAAATCCAGGGCGACGATCAGGGGCGTCTGGCAGGCGGACATGGGCAGGGTCTCTTGGCAAGTCGTAAACGGCGCGCATTGTAAACGATGCGGGAGCGCAGCGGGGGAAGGTGTGATCGCGAATTAACCGGCGATCATTACAGCCCTATAATTGAACCAAAGTCGCCAAGTTTTACTCGATAATACAGGTACGGCCTACACGCCGTATGAAGGAGAGCGCCATGCCCTGGTATGCCTGGTTGATTCTGTTGGTAGCGATTGGCTCCATCGTTGGAGGACTGATGCTGCTGCGGGATACCGCGAAGAAATTGCCACTGACGGAAGAACAGTTGAGAAGGGTTCACGAACGCAATGCAGAGATGGATGCCAAGGAAGCGCAAGACCGCTGAAGATGGACAGAAAAAGGCCGGTCAGTGGAACCGGCCTTGTACTTGTGCTGTCAGTTCACTGTCAGCTTGTCGCGATTGCGCTCCAGAAGGAGAGAGCCGATACCCTTCACTTCCAGCAGTTCGTCAACGGATGCGAAGTTACCATGCTCTTCCCGGTAGGCCACGATAGCTTCGGCCTTGGTCTTGCCGATGCCCTGCAAGGCTTGATGCAACAGGCTCGCACTGGCCGTGTTGATGTCCACCTTGGCGGAATCGCCAGTAACCTGATTCGCGACGACCAGTGGCGTCGGGGTGCTGGCTGCAGACGGCGTGGCCGGTGCGGCGTGGAGAGACAGGGACAGCGAGGCGAAAATCGGCAGCAGCAGACAGGACAGCAGTTTTTTTCTCATCAGGGACACTCCTTTAGTTTCAGACTCGGCAAGCAACGTTTCCCTCGTTGCGGGAATAAAGCTAGCCAATTGCCGAGCCTGGCGAAAGTGCAGGCGTGCCCTTCAAGCATTTCCAGATTTGACCGGATCCATGCAAGGCCAAGGATCCGGGGAGAACACCAACAAAAAACCCGACTTTCGCCGGGCTTCATGATGTTACAGCAAGTGTGGAATCAGGCGCTAGATCGCGAATTCCTGCATCGAACTGGCTACCGCACTAATGATATGCAGCAGTGCGTAGAGGCCGAACAACGCCGCGACAGCCATGGGCCATTCCATGCCGAGGCCGAAATAGGCGCCAGCAACGGCGACGAAGCAGTTGAAAATGTGCTTGCGCACGATGAAGAAATACAGGGCTCCCACCGGAACCGCCAACAACCAGGAAACGTCCCAGTAACTGGCAGCACCACCAACGATGCAGAAGAATTGGGTCAGCACCAATGTAGCGAGCACAGGGAGACGAGCGAATCTCACCTTGCTCATGAATTCGAAACCGTTCAAAACAACTGCCCCCATCCCCAGATGCACAAAATGTGCGCATGAAGTTACCCGACCGAGTGGCCGACCCCGGCAGGCAAGTACTTGAAGCACAGCATGATGGCACGGAGACTAGCAGATAGCCATAACAGTGGCATGAAAAAGCTTACAAATAGCCATCACGCTACACAAGACGTGTCTACCATCATGTGGCAGGTGCGATGTACCCATGATTTGTGTTAAAAGCTAAATCTTTATCCCTCTGACGCTCCCTGCGCCGCATCCATGTCCAATACCCCTTCCACGGCCTTCACGCCCGCCCCTGAACAGCCCGTTCCCGCTCCAACAGTGCTGCGCCTGCCTGCCAACCTGAACGGCAGGGACTTTGTCGTGGGCGACGTGCACGGGCATTTCGAGATACTTGGGGCCTTGCTTGAAAAGGTCGGATTCAATCCGGAAGTGGACCGAGTGCTGTGTACCGGCGACTTGGTGGATCGCGGTCCCTACTCCGATGCCGTGATCGATTGGCTGGCACAGAGCTGGTTATTTTCAGTGCGCGGTAACCATGAGCAGATGGTGCTGGATCACTTTGCCGGCACCGGGGATGCGCCACGTCATAGCCGCAACGGTGGCGACTGGTTCTATCGGCTGCCGGACGCTCGACAACGCCTGATTCATCAAGCCATCCAGCGCATGCCGGTTGCCCTGGAAATCGCCCTGCCGGGCGGGCAGCGTATCGGCGTGATCCACGCCGAATCACCGTACTGGGAAGAGAACATGAGCTGGGACGACGCCATGGCGCTATTGGAAACCCCCCAGCAACAAGGCCATGACCATGCGCTTAAACAGGCCGTCTACGCCAGGGGTCGCATAAATGGCATGCAGGATAAGCCCGTTGCTGGTGTTAAAACGCTGTACGTTGGCCACTCTACCGTAGCCGCGGTGTCTCGCCTGGGGAATGTCGTCTATGTCGATACGGGCTGCTCGTTCGCAGACGGGCACCTCACTGCAGTGGAACTGCCAGGTCAGACCATCCACGATACCCGGTCATGAGCTGGCGACGCGCTGTCACGACTCGGAATGATGATGTAGATAGATCCAGTCGACGATTCCGCCTTCCGGCATGTACCCGCTGACAGAACCTCGCAGCATGTCCCGTACCTGATCGTAATCATCTTCACCCAGGGCTCGCAGCAAGCTCGCCAGGAAAGTCTTGAGCGAGTCCCAGGCCAAGTGGTCCTCATTGGCCGCCAGGATCATCGGATGCAGGGTGTCTGCCACGTTGTCGCCGATCAGCAGTTCTTCGTACAATTTCTCGCCGTGGCGCAATCCGGTGAATTCAATGGCGATGTCACCGCCGGGATTATCGGCCGAGCGCACGCTTAGCCCGGACAGGTGGATCATCTTTTCCGCCAGTTCGGCAATCTTGACCGGCTCCCCCATATCCAGCACGAATACATCGCCGCCCTGCCCCATCGATCCCGCCTGAATCACCAACTGGGCAGCCTCGGGGATAGTCATGAAGTAGCGGGTGATATTGGGGTGGGTAACGGTGAGCGGCCCGCCAGCCTTGATCTGCTTGTGGAACAAGGGGATCACCGAGCCCGAGGACCCCAGCACGTTACCGAAGCGCACCATCGTGAAACGGGTCTTGTTGACCCTCGCGACGTTGTCCGGATCGTCGAAGAGGACCGGAGCAATCTCCTTGCTCAAGGCTTGCAGGATCATTTCCGCCAGGCGCTTGCTGCTACCCATGACATTGGTCGGTCGGACCGCCTTGTCCGTCGATACCAGCACGAAATTCGCAACCTGTGCGCTCAACGCCGCCTGGGCGGTGGCCAGCGTACCGATCACGTTGTTGTAGAGACCTTCGGCAATGTTGTGCTCGACCATGGGTACGTGCTTGTACGCGGCGGCATGGTAGACGGTGTCGATCTTCCAGCGGCTCATCAGGTGATGCATCTGTGCCTGGTTGCGTACCGAGCCGAGAACAGGCAGAAGCTGCGTACGCGGGGAGCTCAATGGCAGTTGCCGCTCCAGCTCCGACAGGATGCTGTAGAGATTGAACTCGCTGTGTTCGAACAGCAGCAGCAGCTCCGGCTTGAGCGCGAGAATCTGGCGGGACAGTTCCGATCCGATGGAGCCACCCGCACCGGTGATCATGACCCGCTGCCCGGTCACGCAGCGCTCGAGCAGCTCACTCTGGGCCGGTACCGAGTCACGTCCGAGCAGGTCGGCGATATCCACTTCCTGCAGGTCGTCCACTTTGACCCGACCACTGGCCAAGTCCATGAACCCCGGAATACTGCGCACATGCACCGCCAGGCTCTCGAGGTAGCCGAGGATTTCCCGGCGCCTTGAGCGGCTGGCGGAAGGAATGGCCAAGAGTACTTCCTCAGCACCCGTGAGGCCGATCATCCGGCGAATATGGCTTGGCTTGTACACTGGCAGGCCAGAGATCACCCGATTGGCGATACCCGGGTCATCGTCGATGAACGCCACGGGTACCATCACCCGACTCATTCGCAAGGCGGCGACCAGCTGGTTGCCCGCTGCGCCAGCGCCGTAGATGGCAACCTTGGGCAGGTCACTGGTGCGGGTCACGAATGGCATGGACAAACCCGCACCCGCCCAGTCGCCGAGGAAGTACTGGCGCACCGCGAGCCGCAACCCACCAACCATGACCAGCATCAACCACCAGTAATTGAAGATAATGGAACGGGGCACCAGTGTTTGATGATTGCTATACCAGTAGATCACGACGCCAAGCATCAAGGATGCCAGGCTGACCGCCTTGAAGATCGAAACCAGCGCATCGTTTCCGAGGAAACGCGTCACGGCGCGGTACATGCCGAACCAGGCAAAGATCGGCAGTGCCAGCGCGGGAGCGCAGACGAAAAGCCAGGCGTGATCGAATACCGGGCTCACGCCCACTTCGATTCCCAAGCGGACCACGAACGCCATCAATAGCGCGAACCAGACCAGGATCAAATCGGCGAAGACCTGCAAACCGCGCTTCTGCCTATGGGACAGGCTCAACAGCCATGACCTGAAGTTATCCATGATTTTCCTATACAGCAGATAGTTACCTGACAGAGGCATTGCCTCGATCACCGGCTATGCTCCGTTGCGCTCCAAGGCTCCTGCGCGGTAACGCACCGCCAGCACCAGCAGGGGCGCATACCCTATCAACAAGCCGACAACGCCATCCACGAGCCCGGCCACCACGCTCAAGGCCACGGGCAGCAGCCAGAACACGTTCAACGCCGCCACCGCCAGGGTCACGGGCAGATGCCGGCCATTCCGTCGCGAAGCGAACTGATAGGCATGACTGCGATGAGCCTCGTAGACCTTGTCCCCCCGCGCCAGCCGACGCAGGAGAGTGAAGGTGGCGTCGACGATGAATGTCCCCAGCAGGATCAGCCAGCCCCAGAACAGTACGGGCGACGCCCAGGCCGCCTGGATCGAGAAGATACCGAGGATGATGCCAAGGAAGCCACTCCCGGCATCTCCCATGAAGATCCGTGCCGGCGGGAAATTCCACACAAGGAACCCGGCGGTGGCTGCAGCCAGCATCAACGGCAGCACCATCAGCCCGGCGTGGCCCGCCACCGCATATAGCAGGCTGGCACCAAGGCAGGCCGTGATCGCCTCGACGCTGGCGATGCCGTCGATGCCATCCATGAAGTTGTACAGATTGAGAAGCCATACCAGATAGACTGCGGCCAGTAGCGCTCCCAACCAGCCAAGATCGACCTGCATGCCCCAGAACTGCAGCGGTGCCATGCCCCCCAGGCAGATCAGGGACCATGCGGCGGCGGCAAAATGGGACAGCAGGCGCCAGCGGGCAGCGATGTGCCCATGATCGTCCATGAAGCCGACGATGGCGATCAGCCCGCCTGCCCCCGCACAGGCAAGCAGGGTCGCGGTATCGGCGAAACCAGCGATCGCCAGCGAGAGCAAGGACACCAGGAAGGCCAGCACGATGGCTACGCCACCGCCTCTAGGCGTGGGGACCGAATGCGAACTTCGCGCATTGGGAATATCCATGATGCTCTTTTCCAGGGCATAGCGACGCAATACGCCGGTCATGCCAAAGGAGAGAATCAATACAATAGGACCAAACCAGAAAACGCTCATCAACGAGAACCATCCTGAAGCTGTCGCGCGGTGACCTTTAATGCCTCATCGACCGCAAGAGGGGGCGTCCAGTCGAGCAGATCGAGGGTCTTGTCGATATCGACCTGCAACGAACCACACAGGCGCTCGGCCACGCCGCGCTTACCCAGCAGTGAAGCACCCAGGCGCAGGCACGCGACGGGGACCGGCAATAACCGCGAGGGCTTGCCCAAGGCAGCAGCCATGCGCCGCAACAGCGCAGAAGTGGAAAGATCCTCTCCATCGCTCACCAGGAATACCTCGCCAGCAGCAGCAGGGTGCAACCGGCAGGTGGCGATGAGATCGACCAAGTTGTCCAGCGCCACCAGACTGCGACGGTTGTCGATCAGGCCCAGGGGCAGGGGCAGCCCTCTATTCACCCAGCGCATCATGGCACGGAAGTTGGCCTTGACCCCCGGGCCATAGACCAGCACCGGCCGGATGATCACGATCTCTAGACCACTCTCGCGCCCCAATGCAAGCAGGGCCTGCTCTGCCTCCAGCTTGGAGATGCCATAGGGATCCCGGGGGGCCGGCACATCATCCGCACAATAGGGCCCGCGGTTGCTGGTACTTTCGCCATTGACCTTGATCGAACTGATGAAAATGAAGCGCTTGACCCCCGCCGCGACGGCTGCATGCGCCAGCGCCAGCGTGCCGTCGACGTTGACACGGCGGAACGCGGCCAGCGGATCCGCCTCGCGATCATTCATCACGTGCACCCGGGCCGCGGCATGTATAAGCACCTCACGCCCGGCGAGCCCGGCCTGCCAGTCACTGTCGTCCGTCAGGCTGGCGAAGACGAAGCGGTCAGCCCGCGGGTCCGTTACGGTGCCCCCGTCGCGCACGGCAGCCGTCACCGCAACGCCATCATCAAGCAGGCGGCGCAGCAATGCCTGGCCGACGAAGCCGCTGGCTCCGGTCAAAAAAACCGTTCCGGCCGTCATTGCGTGCGCCTGCGCAGCGTGGCAACCCGGAACAACTCCTCCAGACGGGAAAGCAGCGCCGGCTTGGAGTAATTGGCCTGGTAGTAGTCCTTACCTGCCATGCCCATCGCTTGCCGTTGCTCAGTCGAGCTTTGCGCCAGGGTCCGGGTGATCTCGGCCAGTCCCCGCCAGTCGCCGGACGCACAGGCCAGGCCCGCGCCGGACTCGTTGATCACTCGAGCCGCTTCGCCATTGATCATTGCCAGCACCGGTCGCCCGGATGCGAGATAGGCCTGGACCTTGCCTGGAATGGTCTTTTCGAAAACGCTGTTAGTCTTCAGCGAAACCAGTAGTGCATCAGCACGCGCGAACAGCCCGGGCATGGCTTCCAGCGGGTGACGGCCAAGCAGATGGACGTTATTCAACGAACGCAGTTTCACCTGTTCGGCGAGCCAGCCACTGACCCTACCGTCACCCACGATCACCCAGCGCACGGAAACCTGTCCACGGAGCATCTCCACGGCATCGAGGATCGCCGGAAAATCTTGCGCTTCGCCCAGATTGCCGGCGAACACCACGGTGAAGGTGGAAGGATCGCTGTCGATCAGTGCCTTGGTGTCAGGCAGCGCGTTGGAAAACTCGTCTTCCGCCCAACTGGGGAAATACACCAGGCGCTCGCTGGCGATGCTGCGGGTGCAATTCTCCCTGACACTTTCGAAAAAGCCGTGGGACTGCAGCAGCAGGTAGTCGGCTCGGTTGTAGATCCAGGACACCAACTTGCCCACGACACCCAGCACCTTCGGGTTGCGCACCACATTCACGGCACGCAGGGTTTCCGGCCACAGGTCCAGGATCCAGATGAACACCGGCGTCTTCTTCAAGCGGCCGATGACGATGGCCGGTATCGCGGCCATGATCGGGGAAACCGCGAAGACGAAGATCGCATCGAACTCACGCCCGCGCACC
This sequence comes from Pseudomonas soli, assembly GCF_900110655.1. Taxonomy (GTDB): domain Bacteria; phylum Pseudomonadota; class Gammaproteobacteria; order Pseudomonadales; family Pseudomonadaceae; genus Aquipseudomonas; species Aquipseudomonas soli. The sequence goes on from NZ_FOEQ01000002.1 coordinate 664,658, forward strand.
TTCCAGGAACCGATGACGGAGGCGCTGGTAAAGAACGACAGGTAATTCAGGAATAGGCGGAAACCCCGCTTGCCACGGGAAATCATTGGCACGCGAATGATTTTCGCGCCGGCATAGCGCCGGAATTTTTCTGGCTCCCGGGCGTAAGCTCCGAAGACCTTACCTTCCGGGTAGTTCGGCAGGCCGGTGAGAACGGTGACGTCGTGCCCCTTCGCGGAAAAATCGCTGACCAGATCATTGATCCGCATGTTTTCGGGCCAGAAGTACTGGGTTACCACCAGAATACGCAACTTGTTGTCATCCATGGCGCGACTCAATACCGCTTCCATACGACCCGGTTCACATAGTCGGTATAGCTATGTAGGATCCGGACTACTTTTTCGGAAACATTCGGCATGCTGTAATCCGCGACCAGACGTAGGTCACGTTGCTCGCCGCGGGCCTGGCCAGCTAGGATCTCCAGCCCCTGGAGCACCCGCTCCAGCTCGACGCCCACCATCATGACCACCGCTTCCTCCATGCCCTCCGGACGCTCGTGCGCCTCGCGAAGGTTCAGTGCGGGGAAGTTCAGGATGGAGGCTTCCTCGCTGATGGTGCCACTGTCGGACAAAACCGCGTAAGCCTCGAGTTGCAGCTTGTTGTAGTCCTTGAAGCCCAGCGGCTTGAGCAGCCTCACATTGGGATGGAACTCGACCGCCAGGGCATCGATGCGTTTCTGTGTGCGCGGGTGAGTGGACACCACGATCGGCATGGCATAGCGCTCGGCGACGCCATTGAGCATGGCGACCAGCTTGAGGAAGTTCTGCTCGGAGTCGATGTTCTCTTCGCGATGGACGCTGACCACCATGAAACCGCCAGCGCTCAAGCCCAGGCGCTCGAGAACGTCCGAGGCGGCGATGCCTTCGCGATAGTGCCCGAGCACCTCGAACATCGGACTGCCGGTCTTGATTATACGGTCCGCAGGCAGCCCCTCGGCCAGCAGGTAATCCCTGGCGATGGCGCTGTAAGTGAGGTTGATGTCTGCGGTGTGGTCGACAATGCGCCGGTTGATTTCCTCGGGAACACGCATGTCGAAGCAACGATTCCCCGCCTCCATGTGGAAACTCGGGATCTTGCGGCGCTTGGCCGGGATGACGGCCATGCAACTGTTGGTGTCACCGAGGATCAGCAAGGCTTCCGGACGCACGACCTCGAGGACCTTGTCCACGGCGATGATCACGTTGCCGATGGTTTCGACGCCATTGCTGCCGGCTGCATTCAGGAAGTGGTCCGGCTTGCGGATGCCCAGGTCCTGAAAGAAGATTTCATTCAGCTCGTAATCGTAGTTCTGCCCAGTATGCACCAGGACATGGTCGCAGTGACGGTCCAGGGCGTGGATGACGCGCGACAGGCGGATGATCTCCGGGCGAGTGCCGACGACCGTAACCACTTTCAACTTTTTCATGACTATCTCTTAGCCCCTCTCATTCGCCGGAGGAGCGTACGGGCATGGCGTAGGTATCGGGATTCTGGCGGTCGAACACTTCGTTGGCCCACAGCATCACGATCAATTCGTCGTCACCGATGTTGGTCACATCATGGGTCCAGCCGGGAACCGTCTCGACGATCACGGGCTTTTCCCCATCGGTATGTAATTCATAGGTTTCGCCACTCTGTATGTGGCGGAAGCCGAAGCGGGCGCTGCCGCGGATCACCAGGAACTTTTCGGTCTTGGTGTGATGGTAGTGCCCGCCCCGGGTGACCCCGGGCTTCGCGGTGAAATAGGCGAACTGGCCTGAGTCCCGGGTTTTGAGCATCTCCACGAAGGTTCCACGCGGGTCGGAATAACCTGGCAGCTCGTAGCTGAAGGCTTGCGCGGGCAAGTAGCTGAGATAAGTGGAGTGAAGCGCGCGCGCCAGGCCCGTGCCCACCGCCTCCGTGGTTAGGGTCGAGCGGCTGTCGCGGAAGGCCTCCAGCAGTTCCGCCACCTGACCTACGGTGGTGGAGTACACAGGCTTGACCTCATCTGCCAGGTCGTCAGGCAACACGCCATCCATCAGGCCGATGAAGTGCCTGACCACATCGTCGATGTAGACCAGGTTCACCACGGCGTTCACATCATGGATCTGAATGGGCAGGCCATTGGCAATGTTGTGGCAAAAAGTGGCGACCATCGAGTTGTAGTTCGGGCGCGCCCACTTGCCGAAGACGTTGGGCAGACGGAATACATGTACTGCCCCGCCCTGACGGGCTGCCAGGTCGGCGAGGGCCTGCTCGGCCGAACGCTTGCTGCGGCCATAGGGATTGTCGGCAAGCGCCTGGATCGACGAGCTGTAGACAACCGGAATACGCCTGCCCGAGGCCAGGATCGCGTCACACAGTCGCGAGGTGAAGTCGGCATTGCCCGTGGCGAACTCGGCGGTGTCGTCCGGCCGGTTGACGCCGGCCAGATGGAAAATGAAGTCAGCCGCTGCAACCTGGGCCAACAACGCCTGCGGCACGCACCGGTCGTGACAGATCATATGGACGTCGTTGCGTGCGTGCAGGTGGCTTTGTAGGTTGCGGCCGATGAACCCATTGCCGCCGGTGATCAACACGTTCAAGCGATCACTCCTCGGGCGAAGCGTGTTCACCACGCTGGATCGCACGAATGAACTCCAGTTTCATCAACAGCGCCTCCATGCCGGCGACGTCGAGGCGCTGGGTATTGTGTGAGTTGTAATCTTCCGCCTGGCTGATACGCTCCTCGCCATGTTCGACGAACTTGCTGTAGTTCAGGTCGCGCAGGTCCGGAGGAATACGGTAATAACCGCCACGGTCCTCGGCACACGCCATCTCCTCGCGACTGAGCAATGCCTCGAACAGCTTCTCGCCGTGGCGGGTACCGATGACATTGATCGGGTGGTCGGGTTTGCCGAGTAGTCCGGTCAGGGCCTTGGCCAGGGTATGGACCGTCGCCGCAGGCGCCTTCTGCACGAACAGGTCGCCATTGCTGCCGTGCTCGAACGCATAGAGCACCAGGTCGACGGCGTCGGACAAGGTCATCATGAAACGGGTCATGCCCGGATCGGTAATGGAAAGCGGCAGGCCCTGGCGAAGTTGTTCGACGAACAATGGGATGACCGAGCCACGGGACGCCATGACGTTGCCATAGCGGGTTCCGCAAATGACCGTGCCCGCTTCTTCGAGGCCACGGGACTTGGCAACCATGACCTTTTCCATCATGGCCTTGGAGATACCCATGGCATTGATCGGATAGACCGCCTTGTCGGTACTCAGGCAGACCACGCGACGAACACCGTTCTGGATCGCGGCCTCGAGCACGTTCTCGGTACCGATGATGTTGGTCTTGACCGCCTCCATGGGATGGAACTCGCAGGAGGGGACCTGTTTCAACGCCGCCGCGTGAAAGATGTAGTCAACTCCACGGGTCGCGCCAAGAACACTCTGGTAGTCGCGAACATCACCGATATAAAACTTTAACTTGCTGCTGGAATAACGCTTGCGCAAATCATCCTGTTTTTTTTCATCACGGCTGAAAATACGGATTTCCGCAATATCGGTATGCAAGAAACGCTTGAGAACGGCATTGCCAAACGAGCCGGTTCCTCCCGTAATCAGAAGTTTCTTCGACTTAAACACCTTGAGTCTTCCTCACCAACATCGCTGAATGCAGGGTTTGCCCAGCTTGGTCAAAACGCCATTTTATGTGCCGAGCAGGGTTGCCAGCAACAACGGAAAAATTTTCTACATCACGAGTGACCACCGATCCGGCCGCAACGATCGCGCCATCGCCGATCGTCACACCATTGAGAATGATCGCCCCATGCCCGATCCACACGTCGCGCCCGATCACCGTTTGCTTCCAGGCTTCGCGACCGCCATCACGCATTGTCACGCCGGGGGTGGCGTAGGCGTGGTCGCCACCGACGATGGCGACATTATTGGCCAGCATGGTGAAACTGCCGATCACGATATCGCCATCGAGATAACTGCGGGCGCCGATATAACACCAGTCGCCAATACTCACCCGCCGAGGGAGGACAAAAAGTCCCCGCCCCAGGCGTACATGCTTGCCCACACGTCTGAATCGATAAAACAGCGCTAACTGGAAGCAGGTCAGCAGGCGCACCAGAAGTCGTCTCATGATTGCGACACCCCTCTTCGCTCATGGCATTTTGCGGCGTCATACCACCTGGCAGGGTCGAACAAGGGCTGGACTCGGGATTCGAGGTCTTCGAGCCTGAAACGCTCCAGATCACTACCAAAGTAGATTTCCGGGAAGAAAGACCGCTCATCGCAGACCAGTACCGGGCCGTAGCCCTGGACGTCATACCAGGCCGTCGAATTGACCGTGACGAAAATCGGCCGATATCCCGCGAGCATCTCCCAGGTCCTGGCCAGTGTCGCCCGCCCCGGACGCTCGACCTGCTCGTCCTTGCTGTTGGGGTGCACCTTGACGAACAACGGCACCGCACAATCCACGCTCAGTCGTTCCAGGCTTTCGCGGATGCTGTTCAGCGCCTGCGCTTCGGCCAGGCAATGAAAATCGGCGAAGTTCTGGTCGATCAGGACGATGGAGGGGGGAAGCTCACGCACTTCATCAACAGTTCCCAGGCCCAGCCGTGTGTTCTTGCCCGCACGGACCTGAGGATGCAGCGAGGGGTAGCGCAGGCGATAGAAGTCCGCCTGGGCAAAGTTCACACCGCGAAACTCGCTGTAGGCAACATAAGGAGCATACAACCCGACGCCATGGGCAGTATTGACCACGCTCACGCCTTGGGCGAGCAGTGTCTCGTACAGCGCCACAGCGGCGATCTCGAACTCGTCGCTGGTATATACCCGTTCGACGCCCTGGGCCAGCAACTCGTTGGCATATCGCTGGTAGGCTTGAACCTCGGCGGCGACCACCAGGCGCGCCGAGGGCTGCCGCGAAAGCAGCATGCGCAGCACCTTCGGCGCGCCATAGGGCAACCCGGACAAGGTTACATCCAGCCCCCGTCGCCGACAGTCGCGCAAGAAACGCCACTGACGCAGGACGCCATAAGGGAACGGGTAGAGTCGCACCCGGGAGTCGGTCATCTCCTGCCCGTACATCGACGCGGTAACGTCGACCCAGCCGCGAACCATCGACGCCGAGACGCCGGAAGCCCTGTCGAAGAGCCGGAACAGTCTGTGCAGGACAGCCTTGAACACGATGAACAGCACAGTTGCACGAGTGATGTAGCTCGCTCGCCAAGGCCCCTGGGACACACGCTCTTGAGACTGCTGGGGAACGAAAGCCTGCAATACTTCGATGCCATCCTCATGGACGGCAACACGCTTGCAAGTGTCCGCTTCCGTCTGCAGGAAGTACGCGAGCGCCGCGAGGTTCCTGACGCGCGAGGACTTCAATGCGTAAAGGTTGACCAGCGCCTTGTGCTCGATCGGCGACAGCGCTTCGCGCGCCGCCATGAATTCGCAAACGGCGTAGAAATGCTCGACCTGGAAGATACTCAGCGAATAACGTGAGCGCAGCTCATCAAGCGAAAAGCGCCGGCCGTCCTTTAGGAGGACGTACTCCATGCTCATGGTTTTACCTCTCGACTGCCCTACGCTGCTGCCCGGGCTCATGGCAGGTGGCAATCCCGGGAATGAATGGAAGCGCCCCTTGTCAGACTCGTGTCCTTGCCATTTCGGTCAGGAGCGTCAATCCGAACAACAGGCCAAAGGACAGGGAAACGATCCAGGCCGAAGCGATCGCACCATGGACCGGAAGCAGCGTGACGTTCAGGAGCACGCTGGTAACCGCCACTCCCAGCGTAATCAGCGCCAGTCGACCGGTGCTGCCATGGAACAACGTGAAACAACTCACGATGCGATACATGCCATTGAAAAACATGGCCAGGAACAGCCAGGGCGCATACAGGATGGCCTGCTGGTATGAATGACGGGCGATGATATCGGCAAAGACCCTGAATGACAAATAACCCACCCCGCAAAGCACTGCCAATCCCATGGCGTAGAGCGCCACCAACCGGCCGATCTGCGGCCTTAGCCGGTCATCTTGACGCCCCAGCGCGGCATACAGCCAAGGCGTGAAGGCCTGGACGAAACCACTGGATGCAATGTTGATCACCTGGGCCACCTGGAATGCCAGGGCGTAGTAGCCTGCGACGGCAACGCCACTGAACGCGGTGATAAGGAACCGATCCAGCATTGCCATGCCCCAGCCGGCCAACTGGTACGGGACCAACGGCAAGCCGTAGGCAAGCGAACGACGCAGATAATCCTTGTCGATGCGGCAGGTCAGGTACCCCTTGCGACGCAGAATCAACAACGACAGCAAGCCGCTGCCGCAGAACACCAGCGCCTGGCCGGTCACGGCGCTCTGCCAGCCCATGTCAACCCAATGGATCAGACCTATCGGTACCCCTAGTTGCGCCACGCAGAACACTAGGAAGAACCTGGCATAGTCGAGCGCGGCATCCTCCGACTGCCAGGTGATCAGGAGAAACTGCTGCAGTGCCTGGCCGAGCGCCCCCAGCAAAGCAACCACCAGCAACCCGGGTGACTCCAGCCAGGCGTAAAGCGCCAGCCCCGCACCGGCGGCCAACAGAATCAGCGCACAACCGACGAGCACCACCACCCAGACGATCGTCGACAGGAATACGGGACGCAAATGCGACGGTGCGGTGAAGAAGTCTCGCTGGAAAGATGCAGTGAGCCCAAGCCCGAGCACCTGAGTGGCGAGGGCGACCATCGCGATGAAGAGCGTCAGAACACCAAGTGACTCACCGGCGAGGATGTAGGCGCAATACAACACCAGAAGCAACTGCGCTCCCGAGCCCACGCCATTGGCCGCCGCATAGATGATCGCCTTGCCCCCTACCCCTCTCAAACTCATATATCGTGCTCACCTGGCATATCGCCCAACTGCTGGATGTAGGCATGCCCCGTCACTCCTGAGCGCCTTTTTTCCGCATAAAAATGCCAGCGGCCACCTCTCACAACGCTAGAGGCAGCCCACTGGCTTGCTGTCATCGCAAATCAGATCACTCAGTCAATTTCACCGCCTTCAGGTAGGGACCGCCGCTCCAGCGCATTGAGCGCCATGTCCCAGTCGTCGGGCGTATCGATATCCAGGGATTCGAACGCATCCGTGATCACCATTGGCACGACTCCGGGCATCACGAAACGCCTGGTCTCACGCAGTAGCGCCGGCGAGATCAGGTAGATCGAACCATCCAGCGTGTAGGCCGGCGGCAGATCCTGCGAACGCCGAGTGAGGAAATCCCAACCTAGGAACGGCTCCAGCGAGTCGCCGCTCAGGCGGAAACACCATGCAGGATGGGCGGCGGCGGCGCATACACTGACCACCGGCCGCGAGGGCTGGGCCTGGAACAGTTCCAGCGCCTTGCGGATCGACTGTCGTGTGCGAAACGGCGATGTTGGCTGTAACAGCATCACACCATCCACTTCACCATGCACCGTCTCGTAGCTGTCCAAGGCATGCAATACCACGTCCACACTGCTGGCCGTGTCGGTGGCCAGTTGCTCGGGGCGCAAGCCCGGAACGCTGGCACCATGGATGCGAGCGACCTCGGCGATCGCCTCATCGTCGGTCGAGACCACGATATCCAGCAAGACATCGCTGGCACGCGCCTCCTCGATCGTCCAGGCAATCAGCGGCCTGCCGCCCAGCACCTTGATGTTCTTGCCCGGCAGGCGCTTGGATCCCCCCCTGGCCGGAACCACAGCAAGAATCTTCATCACAATGCAACGAACCTACGCAGGATCGACAGGCCGGCCTCGCCACTTTTCTCTGGGTGGAATTGCGCCCCCCAGATATTGTCCCGCTGGATGACGGCGGAAATGGCGATATCGCCGTAGCGGCAATCGGCAACACGGTGCTGGGCCGCGTCCGGCACCACCATGTAAGAGTGCACGAAGTACATGGCACTGCGTCCGGGCACGAGGCCTTCGAGCAAGCTACCGGCCCACGACTCGCGCTCGGCGCCAAGGCACAGTTCAGACCAACCGATGTGCGGCACCTTGAGGCTTGCACCCGTGCCATCCTGATTTGGAATGGCCTGCACCCGCCCCGGAATCAACCCAAGCCCCTTGCTTTGGCCAAACTCGTCGCTGCTGTCAAGCAGCAACTGCATGCCCAGACAGATGCCGAACAGCGGCTTGCCACTGGCGGCGTAGTCCCTGATCGCACAATCCATGCCCCGCGCGGCCAGCGCCTGCATGGCGTCACGGAAGGCACCAACGCCCGGAAGCAGTAACTTGTCGACGCCGCTCAGTTCTTCAGGGTCCGAGACCAGCCTGACTTCTGCGCCACAGTGCTCCAGCGCGCGCTGCACGCTGAACAGATTACCCCTGCCGTAATCAACTACCGTTACCACTTCACTCATAGACTCGCACCCGAATTCCCGCCGCCGAAACGTCCTCGCGCACCTGCGCGATGCTAGACCGTTTGTAGTGCAGCAAGTCAGCCATGGCGATGGCATCCGCGCCGCTGTGAATCGCATCGACCGCGTGCTGGGAACTGCCCATGCCACCGCTAGCGATGACCGGGATACCGACCGACGCGCTCACCGCCTTTACCAGGTCGAGGTCATAGCCCTTGCGGGTGCCTTCCTGGTCGACCGAGGTCAGCAGAATCTCGCCAGCCCCCAACGAAGCGGCTTCCTGAGCCCATTCGATCACATCGCGCCCGGTGAACTCCCGGCCGTTATCGGTGAAGACTTCCCATCCGCCAGGCTTGCGCTTGGCTTCGATGGAAAGAACCATGCACTGGCTGCCAAAGGCGTTGGCGATTTCACTGATCAGTTCCGGACGGCGCGCGGCAGCGGTATTGACCGCCACCTTGTCGGCGCCACGGCGCAGCAGTTCGCGCACGTCATCCACGGAACGCACGCCACCCCCGACTGTCATCGGCACAAAGACGTTGCGGGCGGTCTGCTCGACTAAGTCGCCCAGGCTGTTGCGACCATACAGGCTCGCAACACAATCCATGTAGATCAGCTCGTCGATACCCTGCTCGTAGTAACGCTGGGCGTGCTCGCCAGGAGAGCCGATGATACGCAGGCCCTCCAGGTGAATGCCCTTGATCAGGTTTTTGCCCTTGACATCCAGGCGGGCAATGAGTCGAACGTTGCTCATCAACGGGTTCCCTGTGGGTTCCAAGGGGTGTAGCGCAGCTTCCACTCACCATCGACGACGTGCCACAGGTGCGGCGAACGGAAGCGGTCGCAGGTTTCCAGGAACTCTTCGCGAGTCATGCTGATGTAGTCCAGGAACTCTTTCTCATAACGCGACGGATACTCGCCCTCGTAACGCTGCATCAGCGCGACGGCTTCTTCCTTGTCGATATGGTGGTTACGGATTTCCTGAGCCGAATCCATCATTGTGCGGCCGACGCCGAACTTGATCCAGCGAGTGAAGTAGAAGAACCCGTCGACCTTGTCATCAAGGCTGTTGTATTTGGAATAGGTACCTTCGGTACGTACCGGGTTGGCCTCGAAACCGGTGTTTTCCACCGCGTAGTAGTAAGCCTCCTGCGGAACCCACTTCTTGTAGTAACCGAGGTACTTGAAGTCGATGCCCTTGCGCTCGAGAACATCAGGCGGCATCGGAAGGTAGCCAGCCAGGTCGACCAGCGGCACGCCTTCATCCATGTAAGCGCCGATTTCCTTGCCCCCCAGCAGCACGTCGCGAACGTCGCGACCGCCCAGGTAGTCGAGGGTGAAACCTTCGCTCTCGGCAGCCTGACTGGCAGATGCATAGCTGGAAGTCTTGTGGGAGATCTTCTCGCCATACTCGCCCGGCATTTCCCCGTAGAAGATCAGCGGGATGTTGAATTGCGCGGCCATCTTCGCGACGAAGGTTTTCTGACCAAGGATGAACGGCTGGAATGGGTGGAGCAGGTTGATCGTCGCGTTGCGGGTGAGCAGGCGGTGGATCTTGCCGTTCGGGGTATACAGGAAGTTGTCGAAACCACCGACGTGCAACCAATTCTGGAAGTTCTTCCAGCCGATGTCGGTATACAGGTGCGGCGACCAGGTTACGGTCAGCGGGTTCATGCCGTACTTGTACTTGAGCAAGTGTGACTGCATGGCGCTGTCCTTGCCACCACTGCCACCGACGATGCAGTCATAGGTGCCATCGTTCTTGCGATAACGGTTGCACAGCTCGACCAGTTCGCGCTCCCGCTCGTCCCAGTCGATCTCGGCTTCGTTGCGCTTGAGTTCGTTAAAATTACATGCGTGACAAACACCATGCTCGTCGAAGCTCATCGTGGTCTTCTTCGAATCCTTGCCATGCGCATACTCGTTGCTCGACATGGGCTGCTGATTCGACATGTTGCACTTGACGCAGAATTTTACGTCACGTGGCAGGCCGTAGAAGACTTCCAGTTCTTCTGTGGGCTTGGCGAATCTCGACAGATCTACCGATGCGCTAGGGGTAATTTTCAAAACAAGTCTCCATCCAGAGTTCGAAGTCAAACAAGATACTTACTACGGGCCAGGTGCAGGTCGTCGGGGCGACCGACATCCAGCCAGGGCTCATGCATAGGAAAAGCGATTGTGCTTTCACCCCTTTGTTGCAAACGCTCGAACAGTGTCGGCATGTCGCACTGCCCCCCCACCTCGAACACATCCAGCGATCGAGGATCGAGTACATAGATGCCGGCGTTTACGTGGGTCTTGTGAACGGGCTTCTCTTCGAAGCCCACGATATTGATGCCATCCGTACGAATGACGCCAAACGGATTCTGCCACTCGTACAGGCGCACAGCCATAGTCGCCATGGCCTCATGTCGCAAGTGGAAATCAAGCAATTCGCCATATCGGATGTCGCTGAGCACATCGCCATTGGTGACGACGAAGGGAACATCCGGCCGAGGATCGATCAGGCTGATGGCACCTGCGGTGCCAAGCGGGGAGTCCTCGCGCAGGTAGGTGATATTGACGCCCAGCTTGCTGCCATCACCGAAATACTCTTCGATCATGTGACCGAGGTAGTGGATTGACAAGATGAATTTGGAAAAGCCATCCAGCTTCGCCCGCTCGATGATCAACTCCAGGATGGGTTTGCCCCCTACCGGCAACAGCGGCTTGGGACACTCCTCGGTGTAGGGACGCAAGCGCTTGCCCAGGCCCCCGGCCATGACCACCATGGCATTGGGGCGTTCGCTGGGCGCCAGGATTTCGTCCCATAGGTGCAGGCCGATCACCTTGCGCTCGGTATCCACGACCGGTAACTGGTGAATCTTGTTGGCCCGCATCAAATGGAGCACCACCTCACGGGACATTTCCGGTGGCACGACCAACGGATTCAGGGACATCACCTGCTCCACCGGACTGTTCATGTCGAGCCCGCGCAACAAGCCTCGACGAACGTCGCCATCAGTGACACTACCCTGCAACGAACCATCCGGCCCAACTACCATGACGATCTGCAAACCCAGTGCATCCAGGTTTCCAATGACTTGCTGGAGGGTTGCACCCAGCGGGAGCAGTGCCTTGCGCCAAACTTTCTGATCCAGTGGTTTCATAGTTCGCTCGTCCATCAAAGGAATCGGGATGGCTGAATTCGTGCTGGCGAGCCGATGATCAGATGCCCGCCAGGCAAGTCCCTGACGACGGTCGCACCCGCTCCGACCACCGCCTTTTCACCAAGCATCAGGCCCTGCACAACCGTTGCACCGGCACCGACGAATGCGCCGGAAGCCACGTTGACCCCCCCACATAGCACGGCCCCCGGAGCCACATGTACACACATGCCGATAATGCAGTCATGATCGACACTGGCTCGGCTGTTGATCACCGAATTGGCACCAATCTCGACACCAGGCTGCACAACCGCACCGGCCATTATCTGGACACCTTCATCCAGTTTCACGTCGGGCGCCACCCATGCAGACGGATGGACAAGCGCGGGAAAACGAAAACCTCGCGCCCTCAACGCATGGAAGATATCGGCACGACGCGACGAACCTACCACCTGGCCCACGCCATTGACCAGACCGACCGTCGCGGGATCCAGGTGATCGAGCGCTTCGTCTCCACCCAATACCGGGATGCCCTGCCAGTCCGCGACCTTGCCCGCCAACTGCGGGTCGGACACGCCGAGGACCTCGAGACCCAGCGAGCGAAGTAGCGCCAGCAGCACCTTGCCATGACCGCCCGCGCCCAGGAGGACAATAGGCAGCGGCTGGCTCACTGACGTCATTGGCTGGTCACTCATTCCAGGACTTCACCTGCCTGATAGGCACGGTTCGCACAGGTGCCGACCCGCTCCCAGAGCGTTGTCGCAGCCAGGCCACGACCGGTCCGGGCGGTCCCGAGGTCCTGCCTTTCGAGGCGTTCGCCAGCGGCGACATCACGCAGCACGATGACTTGCTGGCGTGCCGCGGTACGGGTATCCCACTCACTGAGCTGCGGCGCCTTGGCAGCCAGCCCGAGCGCCTGTTGCAGGGCACGGATCTGCTCGACCATCTGGCGCAATTCGTCCGGCTCCAGCGAAGCCTTGTGGTCCGGCCCCGGCATATTACGGTCCAGGGTGAAGTGCTTCTCGATGACCCGGGCCCCGCGAGCCACTGCTGCCAGCGGAATCAGCAGGCCTTCGGTATGGTCCGAATAACCCACCTCGAGACCAAAGGCATTGCGCAGGGTATCCATTGCCCGAAGGTTGACCTCCTCCATGGGCGTCGGATATTGCGAGGTGCAATGCAGCAGGGTGACATGCCCCTGCAACCGCGCCCTTGCAGCAGCATCGCCCCAGCAACGCCAGACCTCGGCCATGCTGGCCGGCTCCTGCACGTCGGCGAGCGCATGCGCGACGATCGCCAGGCCCTGCTCAACTTCGCTGAGCGTTGCCATGCCAGTCGACAGCACCAGTGGCTTGCCGGTCCTGGCGAAACGCCAGAGCAGCGGGCCATTGGTCAACTCACCTGACGGCACCTTGAAAAAGGGCATGCCAAGGTCGCAAAGGAAATCGAGGCTATCGACATCGAACGCGGTGCTGATGAACTGGATGCCGCGCGCCTTGGCGTGGTCCTGCAAGTCCTTGTGCCAGGCACGTGGAAGCTCGAGCTTCTGCAGCATCGCCAGCTGGCTCTCGGACGCATCGGTGGTATTTTTCTGGTAGCCCGCCTTCGGCGCTGTCGCCGAAGCCAGCTTGCGCGCATCGAAAGTCTGAAACTTGACGGCGTCGGCGCCGGCCTGGGCGGCCTTGTCTACCAGCTCGAAGGCCAGCTCGCGCTCACCGTTATGGTTGACGCCCGCTTCCGCAATGATGAAAACCGAATCCTGATGTTCTCGATTCATGTATCAGTCCAGATCGTAAAATGATTTGTGCCCGGACAGGTCGCAGGTCTCGAGGACACGAGCAATCGATGCAGCAGCATCGCCCTGTCCGTAGGGGTTCACGACATCCCGACAAACGTCGGCGAACGCCGGACTCAAGACCTTCTCGATTGCCTGGGTGATGCCCTGCCTGGTCGGCTCGCAATCGAGCACCGACTCCGCACTCAGCCGCCCCGCCTGGCGAGCACCGATGTTGACTGTCGGCACACCGAATGCAGGCACCTCGATGATGCCACTTGAGGAGTTGCCGATCACCGCTGCCGCCCGGGGCACCACGCTCAGGTAGCGTCGAAAGCCCAGCGACGGAATGGCCAGCACCCGCTGCGGGTGCGCCGCGGCATAAGCCTCCAGCCGGGGGATAATCGCCCTACCGCCGTTGTCGGCATTCGGGTAGGTGATGACCACGGCATGCTCGGGAAACGCATCGAGCGCCTGCAGCAAGGCCTCGAAGCTCGCTTCGGGATCTTCCTCCAACAGAGTCACCGGGTGATAGGTAACCATGAAGAAGGGCCTGGACAGATCGAACGAAAGGCTTTGCTGCAACTCTACCAGGCTCATCCGCTCGGTTCGCTTGAGATGATCGAGGCCGACCGCCCCCACGTTGAACACGCGGGATGGGTGCTCGCCCATCTGGATGACCCGTCGGCGATACGGCTCGGCCGCCACGAAGTGCAGGTAGGCCATCTTGCTGATCGCATGGCGGATGGCATCGTCGTAGGCACCTTCGCTCAGCTCCCCGCCATGCAGGTGAACCAGGGGAATGCGCATGACCAACGCCACCTGTGCGATGCTCAAGGCTTCGAAGCGGTCGCCCAGCACCACCAGCAGGTCCGGGCGCAGGCGATCCAGTGCATCGGCGAAACCCAGGGTGCCAAGCCCCATGGATTTCGCCGTACCTACATCGGTGTTGGAGGATAACAGCATCTCCACCTTGGCATCGATAGAGATACCATCGGCTTCGATCTGTCGCCATGTTTCACCGAACTCAGGAGAAAAATGCATGCAACCCGCAATGAGCTGGAGCTCCAGATCATCGCTGGCCTGGATCTCCCGAATCAGCCAGTAAAGCAATCCGTACTCGGCGCGAGTACCGGTAAATATCGCGACCCGACGCTTCATGCCGTCTCCTGGACGGGTACGCTGCTGGGCAGATTGACGACACGCGCCTCGAGCCACTCGGCGTTTGCCAGGTCGCCTCGCGGGCACCCGGTATAGGCTGGCAGGCGATTCATCAGAGCCCAGATCGGCCGGGTCATGACACCCGCCTCATTGGTCCCCTTCAACAGCGCATCACGCTGTGCGAGATCTTGGCAGACCACGGCATTCAGCCAGTAGTTGGAACGGCAACCCTCAGGCTCCACGACGAACTGCAGACCGGCCTCGTTGCCCTCCAGCTCGGCACGGTAAGCCTCCGCCAGAACCCGCTTGGCGGCGAGGAAACCATCCAACTGCTCGAGCTGGGCACACCCCAGGGCCGCATTGATGTTGGGCAAGCGATAGTTGTAGCCAACCTCGTCATGCACGTACTCATAAGGATGCGCACGCTTGGCCGTGGTGGTCAGGTGCTTGGCCCGACTCCCCATCGTCTCGTCGCGGGCGAGGATCATTCCGCCGCCGCCCGTGGTGATGACCTTGTTGCCGTTGAAGCTCAAGGTACCCAGCTCGCCGAAGGTGCCGGTATGCTGACCCCGGTAGTAGCTGCCCAGCGATTCCGCGGCATCCTCGACCAGCACCAGCCCCCACCTCTCGCACACTCGAACAAGGTCAACCAGCGCTACCGGGTGACCAAAGGTATGCATCGGCAGACAAGCCCGGATGATGCGACCGTCCTCGCGCAGGCGGCACAGACCGTCGTCACCGCGCTCCGCCACCTGCTCCAGCCATGCATCGAGCGCACGGGGGGACAGGCCCAGGGTCTCACGATCAACGTCGACGAACGCCGGTGTGGCACCACAGTAGGCGATGGCGTTGCAGGTGGCGACGAAGGTCAACGACTGAGTCACGACCAACTCGCCTGGCTTCACACCCGCCAGCAGTAGCGCAACGTGCAGCGCCGCAGTGCCGTTCACTGTGGCGACCGCACGGGAACACCCGGTATAGGCCTGCATGTCACGCTCAAAGCGATCGACGAAGGCGCCGACACTGGACACGAACGTCGACTCGATGGTGTCGACCACATACTGACGCTCATTGCCCGTGAACAGCGGCGCATGCAGAGGAATGAATTCGTCCGTGCGGTATTGCGCGCGAATGAATTTTACAAGTGAGTCGATCATTCGCGACCTCAAACGTTGTAGATAGCAGCTTTGTACTTGGCCAGGTTTTGCGGCTGAGTGAACCATTCGATGGTCTTTTGCAGACCGTCGCGAATGGAATACTCCGGCTTGAAGCCGGTCAGCGAGTTAATCTTGCTGTTGTCGCACCACAGGCGGAATACTTCGGATTTTTCCGGACGCACGCGCTGCTCATCGAAGAGGAACTCGACATCGCTGTTCATGAGTTCGCGGATCATCTTCAAGGTGTCGCCAACCGAGATCTCGAAGTTGGAACCGATATTCACCACTTCGCCAACCGCCTTGTCGCAACCTGCCAGTTCGAGGAAGCCGCGACAGGTATCCGCCACATAATTGAAGTCACGGGTCGGCGAGACATCGCCCAGTTTGATCTGGCGCTGACCGGAGGCGATCTGACTGATAATGGTCGGGATTACCGCGCGCGCAGACTGGCGTGGCCCGTAGGTGTTGAACGGACGGGCAGTGGTCAGCGGGAGGTCGAAGGCATTGAAGAAGCTCATTGCCATCGCATCGGCACCGATCTTCGAGGCGCTGTACGGAGACTGAGGCTGCAACGGGTGCTTTTCGTCGATCGGAACATATTGCGCGGTGCCATAGACTTCGCTAGTGGAAGTATGAATGACACGCTGGACGTTATTATCCAAGGCTGCCTGACAGATATTCAGGGTACCTTTTACATTGGTATCCACATAGCTATCAGGAGCAACGTAGGAATAGGGAATGGCAATCAGCGCAGCAAGGTGGAAGACCGTATCAACGCCCTTGGTAATGTGCTTGCAGTAATGCGGATCGCGCACATCTCCGTTAAGCACCTCGATATCGCTGAGGCAGTCCACATCCTCCAGCCAACCCCAATAGTTGAACGAGTTATATTGGGAAAGCGCCTTGACCTTATAACCTTGACGTACCAGCAACTCCGTCAGATGAGAACCAATGAAGCCATCGGCTCCTGTCACCAAAACCGTATTCATCTTCAACCCTTTAATTCGTTGCCAACGGGACCCGAGACACGGGCCACAGACCTTTGCGTTGGGAAGCCACGATGCCATGCCCCACCATTGCCACAATACTCGGCGAGCTCACAGAATCGCGACTGCAAGGCGCTAGCGAGCCGCTAGCCGCCTCGTCTCCGGACGGTACGGTGCTCCATGGTTGTCGGCCTTCGCCGAATCCACTCCTGCTACAGCGCCGGCATATGGGCAGGCAGCAATCGCCGACGGATCATAGCATGCCTCGTGCGCGAATGAGACTACACATTTCCTCGCCCCCATAATCGGCAACCTTGTCACGAAGTAGGTAGCGCACGGGTAGCCGACAATTCAATGCAGCATTCCTTTCCGACCAAAGGCAAAGGATATTTCCTACACCCCTAAAGCACAAAGCCTACAGAAATTCTCGACTAGAAACGATAATGCTCACCCCTGCAGGGACGATGACGCAAAACACATTGCACACGCAGGACAATCAAGATCACCCGATCAGCGCAACATCGACAAGATGGCAATTAGTCATCATCAGTCACGGCAAACGACCGACCCCGGACCTCTGGCGGACGCCTTGGGTATAGATCCTCCCGAGAAAATGATGGACAATCGCCGACCGCTTTCAGGCGCTTCAACCCGACACCCGCCGGCAAGTACTTTTTTCGGCCGTTACCCAGCAACGGACAGAATAACGCCCAGGCTCCGCTCAGATAGGAAATCACTTAATGACAAAGTGGACCAATACCATTGTTGCCTCCAACCATTCCCTTCGCGATGCAATTAGCCGGATCGACGCGGGCGGGTTGCAGATGGCGCTAGTGCTCGATGAGGAGCGGCGGCTGCTCGGCACCCTGAGCGATGGTGATGTGCGTCGGGCCATCTTGCAGAATGTCGATCTGGATACGCCTGTGCGCAACGTGGTCAACCAGTCCCCTGTCACCGCACACGTCTCCGCCTCACGCGCCGAGCAACTCGGCCTGATGCGACGCAAGACATTGAACCATCTGCCGCTACTGGATGACGAAAAGCGCGTGGTGGGGATGTCCACTCTCAATGACCTGGCCGGCATCACCGAGCGCCCCAACTGGGTCGTACTCATGGCAGGAGGGCTGGGTCAACGCCTGCGACCATTGACGGAAAACTGCCCGAAGCCGATGTTGACCATCGCCGGAAAACCGATTCTCGAATGCATTCTTGAAAATTTCATAGAACAAGGATTTAGACGGTTTTATATTTCGGTCAATTATTTGGCCGACATGGTCCGCGATCATTTCGGCGATGGCAGCAAATGGGGTGTACAAATTCGTTATCTTGCCGAAACCAAGCGCCTGGGCACTGCCGGAGCCCTGTCCCTGCTCCCGGAAAAGCCCGTGGATCCAGTGCTGGTGATGAACGGCGACCTGCTGACCCGCGCACGATTCGACTCGCTCCTCGAATACCACATCGAACATGATGCGCAAGCAACTATGACCGTTCGTGAGTATGACTTCCAGGTACCCTACGGCGTGGTGAAGATGAACGGCTCGAGCATCGCCGCACTGGATGAGAAGCCGGTGCACAGTTTCTATGTGAACGCGGGTATTTACGTCATCGCGCCAGGCGCGGTGGAACAGATTCCAAGCGACACCTATTACGACATGCCCAGCCTTTTCGAACACCTGATCGAGAAAGAGCATTCCACCGCAGCGTTCCCGCTGCGTGAATACTGGCTCGATATAGGACGACTGGAAGAGTTCGAACGTGCACAGCATGAGTGGCCTTCCCAGGGGCATCTCAACAAGCCGCACTTCACTCCCGCCGGCGCCCTGGAGTCGATCTGAGGCAGTTCTGCAGACAACCACGTGGTCCGAGCGAGGCAAAGCCAGCACGCCTCACACATGCACTTTCGCTGGAAACGCTTCAACCTCGTCGGTCAACAGTACTTTGACACCAAGCAAATCGAGATAGAAGGAAGCAATCCGATGGTAAACATTCTTCGTATAGCTGCAGTCTCCACCCTCACCTGCGCGCTGCTCAGCGGCTGTGACCAGTCCGCACCACCAGCACAGAACAACGCGATAGGCCGCCCTGCGGCCACGCAGAACACCACCGCTGAAGTCAAGTCCCAGGAAGCTCTCGGCCTGGCCCTGTCGTCGCCAGAAGCTGCCGCCCAGATTGCCGCCAAGTATCCTGAGGCCGTCGCCCAGGCGACCCTCAGGGCTTCCGAACAGGCACTGGCTGACTTCAAGGCCTCCCCCGAGTCCGCCAAGGTGAATCTGGCGGCTTATGCGCAACTGGCTACCGCTGCAGCCAGCGCAGCCCCTGATTCGAAGACGGTGCAAGACGCCGCAAGCAAGACCCGGGAATTCAAGGACAAAGCCGAGCGCATGTAACGCCACGCCCGTGATAGCCGGACGCCAGCGCTGACCTCATCGCTCGATGTCTTCAGCGCCGGCGCAATCGGGTTGGCGACCCGCAAACTCTCGATGGAGCAATGAATATGCAATATAGAGGTCAGGCATGACAGCTGGCAGCCCGTCGGGCAAAAGCATTCTCTTCGTTATAAACGAAGCAGGTGAGTTCGTTGAGCTCCGCCGTGTCGCACTCGCAGCAAAACAGGCGGGATATTCGATCAACTTTCTGTTTGCCAGCGCATCCTATGTGAACCTCAGACAGGATCGCGCCTTCTGTCGCCTCAACGGCTTCAATGATTTTTTCCCTGGACGCTCGCTGCGCCGCTCGCACCTCTCCAGGCAATACGCCAGCATCTCCCAGGACCTCGACAACGGTTACGCGCCTCACTCACTGAAAAATGCCACACGACCACGCATCAGCAAGCTGGCGATGTGGAGCGCACTCATCCTGTCTTCAATCAGCAGCCCGATCATCAGACTGAGCTCCAAGCTCAATGCGGCAGCGAATGCTCGCAAGGAGCGCCGCTCCAATCTGTTTCAGCCGTTCAACTACGCGCGCAATGTCTACAACAAGATCCGCCCCTCGCTGGTCGTGTTCGGCCAGGAATTCCCCGGATCGATCAATTCGTTGCTCACTCGCATGTGCAACAACGACAAAGTACCGACATTGATCATCCCCTTTGCCGTCGGCACCACCAAGGAAATGGTCGAAAGCCTCTCCGACAAGCCGGCCTACGACAGCGACCAGAACCTACTCAACCGAACGGCGGCAAAGCTGTTCCCGCACTGGGTGAACTACTACGCCGACAAGAAGCTGCTGCGCCTCCCTGGCGACAAGATCATTTTGCTCGAGGCATGCGGCCTGGCCCCGGAACACCCGTGGATCCCGAACAACAGCAAGGTCACCCGAATCGCGGTTGAAAGCCCGGAAATGCTGCGCTACTACCAACGCATGCAGTTCCCCGCATCGCAACTTAGCCTGACCGGCGCCGCGTACGACGACATTCTCTACAATGCACGCCACTCCGAAACAGCTCGCGACAAAGTGCTCCGTCGACTGCGCCTGGACAACAACAAGCCCTTGCTGGTGTGCGCTTGGCCGACGGACCAGTACGGTTCGCGCAATCTGCCCATGGAGTTCCCCAACTACAAGGCACTTTGCAACGCTTGGGCCAAGGCACTTGCCGTCGTGCACCGCTTCACGGACTTCAACGTCATCATTCGCCCTCACCCGGTCACCGACCCGGAGCTACTGATGGAAGTTCTGCGTCCTCACCGCCTCCATCATCGCGTGACCGATATCGACACCCTAGAACTTGTCCCGGCCTGCGACCTCTTCGTCGCCTGCGTGTCCTCGACACTGAGGTGGGCCACCGCCTGCGGCATCCCGGCCATCAACTACGACTGTTACGATTACGGTTACACCGACTTCGACAGCGCTGGCGGCCTGATCACGACCAACCGCTACAGCGCGTTCGTGCAGGCGATCGAGTCCATGACAGACAACAAGGAAGCCTACCAGGCTGCCCGCGCCCAGCAGCAGGCTTGCGCCAAGGAATGGGGACTTCAGGATGGTGACTCGATGAAGCGTATCATTACCCTGATCGGCGAACTGGCCCCCTCCTCCACGCCCCTCACCCCATCGACCCAAGACAACCGCCCATGAGTAAATCAGGAAAAAACCGGATCCCGCTCAAGGAGACGGTGGTCAGTAATAACAGCCAGTTCAATCTGCTCGGCCTGCTCAAGAATCTCTGGGAATTTCGCCTACTGCTCTGGGTGTTCTGCAAGCGCGATCTCAAGGGACGCTACACTCAGACAATCTTCGGCCTGGGCTGGGTCATACTGACACCGCTGATCACCGTAGGCGTATTCGTCATCGTCTTCGGTGTCATGGTGAAGGTCCCCACCGATGGCTTGCCCACCATCATGTTCTACCTGGTGGCGGTGATCCCCTGGTACGCCTTCATGAACGTGCTGAACCCCTCGGTCCAGATGATCGAAGGCAACGCAGGCCTGATCAGCAAGGTTTACTTCCCGCGGCTGCTGATCGGTGGCTCCTACGCTGTCGGCGCGGCGGTGGACTTCCTGATCGCCTATACCCTGCTCATCACCCCGTTCGCCATCGCCTACAATGTCTGGACGCCACAGCTGCTGTTGATCATGCCATTGCTGTTGCTCTGCACACTGATGACAGGCTTGGGGGTAGGCTTGATTCTAGCCCCCCTTAACGCGAAGTACCGTGACGTCAAGCATCTGGTACCCCTGGCCTTGCAATTGTTCTATTACTCGACGCCAGCCATCTACCCAGTTTCGGCAGTCCCGCCGTGGGCCAAGCCGTGGTACTCCGTCAATCCCCTGTCGCTGGTCATTTCCAGCTATCGAGACGCCATGCACGGACACTGGCCGTCGAGCAGCACCCTCTTCACGCTGATCACCATTGCCGTGGTGTGCTTCACCGCCGGCGTCCTGATTTTCCAGCATTTTGACAAGAACGTGGTGGACACCCTATGAGCTGGGCGATTCGTTGCGAAGAACTTTCCAAGCTCTACAAGATTGGAAAATCCAATGTCACCGCCGCTGAAATGGTCAATGAGCAAATCCGCTGGATGCTCGGCCGGCTGGCGCGCCCCCTGCGCAAGACTCAGTCAGCACTGCCGACACCGACGACCAACCACCACACGATTCTCGACGAACTGCAGACACAGGATGCGCCGGACAACCATTTCTGGTCCTTGAGGGATATCAACCTCGAGGTCGAACAAGGTGACCGCGTTGGAATCATAGGCCCGAACGGTTGCGGCAAGAGCACGCTTCTGAAAATCCTTTCACGGATTACCTCCCCCTCGTCGGGACTGTTCCGATTCAAGGGTCGGCTAGTCAGCCTTCTCGAGATTGGCACGGGCTTCCACGGGGACCTTTCCGGGCGGGAGAACATTTTCCTGAATGGCTCGATCATGGGCATGAAGCCCAAGGAAATCAGCCGTCGCCTCGAAGAAATCATCGAGTTCTCAGAGCTGGGCGAACTGATCGACACCCCGGTTAAACGCTATTCATCAGGCATGTACGTGCGTCTGGCGTTTTCTGTGGCAGCGCATCTCGAGTCCGAAATCCTGATCGTTGACGAAGTCCTGGCAGTAGGGGATGCCGCCTTTCAACGACGTTGCGCCGACAAGATGCTGCAGGTGGCCGACGAGGGGCGAACGCTGCTGTTCGTCAGTCATGACATGGACGCCGTGAACCGCATCTGCAACCGCGCAGTGCACATGTCGCACGGCAGGATTATCGAAGACAGCCGGATCACCCAGCCACAGCAAACCGCAGTGCACTCCGCAAGCGTATCTGACATCACACGCTCCTACATTCGCTCCGGCATCCGCCTGCAGCAAGAGATCGTATGGCCTGCCAACGATGCACCTGTATTCGACGATTGCGTGACATTGAATGCCGTGCGTCTAGTCGATGAACAGGGAACAGTCCGCAATGAGTTCGACGTCAAGGAAGACATCATTGTCGAAGTGGTATTCTCGGTCAAAGAAGAGAAATGGCCGATCAATGTTCATATCCATCTCAAGGACCTGGCAGGACACTACCTGCTAGTGTCGATGGACAATTCCAGGATCGACTGTGGCAAGCGCCGGCCAGGTCGATATGTCGAACGTTGCCGGATCGCCGCTCCCTTGTTGAACGCGGGAGACTTCAAGATCGACGTCGAACTGTGGCCGGGTGCAGAAGTCGATCATCGGATACTGCAGCCTTCCATTTTGAGCTTCACAGTCTCCGACGATAGCCACCCTTCTGGCGTTCGAGGCAACTGGCCAAACGCCTGGCCTGGCTGCCTGCTGCGCCCCGAACTGCAATGGGACGTTCAAACGCCAGCGCCGCAGCGCTCGTCTCTGCCATGAATCCCGACGGGGCATCTCCAGCGATCGTGACGGACCAGGAAGCCCTGGTCCTTGTATCATTCGCGCACCAGCTCGTGCATGCTATGTGTGCAGTGGAACTTGACCGAAAGCTAAACGGTTTTTCCACGACCGGCCGTGTAATAGTGGCCGTCTGGTCCTACCAGACGGCCCACCACCAGCAGAACTCTACGACCCGGGCACTGTTCGAATCAATCATTCGCGCGTACCCATTCGCCGAACTGTTGTTCTTCTCGCTGAAAGAGCGCAAGGGGCCGCTGTCTCCCTACCGCAGGATCATGCAGCGCAGCCTGTGGCTCAGGCAGCGGCTTGGCTCGATCAGGATTGCCCATCCAGACTTTTTCTATGCACACGATGCCAGCGCGGACCATACCGCGCAGGCATTCATGCAGGCGCTGCAAGAGACACGGAACATCTGCTACGGCGATGCGCCCGGATTCCTTTATCCAGGCCTGCGCCCGCCCCGACAATCCTTGACGCTCAGCCTGTCCAGCCTGAAAAACATGTTGTGGCAGAGCCGCATGAGCCAGGTTCATGATTGGTACAGTGCGACTCACGCCTATGCAGCCGTTGATTTCAACGAGCGCGAGAAAGATCAAGCGTTACCAGAGCTGACACCGATTCCCCCTGATCTCCTCATACAGCACATTACCCAGCTGAGAGAGGTCCTTCCAGCGATAGCCGACTTCGAACACGTCGTGCTGGCAAAACAGCGCAGGCCCTCCACGGTGCTGTTATTGAGCAACTTTTCCAAAAGCCGCCTTATGAGCCAGCGCAACGAAGTCTTGCTCTATCAGCGAATCTGCAATGAAAACATCACACCCGGAGCGCGCATACTCATAAAGAAACACCCCGGGACCACCCAGTGTTTCATGACGAGCCTTCTCCGCAGCCTAGATAACTTCCAAGTCGAGGTATTTCCCCAACACCTAGAAGACCTTCCCATCGAGTTATTCACGGAAATCAGCACGCACACGCTGGTTCTGTCTGTATCTTCGGCATCGGCGCTGTTCAGTCTGATGCCGGAAAGCAAGGTAATCCATGCTTTGAAACAGAAACATATCTGTAAGCTGTTTTACCCAACACAACAGAACTATATGCTCGCAGCCAACAATAAAATCCTGATCCATGCCAAAACTGTCCGTCCTCAAACCTTAAGTACATGATCACTAAAGACCGAACCAGATATCCGCTCGTTGCTTTTTTTGCCACGACCCTGACAGCCTTGTTGTCGACCGCTACGCAAGCGGCGCCGGCTTATCAGATCGACACCCTTCCGATCGATATCACCAAACCAGGCACTTACAAACTCAGCAAATCCCTCAGCGCAACTGGGAATGCGATTCAAATCCTGAGTGACGACGTCGAGATCGATCTCGCGGGATACAGCATCACTGGCCCGGCCGATGACAAAGTGGAGACACTGGGCATCTACTCGTTTGGAAATAACCACATCACCGTCAGAAATGGCTCGATCAACGGCTTCACTTACGGTATCTATGTTTCCGCTCTGGTCGACAGCCTGCAGTCGTCGGGCGATCTGAACAGTGGCAGACACCGAATCGAACAGATGAGGGTCCGCGGAAGCACCTTCAGAGGCATTCGCGTAGAAGGGAACAACTCGGTTGTTGCAGACAACCAGGTTGCCGACATTGGCGGCACCACGCTCATCCCCAATGCCTACAGCATCGGTATCGAAGCCTACGGACCGAATATAAAGATCCGGAATAACATAGTCGAGGAAGTCAGGGGCAGCGGTACCAGGGATATTGGCGAAGGGGTCGGCATCTCCCTCACCCACTTCAACGAGGACAGCATTATCGAAGGCAATGCCATCTACAATCGTGAAGCGGAACTGGAGCCCGGCCTCCAGGCCTGGGAGACGCGCTCACGCTCAACCTACGGAATCTGGGTTGGCGGAGACGGGGTGGACGGAATCGTTGTAAAAAACAATTTCGTGATGAACTACAGGATCGGCATCACCTTCAAGCGCAGTGAAGCAGGTGCTTTCGCCAATAATCACGTGACTCATGCGTTCATCCCGTACTACCTCCCTGCCAACGAAAAATTCGAGCGCGTCCAGGACCTTGGGGGAAACACATCCGACCAATCGCGCAGTACCTTGCTCTTCGGTCGTGCCACCCCGGGCCAGATCGAATTAGTCGAGCCACCGAAATCTACCTACCTGGCACCTCTGCATCGCTTGTCGAAACCGTACTTCCTCGCTGTGGCCAACCCCAGCAAAAATGATGATCGAATCGAAGCCAGGGGTCTGGCCAACATGGTCGACTACTGGCATCCAGACTTCGAGACCGGCACAGCTGAAGGCGTCCGGGTGGACCTTTCCCAAGGGAAAGCCAGCGGCTGCTGCGGTAACGATGAGCTGATCGGGATTCAAGGGGCACAAGGAACTCCCTACGATGACATTCTGATCGGCAATGACCAGGACAACTTGCTCGCGGGCGGGGAAGGAAATGACGTCCTGAAAGGAAAAGACGGCAATGACTATCTGTTCGGCGACGCCGGCAACGACCAGCTATTTGGTGATGCAGGCAATGATGTGTTGGATGGAGGAGCAGGTGATGATGATCTCTGGGGCGGCCCTGGCAGCGATATATTCGTATTCTGGGCGCAAACCGAGGTCGGAAATGACACGATTCACGACTTCGCGGGCATCAATAGCGACAAGGACAAGCTCGATATTGCCGGACGCTTCTTCAACTTCGAAGAAGTGATGAGCGTAACCCGGCAAGCAGGTAGGGATACCGTCATTCAGCTGAATGACAATGAGTCCATCACCTTGAAGAACTACAAGATGAAGGACCTCGCGACCGAAGACTTCATGTTCTGACAATACGAGAGGGATTAGGCAGGATGCCTTACCCCTTCGTTCCCGCCGTCATTCAGACCCGCCCCAACAGAGCTGCCAAGAACAAACCGGCATTACCAATGAAAGTCTGCCTGTAGACACCCGACTGCTTGAGTTTCAATAAACGAAAAAAAACCGAAGCACGTCGCGCCTCGGCAAATTGCCTAAGAATACTCTGATTTTCTGGAGTAAAGTTGTGACTGACAAGTTTCATAGCTTCGATATTCAAATCCATCCAGGACTTAAAGCGTCCCTTCAGCAACTGTCGTACCCGTTTCAGGTTGGGTAAAACCCCTGAATTGGAACCAACACAATTCTGCCCATGCTGCCGATACAGCACAGAAGGTTCTGAATCATATAATACCACGCCACCGCAGCCGGTAACTATCATATAGGCCCACCAGTCATGGGAAACGATCGTTGCGTTATTACCAGCTTCGCGCAGCAACTTCATCAATGCGTCGTTAAACACCATGGTATTTCCACCGGCAATATTTTGAACGAGTGCATTTCTGAAGCAGGCAGACCGTGAGTAAACGGGAGAGAAGCCTAGATGTTTTCCATCCTGGTCCACCAACTCGGTCCTTGCACAGTACAGTGCGGGCACACCTTCTGGGACTGAAGACAACCTGGTAACGGCCCGGGCGAGCTTCTCCGGGTGCCAGATATCATCCTGATCGCACCAGGCATAGTAGTCAGCCTTTATATCATCTCGACAACTAATCGACAGAAAATTCTGTGCAAAGCCTTGGCCCGGACCAGCGAAGCGATCAACGCGGCGGGAGCGAAATTCGTCGCCATATTTATCGAGCAACTCTTGCGTAGAATCTTTAGAACCGTCATCGGAAACATATACTCGGAAATTTCCATGACTCTGCGAGAAAATTGAGTCCAGCTGCTCCTTCAGGTAGCGTTCACCGTTATAACTGCATAAAAGCACTGCAACGCTACCTGCTTGCTGCTGATTGCTATTAACAAATTTCACGGTTGTAATTTTCGAATAGCTGTTCAAGATAGGTTGTCCTCCTCATTCGCCACCTCACACGTCAAAAATGCGAGACAAACCAGCTATTGTATATACTAAAATTCCATTTTAGCATTTCTTTTAAATTTCGCAGAGACTCAATGGCAATTAAAATCAAGGCAATATAGTGGCACTTATCCATGTCGAATTTGAGAAAGCCTCTTATTCAACTGTATTCGAAAATAATCCCATAAATCCTTTTCGCCATTAGAGAGCGCGCCTCATCTACCGGATCATCGGGTGGACGCACCCGCCTACTAACTTCTGACCCTAGCACACTCAATAAGTGCCTGCGTCGGCGAGACGATGCACCTTTAGCAGGATGGAAGGGCACGGGATACGGCAACGAGGGCCGCCTACGTGCCTCAATGATGCCTTCACAGTCCTGCCGGGATTCGAACTAAGATGATGCACCAAAAATGATCGTGACGACGGTAAGGAGATCAACCACCCGGTGCAGGGAGCTTCGATCAACCGGGTTCGGCAAGGGCAGTCGATGGGGCCAGCAAGTCGCTCAGCGGAGAGAGTCTCGACCGGGTGCCCTATTGCGCAGCCTGACGATTGCGCTCAACACCGGCCCAACCAGCAGACCCACGAACAACGCTATTAAAATCAGCAGAGCAACGGGAACCGAGGGCGAGGTCCAACCGAACAGAATCAAGGATACCGCTTGCTGGTTCTCCAGGAAGAAGAACAATACCAGCACTATGAGGGCTAGGATGAAGAAGGCCAATAAGGCGCGCCGTAGACTTCGCATTGCGTTTTCTCTATCGATTAGTGCTGGACATGGTCTTATTCGTTGACCCTGTCCCGCAACTCCTTACCGGGCTTGAAATGAGGAACGAACTTGCCGTCCAGGCTGACCGACTGACCGGTCTTGGGATTGCGGCCTACACGGGGCGCGCGATAGTGCAGGGAAAAGCTGCCAAAGCCACGGATCTCGATACGATCCCCGGTCGCCAGGCACTGCGACATCTGCTCAAGCATGGTCTTGATGGCCAGCTCGACGTCCTTGGACGAGAGCAGCCCCTGATGGGTGACAATACGTTCGATCAGCTCCGACTTCGTCATATTTTTCCCTTCGTTATCAAGCAGCTAGATCATTGCTTAATCAGTTTGTAGCACGCTCCGGCGGATTTGAACAGGGTGGTTCTTGACTAAACAAAAAAATTCAAGATAAGGCGCAGCACGGGCTATCCCCCCACACGAACGCGAGCGCACTGCGACGCAACTTTACAGGCGAGTGGTAAAGCCTACGGCCCACACATCGCCCACGAGCACAGAAATATCTACAAACCCTGTAGGAACAAGCTATTTTGGCTCCTCCAGGCAAATCACTGTCTAGTCCTGAAATAGGTTTACACCCGTTCAGGTAGGCCGACAGGCCTCAAAACGCCCGATGCACCGCATCGGGCGTTTTGTTTTTCAGGGCCATATGGGGCCGTTCTGTGTTGTAGATCTGCACTGCCTCATCAACCATCTTCCTCGCCTGCTCACGATCTTCAGGGCTCCTCGACAGCAGCTCCGTCTTGAGGATTCCGTTGATTCGCTCGGCCAGCGCGTTCTGGTAGCAGTCATACCCATCGGTCATGGAGCACTGAACGCCGTGCCGTTGATGCAGTGACTGGTATAGCGCCGAGCAGTATTGGATGTCTCGATCCGAATGGTGGACTAATGGCTGGCGATGACGTCGCTTCCGTAATGCCTGCTTGAAAGCTTGCGCCACCGACTCGGCATGCAGGCTTTCATGGACGTGGTGGCCAACGATTTTCCTAGCGTACGCATCCGTTACCAGGCTCAGATACAGCGGGCCGTTACGTGCGGGCAGATAAGTAATGTCGGCCACCCAGACGTGCTCTGGCCTTGTCGGTACGACTTGGCTTGGACCGGGCTTAAGTAAGCTGGGATGACGGTAAAAGCGATGAAAGCTCTGTGTTGTCTTGTGATACGCCCGCTTAGACAGTACTAGCAAGCGGCGCTCACCCAAGACCTGGAAAAGCCTGTCTCGGCCCACCTGGACTCGTCTGTCAGGTTGGCAATGCAGCAAATAGTGCAGCTGCGTGTCCCCAGACGAGACTGACGCATCCGGATTTGCTGTACGAACTCAATCACTCGATCCGTCTGGCGCTTTTTGTCATCAGCGGCCTGGTTGCGCTTGTAGTAAGCCTGTCGACTGATGCCTAGAAACTGACAAGCCCTGGCAATGCTCAGTCCTGCAACTTGACCTTGCGTGAGGACTTGCCGGATCGCTTCTTTACGACCGATACACCGTATTCATTTTTTAGAACATCAACGACCGTCTCAAAGAACTGAGCCTTCTGGCTCATCAGCTCAAGCTGCTGCTCAAGTTCTTTGATTCGCTGCTCTGGAGTGAGCGTTTTGGGGTCAGACATCGCGCAGCTCCTCTCGTCGCGGATCGAGGCCCCTGGCTCCAATCCTGCCGACCGTGCTTAAGCAACCATACCAGAACCGTAGATTTTCCTTGGATGCCGTACCGCTCCCGGGCCTGGGTGCAGGTCAGCTCGCCTTTTTCGATCTGATCGACTACTGCCAATTTAGAAGACAGCGAGTAATCACGCTGTGTGCGCTTTACACCTTGATCCATCTGACTCTCCGGAAATTCGGGATGGGAGGTGTAAACCTTATTCAGGACGGGACACACAGGCACAAAAAAGGGCGACCCGAGGGTCGCCCTTTTTACCGATCAAACAGAACTCAGTTCTGCTTGGCCATAGCTTCGCGCAGCAGCGCGGCCATGGTGGTGTCGGCAGCCGCTTCCGGAGCGTTTTTCAGGCTCTGGATGGCTTCGCGCTCTTCAGCATCGTCCTTCGACTTGATGGACAGGCTGATGACGCGGGACTTGCGGTCGACGCTGATGATCTTGGCTTCGATCTCTTCGCCTTCCTTCAGCACGTTACGAGCGTCTTCAACGCGGTCACGGCTGATTTCGGAAGCTTTCAGAGTAGCTTCGATGTCGTCGGCCAGGGTCACGATAGCGCCCTTGGCATCAACTTCCTTGACGATACCTTTGACGATAGCGCCCTTGTCGTTGATCGAAACGAAGTTGGAGAACGGATCGTCTTCCAGCTGCTTGATGCCCAGGGAGATGCGCTCGCGCTCTGGGTCAACCGACAGGATGACGGTTTCCAGCTCGTCGCCCTTCTTGAAGCGACGCACGGCTTCTTCGCCGGCTTCGTTCCAGGAGATGTCGGACAGGTGAACCAGACCGTCGATGCCGCCGTCCAGGCCGATGAAGATACCGAAGTCGGTGATCGACTTAATGGTACCGGTGATCTTGTCACCCTTGTTGAACTGGCCGGAGAAGTCTTCCCATGGGTTGGACTTGCACTGCTTGATGCCCAGGGAGATACGACGACGCTCTTCGTCGATGTCCAGAACCATGACTTCCACTTCGTCGCCAACCTGAACGACTTTCGACGGGTGGATGTTCTTGTTGGTCCAGTCCATTTCGGAAACGTGTACCAGACCTTCAACGCCTTCTTCCAGCTCAGCGAAGCAGCCGTAGTCGGTCAGGTTGGTAACGCGAGCAGTCACGCGGGTGCTCTCTGGGTAACGGGCTTTGATAGCAACCCATGGGTCTTCGCCCAGTTGCTTCAGGCCCAGCGAAACGCGGTTGCGCTCACGATCGTACTTCAGGACCTTGACGTCGATCTCGTCACCAACGTTGACGATCTCGGACGGGTGCTTGATACGCTTCCAGGCCATGTCGGTGATGTGCAGCAGACCATCGACGCCGCCCAGGTCAACGAACGCACCGTAGTCGGTGAGGTTCTTGACGATACCTTTGACCTGCTGGCCTTCCTGCAGCGATTCCAGCAGAGCTTCGCGCTCGGCGCTGTTTTCGGCCTCCAGGACGCTGCGACGGGAAACGACAACGTTGTTGCGCTTCTGGTCCAGCTTGATGACCTTGAATTCCAGCTCTTTGCCTTCGAGGTGGGTGGTGTCGCGCACTGGGCGGACATCAACCAGGGAGCCCGGCAGGAACGCACGGATGCCGTTAACGTCGACAGTGAAGCCGCCTTTAACCTTACCGTTGATAACGCCCTTGACCACTTCTTCGGCAGCGAAAGCAGCTTCCAGAACAATCCAGCACTCGGCGCGCTTGGCTTTTTCACGGGACAGCTTGGTTTCGCCGAAGCCGTCTTCGACCGCGTCCAGCGCAACGTGAACTTCGTCACCGACCTTGATGGTCAGTTCGCCGGTTTCGTTGTAGAACTGCTCGAGCGGGATGACACCCTCGGACTTCAGGCCAGCGTGTACGGTAACCCAGTCGCCGTCGATGTCGACAACGATACCGGTGATGATTGCACCCGGCTGAAGATTGAGGGTTTTCAGGCTTTCTTCAAAGAGTTCTGCAAAGCTTTCGCTCATTTTAATTCCTGTAGATTCGGGCGAAAAAGACGCCCATAGCCACATTCCAGACAATGTGGGTTTCGTTAAGTTAAGGAGCGCTGGCAGGACGTTGACTGGTGCCCCTGCCGGCCCTCCTCTCCATCAGGCCAGGTCGCGCAGGGCGAGCTCGCTTCTGATGCGTTGCAGCACCTGCTCGATGGACAACTCCGTGGAATCCAGCTGGATTGCATCGGCCGCCGGCTTGAGCGGGGCCACTGCACGCTGGGTGTCGCGCTCATCACGCGCACGGATCTCATCTAGCAGACTCGACAGACTAACATCTTCGCCCTTGCCCTTCAACTGCAGGTAACGGCGACGGGCACGCTCCTCGGCACTGGCGGTAAGGAACACCTTCAACGGCGCGTCCGGGAATACCACAGTGCCCATGTCGCGACCGTCGGCAATCAGCCCGGGGGCTTCACGGAAAGCACGCTGGCGCTGCAGCAGCGCCTCGCGCACCGCCGGCAGCGAGGCGACCATCGAGGCCCCGGCACCGACTGTCTCGGTGCGAATGGCATTGCTGACATCCTCACCCTCGAGAATGATCTGCTGCAGCTTGCCCGGCTCCGCCGCAACGAACTGCACGTCCAGATGCGCGGCCAGCGCCTTGAGCAGCTCTTCGTTGGTCAGGTCGACGCCATGGTTAGTGGCGTTGAACGCCAGCAGGCGGTACAGGGCACCGGAATCGAGCAGGCGCCAGCCCAGCTCGCGGGCCAGCAGGCCCGCCACGGTACCCTTGCCCGAGCCGCTCGGCCCGTCGATGGTGATGACCGGTGCTTGCAAATTCACGACTTGCCCTCTTCGGCGACGCGGATGCCGACTTCCTTGCACAGCGCCAGGAAGTTGGGGAACGACGTGGCGACGTTGGCGCAGTCATGGATCACGATCGGCGCGCTGGCGCGCAGCGAGGCGATGCTGAAGGCCATGGCGATGCGATGGTCGCCGTGGCCGTGCACTTCGCCGCCGCCGATCTGGCCGCCATCGATGATGATGCCGTCCGGGGTCGGCTCACACTTCACGCCCAGGGCGATCAGGCCGTCAGCCATCACCTGGATGCGGTCCGACTCCTTGACCCGCAGCTCTTCGGCGCCACGCAGCACGGTACGCCCTTCGGCGCAGGCGGCAGCGACAAACAGCACCGGGAACTCGTCGATGGCCAGCGGCACCAGCTCTTGCGGGATGTCGATGCCCTTGAGCTTGGCGCCACGCACGCGCAGGTCGGCCACCGGCTCGCCGCCGACTTCACGCTGGTTTTCCAAGGTGATGTCGCCGCCCATCAGGCGCAGGATGTCGATAACGCCGGTGCGGGTCGGGTTGATGCCAACGTGCTCCAGGACCAGTTCGGAACCCTCGGCGATGGACGCCGCCACCAGAAAGAACGCCGAGGAGGAAATATCCGCCGGCACTTCGATGCGGGTGGCCTTGAGTTTGCCACCGGACTGCAGGGAGGCCACTGGACCGTTCGACTCGACCGCGTAGCCGAAGCCGCGCAGCATGCGCTCGGTGTGGTCACGGGTAGGCGCAGGCTCGGTGACGGTGGTGGTGCCTTCGGCGTACAGGCCGGCCAGCAGCAGGCAGGACTTGACCTGGGCACTGGCCATCGGCAGCGTGTAGTTCAGCGCCTTGAGCTTGTGCCCACCGCGGATGGTCAACGGCGGACGACCTTCAGGGCCGGTCTCGACCACAGCACCCATTTCACGCAGCGGATTGGCCACGCGATTCATCGGGCGCTTGGACAGCGAGGCGTCGCCGGTCATGGTGGTGTCGAACGACTGCGCTGCCAGCAGGCCGGACAGCAGGCGCATCGAGGTGCCGGAGTTACCCACGTACAGCGGGCCGGGCGGCGGCTTCAGGCCATGCAGGCCAACACCGTGAATGGTCACGCGACCATGGTGCGGCCCTTCGATGACCACGCCCATGTCGCGGAAGGCCTGCAAGGTCGCCAGGGCGTCTTCACCCTCGAGGAAACCTTCGACCTCGGTCGTGCCCTCGGCCAGCGAGCCGAGCATGATCGAGCGGTGGGAAATCGATTTGTCGCCAGGTACGCGGATCCGTCCGGACACGCGGCCACCCGGTTGGGCCAGGAAAATCAGATCGTTGGCGTTCATAGCGTCCACATAGGCCCGACGGGCAAGGATTTTACTGAAATGCTCGCGGGCAACCCGGGCGCGGGTGAACACGCCCAGCAGTTGGTGCCCGTCCCCAGCATCGACCGCGTCGCGCAGAGCGTCGAGGTCGCTGCGAAATGTATCGAGAGTGCGCAGGACCGCCTCGCGGTTGGCGAGGAAGATGTCATGCCACATGATTGGGTCGCTGCCGGCGATTCTCGTGAAATCGCGGAAGCCTCCCGCAGCGTACCGGAAGATCTCCAGGTTTTCATTGCGCTTGGCCAGCGAGTCGACCAGGCCGAAGGCCAGCAGGTGCGGCAGGTGGCTGGTGGCGGCCAGCACTTCGTCATGGCGCTCCACCGACATGTGCTCGACATCGGCATCCAGCGCTCGCCAGAGGCGATCAACCAGGGCGAGCGCGCCCGGCTCGGTTTCCGCCAGCGGAGTGAGGATCACCTTGTGCCGACGGAACAACGCCGCATTGGAGGCCTCCACCCCACTCTGCTCGGACCCGGCGATCGGGTGCCCCGGCACGAATCGCGGCAGGCGCTCGGCAAACGCCTCGCGCGCGGCACGCACCACATTGCCCTTGGCACTGCCCACGTCGGTGATCACCGCATTACCCAGGTCGAGCTGGGCCAGGCGAGCCAGGACTTTCTCCATCGCCAGGATCGGCACAGCCAACTGGATGACGTCGGCGCCAACACAAGCGGCCGCAAGGTCTGCCTCGCAGCGATCGACCACGCCCAGCGCCACGGCTTGTTTGCGCGACTCGGCGTCGAGGTCGACGCCGACCACTTCGCGGCACAGGCCACTTTCGCGCAGGCCCTTGGCGAAGGAGCCTCCGATCAGACCGAGGCCGACCACGACCAGGCGACCGACAACCGGTGCGGATTTGTTTGTTACAGCATCAACCACGAGTGCAAACCCTGTTCAGAAATCAAGACAGCCTGTAAGTCCATCGCGGGACAAGCCCACTCCCACGAGACCCGCGATGAACCTTGAAACATACGTCAGAGCACCGCTTTCGGATAAGAGCCCAACACCTTCAGCGCCACAGCCTCCTGGCTGATCTGCTCCAGCACCGCCTTGATCAGCGGATCACGGTGATGGCCGACAAAGTCGATGAAGAACACGTAGGTCCACTTGCCGCTGCGCGACGGACGGGTCTCGATGCGCGTCAGGTCGATGCCGTTTTCGTGGAACGGCACCAGCAGCTCATGCAGAGCACCCGGTTTGTTGCTCATGGAGACGATGATCGAAGTCTTGTCATCGCCGGTCGGCGGCACTTCCTGGTTACCGATCATGAGGAAACGCGTGGAGTTGTCCGGGCGGTCCTCGATCTTTTCGGCCAGACGGGTCAAACCATACAAGTTGGCCGCCATGTCACCGGCAATCGCCGCCGAGTTCCACTCGCCCTTGACCCGCTTGGCCGCCTCGGCGTTGCTCGACACAGCCACGCGCTCGACGTTCGGGTAGTGGGCGTCCAGCCACTTGCGGCACTGGGCCAGCGACTGGGCGTGGGAGTAGATGCGGGTGATGCTGTCGGTCTTGGTGTTCTCGCCCACCAGCAGGTGATGGTGGATACGCAGCTCGACCTCGCCGCAGATCACCATGTCATGCTCGAGGAAGCTGTCCAGCGTGTGGCTGACGGCGCCCTCGGTGGAGTTCTCCACCGGCACCACGCCAAAATTGACCGCACCGGCCGCCACCTCGCGGAACACCTCGTCGATGGCCGCCATCGGGCGGCTCACCACGGCATGACCGAAGTGCTTCATGGCCGCCGCCTGGGTGAAGGTCCCCTCAGGACCGAGGTAGGCCACTTTCAGCGGCTCTTCGAGCGCCAGGCAGGAAGACATGATCTCGCGGAACAGCCGCGCCATCTCTTCGTTATCCAGCGGTCCCTGGTTACGCTGCATGACGCGCTTGAGTACCGCGGCCTCGCGCTCGGGACGGTAGAACACCGGTGCCTCGCCTTCCGGCAACGATGCAGTCTTGACCTTGGCCACTTCCTGGGCGCAACGGGCGCGTTCGCTGATCAGCTCGAGGATCTTCTCGTCGAGGCTGTCGATGCGCACGCGCAGGGCCTTGAGCTCCTGATCGGACATCAGCCGTGCTCCTTCTCGAATTCACCCATGTACTGCACCAGCGCCTCGACAGCCTCCAGGCCCAGGGCGTTGTAGATCGAGGCACGCATGCCACCGACCGAACGATGACCCTTGAGGTTGAGCAGGCCACGGGCATCGGCACCGGCCAGGAAGGCCTTGTCCAGACGTTCGTCGGCCAGACGGAACGGCACGTTCATCCACGAGCGGGCGTTGACGCTGATCGGGTTGGTGTAGAACTCGCTGGCATCGATGAAGCCGTAAAGGCGCTCTTTCTTGGCGCGGTTGCGCTGCTCCATTGCCTCGACGCCACCCTGCTCCTTGAGCCACTCGAACACCAGGCCCGAGAGGTACCAGGAATAGGTGGCCGGAGTGTTGTACATCGAGCCGTTGTCGGCCGACACCTTGTAGTCGAGCATGGTTGGGCAGCTGCTGCGAGCGCGACCCAGCAGGTCTTCGCGCACGATTACCACCACCAGGCCGCTCGGGCCGATGTTCTTCTGCGCGCCGGCATAAATCAGGCCGTACTGCGACACGTCGATCGGGCGCGACAGGATGTCCGAGGACATGTCGACCACCAGCGGGACGTCACCGGTTTCGGGCACCCAGTCGAACTGCAGGCCACCAATGGTCTCGTTGGACGCATAGTGAACATACGCGGCGTTGCGGGTCAACTGCCACTCGTTCTGGCCCGGGATGGCCAGGTAGTCGTAGGGCTTGGCGCTGGCAGCAACGTTGACAGTGCCGAAGCGGCGCGCTTCCTCGATGGCCTTCTTCGACCAGATACCGGTCTCGACGTAGTCGGCGGTGCCGTTTTCTGGCAGCAGGTTCAGCGGAATCTCGGCGAACTGCTGGCTGGCGCCGCCCTGCAGGAACAGCACCTTGTAGTTGGAGGGGACGGACAGCAGGTCGCGCAGGTCCTGCTCGGCCTTTTCGGCGATGGCCACATAGTCGTCGCTGCGATGGCTCATTTCCATCACCGACAGACCCTTGCCGCGCCAGTCCAGCATCTCGGCCTGGGCGCGCTGCAGCACGGCATCAGGAAGCGCGGCAGGGCCTGCGCAGAAGTTAAAGGCTCGTTTGCTCACATCCACTCTCGCTCTGCCAAATAGAACAAAATCGTAATTCGCTGCCGACCAGTCAAGACTGTGTCGCCGGCACCGGGGCTGCCTTGCAGCGCCAATGCCCCACCTTCATCAGTCAAACGGGGCGACCTTGGTCGCCCCGCTCGGGTTGTTGCATCGATTATTCCTGAGGCGCCTCTTCGGTGCCGGCATCGTCGTCGCCCACCGCATCGAGCGGGGCGCCCTCCTCGTCCGTCTCGATCAGTTCATCGAGCTCTTCCTCGGAGGGTTCCTGGACGCGCTCAAGCCCCACCAGCGTCTCGTCGGTGGCCAGCTTGATCAGCGTGACACCCTGGGTGTTACGGCCCAGGCTGGACACCTCGCCGACCCGGGTACGCACCAGCGTGCCCTGGTCGGAGATCAGCATGATTTCCTCGCCTTCCTGCACCTGGATAGCGCCGATCAGCAGGCCATTGCGCCCCTTGGTGCCCATGGCGATCACGCCCTGGCCGCCACGGCCGCGACGCGGGAACTTGGACAGCGGGGTGCGCTTGCCAAAACCACGCTCGGAAGCGGTGAGGATCTGCGCGCCGGACTCCGGAATCAGCATGGAAATGATCTGCTGCCCCTTGCCCAGCTTCATGCCGCGCACGCCACGGGCGGTACGGCCCATCTCGCGCACCACGCTCTCGGCGAAGCGGATCACCTTGCCGGCGTCGGAGAACATCATGACTTCCTTGGCGCCATCGGTAATGGCGGCGGCGATCAGGGTGTCACCTTCCTTGAGCTTCAGGGCAATCAGGCCATTGGAACGCGGACGGGCGAACTGCACCAGCGGAGTCTTCTTGACGGTACCGGCAGCAGTGGCCATGAAGATGTAGGCGCCGGTCGCTTCGGCGACCCACTCAGGGGTGTCGCCGTCTTCCTCGTCGATCTCCTCGGCCTCCACCAGCTCGCCTTCGATCACGCTGTCGTCGCTGTCTTCCAGTTCTTCCTCTGGATCTGCGTGCTGCTGCAGCGCCTCCAGGTCGATCTGCAGCATGGCGGTGATGCGCTCACCCTCCTCCAGCGGCAGCAGGTTGACCAGTGGGCGGCCGCGGGCGGCGCGGGAGGCCTCGGGAATCTCGTAGGTCTTCTTCCAGTACACCTTGCCCTTGCTGGAGAACAGCAACAGGGTGGCATGGCTGTTGGCGACCAGCAGGTGCTCGATGTAGTCCTCGTCCTTGACGCCTGTGGCCGACTTGCCCTTGCCACCACGGCGCTGGGCCTGGTACGCGGACAATGGCTGGGTCTTGGCGTAGCCACCGTGGGAGATGGTCACCACACGCTCTTCTTCCGGGATCATGTCACCGTAGTTGAGGTCGTGGCTGGCATTGAGGATTTCGGTGCGACGGGCATCGCCGTACTCGGCGCGGATCGCTTCAAGCTCCTCGCGGATCACTTCCATCAGGCGCTCGGCGCTGCTGAGGATGCGAATCAGCTCGCCGATCTGCTCGAGGATCTCCTGGTACTCGGCCAGCAGCTTCTCGTGCTCCAGGCCGGTCAGGCGGTGCAGGCGCAGCTCCAGGATCGCCTGGGCCTGTTCCGGCGACAGGTAGTACTTGCCTTCGCGCAGGCCATATTGCTCCGGCAGGTCTTCCGGACGGCACGACTCGGCACCGGCACGCTCGACCATGACCTGCACCGCGCTGGACTCCCAGGCCGTGCTGATCAGTGCTTCCTTGGCTTCGGACGGCGTCGGCGAGGCCTTGATCAGGGCAATGACCGGGTCGATGTTGGACAGCGCGACCGCCTGGCCTTCAAGGATATGGCCACGCTCGCGGGCCTTGCGCAGCTCGAACACGGTGCGGCGGGTGACCACCTCGCGACGGTGGCGAACGAACGCCTCGAGCAGGTCCTTGAGGTTCAGCAGGCGCGGGCGACCGTCGATCAGGGCAACGATGTTGATGCCGAACACGCTCTGCAGCTGGGTCTGCTGGTAGAGGTTGTTGAGCACCACCTCCGGCACCTCGCCGCGGCGCAGCTCGATGACGATACGCATGCCGTCCTTGTCGGACTCGTCGCGCAGCTCGGTGATGCCTTCGATCTTCTTCTCTTTGACCAGCTCGGCGATCTTTTCGATCAGGCGCGCCTTGTTCAGCTGGTACGGCAGCTCGGTGACCACGATCTGCTGGCGGCCGCCGACCTTGTCGATGTCCTCGATCTCGGAGCGGGCACGCATATAGATGCGGCCACGGCCGGTGCGATAGGCCTCGATGATGCCCTGGCGACCATTGATCAGGCCCGCTGTCGGGAAGTCCGGCCCCGGGATGAACTGCATCAGTTCATCGACCGTGATGTCGGAGTTGTCGATCAGCGCCAGGCAGCCATCGATCACTTCGCCGAGGTTGTGCGGCGGAATGTTCGTCGCCATGCCCACGGCGATACCGCTGGAACCGTTGACCAGCAGGTTGGGGATCCTAGTCGGCATGACCGCCGGGATCTGCTCGGTACCGTCGTAGTTCGGCACCCAGTCGACAGTTTCTTTGTGCAGGTCGGCCAGTAGCTCATGGGCCAGCTTGGACATGCGCACTTCGGTGTATCGCATGGCCGCGGCGTTGTCGCCGTCCACCGAACCGAAGTTGCCCTGGCCATCGACCAGCAAATAGCGCAGCGAGAATGGCTGGGCCATGCGCACGATGGTGTCGTACACGGCGGTGTCGCCGTGCGGGTGGTACTTACCGATCACGTCACCGACCACACGGGCGGATTTCTTGTACGGCTTGTTCCAGTCGTTGCCCAGTTCGCTCATCGCATACAGAACGCGGCGATGCACGGGCTTCAAGCCGTCACGCGCATCGGGCAGCGCTCGCCCGACAATAACGCTCATCGCGTAGTCGAGGTAAGACTGTCTCAGTTCGTCTTCGATATTGACCGGGAGGATTTCTTTGGCCAGTTCGCCCATGAGAAGCCTGATTCCTTTTTCTGGTGAAACTTCGCCTGATCCCTCGAAGGACGAACGAAGCTCGCCGCCGCAGCGCAATTGGGGTGCGACGACTTACGACAAATCAATGAGTTGTGCCATGGATCTGCGCAATGAAGACCGCGGTAAAGAGCGGCCTTGGAAACTGCCGGATGGTATCACAAACGCTGCGCGCATGGGAGATATGGCAGGTTGCCGTACAGTACCATCCGCACGGATGGAAAAACGCCTCAATGGAGGCGTTTGCGGCACATCAACTGGGCAATTTTTGCGGTATCCGGGCGCTCGACCACGCCCTTCTCGGTGACGATCACGTCGATCAGGTCGGCCGGCGTGACATCGACCACCGGGTTATAGGCTTCGACATCAGCGGTTACCTGGATCCCGGACACCTCCAGCAGCTCTTCCTCGCCGCGCGTCTCCAGCGGGATATCGTCCCCGGTGGGCAGGTTCAGATCGATGCTGGTGCTAGGCGCCACCACCATGAAGCGCAGCCCGTGGTGCATGGCCGCCACCGCCATCTGGTAGGTGCCGATCTTCGCCGCCACATCGCCATTGGCGGCAATGCAGTCGGCGCCGACCACCACCCAGGTGATGCCCTTGACCTTCATCAGGTGCCCCGCCGCCGCGTCAGCGACCACAGTCACCGGCACACCGTCGGCGGCCAGCTCCCAGGCGGTCAGGCGCGAACCCTGCAGCCACGGCCGCGACTCGCAGGCATAGACCTGCTCGACCATGCCCTCCAGGGTGGCGGCGCGGATCACCCCCAGGGCAGTACCGAAGCCTCCAGTGGCCAACGCCCCGGCGTTGCCATGGGTAAGCAGGGCCTGCTCGCTGCCCTGGTGCCTGCGGATCTGCTCGACACCGAACTGGGCCATGGTCAGGTTGGCCTCGCGATCACTCTGGTGAATCGCCACCGCCTCGGCCTCCATCACCTTCAGCACGTCCTCATCCGGGCGCAGGCGCTGCAGACGCTCACGCATGCGGTTGAGCGCCCAGAACAGGTTGGCCGGAGTAGGTCGCGCCTCGCCGAGCATCATGAAGTCTTCTTCGAGGCTCTCTTCCCAGCTCTCGCCTTCCGCCAGGCGATGGCGCAGCGCGAGCACCAGGCCGTAGGCGGCGCAGATGCCGATCGCCGGAGCGCCACGCACGGCCATATCGCTGATCGCCTCAGCCACCTCGGCCGCCTCGGTACAGGCCAGCCAGCACTGCTCAAGCGGCAGCAGGCGCTGGTCGAGCAGGTGCAGCACGCCGTCGCGCCACTCGATGCCCGTTACCGTCTCCGCCGCCATCAGTTGATCGCGCATCGCCTCTCCCCGTCGCCCTGGCATCAAAAGCCGGCGATTATAGCGAGCCTGCGTCGCGGACGCTCGGGTATACTGCGCGTTTAGCCGAACCGATCCAGGTATATATCGCGCATGCCCATCGCCACTCCCCTCCTCGACCTGCTGCTTGTGCCGGACTGGCTGGTCCCCGTCGAGCCGGCCGGTGTCGTGCTGGAGGGCCATGCGCTGGGCATCCGCGACGGTCAGATCGCCTGGCTCGGCCCACGCGAGCGGGCGCCACAAGCGCGGGAAGTGCGAACGCTGCCCGACTGCCTGCTGACGCCCGGGCTGATCAACGCCCACGGCCACGCTGCCATGACCCTGTTCCGCGGCTTGGCCGACGACCTGCCACTGATGACTTGGCTGCAGGAACACATCTGGCCCGCCGAGGGTCGCTGGGTGACCGAGGCCTTCGTAGCCGACGGCACCGACCTGGCCATTGCCGAACAGCTCAAGGGCGGCATCACCTGCTTCGCCGACATGTATTTCTATCCACGCGAGGCCTGCGACCGTGTGCACCGCAGCGGCATCCGCGCGCAGATCGCCGTGCCGCTGCTGGATTTCCCCATCCCCGGCGCACGCACCCCGGACGAGGCCCTGCACCTGGCCATCGAACTGTTCGGCGAGCTGCGCCACCACCCGCGCATCACCATTGCCCTGGGCCCGCACGCCCCCTACACGGTGAGCGACGAGAACCTGGAGAAGATCCGGGTAATCGCCGATCAGCTGGACGCACCGCTGCACATGCACATCCACGAGACCGCCAGCGAAGTCGAGCAAGCGCTCAAGGACAACGGCGAGCGGCCACTGGCGCGCCTTGCGCGCCTGGGCCTGCTGGGCCCGAACCTGCAAGCGGTGCACATGACCCAGATCAGCGACGAAGACCTGGCGCTGCTGGTAGAAAGCAACACCAGTGTGGTCCACTGCCCCGAATCCAACCTCAAGCTGGCCAGCGGTTTCTGCCCGGTGGAGCGCCTGTGGCAGGCCGGGGTGAACGTGGCCGTCGGCACCGATGGCGCCGCCAGCAACAATGACCTCGACCTGCTCGGTGAAACCCGCACCGCCGCGCTGCTGGCCAAGGCCGTCGCTGGCTCGGCCACCGCTCTGGACGCACACAGGGCGCTGCGCATGGCCACGCTCAATGGCGCCCGTGCCCTAGCCCTGGAAGCGATCACCGGCTCGCTCGAGGTGGGCAAGGCCGCCGACCTGACCGTCTTCGACCTGTCGGGGCTGGCGCAGCAACCGGTGCACGACCCGGTCTCGCAACTGATCTACGCCACCGGGCGCGACTGCGTGAAGGATGTCTGGGTCGCCGGACAGCAACTGGTCGAGGACCGCCGCCTGAGCCAAATGGACGAAGCCGCGCTGGCCGCCAACGCCCGCGCTTGGGGAGCCCGCATCGGTGGGCGCAACGAATGAATGGCCGGCAGTTGCGGCTGCCGCCCCGCGACACTATTTATCGAAGATTCAGAGGACTGTTCCCATGAGCAACGTCGACCACGCCGAAATCGCCAAGTTCGAAGCCCTGGCCCACCGCTGGTGGGACCGCGAGAGCGAGTTCAAGCCGCTGCACGACATCAACCCGCTGCGGGTCAACTGGATTGACGAGCGTGTCGGCCTGGCCGGCAAGAAGGTGCTGGACGTCGGCTGCGGCGGCGGCATCCTCAGCGAGGCAATGGCCCAGCGTGGCGCCACCGTCACCGGCATCGACATGGGCGAGGCACCGCTGGCGGTGGCCCAGTTGCACCAGCTGGAGTCGGGCGTTGCGGTGGAGTACCGGCAGATCACCGCCGAAGCCCTGGCCGAAGAGATGCCTAGCCAGTTCGACGTGGTCACCTGCCTGGAAATGCTCGAG
Source organism: Pseudomonas soli (assembly GCF_900110655.1). Taxonomy (GTDB): domain Bacteria; phylum Pseudomonadota; class Gammaproteobacteria; order Pseudomonadales; family Pseudomonadaceae; genus Aquipseudomonas; species Aquipseudomonas soli. The sequence continues at coordinate 707,313 of NZ_FOEQ01000002.1, forward strand.
CATGTGCCCGACCCTTCCTCGGTGATCCGTGCCTGCTACCGCATGGTCAAGCCCGGCGGCCAAGTGTTCTTCTCGACCATCAACCGCAACCCCAAGGCCTACCTGCTGGCCATTATCGGCGCAGAATACGTGCTGAAGATGCTGCCGCGCGGCACCCACGACTTCAAGAAGTTCATCCGCCCTTCCGAGCTGGGCGCCTGGAGCCGTGCCGCAGGCCTCGAGGTCAAGGACATCATCGGCCTGACCTACAACCCGCTGACCAAGCACTACAAGCTGTGCAACGACGTCGACGTCAACTACATGATCCAGACCCTGCGCGAGGAATGAGCATGCGCCTGCGAGCAGTACTCTTCGACATGGACGGCACCCTGCTGGACACGGCGCCGGACTTCATTGCCATCTGCCAGGCGATGCTCGCCGATCGCGGCTTGCCGGCCATTGACGACGCGCGTATCCGCGAGGTGATCTCCGGCGGCGCCCGCGCCATGGTCGCAGCAACCTTCGCCATGGACCCCGATACCGACGGCTTCGAGCCCCTGCGCCTGGAGTTCCTCGAGCGCTACCAGCGCGACTGCGCGGTGCACAGCAAGCTGTTCGACGGCATGCCGGAGCTGCTGGCCGACATCGAGAAAGGCAACCTGCTGTGGGGCGTGGTCACCAATAAACCGGTGCGCTTCGCCGAGCCGATCATGCAGCGACTCGGGCTGGCCGAGCGTTCGGCGCTGCTGATCTGCCCGGATCATGTGAAGAACAGCAAGCCCGACCCCGAGCCACTGATCCTGGCATGCAAGACGCTCGATCTGGATCCGGCCAGCGTCCTGTTCGTCGGCGACGACCTGCGTGATATCGAGTCCGGCCGTGATGCCGGCACCCGCACTGCGGCGGTGCGCTATGGCTATATACATCCAGAGGACAACCCCAACAACTGGGGTGCCGACGTGGTGGTGGACCACCCGCTGGAGCTGCGCAAGGTGATCGACAGCGCGCTGTGCGGCTGCTGATTTCAAGTCGCAAGCGTCAAGCTTCAAGCTTCAGGAAAGAGCAGCCCCAACACTGATCCGCTCTCTCTTGTCGCTTGCCGCTTACAGCTTGCAGCTCATATCCAAGGACAGACCTATGTTCGACTACACCGCCCGCCCCGACCTGCTCAAGGGCCGAATCATCCTGGTCACCGGCGCCGGCCGCGGCATCGGCGCCGCTGCCGCCAAGGCCTATGCCGCCCTGGGCGCCACGGTGCTGCTGCTGGGCAAGACCGAAGCCAACCTGAACGAGGTCTACGACCAGATCGAAGCCGCGGGCCACCCACAACCGGTGGTAATCCCGTTCAACCTGGAAACCGCCCTGCCCCACCAGTACGACGAACTGGCGGCGATGATCGAGGATCAGTTCGGCCGCCTCGACGGCCTGCTCAACAACGCCTCGATCATTGGCCCGCGCACGCCGCTGGAACAGCTGTCGGGCGACAATTTCATGCGCGTGATGCATATCAACGTCAACGCCACCTTCATGCTGACCAGCACCTTGCTGCCGCTGCTCAAGCTGTCTGAAGACGCCTCGGTGGTGTTCACTTCCAGCAGCGTCGGGCGCAAGGGCCGGGCGTACTGGGGCGCCTACGGGGTGTCGAAATTCGCCACCGAAGGATTGATGCAGACCCTGGCGGACGAGCTGGAAGGCGTCGCGCCGGTGCGCTCCAACAGCATCAACCCAGGCGCCACCCGCACAGCAATGCGCGCCCAGGCGTATCCGAGCGAGAACCCGCAGAACAACCCGCTGCCCGAGGACCTCATGCCGGTGTACCTGTACCTGATGGGGCCGGACAGCAAGGATGTGAACGGGCAGGCGCTGAACGCGCAGTAATCTTCAGGTAGCCGGGGCCGCCTTGCGGCCCTTTCGCCGCATCGACAAACCGCGGCGAAAGAACCAGCAAACGATGATTTCAGCCCGCCGCCAAGGCCGGGCGCAAACGCCCCTGCTGGCGCCCTTCGAGCTGCATGCAACGCTCCAGGAAAAGGAACATGCAGTCGTAGCTCTTGCAGATCGCCCGGCGCAGCTCGGTGCGCAACCCCAGGGTCGGGTTCTCGCCCGCCAGAGTGCAGATGATTTCCAGCGCTTCCCACGGGTGCGCGTCATCATACTGCGCATGCATCTTCAACCATTTCATGGCGCGCTTGCGGGTGTCTTCGGGGAAGCCCTGGGCGTAGGTATCTTCGGCGCAGACCACTGCCGACCATTCGCCGGTGGCACCTTCGATGGCGTAGTTGGTGGCCGCCATCGCGATGGCCAGCGACTCGGTGGCGCATACCCGCCAACACCAGTCGTTCAAGCCATTGAGCTCGGGCGGCACTTCCTGAGACTGCAATTCATGCAAGTGGATGCCATGGGCCTGGCACCAGTGCACCCAGTAGTCGGCATGATTGAGCTCGACGCGGATGTTGCGCATCAGCCAGCGGCGCGCCATGTCCTCCCCGGGGTGCCGGGCGTAACGGGTCTTGGTGAGGTTGTGGGCCATGTAGAGGGAGAACTGCTCGACCACCGGCCAGCCACCGATCAGGTACTGGCGGATGGTCGACTGCTTGAGCCGGCCATCGCGCAGGCGCTGGTAGAACTCATGCTCCACCACCCGACGCTTGCTTTCGCGGCAATCCTCGATCAGTTGTTGGGCCCACTGTGGATAACTGGCCGGATCCATCAATGGTCCGATCCTTACGAACGCGTCGATCACTGTCAGCTCCTTGATTCCCTGTGATTTCCGGGCGTTGTTCAGCGAAAGGTCCCCGGCGCCCGGTGCAGAAGGGGCCTCGCGGCAATCCGTTGGCGCTGCAGGCTGTCGCAGGTGAACACCTGCGGGCGTTCGATGAGATACCCCTGGGCGTAGTCCACGCCGATTTCCTGCAAAGCCTGCTCGATCAGTGGCGTTTCGACGAACTCAGCAATGGTCCGCTTGCCCATGACGTGGCCAATGTGATTGATCACTTCGACCATCGCCCGGTTGATCGGGTCATCAAGCATGTCCTTGACGAAACTTCCGTCGATCTTCAGGAAGTCTACAGGTAAATGCTTCAAATAGGCGAATGACGACATTCCGGCGCAGAAGTCGTCCAGCGAGAATTTGCAGCCCAATCCTTTCAATTCATTGATGAACCGGATTGCACTACCCAAATTGGCGATGGCGCTGGTTTCAGTAATTTCAAAACAGATCAACCGGGGCGGGATGTCGTACTCGCCAAACAGGCGCTGCAGGTACTCGAGGAATTTGTCGTCGCCAATGCTCGAGCCCGAGAGATTGATGGCGCACATGGCCAACGGCCCCTCCCGGCCCTCGTCCAGGCATTGGCGAATCACCTGGAACACGCTGCGTACCACCCAACGATCTAGTGCGGTCATCAGGCCATAGCGCTCGGCTGCGGGAATGAAGCTGTCGGGCAGGATGGTACGCCCGCTTTCATCGTGCAGGCGCAGGAGGATTTCGATATGCCCCAGCCCATCGTGGGGGTGCAGCGGAGCGATTTCCTGGGCGTATAGGCAGAAGCGATTCTCCTCCAGCGCTACGTGCAGGCGCTGGATCCAGGCCATTTCACCAAAGCGCATGGACAGCTCGCTGTCGTCGGCGTGATAGACCTGGACGCGATTGCGCCCTTTCTCCTTGGCCATGTAGCAAGCCATGTCCGCCGCGCGCAACGATGCCTCCAAGGTACTGGGCACCTGGGCGATATGCACCAGGCCGATGCTGACCGTGGTGACGAAGGGCCTACCCTTCCACACGAAATGCAGGCTCTGCACGGCCTGGCGCAATTGCTCGGCAATGCGCTCGGCCTGCTCCGGCGGGCAGTTCTCGAGCAGCACGCCGAATTCGTCCCCCCCCAGGCGCGCCAAGGTGTCACCTTCGCGAAGGCCCGACTGCAACACCGCGCAGATATGGCGCAGTAACTCGTCGCCGGCGGCATGCCCACACGTGTCATTGACCAGCTTGAACTGATCGAGGTCGAGGAACATCAATGAATGCCGGCCGGCCTGGCGCGCCAGGGCATTGAGCGCCTGCTCCAGGCGGTATTCGAACTCGCGGCGGTTGGCCAGACCGGTCAGCGCGTCGTGAGTGGCCTGCCAGGACAGGTTGGCGATGTACTGGCGCTCCTGGGTCATGTCGTGCAGTACCACGACGATGCCGCTGACCTGCCCTTCTGTAAGAATGGGCGAGCCCACCAGGTTGACCGACACCGTACTACCATCCAGGCGCTGGATCAGCCGGGCGTGCTCGGCGCCGCCCTTGAGGCTGCCGCTGAGCACCTGCTCGACCAGCGTCAGGCTGTCGCCTTCGGCATTCTCGTCGAGCAGGCTGAACAGCGCCGCCAGCGGCAGCCCCTGGGCCTGCATCGCCTGCCAGTGCGTCAGCTGTTCGGCAGCCGGGTTCATGTAGCTGATGCAACCATCGACATCGGCGGTGATCACCGCGTCGCCGATCGACTCCAGGGTGATCTGCGCCCGCTCCTTCTCCTCCTGCAACGCACTGGCGAATGCCTGGCGCTGGGCCAGCAGCTTGCTCGAGCGCCGCCAGGCCATGGCGATAAGGAACAGCGCGGTGGCCAGGTTGGTGAGCATCAGCACCTTGAGCAGCATCCGCGAACCTTCACCCAGGGCATCGCTGAATGCCTTGGCGGCGGGCGTCACGCCATCATTGATGGCCACGATCCGCGCCTTCCAGTTGGCTACCTGATGGGCATCGGCCTTGCCGCCGGCAAACCCCTCGCGCATCTGCTGGGCCAGCACGTCGAGCTGGCGCAGGTAGTCGTCACCGATGTCCCAGTAATCGATGGCGGTTTCCATATAGCTGATATGGCGAAAGTTGCGGTAGAACCAGATGATCCGGGCGACATCCTCGGGGTGATTGCCGCCTTGCAGCACGCCCTGGCGCGCCGCCTCCAGGTCCGGCTCGGGCCGATCCAGGGCCAGGCGCAGGTTGTGATCGCCCTGGGGCACCAGGATGGCCCGGCGATAGCGGGCATAGGTCAGCGGATCGCGATCATCGGCATAGAGGTTGAGGTAGTAGATGGCGTCCTTCTGCGCCTTGGACCACAGGCTCTCGCCCGCCACATAGGCGCGCACGGCGGACAATGCATAAAGACTCAGACTGCCAAGCAGTACCTGGAAAACCACAACGGCGACGAAGGGCCAGATGATGCCCAGCAGCCTTGGCGCTTCGAGAGTCCGATTTCCCTTCATGTAATCCCTGTCATGGCGGCAGATAAGGCACGAATCGACCTAGACAAGCACAGCGTAGGCCATTTGCCATGAAGGAGCGACAAGCTACAAGCGCCAAGCGACAAGAAAAAGTGCGCTGCCCCCAACTTGCCGCTTGCAGCTCGAACCTTGAGGCTGTTTTCAGGTTTGCTGCAGGTGGCCGTAGAGCTTGGCGTACAGGCCACCTTCGGCGATCAGCTGCTGGTGGTCGCCATCTTCGGCGACATGACCGCCATCGAACACCAGCACCCGGTCCGCCTGCTTCACCGCCGACAGGCGGTGGGCGATGATCAGCGTGGTGCGCCCGCTGAGGAAGCGCGCCAGGGCCAGGTGCAGGTTGTATTCGGTGGCTGCGTCCAGCGCGGAGGTGGCCTCGTCGAGGATGACCACCTTGGGTTCGGCCAACACCATGCGGGCGATCGCCAGCCGCTGGCGCTGGCCACCGGACAGACGCACGCCGGAACGCCCGACGATGCTGTCCAGGCCCTGGGGCAGCGCGGCGATGGTGGCGTCCAACTGGGCGATGCGCAGCGCCTGCCAGCAGGCGTCGTCGCTGCAGTCACGCCCCATGGTCAGGTTGGCGCGCACACTGTCGTTGAACAGTGACGGGTGCTGCAGCACCACCGCGACATTTTCGCGCAGGGTCTCCAGGCCGATTTCCTGCAGGCTGGCGCCTGCGAAGCGGATGGTCCCGGCCTGGGCGCTGTACAGCCCAAGTAGCAACTGCACCAGGGTACTCTTGCCGCCGCCACTGGCACCGACGATGGCGACCTTCTCGCCCGGGGCAATGGTCAGGTTGAGCTGGTCCAGCACCGGTTCGTCGGCATAGGCGAAGCGCAGGTCGCGCACCTCGATACCGACCGTGTCGCGCCCGGCAAACGGGTCGGCGGCCGCCGGGTACTGCGGCTCGTCGGCCCGCGCCAGCAGCTCGTTCAAGCGGCTCAGCGCACCGCCGGCGGCATAGTAGGCATATTGCAGGTTCAGCAACTGTTCCACCGGTCCGATCATGAACCACAGGTAGCTGAACACCGCCAGCATCTGGCCGATCGAAAGGTCGGAGAACAACACCGTGAGCATGGCAGCGGCACGGAAGATATCGATGCCGAACTGGAACAACAGGCCACTGGCGCGGCCGCTGGCGTCGCTCTTCCACTGCGAGGCCACCGCGTAGTCGCGCACCTCGCGGGCGCGCAGCCCCAGGCGGCCGAGGAAGTAGCCCTGGCGGTTGCCGGCGCGGATCTCCTGGATCGCGTCGAGGGTCTCGGTCAATGCCTGGGTGAACCGTGCGGTGCTGTCGTTCTCGAGCTTCTTCAGGTGCTTGACGCGCTTGCCCAACTGCACGGTGAAATAGATCACCAGCGGGTTGAACAGCAGGATCAGCAACGCCAGCTGCCAGTGCATCCAGATCAGGATGGCCGCGGTGCCGGTCAGGGTGAGCACGGCCACCAGGAAGCGGCTCAGGGTTTCACCGACGAACTTGTCCAGGGTGTCCAGATCAGTGACCAGGTGGGTGGTCACCGTGCCGCTGCCCAGGCTTTCGTATTCCTTGAGCGAAATGCGCTTGAGTCGCTCGATCAGACGGATGCGCAGGCGGTAGACGATATCCTTGGCCAGGCCGGCGAACAGCTTGGCCTGGACCACGTTGAACGCCAGCGCCGCCAAGCGCAGGCCGAGGGTGGCGCACAGCATCAGCCCAATGTAACCGGCGGCCACCTGCCAGCCCGCGGGCAGAAAATTGTTCATCCACTTCAGCGCTGCGTCGCCATGCCCCAGCAGCACTTCGTCCACCAGCAGCGGCAGCAGCAAGGGAATCGGTACGCTGCACAGGGCGGCGAGCACGGCCACCAGGTTGGCGGTCCACAGGGCTTGCTTGTGGTGCAGGGCCAGGCGGCGGATCTCCGCCCAGCTCAGGCGATCGGGCACAGCGGGGGACTTCCCTGGCACAGGGTCTGGCGACCCTGGCAGGTCAAGCACAGGCGGCCTGCTGCAGCCAGCGGCCGAGCAAGGGTTGCAGGCTGTCCAGCGGCTGGTAGCCATTGGTCAGCAGGGCCAGCTGGCCATTGCGCTCGGCCAGCAGCGTGGGGAAGCCAGCGATGCCCAGGTCCTGCACCCAGGCGAAATCGGCACTGGTGGCGACACGGGTGTCAGGAAGGGTGAAGCGCTGGGAGAACTGCTCGCGGTCGAAGCCGGCCTGCTCGGCCAGCTCCACCAGTTGCGGGGCGCGGGTGACATCCACGCCCTGCTGGTAGAACGATGCCTGGATCAGTTGCAGCAGGCGCCAGGCCTGCTTTTCGTCCAGCTCGCGTGCGGCCACCAGGGCGCGGCACGCCGGCTCCGTGTCATAGACGAAACCGTCGGGCATCGCGTCGTCGAAACAGAACGGCTGCCCGGTGGCGTCATGCACCGCCTGCCAATGCTCGAGGATGTACTTGCGGGTCGAGGCGTCCAGGGCGCTGCCACCGGTGCGCAGGCCGCCCGGCACCAGGCGGGTCCCTACACCCGCCTCACTGGCCTGGGCGATCAGCGCCTCGGCCACCGGGGCAAAGCCCCAGCACCAGGAGCACATCGGGTCCATCACATAGAGCAGGCGTGCGGACATGCATCAGGCCTCGGCTTTGTAGTTGAAACCGATCGGGTGCGGCTGGTTGCGCGCCTTGGCCAGCTCGATCTGCTTCTGGCGATCGATGGCGCTGCGCCGGGTCTTCTCGCTCAGGCTGTCCCAGCAATGTGGGCAGCTCACGCCTGGCGAATAGTGCTCCGACTCCCGGTCCTTCACGTCGATCGGGTGGCGGCAGGCATGGCACTGGTCGTACTCGCCCTCGGTCAGGTCGTGGCGCACCGTGACCCGGTTGTCGAAGACGAAGCAGTCGCCGTCCCAGAGGCTTTCTTCCTGGGGTACTTCCTCGAAGTATTTCAGGATGCCGCCCTTAAGATGATAGACCGCTTCGTAGCCCTCACCGAGCATGTAGCTGGAGGCCTTTTCGCAACGGATGCCACCGGTGCAGAACATGGCGACCTTCTTATGCTTGCTCGGGTCGAAGTGGGCCTTGATGTAGTCGGGGAACTCGCGGAAGGTCTCGGTCTTCGGGTCGATGGCGCCCTTGAAAGTGCCGATGGCCACTTCATAGTCATTGCGGGTGTCGATCAGCAGCACTTCCGGGTCGCTGATCAGGGCGTTCCAGTCTTTCGGGTCGACGTAGGTGCCGACCGCCTTGTTCGGATCCACGCCAGGCACGCCGAGGGTGACGATCTCTTTCTTGAGCTTGACCTTGGTGCGGTAGAACGGCTGCTCGTCGCAGTATGACTCTTTATGGTCGACGTCCACCAGGCGTGGGTCGTTGCGCAGCCAGGCCAGCAGCGCGTCGATGCCTTCGCGGGTGGCCGAGACGGTGCCGTTGATACCTTCGTTGGCCAGCAGCAGGGTGCCTTTGACGTCGTTGTCGAGCATGGCCTTGAGCAGCGGCTCGCGCAGTTCGACGTAGTCTTCGAGGGTGACGAACTTGTACAGCGCCGCCACGACGATCGGTTGGGTCATTGCGTTGAATCTCCAGGTGGTTGCCCTCGTAAGGGGCGGACCGGGTTTGGCAAAAGCATGGGGCCGCTGCGCAGCCCATCGTCGGCAAGCCGGCTCCCACACGCTCAGCGCAAGACTCGAAATTTGCGCAGGACCTGTGGGAGCCGGCTTGCCGGCGATGGGCCGCAAAGCGGCCCCGAGGGAATAACGCGAATTGTACCAGAACGACGGAAAGGATTCAGTGCTTGCCGCCGCCGGCGCACACCGGCGAGGCCGGCGCCACACCGACCACAGCCCATTCCTCGGGCGTGTAGGTGTGAATCGCCAGGGCGTGGATCTGGCCCATCAGCTCACCCATGGTGGCGTAGACCCTCTGGTGGCGCTTAACGCTGTTCAGCCCGGCGAACTGCTCGCTGACCAACACCGCCTTGTAGTGCGTTTCCTGGCCACGGCTGTGCATGTGGCTTTCGTTGTGCACTTCGAGGTGTTGCGTGCCCAGCGGCGCCAGCTGCTGTTCGATGCGTTGCTGCATGCTCATCGCGTCACGCTCACTTCTTCGCCGGGGCCTTGCCGGCGCTTGGGTCGAGTTCCTTGGTCATGTCGTCGAGCAGCTTGTTGACCACCGGTACCGCCGGCTCCAGGCTCTGCTGGGTCAGCTGGGCGGACTGCTGGGTGACCTTGGGCATTTCACGCAGGACTTTCTTGCCCAGGGGCGATTCGTAGAACTTGACCAGGTCGTTCAGCTCGGCCTCGGTGAAGGTCGCGGTGTAGAGGTCGACCATCTTCGGCTTGAGCTTCTTCCAGCCGATGGCGTTGTCCAGGGCGGCGTTGGCCTTGGCCTGGTAGCTGTCGAGCACGGTTTTCTTGGAGGCCGGCGCCTTGGTTTGCTCGAAGCGCTGGGCGAACATCTGCTGGACCTGCATGTACACCGGGGTGCCCAGCTTGTCGGCATTGGCCAGGGTCAGGAATTTCTCGGCGGCAGCGTTGTGCGCTGGAGTGGCAGCGAGTACCTGGCCGCTGGCGCAAACCAGGGCAACGGCGGCACAGAGGACACGGAGACGGGTCATTGCATTTCCTTCAAGAAAGGGAGGCGGGTACCTCAGAGTAGAGCATTCTGCGCTGTGATGGCGAAGTGCTCAAGTGGCACGACGAGCGACGGAACCGCTCTATCGAATCAGGGCCTAAACTGCGATTTCGAACTACAAAGGAGTGAGCGCAGCATGAGCCGTATCGAGACAGACAGCCTGGGCCCGGTCGAAGTTCCGGAGGACGCCTACTGGGGTGCGCAGACCCAGCGTTCGCTGATCAACTTCGCCATCGGCAAGGAGCGCATGCCGCTCGCGGTACTGCATGCCCTGGCGCTGGTCAAGAAAGCCGCTGCCCGGGTCAACGACCGCAACGGCGACCTGCCCGCCGATATCGCCCGCCTGATCGAGCAGGCCGCCGACGAAGTGCTCGACGGCGAGCACGACGACCAATTTCCGCTGGTGGTGTGGCAGACCGGCAGCGGCACCCAGAGCAACATGAACGTCAACGAGGTGATCGCCGGGCGCGCCAACGAACTGGCCGGCAAGGGCCGTGGCGGCAAGGTGCCAGTGCACCCCAACGATCACGTCAACCGCTCGCAGAGCTCCAACGACTGTTTCCCCACCGCCATGCACATCGCCGCGGCTCAGGCGGTGCATGACAAACTGCTGCCGGCGATCGCCGAACTGTCGGCCGGGCTGGCCGAGCTGTCGGCGCGCCACACCCACCTGGTCAAGACCGGGCGCACGCACATGATGGACGCAACGCCCATCACCTTCGGCCAGGAGGTCTCGGCCTTCGTCGCCCAACTCGACTACGCCCAGCGCGCCATTCGCGCGACCTTGCCGGCGGTTTGCGAGCTGGCCCAGGGCGGCACCGCCGTGGGCACCGGGCTCAATGCCCCGCACGGTTTCGCCGAAGCCATCGCCGCTGAGCTGGCGGCCTTGTCCGGCCTGCCGTTCGTCACCGCGCCGAACAAGTTCGCCGCCCTGGCCGGCCATGAGCCGCTGACCAGCCTGGCCGGCGCGCTGAAGACCCTGGCCGTGGCCCTGATGAAGATCGCTAACGACCTGCGCCTGCTGGGTTCCGGCCCGCGCGCGGGGATTGCCGAGGTACGCCTGCCAGCCAACGAGCCAGGGAGCTCGATCATGCCCGGCAAGGTCAACCCGACACAGTGCGAGGCCTTGTCGATGCTGGCCTGCCAGGTGCTGGGCAATGATGCGGCGATCGGTTTTGCCGCCAGCCAAGGGCATCTGCAATTGAACGTGTTCAAGCCAGTGATCATTCACAACCTGCTGCAGTCGATCGAACTGCTGGCCGATGGTTGCAGCAACTTCCAGCAGCACTGCGTGGCCGGCATCGAGCCGGATGCCGAACAGATGGCGGCGCACCTGGAGCGTGGGTTGATGCTGGTAACCGCGCTGAACCCGCACATTGGCTACGACAAGGCGGCGGAAATCGCCAAGAAAGCCTACGCCGAGGGCAAGACCCTGCGCGAGGCGGCGCTGGAGCTCAAGTACCTGACCAACGAGCAGTTCGACCAGTGGGTGCGGCCAGAGAACATGCTGGCGCCCGGCGGCAAGGGCTGATCCGGCGGCCTCATCGCAATGCGACTTGCACCGCGATGAGGCCATCAATCAACCTGCACCCGACGCGCTTTCCAGCCAGCCATCAGCGATGGCCCCAGCGCCACCAGCGCCGAGCCCAGTACCACGGTCACCGCCCCGACATACCCCAGGCCATTGATCTGCTCGGCATGCACGTAGTCCGGCCAAAGCCAGGCAGCCAGCGCTACCGCGACGAACGTCACCAGCGGCGTCAGCGCCAGGGTCGCGCTCACCCGCGAGGCCTCCCAATGCGCCAATGCCTCGGCGAACGCGCCATAGGCCACCAGTGTGTTCAGGCAGCAGGCCAGCAACAGCCAGCCCTGCAACGGGCTGAGCTGCAACGCCTCCAGCGGATGCACCCAAGGCGTCAGCAGCAGCGCGCAGCAGACGTAGATCACCATCATCACCTGCTGCGAGTTCCACACCGTCAGCAATTGCTTCTGGCTCAGGGCATAGAACACCCAGATACTGGTCGCCAGGATGATGGTCAGCACACCGGTGGTGTAGGTGCCGAGTGACGTGAGCAGTTCTTCCAGGCGCTGGTTGAAGAACAACGCGAAGCCCAACAGCAGCACCAACAGGCCCAGGCCCTGCCCCAGGCTGAAGCGCTCCCTGAAGACGAAGACACTGGCCACCAGCAACAGCACCGGCCCCAGCTGTACGACCAGTTGCGCGGTGCCAGGGCTGAGCAGGTTGAGCCCGACCAGGTACAGCACGTAGTTGCCGACCAGCCCCGCCACCGCGACGGCTACCAGGCCCTTGCCCTTGACACCGAGACCGCTGAAAGACGGCAGCCGCCGATTGGCCGCCAGCCAGGCGAACAGCAGGCCGCCGGAAACGCTCAGGCGGTACCAGGTGACGGTCACCGGATCCATCACCTGCAGCACCTGCTTGAGCTTGATCGGCAGGATGCCCCAGAGAAACGCGGTCAGCAGCGCCAGCAGCAGGCCCTGGACCCAGCGTCCGGAAGAAATGTGCATGGTGTCCTCGAATCAGGCCTTGGCGGGGGAAGCTGCAGTCTAAAGGCTTGCCGGGAAGGATGTGGTGGGAAAAGATTTCATCAGGTCATTCCCTGGATGCATGCTCAATGCATGGGCGGGCTTTCGTGGGAGCGGCGGTGCGCCGATGCGACTTGCCCCGGCATAGGGCCAAGCCAACACCCATGCACGATCCGCCTACTTCTTGTCCTTGGCGAACGCCGCCTCCAGCGCCTGGTTGATTGTGCGCAGTACCTTCACCCGCGCCCAGCGCTTGTCGTTGGCCTCCACCAGGGTCCACGGCGCGATCTCGGTGCTGGTGCGGTCGACCATGTCGCCCACCGCTTCGGAATAGACATCCCACTTGTCGCGGTTGCGCCAGTCTTCCTCGGTGATCTTGTAGCGCTTGAACGGGATCTGCTCACGCTCCTCGAAACGCTCCAGCTGGGTCTGTTGGTCGATTGCCAGCCAGAACTTGACCACCACCACCCCGGCGTTGCTCAGTTGCTCCTCGAAGTCGTTGATCTCGCCGTAGGCGCGCATCCAGTCCGCCGGGCTGCAGAAGCCCTCGACCCGCTCCACCAGCACGCGGCCATACCAGGAGCGGTCGAAAATGGTGAACTTGCCACGGGCCGGGATATGGCGCCAGAAGCGCCACAGGTACGGCTGGGCACGTTCTTCCTCGGTGGGTGCGGCAATCGGTACGATGCGGTACTGGCGCGGGTCCAGCGCCGCCGCCACCCGACGGATGGCCCCGCCCTTGCCGGCCGCGTCATTGCCTTCGAACACCGCCACCAGGGCGTGCCGGCGCATGCGCTTGTCGCGCAAAAGGCCGGCCAGGCGTGCCTGTTCGGTGACCAGTTGTTCCTGGTAGTCGTGCTTGTCCAGGCGCAGGGTCATGTCCAGGGCGCCGAGCAGGCTCTTCTGGTCGATGCTGCGCCCCAGGGGCGCGACATTGCCCTGGTGCTTGCCCTTGGGATTATTGGCCAGCGCGGCCTGCAGGCTTTCGAGCAGGATGCGCCCGACCGCCAGGCTGCGGTAGTGCGGATCGACGCCTTCGACGACATGCCAGGGCGCATAGTCGCGACTGGTACGGCGCAGCACCCGCTCGCCGAAGCGCACGAAGCGATCGTAGGTTTGCGACTGCTGCCAGTCCAGCGGGCTGATGCGCCAGTTGTGCAACGGGTCGTCCTTGAGCGCCTTGAGCCGCGCCTTCATCTGCTTCTTGGATAGGTGGAACCAGAACTTGATGATCAGCGCGCCCTCGTCGCACAGCATCTGCTCCAGGCGCTCGGCCCCGGCGATGGCCTGGTCGAGCACGGCGTCCTTGAACTGGCCGTGCACCCGCCCTTCGAGCATCTGGCTGTACCAATTGCCGAAGAACACGCCCATGCGTCCCTTCGGTGGCAGCGCCCGCCAGTAGCGCCAGGCCGGCGGGCGGGCCAGCTCTTCGTCGGTCTGCTGGTCGAAGGTGCGGACCTCGATCAGCCGTGGGTCCATCCACTCGTTGAGCAGCTTGACCGTCTCGCCTTTACCGGCGCCCTCGATGCCGTTGATCAGCACGATCACCGGGAAGCGCGCCTGCTGCTTGAGTTCGTACTGGGCTTCAAGCAAGGCCTCGCGCAGGGCGGGCACTTCGGCTTCGTAGGTGTCCTTGTCGATGCTGTGACCGATTTCGGCGGATTCGAACATGGCGGGCTCCTTCAATGGATAAGCAAGATTAGCGGATCGAGCAGGATTTTTGCGCCCTTTGCGCTCACCATCGCGACACCAGGCCGCTGCCAAGAACGACGCAAGCGTCTGCAGATCGCTTAAGATCCCCCCTTTGCTGCAACCGAGCCGACCATGTCCTACACCCTCCTCCCTACACAGGCCCAGATCGACTGGGATGACCAGGGCCGCCCCCACTCCCGGCAATACGACGATGTCTACTTCGCCATCAACGAAGGCATCGACGAGACCCTGCATGTGTTCATCGAGCAGAATCACCTGCGCCAGCGCTTCGCCGAGCTGCAGCCGCATGCCTGCCTGGTGATCGGTGAGACGGGCTTTGGCACCGGCATGAACTTCTTCTGTGCCTGGCAACTGTTCGCGGAGCTTGCGCCCGCCGACGCACGCCTGCATTTCGTCAGCGTCGAGAAGTACCCGCTGGCCCGCGACGACCTGGCCCGCGCCATGCAACTATGGCCGGAACTGGCCGCCTTCACCCAGCCGTTGCTGGAGCAGTACGTGGCGGTCCATCCGGGCTTCCAGCAATTCAGCCTCGACGGTGGCCGCGTCACCCTGACCCTGATGATCGGCGACGCGCTGGAACAGTTGCCTCAGCTCGACGCCCGCATCGACGCCTGGTTCCTCGATGGCTTCGCCCCGGCGAAGAACCCCGACATGTGGACGCCGGAACTGTTCGCCCAGCTGGCGCGGCTATCTCACCCCGGCACCACCCTGGGTACCTTCACCACCACCGGCTGGGTGCGTCGCTCGCTGATCGAGGCCGGCTTCGCCATGAAGAAAGTGCCGGGCATCGGCAAGAAGTGGGAAGTGATGCACGGGGTCTACAGCGGTGCGCCCGTCGCTCGCGCAGCGCCCTGGTACGCCCACCCGGCACCCGCATCGGGGCCACGCGAAGCGCTGGTGATCGGCGCCGGCCTGGCCGGCAGCGCCACCGCCCAGAGCCTGGCAGCACGGGGCTGGCAGGTCAGCGTGCTGGAACGCCACGACGGCCCGGCCCGGGAGGCCTCGGGCAATCCACAAGGCGTGCTGTACCTCAAGCTTTCCGCCCACGGCACCGCCCTTTCGCAGATGATCCTGGCCGGCTTCGGCTACACCCGCCGCTGGCTCGAGCACCTGCAGCGTGGCCAGGACTGGGATGCCTGCGGCGTGTTGCAACTGGCTTTTGATGATCAGGAAAATGCACGCCAGGCCAAGCTGGCAGCAGCCTTCGACAACAGCCTGCTGCAGCGCCTGGAACGCGCCCAGGCCGAAGCCATCGCCGGGGTCGCGTTGCCCAGCGGCGGCCTGTACTACCCCGAAGGTGGCTGGGTGCACCCGCCTGCGCTGTGCCGGGCCCAACTGGACCACCCGCGCATCCGCCTGCTTACCCACGCCGATGTGCTCGAGCTGCGCCGTACCGATGGCTTGTGGCAGGCCTGGGAGGGTGAGCGGCTGCTGGCCAGCGCACCGCTGGTAGTGCTGGCCGGCGCCGCCGATATCCGCCGTTTCCCGGCGTGCGCCGAGCTGCCGCTCAAGCGCATTCGTGGGCAGATCACCCGCTTGCCCGTGACCGAAAGCAGCCGTGCGCTGCGCACCGTGGTCTGCGCCGACGGCTACGTGGCGCCTCCGCGAGGGGACGAGCACACCCTTGGCGCCAGCTTCAACTTCAACAACGAAGACCTGACGCCAACCGTGGCTGAGCATCAGGGTAACCTCGCGCTACTCGATGACATTTCCACAGACCTCGCCGCCCGCCTGCGCACCGCTGAGCTGGCCCCGGCGCAGTTGCAGGGCCGGGCGGCGTTTCGCTGCACCAGCCCGGATTACCTGCCCATCGTCGGGCCGATGGCCGATGTCGAGGCGTTCAACGAGGCCTACGCCATGTTGGGCAAGGATGCGCGGCAGGTACCGGATGTGGCCTGTCCGTGGCTGGAGGGGCTGTACGTGAACAGTGGGCACGGCTCACGAGGCCTGATCACAGCGCCGCTGTCTGGCGAACTGATTGCGGCGTGGGTCAGTGGTGAGCCGCTGCCGGTGCCCAGGGCGGTGGCCGAGGCGTGCCATCCCAACCGCTTCGCGCTGCGTCGGCTTATCCGCGGCAAGTAGCACCGGGATTGGGCGCTGCGCTCCCGAAAGCGCGCCCCTTGAACGCAAAAGGCCGCCGCATCGATTGGATGCGGCGGCCTTTTGCCTTGTGGTCAGCGCCGACGCGGCTGGCGCTTGCGCTGTTCTTCGTCGGTCGGGATCGGCACCGGCTGCAACGGTGGCGGGAGCAGGCCCAGGGCGACGGCGAGGTCATGGAGCCAGTTGTACATGCGTTCGTTCATATTGCCCCCTTGACGGGTCAGCCTCACGGTCAATCAATCTTGCGATGCGTCATACAGATCATAGTCCGATGTCTTGTATTGCGCATGCCTCTGTTCTTACAGATATGGGCGATTCTGACCCGGATCAAGCGCAGATGGCAGCTTCCGACGGTCGGTCAATCGTTTCGCTTTGTTGCAAATCGATCCAGGCCTGCAGATTGGCCCCGCGTTTGCCCTGGCGCCACATCAACCAGGTCATCGCATGATCGAACGGTGACTGCAAGCGGTGGGCACGCACCTGGTCGCGCCCCGGCAGGCTGTCGAGCATCGACTGCGCCATGAGTGCCACACCTGCCCCGGCGATCACGCAGGCCAGCATGCTCTGGTAGGACTCGATCTCCATCACCCGGCCCATGGGCGTGTGGGCATGGGCATACCAGGCTTCCAGGCGCATGCGGTACGAGCAGCCCTGGCGGAAGGTGAACACCGCCTTGCCGGCAACGTCACTGGCGCTGTGCACCACCGGGTGTTCAGGGCTGGTGATCAGTACCAGCGTTTCCTCGCACAGTGGCACGCCATCCAGCCCGGCCAGGTTGAGCGGGCCGTCGACCAACGCCGCATCCAGCCGATGGCTGAGCACGCCTTCGAGTAGTTCCGCACTGGGCGCCGCCTGGACCTGCAGGTTCACGGCTGGATAGGCCTGGTGATAACGCGCCAGCAGCGCCGGCAAGTGGATGGCCGCGGTGCTGTACATGGTGCCCAGCACGAAATCCCCCGCTGGCTGGCCGCCCTGAATCGCCGCGAGCGCTTCGTCGCGCAGGTTGGCAAGGCGGTTGGCGTAATCGAGCAGCACCTTGCCGGCCGGCGACAGCTGCAAGCGCTGGCGCTCGCGCAGGAACAACTCCACGCCCAGTTGCTCCTCGAGCTGACGCAGGCGCGTCGACAGGTTCGACGGCACCCGGTGCAAGCGCTCGGCGGCGCGGGTCAGCGAGCCCTCCTCGGCCACGGCCTGGAAGATGCGCAGTTGGCTGAACTCCATGAAATTCTCCAAAACAGAACAACTTCATCATCATTATTCAATTTTATTGAAAGTCAATGCGCCCTACCCTGCCATCCATCGCATCCCTTCGTGCAGGAGACTTACCATGTCGCCCTTCGTACAACTGCTGGCCAGTGCCGTGGCACTGATGATGGCCATGGGCATCGGCCGCTTCGCCCTGACCCCACAACTGCCCCGTCTGATAGCCGAGGGCCAGTTCGACCTGACCGCTGGCGGCCTGGTCGCCGCCGCCAACTATCTGGGCTACTTCCTTGGCGCGGTGGACGCCATGTTCGCCCGCCAGCCACGCCAGGTACGCCTGCGCCTGCATGGCGGGCTGTGGCTGTGCGTATTGCTGACCCTGGCGTCGTGGGCGGCCGACGGGTTCTGGAGCCATTTGCTGCTGCGCTTCGGCACCGGCGTGGCCAGCGCCTGGGTGCTGGTGATGATCGCCAGCCTCAGCCAGCAACTGGCCAGTGCCCATGGCCGCCAGCGCCTCGGCGCACTGGTGTTCGCCGGGCCCGGTGTCGGGATCGCGGTGACAGGCTTGCTGGCCTTGGCCGCGCACCTGCTGGGGCTGGATTCGGCGGCCCTGTGGCTGATTTATGGGGTCGCCGCACAGGTCATGCTGCTCGCGGTGCTGCCGTGGCTACCGCGAGCGCTCGAACCTGTCACCTTGCCCCTTGGCAACGACCGCGGCCCCAACAATGGCATCGGCCGCCTGGGCCTGATCTACGCGCTCTACGGGATCGGCTACATCCTGCCGGCCACCTTCCTGTCGCAGATGGCCACCCAGCAGTTCCATGGGCAATGGCTGGCCGACCTGTTCTGGCCAGCGTTCGGCCTGGCCTCGGCACTGGGTGTGATGATCGTCAGCCTGCTTCGCCCGGGCCGCACCTCGACCTGGCTGAGCATCACCCTGTGGTTGCAAGGGCTGGGTGTACTGGCCTGCCTGCTCGGCGGCGGCGTCGGCCTGACATTGGGCGTGCTGCTGTGCGGCGGGCCGTTCCTGGCCTGCATGCAACTGGTGATGCAGCGCTCGCGGGAGCTGGCGCCCCATGCCACGCAGCGTAATGCCGGGTTGTTGACCGCTTGTTTCGCCCTTGGGCAATTGAGTGGGCCGCTGCTGGCGGCGTTGAGCAGCCATTTCAGTGGGGGATTACAGCCCGCATTGGTACTGGCTGCGGTAGGGATGGGATTGGCCGGGATGTTGGCCGGGGGCTTCTCGGGTCCACCAACCTGTGCCAGCCTAAGACAGGCAGGCTGACCCTGTGATGAGGCAAGCCTTTGTGGGAGCGGGCTTGCCTCGCGATAGGGCCGGAACTGCAGACCGCTTACCCCACCAGTTTGCGCAACTGCTGCCGCACCCACGCCTCGGCGCTGACCATGATCACCCCGAGCAACACCATCACCGCGCCGATCACGAAATTCAGGCTCAGTGGCTCGTCCAGCAGCAGCACGCCAAAGGTCACCCCGAACAGTGGCGTGATGAAGGAAAACACCGCCAGGTTCGACGCCAGGTACTTGCGCAGCAACCAGAACCAGGTCAGGTAGCTCACAAACGACACCACGATCCCCTGGAACAGCACGCTGCCCACCGCCAGCGGGGTCAGCGAGAAGTCGGCGATCTGTCCACTCACCAAAGCGATCAGCACCAGCCCGACAAACCCCACGGCCAGCTGGTAGAACAGGGTCAGGGTCGCCGGCGCCTCGGACAACCGCGAGCCGCGCACCACCACCGTGGTAGCGCCCCAGGCCAGGCCAGCGAGAATCGCCAACGCGTCGCCAAGCAGCATGCGCCCATCGAGATGTTCGAGGGAAACACCGCCCGCGAAGGCCAGGGCAATCCCCCCGAACGCCAGCAGGATGCCCAGCCACTGCAACAGCCGCAGCCGCTCGCTAGGCATCATGAAATGCAGCCCCAGGGCGGTGAAGATCGGCGCGGTGTAGAGGAACACCGACATGTGTGCCGCCGAGGTCAGCTTCAGACCCTCGGCGATGAACAGGAACTCCAGCCCGAACAACGCGCCGGCCAGCAGCCCGGCACGCCAAGTGCTGCCCACCAGGCTCCAGCCCCCGCGGAAGCAGACCAGCAGCCCCACCAGCACCGCGGCGATACCATTGCGAAACGCCGCCTGCATCACTGGCGCGATATCCACCGCGGCGGATTTGATCAGCACCTGCTGGCAGCCCCAGATCAGGCACAGCCCCAGCATGACCTGGAAAGCAAAAGCGTCGGGGTTCTTGCGGACCGCGGTCATGGGCGGCCCCTCTGCGGGTTGAACGACATGGCAAGGCTCGGCGGTGAGAATGGATCCCGATTATCGGGGGACCGGCCTTGCCGATGCCAGTCTAAATTGACCCGCCGGCGATCTGCGCCTTGGCCGAGACATGCTCGAAGGTGGCTTCGTCCAGGGCATCGGCCTGTTCATCGAGCACCTGGCGCGGATGTTCGAAGCCCGGAATGCTGCTGTCGATCAGGCTGAGCAGGCGCGAGCCGCGCGGGCTGAGGACGAAATTCTCGCCATTGCCGCCTTCCGCTTCAGGCCGGCTCTCGATGAAACCGCGTTCGAAGAGGATCTTTTCGTACTTGCAGGCCTGGGCCTTGAGCTGGTTCAGATCGCCCGGCGCCTCACCATCGGCGGCCAGCGCGGCGGCATGCTGCTCGGCATAGGGACGCGGCGTGAAACTGTGACCGGCGCCGTTCTGCACTTCGTGCAGCAAGCGTTCGATCAGGTCCCAGTCATATGTGCTCATGGGGTAAGCCTCCTGCTGTGGACAAGTAGGTACACAGCGTGGGACTGACAGAGGTTGCCAGGTGTTCAATCAGAAGCCGAAGGGCCACCCCATTGCTCCTCGACGGCTACAAGTCGTTCAGCATTTCACGTATGTACTCGGAAAAACTGTCCGCCACTTGATGCGCCTCACGGCTTACCGGGTCGATATCGACAACCACCCAGCCATTGTTCGTATCGAACCCCGAGCAGTACCCCTGCATGTCATCTCCGAACAGGAGGATGCCGTCCAGGGGGCGTTCATCATCTTCGTCGTAGACCTGGTCTGGGGTCAGCAGGCCCTCATACAACATGTAGGCAGCCTCACCCACTTCACCCCAGCCAAGCTCCTTCATAAAGGCAACATAATCGGCTGGCACTTGCGAATGATCGGCAATCAGTGCCGCGAGCACCTGCGCATTGACTGCCTCCAGCTTTGCAAGCAGGCCGGATGCCTTGTCCGGCTGCAGATCGTCATACCTGTCCACGACTGCTCCTTCCCTGTCACGAATCAGCCGAAACTCGATCACGACAACGCCGGGGTGGCGAACATACTTTTTGCCCCAAGCTTAGCGCCTATACAAATCGCAAAAATACTCGTTGATACATTTCCCACTCAACACTTGTTTCGAATTGAAATCCAAGGTTTGAGAGACGACAACTCCTGGTCTCAGGCTCTCTGGAAAATCTTCAATCGATGCATACTCCCCTGGCACCAGAAACCTGAAGTAGTCGCCCATACTCGTAGGCCCATCAAACCCAACGGGGAAATCCTCTCCCTCTCGAGAACCTTCGACAGCGTGATAGACAAAGAATCCTTTGTTGAAGGCAAGGCTGGCTTCACTGTAGATTCCTCGCACTTCGAGATCGCGCAACAGCTCATCCACCACGAAAGCCTTGTCTCTTCCTTGCCAGCGCCATGCCGAATACAAGTCCACCGTAAAGCCACATTTCTTCAAAGGTGGGTACGACCGAAAGACCTGAGACTCCTCCCACATGAATTCACTGAGGGTGTCCAGCATTTCCTCCGCTCCGTTCAGTGCCAGGAGCACTTTCGGAATATCACCAAAACAATTGTTCACCATGACCGCAATTCGACCAACTCTATCCATGGCTAACCATGTGTATATGGTACCGAAGCCAGGTTCCCATTGTTCATCAAGGCTCATTACCGGCTCCCCTTAGGCCATGTCACCGCGCAATTTTCGCAAGTTTTTATGATGGCGCCGGGAGGAACATCGTCTCGCCGCCAGACATCACGGGGCCTGACAGCTTCAGTAAACTTGATGTTCCCAGGCACAGCACCCTGCCTTACCAGTTGATCCGCCGCCGAAATTTCGGCGCAGGCACCCACCTTATTCTTGCAGAAGTCCGTAAACTCACCAACCTTCACTCCCAACTGCGTTTCTATATAAGCAACCGTGGCAGGATGCAGTGAATCGGCAGTAATCGACGCGTTACTGCTTCCCACCGCAACTTTTCCTGTCAGCGGATCGAAAGCACCTACCATCGTGGCACTTTTCGTCGCCTGGGTCTTGGATGGAATACTATTGATTGCCGTCAGGAGATCATGGGCGGCCTGGTTTTCAAGAGGGTTCTCGGAAAATACAAGCCCGATATCCTGCTGGTGGCTCGGGGTCACATAGACATCTCGCCCGTGCTGCCCATCAAGCTGACTTCCGCCGGTATGCGGCGTCGTGACGACCTGCCCGCCCTCGCCATACCCACCACTGCTAGGGTTCTGCGTCCCGCTCTCAACCAGCAATCCTTCGTACTTCTTCAGCCTCGGATCAAGTATGTGAATAGGCAGCCCTTCATTCTGCAGGGACACCTCGACGATCAGCTTGATCATCTGCGCGCGCTTGTTGAGATCGCTGACATTAGCCTCGATCTCGTCAATCGCCCTCGACACCGCAGCCTGCATTTCCGCCTGACGCTCTGGTGGAAGCTGGCTGGCAGCCAAAGTGGCTGCGAGCGCGCTGATCACTACATACCCAGCATACGCGACCGGGACAAAATTCATCTGGCCAGGCGCTCGATCATCTAGCGCCGCCATACTGGTCAGTACATCACGCGCCTTGACAGGATCCTGGCCTGCCAGATCAGTCAAGTACCGAGCAACAACATCAAAGTCCTTGGTAACTTTCCCCCCAAAAATCTGGACAAGGACTGTACTGACGAGCGCCGCACGGGTCTCTTCATTGCGGCTTCCCAGTTGCCGCATAAACTGACGCATCGCTTCACGCTTATACTGAACGAAGCCTACTGCCTTGCTGACTTCATCCCAATTTTCCCCTTTGCCCACTGCCCGTGCGGTCAGGAAGAGATCACCCAGTTTCTGCAAGGCCTCTTCACTGTTCTCGCCATATTCAGCTGCACTTTGCTGCCACTGCTCCAACGTCTTCTTCGGGCTCAGAACCGCCTTGACAGAGGTATCCGACACATACAAATCAGTCCGCGATTCTCGGTCCCGAGTGATCTCGTAAGCCTTGTCCAGATCCCGATTCAGCCCGGCTACCGAGTCCTTGCCAGTCTCTGCATCCTGGCGCACGGTAACCTCACCAGCACCCACCGTGGCACGGACGATCTGCTCGCGGTCCTTTTCATACTCCCAGCCACTGAGGTTGCCGTGGGTTTCGGACTTGCCGCCGCTTGGCTGCGACCAACTGCCGCCGACGTTGAGGTAATAACCGTGCTCCTTGTCCTTGCCGGCGATATCGCTGTAACCCAGCGTACCCGTGTCGAGCTTGAGGTTGCCGTTGTCGGCGGCGATCAACGCGCCATCGAGCTGGGTGTGGTGTTCGGTGCGAATGTCGACCTTGTTCCCCCCGGTGATGCGTGTCTGCTCCTGGACCCAGTTGGTCTTGCCAGTCGTCTGTCCGTAGCCCACCGAACCGCTGACACTGGCGCCGACACCTACGGAGACCGTTGCACTCAGGTCGAACTCCTTGCCCTCGACCTTGCCGGTATCCGCTACGGAAGCAACCTTGAGATCGCCTCCCACACGGCCGATCACCTCATCGCCACGCAATTGCGCTCCGGCGATGGTGGTGTCCTTGCCACTGCTGAACTTCAGCTGGTCCCCGGCATACAGGAACGCCTGTTGCTGCTGCTCGGCTTCACGCTTCAGGTCGCCCTTGCCGATATCGACACTGGCGTAGAAACCGACCTTGCCTTCGCCAAACGCCAACCCTGCCTCGCCACCACCGTTATGACGAGTGTTTTGGCTGTTGCTGTCGTTCTGCGCCGAGCGGATGTTGACGTCGTTGGCAGCAGCGACGTCAATGTCGCGTCCGGCACGGACCTGCCCGCCGATGATGTTCACGTCATGGCTGGCATCGAGCTTGACGTCACGACCAGCGTTGAGTTGGCTCGCTGACGAAGTACCCTGCATGCTGTCCTGATCAGCGACGCCATAACTGCCACCCGCTCCCAGCTTGATCCCGCCAGTGGTCCCGCCATGGATCCCACCCCAGCTCTTGGTCTGCTGGTTTTCCTGGCTGAAGCTGCCCTTGGCTACATCAAGGTTGATGTCTCGACCGCTGATGCTGATGTCCCGCCCCGCCTGCAACTGCCCGCCCTTGATGGTGACATCGTTGCCGGCCTTGACGTTGACGTCGTGCCCGGCATCCAGGGTGGAACCACGCTGACTTTCCTCGACCACCCGCTCGCGGCTGCCTTGCTTGGTGGTACCCAGTTTCACATCGGCGGTAGGCCCGGCGAAGAACTGACTGACAGCGTCGACCGCGCGCAAGGTGCTGGAAGTCTGGCTGACACCGTTCTCACCTTTACCCGCGCCCTCGATCGCGTCCTTGGTGTTGCCCAGGTTATGGTTGATCGTGACCCCGATGCCCTGGCTCTTCTGCTCGCGCTCGTGCTCCACCAGCAGACGCTCGCGGGCGGCATCGATGTTGATGTCGCGACCGGCTTCGAGATTGATGTCGTGCTTGGCCTTGAAGTCGGAACCGGTCTGGTTGATGTCACGCCCGGCGCGAACATCCAGGTCCTGGCCTGCCTGGATCTGACTGGCGGCGGCCAGTTGCTGCTCCAGGCGATCCTTGGCCTTCTGCTGCTCGCTGCCGAGGAACAGGCTGACGCCATTGTCATCGCCGGAGACGCCGAAACCTGTGCGTTTCTCGCTCGACCACTGGTGCTCGCTGTGCTCGTTCTGCGCAGCTGCCACGTTCACGTCGCGCCCGGCATTAAGGCTGACATTGCGCCCTGCCGCAATGCCACTGCCGGTCACATTGATATCGCGTTCGGCGGTCAGGCTGGCATCCTGCACGGCGGTCAACTGGCTGCCCACACTGGTACTGCTCTGCGCCTCTTGGCCGGCCTTCTTCGCCGAGCCCACGGAGATGAAGCCACCTGACACCGAGAGCCCGGTCTTTTTCTTGTACTGTTCCGAGTGGCTGTAGGCGGTATCGTTGGCCGACACCAGGTTGATGTCACCCTCCTTGTCCACCAACCCCGCACGCAGCTCGACGTCCTTGCCGGCATTCGCTTCGCTGGCGCGCAGGCGCACATCGCTGCCTGCGGCGATAACGATGTCGTTTCCGGCATCGAGCTCGCTGCCCACCTGCGTGGCGCGGGTCTGCAGCTGGCTCTTGCCGCTCTTCGACAGGCCCAGGAAGCCGGACTTGGTCTTCTTGCTGTACTCGCCGTGCTCCTCGACGCCGGACAGCACCGCCACATCGCCAGTGGCACCGAGCATGACATCACCGCCGGCCTTGAGTTGGCTGCCGATCACCGAGACATCGCGGCCACCGTCAATGGCGATGCCACCATCGGCCTGCTTGCTGACGTTGACCGTGAGATCGCCACCGGCCTCGATCACCGAGGCGACGTTGGTGCTGTGGTAGCTCTCTTTCTGCGTCGAGCTGCTGCGACCGAACGAACCCTTGCTCTTCTTCAGGTAGTAGGACGCGCTTTCGTTCTGGTCGGAGGCGATGGTCAGGTCGCGCTCGGCGTCAATGTCGACATCGCCCTTGCCCTTGACCTGGCTGGCAATGATGGCCATGTCCTGGCCGGCAGACAGCGATACGTCGCCGCCAGCCTTGAGCGTGGTCGAGACCTGGGTGACCTGGTCCTTGGACTGGGTGACCTTCTTGCTGCGGCTGAAACTGTGCGCTTCGTTGGCGGCGGAGCTCAAGTTCAAGTCTTCGCCCGCAGCCAGGGTGAGGTTGCGGCCCGCGTCGATCTGGCTGGCCACGGCAGTGAGGTCGCGGCCGGCGCCGATGCTCAGGTCGCGACCAGCGGTGACCGTGGCGCCGTGCTGCTGCACCGTGTTGTTGCGGTGCCGGTCGCTGTAGAAGCCTTCGCGCTCCTCGACCGACAGCATGCTGACATCGCGCCCGGCGTTAAGGGACAGGTCGCCGCCGCTCTGGATCACGCTGGCGACGTTCTGGATGTCCTGACCCGCATTGAGGCTGAGGCTGTTACCGGCTTCGATGCGTGCGGCGCTGTCCAGATAGTCCTGGTGCTGGCTGGTGCCGCCGAAATTGGTGACGGCGCGCACCTGGTCGCGCTGGTTGAGGATATCGCCATTGACCGCCGTCAGGCTCACATCGCGCCCGCTGATGATGCCGCCAGCACTGTTGCTCAGGTTGTTGCCGGCCAGCAGCTCCAGCCGCTCTCCGGCCTGGACCAGGCCGGTGTTGACCAGGTTGTTGCCAGCGGTGGCGGACAGGTTGCGGCTGGCCTGCAGGGTCCCGACGTTGGTCAGGTTCTCGCCAGCGATCAGTTGTACGTCCTGGCCGGCAATCAACGCACCGTTGGGGGCCAGGCGGTTGTTGGCCTGGGCCAGGTAAAGCACCGGGACCAGGACCTCCTCGCCGTTGACCTGGTGTTTTTCCATCCACACGATGTCATGGGTCAGCGCCGCCACCTGGGAGGCCGTCAGGCCCACACCCAGGCTCAGCTGGAGCTGGTCCTTGCTGCGGATGGCGTTGTCCATCAGGTACTTGAACAGCTGATCGCCAGAGGTCTGGCCATCGATGAACTGCTGGCCGGTACGCGCCACCACCGCTTGCTGGATCAGGCGCTGCTCGTAGAGTCCATCACCCAGGCGCTTCCAACTCTGGTCCGGGTCGTAGCCAAGGTTGCCGAGCAGATAGTCCGAGCTCATGAACTGCTTGAGGTCGGTGAGGACCGGGTTGGTCTCGATCAGGTACTTGTGGGGCTTGCTGTTGTACTGGCTGTCCGGCATCCGAGTGACCCCAGGGATGTCAGGACGAGCACTGATTCCCAAGTTGCCACCGGCAGCCAGCTCGCGAACATCGGCACCGGGATGTCGCTGCGGGAGGGCTACATCAACCGGCGCGCCATTCGGCGCGTTGACACCGATGGCACTGGCATTGCCACCGACGGCGCCACTCTGATGGGCGATTCGGTCGATTTGTTGATGATTCTGTTCTAATGCTCTGGCATCCATGGCCTGCAGCGCCCCAGGCTGGGTGCCGGACACCATCGCCTGACGCTCCTGGATCGTGACGTCTGCGCCGCCTAGCTTCCAGCTTTGGGCCGGGCTACCCGAAGCGCTCCCACCCTGTCCACTCAGACGGAACAGGCCATTCTGGCCGGTGGGTAACGTGAAGCCGCCCAAGGCAAGCGGATTGACCTGCTGTTGTGCAAGGTCAGGGGGAAGTTGGGCATGGATATTGATAAGCGTACTGCCCGACGCCCCTGGCAATTTCGGATCGAACGCCTTGCCTGCTGGGGCATTAATCGTCACCCCCTCCTGGATGACGCTGTTGCTCAGATCCTTGGTCGCGTTGATGCTGACCCGACCGCCAGCCTGGACCACGGCATTCGCCGAACCAACCTGGGTGTCATGCACGATAGTGCGCTTGTCGAAGAACGTGACACCTTGGATCTGCGAGGGCAGCGGCGCCCTCACATCAGGGTTGTATGCCGGCGCAATATTAAGCGCACTGATCGCGAAATCGTCGGACCAACTCTTCCAACCGATGGTGACGACTGTGTTGTAGTTTGCGGTACCGCCGAGACGAGTCGTAGGCCTGCTCCGGGACTCGTTCCAGTTGGCATCCCACAGACGGATCGTACCTACCAGATTTCTAGGATTGTTACTGGCGACCCTTGTATACCCTGGGTCGTTGGCTGCGTTGTAGCGCATCACTGCTGCAAAGTACGGAATAGCGTATTTGACCCTGTCGACACCCGAAAGCGCGAACGACTTCAACTCCGTATAGGTACCAAGAGCCTCGCCTTTGTTGAGGAAGTCCTGGACATTGACCGCGATGTCACGTTGAGCGGTGATTACCGAAGCCGAGTTTTCCAACCGGCCACCAAGCACGAACATATCGCGACCAGCTCGGATGGCCCCGGCAGGCGAATCAATCTCTACCTTTCTCTCGAAATACTCCTCAAGCACCATGTGGCCAGCGCCAGAACCCGTCTGGCGCATGCCAATCGAGCTCCACGTCGGTGTCCCCGTGGTCTTGAAAATTTCTTTTCGGTTCTCGATGGCCTGCGCATTCAGGCGCATGTCCCCGGCACTCTCGAGGCTGCCGGAAATGTTCTCCACCTTGTTCGCCAGCCCGCCCGCGGCATTGCCGGCCACCGTCAAGCCACCCAGGCTGTAGACGTCGCCATAGAAGTTGGTCAAGGCGCCGGTATACAGCTGCATGTCCCCGCCGCTAAACAGCAGCCCACGGTCATTGCGCAGGCTGCCGCTGGTCACCCGCACCAACTGGTTGCCACCCAAAGTCCCCAGGTTGTTCACGCTACCGGCGTTGACCAGCAGATCCCCCGCCGAACTCAGCCGCCCCTGGTTGGTCAGCAGGCCCACCACATTGACCGTGGTGTTGCCTACGCCCGTGATGCTGCCATTAGCGCCAAGGGTCATCTGCGCCGCGCTCAACCCCAGTGTGCCCTGGCTGCTGGCCCGGCCATTGCCGTCGTAGCTGCCGCCCAGGTTCAGGCTAAGATCGCCGTCACTGGCGATCAGGCCATCGTTGCTCCAGTTGCCACCATTGCCCACCAGGCTGTCGAATGCCAGCAACTGGCCGCCGGCGGTCTGGGTGAGGTTGTTGACATTGACCGTCAGGCGCCCGGCCTGGATGGCGCTGCCGTTGGTCCAGCTGTCTGCGGTCAGGGTCAGGCCGCCGCGGGTGCTGAGGCTGCCGCCGGCACGGGTAAGGTTGGCGGTGTCGATGTCGAACACGCCCTTGCCGGCGTGCAGCACCTTGCCACCGACGTTCTGCAGCAGGCCGGCGCCGAGGGTCAGGTCACTGTTGCCGATCTCCACCTGGCCATTGCGGTTGTCGAACAACCCGCCAATGGCGAACTGGCTCTTGCCGCTGGTACCCACGGCACGCAGTTGCCCGCCCTGGTTGTCCAGAGTGGCGGCCGTGATGGCGAGGGTACTGGCGCTTTCGATGATGCCGGAGTGGTTGTCCAGGGCGCCGCTCAGCCCCAGTTCGATACGCTGGCCGACCATCTCGCCGCGCACGTCGCCACCGTTGAGCAGGCTGGCGCCGGTGACCTTGAGCAGGCCACTGGCGGAGATGCCGCCATCGCGGTTGTCCAGCTGCCCGGTGCGGATTACGGTATCACCGCCGAGCGCGGCGATGCGCCCACCGTGGTTGTCGAGGCTGGCGCTCTGCACATCCAGGCTCAGCGCCTGGAGGATGCCGCGCTGGCCAGTGGCGTCGCTGCCGTTGCGCAGCACGCCGGTGGTGCGCACACCCAGCGCCTGCTTGAGGCTGGCGAGGATGCCGCCGCGGTTTTCGAGGGTGTCGGCGGTCACGGTCAGCGCGCCGTCCTGGGCGATCAGCTTGCCGCCCTGGTTGTCGAGCAGGCCGGTGGCCTGCACGGTGATCGCGCCCTTGGCCTGCACGGTGCCCTTGGCGTTGTTCAGGCTGGCCGCCTGCAGGCCTACGTCGCCCTGCTGGCTGTAGATCAGGCCATCGCCTGAGTTGTTGAGCGCCCCGCGGCTGTCGAGCGTGAGCGGGCCATTGGCGGCCAGGGTGCCGCGCTGGCTGTTGTCGACGCTGGCGGCCAGCACCTTGAGCAGGCCCTGGCTGGCGATCTGGCCAGCCTGGTTGTC
>NZ_FOEQ01000001.1:0-217632 GCF_900110655.1 Pseudomonas soli
TGATGGTTATGTAACACTCAAGGTGTTGTCACCTATGTGAGTGAACTTTTGTGTAACCCATGTGGGTGATCCGTACAGCGCTCCATTCATCCGGCCCTCCGCTTCGCTCCGGGTCCCCTCACTCCGGCCTTGCTCCCGGGAGGACCGCGCTGAACGCCCCATCCTGGGGCGCAGCGCTTGACGGGCATCCATGCCCGTCACCTCCCTCCGCAAGACCTCCGTTCGGCCTCCTGAAGTCGCGAAGTTACGGGCGGCGCCTGGGCTGACGCAGCTGTCGCTAGCTGGGTAGGGCGCTAGACTTCTGATCGGCAACGGCAACGGCAACAACTCCACGCGTTCGCGTCAATGCGTCTGCCAGATCCCATTGTTGCGTTCGCAATCACTGCGCGCCTGCCCCAGGCTTGGGGTGTCGTAGTAGTAGGTGATGATCCGCGCATCCTTGGGCACAGCCGGCCGTGTCGAGGGCTCGCCGCGCCCTGCGGCATCAGGATTGGCCAGGGTCTCCTGGGTCAGCGGGGCGATGCAGCTGCCCACGCTGCCATCGGCGCAACGCTCGACCTTGCGTTTCTGGCTGTTGAGCATCTCCTTGCTCTCGTTGCTGCACGACCAGGCAATCGCTTCGGCAGGCATGTTGCCGTAGCTGTAGCAGGTATGCTGCTGCACCGGCTTGACCGCCTCGCTGGACGAGCGGGTGACCACGTCGCAACCTTCGGCCAGCACCTGCCCGCTGAGCAGGCTGCCCAGCAATGCCACACACAGAATGAACCGCATGACGAACCTCCCGGGCCGATAGGGCCCTCAGCGCTTGTCCAGGGCTGGCCCGGCCTGTCGGCGCAGGGCCTTGGCGCGCTTCTCCAGAACCAGGTAAGTGATCACCGCCAGCAACAGCGGGATCAGGTAGTACAGCGTCCGATACCCCAGCAATGCGGCCACCAGCGTGCCCTGGCCCAATTGCCCGTGCAGCAGGGCAAGGAACACTGCCTCCAGCACCCCCAGCCCGGCAGGAATATGCGCCACCACCCCTGCCACGCAGCTGATCAGCAACACCCCCAGTACCGACGGATAGAACAGCTCCGGCGGCAGCAGCAGGTGGATCAGTGCCGCCATCAACGCCCAGTTGCTCGCGCCCAGCGCCACCTGGCACAACGCCAGGCGCAGGCTCGGCAGGGTCACTTCATGTCCGCGCAGATGCCAGGTACGTCGCTTGGCGAAGGCACAGGCGAGCAGGTAGGCGGCTGCAACCGCCACCATCAGCACACCGATCAGGCGCAGGCCGCCGGCGCCCACCGCCCAGCTTGCCGGCAGCTTGACCAAGCCCAGGGCGAACACCGTGCCGGCCAGCAGCAGATAGCCCATCCAGTTGGTCAACAGCCCCAGGGTGAGAATGCGGGTGATGGTCGCGGTGTCCAGCCCCAGCCGGCTATACAGGCGGTAGCGCAGGGCCACGCCGCCGACCCAGGTGGTGAAGTTGAGGTTGAACGCATAGCAGACGAAGGCCACCGGCAGCACCTGGCGGGCCGGCAAGCGGTGGCCGGTGTAGGCGCGAGCGAGCAGATCGTAGCTGGCAAATACCAGGTAGCTGCACAGGGCCAGCAACAGCCCCAGGGCCAGGGTAGAGGGCCGGTAGGCCAGCAGCGACTGGCGGACTTCGTTCCAGTCCAGGTTGCGTGCCAGGGTGAACAGCAGCACCGGTATCAATACCAGGAATAGCAGGGTGAGCAGCCGCATGCCCCAGGTCTTCCAGCGTGGCTTGGCCATCAGGTCTTGCCCCCGTTGAAGTCCACCGGCGCTTGGTTGTCCGCCTGCAGCGACTGCAGACGCTGCCGGTGCGCGGGGAACCAGCCGGCGATGCGCGGGAAGTAGCGGGTGATGTGGAAGCCCAGGAAGATCAACGGCGCGCGCCACCAGTAGCCACGCACCATACGCTCCAAGGTCACACGCTTGCAGTGCGCGGCACTCAGTTCGCTTAAATGCCGGTACAGCCCCTCGTTGAAGGCACGATCGCGGATCATCAGGTTGGCTTCGAGGTTGAACGACAAGCTCAGCGGGTCGAGGTTACTCGATCCCACGGTGGACCATTCGTCGTCCACCAGCGCCACCTTGCCGTGCAACGGGCGCTGGCAGTACTCATGGATCTGCACATTGTCGCGCAACAGGTAGTTGTAGAGCAGGCGCGACAGTGCGCGTACCCAGCGCATGTCCGGTTGCCCCTGGAGAATCAGGGTCACCGCCACGCCACGCCGGGCAGCGTTGCGCAGCTCGCGCAGCAATCGGTAGCCGGGGAAGAAATAGGCGTTGGCCACGACGATGCGTTGCCGGGCTTCACGGAAGACTTGCAGGTAGCACGCCTCGATGTCGGTGCGATGGCGACGATTGTCGCGTTCCACCAGCACGGCGCTGATCGAACCTGCGACGTCACCGCCCGGCACCACTGCGCTTGGCCCGCCCAGCACGGGGGCGAGCATGCGGCAGCTGGAAGCGTGCACCTGGGCCAGCACCGGGCCTGTGACTTCCACGGCGTAGTCCTGCTTGGCCTGCGGGCCGAAGTCGCCGAGATGGTCGGCGCTGTAGTTGATACCGCCAATGAACGCGCGCTGGCCATCGATCACCAGGATCTTGCGGTGCAGGCGCCGGAACAGGTTGGTACGCATGCCAGCCAGGCGCGGTTGCGGGTCGAATGCATGGAAGCGCACCCCGGCCTCGGTCATCGAGGCAATGAACTCGTCAGGCAGGTCGGCGGTGCCGTAGCCATCAACCGCCACCTCCACCCGCACGCCACGGCGCGCCGCGTCGATCAGCGCCAGGCGCAGCGGCTGGCCGACCTTGTCGTCGTAGATGATGAAGGTTTCCAGGAGGATCTCCTCCCGGGCTTGGGCTATCGCCTCGAACACACGCGGGTAGTACTGCTCGCCGTTGATCAGCAGTTCGACGTGGTTGCCGTCGCTCCAGGCCTGCTTCATAGCGTCACCTGCGCTACCAGCGGAGCATGGTCCGAGAGGTGCGACCATGGGTATCTGGACAACACCCGTGCCTCGCACGCCTGGGCATTGCGCAGGTAGATGCGGTCCAGGCGCAGCAGCGGCAGGCGCGCGGGAAAACTGCGCGCCGGCGTGCCGAAGGCTTCGCTCAGCGATACCGACAGCCGCGCATCGGCCTTCAGGCGCCAGTCGTTGAAGTCACCGGCGACGATGACCGGCTCCTCCGGCGGCAGGCGCTCGAGCAAGGCCAGCAACAAGTCGACCTGACGCTGGCGGTGCTCCTCGCGCAGGCCCAGGTGCACACAGATCGCATGCACCTGCTCATGGCCGGGCACTTCGAGCTGGCAGTGCAACAGGCCGCGCTCCTCGTTCCCATGGATGGACACATCGAGGTTGTCGTAGGCGCGGATGGGGAACTTGGAGAGCAGCGCGTTGCCATGGTCGCCATGGGGATAGACCGCATTGCGCCCGTAGGCGAACTGCGGCCACATGCTGTCGGCGAGGAACTCGTACTGCGGAGTCTGCGGCCAGGTCGGATGGCGCTCGGCATGGCGCTGATGGCTGCCGTGCACCTCCTGCAGGAACACCAGGTCGGCGCCGGTGGCACGCACCGCCTCGCGCAGCTCGGGCAGGATGAAACGGCGGTTGAACAGGGTGAAGCCCTTGTGCACGTTAAGGGTAAGCACCGTCAGACGGTTTACGGCCGTGACGTTGTCGATGATGCGGTCGGGGGCGGGCAGGGTGCCGTTCATAGCGACTCCTGCGGCTCGACGCCGGGTTCGGTCACCAGCTCGCCGTCCAGGCCCAGCTTACCCAGCAGGCGGCGGGCATCGTAGGGGGCATGTACCTTCTGGTCATTGTCGAAGTAGCAATACACATCCCGCGAGGCGCGTTTCGCCGGAGCGCGCCGGATGATGCGCTGGGCATCCTCCGGCTGGCCGCCTGCGGCCCAGGCCTGGATGCGCAGGCGCCAGCGGCGCAGGGCGCTGGCGGTGTAGCCGCTGCTGTAGAGCTCGACATCGCCGTGCAGGCGCAGGTAGACGAAATCGGCCGTGACTTCCTCGATATAAGGCCATTTGCCGGCGCTGTCGGCGACCACCAGCGCGACCTTGTGCTTGCGCAGCAGGTTGATGAAGGTGTCGCAGAGGAAGCTCGGATGGCGGATCTCCACGGCATGGCGCAAGCGCGCATTGCCGCGGATGGCGCTACCACCGTTGTCCTGCAAGCGTTCTGCGGCCTGCCGGGCACAGGCGCGCGCGGCCTTACGGTCGCGGGGCAGCAGGGCGAGAAAATCGCTGAAGCGCTCAGCGTCGAACTTCATGTTCGGGGGAAACTGCCAGAGGAACGGCCCCAGCTTGTCACCCAGCAGCAATGGCCCCGAGGCAAAGAAGTTGGCCAGCGGCTCGTCGATGTCGCGCAGCCGTCGCACATGGGTGATGTAGCGCGGCGCCTTCACCGAAAAGACGAAGCCTTCCGGTGTTTCATCGCGCCACTGTCGGTAGCGCTCGGGGGTCTGCAACGCGTAGAACGAGCCATTGATCTCGATGCTGTTCACCGCCCGCGAGGCGAACGCCAGCTCATCGTCCTGGCGCAGCCCCTTGGGGTAGAAGTCCTTGCGCCATGGGCCATAGCGCCAACCGGATATGCCAATGCGGATCTCGCTCACGAGGGCTCCCTTTCGTTCGTGCACTCTTGACTAGCGACCGGCATCGCGGCGTCAGGGTTCAGCAGGAATGACGAGTGGCCGGTGGCGCAAAACCCGGAACTTTGCCTGCCATCCGGCCCTCCACCACAGAGGGAAGCAGCCAATGGAGGCAACGCCGATGAACAGCGAGACAGAACCGGGAGACGTGCAGGCGCCGCCAGCACCGACCGAGGCAGACGATGAAGAACCCGAGGTGCTGCCGGACGACCCTGACATCAAGGGCCTGCCCGGAGAAACCCGGCAGCCGGCCTGAGGGAGCGCTAGCCATGAAATTCGATCGTTTCGCCCAATGGCTGGCCAACCGCAGCGGGCGCCCGGCGAGCTTCGTCATCGCATTGATGCTGATCATCGCCTGGGGCGTGAGCGGGCCGCTCTTCCATTTCAACGACACCTGGCAACTGGTGATCAACACCTCGACCACCATCATCACCTTCCTCATGGTGTTCCTGATCCAGAACACCCAGAACCGCGACAACGACGAACTGCACATCAAGATCGACGAACTGCTGCGCACCACCCAGCGGGCGCACAAGGCCCTGCTCGACCTCGAGGACATGGGCCCGGCCGAACTGCATGCGCTGCGCAAGCAGTACCAGCAACTGGGCGAGCACGACCAAGCGGCGCCGGGCAACGACGCACCGGCCAAGGACACCCTTGACTGACCCTGGAGGACGGCATGGCCAGACACATCATCCACTACACCGGCCCGATCAATTCCGCGACTTGCGGCAACCTCATCAACACCTGTTCCAAGGCCTTGCAGCAGGGCGCCGAGGTGTTGCAGATCAACATTGCCACCATGGGCGGCGAATGCAGCTACGGTTTCACCCTGTACAACTTCCTGCGCTCACTGCCGGTGCCGGTGCACACCCACAACCTGGGCACGGTCGAATCGATGGGCAACATCCTGTTCCTGGCCGGCAGCCACCGTACCGCCTGCGCCTACAGCAAATTCCTGTTCCACCCGTTCCACTGGACCCTGCACGGCTCGGTGGACCACTCACGGATGGCCGAGTACGCGATGAGCCTGGACTATGACCTGCGCCTGTATGCGCAGATTGTCGCCGAGCGCACCGAGGGTGCGAGCGAGCGGCTCGATGTGCCGCGCTACCTGATGGCCTATCCACGGATCCTGGGCCCCCAGGAAGCGCTCGACAGCGGGATGATCCACGCAGTGGACGAACTGCCGATCGAGGCCGCTGCCGTGCAGTGGAGCGTCCATGCCTGAGGCACGACGGCGCCCCGGCCACAGGCAGGCCGGGGCGGGTAGGGCGTCAGTAGGGTAGCGAGCCGCTCAGACCCTCGATCGCCTCGATCAGCTCGTCGTAGCCCACCGGCTTGTTCAGGTGCCGGTCGAAGCCCGACTGGCGCGAGCGGTACTGGTCGGCGCTGGCCCCGTAGCCGGTCAGGGCGATGGCCGGGGTATAGCGCAGGTGCTCCAGGCCCCGCAGGGCCTTGATCAGGGCGTGGCCGTCCATGACCGGCATGCCGATATCCGAGAGGATGATGTCATAGCGGCCATGGGCGGCCGCCTCGAGTGCGGCCTGCGGGTTGCTGTAGGCCTCGACTTCGGCGCTTTCCATTTCCAGCAGTTGCTGCATCACCTCGAGGATTTCCACCGAGTCGTCCACCAGCAACACCCTGACCCCGTTCAAGCGGCCCTCGATGTTGTCGTCGCTGGTATCCGGCTGGGCCTGCTGTCCGGGGTCGGACAACGGCAGGCACACCGTGAAGGTGGCGCCGCAACCCAGGCCGGCGGACGTCGCGCTGACCGTGCCGCCATGCGCTTCCACCAGCTGGCGCACCAGCGACAGGCCGATACCGAGCCCGTCGCGGTGGTTGCCGGAGGCTTGTGGCGCGGCTTGGGAAAACAGGTCGAAGACGCTTTCCAGGCTTTCGTCGGTCAGGCCGATACCCTGGTCGATGACCTCCAGGCGCGCCTGGTTGCCATGGCGGGCCAGCGCCAGGCGGATCTCGCTGCCGGCGGGGCTGAATTTCAGCGCATTGTTGAGCAGGTTCCAGACGATCTGCTCGAGCCGGGTGCTGTCGGCCTCGACGTACACCGGTGCGCCGTCGGCGGGCAGCGCCAGGCGCACCTCGCAGGCGTGCTGCTCGTTGGCCAGCACGGCCTGGATGGCCTGCAGCACCGCGCACAGGTCGAGCACCTGGGTCTTGAGCTTGAGCTTGCCGGTGCGGATACGCGCGACATCGAGCAGGTCATCGATGATTCGCGCTTGGCTCGAGACCGCCTCACAGATAGTGCCGACCGCCTTGCTGGCGACACCGTTGCCCTTTACCGACGGGGACCGGCGCAGGATTTCGGCATTGAGCTGAATCAGGTTGAGCGGGTGCTTGAGCTCGTGGGACATGACGGCGAAGAACTCGTCCTTCATGTGGCTGGTGTTCTGCGATTCAGCGAGCTGTTTGCTTTGTTCATCGTGCAGACGCTTGTGCCCCGTCAGGTCGCGGGCAATCTTGACGTAGCCGCGCAGGCTGCTGCCCTTGAGGCGCGACACTTCACCGCTGCAGTAGAAGCGGCTGCCGTCCTTGCGCACATGCCAGCGCTCGTCCTGGCCACGACCGTGCAGGCGGGCACTGCGCAGTTCGCGCTCGGGCAAGCCACTGGCCCGGTCCTGCTCGGTGAAGATCAGTTGGTAATGATGGCCGAGCACCTCATCCTTGCCATAGCCGAAGATCAGCGCGGCGCCGGTGTTCCAGTCGGTGATCAGGCCCTGCTCATCAAGCAGGATGATGGCGAAATCATGGGTACTCTCGGCGACCAGGCGCATGCGCTCCTCGCCCTGGCGCAGGCGTTCCTCGGCGGCGCGGCTCTGGCTGATGTCGATGAAGGTCAGCACGGTGCCGTCGACGTTGCGCTCGCTGGCCCGATACGGCAGCAGGCGGGCCAGGTACCAGTGCTGGTTGTGGCCGACCACTTCGCGCTCGATGGTGGTCTCGCGCTCGACCACCGCCCGGGCGTCGTCGGCCAGGCCCGGATAGTCGAGGCGATGGGTGATGTCGAGCAGCGAGCGCCCGGTGTCCACCGGCAGCATGCTGAAGATATCGGTGGCGCGCGGGGTGAACCAGCGGATGCACAGGTTGCGGTCGACGAACACCGTGGCGATGTCGGTGGACGCGATGAGGTTGCTCAGGTAGTCGTTGACCTTGTCGGTTTCCTCGACCTTGATCTTGAGTTCGTAGTTGACCGTCAGCAGTTCTTCGTTGATCGACTGCAGCTCTTCCTTGCTGGTTTCCAGCTCCTCGCTGGCCGAGCGCAGCTCCTCGTTGATCGCCTGCATCTCTTCGTTGGAGGCGGTCAGCTCCTGGCTGGAAAACTCCGACTGCTCGATGGTTTCCTGCAACTGCAGGCGCGTGCGGTGCAGTTCGCGCTCCAGGTTGCCCAACAGCATCCCTTCGGTCTGTTCGACGCCGGGTGCCCGGGTGATCGCGTTGTCGGCTTCGCCGCTCTGGAAAACCACCAG
Organism: Pseudomonas soli; assembly: GCF_900110655.1. Lineage (GTDB taxonomy): Bacteria > Pseudomonadota > Gammaproteobacteria > Pseudomonadales > Pseudomonadaceae > Aquipseudomonas > Aquipseudomonas soli. The sequence goes on from NZ_FOEQ01000001.1 coordinate 8,166, forward strand.
CAGGCACTCGCTGCCACTGGGTTCGTCCTGGTGCGGTTGGACCAGGATGCGTACCCCTTCGGTATGCTCGTCGAGGTCGAGGGAAACTGTGCGCGACGTTACCGCCTGGCCGCTGCCCTGGGCCTGCAGCAAGGTACTGCGCAGGGCCGGACGCAGCGGCGTGAGGACCAGGTTGAGCAGGTTGTGGCTGAGCTCGCCGCCGGCATGGCGCAGATAGCGCCCCACGCCCTCGCTCATGTGCAAGATATTGCCCTCGGTATCGACCACCAGGCTCGGCGGCGTGCAGCGGGCGAGGGCTCGGTGATGGATTTCGGCATAGGACAGTTTGCGGGCGGCGCGTGCCCGGGCCGGCGCCGGAGCGAGCGCAGGCTCGGGGGCTTGCAGGCGCGCCGGATGACGCACGGCCGCCACTTCACGGGCGCGGAAGATGCGGTTGCGCTTGTCCACGGCGACGAACAGGTCGGCCGCAAGGTCGGTGGATTCGGAGCTGCCCAGGAACAGATAGCCGCCCGGGCGCAGCGCGAAGTGGAACAGGCGCAGGATATCGCGCTGCACCTCCCGGTCGAGGTAGATCAGCAGGTTGCGGCAGACGATCAGGTCCAGTTGCGAGAACGGCGGGTCGGACAGCAGGTTGTGGCGGGCGAACAGGACTTTTTCGCGGATTTCCTTGCGCACCCGGTAATGCTGGTCCTCCTTGAGGAAGAACTGGCGCAGCCGGGCCGGCGACACATCGGTGGCGATGGCGTCCGGATACTGCCCGCAGCGACCGATGCCGATGGCGCGGTCGTCAAGGTCGGTGGCGAAGATCTGCACCTGGGCACTGCGTCGTTCGATCGCCAGCTGTTCGCTTACCAGCATGGCCAGGCTGTAGGCCTCCTCGCCGGTCGAGCAGCCAGCCGACCAAACACGCACCTCGCTGGCCGGCTCTTCGTTGCCTTCGCGGTTCACCAGGCCTGGCATCACATGGCGCTGCAGGGCCTCGAAGGCCTCGCGGTCACGGAAGAAGTTGGTCACGCCGATGAGCATGTCGGCCAGCAGCGCCCGTGATTCGTCCGGATGGCATTGCAGGTAGTCGCGATAGCCGGCCAGGTCGGTCTGGCCGGTCACGTGCAGGCGCCGCTCCAGGCGGCGCAGCACGGTGGCGCGCTTGTAATGGCTGAAGTCGTGGCCGGTGTTGTCCTGCAGCGACAACAGGATTTCGTCGAGCAGCGGGTCGCACGCCGCCGGGTCGCCCTCGCGCTCGCCCAGCGCGGGCGGCAGGCTGTCGTCGTCGATGCGCGGCAACTTCACCTGGCGGGCGGTGCGCCACATCTCGACCAGGCGGGCGGGCATCTCGGCCACCGGCAGCACCAGGTCGACCATGCCGGTGGCCAGCGCCGCCCGGGGCATCTCGGGGTATTCGGCATCCTCGGGGGCTTGCACCAGGGTCACGCCGCCCTGTTCCTTGATCCGCGACAGGCCCACGGCGCCGTCGCTGCCGGTGCCCGACAGCACCACGCAGAATGCATGATCCTTGTGCACATCGGCCAGGTCGCGGAAGAACAGGTCGATGGCCACATGGTCGCCACGGCTGCGCTTGGCCGGGCTGACGCGCAGGTAACCGTCGTTGGTCGACAGGCGATTGGCCGGCGAAATCACATAGACATGATTGCGCTCGATCGGTACTGGTTCGCTGACCTGGCGCACAGGCATGCTGGTCACCGCCTGGATGATCCGGTCGGCCTGGCTCTGGTGGTCCGGCGACAGGTGCAGCACCACCACGAACGCCATGTCGCAGTCCTGCGGGGTGTGGCGGAAAAAGGTGCGGATTGCTTCCAGGCCGCCGGCCGAGGCGCCGATGCCGACCACGGGGAAATCCAGGTGGCTCGGGCTGAGTGCCGGATTGTGCGGCGAGGCGAGGGACGTTTTGCTGGAGGACTTCATGGCATCAGCCTTGTACGGACCTGGAAATGGCCCGCTTGGTCGGGCACTGGGCGCAGATTATAGGCTGCTGTTCATCCCGCCGACGAGCGGTTGGCGCCAAGCAAGGGCCGGTATACGAGGGTAAGCGGTCGGCAAGCACGGTGCATGGGGGCGTCTCCTTCGTCCACCGTCAGTAGTCAGAGCTGTGACCCTTGGCCAGGCGGATAAGTGCCGTCGGTCAGAACCTCGGTACAACAAATGAGCCGTTGGCTTGCGCCCCTGTTCGTAATTAAGTGCACGGCATCTTCGCGCGGCACGTCCAATCCAGCGTAAAGGAGAAACGTCATGGCTCGTGACCAGGATCAGACCGGACAACGCGGCGGCACCAAGGAAACCAACCCCGGCAACTTCGCCAACGACCGTGAAAGGGCCTCGCGGGCGGGCCAGAAGGGTGGCCGCAACTCTGGCGGCAACTTCGCCAATGACCGCGCCCGCGCCTCCGAGGCCGGCCGCAAGGGTGGTCGCAACAGCCACGGGAGCACCAGCGGTTCGTGACCTTGCGGGCCCTCCCTTGCTGTTGTGGACATTTTTTGAATTTTCATGGAACGACGTGATCTGTCAGAAAGTCATCCATGGAGAAGAGGAGGGCCTGCGTCAATGCCAAGTCCCCAGCTGTTTACCATCGAATACCTGCTGCACGGTCAGCCACGACGTTTCATCATCCGCCAGGAACACATGGACAATGCCGAGGCCTGGCATTGGGCGAGTTGCGACGCGGGTTTGGGGATCATTCCGAAGTTCGGACGCGAGCGCATCAAGAAAGTCAGCCGGCCCATGGCCGAACGGCATGGGATAACCGAGGTGCGCTGGAGGGTGTGAACCGGCGTGGACCTGGCCAGCTAATAGACTTCAGTGAAAGAGCGGGCCTGGCCCGCTCTTTCACTGCCATGCACACTCAGGCGCCTGACTCCGGGTCGCTGGCCGGTACCCCAGGGCGGTTCTCTTCCTCGGTCAGGTTCGGGTCGGCATCCGGGTCGTCGGCCTGATCATTGCGGCGGTCTGGCTCGAGTTCCGGCCAGTCGCTCTGCACATCGCCACCGCCCATCCAGTGTTGAGTGCTCATGTCGTCATCCTCTCCTCAGAGTGAAAAAACGGCCCACGCTCGGGCAGGCCGAACACAGGCGTGAACATCGCCACCCTCATGGATTGGGAGGTTGCAAAGCGCTTGAAGGGTCGATTGCATGCCACGGTGCGCCGACCAGCGGTCGCTCAGTTTCCGGAATATTTCACCGCGGCGGCCGTGCGGGTCGGCACATTGAGGGTCTTGAGCAGCGACGACACATGGATGCGCACGGTGAATGGCGAGATGTCCAGTGCCCGGGCGATCTCCTTGTTGGTCTTGCCCTGGGCGATCAGGCGCAGTACGTCCTGCTGGCGGTGGGTGAGCTGTTCCAGCTCGCTGGGGGCTTCCAGTTGCGGTAGCAACCCGCTGGGCGCGTAGTCGACCACCACTTCGCCGTCGCGAATGGCGAGGATGGCCGCGCCGATGGCTTCGGGGCTGACGCTCTTGCCGATGAAACCATCGACGCCGGCGGCCATGACTGCGCAGATCACCTCCGGGTCGTCGACCATCGACACGACGATCAGCGTGGTGCGCTGCAGTTGGCGGCGCAGTTCGGCGAGGCGGCCGATGCAGGTGAGGCCGGGGAAGCGCAGGTCGAGTATCAGGGTGTCGGGCGTCTCGCCCATGCTGGCCAGCCTGAGCACATCGGCCAGGCTGCCGGCTTCCTCCAGGCGCGCCTCGGGCAGGATGCGCCGCACGGTGTTGACCATGGCTTCCCTGAACAGCGGATGGTCATCCGCCACGATGATGCGGCAACTCACGTCGTGGAACTCCCTGTCAGCCGACACATGCTAATTTAGCAGTCACCTGCGGTTTTTTCCCACGCAGCGTGCCGCAAATGCCGACTGGCGCACAAGGACGTTACCCATGAAGTTCGAGAAGAACAACGAGCTGGACCAGGCCAACCTGCGCATCATCGTCGCCTCCTGTGCGATCAGCTACGTGGCGTTGCTGGGTTTCCTGCCGGGCCGCTCGCCTGCCACCTACCTGCCGGTGCTGCTCTACTACGCGGGATTCGTCGTGGTGTCGATCGGCATGCGCCAGGCGATCAAGCGCTGGCCCGGGCACTACCCGGCGCGGCGCATCTTCGGCATGCTGGGCGATTACACCGGCACCAGCTTCGGCCTGGTGGTCGGCGGTGAAACCGCGCTGCCGCTGTATGCGGTGATGGTCTGGATCAACCTGGGCAACGGCATGCGCTTCGGCTCGCGCTACCTGGCCATCGCCACCGTGCTGGCCCTGGCCGCGCTGGTTGTGGTGTGGCAGCTGACCCCCTATTGGCAGGAACAGCCGTTCCTGCTGCCGATGCTGCTGACCACCAGCACCCTGATTCCGTTTTATGCCCACCTGCTGCTCGAGCGCACGCGCAAGGCCACGGCCCTGGCCGAGGCGGCGACCCGCGAGAAGTCGCGCTTCCTGGCCCAGGCCAGCCACGACCTGCGCCAGCCGATCCATTCCATCGGCCTGTTCACCGCCTGCCTGCGCGAAGCGCGGCTGGGCGAGGAAGAGCGGCGCCTGGTGGACAGCATCGACCGCTCGCTGCTCAACGTCTCGCAGTTGTTCCGCTCGATCCTCGACCTGTACACCCTGGACAACGGCCGCGTACAGCCGAAGTGGGAAACCTTCGCCGTGGACGGCTTCCTGCGCGAGTTGTTGCGCCAGAACAGCGAGGCGGCGCGCTGGGCCGGGGTCGAGATGCGCCTGGTGCCCAGCCGCCACTGGACACGCGCCGACCCGGGGATGCTCGCGACCATGGTGCAGAACGTGCTGTCCAACAGCTTCAAGTACGCCGCCGGGCGCCCGTTGCTGATCGGCGTGCGGCCACGCGGCGAGGGGCTGGCCATCGTCGTCTGCGACCAGGGCCGGGGCATTGCCGAGGAGCACCAGGGTCACGTGTTCGAAGAGTTCTACCGGGTGCGCGAGGCACGTGACAAGGACGTCGAGGGCGTCGGCCTGGGGCTGGCCATCGTCAAACGCCTGGGGCAACTGATGGGTTTGGCGGTCAGCCTGCGCTCGCGCCAGGGGCATGGCACCACGCTGACCTTGCAAGGGTTGCCCAAGGTGCCGGCACAAGTGCCACGGGCCGTTGCCGACCAGGCCGTGCAGGCCGGCATGCTCACCGGTTTGCGGGTGTGCCTGGTGGAGGATGACCACAACGTCCTGCAGGCCACCAGTGCCTTGCTGCAACGCTGGGGGTGCGAGGTGCAGGCCGAGAGCTCGCCCTTTGGCCTGGCCAGTGACTGCGATGTGATCGTTGCCGACTACGACCTGGGCCCACAGGCCACCGGCATCGACTGCATCGACCAGTTGCGCGCGCAACGCGGCGCCGAAGTGCCGGCGCTGATCATGACCGGCCATGATATCGACAGGCTGCAGGGCGCCCTGCAGGCACGGGGTATCGCGGTACTGGCCAAGCCGGTGCGACCGGCGGAGCTGCGTGCGGCGCTGCGGGGTTTGCGTGAGAGCGTGGCAGCACCGGTGGTCTAGGCCGGCGCCCTCGACCATCACTGGAAGACCGGCGCCTGGCCTTCTTTCCAGCAGGTGGGGGATGGTGTGTAGATACCCATGCCGGCCACGGCCACCAGGCCGCCGCTGGGCACCTGGCAGTCGTACTGGCCCTTGCTGGTGCTGGCGGTGAAGTAGGTGGTGTTGGAGTCGCTGCGCAGGTTGCTGACCTTGCTCACGGGCACGCCGAGGGTGACCTCGGTGCGTTGCTTGAGGGTGTCGGCGCTGGGGCTGGCGGTCTGGCAGCCGGCCATGGCGGCAAGGCCGGCGAGCAGGACGAGGGACTTGAAAGGGAAGGACTTGAGGATCATCGCGTTGCTTCCTTGGCATTGTTCTCGGTACGGCGCCCGCGCCGCCAGGAAGGGGGCTGGCGGTGGGGCGCTTGGCCGACTATAGCGCTGAGGCGGCGTTGCGCGATGTAGGGCGGATGTCCGAGGTGGCATTTTGCCTTGATTGGGTTGCGGGATGCCTGCCACCTGACTGCATGCAGGCATCTCGCCGCCCACTGGCAGTCAGCGCTTGAGCACCAAGGTCAGAATGTCATAACTGGCCACCAGCTCACCCAGCTGGTTGGTCACCTCCACATCCCAGGCCACCACCCCTTGTGGCTGCCCCTGCGGGCTGGTCTTGCCCTGGTCGATCTTGCGCTTGCAGGTCAGGCGCGCCTGGATGGTGTCGCCGATGCCCACCGGGGTGATGAAACGCAGCGTGTCCAGCCCGTAATTGGCCAGCACCGGCCCTTCGCCGGGGCTGACGAACAACCCGGCGGCCGCCGACAGCACGAAGTAACCGTGGGCGATGCGCTTGCCGAACTGCGACTGTCTGGCGGCGATCTCGTCGAAGTGCATGTAGAAATGATCGCCCGACAGGCAGCCGAAGTTGACCAGGTCGGCCTCGGTCACCGTGCGGCGGTGGGTCAGCAGCGACTCGCCGATGCGCAGGTCGTCGAAATGGCGGCGGAACGGGTGTACTTCGGTTTCGATCACCTCGGCGCCGCGCACATACTCGCCGGTCACTGCCATCAGCATGCTCGGCGAACCTTGCACCGCGGCGCGCTGCAGGTAGTGCTTGACCGCACGCAGGCCGCCCAGCTCCTCGCCGCCGCCGGCACGACCGGGGCCGCCGTGCTTGAGCTGCGGCAATGGCGAACCATGCCCGGTGGACTCCTTGGCCGCCTCGCTGTCGAGTACCAGCAGCCGCCCGTGCCAGGCCGCCGCCACCGGGATGGCCTTGGCCGCCACGGCGCGGTCGGCGGTGACCAGGCTCGCCACCAGGCTGCCCTTGCCGCGGGCGGCCAGGGCCAAGGCCTCGTCGAGGTCGTCGTAAGCCATCAGCGTGCTGACCGGGCCGAACGCCTCGATATCATGGGCACCGCCCTCGGCATGCGGGTCGCGGGCCAGCAGCAGGGTCGGGGCGAAGAACGCGCCCTCGGCCACGCCATCACCGACCGGGGTGAAACCGTCACTGGCGCCCAGCAGCTGCTCGCAGGTGGCCAGCAACTGGTGCACGCGCTCGGCGACATCACGCTGCTGGTCATGGGAGGCCAGCGCCCCCATGCGCACGCCTTCCACCGAAGGATCGCCCACCACCACCTTGCGCAGGCGTTCGCGCAGGCGGGTGGCTACCGCGTCGATGTGCCTGGCCGGGACGATGGCGCGGCGGATCGCCGTGCATTTCTGCCCGGCCTTCGTGGTCATTTCCCGCGCCACTTCCTTGATGTACAGCTCGAACTCCTCGCTGTCAGGGCTCACGTCCGGACCAAGGATGGCGCAATTCAGCGAGTCGGCCTCGGCGTTGAACGGCACCGAGTTGCGGATCAGGTTCGGGGTGACGCGCAGCTTGGCTGCGGTGTCGGCGGACCCGGTAAAGGTCACCACATCCTGCCCCTGCAGGCGCTCGAGCAGGTCACCGGTGCTGCCGATCACCAGTTGCAGGCTGCCGGCCGGCAACAGGCCCGATTCGTTCATCAGCCGTACCACGGCCTCGGTCAGGTAGCTGGTGGACGTGGCAGGCTTGACGATGCACGGCATGCCGGCCAGGAAGGTCGGGGCGAATTTCTCCAGCATCCCCCAGATCGGGAAGTTGAAGGCGTTGATATGCACGGCCACGCCCGCACGCGGCACCAGGATATGGCTGCCGGCGAAATGGCCTTGCTTGCCCAGGGGGATCGCCGGGCCTTCGTGTACCAGGTTGCCCGAGGGCAGCTCGCGGCGGCCCATGCTCGAATAGGCGAACAGCGTGGCGTTGCCGCCTTCGATGTCGATCCAGCTGTCGGCGCGGGTGGCGCCGCTGTGATGGGACAGGGCGTAGAGCTGCTCCTTGCGCTCGGCCAGGTACAGCGCCAGGGCCTTGAGGCGGGCGGCGCGCTGCTGGAAATCCATGGCCAGCAGCTGCTTCAGGCCCTGGACGCGGGCAAAGTCCACGGCCTCGGCGAAGTCCGGGCGTTCCTCGTGGCTGTAGGCCAGGACGTGGCCGTCGAGGGCGCTGCGCAGGGCCTGGGCGCCGTGCTGGCCGATCCAGCGGCCGGCGATGAAGCTTTGCAGGGTAGGGGCGGCGGACATGCTGTTCTCCTTGCTGTTCTGATAGACAGGGGGCGCGCTTACCAGAGCGCCAGTGTGTAGCCGATGATCAGGCGGTTTTCGTCAACGGCATTGGTCAGGCCATTGCCGGAACGGAAGGTGACGTTGCGCCAGCGCAGGCTGACGTCCTTGAACGGACCGCTCTGGATCACGTAGGTGATGTCGGTGTCGCGTTCGCGCTCGCGGCCATTGCTGAGCGTGGCGGTTTCGGCGTGGCGGCCGTCGGTGTAGCGGGTCATGAAGCTCAGCCCGGGGATGCCCATGGCCACGAAGTCGTAGTCGTAGCGCAGCTGCCAGGAGTCGAGCCTGGCGCGGGTGAAGGTGTTATAGGTGACCAGGTTGACGGTGTACGGATCGCCGCCGTTGAGGAACGGGAAGGCGCTGTCGCCGGACATCTGCTGCCAGGTGGCGGTGAACTTGTGGGCCTTCACGCCCAAGGTGAACATGGCGTTGAAGTTGCGGTTGTCGATGTTGCCCGCGCGCTCGGCGCCGTCGCCGCGGCTGTCGAAGTAGCGCAGGTCGCTGCGCAGGCTGATGCCCTCCGCCAAGGGTTGGGTATGCAAAAAACCGACGTATTGCTGGCGGTAGATGTCTTCGAGCTTGGCGTAGTAGTAGCTGACGCTGGCCTGCGGGGTGATGGCGTAGCTGCCGCCGCCGAAGTCGAAGTGATCGCTGCTGGCGGCGCCGTAGCCGATATCATCGCGCCCGGACGAGTCGCGCAGGTTGGCCTTGGTCAGGCGCCCGCCGTTGAAGGTCAGGCCGTCCAGCTCCTGGCTGGTCAGCAGGCCACCCTGGAAGGTCGAAGCCAGCAGGCGGGTATCGTTGTACACCACCACCGGCAGGATCGGCTGCAACGTGCCAAGGCGCAGGGTGCTCTTGGAGACACGCAGCTTGGCGGTCAGACCCAGCTCGCTGTAGTCGTCCACTGGCTCCAGACTGTTTGGCCCGTAGGGCAGCAGGCCGGTGTTGCGTCGGTCGCGGCTAGAGTCGAGCTTGATGCCCAGTTGGCCCATGGCGTCCACCCCGACACCAACCGGCCCCTCGGTGAAACCCGACTCGAAGCGGGCGGTGAAGCCCTGGCCCCATTCCTCGGCCTTGCTCTGCGGGGCGTTGCTCTGGCGGAAGTCGCGGTTGATGTAGTGGTTGCGCAGTTCGAGGCGGGCGTGACTGTCAGCGATAAAGTCCGCCATGGCCGGCAAGGGCAGGGCGAGGGTGGCCAGCCAGGCGGCTGACTTGAGGTGCATGCGGTTCATTGTTGTTGTACCCGACATTGTTATTGTTCTTGAAGTCAGTGCTTGCTGGCACCGGCGGCGCCGATACCGGTCATGGAGCGGATGAACTGGGCCAGGTAGCGCCCACGCTCTTCGTGCGCCCGCTGCGAGCCGTCGGTGACCGAGAAGGCCCAGGCCGCGAGGAAGGCCAGCGACATGGAGAACAGTGCCGGGTTGCTGTAGGGGAACAGCGCCCGTTCGTTGTGCAGCACGTTGACCCACACCGCCGGGCCCAGCACCACCAGCACGATCGCCGAGACCAGCCCGGCCAGGCTGCCGCCCACCGCGCCACGGGTGGTCAGGCCCTTCCAGAACATCGAGAGCAGCAGCACCGGGAAGTTGACCGAGGCGGCCACCGCCAGCACCAGGCCTGAGAGGAAGGCGATGTTCTGCGACTCGAACAGCAGCCCCAGCAGCACCGCGAACAGGCCGATCCCCAAGGTGGCCAGGCGCGATACGCGCATTTCTTCCTGTTCGCTGGCCTGGCCCTTGCGCACCACGCAGGCGTACAGGTCGTGGGATACCGCCGAGGCGCCGGACAGCGCAAGGCCGGCGACCACGGCGAGGATGGTGGCGAAGGCCACCGCCGAGATGAAGCCGAGGAACAGGTTGCCGCCCACCGCCTGGGCCAGGTGCACGGCGACCATGTTGCCGCCGCCGATGATCGCCCCGGTGGCGTCGCGGTAGGACGGCTCGGTACCGACCATGACGATGGCGCCGAAGCCGATGACGATCAGCAGCAGATAGAAGTAGCCGATGAAGCCGGTGGCGTAGAACACGCTCTTGCGCGCTTCCTTGGCGTCGCTGACGGTGAAGAAGCGCATGAGGATATGCGGCAGGCCGGCAGTGCCGAACATCATGCCCAGGCCCAGGGAAATGGCATCCACCGGGTTGGACAGCAGCGCGCCCGGCGCCATGATCGCCTGGCCCTTGGCGTGCACGGCCACGGCGCTGGCGAACATTGCCTCGCTGCTGAAGCCGAAATGCCTGAGCACCATGAACGCCATGAAGGTGGTGCCGGAGAGCAGCATCACCGCCTTGATGATCTGCACCCAGGTGGTGGCGAGCATGCCGCCGAAGGTGACGTACAGCACCATCAGCGCACCCACCAGCATCACCGCGTACAGGTAGTTGATGCCGAACAGCAGCTCGATCAGCTTGCCGGCGCCGACCATCTGCGCCACCAGGTACATCAGCGCCACGGCCAGGGTGCCGAAGGCCGAGGTCAGGCGCACCGGGGCCTGGGCCAGGCGGTAGGAGACCACGTCGGCGAAAGTGTACTTGCCCAGGTTGCGCAGGCGTTCGGCGATCAGGAACAGGATGATCGGCCAACCGGCCAGCACGCCCAGGGCATACAGCAGGCCGTCGTAGCCGTTCATGAACATCATCGCGGAGATGCCCAGGAAGGACGCGGCGCTGATCATGTCGCCGGCGATCGCCAGGCCGTTCTGCATGCCGGTGAGGCCGCCGCCGGCGGTGTAGAAGTCGCTGGCCGAGCGGGTACGCAGGGCGGCCCAGCGGGTCACCAGCAAGGTGAAGCAGACGAACACCAGGAACATCGAGATGGCGGTCCAGTTCATCGCGCGCACTCCTGCTTGACCACTTCGTTGAGCGGGTCGATGACGCGGTTGGCGCGGTGCATGTAGATGCCGGTGAGGGCGAAGGACAGCAGCACCATCAACACGCCCACCAGCATGCCGACGCTGGTCACCCCGCCGCTGAGGGACTGGCCGAGCACGCCCGGGGCGAAGGCCACCAGCAGGACGAAGCCGTAATAGGCGACAAACATGGTCAGGGTCAGGCTGCCGTTGAGGCGGCGCTTGCGCTTGATCAGTTGCACGAAGGCGGGGTGGTTGCTGATGGTTTCGATGTGTTCGGGTGTCATGGGAGCGTTCTCTCTGGCTGTTGTAATTGTTTTTCAGGTCACGCGGGTGTTGCCGAGGGCTTCATCGCTGGCAAGCCAGCGATGAAGGCAATGCGGTCTCAAAGCTGATCGAAGTCGAGCACCACCTTGTCGCTCAGCGGGTAGGTCTGGCACGACAGCACATACCCGGCGGCCACTTCGTAGTCTTCCAGGGCATGGTTGCTGTCCATCTCCACCTCGCCCTCGATCACCTTGCACTTGCAGGTCGAGCACACCCCGGCCTTGCACGAGTACGGCAGCTCGGCGCCGATGGCATTGCCGGCGTCGAGCACGCTGCGGGTGTTGCGCGGCAGGTCGAAGGCCAGGGCGCGGCCATCGCTGATCACGGTCACCTGGCTGACTGCCGAATCCAGCTCGCGGGCCGCTTCACGGGCCTCGCGGCGGGCTTCGCTGCCGGTGGCGGCGAACAGTTCATAGTGGATGCGCGCCTTGTCCATGCCGTTGGCCTGCAGGCTGTCGCGCACGGTTTCGGTCATCGCCTGGGGGCCGCAGATGAAGGCGGCATCGAGTGAGGTCACGTCGAGCCAGCGGGAGAACAGCTGGCCGCACTTGTCGGCGTCGATGCGGCCGTTGTACAGGTCGACGTCCTGTTGCTCGCGGCTGAACACGAAGATCAGGTTGAGGCGCTCGAGGTACTGGTTCTTCAGGTCCTCGAGGCGGTCGCGGAACAGCGCGCTGTTGCTGGCGCGGTTGCCGTACAGCAAGGTGAAGCGGCTGTCTGGTTCAGTGGCCAGCGTGGTGGCGACCAGCGACAGGAGCGGAGTGATGCCGCTGCCTGCGGCCACGCCCAGGTAGTTGCCCCGGCGCGTCGGCTCCAGTGGCACGAAGAAGTTGCCCGACGGAGGCATCACCTCCAATTGCTGGCCGGCCTTGAGCACTTCGTTGGCGAAGGCCGAGAAACGACCGCCCGGCACGCGCTTGACCGCCACGCGCAGCTCGCCATCCTGCACTGCGCTGCAGATCGAATAGGAGCGGCGCACTTCCTCGTCGTCGAGCTGGGTACGCATGACCAGGTACTGGCCCTGGGTGAAACGGAACTCATCGCGCAGGTGCGCGGGCACGTCGAAGGCGATGGACACCGCGTCGCGGGTCTCCTGGCGCACTTGCTTGATGGTCAGGCTGTGAAACTGGCTCATGGCATTCTCCACGGCTCAAAGGCATTTGAAATAGTCGAACGGTTCCAGGCAGGCGCGGCAGCGGTACAGGGCCTTGCAGGCGGTGGAGCCAAACTGGCTGAGCAGTTCGGTATCGGCGCTGCCGCACTGCGGGCAACACACGCTGGGTGCCGCACCGCGCAGGTTGGCGCTGCCCTCGGGTGGGGCGATGCCGTAGGCGCGCAGCCGCTCACGGCCTTGCGCACTGATCCAGTCAGTGCTCCATGCCGGGGTGAAACGACGCTCCAGCGCAGGCTCAGCGAAACCGGCCTGTTCCAGGGCCTGGCGAATGTCACTCTCGATCACCTCGGTGGCCGGGCAGCCAGAGTAGGTCGGGGTGACCACCAGGTGCAGGTGGCCGGCGCGCCAGTCGAGGTCGCGTACGACACCCAGGTCGACCACGCTGACCACTGGCACTTCCGGGTCCATCACCTCGGCCAGTACCGCCCAGGCCCGGCTCAGGTCGCCATCGCGCAAGGCCCTGGCGCCGCGGTCGCCGGCGATCAGCTCACCAGGTCGCATCGGGGTAGGCTCGCGGCAGGCACTGCATTTCAGCCAGCAGCAGGCCGAGGTGTTCGCTGTGCAGGCCCTTGCGCCCGTCCAGGTAGAAGTGGCTGGCGGCCTTGGGCAGGGGCAGGTCGACCGAGGCGAAGATGGCCGTGACGGTGTTCAGCCAGTGCTGGGCGATCCGCGCCGGATCGGCGCCGACACCGGCATTGGCCAGCTGGACTTCGCCGTCGTTGGCCACGCTCAATTCGACCGTGAAGCGCCACAGTGTCGGGATGGCTTCGAGCATGCGCCGACGGCTTTCATCAGTGCCGCCGCCCAGGCGCTGCACCCATTCGCCGGAGCGGCGCAGGTGGTAGGTGACTTCTTTCAGGGCCTTGGCGGCGATGCCGGCGATGCGTTCATCGCGCGAGGCGCCGAGCGCTTCAAGCGTGGCGTGGTGCCAGGCGTCGTAGAGGAACTGCTTGAGCATGGTGACGGCGTAGTCGCCGTTGGGTTGTTCGACCAGCAGCAGGTTGCGGTAGGCGCGCTCGTCGCGGCGGAACGCCAGGGCATCGGCGTCGCGGCCGTCGTCCAACAGTTCGGCGGCATAGTCCAGCCAGTTGCGCGCCTGGCCCACCAGGTCGAGGCCGACGTTCATCAGCGCCAGTTCTTCTTCCAGCGCCGGCGCCTTGCCGCACCACTCGCACAGGCGCTGGCCCTGGACCAGGGCGCTGTCGCCGAGCAGCAGCAGGTATTGGATGAGTGCTTGCTTGTGCATGGCGGGCCTCACATGTGTCCGACTTCGGCGGGCAGCTCGTAGAAGCTGGCATGGCGGTAGACCTTGTCGTCCGCCGGGGCGAACAGTGGGTCCTTCTCGTCGGGCGAAGAGGCGGTGATCAGCGCCGAGGGCACCACCCACAGGCTCACGCCTTCGCTGCGGCGGGTGTACAGCTCGCGGGCGTTCTCAATGGCCATGGCGGCGTCGGCGGCATGCACGCTGCCGACGTGCTTGTGGTTCAGGCCGTGCTTGCTGCGCACGAATACTTCGTAGAGGGTCCAGTCAGACATGCTCGATCTCCGCATCGATGGCCGCTTCAGGCGGCGTTCTTGTTGTGTTGCTTGCGCGCATAGGCCACGGCGGCCTCGCGTACCCAGGCGCCGTCTTCGATGGCCTTGCGGCGGGTGGCGACGCGCTCCTGGTTGCATGGGCCGTTGCCCTTGAGCACCTCGTAGAACTCTTCCCACTGGATCTGGCCGAAGTCGTAATGGCCGCGTTCGGCGTTCCACCTGAGCTCAGGGTCGGGAGCGGTGCAGCCGAGCAGTTCCAGCTGCGGCACGGTCTGGTCGATGAAGCGCTGGCGCAGTTCGTCGTTGCTCTGGCGCTTGATCTTCCAGGCCATGGATTGCGCGCTATTGGGCGAATGTTCGTCGCTGGGGCCGAACATCATCAGCGCCGGCCACCACAGGCGGTCGATGGCGTCCTGGACCATGTCCTTCTGCGCCTGGGTACCGTGGCGCATCATGGTCAGCAGCAGTTCGTAGCCCTGGCGCTGGTGGAAGCTTTCTTCCTTGCAGATGCGGATCATGGCGCGGGAGTAGGGGCCGTAGGAGGTGCGCTGCAGCACCACCTGGTTGACGATCGCCGCGCCGTCCACCAGCCAGCCGACCGCGCCCATGTCGGCCCAGCTCAGGGTCGGGTAGTTGAAGATGCTCGAGTACTTGGCCTTGCCGCTGTGCAGCTTGGCGATCTCTTGGTCGCGGTCGGCGCCAAGGGTTTCCATGGCGCTGTACAGGTACAGACCGTGGCCGGCCTCGTCCTGGATCTTGGCCATCAACTGCAGCTTGCGCTTGAGCGAAGGGGCGCGAGTGACCCAGTTGCCTTCCGGGAGCATGCCGACGATCTCGGAATGGGCGTGCTGGGAAATCTGGCGGATGAGCGTCTGGCGGTAGGCCTCGGGCATCCAGTTCTTGGCTTCGATCTTGATCTCGGCGTCGATCTTCTCCTGGAAGGCGCGCTCTTCGGGCGACATCTCTTCCAGGGTCTTCAGGCGCTTGACGCCGGTTTCTACGAGCTGTGCGTACATGGTCGTGCTCCCGCTGATGGGCTGCTTGGGGCGTGGGTCATTTATAAGCGATACAAAACACAACATCAAACAGTATTTGATGTATCAAATAAGATTTGTGTATCGCTTTCGCATGAGTTGGCCGGGCGTGGCAGCGGGCTTGCCCCGCGATAACGTTCGGCCAGGCGAAAAAAAGCCCCGGAACTTGGCCGGGGCTTTCCAGGAACCGCTATCGGTCAGCTGGCCAGGCGCTTGTCATACACATGACAGGCCTTGCCTTCCGAGCGTTTCAGCGTGCCGCACGGCTGCAACTGGATCTGCGTGCTGATGCCGATGTAGGTCTTGATCTGCTTCGCCAGTTCACCCACCACTTGCTTGCGCTGGCCCTCGTCGAGGTACTGGCTGTCGCTGCGCAGTTCAACATGCACCTCGACGCTGTCGAGATTTCCATTACGATACAGGTGGATCTCATATAGCTCGGAAAGCTGTTTTATCTTGAGTACCTGTTCCTCGATCTGCGTCGGGAACACATTGACCCCGCGAATGATCAGCATGTCGTCGCTGCGCCCGGTGATCTTGCCGATGCGCCGCATCGGCCGCGCCGTGCCCGGCAGCAGGCGGGTGAGGTCGCGGGTGCGGTAGCGCACCATCGGCAACGCCTCCTTGCTCAGCGAGGTGAACACCAGCTCGCCGAGCTGGCCGTCCGGCAGCACCTGGCCTGTGACCGGGTCGATGATCTCGGGGTAGAAATGGTCTTCCCAGATGGTCGGGCCGTCCTTGGTCTCGATGCACTCCATGGCCACGCCCGGGCCCATGATTTCCGACAGCCCGTAGATATCCAGGGCGTCGATGCCCAGGCGCTGCTCGATGGCGCGGCGCAGTTCGTCGGTCCAGGGTTCGGCGCCGAAGATGCCCAGGCGCAGCTTGAGGTCGTGCGGGTCGATGCCCTGGCGCTCGATCTCGTCGGCGAGGTTGAGCATGTACGAGGGGGTGACCATGATGATGTCCGGCTGGAAGTCGCGGATCAGCTGCACCTGCTTCTCGGTCTGGCCGCCGGACATGGGGATCACCGTGCAGCCCAGGCGCTCGGCGCCGTAGTGCGCGCCCAGGCCGCCGGTGAACAGGCCGTAGCCGTAGGAGACATGCACCTTGTCGCCGCGGCGCCCGCCGGCGGCGCGAATCGAGCGCGCCACCACGTTGGCCCAGGTGTCGATGTCGTTCTGGGTGTAGCCGACCACCGTCGGCTTGCCGGTGGTGCCGCTGGAGGCGTGCAGGCGCACCACCTGGTCCTGGGGCACGGCAAACATGCCGTAGGGGTAGTTGTCGCGCAGGTCGTTCTTGCCGGTGAAGGGGAAGCGGGCCAGGTCCTCCAGCGATTTCAGGTCGTCGGGATGGGCGCCACAGGCGTCGAAGCGCTGGCGGTACAGCGGCACATTGGCGTAGGCGTGGTTCAGGCTCCAGCGCAGGCGCTCCAGCTGGTGCTGGCGCAGTGCGTCGAGGCTGGCGGTTTCCATCGGGTCGAGCAGGGCGCGGTCGGCATCGTGGTAGAGATTCATGGTTTCACTCGAGTTGTTCTTGTCGTGGGCCGGGGCCCTGAGTGTCATGGCAGGCAGCATACTGCCCGCGTCGCGTGGCGTCTCTGGCGGCTGATCAGAGGCGCTCGATCACCAGGGCGATGCCCTGGCCGACGCCGATGCACATGGTGCACAGGGCGTAACGGCCGCCGGTCTGCTCCAGCTGGTGCAGGGCGGTGGTGACCAGTCGTGCGCCGCTCATGCCCAGCGGGTGGCCCAGGGCAATGGCGCCACCGTTGGGGTTGACCCGCGGATCGTCGTCGGCCAGGCCCAGCTCGCGCAGCACGGCCAGGCCCTGGGCGGCAAAGGCTTCGTTGAGCTCGATCACGTCCATGTCGGCCAGCGCCAGGCCGGTCAGCTCCAGTACCTTGTGGGTCGCCGGCACCGGGCCGATGCCCATGAGGCGTGGCTCGACGCCCGCCACCGCCAGGCCGAGCACCCGGCCACGGGCCTTGAGGCCGTGGCGTTGCGCGGCCCGTGGGCTGGCCAGCAGCAGGGCGCAGGCGCCGTCATTGACCCCCGAGGCATTGCCGGCGGTGACGCTGCCGCCCTCACGGAACGGCGTGCCCAGGCGCGCCAGTTGTTCCAGGGTGGTGTCGCCTCGTGGATGTTCATCATGCTCGACGCGTTTGGGCGGGCCTTTGCGCTGCGGGATCTCCACCGCGACGATCTCCTGGGCCAGACGGCCATTGGCCTGGGCGGCGGCGGCCTTGAGCTGGCTGCGCAGGGCGAAGGCATCCTGGTCTTCGCGGGAGATGTCGAAGCGCTCGGCGACGTTCTCGGCGGTTTCGGGCATCGAATCGATGCCGTATTGCGCCTGCATCGAAGGGTTGACGAAGCGCCAGCCGATGGTGGTGTCGAACAGTTGCGCGCTGCGGCCAAAGGCCTGTTCCGACTTGCCCATGACGAAGGGTGCCCGCGACATCGACTCGACGCCGCCGGCCAGCATCAGCCCGGCTTCGCCGCAGCGCAGGGCGCGGGCAGCGTTGCCGATGGCGTCGAGGCCCGAGCCACACAGGCGGTTGATCGTGGTGCCGGGCACCTCGATCGGCAGCCCGGCCAGCAGGCCGGCCATGCGCGCGATGTTGCGGTTGTCTTCGCCGGCCTGGTTGGCGCAGCCGAAGATCACATCGTCCAGCGCCGCCCAGTCCAGCCCGGGATGGCGCGCCATCAGCGCCTTGATCGGCACCGCGGCAAGGTCGTCGGGGCGCACGCTCGACAGGGCGCCGCCGTAGCGGCCGATGGGGGTGCGCACGGCATCGATGATCAGCGCGTGGGGCAGGCTGGCGTCAGTCATTTGAAGTCTCCGGCGACAGCACGGTGCCGCGCACTTTGTAGGATTTGCCGTGGAACAGGGCGATCAGCTCGCCCTGCTGGTTCTCGATGCGCACGTCGTAGTTGCCGGTGCGGCCTTTGCGGCTTTGTTCGCTGGCGCTGGCCTGCAGGCGGTCGCCGAGCCGCGCCGGGGCCACATAGTCGATGCTGCAACCCAGGGCCACGGCCGCTTCATCGTAGCTGTTGCAGGCGAAGGCGAAGGCCGAATCGGCCAGGGCGAACAGGTAGCCGCCATGGCAGGTGCCGTGGCCCTGGATCATGTCGGCGCGCACGGTCATGCCCAGGCGGGCGCTGCCGGGGCCGGCTTCGAGCAGCTCGATGCCCAGGCCCTGGCTGGCGGCGTCACGGCCGAACATGGCCTCGGCGCAGGCGCGGGCCAAAGCGTGTGTGGATTGATCAGCCATGCAGGCGGCCTCCTTCGGCGTGGGTGCGGCGCAGCAACAGGGACGGCCGGTAACGTTCCTCGCCGTAGCTGCGTTGCAGGTTGTCGAGCACGTTCAGGGTGTAGCCGATGCCCAGCTGGTCGGCCCAGGCCAGCGGGCCGCGCGGGTAGTTGACCCCGGCGCGCATCGCCAGGTCGATGTCGCCGGGGGTGGCGACGCCTTGCAGCACGGCGTCGGCGGCTTCGTTGGCGAGCATGGCCACGGTGCGCAGCACCACCAGGCCGGGCAGGTCGGCCACCTGGCAGGCGCTCAGGCCGGCCCGGGCAAGCAGGGCGACGGCCTGGTCCAGGGCCACGGCGCCGCATTCGGCGCCGTGGCTGATGGCCAGGCGCGGGGCGCTGGCGTAGTCCAGGGCCAGGTCCAGCAGCACCAGGTTGCGCAAGCCGTCCTCGCGGGCGCGCTGGCTGGCCAGGCGGCCATCGGACAACGCCAGGGTGGCATCTCCCACACGGAGCAGGCCGGTGCCGGCGCGTTCGGTGACGCCGACACCATTGGCGCGCAAGCGCTCGACCAGGGGCTGCAGGGCACCCAGGTCACCCTCCACCGTGCAGCGTTTGACAGACGTCTGACTGGTGAGCGTTGCGGGCTCTGGCCGCTCGGTACCTTCGGTGTAGCTGTAGAAGCCTTGGCCGGTCTTGCGCCCGAGCCGTCCTGCGTCGACCAGCTCTTTCTGCACCAGCGACGGCTGAAAGCGGAAATCGCCATAGAAGGCTTCGAACACCGAGCAGGTCACCGCGTAGTTGACGTCGTGGCCGATCAAGTCGGTGAGTTCGAATGCGCCCATGCGAAAGCCCCCGGCATCGCGCAGCAGGGCATCGAGGGTGGCGCAGTCGGCGGCGCCTTCCTGCAGCAGGCGCAGGCTTTCGGCATAGAAGGGCCGGGCCACGCGGTTGACGATAAAGCCCGGCGTCGAACGGGCATGCACCGGTTGCTTGCCCCAGGCGCGGGCGGTGTCGTAAAGCGTGGCCGCCAGGCTCGGCGCGGTGGCCAGCCCGGAGACGACCTCCACCAGCGCCATCAAGGGCGCCGGGTTGAAGAAGTGCATGCCAATGACCCGCTCCGGGTGTTTGAGCCCGGCGGCGAGGCTGGTGATCGACAGCGAGGAAGTGTTGCTGGCCAGGATGCAGTCCGTGGCGCACAGGCCTTCAAGCCGACGCAGCAGGTCCTGTTTGACAGGCAGTTGTTCGACGATGGCTTCGATCACCAGATGGGCGTCGGCCAGGGCGTCGAGGGTATCCACCGGTTGCAGCCGGTCGCGGATCACGCTGCGGCTGTCAGGCGCAAGCTTGCCTTTTTCCACCTGCCGGCCGAGCAGGCGATCGATGCCTTCGATCGCCTGCTCGGCGGCGCCGGGGCGCGTATCGTAGAGGCGCACGGGATGGCCGGCCTGGGCCGCCACCTGGGCGATGCCGGCCCCCATGGCGCCTGCGCCGATCACTGCCACCAGGGCGTCATTGTCGAGTGCGGCCATGATCAGCGCCCCTTGAACACAGGTGTACGTTTGTTCATGAAGGCGCTGACGCCCTCGCGGTAGTCCTCGCTGCGCCCGGCCAGGCGCTGGAGGTCGCGCTCGAGCTCCAGCTGCTCATCGAAGCGGTTGTCGAAGCTCTGGTTGAGGGCACGCTTGATCAAGGCCAGGCCGTAGGTGGGCTGGGCCGCCAGGTGACGGGCCAGGCCAAGTGCTTCGTCGCGCAGCGCGGCATCGTCCACCACCCGGTGGATCAGCCCCCATTGCTCGGCCTGCTCGGCGCTCAGGCGCTCGCCCAGCAGGGCCAGCGCCTTGGCCCGGGCCATGCCGACCAGCCTGGGCAGCAACCAGGTGCCGCCGGAGTCCGGCACCAGGCCAATCTTGCAGAACGCCTGGATGAAGCTCGCCGAGCGTGCCGCCAGCACCAGGTCGCAGGCCAGTGGCAGGTTGGCCCCGGCACCGGCGGCCACGCCGTTGACCGCGCAGATCACCGGCAGCGGCAGGTCGCGCAGGCTGCGCACCAGCGGGTTGTAGAACTGCTCGATGGACTGGCCAAGGTCGGGCAGCTCGGCGCCGGGCGCGACATTGCGGTCGGCCAGGTCCTGGCCTGCGCAGAAGCCACGGCCTTCGCCGGTCAGCAGCAGTACCCGGGCGCGTTCGCTGTGGCGTACCTGCTTCAAGGCCTCGCGCACCTCCAGGTGCATCGCGGTATTGAAGCTGTTGAGCTGCTCGGGCCGGTTGAGCGAGAGGAGGGCAACGCCGTCGTCGCCGATGGAAAACAGGATGTGCTGGAAAGACATGACTGGCTCGCTCCGTCAGTCGGTGGAAGGCTTACAGCCCTTGGAATCGGGCCGGGCGTTTTTCCTGGAAGGCGCGGATGCCTTCGTTGCGGTCGGCGGTGCCGGCCAGCAGGGTGAAGGCGTGGCGCTCGAAGCGCAGGCCGCTCGCCAGGTCCATGTCCTGGGCCTTGAGCAGCGCCTCCTTGGCCAGGCGCACCGCCAGCGGCGCCTTGGCGGCGACCGCTACGGCCACCTGCAGAGCACGCTCGACGGTGAGTTCGGGCTCGGTGACTTCACTGACCAAGCCGGCCTGCAGGGCATGGCGGGCGCCGATGGCCTCGCCACCGAGGACCATCTGCATGGCCAGCGGCTTGCCCACGGCGCGCAGCAGGCGCTGGGTGCCGCCGGCGCCGGGGAGGATGCCGAGGTTGATTTCCGGCTGGCCGAAACGGGCGTCGCTGCCGGCGATGACGATATCGGCGCACATCACCAGTTCGCAGCCGCCGCCGAGGGCGAAGCCGTTGACCGCGGCGATCAGGGGTTTGCCGAAACCGGCGATGCTTTGCCAGTGGGCCACGCGTGGGTCGTCGAGGATGCCGACCAGGTCGCGCTCGGCCATTTCGTTGATATCGGCGCCGGCGGCGAAGGCCTTGCGGCTGCCGGTGATGACCACGGCTCGGATCTGCGGATCCTGGTCGGCGGCATGCAGTTCTGCGGCCAGCTCTTCCAGCAGCGCTGTGTTCAGGGCGTTCAGGGCTTGCGGGCGGTGCAGGGTGATCAGACGGACACCGTCCGCCGGGGCCTGCACGATGAGGTTGCTTGGCATGGGATACCTCGGGCTGCACGTTCGGCGCCGGCTTGGGCCGGCTTTTCTTGGAGTTGCTCGTGGTGCTGGGGCAAGTATATGTTCAATGCGATACATAAAATCAACGTGGAAATTGTAATTACGTATCTGTATATGAGGCGAGTGACGCTATCGCGGGGCAAGCCCGCTCCCACACAGCCTTGCTTTCATAGCTGATATTGGGGCGGGCTTGCCTAGTGATGAGGTCTTCACTGGTCGGAAGCTTGGTGAAGAAAGCGATACACCAGCAAGGCATTGACTAAGGGATTTGATCTGATACAGGATCAACAAGTCTTCTGAATCATATCGAGAGCCAGACCCATGCCCTGCTACCGCCTCGACGGCCTGACCCCCGTGGTCCATCCCAGCGCCTATGTACACCCCAGCGCCGTGCTGATCGGCGACGTGCTGGTCGGCGCAAACTGCTACATCGGCCCCTTGGCCTCGCTGCGCGGCGATTTCGGGCGAATCATCCTGGAAGAGGGCGCCAACCTGCAGGACACCTGCGTGATGCACGGTTTTCCCGGCGGCGACACGGTGGTCGAGCGCAACGGCCATATCGGCCATGGCGCCGTGCTGCACGGCTGCCGGATCGGCGAGGATGCCCTGGTCGGCATGAACGCGGTGGTCATGGACGCCGCGCATATCGCCCCGCGCTGCATCGTCGCCGCCACGGCCTTCGTCAAGGCCGGCTTCGAATGCCCGCAGCAACACCTGGTGGTCGGCGCGCCGGCCGTGGCCAAGCGCCCGCTCAGCGACCAGGAACTGGCCTGGAAACAGCGCGGTACCGCCGAATACCACAGCCTCGCCCGGCGTTGCCTGAGCGCGCTGGTGGAATGCCCGCCATTGACCGCGCCGGAGCAGGACCGCCCGCGCATGGGCGACTCCGGCTTCAGGCCCAAGGCCGAGGGCGGTGCATGAGCCTTGCGCGGTCGCGGCAGGCAGGTATAGTCGAGGCTTTAGCCGCGCCTCGTTCCCCCATGAGCAGCCTTGCCCCCCTGAATCACCTGATCACCCGTTTCCAGGAGCAGACGCCGATCCGCGCCAGCTCCCTGATCATCACTCTCTACGGCGATGCCATCGAACCCCATGGCGGCACGGTCTGGCTGGGCAGCCTGATCAACCTGCTGGAGCCGATGGGCATTAACGAGCGGCTGATCCGCACCTCGATCTTCCGCCTGACCAAGGAAGGCTGGCTGACCGCCGAAAAGGTCGGTCGGCGCAGCTATTACAGCCTCACCGGCACCGGCCGGCGGCGCTTCGAAAAAGCCTTCAAGCGCGTCTACAGCGCCAGCCTGCCGGCCTGGAACGGCGCCTGGACCCTGGTGCTGCTGGCCCAGCTCGATGCCACCAAGCGCAAGGCCGTGCGTGAAGAGCTCGAGTGGCAAGGCTTCGGCGTCATGGGCGCGAACCTGCTGGGCTGCCCGCGCACCGACCGTGCCGACCTCGCTGCGACCCTGCGCGAGCAGGATGCCGAGGACGACTGCATCGTCTTCGAGACCCACGCCCAGGAAGTGCTGGCCTCCAAGGCCCTGCGCGCCCAGGTGCGGGAAAGCTGGAACATCGAGGAACTGGGCCAGCACTACAGCGAGTTCATCCACCTGTTCCGCCCGTTGTGGCAGGCGATGAAGGACCTGGACGCGCCAAGCCCGCAGGACTGCTTCCTGGCGCGCACGCTGCTGATCCACGAGTACCGCCGCCTGCTGCTGCGTGATCCGCAGTTGCCGGACGAGCTATTGCCGGGGGATTGGGAAGGCCGCGCGGCGCGGCAGCTGTGCCGCAACCTGTACCGGCTGGTGCAGGGCAGGGCGGAGGAATACCTGGCCAGTGCGCTGGAGACGGCGGATGGGCCGTTGCCGGATGCCAACGAGAGTTACTTCAAGCGCTTTGGTGGGCTTGCTTGACAGGTGGTGCCCTGTAGGAACGGTCTTGCCCGTGCCTACAGGGGAGGGTGACGTTCTCAGCCACGCTGATCGAAGAAATGCCCCATCAGCTGCAACAACGGCCGGCGTCGGTTCTTCACCGCGAACTCCCATTCATGCGTCTGCGACGGCGCATGGCCGAGCTCATGCTCGCCCAGCAACTTCTGCACCTTGGCCAGGCGGTACCAGGGCACCGAGGGGAAGGCATGGTGGACGATGTGCAGGTTGAAGTTGAGGATCACGAAGCGCGACCACAGCGGCAGGCTCTTGCAGTCGTGGGACACGCCGTCCTGCTCCCAGAACTGCAGGCGATCGGCATCGCGGGCGAGCAGCGGGGCCTCGGCGTGGTGCGGCAGGTTGAGCAGCTCGACCATGAAGAACAGGAACACCCAGGTGATCAGGTAGAACAGCACCAGGTCCAGCAGGTGCCCCAGGCTCCAGGCCAGCACGGCCGCCGCCAGGTAGCCGGCCAGGTACAGGCGGGCGAAGCGGATCTCCTTGAGGATCCGTGGCGAACTGTCGCCCTTGGCCTTGGCGATGAAGGGCGCGCGCCAGTTGAGCAGGAAGTGGTTGGCGGCGATCATCGGGATCCAGTGCTTCCAGACGAACTCCAGGGTGCGCTCCTGCTTCTTGGTCATCACCGAGAAGCGCTCGATCATGCCGCGGTTCTCCGGGTCGTTCAGCGGGTGCGCAGTCCAGGTGTGGTGGGCCATGTGGAAGCGCCGGCGGACCAGGAACGGCAGGGCGATCAGCCAGCCGTTGCAGTGGCCGATGAAGTCGTTGAACCGACGGTTGGCCGAGGCGGCGCCGTGGGTCGCCTCGTGCATGATCAGGTAGAGCTGCACGGTGGCCAGACCTGCCAGCGCCAGGCCCAGCAACTGCAGGGCGGTGGAGTCGGCGAGCCACAGGTTCCAGGCCACCGCCAGCAGCAGCAGGTCGGCGACCCACAACATCACGGTCCAGGGTTCCCGGGCGCCGTCGGGGATCTGTTTTCTTACACTAAGCCATTGGTCCTTGGTCACTTGCTGAAACTCCGATCGGTTAGCTGGCGGCCCGGGAAACCGGGGCCGCGGGAAGGCTGCAGAGGTTGTTGGCCAAGTGCGCGTAGGCCAGGTCGAAGCGGGCGATGTCGTCATCGAAACCGTGGCTGCGCGGCGCCACGGCAAAGTCCTGGAACACCAGCTGGATGCAGTCGTAGCGGCTGCCGTTCTCCAGGTGCCAGGCCGGCAGGTAGGCGGTGATCGCAAAGCCCAGGCGGCGCAGGCTGGCCAGCAGCTCCAGCTTGTCGGCGAGGATCACCAGGCCGACGTACTCGGCCTGGGAATACTGACGCAGCAGCGCGCCCAGCTCGGTCAGCACGGCATGGGTCGAGCCATAGCGGCCGCATTGGCCCGACAGCATCAGCGCGGCGGCCTGCGGGTCGTGGCTGTAGCTGAGCTGGCCATGGCGTTCGATGCCGGTCGGGCCGCTGAGGTAGGTGTCCGGGTAGCTGCCGGGGGCAACGGCAAGCTGCAGGGCGGGGTAGAGCAGCCTGCGGATATAGTCGGCGGCGCGGGTGGTCACGTACCAGGGGGCGACGTGCGCGAAGCCGGCCTGGGGTACAGGGTGGATGGCGGTCAGGTGGTACTCGCGCAGGCCATCGACCTTGTCCGGGCCGCCGTCATGGCCCACCAGCACGGCGGGGCGGATCTTCTTCATGACACCGTGGCTGGCGATGTTGCGGGTAATGTAGAAGCCCAGTTCCATGGGCGCTGGCCGGTGCGTCTCGAAACCGAGGCGGACCAGGCTGGAGATGGCGCCGGTCCTGCGCGCGTCAGGGTGAATAACACCGTGGCACACCTCCCACGACTGGTTCCACGGGCGGCGGGCGATGCAGCAGCAACCGGCCAGGTTGCCCTCGGCCTCGGCGACGAACCACTGCTGTTGCCCGCTGCTCATCGAGTGGCGGATGTAGGACGCGCTCTGGCAGGGGTGGGTGGTCTGCCCATAGACCTGCTGGAACAGCGCGGCGAGGGCTTCGATATCGGCGGGGTTGGCCGGGCGATAGCGCAGTGTTTCGGTTTCCGGCAACGGCGCAACGGCCGTTTGCGGCGAACGGATCGCAGTCATGACGCACCTTTTGTCTTTATTGAAGGCGAACGAAGGCAGTGACCGCCCAGGGCAGGTCACGGGCAGGTGTCGGTTTTGGCGCTGCGGTCAGTGGCGGGAATGTCGTCGGTTGACGGCGAAGCAGGCGGGGGCGAGCAAAAGGCAAGGCAGGGCGGGTTTGAACGGAGCGTCATCCGTGAGCATGGCCATTACGCAACTCCTGTACATGGCGGGGTTCTTGTCCGAGGCAAACAGAAATCCTTCCCGTTGCCAGGAAACGGACTATAGAGCCACGCCATGGGCTGTCAAACGCGCACGGAGGGTCGCCTGCGCGGTGGTCTCTGCGGGGCGGCCAAGGGGCGGATCAGCCCGCCCCCGGTTTTTCGGCACGCCAGCTTCCAGGCGCGCGCGTTGTAGGCACAGGCTTACATGCAAACGCCCGGAATGACGACTCGGCGTTCAGCTATCGCTGCCCTTGGGATGGGCGATGATGCGTTGCGGTTCGGCTTTTCCCAGGCCCGGCGCTGGCACCCGCAGAGGCTGGCTGGCAGTGCTGTAGACCTGGGTGCGAGTGGCCAGCCCGTCGACCAGGGCGCCTTGCAACGGTTGCCTGGCTGGTGGCTTGCCACGGGCCTTGAGATCGGCGATCACCTCGTCGACCAAGGCATCGATCTGCGTGCTGTCCCGGTGGTGGGCGGTGGTGATCAAGTGCGCGGTGTCGCCCGAGGTGGCCAGGCAATGACGCTTCCACACGCTGGCCGAGGGGCAGGGGAACACCACGGTGATCGAATTGGGATTGCGCCAGGCGTCGATCCCCGCCGCCCGCAGCCGGTCCACCGCATGCTGGGCCAGGTCCAGGCAGCGTTGGATACGTTCACGCCAGTCGTCCATGGAGCGGCTGCGCAGGGCGGCCCACATCATCAGCGGCGTGTGGCCGTTGCGCGAGCCGCTGATGGTCTGGTCGCGGGCGCTGATGTAGTCGACCTCCACCGAGATGCGTTCGACGTTGGCGCGCCGTGCCACGACGATGCCGCAGGGCATCGGCGAGCCGATCATCTTGTGCCCCGAGACGCAGATCGAGTCGATGCCGTCGGCGAACGAGTAGGGCTCGGGAGCGTCGACGAAGGGCAGGATCATGCCGCTGAGTGCCGCGTCGGCATGCAGGTAGTAGTCCTCCCGGCGGATGCCGGCCTGGGCCAGGCGCTGCTGGATGGTGGCGATGTTGTCAGTGGCGCCGCGCAGGGTGGTGCCGATGTTGGCGAAGATGATCGGGTGGTGCTCGCCGTCGGCCGCGATCCGTGCGACCAGGTCGTCGTAGTCCATCTCGCCATTGGCCTGGGACGCCACCACCTGGGCCTTGATGCGCAGCAGGCGGACGATCTTGGCCACCGAGTAGTGGGTGTCCTGGGAGTAGTAGAGCGTGGCGTCGGGGAACAGCTCGCGGCCCAGGTAGCAGCCGAACATGTTGCCTTCGGTGCCGCCGTTGGTGACGTAGCCCCAGCTGTCCTCGAAGGGGATGTGGAACAGTTCGGCGAAGAAGCGCATCACCTCGCGCTCGAAATCGAAGGAATTGAGCAGGTAGTTGCTGTACTCGTTCCAGTCGCCGCAGTTGTTGATGGAAAAGCGCATGAAACGGTGCAGCAGGCTGTAGTCGAAGTCGGCGGATTCGGGGTAGCCGACATTGAAGTACTGGTGGGTGAGGCAGTAGCGCCAGAACGCCTCGAGACGTGTGTGGTCGGCAGGTGAGAATGTCATGTCCAGCTCCATGGAGCGCGCCCGGCCGACCAGGGCCGGGCGCGTTGCGGGTGAAAGTCCTTGTCGGTGGCCGTGTCGGGCTCAGGCGGCCAGGGTGGCGCCGCCGTCGACCACGATGTCCTGCAGGGTCACGTGGCCGGCCTGCTCGGAGGCGAGGAACAGCACCACATGAGCGATATCGTCGGGCGTGGCGATCTTGCCCAGGGGCACGCCGAGCTTGAACTGCTGTGGCAGGCCGTCGATCAACTGCCGTTCTGCCGCCGGATCGCCCAGCATGCCGGCCAGCATCGGCGTGCGCGTCGAGCCCGGCGAGACCACGTTGCAGCGCACGCCATAGGGCGCAAGCTCGAGGCCCACGCAGTGGCTGAGGCTGACCAGCGCGGCCTTGGAGGCGCAGTAGGCGGCCATGTTCAGCCGCGGCACATGGGCTGCATTGGAAGCGACGTTGACGATGGCGCCGCGGCGCTGGCGGCGGAACACCGGGGTCCACTGGCGCATCAGGTAGAACGGCGCGCTGGCATTGACGTCGAGGCAGCGCTGCCAGTCCTCGCAGGACACCTCGTCGCTGAGCCCGAGCCGCAGCACGCCGGCCACATTGACCAGCACATCGAGATACTGCGCCTGTTCCTTGAGCCGGTCGCAGACCCGTTGCACGTCGGCCGGGTCGGTCAGGTCGACATGCAGCAGCGGGAACGGCACGTCGGCCTCCTCGCAATCCAGGCCGATGACCTCGGCGCCTTCCTCGACAAAGCGCTGCGCCACGCAGCGGCCGATGCCGCTGGCGGCACCGGTGACCAGCACGCGCCGGCCAGTGAAGCGGGCCATGGCCATCAGGCGGCCCCCCGCGCTTGCACCAGCGACCACCAGCCATCCAGCGTCGGCGCGTTGGCCAGCTCCTCGAAGCTGACGGCGATGCCGCGCTGCTTGAGCTCGGCGGCCAGTTTCATCACCTGCAGCGAGTCGAGGCCGTAGAAGATCAGGCTTTCCTGGGGGTCGAGCTCGCTGTCGTCCTCGATCATCTGGCGCACCCGGCCGTGCAGCCAGTCACGGGTAGTCACGCCCGCCGGCTGGGTCAGCAGGGTGGCGGTGTCGGTGACATGGCCGCAGCGGGTGGCCACGTACTTCAGGGCCAGGCGGTGCTCCTCCTCGGAGAAATCGGCCACCGCGTCGCCCACCAGGAAGGCCTGGATATCGTTCATGAAGGCGTCGGCGGCGGTGATCATGCAGCCGATATGGGCGTACACGCCGCCGATCAGCAGTTGGTCCCGCTGCCAGCCGCGCATGCGTTCGAGCAGGTCGGAGCGCTGGAAGGCACTGTAGCGCCACTTGGTCAGCACGGTATCGCCCGGCTGCGGCGAAAGCGCGTCGATGATCGGTTGCTGTTCGGGGCTGGCCGCGGGCAGCCCCGGGCCCCACATGGCGTTGAGCAGGGCGCGGTCCTCAGGCGGCTGTTCATGGGGCTGGGCGGTGTAGACCACCGGGATGCCTTGCGCGCGAGCCCACTGGATCAGCCGCGACAGGTTGTCCACCAGCGCGGTGAGCAGGGCGCCGTCAGGCTGGTAGAAGCGCAGGAAATAGCGCTGCATGTCGTGGATCAGCAGCACGGCGCGGGCCGGGTCGGGTTGCCAGGTGGTCTTGTTGGCCGGGTAGCTGGCCGGTTGCGGCATGGGGTAGTCGTGGATGGTTGGAATGGTCATGTCGGGTCCTTGGACGGTCAGACGGTCGGGGCGACGGCGAGCAGCGCGCGCAGTTGCTTCTTGTCGATCTTGCCCACCGCGGTCAGCGGCATGGCGTCGATCAGCCGGATCCGATCCGGGAGCTTGTATTCGGCGATGCCCAGGCCCATGAGGTGGCGGCGCAAGGCGATCGGCTTGAGTTGCGGGTTGCGCGAGACGATGAAGGCGCAGCTCTTCTCGCCGAGCAGTTCGTCGGGCAGCGCCACCAGGGCGGCGTGGGTCACGTCGGGGTGCATGACGATCAGGTTCTCGATCTCCTCCGAAGCGACCTTCTCGCCGCCGCGGTTGATCTGGTCCTTGACCCGCCCGACGACCCGCAGGTTGCCGTCGGCGCTGCGCTGGACGATATCGCCGGAGTGGTAGAAACCGTCCTGGTCGAACACCTGGGCGTTGTGCTCGAGGCTCTTGTAGTAGCCGCAGAAGGTATAGGGGCCACGGGTGGCGAGCATGCCCGGCTCGCCGTCGGCGACCGGCTGGCCCTGTTCGTCGAGGATGCGCACCTCGTCCAGTTCGCTGATCGGCCGGCCCTGGGTGGTGAATACCTGTTCGTCGCTGTCATCCAGACGGGTGTAGTTGACCAGGCCCTCGGCCATGCCGAATACCTGCTGCAGCTTGCAGCCCAGCACCTCGGGAACCTGGCGCGCCAAGGCCTCGGCGAAACTGGCGCCACCGACCTGCAGCAGGCGCAGGCTGCGCAGCTTGGCGGCGTGCCCGGGGGCGGCCTGCAGCCACAGGGCCACGGCGCTGGGCACCAGGGCGGCCATGGTCACGGCGTGGCGTTCGATCAGGGCGAAGCAGTGCAACGGCTCCGGGTTGGCCGCCATGACGATGCAGCCGCCGGCGTGCAGCACGCCCAGGCCACCGGGGGAACTGAGGGTGTAGTTGTGCGCCGCCGGCAGCGCGCAGAGGAAGCGCGTGTCGCTGTCGAGGGCGCAGATCTGCGCGCTGGCCCGCACGCTGTAGGCGTAGTCGTTGTGGGTGCGCGGGATCAGTTTGGGGGTGCCGGTGCTGCCGCCGGACAGCTGGAACAACGCCACCTCGCCGCACGGGCTGGGCGCGTAGTGGGTGCCGCGCACATCGGCGCTGGCGCTCCAGTCGTCGAGGGCATCGAGCATCAGCGTCAGCTTCGGGCGCAGGCCTTCCTTGGCCAGGTCGTCGAGGAACGCGTCATTGCGGAATACCTCATGCTCCGCCGAAGCGATCAGCAGGGCCGGCTGGATCTGCCGGGCAAAGGCGCCCAGCTCGTGCTGGCGGTGGCTGTACAGCGCATTGACCGGGGCGATGCCGGCCTTGAGCAGGGCGAACAGCACGATGTAGAACTCGGCGACGTTGGGCAGCTGCACCAGCGCAGTGTCGCCCTGGCCCAGGCCGTGGGCGGCCAGGCGCGATGCCAGGTTGGAGGCACGGCGATCCAGTTCGCCGTAGCTGATGCGGCGCTCGCCGCAGAGGATCGCCGGGGCTTGCGGCTGCACGGCGGCGCGGGCGATCAGCAACTGGCTGAGCGGCTGGTCGTTCCAGTAGCCGGCGGCGCGATAGCGCTGCGCCCGGTCCGCGGGCCAGGGGGTGAATTCGATGGTCATGGGCATCTCGGAAAGCGGGTTTGAGGTCAATGGTCCAGGCCGCAGGCGCGCAGCATGGTGCCGAGCTTGGTCTGTACTTCGTTCCATTCGCTGTCGGGGCTGGAGGCCTCGACGATGCCGGCGCCGGCGAACAGGCGAACGCGCTGGCCGTTGAAGGTGCCGCAGCGGATGGTCACCACCCACTCGCCGTTGCCTTCGGCGTCGCACCAACCGACCATGCCGGTGAACAGGCCACGCTCGAAGGGCTCGACGAAGCGGATCAGCTGGCGGGCGCGCTCGGTGGGGTAACCGCATACGGCGGGGGTCGGGTGCAGGCGGCAGGCCAGTTGCAGGGCGTCGATATCGGCCGAGGCCAGTTCGCCCTCGATGCGCGTGGACAGGTGCCACAACGCGGCGGTGCTGATCAGCGAGGGCCGTTCGGGGACCTGCAGGCGGCTGCACAGCTCGCCGACGCGCTGGGCGATGTCCTCGGTGACCAGGCGGTGCTCGTAGTGGTCCTTCTCCGACGCCGCCAGCCATTGCGCATTGGCGCGGTCGGCCTCGGGGTCGGCCATGCGTCGCACGGAGCCGGCCAGCGGATTGCTGACGAAGGCGCTGCCTTGCTTGTGCACCAGCAGTTCCGGGCTCACCCCCAGCAGGGTGGAACCGTCGGCCAGGGGCACGTGGAAGTGGTAGCCCTCGCGGTTCAGTGCCTTGAGGTTGGCCTGCACCTGGGCCGTGTCCACGGGCGCGGCAAAGTGCAGTTCGCGCTGCACCGAGAGCACGGCCTTGCGCACATCGCTGTGCTGGAAGTTGACGATGGCGTGGCGCACGGCGCGCTTGAAACCGTGTTCGTCGGGGATGTTGGCCTGGCTGAGCAGAGCAGGCAGCGAGCCGGGCTTTACAGGAGCCGCGGCGCGCGCCTGCCAGGTATAGGCCTCGGGCACGTACAGGCTGGAAGCCTGGGTGGTGTCGAACGGGATTGCGCCGACCACGATGGGATTTTCCTGCCCGGCCTGGCGGGCGCGTTCGAAGGCCTGGTCGATGCTGCGCCGCAGTGCGCCACCGGCCAAATGGCTGGCGTGGGCCGCAGTGTCGATGCGTTCGCGCAGGCCGCTGACGCTCAGCTCGCGCTCGCCGGATGTGAATGAAAAGCTCGAATCCTCTTGGTTGAGCGGCATGGTGTCCCTGTCTTGCAAACGCAGGGTGCCTGTCTTCATGGGTTGCCTCCTTGGCGATGGGTGAGAAAGAAAACCTTGAAATATAATCATTCTCGTTAGTAAATAT
Source organism: Pseudomonas soli (assembly GCF_900110655.1). Lineage (GTDB taxonomy): Bacteria > Pseudomonadota > Gammaproteobacteria > Pseudomonadales > Pseudomonadaceae > Aquipseudomonas > Aquipseudomonas soli. The sequence continues at coordinate 39,966 of NZ_FOEQ01000001.1, forward strand.
GAGGACGCGAAACACATGGATTTGTCAACTACGCGGGTAAGCGATGAGAGAGTTAACTTCGATGCAGGCCGCCTGTTGGATCGGGCGGGATGCACATGCGGCACTGGGTGGCGTCAGCGCGCACCTGTACGCCGAGTTCGATGGCCGGGCCATCGATGTGGCGCGCCTTGCCGGCGCACTTGAGGCGCTGTACCGGGCGCATCCGATGCTGAGCCTGCGCATCGACGGGCAGGGGCTGCAGGCCATCGACGAAGCACAGCGCGCCCAACTGGAGCTGGAGGATTTCAGCGATCTGGATGGTCCAGCCGTGGAGCGGCGCCTGCTGGAGAAACGCCAGCAGTGGAGCCACCAGCGCCTGGACCTGAGCATGGGCCAGGGTGCGCGCTTCGGCCTGAGCCTGCTGCCGGGCAATGCCAGCCGGCTGCACGTGGACACCGACATGATCGCGGTGGACCCGTCGAGCTTCCGGGTGCTGATGGAAGACCTGGCCCGGCTGTACGACTCGCCTGAAAGCGTTCTGCCTACCATACCGAACTACTTCGACTGGCTAGACCAAGTGCGTGCCGATGCCGACCTGCGTGCCGCCCGCAGCCACGACCGCGCCTGGTGGCGAAAACGCCTGGCGCAGATCGCCCCGGCGCCCTCGCTGCCCTTGCTCCCTGCGGGGCCGGCACGCAGCGAGCGCTTTGCCGCTCGCCTTGAACCTGCGCAGTATCGTGCCTTGCAGCACGCTGCGCGCGCGCAGCGGATCACCTCGTCGGCGTTGATGCTCGGGCTGTTCGCCACCGCCCTGGGTGAGCACACCGGCGATCGGCGCTTGCGCCTGAACGTCCCGGTGTTCTGGCGTGAACCGCTGCTGGAGCCTGTGCAGCGCATCGTTGGCGAGTTCGCCAACCTGGTGCTGGTGGACGTTGACTTCACGGGTGTCGCCAGCCTTGCCGCGCTGTGCCGGGATCTGCATCGGCAACTGGTGGAGCGCCTGGCGCACAGCGCCTATCCGGGCGTGGACCTGATGCGCGACCTGTCGCGTCATCACGGTACGCCGCAACTGGCACCGGTGGTATTTACCGCAGGGCTGGACCTGCCTGGCGGCGAGCTGTTCTCCGAGCGGGTGAACCGGGTGTTCGGGCCGATGGACTGGGTGATCTCCCAGGGCCCGCAGGTGGCCCTGGACGCACAGGTGGCGCGGGCCGATGGTGGCCTGCTGATCAATTGGGACGTGCGCCTGGACGCATTGCCCGCTGACTGGGTCCAGGCACTGTTCGAGCGCTTCATCGCCCTGGCTGTGGCGGTGGCTGCCGACACGGGCGCGCTGCACCAGCCATTGGCGATCGCGGCGAGCCGGGATCGACCACTGAACGCCCTGCAACAGGCCTACCTGCTGGGGCGTGGCGAGCATCTGCCGCTGGGCGGCGTGGCCATGCAGGAGTTCCGCGAGTATCGCGGGCGCATGGACCTGGCGCTGCTGCGCAGCCGCCTCACGGACATGGTGCGCCGCCACGATAGCCTGCGCACCCGCATCGATGCCCAGGCATTGACCCAGTCGACAAGCGACCAGGTGCAGGTCAACCTGGAGGTGATCGACCTGCACGGGTTGACGGCCGAGCAGGTTCAGGCGCAGCTCGAGGTCCGTCGCGAGGACTATGCCCATGCGCTGTTCGATCTGGCCGGGCCGCCCTGGAGTGTCACCGCCTTCCAGTTGCCACAAGGCGAGTTGGTGGTGTTCGTACGCTTCGATGCGCTGATTCTTGATGGACGCTCCATCGCGACCTTGATGGTCGAGCTGTTCGACGGGCACTGCCAGCCGCTGACGGCCAGCGAGCCGACGGCGGCTGGCATCGACCAGAGCGAGGTGCGCAAGGCCGATGCCGAGTATTGGAAGGCAAAGCTGGCTGAGGTCGACGGCGCGCCAAGGCTGCCGTGGCGCCAAGCCTTGGACAAGGTCGGCGTGGCCCGGTACGCCCGCCAGCGCCAGGTAATCTCCGCCCAGGCGTTCAAGGCATTGAGCCGCGCAGGTGCGCGTGAGGGGCTGTTCAAGAACTCGACGATCATGGCCGTGGTGCTGGAAGTGCTCGGCCACTGGCTCGACGAAGGCAGCCTGTGCGTGGCGGTGCCGGTGGCGCCGCCCCAGGACGGCGCATTTGCCAACCGCTCCAGCTTCATCGCCGTCGATTGGCAGCGCGGCCTGCCCAGCCTGGCCGAGCGCGCCAAGCGCCTGCAGGCCGATGTGCTGGAAGGCTTGCAGCATCTGGCGTTCTCCGGCGTGGACCTGGCCCGCCTGCTGTACGACAGCAACGGCCCGGGCCCGGCGCTACCGGTGGTGCTGACCAACGGCCTGTCCTGGCCGGTGGGCGCGGTCGATGGCCCGATGTACCTGAGCGCGGGCCTGACCCAGACGCCGCAGGTGGCCATGGACATCCGTTTCTGCAACACCGCCGAGGGCGGGTTGGCGTTCGAGATCGACTATGCCCGCGAAGCAATCGATGGCCGCTGGGTCGGACAGCTGCTCGTGGCCTTGAACCAGGCGGTGGCGCAATTGGCCGGGCAGGTTGCATTCGAAGTCCACGCACGGCAGTTCATCGACCTTGGCCACTACCGCCTGAACAGCAGCGAGGCGCAGGCCGAACCAGTCGATTTCCTTGGGCGCATCGCCCACAACCTGTTCGGCCCGGACAATGGACGCATCGCCTTGCTGCATGGCGAGCGGCGCATCAGCTATGCCGAACTGGGGGAGGGTGTGAAGCGCATTGCCGGGGCATTCCAGGCCCGCGGGCTGCGCCCCGGCCAGGTGGTCGCCATTTGCCTGCCACGCGGTCCTGAGCACACCATGACGAGCCTGGCCTGCGCCCTGAACGGGCAGGTCTGGGTACCGATCGACGCGGCGGCGCCCGAGGAGCGCCTGCGCTATCTGTTGGACAACTGCCAGCCGGCACTGGTGGTCGACGCCGTTGCGCCACTGCTGGCCAGCCCTCCGGCAGCCCTGGACCTGACGACTCTGGTGGCCTTGTCGGCGAGCACCGCGCCGGCCTACTACCTGTACACCTCCGGCACCACCGGCAAGCCCAAGTGCGTGGTGCTGAACAACCGCGCCACCGCCAATGTCATCGGCAGCACCTTGGCGCAGTGGCAGGTCAGCCGCGACGATGTGTTCATCTCGGTGACCCCGCTGCACCACGACATGTCGCTGTTCGACGTGTTCGGCAGCCTGTGCGCCGGGGCGGCGCTGGTGCTGCCCGAGCCCGGCGAGGAAAAGGATGCGCTGCGTTGGAACCAGTTGGTCAGGCAGCACGGCGTGAGCCTCTGGTGCTCGGTCCCGGCCATCCTCGAAATGCTCCTGGCCTGCCGTCAGGGTGATGGTCTGCGCAGCCTGCGCCTGCTGGCCCAGGGCGGCGACTACATCAAGCCGGCGGTGATCGCCGAACTACGCGAGCAACTGCCCGAGGCGCGGCTGGTGTCCCTGGGTGGCCCGACCGAGACCACCATCTGGAGCATCTGGCACGAAATCGGTGAACAGGACCGCGCCAGGGTGCCCTATGGCCGGCCACTGCCGGGCAACCGCTACTGGCTGCTGGACGAGCACGGCGCGCATTGCCCGCAGGGCGTCGCCGGGCGTATCCACACCAGTGGGGTGGGCCTGGCCTTGGGCTACCTGGAGGACGGCGAACTGGTGCAGAGCGACTTCGTCGATGTGCTCGACGAGCACGGCGCGCCAGTGCGTGCCTTCCGTACCGGTGACCGTGGCCGCTACCGCGAGGACGGCGTGCTGCTGTTCGACAGCCGGGTCAACGGTTACGTGAAGGTGCGCGGCGTGCGGGTGTCGCTGCCGGACATCGAGATCGAGCTGATCCGCCATCCGGCGGTGCAGCAGGTGCTGGTGGTGGACTATGGCGACACGCAACAGGGCGAGGCCTGCATCGGCGCGCTGTATGTAAGGCGCAACGGTGCGCCGCCCGGCGCCGTGGCGTTGCGTGAGCATGCCCGGGCCTTGCTGGCGCAGTCCCATGTACCCACGCGGTTCGTCGAGGTCGACGCCTTGCCGTTGACCGCCAACGGCAAGCCGGACCGCAGGCTCGCCCGCGCCTTGCTTGAAGGTGACACCGGGCAGGCGCCGATAGCGGCGGCTTTGCCCAGCGATCCGCAGCGTCATGCCCAGGTGCTGGCGATCTACCAGCAGGTGCTCGGCGCCACCCAGCCGGCCAGGGATTTCCTGGCCATGGGCCTGCGGCCGCAGCACCTCAAACCGCTGGCGGCGCGCCTGGGCGAAGCCTTCGCGGTGCGCCTTTCGCCCGCGCAGTTGCTGCCATGTCGCACGGTGGAAGAGGTCGAGCGCCTGCTCGTCAACGCCCCCGTGTGAAACCACCGGCCTGAATCAATCGTCCTGGGCCTGGCCTGGGGCGCCAATCATCGTTCTTGGGAAATCATCGAGCATATGGACATCGCACACCTGGATATCGCCGGCATCGGCATCGGACCGTTCAACCTGGGCCTGGCCGCGCTGCTGTCACGCCACCCGCACCTGAGCTGCGCGTTCCTCGAGCGCAAGGCGCAGTTCCGCTGGCACGAGGGCCTGCTGCTGCCCGGCACCACCTTGCAGGTGCCGTTCCTGGCCGACCTGGTGACCCTGGCCGACCCGTGTCACCCGCTTAGCTACCTCAACTACCTGCACCAGCACGACCGCCTGTTCCAGTTCTACTACTACGACCACTTCCAGGTGCCCCGGCGCGAGTACGACCACTATTGCCGCTGGGCGGCGGGCCAACTGCCGGGCTGCCATTTCGGCGAGGAGGTCACGGGCGTGCGCTACGACAACGCCAGCGAACGCTTTGTCATCGACAGCGTGTCGGTGTCGGGCCTGGAGCGGCGCTACAGCAGCCGCGACCTGGCCATCGGCCTCGGCACCCGGCCGTGGTTGCCGGCCTGGGCGCAAACCCGCACCCAGGCGCCGTTACTGCACTCGGCGGAGTTCGGCAAGCGTCAGGGCGAGCTGGAGCAGTGCCGGCGCGTGGTGGTGGTCGGCTCCGGACAGAGCGCCGCGGAGTGCGTGCTGGCGCTGTTCAACGCGCTGACCCCGGAGCAGGTGGAGGCGGGGGCGTCGATCCACTGGATCACCCGCTCGGGAGGCTTCCACCCCATGGAGTACTCCAAGCTCGGCCAGGAGTGTTTCACTCCGGCGTACATGAACTACTTCCACACCCTGGCGCGGGACAAACGCCGGGAGATCGTCGCCCAGCAGGGCCTGTTGTACAAAGGCATCAGCTTCTCGACCATCGGCGCAATCTACGACCTGATCTACGAACGCTCCATCGGCGGGCGCGAGCCTGGGCTGACGCTGCTGTCCAGCTGTGACGTGGGGACGGTCGAGGACCTGGGCTCGGCGGGGCTGCGCATGACCTTCCGGCATAGCCAGCTGGAGCAACGGGCAACGCTAGAAGCCGACGCGATCGTCGCGGCGACTGGCTATGCCCATGCCTGGCCGCAGTGGTTCGAGCAGCTCAAGGGTTCGGTGCTGGCCACCGACGCGCACGGCGACTGCATCGTCGGCGAGGACTTCACCGCGCAGCGTTGCGATGGCGGCAGTGGCCGGGTGTTCGTGCAGAACGCCGAGATCTTCCAGCATGGCGTCGGCTCGCCGGACCTGGGGCTGGGGCCGGTGCGCAATGCGGTGATCGTCAACCAGTTGCTGGGCCGGGCGCAGTACCGGGTGCCGCAGCGCTCGTCGTTCCAGCGCTATGGGTTGCCAAAGGACTGAGCCATGGGGCTGCGTTGCAGCCCTTTCGCGGCACAAGGTGAACTGGCTTAATGATCCCGGACACCACTTACGGGCGATATGATTCGCCCAATCAGGAGGGCCAAGCTGAGCGACTTGGTCGAATGCTCCGCTAGCCAGCAGCATGTTCGCATTGATGTCCTGTGTCTGTTGAAACCGAATCTACGAATGGTCAGCATCGCAGCGAAAATTGCGATGCTGATGGAGGAAAGCCGTGCGCACCTTGGAATACGCTCAGCCTACTGAACACATGAAGCTGACGGACGTTATGGATCTGGACAGCGCCGCACCTATCGAGATCGCCAGCTTCCTGAGCCGCGAATTGTCCTTGGTCATACAGGATAGGGCGGAGCTTGCGTCACGTTTCGTGCTGGATCGAGACAAACCCTGGTTAGTTTGTCAGCTCTGCGGCGCTGCTCTTTTACTGGTGCGCACGCACCATCGTTTTTTCCATTTCCGCCATCACCCGACCATCGAAGGCCTCATCAAATGCGACATCTCTACCAAAGGTGAGCTCAGCCCAGCCCAGATCACAGCCATCAAGTACAACGCGCAAAAGGAGAGCGCTGCGCACCTGCGGCTAAAGGGGATCATTCGCGACAGCTTGGTTGCAGACAGATCGTGCGGCGCCCCTCAAGTAGAGAAAGTTTGGAAGGGGCAAGCGGTCGCCGAACGTGCGACCTGGCGCAAGCCAGACGTCCAAGTGATGAGGGACAATGACCGCATCGCCTTCGAAGTACAGTTATCCACGACGTTCCTTACGGAGATCGTCGGCCGACGCGAGTTCTACCGAGCTAACGGCGGATCGATGATCTGGGTATTCGAGAATTTCGACCCTAGCGCAACCAGAACGGCGGAGGAGGACATATTCTTCCTGAACAATCTGAACGTCTTCATCGTCAATGATCGGACGCTGGCGCTGTCCAGATCTGCTGGCCGCATGGCGTTTGATTGCTGGTACGCCGTGCCTCAGTTGGTTGGTCGCACCATTGTGAACGAATGGAGGAGGGCTGACGTTTATCTGGACGAGCTGACGTTTAGCTTCCGGAAGCAGATCGTGTTCTATAACGACTACCAGGCACAGAGAGAAGCACTAGAGGCATCGGTCAACGGTGACGTTCTACGCCGCGATTTTCATGCGTTCTGGATGGAGTTCGGCAGGCAGGACACTCCAGAGTCCCGGGAACGCTGGCTCGATTTGCGCGAGCGCATGGCAACTGTATTTCCCGCTATCAAGCTTCCCAACTTCCATTGGTCAGACCCTTTTCAAGGGGCCGTTTCCATTGTGCTAAGTGCGCGATATGGACGGCCGATAGGATACCGATTCGAGCGCCTGCTCAATGTCTGCAACCAGGCTTTCGACTCCTACAAACCATTCCTGCTTCAGTTCGGTTGGACACTGGAACTCTTTGAGCAAAATGAGCTGTTGATCGAACAAGACAAAAAGGGTACCTGGGTGAAGCGACGTGCAATCATCCGCGCCGCGCTCAGAGATCGGGAAGACGCGTATCGGCCTGATCGACAATACAACCAATTATTCGCATTCCTGGTACCTGAGCTAAAGGATCGACTGATCAACATGCGCGAGTGGTGATAAATCCGGCGCAGCATCCCCAGCACGCTGGCGCCAGCGATAGAGGAGCCGGGAGCCTCTCTACCCAGCCCTCGGCAAGGTGGTGGGCCTCAGGTAGTCGTTTCTGCGTCACCCTCATCAGCCCTGTTTCTGAGTAAGCCTTGATATCGAAGGCAAATGTGCATGCCTCTACGATCAGGTACTTATGGCCTTAAGGAAGTCACAACATGGTTTTTGAAGGCGGTAGTCGCCCAGTGATATGCCTTGTCACATGGGAAACGAACTCGCCATGGGGACTACGGTGCTCCGTCCAACGGCCTGCTCCTTTAGGCTTGGGCCGGTACTCCGCCGTTGTGATCAACAGTCGTTCCTTGGCACGTGAAACGCCCACGAAATAGACACAGCGCTCCTCCGCGAGCTTGCCCCAAAACGCCTGGGTTTCTACCCCAAGAATGATGACCGTGTGAAACTCAAGCCCCTTACTCTTGTGGATCGTGAGAAAGCGTACCGCTTGGTCGTCTGAAAGCCGGGCGAGGGCATTCGGAATGGTCTTTTCGCTGGCGAGCAGCGCACCGACGCGATCTCTGACCTCACGAACTACTTCATGCAAGCGTGGTTTCGACTCGTAGTCACCTGAGAGTGCCGTCAGAATTGGATAACCTACGTCCCGGAGAAAGCTGCTTGTAAGCGTCCACCAATCCTCATACGGGGCGGCAGTCTTGCTGGCGGCCCTTACCTGGCGCACATGAGCGCGGTACGTGGTTTCAAACAGTCTGTGCAGATGGTCACGACTAGCGTCCTCATAGGAAGTGAACAGATCCATCAGGCGCGCCCAGGCATCTGCTTGGCCTCTTCCGTACAGGCATGTCAGGTAATCGATCGCGACCCTCGCTGCCGGCTCTTTCAGCAAGTCCTGCAGCTCGCTGTCGTTCCTTGAGGCTATGCCCCGGTTGCCAAGCTCAGCCATCAGGGCCGAGCCATAGTCATCCACCTGGCGCGGCATCAAGACTGCGATTTCACACGGTGGAACTCCCGCTTCAACCCAGCGACAAATGTTTTCAGCCAGCATCATCGCCTCTTGTGACGAGTGCTGGAAATGGGCGGCCAAGACCTCCCCATCATCTCCTGCGATCAGCTCCGCCGGCGTCACTGCCGTTGGATCAATTTCGCGGATGATTTCATTCTGAACACGAAGCAGATTGGACTTCGACCTGAAGTTCGCATAGAGGCGGAGGGGAAGGGCATCGAAGTCAGTCGTATACGTTTTAAAAACGCCTTCCAGCGCTCCGGCCCACCCCATGATCATTTGCTTGCGATCTCCGACCGCAGTGAGGTGGATGCCGGTACCGAGGAATAGGAGCTTGATGAGCTCATATTGGTCAGCAGTGCAATCTTGGAACTCGTCCAGAAAAACATGGGCGTAGGTTTTGCGGATTGCGTTTCGGGCAACCTCGCTGCGCTGAATGATCTTGATGGCGAAGGGCAGCAACTGCTTGAAGGTTATCTGCTTTCCCTGAATGGCCTCAGCACCGATTATGTAATCTGGGCTTAATCCCTCCTCCGCAAGAATCGGGAGGAATTTGTCGATGATTCGTTTCGCGAAGCCATGAAAGGTCACACTGTCGAAGCGTGATGCGAAGTTCCAGCCACAACGCAGGTGAATCCTCTCCTTCAGGTTACGGCTGGCATCTGTCTTGAATGACACCGCGAGAATTCGCTTGGGGAAGCGGCAGCCATTGGTGCGCAGAAGGTAATCGGCCCGTTGGGCAAGCACCTCGGTCTTGCCAGCGCCGGGCCCCGCCGTCAGCAAGATTGACCGACCAAGCTCGCGAACTACGCTCCATGCATTTTTCTCCAGCTTCACGCCGGGCGATGGAACCCATTGATCATGAGAAATCACTCTGGAGATTCCTCAAGCTTAGCTTTGACCCTGTCTGCTAGTCGATTGAGGGACGCTGGCAGCGAAGCCAACAGCTCCGCGTCAGTAAGCTTGCCCAGGGCGTCCAAATGAGCTGCTGGCTTACTGCTCAGCTTGAACAGGCTATGGTAGGCCGAGAATAGTTGTTGCTCATCAGCGTCGTACTGCCCGGGATCGAAGTGGCATTTACCGAGGACTGCTAGATGATCGTGCGGCGTCGGGTTTGATCGCACAGCAAGGAAAGCGTCGGGAAACGCCTTGAGCATCGCAAAGTCCAGATCCAGTGGATCCGAGAAAAATACGTCTCGATTTTCTAATTCCTGGAACATGCTGCTTATAGTTGTGTTGCCATTCTCGAACCAGTGATGGGTTCTGACAGGCCGTTGGGCATCATTCCAATCATGGCGTTCCCAATGCTTAGGGATACTGCGTTCTGGATCAAATTTGTCGAGTTGGTCACGTACGTACTTCACACGTCCCCAGCCGCCTTGATAACGACCTACGTCGAGGTCGAGCAGAGTGATGTGAGGCGTACCTAGCGCATTCAGCAGACGCCAGAAGTGATTGACGTGCCGGCCCCCTAGAGGAGCAATTGCAACAGCGTATTCGTCGACGGATGCACCCTTGGCTTGAAGGATGCGAGGTAGGACGATTTCCTCACTGTCGCCCTCACCCAGCACCACCAGGCGGGCGAAATAAAGTTCGGGGAATGCCTGGACGGCTTCTCGGACGAATTTGTATGCGTCACTGCGCTTATCCGGAAGCACAATGATCGACACATCCGTTTCTCGCTTTGCATTCAGACGCAAGTACCTGATTTGGTCAGGCTCAACTCGTCTTAGCATCGACGGGGCCTGCGTGGCGATCAATGCCTGTGCGTCCACACCTGCACATGATTTCAGGGAGCTCACGATACGCCCCAGGTAGTGCGGAGACAGACTGTTCTCAGGCTCCTCGACTGCCAGAATCGTATAGGCAGCAGGCTTCAGTTTGAGGGGGTCAAACGAGGTGTTCTGTCCTGATCTGACCTCGCGACCAATGGTCAGGGATGTGAGGACGAGCGAGAGGTACAGCATCGATTTCTGCCCATCACTCAGCCTCGCGTAGTCCACGTGGCTTTCACCATGGCCAGGCGTGAAGGAAATCGAGAGGTACCGCAGGATGGCCTCAATTTCAGAGTTCGCAAAAGTAACGGATGGATTCGCAAAGAAGTTGCCTTTGTGAAGCCGTTGCCACGCTCCGGTGAGGCTAGCGCTTAAGGTCTTGATCGACTCGTTTTCCGACAAACACTCAGTGATTTGCTCAGTGAGCTGCTTGATTGAGTCCCGGTCATCGCTCCAGTTGACAGCTCGAAGGAGGCGGCCTAATAGCGCGCTCGCGCCATATGCAATATGGTCAGCGGGATCCCGCCGGGCGGGTAAATAGTGGACGTGTATCTCGTCTCGTTCACGCTTCGCAACTGGCTTCAGAGTCGTGGGTTGCCCTTTCTCGTCCATCCGGATCACGTAGAGTAAGCGCTCTTCCACCTCACCATCGGGGTGCAAAACGCCTTCCAAGCGATAGCGAATGCGGGGAACCCCATCAGCCGTCTGCAGTGTCATCTGCGTGAAGAACGGCGGTACTGTGTCGTCTTCCTCATCATCTAGCGTTTCAGCGAACGTGAATTCCGCCTCAATCCAAAGCACGCGTTGAGTAGGTACCTCCTGCTCATCTAACGGAACGTGGAAATCTGATCGACGGAGGCGACGTAGGCCTGGCTCGAAGCCAAACATACGTGCCAATGCCTGCAGCGTGGCCGTCTTTCCTGCACCGTTGGGCCCTAGGAGGTATGTAACTCCGTCGAAGGTGATCTCCGTAATACCCTTTCCAAACGACTGAAAGCCGCTGATTCTCAGATTGCAAAGCTTCATGAGATGATTCCTTTCGGCTCCTCCTTATGGCTAGTTCTGACTCACGAATATTGGGGTGAGGAGGTGGCACCGTGCCGCTACAAGATACGACATGCATTACGTGAATGACTAGGCAGGATTAGCTTTGCAGGAATACGGCACCCTAGGCACCTTTCTTTAACTTCCAAATTGTCTTTGATCGGGTGGAGGAGAGCAGGGTAGTTGACGCCGGAAGCGGCTCTGATTCAAACAACACCTTCGGAGTAAGCCTCGAGAGACTACGAATAGTGCGAGCTGGCGCCATCGCGGCAAACCCGATCGATGGCTCGGCTTCGGCTATGACCATCTGTGATGGTAAAACTTCGGATGAGTACAGATGTACCCTTGTAACAGTGCAGTTTATAAACCCGCCGACGCGCTGCGGGCACTGGGCAAAGCTAGCCGACCATTTGCGGTAAAATTGATCACTGACCGTCACGTTTTTGATGTGACGGCCAGATGATCTAACCATCACATCTCGGCGATGAAACCACGGGTTCTCCACGTAGCTCGGACATAGTCCGAGAACTTGTAGCCTTCTCCCAGGGTCAGCCGGTCGGCATGATCGGAAACGATGATTTGTGGAGTTACACCGGTTTTCTCGCCAGTTTCATCACAGAATTTAGCCAGTTGGGTGAACATATTAGTCACCGCTGTCATGTCCGCATCCACCGCCTCTTCACGCTTGGCCTGCTTTGCCAGTTCCTTGGCGTCAAATGCTTCTGCGTCGTCCAGAGACGCAGGGAAGTAGACTTGGGTAGGTTGGTCAAGGAACAGGATCGGAGGAATCTTGCATCCTTTCTCCGAAAGCACTGCAAATTGGTAGTGGAGCGACATGAACAATGCCAGGTGCGAATATAGCCAGTTTGCACCACTGCCCATGGAGCGCAGATACACCCTGGTACTCGGGTTCTGCTGGTACCAGAGGTCGAATGATTCGACGTCAAAACGGAGCTTCGATGGCTTGTACGTTGCCTCGAAGTCGAATTCGCTGCCAATCTCGCACATCTTGGCATCGATATCATTGCTCAGGGTTTTCAGCCTGTCCTTGATATTGTATCTAGCCAACTCGCCCGCCAAGCGATCGACTTCAACGCGCAGAATTTTTTCTAGGGCATGAAGCTCGGACTCGGGCTTGTCCACCTGCTCCTGAATCGCGATTTCGAGACGCAGCTTAGCCTTCATGGCCTGCTCATCGATCGACTTGGACGTCTTGAGCTTTGCAATTTCTTCATCTAGTGGCTGGATGTCGGCCTGGATGCGGCGCAACTCAACGTTCACCTTGTCGAGCGATTCCTGAATGGTACGTCGCTCGGCTGCAAAACTTTCCCTGGCATATGCAGACAGCTTGAGCTCGTCGTTCAACCAATCAATCGCGCTTACAAGCTTGTTGGCCTCCATGGCAGGGGTGCTAGTGGGGGCCTCACAAAGGGGGCAGTGGGCTTCAGACAGCTCGATGGAGTCAGGCAACGATTCAGCCGTCATGCTCAAACTGAACTGTGTCGCAGAGGAAAGGGACTCGTTGACCAGCCTCATTTGCCCCTGCAACTGCCGCTTCTCGATGAGCTGAACAATTCGTTGCGCATGGAGCTCTGCCCGGCGTGTTTCGACCTGGTCTGAGAGCACATCGATTTTGACAGACCGGCCAGAAATCATCTTCAGCATGGTGGCGGGCTTGCTGTAGATCTCTTCAGCCGTGGCATCAATTAGAGGGATGCCCGCCAGCGACTTGAATTCAGTCAAAAAACGGTTGTAGCGAGCAATAGCAGCTTCTTTCCGCTGCTCTTGCTTCGGAATCTGAGCCTGGATTTTCTTCAGCTCGTACTTGGCGACCTCATGATCCCGGTACAGATCAAAATAGGCCTCATCGACGAGCCCCATCAGGATTTTGAAATGGTTAATCGCCTGGTCACGTTTCTCCTTCTGATCGAAACGGTAGAAAATGGCGTGTTTGTTGGCTACCAAGTTCTGATGCTGAAGCATGAAGGAGGAGAAGCTGCGTACTGACGGGGTCGCGGATTTGTTGCGACCTGCTGCTTTCAGGTACGGGTCTTCATCGACGTTCTCAAGCGTGATGGCGAAGTAACGCCCGAGGCTTTTCTTGAAGTCGGCCAGGGGCATGTAGTGCTTGGGGTCGAAGAAGGCCTTGGGTTGCTCAATTAGCTTAAGCAGCCGCTCCGGATCAGATCCCTGCACTTCAAGCAGGAAGCATCGATCGGATTTCTTCTTCCGTGCCGCTACGACGAAATAGCTGGGGAACTGCAACGCGATGAAGAACGTCTCAGCGCGCTCGGTGATCGTACCGACCGGAATTGTGTCTTCAGTGCTGCCAAGACAATAGTCGAAGATCTCCAGGATCGCGCTTTTCCCCGTGGACGATTTACCAGTGATAACGTTGAGCCCAGGCTCCAAACGCACGTGGTGAATCTTGTCTTGGGTGTCAACCACGCCGATGTACCGCAGAAAGCATTTCATAGCGACTTGAATCCTAACGTCCTGTAGATGGTGACGACGTCTGCCTCTGCGCAGACCATGGAAAGCCGGCGTGCGGCTTCGAGGTGTTTGGGATTGGCATTCGAGGCCCTGACATCCTTGATGGACTTCACAGTCAAGTCGTCAGTAAGCTCGATGCTTTGTTCGGCCTGAAGGATCAGCAGGGCCGCGTTGGTGAGTGACTTGAATTGCTGGGTGTTGTGGGTAAGCCCAACCAGTCTCGACTGGTCCTTGCAGAGCGTACGCAGATTACTGGTCTTCCTGACGCCCAGCAGGGCTGTCTGCATGGCCGGGTAGAGCACCATGGGCAGTACAAGGTAGCTCAACAGCAGGTCACGCTCTCGAGGCAACGAATTGGCAAAGAAATTGTGGATCACCGGCGCCAGGGCGATGGGGGAGCGCTGAAGGGTGAATAGGTGTTCGATGGGCTTATTGACCGCTCTCTCAGGCACTTTTTCGATCTCTTCCTCAATCATTTCCACAGCCTCCAGTGAAATTCCTTCGCCGGGCTTGCAGGAACGTCCTCCGCGAGCATGTGGTAGATGCCATTACGGAATTCTGCTGGCGTATCTTCGTAGCCACCCAAGCCAACGACATCCATGCCGCAGCGTGAATGGTAAAATTTGAGGGATGCTCGCTTAGTTTTTTCCTCCGACCAGGTTTCGTCGATATCGGTCATGAGCGCTGACCTGCTAGCGCTATGGGTACGCATATGGCTTTTGCTGTAGCTTTCCACGTCATCTTGTGACGTGGTGCAATCCTTGATCAGCTCGACGATGTATTTGTGGGCGTGAAGCAAATCGACGGTAGCCTCAAGAATCACGTCCTCATCGCCGCCGATTTCATCCAGCTTTTTGGCATAGATACGATCACGCACGTTCAGCGTCCCAGCATCACGCTCGATTTCGTCGGCGTTGACCCGAGGAAACCTCACCGAGCCTTTCATGTAGCGCGCCGTTAGCTCCGTGAATTTCCTGTCGAACTCTGCCGTGGTGAAACGCCAGCCTTCTGTGACCTTCACTGCACTGGTCATGAAACCAAAAAGGTCATTCAGGAAGTCGTCCATGCGATGCTCATGGATACTTTTGAGGTGCGCTCTTTTGTACCTGGCGATCAAGCCGACCAGGTCAGGCTGCTCGGTGATGATCTTGACCTTCGGCAGCGCATCGATCAGGGATTCGCGCATGGCTTGCGCCATTACCTTGCGCTGCAAGGTCAACGCTTTCGAGGGCCCGGAGGCCTTAGCCCCGCTTTCATCGCTTTGATCAGCGGCCGCTTCTTTTTTGAGTGCGGCGGCCTCGAAGCGAGCCTCGCTATCTTTCAAAATGGCCTGAAGCGCAGCCAGGCGCTGATCAGCATTCCACTGATCCCAATCCTTGATAGCTGCTCGCTCACCATAGGCCTGGGTGGTCAATAGAACCAGGTTTGCGTACTGGCGATGGTTGAAATCAGGCTTTAGCCAATTATTGAGGGTGTTCCAGAAGTTTTCATGGCTGTCGGTGAGGCTGTCGCTGTACTCCTTGACTTCAATCTGGTCTCTCCCTTCGACGGTGACATCACCGAAGACCTCGATCCAAAGGACATCGTCCTTCTCAAGGGTATGGCAGTACTCCATCGCGACATGGATCTGGTACTTCAGGGCTTCGTAGAGCTTTGTTGCATCAAAATCGAGCTTGGCGTTCACAGCTACTCCAATCTTGGGAAGGCAAGATCGGCCAGTGAGTAGCTAACGTCGCCATCCTGGCCGGGAACATCCATGATGCTGTACATATATACAGGCTAAATGTGTTCAGCCGGCAATAGTAGCAATCACCAGTGGCCAAGCGCCATCCAAGCCGTATCCGGTCTTCATTTCAGTCAATGGAAAAGCTTCCCCAGGGTCGCCTTGCGCCGATCTACCGCTCATCGGCAAAACCTACATATTGGGTTTTCCAAACATTAAAATTACTAGATATTGGGCTTGGTTGTGTTTGATAGCCTACATCTGGTGTTTTGCCATGAACGAAGCCCATATCGAGAAAGCGGCGACTGACCTGCTCATGCAGATTTACCGTTATCGCCAGTACCTCTAGCCTTATCAAGAGATGCCGCCGATGATGTGCGCAGTCCTCGAATCGCTGCCATGATCTGCTGCTACGACTACCATGTGCATCCCACACTTGGGGACACCCAGTTCAACCGGCACAACACCGGTACTCGTATTGCGGGTCTGATTGACCGTCAATCGAACAAGATCGCAGTCGCGACTGAGTTTGGTGACAAAGTGCAACTCTTCACCGGAGCGCATGAGATCGGCCATCTTGTACTTCGCGAAGACACTGTCATGCACCGTGACCGCGCTTTTGACGGCTGTCCTCTGCAAACACCACGTGCACCTGCAGAGAGACAAGCCGATCGCTTCGCCGCCTGCTTCCTCATGCCTCAAAAGCTGGTGAGGGAACGGTTCGAGTTCATGTTCTGCTCCAAGGGCCAATTGCGCTTCAGCGACGTGATTGCCTATCACCTCGACCCCAACAATCCGGATCGGCTTCTCTACTCCCCAAAAGAGTCGGGAGAACGTGAGCTGGCGCTGGCGCGATGCACCCGATTTAACAACCAACACCTGGTGTCACTGGCCCAGCAATTCGGTGTCTCGGACTCGGCGATGGCCATCCGGCTCAAGGAGCTGGACTTGGTGCGGTGGTCTTAGAGCGGACAGGTAGCTCTGGCCATACTTGAAACGGGTATGTAGGGGGGAGGGTCGCCTGGAAAGGCACATCCACTTTTCTGAAGATTTATTAGCTAACCAGTTCTCGACTTCATCGGAACCGTAATGGCTTTTCCACTCTTTCAAGGTCTTGTGGTTACCATCCTTGGTCTCGACACGCTCGCCTGTGTGCGGGTTCTTGTAGACCTTGAGCTGACGGGGCTTGCGGCTGGACTTTTCAGCCACAGCGGCTGGTGCGCCGCGAAAGGGGCGCAAAGCGCCCCCGGGGTGCTACAACAGCACGTCGTCCAGCGCCCGCTGGCCGGCATCCACTTCCGCAAATACCCCGAACGCCGCCGAAATCATCGCGCACAGGCGCTCGACCTGAGCACTGCTGTAGCGATCACTGCGGTAGGTGATCACCAGGCGCAGCGAGCGCTGGCCATCGAACACATCTTCCATGATCTCGAACTGCAGGCCGAACATCGACTCGCTCTTGTCCGGGTCGATCTGCTTGTAGCGGATAGCCCGGCCATCGGGTGCCTGCAGCGCGCCATTGAGGGCGTTGTTGGCGTGGATCTGCACATACACATCGAACATCAGGCCCTCGGCGGGGGTCATGCCCAGCGCCTGCTGGATGGTCTCCATGGGTACGTCGGCATAGGCCATCGAGTCGTTGATCATCCGCGTCACCTCGCCCAGCAACCCGGCCAGCGACTGTTCGGGGGCGAACTGCACGCGGTGGGCGACCATGGTGGTGAAGTAGCCGACGGTGTCGAAATACGCAGGGTCGGTGCGCCCGGACGCCGAAGTGCCGATCACCAGGTCCGGGAGGTTGCCGAGCTTGTGCAGCGACAGGGCGATGGCGGTGTAGATCACGCTGAACAGCGATGACTGATGCAGCCGGGCACTGGCGCCCAGTTGTTCCAGCATGCCGGGTTCGGGGCGCAGTTCCAGCCAGCGCGCACGCGTGGTCGCCTGGCCGGCGGGCAGCAGCGTGGCGTCATCACAGGCGGGCAGGGCGAGGCCGCGGGTGGCGTCGCGCAGCAGCTCGGTCCAGTACGCCAGGTGGCGCGGGTTCGGGCCCTGGGCACTCTGGGCCAGGGCGAATTCGTGGAAGGTGCGCGCCGCCGCGGGCCATTGCGGCGCCCGGTCCTGGGCGCGGGCCAGGTAGGCCTCGGCCAGTTCGGCCATGAGCACGTTCAGAGACCATTCGTCGATGGCCATGTGGTGGACCAGGAACGACAGCACCTGGTGGCCACTGTGCGGGTCACGCAGCATGCGCAGCCTGAGTGGCAGTTCGCGGGCCAGGTCGAAGCGGTGCTTCGCCTCGCCGGCCAGGCTCGTGCCGGCGCTTTCGGCGCTGTTCCAGAACCACTTGAAACGGCCCAGCTCGGCCAGCGGCACGATGCGCTGGCAGGCGTCGTCGCCCTCGCCATGGTAGGTGGTACGCAGGCTGGCATGGCGCTCCAGCAGGTCGGTGAAGGCCTGTTGCAGCAGCGCCTCGTCCACCGGGTCGTGGAAGTCCAGGGCAAACGGCAGGTTGAAGAGGGTGCCGTAGTCGAAGGCCGCGCAGGCGCGCCACAACGACGCCTGGGCCAAGGCCATCGGCGCCTGCTGGATATCCCTGGCCTGATCGCTGGCCTGGCTGGCTTGCCCTTGGCTCAGCTTGGCGCGGCTGGCCAGCGCCGACGCGCTGGGCGAGGCGAAGAAGTCGCTGAAGCGCAGTTCGATGCCATGCTCGCCCTGCAAGCGCCCGATGATCCGGGTGGCCAGCAGCGAGTGGCCGCCCATGTCGAAAAAGTCATCGTCCAGGGTCATGCCAGGCTCCGCCAATGCCTGGCGGAATGCGTCGAGGATGCGTTGCGCGATGTCCGTCGAGGGCGCCTGCGACAACGGTTCGAGCACCAGTGGCTGGTCGCCGGCCTGGGCGTCATAGGCGGCGCGGATGCGTTCGAGCAGGGCTTGGGGCGACTGACGCAACACCGCATGGCAGAGCAGACCGAGCGCAGCCTGGTGATCGCCGGCCAGCAGCAGGGCCTCGAACGGCGGCTGCGTGGTGGAATCCCAGGGCGCCACCTGACGCGCCCTCAGCAAGGCGTCCATGCCCTCGGCCGTGCTCCGCTCGATACGCAGGCACGGGTACCAGCCGGGTTCCTGGGTCTTGTACAGGTCGCCGTCATCGCTGAAGTGGTAGCGGCTGTTCAGGCCCGGCGTGGCTTCGACCACCGCCTGCACGGCCAGGGCCAGCAGCGACAGGTCGGCCGTGGGCCCAAGGCGCCAGGCGCCCAGTTGCCGGTGCAGTTGCTCGGGTTGCTGTTGCTGGGCGAACCAGGCGAGTTCTTCGTGTTCATCCAGGGCCTGGGGCGAGGGTAGGGTGGTGTTGCGTTCCAACATGGTTAGCTTCCTGCTGTTCGATCGATCAAGGCCCGCGTCGGCCTTCACTGCCATCCGTGGATCGCGGTGAGTGGCCGCGCAGAGGGTTCGCACCATCGGGGTGCATTGCGTGAATCCCGAGGATTCGTTATGGTGAGAAAGATGCAAATAATTATCATCTAGATTGGCGCACGTCAAAGGAAGCCGTCTGGAATGCACCACGCTCAGGGAGAGGTACCGTGGACAACGGAACGTTCGCGCTTCGTCAACAGCTGCAAAAGCTGTATCAGGATCATCACGGCTGGTTGTGCGAGCTGCTGCGCCGCAAGCTGGGCAACGCGGTGGACGCGGCGGACCTGGCCCACGATATCTACCTGCACCTGATGAACAAGGGCCAGGTGCCGACGGCGGAGCAATCGCGCTGCCACCTGACGCAGATCGCCAACGGCAAGGTCATCGACCTGTACCGCCGCCGCCAACGTGAAACCCGCTACCTCAAGGACCATGGCCTGCAGCCCGAGCCGCGGGTGCCGTCGGAAGAGGCGCGGGCGCTGGTGGTCGAGGCCCTGGGTGCGATCGACAGCGCCCTGCAACGGCATTCGCCCAAGGCCCGCCAGGCCCTGCTGCTGTGCCGGCTCGACGGCATGGCCCATCGCGCCATCGCCGCCGAGTTGCGGGTGTCGGTGTCCTCGGTCGAGAAGTACATCGCCGCCGGCGTCCGCACCTGCAGGCGCTACCGCATCGGCAGTGGCGCCTGAGTGTGGGCATTGTTTTTTGCGGTTTTGCCCGCCTCAAGCGGAATACAGGTTGAGAAGGACTGGCTGGTCGGGCGCCCAAGTGGCTGCCCGGTCTGCTCTTCGTGCTGAAAAGGAGCATTCATGAGTGTTGAACAAGGGGTGGCGGTGCAGCAGCCCGCCAAGGGGCCGGTCGCCGCAGTGCTGGCGCCGATTCGCGGGCGCTTGATCGTCGCCGGGTTGCTCGCCGCGCTGGGCGCCATGCTCAGCCTGGCGCCCCTGGCCGCGATCGCCGAGGTCGCCCGGCTGGCGGTCGCCGAAGGGCAGGGCGTCGCGCAGGCCTGGCCGGTGATCGTGCTGGGGCTGGGCTGCCTGTTCGTCGGCATGGCTTTGATTTCGCTGGGCGACCTGGTGGCCCACCTGGCCGACAACCAAATCACCGGCACCCTGCGCCTGGCAATCATCCGCCGCCTGGCACGGGTACCGCTGGGCTGGTTCACCAGCCGCGCCTCCGGCGAGGTGAAGCAGGCCATGCAGGACGATATCGGCATCCTGCACAGCCTCACCGCGCACTTCTACACCACCCTCGGGCGCAGCGCCGGGGCAGTGCTGGCGTCGATCGTCTACCTGTTCGCCATGGACTGGCGCATGGCGCTGGTGTCGATGCTGCCGTTCCCGCTGTTCTTCCTGTTCTTCGCCCGTGCCCACCAGGCCAGCGCCCGCAACATGCAGGCCTTCGGCGCCGGCATGGGGCGGATCAACCAGGCGGTGGTCGAGTTCGTCAACGGCATCCCGGTGGTCAAGGCCTTCGGCGGGCAGCGCAAGGCCCATGGCAGCTACCGCGAGGCGGTGGACGCCTTCGCCGCGGCCTTCACCGACTTCACCCGGCCGCTGGTCAGCGCCATGGCCAACGCCAATGCGATGATCGCGCCGGTATCGGTACTGGGCGTGGTGCTGGCGTTCGGCACGCTGTTCGTCGGCCTGGGCTGGATCACCCCGGTGCAGGTGCTGCCGTTCGCCCTGGTGGCGCCGGGCATCTGTGCGCCGCTGCTGTTGCTGGCCTATATCACCCACGACCTGAACAACGCCACCGGTGCCGCCCAGCGCGTGCAGGCGCTGCTGAACACGGCGGTGCTGGAGACCGACGGCCAGGGCGCCGGCAAACTGCCGACCGATGCGCGCATCGAGGTGCAGGGCCTGGGCTATCACTACGACCCGCGCAATCCGGTGCTGAGCGAGGTGTCGTTCACCCTGGAACCGGGCACGGTAACAGCGGTGGTCGGCGCCTCGGGCGCCGGCAAGTCGACCCTGGCGCGCCTGCTGCTGCGCTTCTTCGACCCCAGTGCCGGGCGTATCACCCTGGGCGGCGTCGACCTGCGACAGATCGACAGCGCGCAACTGTACCGGCGCATCGGCTTTGTCCTGCAGGACGTGCGCCTGATCCATGCCAGTGTGCGCGAGAACATTGCCCTGGGCCGGCCTTCGGCGAGCCAGGAGCAGATCGAGGCGGCGGCGCGGATTGCCAATATCCACGAGCGCATCCTCGCCCAGCCGCGCGGCTACGACGCGGTGATCGGCGAGGACGTGCAGTTCTCCGGCGGCGAGCTGCAACGGCTGAGCATTGCCCGCGCGGTGCTGCTCGACCCGCCGGTGCTGGTGCTCGACGAGGCCACCGCGGCGGCCGACGCCGAGAACGAAGTCAAGCTGCAACAGGCGCTGTCGCGCTTCGCCCGGGGGCGCACGCTGCTGGTGATCGCCCATCGCCTGGACACGGTGATGCACGCCGACCAGATCCTGGTGCTGGACCAGGGCACCGTCGCCGAGCGCGGCAATCACGACGAACTGCTGGCCCGTCGCGGGCTGTATGCCCGCTTGTGGGCCGCCGGCGGCTATGCGAAGACGCGGGCGACCGCGCAGGTGGAGGAGCACTGATCATGTTGGGGACTTTCGTTCGACTGCTCGGCGACGACGCCGTGTTCCTGCGCCGCTACATCCGCCTGGCGCTGGTGTATGGCGTGCTGTGCGGGCTGACCATCGTCACCCTGGTGCCGATCCTGCGCCACCTGCTGGGCAATCAGCTGGAGGCCGCCGGCCAGTGGCTGGCGCTGCTGGCCTTGGGCGTAGTGGTGTGCTGGTACCTGCGGCGCCGGGTGGAGAAGGCCGGCATCGCCGTGGGCATTGCCGTGCTGCGCGGTGGCCGCCAGCGCCTGGGCGAGCATGTCGGCACGCTGCCGGTGGGCTGGTTCAATGCCGCCAACACCGCGCGCCTGAGCCATGTCACCACCCAGGGCATGATGGAGATCGCGCAACTGCCGGCCCATGTGTTCACGCCGCTGTTCACCGGGGTGGTGACGCCGCTGGTGATCCTCGTTGCGCTGTTGCTGGTCGACCTGCGCCTGGGCCTGGTGGCCCTGGTCAGCCTGCCGCTGCTGGCCCTGGTGATGCTGGCGACAATGCGCCTTGGCCAGCGCGCCGACCAGCGCCACCAGCGCGACACCGCGCAGACCAGCCAGCGCATGGTCGAGTTCGCCCAGGCGCAGTCGGTGCTGCGTGCCTTCAATGGCGAACAGGGCGGAACGCGCTTCCTGGAGCAGGCCGTGGCCCAGCAACAACAGGCGGCGCGCAAGCTGATCCAGCTGTCGGCATTGTCATCGGTGCTCAACGTCTGGGCGGTGCAGGCCAGCTTCGCCGCGTTGCTGGTGGTCGCCACGCTGTGGCTCGGCGAGCAGGCCGGCGCAGGCTTCGACAACGCAACGGTGATCGCCACCCTGGTTGCGCTGGTGCTGGCGACCCGTTTCATCGACCCGCTGCTGGATGTGGCCGGCTACAGCGAGGTGCTGCGCGGTACCCGCGGCCAGTTGCAGGCGGTAGCCGAGCTGCTGGCCGTCGAGCCGCTGCCCGAGCCCGCCGCACCGCAGCCGCCGGCCGACGGCTCGGTGCAGCTGGAGCAGGTCGGATTCCGCTACGGCGATGACCAGCCAGAGGTGCTGCGCGAGGTCAGCCTGGACATCGCGCCCGGCAGCATGACGGCGCTGGTCGGCGCATCGGGTTCGGGCAAGACTACCCTGGTGCGCCTGATCGCCCGTTTCTTCGACGTCACCCAGGGCCGGGTCAAGGTCGGCGGGGTGGATGTGCGGCAGATGTCCGCCGAACAGCTGGCCGGGCAGATCAGCCAGATCTTCCAGGACGCCTACCTGTTCCAGGGCAGCATTGCCGACAACATCCGCCTGGGCAAACCCGACGCCAGCGAGGCCGAAGTGCTCGAGGCGGCGCGGCTGGCCGGGGTGCAGGAGATCCTCGAACGTCTGCCCGAAGGCTTGCACACGCCAGTGGGCGAGGGCGGTGCGCGTCTGTCCGGCGGCGAACGCCAGCGCATTTCGATTGCCCGCGCGCTGATCAAGGACGCGCCGATCCTGCTGATCGACGAGGCCACCGCGGCGCTGGACGCCGAGAACCAGGCGGCCATCGCCGAAGCGCTGGCGCGGTTGCGCGGCAAGCGCACGCTGATCGTCATTGCCCACCAGCTGTCGACGGTGGCCATGGCCGACCAGATCGTGGTGCTGGACGAGGGGCGTATCCGCGAACAGGGCGCCCATGCCCAGCTGGCTGCCGAGGGTGGCTTGTACGCGCACTTCCTCGAGCAGCGCCGGGCCGCCAAGGGCTGGCGCATCGGTGAAGCCGCAGGCGATGGAGTGACCGCTTGAGTCGGTTGTTGCTGCCAACACTGTTGTTGCTGCTGTGTGGCGTTTCACTGATGGTCGGGGCCAGCCAGATGTCCTGGTCGGCCTTGCTGTCGGCCTCCGACGATGCCTGGCTGACCCTCACCGCCAGCCGCCTGCCACGCCTGGCGGCGCTGGTGCTGACGGGTGTCGGCCTGTCGATCTGCGGGGTGATCCTGCAGCAGATCGTGCGCAACCGCTTCGTCGAGCCGGCCACCTGCGGCGGGCTCGACGCGGCCAAGCTGGGCATCCTGGTGGCCCTGACCGTGCTGCCGGGTGCCGGGGCCACCGGGCGCATGCTGTTCGCCCTGGTGTTCTGCCTGCTGGCGAGCCTGGCGTATGTGGCGATCATTCGCCGCATACGCTTCACCAACCTGGTGCTGGTGCCAGTGATCGGCCTGATGTACGGCAGCGTGCTCAGCGCCATCGCCGAGTTCCATGCCTATCGCCACAACATCCTGCAGAGCATGCAGGGCTGGCTGCTGGGCGACTTCTCGCGGGTGATCGAGGGCAACTACGAGATCATCTACCTGATCCTGCCGATCGTCGTGCTCACCTATCTATATGCCCAGCGCTTCACCGTGCTGGGCATGGGCGAGGGCATGGCTACCAGCCTCGGCCTGAACTATGCGGCCACCGCGATCCTCGGCCTGGTGCTGGTGGCGGTAACGGTGTCGGCCACGGTGATAACCGTGGGCGCGATCCCCTTCGTCGGCCTGGTGGTGCCGAACCTGGTGGCGCTGCGCTACGGCGAGAACCTCAAGCGCACCTTGCCCATCGTCGCCATGTGCGGCGCGGCGCTGCTGCTGGCCTGCGACATCCTCGGCCGGCTGCTGATCCACCCCTACGAAGTGCCCATTGGCCTGACCGCCGGCAGTGTCGGCGGTGTGCTGTTCCTGGTGCTGATCCTGTGGAAGTGCAAATGATGCGCCGCGCCGCCTGGTTGTTGCTGCCGGCCCTGGTGCTGGCGTTCCTGTTGCTGGGCTCGGGCCTGGACTTCAACTACGTGATCCCCAAGCGCCTGGTGCGCCTGGGCGCGATCGTGGTGGCCGGGGTGTGCATCGCCTTGTCCTCGGTGATCTTCCAGACCCTGGCCGGCAACCGTGTGCTGACCCCGGCGATCATGGGCTACGAAGGCATCTACCTGCTGTTCCAGGCGGTGCTGGTGCTGTGGCTGGGCACCGGCAGCGTGGCGCGGCTCGGCGCGCAGGGCAACGCGCTGCTGTCGATGGCGTTGATGCTCGGCTACTCGTGGCTGCTGCAGCGCTGGCTGCTACGCGAGGGGCGCGGGGATGTCTACCGCCTGTTGCTGCTGGGGCTGGTGCTGACCATGGTGCTGGGTACCTTCACCCAGTTCATCCAGCTCAAGACCAGCCCGGGGGAGTTCTCGATTCTGCAGAGCCTGGGCTACACCAGCTTCAACCGCGCCCAGCCGGCCCAGGTGCTGTACTCGGGCCT
This sequence comes from Pseudomonas soli, assembly GCF_900110655.1. GTDB lineage: Bacteria > Pseudomonadota > Gammaproteobacteria > Pseudomonadales > Pseudomonadaceae > Aquipseudomonas > Aquipseudomonas soli. The sequence goes on from NZ_FOEQ01000001.1 coordinate 64,618, forward strand.
GCTGGTGGCGGCAGTGGCAGTGCTGGTGGCGCGCGGCACTCGGGTGCTCGACGTGCTGGCGCTGGGCCGCGACCAAGCCATTGCCCTGGGCCTGGACCATGGCCGCTGCCTGCGCTTGCAAATGGCGCTGATCGCCGTGCTGGTGGCGGTGTCGACCAGTCTGGTGGGGCCGACCGCGTTCATGGGGGTATTCGTCGCCAACATCGCCTACGCCCTGGCACGCAGCGCCCGGCACCAGGTGACCCTGCCACTGGCCTGCGCCGTGGCCATCGGCATGTTCCTGCTCGCCCAACTGCTGGTCGAGCATCTGTTCAACTACCGGACCAGCGTGAGCATCCTCGTCAACCTGGTGTGCGGCGCGTACTTCCTAGCGCTGATGGTCCGTACCCGAGGCACCCCATGATCACCCTCGAACACCTGCACAAGGCCTATGGCGACAAGACCGTGCTCGAAGACGTGAGCCTGGCTTTCCCGGCTGGCCAGGTTACCTCGCTGATCGGCCCCAACGGCGCCGGCAAGAGCACCTTGCTGATGTGCATGGCCCGACTGCTGCCGGCAAGCCGCGGGCGCATCCTGCTTGACGGCCAGGACATCGGCCGCATCGCCATCGCCGACTACGCCCGCCGCGTGGCCACCCTGCGCCAGGTACTGGACTTCAACCTGCGCCTGACCGTCGAGGATCTGGTCGCCTTCGGCCGCTTCCCCTACAGCCGCGGCCTGCTGACCGCCGACGACCACCAGGTAATCGACGAATCCCTGGATTTCCTGGGGCTGCAAGCGCTGCGCCGCGCCTACCTAGACGAACTCAGCGGCGGCCAGCGGCAGATGGCCTTCCTGGCCATGACCATCGCCCAGCGCACCGACCTGCTGCTGCTCGACGAGCCGCTGAACAACCTCGACATGAAGCACGCGGTGCAGATCATGCAGGCGATCCGCAGGCTCTGCGACGAGCAGGGCCGCACGGTGATCCTGGTGGTGCACGACATCAACTTCGCCGCCAACTATTCCGACCACGTCGTCGCCATGAAGCAGGGCGCGGTGCACAGCCACGGGCCGGTCGCCGAGGTGGTCACCGAGGCCAACCTGCGCGCGCTGTTCGGCCTGGCGTTCGAGATCCTGCCCAGCGCGCAGGGTTTCGTCTGCAACTACTTCAATCCATCACTATCGAGAGAGCTGGTATGAACGGAATCTGCAAGATACTCCTGGCCGCCGCCGTGGCGGCCGCGTTGCCGGGCTGCGACCAGGCCCCGCCGGAGCAAGCGCGCGCCGCCAGCGCCGACTATGCCCCGGTGAAGGTCGAGCACGCCCTGGGCACCACGCTGGTCGAACACCAGCCGCAACGCGTGGTGGCCTTCGACATGAGCGAGCTGGACACCCTCGACCAGCTCCGCGCGCCGGTGGTCGGTATCGCCAAGGACTATGTCGCGGGTTTCCTGGCCAAATACCGCGATGACCCCAAGGTGGCGGACGTTGGCACCACCATCCAGCCCAACCTCGAACGCCTGCACGCGCTCGAGCCCGACCTGATCCTGATCTCGCCACTGCAGGCGCAGAGCTACCAGGAGCTGAGCCAGATCGCGCCGACGGTGCACTACGACATCGACATGGACAACCGCCAGGGCAATGTCATCGACACCGCCAAGCAGCACCTGCTGACCGTCGGGCAAATTCTCGGCAAGCAAGACTTGGCCCGGGAAACCGCCGCGCGCATCGATGCCAAGGTGGCCCAGGTGCGCAAGGTTACCGACGGGCGCCCGGAGAAGGCGCTGGTGGTGCTGCACAACAACGGCGCGTTCACCGCCTACGGTGTGCGTTCGCGCTACGGCTTCATCTTCGACACCCTCGGGGTCAAGCCGGCCAGCGACGATATGCAGGCCGGCCTGCACGGCCAGCCGATCTCCAATGAGTTCATCTACCAGGCCGACCCGGACATCCTCTACGTGATCGACCGCACCGCGGTGATGGAGCGCCGCGCCGCGCTGGACCGCGAGACCCTGGACAACCCGCTGCTGCGCCAGACCAAGGCGTGGAAGAACGGCCATGTGGTATTCGTCGATCCACAGACCTGGTACCTGTGCACCGCCAGCGTGACCTGCCTGGAGCGGGTAGCGGACGAGGTGGTGAAGGGATATCAGCGCTGAGCCCCCGCTTTGGTCCCTGTGGTGGTTAAGCCGATAGTGGCCAAGTGACTGTAATTTCTGTTGAGGGATTCGCCGACTCGTACGGAATGACTAATGAGAAACATTACCATTCTGTCCTGTAAGGAATCCCTCATGCCTCCACTGCAACATCCCCAGGCACCGAAACTGCCCCGCAGGGCCTTGCGCATGGCCGTGCTGCTGGGCATGGCCGCCATCGCCGGCAACGCCTTCGCGCAACCGCCACGCAGCACCTCCTCGGCGCAGCAGCAAACCCCCGATGTGAAGGAAGAGGGCCTGACCCTGCCGGAAACCCTGGTGCAGGAAACCCGTGACGCCCTCGGTGCCCCGCCACCGGAATATGCCGGGGGCCAGGTTGGCTCGGGCAGCCGGGTAGGGCTGATGGGCAACAAGGACTTCAGCGAAACCCCGTTCAACGCCATCAGCTACACCAAGGAATACATCGAGAACCGCCAGGCCCAGGATATCGGCTCGGTGATCGGTGCCACCGATCCGTCGGTCTACGTGCCGAGCAAGCGCGGCATCTTCGAGACCTTCTTTATCCGCGGTCTGTACAGCACCGGCAACGACATCACCTTCAACGGCCTGCCGAGCATGGCGCCGAACATGCGCGGTTCCACCGAGCTTGCCGAGCGTATCGAAGTACTCAAGGGCCCGTCGGCGCTGCTCAACGGCATGCCCCCCGACGGCAGCGTCGGCGGCAGCATCAATATCGTGCCCAAGCGTGCCGGCGACGAGCCCCTGGCCCGGTTGACCGCCTCCTACGAGTCCGATGGCCTGGCCGGCATGCATGCCGATATCGGCCGCCGCTTCGGCGACCAGAAACAGTTCGGCGTGCGCTTCAATGGCGTCTACCGCGACGGCGACACCCCGGTGGACGACCAGCAGCACCGCATGCAGCTGTCGTCGCTGGCCCTGGACTGGCGCGGCGAGCGGGCGAGGGCGTCGCTGGACTACTACCACCAGCGCGAACGCATGGACGGGGTCAACTATTTCGGCATTGCCTCGATCAGCCCCGGCGTGACCCACCTGCCCAAGGCCAAGAAGGGCGATCACTCGCTGGCCCCGGAGTGGGGCTACACCGTCAACGACACCGACACCGTGGTGCTGCGCGGCGAGTACGACCTCAACGACTCGCTCACCGCGTTCGCCGGCTGGGGCCATCGGGAAGGGGGCTACAACGCGCTGATGACCAGCGGCATGCTGCTCAATGATGCCGGCGACATCGCCGCCACACCGATCCGCTCGGCCCGCGATGGCGAGCAGAAGTCCGGCGAAGTCGGCCTGCGCGGGCGCTTCGCCACCGGCCCGGTCGACCATGCCTGGTCGCTGGCGGCCACCCGCTACGACTCCGAGAACAGTTTCAAGGACAAGCGCCTGCCGACACGCATCCTCACCAACTACTACAACCTGGACTATGGCCCGCGCCCGGAGATCGGCGAGTACGGCAACGTCACCTCTCGCATGCGCGCCCGGCTGAGCAGCGAAGCCTTGCTCGACACGATGTCGTTCCTCGATGACAAGGTGCAGTGGACCGTCGGTGCACGCCACCAGAACGTGCGCGCGTCGAACTACAACGGCAACCACCAGCGCACCTCCAAGCCCTACGATGAAAGCCGGGTTTCGCCGGCCACGGCCTTGCTGGTCAAGGTCACCGACGAACTTTCGCTGTACGGCAACTACATCGAAGGCCTGAGCCAGGGCGGCATCGCCCCGGACAACGCGCGTAACGCCGGCGCGATCATGGCGCCGTACCAGACCAAACAGTACGAACTGGGCGCCAAGCTCGACCTGGGCACCTTCGCGCACACGGTCAGTGTCTATCAGGTGAAGAAACCCAGCGCCTATACCGATCCGCTGACGCAGATCTACGGCGTGTACGGCGAACAGCGCAACCGTGGCCTGGAATGGTCGTTCTTCGGCGAGCTCGAGCCGGGCCTGCGCCTGCTGGGCGGTGCGTCCTACACCAAGGCCGAGCTGACGAAATCGATACGCAAGGAAAACGAAGGCAACCAGGCCACCGGCGTGCCCAAGGTGCTGGCCAAGCTTGGCGTCGAGTACGACCTGCGCGAGATGCCCGGGCTGACCCTGACCGGCAACGCCAACTATGCCGGCCGGCGCTATGCCACCGATGCCAACAACCTGTCGCTGCCGTCCTACACGATTTTCGATCTCGGCGCCCGGTATACCCTGAAGCTCTCGGACAAACCGGTAACCTTGCGTGCCACCGTGCAGAACGTGACCAACAAGGCCTACTGGATCGGCTCGTGGAACGGCGGCGACGGCAGCGGCCTGTCTGGTGGGCTGGGCACGCCGCGGTCGTTGTTGTTCTCCACCTCGGTGGATTTCTAGCCAACTCCACACTGGCTGCGTGGGAGCGGCGGTGAGCCGATGCGACTTGCCCCGCGACCACCGGCGCGGCCGGTGCCGCGCTCACAGTGCGTCCGGAAACTCTTCGCGCAGGCTGCTCCCCAGCCAATCCATGAACCACAACGCATCGGCACTCGGCGGCTGGGGTGGCGTCAGCAACTGATAGCTCTCCAGCGCCACGGCCTGCTCCACGCAACGCACCAGGCTGCCTTCGCGCAGTTCACGTCCGACCAGCACCTCGGTGGCCAGGGCGATGCCGTGGCCGCGCTGGGCCAGGTTCAGCACGATATCGTTGCTGATATGCGAAGTATAGGCCTTGACCCGCACCCTCAGGCCATTGGCGGCGAACCAGCTGTTCCACCAGGTGCCGTCATCGACATGGATCAGCCGCAGGGCGGGCAGGTCGGCAGCGCTCAGCCCTGCGGGCAACTGCGCCAGGTAGCTCGGCGCGCATACCGCGAACACCTTCGGGCGGATCAACACCTCGCGTACACCGCTCATCTCACCCGGCAGGCCGAAGGCGATGCCCAGGTCCGCCTGGCGGGCATCCACGCTGGTGAACGTGGCATTGGGCTCGATGGCGATCCTCAGGTCCGGGCGCAGGCTGCGCAAGGTGTCGATGCGCGGTGTCAGCCAGCGTGAGGCGAACGCTGGCACACAGAGGATGCGCAGCCAGCGCTCTTCACCACGTTGCCCCAGGCGCGCACCGGCGCCGGCGAGGATCTGCAGCGCCTGCGCTGCGGCCTTGTAGTAATGGGCGCCGGGCAGGGTAAGGGTCACCCCGCGCGGGGAGCGCTCGAGCAAGCGTACACCCAGCCAGTCCTCGAGGTTTTTCACATGCCGGCCGATCGCCGGCTGGGTCACGTGCAGCGCCTGGGAAGCCGCGACATAGCTGCCCAGGCGGGCAGCGGCCTCGAACGCGCGCACGGCGTTGAGCGGGGGCAGGCGATCTTCGGCCATGGGCATTCCTTGGTTGTTAGTTTTTTTAATAGTGAAGGCAAATTTATTGTGCTTTTCCCGCTGGCTCAAGTTGCAGACACTCGGGGCAGCGTATTTCCGCGCTTTTCGAGGAGCCCTCCGATGCGGCCAATAACAATAAAGAAGTCGTTCAACGGTCTTTCCATCCTGGCACTGGCACTCGCCGCACTGGCCGGCGCGGCCCAGGCGGCCGACAGCCAGGGGGCCTGCGGCGTGCCGGGGCTTGAGCCTTGCCCGCAGCCTTTCGACAAGGTGCTGCCGGCGGCCAAGGACATGCTCACCTGGGACCAGGACACCCGGGTCGTGGGCTTTCGCAACACTTATCGCCTGTACGGCGGCGATGTCTTCGCCCCGCGCGGCGCCATGCCATACCCATTGCCGCAGGCCAGTCACAAACTGAGCGACGTGCAGTACCAGTTGGCCGGCAAGCCCCATAACCTGGCGGACTACCTGGCCAACCAGAGCGTGACCGGCCTGCTGGTGCTCAAGGATGGCAAGATCGCTTATGAACACTACGGCAAGGGCAACACCCCGCAGACCTTGTGGACATCGCGCTCGGTGGCCAAGTCGGTGGTCAGCGTGCTGGTGGGCATCGCCGTCAAGGAAGGCAAGATCCACTCGCTGGATGACAGGATCAGCCGCTATGTCCCGGAGCTGGAAGGTTCCGAGTGGCAGCACGTAACCCTGCAGCAACTGTTGCAGCACACCTCGGGCGTCGTCTGGGACGAGAACTACGCCTCGAAGGATTCGGACTTCTCGCACATGACCCAGTGCGAGGCCACTGCCGATCCCTATCACTGCGTGCTCGACCTGGTGCGTTCGGTCAAGCGCAAGCCCGGGGTCAAGCCGGGCGAGGTCTGGTCGTACAACACCGGCGGTGCCTGGCTTGTGGGCCGGGTGCTGGAAAACGCCACCGGCATGACCATCGCCGAGTACCTGCAGAGCCGCGTGTGGAGCCGCTACGGCATGCAGCAGGCCGGGGTCTGGCATGCGCTGGTGCCCGGCAAGGTGGACATGGGCGGCCACGGTTTCAATGCCACGTTGCGTGACTGGGGGCGGTTCGGCCAGTTCGTGCTGAGTGGCGGACAATTGCCGCAGGGTGAAAAGCTGCTCCCGGACGACTGGATCGCGCGCTCCACCCACTGGACCCAAGCCAAGGGCTCAGTGACAGCCGCCGCGCCCAAAGGTCAATACGGCTACCAGTGGTGGTACAACGCCCCGGCCCCGGACAGCGATGCCGAACCCAAACGCACCGACACCAGCGACCAGACGTTCTGGGCCCTGGGCATCTTCGGCCAGAGCATCGCCATCAATCCGGCGGAGCGCCTGGTGGTGGTGCAGTGGTCGACCTGGAAGAACGCCGAGAGCCCCGGCTCGCTGTATGACGAGCAGGCGGTGTTCGTCAATGCGGTGGGCAAGGCGTTGAGCAAGTAACGCCGGGCGAGGGCAGGGCGCCGGCAAGCGCCTGCCCAGTCACACGCGAAACCGCGACACGCTCGCCTGCATGCCCTGGGCAATCTCGCCCAGGCGCTGCGCCGCCGAGGCTAGCTGCCGCGTGGTGTCGGTGCTGTCCCGCGACATGCGGGCGATCAGTTCTACCTGATGGGCGACATCCTGGCTGGCCCGGGTCTGCTCGCCGATGGTCTGCGAGATTTCTTCGACCACCGACGCGGCGCGGCGCGCGCCTTCACGAATCTGCTGGATCGACGCTCCGGCCTGGGTGGCCAGCTCCACGCCGGCACGCACCCGGGTGACGCCGGTCTGCATGCTGTCGACGGCGTTGCCCGTGCTCTGCCGGATGCGTTCGATCATGCCGGTGATCTCCCGGGTCGACTGCGCCGTGCGCCCGGCCAGGCCGCGTACTTCATCGGCGACCACGGCAAAGCCGCGCCCGGCCTCGCCGGCACGGGCGGCTTCGATGGCCGCGTTCAAGGCCAGCAGGTTGGTCTGCTCGGCGATGGTGTTGATTACCTGGATGATCGAGTGGATTTCTTCCGAGCTTTGCCCCAGCACGGTGATGGTTTCAGAGGAGCGGTTGACAGCCTCGTCGATCCCCTGCATGCCGCCGACCACGTTGAGGATGACCTCGCCGCCGTCGCTGGCCAGGCGCTCGGACTGCCCGGAGATGGCCTGCGCATCGCGGGCGTGGTCGGCGATGCGCGTCAGGTTGGCGATCATCTGCTCGGTGGCCGAGGCCATGCTCACGGCGCTGTCGGACTGCTGGCTGGTGCGTTGCACCAGGCTGCTGGAAGCCTGGCCCAGTTCATCGGCTACTTCGCGCAGCAGCAGGTTCTCTTCATGGATGGCCTTGATCATGTTGCCCAGGCTGTCACGCATGTCCGCCAGCGAACGCAGCAGATGCCCGGTTTCGTCACGGTCGTGGACCTCGATCGCGGTGGTGAGGTCGCCCTGAGCGATACGCTCGGCAACCGCCATGGTCTGGCTTAACGGCCGCAGGATGGAGCGCAGCAGCAGGAAGGTGCACAGCGCCAACGCCAGCGTGGCCAAAATCATCCCGCCCACCAGCACGCTGATGCCCTGGTGCAGGGTGGCGGTGCTCTGTTCGCGGCTCTTGTCGGCATTGCCGGCGATCAGGTCGCTCAGGGTGCTGTTGCGCTGCTCCAGCTCCTTGAAAGCAGTGACAAAGGCCGGCAGCTGCGCCTGGGCCTGTTCAGGCGACTGCAATGCCAGCTGGATGATCGACGTGGCGCTGGCGATGTAGTGGTCGAGGAGGGGGCCGAGGTCATTGATGGCCTGGTGCAGGTCGGCGTCCAGGGGCAGTTCCAGGTTGCTTTGCACGACACTGCGGAACCACTTTGCGTGTTCGTCGAGGTCGGCCAGCACCTGGTTGGCGTTGTCAGTATCGCCCGGCTTGACCAGCAGGGCGGCCAGCACATCGGCGCGCAGCGCATCATGCATCATGTCGCCTTCCATGTGGTTGCGCAGGGCGGCCATGCTGGCCTCGCTGCGCTGCAACGCCTGGTTCTGGTCATGCTCGGCGAGCAGGCCGCTGCCGCCAAGCAACAGGGCGGCGAGGATGCTGACAAGACCGAACCCGATGGTTTTCTGGCGAATGTCCATTTTCGAACAGGCTCCGTGGGGTGGGTTTGCTGAGCATAGATGGTTGGAGGTATTTCGCAGGGGGAAAAGAACGGCGCTGAGGTGCGGTGAGGAGATGCCTCATATAACTCAACTAAATGAATATTTAGTTGAGTTATATGTTTATGCCATAAAAAAGTCGGGCAGGGCGTACGGACGTTTGCTGACGCCAGAGACCCTGTGTAGTGTGCATCCAGCTCACTTATCCTCAAAGGAATGAGACATCGACCATGCGTAGATTCGCCGCTTTACCGTTGTTGTTTGCCCCCATGATCGCCTGGGGCGACTGCACGAAGAACCTGCAAACCTGGGCCCAGGCCTTGCACCCGACACTGTCGCTAGCCAGCGACTTTGCAGTCTGCAAGGTCAATCCGGCAGATACCAGCCAGGTCTTGGCAGCCTTGCCGTTGAAGGTGAACGTTGATGAATACGGGCAAGGCGATTACAGCCTGGATGTACTGGTGGCCGATGCCAGCAGCGGCAAGATCATTGCCCATCATTACCAGGAGGCGGCGATCGTCTCCGATGCGGTGCAGTTTTCAGGCCTGACGCTGGACACTGCGCGCTATCAGCTAGCACCAGGCTTACGAGCATTTGGCGTGCGCATTCGTCACACAGGATCGTCACGGGTCAATCCGTTCAGCAGTGAAACCCTGAGCCTGTACGTGAACGACGGTTCGCAACTGCGGCAGATCACGAGGCACTTGGTTGTGAGCGAGAGTCACGGCGAATGGGATGGTGTCTGCGCTGGAGAATTCGATGAGATCAAACGGACGCTGGCAATGGGAAAACCCGGCAAGGACGGTTTCAGCAAATTGCGGGTTACCGAGATATCGACCGGGAGCCAAAGTGTTCCCAAGGGCGCTGATGACTGTCAGGAAATCGAGCGTGCCACGCAGACGAAAAGGTTCAGCCTGAATTATGACGGCGGCCGGTATGAAGTGCCGAAAGGATTGAGATTCGAGTGAGTGGATTGGAAATGGGCTTGGTGGAGGCTGGAATCTGGCCTCCCTCTGGGCGTACTGCTCAATACGAACCTACGCATAATGTATATTATGTTAAATCACGTATTACGGGAGGTGACCTCCTGAGTCGATCATCTGTGGTTTGCGTCTGCCAGATCACGCTCGAGCTGCCGGCGCCATCTCGACAACTGCACAGCGTCCTTTCGTGCGTACCTTCTGCACCAGTCGCGCCCTGTTGATGAACACATCGATCTGACAGCTGCCCGAGTGCTGCACGTCTTCCCAGTATTCCGTATGCACAATCTGCCCGTTCTGCGGCCCCGTGTAAGTGCCCGCGGCTTCACGCGTGACATAACTGCTGTCGCGCACATACCTGAGCACGACCAGATCCTCTTCCGGCACCACCATGACCTGCCGTGGCACGCCGAAGAAATCGATCAGCTCGCCCACCGGCCGATCTTTCCAGGCACTGCTGGCTTCCAGCGATGCGCAGCCACTGAGCAATGTGGCCAACAGGCCCAATGCTAACAATCGGTTCATAAGGTCTTCTCCCTGAAGGCCGCTTTACTTGGCAGACATCTGTGCGAACCCTTCGTCGATCTTCTGCATGATGGCTGCCTTGGCAGCCTCTCGGTTCAGTATCTGGAACAGCTGCGGCCCTGCCTTGGCTATTTGCGATGCCGGCATCACACCCAGGCGCTCCATTTTCCGAGCCTGGCGGTCAGCCGGTTTGCACAGGAAATCGCGACTTTGCGCCAACCAGGTGTCAGGTTTGCTCTGCCATTGGCTGGAATACTTGGCGTTGCGCAATTCATTGAAAACGCTGCGAAAATCCTGCGCACCCGTGATGCGCACGCGGTTCTTGGCGCAGTCGATTTCGACATCGTACGCAGTGAATGTGGGTTTGCCGGGCTCTTCGTAGAACTGATAGACGCCCAATGATTTCGCGCCACCTGGGCGATTGAAGATGTTGTTGGAGTCGCCGTCCGCGACAAACACCTGGTTCTTGCCCAAGCCACCTTGGTAATGGACTACCCAAAAGTCACCCATCTGCACATCGCTCGCCTGGGCAGCAAGGACATTGCACAGTAAGGCGACAGGCAGGAGCTGCTTCTTGAAAGCGGTCATGGGGGCCAGTCCTTTGCCTTTATCTTTGAGGGCAACAGTTTCTCGCCCTGAACATGAGGTAAAGGGCTATCTAGCACATTCGTCCTATGCACCGCTGTTAGCGCATGCGGTGCTCAGCCTCCAGCATGCGTAGTTCAATTTCAAATAAATCATATAATTATCATATGGTTATATGATCGAATTTTCGGAATTGCAGATTTCAAAGAAGGCTCATATGCTGGCTAGGTGCCACACCTCCCTCACCGAACTGGCAGCCTTAGGCGAAAGGACCGCAACCATGATTACAAAAATAAAAAAATTAAAGAATTTTGGTATCTTCAGGGACTACAGCGGCGACAACATTCAGGCATTCGGTAAATTCAATTTAATCTATGGCTGGAATGGTAGTGGTAAATCTACTCTCTCGAAATTATTTGAGTCGCTAGAAAAACGCAAAAACTTACAAGCCACCGCTGATGCAAATTGCGAGTTCTCAGTTATATTAGATAGCGAAGTCGTCATCACTGAAAAAACGATCCCTCAATCAAGCACTGCAGTACGCACCTTTAACGCCGGATTCATCAAGGAAAACATCGACTGGGACAGCTCGGTAAAAAGCATTCTTCTGGTCGCGAAAGAGAAGATCGACGATCGAAAAGTCCTTGAAGTACTCAAAAGCCAGCAAGAGGCAGATCTAAAGTCCGTTGAAAGGTCGAATAATGATGCATCAAAGGCTACGGCCGAATTGCAAAAATTCTTGACTGACAGTGCAAAAAGAACAAAAACCAGTCTTCAAATAATAGGCACTGAAGATAATCACTACATCAATTATAATCGCACAAAACTAGAAAGCTTTATTGCATCTAACTCTGAAGCGGTCCGCGCGCCCTCCTCTATCCTCCAAGATGATGAGTTGCTGGCTCTAGTGGTGGCGGCTAAGCCTGTATCAAAACCACAGATCTCAAGTATCACTAGCAGTCTTGATGCAGCAAAGCTAAAAGATGCACAGTCTCGCCTACAAGCCCTACTCAAACACACCGCAACCAGCATTGTGTTATCCAGGCTTAAAGAGAATCCAGACATACAAACGTGGGTTCAGACCGGGTTGGCCATCCATAACGACCACAAATCTGAAAATTGCGAATTTTGCGGGGCCATGCTTACCCTGTCTCGACTTGACGAGATCAACGCGCATTTCAGTGACGAATATCGTCATTTCCAAAGTCGTCTCGTCAGCGCTGAGCAGTGGCTGAGGCAGCAAGTCCTCGACCTAGGAGACCTGAGCCAAGGTGACCAATTGTACGAGGAAATGCAGGCTGAATATGCCAATGCCAGGGACCTGGTTGTGACTCACGTTGCGACCATCAACGGGGGGATAGCGCACTGGCAGGAGCTTCTTCAAGAGAAAATTGCCGACCAGTTCAGAATTGACTTCACTGTGCCCAGTATCGATCCCGCGGCATGTGCTGGCTTCGATGCTGCGTTAGAACAGATGAACAAGTTGACTGTCCGCCACAACAAAAAGACAGAGGACTTTACGAAAGAGACCGGAGCCATCAAGCGAAAGATCGAGCTTCATTATGCCGCGATAGAGGTTAAGGCCTTCGGCTACTTCGCCAAAATCCAAAAGCGTGACGCCTTGTCTAGGCAGGCATCCGAAATCCAGTCAAAAGCGAATGCCAGGCAGCGAGAAATCCTAGCGCTTGAGGCTTCTCTTTCAAATGAAGTATTGGGCGCTGAGGAATTCAACAAGCACCTCCACATTTTTCTGGGTCGGTCTGACCTATGTCTTCGCTTCAACCCGCAGATGCTTGGATATGAAATTAATCGGGGGACCGAGCAACGCCATGTCAAGGATCTGAGTGAGGGAGAAAAAACTGCGATAGCATTCGTATACTTCATCACTAAGCTTTCAGAGGGCGACAACGACCTCGCAAAGCTGATCATTGTAGTAGACGACCCGATTTCCAGCTTTGACTCAAATCACCTATTTCACGCCTACTCCTACTTACGTCATCACTGCACGCCAGCGCTTCAATTATTTGTACTTACGCACAATTTCAACTTCTTCAAGCTGGTCAGAGACTGGCTAGAAGGAAATAATACAAACCGAAAAAATAGGAGGCCGCCTCGTCCAGCCAACAGCTTCTTCTACACAGTCGAAGCCAGCACCAGCAACCCGAGGAAGTCAACTCTGAAAGACGCTCCAAAGAGCCTTCACGCTTACAGCTCGGAGTACCACTATATCTTCGGTCGCCTTTACAACTATAAGGAGCAAGCACAAATTGATCGGGATGAGGCGTTCCTCACGGCCAACCTAGCTCGCAAAATCCTTGAGGCCTTCTTCAGCTTTAAGTATCCGCTGCACAAAGGAGACATGGCGAACCTGTTCCAGCAGGGTCTTAATGGGTGCATTTTAACCACGCCCCAAACCAAGGAAAAAATCTATCGATTCATCAACAAATACTCCCACAACGCGATGATTGAAATCGGAGAGGATTCACCCGAAAACCTTGTTGGTGAAAGCCATAATGTCATCGCAGACATCTTCACATGGATGAAAGAGGTTGACAGCACGCACTATGAGCAGATGGTTTCCGCTTTAGGCTTCGACGCTACGACTTCAGCCGAACCTGTTGTGCCTCAAGCAGAGGCTATGCCAAATGTCCTGGACAGCGCAGCAGGTGCAACTTGAGTAACTGCATTACCGAAAACCTGACCACTGCCATCATGTGCCAGCCTCCTAGGCGCGTCCGACCAACAAGCGCAGCGCCAACCAATGCGCACCCAGCCGGCAATGGGCCGCAAAGCGGCCCTGGGGTTTAACAGACTGACACCAGCCAGAGCGGCCACGGCATTCCTACTCAACCCTCCGACCAACCAACAACCCATGATTCACATCCTGGGCCAGTGCCTTGGCCATGCCACTGAGGTAATGCACCGCCGTGAGCAAAGTCGGCAAATGATCCGTCTCCGCCATGGCCAGATCACTGATCTTGTGCACTGCACACATCAGCACGGTTGCCTGCTCAACCGCATGCTCCATTGAATGGCCCGCCACAACACGGAACAGCGGGTCTTGACCACCCTCCTCTGCAGCCTCGCCGAAATGCCCGACGCCAGTGGTTGCCAGCTTGCTGATGCGCGGGTTTTGCAATTCCTTATCCATACCATTCCTCCTGCGGCCCGCGAACGGCGCGGGGCCTGATCGGTGAACATCAAGTGCGAGCCCAGGCTCGCCAGGTCAGTGCCGGGATTGCACGCGGCTCAGCGCCACTTCCACCAGGGTGCGAGCGCTGTCGATTTCGTGCATGGCGGCGAGTGTCAGGACCTGGCCTGGCGGTTTGGCGTGCAGCAGGACGGTCTGCTGGCTGACGGTCAGGGCACAGACGAGGTATTCGGAGATCTGGACCAGGAGGTCTTCGAGGGTGTGGGTAGTGTATTTGTCGTGCTGGGGTGGATCGGGGACGATCTTTAGCATGTTGTTTCTCCGTCTCGGTGGAGCCACCACACCCTGCTGTCAAACAGAGGGTGGCAGCTGTACGTGGGTTGACAGACCGAGGAGACGAAGGAAACCCGGCGCACACGAGGTGCCCCACGTACAGCCGCCATAACGGCTTGCTACGAGACTTCGTTCTACCTGCGGCCTGTCAAAGCCGGTCGCTGGGTTTGAAGCGACTTGCCGAGACTAGATGGCGGGTAGAAGGGTGGCAACAGGCTGTAAGGGGCTAGGAGTATGTTTCGGAAATGGACTACAGAGAAGAGGGAAAATCCGATTCAGAGCACATAAAAAGTGTTCTCTTGTCGTCAACATAGGGCTGGTTGCGTCCCTGGATGTTCCCGGGCTGCACCACAGGTCAATTTTCCGCCTCAGGCGCCCGAAATGCTTTGCTGTAGTAACCAGACGAGTCGAAACAGCACACCGCCTTCTTACCGGTCGCAAGCATCTCGCAGGCATCCCCAATTCGCTTTTCACGCGTCTTGAGTTGCTTCGCTGAAGTAATCCAGTGGATCCAGTCCACCCGCGCGAGGGTCGTCGTTGTGCTCCAAACCTTTTGAGCCTCAGGCCTGCTTGCCAAGGCTTTCTCGAAATCCGCTGGGATATCAGGCTCGGGCTCCTTCCTCACCGGGATCAGTTCGAGGGTAACGATATCGCCAACAGCCACCCCCGCCGCATCGAGCAACTCGCTACCGACCTTCAACCAATGGCTCAGCTGCCCATCGGGTTCAAGGGTAGCCCGAAAAGGATGCCCATTGATCGTACCGTTAACAGTCGCCCTTCCCCGCCTCGGAAGCCGTTCACTCGCGTCCCTCGGAAGCACTGCGAACGCCCACGACCTGCCATCACCGGGCTTTGCCGGACGAAGAAGCTTGGCTTCAAATCGCGACCGCGCATCCTCTGTTGTCATGGCAGGTTCTCCAACCGTGCGCCTAGTTAACCATCACCTCGTCCAGCGCCTGCTCAAGGGTACTGACCGTGCGCTCGAGATTGTGCAGCTTGTCGAGCCCGAACAGCCCGATGCGGAAGGTCTGGAAGTCGGCCGGCTCGTCGCATTGCAACGGCACGCCGGCGGCAATCTGCAAGCCGTGGCTGGCAAACTTCTTACCACTCTTGATATCGGCATCATCGGTGTAGCTCACCACCACGCCAGGAGCCTGGAAGCCTGCTGCGGCCACGCTCTTGATGCCTTTGCGAGTCATCATTGCGCGCACCCGATCACCCAAGGCCTGTTGTTCGTCGCGGACCTTGTCGAAACCGTAGGCCTGTGTCTCTTCCATCACTTCGTTGAATCGCGCCAGGGCATCGCTGGGCATGGTCGCATGGTAGGCGTGGCCGCCCTGCTCATAGGCCTGCATGATCTGCAGCCACTTCTTCAGGTCGCAGGCGAAGCTGGTGCTTTGCGTCGACTCGATGCGCTCGAGGGCCAACGCGCTGAGCATCACCAGGGCGCAGCAAGGTGAGGCGCTCCAGCCTTTCTGCGGTGCGCTGATCAGCAGGTCGACAGCGCATTTGTCCATATCAACCCAGATCGCGCCTGAGGCGATGCAGTCCAGCACGAACAGGCCACCCACCGCATGCACGGCGTCGCCCACGGCCCGCAGGTACTCATCGGGCAGGATGATCCCTGATGAGGTTTCAACGTGGGGGGCGAAGACAATCTGCGGTTTCTGCGACTCAATGGCCGCCAACACTTCTTCCAGCGGGGCCGGGGCGTAGGCAGCCTGGCGCCCCGCTTCAACTGGCCGGGCTTTGAGCACCGTTGTGGCCGCTGGAATATTGCCCATCTCAAGGATCTGGCTCCAGCGATAACTGAACCAGCCGTTGCGTAGCACCAGGCATTGCTGCCCGGTGGCAAACTGCCGGGCTACCGCTTCCATGCCGAACGTGCCACTGCCTGGGACTACCGCAACCGCCTGGGCGTTGTAGACGTGTTTCAGGGTGGTTGAAATGTTCTTCATCACCCCCTGAAACGACTGGGACATGTGGTTGAGCGAGCGGTCCGTGTAGACCACCGAATACTCGACCAGCCCCTCGGGATCGATAGCGGGATATATCTTCGACATGGTGTGGCTCCTTTGGCAGAGTTGTCCTTGGCATCGACCCTGCCCTAAGCCATTGCAAATGACAAGATGCATAGAGAACCCGGCGATAAGGCCCTCAATTACATACCAGCCTTATGACCGTGGCCTGCCGCCGCTCCTGCTGCCTGCATCGCTCATAGCAACTCGGGGAAGGCAACGCCAAGCAGGTCGGGATCTTTCAGGATCGATGCACTGCTGGCGATATCCGGTGCCAGCCAACGGTCCTGGGCATAGGCCGGGACCTGCTCGCGCAACAACCGCCAGGCAATGCTGGTACCGGCGCCAAAGCGCTGCTCCTTGAGGAACTCGAAGGCCTGGGCCGCCAACAGGTACTCGATGGCGAGGATCTGCGTGCAGTTCTCCAGGGCGCGGTGCAGCTTCAGCCCGGCATTGGTGCCCATGCTCAGGTGATCCTCCTGCAGGCCGGAGGTGACGTAGTTGTCGATGACGGCCGGTTGAGCCAGCTGACGGTTTTCGGCACACAGTGAAGCGGCCACGTACTGGACGATCATCATGCCCGAGTTCACCCCCGGCTGACTGACCAGGAAGGCCGGCAAACCGCTGACCAACGGGTTGATCAGGCGATCGAGACGACGCTCGGCAATCGCCCCGATCTCGGCCACCGCAATCGCCAGCAGGTCGGCCGCCATGGCCACGGACTGGCCGTGGGGATTGGCCTGGGAAACCACCCGGTACGACTCGGGTGTGCCCAGCAACATCGGATTGTCGGTGGTGGAGTTGAGTTCGGTCTCGATCTGCCGTGCCGCGTGTTCCAGCTGATCGCGCGCGGCGCCATGCACCTGCGGGATCGAGCGAATGCTCAAGGCGTCCTGGGTGCGGATGCCATGGCTGCTGGCAATGATTTCGCTGCCCTCGAGCAGGCGCCGCAAGTTCCTGCCCACGCGCTGCATGCCAGGGTGCGGTTTCAGCGCGATGATTTCAGGGTCGAACGCATCAAGCTGGCCGCGCAGGGCCTCGAAGCTCATGGCGCCGATAACATCCGCCCATTGGCTCAGCCGAGTGGCATCGTCCAAGGACAGGCAGCTCAGGCCGGTCATGCAAGGGGTACCGTTGACCAGGCACAGGCCATCCTTGGCACCCAGCTTGATCGGCGCCAGGCCGACCTCGGCCAAGGCTTGCTGCGCCGGCACGATCTGGCCGCGATAGCTGACCTGGCCGACACCCAGCAAGCTGATGCTGATATGGGCCATGTGGGTCAGGTACCCCACCGACCCCTGTTTCGGCACCTGCGGGGTGATTTGCTGGTTGAGCAAGGTCAGCAGCGCCTCGACCACCTTGCGCTGAAGGCCGGAACGGCCCTGGCAGAAGTTGATGATCGCCGCGCACATGATCGCCCGGGTCTGCTCGTCCGACAACGCGGTACCCACGCCGCAGGCATGGCTGAGCAAGGTGTTGTGCGACAGCTGGCTGAGCTGTTCGTCCTGCAACGAGACATTGCACAAGGCGCCAAGCCCGGTGTTGACGCCATAGGCGCGGTCACCGCTGGAAACGATGCGCTGGACAATCGCCTGGGCGTTCTCGATCCGCGCCCAGGCCGATGGGGCCAGCTCAAGCTTCGCGCCATGCCGGGCCACAGCCACCACGTCCTGCCAGCGAACGGGCGTGTCGGCGATGATGATCTTTTCGGCAAACGACATACACGCGGGTCCTTATAGCGAAGCTACGCGACGCTGCACGAAACGATCGACGTATTCGTCCGCAGGCTGGTAGAGGATTTCTTTCGGCGTGCCAACCTGGATCAGGCGGCCGTCCTTGAGGATGGCAATGCGGTTGCCGATGCGCACCGCTTCGTCAAGGTCGTGGGTGATGAAGACGATGGTCTTGTGCAGGGTCTTTTGCAGTTCCAGCAACTGGTCCTGCATTTCGGCGCGGATCAGCGGGTCGAGCGCACTGAAGGCTTCGTCCATCAGGATGATGTCGGTGTCGGCAGCCAACGCACGCGCCAGGCCCACACGTTGGCGCATGCCGCCCGACAACTGGTGCGGGTACGATTTTTCGTAACCCTTCAGGCCCACGGTGTTGATCCAGTGCAGGGCTCGCTCCGTGCACAGGGCTTTGCTCTCGCCACGTACTTTCAGGCCGTAGGCGACGTTGTCCAGCACGGTGCGGTGCGGCAACAGGCCGAAGCTCTGGAACACCATGCTGATCTTGCGCCGGCGGAATTCACGCAGGGCCTGCATGTCGTACTGCAGAATGTCCTCGCCATCGACCAGGATCTGGCCGCTGGTGGGGTCGATCAGGCGGTTGAAGTGACGCACCAGGGTCGACTTGCCCGAGCCCGACAACCCCATGATCACGAAGATCTCGCCGCTGCCGATGGACAACGACAGATCGTTTACCCCCACCACACAACCGGTTTCGGCCAGGACCTGCTCTTTGCTTTTGCTCTGGCGGATCAATTTCAGGGCATCTTCGGCACGCGCACCGAAGATCTTGAAGACGTTCTTGACTTCGATCTTGTTCATCGTCTGCTTGGCGCTCATTTGCCCACCCCATGCCGTGGCCGGCCATAGGCCTGGGTAATGCGGTCGATCACAACCGCCAGAATCACAATGGCCAGGCCCGCTTCGAGGCCTCGGCCCACGTTCAGGGTCTGGATGCCGACCAGGACGTCTTCACCCAGGCCACGGGCACCGATCATCGAGGCGATGACCACCATCGACAGGGCCATCATGGTGGTCTGGTTGATACCGGCCATGATGCTCGGCAACGCCAGTGGCAACTGCACGCCGAACAGTTGTTGCAGGCGATTGGCCCCGAACGCGTTGATCGCCTCCATGACCTCGCCATCCACCTGACGAATGCCCAGGTCGGTCAGGCGAATCAGCGGCGGCGCGGCATAGATGACGGTGGCAAAGATCGCCGGCACCTTGCCCAGGCCGAACAGCATCAGTACCGGGATCAGGTACACGAAGCTGGGCATGGTCTGCATGATGTCGAGCAGCGGCATCAACACCGCCCGCAGGCGATCGTTGCGCGCCGACAGGATACCCAGCGGGATGCCGACCAGGACCGAGATCAGCGTGGCCACCAGCATCAGCGCCAGGGTCTGCATCAGCTTGTCCCAGAGCCCTACCGCACCGACCAGGAACAGCAAGCCGACGATCACCGCGGTGGGTACGATTCTGCGGGTGGCGTGCCAGGCAATACCGCCGACGACGGCCAGCATCAGCCACCAGGGTGTTGCGCGCAGTAAACCTTCGAGATTGACGATGGCCCACAGCAGGGTGTCGGAAATGTGCCGGAACACGTCACCGTAGTTGGTGACCAGCGCATCGACCCAACCATTGACCCAGTCGGCAATGGAAAACGTGAAGTCTTTGGGAAACATGGAGTTCTCTCGAGCAAGTGCGTGAAGCGGACTGCTGTGTGGCATGCCCGGCAGGCGCCGGACCGGCCCACCCTTCAGAGTGCCGCGTCTACCTTTTTGGCTGCGTCTTCGCTGACCCAGCTGTGCCAGACTTCGGGGTGCTCCTTGAGGAACGCCTTCGCCAGTTCCGCCGACTCGATGCGGTCCCTGGTCATGCGCGCCAGGTTCTGGTTCAGCAGATCGATCGGCAGGTTGACCTTTTCCAGCACCGCCACCAGTTCCTGCGCCTGCTCGTGGAAGGTCTTCGACACACCCACCTTGATGGTCACGGATTTGTCCACGCCTAGCTTTTCGTCCAGCTTGACCAGGTCGGCCTGGCCCATCAGCGGGGTTGGCGACCAGTAGTAGAAGAGGATCGGCTCGCCACGCTTGTAGCTCGAGAGCACGGCGGCATCCAGTGCCGGGCCGGTGCCCGGGCGGAAGTTGGTGTAGCTGTTTTCCAAGCCATAGCTCTTGAGCATCTGGCTGTTGTCCAGCTCGCAGGTCCAGCCGGCCGGGCAATTGTAGAAGCGCCCCTTGTCCGGCTCTTCCGGGTCCTTGAATACCTGGGCGTATTGCCCCAGGTCGGCAATGCTCTTGAGGTTCGGTGCCTTGGCTTCGAGTTTGCGCTTGGCATCGCCTTCGATCACATAACGCGGCACATACCAGCCTTCGACCGCGCCAACCACTGGCGAACCGACACCGACGACCTTGCCGGCGGCCTGCGCCTTGTTCCAGACCTCGCTGCGCCCTACCCACTCCTCGGCGAACACCTGGATATCGTTGCTGCTCAGGGCGTTCTCCATGGAGATGGAGTTACCCGGCAGGCTGTCGGTGTCACAGCCATAGCCATTTTTCAGCACGAACTGCATCACCTCAGTGAGCAGCATCCCGCTTTCCCAGTTCAGACCGGCGAATTTCACCGGCTTGCCAGACTCGCACCAACCGGCGGCCTGGCTGGCGCCTGCGCACGCCAAGAGCCCTAAGGAAAGTGTCGTGGACAGCAGAGCTTTTGTAATTGTCATTGTGACGCTCCCAAACAAGATGATCACTGCGCAGGAGAAATATTTCACAACGACAAAAGAGGATAAAATAATAAGTCCTGATGCCTCACCACGGAAAAACCTATGAAGTTCACACTCAGGCAGCTTCGCTACGCGCTCGCAGCGGCCAAGCACGGAAACCTGACCACTGCCGCCATGGAGCTTCATGTATCACAGCCTTCCATCTCGGCGGCCATCACCGAACTGGAGGAAGTGCTGGGCCAGGCAATCTTCATACGCCAGCGTGGTCTTGGCATATCGCTGACTCCCTTCGGTCGTACCGTCATGGTGCAAGCGCGTCGCGTGCTGGCAGAGGCCCAGACCTTTGCCGAGATCAATGCCAATGCAGGTGAGTGTGTCGGGGAACTGGTGGTGGGCTGTTTTGAAGATCTGGCGCCCTATTGCCTGCCGCAGATCGTGCGACGGATGCAGCAGTCCTGCCCACGGGTCACGGTCGATATGCGCGATGGCAGCTTCGATTATGTGGGCAAGCGACTCAGTGAGGGCGCGATAGAGCTGGCCATCACCTATGACCTGGGTTTACCGCCAAACACTCAATGCACCCAGCTGTGTCAGCTGACTGCCCAGGTGCTGCTGTCGGCCGATCACCCGTTGGCCAAGGCACCGCGCGTCAGCCTCAAGGCGCTGGCCGAATACACCCTGGTCGTCACCGATCAGGTCCACAGTTGGCAGCATGTACTGGATCTGTTCAGCTTTTACGACATTTCACCCGCGGTTGTGCACCGTGTGCGCACCTTTGAGTTGCAGCGCAGCCTCGTCGCCAATGGCTTTGGCGTGGCGCTGATCTATACCCGGCCATTTGGTGACCATAGTTACGATGGCCAGGCGCTGGTGTGTCGGCCGACTCAGGAGAAACTGCCAACCCATAGCATCGTACTGGCGCATGACCAGCGCTACCCGCTGACGCCTTCGGCCGAGGCGTTCAAGGAGCTGGCGGTGGCATGGTTCGCCGAGCGACCGTCGTTTGCATCCGAGTGAACGACAGGTAGGGCGCATGTCACAGGAGGACGGCTGATACTCAGCTGAGGAGTGTCTTCATTGGGTCGGAAGCTGCCATTCAGTGCAGACGAAAAAGCTTCAAGATCAAGCCTGACGCTTTCTCATCGTCTGCTTCGAAAAGGTTACACAATGCAGCCTGATCGGCGAGCTTGTGCAGGTTGAAGTGGTTGTAGAACGCTTGGCCCAGTCGCTGATGCTCGCATTCAGGTTCACAAAGCGTTCTCGCTAGCTGAATGAGACTCCAGGTGAAGACGGTTTTCGGCCCCCCGAATGGCTTTGGCGATTCGCCAGAAGTAAATTAAGCCAATCAAAAGTTCAAACACCGAACCAATAATCCAGCAAGTTATTAGCGACGACGGGGCGTCACGATTGCTCATGGCGACGCAATAGATCAACGGAATGCTCATGCACCACATCAGCGTCAGGCGCACGACCAGTGAAAATCGGGCCATGCCAATACTCTCCAGGACGGCGGCCCCGGTCATCGAGAAGACAAAGGCAGTGGAGAATGTCCACAGCACGCGTTGTGTATCGATGGCCAGGGCCATCGTCTGCGCGTTTTGTCCCAGATCACCAAACGCCCTGAGCAAGACTTGCGGCACTGTGATTTGAACGGTGGAAACCAGCAGGACGTAGAGCAGTTCAATGATCACCGTGACCCGCAGGATCATTGCCAACTCGGTGTAGCGCCCCTTGCCCACTGCAGTCGCACACAGAATGCTGCAACCAATGCCTAACCCAATGATTGGGATGATGCCTAGGTAATTCACGGTTAGGTTGACGTTGTTTGCCGCTAGTGCACTGGCGCCCAGTACCGCCACAATCCAGATGAACGCAGTGTTTCCTAGCTGATCCACTCCGGCGGATAGGCCACCGGGAACACCTCTACGCAACCGGAAAAACAGCTGCGGCACTAGGTGCTCGCTGCGGGCAATGAAGATGTTCATCACCTCAAGCCAGACTTCTCGAGGCAGCATTACGGCATAGCATGCCAGCATGGACAGCGTGCCGATCAATGTACCGACAGCGGCCCCAGTCATGCCCATTTCGGGCAGCCCGAACTTGCCGAAGACCAGGCCGACAGTGAAGATCGAGTCGATTACTTGACCGATGATTCCCACTATAAGTGTTTCGCGGGTGCGACCAACACCGTTGAAAAACGAGGACAGCGCCGTGTCGATCGTCATTACGCCACCGAAGAGCGCCGCCCAGAGCATATACCGCGACTCCAGGTTGACAATCTGCGCTGGTCGAGAGCTGAGCTTTGGGATCATCGCGATCAGCGGGGCTGCGATGAACAGCAGGGCCCCACAGGCCATACCGAGGAGCAGCCCCAGTGCAGCTTCACGCGAAGCTGCACTGGGCCCTGATCGACCATGCGCCTGCGCAATGAAGGAACGTGCCACCCCCACCGTGCTACAGAAAAACGCGATGATCGCCATGCTTGTGAATACCGCAGGGCCAGACGCGGCCAGCGTATCTTGTGAGTAGTGCGCCAGGCATAGTCTGTCGACCAGCATCATCAGTAAATTGCCGACCATCGTTCCCATCAACGGAAACGAGACAGTGAAGATTCTTTTCGCCACTCCTGAGTCAAACCAGTGCCGCATATTCACGTTCCTTTGTTTAGCAGCTACCGCGAGGGCACTTAGTCAGCGCTACGCCCGTGTTAAATAATACCTGACCGATATATCCCGCCTGTGGCGGTTTTCCCACTAGAGCGGACAAATTGCCAACTGATCGCTTTTCGCCGTTAAGGCAACTCCGAACAAGCCCGTCAGATCGAAAAGGCGCACTAAAGTCAGAAGAGTCCGAAACTTGTCAATATTCTTCTGATCGATGCTCAGCCCGTCACCACCTCATACCTCACCCGATGCGCCTCGGTCGGCAACGGCACCTCCCACTTGAACATCATCCGCCGTATATCGTCATTGCGCAGCGACGTATCGCGTCGCTGGTTGCGCCGCATGATCTCGTCCTCCGGCCGCTCCAGGTAGACGATCTCCACCTGCGCCCCGTAGCCGTACAGCAAGTCCAGCGTACGGCTGCGCATCTGCGCCGACAGGTGCGTCGAGTTCCACACGAAGGGCCTGCGCTCGCGCAACAGCGCCTTGGCCCGGTCGATGGCGTAGTGCGCGGCCGCGCCTTCGTTCTGGCCGTGGCGCAGGCCCAGGGCCTGGCGCGCGTCGTCGAACGACACCACCGGCAGGTCCGGGTGGTGTCGGGCGATCCAGGTATCCTTGCCGCTGGCCGGCAGGCCGGAGAGCATCACCACCTGGGAGCCCTGGGGTTCGTGCAGCGCATAATCCGGATGCACACGGGCGCCACGCAGGTACTGAATGCGTGTGTAGTCGTCGGCAAACGCTCGCGGGCCGTACAAGCACCCCTCCTCTGCCGCCAGCTCGCGCCACAGTTCGATGGCGGTCAATACATCGGCCTTGCCGGCATAGTGGCGACCCTGCATGTCGGCCTCGGCCACCGCGCAGAGCATCCACACCGGCAGTTCCCAGGACAGCTTGTGCAGCAGAAACTCCGCGCTGCGTCCGCTGCGGTCACCCTGCAGGGCAAAGAACGGCAATTGATGCACAGTGATGATCCGGCAGATCTGTTCGCGCAGCGCGAACGGCACGCCAGCGCGCCACAGCAGCAGGCGTGCATCCACCGCGCCTCGGCGCGAGTGGCCGGGTTGGCCGATGCGCCCGGTCTGCGGGTCGATCACCGTGGTGTCGGGCTTGGCGATGTCATGCAGCAGGGCTGCAAAGAACAGCACAAAGCGCTGCTCGGCGCTGGCGTCGCGGTAGGCGCTCTGCGCCAGCAACGCTTCGACCACCAGGCGGGTATGGACCCACACATCGCCCTCGGCGTGATAGGTCGGATCCTGCGGGGTGTCGGCCAGGCGTGCCAGGGCCGGGATGGCCGCGAGGCAAGCGGCGCTGTCCATGTCGTGCCCGGGGTCGGGCACCAGTTGTTGCAGTTGGCGAATATCCATTTCGGGAAGCTCCTTCAGTAGCCGCGGCGTTCGCCGTGCCAGTCCAGGGACAGGCGCGGTGCATAGAGATCGACGCCTGCGGCCAGTTGATTGGGTATGAACGGTTGGTTGGCATGGTGCTGGTCGGCGTCGAGGATGGCCTGGACGAAGTCCTGGCGCACCCACTTGAGCCGGCCCAGGGTCTGGCGCTCGTCTTCGAGCTTCAGGTACAGCCCCTCCATGCGGCTCGAGCGGTCGCATTGGCGCCAGGCCCGGGCCAGGTCGAGGCCTTCGCGGCGTACCACCTGCTCGAACACTTCGCGCCAGCGCGCGGTCTTGGCCAGCGAGTCGCCGAGCAACGCCATCAAGTCGGCGTAGCGGCGCGGTGCCGGGCCTTCGTACAGCACCGGTACGGACAGCACCGGGCCGTCCGCGAGCAGCTGTCGGCGCGCCGCAGTGGACAGGAACTGGCCTGTGGCGCGGTCCCACACGTCGAACTCGCAGAAGAAATGCGGCAGGTGGTCGTAGAACACCGAGTGCTTCTTGTGCAGCCACTCGCCATACAGCACGAAGCGGTCTTCAAGACGTTCGAGCAACCAGTGCTCGTGGGCCACGGCCCATTGCTTGAACAGGTTGAACTGGCGCTCGCGGCCGCCGCCGCTGAGGTAATGGCCACGCGATTGCAGGCGTAGCTCGCCACCGTTGGTAAAGCTGATGCCGGCGTTGGCGCCGTCGAGTTTCTCTTCCACCACCAACCATTGGCCAGCCAGCGAGCCATAGGCCACCTGGCCGGCATCGCTGTCGCCGTCCTGCAGGCGCGAGCCTTGCAGATGTGCTGTGCGGGGGTATTTGAGCAGTTCGAGGGAATGTGCGTCGGCACGAAAATCCATGTTCATGGGTTTCTCCTTGGTAATAGGGAAAAACCGACGACAGGATCAGGCAGGTACGAGGATGAAGCGCCGCCGCGCGCAAGCACGGGCAGCCATCAGGCACGATGGACCGTCGTCGGTATCAGGCGTGTTTGATGGCGCAGGGCACTGGCTTCACCACTTTGGCAAAAGGTTGCGGGGATTCGAGGGCGCGTATTCAACAGCAGGTATCGGTCGCGGGTCAAGCCCTCAGTAGCAGCAATGTGATAGCATCGGCGCGCCCCTGGAGGGGCAATCTTCTGATATCCCGCAAGGAATACGCTTCGTGAAAGACTTCGTCATCAGCGTCAACAACATCGTCCTCTACGTCTCCCTGGCCGTTATCTGGCTGTTCGCCCTCATCACCCTGTTCACCGGCGGATTCCTGCCAGCCCTGGGTGTGTTCGTGGTCGGCAGCCTCGGCTGGTGCATCGTCTCCGGCTTCTGGTTCGTCCAGTCGGCCACCTACGAAGAGCTGCGCAAGCTCAACGCCAGCAAGGACTGACGCATCCGGGCGGCTCGGCACCTCGCCTCGCAGCCGCCCTACCCTCGCCCCGCACAAGCCTCGGCCGATACCTCGCCCTGCGCCGAGACAGGCACATCGAACACGCGGTCGAACGCCCACTGAAACACCAGCGCATAAAAGAAGAAGAACACGAACAACCCCAGGTCGGTCACCAGCGCCGCCCACCAGGAAATCTGCAGCCACCAGGCCACCAGTGGCACCAGCAGCAGTACCAACCCACCTTCGAACCCCGCCGAGTGCAGCAAGCGCCTGCCGAGGGTGCGGGCACGGTTCGGCTGACGGAGCTCCCAAAACTCGAACAGATAGTTGTACACCACGTTCCAGGCCAGCGCGCTGGCGGACAGCATCAACGACAGCGCGCCGGCATGCGCCAAACCGTTGTCGTAGACCAGGGCGATGGCCGGTGACAGCACAGCGACGGCGATCGCCTCGTAAAGAACGGCCTGGACGATCTTGCGGGCGGGACCTTGCATGGCGGTGCACCTGTGGGCGGTGAAAGCGGATGCCGCCACGTTAGCGCTCGGTGACCGCCACGAAAAATGAGATAAATTGAGCGGGCATCAATCCAATTCATCCCTCGAGGTGGTCGGTGTTCTCTTCGCTTCCGCTCAACGCGTTGCGCAGCTTCGAGGCCGCGGCGCGCCTCACCAGCTTCAAGGCCGCGGCCGAGGAGCTCTCGGTCACGCCCGGGGCCATTTCCCACCAGGTGAAGGTGCTGGAGACCCGGCTTGGCACTTTGCTGTTCGAGCGCAGCGCGCAGGGTGTGAGGCTCACCGAGCAAGGCGAGCGGCTCTATCGCCAGGTCCATGGCGCACTCCTGGATATCAGTCGTAGCCTGGAGCACTTCCTGCCCGGCACCGCATCACAGTCCCTGACCCTGTCCACTACGCCCGGGCTGGCCGCCGCCTGGCTGATTCCGAGGTTGGGCGATTTCTACCGTGCTTTCGAGGCGTTCAACCTGCGCATCGACACCGGCAACGAACTGGTCGACCTGCTGCGCGATTCCAGCATCGACCTGGCAATTCGAGCCGTCAGCCACACCGACCCGAAGCTGTTCAACCTGCCGTTGATGGAGGAGCGTTTCGCGGTCTATGCCGCGCCTGCGGTGCTCGCCGCCATGGCGGTTGAACAGCTCCAGTTGATCGACCTGCGCTGGCAGGTCCCGCAAGGCTGTTCGATCAGCTGGCAGCTTTGGTGTGAGGCGGCGGGCTGCCAAGACTGGCTTGAGCGTGCACGCATGCGCGAATTCGATGACGAGCATTTTGCCTTGAGCGCCGCCGTTGCAGGCCAAGGCCTGGTGCTCGCCAGCAACGTACTGGTGGCCGATAGCGTGCAACGTGGCGAACTGGCGGCCTTCCGGCCCGACGTCAGCCTGCCGGGGCCGCGCTACATGGCGGTCTGCGTACCGGGCCGGGAACGGCAGCCACACATGAAGGCACTGTTGGCCTGGCTGGCCGAAGTGGCCGCGGCGACCATAACGGAGACGCGTTGAATAACGCCGGTGGATCAGGCATGGCTGTCCTTCTCCAAGCCTAGAACCGTCACTGGCCGGTCAGCGCCGCATCAGCCTTTCCTGCGCAACGCCTCGACCAGTTGCGCCTTGGTCATGCGCGAACGCCCCTTGATATCCTTGCTGCGCGCCTCTTTCATCAGGCTTTCCTTGGTCTGCGTCTCCAGTGAGGTGCCAGATTGACGTCCATGGCCCTGACGGGTTTTCGCGGCCCGCTTGGCCGAATCTGAACGTGCGGTCTTCTTTTCGCTCGACGACGTCTTGCTGCCCGATCCGCCGGACTTGTCGCCGCCGCCGGACTGCTTGTTGACGGTAGCCCAGGCACGGGACTCGGCCTCGTCCTTGGACAGGCCCTTGTCCTCGTAGCTTTGCTCGATGTGTTCGGCCTTGCGCTTCTGTTTCTCGGTGTACTTGTCTTTGTCTCCACGGGGCATGTCGCTCACTCCTGAGTGGGTTCGGCTGAACGGTTGAAGCCATTGCCGCTGACGAAGTGCGATCGGCTGGACGAATGGTCGGCAGTGCCCAAGCAGCTACACAAGGTGGTAGTCCGCGCCGGCCACCGCCTTCACGAACGCTCGATCAGCAAGCCGGCGCAGGTCGCGCCACTCAGTCCAGTCGATCAACCGCAGCCGGTCCATCTCGTCGGCCTGGCGCAGGAGTTCATCGTGATAGGTGCTTGGACAGTGCCGGCGCAGGGCCTGGTTGTCGTAGGTGTCGAACCAGTGGTTGATCGCTGCCAGCCGGCATTGCGCCGGGGTCATCGGGTCGCTGAAGGCATTCATCTCGGACCGCCCTGCTTTCTTTGACGGAAGATGCCTGTGCGTCGCACGAGGTTCCCTCCAGCCGCCTGGACGGTCGGCGCGACGCAAATGCCACTGGTGATCTGCGCTTGAACTTTAACGCGCTTCCTGGCTTCCCCTGAATAGACCATCCCCACAGCGTACAGGAGAACCAACCCATGAGGCCTTTGATCTGTCACGGTACCGGCGATGTCCGTATCGAAATGCTTGCGGATCCGCTCGTCCTGAGCAGGCACGGCTGTGTGTTTCGCACTATCGCCACACGGAGCGTGCAGCCATGATCGATCCCGCCACCGGTATGAAGCCGGGAGAACGCTATACCGTGGAAAACCTCGAGCGGGTGCATCCGTTCACCGGCTTCTTCCTCGACGGCAAGTACTATCTGGGGCCGGAGCTGCTGACCGCCGTGGGGTGGCTGGAGGGGCGGCGATTCATCTATGACAACCTCGATGCCACGGGCGAGCCGGTGTTCGCCAACCGCTTCGCCGGCGAGATCAAGGACCTGGTGCTGACCTTGGCGGATGGCACTTCCCTGGCAGTGTCGCGCCTTGAACACTGGCCTTCCGACGAGGGGGGCAGTGAAGTCGAACAGCCTGGACAGCGGCCATCAGTACCTGAAGTTCCAGCCTTCGCAGCGACGCAGGGACGGCGTCTGGTGGCGGGTGTCGAGCGCCTGCAACGCCACCCCGCAGCCATCCTGGCAACCGCCTTGTCCCTGGGATTCGTGGCGGGCTGGGTGCTGGCGACACTGGAGCGCAGGCGCCATTAGGTGTACCAGGAGCGCGTGCGCCCTACCCTGGTCTTCGTCTGTCACCTAGTGACATGTGCGGCTTGAAGATAAGCGTAAAGCTGCCGGTCAGGCGCGAACGCAGCTCCTTGGGCATGGTGTATCCGAAGTGGACAAGCCATGCGCCGTCACCCAGCAAAAAGGTATCGCCCCGATAGCGCTTGACCTCGGTTTCGCTGATGCCAATTTCCATTGCCACATCCAGGTCGGTCGGGGGAGTCGTCATTATGCAGAGGCCTCTGGCCGTATTTTTATTGGAAGTTGAATAGCGCCTGTTTGACTTGCATAAGGGCATTTACCCTGCCAGGCGTTCAGCACATTTCCTGAATGTCGGACGAATGGCGTGGCGCATTCATTGGCCAGGCGTCGTCCCCTGCCTGCCCGAGCCCTGACCTTTCCCGAAAACACCCTGAAGCCCCAGGTGTTGTAGCCCAGCGTGACAGGCACAACCAGGGCAAAGCCAACCAGTACAAACACTTGAGTGGCAGCGCTTGCCGCCGCCTGTTCAAGAGTCAGTGCCGGCGGGATGGCATTGGGAAAGAGCGCTACCAGCATGAGGGTGAATGCCACGACGATCATGCCCAGGGCACAAGACAGCGGCAGCCAGTGGTGTGCACAGCGCCAGGCGCGAGCGAACCCCACCAGCAATCCAATGCTCGCTACCCCGGCGCCTACGAGCAGCGAGGGCTGGCCGAGGCGATGCCAATACTGCGTATCGAGTTGCAACGTCAACGCCAGCACACCAGCCAGCGCCGCCAGGGCATAGGCCGCAGAGCAGCTTGGCCTGGCTGGCTGCCCGACGTTGCAGCGGGCCTTCGCATCGCCAGTACAGCCAGCAGGCACCCAGCCATGAGTAACCCAGCACCAGCACCAGCGCCAGTGCACAGGCCACCGCGTAGGTCGCGAAAAAATGCAGCTTCGGCCCGACCTTGTTCTGGCCGAACAACATCACCCCGAGAAAACCCGCTTTCAGAAAGAATGCCACCAGTACCTCATAGAGCATCAATGGACCGATGATCTCGCCGACTGCCAGCGACAGCCGTGCCCAATTCAGACCGAACTGATACTCCATGACCAGGCCGAAGGCGGTCCCGGCGGCCACGGTCAAGGCAAACACTTTCAGCCAGTAGCGGTATAGCGCCAACACGGCTGGCTGTCGGCGCCACAGCCACCAGGCTTCCAAGGCCATCAACCACTGCGCCAGGCCAATGCTGAAGGCGGCAAGGACAATATGAAGACCAATGGTGATGGCGAATTGAGCCCGCGCGGCCAGCAGCGCCGCAGCCGCATCGGCGTGCTCAATCAAGCTCATCCCTCGCTGGCACGTCTATATCAGGCTTTGTCGTCAACGTCGCGCAGGCGCTTCTCGATCGCACGGATCTGCTCTTCCTGCTCTTTGATTGAAGTCGGCGTTATCACCTTGTCGACCGCCTCTGTATCCGGATCCGGGCGCTCGAGCATCGGATCCGGCGCAGGCTGCCCTTTTTGGGCCTCTTCCGAGGAAATGGGGCGTGGGGTCTTGTCAGCGGGTTTGGATTCAGGCTGTTTCATGAAAGGGTCCCGTGGCGGATGACTGTCTTTCAGAAGAGTACCGGCCGCCTGGGAAAGTTTGATCCGACTGCATCAGCACAACTGATCCCAGGTTGCCAGGGCATTGCCCAAGGCGGCGCCGGCGGCGGTATTGTCGAATATGCACCAGATATCTGTCTGGCTGGCAGCACTCGCCCGCAGCCGCGCCGCCAAAGCCTGCAGGTAATGGTCGGAATAAGCGCTGTAGTAGACACGCGGCTCGCCATGCAGGCGCCAATACTCCAGCCCTGGCCACCCGCCGGGCTCGGCATCGCTGACCAGGCGCGGCGGGCTGGCGGCCACCTGGGCGATGCGCAGCGCGACGAGCATTGACTGCGCCGCATGCCACGAAGCGTGGCGCGGCTCGACCGCCACTGGTCCGGCATGGCGTTCGCGCAACGCTTCGAAGAAGCGACGCGCCATTTGGGCGTCGTAGGCCAACGAAGGTGGCAACTGGACCAGCAGGCAACCGAGGCGCTCCCCCAGCTGGCCGCACTGGGCGAGAAACCCATCGAGCAGCGGTCCGCAGGCGTGCAGGCGCTGTTCATGGGTGATGGTCCTGGGCAGCTTGACGGAAAAGCGAAATGTCGTCGGCACCGAGGCGGCCCATCGCGCATAGGTTTCAGGGCGGTGCGGGCGGTAGAACGCGCTGTTGATCTCGACCGCGTTCAGCCGCCGCGCATAGCGCTGCAGGTGGCTGCCTTGCGCGGGAAACGCGTCGACATAAGGTCGCGAAATGCTCCAGCCGGCACAGCCTAGATAAATCATCCGCTTGCTCCTGTCAGGCGCTGTGAAGCGGTGGAGTGGCGGCGGGGTCAAGACGTTCCGAAAACCCGGCGGTGAAAATCCGATCGACCTCTGGCCGCACCTCGACGTCCCATGAAAGGACGCTGCACATCCCCCGAGGGCAACCAGGAGGCGAGCCACTCATGAATGACCGCATCATTGAACTGTTCACCGATACCGCACTATTCGGTATCTCAATCCTCAACCTGCTGCTGGCGTTGGGCGTCGCCACCCTGACCTTTGTCGCGGCGCGGGCGGCGATCAGCTTCGTGCAGCGGCGGGTACGGCGCTGGTCGGAACACGACGGCGCGTTCAGCCAAGTGCTGGCCAAGGTGCTCGACGGCACCAGCAATGCCTTGCTGCTGCTCGCCTCGCTGCTGGTGGGCCTGGGCATGCTCGATTTGCCCGAGCGTTGGCTAGCCCGGGTGGGCAGCCTGTGGTTCGTGGTGGCGGCGCTGCAGATCGGCCTGTGGGCCAACCGCGCCATCGCCCTGGGCCTGCGCCGCTATTTCGCTCGGCACGGCGGCGACGGGCTGAACCAGGGGAGCGCGCTGGCCACCCTGTCCGCCTGGGGCGCGCGGGTGCTGTTGTGGTCGGTGGTGGTGCTGGCCATGCTGTCCAACCTGGGGGTGAACATCACCGCCTTCGTCGCCAGCCTCGGGGTGGGTGGCATCGCCGTGGCGCTGGCGGTGCAGAACATCCTCGGCGACCTGTTCGCCTCGCTGTCGATCGCCGTGGACAAGCCCTTCGAGGTGGGCGACTTCATCGTCGTCGGCCCCCTGGCCGGCACCGTGGAGCATGTCGGGCTGAAGACCACACGCATCCGCAGCCTGGGCGGCGAGCAGATCGTCATGGCCAATGCCAGCATGATCAGCAGCACCATCCAGAACTACAAGCGCCTGCAGGAGCGACGCATCGTGTTCGAGTTCGGCTTGTCCTACGACACCCCCACCGATGCCGTGAAGAAGGCACCGGGCATCATCGAGGAGGCGATCAAGGCACAGGGCCAGGCGCGCTTCGATCGCGCCCACCTGCGTGGCTTCGGCAAGGAGGCGCTGGAGTTCGAGTGCGTGTATATCGTCAAGGACCCCGGCTACAACCTGTACATGGATATCCAGCAGGCGATCAATTTCCACCTGCTGGAGCGGTTCTCCAGGATCGGTGCGAAGTTTGCCGTGCCGGTGCGGGCGATCAAGGTCACCGCGCTACCCCAGGAAGACATGCTGCGCTTCAAAGAGGCCTGAATGCCGTTGGCTGGTGATCAGCGC
Organism: Pseudomonas soli; assembly: GCF_900110655.1. Lineage (GTDB taxonomy): Bacteria > Pseudomonadota > Gammaproteobacteria > Pseudomonadales > Pseudomonadaceae > Aquipseudomonas > Aquipseudomonas soli. The sequence goes on from NZ_FOEQ01000001.1 coordinate 97,434, forward strand.
CATAGCGTCATCAGGGCGCCTCGTGCGCCGGTCACCGGATCTTGCGCTGGCCTGGGCACGGCGGCGATGCGCGCCAGCGCCTGGTCGTGCGCGCCATCCTCGGGTCGTTGGATGGCGTACTGCTCCTGCCCCAGCGGGTAAGCCCCCACCACCAGGAAGTCATCGCTGTGCTCGACACAGCAATGGCCAGTGCCAGCCGGCAGGACCAGGACATTGCCCGCTTTCACGGTCAACGTCTGGCCGCCCGCGCCGCCCAGTGTCACCCGCGCCTGCCCGCTTGCGACACCCAGCACCTCATGGGCATTGGGGTGGAAATGCTGGTACTCAAAAATGCCGTCGCGCCACAACGGCGTCCATTGGTGGGCGGCGAACAACGCCTCGAACGCGCTGGCGTTGTCATCGGCCGGTGCAAGGCGCAGGCGGTAGAGCAATACGGCGAAGCGGCTGTTCGGCGTCGCGCCGTCATCGGCGAAATGCAGCGTCCTCTGCGGTTGGGTGGTGCTGTCGAGGGTAAACATGAGGGCCTCGCGATGAAGTTGGGCAATACCCTTGAGAATACGAGCCAGCTTCGAGGTTCATGCCGGGCGACCAGCTACACCCAGTGAAACTTTCGCCTGCGCGATCCAGTCCAGACCCTATCCATCACTGACAGGGACACGACGATGACAACGACGGTAGGTGACTTCCTGGTCGAGCGTTTGTACCAGTGGGGCGTGCGGCGTATCTATGGTTACCCGGGCGACGGCATCAACGGTGTGTTCGGCGCGTTGAACCGGGCCAACGGCAAGATCGAATTCATTCAGGCCCGCCATGAGGAGATGGCCGCGTTCATGGCCAGCGCCCACGCCAAGTTCACCGGTGAGCTGGGCGTATGCATCGCTACCTCGGGCCCAGGTGCCTCGCACCTGCTTACCGGCCTGTACGATGCGCGCATGGATCACCAGCCGGTGCTGGCCATCGTTGGCCAGCAGGCACGAGCGGCGCTGGGCGGGCACTATCAGCAGGAGCTGGACTTGCTGTCGATGTTCAAGGATGTGGCCGGGGCGTTCGTGCAGCAGGCGTCCACCCCTGCCCAGGTACGCCACCTGCTCGACCGCGCCGTGCGCACGGCCGTGGGCGAGCGCCGGGTAACCGCCATCATCCTGCCCAATGACCTGCAGGACCTGCCCTATGAGGCGCCCGCCAGGGCCCACGGCACCGTGCACTCCGGCGTCGGCTACAGCAAGCCGAAGGTGCTGCCCTACACGTCTGACCTTCAGCAGGCCGCCGATGTGCTCAATGCCGGTCGCAAGGTGGCCATCCTGGTCGGTGCTGGCGCTCTGCAGGCGAGCGAACAGGTGGAGGCGGTGGCCGAAAAGCTCGGGGCGGGCGTTGCCAAGGCGCTGCTGGGCAAAGCCGTGCTGCCGGATACCCTGCCCTGGGTCACAGGGTCAATCGGCCTGCTCGGCACCGAGCCCAGCTACAAGCTGATGACTGAGTGCGACACCTTGCTGATGATCGGTTCGGGTTTTCCCTATTCCGAATTCCTGCCCAAGGAAGGCCAGGCTCGCGGCGTGCAGATCGACCTGCAACCTGACATGCTCAGCCTGCGTTATCCGATGGAGGTCAACCTGGTCGGCGACGCCGGCGAAACCCTGCAGGCGCTCTTGCCATTGCTCGAGCACAAGCCCGACCGGCGCTGGCGCAAGAAGATCGAAGGCTGGCGCGCGCGCTGGGACAAGACCCTGGAAAAACGCGCCCTGACCAAGGCCGACCCGATCAACCCGCAGCGGGTGGTGCACGAGCTCTCCCCGCGACTGCCGGATGCGGCCATCGTCACCAGTGACTCCGGCTCCTGCGCCAACTGGTTCGCGCGTGACCTGATGATCCGCCAGGGCATGCAGTGTTCGTTGTCCGGCGGCCTGGCGTGCATGGGCGCCGCCGTGCCCTATGCGATCGCCGCCAAGTTTGCGCACCCGCAGCGCCCGGTGATTGCCCTGGTGGGCGACGGTGCGATGCAGATGAACAACCTGGCCGAGCTGATCACCGTGGCCAAGTACTGGCAGCAATGGGAAAACCCCAAATGGATCTGCGCCGTGTTCAACAACGAGGACCTCAACCAGGTCACCTGGGAGCAGCGGGTCATGGAAGGCGACCCGAAGTTCGAGGCGTCCCAGTCCATACCCGATGTGCCCTACCACCTGTTTGCCATTTCCATCGGCCTGCAGGGCATCTTCGTCGAGCGCGAAGACGAGGTCGCCAGCGCCTGGGATCGGGCCCTGGCCGCCGACCGCCCGGTGCTGATCGAATTCAAGACCGACCCCAACGTGCCGCCGCTCCCCCCGCACATCAAGCTGGAACAAGCGAAGCAGTTCGCCAGCACCCTGCTCAAGGGCGACCCTGACGAGGCAGGGATAATCGTGCAGACGGCCAAGCAGGTCCTGGGGACGCTGTTACCTGGCAAGCACTGATGTCCGGTGCGCGGCGAGGCCTTCCGGCAATCCGTTGGAACTTCGCCGCACGCCCGGGGCCTGCCCTATCAAGCCTATCAATAAAGGAAACACGACGATGAGTGCACAATTGAATGGCAAGCGCGTGGCCTTTCTGGTCACCGACGGGTTTGAACAGGTGGAGTTGACCGGCCCTCGTGAAGCCCTGCAAAAGCTGGGCGCGGTGGTCGATATCCTGAGCGAAAAGGATGGGACTGTACGCGGCTGGAATCACGACCAGCCCGCCGACGAATTCCCGGTGGATGCCACGTTCGAAAGTGCCCGGCTCGATCTGTATGATGCCCTCGTGCTGCCCGGCGGCGTGCAGAACTCCGACACCATTCGCCTGATACCCGGCGCCCAGGAATTGGTCAAAAGCCATGACTCTGCAGGCAAACCGTTGGCGGTGATCTGCCACGGTGGATGGCTGCTGGTCTCGACCGGCCTGGTCAAGGGCAAGCGAATGACCAGCTACAAGACGTTGCAGGACGACATCCGCAACGCCGGCGGCAGCTGGATCGATGAAGCGGTGGTGGTGGATGGTAACCTGATCAGCAGCCGTACGCCGGACGATATCCCGGCGTTCAACGAACAGTTGATCGCTGCGCTGGGGCGCTGACATTGCCGCACGGCCCCTGCCCCGTGCCAGCGAGCGGGGGCCATGCTTCCCCGCATGACAACCTAATCAGGCCAATTGGATATACACCGAGTAACTCCCCAGCAGCACCCAGAACACCAGAAAGATCCACGGAGTACGCAGGGAAAAGAGCAATGACTTGCGATGCCCCGCACGTGATGTTTCGGCCTCGCAGAACAGGGGCGATTCGTCATAGGCCAGCCCCATCAAGGGCTCGCTGCGCAGCAAGTGGCTCTGCTTGAGTTGCCAGTGATCGATGATGTTGTACGCCGCGCGAATACCTGGCCAGGCATTGAGCGAACTCAGCACGCCAAGCAAAGCAAGGAACGCGGGCACGATCAGGGTGAACATCTCCCCCCACCCTTGATTGAGGTTGCCCATGGACGAGACGAAAGCGATGACCAGAAACGACTGGGCGGCCAGATAGGCGTCGGTACGATTGGCCAGGATGCTGGTTTCGTACTGGATCTCGCGCCGATAGAAGTCCAGACGCTCCTTGGGCGAACCGAACATCCTGGCGTTGTGCTCGGTGATTTCGTGTTCGGGGGTCGATGGGGTGATGATTCGAGGCACACGGCTCTCCTGCAATCAAGCTCCGGGCAAGTAAGAAATCGAGGAGCTTGATGCGGTAGAACCGGCAATGCAGGGCAAAATTCAATCCATTTTGGCGTTGACCTAATCGGCGCAGCGGCCCTGCTCTCAGAGATCCAGGGCTCCCCTGAGCAACGCGTTGAGCATCCCCGCCACATCATCCCCCTGCTCGTCCAGCACACGCAGCGGGATGCCTTGCAACGCGGCTTGCGGTCCAGCTACCCCGGTGAGGGCCAGCGGGCAGGCAATCTCCAGCTGCAAGGCCCGCAGCCGCTTGGCCAGCCCGGCGTTCACCGGGCCTTGCACGGCAATCACCAACGCCGCTGGCTGAGTCGCCGCGCACACCAGGGCGAGTTCCTCCAACGGCTGCCAGCAGCCGAGCACGTCGACGCGCTGTTGCTCGCTGCTGAGCAACAGGCCGGTACACAGCAACGGCAGTTCGGCAGCCCCTTCGGTACCGGCCAGCAGCACCCTTGGCGCATCGGCCTGGTTCATCTGCAGGCGCAGCAACAGGCGTGCGCGCAGGAAGGTGTCAAGGAACAGCCACTGACTGCGCTCACCGAAGGCCCTGCCCGCGCCCATCGCCTGCCAGACCGGCAGCAGCACTTCGCGCAGCACGGTGGCCTTGGGCAGGAGCGTGAACAACTGGCCATGGACACCCTCCAACCCGCGCGTATCGAACGCCATTGCCGCGCGTTTCAGGGCCGCGCGCCAGTCTTGGAAGGCCGAATCCTGCTGCACCGGCGTGTGACGCTGAGCGGCGAGCATTTCGCCGACCTTGCTGATCGGCAGGCCGTTGGCTGTCCAGTGCAGGATGTCGCGAATGCGCTGCACGTCGCTGGGCGTGTACAGGCGATGACCACCGTCGGTACGTTGCGGGCTGATCAGGCCGTGACGTCGCTCCCAGGCGCGCAAGGTCACCGGATTGATGCCAGTCAGGCTGACCACATCGCGCATGGGCAGTAAATCGGGTGAGGTGACTTCGGTCATCAGGAGGAATCATTAGAAAGATGGCCCATTCTAAACCCATACGCTCTTTCTGCGGCGAGCTCAGATAGGCCATTATGTACAGAATCGCGCCGGCGCTTCGTATTGTTGCGCCCGCCATACAGCTCAGATTTTCATGGGTGTCCCCAATGATCAACGCAAAACTCCTGCAACTGATGGTCGAGCACTCCAACGATGGCATTGTCGTTGCCGAGCAGGAAGGCCGCGACAGCATCCTGATCTACGTCAACCCCGCCTTTGAACGCCTCACCGGCTACTGCGGGGACGATATCCTCTACCAGGACTGCCGCTTCCTCCAGGGCCAGGATCAGCAGCAGCCGGGTATCGCGGTGATCCGCGAGGCGATCCACACGGGCCAGCCCTGCCGTCAGGTGCTGCGCAATTATCGCAAGGACGGCAGCCCGTTCTGGAACGAATTGTCCATCACCCCGGTACATAACGAGGCAGACCAGCTGACCTATTACATCGGCATTCAACACGATGTCTCGGCGCAGATCGCTGCCGAAGAAAGGGTGCGCGAGCTGGAGGTCGAGGTCGCCGACCTGCGCCGCCAGTTGGCAGCGGTCGGACACTGAGCAAAATATCTGTACAAGAACGTTGACTTGTACAGATTTAAACGTAGGCTTCTTCTATACCTGTACAAAAAATTTGTTTGTACAGGATTTGTCGGAGCCGAGCATGTCAACGTACCTGCAGAATTTCGCCGAGCGCTTCGCCCAGCTCGATGGGCAGCACCTCGAAGCGCTAGAGAACCTGTACAGCGAGAACGTCACCTTCCGCGACCCGCTGCATCGGATTGAAGGGCTGAGCGAGCTGCGGGCGTATTTTGCCCAGCTGTACGCCAACGCCCATGACATCCGCTACGTATTCTCCGGTGCCGACGAGGTGAGGACCGGGCAAGGGTACCTGCGTTGGACCCTGCAATTTCGTCATCCGCGGCTTGCAGGCGGTCGCCCGGTTTCCCTGCAAGGCTGCAGTTACCTGCAATGGCATGACCGGGTGCATTACCACCAGGATTTCTTCGACGCCGGCGCGCTGCTCTACGAGCACATTCCGCTGATGGGGGGGGCGATTCGCTGGCTCAAGGGGCGGTTGGCATGAGCCGCTGCTGGTTGACCGGTGCCAGCAGCGGCATCGGTGCGGCGCTCGCGCAGTGCCTGCTGGAACAAGGCCATCAGGTTGCCCTGGGCGGTCGCCGGGTCGAGCAACTGGTGCCCTTTGCCGAGCGCTTTCCCGGGCAGGTGCTGCTGGCCAACGGCGATCTGGACGATCCCGAGCAGGTCGCGCAGATAGCAGACCGCATTCGCCAGGCCTGGGGCGCCCTGGACATGGCGATTTTCAACGCCGGTACCTGCGAGTACCTGGAACCCGGCCGGTTCGACCCGGCGCTGGTCGAGCGCGTTATCCGCACCAATGTGCTGAGCCTCAGCCACTGCCTGGCGGTCGCCCTGCCCCTGCTGCGTGCCGGTATCGGCCCGCACCTGGTGGTCATGGGCAGCTCGGTAACCTGGCTGGCCTTGCCCCGCGCCGGCGCTTATGGCGCATCCAAGGCCGCTGTGCGCTACCTGGTGGAGTCGCAGCGCATCGATCTGGCGCAAGCCGGCATCGACGTCACGCTGATCAATCCAGGCTTCGTCGACACACCGCTGACGCGTCGCAACGACTTCCCGATGCCTCAGCTGTGGTCAGCCCAGCGCGCCGCCCGGCACATCGTCAGACGGCTGCCGCGTCGGCCGCTGGAAATAAACTTCCCGCGCCTGTTCACCTGGGGGTTGCGCCTGCTCGGAGCGCTGCCGGCGCAAGCGCGCCTGGCATTGGGCCGGCGCCTGGCTCGTCAAGAAACGGACTGATCAATCATGCGTATAGCCATCATCGGCAGCGGCATCGCCGGCCTGACCTGCGCCTACCTGTTGTCGCGCAAGCACGAAGTAACGGTTTTCGAGGCCGCCGGCTGGGTCGGTGGCCACACCCACACCGTCGACGTGGTGTGGCGCGGTGAGCGCCATGCCATCGACACGGGGTTCATCGTGTTCAACGACTGGACCTATCCCCATTTCATTCGTTTGCTCGAACAACTCGGGGTCGCTTCGCAGCCGACGCAGATGAGTTTTTCCGTGCATGATCCGCTCAGCGGCCTGGAGTATAACGGGCACGATCTGAACACGTTGTTTGCCCAGCGCCGCAACCTGCTGTCACCAGGGTTCTGGGGCATGCTGCGCGATATCCTGCGTTTCAACCGGCAGTCTCTCGCCGACCTGGAACAGCAGCGGATCGAGCCCACCACCACATTGGGCGCGTACCTTGATGAAGGAGGTTACGGCCAGCGTTTCATCGAGCATTACATCGTGCCCATGGGCTCTGCGATCTGGTCGATGTCGCGAGCCGACATGCTCGGTTTCCCGCTGGCATTCTTCGTGCGTTTCTGTCGCAACCACGGCTTGCTGTCAGTGAACCAGCGCCCGCAGTGGCGTGTCGTGGCGGGCGGCTCGCGCAGTTATGTCGCCCCGCTGTGCCGCCCCTTCGCCGAGCGCATCCGCTTGGACTGCCGGGTGCACCGGGTCGGTCGCGACGAAGGCGGGGTTACCCTGGTCAGCGACGCCGGTACCGAGCGCTTCGACAATGTGGTATTCGCCTGCCACAGCGACCAGGCCCTGGCGCTGCTGGAAGCGCCGAGCGTGCACGAACGTTCAGTGCTGGGCGCCATCGGCTATGCCGAGAACGACGTGGTGCTGCACACCGACAGCCGCCTGCTGCCACGCCGTCGCAACGCCTGGGCCAGCTGGAATTACCGCCTCGGCGGCCCCGAACAGGCGCCAGCTGCGGTGACCTACAACATGAACATCCTGCAGGGCATTGAAGCGCCGACGACCTTTTGCGTCAGCCTGAATCAGACCGCGCTGATCGACCCCGCGCAGATCCTCGCGCGGTTCAGCTACGCCCACCCGCAGTACAGCCTGGCGGCGTCCGCCGCGCAGGCTCGGCAAATGCAATTGCAAGGCCAGCAACACAGCTACTTCTGCGGCGCCTACTGGGGCAATGGCTTCCACGAGGACGGAGTGGTCAGTGCGTTGCAGGTCGCCAGGCATTTCGGAGAGCAACTGTGAACAGTGGCCTATGCCAGGGTTGGATCAGCCACCGGCGCCTGAGCCCACGGGCCCATGCCTTTCGTTACAGGATCGGCATGTTCTACCTGGATCTGGATGAACAGGCTGGCTGGCTGGGGCTGTCTCGTTGGCTGGGGCGTTGGCGCCTGGCCCCGCTGTGCTGGCGCGAAGCCGACTACCTGCCGAGCCTCACCCGCCAAGGTCTGCCGCTGGCCCAAGCCGCGCGACTGCTGGTGAGCCAGGCCACCGGGCAAGTGCCTGACGGGCGCGTGTACCTGCTGACCCAACTGCGTTGCTGGGGGCTGTCGTTCAATCCGGTGAGCTTCTATTTCTGCCATGACCGCGACGGACACCTGGCGGCAATCCTGCTGGAAGTGCGCAACACCCCGTGGCGTGAGCGTTTCCACTATGTGCTACCGGTACAAGGTGATCTGACCAGGCCATTCGCCATGGCCAAGGCCTTTCATGTATCGCCGTTCCTGCCCCTGGACATGGACTATCGGCTGCGTTTTCACCTGGACCAGGCGCAGGTACGCATTCACATGGAGAACTGGCAAGGCGAGCAGAAGGTCTTCGAAGCCGACCTGGCCCTGAAACGCCGCCCCCTGGATGGCAAGGACATACGCGCCTACGTCCTGACCTTCCCCTGGATGAGCCTGCGCACCGTCTGGGCCATCTACTGGCAAGCCCTGCGCCTGTTCATCAAACGCACCCCCATACACGACCACAGCGCCAGCCGGGGCGACCTGGCACTCGGCCACCCCTGCGAGGACCCCGATCATGTCCAATCCGACCCTGAGTGTTAGCAAGTCTGCGGGCTTGGCGCCGCTGCTTGGCAGCCTGGCGCGCAACGCCGTGCTCGCCCAGCTGGGCAAACTGCGTCACGGCCATCTGCGCCTGCTCTGCCACGGTCGCCAGTGGACCTTCGGCGACCCTGGCAGCGCCCTGCAGGCCGAGATAGAGATACTCGAGGATGCCGCCTGGAGCCTGATCGCCGGCAATGGCTCGATTGGCGCGGGCGAAGCCTATATCCATGGTTACTGGCGCAGCCCGGACCTGGCGTTGGTCACCCGTCTGTTCGTGGCCAACCTCGATGTGCTCGACGCCCTCGAGGGCGGCCTGGCGCGCCTGGGACGTCCTGCCCTGCGGCTGCTGCACCGGCTAAACCGCAACAACCGCAGCGGCGCTCGACGCAACATCCTGGCCCATTACGACCTGGGCAATACCCTGTTCGAGCAACTGCTGGACCCGACCATGATGTATTCGGCCGCGCAGTTCGAATACCCCGGGCAATCGCTGGAGCAGGCGCAGCAGCATAAGCTGGAGCGCATCTGCCAAAAGCTTGAGCTCAGCGCGCAGGATCACCTGCTGGAAATCGGCTGTGGCTGGGGCAGCCTGGCAATTCACGCCGCCACCCGCCACGGTTGCCGGGTGACCACCACGACCCTGTCGCACGCGCAGTACACCTATACCCTGCAACGGGTGAAGGACCTTGGGCTGGAGCAACGGGTGACCGTGCTGTGTGACGATTACCGCGACCTGACGGGGACTTTCGACAAACTGGTCTCCATCGAGATGATAGAAGCGGTGGGGCACCGCTACTTGCCCGTGTACTTCCGCCAGTGCGCGTCACTGCTCAAGCCTGACGGGCTGATGTTGCTGCAGGCCATCACCATTCGTGACCAACGCTACGCCCGGGCGCGCCGCTCGGTGGATTTCATCCAGCGCTACATCTTCCCCGGCGGCGCCCTGCCCTCGCTGAGTGTGTTGCTGGACACCGCCAGCCGGCGCACCGCGCTCAACCTCGTGCACCTGGAGGATTTTGGCGTCGATTACGCCATCACCCTGGGGCATTGGCGCGACAATCTGCGCCAAGCACGTGGCACGCTGGCGGACCTGGGCTACGACGAGACCTTTCAGCGTTTGTGGGAATTCTACCTGTGCTACTGCCAGGGCGGCTTCGAGGAACGTGCCATCGGCGTGGCCCAGTTGCTGTGGGCGGCGCCCCAGGCGCGGCGGGCGCCGTTGCCCGGGCAATGACGATGCCCCGCGCCTGGCTGATCGCCAATGCGCTATGGCTGCAGGTTGGCTGGTGGGCCTGCGTGTTGGGCGCCAAGGTTCCCTGGCTACTGTTGTTGGTGCCGCTGGGGATGGCGGTGCACCTGACACTGTGCGCGGCTCGCGGCAGCGAAGTTCGCGCACTGTTGCGCGTGATCTTGGCCGGTTGCGTGCTTGATAGCCTGCTGGGGGCGATCGGCTTGTTTCGTTTTGAAGCATGGCCACTGCCATTGTGGCTGGTATTGCTGTGGCTGGTACTGGCCAGCGGCCTTCGCCACAGCCTGGCGTGGGCGGGCTGGCCGTTCTGGCGCGGCGCGTCAGTGGGCGCGCTGGGAGGCCCGCTGGCGTACCTGGGCGGCGCCAGGCTAGCTGATGTCACCTTGCCCCTGGGGGCGGTGGTGACAAGTTTGCTGCTGGTGCCGATCTGGGCCCTGGCCCTCCCCTTGCTGGTGCGTCTCGCCGCGCGGCGCTGAGCGGCGGCAGCGTTCAGAACAATAGCGCACCTGCGCCCAGCACCGCGCCCAGCGCTTGCGCCAGGCGAAAGGCTGGCCGCACACCGCGCATATTTTGCTCGGGAGATGCTGCTTCTTCATAGGTCCTGGCCGGCATCGAGCCGCGCCAGCAGCGTTTCACCGCGTTGCCACACACCCTCGCGACGGGCAGGCGCCATGCCGTCCAGGCTGCGATACACCAAGGCCAGGCGGGGGTTGCCTGAAAGCTGGGCGCGGTGGCGAATGAGAAAATGCCAGTACAACGCATTGAACGGGCACGCGTCTTCACCAACCGCCTGATCCACCTTGAAGCTGCAGGCCTTGCAGTGATCGGACATGCGCTGGATGTAACGACCACTGGCGCAGTAGGGTTTGGAACCCAGGTAGCCACCATCGGCGTGCATCACCATGCCCAGGGTATTGGGCAGTTCTACCCAATCGAACGCATCGATGTACACGGCCAGGTACCATTGGCAGATCGCGGGCGGCGCGATGCCGGCTAGCAGGGCAAAGTTGCCGGTGACCATCAGCCGCTGGATGTGATGTGCGTAACCGAGGCGCAAGGTCTGTCCGATCGCCTGCGCCATGCAGCGCATGCGCGTCTGCCCACTCCAGTAGAAGCCCGGCAGGCCGCGGGTGTTGCCCAGGTGGTTGAGCCTGGCGTACTCGGGCATACGCAGCCAGTAAATGCCACGCACATACTCGCGCCAGCCGATCAACTGGCGGATGAAGCCCTCTGCGGCATTGAGCGGTACCCGGCCCTGGCGCCAGGCGCTTTCCACGTCTTCACAAAGGCAGCGCACATCCAGTAGCCCTATGTTCAGCGCCGCGCTGATGCGCGCATGGAACAGGTAAGGCTCGCCTTCAGCCATTGCGTCCTGGTAGTCGCCGAACGCCGCCAGGCCGAAGTCGAGAAAATGCTGCCAGAGCTGTTGAGCTTCGGTATGGGTCACGGGATAGTCGAAACCGTCGAGTTCGCCGTAGTGGTCGCTGAAACGCTGGCGTACCAGGGCCACCACGCCACGGGTTATGGCATCCTGTGCGAAATGCGCCGGGAACGGACCGCGCAGGCCGCGCGCCAACGGCTTGCGATTGTCGTTATCGAAATTCCATGCGCCCCCCGCCGGGCTGCCGTCGGGCTCCAGGAGCAGGCCGCAGCGCTTGCGCATGCCGCGGTAGAAATGCTCCATGCGCAGTTGGGTACGGTCCTGGGCCCAGCGCGCGAACGCCTCTCGCGAGCACAGGAAACGGGTGTCGCGGTGCCACACCAACGGTAGCCCCGCCTCGCGGAGCGTCTGTTCCAGGCGCCACTCACCGCACTCGGTCAAGTGAACCTCGCTGGCGCCCAGAGCCTGCTGCCAGCGCCGCAGTTCGCCGGCAATGCTGGCACTGTTGCCGTCGGCGTCCAATTCGACGTAGTGCACCTGCCAGCCACGTGCCCTGAGCGCCTGGGCGAAATGACGCATGGCGCTGAAGACAAGCACGATTTTTTGCGGATGATGCGGCACATAGCGCGCCTCACCTTCCACTTCGGCCATCAGAATCGCATCGCGGGCCGGGTCAAGCGCGGCGAGACTGGCCAGGTCGAACGACAGCTGGTCGCCCAGCACCAGGCCCAGACGCATCGCCGAAGCTACCACTGCTCGTCCAACGTCACCGGCACCCGCAGCGGCGCAACAGGGCCGTCACGCTGCCCACACATTTCATCGTGCACCACTTGCTGGACCAGCATGCACGGCACCGGCTGCAAACCGGCCAGCGTCTGGCGCAATTGAGTGATGGAGTGAAAACGAACGGCCTGCCCCTGATCGTCGCTCAGTGTGACCGGCCCCGCATTGGCCATCGCCCGCAGCAGGTAGAAACCGCCCTCCAGCGACAGCAGTTCCAATGCCTGCACCTGGCCGGCAGCGACCTGCTCGAAGAGTGTATTGAGATTCATGGCGTGCCCTCCGGCAGGCGGCGAAAGAACAGGGTGATCTGGCCGATCTCCACGCCCAGCTTGCTCATGCGCGAGCGGTTGATCAGGGTGTCGTCGTCCATCAGGTACATCCAGTCGTCCAGGTCCACCTGCCAGTGCCGCCCGTCAACCGGCAGGTCCAGTTGGTAACGCCAGCGCAGCGCATTGCCAGCCACCTCGCCGCGGGCTTCGCCGATCACGTCGCCCGCGGTGCCACGCCAGCGACCGGGGCCATCGGGCTCCAGCGTCCAGGTGCGCCGCTGTCGAGTACCGTCGCTGTAGAGAAACCGCTCGTCAAGGATCAGCCGCTCGCCCTCGCGGTGACTATCGATACGCACATGGAAACGCTTCACGACCTCGCCTGAGCGCTTCTGGAACATGCCCCAGGCCTGCACCGGACGCGCGAAGAAGGCCGCCAGGTCCAGCTTGGGTTGCTCGCCGGCGTAGTGCTCGACGCCGACGTTGCCACAGCTGCCGAGCAACAGGCACATGGTCAACAACAAAGCTTTGTACATATTCAGTGTCCTCGATCGTTACCGGCCAGGCCGATCAGGCGCTGGCGCAATTGTGGATCCCGGGTGCGCGGGTCAAGCCAAATGGCAAAGAAGGCCCGGGCGAAAGCCACATCGGCCACTTCATGGCGCAGTCGGCCATCGACGTAGAAGCGGCAACCTGTTTGCGGAAGGAACACCCCGGTGATGCGCATACCGGGGCGCACATCCACGAATGCCGCCTGCATTTCACGGGCCCATACGTCGAACTGTTGCGTGGTGACGGTGCCGGCGCCAAGACGGCGCATCTCCTCCAAGCTTGCCTTGACCAGCGTTTCCCGGGACAACGACCGGTGGTAGCTCAGCTCCAGGGCGAATGGCCGGCTCCAGTCCAGCACCGGTCCCTCGGCCCACAAACGGGCGCTGTACAGACGCAGGCCGAACCAGGTGAATTCCCCTTCACCCAGCCGTTGAGCCGTCACAAGCGTGGCTCGCCAATCCGCGCCGACCGAAGTGAGCGAAATCAGCAGCAGACAGAGGCAGGCTAATCGTCCGGAGCAAACCATGAAAAACCTGTACAGAAGACAAATCCTGTACAAGATTATGGCTTTGTACAGATAATTTTCAATGTTGTATAGAAATTAAGGGCAGCTCGATTCATACCAGGGAGCACTTCGGATGAGTGTCATCACCAACCTCCACAGCCCCGCAAACGTGTTGGTCTGCGGCGCCAGCCAAGGCATCGGGCTTGCCCTGTGCGAACAACTGCTGGCACGCGAAGACGTGGGCCTGCTGATCGCCGTGTCGCGCCAGGCAACCCGCAGCACGTCGCTCGATGCGCTGGCCCTGACGCATGGCCGCAGGTTGATGCGCATCGATTGCGATGCTCGGGATGAACGGGCGTTGCAAGCACTGACGGCGCAGGTCCAGGCCAGCTGTGCGCAGTTGAATCTGGTCATCAGTACCCTTGGCGTACTCCACGAACCCCCGGCTCGCCCCGAGAAGTCCCTGGCGCAACTGGACATCGCGGGGTTGCAGGCCAGCTTCGTGACCAATTGCTTCGCCCCTATCCTGCTGCTCAGGCACCTGCTGCCTTTGCTGCGCCAGCAACCGGTCACCTACGCCGCCTTGTCGGCCCGGGTCGGCTCGATCGGCGACAACCACCTTGGCGGCTGGTACAGCTATCGCGCCAGCAAGGCCGCGCTCAACCAGCTGTTGCGCACGGCCAGCATCGAACTCAAGCGGCTCAACCCCGCTTCGACAGTCCTTGCCCTGCACCCTGGGACCACCGACACCCAGCTCTCGCGCCCCTTCCAGGGCAATGTGCCAATCGACAAACTGTTCTCGCCTGCTTTTGCCGCCGGTTGCATCCTCGAACTCATCGGCCGGCATGGACCATCACAGACCGGTACCTTCTGGGCTTGGGACGGAAGGCAAATTCCCTGGTGACTTGCAGGGGTGTCAGGGATAGGGCGCAACGACACTGGATACTGGGTCAAGGAAGATCAGTTGCAATGGCTCTGCCAGCAGCTGGTCAGCCTGCTCGGCAAAATACTGAAAGTGTTCGGTGGCCAGGTGGGTGTCCAGAGCCTGTTGATGGTCGAACGCTTCGCGCATGTAAAACGTCCCGGGCTCGTCGCTGCGCTCGAACAACATGTAGTCACGATTGCCGGGCTCGGCCCGGGTCGGCTCGATCAGGGCCAGCAAGGCCTCTTTCAGCGCTGCTGCCTGGCCTGGCTTGGCCTTGAGGATGGCAAGGGAAACGAGGGGAAGGTCTTGTGTGTTCACGTCACGCTCCTGGTCAGTTGATTGCCAGCCAGTCTGGCGTGCCCGGCACCTGGGAAAAACCGGCCGTGCGCGTGAACACTTTCACCGATGGAGTGAAAATCAGGACCATCAAAGCAGGCGACGGATCTCAGATACCAACGCGCTTGTCGCCTCTTCAAGCGTTCCTTCGTTGCGACATAAAACCCACCCTTGATCGGCAACCACTCGCTCGAACGCTTCGGTGCAAGCGACATGCTCCTCCAGCGCGTGCATCACGGTACTGCTCAATCCGCGCGACCGCGCCGCTGCCCTCTTCCACGAGAGTTCAGGGTCGGTGACAACGCCCACATGCAGGTCCGGCACCCGCACGTTGCGTTCGAGGTTCAAGCGAAGGATCTCGGCAAACGGCACCAGTCGGCGAAACGCCGCATCGGACGGGTACCAGCGATCGATCAGGATGATGCTGTCTGCTGGCTGCTTGGCCAGCACGTGCCGGGAAATCCAGGCACGGCTGTCCGCCAGGCGCTCACAAACCTTCATTTCCAGGTCCCGGCAGGGTTTCCTGACGAACTGGTTGACCAGGACCATGGTTTCGCCCCGGTAGGGATCGCTTTTCTTCTCGCAGATGCGGATCACTTTCCTGTTGTCCGCCCTCAGCGCTTTGGTGACGGCTTCCAGCAGCGTGGTCTTGCCAGTGCCCTTGGGGCCATCGAGGGAAATGAACAGCGAACGACTCATGCTTCACACAACGGTTGAATTCCTTCACGAACAGTCAATGAACCGGGCTCGGTCACATCAGGCAGTAGAACTCGCTGACCTCTGCGACGATCTCCCGGGCGGCATTGTACAGCCTCGCCTCGGGTGTCAGGGCCATGGAGCGGGCTTCCAGCACATAGCGCTGGCCGGCCTGGAAATGGGCGTAATCGAGGGTGAGGTAGCATTGGCGGACGGTGGTGCCGCCGAGCATGCTCATGCCTCCTCCGCCGTTCGTTTCATAGTCAAAGCGCACCACCAGTTCGTGGCTGCCAGGGCTGACCTGGAAGAAACGGCCTTCGTCCAGGCGTTGCTTGTCCAGGCGTTCGGCCAGCAGGACGCGGTCATTGGGGAATGGCAGCGACAGGTCGACCCAGGCCATCTGCGGGTTGGCGGCGGGCAATGGGGTTTGGCAGCCTGGGATGACGGTGATCAGTAACAGCAGTAGCAGCCGGCGCATGGTGAGGTTCCTTGGGGAACTGGATTAAGGATAGCGCTGGGGCGTTGGGTTGTTAATCACCGCGTGGGAACGTGCTGGTGCTCGTCACCTGGGAGGAGATAAAACTCAGGCCCGCCGGGTTGAACCCGGACAGGCCTGAGGAAGGGAAACTGTCGGCCGGCTGGCGGCCGTTGAAGCTACAGACTCTCGTCGAGGAACTTGACCACGGTGCCCATGCACGCCACCCGCTCCTCCACATGCGGCATGTGGCTGGAGTTCTCGAACAACGCCCAGCGGATCCCGGGGATCAGGTCCAGGTACGGCTTGACTACCAGCGGCGTGGCCTCGTCATAGCGCCCGGAGATCAACAGGCTCGGCACGTTGATCCGCGGCAAGCGGTCAACGATGGTCCAGTCCTTGGTGCTGCCGATGATGTGAAATTCGTTGGGCCCGGTCATCGCGTGGTACACGGTCGGGTCGGCCTCCACCTGGGCGAAGGTGCGTGCCACCTCTTCCGGCCAGGGCTTGAGCCGGCACACGTGGCGGTCGTAGAACACCTGGGTGGCGGCGATGTAGTCGGCCGCGGTGTAGTCGCCCACGGCTTCGTGGCGCAGCAGGGTTTCCTGGACGTCCTTGGGCAGCTCTTCGCGCAGGCGGTTGGCCTCGCGCACCCAGGTGCGCATGTCGGCCGGCGAGTTGGCGATCACCAGGCAGCGCAGGCCCCTGGGCTGGCGCACCGCGTGTTCGCTGGCGAGCATGCCGCCCCAGGACTGGCCCAGCAGTGCGTAGCGCTCGCTGATGCCCAGGTGCTCAAGCAGGTTGTCGAGCTCATCCAGGAACAGCTTCACCGTCCAGAACGACGGCGGCATCTGCGGCAGGTGGGTGGAACGGCCGTTGCCCAGCTGGTCGTAGTGGATGACCGGGTAGCCACCGGCGGCGACATCTTTATAGGCATCGACATAGTCGTAGGTGCAGCCCGGGCCGCCGTGCAGGATGACGAGCGGGGTGCGGCCACAGGCCAGGTCGCCGGTGACGCGGTACCAGGTCTGGTATTCGCCAAAGGGGGCAAAACCTTCACGCGATTGGGTGAGTTCCATTTCATCCGGCTCCATGTGAATCATGGAACACACGATATCCCTATGCGCAACGCGGCATAACTAGAGAATTTGCTAGGTTTTCGGTTTTTTTTGCCCTTTTCACGGGTCGAGCAGGCGGTAATGCACCGCCCGGGCGACCGCCTGGACGCGGTTCTTGGCCCCGAGCTTGTGCATCGCCGAGGTCAGGTGCAGGGAAATCGTCGCCAGCGAGCGGTTGAGCTTGTCGGCGATCTCCCCTGCCGTCAGGCCTTCGGCGGCCCAGCGCAGGCACTCGACTTCGCGGCGGGTCAGACGGATGGCGCGGGTAGAGGACTCCTTGGCCAGCAAGGGATAGGCCGCCTCCTGCAGAGCGTGGGCAATCTGACTGAAATCGCCCAGGTGCTCCCGGGCGTCGTCCAGGTCGCGCTGGCTGGCCTGGGGGCGCAGGCCGGTCAGGGTCGCCAGCCCGCCCCGTGGCAGGTGGATCGGCACGGTCACGCCGCAGGTCAGCTGCGCATCGTGCAGGTAGCCGACCACCGGGGCGTGGCGACGGTCGATGTGGCGCTGCAGGATGGTCTCGCCCTTGGGCAGGTACGACCAGACGAAGGGCGCGATGGAGGACACGGCAACCTGCTGTACCGGGTCGATCTGGTAGAAACCCTCGGAACACCACAGGTCCTGCCAGTCCTTCGGGGTCTGGCGCAGTCGGACCACGCTCGGGGTGATCAGCTCGCCGACATGATCCAGCGGCACCGGGCTGTAGTCGTACACGAGGGCATCAAAGCCCAGTTCTGCCGCCAGTTCGGCGACGCTGTCCATCTGTTCGTCCAGGCTCTTGTCCGACGCCAGACGGGCATTGAGTTCAGCCACCTTGGCCTGCATACCTGACACTCCCTGTGATTCCTTTTGGATTTCCATCCCGAAGTCCGGCACGTAGAATGCCACGGCTTGGCGCGGGACTGCCATACAAAACCTATAGGAAACACTAGCTTGTAGGCGACGAAATCTCCTGCGCTAGTTATAGCCCCAAGCCATGGCCAACAGGAGAGTAGCGATGTGGCGTGAGATGCAACCTGACCAGCGGTTCGACGTAGAGGTCGATGGCCATAACGTCGTGGTGTACAGCTTTGGCGAAGGTGACGAGGTGCTGTTGTGCCTCAATGGCGGGCCGGGGCTGCCCTGCGACTACCTGCGCGACGCCCATGCCTGGCTCAAGGACAAGGGTATCCGCGTGGTCGCCTTCGACCAGCTGGGCACCGGCGCCTCCGACCGCCCGGATGACGGCAGCCTGTGGAACATCACCCGCTACGTGGCCGAGGTCGAACGCGTGCGCGAGGCCCTGGACCTGGGGCGCGTGCACATGCTGGGGCATTCCTGGGGTGGCTGGCTGGCGATCGAGTACGCCATTCATCACCCGCAGTCGCTGAAAAGTCTGATTCTCGAGAACACTGTCGGCGACATTCCGCACCTGATCACCGAGCTTGAGCGCCTGCGCGGCGCGCTGGGCAGCGAGACCGTGGCGATGATGCAGCGCCACGAGGCCCTGGGCACCCTCGACCATCCCCAGTACCAGGCGGCCATCACCCTGCTCAACTACCGCCACGTCTGCCGCCTCGAGCAGTGGCCGGCGCCGATCCAGCGCTCGCTGAGCGACTGGAACATGGGCCCGTACAGCACCATGCAGGGCCCCAACGAGTTCCTTTATATCGGCAACCTCAAGGACTGGAACCGCCTCGAGCAGATGGGCGAGTTCCGCATGCCGGTGCTGATCACCACCGGCCAGCACGACGAGCTGACCCCCGCCTGCGCCATGCGCATGAACCTGGCCCTGCACGGCCGCGCCGAGCTGCACGTGTTCCCCAACAGCAGCCACATGCCGTTCTACGAAGAACCCCAGGCCTATTTCCCGGTGTTGCTGGACTTCCTGCAACGCAACCGGGGCTGACCGATGAGCCTGGCACGTTACCGGTTCGTCCTGATTCGCCCGTTGCAACTGCTGCCGGTACTGCTGGGCATCAGCATCATCACCTTCGTGCTGGTGCGCTCGATCCCCGGCGACCCGGCGCGGGTGCTGCTGGGCGCGCGCAGCACGCCGGACGCGATCGCGAAGATTCGCGCCCAGTTCGCCCTCGACGAGCCGATCTGGGTGCAGTACCTGTACTTCCTGAAGAACCTGCTCAACGGCGACCTGGGCAAGTCATTGCTGTACAAGGTCGATGCCCTGCCGCTGATTGCCGGGCGCATCGAGCCGACTGTGTTGCTGGTGCTGGGCAGCGTGCTGCTGGCGTTGCTGATCGCCGTGCCGCTGGCCACCCTCGCCGCCCGGCACAAGGGCGGCTGGGCCGACAACCTGATCCGCCTGTTCACCACCGCCGGGCTCGGCCTGCCGGCCTTCTGGCTGGGGCTCATGCTGATCCTGCTGTTCAGCGTGCACTGGGGGTTGTTCCCGGTGTCCGGCTATGGCCGCACCTGGGCAGATAAACTGCACCACCTGGTATTGCCGTGCCTGACCATCGCCCTGGCGCTCTCGGCGGTGCTGGTGCGCAACCTGCGCGCAAGCATTCTCCTGGAGCTGCAGGCCGACCACGTCACCGCTGCCCGCGCCCGCGGCCTGGGCGAAGGGGCGATCCTGCGCCGGCACGTCCTGCCCAACGCCATGCTACCGACCATCAACCTGCTGGCGGTCAACATCGGCTGGCTGATCAGCGGCACCGTGGTGATCGAAAGCCTGTTCTCGCTGCCCGGTGTCGGCCAGTTGCTCGTGCGCGGCATCTTCACCCGCGACTACATGGTGGTCCAGGGCGTGGCCATGGTGCTGGCCTGCGCCACGGTGGCAGTGAACTTCATCGCCGACGTGGTGACTACCGCCCTCGACCCGCGGGTGACCATCCAATGAGCCAGAGCCCCGCACTGGCGCTACGCTGGCGCCTGGCCTGGCACCTGGGCAATGGCCGCCTGGCGCTGTACTGCGGCCTGGCGATCGTCCTCGGCTGGTGCCTGCTGGCGCTTTGCGCGCCATGGATAGCGCCGTTCGACCCGCTGGCGCAGAACGCCGACCTGCGCCTGGCCGCGCCCAGCCTTGGTCACCCGTTCGGCACCGACAACTTTGGCCGCGACATCCTCTCGCGAGTGATCTGGGGCGCGCGCATCGACCTGCAGATGGCGCTGATCGGGGTGATCTTTCCGTTCCTGCTCGGCACCTGCATCGGCGCGGTTTCCGGCTATGTCGGCGGGTTGCTGGACAACATCTGCATGCGCCTGGTCGATATCGTCCTGGCCTTCCCGTTCCTGGTGCTGATGCTGGCGATCATGGCCATCCTCGGCCCGGGCCTGGGCAGCTTCTACATCGCCATGGCCCTGGTCGGCTGGGTGTCCTATGCGCGGCTGATCCGCTCGCAGATCCTGGTGCTCAAGCAAGGCGATTTCGCCCTGGCCGCCAGGAGCCTGGGGTTCAGCCACCGACGCGTGCTGTTCGGCCACCTGCTGCCCAACGCCCTGTTCGGCTCGGTGGTGTTCTGCATGTCGGATGCCGTGCTGGTGCTGCTCAATGGCGCGGCCGTCAGCTACCTGGGCCTCGGCGTGCAGCCGCCCACCCCGGAATGGGGCACCATGGTGGCCGAGGGGCAGAGTTTCATCACCAGCGCCTGGTGGATCTGCACCTTCCCGGGCCTGGCCGTGGTGACCCTGGCCATGGGCTTCAGCTTGCTGGCCGACGGCGTCGCCGAGCTGCTGGGAGACCGTACATGAGCCCTGCCCTGCTCCAGGTCCGCGAACTGAGCGTCATCGCCCGCGCTGGCCAACGCGATATCACCCTGGTCGATCGCCTGTCGTTCGACCTCGGCCAGGGCGAGATCCTCGGCCTGGTGGGCGAAAGCGGCTCGGGCAAGACCCTGGCCTGTCGCGGCCTGATGCGCCTGCTGCCGTCGCCGAACCTGCGCCTCGAAGGCCAGGCCGTGCGCCTGGCCGGCAACGACCTGCTGCGCCTGGACAAGGCCGGCATGCGCCGTATGCGCGGTCGCGAGCTGGGCATGATCTTCCAGAACCCCAGCAGCCACCTCGACCCGCTGATGCGTATCGGCGCGCAGATCGCCGAGGGCATCCGCCTGCACCAGGGCGCCTCGCGGCGCGAAGCGCGGGCCGAGGCCATCGAGGTGCTGCGCCAAGTCGGCATCCCCGACCCGAAAACCCGCGTCGACAGCTATCCCCACGAGTTCTCCGGCGGCATGCGGCAACGGGCGATGATCGCCGTGGCCCTGGGCTGCAACCCCAAGGTGCTGATCGCCGACGAGCCGACCACGGCGCTGGACGTCACCGTACAGGCGCAGATCCTGCGCCTGCTGCTGGAGCTGCGCGACCGCCGCGGCCTGTCGATGATCCTGATCAGCCACGACCTCGGCGTGGTCGCGCAAACCTGCGACAGCATCGCCGTGATGTACGCCGGGCGCCTGTGTGAACACGGCGCCAAGCAGGCCCTGCTGAGCCAGCCGCGCCACCCCTACAGCGCCGGACTGCTGGCCTGCCATCCCGCGACGCGGCGGCACGCGGGACTGATGAACACCATTGCCGGGCAACCGCCGCTGCTCGACGCCCTGCCCGCAGGGTGCCGCTTCGAACCGCGCTGCCCGCAGGCCACGCCGGACTGCCGGGCACAATTGCCGGAACTGCGGGTGATCGCCCCCGGCCATCGCCTGGCCTGCCATACCCCGCTGCTGGCCGGAGGCCTGTCATGACCACGCTGTTGCAGGTCAACGACCTGCATGTGCAGTTCCCCGCCCCGGGCGGCGGCCTGTTAAACCTGCGCCCACGCAAGGTCAACGCCGTCAACGGCGCGTCGCTGAGCCTCGCCGCCGGCCAGGCCCTGGGCCTGGTGGGCGAGTCGGGTTGCGGCAAGAGCACCCTGGCCCGGGCCATCCTGCAACTGACCCCGGCCAGCAGCGGCCAGGTGCTGTTCGACGGCAGCGACATGCGCCAGGGCAACCGCCTGGATATCGAGCGCCTGCGCCGCGAGACCGCGATGATCTTCCAGGACCCGTACAGCGCGCTCAATCCACGCCAGCGCATCGGCCAGATCCTCGCCGAGGTGCTGCAGGTGCAGCGCAAGGTGCCCGCCGCGCAGATCCCCGCCCGGGTCGCCGAACTGCTCGGCCTGGTCGGCCTGCGCGCGGAACTCGCCGAGCGCAAGCCCGGCTCGCTCAGTGGCGGCCAGTGCCAGCGGGTCGGCATCGCCCGGGCGCTGGCCGTCGAGCCCCGGCTGATCGTCGCCGACGAGTGCGTCGCCGCCCTCGACGTGTCGATCCAGGGGCAGATCATCAACCTGCTGCTGGAACTGCGCCAGCGCATGGGCCTGGCCCTGCTGTTCATCACCCACGACCTGGGCGTGGTACGCCACCTGTGCGACCGGGTGGCGGTGATGTACCTGGGGCGGATCGTCGAGGAAGGCCCGGTGGCCGAGGTCTTCGACGACCCGCGCCATCCCTACACCGCCGCGCTGGTGCAGTCCATCGCCGACATCGACCCGGCCCGGCGCCTGCCGCAGCACCCGCTGGCCGGCGAGCCGCCGAGCCCGCTGCAGCCACCGTCCGGCTGCGCCTTTCACCCACGTTGTCGCCACGCGTTGCCCGAGTGCGGCGCAGATATTCCCCCCAGCCACGCAGAAGGTGGCCGCTACCATGCCTGCGTCCACCCGCGACTGCCGTGCTGACCCACCCCACATGACCATCAAACGGAGCTTGAGCATGAAACCCACTGCATTGAAGTTACTCACCGCCGCCGTGCTGGCCGCCAGCACCCTGGCCGGTGGCATGGCCCAGGCCGCCGGCGTGCTGACCATCGGCTGCCGCGAGGAGAGCACCACCTTCGACCCGATCAAGAGCGCGCAGAACCGCGACAGCTGGGTCTTCGCCAACGTCTACGACGTACTGGTGCGCGTCGACAACAGCGGCACCAAGCTGCTGCCGGGCCTGGCCGAAAGCTGGAAAGTCTCCGACGACGGCCTGACCTACACCTTCAAGGTTCGCGAAGCCAAGTTCTCCGATGGCTCGCCGCTGACTGCCAGCGATGCGGCGTTCTCCCTGCTGCGCATTCGCGACAACCCCGGCTCACTGTGGTCCGACTCCTACAAGATCATCGACAAGGCCGAAGCACCGGATGACCGCACCCTGGTGGTGACCCTGAAGAACAAGTCGGTGCCGTTCCTCGCACAGCTGGCCACCGCCAACGTGTCGATCCTGTCGAAAAAGGCCATGGACGCCATCGGCGAAGAGGCCTACGCCCAGGAACCGGTGACCTCCGGCGCGTTCAAGGTCAAGGAGTGGCTGCGCGGCGACCGCGTGATCCTTGAGAAAAACCCCTACTTCTGGGAAGCCGACAAGGTCAGCCTGGACGGCGTGGAGTGGATCTCGATCCCCGACGACAACACGCGCATGCTCAAGGTCCAGGCCGGCGAGCTGGACTCGGCGATCTTCGTGCCGTTCTCCCGCGTTGACGCGCTGCAGAAAGACAAGAGCCTGATCATCCACATCGACCCGTCGACCCGCGAGGACCACCTGCTCATCAACCATGAGAAAGGCCTGCTGGGCAAGGTCGAGGTGCGCGAGGCCATCGACCTGGCGATCGACAAGAAGGCGCTGGTGGAAACCGTGACCTTCGGCCATGGCGAAGCGGCCTACTCGTACATTCCAAAAGGCGCGCTGTACCACAATGCCAACAACCCGCAACGCCCGTTCGACCCGGCCAAGGCCCGTGAACTGCTGAAGAAGGCCGGTGCCGAGGGGCTCAAGGTCAACTACGTGGTCAACGCCGGCAACGAGGCCGACGAGCAGATCGCCGTGCTGGTACAGAAGCAGCTGGCCGATGTCGGCATCACCGCCAACCTGCAGAAGGTCGACCCGACCCAGAGCTGGCAGATGCTGGTCGATGGCGACTACGACCTGTCGGTGATGTACTGGACCAACGACGTGCTCGACCCGGACCAGAAGACCACCTTCGTGCTCGGCCACGACACCAACCAGAACTACATGACCCGCTACCACAACGACAAGGTCAAGGACCTGGTGGCCGCGGCCCGGGTGGAGACCGACCCGGTCAAGCGCGGGCAGATGTACCAGGACCTGCAGAAGCTGGCCAAGCAGGACGTGCACTGGATCGACCTGTACTACAGCCCGTACATCAACATCTCGCGTAGCAATATCCAGAACTTCCTGCAGAACCCGTTGGGCCGTTTCACGCTCGAGGAAACGGTGAAGCTGGATGCAGGGGTGACGACTGCACAGAAGTGAAGGTCAGGGGGCGGCTGATGGCCGCCCCTTTTCGTTTCACACCTTGGCCTTGCGCCGTCGCAACCACATCCAGGCAACCCCCGCCAATACCACCAACCCCACCGGTAGCGCCTGCGCCTTGTACGGCCGCAACGCAGCCCGCGCGGCATCCAGCTTCTCTGTCACATAGCGTTTGTTGGCCTGGTCGAACCGGGGCGCTTCGCACTGGTTGCCGAAATCCTCTGCCCACTGCACGAACGGCCCCTGCTGGACGTAGCGCTTGTACAGCGCGCTTTCCTGCTCGGTGCCCGGCACCCAGCCCGCCGCCGTGCACAGCACCGCGGCGAAGGCTTGGCTGCTGCGCGGCAACTGGTCCGCGGCCTGGTTGGCCAGGTCGGCGGCGACATAACGATAGTGGTAACGCTGGTCGGGCTTGGCCTCGGTCGCCAACTGGCGCTGCACTTCGCCGGCACCGATGAACGGCCCGGGCTGCAGGGTGGCGCTGCCCAGGCTGAAGCTGCCACCCAGCCAGGCATAGTCCGGTGCCATTTCGTAGCCGAGGATTTCCATGCCGGCACCGCGTGCCAAGGTGGCCGCGGCGAACAGCGCCTCGGCGCGGCCCGTGGCCGTCCAGCGCGAGGCGGCCTCCTGGCGATGCTGGCCGTAGGCCTTGGCATCGGCCTGCAACTGCGCCGTGGCGAAGTAGCCGGGCGCCTCGTCATAACGGCCCTCACGCAGCAGACGTCGGCCCAGCAACTCGCGCAGCTGCGTCGCCACCGGTCGCGGCACATAGCCGCCCTCTTCCACCTTGGGGGCCGGTGGCGCCGGCACATGGGCATCGACATAGCCCTTGAGCTCGTCCAGGGTCAGCACGCGGTCGGCCACGTTGGCCGTATCCTGCCAGTAGATGTCCTGGCTGCGATACAGCAGGTCGAAGGCCTGCAGGTAGTCGCCGCGCTCCAGCGCCAGGATCGCGCCCTCGCCTTCGACCCGGCAGCCGGGCTTGACGCTTTCGTAGTCCCAATCGGGTGTCTGTCTGGAGCCCCACGACTCTTCGCGGGGGAACGCGGCGGCGGCCTTGGCATAGGCAGCGGCTGCCTGGGCCTTGTCGCCATCGCGCAAGGCCAGCTTGGCGCGCAGCCACCAGGCAAGGCCGGTATCGCCGGCCTGCTGCAGATAGCTCCTGGTCGCGGCATAGTTGCCTTGCTGGTAGGTCAATGCAGCCAGGCGGTCGGCGTCTTCCAGCTTGTCGCCGACACTGGCCTGCAGCAACCCGGGCAGGCGCCGGGCCTGGGTTGGCGGCTGGCCGTCGTAGTCCCAACCGACATGGCTGAGCAGATAGGCGGTGAGCAGCTTGCGTGGCATCGGTTGCGCCAACTGCGTCTTCAGCTGTTCATCCGGCAGGCTCACCAGTTCGTTGGCAAGTTGCCTGAGCGAGCTGTAGCCACTGCCCGAGCCCAGACGGCTCTGGCTGGCATACAAGCGGATGGCGCTGTTCCAGTCGCCAGCGAGCTTGGCCAGGCGGGCCTCCTCGCCAAGGCTGGCAACCCCCAGTTCCAATGGGTCGCTGAAGCCTTCGGCGCTGAGCGCGCGGGCTTGCTGGAAAGCCTCGCGCGCCTGGGCTTGCAGGGCCTGCGGGGTCTGTTGCGGATCATCACTGGCCGAGAAGCTGCGGGCCATCAAGGCCCGCCCCAGCGAGTAGGCTGCCCAGGTGCTGCGCAGCTTGCGTTGTTCAGCTGGCAGGGCCAGCACCTTGGCGAAATAATCCGCGGCCAGGGCGTGGTCGCCGGTGTCGAAAGCCACTGCGCCGGCAATGTACAGGCGCAGTTCATCCGGCAATTCGGCGCCCTGCTCCAGCACTTGTTGCGGATCCGCCAGGGCACGCAGTTGCGCGACCTTTTCGCGCAGCGATTGCGGTAGCTCGCTTGCCTCGATACGGCTGCGCTGCTCACGGTAAGGTCGGTCGTTGTCGTCACTGTCCCAGTAAGGAGTCAGGGTCACATCGGTGGCGGGCTTGAGGCCTGCGATCTGCTCGCCGAGGCGATTCACCTCGAAACCGAAATTGCCCTCCGGCAACTCGGCCAGGGTGTGCGCTCGGTCGCCGAGCAACTGCATCGGGAAGTCCGGGCCACAGGCCAGCGCCGGAACGGCCGGCACGCTCAGGGACAGGTACAGCAGGCGCCGGGGCCAGTTACGGGTAGACATTCCATGCTCCTTGATCGATTCCATGGCAGCGCGCCCAGCCGAGGACGCGCCGGCCGCCAGCGGCGAGACGCGCGCTGGACTGGCGGTTGAAGATGAGGTGTTGCGGGGATTGCTGCAAGCGGTAGCCGTTGAGCCCGTCGGCGGCGTCACAGGATGCGACGTTCAGCTCCACCCGCGCAGGTATCGGCAGGTCGAGATTGCCGACGTTGACCAGATTGATGTCGCGCAGCCCCGCCTGCCCGGACAGTTCGACCCGCCAGTGGCTGGCGAGCGCGTCGCCTCGCGCCACTGCCTTCAAGGTGGTCAGGCTCCAGGCGCGGCGGTCGCCGGGCAACGGTAGGCGGAACCAGATCAGCCCGGCCAGGTGCGCAGGTGGCTGGTGGCGCAATTGTCTGCCCAGGTCCGCCAATTGCTTTGGATCGGCCAGCAGTTCGCGGCGTTCGCCGCCACGACTCAACGGTGTTTCGCTTTCCACAACGGGCGCGCCACCGGTATCAGGCAGCAACGCGACGCCATAGGCGGGCAAGGCCAGGTAGAACGGCTTGTCGCCGACGGGACTCCAGCGTTCGGCCCATTGCCTGGCCTGTGCCGGATCGAACAGGCCGCGCCGCGGGTCGCTCACTGCGTGCACCTGCAACACACTGCTGTCCACCGCCTGCAACAGCGCCGGCAGCTGCGGGCTGTCGAGCCAGGCGGGCAATGCGGTGATGCTCAGCTTCAGGCCCGGCGGCAGTTGTGCGCGCAGTTTCAGGAGAAATTCGCCATAGCCTGCAAGGCGAGCACTGCCGCTGTCATGGTCGATCTCCAACCCCTCCAGGGCCACACCCGCGGCCTGCCAGTCCGCCAGCAGGCGCGCCATCTGTGGGCCTGCCTCCTGCAGGTCGAGCGCCGGCAACTGGCCGTCCAGGCGCACCACGGCGATCACTGGCCGGCCATCGGCCTTGAGCCGTGGCAGGTCGACCAGCGCCCTGCTCCACCCGGCTTTGGGCTGCGCTTGCAAGGCCAGTACGCGCAAGGTCGAAAAGTCGGCGCGGCTGTCCGCCAGGGCTTGCTCATGGGCGGGTTGCCATTGGCGTTGCCAGATATAGAGCTGCTGGTCGAGCGGCAGTGCGGGCTCAGGCCGGCAGCCGGCGAGCGCGCCGAGCACGACACAGAAGAACAGATGACGCAGGGACGGGGTGGCGGGCATGCAATCCTTTGTCTGGCGCGTTGGGCTGCCGGTGGCGAGGCGGCGATGTTACCTCAACTCAGCATCGAGGCGGCGTCCTGCCAGCTGGAGTACAGATGTTCTCCATGGACGTATATGCGAGGATTACCGTTGGTGAGTAAAGAGCCTTCACTCAGCACGCGTCATTTTAAATAGCTGCGTACTAGTTAGAAGACTATCCAACTTGACTTCAGCTACGAACTTGCAAGGCGAAGAATAATGACCAAATTAATTGATTATCATTCACCAGCCAAACCATACAAGCTTCAAGATTAATTATTTATATATAGTCAGGATTAATAATTCGCAAGCATTCTAATGCACTCATAAAAATCACGTGTTTCATCTAACCCTTCGCCCCACATTTCCTTGCAAAAGCGAAGCGGCCGACTAGTTTTGTGTTTGTCTTCGCCAACATCATAAATACAACTCCCTCGCCAATAAGTTCAGAGGAGTCCATGTCCTTGCGCCCATTGGGCGTGACGTTCGATTGCTGAAACGGAAATCAGTCAAATAACAAGAGGGACGCTTGATGAAGCGCAGCCGCGGGTATCGTGCGCTCTCGCAAAGAGGGCCCGGCAAACATTTCTGGTTGTCAGTACTGTGCTTCTCAGGCCTGGTGATCGCCAGCTTTGTATTATTCGAACAACAGATCCAGAACTTCCTTTCCCACCTCGAACACTTCCTGCCTTCGACCCCCGCCCAGATGCTTACCCTGGCGGTGCTGCTGATCGGCTTGCTGGCGCTGGACGTGGTACTACCCGTGCCGTCGAGCATGGTCGCGCTGTTTGCGGTGGCGACGCTTGGCAGCGTTGGCGGCTACCTGGTGATCTTCATCGGCCTGTGCCTGGGTGCCGGGCTGGGGTATGCGCTGGGGGCGGGGTATTTTCGCCTGCTGTCCAGCCGCCTGGGCCTGCACCAGCGCCAGCCGGGGCAACTGGCGTATCGGCTGGGCACGCTGTCGTTGATCTGCCTGCGCGGCGTGCCGGTGCTGGCGGAAACCTCGGTGGTGGCGGCCGGCATGCAGCGCTATCCGTTGCGCGCCTTCATCCTGGTCACCACCTTGGCCAATGCCGGCCTGGCACTGGCCTACAGCGCGATCGGCAGCTTCCTGGTCGCGCAGAACGCGCTGCTGGTGACCCTGCTCGCCGGCATGGTCCTGCCCGCGTTGTTCATTGCCGGGTACAGCCTGTTCAAGGCCTTGCGCAAGGGTGAACCACTGCGCGGGCGTTTCACGGTCAGTTACGACTACCCCGTGGTGTTCACCGAGCACCTGTTCGATCCGCTCAACACCTGCCTGCATCGCCAGCTCACCGCACAGCAGCGTGGTCGGGTAACGGTGCTGGTGTTCGCCGACGAACAGCTGCTGCGCTGCGCACCGCACCTGCCGGGCCAGATCGACGCCTACTTTGCCGCCCATGCTGCGGACCTGAACCTGAAAGCCGCGCCCATCGCCGTGCCGGCCGGTGAGCTGAGCAAGGACGCACAGGTATTGCAACAGCTGTACAGCGACATGCTGAGCCATGGGCTGGACCGCCATTGCTTCGTCCTGGCCCTGGGCGGCGGCGCTGTGCTGGACGCGGTGGGCTACGCCTGCGCCACCTTTCACCGGGGCATGCGCCTGATCCGCATCCCCAGCACGGTACTGGCACAGAACGACGCTGGCATCGGCGTGAAGAACGGCATCAACGCCTTCGGCCAGAAGAACCTGCTCGGCGCCTTCTACCCCGCCTGCGCAGTGATCAATGACTTCCAGCTGCTCACCACGCTTGCCCACCGCGACCGCATTGCCGGCCTGGCCGAGGCGGTCAAGGTGGCGCTGATCAAGGACCGCGCCTTCTTCGAGTGGATGGAGCGGGAGGCCGACGCCCTCGCCCACTTCGATCATCCGGCCAGCCGTTACGCCATCCGCCGTTGCGCCGAGCTGCACCTGGGGCACATCACCGGCGCTGGCGACCCCTTCGAACGCGGCAACGGGCGCCCCCTGGACTACGGCCACTGGGCGGCGCACAAGCTGGAAAACCTCAGCCAGCACCGCCTGCGCCACGGTGAGGCGGTGGCGGTGGGCATGGCCCTCGACGGGCTCTATGCCAATGCCCTGGGTCTGTTGAGCGATGCCGACAGCGAGCGCGTCATCAGCCTGTTGCTCAGGCTTGGCTTCAACCTGTGCCCGCCGGAGCTGAGCCTGAAAGATGCGCATGGACGTTCGCGAGTGTTGCTT
Source organism: Pseudomonas soli (assembly GCF_900110655.1). Classification (GTDB taxonomy): domain Bacteria; phylum Pseudomonadota; class Gammaproteobacteria; order Pseudomonadales; family Pseudomonadaceae; genus Aquipseudomonas; species Aquipseudomonas soli. The sequence continues at coordinate 127,163 of NZ_FOEQ01000001.1, forward strand.
GGGCTCGAGGAGTTTCGCCAGCACCTGGGCGGGCAGCTGTCCATCCCCATGCTGAGCTGCATCGGCACATCGGTCGACCTGCACGAGATCGATGACGCCCTGATGGAAAAGGCGCTGCTGCGGCTGGTCAGCCAGCGCGCGCCCCTCACCCTGGGCGAGGGCTGCGCGCAATGAACCCGATCGCGCCGGACCTGAAAACCTGGCTGACCGTTGGCCGGGTCTCCAACCTGCCCACGGTGTGGACCAACACCCTCGCCGCCGCCCTGCTGGCCAGCAGCGCCGGCGCCCTGGCGCCACCCTCCTCTCTGGTGTGGCTCCTGCTGCTGGCCATGCTGTCGCTGCTGTACCTGGCCGGCATGCTGCTGAACGACCTGCTGGACGCCGATTGGGACCAACAGCACAGCAACGCCCGCCCCATCACCCTCGGGCTGGTCAGCCGGCGGCAGGTGCGCCTGGCCATCTACGGGTTGCTGCTGCTGGCCGCGACCGCTGCGCTCGGCCTGAGCCGCCTGGTCGAACAGCCGCACTGGCTGCTGGGCAGCGTCACCCTGCTGGTGGGCTGCATTCTCGGCTACAACCTGCTGCACAAGACCCACGTCCACAGCGTCTGGTTGATGGGCGCGTGCCGCTCGGCGCTGTACCTCACCGCGGCGGCCAGCCTGGCGGTGCCGGCGCAGCCCCTCTGGCTGTGCGCGGTCCTGCTGGGCGTGTACATCAGCGGCCTGACCTACCTGGCACGCCAGGAACACCTCAACCAGTTGCTCAGCCGCCTGCCCCTGCTGCTGATGCTCAGCCCGCTGGCCCTGGCGGCTTACGCCGACACCCTGTGGTTCTGGCCGGTGTTGCTGCTGTGGCTGGGCTGGTTGGGCTGGCACTACTGGCTGCACCTCGCCGATCCGCGGCGCCGACAAGTACGCGCCTTCATCGGCGCGGGGCTGGCGGCCCTGCCGCTGTTCGATGCCCTGGTGCTGGCGGTGGCCGACCAGCCCCTGGGCAGCCTGCTGTGCGTCCTGGTGTTCTTCCTGCTTCCACACCTCCAACGCTGGATCAAACCGACATGAACAGTCATATCGCTTCGTCGCCAACGGCGGCGCTGGACATGCGCCACGACTGCCTGGCCGAACGGCAGCAGGCCTTGATCGCGCAACTCGATCAGGCCGAGTTGCAGTGGTGGCAGCAGGCGCTGGCGCGCCTCGGGCAGTCGCCGGACGCCAACACCGCCGCCCTCCTGAGCAGCCAGTGCAAGCGCCGGATCGGCGATCGGGCCATGCTCGACGATAAGGGATGGAGCCAGTTGCAAGTGGCACGCGCGCTGCTGCTGGCGCAGGTCCTCGACCAGCAGCCCGAGGCCGAGCAGCTGCCTTTGCTGCGCCAGTTGTTCCTGTGGGGCGACGACCAGGAAAAGGTCGCCCTGCTCAAGGCCCTGGACTGGCTCGACAGCCATGGCTCGTGCCTGGAGCTGGCCTTGCAGGCCGGGCGTACCAGCAACAGCCAGGTGTTCGCCGCCCTCGCCCTCGACACCCTCTACCCGTCCCGCCATTACCCGGAGCGGGCGTTCCACCAGCTGGTGCTCAAAGCGCTCGGCATGGGGCTGGACGTGAGCGGCCTGCGCGGTCTGAGCGAGCGTCAGGGCGTCGCCCTCAACCAACTGGCCCTCGATCTGCTGGATGAGCAACTGGCTGCCGCGCGCCCGGTTTCCGGCGGTCTGTACCTGGCGATTGCCTTCAACCTGCTCAGCCCGGCGCAGCACCAGCGTCTACTTGGCCTCAGCCGCCAGCAATGTCTGCCCCCCGGCTGGCATGAGCACCTGGCCGGCCACTTACCGACCTGATACCCGACGATGCCTTCTCCCTGACGAGGATCCACCATGCCCAAGTACTTCGACCCGCATATCCATATGGTCAGCCGCACCACCGATGACTACCAGAACATGGCTGCCGCCGGCATCACCGGGGTGATCGAACCCGCGTTCTGGCAGGGCCAGGCCAGGACCAGCCTCGGCAGCTTCATCGACTACTTCGACACCCTGCTGGGCTGGGAGCGTTTTCGCGCCAGCATGTTCGGCATCCATCACTTCTGCACCATCGGCCTCAACCCCAAGGAGGCCAACGACCTGTCGATCGCCTATGAGGTACTCGAGGTCCTGCCGCGCTACCTGGTCAAGGACGGCGTGGTGGCGGTGGGTGAAATCGGCTACGACGACATCACCCCCGAGGAAGACCGCTTTCTCGCCGCGCAGCTTGAGCTTGCCAGGCAATTCAACCTGCCGGTGCTGGTGCACACCCCACACCGCGACAAGATCGGCGGCACCAAGCGCACCCTGGCGGTGATCCGCGAAGTCGGCATCGCCGAGCACCTGGTGATCATCGACCACCTCAACGAACTGACCCTGCCGCTGGTGCTCGACAGCGATTGCTGGCGCGGCCATTCGATCTACCCCAACACCAAGATGTCCGAGCAACGCATGGTCGCGCTGCTGCAGCAGTACGGTACGGAAAAAATGGTGGTCAACAGCGCCGCCGACTGGGGCATCAGTGACCCGCTCAAGGTGCCAAAAACCGGCCAGGCGATGCTGGCCGCAGGCTTCAGCGAGGCCCAGGTCGAACAGGTGCTGTTCCACAACCCGGTGGATTTCTTTGCCCAGAGTGGCCAGCTGGACAAGACCCTGGTCAGCACCCCGCTGCCCATCGACCAGCGTCGCCAGTGGCAGGAAAACTCGGCCCTGCGCGGCCAGGATCCGGTGGTCAAATGAGCGCTGGCCGGGGTTGGAGCGCCTCGCAGCTCGGCTACTGCGGCAACGTGCACCCGGCACCTGACCTGGCCGCGCTGCGCGCCTCCATCGAGCAACACTTCCAGGGCGTGCGCAGACTGCGCGGGCTCGACGTGCAAGACAGCGGGCTGTGGATCAGCGCCCGCGCCGCTTCCGAGTTGCGCCAGGCGCCGGCACGGCAGGCGTTTCTCGACCTGCTGCGACGCAGCGGGCTGCGCCTGACCTCGCTCAACGGCTTCCCCTACGGGCAGTTCCATGAGGGCGCGGTGAAGGCTGCCGTCTACCTGCCCAGCTGGGCCGAGCAGCAACGGCTGGCGTACAGCCTGGAGCTGGCACGGCTGCTGGCCGAAGCGCTGCCGCCGGACTGCCGGCAAGGGGTGATTTCCAGCGTGCCGCTGGGCTATGCCGCCCACTGGAGCCCGGCGCTGCAGCAGCGTGCCGAGGAACAGCTGCGCCAGCTCACCTCGGCGCTGGCCCGTCTGCACCAGGAAACCGGCAAGAAGATCATCGTATGCCTGGAAATGGAGCCGGACTGCGTGCTGCAAACTACCGACCAGGCCGTCGCCTTCTTCCACCACTGGCAGGCCAGCGACCCACACCATGAATACCTGGCACTGTGCTTCGACGTCTGCCACCAGGCGGTGATGTTCGAAGACTGCCGGCAGTCCCTGGAAAGGCTGCGCCAGGCCGGGGTGCCCATCGGCAAGATCCAGCTTTCCAATGCGATGATCTGCCGCCTGCCGGCCCAGGACATTCGCCGTTGCGCCCAGGTACTCGAGGTGCTGGGCGGCTTTGCCGAAGCCACCTATCTGCACCAGGTACAGGCGCGCGACAGCCAAGGCCACCTGTGCGCCTGGGCGGACCTGCCTGCTGCGCTCGCTGCCTGCCTGGCGGAGCCCGGGCGCTACCGGGAGTTGCGGGTTCACTTCCACATCCCGCTGTTCAGCGAACACCTGCTGCTGCCGGAGCTTGGCGCCAGCCAGGCCGCCCTGGCGCAGACCTTCGATTTTCTCACGGCGCACGAAGACATCCGCCCCGTCCTGGAAGTGGAAACCTACAGCTGGGGCGTTCTGCCTGCGCAACTGCGACCCACCACCGCCGCTGCGCAGCAACAGGGCATCAGCGACGAGTTGCGTTGGGTCGAGGAGCAGTTGCGCCAGCGTCGCCTGCTGCAACCCAACCCACAGGAGGTCTGCGCCGATGCCCTCTGAACAGCCCCGCCAACCGCTGCTGCTGATCAACGTGGTCGGGCTGACGCCTGCGCTGCTGGGCTCGGCAACACCGCACATCAACCGGCTGTTGCAAAAGGCCAGGATGGCCAGCCTGCAACCGGTGTTCCCTGCCGTCACCTCCACGGTGCAGGCCTCGATCCTCACCGGCCTGCCACCGGCCGGGCACGGCATCGTCGGCAATGGCTGGTACTTTCGCGACCAGGCCGAAGTGCGTTTCTGGCTGCAACCCAACGCCCTGATCCAGGGCGAGAAGGTCTGGCAGACGCTCAAGCGCGAACTGCCGGGCTTTCGCTGCAGCCAGTTGTTCTGGTGGTACAACATGTACGCCGACGTCGATGCCGCCATCACCCCGCGCCCGCACTATCCGGCCGATGGCCGCAAGCTGTTCGGCCTGTACTCGTCCCCGGCAAACCTGCATGCGCGGATCGAAGAGCAGATCGGCGCGTTTCCGTTCCCGGCGTTCTGGGGGCCGGCCGCCGGCATCGCCTCCAGCCGCTGGATCGTCGATTGCGCCATGGCCGAGTTCCAGCTCGATCGCCCGGACCTGCAGCTGGTCTACCTGCCCCACCTCGACTACTGCCTGCAGCGCCTCGGGCCAGGGCACCCGTCTATCGTCGACGAAGTGCAGGCCATCGACGCCGAGGTCGGCCGCCTGCTGGGCTTCGCCAAGACGCAGGGCGCGGCCGTGATGCTGGTGTCGGAGTACGGCATCGAGGCAGTCAGTCAATCGGTGTCCATCAATCGCCTGCTGCGCGCTGAAGGTCTGCTGCAGGTGCGCCAGTCACTGACCTGGGAACTGCTCGACCCCGGCGCCAGCGCTGCCTTCGCCGTCGTCGACCACCAGATTGCCCATGTCTACGTCCGCCAGGCCCGCGACATCCCTCGGGTCAAAGCCCTGTTGCAAGGCCAGCCCGGCATCGAGCGGGTGCTGGACAGGACCGAGCAGCAGGCCTGGCAGCTGAACCACGCGCGCAGTGGCGAACTGGTCGCCATAGCCGCCGCCGATAATTGGTTCGACTACCGCTACTGGCTCGACGATCGCAAGGCACCGGACTTCGCCCGCACCGTGGACATCCACCGCAAGCCCGGCTACGACCCGCTGGAGCTGTTCATCGACCCCGCCATCCGCTTCCCCAGGCTGAAAGTGGCGCGGCGCCTGCTGCAGAAGAAGCTCGGCTTTCGCTACTACATGGACCTGATCCCGCTCGACACCTCGATGGTGCGTGGCAGCCACGGCCGTCTGCCCGCCAGCGCGCAGACCGGGCCACTGCTCATTACCGATTGTGATCTGCCGTTGCCGGGCAGCCTGCCGGCGACCGCGGTGAAGCAACTGCTCCTGCAGCATTTCCTGGGGCACTCATACACCGACCTGGCCAAAGCCAAGGAGCTTACATGCGGCGAGCCATCTCAATAACCGTCCTCAGCGCACTGGCCGGACTGGCCCAGGCCGAGGGCTCTACCCCCTTCGATTGCAACCAGTTCATGCAGTTTGGCGGCAACGTCGACCAAGCCCGGCAGACCTTCGCCCAAGGGCCGGAAAGCATGAGCTGGAACTGGTTCGTCTGCCTGAACCAGCCGGTCGAGTCGAACAGCCCCAATCGGGTCTGGGAAACCCTCAAGCCTTCGGACCAGGTCTACCTGAGCAATGGCGCCGCACCGCTGCCCTGGGGCCAGAGCGAGCCGGTGCCGGCCGCGGTGCTGCAGGCCGCCCAGGCCCAAGGCCTGAACCCCGATCGCACGTTCCACAACCTCAACGCCGTGCAGCAGGTGGACGGCCTGATACTGGAAATGGGCGGCGCGGTACCCACCGCGCAACAGGGGCAACCGGTGCGTTTCCAGCTATTGATGGGCGAGGACACCTTCGACTACATCGTGCAAAAGCAGGTGTACAACGTGAACGGCCAGGCCGCCTTGACCAGCAACCTGGCCTTTCCCTCCACCGCCTGGGAGCTCAAGGCCGCCTGGCTGTGGATCGGCAATGACCCGGATTATCAGCAGCAACTGCAAAGCGATGGCTACTACATCGCCCAGGCCTACTACCAGCAGGACAACGGCCAGTACCAGGTCGGCTACGCCGCGCTCAGTGGCCTGCACGTGGTCAACAAGCTGAACCCGCAATGGGTCTGGACCACCTTCGAGAATCGCAACAACGGCAAGTACACCGTGACCAACGCGATTCCCCCGACCCCGATGAGCAACAGCACCGGGCCGACCCCGGCGGCGCAGACCGCCAACACCACCTTCCAGGCCATGTACCCGGCGCTGGCGCAGTACGAGCTGATCGGCACTCAGTCCGAGACCAATCCGAAGTTGCTGGCCAACTCCCAGCTCGAGTCGGCCTTCCAGAGCCAGTCCTCGTGCTTCGCCTGCCATGGCACGGCGGCCTACTCCAAGACCAAGGGCTATTTCAATTTCGCCCAGAAGCAGCAAGGCGGGATTGTCTATCCGACTGCCGAAGTGCCGGCGTCCGAGTTCGCCGGGTACAACAAACTGGACTTTGTCTGGTCGCTGAAACGCGCCCAGTGGCAACGCTAAGGAGCATGACATGAGCGTACTGAACTTCCCGCGCATCTATCTCGGCGGCCATATGTTCTGGAGCCCGCCGACCGCCAACAACAACGACATGTTCCCGCTCTACGATGCCTCGAAGATGCGTCTGAACTGGCGTTTCCTCGAGTACTACGGAATCAACCCGGCGAATGCCAGCAGCAAGTTGATGCCATGGGTCATCGCCCCGCAAGTGCTGCTCGAAGCGCCAACCTATGTGACCCAGGTGCCGGGCAACGTCTCGCAGAATCCCAGCGTGATGATCCCCGGCGAGTGGAACCTGTTTGGCGACAATGCCTGCGGCACCGTCAACTACACGCCAGCAGACCCCACGATCCCGGCGACCGCCTCCATCATCACCGGCGGCGAGCTGCCCGGTGGCGGCTATGTCAGCCAGGACCCGCTGATCAACCAGACCTACAACCTGCTCGGCAACCCGTTCGGCAGTGACGCCCCCACCCCGGCGCGCTTCGTCGACGTCAGCCCCTGGCAGAACACCTTCACCGCGCTGTACTTCGACCGGCTGGTACTTGGCGACGCCCAGTGCGGCCTGACGCTCAAGCGCGAGCACCGCATGCTCGACCGCTTCCTCAACTTCAACTGGGCGACCCTCGGTGGCCTGATCTATGTGACCACCACCTGGCAGACGTGCTTCCCCAAAGAGAACCTGAGCTGGGCCCTCGGCAACTCGCAACTGCTGCAGAACCTGCAGCAACAGATGGAGCAGCAGAAGGCCAAAGGGCTGATGTTCCGTTTCTCTACCTACCTGACCTGCTACGACATGAACGGCATTTTCAACGACCAACCGCCCATCATCACCCACACCGTCGACTCGAAGATCCTGGCCAATGTGCAGGCGATGTACCAGAAAGGCCTGGACAATGTCGGCAGCATCTTCTTCAACCCCGCCTACAGCCGCACCGCCGGCACCCTGGGCCTGTGGTTCGACGACGAGTTCCCCACGGCACCGGCCGGGCGGCGGCTGGTCCCTGCTGATCCGGTACAGTTGCAGAAGGACGGTGTGAACTTCAAATCCATGACATTGGGGGTCATCTCGGCGCAGGTGCATGACGACACCCTGTCGCTGGACCTGCTCAATGGGTTCCCCAGCTATTCGCTCGACCCGAAGGCCAAGATACCGGTGGCGGCGAAGTTCGACGCCGGCAGCTACCAGCTGGGGATACGCCAGGGCGAGCAGTTCACGCCTTTGGCCGGTTTCGGCTACGACGACTATCAGCAGGCAGCCTTCGACAAACGTTCGGGGATCCTCGACCTGCCGTTGAGCGCCGAGGCGCAGAAACAGCTGCAAAGCGGAGCGCTGGAGCTGCAGCAGCAAGGCGCCACCCCCGTGCAGGCGGCGACCCAGCAGATGTGGACCGCCGAAGTGGTCGAGAGCGCCAGCTTCATCGACGTCGGCGACAGCAAGACCTTGCAGATCATGGTGCAGTACGACGGCCTGCCCGCGCCGGCCGGTACCGTGCTGACGGTGGCCGAATACAACAACGCCTACATGATGTGCACCACCGACTATTACCTGGCGTTCAGCAACCCGGCCGACTTCACGCTGTTCCTGGAGGACCCGGACAATCCCGCCAACAACACCCCCAACCTGCCGCAGTTCGTCGGTACCCCGTCGCTCACCCGCCAGCTGAGCGAAGGCACGGGCCGTAGGCTCACGGCGGTCCACCCCGCCGGCCCGACCACCGACATGAAAGCGGTTAGCTACCAGCAGTACCTGCCCACGCCAGGTTCGGTGGCCCTGAGCCCAAGCCTGGCATTCGCCAACCCCGTCCAGGGCCAGGGCACACTGAAGGATGAGCCGAAGGGCAACGTGCAGTTCAGCACCACGCAGATCACCACCGACGCCAACGGGGTTGCCCTGCTGACTGTCAAGGCCGTGGCGCCGGGCTTCCCGACCTTGCGCTTCTTCGTGCATGAGGACAAGCAGCCGCCGCAGATCCCGTTCAGCTTCAAATTGATGCAAACCTACACCGACTTCCTCGCGCCGCTGCGCGTGTTGCCGCAGGAGCCGGAGATACAGCAGGCATTCGTCGATGCCTGGAACCAGGTCTACAAGCAGCAGAACGCCGGCCAGCTGATCTGGGAAAGCTTCATCTACCCGTTCATCCTGCAGCCGTTCTTCTACATGTACCCGATCATGAACAAGTACATGCCGCTGAACTCCCTGGCGCGTATAGAAGGCGCGGTCGACCAGTTGATCGTGCTGATCAGCAAGGAGTACCAGGAGGAAAGCACCCTGGCGATGCCCATCACCCGGGACATGCCGCAAAGCCGCCGGGCGGTGCTGGAGCTCTGGGCCCAGGCCCTGGTGAAACGCAACTACCCCCCCATCCCGCTGAGCATGAGCGACTTCCCGCAAGGCTGACCGGCAGGACTGCCGGGTGACGAGGCTGTCACCCGGCACACTTCACAGGAGTGTCCCATGAAAACCCGCATCCTCTACCGACTGTTGCTGCTTGTCCTGCTGCTGTGCCCCTCGCTGGTCGCCCAGGCCGACGACAGCGCCGTCTACTTCACCATGGGCGTGCACAACACCCTGGGCTGCGATGCAAGCAACGGCAACTGCATCGCCAAACGCGCACCGAGCGACCCGTCCGATCCGTTCTTTCCGGCCTACTGGATCAGCGACTGGACGATGTACCGGGTGATGCACAACTACCAGAAGAATCCGCCGCCCTACAGCAACCCACCGGCCACCCTGGCCCCGGCCGACTACACCGTGTCCCGTGGCACCAGCTACTACGACACCACCTACATTCCAGCCGATGGCGACGGCTTCGGCGCCATGATGGAGCACTACGAGAAGTACTGCCTGCCGATCTTCCCGATCAAGAACAACAACTACACCTGCTCGTTCGTGTCCCTGGGCAACAAGGCCTACTTCCTCACCTACCCGCAGGACCGGCCCAAGGACATGCCGGCCTGCTGCATGTTCTCGCCGATGAACCACCCGCCTCGGCAGGATTTCATCAAGCACCTGCCCTACAGCGCCACCCGCAGCCAGCACCTGGACGCCAGCGTGCAGGCCTATGCACTGGACCTGGACTCGCCGCAGGGACCGATCCTGTTCGGCTATGCCTTCTACAACAAGGCCTCGGGCCAGCCGCCCTACCGGCAACCGCAGTCGTTCTACTTTTCCGGGGACGCCAGCATCGCCAACGCACCGATCGTCAGCCAGAACTACACCGGCTTTCGCATTGCCAAGCCCGACCCGGCCCAGACCTGGGCGCAGGTCGCCGCCATGTGCCCATCGAACCCGCCGCCCTGCCAGCTGTTCGAGCCGCCAACCGGCCAGAGCAACGGGCACAAGGCGCAGTGGAACAAACTGATGCAGCGCAAACCCTGAGCCACGACGAAGGATCGCCATGAAAGCCATACTGCGTTTATCCGTGATAACCCTGGGCCTGGCCAGCCTGCCGGCATTGGCCAGGGAACAGGCCTTGCCCTCGTCCCAGGCCACCCCGCTCGATTGCCAGCCACCCAGCAGCGCGCCGGCCGCCAACGCCAGCCAGGACCAGTTCGATCGCTACAGCTGGCAGCTGTTCATCGCCTTGAACTGGCCGGCCCAGGACCGCCAGCGCGGCAACCCGGACTGCACCCGGCAGCCTGGGGACGCCGGCTACACCGTCTGGCAGACCTACAAGAGCGTCGATGAGATCTTCCTGCCCGGTGGCGCCAATCCCGGCCCCTGGAACACCCCGCAGGGCGCCAGGAGCCTGGGCATCATCAACATCGCCGCGCTGAAGAACAGCTCGCTGGTCAACGCCATCGACCAGGCGGTTGGCGGCTGGCTGATCGACCAGGCCGGCAACCCGACCTACTACGATATTTCGGCCAACCAGGCATCCTACGACTACATCGTCGCCAACCAGTTCTACAACGCCGATGTGGTGTCCAGGGCAGCCAACATCCAGTTCCCTTATGGCGTCATCGAGATCAAGTCGAGCTGGCGCATCCTCGGCCCCCGTGACAACGCCAGCCGCTACCTGACCATGCTGGCGCGGGTGGCCACCTTCGATGACCAGGGTCGGCGCAACGGCGTGACCGAGGCCTTCCTCGGCCTGGTGGGCCTGCATGTGATCACCAAGGCCAAGGGCTATCCGCAGTGGATCTGGTCGACCTTCGAGCAGATCGACAACGTGCCGCCCAAAGCGCTGGTGGGCGGCCAGTGGGTCGACCAGCCGGCATCCGGCACCGCTTATTCCTACTTCAACGCCGACGCGCCCGCCGCGAGCCTCAACCAGTCGCCCTGCGACTGGCAGACCCAGGGCACGCAACTGGTCTGCGTGCCCAAGCCCGGCACCACCTTCCAGACCCCCAACCCGCTGAACCGAGTCACCCCGATCGCCGATGTCACCCAACAGGTCAACGCCGCCTACCGCGCCGACCCTGGGCTGCAACGCAGCGTGCTCAAGTACTACCAACTGGTCACCACCCAGCGCCCGCTGATGCCCGACAACCCCGGTAATCCGCTGGGCCAGCCGACGCCCTCACTGTCAGCCAACGTCACCATGGAAAGCTACATCCAGCCCAACAGCAGCTGCATGAACTGCCACTCCATGGCCACGGCGGTGAGGAGCCCGTACAAGTCCGACTTCTCCTACCTGTTCAAATTCGCCCATGCGCCCCTGGGCAAAACCATCAAGGACGAGGATTGAACCATGAGCATCCTGAATGGCCCACGCCTTAATTTCTGGGGTGGCATCCGCACCGATGTCAGCCTGCCGAACAACTCGCCGACCATCCCCTACGATGGCAACGACGAGTGGCCGATCTTCGACCTGACCACCTCGACCCTGGCGCCGGGCGCCCAGTCCTTCACCGACGACCAGTTGAACGCCATGCTCAATGCGCCGACAGGTGACTACTACACCGCCGGTGGCTGGAACCACTACGGGCAGCACCTGGTCGATCTGCAGAACGCCATGATCAGCTCGCAGGGCAGCCCCGGCAGCGTCAGCACCAGCGGTGACCTGGTGGGGCAACCGGTGTACCTGCTTGGCTCGCTGGACCCGGCGACCGGCCAGCCAACCAACTCCGGCCCGATGATGGTGGACCTGGATCCGACCTCGACGACCACCACGCAGATCTTCGTCGGCGGCCTGCAGATCGGTGGCAACAGCGATACCCAGCTGCTGATCCGCTGCGACACCGTCTGCAGCAGCCTTGATGTGAAGAAGCGCGTGCTGCTGCCCGCGTCGATGGACGCGCCGGGCTCGTTCCGCCTGAGCGGCACCTTCCAGCTGACCTTCCCGCTCGCCAGCATCGTCAGCTGGAACCGCGACAGCCCCGGGCTGCGCGCGATCATCCAGGCGCCCGGGGCGACCGGGATCGTGTTGCGCTTCGTGATGTTCGAGATGTGCCCGGCGATGACCACCGCGCAACTGGACGCCGACTACGCCGCGGGCCGATATACCCCGAACCCGAGCATCGGTCGGGTCATCGGCACCCTGGCCCCGGCTTTTGCCAACGAACCCGCCAACTGCCAGCCCGGACGACAGCTGGTCAACCAGAGCACCGGCGGCACCGCCTACGCCGAGCTCGCCGGCAGCGGCCTGCTGAGCGTCGACATGGTCAACCTGATACCCAAGCAGACCTTCAGGACCGTGCGCGACGACATCACCAGCCCCATCGGGCCCAACGCCAACTACGGGCCGGTCACCTTCACTGCCGGTACCGTACCCCTGGCCACGCTCGATCCGAACAGCGACCTGATGCGCAACTACTACGTGTATGGCGGCCTGGTCGACTTGCCGCTCGACCCCAGCCAGCAGCAGGCGACGAAAACCTCAGTGCTGCACGTCGACGCCCCCGGCGCCGTCGCCGGCACCCTGTTGCATGCCTGCGAGTCGGTCTATCGGGTCTACGCCGACCAGCGCAATGTCTATACCGAGGACTACCCCGACGGCCTGTCGATCACCCTGCAGGTCCGCTACCTGGGTGGCCCGGTAACCACCCTGAGCAAGATAGCGCTCGGCACCGGCCCTTCCGGCCCGGTCTACGGAGCGCCGGAAAACTGGGACTTTCTCGACGTGCCCGATACCTTGGTCGTCGAGGCCGGCCAGCTCGCGGTCAGCCTCCCGGTCAAGGTCAAGCCCGGTACCGACGCACAGGCCGGGTTCGTCACCCTGAGCTACTCCGTCAATGGCCTGGCCGCTGGCAGTTTTTTCACCAACTTCCGCAAGTTCGCCAGCACCGACTTCGGCATCGCCACGGGCAGCACCATCACTTGGCAGCAGGTGTACCCGAATGTCCTGCGCTTTCACTACCTGGCCTTCCCCGCCATGTCCCGGTACGTGCCGCTGAACCAGCCCGACGCGATCATGGCGGCGAAGGGGCCGATCCTCGCCCGCACCGCCGATGCCTACAAAGGCACCACGCTGTTCATGCCGGTGGTGCGTTCGATGTCGCCGAGTCAGCGGGCGCTGCTGCGCGCCTACCTCACCGGCGAGCCGTGGCAGCCACCGCAGTAGCCGCTACCCCTGTTCGCTCACGGAGAGAAGCCGATGTCTGCAACTATTCATATCCCCACACATCCACGCGCAACGCTGCGCCCCAGCACCCTCATCGCCGAGGGTCTGCTCAACCCACGCGGCATCTGTCTGCAGGCCGATGGCAGCCTGCTGCTGGCCGAGGCCGGGTCCGGCCTGCCCGAGCAGCCCTTCAGCGGCCGGATCAGTCGACTGCGACCGGACCCGACCTCACCCGGCGCCTACTTGCCCGGGGAAACCCTGGCACAGGGTTTTCGCACCATGAACATGCAAGCGCGCATGTTGCGCGACGAAATCATGGGGTTGTCGGACATCGCCTGCGGTGACGGACGCTGCCTGGCCAGCCAGACCGACTATGTCGAGGGCTCGAGGTTGCTCGACCTGCAGTTCAACCCGCCCGAGCCGGTGTTTCACAGTCGCGGCAACCTCAACGCACTGTGCTTTCATCCATCCCGGCGCAGTTGGCTGGCGGTCAAGCCCGATAGCAACCAGTTGGTGGAGTTCGTCGATGACCAGCAGGAGCGCGTGCTGGCGCAGCTGCCCGAACTGGAGCAAGGCCAGGAGGCCGTGCCCGTCACACTGGTGTACGAACCTGACACGGACGCAGTGCTGATCAGTCTGTTCTCCGGCGAGCTGCACGGTGACCCGCTGCGCAAGGGCATCGACTTTGCCGACAGGGCCGGACAGGTCATCCGGGTCTGGCCAGCCGATGGACGCATCGAGGTAGTTGTCCAGGGTTTGCAGCTGCCCACCGGCCTGGCCCTGGATCGCAGCGGCAACCTGCTGGTGCTGGAGCTCTGCGACAGCGTGCAGCAACCTTTGACGCCTGACTGGCAAGGTGAGGCGCGGCATGGCGGCTTCACCCGTTTCTCAGGCAGGCTCCTGCACTGCAACCTGCAGACCGAGCAGGTGACGGTGCTTGCCCAAGGCCTGGATACCCCGTCCAACCTGTGCCTGGTGCGCGATGGGGTGTTGGTCAGCGAAGGCATGGGGCTGCTGGGGCGGGCACTGCCCACGGCAGGGGGCGAGGTGGTGCCGTTGGCTGGCAGAGTTCGCTGGGTGGGGCTTTGATACGGCGTACATTCCAGCTAGGTCGGCATTCAAGGTGAGTCAGCGGCAAGGCGATAAAGCCGCAAATTTTGATGGCTTGTTGTTTACCGACGCGATTGCAGTCCTGTCGGCGAATGCCTGGCGGCCTGACCACTTCCCGGTCAGGCCGCCAGGCCCCTTTACTGCGCAGGCGCCACCGCCGGCGGTTGCTCGTTGGTCACCCGCAGGATCCCCCACAGCCCGGATGTGTTGCCATATGCCGCATAGTCGCGGAACAGGTAATCCCCGGGCACCGCGTTGGCACCACCCGCGCTGGGCAGCATGAAGCTGAAGTGGGCCGCCGGCAGCACGCTTTCCTGTGCACCCACGTACATTGCCATCGGGTTGTAGCCGAAGCGCACCGAGCCGATACCCGGTACCCCCATGGGATAGCCGTCCACATCGCTTTTTTCGGCCTGGTAGTTGTGCACTGGCCACAGGTGCCCGTCCAGCTGGTAGGTCATGCCTCGGCTCCCGCCGCTTGGCATGACGACGTGGTTGCGTACTGGCTGGCCAGGCTTGGCGTATAGCACCGGTGTCAGCGGATCACCGCCAACCAGGGCATTGCTGTAGGCCATGTGGGCATTGGGTATGTCGGCGAAGCCCAGCCCGTTGGCATGACCGAACGGCGAGTCAGGCGCCATGTTGAAGCGCAGCCACAGCGGCTCGGTCTTGTAGTTGAGCGCCATGTTGCCGTTGTCCTGCGGATCACCTGCCGCGCCGTTGCCCTCGGTATTGATCCCCGCCACAGGCGCGCCGTCGGCCCAGCGCATGTTCAGCGCCCGCTGCCACACCGTGACGAAATCGCGGTAGTCAGCCTGGCCACTGACTTTCACTGTGGCTTGGGCGCGGCTGGCGCTATCCTCGGTCCAGGTGGCGTTCTGCGGCAGGATGCTCATGGCGCCCACCAGGCCTTTCTGCGGCTGCTTGATCACATCCGCCGGGGTCAGGTTGAGGCCGCCGAACTCGATGGCGGTGGTGTTGATGTTGTCCACCGTGCGACCCAATTGCAGGGTCGGCTTGCCTTCGCGTTCCAGATGCCCGGCATAGTACTGGTACACCTTGGTCGGATACGCGCCGCTGCTGCCAACGCGAGGCGGCACTGTCTGTACCGGGTTGAGCCCGACATTGACACCGTCCGACTTGGTGATGTCGTAGGCCAGCAGCTGCGCGTGCAGGCCCACGTGGCTGGACGGGCGCATCAGGTTGTTGGCGAAGGCCGTGGCGCCTTCTGCGTCAAAGCGGTCGCGCTTGACCACGTTATGCATCACGGCGGTGCTGGGCAAGTCGGGCATGACCAGGGGCAGGCGGTTTTCCAGGGTGACACTGATGCAGTCGCCCGCATTGGCCCGCAGGATCAGCGGCTCCACCGGCACCCCGGCCTTGAGCTTGCCGGTGTTCGGGTCAAGATCGGCCTTACGCACATAGAGGATCGCGGTCGGGTCATGCAGCGGCGCGCTGTGGCCGCCGATGGTGAAGGTCTCGCCATCCTCCGGGTCGATGCCGCTCACCAGCGGGATGCTGGTGCGCCGGCTGTTGAACACCAGCGTGCCGCCGTTAACCTTGAGCGGGCCGCCGACATGCTGGCCGGAGCCGTTGGGGTCATTGATGGCCACGTTGTTGCGATTTTCGAGTATATCGTTCGCCAGCGCCGCGACAACTTCGTAGCTGCGCTTGACCGTGGGACGAGTGCCGATGCCGTTGGGGTTGCTGGTGGTTTTCGGGCAGATACCATCGAAGTTGACGGTATTGCGCATGGCCACAGGCTGCGGATTATTGGGCAGCGGGAACAGGTCGGCGCGCTGGGCGGTGTAGTTGCGCATGATGCCCCAGATGCCGTTCCAGTAACCTTCCAGCGCCGCATCCAGGGAGTACAGGTAGTCACCGTTGGTGGCGGCGGAGCTGGAGATCATCGACACCGGCGCCATGAAGCCCAGTTGCTCGGAGATGCCGATCATCTGCGACGACTTCCACCCCGAGTTGGAGCTGTTGCCGAAGCCGGAGCCGTTCTGCAGCCACTTGACCCCATGGAGAGTGACGTTGTGCTCTTCCTCATGTCCACCGGCGTGCATGCGCAGGCGCACGTTATCGCCCGAATAGGTGCGCAGCATCGGCGTGAACGGGTCGCCCGGTTCGCTGCCGGATTTGTTGACGTGCGGTGGGAACAGTGTGGTGCCCCCCGTCGGGCCGACCGCCTGGGTAATCGCCGACGGCGCCAGGTTCATCGCGGGTATGGCGCGGTCGGTCCGGGACTGCAAGGCGTAACCCAGATCGCCGCCGGGGCCGTCGGCCTGCATGCCGCGCTTGCCGTCGGGGCCGACCTTGTTGGGATCGAACACACGCAGGGCCAGCGGTTCGTTGCGGTAGTTGACAACGAACATGCCGGGATCGTCCACCGAGATCGCCTGCGGGCATGGCCTGCTCGGGCAGCCAGGGTTGATGCCGCCGCGTTCCTCGACGATCGCCTCAAGCAGGGTGGAAGCCTTGCCGCGCACTGGCGGGTTGATGGCGTAGCGGAAGCTGTCGGCGGTGGCCGGATACGCCTGGCCATCGGGCACCCCGTTGGGACCGGCGCCGACATACACGCCGGCTTCATAGGCATGCTGGAAGTCGCTGTACTCGAGGAAGAACTCGCGGTAGCTGTCGTTCTTGCCATCGCCGTCGTGATCGCCGGTCTGGATCACCGCCTGCCACGAGGTCGGGCCGCCATCCTGGCGGGTCGCCGGGTTGTACAGCTGTTCGCCGGTCTCGGCGTGGTACCAGGTAGAGCCTGCGGGCTCGGCCAGCACGGTGGCGTACAGCCCGAGCTGCTGGTGGGTCGATGGGCCGAGGTGGTCATGGGTGAAGATGGTACCCAGGCCACGGTCGACGTTGTGCACGTTTACCAGGGGGTCGGCGAACCAGCGTTGCATCGCGCTGCGCGCGCCGAGCCAGTCGGCCCGGCCAAAGCGCCCGAAGTACGGATGCTGCTTGGCTTTCGGGCAGGCGGCGGTGCCGTCGCGGGTGTCACCCTCGGTGCAGTTGTTGAAGCTGCGAATGGCCTGCACGCGCTCGACCACGCTGCCGGGCGAGAGGATGCCGTCCTCGTAGTTCCAGCCGTTGGCCGAGCCGTCGGCGGCGGTCAGGTCCCATTTGGGCAGGTGGATATGCTGGCCGATCACGTCGGTCGGGGTGCGTACCTGGTAGTCGTCCATTTCATAGAACGACGGGATCAGGTTGGTGTGCACGTACTGGGTGCAGTCGAAGGTGTTCATGCGCATCACCAAGGGCTCTGGTGGGCGCTGTTTGGTGATCACCGGCCAGGCGTCTTCCCACAGGGCGAGGATGCGCGCCTGCGGGAAGTGGTAGCCGACCTTGTTGTACACCGCGTCGAACTGGATGTTGGCCGCCTTGTACATACGCGGCCGGTCGGCGGTGAAGGTGGACGAACCGCGGAAACTCATGCCGGTGAGGTTTTCGCCGCTGAAGAACTCGCCAACGCCCGCAGACTGGGTCAGGCGCTTGCCACGGTCGTCCATGCACGGCTCATAGTACGGCGCGCCCGCCGTCGGCAAGGCGCCGTTGGTGCGGAAGGCCTTGGCCACCGGCGCGCCGCCGGGGATCAGGGCGAAGCTTTGGTGCTCGGCCTTGGCGTGGAACTGCATGGCCGCCTGTTCGACCTCTGTGCCCTCTTCGGGTAGGTAGATCGGCTTGGCCTTGTGCACCACCTTGGAGAAGTCCAGCTTGGTGGTGGTGGTCACGGCGTCGCCACCGGCAGACACGCCGTCGAGGGTGTGCCGGCCAAGGCCGCCGTCCCAACCGTCGACCTGGTTGGGATCGAGGTTGGCCCACAGCGCCTTGCCGCTGTCCTTGAGCTGCCGGGCCATGGCCGGGTCGAGCATGTCCAGCGGCGGAGTCGGCGGACGCTGGCCGACGCTGCTCTCCATGCCGCCGATCCAGAACGGGTAGCCGGGGTTTTTCAGGCTGCCGTCAGCGTTGCGATTGGTCTCGCTGCGATCGACCAGCGCGAGGGAGCCAACCGCACGCGGCGTGGCGGGCTCGTCGGGGTGATCGTCGCCCTGCTCTTCTTCTTCATCGTCATGTTCGGCGACCAGGGCCTCGGCCAGCTTGGGCACCACCGTGACCTTGCCCGGCATCGGCGCCATGGCCTTGCCGGGCAGCGGCACGATGGCCGGGATCGGCGTGCCGGCGATGATCTCGCCGTCGGGCAGCGCCCGGGCACCCGGGGCCGGCTTGCCATTGCGCAGGGCGAACGGCGTGGTGTGGAAGCCGTTCTCGCCCTCGCCGCTGACCGCCAGGCGCGTGCCCGGCTCGAACACATCATGTACCCGCCACATGGCCCACATGCCCTGGGCGAAATGCGGGTAGAAATGGCAGTGGTAAATTGCATCGCCCGCCACCCGGTTGCGGTTGCCGGAGCCGCCGTTGGCAATTTCGTAGGTGTAGCCCACGCCTGGGCCTATGCCCTGAGCGTCGATGTAGTCGGAGTTGTCGTCGTTGGGGTTGAACAGCCACTGGTGCCCGTGCAGGTGGAAGATGTGCTGCTCGTGGCCATTGTGGGTGTTGCGGAACTTGGTGAAGTCACCGATGTAGCTGTGGTGGACGTTGGCCGGCTCCGCCGGGAACAAGGCCATGGTCGCCTTGACCCCGGTAGCGCTGGCTGGCGGCGTTTCGCCCGGGCGCATATGCTCCAGCCCGACGTTGGCCGGAATGTCCACCAGGGTGCCGATATCGCCCACCGTGTGGGCGCTGAGGAAAAATTCCTCATAGGCGCACGACAAGCAGTCGTGCATTGGCCCCACGCCGAGACGGTTGGCCACCACCTCGGCGCCCATGCCGCCAGAGCCGTAGTTGATCATGAAGGAGTCGCGGGTCGGCTCCAGCACATGGCCCATGACCGGGTCCGCCCAATAGCCGGGGAAAGCCTGGGTGCCAGCCACTTCGTCAGCGAACTGCGAGGCGAAGTCGCGGAAGGCTTCCAGCCGGTTGGGCAGCGCCGGGTTGCGCTTGCCGACGCTTTCCAGTGGGTAGGTGGCTTTCGGGAAACTGCCGTCGGGGTTGGGCCCCATGACAATGGCATCGGTCTCGCTATTAAGGATCTCCTCGCCGTCGACCATGGCGATGATCGGCTTGCCAGCCTTGCCTTCGGCGATCCATGGCTGGACTTGCGGATAGCGCGCCTGGTAGTCGATCACCGGCTGACCGGTGGCGGTGCGGCCGGTGGTGGCCAGGCGCATCTCCTCTTCGGTCAGGGTGTTGCGGTAAGTGCGACCGGCCTTGGGCACCACCACCACCTGACCGAACAGGCCGTTGGCGACGTTCCCGGCATTGCCCTCGCCGCCGAATGGCGCACCGCGGCTGGAGACCGCAAAGGCACCTTCGCGCTCGGCGTACAACGTATAGCTGCGGGTGCTGCCGGGTGTCACCAGGAAGTTGGCGTTGCGACCGGTGTTAGCCGAAATGTCGCCGATACTGTTGACCGCCTGCATGCCGTTGACCTGGAAGCCGACGTGGCGGTCGGTCACCTGTTCATCAGCAACAAGATTTTCGTTGCCCTGCTCGTCGAGTACGGCGCCCTCTGCTTCCTCGCCTTCAACTTCGTTCTCGTCGTGACCGATGCCGTGCTTGTTGGGATTGGCCTGATAAGCCAGCAGGTTGGTCAGGTTGACAGTCAGGCAATCACCGGCCGCCACTCGCAGCACAATCGGCCGCGGGCGCTTGTCCGGGCGCAGGGTGACCTTGCCTGGCACGGCGGCGCCGCCGTTGCTCAAGGGTACGCGGCGCTCATCCACCACGTCCTGGCGCAGGGCGAAGATCATGCCATTGGCGTTCTGCGCGCCCAGGCGGTTGAACATCAGTGGCTGATCCAGCGCCACCACGTTGGCCACCAGCGTGCGCTGGCACTGCACGGCGGCCTCGCTGGAGACCTGCCAGCCCAGCAAGGCCAGCAGCAAGGTGGACAGGACCAGGCCTTTGCGAGGGGTCGACATGGGGCACCTCCGGGGACACAGGGATACTGCGGGGAGGTGAGCAAGGCTTATGCCATGAATTTAGTCGTTGTTAATCAGATATTTGCGAGATGGAGAAGGATGAACTGGGCATTTTCCCCCTTAATTGGGGGCCGCATTGGAGCGCAGGCTAAAGGGCTGAAGCCGGGTCAATCGCCTCGATAGCATTTAGTGATTGAACACCCGAGCAAAGGTGCAGTAAGCTCGGTCCCAATCACTGGAGAGCAACATGTCGAAACAAACCCGCAACCACGCCAACCACACCGGTCGCTCCGCGCACCGCGTGCTGGCCGTTGCCGGTCGTAACGCCGTTGCCAGCTTTTATTTTGGGTATTGGTTTAGCCACTAGGCGCCGATTACCCATCCGGCGCCCACCTTCGAGGGGCCGCCGAACATGAGAATACTCAAACCCCCGGTCGGCTCCCCGACCGGGGGTTTTGCTTTTCCGGGCCCACGAAACATACCGATTACCTTGAGGACAGCGTCATGAACCACACCACCTACTACCGCACCTATGCATGGCGATTTAGCCAGTTCCGTTCGGGCCAGCCTGCCGCCTCCGTTCGGTCGATTTCCGGTGGCAATGCCGCACAGACACCCCATTTGACGATCAGTCGAACACCTCTATAGGGCCGACCGCGCGGGCCAGAACCCGCCGTCCGCCCAGGGAAAAAACGCCATGCAAGCCTCGAATCTCGCCCTGCCCCTGACCCAGCCGCACGCAGCCAACACCACCGTCAGCCAGCGCCTGCCCAGCCCGCACCTGCTCAAGCAGCAGATGCCGCTGTCCAGCGAACTCACCCAGCAAGTCCATGCCCAGCGCCAGGCGATCCGCGCCATTCTCGAAGGCCGCGACGAACGCCTGCTGGTGGTGGTCGGCCCCTGCTCGATCCATGATCCGCGCTCTGCCCTCGAGTACGCCGACCGCCTGGCCGCGCTCAGCCGCGAGGTCGACGACAAGCTGCTGCTGGTGATGCGCGCCTACGTGGAAAAGCCGCGCACCACCGTGGGCTGGAAAGGCCTGGCCTACGATCCGCACCTCGACGGCAGCGATGACATGCACGCCGGCATCGCCCTGTCCCGCGGCCTGATGCTGGGCATGCTCGAGCGCGGCCTGCCGATCACCACCGAGCTGCTGCAGCCGATGGCTGCCGGCTACTTCGACGACCTGCTGGGCTGGGCCGCCATCGGCGCGCGCACCACCGAGTCGCAGATTCACCGCGAGATGGTCAGTGGCCTGGAGCTGCCGGTCGGCTTCAAGAACGGCACCGACGGCGGCATCGGCATCGCCTGCGACGCCATGCGCAGCGCCGCCCACCCGCATCGTCACTTCGGCATGGACACGCAGGGCCACCCGGCGATCATCGAGACCCTGGGCAACCCCGACACCCACCTGGTGCTGCGCGGCGGGCACAAGGGCCCGAACTACGACGCCCAGAGCGTCGCCCTGGCGCGTCAGGGTCTGGCCAAGGCAGGTCTGGCGCCACGCATCATGGTCGACTGCAGCCACGCCAACAGCGGCAAGGATCCGGCGCGCCAGCCGGCGGTGTTCGAGGACGTGCTGGCCCAGCGCCTGGGCGGTGACCGCTCGCTGCTCGGGGTGATGCTCGAGGGCCACCTGTTCGACGGCTGCCAGACTCTCGGCAAAGGCGCGCTGAAGTACGGCGTGTCGATCACCGACGGCTGCCTGGGCTGGGACGCAACGCAAGCACTGCTGCGCGACGCCGCCGCGCGCCTGTGAGTCTCTGCGGCAAGCCTGGCGAGACAGGGCACGAGCAAGTGCGCTAGGCTTGCCTTTTCGAACCTAAGGAGCAGTACCCATGGCCCGAGCCACCGCCCGCCACATCCTGGTTGCCAGCGAAGACAAGTGCAACGAACTCAAAGCGCAGATCGAAGCTGGCGCCGACTTCGCCGAAGTCGCCAAGGCCAACTCTACCTGCCCATCCAGCCGCCAGGGCGGCGACCTGGGCTCGTTCGGCCCGGGCCAGATGGTTCGCGAGTTCGATACCGTGGTCTTCAGCGCGCCGCTGAACGTCGTCCAGGGCCCGGTGAAGACCCAGTTCGGCTACCACCTGCTGGAAGTGACCAGCCGCCAGGACTGATCCGGCATTGCCGTGCTCGTTCCTGTAGGAGCGAACGTTGTGGGAGCGGGCTTGCCCCGCTCCCACAAAAGCCGTTTCGACATGATCATGCGCTGTGTGGTTGCAAGTTGCGTGTGCCTGATCCTGCCGTTTTCACTACAGGCCGCCCCCACCCACGCCCTCACCGTCTACGGTGAAGCCCCCCGCTATCCCGCGAACTTCCACCACTTCGACTACGTCAACCCTGGCGCCCCCAAGGGCGGCAGCCTGCGCCGCTCGGCCATCGAGATCGGCCAGTTCGACCATATCCTGCCCTATATCGACAAGGGCATCGGCGTCAGCCAGGTCGACGGCTGGTTATATGCGCCGCTGGCCATACGCTCGCTCGACGAGCCCTACACCGTCTACGGCCTGATCGCCCAGCGCCTGGAGCGCGGCCCCGACGACGCCTGGTTGCGCTTCTACCTCGACCCGCGCGCCACTTTCGCCGACGGCAATCCGGTGCGCGCCGAGGATGTGCGCTTCAGCTACGACCTGCTGATGAGCCAGGGCAGCCTCAAGTTCCGCACCCAGTTTGCCGACGTCGCCGGGGTCACCGTCGAAGGCCCGCGCCAGGTGCGCTTCGACTTCAAGCAGCCCCATGGCCGCACCCTGCCGCTGGAGCTGGCCGGCCTGCCGGTGCTGCCCGAGCATGACTGGCGCCAGCGCGACTTCGCCAACGGCGGCGGCTTCGACAAACCCGTTGGCAGCGGCCCCTATCGCATCGGCAGGATCGACAACGGCCGCAGCATCACCTTCGAGCGCGATGCGAACTGGTGGGCGCGGGACCTGCCGGTCGCACGCGGGCTGTACAACTTCGCCCGCATTAGCGTCGAATTCTTCGGCGACACCGAAGTGGCCCGCCAGGTACTCAAGGGCGGTGGCTACGACTACAACCGCGAGTACTCCGCCACCGCCTACACCCTCGGCTACAACGGCGCGGCCCTGGATGACGGGCGCCTGCGCCGTGCCCACCTGGGCCCAGCCAAGCCGCAGATCGCCCAGGGCTTCGTGTTCAACCTGGACCAGCCGCAGTTCAAGGACCGCCGCGTGCGCCAGGCCCTGGCCATGCTCTGGGATTTCGAGTGGAGCAACCGGCAGATGATGCGCAACATGTACATCCGCCAACAGAGCCTGTACGCCAACACGCCGCTGGCCGCCCGCGCCCTGCCCGACGCAGAGGAACTCAAGCTGCTCGAGCCGCTGCGCGGCCAGGTGCCGGACGAAGTGTTCAGCCAGGTGTTCAATGCGCCAGTCACCGACGGCTCCGGCATCATCCGCCAGCAGCAGTTGCAGGCGCTGGCCTTGCTGCAGGAAGCCGGCTGGCATCCCCAGGGCGATCGACTGGTCAACGCCCAGGGCCAGCCGCTGAGCTTCACCTTCCTCAATGGTCAGTCAGGCCTGGAGCGCCTGCTGCTGCCGTGGAAGCGCAACCTGGCGCAGATCGGCGTCGAGCTGAACATCCGCAACGTCGACGCCGCCCAGTACGTCAACCGCGTGATGGCCCGCGACTATGACATGATCGTCACCGGCTACCCGGTGACCCTGTCGCCGGGCAGCGAGCAGTACAACTACTTCGGTTCCGCAGCGGCCAACGACCCCGGCTCGAACAATCTGATGGTGCTCAAGGACCCGGCGGTGGACCGCCTGCTCGACGGTCTGGTGCGCGCCAACAGCCAGGCTGACATGCTGCGTCACGCCCGCGCCCTGGACCGGGTGCTGCAATGGAACTACTACTGGATCCCCAACTACTACCCGCCTGGCAGCTCGACGGTGTGGTGGAACCGCTTCGGCCTGCCCAAGGTGCAGGCGGCCTATGACGAAGGCCTGGACACCTGGTGGGAAGTCAGCCCACGGGCACTGACCACCCAACAGATGGCCGAGCGCCTGGGGAAAGGGCCATGACCACCTACATCCTGCGCCGCCTGCTGCTGATCATTCCCACCCTGCTGGCGATCCTGCTGGTGAACTTCGCCATCGTCCAGGCCGCGCCCGGCGGGCCGGTGGAACAGGCCGTGGCGCGCCTGCAGGGTATCGGCGGCGGCGCGCCTGGTGCACGGGTCGAGGCGGTGCAAGGCGGGTCCCGCGCCACCCGTGGCCTGGACCCCAAGCTGATCGAGGAGATCAAGCGCCAGTACGGCTTCGACAAGTCCGCGCCCGAACGCCTGTGGCTGATGCTCGGACAGTACGCCCGATTGGACTTCGGGCAGAGTTTCTTCCGCGGCGCCAAAGTCACCGACCTGATCGTGCAGAAACTGCCGGTGACCCTGTCGCTGGGCTTCTGGGCCACGCTGATCACCTACCTGGTGTCGATCCCGCTGGGCATCCGCAAGGCGGTACGCCATGGCAGCCGCTTTGATGCCTGGAGCAGCGCGCTGATCGTGATCGGCTACGCCTTGCCATCGTTCCTGTTCGCCCTGCTGCTGATCGTGCTGTTCGCTGGCGGTACCTCACTCAACTGGTTCCCGGTGCGCGGCCTGGTCTCCGACGATTTCGACCAGCTCAGCCTGCTGGGCAAGGTCGCCGACTACTTCTGGCACCTGGTGCTGCCGGTCGGCGCCCTGGTGATCGGCGGCTTCGCTACCCTGACCCTGCTGACCAAGAACGCCTTCCTCGACGAGATCGCGCGCCAGTACGTGGTCACCGCCCGGGCCAAGGGCCTGAGCGAACGGCGCGTGTTATACGGCCATGTGCTGCGCAACGCCATGTTGCTGGTGGTGGCTGGGCTACCCCAGGCGCTGATCACGGTGTTCTTCGCGGGCTCCCTGCTGATCGAGGTGATCTTCTCCCTCGATGGCCTCGGGCGTATGAGCTACGAGGCAGCGGTGTCGCGGGACTACCCGGTGG
Organism: Pseudomonas soli; assembly: GCF_900110655.1. Taxonomy (GTDB): domain Bacteria; phylum Pseudomonadota; class Gammaproteobacteria; order Pseudomonadales; family Pseudomonadaceae; genus Aquipseudomonas; species Aquipseudomonas soli. Next base: position 152,288 of record NZ_FOEQ01000001.1, read on the forward strand.
TGTTTGGCACCCTGTTCATCTTTACCCTGGCCGGGCTGTTGATCCGCCTGCTGGGCGACCTGTGCTACACGGTGCTCGACCCGCGCATCGACTTCGACGCGAGGGGCCACTGATGTTCTCGCCCATCGCCCGGCGCCGGCTGCGCCGCTTTCGCGACAACCGCCGCGGCTGGATCTCGCTGTGGCTGTTCGCCGGGCTGTTGCTGCTGAGCCTGGGGGCGGAGCTGGTGGCCAATGACAAGCCCTTGCTGCTCGGCTACCAGGGCGAGCTGTACACCCCGGCGCTCAAGCGCTACACCGAGCAGCAGTTCGGCGGGCAACTGCCGTTCCAGCCCGACTACCGCAGCCAATACGTGCGTCAGCTGATCGAGGGCCAGGGCGGCTGGATGCTCTTCGCGCCGATCCCGTTCAGCGCCGACACGCCCAACTACGACCTGCAGGTGCCCACCCCCAGCCCGCCCAGCACGAGCAACTGGCTGGGTACCGACGACCAGGGCCGCGACGTGCTGGCGCGGGTGCTGTACGGCACGCGGGTCTCGCTGCTGTTCGCTTTCGCCCTGACCCTGCTCAGCGTGCTGATCGGCGTCACGGCCGGCGCCCTGCAGGGCTACCACGGCGGCTGGGTCGACCTGCTCGGCCAGCGCCTGCTGGAGGTGTGGTCGGGGTTGCCGGTGCTGTACCTGCTGATCATCCTGTCAGGGTTCGTCGAGCCGGATTTCTGGTGGTTGCTGGGGATCATGGCGCTGTTCTCCTGGCTGACCCTGGTGGATGTGGTACGCGCCGAGTTCCTGCGTGGGCGCAACCTGGAATACGTCAAGGCCGCTCGCGCACTGGGGCTTTCCGATACCCAGGTGATGCTGCGGCATATCCTGCCCAACGCCCTCAACGCGACCCTGACCTACGTGCCGTTCATGCTCACCGGGGCGATCACCACCCTGACCGCGCTGGACTTCCTCGGCTTCGGCATGCCCGCCGGCAGCGCCTCGCTGGGCGAGCTGGTGACCCAGGGCAAGCAGCACCTCGAGGCGCCGTGGCTAGGTTTCACCGCATTCTTTGCCCTGGCGCTGATCCTGTCGTTGCTGGTATTCATCGGCGATGCGCTGCGCGAGGCGTTCGACCCGCGCAGGTGATCGCTTGTACCGGCCTCATCGCCGGCAAGCCGGCTCCCACAGGGTTCGCGCTATCTCTGGAGCCGGCTTGCCGGCGATGAGGCCTTCACGTCCAACCCAAGGCCAATACATGCACGACAACCTCAAGGACTACCCCCAGGTTCGCCAACTGGCCATACGCTCGCTGTTCGAGATCATCGAGCAGTCCAGCGAAGGCACGGTGATCGTCGACCGCCAGGCGCGCATCGTCTGGATGAACGAGCGCTATGCCCGCCGCTTCGGCCTGGAGGACGCCGCCAGCGCCATCGGCAAACCGTGCGAGACGGTGATCCCCGGTAGCCTGATGCGCGAGGTGGTGAGCAACGGCAAGCCGATCCTGCTGGACATGCTCGACACGCCGAACGAACCGCTGGTGGTGATGCGCCTGCCGATCCACGACGACCAGGGCGCGCTGATCGGCGCCATCGGCTTCGCCCTGTTCGACGAGCTGCGCAGCCTGTCGCCGCTGCTCAAGCGCTACGCCAGCATGCAGCAGGAGCTGGCCTCGACCCGCTCGCAGCTGCGCGCGCGCCAGGCCCGCTACAGCTTCGCCCAGTTCGTCGGCAGCAGCCCCGCCTGCCTCGAGGCCAAGCGCCGCGCCCGGCGTGGGGCCGGCAGCGACTCGCCGGTACTGTTGCTGGGCGAGACCGGCACCGGCAAGGAACTGCTGGCCCATGCCATCCATGCCGCCTCGGCCCGCGCGCACAAGGCCTTTGTCAGCATCAACAGCGCGGCGATCCCCGAAGCGTTGCTCGAAGCCGAGTTCTTCGGCACCGCCCCAGGCGCCTTCACCGGCGCCGACCGCAAGGGGCGCAGCGGCAAGCTGCAACTGGCCGAGGGTGGCACGCTGTTCCTCGACGAGATCGGCGACATGCCGCTGACCCTGCAAAGCAAGCTGTTGCGCGTGCTGCAGGAAAAGGAATACGAGCCGGTGGGCAGCAACCAGATGCTGCGCAGCGACGTGCGGATCATCGCCGCTACCTCCATCGACCTGCAGGCGGCCATGGCCCGGGGTGCGTTCCGCGCCGACCTGTACTACCGGCTGAACGTGCTGCCGGTGCAGGTGCCGCCGCTGCGCGAACGCCTGGAGGACCTGCCGGCGCTGTGCGAGGCGATCCTCGCCGAATTGGGCAGCCAGTACGAGCTGGAGGCCGAGGCCCAAGCGTTGTTGCGGCGCCATGCCTGGCCAGGGAATATCCGTGAGCTGCGCAACGTGCTGGAGCGGGCGACCCTGCTGGCGGACCAGCCGCGACTGGGCGTGCATGACCTGGCGAACGCACTGGGGCCGTTGAGCCCGGTGGCATTGGCCGCGCCAGCGCTGGATTACCGCCAGGCATGTGCCCAGTTCGAGCGAGGATTGATTGTCGATGCCTTGGCGCGCAGCGCCGGAAATGTGCCGGAGGCGGCGCAGGCATTGGGCCTGGGACGGTCGACGCTGTACAAGAAAATGGCGGCGCTGGAAATCGAGTCTCAATAAAGAGATCACTACCTCTAAATTGAGACTATTGTGAGGGCTGCGCCCTCGATCGCCGGCGAGCCGGCTCCCACAGGGGCGTACCGCGATCAACTGTGAGAGCCGGCTTGCCGGCAATGGGCCGCGGCGCGCGCCCACTTTCTCAAATCAGAGACACTGAGCTTCAGGGAAATAATAAAACACAATAAATTCAATGACTTAGTAACTTGGCACGATTTCCGCTATCTGCATTCCAACCATAAAAACAACAGTTGGAGATCCCCTTAGGATGACCGTGCTCATCGCCCTGGCCGCCCTGGCCCTGCTGATGCTCGCTGCATACCGCGGCTACAGCGTGATCCTCTTCGCGCCCATCGCCGCCCTCGGCGCGGTGCTGCTCACCGACCCCGCCGCCGTGGCCCCGGCCTTCACCGGGGTGTTCATGGAGAAAATGGTCGGCTTCATCAAGCTCTACTTCCCGGTGTTCCTGCTAGGCGCGGTGTTCGGCAAGCTGATCGAGCTGTCGGGCTTCTCGCGCTCGATCGTCGCCGCCGCCATCCGCCTGCTCGGCACCCGCCAGGCCATGCTGGTGATCGTGCTGGTCTGCGCCCTGCTCACCTACGGCGGTGTGTCGCTGTTCGTTGTGGTGTTCGCGGTATACCCATTCGCCGCCGAGATGTTCCGCCAGAGCGACATCCCCAAGCGGCTGATCCCGGCGACCATCGCCCTGGGCGCGTTCTCCTTCACCATGGACGCCCTGCCCGGCACTCCGCAGATCCAGAACATCATCCCCAGCACATTCTTCAACACCACCGCCTGGGCCGCGCCCTGGCTGGGCCTGACCGGCACATTGTTCGTGTTCAGCGCCGGCATGCTCTACCTGCAACGCCAGCGCAACAAGGCCCAGCGCAAGGGCGAAGGCTATGGCAGCAACCTGCGCAACGAACCGGAGACCGCCGACGACATCGCCCTGCCCAATCCCTGGCTGGCCCTGGCGCCGCTGCTTCTGGTAGGCGTGATGAACCTGCTGTTCACCCACTGGATCCCGCATTGGTACGGCACCAGCCACACCCTGCAACTGCCGGGCATGGCCGCGCCGGTGCAGAGCGACGTGGCCAAGCTCACGGCGATCTGGGCGGTGCAGGCGGCGTTGCTGGTGGGCATCCTGATGGTGCTGGTGTGCGCCTTCGGCACCATTCGCCAGCGCCTGGCCGAAGGCACCAAGAGCGCGGTGAGCGGCGCCTTGCTGGCAGCGATGAACACGGCCTCGGAATACGGCTTCGGCGCCGTGATCGCCTCGCTGCCTGGTTTCCTGGTACTGGCCGACGCCCTGCGCGGCATCCCCAACCCGCTGGTCAACGAAGCCATCACCGTCACCCTGCTTGCCGGCATCACCGGCTCCGCCTCCGGCGGCATGAGCATCGCCCTGGCAGCCATGAGCGACAGTTTCATCGCCGCCGCCAACGCCGCCAACATCCCGCTGGAGGTGCTGCACCGGGTCGCCGCCATGGCCAGCGGCGGCATGGACACCCTGCCGCACAACGGCGCGGTGATCACCTTGCTGGCGGTCACCGGGTTGACCCACCGCGAAGCCTACAAGGACATTTTCGGTATTACCCTGATCAAGACCCTGGCCGTGTTCGTGGTCATCGCCACGTTCTACGCCACCGGCATCGTATGAAGGAGAAAGGCATGACGCTCAAAGGCAAGACCGCACTGGTCACCGGTTCCACCAGCGGCATCGGCTTGGGAATAGCCCAAGTGCTGGCCGAGGCCGGCGCCGATATCCTGCTCAACGGTTTCGGCGACCCGGCCGCGGCCATCGCCGAGATCAGGCGGTTCGGGGTCAAGGTCGCCCATCATCCGGCCGATCTGTCCGACGTCGCACAAATCGAGCAAATGTTCGCCCTGGCCGAGCGCGAGTTCGGCGCGGTCGACATCCTCGTCAACAATGCCGGCATCCAGCATGTGGCACCGGTCGAGCAGTTTCCGGTGGAGGCCTGGGACAAGATCATCGCCCTGAACCTCTCGGCGGTGTTCCATGGCAGCCGCCTGGTGTTGCCAGGCATGCGCGCGCGCGGCTGGGGGCGGATCGTCAATATCGCCTCGGTGCACGGCCTGGTCGGTTCCACCGGCAAGGCCGCCTACGTGGCCGCCAAGCATGGCGTGGTCGGCCTGACCAAGGTGATCGGCCTGGAGACCGCCACCAGCAACGTCACCTGCAACGCCATCTGCCCGGGGTGGGTACTGACGCCGCTGGTGCAGAAGCAGATTGACGACCGCGCCGCCGGCGGTGGCGATGCACAGCAGGCGCAACACGACCTGCTGGCCGAGAAGCAGCCCTCCCTCGCCTTCGTCACCCCTCGCCACCTCGGCGAACTGGTGCTGTTCCTGTGCAGCGAGGCCGGCAGCCAGGTCCGTGGCGCCGCCTGGAACGTCGATGGCGGTTGGCTCGCCCAGTAAAGGCTAGAGTGGAACAAGACAAGCCCGTTCCTGTAGCGGAGCGGGCTCGCACCGCGACAAGACTCTCAGCCCTGACCGAGACTTCCGCATGAACGACGTACTCTGGCGCCCCACCACCACCCAGATCGAAGCCAGCCGGATGGACGCCTTCCGTCGTCGCGTCAACCGGCGTTTCAACCTTCAGCTCGACGACTACGCCGCCCTGCACCGCTGGAGCATCGAGCAGCGCCCGCAGTTCTGGCAGACCCTCGCCGAGTACTTCCATGTGCAGTGGCACACGCCGCCATCGAGCATCCTCGAGGAAGGCGAACACATGGCCGACGCGCGCTGGTTCCGCGGCGCCACCCTGAATTTCGCCGAACACCTGCTGCAGCGCCGCGATGACCGTCCGGCCGTGGTGGCCGTGCGCGAGGACGGCGGCCGCCACAGCCTCACCCACAATCAACTGGCCGCGCAGGTCGCCGGCTTGCAGCAGGCTTTTCGCCAGGCCGGCATCGCGCCGGGCGATCGTATCGCCGCGGTCATGCCCAACACCTGGGAAACCCTGGTGGCCATGCTCGCCGCCACCAGCCTCGGCGCGGTCTGGTCCAGCTGCTCGCCGGACTTTGGCAGCCACGGCATCATCGACCGCTTCGGCCAGATCGCCCCTCGGCTGCTGGTGGTTTGCGCCGGTTATCAATATGCCGGCAAGGTCATCGACCAGGTGGAGAAGATCAACCAGGTCGTGGCCCAGCTACCGAGCATCGAGCAGTTGCTGGTGGTGCCGCATACCCGGCCGCAGACCCGCGCCGATGAGTTCACCGGCAAGCCGACGACCCTGTGGGCCGATTACTTTACGCCCGGCGGGACGCCGACCTTCACCGCGCAGCCCTTCGATCATCCGCTGTATATCCTGTATTCCAGCGGCACCACCGGCGTGCCCAAGTGCATCGTCCACCGCGCTGGCGGCGTGCTGTTGCAGCACCTCAAGGAACACGGCCTGCACAACGACCTCAAGGCCGACGATGTGCTGTTCTACTACACCACCTGTGGCTGGATGATGTGGAACTGGCTGGCCAGCGGACTGGCGGTCGGCGCTACCCTGGTGCTGTATGACGGCTCGCCGCTTCACCCCGGGCCCGAGCGTTTGCTCGACCTGATCGATGCCGAAGGCATCCGCGCCTTCGGCACCAGCCCCAAGTACCTCGCCGCCCTGGAGCAGGCCGCTGTGGAGCCGGCGAAATCCCATGGCCTGGGCAGCCTGCGCCTGATCCTCTGCACCGGCTCGCCGTTGTCGCCCCACAGCTACGACTATGTCTACGCCAAGATAAAGGCCGACGTGTGCCTGGCCTCGATGTCCGGTGGCACCGATATCGTCGCCTGCTTCGTGGCCGGCAACCCGCTGCTGCCGGTGCGTCGTGGCGAGATCTCCGGCAAGGGCCTGGGCATGGCGGTGGAAGTCTGGGATGAACAACGCCAGCCGGTCAGCGGCGCGAAAGGCGAGCTGGTCTGCATCCATCCCTTCCCCTCGATGCCGCTCGGCTTCTGGGGCGACGCTGACGGCCAGCGCTACCGTGACGCCTACTTCAGCCAGTTCGAAGGTGTCTGGTGCCAGGGCGACTACGCCGAGCAGGTGCCTGGCAGCGGGCTGATCATCCATGGCCGCTCCGACGCCGTGCTCAATCCCGGCGGCGTGCGTATCGGCACCGCCGAAATCTACCGCCAGGTGGAAAAGGTCGAGGAGGTACTGGAGAGCGTGGCCATCGGCCAGGACTGGAATAACGATGTGCGCGTGGTGCTGTTCGTGCGCCTGCGCGACGGTCTGCAGCTCGACGAGGCGCTCAGCCTGCATATCCGCCAGGTTATTCGCCAGTTCACCACGCCGCGCCATGTGCCGGCGGTGATCGTCCAGGTCAGCGACATCCCGCGCACCCTCAGCGGCAAGCTGGTGGAGCTGGCGATCCGCGACGTGGTGCATGGCCGGCCGGTGAAGAACACCGACGCGCTGGCCAACCCCGAGGCGCTGGAGCAGTTCCGCGACCGCCCGGCGTTACGCTGAGGGCGACATCAGGCATAATGTCGCCCTTTTGCCCCGAAGCACAGGTAACCCGATGAAAGCCCAAGCCCGCCACATCCTGGTCAAGACCGCTGACGAAGCCGAAAAGCTCAAGCAGCGCATCGCCAACGGCGAGGCTTTCGACGTGCTGGCGAAGAAATTTTCCACCTGCCCGTCCGGCAAGCGCGGCGGCGACCTGGGTGAAATACGTCCGGGGCAGATGGTCGGCGCCATCGACCAGGTGATCTTCAAGAAGCCCCTGCGGGTGGTACACGGACCGATCAAGAGCAAGTTCGGCTATCACCTGGTGCAAACGTTCTATCGCGACTGAGCCTCGCTCTCGCGCCGTCTCTGCAACAACGCAGGCGATTGCTCGCCACTGGCGACCACGCGCTCCAAACCCTCCTGCACGGCAAGGCTGGCACTTTCCATCTCGGCCACCGCCTTGAGCATTGCTGCGGTATCGCCGCTGGCATGGGCATCGATGGCGTCGAATGCGCAGCGGTGCACGGCGGCATGGGGCGCGTCGATATCCTTGTACCCGGCAAGATGCGCATAGTGCAGCGCCCCGTCCCCCTCGCGATACCACTTGCCCAGACGGCAGTGGGTATGGTCGGTAAAGTCCGAGCCGCGCTCTTGCGAGACGCCGAACAACACCTTGTAGACGCGGAACTTGTAGATCAGGTGATCGAGCTTGGCCAGCTCGCAGAAGCTGCGCAGCGCCGACACCGATGCCGATCCTTCGGCCACCGTCGACATGTCGAGCAACTGGCGCATGGTACTGGCCGCGGACTGGCCGACCCCGCTGTATGACGACGAATGCTCGGCCAGGCTGGCGATATGTCCTCGGCTTTGCGCACTGTCGGCCCGAATGGCCGAGACCAGCGTGCCGATCTCGGCGGTGGCGTCGGCTGTGCGCCTGGCCAGGGTCCTGACCTCATCGGCCACCACGGCAAAGCCGCGCCCGGCATCGCCCGCCCGCGCCGCCTCGATGGCCGCGTTCAGGGCCAGCAGGTTGGTCTGGTCTGCCACCTCGCGGATGATCTCCAGCACACCGCCAACCTGCTGGGCCTGATGATCGAGCCTGCCGACCTTCTCCGACGCCTCGCCGGAGGCATCGGCCAGCTGCTCGAGGTTGGTCGCGATGGCATCGATGCTGGCCTGGTTGCTGCTGGCAATGCCCTGGATGCGGATGGCGTACTGTCTTTCCTGCTCCATGCTGTGGGCGAGGCTGGCGAACGACGTCTGGGTCATTTCCAGGGAATGCGAGAACGCCGAGAGGTTGCCGGCCAGGTGCCCGAGCACCTGGTTCTCTCGCGCCAGTTCCTCAGCCCTTGATTCCGCCTCGCGGACGCGCTGCTCAGATGCCGCCAACTGTGAACGGGAATGCTCCAGGGCGACGTTCAGCTCCTTGATCCGCGGGTCTTGCCGACCTGCCTTGCTCCACCACTTCACACCACGCTCCCGGGATAGACCCACCGCTTGTCACCCGGCGAAAAAGCTCCGGGCAGAAACATGGAAAGGTCTCAGCAAGCGCAAAGCGCGGCAATACTCAGCTGCGATGGAAAACAGCGGATCAGCGACGGGCCGCCAGCAGGCCAAGCCCCGCGCACCCCAGCAGCGAGGCGCTGACCCGGTTGAACATGCGCCGTGGCCCGGGCCGTGCGAACCAGCGCTGCAGGTACGCGCCAAGCCCGGCATAGATGGCGATGGCCGCCCACTCCAGCAACAGGAACAGCACGCCCAGGCGCAGGAACTGTTCACTGACCGGGGTGGCGCTGCCCACGGTGACGAACTGCGGCAGGAACGCGGTGAAGATGAGTATTGCCTTCGGATTGCCCGCCGCGACCCAGAACTCCTGGCGCGCCAGTTTCCAGGTGCCGCGAGGTTGCTCGCCGACCAGCGCCGCCTCGCCGACCGGTGCCCGCCACAGCTGCCAGGCGATATAGAACAGGTAACCCGCGCCCAGCACCTTGATCGCCAGGAACAGGTACTCGCTGGTGTGCAGCACCACGGCCAGGCCCATCGCGGCCAGGGCGATCATGCCGCTGAAGGCGAGCAGGCGCCCGGCACCGGCCACACAAGCGGTGCGCAGGCCATAGCGGCTGGCATTGTGCAGGGACAGCAGGTTGTTGGGGCCCGGCGCCATGTTCAGGGCGAAACAGGCGGGGATGAACAGCAGCAGGCTCGACAGGTCCATTCTTGTTCTCCAGCAGGGACCGGTGCAGCGTCGCGCCTGGCGGGCAGACCCGTCAAGCACAGTGGCGCGGCAAATGGCCGTAACAGCGACCAGGCGCTAGACTGGCGCCCTCCGTCCGTCTCAAGGCACCTCGCCATGACCCGCCCGAGCTGCGAAATCTGGTACGACCCGGCAATGCCGTACGTCGAGAGCCGCCGCGCTTGCCATAGCCGCGCCTGCTACAAGGCTCATAGCCATCCCAGCTTTTCCATCGGCGCAGTGGATGCCGGCAGCAGCCGCTTCACCGGCGCCGCCAGCGGTGAGGAGCGCTTGACGCCGGGTACCCTGGTGTTCGTGCCGGCGCAGCGGGTGCATGCCTGCAACCCGCAACCGGGTCAGGCCTGGAGTTACCAGATGCTGCACCTGGATGCCGAGTGGCTGCGTCAGCTACGCCTCGAATCCGGCGTTGCCGCAGGCGAGCCCGGTGCCGTGGCCCGGGTCACTCGCTCACAGGCGCTGTACCTGCAGTTCTGCGCGCTGAACAGGTTGCTGTTTTCACCGGCGGCAACCTTCGAGAAAGAGGCTGCGTTGGTGGCCTTCATCGGCGAACATGATTTCTCCATGCACCCGGCCTTGCTGGCGGCGCCACCATTGCCGCCGTCGACACTGCGCGAACTGTTGGACCACGCACAGGAGCAGGACCTGGCCGAACTGAGCCTGGAGCGCCTGGCGCGCCAAGCCGGCATGGGGCGCTACCAGTTAATACGGGCGTTCAGCGTCGCTACCGGCATGACCCCTCACGCCTGCCTGCTCAACGCGCGGGTGAACAAAGCCCGGAGTCTGTTGCGCCAGGGCCAGGCGCTCGCGGAGGTGGCCTATAACTTGGGCTTTGCCGACCAGAGCCACTTCCAGCGGGTGTTCAAGGCGCATGTCGGGGTGGCGCCTGGGGCCTACCGGGCGGCACTGAAGCACTGACATCACCGCACAGCGGCCCCCTGCAATAATCTTCAATACTCCACCCATCACCAGCAACAGACTGCGGCTACCTCCACCAGGAAGCCCGCCCCCATGCAACTGTTCATGCTCGTCGCCACCGCCCACTTCCTCGCCCTGCTATCACCCGGCCCGGACTTTTTCCTGGTGGCCCACACCTCGGCCAGCGCCGGCTGGCGGCTCGCCAGTGGCGCCTGTGCCGGGATCGCCCTGGCCAACGGCATGTTCATCTGTGCGGCGTTTACCGGGGTGTCCTTTTTACGCGATGGCGGCCCTCTGTTCGTCACCCTCCAGCTGGCCGGCTGTGGCTACCTGCTCTACCTCGGCCAACTGTTCCTGCGCCATGCCGGGCAAGCAACCCTGACGCACAGCGAACCTGGCGTGGCAACGTCTGCGCGTGGCTGGCTGAACAGTTTGGGCATGGGCTTCGCCTCGGGCATCCTCAACCCGAAGAACGCACTGTTCTATGCAAGCCTGGCGAGCATGATCGCCAGCAGCGGTACCTGGGCCAAGCTGGGCTATGGCATCTGGATGTTCGCCATCGTCCTGGCCTGGGACCTGGCGGTTGCCGTGGCCATCGGCAACCCGCGGGTACTGCGCCGCTTCGCCCGCGCCCTGCCCTGGCTCGAGCGCGCCTCGGGCTTGATGTTGATCCTGCTGGCCGGCGCTGTTCTCACGCACCTGGCCTGGCGCTGAGCGGCTTAAGGCCATCCAGTTCGAGCAGGCTGAAGTGACCACGGCTCCAGCCGCCGGTGTCCAGGTGCCAGACGTTGCCCAGCACCTTGATCTCCAGCACCGGTGTATGGCCTACCAGCAAGGCGCGCAGGCCCTTGACCGGGCGGCTGTCGCCCTCCTTGAGGCGCCGGCGCGACCACTGGCACACCTCACGCACCTGCAGGTCATCCCCGGCCTGCAGGCTCGCACAGAGCTGCGCCCAGTCGTCGAACGGGCTGTCGGCATGCAGCAGGCCGACCGGCCCGCCCGCCGTGTCGACTTGCAAGGCGATCGGCAGGCGTTCGAACACCTCGACGAACCGCACCTGCTCGGCCTTTGGCAAATCGAGGAACCATCCGCCGCCGGCCGCCCGGTACATGTCCAGGTCGACCCGGCCGCCGCGCAGGTGATTGACCGCCAGCGACTCGTGGTTGCCCTGCACCGCATGGAACCAGGGCTCGGCCAGCCATTGCAGCGCCTGTGCGCTGCCCGGCCCACGGTCGACCAGGTCGCCGACGCTGAACAAACGGTCGACCAGCGGATCGAAACCGACCGCCTCCAGGCATTCACGCAAACGCTTGAAATGCCCATGGATATCGCCCACGGCCAGGTCACGGCCACGGCTGTTGGCGGCGATCCGCCTGAACGCAGTCATTGCATCATTCCTCTGCTTCTTTCCGGCACCGGCGTAAAATAAGCGGGTAAACCGCCCGAACCCGGAGGTGCATCATGCGAACCACCCTGGCCAGTGCCGTGCTGATGGTGCTGGCACTAGACAGCATGGCACAGGGCGCCTCGACCGCGCAGGTCGAGGTGCGTTTCGAGCACCCCGAGAAATTCCGCGATGCCAGCCTCGACAATCGGGCCTACCCTCGCAGCGCCGACCCGCAGGTGCTGAAAGTCCTCACCCTGCACCTGCAGAAACTCGGCCAGCGCTACTTGCGGCCCGGCCAGCAACTGGTCATCGACATCCGCGACATCGACCTGGCCGGCCAGTTCGAGCCCTGGCACAGCCAGGCCTACGATGTGCGCTTCATGCGCGAAGTCACCTGGCCCAGCATCGACCTCGACTACACCCTGCAGCAGCCCGGCCAGCCCGCGCTCAAGGCCCAGGAGCACCTGAGCGACAAGATGTACCTCAGCCGCCCAGGCCGCCTGGGCAACAACGACCGGCTGTATGCGGAGAAGGCCATGCTCGGCGACTGGTTTCGCCAGCGCTTCGCCCAGCCGCCCTCTTGAGCGTCACCACGCCAGACGGCGCAAGGCGATGGGTGCGATCAGCCGATGGAACGGTGCCACCGGCAGCATGTACAGGCGGCCAAGCCGATTGTGCGTGCGCACCACGGTGCTCACCAGCACCTCGCAACGGCCCTCGGCCGTCGGGCGTCGCAGCAGGGCGATGTGCACGTCCAGGTGCTGGTCGCGGTCGACCAGCAGCACCTCATCCTCGGTGTTGGCCACCAGGGTGAAAATCCCCACCCGCTCTCCGGGCTGGTAGCTGCCCGGGGCGCGGGCCGGGTCTATGGCGGTCAAGCGTCCCAGGTCCTTGAGGCCGAGCAGCGCGACCAGGCGGTTGCGCAGCACCATCAGCGTGTCGATCCAGCCGGGCATGCTTGTCATCAGGCGTAGGAAGTGCGCCATGGCGGGCCGCCCGTCGTCCGCAATTTCAATCGCCCGGCAATGGCGAAAACCCGCCTTAGCAGCATGCGCTGCGATCAGCGAGTCGGCGGGTATGGTGGCGGCGTGGGTCATTGTGTTTTCGTCCATGAAATCGACACATCGGTACTGGGAGGGAACGGCCGTCGATTGTATCCTCGACTGCCGACGACATGCCAAGGACGGATACTCCATGAAGAGCTGCGCAGTACAGCTGGCTTTGAGCAAAGGCGATGTGGCCGCCAATATCGCCCATCATTTGCACGCCATCGAACAGGCCGCGGCCCTGGGCGCCGAACTGCTGGTGTTCCCCGAACTGTCCTTGACCGGCTACGAACCAACGCTGGCCCGGCAACTGGCCATGCCCGCCGACTCGCCGCAACTGGTACCGCTGCAAGCCGCGTGCGATCGCTTCGGCGTAACGGCGGCGGTCGGCCTGCCGATGCCGACCATGGCCGGCGTGCGCATCGGCATGCTGGTATTGCGCCCGAGGCTGGCGCCGCTGGTGTATGCCAAGCAGCGCCTGCATGACGACGAACTGGACTACTTCGTACCCGGCAGCACCTCGCTGGTGTTCGCCGCCGGCAGCCACCAGGTGGCGCCGGCCATCTGCTATGAATCGATGTTCCTCGAGCACGCCGCGCACGCACAGGCCCAGGGCGCCGACCTTTACCTGGTCAGCGTGGTCAAGACCGAGGAAGGCATCCGCGCAGGGGCTGCGCACTACCCGCAGGTTGCCCGGCGGCTGCGCATGCCGGTGATCATGAGCAACTGCGTCGGCCCTGCGGACATTTACGTGGGGGCCGGGCAGTCCGCGGCCTGGGATGCCGAAGGAAACCTGCTGGCCTGCCTCGGTGATACAGCGCCAGGCCTGCTGCTGCTCGACACGGCGACTGGCACTGCCCAGGCATGGCCACTGGAGCTGGGCGCATGAAGTATGCGCTGGTGATCCTGGCCAGTTATGCCAGCGTCTGGTACCTGGTGGGCACCCTGATTCGCGGGCGCCTGGCCGATATCGCCGAAGGCCTGCGCCATCGCCCGGACGCCCCGCCTGCGGGGCAGTACCTGCGCGAAGTCGAAGCCCACGCCCGCCGCGCCCACCGCCACTACAGCCTGTTTGCCGGCACCGTGCTGGCGCTGGTGTTGACGGTATTCTGTGCCTGGCTCAGCTGACGCCTAGGCTCTGGCGCCCCTCCAGCGCCAGCAGATACTGCTTGGCCGGCAAGCCACCGGCGAAACCAGTGAGACTGCCCGAGGCCCCGATCACCCGGTGGCAGGGCGCGATGATCGAGATCGGGTTGCGGCCGTTGGCCGCGCCCACCGCCCGAACCGCATCGGGCTTGCCGATCTGCCGGGCGATCTGGCCGTAGCTACGGGTCTCGCCGAAGGGAATGCTCAACAGCGCCGCCCACACCTCACGCTGGAACGCGGTCCCGGCAAAGTCCAGGTCCAGCTCGAAGCGCTGGCGTTGCCCGGCGAAGTACTCGCCCAGCTGGCGGGCGGTCTCGCGCAGCACGCCGTGCTGGTCGTCGCGGTGCAGCTCGCCGAGGCGTACCCGGTTGTCCCGCTCATGCTCCCACAGCACGGCGGCCAGCCGCTCGCCCCGCGCCACCAGGGTCAGGGTGCCGACAGGCGATTGCATGAGGGTGAAGGCACAGGACATGGCAGGCTCCGGCAGGATGACGTTCGCTGCACTGTACCCATCGCGGCGCGGCCACGCATCCGCTTTCTTGCCCAGCCATCGCCACTGGCCAGTCCGCAGCGCCGCCCCGTACACTGAGGCGCCACTCGTTTTTCAAAGGACGGAAACACAGTGAACGACGCCTCGCCCGACATCGTCATCGAACGCTTTGCCGAGCAGCACCTGCACGGTATCACCGCGCTCTACAACGAACCCGCGGTGTGCCGCCAGGTGCTGCAGATGCCCTATCAGGGCGTCGAAGTGTGGCGCGAGCGCCTGGCCGCCTACCATGACCGACAAATCCGCCTGGTGGCGGTGCACCAAGGCCAGGTGATCGGCAATATCGGCCTCGACCAGAGCACACGCATCCGCCAGGCGCACCTGGGCGAACTGCTGATGGGCGTTGCCCAGGCCTGGCAAGGCAAGGGCGTCGGCTCACGGCTGATGACGGCCATCCTCGACATTGCCGACAACTGGATGAACCTGCGCCGGGTCCAGCTCACCGTCTACGCCGACAACGAACCGGCACTGGCGCTGTATCGCAAGTTCGGCTTCGAGGTCGAAGGCCGGTTGCGCGACTACGGTGTGCGCGATGGGGTGTTTGTCGACGCGCTGTGCATGGCGCGGTTGCGTCAGTCGTAGAACACCATGCCTGCATAAGGTTTCACCCGGCAGGCCGCCAGCCGCGATTGCAGATCGCCGACATGCGCTTCGAGCTGGTGGCCATCCGGGTCGAGAAAGTACAGCGAGTCTCCCTCGCTGCTGTCCTGCTTCCACAGGCGCACGTCGTGCTCGCGCAAGCGCTGGGCGAAGGCCGCGAAGTCGCCCTGGCAAATGGAAAACGCGTAGTGCGTGTACGTGCGCTGCATGTCGCCCGCCTCTACCTGATCGACCGACAGGCACAGCCACAGCTCGCCCAGGCTCAGATAGGCACCCCGCTCCCACCGAGCACTGAGCCTGAAGCCCAGTACCTGCTGGTAGAACACGATGCTGTCGGCGAGGTTGGAGACGGCCAGGGTGAGATGGTTGAATCCGTTCAACATGAGAATCGTCCGAAGTGAAGTAGGACAAGAGCGTTTCGCGGGACGAGGCAAACGGCAGCGTCCCGCGAAGCGCCGATCATACCCTCGAACACATCAGCGCGGCATCGAGCAGGCGCCCCTTGTCATACCAGGCATCGCGTTGATAGGCGGAGTATTGTTGCCGCCCAGGGGAGCCCTGGACCTTCACCAGGCCGTCGGCCTTGTTCGGATCAAGGCTGGCGACAAACAGCTCGAGGGCGTCCTGGTTCTGCACGATAAAGGTCGTCGCGTTTGCGGGAAGCTCGGCTTTGACGCAGTTCAGGTAATCCGGCGGGGCTTTCGCGGTCACGCCGAAGGTGTTGTCGCGCCCGGCCCGGATATCGGGATCATGCGCGCAACCGGCCAGCAGCAGGCTGGCGGCCAATGCCATCATCAAGCGATTCATACAGACTCCAACCACCCCAGCAGGATGCCCTGGACAGAGTCACACAGCCACCACCCTTTTTAATAGTCTGCTTACGATCTACAAGCCTAGCCCCGGAGTGACGGGTGCGGTATGCCGGTTCGCTATATCGCCTGGGTGGGCCGGTCGATCCGGTAGAGCACGTGGGGTCGCAACGGATTGCCTTCAGGCACCGTCACGTCGAGGAAGTCCTCCTGCGGATCCGAACGCATGCCCAGCCTCTGCATCAATGCCCTGGAGGGTGTGTTGATGCTCGAGGTGTAACCGATGACCTGAAGCAACCCAAGGGTCGACCACGCGTAGGCCAGGCACGCGCTGGCCGCCTCGAATGCGTAGCCCTTGCGCCAGTGTTCACGCCCGAGGATCCAGCCGATTTCGACATGCGGGCCGCCCGGTATCTCGTCCCCGGTCGAGGACAAGCCAAGCCCGCCGATAAACGCGCCATCCTCCTTGCGCTCGACCGCGACAAAGCCGAAACCGTGCGTTTGCAGGTGCCGATCGCACTCGGCAAGCATCGTGCAGGTTTCAGCGGGCGTCAGTATTGCCGGGTAGTAGTAGCGCCTGACTTCGGGGTCGGCGTTGACGAGGGCAAAGGCTTCGATGTCCCGCTCTGCCCAAGGGCGCAGGACAAGACGAGGAGTCTCGATGAACATGGGTAAGGCGCAGCTCCCTTCTACCAGACATGACCGACATCGCCTTGCGATGCCAGTGAGGCATGGGAATCTAGCACATGCGCATGACCGCGGAACTCCGGCCCTCAATCGACCGGAGCCCGGACAGGTCAATCAATCGCGATCAAGGTTTGCCGAACACATAGAAGCTCAGGTTGGCCGAGCTCTTGCCCGCGGCGAACAAACCGCGCAGATTGTTCATCGAAACGCTGCGAATGTTGAAGGTCTCCTGGGTGGAGTAGCTGTCATCGATGCTGACGTACTGCAGGTTCTTGTCACTGCCACCGGAATAGTCCAGGCGAACCATGAAGGTGCCCGCGCCGACAGTGGTCCTGAGGATGAAGGATTTGTACTGCTGGATCTGCGCTTCGACGAAGTTAGCGCCGGCCCGCTCACCTTCCTTGCCCTTAACATCGCAACGACCGCTGCTCAGGTAGGTATAGCCTGGGGGTACCTGGACATCGGCGGCCAGTTCCTCTTTGAAAGCCTGTTGCTGTGTCATGACTCATGCTCCTTATGAGTAAGATTTACGTACAGCACTGGTGAGTCTACAAGCGCCCGGCAAGTCGGCGCTGCTGGCGGACAAGCGGAGCACGCGAACGAGCACGCAAACAAAAATAGCCCCCCGAACGAATGCAATCCTCACAGATGCCCGATCTCCCGCCCAGACGAATTCCCGAGCACTCTGTGCCCGGCCCCGATTCTGGGGACGTGTCCCCAAGCGTGGGATCAGGCACTGGCCTGTAAGAATACGAAAACCGCCACCACATCCAAGGCCAGCACGGCGGCCACCACGAAGCTCATGAAATAGAGGTCATCCTGGAACATGTCTGCACTCCCGCCTGGTGGGTTTGCTTGACTCAAGCAACTCCCATTCCAGCCTGCCCGCTTCAAGACCATGTCCATTGGTCAGACGTGGAGGGTCTATCGCGCAAAAAGGCGCTTACTGATCACTTACTCCGGCTCTACGCAAGGATGCCAATCGAGGTGTGCCCCGATGAGACGCATCCAGAAAATCGTCCAGCAGCGCCGTCGGCAGTTGCATGTACACCTGCCGCCCAGCGAATTGAATGCGTCGAGTTGTGACGATGGATCCAGAATTGCGAAACCGGCACGGCCGCCGCAAAAGCGCCAAACAATAAGTGATGCTAGGCTCCAGCGAACCTGGCCACCCAAGGTAGTGGAAATGAGCTTCGACTGGCACGCTGGACCTATCACCCGCACGACCCTGCTCGACAAGAACTACCGTAATACGCAGAAGGTCCGGCAGTTCCTGCTCGGTGAATGCGGCGCGGCGTTCAAGTTCGATCGGACCTTCATGGCCTGGATCAAGAGCGGAGCACCCTCCACCATGGGGGATGTCGCGGATGAATGGATGCGTACGCGCAGTTGACCGCCGGACGACTGTACTCCCCGGGGGATGTCTTTCAGACGAAAAAGGTCGCCCTGCGGTTTCAGTTTGGCTTAGTTTCTGTGCTCGGGCAGCGCCCCCATTGACTCCAGAACCTGCCTGCCTATCGCCTCTCTCTTGGGAGCATCGGCCATCCTCTTCGGGGTATCGATGTTCAGGGCAAAGATTACAGGGCCGTCAGGGAACTCAACCCAGCCTACCCACCATCCGATCTGGCCTCCCAGCCCGGTTTTCGCCCGCATGATCCAGTCTCGACCGGCACCCACGATAAGGACATCCTTTGTCAGCAACTGATGTTCCAACTTGAACGGCAGTTGGTTTCGATAAAGGCTTTCCAGGAAGTGGACTTGCTCCCGAGCCGAAACCTTGAGACCGCCATTGATCCAATAGTCGCGCTGTTTGACAGTAGGATCCGCATTGCCGTAGTGAATGAGGCTGAGATATCGCGCCGCTTCTCTCGAACCTATTTTTTCCGCAAATCCTCTATAAACCCAGACCGCTGAGTTTCTCATTGCCGATCTTAGATTCTGATCAGCATTGTGGGTAGGAATCTCATTTACCGTTCCGTCCCACTTGAAAACCTGAAACTCGTCCGAAACGGCGCCGGCATCAAGCGCAAAGAGGGTGTGGGGAATCTTGAATGTCGAGGCCGGTGTGAACCTAACATCAGAGCGATCCGGGTTATAAACATAGGTTACAGCCCCTCGCCCCCGCATATCTTTCACCACCATGGTTCCAACGGTGTCTTGCGCGTCGAAGAAATCTTTCCACTCTGGCTTTTCAACCAGGTCAGAGGAGGAAGCAGCGACTGCTGTCCCCATGCAGATGGAGAGCAGTGCAATCCCAGCTAGAGCTCCCATACGATTCAACATGCGGCTTCATTCCTCAAAACAGAAAATGAAACCACACAGCCATTGATTTATAAAGGTTTTTTAAAATATGGTCGCCCCGAGCTCCCTGAGTACCTTGTAAATCAGGCCACCTGTTCGGGCCTGATCGCAGGCCGACGCCAGCTCTCTATCCGTGTCGATAGACACACATCCAGCGACCGCTGCTACCTGATTTTCAATGCAGCATGAACACGGATCAAGGCTTGTAGCGCAGAGCCTAGATGTAGTTGTCGTATCTATTCAACAGAATGTTATCCATCTGACGGAGACTTAGAGGTCTTCCCAGATCGGCTTCGAACACATCCTTTGCGTTGAGATAGATGCGTACGTACTCAGGATAATTTTTCGCGGATCTGGAGGTGGTGAACGCAAATACCCATCCTTCCTCTTCCGCCACCCACTTCAGCGCAGTACGTGCTCGAGAATCCATCATTGGAAAGTGGTTAGGCCTGTGAAAGTGAAGGTACTTTGAAGCGAAGCTGCTGCAATCTCTCTGGGTGTAACCGGTAATCGCGCTGCAGAGGAAAGCGTGCGCCTTGTGTACTTCTGTGGAGGTCGAGCGCGAAATGGTACCGTCTTGAGGAAGAAAATCCAGCACCTCCTCCAAGCCTGACTTGGAAATAGCATCTGCCAATCCATGGAAGAAGTCTGCAGACGACAAACGCTCGCCTTTGATGGTTCGACGTTCAGCGGAAGCTGCGAGGCTCCTGCCAATGATCAACGCCTTGGATGCAATCTGGTCTCGGTCAGTGTTGCTGGGGTTATCGCTCACGAATTGATACAGCATACGATTTGCAGGGATGAAGATTCCGCACCCTTCGTGCGTGCCAACAAAGCTATCGGTCAAGTATTCCCTGGATCTTGTTACAGTCAGCATGCGCGTCTCCTTGCGGGGAGTCATACGATACCGTACCTGCGTGATTGATCAATCCAAACCCACTCGCTCAACCGCCAAAGGCTCCAGACCCTTGAGCTGGTCCAGCGCGGCGAAGCGCTCGGCATCCAGCCTGCAATCGCGGAACAGCTTGCCGCGCACTGGTCCCGGCGCAGCCTCCTGGAGCGCACCGCAACGATCCAGCGAATCATCGCAGACCACCCGCCTGCAGACCGGACGAAGACAAAGTATCACCGGGTGGTGTTGCTGATTGACCGAGCGCTCAACGCCTTGAGACAGGCGCGGTGCTTGGCCAACTTGAGGCGAATGGCTTCTAAGTCGGCCTACCCTTTATGCCCATTTATGTTCCAGCCAAGCAAAGGTGGGCTGTGGATCAACGAGCCAAGTGTTACAATCCGCCGATTCAAATCAGCGCTCATGGCGCTGGATATCCGTGAGCGCCGGCAGTACGACACCCGCCACACCTACGCAACCCTGTGCCTGATGGCTGGGATGGACCTATGCGTTCATCGCGAACCAGCTCGGCCATGGCGTCGAGATGTTGCCCTCTACCTACGCGAAATGGATCAGCTCCTCCTCGGACTGGAGGGAGCTGGAGAAGCTGCTGCCCCGAGTCGAACTGGCCCAAGATTGGCCCAAGACTGATGACAGGGCCTAAATACACCTCTGGAACCCCCGCAGGACAAGCACTTGATTTC
Source organism: Pseudomonas soli (assembly GCF_900110655.1). Classification (GTDB taxonomy): domain Bacteria; phylum Pseudomonadota; class Gammaproteobacteria; order Pseudomonadales; family Pseudomonadaceae; genus Aquipseudomonas; species Aquipseudomonas soli. The sequence goes on from NZ_FOEQ01000001.1 coordinate 172,659, forward strand.
TACCGCCAATATCACCATGCAGTTCGGCTCCAAGCCCCTGTTCGAAAACGTCTCGGTCAAATTCAACAACGGCAACCGCTATGGCCTGATCGGCGCCAACGGTTGCGGCAAGTCGACCTTCATGAAGATCCTCGGCGGCGACCTTGAGCCGTCCGGCGGCCAGGTGATGCTCGAGCCCAACACCCGCCTGGGCAAGCTGCGCCAGGACCAGTTCGCCTATGAAGAATTCACCGTGATCGACACCGTGATCATGGGCCACGAGCAGCTGTGGAAGGTCAAGGCCGAGCGCGATCGCATCTACTCGCTGCCGGAAATGACCGAGGAAGACGGCATGGCCGTCGCCGAGCTGGAAACCGAGTTCGCCGAGATGGACGGCTACACCGCCGAATCCCGCGCCGGCGAACTGCTGCTGGGCCTGGGCATTCCCCTGGAACAGCACTTCGGCCCGATGAGCGAAGTGGCGCCAGGCTGGAAACTGCGCGTGCTGCTGGCCCAGGCGCTGTTCTCCGACCCGGACGTGCTGCTGCTCGACGAGCCGACCAACCACCTGGACATCAACACCATTCGCTGGCTGGAAACGATCCTCACGGCGCGTAACAGCACCATGATCATCATTTCCCACGACCGTCACTTCCTCAACAGCGTCTGCACCCACATGGCCGACCTGGACTACGGTGAACTGCGCCTGTTCCCGGGCAACTACGACGAATACATGACCGCGGCCACCCAGTCGCGCGAGCAACTGCTGTCGGACAACGCCAAGAAGAAAGCCCAGATCGCCGAGCTGCAGACCTTCGTCAGCCGCTTCTCGGCCAACGCCTCCAAGGCCAAGCAGGCCACCTCGCGCGCCAAGCAGATCGACAAGATCCAGCTGGCCGAGGTCAAGCCATCGAGCCGTGTCAGCCCGTTCATCCGCTTCGAGCAGACGAAAAAGCTGCACCGCCAGGCGGTGATCGTCGAGAAAATGGCCAAGGCCTTCGACGACAAGGTGCTGTTCAAGGACTTCAGCTTCACCATCGAAGCCGGCGAGCGCGTGGCGATCATCGGCCCAAACGGTATCGGCAAGACCACCCTGCTGCGCACCCTGGTCGGCGAGATGAAGCCGGACGCTGGCGCGGTGAAGTGGACCGACAGCGCCGAAGTGGGCTACTACGCCCAGGACCACGCCCACGATTTCGAGGACGACGTGACGCTGTTCGACTGGATGGGCCAGTGGACCAGCGGCGAGCAAGTGATCCGCGGCACCCTGGGGCGCATGCTGTTCTCCAACGACGAGATCCTCAAGTCGGTGAAGGTGATCTCCGGTGGTGAACAGGGCCGCATGCTGTTCGGCAAGCTGATCCTGCAAAAGCCCAACGTACTGGTGATGGACGAACCGACCAACCACCTGGACATGGAATCGATCGAGGCGCTGAACCTGGCGCTGGAAAACTACCCGGGCACCCTGCTGTTCGTCAGCCACGACCGTGAATTCGTGTCGTCGCTGGCCACCCGCATCATCGAGCTGACGCCCGAGGGCGTGGTGGACTTCAGCGGCACCTATGACGACTACCTGCGCAGCCAGGGTGTGGTGGTCTGATCCAGCTCTGAGTCATCTACATCGCGGGGCAAGCCCGCTCCTGCAATGCCTTCGCGGCATTCGCAGGAGCGGGCTTGCCCCGCGCTGCGTTTAATTAGTTAGCCTGCTTTCTTTTCCCTCGCGCCGCAGCCATGATGGGCACAGCCCCACCGCCCGCCCGCGAACGAGCCCATGACAGCCCCTCACGCTTCCAGTGTCACCCTGCAGATCCTCTCGATCGTCTTCTACACCTTCATCGCCTTCCTCTGCATCGGCCTGCCGATCGCGGTGCTGCCTGGCCATGTGCACGATCAACTGGGCTTCGGCGCGGTGATCGCCGGCCTGACCATCGGCCTGCAGTACCTGTCCACCCTGCTCAGCCGGCCTTTTGCAGGGCGGGTAGCGGACACCCTGGGCGGCAAGCGCGCCATCCGCTATGGCCTGTACGGCATCGCCGGTTGCGGCGTGCTGACCCTGCTTTCAGCCTGGACCCTCGCCCTGCCCTGGCTGAGCCTGGCGCTGCTGTTGGGCGGCCGACTGCTGCTGGGGATCGCCCAGGGGCTGATCGGCGTCGCGACCTTGAGCTGGGGGATCGGCCAGGTGGGGCCGGAACATACCGCCCGGGTCATTTCCTGGAACGGCATCGCCTCCTATGGCGCCATCGCGGTAGGAGCGCCGGCCGGCGTGCTGCTGGTGGAAAGCCTGAGCTTCGCCGTGCTCGGCCCGGCGCTGTTGCTGCTGGCGCTATCGGCCCTGCTGGTGCTGCGCACGCGCCCCGAGGTCGTGGTAGCCGGCGGGGAACGGTTGCCGTTCTGGTCGGCGTTCGGGCGGGTGGCGCCTTGCGGCCTGGGGCTGACCCTGGCATCGATCGGCTACGGCACCCTGACCACCTTCGTCACCCTGTACTATCTGGAGCGCGGCTGGGTCGGCGCAGCCTGGTGCTTGAGCGCCTTCGGCCTGTGCTTCATCCTGTCGCGGCTGCTGTTCGTCAACGCGGTCAACCGCTTCGGCGGCTACAACGTGGCCATCGCCTGCATGGCCACCGAGGTCCTGGGCTTGACCATGCTGTGGCTGGCGCCCTCGCCGCTGTGGGCGATGCTCGGCGCCGGGCTGACTGGCTTCGGCCTGTCGCTGGTGTACCCGGCCCTGGGAGTCGAGGCAATCCGCCAGGTACCCAGCAGCAGCCGTGGCGCCGGGCTGGGCGCCTACGCGGTGTTCTTCGACCTGGCGCTGGCCGTCGCCGGCCCGGTGATGGGCGCGGTGGCAGTACACCTGGGGTATGCCTCGATCTTCGCCGTCGCCGCCCTGCTCGCCCTGTCAGGGGTGGGCCTGACCCTGTTGCTGGCCCGCCGCGGCTGAACGTTCGGCGGGCTCCGGTGCGCCCAGTGCCTGGCTGAAGAAGGCGGTAGTCTCGCTGCGCAGCGAGCGATGGATATGTCGACGGTCGACACCCTCGGCGTCCTTGCACAGTACCGGCATGCGCAGGTGTTGCTCGTCGTCGCAGGGGGCCATGAACACGAAGTGCCCGGCACCGGCCAGCAGGCGGTAGTCAGGTGTTACCGGCAGCTTGCGCGCCAGGGCATCAGCGTTGTGCTCCAGGGCCAGTAATTGGTCGTTGTCGCCGCTGTAGATCAGCGCCGGCACCTGCACACCGGCCAGGGCGTGGCGACCGAACATCAGGCTCAGCGGCGCCATCAGCATCACCGCGCCCACCCTGGCGTCGGCGCGGGGCGCCAGTTCACTGTGGTCGGCGATCAGCACGCCATGGGTCTTGCAGGCGTCGGCGTCACCTGGGCGTTGCTCGCAGTAGCGGCGCAGGCGTTCAAGGTCGGGCCGCGCGCCAGAAAGTATCAGCGCGGTCTCGCCACCGGCGGAATAGCCAATCACCCCGACCTTGCCATCATTCAGGTACGGCGCGAGCAGTCTGTCGTTTCGCGCCGCTGTGATCGCGGCGCTGATCTGCAGCGGCCGGCCATAGAGGTTGCTGAGGGTGCCCAGGCGGCTATGGTCGCGGTTGTTGTCGCCGGGATGGACCACCGCCACCACCACGAAGCCCTGTCGGGCCAGGCCGTTGGCCAGGTCATGCAGGGCCATCGGGCTGCCGGTGTTTCCATGGGAGATCACCAGCAGCGGGAACTGGCCCATGGCTACCGGTGCCTCTTCGGCGACACGGGTCTGGTAGCCCTCGATGCGTACCGGGCGCGCCTCGCCGCTGGAGGGGTAGAATGCCAGGGCATGCATGGGCTTTGCGTCCACCGGGTCGACCAGGGTCAGCCGGTGCAATCCGGCCACCCACGGCGCTGCATCGGCGCGGGCCAACAGGCCGCCCAGCAGGAATAGCGCCATCAGCAGGCTGCTTCGCTTCATCGCAGGGCGCTCCCAGGTTCAAGGCACTGCGCGGTACACGGGTATGGATGCCAGCATAGAACCCGGTGCGCTGGCGGCACATGAAAACTGGATGAAAAAAGCCGGCTGGCGCACGAGGCGACAGCCGGCTTTGAATCGGTGGCAACAATCAGGCAGCGGCGAACAGCTCACCTGCGATCTGCGCCTGGGCGGCATCAATGGCCTTGGCGCGGTGCTCAGGGCCATAGGCCAGGCCGTGGGCGCGGACGATTTCCAGGTCGGTGATGCCGATGAAGCCGAGGAACACCTTGAGGAAGTCCTCATGGCCGACACCGGTCGGCTGGCCCTGGTGCAGGCCTCCGGCGGTGGACACCAGGATCACTTTCTTGTCACCGCACAGGCCTTGCGGGCCGGCTTCGGTGTAGCGGAAGGTCTGGCCGGCCACCGCCACGCGGTCGATCCAGGCCTTGAGCTGGGTCGGCACGGTGAAGTTGTACATCGGCGCACCGATCACCACCGCGTCGGCGGCGAGGAACTCTGCCAGTGTTTCCGCACTGAGCTTGGCTTCATGAGCCTGTGCGGCATCGCGCATTTCCTCGGGGGTGCCGGCGGCCACGAGGGTGGCGGCGGAGAAGTGGCTGATGGCATCGTTGGCCAAGTCACGGTAGACCACCTCGATGCTCGGGTCGGCGGCCTTCCAGGCCTCGACCACTTCGCGGCTCAGCTGGCGGGAGGCGGAATTGTCGCCCAGGATGCTCGAATCGATATGCAACAGTTTCATGGGACTCTCCTGTGAATGAAGACCGCGGCGGTGGGCGATCACGATGTAGAGAATCCTATCGGCACATCGAATAGCTGATAAGTCGGCAAAAACGCGTTAGTTTGTTCCACTGATGGAACAATGAGACTATCAAATGCAAGACCTCAACGATCTCTTCTACTTCGCCCGGGTGGTCGAAGCCGGTGGCTTCGCTGCTGCCGGGCGCCAGCTGGGCATTCCCAAGTCGCGCCTGTCGCGGCGCATCGCCGAGCTGGAAGAGCGTCTTGGCACGCGTCTGCTGCAGCGCACCACCCGGCAACTCAAGCTGACCGCCGTGGGCGAGCGTTACCTGAACCATTGCCAGGCCATGCTGCTGGAGGCGGAGATGGCCGATGAAGTGGTGGCCAGCATGTCCAGCGAGCCCCGCGGCCGGCTGCGCGTCTCGTGCCCCGTGGCCCTGGCCCATGCATTCCTGCCAGATATCATCAGCCGCTTCCTCGCCCAGTACCCCTTGGTGCAACTGGACATGGTGCTGCTCAACCGCCGGGTCGACCTGATCTCCGAAGGCATCGACGTGGCCCTGCGCGTGCGCGACCTGGGCGATGAGGACCCAGCCTTGGTCACCCGACGCCTGCGCCAGGCGCAGATGCAACTGGTGGCCGCACCAGGGTTTGCCGACCATATCCGCGAGCCTGCACAACTGGCGACCCTGCCGGTGCTGGGCGCTGCCGAGGCTGACCGGCTGGTGCATTTTCGCCTGCATGGCCCCAACGGGCGGCAGGAGGAAGTCGCCCTGGAGCCGCGCCTGGCCATCGACGACTTCGTCGTGCGCAATGCCGCGGTACGCGCCGGCCTGGGCTTTACCGCCCTGCCGTCGATGTTCTGCGAGGAGGAACTGGCCCGTGGCGAACTGGTGCGCCTGCTGCCAGACTGGTCGCTGCCTGGCGGCTACCTGCAGGCGGTCTATCCGCATCGGCGCGGCCTGCTTCCAGCAGTACGCGCATGGATCGATCACCTGGCAACCTCGTTCGAGGCCTGTGGAGAGCGTTATGTCTGAGAAAAGGATGACCGAGGAGCAAGTGGCGGCGCTGTGCCTGGCCCTGCCGGGCGCTCAGGAAGACTACAAGTGGGGTGGCATCCGTGTGTTCTCGGTGGCCGGCAACAAGATGTTCGCCGTGCAGGACCTGGGCGGCGCGGGCCTGTCGTTCAAGGTGGCCGACGAGCTGTTCCTGGGTTATTGCGACCGCCCCGGAATCCGCCCGGCCCCGTACCTGGCACGGGCAAAGTGGATCAGCATGCTGCCGCCCTATCCCATGGGCCGCGACGAGCTGAGCGACCTGCTGCACCGCTCGCACCAACTGGTGGTGCGACGCTTGCCCAGGCGCCAGCAGGTTGGGTTACTGCTGGGGACGGCGGACGCCTAGGCTTCAACCCGGTAATGGCGGCCCTTTGAGCTCGATCCGGTTGCCGTCCGGGTCGAAGCAGTACAGCGACATGCCCTCACCTTCGGCTCCGTAACGCTTCTCGGCAGCCTCCACCCTGACACCGGCCTCGTGCAACAGCGCGCTCAGCGCCTGTTCCTCGAACGGCTCGATGCGCAGGCAGACATGATCGACATTATGCCCACACTGGCCGGGCGCCTCGCCGCCCTGGCGCCCCAGCGGGCCGTCGACCGCCACCAGGTCGATCAGGCCGTCACCGGCGCCAAGGTGGATCATCCCCAGTGTGTCCCGACGCTTGCGCACCGGGCAGCCGAGCAGCTCGTGATAGAAAGCCAGGCTGCGGGTCAGGTCGCTGACGCGCAGGACGACATGGTCGATGCGTAGTATGGCGAAAGCTGGCATGGCGAAGCTCCACGATCAGGCTTTGCCTAGACCATAGCAGCCGACCTGCGAAGACACCCTAGGCCATTGGCGTCAATGACCGACGGTGGGTACAGCACAGCCTTTGTGGGGCAAAAGACCGTGGGCGTGTCAGCCATTGCCCTGGTGGCAGCAGCAATCATGTACCGCTCCAGGCGCCGCTAACTGCCCTTGAATGGCCGCTCCCACTTTTGGAATGCGACCATGCACCACAGCGAACCGCCCTACCACCAGGAACAGATCCTGCGCAGCCTGCCGGGCTGGACCAGGCACCTGCACCCCCACCACGTCAGCAGACTGCTGCGGCGCGCCCACCGCGAGCATATCCAGCAAGACGGGCAGCCAGCCCCCTGGTTCGCCCAGGCCCCGGCCGCCCGCCAGGCCGAGTTGCGTCAGGCCATCAAGCAGCGCGCGACGAGCCACTTGGCTCTGGCCAAGGCACTGCAAGACTTGCGCGGTATCACCGAGTTCTGCGAGCCGCTGCTGCAGGCACGACTGGGCAGTCAGGTGGCGCTGACACAGGCCCGGTTCAGGCATCAGCCGTTCACGTCGAGCCTGGGTGGCGAATTCCCCGACCCGGACGCGTCCCATCATGCCCCAAGCACTCCGGCCACGATCGAGGAACCGGCGGGCACCGCCAGTCTCACCAGCCTGCTCGAAGCGGCCCTGCACAATTTCGAGGGCGTGGCCGAGGTCGGCCCTTACAGCAGCCTGCAAGTCAGTGCCGACGACAGCAGTGCTCTACCCGGCCTGAGCACTGCCGCGTTTGTCACCCATTGCCGTCTGCTCGACCTGGGCCGGCGCTACCAGGAGCACCTGCAGGATATCTACGGCGGTCAGCGTAGAACGCTGTTGTGCGCCCTGTGGAGTCAGGCCCGGTGCCATGAGCTCACCGTACAGGCGTTGATCGCACGGATGCGCGGACACCTGACCGACGACGGCCTCCAGGCCGTGCGACAGCTCAGTAGCACCGGTTCGATGCCGCGCTACCGAGGTGCACCGGCCAGGGTAGCGGTGTTGCGCATGCTCGATACCCAGTTGCACGATCTGTTGCTGTTGACATCGAGCGGCCAGTCCACGCCGTCGTGCATCGCCTACTTGCCTTTTGACCATGCGCGACCGGTGCAGGAGTTCGACAACCTGCTGGCCTTCGGCAGGTACTTGCGTCGTCGCTTGCTGGCGCCCGCCTATCGCGAACGCTTCCTGGAGCATGTTGCCCTTAAGGACCGCCCAGGCATGGCGAGCAAGCTCAGGGCCAGACTGTTCGGAGCCACTGCGAGCGGCATGCGCCCGCTGGAAACGCCGTCTCCCGCTTTCGCCGAAACCGAGCCAGGCCTACATCCCTGGCAAGGCCTGCCGGCCACCCCCTTGCTACAGCAGCAGGATCCGCCCGCTCCCATCCGCTTCCCCGCACTGGCGATCCATGAAGTCGCTGTCGGCTTCCCCGTATGGCCGAAGCTGTTCAATGACCACGTACACCGCCTGCGGGAGGACGCCCGCTGCATCGCGGTGCCAACGGAGGACGTCGATGCCAAGGCCCGGCGTGAGCGCCTGGCTTTGTGGCGCGAGCGTGGCCTGAATGTGCTCGGCGTGGCGGCCATGTTCGTTCCCGGACTGGATGTCGCCATGCTGGCCGTGGGCGCAGGCCAGGTCATGGCAAGTATTTTCCACGGCTTCGAAGCCTGGTCCGAGGGTGACAACGCGCAAGCGGTGAACCAGGTCGAGTCGCTTCTGATCAACCTGGGCAGCGTGACCGCCATCGCCGGTGTTACCAAGCTGGCCCAGGCCTGTGGGTTCGTCGATTGGATGCAAAGCCTGTGGCTGGAGGGCCAGGAACTGCTATGGCACCCTGAACTCGAGCATTACCGCAGCCCGGTGGAGTTACCGGCGGGCCTTGAGCCCGACGAGCAAGGCATCTTTCACCATGATGACCGGCATTTCGTCGACCTGGACGGTACGCTCCACGAAATCCGCCGCGGCCTCGAGGGACAATGGCGCGTTGTACACCCTGCCGACCCTCGCGCCTATCAGCCAGCGCTGTACGGCAATGGCAGCGGTGCCTGGCGCATGGCGCACGAGCGACCACAAGACTGGGGGCGGGCAAAACTGATGCGCCGGCTGGGACCGCTTGGCGACGGGCTGACCGACGAGGAGCTGATTGCGGCACTCGACAGCACCGGCCTGGAGCGCGGCGTGCTCGAGCAGATGCACGTCAACGGCCGGCGCGCCCCCGCGCTACTGGAGGACGCCTTGCGGCGACTCAAGGCCGACAGCCTCCATCAAGTCCCGGCCCCGCCGGGTTGCGCTGCGGCGCTGACGATCGGGCGCGTGTTCTCCGGACTGCCCATGCAAGCACTGGAAGAGCTGGTGGCCACCGCCAACGGCGCCGAACGGCAAGCCCTTCTCAGCGGGCGGGTCCCCCTGCGGTTGGCCGAAGAGGCGCGGCTGTTGCAAGCCCGGTGCCGGCTGGACAGGGCGATCCTGGGCTTGTATCGCCCCAGCCTGGCCAATGCCGACAGCCGGCTGATCAGCGACAGCCTGTTGGCCGCACACCCGCAATGGACGCCCGAACAGTGCTATCACGCAGCCCTGGCCAACCGCCCAGCGACCGCACGCATGCTCGGCCAGCAACCGTCACAACCGGGCTGGCACTCACCTTTGCGCCTGAGCGACGGGCGTTACGGCTATCCACTGAGCCCCGGTTTGTTCGCCACGCGGGCAGAGCGCGAGCTGCATGCCCTGTACCCGGGGCTCAACGGTCGCGAGGTGCGCCAGTTACTGGCCACCCTGCGCGTCCGCGCAGGTGTGGCCGAACAGATACAGGCGCTGCGCATCCAGCTGTCCTCGCTGCGCGAACAGCTGCACGCCTGGACCGACAGAGGCACCCAAGACTGGGGTGACGAAGTCGGTGCGGGCTACGCCAGGACCGCAGACCTGCTCGTGCGGGCCTGGCAACGTCTGGACGGCGACATGCTGAGTCTTTCCAATGTCGCCCTCGACGCCCTGCCGATACTCACGGCACGCTTCGACCATATCACCACGCTGTCGCTGGAGAATCTCAATGTGATCGAGATGCCGGCCGACTTCCTGCAGGCCTTCCCGGCACTCAGGCGCGTCGATGTGCGAAACAGCTCCCAGTTGAGCGCCAGCTCGGTGCTGCAGGCATTGCGACACGCCCCACGGTTGCAGGAGCTTCGCTTGAGTGGCACGCGCCTGGGCGCGCTGCCCGCCGTGGCCCATGAGGTACTCCCCACCTTGCAGGACCTGCGCATCCTGGAAATGCCACATCACCAGTTGACGCTCACCTTGCCTGACCTGCGGATGCTCACCGGACTGCCGCTGGAAACGCTGGACCTACGCGCCAATCGTATTGCGCTGGATGCCGACACAGCGGATTTATTCAGTTCGATGCGACCACTGCGCCACTTGCTCCTGAGCAACAACCCCCTCGCCACCAGTCCCAACCTGACCGGCCTGGACAACCTCGCGACCTTGCGCCTGGATAGCAGCCGACTGCGCCTGTGGCCTACTGGGTTGAGCAGCCTGATGCAGCGCAATCCTTGCATGCTGCGGGTGGTGGACCTGAGCAATAACGGCATCGAACAGGTACCGGGGCTGCCCGCCCTGTTGTCCTCTCCCTTCCTGGGTGAACTGTTGGCCAGGCGTGCGTCATACCGCTGGCGGTTCAACGACAACCCGTTGGACGAGACAACCCGCGAAAGCCTGCAGATTGCCGGCGCTTCGGTCGAACAACGTGTCGAGGGGATCGACGGCACCGTGTCACCATGCCGAATCGACTGGTTGCAAAGCGCCAGCCAGCAACAGCGGGCAATGTGGGCAGCGCTATTCGACGCAGACGAGCATGCCAGCCTGCGCCAAGTCGTCGAACAGGCGGGCCTGTCGGCCAGTGCCCATCGCCATCCCCGAGCATTTGCCCGCCAGGTATGGGCACTGCTCGAGCGCGCAAGCGCCAGTACTCGCCTTCGTGCACGCCTGGACGACGTGGCCGATGAGTTCCCGGTGAGCTGTGGCGATGCAGGCGCCGATGGTTTCGGCACCTTGCAGATCGAAGTGATGGCCTACGATGAGTCCGCAGGCGCGGAAGTCGCCACCCCACCACTGTTCCAGTTCTTCCGGCGCCTGTTCCGGCGTGACCAGGTGAACACCTTGGCCCAGGACCTGTTCAACGCCCGCGTAGCTCGGCGAGATGCCCTGCGCGCTCGGGATGCCTGGGCCACCCGGCCGCTGGCCGAGCGTGGCGCCAGGCCCGTGCTGCCAGCCCTGCATCGCTTTGACACCTTGTCCGACGACGTGCTGCACAATGGCGTCGGTGAAGGCCTGGACCTGATCGAGATACGCTTGGCCCTGCGTACCGGCCTGGCCAGGCGCCTGGACTTCCCCGAGCCCCAGCAGGCGATGTTGTACCGCCACACGGCCGAAATCTCGCCGTGGACCGAGGAAGCGGTGTTGGAGGAAGTCGACGCCCGGGACCGGGACGCCGAGGCTCGCCGCCAGTGGATCGCCCGGCAACCAAGTTGGCGACGCCTGCTGCGCCAGGAGAACAGAGCCCGGTTCGAGATGCTCAGAAAACGCTGGGACACCGGCATGGACTACCTTGAGGGCAACGACCTCGACGGCGCGCTCGAAGCACCGGTGATCGAAGCGCTGACCCAGGCCTTGGGTCGCAGCCCGCTGGGCGAGGATGGCCAGCCCCTGCGTGAACCCATCGCCAGCGAGGGTTACGTCGAGGGGATGAACCGCATGGCCCTGGGCCTTGAAGAGGAAGAAGATGCTCTCTACCTGCGCCTGACCCGCCGCCGCGACCCCAACAACTGAGCCTACTGGCCGCGCAGGTCTTCGAAAAAGGCCTCCTGCCCCAGGACTTGGCTCGACGCACGTGCCTGCCCGGCAGCCTCGCCGCTGGCTTTCTCCACGTGCCAATAGCATTGCCGGACCGCCCGCGTCACCGCCACGTAGGCCAGGCGCTGTACCTCTTCTTTCTGCGCCGTATCGAATGCCTGGGCGTCTGCTGGTTTGCCCAGGCCGGCCAGGCGATAGACCTGGTTCTTATAGGGCGAGCTGGTCAGGTATTGGCAATCGCCAAGCATGAACACCGTGTCAGCCTGTAGTCCCTTGGCACTGTGATAGGTCAACTGGCGCAGGCGGCGCTGGCTGGGCGGCAAGCTAGAATCCACTTTAGCTATTTGCGACAAATGCTTTTCAATCAATAACTTATCGCTTGTTTTTCGAAACAGCATTAGTACCGTTTCACCGCGCTGGTAATGCTCGATCACCGTTTCGGCCAGTGCGGCCTCGTCCCGGTCGAAGACCTTCACCGGCGACAGCGGCAGCTCGGCCGCCAGCCCACTGGCCCTGGCCTTCTTGCCGGTGATGGCCGAGGCGCCTTTGACCAGATGCTCGGCGGCCTCGATGATGTACTGCTGGCTGCGGTAGTTTTCCACCAGCATCACCCGCGTGTTGGCCGGTGACGGGAAGGCCTTGGTGAACTCCATGAAGTATTTCGGCGAGCTGCCGCGCCAGCCGTAGATCGACTGCCAGTCATCGCCCACGCACATCAGCGATGAATGTTGCGCCACCCGCCCGCTGTGCATGGCCGGCCCACGGCGACGGATTTCGGCGAGGCAGGCACGCAGCCAACTGACGATCTGCGGCGAGACGTCCTGGAACTCGTCGATCATCAGATGCGCCAATGGGCGTAGCAAGGGATCGGGGAGCAACCCGAGGTTCTCCGGATTGTTCTCGCCAAACAGGGCAAACATGCGGTTGTAGGTCATCACCGGCGGCGACTGCGCCAGCAGGTGTGCTTCCAGTGCTTTCCAGAACAGCGCGAGGGCCTCGAAGAATGCCGCGTCGCTGTCGCCGGACGGGAAGTTCATGGCGGCCACGGCGGTGTTGACGTCCAGGCCGAGGTTCTCAATGAAGCTGGCGGCGCTGACGAAGGCGTCGAGCAAGGGCGCCGGAGCCAGCTCGCCCTTCACCTTGTACTCGAAGCCCGGACCGGCCACGGCATCACCCGCCAAGGACGTCGCAAGTCGTTTTGCCGCCGCATAATTATCGAGCCATATCAATGGCTTATCGCAAAAAGCTTGAAATAGGGTGCGCTTTACCGCCCATTCCGCGCGCACCGCCAGCTTGGCGCCCGGCCGCTGGTACTGGGCGCTTTCAGACGGGTCGAAGCCCAATACCACCCAGGCGTCCAGCCCTTCCAGACGGCCATGGACATGAAAGCGGCTGCCGCGGATCTGCACCGTGTCCCGGCACGGCTCGATACCCTTGATTGGCCAGGCACCGGCGGTAAACCACAGGTCCTCGATCACATCGCACAATTCCTCGTCGCGCTGGGCGGCCAGCTGGGTTACCTGTACACGCTTCTGCACATCCGGGTGGTCCGGGTCCAGCGGCTTGAGCAGCAGCGCCTCCTGGCGCAACGCGCCGACCAGCTGGACGAAACGCGGGCTCTGGCCCAGCAGGTCGCTGTAGCACTGGTTGAGCTGCTGGCGTTGGGCATCGTTCAGGCGCAGGTCGAACGGGTTGCTGTCAGCGTTCGCCTCGCCGCCTGCGGGCATTTCGTTGCCCAGGGTCTCGAACGCCCGCACCTGGGCAAAACTCGGCAGGCTGCGCACCAACGGCAGGATGCGCGAATGGAATGTACGCACCAGCTCTCGCCCCTGGGCAGGCGACAATTCGAGCTGCCACAGGGCGAACACCTGCAGCAGGCGCTGGATGAAGTCACGGCGCGACTCGCGGGTGAAGGTCACCACGGTCAGGGCATCGAGCTCGAAGCCCAGGTAGTGGCGCAGCAGCAGGATGCGCAGCACCAAAGACGTCGACTTGCCGGCGCCGGCGCCGGCCACCACGCAGGTCGAGGGCGTGTCGCTGAAAATCAACTTCCATTGCGCCGCGCTCGGTTGTGCCTCGCCAGGCAACCGCTTGGCGACATCAGCCTTGAAGCGCCTTTTCAGCTCGGCGGTCACCGGCAGGCGCCAGTCGTCGAACAGGTTGTCATCACGTCCCGGCGTCGCAGCCTGGTCCGGGCGGGTATCGCGGATCACCAGGACCTGGCGCCCGGCCTCATAGCCATCGACCCGGCCTTGCTCGTAGCCCTCACGCAAGCCATCGGCATGGCCGTTGCGCTGCCCCGTGGCGTGGCCGAGGAACCAGGAGTCGCGATGCTGCGCCTGCAGGCGCGACAAACCGCGGCCCAACAGGCGCGCGACCAGGCGACGCAACCAGGGCAACTGGGCGGGAGGGGTCAGGTCGGCCGGGGCCCGGGGATGCTCGTGCGGCACGGTCACTCCGTTGAAAATCAGAACAGCCGGCATGTTCGCCTCATCCGCGCAAAAGTGCCAGCGAATGCTTATGGATCAGTGGATTAGGCGATGAAGCGCATGCAGAGTCGCAAACTAAATTATCGAATTTAACGATTGTATTTAGCCGATATTTACGCTTTTTATCGATATTTTAAACACGCATCATGACCTCATTCCACCGACTCATAGGAGCGCCACCATGCTGCAACTGCGACCCTTCGAAAGCCTTGGCCACGCCAACCACGGCTGGCTCGACGCCCATCATCACTTCTCCTTCGCCGAGTACCATGACCCGGCACGCATGCACTGGGGCAACCTGCGCGTGTGGAACGACGACCTGATCGCGGCCGGTGCTGGCTTCCCGCCGCACCCGCACCGTGACATGGAGATCATCACCTACGTTCGCGAAGGCGCCATCACCCATCAGGACAGCCTGGGCAACAAGGGCCGCACTGAAGCTGGCGACGTGCAGGTCATGAGCGCTGGCAGCGGCATCGTCCACAGCGAGTACAACCTGGAGAAGGTCGACACGCGGATCTTCCAGATCTGGATCATCCCGGAAAAGGTCGGTGATGCGCCCTCCTGGGGTAGCCGCCCCTTCCCCAAGGGCGAACGTGGCGAAGGCTTCGTGACCCTGGCCAGCGGCCGCGAAGGCGATGACGACAGCCTGCGCATCCGCACCGACGCGCGCCTGGTGGCCGCGACCCTGCGCGCCGGTGAAAGCGCCGAGTACCGCCTCGATGAGGGCCGCCGCGGCTACCTGGTACCTGCCAAGGGACGGATTGAAGTGAACGGCTTGCAAGCCAAGGCCCGTGACGGGGTGGCGATCGAGCAGGAAACGCTGCTCAAGGTGACGGCGCTGGAAGACAGCGAAATCGTGCTGGTCGATGTAGCCTGATCGACCTTGGCCGGCCGCCGGCGCAGGCCGATATCGCACTTTTTCGCGTTTGTGCGCTCTATGCATGGCCAGGTCCCACCGATCCCCGGTGGGACCGCCTTTTCCAACCGGTGCCGATGGCCGTACGAAGACGCTTTCCGTTTCCTCGCCTACTGCTGATGGCCGGCAGCCTGGCGTGCCTGGTTGCCTGCACCCAGCAGCAGGGCCGTGACATGCTCACCCAGTTCGGCAACGGCAAGCCCGACGAGCTGTTCCAGACCAGCGTCGACCGCATGGCCACCCTGGCCATGCGCGACAACCTGCAAAGCCTGTATCTGCTGATGAACAAGCTGTACCTGCGCAACCCCAACCAGTGGCGGCAATCGGGCTACCTCGACGCCACCACCGCGGCACGGCAGATCCGCATCGCCATCGAACAGCGCCAGCCCCTGGCGCAGTTGGGCGAGCGCCGCGACCTGGCGGCCTTGAGCTACGCCCTGAGCCCGGAGTTTCGCGGCGACCGGGTAGGCGCGTTCATCTATGCCATCGGCAGCATGCTGGTCACCGCCCATGGCGGGCGCACCGAGTTCTACATGACCGACACCCTCGACCCGTTGTTCATCCACAATGCCGCGCGCAACATCGAGAAGGCCACCTGGATGCTCGGCCAGCGCCAGGATGCCAATGGCGTGCTCCTGCTGTTTTCCAACGAAATCTCCGAGCAAGGCAGCAACCTCAGCTTCGCGGTGGAGTTCGGCAAGGTCGTCGCCCGCCTCGACCTGCTGGCGCAGATGCTTGACGAGCGCTATCGACGGATCGGCCTGAACTACGCGCAAAGCCTGCTGTTGATGAATTTCCTGCCGGTGCAATGAGCCGGGTCGGCCAGCAGAACGTCATCGTCGCAGCCCCTCGAGCGGCACGGTTGAGCCGTATCCGGTCCAACAGGCAAATGAGGCGCCAAGCAATCAACCCCGTCGCCGTTTCAGCTGCTGCTTCAACACCCGCAACGGCGGCGCATAGAAGAATCCGAACGACACGCTGCCCTGGCGGCCCTTCACCGCATGGTGCAGGCGATGAGCCCGGTACAGACGCTTGAGGTAGCGGTTGACCGGTTTCGGCGCCCTCGGCCAATGGCGGTGGAAGAATCCGTCATGGGCCAGCACGTAGGCCAGCTCATAGCCCGCCACGCCGCCACCAACCCATTGCAGCGGCGCGTGCCCGGCCTTGCCCAGCATCACCAGGGCAGCGGCGATAAGCCCGAGCGCCAGCAGGTAGAGGTCGTTGGTTTCCAGCATGCCCAGTTGCGGCTCGTGATGCGAGCGGTGCAGCCACCAGCCCCAGCCGTGCATGACGTACTTGTGGGCCAGCGTGCCGACGCCCTCCATGGCCACCAGGGTGCCGAACAGCACGGCGAGATTGAACAACATGTATCGGTCCGGGGGGGTTGGCAACGAAAGGCGCAAGCGTACCATTGCCGCCAGGTCATTCAGAGGGATTTTCCATGAAGAATGTACCCAGGCCGGCACCTGCCGGCGCTTGACGTAACACAATTGTCATGCCCCACGCCTTGACCCAGCGCGGATCGAGGCGTATGGTCCGCCGCGCATTCAAGCATCCCTCACCCAGGAGACCCCTGCATTGGACAGTAGCCCCAGTCGATTGCGACAGGCCCACACGGCGAGCTAGTCCGGCAGCGTTCCTGCCACTGTCTCGCCGTACTCGGTAGACGGTGGTTCCCTTCGGCCCTCCCTGGCTGAACATTCCTCCTTAGTTTCCCAGCCCTGCCTCCGGCAAGGCGCGTGGTCCTGCGCATTCCTCGTTTGCAATCGCGCCGTCTCAAGTCGGCGCCCATGCGGGCCATCGCCCGCAGAACGGAGTTCGCTATGGATTGGAAAATCTTCCTGCTGCGCGTCAGCGTGGCCCTGCTGCTCGGTGCCCTGATCGGCGCCGAGCGTCAACTGCGCCAGCGCCTGACGGGCCTGCGCACCAACGCCCTGGTCAGCACCGGTGCCTGCCTGTTCGTGCTGATGACCCAGGCCGTGCCAGGCATGGCGCCCACCGATGCCTCGCGCATCGCCGCCTACGTGGTGTCGGGCATCGGCTTTCTCGGCGGCGGCGTGATCATGCGCGACGGCTTCAACGTGCGGGGCCTGAATACCGCCGCTACCCTCTGGTGCACCGCCGCGGTTGGCGTGCTGTGCAGCCTCGGGCTGTTGCTGGAGGCGTCGCTGGGCAGCCTGGTGGTGCTGTGCGCAAACATCCTGCTGCGCGACCTCGCCCAGCGCCTCGACCGCCAGGACGTGCTGCCGGCCAGCGAAGTCGAGCAGCGCTACGAGGTGCGCATCGTCTGCCGCGCCGAGGACGAGATCCAGGTACGCAGCCTGATGCTGCACAGCCTCAGCGACCCGGGCCTGCGCTTGCAGTCGCTGCACAGCGAAGACCTGGCCGACCCAACACGGCTGGAGGTACGCGCCGAACTGCTCGGCACGCCGCAGGCGCCAACCCAGTTGGAGCGCCTGGTCGGCCGGGTAAGCCTGGAGAAAGGCGTCAGCTCGGTGCGCTGGCAATTGCAGGTTCAGGGGCTGGCCTCTGACTAGACGTCGTCACGCACATGCCGCTCGCGCAGTTCCTGGCGCTCCTTGGCCTCGACGCACAAAGTCGCGGTGGGCCGCAGTAGCAGGCGGCGCAGACCGATCGGCTCACCGGTTTCCTCACACCAGCCGTAGTCGCCCCGGGCCAGGCGCTCCAGCGCCTGGTCGATCTTGTCCAGCAGTTTCTTCTCCCGCTCCAGCGAGCGCAGTTGCCAGTGGCGCTCTTCTTCGGCGCTGCCGATGTCGGCGAGGTCGCTGTGCACCTCCTGCTCACGCAGGGCGCGGAACTCCTGTTCGATACGGCCCTGCAGCTCGCCGCGCTGGGCCAGCAGCAGGTTACGGAAGAATTGCCGCTGCGGCTCGTTCATGTAGGCGGCTGCAGGTTGTTGCAACAATTGCTCTTCAGTCATGGCAAGGTTCCGAAATGCTGGGCGCGCGCCGCGCCCCTTTCGCTGGCAAGCCAGCTCCCACAGGGGCTGCGCAGCGGCCCCCAGCTCAAATCAACGGTCGAACATCAAGGGCAATCCCTGGCACGGGTCGCACACTTGGCCCTGGTGCCAGGCCAGTTGCCCCGACACCACCG
Source organism: Pseudomonas soli (assembly GCF_900110655.1). Taxonomy (GTDB): domain Bacteria; phylum Pseudomonadota; class Gammaproteobacteria; order Pseudomonadales; family Pseudomonadaceae; genus Aquipseudomonas; species Aquipseudomonas soli. The sequence continues at coordinate 190,567 of NZ_FOEQ01000001.1, forward strand.
TGCTACGTACCACATGGTGGAAGGCGCGCTGCTGGAACGGCGTCCAGCCGCAGCGCGCCAGGATCGGGTCGTCCGCCACGGCCCGTGGCCTGGCCAGGCGCTCGACGATGGCGAAGTCCGCCCAGTATCCCTCGCGCAGGAAACCGCGCTCGCGAATGGCGAACAGCTCGGCCACCGCGTGGCTGGTCTTGGTCACCACCTGGGCCATGCTCAGCACCCCTTCGCTGACCAGCTCCAGCGCCGCCGGCAGGGCGTGCTGCACCAGCGGCAGGCCTGACGGTGCGCGGGTATACACCCGCCGCTTTTCTTCCAGCGTATGCGGCGCGTGGTCGGTACCGATCACATCGATACGGTCGCGGGCCAGGGCGTTGCGCAGGGCATCGCGGTCGGTGCCGGTCTTGATCGCCGGATTGCACTTGATCAAGTGGCCGAGGCTGGCGTAGTCGCTGTCGTCGAACAGCAGGTGGTGCAGGCACACCTCAGCGGTGATGCGCTTGCCGCTCACCGGGCCGGACGTGAACAACGCCAGCTCGCGCACCGTGGTCAGGTGCAGCACATGCAGGCGCGTGCCGAAGCGCCGGGCCAGATGCACGGCCAGGCTCGAGGAGCGGTAGCAGGCGTCGGCATCGCGGATCAGCGGGTGCGCGGCCGGAGGGATGAATTCGCCGTGGCGCGCCCGCCACCACCCCTCGTTCTGCACAATGCTGGGCGTGTGCTCGCAATGGGCCAGGACGATGGTCGGCGCATAGACAAAGAGTTTTTCCAGCACCTGCGGATCATCCACCAGCATGTCGCCAGTGGACGCGCCCATGAACACCTTGATCCCGGCCACTTCGCGGGGGTCGAGGGCGGCAATGGTGTCGAGGTTGTCGCGGCTCACCCCGAAGTGAAAACCATAGTTGGCCCGTGAGCCTGCCGCCGCCCGGCGCTTCTTGTCGGCCAGCGCCTCCAGGGTCAACGTCGGCGGGTTGGTGTTGGGCATGTCCATGTAGCTGGTGATGCCCCCGGCCACCGCCGCCCGCGACTCGCTGGCAATACTGCCCTTGTGCGGCGCCCCCGGCTCGCGAAAATGCACCTGGTCGTCGATCATCCCTGGCAGCAACCAGGCGCCCTTGGCATCGATCTCCAGTGCCGCCCGGGCGTTGTCGAGGCTGCCGGCGATCCGTTCTATGCGCCCATGGCGCACCAGCAGGTCGGCTTCGAATTCACGCCCCTCGTTGACCAGCCGCGCATTGCGCACCAATAGCGTGTCCATGCTCAGAACTCGTTCTGCAAGGCCTTGTAGCCCTGGACCAGGTCGATATTGGTGCGCGCTACATCCTCGGAGAACTCCGAGGCAGACACGCTGACCGGCGGGTAGCGCTCCAGGTCGGTATGCGGGCCGATGTGCTCGGTGGGCGGCACGTAGAAGCGCGGCGGCAAGTCGCGGCCGTCGACCACCGAGTTGTGCCGCACCACGCTGCCATCACCGACCTTGCAGTTGAACAGCACGCTGTTGAAGCCGATGAACACCCGGTCGCCGACTTCGCACGGACCGTGGACGATGGAGCGGTGGGCGATCGAGCTGTACTGGCCGATGCGCACCGCCGCGCCGGATTTGGAATGGATCACCACGCCATCCTGGATATTGGAGTTGGCACCGATGACGATTGGCTGCATGTCGCCGCTGGCGTCCACCTCGTCGGCGCGGATGACCGCATAAGGGCCAACGAACACGTTGTCGTGGATGATCACCTTGCCGCAGATGATGGCGGTGTGGTCGATATAGGCCGATTCGGCGATTTGCGGAAGATGGCCGGAGGGGTTTCTGCGGATCACGGTGAGGGTCCTGCCTGGGAGGAAAAATGCAAATGTTACGTTATAACAATTACATTGCAACACCTTCCCGCGTCGATCTGGCAAACTGCACGTTACTGCGCGTCAACGCCCGTGCCTGAAGGTCTTGTGTCCCCCATGCCTGTCCGCCCTACTCTCACCGATGATGTTCCAGCGCTCCCTGCCTTGGAACGCTCCGCCGCCCAGGCATTCCGGCAATTGCCGCACCTCGCCTGGCTGGCCGACAGCGACGTGATGAATGAAGCCGAACACCTCGCATTCGTGAGCGAAGGTTGCAGCTGGGTCGCCGTGGATGACCAGGACCAGGCACTGGGTTTTCTCTGCGCCAGCATTGCCGACGACGCCTTGCACATCCATGAGCTGTCCGTGCGGCAAGAGGCCCAGGGCCGCGGCTTGGGCCGGCGCCTGCTAGACCAGGCACGGCATGCCGCTCGCCTCAAGGGCCTGGCCTGGCTGACCCTGACCACCTTCGACGATGTCCCCTGGAATGCCCCGTTCTACGCGCGCTACGGCTTCGAGCCCATCCCTGCGACACGCTTGGACGCCCGCCTGCGCGCAATTCTCGCCAGCGAGCTGGCCCATGGCCTGGACCAGCGGTGCGCCATGCGCCTGCCGCTCGACGCCTGAGCCCTGTTTTCATCCCCCCGGCCATTCACGTAGAGTCTGAACACCCGCGGTAACGGACAACACGATGGACAAGTACGCCCCCCGCCAGTGGCTGCCACACGAAAAGCCCAGCCTGCCCGGTTCGCCCTCGACACCGCTGCACGCCCCGGCCAAGCGCCTGGCCTTCGGCGTGGTCGGTCTGCTGGTGGCCATCACCGGCGGCCTGGGCAACGCCCTGGTGGTGGCCAACCTGCCATTTCTGCAGGGCGCCCTCGGTGCCACCAGCGCGGAGATGGCCTGGCTACCGGCGGCCTACGTGATGACCAACGTGTCGATGAACCTGTTGCTGGTGAAGTTTCGCCAGGAGTTCGGCCTGCGCGCCTTCACCGAAGTGTTCCTGGTGCTCTACGCGCTGGTCACCCTCGCCCACCTGTTCGTCAACGACCTCAACTCGGCCATCGCCGTGCGCGCCGCCCATGGCATGGTCGGTGCCGCGCTGAGTTCGCTGGGGCTTTACTACATGATCCAGGCCTTCCCCGCGCAGTGGCGGCTCAAGGCGATGGTCCTCGGGCTGGGCGCCTCGCAGTTGGCCGTACCCTTGGCCCGGGTGTTTTCCGAAGACCTGCTGCAGATCGCCGAGTGGCGCGGGCTGTACCTGTTCGAGCTGGGCCTGGCCCTGGCCGCGCTGGGCTGCGTGCTGTTGCTCAAGCTACCGCCGGGCGATCGCTTCAAGACCTTCGAGCCGCTGGATTTTCTCACCTTCACCCTGATGGCCAGCGGCACTGCCCTGCTCTGCGCGGCGCTGTCGCTGGGGCGTATCGACTGGTGGCTGGACGCGCCGTGGATCGGCGTCGCCCTGGCCGGCGCCATTGCCCTGATCCTCTCGGGCCTGGCCATCGAGCACAACCGCAGCAACCCGTTGCTGATGACCCGCTGGCTGGGCAGCGGCGCGATCATTCGCCTGGCACTGTGCGTGATCCTGATCCGCATGGTGATTTCCGAGCAGTCCACCGGCGCGGTGGGCTTCCTCCAGGCGCTGAACATGGGCAACGAGCAGATGCGCGCGCTGTACGCGGTGATGCTGCTGGGCGCGATCACCGGCCTTGCCACCAGCGCGTTGACCATCAACCCCACGCACCTGGTACTGCCGCTGTTCATCTCCCTGGCCGCAATGGCCACCGGCGCGTTCATGGACAGCGGCTCCACCAACCTGACCCGCCCGGCACAGATGTACCTCAGCCAGTTCCTGCTGGCCTTCGGCAGCACCTTCTTCGTCGGCCCGTCGATGGCGCTGGGCATCAGCCATGTGCGCGCCAACCCGCGCAACCTGGTGAGCTTCTCGGTGCTGTTCGGCATCTGCAACAACCTCGGCGGGCTGATTGGCTCGGCACTGCTGGGCACCTTCCAGACGGTGCGGGAGAAATTCCACTCCAGCCAGCTGATGGACCGCCTGAGTTCCCTGGAACCCCTGGTCAGCGCCCGGGTCCAGGGGGGTGGCGCCGGTTATGCCGGGGTGCTGGCCGACCCTGCGCTGCGCAACGAGGCGGGCATGCGCCTGCTGGCCAACGCCGCGACCCGCGAGGCCAATGTGCTGGCCTACAACGATGTGTTCATGCTGATCGGCGCCATCGCTATCCTGACCATGATCTGGATCTTCATCCGCAGCCTGTACCTGCGCTATACCCACTCCACCAGCGGTGCCTCCAACCGATGACCCAGGAAACGCCAACGACCACCACCACCGCCATCGCCGAAACCCCGGAAGGCAGCGCGCCCCCGAGCGAGCCGACCAGCCCGGCACGTACCCGACGTGTGCGCCTGCTGTCATCGCTTAGCTTCGCCGCCGTGGCCCTGGCCGGCATCCTGCTGGTGCTCTACGCCTGGCGCCTGCCGCCATTCAGCAGCGCCATCGAAAGCACCGAGAACGCGCTGGTGCGCGGCCAGGTGACCATCATCGGCCCTCAGCTGGGCGGCTACATCGTCGAGGTGCCGGTGCACGACTTCCAGTTCGTCAAACAGGGCGACCTGCTGGTGCGCCTGGACGACCGCATCTACACCCAACGCCTGGCCCAGGCCGTTGCCCAGCTCAAGCAGCAACAGGCGGCGCTGGCCAACAACCTGCAGCAGCGCAACAGCGCCGAGGCCACCATTGCCCAGCGCCAGGCCGCGATCGCCGACGCCGCCGCCCAGGCCGACAAGGCCCGCGCCGACCTGCAACGCAACCAGGCGCTGGTAAGCGACGGCTCGGTATCACGCCGTGAACTGGACCTGAGCCGCGCCAGTCAGGCCGCCGCCGTCGCCAGTCTGGCCCAGGCCAGGGCCGCACTGGAAATCGCCCGCCAGGACCGCGAAACGGTGGTCGTCAATCGCGCTGCGCTGGAAGCTTCGGTGGAAAACGCCAAGGCCGCGGTGGAGCTGGCCCGCATCGACCTGGACAACACCCGGGTCAAGGCGCCACGTGACGGCCAGCTGGGGCAGATCGGCACCCGCCTGGGCGCCTACGTCAACCCCGGTGCGCAGTTGATGGCACTGGTGCCGGACACCCTGTGGGTGATCGCCAACCTGAAGGAGACGCAGATGGCCAACGTGCGCATCGGCCAGCCGGCGACCTTCACCGTCGATGCGCTCAATCATCTGAAACTGCGTGGTCACGTGCAGCAGATCTCGCCGGCCACTGGCTCCGAGTTCGCCTTGTTGCAGGCCGACAACGCCACCGGCAACTTCGTCAAGATCGCCCAGCGCATCCCGGTGCGGATCACCGTCGATGGCGACCAGCCCGAGGCCAGGCATCTGCGGCCAGGGATGTCGGTGGTGGTGAGCATCGATACCCGGGAGGCGCAGTAAGCGACGGGTCCGACGGCGCCGGGGCGGAACCAGCAGAGTATGGCTGAACACCCACCGTTTGCCGGTTGGCCGCCAGTCGGTGCCAAAGGCAGGCTTTGCCAAACAGCGCACAGCACGGGCGATATGTCGTCGTGCCACGATTGCGGCCGCTCTGGCCCGCGGGTTCTAATCCTGGCCTGCGCTCCACCCAGCAATTGGCAATACAAGGATGCCTTACAATGGACAGGAAGATCATACCGCTGGCGTTGCTGGCGACCCTGGTCGGCTGCTCGGACAACCAGCAGCCCCGCGAAGCCGACCTGCGCCAGGCTGCCCAAGCCTACCTCGACAGCCAGTACCCGCACTGTTTCGTGATCAGTGCCTTCCCCACCCGCACCCGTGACTTCGATGTCGAAGGCACCAACCAGGCCCTGCACGCCCTGGCCCAGGTCGGCGTGGTCAGCGAACGGGAAGTTGCCCGTACCGAAGTCCCTGAGCGCCTGTGGCAGCCGGCACGCACCGACATCTACTACGCCTACGACCTCACCGACGAGGGCCGCCGCTACTACAAGGCCGATGCAAGGCGCAAAGCGAACGGCACCAGCACCGGCGGGCTGTGCTTCGGCAAGGCCCAGGTCACCGCCATCAACAGCGTCGGCAAGCCTACCGAACAGGATGGGCGCAAGCAGTCGCAGGTGAGTTACAGCTACCAGGTGAACGAACTGCCGACCTGGGCCAGCGACGCGGCGGTCCAGGCCGGCATCGCAGGCCTCGGCCAGGCGGCCGCCAGTGCTGCCAAGCCGCTGGAGGAAACCCGCGCCATGGTGCTCACGGACCACGGATGGGTGCACGAGCAACTGCTGGCCAACTGATCAAGCTATTAATCCTGGGAAAATCTGCGCACGCCATCCTTGCCTCAACCCGGCCGCCTGGCGGCCGTTTTTCAGGTCAATCGATGGAGACCCCAGTGATGAAAACCCTAACCTGTGCACTCGCCCTGCTGGCAACGATCTCGGCCACCTCGGCCTTTGCCGAAGGCGGCGCCGACCGCCTCAAGGAACGCAGCGACCAATGGGCGCTGCAACGCCAGCAGGCCGAGCAGATCGCCAAGGGTGACGCCCAGTCGCCCGCCCAGCAGCAAGCCCGGCAGACCCAGGACAACGCCAACACACCCTCCAGCTGATAGGCTCCTTGGGCATTTTTGTTCAATACCCGCGCCGCGGCCTCGGGCAGGATAGCCGCACTATCCTCGCCACAAGGAAACGCCCGATGAGCCTGACACTGTCCATGGCGGCCTTCGCCCTGGCCGCCTCCATCTCCCCCGGCCCGGTCAACATCGTCGCCCTCGGCAGCGGCGCGCGCCATGGCCTGCGGGCCAGCATCGGGCATGCGGCGGGCGCCACCCTGGGCTTCTGCCTGCTGCTGGTGCTGGTGGGGCTGGGCGTGCATGAGCTGCTGCTGCGCTGGCCGCTGCTGGGGCAGCTGTTGCATTGGGGCGGCGTACTGTTCTTGCTGTACATGGCATGGAAGCTGGCCAGCGACGACGGCGCGCTGGGCGCCGAGGATGGCAAGCGGGCGCCAAGCGCCTGGCACGGCGCGGCCATGCAGTGGCTGAGCCCCAAGGCCTGGCTGGCGGCCGTGGCCGGCATCGGCGCCTATACCGGCGGCGAGCAGCAGCTGTTGTGGCTGTTCACCTGGATCTACGGGCCGATCTGCTTCGTCTCCGTGGCCAGTTGGGCCTGGGCCGGCAGCGTGATCCGCCAGTACCTGGCCGAGCCTTGGCGGATGCGTCTGCTCAATCGGGTGCTGGCAGGGTTGCTGGTGGCGAGCGCGGTGTACCTGATGGTATGAGGTTGACGGTTCGGGCCCTATCGCGGGGCAAGCCCGCTCCCAGGTGCTATTCAGCCTTTGCGATAGTGCCCCGGCGTGGTCGCCAGGTGCCGCTTGAAAGCCCGCTGCAGATGCGCCTGGTCGGCAAAGCCGGCTTCCAGCGCCACCTCGGCGATGGCCCTGCCGGCGCGCAACTGCGCCCGGGCATGCTGCACCCGCTGGTCGAGCAGGTAGGCGTGCGGCGATAGCCCGAAGCGCTTGCCGAATGCGCGGATCAGGTAGGCCCGTGACAAGCCCGCCGCAGCGCAGATGTCCTCAAGTGTCAGCGGATCCAGACGGTGGGTGCGAATGAACGCGGCGGCCATCTCCAGGCGTGGATGCGACTGTGGGTGACGCGCCGCGCCGCCCTCGAGATAACCTGGCAGCTCTGCGAAGAACGTCGCCAGCCGCTCGGCCTTGTCCAGCGCCTCGCTGTCGAGCAGCCCGGCGAACAGGTCGAGCAACCGCCCGTACAGCGCGGTCGACGTGCTCAATGTCGCGGCCGGCAGTTCGAACCCTCGGGCCTGCAACCACGGCAAATCAACGAACAGCATCAGGTAGGACCAAGGCTCGCCCTGGAGGGGGTTGCAGGTGTGCACCACCCCTGGGTTCATGAGCACCGTGGTCCCCACGGCCACCTCATGCCGTGCATCACCGGTCAGGTATGTGCTGCGCCCGCCGGTGATCACGCCGATGGAAAAGCTCGCGTGGGAATGCGCGGTGTAGCACACCTGGCGGCCATCCCCGACCAGACGTGCCTCGACGAAGGGCAATGCCGGATCACGCCAGAACCTCGAGACCTCGATCATCGCCCCACCCTCACCCTTCGCCGCCCTGCACCACCACCAGCAACTGCGCCTGGCGCTCGCCGACCGAACGCAGGCGGTGCGGGGTCTGGGCATTGAAATGCAAGGCGTCGCCGGCCTCCAGCAGCACCCGCTCGCTCATGAAGTCCACCTCCACCTGCCCTTCGTGGACGAACAGGAACTCCTCGCCCTCGTGTTCCTTGAAGGTCGGGTCACTGAATTCGGTCGGCGGCTGGATCAAAAACGGCAACAGGCTGCGCTGGCCAACCTGCGAAGTCAGCACCGCATACCCAGGCCCCTCGCCGCCGCCCACCAGCGCCTGGCGCTCGCCGCGGCGCACCAGGCTGTAGCGCGCCTGGCCGTCATGCTCGCCGTCGAACAGTTCCTCGACATTGACGTTCAACGCCCGCGCCAGCTTCAGCGCCGCAGCGATCGACGGCGTGTTGAGGCCACGCTCGACCTTGGACAGGTAGCTCTTGGTCATGCCGGATTTCTCGGCCAGCTGCTCAAGGGTGATGCCCAGTTTCTTTCTCAGCAGTTTCAGTCGGATAGACATGTGAAGCGGGTTTCCCGAACAAACGCACTTGCGCATGACACTTTGTGTCATATAGGATTATTTGTGTCATCTGATGGTTCGCCCCCTCACCGTCCAAAGCTCGGGGGCGAGCCAGCCCTGACATCCGTCATCACGCCACAGAGGAAAGATCCCCATGGCCAATACCCTTACCCTCAGCAAAGACCAGCTGGTGCAAAAGGCACTGACACAGATGCAAGGCTCGCTTGCCGATAATACGTGGACTGTGCGCGAAAAGCTGGCCCTGACCTGCCGAATTCTCTTCGATAACGGCCACGACTCGGGCCTGGCCGGGCAGATCAGCGCCCGTGGCGCGCAACCGGGCACCTTCTACACCCAGCAACTGGGCCTGGGTTTCGACGAAATCACCGCCAGCAACCTGCTGCTGGTCAACGAAGACCTCGAAGTGCTGGAAGGCGAAGGCATGCCCAACCCGGCCAACCGCTTCCACAGCTGGGTGTACCGCGCCCGCCCCGACGTCAACTGCATCATCCACACCCACCCTACCCATGTCGCCGCGCTGTCGATGCTGGAAGTGCCGCTGCAGGTCTCGCACATGGACCTGTGTCCGCTCTACGAAGACTGCGCATTCCTCGAAGCCTGGCCAGGCGTGCCGGTGGGTAACGAGGAAGGCGAGATCATCAGCGCCGCCCTGGGCGACAAGCGCGCCATCCTGCTCTCGCACCACGGCCAGCTGTCCACAGGTACCAGCATCGAGCAGGCCTGCGTCTACGCCCAGCTGATCGAACGCGCCGCGCGCCTGCAACTGCTGGCGATGGCCGCCGGCACCATCAAGCCGATCGCCCCGGAGCTGGGCCGCGACGCCCACGACTGGATCGACCGGCCCAAGCGCCACGGCGCCGCCTTCAACTACTACGCCCGGCAGGCCCTGCGCAGCCACGCCGATTGCCTGAACTGATCCCTTTACGCCTTGCTTGCGGAGCCTTGCACAATGACTAATCAATTCCACGGCATCATCGGCTACACCATCACCCCGTTCAGCGCCGACGGCGAACAGCTCGACCTGCCCGCGCTGGGCCAGTCCATCGACCGCCTGATCGCAGACGGCTCCCACGCCATCGCCCCGCTGGGCAGCACCGGCGAAGGCGCCTATCTGAGCGACAGCGAATGGCAGCAGGTCGCCCAGTACAGCCTGGAGCGCATCGCCAAGCGCGTGCCAAGCATCGTCAGCGTCTCCGACCTGACCACCGCCGGCGCCGTGCGCCGCGCCCGCTTCGCCCAGCAGCACGGCGCCGACGCGGTGATGGTGCTGCCGGCGGCCTACTGGAAACTCAGCGAAGCCGAGATCGTCCAGCACTACCGCGCCATCGGCGCGGCCATCGATTTGCCGATCATGCTCTACAACAACCCGGCCACCAGCGGCACCGACATGCCGGTGGAGCTGATCCTGCGCATCGTGCGCGAGGTGGACAACGTGACCATGGTCAAGGAGAGCACCGGCGACATCCAGCGCATGCACAAGCTGCAACTGCTCGGCGAGGGCCAGGTGCCGTTCTACAACGGCTGCAACCCGCTGGCGCTGGAAGCCTTCGTTGCCGGTGCCACGGGCTGGTGCACGGCGGCGGCCAACCTGATTCCCGAACTGAACCTGCGGCTGTACCAGGCGGTGCAGAGCGGTGAGCTGGAACAGGCCAAGGCGCTGTTCTACCGCCAGCTGCCGCTGCTCGATTTCATCCTCAAGGGCGGCTTGCCGGCGACCATCAAGGCTGGCCTTGAGATGACCGGGCTACCGGTAGGCGAGCCACGGCGGCCGGTGTTCGGGCTGGATGCCGAAGGCCGCGACAAACTGAAGACGCTGCTCGACGCATTGCGTCAGGGCTGATATCAGCGACATACCTGTGGGAGTCCGCTCCCACAGGTACTCTACACACTTGAGAACTCGACCCCGAATCCGGAGAATGCCCCCGACCCAAACGACCAGAAGCCATGGAAAAGGATCTTTCCAGTGAACCAGAAACAACGCGACACCCTCAGCAAGTTCCTCAGCTACGTACTGCGCCACGCCCCCGAATCCATCGAATTGTCCCTCGACCGCGACGGCTGGGCCGATGTCGACGCGCTGATCCACGGCGCCGGCAGGCAAGGTCACGCCTTCGACCTGCACGCCTTGCGTGAAGTGGTCGAGACCAATGACAAGCGCCGTTTCACCCTCTCCGACGATGGCCGCCGCATCCGCGCCGCCCAAGGCCACAGCAGCAGCCAGGTCGAAGTACGCCACGTCGCCAAGGCGCCACCCGCCCTGCTCTATCACGGCACCGCCAGCCGCTTCCTGGCCTCCATCGAAGCCCAGGGCTTGATCCCGGGCAGCCGCCATCATGTGCACCTGAGCGAGGATCCACAGACTGCGTTGGCGGTGGGCAAGCGCTATGGCCAGCCGGTGCTGCTCACGGTCGATACCCAGGCCATGTGCGCAGCGGGAGCAGTGTTCTATCAAGCGGACAACGGTGTCTGGCTGGTAGACCAGGTGCCGCCGGTGTATCTGTCACGCCAGGCAGAAGAATAAGCCTGCAAGGAGCGGCCTTGTGCCGCCCGACCAGTTTAAAGGGGGCCAAGCGTTTCGTTAGTAAAGTACCGCGTATCCTTATCAATCGCGGGCTCCATCCCGCCATAAAATACAGGTATCGAGAAACGACCCGCCAAGCCCGACACATATGCATGCAGCGCCTGCATGATATCGCTCAGGTCGTCAGCAGGCGTACTGTTGAAGGAGAGTTCAATATCGAGGCGATCTTCCCACTTGATGACTCGCAGCAGCACCAACGGCAGGCTCACCTTATTGGATACATTGAATTCCCAGAGCCGCAGGCTCAGACATACCGACTCACCACTACCGTGCAATCGCTGCGTCACCGCCTCCAGGCTCTCCCCTCCTTGAACTTCGGAGTCTGCCGACAGCGAAAGATCAGAATGCGTTTTCGCCGAAGCCACGATTACCTTGAGGACAGCTTGCAACGCCACGTCCGGCACGCGTTCCAGCATGACTTCGTACACGACAGTCCCCTTTCGGCCTATGAGGAGTATTTGCAAAATATTTACTTCTTAAGAGATTCGCAAGCGCACCGAATGCAATGACCCACCTGCTCCGCGTTGAGATAATAATCGGGATCGTCGCGCAATAAATCCTCATTTTCTGTAAAAGCGTCAAGATTGCCGAACAGTTCGTCCAGCACAAGATAGACATCCTCGGGCAACACCCGCGACTCATTCTTGAACCGCCCAAAAAACACCTCAACAAACTGGCCCAAGGTACATTTGTCCGATAAATACTTTTCCATCAGACTAACATAAGGCAGCGCCACCTCACTCATACTCACTCCCTCTGCCAAGGTCCTAAAGTGCATATTTTAGGCCAAGACTTACCCCCTCGATTAAATGTCACTTGATGTACATTTGCACCGCACCCAACTCATTCTTCATCCCAAAAATTTCCCGGCGTTACATAAGCGCCGTCCTTTAGGACCTCACACCAACCAAAATACCGATGAAACATTTTCAGATCGACTATCAGATAACGTTCTCCCTCCAGCGGCGCCAGGCTGACTTCTGAGAGCGCATAGTGAGAGTACTCTCCACCTGTCCCTGGGATAACCCGCTGTTCAAGAGCCGTCCTGTCCCACTCCGTTACCGTTCCGCTGACGACTGGCAAAGGATCGAAAAACTCGATCTCAAAAGTCTCCGAAACTCTACAAAGGCAGGGGAGATATCGCAGCTCCAGCAACCTTTGACTTATAAGGTCTTGCTCAAAACAAATCGTCAAAATCATTTTTTCAACGCGCTCCTTGGCACGACAACTTCACCAGAGAAATTCTTCTCGAACGTTCTCACTGGACTGAAATATTGAACACCATGCGGGTCACGTATGGCTACCACCGCAACACCGTTTCTCGTGGTAACACCGTCCACAACAACAAAATGGGAAAAACGCGTACCGTTCGTGTTGTCAAAAATCCGTGCAATAACGGGCGTTCCTGAATTGGTATACCGCTCTAGATCAGCTACGTTCCGGCTACAGATTAAAGGTGACAGATTCATTTTCTATAGCTCTAATTTGGACGTGCCCCACCTCCTGCGCTCGACGTCCTCAACGGAGCCTTAAGCACTAGATTTCTTCGTCTTGGTGATGCATCAGCAGACAATGGAGTAGGACAAACAAATCTGTCCCCTTTCCGCCAGCCCTTTTTTCTTCACTTTTCCGCAACAATGTTACAGGCATTGCTCATGTCCAAACTTCCGTACCGTCCTTGTAAACCCAAACGAGGCCTCCCGGCACCCAACTAACTCCATCTTTTGTGATCCAAAATAGCGCTTCGTCAGTATCTTGTTCTGCAGGCCAAGCCGAATCAAATGCAGCTATTTGTTCAACAACATCCCCTTTCAATCGGTCCCCATTAGCGAGAAACACCCTACCCTCAAGAATCAGCTCAGCCAGCACCTGCAAAAAAATACGCTTACGGTCGTTGTAACCCTCACAAGAAAATGTCTTGCAGACGCTCAGCCACAGCGCGTCAACTGCTAAGCCTTGACTCCACTCCACGATTTCCTTGAATTCTTCGGAATCTCGACAGCACAAAAGCATTTTAATTTCACCTCCAGCTTTGGAGCTTTCGCCCCTGAATGTCCGATGATATCAAGCGCCCATAGAGCACCAGACTCTGCAGTAGAAACTTGAGCCATTGCGCAAGTTCATTTGAACGCCATCAGCCCCCACCAACGTATAGAGTTCAACGGTTTGGCCTCGAATAGTTATCGATTTGGGGGCCGGCAGCTGCGCAACACCCCCGAGCTGCACGAATAAGACTTCACCATGCATTCGGAGGCCCCTACATCGAAAAAGACCGAAAAAGGGAACAGATTTATTATTTATTCTAATTTCGACTTGCCCCGCTTCCCGCGCCAGACGTCCTCACTGACATATTAAGCATCAAGCTTCTTCGTCGTCTTGGCCATGCAAAGGCAGAAATTAGAGTAGAAAATAAATATTTCCCCTTTTTTGCCCTTTTCTGTCAGTCACTCTTCTGTCACTATCTTCCACTTCACCAACTCAATCACCACTCTCTAATGCCTCTGGATGAAATTCCTCCCCGCGCACAAAAATTTCCCGCCATTCCTCGGCCGTGAGTGAAACACCATTGGCACTTGAGTAAAAAACAAACTCCAACTCCATGTCTGAATTTACGGAAATCTCCATAAACGGCCCCTCATTCCCCTCCTTGTATACGCACAGATAAGGAAAGTTACTATTTACATCGCCAACCTTCTCAAACACCAAACTGGTCACAATCTCACTTATCTAAACCCAGTAAACTTACCACCCACCCGGCCGTACGACAGTAAAACATTAGAGCAGAACAAACAAGCTGCCCCTTTTGTCCTCCTTTTTTCTAAACCTTCACTACGCCCTTACCGACACCTTAAAGCACCAGGCTTCACCGCCGCCTTCGAATTATCGGAGCAAAAACCTTCCTCTTAGTTTTTCCACAACTTGGCTCATTGCGACAAGCGGGCCGACACTATCCTGAGAGTAAATACTGCACGAAGCCATATCCTCCGGATAATTAAAGTACGCATAGACGTCCTGAAGTCTATTTATTTTATCTTCGTCACTGTCATTCGACGCATCAATACAAAGCAGAAAAGCTAAACGCCACTTTTCAATTTCGGCAACAAGATCCGTCATCTCCATTTGCTTTGAGAGAACCTCAAGAAGTTCTTCATCGTTTAAATATTCGCCTCCAGCAATGATGGCAACGCGCTCGCTTTCGCAACCATTTAAAAGCTGACTCATGGCAAATTCAAAAATATCTTCTCGCCCTATCCAGCGCTTTCTATATCCCAAAAAAATGGTTGCCCAACAAGCCAAACCTAAACTAATCAATACACCAAGCGGGGACATTACCTTCTCCTTATTTTTCGGAATTTGGTTAGCCAGGCCAGTTACTTGGCGGGGAAAAAGCGCCGATGAGTCACGTTGCCTTCATCAACAATCCATTCAAAAACCCCACCAACCCCGTTATTGCTGCCTTCAATTAGCCTTAACTCTGACACCCTAACACAAAGGGGACAGATTTATTTTTCATACTCTAATTTCGACACGCCCAGTTCCCAGCACTCGACGCCCCACCGATACCTAAAGGCTTCACCTTCGCTTTGGCATGCAAAAGTAGAAATTAGAGTAGAAAAATAAATCCGCCCCCTTTTCTACTACATGTAAAAGTGGCAACTCGCCCCTTTTCATACCGGTACTGGGATAGGTACATAGACAGCTTCTACTATCGCATTCTTGCCACTTTCCAAATCTGGAGCATAGAGCCCGATCTCGAGACCATCCGTCAGCAATTTCATACCGGAGCCATCGTCCTCGAATTCATAATTTACATGCATCCGTTGGAAAAATCGCTCCAGCAAATCGGCCGAAACCCCGAGAAGTGTCTGCCCCTGAAAGTCCAGAGATGCTTCAGGATAGTAAAGTTGCACCCCGCTCAAGCTATCGTGCAGGTCATACCATGCCTTCATCAGAGCGTCACCAAAGACATCCGTCGAATTCTCGGAGAAAGCAGTCTTGGCAAACACCTTGTAGGGGAGCTTTAACTTGGCCCGGACTTCATCGCGCCCACGCACCCCAGCAAATACATCAAGCCCATCTTTCGAACTATACGTGAAATTCATGCCATCACCTTTTGATGAAATCGTTGGGATCCAGAGTTTTCGCGTACTTTAACATCTGTTCGATCACCGCATCATATTTGCTGCCAAAACGAGAGCGGAGGTCATCCACATCCGTCTGGATAGCATCCTTCAACTGCCCCTCCTGCAACAGTTCCTCTTGCTTCGCCCGATAGGCTTTGGCTTCCGGAGAACTGCCGTAGCTGGCAGTGAGCCCATCAAAAAGGGGACAAAATTATTTTCCATACTCTAATTTTGACGCCCCGGCTTCCAGCACGTTATTTCCTCACAGACACCTTAAGCAACGGGCTTCAACGTCGTCTCGGCAATGCAAAGACAGAAATTAGAGTAGGAAAATAAATCCGTCCCCTTTATCTTTCAGAGTAGAAAAATAAATCTGCCCCCTTTTTCTTTACTCAATCCCTATGACACTCCTGACAAATCAGGGCCTACCGGGGTTTCGAGCGCAAAAAATTTAATCAATCAGCGCCTCCCTAGGCTTCTACAACCGACAAAAGACATTCAAGCCGCAAGCAGAGGCAAAGTCACGCATAGATATATCAAGAGAGCTACCCTCGCCAGCGGAAAGAGCATCTTGCAATGTAACAATGCCTTTTTCAAAATCCAGAGAAACGTCAAAGCAATTAAATTCGAACTCCCTCAGCAGAACCTTCTCTGAACACATCCGTTCATCAAAGGCACCTTTCAAAATAGAGCGGACGCTGTCGTCCAACTCTTGGACGACAAATCGTTCTATTAGCGTACCCCCACTATTCATAACCACTCCTAACTAGTACGGGAATGCAGTTTGGATTACACCATCCCGAACATTTATTTTAATTGTCGATGTTGGCGCACCTGAGACGCTTGTCCCAATTACCTTACCTGCGTTGTACTCAATAACGTGCCCACCAGGACCATTGGGAGTTACCTTCCCATATCTCAATGCGCTATCAACATAACTGGAGACATCTTTAACAGATGTCCCTTGCGAAAACTTACTAACATTCGCAAATCCTGAGTCAGGTCCATGGCGATAGAACACATGCTCAATACCTGTCATCAGACCGCCTTTTTTGTAAGTGCTCGCACTCCACGATGCATCTATTTGCCTTGGAGCTGGTAATGCCTTGATCGTGTCATCTACAACAGCCCCAGTTCCTTTTGCACCATCTATGACACCCTTCCCGCCCCCTGGCAACTCCACAGGAGTAGTCGCAGGCTTTTTGGCCTCATTCCCACCACCCCCTTTGCGCCCCGAAGCAACCCCCAGAATCATGCTGCTGATGAGCTTACCGCCCCCCACCAGGAATTTGTCGCTCTCAGATTCCCCATTCAGGACAACACCGCCGCCTTCCATGTGCTCGGCAAGCATCGTGCCGACTCGGGTCATGGCACGGTCGTACTGTTCATTGAGGTCTTGACCAAGCTCCGTCTGCCCAATGGCTGTCGATACCGCTAGCTGCATGACTGCCTTGGGCCCCTGGATCATCGCCAGCGCCAAAGCCACTTTCTGACCTCGCTCTGGGTCTGACTCCAGATACTCATTGATGAGCGAGGCATAGCTGAGCGCCATCTGGACCGGACCACGTGACTTACTGATATGCGAGGGGTCAAGCTCCCCCAGCACACGTACAAGTTCTTTCGTGGACTCCTGATGTTTATCGAACACATGTTCGATCTGGTTCAGTCGTGCCAGCACCTCTTGCTGGAAGCTCGGCGTGCGCATAAGCGCCTTGGCTTCATCGGGCTTGAAGTTCGCCATCAGCAAGGCTTCATAGGTGTCCTCTGCGAGTTTCACCCCGCCAACGGCTACCGCATTGGCATCCAGCTGACGGCCTTGCAAGCGTTCAAATCGGTTGACCAGGACATTGACAGCATTTCCAACCTGCTCGTAGTTCTTGAGTGCGGCCTTGTCATAGTTACGCAGCTCATTTGTCCATCCGCTCAGCGTCTCTACAGGATGGATTGCGCCGTTAACCGAAGAATCACTCAAGTACAGATCGGTGCGCGACTCATGATCCCGCGTGATCTCGTAAGCCTTGTCCAGATCCCGATTCAACCCGACAGTGGAGTCCTTCCCCGTCTCCGCATCCTCGCGCACAGTGATATCACCCGCCCCCACGGTGGCACGGACGATCTGCTCGCGGTCCTTCTCGTACGTCCAGCCACTGACGCTCCAGCCGTTCTCGCCTTTGTCACCCTTGCCCGTCTGGCTGCTGTCCTGCTGTGTTGCTGCAGTCCCTTTTTTCCAGGTACCACCGACGTTCAGGTAATAGCCGCGTTCCTGGTCCTTGCCGGCAATATCACTGTGGCCCAGCGTGCCGGTATCGAGCTTGAGGTTGCCGTTGTCGGAGGCGATCAGGGCACCATCGAGCTGGGTGTGGTTTTCGGTGCGGATGTCGACCTTGTCCCGAGCGGTGATGCGGGTCTGGTTTTCCACCCACTCGGTTTCGCCCGTGGTCTTGCCTTTGCCGACCGAGCCGCTGATACCCGAGCCCGGGCCTACCGTAACGGTGGCGCTCAGGTCGAACTCTTTGCCCTTGACCTTGCCGGTATCGATGGCCGAGGCCACATTCAGGTCGCCGCCCACACGGCCGATGACTTCGTCGCCGCGTACCTGGGCGCCTTTGATGTTGGTGTCCTTGCCACTGGCGAACTTCAGCTGGTCGCCTGCGTAGACGTAGGCTTCCTGGTGTCGCTGTGCGTCGCGTTCCAGCTTGCCCTTGCCCAGGTTGACACTGGCGTAGATCCCCACCCCTTCCGAGCCGAACGCCAACCCGACTTCACCACCGCCGCTGCGACGGTTCTGTTCGTAGTGCGAGTCGTTCTGCGCGGCGCGGATGTTCAGGTCATTGCCTGCGGCCAAGTCGATGTCACGCCCGGCCTTGACCTGCGAACCGACGATGTTCAGGTCGTGGCTGGCGTCGAGCTTGATATCGCGCCCCGCGTCGAGCTGGCTCGGCGTCGAGTTGCCCTGGGTGCCATCGGCACCCGCAGCGCCATGGCTGGCGCCGATGCCGACCTTGATGCCGCCACTGGTACCACCGTGAATGCCGGCCCAGTTCTGCGACTCACGGGTCTTCTGGGTGCTGCTGCCGTGGGCGACATCAATGTTGATGTCACGTCCCTTGACGTCGATGTCCCGCCCGGCCTGCACCTGGCTGCCCTTGACATTGACGTCGTTGCCGGCCTGCAGCTTGATATCGTTGCCGGCCTCCAGGCTGGAGCCACGGTTGCTTTGCTCGATGCTGGTCTGCTGGTTCTTCTGCGAACTGTTGCCGATCTTGAGGTCGCCGGTTGGCCCGGCAAGGAACTGGTTGATGCCGTCGATGGCCTGCAGGGTGCTGGCGACCTTGCTCACGCCATTCTCGCCCTTGCCGGCGTTGCTCACCGCGTCCTTGGTGCGCCCGAAGTTGTGGTTGATCGAAGCTCCGGCACCCTGGGTCGCATACTCCCGCTCCTGCTCGTGGATTCGGGTTTCACGCGCCGCGTCGATGTTGATGTCGCGGCCCGCGCCCAGGCTGATATCGTGGCCTGCTATCAAGTCCGAGCCGGTCTGATTGATATCACGCCCCGCCTTGACGTCCAGGTCCTGGCCGGCCTTGATCTGGCTGGCAGAGGCCAACTGTTCGCGCAGGCGATCCTTGGCCAATTCCTTCTCGACGCCCGCGAACACCTTGATCCCGTTGTCGTCGGCACTGGTACTCAAACCGATCTTCGAGGTTTTCGACCAGGTCTTGCTGTCGCTCTGGTTCTCGGCGGCGGCGACGTTGACATCACGTCCCGCGTTCAAGCTGACATTGCGACCGGCATTGACACCGCTGCCGAGCACGTTGATATCGCGCTCGGCCTGGAGCGAGGCATCACGCACGGCAAGGACCTGGCTGCCGACGCTGGAGCTGCTGCGTGCTTCCTGCCCGGCTTTCTTCGCCGAGGCTACCGAAACGGACGGGACGACGACGATGCCGGGGGCAACCGACATGCCGATCTTTTTCTTGTACGAGTCGCTGTGACTGTAGGCCGTGTCGTTGGCCGACACCAGGTTGATGTCACCCTCCTTGTCCAGCAACCCCGCGCGCAGCTCGACGTCCTTGCCGGCATTCGCCTCGCTGGCGCGCAGGCGCACATCGCTGCCTGCCGCAACCACGATGTCGTTGCCGGCATCCAGTTCACTGCCGACCTGCGTGGCGTGGGTCTGCAACTGGCTCTTGCCGCTTTTCGACAGGCCAAGGAAACCGGACTTGCTCTTCTTGCTGTACTCGCCGTGCTCCTCGACACCGGACAGTACCGCCACATCGCCAGTGGCACCGAGCATGACATCGCCGCCGGCCTTGAGTTGGCTGCCGATCACGGTCACATCGCGGCCGCCGTCCAGGGATATGCCGCCA
The DNA here is from genome assembly GCF_900110655.1 of Pseudomonas soli. Classification (GTDB taxonomy): domain Bacteria; phylum Pseudomonadota; class Gammaproteobacteria; order Pseudomonadales; family Pseudomonadaceae; genus Aquipseudomonas; species Aquipseudomonas soli. Next base: position 210,156 of record NZ_FOEQ01000001.1, read on the forward strand.
TCGTCCTTCTTGCTGACGTTGACGGTCAGGTCGCCACCGGCCTCGATCACCGAGGCGACGTTGGTGCTGTGGTAGCTCTCCTGCTGCTTGGAACTACTGCGACCGAACGAGCCCTTGCTCTTCTTCTGATAGTAGGAGGCGCTTTCGTTCTGGTCGGAGGCGATGGTCAGGTCGCGCTCGGCGTCGATGTCGACATCGCCCTGGCCCTTGACCTGGCTGGCGACGATGGCCATGTCCTGGCCCGCGGACAGCGACACATCGCCGCCGGCCTTGACCGTGGTCGACACCTGGGTGACCTGGTCATTGGACTGGGTGACCTTTTTGCTGCGGCTGAAGCTGTGGGCTTCGTTGGCGGCGGAGGTCAAGTTCAGGTCTTCGCCTGCGGCCAGGGTGAGGTTGCGGCCCGCGTCGATCTGGCTGGCCACGGCGGTGAGATCGCGGCCGGCGACGAGACTCAGGTCGCGGCCGGCGGTCAGCGTGGCGCCGTGCTGCTGCACCGTGTTGCTGCGCTGGCGCTCGGTGTAGAAGCCTTGACGTTCTTCGACCGACAGCAGGCTCACATCACGACCGGCACTGAGCGACAAGTCGCCGCCGCTCTGGATCACGCTACCGACGTTGTTGATGTCCTGACCCGCCTTGAGGCTGAGGCTGTTGCTGGCTTCGATGCGGGCGATGCTGTCGAGATGGTCCCTCTGCTCACGCACGCTACCGTAGTCGTTGTCCGTGCGCGTCAGGTCTCGTTGATTGATCAGGTCACCATTGACGGCGGTCAGGCTCACATCGCGCCCGCTGATGATGCCGCCGGCACTGTTGACCAGGCTGTTGCCGGCCAACAGGTCCAGGCGACCACCTGCCTGGATCAGGCCGCTGTTCGTAAGGTCCTTGCCTGCAGTGGCACTGAGGTTGCGTGAGGCACGGAGCGTACCAATGTTGTTGAGGTTTTCCCCGGCAATCAGCTGAACATCCTGCCCGGCAATCAACGCGCCGTCAGGCGCCAGGCGGCCGTTGGCATGGGCCAGGTACAGCACAGGTGCAAGTACCTGCTCACCATTGACCTCACGCTCTTCGAGCCAGACGATGTCGTGCGTCAACGCCGCCACTTGGGCAGAGCTCAGGCCGACGCCGACGCTCAGGCCAAGCGCATCCTTGCTGCGGATCGCATTGTCCATCAGGTGCTTGTACAGCTGCTCGCCAGAGGTCTGGCCATCGATGAACTGCTGGCCGGTACGCGCCACCACCGCCTGCTGAATCAGGCGCTGCTCGTAGAAGCCGTCACCAAGGCGCTTCCAGCTCTTGTCCGGGTCATAGCCCAGATTGCCGAGCAGATAGTCGGAGCTCATGAACTGCTTGAGGTCGGTCAGCACCGGATTGGTTTCAATCAGGTACTTGTGCGGCTTGCTCGTATATTGGCTGTCGGGCAGGCGGGTGATGCCCGGTATCCGTGGCGGGGCACTGACTCCGGCATCCTGCGCGCTCAGTTCATGTGCCTGCGCACCTGGGTTTGGCGATCGAACGCCGCTATCCACTGCCTCGGCCACAGGCGCATTGACCCCGATGGCACTGGCCTTGGCCGCCGACTCGACGCGCTGGTGGGCAATGCGATCGATTGCCTGCTCGCTCGCCCTGGATGCGACAGCATCCACTGCCTGGATCACGCCCGGCCGGGAGCTGGCCAGCCCCTGACGCTCATGAGAGCCGACGGTGGCGTTGCCCAATGTCCAGCCCTGAGTGGGCCCGGTTGCCGCATCGCTGCCTTTGCCACTCAAGCGGAACAGGCCATTCTGCCCCGCCGGCAGGCTGAAGCCTGGCAGGGTGGTCGGGTCTACCTGTCGCTGGGCCAGATCGGGGGGCAACTGCGCATTCAGGTTGACCACCGTGGCCTGCGTCGCGCTGGCTACCTGGGTATCGAACGCACGACTGCTGGTCGCCTCCGGCGCCCTGCGCACAACGATATTGTTGACGTTGCCTGCCGCGGTGAGCTTCGCCGTGCCTGCAGCCTGGATCAGCGCCGGAGCAATGAATTGATTATCGTCCTTGAGCGTGAGTGCTTCATTGATGCCATAAAACATCCCGGGGTCGAACTTCGCGACCAGGGCCTTGAAGGCTGCTTCATCGAACGGTCCAGAACGAGGGTGGGCCTGGTTGTAGGCGTTTACCTCGTTGATCAACTGGAAGAAGTACGCCGTGGGGACCTTGGTTCCAGCCCCCACCTCTCTGCCAACGGTTCCCGACCTGGAACGCTCGCCCTCGTTGGTAATGCTGCTGGCCGTGATGGTGAGATCATTGCCCGCCGAGATCACGCTGCGAGAATTGAGAACACTGCCCCCACCAATGGTCAGGTCACGCCCGGCAGCCAGGGTTGCCGTTGGCGAATCCTCCAGCACCACGGTTTCCTGGGTCTTGTAGATGTGCACCGGCCCCCTCACCCACCGCGACCCTTTGCAATGCTGGACGCAGTAGATGGTCATGTAGCCGTCGGTGATCTGCTGGCTGGCGCTGAACTTATCGCGTTTGTTGACGAAGCTGGCTGCCTGCAGGTTGATGTCGCCGGCCGCCTCGACAGTCCCGGAGCTGTTCAGGAAGGTTGCCGCAGTACTGCCTGCGGTGACGCCGGCGACCAGCAGATTGCCCAGGCTGTAGACGTCCGCATAACGGTTGCTGAAATCCGCCGTGTGGATCGACATGTCCCGGCCACTGAACAGCAAGCCTCGACTGCCATCGGCGGCCTGGTCGTTGTGGACGGACTGGGCAATCAGGTTCAGGTTGCCCGACGCGGCCAATGCCCCGTAATTGGACAGGCTGCCGGCGTGGATCGTCAGGTCGTTGACCGCCGACAAGCGCCCAAGATTGCTCAGCTGGTTGCCGACGTTGACAACGATGTTGTCGCCACCGGCAATGCTTGTGGCGGTGCCCAGGCTCATCTGCGCCGCGGACAGGGTCATGTTCCCCAGGTTGGTCAGTCGGCCGTTGCCCGAATAGGTACCACCCAAGGTCAGGCTCAGCGTGCCGTCGCTGGCAATCAACCCATCATTGAGCCAGTTGCCGCCCTTGCCCAGCAACGCCTTCGTCGCCAGCAGTTGCCCACTCGAAGTCTGGGTGAAGTTTTTGACATCGAGGTTGAGGGTGCCGGCTTGCAGCACGCTGCTGTTGACCCAGTCGTCGGCACTGAGATTCAGGGTGCCGTGCGTCAACAGGCGGCCTCCCGCCGCCATGACCTGCTGGCTGCTGACACCGAAATCGCCATTGCCGAGGTGAGTGATGCTGCCCCCGGCATTTAGCAGATCGCTAATGACCAGGGCAAGATCGGTGTTGGCGGTTTCCAGGGTCCCGTTGCGGTTGTCCAGCAGCCCGCCGATCTGGAATCGTGTAGTGCCGCTGGTGCCCAGTGCACGCAGTTGGCCCGCCTGGTTGTCCAGGGTGGCGGCCGTGATGGCGAGGGTACTGGCGCTTTCGATGATGCCGGAGCGGTTATCCAGCGCGCCGCTCAGCCCAAGGTCGATACGCTGACCGACCATCTCGCCGCGCGCGTCGCCGCCGTTGAGCAGGCTGGCGCCGGTGACCTTGAGCAGGCCACTGGCGGAAATGCCGCCATCGCGGTTGTCCAGCTGCCCGGTGCGGATCACGGTATCACCGCCGAGCGCGGCGATGCGCCCACCGTGGTTGTCGAGGCTGGCGCTCTGCACGTCCAGGCTCAGCGCCTGGAGGATGCCGCGCTGGCCAGTGGTGTAGCTGCCGTTGCGCAGCACGCCGGTGGTGCGCACGCCCAGCGCCTGCTTGAGGCTGGCGAGGATGCCACCGCGGTTGTCGAGGGTGTCGGCGGTCACGGTCAGAGCGCCATCCTGGGCGATCAGCTTGCCGCCCTGGTTGTCGAGCACGCCGGAGGTCTGCGCGGTGATCGCGCCCTTGGCCTGCACGGTGCCCTTGGCGTTGTTCAGGCTGGCCGCCTGCAGGCCTACGTCGCCCTGCTGGCTGTAGATCAGGCCATCGCCTGAGTTGTTGAGCGCCCCGCGGCTGTCGAGCGTGAGCGGGCCATTGGCGGCCAGGGTGCCGCGCTGGCTGTTGTCGACGCTGGCGGCCAGCACCTTGAGCAGGCCCTGGCTGGCGATCTGGCCAGCCTGGTTGTCGACCAGGCCGGCGCGCTGGATCAGCAGGTCCTTGCCGGCGAACAGCTTGCCCTGGCGGTTAAGCAGTTCGCCGAGCAGGTCGAGGGTCAGCGCGCCCTGGGCGGCGAGGCTGCCGTCGGTGTTGTTCAGGCTCGCGGCGGTCAGGTCCAGGTCCTGGCGGCTGGCCACGCGGCCGCCGTGGTTGTCGAGAGCACCGGCGCTGATGACCAGTTTTTCCCCGGCATCGATCAGGCCGCCGTCATGGTTGTCCAGTGCCGCCGTGATGGTCAGTTGCTGGCCGCTGCCGCTGGAGAGGATGCCCTTGGCGCTGTTGTCCAGGCTGGCGGCCTTGACGTCCAGGCGTTGCTGGGCGACCAACGCGCCGCCGTCGCTGTTGCGCAGCGCGCCGGTCACGGTCGCCTGCACGGCGCCGGAGCGGCTCGACAGGGTGCCCTGCTGGCGGTTGTCCAGGCTCTGGCCGCTCACGGTCAGGCCCTGCCAGCCCGAGACCAGGCCGTTGCGGTTGTCGATGGCGCCGCTGGTGATGGCCAGCGTCTGTTCGCTGATCAGCTTGCCGTCACGGTTGTCCAGCTCGCTGACGTCCAGCTGCAGGGCCTGGGCGGTGGAAATCTCGCCACCCTGGTTGTGCAGTTTGGCCAGGTTGACCAGGGTCAGCGGCCCGGCGGTGGTGATCAGGCCCGCGCCGTTGTCCAGGTCGGCGCCGCCCAGGTCCAGCGCGAGGCTGCTGCCGAGCAGCTTGCCGGCGTGGTTGTCCAGGCCCTTGCTGGTGAGGGCGAGCGCGTCCTTGGCTTCGATGCGGCCGCCGTCGCGGTTGCTCAGCGCGCCGGCATGAATCTCCAGCGACTGGGCGCCGATCAGGCCCTTGAGGTTGTCCAGGCGCTGGCTGACCCGCAGCAGCAGACGCTGGTCGCTGAGCAGGCGGCCGTTGCCGTTGTCCAGTTGCTCGGCAGCGACGGTGAAGGCCTGGGCACTGGAAATCTCGCCGCCCTGGTTGGCCACGGTCTTGAGGTTGTCCAGCTGCAGCGACGGCGCATTGATCAGGCCGCCACGGTTGTCCAGGTGGCCATGGCCCAGGTCGAGGTGGACCGAGGTGTCGCTGAACAGCTTGCCGCCCTGCTGGTCGAGGCCGGTGACCGTGGCGGTGAGTGCTTCGCGGCTGCCCACGCGGCCGCCGTCGCGGTTATCGAGCTGGCCCGCGTGCACGTCGAGGGTGCGGTTGCTGCTGATGCTGCCCTGGCGGCTGTTGTCCAGGTGGCCGGTGCTGAGGGCCAGCGCGCCCTTGCTGGAAATAACACCCTTGTCGGTGTTGGCCAGGCTGGCGCTGGCCAGGGTGATGTCGCTGTCGCTGAGCAGCTCGCCGCCCTGGTTGAGCAGCGCGCCGCCCGTGGTCAGCTTCAGGCTGCCGGCGCTGTCCAGTTTGCCGGTGCTGTTGTCCAGGCTGTGCGCGGCCAGCACCAGCTGGCCCTCGGCACTGAGCAGGCCGAGGCGGTTGAGCGCCGCGCCAGTCAAGGTCAGGGTCATGTCCCGCTGGCTGGTCAGGCGGCCACCGTCGTTGTCCAGGGTCAGGCCGGTCAGGGTCAGGCCGGTCTGGGCCTCGAGGCGCGCCTTGTTGCGGTTGAGCAGCGATTGCAACGCCAGGGTCATGCCGGTGCCGGCGACCAGCAGGCCGCCGTCGCTGTTGTCCAGCGAGGTGCCAGTGACCGCGACAGCGGCCTTGCCGGTGATCTCGCCGCCACGGTTGTCGATGCGGTCGACTTCCAGGGTCAGCGCGCCATTGCTGCCGAGCAGCCCCGCCTCGCGGTTGTCCAGCTCACCGCCCTGGATCCGCAGTTGCTCGAGGCTGACCAGCGAACCGGCGTGGTTGAGCAAGGTGCCGGCCTGGACCTCGCCCCGGCCTTTGCCCGAGACCTTGCCCTTGCTGTTGTCCAGCGTCCCGGCCACAAGGTTGAGGGCGGTGTCGCCCACCAGGGTGCCCTGGCGGTTGTCCAGGCGACCGTCGACGGTCAGCACCAGGCCGGCGCGGCTGCTGACGGTGCCCCCGCGGTTGTCGAGGCTGGCGGCATGCAGGTCCAGGCCCTTGGCCGAGACCAGGCCCTTGGTGTTGTCCAGCGCCTGGGCGATACGCACCGTCAACGCCTGCTCGCTGAGCAGCTTGCCCTGGCGGTTGTCCAGGGAATCGGCCACAAAGGTGAAGCCTTGCGGGCTGGTGATTTCGCCGTTCTGGTTGTCGACGCGGCCGAGGTTGTTCAGTACCAGCACCGGGGCCTTGATCAGGCCGTGGTTGACCAGCGCGCCCTGGCCCAGGTCGAGGGTGATCGAGGCCTTGCTCAGCATCCGTCCGGCCTGCTGGTCGAAACCGCTGGCGGTCAGGTGCATGGCGCCATCGCTGTCGATGCGGCTGTCGCTGCCCGCGTTGTTGACCTGGCCGGCCTTGAGCGTCAGCCGGTCGTTGCCGACCACATGGCCGCTGTCGCGGTTGTCGAGGGTGCCGGTGACGATGTCGATGGCCCCCTGGGCGCCGACCTCGCCGGCGCGGTTGTCGAGGCTGGCACTGCGCAGGTCGAGGGCGCCGTCGGCGGTGATCGAGCCGCGCTGGTTGTCGACCTTGCCGGTGGTGGCCAGGGTCAGCTTGCCGGCGCTGCTCAGCTCGGCGTCGCTGTTGTCCAGGCTGGCGGCGCCGATGTCGAGGTCACCCTCGCTGGTCAGCAGCCCCTTGCCGTTGTCGAGCGCCTGGCTCAGGCGCAGGCGTGCGCCCTGCTCGGCGGAAACACGCCCGTCGCGGTTGTCCAGGGTCTGGCCGTCGAGGGTCAGTTGGCCCTTGCCGCGCAACAGGCCCTGGGCCTGGTTGATGACCTCGGCCACCGTCAGCGCCAGGTCGGTATCGGCCAGGACCTGGCCACCGGTGTTGTCCAGGCGCTGCCCGGTGAGGCTGAGCGCCTTGGCCGCGGACAGTTCGCCGCCGCGGTTGTCGACGCTGTCCACGGTCAGGCGCATGCCCTGCCCGGCGCCGACCACGGCGCCCTGGCGGTTGACCAATGTACTGCCCTTGAGGGTCAGCGTGCCGTCGGCGGACAGCTTGCCGCCCAGCTGCTCCAGGCGCGTGACCTGGCCATCGAGATCGCCGCCGCTGGTCAGGCCGCCGCCACTGTTGTCCAGGTGCGCGGCGACCAGGTCGAGGTTGCCCTTGGCGCCAAGGATGCCGAGCTGGTTGAGCAGCTCGCTGCCGCTGTAGCGAGCCCCGGCCTGGCCGCTGACCAGGCCCTGGTCGCGGTTGTCGAGGTGGTCGATGGTCAGTGTCAGTGCGCCGTCGGCCTCGATCTTGCCGCCGCGGTTGTCCCAGCGCTGGCCCTGCA
>NZ_FOEQ01000001.1:218132-284581 GCF_900110655.1 Pseudomonas soli
TCGAGGGTGGCCTGGCTGGCGATCCGGCCGCTGCGGTTGTCGACCAGCCCCTGGCTGGTGACGGTGATGCCGCGGTTGGCCAGGACCTTGCCAGTGCGGTTGTCCAGGCTGCCGAGGTTCAGGGCCAGGGTGTCGAGGCTGGACAGTTCGCCGGCCTGGTTATCCAGATGGGCCCAGGTGGCGTTCAGCGCGCCCTGGCTGGTGATCTGGCCACGGTCACCGTTGAGCAGCTGCCCACCGGTGAGGGTCATGCGCCCGTCGGCGAACACCTTGCCCTGCTGACGGTTATCCAGGGTCGCGGCATTGACGCTGAGGTCGCGCCCGGCGCTGAGGCTACCGCCCTGGTTGTCCAGGCGGCTGCCGGTGGAGACGCTCAGGTCGCCGCTGGCGATCAGGCGCTGGTTGCGGTTGTCCACGGCACCGGCGCTGATCTTCAGGTCGGCGCCGGCCACGCGCTCACCATCGATGTTGATACCCGCCTGGATACCGCCAAGGTTGCTCAGTTGGCCGCCAGCGTTCAACTGTACCTGGCCCGCGGCAGTCAGCCCCTGGCGGTTGACCAGCTCGCCGCGGCTGTCCAGCTGCAGTTGCTGGCCGGCATGCACCGGCCCCTGCGCATCGATAGCCGCCGCCTGCAGGCGTACATCGCCGCTGGCGCTGGCCTGGGCCATGCGCAACTGGCCGTTGGCCTCGAGCTGGATATCACCGCCGCTGGCGATCATCCGCCCGTCCAGGCGCACGCCGACCCCGGCCTCGGTGCCCACCAGCCTGACCGCACCGGCATACATGCCGCCCAAGGCGCTGGAGTCGATGGCCAGGCTCGGCTTGGCACTGCCGTCATCCTGGCGCGCCGTGGCCGCCAGGGTGCGGGCATCGACATCGTTGCGCCCGGCGACGATGGCCAGGTTGCGCGCCTGGATCTCGGCGTTGATTTTCGTGCTGCGGGCAATCAGCTCGAAGCTGTCGACATTGCTGGCGTTGAGCCCCGCCCCTTCGATGGCGATATGGCCCTGGTCGACCTGATAACGGCTCAGCTGGCCGTTCTCGAGCACCGGCTTGCCGGTGCTGAGCGTGGCCTGTGGCGTGTTGATGAAGCCGCAGCCATCGCAGGTGATGCCGTGGGGGTTGGCGACGATGACATGCGCCCCGCGTCCGGCCACTTCGGTGTAGCCGCGCAGCTGGCTGGCGTTGGCGCCGTTGACCTCGTTGAGGATGACGCTGGCCGCCGTCCCCCGCAGGTTCGGGTTGCCGAGGATGATGCCGCCCAGCTGGGTGGCCTGGGTCCGCTCGGTGGCGTTGTTGAGGATCAGCCCTTGCTGGCCGACGTTGTAGTCGCTGAACTGGTTGTGCGAAAGGCCGCTGCCGTTGGGCGCGGCGATATTGACGATGGGCACGCCGTTGCCCGTCTGCCCCAGGCTGGTGCCCGGCCCGCTGACCATCACGCCTTCGGCGGCCTGTGCCCAAAGCGGCTGCCAGAACATGGCGTTGGCCAGCAGCAGCGCCAGACCGCGCTTGGGCAATCCGCAGAACTGCTCGCGCGGCTGAATTTTGGCCGAGCGTTGGCGGGCCAGGAAGGCAAACAGGCGGACGTCCATGTCAGGTCTCGTGAATCAGGCGGTCAGGTACTCATGCTTGCCAGCGCTACGGCAAGCATGGGCGAAAAAGAGCGTGAGATACTATTTAGCCATCACTGAAGCGTCAAATTAATATCGTCAAAAAATAGTATCTGGATGACGGCACCTGTCCCGCCAGTCGCCCGCGCTGAACTTCCGGCCAGCCAGCGACCTCCACCGCAGGAATCGACTGACAAGGGAACCAAAGGATGAAACCTCTACCCTGCATCCTCTGCGCGACAGCCCTGCTCTGCGCGCAGCCCATCTGGGCCTGCACACCGGAAGAGGCCACGCAGAAAAGAGAGCAATTGGCAGGCTTGGTGAGCCAGCTGACCGAGCAGAACGCTCAAAAGGCCAAGGAGATCAACGACGAGCTCCAACACATGGATCTCGGCACCGCCAGCAAGGACCTGCCGGACAAGTGCCAGTTGATCGACAAGCGCATCCAGGAGCTGAAGGAGGCGGAAAGGAAAACCTGACCGCGCCCGGATCAACGCCGCTGCTGGGCCTGCATGTACTGACGAAGCAACTGGTTGATGCGGGTCTGGTAGCCGGCGCCCTGCTCCTTGAACCAGGTCAGTACATCGGCATCCAGGCGGATGGTCACTGTCTGCTTGGCCGGCACCCGCAGTTCGGCGCGGCGGAAGAAGTCATCGTCGAGTTCGGGGATGTCCGAGGTATCGACCGGGGCTTGGTCTTGCTCACAGCTTCTGGACGGTTTCGACATAGCGCGTTACCTCACGTCGAGTGGCTCTTCTGGCGGAAATGATGCGGATCACATCACCCTGCCGTTCGGTGTAGGCGACCACGCTGACCCAGGCATTGATCCAGCCCATGCCGATCCAGCGTGCCTCCGGGTACTCGAATCGCTCATCCCGCAGCGCCAGCATCGGCTGACGGAGCATCTCGGGCACATCGTTGAAGTCGATACCGTGCTTGCGGATGTTGAGCTGGTTCTTTTCCTCGTCCCATTCAAATCGCACGGGACAATCGTATTTACAGCTGTACATACGCTACTCCTCCTTGACTGCACATGCCAGAGGAGTGTGGCGCTCGGGCGACAAAATGCCCGGGCTGGAAGAGGGTTTGGGAAATGGGCTACGCGCCCTGGGGAAGGAGGTGAAGCAACCCGCCACCGTTGCAGTGGCGGGCTCATTGCAGGAAGTGCTTACTCAGCTGCCGGCTTGCGCTTTTTCAGCGGTGCCAGGCCATCGGCGCTGGCCAGCGGCGCATTGGCCTTCGGCTTGGCGGACGGCTTGCGCTTGGCGGCGCCCTTCTTGTCGGCGCCCGCCTTCTTCTCAGTCTTTTTCTTCTTGGTGCCGGCAGCCTTGCCCGACGCCTTGACCTTTTTCGGACCGTTGTAGGTACCCTTGACCTCCTTGATGACGCGGCGCTCGAACTGCTGCTTGAGGTAGCGTTCGATGCTCGACATCAGGTTCCAGTCGTTGTGGGTGATCAGCGAGATCGCCAGACCTTCGCCGCCGGCACGGCCGGTGCGACCGATACGGTGCACGTACTCGTCGCCGCTGCGTGGCATGTCGAAGTTGATCACCAGGTCGAGGCCGTCGATATCCAGGCCGCGGGCCGCGACGTCAGTGGCCACCAGCACCTTGGAGCCGCCGTCCTTGAAGCGGTCGATGGCCAGCTTGCGGTCTTTCTGGTCCTTCTCGCCGTGCAGGACGAACGCCTTGACCTCCTTGGCCACCAGGTGGCCGTAGATGCGGTCGGCCAGGGCGCGGGTGTTGGTGAAGATGATTGCCTTCTTGTAGGTCTCGTTGGCCAGCAGCCACTGCACGATCTGCTCTTTGTGCTGGTCGTGGTCAGCGGTGATGATCTGCTGGCGGGTGCCTTCGGCGAGCTGCGAGACGCTGTTGAGCATCAGGTGCTCAGGGTCTTTGAGTACCTTGCCGATGATGTCGCGCAATGCCGCGCCACCGGTGGTGGCCGAGAACAGCAGGGTCTGCTTGCGGTTTTCGCACTCTTTGCACAAGCGTTCCATGTCTTCGGCGAAGCCCATGTCGAGCATGCGGTCGGCTTCGTCGAGGATCAGCACGTCAACGTGGGACAGGTCGAGGTTGCCGGCATTGAGCTGCTCGAGCAGTCGGCCTGGGGTGCCGATCAGCACGTCCGGCACCTTGCGCAGCATTGCCGCCTGTTCCTTGAAGTCTTCACCGCCGGTGACCAGCCCCGACTTGATGTAGGTGAACTGCGAGAACAGCTGCACCTGCTTGAGGGTCTGCTGGGCCAGCTCGCGGGTCGGTAGCAGGATCAGCGCACGGATTTCCACGCTCGGGCCGCTGCGGTCGACCAGGCGGTTGAGCAGTGGCAGCACGAAGGCGGCAGTCTTGCCGCTGCCGGTCTGCGCCGTCACCCGCAGGTCACGCCCTTGCAGGGCCAGGGGAATGGCCGCCGCCTGCACCGGGGTCGGCTCGACAAATTTCAGCTCGGCCACGGCTTTGAGCAGGCGTTCGTGCAGGGCGAATTGGGAAAACACGGGGTAACCTCGGGCAAGTGCGAAAAATTCAGTTGCATAGGGTAACGTTTTCCGTGGCCAGAACCGAATTTCTTTTGGCAACTTTGCGCCGATCCACGCTCTAATAACGCTTCGTACCGCAACACAGACCGTTTCCAAGCCCATGGATATCCAACGCTTCTGGCGTGACGCCCTCGACCTCTGGGGCACGCTCGACCAACACCCGCTGCTGCACGCCGCCCTCGGCCTGGCCGTGCTGCTGCTCGTCTCGCTGCTGATCGGCCGCCTGGCCCGCTTCCTGGTGCTGCACTCCAGCCGCCTGCTGGGGCGCCAACAGGCGCTCAGGTGGCTCGACGACCTGCGTCACAACAAGGTGCTCCATCGTCTGGCCCAGACCACTCCATCGCTGGTGGTGCAGTTCGGCCTGAAGCTGGTGCCGGAGCTGTCGGCCGCCGCCCAGCATTTCCTCGGCAATGTCGCCCTGGCCGTGACGCTGCTGTTCATGACCCGCGCCCTGTCCTGCCTGCTCGACGCGCTGCTGGACATCTACGCCCGCACCGAACACGCCCGCACCCGCTCGATCAAGGGCTACATGCAGCTGGCCAAGATGATGCTGTGGATCTTTGCCGCCATTGTCATCGTCGCTACCCTGATCGACCGCTCGCCATTGCTGCTGCTGTCCGGTCTGGGCGCCATGTCGGCGGTGCTGCTGTTGGTGTACAAGGACACCCTGCTGTCGTTCGTCGCCAGCGTGCAACTGACCAGCAACGACATGCTGCATGTCGGCGACTGGATCGAGATGCCCCAGGCCGGCGCCGACGGCGACGTGGTCGACATCACCCTACACACGGTCAAGGTGCAGAACTTCGACAAGACCATTGTCTCCATCCCTACCTGGCGCCTGATGAGCGAGTCTTTCCGCAATTACCGTGGCATGCAGCAGTCCGGCGGGCGGCGGATCAAGCGCAGCTTGTTCATCGATGCCGCGGGCGTACGTTTCCTGACCCAGGAAGAAGAGCAGCGCCTGGGCCAGGTGCGTCTGCTCGGCGACTACCTGGCCGGCAAGCGCCAGGAGCTGCGTGAATGGAACGAAGCCCAGGGCCACAACGCCGGGCTGTCGGCCAACCGCCGACAGTTGACCAATATCGGTACCTTCCGCGCCTTCGCCCTGGCGTACCTGAAGAGCCACCCCAACGTGCACCCGAACATGACCTGCATGGTCCGCCAGATGCAGACCACCGCCGAAGGCGTGCCGCTGGAGATCTACTGCTTCACCACCACCACGGTGTGGGCCGAATACGAGCGCATCCAGGGCGATATCTTCGACTACCTGTTGGCCGTGCTACCGGAGTTCGGGCTGAGCCTTTATCAGCAGCCCAGTGGTAATGACATGCGTGCGGGGCTAGCGGCCAGGCCGCCTTTGGTGACCTCGATGCGGGCATTCGACGAGGCCTGATCTTGGGCGGGCGTAGGATCGGGCTTGTCCCGCGAAAAGGCTGATACGGCCATCGCGGGGGCAAGCCCGCCCCACGAATCGCTGACGAACGGAAAGTTTTTCAGCTGTGCACAATGAACTTGTGTTATCACAAATCATAAAGAAACAATTAGTTACAAGTATTTCAGAATTATTAAACGCCAACCTTCGAGAAATACGAATACCCGCCTCTCCCCGCTTCTCCTAACCTGCAGCGAACAGGTCGCCCCAATGACAGGCGGCACGGTATCGGACAAAGGACTGCGAGCAAGCGATGCGTCAGGACATCTCCCTGGAAAAACCACTCGACGAACCGGACCGCAGCGACCCGGCCGACCGCCGCAAGGCATTGGCCGCTGGCAGCCTGGCCCATGGCGTGCACGATGGCCTGACCGACGTAATCTATGTGCTGCTGCCTATCTGGCAGGCGGCCTTCGGCCTGAGCTATGCCCAGGTCGGCCTGCTGCGCGGCGCCTACGCCGGGATGATGGCCGGCTTCCAGTTGCTGGCCAGCCGCGGCGCGCGCAAATGGGGCCGCGAAACCCTGCTTGTCAGGGGCACTGCCCTAGCGGGCTTCGCCTACCTGCTGGCGGCCCAGGCCACGGACATCAATCTACTGCTGCTGGCGCTCATGATCGGTGGCCTTGGCGCCAGCACCCAGCACCCGCTGGCTTCGGCGCTGGTCTCCGACGCCTACGAGGGCAGCGGGCGGGTCAAGCAGGCACTGGCCCAGTACAACTTCGCCGGGGATATCGGCAAGGCGGTCATCCCCGGCCTGACCGGGGTGGTGCTGGTCTACATCTCCTGGCAGACCAATGCCACCCTGCTCGGCATGCTCGGCATCGCCGCCGCCTTCGCCTTGTGGTGGCTGATGCCGAAGAGCCAGGCGCACGAAGCCGCCAGCAAGAAGACCAAGGTCGCCGACGCGACCGGCACCCCAGCCGGCCTGATGGCGCTGATCGCCACCGGCAGCATCGACAGCGGCGTACGCATGGGCTTTCTGACTTTCCTGCCGTTCCTGCTGCAGAGCAAGGGCGCCAGCACCGAGCACATTGGTCTGGCCCTGGCCCTGCTGTTCATCGGCGGCGCCTTCGGCAAGCTGTTTTGCGGCTACCTGGGCGCGCGCCTGGGGCCGGTGCGCACGGTGATCTGCACGGAAGTGCTGACCGCGCTGCTGATCCTGCTGGCATTGGTATTGCCCTATGGCCCCCTGATGCTGGTGATGCCGCTGATCGGCGTGGCGCTCAACGGCACCTCATCGGTGCTTGGCGGCCTGGTTCCGGATTTCGCCCCACGGGAGCGGCGCGACCGGGTATTCGCCTGGTTCTACACCGGCACCGTTGGGGGTGGCGCCCTCGCCCCGGTGCTGATCGGCGCGATATCCGACCAGGCCGGCGTCACCGAAGGCCTGGTGGTGCTGGCCTGCGTGCTGCTGCTGACCTTGCCGCTGTGCCTGGTGATCTACAACGGCATGAAGGGACTGCCGCGCCGCTGATCCGCAACATCGGTCCAGATCGAGAACAACAAGGACGTGAACCATGAGCAACGGACTGTCGCAACGATCCGCGCGTATCAGCGCGCCCGGCACCTCGAGCATGCGCAGCAAGGCCAACGCCCTGCGTGACGCCGGCATCAAGGTGATCAACTTCGCCGCCGGCGAGCTGTCCAGCGACGCCGCCCCGGACATGCGCCAAGGCGCCATCGCGGCGGTCCACGAACAGTGGAACCGCTACACCCCGCCACTGGGCAATCCGCGGCTGCGTCAGGCCCTGGCCAGCAGCGTCAGCCAGCGCCTGGGCGTCGACTACGACGCCGATGAGATCGCGGTGTCCAGTGGTGCCAAGCAAGCCCTGTTCAACAGCGCCATGGTACTGCTCGATCCGGGTGATGAAGTGATCATCCCGCGGCCCTACTGGGAGACCTTCCCCACCCAGGTCGAACTGACCGGCGCCCGTCCGGTGTTCGTCAACACCAAAGGCGACAACCACAGCCTGCGCGGCGCGGCGGTCAAGGCCGCCGTGTCGCCGCGCAGCAAAGCGATCATCATCAACACCCCCAACAACCCCACCGGGGTGGTCTATGACCCGCGGGAACTGGTCGCCATCGGTGAGCTGGCCCTGAAACACAAGCTCTGGGTGATCTTCGACGAGTGCTACCGCAGCCTGCTGCGCGATGGCCAGCAACATCACAACCTGGTCGCACTGCTGCCCGAGCTCAAGGCCTCGACCATCATCATCGACTCGTTCTCCAAGAGCCAGGCGGTCACCGGCTGGCGCCTGGGCTATGCCTGTGCGCCGAAGGCGGTGATCACGGCCATGCACAACCTGCAGGCCCACACCACCTCCAATCCCAGCAGCCTGGCCCAGTACGCGGCGCTCAACGCACTGCATGGCGACGGTGCGCGGCAGTTCGGTGCGGAGGTCAATGCCCAGCTTGATCGGCAGCTGGCTATCGCCACGGCGCTGCTTGGGAAGCTCGAGTCCATCCGCTTTTCGCCACCGCAGGGCGCGTTCTACCTCTACCTGGATATCACCCGCCTGCTCGGCAAACGCTACCAGGGCGAGGCGATCCGCGACGCCAGCCACCTCTGCGAGCTGTTGCTGACCGAGGCGCGCATCGCCCTGGTGCCTGGCTGCAGCAATGGCGACCCGTGCGCCGTGCGACTGTCCTACTCGGTAAGCCCGCAGGACCTCGAGGAGGGCCTAAGCCGCTTCACCGACTTTATAGCAACGCTTGCCTGACCCCGGACTTTCCACCACCCGCGAGAACATGACATGAAGAAAACGGATTTCATGCTGTCATTCGTCGACCAGGCCCTGACCGATGTGCAGGACAAACGGCTGGCCAGCGCCCTGAAAAAAGGCTTCGAGGTGCACGCCGACCTGCTGGAGGGTTACCTCGACACCTACCAGCGCATCACCGCCAGGCCTTGGTCACGGGAAAGCCTGTGCACCTTCTTCTGTGGCTGGCGCAGCCCGGACGGTGCCGCCCATGCAGTTTCAAGCATCATCGTGCGCTTGCTGCAGGAGTCCGAGGCCATCGACGATCCCCAGGCCCGGCTGCTGTTGCTGGACGCCGCCCGTCACTGCGGCGAGATCATCGTCGAGGACATCGGCCTGGGCGAGATGCACGGCCACCCGCACCACTCCAAGCTGTATGCGCGCATGGCCACCGCCATCTGCGGTTCGGAGGACTGGCGTCTGCAGGACCGCTACCTGAACCCGGTGACCAAGGAATTCTCCACCTGGGTAGGCAGCAAGCGGCCGCTCGCCCCGCAACTGGTCGAGGCCATCGAGATGATGGCGATGACCGAGTTGTTCAATACCGGGGAGTACAACGTGATGACGCCCCTGTGGAAGGACTGGCTCAAGGAGGCGCAAGGCAAGACGGCGGGCGAAGCGCATCGCATCGCCTCGTTCCTCAGCGTGCATTGCGGCGCGGTCGAGGCGCAGCATTTCTTCCATGCCACCAGCGCCCTCGAACTCTATTGCCGCGCCACCCACCAGGCACTGGACCACACCCGCATCGAGGCACTGTCCTGCGAATACGTGAAAAGAGCCTGCGAACACCTGAACAAGATGGAGTCGGTGCTCGCCGCCTGAAGAACACCTCACAACAGGGATGAGGCATATGAACGTGATCAAGCGTGACGCACGCATCGACCTGCGGCAGTTGCTCAGTGAAAAAGCCTGCCTGCGGGTACTCGAGGCACACAGCCCGATCTCGGCCATGCTGGCCAAGAGCGTGCGCCTCGGCGCCGGCGACACCAGCCTGGGCTACGATGCCATCTGGTCCAGCTCGCTGACCGACTCGACCCAGCGCTGCCTGCCGGACATCGAGATTCTCTCGCCCAGCGACCGCCTGGAACGGCTGAACGAAATCCTCGCGGTCTGCGACCTGCCGCTGATCTACGACGCCGACACCGGCGGCAAGATCGAGCATTTCGCCATCCATGTGCAATGGCTGGCCCGCGCCGGGGTGTCGGCGATAGTCATCGAAGACAAATGCGGGCTGAAAAAGAACTCGCTGTTGGGCCTGAGCGTGCATCAGGAGCAGGAAACCGTCGAACACTTCTGCGACAAGATCAGGGTCGGCACCCATCATCGCCAGGGAGGCTCGATGATGATCTTCGCCCGCTGCGAGAGCCTGATCCTGGAAAAAGGCCTGGACGACGCCCTCGCGCGCTGTCGGGCCTACACCCAGGCCGGCGCCGACGGCATCATGATCCACAGCCGCAAGAGCACAGGCGAGGAGATCCTCGAATTCGCCCGCCGCTTCAAGCAGACCCACCCGCACACACCCCTGGTCTGCGTGCCGACCAGCTATCCGCAACTGACCTTCTCGTGCCTGGCCGATGCCGGTTTCAATGCGGTGATCTACGCCAACCACATGCTGCGCGGCGCCTACTCGGCCATGCGCCAGGTCGCCACCAGCATCCTCGAGCACGACCGGGCCTATGAAATCGAGCCGGCCTGCATGCCCATCGATGAAATCCTCAGCCTGGTGCCCGGTACACGATGACCACGCCATCGGGGCCGCTGCACGGCCCCTTTGCCGGTTTTGTTCAGGCGGCGCTCAGGTAGGAAACCAGGTCGGTGACATGCCGAGGCATGCGTTCGAAATGCCTGACCAGCATCATGTGCTGCTGGCGCGCCCAGGTTTCATCGAGGCGTCGGGCCACCAGGCCACAGACATCGAGATAGGGCTGCACCGCCGCATCCGATGCGATACCGATACCGACTCCTTCGGCGATCATCCGGCATAGCGACTCGGCCCCGGACACCTTGATCCTGAACTGGGCCACGATGCCATCGATATCGGCCTGCTGCTCGATCAGACGGCACAATGTGCTGTCGGTCGCCAACCCGACCTGCGGGTGGCGCAGCACGTCGCCCAGGCGCAATGAAGCGCTGGCAACCAATGCGTGATGCCTGGGCAGCACCGCGACATAGTTGAGCACCGGCAGGGTGATCGAGGCGCACCCCTCGACAGGGTCGCTGCCGACCACCACGCCCATGTCAACGGCGCCCTCGCGAATGCCGCGCACGATATCCCCGGCCGTGCGTTGCTGCAGGTCGATGGCGACATTGGCGTGATCGGCGAGATAGCGCACCAACCGGCGCTGGGTCGACTCGAATGCGCTGAAGCCTGCGACATACATGCGCATGCTTGCCCCGTCAGCCTCGTCGCGGTGGTCGAATTCGGCCTTGAGCACTTCGAGCTGGCGCAGGATCTTGCGGGCATGGATCAACAACCGCTGACCTGCCAGGGTCAGCACCAGCCCTTTGTGCTGGCGATGAAAAAGCCCCTCCCCAAGCTCGTTTTCCATCGACTTGATGCGCATGCTGGCGGCCCCTGGCGAGAGGCATGCACGCTTGGCGCCCTGGGTCAGGCTGGGGGACTCGGCGATCTTGATGAACAGTTTCAGGTCGGTCAGGTCAAGGTTCACGGTCTCTTCCTTGTAGTGTCAGGCAAATCCATTGTCGGTACGGGCGATCTTGAGCCGCCTGCGTCCATCTTGCCTGTCGCCGCCGGCCGGGCAAAGCCTGCCTTGGTATTGCCCGCGTGAATGACCAAGGCGCCCATGCGGGCGCCTCTTGCGCAGATATCTCAGCGCGACGAGGCGGTCCCCGGCAGCCCTGCACGCGGACCGCCCAAGCGGCTCAACCAGACCGACGCCAGGATCACCGTACCGCCAATGGCCAGGCGCCCCAGCGGCTCGTCCTGGTTCCAGATGAGCAGATTGAGCAGCAAGCCCACCGGCACATGCAGGTTGTTCATTACCGCAAGAGTGCCGCCGGAAACCAGGCAGGCACCCTTGTTCCACCAGTACAACCCCAATGCAGTCGGACACAGGCCGAGAAACAGCAGCACCAGCCACTGTGTGTCGGTGCTCGGCAGGTGCTGGGCATTGCCAAACAGCAGGAAGGCCGGCAATACCACCAGCAACGCGCCCAGGTAGAAATAGCCGAACCGGCGGTAGTGCGGCAGGTCGCTGGGGTGGCGGGCCACCAGATGGCGGTACAGCACCTGCCCGGCGGCATAGGTGAAGTTGGCCAGCTGCAGCAGCAGGAAACCGATGAAGAACTCGCCGGTAACCGTGTCGAAACGGATCACCGCCGCGCCGGCCACTGCCACCAGGGCGGCAAGCAGCGCCCAGGGATTGAACCGGCGGTTCAGGGCATCCTCGATCAAGGTCACATGCAACGGGGTCAGGATGGTGAACAGCAGTACCTCCGGCACCGTCAGCACGCGGAAGCTGAGGTACAGGCAGACATAGGTGATGCCGTACTGCAGCGCGCCGATCAGCAGCATCGAGCGCATGAAGCGTGGTTCGACCTGGCGCCAGCGGGTCAGTGGCAGGAACACCAACCCGGCCAGCAACACCCGCACCAGCACGGCGAAGTAGCTGTCGACATGGCCGGCCAGGTATTCGCCGATCAGGTTGAAAGAGTACGCCTGGATCAGCGCGACGATTATCAGGTAGCCCATGGTTGGCCCTCGTGGATCAAGGCGGGGACCTTAGCGGGTT
This sequence comes from Pseudomonas soli, assembly GCF_900110655.1. Lineage (GTDB taxonomy): Bacteria > Pseudomonadota > Gammaproteobacteria > Pseudomonadales > Pseudomonadaceae > Aquipseudomonas > Aquipseudomonas soli. The sequence goes on from NZ_FOEQ01000001.1 coordinate 230,225, forward strand.
GGGCCTGGGCAGTTCAACCATGGGGATTGTGGGGCTGCTGCGCAGCCCATCGCCGGCAAGCCTGCTCCCACACCGACCGCACAATTTTCAAGGACTGCGCTGTATCCATGAGCTGGCTTGTCGGCGATCAGGCCAGCACAGGATGCGCACTTTCTGCGAGCAAAAAAAGCCCGGCCATCTCTATGGCCGGGCAGGCACACCCAAAGGAGCAACAAGGTGTCAGGGTTGGGAATTCGTCGCGGCTCAGGCCACCGCGGCCAGTCTGGCCTTGGCCTGGTTCAGGCCCTTCTCGTGGAACTCGCCGCTCATGTTCAGGCCTTCGGCATGGATGAAGTCCACATCGTGGATACCGATGAAGGCCATCACCTGGCGCAGGTAGGGTTCCTGATGATCGCTGCTGGCACCGGCATGGATACCGCCGCGGGCGGTCAGCACGATGGCGCGCTTGCCATTGAGCAAGCCCTGTGGGCCGGTCGGGGTGTACTTGAAGGTGATGCCAGCGCGCAGCACGTGGTCCAGCCAGGCCTTCAGGGTGCTGGGGATGGTGAAGTTGTACATCGGCGCGGCCATCACCAGCACGTCGGCGGCCAGCAACTCGTCGGTCAGCGCGTTGGAGCGCTCCAGTGCCTCACGCTCTGTGGCGCTGCGCTGCTCCTCGGGTTTCATCCAGCCGCCGAGCAAGTTGGCGTCCAGGTGCGGCACGGGGTTCACCGCCAGGTCGCGCACCGTGATCTCGTCGGCCGGATGCGCCGCTTGCCATTGCTGGATGAAATCCAGGGTCAGTTGGCGAGAAACGGAATCCTGCTGGCGGGCGCTGCTTTCGATGATCAGTACGCGGGACATGTGTGCCTCCATCGGCGGTAAGGGTGGCGATTCGATGGAGGTGAGATTAGAGGTTGACCTATCGATAAAAAAGCGTAAAAAGTGGGATCAACCTATCGATTAACCTGTTTTATTCCGCTTTGCAGTCGAGCACGATGCGCAATTTGATGATCTGCCGGTTGAACTTCGCGGTGACATCCACGCTTCTGCCCGCAGGCACGTTGACCCGGCGCACCCTCGGTGCCTCAGGGCCGTTGCGGAAGGTGACCTTGCACGCCGCCGGCACCTGCCCATAGTTGTTGAGGCTGATCGAGCCGATGTCATAGGCCGTGTCGTAGGCGGTGTAGTCGACCTTGACCCCGGTCAGCTCCTTCTCCACGTCGATCGGGTAAGCCATTGCCCCGAGGGGCAGGCACAACAGCAAAGCCGCACAACATTTCTTCATACGGGCGCTCTCCTTGGGAAGAGCGCAGCTTAGGACAACAGGAGCCCTGGATGAAAGCACCGCGCGTTACCCTGGATCAGTGGCGGACCCTGCAGGCGGTGGTCGACCACGGCGGGTTCGCCCAGGCCGCAGAGGCCCTGCACCGCTCGCAATCGTCGGTGAGCTACACCGTGGCGCGCATGCAGGAGCAACTGGGCGTGCCGCTGCTGCGCATCGATGGGCGCAAGGCGGTGCTGACCGAGGCCGGCAGCGTGCTGCTGCGCCGTTCGCGGCAACTGGTCAAGCAGGCCAGCCAGCTGGAAGACCTGGCCCATCACATGGAGCAGGGTTGGGAAGCCGAAGTGCGCCTGGTGGTCGACGCCGCCTACCCCAGCGCCCGCCTGGTGCGCGCCCTGGCAGCGTTCATGCCGCAGAGTCGCGGGTGCCGGGTGCGCCTGCGCGAAGAGGTGCTGTCCGGCGTCGAGGAAGTGCTGCACGAAGGCATCGCCGACCTTGCCATCAGCAGCTTCAACATCGGTGGCTACCTGGGTACCGAGCTCAGCCCGGTGGAGTTCATCGCCGTCGCCCACCCTGAACACGCCCTGCACCGCATGGGCCGCGAAATCACCTTCCAGGACCTGGAAAGCCAGTTGCAGGTGGTGATCCGCGACTCCGGTCGGGCCCAGCCACGTGATGTCGGCTGGCTAGGCGCCGAGCAGCGCTGGACGGTAGGCAGCCTGGGCACCGCGGCGACCTTCGTCGGCAGCGGCCTGGGCTTTGCCTGGCTGCCCCGGCACATGATCGAGCGCGAGCTGCGCGAAGGCGTGCTCAAGCCCCTGCCGCTGGATCAGGGGGGTAGCCGCCATCCACTGTTCTACCTTTACTCCAGCAAGGAAAAGACCTTGGGCCCGGCCACGCAGATCCTTATCGAACTGCTGCGCAACTTCGACACCGCGCCGCTGGACGTGCCCTTCGCAGCCCCCCCGCAAGCCTGAGAGGACCGCGCCCATGGCCGTTTTCGAACACCAAGGATGCCAGTTGCATTACGAGGAACACGGTCAGGGCGAGCCCCTGGTGCTACTGCACGGGCTGGGTTCGAGCAGCCAGGACTGGGAACTGCAGGTGCCCGAGCTCGCCCGCCAGTACCGGGTGATCCTCATGGACATCCGCGGCCACGGGCAATCGTCCAAGCCTCGCTCGGGCTACCAGATAAAGACCTTCAGCGAGGATCTCCTGGCTCTGCTCCGTCACCTGGACACCGGCCCGGTGCACTTCGTCGGTCTGTCCATGGGCGGCATGCTCGGCTTCCAGTTCGCCGTCGACCACCCCGAGTGGCTGCGCAGCCTGTGCATCGTCAACAGCGCCCCGGAGGTCAAGCGCCGCACCCGCAGCGACTGGATCTGGTGGCTCAAGCGCTGGAGCCTGGCGCGCCTGCTCAGCGTCGAGACCGTCGGCAAGGGCCTGGCCGAACGGCTGTTTCCCAAGCCGGAGCAGGCCGAACTGCGGCGCAAGATGGCCGAACGCTGGGCGCGCAACGACAAGCGTGCGTACCTGAAAAGCTTCGACGCCATCGTCGACTGGGGCGTACAGGAACGCATCGGCCAGATCCGCTGTCCCACCCTGGTGATCGCCGCCGACCACGATTACACACCGATACAACTCAAGGAGCGTTACGTCGCCCTGATGCCCAACGCCAGACTGGCGGTCATCGACGATTCGCGGCACGCTACGCCCCTGGACCAACCTGAGGTCTTCAACCAGACCCTGCTGCAGTTCCTCGCAGCCGCTTCCACCCCTCAAGGATCATTGAGCCCATGCTGAAAAAACTTCTGCTCACCGCCTGCTCGGTCGCCTTCGCCACCAGCGTCATGGCCTCGGACAAAACCCCGCATGTGCTGCTGGACACCAGCTTCGGCCAGGTCGAAATCGAGCTGAACGCAGAAAAAGCGCCGATCAGTACCAAGAACTTCCTCCAGTACGTCGACAGCGGCTTCTACAACAACACCATCTTCCACCGTGTGATCCCGGGCTTCATGGTCCAGGGCGGTGGCTTCACCGACCAGATGGTGCAGAAGAGCACCCAGGACCCAATCCGCAACGAGGCCAGCAACGGCCTGCAGAACACCCGTGGCACCCTGTCCATGGCGCGTACCTCCGACCCGAACTCGGCCACCAGCCAGTTCTTCATCAACGTCGCCGACAACGACTTCCTCAATCCGGGCCGCGACCGTGGCTACGCGGTGTTCGGCAAGGTCACCAAGGGCATGGAGGTGGTCGACCAGATCGTCAACTCGCCGACCACCGTCAAGAAAGGCATGCGCGATGTGCCGGCGGATCCGGTCTACATCAAGTCGGCCAAACGCATCGATTGATCCCGCGCCGCACAGGGACGTGAGTCGGGTCGAACAGGAGTGTCGTCACCCATGCTGTACCGTCGTTTCGAGCAGTTGATCGACATCTTCCGCGAGGCGCCGAGCGAGGCGCCTCCCGGCAAGGTCTGGCCCTTCTATCTCTATTATTTGCGCCAGGTCTGGCCGAGCTTCGTTGCCTTGCTGATCGTCGGGCTGATCGCCTCACTGATCGAGGTGGCGCTGTTCAGCTACCTGAGCCGGATCATCGACCTGGCCCAGGGCACGCCCAACGCCAACTTCTTCAGCGAGCACAGTGGCGAGCTGATCTGGATGCTGGTGGTGGTGCTGGTGCTACGGCCGGTGTTCTTTGGCCTGCACGACCTGCTGGTGCACCAGACCATCAGCCCGGGCATGACCAGCCTGATCCGCTGGCAGAACCACACCTATGTGCTCAAGCAGAGCCTGAACTTCTTCCAGAGCGACTTCGCCGGGCGCATCGCCCAGCGCATCATGCAGACCGGCAACTCCCTGCGCGATTCGGCGGTGCAGGCGGTGGACGCGCTGTGGCATGTGCTGATCTATGCCATCAGCGCACTGGTGCTGTTCGCCGAGGCCGACTGGCGGCTGATGCTGCCGCTGCTGGTGTGGATCGCCTGCTATATCGGCGCGCTGTACTACTTCGTGCCGCGGGTGAAGGAACGCTCGGTGATCTCCTCCGACGCCCGTTCCAAGCTGATGGGGCGCATCGTCGATGGCTACACCAACATCGCCACGCTCAAGCTGTTCGCCCACACCGACTACGAGCAGCAGTACGCCCGCGAGGCGATCAGCGAACAGACCGAGAAGACCCAGCTGGCCTCGCGGGTGATCACCAGCATGGACGTGGTCATCACCTCGCTGAACGGCCTGCTGGTGGTCGCAACCACAGGCCTTGCCCTGTGGCTATGGAGCCAGTCGCTGATCAGCGTCGGTGCCATCGCCCTGGCCACCGGCCTGGTGATCCGCATCGTCAACATGTCCGGCTGGATCATGTGGGTGGTCAACGGCATCTTCGAGAACATCGGCATGGTCCAGGACGGCCTGCAGACCATCGCCCAGCCGGTCACCGTCAGCGACAAGCCCCACGCGCCGGCACTCAAGGTCAGTCGCGGCGCAGTGCGCTTCGACCATGTCGACTTCCACTACGGCAAGGGCGGCAAGGTGATCGATGCCTTGAACCTGGATATCCGCCCCGGCGAGAAGATCGGCCTGATCGGCCCGTCCGGCGCCGGCAAATCGACCCTGGTCAACCTGCTGCTGCGCCTGTACGACATCGACAGCGGGCGCATCCTCATCGACGGCCAGGATATCGCCGAGGTCAACCAGGCCAGCCTGCGCGCGCAAATCGGCATGATCACCCAGGACACTTCGCTGCTGCACCGCTCGATTCGCGACAACCTGCTGTACGGCCGACCGGATGCCAGTGACGAGGAAGTCTGGGAGGCTGTACGCCGGGCGCGGGCCGACGAATTCATCCCGCAGTTGTCCGACGCCCAGGGCCGTACAGGCTTCGACGCCCATGTCGGCGAGCGCGGCGTGAAGCTCTCCGGCGGCCAGCGCCAGCGCATCGCCATCGCCCGGGTGCTGCTGAAGAACGCGCCGATCCTGATCATGGACGAGGCCACCTCGGCGCTGGACTCAGAGGTGGAGGCGGCGATCCAGGAGAGCCTGGAGACGCTGATGCAGGGCAAGACGGTCATAGCCATCGCACACCGCCTGTCGACCATCGCCCGCATGGACCGGCTGATCGTGCTGGACAAGGGACATATCGTCGAGAGTGGCAGCCACACCGAGCTATTGGCGCAGCGTGGCCTGTATGCGCGACTGTGGCATCACCAGACGGGTGGGTTCGTCGGGGTGGATTGAAGCCGGCCTGATTGGGGGACGTGGGGCTTGCCCCGCGATGGCGGTGGCCAGGGTGGACGCCATCGCGGGGCAAGCCCGCTCCCACGCCCCGATTTCTTGTGGAAGGGGAATCAGTCCTGGCGGTACGGCAACATCTGCCGCGCCTCTTCGGCATACGCCCTCACCCCCGCCCGCTCCTGCAGCAGAAAATCCTCCACCGCCCGGCGCAATCCCGGATGCAGCAGGTAATGCCACGACCGCGTGATCACCGGCTCGAAGCCACGAATCAACTTGTGCTCACCCTGGGCCCCGGCATCGAACCGCTGCAGCCCTTCGCCGATGGCGAAATCCATGCCCTGATAGAAACAGGTCTCGAAATGCAGACGGTCGAATTCATCAAGGCACCCCCAATACCGTCCATACAAGCTGTCACCCCCGATCAGGCTGAGCGCCATGGCCACCTCGCGCCCCTGCTGGCGGGCGATGACCACCCGGATTGCCTCGGGCATGCGCTCGGCGATCAGGCTGAAGAATTCACGGGTAAGGTAGGGCGCGCGTCGGCGCACGGCGTAGGTGTTGGCGTAACACAGGTAGACAAAATCCCACTGTGCCTCGCTCAGCTCGTCGCCCCGATACCAGGCGAAGTCGATCCCCTGCCCCGCCACCTGTTCGCGCTCCTTGCGCATCTGCTTGCGCTTGCGTGAGCTGAGGGTGTCGAGAAAGTCCTGGTAGTCGCGATAACCCCGATTGCGCCAATGGAACTGGCAACCCAAGCGTTCCATCCAGCCTGGCAGACCAGCGAGGGCCTCATCCAGCGCAGTGTCGGTGAAGTTGATATGCGCACCCGACAGCCCACCCTTGCCCAGGTACTCGGGGATGGCCTGCAACAGCAACAGGCCATCGCTCGGGTCGGCGGCCAACAGGCGTGGGCCGCTCACCGGGCTGAACGGCACGGCACCCAGCAGCTTGGGGTAGTAGGCAATACCTGCGCGCTCGCAGGCATCGGCCCAGCCGTGGTCGAACACGTACTCGCCGAACGAATGCCATTTGCGGTACGCAGGCAGCACCGCTCGCACCTCACCGTCGCGTTCCAGCACCAGGTGTTCGGCGGCCCAGCCAGTGTCAGTCGCCACGCTGCCACTGTCCTCCATGGCCGTGAGGAAGGCATGGCGCAGGAACGGCTGGGCATCAGGCACCAGCGCGTCCCAGGTGGTCGCCGGCAGGTCGCGCAGATGGGCAAGGCTGTGGAGGCTGATCACGTTTGCAACTCGCTGAAAAGAGAGTGCCAGTATTGCCAAGTCGACCGTGACACTCAAATGACGGCCGCTTTACTTAACAACAGTGCCACTGTTTAGACATTATTCTGTCATTCGCCCCCGCAATACTTGCGCCTGTTTTCCGGAACCCCAGAACCTGTCTAGTCAGGCCCTTTCCGAAGACATGCCAACTTGGGGCGGGCGCTTGAGCCTCCCCACTTTTTCCAACAGGGAGAACCTTATGCGTCTTGTTTCTACACTTACCGGAGTGAGCCTCACCGGCATGATGCTGGCTCTGAGTGCTCCGGCCAGTGCTGCTGTCGACGCCAAGCTGCTCGAAATGCTCCGCGCCAATGGCTCGATCAACCAGGCGCAGTACAACGAACTGCAGGGCGACCTGGCAAAGGAAACCAAGGAAAAGGCCGACCAGAAAGCCCAGTCCGAGCGCATGAGTTCGTTCGAACAGAAAGTGGCGTGGGCCGCCAAGACCCAGATCAAGGGTGATGTGCGCCTGCGTTACGAAGACGTCAACGTCGACAACCCGATCTCGCGCAGTGGCAATCAGGACCGTGAGCGCGTCCGCGCCCGTGTCGGCTTCTACAGCGAGATCAACCCGCAAGTGGATGCCGGCGTGCGCGTGGCCACCGGCAGCAGTGCCGATGCCCGCTCGACCAACCAGAGCCTGGACAACTACTTCGAGAAGAAATCGCTGTGGGTCGACCTGGCCTACCTCGACTGGCACCCGACCGCCATCCCCAACCTGCACCTGATCGGCGGCAAGATGGCCCAGCCATGGGTGAGCATGGGCGACATCATCTGGGACAGCGACATCAACCCCGAAGGCGTGGCGGTCACCTACAAGACCAACCTGGGCGCCACCGAACTGTTCGGCAGTGCCGGCCACTACACCCTCAAGGACAACGTCGACGGCGACGGCGTGCAGTTCAAGCACGACGCACAACTGTACCACGGCCAGCTGGGTGCCAAGTTCAACGCGGCCGACACCCTCAAGTTCACCGTGGGCGGCAGCATCTACGGCTACGACAACGACAAGGAGTCGACCGTCCTGCGTGCCTTGGGCAACACCACCAACGAGTTCAACCTGGTGGAAGGCTTCGGCCAGGTGGACTTCACCGGCTTTGCCATCCCGCTCTCGGCCTATGGCCAGTTCGTCAAGAACACCGAAAGCACCGACGGCAAGGACAAGGCCTGGCTGGCGGGCCTGAAAACCAAGGTCGGCGCCTGGAGCCTGGACTACAACTACCGCGACGTGCAGCGTAACGCGGTGGTCAGCGCCTTCACCGATTCCGACTTCGGCAACGGCTTCACCGGTTCGCGTGGCCACAAGTTCAAGGTCGGCTACGAGATCGACAAGAACTTCTCCCTGGGCGCGGCCTACCTGATGGCCAAGACCGACTTCTCCAACCTGCCGAACAGCGATGCTGACGTAGATACCCTGCAGGTGGACCTGGAAGCGAAGTTCTAAGCGCCAGGCTCCTTTGCTCCACCCTGAAGCGGGAAATGCTGACCCCATCCAGCATTTCCTGCTTTTTTTTGCCTGCAATGAACGTGGGAGCGGGCTTGCCCCGCGATGGCGTCATCAACCCTACCGCTGTGCAAGGGCTGATGACGCCATCGCGGGGCAAGCCCGCTCCCACGAGTCAGACAAGCATCAATGCTTGCGCAGGATCACGCTGCCAATCGAATAACCCGCGCCGAACGAGCTCAGCACACCCAGCGCCCCCTTGGCCAGGTCATCCTGGTACAGGTGGAAGGCAATCACCGACCCTGCCGAACTGGTGTTGGCATAACGGTCGAGGATCACCGGCGCCTCTTGCTCGTCCACTTCCCGGCCCAGGAGTTTCTTGACGATCAGGTGGTTCATGCTCAGGTTGGCCTGGTGCAGCCAGAAACGCTGGACGTCGCTCGGCTGCTGGCCGTTCTCTTCCAGATGCTGGCCGATCAGCTCGGCGACCTTGGGGCAGACTTCCTTGAACACCTTGCGGCCTTCCTGCACGAACAGCTTGTCGCGCGTGCCGATGCCCTCTTCCGCGGCGCGGTTGAGGAAGCCGAAGTTGTTGCGGATGTTGTTGGAGAACGCGGTCCACAGCTTGGTGCTGACGATATCGAACTGGTGCGCCGAGGTGGCCAGGTCGGCACGTTCGATCAGTACCGCGGTGGCGGCGTCACCGAAAATGAAGTGGCTGTCGCGGTCACGGAAGTTCAAGTGGCCGGTGCAGATTTCCGGGCTGACCACCAGCACCGCGCGGGCCTGGCCCAACTGCACGCTGTTGGCGGCCGTCTGGATGCCGAAGGTGGCCGACGAACAGGCGACGTTCATGTCGAAGGCAAAACCCTCGATACCGAGCGCCTGCTGCACTTCGATGGCGATGGCCGGGTACGGGCGCTGCAGGTTGGAGCAGGCGACGATCACCCCGTCGACATCGGCGGCAGTGCGCCCGGCGCGCTCCAGCGCCTGACGCGCAGCGGCAACGCCCATTTCGCAGAGGATCGACTGTTCGTCGTTGGAACGCTCCGGCAGGCGCGGTTTCATGCGCTGCGGATCGAGGATGCCGGCCTTGTCCATGACGAAGCGGCTCTTGATGCCCGAGGCCTTTTCGATGAAGGCGGCATCGGACAGCGGCGCCGCCTCGACTTCGCCACGCTCGATGGCGGCGGCATTGTCACGGTTGAAACGCTGTGCCCAGGTGTTGAAGGACTCCACCAGTTCTTCGTTGGAAATGCTCTGGGCCGGGGTATACAGGCCGGTGCCGCTGATGACGACGTTGTGCACGGTCGTTCCTCTGGTCAAAGGCCATCGCCATGCGGCGCAGGCCGGGAAAAGGGCAACATAATGGCACCTTGGTACCAATTCAAAGACGAGGGTTGGGCCCTCGATCACTGGCAAGCCAGCTCCCTCAGTTCAATGCGTACCCTGTGGGAGCTGGCTTGCCAGCGATGGGCCGCAAAGCAGCCCCAAATTCCGTCAAGTTTGCCACAAGTTGCAACGGTTAGGCTTCCACCTGACTCCACTGCTTGCTCAGTCGCTTGTCGGAAACCGGCACCTTGGTCCCCAACTGCTGGGCGAACAACGAAACCCGGTATTCCTCCAGCAGCCAGCGGTACAGGGTCAGTTGCTCATCGCGCTTGCCTTCCTGGGCATGCTTGTCGGCACGGGCCTGGTATTGCGCCCAGCAATTGGCCAGCTCGCCACTCCACACCCGGTCCTTCTGTACCTGCGAGCCCAGCTTCTCCAGGCGCAGTTCCACTGCCTTAAGATACCGCGGCAATTCCTTGAACCAGGCCCCCGGCGTCTCGCGCACGAAGCCCGGATACACCAGGTTGGCCAGTTGCTGCTTGATATCGTTGAGTGCCACCGCCTGGCTCAGGTCGATCTTGCCCTTGAAGCGCTTCTGCAAGCCATGCCATAGCTTGAGCACCTCCAAGGTCAGGCGCGCCAGGCGTTCGGCATGCTCGCTCCAATTGCCGCGCTTACGTTCGGCCAGCGAGGCCAGGGCGGCGCCATCACGGGGCAACGGGTCTTCGCCTTCGAGCACGCAACTGTCGAGACTGGCCAACAAGATATCCTCCACCAGTGCCTCGACCCGGCCCAGTTCGCGATACAGCAAGCCCAGCTCGGTCAAGCCCGGGAGCTTGCCGCGCAGGAACTTGGCCGGCTCGGCCAACTGTTGCAACAACAGCCGCTGCAGGGCACGTCGGTGCTGGAACTCGGCCTCGGCCTGGGTCGAGAACCGCCCCTCGCGCACCGTGCCATTGTCCTCGACCAGTGCCGGATACACGGTCATCGACAGCCCGGCGATCTTCTGCTGGGCGGTCTGCGCCACTTGCTCGAATACCTTGGCCTGCACCGGCTGCTCGGCCTTGTTGTTGCGCGGCAAGGCCAGGGCGGCCTGGCTGGCGGCAGCAAAACGGGCAGTCAGTTCGACCAGGTCGCGGCCCTCGCCGAGGAACTTGCCCTGGGCATCGACCACTTCGATGTTCATGCGCAGATGGCCCTCCACCAGCGCGGTCGCTTCCGCCCAGGCCTCGTCGGACACCCGCGCCCCGGTCATGCGCAGCAGCTCATGGCCCAGTGCCTGGGGCAACGCGCCCTGGCCGAAGACCATGCGCGACAGTGCCGCCTTGACGAAGTCCGGCACCGGCACGAAGTTCTTGCGCAGGGCCTTGGGCAGGTTGCGCACCAGGGCGATGCACTTGGCCTCGAGCAGGCCCGGCACCAGCCATTCCAGGCGTTCGCCCGGCAGGTTGGGCAGCAACGGCGCCGGCACCCGCACGGTCACGCCGTCACGTGGATGGTTCGGTTCGAAGTGGTAGCTCAGCGACAGGCGCAGTTCGCCCACCTGCAAGTGATCCGGGTACTGCGCTGCGGTGACCTCGCTGGCCTCGCGGGCCAGTACGTCCTCCTCGCGCATGATCAGCAGGTTGGCGTCCTTCTGGCTGGTCATCCGGTACCAGGCATCGAAGGTCGCGGTCTGGTGGATCTCCGCGGGCAGGCGCGCTTCATAGAAGGCGTACAGGGTTTCTTCGTCAGCCAGAATGTCGCGCCGACGGGCCTTGGCCTCCAGTTCGTCGAGCTGCTCCAGCAGGCGCTTGTTGGCCGTCAGGCACTTGGCCCGGGATTGTATCTCGCCGCCGACCAGGCCATCGCGGATGAAAAGCTCACGAGAGGTGACCGGGTCGATGGGACCGAAATGCACCGGGCGGCGTCCGACCAGGATCAGCCCGTACAAGGTGATCTGTTCGTAGGCCACCACCTGGCCGCGCTTCTTCTCCCAGTGCGGTTCGAAGTGGTTCTTCTTGATCAGGTGGGTGGCCAGCGGCTCGATCCAGTCCGGCTCGATCTTGGCCACCATGCGCGCATACAGCTTGGTGGTTTCCACCAGTTCGGCGGCCATCACCCATTGCGGCCGCTTGCGACCAATGCCCGACGAGGGGTGAATCCAGAACCGCCGCTGGCGTGCGCCTTGGTAATCGCCCTCCTCGGTCTTCTGGCCGATCTGGCTGAGCAGGCCGCTGAGAATCGCCTTGTGCATGCGCTGGTAGTCGCAGGCATCCTTGTTCACCGTCAGTTGCAGGTCGCGGCAGATCAGCGCCAGCTGGCGGTGGGCGTCGCGCCACTCGCGCAGGCGCAAGTAGTTGAGGAAGTTCTTCCGGCACCAGTTGCGCAGCGGGTTGGCGGTCAGCGCCTGGCGCTGCTCCTCGAAACCGCGCCACAGGTTGACCAGCGCGGCGAAGTCGGAGTCGACATCCTTCCACTGGGCATGGGCCTGGTCGGCGGCCTGCTGGCGCTCCGGTGGGCGTTCGCGCGGGTCCTGCACCGACAGTGCGCTGGCGACGATCAGCACTTCCTGCAGGCTGCCCTGGCGGGCACCTTCGAGCAGCATGCGACCCATACGAGGGTCGATCGGCAGACGCGCCAGCTGGCGGCCCAGCGGTGTCAGCTGGTTCTCGCGGTTGACCGCCGACAGTTCCTGCAGCAGGTTGAAGCCGTCGCTGATGGCCTTGCCATCCGGCGGTTCGATGAACGGGAAGGCGTCGATGGCGCCCAGGCGCAGGTGCAGCATCTGCAGGATCACCGCCGCCAGGTTGGTGCGCAGGATCTCGGGATCGGTGAATGCCGGCCGGCCGTTGAAGTCATCCTCGCTGTACAGGCGGATGCAGATGCCCGGCTCGACCCGGCCGCAGCGGCCTTTACGCTGGTTGGCGCTGGCCTGCGAAACGGCTTCGATCGGCAGGCGCTGGACCTTGGCGCGGTAGCTGTAGCGGCTGATGCGGGCGGTGCCGCTGTCGATCACGTAGCGGATGCCCGGCACCGTCAACGAGGTTTCCGCGACGTTGGTCGCCAGCACCACGCGCCGGCCGCTGTGGGACTGGAAGATCCGCTGCTGCTCGGCCGGCGACAGCCGCGCATACAGCGGCAGTATCTCGGTGTGGCGCAACTGCGCCTTGCGCAGGATCTCGGCGGCGTCGCGGATCTCGCGCTCGCCGGGCAGGAACACCAGCACATCGCCTGGGCCCTTGCCCTGGCTGCGCTCGTACTGGGCAATCTCGTCGAGGCTGGCGAGGATCGCCTGGTCGACCGAGAGGTCTTCCTCGACCTGGTTGCCCTCCTCGTCCTGCTCGCTGGTCAGCGGGCGGTACCAGGTTTCCACCGGGTAGGTACGGCCGGACACCTCGATGATCGGCGCGCCGTCGAAGTGCTTGGAGAAACGCTCCAGATCGATGGTCGCCGAGGTGATGATCAGCTTCAGTTCCGGACGGCGATGCAGCAGGGTCTTGAGGTAGCCGAGCAGGAAGTCGATGTTCAGGCTGCGCTCGTGAGCCTCGTCGACGATGATCGTGTCGTAGCGTTCGAGGAAACGGTCGTGCTGGGTCTCGGCCAGCAGGATACCGTCGGTCATCAGCTTGACCAGGGTGTTCGAATCGCTCTGGTCCTCGAAGCGCACCTGGTAGCCCACCAGCGCCCCCAACGGCGTGCCCAGCTCCTCGGCGACCCGCGCCGCCACGCTGCGCGCGGCAATCCGCCGAGGCTGGGTGTGAGCGATCAGGCCATGGCTGCCGCGACCCAGCTCCAGGCAGATCTTCGGCAACTGGGTGGTCTTGCCCGAGCCGGTCTCGCCAGCGATCACCAGCACCTGGTGCTCGGCCAAGGCCTTTTTGATCTCGTCGCGCTTGGCGGCGATGGGCAGATTGTCGTCGTAGCGAATGCTCGGCACGCTCTGCTGGCGCGCGGTGACCTGGGCGCAAGAGGCCTGGACCTTTTCCACCCACTGCGCGAGCTTGCCCTCATCGGGACGCTTGCGCAGCTCGTGCAATTGCCGGCGCAACCGATGGCGGTCGGCGATCATGGCGTGGTCGAGGTTCTTCAGCAGTTGGTCGATGGCGTGGTCTGTCATGGGACTTTTTTAATGATGCAGGCGAGTGCTGCTCTTTCATGATCGGCAGGCGTAAGGGGCACGATTGTCGCAGATTTGCCAGCGGGATGCTGCCTGTTGCGGCTGTGACACAGGCCAGGTCCGCCCTGGGCACTGCAACTCGAATGTTTAACAATCAATGGAATGAACGTCGCCATTCACTGATTTAATCAACCTTACCGGCCATGTGAGTATCGAGCGATGCTTCCCGACCCGACGATCGCCCGCCCGCTGCCCCAACCTTCGCTGCCGAAGGCCAGGGTCCGTGCCGGCGAAAATCCGCTGGTGCACATCATCCTCGCCTTCTGGGCCCTGTGGCACTGCCGCCACGCGCGCCCACCGGACACTTCGCTCACGCATCCCTGACCCTACCCGGCCACCACTGGCCGATTGACTCAGCCTGACCGCCCACCTGCGCGGCGGTCCTGCGTGCCTCAGAGCGAATCCACCATGCACTTTGCCCCTGCCGAGCAAGCCAGGCGTTTCCTGGCCGACAACCCCGATATCGACCTGATCGAACTGTTCATCCTCGACGCCAACGGCGTACCCCGTGGCAAGCTGCTGCATCGCGAGGAACTGCTGGCGGTGTTCGACAGCGGCCGCCCGCTGCCCAGCACCATCCTCGGCCTGACCCTCAATGGCGACGACGTGGAAAACTCCGGTCTGGTCTGGGACGTCGGCGACATCGACTGCCGCGCCTACCCGCTGGAGGGCAGCCTGGTGCGCCTGCCCTGGCGCCGGGTGCCGACCGCCGCCGTGCAGGTCAGCATGCACCCCAGCGAAGGCCTGCCGGCCAGCGTGGCGGATCCGCGTCATGTGCTGCTGCGGGTGATCGACGCCCTCAAGGCCGAGGGTTATCACCCGGTGATGGCCTGCGAGCTGGAGTTCTACCTGCTCGACCAGCAGCGCGACGCCCAGGGCCGCCCGCAGCCGGCGCTGGACAGCGACGGCGGCCGTCCGCGCGAGACCCAGGTCTACGGCCTGCGCGAACTCGAGCAGATCGAACCGTTTCTTGCCGACCTCTATGCCGCCTGCAAGGCACAGGGTATCCCGGCCCGCACGGCGATCTCCGAGTACGCCCCCGGCCAGGTCGAAATCACACTGGAGCACGGCGATGCGCTCCAGGCGATGGATCAGGCCGTGCGCTATAAACGCCTGGTCAAAGGCATCGCCAACGCCCACGGCATGCAGGCCTGCTTCATGGCCAAGCCGTTCACCCAACTGGCCGGCACCGGCATGCACATGCACCTGAGCCTGGCGGACGCCGCTGGCAACAACCTGTTCGCCAGCGAAGACAAGGCTGGCACCCCACTGTTGCGCCAAGCGGTGGCTGGCATGCTGCGTCACCTGCATGAGTCGTTGCTGCTGTTCTGCCCCAACGCCAACTCATTCCGCCGCTTCCAGGCCAACAGCTATGCCCCGCTGGCACCGACCTGGGGTGTGGACAACCGCACCGTCAGCCTGCGCGTGCCCGGCGGCCCGGCCAACAGCCGACATGTGGAACACCGCATCTGCGGCGCTGACGCCAACCCCTACCTGGCCGCCGCCGCGATACTTGCTGCCGCGCACCAGGGCATCCGCGAACAGCTCGATCCCGGCGCGCCGGTCGAAGGCAACGGCTATGCCCAGGCCAGCGAGTACCTGCCCACCGACTGGCTGACTGCCCTGGAAGCCCTGGAACAGTCGGCCTGGGCCAGGGAGGCGCTGGGCGAGGCCTTCCTCGGCGTGTACCTGAAGGTCAAGCGTGCCGAGTACCGCCAGTTCATGGCCGAAGTCGGCGAACAGGACTGGCGCTGGTACCTGCATCAGGCCTGACAGACGAACTACAACAAGGAACACCCATGAACGCAGCACTGAACAACAGGCCGGCCCAGCGCGCGCCGTCCTACTACAGCGCCACCCTCAATGATGCAACCGAATACCCCACGCTCAAAGGCACGGTGCAGGTCGACGTGGCGATCATCGGCGGCGGCTTCACCGGCGTGGCCACTGCGGTGGAGCTGGCCGAGCGTGGCCTGAAGGTAGCCATCGTCGAGACCAACCGCATCGGCTGGGGCGCCAGCGGGCGCAACGGTGGCCAGGTCACCGGCAGCCTGTCGGGCGACGAGGCCATGCGCACGCAGATGCGCGACCGCCTGGGCGCCGAGGTGGACGACTTCATCTGGCACCTGCGCTGGCGCGGCCACCAGATCATCGAACAGCGGGTCGAGCGCTACGGCATCCAGTGCGACCTCAAGCACGGCCACCTGCACGCGGCGATGAAACCGTCGCACATGACCGAACTGCGCGCCTTCGAGGCCGAAGCCCAACGCCGCGGCATGGGCGACCTGGTGCAATTGCTCGACCGCGAGGCCATGCAGCAGCACCTGCAAAGCCCGCTGTACCTCGGCGCGTTGAAGAACCGCCGCAACCTGCACCTGCATCCGCTCAACCTGTGCCTGGGCGAGGCCCGCGCCGCCCATGGCCTCGGCGCGCTGGTGTTCGAGAATTCCGAAGTGCTGGAGATCATCCACGGCCCCCGCCCGGCCGTGGTTACCGCCAGCGGGCGCATCGAGGCACGACAGGTGATGCTGGCCGGCGACGTCTACCACAAACTGGAAAAACGCCAGCTGAAGGGCAAGATCTTCCCGGCCATGGGCGGCATCGTCACCACCGCGCCACTGGGTGACCTGGCCGACCAGCTCAACCCGCAGGATCTGGCCGTGTACGACTGCCGCTTCGTCCTCGACTACTACCGCCTGACCGCCGACAAACGCCTGCTGTTCGGCGGCGGCGCCAACTACTCCGGGCGCGATTCGCGAGACATCGAGGGCGAGCTGCGCCCATGCATCGAGCGCACCTTCCCGGCGCTCAAGGGCGTGCCGATCGAGTTCCAGTGGAGCTGCGCCATGGGCATCGTGGTCAACCGTATCCCGCAACTGGGCAAGCTGTCGGACAACGTCTGGTACTGCCAGGGGTACTCCGGGCACGGCATCGCCACCAGCCACATCATGGGCGAGATCATGGCCGAGGCCTTGACCGGGACGCTGGAGAAGTTCGATACCTTCGCGGCATGCAGGCACATCAAGGTGCCGATGGGTGACTTGCTGGGCAATCCGCTGCTGGCGGCAGGAATGTGGTACTACCAGATGCTGGAAAAACTGCGCTGAGCTTCATAACGCAAAACGGGAGCGGCGGTGCGCCGCTCCCACATTCCAATCCCAAAGCAGGCTGCAGATCAGGCGATCTTTTTCAGGCCCTGCTTTTTCAGCTCTTCGTCACGCAGCTCGCGGCGCAGGATCTTGCCGACGTTGGTGGTCGGCAGCGCATCGCGGAACTCGATGGCCTTGGGCACCTTGTAGCCGGTGACGTTGGCGCGCATATGCTCCATGACCTGTTCCTTGGTCAGCATCATGCCAGGTTTGACCACGATGAATACCTTGATCACCTCGCCGGACTTCTCGTCCGGCACACCGATGGCCGCGCACTGCAACACACCCGGCAGCGTGGCGAGCACGTCTTCGAGTTCGTTGGGATACACGTTGAAGCCGGATACCAGGATCATGTCCTTCTTGCGATCGACGATGCGCATGTAGCCATCTGGCTGGATCAAGGCAATGTCACCGGTTTTAAGCCAACCATTGCCGTCGATGATCTCGGCGGTGGCATCTTCACGCTGCCAGTAACCCTTCATCACCTGTGGCCCCTTGATGCACAGCTCGCCCACCTCACCCAAGGGCAGTTCCTGGCCGTTGTCGTCGATGATCTTGCACAGGGTCGACGGCACCGGGATACCGATGGTGCCCACCTGGTTGGCCGAGATCGGATTGACCGCCGCCACCGGGCTTGTCTCGGTCATACCGTAACCTTCGCAGATGGCACAACCCGTCACCGCCTTCCAGCGTTCGGCCACGCTCATCTGCAGCGCCATGCCACCGGACAGTGTGATCTTCAGCGCCGAGAAATCGAGGTTGCGGAAAGCCTCGTTGTTACACAGGGCGACAAACAGCGTGTTAAGGCCGATAAAGCCGCTGAACTTCCACTTGCCCAGCTCCTTGACCATTGCCGGCAGGTCACGCGGGTTGCTGATCAGCACGTTGTGGTTGCCGATCAGCATCATGGCCATGCAATGGAAGGTGAAGGCATAGATGTGGTAAAGCGGCAGCGGAGTGATGAGGATCTCGCAACCTTCGTGCAGGTTCGAGCCCATCAGCGCACGGCACTGCAGCATGTTGGCCACCAGATTGCGATGGGTGAGCATCGCGCCTTTGGCCACGCCAGTGGTACCGCCGGTGTACTGCAGCACAGCAACGTCGCCGGGCTGCGGGTTGGCCTCGGTGACAGCGCCGCCCTTGCCTAGCGCCAGCGCGTCATTGAAGCGCACCGCGCCCGGCAGGTGGTAGGCCGGCACCATTTTCTTCACGTACTTGATCACGCTGTTGATCAACAGGCGCTTGAGCGGTGGCAACAGGTCGGCCACTTCGGTGACAATGACGTGTTTGACTTGGGTCTTGGGCACCACCTTTTCAGCCAGATGCGCCATGTTGGCCAGACACACCAGTGCCTTGGCGCCGGAGTCGTTGAATTGGTGCTCCAGCTCACGCGCGGTGTACAGCGGGTTGGTATTGACCACGATCAGCCCGGCACGCATGGCGCCGAAGACAGCGACAGGGTACTGCAGGACGTTGGGCAACTGGACCGCGATGCGGTCACCCGGTTTCAGGTCGGTGTGCTGCTGCAGCCAGGCGGCAAAGGCGCCGGACAAGGTATACAGCTCGCCGTAGGTGATGGTCTTGCCCAAGTTGCTAAAGGCAGGTTTGTCGGCAAAGCGTTGGCAGGATTGCTTGAGTACCGCCTGGATATTGGGGAACTCGTCAGGATTGATGTCCGCCGTGACCCCGGCTGGGTACTTATCCTTCCAAAAATGTTCGATCATGGAAGCCCGCTCCTTCAGCAACAGCGAATTCGGTACGCGACGATGCGCTTATTATTGATATGAGAGGCCGGCTCATTGCAAACCGGATCCTCTGAAAGCGCGCCGAGAGTAACAGCTTTGAAAGGGGTCGCCTAGAGGCCGAAATGGGCCGACAGGTCACAAAAATGACTCAATGAAAACTTCAGGTCATTTTTAGAGTAATTATACGAAATGTCGCAAATCCGCCTGAAAGCCCTGACCTAGAGGGGTCTGTGGAAGTGAACCTGACCTGCGATGGCGTCGACTCTGTGGGAAACTGTCGTCCAGGCTGACACAATCGCGGGACAAGTCACACGGCACACCGCCGCTCTTACTTTCAGGCGATGTCCCGCAATTCCCGACGCAGGATCTTGCCCACCGGGGTCATCGGCAGCGACTCGCGCAATACAATGTGCTTGGGCACCTTGTAGCCGGTGAAGTTGGCTTTGCAGAATGCCTTCAGCTCGTCCACGCTCACCCCGCCCGCGCGCGATACCACAAACAACTTCACCGCTTCGCCAGTACGCTCATCCGGCACGCCGATCACCGCGCAGCTGGCCACTTGCGGATGCCCCATCACCACATCCTCGATCTCGTTGGGATACACGTTGAAGCCCGAGACGATGATCATGTCCTTCTTGCGGTCGACGATCCGGGTATAACCATCTGGGTCAATGACCGCGATGTCGCCGGTCTTCAGCCAGCCCTCCCCATCCAGCACCTCATCGGTGGCCCCAGGCTGCCGCCAATAGCCCTTCATCACTTGCGGGCCTTTGATACACAGTTCGCCGCGCTCACCCAAAGGTTGCTCAAGGCCGTCGTCGTCGATCACCTTGAACGCGGTGCCAGGCACCGGAATCCCCACCGTTCCAAGGCGCGCCAGTTGGCCATAGGGGTTGGTGCTGGCCGCCGGCGAGGTCTCGGTCAGCCCATAGCCTTCAACGATGCGGCAACCCGTGAGCGCCTCCCAGCGCTCGGCGGTGGCCTTGACCAGGGCGGTGCCGCCAGAATTGGTGATTTTCAGTGCAGAGAAATCCAGCGTTTTGAACCCCGGGTTATCCATAAGGGCGACGAACAGCGTATTCAGGCCTACCAACGCCGAGAACCGCCACTTGCCCAGTTCCTTGATGAACCCCGGAATGTCGCGGGGGTTGGTGATCAGCACATTGTGGTTGCCGGTCACCATCATGCACATGCAGTTCGCGGTAAACGCGTAGATGTGGTAAAGCGGCAGCGGCGCGATCATCACCTCCTGCCCTTGCTTGATCAGCGGCTGGCCATCTGGCCCGTGCTGGCCGAAACAGGCCAGTACCTGAAGCATGTTGGCCACCAGATTGCCATGGGTGAGCATGGCCCCCTTGGCCAGGCCCGTGGTCCCGCCGGTGTACTGCAGCACCGCGACATCGTCGAGTGTCTGCGCCACCGCCTGGTGACCGAGACGTTGCCCCTGGCGCAGGACGTGCTTGAACGACACCGCCTGGGGCAAATGGTAGGCCGGCACCATTTTCTTCAGCTTGTCGACCACGGTGTTGATCAGCCAGCCCTTGGCCGTCGGCAGCAAGTCGCCCATCTTCGCTTCGATCAGGTACTCGATGCCGGTGTCGGGCAGCACCTCCTGAACGCGCTTGCCAAACATGTTCAGGTACACCAGCGCGCGAGCGCCGGAGTCCTTGAACTGGTGGCGCATCTCGCGCTCGGTGTACAACGGGTTGGTGTTGACCACCACCAGCCCGGCGCGCAAGGCGCCGAAAACGGCTATCGGGTATTGCAGAACGTTGGGCATCTGCACCGCGATGCGGTCGCCCGGCACCAGGTCGGTGTGCTGCTGCAACCAGCCGGCGAAGGCCGCCGAGTAACGGTCGAGGTCCGCGTAGCTCAGGGTGACGCCGAGGTTGCTGTATGCCGGCCGGTCGGCGAAGCGCTTGCAGGAGCGCTCGAAAACGTCGACGACTGACGTATAGGCATTCATGTCAATGGTGGAAGGCACGCCCGCCGGGCGCTTGTCGTTCCAGAAATCGGCTTGCATTTATTGTTGTTCCTCTACCGGGACGTCCCTGACCTGATCGCCTGATGGCAAAAAGGTGTTCAGCCGACGTTAGCAGCTCTGTCGAGGGTGGCAAATACGCCAAGTGCCGCCATTAACATTGTGAATCTCTTTTCTGCCCTTCCTGCAATCGGGCGCTTTGCGCATACACTGTTGGCGAACCTCCGCGCGCAAGGATCCGCCATGCCCCATGACGCCTTCTGGCTCCCCGCCAGCGAGCATTGCAGCCTCCATGTTCATCAATGGCTGCCCTCCACACCGCTCAAGGCCGTGGTGTTGCTGGCCCACGGCATGGCAGAACATGCCGGGCGCTACCAGCGCCTGGGGCATGCGCTCAACGCTGCCGGCTACGGACTCCTCGCCCCCGACCTGCGCGGACATGGACGTACCGCCGAGCTGGGGAGCCTGGGCCTGTTCGCCCGCCATAATGGCTGGAATGCCGTAGTCAACGACCTTGGGCTATTGGCCCAGCACGTCGGCCAGCAGTTCCCGGGCACCCCGCTATTCCTGTTCGGCCACAGCATGGGCAGCTACATCGCCCAGGCCTACCTGCTCCACCACAGCGCCAGCCTGCAAGGCGCGATCCTCAGCGGCTC
Source organism: Pseudomonas soli (assembly GCF_900110655.1). Classification (GTDB taxonomy): domain Bacteria; phylum Pseudomonadota; class Gammaproteobacteria; order Pseudomonadales; family Pseudomonadaceae; genus Aquipseudomonas; species Aquipseudomonas soli. The sequence goes on from NZ_FOEQ01000001.1 coordinate 251,470, forward strand.
GAACTTCCAGCCGGTGGCACTGTACCGGGCCGCGCGCCTGATCGCCCGCTTCGAAGCCTGGCGCCAAGGCCCCCTGGGCAAGAGCGCGCTGATCGACTGGCTGTCGTTCGGCTCGTTCAACAAGGCTTTCAAACCCAACCGCACGGCATTTGACTGGCTCAGCCGCGATGCCGAGGAAGTGGACAAGTACATCGCCGACCCCTTGTGCGGCTTTCGTTGCAGCAACCAGCTGTGGCTCGACCTGCTGCAGGGGCTGGCGCAGATCAGCCAGCCCAGGCATCTCGGGCAGATCGACCCGAACCTGCCCATCCTGGTGATCGGCGGCGAATGTGATCCGGTGAGTGCCGGCAAGCGTCTCACCCATCTGGCCGACGCCCTGCGCGCGACCGGCAACCGTCATGTACAGTTGCGCATCTACCCCGGCGCACGCCACGAAGTGCTCAACGAAACCCATCGCGACGAGGTCACCGCCGAGATCATCGGCTGGCTGGAGCAGGCGCTGGCCCTTGGCCGCCCTGCCCGCAGTGAATGATCGGCCACCTCGCCCGCCCCACAAGGAAGCCTCGATGACCCAGGTCACCAACACCCCTTACGAAGCCCTCGAAGTCGGCCAGAAAGCTGAGTACAAGAAGTCTGTCGAAGAGCGCGACATCCAGCTGTTCGCCGCCATGTCCGGTGACCACAACCCGGTGCACCTGGACGCCGAATTCGCCGCCAAGAGCATGTTCCGCGAGCGCATCGCCCATGGCATGTTCAGTGGCGCGTTGATCAGCGCAGCTGTCGCCTGCACCCTGCCTGGCCCGGGCACCATCTACCTGGGCCAGCAGATGAGCTTCCAGAAGCCGGTGAAGATCGGCGATGAGCTGACCGTGCGCCTGGAAATTCTCGAGAAGCTGCCCAAGTTCAAGGTGCGCATCGCCACCAATGTGTACAACCAGAACGATGAGCTTGTCGTCAGTGGCGAGGCCGAGATCCTCGCGCCGCGCAAGCAGCAGACGGTCGAGCTGGTCAGCCCGCCGAACTTTGTCGCCAGCTGATTCACCTAGCTGGCCATCGCGGGCACGCTGGCGATAGCTCAGCCCAGTTCGCGTAACCGCCGTTCGATATGCCGCCGTTCCGGCCCCTGGCGGGTGAGCGTCAGCGCTTGCTGCCAGGCATCCCGGGCCTGATCGAGGTTGCCCAGCTGCCGGTGCAGTTCGGCGCGCGCGGCATGGGCCAGGTGATAATCACCCAGCTCGCCGCGCTGCAGGATTGCCTCCACCGCCTGCAACCCCACCTGCGCGCCGTCCCGCCTGGCCAGCGCCGCCGCCCGATTCAGCTCCACCACCGCTGATGGCCAGTGGCGCTGCAGCACATCGTACAGGCCGATGATCTCGTCCCAATCCGTGGCCTCGGCGCAAGGCGCTTCGGCATGCACCGCGGCTATGGCCGCCTGCACGGTATACGGCCCGAAGTCGCGACTGCGCAATGCCTGCTGGACCAGCTGGCTGCCCTCATCGATCTGCCCGCGATCCCACAGGCTGCGATCCTGCTCATCCAGCAGCACCAGCTCGCCATCGGCGGTGCTGCGCGCCCTCTGCCGCGATGCCTGCAGCAGCATCAGCGCCAGCAGGCCATGCACTTCGGCATCGGGCAGCAACTGGGCCACAAGGCGCCCCAGGCGGATCGCCTCATCGGTCAGCTCGCGGGTGGTGACATCTTCGCCCGCCGAGGCCGAATAGCCTTCGTTGAACACCAGGTAGATGACCCGCAGCACGCTTTCCAGGCGCTCGGGCAGCTCGCTCAGCTCCGGCACCTGATAGGGAATCTTCGCATCGCGGATCTTGGCCTTGGCACGCACGATGCGCTGGGCGATGGTGGCCGGGCTTTGCAGGAAGGCACGGGCGATCTGCTCGGTGGTCAGGTCACACACCTCGCGCAGGGTCAGCGGTACCTGGGCGTCAGAGGCCAGTGCCGGGTGGCAGCAGGTAAAGATCAGCCGCAGACGGTCATCGGCCAGCAACGTCTGCTCGCCCGGATCGTCGGCTTCGCGTTCGAGCAACATGATCAGGTCGGCCTGGGAGCGGTCGAAACGGGCACTTCGGCGCAGCGCATCGATGGCCTTGAAGCGGCCGACAGACACCAGCCAGGCCCGCGGATTGTCGGGGATACCATCGCGCTGCCAGCGCTGCACGGCAATGAAGAAGGCATCGTGCATGGCCTCCTCGGCCAGGTCGAAGTCCCCCAGCAGGCGGATGAGGGTCGCCAGGATCCGCCGCGAATCACGGCGGTAGACAGCCTCCACCTCCTGGCGGACTTGCGCTTCCCCCACCATCAATCGGGCTTTCCCTGGTGACTCATGCGGCTTTTCTCCCGTTGCGTCAGGGCTGCAGTTCACGCACCGGCCGAACCTCGACGCTGCCCACCCGGGCTGCCGGGATGCCCTTGGCGATGTTCAGCGCCTCGTTGAGGTCACGGGCGTCGACCAGGTAGAAACCGGCCAGTTGCTCCTTGGTCTCGGCGAACGGCCCATCGGTCAGGCTCATGCGACCGGCGCGTACACGTACCGTGGTGGCCGTTTGCACAGGCTTGAGCGCCTCGGCGGCGAGCATGCGCCCGCTGCCCTGGATGGATTCGGCGTAGGCCATGCATTCGGCGTCTTCGGGGCTGTCGGGCAGGCTGTGCAACAGCGCTTCATCACAATAGACCAGGCACAGGTATTTCATGATCGTCTCCAGCAGGTCGGCTCGGTGCGGTGGGCGATGAGCGGTATCAGGGCTTGAGGTCGAACAAGGCTTTTTGCGTTTCCATGTCGAACGGCGCCGACCAATGCTCGTGGATCACTTGCCATTGACCGCCGCTGCGCCGATAGCCGACCGTGGCGCGCATGAAACCGCACTGGCTTTCGTCGTCGCCCGGGCCACAGCGGTTGAGCCAATGGGCCAGGGCCAGGTCGCCGTCGGCGTATACCTTCAGCTCTGCCAGTTCGAAGACCATCGGCCCCGTGCACATGCCCATGCACATTTCCCAGTGTGCACGGTAGGCGGCCTTGCCCTTGAATTGCAGGGCCTGGATGGCATCGAAGGCGAGAATGTCGTCGGCATAGGGTGCCACGATACGGTCCACGTCGCGCTCGCGCACGGCCTGCATCCACTGTTCGATCAATTGACGAAGTTCAGTTTCGGCTGCGCTGTTCATCGGTGCTTCCTCCCAGCGTTCAACAATGATTGGCGCCGGTGCATTCCGGCGCCTTCACCCATGGTCGAACGGGAAAATGGAGAATCGACAACCCGATGAGAAAAAAGTCAGCAGCACAGAATCTCCAGAATAATCAGACCGGTACTGCCAGGATGAATTCGCGGTAACCGGAAAGCACCACGTAACCGGCGAAATAGCAGAAGATCGCCGCCGACAACAGGTACGACCAAGTCAGCAGGCGATCGCCAAGCAGTCGCCCGCCATGACTGGCGATACCGCACAACGAGACACACCAGAGCAGCCCGGCGGCAAAGAAGCCACCGAGGAACAGGCCCGCATCCAGCGCGCTGCCGGCGCCGGAGCGGGAGATCAGCACGCCGCCGACTGCGGCAAACCAGAGAATCGCGCTGGGCGATGACATGGCCAGGAAGATCCCGCGCAGGAACTCACGCCAGCCTGATTCGACCACTACCTGGCCACGCGACTCCAGGTGCCCGCCGCGCCACGCCGCCAGCAGCATCTTCACCGCGAACCACGCCAATAACGCGGAGCCCCCCAGCCACAACGTCCAACGCACGCTTTCGAACTGCAGCAAAACGGTCATGCCGGCCAGGGCCGCAATGGCGTAGATGAGATCGCCGACGCAGGTCCCCAGCCCAAGCCAGAAGCCCTGAAGAAACCCCCGCTGCATGGCCAGGGTAATCATGGCGATGTTGGCCAAGCCGATGTCCAGGCACAGGGACAGGCTGAGGAGGAAACCATTGGAAAAGGGCATGGCAGGCTCGACTGCGGACGAAAGTCAGCGATTGAACCTGAATGCCCCCTGGCGGTACAGGAGGAATTTGCAGGTCAGGCCATCGCCGCCTGCTCGAAGACCTCGTCGGCCCATTGGTTCAGGCTCTTGCCGGCTACCCTGGCGGCAAGGCTGGCGGCAGCGTGCACTTCTGGGCGGATGCGCAACATGACCTTGCCCGAGGCCGGTTTTTCGGGAGTGACGCCCTGTTCGGCGCAATCGGCCAGGTAGTCGTCGAGTGCCTCACGGAACGCCTCGTGCAACGCAGGCACGGCGCTGGCGTGGAAGCTGATGATGTCCCGCAGGCCGAGCACGCGGCCGACGAAAATATCGTCACGCGCGTCGTACTCGATGCGGGCGGCATACCCTTTGTATCGCATGCAGCTCATGGTCGGACTCCCGCCCGCAGCAGGAACTCGCGGGCCTCTTCTATCTGATATCGCCTGGCGTCCTTGCCAGGATGGGGGCGGTAGCAGCGCCAGCACTGCTCGCCCAACAGCATCTTGACCCTGGAACCCTGCCGTTCCAGCACCTGGCCGCCAAGATGCAGCACCAGAGCCTCGATTTCGGCGAACGGCAATGTGGGTGTGGTCGGGGCTCTGAAGATGCTGTCCAGAATCTTGCGATATCGAGTGTTCATCGGAAAATGCTATCAAATAAAGATAGCACTTCCTTTCGACACTTTCATACAGGATCTTTCGTCCCCATCAACACCTGCGCATAGCGCCCGCGATCCACGTTCGCGCCACTGAGAACCACCGCCACCCGCTTGCCCGCCTGACGCCCACGCTCCTGCATCAGTGCAGCCAGGGCGGCGGCGCCGGCACCTTCGGCGGTGTTGTGGGTGGTTTCGTGGTAGAGGCGCATGGCTTCGGCGATCGCCTCGTCGCTCACCCGCACGATGCGTGCAGCATGCTCGCGTACCAGGGCAAAGGCGTCGGGATGCGGCACGCGGCAGGCCATGCCGTCGGCGAAGGTATCGGCGCTGGCGGTGGTGACGATGCGCCCCAGCTCGAAACTCTGGGCATAAGCGTCTGCCGCAGTGGATACCACGCCGACGATTTCAGTGGACAACCCAAGCAGGTTGCGCGCCTGGATCAGCCCACAGATGCCCGACCCCATGCCGATCGGCACGTACACGCAATCCAGGTCGGTCACCGCCTCGAACAGCTCCAGGGCGTAGGTGGCCACGCCACGCACCAGTTCCGGATGGAACGAGGGAACCATGGCAAAGCCCCGCGCATCGGCCAGGCGCGCCGCCTCTTCCCGGGCCACGTCGAAGTCCACGCCATGCTCCACCAGCTCCGCGCCCAGGGCGCGCATGGCTGCGTTCTTCTCCCGTGAATTGCCCTCCGGCACCACGATCACCAGCGGCAAACCAGCCTGGCGCGCCGCCAGGGCCATGCTCTGGCCGTGATTGCCGCGCGTGGCGGTAACCAGGCCACGGGGGACTGCGCCACTAGCCAACAGCGAGCGGACATAGACCAGCCCGCCGCGCACCTTGAAGGCCCCCGTGGGCGCATGGTTCTCGTGCTTGACCCACAGCTGGCAACCCAGCCGCTCGGCCAGCAGCGGCCAGGCGTGCTGTGGGGTCGGCGGCACGTGCTGGTGAACGAAAGCGGCGGCTTCGCGCAGGGCGGGCAAGTCGAACATGGCGAACGTCCTTCATCGGTATGGGGTTGAACCGATCCTAAGCGCCGGGCATTGTATGGATCCAAATAAATATTGCATGGGTAGCAATTTCGTGTGGATTCCGAGCCTCCCGGCCAACGACCAGCCGCGCTACCAGGCACTGGTCGAGGCCATCGCCAACGCCATCGAACAGGGTGAACTGAAGGTCGGTGAACGCCTGCCCCCGCAACGCCGCCTCGCCTGGGCGCTGGGCCTGAACCCGAGCACCACGCAGCAGGCCTACCGAGAAGCAGCCGCGCGGCACCTGGTGTCCGGGGAGGTGGGACGCGGTACCTATGTGCTGGCCAGCAGCAAGGAAGCGACGCTGTTTCGCCTCAAGCAACCCAGCCGCCAGCACCCAGTGATCGATCTGTCGACCAATGTGCCGGTGGCCGATCCCTGCAATCTCGACCTCGAGCACAGCCTGCGCAGGCTGCTCGAACAGGGCGATACCGCCTTGCTCGACCATTACCTGGGGCCCGAGCAGTTGCTGCTGGGGCGGATCGAGGGGGCGCGCTGGCTGGGCAACCGCGGTCTGGACCTGGCGCCAGAGGACGTGCTGCTTTGCGGGGGCGCCCAGCAGGCGCTGACCCTGGTGTTGCAGTCGTTGTGCCAGGCGGGCGAGCCAGTGATGGTCGAGGCGTTGACCGCCCCGGGCATCAAGGCGGCCTGTCGCCAGTTGCGCCTGCCCGTGCACGGCGTGGCCCTGGATGAGCAAGGCCTGCTTCCGGAAGAACTGGACCGTGTGGTCCGCGCGAGCGGCGCGCGGGTATTGGTCACCACCCCTACCCTGCACAACCCGACCGCCGCGTGCATGGGCGAGGCCCGGCGCCTGGCGCTGGCGCAAGTCGCCAGGCGCCACCAACTGCTGGTCATCGAGGATGACGTGTATGGCGCCTTGACCGACCGGCCACCCCTCTACCCCTTGCTCGAAGGCCGTGGCGTGCTGATCAGCAGCCTGTCCAAGACCGTCGCCGCCGGCTTGCGCCTGGGCTGGATCGTGGCCCGGCCAGCATTGCTGGAGCAGATCGACCCCTATGCCCAGGCCACCCACTGGTCGGTGTCGCCGCTGAACCTGCGCATCGCCTGCCAATGGATCGCGGATGGCACCGCCGCACGGCGGCTGGCCTGGCAACGGGAGGAACTGGGCGAACGCTGGCGCCTGGCGCGGGCGGTGCTGGGCGAGGCGCTGCCCGCCGAGGGCGTGCCGTCGCCGCACATCTGGCTGGCCACGCCTGGAGACGCCCAGGCGCTGGTTGCGCGGTGTCGGGAACACGGGGTGGAGATCGTGCCGGCCAGCGTCTTCGCGGTAGGCACCGACAGCGTCAGGGCCGTGCGGATCAGCCTGTCGGCGGCGCACAGCCGGGCACAGTTGAAGCAAGGACTGGAACTGGTGGGAGCGGGCTTGAGCCGCGATTGCACGTGATACTCAGCTGAACGCCATCGCGGGGCAAGCCCGTTCCCACGAACCTTGTCTCGGCCACGCGGCTCAATTCAGCCGGCAACCCTCACCCAATGCACGGTACTGGAGGGTATGGACCTGCCCTTGATGATCCTCGTAGGTCATGGTGGCGGGCACCACTTCGCAGACGTTGGGGATCGTCGACAGGCTGATCACGCGCTTGATGTCGAGGTTGGTGGAATAGTCGTACTGCTCGACCACGGGCTGGGTGTCTGCGGTCTTGGCCTGGTCCGCAAAGGCGAACGGGGACATACCGACCAATGCAAGAATCAGTAAGGCTTTCATGGGTGTCGACCTTGATGGCTATCAAGCTGATCGCGTGACTTCTGACGCCGTCAATGGCCCGGAGAAGTTGTCATCGACTGCGAAGATGACACGAAGTACCGATCCCGCTTTATCGTACTGCCGGGGGGATGAGTGAAAGTCTACTCCCCGCCTGAAATAGTTGAACCCCGGAGTCGGACATTCACCCTTGCCGCATTTGCAACAATCTGCGACAAAGCACCGATGAATTCCTGCCTGAGATTGCCACACCGCGTGAACCAAGCATGCTCCCTCTGACCTGCACTCGCCTTCCCCCAACCCAGCGCCGCCTGCTGGACCATTTCTACCGCCAGCACGGCTCGCGCATGCGCGCCGCCGGTGAAGGCGAGCAATGGGTGGCGCGTACCGCAGAAATAATCGGTGGGATGAACCTGACGCCCATCGGTGGCGATCACTGGCTGACCGGCCTGTTCGTTGCCCCGCAGTGGCGCGGCCAGCAGATCGCATCCCGGCTGATTGACGCGGCGCTGGCCGAAAGCAACGCTGCGACCTGGCTGTTCTGCCACCCGGATTTGGCGCCCTTCTACCAACGCTTGGCCTTCACACCGACAACCACCCTGCCCGAGGCCCTGGCCTCACGCCTGGCCCGCTACCAGCGCAGCAAGGCGCTGCTGGCGATGAGGCGGGGTTAGTCGTCGGCCACGTCGAGCCCGGGGAACAGCACCTCGGTATAGCCGAACTTGCTGAAGTCCTGGATGCGCGAAGGATACAAACGGCCAATCAGGTGGTCGCACTCATGCTGCACCACCCGGGCATGGAAGCCGTCGGCAAAGCGGTTGATCGGGTTGCCCTGCGGATCGATGCCCGAATAGCTGATGTGCTTGTAGCGCGGCACCACGCCACGTAGGCCGGGCACCGACAGGCAACCCTCCCAGCCGTCCTCGACCTCCGGGGCCAGCGGCGTGATCACTGGGTTGAGCAGAATGGTCCGTGGCACCGGCTCGGCGTCCGGGTAACGCTCGCTGCGCTCGAAGCCGAAGATCACCAGTTGCAGGTCGATGCCGATCTGCGGCGCGGCCAGGCCGACACCGCCGACATGGGCCATGGTCTCGAACATGTCGTCGATCAGTTGCGCAAGCTCCGGGCTGCCGATCATGTGCTCGGGAACCGGCGGGGCGATGCGCAGCAGGCGTTCATCGCCCATCTTGAGAATGTCGCGGATCATCAGGTATTCGGCTCGCGGGTCTGGGGTTCGGATGTCACCGGGTGCTCATGGCCGAGCACGGTGATGCTCTGTTGCGGGTTGTCCTCCTCGAATTCCTTTTCGCCGGGGTTCTTGCCCTCGGCCGACATGTGCTCGATCACCGCGTTCATCTCGGCGCCCAGCAGCAGCACTGCAGCGGAGATGTAGAAGTACAGCAACAGCACGATGATCGCCCCGATACTGCCATACATGGCGTTGTAGTCGGCAAAGGTCTTCACGTAGTAGGCAAAGCCCAGCGAGGCGACGATCCACACCACCACCGCCAGCACCGAACCTGGGGTGATGAAACGGAATTTCTGCTTCACGTCGGGCATCACGTAGTAGATCAGCGCCACCGCCACCATCATCAGAATGATGATCGCCGGCCAGCGCAGGATGGTCCAGACGATGACGACCGCCTCCTCCAGCCCGACCTGGGAAGCGATCCACTCCATTACCTGCGGCCCCAGCACCATCAGCGCCGCCGCGGCCAGAAGCATGCCGGCGATGCCGACGGTATAGATGACCGACAGCGGAATGCGCTTCCACACCGGCCGCCCCTCGGGCACGTCGTAGGCCGCGTTCATCGCGCTCATCATCAGGCGCACGCCCGCCGAGGCAGTCCACAAGGCAATCACGATACCCACCGACAGCAGCCCGCCCTTAGACTGCTGCAACTGGTCGATCACCGGGTTGACCTGCTCCAGGGCCTGGGGCGGCAGCACCAGTTCCGACTGCAGGCGCAGCCAGGAGAAGAAGTCCGGGAGATGCAGGAAACCGATCAGGGCGATCAGGAACAGCAGGAAGGGGAACAGCGAGAACAGCATCTGGTAGGCCAGCGCGGAGGCATAGGTGGACATCTCGTCATCGAGGAACTCCTTGACGGTGCGCACCAACACGCGGTGCAGGGGCAGGCCGCGCAGGTCGGGGAAAATCATAGCGTCTCCTTTCGCCGCTTGATCGGAATGGCAATGCTGCAAGTCTAATAGACCAGGCGGCGGGCGTGCTGTTCGCTTGTACCTTGTGCACAGTCCAAAGCAAGCGCGGGGCAAGCCCGCCCCCATCTTGCGGGAGCGGGCTTGCCCCGCGGCCAGGCTGCGGCGATCAAGGTTTCTTCACGGCATCCTTGACCTTGCCCACGGCCTGTTGCGCCTCGCCTTTCAGTTCCTGGGCCTTGCCCTCGGCGCGCAGCTTGTCATTGTCGGTCACCTTGCCGACGCCCTGCTTGATGTTACCCACGGCCTCGTTGGCCAGGCCCTTCGCTTTGTCCTTGGTGCCACTCATGGGATGTCTCCTCGGGGGAAAGACACGGGAAATCGTGTCGACATCTGATCGACCCAAGGCCATTGGCCAGAGTTTCAATTCATTTGCACCTTGTCAGCCAAACGGCAATCGGCTGGGCTCGATACGCTTGCACGGTTCGGGTTCGGTGATTTCGGGGAAGCGGGCTTGCCCCGCGATAAGCCCCACCCCACAATGGCAGGCCTTACTCGCGTCAACCCGCAGGAACCTGCATGAAACTCGACAAACCCACCGCCATCGCTCGCCGTAACGAGGCGCTGGCCAAACCGGTACTCACCAGTGCCAACACCCTGTTCGCCATTCTCGACACCAAGCGCAACCTGTGGTGGTTCGAAGTGCCGGTTGCACTGCTGCGCAAGGGCCAGCCCGACTGGGTCAACCTGCTGCTGCACACCCCCGAGAACGACGGGCTGCAGCACCTCAAGGTGCCCACCAACTTCCTCAAGGCTCATCAGGAGCAGATGGAAGTGCGCAATCCCGGCAAACGCCGTTCGACCATCAGCCTGGCCCTGAGCGCCGACCGCGACTCACTGCTGCGCGACACCCGACCGGGTGGCGAGCAGCTGGACTTCAGCACCTTCGTGCAGGGCTGATCAAGCCCGCTCGATGCGATCGTCATGGATGACGATCCGGCCCTGCTTGAACAACGCGCCGATGGCTTTCTTGAAGTTGCCCTTGCTCACGTTGAACATCTGGCTGATCAGCGCCGGGTCGCTCTTGTCGCACACCGGCAGCACACCACCGTTGGCCTCGAGGCGCTGCATGATCTGTTCGTGCAGGCTGTCGGCCAAGGCCTGGCCCACCGGCTGCAGGCTCAGGGCGATCTTGCCGTCGGCGCGCACTTCCTTGATGAAGCCCTTCTCGTGCATGCCCGAACGCAGGAACTTGAACACCTCGTTCTTGTGGATCAGGCCCCAATGGCGGTTGTTGATGATTGCCTTGAAGCCCATCGGCGTCTCGCCGGCCACCAGCAGCTCGACCGGCTGGCCGACGCTGTAGTCCACCGGGGTGCGATCCAGGTAACGGTCCAGCTTGGCGGTGGCGGTAATACGCCGGGTGCGCTTGTCCAGGTAGGCATGGACCACGCAGTAGTCGCCGATCTTCAGTTGCCGCGACTCTTCCGAGTAGGGCATCAGCAGGTCCTTGGACAGGCCCCAGTCGAGGAAGATGCCAGCGCCGTTGATGTCCTTGACCTTGAGGCTGGCAAACTCGCCCACCTGCATTTTCGGCTTTTCGGTGGTGGCGATCAGCTGGTCTTCGCTGTCCAGGTAGATGAACACGTTGAGCCAATCGTCCAGCTCCAGCTCGGCATCCTTGGGGAAGTAGCGCCGCGGCAGGAGGATTTCGCCATCGGCGCCGCCGTCAAGGTACAGGCCGAACTCCACGTGTTTCACGATTTGCAAACTGTTGTAACGCCCAAGCAGAGCCATTTCCGAAGATCCTCAAGACAAGGCGACTATTCTAACACCTGACCCGCCCGGCCGCCCGAGCGCACATTCGCCGGAACCGTCGAGCTAACCGTGCGTCTACCGCCTGGCCAGCCCAGCAAGGATTCGCTCATGCCCCTTCGCCTGCCCAAAGCCCTGCTCATGCTAATCGGCTTCGCCCTGGCACTGACGGCCTGCAGCCGCATCGACCTGGCCTACCGCAACCTTGATCGCCTGGTGCCGTGGTCGCTGGGCGACTACCTGGACATGAACCGCGAGCAGAAGCAGTTGCTCGACGAACGGCTCAAGGCGCACCTGGCCTGGCACTGCAAGACCCAACTGCCCGGCTACCTCGACTGGCTCGACCGGGTGCAACTGATGGTCGCCAACGACGCGGTCACCGATGAAAACCTGCGCCAACGCACGGTCGAGGCACGCCAGGCCATCGGCCGGGTCACCGAAGCGATAACCCCCTCTGCCGCGGAACTGCTCAAGGGCATGAATGACAGCCAGGTAGCGGAAATGCGCGAGGCTTTTCGCAAGGACATCGACAAACGCCAGAAGGAGTACGTCGACACACCATTGGCCAAGCAGGTCGAAAACCGTGCCGCACGCATGCGCAAGCGCCTCGAGCCCTGGCTGGGCGAGCTAGATGCCGAGCAACGGCTGCGGGTGATGAGCTGGTCACAGGCCCTGGGTGACCAGAATCGCCAGTGGATCGCCAACCGCGCCCACTGGCAGCAGCAACTGGTGCTGGCGATGGACCAGCGCGCCAGCCCAAGCTTCGAGCCCAGGTTGGCGCAGTTGCTGCAGCGCAAGGAAAGCCTGTGGACACCGGAGTACCGCCAGGCATTCCAGAACACCGAGCGCCAGGCACGCAGCCTGCTGGTGGATCTGCTGAAACAGAGCAGCCCGGCCCAGCGGCAATTTCTACAGCAGCGGCTGAGCAAGGTGCGTTCGGACTTCAGCGAACTCAAGTGCCTCAGAGGCTGAAAACCTGAGGCCTAACGCCCTTTGCGCCGATAAGGGAACACATCGATCACCTTCCCCGCCCGGATCGCCTCCTGCAGGCCTTTCCAGTAATCGGCGTCGTACAGCTCGCCATGCAGGCGGCTGAACAAGCGGCGCTGGCCGATATCGGCGAAAAGGAATGGCGGAAACTCCTCGGGGAACACGTCATGCGGCCCGATCGAGTACCACGGCTCGCCGGACATCTCATCCTCCGGATAACGCGGCGGCGGGATATGGCGGAAGTTGACCTCGGTGAGGTAGCTGATCTCGTCGTAGTCGTAGAACACCACCCGGCCATGGCGGGTGACGCCGAAGTTCTTCAGCAGCATGTCGCCGGGGAATATGTTCGCCGCCGCCAATTGCTTGATCGCCAGCCCATAGTCTTCCAGCGCCTCCAGCACCTGGGCTTCGCTGGCCTGTTCGAGGTACAGGTTGAGCGGGGTCATGCGCCGTTCGGTCCAGCAGTGGCGGATCAGCACCGTGTCGCCCTCAAGCGCCACGGTGGAGGGCGCCACCTCAAGCAGTTCCGCCAGGCAATCGGGGTCGAACTTGCCCTGGGGAAAGCGAAAATCGGCGAACTCCTGGGTATCGGCCATGCGCCCGACTCGGTCGACGCTTTTTACCAGGCGGTATTTCTCGATCACCGTGGCCCGGTCGACAGTCTTCGACGGCGAGAAGCGGTCCTTGATGATCTTGAACACAGTGTTGAAGCCCGGCAGGGTGAACACGCTCATGACCATGCCGCGCACGCCCGGGGCCATGACAAAGCGGTCGTCGCTGTTGGCCAGGTGGTTGATCAGCGCCCGATAGAATTCCGACTTGCCATGCTTGTAGAACCCGATCGAGGTGTACAGCTCGGCGATGTGCTTGCCCGGCAGGATGCGCTTGAGGAAGTTGACGAACTCCGCCGGCACCGGCACATCGACCATGAAATACGAACGGGTGAAGGAGAAGATGATCGACACCTCCGCCTCGTCGGTGATCAGCGCATCGGCCTCGATGCCATGTCCCTCGCGGTGCAGCAGCGGGATCACCAGTGGCCACTGCTCGTCGGGGGTGTACAGGCGGCCGACCAGATAGGCGCCCTTGTTGCGGTAGAGCACCGGGGTGAACAGCTCCACGGCCAAGGCCGGATCCTTGCAGACCCAGTCGGGCAGGCATTCGCGCAATTGATCCTCCAGGCGCGCGATATCGCCTTCCCGGTCGCCATACGGCACGTCGAACGCATAATCGGCGAAGATCGCTCGCAACAAGCCTTTGAGACCGTCCTGCAGCGTATAGGTACGCGTCTGCGCCGCCCGCTCATGGCCGCGCATCGACGGCCGGGTGGTGTGGATGAACATGCAGCCGTCGCTGATCAGGTCATGGCTGAACAGGCTGCAGAACAACGAGTTGTACCAGGTCTCGGACAGCTCGTCGTCCAACCGGGGGTCGATCAGGCGGATGTAGGCGTTCTTGACCAGCGGCCATTGCTCGACGTCCAGCAGCACCTTGGTATCGAAGCGCTGGCGCAACCAGCCGTTGACCTCGGCGACCTTCTCTTCATACAGGTTGATGCGCGCCGCGGCGGCGTGCTGGATGTCCTGCCAGCGCGCCTGTTCGAAGCGCTCGCGGGCGCCGAGGGTGATACGGCGAAAGTGCTCGCGGTAGTCGTCGAAGCCATCGAGGATCATCCGGGCGATATCGACGGCGGGCCAGGCTGGGGTCATGCGCGTGCCTCTATGCAATGGTCACCGAGAGAGCTTAGTCGGATACGAGCCCTATGGGAGCCGGCTTGCCGGCGATGAAGCCCGTGAGGCGACCCCGGATTCACACAGCAAGAAAGCACAAGAATCCCCCACTCGCCCTGACGTACACTCGCGCCCTGCCCTACCGCCGGAGACCACCGTGAGCCCCATCGCCCTCGCCCGCCTGCTGACCCTTGCCGCTGTCTGGGGCGCCAGCTTCCTGTTCATGCGCATCATTGCCCCCGAGCTGGGCACCGTGCCGACCGCCTTCTTCCGCGTGTCGATCGCCTGCATGGGGCTGATCGCCATCCTCGCCGCCGCCCGCGTGCGCTGGAACTTCGAGGGCAAGCTTGGCGCCTGCCTGGTGCTGGGCATGATCAACTCGGGCATTCCGGCCACCTTCTATTCCGTGGCGGCGCAGGTGCTGCCGGCCGGCTATTCGGCGATCTTCAACGCCACCACGCCGCTGATGGGCGTGCTGATCGGCGCCTTGTTCTTCCGCGAAGCCATGACCCTGCCCAAGCTCTGCGGGATCTTCCTCGGGCTGTTCGGTGTCGGCATCCTCAGCGGTGCCGGCCCAGTGGCGCTGGACATGGCCCTGGTGCAAGGCGCACTGGCCTGCCTGGCCGCCACCACCTGCTACGGCTTCGCGGGCTTCCTGGCAAGGCGCTGGGTCGGCACGCTGGACAGCCGTCTGTCGGCGCTGGGCAGCATGCTCGGCGCCACCTTGCTGCTCAGCCCGCTGTTCGCCTGGAGCGCGCTGACCCAGCCACCGGCCAGCTGGGGCGGCTGGCAGGTATGGCTGTCGCTCCTGGGCCTGGGGCTACTGTGCACGGCGTTCGCCTACATCCTGTACTTCCGCCTGCTGAACGAAATCGGGCCGGTCAAGGCCAGTACCGTGACCTTCCTGATCCCAGTGTTCGGCGTACTGTGGGGCGCGTGGCTGCTGGATGAGCCGCTGTCGATGGCGCACTTGTATGGCGGTCTGCTGATCGGTGCGGCGCTGTGGTTGGTGCTGCGCCCGGCACGGCACTGAAAAAAGGGGAGCGGGCTTGCCCCGCTCCCACCGCTCGTTGACTCAGGCCTCGGCTGTGCGCAACGCAGGCTTACGGAACACGAACAGCAAGCCGATCACGATCAGCCCCATCCCCAGCAGGCTGAGGGGCGCCAGGCGGTTGCCGAAGATGATGAAATCCATCACCGCCGTGACCGCCGGCACCAGGTAGAACAGGCTGGTGACATTGACCAGGTTGCCCCTTGCGATCAGCCGGTACAGCAGCAGCGTGGCCAGCAACGAGACCACCAGCCCCATCCATAGCAGCGCACCGAGGAAACTGGCGTTCCACTGGACATGCAGCGGCTGCAACGGCGCGAACACTGCGCACATTGCGAAGCCCGCCAAGTATTGCAAGGGCAAAGTGCCCATGGGGTTGTCAGTAATGCGTTTCTGCAGGATCGAGCCCAAGGTCATGCTGCCCAGCGCCAGCAGGGCAAACAGCATCCCGGCGAGGGACACCCCACCCAGGTTGATGCCCTGGTAGACCACCATCACCAGACCGCCAAGACCAAGCCCCAGGCCGAACAATCGGCTCCAGGACCGCTGACGCTCCATCAGCACCACGGTCAGGATCGGTTGCACGCCCATGACCGTGGCCATGACGCCAGGCGTGACATGGGTGTTCAGCGCCAGCAGGTAGAAGATCTGGTAGGCGCCGAGCAACACGCAGCCGGTCCCCAGGGCGCGAACAATGCCGCCCCGGGTACGTGGCCAACGCAATCCGAGCAACGGACCGATCAACAGCAGACCGAACAGCGCCAAGGCCGAACGCAGCAGCAGGAAGGCGAAGGGGCTGGCCTCGGCCAGGCCAAGCTTGGAGACGATCGCCCCGCTGCTCCACAGCAGGACGAACAGGCTGGTCGTGGCCGCCGAGGCCACGGAAGCTTTGTTGAGAACAAACATGTATTGCCACCTGTATACGGGCAAATGAGCCGTACGGAGGGCCTATCGCGACTTGCGGGGATAGCCGACCGTGTTCAGTAGGTTGCGAGTGCGGTGGGGAGCGGCCAGCGGCCGGTCAGCCCAGCACCACGACTGCGCAAGGAGGCGGAGCTACGCCGCCTACCACGCCACTGACAGGTGGTGGAGAGAGACTGATCATGGCCGGCTGCTGGCTGCCACGCACGACCACGCCCGCGACAGGCGCGAGAACGTCAGTTGTGGTGGAAGGGATGGCTGGCATGATCGGGTCTTCAGAGAAGAATGTGTTTCGGAATATAGCGGGGGAATCATCGCGGGGCAAGCCCGCTCCCACGAGGAGCGAGCCCGGCCCACGCGAATCAGAACAGCCAGCGATACAGGGCGTAGGCGACGACAACCGCCAGCACCGGTCGCAGCACGCGGTAGGCCTTGGGGTTGGCACGCTTGAACTGCTTGACCCGGGTGCTGATGACATTGCTGAAGCGCTTGCTCCAGGCATAGGCCTGGTTGATCCCGCCGACACGCTCGTCATCGGTGTTCTGCGGCGCGGTGGCACGGCCGAGGAAGGCACTGACCTTGCGGTTGATGCGGGTCATCAGCGGGCTGTTGAGCGGACGCTCGACGTCGCAGAACAGGATCACGCGGGTGACCTCGGTCTCGTTCTTGACCCAGTGCACGAAGGTCTCGTCGAACATTACGTCCTCGCCGTCGCGCCAGGCGTAGGGCTGGCCATCAACGTAGATGCGGCAGTTGTCGGAGTTCGGCGTGGACAGCCCGAGGTGATAGCGCAGGGAGCCGGCGAACGGGTCGCGGTGCGGGTTCAGGTGGCTGCCACCGGGCAACAGGGCGAACATCGCGCCCTTGACGTTGGGGATGCCGCTGACCAGCTCGACGGTCTTCGGGCACAGCGCTTCGGCCGAAGGCAGCGGTTTGTCGTACCACTTCAGGTAAAAGCGCTTCCAGCCCTTCTTGAAGAACGAACCGAAGCCGGCGTCATTGTCTTTTTCCGCCGCGCGGATGTAACCCTCGTCGAACAGGCGCATGGCCTCTTCGCGGATTACCTCCCAGTTGTCCTTGAGCACATCCAGCTCGGGGAAGCGCTGGCGGTCCAGGTACGGCTTGGAAGGTACGCCGGAAAACAGGTACATCAGGCTGTTGTAGGGGGCGAACAGCGCCGAATGGTTGACGAACTGGCGCAGCACCGGCAGGCGTGCCTTGCCGCGCAGGTGCACAAACAGCACACTGCCGAAGAACACCAGCAGGACACCGGCCTTGGCGACGAAGGAAAAGGTCATGCAACACTCCTTGGAGGGGAAATCAGGCCATCCCCAGATAGCCGGACATCATAAACCCATCAGGAGCGGCTGCAAGCCAGAAGCTGCAAGCGGCAAGCTCAAGCTGATCCGCGTCAATACGGCCATGCCTTCGACTTGCGGCTTGCAGCGTGTCGCTTACTGCTGGTTCTCCTGCTCGGTGAACAGATCACTGAACAGCATGCTCGACAGGTAACGCTCGCCCGAGTCCGGCAGGATCACCACGATGGTCTTGCCCTGCATCTCCGGCTTTTCGGCCAGACGCACCGCCGCTGCCATCGCCGCGCCGCACGAGATGCCGCAGAGGATGCCCTCCTCCTGCATCAGGCGGATGGCCATGGCCTTGGACTCTTCCTCGGTCACCGTCTCGACCTGGTCGACGATCGACAGGTCGAGGTTCTTCGGCACGAAGCCGGCACCGATGCCCTGGATCTTGTGCGGGGTGGGCTTGAGCTCCTCACCGGCCAGGGTCTGGCTGATCAGCGGCGAGTTCACCGGTTCCACCGCCACCGACAGGATCGGCTTGCCCTGGGTGTGCTTGATGTAGCGCGACACGCCGGTAATGGTGCCACCGGTGCCGACGCCAGCAACCAGCACGTCGACCGCACCATCGGTGTCGTTCCAGATTTCCGGGCCGGTGGTCTTCTCGTGGATGGCCGGGTTGGCCGGGTTGTCGAACTGGCCCGGCAGGAAGTGCTGCGCAGGGTCGGAGGCGACGATCTCATTGGCCTTCTCGATGGCGCCCTTCATGCCCTTGGCCTTGTCGGTCAGCACCAGCTCGGCGCCCAGCGCTTTGAGTACCTTGCGCCGCTCCAGGCTCATCGAGTCGGGCATGGTCAGCACCAGCTTGTAGCCACGGGCGGCGGCGACGAAGGCCAGGCCGATGCCGGTGTTGCCCGAGGTGGGCTCGACGATGGTCATGCCTGGCTTGAGCTTGCCGCTGTCCTCGGCGTCCCAGATCATGCTCGCGCCGATCCGGCACTTCACCGAGTAGCCTGGGTTGCGTCCTTCGGTCTTGGCCAGGATGGTCACGCCGCGCGGGGCAATACGGTTGATCTGCACCAGCGGCGTGTTGCCGATGGAATGGGCGTTGTCGGCGTAGATACGGCTCATGGCGGCGGTCCTTGAACAGGAAAAAAGTGCAGGGAAAACCCTGAGGGTAAGCCTGCAATCGGTGAGCGTAAAGCCCGTTCGAACTCGACGAAACGGCCTGCGGTCAACCGCACATGCTCCCGTGGAGAAACCTGATGAAAGCGCGCTACCGCTGGCCACTGGTCGGCTTCGTCAGCCTGGTCGCACTGCTGGTGGCCCTGCACCTGGCCTTGCCTTACCTGGTGCGTGACTACCTCAACGACAAGCTGGCAGACATGGGCGACTACCGCGGTCAGGTCCGCGACGTCGACCTGGCGTGGTGGCGTGGCGCCTACCAGATCAATGGCCTGAAGATCGTCAAGGTCAGCGGCAAGGTGCCGGTGCCGCTGCTCGAAGCGCCGCTGATCGACCTGTCGGTGAGCTGGCACTCGCTGTGGTACGACCGCGCAGTGGTCGCCGAAGTGACCTTCGTACGCCCCGAACTCAATTTCGTCGACGGCGGCAACGAACAGAACTCTCAGACCGGCCAAGGCACCGACTGGCGCCAGCAACTGGAAAAACTGCTGCCGATCACCCTGAACGACGTGCGCATCGAACAAGGCACCCTCACCTTCCGCAACTTCAATTCCAGCCCGCCAGTGGACCTCAAGGCCACCCGGCTGGACGCAAGCATCCGCAACCTGACCAACGTGCGCGACGAAAAGGGCCGACGCGACGCCAGCTTCGAAGGAACGGCGCTGCTGCTGGGCGATGCCAAGGTGGAAAGCCGCGCCACGTTCGACCCTTTCAGCGACTTCGACGACTTCCGGTTCCGCCTGCGCGCCACCGGCATGGAACTGCGTCGGCTGAACGACTTCGCCAGTGCCTACGGCAAGTTCGACTTCAACGCCGGGCATGGCGATGTGGTAATCGAGGCCGAAGCCGAGAACGGCCGGCTCAAGGGCTACATCAAGCCGCTGTTGCGCGATGTCGATGTGTTCAATTGGCAGCAGGACGTGGAAGACAAGGACAAGGGCTTCTTGCGCTCGATATGGGAAGCCGTCGTGGGCGCCACCGAGACCGTGCTCAAGAACCAGCCGAAAAACCAGTTCGCCACCCGCGTGGAACTCAGCGGCAGCGTGCACCAGCAGGACATCAGCGCCTTCGAGGCGTTCCTGCAGATCCTGCGCAACGGTTTCATCCAGGCGTTCAACGCACGCTACGAGCAGCCCGCGCCCAAATCCGACTGAGCCCTGGGTGACGGACCATTCAGGGACTGAATACCCGGTCTGCGTTTTCACGCGTCGGGCGTGGCGTTATAGTCGCTGGCACATCAATAAACATGTATTGCCTGGGCCGGCCCTATCGCCGGCAAGCCGGCTCCCACAGGGAGCGGGTCTGCCCGCAATGACGCCAGCCAGCCACCCAGAGGATCGGTTAATGAAGTTCGAAGGCACCCGCGACTACGTCGCCACAGATGACCTCAAGCTGGCGGTCAACGCGGCCATCACCCTGGAGCGCCCGTTGCTGGTCAAGGGCGAGCCGGGCACCGGCAAGACCATGCTCGCCGAACAGCTGGCCGCCTCCTTCGGCGCACGCCTGATCACCTGGCACATCAAGTCGACCACCAAGGCCCACCAGGGCCTGTACGAATACGACGCGGTCAGCCGCCTGCGCGACTCGCAGCTGGGCGTGGACAAGGTCCACGATGTGCGCAACTACCTGAAAAAAGGCAAGCTGTGGGAGGCCTTCGAAGCCGACGAGCGGGTGATCCTGCTGATTGACGAAATCGACAAGGCCGACATCGAGTTCCCCAACGACCTGCTGCAGGAACTCGACAAGATGGAGTTCTACGTCTACGAAATCGACGAGACCATCAAGGCCAAGCAGCGCCCGATCATCATCATCACCTCCAACAACGAAAAGGAGCTGCCTGACGCCTTCCTGCGCCGCTGCTTCTTCCACTACATTGCCTTCCCCGACCGTGCCACCCTGCAGCAGATCGTCGACGTGCACTACCCCAACATCAGCCAGTCACTGGTCAGCGAGGCGCTGGACGTGTTCTTCGACGTGCGCAAGGTGCCGGGCCTGAAGAAAAAGCCCTCCACCTCCGAGCTGGTCGACTGGCTCAAGCTGCTGATGGCCGACAATATCGGCGAGGCGGTACTGCGCGAGCGCGACCCGACCAAGGCCATCCCGCCGTTGGCCGGGGCCCTGGTGAAGAACGAACAGGACGTGACGCTGCTCGAGCGCCTGGCCTTCATGAGCCGGCGCGGCAACCGCTGACGGGAGCCGGGCCATGTTGCTCAACCTGTTCAATGAAATGCGCGCGGCCAAGGTGCCGGTGTCGGTGCGCGAGTTGCTCGACCTGCACCATGCCTTGCAAAAAGGTGTGGTGTTCGCCGACATGGACGCCTTCTACTATCTGGCCCGCGCCATCCTGGTGAAGGACGA
Organism: Pseudomonas soli; assembly: GCF_900110655.1. GTDB lineage: Bacteria > Pseudomonadota > Gammaproteobacteria > Pseudomonadales > Pseudomonadaceae > Aquipseudomonas > Aquipseudomonas soli. The sequence continues at coordinate 272,363 of NZ_FOEQ01000001.1, forward strand.
ACGGCACTTCGACAAGTTCGACCGTGCCTTCGCCGCCTACTTCAAGGGCCTGGAAAACCTCGACCGGCATATCGAAGCGTTGATCCCCGACGAGTGGCTGCGCAAGGAGTTCGAGCGCTCGCTCACCGACGAGGAACGGGCGCAGATCCAATCCCTGGGCGGGCTGGACAAGCTGATCGAAGAATTCAAGAAGCGCCTCGAGGAGCAGAAGGAACGCCATGCCGGCGGCAACAAATGGATCGGCACCGGTGGTACCAGCCCGTTCGGCTCGGGCGGTTTCAACCCCGAGGGCATCCGCGTCGGCGAGGCCGGCAAGCGCCAGGGCAAGGCGGTGAAGGTCTGGGACCAGCGCGAATACAAGAACCTCGACGATCAGGTCGAGCTGGGCACGCGCAACATCAAGCTGGCCCTTCGCCGGCTGCGCAAGTTCGCCCGCGAAGGTGCCGCCGAGGAGCTGGACATCGACGGTACCATCGATCACACCGCCCGTGACGCCGGCCTGCTGAACATCCAGATGCGCCCCGAACGGCGCAACACGGTGAAGCTGCTGTTGCTGTTCGACATAGGCGGCTCGATGGACGCCCACATCAAGGTGTGCGAGGAGCTGTTCTCGGCCTGCAAGACCGAGTTCAAGCACCTTGAGTACTACTACTTCCACAACTTCGTCTACGAGTCGGTGTGGAAGAACAACCTGCGCCGCACCTCGGAGCGCTTCTCCACCTTCGACCTGCTGCACAAGTACGGCGACGACTACAAAGTGATCTTCGTCGGCGACGCGGCCATGGCACCCTACGAGATCACCCAGCCAGGCGGCAGCGTCGAGCACTGGAACGAAGAGGCCGGGTACGTGTGGATGCAGCGCTTCATGGAGAAATTCAGGAAGATCATCTGGATCAACCCGTATCCAAAACAGGCCTGGGACTATACCGCCTCGACCCACCTGGTGCGGGACTTGATCGAGGACAAGATGTATCCGTTGACGTTGCAGGGGTTGGAAGACGGGATGCGTTACCTGTCCAAGTAATCTATTGACCGAACTGGCCTCATCGCGGGGCAAGCCCGCTCCCACGCCAGCCCTGCAAATGCGCGAGTGGCGCGGGCTTGCCCCGCGATGAGGCCGGCAGACTCAACCCCAGCAGCGCAAGCATGCCTGCTGCTCGCGCCACGCCTCGTCCTGCACCACCGCCCTGAAGCGTATCGTCGCCCCCGGCATGCACTGCGCCAATTGCGCCAGCGCCAACGGCGTCAACGCACCCAGCCGTGGATACCCACCGATGGTCTGCCGGTCATTGAGCAGCACGATCGGCTGCCCGTCCGGCGGCACCTGCACGGCGCCAAGTGGGATCCCTTCGGAAATCATCGGCGCGCCCTGGTACATCAACTGCGGCCCAAGCAGTCGGATGCCCATGCGGTCGGCACGGCTGTCCAGCGTCCAGTCACGGTTGAACGCCTCGAACAGGCTGGTGCCGCTGAAATCGCCTATCTGCGCCCCCATCACCAGGTCCAGTACAGGCTTGTCCGCATATACCGGCCGCAACGTTTCGGGAACGTGGGAGCGGCGGTTCGGCGCCCCGACTTGCCCCGCGATGGCGCCGGCAGCATGCAGTACCTCCCCTTTCACCAACGCCCGGCCCTGGCCGTCAACCCCGCCCAGCTCTTCCCGAACCACCGTGGAGCAACTGCCCAGCACCGCCTCGCCCTGAAACCCGCCAGGCGCGGCCAGATAAGCACGTACCCCTTGGCGAGGCTGACGCAGCGTCAGCTGCTGGCCCTTGCCGAGGTTGAATCTGGTCCAGGGAGCCACAGCCTGCCCGTCGACCTGCGCATCCAGGTCGGCCCCGGCCAACGCCAGCATGCAATCTTCCTCGGCAACCACACTGAACCCGCCGAGGGCGATTTCCACCACGGCGCTGTCCAGAGCATTGCCCAGCAACCAGTTGGCCCAGCGCATCGCCACCCAATCCAGCGCGCCGCCCTGGGTCACCCCCAGATGCCGGACGCCAAAGCGCCCACCATCCTGCAATTGGCACAGCGCGGTGCTGGCCTCGATCCTCAACTGGCTCATGCCTGGGCCTCCTGCGGGCTGTCATCACCGCCCAGGTTGATGAACTCGGCGTGCCCGACCGACACGAAACGTACCCGGTCGCCCGGTTGCAGCAGGCTGTAGCCCTCGCGCTCGCGGTCGAACAGACGCACCGGCGTCCGGCCGATCAGGTTCCAGCCGCCCGGCGACACCGCCGGATACGCGGCGGTCTGGCGTTCGGCAATTCCGACGCTGCCCGCTGCCACACGCTTGCGCGGAGTACTCAGGCGCGGTGTGGCCAGGCGCTCGTCGACCAGCCCCATGAAGCCGAAGCCCGGGGCGAACCCCAGCGCGAACACCGGGTAATCTCGGCCACAGTGCACGTCGATCACTTCGGCTTCGCTCAGCCCGCTTCGCGCAGCCAGCACCGGCAACTCGGGACCGACGCTGGCGTGGTACCACACCGGGATCTCGTGCCTGCGCCCGGCCTTTCCATCATCCGGCCGCAGGCCCTCCAGTGCGTGCAGGATGCGTCGGCGCGCTTCGCCCGGCGCCAGGTCGAACTGCACCATCAGCGTGGTGTAGGACGGCACCAGGTCGATCAACTGTTGGCCAAAGACGTCCCGCAAGCGCTGGCTGGCGGCTAGGATCCACGGCATGTTGCCTTCATCGATGGCATCGAACAGCCGCACCATCAGGCTGTCGACGGCCACCACTTCGATACGTGGGGTCATGCCTGCTCCAGCGCGTCGAGTGCCTGGCGGATCTGGCGTACCGCGGCCACGGAACCATCGTTGTCGCCATGCACGCACAGGGTGCTGGCGTTCAACCGTACCTCGCTGCCATCGTCGGCCACCAGGGCCTCGCCCTTGGCCAGGCGCAAGGCCTGCTCGACCACCAGCGCCGGGTCATGGTGCACCGCGTCCGGCAGGCGCCGCGACATCAGGTGCCCGCTGGCGGTGTAGCCACGGTCGGCGAAGGCTTCGAACCACAACTGCACGCCGATCTCGTCGCCCAGGGCCTGAGCGGCGCTGTCGTCGGCGGTGGCCATGAGCATCAGCGGCAAGCCGCTGTCGAATGCCGCCACGGCCTCGAGCACGGTGCGCAGGATGGCCGGGTTGGCCATCATGTCGTTGTACAGCGCGCCATGGGGCTTGACGTAGGCCACCCGGCCACCGAGCACTTTGCAGATGCCGTCCAGGGCGCCGATCTGGTAGTGCAGCAGGTCGCGGATCTCGTCGCTGCTGCAGGCCATGGAGCGGCGACCGAAGCCCGCCAGGTCCGGGTAGGCCGGGTGCGCGCCGATGGCCACCCGGTGCTCCAGCGCCAGGGCCACGGTGCGGCGCATGGTGCCAGGGTCGCCGGCATGGTAGCCGCAGGCGATGTTGGCGCAGTCGATGAAAGGCATGACCTTGGCATCCTGGCCCATGCGCCAGTTGCCGAAGCTCTCGCCCATGTCGCAATTGAGTAGCAGGCGTTTCACCTGGCGGACCTCCGTATCAATGTTCATGGTGCCTACCTTAGCGCGCCTGGAGCGCTTTGCCGCGGGTTTCCGGCAGGCTCAGCGCAGCCAGGATCACCACACCGTAGGACACCGCGGCGAAGGCGCCAATCCCCAGGCCCAACGGCACTTTCTCGCCGAGCAGGCCGATCAGCAGCGGGAACATGGCGGCGATGACCTTGCCGATGTTGTAGCAGAAGCCCTGCCCCGAGCCACGGATGCGGGTGGGGAACAGCTCGGTGAGGAACGAACCCATGCCGCTGAAGATACCCGAGGCAAAGAAGCCCAGCGGGAAGCCCAGCCACAGCATCACGTTGTCGCTGACTGGCAGCTGTGTGTAGAGCAGGACGATGACGAACGAGCCCACGGCGAACAGGATGAAGTTCTTCCGGCGCCCCAGCAGGTCGCAGAGGTAGGCACTGACCACATAGCCGATGTAGGAGCCGACGATGACCATCGCCAGGTAACCGCCGGTACCGAGCACGCTCAGGCCGCGCTCGTTCTTGAGGAAGGTCGGCAGCCACGAGGTGATGGCGTAGTAGCCGCCCAGGGCACCAGTGGTGAGCAGCGACGCGCGGATCGTGGTCCACAACATGCCGGGGGCGAAGATCTCGTAGAAATGCGAAGGCGCCGCGACCGTCTCGGCGGCCTTGGCCTCGCGGTAGACGTCCGGGTCCTTGACCAGGCGCCGCACGAAGATCACGAAGATCGCCGGCAGCAACCCGAGCAGGAACAGCGCGCGCCAGGCCTGCTCGGCCGGCAGCCAGGAGAACAGCAGCGCGTAGAGGATGGCGGTCAGGCCCCAGCCGATGGCCCAGCCCGACTGCACCATGCCCACCGCCTTGCCGCGGTCCTGGGCACGGATCACCTCGCCGATCAGCACCGCGCCGGCGGTCCATTCGCCACCGAATCCGAAGCCCATCAGGGTACGGGCGATCAACAGCTGCTCATAGCTCTGGGCGAAACCGCAGAGGAAGGTGAAAAATGCGAACCACAGCACCGTCAGTTGCAGGGTGCGCACCCGCCCGATGCGATCAGAGAGGATGCCGGCGATCCAGCCGCCCAGGGCCGAGGCGATCAGCGTGCTGGTATGGATCAACCCGGCCTCGGCGGTGCTGATGCCCCACAGCATGATCAGCGTGGGGATGACGAAGCTCAGCATCTGGGTGTCCATGCCGTCCAGGCCGTAGCCGATCTTGCAGCTCCAGAAGGTGCGTCGTTGCTGGGAATCGATGTCGCGGTACCAGGCGAAAGGGCCGCTCGAGGTTCGGGCGGGGGCCTGCTGCTGCACGCCGGTCGGGTTCATGGTTGCCTCGGCTTGTTGGTATTGTTCTATGGGCGACGTCGGGCGTCGCGGCCTGGGCAACATGTTCAGAGGCCGCGCCCGGCACGTCCAATGAGAAAATCCGCCGGTCTGGAACAAGAAAAACTGATCATGAACCTTCGTTTCCTCGAAACCTTCGTCTGGGTCGCCCGGCTCAAGAGTTTCCGCCTCACCGCCGAGAAGCTGTTCACCACCCAGGCCTCGGTGTCCAGCCGCATCGCCGCGCTGGAGGCCGACCTGGGCGTAAAACTGCTGTTGCGCGATTCGCGCGGGGTCAGCCTGACACCCGAGGGCGCCAAAGTGCTGGAATATGCCGAACGCATGCTCGACACCGCCAAGGCCATGAAGCAGTCGCTGGACAGCGACCGGGCCAAGACCGGGCGCATTCGCCTGGGGGTCATGGACACGGTCATCCATACCTGGATGAGCGCGCTGGTGGCGGAGCTGGGCGAGCGCTACCCGCAGGTGGAGATCGAGCTGGTGGCCGATACCGCGCTGAACCTGCGCGAGCAGTTGCAGAAGGGCTTTCTCGACGTGATTCTGCAGACCGACCTGCTGCGCGAACAGTCGATCCGCAGCCAGGACCTGGCGCGCTACCCGATGGGCTGGATCGTCGCCGCCGGCTCCCCGCACCACCGCACCTACGCCTCGTTGGCGGAGCTGGCCCGCGAACGCATCGTCACCTTCTCGAAAAATTCACGACCGCACCAGGAAGTGCTCAGCCTTTTACAGGCAGCCGGGGCCGAGGCGCCACGCCTGAACTGCGTGAACTCGGTGGCGGCAATCACCCGCCTGCTGCGCGACGGTTTCGGCATCGGCGCGCTGCCACCGGCACTGGTGGATGGCGAACTGAGCCGGGGCGAGCTGGTGTTGCTGGACGGATTGCAGCCACCACCAAGCCTGGAGCTGGTGGTGGCCTGGCAGACCGGCGTGGCGTTGGTGGACGAGATCGTCGACGTGTGCCGGCAAGTGCTGGAGCGCTACGCGCGGGATGTGGGCGGGCAGCGGATCGTGCTGGTCTGAAGGTCGCCTTTACCGACGATCAGAGCAGCAACAGCATCACCGCCAGCTTTCCTTCACCACCTTGCGCCGCCCACCGAGGATCACCCAGCCAATCACCAGCAACAGGCTCTCGACCACGAACGCCAGCACGAACCCGCTGCCGATCCCCCAGCCGATCGCCTCGGGCACCAGCAGGATCTGGTAGCTGTAGCCCTTGAGCGTCTCTTCGCGCAGCGTCGGCTCCGGCTGCACCAGCACATGCCAGGTGCGGCTCACCCACGAGCCTTGCAGGGCCTGCCACTCATGCTCCAGCGCCTGGTTGCGGATCAGCAGGCTTTCGATGCTGTTGGCATCGCTGTTGAAAACCGGATCGTCGCTGCTGCGGTAATGCCGCACCAGCGCCTGCAGGTCGCCGTTGAAGAAGCGCTGCGCGGTCTGGCGGAAGCCGTCCAGCGCCTGGCGCGACTCGAGCAGGTGCGCCTCGACGCGCTGGCTGTAGTCCTTGACCAGCCCCGGCACCTGGAGACCGGCCAGCAGGCCGAAGGTGAACAACAGCAAACGCAGGTAACTTCTGAACATGCAGCTTCCTTAGCTCTGGCCGTGGGCGACGCACTCGCCGTGGCGCCACAGCCCCCACTGACCCGGCTCGTAGCGGTTCCAGGTCTCGTTCTCGGTCAAGGCCTCGGTGGCGATCACCGTAACCACGTCGTTGGGGGTGGTTTGCGTGTGGAAGTCGACGATCAGGTCGACATCCTTCAGCCGCGCCGCACCGAACGGTGCGCGGCGGGTGATGTGCACCAGTTTGGTCGAGCAGAAGCAGAACAGCCAGTCGCCGTCGCTGAGCAAGCAGTTAAATACGCCCTTGCCGCGGTACTCGGCGCAAGCCTCGACCAGCACCGGCAGCAACTGCTCGGCTTCCACCGGCTCGGGGAAGGCCTCGCGGATACGATTGAGCAGGTCGCAGAAGGCGGCCTCGCTGTCGGTGTCGCCAATTGGTCGGTAGAACGTGCGCTGTGCGGCGAAATCACCCAACTGGCCGTTGTGCGCGAAGCACCAGTTGCGGCCCCACAGCTCGCGCACGAACGGGTGGGTGTTGGACAGGCAGACCTTGCCGACGTTGGCCTGGCGGATATGGCCGATGACCACTTCGCTCTTGATCGGGTAGCGCTGCACCAGGTTGGCCACTTCCGACTCGCTGCTCGCCGCCGGGTCCTGGAACAGGCGCAGGCCGCGCCCCTCGTAGAAACCGATGCCCCAGCCATCGCGGTGCGGGCCGGTGCGCCCGCCGCGCTGCATCAGGCCGGTGAAGCTGAAGACGATATCGGTGGGGACGTTGGCGCTCATGCCCAGCAGTTCGCACATGTTCGCGGCTCCTGGCTTACAGACGGGGTTCGACGCGGCCCTGCCCGGGGCCGGAGCGGCGCACGGAGGCCGGTGGCGGATCGTCGCGGTAGCGGTCGTGACGATTGGCGGCCAGGGACGCATCGGCCACGACCTCCTCCTCTTCCTTGGCCTGGCGCTGGGCGGCGGCCTCACGCTGGGCGCGGCGTTCGCGGGCACGCTTTTCCAGCGGCCAGCGGATCAGCACGAAGACAAAGTACAGGGCAAAGGCGATCATCCCGTACATGGCAAGGTCCGAGGCTGCACGCCAGGCGTTGTTGCCGACCTTGAAGGCAAGGTCCAGCGCGGTGATGGCGATGGCCGGAGCGAAGCTTTCCTTGACCGGGTCGACGATGGTCGGGGCGAACAGCAGCACGGCGATGATCACCCGCAGCGGCTCGCGCAGCCAGCGCCACATCCAGCCGGTCAGCTTGAAACCCACCAGCAGGCAGCCCAGGGCGGCAACGGCGTACAGGCCCCAGGCCAGCGTATAGTCGTGTTCGGTCATGGTGTTGGTGCAAGCCAGGCAAAGAGACGCCTATGATAAACACTTTTACCGGCGCAGGCTGCCCCCGCACCGCATGCGACCCGCAGTGGCCCCTCGCGAGGGGCCCATCATCGATGAGATCACCCATGCCCCTGACCCTTCCCGCCCCTATCGCCCATCAAGCCGACGGCAACGACCCCTACGCCTGGCTGCAGGACCGCGACACGCCCGAGGTGCTGGCCTACCTGGCCGAGGAAAACGCCTACCAGGAAGCCTGCCTGGCCGGCCAGGCGCCGCTGCGTGAGCAACTGTTCGAAGAGATCAAGAGCCGCATCCTCGAGACCGACCTGTCGCTGCCATCGCCCTGGGGTCCGTACCTCTACTACACCCGCACCACCGCCGGCGACGAGTACCCGCGCCACTACCGCTGTCCGCGCCCGGCCGACGACAGCAATACGGTCGATGAAAGCCGCGAGGAACTGCTGCTCGACCCAAATGCGCTGGCGAACGGCGGTTTCCTCTCCCTCGGCGCCTTCAGCATCAGCCCCGACCATCGCCTGCTGGCCTACAGCCTGGATACCAGCGGCGACGAGGTCTACACCCTGTACGTCAAGGACCTGGCCAGCGGCGCGCTGAGCGCCCTGCCCTTCGACGACTGCGACGGCAGCATGACCTGGGCCAACGACAGCCAGACGCTGTTCTTCGCCGAGCTGGACGACACCCACCGCCCCTGGCGCCTGCGCCGCCACACCCTGGGCGAGGCCGCGGCCACCACCGTATTCGAAGAACCCGACGGGCGTTTCTTCCTGCACTGCTACCGCGCCAGCTCCGAACGCCAACTGGTGCTGCTGCTCAACAGCAAGACCACCAGCGAAGCCTGGGTGCTCGATGCGGCCACGCCGCACGCCGACTTCACCTGCCTGGCGCCACGGGTCGAAGGCCATGAGTACTTCCCCGACCATGGCCAGCTCGACGGTCAATGGCGCTGGTTCATCCGCAGCAACCAGGACGGTATCAACTTCGCCCTGTTCCATGCGCCGGCAGACAGCGTGCCGGCCCGCGCGCAATGGCAGGTGCTGGTGCCGCACCGCGACGACATCATGCTAGAAGGCGTCAGCCTCAATGCCTCGGCGCTGTCCCTGAGCCTGCGCGAAGGCGGCCTGCCGATCATCGAAGTGCGCCCGCAAGGCCTGCCGGCCTACCGCGTCGAACTGCCGGACGCCGCCTACAGCCTCTACGTGCAGGACAGCCTGGAATTCGCCAGCTCGCGCATCCGCCTGCGCTACGAAGCCCTCAACCGCCCGGCCCAGGTGCGCCAGCTGGAGCTGGCCACAGGCGCCCAGCAGGTGCTCAAGCAGACCCCGGTGCTCGGCGCGTTCGACGCCGACGACTACATCAGCCAGCGCCTGTGGGCGGTGGCCAAGGACGGCACCCGGGTACCGATCAGCCTGGTGCGCCGTCGCGCCGACGAAGGCAAGACGGTGCCGCTCTACCTTTACGGCTATGGTGCCTACGGCGAGAGCCTCGACCCGTGGTTCTCCCATGCCCGCCTGAGCCTGCTGGAGCGTGGCGTGGCCTTCGCCATCGCCCATGTGCGCGGTGGCGGCGAGCTGGGTGAAGCCTGGTACCGGGCCGGCAAGCAGGAACACAAGCACAACAGCTTCGATGACTTCATCGCCTGCGCCGAACACCTGGTCGCCGAAGGCGTGACCAGCCGCGAACGCCTGGCGATCAGCGGCGGCAGTGCCGGCGGCCTGCTGATGGGCGCGGTGCTCAACCTGCGCCCCGAGCTGTTCCGCTGCGCCATCGCCGAAGTGCCGTTCGTCGATGTGCTCAACACCATGCTCGACCCCGAGCTGCCGCTGACCGTTACCGAGTACGACGAATGGGGCAACCCGCAAGACCCCGAGGTGTATGCGCGGATCAAGGCCTACGCGCCGTACGAGAACGTCAGGGCCCAGGCCTACCCGGCCATGCTGGTGATCGCCGGCTACAACGACAGCCGAGTGCAGTACTGGGAGGCGGCCAAGTGGGTGGCGCGCCTGCGCACGCGCAAGACCGACGCCAACCTGCTGCTGCTCAAGACCGAGATGGGCGCCGGCCACGGCGGCATGAGCGGCCGCTACCAGGGGCTGCGCGACGTGGCGTTGGAGTATGCGTTCGTCTTCAATGAGCTGGGCGTGGCGTAAAACGCGAATTTCGTTGTCTCACAAGCGCCACGGCCACAGATTGTGCGCACGCGGCGCTTTCCAGACATGCGAAGAAGAACGACACATGCCCGACACCCAGCACCTGAACGCCGAAATCCGCGACATGCTCATGGACTGCGGTCTGTTCGACACCCTGCAGCCCAGCGATTTCGTCACCGCCGCCGGCTATTTCAGCCTCACCGCCGTGAACGAAGGCCAGATCCTGTTCAGCGAAGGCGACGCCGGTACCTTCATGTGCATCCTCCACCGTGGCGTGGTCTCGGTGCGCAAGACCGACGGCAACGGCACCGAGGTAGAAATCGCCACCCTGCGCAAGGGCCGAGCCTTCGGCGAGATGGCCGTGCTCGACGGCGAGCGCCGCTCGGCCACCTGTGTGGCCGCCAGCGACTGCCAGTTGCTGACCCTGGGCAAGGATTCGCTGGAGAAGATGCTCGCCGACGCGCCGCGCATTGCCGCCCGCATCATTCGCGCCCTGGCCGTGGCGCTTTCACGGCGCCTGCGGATGCAGGATGGCCAGCGCCTGGCACAGCAGATCTAGGCTCTGTACGAAAAGTCTTGAGACGCAGGTCAGGCAAGGCGAAAACAGCCGAGCAAGCGCAGTGTACTGGAGTACATGAGCATTCCGAGGCTGTTTTCAACGCAGCATGAACAAGTATCAAGGCTTTTCGTACAGAGCCTAATCGCGCTTGGGCGGCGGTTTTGGCGAATCCTGGTTCAAACCCGGCAACGGTTGGTCCTTCGGCGGCCCCGGCACCGGCATGGGCGGCAGCAGCGGCGCGCCGGGCCGGTTGGCTCCGGCCTTGGGCGGCGTGCTCGGGGTGATCTGCGGGTAGGGTGTCGGCGTCGGCGTCCCCGGGGCCCCCGGGACGGTCGTGAGCGGCCGCTGCTGACCTGCAGCGTCGGCCAACGGCACTGCGCCAAGCAACAATGCAGCGAGGATCGCATGCAACATCTGCAGCCTCCTGTCAGAAACCTTCCTACAGGCTATGCCCAATGGCGCATTTTTGCCTGTCCGCCCGCCCGACTGGCGCGCTAGACTCAAGGACATAACCGTCATTGCCCTGATTAGAAAAAAGGTAACACCATGAGTTCCACCTCCGACGCCACCGCCCGCCTCGACCGTATCCTCGCCGACGCCAAGCGCGACAAGGAAATGGGCTATCGCGACAAGGCGCTGAAAATGTACCCCCACGTCTGCGGCCGCTGCACCCGCGAGTTCTCCGGCAAACGCCTGTCGGAACTGACCGTGCATCACCGCGACCACAACCACGACAACAACCCCCAGGACGGCTCCAACTGGGAACTGCTGTGCCTGTACTGCCACGACAACGAGCACGCCCGCTACACCGACCAGCAGTATTTCAGCGAAGGTTCGCTGAGCACACCGAAAGTCGCCGTGGCCACCCACAACCCGTTCGCCGGCCTTGCCGCGCTGATGAAGAAGGACTGACCGTCGATTCCCGCCCCCGCCGTGTCGGCAAGCCCGTATAATCGCGCTCTTTTTTTGCGAAGGGCCCCGACACGTGGCGAACAAACGGTACAGCTGCATCGGCCTGTTCAACCCCAAATCGGCCGAGAACGTCGGCTCGGTGATGCGCGCGGCAGGCTGTTATGGCGTCAACTCGGTGTTCTACACCGGCAAGCGCTATGAGCGCGCCCGCGATTTCGTCACCGATACCAAGCGGGTGCACTACGACATCCCGCTGATCGGCATCGACGACCTGCAACGCATCATTCCGTTGGGCTGCACGCCGGTGGCGGTGGAGCTGGTGGACGGTGCGCGCGCCCTGCCCGAATACACCCACCCGGACCGGGCGATCTATATCTTCGGGCCTGAGGATGGCTCGTTGAGCGAGGACGTACGTGGTTGGTGCGAAGAGACTATCTATATTCCGACCCAGGGTTGCATGAACCTCGCGGCGACGGTCAACGTGGTGCTGTATGACCGCATGGCCAAGGGGCTCAATACCCGCTCGGGGCCGAAATTCAAGTAGGCCGGTCCGGCCCCTTCGCCGGCAAGGCCGGCTCCTACAGGCGCCATGCGCGCTCCTGCACCACCTGGAACTGCTCGGTTGCCGTTGCCGTTGCCGTTGCCGTTGCCGTTGCCGTTGCCGTTGCCGTTGCCGTTGCCGTTGCCGTTGCCGTTGCCGTTGCCGATCAGAAGTCTACCCCCGAAGCCCGCGAGCGACAGCTGCGCCAGCCCAGGCGCCGCCCGTAACTTCGCGACTTCAGGAGGCCGAACGCAGGTCTTGCGGAGGGAGGTGACGGGCATGGATGCCCGTCAAGCGCTGC
>NZ_FOEQ01000001.1:285151-991515 GCF_900110655.1 Pseudomonas soli
CAACAGCAACAGCAACAGCAACAGCAACAGCAACAGCGTGACTTAGAGATTCTCCATAGTCGTTCAGCCACGGCGGCGCTTTCATGTCACGGCTGATTAAATACGCTGAGCAAAAGTTTCATTAAAACCAACACCCTCGCCAATGACACCTGCAACCAATCGCTATACCCCCCCTGCTCAGGACAGTCTCGAAGTTTTCCGGGGCAGCCACGCGGCAAATTACACTGAACGCTTGCACGCTGAGCAAAGTCTGCTGGATATCACCAACCTGAGGAGACCCGGCAATGCACGATATCCATTGGACAACGGACACACCGGAACACAATGTCCACGGCCTGGAGCGCGTCAGCTCCCTGGCTGGGGGCGCGTTGATGATCAGTAAGGGGCTACGCCACGGTGGCCTGCTGGGGATGTTGCAGGTTGCCGTCGGCGGCCTGGCGCTGGCCCGTGGTGTAAGCGGGCATTGCTCGACCAAGGCGTGGTGGTTGCGGCATCGCGCCGAATATTTGCGCCTGCATCGCGACATAGAACGGGGGACTGCCGAGCTCAAGGCGCTGAAGGCCAGTGCCGAGGCAGCAACCCGTACCGCAACGGTGACCGGCGGTTGAAAGCTTCGCGGGGCAAGCCCGCTCCCACGAGCCCGCGTTCAAAATGATTGTCCGGGGTCGTGGGAACGGGCTTGCCCCCGCGATAGATCTTGGGTCTAGCGCAATACCTTGCTTTGCAATACTTCGGACTGCCGCCCCAGGACGTTCTCGCTGATCTGCACGAACTCCTCGGTGCTGACGCTCGACAGGCGCATCAGAGCCCGGGCGACATCGTCCAGCGAGCGCTTGTCGTGGTTGTGCAGGCGAATCTCGCGATCCAGCGCCTGCAACAGCAGCACGCCGCGAGCCACCTGCGCCGAGCTGGCCTTGGCACCCTTGAGGTGATTCACTCTGTCGCCAAGTTTATGCAAGCGCGCCTGCAACGCCTCGTAACGGTCGTCGCTCATGCCTCCAGCACGCCGCAGCAGCTCGCTGGCGTAATAGTCGGCCAGGCTCTCGCCGAGCCAGTCGCTGCCATCGCGGTCGTTGATCTGGGCGAACAATTGCACCAGTTCGCGCAACAGCGGGCTATTGCCGTTCTCGCTGATCAGCGGCCGGCCACTGTGCAAGTACAGGGAATTGTTGCCTGGCAGCACGCCACGCCACATCTCGTCGCGGGCACCGACCAGCAGCAACTTGGGCGGGTTGCGTGGAAACACCGACTGCAACTGCGGCCAGACGAAGGTCAACAGGGTCAAGGTGTCCATGCGGCGCATGCCCTGCCCCTGCGGCGCGGCGACGGTCACCTCGGTGTCGCCAAGGCGCGCACGGCGGCTGCCCAGGTTGCCGGCGAGCATCCAGCCAGTGGGGCGATCGAACAGGCGCGATACGTCATCGATGCGGAATTTCTGCCGGCCGATGCGCGGCCAGGCGGTTTCGACACTCTTCCAGCCGGCCGGCAGGTCGAAGGCCAGGCGCGACACCAGCTCGGTGCCGTCCTGCTGGTCGAGGCGCGCCGGCGGCACCAGCTGATCGCCACGGAACAGCGCCCAATGCGCGGTCATGCGGGTTTCATGGACACCGCCCTTCGGTTGCTGGTCGAGCAGCACGCGGTAGCTGAGGCTGGTCTTGCCTGACGCCGGGTGCCAGACGCCGCGCCCGTTCTGCACCTGCCACTGGCCATCAGCAAGGAAGTCGCTGTAGACGCCGGCTTTGCCCAGGTCGAAGTCGAGGCTGCGCACCACGCTGCCGTCGGCCAGGGTCAGGCGCACCTCGGCCTGGCCGCTTTGCGGCAAAAGGCGAACCTGATAGTCCAGATCGACTTTCCTGGCCAGCGCCTGAGTGCTGAGCAGCAGGCCAAGCACCATAAACAGCGGGCGACGCATAGCGAAACTCCTTGTAGCCGCGCGGCTCAACCCGCGCGAAAAATCAGGTGGTCTTCCCAGTCGTCTTCATCCACATCGTTCTCGCTGAGCATCCGCCCGGACCGGGAAATGCGTTGCTCATGCACTTGCCCGCGATCGCCGCAGACCAGGTGGTGCCACGACGGCAAGTCCTGGCCTTCGCTGACCAGCCGATAAGCGCAGGTGGGCGGCAGCCACTTGAACTGGTCGGCCTTGCCTGGGGTCAGCTGGATGCAATCTGGCACGAAGCGGAAGCGATTGGGATAGTCGCTGCACTGGCAGGTCTGCAGGTCAAGCAGCTTGCAGGCGATGCTCGTGTAGTAGACGCTGTTGTCCTCTTCGTCCTCGAGTTTCTGCAGGCAGCACAGGCCGCAGCCGTCGCACAGCGACTCCCACTCTTGCGCATCGAGCTGGTCGAGGGTCTTGCGCCGCCAGAAGGGCGCGGTATCGGCGATCATCACACGTGTTCCTGCAGTCAACATCAATCCGCGGCGCGCGGCGGCGCCAGTCTAGAGGCAGTCCGGCGGCAACGCCAGACCGCTTGTCAGTGCTCGCCGGACGCAGTAGCGTGCGGTCTTTGTCCCAGTCCTTGCAGGAGCAACCATGAGCGCCACCCCACGCATCGCCGACTATGCCATCAACGAGCAGTTCATCAATCGCTGGTCGCCCCGCGCCTTCACCAACGAGCCGATCAGCCAGGAAACCTTGCTGAGCTTCCTCGAAGCCGCGCGCTGGGCGCCGTCGGCCTACAACTCGCAGCCGTGGCGTTTCCTCTATGCCCGCCGCGACACACCCAGCTGGGCGCGCTACCTGGACATCCTCAACGAGTTCAACCGCAGCTGGGCGCAGCATGCCTCGGCGCTGGTGCTGATCATCTCCAAGACCACCTTCGCCGCACCCGGCTCCGATGAAGAGAAGCCGGCCCTGTGGCACACCTTCGACACCGGCTCGGCCTGGGGCCATCTGGCGTTGCAGGCCAGCATCAGCGGCTGGCACACCCACGGCATGGCCGGCTTCGATCAGGACCTGGCCCGGCGCGAGCTGAAGATCCCCGAGGGCTACGCACTGCACGCAATGGTGGCAATCGGCAAGCTGGGCGACAAGGCGACCCTGGCCGAAGGTTTGCAGGCCCGTGAAATGCCGAGCCCGCGCCGACCGTTGAGCGAGCTGGCGGCCGAAGGCGATTTCAGCTTGTAAGGTTGCATCTGATTCATCGCGGGACAAGCCCGCTCCCACGGGTCACGGTACACCCCGTGAGAGCGGGCCGTAGAGCAAACGTCTGTCAGTAGCCCCGCGCGAAATCCACTTCCCCACGTAACCCCTGCCCCGCCGCATACGCCCGCGCATTCCCGACGAACAACCGCACCATCGCCGTCGGCGAAGTCGGCGCTGAGCTGTGCCCGGTCAGCAGCAGCCCCCAGGCAGTCCAGAACGGGTGGCGCTGGGGCAACGGCTCCTGGCGGCAGACATCGATCACCGCGCCGGCCAGGTGCCCTTGCTTGAGCGCCTCGACCAGGTCGGCATCGACTACCGCCACGCCGCGCCCGGCATTGATGAACAAGGCACTGGAGCGGAAGCACTTGAACAGTGCCGCATCGTACAGGTCATGGGTGGCCGGCGTGTCGGGCAACAGGTTGAGCACGTAGTCGGCCTCGCCGACCAGGCGGGGCAACTGGTCGAGCCCGGCAACCTCGACGAACGGCGCCTGCTCACGGGCACTGCTGGCTACCCCGGACAAGGTGACGCCAAAGGGCACGAGGAACTCGGCGACTTGCTGGCCGATATCGCCGGTGCCGACGATCAGCACCCGCCGTCCTTCCAGGGTCCGCCCGGGCCGATCATCCCAACGCCGCTCGACCTGGCTGACCAGGCGCGACAGCACATCGCGCTCATGGCCAAGCATGTAGGTGAGCATGTACTCGGCCATCACCTGACCAAAGATCCCCACCGCCCGGGTCAGGCGGTAGTCGCGCGGCAGGCCGTCGGCCAGCAACGGGGTGATGCCGGCCCAGGTCGATTGCATCCACCGGGGTTTGTGGCCCTGGCGCAACAGGCTGGCCAGCAGGTCGGGCTGGCCCAGCCACACCGGGCAGTCGGGGGCCAGGCGGGCCAGTTCGGCGGAATCGCCACTGGTCAGGACCTCCAGGTCCGGCGCCGCCTCGCCCAGCAGGCGGGCATAGTTGGCATGATCCTGTTCAGCGATCAGAACGCGCATGTGACACACAACCTTGGCAAACAACGGAAGCGGCCCGCCAGGCGGGCCGCAGACAGAGAAGAGACCGCGCCCGGATCAGGCCGGGTCGTTGCGGCGCAGCAGTTCTTCGGGCAGGTGCTCGATGTAGTCGTCGTCCGGAGGCGGCATCTGCAGGTGGTAGCCCTGGTTGTCGAGGTTTTCCAGCACCTTGGCGATGTCCTCGCGGGCCAGCTTGCGCTCGGGGCTGAGCACCAGGTCGAAGGCGTGCACGGGCGTGCCGAAGAAAGGCAGCAGCCCCTCGGGCACACGCTCCAGGCCATCGGCCTTGAGCACATACAGGTACATTTCGTTCTTGCGGGGGCTCTTGTAGATCGAGCAGATACGTTTCATCGTGAATCTCCGGCACCGGCCAGATCGTCCAGCAGGGCCTGGCCCATGCGCTCGCGACGCCAGCCGCGCAGTGCATCGGGCAGTTGATAGGGACCGTCGGGGTAGCCGCTCTTGAGCAGCGCTTCGAGGGCTTTCTTGCGCAGCATCAGTTCCGGGGCGATGCCCAGGCGCTCACCTTCAGCCTGTCCGATGGCGCGCAGGCGCTTGAGAATGCCGGCGGCTTCGATCGGCAGCGGCTCGGGCAGTGGCGCGGGCCATTGCTCCTGCGGCAGGCTGGCGGCGCGCTTGATCAGCTGGATCAACGCCTCGCCGTCCTGGCGGATGGTACGCGGGTGCATTTCGTCGATTTTCGCCAGCGCCGACGGGCTGTCCGGCTGGCTCTTGGCCATGGGCCACAACGAATGTTCCTTGAGGATGCGATTGCGTGGCACATCGCGGCTGCGGGCCTCACGCTCGCGCCAGGCGCACAGCTCGCGCAGCACGGCCAGCTGCTGGCGGCCGAGCTTCCAAGCCAGCTTGACGTCGCGGTAGAGGGTCTCGGGCTCGACTTCACGGCGCAGCGCGGCAACCAGCTCGGCACCGTCCTCGAGCACCCAGGCGTACTTGTCATCCGACAGCTGCGGGCGCAGGGCGGTGAACAGCTCGGCCAGGTGAACGGCGTCTTCGGCAGCGTAGCTCACCTGGGTGTCCGACAGCGGGCGCTGCAGCCAGTCGGAGCGAGTCTCGCCCTTGGGCAGCTCGAGCCCCAGCACGTCCTGCACCAGACGCGAATAGCCCATGGAGAAACCGATGTTTAGGTAGCCGGCGGCCAGTTGGGTGTCGAACAAGGGTTGTGGCAGCTTGCCGGTCAGGCGCAGCAAGACCTCCAGGTCTTCGCTGCAGGCGTGCAGCACCTTGACCACGCTATTGTCTTCGAGCAGCTCGGCCAGCGGCTGCCAGTCGCGAATCAGCAAAGGGTCGATGAGGAAGGCACGTTTGCCGTCACCGATCTGGATCAACCCGGCTTTCGGGTAGAAGGTGTCGACCCGCATGAATTCGGTGTCGAGGGCCACAAAGGGCAGCTCACGCCAGCTTCGGCAGTGCTGGGCCAGGGTCTGGTCGTCACGGATCCAGTGAATTTCGATGGCCACGAGGCTCTCCCACTAACATTGGCGCGCAGTATATACGGCGCGGGCGCAATGGGTGAAACCTCGCAAGCCACGCCATCCTTGGTGCTGATCGTCGGTACGCTCAGCGATCGGCCGCCAGCCAGGGGCGGCAGCCGGCAAACAGGTCCAGCGAGCGCTGGTAGACCTCGGTGCGCACCTGCAACAGGCCGAGCATCGAGTGGAACAGGTTGTCCTGCGACAACGGCGCATCACGCAGCTTGCCCAGGCATTCGGTGTCCACGCCGAAGTCCTCGCGGTAGCTGTCGGAGAACCAGGCCAGCAGCGGCACATGCTTCTGCTGCTCTGGTGCGATCATGTAGGGCGTGCCGTGCAGGAACAGGTTGTACTCCCCCAACGACTCGCCATGATCTGAAAGATAGATCATCGCGGTGTCGACCTTGTCCTGCTTGCTGCGCAAGGTATCGATCAAGGTCGCCAGCACCTTGTCGGTGTAGGCCAGGGTGTTGTCATAGCCGTTGACGATCTCCTGCTGGCTGCACTGGTTCAGAGCGTTGCTGCGGCACACCGGGGTGAAGGGTTCGCTGCCAGCCGGGTAGCGCTTGAAGTATTCCGGGCCATGGCTGCCCATCTGGTGCAGCACCAGCACGGTGTCTTGGTCGAGGTTGTCGAGCAACTCGGCCAGGCCCTGCAGGAGGATCTCGTCATGGCATTCGCCGCTGGCGCACAGGCTCGGGTCCTGCAGGTTGCTCACGTCAATAAATTGCACCCGGTCACAGGTGCCCTTGCAGCCGGACTGGTTGTCGCGCCATTGCACTGCCAACCCCGCGCGCTGGAGGATGTCGAGCAGGCCTTCGCGGTTCTTCGCCACGCGGGCGTCGTAGTCCTTGCGCGGCATGCCGGAAAACATGCAGGGCACCGACACGGCGGTCTCGGTGCCGCAGGAGTGGACGTCGGTAAAGCTCAGCAAGCCCTGCTCCTTGCTCAATTGCGGGGTAGTGTCGCGGGCATAGCCGAGCAGGCCGAAGTTTTCCGCCCGGGCACTCTCACCGACCACCAGCACTGTCAACGACTTGCGCTGGTGCCGCTGCCAGGCCGCATCACGGCGGGCGTCCTCGCCATAGCGCTGGAAAGGTCGGGTAGCCGTGCCCACTTGCTCGCTGGCATAGCCGATGGAAGCCCCAACGATGTTGCTCGGTGTAAGCATCAAGCGCAGTTCATGGTGATTACGAAACAACGAGGCCAGGCCCTGGTAATTGACCAGCGCCACTGAGCCCAAGGCCGCGACACAGGCACCACTGACCACCAGCTTGCCCAACAGCTCGCGGTGCCAGGGGCGATAGGCGATCCTGGCGTTCCACACCAACAGCGATGGCAGCACCCCCAGCAAAAATAAATAAACGGCAAACTTCAGTGAAAGCAGGTCGCGCACTTCCGCGACATTGGTTTCGGCCACGTTGCGAAACATGCCGGCATCAATAAGCACACCGTATTGATTCATAAAGTAAGCGACACTTGCGCCACTGATGAACAGCACAATCAATACCGGTTTCAATACATAACGAAACGCGAGCAATGTGAGTATGAGATTGAAGGCGAACAGCATCAGCACGGCAAACGCCAGGCTCAACCAGAGCCCCACCATACCCGGCGGCACGATGGACTCAAGGTGTTCCCACAGCATGGTATTGAAGCCGATCAACAGGTACAGGCTGGCCAGCAACGTGACCCATTCGGTGCGCAGGGATCTGAGTTTGAGCATGAGCGTTCGCAACAAGAGTTGATCAGCGGCCAACCCGCCCGGACGGGCAGGTTGGAAAGTTGGCCGAACTCTAGAAAGCCTAGCATCAATTTTTTGTGAAAAAGACGCCAACAATTGGTGGGCCAGCGTCTTTCATTAATTAAATGAATGTCATTCAGCTGCCATTCAGCCAGGCAGGCGAAGTTTGGCGTACGGCTCGCGGTCGATGTCCAGGACTTCGACGCACAACTGAATGTCCAGCCCAGGCTGGGCCGGGATCGCCTCGCGCAGCACCTCGAGCAGGCTGTTCGACAACTGCTGTTTCACCTGCTGCGTACGCCCACTGAGGATCGCCAGGCGCACGTGGGCGAAGGCCCGTTCGGCCGGGGCGGTACCGACCCGGTATTGGGCAAAGGCCTGGGCGCGGCTCTTGATGTCCAGCTCTTCGGCGAACTGGCCACTGCCGACCAGGGCGTGGTTCAGCCGCAGCAGCAGCACATCGACATTGAGGTCGCGCAGATTGTCGCTGTATTCCAGGTTCAGGTGAGGCATGGCGCAGGTTCCGTTCACGCAGGGGGAGGCGACAGCCTAACCCAGTCCCGCACTACGGCAAAGGCGACTATCCTCTTGGTTCAGGCTCGTTTACCAACCCTGAGAGAGGTGAAGAAATGCCAGTTCCGCATGATTTGCTCGCAGACCTGCACGTGACGGCCGACCAGTTCCAGGCCCTGATCGACAAGAACCAGGACCTGCACAAGCTGCACAAGGAATACAACGCCAAGGACAAGGAAGTGCTCGCCGCCGAAGGCAATGCCACCGGCGACGACACCGTAAACCGCCTGCGCAAGGAGCGGGTGCTGATCAAGGACAAGATCGAACGCATCGTCCACCCACCAAAATCCTGATTCCCCAACCGACGCTATCGCGGGGCACGCCCGCTCCCAGGTACCGCGCAGACGCCAAGGCATACGCGGCCATCGCGGGAACGGGCTTGTTCCGCGATGACGTCGACAGCCCTTACGCGCAAGCCATCAGCGCACCCTCCAGATCCTCGATCAGATCGCGGTAATCCTCGATCCCGATCGACAGCCGCAGCAGGTTCTCACTGATCCCCATAACGCCCTTCTGCTCCGGGCTCAGGGAGTTGTGCGACATGCTCCAGGAGTGGTTGATCATGCTCTCCACACCGCCCAGCGAGTCGGCCAGGACGAAGATCGACAGCGCCTCGACCAGGCGGTTGACCGCGGCCCGGTCGCCCTTGATGCGCAACGCCACCACCGCGCCGCCCGTGCGCATCTGGCGTTTGCACAGTTCATGCTGCGGGTGGCTTTCCAGGCCAGGGTAGTAGACCTGCTCGACCTGCGGATGCTGTTCGAGGAACTGCGCCACACGCAGGGCGTTGGCGCTCTGGCGCTCCATGCGCACATCGAGGGTCTTCAGCCCGCGCAATGCCAGGTAGCAGTCGAACGGCCCCTGGATCGCGCCGACCGCCATGCTGATCTTGCGCAGGCGCCCCAGCAACTCGCGGTTGGCCGCCACCACAACGCCACCGGTGAGGTCCGAGTGGCCACCGATGTACTTGCTGGCCGAGTGCATCACCAGGTCCACACCCAGGGTGATCGGTTGCTGGTTCCACGGCGAACAGAAGGTGTTGTCAATGCAGGTCATCACCCCCCGCTCACGGGCCAGTTCGCAGACCGCCTTGATGTCAACCAGATGCAGCAGCGGGTTGGTCGGCGACTCGATCCAGATCAGCTGGGTCTCGGGGCGGATCGCCGCAGCCACCGCCTCGATGTCGTTGAGGTCGACGTAGGTGGTGGTCAGGCCCGAGGTGCGTCCACGGTAGTCTTCCAGCAGGCGGAAGGTGCCGCCGTAGACGCCATTCATCACCACCACGTGGGCATCCTTGGACAGCAACTCGAGCACCGTGGCGGTGGCGCTGACGCCCGAGGCGCAGGCGACCGCGCCGACACCCTCCTCCAGTGCGGTCACGCAGGTCTCGTAGGCGTGCCGGGTAGGATTGCTGACCCGGCTGTAGGCATATTCGGGGTTGTCGTCCAGGCCGCGTTTGATGAACGAGCTGGAGGTGACGATGGCCGGGAAGATGGCATTGTCGGCAACACTGGATTGCTCACCGGCATGGATGGTGCGGGTGGCGAAATTGCGCGGTTTGTCGGACATGGTCGGGTCCATTGCCTGAGGGTTGAAAACCGCCACTATCTCATATCCACCACCCCCAGGCGCCAGTGGAACATTGCCGTCGACCCAGCGGCCAAAACGGTTCCATCGTTCCCGGCAAGCGGCTACTCTCGGAAAACTTTTCCCGCAACCGGCGACATGACGTCATGGACAGTTTCGACCAGCACATCCTCACCCTGCTCCAACGCGACGCCTCGCTGTCCCTCAAGGACCTGGCCGAAGCGGTCAACCTGTCCACCACACCGTGCTGGAAACGGGTCAAGCGCCTGGAAGAGGAAGGCTACATCCGCAGCCGCGTCGCCCTGCTCGATCCCGAGCGCCTGGGCCTGGGCCTTACGGTGTTCGTCCAGCTCAAGACCCAGCGCCACGACAGCGCCTGGCTGGCGCAGTTCGCCGCCACGGTGACGGCGTTCGAGGAAGTGATGGAGGTGTATCGCATGTCCGGCGACTGGGACTACATGCTGCGGGTGGTGGTGGGCGACATCGCTGCCTACGACCGCTTCTACAAGAAGCTGATCACCAGCACCGACGGGCTGTCGAACATCACCTCGAGTTTTGCCATGGAGCAGATGAAGTACACCACGGCGTATCCGGTGGGGCGCTGAAATGGTCGCTGGCAGGACCGGTCTCCCCCCGGCAAGCCGGCTCCCCCCCGACCGCGTCCACCTTAAGCCAAACGATATCCTTGTGGGAGCTGGCTTGCCAGCGATGAGGCCGACCCTGTCAGTCAGCCAGGGTAGCCTCGATCCGATTCCCCGCCCTCGCCTTCTCCAACTTGATCGCCACGAACTTCGAGGTTGGTGTGTAGGTCCCCTCACCGTAGCTTTCCAGCGGCACCAACGGATTGGTCTCCGGGTAATACGCCGCCGCCTGACCTTCAGGTACGTCATATGCCACCAGGCGGAAGCCCGACACCCGCCGCTCACGGCCATCCTCCCATAGCGACACCAGGTCCACGTGCTCACCCGGCTCGAAGCCCAGGCGGCGTATGTCGGCCTCGTTGACAAACACCACCTCGCGCAGGCCGAACACCCCACGGTAGCGGTCATCCAGCCCGTATAGGGTGGTGTTGTACTGATCGTGGGAGCGCAGGGTCTGCAGGATCAGATCTGGCTTGTCACCACGGGCCAGCACGGTCGCGTTGACCAGATGCTCCGGCAACTGACTCGGTATGAAACGCGCCTTGCCGGTGGCGGTGCGGAAGTTGCGTTCGGCGGCCTGGTTGCCCAGGTGGAACCCACCGGGATGCTGTAGGCGGGCGTTGAAATCGGCAAAGCCGGGAATCACGTCGGCGATCATGCTGCGGATGCGGCCATAGTCGGCAATCGCGTAGTCCCAATCGATGGGCCGGTTGCCAAGGGTGGCCTTGGCCATGCCAGCAACGATCGCCGGCTCCGAACGCAACTGCGCTGATCGTGGCTTCAGCTGCCCATGGGAAATATGCACCATGCTGAAAGTGTCCTCCACGGTGACGCCCTGCGGCCCCTCGGCCTGGATGTCGATCTCGGTGCGGCCCAGACACGGCAAGATCAGCGCATCGCGCCCGGTAACCAGGTGCGAGCGATTGAGCTTGGTGGAGACCTGCACGGTCAGCTCGCAGTTGCGCAGTGCGGCGTGGGTCCGCGGGGTGTCGGGCGTCGCCTGGGCGAAGTTGCCGCCCAAGCCGATGAACACCTTGGCCCGGCCTTCTTCCATAGCCTGGATCGCCAGCACGGCGTTGTGACCGTGGGCGCGTGGCACTTTGAAGTGGAAGCGCTTCTCGAGGGTGTCGAGCCAGGCAGCGCTGGGCTTCTCGTCGATGCCCATGGTGCGGTCGCCCTGCACGTTGCTGTGGCCACGCACTGGCGACAGGCCAGCGCCGGGCTTGCCGACGTTGCCGCGCAGCAGCTGCAGGTTGACGATTTCCTGCACGGTCGGCACCGAGTGGCGGTGCTGGGTGACGCCCATGGCCCAGCACATGATGACCCGCTCGGCCTTGCGGTACATGCGCGCGGCCAGCTCGATCTCAGCCTTGTTCAGGCCCGACTGCTCGACGATATGTTCCCAGGGTGTGGCGTCCACCACAGCCAGGTAGGCCTCGACGCCACTGGTGTGCTCAGCGATGAAAGCGTGATCGAACACCGGCGGCTCGTCGTTCAGCTGCGCTTCGCGTTCCCACTGCAGGAGGAACTTGGCGATGCCGCGCATGGCCGCCATGTCGCCACCCAGCGCCGGGCGGAAGTAGGCGGTATTGGTTGGTTCGGAGCCATTGCTGAGCATCTCGAACGGGTGCTGCGGATGCTGGAAGCGCTCGAGCCCGCGCTCTTTGAGCGGGTTGAAGCAGACCACCTGGGCACCACGCTTGACCGCCTCGCGCAGCGGTTCGAGCATGCGCGGGTGGTTGGTGCCGGGGTTCTGGCCAATCACGAAGATCGCATCGGCCAGCTCCAGGTCATGGAACACCACCGTGCCCTTACCCACGCCAAGGGTTTCGGCCATGCCCACGCCGCTGGCCTCGTGACACATGTTCGAGCAGTCGGGGAAATTGTTGGTGCCGTAGGCACGCACGAACAACTGGTAGAGGAACGCCGCCTCGTTGCTGGCCCGGCCCGAGGTGTAGAACTCGGCCTGGTCGGGCGAAGCGAGGCCGTTCAGATGCCGGGCGACCAGGGCGAACGCCTCGTCCCAGCTGATCTCGACGTAATGGTCGGTGGCCGCGTCGTAGCGCATCGGGTGGGTGATGCGGCCTTGGTACTCGAGCCAGTAGTCGGTCTGTTCGAGCAAGGCGCTGACGCTATAGCGGGCGAAGAACGCCGGATCCACCGAGCGACCGGTGGCTTCCCAGTTGACCGCCTTGGCGCCGTTCTCGCAGAACTTGACCATATCGCTTTCCGGCGATTCGCCCCAGGCGCAACCCGGGCAGTCGAAACCACCGTTCTGGTTGGTCTTGAGCATGGCCCGCAGGTTCTTGAAGGCGTTCTCGCTGCCCAGCCAGCTCTTGGTCACGCTCTTGAGCGCGCCCCAGCCGGCGGCCGGCCCCTTGTAGTCCCTGATGTGTTCGTCCTGGCTCATGCTGCGCTTCTCCGCACGGTGTTTTTTCCAGCCTAAGAAGCGCCCCCTGCTGCGTCCAATCGAAATAAATGACGGCGTGATAAACCGTTTCGATCACCGGGCCCAGACCTTGGCCAGCGCGGCCTGCAGCTGTGATAGAGGAGACTGATCGAATGGTCGGGCAAAGCAATTTGACGCCAATGGGCGCAGGTTATAGCTTGGACCTTATCCGCGGCGTTTGGCCGCCCCCAGCCACTTCAATGTCGAGCGCGAACGTGGAAAAGAACGCCCAGGCCCTGATCGACGGTTTCAACCGCAAAGTCGATTACCTGCGGATGTCGGTTACCGACCGCTGCGACTTTCGCTGCGTCTATTGCATGGCTGAAGACATGCAGTTCCTGCCGCGCCAGCAGATTCTCAGCCTCGAAGAGCTGTACCAGGTCGCCGAGCGTTTCGTCGCCATGGGCACGCGCAAGATCCGCCTGACCGGCGGCGAGCCGCTGGTACGCCAAGGCATCGTCGAGCTCTGCGGGCGCATCGCCGCCCTGCCCGGCCTGCGCGAACTGTGCCTGACCAGCAACGGCTCGCAGCTCGGCCGCCTGGCCCAGCCGCTGTTCGATGCCGGCGTGTCGCGCCTGAACATCAGCCTCGACAGCCTCGACTCCGAGCGTTTCCGCGCCCTGACCCGCACCGGCGACCTTGCGCAGGTGATCGCCGGCATCGACGCCGCCCGCGCCGCGGGCTTTCGCCGCACCAAGCTCAACGCGGTGGTGCTCAAGGGCCGCAACGACCACGAGATCGTCGACCTGGTGCGTTTCGCCATCGACCGCGAACTGGACATCTCCTTCATCGAAGAGATGCCCCTGGGCGTAATCAGCGAGCACGAGCGCGGCGAATCGTTCTGCTCCAGCGACGACGTACGCGCACGCCTGGCCGAGCACTTCACCCTGGTCGAGTCGGCCGAGTCGTCCCAGGGCCCGGCGCGCTACTGGCGCCTGGCCGAGGCGCCCAACACACGGGTCGGTTTCATCTCGCCCCACAGCCACAACTTCTGCGCCACCTGCAACCGCGTGCGCCTGACCGTCGAAGGCCGCCTGTTGCTGTGCCTGGGCAACGAACACTCGGTAGACCTTAAACAGGTCATGCGCCAGCACCCCGGCGACAGCGCCCGCCTGGAAAAAGCCATCCGCGACGCCATGCAGCTCAAACCCTACCGTCACCACTTCGAAGTGGGCGGCGAGGTGCAGATCCTGCGCTTCATGAACATGACCGGCGGCTGATCGGCCGCCTCTGGAACTGCCTTGATCGTCCACTCACGCCCCGACATGCTGCGCGTGCTGTTCACCCTCAAAGGCTCGATCGTCCAGCGCATCGCCCTGCGCTGCCTGGCGGTGACCTTGCTCGCGGCGCTGATCGTGCTGGTCGAGCGGCACTACCCGGCGCTGTTCTACCCGGTCAGCGCCACGCCCTTCACCCTGTTGGGGCTGTCGCTGTCGATCTTCATGAGCTTTCGCAACAACGCCTGCTACGACCGCTGGTGGGAAGGCCGCAAGGCCTGGGGGCGGATGATCATCGAGGTGCGCTCGTTCGTGCGCGAAAGCGTGGCGATCAAGGACGCGGCGCTGCGCGAGGAACTGCTGCGCAGCCTCTGTGCCTTCGCCCATGCCCTCAATGCCCGGCTGCGCAACGAAGACGAGCTCGGCGCCGCCCGCCCCTGGCTGGGCGAGAGGGCGCAGATAGTGACGCACAATGTCTGCGACGGCATCCTGCGCGAGGTGGGCGAACATTGTTCACGGCTGGCGGAGCGTGGAGCGATCAGCGAGTTCCGCTACACCTTGCTGGAGCAGCGCCTGGCCGGCCTGTCGGACGTGCAGGCCACCTGCGAGCGGATCAAGGGTACGCCACTGCCGTTCCCCTACACCCTGCTGCTGCACCGCACCATCTACATCTTCTGCCTGCTGCTGCCGTTCGCCCTGGCCGAACCGCTGGGCTGGCTGGCACCGCTGTTCACCACCATCGTCAGCTACACCTTCTTCGGCCTGGATGCGATCGGCAACGAGCTGGAGGACCCCTTCGGGCGGGATGAGAACGACCTGCCGACCGATGCGCTGGTGCGCACCATAGAGCGTGATGTGCTGTCGGCGCTGGGGCATGAGCCACTGCCACCGGCGTTGGTGCCGGTGGATCATGTGTTGAGTTGAAGTCTCATCGCGGGGCAAGCCCGCTCCCACGCCAGCGTGTGTGCTGAAATAAGATCGGCGTGGGAGCGGGCTTGCCCCGCGATGGAGCCCTGAGGTCAACCGCGGCTTTCGCAGGCCCCGATCGGCTTCAGGTGCGGGACGAAGTTGCACGGCCGGTGCCGCGCATCCAGCTGCTCGGCCAGGATCCCCTCCCATGCCGTGCGGCAGGCGCCGGTCGAGCCCGGCAGGCAACACACCAGGGTACCGTTGGCCATGCCGGCCAGGGCCCGGCTCTGCACGGTCGAGGTACCGATATCGAGAATCGACAAGGCGCGGAACAACTCACCGAACCCGTCGATGCGCTTGTCCAGCAGGCAGTCCACCGCTTCCGGCGTGCTATCGCGGCCAGTGAAACCGGTACCGCCGGTAATCAGCACCACTTGCACCTGTTCGTCTGCGATCCAGGTGGCGACCTGGGCGCGGATCTTGTACAGGTCGTCCTTGAGCAGCTCGCGCGCCACCAGGCGGTGGCCCACGCCGACGGCGCGGCTGGCCAGCAGCTCGCCGGAGGTATCGTTCTCGAAGGTGCGGGTGTCGCTGACGGTCAGCACCGCGATGTTCAGCGGTACGAACACCGCGTCCGGTTTCACGCTCATGGCCTTTGCTCCAGGATTGGCTTGGCGGCCACGTTAGAGAGAAGCCCCGGTAGCGTCCAATCGATAGAGCGTACCGGGTGATCGACGGTTTCTATCGCCTGCCCGCCACGGGCCGACGAATTTGTCAGCAATGATTAGCCAGGTGCTTCACTCTTGGTTAAGGTCTACCCACCCCGCAACTCAGGCCGCACCATGGACATCAAACAGCTCAAGTTCCTCATCGCCCTCGACCAGACCCGCCACTTCGGCCAGGCCGCGGCGCTGTGCCACATCACCCAGCCGACCCTGTCCATGCGCCTGCGCAACCTCGAAGACGAACTCGACCTGGTGCTGGTCAAGCGCGGCCAGCGCTTCGAAGGCTTCACCGAAGCCGGCGAACGTATTCTGGCCTGGGCCCGCACCCTGCTTGCCGCCCACGACGGCCTGCAGGCCGAGGCTGCCAGCTGCCGGGGCCAGGTGGTCGGCAGCCTGCGCCTGGGTACCGTGCCGCTGGCCAGCTTCAACCCCATGCAACTGCTAATGCCGTTGCGCGCAAAGTACCCCGAGCTGCATTTCCAGCTGTCGTCGCTGAGCTCCGAGCAGGTGATCGACGGCCTGAGCCGCAACCAGCTCGACCTGGGCATCTGCTACCTCGACCAGGTCAACACCAGCTTCTTCGAAGTGATCGAACTGAGCATCACCACCATGGGCCTGCTGCACGACACCCGGCACTTCCAGTTCGAGGCCGACAGCCTGCACTGGGAAGACCTCGGCGACCTGCCGCTGGGCCTGCTGAGCAAAGGCATGCACTACCGCCAATCCCTCGACCTGAGCTTCCGCAGCCGCGGCCTTACGCCCAACGCCGTGCTCGAGAGCGACTCGACCTTCCAGCTGATCCAGGCGATCAACACCGGCGTGTGCTGCGCGATCATGCCACTGGACTGCGGCCTGGAAGAGCTCAGCCAGCACATGCGCATCATTCCCGTGCAAGAGGCGAGCATCCACAGCCCGGTCGGCCTGCTGCTGCGCCGCAGCGAGCCACGCTCGGCCATCGCCGAGCAGTGTTTCGACGAAGCCCGCGCCCTGTTTCAAGCTTCCTGAGCCGTCGCTTGACGGTACTGGCGCGGGGTAAACCCGGTCAGTTGCCTGAACTGCCGGCTGAACGCGCTGTGGTCGGTGTAGCCACAGCGCAGCGCCACCTCGATGATCGGCAGGTCGCTGTGCAGCAGGTGGTGCGCATGTTCCAGGCGGGCCTTGTGGATCATCTGCCGGGGGGTGAGGTGGAACACCCGCTTGCAGTAGCGCTCCAGTTGCGCAACCGAGATGCCGGCGATGCGCGTCAGCTCGCCCATGCTGATCGGCTGGTGGAAATGCGCGCGGATATGCGCGTCCACAGCGGCCAGGCGCTGGTAGGCGGGGTGGGTGTCGGCGGCTGACTGCAGGTCGACCGAAATACCCACCAGGCCGATGATCGCCCCCGCCGCGTCATACAGCGGGCGTTTGTGGGTCAGGCACCAGCCCGGTTCGCGGCTGCCGTACAGGTGCAGCTCGAGCTGGTCCTCCAGCACCTGGCCCTGCTCCAGCACCCGGCGATCCTGCTCGGTGTAGCCAGGGCCCAGGCGCGCCGGGAACACCTCGGCGCTGGTCTTGCCCAGCAGCGGTTGCAGGCGTTTCAAACCGCAGCGCTGGACCAGCGTGCGGTTTGCCAGCACATAGCGGGCGTGGTCGTCCTTGATGAAGATCGCCGCATTGGCGATGACGTCCAGCATCGGCAGCAGCCAGACCACGCCGGTCAGCAAGGCTTCGAGGGATTCGGGGCGGTGCTGGTCGAGGTGCTGGTACAGGGCAGTCAACGGTTGCTCGGACATGCGGTTATCTCTAGTGGTTCTGGCGCCCTGCAAGCCTAGTCAGCAGCCCCCTCCGAGCGCCAGCACTTGCTCCCGACTATGCCGATTTCGTCACCCACCTTGCAGAAAACCATCAAGAACCGAGCCCCCGATCGGTCCACTCTATGCCCCACGCAAGCCGCCCCACGACCTACAAGAACGCGGCGCATGCCGCCGCATCGTGACATCAGACCTGCCTATCCAAAACCTACAAGAAGGCGCCCCCATGTCAGGCAAATTCAAAAAACAGCTGTCACTGCTGGACCTCACCTTCATCGGCCTAGGTGCCATCTTCGGCTCGGGCTGGCTGTTCGCCGCCAGCCACGTCTCGGCCATCGCCGGGCCGGCCGGCATCCTCTCCTGGTTCCTCGGCGGTTTCGCCGTGCTGCTGCTGGGCATCGTCTACTGCGAGCTCGGCGCCGCCCTGCCACGGGCCGGCGGCGTGGTGCGCTACCCGGTGTACTCCCACGGCCCACTGCTCGGCTACCTGATGGGTTTCATCACCCTGATCGCCTTCTCCAGCCTGATCGCCATCGAGGTGGTCGCCTCGCGCCAGTACGCCGCGGCCTGGTTCCCGGCCTTGACCAAGGCCGGCTCCAGCGACCCGACGGTGCTTGGCTGGCTGGTGCAGTTCGCGCTGCTCGGGCTGTTCTTCCTTCTCAACTACCGCAGCGTGAAGACCTTCGCCAAGGCCAACAACCTGGTCAGCGTGTTCAAGTTCATCGTGCCGCTGCTGGTGATCGGCGTACTGTTCACCTTCTTCAAGCCGGAGAACTTCGAGGTCCAGGGCTTCGCCCCGTTCGGCCTGTCCGGGGTGGAGATGGCGGTGTCGGCCGGCGGCATCATCTTCGCCTACCTGGGCCTGACCCCGATCATCTCGGTGGCCAGCGAGGTGAAGAACCCGCAGCGCACCATCCCCATCGCGCTGATTCTCTCGGTGCTGCTGTCCACCGCGATCTATGCCCTGCTGCAACTGGCGTTCCTCGGCAGCGTGCCGACCGAGATGATCGCCAACGGCTGGGCCGGGGTGACCAAGGAACTGGCCCTGCCCTACCGTGACATCGCCCTGGCCCTGGGCGTCGGCTGGCTGGCCTACCTGGTGGTGGCCGACGCGGTGATCTCGCCCAGCGGCTGCGGCAACATCTACATGAACGCCACCCCGCGAGTGATCTACGGCTGGGCGCAGACCGGCACCTTCTTCAAGTACTTCACCCGCATCGACGAGCAATCCGGCATCCCGCGCCCGGCGCTGTGGCTGACCTTCGCCCTGGCGGTGTTCTGGACCCTGCCGTTCCCGTCGTGGGAGGCGCTGATCAACGTGGTCTCCGCCGCGCTGGTGCTGAGCTACGCCGTAGCCCCGGTGTCCGTGGCCGCCCTGCGTCGCAGCGCCCCGGACATGGCCCGGCCGTTCCGGGTCAAGGGCATGGGCGTGCTCGGCCCGCTGTCGTTCATCATCGCCGCGCTGATCGTCTACTGGTCGGGCTGGAACACCGTGTCCTGGCTGCTGGCGCTGCAGATCGTGATGTTCGTGCTGTACCTGCTGTGCCGCCGTTTCGTGCCTACCGAACACCTGTCGCTGGGCCAGCAGGTGCGCTCGTCGGCCTGGCTGATCGGCTTCTACGCCGTGACCATTTTCCTCTCCTGGCTGGGCAGCTTCGGTGGCCTGGGCGTGATCGGCCACCCGCTGGATACCGTGGTCGTGGCTGCCAGTGCCCTGGGCATCTACTACTGGGGCGCCGCCACCGGCGTGCCGGCGCGGCTGGTGCGCCTCGATGGCGACGATGAAAGCGAAGCCAGCAGCGAAACCCATGCCGGCCGACAGCCCGCCGCTGTCGCCTCCTGACCCACTACACAATGGACACGCTGATGAAACAGGTTCATGTCATCGACTCCCACACCGGCGGCGAACCGACCCGCCTGGTGATGAAGGGCTTCCCGCCACTGCACGGCCACAGCATGGCCGAGCAGCGCGACGAACTGCGCGAGCTGCACGACCACTGGCGCCGCGCCTGCCTGCTGGAGCCGCGCGGCAACGACGTGCTGGTGGGCGCGCTGTACTGCCCCCCGGTGTCCGCGGATGCGACCTGCGGGGTGATCTTCTTCAACAACGCCGGCTACCTGAACATGTGCGGTCACGGCACCATCGGCCTGGTCGCTTCGCTGCGCCACCTCGGCCTGATCGAACCTGGCGTGCACAAGATCGATACACCGGTCGGCCAGGTCAGTGCCACCTTGCATGACGACGGCTCCGTCACTGTCGGCAACGTGCCGTCCTACCGCTACCGCCGGCAGGTCGCGGTGCAAGTGCCTGGGCATGGCCAGGTGCATGGCGACATCGCCTGGGGCGGCAACTGGTTCTTCCTGGTCTCCGACCACGGCCAGCGTATCGAGCTGGACAACCGTGAAGCCCTCACCGACTACACCTGGGCCCTGCTCAAGGCCCTCGAGGCCCAGGGCATCACCGGCGAACACGATGCCCCGATCGACCATGTCGAACTGTTCGCCGACGACGCCAACGCCGACAGCCGCAACTTCGTCATGTGCCCCGGCAAGGCCTACGACCGCTCGCCCTGTGGTACCGGCACCAGCGCCAAGCTGGCGTGCCTGGCCGCCGACGGCAAGCTCGCCGAAGGCCAGACCTGGGTCCAGGCCAGCATCACCGGCAGCCGCTTCCAGGGCCGCTACGAACGCGACGGCGAACGCATTCGCCCGTTCATCACCGGCCGCGCCCACATGACCGCCGACAGCACCCTGCTGATCGACGAACAGGATCCGTTCGCCTGGGGCATCTGACCCCATTCATTTCCCACTGAATACCGCCAGGAGTGACAACAATGACCGACAACATCTTCACCGGCACCATGCCCGCCCTGATGACCCCCTGCACCGCCGAGCGCAAGCCGGACTTCGACGCCCTGGTGCGCAAGGGCCGCGAACTGATCGACGCCGGCATGAGCGCGGTGGTGTACTGCGGCTCGATGGGCGACTGGCCGCTGCTGACCGAGGCCGAGCGCCAGGAAGGCGTGGCGCGCCTGGTGGCCGCCGGCATCCCGACCATCGTCGGCACCGGCGCGGTGAACACCCGCGAAGCCGTATCCCATGCCGCCCACGCCGCCAAGGTTGGTGCCGCCGGCCTGATGGTCATCCCTCGCGTGCTGTCCCGTGGTGCCTCGCTGATCGCCCAGAAGCACCACTTCTCGGCGATCCTCGCTGCCGCGCCGAAGCTGCCGGCGGTGATCTACAACAGCCCCTACTACGGCTTCGCCACCCGCGCCGACTTGTTCTTTGAGCTGCGCCGCGAGTACCCGAACCTGATCGGTTTCAAGGAGTTCGGCGGTGGCGCCGACCTGCGCTACGCCGCCGAGCACATCACCTCCCAGGACGAGGCTGTGACCCTGATGGTGGGCGTCGACACGCAAGTGGTGCATGGCTTCGTCAACTGCAACGCCACCGGCGCCATCACCGGCATCGGCAACGCGCTGCCCCGCGAAGTGCTGCAGCTGGTCAGCCTGAGCAAGCGCGCCGCCAAGGGCGATGCCAAGGCCCGACGCCAGGCCCGGGAGCTGGAAGCAGCGCTGGCGGTACTGTCGTCGTTCGATGAAGGCTGCGACCTGGTGCTGTACTACAAGCACCTGATGGTGCTCAACGGCGACACCGAGTACCGCCTGCACTTCAACGAAACCGACGCCCTCAGCGACGCCCAGCGCAACTATGCCGAGCAGCAGTACGCGCTGTTCCGCAGCTGGTACGCCAGCTGGTCGGCCGAGCAGAACATCGCCTGATAACGAGGACACTGGTGGGAGCGGGCTTGCTCCGCGAAGCAGGCGACGCAGTACCTGGCACCGGATTGGTCGGTGTTCGCGGGGCAAGCCAGCTCCCACGCCCTCCGCTCCCATACTTGATTCCAAAGGACGCCCCATGACCCTGACAGGCAACCTGCTGATCGGCCAGCGTGCCGTGCCCGGCAACCGCGAAACAATCCGCGCCATCGATCCGAGCAGCAACCAGGCCCTGGAACCCGCCTATGCCGGCGCCAGCAGCGAACAGATGGCTCAGGCCTGCACCCTGGCCTGGGCGGCATTCGATACCTACCGCGAAACACCTCTCGAACAACGCGCCGGTTTTCTCGAAACCATCGCCGAACAGATCGAAGCCCTGGGCGATGCGTTGATCGACCGCGCCCACGCCGAGACCGGCCTGCCCAAGGCCCGCCTGCTGGGTGAACGTGGCCGCACCTGTGCCCAGCTGCGCACCTTCGCCCGGGTGGTACGCGCCGGTGAGTGGCTGGATGTGCGCGTGGACAATGCCCTGCCCGAGCGCCAGCCGCTGCCCCGCCCGGACCTGCGCCAACGCCAGGTGGCCCTGGGCCCGGTGGCGGTGTTTGGCGCCAGTAACTTCCCGCTGGCCTTCTCGGTAGCCGGCGGCGACACCGCCTCGGCACTGGCCGCGGGCTGCCCGGTGGTGGTCAAGGCCCACGGCGCCCACCCCGGCACCAGCGAACTGGTTGGCCTGGCCGTGGCCCGGGCAGTCGCGCAGTGCGAACTGCCCGAAGGCGTGTTTTCCCTGTTGTACGGCGCGGGCCGTGAACTAGGCATCGGCCTGGTCACTGATCCACGTATCAAGGCGGTCGGCTTCACCGGTTCGCGCAGCGGTGGCCTCGCCCTTTGCCAGGCGGCCCAGGCGCGCCCGGAGCCGATCCCGGTCTATGCCGAAATGAGCGCTATCAACCCGGTGTTCCTGTTCGATGGCGCCTTGCGCTCGCGCAGTGAAACCCTGGCGCAAGGCTTTGTCACTTCGCTGACCCAAGGCGCCGGCCAGTTCTGCACCAATCCCGGGCTGGTGGTCGCCCGGCAGGGCCCGGCCCTCGAGCACTTCCTGGTTGTCGCCAGCGCCCATGTTGGCCAAGCGGCGGCGCAGACCATGCTCACCCCGGCTATCGCCAATGCCTATGCTGACGGCGTGGCAGCACTGAGCGAGAACCAAAACGCCCGCTGCGCGGCGAACAGCCTGCCGGCGCAGGGGCCGAACCAGTGCCAGGCTCAGTTGTTCGTCACCACCGCGCAGGCGTTTCTTGCCGACCCTACGCTGCAAGCCGAAGTGTTCGGCGCCGCCTCGCTGGTGGTGGCATGCGCCAACGATGAGCAAATCCGCCAGGTGGCCGAGCATCTGGAAGGCCAACTGACCGCCACCCTGCACCTCGACGAGGCCGATCTGGACAGCGCCCGCCGCCTGCTGCCAACCCTCGAACGCAAGGCCGGGCGGATCCTGGTCAATGGCTGGCCGACCGGGGTCGAGGTCAGCGACGCCATGGTCCATGGCGGCCCGTTCCCGGCCACCTCGGACGCCCGCAGTACCTCGGTGGGCACTGCGGCGATCCTGCGCTTCCTGCGCCCGGTGTGCTACCAGGACTTCCCCGACGCCCTGCTGCCCGGGGCATTGCAGCAGGCCAATCCGCTGCACCTGCGGCGGCTGCTCGATGGCCAGCGGGAAGCCTGAACCATGACCGCCACTGACACGGACATCGCCGTGGTCGGCGCCGGCATCGTCGGCGTCGCCTGCGCCCTGCAGCTGGCACGCCAGGGCCGCCGGGTGCTGCTGATCGATCGCCAGGCACCGGGCCATGGCGCTTCGTATGGCAACGCCGGGCACCTGGCCACCGAGCAGGTGTTTCCCATCGCCGACCTGTCGATCCTCAAGCGCCTGCCGGCGATGTTGCTGGACCCGATGGGCCCGCTGCGCCTGGACTGGAAGTACCTGCCGCGCGCCCTGCCCTGGTTCACCCGGCTGCTGCTGAACCTGCGCCCGGCGCCGTTCCAGCGCAGCGTGGCCGGCATTCGGGCGTTGAATGAAAACAGCCTTGGCGCCTGGCAACGGCTGCTCGCATCCATCGACCGCAGCCCCTTGCTCAAGGAAGACGGGTCGCTGCTGGTGTTCGAACGCCACGAATCGCGCCAGGCCCTCGCGGCGTTACGCGCCCGCATGCAGGCACAGGGCGTACCCGTGGACCTGTGGTCGGCAGAGGCAGTGAGCGAAGCGGCGCCGCAGTTGAGCCCGTCGATCCTGGGTGGCCTGTTCTTCCCGCGTACCGGTCACTTCCTCGACCCCTATCATGTGGTCTGCGAAATGTTCAGCGCCGCAAAGGCCGGCGGCGTACGCTTTCTTCGCGCCGAGGTCAGTGGCGGTCGGGTGCATGGCCAGGGCGTCAGCCTTGCCAGCGACCAGGGCCCCCTCGAGGCCAGCCAGGTGTTGATCAGTGCCGGCGCCCACTCGGCCAAGCTCACCGCCACCCTGACCGGCCGGCGGGTGCCCCTGGATACCGAGCGCGGCTACCACCTGATGCTACCGGCGGAGCAGCAGCGCCTGCCGTTTGCCGTCACCTCGCTGGAGCGCAAGTTCATCATGACGCCCATGGCCGACGGCCTGCGCCTGGCCGGCACGGTGGAGTTCGCCGGGCTCGAGGCGCCGCCGAGCATGCAGCGGGCTTGGCAACTGCACAGGTTGAGCAAGGGGTTGTTTCGGCGCGAGCTGGATGCCGAGGGGGCGACACCGTGGATGGGGTTCCGGCCTTCGCTGCCGGATTCGCTGCCGGTGATCGACCGGGTGGCCGATGGCAAGGTGTTGCTGGCATTCGGGCACCAGCATTTGGGGTTGACCCAGGCGGCGGTGACGGCGGAATGGATGGGGCGGTTGGTAAATGGCGAAGACTGCCCGCAAATCAGCGCCTATCGATTGAGCCGGTTTTGAAACGGGGGCCGCGTGGCGGCCCCTGCCTCACTCAGCGATAACGCTCGAGCCAGTGCGCATAAGGCGCTGGCAAGGTCCACGAAGCCTTGTCCACGCCCAGGGCCTTGGCAGCGGCATACGGCCAGTGCGGGTCAGCCAGGTGCGCACGCCCTACCGAAACCAGGTCCAGCTGGTTGGCCTGCAGCGCGCCTTCGGCCAGCTCCGGGGTGCCGAAGCCCCAGGCCGAGGTCACCGGCAGCTTGGCCTCGCGACGCACACGTTCGGCGATCGGGCCCATGAACGCCGGCCCCCACGGGATGTTGGTCTCGGGAATGGTAAAGCCAACGCTGACGCTCAGCAGGTCCAGGCCACCGGCCTTGAACCGGCGCGCCAGTTCGATGGATTCCTGCAGGGTCTGCTCGTCACGGCCGTCATACTCCAGCACGCCGAAGCGAGCGGTCAGCGGCAGGTTCTCCGGCCACACCTCACGCACGGCGGCCAGGGTTTCCAAAAGGAAGCGCGTGCGATTGTCGAAGCTGCCGCCGTAGGCATCGGTGCGCTGGTTGGAATGCTCGGAGAAAAAGCTCTGGCCCAGATAACCATGAGCAAAATGCAGCTCGATCCATTCGAAACCGGCATCGCGGGCACGCCGTGCGGCATCGACGAAGTCTTGCTTGACCCGGGCGATATCGTCCAGGGTCATGGCCTTCGGCACTTTCGGCAGGTGGGCGCCGAAGGCGATGGCGGACGGGGCGATGGTGTCCCAGCCACGGGCATCGTCGACGGCGATGTGGTCGTCACCTTCCCAGGGGCGGTTGGCGCTTGCCTTGCGCCCGGCGTGGGCGATCTGGATGCCCGGCACGGAACCGGCGGCCTTGATCGCTTTGACCACCGGCACGAACGCCTGGGCCTGGGTGTCATTCCAGATCCCGGCGCAGCCGGGGGTGATGCGCCCTTCCGGGGACACCGCGGTGGCCTCGACCACCACCAGGCCGGCGCCACCACGGGCCAGGCCCGCATAATGCACCTGGTGCCAGTCATTGATCAGGCCATCTTCGGCCATGTACTGGCACATCGGCGGAATGGCGATGCGGTTGCGCAGGTTGACGTCTTTGAGGGCGTAGGGTTCGAACAATGCGGCCATGAGGTAACTCCAGGGATGGGGTTGGATACGATTGTTCGATCATATTCGAACTATGGCAATTTGTGAAACCCCCGTTATCATGTCGACCATGCGAGCCTATACCCACCCCAATCCCGAAGACCTGACGCTGGAGCGCTTGCTCTACGCGCTGAGCGACCCTGTGCGCATGGATATCGTGCGCCGCCTGGCGGGTGTCGCCGAAGCCAGCTGCGGCGAGCTGGACGGCGGCCGGCCCAAGTCGAGCATGTCCCATCACTTCCGTGTATTGCGTGACTCGGGGCTGGTGTACACCCGCAATGTCGGTACCACGCACATGAACTCGTTGCGCAGCGATGAGCTCGAAAGCCGTTTTCCAGGGTTGCTGGGCAGCATTCTCGAACAACGTTGAACCCCTGCCTGCCGCCGGCGGGGCTGTTTCTCTCGATTATCCAGACACAAAAAAACCACGAGGCCGCCAGGGGCGATCCTCGTGGTTGGTGTTGCCGGGCAAGCCCGGCCAACATGGGCCTTACAGCGCCATGTCGTTCGCAGGCTTGCTCTCGACCGGCGCGCCTGGGGCAGCGGTGGTCTTGACGCTCTGATCGAGCACCGGCGGCTTCTCAAGTTGCAGGACTTCAGCGGTGTAATCCCACTCTTTCTGGGTGGCAGCGGCCGAGTCGTTCAGCTTGGTACCGTAGCTCGGCACGATTTCCTTGATCTTGGCCTGCCATTCAGGGGTGGCGACCTTCTCCTTGAACACGGTTTCGAGCACGTTGAGCATGATCGGCGCGGCAGTCGAGGCACCTGGCGAGGCGCCCAGCAGGCCGGCGATGGTGCGGTCCTGGGAAGCCACGACCTCGGTGCCCAGCTTCAGCACGCCACCCTTCTCTTCGTCACGCTTGATGATCTGCACGCGCTGACCGGCCTGCCACAGCTTCCAGTCTTCCTTCTTGGCGTTCGGGAAGTAGGTCTGCAGGGCGGCGAAACGGTCGTCGTCGGACTGCATCAGCTGGCCGGCGAGGTACTCGACCAGCGGGTACTGGTCGATGCCGACGCGGGCCATCGGCCAGACGTTGTGGGTGGTGGCGCTGCTCAGCAGGTCCAGGTACGAGCCGTTCTTCAGGAACTTGGTCGAGAAGGTGGCGAATGGCCCGAACAGGATCACGCGCTTGCCGTCCAGCACGCGGGTGTCCAGGTGCGGTACCGACATGGGTGGCGCGCCGGTCGAGGCGATGCCGTAGGCCTTGGCCATGTGCTGCATGGCAACGGTCGGGTTCTCGGTCACCAGGAACGAGCCACCAACCGGGAAGCCTGCGTATTCCTTGGCCTCGGGGATGCCCGACTTCTGCAGCAGCTTCAGCGCGCCGCCGCCGGCACCGATGAACAGGAACTTGGCGTCGGTGGCCGATTCGGTACCGTCCTTCAGGTTCTTGTACTCGACGTGCCAGGAGCCGTCTTCGTTGCGGGTGATGTCCTGCACTTCGGTGGACAGCTTCAGGTCGAAGTTCTTTTTGGTCTGCAGGCTGCCAACGAACTGGCGGGTGATCTCGCCGAAGTTGACGTCAGTGCCGATCGGGGTCCAGGTAACCGCCAGCTTCTGGTTCGGGTCACGGCCTTCCATCATCAGCGGGACCCACTTGGCGATCTGCGCGTGGTCCTCGGAATACTGCATCGGACGGAACAGCGGGCTGGCCTGCAGGGCGTCGTAGCGCTTCTTCAGGAACTTGATGTTGTCATCGCCCCAGACGAAGCTCATGTGCGGAGTGGTGTTGATGAACGAGTGCGGGTTCTTCAGCACGCCCTGGCGTACCTGCCAGGCCCAGAACTGGCGGGAGATCTGGAACGACTCGTTGATCTCGATGGCCTTGGTGATGTTGACCTTGCCGTCTTTGTCTTCCGGGGTGTAGTTCAGCTCGGCCAGCGCGGAGTGGCCGGTACCGGCGTTGTTCCAGCCGTTGGAGCTTTCTTCGGCGACGCCGTCCAGGCGCTCGACCATCTCCATCGACCAGCTTGGCTCCAGCTCGTTGAGCCAGACAGCCAGGGTGGAGCTCATGATGCCGCCGCCAACCAGCAGCACGTCGACTTTCTTGGTGTCGGCAGCGTGCGCTTGCATGAAGCTCGCCGCGACAGCCAGACCCAGCAAGGTCTTGCCAGCTTTCTTGAACATTGATCGATTCCAGTCAGTAGAACGGAGGGTGGGCCTGTGGCTGGCCCAGGTATTCCATGTTCTTCAGCGCAGGCTTGTTGTGATCATTGTTCAGCAGCCAGAGAGACATTGGACGCGCCAGCCTTTGGTCGGATTGACCGACAAGGCTGAAACGATTTACGGATTGTAACCGAATTGCCAGCACAAACAAACGCGGGCCGGGGCGTCAAGACGACAGGTTGCCACGCGACAAGCCACCACGCCCCGGAAAACAAAAACCCCCGGCCACATCCATGGTCGGGGGTCTTGGATCAGGCCGTGAACGGCCGGATCAGGGTAATCCCAAGATTACTGCTGCTGAGGCAGTTTATCGATCGGACCGCAGCCGCCGATGATCTTGGAGATGGAAACCGATGGGTGGAACAGGTAGTCGTACGAGCAGTTCTTAGGCTGGTTGTAGACCTGGCCGGTGCAGCCGGACAGCAGGGCAACGCCCGAAACGACAGCAACAGCGACAGTAGCTTTGATCAGCTTTTTCATAAAAATCCTTTAGTCCATGATCCACCATCAAACGGATGGCGCGCGGATCATACGGAAAAGGGCCGCGCAGTGAAAGCCATTAGTGCAACGCTGGCCCTGGGGTTACATACACTCACAAGTGTCCAGACTAAAACTAAGCCAGTTCAGCCACTGCTTAATCGTTACAGGATCGGTAGTTTGCATCGTCTGCGCCGAGCGGCCTGATCGAAGGCGACCACTTGATGCTTGAACTAGAAGAGGCAATGGAAAGCGCCGAGCTTGAATACGGTATTTTGCGTAGCGATTGGACAAGCCGGCAAGCGATCTCACCGAAATAGGGTTTGCGGCGCTAGTGAATGAAGCTGTTTTTTACAGCGAGGACAAGCAGTTTCCATGGACTGGCAAATGTCGAAATCGTCTCTTCACCGCCGGTTTAAAAAAAAAGCCCGCGCAAGGCGGGCAAAGAAGGGGGGTCGGTTAAATCTGGTGGCTGTAGAACAGCGAGTAGGATTCAATACCGTCGTTGGGCTGCTTGATCCCTGCGTTGGAATAATGAATGGCGCGAAGGCCTACCTTTTGGGTTTCACCAATTTTCAGGCCGGCCCCGAGACGGTCTTCGAAGTTGAACGCCGAGCCGAACTCTTGATCGCCTGCCGCCGTTCCGGAGAATACCGCGACACCAATGCCCGCTTCCACGAACGGTTTAATATGGCCGTTACCGAATTCATAGACAAAGACCGGAGCGAACGAAAGCGAGTGTGCTCCGCCGGAAGCATCACCAGCTTCCCAGTAGGTGTAACCCGCGTCCCAGTAGCCAGTCAGGCGCCCTGTGCTCGACTCGAACCAGCTTTTATCCCAGTTAAAACCCAGGCCTGCACGAGCGGTGATGCCGCCTTGGCTCGTCGCGCCAATGGCACCAGATAACTCCGCAGCGCCAGTTGTCGCGGCAAAAAGGGACAGCATCGCCACAGCGATGAATGTTTTCATGATCACGGTCTTCCATGGTTTGTTTACTTAGCTAGCGATCAGAAGCAAAGTGACATCAAAACGTTCAATACTTTTAAATTTTTTTTGTCGCGTCTGCCGGAATGCTTGTAGACGCGGGTGCTCCTGACCGACTCGTCACTTGATTTGCTGAGTGTCCAGCGCCCACCAAACATGCCGAGATGCCACGGCGCCAGCGGCTGATGACAAGCCTCCAGGGCGCGAAGCTGACGTAGGTCGACTATCGCACTCCTTGCTACCCTTCGGCATTCGAGTCGTTCGACAAGGGTCGGTCCAGGTCATCTCTGGCATGTAGCAGTCCAGGGCCCCGACGAGCGCTGTGCTCTCGTCATCGCGCATGTAGACGAAGCGCGCAGGCAACATGTCGCCTTCGGCAGCCCATCGCCGGGCTCAGCCTTGGATCCGGGGGGGCAAGCGGTTGGGTTTTGCCTGCGATGGATCTGGACGCGCCAGGCCTCGCCGCGCTTTTCGTGGTACGCCTCGGCGGGATGACTTCGAATGCTTGGAGGAATATCACCCTCCCCCAAAATGCACCCGGACGAAAAAAGCCCCGAGGGCTATACAGCGCTCGGGGCCTTCAATATGGCGGAGAGATAGGGATTTGAACCCTAGGTACTGTTGCCAGCACAACGGATTTCGAATCCGTTTTCGGCCCTAAATAAATTCTAGTGATTTACGAAAAATCCAATAAAATCAATGCCTTAAACGAATAGTCACACAACAGCACTCCACATGATTTGGGGGATCCATTCCCCCAAAATTCCCCCAAGATCGAGACATTCCTGATACGTGGGCTGCTTAAACCATCAAAATTCAGACCTGTCTTATTGGACGGAGGCCTGCCAAAAGATAAAACGGTCTCAAGCCAGACAGACTGGCCTTCCCTGCCACGTCGCACCGAAAGGTAGATCCATGAACTCCATACATAGCATCCAGTCCCTGCAGTTGCGTCTGATCGAATCAGCATCGGTGAGCGAAAGCTGTGCCAGCGATCTGCTGATGATTTTACGTAAGCTCAGCACAGCCGAGGCCACCAGTGTTGTCGGCATCATCAGTCTGCTCCACAGTGAGGCAGGGGCGTTGAGAAAGATATCCAAGGACATCACGCAGCGTTACGCAGCTTTGTCGGCCTGCTGAGGTCGACGAACGCTGTGTCAAAACTTCCTGACGCTTTCAGATCAACAGGAACGCCCGCCAGGTACGAAGAAAGGTAACTGCTTGGAAGCGAGGTACATTGCCGGGAGCGCCCCCTCATCTCAAACCCAGTTGTTAGCAATTCGCATAATGGCTTGGTAAGACCAGTCCGCAGCGCTCGAACCACACGCTGCCTGCAATCTCCCGGGCAAAACCGCAGGGTGTCAAGGCGACGTCAGAATGACCACATAATTACCTTGTGAGACCTGTTTACCGCCGGCATCAACCAGCGTGTAACGCAGAGTGGTACGGTCAAGTGCGCCAGCGCTGATCACCTGTACAGCCCCCCCTTCGCTTTCCACGCCCTGGACATCAATGTGGCTGCCAAGAGTCCCTGATGGACACTCATCCAGCCGAACCCCCCAATCCCCCGCAGTCCCACGACAGGAAGGCTCAACGATGCTGCCAGTGAACTGCAGCACTCCCGAACTTATATCGCTTTTTGCGTGCACCTGCGCTACCGCCCCCAAGCAGCTCATTGC
Organism: Pseudomonas soli; assembly: GCF_900110655.1. Taxonomy (GTDB): domain Bacteria; phylum Pseudomonadota; class Gammaproteobacteria; order Pseudomonadales; family Pseudomonadaceae; genus Aquipseudomonas; species Aquipseudomonas soli. The sequence goes on from NZ_FOEQ01000001.1 coordinate 315,635, forward strand.
GCATACCGCAAAGATCTTGATGTTCATTGCTTCACTCCCCAGTGAACCCACTTGCCCTCAGCCTATCCGATAAGTGGTGACAAGCACCGACCAAGGTGTGAGCCCGCTCACAAAGCGGATAACGAAAAGTGGATGCACATCGAGACCTTTTAAGAAACGTCTCAAAGCCGACAGGACTATCAGCTTCTAGCATGGCTCCTGACTACCCCAGTCAGCCTCACCGGAGCCGTTACTTGCCTACACCGCAGCGCTTCCCCTTGTTTTCGCTCAAGGCCGTCCAGGCGCTACTCGCCTCCCTATGCCTGGCGAGTAGTGCCTGGGCGCAGCTCAAGGTCGAAGGCACCCGCTTGATCTACCTTGGACAGGACAGGGAAGCCAGCATCAACGTTGTCAATCGCAGTGGCGAGGAGACCGTCATGCAGAGCTGGGTCAGCGACCCGCAAGGCGGTGACGATATCCCATTCGCTATTGTCCAGCCTCTGACCTTGTTACCCCCGCAAGGCCACCAAATGTTGCGCGTGCTCTATGCAGGTCAGGGCCTACCCACCGATCGAGAGTCGATGTTTTGGCTGAACATCCTCGAAATCCCGCGCAAGTCCGAGCACGCTGACAGCATGCAATTCGCAATTCGACAACGACTCAAGCTCTTCTATCGCCCTACAGAGCTGCAGGGCTCGACCAGCGATGCAGTGCGAAATCTGCAATGGCATCGGCATTCACAGCGTATCGAAATTAGTAACCGAAGTGCCTTTCACCTCTCGCTGGTGGACCTTGCACTCGAAGGCCCTGGCCTCCATCAGCCCTTAACAGATTACGTGCTGCTCCAACCGGGTGCATCAATCACCCTCGACGCGCGCTCACCCGTGCCTGACGGCAGCCGTGTCGCATTCACCGAAATCGCCGACAGCGGTCTGCTGCAAAACCACAGCGCGCCGCTGCCGTAATGACACAGCCACAGGATTCTCCCATGCCACCGATCAGGAAACACCTGTTGGGTCTACTGCTCATTGCCGCTGCATGTCCCACCACCAGCTACGCGCTGTCATGCAAGCTCGACCCGTCCAAAACAGCCGTTTTTAAAGAAGCACTGGGCACCGCGCTGGCTGTTCCAGCCGACGCGCCGGACGGCACCATCATCTGGGAGTCGGAGGAGCGCGCGTTGCCTGTGATCTGTGCGGATGATTACGAGATGGGGTTAGATGAAATCGTCTATTTCTACATCAACCCTGCGAAGGTGAGTGTCGGCCAGGGAATACGAGTGGGTATTCGCTACAAATCACAAGTGATCACCCAAGCCTCGGGGACTATCAGCACAGGCTACAGCTCGTTTTACGGGTGCAACTGGGCCAACTGCACGGGGTGGGACAAAGCGAGATTCACCCTGAATTTCAGTGTCTTCATCGAAAAATTCGGCAAAACGCCAGCCAACGGACAGGCCAGTACCGCCACCGAGTACCGGGTGTTTCAGCTGGACGGCAGGGGCGGCTTGAACCCCAAGCCTAACAGCAACCTGAACTATGTCATCACCGGCATGAACAACATCCGCTTCGTTCCCTGCTCGCCGGAGCTGACCATCACACCGTCCGTGGTCAACTTCCGCCGCGCCCTGACCAGTTCGGCGCAAGTAGGCCAAGTTGCCAGTTCGGCCAACTTCAGCCTCGACCTGATCAGAAACTGCGACACCCCCTACGCGGTCAACGCCCGCTTCACACCCGTCGCCGGTACGGCAAGTGTCATCGACAAGTTACTAGTACCGACCCAGAACACCTCCGTAGGTATCGCGCTGACGCGCCAGGACAGCAATCAGCCAGTCCCATTCGGAGACTGGTTCAAGCTCAGCGACCTGACGACGCCAGGGTTGATCCGGAACGAATTCCGCGCCGACCTTGTCTGGCGTGCCCCGGCAACCCCTGGAGCGTTCGAAGCCTCGGCCCTTGTCGATCTGTTTTTCAAGTAGCCACGGTTTAAGGATCGTCTGATGTCGTACTGCCACCTCCGTATCTAAAGTCGCTTCATGCGACTGAAAACCTACCTGCAGCAGATCAACCCACTGTTCTCCAACCCGGAAGCCGCTCGCCACCTGCTTCGCTTGTTGGCGCTTGTACTGTCGGCGGGCATTCTCGGTGGTGCCTATAGCTTTCTGCTGCTCAGCTTCAATACCGAAATATCCCAGCGCCGCGGCTACATGAGCAGTGCGATTGCCGAGGCGCACACCTTCTTCACCAACCGTGAAGCGCTGCTAGAAAGCCTGAGCCTCTCGGCGATTACCCGAACGGCACCAGGCGTAACGCACATGACGCAGACACCCAGCGAGGAGGTGCACCTGCTACTGGGCAACAAGCCGGGCCAACAATGGAGCCTGTGGCTGAGTCAACGTATGTGCGACTACCTTCGCGCCAAGCAGGTCAACCTGCTGTACGTCGGCGCTGGCCCTCAGGCCCAGGCGCGCTGGCTGTACAGCACCATTGCGCACGCGCATACCCCGTCCACGGCGCTGCTGGAGCGCTTGCAAACCGAGCAAAGGCGTCTGCCAGCCACGGTCAATGAGCTATGGCTGGCCGACAAAGATGAGCAGCATACGCACCTCTACATTTTCCAGCGCCTGGACCAGCGCGACCCAGAATCCGGTTGGCTGGGCCTGGAGATTGATAGCCGTGAAGTATCCCCGACCCTGGATGACGCGAGTTCGGGCAAGTTCATGATGTACAACGCCGATGGCATGCTGGTCTTCAGCAACAGCTCCGACCAGGCGCTGAGCCAGATGTTGAGAGCCCACCAGGGCAGTGACTTTTTCGGTTTCATCGGCCAGGGGTTGTTACCGGAGTACCTGGTCATCAACAAACCGTTGATGTCGTCAGATTGGCAGCTGGTATATGGGATCGACCTGCTTTCCATTCTCTCGGAGCTCTGGGTACAGCTGCTGGGCGCCCTGCTATTCTGCCTGCTCAGCATCAGCCTGATGCTGTTGCTGATCCGCCGCTTCGAACAACGGTTCATCACCCCGACGGTGCAACGCATACGGGCATTGGTTGAGAGCGAACTGTTCAACCGTGACGTCATTGAGACCGCGCCGGTCGCCCTGTGCGTGCTGCGTCGCAGCGACGGCCAGGTGGTGCTGGAAAATCACTTGGCCCAGCAGTGGCTAGGCGAAGCCCGCGAATCACGCAGCGCAGCGTGGATTGATCAGGCGTTCGCCGTGCCAAATGTTGCGGGTAGCGATTACTTCGAAACCAGTGATGGCCGGCATCTCTACCTCAGCTGTGCGCCAACCCGCTACAAAGGCGAGGACGTCGTTCTCTGCGTCTTCAGCGATATCAGTGCACGCAAGCGGATCGAAGCCGCTCTGGAAGATGCCCGACGCTCGGCCGACAGTGCCAATGAAGCCAAGACCCAATTCCTTGCCACCATGAGTCACGAGATCCGCACGCCCCTGTACGGTGTGCTCGGCACTTTGGAACTGCTGTCACGCACCGCGCTCGATGGGCAACAGCGCGACTACCTACAAGCAATCGAAGGCTCGTCGGCGACACTGCTGCAACTGATCTGCGATGTACTCGACGTATCGAAGATCGAGGCCGGCCAATTGGCTCTGGAGCACAGCGAGTTCTGCGTGCCGGAGCTGGCCATGGAAGTGATCCAGAGTTACAGCGCGGCGGCAAGGAACAAAGGCTTACAGTTGTATGGCTGCCTGGATCCGCACCTACCCGAACGTTTGCTAGGCGACGTCAACCGGATCCGCCAGATACTGAACAATCTTCTAAGCAATGCTGTGAAATTTACCGATTGTGGACGGGTGGTGCTGCGGGCGAGGCTGCTTCATCGCGAGGGCGAGCGTTCGTCCATACTGTGGCAGGTCGCAGACACTGGCAAAGGTATTGCCGAGCAGGATCACGCATCAATTTTCGACCCCTTCTACCAAAGTGGCGGTCACACACAGCTAGTTCCCGGTACAGGTCTGGGACTCGCCATCTGCCAGCGCCTGACGCAATTGATGAATGGCCAGTTGCGCCTTGTCAGCGAATTGGGCCTGGGCAGTAGTTTCAGCCTGACCTTGCCGCTGGAGGTGGTATCCGCGGGTGCCGCCTCGACCCTTGCCCCCTTCAACCTGCTGGCGGAACGCATACAGGTGGTCTCGCCAATCCATGAATTAGCCGAAACCTTCGCAGGTTGGTTGTGCCGCTGGGGCGCACGCGCCCAAATCGGCGTGGCGTCTACCGGCAGCCATGCCCCTGCCGGACTGCTGCTGGAGCTGCATCCCGGCAGTTTCGAGCAGTGGCTGGTGGCAGACTGGGACGGTCCGCGTATCGTGGCAAGTGCATTTGGCGGCTGGGAGGCCCGTAATGATGCCGGCCAATGGCAGGTGAACATAAACGATCTGGGCGCGCTTCATCACGCTATCAGTCAGGCCCAGGGCCTGCATCGCCCCCGCAGCGCCCTCTCGACGAGCACGGACGCGCCGGAACCACTCGGGCTACATGTGCTGGTTGCCGAAGATAATGTCATCAACCAATTGATCTTACGCGATCAGCTCCAAGAGCTGGGCTGCAGTGTGACCTTGACCTGCAATGGCGATGAGGCACTGCAGAGCTGGCAGCGCGAGCCATTCGACTTGGTTCTGACCGACGTCAACATGCCGATCATGAACGGCTATGACCTTGCCCGATCCCTGCGCAAGCAAGGTTGCAGTCTGCCCATCATCGGTGCCACCGCCAACGCACTGCGCGGTGAGGAAGAGCTGTGTCTGGCTGCCGGCATGGACCACTGCTTGATCAAACCTTTCAACCTACAAGCTCTGTTTAACTGCCTGGCCGCGTATAGAGGTAGCCGTTTTGAAGCCCTTTAACATCCTGATCGTCGAAGACCACCCGTTCCAGCATATGTACCTGCAGCACCTGTTCAACGAACTGGGCGCTTTCAAGCTGGAGGCGGCACGTGATGGCCAGGAAGCGCTGGAGCGCCTGCGCCAACAGAATTTCGACTTGGTGTTGACCGACCTATTGATGCCGGGCATGGATGGCGTGCAGTTCATCCAGCACCTAACCGGCCTGCCGCACAAACCAGGCCTAGCGATCATGAGTGCTGCTTCGCGGCGCATGCTCATGGCCGCGAGCCTCGTGGCCAAAAACCTCGGAGTAGACGTTCTCGGGTTGATCTCCAAACCAGTCGAGCCCGCTGCTTTGCGCAGCCTCATCGATCAACTACTGCTGCGACAGCAAGCTACCGTGCAAGCTAAGCCCGCCACCCTTGAGTTCAACCGGCAGACATTAGTTGATGCCCTGAACAAGCACGCGTTTCAGGCGTGGTTCCAGCCCAAGAAATCCTTACACAATGGCCGTATTGTGGCGGCCGAGGCGCTGGTACGCTGGATGCACCCGGAGCAAGGTGTGCTTTTGCCCAGCGCCTTTCTCCCCACCCTCAACGCCTTCGGCCTGGAGGAGCGCCTGTTGTGGGTAATGCTCAAACAGGCCATGGATGCGCAGACGCGTTGGCGCGAGCAAGGTTACGATATCCCAGTTTCAATCAATCTACCGACCCATCTACTGAACAGCCACGACCTCGCCGACCGACTTCTGGAATTCGTCCTGCATCACCAGGGGATGCCCGGTAAGCTGTGCTTCGAACTGATGGAGTGTTCAGTTCCAGAGGACCTTAGCAACTTCTACGCAGGCGCATGCCGCCTGCGAATGAAAGGATTCGGTCTCTCTCAGGATGACTTTGGCAAGGGCTATAGCTCATACATGAGTCTCGTGTCGACACCTTTCACTGAACTCAAGATTGACCGGGCGCTGGTGCAACGCTGCGATGAAAGCGAAAGTTTGTCCTCGGCGCTAGCCAGCATTGTCGCCCTCGGCCGCAAGCTCGGCCTCACGGTGGTCGCCGAAGGCGTCGAGACCCCCCAAGAGCTTGAGTTGCTGCGCAAGGTCGACTGCAATCAGGTACAAGGCTTCCTAATCTCCCATGCCGTATCGGCGGAACAGTTCCAGCGCCTCCTGCGCAGCGACGGCCCTCCCTTGACTTTTTAACCTATAGCGACCCGCTGTGGAGGCCGAGCATCGGAGGTAGTATCCATTTGATATCGACGCCCTCCAGGTCTTGTGGATCCCGTTCTCCATGAAAAAGTACAACGCGTTGTTGGACAACCTAGCCCGCAGCTCATTACGCCTGAACAAAGGCATGACCGCGCTGCTGGGGCTGGCTTTACTATTGATTGCTTTCGGCATCTGGTCACTCCAGCGCCTGGTCGACGAACACAACGACACGGTGAACATTCACTTCGCAAGGTTGATGGAGAACCTCCGCGAGCAGGAGTACTTCCTGAGGACCCTGGTACGGCAAAGCGTCGAAGGTCAGTTGCTTGAACGCCACCGCCCATTGGATGCAACGTTGACGCCGTTGCCCGAAGAAGGACAGGGGATTTTCCAGGGGCAGGCGTTCCCGTTTACCCTGCCGTTCAGCGTCAAGCTCGACTCAGAGCGGGTCAATAGCAGCGAAATGCCGCGCATCTTTAGCCAGGGCGCAAACCTAGCGGCCTTCTACAGTAGCTTCTGGTCTGCTGCCCATTACCGCTCACCCCAGGTGTTCCTGTTTTCGCCGAGCATGCACTACGATATTGCAGTGCCTGCAGCCGGCCGTGGTCGGGGTCAAACAATAAGTGGCAACGAGCCATTCTTGGAGGTGGTCGAGCAAGTGGCCATGCGAATGCCCGAAGAGAGCGCGTGGTCGCAGAATGACGCAGTAATCTGGCGCAGCTACGTCCCCCATCCCGACCATGCGTCCCCAGCGCGGTTACTGGCGTATACAAGTGTTCCCTTGAGCCCGACGCGCGCAGGCGCTGGCAGGTTCCTAATCGCATCGCTGGTCGACCTAGCCCAGATCAACGACTTCGAACGCATCATGGCCTGGACCGTGTATGACCGTTTTACCTTGATCACTCCGTCCGGCAGGACGCTCATTGGCGACGCCTTGTCACTAGCTGACCTACACGAAGGCTTGAATTTCAAGGCCAATGGCCTGGTGTTCCGCCTGTATGAACACGCAGGCGGCGGGTGGAGCGCGGTTTACACCGTGACCTACCAGCATTTCTTCCGCTATGCCTTCTGGTCGCTAGTCAGCCTGGCCGTAATCTTCCTCGTCATATTCGGACTGGGCCGGCTGGCCATCCGCTGGTACCAGTGGCGGGTCATCATTCCTGCGCGCGCCGCACACGCAACCATTACTGAGAGCGAAGCCTTCAGCCGCGTGGTCATAGACACTGCCCCGACTGGACTTTGCGTAGTGCGTAACGCCGACCATACCTTGCTGCTGGAAAACCAGCGCGCCCAAAAATGGAACAGCACCAGTGATCTGATCAAAACGCTTGCACCTCAGCTGGGCACCATATCCAGCGGAGAAGATCACGTGCAAATCGAAGGTCGCCATTTCAAAGTCGGCTTTGTCTCTACTCGTTATCATGGTGAGGACGTCAAGCTGCTGGCCTTCAACGATGTCACACACCACATCGAAGACGCCCAGGCGCTAGAAGATGCCCGCCGCGCCGCCGACGCTGCTAACCAGGCTAAGACTTTGTTCCTGGCGACCATGAGCCATGAAATCCGCACCCCACTATACGGCGTACTGGGTACACTCGAACTGCTCGGACTGACACAACTGGATAGTCGTCAGCAAGGTTACCTGCATACCATTCAGCGCTCCTCGGCAACCTTGTTTCAGTTGATCAGCGACGTGCTTGATGTGTCCAAAATCGAGTCTGGCCAGATGGCCTTGGAGCCCGTGGCATTCTGCCCATTGGACATGCTTGAGGACACCCTGCGCACCTATTGCGCTTTTGCCGAGCGTAAAGGCCTGCTGCTTTATGCATGCACCGATGCCCGTCTGCCTGCCCAAGTAGTGGGCGATCCGATACGCATCCGGCAGATTCTCAACAACCTGCTGAGCAACGCTATCAAGTTCACTGATACTGGTCGGGTAGTGCTACGTACTCGCGTACTGGCGATCGATGCCGCCCAGGTCAGCCTAGAATGGCAGGTGACAGACAGCGGTATCGGTATCTCCGAAGCCCAACAAGCCCGCCTCTTTGAGTTGTTCTACCAAGTCATGGATGCAACCAGCGAAGGTGGAGCTGGCCTAGGCCTGCCTATCTGTGGCTGGCTGGCGGACATGATGGGTGGACAAATCAAGGTGGTGAGCGAACCGGGCCTGGGCAGTAGCTTTTCACTGAAGGTGAGCTTGCCATTGGCACAGGGTGTACTGGGCGACTGCCCGTCGCTGGTGTCCGAGCCGACCCCAGTGTATGTCCGTGCGCCAATACCCGAGTTGGCACAGCATTGCGTCGACTGGCTCCAGCGGCTGGGCATCGCCGCGACCCTGACGATCCCCTCACAGGAGCAGGACAACGTCCAGGCCTTGGTGGTAGACATGCTCGACTGCACGAACAGTGAACCTTGGCAAGGCCAGCGGATCTGCGCCAGTAGCGACGGCCCCGTGCCCGCCGAATTCAAGAACGGCCGCTGGCATGTGAACATGCACGACGTTCGCGCAATCGCCCGAGTCATAGACCAGGTTCGCCGCGGCGATACGGCAGAAAACCATGTGATAGTGCAGCCACAACGTAACGCCCTAAACTTGCATGTGCTCGTGGCAGAGGACAACCCGATCAACCAAGCGATCCTGAAAGAACAGCTTGAAGCACTGGGCTGCAGCGCGGTCGTTGCTGCCAACGGCGAGCAAGCCATGCAGCAGTGGCAACCTGGCCTGTTTGATGTGGTGTTGACCGACGTGAACATGCCCTTGATGAACGGCTACGAACTAGCCAGGACATTGCGTCAACTCGACACACATATATCGATCATCGGTGTTACCGCCAATGCGCTACGCGAAGAAGGCCAACGCTGTCTCGAAATGGGCATGAATGCTTGGATGGTCAAGCCGTTGAGCCTGCATGCACTGCGCACCCACCTAGCACAAGTGTGCCGACCGAACTCGTTGAACGTCAGTGTCAACGTCAGTGACGAGCACAACCCCCTTGGCGCCCCCGCGCCTGCCGACACCGTGCAACTATCTCCGGCAATGCGCACGCTATTCATCAGCACCATGCAGGAGGACATGAATCTCCTGCTCCAAGCCCTGGAGCAGCGCAACAGCCAGCGCCTCATCGAACGCTTGCACAGCATTTCAGGCGCACTGGGCGCAGTTCAAGCCCGAGCCCTTGCCGAACAGTGCTGTGCCTTGGAGAACGCACTGCTCAGCGCCCCGATAGATGCCTCTCTGGTCGAGCGCGTGGACGAGGTCTTGACCAGGTTGACAGCAATCCTCGCCTCACTCGAATAGAATCCACCTTGGCACCGAACACAAATGGAATACCCCTCCCATTCGCACCGGCTAACGGGTCGTTTTTAATGGAAAAACTCAAGGTCATCATCGCTGACGATCATCCCATCGTGCTGCTCGGCGTGCGCGAACTGGTCGAGCGTGACCCGCGTTTCTGCGTGGTCGGTGAAGCGGTTGGCTCGCAAGGGCTTATCGAACTGCTCGAACGCCAGGCGGTGGACGTAGTCATTTCCGACTACAACATGCCGGCCGACTCGCCATACGGTGACGGCCTGAAACTGATCGACTACCTCAAGCGCCACTACCCAGCGTTACGCATCCTGGTACTGACCATGATTTCCAACCCGCTGATTCTGACACGACTGCATGAACTCGGGGTCGAGGGTGTCATCCAAAAGAGCCAGTTGCACACTGAAATAGAAAAAGCTCTTAACGCAATCGCGCGTAATAATACGTATCGCTCACAGGAGCCCACGAGAAACTCGGTCATAGCCTGTACTACCGCGATCGATCAACGGGTGGGGAGCCTGTCCCCGAAAGAATTCGAAATATTGCGTCTGTTCGTCGCCGGGCAAAGTGTGAGTGAAATTGCCCGTAGTCAAAACCGCAGCACCAAGACCATCAGCGCGCAAAAAGTCTCCGCCATGCGTAAACTGGACGTTACCAGCGATCAGGAACTATTAGCCTATTGCCTAGCCAGTAATATTTTTAATTGAACAAGTGGCATCAGGCTATCATTAAGATTCGTCTGATGTCCCCGTAACGCCATGCGACCTATCGTAAGCGTGCATTTTACATGCAGCACTTACTCATAATCGCATGGACATCAACATGAAAAAGTTTTCCTTGGCCGCATTGACCCTGTCGCTGATCACCGCCTCCGCCGGCGCCTTTGCCGCAGAACCTGCAGGCCCGGTCAAAGGTGGTAGCGGCAAGATCTCCTTCACCGGCGTAATCAACAATGACGCTTGTTCGGTCGATGGCGCCAATGCTGACCGCGTAATCGCGGTGGATATGGGCACCGTCTCGATCAAGGACATGGGCACCGCCGAAAACCCGGCATCGGGCCGCGTCACTGGCAAGGACTTCAACCTCAACGTCAACTGCAACGTGGGCACCAAGGTATCCATGGTCTTCGACGCCAACAGCGGCGGTTCGGGCCTGGTAACCGGTAAAAAGGTCCTGGCTCTGACCAAGGGTACCGGTACGGCCGCCAACGTCGGCATCGCCCTGCTCGACCCCGCCGGCAACCTGATCGACCTGAGCTCGGCCGCCACCGCGAAAATCCAGAGCGACGTGCACGGTACCGGCGCACAGGGTGGTGACGCAACTCTGAGCTTCTCCGCAGCCTACGTGACCACCGGCGCCGCCGGCACTGCCACCGCCGGTCGTGGTGATGCCACCCTGCCCTTCATCCTGCAATACGAGTAATCACCTAGCAGGTGTTCCATGCGCGAGGCCGAACAGGCCTCGCCATTTCTTCATACCGCAAGGTGCCCCACCATGTTGCCTCGTTCTATGTATTCCGTCCTCGGATTGCTGGGCATGCTCATCGCCGCCCAGGCAACTGCAAGCATTTCCCTGAGCGCCACTCGCGTCGTGTTCGACGGTGCGCATAAAGAAGCAAACGTCACCGTGCGCAATGGCAACCAGGAAGTCCTGGTCCAATCCTGGGTGGATAGCGGCGAAAGCGAGCTGGCACAAGTGCCGTTCGCCATTACCCCGCCGCTGGCCAGGGTGTTGCCTAAGCAAGAGCAACTCCTTCGCATTCTTTATGAAGGCCAAGGCCTGCCTACCGACCGCGAATCGGTGGTCTGGCTGAACGTCCAGGAAATTCCACAAGCCAGTGGCCAGGCCAACACCCTGCAACTAGCCGTGCGCCAGCGGATCAAGATTTTTTTCCGTCCCGCCAACTTGCCCGGCAATGCCCTCTTGGCGCCGGAACAATTGGTCTGGCAGATAACCCCGAACGGGGATAAAGCACAACTGACAGTTAAAAACCCCAGCCTCTACCATGTATCCATGGCAGATATCGAGGTTAAGTCAGGTAAAAAAATTCTCTTCTCCGCTGACTCGACAATGATTGCGCCCGGCGTTCAGAAAACTTTCACATCCGCACTTACGCCCGCGCAGACTACGATGACACTCACATTCAAGAACATTAACGACTATGGCGCCCAACATAAATATTCGGTGCAACTGAACACTACCCAACCCGCTAACGCCAAACCCGCAGAAACCACTATCGCCTTCTGAAAATCATCGCGCCCTACCTCGTACCGCCGGTTTGCGTGCGGCCTCCCTGTGCCCACTCCGTGCCGGGACATGAAATAGGTTCCTCGTATGTCTCTGTCCATCGCAGCTCGCCCCGTACGCGGCGCCGACGCAGGCGCGCGCGCGTTCAATCGCAGCACACCTCGCCCGACCTGGCAGCGCAACGCCCTGTCACTGGTCATATGCACCGCCCTGCCTGGACTGGCTGCCGCCGACACGCAAATTCAGGGTTTCAACACCACCTTCCTGCAGGGCGCACAATCCGCTGTCGATCTGCAACTACTGTTGTCGGCCAACAGCGTACTGCCGGGCAGCTATCGGGTGGACTTGTACAGCAACGAGGTGCTGGTGGGCCGACGTGACATCGAGTTCAAACGCAATGAGCAGACGGGGCGCGTTGAGCCTTGCCTGACCCTTGAGCTGCTTGAACAACTGGGTATCGACATGGACAAGCTTAAGGCACAAGGGCGCCTGGACACCGAGCAAGGCTGCCATGACCTGCCGACACTCATCGACCAAGCCAGCCTGAGCTACGACTCAAACCGCCTGCGCCTGGCCGCGAGCATCCCGCAAGTTGCGATGAAGCGCGGTCTGCGCGGCTACGTCGACCCGCAACTGTGGGATGCCGGAGTGTCCGCAGCGTTCGTAAACTACCAATTCAACACCAGCCGCAGCGCCAGCGACGACAAGACCCGCACCGCCAACAACCTGAGCCTGCGCAATGGCCTCAACCTGGGCGGATGGCGGCTGCGAAACGAGTCGAACTTCAGCAGCGGCACCGGCCGTCCGGATACGTTCAAAAGCAACCGCAGTTACCTGCAACACGACGTGACCGCACTGAAGGGCCAGTTCAGCGCCGGCGAAATATTCACCGACTCCGACCTGTTCGACAGTGTGCGTTACCGAGGCCTGAAACTGGCCTCGGACGAAGGCATGCGTGCCGATAGTGAACGCGGTTATGCACCAGTGGTACGCGGCGTGGCACAGACCAGCGCCACGGTCGAGATCCGCCAGAACAACTACGTGCTGTATACCACCAGCGTGCCACCCGGGCCGTTCGAAATCAGCGACATCTACCCCAGCGGCTCCAACGGTGACCTCGAAATCACCATCATCGAGGCCGATGGCCGTCGGCGGACCAGCGTGCAGGCGTTCTCCAGCCTGCCTCTGATGGTGCGCAGCGGCCAGGTCAAGTACAGCCTGTCCGCAGGGCGCTACAACAGCAACAGCGAAGGCTTGGCCACACCGCAGATGCTCAGCACTACGCTGGCCTACGGTCTGTCCAACACCTTAACCGGCGTCATCGGCCTGCAAGCCACCGATGACTATAAGGCACTGGCCGTAGGCAGCGGCCTGAACACCCTGCTGGGCGCGTTTTCCCTAGACATCACCCATTCCTCGAGCAAAGCCCAGGGTGAGACCACCCAAGGTAACAGCCTGCGGGCGCTCTACGCCAAGACCTTCACTGGTACCGACACCAACTTCACCCTGGCCGCCTATCGCTACTCCACCGAAGGTTTTCGCAGCATTACCAATCACATCGAGGACATCAGCACAGATGTGCGCAAGCGCAGCGGCAACTCCAAAACCCGCACCGACCTGACCGTCAACCAGAGCCTGGGGCGCAATCGCGAGTTCGGCAGCCTATACCTGACCGCTATCGATCAGCGCTACTGGAACCGAGGCGGCTCGCAAAGCCTTTCGGCCGGCTACAGCAACAACTGGGGAGATGTGACATACAACATCGACGTCAGCCGGACCAAGGACCTGGGCCCCTCCGGTCCATCAAGCGACGACACCCAGTTCAACCTTTCGGTGTCGTTCCCGTTGGGCAATCGAGTGCGAGCACCGCGTGCGTTCGTCACCACAAGCACTCAGAAGGCTAACTCCACCACCCAGGCGGGCATCAATGGCTATCTATCTGAAAACAGCGACACTTTCTACTCGATCCAGGGAGGCCACAGCCGCACCAGCGGTAGCTCCGCCTCGGCCAACCTGAATACTCGCACCTCGGTGGCCGATATCAGCCTGGGCTACAGCCAAGGACGCGGTTACGATTCGCAGAACCTGAACCTCGCCGGTGCGGTGGTGGCCCACCGAGGCGGCATAAACCTCGGCCAGACCGTAAGCGAGACATTCGCCTTGGTAGAAGTCCCCGGGGTGACGGGCGCAAAAGTCAGCAGCTACAGCGGTGTTGAAACCGGGCGCAACGGCTATGCGGTGCTCCCCAATGCACAGCCGTACCGGGTCAACTGGATAAGCCTAGACACCCGCGATCTTGGCGGCGACATCGAGATCGACAACGCGACCCAGCAGCTAGTACCGCGCCGCGGCGCCGTGGTGATTGCCCGCTATACCGGTAAAAGCGGGCGCCGCGTTCAGTTCGAGTTATTCGACAGTGGCGGCCAACGAATGCCGTTTGGTGCTTCGGTGGAGGATGCCGAGGGCAAACAACTGGCAATTGCCGACCCGAGCGGCAAAGCGTTGGTGCTGGTGGAGCAGGATCAGGGCAATCTGATCATAAAGTGGGGCGAGAACCAGTGCACGGCGCCCTACCAGTTGCCGGCGCGCGACAAGGCGGTGAACTATGAACGCCAGCGCCTGGTATGCCAGCCATGATCGCCAAGTCCCTGGCCACCGCGCCGGTCAGCAGTGGAGCGCAACTCTACCCTGACTCACAAAATGCGATTTTTTTTAATTTCGCGGGTGTGTAAAAACGGCTGGGCGATCGGTGGAGGAAGGCAAAAGCTGTAGAGATTTACCCTACCCCCCCTTCTCGCCGTTTTTTGGCCGATTTTCCGCGCTTGATCGCGACAAACTTTGATCGAGGATGGTCGGGCCTCTCGCTCGATTTGCGGGAGAAAGTTGTCAGTATTTACGTGCTGACGAGGCTAGAAATCGCCCGTTTCGCCCTAAATTTCCGGTGATATATGGTCGATTTCTGCCGGGGGTAAGCCGTTTTCCTTCGCCTCTTGGTGCTTGCTCCGCCGAACGATAGCTAGAAGATCACCTGCGGAATGTGCGGCACGGTCGAGACCTATGGGAAGCTCATGAAAGCTGTTGGGGGCCAGGCCTCGAAAGAGCTACAGCGTAAGTTCGGAAAGTTGTTCCAGTGACCTGATTTTCGAATTTGCATCCTCCCTTGGGATGGATCCTGGAAACCGCCACAGCCCGCGTCGGCACTGGCCTCGGCGGGCGATGGCGGGGTTTCCTGTCTCGGCTATGTCTCGGCGTGCAGCGCGGCAAAGCACCCTAAGCCAAAGTCGGGGCGAAAGCGGAAAGAGCCGCCAACCCTGATGAGCGCGGCATGAATGAGGAATGGAGTCCCCGCAGGAAGCCCTATACCAGGGGATCGTCTCATTGAGCGGGGCCGGGCATAGCCATTATTGCCTGATGGCACTCCGCACCCACTCCTTGGCCTAGCGAGAAGTCAAGTCAATTCGAAAGCAGCCGGCCCCGAATTACCAATATCGAACCATAGCGGTCTTTGAAAGGTGCGGCTGCAAGGACGCCGAACAGACGCCCCTTTGGATCACATCGCATTTGAGGACGTGATGTATGTCCTTTGGCTCGTCATTCAGTGAACCCTGCCACCATCACAGGCGCAAGGCTTTGCAGCAGTAGCGGGTCGCCTCGCAGATCTTGTTGGAAACCGGGAGGCTCACTCGCGGCACTCAAAGTGCGACGGGGCAGCTGGAGACTGCACCGTAATGCGATCCGCCAGGTCGCTCACTACCAAAGGCGCCCAGCTCCCACGTCCTTACCTGGCACCAGTGAACGCACTGACGAGTTGCATCAAGGCGATCGTCCGGAGGAATCCCCCTCCTCCTTCTCGAAGCGGAAATCCAGCGCGACGCAGCCTACGCCTACGGTAATGGGCCCGATTTAGCTGGTCATCCCCTCCTAGCTTCACTGAGTGAATCGTTGGAAGGATGTGGATGTAGTAACCGCCATCCCCATTAAACGGGCCTTGTAGGCCTAAATGTCAGTGGAGACGAAACAGTGACCATTTAGGCCACCAAAAGGCCATCTGTGTAAAGGTTATGGAGATGGCTATCTGCCACTGGTATACTGTTAAGTATATACGTCTAAATTTTTTCCGGGTTGCGTAGTAATGGAAGTGAAAGATCCAAGTGAATGGATGTACGACCGAGCAGATCACCGTCGGAAGCACTGCTGGAATCAGCCGTATGCAGACTTCGCGCCACGGCATTGGGGGCAGGTAGGGAAATGCTCCAATCAAATCACGGATGCTATTGCTACGGAGTTGCTTCAAGGTGCAATGCGAGACCAGCTCTACGTTGAGGACTCGCTCACTGAAGGGGATGACGAGACCTTTTATCCAGAAGAGGTTTATGCCGTCTATGATGGAGCTATATATGTAGCTGTGCCCACCCGAGCAGGCATCAGCTACCACGGATACCCTTACAAGGGGACGCTAAATAAGCGCCTTGTAAAGAAGCTGCAGGCGAAGGCTGAAGAAGCTGACTGCGCTGCGAAATTTAAAAAATGGGTGAAGGAGTACATTAAGTGATGGACATCTCTACCAATTTTTCCTTTGAGCTGAGCTTTGATAAAGTTCGCAATCAAGCGGAAAACCTTGCACGGGGTGACCTTCTTCTTCATATCAATGGTGATCTGATCTGGTGTCAGCAAGAAGAAGAAGCCGATCCAGCTCGTGGCAATGAAATTAAAAGCGTCGTGAATTGGACCTGGGTAGATCTTCTCGCATACCTGGCCAAGAACTGGTCTTACTTATTGTTTGAAGAACTTTACCCATTAGACCTACATCCTGAGACACCGCTTGAGCTGCGGCGTATTGCTGAGGCGCGCTGGCGCGATGCCTCTCTTGATGAAGACCAAATATTTGACGAAGACGATGAAGTTTGTGCTTTCGAGAAGCGGCATAACCTTTCTTCTGGACTGAAAGGTCTTTACCTTCCATCTGTATATATTGTGAGAGAAGGTCATCTGGCATGGGTTTGCGTGAAGGACGACCATGGCAATGAGACACCATGTAAGCATCGCTTCAAATTTGAGATGATTAAGGAGGAGCTTCTTCGAGTCGGGAACCAAATCGCTTATCATCTTGCAAACTCCACGCACCCAAGCGCTATCAAAGCAGTGAATTCTTGGCAACAAGCATTGGAGAGCACTTCTAGAAAGCTAATCTCCATTCGTAGCGGGCTTAGTAATGCCGAACTCAAAGCGATTGAACAGTTCGCTGCAAATGACAACGACTTCTGGGAAGTGGCAGGTCATGACGATAGTGAGATTCTCGCCGCGGCTCGCCTAAGCCCTGGCAGCATGGGTGTTTCTGATAAAAAATATATTCTCCAGCGCGTCAAGGCTGTTCCATTTAGGTCTACACCTATTCTCGATAAGCTTTCTGATGAATGCTTGGCGACTATTCCTGCTTATCATGGTGAGCGTCCGTTTATTGGTGGATACGCTGCTGCGCTATGGCTCAGGGAAAAATTGGGTATCAAACAAAATGAAACTTTTGATCCCAAATACTGGCTTGAGACTTGGGGTGTAAGCCTTGACTATATCGAGACCGATGAAGAGTTGGAGGCTTTGGCATTCTGGGGGCGCAAGCATGGACCAGCAATTCTGATCAACAAGAATGGCGTCATCAACTCGAAGACCTCGGGCAATCGTACTACACTTGCTCACGAAATCTGCCATTTGCTATTGGATCGAAAAGGCTCGCTTCCTTTTGCCGATGCCATAGGCGGTAATACGCCTGAGTGGGTGGAAAAAAGAGCCAGGGCGTTTGCCGCTGAATTGCTATTGCCGCGCGACCTAATAAATGCCTACTTGTTGACACACTTAATGCTTACTGATATTTCTTCTCAACTGGATGCAGTTGATACTGCCATTGAAAATGCTTCATCTCACTTTGATGTTAGTACGAGCTTGATTATCCATCAGCTGTATAACTATAGAAGCGCGGAATTCAGCACAGAAGTTCGTAAAAAAATTAAAGGCCTACATGTTCACTATGCGCGTGAGACGCGCTTGGCTTGATTTACTAATTTCTGATTCGTAGTGTCACAGAGAAGGCCTAAAGCTCTATGAGCTTGGGGCCTTTTTTGTTGTCATTCACGAGCATCAAATGACGCAGCACCATATTCCATGGTACCGGCCAAAGGGCCGGCGTTTACAGCACGCTCATCAGGCTGACGCGGTGCCACGGCAGGCCCAGTATCAACGCCTGGAGTTATTATACTGTCGAATTCTACCTCACAGCCATGATCAAGCTGCTGGGCTCGAGGCGTCAATCAGGGAAAGGATCCGCCGCGGAGTGTCGTGGCCGCCCAAGAGATTCAAATCGGACAGCCGACACTACTAGCAGAAAGAGGATGTGCGCACGTTTCTGCCCGAACTTCGAGAAGGGGAACACCAGAAAAAGCGAAAAGATCCACCATCGCTTCGGGTAGCTCAGGGCTTCTCGCTTTTAGAGCTCCAAGTAGAGCGCAATAGGATGCACGATAATTTGATTTACGGGAGGGCGATGAAAATGTGCCTCCAGCCCCTGCAGCGCCATCGTCGTATGACGAATCATTTCACTCATTGGACCTCCGCCAAAAATCGGGAAATCATCAGCCCCTTTCGCATTCTCGTCATACGCTCGGCACTGAGTAACCATACCGAGGAGAACCAACTCCACTTCAGCCATACGAGAATAAGTTTTAAAAACAAAATCTTCAGAATCCTTCAAGCAGTCCCGCTTGAGATCAGCATTTACTCGGCAATCCCGCATATCCATAGAAAGATCTAAACGTCTCTTGAAACCATGCTCAAGCACCGCCGCAATATTCTTATACTGAAGACGATCATTGGACGCCTTATCTTTCGGAATCTGAGATTTAGAAAACCTTTCAAGCTCCGACTTTAGTTGGGCCAGCCTTACTTTTTTGCTCGAATTATCTGCCAGGTTTTCGATCTCATTGAGCAAAGCTTCACGAAAATCATTGACGGCAACTATCGAGATCGCTTCTTGCATGTCAACCAAGGCTTCCAGATTATTCAAAATCTCTATCGCATCAAGGAAAGTCGCCTTCGCTTTGAGTCGGATAAACCTCCGTCCATCCGAAACGTTTGATACCTCGGCGAATAAACTATCCGAGGTGAGAGATATTATCTTGCCACTCTCCTGCAGTCTATCTTCAAAAATGGTATAAGCATAATCGTGCAGAAACTTTTTCTCCACATTACCGGATGTAGTTTCTATAATACTAGCCAATTTCTGGCCACTGCTAAACTTACCAGCCTGTGCCTCTTGCTCAGAATCTCTTGAAGAGTGCTCTTTAACCACGAAGTCAGTTACACCCTCCATTAATTGAGAAGACAGCGAGTACATCTTATTTTCATCTAGGTACACGAAGCTTTTCACGCTCTGCCTTCCTTCTCATAAAATTCTCATAGTGCCTATTTCGTGTATTTCTTGCGGTCAAAAACACAAAGATGGACGAGATAACTATAAAGAAAACCCCAATCACAATTACAACCAAGTTGATCATGCCGCCACCTCATCCTTTTGGCCAGGAGCATAAGTCAACCGATCATACACCGCCCAGCACATCGCGAAGGAGCCAACAACCATACCTATTGAAGTTAACAAAACAAACAAAGAGTCAATATCTTTATATACTTCGGCAAGTAAAGAAAAAACGTACATTACTGCATAAAAAACAACCGCCAATACAGAAAGGCCAACGACCTGCTTTTTCCACACTGCCTCTTCAGTGTCGTTATACCTGATTTCTGCCAGAAGCGAGATATGCAAAACTATCCCTAGCGATATGACATCCGAAGCCGTGATCCACGGGATTTTTCCACCATTAACAAGCCCGGATGCGAGCAGCCGCATAAATATCGGCACCATGCCAAACAGAACGGTATAAATTAGCCATAGCACTTTCTTTTCGCTAAACAATTACCTTAACCCTCCCTAATTTCGAATCTGCCCTCACGTATCGAAAATACTAATAAACTATCCTAATTTTTCGGCCAGATCGTGCGGTGAAAGGTGCGTATAACGCTTGAGCATAGCAAGGGTCTTGTGGCCAGTGATACTCGCGACCTCCATCATGGTGAAACCGCGCTCAAAAAAACGACTTGTAGCCTCATGGCGAAGATCGTGAAGGCGCAGACCTTCAATCCCAGCAGCTTCGCAGGCTCGGGGGAAGTAGTTGCTGATCGTATTGAGAGCTAGGCTGAAGTACCGGCCACCACTGATCGGCGTGGGCAGCCCCTCAAGTAGCGCGATCGCCCGGGAAGACAGCGGAACAGCACGACGCTCACCATTCTTCGTGTCCTCAAGGTAGGCCACCTTGCCGCGCACCTGGTCGCGGCGCAGCAGCAGCAATTCCGATCTGCGCATGGCCGTCTCAACAGCCAGCTCAATGAATACCGGGAGCTGCGCATTCATCTGACCTGCAGTTTTGTAGAGAGCCTGGAGCTCCGCCGGTGTCGGCCGCCTATCCCTCTCCTTGCTGCCCCTCGGCATCCGGATAGCCCGGCACGGGTTGGTCAGACCTTCAATACCCCACTCCTTGGTGGCCACCGTATACAGGTGACTAATCACCGCCAAGTTAAGGCGAACAGTAGCAGTCGACTTCCCCTCCTCGAGCTCAGCATCTCGATACGCGGCCATATCGCTGGAGCGAATGGCGGCCAGGCCCTTGCTGGCCAGCTTGTGCTCCTTCCACTTCCTGATGCGGACCTCTTCCTGTTTGGCGCCTTTCTTGGTCGAGGTCACCTCGGACATATACCGGTCCAGGGCCTCGGAGAGCGTTGTGCTCTCGGCCTCGCGCATATCGACGAAGCGCGCACGCGACATATCGCCCTCGACCTCGGCAGCCCATCGTTGTGCTTCTGCCTTGGTGTCGAAGGTGGCGGAAAGGGTTGGGTATCCTTTGCGACGGATCTGGGCACGCCAGGCCTCGCCGCGCTTCTCGTAGTAGGCCATGGCGGAATGATATCGAACGTTTGGGGGAATATCACCCTCCCCCAATTCCCCCAAAATTCCCCCAAACGAAAAAAGCCCCGAGGGCTATACAGCGCTCGGGGCCTTTAATATGGCGGAGAGATAGGGATTTGAACCCTAGGTACTGTTGCCAGTACAACGGATTTCGAATCCGTCCCGTTCGACCACTCCGGCATCTCTCCAATGGCGCGCATCATACCAGCGATTTCGTTTCTGGCAAATCTTTTTTGAAAAAAATTCGCGTGGTATCAGGCGCTTGCGTGAACGCGCCGCTTACAGCGGCACGCCCAGGCGCTTGGCCACTTCTTCATAGGCTTCGATCACGTCGCCCAGGCCCTGGCGGAAGCGGTCCTTGTCCATCTTCTTGCGGGTCTCTTTGTCCCACAGGCGGCAGCCGTCCGGGCTGAACTCGTCGCCGAGGACGATCTGGCCGTGGAACACACCGAACTCCAGCTTGAAGTCGACCAGCAGCAGGCCTGCGTCGTCGAACAGCTTGCTCAGCACTTCGTTGACCTTCAGCGACAGTTTCTTCATCTCTGCCAGCTGCTCGGCAGTGCCCCAGCCGAAGGCAACAACGTGGGATTCGTTGATGAAGGGATCACCCTTCTCGTCGTTCTTCAAGAACAGCTCGAAGGTGGACGGCTCCAGCTTGATGCCCTCTTCCACGCCCAGACGCTTGACCAGGCTGCCGGCGGCGTAGTTGCGTACCACGCACTCGACCGGGATCATGTCGAGCTTCTTAACCAGGCATTCGTTGTCGCCCAGCAGCTTGTCGAACTGGGTCGGCACGCCGGCTTCTTCGAGCTTCTGCATGATGAAGGCATTGAACTTGTTGTTCACCATGCCCTTGCGATCGAGTTGTTCGATGCGCTTGCCGTCGAACGCCGAGGTGTCGTTACGGAACAGCAGGATCAAGCGGTCGGCGTCGTCGGTCTTGTAAACCGATTTGGCCTTGCCGCGGTAGAGTTCGTCGCGTTTTTCCATGATGGGCTCCGCTTGCTTGAGTAGGTGGGCTAGGCGATTTGGCGCCAGTCGAGCCCTTGATCCTGATTCGCCACCTGGAGCCAGTCCGGGTCGCACCCGAGGGCGTCGACGAAGCACTGGCGGGCCAGATGTGGCAGGTTGTTCTTGCTGCTGAGGTGGGCCAGCACCAGGTGCTGCAGGTTTTGCCAGCCCAACTCGGCCACCAGGCTCGCGGCCTGGTGGTTGTTCAAATGTCCCTGGCTGCCGCCGACCCGCAGCTTGAGAAAGCGCGGGTAATGCCCACGAGCCAGCAGGTCGCGGCAATGGTTGGCTTCGATCAGCAGGGCATCGAGCCCCTGATAGCGCTCCAACAACTGCGCGTCGTAACTGCCCAGGTCGGTGAGCATACCGAAGCGGCGGCGACCGTCGCTGATCACGTACTGCAACGGCTCGTAGGCATCATGCTCGACCCGTGCCGCGCTGACCTGCAGATCGCCGATCTGCACGACATCGCCGCAACCGAGAAAACCGGCCACCTCCACCGGCTTGCGCATGCCGCGCAAGGTGCCCTGGCTGAGGTAGACCGGTACATTGTAGCGCCGTGACAGCAACCCCACGCCATGCACGTGGTCGGCATGTTCATGGGTCACCAGCACCGCGCTCAGCTGCGTGGCCGACACCCCGAGCAGCGACAGGCGCCGCTCGGTCTCGCGCAGGGAAAAGCCGCAATCGACCAGGATGACCGTGTCACCACTGGCGATAAGCGTGCCGTTTCCCTGGCTACCGCTTCCCAGAACCGCGAAGCGCACTTAGCCCAGGTGGTCCTGGATCGCGCTCAGCACGCGGCGGGCGACATCGGCCGGTGCCACGGTGTTGATGTTCTTCTCGACGGTCACCTGGACGTTCTCACCCACCTTGCTCAGGCGTACCTGATAGCGCTCGGCGCGGGCTTCACGCTCTTCCTTGCTCGGCTCGCTGCCGAACAGGCGGCTGAAGAAGCCTGGCTCCTTTTGCTTGTCGTCGGGTTTTTCGGACAGGTTGATGTAGTACAGACCCAGGCTGCGGTTGATGTCTTCGACACGCCACTCGCCCTGTTCCAGGGCGCGACCGACGCCGGACCAGGCGCGGTCCAGGTCGGACCCCAGGAACAGCACCGGGTTGCCGCTGCCGTCCTCGCTCAGGCTGACCTGGCTCGGGGCATCGAAGTCGCGCGCGGCCAGCAGCGAGACCGACCCGCCCTTCTCGGCGCTGCGGTTCATGCTGGCGAGCATTTCGTCGACCAGCAGGGCGTCGGTGCCGGTATTGCTGGAGGCGGAGGGGAAGTCAGGCTCGGCAGTGCTGCCGGCTGGGCGCTCGACGCTGACCACGTACACCTCGGAAGTGTTGCGCTGCACGCCGGGCTCCATGCGTACCCGCACGCGGACTTCGCTGTCCGGGCTGCTGGAGGTGCTGGCCAGGCGCTGGCCGAGGGAGGCCGACAGCTCGTCGAAACGCTGCCAGGTGGTGTTGAATTCGCCGGTCTGCGGGCGCTCTTCAGCGATGCGGAAACCGTTGTCCTCAAAGAACTGGCGAGTCACCGGCCAGACTTCGGCGGGCGAGCGCTGGGCCAGCACCCAACGGCTGTTGCCGCTGCGCTGCAGGCTGAAATCGCTGATGTCGGCGGTGGCCGACAGCGGCTGTGGACGGGGTACCTCGAACTCGCCAGTGGCGCGATCGTCGGCCACGTTGCGCGGGATCGGCAGCAGCGGATCCAGGCGCTTGACGTTGCTGGCGTCCGGCGGCAGCTGCATCGGCGCGGTTGGCTGCGCCTGCAGGTAGTCGCTGCCACGGTCGCGGAAATAGCCATCCTCGCCCCACAGCCAGCCGCACCCGCTGGTGCTGGAAATGATCAGGGCGAGAGCGGAAAGACCAGCCAGTCGCTTCATGCGGTGTACTTCCTCGATTAAACCAGTACGCCGGACTGGCGCAAGGCAGTACGGACTTTTTCGTGACAGCCTTCGCTCAGCCAGGTCAGCGGCAGGCGGATACCTTGTTGCATCAGACCCATTTCAACCAGCGCCCATTTCACCGGGATCGGGTTGGCTTCGCAGAACAGGTCCTTGTGCAGCGGCATGAGTTTTTCGTTGATTGCGCGGGCCTTCTCGGCATTGCCCGCAAGGGCGGCCTCGCACAGGTCGGCCATTTCGCGCGGGGCGACGTTGGCGGTGACGGAGATGTTGCCCTTGCCGCCCATCAGGATCAGCTCGACGGCGGTCGGATCGTCGCCAGACAGGACGATGAAGTCCTTGTCGACGCCGTCCAGGATCTGTTTGGCACGGGCCAGGTCGCCAGTGGCTTCCTTGATGCCGATGATGTTCTTGACTTTCGACAGCCGGATCACGGTCTCGGCCTGCATGTCGCAGGAGGTGCGGCCGGGCACGTTGTACAGGATCTGCGGGATGTCGACGGCTTCGGCGATGTGCTTGAAATGCTGGAACAGGCCTTCCTGGGTCGGCTTGTTGTAGTACGGGACTACCAGCAGGCAGGCGTCGGCGCCAGCATTCTTGGCGTTCTGGGTCAGGTGCACGGCTTCGGCGGTGGAGTTGGCACCGGTACCGGCGATCACCGGGATCGGCTTCTTGCTGTGCTTGACCCGCTCAACCACGTGCTTGATGACCAGGATGTGTTCTTCGACATCCAGGGTGGCGGACTCGCCGGTGGTGCCGACAGCTACGATCGCGTGGGTGCCGTTTTCCAGGTGGAAGTCTACAAGTTTGTCGAGGCTTACCCAGTCCAGACGCCCTTGTGCATCCATGGGTGTGACCAACGCCACCATACTGCCCGCAATCATGTAATTGCTCCTGCCGGAAAAAGAGAGCGGTAATGGTACTGGCGCCATCGGCCTTGCACAAGCGAAGCAGGCGGGCGGAGCATTCCCCTTCGCGCCGCTTTTCGCTACCCTTGATCCTTTGATCGATACAGCGCGGCCCGTCGGGCCGTCGACAGTGCTCCTCGCCTGCGTCCACCGCCGCCTAAACCGGCCGGGGCCCTGCTGGAAAAGGAGGCTTGCCCCCGTCCTGTACCGACCGCTCATCGCTTTAGGAATGCTGCATGTCCACCCCCACCGTTCGCGAACAATTCCTCGTCATCAGCGCCCTGGGCCCCAACCCCATGGAGCTGGCCAACGTCCTCAGCCGCGCGGCCTTCGACAATCGCTGCGCGGTGGTCACCTCGCGCCTGTCGCGCCACGGCGAAACCAGCGCCCTGGTGCTGCAGGTCGGCGGCAGCTGGGATGCCCTGGCCCGCCTTGAGGCCACCCTGCCGGGCCTGGGCAAGAAGCACGGCCTGACGCTGGACGTGGTCCGCAGCGCCGACCAGGAGGTGCGCCCGCAGGCCCTGCCTTACGTGGCCTACGTCAGCGCCGCCTATCGCCCCGACATCATCAACGAGCTGTGCCAGTTCTTCCTCGACCACCGCGTCGAACTGGAAGCCATGACCTGCGACACCTACCTCGCCCCGCAGACCGGCAGCAGCATGCTCAACGCCCAGTTCACCGTGATCCTGCCAGCCGGCACCCAGATCAGCTGGCTGCGCGACCAGTTCCTCGACTTCGCCGACGCCCTGAACCTGGACGCGCTGATCGAACCGTGGCGCCCACAGAACCCTGTCTAAGGAAGCTCCCATGGCCGTAGCAATCGACCAACCCGTCGCCGATTTCCAGGTCCAGGCCACCAGCGGCCAGACCGTCAGCCTGGCTGAGCTGAAAGGCCAGCAAGTGGTGCTGTACTTCTACCCCAAGGACAGCACTCCGGGCTGCACCACCGAGGGCCAGGGTTTCCGCGACCAGCATGCGGCATTCCAGGCCGCCAACACCGTGGTGTTCGGCGTTTCGCGCGATGGCATCAAGTCGCATGAGAACTTCAAGGCCAAGCAGGCCTTCCCCTTCGAGCTGATCAGCGACAAGGACGAGGCGCTGTGCCAGCTGTTCGACGTGATCAAGCTGAAGAAGCTGTATGGCAAGGAGTACCTGGGCGTGGACCGCAGCACCTTCCTGATCGACAAGGACGGTGTTCTGCGCCAGGAATGGCGTGGGGTGAAGGTGCCCGGGCATGTGGATGCGGTACTGGCTGCGGCCGAGGCCTTGAACAAGGCCTGATACCGGATACCGTGGGAGCGGGCAAGCCCGCTCCCACGAGTAGCCCTAAAGCATCGGCGCCACAGACGTTTCCTGCCGCGGCCAGGCATCCAGCACCGCCTTGAACAGCGTCGCCAGCGGGATCGCGAAGAAGATCCCCCAGAACCCCCACAGCCCGCCGAACAGCAGCACCGCGCAGATGATCGCCACCGGGTGCAAGCTCACCGCCTCGGAAAACAGTAGCGGCACCAGCACGTTGCCATCGAGCGCCTGGATGATCGCGTACACCGCCATCAGGTAGATGAACTGGTCGCCCCAGCCCCACTGGAACAGCGCGATCAGGGTCACCGGCACCGTCACCACCACCGCGCCGACATACGGCACCACCACCGACAGCCCCACCAGCAGCGCCAGCAAGGCGGCATAGTTGAGCCCCAGGCTGATGAAGGCGATATAGGTGGCAATCCCGCAGATCAGGATCTCGATGCCCTTGCCGCGGATATAGTTGGCGATCTGCCGGTTCATCTCGTCGCCCACCCGGTTGAGCAACGTGCGCTCACGCGGCAGGTAGCCACTGACCCAGCGCCCGATCAGCTCGCGATCCTTGAGGAAGAAAAACACCAGGATCGGCACCAGTACCAGGTAGATCATGGCATTGACCAGCAACGGCAGGCTCGACAAGGAGAAGGTCAACGCCCACTGGCCGAACTTGCCGATTTCACCGCGCACCGACTCGATGGCGCGCAGCACCTGCTCGTCCGACACCAGGTGCGGGTAGCGTTCGGGCAACAGCAGCAATAGCGACTGCCACTTGCCGAGCATGCCGGGCAGCTCGTTGAACAAGGTGATCAGCTGATGCCAGAGCAGCGGCACCAGCACCAGCATGAACACCGCCAGCGCACCCATGAACAGCGCGAACACCAGCCATACGGCCAGCCGCGTCGGCACCTTCAAGCGCTCCAGGGCATTGACCAGCCCCTGCATGAGAAACGCCAGGACCATGCCCGCCAGCACCGGCGCGAGCATGCCGCCCAGGGTCAGCACCACGGTGAAGGCCAGGAACAGCAGGACCGCCAGCACCACCGCCTCCTCGTCGGAGAAGTAGCGCTGCATCCAGTCGCGAAGTACTTTGAACATTGACGATCCTAGGTTCTGTACGAAAAGCCTTGAGACACAGGTCAGGCAAGGCGAAAACAGCCGCGGAACGGCCGGGGTCGCGCCCGACTGTACTAGAGTACATGAGCATTCCGAGGCTGTTTTCAACGCAGCATGAACAAGTCTCAAGGCTTTTCGTATAGAGCCTAATGAAGGGAATCAGGCCTTGCGCAGCCAGTAGGTGTAGACCCCGGCCTCGGCCGTTTCATGCAGCAGCGTATGACCGGCCAACTGGGCGAACGTGCGGAAATCGCGCTGGGAACCGGCATCGGTGGCGAGCACCTTGAGCACCGCGCCGCTGGCCAGGCGATTGAGCTCCATCTTCGCCTTGAGCAGCGGCAATGGACAGTTGAGACCGCTGGCATCGAGCTCGGCGTCACAAGTCGGGGTGTCACTCATCGGGCAGCGCTCCAGAACCGCATGGGGAAGGCCGCTAGGATACCGCCACTGGTCGGCATCGCGCGACCCGGCTACAGTAAGGCTTTTGACCGACGCGAGCTTCTGCATGAATCTACTGCGCCCCACCCTGTTGACGCTGGCCTGCCTGATGGCCCTCCCCGGCCACGCCGACGACCTGCCGTCACTGGGCGACGCCAGCTCCGCGATCGTCTCGCCACAACAGGAACACCAGCTCGGCCGCGCCTGGCTGAGCCTGTTGCGCGGCCAGGTGAACCAGCTCAACGACCCGCAGCTCAAGGACTTCGTCGAGACCAGCGTGTACAAGCTGGCCGAGACCAGCCAGCTGCAGGACCGGCGCCTGGAGTTCATCCTTATCGACAGCAAGGAACTCAACGCCTTTGCCGCACCCGGTGGCATCGTCGGGGTCAACGGCGGCCTGTTCCTCAATGCCCAGACCGAAGGCGAGTACGCCTCGGTACTGGCCCACGAACTGGCGCACTTGTCGCAACGCCACTTCGCCCGGGGCGTCGAAGCCCAGCAACGCATGCAGCTGCCGATGATGGCAGCCTTGCTGGCCGGCATCGTGCTGGCGGCGGGCGGCGGCGGCGATGCCGGCATTGGCGTGATCGCCGGCACCCAGGCCGCGGCAATCCAGGAACAGCGGCGCTTTTCCCGGCAGAACGAACAGGAAGCCGACCGTTTCGGCATCCTCAACCTGGAAAAGGCCGGCTACGATCCACGCAACATGCCCAGCATGTTCGAACGCCTGGCCCGCCAGTACCGCTACGATGCCAAGCCGCCGGAATTCCTGCTGACCCACCCGGTCACCGAATCGCGTATCGCCGACACCCGCAACCGCGCCGAACAGGCGCCAAAGGGCGGCGTGGAAGACAGCCTGCGCTACCAGTTGATCCGCGCCCGCGTGCAGCTCACCTACGAAGGCACGCCGGGCATGGCCGCCAAGCGTTTCCGCGCCCAGCTCGACGAAACCCCGAACATGGATGCCGCCCGCTACGGCCTGGCCCTGGCGCAGATCAAGGGTGGCCAGCTCAACGAAGCGCGGGAAAACCTCAAGCCACTGCTGGCCAAGGCGCCCAACGACATCACCTACAACCTGGCACAGATCGATCTGGACATCACCAATAACCGCCTGGCCGACGCCCAGCAGCGCGCACAGCGCATGCAGGCGCTGTACCCAGGCAACTATCCGTTGAAACAGGTGCGCGCCGATCTGCTGGTCAAGCAGAACAAGCCGGCCGAAGCGGAAAAGGTGCTGGATGACTTGGTCAAGAACCGCCCGGACGATCCGGACGTCTGGTACGACGTGGCCGAAGTGCGCGGACTGTCAGGCAACACCATCGGTCTGCACCGCGCCCGCGCCGAATACTTCACCCTGGTCGGCGACTTCGACCAGGCGATCCAGCAGCTCGACTACGCCAAGCGCCGCTCGGGCAGCAACTTCCCGCTGGCTTCGCAGATCGACCAGCGCCAGCGCGAGATCATGGAGCAGCAGCGCATGGTCAAGGAAATGATGGGGCGCTGATACACAGCCAGAAAAAATCGCGGGGCAAGTCGGGTCGCCGCATCGCCGCTCCCACGCCAGGTATCACCGTGGCGTGGGAGCGGCGATGCGGCGACCCGCGACTTGCCCCGCGATGGTTTGTGCAACCAGTCAGGCGTTACCGGACAACTTCAAACGCGCCGCCTGGGTGAAGTCGAGCATGCGGTTCAACGGCTTGATCGCCTTGGGGATCAGCGCCGGCTCGACGAAGATCTCGTTGCTGCCATTGCGCAGGCAGTCCAGCACCCGCTCCAGGGTGTTCATGGCCATCCACGGGCAGTGCGCGCAGCTGCGGCAGGCCGCGCCGTTGCCAGCGGTCGGCGCCTCGACGAATTCCTTGTCCGGGCACAGCTGCTGCATCTTGTAGAAGATGCCGCGGTCGGTGGCGACGATGAAGGTCTTGTTCGGCAAGGTCTGCGCCGCCTTGATCAGCTGGCTGGTGGAGCCTACCGCGTCGGCCAGCTCGATCACCGCTTCCGGCGACTCCGGATGCACCAGGATCGCGGCGTCCGGGTACAGCGCCTTCATGTCGGCCAACTGGCGCGACTTGAACTCTTCATGAACGATGCAGGCGCCATCCCACAGCAGCATGTCGGCACCGGTCTGCTTCTGGATGTAGCGGCCGAGGTGTTGGTCCGGCCCCCAGATGATGGTCTCGCCGTTGTCCATCAGGCTTTCGACGATTTCCAGCGCGCAGCTGGAGGTCACCACCCAGTCGGCCCGGGCTTTAACTGCCGCGGAAGTGTTGGCGTAGACCACCACGGTGCGCTCGGGATGCTGGTCGCAGAAGTCCGAGAACTCCTTGACCGGGCAACCCAGGTCGAGGGAGCAGGTCGCTTCCAGGGTCGGCATCAGCACGCGCTTTTCCGGGGTGAGGATCTTCGCCGTCTCGCCCATGAAGCGCACCCCCGCCACCACCACAGTCTCGGCGGGGTGATTCTTGCCGAAGCGCGCCATCTCCAGCGAGTCAGACACGCAGCCGCCGGTTTCCTCGGCCAGGGCCTGGATCACCGGATCGCAATAGTAGTGGGCCACCAGCACGGCGTTCTGCTTCTTCAGCTCGGCAGCGATGGCCGCACGGTAATCGGCCTCCTGCGCGGGCGTCAGCGGGTTGGGCTGCTTGGCATCAAGGTGCGCCTGGACCAACAGGCGTTCGGAAATCTGGGTCATGATCGCTGGACCTGCAGGGCGCTTGAGCGCGTCAGTCGAGTGTATCACCCGGCCCTGGCAGATCGGCTAGCGGTGCCGGACGGCCAGCGTCTCGGCCCCTCTGCGGGCGCGGATTATTGTCGGACGCGAAGGCTACAGGCAATCGGAAGGATGCAAAAGGGGTTTTTGCAGCCCTCCGTCGCGGGGTAAGTCGGGTCGCCGCATCGCCGCTCCCACGATGATGGGAGCGGGTCTGCCCGAGAGGTCAGCCCTGCGGCTGCAACGCCGCCAGGTGGCCGCTGATCAGCATGGCGAACTCTTCGACGGTCATCTTCTTGCCATTGAAGTCGACCATGCCATCAGCGTATTGCAGGCTCGATACCACATCAGTGCCTTCTACCGTGGCCATGCCGCTCTGCAATGCCATCATGCCGACCATTTCACCGGCCTGACTGGACTGCTGGGCGATGGCCTGGGCGTCGGTCTCGCCCTCAAGCAGGGCTTGCAATGTGGTCAGGTCGGCGACCATCGGCTTTGAAACGCTGAGCTTGGCCTTCAGCTGGGTCAACAGCTGCTTGCCGAGCTGGTCAGGGGGCAGGTCGAAGGAGCTGGGGCTGGCGAAGTCCATTGCCAGGTTGAAGTGGCTTTCGCCATTGGCGGTCTTGAATGCCAGCTTCTCCACGGCCACCTGGGGTTTGGCCACCAGCAACCGCTGCAGGTCGGCCTGGACCTTGGCCTGTTCCTCGGGGGTCATTTCCAGCGACGGGGCCTCGCCCTCGGCCGCCGCCTGCTGCATCTGCGGCAGCTGGGTCTGGTACCACTCCATCAGCGCCTGCATGGCCGCGATGTCGATGGACTTCATGGTCAGGACCATTTCTGCGCTGCCGACCTTGCGCCCGGCGTAGCTGATGTCGGCAACCTTGTATTCCAGGCGCCCGGCCAGCTTGTCCTTGGCCTCGCCCTCGGCGTTGTACAGGTTGTTCTGCTGCAGGCCCTTGAGCACCAGCACTTCCTGCTTCGGCCCGAAGGTCACCTGGGTGTCGGCCAGGGCCAGGTCGAAGTTGCCGACATAGACCATGTCGTGGGCGGTTTCGTGGAGCTTGCCACCGGCCTTGAAGCCGTTGAGCAGGATCTTCACCGGCGCCTGTTGCTCATCGACGAAATTCAACTCCAGGTGCTCGGCATTGCCGTGGATCTCCACCGCCTTGCCGTCGCGGTCTCCGCGCAGTTGCAGTTGCAGGCCGGAGAAGTCCAGGACGTTGCCGTCGTCTTCCTTGAGCGTCACCGGCGCCAGGCGGATATCGCTGTCGACGCTGCCGTTGTAGCCGAGGCTGACCTGGGCGGTGACCGGTGCCTTGTCGCCAGCGGCAGTGAACCAGCCCTCGGTGAAGTCATCCTTGTCCAAAGCGCTGTTGCTGGTGGCCATGACCGGCATCAGCTTGAACGCCTTGACCCGCGACCAGGGGAACGGGCCGTGCTCGATCTGGTCGGTCACGCCAACCTGGAAGTTCAGCGCCTCGGCCTCCCCGAGCTGCACGTTCTCGGCCTTCAGACGGTAGTGCGCGGTGCTGGTGAAGAAGTGCTGGTCCAGCGAGACCAACTCGATGGTCATGCTGCCGCCGTTGCCTGCTAGGGCCTTCTTCAGCTCTTCGTTGCCGCGCGCCACGGAGCGTTCCAGCTCCGCGGGCAGTTGCTTGCCGGTGTACCAGGCGCCAGCGGTGGTTGCGACGGCGATGGCGAGCGCCAGGCCGGAAAGGATGCCTACTGATTTCTTCATGAATAGAACCGATTGCTGTCCATAGGGAGGGCGATTGGGCGGACCACGGAAACGAGGGCACGCGGGGTGGCAAGAATACCATCGGCACCCGGCCGGCGCGGTAATGCTTGCTGGATTTCGTTTGTCGGCACCCCAAGGACAGCCTGCCTTGGCCAAAAGAAATGTAAATTTTTACGAACATCAAAATCGACTTACGATCCGCTCAATCGGCCAATAACAGTGCATAACGGCCAAAAAAACCGATTCCCCTTCCATCCAACTGACTACCTGTCATGTTTAACTTGACACCCAAACGACCATCGTTGTTTATTTCGCGCACCCTGCAGCTCCAACATAAAAGGTGAACAACATGGAGCCCATCCGCTCGACCTTGTCGTGCCCGTCACTCGCCGTGCCCGTTGTTTCGACACAGGAGCAGCGCCCGCATGCAGCCTGATCACAGCGCTCCCGGCGATGCCCAGTTCCGCAAGTCCCTGCGCCTTTGGCACGTGGTGATCATCGGCCTGGCCTACCTCACCCCGATGACCGTGTTCGACACCTTCGGCATCGTCTCTGGCATCACTGCCGGGCATGTGCCCAGCGCCTACATCCTGGCCCTGGCCGGCATCCTGTTCACCGCCGTGAGCTATGGCACCCTGGTGCGACGCTTCCCGCAGTCGGGCTCGGCGTACACCTACACCCAGCGCGCCATCAATCCACACGTGGGCTTCCTGGTCGGCTGGTCGTCGCTGCTGGACTACCTGCTGCTGCCCATGGTCAATGCACTGCTGGCCAAGCTCTACCTGTCGGCAATGTTCCCCGAAGTGCCGGCCTGGGCGTGGGTGGCCGGCTTCGTCACCCTGATCAGCCTGATCAACATGCGCAGCATCAACCTGGTGGCGCACTTCAACCTGCTGTTCGTCGCCGTGCAGGTGGCGATCATTTCGGTATTCATCTACCTCTGCTGGCGCGGCCTGGGCCATGGCGAAGGCCTGGGCACGGCCTGGAGCCTGGTACCGTTCGCCGATGACCAGACCCAGTTCGCCGCCCTCGCCGCCGGTGCGACCATCCTGTGCTTCTCGTTCCTGGGCTTCGATGCAGTGACCTGCCTGTCGGAGGAAACCCGCGACCCGGGCAAGACCATCCCCCGGGCGATCTTCCTCACGGCGCTGATCGGCGGCGTGGTGTTCATCGGCGTGTCCTACTTCATCCAGGCCTACTTCCCGACCATGCAGCGCTTCCACGACCAGGAAGCGGCCCTGCCGGAAATCGCCCTGTACGTCGGCGGCAAGCTGTTCCAATCGGTATTCATCGCCTGCACCGTGATCAACACCATCGCCTCGGGCCTGGCCTCGCAGACCAGCGTGTCGCGCCTGCTGTACGTGATGGGCCGCGACAACGTGATCCCGGCCGGGGTGTTCGCCCGCCTGCACCCGCGCTACAAGACCCCAGTGCTGAACATTGCGGTGGTCGGCCTGATTTCGCTGTCGGCGATCTTCTTCGACCTGGTCACCGCCACCTCGGTGATCAACTTCGGCGCGCTGGTGGCGTTCAGCTTCGTCAACCTCTCGGTGATCAACCACTGCTATATCCGTGAGAGGCAGAACAAGGGCCTGACGAACAACCTCAAGTATCTGGTGGCGCCGACGATAGGCTTCTGCATCATCGTCTCGCTGTGGCTGGACCTGAACGAACACTCCTTGCTGTTCGGCGGTGTCTGGGCCCTGCTTGGCGTGCTCTACCTGGCCTGGCTGACGAAGGCCTTCAGGGTTGCGCCACCGAACTGCATCGCCGAATGACCCCATCGACGCCCGCCTGACCGCGGGCGTTGTGTTTGCCCGAGAAGGAAAAGCCCATGTCGCAGCGAAGTCTGTCCATCCAGTGGAAGATCACCCTGCTCGCCGGCCTGTGCCTGCTGGCCATCGTCGCCCTGCTGGTGACTACCTCGCTTACCCAGGCGCGGCGCAGCGCAGCGCAGGTGTTCCAGGCCAATACCGAACTGCTCGACCACAGTGCCCGCCTGCGCTTGCAGGCCCACGGCGAAGCCCAGGCCCTGCGTATCCAGCGCTACTTCATGGATGCCTACCAGTACGGCAACGGCTTCGCAAGGCTGGTGCAGGCACTCAAAGCTCGCGGCGGTGACGACCTGCGTGCCGAACTCAGCCGCGAGGCTCGCGCCACCCTGGCCGGCAACACCGACCTGATCGGCCTGTATCTGGTGTTCCAACCCAACGCCCTGGACCAGCAAGATGCGCGCTTCGTTGACCAGGCCGAGAATGGCAGCAATGACAGCGGCCGCTTTTCGCTGTACTGGTCGCAGCCGGGCAGTGGCGCCCTGGAGGTGGAGACCATGCCCGAATCGATGCTCGCCGACACCAGCATCGGCGCCAATGGCTCGCCTTACAACCGGTGGCTGACCTGCCCTCTGGAGACGGCAAAGGCCTGCGTACTGGACCCGTATTTCGATGAAGTCAACGGTCATCAGGTACTGATGACGAGCATCGCCCTGCCGTTGCTGGACAACGGCAAGGTGGTGGGTGTGGTCGGCCTGGATATCGGCCTGGACAACCTGCAGCAACTAAGCCTGGCGGGTCGCCAGGAGCTGTTCGACGGCCAGGGCCAGGTCAGTATCATCAGCCCCGCAGGGCTGCTGGCCGGCCACAGCCAGGATGCCGGCCAGTTGAGCAAGACGGTACAGCAAGCGTTCGGCGCCAGCGCCATCGCCCTGGCAGCGCCGCTGCGCGCCGGCCAGGCTGTCGAGCGGCTGGACCAAGGCACCATGCGCATTTCCCGGCCCTTCACGCCAATTCCCGGCGCGGCACCTTGGCAAGTACTGCTCGAATTGCCCGAACAGGTGCTGCAAGCGCCTGCGGTCACTCTCAACCAGCGCCTGGATAGCCAGAACCAGCAGGCCAACTTCGTCAGCCTGCTGATAGGAATGGTTGCGGCCGTGCTGGGCCTGTTGCTGGTGTGGCTTACCGCCCGCGGCGTAACTCGGCCGATCCTGGCCGTGGCTGCCCGCCTGCAGGACATCGCCAGCGGCGAAGGCGACCTGACCCGACGCCTGGAGTACGCCCGCGATGACGAACTGGGCCAGCTCACCGGTTGGTTCAACCGTTTCCTCGACAAGCTCCAGCCGGTGATCGCCCAGCTCAAGGCCTCCCTGCATGAGGCCCGCGGCACGGCAGACCAATCGGCGCTGATCGCCAGTCAGACCAGCGATGGCATGCAGCAACAGCACCGCGAGATCGAGCAGGTAGCTACCGCCGCCAACGAGATGAGCGCTACCGCCCACGACGTCGCCCACAATGCCGCCCAGGCGGCACAAGCCGCGCGCGGCGCCGACCAGGCGACCCGCGACGGCCTGGCGCGAGTGACCGCCACCCGCGAGGCGATCGGCCAGCTGGCGGGCGGCATGGACGCGGCCATGGACGAGGCGCGTGCCTTGGCAAGCCGCGGTGAGCAGATCGGTTCGGTGCTTGAGGTAATCCGTGCCATTGCCGAGCAGACCAACCTGCTGGCACTCAATGCCGCCATCGAGGCTGCCCGCGCCGGTGAGGCTGGGCGTGGTTTCGCAGTGGTCGCCGACGAGGTGCGCAACCTGGCTCAGCGTACGCAGGTATCGGTAGAGGAGATCCGCCAGGTGATCGAGGGACTGCAGCAAGGCACACAGGACGTGGTCGGTGCCATGCATGCCGGCCAGCGCCAGGCTCAGGACAGCGCGGCGCAGATGGAGCAGACCTTGCCGGCGCTGCAACGCATCGGCGAGGCGGTGACGGTGATCACCGACATGAACCTGCAGATCGCCTCGGCGGCCGAGGAACAGAGTGCCGTGGCTGAAGAAGTCAATCGCAACGTGGCGGGGATTCGCGATGTGACCGAGGCGTTGTCTGGACAGGCCGACGAATCAGCACGAATCAGCCAAGCGCTGAACCGCTTGGCCAACCAGCAGCAAGTCTTGATGGAGCAGTTCCGGGTATAGCGCTGTGTTACGCCTGATCGTTATCCACAGATCAACTTCTCCCCACTCGCCACCGCTACGCCAACCCAGCAGCCCTAAAGCCGCGACTTCAGGAGCCACCTTTTGGCCTCCTGAAGCCGCAAGCTGTATCGCCTGAACGATCACGCGCCTGGCAACAACAAGCTCACCTGCCATATAGAGCACTCGTCGGTCTCTGCGGGCCTTTCATGAATTGTTGACGATCTTTTCACGCCGCCCCCTTTAGCTTCGCCTGCCAACCGATCCGGCAGGCAACCGCTCTCTGAGGCACACGTGTCCCGCACAACTCTTCCCGCTCGCACATCCATCGACTGGCCTGGCCTCGGCTGGCTCCTGCTGTTCTTCTGGTACTTCTCCGGCGTGACCCAGGCCTTGCTGCTGTTCAGTGGCACCACCGGCTTCGCCGGCTTTCGCGATGCCCTGTTCCTCAGCAGCCTGTGGCTGGCCCCGGTACTGCTGCTGCCACGCCTGACCCGCCCGCTCGCCGCAGTGATTGGGCTAGTGCTGTGGGCTGGATCGCTGGTGGGCCTCAGCTATTTCGGCATCTACCGGCAGGAGTTCTCACAAAGCGTCATCTTCGTGATGTTCGAATCCAACACCGCTGAAGCCGGCGAATATTTCAGCCAGTACTTCAGCACTTGGCTGTGCCTGGGGCTGCTGCTCTACAGCGCGATCGCCGTGCTGCTGTGGCGGCGCATCCGCCCGGTCACCCTGCCGCTGTACAGCCGTCTGCCGGTGGTTGCGGTGCTGCTGACTGCGACCCTGGGCTACCCGTTCTACAAACAGATGGTCTCCCAGCAACGCAATTTCGCAGACGCTCGCGAAAAGGTTGAACAACGCATGGCGGCTGCAGTGCCCTGGCAACTGGTGGTCGGCTACCGGCAATATCGACAGCAGTTGGACAACATGCAGGCACTGCTTCAACAGAACGCCGCCCTGCCGCCCCTGCAAAACCTCAAGGACAGTAGCGGCGACGCGCCGCGCACCCTGGTGCTGGTGCTAGGCGAATCCACCACACGCGAACACATGCATTTGTACGGCTACGACCGCGACACCACGCCGAACCTCGACGCCCTGGCCGCTCACGACAAAGGGCTCACCGTATTCCGTAATGTCGTCTCGCCACGCCCCTACACCATTGAGGTGATGCAGCAAATCCTGACCTTTGGCGACCAGCAGCACCCTGACCGTTTCCTCACCGACCCATCGCTGATCAACCTGATGAAACAGGCTGGCTACAAGACGTTCTGGATCACCAACCAACAAACCATGACCAAGCGCAACACCATGCTCACGACCTTCTCCCAGCAGACGGACGTGCCGGTCTACCTGAACAACCAGCGCAACCAAAACGCCAGCCAGTATGACAGCGTGGTGCTGGAACCTTTCGACAAGGCCCTGCGCGACCCCGCCGACAAGAAGCTGATCATTGTCCACCTGCTCGGCACGCACATGGACTACCGCTATCGCTATCCCGCCCAGTTCGATCATTTCAAGGACGCGACCGGCGCGCCGGCGGCGCTGGCACCCGAACAGGTACGCACCTACAACTTTTACGACAACGCCGTGCGCTACAACGACTTCGTGGTCTCAGACCTGATCAAGCGTTATTCGGCAAGCACGCCGAACGGCTTCCTGCTGTACCTGTCCGACCACGGCGAGGATGTCTATAGCTCCGGCAACCATGATCGCCTGGGCCGCAACGAGGCCAATCCAACCCGGCCGATGTACACCATCCCTTTCCTGCTCTGGACCTCGCCCAGCTGGCAGGCGACGC
Organism: Pseudomonas soli; assembly: GCF_900110655.1. Classification (GTDB taxonomy): domain Bacteria; phylum Pseudomonadota; class Gammaproteobacteria; order Pseudomonadales; family Pseudomonadaceae; genus Aquipseudomonas; species Aquipseudomonas soli. The sequence goes on from NZ_FOEQ01000001.1 coordinate 353,105, forward strand.
ACCCGCGCGACCTGCAGGCGATGGTCAACCGTCCGTACAGCAGCGCACACCTGATCCATACCCTGTCCGACCTGGCAGGCCTGAGCTACGACCGCTACGAGCCGGCCAAGAGCCTGGTCAACGACAGTTTCACCGCCAGCCCGCGCTGGATCGGCGACCCGTACGCGAAAAATGGGCTGCACAAGTTCGACAACCTGCCCGGCACCCAAGCCAAGCCAGAACAACGGACCGCTAGCAGCAGTACGCTTCACCCTGACGAAGGTTGACTGCCCGCGACCAGGAAGCCCCCATAGCACGCCCTTCGCTTGAAGGGCTCCCCCCAAAAACCGATATCTGGCCTCCAGGTATCGGTGTTTTTTGCCGCTAAATGATGAATAAATTTCCGGCATATTGTTTCGTACATTTCATACCGATGACAAAACGACAATATAACAAAGCAAAATGACGTCTATTGCCCTCAGTAAATATGGGCAATTCAGTTGGATGCGTGCAACTAAACGGTTTTACTCAGGAAAATATGACGAAACCATGTATTCCAAAAAGTAATGATGTAGCAACTAATTGTCGTTTGTTGCGAACACCTTTCAACGCCAATACTGATTTCAATCAAAGCAATCGTTCCGCGCCGCAGCTCTGGAGAAGCTGTAGGCAGATCGAGGGCCTATCCGCCCGACAACTGCAAACTTGAAGTGGTCAGTTCACAACAAAAACAACAACTCACTCGCATGCAGATCCAATAGGTTGCCCATGACCCATTCGTACAACAACGGAAGTTTGACTGCAGCAGCCCCACCTTCCGGACACCTGAAACGCACCCTCACCAGCCGTCACCTGAACATGATCGCCATTGGCGGCTCTATCGGGACCGGCCTGTTCGTATCCTCTGGCGCCACTATTGCCCAGTCCGGCCCCGGTGGCGCGCTGCTGGCCTTCGCGGTGATCGGCCTGATGGTGTATTTCCTGATGACCAGCCTCGGCGAGCTGGCCGCATGCATGCCGGTCAGCGGTTCGTTCTCTACCTACGCCTCACACTACGTGGACGAAAGCTTCGGCTTCGCCCTGGGCTGGAACTACTGGTATTCATGGGCAGTGACCATCGCCGTGGACCTGGTGGCCGTGCAGATCATCATGGTCTACTGGTTCCCGGACACCCCGGGCGTAATCTGGAGCGCAGCCTTCCTGGTCCTGCTGTTCGCCCTCAACGTCGCCTCGGTGCGCTTCTTCGGCGAAGCCGAATTCTGGTTCGCGCTGATCAAGGTCGTCACCATCATCCTGTTCATTGGCGTGGGCATCCTGATGCTGCTGGGCATCCTTGACGGTGGGCAGGAGGGCGGCACCCACCTCTGGCAGCTCGGCGATGCGCCGATCGCCGGCGGCCTGCCTGCCCTGATCGGCGTGGCGATGATCGTCGGCTTCTCATTCCAGGGTACCGAGTTCGTCGGCATCGCCGCAGGCGAAACGGAAAACCCTGGGCGCAACATTCCCAAGGCAGTTCGCCAGATCTTCTGGCGCATCCTGCTGTTCTATGTGTTCACCATCATCGTGATCGGCCTGTTGATCCCCTACACCGACCCCCGCCTGCTCAAGGACGGCCTTTCGGACATCACCATCAGCCCATTTACCCTGATTTTCTCAAAGGCTGACATGCTCGCCGCCGCCGCAGTGATGAACGCGGTAATCCTGACCTCAGTGTTGTCCGCCGGCAACTCGGGCATGTACGCCTCCTCGCGCATGCTCTACAGCCTCGCCCTGGAGCGCAAGGCGCCGGCGATATTCGCCCGGGTGACGCGCAGCGGCACCCCGGTGTGGGCGCTGCTGGCAACTGCAGCGGTCGCCGGCCTGTGCTTGCTGAGCTTCCTGTTCAGCCCCGGCAAGCTGTACCTGTGGCTGCTGAACACTTCCGGCATGCTCGGCTTCATTGCCTGGCTTGGCATCGCCATCAGCCACTACCGCTTCCGTCGCGGATACCTGTTCCATGGCAACGACCTGGCGAAACTGCCGTATGTCTCGAAGTACTTCCCATTCGGCCCCCTGTTCGCCTTCGGCCTGTGCATGGTGGTGATGCTCGGGCAGAACTACCAGGCCTTCATCGGCGGCCAGATCGACTGGATCGGCGCCTTCGCCACCTATGTCGGGCTGGTGCTGTTCGTGGTGGTGTGGCTCGGACGCAAGCTGCTTACCGGCTCCAGGGTGGTGCGCTACAGGGAAATGGATTTCTCCTATATCGAGACACGCAAGACCCAACACAGCAACGCAGAGCCCTGCGTCGAGGCGGTCGCGGCCAGCCAGCAGCCCGCCTGAAAACTCCATTGGCGGACCCGCCTCGGTCCGCCCACCTGCGTCATGGAACCCTTATGAACAGCACCCTCGACTCCTACTACGAAGCCAGTGCCAGCAGAACCCTCTACCCTGCCCAAACGGGACGCACCGATGCCCGTGTGTGCATCCTGGGCGGCGGTCTGGCCGGGCTTTCGACCGCGATAGGGCTTGCCGAGCGCGGAGTGAGCGACGTGACGATTCTTGAATCACAACGTATCGGCCACGGTGCCTCGGGGCGTAATGGCGGCTTCGTCTTCGGCGGCTACAGTCTCGGCAGCGCGGACTTGCTGTCGGCACTGGGCGCCGACGAGGCCCGCAAGCTGTATCGACTGACCCTCGAGGCCGTCGACCTCATTCGCGAGCGCACCCATCGCTACGCCATCGATTGCGATCTGGTCGACCAGGGCGTGATCCTCGCCAACTGGTTCAACGACCCATCGCGCCTGGACAAGCCGCGCCAGTTGATGAAGGAGGCCTATGGCGTCGACTGGCAATACATCACCCCAGGCGAACTGAAGGAACAGCTCAGGACCGGACGCTATTACGGCGGGTTGCTGGAGCGCAACGCATTCCACTTCCACCCGCTCAAATACGTCTGCGGCATCGCCGAGGCTGCCACCCTAGCCGGGGTGACAATCTACGAGCAGTCGCCGGTGACCGGCATCGAAAAGAAGGCTGGCGGTTACATCGTGCGCACCCGCCAGGGCGAGGTTCATGCCGAGGAGGTCGTGTTCAGCGCAGGGGGCTACGCCCGAGGCGTCTACCCCCCGATCGAGCGCGCCGTGCTACCGATCGCCACCTATATAGTGACCACTCCACCACTGGGCGCGCACCTGCCGGATGCCATCAACTGCCAGTCGGCCATCTACGACACACGCTTCGCCTTCGACTACTACCGCCCGTTGAAAGACACCCGGATCCTCTGGGGTGGACGCATCTCCATCCTCGACCGCGGGCCCCAGGCCATCGCCAGGTTGCTCAAGGCTGACTTGGTCAGCGTCTACCCGCAACTCGAAGACGTGGAACTGGAATACGCCTGGGGCGGCTTGATGAGCTACGGACGCCACCAGATGGCGCAGATTGGCCAGGATGGTAACGGCATATGGCATGCGGTCGGATTCGGCGGCCATGGCATGGCACCGACCACCGTTGCCGGCGAAGTCCTGGCGCAGGCCATCGCTCACCGCCAGCCGATCCCGAGCGGTTTCAGCCAGTTCGGCCTAGACCGGACCTTTGGCGTGGCCGGCCTGCTGGCGGCGCAGGCCACCTACACCGCTTATCAAGCACGAGACGCCTTCGATGCACGGCGCCTAAACCGCTGACGTCGGCACGCCATTGCTGGAAATGCCTAGAAGAAGACGGTACGCCATCAGCCCAAACGCACTACCGCGCGCTTGACCTTGTCGAGCAACTCCGACATTTTGAATGGCTTGACCAGCATGTCCATCCCAGCCCCCAGGAACGCTTGGCGGTCCAGCGCCGCATCGGCATACCCGGTCATGAACAGCACCGGCAGCCCCGGTCGATGCAACCGTGCGATATCAGCCAGCTCTCGCCCACTCATGGTGGGTAATCCAACATCAGTCAGCAACAGGTCGATGCTCTGCAGTTGCTGCAGATGCTGCAACGCCTCATCGGTGGTCGACGCCAGTGTGCAGCGGTACCCTGCCTCGCCCAGCGCCTCGGCCACCGACAGTCGGACCGAGGCCGTGTCCTCCACGATCAGCACGTGCTCGCCATTGCCCTGCTGGTCATTCCCTACCTCGCGGTCCACGCTGACCGCCGCCTCATCGCTGGCCGGCAGCAACAGCGTCACCTCGGTACCCTCGCCAACAACGCTGCGCAGCTCCACATGCCCACCCGACTGGCGAGCGAAACCGTAGATGGTCGACAAGCCCAGACCAGTGCCCTGGCCGAGGGGCTTGGTGGTGAAGAACGGATCGAAGACCTTGTCGATCAAGCCGGCCTCGATGCCGCTGCCGTTGTCGCGCACGGTCACGGCAACGTAGGCGCCATCGGCGAGGTTGGCGTCGCCTTGGCACCAGACCGCCGAGGTATTGACCCAGATGTGCCCGCCTTTGGGCAGGGCATCGCGGGCGTTGATGACCAGGTTGAGCACCGCGCTTTCCAGTTGCACCGGGTCGACCAGGGCGATGGCCGGCAGGGTGGACAGCTCCAGGGTCAGGGTGACTCGTTCACCGATCGTGCGGGTCACCAGTTCCTCAAGCGAGCGCACGTGCTGGTTGACGTCAACTGGACGGGTATCGAGCGGTTGCTGACGGGCAAAGGCCAGCAGCCGCTGGGTGAGCACAGCGGCGCTGTTGGCCGAGCTCAGCGCCACCTCGGCGTACTTCGGCACCTTATCCACACGGTTTTCCGCCACCCGCTTGCGGATCAGCTCAAGGCTGGTGATGATGCCGGTAAGCAGGTTGTTGAAATCGTGGGCGATGCCCCCGGTGAGACTGCCCAGGGCGTCCATTTTCTGCAACTGCAACAGTTGCGCCTCGGTGCGCACGCGCTCGGCTACTTCCTTGGCCAATTGGCTGTTGGCATCGTCCAGGCGTGCCAGGTGCGAGCGCTCGCGGTGACGGTGTTCGGTAATGTCCTCGACGAACACCAGGCATAGGCCAGGCGCCTGGTACGGGGAAAGTTGCCACTCAGTGTCGCGCGGTTGACCATGCAGACGCATGCCCAGCGTGCCTTTCCAGCGCGCCCCCCGTACCAGGTGCTGGCGCAACTCCTCAAGCGCGTTCAGCTGGCCATCGGCGAAGCACTCGTACAGGCGTTGCGGATCGCGGTTGTCCTGCACCAGGTGGGCGAAGGCATGATTGCATTCGTGCACCTTCAGGTTGCCGTCGAGTACGGCAATGGGGGCGGACACACCCCGGAAGATTTCCTGGAAGCGCGCCTCGCTCTGGCGCAAGGCCCGCTCGGTATCGCGCACCCTCAACAGGGTGCGCAGGGTGGCCAGCAGCACATCCGGGTCTACCGGGTGGACCAGATAGGCATCAGCACCGGCATTCAAGCCGGTAATGATATCGCCGCTCTGGATCGATGCCGCCGACACGTGGATCACCGGCAACAGCGCCGTGCGGCTGTCCTCACGCAGCAGCCGGACAATGTCGAAACCGCTCATGTCCGGCAGGTTGACGTCGAGGATCAGTGCATCCACTTGCTCGTCGCGAATCAGCGCCAGCCCCTCCCCGCCGGTGCCCGCCTCAAGCACTTCGTAACCGTGCGCACCGAGACGACGACGCAGGGCGTAACGGGTGGCGACGTTGTCGTCGACGATCAGCAAGCGCAGGTCAGGTTTCATCAACGTTATCCTGGGCCAAAGCCAGTGGAATGATCACGAAGAACGTTGAACCGACACCCGGCTCGCTGTGCACGCCCACCTCCCCGCCTAGCAGCGCGACGAAACGCTTGCATAATGACAGCCCCAGCCCGGTGCCACGCAGGCGTTTTTGCAACGGTGAATCGACCTGGGCGAAATCCTCGAATAGCGTACCCAACAGGTCCGAGGCGATGCCGATGCCGGTGTCGCTGACGGCGAAGCGGATGTGTTGAGCATCGACGAGTTGCGCCGATACCCGCACTTCACCGCGGGTGGTGAACTTCAAGGCATTGGAGATGAAGTTGCGCAAGATCTGCGCTAGTTTCTTGTCGTCGGTGTAGAGACGCGGCAGCCCCACCGGCTCTTCGAAAATCAGGTCGACCGCCGTGGCGTCGACGATCGGCCGAAACATCCCGCGCAGCGCCGCGAACAGGTCGAACATGTCGAACCAGGCCGGCGAGATGGTGATGCGCCCGGCTTCGATCTTGGCGAGGTCGAGCAGGTCATCGACCATGTCCGACAACTCGCGGGTCGCATTGCTGACAAAGGCCACTTGGCGGTGCTGCTCTTCCGACAGCGGCCCGTCGAGCTCGTCGGCCAGCAGACTGGTGATGCTCAGTATCGAGCCCAGCGGGGTGCGGAACTCGTGGCTCATGTACGACAGGAAGCGACTTTTCAGGTCTGACGCCTGGCGCAAGTGCTCGGCCTGGATGTCGAGCTCGGCATACAGGGCCAGCACTCCTTGATTGGTTTCTTCAAGCTCGGCGCGCAGGGCCTCATTTTCAGCCTGCAGGCGCGCAAACTGCTCGGCGTCTTGCATGGGAAGCTCAGCCATGGTCTGGCTCCAGGTCGATGACCAGCACCGTCACGTCGTCCCGCCCCCGGCAAAAATCGCGGTGCAGCACGGTAGCAATCACCGCCGGATGGCGATGCACCAACCCGGGGTACTCTTGCAGGTTCCAGCGCGACTGCAGGCCGTCGCTGTAGAGGATCAGCAGGTTGCCAGTCACGTCAGCGTAGTCGAAGACCTGGGCCTTGCGATATTGCCCGCCGACGATCCCTGGCAGCGAAGGCATACCGCGCATCCGCGTCGGCGCCACCAGGCTGGCGCCGATGTTACCGATGCCGGTGAAGGCCATATGGCCGCTGCGCAGATCGTGTTGGGCGATGGCCACCGCGCCGCCGCGGGTACTGCTCATCGCCAGGTGCAGCCGCTCGATCAGCAGAAGTGGATCCATAAAGGCGTGCTCGGCGAATGCCGCTGCAGCGCTCTGGGCCGCCTCCTCGGCTTGCGTGCCATGCCCCAGGCCGTCGACCAGCAAGGCGCTGAGGCGCCCATGGGTGAGCTTGACGTGCCAGGTGTCGCCGCAAGCCGGATCGTCATGTAACGCATGATGGCTTACACCGATGCGCAGATCGCGGTTCTTGGCATCGCGTCGGTACACGCGAGCCATGATCACCGAGCCGCGAGCGTCGGTGTGCATATCGAACACCTCGGCCAGGCGTGTCACCGCTCCCAGGCCAATACCCTGGGTGCCGCCGGTGGAATAACCATCGGCCAGGCATGTCTGAGCATCGAACCCCTGGGCCCGGTCCACTGCCACCAACTCGATGCCCAGGCCACTGGCACCAGGCACGGTGCGCAGGTGCAAGGCGCCCTGTCCGGCGTGCTTGAGCACGTTGCTGGCCAGCTCGGTAGCCAGCAATGCCACTCGGCCAGCCTCCTCGCTGTCGAAGCCTTGTTGCTCTGCCAGGCGCTGTGCGGTGCGCCGGGCGTGCCCGACCTGGCTGGCCTCATCCAGGGGCAGGACCAGCGTCCTGCTGGCGGGAATGTTCATATCCATCGCGTGATCGTCACTCGCGTGCCCTCTCCTGGCACGGTGTCGAGCTCGAACTCGTCCACCAGACGGCGCGCACCGGTCAAGCCCAGGCCAAGGCCATTGCCGGAGGTCCAGCCATCGGTCAGGGCCAGCTTCAGGTCGGCGATGCCTGGCCCTTCGTCGCGAAATAACAAGCGCACACCGGTGCGGCCCGCTTCCTCGAGCACCTGCCAATCCATATCGCCCCCGCCGCCATAGACCACGGTGTTGCGTGCCAGCTCGCTGACGGCGGTAACCAGCTTGGTCAGATCCACCAGGCGCATGCCGCAGTCGCTGGCCAGTTTGCGTGCCAACTGCCGGGCCAGTACCACATCCTGCTCGATGCGTACCGGCAGGCTGCCACTGTGCTCGCCGCTCATGGCCGCCTCACATGCTGGCTGAGCCGCTGCATGCCACGCTCCACATCCAACGCCGTGCTCACCCCAGGTAGGGTCAAGCCCAGCTCCACCAAGGTAATGGCCACGGCCGGCTGCATGCCCACCACCATCACTCGGGCATCCATCAGCCGCGACAGGCTGGCGATGTCAGCGATCATCCGGCCAATGAACGAATCGACCATGTCCAGCGCCGAGATGTCGAGCAACACCCCTCGGGCGGAAGTGGCGCTGATGCGGTCGGTAAGGTCGTCCTGCAAGCGCATGGCCAGCTTGTCATGCATGTCGACCTGAATGGTAACGAGCAGGAACTCGCCCATCCGCAAAATCGGGATACGCTCCATGGGCTTATACCTGCTCGCCCAGGTTCACGCCCAAGCGCTTGAGCGCGAGCTTCAGGGCATCGGCGAGGTTGGCCTTGGTGGTCAGGGTGCCCAGGTCCAGCCCCAGATGCACGATGGTCTGCGCGATCTGCGGGCGCACGCCGCTGATGATGCAGTCGGCGCCCATCAGACGGATGGCGGTGACGGTCTTGAGCAGATGCTGGGCGACCAGGGTATCGACAGTCGGCACACCAGTGATGTCGATGATGGCGATTTCCGAACCGGTGTCGACGATACGTTGCAGCAACGACTCCATCACGGTCTGGCTTCGTTGCGAATCGAGCGTGCCGATCAGCGGCAGGGCCAGCACGCCATCCCACAGCTTGACCACCGGAGTGGACAGCTCCAGCAACTCTTCCTGCTGGCGCTTGATAACCGCTTCGCGGGTCTTTTGGAAGGTGCGGATGGTGTGCATCCCTAAAGTGTCGAGCAATTCGGAGATCAACCACAGTTGCTCGGCCAAGCGCGCCGGGTCGTCGCTGAAATGCGTTTGCAGCAGGCTGAACAGGGGCCGCTTGAGGGCGAAGATGAAATACGCCGCCTGGTGCGAGTCGTGCCCCAGTTGGGCACGGCTGGCCGAGAGCCTTTCCAGGAACCGGCGGGCTTCGTCCCAGTCGCTGCTGACAATGTCATTGCCACTGTCTGCCTGCAAGACATCGATCAGCAGTTGCAGGAAATCGCGGGTTTCCTGCGACAGGGTTTGCTCCTTGATATTACGGGTAGCGCCATTGGCCTCAAGCGCCGCTACCCATTGCACCAACAGTTGCGCATGATTGTGCTTGATTGCTTCCAATGTGCTGCCGTGCAGTGATGCCATGTGCGTTCGCTCCTATGCGGTTAGGCCGGCATCCCCATGAACAGCCGACCTGCCAAGAATGACATTTAGCGCTGCAAATAGTTGTAGAGAATGAAAAGATAAATGCAAAAAGCCACCGCGCCGGAGAAGCGGGCATTTGCGAAGGGAATAATGAGAGTGGCTGGATCAGCGACAACGTGCGATAGAGCGTGTCAGCTCAAAAAGCACCAAGTCTTTGTGTATTTTGGCCCAGAAACGAAAAAACCCGCCAATAGGGCGGGTTTTTCGTATCAACCATTCCAGACCGGAAAGGCTGAGAATATGGTGGGTCGTGTAGGATTCGAACCTACGACCAATTGGTTAAAAGCCAACTGCTCTACCAACTGAGCTAACGACCCGTTGGATGGCGCGTATATTACTGATTTCTCAGAAGAATTCAACACCCAATCGCAACTTTTTTCAAAAATACCGAGTGGGGTCCTCTACGCCGGCGGCCTTGAATCCATCAGCGCGCAAGCGGCAGCTGTCGCACTTGCCGCAAGCACGCCCGTCATCATCGGCCTGGTAGCAAGAAACGGTCAGACTGTAGTCCACGCCACGGGCGATACCCGCCTGGACGATCTGCGCCTTGCTCAGGTTCTGCAGTGGCGCCTGAATACGGAAGCCCTGCCCTTCCACCCCGGCCTTGGTAGCCAGGTTGGCCATGCGCTCGAAGGCCTCGACGAACTCCGGGCGGCAGTCCGGGTAGCCGGAATAGTCCACGGCGTTGACGCCGATGAAGATGTCACGAGCTTCAAGCACTTCCGCCCAGCCCAGCGCCAGAGACAGGAACACGGTGTTGCGAGCCGGCACGTAGGTGACCGGGATCCCTTCGCTCGGCGCCTCAGGCACATCGATGCTGCTGTCGGTCAGGGCCGAGCCACCGATGCCATCGAGGTTCAGGCCGATCACCTTGTGCTCGACCACGCCCAGGTCACGGGCAACCCGTGCCGCGGCGTTGAGCTCGGCGCGATGGCGCTGGCCGTAGTCGAAGCTCATGGTGTAGCACTGGTAGCCGTCGGCCTTGGCCATGGCTACCACAGTGGCCGAATCCAGGCCACCGGACAGCAGGATTACCGCGCGTTTGTCAGTCATGTCTTTCTCCTCAGCGTCCAGGTTCGTCGTTCCACAGCAGCTTGTGCAGCTGCAGCTGGAAGCGCACGGGCAGGTTGTCGGCGACGATCCAGTCGGCCAGGTCGGTGGCGCTCACCTGATGGTGGCTGGGCGAAAACAGCACTTCACCGGCGCGCTCGGCCAGGTTGTACTGGATCAGCTTGGAAACCGCCCAATCGTAGTCCTCGCGAGAACAGATGACGAACTTGACCTGATCGTTGCCGGTCAGCAGCTCGATATTCTCGTAGCGATTGCGGTGAGACTCCTCGGAGCCTGGAGTCTTGAGATCGACCACACGGCTGACCCTTGTGTCGACACCACTTATATCGAGGGCGCCACTGGTCTCCAGCGACACTTCATAACCGGCGTCGCACAGCTGTTGCAGCAGAGGCAGCGCGTTGGGCTGTGCCAATGGCTCGCCGCCGGTCACGCAAACATAGCGCGGTTTGAAGCCGGCCACCTGCTCTAGGATGGACTCGAGGGTGCGGATAGTGCCGCCATTGAATGCATAGGCACTGTCACAGTACTGGCAGCGCAGGGGGCAACCGGTCAGGCGCACGAAAACCGTGGGCAGCCCGGCCGTTCGCGTTTCACCCTGCAACGAGTAAAACACTTCGGTGATGCGTAATGTGTCTTGCATGATCGCCACGGGCGTGACAGCTGAACAGGCTGTCCGCCTCCGTCAGGCACTGTCGCGGACTCGACAAAGCGTTATCCGCGGCAGCGTGTTTACGAAAAAAGGGCCGTGATTCTAACGAAAAAACCCGCGACAAGCGCGGGTTTCTTCTTCAACGGATCGTTCAAAGCTTTTGCAGGTCGCGTTGCGCCAGTTGCGCGGCGGAAGTGCCGGGGTACTGGGTGATGACCTGCTGCAGGATACCCTTGACCTTGTCGGTGTGGCCCATGCGGCGCTCGACGTCGGCCAGCTTGTACAGCGAATCCGGCACCTTGCTGTGTTTCGGGTACTTCTGGCCGACCTCGGCGAACGCCTGGCTGGCGCCTTGCAGGTCGCCCTTGGCCAGGTTGACCTCGCCAAGCCAGTACTGGGCATTGCCGGCGTACTGACTGTTGGGGTATTTGCGCAGGAAGGCGTTGAAGGCCTGGCTGGCCTTGTCGAAGTCCTTCTGCTTGATCAGGTCGAAAGCGGCGTCGTAATACAGCTTCTCTTTCGCCGGATCGCCCGGCTCGCTGCTCGCGGCCGGTGGCTGCGCGGCATTGGCGCCGGCGGCCGCACCCGTGGCTGCGCTGTTCGCGCCACCGGTGGAAGAATTGTCTGGAGTCGCGGCAGGCGCGGCACCGCTGCTGATGCGGCGGTCGAGATCCTGGTAGCGCTCGAGGTTTTCCTGCTTCATGCGCGACACATCGTTCTGCAGCTCTTCGATGATGCCCTGCTGGCGGGAAATCTGGTCCTGCATCTGCTGCAGCTGCATGAACAGCTGGCCATTAGCAGAAGCAGGGGCCGAAGCCCCTGCTCCGGCATAGGCGCCGCTCGTGCCATAACCCGCGGGTGGATAACCACCCGCGTTGTCATCTACTACGGGAACCGCAGCCCACGCCGAAAGGGGCAGGCTGAGTGCGAGGACGGTTACAGCACGACGGCACATACGCATAGGAACTTACTTACGCAGTTCTACGCGACGGTTCTGAGCCCAGGACTGCTCGTCGTTGCCGGTGGCAACTGGACGCTCTTCGCCGTAGGAAACCAGTTCCAGTTGAGCAGGGGAAACGCCCTGCAGAACCAGGTAGCGCTGAACGGCCTTGGCACGACGCTCACCCAGAGCCATGTTGTACTCGCGGGTGCCGCGCTCGTCGGTGTTGCCTTCCAGGACAACGCGGTTGCCGTTGGACTTCAGGTCCTTGGCGTGAACGTCCAGAGCGCGCATGGCTTCTGGCTTCAGGTCCGAGCTGTCGTATTCGAAGTAGAAGGTGGTGATTGCGCGCAGGGCGGCTTCTTCGCTCAGGGAACCGTCGACAGCGCCAGTGTTGGCACCGTAGCCAGCGTTCGGATCAACAGCGCCTTCACCAGCGTTGTCGCCGCCTTTCGAGGAGCAACCTACAGCTACAGCCATGGCCAGAGCCAGCGCAGCGAATTTACCAAACTTCAGCATTTCCATCGTGAAACTCCTAATGAAACCCCAGTGTGTTAAGCAAAACGTGTTACGCCGCAATCAGTTCAGGTAAGGGGACCAGGACGGTTCTCTGACTTCGCCTTGAGCGGTAGGAAGCGGGAGCCTCACGCGGCCGTTAAGCGACACGAGCATCAAGACTCCCCGGCCCTGCTGGCGGGTGGCGTAGATTAGCATGGTGCCGTTTGGCGCAACAGTGGGAGACTCATCAAGACTGGTCTCGGAGAGAATCTTTACACTTCCACGTTGCAGGTCCTGCGCGGCCACCTTGAAGTTGGTGAAACCCTGCTGGCGATGGATCATCACCAGGGTCTTTTCGTCCGCCGAAAGTTTCGGGTTGGCGTTGTAGTTACCCACGAATGTCACGCGCTCGGCACCACCACCACCGACCGACTGTTTGTAGATCTGCGGCTTGCCGCCACGGTCGGAGGTGAAGTACAGGGTGTTGCCATCCTTGCCCCAGAACGGCTCGGTATTGATACCTGGGCCGGCGGTGACACGGCTGATCTGGCGCGAAGCCACGTTCATCACATAGATGTCCGGGTTGCCGTCTTTCGACAGCACGAACGCCAGGCGGGTGCCGTCAGGCGACCAGGCGGGAGCGCCGTTCAGGCCTTCGAAGTTGGTGATCTGCTCGCGGCGACCGGTGTCGATGTGCTGGATGAAGATGCGCGGGCGCTTCTGCTCGAACGAGACATAGGCGATACGCTTGCCATCCGGCGCGAAACGTGGCGACAGGATCGGTTCACGCGACTGCAGCAGGGTTACTGCACGGGCACCGTCGTAGTCCGAACGCTGCAGGGTGTAGCGGGTGTTATTGGTCGAGAAGCGCTCGGCGGTCACGTACAGCATGCGGGTGGAGAACGCACCCTTGATGCCGGTGAGCTTCTCGAACGACTGGTCGGCGATGTAGTGCGACATGTCGCGTAGCTGGTCGACGCCACCGGCCACGCTGCCGGTCAGGACCTGCTGCTCGGTGGCGACATTGAACAGGGCGTACTGCACCTGCAGGCGACCACCAGCCGGCACGATGCTGCCGACCATGACGTACTGGGCGCCCAGCGCTTTCCAATCACGGAAGATCACTTCGCTGGCCTGGCTTGGCTGGCTGATCATGTTCTGCCGCGGGATCGGCGCGTAGTAGCCGGAGTTGCGCAGGTCGTTGCCGATGATATCGGCCATGTCTTCCGGCAGCACGCTGCCGCCCTGGACACCGAACGGCACTACCGCAATTGGCGTTGCCCGGTCGCTACCGCTTGTGACCAGGATGTTCTTTTCCTCTGCCATCGCCATGCCTGCCACACAGCAGAGCAAGACCAGGAGTCCTCTCAGACGTTTAATCACAACGCTAGATCCTCAGGTGTAAATGTCATCTTGAATGAACGATACGGATTGAAATCGCTCGGCTTCAAGCCCTGCATCTCGGTCAACCGACCAATGTTCTTAACTGCGGCCACGGCCGAGCTATCGAACGGACCGTCACCACTGGACTTGGCCACACTCACGTTGGTGATGGTGCCGTCCGGCAGCATGTTGATCTGCAGAACTACCGTCATGCCCTTGCGCGCGGATGGCGGACGCGCCCAACCTTCGGCCGCGCGCATGCGAATCAAATCGTCGAAGTCGCCGGCCACCTGGTCACCCTGCTCGTCGGCCAGCGCCTGCTGCCGTTCGGTGGTGTCGGACAACAGCTCGGCGAGTGCCTGGGCCTTCTTGTCTTCCGCCGCCTTGCGGGCCGCTTCCTGTGCCTTTTTCTTCTGGGCGTCTGCAGCGGCCTTTTTCTTGGCCTCTTCAGCTGCCTTCTTCTTCGCGTCCTCGGCCGCCGCTTTCTTCTTGGCGTCCTCGGCTGCTTTTTTCTTCGCGTCTTCGGCGGCTTTCTTCTTCGCCTCTTCCGCGGCCTGTTTCTTGGCTTCTTCCTCGGCCTTCTTCTTGGCTTCGTCCTCAGCCTTCTTCTTGGCGATGTCGGCCTGCTGTTTCTCGGCGGCCTTTTTCGCTTCCTCGGCTTTCTTGGCCTCGGCGGCTTTCTTCTGCTCGGCGGCCTTCGCGGCGTCTTCGGCTTTCTTCGCCTCGGCGGCTTCGCGAGCCTCCTCGGCCTTTTGAGCGGCGTCGGCTTTCTTTTGTTCCGCGGCCTTCACGGCCTCCTGCTCGACCTTCTTCTGCTCCAGCTGTTCGACCTCGGTCTGGCGCGAGGCGGTTTTCTTCGCCTCCCCGGCAATCTTCTGATTGGTCTGGGTGGTCGCCTGACTCTTGGACTTGAGCTGGTACAGCGTGGCCTGGACGATAGGCTTGGAGGGCGGCAGCTCGGGCGTCATGGCAAAGCTGACGAACAGCATGCCGAACACCAGCACGTGCAGCGCAATGGCCCAGACACTGGGCCAGAAGTAGCTTTCCGAGGCGGATGGCTCTCGCTGTTGCATCAGGGCGCCTCGGTAATCAGGCCAACGTTACCGACACCGGCCTTCTGCAACCCGCCCATGGCGCCCATCACCGCACCGTAGTCGACAGCCTTGTCGCCACGGATGAAGACCTGGGTCTGCTTGCCCTGGTCACGACCGGCGGCGATGATCTTGGTCACCGCGCTGGTCATTTCCGGCAAGGTCATGGCCTTGTCCATCTGCTTGTCGGTGTCGACTTCGCTGCCGAGGTTCCAATAGTAGGTCTTGTCGGCCTTGATCGAGATGGTCAGGACCTGGACGTTGTTGTCCTGCGGCAGGGCTTCGCTGGAAACCTTGGGCAGGTCCACCTTCACGCCCTGGTTGAGCATCGGGGCGGTCACCATGAAGATAACCAGTAGCACCAGCATCACGTCGATGTAGGGCACCACGTTCATCTCGGCGACCGGCTTGCGTTTGTGGCGAACTCGGGCCATGGGTTTCTACCTGATCACTCTTCGCTGGTGTGTACTTTGCGGTGCAGGATCGCCTGGAACTCGTCGGCGAACGTGTAGTAGCGCCCGATCAGCACTTCACTGCGCGCGGCAAAACGGTTGTAGGCGATAACAGCCGGGATCGCGGCGAACAGGCCGATCGCAGTGGCGATCAGCGCCTCGGCAATGCCCGGGGCCACGGTGGCCAGGGTGGCTTGCTGGGCGCTGGCCAGGCCACGGAAGGAGTTCATGATGCCCCATACGGTACCGAACAGACCGATGTACGGGCTGGTGGAACCGACAGTGGCCAGGAACGGCAGGCTCTGCTCGAGCTTTTCTTCCTCGCGGGAGATGGCCACGCGCATGGCACGCCCTACCCCTTCCATGACCGCGTCCGGGTCGACACCTGGTTGCTGGCGCAGGCGCGAGAATTCCTTGAAGCCGGCACGGAAGACCTGCTCGACACCCGAGTCCGGGTCAGGGTTGCTGCCCGCCTGGCGGTACAGCTTGGACAGGTCGATGCCCGACCAGAAGCGCTCTTCGAAAGCGTCCAGTGCACGACGACCGGCGCGCAGCATGGTGCTGCGCTGGAAGATCATGATCCAAGAGGTCACCGAGGCTGCCACGAGGGTCAGCATTACCAGCTGAACCACGACACTGGCATTGGCGACCAGGCTCCACATGGAGGTATGGTCGACGACGTTTGCTTCCACGCTTATTCTCCTGCGTTCGATTGAGTACCCGTGCCGTCCGCCAGGAAGGCGTCGCGCAGTTCTGGGGGAATGGCCCGGGGTTTGAAAGTGTCGGCGCGCACGGCGGCCACCAGGAACTGCCCCTCGCAGAGCAGCACTTCATCCTTTGCTCGCCACACCTGCTGCACGAAGCGCAGGCTGGCACGATTCAATTCAAGTACTTGCGCGGTTACCCGCAGCTCGTCGTCCAGGCGGGCCGGCGCGTGATAGCGCGCCTCGCTGGAATGGACCACGAACAGCAAGTTGTCCTGCGCCAGCTGGGCCTGGGAGAACCCCAGGTGACGCAGCCGCTCGGTGCGTGCGCGCTCCATGAATTTGAGGTAGTTGACGTAATACACCACGCCACCGGCGTCGGTATCCTCGTAATAGACGCGACAGCGGTGTGCGAACGGTTCCAGCCCATTTTGCGCGCGCATACTCTAGTGCTTACTCCTGTGCTTGCCAATCCGCTGCGGCAACTGTTTTTGCATCGATAATGTCGTATTGCCAGCGAGCCCTGGGCATGCCAGCGGTAGGACCGCAAAAATGCCGATTCGATCTGTCATTCGTCGTCTTGCGCGGCATATTCGCCACCCTCGCAGAAACGCCCGGGAATGTTGAGGCCGAAGTGCAGGTAGGCATGCCGGGTGACCACGCGCCCACGAGGGGTGCGCATGATATAGCCTTGCTGAATAAGGTAAGGTTCGAGCACGTCTTCGATGGTGTGGCGCTCCTCGCCGATCGCCGCGGCAATATTGTCGAGCCCCACCGGACCACCGTCGAACTTCTCGATCATGGTAAGCAGTAGACGCCGGTCAGAGTGATCGAAGCCACGCTCGTCGACATCCAGCAGGTTCAACGCCATGTCCGCGACCGCCTTGGTGATCTCACCCTTGCCACGCACTTCGGCAAAGTCGCGCACCCGCCGTAGCAGGCGATTGGCGATCCGCGGGGTGCCACGCGCCCGGCGGGCGATCTCGAATGCGCCTTTGTCGTCCATGGGCAAGCCGAGGATGCCGGCCGAACGGCTGACGATGGTCGCCAGGTCCCTGTCGCTGTAGAACTCCAGGCGCTGGACGATACCGAAGCGGTCACGCAGCGGGTTGGTCAGCATCCCGGCACGCGTGGTGGCGCCGACCAAGGTAAACGGAGGTAGGTCGAGCTTGATGGAGCGCGCAGCCGGGCCCTCGCCGATCATGATATCCAGCTGGAAGTCTTCCATCGCCGGATAGAGCACCTCCTCGACCACCGGCGACAAGCGATGGATCTCGTCGATGAACAGCACGTCATGCGGCTCGAGATTGGTCAGCATCGCTGCCAGGTCACCGGGCCGCTCGAGAATCGGGCCGGAGGTGCTCTTGACCGACACGCCCATCTCGTGGGCGATAATGTTGGCCAACGTGGTCTTGCCCAGACCCGGAGGACCGAAGATCAGAGTGTGATCAAGTGATTCGCTGCGCCCGCGCGCGGCCTGGATGAACAGCGACATCTGCTCGCGCACCACCGGCTGGCCGATGTACTCGTCCAGGCTCAGCGGGCGGATCGCACGATCCTGGACCTCTTCGCGGTCGCGTCCGGAGGCGGCGATCAGGCGGTCGGTCTCGATCACTTGGTAATCATCCCTTTGAGGCTGCGACGGATCAGTTCCTCACTGCTGAGGCTGGCCTTGCCCTCGATGGCGGCAATCGCCTTGCTGGCTTCCTGCGGCTTGTAACCGAGTGACACCAGGGCGCTGACCGCATCGGCCTCGGCGTTGGAAACACTGGCCACCGGCACCGGGCCGTCGGACACCAGGGCGAACATGGCCGGCGAGGTTTCCCAGGCCTTGAAGCGGTCCTTGAGCTCGACCAACAGGCGCTCGGCAGTTTTCTTGCCCACACCGGGCACTCGCACCAGAGCCGAGGCATCCTGGGCCTGGACGCAGCGCACCAGTTCGTCGGCCTCGAGCCCCGACATCAGCGCCAGCGCCAGTTTCGGGCCAACGCCATTCAGGCGGATCAGCTCACGGAACAGCTCGCGCTCGCGCTTTTCGAAGAAGCCGTACAACAGATGAGCGTCTTCACGCACCACCAGATGGGTGTGCAGGGTGACGGTCTCGCCCAGCTTGGGCAGGCGGTACAGCGTGGTCATCGGCACTTCGAGCTCATAGCCCAGGCCGTTGACGTCGATAATCAGGTGCGGCGGCTGTTTTTCCGCCAGGGTGCCACGCAAACGTCCAATCACGTTCCGATCCTTCCTCTCGGGCGCCGGTCGAAAACCGGTCCACCCTATCAGCAAATGCGCCGGGAGAGTGCTTCACCCGGACAAAATGTGTATCACCGCATGAAGCGGTTACAGACGCAAGCGTCCGCCACGGCGCCGGGCTGTCGCCAACCCGTGGGGGATAAGGCTGGAGCGGGTATGGGCATGGCACAAGGCGATGGCCAGGGCGTCGGAGGCGTCGATCTGCGGTTTCTGGGTCAGCTTGAGCAGGTGCATGACCATCATCATCACCTGCTCCTTGTTGGCGCCGCCGGTGCCGGCCACGGCCTGCTTGACCTGGCTGGCGGTGTATTCGGCGATCTCAAGGCCCGCCTCGGCGGCGGCGACGATGGCCGCCCCCCGGGCCTGGCCAAGCTTGAGCGCCGAATCGGCGTTGCGCGCCATGAACACCCGCTCGATGCCCATGGTCACCGGCTCATGTTGGCGGATTATCTCGCTGACACCGCGAAAGACGATCTGCAGACGCTCGTGCAGCTCACCGCCGCCAGTGCGTATACAGCCCGACGCCACGTACTCGCAGCCACGGGCAGTCTGGCGGACCACGCCAAAACCGGTGATGCGCGAGCCGGGATCGATACCAAGAATGAGAGTCATAGCGCCTACAAAGGTGTGCGAATTTGCCGGCCTTATCGCGGGAAAAGCCCGCCCCCACAAAGACTACACCGCAATCTGGCGCAGGCCTTGTGGGAGCGGGCTTGCCCCGCGCTACAGCCGATAGCCGAAACGATCAGCCCAGCGTTTCCATGATCTCATCGGAGATCTGTGCGTTGGAGTAGACGTTCTGCACGTCATCCAGGTCCTCGAGCATGTCGATCAGCTTGAGCACCTTCTCCGCACCGTCCTGGTCCAGCTCGGCGCTGGTGGTCGGCTGCATCACGATCTCGGCGTCGGACGCCTTGAAGCCGGCCTCTTCCAGGGCGTTGCGCACGGCATAGAAGCTGTTGAACGAGGTGAACACGTCAAAGGAGCCGTCGTCGTTGACCACCACATCGTCGGCATCGGCCTCCATCGCGGCTTCCATCAGCGCATCCTCGTCCACGTTCAACTCGGCAGCGAAGCTGATCTGCCCCTTGCGCTCGAACAGGTAGGCCACCGAACCGTCGGTACCGAGGTTGCCGCCGCACTTGGTGAAGGCATGCCGCACGGCCGCGGCAGTACGGTTGCGGTTGTCGGTCATGGCTTCGACCATGATCGCCACGCCGCCCGGGCCGTAACCCTCGTAGCTGAGCTCTTCGACGTTGTCGCTTTCGTTGGTGCCGGCACCGCGGGCCACGGCGCGATCGATGATGTCGCGGCTCATGTTGGCACCCAGGGCCTTGTCCAGCGCCAGGCGCAGGCGCGGGTTGGACGCCGGATCACCACCACCTTGCTTGGCAGCGACGGTCAGTTCGCGGATCCACTTGGTGAAGATCTTGCCTCTCTTGGCATCCTGGCGTTCTTTGCGGTGCTTGATGTTCGCCCACTTGGAATGACCGGCCATAACGACTCCAAATCCTTGAAACAGAAACAGGTTCCGCCCCGAAGGGCGGAACGTGAAGAATCCTGCGCCTCAAGCGCGGGGGCACCCCGTTACCGGGGCACCCCGATCGATCACTCGACCTTGGTCTGCTCGCGCAGACGGATGTGCAGCTCACGCAGGGCCTTGGCGTCGACCAGGCCCGGGGCCTGGGTCATGACGCACGCGGCGCTCTGGGTTTTCGGGAAGGCGATCACTTCACGGATCGACTGCGCGCCGGTCATCAGCATGACCAGGCGGTCCAGGCCGAAGGCCAGGCCACCGTGAGGCGGTGCGCCGAACTTCAGGGCGTCGAGGAGGAAGCCGAACTTCTCTTCCTGTTCCGCCGCCTCGATACCCAGCAGGCGGAACACCGCCTGTTGCATTTCCTTGCGGTGGATACGGATCGAACCGCCGCCCAACTCGGTGCCGTTGAGCACCATGTCGTAGGCACGCGACAGCGCGGCGGCCGGATTGGCCTCCAGCTCCTCGGGGGTGCACTTCGGCGCGGTGAACGGGTGGTGCAGCGCGGTGAAGCTGCCGTCTTCGTTCTCTTCGAACATCGGGAAGTCGACGACCCACATCGGTGCCCACTGGCAGGTCAGCAGCTCGAAGTCATGACCCAGGCGGATACGCAGCGCGCCCAGGGCTTCGCTGACGATCTTGGCCTTGTCGGCGCCGAAGAACACGATGTCGCCATCGACGGCGCCAACGCGGTCGAGGATGGTGTTGAGGTTGGCCTCGGGGATGTTCTTGACGATCGGCGACTGCAGACCCTCGACACCCTTGGCGCGCTCGTTGACCTTGATGTAGGCCAGGCCCTTGGCACCGTAGATGCCGACGAACTTGGTGTACTCGTCGATCTTGCTGCGCGGCATGCTGGCGCCGCCCGGCAGGCGCAGCGCGGTGACGCGGCACTTCGGATCGTTGGCAGGGCCGGCGAAGACCTTGAAGTCGACATCCTTGAGCTGGTCGGCAACATCGATCAGTTCCAGCGGGATACGCAGGTCCGGCTTGTCGGAGCCGTAGCGGCGCATGGCCTCTTCGTAGGTCATGTGCGGGAAGTCACCGAACTCCAGGTCCAGGACTTCCTTGAACAGCTTGCGGATCATGCTCTCGGTGAGGCCCATGATCTCGGACTCGTCGAGGAAGCTGGTCTCGATGTCGATCTGGGTGAATTCCGGCTGGCGGTCGGCACGCAGGTCTTCGTCGCGGAAGCACTTGGCGATCTGGTAGTAGCGGTCGAAGCCGGCGACCATCAGCAGCTGCTTGAACAGCTGTGGCGACTGCGGCAGTGCAAAGAAGCTGCCGGCGTGGGTACGGCTTGGCACCAGGTAGTCACGGGCGCCTTCCGGCGTGGCGCGGGTGAGGATCGGCGTCTCGACGTCGAGGAAGCCGTTCTCGTCGAGGAAGCGACGGATGCTGCTGGTGATGCGCGAACGCAGGCGCAGCTTGTCGGCCATTTCCGGGCGACGCAGGTCGATGAAGCGGTAGCGCAGGCGGGTTTCTTCGCCCACGTCGGAGTATTCGTTCAGCGGGAACGGCGGCGTTTCCGCCTCGTTGAGCACGGTCAGCTGGTAACCGAGGATCTCGATGGCGCCGGAGGCCATGTTGGCGTTCACCGCGCCATCCGGGCGCTTGCGTACCTTGCCGGTGATCTGCACGACGTATTCGCTGCGCACACGGTCGGCGGCGGCGAAGGTTTCGGCGCGATCCGGGTCGAACACGACCTGGGCCATGCCTTCGCGGTCACGGATATCGAGGAAAATCACCCCGCCGTGGTCGCGGCGACGATGGACCCAGCCGCAGAGGGTGACTTCCTGGCCGTCCAGGGACTCGTTCAGTTGGCCGCAATAATGGCTGCGCATCATGGTCGTGGTTTCGCTTCTCGTGATTCGTATGTTCGGTGGAGGTCTTGGCCGCCCAAGGGGCTAATACTGCAAGACCTGGTCGGTGCAATTCAACTCAGTCGGCCTTGTCGCCGCCTGCCAGATTCTTTTTTGCCCCGGTCTTGAAGTCGGTCTCGTACCAGCCGTTGCCGCTCAGGCGGAAGCCGGGGACCGACAGCTGCTTCTTCAATGCCGGCGCCTGGCATGCCGGGCAATCGGTCAGCGGCGCGGCACTGATCTTCTGCAACACCTCCATGCGGTGTTCGCAGGATGCACATTGATAGTCGTAAAGGGGCATGGCGTCTCTCGTCAACCACATCGCACGCTGCCCAAGGCAGCAAAGAGCGGGATTATATATGGTTAAGGAGTGCTGTGCAGCCCGGCGATCAGTGTACGTCCCGCCCCTCCTGCAACCAGGTGACGCAGATCACCCGGACCAACCCACTGAAATTCCTTACCCCGCCATGGCGCAGGTGCACCTCGCGGTCCACATAGGACAGCACCGCGCTCACCGAACAGCGGTTGGCCTGGGCGATGCGCTCCAGGATGCGCCAGTACACCACCTCCAGACGCAGGCAGGTGGCGAAACCGTTGAGCCGCACCGAGCGTGACACAGGCCCCGCCTGCGCCATGTCGAAGTCCCGCCTGAACGGATCGACCCGGGGGCTGCCCGCACCCTGCCTGTGCCTCGCATTGCCGTCGATACCACGCATCGGATTGTCCACCGCACCGCTCCATCATCTCGAAACCACACCCCCGCCCGCCTTGCGAACGGATCCATGTGTTTCATGAAGCGCCACCCGATCATGCCGATAGCAGCGGCAAAGCCTTCCCCGCAAACGCGCAGGCCCGATACCTATGAAGGCATCGGGCCTGGCTTAGTTGGACCAAACGACGGTCAAGCGGTAATCAGTTCCCGTCGAGCAGGACGCGCAGCATCCATGCCGTTTTTTCGTGCACCTGCATGCGCTGGGTCAGCAGGTCGGCGGTCGGCTCGTCGCTGACCTTGTCCACCACCGGGAAGATGCTGCGAGCGGTACGCACCACGGCCTCCTGCCCCTGCACCAACTGGCGGATCATCTCTTCGGCAGGCGGCACGCCCTCCTCTTCCTTGATCGAAGAGTGGCGAGCATAAAAGGCATAGGAACCCGGCGCCGGGAAGCCCAGGGCACGGATACGCTCGGCGATCGAATCGACCGCCAGGGCAAGCTCGTTGTATTGCTCCTCGAACATCAGGTGCAGGGTGCGGAACGACGGACCGGTGACGTTCCAATGGAAGTTGTGGGTTTTCAGATACAGCACATAGGTATCCGACAACAGGCGGGACAAGCCATCGACGATGGACTTGCGATCTTCTTCACTGATACCGATATCGATTGCCATGAAGCTCCCCTTTCCATAAGGCTTGATCATCAAGCGGGCAGCAAACACTCTAACAAGAGTTGGTTACCGGCGCATGCGGCACAAGGCTGCACTGACAGCCGTCGGCGCCAATCGGTTTGAGAAGCCCCCGCCTTTGCTGTTAAATAGGCAGTGTGCCACCCGTGCGGATTGTCAGTGCCGGGTGCATAGGCTGGCCCGTCACGTTTTCGCGCCTACAGTTCACGCGCACCGTGCGACCAGCTCATCCTGTGATCGGCCTTATCAACGTGAGCCAAACCCAATGTTCAAGATCGTCCATCTGGTGACGGGCGTGGCGGCTTTGCTGCTATCGCTCATACCCACCTTGAAAACTGACGCGACACCCTTCCTGCAGCAACCCGAGGCCGTCTACCTGGCGCTGCTCGGCCTGCTCAACCTGGTGATTGCCCCGGTACTGCCACAGTACTACAAAGGCATGCGCCAGCAGCTGCAACACGCCACCAGCATCCTGCTGGTCGTGGCCGTGGTCCTGCAGACCCTCACCCTGCTGGCCCGGCCGGAGCTTGGCAACCTGCCAGCACTGGCCTGTGCCTTCCTCGCCAGCGTGCTGCACCTGGTGGCTGGCTTCGTTCGCGGCACGCGAAAGGCCCGCGCCAGCCAGGGTAATCCCACGGAGGCCGGCCAGCGCGATACCGGCACAGTGAAGTGGTTCAACACCTCCAAGGGCTTCGGGTTCATCTCCCGCGACTCCGGTGACGATATCTTCGTGCACTTTCGCGCCATCCGCGGCGAGGGCCACCGGGTGCTGGTCGAAGGCCAGCGCGTGGAGTTCTCGGTGATGCACCGCGACAAAGGCCTGCAGGCCGAAGACGTGGTCGCCGTCGCGCGCCGCTGAACCCGTGCCGCCGCCGTGCTCAATAGTGAGGCGGCGGCGCTTCTTCTTCCCCGCCGCCCTGCTGGCCAGCCATCTCCTCGTAGCGTTTGATCAGCTCCGCCACCTGCAATTGCAGGCGCTCGATCACTCGACTCTGCTCGACAATCACATCATTTAGCGCTTGCAAGCTGTCATCCTGAAACGCCTGGCGGGTCTCCAGCTCGATCATGCGCATTTCCAGTTCCTGCGACATCCTCAAGCCTCCTTGAAGCTCTCACCCAGCAGCGCACGCACTTGCTGGCGAATATCATCGAGCTGCTCCTGGGTGTAGCCGATGGCCGCCACCTTGCCCCAGACCGGGGCGGGCCAGGCGGCATCACCACGGTGGCGCACGATCACATGCATATGCAGCTGGCTGACCACATTGCCCAGGGCTGCGACGTTCATCTTGTCGGCGGCAAAGACATCCTTCAACGCCTCGGCCAGGGCGCTCGTCTCGACCCACAACTGCTGCTGATCCGCTTCCTCGAGCTCGAACACTTCAGTGATATCGGCGCGACGCGGCACCAGGATGAACCACGGGTAGTTGGCATCCTTGCTCAGCAGCAGGCGGCACAGCGGCAGGTCGCCCAATACCAGGGAATCCTCCTGCAGACGCGAATCGAGAGTGAACACGGCAAACCTCCTTACTAGCGATACAGCCCTTCCAACCGGCCGGGCACAGGGGCGCAAGGATACTCTGCTTCGGCATCTGCCACACCCGCCGACGCCGATTCGAACCATTTGTAGCACGCGAATGACAACATCAACGCCCCGCTTCGGTAACACAGCGCTACTTTTCGCACCAAAATGATGCCGCTCGTCAGACCTCCACCACACATCCGTCACATAAAACAGCCAGGATAAACAATCGTCGGTAACACCTTGACTTGGAAGGCAGCTTCACACACATACGCCAGAGACCGCCGTGAACTGCCACCGAAGCGGTCGCAGCCCGTGTTTTCGGAGGTTTTCCGGCTACAGGCAGGGTCTTTGTGAAAATTTCATCAAAGGTTCGTGATTTTGAGCATGCTTGTTGCATTCGTTACACGCCAAGTCGGCACGCTACCTGCACTGCAGGGTGAATGCGACAAATAACAACAGCGGCATCGGATAAACCAGGGAGTTTCACAAGCCGTACTTTGTATTTATACAAACATGACGGTTTCGAGACAGCGCTGGCGTTGTACGCCTCTATAAAACGGGCGTGATTTGCGACATGGAGACAACTGACAGCGACATGGCCATAAAGTTACCGAAAGGTTGTTTCTGCCCATATCGCCAAGAATAGTCCGCGTGATATACATTTTCGCCGACATAACAAGAAAGAGCCGGCCCTATAACTAAAACACTTGGGTGCGGCGGTACTCTTCCTAAAAACCAAAGGAGCAAATCACGATGCGCGTGATGAAGTGGAGCATGATCGCCCTGGCCGTAGCGGCAGGGACTTCGCAGATGGCTGTCGCCTCTTCGCAGGATGAGTCGAAAGGTTTCGTCGAAGACAGCAAGCTGAACGTCAAGATGCGTAACCTGTACTTCAGCCGTGACTATCGCAACACCGAGTCGGCCGGCAACAAACTCGCCGGCCTGCGCCACGACCAGCGCGAATGGGGTCAAGGCTTCATCGGCACCTTCGAGTCGGGCTTCACCCAAGGCACCGTGGGTGTAGGCGTCGACGCCATCGGCCTGCTGGGCATCAAGCTTGACAGCGGCCGCGGCTACTCGGGCACCGGCCTATTCCCTACCGGATCCGACCAGCGCTCCCAGGATGACTACTCCAAGGGTGGCGCCGCCGTTAAATTCCGTATTTCCGACACCGTCCTGAAGGTCGGCGACCAATTTACCGCCCTGCCGGTGTTCGCCACCGATGACAGCCGCCTGCTGCCCGAAACCGCGCAAGGCGCATTGCTCACCAGCAATGAAATCAAAGGCCTGACCCTGCATGCCGGCCGCTTCAAGAGCATGAGAGCCCAAGCGGAAACCGACCGCGACAGTATCAGTGACGGTCTGGGTCGCCGCGGCCTGAAGGAAGCAGACGTCTTCGGTGGCTCCTACGCCTTCACCGACAGCCTGTCGACCAGCCTCTATTACTCCAAGGTCGAAGACTACTGGCGCAAGTACTACGCCAATGTCAACTGGGCATTGCCGATCTCGGACAAGCAAGGCCTGGTGTTCGACTTCAACATCTATGACACCAAAGGCGAAGGCGACAACCTGTACCGCGCCACCGCCGACGGCGACAAACTCGACAACCGCGCCTACAGCTTCTCCGGTGCGTACAATATCGGTGCCCACACCTTTACCCTGGCTTACCAGAAAGTCACCGGTGATGGCGAATATGCCTATGGCATCGACGGTGGCGGCAGTATCTTCCTGGCCAACTCGGTAGCCCGTTCGGACTTCAACGCCGAAGGCGAAAAATCCTGGCAGGTCCGCTACGACCTGAACTTCGCCGAGTTCGGCGTACCAGGCCTGACCTTCATGACCCGCTACGTCCGCGGCACCGGCGCCCACACTGCCGACACCAACGACGGCAAGGAATGGGAACGCGACGTGGACATCAAGTACGTCCTGCAGGAAGGCCCGGCCAAGGATCTGAGCTTCCGTGTCCGCCAGGCTACCTATCGTTCCTCCGACGCGGTCTACTCCAACTCGCTGGACGAACTGCGCCTGATCGTCGAGTACCCACTGAGCATCCTGTAAACCCAGGTTTGCGACGCCCCAAGATGAAGAAGCCCGGCGATCGCCGGGCTTTTTCTTGGCTGACAGAACCGCGCCAGTGCTGCATTCTGTACGCTTTCGTTTCGCCCCCGTACAATGCGGGGTCATTTCACATTCAGGCAATCGACACGGCTCACCATGCGCACCAGTCAATATTTGCTCGCCACCCAGAAAGAAACCCCGGCCGATGCAGTGGTCATCAGCCACCAGCTCATGCTGCGTGCCGGCATGATCCGCAAGCTGGCCTCCGGCCTGTACACCTGGTTGCCAATGGGCCTGCGGGTAATGCGCAAGGTCGAAGCCGTGGTACGCGAGGAAATGACCGCCGCCGGCGCCCTCGAGGTGCTGATGCCGAGCATCCAGCCGGCTGAACTGTGGCAGGAATCCGGCCGCTGGGAGCAGTACGGCCCCGAGCTGCTGCGCCTGAAAGACCGCCACCAGCGCGAATTCTGCGTCGGCCCGACCCACGAAGAGGTCATTACCGACCTTGCGCGCAACGAGCTGTCCAGCTACAAGCAGCTGCCGCTGAACATGTTCCAGATCCAGACCAAGTTCCGCGACGAGATCCGTCCGCGCTTCGGCCTGATGCGCGGCCGCGAGTTCATCATGAAGGACGCCTACTCCTTCCATGCCGACCAGGCTTCCCTGCAGGAAACCTACGACCGCATGCACCTGGCGTACTCCAACATCTTCACCCGCCTGGGCCTGGACTTCCGTCCGGTGCAGGCCGACACCGGTTCGATCGGTGGCAGCTACTCCCACGAATTCCACGTGCTCGCCTCCTCCGGTGAAGACGACGTGATCTTCAGCGACAGCTCCGATTACGCCGCCAACATCGAGAAAGCCGAAGCCATTCCCCGCGAAACCGTGCGCCCGGCGCCGACTGAAGAGTTGCGCCTGGTCGACACCCCGAACGCCAAGACCATCGCGCAACTGGTGGAAAACTTCGGCCTGGCGATCGAGAAAACCGTAAAAACCCTGATCGTGCACGGTGCCGAGGAAGGCAAGCTGGTCGCGCTGATCGTCCGTGGCGACCACGAGCTCAACGAAATCAAGGCCACCAAGCTGGAGCAGGTCGCCGACCCGCTGGTGATGGCCACCGACGCCGAGCTGCGTGCCGCCATCGGTGCCGGCGCAGGCTCCCTCGGCCCGCTGAATCTGCCGCTGGAGTGCATCATCGACCGCTCGGTCGCCCTGATGAGCGACTTCGGCATCGGCGCCAACATCGACGACAAGCACTACTTCGGCGTGAACTGGGAACGCGACCTGCCGGTTCCACAGGTCGCTGACCTGCGCAACGTGGTCGAGGGCGACCCGAGCCCGGACGGCCAGGGTACCCTGGTGATCAAGCGCGGCATCGAAGTCGGCCACATCTTCCAGCTCGGCACCAAGTACAGCGAAGCACTCAAGTGCCAGGTGCTGGGTGAGAACGGCAAGCCTGTAGTCCTGTCGATGGGTTGCTACGGCATCGGCGTGTCCCGCGTGGTCGCCGCCGCCATCGAGCAAAACCACGACGACAAGGGCATCATCTGGAATGACGCCCTGGCCCCGTTCCAGATCGCCCTGGTGCCGCTGCGCTACGAAACCGATGTGGTCCGTGAGGCTACCGACAAGCTTTACGCCGAACTGACCGCCGCAGGTTTCGAAGTCCTGCTGGACGACCGCGACAAGAAGACCAGCCCCGGCATCAAGTTCGCCGACATGGAACTGATCGGCATCCCACACCGCATCGTCGTCAGCGACCGCGGCCTGGCCGATGGCAACCTGGAGTACAAGCACCGCACCGAGTCGGAGGCCCAGGCACTGCCGCTCAATGAAGTGCTGACCTTCCTGCAGGCCCGCATCCGCCGCTGATAACCCGTTACGCGAGTGATCATGTCCAAGCGAAGTACCTACACCCTGGGGGGCGCCGCACTGTGCGGCGCCCTGCTCCTCGGCGGCTGCGCCAACCAGATGTCCCAGCGCAGCGATCATGAGGAGCGCGTCGAGCGCAAACTGCTCGAGCACAGTCTGCAGATCGATGTCGGCGAGCCGAAGGTGATGGAGCTTCCGCAGCGGCGCGTGCGCATTCATGAGCTCAAGCGTTTCGAAGTCACCGAGTTCGAAGTCACCCGCCGCTACGACCGCTACACCCCTTACCAACCCTGGCGGGAGATCTACGAGATCCCGCTGGGCGCGGTGGCTGTGGTGGCGGGCATCAGCGCCAACGTGGCCAATGTGTTCGCTTTGGGCAACCTGCCGGACAGCATCACCCACGACTGGCTCAGCTATGGCGTGGCGGGCGTCAACCCGTTCATGAACGTACCGTCCAACGGCCGTGCCCAGCAGAACCTGGCGGGCATCGACGAAGTCGAGAAAGGTAAGCGCGAAGAGTCCATCAGCCTGCCGTGGAACGAGCGCCTGGTCGAGGTCAAGGCTGGCAAGATGACCCACGAGCTGACCACCGACAAGCATGGCGTACTGCGCCTGAACCTGCTCGACAGCCCGTTCTCCGAGCAGAACCTCAACCATATCGGCACCCTGCACCTGCAGGTGGTGGATGAGGAAAACCAGGTACGAGGCGATGCCAGCTTGCTGGTCAGCGGCAATTTGCGTGGCAAGTTGCTCGAGGCCCACGAGCTGATTTTCGATGACCTCGAGGACGACGATGTCGGCCAGTGGGTACATCGGGTCAAGCGCCTGTCGGAACTGGGCCTGGAAGAAGAGGCCAGCGAACTCGAACAGAGCCTGATCGAACTGACGCGCAACGATCCTGAGCTGCAGCAGGAGTTTCTGCAGGCACTGACAAAGGCCACCGGGCGACTGGTTGCCGATCCGGGCGTGCAGTAAAACGAGAAGGGGCCGCTTGTGCGGCCCCTTCTTCTTTATATGTCCCGAAACAACTCCAACTGCTCAAGCGCCCCACGCAGGTCCCGCAGCCTCACCCCTACTCCCAGCAACCGCACCGGCTTGCCACCTCGGGCAAACGCCTGGCTGAGCAACTGCCGGTAGCTCTCCAGGTCTCGCCCCGCCCCCGCCTGCTCCAGCGTGGTCTGGCTGAAGTCATGGAACTTGACCTTGACGAAA
The DNA here is from genome assembly GCF_900110655.1 of Pseudomonas soli. Lineage (GTDB taxonomy): Bacteria > Pseudomonadota > Gammaproteobacteria > Pseudomonadales > Pseudomonadaceae > Aquipseudomonas > Aquipseudomonas soli. The sequence goes on from NZ_FOEQ01000001.1 coordinate 382,774, forward strand.
GGCTTGTCGGGCCGATAGCTGCTATCCATGCGCGCAATCCGCTCATTCAGACTGGCGAGCAGGTCAGGCAGCTTCTCCAGGCAACTGCTCAGGTCAGGCAAGTCATGGTCGTAGGTGTTCTCGACACTGACCGACTGCCGCCGACTGTCGTTGTGCACCGCACGCTCGTCGATCCCTCGCGCCAGCCCCCACAAGCGCTCGCCGAAGCTGCCAAATTCGCACACCAGCGCCAGCCTCGACCAGTCGCGCAATGACAGGCAAGTATCGATCCCCAATCGCGAAAGCTTATCCGCCGTCACCTTGCCAACGCCATGCAAGCGGGCAACCGGCAAAGCCGCGACAAATTCCTCCACTTGGTCAGGGGTAATGACGAACAATCCATTGGGCTTGCGCCAATCGCTGGCGATCTTGGCCAGGAACTTGTTCGGCGCCACGCCTGCGGACACCGTGATATGCAGTTGTTGGGCGACCCGACGACGAATGTCCTCGGCAATCCGCGTGGCGCTGCCGGCAAACCATTGGCTGTCACTGACATCCAGGTAAGCCTCGTCCAGCGACAGCGGTTCGATCAGCTCGGTGTAGTCCCGGAAGATCGCGTGAATCTCGCGGGACGCCTCACGGTAAGCCTCGAAACGCGGCTTGACGATTTCCAGGTCGGGGCACAGTTTCATGGCATGCCCCGATGCCATCGCCGAACGCACGCCATAGGCGCGCGCCTCGTAGTTGCAGGTGGCGATCACGCCACGCTGACCTGGCTGCCCACCCACCGCCATGGGGCGACCGACCAGGCGCGGGTCATCGCGCATCTCGATGGCGGCGTAGAAGCAGTCACAATCAATGTGGATGATCTTGCGCAAGGACATGGATGACAGCCACTACTGTAAATTCATACAGATATTACCGTACCGCCAACGGACGAGACAGCCTGGACCGGACAATCGGCCTGCAAGCCCCGTCGCCACTGCGCTGCGGCGCGATCTGGCACGCTAAGGGTTTGAACGAAAAAGGTTTTTCTTGAGGAAATGCTTGACAGGCAAGGGAAAATCCGTAGAATTCGATCTCACAGGCGCGGGATGGAGCAGCCTGGTAGCTCGTCGGGCTCATAACCCGAAGGTCGTCGGTTCAAATCCGGCTCCCGCAACCAGATTCAAGAAAAGGCCACTGTTCATACAGTGGCCTTTTTTATTGCCTCTATATTCACACCGAAAGAAAAACCCACGAAAAATCAAGTAGTAACGCTTGACAGCGGTTGGGAAATCCGTAGAATTCGATTCCACAGGCGCGGGATGGAGCAGCCTGGTAGCTCGTCGGGCTCATAACCCGAAGGTCGTCGGTTCAAATCCGGCTCCCGCAACCATATTCGTCAGAACAAACCCCGCCTGTCGCAAGACAGTGCGGGGTTTGTTGCATTCAGCCCCTACCCTTTCGATTCCTCCTCGCCAAGCCCTGGTTCCAGCCCTTGTAGACGGCTGAATGAACTATCTTTAACTATCCTGAAACAGATTAAGCCGCCGGCGCGGAGTAATATTCGGATACGTTTTTCCAAAGGGACTTTCACTTGGCCGCACCTTGCCTTCACCTCGCGCGCTGCGCACGAGGCACTCCATGACCCCCCCCACTCCCGAGCCCCAGGCACCGTTGACCACGGCCTTGCCGGCGGCGGCGCAGCGCCTGCCCTGGCTGGAACGCCTGAGCAAGTACCGTCAGCCGCTGGGTTTGGCGCTGACATTGCTGTTGTTCGCCATGGGCCTGATTGCCTGCCGCCATCTGTTGAGCGAACTGGATATCTACGCCCTGCATGATGCGATGCTCAGCGTACCGACCCAGTCGCTGCTCGGCGCGCTGCTGGCCACGCTGGTCGGCTTCGTGATCCTGCTCGGTTACGAATGGTCGGCCAGCCGCTATGCCGCCGTGCAACTACCACCCCGCACTCTGGTGCTCGGTGGCTTCAGCGCCTTCGCCATTGGCAACGCGATAGGCCTGTCGATGCTGTCGGGTGGCTCGGTGCGTTATCGCCTCTATGCCCGTCAAGGCTTGGGCGCCGCAGAGGTCGCGCGCATGACGGTGTTCGCCAGCCTTTCGCTGGGCTGCGCGCTGCCGCCGCTGGCGGCACTGGCCACCCTGAGCGACCTGCCGGCAGCGGCAACGGCGCTGCGCTTGCCTGCGCCGCTGCTGGGCGGGATTGCCATCGCCGTGCTGGTCGCGGCGGTCGCCCTGGTCATGGGCCTGTACCGCCGTCGCCTGCCTGAGCAGCCGCTGGCCGACAACCTGCTGGTGCAGTTCGGGCGCCGCACCCTGCGCCTGCCAGGCGCGCGCCTGACTGCGTTGCAACTGCTGATCACCGCCCTGGATGTCGCCGCCGCGGCCACCGTGCTTTATTTGCTGCTGCCCGAAGCCCCACCCTTTGGCGCGTTCGTGTTGGTCTACCTGCTTGCCCTCGCCGCCGGGGTGCTGAGCCACGTGCCGGGTGGCGTCGGGGTGTTCGAGGCGATCCTGCTGGCCGCGTTCGCCAACCAGCTGGGCGCGGCGCCACTGGCGGCCGCCCTGCTGTTGTACCGGCTGATCTACGTGGTGCTGCCGTTGCTCGTGGCCTGCGTACTGCTGCTGGCCAACGAAGCCCGCCGGCTGATGGTCGCCCAGCAGGCGATCCGCGCAGCCTCGGGCCTGGCCGCGCCGGTGCTGGCGATCCTGGTGTTCCTTTCCGGCGTGGTGCTGCTGTTCTCCGGCGCTACCCCGGAGATCGACAGCCGTCTGGAGCACATGGGCTTCCTGATCCCACACCGCCTGATCGATGCCTCGCACTTCGGCGCCAGCCTGATCGGCGTGCTCTGCCTGCTGCTCGCCCAGGGCCTGCGCCGGCGCCTGTCGGCTGCCTGGCTGCTGACCACCGTGCTGCTGCTGGTGGGCGCGGTGCTGTCGCTGCTCAAGGGCTTCGACTGGGAAGAAGCCAGCCTGATGTGCTTCACCGCTGCTCTGCTCGCCCTGTTCCGCCGCTCGTTCTACCGTCCCAGCCGCCTGCTGGAGCTGCCGTTCTCGCCGGTGTACCTGGTGGCCAGCGCCTGCGTGGTCGGCGCCTCGGTATGGCTGCTGCTGTTCGCCTACCAGGACGTGCCCTACACCCACAAGCTGTGGTGGCAGTTCACCCTTGATGCCGATGCGCCGCGGGGCTTGCGCGCCGCGCTGGGCAGCGCCGTGCTGCTGGTGATCGTCGCCCTGACCTGGCTGCTGCGCACCGCCCGGCCCGTGATCCATCTGCCCAGCGAAGACGAGCTGCAGCGCGCCAATCGCATCCTGCTCGCCTCCGACCAGCCCGATGGCGGGCTGGCCCTGACCGGTGACAAGGCGCTGCTGTTCCACCCCAACGACAACGCCTTCCTGATGTATGCCCGTCGCGGCCGCAGCCTGGTAGCCCTGTACGACCCGATCGGCCCGGCCCAGGAACGCGCCGAAATGATCTGGCAGTTCCGCGACCTGTGCGACCTGCACCATGCCCGCCCGGTGTTCTACCAGGTGCGTGCGGAGAACCTGCCTTTCTACATGGACATCGGCCTGACCGCGATCAAGCTCGGCGAGGAAGCGCGGGTCGACCTGCGCCGCTTCGATATCGATGCCAAGGGCAAGGAGATGAAGGACCTGCGCTACACCTGGAACCGCGGCGGCCGCGACGGCCTGGCCCTGGAGATCCATGAGCCTGGTCACGCCCCGCTGGAGGCACTCAAGGAGATCTCCGACGCTTGGCTGAGCGGCAAGAACGTGCGCGAAAAAGGTTTCTCCCTCGGCCGCTTCAGCCCCGAGTACCTGCAGCATTTCCGTATCGCGCTGATCCGCTTCCAGGGCCGCCCGGTGGCCTTCGCCAACCTGCTGGAGACCCACAGCAACGAGCTGGCCAGCCTCGACCTGATGCGCGCGCATCCGGAAGCTCCGAAGCTGACCATGGAGTTCATGATGGTCGGTCTGATCCTGCACTACAAAAGCCACGACTACGGCCGCTTCAGCCTGGGCATGGTCCCCCTTTCAGGCTTGCAGCCGCGGCGTGGCGCCCCCTTGACCCAGCGCCTGGGCTCGATGGTGTTCCAGCGCGGCGAACAGCTCTACAACTTCCAGGGCCTGCGGCGCTTCAAGGACAAGTTCCAGCCGGACTGGGAACCCCGCTACATGGCCGTGCCAGCCGGGCTCGACCCGTTGGTGGCACTGGCTGACACCGCCGCCCTGATCGCTGGCGGCCTGACTGGATTGGTGAAACGTTGATGATCCGACGCTATTGGCTGTACGTACTGATTCCTCTGTTGCTGGCCGTGCTGGCCGGTGGCGCGGCCTTCTGGCTGTGGACCCGCCCGGCCCCCGAGGCACGTCTGGAGCACCTCACGCTCGACGACGGCAGCGCCCTGACCCGCGCCACTCCCGGCGTGCATGCCAAGGCCTGGGTGGCCATCGGCGTGCCCCAGGACCAGGCCCTGACCGACAAGCAACTGCTCGACCTCAGCCAGGCCGGCGAGGCCCAGCTGGTGCAGGTGGTCCTGCCGCCGGCCGACTGCGCCAAGCAGCAGGCCGCGATGGACCAGGCCCTCGCTCGACTGGCCGACAAACCGACCCTGGTTGCCGGTATCGGCCCAGGCGCCGCCCAGGCCTGGCGCTGGCTGGCCGCGCAAGGCGACGACAAGGCACGAGCCATCTCGGTGGATTTCACCGTCGAGCAGCCCGGCTGCCAGGCCGCCTTGCCCAAGTCCGCCGCCCATGGCCACTGGAATGTGGCCTGGAACGACAACCCGGATGACGCCAGCGCCGCCTTCGTGCGCGACCAGGCCAACGCCGAGACCAGCATCGCCGACTACGACATCCACCTGCCCCAGGTACTCAAGGCGCAGTTGACCCAGGCCCTGGTCGGTCACGATGGCAACGCCCTGGCCATCCCGGTGGTGGAAGTCCCGGCCGGGCAGACCACCGACACCGTCACCCTGTTCCTTTCCGGCGACGGCGGCTGGCGCGACCTGGACCGCGATGTAGCGGGCGAGATGGCCAAGCTTGGCTACCCGGTGGTCGGCATCGACACCCTGCGCTATTACTGGCAGCACAAGACCCCGGAGCAAAGCGCCGCCGATCTCTCCGAGCTGATGCAGCACTACCGCCAGAAATGGGGTACCAAGCGTTTCGTGCTGACCGGCTACTCGTTCGGCGCCGACGTGCTGCCGGCTATCTATAACCGCCTGTCCGCAGACGACCAGAAGCGCATCGATGCGGTGATCCTGCTGGCATTCGCCCGCAGTGGCAGTTTCGAGATCGAGGTGGAAGGCTGGCTCGGCAAGGAAGGCCAGGAAGCCCCAACCGGGCCGGAGATGGCCAGGTTGCCGGCGGCGAAGGTGGTGTGCATCTATGGCGTGGAAGAGACTGACGAGAGCGGCTGCACCGACAAGACCGCCGTGGGTGAGCGCATGAAACTGCCTGGCGGCCACCACTTCGACGAAAACTACCCGGCGCTGGCCAAGCGTCTGATCGGTGAGATCGAGACCCGCCAGGGAAAGGCCAACGTCGCTGAGAAATGATAGGGAAAGGGGCCGCTTTACGGCCCATCGCGGGGCAAGCCCGCTCCCACAAGGATCACACAAGCCTTGTGGGAGCGGGCTTGCCCCGCGTTGTTTGTGCCATCAGATCTCGACCTGCGTCCCCAACTCGATCACCCGATTGAGTGGCAGGTTGAAGAACCGCAGGTTGCCGTTGGCATTCTTCAGCAGGAACGCGAACAGGTTCCCGCGCCAGCGCGACATCCCCTCCAGGCGCGAGGCGATCACCGTCTCCCGGCTGAGGAAATAGGTGGTGCGCATCGGGCTGAAGTCCAGCTCATCCAGATGACACAACTTCAGCGCCGCCGGTACGTCCGGTTCGTCCATGAAGCCAAAGTGCAGCAGCACCCGGAAGAACCCGTCACCATAGGCCTCCACCTCGAAACGCTCATGCTCCGGCACCCGCGGCCGGTCCTCGCTGACCACCGTCAGCAGCACCACCTGGCTGTGCAGCACCTGGTTATGCAGCATGTTGTGCAGCAGCGCGTGGGGAACAGCATCGGAGCGCGCGGTCAGGAACACAGCAGTGCCCTCGACCCGATGCGGCGGCTGCACGCGGATGCTGCTGATGAACAGCGGCAACGGCAACGCGCCTTCATCGATGCGCTCGACCAGGATCTGCTTGCCACGCTTCCAGGTACTCATCAACACGAACAGCACGATACCCGCCAGTACCGGGAAAGCGCCGCCCTGCACGATCTTCGGCACGTTGGCGGCGAAGAACAGCCCGTCGACGAACAGGAAGCCCAGCAGCAGCGGTACCGCCAATACCGGCGGCCACTTCCACAGCAGCAGCATGACCGCCGAGACCAGGATGGTGGTCATCAGCATGGTGCCGGTCACTGCCACGCCGTAGGCCGCCGCCAGGGCGCCGGAGGACTCGAAGCCGATCACCAGCAGCACCACGCCGACCATCAACGCCCAGTTCACCGCGCCGATATAGATCTGCCCCTGCTCGTCGCTGGAGGTGTGCTGGATCTGCATGCGTGGCACATAGCCCAGCTGGATGGCCTGGCGAGTCAGCGAGAAGGCCCCCGAAATCACCGCCTGGGAGGCGATCACCGTGGCCATCGTCGCCAGGCCCACCAGCGGCAGCAACGCCCAGGATGGCGCCAGCAGGTAGAACGGGTTGCGTGCCGCCTCGGGGTTCTGCAACAGCATGGCGCCCTGGCCGAAGTAGTTGAGCACCAGCGCCGGCAGCACCAGGGCGAACCAGGCGCGGGCAATAGGTTTGCGGCCGAAGTGGCCCATATCGGCGTACAGCGCCTCGGCACCGGTCAGCGCCAGCACCACCGCACCAAGAATGGCCACGCCCATGCCGGGGTGGACGATGAAGAAATTCAAGGCCCAGCCCGGATTGAACGCCTTCAGCACCTCCGGGCTCTGCGAGATCCCATGCACGCCCAGCGCTGCCAGCACCAGGAACCAGGCGACCATAATCGGGCCGAAGGCCTTGCCGATCTTTTCCGTGCCGTGCTTCTGCACCAGAAACAGCGCCACCAGCACCACCAGCGCAATCGGCACCACCCAGTGATCGATACCCTCGAACGCCAGGCCCATGCCCTCCACCGCCGACAGCACCGACACCGCCGGGGTGATCATGCTGTCGCCGTAGAACAGCGAGGCGCCGATTAGGCCGCAGCCCACCATCAGCATGCGCAGCCGCGGATACTGCGCCGTGGCCCGCCGCGCCAGCGCGGTCAGGGCCATGGTGCCGCCCTCGCCCTGGTTGTCGGCACGCAGGATGAACATCACGTACTTGAACGAAACCACCCACAGCAGCGACCAGAGGATCAACGACAGGATGCCCAGCACCCCGTCATGGTTGACCTGTACGCCATAACCGCCGGTGAAGACCTCTTTGAGGGTGTACAGCGGGCTGGTGCCGATATCGCCATAAACCACCCCAACGGCCGCCACGAGCAGGCCCAGCGGTCGTGCCGCTCCCTGCTTCCCCGCGTGCCCGCCTTCGGCATGACTGCTTGCCTGAACCATCGACCACTCCCGCAGACGGCCTGTTAGACCGGTTGAATGCCTACCCGCGCCGGACCCTCCCGGATACCCCGGCGCAACGGCGCGAAGCATAGCGCAGCGTTCGTCGTATTTCTGCTGGTAAAGCGACCTTGTGCTCGCTAGAATTGCGCACTTTTTGATCAGAGGCGCCGAAAGCGCCCGCCAGGATCGCCCCCGTTACCGACCGGGCGACCTGTATTCAATACCGAGGTTAGCCATGTCCACCACTCCCGCCACCCCAAAGGTCGGCTTCGTCTCCCTGGGTTGCCCCAAGGCCCTGGTCGATTCCGAGCGCATCCTGACCCAGCTGCGCATGGAAGGCTATGAAGTCGTGCCTACCTACGAGGATGCCGACGTGGTGGTGGTCAACACCTGCGGCTTCATCGACAGCGCCAAGGCCGAGTCGCTGGAAGTGATCGGCGAAGCCATCAAGGAAAACGGCAAGGTCATCGTCACCGGCTGCATGGGTGTCGAGGAAGGCAGCATCCGTGACGTGCACCCCAGCGTGCTGTCGGTCACCGGCCCGCAGCAGTACGAGCAGGTGGTCAATGCCGTGCACGAAGTAGTGCCACCGCGCCAGGACCACAACCCGCTGATCGACCTCGTGCCGCCCCAGGGCGTCAAGCTGACCCCGCGTCACTACGCCTACCTGAAGATTTCCGAAGGCTGCAACCACAGCTGCAGCTTCTGCATCATCCCGTCGATGCGCGGCAAGCTGGTCAGCCGCCCGGTCGGCGAAGTCCTGAGCGAGGCCGAGCGCCTGGTCAAGGCCGGCGTCAAGGAGATCCTGGTGATCTCCCAGGACACCAGCGCCTACGGCGTGGACGTCAAGTACAAGACCGACTTCTGGAACGGCCGCCCGGTCAAGACCCGCATGCTCGAGCTGTGCGAGGCGCTGAGCAGCCTGGGTGCCTGGGTGCGTCTGCACTATGTCTACCCGTACCCGAACGTCGACGACGTGATTCCGCTGATGGCCGCCGGCAAGATCCTGCCGTACCTGGACATCCCGTTCCAGCACGCCAGCCCCAAGGTGCTCAAGTCGATGAAGCGCCCGGCCTTCGAAGACCGCACCCTGGCGCGCATCAAGAACTGGCGCGAACAGTGCCCTGAGCTGGTAATCCGCTCGACCTTCATCGTCGGTTTCCCCGGCGAAACCGAGGAAGACTTCCAGTACCTGCTCGACTGGCTGACCGAAGCCCAGCTCGACCGCGTCGGCTGCTTCCAGTACTCGCCGGTCGAAGGCGCCCCGGCCAACGACCTGGGCCTGGAAGAGGTGCCGGACGACGTCAAGCAGGATCGCTGGGACCGCTTCATGGCCCACCAGCAGGCCATCAGCACTGCTCGCCTGCAACTGCGTATCGGCAAGGAAATCGAGGTGTTGATCGACGAGGTCGAGGAGCAGGGCTCGGTGGGCCGCAGCTTCTTCGACGCGCCGGAGATCGACGGCAGCGTGTTCATCGACGGCGACCACGGCTTCAAGCCGGGCGACAAGGTCCGCTGCCGTATCGTCGACGCCGACGAGTACGACATGTGGGCCGAGCCCATCTGAGCGAAACCCGCCTGAAAATACCCCGCCAGCTGGCGGGGTATTTTTTTGCATCTATGTTTTCCTCAATGGCTCCGAGGATCACAGGATGTCGCCCACCGTCACGCTGCAAACACCTCATCTGAGCGATTACCCCGAGCTGGTCCGGGTGTGGGAGGCGTCGGTGCGGGCCACCCACGATTTTCTCCCCGAGGGCTACATCGTGCTGTTGCGCGAGCACGTGTTGCGCAAATACCTTGATGCCGTGATGCTGGTGTGCTGCAAGGACAGCAAACGGCGCATCCTCGGTTTTACCGGGGTGGCCAACGGCCGGGTCGACATGCTCTTTATCGCGCCTGACTACCGTGGCCAGGGCATCGGACGGCGCCTGCTGCGCCACGCGGTGAACGAATTGAACGCCGAGCGCCTGGACGTCAACGAACAGAGCCCGCAAGCCCTGGGTTTCTACCTGCATGAAGGCTTCGAGATCTATGGCCGCTCGGAAACCGACGGCCTAGGGCAGCCCTATCCCCTACTACATATGAGGCTTGTTCGTACAACGTCCTAGTACGCAAGCTCAGGAAACCACTACCCCGCTCCGAAATGGCGCAAATGACATCGATTTGCAGCCGCTACCTCGCCCAGGCAGGTACAATGAAGGCTTTCCCTACCGCGTGATGCCCGTGTCCATGTCCGAACCCATTCGTCTCTCCAAACGCCTCATCGAACAGCTTGGCTGCTCCCGCCGCGAGGCCGAACTGTACATCGAGGGTGGCTGGGTCACGGTCGACGGCGTGGTGGTCGAACAACCCCAGTTCAAAATCACCGAACAGCAGGTCGAGCTGCTGCCGGGCGCTCGTGCCGATTCACTCGAACCGGTCACCCTGCTGCTCAACCAGCAGGCCGGCCAAAACAGCGCAAGCGCCCTGGCCAGCATCAGCATGGCCAGCCTCAGCGAAGCGCACCGCGAGGGCGTGCGTCCGTTGCATGGACATTTCGCCCGACAGGCCTGCATCGTCCCGCTGCTGCCCGGCGCCAGTGGCCTGCAGCTGTTCACCCAGGACTGGCGGGTAACCCGCAAGCTCGAGGCCGACCTGCGCCGCATGGAGCAGGAATACATCGTCCAGGTCAGTGGTGAAGCCAAACCCGGCGCCCTCGAGCGCCTGGCCCGTGGCGTGGAGCGCAAGGGTGTCGAACTGCCGAAGGCCAAGGCCAGCTGGCAGAACGAGCAACACTTGCGCATCGTGCTGAAGAACCCACAACCGGGCTTGATTGAACAGCTTTGCGAAACCGCCGGCCTCAAGGTGCTGGCGATGCGCCGCATCCGCCTTGGCGGGGTGTCGATGGGCAAGCTGCCGCTGGGCCAATGGCGCTACGTGGCCGCTACAGAACGCTTCTAGCATTACCGCCGCGCAATGACTGACGCGGCAACAGAACAGGATTCGCTGCAATGAACCACAACGATGTACTGCGCAGCCTGCGCTACATGCTCAAGGCCAACGACCAGAAAATGGCCGAGATCATTAAGCTCTCGGGCCTCGAGGTTTCCGTCGAGGCCATCGCCACCTATGTAAAAAAGGAAGAGGAACCCGGCTTCGTGCGTTGCCCGGAAAAGGTCATGGCGCACTTCCTCGACGGCCTGGTGATTCACCGTCGAGGCCGCGACGACAGCCGCCCGCCGCAGCCGATCGAAGTGCCGGTGACCAACAACACCGTGCTCAAGAAGCTGCGGGTGGCCTTCGAGCTGAAGGAGGACGACCTGCACGCGGTGCTCAAGTCCGTCGACTTCCCGGTGTCCAAACCGGAGCTGAGTGCGCTGTTCCGCAAGGTCGGCCATGACAACTATCGCCCCTGCGGCGACCAGTTGCTGCGCAACTTCCTCAAGGGCCTGACCCTTCGCGTGCGCGGCTGAGCCAGGATGCAGCATACCGTCTCGCCGGTCGGCATCGTTCGCTCCTGTTTCAAGGAGAAGTTCGCCATCCCGCGCCAGCCCCAGCTGGCGCCGGCCGCCCGTGGCGTGCTGGAGCTGCTGCCGCCCTTTGACCAGGGCGATGCCGTCGAAGGCCTGGAACAGGTCAGCCATGTGTGGTTGCTGTTCCTGTTCCACCAGGCATTGGAAGACAGGCCACGCCTGAAGGTGCGCCCACCGCGCCTGGGCGGCAACAAGAGCATGGGGGTGTTCGCCACCCGTGCTACCCATCGGCCCAACGGCATCGGCCAGTCGGTGGTACGTCTGGAGGGAGTCGAACCGGGGCGCCTGCTGCTGTCGGGGATCGATCTGCTGGACGGCACCCCGGTGCTGGATATCAAGCCTTATGTGCCGTATGCGGACAGCGTCACCGAGGCATCGAACCTGATGGCCAGTGAGGCACCGGAGCCGATCAGCGTGCAATGGAGCGAGGGCGCACTGCCTCAGGCCCACACCCACGCACTGCGCCTGGGCGAACCGCTGGTCGAGCTGATCGAACAGTGCCTGGCCCAGGACCCACGACCTGCCTACCAGGTGCCGCCGCCCGAGCGGGTATATGGGGTGAAGTTCTGGGATGTGCAGGTGCGATGGCATTATGCGCAACCGGATGTGATCCGGGTGCTGGAGGTGGCCCCGGAGTGATGTAGCGTCGATAAGGCGCACATGCCAGGCATAAAAAAACGCAGGCCAAGCCTGCGTTTTTCTTTCAAGCCGCTGGCTTTACTTCTCGACGAACGCTCGCTCGATCAGGTAATCACCCGGCTCGCGCATGCGTGGGGAGATCTTCAGGCCAAAGCTATCCAGCACTTCACTGGTTTCATCGAGCATGCTCGGGCTACCGCAAATCATCGCGCGGTCGTCCTGCGGGTTGATCGGTGGCAGGCCGATATCGCTGAACAGCTTGCCGCTGCGCATCAGATCGGTCAGGCGGCCCTGATTCTCGAACGGCTCACGGGTCACGGTCGGGTAGTAGATAAGCTTGTCGCGCACGGACTCACCGAAAAACTCATTCTGCGGCAGGTGTTCGGTGATGAACTCGCGGTAGGCCACTTCGTTCACGTAGCGAACGCCGTGTACCAAGATCACCTTCTCGAAACGCTCGTAGGTTTCCGGGTCCTGGATAACGCTCATGAAGGGCGCCAGGCCAGTGCCTGTACTCAACAGGTACAGGTGCTTGCCCGGGTTCAGATCATCCAGCACCAGGGTGCCAGTGGGCTTCTTGCTGATGATGATCTCGTCGCCTTCCTTCAGGTGCTGCAGCTGGGAGGTCAACGGACCATCCGGCACCTTGATGCTGAAGAACTCCAGGTGTTCTTCCCAGTTCGGCGAGGCGATGGAGTAGGCGCGCATGAGCGGACGGCCGCTGTCCTGCTGAAGGCCGATCATCACGAACTGACCGTTCTCGAAGCGCAGGCCCGGATCACGGGTGCACTTGAAGCTGAACAGGGTGTCGTTCCAGTGGTGCACACTGAGGACACGTTCGTGGTTCATGTTGCTCATCGATGGGGCTCCTGAAGGAAAACGCGGCGCGCGCAAGACGCGCAGTTGCGCGATAGTTTAGGGGCAGCGACAATATCTGTTAACTGAATTATCAAGATATGTGTTATCGGTTATATAGATATGCGATTCACACTTCGTCAGCTCCAGGTCTTTGTCGCCGTCGCCCAGCACCAGAGTGTGTCCAGGGCTGCGGGCGTACTGGCCTTGTCGCAATCGGCAGCGAGCACCTCGATCACCGAACTGGAGCGCCAGTCCAGCTGCCAGTTGTTCGACCGTGCCGGTAAACGCCTGAGCCTCAATGCCCTGGGCCATCAACTGTTGCCCCAGGCCGTGGCCCTGCTCGACCAGGCCAAGGAAATCGAAGACCTGCTCAACGGCAAGTCGGGGTTCGGCTCGCTGGCGGTCGGCGCCACCCTGACCATTGGCAACTACCTGGCCACCTTGCTGATCGGCAGCTTCATGCAGGTGCACCCGGAAAGCCAGGTCAAGCTGCACGTACAGAACACTGCGCATATCGTGCAACAGGTTGCCCATTACGAAATTGACCTGGGTCTAATCGAAGGCGACTGCAACCACCCCGATCTGGAGGTGCAGCCCTGGGTAGAGGATGAGCTGGTGGTGTTCTGCGCGCCGCAGCATCCGCTGGCCAAGGCCGGTCATGCAGATATCGAGCAGCTCTCCCATGAAGCCTGGATCCTGCGCGAACAGGGCTCAGGCACGCGCCTGACCTTCGACCAGGCCATGCGCCATCATCGAGCCAACCTGAACATCCGCCTGGAACTGGAACACACCGAAGCAATCAAGCGGGCGGTGGAGTCGGGCCTCGGTATCGGCTGTATCTCGCGCCTGGCGCTGCGCGACGCCTTCCGCCGCGGCAGTCTGGTGCCGGTGGAGACGCCGGCGCTGGACCTGTCGCGGCAGTTTTATTTCATCTGGCACAAGCAGAAGTACCAGACCTCGGCCATGCGCGAGTTCCTCGAGCTATGCCGCAGTTTCACCGCTGGCGTGCAGCGCAGCGACGAGATCGTGCTGCCGCCGATCGCCTGAGCGTCAGCCGAGCAGGATCACGCCCCAGACCAGCGCGACCATGCTCATGGCCACCAGTTGAGCGGCGCTGCCCATGTCCTTGGCGTTCTTGGACAGCGGATGACGGTCAAGAGAGATGCGGTCAATGGCCGCCTCAACCGCCGAATTGAGCAACTCGACGATCAGCCCCAGCAAGCATACAGCGATCAGGATCGCCCGTTCGGCACGGCTCACCGGCAGCCAAAAGGCTGTGGGGATCAACAACACGTTGACCAGAACCAGCTGGCGGAACGCGGCTTCACCCTTGAACGCGGCGCGCAGGCCGTCCAGCGAGTAGCCGGCGGCATTGAAGATACGTTTGAGGCCGGTCTGGCCCTTGAATGGCGACATGTGTGTCAGTCACTTCACCGAAAAAAGGCCAGCAGGCTAGTTCAACCGCAGTCAAAAAAGCGTGAAGGCGCAGGGATTTAGCTGGCCGAAACCGATTCAAGTTGTTGCAACAACAGCGCGGCCTGGGTCCGGGTGCGCACGCCGAGCTTGCGGAAGATCGCCGTGACGTGGGCCTTGATGGTCGCCTCCGACACACTCAGCTCATAGGCAATCTGCTTGTTCAGCAAGCCTTCACAGACCATGGTCAGCACGCGGAACTGCTGCGGGGTGAGGCTGGCCAGACCTTCGCTGGCGGCTTTGGCCTCGGCAGACACATCGACCTTCTCGAACGCCTGCGGCGGCCACCAGACATCGCCGTCGAGCACATTGCGCACGGCTTCCTGGATCTTGCTCAGCTCGCTGGACTTGGGGATGAAACCGCTGGCGCCGAATTCGCGGGACTTTACCACGACCGCCGCCTCTTCCTGCGCCGAAACCATCACCACCGGGATCTGCGGGTATTGGCCACGCAGCAGCACCAGCCCGGAGAAACCATAGGCACCGGGCATGTTCAAGTCCAGCAGGACCAAGTCCCAGTCGGCTTTTTCAGTCAGGCTGGTTTCCAGTTCGGCGATGCTCGCCACCTCGACCAAGCGCACATCCGGGCCCAGGCCGAGGGTAACGGCCTGGCGCAGTGCGCTGCGAAACAGCGGGTGGTCATCGGCAATCAGGATTTCGTATGTGGCCATCGATCTAGGGATCCTGTTCTGTACCAGGCGCAGGGGGTACGGGAGACGCCTGGCGGGCAACTCATGGCGCGAACGGCAGGGCCGCCGGCCGGGATGGCACGGCGAAGTCCGGGGTAACAGCAGCTTCGTCGTGCCCGAAGCGGCGCCAAGGATGCCGAGCACGCCCCGGGTGGTCAAGCCAATTGCCCGGTCGTCCCCGCCTACCCTGGCTGCCAGCCCCGACAGTATGTACCAATCCGCCGCGCCTGCCCCTTGGACTATAGGAAGGTATGCAAACGCTGGTGAACCTCGTCCTGCTCATCCAGCGCCAGGCGCCGCTTGCCGCTGAGGTAGTGCAGGCTGAACACATCCAGGTAGGCATCCAGGGCCTGTGAGGCCTGGCTGTCGCCGGCCAGCTCAAGACACATGGCGGCGACTTCGGCGGTACAGAAGTGATCGTCACGCTTGGAGCGGCGCAGGCGGTAGCGCGACATCTGCTCGGCCTGCAGGCTCAACACCGGGAAACGGTCGAGGTAGGGGCTCTTGCGGAACATCTTGCGCGCCTCGGTCCAGGTGGCGTCGAGCAGGATGAACAGCGGGCGCTTGCCCGGTTCACGCACCACCTCGCTGACCACACGGTCCTCTTTGACGAACTCGCCGGGGAAGACGATGTAAGGCTGCCAGCGCGGATCGTCCAGCAACGCCAGCAGGCCTTCGTCCACCGAAGTACGCAGCCAGCCGAAGGCTGAAGTGTCCTCGATCACGTCGGCAATCAGCCAACCCGTGTTGGTCGGCTTCAGTGGCTCGGTGTCATGCATCAGCAGGCACATGCCGGCGTCTGCCGGCACCCGCGGTTTCCACGCGCACAGGCAGTGCGTGGCGATCACCCGGCAATCCGGGCAGCGCTCGGCTCGCGAGCCGCGGGCGACAAAGGGTTTGATGCTGCGCGCCAGGCGCTCGGCGCGCAGCCGCGCTACCGCGTGGCTCATGGCTGCAGGCCTTGGCAGGAAGATGGAATGGGCACGACGACGACTCGGTAAAAACAAAATGCGAGTCTACCAGAGCGTACGTCATTTGCCGTGCAGCCCCTACGGCCGCTCCTTTATAATCAGCGGCTCAGGCGGCCGGGGAACCCCAGCAGTTTCATGGAACGCCGCCCGCCGGCGCAGGTCAAAGCGCCAGTCATCGAACCAGGAGAGATTCATGCTGCGTCTTATCGTCCCGACCCTGAGCCTGTTGCTCGCCCTGCCCCTGGCCGCCCAGGCTGCTTCCAAGCAGGAATACGAGCTGACCCAGATGCTGCAGAAGGTCGCCAAGGAAAGCAGCATCGGTACCCCGCGGGCCATCAACGAAGACATCCTCGATCAGGGTTATACCGTCGAAGGCAAGGCGCTGGTCAATCACCTGAGCGTGCGCCAGGAGCATGCGCAGAGAATGCAGGCCAACCCAGCGCAGGTGCGCAGCCAGCTGGGTGACAGCGTGTGCCGTAACAATGGTTACCGCCAGTTGATGTCCAAGGGCGCCGTGATGGTCTACCGTTTCACCGTGTACAAGACCAACCAACCGGTCATGGACCAGGCGTTCGACGCTGCCAGCTGCGCAGCTGGCAACAAGAAAAAGTGATTCAGGCACCCTGATCGCTGCCTCTGGCGCGCCGCTGCTCATCATCGGCGCGCAACTCCGCCAACAGTGCCAGCAGGTAAGGCGAGTGCCCCTCGCCCCCCTGCAGCCGACGCAAGCACTCCCCCTCCAGGCTCAGGTGATGAACCTTCGCCTCGCGCTCGAGCAACTGCAACAGTTGCCCGTCCACCTCGATCACCAGCCGGTGCATACCGCCACCTCGCTGCATCACTCTTCCGCCTCCAGTTAACCAAAGCGCTGCCATCATCGGATCCAGTCTGACAGGCGGTATTGCACGCCTGTGGCGGCACGAGTGCGCCCCAGCGTCTAGATTGATAACGAGTACCCATAACAACGACAACGCGATGGAACTGCCACTGCAACAATGGCCTTGAAGGCCTACTGCAACGCTCGGGGGGCACACTCGAGCCACAGCAGCCAGCGACACACGCAGTGTCGCGGCCGGGACCTGCCATCGACCCGGTCAGAGGTTTTGCTGCAGAAGGAGACGTTGAATGCCTTACCAATCGAACGAGCTGCTGTTCAACCATTTCAGGGACCACGGCATCGACCTGAGCAAAATCGACGAGCAACTGCAACTGGTTGCCCCGAACAGCCCCAACCTGCCGCTGTACCGCGACATGCTGCTGACCGTGCTGCGCATGGCCCACGACGACCGCAACCGCTGGAACGCCAAGATCACCCTGCAGGCCCTGCGTGAACTCGACCATTCGTTCCGCACTCTCGAGCATTACAAGGGGCGACGCAAAGTTACCGTGTTCGGCTCGGCACGAACGCCGTTGGAGCACCCCATGTATGCGCTGGCTCGGGAGCTCGGCGCAACGCTGGCACGTTCCGACCTGATGGTGATCACCGGCGCCGGAGGCGGCATCATGGCCGCCGCCCACGAAGGCGCCGGCAGCGATCACAGCCTGGGTTTCAACATCACCTTGCCCTTCGAGCAACATGCCAATGCCACCGTCAATGGCACCGACAAGCTGCTGCCGTTCCATTTCTTCTTCATTCGCAAGCTGTTCTTCGTCAAGGAGGCCGATGCGCTGGTGCTCTGCCCGGGAGGCTTCGGCACCCTTGATGAGGCGCTGGAAGTGCTGACCCTGATCCAGACCGGCAAGAGCCCGCTGGTTCCGGTGGTGCTGCTCGACTCGCCCGGCGGTAGTTTCTGGCAGGACGCCCTGGCCTTCATCAGCCGCCAGCTGGAAGAAAACCGCTACATCCTGCCCAGCGACCTCAAACTGGTGCGCCTGGTGCACAGTGCCGACGAGGCGGTGGAGGAAATCAACCAGTTCTACAGCAATTACCACTCCAGCCGATGGTTGAAGAACCAGTTCGTCATCCGCATGCATCACCCCTTGAGCGAGGCCGCGCTGCATGACGTGGAGGAAGGTTTTGCCGACCTGCGCCTGAGCGGCAGGTATCACCAGCAGCCTGACAGTGGCGCGGAGCATGAAGAAGGCAACTTCAGCCACCTGACACGCCTGACCTTCGCCTTCAACGGCCGTGACCAGGGTCGCCTGCGCGAACTGGTGGACTTCATCAACCTGTCGGAGAACTGGGCCAAACCCCAGCCAATGCACACCACCCAACGAGCGCGTGAGGCCTTGCGAGTGAACTGAACGCAAAATGGCCCACATGGCTGGCCCCGGTCGGGGTCAGCCATGTGGGCCATCAATGCTGGTCACGCTTCAATAATCGTCAAGATCGCGCCCGCTAAGCAGCCGGCCGATCATTTCCATGGAAAACCCACGGTAGGCAAGAAAGCGCGTTTGCTGTGCGCGGCTGCGTGGTTCATGGGGAAGTTGCCCCGAGAACTTGCGCTGCCACACCTCTTTCAACCGCAACGCCCAGTCCACTTCGCTGTCACGCAGTGCCTGGTCGATATCGCCACGGTCCAGACCTCGCTGACCAAGCTCCTCACGGATACGCCCAGGGCCATAGCCTGAGCCGGAACGATAGCGTATGAAGCTTTCAAGGTAGCGGGCCTCGCTGAGGAGCCCCTCCTCGGCAAGCCGATCGAGCGCAGGCTCGATCAACTCATCGGTAGCACCGCGTTGACGCAACTTGCGGGTCAGCTCCACGCGACCATGCTCGCGGCGTGCGAGCAGGTCCATGGCTGTCCGCCGAACGGCGACGGGGGTGTCGAGTACGACAGACATGGAGGCAGATCAATAACCGGCGTCGGCGTCAGCCAGATCATCGGCATCGGCTTCGGCAGCACCGGCCTTGGCGGCCGCTGCTGCAGCGGCGGCGGCACCGGCGGTCAGCAGCTTGTCGCGAATCTGCTTCTCGATCTCGCTACCAATGGCCGGGTTCTCTTGCAGGTACTTGGCGGCGTTGGCCTTGCCCTGACCGATCTTGTTTCCCTGGTAGCTGTACCAGGCACCGGATTTTTCAACCAAGCCCTGGGAAACACCCAGGTCGATGATTTCGCCGTTGCGGTAAATACCCTTGCCGTAGAGAATCTGGAACTCGGCCTGGCGGAACGGCGGCGAGACCTTGTTCTTGACGATCTTGACGCGGGTTTCGCTACCAACCACCTCATCACCTTCCTTGACCGCGCCGGTACGGCGAATGTCCAGGCGCACGGAGGCGTAGAACTTCAGGGCGTTACCGCCGGTGGTGGTTTCCGGGCTACCGAACATCACGCCGATCTTCATACGGATCTGGTTGATGAAGATGACCAGGCAGTTGGCGTTCTTGATGTTACCGGTGATCTTGCGCAGCGCCTGGGACATCAGGCGGGCCTGCAGGCCGACGTGCATGTCGCCCATCTCGCCTTCGATCTCGGCCTTGGGCACCAGCGCGGCCACGGAGTCGACGATGATCACGTCGACGGCGTTGGAGCGCACCAGCATGTCGGTGATTTCCAGGGCCTGCTCGCCGGTGTCCGGCTGCGAGACCAACAGGTCGTCGACGTTGACACCCAGCTTGCCGGCGTACTCAGGATCCAGGGCGTGCTCGGCGTCGACGAAGGCGCAGGTGGCGCCGTTCTTCTGGGCTTCGGCGATGACCGACAGGGTCAGCGTGGTTTTACCCGAAGACTCCGGGCCGTAGATCTCGACGATACGGCCTTTCGGCAGGCCACCAATGCCCAGGGCGATGTCCAGGCCCAGGGAACCGGTGGAGATGGCGGGGATCGCTTGGCGCTCGTGGTCGCCCATGCGCATGACCGCGCCTTTGCCGAATTGGCGTTCGATCTGACCCAGGGCCGCAGCCAAGGCGCGCTTCTTGTTGTCGTCCATTGAAATCCTCACGTGTTCGACGTGGCCCTGACGGCCGGAATAACTGTATAAGTAGCCAGTATTATTCCACAGGGATTCGTTTCCGCAAACCCCCGTCGGGCGAATTACTCCGCGCCAAGCTGTAACAAGCCGTCTAACGCGGCGATCACCGTCTGTCGCCGCACCGCTTCGCGGTCACCGTCGAAGTGGCGCCGCTCGCTGCTCACGTGGTCGCCGTCGGCCCAGGCCAGCCACACCGTGCCCACCGGCTTGGCCGCTGAACCGCCGTCGGGGCCGGCCACGCCGCTGACCGCGACCGCAAAGCGCGCGCCGCTGGCAGCCCGGGCGCCGCGTACCATGGCCTCGACCACCTCCTGGCTGACCGCGCCCACCTCGGCGAACAACGCTTCGGGTACATCTAGCTGGCGGGTTTTCTGGGCATTCGAGTAGGTGACGTAGCCGGCCTCGAACCAGGCCGAACTGCCGGGGATACGGGTGATGGCCTCGGCGATGCCGCCACCGGTGCAGGACTCGGCGGTGGTCACCTGGGCATTGAAGCGCCGCAGGTGTTCACCCAGGCGGGTGGAGAGAACAGTGATCGGGTCCATGGTGGGCTCCTGGCAAGACTGCGCCCTACCCTACCACTCCCGCCCCTTCTGGCAAGCGCTCAGGGGGCCAGTGCACGGATATACGCCTGACACGCCCGCAAGGCGATCAGTCCACGGTCGCCCTCGTCGGTGATGGCGACAATTCGTCGAGCATGCGCCGGGTCAAGTCGGGCGCGTACGGGGCCATGATCCACGCCGCCGGCGCCGGTGGCGGCAGGCACTGGGGCACAGGTGGTGTCGCGCTCGACCAGGACCGACAGGCGCAGATCGGCAGTAGCAAGGCGGTCACGCAGGCGAGCCTGAGCGTGCTGGGCATCGGTCAACTCCTGGAAATGTTTCGCTTCATTGTCGTGCAGGCGTTGTTCGAGGCCCTGGCGCTGCTCGCGCTCGGCCAGCAGCATGCCGTGCAGCGCCTCGGCCTGGTCCAGGCGCTGCTGCACCAGAGCTTGTTCCTGTGTGGCCAGCTGGCGACCAAGGCGCCAGCCCTGCGCCTGCCAGGCCACGGCAGCAGACAACACCATCAGCCCGATGCACACCGCCAGTTGCAGGCGGCTCAGCACAACACCTCCCGCGCCCGCGCCCACAGTTCGAGGCGTTCGGACAAACCGTTCAGGCCGCCATTGATATGCCGGGTGATGCGGTTGAACTCACCCTGGTCGGCCAGGGCGTTGAGCCCACGCGAGTGCCAGAACCAGGCCGCCGATTCGCAGGCCCAGCGCGGCTGCTCGAGCATCTGCGGTTGCGCCAGTAGGCGCTCGTCACCGAACAACGCACGGCTACAGGCCTGGTAGTTGTTACGCCCGGTCACCTGGATCAGGCCACGGCCACAGTAGCGCTGGCCATCGCCGTCAGCTTCGGGCGTATTGCCCAGGCGCAGGGCCAGGATGCCGGTGTCGTAGCGGGCCAGGTACTTGTCGTTGCCCAGCTCTTTCACATAGCGCAATTGGCCGGACTCATGGCCGACCTGGGCCAGGAACGCGGCAATGCGCTTAGGGTGGTCGATCTCCCAGTTGGCCATGGCCGTGTTCAGCGCCGGCAAGAAAGTGGCGACGCGCGCGCCGGCAAGTGGGTAGATCTGCTTGAGTTGCTGTTCAGTGAGCGGCATCGGCGCATTCTCCATTGCGATCGGATCGAACGGCAGCCAATGCCGCCAGTGGCTCGCTCATGGGCGATGGCTCGAAGCGCGCGGCTTTCACATGATTCAAGGTACGGCAGCGGCCGCACTTGATCTGGAGCTCGGAAACCGGGGTGATGCGGGCCAGCAGCTTGCGGCACTGGCCACAGCGAAGGTCGATGAACATATGACGGTGATCCTGAAGCGCGATTGAGTAGCAAGAAGCGACTATAGGAAGCGCGTTTGCCCGCAGGCACCGGGAAACCGTCTCCACCACGCCTCAGGCATTGAGCGTCCCCACCCGCCTGGGCGCGGAGCCCTTGGCCCTGGCCTTGCCCTGGCGCCCACCATTGCATTGCACGGTGGTGCGCCAGCCACTGCTGGTGAACACCTGCTCGACCGACTCGATCAGGTAAAGGCCATCGAGCCCGGCGAGGAAGCCTTGGACATCGATGGCGCGCTCGGCGAACAGGTCGGTGCGCCCAGGCATGTCGAGGCGCACGCTGGCAGTGTCGCGGTTGAAGCTGGCCAGGCGGGCACGGGCGGCCTGTTCCGCCGCCGCCCGGTTGGGGTACAGGTGACGGTCGGTGTAGACCGGCTGCAGGCCGTCGGGGGCATCGCCATTGACCAGCTCCACCGCCTGCAGGCGCCCGCTGGCGCTGTCCTGGTGGCGGGTCCTGACGGCCTTGTGGGTGCTCTTGTCGGCCAGGCGGAACTGCCACTGGCTGACCTGGTTGCGTGTAATGCCCACCACGTCCAGCGGCTTGCCGCTGGCGCTATGTCCACCCTGGCGCGGCAGCACCAGCAGCTGCCCATTGGCGAGCTTGGCGGTGCAGTCGTGCAGGCGCGCCAGGCGGGTGACAAAGTTGAAGTCCGACTCGCTGTACTGGTCGATCCGCGGCACCTGCACGGCCACCGGGCACACCGCCTGCCAACCGTTGCGGGCACCGATCTCGGCGACGATGCCCTGCAGCGTCGTATTCTCCCAACTGCCGCTGCGGATGGTCTTGCCGCTGCCACGCAGGTCGCTGGCCTTGCCGCGGATCACCAGGGTGTCTGGCGGGCCCGACAGCTCGACCTCATCGACGGTGTAGCGACCCAGGCGGCTCAAAGGCTGGCCGGCGTAGCCCAGGTGCACCTCCAGCAGCGCGCCCCTGGCCGGCAGCGCCACGTTGCCGTCACGGGCATCGATGCGCAGTTCGAATTCGTCCGACTCGAGGCCAGGTTTATCAGTGGTGCGCAGCAGCAGCAGACGGTCGTTGATCAGGTTGGTGATGTCATTGCCGTCGGCGGTGATACGGAATTGGGGTTGCACGATTGAGGCTCCGATGTCAGTCCCACAGTTGCAAGGTTTCGCTCGTCGTCATCGGCAGTTCCGGCAACAGGATCCTCACCCCGGCGCGAAACGGCTGCGCCTCGTCCGCCAGCCCCTGGTTGGCATCCAGCACGGCCTCGACCGTGCCGGAAAGATGGCCGTAATAGTGCTGGCAGAGAGTATCGAGCAGGTCGCCCTCAGACGTTGTGCAGGTCTTGGCCATAGCTCACGAACTCCAGTGAAAATCCTTGTTTGCGCGGAATGCCGCCAGCCAGCAGGACACTCTGCTCTTCCTCGATGCTGGTCAGGCACCAGGTACCGAGCACCTCGCCGTAGCCAGTGGTCAACGACAGTGGCAGCAACTGGCGGCCAATGCTGCGCAGTGTCTGCAACTGGCCAAGGCCACCCTTGAAACCGGGGAAGATCGCCCCTCGAATGCTGATGGTCTCTTCACCCAGGCTCACCGCCTGCTGCGCGGTGTCGCGGCTCAGCCGCTCCTGGCCGGCCCAACGGAAACGAGTCTGCCGGCGCAACTGGTCGAAGGCGGCGGTGTCGAGGTTGAAGTAGTAAGGCGCCGCGCCCGCCTTGAGCGGTTGCAGCACCAGCAGGTGCGGGAACGGCTTTATAGCTTCGGCAGCCGGCGTCGCCTCAGGCGCGAAGCCCAGTGTCGACAGCATGCCGTTGACGGCCGAGGGTAACTCCTTTACCAACCGCTTTATGGCGGTGCCGGCCTTGGCGATATGCCCGGCGAAGGTATCGATGCGATCACGTACCTGGCGTACCACGGCCAGCGTCTGCTCATACCTGGCCGCTACCTTGGCAACCCGAGACTGGGCATTCGTGATCGCGCGCATCGTGCGCTGGAGTTTGGCGGCGATGAACGGGCCAACCACTGGCAGCCCCTCCAGCACGACGACCGCGCCCTGTACATGGCCGATCGCGTCGTTCATCGGATCAAGCATGGCGCCGGCATGCCGACGCCCTGCTTCTCCTGCCTTGACCAGGGCGTGCAGCGTGGCTTGCAGCTGCTCCATATAGGTCATGGATCCTCCTGTCAGAATGGATTGGGATGATCGGCCAGCTGTGCGTTGTAGGCCTGCCTTTGCAGGTCCTGCATGACACGTCGGACCGCCTCTTCGAGTTGCTGGGTGAGCTGGTTGGGTGCGTCCACGCTGCCCTGCACGGTGATAGGCATGTTCGCGGTGAACGTGAGCTGCTGGCTGACGGGCTGCGTGGCCAAGCCTTGGCTATGCACCGGGCGCGGCCCTGCATCGGGCAGCGCCAGCGGCCCAGCAGGTACGCTGGTTTCCTGAGGTTTGAACTCGGCGGCGCGCTCGGAGAAATACTTGCCCACAGGTGCACCAATCAGCACTCCAGGCCCTATCGCCAGCGGCACCTCGACACCACCAGCGGGGCGCGCATCGACTGCCGCCCGAGGCTTGGAATGCGCCACCTGCGATGGCGCCAGTAATTGTCTGGCAATCCGTGTGCCGACCTGCCCATCGAGCACCTCGCCCTTCGGAGCGAGGGTGATCTGCCGCGGATCGCCCAGGGAAATTGCTTGCCGGGGACTCTTGCGAAGTTCGTCAGAGGCGCTAAAGAATGTCTTTCCAGCCCATCCCCCGATCACACCACCGATCTTGTCGCCAACCATGTTGCCGATCAGCATCGCAACTGGCGGACCGACAACGCCACTGAGAAGCATCCCCCCCAGCACCGTACCCACCGCTCCGCCAATCGCACCACCATAACCCGCCCCCTTCTCCTCGGGCGTCTTGGCCGTGGCATAGGTGTATGCCCCCTTTACCCCGGCCTCCAGCCAAGGCAGCTTGCCAGCCGCCTTGAAAGCTCCCGTCAGCCTGGCCCAACGCCCAGGTGGTGGATTGATACCGGAAGGTGACGGTCCGGCATCCGCCCCTAGCGGATAAGGTTCGTCCAGACCAACCCCACGTCCGGGACGGCGTAAACGGCCACGATGCTTGTAGGCTGCAGCCCCCACGCCTATCCCCAGGGCGCTGGCCAAGGTGCCCCACGATGTACTCGACGCCGATGGCGGCGCAGCGTCTGCTGACGGCGTCGACTGCCCGTTGCCTACGCCCGCCACGGAAGCACTGTGCGCTGCGCTGTCGGGCCTGGCCATCAGCTCCTTGCCCACCACACCGCCAACCTTGTCGCCGGCAAAGCCGAGCATCATCGAGGCCGTAGGGGCGCCCAGCTTGAGGCCCGCGCCCAATATGGCCCCTGACACGGCCCCCAGGAAACCACCGGCGGCGGCACCCTCCCCCTCCCCCCTCTGCTCCGGAGTGGAAGCCGTGGTCGCCGTAAACACCAACTTCGTCAACGCATCCAGCCCAGCCATGCCGGTAGCCGACTTCCCGGCCTGTAGCGCCTGCGCCCAACGCCCTGGTCCATCACTCCGCGGCAGCGGGGCCGGCATCGCGTCCGCGCCAAGCGGGTAATCCTCGCTGCCTGGCGCACCATCGGTACTGCCAATGACCAAGGCTGGCAGGTACAGGGTACCCGGACGGACAGATGCGCTGCCCTGGGCGGCGCCAGGTTGTCCATTGCTGTCAGTCGAGCCGACCAGCCCATTTCGAGCCTTGCCAATCGCCGCCTGAGCCTGTGCGACTCCCTTCGCCGCCAGGTAACCACCGCCCGCGATCAGGAGCGACGAGGCGACATCGCGCGCCGCCTGGCCGACCAGGGGCAGTAACTCAGGCCCCGGCTGGGTCGACCGGGCGCCCTGGGAGCGCTCCAGAAGTGCCTTGTGCTGCTGAAGCAGCCCGACCTGCTGTTGCTGTACTTTCAAGGACTCGGCCTGCGTATCCTCGCCCTGTAGCGCCATCGCCCCTTGCGGGGGCGGGGCAGTGCTTCCCCCGCCGCCGACTTCGGCAAGCCGCTGAGTCCTTCCCAGCTCTCTCATGGGTACCGTGCGGCCAGGTAGCCCTTCCAACGACCCCGCATGTTCCGGGACGGTTACACCGACTGCGCCAAGCGCTGTCGTTGATCTGTTCGCCATCCGTGTCTCCCCTTTCAATCCGCCAGCCACCAGACCATGTCGCTGAACGACATGGTCATGATCTCACTGGCAGAAAAGTTCAGCTCCTTGGCCAGCCGCCTGGCGGCGGCCTTCTGCCGCGCAGGGTCAAACCTCGTCGTCCTGCACCAGGCGAAAGTAGCCCGTCTGCAGGCGGCTGTAATCCTTCAGGGCCAGGCCCTCGAGGTCCTTGACGCCAACCTCGGCGAGTGAAGCGAACAAGTTCAGTTCGCGCTGCTCGTCGTCAGCCACGCCACCAGCCTGTGCGTTGCGGATGTCTCGCACGGTCGGCGCGCGTAGAGACAGGCTATCGACCTGCACGCCATTGGTTTCGCTGGGGCGCGACAGGCGCACGGTCACGCGCTCGGCGTTGACGGTCAGCCATTGCGGCAGTTTCTTCGCTTGAGCCATCGAGCGTTCTCCTTAAAGACCCAGGGCGGCGCGCTGGGCGGCCAGCTGGTCGACACCGTCGATCACCCGCTTCATGCCCAGGGCGTCGATTTCGTAGACCAGGCGGCCATCGACTTCGAGCTTGTAGTAGGTAACGGCGACGCTGTGCTTGATTTCAGCCTTGTCGCCGGACTTCCAGTCGCCCATGTCAATCTCTTTCAGCGAACCGCGCAGGGTGACGATGACCGGGTTGATCTTGCCCTTGAGGCCCTTGAAGGCACCGCGGAAGGTGCCGTTGAAGGCGGTGCCGTCGGCCAGGCCGAAGAACTTCAGCGACTCGCGGCGCACGCCGGTGGTGGTGAAGGCGGCTTCTTGCTTCTCCATGCCCTGGTCCATCTCGACCGGCATGTCCATGCCGCCGGGGCGGTGCTCTTCCATCTTCAGGGTGAGCTTGGGCAGGGTCAGGCTGGGCACGTCGCCCTGGAAGCTGACGCCATCGACGAACAGGTTCAGGTTGGCCAGTGTTTCGGGAATCATTGCCATGTAGGTGCGCTCCTTAAGCGGCGGAATCGAGGACTTCGGTCAGCCACTGGTTGGTGACTTCGACGCGGAAATTGGGGTTTTCGGCAGGCGGCACATCGGTGAAGCGGATGTTCCAGTACACCTTGCCCTGCTCCAGCTGGCTGGCGGTGTTCAGCTCCGGATCGGCGAAGACCTCGAAGTTGATGATCGCGCCCTGGTTCTTCAGATCGCGCATGAAGGCCTGCAGGCCCTCGGTGACGTCCTTGACGTAGGTGGCGGTGATGGAACGGTCGACCGCCCACTTGTGGCCGTAGAGGATCGCGTCCATGACGATGTCCATGGTGCGCACGCGGGTGACGAAGGCCCATTTCGGGTCGCTCGACAGGGTGCGGTTGCCCCACAGGCGGAAGCCGTCGTCGCGGATGATGGTGGCGATGTTGGCGTTGTTCAGCAGGTTGGCGCGGCAGGTGTCGTCGCCATCGAGGAACTCCACGGCGCGGGTGGTGCCGGTGATGCCGACTAACTCCTTGTTCGACGGCGAGGCCCAGAAGCCGTACTCACGGTCGGTGTAGGCGAACAGGCCGGCGACCCAGGCCGACGCCGGTGCATCGACGGTGGCCTGGGCCTCGTTGTCCCAATAGCGCACGCCGGGGTCGACCATGAAGGCCCGCTTGGCGCCAAACTGCTTGGCGTAGGCAAGCACTTGCTCTTCGGTGGTGTTGGGACCATCCAGGATGGCGATCCCACGCAGTTTGTCGGCCAGGGTCACCAGGGCTGTGGCGATGGTGTCGACCGAGCTGTAGCCCGGTACTATCAGCAAGCGCGGCTGAGCGTTGAATCGGCTCTTGCCATCGAGCAACGCTTGCAGGCCGGTACGCTTGCCGTTGATACCGACGGTACCGATGATCGCCGAGATCTGTTCGGCGGTGTCATCCAGCTTGGCCACGCCACAGGCGACGATAACCGCCTTGGCGCGAGCGAAGACGGCGCGGCAGGCCTTGGTGATGGCGGCATTGCCACCGAACGCAGCCACTGCTTCGCGCTCGCTGGTGATGAGCATCAGATCATTGGCCTTTGCGGTGACGCCCGGGCCTTCGGTGAAGGTATCGATCAGGCCGATGATCGAGGACGAAGGCAACGCGATGTTGCGGGCACCCGTGTCGACATTGGTCACGGTGACGCCGTGGAAGAATCCACTCATGTAGGTTTGCTCCAGGTTCAGGTGTGAAAAGGCCCTGCGCGTGCAGGGCCTGGAAGGGGTGGATCGGTGTAGGAAAACACCCGGCGCTGCGGGCGCTCAGATTTAGGCGACTTCTTCGAAGCCTTGGCTGATCAGCCAGTCGGCAGCCGCCGTCTCGTCAGGGCAGGACGGCCAACTTTCGGCAGTTGGCGCTGTGTCCGAGAGGTCCAACCGGTTCAGTTCGATCCGGTAGCGTTTCCAGGCTGTCAACGCCGTTGCTTCGGCATCTGTTGCCATTTCCAGCGCAACGGCGTCCTGCAAGGTGGAAATGCGCAGCGTGGCATATCGGACCAACAGTGCCTGCTTGTGGGCGCCCGATTGGCGTAGCGCCTTGCCTCTGGCCACGTGGTCGATAACCCAGGCACTGCCGTTCCAGATGTCGAAGTCCGAGGTCGGTGCTTGCAGCGTGAAGTCTTCAGGCAGCTCGCCCAGCCTGGACCAGGCCTGCGCCTCACCGTCGGCGGTGCGATACACCGTTACGCCTCGATGATCGACCACTTGGTCCCAGTGCTTGCCGTCTTGCGTGACGATGGCGGCGAAACCGGCCTTCAACTCAGGCGGTTGTATGGAATAGCTATGGGCCGGTATCAGCCAGATTCCGGGTTCGAGCGGGCTGGGATCGGCCGCGCAGGCTCCGAGAAACTCACCACTGGCAGGGTCGACGTTGCACACCAGGGGGGCAACGACACCGGCCTGTTGCCACCAAGCGGCGGCGACAGCTTGGTAGAACTGCACCGCAGCCACTGCGCCTTGATTGATTTGATCGGTCATGGGCACTCTCAATATTTGATACAGGCCAGATAGGCCCGGTTGAACGGCCTGGATTCGTTGCCGCCGCTGACGCTGGTGACGAAGCTGTGGGCATGGGCCGGCGCCGTGTCGGTGTTGACTGCGTTCACGCCATCGCCCATCTCATCACCGAGCACGGCGTTACCGCCACTGGTGACCATTGCCGCAGCGATACGTTCTCTCACCAGCAGGGACACGTGCGCGTGGGCGCCTGCGGCCGAAGTGGCCCCGGAGTGGGCGTGCTCGAGGTTCTGGCTGGCCTGGTCGGTGAACAACGCCCGACCAGGGTCAACATTGCGGCCGTCCGACCAACCACGGTCGAAATAGCCACGGTCGTCAGGCAGGTTGAACGTCGTCGAGCCATCACCGGCGCCAAACTGGGTACCGATGACCGCGAACAAGCGCGCATAGGTCACGCGCGAAACCGCAGCACCGTTACGCTTCAGCCAACCCGCTGGTGGCACGCTCATCGCGAAGTGGGCGACATGGCCGGCAGTCAGGCCAGCAATGGCATTGACCTGCTCGATGGTGGCCTTCTTCGACAGCTCGTTGACCATCGTGGCAGCAAAGTTCGGATCGTTGCCGATCGCGGCCGCCAGTTCGTTGAGCTGGTCCAGCGCGGCCGGTGCCGAACCAACCAGGGCCGCAACCGCCTGCGCTACGGCATTCGAGGTTTCCGCCCGGGTGAAGACTTCGTTCTTGGTATAGGCGTCGGTGATGCCGTAATCCGCCACGGTGGTCGGATTGCCCGCCGAAACCACACGACCATACTTATCGACCTGCACGCTCCGATACGTACCCTCAGCTACACCAGTGCGGCCAAACGCCATCTCGAACGCCAGGGCCGTCACACCCAATGTGATCGTTGCATCGGTGACCAGCTGCCAACCGCTGTCGCCATTGACCGTGCCCTTCTCCACCAGCACCAGCAAGCCAGGTGTGACCTTGGCATCGGTATTGGCATCGCTGCTGCGAACCCAGGCACTTGCACCGACCTGGTACAAGCCGTTGTCCTTGGCTGCTGCCTGATTTTTCACCAGTACCCGGGCCCCAGCCAGCAGCGCGACCCCATCAATGGTCTGCAACCCATTCAAAGTGATGGGACCGGTGGTGGCAGCCTGCACCGAATACTTGAAGTCCTGCCTGGCCAGCTCCTCAGTGACCCATTCACGGGTAGCGAGGACAACCGCAGGATCGATCTTCAGCTGTACCAGGCTGGCGGTGCTGACGATCAGGTTCAGGCGTACCACCTGGGTACGGCCCGAGCCCTGGCTAAGCAGCGGTTTGTAGGTGGGTGCGCAGTTGGCCACGGCGACCATGTCGCCGTCAGCGTCGTACAACGCGACTTCGCGGATCCAACGCCCTCCTACTTCTGCGGGGATGACCTGCTCGGCGACGATCACCGAACTGTCCTTGTCGTCCACCTTGAGCTGATTCAGCGGTGCGCGACGCCATTCGTTGATCAGGCTGGTCTGGGTGGCATTAGGCGTGGGGTCGAGGCCATTGGCGTCGCCCACCCCCATCTGGGTGATTTTCCACGGAATGCCCAAGGCATCCGCGTTGGCCTGCTTTGCCGCGCCCACTTTGGTGAGGATGGCGTAGAACTGTGAATTCTGGTCAACCATGTGCAATGTCCAAGGTATCGATTGTGTGTTCCCGGCCACCGCGTCCGATCGCACCGCTGACGATGAGGTCAGGGGGCGCCGGTGGGTAGACGTCGAGTTCATCGCCGTCCTGCAACGCGCAGCCCAGGTAGAAGGCGCCACGGCTTTCGAGGCTGATCACCAGGCCGGTCAGGTGGCGGCTGACCGGTCGGGCATCGTCGATCTGCGACGACAGTTCGTTGTATGTTTCTTCGCTGATGCCGGCGTCAGTTACCCCGAGTTTCAAGGCAAATGTTCCTGGCACCCCGGCAGGCTGCGTCTGCCACCACTCCTCGACTTCGATCAGGTAGCCGAACGGCTCGACCACCCGCCTGAGAGCGCCGAGGGTGCCCTTGTGGGCGTGGACGAAGAACGCCGAGCGGATCACCGAGCGTTTGATCGACTCGCTCCAGCGGTCGTCCCAGCGATCCACCGACCAGGCCCAGGCCAGCTGGTACAACAGGTGCGCCGGGCAGGTATCCGGGTTGTAGAGGGTACGCAGGCTGACCTTGAGGTCTTCGTCTGCAGCCGCCTGCAGAGCGTATTCCAGTGGCGTATGGTTGAGCGGCAAGAGCGTATCCATGTCAGCCACCGCGCTTGAGGTCGATGCCGGTGCACCAGGCTGCTTGTGCCTTGGTGGGGCGAATATCGGTCCAGTTCACCAGTTCGACCCGGCTCACGCCCTCGATGTGCAACTGTGCGTCGACACCGGAGCGGGCTACCTCGACGCCCAATCGTCGCCGTGGGTTGACCCACAGCTCCAGGCGCCGTCGGCATTCGTCGAGTATCGTTTCGTACTCCGGGCCACTGTCAGCCATGTGCAGCACCGCCTCGACGCGATAGGGCAAGATCTCTGCACTGCGCACGTTGACCCGATCAGCAACCGGGCGGATATCGTCGTCGTTGAGGTAGTTGGCGACTTGCGCCAGCAGTGGCGGGCCGGCCATACCATTACCGTCCAGACTCAGTACCGTGACGTCTACCACCGCAGGCGACGGGCTTTCGGCGGTGGCGTCGGCGACCCGTCCCGAGGCGTTGCGGGCATGGAGGATGTAACTGTTGCGCGGGCCGGCCGTGGTCAGCCCCTCGTATACCAGTTGCACCCTTTCGCGTAGCGCGTCGTCGGACTCGAGGAGGAGCTCGGTCGGCGGGATCGTGTTCGGGTTCGCGGCCCGGATAACCAGGCGTTGCAGGCTGACATTGGCTGCCAGCTGGTCGAGGTCGCCTTCCTTGGCGTAGGCCAACAGCAAAGCCTTGGCCGCGTCGTTGACCCGCGCCCGATTGAGCAACTTGCGGTAAGCGCCAACCTCCAGCAGCTTGATCACTGGATCGCTTTCTAGTTTGGCGGTCCAGCGATTGCCCATATGGGCGCGAAAGCTGGCAAGGTCCTCCAGATACAGAGCCTCGAAGTCGAGATCTTCGAGCAGTTGAGGAACGGGCAATTTCGACAGGTCGACCTGGCTCATACAGTCACCTCCACCAGGGCGTCATCGCCTAGATAACGGCCGCTCAGGGCCAGGCTGACCTGGCCGTCGAGCACGGCTACGACCTTGACCCGCTCCAGCTTCAGGCGCGGCTCCCAACGCCCCAGGGCGCGGGCCACTTCGGCCTGCACTGCGCTCTTCCAGCCTTCGTTGACCGGCAGGTCGACGTAGCGGCGCAGCTGGCTGCCGTACTCCGGGCGCATGCGCCGGCTGCCCAGCGGCGTGGTGAGGATGTCTTCGATGGATTGACGCAGGTGGGCCACGCCCGACAGGGGCAATCCCGTGCGGCGGTCCATGCCGATCATGACGCACCGTCGGTCACGGGCATGGCCCGTGGAAAGGTAGGCATAGTGTTCTCCTTGATGAGAAGGCCAGTTGCGGCCTTGGGCTGTCCAGAAACCACACGGCCTTCACGCAACAGCTACCGGACCGCAGGATCTGGTGCGCGGGCGGCGCATTGACTGCATGCCCGCCGCGGGAGTCAGTTGGTAACCAGCAAATCCAGACTGGTAGCGTCACACGCATTGCTGACCTTCCTGTCAATCACCAGATAGAGCATCGAGGTGGTGGACACCTCGACGTCGCTTGCCTTGATGACAGCGCTGCCGCCGTTGGCCAGATTGCCCGACTGCAACACGCTGTCCCCGAGATTGAGTGACCATGTGATGCCATCGCCACAAGCGTTGTGCAGGTCGTTCACACGGCCAAGCACGTTGATCTTGCCGGCGATCGGGCTGGCCCAGCGCACGATGCTCTGGCTTTCGGCTCCCGGATGGGTCGCCACCTCACCTTGCTTGAAGACGAAACTGCCACCAGAGCCGGTGAACGTGAAACTCTTCTTGATAACACTCACGTAGGCACCCGTTGCATCGTCCCGCCAGCAGGTGACGTTGGCGCCGCTGCAGGAGTCTGCAACGAAGGTCGGCATCGGGGTGTAGTTGGCCGCGGCATTGACGGCGGTCTTGTTCTGCATGAACGACCAGGGCGAATCGGGTGCTGCATTCTGCGTCGCGATGTACATGTCCCGGGCCAGGTTCCACGACTGGGCAGTTACCGCCCAGGCAGCGGGAGCCATGACGCTACACAGCAGGGTGAGCGCGACTAGAGTGGGTTTGAATTTTTTCATGGTCTGATCAGATCCTTGTTCAGTGCTTGTGATTGGCGGTGTTGCCGGCCGTATCGATGATCCGGCCACCGCCGTTGATGTCACCGCTGACCGTCAGCGGGCCATTGATGGCGACCGTGCCGGTCAGGGTGATCGACGCAGCGTCGAGGGTGATGGCTTTGTCGCTGACCACCACGGTGCTGGCGCCGACCTTGACCGTGGCCTGGCCGCTGGGCAGCTGGATGTCATAGCGCTTGGCCTGCCAGTCGTAGATCAGCGAGCCGCCGTCGTCGAAGCGCCAGACCTCGACATGGTCGCGGTTGTCCGGCGCCGTGCCGGCATTGCCGTATAACCCCGGGACGAAGGTGCCCAGTGCCGGTTCGCCGCTGGCGCTGATCAGCACCCCCTGCTCGTCCAGGCTCGGTACTCGCCAGTGGCGGGCCTTGCCGGCAGCCTGGGCATGCCAGCGCACCCAGGCGCTGGTCCAGCCGCCGCCGTCGGACACCCGCACCCGGGCTGCGGCCAAGTCGACCGCGACCACCCGACAGGGGATCACCAGGCTGGCCAGCATGCGGTCGTGCATGGCACTGGCGTAGCTCATGCCAGATCCTCCGGTGACAGGTATTTGTCCTGGTTGCCGGGCCCGGTGTCCGGGGCAAATCCCAGCATCAGACTGCTCGCCGGCTGGTCGGGCCAAGGCCACTGGACAGTGCCCAACAGGATGGGTTGTTCCCATTGCACCCGCCAGGTGGAGCCCTCGGCTTCGGCGAAGATGTCCCGTGCGCCCTCTACGTAATCGAGCCCCCAGGATTGCTGGCGCAGCACATCGATCATCTGCGCCGCCAGCACACCGGCCTGCGTCCGTGCCTGCGCGGGGGTGCCCTGGGCGGTGACGCGGGCCTCGAAGGTCGCCATCAGCAATGAGCGACCGTCACGCAACGCCTCGTCGCCACGCATGCGCAACACGCCATGCACCAAGGCCGGCAGGGGCGGCTCGGTAATGTCGTCGCCCTCCGTGGCGACCGTGGCGAAGGCCGGCAACGCCGCCCGCAGGATGGTGGTGACGGCCGCGTACAACTGGGCCAGTTCGCTCATGCGCGTGCTCCTTGAACGATCGGTTCGGCGAAGGCCGGGCCCGCAAAGGCCCGGCACGCGACTCAGAAGTGCCAGGTCCAGATGTCGATCGGCTTCTGGTCAGGGTTGATCTTGCGGATATGGCGATAGGTCGGCTGGAAGCCGAAGCGCGCCCACACCGGTTTCTCGTCGAGAATGGCGATGCTGCCGTTGGCCTGCAGGCGCAGCACCGCGCTGGCATGGCCGCCGGTGTGCGAATGCCACAGCACCGCGTTGCCGGCACCGTAAACCACCAGGTTGCCGTCACCCTGGAACACCGCGCGCACCGCGCCCTTGCCTTGGGTACCGGCGTTCCAGGTGGCCGCGCCGTTCGGGCCATAGGCCACGAGATTACCGTCACCCTGGAACACCAACTTGCTGGCGCCCGCGCCGTACACCACGCCCTGTACCAGCTCGGAGCCAGGTGCCAGCAGCAGCGAGTCGATCGCGCCAGGCACCAGCGGGATGGCCGGCGTGCCGTTCCACAGCGCCAGCGAGTCGACCAGCACGATATTGCCGTCGTCTTGCAGCACCAGGTGGGTACGGTTCCACTGGTCTTTGCTGGTGAAGGTGCTGTTGTCAGTCAGCCACACCCGACGTCGCGAGTAGTCGTCGAGGAACGCGCCGTACTGCACGTAGAAGGCCAGCGGGGCTTTCTTGTTGCGCAGGGGAATGGTCGAGCTGAAGGGTTGCTGTTCATTGGCGACCCAGACGGTGGCGCCACCATCTTGGATCACCAAATTGCCATCGCCCTGCAGCAGCAGCTTGAAGCGCTGGTTGGGCGATAGCAGGTACTGGCCTGCCGACAGGGTCTGGTAAGCGGGCAGCACCGAAGTACCGACGCCGTTGAAAGGAATGCGGGTACGACCTGCCATGGTGTTTCTCCTACTGAATCGATTGAAGGGGAGCCGGGCTCTGCGGCCCGTCCTGATCGCTCGTCGGCACGTTGTCGAGGCCCGTGGCCTTCATGTGGTTCAAGGTCGCGCACCGCGAACACTTGATCTGGACCAGCGCCGGTCCGCCGATGCGTGCCAGCAAGCGGTTGCATTTACCGCAGCGAAACTCGTTGAACATCGCCACTCTTCCTTGTTAACGCGTTCATTCTTCATCCTGGCGCACGGTTGCAGGCTGCTCGTCCAACCCCAGCCGCCGAGCGGCCCAGCGCTCGTAAAGGCCGATGGCCACGTCGGCGCCGGCCATGGCGGTAAGGCAGCCGAAGGCGCTGGCACTCCAGATCGACATGCCACTGGCGTAGAGCAGCATGACCGTCGACACCCCGCAGACCATGCAGGCCCCGGAGCGCAGCGCCAGCCGCCTGAGCAGCCCCCAGCCGCGGGCGCCAGCCTTGTCGGCGCGCCACATCTCGCCGGAAAGACCGCCCAGCAATGCCAGGACGATCACCAGCCAGAGCGGCATTTCCAGCAACGTCTGTTGCTCGTTCGTCACTGTCCTGTCTCCTGTGTGATGCCCGCCAGCGGCATGCTGGCGGGGCGTTGTTTATCGTTTGACTCGGCATTCCAGAAAGCCCGCGTCGCAGGCTTTCCAGTAATGCGCTGTCTAACCGCCGGCCACGACTGGTGACGCCGTGCGGTTGCGCTTCAAATTGGTGACTCCGACCGCGGCCGCCTGCCCGCCGGATAACTGATCGTGGTGCTTTACGCTGCACACCCGGGCCAGTTGCCAACCCTCTGAACAGTCGAGGCCTGTTCATCGCTGCCTGTGTAACAACCGGTTGCTGACCGGCTTGAGACACAGATTATGCATGTATGCATATGCAGTCAATGCATTTTCAGAAATATTTATGCATTGGACTTTGCCGAAATGCATGAAGGCCTTACCGGATGCGGTGTGTAGGGCTTTTCTGAGGGCGAAAAAAAACCCGCCGAGGCGGGTTTTTATCGATGGTCGGTATCAACGAGCGTACATGCCCCACCAGAAGACATGCCCGAGGAGGCTGATCTGTTCTTCCTGCATTTGCTGGAAGCTGTAGTCCTCGTCAGGGTGTTCGTCGCGGTTGAAGCTGCGCAGGCGAATGCCGGTAGGCAGGCGGTACACCTGCTTCACCCGCAACTGGCCGTTGTGGTTGATGGCATAAAGGTCACCGTCGATGATGTCACCGATGGTACATTTTCCGGTGTTGACCCCGACCGTGGCGCCGTCGCGCAGCACCGGCAACATGCTGTTGCCACGCACCGTCACGCACTTGGCATGGTCAAACTGCACGCCATTGTGGCGCAGGCTGCGTTTGCCGAAACGCAAGCGAGCATTCTCGCTTTCCTCGATGACGAATCTTCCTGATCCTGCTGCCAACTCGACCTCACGAAGAAAAGGCACGGACACCTCGTCGTCCTCGACGGGTGTTTCATCGTCCCACAAGCTAATGTCGCTCAGGGCCGCATGGCCTTGAGTGAGAGGGGCCGCGTCACGGGATTCGCCCAGTTCGACACGGCCGCGCAACTGGTCGGTGCTCACGCCGAAGTACTCGGCGATCTTCGAGACATGCTTGTCCGAAGGATCGACGATCTTCTCGCTGAGAATCCGCGACAGGGTGGATTGAGGCACGCCCGTGCGCCGATGCAGCTCTGTGGGGGACAGGCCGTGGCGGGCGAGCAGTTCTCTGAGTACGGAGGCTACGTTGCGTTTTTGCATAATGCGCATAATGCATCCGTGGCAGCGCAAATGCAATGGCCAGGCAAGCGCAAAACAAAGGTTGCCCCTCTCCCCGGGCCATCGCTATCGTCGCGCTTTCTCACCATGGATCGGAAAACGGCATGGACCTTTCGCCGCGACGCCGCTGGCCCACCTGCCTGCTTGTCGGGTTGATCATTGCGTTGATGGCGGCCCTGAATATCCAGGACTGGCCGTCCCTTGAACGGCCACGACGGGTCTTTAGCCGAGGTTTCGTGATGTTCTGCGTGCTGGTGGTGATCATGGAACTGATTCTCCTCAACCAGTTCTTCGGCCAACCGGGCTGAGGTCAACGCCTGACAGCCCGCGCAGATTTGCCCCCCCCATCCAACCTGCGCCCACCGAAAAAAGCCTGTACCATTGACGGTTTCGAAATTTGCCACCAGACCACCCGCTGTAAGGCCCTGAATGTCTGATCTCTCCGCACACACCCCGATGATGCAGCAATACTGGAAGCTGAAAAACCAGCACCCGGACCAGCTGATGTTCTACCGCATGGGCGACTTCTACGAGATCTTCTACGAAGATGCAAAGAAAGCCGCAAAGCTGCTGGATATCACCCTGACCGCCCGCGGGCAGTCGGCGGGCCAGTCGATTCCCATGTGCGGGATTCCGTTCCACTCGCTCGAAGGCTACCTGGCCAAGCTGGTCAAGCTCGGCGAGTCGGTGGTGATCTGCGAGCAGATCGGCGACCCGGCTACCAGCAAGGGCCCGGTGGAGCGCCAGGTGGTGCGCATCATCACCCCGGGCACGATCAGCGACGAGGCGTTGCTCGATGAGCGTCGCGACAACCTGATTGCCGCCTTGCTCGGCGATGAGCGGCTGTTCGGCCTGGCGGTGCTGGACATCACCAGCGGCAATTTCACCGTGCAGGAGATCAAGGGCTGGGAGAACCTGCTGGCCGAGCTCGAGCGCATCAACCCGGTGGAGCTGCTGATCCCGGATGACTGGCCACAGGGCCTGCCAGCGGAGAAGCGCCGTGGCGCCCGGCGCCGCGCCCCGTGGGACTTCGACCGTGATTCGGCACGCAAGAGCCTTTGCCAGCAGTTCGCCACCCAGGACCTCAAGGGCTTTGGCTGCGACAAGCTGACCCTGGCCATTGGCGCCGCCGGCTGCCTGCTGAGCTACGCCAAGGAAACCCAGCGCACCGCACTGCCCCACCTGCGCAGCCTGCGTCACGAGCGCCTGGACGACACCGTCATCCTCGATGCCGCCAGCCGCCGCAACCTGGAGCTGGACATCAACCTGGCCGGTGGCCGCGACAACACCCTGCAATCGGTGATCGACCGCTGCCAGACCGCCATGGCCAGCCGCCTGCTGACCCGCTGGCTGAACCGTCCGCTGCGCGACCTGAAGGTGCTCAAGGCACGCCAGGACTCGATCCGCTGCCTGCTCGACGGCTACCGCTTCGAAAAGCTGCAGCCGCAGCTCAAGGAAATCGGCGACATCGAGCGGATTCTCGCGCGTATCGGCCTGCGCAACGCCCGCCCGCGTGACCTGGCACGCCTGCGCGACGCCCTTGGCGCACTGCCCGAGCTGCAGAACGCCATGGCCGAGCTGGAGGCTCCGCACCTGGCGCGCCTGGCGGCGATCACCGGCACCTACCCGGAGCTGGCCGGCCTGCTGGAGCGGGCTATCATCGACAACCCGCCGGCGGTGATCCGCGACGGTGGCGTGCTCAAGACCGGCTACGACAGCGAACTGGACGAACTGCTGTCGATCAGCGAGAACGCCGGCCAGTTCCTCATCGACCTGGAAGCCCGTGAGAAGGCCCGCACGGGCCTGGCCAACCTCAAGGTCGGCTACAACCGCGTGCATGGCTATTTCATCGAGCTGCCGACCAAGCAGGCCGAACAGGCTCCCGCCGACTATATCCGCCGGCAGACGCTCAAAGGCGCTGAACGCTTCATCACCCCCGAGCTGAAGACGTTCGAGGACAAGGCGCTGTCGGCCAAGAGCCGTGCCCTGGCTCGCGAGAAGATGCTCTACGATGCCTTGCTCGAAACGTTGATCGGGCACCTGGCGCCACTGCAGGACAGCGCCGCGGCGCTGGCCGAGCTGGATGTGCTGAGCAACCTGGGCGAACGCGCCCTGAACCTGGACCTGAACTGCCCAAGCTTCGTCGACGAGCCGTGCCTGCGCATCGAGCAGGGCCGCCACCCGGTGGTCGAGCAGGTGTTGACCACGCCGTTCGTGGCCAACGACCTGGGCCTTGACGACAGCACGCGCATGCTGATCATCACCGGCCCGAACATGGGCGGTAAGTCCACCTACATGCGCCAGACCGCGCTGATCGTGCTGCTGGCGCATATCGGCAGCTTCGTCCCGGCAGCCGCCTGCGAACTGTCGCCGGTGGACCGTATCTTCACCCGTATCGGCTCCAGCGACGACCTGGCCGGCGGGCGCTCGACCTTCATGGTCGAGATGAGCGAAACCGCCAACATCCTGCACAACGCCACCGACCGCAGCCTGGTGCTGATGGACGAAGTCGGCCGCGGCACCAGTACCTTCGATGGCCTGTCGCTGGCCTGGGCCGCCGCCGAACGCCTGGCCCAACTGCGCGCCTACACATTGTTCGCCACCCACTACTTCGAACTGACCGTGCTGCCGGACAGCGAGCCGCTGGTGGCCAACGTGCACTTGAATGCTACCGAGCACAATGAACGCATCGTGTTCCTGCACCATGTGCTGCCGGGCCCCGCAAGCCAGAGCTACGGCCTGGCCGTGGCGCAACTGGCGGGCGTGCCGGCGGCGGTGATCCAGCGGGCCCGCGAGCACCTGGGCCGGCTGGAGACCACCAGCCTGCCCCATGAAGCGCCAGTTACAACGCCGCGGGACAATATGCCCCACGTGCCCCACCAGAGCGACTTGTTCGCCAGCCTGCCACACCCGGCCATCGAGAAGCTGGGCAAGCTGGACCTGGATGACATGACGCCGCGCCAAGCTATCGAAATGCTATATCAACTGAAAAACCTGTTATAACGGCCCACCGCGCAAGCTGGTAGAATCCGGCGCGGTTTGCGAAGGCTGCAGGTTATTAGCCTGGTCTGCAGCCAGCACCGTGAACCGCGCTGCCCTGGAAGGAAGGGCAAGCTGCCGTCGCCTGAGGAGAGAATTAGAAATGACCTTCGTCGTCACCGACAACTGCATCAAATGCAAGTACACCGACTGCGTGGAAGTCTGTCCGGTGGACTGCTTCTACGAAGGCCCGAACTTCCTGGTGATTCACCCGGATGAATGCATCGACTGTGCGCTGTGCGAGCCTGAGTGCCCGGCCCAGGCGATTTTCTCGGAAGACGAAGTGCCGTCCGGCATGGAGAACTTCATCGAGCTGAACGCCGAGCTGGCCGAGATCTGGCCGAACATCACCGAAAAGAAAGACGCCCTGGCGGACGCCGAAGAGTGGGATGGCAAGCCTGGCAAGATCGCTGATCTTGAGCGCTGACAGCGCCCAGGTACGAAAAAGGCCCGCGAGGGCCTTTTTTCATTTTCAGCAGGCAAAAAAAGGGGCGGTTTGACCCGCCCACATTTTTTCCGTAGTCCCTGTATGTCCCAATCATCATCCTGATGAATCGCGTCCCGCGATGTCCTTGGCCATCATCCTTGATAGCCTGTGTCAGTCCGTAGACACAGTTCGAATACTAGCGATTCCCCGCCTTGCTACAAGCAGCGAATATCTCAGGATGATTCAGGCGAAACATCTTCTGATATTTATAAAAATTATATATTTCATGCACTTAGAAAAAGTATGCCATTAGAAACGACATTGATTTACTGATCCCTACAGCGATCACTTACATGATGAGTAAGCGAATGCTTACACGCGATACTACGAGGGTGGCGAAATAAACACTTTTGCTGAGGGTGTCATGGACTCCTCCCTCCTCAATGCCGCCCTCGCCAACGGTCAAGCCCCAGCAGTACCAGCCCGATGGCCCAGAACCCTGCCAGCACCCCCACCGCATTCGTCAGCACCTGCCCATAGCCAAGCCGCGCCACGTCGACGAACGGATAGGGATAGACGCCGATCTCATGCCCGCGCAGCAGCACGAAGGCAAAATACAGCATCGGATACAGCGCCCAGGCTGCCAGATGCCAGAGCCGCAGCCGCCCCTTAGGTACCTCGAACCACCAGTACAGGATGAACAGCAGCGGCATCACGTCGTGCAGCAACTCGTCCGCCAGCCACTGCCAGCCCTGGGGTTGCCATAGGTGTCGCAGCAATAGGCTATACGCCAGCGCCACCAGCACGATACTGGCCGCAACGCACGAGCTGATCGCCGGGGAAAGAAACCAGCGCCTGGCCGCCGAATCACGACCAAACGCGGCATGGCTCAGCACCGTGGCCACCAGCGTATTGCTGAGCACGGTGAAATAGCAGAACAGGTTGACCATCCCGCCGATCAGGCTGGCCTGTTCCTGCCAACGTGCCAGCAGTACCAGGTACAGCTGGATCGCCAATCCCGCCCAGCCAAGAACGGCCGCCAGGGCAAGCCAAGGCCGGCGCGGCATCAGCCTTTGCGCTGCAGCTTCACGTAAAGCTGCTCGACCTTCTCCCGGGCCCAGGGGGTCTTGCGCAGGAAGGTCAGGCTCGACTTGATCGTCGGGTCGCTTTTGAAGCAGCGGATATCGATGCGTTCGGCCAGGCCCTGCCACTGATAGTGCGCCACCAGCTCGGTGAGGATCTGTTCGAGGGTCTTGCCGTGCAGCGCGTTATGGTTGGCCGTGCTCATGCAGTGCTCCAGGTTCGGGAAGGTGCGCACCTTACACGAGTGTAGCGAGCGGGTGGGATCGAGGTTGCTTGGCCCGCCACAGCCCGGCTGAAGACGATGCAAAAACCACTGGCAAGCACGGAAAGCCTTGTGCTGAAATAGTTATGTTATATTGTAACAACACAAAGAATCTGCCAAGGAACGCCACATCCCCATGCGTCACATGCCGCTGCACCTCTCCCCCCTTGCCGTCGCGCTCTGGCTGGCCTCGACTTCCAGCCAGGCGGTGGAACTGCAACCCCAGGTAATTACCGCCAACCCATTGGGCAACGCCCAGCTGGCCGCCCCCACCACCGTCCTTGAAGGCGATAACCTGCTGCAGCAGCAACAGGGCAGCCTCGGCGAGACCCTCAACAAACAGCCTGGTGTTGCCTCCACCTGGTTCGGCCCCGGCGCCAGCCGCCCGGTGATCCGCGGCCTGGACGGTGACCGCATTCGCATCCTGCGCAACGGCGTCGGCGCCCTGGATGCCTCGTCGCTGTCCTACGACCACGCCGTGCCGCTGGACCCGGTGACCGTCGAGCGGGTCGAGATCGTCCGCGGCCCGGCCGCCCTGCTCTATGGCGGCAACGCCATTGGCGGGGTGGTCAACACCTTCGACAACCGCATCCCCGACGCGCCCATCGACGGCATCCATGGCGCCGGCGAGCTGCGCTACGGCGGTGCCGACACCACACGCAGCAGTGCCGGCAAACTGGAGGCCGGCAACGGCACCTTCGCCCTGCACCTGGATGCCAACAGTCGCCAGTTCAACGACCTGCGCATCCCCGGCTATGCCCGCAGCTCGAAGGTGCGCGACGCCGACGAGCCCGGTAGCAAGCACCGCCTGAAGAACAGCGACGGACGCCAGGACGGCGGTGCGATAGGCGGTTCCTATCATTGGGATCACGGCTATACCGGCCTGTCCTACAGCCGCTATGACAGCAACTACGGCTCGGTAGCCGAGCCCGGCGTGCGCCTGGACATGCAGCAGGACCACTACGGCTTCGCCTCGGAGCTGCGCGATCTCGACGGACCATTCAGCTCGGTGAAGGTCGATGCCGGCTACACCGACTACCAGCACCGTGAAATCGAAAGCGGTGAAGTGCACACTACCTTCAAGAACAAGGGCTACGAAGCACGCATCGAAGCCCGCCACCAGCCGCTGGGCCCGGTCGAGGGCGTGATCGGTGCACAGGTCAGCCGCAACGAGTTCTCCGCACTG
Source organism: Pseudomonas soli (assembly GCF_900110655.1). Classification (GTDB taxonomy): domain Bacteria; phylum Pseudomonadota; class Gammaproteobacteria; order Pseudomonadales; family Pseudomonadaceae; genus Aquipseudomonas; species Aquipseudomonas soli. The sequence continues at coordinate 425,345 of NZ_FOEQ01000001.1, forward strand.
GGCGAGGAAGCCTTTGTCCCGCACACCGATACCGACAGCCTGGCGCTGTTCCTGCTCGAGCAATGGCAGGCCACCGAGCGCCTGAACCTGAGCCTGGGCGCGCGCATGGAACATACCCGGGTCGATCCGGATGCCAAGGGCAACGAAACATTTGCAGGAGCCGATAGCGCCAGCAGCTTCAATGCCTTCAGTCTGTCATCGGGCGCGGTGTACCAGCTCGACCCGGTCTGGTCGCTGGCCGCCAACCTCGGCTATACCGAGCGCGCGCCGACCTTCTACGAGCTGTATGCCAACGGCGCCCATGTGGCGACCGGCGCCTACGAGATCGGTGACCCGAACCTGAACAAGGAAAAAGCCATCTCCGGCGACCTGGCCCTGCGCTTCGACAACGGCACCCACAAGGGCAGCGTCGGTGTGTTCTACAGCCATTTTCGCAACTACATCGGCCTGATCGGCACCGGCAACCTGCGTGAAGGGCATGATCACGACCATGGCGACGATCATGACCATGATCACGATCACGGTGATATCCCCGAGTATGCCTACCAGGGTGTGCGCGCACGCTTCTACGGTATCGAGGCCCAGGACCGCTGGAAGTTGCTGGAGAATCGCTACGGCAGCTTCGCCCTGGAACTGTCCGGCGACTACACCCGGGCCAAGAACCTCGACAGCGGCGAGCCGCTGCCACGTATCGCACCACTGCGCCTGAACAGCGGCCTAGTCTGGGAACTGGATCGCTGGCAGGCTCGGGTCGATGTGCAGCATGCCGCGTCGCAACGGCGCAAACCGGCCAACGAAACCGGCACCGACGGCTACACCACCCTCGGCGCAAGCGTGGGGTATCGCTTCGACATCGGCCAGAGTGAATGGCTGGCGTTCGTGCGCGGCGAGAACCTCACCGACCAGACCGTGCGCTATGCCAGCTCGATCCTGCGCGATATCGCGCCGGCGCCGGGGCGTAGTGTGCAGGTTGGCTTGCGCACCTCGTTCTGACCTTATCGCAGGGTAAGCCCTCTCCCACTGTGGGGTGGGCTACCCGGCGAGGGCCGATGGACTGTTACCCCATCAGCAACAATCCCCTGCGACATTTTGTCTTTTTTTCTTACAACTTCCCCTATATCCTCCCCGCCGCAAGCTGAATCGCTTCACTCGATACCCATCGCAGCCATTTCCCTTCGAAGACCTCGCACTTCGTTGCGCTTGCCGTTTCCTCAACAATCAAAAGATAGCGCTATCTCATGCTCCAGCTGTCCAATACCCGCTACTCCGGCCTCGCCCTCGCCACCCTGCTCGGTGCCCTTTCCCCTACCACCAGTGCTGGCGAAATGTTCGCCAAGGACTCGAAGTGGATGCTCGGCGACTGGGGCGGTACCCGCAGTGAACTGCTGGAAAAGGGCTACGACTTCACCCTTGGCTACACCGGCGAGATGGGCAGCAATCTGCACGGCGGCTACAGTCACGACCGCGCCGCACGCTACAGTGACCAGTTCACCTTCGGCGTGAACATGGACCTGCAGAAGATCCTCGGCTGGCACGACACCGAGGTGCAGCTGACCGTCACCGAACGTCACGGCAACAACATCAGCAACGACCGCATCAACGACCCGCGCGTCGGCGGCTTCACCTCGGCCCAGGAAGTCTGGGGCCGTGGCCAGACCTGGCGTCTGACCCAGATGTGGATCAAGCAGAAGTACTTCGATGGCGCGCTGGACGTGAAATTCGGCCGCTTCGGCGAGGGCGAGGACTTCAACAGCTTCCCCTGCGACTTCCAGAACTTGGCGTTCTGCGGCTCGCAGGTGGGCAACTGGGTGGGCGGCATCTGGTACAACTGGCCGGTCAGCCAGTGGGCCCTGCGCGTGCGCTACAACCTCGATGACGCGCTCTACGCCCAGGTCGGGGTGTTCGAGCAGAACCCCTCGAACCTCGAGAGCGGCAACGGTTTCAAGCTCAGCGGCAGTGGCACCCAGGGCGCGGTGATGCCGATCGAACTGGTCTGGAGTCCGCGGGTCAATGGCCTGAAAGGGGAATATCGCGTCGGCTACTACTACAGTAATGCCAAGGCACAGGATGTACTCAAGGACAGCAACGGTACGCCCGCCGCCATCAGCGGCGCCGCCTATCGCAGCAGCTCGAGCAAGCACGGCCTGTGGCTCGGCGCCCAGCAGCAGGTGACCGCGCTGGCCTCCGACCAGTCCCGCGGCCTGAGCCTGTTCGCCAACGCCACGGTGCACGACAAGAAGACCAATGCCATCGACAACTATGTGCAGGCAGGTGTGGTTTACAAAGGGCCGTTCGATGCCCGCGCCAAGGACGACATCGGTTTCGCCCTGGCCCGCGTGCACGTCAACCCCGGCTATCGCAAGAACGCCCGCCTCAGCAACCAGGCCAACGGCCTGGACGACTACGACAATCCCGGCTTCCTGCCCGTGCAGGACACCGAGTACAGCGCTGAACTCTATTACGGCATCCACCTGGCCGACTGGCTCACCGTACGCCCGAACCTGCAGTACATCCGCCATCCGGGCGGGGTGTCGCGGGTCGACGACGCGTTGATCGGCGGCCTGAAGATCCAGAGCAGTTTCTAACCCGACCCTTTCACACTACGGAGAACAGACGATGAGCACTGACGGTGCCAAGAATGGAACCCGCTGGCTACCGCGCCTGATGGGCGTGCTGCTGCTACTGATGGGCCTGGCCCTGCTGGCCGGCGGCATCAAGCTGAGCCAGCTGGGCGGCTCGCTTTACTACCTGATTGCCGGTATCGGCTTCGCCCTGTCCGGCATCCTGCTGCTGGCCAAGCGGCGCATCGCCCTGGGCCTGTATGGCCTGGTACTGCTGGGCAGCACCGCCTGGGCTCTGCTGGAAGTGGGCCTGGACTGGTGGCAGCTGGTGCCGCGCCTGGCCATCTGGTTCGCCATCGGCGTGGTCCTGCTGCTGCCGTGGGCGCGCCGCCCGCTGGTCGGCCCTGCGTCCAAGGTCAACACCGCCCTGCTCAGCGTCGCCGTGGTCGCCTCCGGCGCCACTGCCGTGGCCAGCCAGTTCACTCACCCGGGCGAAATCCGTGGCGAGTTCACCCGCGACAACAGCGAGATGGGCAGCGCCGCCCCGGCCATGCCCGACGGTGAATGGCAGGCCTACGGCCGCACCGAGCACGGCGACCGCTACTCGCCGCTGCGCCAGATCACCCCGCAGAACGCCTACCGCCTGGAAGAGGCCTGGCGTATCCGCACCGGCGACCTGCCGACCGAGAACGACCCGGTGGAGCTGACCAACCAGAACACGCCGCTGAAGGTCAACGGCATGCTCTACGCCTGCACCGCCCACAGCCGCCTGCTGGCGCTGGACCCGGACACCGGCGCCGAGATCTGGCGCTTTGATCCGCAGGTCAAGAGCCCCACCGGCACTTTCAAGGGCTTCGCCCACATGACCTGCCGCGGCGTCTCGTACTATGACGAGAACAACTACGTCAGCCGTGATGGCAGCCCCGCGCCGAAGATCACCGACGCAGGCCAGGCCGTGGCCCAGGCCTGCCCGCGCCGCCTCTACCTGCCCACCGCCGACGCCCGCCTGATCGCCATCAACGCCGACAATGGCAAGGTCTGCGAAGGCTTCGCCAACCAGGGCGTGATCGACCTGACCCGTGGCATCGGCCCGTTCACCGCCGGTGGTTACTACTCCACTTCCCCGGCCGCGATCACCCGCAGCCTGGTGATCATCGGTGGCCACGTCACCGACAATGAGTCGACCAACGAGCCGTCCGGCGTGATCCGCGCCTACGACGTGCACGACGGCCACCTGGTGTGGAACTGGGACAGCAACAACCCCGACGACACCAAGCCCCTGGCCGACGGCAAGTTCTACAGCCGCAACTCGGCCAACATGTGGTCGATCGCCAGCGTCGACGAAGACCTCGGCATGATCTACCTGCCGCTGGGCAACCAGACCCCTGACCAGTGGGGCGCCGACCGCACCCCGGGCGCCGAGAAGTACAGCGCCGGCATCGTCGCCCTGGACCTGGCCACCGGCAAGGCGCGCTGGAACTACCAGTTCACCCACCACGACCTGTGGGACATGGACGTCGGCAGCCAGCCCACCCTGGTGCACCTGAAGACCGACGACGGCGTCAAGCCGGCGGTCATCGTGCCGACCAAGCAAGGCAGCCTGTACGTGCTCGACCGCCGCGACGGCACGCCGATCGTGCCGATCCGCGAGATCCCGGTACCCCAAGGCGCGGTCAAGGGCGACCATACCGCGCCGACCCAGGCCCGTTCCGACCTCAACCTGCTCGGCCCTGACCTGACCGAACAGGCCATGTGGGGCGCCACGCCGTTCGACCAGATGCTCTGCCGCATCCAGTTCCGCAGCCTGCGCTACGAAGGCCAGTACACCCCGCCGTCCGAGCAGGGCAGCCTGGTCTACCCAGGCAACGTCGGCGTGTTCAACTGGGGCAGCGTCTCGGTCGACCCGGTGCGCCAGATCCTCTTCACCTCGCCGAACTACATGGCTTTCGTGTCGAAGATGGTCCCACGCGAGCAGGTCGCCGAAGGCAGCAAGCGCGAAAGCGAGACCAGCGGCGTGCAGCCGAACACAGGTGCGCCGTACGCCGTGACCATGCACCCGTTCATGTCGCCACTGGGCATTCCGTGCCAGGCGCCGGCCTGGGGCTACGTGGCAGCCATCGACCTGTTCACCAACAAAGTGGTGTGGAAACACAAGAACGGCACCACCCGTGACAGCACCCCGGTGCCGATCGGCATGCCGGTGGGCGTGCCAAGCATGGGTGGCTCGATCGTCACTGCCGGCGGCGTCGGCTTCCTCAGCGGCACCCTGGACCAGTACCTGCGCGCCTACGACGTGAAGAACGGCCAGGAGCTGTGGAAGGCTCGCCTGCCGGCCGGCGGCCAGGCCACGCCGATGAGCTACACCGGCAAGGATGGCAAGCAGTACGTGCTGGTAACCGCCGGCGGCCATGGCTCGCTCGGTACGAAAATGGGCGACTACATCATCGCTTACAAATTGGCTGAGTAAGCGTCACGCCTGTCGCGGGGCAAGCCCGCTCCCATCGAGGGAGCGGGCTTGCCCCGCTATTGTTTCCCCCGCAGTTCTCCCCCCTTCGTCTACCATTGAAACCTGCCAACCACCGCCCCATCTAAGCACCATAGCCATTCACGCAGGTGCCCCATGAGCGACCAGCAGGATTTCCCGGAACACCCCGACGAACACAGCGAAGTCGAACATCTCGATCCCTCGACCGCACCCGGTCACCATCTCGCCCTGCCCGGCCAGCAGCTGCCGGACAAGGTCTACGTGATCCCGATCCACAACCGCCCGTTCTTCCCCGCGCAAGTGCTGCCGGTGATCGTCAATGAAGAACCTTGGGCCGAAACCCTCGACTTGGTCGCCAAGACCCCGCACCACTCCCTGGCGCTGTTCTTCATGGACACCCCGCCGGAAGACCACCGCCACTTCGACACCAAGGCCCTGCCCGAATACGGCACCCTGGTGAAGGTGCACCACGCCAGCCGCGAAGGCGGCAAGCTGCAGTTCGTCGCCCAGGGCCTGACCCGCGTGCGCATCCGCACCTGGCTCAAGCACCACCGCCCGCCCTACCTGGTGGAGGTCGACTACCCACGCCAGCCGGCGGAGCCCACCGACGAGGTGAAAGCCTACGGCATGGCCCTGATCAACGCGATCAAGGAGCTGCTGCCGCTCAACCCGCTGTACAGCGAAGAGCTAAAGAACTACCTCAACCGCTTCAGCCCCAACGATCCGTCACCACTGACCGACTTCGCCGCCGCCCTCACTTCGGCCACTGGCAACCAGCTGCAGGAAGTGCTCGATTGCGTGCCCATGCTCAAGCGCATGGAAAAGGTCCTGCCGATGCTGCGCAAGGAGGTCGAGGTCGCCCGCCTGCAGAACGAGATCTCCGCCGAGGTAAACCGCCAGATCGGCGAGCACCAACGCGAATTCTTCCTCAAGGAACAGCTCAAGGTCATCCAGCAGGAGCTGGGCCTGACCAAGGACGACCGCAGCGCCGACGTGGAGCAGTTCCAGCAGCGCCTGGCGGGCAAGACCCTGCCCGAGCAGGCGAAAAAACGTATCGACGAAGAGATGGGCAAGCTGGCGATCCTCGAGACCGGCTCGCCGGAGTATGCCGTCACCCGCAACTACCTGGAGTGGGCCACCGCCCTGCCCTGGGGTGTGTACGGCAAGGACAAGCTCGACCTCAAGCACGCGCGCAAGGTACTCGACCGCCACCACGCCGGGCTCGACGACATCAAGGAACGCATCCTCGAGTTCCTCGCCGTCGGCGCCTGGAAGGGTGAGATCAGCGGCTCCATCGTGCTGCTGGTGGGCCCGCCCGGGGTGGGCAAGACCAGCATCGGCAAGTCCATCGCCGAATCCCTGGGCCGGCCGTTCTACCGGTTCAGCGTCGGCGGCATGCGCGACGAGGCCGAGATCAAGGGCCACCGCCGCACCTACATCGGCGCCCAGCCGGGCAAGCTGGTGCAGGCGCTGAAGGAGGTCGAGGTGATGAACCCGGTGATCATGCTCGACGAGATCGACAAGATGGGCCAGAGCTACCAGGGCGACCCAGCCTCGGCGCTGCTGGAAACCCTCGACCCGGAACAGAACGTCGACTTCCTCGACCACTACCTGGACCTGCGCCTGGACCTGTCCAAGGTGCTGTTCGTCTGCACCGCCAACACCCTGGACTCGATCCCCGGCCCCTTGCTCGATCGCATGGAAGTGATCCGCCTGTCCGGCTATATCACCGAAGAAAAGCTGGCCATCGCCAAGCGCCACCTGTGGCCCAAGCAGCTGGACAAGGCCGGCGTGGCCAAGACCAGCCTGAGCATCAACGACGCCGCGCTGCGTGCGGTGATCGAGGGCTATGCCCGCGAAGCCGGGGTGCGTCAGCTGGAGAAACAGCTGGGCAAGCTGGTGCGCAAGTCGGTGGTCAAACTGCTGGAAGACCCGGACGCCAAGCTCAAGATCGCCGCCAAGGACCTCGAGCCCGCCCTGGGCATGCCGGTGTTCCGCAGCGAGCAGGTGCTGGCCGGTAAGGGTGTTATCACCGGTCTTGCCTGGACCAGCATGGGCGGCGCCACCCTGCCGATCGAGGCCACGCATATCCACAGCCTCAACCGCGGCCTCAAGCTCACCGGGCAGTTGGGTGACGTGATGAAGGAATCGGCAGAGATCGCCTACAGCTATATCAGTTCGAACCTCAAGCAGTTCGGTGGCACCCCCGGCTACTTCAACGAGGCGTTCATCCACCTGCACGTGCCCGAGGGCGCCACGCCCAAGGACGGCCCCAGCGCCGGTGTGACCATGGCCAGCGCCCTGCTGTCGCTGGCCCGCGACCAGGCGCCGAAGAAAGGCGTGGCCATGACCGGCGAGCTGACCCTGACCGGCCAGGTGCTGCCGATCGGCGGGGTGCGCGAGAAAGTGATCGCCGCGCGGCGCCAGAAGATCTTCGAGCTGATCCTGCCGGAGGCCAACCGTGGCGATTTCGAAGAATTGCCTGACTACCTGAAGGAAGGGCTGAGCGTGCACTTTGCCAAGCGCTTTGCCGACGTGGCGAAAGTATTGTTCTAAAGAGGACGGGGCCGCGTTGCGGCCCTATCGCCGGCAAGCCGGCTCCCACAAAGTGCAGGATGTATCCTACTTGTGGGAGCCGGCTTGCCGGCGATAGGGCGCGCGTAGACCACACAAACTTGCGACAGCTTCGGTTATCCTCAGGCCATTCCAGCTTCAGGAGCCAACATGACCCTCCCTCGCCTGCTCGTTCCCGCCGCCCTGGCCCTGCTCACCGCTTGCGCCCAGCAACCGCAACGCACCGTCGAACTGGACGGCGAAAGCGAATGCCCAAAGCGCCTGCAGGTCGGCCAGACCCTGACCCTCACCCTGCCCAGCAACCCCACCACCGGCTACCGCTGGCTGCTGCAGAACCCGGCTTCGGAGATCCTGCGCAGCCTTGGCCCCGAGGTATACAGTTCTCCGGAGCAAGCTGGCATCGTCGGCAGCGGTGGCCTGTCCAGCTGGCGCTTCCAGGCCAAGGCCGCCGGCGAGGGCCATCTGATCCTGGTCTACCAGCAGCCCTGGGCCCCGGAAGTACGTCCGGTACAGACCTTCGATTGCGCCATTCGGGTCAACTGAGCGAACGGCGCCGGTCAGCCAGTCATGCAAGCTTGCCGTGGTTTGGCTAGAATGCCGCCCCTGTAGATTGCCAGCCGCCTGGACCCACCGTGAGCAAACAACCCGACCGCCTATTCGCCCAACCCCTGGAGCAGGTGCCCGACTTCGTCTTCAACGAAGACGTGGTGCAGGTGTTCCCGGACATGATCAAGCGTTCGGTGCCCGGTTACCCGACCATCGTCGAGAACCTCGGCGTGCTGGCCGCGCGCTTCGCCCAGCCGGGCTCCGCACTGTACGACCTCGGCGCCTCGCTGGGCGCGGTGACCCAGGCGCTGCGTCGCCACGTGCGCGCGGACGGCTGCCGGGTGATCGCGGTGGATAACTCCGCGGCCATGGTCGAGCGCTGCCGCCAGTACCTCACCGCCCAGGACTCGATGTTCCAGGAGTTGCTGCCGGTGCAGGTGCTGGAGGCCGATATTCTCGCCCTGCCCTTCGAGCCGGCCTCTGTGGTGGCGATGAACTTCACCCTGCAGTTCGTCGCTCCCGAACAGCGCCTGGACCTGCTTGCCCGCATCCGCCAGGCACTTTTGCCGGGCGGCGCGTTGATTCTCTCGGAGAAACTGCGCTTCACCGACGCCCAGGAGCAGGAACTGCTCAACGAACTGCACCTGGACTTCAAGCGTGCCAATGGCTACAGCGAACTGGAAATCGCCCAGAAGCGCAGCGCCATCGAGAACGTGATGAAACCCGACACCCTGGAAACCCATGAAGCGCGCCTGCGCGCCGCCGGCTTCTCCAAGGTCGTGCCCTGGTTCCAATGCCTCAACTTCGCCTCGCTGATAGCCCTGCCATGATCGATCTGTCCCCCCTTGTCCGCCGCCTGGCGGGCACCCCCCTTGCCACCTGGTCCCAAGGCCTGCAGGCGCAACTCGAGAGCAAGCTGGAAAAAGGCCACGGCGACCTCGATCGCTGGCGCGGCGCCCTCGACGCACTGCCGCAGCTGACCCCGAGCGAAGTCGACCTGGTCGACGGCCTGCGCCTGGACTGCGACTGCGACGACGCCACCCGCGCGCAGATGCGCCAGGCGCTGATGGGCCTGTCGCCCTGGCGCAAGGGCCCGTTCGACCTGTTCGGCGTGCATGTCGATACCGAATGGCGCTCGGACTGGAAATGGTCGCGGGTCGGCCCGCACCTGGACCTCAAGGGCAAGCGCGTACTCGACGTGGGGTGCGGCAACGGCTACTACCAGTGGCGCATGCTCGGCGCCGGCGCCGACATGGTCATCGGCGTCGACCCCAACTGGTTGTTCTTCTGCCAGTTCCAGGCCGTGCAGCAATACCTGCCGGACTTGCCGGCGTGGCACCTGCCGTTCGCCCTCGAAGAGCTGCCGGCCAACCTCGAAGGTTTCGACACCGTGTTCTCCATGGGCGTGTTCTACCACCGCCGCTCGCCCATCGAGCACCTGCTGGCGCTCAAGGATTGCCTGGTCAAGGGTGGCGAGCTGGTGCTGGAAACCCTGGTGATCGAGGGCGACGAAAACCAGGTGCTGGTACCCGAGGACCGCTACGCGCAGATGCGCAACGTATGGTTCCTGCCGTCGGTGCCGGCCCTGGAGCGCTGGCTGCGCCGCGCCGGTTTCAGCGATGTGCGCTGTGTCGATGTCAGCGTCACCAGCGTCGAGGAACAACGCAGCACCGAGTGGATGCGCTATCAGTCACTGGGCGACTTCCTCGACCCGAACGACCACGGCAGGACCATCGAAGGCCTGCCGGCACCACGCCGCGCCACATTGCTGGCGCGCAAATAAAAAAAGGCGCCCGCTAGGGCGCCGAGGCTCACCTGCGCCGAGGAGCTGTGGCGGCGCAGGCGTGTGGTGCTCAATCCTTGGCCAGCTCGCGGGCCTTCTCTTCTGCCTTGCGCTCGCGCTCGGCCACAGCTTGCTGCTTGTCGCCGTGCAAACGCGCCTGATCCTCGCGGAAGGCTTGCCAGAATTGCTTCGAACGCTCCCCGCCACCCTCGGCGAAAATGCTGGTGCTGCCCAGGGCGAGGATCGCCAGCAGCAGGTACTTGGTCAGGCTCATCGTGCTTGCCTCGTGATAACCGTTTCGACAGGGCCATCATCGCAAGCGGGAGCTAACGCCAAGGTGAGGCAGACATTACAGTCCTGAAATCCCCGCCGTACCGCGTGGGAGCGGGCTTGCCCCGCGATTGCGACAAGCCTGTCGCGCATATGACCCACAGATTACAAATCAGCAATCCTCCTCTTTTCGCCATTCGCATCCAGTAACATTCCCGCCGCTTGACCCTGATGTCACTACAGGGTCGAGAATCGCCCCCTTTCCACACAGAGCCCGACCATGCGCCTACTGATCATCGAGGACGAACCACGCACCGCCGACTACCTGCAACAGGGCCTGCGCGAGAACGGGTATGTGGTCGACTGCGCCTCCAGCGGCACCGATGGTCTGCACTTGGCCCGCCAGCAGCCCTACGATCTGGTGATCCTTGACGTCAACCTGCCCGGGCTCGATGGTTGGGGCGTGCTGCAGCGCCTGCGCGCCGAATCCTCCACGCGGATCATGATGCTCACCGCCCACGGCCGTCTCGCCGATCGCGTCAAGGGGCTGGACCTGGGCGCAGACGACTACCTGCTGAAGCCGTTCGAATTCCCCGAGCTGCTGGCGCGTATCCGCAGCCTGCTGCGGCGCAACGACCAGCGCCTGCAGCCGAGCACCTTGAAGGTCGCCGACCTCGAACTCGATCCGGGCCGCCACCGCGCCTGGCGCGGCGGCCAGCGCATCGACCTGACCGCCAAGGAGTTCGCCCTGCTGCACCTGTTGATGCGCCAGAGCGGCGAGGTGCTGTCACGCACCCAGATCATCTCGCTGGTGTGGGACATGAACTTCGACTGCGACACCAACGTGGTGGAGGTATCGATCCGCCGCCTGCGGGCGAAGATCGACGACCCCTTCGACGACAAGCTGATCCACACCCTGCGCGGCGTCGGCTATGTGCTAGAGGCGCGGACGTGAAGCGCCCCAGCCTGTCGTTGCGCCTGGGCCTGGGCGTCACCCTGCTGGGCGCGGCGCTGGTGCTGCTGCTGGCGTGCCTGGCGGTATTTGCCCTGGACCACGAACTGGATAGCCGGGCGCGCAAGGACCTGACGCGCAAGATGCAGCAAGTCGAGCACAACCTGCGCGTAGACCTGCGAAGCGACGACCTGGGCGCCCGCGCCCACCCATTGCTCGATCTGGTCATGGGCCACGACAACCTCAGCCTCAGTGTGATCGCCATCAATGGCCGTCATCCGGCACTGCTCAGCCTGGGCCCGGCCATGCAGTCCCAGCATTTGCTGAACCTGGAAGCGGACGAGCGGCTGACCTTCCATGCCTGGCGCGACGACGGCGACAATCAGATCCTCACCGCCAGCCGCTTGATGCGCCTGCGCGACGACACCCCGGTCAAGGTGTTGATGTCGCTCAACCGCAGCGACGACAACAGCCTGCTGCAAGCCTATCTGCACTCGACGCTACTGGCCCTGCCGTTGCTGCTGGTGCTGATCGGCATCGCCGCCTGGAAGCTGGTGCAGCGCGGCCTGCGTCCGTTGCGGCACTTCCGCCGGATCGCCGGGCAGGTTTCGGCACAGGACCTTACTCACCGGCTGCCTGATGAGGGCCTGCCCAGCGAGCTGGCCGACCTCGCGCGCGCCATCAACATCATGCTCGACCGGCTCGACCAAGGTGTGCGCCAGCTATCGCAGTTCTCCGACGACCTGGCCCACGAGCTGCGCACGCCCATCGGCAACCTGATGGGCAAGGCCCAGGTGACCCTGGCCCGTGAGCGTGACGGCGACAAGTACCGCGAAGCCCTCGAAGACAGCGTCGAGGAGCTGACCCGCCTCAACCGCATCATCAACGACATGCTGTTCCTCGCCCAGGTCAGCCAGCCGCAGACCCAGGTTGCCCTGGCGCCCCTGACGTTGGCCGACGAAGTGGCGCGGGTGAGTGAACTGTTCGCCTTCAGTGCCGAGCTCAAGGGCATCTCCCTGCACCTGCAAGGCTGGGGCACGGCCCTGGCGGACCGGTTGATGTTCCAGCGGGCGCTATCCAACCTGCTGAGCAATGCGATTCGCCATGCACCGGAGGGCGAGCCGGTTGCCGTAGGCATCGAGCGGCTGGGCAACGAGATTGCCGTGTGGGTGCAGAACCAGGGCAGAGGGATAGAGGAGACCCACCTGCCGCACCTGTTCGAACGCTTTTACCGGGCCGGGGCCGGGCGTTCACGGCTGGAGGGTGGCACCGGGCTGGGGTTGGCGATCGTCAAGTCGATCATGCAATTGCATGGGGGGCGGATCGAGGTCAGGAGCAGCCCTTTGGGCCCTACCCGCTTCACTCTGGTATTTCGAGCGGAGTAAGTGGTTGATGCCAACGGCCTCATCGCCGGCAAGCCGGCTCCCACATGGATCGCACTGGCCTTGAGTGCTGCGCAGTACCTGTGGGAGCCGGCTTGCCGGCGATGAGGCCGGTGCAGACGGTCAGAAAATCACCGCGAAGCGGCGACGATCAGCGCTTTCATCTCGGCCACCGCGGCCTTGAAGCCGACGAACAGCGCATGGGCCACCAGCGCATGGCCGATGTTCAGCTCGTTGATGCCCTTGATCGCGGCCACGGCCTCGACGTTGTGGTAATGCAGGCCATGCCCGGCATTGACGATCAGGCCCTGGCCAACACCAAACGCTACGCCATCGACGATGCGCTTGAGCTCCTCGGCGACTTCGGACGGCGTCTCGGCATCGGCGTAACGGCCGGTGTGCAACTCGATGGCCGGGGCGCCGACACGGCGCGAGGCCTCGATCTGCCGCTCGTCGGCATCGATGAACAGCGACACCTCGGCACCGGTGCGCGACAGGCGCTCGACCGCCGCCTTGATCCGCGCCTCCTGGCCAGCGACGTCGAGGCCGCCTTCGGTGGTCAGTTCCTGACGGGTTTCCGGCACCAGGCAGATATGCGCCGGGCGGATCTTCTCGGCGAAGGCCATCATCTCTTCGGTGACGCCCATCTCGAAGTTCATGCGGGTCTGCAGCACGTCCTTGAGCAGCAGCACATCGCGCTCCTGGATGTGCCGGCGGTCTTCGCGCAGGTGCACGGTGATGCCGTCGGCACCCGCTTCCTCGGCGTCCAGGGCGGCCTTGACCGGATCCGGATAGCGGGTGCCCCGGGCCTGGCGCAGGGTCGCCACGTGGTCGATATTGACACCGAGAAGCATGCGGTTGCTGTGAGTCACGAAGGGGCACTCCTGAAAGTTGAGGGCCACAGCATACGTGCTGCTCAGCGCTTGCGAAACAGTTCCCGGCTGACCAATGGCTTGGGCCCGAGGTGGACCGCCAGTGCCTGGCGCATCAGGCGCTTGGCGGCGAGCAAGGCACCGGGCGCCTCCCAGTCGGCCTGGGCCAGGGCCAGCAGTTCGCCGCCCTTGAACAACCCAGGCTGGAACAGTTCGACCCGCTCGAGGCCGGCGTCCACCTGCAGGCGATAAAGGCCTTCGGCGACCACAGGGCTGTCGTTGACGTCATGTTCAAGCGAGAAGGCGTAACCTAGCTCATCCAGCAGGCGCCATTCGAAGGAGCGCAACAGCGGCTCCAGCGCACGCCCGGCGGCCAGGGCCTGCAAAGTCAGGGTGTAGTGCTCGAACAGTGCCGGGTGCGGCGCCTCGGCGGGCAGCAGGCGCATCAGCAGCTCGTTGAGGTACAGCCCGCTGAACAGCACGTCACCGTGCAACCAGGCGGCAATGCCGACGGCATCCAGGCGGCCGACGTTCTTCAACTCGCCGCGCCCGCGCAGCTCCACCTCCAGCGGCACGAACGGTCGCACCAGGCTGCCGCCCTTGCCCCGCGCCCGGCGCAGCACGGCGCGTACCTTGCCTTGCGGGGTAAGAAAGTCCACCAGCGCACTGGTTTCCTTGTAGGCGCGGCTGTGCAGCACGTAGGCCGGATGGGGGGTGGGTCGGTCCATCAGCGATTTCTCAACGTCATAAATGACTGTGGGAGCGGCGATGCGGCGGCCCGAATTGCCCCGCGATAGCTGTCGCGGGGAAAGTCGGGCCGCCGCATCACCGCTCCCACAAGAGGTACGGGTCCGGTCGGCGGATTACAGGTCTCCGTAGCCCAGCGAGCGCAGGGCGCGCTCGTCGTCGGACCAGCCGCCTTTGACCTTGACCCACAGGTTGAGCATGACCTTGGAGTCGAACAGCACTTCCATGTCCTTGCGCGCCTCGGAGCCAATGCGCTTGATGCGCTCGCCCTTGTCGCCAATGATGATCTTCTTCTGCCCGTCGCGTTCAACCAGGATCAACGCATGGATGTGCAGCACATGGCCCTGCTGCTTGAACTCCTCGATCTCCACGGTGATCTGGTACGGCAGCTCGGCACCGAGCTGACGCATGATCTTCTCGCGCACCAGCTCGGCGGCAAGGAAACGGCTGCTACGGTCGGTGATCTGGTCTTCCGGGAAGAAGTGATCGTTCTCGGGCAGGTGCTTGGCGATCTGTGCTTCCAGCGCTTCGAGGTTGTGCCCCTGCTGCGCGGAAATCGGCATCACCTCGGCGTTCGGCAGCTGCTCTTGCAGCCACTGCAGGTGCGGGATCAGCTCGGCCTTCTCTTCCATGCGGTCGGTTTTGTTGACCGCGATGATCAGCGGGCCGGTCACGTACTGCACGCGCTCCAGCACCAACTGGTCTTCGTCGGTCCACTTGGTGCGGTCGACCACGAAGATCACCACGTCGACATCCTTCAGGGCTGCCGAGGCGTTGCGGTTCATGTAGCGGTTCAGCGCCTTGTCGTTGGCCTTGTGCATGCCGGGGGTGTCGACGTAGATCGCCTGCACGTCACCCTCGGTCTTGATCCCGAGCATGTTGTGACGGGTGGTCTGCGGCTTGCGCGAGGTGATCGCCAGCTTCTGACCGAGGATGTGGTTGAGCAGCGTGGACTTGCCCACGTTGGGGCGACCGACAATGGCAACATAGCCGCAGCGGGTCGAAGTATTCTCAGTCATTGCCATTCTCCACGCCCAGGGCGATCAATGCGGCGGCGGCGGCGACCTGCTCGGCGATACGCCGGCTCACGCCCTGGCCGCGGCTTTTCTTGTTCAGCAGGACCACTTCGCATTCGACGAAGAAGGTCCGGCAGTGCGGTTCGCCCTGGATATCCACCACTTCGTAACGTGGCAACTCGCAGGCACGCGACTGCAGGAACTCCTGCAGGCGCGTCTTGGGGTCCTTGTTGGTGTCGACCAGGGTCAGGCCATCGAACTCGTCGGTCAGCCAGGCGAGGATTCGCTCGCGCGCGGTCTGCATGTCGGCGTCCTGGTAGATCGCACCGATCAGGGCCTCGAGGGCGTCGGCAAGAATCGACTCGCGACGAAAACCACCGCTTTTCAACTCACCCGAGCCCAGGCGCAGGTATTCGCCCAGGTCGAAGCCGCGGGCCAGCCGCGCCAGGGTCTCGCCCTTGACCAGACGGGCGCGAAGACGCGACAACTGGCCTTCACGCGCCTGCGGGAAGCGCTCGAACAGCGCCTCGCCGACCACGAAGTTGAGGATGGCATCGCCAAGGAACTCCAGGCGCTCGTTATTGCGCCCGGCGTAGCTGCGATGGGTCAGGGCCAGCAGCATCTGGTCCTGGTTCTTGAAGGTGTAGCCGAGCTTGCGCTCCAGGCGTGCAAGGGAACCACTCATGGGGCCACCCCGGCAATGTTCAACGCGTTGTTCAAATCAACATCCTGAAAGACGGTTTGACTGTGGTCAGACGCCGGCAACGGCGAAAGCCTCGCTCCCTGAGAACACAGCCTATGTCAGAAATGCAATCGGCGCCGTCCGTGGACAGCGCCGTCGTTACTCAATGGATCAGCCCGACCCGCGACAGGTTCGGGAAGTGGCTGAGTTTCGGCTCTGGCCAGCTCATCCAGACCGCGAAGGCCTTGCCGACGATGTTCCGGTCCGGAACCATGCCGTGCAGTTCCTTGGGAATGTTCGGATCATCCCAGAAACGGCTGTCGTTGGAGTTGTCGCGGTTGTCACCCATCATGAAGTAGTGACCGGCCGGCACGCTCCATTGCTGGTCCGGCGGCATGCGGTAGCGGGTCATTTCCTTGCGGATCAGGTGCTCGGCTTCACCGAGCTTCTCCTTGTACAGCTCGGCGCTGCCCAGGGTGCCCGGCTCGCTGCCGACCAACTGCTCGGCAATCGCCTGGCCATTGACGAACAGGCGCTTGTCGGCGGTGTAGCGGATCACATCGCCCGGCAGGCCGACCACACGCTTGATGTAGTTGACGTTGGGGTCGCTCGGGTAGCGGAACACCATCACATCCCCGCGCTGCGGATCACCCACCTCGATGACCTTCTTGTCGATCACCGGCAGGCGAATGCCGTAGGAGAACTTGTTCACCAGGATGAAGTCGCCCACTTCCAGCGTCGGCTTCATCGACCCCGACGGGATCTGGAACGGCTCGACCAGGAAGGAGCGCAGCACCAGCACGATGAACAGCACCGGGAAGAACGACTTGCCGTACTCAACCAGCAACGGTTCCTTGTTCAGGCGTTCGACCACGGCCATTTCGGGTTGGCTGACGCTGCCCTGGTAGTTGGCGATCGCCGCACGCCGGCGCGGGGCCAGGAACAGCAGGTCGAGCAGACCCAACAGACCGCAGACGGCAACGGCGATGACGAGCAACAGCGGGAAATTTAGCGACATAGGACCTAGCTATCCAACCTGAGCACAGCGAGGAAGGCTTCCTGTGGAATTTCCACGTTACCCACCTGCTTCATGCGTTTCTTACCGGCCTTCTGCTTCTCCAGCAGCTTCTTCTTACGGCTGACGTCACCGCCGTAGCACTTAGCCAGTACGTTCTTTCTGAGCGCCTTGACGGTTGTCCGCGCGATGATCTGGCCGCCGATAGCTGCCTGGATCGCCACGTCGAACATCTGCCGAGGGATCAGTTCCTTCATCTTTTCGGTCAACGCACGGCCTTTGTAGGCGGCGTTGTCGCGGTGCACGATCAGGGCCAGGGCATCGACCTTGTCGCCGTTGATCAGCACGTCCAGCTTGACCAGGTTGGCCGACTGGTAGCGGTCGAAATGGTAGTCCAGCGACGCGTAGCCGCGGCTGGTGGACTTGAGCCGGTCGAAGAAGTCCAGGACCACTTCGTTCATCGGCATGTCGTAGCGCACCTGCACCTGGCTGCCGAGGAACTGCATGTCGCGCTGCACGCCACGCTTCTCGATGCACAGGGTGATGACGTTGCCCAGGTGCTCCTGCGGAACCAGGATGGTCGCGGTGACGATCGGTTCGCGGAAGTCGGTGACGGACGAGACGTCCGGCAGCTTCGATGGGTTGTCGACGACGATGGTCTCGCCGGTCTTGAGCTCGAGCTCGTAGATCACGCTTGGCGCGGTGGTGATCAGGTCCAGGTCGTATTCGCGCTCCAGGCGCTCCTGGATGATCTCCATGTGCAGCATGCCGAGGAAGCCGCAACGGAAGCCGAAGCCCAGGGCGTCGGAGCTTTCCGGCATGTATTGCAGCGACGAGTCGTTCAGGGTCAGCTTCTGCAGGGCGTCGCGGAAGTCCTCGAAATCGTCGGAGCTGACCGGGAACAGGCCCGCGTAGACCTGCGGCTGGATCTTCTTGAAGCCCGCCAGCATTTCGACTTCCGGGGTGCTGGACAGGGTCAGGGTGTCACCGACCGGCGCGCCGTGAATGTCCTTGATGCTGGCGATGATGAAGCCCACTTCACCGGCTTTCAGATCGGCGGTCTGGGTGTGTTTCGGGGTGAACACGCCGACGCTGTCGACCAGGTGCACCTTGCCGGTGGACTTGACCAGGATCTTGTCGCCTTTCTTCACGCGGCCCTGGCGCACACGCACCAGCGAGACCACGCCCAGGTAGTTGTCGAACCAGGAGTCGATGATCAGTGCCTGCAGCGGTGCATCGATCTCACCGGTCGGTGCGGGAATGGTATGTACCAGGCGCTCGAGCACCTCGTCGACGCCCATGCCGCTCTTGGCACTGCACGCCACGGCGTCGGTAGCGTCGATGCCGATGATCTTCTCGATCTCGTCCTTGACGCGGTCCGGGTCAGCCTGGGGCAGGTCCATCTTGTTCAGCACGGGCATGACTTCCAGGCCCTGCTCGATGGCGGTGTAGCAGTTGGCCACCGACTGCGCCTCGACGCCCTGGCCGGCATCGACCACCAGCAGCGCGCCCTCGCACGCCGCCAGCGAGCGCGAGACTTCATAGGTGAAGTCGACATGGCCGGGGGTGTCGATGAAGTTCAGCTGGTAGGTTTTACCATCCTGCGCCTTGTAGTGCAGCGTGACGCTGTGGGCCTTGATGGTGATACCGCGTTCGCGCTCCAGGTCCATGGAGTCGAGGACCTGGGCTTCCATTTCGCGCGCCGACAGGCCACCGCACATCTGGATGAAACGGTCGGCCAGCGTCGACTTGCCATGGTCGATGTGGGCGATGATGGAGAAATTGCGGATATGACTCAAATCACTCACGGGTCAACACTCGAAAAGGCTGCGAGCCGGACGCCCGCCGAAAAATAGCCGGGAATTGTACCTCAAGCCGCGGGGATATGGGAGATTCCTCTATCGGTCTGTATACAAGCTGCATGGCAGCAGGCCGCCACGGACAGCGGACGCCTGCCCACTCATAGAAAAGGGCAGCCGAAGCTGCCCTTTTCCTACCTTTCATCCAGCTTATTCAGCCAGCTTGAAGGTGATGAAGCTGGCGCGCCCCTGGCGCAGCACGCGCATGGACACTGAACGGTTCTTCGGCAGGTCCTTGGCAATCTCGGTGAACTGCTTGGCCGAGGCAATGGCCTGGTTGTTCAGGTGGCTGATCACATCGCCCGGACGCAGGCCGATCATGGCCGCAGGGCCATCCTGGACTTCCTTGATGACCACACCGCCCTTGAGTTCGAGCGACTTTTTCTGCTCGGCGCTCAGGTCGGCGACAGAGACGCCCAGGCGGTTGCTGCTGCGTTCGGCACTGCCATCGGCACCGGCACCCATGCCGATGTCGGCGTCATCCTCGGGCAATGCGCCGATGGTGACATCCAGGTTCTGACGCTTGCCGTTGCGGATGATCTCGAGCTTGGCTTTCTCGCCATCCTTCAGGCTGCCCACCAGGTGCGGCAGGTCGGCGGACATGACGATCGGCTGGCCATTCATGCTCAGAATGACATCGCCCACCTGCAGGCCGCCCTTGGCTGCCGGCCCGTTCTCCAGGACCTGTGCCACCAGGGCGCCGGCCGGCTTGTCAAGGCCGAAGGATTCGGCCAGATCTTTGTTGACCTCCTGGATCACCACGCCCAGCCAGCCGCGGCTGACCTTGCCGTCTTTCTTCAGCTGGTTCGACACATCGATCGCCACGTCGATCGGGATGGCGAACGACAGCCCCATGAAGCCGCCGGAACGGGTGAAGATCTGCGAGTTGATGCCCACCACCTCGCCTTTCATGTTGAACAGCGGGCCACCGGAGTTCCCCGGGTTGATCGCCACGTCGGTCTGGATGAACGGCACATAGGTGTCGTTAGGCAACGTGCGGCCCTTGGCGCTGACGATACCCTTGGTCACCGAGTGGTCGAAGCCGAACGGCGAACCGATGGCCAGCACCCATTCACCTACCTTGAGCTTTTCCGAATCGCCCAGCTTCACGGTCGGCAGGTTCTTGCCGTCGACCTTGAGCAGAGCCACGTCGGTGCGTGGGTCGGTGCCCACCAGCTTGGCCTGCAGCTCACTGCGGTCGGACAGGCGGACGATGATCTCGTCGGCGTCGGCTACCACATGATTGTTGGTCAGCACGTAACCGTCGCTGGAAATGATGAAGCCAGATCCCAGAGACTGCGCTTCACGCTGGCGATCACCGCGTGGGGAGCGCGGCTGCTGCGGCATGTTGCGCTCGAAAAACTCGCGGAACATCGGCGGCAGGCCTTCGAGGTCGGGCATCTGCCCGGCGGCAACGCGGCGATCCGGCAGTTTCTGCTTGGTACTGATGTTGACCACTGCCGGCGAGGCCTGCTCGACCAAGGTGGTGAAGTCCGGCAGGGACTCTTCGGCCTGGGCGCTGAGCATCTGGCCGAGCATCAGCACGGCAGCGAACATCGATAGGTAGGTTTTCAAGCGTGGTATTGACATACGGCTCCCGTCACAACGAGCGTAGTTAGCAGTAAGGTTCCCGCAGACGCAGGAAAGGCCAGACTCCGAGAAGCCTGACCTATAGAAAATTTGCGGCAGGATTGCAAATGACAATGCCTTAATTTCATGTCAGCTCTGTGTAACAAGAGCTGTCAGAACACTGCGCTGTCATTGCCGCGCCTGGGCATCCTGGGCCCGCATCGACAAGGCGACACGTTCGGCCGTGCCCAGCGGAATCTCGCCAACCACCGTGACCATCACCTTGCCTTTGGGGGTTGTCAGGCGCCGCGATACTGCGACAGTGGGCCCAAGCTGGGCGCGGGTATCGATACCGGACTCGTTGCCGATCGGTTCAAGGAAGACCGAAAAACGGGCCAGACCATCGTCATACATCAGACTGCTGACAGTACTCTTGCGCTCGGGATCGCGCCGTACTGAGCTGTTGACCAGCTCGAAACCCGGCGGCAGCCAATCGGAACGCCATCCGGCAACACCCTCTGAAGTGCCTGGCGCGATCTTATCGACAGGTCGGCAGGCAGCGCCAGCACCAAGGTCGGCGTCGGTCGGCACCGTGTCGGTATCCAGGCGAGTCATCTGGAAACGCTCAAGCAACTGGCCCTTGTCGTTGAGCATCAACGAACGCAGGGGCAGTCCGGTGCGGCGATCAAGGTGCAGTTCGAAGGCATAGCGGTGCTGGTCACGCGGGGTGAGGGAGACAACCACGGCGTCGCGCCCGGCAACGCGTGACTCGCCTGACACGCTCAGGTCGTACCAGCTCATCAGTTTCAAGGGATCAAGCACACGCGCGGCATTATCCGGCGGGGCACTCACACTGGTGACCAGGTTGCCACTGACGCACTGCACCTTGCCATTGACCCGCACGATTTCCTGGGCCGAGCCGTCGAGCTGTAACAGCCGCTCGCTGACCTTGCCATCCTGGACGCGATGCCAGATATCGTGGGAAGAGAAGCTGCCGTTACGCTCGTAAACGAAGGAACCCTGGTAACTCTGCTGCTGCTCGGCCCGTGCCAGCTTGTTCAGCCACTCACTCGCCTCAGGCGAGGAATTGGCGGCCAGGGCCTGCACCGTCAGGCTGCTGCCAAGCAGCAGCGACAGGAGAGGTAGCGCGCGCATGATCCTCCTTACTTAGCGGTTTTCCAGGCTGGCAGCGCGAGCGTAAGGCAGCGCGGTCTCGTTGCCCTTCAGCGCGGACTCCTGGGCATGCTGACGCAGGTAACCTGGCAGCCGCTGATCCCAGCCAGCCTGGTTCTGCAGCACACCGTTGGCCATTGGCCCGGTCGGTTGCTCGTTGCTCTCACTATAGCCTGCCAATACAGCCGGACCTTGCACCTGAGGCATGCTCAGCCCTTGCTGGGCCGGTTGCTGGGCGGCCAACTGGGCTCCGGTGATTTCATCCTGGTTGTACAAGCGCACGCCAGCGAGCACGGCAACAGTCACCGATGCGGCCACGGCCAGGCGGCCGATGCTGCGCCATGGGCCCTGCTTGACCTTGGCCGGGACGGCCTCGTCGGCCAGCGCCGCGGAAACTGCCGAGGCGATGTCCAGCTTGGGCATCAGCAGTTCCTTGTGCATGGCTGCGCGGGCAATCTGGTAGCGCGACCAGGTGGCGCGGGTTTCTGCATCGTCGACCGCGTTCAGCACGCGACGCAGTTCCAGTTCGTCCGCTTCGTTATCCATCACTGCGGACAGCGATTCCTGCAAAGCTTCACGACTCATGGCGGTTCCTCTCTTGGCTGTCGCCGCTGTCTCAGGTTTCCTGCAACAAAGGTTGCAGGGCTTTATCTATGGCCTCCCGAGCGCGGAAAATTCGAGAGCGCACGGTACCCACCGGACATTGCATGACACTGGCAATGTCTTCATAACTCAGTCCATCGAACTCGCGCAGGGTCAGTGCCGTGCGCAAATCTTCCGGCAGTTGCTGGATTGTTCGATGGACAGTGCCTTCGATTTCATCCCGCAACAACGCGCGCTCTGGGGACTCGAGATCCTTGAGGCCATGATCGCCGTCGTAAAACTCCGCATCCTCGGAGCTCACATCACTGTCTGGTGGCCGCCTTCCACGGGATACCAGGTAGTTCTTCGCCGTGTTTATGGCGATGCGGTACAGCCAGGTGTAGAAGGCACTGTCTCCGCGAAAATTCCCAAGCGCACGGTATGCCTTGATGAAGGCTTCCTGCGCCACGTCCTGCGCTTCATGGGTGTCGTGTACGAAACGTACGATCAACCCGAGAATCTTGTGCTGATACTTCAGCACCAACAGATCGAACGCTCGCCTGTCGCCACGCTGCACGCGCTCGACAAGCTGCTGATCCTCTTCCTGGGTTAGCATGAACACTCCTCAATGATCTCGAAGGAGCGTTGCAACAACCATCGTTCAGGCTTGCAACCATAGACTCGGGCTTTGCGCAAAAGTTCTCCCCTCCAAGCAAGTTTCCTACGGCCCTTGGTCGGCTCGCACGGAAGACGCAGCGCGGTTACGGCCGGCTACGTCGATAATCAGGATTCATTACGCAGGTGCCAGCCCAGAATAGGACTGGTGCCTTGCGTCGCCGCGGCAATCTTTGGCGTAAGGGCAGCCTGTATAGGATTTCCAGGCATATCGGAAAGTTCCCAGAAAGATCGCCACTCACCCGCAAGTGCCATTGGAAATCAGGCGCCCGGGACTGCTATAAAGGCAACCCGATCCGGTTTCACGATAGTTTCACATTGCCATCGGCGCCCGACTATTGTGCCGTGCCCCCCCCAAAGATTACTAGTGTCCCGACATGAGCCAACAATTCCAACATGATGTCCTGGTGATCGGTAGCGGTGCCGCCGGTCTCAGCCTGGCACTGAACCTTCCCGGCCACCTGCGCATCGCCGTGCTGAGCAAGGGCGACCTGGCCAACGGTTCGACCTTCTGGGCCCAAGGCGGCGTCGCCGCAGTGCTCGATGACACCGATACCGTACAGTCGCATGTCGAGGATACCCTCAATGCCGGAGGTGGCTTGTGTCATGAGGATGCAGTGCGTTTCACCGTCGAGCACAGCCGCGAAGCCATCCAGTGGCTGATCGAGCAGGGTGTGCCGTTCACCCGTGACGAACACTACAGCGTCGACGACGGCGGTTTCGAGTTCCACCTGACCCGCGAGGGCGGCCACAGCCACCGGCGCATCATCCATGCCGCCGACGCCACCGGCGCCGCGATCTTCACTACCTTGCTGGAGCAGGCGCGCAAGCGGCCGAACATCCAGTTGCTGGAACAGCGCGTGGCCGTCGACCTGATCACCGAGCGGCGCCTGGGCCTGGATGGAGATCGCTGCCTTGGCGCCTACGTCCTGGACCGTAACACCGGCGAGGTGGACACCTTCGGCGCCCGTTTCACCGTGCTGGCCACCGGCGGCGCGGCCAAGGTGTACCTCTATACCAGCAATCCCGACGGTGCTTGCGGCGACGGCATCGCCATGGCCTGGCGCGCCGGCTGCCGGGTGGCAAATCTTGAGTTCAACCAATTCCACCCGACCTGCCTGTACCATCCGCAGGCCAAGAGTTTCCTGATCACCGAGGCCCTGCGCGGCGAGGGTGCGCTGCTGCGCCTGCCCAACGGCGAGCGCTTCATGCCGCGCTTCGACCCACGTGAAGAGCTGGCGCCACGGGATATCGTTGCCCGCGCCATCGACCACGAGATGAAGCGCCTGGGGGTGGACTGCGTCTACCTGGACATCAGCCACAAGCCGGCCGACTTCATCAAGAATCACTTCCCGACAGTCTACGAACGCTGCCTGGCGTTCGGTATCGACATCACCCGTCAGGCTATCCCGGTGGTACCGGCAGCCCATTACACCTGTGGTGGGGTAATGATCGACGAGCATGGCCACAGCGACGTGCCCGGCCTGTACGCCATCGGCGAAACAAGCTTCACCGGCCTGCATGGCGCCAACCGCATGGCCAGCAACTCGCTGCTTGAATGCTTCGTCTACGGTCGCGCTGCCGCCGCCGACATCGAGGCGCGCCTGGACCAGGTCGCCATGCCCCGTGCCCTGCCCTGCTGGGATGCCAGCCAGGTCACCGATTCGGACGAGGACGTGATCATCGCGCACAACTGGGACGAACTGCGGCGTTTCATGTGGGACTATGTCGGCATCGTGCGCACCAGCAAACGCCTGCAACGGGCCGAGCACCGGGTGCGCATGTTGCTGGACGAAATCGACGAGTTCTACAGCAACTACAAGGTCAGCCGTGACCTGATCGAGCTGCGCAACCTGGCGCAGGTGGCCGAGTTGATGATCCGCTCGGCCATGCAACGCAAGGAAAGCCGGGGCCTGCATTACACCTTGGATTATCCGGGGATGCTACCGGAGGCCAAGGACACGATCCTGGTACCAGCGAACCACGAGTAAGACCTGGACCGGCATGGGACCGGGCTAGCCGCGAAGAGAACAGCCTCTGTATCGACCTCGCGGCGCCGGCCCGCTCCCACGAACCGCCATCAAGCCAATGCTGGATCGATCACCAGCACCAGCTTCCCGGAAACCTGGTTGCTTGCCAGCTCCGCATACGCAGCTTCGGCAAATTCACCCGGATAGGTGTCGACCAGCTGTGGCGACAGTCGCCCCTCGCTGAACAACGGCCACACCTGCTGGCGCAATTCGCGCAACAATTCGGCCTTGAACCCGTCATCACGGTTGCGCAGCGTGGACCCGGTGATTTCCAGGCGCTTGCCCAACACCAGCGCCAAATCCAGCTCGACCTTGCGCCCGCCCATCAGGCCAATGATCACCCAACGCCCGTCTAGGGCCAGCAGTTGAAGGTTGAGCGACGCATAGCTGGCACCCACCGGGTCCAGAATCACATCGAATGGACCGAGCTGCTTCAGGTCGTCGAGGTTGCCATTACGCACCACGCCAACCGCAGCCCCCAGCGACTCACAGTAGGCCAGGCGCTCCGGCGAGCCGACGCTGACCCACACCGGGCTGCCGAATGCCTTGCACAGCTGGATGGCCGCAGAGCCCACGCCACTGGCGCCGGCATGCACCAGTACCTTCTCGCCAGCCTTCAATGCCCCCAGCTGGAAGATGTTCAGCCAGGCCGTGGCATACACCTCTGGAATCGCAGCGGCCTCGTGCAGGCTCAACCCTTCGGGCACCGGCAGCACATGACGGGCGTCGACCACCACCTCCTCGGCCATGCCGCCGCCGGCGAGCAATGCACAGACCCGATCGCCCACGCGCCAATCGGCACCGGCTCCAACTTCCTCGACCACGCCGGCGCATTCCAGGCCCAGGTAAAGGCTCGCACCGGGCGGTGGCGGATACAGCCCTGCGCGCTGCAGCAGGTCGGCGCGGTTCAGGCCCGCGGCGGCCACACGGATACGTACCTGCCCGGCATCGCATGCCGGGCGCTCGGCCTCGACCCACGCCACATGTCCGTCAACGCCTTGCAATGCCTTCACAGTGCCTCCATAGTTGAATCATATGACCGAGCCTGGGCACGCCAAGTCCCAGGCTTTTTGCAGTATGCGTCCGGCTCCGATGGAACCGGCGAACGGATAAGACGGCCTACTATGCGTGATCAATTGCCTCCACGTCGAATCAGCATGAAGCATTTCCTCCCCAGCACCGCCCTCGCCCTCATGATCGGCCTGGGCAGCCTCACGCTCGGTGGCAATGCGGCCGCCGCCAACAAGTGGGACAGCCTGCAGCCAGACCGCGACGAAGTAGTCGCCAGCCTCAACATCGTCGAGCTGCTCAAGCGCCACCACTACAGCAAGCCGCCGCTGGACGACGCCCGTTCGGTCATCATCTATGACAGCTACATCAAGCTGCTCGACCCTTCGCGCAGCTACTTCACTGCCGCCGACATCGCCGAATTCGACAAATGGAAGACCCAGTTCGACGACTTCCTGAAAAGCGGCAACCTCGAGCCGGGCTTCACCATCTACAAGCGCTACCTTGACCGCGTGAAATCGCGCCTGGACTTCGCCCTGGCGGAGCTGGCCAAGGGTGCCGACAAGATCGACTTCACGGTGAAGGAAGACCTGCTGGTCGACCGCAAGGATGCCCCGTGGATGAAGAACCAGGCCGAGCTCGACGACCTGTGGCGCAAGCGCGTCAAGGACGAAGTGCTGCGCCAGAAGATCGCCGGCAAGGATCCCAAGCAGATCCAGGAAACCCTGACCAAGCGCTACAAGAACCAGCTGGCGCGCCTGGACCAGACCCGCGCGGAAGACATCTTCCAGGCCTATATCAACACCTTCGCCCAGTCCTACGACCCGCACACCAACTACCTGTCGCCGGACAACGCCGAGAACTTCGACATCAACATGAGCCTGTCGCTCGAAGGCATCGGCGCGGTGCTGCAGAGCGACAACGACCAGGTCAAGATCGTACGCCTGGTGCCGGCCGGCCCTGCCGCCAAGACCAAGCAGGTGGCGCCGGCCGACAAGATCATCGGCGTCGCCCAGGGCAACAAGGAAATGGTCGACGTGGTCGGCTGGCGTCTTGACGAAGTGGTCAAGCTGATCCGCGGCCCGAAAGGCTCGGTGGTGCGCCTGGAGGTCATCCCGGCCAGCAACGCGCCGAACGACCAGACCAGCAAGATCGTCTCGATCACCCGCGAAGCGGTCAAGCTCGAGGAGCAGGCGGCGAAGAAGTCGGTGCTCAAGCTCAAGCAGGATGGCCGCGACTACAAGCTCGGCATCATCGAGATCCCGGCCTTCTATCTGGACTTCAAGGCCTACCGCGCTGGTGATCCGGATTACAAGAGCACCACCCGCGACGTGAAGAAGCTGCTCACCGAGCTGCAGAAAGAGAAAGTCGACGGCGTGGTCATCGACCTGCGCAACAACGGTGGCGGCTCGCTGCAGGAAGCCACCGAGCTGACCAGCCTGTTCATCGAGAAGGGCCCGACCGTGCTGGTGCGCAACAGCGACGGGCGCGTCGACGTGCTCGAAGACGAGAACCCCGGCGCCTTCTACAAAGGCCCGCTGGCACTGCTGGTCAACCGCCTGTCGGCGTCCGCCTCGGAAATTTTCGCCGGGGCCATGCAGGACTACCACCGTGCGCTGATCATTGGTGGCCAGACCTTCGGCAAAGGCACCGTGCAAACCATCCAGCCGCTCAACCATGGCGAACTCAAGCTGACGCTGGCCAAGTTCTACCGGGTTTCCGGGCAGAGCACCCAGCACCAGGGCGTGCTGCCGGACATCGCCTACCCGTCGATCATCGACACCAAGGAGATCGGCGAAAGCGCGCTGCCTGAAGCCATGCCGTGGGACACCATCCGTCCAGTGGTCAAGCCTGCCTCCGATCCGTTCAAACCGTTCCTGACGCAGCTCAAGGCGCAGCATGAGGCGCGCAGCGACAAGGATGCCGAGTTCGTCTATATCCGCGACCGCCTGGCACTGACCCAGAAGCTGATGAACGAGAAGACCGTCAGCCTCAACGAGCAGCAACGTCGCGCTCGCCACGACGAGATCGAAGCCAAACAGCTGGCGCTTGAGAACATCCGACGCAAGGCCAAGGGCGAAGAGCCGCTCAAGGAACTGAAAAAAGAGGACGAGGACGCCCTGCCCGCCGAGCCGGACGACACCAAGCCCGAGGACGATGCCTACCTGTCCGAGACCGGTCGCATCCTGCTCGACTACCTGAGCCTCAGCACCTCGGTGGCCAAGCACTGAAATGATGGCAAAATAATGTGAGCTGTCATCAAACAGTCACCGGACTGTCGTGAAATAGAAGGGCCGAACGTGCAAGCGTCCGGCCCTTTTCAATTCAGGAAGCAGTCCATGACCGTCACCGAACAGCTCAGCGCATTGAGTGCCATCCTGGCTCAACGCAGCATCCACTGTCTGTTCCAACCCATCGTCTGCCTTTCCGAACGGCGCATCCTCGGCTATGAGGCCCTGAGTCGCGGCCCCTCCAACAGCCCCTTGCACTCGCCCCTGAACCTGTTCGCCATCGCCCGCCAGGCCGGTCGCCTGGGTGAACTGGAGGTGCTGTGCCGGGAAACCGCCTGCCGACGCTTCAGCGAGCTGAACCTTGGGGGCCAGCTGTTTCTCAACGTCTCGCCCGAATCCCTGGTGGAACCCAATTACCCTTCCGGGCGCACTCTGCAGATGCTCGAACAGGTCGGCCTGTCCCCCAGCCGGGTGGTCATCGAACTGACCGAGCAGACCCCCACCGAAGACTTCCAACTGCTGTACAACGCCCTGCACCACTACCGCGACATGGGTTTTTCCATCGCTCTGGATGACCTGGGTGCCGGGTACTCCAGCCTGCGGCTGTGGTCGGAATTGCGCCCGGATTATGTAAAGATCGACCGACATTTCATCGACAGCATCCACCAGGACCCACTCAAGCGTGAGTTCGTCGGTTCGATCCTGCAGATCGCCCGTGCTTCCCGTGCCCAGGTGATCGCGGAAGGTATCGAGTTGGCCGAGGAACTGGCGATACTGGGCGACATGGGGGTGGATCTGGTCCAGGGCTACCTGCTGGGGCGCCCCCAGGAGTTTCCCCCAGGTGACAGCATCGGCCCGTTGCCCCCGGCGATGGATACGAACGTGGCACTGGACGAAGACAGCAGCGATCTCAGCGCGCTACTCATCCTGCAACCCTCGGTCACGCGCGATACCACCATTCAGCACGTGCTCGAGGCGTTCCACCGCCAGGCCAACCTCAATTCGCTCGCGGTGCTGGACGAGCGTGGCAAACCCTGTGGCATCGTCCACCGCTATTCACTAGCCGAGGCCCTGCTAAAGCCCTTCGGCACCGACCTTTTCGCCCGCAAACCAATCAGCCGATTGATGAGCCAGGATTTTCTCGCCGTCGAGCGCAGCCAGTCGCTGCAGCAAGTCAGCCGGCTGCTTACCAGCCGCGCCCGCCAGCGCATCGAGGAAGATTTCATCATCACCCAGAGTGGGCGCTACGTGGGGCTGGGGCGAGTGATCGACGTACTCAAGCTGATCACCGAACAGAAGATCCAGCAGGCAAGGCACGCCAACCCACTCACTTTGCTGCCGGGCAACGTGCCGATCCAGCAGTGCCTGGCGCGCTTGCTGCTGCAACGGCGCGAGGCCGCCGTATGCTACGTGGACATCGACAACTTCAAACCCTTCAACGATATCTATGGCTATGCCCGTGGCGACGAAGTGCTGTTGTGCCTGGCACAGTGCCTGAGCGACTGCGTCGATCCAAGCAGGGATTTCGTCGGCCATATCGGTGGGGATGATTTCATGCTGGTATTGGGATCGGCAGACTGGCGAGCTCGTATTGAACTGCTGGTAGAGGCCTTCGTTCGGGACTGTCGACGCTTCTATCGTGGTGAACACCTGGAAGCCGGATGCTTCGTCGCTCACAACAGGCAAGGTCAACATGAAACGTTCGAGTTGCTGTCCTTGTCGATCGGGGTGGTTTGGCTCGAACCGGGAAGCTGCGCAGGGATGGATGCCGGCCAGCTGGCCGAGCTTGCCTCACAAGCGAAAAGAAAGGCCAAGGAAATCGGTGGCGCGAGCCTGAGCCTGATCGATACGACAGTACTGGAGTAACCCCCTGGCAGGCTCCGGCAACCGCTACCACGTCAGGTAGCTCCCTCCTCCGGTTTCAAGCCTCTTCTGGATAGCGGTACTCGAACACCCGCACCACTTCCGAGGCATGCCAGGACGCAGCCTCCATGCCGTCCACCGGACCGGAAAACCGTCCCAGGCGCTCGACACACTCGAAAAACCCGGTGCGTGGCAGGCGGCTGGCGCCTTGGCTGATCACCAGCGAACTGCGCAGCGGCTGCTCGGCGCGGGCGTCGAGCACCGCCAGGTACTCAAGGGCCGCGGTCAAGGTCTGCATGGCGGGGCTGGGCAATTGCAAACGCTCGAGCAGTGCCCGGTAGGTCAGCAGATGGCGTTGCCGGCGGGCCAGGTCGAGCTCGCTCAGCAGGCCCTGCCATTGCTGACGGCTGATCCTGACCTGGCTCATGACGGCTCGCTCCAGCCGGCCACGCCCAGGTGCCACGCCAGGCTGCGCAGAATGGCCGCGTCGGGGCGGCGCTCGCCAGACTCGATCATGGCCAGGTATGCCGGGCTGATGCCGACACTGCGTGCCAGCTGCTCCGGCGCCAGCCCCTTGGCCTGACGCAAGGACGCCAGCTCATCCAGTGAGGACAGGCTGGCGCTTGGTTGAGTGCTGGCAACATTGCTGTCGGTGACGGGTGCGCTGGCCGGTGCCTGGCCTGCGGCCGCGAGCAACGCCTGATACTGCTCCCAGGGAACCACTGCGTACTCGGGCTGACCGTCCCGGCTGATGACCTGAATACCCATACAACCCCCTTGACGTTGGATTACGGCATGTAATCCGTAGGCATAACCCTTATGCCAATTATATTACCAACCTCGGGGGTCTGTGCGGAATCAGCTGCCAGGCCTTTCCAGGCGCAGTGCTTCAGCGGTATCCGGCAGCCGTTCGACCACGCGCAGCCGCTCCGGCGCCTGGCTGTCGCGCCAGTCCTTGAAGCGGCCCAGCTCATCAGCCACGGTCTTGAGCACCCAGCCCAGCACGGCGATGTCATCGAGTAGGCCGACACCCAGCAGCCAGTCGGGGATGGCATCCAGTGGGCTGACGAAGTAGAGCAGCCCGGCGACGATGGTCACCAGTGCCTTGGGGCTGACAGCGCGGTACTCGCCACGCCACCAGGCCAGGCAAAGCGCCTGCATCAGGCGCAGGTCCTCGCGCAGCTGGCCCAGCTTCGGCCCTTTGCGGGCCACTGCGAACAGCAATGCCGGCAGCCGGCCACGGCTGAGCAAGCGTTCGGCAAGGGGCAGGAAGCGGGCGAAATTCCAGGGTGCGCTCATGGGGCCTCCAGGGGAGCCAGAGGTTATCCACATTTATTGTGGATAACCTTGTGAACAGGGCGGCATTGACGCCGCGTGGTGCCCACCGGGCAAGGGCCGGGTACGAATCGGGCGTTTTTTACACAACCGTTTCAACCGCGCAAACGTTTTGCGACAAAGGCACCTGTATTCAGGCCGGGCACTGCTTGCGACAGTGAATGACGCCAACGGTTCGCGTCAAGCACTGCTGAAAACGACGACGCCCCGTCGAAACGGGGCGTCTTCATGCAACACGACGGCTATTACTTGGCCGGTGCTTCGCCAGCCTTGGCCGGGTCTTTGATGGCCAGCAGTTCCAGGTCGAACACCAGGACCGAGTTGGCCGGAATCAGCGGGCTCGGGCTCTGGGCGCCGTAGGCCAGTTCAGCCGGGATGTACAGCTTGTACTTCTCGCCGACATGCATCAGTTGCAGGCCTTCGACCCAACCCGGGATCACGCCGCTGACCGGCAGGTCGATCGGGCTGCCGCGCTCGACGGAGCTGTCGAATACCTTGCCGTCGGTCAGCTTGCCCTCGTAGTGGACAGTGACGACGTCGGTCGGCTTGGGTTGCGGGCCATCGGCCTTTTTCACCACTTCATACTGCAGGCCCGAGGCGGTGGTGATCACGCCAGGTTTCTTGCCGTTTTCCTCAAGGAATTTCTTGCCGGCGGCGGCTGCTTCCTCGCTGGCCTTGGTCAGGCGTTCTTCGGCGCGCTTCTGCAAGGCGGTGAAGGCTTCGACCAGCTCTTCGTCCTTGATGCGCTGTTCCTTCTTGCCAACAGCGTCCTCGATGCCTTGGGCGACGGCTTTCGAGTCGAGGTCGTCCATGCCTTCCTGGGCCAGGCTCTTGCCCATGTTCAGGCCGATACCGTAGGAGGCCTTCTGTGCTGGGGTCTTCAGCTCGACGCTGCTGGTCTGGGCGTCGCAACCGGCGAGGACCAGGCCTACCAGGGCAACCGCGGCCGCCAAACGATGCTGTTTCATGTAATTTCCTTGTTCATGCGCCATGAGGGCAATCAGGGTAAAGCCGCGAGCTTAGCAGGCGGCCGCGACCAATGGCTACCGGGATAAGAGCTGCTTTGGGAGCGGAAGTTCCTGGGTGAAAGGTTGTTCATGGTCGCACAGGCAGCCTTTGGCCAGTATTCACGCTGTTTCATGAGTCGTAGCACGCTTTTGCAGGTGAGGCTCCAGTCTTGCAATTGCTGTCGCGGCCTCTCGCCGGCAAGCCGGCTCCCACAGAAAACACCGTTGCCCTTTCAGCAACTGACTCAGGCGATCCCGACCTGATTGCGCCCACTGTTCTTGGCCTGGTACAGCCCCTTGTCCGCCGCCGAGATCAGCTGTCGGCAATGGCTGCCGACACTCGGGGTCAGGGTCGCCAGGCCGATGCTCACGGTCAGGTGCGACGCCGCCTCGGGCACGGTATGGGCGATCTTCAGGCCCATGATGGTCTGGCGCAGTTTTTCGGCCACCAGGCGCGCGCCGCCGGGCGAAGTGTTGGGCAGCACCAGGGCGAACTCCTCACCGCCATAACGCGCCGGCAGGTCGGTGGGACGCGAGCAGCAGCCACGGATGGCCTCGGCCACCTGGCGCAGGGCCTCGTCGCCGGCCAGGTGGCCGAAACTGTCGTTGAACGCCTTGAAATAGTCGACATCGATCATCAACAGCGACAACTGCTGCTGCTCGCGAATCGCCCGGCGCCATTCCAGCTCCAGGTATTCGTCGAAGTGACGACGGTTGGATAACCCGGTCAGGCCGTCCGAGTTCATCAGCCGCTGCAGCATCAGGTTGGTGTCGAGCAACTGCTGCTGGCTTACGCGCAGCGCGCGGTAGGCCTCGTCGCGCTGCAACAGGGTGAGGTAGGAGCGCGAGTGGTAGCGGATACGCGCCACCAGCTCGATGGTATCCGGCAACTTGACCAGGTAGTCGTTGGCCCCGGCGGCGAAGGCCGCGCTCTTGACCAGCGGATCCTCCTTGGTCGACAGGACGATGATCGGAATGTCCTGGGTGGCCGGGTTGTTGCGGTATTCGCGCACCAGGGTCAGGCCATCAAGGCCCGGCATGATCAGGTCCTGGAGGATTACCGTGGGCTTGATGCGCATGGCCTGGGCCACCGCCTGGTGCGGGTCGGCGCAGAAGTGGAAGTCGATGTTCTCTTCGTGGGCGAGGCCACGGCGCACCGCTTCGCCGATCATGGCCTGATCATCGACCAGCAGGACCATCGCCGCACTTTCGTTGATGGTCGTGAAACCTTCGATCGGTAGATCATTCATGCGTAATCACCCATCCACTGCCGGCCACGCGGCGCGACTCAATACATATCGTCATTTCGGAAAGATTTCCATCAGTCGTCCGGCGATTCGCTCCAGCGGACGTATTTCCACCGCAGCGTCGATCGCCGCAGCGGCCTTGGGCATGCCGTACACCGCGCTGCTCTGCTGGTCCTGGGCGATGGTCAGGAAGCCCTGCTGGCGCATCAGTTTCAGGCCCTGGGCGCCGTCGCGCCCCATGCCGGTGAGCAGCACGCCCACCGCATCGCCGGACCAGCAGCGCGCCACGCTCTCGAAGAACACATCGATCGAGGGGCGGTAGATTTCGTTGACGGGCTCGGCAGTGTAGGCCAGCTCGCCATTCTTAAGGAGGCGGATATGGTGGTTGGTGCCGGCCAGCAGCACCTGCCCCGGCTGTGGCGGCTCACCCTCGCGGGCCAGGCGCACCGGCAGGCCGGAGGCGCTGCTGAGCCACTCGGCCATGCCGGCGGCGAAAACCTGGTCGACATGCTGGACCAGCACGATGGCCGCCGGAAAACTGCGCGGCAGCCCCTTGAGCAGTACTTCCAAAGCGGCAGGCCCACCCGCGGACGAGCCGATGGCGACCAGTGCGCGGCGCTGCGAGGCCTCGCGCAGCGGCACGCTAACCGCCCGAGGCGCGCTGGGCCGCTGCTGGCCGATCAGCCAGCCGATGTTGAGGATCTTGCGCAACAGTGGCGCGGCCGCCTCGCGTGCATCACCCGCGCCCAATGCCGGGGTGTCGACCACATCCAGGGCGCCATGGCCCATGGCCTCGAAGACCCGGTGCACATTCTGCTTGCGGTCCACGGTGACGATGACGATGGCGCACGGGGTTTCGGCCATGATGCGCCGGGTCGCCTCCACGCCGTCCATGACCGGCATGATCAGGTCCATGAGGATCAGATCCGGCGTCTGCTCGGCGCACAGGCGCACCGCCTCGGCGCCGTTGCCGGCGACCCAGATCACCTGGTGCGCGGGCTCGAATGCCAACGCCCGGCGCAGGGCCTCGACGGCCATGGGCATGTCGTTGACAATGGCGATTCTCATCCCTGGGCACCTCCGATCAGCTCCTCGACCGCATCCAGCAACGCATCGTCGTGGAAGCTGGCCTTGGCCAAATAATAGTCGGCACCGGCATCCAGTCCACGACGCCGGTCTTCTTCGCGATCCTTATAGGACACCACCATCACCGGCAACGATTGCAGGCGGTTGTCGCGCCGCACCAGGGTGACCAGCTCGATCCCGTCCATGCGCGGCATGTCGATGTCAGTGATCAACAGGTCGAAATCATCGCTGCGCAGCGCGTTCCAGCCGTCCATGCCATCCACGGCCACCGCCACTTCGTAGCCGCGGTGACCCAGCAGCTTGCGTTGCAGTTCGCGCACGGTGAGCGAGTCGTCGACCACCAGGATGCGCTTGCGCACCGCACCCTTGACGCCCCGCCCACCGCGCTCGATACGCTCCAGGCGGCCGGTGCTGAGCAGCTTGTCCACCGAGCGCAGCAAGTCCTCGACATCGACGATCAGCACCACCGAACCGTCGTCGAGCAAGGCGCCAGCGGAGATGTCCTGGACTTTGCCCAGGCGCGGGTCCAGCGGCATCACCACCAGCACCCGCTCGCCGATCAGCCGCTCGACGGCCACCCCATAGAGCTGCTCGCGCTCGCGGATCACCACCACCCGCAGGCTCTGTTCGTCGCCCTGGGCCGCCGGCCGGTTGAGCAGCTGGCTGGCGGCCACCAAGCCGATGTGTCGCCCTTCGTGCCAGAAGTGCTGCCGCCCTTCAATCTGCACGATGGCCTCGGCCGCCACGTCGACGGTGCGCTCGATATGCGCCAGCGGGAAGGCGTAGGCCTCGCCGCCCACCTCGACGACCAGGCTGCGAACCACCGACAAGGTCAACGGTACTTCCACATGGAAGCAACATCCCTGGCCGGCCACCTGGGTCAACTCGATGGAGCCGCGCAGCTCACGGACCATGTGCTGCACCGCATCCAGGCCGACACCGCGCCCGGACACTTCGGTGACCGTGTCGCGCAGGCTGAACCCCGGCAGGAACAGGAAGGTCAGCAGCTCGGCCTCGCTCATCTGCGCCACCGTCTCGGCCGGCGACAATGCGCGCTCGACGATACTCTCGCGCAAGCGCTGCAGATCGATACCGGCACCGTCGTCGGACAGTTCCAGAATCAGCAGCCCGGCCTGGTGCGAGGCGCGCAGGCGCACGGTGCCCTCGCTCGGTTTACCGGCCAGCAGGCGCTGCTCGGGCAGTTCGATGCCATGATCGACCGCGTTGCGCAGCAGGTGCGTCAGCGGCGCCTCGAGCTTTTCCAGCACGTCACGGTCGACCTGGGTCTTCTCGCCCTCGATTAACAGGCGCACCGGCTTGCCCAGCGAGCGCCCGAGGTCGCGGACCATCCGGCTCTGGCCGGTGAGCACATCGGCGAACGGACGCATGCGACAGGCCAGCGCCGTGTCGTACAGCAGTTGCGCGCGCTGGCTGGCCTGCCAACCGAACTCGTCGAGATCGGCCGCCTGCTGCAAGAGGATCTGCTGGGTTTCAGCCAGCAACTGCTGGGTCTGGGCCAGCGCTTCCAGCACCTCCGGCCCCTGCCCGCTCTCTTCCAGCTGGGCCTTCAGGCCATCGAGGCCGCGCATGCCCTGGCCATGCATGCGCTTCAGGCGCTGCAGGGTGGCCAGGTAGGGTTTCAGCCGCTGGGTCTCGACCAGCGACTTGCTCGACAGATCCAGCAGGCTGTTAAGACGGTCGGCGGTCACCCGCAAGACCCGCTCGCCCCCCTCACCACCGCGCTTGCCGGCCTTGCGGGCTGGCACGGGTTCAGCTTCGGGTTCAAGCTCCGGCGGGGCCTGGAGCGTTGGCTCGGGTTCCGGCCGCGCCGCCAAGGCAGCGGGCGGCGCGCCTGGAACGCCAGCCTGCGCGATCACCGGCACGGGCGCAGAAGGCTCGAGCAGTGCTGTCATCTGTGCCAAGAACACCGCCACGGCGGCGTCGCCACCCTGATCTCCAGGGGTCGCGATGCGCATCAACAGGTCAGTGCCCTGCAACAAGGCGTCGATATGCTCCGGACGCAGCAGCAGGCGACCTTCCTGGGCGGCCACCAGGCAGTCTTCCATGACGTGGGCGACGCTGACCCCGGCATCGATACCGACAATCCGCGCAGCACCCTTGAGCGAGTGCGCCGCACGCATGCAGGCCTCGAGCTGGTCGGGTTGCGCAGGGTTGCGCTCCAGCGCCATCAAGCCGGCGCTGAGCACCTGGGTCTGGGCCTCGGCCTCCAGGCTGAACAGCTCGAGCAGCGACGCATCGCGCATTTGCTCCGGGGTCATGACAGGCTCCGCTTCACGGCTGACATCAGGTGTTGTTCATCCAGCACTCGCACACTGCGCCCTCGCCACTGCAACACGGCGGCGGTGAAATGCGCAGCATCGCGGCCGTGGTCCTGGCCCGCAAGGTCAAGACGATGGATGCCGTCGATCTCGTCCACCGGCACCACCACCGGCCCACCCTCGGCCGCCAGGATCAGCATGCGCGGCATGCTCCGCCCGGTGCGCTCCGCGCCCGACTGCGTCGGCACGCCCAGCAGGTCGGC
This sequence comes from Pseudomonas soli, assembly GCF_900110655.1. Classification (GTDB taxonomy): domain Bacteria; phylum Pseudomonadota; class Gammaproteobacteria; order Pseudomonadales; family Pseudomonadaceae; genus Aquipseudomonas; species Aquipseudomonas soli. The sequence goes on from NZ_FOEQ01000001.1 coordinate 462,437, forward strand.
GAGCGACAGGCAAGGCACCAGCGCACCGCGCACATTGGCGACCCCCTGCAGCACCCGCGAGCGCTGGTGCGGCAACGAGTGCACCGGCTGCGCCGGGGCGATCTCGGCAAGGCAGGCGGTGGCCAGGGCCAGCCACTCCTCGCCGAGGCGGAACAGCAGCATCGAGCGGCCGACCGCGCATTCCCCCACGATGGCCGTTTCGACCTGTTCGTCCTGGACCAGCGCATAGCGATCCAGCAAGCGCGTGGCCGCGTCGGCATACACCTCGCAATTGCGGCAGTGCACATGCCGCTCCAGCAACGGGCACTGTTTGTCGCCATGCACGCCGATGCGGTTCCAGCAATCGTCGATGGGCTGGTCGTCATTGGCGATCAGTTGCATATGGTATCCGCCGCTCATCGTTCAGACTCCCTGCCGGCCCGGGCGGCACGCTCCTGCAGGCGCCGGGCACCGGCCTCGTCCCCCTGCGCAGCCAGCAGCATGGCCAGGTGCATCAGTGCCTCAGGGTGCTGCGGCTCGAGGTAGAGCGCCTTGCGATAATGGGTGATGGCCTGCGCGGCATCGCCTTCGGTGTCACTGAGCAACCCCAGCCAGTAATAGACCTGCGCCTTGGGGGCGAACTGGCGCAGATAGCGCTCGCAGTCCGCCCTGGCCTGCCGGTTTTCACCGGCATTGGCCTGCCGGGCAATGAGGGCCAGCAACTGCGCTTCGTCTTGCGCCGGTACCGGCGTCGCTGGCACCGCGCTCGACCTGGCGACGCGGGGCGGCAGTGCCACGACACGTGGCGGCAGCGGCGCAGCGACCGGCTGGCGCGCAACCGGCAACGGCTTGGCAACAGGCCGTGGGGCATCATCCTGGCGCACGTAGGCGAATGACTGGGCAATCCCCAGCGGGCGCATGCCCAGGCGCGCCAGCAGGCTGCCCTCGGCGGGGCCGATGAACAGCACGCCCTGGGCGTGGATCAGGCGCTTGAGTACCTCGAACACCCGCTGCTGGGTCGGAACATCGAAGTAGATCAGCAAGTTGCGACAGAACACGAAATCGTATAGCCCTTCACGCGCTTTGAGCGCCGGGTCGAGCACGTTGCCCGCCTGCAGGCTGACTTGCTGGCGCACCCGCTCATCCAGGCGATGGGTATCGCCGCTTGGGCTGAAGTGCCGCTCGCGAAAGGCCAGCTCGCTGCCGCGAAAGGAGTTGCGCCCGTACAGCGCCTGCTCGCCCTTGGCCACCGAACTGGGGCTGATATCAATGCCATCGACGCGGAAAGCGCCCGGGCTCAGGCCAGCGTCGAGCAAGGCCATGGCGATCGAGTAGGGTTCCTCGCCCGTCGAGCACGGCAGGCTGAGGATGCGCAGGGGCCGTGCGCCGGCAAGTTCTGCCGCACGCTTGTGCGCCAGCCCCGCCAGCGCGGTGAAGGATTCTGGGTAGCGGAAAAACCAGGTCTCCGGAACGATGACCGCCTCGATCAGGGCCTGCTGCTCATCGCCGGACTGCTGCAAACGCAGCCAGTAGTCATCGAGATCCGCAGCCTGCACGAGCGTGCAGCGCTGGCGCAGGGCGCGCTCGACCATCGCTGCGCCGACCGACTCCACATCCAGCCCGATACGTTCCTGCAGGAAACGGAAGAAACGTTGCTCGCTCATGCTGGCTCCTGCCCGGGCCCGCCGGGGTACAGCAGCTCACGCACCGCGTCCGACAACAGGTCGTTCACCTGGATGCGCTGCAACAAACCGCGGGCGTCCTGGCGGACCGGCCCGAGGTAGCGCGCGTCGGCATTGTCCAGGCCGTATGGCTGGAATTCCTCGGGGGCACAGCGCAGCGTATCGGTAGCCTGCTCCAGGACAAGCCCCAGCTGCAGGTCAGGGCGGCGCGAGTCAGCGCGGTAGTGCACCAGTACCATCCGCGTACTGCTGCGCGACTGTGCCGGCACACCGAAGCTCAGCGCCGACAGGTCGATCACCGGCACCAGCACACCACGGTGGGCGAGCACGCCGGCCACCCAGCCCGGCGACTGGGCAATGGGCTTGAGGGTACGGCACGGCAGCACTTCGATCACTTCGCGCACGTCCAGGGCGAAGCGCTGGTCGGCGATGCGAAATTGCAGGTACAGCACGCCCTTGCCGGCTGATTCGCGATCCTCGCGAGGGGACGGTTCGTTCATCGTCGTCAGACTTTGAACCGCGAAACACCGCCACGCAGCCCGGCGGCTACCTGGCTCAGTTCGTCGATGGCGAAACTGGCCTGGCGCAGCGATTCCACGGTCTGGGTACTGGCATCGCTGAGCTGGGCCAGTGCCTGGTTGATCTGCTCGGCGCCGGTGGCCTGGGCCTGCATGCCCTCGTTGACCATCAGCACCCGCGGCGCCAGCGCCTGCACCTGATGGATTATCTGACTGAGCTGCTCGCCCACCTGCTGCACCTCGAACATGCCGCGGCGCACCTCCTCGGAGAACTTGTCCATGCCCATCACCCCGGCCGACACTGCGGACTGGATCTCGCGCACCATCTGTTCGATGTCGTAGGTGGCCACGGCGGTCTGGTCGGCAAGGCGGCGTACTTCGGTGGCGACCACGGCGAAACCGCGACCGTACTCACCGGCTTTTTCCGCCTCGATGGCGGCGTTGAGCGACAGCAGGTTGGTCTGGTCGGCGACCTTGACGATGGTCACCACCATCTGCGTGATGTTGCTGGCCTTCTCGTTGAGGATCGCCAGCTTGGCGTTGACCAGGTCGGCGGCGCCCATCACCTGGTGCATGGTCTCCTCCATGCGCGCCAGGCCCTGCTGGCCGGCACCGGCAAGGCTCGAGGCCTGGTCGGCCGACGAGGTGACTTCGGTCATGGTGCGCACCAGGTCCCGCGAGGTCGCGGCGATTTCCCGCGAGGTGGCGCCGATCTCGGTGGTGGTGGCGGCCGTCTCGGTGGCGGTGGCCTGTTGCTGCTTGGAGGTGGCGGCGATCTCGGTGACCGAGGTGGTCACCTGCACCGACGAACGCTGGGCCTGCGACACCAGATTGGCCAGGGATTCGGCCATTTCGTTGAAGCCGCCCTCGATCGCGCCGAACTCATCCTTGCGGTCCAGGCTCAGGCGCATGCTCAGGTCGCCCGAACGCAGGCCGTCGAGGGCGTGCACGATGCGCTGCATGGGGGCGGTGATCGCGCGCATCAGCAGCAGGCCGCAAACGCCGGCGGCGACGATTGCCAGCAGCAGCGAGACGATCATGCTGCCTTTGGCGGTGGCCACGGCGCTGACGATTTCATTGGTGGCGTTGTCGGCCGACTCCCGGTTGCGCTCGATCACTTCGTTCAGGTGCAGGCGCCCTTCTCTCCAGGCGGGCGTCAGCACCTCGGCGATCAACCGCTGGGCTTCGGCGTAGTTCTTCTGGCGATAGGTTTCCAGGACCTGGTCGACAATCTTGACGTAAGCCTCTTCCTGGCGCGTGAAATCGTCGAACGCGGCCTGGTCGGCCGGGTCGCGGATAGTGCCCTGGTAGCTGGCCATATGCTGCTTCAAACGGTCGTCGAAACTCTTGAACAACTCGGCATCGGTGGTGGTGAACTCGCGGTGGTTCGACAAGCCGACCAGTTGCTGGCTGGTGACATAGCTGTCGACCCAGGCGCTGCGGATCATCGAGCTGTAGTAGAGCCCGGGAATGCTGTCGGACCCTACCGCCTCCTCGCTGGACTCGATCGCCACCAGCCGCGAGTAGGCGGCCACGATCATCAGCAGCATGATGGCGATGATCACGGCGAAACTTGCCAGGATCCGTTGGCGCAAGGTCCAGTTCTTCACATTCAGCCCTCAGGAATTCGATACGAGCGGGAAAAATCGCCGAAGTATAGCCCAGGCGTCCTACGTATTTGCGGCTGAATGCTGCTGTACTCAGGCCTCCGTGCCCATTGATATGGCCAATTGCAGGCTCATTGACCCGCGGCAAGCCTGACCTGGTTCTCCAACTCCAGGCGCAAGGCAGGGTCCAGGCGCAGCTGGCGCGCCAGTTCGTCGAGGTAGGCGCGCTCCATGAAGTTCTCCTGGTCGACCATCATCACGCTGGCCAGGTACATCTCGGCAGCCATTTCCGGGGTCTGCGCGGCGCGGGCCACTTCGGCCGGATCCAGCGGCTTGTTCAGTTCAGCGTGCAGCCATTGCTGCAACTCGCGGTCGCTGTCCAGGCGAGTGAACTCGCCTTCAATCAGAGCCCGCTCACGGTCATCGATATGGCCGTCGGACTTGGCTGCCGCCACCAGCGCGCGCAACACGGCCTGGCTGTGCTGCTCGACCTGGGCCGGGGGCAGGCGATCCAGCGTCTGCGGCTGCTGATCGCCGGCGCCCTGGCGGACCTGCCAGTTGCCATAGGCCTTGTAGGCCAGCACCCCGAGCGCGGCCAGGCCGCCGTAGGTCAGTGCCTTGCCGCCATACCTGCGGGCCTTCTTGTTGCCCAGCAGCAAGCCCATGGCGCCCGCTGCCAATGCGCCACCGCCGGCACCAGACAACAGGCTGCCAATGTTCCCCGAACCTTTGTCGCTGAGGCTCTTGCCCTGCTGGTTCTGCAGCAGAGATTGACCGGTTTTCAAGAGCTGATCGAGCAGACCACGCGTGTTCATCTGACACACCTCGCAAACATTCGACGTTGAGAAGGCCCCAGAGTAGGCCGGCAAGCTGAAGCCTCGCTTAACGCATTTGCATCCAGATGTTGCCCACTCTCGTTTGTCGGTACGGCCAGTCGCTTCTAGTCTGTAGCGTCATTGCGGCGCAGTGCGCTCGAGGCCCATAAGGAGAACCGCTCCATGCAAACCCGAATGCTGATCAACGGTCACCTGGTGAACGGCGAAGGCCCGGCCTGGACCGTGCTCGACCCGGCCAAGGGCAGCGCCCTGGCGCAGATCAACGAAGCCACCGAAGCCCAGGTAGACACCGCCGTGCGCGCCGCCGACCAAGCCTTCCAGCACTGGTCGCAGACCACCCCGAAGGAACGCGCCAGCGCTTTGCTGGCGATTGCCGAGGTCATCGAACGACACGCCGAGGAACTGGCCCGGCTGGAGTCGGACAACTGCGGCAAGCCCTATGCCGCGGCGCTCGGCGACGAGATCCCGGCCATTGCCGACGTGTTCCGCTACTTCGCCGGCGCGGCACGCTGCCTGGGTGGCCTGGCGGCGGGCGAGTACCTGCCCGGGCACACCTCGATGATCCGCCGCGACCCGCTGGGCGTGGTCGCCTCCATCGCGCCGTGGAATTACCCGCTGATGATGCTGGCCTGGAAGATCGCCCCCGCGTTGGCTGCCGGCAACACCGTGGTCATCAAGCCATCGGAGTTGACCCCGCTGACGGCCCTGCGCCTTGGCGAGCTGGTCCGTGAGCTGCTGCCGGCCGGCGTGCTCAATATCCTTTTCGGCCGTGGCCAGACCGTCGGCACCCCACTGGTCACCCATGCCAAGGTGCGCATGGTGTCGCTGACCGGCTCCATCCCCACCGGCGCGCACATCATTGGCGCCACCGCCGACAGCGTGAAGCGCATGCACATGGAACTGGGCGGCAAGGCGCCGGTGCTGGTATTCGACGATGCCGACCTCGACGCGGCCATCGACGGCATCCGCACCTTCGGCTTCTACAACGCAGGGCAGGACTGCACCGCCGCCTGCCGGCTGTACGTGCAGGACGGCATCTACGAACGCTTCGTCGAACGCCTGGGCGCGGCGGTTGCGAGCATCAAGCCAGGCCCGCAGCAGGCGGCCGACACCGAACTCGGCCCGTTGATCAGCGCCCAGCATCGCGACAAGGTCGCCGGCCTGGTGAACCGTGCCATCGCCCAGCCGCACATTCGCCTGGTCACCGGTGGCAAGGCACTGCCCGGTGATGGCTTCTTCTTCGCACCGACCGTGCTGGCCGATGCGCTGCAGGACGACGAAATCGTCCGCCACGAGGTATTCGGCCCGGTGGTGTCGGTCACCCGCTTCAGCGACGAAGCCCAGGCGCTGGAATGGGCCAACGACTCGGAGTACGGCCTGGCCTCGTCGGTGTGGACCCGTGACAGCGGACGCGCCCACCGCCTCGCCGCACGGCTGCAATATGGCTGCACCTGGGTCAACACGCATTTCATGCTGGTCAGCGAGATGCCGCACGGCGGGCAGAAGCATTCCGGCTATGGCAAGGACATGTCGATGTACGGGTTGGAGGACTACACCTGTGTGCGCCATGTGATGTTCAAGCACTGATGCACGACTAGCCGGTGGGGGAAACACTCACCGGCTTTTTTCCTGCAAAGCAACGCGATTTTTCCTACCTATTGCCTGAACTACACCCTACCGCCGATCTATTGAGTTAAATGGCGCTGGTATCACAGACTGATACCATGAATAGTCAACGTGCGTTACTCGAACTTGTCTTCAACAAGCTCGTTCCCCGAACGCTGGACTGGTCGCGCCTGGAATCCCTGCTGGTCTCGCTCGGTGCCCGGGTTGTCGAGGGTAGAGGCTCGCGTGTGCGCTTCGAACTCAACGGTGAGGTTGCGACCTTTCATCGCCCTCACCCCGATCGGCACGCCAAACCCTATCAGGTGCGCGATGCCCGCCAGTTCCTGGAGCAGGCAGGAGTTACACCATGAATGTGATGAATTACCGCGGCTACTCGGCGCGCATTGAATACAGTGACGAAGACCAGTTGCTGATCGGCCATGTCGCCGGGATCCGCGACGTGATCGGCTTCCATGGCGAGTCGATCAGTGAATTGCGCCAGGCGTTCGAGGAAGCTGTCGACGACTACCTCGAAACCTGTCGGCGCCTGGGGCGTGAACCGCAGAAAACCTACTCCGGCAAACTCAGCCTGCGCCTGGAGCCTACTCTCCACGCCAGCGTGGCGGCCAAGGCCGAGCTGGCGCAGAAGAGCATCAACCAGTGGGTCAGCGACATCCTCAGCCAAGCCGCCTGCAGCTGAGTCAGTCGCGCAAGTCCGATTCGTGGATCGGGTTGGCCCGGCTTGTCGCGCGTTGGTATTGCGCCGGCCAGGTCGCCTTGTTGCCGCCCAGGTCGTCGTCGGCGTGCAATGGCCAGTAAGGGTCGCGCAACAGTTCGCGGGCAAGGAAGATCACATCGGCCTGGCCGGTACGCAGGATATGCTCGGCCTGGGCTGGCTCGGTGATCATGCCGACGGTGCCGGTGGCGATCTCCGACTCCTTGCGCACCCGCTCGGCGAAACGGGTCTGGTAGCCGGGGCCGGTGGGGATCTCTGCGTTGACCGAGGTCCCTCCCGACGACACGTCGATCAGATCGACACCCAGGGCGCGCAGCCGGCGGGCCAGCTCCACGGTCTCGTCCGGGTTCCAGCCATCCTCCACCCAGTCGGTGGCCGACACCCGCACCAACAGCGGCAGCTCCTGTGGCCAGGCCTGGCGCACCGCTTCGACAACCTGCAAGGTCAGGCGGATACGGTTTTCAAAGCAGCTGCCGTACTCGTCGCGGCGCTGGTTGCTCAGCGGCGAGAGGAACTGGTGCAGCAGGTAGCCGTGGGCGGCGTGGATCTCGACCACCTTGAAGCCGGCCTTCAAGGCCCGCTCGGTGGCGGCAACGAACGCGTCGACGACCTGCTGGATCTCGTCCTTGCTCAGTTCATGGGGGACGGTGTGCTCGGGGTCGAAGGCAATCCTGGAGGGCCCTACCGGCTGCCAGCCGCCGTCTTCGAGCTTGACGCTGCCGTGCTTGCCCAGCCACGGCCTGTGGGTGCTGGCCTTGCGTCCGGCGTGGGCCAGCTGGATGCCGGGAACAGCGCCCTGGGCGGTGATGAAGCGGGTGATGCGCTGCAACGCGGGGATCTGCTCGTCGCTCCACAGGCCGAGGTCTTCTGCTGTGATGCGTCCATCGGCGGTGACCGCGACCGCTTCACTGATCACCAGGCCGGCGCCACCGACAGCGCGGCTGCCCAGGTGAACCAGGTGCCAGTCATTGGCCAGGCCGTCGACGGCGGAGTACTGACACATGGGGGAAACGGCGATACGGTTGGGCAGGGTCAACTGACGCAGGGTGTAGGGTTCGAGCAGCAGGCTCATGGCGCACCTCCCAGGGACTCCAATGGTTGCCGGGCCGGCATTTGTAGTAGGGCGTGGGCCGGTACCGGTAGGTTTCAGCCTAGACCATGGCTCCGAGGGACGTTCGCCCATCGCCCTGCGCCACGCGTTCCTCCTCGCGCAAGGTCAGCACCTCGACGCCGCTCTGCGTCACCGCCACGGTGTGCTCCCATTGCGCCGACAGGCTCCGGTCACGGGTAATCACCGTCCAGCCATCGCGCAAACCGCGGGTCCCACGCCCTCCCTGGTTGATCATCGGCTCTATGGTGAACACCATTCCCGGTTGCAGCTTCATACCCGTGCCACGCTGGCCGTAGTGCAGCACCTCCGGCGCCTCGTGCATCTGCGTGCCGATGCCGTGCCCGCAATATTCGCGCACCACGCTGTAGCCGGCGGCCTCGGCGTGGGCCTGGATGGCGTGGCCGATGTCACCGAGGGTCGCGCCAGGGCGCACCTGCTCGATGCCTTTCCACAGCGCAGCATAGGTAGTGTCCACCAGCCGTCGGGCCTCTTCGCCGATCTGGCCGATGCTGTACATCTTCGACGAATCGGCGATATAGCCGCCCTGCTCCAGGGTGATGTCGACGTTGACGATCGAACCCTCCTTCAACACCTCATCGGCCTTGGGCATGCCATGGCAGACCACATGGTCCACCGATGTGTTCAGGGCAAAGGGAAAACCGTATTGGCCCTTGCTCGCCGGCCGCGCCTTGAGGGTCTGGACGATGAAGGCCTCGGCGCGGTCGTTGATCTGCATGGTGGTCACGCCGGGGCGGATGAAACCGTCGAGGTCGGCGAACACCCGGGCCAGCAACTGGCCGGCACGGCGCATCAATTCGAGCTGGGCGGGGTCCTTGAGGATGACCTTGCTCATTGCAGCAGCTCCTTGAGATTGGCCTGCTCCTGGCGCAGCAACTGGCGCAGCAGTTCCTGGTAGGTGGCCTGCGGGTGCAACTCGGCCAGCATGCCGATACGGATCCAGTGCTCGGCCTGGGCGTTGATCGAGCGCGACAGCGCGGCGCTGGCTACGCGCAGGTCTTCGTGGAGTTCGTCGGCGATCTTGACGATACCCATGTGCGGTTACCTATATATGAAACGTATGCGAATCATATAGCCATAGTTCGACCGATGCCATCCGCTGGTGCGCAGCTCCCCATATCGGTGCGCGTCCCACGCCGGGCGAGCCCACTCTCACAGCAACACCGCGCCCTGCATGAAATGGCCCGGGATTTGCTGTTTGCACGGCATCGAGGCCATCAACGCCGATGGTTCTCTCTCCACGACGAAGGCGCCGTGTTGCCCCGCTTGCCACTTGCAGGCCGGGCAGCCGGCGCCTTTGTCGTTTAGTCAGCAGGAGATCGTGATGAGCGGCAGTGAAGTGCGCAGTGTTTGCCCGTATTGCGGGGTCGGGTGCGGCATCGTCATGCACGTGAAGGGGGGCAAGGTGGTCAAGGTCAGCGGCGACAAGCAGCACCCCAGCAACTTCGGGCGCCTGTGCACCAAGGGGTTGACCGCCCATGTGCCGTTGGAGGTCGGGCGCATGGCCCACGCTTTCGTCCGTGACCAGCGCAGCCAGCAACCAGCCCGTCGCCCGCTGGAGACCGCCATCGCCGAGACGGCCAGGCGCCTGCGCACGATCATCGACACCCACGGCGCCGATGCCGTAGCCCTCTATGTCTCCGGGCAGATGTCGCTGGAGGCACAGTACCTGGCCAACAAACTGGCCAAGGGTTTCATCCGCACCCGCCATATCGAGTCCAACTCACGCCTGTGCATGGCTAGCGCCGGTAGCGGCTACAAGCAATCGCTTGGCGCCGACGGCCCGCCCGGCAGCTACCAGGATTTCGAGCGCGCCGAGGTGTTCCTGGTGATCGGCGCGAACATGGCCGACTGTCACCCGATCCTGTTCCTGCGCCTGCTCGACCGGCTCAAGGCCGGTGCCAGGTTGATCGTCGTCGACCCCCGGCGCAGCGCCACCGCCGACAAGGCCGACCTGTTCCTGCAACTGCGCCCGGGTACCGACCTGGCCCTGCTCAATGGCCTGCTGCACCTGCTGCACGCCAATGGCCATACCGACGCGGACTTCATCGCGCGCCACACCGAAGGCTGGGAGGTACTGCCGGCGTTTCTCGAGGACTACACCCCCGCACGCGTCGCGGCCATCACCGGGCTGGCCGAGGCCGATATCCACGAAGCCGCCCGCCTGATCGGCGCGGCGGGCGAATGGATGAGCTGCTGGACCATGGGCCTGAACCAGAGCATCCACGGCACCTGGCATAGCAATGCTCTGTGCAACCTGCACCTGGCCACCGGCGCCATCTGCCGACCCGGCAGCGGGCCGTTCTCGCTGACCGGCCAACCCAATGCCATGGGCGGCCGCGAGATGGGTTACATGGGACCGGGCCTACCGGGCCAGCGTTCGGCGCAGGTGGCGGCCGACCGCGCCTTCGTCGAAGCGCAATGGCAACTGCCCCCCGGCACCCTGCGCAGTGAAGGAGGCGAAGGCACCGTGGCGCTGTTCGAGCAACTCAAGCAGGGCAAGGTAAAAGCCTGTTGGATCATCTGCAGCAACCCGGTGGCCAGCGTCGCCAACCGCCAGCAGGTGATCGACGGCCTGCGCCAGGCACAACTGGTGATCAGCCAGGACGCCTTCCTCGACACCGAGACCAACCGCTACGCCGACATCCTGCTGCCGGCGGCACTGTGGGCCGAGAGCGAGGGGGTGATGATCAACAGCGAGCGTAACCTGACCTTGATGCCCCGCGCCGTCGAGGCGCCCGGCGAAAGCCTCGAGGACTGGCGCCTGATCGCGCGCGTCGCCTGTGCCATGGGTTATGCGCACGCCTTCGACTACCCCGACGCCGAAGCGGTGTTCGATGAGATCCGCCGCTTCCACAATCCGGACACCGGTTACGACCTGCGCGGCATCGACTATAGCGACCTGCGCCAGGGCCCGCGGCAGTGGCCAAGCGCGCCGGGGCGCAAGGACACTCGCAGCCCGCTGCGCTATGTCGCGCCAGACGCCCCACAGACGCCGGTGTTTCCGACGCACACCGGCAAGGCGCGGTTCTTCGCCCGCCCCTGGCTGCCGCCGGCGGAGCTGCCCGAAGATGCCTTCCCCTTCGTGCTCAACACCGGCCGCGTCCAGCACCAGTGGCACACGCTGACCAAGACCGGCCAGGTACCCAGCCTGAACAAGCTGGAGCCCGGCCCCTTCGTCGAGATCCATCCCGACGACGCCCGGCGCCTGGGCATCGCGCCAAAGGACCAGGTGGCGATCCGCTCGCGCCGTGGCCAGGCCGTACTGCCGGCGCGGCTCAGCGAGCGAGTGCTGCCGGGCAACTGTTTCGCTCCGTTTCACTGGAACGATCTGTACGGCGAGCAACTGGCAATCAACGCGGTGACCTGCGACGCGGTGGACCCAACCTCGCTGCAACCGGCCTTAAAGCATTGTGCCGTGGCCTTGGAAAGGGTCGCTGGCGAGCGCATCGATGTCCTCGAACTGACGCGTGCCTCGGAGCCCATCACCCTGCCCACCGCCACCCTGGCCCGGCTGCTCGGCCTGGAGTCGTTGCCGGCGCCAGTCCTGGCCGAGGACGAGCGCCATTACCTGCAAGGTTTCCTGCTCGGCCTGAGCCAGGCCCACAGCGATGGCGTGCCCTCCCTCCCGCCCAATGCGCCCCTGGCGCCGGGGCGACGCCTGTTCATCGACGGCCTGCTGGCTAGCCTGTACGCCCCGCCCACACCGGCATCTCAAGCAGCGCTCTTGAGCCCTCGCCACCACGTGCTGTGGGCCTCGCAGACCGGCAATAGCGAACAGCTCGCCGAACGCTGCGCCCAGCGCCTGCGCGACGCGGGGCTGGTGGTCGCGCTCAGTTGCATGGAGGCGGTGCGCCCATCCCAACTGCGAGGTGCCGCCAGCCTGCTGCTGATCGCCAGCACCTTCGGCGACGGCGATGCGCCGGACAGCGGCACCGCGTTCTGGCGGGCGCTGCTGGACGACGAAGGCGCCAGTTGCGCCACCCTCCCTTACGCCGTGCTGGCCTTGGGCGATTCAAGCTACGACCAGTTCTGCGGCTTCGGCCGCAAGCTCGACCAACGCCTGGCCGACCTGGGCGCCCAGCGCCTGCTGGATCGGGTCGACTGCGAGCCGGATTGCGAGGCGGCCTTCGGCGCTTGGCTCGATGCCCTGTTGTCCGAGCTTGGCGGTGCCCCGGCGACCACCGCCGCCGCGCCAGTCACCGTCCGCGGCAAACAGCAGCCCTGGCCTGCCACCTTGCGGGAAAACCGCCTGCTCAGCGGCCCGGGTTCAACCAAGGAGACTCGCCAACTGGTCTTCGACCTGTCCGGTAGCGACCTGCGCTATCAACCTGGCGATGCCCTGGGCGTATGGCCGCGCAATTGCCCGGATCTGGTCGACGAGCTGCTCACGCTGATGCAGCTGGAAGGCCAAACCGAGATCGAACTCGAGGGCCATGCCCCAATGCCCCTGCGAACCGCGCTGGAGCGGCACCTGGACATCACCCAGGTCAGCCGCCAGCAGCTCGAAACCTTCAGCCAGCACGCTCCCGACCTGCAACGCCTGCTGCTGCCAGAGTGCAAGGACGAACTCAAGGAATGGTTGTGGGGCCGCCAGCTGGCCGACGTGCTGCGCGAACACCCCCAGGCCTTGCCGCTGGGCAACTGGTTGTCGCTGCTCAAACCCTTGCAGCCGCGCCTGTACTCGATCAGCTCCAGCCCCCGGGCTCATCCCGGCCAGGTGCACCTGACCGTGTCCATCGTGCGCCATGGCGAGCGCAAGGGCGTCTGTTCGAGCTTCCTCGCGGACCGGGCAGCGGCGCTGGAGGTGGGGATATTTGCCCAGCCATCGAAGCACTTCCGCCTGCCCGAGGACGACGGGGTGCCCATCGTCATGATCGGCCCTGGTACCGGTATCGCCCCCTTCCGCGCCTTCCTTGAAGAGCGCGAGGTACGTGGGGCCAAGGGGCGCAACTGGCTGTTCTTCGGTGAGCAGCATGCCGCCTGCGACTTCTATTACCGCGAACAAATGCAGGCCTGGGAGGCCAGCGGGCATGTGCGTCTGAGCACCGCGTTCTCGCGTGACCAGCCGCAAAAGGTCTATGTGCAGCACCGCCTGCTGGAGCACGGCGCCGAGCTGTGGCGCTGGTTGCAGGACGGCGCGCATGTGTATGTCTGTGGCGATGCCCGGTTTATGGCCCGGGACGTGGACGCGGCCTTGCGCCAGCTCGTGGCGGAACATGGTGGCCTGGGCAAGACCATGGCAGCGGCGTACGTCGAGGGGTTGGCGCGGGACAAGCGCTACCGGCGAGATGTGTATTGATGCACCACGGTGGTGAGGCTGCACCCTGTTTGTGCGACCGCATCACATGGCCAACTCATGCCCAAAGGTCTCGTGGCACGCTGCAACCCTCTTGGGAGCGGGCTTGCCCCGCGATGACCGGGAGCCTGGCACATTCCCTGCTTCAACCGATGCACAACAGCCCCAACGACCAACGGCGGTCGACAGGGGCCTCACACTGATGAGTACAGGCAAAGGCGCCTGGAGCTTCGGCTCCAGGCGCCTTTTTCGTTTTTCCGTGATCGAGGATCGGCTATGCAGGCAACAGCGAACGAAGCACAACGAGCGCGACTGGTCATCGTCGGCAACGGCATGGTCGGCCATCACTGCGTCGAGCAACTGATCGAGCGCGGCGCCTTGGCGCGCTTCGAACTGCACGTATTCGCCGAGGAGCGTCAGCGCGCCTATGACCGGGTGCACCTCTCGGAATATTTCACCGGCAGTTGCGCCGAAACCCTGGCCCTGTGCGACCGCGACTACTATGCGAGTAACGGCGTGCACCTGCACCTGGGCGAGGCGGTACTGGACATCGATCGCGAACGCCAGGAAGTGATCACCGCCGAAGGCCGCCTCGGCTACGACCAGTTGATCCTGGCCACCGGTTCCTACCCGTTCGTGCCGCCCATCGAAGGGTCCAGCGGCAATGCGCGCCTGGTCTATCGCACCCTTGAAGACCTCGATGCGATCCGAGCCGCCGCCGGCAGCGCCCGCCGTGGGGTGGTGGTCGGCGGCGGCCTGCTCGGCCTCGAAGCCGCCAACGCCCTCAAGTCGCTAGGCCTGCAAGCGCATGTGGTGGAGTTCGCACCGCGCCTGATGCCGGTCCAACTGGATGGCGAGGGCGGCGCGGCGCTCAAGGCGCGCATCGAGGCGCTGGGCGTGGGCGTGCACCTGGCCCGCGCCACCCAGTCGATCAGCGCTGGCGAACACTACCGCTACCGCATGAACTTCGATGGCGGCGAACACCTGGAAACCGACCTGATCGTGTTTTCCGCCGGCATTCGCCCGCAGGATGCCCTGGGCCGCGCCTGCGGCCTGGAGATCGCCCCTCGCGGCGGCGTGGTGATCGACAGTCAGTGCCGCTCCAGCGACCCACGCATCTTCGCCATTGGCGAATGCGCTTCGTGGAACGGCAGTGTGTTCGGCCTGGTCGCTCCGGGATACGCCATGGCGCGTAACCTGGCTGCCCTGGTGATGGGCGAGTCGGCGGGCGAATTCAGCGGCGCCGACATGTCGACCAAGCTCAAGCTGCTGGGTGTGGACGTCGGCTCCATCGGCGATGCCCAGGGCGTCACGCCGGGCGCGCGCAGCTACCGCTTCATCGACGAGGCCAGCGCCTCATACCGGCGCCTGGTGGTCGATGCCAACGGCAAGCGTGTGCTTGGCGCGGTACTGGTGGGTGACAACAGCTACTACGACACCCTGCTGCAATACGCCCAGAACGGCATCAAGCTACCGGCCGACCCGGCCGCGCTGATTCTGCCCCAGGGCAGCGGCGCACCGGCGCTAGGCGCCGATGCCTTGCCCGACAGCGCGACCATCTGCTCGTGCCACAACGTCAGCAAAGGCGCGGTGTGCGCCGCCATCGACGGTGGCTGCAGCGACCTCGCCAGCGTCAAATCCTGCACCAGGGCGGCCAGCGGTTGCGGCGGTTGCGCGGCGCTGCTCAAGCAAGTGTTCGAGCACGAACTGACCGCCCGCGGCGTGACCGTCGACAAGAGCCTTTGCGAACACTTTGCCTACACCCGTCAGGAGCTCTACGGGCTGGTGCGGGTGGAGGGTATCCGCACTTTCAGCGAGCTGCTCGAACGCCATGGCAAAGGCCACGTGGGGTGCGCCATCTGCAAGCCGGCGGTGGGCAACATCCTCGCCTCGTGCTGGAACCAGCCGATCATGGACCCGGCGCTGGTGCCGCTGCAGGACACCAACGACACCTTCATGGCCAACATGCAGAAGAACGGCAGCTACTCGGTGGTGCCGCGCATTCCCGGCGGCGAGATCACCCCGGAAAAACTCATCGTGATCGGCCAGGTGGCAAAGAAGTACGACCTCTATACCAAGATCACCGGCGGCCAGCGCATCGACCTGTTCGGTGCCCAGTTGCACGAGCTGCCGCTGATCTGGGGCGAGCTGATCGCCGCCGGCTTCGAGACCGGGCACGCCTACGGCAAGTCGACACGGACGGTGAAATCCTGCGTCGGCAGCACCTGGTGCCGCTATGGCGTGCAGGACAGCGTGGCCATGGCCTTGCGCCTGGAGGACCGCTACAAGGGCCTGCGCGCGCCGCACAAGCTCAAGTTCGCGGTGTCTGGCTGCACCCGCGAATGCGCCGAGGCGCAAAGCAAGGACATCGGCGTGATTGCCACCGACAAGGGCTGGAACCTGTACGTGTGCGGCAACGGCGGCATGCGCCCGCGCCACGCCGAACTGTTCGCCACCGACCTGGACGACGAGACCCTGGTACGCCTGATCGACCGTGTGCTGATGTTCTACATCCGCACCGCCGACAAACTGCAGCGCACCTCGGTGTGGCGCGAGGGCCTCGAAGGCGGGCTCGACTACCTCAAGCAGGTGGTGATCGACGACAGCCTGGGCCTGGCCCGCGAACTCGAGACGCAGATGCAGCAGGTGGTCGACCGCTACGAATGCGAATGGGCCAACGCATTGGGCGACCCGGAAAAGCTCAAGCGCTTCCGCACCTTCGTCAATGACCAACGCGCCGATCCGGATGTGCACTTCGTGCGCGAGCGCGGCCAACGCCGGCCGGCGGCGCCCCTGCAGCTGATTCCCACCCATGAGGAGACAATGTGATGAACCTGTCCAACACGGCTGTAGCAAGTGAAACCCGCTGGCAGGCGGTGTGCCAGGCCAGTGACCTGGTCGCCGACTCCGGGGTGGTAGTGTGGCATGCAGGCGAGCAGGTCGCGCTGTTCTACCTGCCGGGGCGGGATCGACAGGTCTACGCGCTGGAAAACCGTGATCCGCGCTCCGGCGCCAATATCATCGGGCGCGGGCTGGTGGCCAGTCTGCAGGGCGAACTGGTAGTCGCGGCGCCGCTCTACAAGCAGCATTTTTGCCTGCACGACGGGCGCTGCCTGGAGGACCCGACACAGGCCTTGCGGGTGTGGACGGTGCGCCTGCGCGGCGGCGAAGTCGAACTGGCCCGTAGCTGATGCTCGAACGGAGCAACCAGACGTTGCAGGTCTGGCCCGCGCGGATACACTGCCGGGCATGAACCTCGATACCCGCATCAAGTTCCGCCACCTGCTGTGCTTCCTGGAGATTGCCCGACAGGGCAGCCTGGCCAGGGCCGCCGACGTGCTGGCGATCAGCCAGCCAGCGATCTCCAAGACCCTCAAGGAGCTGGAGGATCTGCTGGAAGCTCGCCTGTTCGAGCGCAGCCACCAAGGCGCCGCCTTGACCCCGGCCGGTACCCGTTTCATGCGCTATGCCGGCCCCAGCGTGCAGGCGCTGCGTGACGGGGTCGGCAGTTTGCGCGGTGAGGCTCGGGCGCCGTCGCAGGTGCGTATTGGCGTGCTGTCGACAGTCGAAGGGCTGCTGATGCCCGAGGTGCTGTGCCGCCTGCACCAGCAGCACGAGGCATTGGTCATCAGCGTGGTGACCGGGGCCAGCGCCCAGCTGCTTGGGCAGTTGCACCTTGGCGAGCTGGAACTGGTGATCGGTCGCATGACCGACAGCCCGCAGATCCAGGGGCTGTCGTTCGAGCATTTGTACAGCGAGTCGATGACCCTGGTGGTGCGACCCGGGCATCCACTGCTGGCGGCCCAGCCTATTGACCACAGGCAGGTCGGTACCTATCCATTGGTGCTGCCACCGCCCGGCACGACCATTCGCCAGCACGCCGACAGCTTGTTCGTGCAATGCGCCATCCCGCTGCCGGCACAACGCCTGGAAACCCTGTCGCTAGCCTTGAGCAGGCGCTACGTGCTGGGCAGCGAGGCGGTCTGGGTGGCCCCGCGCGACGCCGTGCTGATCGACCTCGGGCGGGGCGAACTTGCCGAACTCGACCTGGGCGTGCGCGAACCGGGCGGCTCGGTGGGGATCTGCCGCAATGCCGCCCTGGCACAGAGCCTGCCGGCGCAGTGGGTGTGCGAGGTGCTCCGGGAGGTGGCCGAAGCCTATCGACTCGGCGTATACCCCTGAAAACCGGCCCGCGGTTTCCTATACAATCCACGCCAGTTCCCAGCGCCTCCAGGACCCCTTCATGGACGAAACCGCGCAGCACTGGCTGCATGCCCTCTCCGCCCCCATGGCCGCCCTCAACGGCGCCAGCTACACCGCCCCCGATTACTTCGAAGGCGAAGACCAGACCGATCTGGAACGCTGGTGGGGGATCAGCGACCGTGCCCAGTTGCTGGATATGCTGAACATGGCCGACAACGGCCACGCCACCGAAATGAGCGAAGCCTACTGGCAGTACCAGCGCTGCCTGCCCAGCCAGTGGCAGGCCCTGCTCGACACCCTGCCCCCACGCGAACGCATCCGCCACGAATATGCCGCACGCACCTTCCCCGACTGCGGCCCGGGCGGCACCCGCGCCTGGGACCTGGGGCGCATGAGCTTCCTGCTGCGCGCCGGGGTCAAGAAAGGCCTGATCGATCGCGACGAAAGCCTCTACCTGCACTACCGCCTGGCGCTGCGCGCCCGCCACTACTACAACCGCTGGGATTGCTACCTGGCCGGCTACCTGTTCGGCAAGGCGCTGTGGAATGTCAGCGACAGCAGCGACGAGACCCTGGCCGCCGATCTCGAGCGCCAGGGCAGCGAACACTGGAACCGCTGCATCCTGCTTAACCTGCGTCTCGGCGCCCATGAGCTGCTGGCCGGGCTGCCCTGGGACATGGACCTGCCGGAACCTGCGCGCCCCGCCACCCTGGAAGAGGACTGCTGGTCATGAGTTGCTGGATTCGCCTGGGGATCGAACCGACCCAGGACCTGGACGCCATCCGCCTGGCCTACCGCGGCCGCCTGCCCGCGCACCATCCGGAAACCGACCCGGAAGGTTTCCAGGCCCTGCGTGCGGCATACGAGGAAGCGCTGCGCCTGGCCCGCGAGCAGGAAACCCAGGAGGCCGAGCCAAGGGTCGCCGAGGACACTCCCCATCCGGCGCTGCAGCACTTCCATCGCCTGCTCGAGGAGCCGTCCCTGCGCTTCGACCCACAAGCCTGGCAGGGCTACATCGCCGAGCTGGACGAACTGCCACTGGACGAACTGGACGACCTCGGCTGGCAGCTGCTGCACACACTGCGCGACTGCGGGCCGCTGTCCCATCACTGCGCGGGTCTGCTGGCCCGGCGCCTGGGCTGGGCCGAGCAGTTGCTGCGCCTGGACAACCCCCACGAAGTGGAAGCCTTCCTCGACCGTCTCGCGCAGCCGGATCCCTTCGATACCGCCTGCATGCGCGACTGGCCAGCCCCGGCGCAAATGGAGAGCCTGTGGTATTTCCGCAGCCTCGAATACTGCTACCAGCACCGTCCATTGTTCGAGTACGAGCAGTTCGCCAGCGTGCATACCTGCCTGGCGATCCCGGACGACCCGGCACTGGTACAGCGCCTGCTGGTGCAGTTCAGCCAGGCCGGCATCGCCAGCCGGACCTTCCACGGCATGCTCCAGGCACAACAGGCGCAAACCCCGGACGATGCCGACCTGCTCTACCTGCTGGCCCGCCAGGCCGATGCCCTGGGGGCCGAGCAACAAGCCCTGGACTGCTGGTTGCGGCTGTACCGCCAACACCAGCATCCACAGGCCGAGCGCTGGCTGATCGACCTCTGTGCCCGCCATCAGCCCCAGCGCCTGCCCCTGCTGATCCAGGCCTTCGACCGCCTGCACACGCCAGCCGGCTGGCCCCAAGACCTTGGCGACCCGGCCCAGGCATGGGGCAGCCCGGGGCAGTCAGCGCAGACCTTGGCGCGCTGGTCCGAAGCCTCGCGCCTGGGGCTGGACGGCATCGCCAGCACCTTCGTCGACTGGCATCTGGACGGTGACGACGAACTGCCCCTGCTGGCCTGGCTGCTGCAGGAGCAGCCGGAGCAGAACCTGCACCGCCTGTATTGGCATGCCTGGGCCCTGCAGCGCGGCGAGGCCGGTTTGCTGCGCCTGGTCCTTGCCCAGCCACCGGCCGAGGACGCCCTCGACGCGCTGATCCTCGAGGGCTTCCAGCGCCAGGCAAGCCAGCAGTTGCATTGGCTCGATCAGGCTCCTGTGGTCCAGGCGCTGACGCAGCTCTGCGCCAGCGATGATCCGGCGGTTACCTTGCCCGAGGCCCTGACCGAAGATGCCATTCGCCCGGTCTGCCGTGAATGGCTGCGGCGCATGCGGGTCTATCCGGCCCATGCCCTGCACACGCTCAACCGTCAGTTCGACATGCGCCGCCTGTTCACCACGCCATTCGCCCTGCAACTGCAGGACCGCCTGGCCGAAGCCGGGGTCCTGTTGCCGCCGATGCCCGAAGGGGAGGCACTGTGGCAGTGGCACCGCCAGCAGCTGTTCATGCTGGCGCTGCTGGAGCAACCTTCACGTTGGCTGGCACTGATCGACCCGGCCTTGCCCGCGCAGCTGCACTACCCGGCCGAGCATCCGTTCGCTCCGACACACGCCCTGCTCGGTCAACTGCTGACCAGCCCCGAAGGCGCCAGTGGGCTGCTCGGCAGCCTGGATATCCGCGACCCGGTACAAGCGCTGATCTCGGCACGCCTGCTGACCTTGCAACAGGTGCTCAACAGCACGCGCCTGCCCAACGCCGCGCAACTGCTGGCTTGCCTGGACAACGACGACGGCGGGCTGCGTACCGATTACGCACTGGGCTACCTGCTGTTCTGCGCAGTGCTGCACCACGATCCGTCGCTGGACGAACCACAACGCTGCGCGTTGCGCGACCGCATGCAGGCGCTGGACCTGCAAGACGACTGGTTCGAAGCGCTACGCCGGGGGCTGCTGGACGGCCAGGCCAAACACCCGCCGGCTGCCGCGATACGCGCGCAAGGCCTCGACAGCCGCACGGTCGACGAGGTACTGGATGCGCTGAACAGCCTGCTGAACACTTGCACCCCACCCAAGACCCGGGTGCTGCGCGCCCTGCAAAAGGTCAAGGACGACCCGGAACAGGACCCCGGCCTGCGCTGCGCGATCATGGCTGTGCTGTCATGGAGCGAACGCCTGCTGCTGGACATGATCAAGGAACCGCCGGCACCGATGTGGGCGTTCTGGAAGCTCAAGAGTCGACTGAACCGCACGGGCCTAGCCGTGCACGTGGCAATCATCGCCTTGGGCGCCAGCCTGATGCTGCATATCCCGGCGATGTTGGTGGCGATCAGCATCCTGTCGATCAGCGGCTTCCTGCGCCGCCTGCGCGACCTCGGCCACGGCGTGCCGGCACTGCTGCTGGTAATGGTGCTGACCCGTGTGTTGCCGTTCTCGTCACTGGTGCTGCTGGGCCTGCCCGGCGACAAGCTGCCAAACCGTTACGGCCCGGTACCGGGCAAAGGGCAGCCGCTGGAGGGCGGCCTGCAGGCCACCCTGCGCCGGCTCAACGCTCAGTAACGCAGCTCGTCGAGCGCCTGGCTCAATGCCTGGCGCTCACGGCTGATCTCGCTGGCCTGCTGCCCGGCCAGCACGGCATTGAAGGCGTCCAGCCAGTTGCCGATCAGCTCGCGCTCGTCGCCCAGGCTCTGCATCCAGGCTCGCTCCAGGCGGGCCAGCAAGGTGCGGTTGGGCAGCGTGTCACGTGGGTGGATCTTCAATTTTGCCAGGCGCTCCTCACTGGCCTGGCGTGCCTGCGCATCCAGCCCGGTGGGGCTGCGGTCGATACTG
Source organism: Pseudomonas soli (assembly GCF_900110655.1). Taxonomy (GTDB): domain Bacteria; phylum Pseudomonadota; class Gammaproteobacteria; order Pseudomonadales; family Pseudomonadaceae; genus Aquipseudomonas; species Aquipseudomonas soli. The sequence goes on from NZ_FOEQ01000001.1 coordinate 483,676, forward strand.
TGGCTATGCTTCTGGCCGCTCTCGAGGAAGGTCACGTCCACTTCCAGCAGGCCGTTGATGTCGTAGCTGAAGCGCACGTCCAGCGACTGGATCTCGCCGGTCGACTGCAACGGAATCTCGAAACTGTCCACCAGGATGTTGTCCCGCACCCATGGCCGCTCGCCCTGGTACACGGCGATGCGCACGAACTTCTGTTCCGGGTGGCTGCTGTAGAAACGCTGCACCTTGGACGTGGGGATGATCGTGTTGCGCTCGATGATCGGCGAGAAGGCGCCGGTGACATCTTCGCCCCGGGACGAGGCCACGCCGAGGGTATAGGGACAGACATCGGTCAGGATCAGTTCGTCGATGGCCTCGTCGCGGGCCTTGCACGCCGCCTGGCTGGCGGCGCCGAGGGCGACGATGGTATCCGGGTCCAGGTGCCGGTACGGCAGGCGGCCAAACAGCTTGGCCACCAGTTGCTGCACCTGCGGCATGCGCGTGGCGCCGCCGACCAGCACCAGGCTGTCCAGCTCCCGCGGGCTCAAGCGGGCATCGCGCAGGGCCTGTTCGATGGGGGTGCGCACCCGTGCCAGCAAGGGTGCCCAGATCGCCTGCAGCTTCTGCTCGTCCAACTGCCACTCGCGGGGCTGGCCATCCATGCTCCAGGCAAAGGTGCGACTGCCCTCGCCCACCTCGCACTTGAGCTGCTCGATGGCGTCGTGCAGGCTGGCCAGGGCCTGGGGTTCCAGGTCCTCGGCCTTGAGGTTCCAGTCACGCAGGCAGGCCTGCAGCAGCGCCTCGGTGAAATCCTCGCCGCCCAGGTAGTTGTCGCCGGTAGAGGCATGCACCTCGATCAACGGCAGGGCGTACTCCAGTACCGTGACGTCGAAGGTGCCACCACCCAGGTCAAACACCAGGGTGCGCTCGAACTTCTGCTCATGCAGGCCGTAGGCCATCGCGGCGGCGGTGGGTTCGTTGATCAGCCGCTGGACCTTGAGCCCGGCCAGTTCGGCCGCGAACACCGTGCGTTTGCGCTGCTCGTCGCTGAAATAGGCCGGCACCGAGATCACCGCCTCGCTCACCGGGCAGCCCAGATAGGCCTCGGCGTCCTGCTTGAGCGAACCCAGTACCAGCGCTGACAGTTCTTCAGGGGTGAAGCGGTGTTCGCCCAGGGCGTAACGCTTGTCGCTGCCCATGAAGCGCTTGAACGCCGCGGCGCTGCGTTGCGGGTGGGTAGTCAGGCGTGCTCTGGCGGCCTGGCCGACGAGGATGCTGCCATCGTCATCGACGCTGACCACTGACGGCGTCAGCACCTCACCCAGGGCATTGGCGATCAGCCGCGCTTCGCCATCCTGCCAGACGGCGATCAGGCTGTTGGTGGTACCCAGGTCGATTCCCAGCAAGGGAGTGGCGTGTGTCGGAGCGGTAGAGAGGCTGGCATCCTGCATGGTCGGTCTCTTGCTTGCGGTAGGAACCGGCGCAAGGCCTGCTGGCCACTTGCGGCGGACAGGGGGATTCTGACGCAACGCCAGAAACAAAAAAAGCGACCCTAAGGTCGCTTTCTCTGTTGCTTCCGGGTGTTCAGTGGGCCCTGGAAGCTTAATATGGCGCGGCGGACGGGACTCGAACCCGCGACCCCCGGCGTGACAGGCCGGTATTCTAACCGACTGAACTACCGCCGCGCTATACATCGAGTGGTGGGTGATGACGGGATCGAACCGCCGACCCTCTGCTTGTAAGGCAGATGCTCTCCCGGCTGAGCTAATCACCCTTCGTCTCGGTGTGGCGCGCATTCTACGGAGGACCTCCTACCCTGGCAAGCACTTTTTTCAAAAAAAATGAAAAAAATTTCCAGGCCTTTCAAAGACCTAGCCGCGCCGCGATTTTCTTCCTCTATATAGGACTGCTGGCCCTCTGACAGGGTTGGCCTGGAACCGTCGCTCGGAGAATAATGCCCGCCTTATGTATTAAGGAGAGATTCCCCCTCATGTGGTTCAAGAACCTGCTGTCCTATCGCCTGACCCAGGAAGTACCGTTCGAGGCCGAGGCCCTGGAGGCCGCCCTGGCCAGCAAGCCGGCCCGCCCCTGCGCCAGCCAGGAACTGACCACCTACGGTTTCGTCGCACCGTTCGGCAAGGGCGAGGATGCCCCCCTGGTTCACGTCAGTGGCGAATTCATGCTGATCGCCGCACGTAAAGAAGAGCGAATCCTGCCCAGCAGCGTTGTCAACGACGCGGTCAAGGAGAAGGTCGAGGAGATCGAGGCCGAGCAGATGCGCAAGGTCTACAAGAAGGAACGTGACCAGATCAAGGACGAGATCATCCAGGCCTTCCTGCCGCGCGCTTTCATTCGTCGTTCGATGATCTTCGCCGCCATCGCCCCGCGCCTGGGCATGATCCTGGTCAACTCGGCCAGCGCCAAGCGCGCCGAAGACCTGCTGTCGACCCTGCGTGAAGTGATCGGTTCGCTGCCGGTGCGCCCGGCCACCGTGAAGATCGCGCCAAGCGCGACCATGACCGACTGGGTCAAGTCGCAACAGGCCGCCGAAGGCTTCTACGTCCTCGACGAGTGCGAACTGCGTGACACCGCCGAAGACGGCGGCATCGTGCGCTGCAAGCGTCAGGACCTGACCGGCGAGGAAATCCAGCTGCACCTGAGCACCGGCAAGGTGGTCACCCAGCTGGCCCTGGCCTGGCAGGACAAACTGTCGTTCGTGCTCGACGACAAGATGGTGATCAAGCGCCTGAAGTTCGAGGAGCTGCTGCAAGAGCAGGCCGAGCAGGATGGTGGCGACGAGGCCCAGCAACAGTTCGACGCCAGCTTCCTGCTGATGATGATGACCTTCACCGAGTTCCTGCCGGTGCTGTTCGAAGCACTCGGCGGCGAAGAGATCCCGCAGGGGGTCTGACCCTTCAGGCCGGCGCGGCCCAGCGGCGCCGACTGAACTTCAGCCGCACCCGCAGCCTTCGATGCTGTTCCTGCGCCAGGGCATCCTTGGGGATGCACTGGCTCTGGCTGAACCATTGCCCCTTGCGCACGAAGCGCAGCACTACCACCGCGGGCAAGGCAACGCTGTCACGGCACAGGCGCGCTGGCTGCCACCCCCGGGCACGACTGTATATATGCCAGCCACGCGACTCGCGACGCAGGCCGGTGACGGCGCCGGGGTGGGTCAGCAGGATCCGGCGGGGAATGGCCCAGCAGGCGTGGGCAAGGGAGGCAATGACCAGCAGGCCCTTCAGCCAACCGGGCAACGCGACCACAACGCCGACGATGAGTGCCAGCGCCAGGCAGGCGAGATAGGCCGCCAGCAACAGGCGTGAGCCCTGCCAACGGCATTCGAAACAATCACTTGGGCTGGACACGATCCAGAATGATGCGGACCATGCGCTGCAGCTCCGGATCTTCGGACTCGGTACGCTCCATGAACCAGCCGAACATGTCCTGGTCCTCGCAGGTCAGCAGGCGACGGTACAGCTCGCGGTCCGCTTCGCTCAGGCTCGGGTAGACTTCCTGGGTGAACGGTACCAGCAGCACGTCCAGTTCCAGCATGCCGCGACGGCTGTGCCAGAAAAGCCGATTGAGTTCAGTTTGTTCGACCATGGGGCCCTCCTCGAATGGTCGCGCAGTATACCGCGCAGCGAATGAAGCGGCACAAGGCGTTGGTCTACTCACCTACCTATTTTGTTACCGGCGTTCTATGATGGCCGCCAGTCTTTAGCTACCGCGATGACCCATGGCCGATTCCGCTTTCTTCTGTTCCCTCTCCCATGAGGGCATCCTCGCCGTCCGCGGCTCCGACGCCGGCAAGTTCCTGCAGGGTCAAGTCACCTGCAACATCAGCTATCTCAGCGAAGCCCATGCGAGCCTTGGTGCCCGCTGCACGGTCAAGGGCCGCATGCAATCGAGCTTCCGTATCCTGCCCGAGGGCAACGGCTACCTGCTGGCCATGGCCAGCGAGCTGCTCGAGGCGCAGTTGGCCGACCTGAAGAAGTACGCGGTGTTCTCCAAGGCCACGCTGAGCGACGACAGCGCCGCCTGGGCGCGCTTCGGCCTGCAGCGCGGCGACGCGGCCCTGCAGGCGCTGAGCTTGAGCGTGGCGGACGAGGCCGGCGCGACCGCGCGTCATGATGGCCTGATCGCCGTCCGCGCCTCGGCCGGCCGGGTCGAACTGTGGGCGCCTGCCGAGCGGGCAAGCGCTGTGCGTGAGGCCCTCGCCGCCGCGCTGCCGGAGGGCACGCTCAACGACTGGCTGCTCGGCCAGGTGCGCGCGGGCATCGGCCAGGTCATGGGCCCGACCCGCGAGCTGTTCATCCCGCAGATGATCAACCTGCAGGCCGTCGATGGCGTCAGCTTCAAGAAGGGCTGCTACACCGGCCAGGAGATCGTCGCCCGCATGCAGTACCTGGGCAAGCTCAAACGCCGCCAGTATCGCCTGGCGCTGGCCGAGACAGCGGTACCCGAGCCGGGCGCCGAGATCTTCTCGCCAACCCACGGCTCGTCGGTCGGCGAGGTGGTGATAGCCGCCAGCAGCGGCAGCGCCGTCGAACTGCTGGCCGTGCTCAGCGCCGATGCGGTGGTGGACGACAACCTGCATCTGGGCAGCCTCGAAGGCCCGCGCCTGACGCTCCTCGACCTGCCTTACGAACTGGACCGCGACCGGGAAATCCAGCGCTGACCAGCCCGCCCCGGCTTCATGCCGGGGCTGCACCACCTTTGCCGTAGAGAAGTCCATGAACAAGCTGGCCGAGAAGGTCCAAGCGCAATTGCTCGCCGCCATCGACCGGGACGACCTGGTCCTGCCGACGCTTCCGGAAGTTGCCCTGAGCATTCGCGAAGCCGCCGAAGACAGCGAGATCAGCGTGTCCGCCTTGAGCAAGGTGATCGGCCGCGACGCCGCCCTGTCGGCACGCCTGATCAAGGTGGTCAACAGCCCGCTGCTGCGCGCCGCCGTCGAAGTCACCGACCTGCACACCGCGATCACCCGCCTGGGCATCAACTACAGCTGCAACCTGGCCATCGGCCTGGTGATCGAGCAGATCTTCCATGCCCGCGCCCCGGCGGTCGAACACAAATTGCGCGATATCTGGGCCAACAGCCTGGATGTGGCGGGCATCAGCTATGAACTGTGCCGACGCTACACCCAACTCAAGCCCGACCAGGCTACCCTCGGCGGGCTGGTGCACCAGATCGGCGCGTTGCCGGTGCTGATCTATGCCGAAGAGCACAACGAACTGCTGTCCGACCCGATCTGCCTGCATTTCGTGATCGAGCAGATCCAGCCAGTGCTGGGCGACAAGATCCTCAGTGCCTGGGAGTTCCCCGAGCAGCTGGTCAACCTGCCCAGCCAGGTGCAGGACCTGGACCGGCGCACCGACCAGATCGACTACATCGACATCGTCCAGATCGCCCGCTGCATCAGCCAGCGCGAGCGCAGCCGGCCACTGGCCGCCCTGCCCGCCTACCGGCACCTGGGGCTGCCCTATGGCACCGAACTGGATATCGCCGAACTGCTGGATGCGCGGAGCATGTTGCGCTGAATCGACAGGGCTGATCGCGGGGCAAGCCCCGCGACAGCCGACATCAATCCGCGATAAAACTCACCCGCACCTTCAACCCGCCGCGCTCGCCGTCATGCAGGCTGATCTGCGCCAGGTGCGCCCGGCAGATCTCGCCGACGATGGCCAGCCCCAGCCCGCTGCCCTGGGCGCTGCGCCGGTAGAAGCGCTCGAACACCCGCTCACGCTCATCCTGCGGGATCCCCGGCCCATCGTCCTCGACTTCGAGGACCGCCGGCGCCAGGACCCGCAAGACCACGTCGCCACCGGGCGGGGTGTGGGCCAGGGCATTGTCCACCAGGTTGCTGAGCAGCTCGTTGAGCAAGGTTGGTTCGCCCTTGAGCCATACCGGGGCCTCGGCCTCCAGCGCCAGGGCAACGCCGCGGGCATGGGCCAGCGGCGCCATGGCCATGCCCAGCTCGCGGGCCAGCTGGCTCAGGTCCAGGCGCTGGGCACCGCCTTCGGCGATGGCCCGGGCGCCGTTCTCCACACGCGCCAACGACAGCAGCTGGTTAGCCAGGTGGGTGAGTCGGTCCGTGCCCAGGGCTGCCGCCTCCAGGGTCTTGCGCCACTCCTCCGGCTCCCGCGAACGCAGGCCCAGCTCGACCCGCGCCTTGAGCGCCGCCAACGGCGTGCGCAGCTCGTGGGCGGCATCGGCGATGAACTGCGCCTGGCGCTCGAACTGGCCACGCAGCCGCTCGGTGAAATGGTTGAGCGCACGCACCAGCGGCCCCAGTTCACGTTGCACCTGCACCACCGGCAAGGCGCGCAGGTCGTCCGGCTGGCGCTCTTCCACCGCCGTGCGCAAGCGCTCCAGGGGACGCAGCGCGGCGCTCACCGCGAACCACACCATCACCAGCGCGCCGAAGGCCAGCATCCCCAGGCGCAGCAGGGTGTCGGCCATCAGCCCGCGGGCCATGCGCACCCGCGCCTCCTCGGTCTCGGCCACGCGGATCTCGGCCATGCCGTTCATGTTCGGCTCGCTCACCGCCTTGAGAAGGCTGACCACACGCACATCCTGGCCCAGGTAGGTGGCATTGTAGAAACGCGCCAGCGCCGGGTAGTCGTCGGTGCGCGGCGTGCCCGGTGGCGGGGGCGGCAGGTGCTCGTAGCCGGAAATCAGCTTCTGGTTGATGTCCAAAACCTGGTAGTAGATACGCCCGGCGCTGTCATAGGCGAAGGTGTCCAGGGCCACGTAGGGCACATCGGCGCTGAGGGTGCCGTCGCGCTGCGACAGGCCGGCGGCGATGGTCCGCGCCGACGCCAGCAGGGTCCGGTCATAGGCGGTGTCGGCGGCTTCGCGGCCATTCCAGTAGGCGCTCAGGCCGCTGGCCAACATCAGCACCACCAGCAGCAGCGCCAGGTTGCCCAGCAGGCGCCCGCGCAGGCTGCCGTTGTCACGCATCGCGGTGCTCGAGCAGGTAGCCCAGGCCACGGAAGGTGACGATGGCCACCGGGTGACCGTCGAGCTTCTTGCGCAGGCGGTGAATGTAGATCTCGATGGCATCGGGGCTGGCCTCCTCGTCAAGGCCGAACACCTGCGCCGCCAGCTGCTCCTTGCTCATCACCCGGCCGGGGCGGGCGATCAGCGCCTCGAGCACGCTCTGTTCGCGCTGGGTCAAGGTCAGCGGCTCGCCGTCCAGGCCGAAGCGCCGGGTATCCAGGTCATAGACCAGCGGGCCGCAACGCTGCTGGCGCTCGCCGCCGAGCACGCTGCGCCGCAGCAAGGCCTTGACCCTTGCTTCCAGCTCGGTCAGCTCGAAGGGTTTGGCCAGGTAGTCGTCGGCGCCGAGGTTCAGCCCATGCACCCGGTCCTTCACATCGCTGCGGGCGGTGAGCATCAGCACTGGCAACGTCTTGCCGCGGCCGCGCAAACGCGCCAGCACTTCGAAGCCGTCCATGCGCGGCAGGCCGACATCCAGCACCGCCACGGCATAGTCCTCACTGGCCAGGGCCAGGTCGGCGGCCACGCCGTCATGCAGCACGTCCACGGTCAGGCCCTGGCTCTTGAGGGCCTGGGCCACGCTTTCGGCCAGTTGCAGATGGTCTTCGACCAGCAGCACACGCATCGGATTCTCCCTGTTCGGCTGGGCTTTTTGCGCGGAGTGTACCGCCGTGGCGAGTGCTGTGAAGCCCTCGCAACAAACCTTTCACGCTGAAAGGTTAGCGAAAGGTTGGTTACCTAGCATCGCACCACGGCTGCCCCGCGCGCCGCAAAAAGCACCAGCAAGGTGCAAACACATAAGAACAATAAATGGAGTCACCGACGATGCTGTCCACGCAGCCGCAGGCGTACGCGCCTATCCGTTCCCTCGCCGCCCGACCTTCCGCCCTCGCCAGCGCCTTCGCCCTTGCCGGTGTCGCGCCCATGAGCCAGGCCGCCTTCTTCGAAGACAGCACGGCCACCTTCGAAACCCGCAACATGTACTTCAACCGCGACTTCCGCGAAGGCACCAGTGCGCAGCAATCCAAGCGCGACGAATGGGCCCAGGGTTTCATGCTCAACTTCGAGTCCGGCTATACCGAAGGCACCGTGGGCTTCGGCCTGGACGCGCTGGGCATGCTCGGGGTCAAGCTCGACTCCAGCAAGGACCGCACCGACACCGGCCTGCTGCCGACCCACGACAACGGCAAGGCTGCCGACGAATACTCCAAGCTCGGCCTGACCGGCAAGGTCAAGGTCTCGCAGACCGAACTGAAGGTCGGCACGCTGATCCCCGAGCTGCCCACGCTGCAGCCCAACGACGGGCGCATCCTGCCGCAGACCTTCGAAGGCGGCCTGGTCACCTCGAAGGAGATCAATGGCCTGACCTTCACCGGCGCCCGCCTGGAAAAAGCCAAGGACCGCAACGACACCAACTGGGAAGACCTGGCCCTCAACAACAAGAACAGTCGCTTCGGCGGCACTTTCAGCGCCGACCATTTCGACACCGGCGGCCTGGACTACCAGTTCACCGACCGCATCACCGGCAGCTACCACTTCGCCCAGCTCGACGACATCTACCGCCAGCACTTCATCGGCATGCTCGCCACCCAGCCGTGGGGCCCGGGCACCCTGGGCGCCGACCTGCGCCTGGCGATCAGCGACGATGCCGGCGCGGCCAAGGCCGGCAAGATCGACAACACCACCGTCAACGGCATGCTCAGCTACACCCTGGGCGGGCACAAGGTCAGCGGCGCCTGGCAGCAGCTCTCCGGCGACAGCGCCTTCCCCTACGTCGACGGTGCCGACCCCTACCTGGTCAACTTCGTCCAGATCAATGACTTCGCCGGCAGAGACGAGCGCTCCTGGCAGGCACGCTACGACTACAACTTCGCCGCCCTCGGCATCCCCGGCCTGACCTTCATGACCCGCTACATCAGCGGCGACAACGTCAGCCGCGCAGCTGGCGGCGAGGGCAAGGAGTGGGAACGCAACACCGAACTGAAGTACGTGGTACAAAGCGGCCCGTTGAAAAACGTCGCCGTGCGCCTGCGCAACGCCACCTTCCGCTCCAACTTCGCCCGCGACGCGGACGAGGTGCGGCTGCTGGTGAGCTACAGCGTGGCTCTGTGGTAACCCATAACAACAACGCTCACGGAGATAGACGATGACTTTTTCACTGCGCCGCCTCGTCCTGGCCACCGGCTGCCTGCTGCTGGCCGGCAACGCCCTGGCCGCCGAACCCAAACGCCCCGAATGCATCGCCCCGGCCTCGCCCGGCGGCGGTTTCGACCTGACCTGCAAGCTGGTGCAAAGCGCCCTGGTCAACGAGAAGATCCTCAGCAAGCCCATGCGCGTGACCTACATGCCCGGCGGCGTCGGCGCGGTAGCCTACAACGCCGTGGTCGCCCAGCGGCCAGGCGATGCCGGCACCCTGGTGGCCTGGTCCAGCGGTTCGCTGCTGAACCTGGCCCAGGGCAAGTTCGGCCGCTTCGACGAGAACGCAGTGAAATGGCTGGCGGCGGTCGGCACCAGCTATGGCGCCATTGCGGTGAAGAGCGACTCGCCCTACAAGACCCTCGATGACCTGGTCGCGGCCCTGAAGAAGGACCCGAGCAAGGTGGTGATCGGCTCCGGCGGCACCGTCGGCAGCCAGGACTGGATGCAGACCGCGCTGATCGCCAAGGCCGCCGGCATCAACCCGCGCGACCTGCGCTACGTGGCCCTGGAAGGCGGCGGCGAGATCGCCACCGCGCTGCTCGGCGGGCACATCCAGGTGGGTTCCACCGATATTTCCGACTCCATGCCGCACATCCAGAGCGGCAACATGCGCATCCTCGCGGTGTTCTCCGAGAACCGCCTGGACGAGCCGGAGATGAAAGACATCCCCACCGCCAAGGAGCAGGGCTACGACATCGTCTGGCCGGTGGTGCGCGGCTTCTACCTCGGGCCGAAGGTCAGCGACGAGGACTACGCCTGGTGGAAGGCCTCGTTCGACAAGCTGCTGGCCTCGGAGGACTTCGCCAAGCTGCGTGACCAGCGCGAACTGTTCCCGTTCGCCATGACAGGCGAAGAGCTGGACGGCTATGTGAAGAAGCAGGTGGCGGACTACAAGGCGCTGGCCCGGGAATTCGGCCTGATCCAGTAAGCCATGCAGCCTGTACTGGCCTCATCGCCGGCAAGCCGGCTCCCACAGGGCCTGCGCTAGGTTCTGAAGCGACGGACGTCCTGTGGGAGCTGGCTTGCCAGCGATACGGCCAGCACAGATCCCGAGTTGTGCTTCAGCAATCCTTTTCGAGGATTTCTACATGATCCTGCAACGCCTCTTCGCCCTCGTCCTGCTGGCGCTGTGCGCCGTGCTGGCGGTGATGGCCTGGCCCTACCAGGCCGCCTTCTCCTACGAACCGGTGGGCCCGCGCGCCTACCCGCTGCTGATGCTCGGCCTGATGAGCCTGGGCCTGCTGTACCTGGCCATTCGCCCCACGCCCATCGTGCGCAAGGATGATGAGCCGGAACTGGACCGCGAGACCCTGATCAAGATCGCGGCCTGCGTCGGCCTGCTGATCGTCTTCGCCGCCACCTTCGAGGCGCTGGGCTTCATCCTCAGCGCCATCCTGGTCGGCCTGCCCATGGCCCGTTTGTACGGTGGCCGTTGGCTGCACAGCGCCCTCGTGGTGGTGGGCATGAGCATCTTCCTCTACTGGCTGTTCGACCGGGTGATGGACGTCCCCCTGCCCCTCGGCCTGCTCGACGTACTGGAGAACTGACACATGGATACCTTGAGCTACCTGGGCCAGGGCTTCGGCGTCGCCCTGAGCCCGTACAACCTGGTCACCGCCCTGACCGGCACCCTGATCGGCACCGTGGTCGGCCTGCTGCCGGGCCTGGGCCCGATCAACGGCGTGGCCCTGCTGATCCCCATCGCCTTCGCCCTCGGCCTGCCGCCGGAGTCGGCGCTGATCCTGCTGGCCGCCGTGTACCTGGGCTGCGAGTACGGCGGGCGGATCAGCTCGATCCTGCTGAACATCCCGGGCGAAGCCTCCACCGTGATGACCACCCTCGACGGCTACCCCATGGCCCGCCAGGGTCTGGCCGGCGTGGCCCTGTCGCTGTCGGCCTGGAGCTCGTTCATCGGTGCCTTCATCGCCACCTGCGGCATGGTGCTGTTCGCCCCGCTGCTGGCGAAATGGGCAATCGCCTTCGGTCCGGCGGAGTACTTCGTGCTGATGGTGTTCGCCATCGTCGCCCTCGGCGGCATGGCCGGCGACAAACCACTGAAGACGTTCATTGCCGCGCTGATCGGCCTGTTCCTCTCGGCGGTGGGCATCGACGCCAACAGCGGCGTGTACCGCTTCACCGGTGACAGCGTGCACCTGGCCGACGGCATCCAGTTCGTCGTGCTGGTGCTGGGGCTGTTCTCGATCAGCGAGATCCTCCTGCTGCTGGAGAAAACCCACCATGGCCATGTGGCGGTCAAGGCCACCGGGCGCATGCTGTTCAACCTCAAGGAAGCGGCATCGGTATTCTTAGTCAACATTCGCTGTGGCCTGCTCGGCTTCTTCATGGGCGTGTTGCCGGGTGCCGGTGCGACCCTGGCCAGTGCCGTTGCGTACATGACCGAGAAGCGCATCGCCGGCGATAAAGGCAAGTTCGGCAAGGGTGACGCTCGCGGCCTGGCTGCCCCGGAAACCGCCATTGGCGCGTCCTGCTGCGGCGCCCTGGTGCCGATGCTGACTCTGGGCGTGCCAGGCTCGGGCACCACCGCGGTGATGATCGGCGCCCTGACGCTGTACAACATCACTCCCGGCCCGCTGTTGTTCGAACAGCAACCGGACATCGTCTGGGGCCTGATCGCCTCGCTGTTCATCGCCAACATCATGCTGGTGATCCTGAACATCCCGATGATCCGCATCTTCACCCGCATCCTTGCCGTGCCGAACTGGGCACTGGTGCCGGTGATCGCGATCATCACCGCGATCGGCGTGTACGCAGTGCATGCCACCACCTTCGACCTGTTCCTGATGGTCGGCATCGGCATCATGGGCTACATCCTGCGCAAGCTGGACTTCCCGCTGTCGCCGATCCTGCTGGGCTTCATCCTCGGCGGTCTGATGGAGCAGAACCTGCGCCGCGCGCTGTCGATCTCCAACGGCGAACTGGGCATCCTCTGGTCGAGCACGATCAGCATGGGCGTGTGGGTGCTGGTGGTGTGCATGCTGAGCCTGCCGCTGCTGCGCATCTGGCGCAAACGTGCCCTGCAGCGCCGGGCAACGGCCGATGCCTGACCGGTCGTTGCCACTGTTCTGGGCCACCGGGCTGGTCGGCCTTGCGGGCGGCTTTGCCGCCAGCAAGGTCGGCTGGCCCTTGCCGTGGATGGTCGGCTCGTTGCTGGCGATCATCCTGGTGCGCTGCCTGACCCCCTGGCAGCTCAGTGAAATCCCCAATGGCCGCAAGTGCGGGCAGTGGATCATCGGCATCGGCATCGGCCTGCACTTCACCCCGGCGGTGATCGAACAGGTGGCCAGCCACTTCGCGCTGATCTTCTTCGGTGCGTTGTTCACCACCCTCTCCAGTGTGATCAGCGTGTGGCTGCTGCGGCGCACCGGTGAAGACCGGGCGACGGCGTTCTTCGCCAGCATGCCGGGCGGCTCGGGCGAGATGGTCAACCTCGGTGCGCGCAATGGCGCGGTGCTCAGCCAGGTGGCCGCGGCGCAGAGCCTGCGGGTTCTGGCGGTGGTGCTGTGCGTGCCGGCGCTGTTCAAACTGCTGCTGGGCGATGGCGTGCCGCTGAACCATGCCGGCAGCGTGAGTTGGGGCTGGCTGGCGTTGATAGCGCCGTTAGGGGTGCTCATGGCACTGCTGTGGCAACGCCTGCGCCAACCCAACCCCTGGCTGTTCGGGCCGTTGCTGGTGGCTGCCGGCGTAAGCCTGGCGGGCAACCTGCAGATAGGCCTGCCCAACGGCGCCAGCCAGATCGGCCAGTGGTTGATCGGCAGTGGCCTGGCCTGCCACTTCAACCGGGCGTTCTTTCGCCGGGCGCCATCGTTCCTGGGGCGCACCCTGCTGGCCACGGCGTTGTGCATGCTGATCGCCGCCGGCGCGGCCTGGGCGCTGAGCCTGCTGACGCACCTGGACCTGCGCTCGCTGACCCTGGGCATGATGCCTGGGGGTATCGCCGAGATGAGCCTGACGGCCGAGACCTTGCAACTGTCGGTGCCGCTGGTAACGGCCCTGCAGGTGATGCGCTTGCTGTTCGTGCTGTTTCTGGCCGAGCCGTTGTTCCGGCAGTGGGCCAGGCACTGAGCAAGATGAGCCGCTTCGCGGCCCTCCTTCAGGTCACAACGGCGGCAACGCCCAATCGATCGGCGCGATGCCGCGCTGCTCGAGGAAGCTGTTGGTGCGGCTGAAATGGCCGCAACCAAAGAACCCACGGTAGGCCGACAACGGCGACGGGTGCACCGACTTGAGTATCAGGTGCTTGCTGGCATCGATCAGCTTCTGCTTGCTCTGCGCATGCGCGCCCCACAGCAGGAACACCACGTTCGGGCACTGCTCGCTGACCACCTGGATGATCCGGTCGGTGAAGAATTCCCAGCCTTTCTTCGCATGCGAAGCCGCATTGGCCCGCTCCACGGTCATGGTGGTGTTGAGCAGCAGCACGCCCTGCTCCGCCCAGCTCTGCAGGTAGCCGTGGCTGGGGATCGGCAGGTTGAGGTCGCGCTGCAGCTCCTTGTAGATATTGACCAGCGACGGCGGCGTGGCGATGCCCGGCTGCACCGAGAAACACAGGCCATGGGCCTGGCCCGGGCCGTGGTACGGGTCCTGGCCGAGGATGACCACCTTGACCTGCTCCAGCGGCGTGGAGTTCAGGGCGTTGAAGATCAGCGGCCCGGGCGGGTAGATCTCCTTGCCGGCGGCGTATTCGCCGCGCAGGAACTCGCGTAGCTGATGCATGTAGGGCTGGTCGAACTCGGCACGCAGCGCGGCTTTCCAGCTGGGCTCGAGTTTGATGCGATCGTCGTCGGTCATGGGGGCATCCAAAAGCAAAGTGCCGCGACACTAGGAAAGCCTGGCCGGCTTGTCAATCGATCCGACCGACGACCGGCAGCTTCGGCGCGGCAGGCCATACTGAGGGGATGATTTGCGCGAGGTAACCCATGTCCATTCAATGCGAGGTATTGACCGGCGCCGACGGCGCCCGTATCGGCATCGCCACCCTTGACGCGCCCAAGGCGCTCAATGCCCTGACGTTGCCCATGATCGAAGTGCTCGACGAACGGCTGCGCGCCTGGGCCAGCGACCCCGGGATCGTCTGCGTGCTGCTGCGCGGCAACGGGCCGAAGGCCTTCTGTGCCGGCGGCGACGTGCGGGCACTGGTCCAGGCGTGCCGCGAACACCCCGGCAGTGTACCGCCGCTTGCGGCCACCTTTTTCGCCAGTGAGTACCGTCTCGACCATCACCTCCACACCTACCCCAAGCCCCTGCTGTGCTGGGGCCATGGCCATGTGCTGGGCGGCGGCATGGGCCTGCTGCAAGGCGCCGCAGTGCGCATCGTCACACCCAGCAGTCGCCTGGCCATGCCCGAGATCAGCATCGGCCTGTATCCCGACGTCGGCGCCAGCTGGTTCCTGGCCCGCCTGCCCGGCAAGCTTGGCCTGTTCCTGGGGCTGACCGGCGCGCCCCTCAATGCCCGCGACGCACTGGACCTGGGCCTGGCCGACCGCTTCCTGGGCGAGCATCAGCAGGAGGCGCTGATCGAAGAGCTGCTGCAGTTGAACTGGCAGGAGCAGACCGCCCTGCAGCTCAACAGCCTGCTCAAGGCCGAACAGCACCGTGCCTGCGTGGAGCTGCCCGAAGGGCAATGGCTGGCACGTCGGGCCGTGATCGACGAAGTGCTCGACGTCGCCGACCCCGTCGCGGCCTGGCGGGCATTGGCCGGCCTGGCCCGGCATGCCGATCCGTTGCTGGCGGCGGCGGGTCAGCGCCTGCATGAGGGCTGCCCGCTGACGGCGCACCTGGTATGGGAACAGATCCGCCGGGCACGGCACCTTTCGCTGGCCCAGGTATTCCAGATGGAGTACACAATGAGCCTGAACTGCTGCCGTCACCCGGAGTTCAGCGAAGGGGTGCGCGCCCGCCTGCTGGACAAGGACAACACCCCGCACTGGCACTGGCCGGATGTGGCGCAGGTACCAGCGGCGGTGGTGGAAGCGCATTTCAGCAAGGTCTGGGAGGGGCGGCACCCGCTGGCAGAACTGGGATGACGCATCGCGGTGCCTGTGCGCACGCGGTCAACGCGACCAGCCCCGCTCGCTACCTCGCCCGCCGTCTGGTCGACGGTCGCGATTGCCCTGGCCGTTCGAATGCCAGCGATCACCTCGGCGATCGTCATTGCGGTAGTCGTGGCGGTCGCGATCGCGCCCATAGTCGTAGCGCTGGCGGTTGCCATAGTCGTAGCGTGGGTTGCCTTGCCAGCGCGGCTGCACGCCGGGCGCCGGATAAGGGCGGTACTGCGGCACCGGTGCGGGCCGGTAGTAACGCGGCGCGGGCTGGTAGTAATAGCGTGGCTGCGGCGCCACATAGTAGCGATCCTCGCGGTAGTAGCCAGGGTATACGTAGCGATCGCTGGTGTAGTAGTCACGCCGGTAATAGCCGTTGTCCGCATAATAAGGGGCGCAGGCCGATGTCAGCAGTCCGAGCAGGACGATGAGCAGGATTCGTGGGTACATGGCGGCCTCCTGGACCGCAGGGGTGCCCGGCACAGCGGCGCTGGCGGGCGTCGATGGCAATGCGTTCATCGACACTGGATAAGACAGTCGCGCCAGGGTTCGGTGCCATTTCTGCAACAAATTGAAACAGGTCGTATAACCCTGAAAAACATGCAGTCATTTTTCGGTCATCTCACTAGAATGTGGCCACCGGCACACTTCACGGGAAGATCATGCCTTCGCCCTCCGCCCTGTTCTCGCAACGCTCGCTGATCCTTGCCCTGCTGCTGTTGCTGGCCTGCGGCTTCCTGGCCACCTCGCTGTTGAGCTACTACGCCTCGCGCGGGGCGATCCGCGACGGGATCGTCAACACCGAGCTGCCGCTGACCTCCGACACGGTCTATTCGGAAATCCAGAAAGACCTGATTCGCCCGGTGCTGATCTCATCGATGATGGCCCAGGACACCTTCCTGCGGGACTGGGTACTGGGCGGCGAGCAGGACACCACGCGCGTCACCCGCTACCTCGGCGAAGTGATGGGCAGCCAGGTCACCTGCACCAGCTTCTTCGTTTCCGACCGCAGCCTCACCTACTACCAGGCCAAGGGCGTGCTCAAGCAGGTACGCCCCGATGCCTGGCGCGACGCCTGGTACTTCCGCCTGCGCCAGTCGAACAAACCCTACGAGATCAATGTCGACCTGGACATGGCCAACCAGGACAAGCTCACCGTATTCATCAACCACCGCGTGCTCGACTACCAGCAACGCTTCATCGGCGCCGCCGGGGTGGGCCTGAGCGTGGAGTCGGTGGTGCGCCTGATCGATGACTATCAACGCAGGTACCAGCGATCGGTGCTGTTCACCGATGCGCAGGGCAAGGTCCTGCTGACCGGCTCCGACGGTGGTCCCCACGGCTTGCGCGCCGGCCAGCAACTGGCCGACAGCAACCAGTGGCAGGCATTGCTGGCGCGCATGCCGACACCCACCACCGGCAGCCATGAGTACACCGACAACGACGGCCACAGCCACTTCCTCAACGTGCGCCTGCTGCCGGAGCTGGGCTGGTACCTGCTGGTGGACAAGCGCGAGACCGGCGCCCTGGAGCGCATCCGCCAGTCGCTGTACCTGAACCTGGCGATCTGCGCGATGATCACCCTGGTCGTGCTGTCGCTGCTCAACGCCATGGTCAAGCGCCACCAGGACAACGCCGAGGCGCTGGCCACCCTCGACAGCCTCACCGGCCTGCCCAACCGCCGCAGCTTCGACCTGCTGGCCGGCCAGGCGCTGGTCGAGGCCCAGCGCGACAGTGCGCCGCTGGTCGCCCTGCTGATCGACCTCGATCATTTCAAGGCCCTCAACGACACTCACGGCCACCTGGCCGGCGACGAAGTGCTGCGCCAGTTCGCCAATGTGCTGCAGAGCAGCCTGCGCCAGTCCGATATACTCTGCCGCTGGGGCGGCGAGGAGTTCATCGTGCTGCTGCGTGAAGCCGAAGGCCGCCAGGCCATCGAAGTGGCGGAGAAGATCCGTCGGCGCACCGAGCAACTGACCTTCAGCTATGCCGACCAGCCACTGCGCCTGACCGCGAGCATCGGCCTGTCTGCCCTGCAGCGCGGCGACAGCCTGCACAATCTGCTGACCCGCGCCGACCACGCCCTCTATCGTGCCAAACAAGGTGGACGCAACCGCGTCTGCAGCGAGATGCCCGGAACCGACCATGCCTGACCCCCAACGCTGCCCCGCCTGCGGCGCCCTCAACCAATGCGGCCTGGCCGATCCACGCAGCGCCACGCAAGGCTGCTGGTGCTTCGAGGTGGTCATCGACTCGGCAGTCATCGAAGCCCTGCCCGCAGAACTGCGCGACAAGGCCTGCCTGTGCCCGCGCTGCGCACAGGTGGACGCGCAGCTCAAGGCAGCGCAGGCGCGCACTATCCGTTAGACTGCGCGCCGATTTCCCGCAGACGACCCACCATGCGCCTCGACCGATTCCTCGGCAACCTGCCCTGCTACAACCGCCAGCAAGTGCGCCTGCTGCTGGCGCAAGGGCGTGTGCGCGTGGACGGAGTGGCGACCGCCGACCCACTGCTGGAGGTGCGTGAATTCAGCCGCGTCGCAGTAGACGAGCAGGTGCTCCAGGCCGGGCACCCGGCACGCTACCTGATGCTGCACAAGCCCAGCGGTTGCGTCAGCGCCACCCAGGACCCACAGCACCGCACCGTGCTCGACCTGCTGCCGGCGGCGCTGCGCGATGAGTTGCACATCGCCGGGCGCCTGGACTACAACACCACCGGGCTGATGATCCTGACCAACGATGGCCAGTGGTCGCGGCGCCTGACCCAGCCAAAGACCAAGCAGCCCAAGACTTATCTGGTGCACACCGAAGACGAGATTGGTGCGCACTACGTCGAAAGGTTCCGTGAAGGCTTCTACTTCGCCTTCGAAGACCTCACCACCCTGCCCGCGCAGCTGGATATCCTCGGCCCGCGCAGCGCGCGCCTGACCATCGTCGAGGGCCGCTATCACCAGGTGAAGCGGATGTTCGGACACTTCCAGAACAAGGTGGTGGCGCTGCATCGGGAAAGCATGGGGTCGATCACCCTGGACCCGATATTGCATCCTGGAGAGTTCAGGGCGTTGACCGACGCGGAAATCGCCTCGGTCTGAGCCGATCACCATTCGGCGGTTTCCCACCAAAGATTGTCCCGACGGCACTTGCGCGATCCTAGCCGCGCTGCTTGACTGCTAACTCGTCGGTCTGCATGTGACCAACCAGTCACAACCGCAGTCCAAGACGCCCTTTACCGGCCACCTGGGGTCTCGATGCCCTGGGGCACGGTAATCGCCCGCCACAACAATACCGTCGACACCAGCGTCAAGGATCGACACAAGGGCCCACCGGTTTTCAGTTCCAGGCGAATGCCTACCTGTCATAAAGCACGTGCACCCTGATGGCCATTCCGGTCGGTTCGGCGCCAGCCCGCCAAGCGACCACGCAGGCCACGAGGTGACGCGAATACCCTTTTTGCGCCAGGAGTCGATGACATGAGGCCAGAAATCGCTGTACTTGATATCCAAGGGCAGTACCGGGTTTACACGGAGTTCCATCGCGCGCAGGGCGCCGAGAAGACGATCATTCTGATCAATGGCTCGTTGGCCACGACGGCGTCCTTTGCACAGACAGTGCGCAGCCTGCACCCGCAGTTCAACGTGGTGCTGTACGACCAGCCGTACGCCGGCAAGTCGAAACCCCACAACCGCCATGAACGGTTACTGACCAAGGAAACCGAGGCGCACATCCTGCTTGAGCTGATCGAGCACTTCCGTGCCGATCACGTGATGTCGTTCTCCTGGGGCGGCGCCTGCACCCTGCTGGCCCTGGCGCACCAGCCGCGGCTGGTGAAGAAGGCCATCGTCAGCTCGTTCTCGCCGGTGATCAACGAACCGATGCGCGACTACCTCGACCGCGGTTGCCAGTACCTCGCCGCCTGCGACCGCTACCAGGTGGGCAACCTGGTCAACGACACCATCGGCAAGTACCTGCCGTCGTTGTTCAAGCGCTTCAACTACCGGCACGTCAGCAGCCTGGACAGCCATGAGTACGCGCAGATGCACTTCCACATCAACCAGGTGCTCGACCACGACCTGGAGCGGGCGCTGAAGGCCGCGCGCAACATCGACATCCCGGTGCTGTTCATCAACGGCGACCGCGACGAGTACACCACCGTCGAGGATGCGCGCCAGTTCAGCCGCCATGTCGGACGCAGCCAGTTCAGCGTGATCCGCGGTGCCGGCCACTTCCTGGACATGGAACACAAAAGCGCCTGCGAGGATACCCGCGATGCCATGCTCGGTTTCCTCAAGCCGGCCTTGCGTGAATCCCGCCAACGCTACACACAGGAACCGGGGCAGCATGCACTGGCGATCTGACCGCATCGGCGTCCTGTAGCCCTCGCCACCCTCAGGCTACGGGCCGCCGACAGGCTTTTTTACAAGCTTGGGGCTTCTCATTCGAGGAGGGTTCTGGTAAAAAGTCTTGCTTCGAAGCGGGTATAGTTTATTGGTAAAACTATAGCTTCCCAAGCTATTGAGGAGGGTTCGATTCCCTCTACCCGCTCCATCTCGCATTCCCCGCACGACGTTCCATTGACGTCGTCGCTGTCAAAAGGAGCCTCGGCTCCTTTTTTCTTTTCCAACGTGCCTTTGTTGATCTGGCCCATAGCCACCGCCGCGCCAATTGGCTTGAATACACAGCCGTTCGCGGCGCCTGACCGCTACGCTTTCTGAAACATCTCCAAAGGACTGCGCATGTTTCTCTCCCGCTGGCTACCGGGCCTGGCCAACCTGCTGCACTACCGCCGCGAGTGGTTCCATGCTGACCTCCAGGCCGGCCTGTCGGTGGCCGCGATCCAGATCCCCATCGCCATCGCCTATGCGCAGATCGTCGGCCTGCCGCCACAGTACGGCTTGTATGCCTGCGTGCTGCCGATGATGGTCTATGCCCTGGTCGGCAGCTCACGGCAATTGATGGTCGGCCCGGACGCCGCCACCTGCGCCATGATCGGTGGCGCCGTGGCACCGCTGGCCATGGGCGACCCGCAACGCATCGCCGAGCTGTCGGTGATCGTCACCGTGCTGGTGGGCGTGATGCTGATCGCCGCTGGGGTGGCGCGGGCCGGCTTTATCGCCAGCTTCTTCTCGCGGCCGATCCTCATCGGCTACCTCAACGGCATCGGCCTGAGCCTGCTCGCCGGGCAGTTGTCGAAGGTGGTGGGATTCAAGATTGAAGGCGACGGATTCGTCCTCAGCCTGATCAACTTCTTCCAGCGCCTGGGCGAGATCCACTGGCTGACGCTAGCCATTGGCCTGGCCGGCCTGGGCCTGCTGATCTGGCTGCCACGGCGCTATCCGCGGCTGCCGTCGGCGCTGGTGACCGTGGTGGTATTCACCGCCCTTGCCGGGCTGTTCGGCCTGGACCGTTTCGGCGTGGCGATCCTCGGCCCGGTGCCGGCGGGCATTCCCGAGCTGGCCTGGCCACAGAGCTCCCTGGCGGAAACCAAGAGCCTGCTACGCGATGCGCTGGGTATCGCCACCATCAGCTTCTGCAGCGCCATGCTCACCGCCCGCAGCTTCGCCGCCCGCCACGGCTACGCGATCAACGCCAACCATGAGTTCCTCGCGCTGGGCGTGAGCAACCTGGCCGCCGGCATTTCCCAGGGCTTCGCCATCAGCGGCGCCGACTCGCGCACCGCAGTCAACGACATGGTCGGCGGCAAGAGCCAGCTGGTGGGCATTATCGCCGCACTGGTGATCGCCTTGATCCTGCTGTTCTTCACCGCGCCCATGGCCTGGATTCCCCAGGCTGCGCTGGGCGCGGTGCTGCTCATGGCCGGCTGGGGTTTGATCGACGTGAAGTCGCTCAAGACCATCCGCAAGCTCAGCCGCTTCGAATTCTGGCTGTGCCTCCTGACCACGGTCGGCGTACTCGGCCTGGGCGTGTTGCCGGGCATCGTGTTCGCCGTGACCCTGGCCATCCTGCGCCTGCTCTACAGCATCTACCAGCCCACAGACGCCGTGCTGGGCTGGGTGCCGGGCATCGAGGGCCAGGTGGACGTGCGCCAGCACAAGGATGCCCGCACGGTGCCAGGCCTGCTGGTGTACCGCTTCGACGACGCGATCCTGTTTTTCAACGCCGACTACTTCAAGATGCGCCTGCTCGAAGCCGTGCAGAACGTGGACAAAACCCAGGTAGTGCTGTTCGATGCGGAAGCTGTGACCAGCATCGACGTCAGCGGCATCGCCGCCCTGCGCGAGGTGCGTGACACCCTCGCCGCCCAGGGCATCCACTTCGCCATCGCCCGCGCCCGCGGCACCTTCCTGCGCATGCTAGTGCGTTCCGGGATGGCGCGGGAGATGGAGGAAAACCTGCTGTTCGGCTCGGTACGGGCGGGGATTCGGGCGTATCGGGTATGGCGCAACAGGGCTCGCCGGGAGGGTGCTGCGGATTGAGGGAGGGGGACTACCACGCACCGACGCCCCTTGAACGGGGCCTCGGATCGGCTTTACGACAAACAAGCCCGCGCCACAGTCTGTGTCCCCTGCCCATCATGTTGCCGATCAGTAACCCAGCTTGCGCAGCAACTGGCCTTCGTTCTGTGGCATCGGTCGTTTATAGAAACGCATCAGCTCACCGGCACGGTTGGTGAAGATGCCGTCGACGCCGGCTTTCATCGCCTTGTCGAAATCCACCGCCTCGTCGAGGGTGTACACGTGCACCAGCAGCCCCTTGTCGTGGCTGGCTTGGTTCATCCACGGCTGAATCAGGTCGGAGTAGCTCTGCTCGCCGAGGTCGGTGCGGATTGCCGAAGGGCCGGTACCAATGGCGCCACCGGCCTTGGCATAGTCGAGCCAGCGCAGGAACTCGGCACGGTCCTTGGGTTGCTGACGGGCGTAGAAGGCCGACTTGACCTGCTCGCCGGATTCGGCGAAGTCCTGCCCCGATGCCGGCTCGATGCTGCCCTTGGCCACCCACAGCAAGAGGATCTTCGGTACCTGCGGCATGGCCTCGTGCAGCAGCTTGAGGCTGTTGCGATCGAAGGTCTGCAAGATCACCTTACCCGGCTTATCTAGCCAGCCACGGGCCTCGAGGCGCTTTTTCAGGTCCTGCTCGATACCGGGAAACTGCGCCGGCTCCTTGGTCTCGATATACAGGCCCGGGTGACGCTCGGGGTTGCCTTCGGCGATATCGATCACTTCGTCCAGGGTCAGGATACGCTGGCCCTTGAACGCTTCGCGGGCACGCTCTGGATAGGCCTTGTTGAACCAGCTGCCGGCGTCCAGCGCCTTGAGTTCGGCCAGGGTGAAGGCACTGACCGGGCTCGCTTTGCGCTCGGGGTAACGTGCGGCGACGTCGCTGGTGCGGGCCAGCATATCGTCGTGGACCACCACCAGCACGCCATCGCGGGTGCGTTGCAAATCCATTTCCAGGTAGTCGGCGCCCAATTCGCGGGCCAGCAGGTAGGCAGGAGTGGTGGATTCGGGAGCATCGAACGAGGCGCCACGGTGGGCGATCACGGCCGGATGCGGGATGTCCTGGGCCTTGGCGAGGGCCTTGCCGTCAGTGGCATGGGCCGCGGTGCTCGCCAGCAAGGTGGCCAGGAGAAGGGTCTTGTACATGGGTAATCCTTTGCAGATCGGGGCCGGCCTCTGGAAGACGCCGGCAAGGTCAACGGTGCAGTCCTTGAGGGCGCAAGCCTCGCACACTCTGCATGACATGCTAAAGTCCCCGGCGTTTTCCGCCACACCCAATGGACCGCCCATGCCCGCACTCGACGCCCACTTGCCCACCTGGGCCGACCTCAACCAGCGCCACCCCAGCACCGCCCTGCTGCTGGGCAATGGTGCCAGCCGCGCGCTGTGGAAACCGTTCGGCTACTTCTCGCTGTTCGAGGAAGCCCAGCGGGTGCGGCACAAGGCATTGGGGGTGAGCGACCAGGCACTGTTCAAGGCCTTGGGCAGCGAACTGTTCGAGCCGCTGCTCAGCACCCTGAACACCACGGTGCGGGCCAACGCCGCGCTGGCGATCAACTCCACCGCGCCGCTGAACCGCTACTACTCGATCAAGGAAGCGCTGATCCACGCGGTGCGTGCCGTGCATCTGCCCTGGCCGCGCTTCCCCGGCGCGACGCGCACGGCCATCAACCAGGCACTGCGCCAGTACCGCAACATCTACACCAGCAACTACGACCTGATCCTGCCCTGGGCCGTGGCCGAGGATACGCAAGGTTTCGCCAACCTGTTCGACGAACAGGGTTTCTTCGACGTGCGCCGCAGCCAGGCCGACGGTATCCGCATCCTCCACCTGCACGGCGGCATGCACCTGCTCAAGTTGCCCGACGGCAGTACCCGCCGACGCAGCGCGGAACAGGCCGAACTGCTCGAAGGCTTCGCCGTGAACATTCCCGGCGAAGTACCGCTGTTCGTCAACGAAAGCCGCAGCGAAGACAAGCTGCGCGCCATCCGCAACTCCGACTATCTGTCCTGGAGCCTGGGCCAGCTGGCCCGCGAACACGACGGATTATGCTTGTTCGGCCAGCACCTGGACGCCAGCGACCAGCACCTGCTCGACGCCATCCGCCAGGCGCGGCCCAAGCACCTGGCCATCGCCATCCGGCCACTGAGCGAGGCATCGATCATCAACCAGAAGCAGCACTTCATTGATCGCTTCGGCGATCTTTCGCAGGTTCCGCTGCACTTTTTCGATGCTGCCAGCCACCCCCTGGGCTTGGCTGAACTGGCCATCCCCGTTCCGGCCGCACAGGATCGACGGCGCTGAGCCGCACACTTTGCAAATGTAAATAATTCTCGATAAGATCCGCACCCTTTCCTCTCCGCCAGCCCCGGAAAGCGTGCATGCAGCGCCCCAAACCCGACCCCGTCGCCCACGGTTTCTATGCCGACATCCTGCATTTCCTGCGCAAGCGCATGGACAATGCCAGTGACGCCGCGGACATGACCCAGGATGTCTTCGCCCAATGGCTGGGTTACCGGGATCGGGCCAAGGTGGAGCAGCCGCGCGCGTTCCTGTTCCAGGTGGCGCGCAACCTGCTGAGCGACCATTGGCGCAGGCAGAAAGTGCGCCATGCGGCGCTGGCCGACGACACCCTGCCCGAGCAGCAGGACGCGCCGGCCAACGATCCGCTGGACCACGCCCAACAGCAACAACGGCTGAATCAATTGCGTCAGGTGCTCGCAGAACTCTCGCCGCGACGCCGCGAAGCCCTTATGCTGCACCGTTTCGAAGGCCTGACCCAGGCCCAGATCGCCGAACGCATGAACATTTCCGTCAGCATGGTCGAAAAGCACATCGCCGCCGCCCTGCTGCAATGCAAGCAACGCCTGGACAGTGACAACGGCACGGAGCAGTTCCCATGACCCCCACCGACGAGCTCGACCCGCGCCCGATCGACGCCCAGGCGGCGAGCTGGTTCAGCCGCAACCGCAACCAGCCTTCACGGCAAGACCGCAAGGCGTTCGCTCGGTGGATGCAGACGCCCGAGCACACCCGCGCCTATCGCCAGTTCGAACAGCTGTGGGATGACCTGGCGGCACTCAAGCAAGCCAATCGCCCCGTGCCCTTACCGGTACCCCGGGCGCCACGCTGGCGCCCGGCCCTGGCAACGGCGGCGGCCCTGCTCTGCGCAGTGCTGGCCGGCAACCTGGGCGCGGGCAGCGAAGCCTTCAGCCAACGCATCAGCGCCAGCCAGGCCGTACAGGTGCTGCAACTGCCCGATGGCAGCCAGCTGCATGTCAACGCCCAGACCCGCCTGCACCTGGACTTTAGCGCCGAACAGCGGCTGATCCAGCTAGAACATGGCCAGCTGTATATCGAGGTGGCACCCGACAAAGAGCGACCGCTGTTCGTCGATGCGGGCAGCGGCCGCGTGCGCGTGGTCGGCACTGGTTTCGATGTGCGCCGGGGCGACCGCGAACTGGTGGTGGCGGTCGCCCACGGCCAGGTAGCGTTCGACACTCCCGGCGAACGACAACCGCCGTTGTTGCTAGGTACCCGCCAAGGCGCCACCTACGATCTCGCACGCGGCACCCTGACCCGCCGTGAACTGGGCGAACAAAAAGTGGCCGACTGGCGCGAAGGCCAGGTGAGCTTTCGCAACCGCGAACTGGCCAGCCTGATCGACGAGCTCGGCCTGTATCGCAAGCAGCCGGTGGTGCTGGCCGACCCGACGCTTGGCCGCTACAAGGTGTCCGGCAACCTCGACGTCCACGACCCGGACGCCCTGCTCAATGCCCTGCCCGCCCTGCTGCCGGTCAAGACCACCTTGCTGGCCGACGGCCGCCTGCGTATCGAACGACGCTAAAAAATAATTTGAGAATTTTTATCATTCGCAGGTGAGGTTTTGTCGCAACATCGCGTCTTCCTCCCCGCCTGCCGCGTGATGGCGGGCTTTTTCCGGCCTTTTGCCGTTTGGGGGAAACCATGTTGTCCGCGTTGCGTCCATTGCACTGCCTGCCTGTCCGACCCACATTGCTGGCCCTGTGCCTGGCCATGAGCCTGGCCGCCGAAGCCGCACCGGTACCATTCGACCTGCCGGCGCAACCGCTGGCGCGCTCGCTGAGCCAACTGGCCCAGCAGGCCAAGGTCCAGCTGCTGTTCGACGAGGCCCTGCTCGGCAGTGCCCAGGCGCCAGTGCTCAAGGGCGACTTCGAAGCCGAAGCGGCCATCAGCCGCCTGCTGGTGGGCAGCCGCTTCAACGTGGTGCGCATGGGCAACACCTATGTGGTACGCCTGCGCGAAGACGATCCGGCTGCCGACAACAGCCTGCAACTCGGTGCCGTGAGCATTGTTGGTGATGGCCAGCAGGTCGACGCTGGCAACGTCGGGCGCTCGACCCTCGACCAAGAGCAGATCGACCGCTACCAGCCCAGCAACATTCCCAGCGTGCTGGCGACCCTGCCGGGGGTGAATATGGGGGGCTCGTCCAAGCCCGGCGGCCAGACCATCAACATCTGGGGCTTCGGCGACGCCGAGGACGTGCCGATGACCCTCGACGGTGCGCCCAAGAGCGGCTTCGAGCGCTATCAGCAAGGCACCATCTTCATCGAGCCCGAGCTGATCAAGCACATCGAGGTCGAAAAAGGGCCGCACTCGGTCAAGACCGGCAATGGCGGTTTCGGCGGCAGCGTCAACATGGAAACCAAGGACGCCGGCGACCTGCTTCAGGAAGGTCGCAACAGCGGTGCGATGCTCAAATACGGCTATGGCAGCAACGACCACCAGCAGATCTATAGCTCGGCATTGTTCGGCCGTACCGACGACGGTCGCATCGACGGACTTGTGTATTACACCAAGCGTGACGGCGGCAATTTGAAAATGGCCGACAGCCTGCCCGACCCCACCGGCAAATGGCCAATCAACCCCCAGCGCATCCCCTACAGCGCCCTGGACTTGGACGGCGCCCTGCTCAAGACCAATATCCATTTCACCGACGAGCACAGCCTGGGGTTGTCCTGGGCACAATCAGAAAGCCAGCGCTGGACCACCTTCTCATCGACCGCCTTCAGCACGCCCCCCACTGCGGCGGATATCAAGAAGTACGGCTACGAAGCCGCCCTCAAGCGCTTCCTCGCCAACCGCCGCACCATCGACACCACCTGGTCGGCCACCTACAAGTACCAACCGATCGAGAACCCGTGGGTAGACCTGCAGGTGAAGTACTCCGAATCGGACACCAAGCAGACCGACGAGCGCGACGCCACGGCGTTCTTCCAGCCCGCCACTGGTGGACGCAAGATGGACACCGAGTACAAGGACCGCATGCTCGATGTGAAGAACACCAGCACCTTCCTCACCGGTCCCCTGGAGCATGCGCTTACCGCAGGCGTGCAGCTGCGTCGCCATGACCGTGACACGCAGATGTGGATGCCCGGCAAGACCTACGAAGTACCCAAGTACAACCATGGTCACTACCAGCCGTACTTCATGCCCAGCGGCCAGGTCGACAGCCAGGGCTACTACCTGCAGGACGCCATCACCCTGGGCGACCTGACCATCACCCCATCGTTGCGCTACGACCATGTGACCAATGAGGGCAAGCCCAACCAGGCGCCTTACTACAACAACCCGGTGGCTGGCCACGACTACAGTGACAAGACCTACAGCGGCTGGTCGCCACGTCTGTCGCTGTTCTGGAAGATGACCGAACAGACCGCGCTGTTCGCCGACTACAGCAAGACCTGGCGCGCCCCGGTGCTGGATGAACAGTATGAAGTGCAGGGTGTCGGCAGCCGCACCGCCACCAGTCGCAACCTCGACCCCGAGCGCATCACCGGTGTACGGGTCGGCAGCATCAGTACCTTCACCAATGTGTTCAGCCAAGGCGACAGCGCGCAGATTCGCACCATGGCATTCCACAACAAGGTCACTGACGAGATCTTCAAGGCCACCGGCATCGGCTGCCAAGAGCAACTGGTCAGCGGCGGCACCATTGCCAACACCTGCGGCGACGGGCTGATGGGCAACTACCGCAATATCGGCGACGTGACCTACAAGGGTTTCGAAATCGAGACCTTCTACGACTCCACCTATTGGTTCGGTGCGGTATCGTACGCGTGGATGGAAGGTCGCCACGAGGGCGCGTACACCAACCCCTGGGGGCCGGATGTCTGGGCCAAGGATGTACCGGCACCGAAATGGATCACCACCCTTGGCGTGAAGATCCCGGCCTGGGATGCCCGTGTCGGCTGGACCGCGCAGTTCGTCGGCGCCACCCACCACCTGCCCAGCGACAAGTACTTCGAGGGCCCCGCGAGTGCGCTCGGTGACCGTTACTACGACAACTTCGGCAACGAGAAGTACCAGATCCACGGCCTGTTCGCCAACTGGAAACCGCAGCAACCCTACCTCAAGGGCACCGAGGTCAACCTGACCGTGGACAACCTGTTCAACAAGGCCATCCGGCCGGAGCTGTCAGGTGAAAACGCCTATACCCAGGGACGCAATGCCAAGATCAGCGTGACCCGGTTCTTCTGAGCCTGCTGGCAGGCAATGATGCAACGGAGTGCATCACCTGCCGTTCGCCACCCGCTCCTGGGCCCTGGCGACATTCACCTGCATCGCCACGATGGCCAGCTCATGGACTGCCTGGGCGACGGCATGCGTGCCGCGCACCTGCATCCACGACAGGATGTCGGCGAGGTGCCAAAGCGAGAGCGTGCCGTCATGCACCGGGGCCGGAAAGCTACGGTGATGGGTGAGCATGAGCTTGCGCATGTTCTGCCGGGAAACCCCCACCAGCTCCGCCACATCGGTCAGGCCGACCAGGTCGGGGCTGACCTCGATCAGCCGGGCATCCGGCAACACTTTCCGCACATCCGCCAAAGCGCTGTGCAGTGCCTCCCGCGCCGTGCCGCCCTCGCGGGCGAAGGCAAGGGCCAGACGGCCCGGTTGGCCGCTACCGACCACTGCATCATCGCAACCGGCCTCCCCCAGGCGCTCGATCAGCGCCTCGACGTCCATGTCCTCGGTCAATTGGTATTTGAGGGTGAACTCGTACTCCATCACTTTCGCTCCACTGACTGATTGGCTATCACGCTTGTCGACGTACAGTTGTCCACGATCCGGCATAACTGGCGGGCGAAGGTGCCCGGGTTTCTGGGCGTGCTCCACACGCTGGTGATGCAGAACTCGCCGCAGCGGCATTCGCGGTCGTTGTTAGGGCAATAGACCCGCCCCCAGCAATGGCCTCCTCGCACCGTGACTTTCCAGCCCCGCGCTTCGGCGTGCTTCAGGGACTGCTCGACTTCCTTGTTTGGATGGAGGGGACGGACCATCGTTCGAGCTCCAGTATGGACATGAAAAAAAGGTTGTCAAGTGACAACCAGGCAACGCTGATGGGCGTCATCACAAGCCAGACTAGGTGCCGAGTGGGATGCAAAAGACTCAGAAAGGTCGTTTCGGAAACCACCTAACCGAGATTGGGAAAATGCTGTAGGTTCAGATGAGATCGATCACCCAGCGATCAGGCCATCCGCCTGCAGCAGGGTCTCCAGGCAATGCTCGCGCACCCCATAGAACGCCTTGAGCTCGGCGATTTTCTCCAGCAAACCCGCATTGTCCTGGGGCTGGCGGCGCTTGACCGCAAGGATCATCTTGTTCTTGTTGGTGTGCTCGAGCGAGATGAACTCGAATACCTTGGTCTCGTAGCCGCAAGCTTCCAGGTAAAGGGCGCGCAGGCTGTCGGTGAGCATCTCGGCCTGTTGGCCCAGGTGCAGCCCGTACTGCAGCATCGGTTGCAACAAGCCCGGGCTGTGCAACTGCGGACGGATCTGCTTGTGGCAGCACGGCGAGCACATGATGATCGCGGCGTTGCAGCGAATGCCGGTGTGGATGGCATAGTCGGTGGCGATATCACAGGCATGCAAGGCGATCATCACATCGATGGCCTCAGGCACCACGCTGCGCACATCGCCGCATTCGAACATCAGGCCCGGGTGCTCCAGGCGCGCGGCGGCGGCATTGCACAACTCGACCATGTCCGGGCGTAGCTCGACACCAGTGACCTGCGCCTCACGGGCTAGGGTGTTGCGCAGGTAGTCGTGCATGGCAAAGGTCAGGTAGCCCTTGCCCGAACCGAAGTCGGCGACCTTCAGGCTCTGCTGGGCGTCCACGGGCGCGTCGCTCAAGGCATGGTCGAAGACCTCGATGAACTTGTTGATCTGCTTCCATTTGCGCGACATGGACGGGATCAGCGCGCCCTGCGCGTCGGTTACCCCCAGGTCGCGCAGGAACGGCCGCGACAGCTCCAGATAACGCCTCTTCTGCCGATCATGGCCAGCCGCGCCCGCCTCGCGGGGCGCCTGCTGGGCCAGGTGCCGGCGCAGCATCGGCTTGCCCTTCTTGCTGAACTCCAGGTGCACCTCGCCGGCAGCGGTGAACAGGTGCGCGTTGCGAAAGCTCTCGGGTAGCAGTGCGGCCACCAGCGCCTGCGCCTCGTCCAACCCCAGGTTGCGGGTGATGTCGCGAGTCTGGTGGCGGTAGACCAACGACAGGCAGACCTGGCCCTTGATCTGCACCGGCTTGGCGATGATCCTCTGCAGGGTCTGGTCGGTGCCGACATGGCGGGCCAGCACCAGCTTGCTCAGGCTGCCGTCGCCCAGGGCATCGGCGAGCAGGCTCAGGAACTGGGCGCGCGCGTCCGGCGCGCCAGGGGCGGAGGAAGGGGAAGACGTGGGAACGGGTGCCTCGAAATGCGGGGGCGCGATGCGCAATGCCGGGCATTCTACGTCGATAGGCCCCCTGGTGAAACACGGACAACTGGCCAACAGTCAGTCGAGAATCACCAGGCGGTTGGGCAGTTCGTTGCGCGCATGGGTCGCAGGGACATGCTCGCTGAGCAACTCGCCGCAGGCCTCGATGCATTCGACGAAGCCCTGCAAGGTCTGGCCCTGGCTCACCTGATCGGTGAAACGGGCGACGATCGCCTCGCGTGCCTGCTCGGGCAGGTACCGGGCGATGCCCTCGTCGACCAGGATCTCGACATGCCGCTCGGCTTCGCTGACGAAGATCAACACCCCCGTGGCGCCGGCAGTACGCTGCAGGTTGAGCTCGAGAAACTGCTGCCGGGCCAGGCCCGAGGCGCGCCGGCGGCGCAGCATCGACGGCACCACCCAGGTAGCCAGGCGCGGATGGCGCAACACCAGGCACAAGCTGATGAAGGTCAGCATCTGCGCCAGCAACAAGCCATTGACGCCAATGCCGCCCAGCCACAGGTGCAACACACCGGGTACCAGCAAGGCCAGCAAGGCGGCCCAGAGCAATGGCAGATAAGGGAAGTCATCGGCTCGGCGGGCCAGCACCGTGACCAGCTCGGCATCGGTGCGCCGCTCGGCGCGGGCGATCGCTTCGGCGATCTGGCGCTGTTCGTATTCGGTCATGCCATCGTCTCTCGAGCGTTCTTATCATTGTTATCCCGGCAATCGGGTGGGCGGGAGTGTATCTCAACAAGTGCCCCATATAAGGCATAATCCGCGACTGCGTCGGATCATGGATGAATGATCCACAGAACGGCCAGCGGACACGACAACAACAGGCGTACGAAACGTCTCGGCCCACCGCTATCACTCGACAACGGAATTGATGATGAAACTGTCTTTGCTGGGCCTGGCCATGGGCCTTGCCAGTCAGGCGGCCCTTGCCGCCCCTACCGCCCCGCCCCTGCAGGACAAGCAGGCGTTCGTCGACCATCTGGTCAGCCAGATGACCGAGGCCGAGAAGATCGGCCAGCTGCGCCTGATCAGCATCGGCCCGGAAATGCCCCACGCGAAGATCCGCGAGGAAATTGCCGCCGGACGCATCGGCGGCACCTTCAACTCGCGCACTGCCCCCGAGAACCGTCCGATGCAGGACGCGGCCATGCGCAGCCGCCTGAAGATCCCGATGTTCTTCGCCTACGACACTATCCATGGCGAGCGCACCATTTTCCCGATCGGCCTGGGCCTGGCCTCGTCCTGGGACATGGACGCCATCGCCAAGGTCGGCCGCACCTCGGCCATCGAGGCAGCCGCCGACTCGCTGGACATGACCTTCGCACCGATGGTCGACATTGCCCGTGACCCGCGGTGGGGGCGCACCAGCGAAGGCTTTGGCGAGGACACCTACCTGACCTCGAAGATCGGCCAGGTGATGGTCAAATCGTTCCAGGGTTCGAGCCCCGCCAACGCCGACAGCATCATGGCCATCGTCAAGCACTTTGCCCTGTACGGTGCCGTGGAAGGGGGCCGCGACTACAACACGGTCGATATGAGCTTGCCGAAGATGTACAACGACTACCTGCCGCCCTACCGCGCCGCGCTCGATGCCGGTGCCGGCGGGGTGATGGTGGCGCTGAACTCGATCAACGGTGTGCCGGCCACCTCCAACACCTGGCTGATGAATGACCTGCTGCGCAAGGAGTGGGGCTTCAAGGGCGTGACCATCAGCGACCACGGCGCCATCCAGGAACTGATCCGCCATGGCGTGGCCCGTGACGGCCGTGAAGCCGCCAAGCTGGCGATCAAGGCCGGCATCGACATGAGCATGAACGACACCCTCTACGGCGAAGAACTGCCCGGGTTATTGAAGTCAGGCGAGGTCAGCCAGGCCGAACTGGACCAGGCGGTGCGTGAAGTGCTGGGCGCCAAGTACGACATGGGGCTGTTCAAGGACCCCTACGTGCGCATTCCCAAGCCTGAAACCGACCTGAAGGACTACTACGCCGAGGACCGCCTGCACCGGGAAGCCGCACGCGATGTCGCACGCCGTGGCCTGGTGCTGCTGGAAAACCGCGAGCAGACCCTGCCGCTGAAAAAGGCCGGCACCATCGCCGTGGTCGGCCCACTGGCCGATGCGCCGATCGACATGATGGGCAGCTGGGCCGCCGACGGCAAACCGCAGCACTCGGTCACCGTGCGCGAAGGCCTGCGCCGCGCCGTGGAAGGCAAGGCCAAGCTGGTGTACGCCAAGGGCTCGAACGTCACTGGCGACAAGGCGATGTTCGACTACCTGAACTTCCTCAACTTCGACGCCCCGGAAATCGTCGACGACCCGCGCCCGGCCGCGGTGCTGATCGACGAAGCGGTCAAGGCCGCCAGGCAGTCGGACGTGGTCGTGGCTGTGGTCGGCGAGTCCCGTGGCATGTCCCACGAGTCCTCGAGCCGCACCACCCTGGAAATCCCGGCGGTCCAACGGGATTTGATCAAAGCGCTGAAAGCCACCGGCAAACCCCTGGTGCTGGTGTTGATGAATGGCCGCCCGCTGTCGATCGCCTGGGAGCGCGAGCAGGCTGACGCCATCCTCGAGACCTGGTTCAGCGGCACAGAGGGCGGCAACGCCATCGCCGATGTGCTGTTCGGCGACTACAACCCCTCCGGACGCCTGGCCATCACCTTCCCGCGTTCGGTTGGGCAGATCCCGATGTACTACAACCACATGCGCATCGGCCGGCCGTTCACCCCAGGCAAACCCGGCAATTACACCTCGCAATACTTCGAGGAGCCCAACGGTCCGCTGTATCCATTCGGCTATGGCCTGAGCTACACCAGCTACGAGTTGTCGGACCTGACCTTGTCGCAAACCGAGCTGAAACGTGGCGCGACCCTCAAGGCCAAGGTCGTCGTGAAGAACACCGGCAAGCGTGACGGCGAGACTGTGGTGCAGCTGTATATCCAGGACCAGAGCGCGTCGATGAGCCGCCCGGTCAAGGAGCTGAAGAACTTCCAGAAGCTGATGCTCAAAGCCGGCGAGTCGCGAACCTTGACCTTCGACATCAACGAGGAAGACCTGAAGTTCTACAATGGCCAGCTGCAGCGTGTCGCAGAGCCTGGCCAGTTCAATGTGCAGGTTGGCCTGGATTCAGAGGCGGTGCAGCAGCAGAGCTTCGAACTGCTGTAAGCCAGAACAGGCCCCGTCGCGGGGCGAACCGATCCTGCAGGTGACAATGCGGGGGCGGGCTTGCCCAGCGATGAGGCCGACACAGACAACCGCAATCCCGGATCCGCTCCATGCCCTCATCCTTCCGCACCCTGCGCCTGGGTTTGATCATCCTGCTGATCCTGGTCGGCACCAGCCTCAGTGCAGGCTGGGCCATGCACCAGGCCAAGCGCCAGGCAATGGAAACCGACGCCCGTAGAGCGAGCCAGCAACTGGGCCTGTACGCCAACGCCCTGCATACCCTGATCGAGCGTTACCGTGCATTGCCTGCGGTACTGGCGCTGGACCCGGAGCTGATCGCCGCCCTCCGCGGCCCGGTTACCAAACAGGTGCAGGACGCCCTGAACCGCAAGCTCGAACGCATCAATGGCGCCGCCAACTCCTCCACCCTGGAGCTGCTGGACCGCACAGGCCTGGCCATCGCCGCCAGCAACTGGCGCCTGCCGACCACCTATGTAGGTTCCAACTACGGCTTTCGCCCCTACTTCAAACAAACTCGCAGCCAGGGCAGTGGGCGTTTCTACGCCGTCGGCGTGACCAGCGGCGTGCCGGGCTACTTCCTGGCGAGTGCGGTGGACGATGAACAAGGCCGCTTCCTCGGCGCCATGGTGGTCAAGCTGGAGTTCCCCGAGCTCGAACGTGAATGGCGCCAGGGCAGCGACATCCTGCTGGTCAGCGATGCCCGCGGCATCACGTTCATCGCCAACCAGGACGGCTGGCGTTACCGCGAGCTGCAACCGCTATCCGGCGCAGACCGCGCCGAGCTGGCCGAGACCCGCCAGTACGACAAGCAGCCGCTGGTGCCCCTGCAGCACCAGGCGTTGACCCGCTTCACCGACACCAGCCACCTGACTCGCGTGCAAGGCCCGGATGGCACCGCCGAATACCTGTGGGAGCGTCTGCCCCTGGAGGCCGAAGGCTGGACCCTGCACCTGCTGCGCAAACCGCAGGTTGCCGAGGATGGGCGCAACGCGGCCCTAGCTGCCGCCGCGGTCTGGCTGAGCCTGGTGTTTGCCGCGCTGTTCGTCAGCCAGAGGTTGCGTCTGGCCCGCTTGCGCCAACGCAGCCGCGAAGAGCTCAAACGCCAGGTCGAAGAACGTACCCGTGAGCTGCGCACTGCCCAGGAAGGCCTGGTGCAATCGGCCAAGCTGGCGGCGCTGGGGCAGATGTCGGCCGCGCTGGCTCATGAGATCAACCAGCCCCTGACCACACAACGCATGCAACTGGAAACCCTGCGCCTGCTGCTCGACCATGGCCGCCATGACGAAGCCCGCCAGGCCCTGGAGCCGCTCGAGCAGATGCTGACCCGCATGGCCGCGCTCACCGGCCACCTGAAGACCTTCGCCCGCAACAGCCCCGGAGGCCTGCGCGAACGCCTGGACCTGGCCACTGTGGTAGACCAGGCCTTGCACCTGCTGGACACCCGCATCCGCGCTGAAGGCGTCGAAGTGGCGCTGTACCTGGCGCGTCCAGCCTGGGTCCGTGGCGACGCGATCCGCCTGGAGCAAGTGCTGATCAACCTTTTGCGCAACGCCCTCGACGCCATGGCCGACAAGCGATACAAACGTCTGGAGATCCGTATCGAGGCGGACGATGGACAGTGGCGCTTGAGCGTGCTCGACTCAGGTGGTGGCATTCTCGCCACCGACCTTTGCCGCGTCTTCGACCCATTCTTCACCACCAAGCCGGTCGGCGAGGGGCTGGGCCTTGGCCTGGCCATCTCCTACGGTATCGTCGTCGATGCCGGCGGCCACCTGCAGGTCGAGAACCTGGCGGGGGGCGCGCGCTTCAGCCTCACCCTGCCCCGCGACCTGGAGACGGTATGTTGAATTCAGTGATCGTCGTCGATGACGAAGCCAGCATCCGCGCGGCGGTGGAACAATGGCTGAGTCTGTCGGGTTTCAACGTGCAACTGTTCGAGCGTGCCGAGGAGTGCCTGGCGCAACTTCCGGCGCACTTTACCGGCGTGGTCATCAGTGACGTGCGCATGCCCGGCATGTCCGGCCTGCAGTTGCTCGACCGGTTACAGCAGGCCGACCCGGACCTGCCGGTGATCCTGCTCACCGGCCATGGCGATGTCCCCATGGCGGTGGAGGCGATGCGCAACGGTGCCTACGATTTCCTGGAAAAACCCTTCACCCCGCAGCACCTGATGGGCAGCCTGCGCCGGGCCCTGGAAAAACGCCAGCTGGTCCTGGAAAACCGCCGCCTGCATGAGCAGGCCGACCTCAAGGCACAGCTGGAGAACACCTTGCTGGGCATGTCCCAGGGGCTGCAGCAGCTGCGTCGCCAGGTACTCGAGCTGGCCAGCCTGCCGGTCAACGTGCTCATCCGGGGTGAAACCGGCAGTGGCAAGGAGCGCGTGGCCCGCTGCCTGCACGACTTCGGCCCGCGCGCCGACAAACCCTTCGTCGCGCTCAACTGCGCGGCCATTCCAGAAACACTGTTCGAGGCCGAGCTGTTCGGCCATGAGAGCGGCGCGTTCACTGGCGCCCAGGGCAAGCGCATCGGCAAGCTGGAGTACGCCAATGGCGGTACGGTGTTTCTCGACGAGATCGAGAGCATGCCCCTGGCCCAGCAAGCCAAGCTGCTGCGGGTGATCCAGGAGCAGAAGCTCGAGCGCCTGGGGGCCAACCAGAGCATCGCCGTCGACCTGCGCATCATCGCCGCGACCAAACCGGACCTGCTCGAAGAGGCCCGTGCAGGGCGCTTTCGCGAGGACCTGGCGTACCGCCTCAACGTTGCCGAGCTGCGCCTGGCACCGCTGCGCGAGCGCCGTGAAGATATCCCGCTGCTGTTCGAACACTTCGCTCGCACTGCCGCCGAACGCCTGGGCCGCCATTGCCCCGCGGTCAGCGGGGGACGATTGGCGCAGTTGCTGGCCCACGACTGGCCGGGCAATGTGCGTGAGCTGGCCAATGCCGCCGAACGTCATGCCTTGGGGCTGGACTCGCCGAACCTTGAGAGCCTGCCAGGCGGACAGTCGCTGGGCGAACAGATGGAGGCGTTCGAAGCCCAATGCCTGCGTGCGGCGCTGCGCCAGCACAAGGGCGAGATCAAGGGGGTGATGGAGGCGCTGCAACTGCCACGGCGTACGCTGAACGAGAAGATGCAGCGGCATGGCCTGGTACGTGAGGACTTTCTCGGCAACGAGTAGGCGGATTTCCGCTTATCGATT
This sequence comes from Pseudomonas soli, assembly GCF_900110655.1. Lineage (GTDB taxonomy): Bacteria > Pseudomonadota > Gammaproteobacteria > Pseudomonadales > Pseudomonadaceae > Aquipseudomonas > Aquipseudomonas soli. The sequence goes on from NZ_FOEQ01000001.1 coordinate 520,507, forward strand.
CAGGCCAATGAGCGGAAGTTCGCTCACCGCATGCCGAATCGCCGGGGGCTGCCTGGCAGCCCATCGCTGGCAAGCCAGATCCCACAAAGCACCATGCAAGCCAGATACGCTGGGAGCTGGCTTGCCCGCGACAGGGCACAACACGCCCTCAAATGGACCACCAAGCACCCATTTGGCACACCTCCTGCAAAACCCTTCTCAAGCTGCGCCCCGAGCGCGCTCCACAAAAACAACGAGAAGGTATCCCTGATGGATAACGCCAGCACTCTGCCCACCGGGGCGGCCGTTGCGCCCGCCGCGGAAAAGTCCACCGCCAGCCGCCTCAAATCGATCTTCAGTGGTTCCATCGGCAATATGGTCGAATGGTACGACTGGTACGTCTACGCCGCATTCTCGCTGTACTTCGCCAAGGCTTTCTTCCCCGCCGGCGACACCACCGCCCAACTGCTCAATACCGCCGCAATCTTTGCCGTGGGCTTCCTCATGCGCCCGATCGGTGGCTGGCTGATGGGCCTGTACGCCGACCGCAAGGGCCGCAAGGCGGCGCTGATGGCTTCGGTACTGCTGATGTGCGCAGGCTCGCTGGTCATCGCGCTGACGCCGGGTTACGAGACCATCGGCGTCGCAGCACCGGTCCTGCTGGTCATCGCCCGCCTGATGCAGGGCCTCTCGGTAGGGGGTGAATACGGCACCTCGGCCACCTACCTGAGTGAGATGGCCAGCAAGGAACGCCGCGGCTTCTTCTCCAGCTTCCAGTATGTGACCCTGATCTCCGGCCAGCTCATCGCCTTGGCGGTGCTGATCATCCTGCAGCAGACGCTCACCACCGAGCAGTTGTATGCCTGGGGCTGGCGTGTACCCTTCGTGATCGGCGCGCTGTGCGCGGTGGTTGCCCTGTACCTGCGCCGCGGCATGGAAGAGACCGCCTCCTTCACCAAGAAAGAGAAGTCCAAAGAGAGCCTGATGCGCACCCTGATGCGCCACCCCAAAGAGCTGATGACCGTGGTCGGCCTGACCATGGGCGGCACCCTGGCCTTCTACACCTACACCACCTACATGCAGAAGTACCTGGTCAACACCGTGGGCATGAGCATCAGCGACTCGACCACCATCTCGGCGGCCACGCTGTTCCTTTTCATGTGCCTGCAGCCGATCATCGGCGGGCTGTCCGACAAGATCGGCCGTCGCCCGATCCTGATCGCGTTCGGCGTGCTCGGCACCCTGTTCACCGTGCCGATCCTCAGCACCCTGCACACCGTGCAGACTTGGTGGGGCGCGTTCTTCCTGATCATGGCCGCGCTGATCATCGTCAGCGGCTACACCTCGATCAACGCCGTGGTCAAGGCCGAGCTGTTCCCCACCGAAATCCGCGCCCTGGGCGTCGGCCTGCCGTACGCGCTGACCGTGTCGATCTTCGGCGGCACCGCCGAATACGTGGCCCTGTGGTTCAAGAGCAACGGCATGGAAACCGGCTTCTACTGGTACGTCACCGGCTGCATCGCCTGCTCGCTGCTGGTGTACGCGACCATGAAGGACACCAAGCAGCATTCGCGGATCACCACTGACTGATCAGCTGCACTGCAATGAACAAGGGGCGCTCCGGCTGGTGGAGCGCCCCTTTTTGTTGGGTGTGTCTCGTCCTGAATAGCGGGTTTATTCGGTTCACTGAATGAGCCGAATAGGTGTCACTCAGGGCATCTCCATCGCTCGTTGCGGCTCACGACGCTGGTAGTACGTGGCCGCCAGCACCAGCACCAGCAGCACCCCGCCCAGTACCATCGACGAACCCACGGTACCGAAGTCCAGCCCGCCTTTCTCGTGGGTCTTGGTCAGCACATCGCCCAGGGTCGCACCGAATGGGCGAGTGAGCACGAAGGCGATCCAGAACAGCACCACGCCGGAGATTTTCGTCCAGTAACGGGCAGCCGCCACCACGGCGATTGCCGAGCCGATCAACAGCGCACCGCCGGCGAAGCCCAGGCCCGAATCGTCGGCCAGGTAATCGCCCAGCGCAGTGCCGAGGGTGTTGGAGAACAGGATCGCCACCCAGTAGAACAGCTCGCCGCTGCGGTTCTTGATACGGGTGACATCCAATGGGTTGCCGCTCAGGCGCCACACCGCGAAGGTCAGCAGCAGGATGCCGATCAGCAGCGCCGAACCTGTCGCATAGCCCAGCCCCAGGGTGCGGTCCATGAAGTCGGACATGGTGGTGCCGGCAGTGCTGGTGGAAAGGATCACCAGCCAATAGAGCATCGGGTTGTAGCGGCGCGAGTAGAGCTGGGTGACCAGGGTCAGCAGGAACACGCTGATCAGCAGCAGCGAGCTCATCGCATAACCGATGTTCAGGGTCATCGACAGCAGGTCGCCCGCCGTCTCGCCGAGTGTGGTTGCGCAGATCTTCATGACCCAGAAGGCCAGGGTGATTTGCGGGAGTTTGTTCATCGTTGTGCCGCTCCAGGTTTAAGTGCGGCGATGGTGAAGAGCGCTGTCTGAAAAAACGGTTGGTGTTGCATGAAAAAAGCGTTGGTCGCGTACGGCAAACACTCGTGAGCTGTTAATTCGGCATTAATTCCCACCATTCATGCTTGGCCAACTGAAAAAGCCGCACCACTCGCATGGCCTGACAAGGCCAGGTACTGCTTTTGATGCGGGACAAGCGCGCCCACAACAATCGATTTAATTGATTATTTTACGTTGTTTTTTGCGCTTTTTAATCAATTTAATCGGCGTAGTATTGAACCCATAGAAGCAAATAACCCACTGATCCACCGGAGCAACGACCATGAAAAACAAACTGATCCTCGCCCTGACCCTCTCGGTTCTGACCACTGGCGCTTTCGCCGAAGACGGTTTCGACCGTACCAGCGCCCACACTTTCGCCGCCGCCCAGAGCCAGTCGGCCAGCTACGCAGAAGATGGTTCTGATCGCACGGGTGGTCAGCGCTTCGCCGAAGACGGCTTCGACCGCACCAACGGCCAGCGCTTTGCCGAAGACGGCTTCGACCGCACCAACGGCCAGCGCTTTGCCGAAGACGGCTTCGACCGCACCAACGGCCAGCGCTTCGCCGAAGACGGTTTCGACCGCACCAACGGCCAACGCTTTGCCGAAGACGGATTCGACCGCACCAACGGCAACCGCATCAGCTGATCACTGATGCGAGCAACCAGCCCGGCTTCGGCCGGGCTTGATCATTTTCAGCCAGGCAAAGCCTTGGCACACTAGGCGCCTCGTCCCCCACCAGGAAGGGCCTCACGGCCTTGCGCAGATGTACTACTACGAACCCGCCAAAGGCCACGGCCTACCCCACGACCCGTTCAACGCCATCGTCGGCCCACGGCCCATCGGCTGGATCTCCAGCCACGATCGCGAAGGCCGCCTGAACCTGGCGCCCTACAGCTTCTTCAACGCCTTCAACTACATCCCGCCGATCATCGGTTTCTGCAGCGTCGGGCGCAAAGACAGCCTGAACAACATCGAGCAGACCGGCGAGTTCGTCTGGAACCTGGCTACCCGGCCGCTGGCCGAGCAGATGAACCAGAGCTGTGCCGCGGTGGCGGCAGATATCGACGAGTTCGCGCTCAGTGGCCTGACCCCGGCCATGTCCAACGTGGTCAAGGTGCCGCGCGTGGGCGAGAGCCCGGTGAGCTTCGAATGCAAGGTCAGCCAGATCGTCCAGCTCAAACGCGCCGACCAGGAACTTGTGCCCAGCTGGCTGATCCTGGGAGAGGTAGTGGCGGTGCACATTGCCGAGCACCTGCTCAAGGACGGCATCTACGACACCGCCGCCGCCGAGCCGATTCTGCGTGGCGGTGGCCCGGCCGACTACTTTGCGCTGGGCGAGCTGTTCAAGATGGCCCGTCCACAGGTCTGATCAGAAGACCAGTTCGCCTTCCTCGCCCACGCCCTGCAGGCGTTCGAGTTCAGCACAAGCGGCCGCGTCGGCCGCGATCGCCGACTGGAACACCTGCCCGTCGAGCACTTTGTGAAAGCGCGGCGCACCGCCCATGCCCAGGGCCTTCACGGCGATCGCCGCGTGGTAGCCGCCGCCTTGCACCGGGACCATCGCCGAGACCGCTTCGAAGTGGGGGAATTCTCTACGTGCCATGCTGCACTCCGCCTGAATGATATAGGGGCGGCATTCTACACATCAGGCGAAGGTATGCAGGTCCAGGCTGCTGACCACCTGCGCCTGGACCAGCTCGCCAAACACCTCCAGGGTGGGCGAGGCGAAATAGCCGCTCATCGCCTGCTGGTCGCTCCAGCTGCCGCTGAGCAGCCACAGATCGGCATCGACCTGCGAACGCTGCACACTGAAGCTCAGGCAGCCGGGCGCCCGCAGCGACGGCTCCAGCAGGTCGCGCAGGCGCATGCCGAGTTCCGCCGAACGACCGTTGCTGGCGCGGATGAAAGCCAGGTGAGTGACCGGTTGAGGCTGGGTCATGAACGATCTCCTTGAAGCGCTACGGACGGGAAAACAGGCTGCCAAGATTAGGGCCCCACCCTCGCGCGACGTTAGGCCATTACTGCCGAGCGATTGCCTGATCCTGCCGCGCGACAGGATCAGGCAATCGAACGACAGCATTCGACTAGCGCCCGACATTGCCCATACCTATGCTGGCCCGGTCAGTAGAGGAACCACGTCATGACCACGCTCCCGCCACCCGACTCGACCCTTGAGCTGCAGCGCCAGGAACTGGCCGCGCTGATCCAGCGCCACGCCGGCCAGCCCCATGGCCCCGCGTCGGCCATCGAAGACCTTTACCTCACATGCTATCAAGAGGAAATCCGCGGCATGCCCGCGCTGGCCCAGCCGGCGTTGTGCATTCTTGCCCAAGGCAGCAAGACCCTGATCCTCGGCGACGAACATTACGCCTATGATCCGCTGCACTACATGGTGGTGTCGGTCACCTTGCCGATCAGCGGCGCCCTGCTCAAGGCCAGCCCCGAGCATCCCGCATTGGGCTTGCGCCTGGATATCGACCCGGCGCAACTGAGCCAGCTGATCGCCGAAAGCAGCCCGATGGTGGTGCCCAACCGGCCATCAGGCCTCGGCCTGTACGTGGAGAAAAGCGATCCGCAGCTTCTGGATGCGTTGATCCGCCTGATCAAACTGCTGGACTCGCCACGCGACATTGCCATCCTCGCGCCGATGATCCGCCGGGAAATCTTCTACCGCCTGTTGCGCGGCCCCCAGGGTTACCGGCTGTACGAAATCGCCCTGGCCAACAGCCAGACCCATCGGGTCTGCCAGGCGATTACCTGGCTCAACAACCATTACCACCAGCCATTGCGTATCGAAGACCTCGCCCGGGAAGTGAACCTCAGCGTCTCCACCTTGCATCACCGCTTCAAGTCGGTGACGTCGATGAGCCCCTTGCAATACCAGAAACAACTGCGCCTGCAGGAGGCCCGACGCCTGATGTTCAACGAGGGGTTGGAGGCTGCCGTGGCCGGCTACCGGGTGGGCTACGAGAGTCCATCCCAGTTCAGCCGCGAATACAGCCGGCTGTACGGCGCGCCGCCGATCCGTGACGTGGCAAGGTTGCGCGCCAGCGCCAGTTGAACGACCCGCCGCACCCGGCGAATCGAGGGCACAGTCCTCGTGGCGCAGTCAGCCTTGCACCGCCAACTGCCATTGCCCCTGATCCACCTGGATCAACGTCGGCCCCGCGCGCTCCACCGCTCGGCCCAGCGCCGCCTGCAACTGCGCCACGTCAGCCACCGACTCGGCATCGGCCCCCAGCGCCCGTGCCACGCCGATGAAGTCCGGGGTGTGGATGTCCACACCGACCGGCTCGATCGCCCGGTTGACCATGTACTTCTTGATTTCCTCGTAGCCCTGGTTGTTCCACAGCAGCACGATCAGCGGCACCTGCGCCTCGACGGCACTGGCCAGCTCGGGCAGGGTGAACTGCAACCCGCCATCACCGATCAGGCATACCGTGGGCGCACGTGCGGCGCGCGCTTCGGCACTGCCGAGCCAGGCGCCCATGGCCGCTGGCAACGCATAGCCCAGCGTGCCATAGCCGGTCGAGGCATTGAACCAGCGCCGCGGACGGGTCATGTCCAGGGTCAGGTTGCCGGTGTAGACCGGCTGGGTCGAATCGCCCACCAGCACAGCGTCCGGCAGGGTTTCCAGGATGCTGTTCAGCAAACGGGTCTGGCTCAAGGTCGGCTGGTCCCAGGTGGCGGCATTGTCCTGGCGCAGCCGGGCGGCCCGAGCAGCGCCCCAGTGATCATCACGCGGGGGTTGCGCCTGCATGTGCAGGGCCACCAGCAAGGCCTCGGTCGCCTGTGCGGCATCGGCCACCAGGGCCAGCTCGGGCAGGTAGTTGCGCACTGTCTGGTCCGGATCGATATCGATCCGCAGCAGGCTGCCAGGGATTTCGAAACCGCCCTTGAACGTCACGTCGTAGTCGGTCTCGGCCAGCTCGGTACCGATGGCCAGCACCACATCGGCCTCGGCAACCAACGCACGGGTGGCCGGCAAAGTCTGGGTCGAGCCGATCTGCAGCGGATGGTTGGCCGGCAGCAGCCCCTTGGCATTGATGGTCAGCGCCATCGGCGCCTGCAGGTGCTCGGCCAGCCTGGCCAGCCCGGCGCCGGCTTCCAGGGCACCACCGCCGGCCAGGATCAACGGTCGGCGCGCCCTGGCCAGACGCATGGCCATCTGCTGCACGGTCTGCGGTGCCGCGCCCGCCCGCGCGGTGCGCACCGGGCGGCCCGGGAGCAGGTGATCGGCCGGTTCCACCAGCACATCCAGCGGGATCTCGATATGCACCGGGCGCGGGCGGCCCCCGTCGAACACCGCAAAGGCACGGGCCAATACTTCGGGCAGGTCATCGGCACTCATCAAAGTGTGCGAAAACGCCGCCACGCCCGCCACCAGCCCGGCCTGGTTGGGCAGTTCGTGCAACTTGCCGCGCCCGCCACCCAGCTGGCTACGCGACTGCACGCTGGAAATCACCAGCATCGGGATCGAGTCGGCGTAGGCCTGGCCCATGGCGGTGGTGATGTTGGTCATGCCCGGGCCGGTGATGATGAAGCACACCCCAGGCTTGCCCCGGGTACGCGAGTAGCCATCGGCCATGAACCCGGCGCCCTGCTCGTGGCGCGGGGTGATGTGGCGGATCGAGGAGGCAGCCAGGCCGCGGTAGAGTTCCACGGTATGCACGCCGGGAATGCCGAAGACATGATCGACACCATAGCCTTCGAGGAGTTTGACCAGCACTTCACCACAGGTTGCCATCATCGAGTACCCGATTCTTGTTGAGACTGGTGCTCATGGAACCAAGCGCCGACTACCGCCACAATGCAAAAAAACACATACTAGCCATGACCTCATATCATGGCTTGCCACTATGAAACGCCTGCCGCCCCTCCCCGCCCTGCACACCTTCCTGGTGACCGCGCAGCACTGCAACTTCACCCGTGCCGCGCAACAGCTGCATATCACCCAGGGCGCGGTCAGCCGACAAATCGCCGGGCTCGAGGAACACCTGGGCTATGCGTTGTTCCAGCGCCAGGCCCGTGGCCTGGCCCTGACCCGCGAAGGACAGGACTGGCTGCCTCGGGTGCAGCAGGTTTTCGCAATGATCGAGCAAGGCGTGCGTGAGGTCGGTGGCCGCAGCACGACGTTGCAGCTCAAGGCACCGACCTGTGTGATGCGTTGGCTGCTGCCACGCTTGCTGGAGTGGCAGGCACTGCGCCCGGACGTGCCGGTGGAATTGACCACCACGGTGCAACATGGCGTGGATTTTCGCCGCGAGGGCTTCGATGCGGCCGTCGTGTATGGTGCGGTGCCGAACCATGGACTGCAGGTACGCAAGCTGTTCGATGAACAACTGACACCGGTCTGCGCACCATCGCTATCTGGCGCCCCCTTGCAGCTGCAGGACCTGGCGCGGCAGATGCTGCTGCACCCCTCTCGGGACGAGCACGACTGGCGGTTGTGGTTGCAGGCGGCCAATGCCGGCGTCGAGCCCCAGGGACCGAAGCAGCACTTCGAGACGTTGGACATGGCGATGGCCATGGCCTCCCAGGGGACGGGGATCGCCATCGGAGACTATTCGCTGATTGCCGACGACCTGCGCGCCGGGCGTTTGTGCATGCCGTTCGAGCTGAAGGTGACGACCGGGAAGGGTTATTACCTGGTCAGCCCGTCGAAGAGCATGCCCACGGGGTTGGTCGAGTTGATGGAGTGGCTGCAGGCGCGTGCCCGCACATGACATCAATCGCGACCCGACCTGCCCCGCGGTGCAGACGACTCAGTAGCCGACCGTGAACCGTGCCCGTGAATGCGCCGGCTTTTCCAGCTCGTCGAGCATGGCGATGGCATAGTCGGCAAAGGTGATCCAGCTTTTGCCATCGGCACCGATCAGCAGGTGATCCTTGCCCAGGATGTAGTGCCCGCTGCGCTGACCTTCGACGAACTCCGCCGACGGCGACAGGAATGTCCAGTCCAGGGCCGGCTCCTGGCGCAGCGTATCGAGGAAGCGCACACCGGCATTGGCCTCGGCCTTGTAGGCTTGCGGGAAATCCGGGCTGTCGATCACCCGCTGCCCGGACGGCAGCAGCAGGCTACCGGCCCCGCCCACCACCAGCAGGCGCTTGACCCCGGCACGCTTGACCGGCTCGATGATCGCTTCAGGCTCGATGGTCGAGAAATGCGCCGCGCTCAGCACCGCGTCACAGCCCGTCACGGCCGCCTGCAGGGCGGCACTGCCCTTGGCATCCAGCGCCTTGACCGTCACGCCGTCACGGCCTTGCAGCGCACTAGGATCGCGGGCGATGGCCACCACACTGTGACCCCGACGCAGGGCCTCTTCCAGCAACTGGCTGCCGGCGCGCCCGGTGGCGCCGATGATTGCGATCTTGCTCATGGGAAACACTCCAACAGGTTGAAAAGGGTTACCACTTCATCTCGCCCTTGGCGACCTTGGCACCCAATTCAAGGGAGCTCTCGTCACCCAGGTTCGGGTAGCGCTGCTTCATCGCCGCGATCAGCGCGGCGGCATTGGCAGCCTTGGCGGCCTCGGTATCGAAGTCACGAATGTAGCCGGCGGTGAAGCGCACCGCGTCCAGCGAACGGCTGCCGTCGCCCAGGTAGTGCCCCGGGATCACCGTGCGCGGTGCGAGCTGTTCGATCTTCGCCAGGGTCTTCAGCCAGTCGGCATGGGATTGCGCGGTCTGGGTGTCGGCCATCCACACATGGATACCTTCGGAAACCACCACGCCACCGACCACTGCCTTGATCGAGGGAATCCACACGAAGCTGCGGTCCGGCTGCGGACCGTCCAGGCCGACGACCTGCAGTGCCTGGCCTTCCAGTTCCAGGCGATCACCCTGCAGTACCTGGGGCACCACCAGACGTGCCGGCTTGTCCGCGCCCATTTGCGGGCCCCAGTAGGCCAGCTTGGCGTCCATGGTCTTGCGGATGTGCTCGACCGTGGCGGCCGAGGCGACCACGCGGGCCTTGGGGAACGCCTGGGTGATGGTGTCCAGGCCGAAGTAGTAGTCCGGATCGCCATGGCTGACGTAGATGGTGGTCAGCTGCTTGCCGCTGGCACGCAGGCGCTCGACCAGCTGTTCGGCCTGGGCCTTGCCGAACTGGGCGTCGACCAGGATGGCGTCGTGGGCACCGCTGACGATCACCGAGCTGACCGGGAAGATCGCCGCGTGACCGGGGTTGTAGGCTTCCAGCTTGAGCGGTTCGGCAGCCATGGCCTGGCCGCCGAGGGTAAGGCAGGCCAGCAGCAGGCCGCGAAGGGGCGTGAAGAGAGACATTGCAAGATCCTGTGAGTGGGACGATGGGTGCAAGCTTAGTTGCCCGAACCAATACAAAAAATGCGATGCTTCGACATAGTTTGTTTCTGAAATCGGACAGATCATGGATCGGCTCAACGCCATGCGCGTATTCGTCACCGTCGTCGACCTGGGCAGCCAGTCGGCCGCCGCGGACCATCTGCAACTCTCCAGGCCCGTGGTTTCCCGCTACCTGGCGGAGCTGGAGGACTGGGTCGGGGCACGCCTGATGCAACGCACCACCCGCAAGCTCAGCCTGACGGCCGCAGGCCTCGAGACCCTGCCACGCTGTCGGCAGATGCTGGAGCTGGCCGGCGACCTGCAAAGCGCCGTGCGCCAACCGGACGACGCGCCCCGTGGCGAGCTGCGCATCAGCGTCAGCACCTCGTTCGGCCAGGCCCAGCTGGTGGATGCGCTGGCGGCCTACGTCAAACGCTACCCCGGGGTGAAGGTTGAGCTGCAGATGCTCGACCGCACCGTCAACCTGGTGGACGAGCGCATCGACCTGGCGATCCGCACCAGCAACGATGTCGACCCCAACCTCATTGCCCGGCGCCTGAGCGTGTGCCGCTCGGTGATCTGCGCCAGCCCCGCCTACCTGCGCGAGTACGGTACGCCGGACCGGGTCGAGGCGTTGAGCCAGCACAACTGCCTGACCCACGCCTACTTCGGTCACAGCCTGTGGCACTTCGAGGTGGACGGGCAGAACGTCGCCGTGCCGGTGCAGGGCAACATCAGCGCCAACGAGGCCATGACCCTGCAGAAAGCCGCCCTGGCCAATGCCGGCATCGCCATGCTGCCCACCTACCAGGCGGCCGCCGCGCTGCGCAGTGGCGAGCTGGTGCGATTGCTGCCGCAAGCCAAGCCACGGGAACTGACCCTGAATGCGGTGTACACCTCGCGCAAGCACATGCCGGCGACGTTGCGCAGCATGCTCGACTTTCTCGCGCAGCGGTTTGCCGACGAACCGGAGTGGGACAAAGGATTGAGTTGAGTCAAGACGGTGCAGTTACGCGCATTGGGCCTATGCTTGTAGGTATCACCTGTTGCATCAACAGGAGGTCCGCACCATGAGTATCAAATCCAGGCGTTGCGCCCTCGTCTTCGCCCTGGTCGCGGTGGCCGGGCTGTACGGCTCGGCCTGCTGGCGGGTGGAGCTGCTGCGCAGCCAGCCCAACACGGCCAACAGTTGCGTACATGAGCATTGCGTTCCCCACAGCGCCACGCTGAGCGCCGTCAGGTAGGTCGGATCACTCCTCGACGCTCATGTACTCTTTCGCCCAGCGGATATAGTCCTCGGGCTGGGTGTAGGTGTGCGAAAGCTCGGTGGCGCCGAGGCTGTCCGACTTGTGCTGCAGGCCACGCTGCTGGCGCAGGCAATCGTAGGTGGCCTTGATCGCGGCGAAGTAGGCGGCATGGCCGTCGACCACGATACGCACGCCCAGGCGCGCCAGGCGCTCGTCGTCGCGCAGGTTGGGGTTGGCGTAGGTCACCAGCATCAACGGCACGCTCAGGTGCTCGGCGATCTGCTCGAGTTGCTCGAAGTCCTTGACCCCCACCATGCAGATGCCATCGGCGCCGGCCTTCTGGTAGCTCTGGGTGCGCACGATGATTTCCTCGGTGGTCAACACGCCGGCATTGGTGCGGGCAATGATCGCCAGCGCCGAATCGACCCGCGCCTCCAGCGCCGCGCGGATCTTGCCCACGCCCTCCTCCACCGAGATCAGGTCGGTGGACTTGCGACCGAACTGGGCCGGCAGCAAGGTATCTTCGATGGTCAGCGCGGCAACGCCGGCGCGTTCCAGTTCGATCACCGTGCGCATCACGTTGAGCGCATTGCCGTAGCCGTGGTCGGCGTCGGCAAGCACCGGCAACTGGGCGACACGGCCGATGCGGGTAGCCTGCTCGACGAACTCGCTCAGGGTGATCAGGGCGAAATCCGGCGCCGCCAGGACCTGCAGCGAGGCGACCGAACCGCCGAGAATGCCGACCTCAAAACCAAGGTCGGCGGCAATACGGGCTGACATCGGGTCGAAGACCGACGCGGTGTGATAGCACGAACCTGAAGCAAGCAGTTCGCGGAAGGCAAAACGCAGATCGTGGTGGGAAGCCTTGGGCATGATCACTCCGCTTGTAATGAGAAATTGTGAACGGCTGACAACCGACCCCTGTATCGGGTCTACCTGACTGTTCCAACCGTCGCCATCAGGGCGGTCATGCTCGACATGCAGGCAGAGGAATAGAAGGTGTGGACATACAGCAACGCGAAATCCTCTGGAAAATATTTGCACCAAGCTGGTGCAGGCCCCGGATTTCAGCCTCTGCGGCCAAGCCACGATATCACGCGGCCATGCAGCACTGGATGAATGCGCCAATGCCGATCTTGCATAGGGGATGCACGGAGTACATAGGTAGCTATGTAACTCAGCGTACAATGCCCTACCATGAATGAGCCCATCGCGGGGCAGGCCCGCTCCCACGATGCCTCGCGATCGCGCCAGCTCTGACCACAAGGTATCCACCGTGACCGCCGCCCTGCCCCCTACTGTTCTGCGCAGCGTCCTCACCGCCCTGATGCTGGCGATATTCCTCGGTGCCCTCGACCAGACCATCGTCGCCGTGTCACTGCCGGCGATTTCCGCGCAGTTCAACGATGTCGGCCTGCTCGCCTGGGTCATCTCCGGCTACATGGTCGCCATGACCATCGCCGTGCCGATCTACGGCAAGCTCGGTGACTTGTATGGGCGGCGGCGCATGATTCTCACCGGCACCGCCCTGTTCACCCTGGCCTCGGTGGCCTGCGGCCTGGCTCAGGACATGCCGCAACTAGTGCTGGCCCGGGTGCTTCAGGGTATCGGCGCCGGCGGCATGGTGTCGGTTAGCCAGGCAATCATCGGCGACTTCGTGCCACCTCGTGAACGCGGTCGCTACCAGGGCTACTTCAGCAGCATGTACGCACTGGCCAGCGTCGCCGGGCCGGTGCTGGGCGGCTGGCTGACCGAGTACCTGTCCTGGCGCTGGGTGTTCTGGATCAACCTGCCGCTGGGGCTGACCGCGCTGTGGGTGATCCACCGGGCGCTGGACGGGTTGCCGGTCAAGCATCGCCAGGCCCAGGTCGACTACCTCGGCGCGGTGCTGATGATCCTCGGCCTGGGCAGCCTGCTGCTGGGCATCACCCTGGTCGGCCAGGGACATGCCTGGCAGTCGTCCGAAGTCCTGGCGTTGCTGGCCTGCGCGCTGCTGGGGCTGGCGGCGTTCGTAGCCCACGAGCGGCGCTGCCGCGAACCATTGCTGCCTCTGGGCCTGTTCGGCAACCGGGTCGCGGTGCTGTGCTGGTGCGTGATCTTCTTCGCCAGTTTCCAGTCCATTTCGCTGACCATGCTGATGCCTCTGCGCTATCAAGGCATCACCGGCGCCGGCGCCGACAGCGCGGCGCTGCACCTGCTGCCACTGGCCATGGGGTTGCCCATCGGCGCCTTCACCGGTGGGCGCATGACCAGCCGCACCGGGCGCTTCAAGCCACAGATCCTCACCGGCGCGCTGTTGATGCCAATGGCCATCGCAGCCATGGCGCTGACGCCACCGCAAGCCTGGTTACAGAGCGCGCTGTTCATGCTGCTGACAGGCATTGCCTGCGGCCTGCAATTTCCCACCTCGCTGGTGGGCACGCAAAGCGCGGTGGACAGCCAGGACATCGGCGTGGCGACCAGCACCACCAACCTGTTCCGCTCGCTGGGTGGGGCAATGGGGGTGGCGTGCATGTCCAGCCTGTTGCTGGCGTGGTTGCACCAGGGCGGCTTCGAAGTGCTGGGCAACCCGCTGCTGGGCAGCCTCAAGGCGGGCGAGGCGGATCCGCACACCCAGGCGCGCTTGCTGGAAACCTTCCGCGACCTCTTGCTGGTCAGTGCCGGGGCTTCGCTGATCGGCCTGTTGGTCGCGCTGGCCTTGCCGGACAGACAGTTGCGCGGGCGCTGAAAGTGGTGGGAGCGGGCTGGCCCCGCGATAGCGTCCGCCCAGGCGACATCACGGCCTGAAGGTTGTCATCGCCGGGCAAGCTCGCTCCCGCGCTATTAATCCTGCGTTAACCGAAAAGGGATAACACTTCCTCACAATCGTTAACAAAGTGTCATTTGCGCAAGCCAGGGCTCAAGCGCAGCATATCCAGCCCGGTGTCGACCCATTTCTCGACATCGCCCAACAGGTCGAAGCTCTCCGGGAGCAGCAGCCAGCGGCCTATCAGGCCATCCACATAGGCAAACATGGCCACCGCAGCCCGGTCGATCTCGAGCTCGGCAGGCAACTGGCCACGACGCACTGCATTGCCCAAGGCCAGGGCAATGCTTTGATGGCAGTCCAGCACCGCGCCCTGACGCTGCTGGCGAATCTCACACATGTCGTCGGTGAACTCGCACTTGTGATGCAGGATTTCGTTGATACGCCGGGTTCGGGCATCGAGCACCAACTCGTTGAACACTTGCAGCAACAGCTTGCGCATGCAGCCGAGCGGGTCGAGTTCATCCTCGCTTTCACTGGCGCGGGCCAGGTGGTCATGGGTCTCGTGCAGGCTGTCGAGCAGCGCCTGCACCAACTCGGCCTTGTTGCTGAAGTGCCAGTAGATCGCCCCGCGAGTGACGCCGGCGAGCTCAGCGATGTCGGCCAGGGTGGTACGCGCTACCCCGCGCTTGTAGAAGGCCTTCTCCGCCGCCTCGATGATCTGGGCGCGAGTTTCCTGGGCTTCTTCTTTGGTTCGACGGACCATGGCAGTACAACCTCATCAGGCCCCGCGCGCTCGATCTGGCGAGCGGGAATCAGGCCGGGGCAGGCTCTTTCAGGGCCGCTCCCGGGTGGATTTGGGCGATCGGCGGTGGTCACTCACGACGCACCGGCGCTATTTACAAACAACCATGAATGTAAGTATATTCCTTAGCAAGCTATTTATCCACCGGATAGCGTTTTTCTGACAAAGCACTTCCACTATATTCTTGAGCTCCCCTGCTCCTGCGACCCGAGGATCCTCATGCAATTCAAGCCAGCCGTAACCGCCCTGGTTTCCGCCGTGGCCCTGGCAACCCTGCTCAGTGGCTGTAAGAAAGAGGAAGCAGCGCCTGCGCCGCAGGCTCCTCAGGTCGGCGTCGTGACCGTACAACCGCAAGCCTTCACCCTGACCTCGGAACTGCCGGGGCGCACCAGCGCCTACCGTGTGGCCGAGGTCCGCCCACAGGTGAACGGCATCATTCTCAAGCGCCTGTTCAAGGAAGGCAGCGACGTCAAGGAAGGGCAGCAGCTCTACCAGATCGACCCGGCCGTCTACGAGGCGAACCTGGCCAACGCCCAGGCCAACCTGCAGGCTACCCGCTCGCTGGCCGAGCGTTACAAGCAACTGATCGACGAGCAGGCCGTCTCCAAGCAGGAATACGATGACGCCAATGCCAAACGATTGCAGGCCGAGGCGTCGCTCAAGAGCGCCCAGATCGACCTGCGCTACACCAAGGTACTGGCCCCGATCAGTGGCCGCGTCGGCCGCTCCTCGGTCACCGAAGGCGCCCTGGTGAACAACGGCCAGACCAACGCCATGGCCACCATCCAGCAGCTCGACCCGATCTACGTCGACGTCACCCAGTCCACCGCCGAGCTGCTCAAGCTGCGCCGTGACCTGGAAAGCGGCCAGCTGCAGAAGGCCGGCGACAACGCCGCCCAGGTTCAGCTGGTGCTGGAAGACGGCAGCCTGTTCAAGCAACAGGGCCGCCTGGAGTTCTCCGAAGTCGCGGTTGACGAAACCACCGGCTCCGTCACCCTGCGCGCGATCTTCCCCAACCCCGACCACACCCTGCTGCCCGGCATGTTCGTGCATGCGCGGCTCAAGGCCGGGGTCAACGCCAACGCCATCCTGGCCCCGCAACAGGGCGTGACCCGTGACCTCAAGGGTGCACCGACCGCGCTGGTGGTCAACCAGGAAAACAAGGTCGAACTGCGCCAGCTCAAGGCCAGCCGTACCCTGGGCAGCGACTGGCTGATCGAGGAAGGCCTGAACCCGGGCGACCGCCTGATCACCGAAGGGCTGCAGTTCGTGCGACCAGGGGTCGAGGTCAAGGTCAGCGAAGCCACCAACGTCAAGAAGCCGGCCGGCCCTGCTCAGGCCAACACGGCGAACGCAGACGCCAAAGCGGAGTAAACCATGTCGAAGTTCTTTATCGATCGCCCGATCTTCGCCTGGGTGATCGCCCTGGTGATCATGCTGGTCGGCGCCCTGTCGATCCTGAAGCTGCCGATCAACCAGTACCCGAGCATCGCCCCGCCGGCCATCGCCATCTCCGTCACCTACCCGGGCGCCTCGGCGCAGACGGTGCAGGACACCGTGGTGCAGGTTATCGAGCAGCAGCTCAACGGTATCGACAACCTGCGTTATGTGTCGTCGGAAAGTAACTCCGACGGCAGCATGACCATCACCGCGACCTTCGAGCAGGGCACCAACTCGGACACCGCGCAGGTCCAGGTACAGAACAAGCTGAACCTGGCCACCCCGCTGCTGCCGCAGGAAGTGCAGCAGCAAGGTATCCGCGTCACCAAGGCTGTGAAGAACTTCCTGCTGGTGATCGGCCTGGTGTCCGAAGACGGCAGCATGACCAAGGACGACCTGGCCAACTACATCGTCTCCAACATGCAGGACCCGATCTCGCGGACCGCAGGCGTGGGCGACTTCCAGGTGTTCGGTGCGCAGTACGCCATGCGCATCTGGCTGGATCCGGCCAAGCTGAACAAGTTCCAGCTGACCCCGGTTGACGTGCGCACCGCGGTCGCCGCGCAGAACGTGCAGGTGTCCTCCGGCCAGCTTGGCGGCCTGCCGGCACTGCCAGGTACCCAGCTCAACGCCACCATCATCGGCAAGACCCGTCTGCAGACCGCCGAGCAATTCGAGAAGATCCTGCTCAAGGTCAATGCCGACGGCTCCCAGGTACGCCTGGGGGACGTGGCTCAGGTCGGCCTGGGCGGTGAGAACTACGCCATCAGCGCCCAGTTCAACGGCAAGCCGGCCTCGGGCCTGGCGGTCAAGTTGGCGACCGGCGCCAATGCTCTGGATACCGCCAAGGCTCTGCGCAAGACCATCAGCGACCTGGAACCGTTCTTCCCGCCGGGGGTGAAGGCCGTGTTCCCATATGACACCACCCCGGTGGTTACCGAATCGATCAGCGGCGTGATCCACACCCTGATCGAAGCGGTGGTCCTGGTGTTCCTGGTGATGTACCTGTTCCTGCAGAACTTCCGCGCCACCATCATCACCACCATGACCGTGCCGGTGGTGTTGCTCGGGACCTTCGGCATCCTCGCCGCCGCCGGCTTCAGCATCAACACCCTGACCATGTTCGCCATGGTCCTGGCCATCGGCTTGCTGGTGGACGATGCCATCGTCGTGGTGGAGAACGTCGAACGGGTGATGTCCGAGGAAGGGTTACCGCCCAAGGAGGCGACCAAGCGCTCCATGGAACAGATCCAGGGCGCCCTGGTGGGTATCGCCCTGGTACTGTCGGCAGTACTGTTGCCGATGGCCTTCTTCGGCGGCTCCACCGGTGTGATCTACCGCCAATTCTCCATCACCATCGTCTCGGCCATGGGCCTGTCGGTGCTGGTCGCGCTGATCTTCACCCCGGCCTTGTGCGCCACCATGCTCAAGCCGCTGAAGAAGGGCGAGCACCATGTCGCCAAGCGCGGCTTCTTTGGCTGGTTCAACCGCAACTTCGACCGCAGCGTCGTCGGCTATGAGCGTAGCGTCGGCACCATCCTGCGCAACAAGATCCCGTTCCTGCTGGCCTACGCGCTGATCGTGGTCGGCATGATCTGGCTGTTCGCCCGCATCCCGACCGCATTCCTGCCGGAAGAAGACCAAGGCGTGCTGTTCGCCCAGGTGCAGACCCCGGCCGGTTCCAGTGCCGAGCGCACCCAGGTAGTGGTCGACCAGATGCGCGAGTACCTGCTCAAGGACGAAGCCGATACCGTCTCGTCGGTGTTCACAGTGAACGGCTTCAACTTCGCCGGTCGCGGCCAGAGCTCAGGCATGGCGTTCATCATGCTCAAGCCCTGGGGTGAGCGCTCGAAGGAGAACAGCGTGTTCGCCCTTGCCCAGCGCGCGCAGATGCACTTCTTCGGCTTCCGTGACGCGATGGTATTCGCCTTCGCCCCGCCAGCGGTACTCGAACTGGGTAATGCCACCGGCTTCGACGTCTTCCTCCAGGACCGCGCCGGGGTCGGCCACGCTAAGCTGATGGAAGCGCGCAACCAGTTCCTGGCCAAAGCCGCGCAGAGCAAGATCCTCAGCGCCGTGCGTCCTAACGGCCTGAACGACGAGCCGCAGTACCAGCTGACCATCGACGACGAACGCGCCAGTGCCTTGGGCGTGACCATCGCCGACATCAACAACACCCTGTCGATCGCCCTGGGCGGTAGCTACGTCAACGACTTCATCGACCGTGGCCGGGTCAAGAAAGTCTACATCCAAGGTGCGCCCAACGCCCGGATGAGCCCGGAAGACCTGCAGAAGTGGTACGTGCGCAACGGCAAGGGCGAGATGGTGCCCTTCTCGTCATTCGCCAAGGGCGAATGGACCTACGGCTCGCCGAAGCTGTCGCGCTACAACGGCGTGGAAGCGGTCGAGATCCTTGGTACCCCGGCACCAGGCTACAGTACCGGTGAAGCCATGGCCGAAGTCGAGCGTATCGCCGGCGAACTGCCAACCGGCATCGGCTTCTCCTGGACCGGCATGTCCTACGAGGAAAAACTTTCCGGCTCGCAAATGCCGGCACTGTTCGCCCTCTCGGTGCTGTTCGTGTTCCTCTGCCTGGCAGCGCTGTATGAAAGCTGGTCGATCCCGATCGCAGTCGTGCTGGTCGTGCCACTGGGTATCATCGGTGCCCTGCTCGCCACCAGCCTGCGCGGCTTGTCCAACGACGTGTACTTCCTGGTCGGCTTGCTGACCACCATCGGCCTGGCGGCGAAGAACGCCATCCTGATCGTCGAGTTCGCCAAGGAGCTGCACGAACAGGGCCGCAGCCTGTACGACGCGGCCATCGAAGCATGCCGCATGCGTCTGCGCCCGATCATCATGACCTCACTGGCGTTCATCCTCGGCGTGGTACCGTTGACCATCGCCAGTGGCGCCGGCGCGGGTAGCCAGCACGCCATCGGCACCGGTGTGATCGGCGGCATGATCAGTGCAACCATACTGGCCATCTTCTGGGTACCTCTATTCTTCGTCGCAGTGTCGTCGCTGTTCGGCAGCAAAGAGCCGAAAGAACACGCCACCCCTGAAACTCCACGTTATGAGGCTGGGCAATGACCAAGTCTTTGTTGTCCCTGGCGGTAACCGCCTTCATCCTCGGCGGTTGCTCGCTGATCCCCGACTACCAGACGCCAGAGGCGCCGGTGGCCGCGCAGTGGCCTCAAGGCCCAGCGTACTCGCCGACCCAATCGGCCGACGTCGCCGCGGCCGAACAGGGCTGGCGCCAGTTCTTCCACGACCCGGCGCTGCAGCAGTTGATCCAGACGTCGCTGGAAAACAACCGCGACCTGCGGGTCGCGGCGTTGAACATCGACGCCTACCGCGCGCAGTACCGCATCCAGCGCGCCGACCTGCTGCCGGCGGTTTCCGCCAATGGCAGCGGCAGCCGCCAGCGGGTGCCGGCGAACATGTCACAAACTGGCGAGGCGAATATAACCAGCCAGTACTCGGCCACCCTGGGTGTCAGTGCCTATGAGCTGGACCTGTTCGGCCGGGTGCGCAGCCTGACCCAGCAGGCCCTGGAAACCTACCTGTCCAGCGAACAGGCGCGCCGCTCCACGCAGATCAGCCTGGTGGCCAGCGTGGCCAACGCCTATTACACGTGGCAGGCCGACCAGGCGCTGTTGAAACTGACCGAGGAAACGCTCAAGACGTACGAAGAGAGCTACAACCTCACCCGCCGCAGCAATGAGGTGGGCGTGGCCTCGGCCCTGGACCTGAGCCAGGCGCGCACCGCCGTCGAAGGCGCTCGCGTCAAGTTGTCGCAGTACCAGCGCCTGGTCGCCCAGGACCTGAACAGCCTCACCGTGCTGGTAGGTACCGGCGTGCCGGCCAACCTGCCCAAGCCGCTGGAGCTCAATGCCGACCAGCTGGCCGAAGTGCCGGCCGGCCTGCCGTCCGACATCCTGCAGCGCCGCCCCGACATCCAGGAGGCCGAGCATCTGCTCAAGGCCGCCAACGCCAACATCGGCGCAGCGCGGGCAGCGTTCTTCCCGAGCATCAGCCTGACCGCCAACGCCGGTACCCTGAGCCCGGATATGGGCGGGCTGTTCAAGGGTGGTTCGGGCACCTGGCTGTTCCAGCCGCAGATCAACCTGCCGATCTTCAACGCCGGCAGCCTGCGGGCCAGCCTGGACTACTCGAAGATCCAGAAGGACATCAACGTCGCCAAGTACGAAAAGACCATCCAGACCGCCTTCCAGGAAGTCGCCGATGGCCTGGCCGCACGCAAGACGTTCGAAGAGCAACTGCAGGCGCAACGCGACCTGGTCGCGGCCAACCAGGACTACTACCGCCTGGCCGAGCGCCGCTACCGCATCGGTATCGACAGCAACCTGACCTTCCTCGATGCCCAGCGCAACCTGTTCAGCGCCCAGCAGTCGCTGATCGGTGATCGCCTGTCGCAGTTGGTCAGCGAGGTCAACCTGTACAAGGCCCTCGGCGGCGGCTGGTACGAGCAGACCCAGCAGCAGGCTTCGATCCAGACACCGAAAGGCTGACTGGACCGGTAACGGCACCAAGCCCACCCTCGCGGTGGGCTTTTTGTTGCGCGGTCACATTGCGTTCGATAACCGCCCCGTTCCGCTTGCAACGAATTGCCTAGCCCCCACCCTCCCCCGCACCATCGCCCCCGCAACGTTGCACAAGTTCTCTCTAAAGATGCCCATCCCTGCGGCCGTACCCGCAGCGACCCGGCTCGCCCAATAAAAACAAGAGATCCACGACAGATGAGCACTTTGCAACCCGCACGCCAGCTGCTGCCCGGCCTGTTGGCCCTGTCCTGCGCCCTGCCCGGCGTGGCCGCCGAAGGTGGCTTCCTGGAAGACGCCAAGGCCAGCCTCAACCTGCGCAACTTCTACATCAACCGCAACTTCGTCGACCCAGCCAATCCCCAGGGCAAGGCCGAGGAATGGACCCAGAGTTTCATTCTCGACGCCCGCTCCGGCTTCACCCAAGGCACCGTCGGTTTCGGCATCGATGTGCTGGGGCTTTACTCGGTCAAGCTCGATGGCGGCAAGGGCACCGCCGGCACCCACCTGCTGCCGGTGCATGACGACGGCCGCCCGGCGGACGATTTCGGCCGCCTGGGGGTGGCGTTCAAGACGCGCCTGTCGCAGACCGAACTCAAAGTCGGCGAATGGATGCCGGTGCTGCCGATCCTGCGTTCGGACGATGGCCGCTCGCTGCCGCAGACGTTCCGCGGCGGTCAGCTCACCTCGAAGGAGATCGACGGCCTGACCCTGTACGCCGGCCAGTTCCGCGGCAACAGCCCGCGCAACGATGCGAGCATGGAAGACCTGTTCATGCAGGGGCGTGCCGGTATCACCTCTGACCGCTTCAACTTCGCCGGCGGCGAATACAGCTTCAACGACAAACGCACGATGCTCGGCCTGTGGGATGCCCGGCTGAAAGACATCTATCGCCAGCAGTATCTGAACCTGGTGCACAGCCAGCCGTTGGGCGACTGGACCCTGGGCGCCAACCTGGGCTACTTCCTCGGCAAGGAGGATGGCAGCGCCCGCGCCGGCGACCTGGACAACCGCACCACCTCGGCCATGCTCTCGGCGCGCTACCAGGGCCACACCTTCTATATGGGCCTGCAGAAGGTCAGTGGCGACGACGCCTGGATGCGCGTCAACGGCACCAGTGGCGGCACACTGGCCAACGACAGTTACAACGCCAGCTTCGACAATGCCAAGGAGCGCTCCTGGCAACTGCGTCACGACTTCAATTTCGTCACCGTCGGTATCCCCGGCCTGACCTTGATGAACCGCTACATCAAAGGCGACAACGTGCATGCCGGAGGGGTGGACGATGGCAAGGAATGGGCCCGGGAGACCGAGCTGGCCTACGTGGTGCAGGCCGGAACCTTCAAGGACCTGTCGGTGAAGTGGCGTAATTCGACCATGCGCAGGGATTTCAGCAGCAACGCGTTCGATGAGAACCGCTTGATTGTCAGCTACCCGTTCAATCTTCTTTGAAGCCATCGCGGGAAGCCCGCTCCCACGCCGCCCGCACAAAACAGGAGCGGCATGGGAGCGGCGATGCGGCGACCCGACTTGCCTCGCGATTGGACCTGCCGTCCGGCAAATAACCAAATAACATATGCAAATCAAATAACATTCTTTGACGCTATATGTAACAAGCCGCTAAAACCAAGCTCCGATCCCCGCACCAGAGCCCGAGCATGGACCTCCGCCAACTGCGCTATTTCATCGCCCTCACCGAATACCGCAGTTTCGTCCGCGCCGCCGACGCCATGGGCATCACCCAACCCGCCTTCAGCCGCGCAATCCAGAACCTCGAACATACCTTTGGCTGCGCCCTGGTCGATCGCGCCAGCAAGGCATTGCCCCCCACCCCCGAGGGCCATGTGGTGTTGCAACATGCCCGTCGCCTGGTCCAGGGCGCCGCGCAACTGAACAACGACGTCCTGCAGATGACCAAGCTCGATGCCGGAGAGCTGCACTTCGGCAGCGGCCCGGCCCTGGCCGTGCGCCTGGTGCCCCAGGCCCTGCAACATTTCATCAGGACTCATCCCGGTATCCGCACCGACCTGCTGGTGGACAATGCCGAGCGCCTTGGCCAGGCCCTGCGTCGCGAGCAGATCGAGTTTTTCGTCGATGACGTGCGGCCCTTCGAGGCCGATCCCAACTTCCACACCGAGGCACTGTCCCCGCGGCCAGGCCTGTTCTTCTGCCGCCCCGGGCACCCATTGCTGGCCAAGGACAGCCTGTCGACCAACGACCTGTTCGCCTACCCGCTGGCCAGCGCCCTGCTGGCCCCCGGCGTGCGCAAACGCCTGGCCAATCTCAGCGGACGCACCGACTTCACCCCGCACCTGCAGACCGAGCACCTGGCGGTGCTGCGCAGCGTGGTGCTGGCCAGCGACGCCATCGGTACGGCCAGCGAAGAGGCGGTGGTCGAGGACCTGGCCGCCGGCCATCTGGTGCGTCTGCACTGGCGCAACCTGCCGCCAGGTCTGCAAGTACTCAGCGTGCGTTGTGGAGTGATCAGCCGCAGTGGCCAGCGCCTGTCACCGGCGGCGCAGGCAATGATCGACACGCTGGTCAGCCTGGATGCTGCCCCATCGCCCGCAGACGTGACGCATCGACAATCTCCACCTCGCCATAGCCCAGGCGCACCACGCCGGCCTGTTCGAGGCTCCTGAGGATCTGGTTGATGGTCTGGCGCGACAGCGACAGCATCAAGGCCAGCTGTTCCTGGGACACCTGCAGCCGCCATTGGGCGACATCGCGCTCACCGTAGCCCTCGGCCATCTGCAACAGCCGTTGCGCCACCCGCGGCGCGGCGGCCAGCAGGCTCTGCTGCTCGAGGGCGACGAACACCCAGCGCAACTTGTGGCTCATCAGCAGGGCCAGGTCGCGCCAGTACTCTGGCTGGCGGGCCAACCATTCCAGCAACGGCGCCTGGGGAATCCACAGCAGGCGTGTCGGCCCCTCGGCATAGGCGTCATGGGTGCGCGGCTGGCCATCGAACAGGCTGATCTCGCCGAACCAGTGGGGTGACTCGACCAGCGTCAGCAACGCCTCCTTGCCTGCGCTGCTGACCGCCCCGACCCGCATCGCCCCTTCGAGTACCGCATACAAGCCACACGGCGCATCGCCGCGCTGGAACAGTCGCTGCCCCGCTGCCAGCTCACGCGGACGGCCCAGGGCCAGCAGACTATCCTGAACGGTAACGGGCAACTGCCGGAACCATTGGCCATGCAGCAGCTGGGTACGCGGATCGTGCATGGCACCTCGCAAAGCGAACTCTGTCGGCCAGGCGACAGACGACGATGAATGGACAGGGGCAAGCTGTGCTCACCCCTGATGGAGGAACAACAATGAAAAACCTCGTCGAGCACTTGAGTCAATACGCGGCCTACCACCGCGATCCACGCAACATCGCCACCCACTTCATCGGCATTCCGCTGATAGTGCTGGCCGTGACCGTGCTGCTGTCACGCCCGGGCTGGGAGGTGGTGGGCCTCTGGCTGTCGCCAGCGCTGCTGCTGGCGATCTGGTCAGTATGGTTTTACCTGCGCCTGGACCTGCGCTTCGGCCTGGTGATGGGCCTGCTGCTGGGCTTGTGCCTGTGGGCCGGCCACGCGCTGGCCGTGCAGAGTACCGGGCTGTGGTTGAGTGCCGGGCTGGGTGCGTTCGTGGTGGGCTGGATCATCCAGTTCGTCGGACATGCCTACGAAGGGCGCAAGCCGGCATTTGTCGATGACCTCAGCGGGCTTATCATCGGCCCGCTGTTCGTGGTGGCGGAGCTGGCGTTCATGGTTGGGCTGTGCGGCGAGCTGAAAAAGGCCGTGGAGGCCAATGCCGGGCCTGTTGCCGTTCGCCAGAAGAAAGCAGTCGTGTGAAGTGATCGCGGGGCAAGTCGCGGCGGTGCGCCGATGCGACTTGCCCCGCGATGCGTTACTGCCTGGACTCCACCCCAAGTTCATCCCACACCGACTCGGCCAGGTGGAACGTGGCATTGGCCGCCGGGATGCCGCAGTAGATCGCGCTCTGCATGATCACTTCCTTGATCTCCTCCCGCGTCACGCCATTGTTGGCGGCCGCGCGCAGGTGCAGCTTGAGTTCGTCGTTGCGGTTCATGCCGATCAGCATGGCGATGGTGATCAGGCTACGGGTGTGCCGTGGCAGGCCGGGGCGGGTCCAGATATCGCCCCAGGCGTGCCGGGTGATCATCTCCTGGAACTCGCCGTTGAAATCATTGAGCTTTTCCAGGCTGCGGTCCACGTGGGCATCGCCGAGCACCGCGCGACGCACCTGCATGCCGGCTTCGTAACGTTGTTTCTCATCCATGGCAGGTTCCTCAGCGGGCCAGCAGGAAATCGAGCACACGGGCGGTGAAGGCCGCGCCGATCTCGACGTTGGACAGGTGCGCCGCCGGGAACTCGGCATAGGTCGCGTTGACGATGCGGCGGTGCATGAAGCGGCCATGCTCAGGCGTGGTGACCACGTCCGCGGTGCCCGCCACCACCAGCGTCGGCACCTGGATGCGCCCCAGCTGTTCGCGGTAATCGGCATCACGTACCGCCGCGCAGTTGGCGGCATAGCCTTCTGGGCTGGTGTGCGCGAGCATCTGGCAGATGCGCTGGGCCTCGGCCGGCTGCGCCTGGGCGAAGGCCGGGGTGAACCAACGGGCGATGGAGCCATCGCGCAGGTCCGCCATGGCTTGCTGCCCCCCCTTGAGCACCGTGTTGATGCGAGAGTTCCAGACCTCGTCGTTGGCGATCTTCGCCGCGGTGTTGCACAGGGTCAGGCTGTGCAGGCGGTGGCCGGCGTTGATGCCCAGCCACTGGCCGATCAGGCCGCCCATGGACAGGCCGACGAAGTGCGCATGCTCGATGTCCAGCGCATCGAGCAGGGCCAGCACGTCGCCCCCCAGCTGTTCGATGCTGTAGGGGCCTTGAGTGACCAGCGAGCCGCCATGGCCACGGGTGTCGTAGCGCAGCACGCGAAAGTGTTCGCTCCAGGCGGGAATCTGCACATCCCACATGCCCAGGTCGGTGCCCAGGGAGTTGGACAGCACCAGCACCTGCGCATCGGCCGGGCCATCGAGTTGGTAGTTCAGTACGCCATCGGCCAGTTGCAAAAGCGCCACAGCGGTCTCCTATCAGGCAGTGAAACGTTGATGTTCGGCCACGGCGCGCGCCACCCAGACGCGGGCCTGGCCCAGGTAATGGGTGGGGTCGAGCAGGCGGTCGAGCTCGTCGCCGGACAACTCGGCGTTGACCTGCGGCTCATCACCGAGCACTGCACGCAGATGGCGCCCTTCGGCCACGGCGCGCTGGCAGCACTGCTCCAGCAGGTGATGGGCACGGTCGCGGCCCAGGCGTTGGGCGAGGACAATACTGACCGCCTCGGCCAGCACCAGGCCCTGGGTGAGGTCGAGATTGCGGCGCATGCGTTCGGCGTCCACCTCCATGCCTTCGGCGATTAGCTGGGCCTGGCGCAGTGCTCCGGAGACCAGGCAGCAGATCTCCGGCAGGGTTTCCCACTCGGCGTGCCACAGGCCGAGGCTGCGTTCGTGCTCCTGGGGCATCGCGCTGAACAAGGTCGAGAGCAGCCCGGGCACGCGGGTAGCGGCGCCGATCAACACCGCCGCCCCGACCGGATTGCGTTTATGCGGCATGGTCGAGGACCCGCCCTTGCCCGGTGCGGCGGGTTCGAACAACTCGCCTGCCTCGGTCTGCATCAGCAGGCTGACGTCACGGCCGAACTTGCCCAGGCTGCCGGCGACCAGGCCCAGCACCGAGGCGAACTCCACCAGGCGGTCGCGCTGGGTGTGCCATGGCTGTTCAGGCAAGGTCAGCTTCAGTTGCGCGGCCAGGGCCTCGGCCACCGGCAGCGCTTTGCTGCCCAGCGCCGCCAGGCTGCCGGAAGCGCCACCGAACTGCAGTACCAGCAGGCGCGGGCGCAGTTCCTTGAGGCGTTGCCGATGGCGAGTGAGGGCGCCGAGCAAACCGGCCAGCTTCATGCCCAGCGTCACCGGCGTTGCATGCTGCAGCCAGGTCCGCCCCACCAGCGGCGTGTCGGCATGCTGCAATGCCTGATGCGCCAGGGTGTCGGCCAGCTTGCCGAGATCGTTTTCGAGCAATCCCAGGGCATGGCGCAGTTGCAGCACCAGGCCGCTGTCCATCGCATCCTGGCTGGTAGCGCCCAGGTGCACGTAGCGCTCGGCCTCGGGTACGCCACTGGCGACCACCTTGCCCAGGGCCTTGACCAGCGGGATCGCCGAATTGCCGGCCACCGCGATGGCGTCGGCCAGCGCCCGGGCATCATAGCGCTCGGCCTTGCAGGCCGCCTCGATGGCAGTCACCGCCGTGTGCGGCACCAGCCCGGCGGCCGCTTCGGCACGGGCCAGGGCCGCCTCGAAGTCGAGCATGCCCTGCAGCCGGCCCCGGTCGGAGAAAACCTCGCGCATGGCCGGGGCGGTGAAGTAGGCGTCGAACAGTTGGTTGCTCATGCAACGTCCTTAGTGATCATGGTGCAGGTACGCCGCCTGCTTCGGCAGGCGCAGGCTGAACAGGAAAGCCACCGCCATCATGGCGGTCACGTACCAGTAGAAGGTGTTCTCCATCCCCAAGGTTTTCAAGCCCAGTGCCACGTATTCGGCCGAGCCGCCGAACACCGCGTTGGCCACGGCGTAGGCCAGCCCCACGCCCAATGCGCGAACCTGTGGCGGGAACATCTCGGCCTTCACCAGGCCGCTGATGGAGGTGTAGAAGCTGACGATGCACAAGGCCAGGGTCACCAGCACGAAGGCCATGAACGGGCTGGTCACGGTCTTCAGCGCCATCAGCAAGGGGACGGTGAATAGCGTCCCCAGGGCGCCGAACAGCAGCATCGAATTACGCCGACCGATGCGGTCGGAGAGCATGCCGAACAGCGGCTGCAGGATCATGAACAGGAACAGCGCGCCGGTCATGACGAAACTGGCGCTCTTGGCGTTCATGCCGGCGGTGTTGACCAGGTACTTCTGCATGTAGGTGGTGAAGGTATAGAAGATCAGCGAACCACCGGCGGTATAGCCCAGCACCGTGATAAACGCGGCAGCGTGATTGCGGAACAGCCCGCTGATGCTGCCGGCATCCTTGTCCTGGCGGGTCTCGGCGCTGCTGGTCTCCTTCAGCGAACGGCGCAGCATCAGCGAGATCAACGCGGCAATGGCACCGACCACGAACGGGATGCGCCAGCCATAGGCGCGCAGTTCGTCCTCGGTGAGCAGTTGCTGCAGGATCACCACCACCAGCACCGCCAGCAACTGGCCGCCAATCAGGGTGACGTACTGGAACGAGGCAAAGAAACCGCGTTGGCCACGCAGCGCCACTTCGCTCATGTAGGTGGCGGTGGTGCCGTACTCACCGCCCACCGACAGCCCCTGGATCAACCGCGCCAGGAGCAGCAGCGCTGGCGCCCAGGTGCCGATGCTGGCGTAGGTGGGCAGGCAGGCGATGATCAGCGAGCCGCCGCACATCATCAGCACCGAGATCATCAGCGAGTTCTTGCGCCCGTGACGGTCGGCCAGGCGGCCGAAGATCCAGCCGCCGATAGGGCGCATCAGGAAGCCTGCGGCGAACACGCCGGCGGTGTTGAGCAACTGCACCGTGGGGTCGTCGGAGGGGAAGAAGGCCGGGGCGAAGTAGATGGCGCAGAAGGCGTAGACATAGAAGTCGAACCATTCCACCAGGTTGCCCGACGAGGCGCCGACGATGGCGAAGATACGCTTGCTGCGTTCTTCGCCGGTGTAATAGGTTGAGGTCATGGTGCGTTTGCTCCTGGAGGGTCACAGGTAATTCTAGACATACCTGGTTACACACTCGTTCCGCCTTGCCCGTGCGTCATGGCGGGACAAGCCCGCTCCCACGTAGCCTGGCACAGGCATTTTCGTGGGAGCGCCGGGTTCCAAAGGATCAGACCCTTTCAATAGCCAACGCCAACCCCTGCCCAACGCCCACACACATGGTCGCCAACCCCTTGCGCCCGCCGCTCTTCTCCAGCTGATGCAATGCCGTCAGCACCAGACGTGCCCCGCTCATGCCCAGCGGATGCCCCAGGGCGATGGCGCCACCGTTGGGGTTCACCTGTGGAGCGTCGTCTGCCACACCCAGCTCGCGCAACACCGCCAGGCCCTGGCTGGCAAAGGCTTCATTGAGCTCGATGACATCGAAGTCGGCCACGGCAATGCCAAGGCGCTCGGTCAGCTTGCGCACCGCGGGGACCGGGCCGATGCCCATCACCCGTGGCGCCACACCGGCGCTGGCCATGCCCAGCACCCGGGCACGTGGGGTCAGGCCGTGCGTCTTCACCGCCTCGGCCGACGCCAGAATCAGCGCGGCGGCACCGTCGTTGACACCCGAGGCGTTGCCAGCGGTAACGCTCTTGTCCGGGCCGTTGACTGGTTTGAGCTTGGCCAGTGCCTCCAGCGTGGTCTGCGGGCGCAGATGTTCGTCGTGCTCGACCACCGTCTCACCCTTGCGGTGCTGGATACGCACCGGCACGATTTCCTCGGCGAAAAAGCCGGCGGCCTGCGCGGCGGCAGCCTTCTGCTGGCTGCGCAGGGCGAAGGCATCCTGGTCGGCACGCGATACCTGGTAATCATCGGCGACGTTGTCGGCGGTCTCGGGCATCGAGTCCACACCGAACTGGGCATTCATCAACGGATTGACGAAACGCCAGCCGATGGTGGTGTCCTCGAGCTTCATGTTGCGCGAGTAGCCGCTCTCGGCCTTGCCCATCACGAACGGCGCGCGGGACATCGACTCGACGCCACCGGCAATCGCCAGCTCCATTTCGCCGCTGGCGATGGCCCGGAAGGCGCTGCCGACGGCGTCCATGCCCGACGCGCACAGGCGGTTGAGGGTCACGCCCGGGACACTGTGTGGCAAGCCGGCCAGCAACAGCGCCATGCGCGCCACGTTACGGTTGTCCTCGCCAGCCTGGTTGGCACAGCCGAAGAACACTTCGTCGAGCCGGTCCCATTGCACACCCGGGTTACGCTCGATCAATGCCTTGAGCGGCACTGCCGCCAGGTCGTCGGCGCGCACGCCGGCCAGGGCCCCGCCGAAACGGCCGATAGGGGTACGAACAGCGTCGCAGATGAAGACGTCACGCATCAGGCTTCTCCTGCCGTCTGGCCATGGGCGGCGGCGGTACGCGCTTCGAGATCGCGCAAAGCGGACAGCTCTACCTCGCTGGGTGCCGCGGTTTGCTGCACGCCTTCGGCAAAGCGGATCGCCCAGCCAGTGGCTTTGATGATCTGCTCGCGGGTCACGCCTGGGTGGATCGAGGTGACCACGAACTCGTGGGTATCTGCCTCCGGCTCCATGATGCACAGGTCGGTAATGATGCCGACCGGCCCCTCTCCCGGCAGGCCAAGGCGCTGGCGCGAATCGCCGCCTTCGCCATGGCCGACCGAGGTGATGAAGTCGAGCTTGTCGACGAAGGCCCGCGGCGACTGCTTGAGGATGATCAGCACCTGCTTGGCGGAGCCGGCGATCTCCGGTGCGCCGCCTGCACCCGGCAGACGGGTCTTCGGTGCGTGGTAGTCACCGACCACGGTGGTGTTGATGTTGCCGAAGCGGTCGACCTGGGCGGCGCCGAGAAAGCCGACGTCGATGCGCCCGCCTTGCAGCCAGTAGCGGAAGATCTCGCCGGTCGGCACCACGGTGTCGGCGGTCTCGGCCAGCTCGCCGTCTCCGATGGACAGCGGTAGCACGCTGGGCTTGGCACCGATCGGGCCGGACTCGTAGATCAGCACCACGTCGGGCGATGAGGTCAGGCGCGCAAGGTTGGCGGCCTTCGACGGTAGGCCGATGCCGACGAAGCAGACGGCGCCGTTGCGCAGGCGACGGGCGGCGGCGACGGTCATCATTTCGGAAGTGGAGTAGCTCATTGCGCGGCCTCCGCGGTGCTGGCCAGCCTGGCCTGGAATTCGGTGAAATCGGCGGTGCCACGGATATAGGTGTCGATCCAGGCAGTGAACGACTCACGGTTACGGGCAATCGGATCCCAGGCCTGGTAGAAGCGGTTGTCGCGCTCGTAGTAGCCGTGGGCGTAGGACGGGTGGGCGCCGCCGGGCACCAGGCACACCGCGCTGAGGGCCCAGGTCGGCAGCACACAGGCATTCATCGGTGCCTGCAGGTCATCGACGATCTCCTCGACGGTGACAATGCAGCGCTTGGCTGCAAGCGCCGCTTCCTTCTGCACGCCGAGAATGCCCCACAGCAGCACGTTGCCCTTGCGGTCGGCCTTCTGCGCATGGATCACGGTGACGTCCGGGCGCACCGACGGCACGGCGGCGAGCACTTCGCCGGTGAACGGGCAAGTGACAGACTTGATCAGCGGGTTGACCTTCGGCAGGTCGGAGCCGGCGTAGGCGCGCAGCACCGCGAACGGCAGGCCGGAGGCGCCGGCGACATAGGCGTTGGCCAAGTCGGCGTGGCTGTGCTCCTCGATCTCGATGGCGTGGGGCCACTGTTTTTCCACCGCGTCGCGCAGGCGGTGCAGCGAACCGACGCCGGGGTTGCCGCCCCAGGAGAAGATCAATTTGCGCGCGCAGCCGGCGCCAATCAGTTGGTCGTAGATCAGGTCCGGGGTCATGCGCACCAGGGTCAAGTCGCGCTTGCCCTGGCGAATGATCTCGTGGCCGGCGGCGGTCGGGATCAGATGGGTGAAACCTTCGAGGGCGACACTGTCGCCATCCTGGATGAACTGCTTCACGGCCTCGTGAAGCGAGAGGATTGCTGCCATTGGAGACTCCTGGTCAGGTCGAGTCGGGTCAGTGAGCAGCGGACCGATGCATCGCTGCGATGGGCCCAGATTAAGGAGACTGAGGGGGGTATCTCAATCCGATAATCGCACTTTTGTGCGATTATCGAACGATTTGTTACCCTGCTATTTATACGATCCTGCAGGAGCGAGCCTCCCAGACCTCAGGTCGCATCCGCGTGGCTGACCAACCCTTTCACCACGACAGCCACCGCGGCCAATGCCGCTGGCACCAGCAGTGCCGTCAGCACCTGCTCGAAATTCCACCCCAACCCCAGCAGCGTAGCCCCGCTCCAGGCGCCGAGAATCGCGCCGAAGCGACCGATCCCGAGCATCCAGGAAACGCCTGTGGCACGGCCTTGGGTCGGATAGAAGCGCGCCGCCAGCGAGGGCATGGCCGATTGCGCGCCGTTCACGCACATGCCGGCAACCAGCACCAGGGTCGCCAGCAAGGTGATGTTGCCCAGGCTCTGTCCAACGGCGTAGGCGAACACACCTGCGAGCAAATAGAAGATGCCGATCACCTTGTGCGGGTTGAAACGGTCCATGGCCCAACCCACTGCCACCGCGCTCAGCACCCCGCCAAACTGGAACAATGCGCCGATGAAAGCGGCCTGCTCCATGCTTGCGCCGCTGTCGCGCATCAGGGTCGGCAGCCAGCTGGTCAGCAGGTAGACGATCACCAGGCCCATGAAATAGGTCAGCCACAGCAATACGGTGCCCAAGCCATAGGTACCCGAGAAGATCACCGCAAACACGTTGCGCGCCGCCACCGCCTTCTGTTCCGGCACGCGGAAGCTCGATGCCTGGGCTACCTGTTCAGGATTGATCGGCGCCAGGGTCTTGCGCACCTTGTCGGCGCCGCGATTGCGCACCACCAGAAAGCGCGCCGACTCCGGCAACCAGGCCAACAGCACCACGGCCAGCAGCAGCGGCAGCACGCCACCGATCACCAGCAGGCTGTGCCAGCCGTAGGCCGGGATCAGCTTGGCCGAGATGAAACCACCGCCGGCCATACCCAGGTTGAAACCACAGAACATGCTGGTCACCAGCAACGACTTGAGGCGCTCCGGGGTGTATTCCGACAACAAGGTGGTGGCGTTGGGCATGCCAGCCCCCAGGCCCAGACCGGTCAGAAAGCGCAACACCAGCAATTGGTCGACATTGCTCGCGTAGGCAGAGGCCAGACTGAAGCCACCGAACACCAGCACCGCTCCTACCAGCACGCCCTTGCGCCCGAAGCGGTCGGCCAGCGGGCCGGAGCCGAGGGCGCCGAACACCATGCCGATCAGTGCGGCGCTCATCACCGGGCCGAGACTGGCCCGGTCGATGCCCCACTCGTGGGACAGCGCCGGGGCGATGAAGCCCATGGCGGCAGTGTCCAGCCCATCGAGAAAGACGATCAGGAAGCACAGGATCACCACCCGCCACTGATAACGGGACAGCGGCTGGGCGTTGATGAAGGACTGGACGTCGAGGCAGTTGCCGACAGCGGATTGTGGCTTGTTCATTATTTTTATCCGGGAGTTGGGCACAGGCAGGCTACCGCGCAGGGCGGTTGCACTGGAACAGGGAACAGCGGATACGACGGCCGAGGCTCAGCCGGAGTGCAGCAGCACCGTGCGCGGGTGCGACCGCGACAGCGAAGGGACAGTGGTCATGGGGATGCCCTCGGGCCTGTTGTTATTATCCGGTCGGCGCAGCCGACAGGTGCGACAGACATTAATCAGCAGGCGTGGGCGGCGCAATTCGCCGAGAGCGACACTGTGCGTTTATCGAACAGGAAACGGCGTGATGTGTTCAACGCTCCTGCGCACGAGCAAAGTACGGTGTTGCTTGCAATGGCCGCATCACTGGAAAGCCAGCTGAGCCGGGTCGCTACGGGCGCCTGCTTTTCGGCGTTGGGGCGCAATGCGCCCCGGCGGGCTCAGCCAAATAGCTGATGACATAAATCCCTGCTTGCCGCCAGCAAGATCGGCAGGAAACGCTGCTCCAGCTCCCCGCGGCTGACGCGGCCGACATGAGTACTGACATTAAGCGCCGCCAGCACTTGACCGGATGCGTCATAGATCGGCACCGCAATCGAGCGCAACCCTTGTTCCAGCTCCTGGTCCACCACGCACCAACCTTGCTCACGCACCTGCTGGATACAGGCAAATAACGACTCCGGATCATGCAGGGTACGGCTGGTTCGGGCCTTGAGGTCGGCTCGTTCCAGGTATTCGTGCAGGCTGGCATCATCCAATGCCGCCAGCAGGATACGGCCCATCGAAGTGCAGTAGGCCGGCAATCGCCCGCCGACTGAAAGGTCGACCGAGATCAGCCGTTCGACCGTTGCGGAGCGTGCGATATAGAGAATGTCATCGCCCTCCAGCGTGGCCATGTTCGCCGCCTCGTGGAGCTGGTCGCTGATGCGATCCAGATAAGGCTGAGCCGACACCGCCAATGGCGTGGATGACAGGTAGGCATGACCAAGGGTCAACACTTTGGGCAACAGCGAATAGGTACGCCCGTCAGTGGTCGCATAACCCAGCTTCATCAGGGTATGCAGGCAGCGCCGCACCGCGGCCCGCGGGATCTCCGTTCGGTGGCTGATCTGGGCGATGGTCAGGTGGCGCTTGCGCTCCTGGAAGGCCTGGATCACTGCCAGGCCACGGGCTAGGGAGGTCATGAAGTCGGGGTCGCCGGTGAACGCCTGGATACGCTTGGCCGCCGATGCCACGATCGGCGGGGCCAGGGTGGGGCTGCTACTGCGTGCGGACTCGTGGGCTGACTGGCCGCTGGTTTCTTCACTCATGGGCATGCCTCAAAAAAATCGCTACCTCGTGCGATTATCGAACGAACGGCCGATAATCGCAATTGACCGCTGACACTTTTGCTTATACCTTTCCCCTGCCACATGTGGCTTCTTTGGAGAGACTGGTCAGGTACCCACCGTAGAAGTCCCAGGCAACGGCCTCGCCCTTAAGCGAGGCCGTTTTCATTTCTGACAGTGGCCGGCGAACTTTGCTTGCCATCGACTTGAACCTTTTGAATGCCTGCACGACAAAGGGCTTATAGGCTGCACAACAAACTTCAGGTCTATTGTCAGTTGCAGGTAAAGAACGATAGCCTTCAACCGGGCGATTGCTATAATTGCCGGTGTTGATTGCAAGCACCGTTTAACGGATCCAATCGACGCACTTTCGTTGCCTTTAGACTGCCAGTCCCTGCCTTTGCAGTGGCTCGCCGTGTGCTGCACCGCAGCTTGCCAACTCATACATTGCCATTTCGCTGCAATGAATTGTTCGGCTTGCCGACATATCCGCATTCTGCGTGTGTATTTAAAGGCTGACGCCCAACTTCAACCTAATCAGGTATTACTGTGACGAAAGAAGAACTGCGCGCGGAACTCGAGCGCCAGGCTGAACGTTACAAGGATGTTTACGGTGGTGAAGTCACCACCTATGCCGCGCAACCCGATCCGGAACGCAAGCCCTGGCGTAAACGTGCCAGCGTTCTCGACCAGGCGTTCGCCCAGGAAATCGAGAAGATCGAAAAGGAACTGCGCAGCGACGACAACTGAAGCCGATCGATGCCAATGCGCTATCACCCAGGAAGGGTCTGAAGCCAGCCGGATGAGCAAAAACCTGTGATATGAAATGGAATCACACAAATTTCATACAGTCGTTTTAATTGCGCAAGCCCAGTAAAAATCACCTCAAATAGCTGATTTTTCTGAATTTTATCGATTTTTAACGGCGTTTTTTTGCGATTACCCGGCACCTGGCTGCTTGTGCCATGTTGGCATTTGCCTGCCATCGGTCAGCCGCAGGTGCATCGATTGCCATCGTTTTCTGGCATAATCCGCCCCCCCTAAGACCGCCAGACAACCTTCATGATCGATTTATTCAGCGGACTGGATGCCTGGGTTATCGTGAGCCTGACGCTCGCTCTGACCTTCGTGCTCGCCTTCGAGTTCATCAATGGCTTTCATGACACCGCCAACGCGGTAGCCACCGTCATCTATACCAAGGCCA
This sequence comes from Pseudomonas soli, assembly GCF_900110655.1. Classification (GTDB taxonomy): domain Bacteria; phylum Pseudomonadota; class Gammaproteobacteria; order Pseudomonadales; family Pseudomonadaceae; genus Aquipseudomonas; species Aquipseudomonas soli. The sequence goes on from NZ_FOEQ01000001.1 coordinate 555,895, forward strand.
TGCCACCGCACCTCGCCGTGTTCTTCTCTGGCGTGTTCAACTTCCTCGGCGTTCTGCTCGGTGGTGTCGGGGTGGCCTATGCCATCGTCCACCTGCTGCCGGTCGAACTGCTGATCAATGTGAACACCGGCCACGGCCTGGCCATGGTTTTCTCGTTACTGGCCGCCGCCATCACCTGGAACCTGGGCACCTGGTACTTCGGCATTCCGGCGTCCAGCTCGCACACCCTGATCGGCTCGATTCTCGGGGTCGGCCTGGCCAACGCCCTGCTCAGCGACATTCCGCTGGGTGACGGCGTCAACTGGCAGAAGGCCATTGATATCGCCATGTCCCTGGTGCTCTCGCCAATGGCCGGCTTTGCTGTCGCCGCCCTGGTGCTGATTGGCCTGAAATGGTGGCGCCCGCTGTCGAAGATGCACAAGACCCCTGACCAGCGCCGCAAGCTTGACGACAAGAAGCACCCGCCGTTCTGGAACCGCCTGGTGCTGGTGATCTCGGCCATGGGTGTGAGCTTCGTGCACGGCTCCAACGATGGCCAGAAAGGCATCGGCCTGATCATGCTGGTACTGATCGGTATCGTCCCGGCCAAGTTCGTCCTCGACCTGAACAGCACCACCTACCAGATCGAGCGCACCCGTGACGCCACCTTGCACCTGAGCCAGTTCTACCAGCGCAACGCCGCCACCCTTGGCGAGTTCCTGGCGCTGGGCAAGGCGCAGGCAAGCGACCTGCCGGAGCAGTTCAGCTGCAATCCACAGCAGACCGAGCCCACCATCGCCGCGCTGCAATCGTCGCTCGCCGGTGTGACCGACTATCGCGCCCTGAGCGCCGAGAAGCGCGTCGAAGTGCGCCGCTACCTGCTGTGCCTGGACGACACGGCGAAGAAGGTCGGCAAGCTGCCTGGCCTGGAGCCTCGTGAAAAGGCTGACCTGGATAAACTGCGCAAGGACCTGACCGCCACCACCGAATACGCCCCGTTCTGGGTGATCGTCGCCGTCGCCCTGGCCCTGGGCCTGGGCACCATGGTCGGCTGGAAACGCGTGGTGCTGACCGTTGGCGAGAAGATCGGCAAGCAGGGCATGACCTATGCCCAGGGCATGTCGGCCCAGATCACCGCGGCCTGCGCCATCGGCATGGCCAACGTATTCAGCCTGCCGGTGTCCACCACCCACGTACTGTCGTCCGGCGTGGCCGGTACCATGGTTGCCAACAAGAGCGGCCTGCAAGGCGGCACCGTGAAAACCATCCTGCTGGCCTGGGTGCTCACCCTGCCGGCGTCGATGGGCCTGGCAGCCGGCCTGTTCTGGCTGGCCACCAAGGCCATTAGCTGAGTGCTGATGCAGTACTGAAAAAGGCGCCCCTTACAGGGCGCCTTTTTCGTGGGAGCGGCGGTGCGCCGATGCGATTTTCTCCGCGTTTAGCCCAATAAGGCTTAACGTTTCTTCCCGCCCAGCAGCGACCCCATCAACCCCCGCACCAACTGGCGCCCCAACTGATTGGCCGCTTGGCGCACCGCCGATTTGATCGCCTGCCCCGCCGCGCTCTGCAGGAACTCGCCGGCCTTGTCGGCAAAGCTGTCTTCCCCGGCCTTGGACTGGGGAACCGGCTCCACCGGCGCGCCCTTGCGCTGCGTGAGCATTTCATAAGCCGACTCACGGTCGATCGGCTTGTCATAATGCCCCGCCAACGGCGACGCCGCGATCAGCGCACTGCGCTCAGCCACGCTCAAGGGTCCGATCCGCGACTGTGGCGGCGCGATCAACACCCGCTGAACCATGGCTGGCGTGCCCTTCTCTTCCAAGGTGCCGACCAGGGCTTCGCCGATACCGAGCTCGGTAAGCACCGCCAAACTGTCGAACGCCGGGTTCGGCCGAAACCCATCAGCCACTGCACGCAATGATTTCTGCTCCTTGGCGGTGAAGGCGCGCAGGCCATGCTGGATGCGCAAGCCCAACTGGGCCAATACCGCATCCGGCAGATCCCCCGGCGACTGAGTGACGAAATACACTCCCACGCCCTTGGAGCGGATCAGCCGCACCACTTGCTCCAGGCGGTCCTGCAACGCTTTGGGCGTGCCGTTGAACAGCAGGTGCGCCTCATCGAAGAATAACGCCAGCACAGGTTTGTCGGCATCGCCGCGCTCCGGTAGTTGCTCGAACAGTTCTGCCAGCAGCCACAGCAGGAACGTCGCATAGACCTTAGGGGCATCATGTACCAAGCGGCTGGCATCGAGCAGGTGGATGCGGCCGCGCCCGTCGCCCTCGGGGCGCAGCAGGTCTTCGAGCTGCAGCGCCGGTTCGCCGAACAATGCCTCGGCCCCTTGTTGCTCCAGGGTCGCCAGCCGGCGCAAGAGAGCCTGCGTGGAAGCACTGGTCATCAACGCGCCGTCCTCCCCCAGCAATTGCGGGTTTTCCTTGAGGTGCGCGAGCAGGGCCTTGAGGTCCTTCAGGTCGAGCAACAGCAAGCCCTCACGGTCGGCTACCTTGAACGCCGCATACAAGGCCGCCTGCTGGCTGTCGGTAAGCTCCAGCAGATTGCCCAGCAGCAGCGGCCCCATTTCACTCAAGGTGGTACGCAGGGGATGCCCTGATTGGCCCGCGACATCCCACAGGGTCACCGGGTAGCCTTGGGGCGTGTGTTTCAGCCAGGGCATCCCGGCAATCCGCTCGGCCACCTTTCCCTGCGGCGCACCCGCCGCCCCGAGACCACACAGGTCGCCCTTCACATCCGCGGCAAAAACCGCCACCCCGGCGTCACTGAACAGCTCGGCGAGATGTTGCAGGGTAACCGTCTTGCCAGTCCCCGTGGCACCGGCCACCAGGCCATGCCGGTTGGCCAGGCGCATGGCTTGGGATATGGGCTGACCATCCGGGCTTGCACCTACAACCATTCGTAAGAAATCTGACATCTTCTTTCATCCCCCACTCAAGTTCTGCCGCGTTACAGCCGATAGTTCAGAGTGACTCTTACCAGAAAGACAGTAACAACCCGAAAAGGACCCACGGGAATTGTTGCACTGTTTTCCAGCCGTGCTTTGTGCGAACGACCCGATAAAAACCTTAGCGGACACGATCACGTTATGAACAAAAGCCTTCGTTTCAGCCACAAGATTCTTCTGGCGGCATCACTGATCGTGATACTCGCCTTCAGCCTGTTCACCCTGTACAACGACTATCTCCAGCGTAATGCCATTCGCGAAGACCTGGAGAACTACCTGGCCGAGATGGGTGAATCGACCTCCACCAACATCCGCAACCTGTTCGAAGGACGCATCAAACTGGTCGACAACGTCGCCCAGAACCTCGCACAGTTCCCACAGAACACCGGCACACTGCTGGGCCAGAACGCCCTCACTTCGAGCTTCCTGACCATCTACCTGGGCCAGCCTGACGGGACATTCACCGTACGCCCGGACACCAAGATGCCCGACGGCTACGACCCGCGCGTGCGGCCCTGGTACAAGGACGGCCTGAACGCCAGCGGCCCGATCCTCACTGAACCCTACATCGACATGGCCACCAACAAGATGGTCATTTCGATCATCAGCACCGCCTCGCGCTCGGTGGGTGTGGTCGGTGGCGACCTAGCCCTCGACGGCCTGGTGGAGATCATCAACTCGCTGAACTTCGGCGGCATGGGCTATGCCTTCTTGGTCAATGACCAAGGCAAGATCCTGGTGCACCCGGACAAGAACCTGGTGATGAAGTCGCTGTCGGACCTGTTCCCACAGAACACACCGCGGCTATCCAGCGAGCTGACCGAAGTGACGCTCAATGGCGAAACCCGGCTGCTGACCTTCACCCCGGTCAAAGGCTTGCCGTCGGCCAACTGGTACATCGGCCTGTCGGTGGACAAGGACAAGGCCTTCTCGATGCTCAGCACCTTCCGCACCTCGGCGGTGATCGCCACAGTGGTTGCGGTAGTGATCATCATCGCCCTGCTCGGCCTGTTGATCCGCGTACTGATGCAGCCGTTGCACACCATGACCCGTGCAATGTCGAACATCGCCGAAGGCGAAGGCGACCTGACCCGCCGCCTGGAAATCCACAATCACGACGAGTTCGGCATCCTCGGCACCGCCTTCAACCGCTTCGTCGAACGCATCCATGGCTCGATCCGTGAGGTGTCATCGGCCACCGAACAGGTCAACGAAGTGGCATTGCGGGTCATCAGCGCCTCGAACTCATCGATGGCCAACTCCGACGAGCAGTCCAACCGCACCAACAGCGTCGCCGCCGCCATCAACCAGCTCGGCGCCGCTGCCCAGGAGATCGCCGGCAATGCCGCCCAGGCCTCGCAGCACGCCAGTTCCGCTCGCCTGCTGGCAGAGGAAGGTCAGCAGGTGGTGCAGCGCAACATCGATGCGATGAACCGTCTCTCGGACCTGATCGTCACCTCCAGTGAGCATATCGAGACGCTGAACAACAAGACCGTGAACATCGGCCAGATCCTCGAGGTGATCACCAGCATTTCCCAGCAGACCAACCTGCTTGCCCTCAACGCCGCCATCGAGGCTGCCCGCGCTGGCGAGGCCGGCCGTGGTTTCGCCGTGGTCGCCGACGAGGTACGCAACCTGGCGCACCGCACCCAGGAGTCGGCGCAACAGGTGCAGACCATGATCGAGGAGCTGCAGGTCGGCGCCCGCGAGTCGGTCGACACCATGGGCCAGAGCCAGCGCCACAGCCAGGACAGCATGGACATCGCCAATCAGGCCGGTGAGCGCCTGGGCAGCGTCACCCAGCGCATCGGCGAGATCGACGGCATGAACCAGTCGGTGGCCACCGCGACCGAAGAACAGACTGCCGTGGTCGATTCGATCAACATGGACATCAACGAGATCAACATGCTCAATCAGGAAGGCGTCGAGAACCTGCAGGCCACCCTGCGCGCCTGTTCGGACCTGGAGCAGCAGGCCGGTCGCCTCAAACATCTGGTCGGCAGCTTCCGCATCTGACCCTTCACCCGCTCCCACCCTGCGTGGGAGCGGGCCCAGCCAAACCCTGATCGAACAAACTATCCTCCAAGAAGGTCAACCCTAAGGCGCGTCATCGCCGGCCCTTTACCGCCTGATGACACACCGAGGACGATCCCGGAGGGATGCTGATCGTGCACATCGCCGACATCACCATGTTCTATGCCCCAGCCAGCGGCGGCGTACGAACCTATCTTGATGCCAAACATCGCCGTCTAGACGCCATGCCTGGCGTTCGCCACAGCCTGTTGATTCCTGGCGCCAGCGCCAGCCAGGTCAACGGCATCTACCATGTTCCAGCGCCGCCCCTGCCATTCGGCAACGGCTACCGTTTCCCGGTGCGTCTGGCCCCCTGGTGCAAGGAACTGCGTCGTCTGCAACCCGACCTGATCGAAGTTGGCGATCCCTACCTCACCGCCTGGGCGGCCCTGGAGGCACGGCGCCAACTTGATGTGCCGGTGATCGGCTTCTATCACTCCGACCTGCCACTACTGGTGAGCAATCGCATGGGCAGTTGGTTCACCCCCAATGTCGAGGCCTACGTCAGCAAACTCTATGGACATTTCGACCGGGTACTGGCGCCCAGCCAAGTGATGGCCGACAAGCTGCGCAGGCTGGGTGTCGAGAATGTCCATGTGCAGCGGCTAGGGGTAGATTTAGTGCAATTTCACCCCGACAAGCACGACCCAGGCCTGCGCCGCGAACTGGGCATCGCTGATAATAGTCGCCTGCTGGTCTTCGCCGGCCGCGGTTCGCGGGAAAAGAACCTGCCGGTGCTTCTGGACTGCATGCAGCTGCTCGGACAGCCTTACCACCTGCTTCTGGTCGGTTCGAACATGCCGGCCGGGGTGCCAGGCAATGTCAGCGTGATCGACCACTTCTGCCCACCCGACGAGGTCGCCCGGCTTCTGGCCAGCGCCGACCTGCTGGTACATGCCGGCGATCAGGAAACCTTCGGCCTGGTGATTCTCGAGGCCATGGCCTGTGGGACACCGGTAGTGGCTGTGCGCGCCGGCGCCTTCGGCGAGATCGTCGGCGAGCAGTGCGGCCGCCTGTGCCTGCCCAACGATGGCAGGGCCATGGCCAATGCCGTACGCGAGATCTTCGACAGCGGCGTGCGCGCGCTTGGCAGCCAGGCGCGTCAACACGTGGAGCGTCATTACAGCTGGGACAACGTTGTCAATGGCCTGCTTCAGCACTATCAGGCAGTGCTCGGCCATTCGCTGCCGGTACGCGCCCATGGCTGAGACCCTATTGGCCAACCGCAGCCTGATGCTGGTGCTACACGATGTGGCGCCGGAAACCTGGCCGGATTACCAACCCTTCGTCCAGGCGATCGACGACATGGGTGGCGTGCCCATGACCTGGCTGGTAGTTCCGGACTTCCACCATCGCAACCCACTCACGCGTTCGCCCGAGTTTTGCCGCCTGCTCGAACGGCGCTTGGCTCGTGGTGACGAACTGGCCCTGCACGGCTACTATCATGCCGACGACGGTCCTCCGCCACGCGGGCCGCGCGAATACGTCGAGCGCCGAATCTACACCCACGAAGGCGAGTTTCACAGCCTGGACCAGGCCAGCGCACTACAGCGCCTGCAAGCCGGGCTGACGCTGTTCGGGCAACAGGGCTGGCCAGTGGCAGGCTTCGTCGCCCCTGCCTGGCTGATGAGCGAAGGCACGCGCGCGGCGCTGCGCCAACTGCCGCTACGCTACACCAGCACGCCAAGGCACCTGTACCGGCTACCCGATTTCACCGCCTTCGCTGCCCCCGGATTGGTATGGAGCGCCCGCAGCGCCTGGCGCCGCGGGCTGTCGAGGGTGGTCAGCGACTGGCAACGCCGACGCTGGCGTGAGGCCGACACCCTGCGACTAGGCCTGCATCCGGTCGACATGCGACACCCCAGCGCGCGCAACTACTGGCTCCAGACCCTGCGGCAACTGCTGGAGCAAGGCCGTGAGCCACTGACCAAGTCGGCCTGGCTGGAGCGCCAGGCCACCCCATGACCCGCCTGGGCTGGCTCGGCCTGGCATTGCTGCTGGCGGTGCTGGTGCCCGCCTTGCTTGGTGGCAGCGAGCTGCTCCCCCGGCTCCAGTCTTTCGCACCCGGGCTGATGATGTTGCTGCTCGGCATGATCCTGCTGTGCTGGGCGATCAATGCCATCCGCCTGCGCCTGCTGCTCGGCGAGCAAGGCGCCCAGGTGGGCCGGATGCGTAGCCTTGGGGTGATCATCGCCACCGAGTTCGCCATCTGCACCACCCCCGGGGGCACCGGCGGCCCGCTTACCCTGATGACGTTGCTGGCACGCGAGCGTATTGCTCCATCACGGAGCGGCGCGGTGTTCGCCATGGACCAGTTGAACGACCTCTTGTTCTTCTTCTGCGCCATGCTGGCGATCGCCGCCTATGCCCTGTTCCATCGTCTTGGCCAGAGCCAGGCACACATGTTGATGGGCAGCGCCTTGCTGCTGTGTATCGCCTTGACCGTGATCGTCCTGCTGGTGCGCTATCGGCACGCGGTGATGCGTGGCAATGGCCGGCTGCTGCGCCGCTTGGGCGTGACATCGCAACGCAGGCTGCGCTGGGCGCGCAAGGTACTGCGCTTTGCCCATGCCCTGGCGGATACCTTGCGCATGCCACGGCGCAGGCTGGCGGCGGTGTTCTTCCTCACTTGCGCGCACTGGTGCCTGCGCTACAGCGTGCTCTATCTGGTGCTGCGGGGGTTGGGCGTCGACCTGGCGTGGATTCCGAGCTTCCTGGTGCAGATGCTGTCGCTCAGTGCAGGGCAGTTCAGCCTGCTGCCGGGCGGCGCGGGCGCGGCGGAGCTGACCTCGGCGGCCTTGCTGTCACCGCTGGTAGGAAGCTCGACGGCAGCCGCGGCGATCCTCATTTGGCGCGCGGTTACCTACTACTTTTACCTGCTGGCCGGGGGGCCGGTATTCCTTTATCTGCTGGCGCGTCCACTGCTGGATCGTCGGCGCCGACAGGCGGATTGAGCCGCCTCCAGAGTTCGGCGGCACCCGCGAACTCGGTGCCGTCATCATCGCTCAACGCTTCGGGATCGAAACGGGCAAGGCAGCCCTCGCCCAAGGTTGGTGGCGCCGAAGCGCCGGCCTTGTCACGTGGATCCGCCATTTGCCGGCCCCGTGTCAGTTGAACACAACAGTCTTGTTGCCGTGCACCAGCACGCGGTCTTCCAGGTGATAACGCAGGCCACGGGCCAGGACCATTTTCTCCACGTCACGCCCGAAGCGGACCATGTCCTCGATGCTGTCGGCATGGCTGACACGCACCACATCCTGCTCAATGATGGGGCCTGCGTCCAGCTCCTCGGTCACGTAGTGGCAGGTCGCGCCGATCAGTTTCACGCCACGCAACGCCGCCTGGTGATAAGGCTTGGCGCCCACGAACGACGGCAGGAAGCTATGGTGGATGTTGATGACTTTTTCCGCATATGCCTGGCACAGCTGCGGCGGCAGGATCTGCATGTAGCGCGCCAGCACCACGGCATCGGCGCCGTATTCCTCGACCAGGCGCGATACCTCGGCGAATGCCGGCTGCTTGTCCTTCGGGTCGACCGGTACATGGTGGAACGGAATGCCATGCCATTCGACCATGCTTCGCAGGTCATCATGGTTGGAGATAACGCAGGGGATCTCGCAGTCAAGCTCGTCGGTATGCCAACGGTGCAGCAGGTCTGCCAGGCAATGTGACTCACGGCTGGCCATGAGCACCACACGTTTCTTCTGTGCCGAATCGGTGATCCGCCAGGTCATCGAAAATTCTTCGGCGATCGGGGCAAATGCCTCGCGGAAGGCCTCTATACCGAAAGGGAGAGATTCGGCACGGATCTCATGACGCATGAAGAACCAACCGCTCTGTTCATCGGAATGGTGGCTGGCTTCATTGATCCAGCCATTGTAAAGGGCCAGGAAATTACTGACTTTTGCCACGATGCCGACACGGTCGGGGCAGGCAATCACCAGTCGATAGGTGCGCATGAGGGAGACTCCAGAACTTCGCAAAGGCGCATATTCTAGCGACCTGGCGAGAAAAACGCAGTAAGCATCTTTACCTGAGCGGCTTGGCCGGGAGGCTTGATCGCGCAGGTCCAATTGCTATTTCCCAAGGGCAAATCGGCATTGGCTCAAGAAAATTGTAAATTTTTCTTAACCTAACGTCAGGGAAGTCGTGCCCTACTATTAATTGAGTCTTGAATTTTAAATTGTTTACTTGAGAGTTTCGTCTGTCTATTATTGCCCTACTGTCTCTCTCCGAACATGCATTAAGGAACACATCATGTCCCTGATCAACGAGTACCGCGCCACCGAAGAAGCTATCAAGGAACTCCAGGCCCGTCTGGCCAATCTGTCGCAGGACGGCAAACTGCAAAAAGAGCTGGAGTTCGAGAAGAAGCTGCGCGAACTGATGGCCGAAAATGGCAAATCGCTACGTGACGTGATCGCGCTGCTCGATCCGGAAAGCAAACTGAGCAAGACGCCACGTGGCGCAGTTAAGACCACCAGCACCAAACGTGCGCGCAAGGTCAAGCAATACAAGAACCCGCACAACGGCGAGGTAATTGAAACCAAGGGTGGCAACCACAAGACCCTGAAAGAGTGGAAAGCCAAGTGGGGCGGCGACGTCGTCGAAAGCTGGGCCACACTGCTGGACTGATAAGCTTGACCCGCGTACTGGCTTGAACATGAAAACGCCGGCATTCGCCGGCGTTTTTGTTTATCTGCACATTTCAAAGCAGATATTGCACTTTCAGTTGTCGGATATGACCCTGCCAGGCTTCCAGTACCTGGCGCCCCGCCTCGCTGGCGTCTGCCAGGCTGGCTTGGCATGCCTGCTCGAAATTGGCCAGGGTGTTCGGCGCACCAAAGGCAGGGTTTGTAAGACGTTGCTGACAGAACTCATGCCACCGTGCACGCTCTTGTTCATCAAGGGTTTCGGAAAAGTTTCGCGCCCGATAGCGGAACAACAATTCCGGCATGCGCGGATCATCGAACATCCACTGCCCCTTGGCCAATTGCGCCGGATCGGTACACCGCACTTGTTCGCTCAGCCGTTTGTCCCGTTCACCGAGGAAACCGTCATACAACTGTTGCTCCGGATCTTCGCTGGAAGCAAAGCCCTCTTCCTGATAGATGATGTCCAGCTTGTCTCGCCAGGTCATCTGCTGATTGGCCAACTGCTCCGCCCGTGCCTGCAACACCGACAATTCAAGCCCCAACCGTTGTTGATCGGCTGGGCGCAGTACCGATAGCGGCGCCAGCACCGGGCAGCGATTGATATGTACCAACTTCAGCGGTACCGGTAGTTCGCCCTGGGCCATGTCTTCATGCCGCGTGTACAAACGCTGACGCAATGCTTGCGCACTCTCCTGGAGCAGAGGCGAATTATCCTGTTGCAAGTCGCAGACTATCAGCGCGTTGCGATTACGCGGGTGCCAGGCCAATGGCAGCACCACACCGATATAATTGCGCTGCGCCGAGAAACGTCCGGATACATGTACCAGGGGCTGCAATAGGCGGATCTGCTCCATGACCTTATGCTTGCTGCGCAACTGGAACAACCAGTCATACAATCTGGGCTGTCGGTCACGAATCAACCGGGCCAGGGCAATGGTCGCCCGCACGTCGGAAAGCGCTTCGTGGGCATGGCCATGATCGATGCCATTGACCTTGCTCAACAGCTCCAGGCGCAAGCTGGTGCGCCCATCCTGCTGTGGCCAGACGATGCCCTCCGGGCGCAGCGCATAGGCCGTACGCACCACATCGATCAAGTCCCAGCGGCTGTTGCCACCCTGCCATTCACGGGCATAGGGGTCGAAGAAGTTGCGGTAGAGGCTATAGCGGGTGACCTCATCATCGAAGCGCAACGTATTGTAGCCGGCGCCACAAGTGCCGGGCCGGGCCAGCTGCTCATGGATCAGCGTCATGAATTCGGCCTCGCACAGCCCCTGGCTGGCCAACTGCTGCGGCGTGATGCCGGTCACCAGGCAGGCCGCTGGGTGCGGCAGGATATCGTCGGAGGGGCGGCAATAGACGCTGATAGGCGCCTCGATCTCGTTGAGGTCGAGGTCGGTGCGAACGCCGGCCACCTGCAGTGGGCGGTCGCAGCGTGGATTGATGCCGGTGGTTTCGTAGTCGTGCCAGAAGATGCTGGAGCTCACGGGGTCGTCCTGTAACAAGGTCGACCAGAGTCTAACGGCACGCGTGAGGGCTGGGCCAGCCTCACGCGGAGGCGTTCATCGGCCGGAAGCTGAAGAAGTCGCGCAGGGAGCGGACGAACTCATCATATTCCTGAGGGGCCTGCAGCAGCATGAAGCCGGCATCAAAATGTCCGGGCGTTTCGTCTTCACGACACCACAGGCAACTGGCAGTGAGGTTGATGAACTGCAGGCCACCGCCGGCCAGGGGAACCCGCAATTGCAGCTCGAAGTCCGGCCCCACCAGCACCGGCAACTGGCTGATCAACATCAGGCCGTCTTCCGAGGCATTGCCCAGATAGCCGATTTGCTGGTCGGTGCAGCGGTTGAAGACCTTGAGCACGCAAGGCAGCTGGTGACGTTGTATGTGTCGCTCGATAAACATGATCGCAGTGAAGTCCTGTACCTGGAGCCAGGAAGACAAGGTACTGGCGATGATCGTTACAACTCTCCAACAGATTAGCCCAGTCCGACGGACGGACTACATGAAATCATCGACACCTTGGGATTAACGCCAAGGTGTAGTGTTCACCGGACTGGCCACCGCCGCTTCGCTGCCGCGCAGGTGGCCGAGCTTCTCCAGTGTCTGCAGGCGTGCCTGGGCGCGGTAGGCGTATTCATTGCGCGGGTACTGCTGGATCAGGTACTGGTAGGTCTGCGCCGCGTCGACGTAGAGCTTCTGGCGCTCAAGGCACTGGCCACGCAGCAGCGACACTTCCGGGTGAATGAACGGCCGGGCACGGCTGGTACGGTCGACCTGCGACAGCTCGAGCATGACCTTCGCGCAATCGCCACGGTCATAGGCGCGATAGGCATTGTTGAGGTGGTGGTCCATGGACCAGCGAGTGCAGCCGACGACACTGGCCGCCATGGTCAAAACGATCAGGGTGCGCATGGAAATTCTCCTTTGATGGGCACTGTATCGGCCTTTCACGACAAATCTTCACCGGCTTTTGCAAGCATATCGCGACCGGTCAAACGCCATACTCGCAACCGTGCAGGTAGTGCAACGGAACAATGACTACAACGCAATTGAGGAGTAGCCTTTCGCTGCGCTTCACTATAGGAGTCTGTGCATGACCATCCGCCGTACCAAAATCGTCGCCACCCTTGGCCCCGCCAGCAATTCGCCGGAAGTGATCGAACAGCTGATCCTCGCCGGCCTGGACGTGGCACGCCTGAACTTCTCCCACGGCACCCCGGACGAGCACAAGGCCCGCGCCCGCCTGATCCGTGACATCGCCGCCAAGAACGGCCGCCATGTCGCGCTGCTGGGCGACCTGCAGGGTCCGAAGATCCGCATCGCCAAATTCGCCAACAAGCGCATCGAACTGAAAGTCGGTGACAAGTTCACCTTCTCCACCGCTCACCCGCTGACCGAAGGCAACCAGGATATCGTCGGCATCGACTACCCCGACCTGGTCAAGGACTGCGGCGTCGGTGACGAGCTGCTGCTCGACGACGGCCGCGTGGTCATGCGCGTCGAAACGGCCACCGCAGATGCCCTGCACTGCGTGGTGATCATCGGCGGCCCGCTGTCGGACCACAAAGGCATCAACCGCAAAGGTGGCGGCCTGACCGCACCGGCCCTGACCGAGAAGGACAAGGCCGACATCAAGCTGGCCGCGGAAATGGACCTGGACTACCTGGCCGTGTCGTTCCCGCGCGACGCCAGCGACATGGAATACGCCCGCAAGCTGCGTGACGAAGCCGGCGGCAGCGCCTGGCTGGTGGCCAAGATCGAACGCGCCGAAGCAGTGGCCGACGACGAGACCCTTGACCAACTGATTCTCGCCTCCGACGCGGTCATGGTGGCCCGAGGCGACCTGGGCGTGGAAATCGGCGATGCCGAGCTGATCGCGATCCAGAAGAAGATCATCCAGCACGCCCGCCGCAATAACAAGGCGGTGATCGTGGCGACCCAGATGATGGAGTCGATGATCCAGAACCCGATGCCGACCCGCGCCGAAGTGTCCGACGTGGCCAACGCCGTGCTCGACAACACCGACGCGGTGATGCTTTCGGCCGAGAGCGCGGCCGGCAGCTACCCGATCGAGGCAGTCCAGGCCATGGCCCGTATCTGCTCGGGCGCCGAGAAGCACCCGACCAGCCAGAAGTCCAGCCACCGCCTGCACACCACCTTCGAACGCTGCGACGAGAGCATCGCCCTGGCGGCCATGTATACCGCCAACCACTTCCCCGGCGTCAAGGCGATCATCGCCCTCACCGAAAGTGGCTATACCCCGCTGATCATGTCGCGCCTGCGTTCGCACGTGCCGATCTTCGCCCTGTCGCCGCACCGCGCCACCCAGGCCCGTGCCAACATGTTCCGCGGCGTCTACCCGATCGCCTTCGACCCGGCGTCGCTGCCGGCCGACAAGGTCAGCCAGGCGGCCGTCGACGAGCTGCTCAAGCGCGGCCTGGTGGAGCAAGGCGACTGGGTCATCCTGACCAAGGGTGACAGCTACCACACCATCGGTGGCACCAACGGCATGAAGATCCTGCATGTCGGTGATCCGCTGGTCGGCTGATCTGGCGTTAAAACGCTATCGCGGGGCAAGCCCGCTCCCACGCATCAGGTATCACCTGCGTGGGAGTAGGCTTGCCCCGCGATTTTTCAATGCCTAGGCATGCTCGGTGAACACATCCGCCAACACCTGATTCCGCGGTACCCCGGCAATGAACAGGCGCCGGGCGAACCGTTCGACACTTGTCGGCGCCCCGCACAGCAATGCCATGGTCTGGCGCGACGGCAGGCGCAAACCGGCCAGCGCCTCATCCAACTGCTCGACCAGCACCAACTCCACCTTCACCCCGTCCACCGCCTGCAATGCCTCCGCCAAGTAGTGCCCGGCTGGCGTGCGCGCCACATGCAGCAGCCGAATTTCGCCCTGATGCCCCTGACGCAGGGCCTCGCGCAGGATACCCCACAAGGGCGCCAGCCCGGTGCCCGCCGCCAGCAGCCACAAAGGCCGCGCCTGCCAGTCAGGGTCGTAGTGCAGTGCACCGCCGCGCAGCTCACCCAGCCTCAGCGCATCGCCTACGTGCAACTGCCGGGCCCTGTCGCAAAACGCGCCGGGGCGGCTGCAATCCAGGTGAAACTCCAGCGCCTCATTCTCTGCCGGCAGGCTCGCCAGCGAGTAGGGGCGGGCCACATCGCCGCACCACAGCACCAGATGCTGGCCAGCCTGGTAGCGTAGCGTCCGGCCTGGGCGCAGACGCAGGCGCAGCACGTCGCCGAACCAATCCAGTGCAACCACCGTGGCTGGCAGGCCATCCTGCAGCGGATCGAACAGCGCCACCCGCAAGTCGCTGGCCACCGAGCACTGGCAGGCCAGGCGCCAGCCCTCGTCGCGCTGGGCCGCACTCAGGGCCTCGGGCCTGGCATCCTCGGGCTGGCCATCGAGGCAACGTACCAGGCAGGCGTGGCAGCTGCCGGCGCGGCAGCTGTAGGGCACATCCAGGCCTGCCTCGTTGAGGGCATCCAGTAGATTGCTGCCGCTTGGCACTGCCCATTGGCGCTCGCCCACGCAAAGTTCGGGCATGGTCAGGTTTCTCATTCGATTCAAGGTTTTCCAGGGGCGCTTTGCGCCCCATTGCCGGCGAAACGCTCCCGATACAACAGCATCGCATGTCATCAGCAAAAAGGATGCCCCTTCCCTGCCGACCTTGGTCCAGACCACGTGCAGGTGTTTCCGCAGGCGGGGCACGGTATACTGCCGCGCCTTTTTTGTGCCGGCCCGACCAGCCGGCGCCTTGCCAGGCGTTCCTGACATACAGGTGTGCACTGTCGGAATGCCTTTTCGAATGTTCCCGTCTTTAAGAGGAGCGCGCTGCATGACCGTGATCAAGCAAGACGACCTGATTCAGAGCGTCGCCGACGCCCTGCAATTCATTTCGTACTACCACCCCGTCGACTTCATCCAGGCGATGCACGAGGCCTACCTGCGTGAAGAGTCGCCTGCCGCGCGTGACTCGATCGCCCAGATCCTGATCAACTCGCGCATGTGCGCCACCGGCCACCGCCCAATCTGCCAGGACACCGGCATCGTCACCGTATTCGTGCGCGTCGGCATGGACGTGCGCTGGGACGGCGCCACCCTGAGCGTCGACGACATGATCAACGAAGGTGTGCGCCGCGCCTATAACCTGCCCGAGAACGTCCTGCGCGCCTCGATCCTGGCCGACCCGGCCGGTGCCCGCAAGAACACCAAGGACAACACGCCGGCAGTGATCCACTACTCCATCGTCCCGGGCGACAAGGTCGAGGTCGATGTCGCAGCCAAGGGCGGCGGCTCGGAGAACAAGTCGAAGATGGCCATGCTCAACCCTTCCGACTCGATCGTCGACTGGGTGCTCAAGACCGTGCCGACCATGGGCGCTGGCTGGTGCCCGCCCGGCATGCTCGGCATCGGCATCGGCGGCACCGCCGAGAAGGCCGCGGTGATGGCCAAGGAAGTGTTGATGGAATCCATCGACATCCATGAGCTGAAAGCCCGTGGCCCGCAAAATCGCATCGAAGAGATCCGTCTGGAGCTGTTCGACAAGGTCAACCAGTTGGGTATCGGCGCCCAAGGTCTCGGCGGCCTGACCACCGTGCTCGACGTCAAGATCATGGACTACCCAACCCACGCCGCCTCCTTGCCGGTGTGCATGATCCCCAACTGCGCCGCGACCCGTCACGCCCACTTCGTGCTCGACGGCTCCGGCCCTGCCGAGCTGGAAGCGCCGTCGCTGGACGCTTACCCGGAAATCGTCTGGGAAGCCGGCCCAAGTGCTCGCCGCGTGAACCTCGACGAGATCACTCCGGAAGAGGTTGCCAGCTGGCAGCCCGGCGAGACCATCCTGCTCAACGGCAAGATGCTCACCGGCCGCGACGCCGCGCACAAGCGCATGGTCGAGATGCTCAACCGTGGCGAAGAGCTGCCTGTGGACCTCAAAGGCCGCTTCATCTACTACGTCGGCCCGGTCGACCCGGTCGGTGACGAAGTAGTCGGCCCGGCAGGCCCGACCACCGCCACGCGGATGGACAAGTTCACCCGCCAGATCCTCGAACAGACCGGCCTGCTGGGCATGATCGGCAAGTCCGAACGTGGCCCGACCGCCATCGAGGCGATCAAGGACAACAAGGCCGTGTACCTGATGGCCGTCGGCGGCGCCGCCTACCTGGTGGCCCAGGCCATCCGCAAGTCGAAGGTCCTGGCCTTCGCCGAGCTGGGTATGGAAGCGATCTACGAGTTCGAAGTGAAGGACATGCCGGTCACCGTCGCGGTGGACAGCAAGGGTGAATCGGTGCACATCACCGGCCCTGCGCTGTGGCAGAGCAAGATCGCCGAAAGCCTGGCGGTGGAAGTGAAGTAACGTCTACACCGCAGTAGGAAACAAGCCGCTCCCTTGAGGAGCGGTTTTTTTTGCTCGCAAGAAATTGATGCTGGCTCCTACAGCCAGCAATATGTACTGCTCTCAAAGCGTAATTTCCGACTCAAATGAGGCCTCATCTCCTGCAGAGGCAGACCTCATGAGCAACACCGTAAAAGCCAATCAATGGCTACGCCGTTTCCAACTGGATATCACCTCCAACTCCCGTCGCGTTTATGCCAATGGCCGCCAACAGGTGGAGATCACAGTCACACTTGAACCTCGGAACGGCCAGACCATCTCTCGAGAAAGTCTCAACTCGCTAACCCTGGTCCAGATCGATGACGAAGGCAATCCTCGAGTACTGGATCATCCGGACCTGTACGCGCATACGCAGCGCGACGAGCGATTCGTCTACCATAACGCCAGCGGCAGCGCACCCAGCGCGCTGATGGCGTCATCCTCCAACGCCATTCACCGACGTTTCTATGTGTCGTCGAAGCGTCCTGGAGGCACGCTCAGCCAAATCCACGCGGCGATCTGGATGGATGAAGATCATCTCTTCGTCACCAATGCCGAACCCTTCAAGTCGTCGGTCGTTATTGAGTCAATTGCGCCTGTGCCGGCCCACAAAGACCTCTTCCAACTGAGCGTCGAGTCCCCCCTCAAGTACAAGCTCCCGAGCTTGAACCTGAATTACTGGGATGATGAGTTCGAAGAAACCGCCGGTTACTTCGGATTTACCGATCCGAGAACCGTGATGGTCGAAAGCCGGGCACTGGCCACTCCGGCCTCTCACGCCATCTATGAAATGAACGCTTGGGCTCACGCATTGATCTCGTTCCAGCTCACCAATGACTACAGCCAGCACCGCAAGGTAACAGTCTATGAGGTAGGCCAGCCATTCACGGTGAAATCTCCAGACTCAGACCGAGCCTATCACCAGCGTCCTGGCCACATGCTGATTCATCTGTACGCCAGGCGCTTCTATAACCGCCACTACAGCAGTTCCGAGTCGAGGCGCAGTATCTGGAACGTGATCGACCAGCATGGCAACGCCTATGAAGTCGAGTTCTCTGTCGCAGAAGCAGGCAAACATGTGTCCTTCACGGTAAACGCGAACAACGCCTGACCTTCCCAGAAAATCGGTGTCCATCGAAAGGGTACCGATCTCTCCCCTGCGCCAGGAAACACCTGATGTCTTCGATACATACCCAAGCCAGTAATTTTCTGGGCTTCATGAAAACCGGCGTGGACAACCGTACCGGCCAGTTCACCCTCGCGGTCTCCCTGCCGCTCCCTCCCGCCAACCAGCTGAGTGGACCGGCGCTCTCGGTCACCCTGGCCTTCAGCGTGCTGGGTTCAAGTATCAACAAAGGCTACGGACTAGGTTGGACCATTGGGCTGTCCGAGCTCGACCGGAACACCCTGAGGCTCGCCTCCGGCGAGCAGTACGCCATTGATCAAGATGCTTCCACATTCGCACCCGACACGCCGTTGACCTTCACCGATCAAAAACTCCCGACGCTGCGGGTCACTCCACAACACAACGGCGATTTCCGGGTAGACAAGAAGTCCGGAGAGTGCGAAATCCTGCGTGAGCAGGAAGACAGTGGGTGCTATCTGGTTGAGGAAATGCACTCCCCGGAGGGCCATCGCCTGTTCATCGACTGGGCCCCCTACGGCAATGACGACCATTTCATTCTCCAGCGGATCCGTGATGAACAGCGCGCGCTGCTGAATGTGGATCAGCTGGAGGATGAAGTCCATCTCATCGTCAACCCGGATACCTCACAAGCGCTCAAGTTGCGCCTGGCGCTGAGCAATGACCGACTCAGCGAAATCCACGTGCCCGGCATCCAGCGTCCCTTCGTAATCGAGTACGACGACCTGCTCCTGGACAATGGCGCTCGCCTGCTGCTGCCCACCACCGTGGACAGCCCGCTGGGTGCCCATGACATCGTCAAGTGGGCGACCGGGGCCGACGGCCATCAGTTGCAGGCCAACGCACCGTTTTCCCACCTGCCGCGGGTCGAATCATGGACCCACAGCGCCGGCACCCCCGACACCGAACGGATGCACCACTACCGATGGGTCGGCACGGCCAATTTCCTTGGCTTCGGCAGCGCCCAGGCGTTTTCCTGGGAGCACGGACGGGACAACCTCTACCAGGTCGAAAGCGACTACCAGTACGAAGTGGTCGAAACGGTCAGCGATGCGCAGGGCACGCCCCTGGATACCATCACCCGCACCTGGAACCGCTTTCATCTGCCCCTCCTGGAAAGCTCGAGACGAGGCGATTGCGAGATCAGCACGCATACCCGCTATGGTATCGATCCTGGCAAAACCTGGGAGGAGCAATCCAGTACCTGCCAGCTCCCCCATCAGGTCTCGACCACTTACACGGACCATCGCCGCCCTGGGGCCATTCGCACCGAAACGACGCTTTATCAGTACGATAACTACGGCAACATCACCCAGGTCGACTACCCAACCGGGATCTGTGAAATCAATTGCTACTATCCCGCCGAAGGGGGAGAAGGTTGCCCAGCGGATCCCCTGGGGATGGTGCGCTTTGTGCGCAAGAAAACTATTCGGCCAGCCAAAGCTGATGGCTCAGCTCCGGTGTTGAGCAGCACGTACACCTATGCGCCACTTCCTTCACGGGTGGTCGATGCCCCTGCGCATATCGTGGTCGAGCGTGAACAGTTGCTTGACGAGTTGGACAGCCGCACGCTGGAGGAGACCCGCCACACGTATTTCCATCAACCTCATACCTGTTACGGGCGAATCCAGCGAAGCGTCACGACCCTCAACGACAAGTCAACCGCTACCGAATACCACTATGGGCAGGCAAACGGCGAACTGCTCTTGCGGACCACGGTGATCGGCTTCGAGAACGACGACGTGAACCGCTCGACCCACGACAGCGCGCAGTCACTGCTCACAGGCCAGACCACTTGGGAACGTAGCGAAAGCGGGGCGCTCACCCGCTACGAGTATGACCAGATTGGCCGTATCGTCCGAACACTCAACTCAGCCGATAGCCCGTACCAGACACAGCGCCTGGTGCGTTACCACCTGGGCGACGCACTGGCGGTGAACCTGCAAGGCTCCAGCGTCCTGCCGCCAATGATGATCGAGCTGGTGGAGGTTACCGGCCAACGCCAGCGTCTGTGGCTCGACGGCGATGGACGTACCCGGCGTATCGAATTGGAAGACCTGGACAACGAGCCCGGCCGCTTCCTTGAAATCATGCATTGCCAATTCGATGCCCTGGGCCGGCAGATACGCCGGACGACCCAGGACTGGTTGTCAAAGGACTCTCCTGGCCCGCTGTCCCTGACTACCATCATTGCCTTCGACGACTGGGGGCAGACCGCCCTGACCATTGACGCCCACGGCATACATGCACACACGCTCCATGACCCAATCACCCGTCGCTGCGAACAATGGCAAGCTGCGGGCGGACTCTGCAGCCCTCGGACCGTGACCCTGAAAAACCTTGCGGGGAGCCCCATCGAACAGCAGCACTACGATTGCAACAACAATCTTGCCCGCACCTTGAAGTGGGTGCGCGATGGCCTGGACAGGGTGGTCGAAGAGCGGCTCAGCGTACCGAACATGTCCACTACCGTTACCCGCTACCGATATGACCACTATTCGCGGGTCATCGAAAAGGTCTTGGAAGATGGCACAACCCTCGCCTGGCACTTCGCGCCCCACAGCGATGGACAGCATCCCGAATTGATTACCACCACCGCCCCTGCGCAGGAGGAACAAGCATGAATGCCATTACCTTGGGCCGGCAGACTTTCGACGGCCTGGGCCGCCAGCGTGCGGTAGAGGTGGCCGGGCGCACCACCCTCTACCACTACCGCCCGGGCCAGTTGCCTCCCTGCGCCAATACGCTTGCCGATGGTCGACGCGTGGACTTCGCCTACGAACCACAACTGAATGACGTACTGCTTTCGTCCAGTACCGAGGGCGGCCACAGCGAACAACTGCACTATCACCCTTGCCTGGGTCAGCCCACCGAGGCCAGTGGTGCCCTGGGGACGCTGAAGTGGAGCTTCTCCCCCGCCGGCTTGCCGCAGCAGGAGTCCTGGGTCATCGATGGCGCCGAGCACATTACCCATTGGCGCACATCGCTAGGTGGCAAGCCACTGGGTTTCGTGGGCGCCAACGGCACCGAACAACAACGCCATTACGATGCCCTCGGCAGGCTCGCGCAAATCATCACAGGCAAGGTCAGTACGCGCATTTCCTATGATGCACTGTCGCGCGTCGCTCAAGCCACCACGCAGGATCAGGATGCCCGCGTGCTGGTCAGGCAACTGAGCTACGATGCCATGGGGCGAGAAGCCAGCAACACCTTCAGCTTGACCGAAAACGGTGCAACTCGAACCTTCACCCAAACCCTCGGCTACAACGCGCTCGATCAGCTCATCCGACGTACTGGCAAGTACGGCCAGCAAGAGGCAGACGAACGCTTCGCCTACGATTCGCGAGGCCGCATGGTGCGCTTTACCGCGAACACCAATGCTGCACCGAGGGACCCGTTCGGCAACGCCATCGTCGAGCAACGGTTTGTCTTCAATGAACTCGACGGCTATCGACAGGTCATCAGTCGTTTCAACGACGGCAGCGAAGATATCGCCCAGTTCCACTACGCAGCCGCTGACCCTTGCCGGGTCGTGGCGATCGATCATAGCCATTCCAGCTGGCCGGCGCGGATCGAGCTTACCTACGATGCCCACGGGCGCGTCATCGCAGACAGCCTGGGTCGCAAACTGACGTGGGACGCCCACGAACGACTGCAAAGTGTCGAACATGGGGGCAAGACATGCGAGTACCGCTACACCCCGAATGGCCAGCTGCGCGACCGAACGATCAATGGCTCGCTCAACCGCAGTTTCTTCAGCGGCAGGCAACTGACCCATGAGCACCGGGGGAACACCACGCTTGAAGTGATTGGCGACGGCAGCACGCTGTTCGCCGTGAGCGCGATCACCGAAGGTGTACGCCAGACCACTTTGCTAGGCTGCGACGGCCAAGGCTCGGTGCGCCTCAACGCCGGTGACCAGGTGCGCATGCTGCAATACAGCCCTCACGGCAGCGAACAGGGCAACGACCAGCAACAGCCATTCGGATATGCAGGGGAACGCCGTGAACCCCTGACCGGCTGGTACATCGCCGCAGGCTATCGGCCCTACGACCCATTGCTGATGTGTTTCCTCGCGCCCGACAGCGAAAGCCCGTTCGGTCATGGCGGTATCAATGCCTATACCTATTGTGGCGGCGACCCGGTCAACCGCATCGACCCAGATGGGCACAGCTGGCAGACCTGGGTAATAGCCGGCATTGGTCTGGCGGTCGGAGCCCTGGCCACGGTCGCCAGCTTTGGCGCCGCCGGCGCCGCGCTGGCCGCTGGCGGTATTCTCAGTGCCAGCGGTGCACTGGCCGTGGCGACGGCGACACTCAACATCGTGTCCCTGGGCACGGGAGCGGCAGCCATGGCGATGCAAGTGCAAGGCAAGAATGAGCAAGCCGCCAACGTGCTCGGCTGGATATCGTTAGGCACAGGGCTATCCAGTCTTGCCACGGGGGGCTTGACACGGATGGCTGGAAAAAGCGTCAGCACCCTCAAGCGCAGCAATGCACTGAGAAAGCCTGCGGTTCACGCCCCCAAGAATCCTCAGCCTCCCATTGACGTCATGTTCAGAAACCCCAGAACCAACCGAGCAGAGGTCGTCTGGTACGACGATGCGTGGGGCAGAGGGATAAAAGCTTTTGAAACACATGGGGGCAAGGACGGTGTCTTGATGAACGCGGCCGGCCAATACGAAGACGCAGCACGCATCGCGCTGCGCGAGATAGCCCCGCGGGTGGCCAACGCCCCAGCAGGCGAGCCCATCGTCCTGCTCGCCTGCTGGGGCGGAAAAAGCGGCGCGGCGCAACGAATCGCCGATGTGCTGCAACGCCCGGTTTATGGTACCGACAAGATCACTTACGTCCCAGGTGTAAGCCGCATGGACAGGCTGGACGTCGGCAATCTCTGGTCCACAGTGCCCATGCAGAAGATCTCCAGATACCGTCGATTGTTCGGTGCCAAAGGTCCGTTCGATTTCGACAGGACCCTGGAACCGGCAACCGGACGAATGTACTTCCCATAATGAGGTTCATGCCGGTAGACACCCCGCCAGGCATATCATATCGGTAGCGCCTTGAGCCAGAACGACATGATCTTGTTGCTGCTTTCCTGCTCGTCCAGATCGCACCAGGCATGACGGGTGCGTAATGAAGGGTCCTGCAGGAAGCCGCGGTTACGCCAGAAACCGTGCAATGGTTTGTAACTGGCAGGCCGCAGCGGGTGTATGCCTGGGCGCTCGACGACGCAGAACGTGCAGTAATCGAACTCCGCCAACTTATGTGCGTAGGATTCGCGCTCGATGAAAAAGCGTACGCCCAGGCCCTGACTGCGATAAGCAGGTAGCAACACCGAGCCACCGAAGTAGTAGACCGACGTCGGATCACGCCCCTGGGCGAGGAACGGTTGCTGGAAGCGAGGCGCTTCATCTATCAGCGGCAGGCCTGTGGAGGCCCCTACCACTTGGCCGCCGTCCAACGCCAGCACCATCAGGCTACGGCCAGAGTCGGCGTAGGTAGCCAAGTGATTCGCCTCATGCTCCAGCGACCCCTCATAGAGGTAGGGATACTCGCGCCACACCGTCAGGCGCAAGCGTGCAAGCTCATCGATGTAAGGCGCAATCGCCGCGCCATGCAGCAGGCGTATTTCCATGGAGAAGCAGTCGTCTGGTCGCGGTGGATAACGCGCTCGGGCAAGCCGGCGTGAGGGGAAACCCTACCATCGGCGTCGCAACTTGCCCTTGTCCCGGCACGACAGGTATTTCTCCATGACCGCTACCGCCACCCCCTGAACGCGCCCGCATTGATGCTGACGCCCTTACTGAATGCGCGTCCCAAGCACCTTGAGAAACGCCGCAAGCCACGCCGGATGAGCAGGCCAGGCCGGCGCTGTCACCAGGTTGCCGTCCACATGAACCTGGTCCATCGCGATATCGATGAACTGTCCACCCGCCAGACGCACTTCGGGGGCGCACGCCGGGTAGGCACTGCACTCGCGCCCTTCCAGTACCCCGGCCGCAGCCAGCAACTGCGCGCCATGACACACCGCGGCGATAGGCTTGCCCGCATGATCGAACGCCCTGACCAGTTCCAGCACCTTGTCGTTCAGGCGCAGGTATTCCGGCGCCCGCCCGCCCGGGATCAGCAAGGCGTCGTAGCTCTCGGCGCGCACCTGGACGAAGTCGTAGTTCAGGGCGAAGTTATGCCCGGGTTTCTCGCTGTAGGTCTGCTCGCCTTCGAAATCGTGAATCGCCGTGCGCACCGTCTGCCCCGCAACCTTCTCCGGGCAGACCGCATGCACGGTGTGGCCGACCATGAGCAAGGCCTGGAACGGCACCATCGCCTCGTAGTCTTCGACGTAATCGCCCACCAGCATGAGAATCTTCTTCGCCGTCATCGTATCCACTCCTTCGGTAGTCTGGGAACAGTCCCAGCAAGATAGTCCGCTTTGCCCGACCGCGATACGTGCGACTAGTCGCGGCGGTCGAGCAGGTTGGCCACCAGCCGGTCCAGCCAGCCCCATAGGCGTTGTTGCACACGACGCCACAGTGGCCGGGCGTGCCAGCGCGCGAGGTCGACTTCCAGGCTCTGGGCGAAATCGCGCTCGAAGCTGGCGGCCACGGCCGCGCTCAGTGGCGGGTCGATGGCCTCGACATTGGCCTCGAGGTTGAAGCGCAGGTTCCAGTGATCGAAGTTGCACGAGCCGACACTGACCCAGTCGTCCACCAGCACCATCTTCAGGTGCAGGAAGCATGGCTGGTATTCGAAGATCCGCACCCCGGCGCGCAGCAGCCTTGGGTAATAGCGATGTCCGGCATAGCGCACCGCCGGGTGGTCGGTGCGCGGGCCGGTGAGCAGCAGGCGCACGTCGATGCCCTTCTGCGCGGCACGCCGCAGCGAGCGCCGCACGCTGAAGGTCGGCAGGAAGTACGGCGTGGCCAGCCAGATGCGCCGCTGGCCGCTGTTCAGGGCGCGCACCAGCGCATGCAGGATGTCCTTGTGCTGGCGGGCGTCGGCATAGGCCACCCGGCCCATGCCCTGGCCCTGCGCCGGCACCTGGGGCAGGCGCGGCAGTCCGAAGCCCTCGGGCGGGCGCCAGGCGGTGCGGCGCTGGTTGGCGTGCCACTGGCGGTCGAACAACAGTTGCCAGTCGGTGACGATCGGCCCCTCCATGCGCACCATCACTTCGTGCCACTCGCTGGTGTCGGCTTCGGGTGTCCAGAACTCGTCGGTGACCCCGGTACCGCCGACCACCGCCCAGCGCTCGTCCACCAGCAACAGCTTGCGATGATCGCGATAGAGATTGCGCAGGCCCCGGCGCCAGCGCAGGCGGTTGTACCAGCGCAGCTGGACACCCGCCGCCAGCAGGCGCTCACGCAAGACGGAGGTAAAGGCCAGCGAGCCATAGTCGTCGAACAGGCAACGCACCCGCACGCCACGCCGCGCGGCCTGTTCCAGGACCTCGACCACCGCCTCGGCGCACGCCCCGGCCTCGACCAGATAAAGCTCCAGGTCGACCTGATACTCGGCACGCACGATCGCCAGAAGCATGCGCGGGAAGAACTCGGGGCCGTCGATCAGCAGTTCGAACTGGTTGCCATCCCGCCACGGGAAGACCGGCCCCGGCATGTCAGCGGGCGGTGAAGATCAGCACCGCGCTCACCGGCACCGAGGGGTTGATCGACTTGAGCCCGGCCAGCTTGCGCAGGTTCTCCAGGCCCGGCAGGAGACCGAACTCCGAGGCACGCAGGATCAGCGGCTCCAGGGTCACCACCTGGAAACGCCGTTCGTCCAGGCGCGTGGCCAGCAGCAGGGTGTTGTAGCTGCGGGTCTGGCCATGCAGGGTCACGCTCACCGGCAAGCGCAGCTCCAGTTGCGCGCCGTTGGCGAGGTCGTTGATCGGGCGCAGGTCGATCTGTGCCTGCACCGTGGCCTCGGGGAACTGTTCGAAGGCGAACAGGCCGTCACGCATGCGCTCGTCACGCAGCGGGATGCCGCTGCTGATCGAGTCCATCTCGATGCTGACCTCAGCCGCGCCCTTGCGGTCGACCTTGCCATGCAGCACCAGGAAACGGTTGACCTCGGCGATATTGCCATTCTTGCCGGTGACGAAGGACAGGCGCGAGGATTCGCCATCCAGGTGCCAGTTGGCATGGGCGGGCAGGCACAGGGCGAGCAGGAGGGCGGGCAGCAGACGGGACGGCTTGAACATGTGAAATCCTGTGAATCAAGGCCGTCAACCTTACCCGCACGGTTTCACGGCAGCAAGCGGCAGCCTTCGCGGTGACCCTGCCAGGCCGCCTGGTTGCGCCGGCCAAGGCCCTCGGCGGTGACCAGGCGCCGGGGGCTGTCCTCTTTCAGCAGGCCCAAGGGCAGGTACTGGCGCACATAGCCCCGGCAATAGGCCTCAGGGAAACCCATCACGAACCGGCACGAGCAGTACTCTTTCGCCGAGTAGGCCGAAAGGATGCCCGGGAAGTCCGCCAACGCCTGGCGCTCGTGCCAGGCCCAGGCAGACACGGCCAATAACAGCAGGAGCACCACCCGCTTCATGCGCCCTCCCCGGCCACGGCGTCCAGCACCCGCTTGAGCAGTTCGTTGTGGCTGAAGCTGCCATCGCGGTCATCGGCGTAGCGCACGATCACCAGCTTTTGCGTGGGTAGTACATAGAGCGCCTGACCCCAGTGGCCGAGTGCGGCGAACGTATTGCTCGGCGCATCCGGCCACGGCACCGGCTGGCCGGGCAATGGCTGGTTGAGCCACCAGTGCCCGCCGGGGTTGGCCTCGCCCGGCACAGGCTGCGCGGCGCTGAACAAGGTGCGGTTGAACGCCACCCACTCGGCCGGCAGCAACTGTTGCTCGCGCCAGCGCCCGTCACGCTGCATCAGCAGGCCGATGCGCGCCAGATCGCGAGCACTGAGATAGAGGTACGAGGAGCCCACATAAGTGCCTGCGCCATCGCGCTCCCAGACAGCGCTGTCGATCCCCAGCGGCATGAACAGGGCTTGCCAGGGATAGTCGGCATAGCGCTCAGGCGCGAGCATGGCGCGCAGGCTGGCGGCCAGCAGGTTGCTGTCGCCGCTGGAGTAGACGAACTGCGTGCCGGGCGCACTGGCGGCAGGCCTGGCCGCTGTGTAGGCGGCCATGTCGGTGCGGCCACGGGTGTAGAGCATGGCCACCACCGACGACTTCAACGGCGCGTATTCGTAATCTTCCTGCCAGGCCAGGCCACTGGCCCAATGCAGCAGGTCGGCCAGGCGCAACGTTGGGTGCGCCTGCAAGGCCGGGTAATAGCGCAAAGCCGGATCGTCGAGCTGGAAGCGCCTTTCGCCGTAGGCAACGCCCATGACCGTGGCCAGCACGCTCTTGCTCACCGACCAGGTCAGGTGCGCAGTGTCGACACGGGTTGGCTCGGCGTAGCGCTCATGCAGAATGCGGCCATCGCGGATGATCAACAGCGCATCGGTGCGAATGCCGCCGCGCTCGGTATCGTGTGGCGCGAAGGCGTAGGTGTCTACGGTTTGCCAGTTGATAACGGCGTTATCGACTGGCCACTGCGCCGAGGGCCAGTCTTCGGCCAAGGCCGGGGCTGTGGTCATGGCCAGGGCAAGCATCACTGCCTTCATGGAGAGTCCTGCAAGGGGCTGCTTTGCAGCCCATCGCGGCTGAAGCCGCTCCTACAAAGGTTGCGCATGGCCTGTAGGAGCCGCTTCAGCCGCGATGGGGCGCACAGTGGCCCAGGTTCAAAGGTGCCCACAGCCTCTCAGGCTTTCATGACAGTCCGGCGGCACTCCAGGCCTTGGCCAGGCGCTTGTCACGGGCGGCGCCGGCCAGCGCCAGCAGGCCCTGGTCGCGTTGCCACAACTGCGCCCAGTGCTCCGGCCCTGCGGCCAACGCCTGGTCGATCTCGCCTCGCAAATCGTGGAACTGAGCAAACAGGCCTCCCAGCAGCAAATGGCAGGCCACACTGTCCGGGCATTGCCGACTGCCCTCGGCGCACCCGGCGAGCAGGCCGATCAGCTTCAGGCGCAGGGCCTGCGGCCAGGCGCACTCCTGGGCTACGCCATGCAGCCAGGCCACCAGCGCGGCGAGCACATACAGGTCCTCGAGAGAGCGGAACGGCTTGACGTAGGCATCCCAGCCATCACCGGCCAGCAACTCGCACGCGGCATCCTTGAGCTGCAGGCGGCCATGCCCCACTTCGGGCATCAACGGCAGTGTCGGCAAGGCTTCGAGGCTGACCCCCGGCTCGCCCGGATAGACCACCGCCAGTTGCAAGCGCGGCGCCTCGCCCGCGCCTTCGTGACGAGCGGCCACCAGCAGCCATTCGGCGTCCAGCCCAGCGGTGACGAAGTCCTTGTTGCCGGTCAGGCGCAGGCCGTCCAGCCGGGTGTACATGTCCGCCGGGCGCACGCTGCGCCGCTCGGTGGCACACAACGCGCCCAGGCTGGCCGGAGCGCTGGGCCATAGGACCCGCAGCGCCGCCTGGTAGCCGAGCAGGAACGCCAGCCCGGGAGTGGCCATGGCCCGCCCGCCCAGCACCGCCAGCTCGAACGGCGCCACCGTGCCCAGGCGCTCGAGCACCGCCGCATAGGTTTCACCGAGGGGCGCCGCCAGCGGGTGGCGCAAGGGGTCGTTGAGTCGTTGCAACCAGGCCATCGCAAGCTCCTTTCAGGGGTGTCACGCAAGCATCACCAAAGATTCACGGGAGTGACACTGGGCGTACCTAGGCTGACTTTGCACAACAAAGCCGACCGGCCGCAACCCTTTGGCTGGCTTATGGAGACTCACGATGACCCGGATCGCTCGCTCTGGCGACACCAGCACTGAACGCCGTCTGCAAGCCGAACGCCTGGTCGGCGCCGCGGCCCTGCAGGAAGCACAGGCCCTGCGTTTCAAGGTGTTCAGCGCCGAATTCAAGGCCAAGCTCAAGGGCGCCGAACACGGCCTGGACATGGACGACTACGACATCCACTGCCGCCACATCGGCGTGCGCGACCTGGCCACCGGTCAACTGGTCGCCACCACCCGCCTGCTCGATCACCAGGCCGCCAGCAGCCTCGGCCGCTTCTATAGCGAAGAGGAGTTCAGCCTGCACGGCCTGTTGCAGTTGCAGGGCCCGATCCTCGAACTGGGCCGTACCTGCGTCGACCCGGCCTACCGCAACGGCGGCACCATCGCCGTGCTCTGGAGCGAATTGGCCGAGGTGCTCAATGAGGGCCGCTACAGCTACCTGATGGGCTGTGCCAGCATCCCCATGCAGGACGGCGGCGTGCAGGCCCATGCGATCATGCAGCGCCTGCGCGAACGCTACCTGTGCACCGAGCACCTGCGTGCCGAACCGAAGAACCCGCTGCCCAGCCTGCCGCTGCCGAACAACGTCATCGCCGAAATGCCGCCGCTGCTCAAGGCCTACATGCGCCTGGGCGCGAAGATCTGCGGCGAGCCGTGCTGGGACGAGGACTTCCAGGTCGCCGACGTGTTCATCCTGCTCAAGCGCGACGACCTCTGCCCACGCTATGCCCGTCACTTCAAGGCGGCGGTCTGATGCCGCGCATACGGGCCGCTGCCCGCCTGCTGCGGCTGTTCCTGGTACTGGCCCTGGGGCTGGCCATGGCCAGTGTCATCGCCCTGGGCGAGCGTCTGGGGCTGAGCGCCTCGATAGAACAGCGCCAACGCTGGACACGGATGTTCATGGGGCGCCTGGTCGCCGCCCTGCCCTTCGAAGTGCAGGTCAGGGGCGAGCTGCCGCAACAGCCGATGCTGTGGGTCTGCAACCATGTGTCGTGGACCGACATCCCACTGCTCGGCATGCTCACCCCGCTGTCGTTCCTGTCCAAGGCCGAGGTGCGCCACTGGCCGCTGGCCGGCTGGCTGGCCGAGAAGGCCGGGACCCTGTTCATTCGTCGCGGAGGCGGCGATGCCCAGCGCCTGCGCGAGCAGATCAGCGAACAACTGGGCGAGCAACGCCCTCTATTGATATTCCCCGAAGGCACCACCACGGACGGTCGCAGCCTGCGCACCTTCCATGGGCGCCTGCTGGCCGGAGCAATCGACCAGAACACGCCAGTACAGCCGGTGGCAATCCAGTACCTGCGCGCAGGCCAGACCGATCCGATCGCGCCGTTCATTGGCGAGGACGACCTGGTTTCCCATTTGATGCGGCTGTTCGCACAGGACCGCGGACAAGTGCTGATCCACCTGTTGCCGCCAATCGGCAGCGCGGGCAAGGAACGCGCGGTACTGGCTTTCGAAGCGCAACAGGCGGTCCATCTGGCGCTTTTCGGCGCCGAGAACGTCGAGGTCGCACCGAGGCGACAGGCTCGGGCAGCCTGAGTCCGCGATTGCCGACTCAAGCCGATTGCTGTCCCCGGGCAAATGCCTGCAACTGCGGATAGAACTCGCGAAAGTCCGCCAGCAACGGCTCGTACAACCGCTCCAGTTCCACCATCACCCCAGCTATCCCCTCAGGTCGTGACAGGCGCCGGGCAATCCCGGCAAACACCTGCTCCAGGGTGGCGAAATCGCCATACGCTCCCAGCCAGTCGTCGGCCGCCATCACCGGCGCGATGCGCGCCAACCGCCCCGGCAACTCCGGCTCGGCGAGCAATACCTTGTAGAAATCATCGGTGAATTGCGCCAGCGGCTGTTCGGCATACGCCGCCCAGTGCCGCGCCAGACAGTGGTCGAAGAACACATCCACGACGATCCCGGCGAACCGCCGCCGCTCGCGCGGGAAACGCGCCAGCGCCGCCAGCACCAGTGGGTGGCTGTCGGTGTAGCGATCAATGTGCCGGTGCAGCCGAATAGAAGCCTCCAGCACAGGCGGGAAGCGCCCGGCGAGCTCGCCTTTGACGAAATCGCCATACAGGCTGCCAAGCAGTTGCTGCGGCGCGGGGCCGCCCAGATGAAGGTGCGCGAGATAATTCATGGCGCCAGTCTAGCACCGCTGGCGACTATATCGTCACAAGACGATATAGCTATCAAGACTTGCCTTATGACCACTTCATATTTGTATATCGCGATGCAGCGATTTATATTTCGCTCCATCGCGATATACCGCTACACGCCACGAGCCCAACCATGCCCCTCGATCTCGACGAAATAATAAAAGCCCTGGCCCACCCGGTCCGGCGAGACATCCTCAACTGGCTGAAAGACCCGGCCGCGCAGTTCCCCGAGCAGCACCACAGCACCGAACACGGTGTGTGTGCCGGGCAGATCGACCAGCGCTGCGGCCTGTCGCAGTCGACCGTGTCCGCTCACCTGGCCACCCTGCAGCGCGCCGGCCTGATCAGCAGCCAGAAGATCGGCCAATGGCATTTCTTCAAACGCAACGAGGCGACCATCAAGGCGTTCCTCGAGCAAATGAGCCAAGAGCTCTGACCTGATCCAAGCGAGGCTTCGCACATGACTACGTTGTTCGACCCGATCACCCTGGGCGACCTGGAACTGCCCAACCGCATCATCATGGCCCCGCTGACCCGTTGCCGCGCCGACGAAGGCCGCGTGCCCAATGCGCTGATGGCCGAATACTACGTGCAGCGCGCCAGCGCCGGCCTGATTCTCAGCGAAGCAACCTCGGTCACGCCAATGGGCGTCGGCTATCCGGATACCCCCGGGATCTGGAACGACCAGCAGGTACGTGGCTGGCACAACGTGACCAAGGCCATCCACGGCGCGGGCGGGCGCATCTTCCTGCAACTGTGGCACGTCGGGCGCATCTCCCACCCGTCGTACCTCAACGGTGAACTACCGGTGGCCCCCAGCGCGATCCAGCCCAAGGGCCATGTCAGCCTGGTGCGCCCGCTCAGTGACTACCCGACCCCGCGCGCGCTGGAAACCGAAGAGATCGCCGACATCGTCGAGGCCTACCGCAGCGGCGCCGAGAACGCCAAGGCCGCCGGTTTCGACGGCGTGGAGATCCACGGTGCCAACGGCTACCTGCTCGACCAGTTCCTGCAGAGCAGCACCAACCAGCGCACCGACCGTTATGGCGGCTCGCTGGAGAACCGCGCGCGGTTGCTGCTGGAAGTGACCGATGCCGCCATCGAGGTGTGGGGCCCAGGCCGTGTGGGTGTGCACCTGGCGCCACGGGCCGATGCCCATGACATGGGCGACGCTGACCGTGCCGAGACATTCAGCTATGTGGCCCGGGAACTGGGCAAACGCGGCATCGCCTTCATCTGCTCGCGGGAAAAAGCGGCTGACGACAGCATCGGTCCGCTGATCAAGGCAGCGTTCGGCGGCCCCTACATCGTCAACGAGCGCTTTGACAAGGCCGGCGCCAACGCTGCCCTGGCCAGCGGTAAAGCCGATGCAGTGGCCTTCGGCATTCCGTTCATCGCCAACCCCGACCTGCCAGCGCGCCTGGCTGCCGATGCACCGCTCAATGCGCCGCATCCGGAGACGTTCTATGGCAAAGGCCCGGTTGGGTATATCGACTACCCACGGATGTAGGGGAATGCAGGACTTGTAGAAGCGGGCTTGCCCGCTTCTACAAGTGGATACCTGCGAACGATCAGAAGTTGTAGCGCAAGCCCAGGTTCACCCCGTACGGCTGCTCGATATGCTCGCCATTGCTGTACTGGAACTCGCCATGCAGCTGCAACACTTCCGAGACCTGCGCCACCAGGCCCACTGCCACCTCGCCTCGGGTACCGGAGAGGTCGTTGGTGAAGTGGTTGTTGTTGACCTTGACCTTGTTGCTGTTGATGAACTCGTGGGCCGCCGCCACCTTGAGGTACGGTTGCAGGATGCTGCCATTGTCCAGCGCCAGGCTGCGCCCGACCTGCGCACCGACCTCGCCAAGCACCGAGTTGGCGCCATCGCTCTCGGCCCGCAGGCCGTTGTCCAGGGTATAGCTGTCGCCATCGACCCACAAAGCGGACAGCTGGGTGAACGGCTCGACATACCAGCCATCGTCCAGCTTGAAGTGCCGACCAACCTCAACCGAGGCCCCGAGACCGTCGTTGTGATACTCGCCCTTGGTCTTGCGACCATCGCTCATCACCACATCGTTGCGGTTACGGAAACGGTTGTACTTGAGCACGGCGTCGATGTAGTAGCCACTGTCGGCCATCCAGGTGCTGTAGGCGCCGACATAGTAACTTTTGATCTTGCCGGAAGAGCCGAGGCTGTAATCCAGGCCCGACTCGCTGTAGCCGCCCATCACCCCGAGCAACCAACGGCCATCGTAGCCAGGCAAGGTGCCGTCGGCGCCGAAGCTTACACCGTTCTGGTCCTGCTGGTAGGCCACGGCGCTACCCGCCGACAGGTTGTAGCGGTTGCCATAGCTGCGCATCCACAAGCCCTGGCCCTGGCCCAGGCGCAGTTCGCCCATGCGGCTGCGCAGCGACGACAGCTCGCCATACCACACGGTCGGCGCGGCGCTGAACATGCCCAACACCGCATGGGCACTCGGGGTCAGCACGTTGCCGGGCTTCTGCTTCAGGTACCAGTTGTCCTCACCGTCGCCTTTTTCCAAGGTGTAGAGGAAGGTGCCGAAATCGATCTCGTGCAACAGGCCAAACGTGGCATCACCGCCACCGGTCTCGACTATGCGATGTGGCGCCTGCCCTTCCACCGGGTCAACACCGGTGCTGGCGATGCTCAGTTGATGATTGCCCTCTGCCGCGCCAGTTACTTTCAGCAAGTCGCCGGTGCCGCTGGCCAGGTCGATGCCCATCACGAACACGCCCGAACCCTCGAGGCTGTCGAGTGTCAGCGTCTTGAAACCGGGCGTGGTATCCCGGTCGGTGAAATCGACGGTGCCGTCGTCCAGCGAGAGGTTGCCCACCTGCGCATCCTGGGTCATGGCCCAGCGACCGCCGCTCTCAAGCGTCAGGCTCTCCACGTTCACCAGGTTACCCCTGAGCGACGCCCCGTTGCGAAACAGCAGATTGGCCGTACTGGTGCCGTCGACAACCACGTCCCCGGACAACTGGCTGTTGTCTGCCGTGAAGTCGGCGGTCATGCCACGGGTGACCTCGAGGATGTTGCCATTGCCGCCGATGAGCCGGCTGTTGTTGCCCACGAGGATGTTTACCGTGCCTTTGTTGCCATCCGCGGAATCGCGCACAATGATGGCACTCCCCGTCTTGCCTTCGACGGTCGAGCCGTCCAGGGTCATGCTCGAGTCACTACCGCCAGTGGCCGTGGTGCCCTGGCGCAATTGCACCCCCTGGGTCTGTCCGGTAATGACCGAGCCTTGCAACGCGTTCAGAGTGCCGCCTAGCATGAAGGCACCGACCCCGGTCCTGCCGGTAAGGGCCGCAGCGGACAGGCTCAGGGTACTGCCCCCCGTGAACGACGCACCATTGTTGCCGACGATGGTGCCGCCTTGCACCTGCATGCTCGACTGGGTGTTGCCCGACACGCCGAAGGTTCCCCCGGAAACGGTCGCATCGACCAGGGCCGCACTGCTCTCGTCAGACAGGGCGACCCCCACCTGGGTGCCGCTACCGGCCACTTCCCCACCATTGACGACGAGAGTCGAACGGCTGCGCACATCGATGCCCTGCGTACTCCCCGTGGCAGTGACTTCCAAGGCCCCGCGGTTGCGCACCATATAGTCGTCCGCCACCGGGCCGCTGACCACTTCGGAACGGTTGTCGATAATCTGCGTTGCCTCGACCGCCCCGGTACTTGCCATCACCGCCAGGCCGACGGCGAGGCTCAGGGGTACTCTAGCGTGCTTTACCTTCATGTTGTTCTCCCGTCCCAGTTTCTCACCCGTGCTACCGAAAAGTTGAAATCAGCCACCTGGATGTAGCCAATTGGCCGCAGTCTCGACAAAAAAGGTAAAAACCTATGTAGGAGAATTCCTGTTTTTATATAGGCAAACACTGCCCCTTCTTACCAGTGCCCAGCACATCGCCGTGGCAATTGATATCAGTCGGGTTGGAATGACTTTACTTGGGAATACAACCTTGAACCGTCTACTTCGATGGAGTAACTGGCGAACACTTTCTTGCGTCTGTCAGTCTGGGGCCAGGCCGGATTCACCTTTATCAGGAAGGATCGCCCGTCCTTGTACACATCGAGAGTGGCCTCGCGCAGGGTGGGCTCAATTGCCGGATCCACTTCCCAGCGGATCTCGACTTTGTCTCCCTCTTTGATATTGGGATAGTTGAGGTTGAACCTTGGATTGTCTCCCCCGGAAGACAGGTACCCGGGGGCCGGTAGCTCCAGCGCCTGGGCAAGCACGGTCAACGCCAGGGCCTCCGACGTTGCCTCGGGCGGCTCACCACCACGCTCGACGAGGTACTTGACGTCAACCGTTGTTCCGATCGAGTCCAGCAACACCACCCGTGGCAACTGGAACACCACATCCCCAGGGGCTGTGATCACTTGCCACGGCATTTGGTAGGGGAAGTTCGGGCCGGTCCAGACCACTGCCACCTTGTCGCCAGTCGCCATGCCGGAGTATCGCGGAACCGTAACTTTCACATGTGACGCATTGGCAAAATCCTTATGGAAATCGAGC
Source organism: Pseudomonas soli (assembly GCF_900110655.1). Taxonomy (GTDB): domain Bacteria; phylum Pseudomonadota; class Gammaproteobacteria; order Pseudomonadales; family Pseudomonadaceae; genus Aquipseudomonas; species Aquipseudomonas soli. Next base: position 591,076 of record NZ_FOEQ01000001.1, read on the forward strand.
TGGTCGTTATCGTCCCCGAACGCCTTCTCCACCGAGGGGCGTCGCAAGTCGACCGGCACCACCAGTTTGCACGGGGCAGACTCGAACTTGGCGCCCCCCTTGGCGGTCAGTGCGTAGAACAACTCGAGCGTCCCGCCCACCAACTCGAGTACCAGGTCCTTCTCGACGAGGTGCTCGATATCGCCGACGCGTTCCACGGGCAAAGTCCAATCATGGTCGTGAGTAGCGCCATCCGCAGCAGTGCCTTTCCACCACACCGACACTTCGTCACCCACGGCCATATGTGCGTAGGCAGCGATGCGAATGGTTACGCCGTCGTCCGGCACATCATGCGGGTCGAGCCCCCCGCGACTGGCTTCATCCACACTGGGCGCGTCGAGTTCAAGGTTGCCCGATACAGTGATTTCCAGAACATGCGACTTGCGCCCCGCCTGGTCGTTGACCTGGTACTCCAACAATGCGCCCCCTTGCAATGCGGCGACCGCCAAGTCATTTTTCAACTCGAGCTCAATGCCGGCGGTGACTTCCTGCTGGGTCACGGTATGGGGTTGGTCTACGGGGTCCAGGCGCTCCTGCTTGGCATTGACACCCGTCCAGGTCAGCTTCAGCTGATCGCCGGCTGTAATATCGCGGTAAGGTTCAATCCTGACTTTGAGCGGCGTACCCTCCAGGGCGTTGAAATCGATGTTGCCGTCCTCGTCGGCATCCAAGGCCACCGGCGCGTCCAGGGTACGCTCGGCAAGATCCACCTTGGCGTAGGCCTCTCGCGACCACAGCGAGCGATTATTGACCTCGTCGCGAATTTCATAGCGAACGATGAGCTGTTCGACACTGCCGACCTCTTCGATGATGTCCTGGCCGACCGTGACAGGGAAAGAATCCGCGCCTGAAGGCACCGGCCCCTTTATGGATTTGCCATGCCATTGGAGCTCGTAGCAATCGTTCGGCCCACGATTGGGGTAGCCGCCCATGATGATGGCCTCTACTCCCTTGGCAGCCTGGTCAGCATCGATGAAAGGCGGGATGCCCCCCGGCATATCCAGGTTCTCGTTGAAGGAGGTGCTGGGATCGGGGTCGACACCGCCGGGCAAGCTGCGCTTGACCATGACATCAAGCTTTAACGAATCGTCCTCCTGCTCACCGATATCGTCTTTCCACTTGTACCAGACGACGCCAGCACCGTCGGGAATCTTCGACGGTGGTACGTCGAAATCAAGATAGGTACCGGATTCGATACCGAGTGCCTGCGCCTTGCGAACTCGCTTGACCACCGACGGGCTTACCGTCTTGCGCTCTATTTCATCGTCGTTCCAATACAGCGTGACGAGGTCGTTCGGTTGCATGTGGATTGCCAGCACTTGGACCTTCAACGGCGACTGCTCATCATCCAGCAAGCGCAAGCCAATCCCCCTGCCCTTAAAAGCCTGAGGGATCACAGGTTCAGGCAGTTGCGCGACGTGTTTACCGACAGCGGGGCGATTGCGCGACAGTTCTTCGGACATGGCCTTTGCCTCCCAGGTAGTGCCCCCTGGCGAGCAGGCGCTCGCCAGGGATATGGCTTCAGAAGCGTTGAGTGGGAATTGGGCAATTATCCTGCCCAGCCTCACGCACGGAGACTGGCGTAGGTTGATGCGCCGCCGCCACCGAGCCGAAAACGTTACTGGCGGTGTAGCTCACGTGCAGGTGACCTCGACAAACCATGTAGGCATATTGGCGCTTGAGCGCCAGCACTACCTCACCCTCGTCAATATGGTGCTGCTCGATGCGGAACGACGGCCCGCTCACCGGGAAGCCGGGAATCGGATCTTCTGGCATCCCAAGGCCGCGCTTTCCATCGACCGTGATCACGATCACATCGCCGGGCGCCATACCTTTGTAGCCAGCGATACGCACCGGCAGCTCTCGTTGTGCCTCCTCCCGGCCAATGGCACCGTTGCCATTCAGTTTGGTGAACTCCAGCGAAGGCAGTGGCCCCCCTTGCCCCGGCAACTCGTCAGCGCGCAGGACCTCGACCAGCTTCGGGGGTGAAAACGAGGTGTTTTCCGGCCCTCCTGTTTCAGTTTCCCGGGTGACTGCATAGGCCATTACCACTTGGCCGCTGGGCTCGGCACCCAACAACGCTGCTGGCACCGCACGGACGATAGGTAGCTGCTCAGACGCCTCGTGCGCAGTGACCGAATCGAGCGGATGAGGCGATTGGTTCCCCCACCACAGTGCGAGTTTGTCCCCCTCGGCCAGGACTTCCCTAGCACTGAGCCCCTCCCACGCAATGGTAACCTCGGCGCCTGCCGCGACATCCTCGGGATCCAGCTTGTCGTCCTGGCCTGAGCTACCACCTTTGATCGTGGCGGGCACCAGGTCGTCATGCCCGGGCGTTTCCGGATCAGGGTCGGGGCCACCTGGCACCCGTAGATCGACCTCTACATTCGCGGCGCCATCCGATGTACCGATCAACGAACCGGCTCGCCACAGTTCATAGGCAACGGCCACCGGGCCGTACTCCGTTTCCGCGCTGGTCAGCGGGTAGGGCAGCTTGAGCACCATCAGTGGATCCGGCGCTGGCGGAATCTGGTTGACCCGCTGCGGCGCGTCACGTTGGCTCCCCCACAACACGACGATCTCGTCACCCACCGCGACGCTGGTGATCTGGGGAACATGCACGTCCACACCCGCCCGGGCATCCGCCTCGAGGACAGGTGGATCACCGCCAGCATCGAAACCTGGCACTTCGGGAACCGGCAGCAGGTCCGGGATATCCGTCAACAGCAACTCGAGCGTGTCGTGCGGGACCGAAGCCAGCGACACGTTCCCCGCCCGGTCGGTCGACTGGTAGGTGAAGGTGATGGGTTTTCTGTCGTCCAACTTCTGCAAGTCGATCAAAGGCAATGGCACGGTAGTGGGATCAGTTGCGCTAAAAACGGTGATCGGCCCGATCGGTACCTTGTTGGTACCATCGGTCATGGTGACCACGATCTGGTCACCCACCTGCTGCGACACATATCCCTTGACCTCGGTATCCAACAGGCCGGAGGTGAAGTCTCCCACCAGAATGCGCCTTCTCTCCTCCACCACCTTGGGAAACTGCAGTTTGGCCAAGGCTCCATCGCTGCCTCCCGGAGCCTCTCGGTCGATGCGCACAAGGCGCCGGGGCCCTAAATCCCAACGGTCATCCGGGAACGGTTGTACGTCATAGCCCAGGCGAAACCGCGCATCCTCTCCATCAGCCACCGAGGCCCAATACGTGGCAGGCACGCTGAGCTCGAATTTAAAATCAGGGTTTGCCTGTTCTGCCTGAGCTATGGAGTGGAAAGCGCCAGGAATGTTATCGAGACGCACGTCGTCCCATGTCAATGCGATGATGTAATCGACCTCGGACTCTGGCCAGTTCGGTACCTTTACCTTTAGCGCGTCTTCTTGCTTGGTTTTAGGCAGCAATTCCATCTTTCCGGTACCGTCATCAATCAGATCTTCAACAATGGCCTCGCCCATCGCGAGTTTCGGAAAAACCAGCGTCGAAGTCTTCTTTACTTTTGCGCTGCTGATCAACGGGTGAGCAGGCGTATTCATGGCAACCTCCCCTTGCATTTGGCGTGTTCAGGCGTGTGCTGTTGTGAGCGTGGATTGCGCGGTACCTGAATGTAGGCTCCACCCCGGTGTCATTGGCCCGGATGATGCTCAGCTCCGGATGACGCGGTGCCGAGATCGTGATCGCGGCTGCTTGGCCACCACCGTCTGGGTGAAGCAGTAATAACAAAGTCCATCCAGGCCCACACCTGACAGAAATGCTAGGTGCGCGCTGCCATAGGCCTGAAAGCTGACGCTGCTGCGCCCAGGTTTACGCGCACCTGGGGCTTGCAAGAGGCGGCTGAAACCACTGTGGACAAACCACGAGCAAGCCCCGCGCGTAGATCACGCACGGAGCTTCAAAATAGGCAGGGAAGTAGAGCAGGCGCGTAGAAGCGCGCTCAAGGACGGGAGTTAATCTGCTGCTGCAGGTTCTGGATCTGGCTCTGCAGCGTGCTGATGTTGCGGGTTACCTGCCCGCGGAAGGCATCGAATTCCTGCACCGAGGCGCCACCGGCCGTGGGCGTAGGGCGATTGTCCACCTGGCTCTTGAGCACCAGGATATCTTGCTCCAGACTCTCGATGGCGGCATTTGGGTTGCCCTGTTTCTTCAAAGTCGCCACGTCGTTGCTCAGGCTCTTGAGCTGGCCATCGAGCTTACCGCCATCCACCTGCCCCGATTTGAGCGCGGCCAGCTCGGCATTGAGGACCTTGAGTTGCGCCTGCAACTGGCTTTGCAGTTCAGTGACCGCCTTCTGCTGTTCACGGGTATCGGCCAGCACTTGCTCCAGGCGCTTGCCCAGGTCCCCCGCCTGCCCGGCGACGCCCAGCTGCTGCTTGCCCTGCTCGGCCAGGGAAGCCTGCAACTGGCGAATCTGCAACTTCAATGCCTCGCTGCCGGTGCTGTTGCTGGACTCACTGGCGTCGACCTTGCCGCTGATCACCTGCAAGCGCCCGGCGGCCTCTTCACTGATACGGGCAAAGCTTTCCTGGGTCGCGACCAGCTGTTGCTCCATCAGGGTGATCTGCTGGAAGCTCCACCAGCCAAGCCCGGCCAGGGCGATGAACGAGGCGCCCAGCAATGTCCACAGCGGGCCATTGCTACGCGGCCGCACCGCCTTCTGGCGGCTACGGGCCACATGGGCAGGCAGCAATTCATCGTCATCAGGGGTGCCGGCACGCAGGGTGGGCACGTCGTCGAAATCATCGTGGGCGTCGTTACGCATGGGTGCATTCAACCGCGGTGGTAGCAAAGAGGCATGAGTATAAACCGCCAGGGCGGCGCACTGATGACCATCATCCCGCGCACAGGTTCAGCGTTGCCCGTGTTGCGCCTGCCACCAGCTGCAGAATTCATCCAGCGCCGCCCACACATCGGTTCCGGGCCGGTAGTCCAGATACTGGCGGGCGCGGCTGATATCGAGGGTGAAATCCGTGCTCATCACCTGCACCGCCGTGCGGCTCAGGGTCGGTTGCGGGCGCCCGGGCCAAAGCAGACAGGCAGCCTCGTTGAGCGCCCCCAGACTGTAGGCCAGGGCAGGTGAACGATAGCGGGTGACCTGGGGTAGCTGCATGCGGCGCATCACGTAGTTGACCACATCCCACAGCGGCAGTGGCTGGCCGTTGCTGATGTTGTAGGCCTGGCCCAAAGCCTGGTCCTCGGCGAACAGCGCGCTGAACAGTGCCTGGTTGAGGTTGTGCACACTGGTGAAGTCGACCTTGTTCAGGCCATTGCCGATGATCGCCACACGCCCCTTGGCCTGCATGCGCATCAGCCGTGGGAAGATGCTCGCATCGCCGGCCCCGGTGACGAAGCGCGGGCGCAGCGCCAGCACCTCCAGGCCGAACTCCTGGGCGCCGAACACCTTCTGCTCGGCCAGGTGTTTGGTCAGCGCGTAATGGTCATGGAATCGACGCGGTACCTGGTCCTCGCGGACATCCATACGCGAGCGGCCGGTGAAGTAGATCGACGGCGACGACAGGTGTACCAGGCGCCGCACATGCTCCTTGATGCAGCCTTCGACCACGTTCTCGGTGAGCACCACGTTGCCTTGGTGGAAGTCCTGATAGCGGCCCCAGGTGCCCACTGCGCCGGCGCAGTGCACCACCGCGTCCACCCCCTGGCACAGGCGCCGGGCCAGTTCGGCGTCGCCCAGGTCGCCGGGGATGAACTGCGCCCCACGCTTGACCAGATGCTCCACACCCTCTGCCCGCCGGCCGTTGACCCGCACCTCCAGGCCCTGCTCCAGGGCGAAACGCGCAAAGCGCCCGCCGATGAAGCCGCTCGCGCCGGTGACCAGAATTCGCATGTAAGACTCCGCCTTGCTCTATTTCAGATGCAGCTGACGCTTGAAGTGCCTACAAGGGCACCAGCCAATTCCGCGCCGAATGGCGCAGGTGCTCGGTCAACTGGGCGAGCAACTGCCCGCCGTTGCGCCAATGATGCCAGTACAAGGGCACATCGATGGGGGTATCTGCACAGATCTCCACCAGCTCACCACGCACCAGCTGCTTGGCCACCTGTCGCTCCGGCACCAGCCCCCAGCCGAGGCCGGCTTCTGTCATGCGCATGAAACCTTCGGATGAGGGGCAAAGGTGGTGCAGGAAACCTTCCTGCACACCCAACGACGCCAGGTAGCGATGCTGCAGGAAATCGTCAGGCCCGAACACGACAGCCGGGGCGCGGGCCAGGCGCTCGACCGCGAACCCGTTGGGAAAGTAACGCGCCATGAACGCGGGACTGGCCAGCGCCCGATAGCGCATCAAGCCCAACGGCAAGCTGCGCGCTCCGGCCACCGGCCGTTCGCTGCCACACAGGCAGGCCGCCACTTCACCGGCGCGCATGCGTTTCAGACCGACGTCCTGGTCCTCGACCACCAAATCGAGCAGCACCTGCTGCTCGGCGCAGAACGGCCCCACCGCCCCGGCCCACCAGGTTGCCAGGCTATCGGCGTTGAGGGCGATGCGCAGGCGCTCGGGCATGCCCTCCTCGTCCAGTGCCGGCACCTGGCCTTGCAGATCGCGCTCGAGCAGGCGCACCTGCTGCACATGGTTGAGCAACTGGCGCCCGACTTCCGTCGGGCTCGGTGGCGTGGCGCGCACCAGCACCGGCTGGCCAACCCGTGCCTCGAGCAGCTTTATGCGTTGCGAGATGGCCGATTGCGACAATCCCAGTACCTGGGCGGCGCGCTCGAAGCCGCCTTGCTCGATCACCGCGGCGAGGGCGGCGAGCAATTTGTAGTCGAACATCGATTTCTCTAATGACTGATCAGCTATATTTGTTTTTCTTATACCGCCGCAACCGCCAGAATGGCCACATCTTTCTTGGTAACCCGCGCCGATCCCGCATCGGCGCCATTGGAGTGTTCCCGCTATGTGGCAAAGCTATCTCAACGGCATGCTGGTGGCCTTCGGCCTGATCATGGCCATCGGCGCGCAGAACGCCTTCGTCCTGGCACAAAGTCTGCGCCGTGAACACCATCTGCCAGTGGCGGCACTGTGCATCGTCTGCGATGCCCTGCTGGTCGCCGCCGGGGTGTTCGGTCTGGCCACGGTGCTGGCGCACAACCCGACACTGCTGGCCGTGGCCCGCTGGGGCGGTGCACTGTTCCTGATCTGGTACGGCGCCAAGGCCCTGCGCAGCGCCTGCTCGAAACAGAGCCTGCAGCATCAGGAAGGCCAGGGCATGCGTTCGCGCCGCGCGGTGCTGCTCAGCGCCCTGGCGGTGACCCTGCTCAATCCGCACGTCTACCTTGATACCGTGTTGCTGATCGGCTCCCTCGGCGCCCAGCAGGCCGTGCCCGGCGCCTACGTGGCCGGCGCCGCCAGTGCCTCGCTGGTATGGTTCTCGACCTTGGCGATCGGCGCCGCCTGGCTGGCACCGTGGCTGGCACGTCCGGCGACCTGGCGCATGCTGGACCTGATGGTGGCGGTGATGATGTTCGCGGTGGCGGCGCAGTTGATCTTCAACTGACGCCGCGAAAAAACCGGGTATCCCACGCAGGGCTACGACAGTCAAGCAGCCCACCTGTCGGCCCCAGCCAACCGCTCTGGAACCTCTATTCCCTATAGATGTTGCGTGGTTAAGCGCCGAGGCCGGTGCTATGATCCAGCCCTTGCGTCGCAAAGAGTACAAACTCGCCGACGCTCACCGGGCCGCCCGTGATCGGCCTTGCGCATACCGCGAACAGACCTGAATCAGGAGATCCACCATGGCTTTTGAATTGCCGCCGCTGCCATACGCCCACGATGCCCTGCAGCCGCACATCTCCAAGGAAACCCTGGAGTATCACCACGACAAGCACCACAACACCTATGTCGTGAACCTGAACAACTTGGTCCCAGGCACCGAATTCGAAGGCAAGACCCTCGAAGAGATCGTCAAGAGCTCCTCCGGCGGTATCTTCAACAACGCCGCTCAAGTCTGGAACCACACCTTCTACTGGAACTGCCTGGCGCCGAACGCCGGCGGCCAACCAACTGGCGCTCTGGCCGAGGCCATCAACACCGCCTTCGGTTCCTTCGACAAGTTCAAGGAAGAGTTCACCAAGGTCTCCGTCGGCACCTTCGGCTCCGGCTGGGGCTGGCTGGTGAAGAAGGCCGACGGCTCCCTGGCCCTGGCCAGCACCATCGGCGCCGGCAACCCGCTGACCAGCGGCGACACCCCGCTGCTGACTTGCGACGTCTGGGAACACGCCTACTACATCGACTACCGCAACCTGCGTCCGAAGTATGTCGAGGCGTTCTGGAACCTGGTCAACTGGAAGTTCGTTGCCGAGCAGTTCGAAGGCAAGACCTTCAAGGCCTGATTGTTCGCCAAGCCTGCAAAAAGACCCGGCCTCGTGCCGGGTTTTTTGTTGCCTGCCATGACGCTAGCGCCAAGCAAGCTCGCTGCCCCCAGGGCCAACCTGACAGAATTGCCTGCAACCCATCCGTGCGCTCTTGCTCAGCCCGCATAGCGCGCTAACATCAACCTTCTGGAAAGTTGACGCAGCGCACTCAAGTCGCATGACCGCTCAACCGATATAGAGCCAAGGGCAGATCCGTCGACGGACGTGTTGCCTGCCGGGGCATTCGGTCGATAGTCTGTCGCCATGGTTGATGGCAAAATAATGGCATGCGCATGGATTAAGGAAACCCCATTGAAGCTGGAATTCCGAAACAGCTTATCGGTCAAGTTGCTGCGGGTCGTACTGCTCTCGGCATTGGCTGTCGGCGTCGTACTCAGCTGTGCGCAGATCGTCTATGACGCCTACAAGACCCGCCAGTCGGTGAACAACGACGCCCAGCGCATCCTCGACATGTTCCGCGACCCCTCGACGCAGGCGGTGTACAGCCTCGACCGGGAAATGGGCATGCAGGTGATGGAAGGCCTGTTCCAGGACGGCTCGGTACGCATGGCCTCCATCGGCCACCCCAACGAAACCATGCTCGCGGAAAAGTCCCGGCCACTGCAGGACATGTCCATGCGCTGGCTGACCGACCTGATCCTCGGCCAGGAGCGCACCTACACCACGCAACTGGTCGGCCGCGGCCCCTACAGTGAATACTACGGCGACCTGAGCATTACCCTCGACACCTCCGCCTATGGCGAGGGTTTCCTGGTCAACGCGGTGATCATCTTCATCTCCGGCGTGCTGCGCGCCCTGGCCATGGGCCTGGTGCTGTATCTGGTGTACCACTGGCTGCTGACCAAGCCGCTGTCGAAGATCATCGAGCACCTGACGCAAATCAACCCCGACCGCCCCAGCCAGCACCAGATCCCCTTGCTCAAGGGGCACGAGCGCAACGAACTGGGCATCTGGGTCAACACCGCCAACCAGTTGCTGGCCTCCATCGAACGCAACACCCACCTGCGCCACGAGGCCGAGAACAGTCTGCAGCGCATGGCCCAGTACGATTTTCTCACCGGCCTGCCCAATCGCCAGCAACTGCAGCAGCAACTGGACAAGATCCTCATCGACGGTGGCCGCCTGCAACGCCGTGTCGCCGTGCTGTGCGTGGGCCTGGACGACTTCAAGGGCATCAACGAGCAGTTCAGCTACCAGGTCGGCGACCAGCTGCTGCTGGCGCTGGCCGACCGCCTGCGCGCCCACAGCGGGCGCCTCGGCGCCCTGGCCCGGTTGGGTGGCGACCAGTTCGCCCTGGTCCAGGCCAATATCGAACAGCCCTACGAAGCCGCCGAGCTGGCCCAGAGCATCCTCGATGACCTCGAGGCGCCCTTCGACCTCGACCACCAGCAGATCCGCCTGCGCGCCACCATCGGCATCACCCTGTTCCCCGAGGACGGCGACAGCACTGAGAAGCTGCTGCAAAAGGCCGAGCAGACCATGACCCTGGCCAAGGCCCGCTCGCGTAACCGATACCAGTTCTATATCGCCAGCGTCGACAGTGAGATGCGCCGCCGCCGCGAACTGGAAAAGGACCTGCGCGAAGCCCTGCCGCGCAACCAGCTGTACCTGGTGTACCAGCCGCAGATCAGCTACCGCGACCACCGCGTGGTAGGCGTCGAAGCCTTGCTGCGCTGGCAGCACCCGGAGCTGGGCATGGTCCCGCCCGACCAGTTCATTCCCCTGGCCGAGCAGAACGGCAGCATCATCAGCATCGGCGAGTGGGTGCTCGACCAGGCCTGCCGGCAGTTGCGCGAATGGCACGACCAGGGCTTCAGCGAGCTGCGCATGGCGGTCAACCTGTCCACCGTGCAACTGCACCACAACGAGCTACCGCGGGTAGTCAACAACCTGCTGCAGGCCTACCGCCTGCCACCGCGCAGCCTGGAGCTGGAAGTCACCGAGACCGGCCTGATGGAAGACATCAGCACCGCCGCCCAGCACTTGCTGAGCCTGCGCCGCTCCGGGGCGTTGATCGCCATCGACGACTTCGGCACCGGTTACTCCTCGCTCAGCTACCTGAAATCGCTGCCGCTGGACAAGATCAAGATCGACAAGAGCTTCGTCCAGGACCTGCTCGACGACGATGACGACGCCACCATCGTTCGCGCCATCATCCAGCTGGGCAAGAGCCTGGGCATGCAGGTGATCGCCGAAGGCGTGGAAACCGCCGAACAGGAGACCTACATCATCGCCCAGGGCTGCCATGAGGGTCAGGGCTACCACTACAGCAAGCCGCTGTCCGCGCGCGAACTGACCAACTTCCTCAAGCAGGCGCAACGCAACCAGGTTTCCGCGTTGTAACCCCCACCAATCTCGGCCAAGCAGGGCAAGCGGGCGTTTGCATGAAATGCGCGCCCGCCCCTTTACAGCAAATGCAAATCTTTCGCATGATGTTGCGGTTTCGCGTGCCACGGCGCACGGTCCACCCATGGTCCAACCACACGACGCAGGAAACCAACAATGATTCGAATGCCTCTGGCCTCCGCCAGTCTGCTGGCCATCGCCATCGCCCTCGCCGGTTGCGGCGAAGGCAATGACGACAAGGCCGCCGCACCGCAAGCCCAGACATCTGCCGCTGCCACCACCGCGGCACCAGGGGCTGTCGATGAAGCCGCCGCCAAGGCCGTGGTCAAGCACTACGCCGAGATGGTCCATGCCGTGTACAGCGACTCGCTGAGCACCGCCAAGCAGTTGCAGACTGCCGTCGACGCCTTCCTCGCCAAGCCCGACGACCAGACCCTCAAAGCCGCCCGGGACGCCTGGGTCGCCTCGCGCGTACCCTACCTGCAGAGCGAAGTCTTCCGCTTCGGCAACACCATCATCGACGACTGGGAAGGCCAGGTGAACGCCTGGCCCCTGGACGAAGGCCTGATCGACTACGTCGACAAGAGCTATGAGCACGCCCTGGGCAACCCGGCGGCCAACGCCAACATCATCGCCAACACCGAGATCCAGGTGGGCGAAGACAAAATCGACGTAAAGGACATCACCCCCGAGAAGCTGGCCAGCCTGAACGAGCTGGGCGGTTCCGAAGCCAACGTCGCCACCGGCTACCACGCCATCGAATTCCTGCTCTGGGGCCAGGACCTCAACGGCACCGGCCCAGGCGCGGGCAACCGCCCGGCCTCCGACTACCTCGAAGGCAAAGGTGCCACCGGCGGGCACAACGACCGTCGCCGTGCCTACCTGAAGGCGGCCACCGACCTGCTGGTCAAGGACCTTGAGGAAATGGTCGGCAACTGGGCGCCGAACGTCGCCGACAACTACCGCGCCAGCCTGGAAAAAGAGCCGGCCAACGATGGCCTGCGCAAGATGCTGTTCGGCATGGGCAGCCTGTCGCTGGGCGAACTGGCGGGCGAGCGCATGAAGGTCTCGCTGGAGGCCAACTCGCCGGAAGATGAACACGACTGCTTCAGCGACAACACCCACTACTCGCACTTCTACGACGCCAAGGGCATCCGCAACGTCTACCTGGGCGAGTACACCCGTGTCGACGGCAGCAAGCTGAGCGGCCCGAGCCTGTCGTCGCTGGTGGCCAAGGCCGACCCAGCCACCGACGCCACCCTCAAGGCCGACCTGGAAGCCACCGAAGCCAAGATCCAGGTGATCGTCGACCACGCTCTCAAGGGCGAGCACTACGACCAGCTGATCGCCGCCGACAACGCCGCCGGCAACCAGATCGTGCGTGACGCCATCGCTTCCCTGGTCAAGCAGACCGGCGCGATCGAGCAGGCCGCGGGCAAGCTGGGCATCGACAACCTGAACCCGGACACCGCCGATCACGAATTCTGATCAGCGTTGCGGTTCAGCAGAGGCGGCCTTCGGGCCGCCTTTTTCATTTCCGTGTTCGGGAGCGGAATGGGTGGTCGCGGACATTTCCAGGTAAAGCCTATTTCATCTGGTAATTGCAAATTGCTCTTATTCAATCCCCCCTGGCCTGATAAGCTTGCACGCCGGTTTTTCGCCCATGCCCAGGATTGTCGATGTCCTTGCTCCGCCTAAGCCCTCTGCTGCTGGCCTTCGCCCTCGCCGCCTGTGACGACGCCCCGCGTTTCACCCAGGCCGAGCCCGGCGAGGCGCTCTCCGGCGGCAAGGCGACGGTGCAGCGCAGCGATCGCAACGCCTACTCGCTGCCCTCGGCCAACCTCACGCCCGAGCGGCGCCTGGACTTCGCCGTGGGCAACAGCTTCTTCCGCAACCCCTGGGTAATCGCCCCCTCCACAACTACCGCCCGCGATGGCCTCGGCCCGTTGTTCAACACCAACGCCTGCCAGAACTGCCACGTGCGCGATGGTCGCGGCCATCCGCCGGAGCCAGACGACAGCAACGCGGTGTCGATGCTGGTGCGTCTGTCGATCCCCGACCAGCCGTACTACGCCCAGGTGATCGAGCGCCTGGGGGTAGTCCCGGAGCCCGTCTACGGTACCCAGTTCCAGGACATGGCCATCCCCGGCGTGGCCCCGGAAGGCAAGGTCCGCGTGACCTACGACAACCACAATGTCACCTTCGCGGACGGCCACCAGGTCGAACTGCGACGCCCGACCCTGCGAATCAGCCAGCTCGGCTACGGCCCGCTGCACCCCGACACACGCTTCTCCGCCCGGGTCGCTCCGCCGATGATCGGCCTGGGCCTGCTTGAAGCCATCCCCGAAGCCGACATGCTGGCCAACGAGGATCCCGACGACCACAACCGCGACGGTATCCGTGGCCGCGCCAACCGCGTGTGGGACGATGCCCAGGGCAGGACCGTGGTCGGCCGCTTCGGCTGGAAGGCAGGACAGCCAAACGTCAACCAGCAGAACGTGCACGCCTTCGCCGGCGACATGGGCCTGACCACCACCCTGTTGCCCAAGGACGACTGCACCGCAGCGCAGCTCGATTGCCTGGCCGCGCCCAATGGCAATGGCCAGGGCGGCGAAAAGGAGGTCAGCGACAATATCCTGCGCCTGGTCACCTTCTACACCCGCAACCTTGCCGTGCCGGCCCGGCGCAACGTCGATGCGCCGCAGGTATTGGCCGGCAAGAACCTGTTCTACCGGGCTGGTTGCCAGGGCTGCCACACCCCGCAATTCACCACCTCCGCCAATGCGGCCGAGCCGGAACTGGCCAACCAGGTGATCCGCCCCTACAGCGACCTGCTGCTGCACGACATGGGCCCGGGCCTGAGTGACGAACGCACCGAATTTGCCGCCAACGGCCAGGACTGGCGCACCCCACCGCTGTGGGGCATCGGCCTGAGCGAAACCGTCAGCGGCCACAGCCAGTTCCTGCATGACGGCCGCGCCCGCAACCTGCTCGAGGCCGTGCTCTGGCACGGCGGCGAAGCCCAGGCGGCGCGCGACCATGTACTGACCTTCAATGCCGAGCAGCGCGCAGCGCTGCTGGCGTTCCTGAATTCACTTTAAACGCACAAGGAGCCGGGCATGTTCCGACCCAAACTGTTGTTCACCAGCCTCGCCGCACTCGCCTTGGGCGCCTGCTCGCCACAAGACCCACAGGCAGTGACCTCCGCGGCCATCGCCAAGCAGGTGATCCTGCCGACCTACAGCCGCTGGGTTGAGGCCGACCGGCAACTGGCCGCCAGCGCCTTGGCCTACTGTGAGGGCAAGCAGGACCTCGAGACCGCCCGTGCCGACTTCCTCAACGCGCAAAAAGCCTGGGCCGAATTGCAGCCATTGCTGGTCGGCCCGCTGGCCGAAGGCAACCGTGCCTGGCAGGTGCAGTTCTGGCCGGACAAGAAAAACCTGGTCGGCCGCCAGGTCGAGCAACTGGTCAACGGCGAGCAGGCGGTCACCGTCGAATCGCTGGGCAAGGCCAGCGTCGTGGTCCGTGGCCTGTCCGCCTACGAATACATCCTGTTCGACAGCAAACCGGACATCGCCAGCGCCGAACAGAAGGCCCGCTACTGCCCGCTGCTGGTCGCCATCGGCGAACACCAGAAGGCCTTGGCCGAAGAGATCCTCAAGGGCTGGAACAGCACCGACGGCATGCTGTCGCAGATGACCAAGTTCCCCAACCAGCGCTACGCCGACTCCCACGAGGCGATCGCCGACGTGCTGCGTGCCCAGGTCACCGCCCTGGACAGCCTGAAGAAAAAGCTCGGCGCGCCAATGGGCCGGCAGAGCAAGGGCATTGCCCAACCACTGCAGGCCGAGGCCTGGCGCAGCCACTCGTCGATCAAGAGCCTGGAAGCCTCGCTCAAGGCCGCCCAGACTGTCTGGGTCGGGGTCGACAACCAAGGCCTGCGCGGACTGCTGGGCAAGGACCAGACGGCACTGGCACAGAAGATCGACGACGCCTATGCTGCTGCGCTCAAGCTGCTGGCCGACAACCAGAAGACCCTCGGCGAACTGCTGGCCGATGACGCCGGCAAGCAGACCCTCAACCAAATCTACGATGCCCTCAACGTCGTCCACCGCCTGCACGAAGGCGAGCTGGCCAAGGCGCTGAACATCCAGCTGGGCTTCAACGCCAACGACGGTGACTGATCATGCTGCGACGCCAGGCCCTGAAACTCGGTAGCGTTCTGCTCAGCGCCCTCACCCTGGGTGGCTGGAGCCTGTTCCGCGGCAAAGGCAGCGAACCCTTGCTGCTTTCGGCCCGCGACGACGGCGACGGCAAGCACTACGCCGTCGGCTTCCGCCTGGACGGCACCCAGGTGTTCAGCACCCAGGTGGCCCAGCGTTGCCATGCGATCATCAACCACCCGACGCTGCCGATCGCACTGTTCGTCGCGCGCCGGCCCGGTACCGAGAGCTATCTGGTCGACCTGCGTGACGGGCGCCTGTTGCAAACCCTCGCCTCACAGCCCAGCCGGCACTTCTACGGCCACGCAGTGATCCACAAGGGTGGCGAGTGGCTGTATGCGACCGAGAACGACACCAGCGACCCGGGCCGTGGCGTACTGGGCGTCTACCGCTTCGAGGGCGAGCGCCTGGTGCACAGCGGCGAGATCCCCACCCACGGCATCGGGCCCCATGAAGTGGCCTGGCTGCCCGATGGCGAGACCCTGGTGGTGGCCAACGGCGGCATCCGCACCGAGGCCGAGAGCCGGGTGGAGATGAACCTCGACGCCATGGAGCCGAGCCTGGTGCTGATGCAGCGTGACGGCACGCTGCTGAGCAAGGAGACCCTGGCCCAGCAGATGAACAGCGTGCGTCACCTGGCAGTTGGCGATGATGGCACCATCGCCGCCTGCCAGCAGTTCATGGGTGGCTCGGAAGAAACCGCCGAACTGCTGGCAATCAAGCGCCCGGGCGAGCCGTTCCAGGCCTTCCCGGTGCCGGAGCGCCAGCTGCAATCGATGGCCCAGTACACCGCCAGCGTCGCCATCCACAGCGACCTGCGCCTGGTGGCGCTGACCGCGCCGCGGGCCAACCGCCTGTTCATCTGGGACCTGGACAGCGGCGCAGTCAAACTTGATGCGCCGATGCCCGATTGCGCCGGGGTCGGAGCGGTGAAGGATGGTTTCGTAGTCACCTCCGGGCAAGGCCGCTGCCGCTTCTATGATTGCCGCCAGGCGCAGTTGATCGGGCAACCGATGGACCTGCCTTCAGGCTTCTGGGATAACCATCTGCACCTGGTCTGATCGCTCTATTGCCTGCACCGGCCCCATCGCCGGCAAGCCGGCTCCCACACCAGCAACACCCTCCTGTGGGAGCCGGCTTGCCGACTATGGGGCCACAACAGGCAATCTATCTCCTCCCCTTTTCCAGAAAACCGACAATACTTGCCCCATCGCACGTGGGCCGGATCGCCCGTGGTCGTGCCCGACGAACAACAAAATCCACCTCCAGGGAACCGGACCATGTTGCGCCGCCGCATGCTGATCATGTTGGCCGTCGTCCTGCTGATCGTGTTGATCCTGGGGGGCATCAAGGCCTTTTCCATCTACCGGCAAGTGCAGATGTTCTCGCAGCCCAGGCCCCCGGTCAGTGTTGCCGCTGCCCAGGCCGAGCTACGCCAGTGGCAGGAGCGCCTGCCGGCGGTCGGGAGCCTCAAGGCCTACCAGGGCGTTGAGTTGAGCCTTGAGGTGGCCGGGACGGTAAAGTCGCTGCATTTCGAATCCGGGCAACAGGTCAAGGCCGGCCAGTTGTTGCTGCAATTGGACAGCGACCAGGAAACCGCCCTGCTCGGCACCGCACAGGCCGACCTGGGGCTGGCCAAGGTCGACTTCGGCCGCGGCAGCCAACTGGTCGGCGACTCGGCGATCTCCCGTGGCGAATATGACCGCCTGGCCAGCCAGTACCGGCGCAACCAGGCCGTGGTCGACCAGCTCAAGGCATCGCTGGCGAAAAAGAGCATCAGCGCTCCGTTCAGCGGCACCATCGGCATCCGCCAAGTGGACGTCGGCGCCTACCTGCCCAGCGGTACGGTGATCGCCACCCTGCAGGATCTGTCCAGTCTCTACGTCGACTTCAATGTGCCCGAGCAGGCGTTGCCACACCTGAGCCTCGGCCAGCGCGTGCTGGCCCAGGTGGCCGCCTACCCTGACCAGACCTTCCCCGCCAGCCTCAGCGCGATCAACCCCAAGGTCGAGGAAAGCACGCGCAACCTGATGGTCCGCGCCACCCTGGCCAACCCCGAAGGCAAGCTGCTGCCGGGCATGTTCGCCAGCCTGCAACTGTTGCTGCCCGACCCGCAACCGCAGGTCGTGGTGCCGGAAAACGCCATCACCTACACCCTCTACGGCAACTCGGTGTATCGCGTCAGCCCGAAAAAGGGCGAGGACGGCCAGCCGCTGCACGATGCCAACGATCAGCCGCAGCTGATCGCCGAACAACTCACCGTGCAGACCGGCGAGCGTCGCGACGGTTGGGTCGTGGTGCTCAAGGGCCTGCAGGCCGGTGACCAGGTCGTCACCGCGGGTCAGCTCAAGCTGAGCCCAGGCGCGGCGATCCGCATCAGCGCCGATTCAGCCCTGAAACCCGCCGCGCCTGGCGCGCAGTGAACGGGAGGCGGCCATGGCGTTCACCGACCCGTTCATCCGCCGCCCGGTGCTGGCCTGCGTGGTCAGCCTGCTGATCCTGCTGCTGGGCCTGCAGGCCTGGAGCAAGCTGCAGATCCGCCAGTACCCGCAGATGGAAAACGCCCTGATCACGGTGACGACCGCCTACCCCGGGGCCAACGCCGAGACCATCCAGGGCTACATCACCCAGCCGCTGCAGCAGAGCCTGGCCAGCGCCGACGGCATCGACTACATGACCTCGGTGAGCCGGCAGAACTTCTCGATCATTTCGGTCTACGCGCGGATCGGCGCCGACACCGACCGGCTGTTCACCCAGTTGCTGGCCAAGGCCAACGAGGTGCGCAACAAGCTGCCCCAGGACTCCGAGGATCCGGTACTGAGCAAGGAGGCCGCCGACGCCTCGGCACTGATGTACATCAGCTTCTACAGCAAGGAAATGAGCAACCCGCAGATCACCGACTACCTGTCACGGGTCATCCAACCCAAACTGGCCACGTTGCCGGGCATGGCCGAGGCCGAGATTCTCGGCAACCAGGTGTTCGCCATGCGTATCTGGATCGATCCGGTGAAGCTGGCCGGCTTCGGCCTGTCGGCAGTGGACGTGACCAACGCCGTGCGCCGCTACAACTTCCTCTCCGCAGCTGGCGAAGTGAAGGGCGAGTACGTGGTCACCAGCATCAACGCCAGCACCGAGCTCAAGTCTGCCGAAGCCTTCGCCGCCCTACCGGTGAAGACCAGCGGTGACAGCCGGGTACTGCTGGGTGACGTGGCCCGGGTGGAAATGGGCGCCGAAAACTACGACACGGTCAGTTCGTTCGACGGCACGCCCTCGGTTTACATCGGCATCAAGGCCACGCCGGCGGCCAACCCGCTGGAGGTTATCAAGGAAGTACGGCGGATCATGCCGCAGCTCGAAGAACAACTGCCCTCCAGCCTGAAGGTGTCCATCGCCTACGACGCCACCCTGTTTATCCAGGCCTCCATCGACGAAGTGATCAAGACCCTCGGCGAGGCGGTGCTGATCGTCATCGTCGTGGTGTTTTTGTTCCTCGGCGCCCTGCGGTCGGTGGTGATCCCGGTGGTGACCATCCCGTTGTCGATGATTGGCGTGCTGTTTTTCATGCAGATGATGGGCTATTCGCTGAATTTGCTGACCCTGCTGGCGATGGTACTGGCCATCGGCCTGGTGGTGGATGACGCCATCGTCGTGGTGGAAAACATCCACCGCCATATCGAAGAAGGCAAGACGCCCCTCGAAGCGGCCCTGGAGGGTGCCCGCGAGATCGCCCTGCCGGTCGTGTCCATGACTATCACCTTGGCTGCTGTGTACGCTCCCATTGGTTTTCTCACCGGGCTGACCGGCGCCCTGTTCAAGGAGTTCGCCCTGACCCTGGCCGGAGCCGTGGTCATCTCCGGGGTCGTCGCCCTCACCCTCTCCCCCATGATGTGCGCCGTGCTGCTGCGCCACGAACAGAACCCCAGCGGGCTGGCCCACCGCCTGGACCTGATCTTCGAATCGCTCAAGGTACGCTACCAGCGCCTGCTGCACGGTACGCTCAACAGCCGCCCGGTGGTGCTGGCGTTCGCCGTGCTCATCATGTGCCTGATCCCGGTGCTGCTGATGTTCACCCGCAACGAGCTGGCCCCGGAGGAGGACCAGGGGGTTATCTTCATGATGAGCAGTTCACCGCAAACCGCGAACCTGGACTACCTCAACGCCTATACCGACCAGTTCACGCCAATCTTCAAGGGCTTCCCCGAGTACTACTCGTCATTCCAGATCAATGGTTTCAACGGCGTACAGAGCGGTATCGGCGGCTTCCTGCTCAAACCCTGGAACGAACGCGAGCGCACGCAGATGCAGCTGTTGCCGCTGGTGCAGGCCAAACTCGAACAGATCGGCGGCCTGCAGATCTTCGGCTTCAACTTGCCATCGCTGCCCGGCACCGGCGAGGGCCTGCCGTTCCAGCTGGTGATCAACACCGCCGGTGATTACCCGGCGCTGCTGGAGGTGGCGCAACGGGTCAAGGAGCGCGCCCAGGCCTCGGGTAAATTCGCCTTCCTCGACATCGACCTGGCCTTCGACAAACCGGAGGTGGTGATCGACATCGACCGCGCCAAGGCGGCGCAGATGGGCGTGTCGATGGACACCCTTGGCAGCACCCTGGCGACCTTGCTTGGCGAGGCCGAGATCAACCGCTTTACGCTGGAGGGGCGCAGCTATAAGGTCATCGCCCAGGTTGAACGGCCCTACCGCGCCAACCCCGGCTGGTTGAACAGCTACTACGTAAAGAACGAGCAAGGCCAGCTGTTGCCATTATCAACCTTGATCACCCTGAGCGACCGGGCCCGGCCGCGACAGCTCAACCAGTTCCAGCAGCTGAACTCGGCGATCATCCAGGGCGTTCCGCTGGTGAGCATGGGTGAAGCACTGGAAACCGTGCGCGCCATCGCCCGCGAGGAGGCGCCGGAAGGCTTTTCACTGGACTATGCCGGGACAGCTCGGCAGTTCGTCCAGGAGGGCAGCGCGTTGTGGGTGACCTTCGGCCTGGCGCTGGCGATCATCTTCCTGGTGCTGGCGGCGCAGTTCGAGAGCTTCCGCGATCCGCTGGTGATTCTGGTGACCGTGCCGTTGTCCATCTGCGGTGCGCTCTTGCCGCTGTTCCTTGGGGTCTCGAGCATGAACATCTATACCCAGGTGGGGTTGGTGACACTGATCGGGCTGATTACCAAGCATGGGATTCTCATTGTCGAGTTTGCCAATCAGCTACGGGACGAGCGGGGGTTTGGGGTACGCGAGGCAATCGAAGAAGCCGCTGCGATTCGCCTGCGGCCGGTGCTGATGACCACGGCGGCCATGGTGTTTGGCATGGTGCCCTTGATTTTGGCCACCGGGGCCGGGGCGGTCAGCCGGTTTGATATCGGGATGGTGATTGCTACCGGGATGTCGGTGGGGACTTTGTTTACGTTGTTTGTTTTGCCGTGCATTTATAGTGTTTTGGCGCATAAAGGTGTTGCTGGGGCTTGAGGGTGATTGTTTTTGGTTTTGTATGCGTATTCGTAGACGATATCGACATTTAGTCACCTTTCCGCCCTTACGGCGGCCGACTTTTGTCGTGGCAAAAGTCGGCAAAACCGTTCGGCTCCGTTCATACGGCTCCTACGCTTCGCTCCGGGGTTCCCTCGCTCCGTTCTTGCTCCCGTGGGTACCGCGCTGTACGCCCCATCCTGGGGCGCAGCGCTCGACGGCCATCCATGGCCGTCGCCCCACTACGCAAGAACTCCGCTCGGCCTCCTGAAGTCGCGATTGGCAGCGCCTGAACTATCGCGCGCTTAGAAGCAAGAGCAAGAGCAGGAAATGCGAGGTTTACTGTTTCAAAGTAAGTTATATATTGGCTGTGCCCCGCGAAACAATCGAGAGTTTAATTACGCTCCAACTAGCGACAGCTGCGCCAGTCCAGGCGCCGCCCGTAACTTCGCGACTTCAGGAGGCCGAACGCAGGTCTTGCGGAGGGAGGTGACGGGCATGGATGCCCGTCAAGCGCTGCGCCCCAGGATGGGGCGTTCAGCGCGGTCCTCCCGGGAGCAAGGCCGGAGTGAGGGAACCCGGAGCGAAGCGGAGGGCCGGATGAATGGAGCGAGGATTTTTTGGTTCCTTTTTGATCCTTCAAAAAGGGACCCGCCGTAAGGGCGGAAAGGTGAATAAGCGTCGACATCAAAAATGAATGCGCATACAACTTCCAAAACCACCAAACAACAACAACAACAACAACAACAACAACAACAACAACAAAGGGCGAATCAGAAGTCAGAACAACCACCCCCAATCCGCCCCCCTGTCAAACCCCTGAAATCAATTCAAAGCATCAAGCAAAGCCTGGTTCATCTCCGGCGTCCCAATCGTAATCCGCAGGAACTGCGCAATCCGCTCCTGCTTGAAGTGCCGAACAATCACCCCTTGCTCACGAAGCCGCGCCGCGATCCCGGCAGCATCCTGCCCGGGATGCCGGGCAAAGATAAAGTTCGCCGCCGAAGGCAGCACTTCGAACCCACGCGCCACCAACTCAGAAACCAGCACGTCCCGGCTGTCGATAACCTTGCGGCAGGTCTCATCGAAATACTCACGGTCGTCGAACGCCGCCGCCGCCCCGACAATCGCCATGCGATCCAACGGATAGGAGTTGAAGCTATTCTTGATCCGCTCCAACGCCTCGATCAGGTCGGGATGCCCCACCGCCAGGCCAACCCTGAGCCCCGCCAGCGAACGCGACTTGGACAAGGTCTGGGTCACCAGCAGGTTGTCATAGCGATCAACCAGGCTGATGGCCGTTTCGCCACCGAAATCGATGTAGGCCTCATCGACCACCACCACCGAATCCCGGTTGGCCTGCAGCAGTTGCTCGACCGCCTCAAGCGGCAACAGGCAGCCGGTCGGCGCATTGGGGTTGGGGAAGATGACCCCGGCATTAGGCTTGCTGTAGTCCGAAACCCGGATCTGGAACTGCTCATCCAGTGCTACCTGCTCGAACGCGATACCGTACAGACCGCAATACACCGGGTAGAAGCTGTAGCTCACGTCCGGGAACAGCAGCGGCCCGCGGTCATGCTGGAACAGACCGTGGAAAATGTGCGCCAGCACCTCGTCCGAGCCGTTACCGACGAACACCTGCGCTGGCGTCACGCCGTAGTACTCGGCCACCGCCTGCTTGAGCCGGTCACCATTCGGGTCCGGATACAGCCGCAGGTTGTCGTTGAGCTCGCCGCGCATGGCTTCCAGCGCCTTGGGCGACGGGCCATAGGGGTTCTCGTTGGTGTTCAGCTTGACCAGCCGCGCCAGCTTCGGCTGCTCACCCGGCACGTAAGGCACCAGGTCCTTGACGAAGGGACTCCAGAATCGACTCATGCTCAGTTCCCCTTCTCGTTGAGGATGCGGTATTCGGCGCTGCGCGCGTGGGCGGTCAGCGATTCGCCCCGGGCCAGCACGGAAGCGGTATGACCCAGCTCGGACGCGCCCTGCTCGGAGCAGAAGATGATCGACGAACGCTTCTGGAAGTCATACACGCCCAGTGGTGAAGAGAAGCGCGCGGTGCCGGAGGTCGGCAGCACGTGGTTGGGGCCGGCGCAGTAGTCGCCCAGCGCCTCGCTGGTGTGGCGGCCCATGAAGATCGCGCCAGCATGGCGGATCTGCGGCAACCAGGCCTGCGGATCGGCCACCGACAGCTCCAGGTGCTCGGGGGCAATGCGGTTGGCCACCTCGATGGCCTGCTGCATGTCACGCACCTGGATCAGCGCGCCACGGCCATTGATCGACTTCTCGATGATCTCGGCACGCTCCATGGTCGGCAGCAGCTTGTCGATGCTGGCAGCGACGCGATCGAGGAAAGCGGCGTCCGGGCTGACCAGAATCGCCTGGGCATCCTCGTCGTGCTCGGCCTGGGAGAACAGGTCCATGGCGATCCAGTCCGGGTCGGTCTGGCCGTCGCAGACCACCAGGATCTCCGAAGGGCCGGCGATCATGTCGATGCCGACCTGGCCGAACACATGGCGCTTGGCGGTCGCCACATAGATGTTGCCCGGGCCGACGATCTTGTCCACCTGCGGCACGCTCTCGGTACCGTAGGCCAAGGCTGCCACGGCCTGGGCGCCACCGACGGTGAACACACGGTCGACCCCGGCGATGCAGGCCGCGGCGAGTACCAGTTCGTTGACCTCGCCACGCGGGGTCGGCACTACCATCACCACCTCGCTGACGCCCGCGACCTTGGCCGGAATGGCATTCATCAGTACCGACGATGGGTACGACGCCTTGCCACCAGGCACATACAGCCCAGCACGGTCCAGCGGCGTGACCTTCTGGCCGAGGACAGTGCCGTCAGCCTCGGTGTACTGCCACGAGTCCTGCTTCTGCCGCTCATGGTAGATGCGCACGCGGTTGGCGGCCTTTTCCAGGGCCTCGCGCTGTACCGGGGTGATGCGCGTCAGCGCCAGCTCCAGGCGCTCGCGATCGAGGATCAGGTCGTCGATCGTCTTGGCATCAACACCATCAAAACGCTGGGTGAACTCCACCAGTGCCTGGTCACCGCGCTCACGCACGGCCTTGATGATGTCGAGCACGCGCTGGTTGACCGCGTCATCGGACACACTTTCCCAGCTCAGCAGATGATCCAGATGTCGGGCGAAATCCTGGTCAGCGGCGTTGAGACGGGCAATTGCAGTGGACACGGTCATGGCGAGGGCCTCGTTATTAGCGGATGTTCAGGCGCCCTAAAGCTACCACTCCATCCGCGCGGGCACCTGAGAAAAAAGGCTATGACGCGGATAGACGGGCGCGACAGCGGAGGTCGCGCGCAGAGGTCAGCCGCGGTGTCGCGATTCGACGGCGTTGCGCAGGGTGTCGATCAGGCTCTGGATACGGGCGTGCTGCATCTTCATGGAGGCCTTGTTGACCACCAGGCGCGAGCTGATCGTGGCGATCAGGTCCTGGGGCTCGAGGCCGTTGGCGCGCAGGGTATTGCCGGTGTCGACCACGTCGATGATCTTGTCGGCAAGGTTGATCAGTGGCGCCAGCTCCATGGAGCCGTACAGCTTGATGATGTCGACCTGGCGGCCCTGTTCGGCATAGTAGCGCTTGGCTACATTGACGAACTTGGTAGCCACGCGCAGGCGGCCTTTGGGCTCTGGTGCGCCGGTTACGCCAGCGGTCATCAGCTTGCACTGGGCGATCTGCAGGTCCAGGGGTTCGTACAGGCCCTGGCCACCGTATTCCATCAGCACGTCCTTGCCGGCCACACCGAGGTCGGCGGCGCCATGCTCGACATAGGTCGGCACATCGGTGGCACGCACGATGAGCAGGCGCACATCATCCTGCGTGGTGGGGATGATCAGCTTGCGGCTCTTGTCCGGATTCTCGGTCGGCACGATACCGGCCTCGGCCAGCAGTGGCAGGGTATCGTCGAGAATACGGCCTTTGGATAGCGCGATGGTCAACATTGGAACGTCGGTCCTTAAGCGTCTACTGCCGGCCGGGCTCAGCAGCCCGACCGCATACGATTCGGCTGGCGCGTCCCTGCGCCACGGTGACTGCTAGCCCGGCACGCGACGGATCTTCGCGCCCAGCATCTGCAGTTTCTCCTCGATGCACTCGTAGCCACGGTCGATGTGGTAGATGCGATCGATCAGGGTGTCGCCTTCGGCGACCAGCGCCGACAGCACCAGGCTGGCGGAAGCACGCAGGTCGGTGGCCATTACCGGCGCACCTTTGAGCGCCTTGACGCCAGTGACGATGGCAGTGTTGCCCTCGACCTGGATCTGCGCGCCCATGCGGTGCATTTCATACACGTGCATGAAGCGGTTTTCGAAGATGGTCTCGATCACCGCGCCAGTGCCTTCGCCGATGGCGTTGAGCGAAATGAACTGCGCCTGCATGTCGGTCGGGAACGCCGGGTACGGAGCGGTACGCAGGTTAACGGCCTTCGGCCGCTTGCCGTGCATGTCCAGCTCGATCCAGTCTTCGCCGGTGGTGATGTCGGCGCCGGCTTCCTTGAGCTTCTCGAGGACAGCTTCGAGGATGGTCGGGTCGGTATCCTTGACCTTGACGCGGCCACCGGTCACGGCAGCGGCGACCAGGTAGGTGCCGGTCTCGATACGGTCGGGCATGACACGGTAGTTGGCCGAGTGCAGGCGCTCGACGCCATCGATAGTGATGGTGTCGGTACCGGCGCCCTGGATCTTCGCACCCATGGCGATCAGGAAGTTGGCCAGGTCGACCACCTCCGGCTCACGGGCGGCGTTCTGGAGCACGCTGCGGCCCTTGGCCAGGGCGGCGGCCATCATGATGTTCTCGGTGCCGGTGACGCTGACGGTGTCGAAGAAGAAATGCGCGCCGCGCAGGCCGCCTTCGGGGGCCTTGGCCTTGATGTAGCCGCCTTCGACGTCGATCTTCGCGCCCATGGCCTCGAGGCCGCGGATGTGCAGGTCGACCGGACGCGAACCGATGGCGCAGCCACCCGGCAGGGCCACTTCGGCCTCACCGAAGCGAGCTACCATGGGGCCGAGCACCAGGATCGAGGCGCGCATGGTCTTGACCAGCTCGTAGGGAGCGACCAGGGTCTTGATGGTACGCGGGTCGATCTCCACCGAGAGTTTTTCGTCGATCACAGGCTCGATGCCCATGCGGCCGAACAGCTCGATCATGGTGGTGATGTCGTGCAGGTGCGGCAGGTTGCCGACCGTGACCGGGCCATCGCACAGCAGGGTGGCCGAAAGGATCGGCAGGGCGGAGTTCTTTGCGCCGGAAATGCGGATCTCGCCATCGAGACGCGCGCCACCAGTGATAATCAGTTTGTCCATACGTATCTCGCCGCCAAGTAGGCTCAGGTGCGCTCAGCCCAGGCTGCGCTGCTGAAGAATTTCATGGTTACCGCGTGAATGCTGCCGTTGGCGATCCACGGATTGAGGTGAGCATAGATCGCCTGCTGACGCTTGACCGGGCTCTGGCCGGCCAGCTCGTCGCTGATCACGTTCAACTGGAAGTTGCAGCCTTCGCCTTCAACTTCGACCTGGGTTCCCGGCAATTTCTCTTCCAGAAAGCTTTTAACTTCTACGGCCTGCATGCTCAACCTCGATCGGCGCCCAACGCGCGCGGGTCGGCCATCATACAAAAAAGCCCCTCGCCTGCGAAGCCCATGAAGGGGCGCACTGACCGAGGGGCCTTTCCCGAACGGCAGGGCCTCAGCCCGCCAATACCTCATCGAGGTCATAGACCCCGGCAATTTCCTGCATGTTCTCGGGGATACCGCGCAACTCCCAGGTTTTTCCAGCCGCCTGGGCGTCGCGCATGAACCCCAGCAGCAAAGACAGGCCGACGCTGCTCGACTTGACCACCGCAGTGCAGTCGAACACCAGGCGCGCCTCGCCACTGGCGGCGATCAACGCCTTGCCCTGTTTGCGCAGGGCCGGGCCGCTGCGATAATCCAGCACGCCGGCCAGGGCAAGAACGCCCGGCGCGGCCATGCTCACGGCGGCGTCGCTCATTTGACTTCCTTATCCGGCGAGCTGTCGGCTGTTTCCTTGGCCTTGGCCACTTCACCGGCCCAACCGTCGATGGTCTTGTCCAGGTTGTTGCCATTACGCTGCATGGCATCCTGGAACTGGTCGCGGAACAGCTTGCCGATGTTGATGCCGTTGACGATGACGTTACGCACCTTCCACTCGCCGTCCAGCTTGACCATGGTGTACTGCACCGGATAGACCGCACCGTTGGTGCCGGTGATCTTCATGCCGACGCTGGTGCGATCGTCAGCCTCGGTCTTGGCCGGGTCGACGGTGATGCCCTGGTTGTTGTACTCCAGCAAGGCGTTGCCATAGAACTGCATCAGGCTGCGCTTGAAGTTCTCCTGGAAGCGCTGCATCTGCTCGGGCGAGGCCTTGCGCGAATACTTGACCGTCATGATGCTCTTGGAGATGCCGTCGGCATCGACCACCGGGCCAAGATTGGCGTTGAGCGCGTTGTAGAACGCATTGGGGTCGGCCTTGTACTGCTCCTTGTTGCTCTTCAGGTCGCTGAGCAACTGGGTGGTGGTGCCCTGGATCACATCACGGGCAGACTGCCCCGGCGCCGCCAGGGCCAGCAGGGGGAAGGCCGCCAGCAGAACCAGCAGGCCACGTCGCAGGATCGAAATCATGGAAACTCCTTAATTAGCCGGTTGAGCTTCTTTCGGTTCCTTGCCCACCGAGTTGAGCAGGAACTTGCCGATCAGATCTTCCAGCACCAGCGCCGACTGCGTGTCGTGGATGGTGCTGCCATCCTTGAGAACCACGTCCTCGCCGCCCACGCTGATGCCGATGTACTTCTCGCCCAGCAGGCCGGCAGTCAGGATCGAGGCAGTGGAGTCGGTCGGCAGGTTGTCGACATGCTTGTCCAACTGCAGCGTCACCCGACCGGTGTAGGAGTCGCGATCCAGATCGATGGCGGTGACCTTGCCGATGGTCACACCGGCCATGGTCACTTTAGCTCTGACCGTCAAACCGGCGATATTGTCGAAGTACGCATAAACTTTATATGTGTCGCTGCTCGGGCTGGCCGACAGCCCGCTGACACGCAGGGCCAGCAGCAGCAGCGCCAGGATCCCGGCCAGGAGGAACAGGCCGACACCGATTTCCAGGGTGCGGTTTTGCATCAGAAATCTCCAAACATCAAGGCGGTCAGAATAAAGTCCAGACCCAGGACTGCCAACGAGGCATAGACCACGGTCTTGGTGGTGGCACGGCTGATCCCTTCTGAAGTGGGCTCACAGTCGTACCCCTGGAATACGGCGATCCAGGTGACGACGAAGGCGAACACCAGGCTCTTGATCAGCCCGTTGAGCACGTCGTCGCTGAAAGAGACACTGTTCTGCATGTTGCCCCAGAACGAGCCTTCGTAGACGCCCAGCCAGTCCACGGCAACCCACGAGCCGCCCCAGATGCCCACCACACTGAAGATCAGCGCCAGCAGCGGCAGCGAAATGAAGCCGGCCCACAGGCGTGGCGCCACGATGTACTTGAGCGGGTCGACGCCGATCATTTCCAGGCTCGACAACTGCTCGGTGGATTTCATGTTGCCGATTTCGGCGGTCAGCGCGGAGCCCGCGCGACCGGCAAAGAGCAATGCAGTGACCACCGGCCCCAGCTCGCGCAGCAGGGTCAGGGCGACCATCTGCCCCACCGCCTGTTCCGAGCCGTACTTGTTGAGAATGCTGTAGCCCTGCAGGGCCAGCACCATGCCGATGAACACGCCGGACACGACGATGATCGCCAGCGACAGCACGCCCACCGAATACAGTTGCTTGACCAGCAGCTGGAAACCGCCGCCGATACCACTGCGCCCGCCCAGCGAATGGCCGAGGAACAGGCACGAGCGTCCCAGCACAGCCAGCACATCGATGGCCGAACGGCCGAACAGACGGATACGTTCGAGTAAGGATTTTCTGCGCATCAACGCGTCCCCAGCAGATCGGCGCGGTAGTCAGGCGCAGGGAAGTGGAAGGGTACCGGGCCATCCGGGTCGCCTTTCATGAACTGGCGGATGCGCGGGTTGTCCGAGCCCATCAGTTCGTCCGGCGTGCCCTGCCCCAGCACCTGGCCATCACCGACCACATAGATGTAGTCGGCAATACTCGCGGTTTCCGCAAGGTCATGGGACACCACGATGCTGGTGATGCCCAGGGCATCGTTGAGCAGGCGGATCAGGCGCACCAGCACGCCCATGGCGATCGGGTCCTGGCCGACGAAAGGCTCGTCGTACATGAGGATCTGTGGGTCGAGGGCGATCGCACGGGCCAGCGCCACACGGCGCTTCATGCCACCGGACAGCTCGTCGGGCATCAGGTCGATGGCGCCGCGCAGGCCCACGGCCTGCAGCTTCATCAGCACGATGTCGCGGATCATCTCGTCCGACAGCTGCGTATGCACCCGCAGCGGGAAGGCCACGTTCTCGAACACATCCAGGTCGGTGAACAACGCACCGCTCTGGAACAGCACGCCCATCTGCTTGCGCGCATCGAACAGGTCGCCCCGCGACAGCGCGGGCAGGTTCTGCCCATTGACCCAGACCTCGCCGCCGGCCGGGCGCAACTGCGCGCCCATCAGACGCAGCAAGGTGGTCTTGCCGCACCCCGAAGGCCCCATGATGCCGGTGACCTTGCCGCGGGGAATGCGTATGTCCACGTTGCTGAAAATGCTGCGCGAACCGCGCTTGAAGGTGACGCCCTTCAACTCGACCGCGTAGGCGCTATCCACACTCATCTAGACTCCTTGCTAGTGCAGCCTCGTCATAGTGGACGCCTGCCTTCATCTGGAAGGCACACAGGTCCCCGGCGGGCGAATAGCGGCGAACTATAGCACCGCTGATAGGCCCGCCCCAAGGCCGTCACCCCACTCGTTCAGGGCACAGACAGGCAAGCGCGGCATCCATATGACATTCGAAGGATGAGCCTTTCACACATTGCGGCTATAATCGCCGCCTTTTCATCAGGCATTGCGTTTCGACATGACTCAATCCAGCGAGCTGATCCAATCCGCCCAGCGCACCCTGCGCCTCGAACTCGAGGCCGTGGAGGCCCTGCTGGCCCGCATCGACGGGGACTTCGTCAAGGCCTGCGAACTGATCCTGGCCAGCAAGGGACGGGTCGTGGTGGTAGGCATGGGCAAGTCGGGGCACATCGGCAACAAGATCGCCGCCACCCTGGCCAGCACCGGCACCCCGGCATTCTTCGTGCACCCGGCCGAGGCCAGCCATGGCGACATGGGCATGATCACCCGTGACGATGTCATACTTGCCCTGTCCAACTCCGGCAGCACCGCCGAGATCGTCACCCTGCTGCCCTTGATCAAGCGCCTGGGCATCCAGATGATAAGCCTCACCGGCAAACCGGACTCGCCCCTGGCCCAGGCCGCCGAGGTCAACCTCGACGCCAGCGTCGCCCAGGAAGCCTGCCCGCTCAACCTGGCACCCACCTCTTCCACCACCGCGGCGCTGGCACTGGGCGACGCCCTGGCCATTGCCCTGCTGGAGGCTCGCGGCTTCACCGCCGAAGACTTCGCCTTCTCCCACCCGGGCGGCGCGCTGGGCCGTCGCCTGCTGCTGAAGGTCGAGAATGTCATGCATGCCGGCGAAGAACTGCCCGTGGTAAAGAGCGGCACCCTGCTCAAGGACGCGCTGTTTGAAATGTCTCGCAAAGGTTTGGGCATGACCGTGGTGCTGGGTAACGACGGCAAGCTGGCCGGAGTCTTCACCGACGGTGACCTGCGCCGCAGCCTGGACCGCAACATCGACGTGCACAAGACGCTCATCGACGAAGTGATGACCGTGCACGGCAAGACCGCCCGGGCCGAGATGCTCGCCGCCGAGGCACTGAAGATCATGGAAGACCACAAGATCAGCGCGCTGGTGGTTGTCGACCAGGACGACCGCCCGACCGGCGCCCTGAACATGCACGACCTGCTGCGCGCCGGAGTGATGTAAATGAACCAGGACCTGATGCAACGCGCCAAGGCCATCAAGCTGGCCGTGTTCGACGTCGATGGCGTGCTCACCGATGGCCGCCTGTACTTTCTCGAGGACGGCAGCGAATTCAAGACCTTCAACACCCTCGACGGCCACGGCATCAAGATGCTAATGGCCTCGGGCGTGACCACCGCGATCATCAGCGGGCGCAAGACCCCCGTGGTCGAGCGCCGGGCTAAGAACCTCGGTATCCCGCACCTGTTCCAGGGCCGCGAGGACAAACTGGTGGTGCTGGACGGCCTGCTCGCCGAAC
The DNA here is from genome assembly GCF_900110655.1 of Pseudomonas soli. Taxonomy (GTDB): domain Bacteria; phylum Pseudomonadota; class Gammaproteobacteria; order Pseudomonadales; family Pseudomonadaceae; genus Aquipseudomonas; species Aquipseudomonas soli. Next base: position 621,798 of record NZ_FOEQ01000001.1, read on the forward strand.
TCAATCTAAGCTATGAACAGGTCGCCTACCTCGGCGACGATCTGCCCGACCTGCCGGTGATCCGCCGCGTCGGTCTGGGCATGGCGGTGCAGAATGCCGCGACCTTCGTTCGCCAGCACGCCCACGGCGTTACCCAGGCCCGCGGCGGCGAAGGCGCCGCCCGCGAGTTCTGTGAACTGATCATGCAGGCCCAGGGCACCCTGGACGCTGCCAACGCCCATTATCTGTAAGGCTGCCCATGCTCAGCAAGAAGATCAGAAATGTCGCGCTGCTAGGCGGGATCGCCGCGGTGCTGGTTGCTGTAGGCTATTGGAACATCAGCCCGGAAAGCTTCCTCGAGCAGCCCCAGGCCCAGGTCGACCAGAGCGCCATCGACTACTACGCGATCAACGCCCACAGCCTGCAGTTCCTGCCCGACGGCAAGCTGCAGTACGAGATGACCGCCGCCAAGGTCGAGCACCTCAAGGCCAGCGAGGTCACCCTGGTGACCACTCCCGACTTGCACCTGTACCGTGGCACCGAGTACCCCTGGCATGTGCAGAGCAAGCGCGCCGAGGTCAACCCGGACGGCACCGAGGTGGAGCTGATCGACGAAGTGCGCGTGGCGCGCACCGACGAGAAGCAACGCGAAACCATCATCACCAGCACACGCATGACCGTGTTCCCGCAGAAGCAATATGCGCAGACCGAGCAAGCCGTTAGAATCGACGGCGCCGGTGGCACGACTACGGGCAAAGGAATGAAAGCGTATTTGAAAGAAGGCAGGATGGACCTGCTCTCTAACGTAAGAGGACAGTATGAGGCTCGTTAAAACCATCCCCCTTCTGCTCAGCCTGGGCGTAGCACTGGGAAGCGCGAGCGCCTTCGCCCTGCCGAACGACCGTGACCAGCCGATCCGCATCCAGGCGGACAACGCCCACCTGGACGACAAGCAGGGCGTCGCCACCTACACGGGCGATGTGATCATCACCCAGGGCTCGATGATGATCAAAGGCAACACCGTGACCATGACCCGCGCCGCCAACGGCGATATCGACGTGGTCACCTCGGTGGGCAACCTGGCCTACTTCGAGCAGCAGCAGAGCGCCGCCAAGCCCGACAAGATGAAAGGCTGGGCCGTGACCATCCAGTACCAGGCGCAGAAAGACGTGGTGATCCTCACCGACCGCGCCAAGGTCGAGAACGAAGGCAACACCACCGAAGGCGAGAAGATCGTCTACAACACCAAGACCCAGGTGGCTACCGCCGGGCGCGGTGGCAACGTGACTGCACCGCGTCAGCGTATCGACATGGTCATTCAACCGAAGAAAAAGGCCGAGTAAATGGCAACCCTCAAAGCCCAGCACCTGGCCAAGAGCTACAAGGGCAGGCAAGTCGTGCGCGACGTCAGCCTGTCCATCGACAGCGGCCAGATCGTCGGCCTGCTCGGCCCCAACGGCGCCGGCAAGACCACTTGTTTCTACATGATCGTCGGCCTGGTCCAGGCCGACCAGGGCCGTGTATTGATCGACAGCCTCGACGTCAGCCACCAGCCCATGCACGGGCGCGCACAGGCCGGTATCGGCTACCTGCCGCAGGAAGCCTCGATCTTCCGCAAGCTGTCGGTGGCCGACAACATCATGGCCATCCTCGAGACCCGCAAGGACCTCGACCGCGAAGGCCGACGCAAAGAGCTGGAAAGCCTGCTGCAGGAATTCCACATCAGCCACATCCGCGACAACCTGGGCATGAGCCTGTCCGGTGGCGAACGTCGCCGGGTCGAGATCGCCCGCGCCCTGGCCACCGCACCCAAGTTCATCCTGCTGGACGAACCGTTCGCCGGTGTCGACCCGATTTCCGTCGGCGATATCAAGCAGATCATCCACCACCTCAAGAACAAGGGCATCGGCGTACTGATCACCGACCACAACGTTCGCGAGACCCTGGACATCTGCGAGACGGCCTACATCGTCAACGATGGCCAACTGATCGCCGAAGGCGATGCCGAGACCATCCTGGCCAACCAGTTGGTCAAGGAAGTTTACCTGGGGCATGAGTTCCGACTCTGACCGCAGGCCTGCCCGGAGCACTGGCGAATGCGCCTGATCGGGGCTTAAGTTGTTACAGTGCTCTAGGCAAACGCTGCAATTTCAGGCATATAACTTGCTTAAAGTCGGCGCCCAAGCGCCCTACGTGTAGTGGATGGCGCATGCGCGCCGGCAACAAGGTATTAAGCCCCAGCCATGAAACCATCGCTCGTCCTAAAAATGGGCCAGCAACTGACGATGACACCTCAGTTGCAACAGGCCATCCGCCTGCTTCAGCTCTCCACCCTGGACCTCCAGCAGGAAATCCAGGAAGCGCTGGAGTCCAACCCGATGCTCGAACGTCAGGAAGACGGCGAGGACTTCGACAACAGCGACCCGATGGCGGACAACGCCGAGAACAAGCCGGTCGCCGAAGCCCAGGACAACAGTTTCCAGGAAACCTCCAGCAGCAATACGGAAAACCTCGAGGACGGCGAGTGGGCCGAGCGGATCCCCAACGAATTGCCGGTCGACACCGCCTGGGAAGACATCTACCAGACCAGCGCCAGCAGCCTGCCAAGCAACGATGATGACGAATGGGACTTCACCACTCGCACATCGGTGGGCGAGAGCCTGCAAAGCCACCTGCTGTGGCAGCTCAACCTGGCGCCGATGTCCGACACCGACCGCCTGATCGCCGTCACCCTGATCGACAGCATCAACGCCCAGGGCTACCTGGAAGACACCCTCGAAGAAATCTGCGCCGGTTTTGACCCGGAGCTGGACATCGAGCTGGACGAGGTCGAGGCAGTACTGCACCGCATCCAGCAGTTCGAGCCTGCCGGCATTGGCGCCCGCACCCTCGGCGAATGCCTGCTGCTGCAACTGCGCCAGCTGCCGGCCTCGACACCCTGGATGAGCGAGGCACAGCGCCTGGTCACCGACTTCATCGACCTGCTCGGCAGCCGTGACTACAGCCAGCTGATGCGCCGCATGAAGCTCAAGGAAGACGAGCTGCGCCAGATCATCGAACTGGTGCAGAGCCTCAACCCGCGCCCAGGCTCGCAGATCGAGTCCAGTGAACCCGAGTACGTCGTGCCCGACGTCATCGTGCGCAAGGACAGCGAGCGCTGGCTGGTCGAGCTCAACCAGGAGGCAGTGCCGAAGCTGCGCGTCAATCCGCAGTACGCCGGCTTCGTCCGTCGTGCCGACACCAGCGCCGACAACACGTTCATGCGCAATCAGTTGCAGGAAGCGCGCTGGTTCATCAAGAGCCTGCAGAGCCGCAACGAGACGCTGATGAAAGTGGCGACGCAGATCGTCGAACACCAGCGTGGCTTCCTCGACCATGGCGACGAGGCGATGAAACCGCTGGTCCTGCATGACATCGCCGAAGCGGTAGGCATGCATGAATCGACAATTTCCCGGGTAACCACCCAGAAATACATGCACACCCCACGCGGCATCTACGAACTGAAATACTTTTTCTCGAGCCACGTGAGCACCGCCGAAGGCGGCGAATGCTCGTCTACGGCTATCCGCGCGATCATCAAGAAACTGGTGGCTGCGGAAAATCAGAAAAAGCCATTGAGTGACAGCAAGATCGCTGGTTTACTGGAGGCACAAGGCATCCAGGTAGCCCGTCGCACCGTCGCCAAGTATCGCGAGTCGTTGGGGATCGCACCCTCGAGCGAGCGTAAGCGGCTGATGTAGCCCCCGGATGTGCCACAGCGTTTCAGTGGCAGGTGCAACACCTGCCTCTTTATGCACGGGCAACAAAGGAGAAGCTGTATGCAAGTCAACATCAGTGGACAGCATGTAGAAGTCACCCAACCACTGCGCGATTACGTGCTCGAGAAGCTCGCCCGGGTGGAGGGTCATTTCGACAAGATCACCAACGTGACGGTGATCATGAAAGTCGAGAAGCTCCAGCAGAAGATCGAAGCCACGCTCCAGATTCCCGGCGGTGAGGTGGTGGCAAACGCCGAACACCAAGACATGTATGCAGCCATCGATGCCCTGGCCGACAAGCTCGACCGTCAACTGAAAAAGCACAAGGAAAAACAGCAAAGCCTGCTGCAAGGCGCAGCCGCCCGCTGATCCCCCTCATCCATGATCCGACTTGAAACCATCCTGACCCCCGGCCGTTCCCTCGTGAACGTGCCGGGCGGCAGTAAGAAGCGCGCCCTGGAAAAGGTCGCCAACCTGATCGCCGAGCAAGTACCCGAGCTGGAGATGCAAGACGTCTTCGACAGCCTGTGGGCTCGCGAAAAACTGGGCTCCACCGGTTTTGGCAATGGCATCGCCATTCCCCACTGCCGCCTGACAGGTTGCAGCGCGCCTGTCAGCGCCCTGCTGCACCTGGATGCCCCCATCGATTATGATGCCATCGATGGCGCCCCGGTCGACCTGCTGTTTGTCCTGCTGGTCCCGGAAGCCGCCACCGACGCCCACCTTGAACTGCTGCGCCAGATCGCCAGCATGCTCGATCGCAAGGAGGTCCGCGATCGCCTGCGTGCCGCCGACAGCAGCGAGACCCTCTACCAGGTCGTCCTGGACGTACAGAACGAGCACTGAACATGCGCCTGATCATCGTCAGCGGTCGCTCCGGCTCCGGCAAGAGCACCGCCCTCGACGTACTGGAAGACAACGGCTACTACTGCATCGACAACCTGCCCGCCGGGCTGTTGCCGCAGCTGGCCGAAAACGCCTTGATCAACACAGAGCTGTTGCAACCCAAGGTTGCGGTCTCCATCGATGCGCGCAACCTGCCCAGCCATCTGTCACGCTTCCCGCAGTTGCTGGAGGAGGCACGTTCCCGGCATATCCAGTGCGACGTGCTGTACCTGGATGCCGACGAAGACACCCTGCTCAAGCGGTTCTCGGAAACCCGCCGCCGCCACCCACTGACCAACGACAGCCGTTCGCTGGCTGAGGCAATTCGGGTGGAGAGCGAGCTGCTGGGGCCGATTGCCGATCTTGCCGACCTGAAGATCGACACCACCAACCTGAACCTGTACCAGTTGCGTGACTCGATCAAGCTGCGCCTGCTCAACCAGCCCGAGCCCGGCACTGCGTTTCTCGTCGAGTCGTTCGGTTTCAAGCGTGGCATGCCGGTGGACGCCGACCTGGTGTTCGACGTGCGCTGCCTGCCCAATCCGTACTGGAAGCCGGAACTTCGCGAACATTCCGGCCTCGAACAGCCGGTGATCGACTACCTGGCCGCGCAGCCGGACGTCGAGGAGATGTTCCAGGACATTTCCAGCTACCTGCTCAAATGGCTGCCGCGCTTCGCCGCCAGCAACCGTGCCTATGTCACCATCGCCATCGGCTGTACCGGCGGCCACCACCGCTCGGTGTACATTACCGAACGGCTTGGCCAACTGCTCCAGCAATCCCTGAAAAACGTCCAGGTCCGCCACCGCGACCTCTAGCCACAGGATCCGCCCCACGATGCCCGCCCGCGAAATCACCATCATCAACAAGCTGGGCCTGCATGCGCGGGCGGCCGCCAAGTTCGTCGGCGTGGCCGGGCGCTTCCCCTGCCAGGTACGTGTCGGGCGCGCGCCGGACAAGCTGGTGGACGGCAAGAGCATCATGGCGGTGATGATGCTCGCCGCCGGCAAGGGCACCCAGGTGCACCTGCTCACCGAGGGTGAGCAGGACACCGACGCCATGGAAGCGTTGGTCACGTTGATCGAGAACTTCTTCGACGAAGGCGAATGAGCCAGGCGAGGACTGCAAACGGAAACTGGAGCGTGGGATCGGGCTTGCCCAGCGATACCAGTGTCGCCGGTGCGATGCATCGCGGGGCAAGCCCGCTCCCACGCCAATACTGCGATGACTGCTTCGCCAGCAAGGCTGGCTCCAGCAGTTTCTGAACTGCGGCGTCAGGACATCGCCGTGTCCATCACCATCATCAGACAGAACCCGACACACAACCCCAGGCTCGCCAGGCGGTGATGCCCGTTGCTGCGTGACTCTGGAATGATCTCCTGGGTCACCACCAGCAGCATCGCCCCCGCCGCACAGGCCAGGCCCAGCGGCAGCAAAAGTTCGGCGATGTTCACCAGCCAGGCACAGATCACCGCGGCCAGCGGCTCGACCAGCCCCGATGCCGCACCGATCAGGAACGCCTTGAAGCGCGGCATGCCCGCCCCTGCCAGCACCAGCGCGATCACCAGGCCCTCCGGCACATCCTGCAGCGCGATGCCCATGGCCAGGCTATCGGCATCAGGCATTCCGCCACCAGCGGAAACCCCGATGGCCATGCCTTCGGGGATGTTGTGGGCAATGATGGCAATGACGAACAGCCAGATCCTGGCAGCAATCACCGGTTGCTGATCGCTGCCGACCAAAGCCTCCGGTGAGGCGCCTGAAACCTTGAGATCGACCAGAAACAGGCACAGTGCGCCGAACAGCAGGCCGCCACTGATCACACCACCGGCGCCCCATGGGCTGAAGCCAATGGCCTGGGCCGCATCCAGCCCGGGAATGATCAGCGAGAACGCGGTGGCCGCCAACATCACCCCGGCCCCAAAACCGAGCAAGGTGTCGGCCACGGCCACTGGCATGTTGCGGATTACCAACACCGGCACTGCGCCCAAGGCCGTCCCCAATGCGCACAGGGCTCCGCCCTCCAGGGCTCGCAACATGCGCGGTTGCAGGTCCAGCCAGGCGATGCCACGCGACACCAGCAATGCGGTGCCGACCAGCAACAGCACGGTCCCAAGCGCCAGGCGGAACAGGCGCACACTGCTGACAGACATCACCTCGGAGCGCATACCGGTCAGACTCACTTCAGGGCTTCAAGGTAGCGGCGTTCCACTTCGGTCCAGTCGACCACGTTGTAGAAAGCGCCAATGTACTCAGGACGGCGGTTCTGGTACTTCAGGTAATAGGCGTGCTCCCAGACATCCAAGCCTAGGATCGGCGTGTTGCCGTGCATCAGCGGGCTGTCCTGGTTACCGCTGCTCTCCACAACCAGGGTTTTCTGCGGGGTCACGCTGAGCCAGGCCCAGCCACTGCCGAACCGGGTCAGCGCTGCCTTGGTGAAGGCCTCCTTGAACGCCTCGAAACCACCAAGCTGCTGGTCAATGGCCTTGGCTACCTGACCCTCGGGTTGGCCACCGCCCTTGGGCGACATGACGGACCAGAACAACGTGTGGTTGGCATGGCCACCGCCCTGGTTGACCACCGCCCCTTGCAGTTTCTCGGGCAGTTGCTTGACTGCGCCCACCAGTCGCTCCACCGGCCATTCGGCCCATTCGGAGCCCTCGATGGCGGCGTTGAGGTTGTTGATGTAGGTCTGATGGTGCTTGCTGTGGTGGATCTCCATGGTCTGGGTGTCGATGTGCGGTTCCAGCGCATCGTAGGCGTAGGGCAACGCAGGCAAGGTATGTGGCATGTCAATGGACTCCGTAGGCAGGTTTGCGATCCGTGATGTCCGCGAGCGCAACCAGCTCGCTGGCCGCGGGCGCCTGGCGGTTAAGCAGGCGCTCGGTACGCGGGTATTGGCCATACTCGGCGATGAAACTCAGCAGTTCGGTGTAGGTACGCCCGCTGTGGCGCAAGGCCGCGTCGCGCAGGGCCTGGGGCAGGCGCGGATCCTGGCTGGCCTGGAGCAGCCGCTGGTGCGCCGCGCACAGGTAGTCGGCGCTTTCGTGCGGCTGGTTCAGGCGCAGGTGCAGGTCGGCCAGGTTGTGGTGGGCGATGACCAGTGCAGCCACCGCCTCGTCGACGTCATGCCAGCGCTCGAACAGCACCTGGGCCAAGGCCAGTGCTTGCAGGTAGTGCTCCCGGGCGTCGACCAGCTCGCCCAGCTCGAACAGGCGGTTTGCATCTTGGGTGGTGCGTTTCCAATGCTGCATGACGTGCCTCCTGGGTGGCCCGGGTTCAGATGCCGCCGGCGGTAAGTTTTTCCGGGTCCAGCAGTGCTTCGAGCTGGTCCCGCGACAGGTCGGTGTGCTCCAGTGCCACATCGATGATCGGAAGCCCTTGCTTGTAGGCGGTCTTGGCGATCTCGGCGGCCTTCAGGTAGCCGATGATCGGATTCAGCGCGGTGACCAGGATCGGGTTGCGCGACAGCGCCTCCTTGAGCTTGGCCTCGTTGACCTTGAAGCTGGCAATCGCCTTGTCGGCCAGCAAACGGCTGACGTTGGCCATCAGCTCGATGCTCTCCAGCAGGTTGCGGGCGATTACCGGCAACATCACGTTGAGCTCGAAGTTGCCCGACTGGCCGGCCACGGCGATGGTCGCGTCGTTGCCGATCACCTGGGCGGCGACCATGGCGGTGGCCTCCGGGATCACCGGGTTGACCTTGCCCGGCATGATCGAAGAGCCTGGTTGCAGGCCCTGCAGCTCGATTTCACCAAGGCCGGCGAGCGGGCCGGAGTTCATCCAGCGCAGGTCGTTGGCGATCTTCATCAGCGCCACGGCAGCCGTCTTGAGCTGGCCCGACAGCGCCACGGCGGTGTCCTGGGAGCCGATCAGGGCAAACAGGTTCTCGCCAGGGGTGAACTCGACCTGGGTCAGGCCGCTCAACTGGCGGGCAAAGTCTGCGGCGAACTGCGGGTGGGCATTGATCCCGGTGCCCACGGCAGTGCCGCCCTGGGCCAGTGCCTGCAGGCTCGGCAGCGTGGCTTCGATATGCGCCTGGGCACCCTTGATCTGGGCGGCCCAGCCACCAAGCACCTGGCTCATGCGTACCGGCATCGCGTCCATCAAATGGGTGCGGCCAGTCTTCACGTGCTTGTGCACCTCGACTGCCTTGGCCTCGATCACCTGGGTGAGGTGGCGCAAGGCCGGCAGCAGCTGTTCGTGAAGGGCCAGGGCGGCGCTGACGTGAATGGTGGTGGGGATGATGTCGTTGCTGCTCTGGCCACAATTGACGTGGTCATTGGCATTGACCGGCTCGCCCAGCACATGGCTGGCCAGGGTCGCGATGACCTCGTTGGCGTTCATGTTCGAGCTGGTGCCGGAGCCGGTCTGGAAGACGTCCACCGGGAAGTGCTGGATGAAATCCTCGGCGAGCAGCTGTTCCACCGCCTTGACGATGGCCGCGCCCTGCCCTGCGCTGAGCTGTTCCAGCTCGACGTTGGCCTTGGCCGCTGCGGCTTTGGCCAGCAGCAAGGCACGGATGAATTGGGTCGGCATCGGCTTGCCGCTGACCGGGAAGTTGTCGACCGCGCGCTGGGTCTGGGCACCGTACAGGGCCTGGGCCGGCACCTGCAGTTCACCCATGCTGTCGCGCTCGATACGGGTATCACTCATCTTCAAGTCCTTGCATCAGTTCTTCGGGAGAAATCGACGGCAGCAGCACGCAATTGGCGAGCTGCATCGCGTAGGGCTGCCAACGCTGGTTCTGTTCGAGGCGGTCGAGATTGCGCAGGTCGAGCAGCGGACGCCAGGCCTGGTCCAGGCACAGGCAGCGCCAGTGCCAGGGCAGCATGCGATCGTTGGCGGTATCTAGCAGCAGACGCAAGGCGGTCAAGGCCACCGACCACGGCGAGGTCTCGGTGCAGCACACCAGATAGCGGCCTTCGGCGAGGTAGTGCTCGATCAGGCGTGGCTCGTCGGGTTCCAGCGCGCAACGGATGCGCCGGCTGAGCCAGCGCCAGTTTTCCAGGTAGGGCAGTTCGTGGAGGACGGTTTTCATGAACATCATCGCCGAGTTACTGGATAATGATATTCATTATTAAGTGATAAATAGAATCAGTTCAAGCTAGACAATAGGCAAAATAAACCCGGCGCGATGGCCGGGTCGTTCGTCACGGAAAATGCTGATGCGTGTGAGTGGGCTTGCCCCGCGATAGCTGCAATGGCCTATCGCGGGGCAAACCCGCTCCCACCCGCCGCGCTGTCAGCTACCCGCGACCGTCATGCGCTCGATCAGCACCGAGCCGCTGTGGATATTGCTACGCGTCTCGATATCGCTGCCAATGGCGACGATCTGCTGGAACATGTCCTTCATGTTGCCGGCAATGGTCACTTCTTGCACGGCGTGCTGGATTTCGCCGTTTTCCACCCAGAAGCCAGCCGCACCCCGCGAGTAGTCGCCGGTCACCATGTTCAGCCCATGGCCCATCAGCTCGGTTACCAGCAGGCCACGGCCCATGCGCCGGATCAGTGCGGCCTGGTCCTCGACGCCGTGGGTGACGAACAGATTGTGCACGCCACCTGAGTTGGCGGTGCTCGGCAAACCCAGCTTGCGCCCCGAATAGGTGCCGAGGATGTACGACACCAGCTCGCCTTTGTCGACGAACGGCTTGGCGTAAGTGGCCAGGCCATCGCCATCGAACGCTGCACTGCCCAGCGCACGCGGGATGTGTGGCCGCTCGTCGAGGGTCAGCCAGGTGGGGAACAGGCGCTGGCCAAGGGTACCCTCGAGGAACGACGACTTGCGGTACAGGTTGCCGCCGGAAATTGCCGACAGGAAGCTGCCGAACAGGCCGCCGGCGAGCTCGGCCGAGAACAGCACCGGCACCTCGCAGGTAGGTACCGGACGGGCACCCAGGCGGCTTGCCGCGCGCTGCGCGGCACGCAAGCCGATGCTACGCGGGTCGGCCAGCAACTGGCCTTGGCGATTGACGTCGTACCAATAGTCACGCTGCATCTGCCCATCGGCTTCGGCGATCATCACGCAGCTCAGGCTGTGACGGGTCGAGGCGTAGCCACCGATAAAACCATGGCTGTTGCCGTACACCCGCACACCCTGATGGGTATTGAGCGTGGTGCCGTCGGCGTTGCTGATGCGCTTGTCGGCATCGAACGCCGCCGCCTCGCAGGCCAGCGCCATCTCGATGGCTTTCTCCGGTTCGATGTCCCAGTCATGGTAGAGGTCCAGGTCGGGGATCTCACGGGCCATCAACGCGGCATCGGCCAGCCCCGAGCAAGTGTCCTCGGAGGTATGTTTCGCGATTGCCAGCGCAGCGGCAACCGTTTCGCGGATCGCCTCAGGGCCGCTGGCCGAAGTGCTGGCCGAACCCTTGCGCTGGCCTACGTAAAGGGTGATGCCGAACCCCTGGTCGCGATTGAACTCGACCGTCTCGACTTCGCGCTGGCGCACCGTGGTGGACAGCCCTTGCTCCAGCGACACCGCCACTTCGCAGGCGCTGGCGCCCTGGCGGCGCGCCTCGGCGACAATCGCCTCGACCTGCTCCTGCAACGCCGGCAGGTCCTTGGGGCCTACGCTCTGGACTGCACTCATGGTTTTCTCCACTGAAAATTCTGCGTACGGCTTGGGTCATTCTACGACCGGGCCGGACAAGCGGCCCCCGACTGGTTATCATGGCGGCGATTTCTTGCGGACGGCCCCCATGGTTGATTCTTACGACGACGCCTTCGATGGCGAAAAAAGCAAAACCCAGATCAAGCGCGAGCTGCATGCGCTGGTCGAGCTTGGTGAGCGCCTCACCACTCTCAAGGCCGACACCCTGGCTCGCCTGCCATTGACCGACGAGCTGCGCAAGGCGCTGGACGAGGCCAGCAAGCACACCGCCCACGGCGCTCGCAAGCGCCACATGTCGTTCGTCGGCAAGCTGATGCGCGTACAGGATCTGGACGCCATCCATGCCGTGCTCGAGCAGATCGACAGCTCCAGCCGCCAGTACAACGAGCGTTTCCACGGTCTCGAGCGCTGGCGCGATCGCCTGATCGACGGTAACGACGAAGACCTCGAGCGCTTCGTCAACGAGTTCCCCGACACCGATCGCCAGCATCTGCGCTCGCTGATCCGTCATGCCCAGCATGAAAAGGCGCGGAACAAGCCGCCAGCGGCAGCGCGTAAAGTGTTCAAGTACATCCGCGACCTCGACGAAACCCAGCGCGGCTTGCGCTGAGGCCATCGCGGGGCAAGTCGCATCGGCGCACCACCGTCCCCACGCTCGAAACCGTGGGGGCGGCGGTGCGCCGTGCGACTTGCTCCGCGATTGAACATCACCCACCGGTACCACCGACGGTGATCGCATCCAGCTTCAGGGTCGGCTGGCCAACGCCCACCGGCACCGACTGCCCATCCTTGCCGCACGTGCCCACGCCGCTGTCCAGCGCCAGGTCGTTGCCGACCATCGACACACCGCGCATCGCTTCCGGACCATTGCCGATCAAGGTCGCGCCTTTTACTGGCGCGGTGATCTTGCCGTCCTCGATCAGATAGGCCTCACTGGTGGAGAACACGAACTTGCCGCTGGTGATGTCCACCTGGCCACCGCCAAGGTTGGCGCAGTAGATGCCCTTCTTCACCGAGGCGATGATCTCCTGCGGGTCGCTGTCCCCGGCACGCATGTAGGTGTTGGTCATGCGTGGCATCGGCAGGTGCGCGTAGGATTCGCGCCGGCCATTGCCAGTTACCGCCATGCCCATCAGGCGGGCATTGAGCTTGTCCTGCATGTAGCCCTTGAGGATGCCGTTCTCGATCAGCGTGGTGCACTCGGTTGGCGTGCCTTCGTCATCGACACTGAGCGAGCCGCGACGGCCTTCGAGCGTGCCGTCGTCGACGATAGTGCACAGGCTTGAAGCCACCTTTTCACCGATGCGACCACTGAACGCCGAGCTGCCCTTGCGGTTGAAGTCGCCTTCCAGGCCGTGGCCGACCGCCTCGTGCAGCAGCACGCCCGACCAACCCGGGCCGAGCACCACCGGCAGCGTGCCGGCCGGAGCGGGAATCGCCTCGAGGTTGACCAGCGCCTGGCGCAGCGCCTCACGGGCGTAGCCCATCACCCGCTCTTCACTGAAATAGCGATAGTCGGTGCGCCCACCGCCGCCCTGCCCACCACGTTCGCGACGTCCGTTGTGCTCGACGATCACGCTGACGTTGAAACGCACCAGAGGACGCACGTCGGCGGCCAGGCTGCCATCGGCGGCAGCTACCAGGATGCGCTCCCACACCCCAGCCATGCTCACGCTGACCTGCTGGATGCGCGAGTCGAGGGCACGGGTGGCGGCATCGACGCGCTTGAGCAGCTCGACCTTCTCGGCGCGGGTCAGTACATCCAGGGGGTTGTCAGGCGCGTACAGGGCGGTCACGTCCTGGCTGCGGAAGGCTTGCACAGTGCCGTTCTGCCCGGCGCGGGAGATCGAGCGGGCGGCACGCGCCGCCGACGTCAGGGCTTCAAGGTTGATCGCATTGCTATAGGCAAACCCGGTCTTCTCGCCGGACTGGGCACGCACGCCAACGCCCTGGTCGAGGTTGAAGCTGCCTTCTTTGACGATACCGTCCTCCAGTGCCCAAGTTTCCGAGATCTGGCCCTGGAAATACAGGTCGGCGGCATCAATGCCGGGACCGGCCAACTCGCCCAGCACCGTCTGCAGGCTGTCGAGGGTCAACCCGCCCGGGGCCAGGAGCTGCTCACTGACGGTGGATAACATCTGGCTCATAGTCACTCCGAGGTATGCGCAGGCCGCAAGGCGTCCTGCGAGAAAAAGCGCCGGTGTGTTGTAACCGGCATGCGCGCCCGAATGGACGCCTGTTCTTCGATATCGCGCGTGGCAAGCAACACCGCCTCGCCTCGCGCCTGTTGCACGACGATCCGCCCCCAGGGATCAACGATCGCCGCCTGGCCGTGGGTTTCCCGAGGCCCCGGATGTACGCCGCCCTGGGCGGCCGCCAGTACATAGCACTGGGTCTCGATGGCCCGTGCGCGAATCAGCACCTCCCAGTGCGCGGCGCCGGTCACCGCGGTGAACGCCGCTGGCGCGCTGATCAGTTCGGCCCCAGCGGCGCGCAAAGCGCTGTACAGCTCGGGGAAGCGCAGGTCGTAGCACACCGACAGGCCCAGGCGGCCCACCGGTGTGTCGGCCACCACTACCCGGCTGCCGTGGGCATAATCGTCCGACTCGCGGTAGCGGCCACGGTTATCGGCCACGTCCACATCGAACAGGTGCAGCTTGTCGTAGCGAGCGGCGATCTCGCCATCCTCGTCGATCAACAGCGAGCAGGCATGAGCCTTGGCCTCAGGCTGACCGGCCGGCGGCAACGGCAAGGTACCCGCGACTATCCATAACCTGTGGTCGCGGGCGGTGCGTTTCAACCATGGCAGGATCGGCCCCTCACCCAGCGCCTCGGCCCGACCAATGACCGCGGCGTCACGCCGGCCCATGGCGGCGAAGTTTTCCGGGAGCACCGCCAGCCGCGCGCCACCAGCGGCAGCCTGCTCGATCAGCACCGTGGCACGTTGCAGGTTGGCCAGCACATCGTCCTGGCTGACCATCTGGATCACTGCTGACGTCATGACCACCCCTGGGTTATTTATCAAAGGGTTTCACAAAGGTGATTTTAGGCTCTTTGACCGGTCCTTCGACGCGATAGTGCACGCTGGCGAAGCGCGCCACCCGATCACCGATCAGGCGATCAACGAGGAACAGCGCGCCACCCACCGCCGGTGCGCCGACAATCAATGCGGCGAGCGGAAGATTGTTGGTCACAGGCAATGTCACCAGCAGGTTGGCATCGACCCGGTCCCGGACAAAATCCATGGTGCCATCAAGCTCGAAGTTGCTCGAGGGCCCGGTGACGGTGATCGGCTTGCGCGTCACGTAGACCCCCTCGCTGGCTACCAGCAAGCCTTTGACCCGATCATAGGCCAGCCCTTTGCTGAAAAGGTCGGAGAAGTCCAGACGCAGGCGTCGGCCAATCGAATTGAAGTTGAGCAGACCGAACACCCGCAAAGCCTGGGCGCTGCCCTCGACCTCCACGAACTGGCCGCTGCGCAGGGCAGCGTCGAGGCTGCCGGAGTACCGATTGAGGCTTACCCAGGCCGGCGAGCCTGGCCAGCGGCCATCCACATCCATGCGGAAATCGCGGCTGGTGACCGTAGGGGCGAAACCCCAGGCCTTGAGGACATCGCCGAGATCCTTGCCGTCGATGCGCCCCTTGTACCAGCTCGAACTACTGCCCGGCTCGCCTTCCCAGCCACCAGTGCCGTCGATATGCAGCCCCTTGAGGTCCAGGTCGATGTCGCTCATCAGCATGCCCCGGGCTCCCTGGCGCAGCTTCAGCGTAGCGCTGCCAAACAGGTCGTCGCCGCGGTACAGTTTGTCGATGGTCAGATCCAGCGCGGGCACCTTGCGCGGATCGACATCAGCCAGGGGGTCAGGCGCATTCTCAGCCTGGGCTTCGTTAGGGTCGGCCGGCGGCAGGCGCAGGCTCTGCAGGCGGATGGACATTGGCGCGGTCTTGGCATCGGGAATACGCGCGTTGCCGATGACCTCCCTGCTGTCCACGCGCAGGTCCCAGGCTGGGCCGCCACGCAGCAGGCGAATCACTGCCTGGTTGAGGTCCATGCCGAATGCCTTGAGCTGGCCGATGCTCAGGTCAACGCTCTGCAAGTTCTGCCGGGCACTGCCGCCCGGATCCTTGCCGGCGAGGCGCTCCATCTGTTGCTGCCAAGGGGCCAGGTCCAGTGTCTCCAGCCGGCCACGCACCCTCAGGCCCTGGCCAGACGGCAAACTGGCCTCGCCTGTGCCCAACAACAGCTCGCCACGGCCCTGGGCCAGCCTGTCCGCAGGAGCGGCATAAGCGAAACGGGCCAGATCTGCGTAGCTGCCATCAATACGCCGTTCGGGGCCCTGCAGGGTCAGGCCGAAGCGGCTGTCGCGCGTCTCCCCGGCAGCTTTGCCAAACGGCGCCGGCAGGTCGATAGCGAGGCCCTTGAGTGATGAATTCACGATCAAGCGGTTATCGCGGCTGCCCAGTGTTACTTGCAACTGATACGGCAGCTCGCCCGAGGCTGGCAGTGGCTGCGTGTACTGCAACCAGTCGGTCAGGGCCTTGAGGGCAACCTGGCCACTGGCATTGATCCGGGTCTGGATCTGGCCCTGCCCTTCGGCGGTGATCTGGGCACTGACCGGTTTGCCGAAGGCGTGCAGGCTGATGTCCTTGCCGCTCAGGCCCTTGTCGATATCGAAGCTGAAGTTGCCCTTCAGCTGGCTCAGCTCCAGGGACGGAGGCGCCACTTTCAAGATGGCGTCGGCAGTCGCGAAATCCACCAGCACCTTGGGCCGCTGCCCGTGAGCCAGAGGAACATCGAGCTTGACCTTGCCTTTGAGCGGCCCCTCGCCCTCCCAGCCGGCGAATATTTCCTCGGTGCCGATAGGCGCTTGCTTGAGGATCTTCAGCCCGTCGCCGAGGCTGCCCGCAAAATCACCCTCCAAAAGCAGGTGGCTGGGCTGTCCACCTTCCACATGAGGGATGTCGACACTGACATCGCTGACCTGGGTGTCCAGCAGCAACCCTTTGTGAGCCTGGATGCGCACGCCGGTATCTTCGATATAGACATTGCCATCGACCTGTTGCACCTGCGGCCAGCCCGGCTGGAAATCCAGCGCCGCGTCATGCACCTTGAAGAACAGGCTGATATCGCGAGCGTGAGGGGGTGCATCATGATGCAGTGACCCCTGGTACTGGAAGTAGCCCTCGTCGACGCTGCCCTTGACGATGGCACTGCGCAGCCATTCGTCCAGAGCGGGGCTTAGCACCTCGGGCAGATACTTGGCGGTGTAGCGCCCGTCGCCCTCGGTGAGGCCTACCCGCAGGTCCATGTAGTCTTCATGGCCCGGCTGCAGGTGGATACGAATCAGAAAGTCCGCGGCAATCTTGCCCTCGTCGCCCAGCACCTTGATATAGGGGGCGACCAGGGTGAAGGCCTCCTTGTCCAGGGTCCAAGTGAGGCGGGCATTGGCTTTAGGGTAATGCCAGGGTTTGCCGAAAATCGGGTACAGGTGCAGCATGAATGCCTGGGTATCCAGGCGTAGCTCGCCTTGCCCGAGGTCACCGCTGATCGCCCCGGTGACATTACCGGCAGCAGGCGCGCCGTGATAGGCATCGAAGCCGACCTTTTCCAGATTGGCGGCGAACTGCAGCCGTTGGTCACCTTCGGCCTTGGGGCGGATGTCCAGGCGCACATTGCGCAGGGCACCCGTCACCTTGAGCGCGTCGACCACCGTCATCAGTTTGTCCGGCAATGGCGCCAGGGCGTCGATCAGCGGCGTCAGCGGTGTCAGGTCGAGCCGGTCAGCCTGCACTTGCCAGCTTTCCTCGGCTGGGCCCTGCCCCGGACGCTGAGCCAGTTGCAGGTGCGACTCCCAACGCGCCTTGCCAAGCGTCATGGCCAGAGAGTCGACAGCGACGTCAAAGCCCTGGTCCTGTCGCTGGAACCAGGCCGACAGCGCCAGGTTGTCCACGGTGATGGCCTTGCGCCCGGTATAGGCCCCCTTGAGCTGCGGAGCATTGAGACGAACCATCGCCCGTTGCAGTTGCCCTTGACTCCAGTCGATCCAGAACTCACCACCGGCACGCAAGGCACTGGCCTGCCATTGGCCTAGCAATCGCGGCGGCAACCAACGCGCCCAGTCGCTCTGCGGCAGGCTGAGATAGGCTTGTACACGTCCGTCGCGCCAGGTCTTGGCTGTGGCGCGGCTGTTCAGGCTCATCGCCAGGGGCTGGCCGTCGGGCAACGTGGCGCGCAGATCAACGCTTTGGCGTGAGGCCCCCGCCTGCACGCCGAGGCTGACGTAGGTAAGGGTCAGGGGATCGCGCTGCCATGGATGCAGGGTGACCTGGCTGTCGAAGACATCGACTCGTCCAAGTTGGCGCAGACGCGTGAGTGCCTGCGCCGGGTCAAGCGGAGCATCTTGCTGCTGCGGCAGGCCTTCAAGGGCCCAGACACCCTCCTGGTTTTCACGCAGGATCAATTGCAGGCCGCTGAGCTGGATCCGCGCCAGACGCACTTCACGCGCCTTGAGACTGGCCCACAGGTCAGGCACCAGCTTGACGTCGTCCAGACGCAACCCTGTGGCCCCCTCGCCCAGTTGCAGGTCGCGCACCCGCAGCATCGGTGCCAGGCCGCTCCAGCGCCCCTCGAGCGCCCCGACGTGCACGGGCATGCCCAAGGCCTGTTCGGCCTTGAGTTCGGCGTCTGCACGGTATTCGGCGACCAGAGGCACCAGTTGCCGACCGAGGCTGACATACAGCGCCACCAGCACCGCCAGCAGGGCGCAGATAACCAGCCCCCAGCGGGTCAAGGCGCTCAGAACGCGGGTCAGACGTTCCATGGCCGAGGCCCTCCAAGTCGTCCCTTAACTATGGCCGGTGTATAGCGCTTTGCCAGCCCATCCATGGGGCGACCGCTGTTAGAAAGGGTCAGAGCAGCACCACATCGTATTGTTCCTGGGAATACATGGACTCCACCTGGAAGCGGATGGTTCGCCCGATGAAAGCTTCAAGTTCGGCGACATTGCCCGACTCTTCGTCGAGCAGGCGGTCCACGACCTTCTGGTTGGCCAGCACACGATAGCCCTCGGCCTGGTAGGCACGGGCTTCCCGAAGAATCTCGCGGAAAATTTCGTAACAGATCGTCTCCGGTGTCTTCAGCTTGCCGCGCCCCTGACACGCCGCGCATGGTTCGCACAGCACCTGCTCAAGACTTTCCCGGGTGCGCTTGCGCGTCATCTGCACCAGGCCCAGTTCGGTGATGCCGATGATGTTGGTCTTGGCGTGATCACGCTCGAGCTGCTTCTCCAAGGTACGCAGGACCTGGCGCTGGTGCTCCTCGTCCTCCATGTCGATGAAGTCGATGATGATGATCCCACCGATGTTGCGCAGGCGCAGTTGCCGGGCAATCGCGGTGGCCGCCTCGAGGTTGGTCTTGAAGATGGTCTCTTCGAGGTTGCGATGACCGACGAACGCACCAGTGTTGACGTCGATGGTGGTCATCGCCTCGGCCGGGTCTACCACCAGATAGCCACCGGACTTGAGGGGTACCTTGCGCTCCAGCGCACGCTGAATCTCGTCTTCCACGCCGTACAGGTCGAAAATCGGCCGCTCGCCAGGGTAATGCTCCAGGCGATCGGCGATTTCCGGCATCAACTCGGCCACGAACTGGGTGGTCTTCTGGAAGGTCTCCCGCGAGTCGATGCGGATCTTCTCGATCTTCGGGTTGACCAGATCACGCAGGGTCCGCAGCGCCAGACCGAGGTCCTCATAGATGACCACGGGCGCTCCGCTGGTCTTGATCTGCGAGCCGATCTGCTCCCACAGGCGGCGCAGGTAGCGGATGTCCTGAAGGATATCCTCGGCACGTGCGCCCTCGGCCGCGGTACGCAGGATGAAGCCACCGGCGTCCTTCATCTCCTCCTGGGCCATGCTGTCGGTGACCACCTGCTTGAGGCGATCACGCTCGGCTTCATCTTCGATCTTGAGGGAGATACCGACATGGCTGCTGCGCGGCATGTAAACCAGGTAGCGGGACGGAATAGACAGCTGAGTGGTCAGGCGAGCGCCCTTGCTGCCTATGGGGTCCTTGGTGACCTGCACTACCAGCGCCTGGCCCTCATGGACCAGTGCGGTGATGGTCTCCACCGCAGACCCTTCGCGCTGGGAAATCTCCGAGGCATGGATGAACGCGGCCCGCTCCAGGCCGATATCGACAAAGGCTGCCTGCATGCCCGGCAACACCCGCACCACCTTGCCTTTGTAGATATTACCGACGATGCCACGGCGCTGGGTGCGCTCTACGTGCACCTCCTGCAGGACTCCGTTCTCCACCACTGCCACGCGTGATTCCATCGGGGTGATGTTGATCAGGATCTCTTCACTCATGGCGCGCTCTCGTCAGTGGTCTGGGGTAATGATGGATTGCTGCGGCGTGGCTGGCTAGCGCTGTGCGGAACCCTCTTGCAGTTGCCAACATGGCACGCCGAATTGCTCGAGCAGTTCGGCGGTTTCACTCAGGGGCAGCCCGACCACGGCCGAGTAGCTGCCCTCGATGCCGCTGACGAACACCGCGCCCAAGCCCTGGATCGCATAGCCACCGGCCTTGTCGAGCGGTTCGCCGCTGTTCCAGTAGCGCAGCGCCTCTTCGAAAGAGATGGTGCGAAAGCGCACGGTGGTGCTGACGCAGCGGCTGATACTGCGCTGGCCATCGGTCAGCGCAACGGCGGTAAGCACCTGGTGTTCGCGCTTGGAAAGGTCGCCAAGCATGGCCAACGCCTGCTCACGTTCCTCCGGCTTGCCAAGGATCTGGCCATCGAGCACCACGGTGGTGTCGGCGCCCAGTACCACCCCTGCGCCATCGGTGTGGGCGAAGCCCGCAACCGCCTTTGCCTGGGCCAGGCGCTCGACGTAGGCCGCCGGCGCTTCGCCCGGCAACGGGGTTTCATCGATGGGCGCGCTGACCACTGTGAACGGCACACCAATCTGGGTCAGCAGTTCACGGCGGCGTGGCGAGCCGGAGGCCAGGTACAGCTGGGTCATGTGGACATCTCCCTGTCAGTGGCGGCGCGTCAGTGGATATGCAGACGATGGCGCAGGCCGCGCAGGGCAAAGCTGACCCACGGCCAGAGCAAGGCGCTGATCACCGCCGACCAGACCAGGGCCAGGGTCGGCAGGCGATTACCGGTCAGCGCGCTGAGCCACAGCTGGATCAGTTGGGCGATACCGAAGATCACCAGGATCACCAGGCTCTGCTGCCACATGGGGAACATGCGCAGGCGCTGCTGCAATGACAGCACCAGGAACGTGATCAAGGTAAGGATCAGGGCGTTCTGGCCGAGCAGGGTGCCATACAGCACATCCTCGGCCAAACCCAGCAGGAACGCGGTGGTCATACCGACCTTGCCCGGTACCGCAAGGGTCCAAAAGGCCAGCAACAGGGCCAGCCACATCGGCCGGAACACTTCCATGAACTGCGGCATGGGCGAAACGCTGAGCAACAGGCCAATGGCGAAGGTCAGCCAGATGGCCCAGCCGTTTCTGCTACGGGTGCTGGCCATTATTGTCTCCGGGGTTGGGCGGGCGCGGCGGCCGGTTGGGCCGGCGCCGTGCCTGCAGCCGGCGCTGGGGTCGCGGAGGGCGAACCAGGTGGTTGCTGGGGGGCGCCAGCCGGTACCGCGGGAGCTGGCGCGGCCGGCACCTGGTTGTGGCTGGCCCCCTGGCGATCAGCTTCTTCCTGAGCGATCGCGGCCTCGGTGGCGCGCTCCTCGGGCGTGCGCCGGTCGCTGAACACCAGCAGCATATAGCGACTGCGGTTGAGCGCGGCGGTGGGGATGGCACGGACAATGGCGAAAGGCTGTCCGGAGTCATGAATCACTTCATTGACCGTCGCCACCGGATAGCCGGCCGGAAAGCGCTGGCCCATGCCGGAGCTGACCAGCAGGTCACCTTCCTTGATGTCGGCGGTGTCGGCCACGTGGCGCAGCTCCAGGCGCTCCGGGTTACCCGTGCCACTGGCGATGGCGCGCAGGCCGTTGCGGTTGACCTGCACCGGGATGCTGTGGGTGGTGTCGGTGAGCAGCAGCACCCGCGAGGTGTAAGGCATCAGCTCGACCACCTGGCCCATCAGGCCACGGGCATCGAGCACAGGCTGGCCGAGGAACACGCCATCGCGCTCGCCCTTGTTGATCAGGATACGGTGGGTGAACGGATTGGGATCGACACCTATCAGCTCGGCAACTTCGACCTTCTCGTTGACCAGCGCCGAAGAGTTGAGCAGCTCACGCAGGCGCACGTTCTGCTCGGTCAAGGCGGCCAGCTTCTGCAGGCGCCCCTGCAGCAGCAGGGCCTCGGTCTTGAGTTTCTCGTTCTCGGCGATCAGTTCGGTGCGACTGCCGAACTGGCCAGCCACGCCCTGCCACGTGCGCTGCGGCAGATCGGTGATCCAGTAGGATTCCATCAGCACCAGGCCCATCTGACTGCGCACTGGCTTGAGCAGGTCGAAGCGCGAGTCGACCACCATCAGCGCGACCGACAGCACGACCAGCACGAGCAGGCGAACGCCCAGCGAGGGGCCCTTGGAGAAAAGCGGTTTAATGGGCCGTTCCTCGTGGACGACTCAGGAGGTCATTGGACATGGGGCAATGCACCGGCCTGCTGCGGATTGACGGAAAAGGCGCCCGGGCGGGCGCCAGCACAGCGCTTACAGGTAGCACTGTGCGTGCCACCTGTAAACCTGGACATACACTACTGCTTCAGCGATCACTCGCTGGAGAGGAGGTCCATGGCGTGCTTGTCCATCATCTCCAGGGCACGGCCACCGCCGCGGGCGACGCAGGTCAGCGGGTCTTCGGCGACGATCACCGGCAGGCCGGTTTCCTGGGCTAGCAGCTTGTCCAGGTCGCGCAGCAGCGCGCCACCACCGGTCAGCACCAGGCCGCGCTCGGCGATGTCCGAGGCCAGCTCCGGCGGCGACTGCTCCAGGGCGCTCTTGACCGCCTGGACGATGGTCGCCAGCGATTCTTGCAGCGCCTCGAGCACTTCGTTGGAATTCAGGGTGAAAGCACGCGGCACGCCTTCGGCCAGGTTGCGGCCACGGACGTCGACTTCGCGCACTTCGCCGCCCGGGTAGGCGGTACCGATTTCCTGCTTGATGCGCTCGGCGGTGGATTCGCCGATCAGGCTGCCGTAGTTGCGGCGCACGTAGGTGACGATGGCTTCGTCGAAGCGGTCGCCGCCGACGCGCACGGATTCGGCGTAGACCACGCCGTTGAGCGAGATCAGGGCGATCTCGGTGGTACCGCCACCGATATCGACGACCATCGAGCCGCGGGCCTCTTCGACCGGCAGGCCGGCACCGATGGCGGCGGCCATGGGTTCTTCGATCAGGAATACTTCACGGGCACCGGCACCGAGGGCCGATTCACGGATGGCGCGGCGCTCGACCTGGGTCGACTTGCACGGCACGCAGATCAGCACACGAGGGCTGGGCTGCAGGAAGCTGTTCTCATGCACCTTGTTGATGAAGTACTGCAGCATCTTTTCGCAAACGCTGAAGTCGGCGATCACGCCGTCCTTCATCGGACGAATGGCAGCAATGTTGCCGGGGGTGCGGCCCAGCATGCGCTTGGCTTCGGTACCGACTGCGACGACGCTTTTCTGGTTGCCGTGGGTACGGATGGCAACAACCGAGGGCTCATTCAGGACGATACCGCGCTCACGCACGTAGATAAGGGTGTTGGCAGTACCCAGGTCGATGGACAGATCGCTGGAAAACATGCCACGCAGTTTCTTGAACATGGGAAAGTGACCCTGGGGAAAGCGTGGGTAAAAAAGTGCGGCAAACTCTAACAATGGCAGGGATTTTGGGCAAGGAGCCAATATGTTAAATTGGTTGTTTTTCCGAGCATGCCTGCCGATGTTCGCGGCCCTTTGACCGCCAGAATGCCGGCATGTTCCTCATCTGCGGACCCATTCCGTTTTTCGTTTCCCTGGAGATCCCCATGGCGCTTCAACGCTCCGACGTGGAAAAGATCGCCCATCTGGCCCGCTTGGGCCTGAATGAAGGCGAATTGCCACGCTTCACCGATGCCTTGAACAGTATTCTCGGGCTGGTCGACCAGATGCAAGCCGTCGACACCTCTGGCATCGAGCCCCTCGCCCACCCGCTGGAAGCCACCCAGCGCCTGCGCCCCGACCAGGTCACCGAAAGCAACCAGCGCGACCGCTACCAGGCCGTCGCCCCGTCGACCGAAAACGGTCTGTACCTGGTTCCGAAAGTCATCGATTAAGGGATAGCGCCTGCCATGCATCAACTCACTCTGGCCGAAATCGCCCGCGGTCTCGCCGACAAGTCGTTCTCCTCGGAAGAACTGACCGGTGCCCTGCTGTCGCGCATCAAGCAGCTCGACCCGCAGCTCAACAGCTTCATCACCGTCACCCAAGCACAGGCCCTGGACCAGGCGCGCGCCGCCGACGCCCGCCGTGCCTCTGGTGAGACCGGCGCGCTGCTCGGTGCGCCGATCGCCCACAAGGACCTGTTCTGCACCAACGGCGTGCGCACCAGCTGCGGCTCGAAGATGCTCGACAGCTTCACCGCCCCGTACGACGCCACCGTGGTCGCCAAGCTGGCCGAAGCCGGCATGGTCACCCTGGGCAAGACCAACATGGACGAATTCGCCATGGGCTCGGCCAACGAGTCCAGCCACTACGGCGCGGTGAAGAACCCGTGGAACCTCGAGCACGTGCCCGGCGGTTCCTCCGGCGGCTCGGCCGCCGCCGTGGCCGCGCGCCTGCTGCCGGCCACCACCGGTACCGACACTGGTGGTTCGATCCGCCAGCCGGCAGCCTTCACCAACCTGACCGGCCTCAAGCCGACCTATGGCCGCGTATCGCGCTGGGGCATGATCGCCTACGCCTCGAGCCTCGACCAGGGCGGCCCGCTGGCCCGTACCGCCGAAGACTGCGCCCTGCTGCTGCAGGGCATGGCCGGCTTCGACGCCAAGGACTCTACCTCGGTCGACGAGCCGGTACCGGACTTCAGCGCCAACCTGAACGCCTCGCTGCAAGGCCTGCGCATCGGCCTGCCGAAGGAATACTTCGGCGCCGGCCTCGACCCGCGCATCGCCGACCTGGTTCAGGCCAGCGTCAAGGAGCTGGAAAAGCTCGGCGCGGTGGTCAAGGAAATCAGCCTGCCGAACATGCAGCATGCCATCCCGGCGTACTACGTGATCGCCCCGGCGGAAGCCTCCTCCAACCTGTCGCGCTTCGACGGCGTGCGCTTCGGTCATCGCTGTGAAGATCCGAAAGATCTGACCGACCTGTACAAACGCTCCCGTGGCGAAGGCTTCGGCGCGGAAGTGCAACGCCGCATCATGGTCGGCACCTACGCCCTGTCGGCCGGCTACTACGACGCCTACTACGTCAAGGCGCAACAGATCCGCCGCCTGATCAAGAACGACTTCATGGCCGCGTTCGCCGACGTCGACGTGATCCTCGGCCCGACCACGCCGAACCCGGCCTGGAAACTTGGCGCCAAGAGCAGCGATCCGGTCGCCGCCTACCTCGAAGACGTCTACACCATCACCGCCAACCTGGCCGGCCTGCCGGGCCTGTCGATGCCAGCCGGCTTCGTCGACGGCCTGCCGGTGGGCGTGCAACTGCTGGCCCCGTACTTCCAGGAAGGCCGCCTGCTCAACATCGCGCACCGTTACCAGCAAGTCACCGACTGGCACACCCGCGCCCCCAACGGCTTCTGAGGAGTTCACACATGCAATGGGAAGTTGTGATCGGGCTGGAGATTCATACCCAGCTCGCCACCCAGTCGAAGATCTTCTCCGGCAGCGCCACCACCTTCGGCTCCGAGCCGAACACCCAGGCCAGCCTGGTCGACCTGGGGATGCCTGGCGTGCTGCCGGTGCTCAACCAGGAGGCCGTGCGCATGGCGTGCATGTTTGGCCTGGCGATCGATGCCGAGATCGGGCCGCGCAACGTGTTCGCGCGCAAGAACTACTTCTACCCCGACCTGCCCAAGGGCTACCAGATCAGCCAGATGGACCTGCCGATCGTCGGCAAGGGCCACCTGGACATCGCCCTGGAAGACGGCACCATCAAGCGCATCGGCGTGACCCGCGCGCACCTTGAAGAAGATGCCGGCAAGAGCCTGCACGAAGACTTCAACGGCGCCACCGGCATCGACCTGAACCGCGCCGGCACCCCGCTGCTGGAGATCGTCTCCGAACCGGACATGCGCAGCGCCAAGGAAGCCGTGGCCTACGTCAAGGCCATCCACGCCCTGGTGCGCTACCTGGGCATCTGCGATGGCAACATGGCCGAAGGTTCGCTGCGCTGCGACTGCAACGTGTCGATCCGGCCGAAGGGCCAGACCGAGTTCGGCACCCGCTGCGAGATCAAGAACGTCAACTCGTTCCGCTTCATCGAACGTGCGATCAACAGCGAGATCCAGCGCCAGATCGACCTGATCGAGGACGGCGGCAAGGTGGTGCAGGAAACCCGCCTGTACGACCCGAACAAGGACGAGACCCGCTCCATGCGCAGCAAGGAGGAAGCCAACGACTACCGTTACTTCCCCGACCCGGACCTGCTGCCGGTGGTCATCGAGCCAGGCTTCCTCGACAGCGTGCGCGCCGCCCTGCCGGAGCTGCCACCACAGAAGGTCGAGCGCTTCCAGAGCCAGTACGGCCTGTCGGCCTATGACGCCAACGTGCTGGCCTCCAGCCGAGAGCAGGCCGACTACTTCGAACAGGTGGTGAAGATCGGCGGCGATGCCAAGCTGGCCGCCAACTGGGTGATGGTGGAACTGGGCAGCCTGCTGAACAAGCTCGGCGTCGAGATCGACCAGTCGCCGGTCAGTGCCGAATACCTCGGCGGCATGCTGCTGCGCATCCGTGACAACACCATCAGCGGCAAGATTGCCAAGACCGTGTTCGAGGCCATGGCCGCCGGCGAAGGCGATGCCGACAGCATCATCGAAAGCCGCGGCCTCAAGCAGGTCACCGATACCGGCGCGATCGACAAGATGCTCGACGAGATGCTCGCCGCCAACGCCGAACAGGTCGAACAATACCGCGCCGCCGATGAAGCCAAGCGCGGCAAGATGTTCGGCTTTTTCGTCGGCCAGGCGATGAAAGCGTCGAAAGGCAAGGCCAACCCGGGGCAAGTGAACCAATTGCTCAAGGCCAAGCTCGAAGGGTGACCCCAATCGCGGTGCAAGTCGCATCGGCGCACCGCCGCTCCCACGATCTGTCGTGGGAGCGGGCTTGCCCCGCGATCGTCTGCGGCAACACCGGAGTGTCCGACTTGCTAAAACGATCCCTCACCACCCTCACCCTCTTCTCCGTCCTGGCCGGCTGCGCCAGCCACGACATCGACCCCCGCGGTTACAACGAAACCGGCACCGCCTCCTATTACGGTTCACGCCACCATGGCAAACGCACTGCCAGCGGCGAGCCCTTCAACCAGCATGGCCTCACCGCCGCCCACCGCAGCCTGCCCTTTGGCAGCCGTGTGCTGGTCACCAACCTGGCCAACCAGCGCAGCGTTGTGGTACGCATCAACGACCGTGGCCCGCACACCCGCGGCCGGCTGATCGACCTTTCACGCGCAGCCGCAGAAAAAATCGACATGCTCCGTAGCGGAACCGCGCGAGTCCGGGTACAAGGTCTGAGCGATTGACCTGACTGGAGCCCTCGCCATTTTCGACCTGGCCACCCTCCCCGCCTTCAGCCTGCTGCAACTGGGCCTGGGCCTGCTGCTGATGATCTTTGGTGCCGAGCTACTGGTACGCGCCGCTCTGCGCCTGGCCAGCCGCCTGCACGTGCGCCCTCTGATCATTGGCCTGAGCCTGGTCGCCTTCGGCAGTACGGCGCCACAGCTGACCGTGAGCCTGCAAGCCGCCTACCAGGGCGCGCCGGATGTCGCTGTGGGCAGCGTCGTGGGCAGCAACATCTTCAACGTGCTGGTGATCCTGGGCCTTGCCGCACTGATCATTCCGCTGCGTGTGTCACGCCAGCTGGTGCGCCTGGATATCCCATTGATGATCCTCGCCAGCGCCCTGGTATACCTGCTCGCGCTCAACGGTGAACTGGGGCGGCTCGAAGGCGGCCTGCTACTGCTCGGGTTGACCGGTTACCTGGCCATGCTCTGGCATCAGTCGCGCCACTACGCCCGCACCTACCCGGCGCCATGCACCAAGCACGCCAGCCCGCTGCGCTTCTGGAGCGGGGCACTGCTGCAGATTCTCCTGGGGCTGGGGCTGCTGAGCCTGGCGGGTTACCTGGTACTGGAGGCAGCCGTCGAGGTGGCGACCGACCTGGGCCTGTCCGAACGCATCATCGGCCTGACCGTGGTTGCGGTATGCACCTCGCTGCCGGAACTGGCCGCCGCGCTGATCGCGGCCCTGCGTGGCGAACGGGAGATCGCCGTGGGCACGGTGATCGGCAGCAACCTATTCAACCTGCTGGCGGTGCTGGGGCTGACGGCAGTGACCGCACCCGCTCCCTTGTCGATTTCACCCAATGCACTGGACTTCGACCTGCCGGTGATGCTCGGCGTCGCCGCGCTGTGCCTGCCAGTATTCTATTCAGGCTACCGGGTAACCCGCGCCGAAGGCCTGGTATTCCTGTGTCTTTACCTGGCCTACGGCCTGCACGTGGTGACCTTCACCACCGGCCTGCCATTGGCCGGACGCCTCGAACAACTGATGCTGTTCTATGTAATGCCGGTGCTCGGGGTCGTGCTGCTTTACACGACGATCCGCGCCTGGCGCCGCCAACACTAAGGAAAACAACATGGCCGACACGAAACAGACGGGTGAACGTATTCGCCGCCAGGTGATGGGCGATGCGTTCGTCGATCGCGCCCTGGGCAACGCAACGGCGTTCACCCAACCGCTGCAGGACTTCGTCAACGAACATGCATGGGGCAGCGTCTGGGCCCGCGACGGGTTGCCGCTGAAGACCCGCAGCCTGATCACCCTGGCCACTCTGACCGCGCTCAAGTGCCCGCAGGAACTCAAGGGCCACGTACGTGGGGCGTTGAACAATGGCTGCACGGTCGAGGAGATTCGCGAGGCGTTGCTGCATTGCGCGGTGTATGCAGGGGTGCCGGCGGCGATCGATGCGTTTCGCGCGGCGCAGGAAGTGATCGACAGCTATCAGGCGAGTACCGCGGATTAAACGGCGAAACGCCAGAGGCTCATGGAGATCCCCTGGCGCCCGTCAAGACGACCTGCCTCAACCAACCGGCCGCAGGCCCTGGCTCATTCCGAACAGAAACAGTAAAAGATCATGATCTGGCTGAGCCTGCGCCTGGTCAGCCTTCACCACACGAGGCAACGGGCACTGCCCACCCTCCCCGGCCTTGCTGAACACCATGGGCCGCGGTTGCTCCCAGGCCGCCGCCGCTGCGGTAGTCACCGCTAACGCCGCAACCAGGAACAAAGCTCGAGCGATTTCTAGTTTCATTGCCCTAAACCTTTGACAGCGCTGCCAAACGCCATTTGGTAAAAGTAGAGCAAGGTTTGCCACTCCGCTTCACTGAACGACGAGTGGCGACGCAATTGACGCAGGTCGTTGTACGCCGCCCGCTGGCAACTGATGCGCCGACGGCATTTCTCCAAATCCAGCAATGCGACCTCCACCCGGGCCTGCTCGCCTTCGCCATATACCTTGACGAACACATGCTTGCCATACAGGCAACCATGCTGCCAATGGCCCAGGTGCATGCGCGCCAGATTGTCGGCCAGGTCCTTGAACATGCGCTCTTGCACTGCCTGTGGGTATCGCTCGCGAGCCCCCGAGGCATGCCAGGTGTCAAGATCGACAAAGCCGTCTAGGGCTTCACTGACCAGCAACGCACGCCACTGGTGATCGGCGTCACGCTCGGCACCTGCATAGACGATACGGGGTACCCGCACGCCCAGTTGCTCGAAACTGTGCAACGCATCAAGTTCGCGCAACACCGTGGGGCGCCCGAAGGGATGCAGAAGGCTGCGGTAGATATGCCCGACCTGGCGTTTCGCATACAGCATGTGGCCGTGGTCATCACTCAGTCGTTGCACGCCGCTCTCGCCGCCACGCCGCTGGTTGGGTTCCTCGACCCATTCCCCTTGCTGCTGCCAGTAAAAATCGAACTGTCTGGATTGATGCTGCGCTACCGCCATGACCCTTTACCCCTTGCGCAATACGTAAACTCGCCACATGGCATAGAACGGCAGAAAGTCGAGACGTTCCTGGATTCTGAAGCCAGCTGAGGAAAACTCTTCTTCCACTGTAGCCGCAGGTAACACAAATCGATTTTGGTAGCTGTCCTGCGCAGCCCGGAGGCTGCGCCGAGCCTCAAGCTTGCGCCGACGCCAAGCTTTGAAATTGCCGTCCACCCACAACGACAAAATCACACTATCACGGCTAACCCTTTGAAATTCAGAGAGAATTGTCTTTCGATGCGCGGGATCACCTATGTGATGGAACAGGCGCATGCAGAAAATGCTGTCCACCGCGTTGTCCGGCAGATCGATCGCAAAGGCGGAAGTCTGCAAGGGCCGTACCCGCTTGACGATCTCTGGCGGTTGTGCCGCACAGGCTGTCTCAATCATCGCGGCAGAATTATCTGCCCCGATGATGACCCGGTTGGCTTTTTCCGCCAGCAAAGGCCAGAACCGTCCTGCACCACAGGGCAGATCGAGCACCAGCCCCGGCTCGCCGGCAAGCGCCAGGGCTCGTCGCGCCAGTTGTTCGTCGCGCTGGTGGGAAAGGCGCCGAGCCAGGCCATCCTGGTGCTTGAGAAAATACTGACGAGCATGATCCCGGTCGTATTTTTCCGAGAATTCGAGTTTGATGGGGCTACGCATTGGGCATCTCCTGACTCCAGTGCGCCCACCTTATGCAGGCGGACGTTGGCGTCAGGTCATGCCTATGTGAAAAATCCGTAGGAAAAATCAGCAGGTGTTACCGGAAGTTAATCCGGATCCAATATCCCGTCGGGTCCCGGCGGCAGTGGGGCTCCCTGGCTCAGGTCGACCCGGAAACGGCAACCATGGGGCAGCGTTGTCGTCAGGGTCACGCGCCAGCCCTGGTCGTCACAGATGCGCTGCACCAGTGAAAGGCCCAGCCCCAACCCTTCGCCCCGACGCTCGTCGCCTCGCACGAAGGGCCGGAACATCGCTTCGCGCTGCTCCTCAGGGATTCCTACCCCACTATCTTCCACGCTGAAGCCATTGGCCTCCAGGCTGAGACGGATATAACCGCTATCGGTGTAGTGGGCGGCATTGCGCAACAGGTTGCCCATCACCGACTGCAGGAATGTAGCGTTGTACAGCACCGGGCTGGCGCTTACCCGGCCGTCGTAATACAGCGCCAGTCCCTTCTGTTCGATGGTGTCGCGCCAAACGCCGATCAAGTCGTCACCTACCTCGCGCAGCGACGCCCGTGAGGCCACAGCGCCCTCGTCTCGCTGCGCCCTGGCGAGCATCAGGAAAGTCTTGACCAATTCGCGCATCTCCTCGGTCGCCCGGACGATACGCTCGACATGGCTGCGAGCACGGGGTTCGAGATTGGGGTTCTCCATCAACAGCTCGCACGAAGTGGCCAGGACCATCAGCGGCGTTCGCAGCTCGTGGCTGACATCACTGGTGAACAAGCGCTCACGGGTCAACGCATCACGCAGGCGGCCCAGGGTATCGTCGAAAGCGACGGCCAACTGGCCGACCTCGTCCGCCGCATAATCCGGTGCCAATGGCGGCGCCAATCCCAGCAACTGGTCACGGTGGCGGACCTGGCGCGCCAGACGGATCACCGGTGCCATCACACGTCGCGCCAGCAGCCAGCCGAGAATCACCGCAAGGGCCAGGCTGAGCACGAAACCGACCACGACAACGGCGAACAACACTCGCTCGCGCTCTTCGAAGTCGCTCTGATCCTGCAGCAGCACATAACGTCGGCCGTCAACGATCTCGACCATCGCGTGGTACGAGAGCTGATCACGAAATACCTCGTGAAAACCTGCATCCAGGTGACGCAGGTCCTTGGGTAGTTCGAAATCGTCGCGCCCGCCGCTGAAGTAGAACAACTGGTCGGGACGCGGCCGGTGGCTCCAGTCGCTGACGCTGTCCATGCGCAGCAAGCGTTGCAAGTCGCCACCGAGCACAGAAGAGATCAACCGCTCTTCAACCAGGTGCACTGTGGCGACAATGCCGAAGGCAAAGGCCCCGGCCACCAGCGCGCTCATCAGCGCAAAGGCGATGATGATGCGCTGGGCAAGGCTCTGCTTAAACTCCATCACGGCCCTCGGCGAGGCGATAGCCGACGCCATGGACGGTATGTAGCAACGGTTTTTCGAAAGGCTTGTCAATCACCTGGCGCAGCTGGTGCACGTGGCTGCGCAGGCTGTCGCTGTCGGGGCAGTCATCGCCCCACAAGGCTTCTTCCAGTACTTCGCGGCGCAGTACATGGGGGCTCTTCTGCATGAGTACGGCCAGCAGTTTCAGACCCACAGGGTTGAGCTTGAGCAGACGGCCCTGGCGGGTCACCTCGAGGGTGTCGAGGTCGTAGGTCAGGTCGACCACCTGCAAGGTGCGCCGGCCGCCCCCCTGGGCACGGCGCAGCACTGCCTCGATGCGCGCGGCCAGCTCCGACAAAGCAAACGGCTTGAGCAGGTAGTCGTCTGCGCCCGAGCGGAAGCCTTGCAGGCGGTCGTCCAGCTGGTCGCGGGCGGTGAGCATGATCACCGGGGTGTCGCGGCGGGCATCCTCGCGCAGACGTTTGCACAGGGTGTAACCGTCGATGCCCGGCAGCATGATGTCGAGCACAATCAGGTCGTAGTGTTCGGTCGCGGCCAGGTGCAGGCCAGACAGGCCATCCTGGGCACAGTCGACGGTGTAGCCCTTCATGCCGAGGTAGTCGGCCAGGTTGGCCAGAATATCGCGGTTGTCTTCAACCAAAAGAATGCGCATCAAGATCTCCTTTGCGGCGCTTCGCCGGGCGCGGCAGGCGCAGCTTACGGCCATTGCGCGCATGGTGCCATGCCCTGAAGCTAAAACACCGGCCTTGACAGTTTTTTCACCGATCATTCACGGACACAGGATAGCGGCCCGAGGACAATGCACCGTCTCGTCCACCCTCTGGAGTCACCATGCAGGCTAGCGTCTCCCCTCGTCCGATCAACCCATGGCTTTACCTGGGCATCCCGTTTATCACTGTCGTGACCCTTGTTTTGCTGGAATGGACTTCGCTGGACATGGACCTTGCCAACCTGTTCTACGAACCGACCGCCGGCGGATTCATTGGCCGCCACAGCTATCTGCTGGAAAACATCCTGCATGACCGCGTCAAGCAGGGTGTGATCCTGTTCGGTCTGCTGGCATTGACCGGGTTCGCCCTGAGCTTCTTCTGGAACCGAGTGGCGGGCTGGCGCCGCGAGCTAGGCTGCCTGGTACTGGCGCTGGCGCTGTCGACGGCCTTCGTCACGCCACTTAAGAAGGTTACCCAGGTGCAGTGCCCCTGGAGCTTGACGCAGTTCGGTGGCAAGGAGACCTACAGCAAGTTGCTCGAAGCCCGTCCGGCCACCGACAAGCCTGGCCTGTGCTGGCCCGGTGGGCATGCGGCGACCGGGTTCTGCCTGTTCGGCCTGTTCTTCATGCTGCGTGACCGCAAGCCACGTCTGGCCCGGGTCGCGCTGGCAGTGGCCTTCGTCGCCGGGTCGGTGCTGTCGATCGGGCGGATGATGCAGGGCGCGCATTTCCTGTCACACAACGTGTGGACAGCGGTGTTCTGCTGGCTAATCGGGCTGGGGTCGTACTACCTGATTCTGTATCGCCACGCGACGACCAAGCTACCTGCTGTCGAGCGCAGCGCAGCCTGATCCCTGGCAGGGACAAGGAAAACGAAGAAGCCCCGGTTCTCACGAACCGGGGCTTCTTCTTGGTACCGGGGGTAAGGCTGGCTTACATCATGCCGCCCATGCCACCCATGCCACCCATGTCAGGCATGCCAGCAGCTGGCTTGTCTTCCGGCAGGTCGGCAACCATGGCCTCGGTGGTGATCATCAGACCGCCGATCGAAGCTGCGGCTTGCAGGGCCGAACGGGTGACCTTGGCTGGGTCCAGGATGCCCATCTCGATCATGTCGCCGTACTCGCCGGTAGCGGCGTTGTAACCGTAGTTGCCCGAACCTTGCTTGACCTTGTCAGCGACAACACTTGGCTCGTCGCCGGCGTTGGCAGTGATCTGGCGAAGCGGCGCTTCGACTGCGCGACGCAGCAGGGCAATACCGACGTTCTGGTCTTCGTTGTCACCTTTGAGGTCAACGATGGCCGCCAGGGCGCGAACCAGGGCAACACCGCCGCCAGGCACCACGCCTTCTTCAACGGCTGCACGGGTAGCGTGCAGGGCGTCTTCAACGCGAGCCTTCTTCTCTTTCATCTCGACTTCGGTGCCTGCACCGACCTTGATCACGGCAACACCGCCAGCCAGCTTGGCCAGACGCTCTTGCAACTTCTCACGGTCGTAGTCCGAGGTAGTGTCGGCAACCTGGGCACGGATCTGGGTAACGCGCGCCTGGATGTCGGACTCTTCGCCAGCACCGTCGATGATGGTGGTATTTTCCTTGGAAAGGATGACGCGCTTGGCGTTACCCAGGTGCTCCAGGGTGGCGGTTTCCAGGGACAGGCCGATCTCTTCGGAAATCACGGTGCCGCCAGTCAGGACAGCGATGTCCTGCAGCATTGCCTTGCGGCGATCGCCGAAGCCTGGTGCCTTGACTGCGGCGACCTTGACGATGCCACGCATGTTGTTGACCACCAGGGTAGCCAGGGCCTCACCCTCGACGTCCTCGGCAACGATCAGCAGCGGACGACCGGCTTTGGCTACAGCTTCCAGTACCGGCAGCAGCTCACGGATATTGGAGATCTTTTTGTCGACCAGCAGCAGCAGCGCGCCTTCAAGCTCAGCCACCATGGTATCCGGCTTGTTGACGAAGTACGGCGACAGGTAGCCACGGTCGAACTGCATGCCTTCGACGACAGACAGTTCGTTTTCCAGGCCCGAGCCTTCCTCAACGGTGATCACGCCTTCTTTACCGACTTTTTCCATGGCTTCGGCGATGATTTCACCGATGGAGTTGTCGGAGTTGGCGGAGATGGTACCTACCTGGGCGATGGCCTTGGAGTCGGCGCATGGCTTGGACAGGTTCTTCAGCTCGGCGACAACGGCAGCGGTGGCCTTGTCGATGCCGCGCTTGAGGTCCATCGGGTTCATGCCGGCAGCGACGGCCTTCAGGCCTTCGTTGACGATGGCCTGAGCCAGAACGGTGGCGGTGGTGGTGCCGTCACCGGCAGCGTCATTGGCCTTGGAAGCAACTTCCTTGACCAACTGGGCGCCCATGTTCTCGAAGGCGTCTTTCAGCTCGATTTCTTTGGCGACGGAAACACCGTCCTTGGTGATGGTCGGCGCGCCGAAGCTCTTGGCCAGAACCACGTTACGGCCTTTCGGGCCCAGGGTCGCTTTTACCGCGTCAGCCAGAACGTTGACACCAACCAGCATTTTCTTACGAGCGGAATCGCCGAATTTTACGTCTTTAGCAGCCATGATCGTTTAATCCTTGGAATTCTTTGGAGTAACGGGAAGTCGGGGAAATCAGCCTTCGATGACGGCGAGGATTTCGTTCTCGGCCATGACCAGCAGGTCTTCGCCATCGACTTTCACGGTGTTGCTGCCCGAGTAAGGGCCGAAAACCACTTTGTCACCCACTTTCACGGCCAGCGCACGTACTTCGCCGTTGTCCAGGATGCGACCGGTACCTACCGCAACGACTTCACCGCGGTTTGGTTTTTCAGCGGCCGAACCCGGCAGGACGATACCGCCAGCGGTTTTCGATTCTTCTTCGCTGCGACGGATGACGACGCGGTCATGCAGAGGACGAAGCTTCATTGTCGATCTCTCCCAAATTGTGGTTTTCATCGGCCGGTGCCAGCACCGGCGGGTTGATTCGATCCGGCGTTGCCGGGGATGGCCCGCAAATGGCGAACCACCTGTGTCATGTCTGGTGTTGCCACCAGAAACCTTGCGGTGACCACATACATGAGGCCGCCAAAATCGATTACAAGGCTTGAGAGGAAAAATTTTCAGCCCCCCATCGCAAAAGCGGACCTGCCTCGCGACAGCTTCAGCCATCGCGGGGCAAGCCCGCTCCTGCAACACACCCTGGGTATTATTTATCGCGTCGCTCGTACTCGCCCTCGATCACATTCGGACGATGCCCGCCATCGCGGGGCTGGGCCTGGAGCGGATCGTCCTGGAACGCCCGCTGGCGCAGGGCCTGCTCTTCGGCGCGGCGACGCAGCCGACCGACCACCAGGCGTCGAGTGAACGGCAGCAGGCACAGCAGGCCCAGCAAGTCACTGATGAAGCCCGGCAGCAGCAACAGGCCACCACCGACGGTGAGCATCAAGCCCTGGAACATGTCCTCGGCTGGCAGTTCGCCGCGCTGCAGGCTCTCCCGGGCACGCAGGGCGGTGGCCAGGCCAGCAACGCGCATCACCAGCACCCCAAGGGCGGAACCGGCGATGATCAGCAGCAGCGCCGGGAAGAAACCGATTGCCGCACTGACCTTGACGAAGACGAACAGCTCCAGCACGGGGAAAAGCAGTAACAGCAATAGAAAAGCACGCATCAAGGGTTCCTCGACGGAAGAGAATCTTCCTGTAAGACCATCAGATGGATGCCTCGACGCAGGTTTTCAACCCTCGCCTTGCGACGAACCGGGCCATACATCCGCACGAGCCAGCGAAACCAAGGCCTCGCGAACTTGTGTCGGGGTGTTGCAAGTAGTGGGGAAAGGCAACCAGTAGATGCCCTGGCCTATACGCAAGTGCATGCCCTCGCTGTCGATACCAACCATGTGTGCCGAACGCGGTAGCCCTGACAGTTTTGCATAGTGGTCAATAGCATTGGCATGGTC
Organism: Pseudomonas soli; assembly: GCF_900110655.1. Lineage (GTDB taxonomy): Bacteria > Pseudomonadota > Gammaproteobacteria > Pseudomonadales > Pseudomonadaceae > Aquipseudomonas > Aquipseudomonas soli. The sequence goes on from NZ_FOEQ01000001.1 coordinate 657,983, forward strand.
GTCATTCATATGCTCGATCATGCTTTGTTCGGCTTGGCCCGCAAAGGGATTGGCCAGCGTCACCTGATCTAGCCAGTGGATCGCGCCGAAACCACCGATGTAGCGGTGGCGTACTGGCTCAAGCACCCAGAAGTCGAAATCGTGAGCCTTATGGTAGTTCGCAGATTCGGGGAAATACCGGTAGTAGCGACTCGCAGCAGCCTCGATAGCGGCATCGTCAGTGAGTTTGCGGGCCTCGGCCATTACCGTCAGCCGCCCGACTGCCTGGACATCCTCGGCGTCGCGCTCACCCACCAACAGCGAGCATTTGGGATCCCGCTGCAGGTTATGGGTATGCTGGGCGATGCGGCTGATGAGGATCAGCGGATGACCGTCGGCGTCGAGGCAATACGGCACCACCGAGCCGAATGGGAACCCTGGCATCGATTTGGAATGCGTGGAGAGGACACCGCGGTATTCCTTGAGCAGCAGTTCCCGGGCGGGGCGAAGGGCGTTGGTACTCACTGGAGAGGCTCCTGAAAAAATCAGCTGCAAGCTATAAGCTACAAGCGACAAGAAAAAGCAAGGCGGCACCGTCCGTTGAGACCGCACACACGACGCTTGCTTGCCGTTTGTAGCTTACTGCTAACGCCTGTTTTTACCAGGTAACGCCGAATCCGGCGGTATAGCGGGTTTTGTCCAGATCGCTGTCGCGGGTGCCCTTGATCAGGTCCTTTTCGGCCTTGAGGTTGAGCGAGGCCCACTCCGTGACTTTGTAACGCAGCCCCATCTCGGCATCCAGCGAGTAGTCGGCGACGCCGCCCAGCGGCTTGCCAAACTCGCCATTGGTGAAAAACTCGACTTTTTTGCCGATCAGGTAGCGGTTGTAGTCCCATTTCACCGCGGCGGAATAGAAATTGTCCTTGCCGCCATCGCGGTACTCGAAGTCCGTGCGGTTGATCAGCGAACCCAGCGAGAACGCGCCGAGTTCGTCGTCCCAGAACTGATAACCCGGGCCGGTACCGACGGTGCGCTGGCGGGCCAGATCCTCGATATGGTCACGCTTGTATTCCAGGCGCCCCTGCCAGAACCACTTCTCGGTGATGAAACGGTCGAGCGCGTACTCGGCGCTCCAGTTATTGGTGGTGGTGACATCGTCCTTGGTCTCGCGGTTGTACTCGCCCTCGGCGTTGTGCCGCCAACGGCCATGACGGGCGGTGGTCTTGAAGCTGACGTCATAGTCGTCGGTGTTGTTCTCGGCGCGCTTGTAGTCCATCGCCACATCGACGTTGCCCTTCCACAGGAAGTCTTCGACCACGGGGCGCGGCTTCATGATCTGCTCGATGCTGGCCAGCTCCACGGTCTTTGGCGCCTCGCCATTGGCCAGAGTCACCTTGCCGGGTTCAGCGGCTTTCAGCGACTTGGCCTTCTCGCCGCTGTACGCATCTTGCTTGACCAGCAGTTCCTGATCGCTTTCCAGCGTCTTCACCTGTTTCCAATCCAAGGCGATCGAACCGCCATAGGGGGTTTCCAGCAGCAGCTTGCCGCCATCGAAGACCTTGATCTTGCCGCTCAGGCGGTCACCGTTCTTCATCCACACGGTGTCAGCGAGCACGGGCGTACAAAGGGATGCAGCGATGAAACACAGCAGGGTTCTAGAAGACATAAGCGCAATATGGGTTCGATTCGACGAAAAAGCCGGGCATTATCCAGATACCGACAACCTGAGCAAGGACAGACCCAGACCATGCCGATGAGTTCCACTCGCATTTGCCGCGACCTTCTGTCCGGTTTCATCTGCAGGACAGGGATCTCCTGATGTGCGCCCTCGATCCAGCTGCGGCGCAAGATGCAGATGCCCGACGAATGGCGCTGTATTCTGTACTCGGCCAGGTACCGGAGGGAAAAGTCGTCAGCTACGGGCAACTGGCCGAGCTTGCAGGCCTTGGCCGCGCGGCGCGGTGGGTGGGGCGCACACTTTCGCAGCTACCGCAGGACACTCGCCTGCCCTGGCACCGGGTGCTGGGCGCGGGTGGCAGGCTGAGCCTGGCCCTGGGCACGCCCTCGGGCGACGAACAACGCGCCCGGCTACGCGCAGAAGGCGTGAATGTGGCTAATAATCGTGTGGATATGGCGCGCCATGGCTGGCGTCCGATGGAGCACAGCGGTTAGAGTGCGCGCTTTGTTTTCGCAAACCTTGAGGCAGATGTTGGCCCATGCCCCGTAAAACCTGGCGCGCTGCGCTCGCTGCCTATGCCAGCCCGTCAACTTTGGTGCTTTTGCTGCTCGGATTCGCCGCCGGCCTACCGTACATGCTGGTGTTCTCGACGCTTTCTGTATGGTTGCGCGAGGCCGGCGTGGCCCGCGAGACTATTGGCTACGCCAGCCTGATCGGCCTCGCCTACGCCTTCAAATGGGTCTGGTCGCCGCTGCTCGACCAGTGGCGCCTGCCACTGCTCGGCGGCATGGGCCGGCGCCGTTCGTGGCTGCTGCTGTCGCAGGTCCTGGTGGTGCTAGGGCTGGTCGGCATGGGCTTCTGCGATCCGCAGAAACACTTGTCGTGGCTTGTCGCCCTGGCAGTGCTGGTGGCCTTCGCCTCGGCCACCCAGGACATCGCCGTCGACGCCTACCGCCTGGAGATTGCCGACGACCAGCGCCAGGCCGCCCTGGCCGCCAGCTACATGGCCGGCTACCGGGTCGCCGCACTGCTGGCCACTGCCGGTGCGCTGTTCTTCGCCGAGTGGTTCGGCTCCACCGGTTTCAGCTACTTGCACGAAGCCTGGACCGGCACCTACGTGCTGTTCGGCGTGCTGATGCTGCCCGCCGTGTTCACCACCCTGGTGATGCGTGAGCCGCCGGTCCCCCTGCGCACCCAGCTGTCGGCCGCGCGCTATGGCTTGATGCACCAGCTGGCGTCGGTGTTCGTACTGATCATCCTGCTGGTCTCGGTGCCGGCAAGTTTCACCCAGATGTTCAACACCGATTGGGGCAGCGTGGCGTTCGGCGACGCGACCATGCTCGACCTGCTGCTCGAAGATCGGGCCTTCCTACGCCTGATCCTCTATGTGCTGCTGACCTGGGCCTGCCTGTCATCCCTTGGCCGTCGCGGCCTGGCGCCGGTACTCACGCCGGTCAACGACTTCATCGTGCGCTATCGTTGGCAGGCGCTGCTGTTGCTTGGGCTGATCGCCACCTACCGCATGTCCGATACGGTGATGGGCGTGATGGCCAACGTGTTCTACATCGACATGGGCTTCACCAAGGACCAGATTGCCAGCGTCAGCAAGATCTTCGGCCTGATCATGACCCTGGTCGGCGCCGGCGCCGGGGGCCTGCTGATCGTGCGCTTCGGCATCCTGCCGATCCTGTTCATCGGCGGCGCGGCCTCGGCAGCCACCAATATCCTGTTCCTGATGCTGGCCGACATGGGCCCGAACCTGGAAATGCTGGTGGTCACCATCTCGCTGGACAACTTCAGTTCGGGGCTTGCCACCTCGGCCTTCGTCGCCTACCTGTCGAGCCTGACCAACCTGAAGTTCTCGGCCACCCAGTACGCCCTGCTCAGCTCGATCATGCTATTGCTGCCACGCCTGATCGGCGGCTATTCCGGGGTCATGGTGGAAAAGTTCGGCTATCACGACTTCTTCCTGGTCACCGCGCTGCTGGGTGTGCCGACGCTGGTGCTGATCGCGCTGCACTGGCGCCAGGAAGTCGGTCGGGGAAAGCCGGCGCCGGTGGAGAGCCCGGCGGCTGAACAACACTAGGCCTTCACTGGCCTCATCGCGGGGCAAGCCCGCTCCCACGTATTCAGTCTGAGGACTGCGTGGGAGCGGGCCTGCCCCGCGATGTTTCTACTGTGTCGCAGTTCCGTCCCCCGAACGCCCGCCTACCACGAACCACAAGGGCCACAGCGCAAGCGCGCCCGCCACGCCCGCAGCCAGGGCAAAGTGCATCAGGCTGGCACCGCCCCCCAGCATCGCCAACACCGCACCGCCCAATCCCAGCAAAGCGATGGTGATCATGCCCAGCATCGCCGACACCAGGCCCTTGCTCTGCTCACTGGAGAACAGCGTCATGCGGTACAGCACCGCGTTGGCCACGCCCAACCCCAAGGCGTACAGCGACATGCCGGAAACCACGCTGGTCACCGTTGGCCAGAGCCAGGTTGCCAGGGCCATCAGCGACAAGCCAGCCAGGTAAGGCCACAGAGCGCCACGCACCAAGGCCGGCAGCGGGTAGCGATCGGCGATACGGTTGATGATAAGGTTACCCAGGATCAGCCCGCCGAACACCGGCAATTGCCAAAGCGCGTATTCCATCGTGCTCAGGCCTTCATCATGGATCAGCAGCACAGGTGACAGGCCGATCCAGCCAATAAGAGGCAAACCTACCAGTCCCAGCGCCGCGCTACCGGCCACGAAACGACGATTGCCCAGCAACTGGCCATAACCTGCCAGCAATGGCAGCAGATGAATGGGCGTGAACGGCAGGCACGAGCCGTCGCGGCGCTCCACCCCCAGAGTTTCCGGCATCAGCCGGTAGAGCAGCAGCCAGCACAGCACCGCGCCGCCGGCGAAGGCCACGAACAGCCACCGCCAGTCCAGCCACTGCAGCATCAGGGTGCCCACCAGTGGGCCAAGCAACGGCGACAGCAGCGCGATGTTGGCCAGCAGCGCCATCATGCGCACCGCGTCGGCCTCGCTGAATGCCTCGTTGAGCGCCGGGTAGCTGACTGTGACGACGAAACCCAGGCCGATGCCCTGCAACAGCCGCAGCAGGTTGAACCCACCGATATCCTGGGCCCAGAAGGTTGCCAGGCACGCCCCCCCGAAGAACACACAGCCCGCCAGCAACAGCGGGCGCCGGCCATAGCGGTCGGCCAACGGGCCGATCAGCCATTGCAGCAGCACGCCACCCAGCAGGTAGAGGTTGAGGGCATGGGGAATGTATTCGGGGCTGGCCTGGAGATCGCCGACCACGACCGGCATGGCGGGCATGACCGCGTCGCTCGCCAGATAGGTCAATAGTTCGAACAGCGCCAGGGTGAGGCCGAACAGCAGGGCGCGCAGGGGAGTGATATACAGCAGAGGTTTCATGGCGGACATCGGATTGGCAGGCAAGATCAGGGTGTATGCCAGATATGGCAGCGCCTGGCTGTGAACAAGTGTAAAAAACAGGGCCGCTTCGCGCCCCATCGCCGGCAAGCCGGCTCCCACAGGTTGACTGTTGACCCTGTGGGAGCCGGCTTGCCGGCGATGGGGCGCGAAGCGGCCCCGATTTCGCGGACGCTTATGTTACGCCACGGTCTCCTGCACCACGCGAATCACTCGCTGTGGAAAGGGAATGTCGATGCCTTCGGCCTTGAGCCGATCACGGGCATGTTCGTTGAGCATGAACATCACGTCCCAATAGTCGGCGGTCTTGGTCCAGATGCGCAGCGACACGGTGATCGAACTGTCGCCCAGGGTCGAAATCACCGCCTGCGGCGCCGGGTCCTGCAGTACACGCGGATCCTGGGCCAGCTCCAGCAGTACATTGCGAGCCTTCTGCAGGTCGGCGTCGTAATCCACCCCCACGTCGAACACCACCTTACGGGTCGGCTGGCGGTTGGTGTTGGTGATGATGCCGTTGGACAGGCTGCCGTTGGGCATGATCACGGTCTTGTTGTCGCCAGTGCGCAGCACGGTGTGGAAGATCTGGATGCTGTCCACGGTACCGCTGACCCCTTGGGCCTCGATCCAGTCACCGATACGGAAGGGGCGGAACATCAGGATCAACACGCCGCCGGCGAAGTTGGCCAGGCTGCCTTGCAAGGCCAGGCCGATAGCCAGGCCGGCGGCACCGATGGCGGCGACGAACGAGGTGGTCTCGATACCGATCATCGACGCCACGCTGACCATCAGCAGCACTTTCAACACGATATTGGCCAGGGTGCTGATGAAGCCCTGCAGTGCGGCGTCGGCGCGCAGGCCCACCAGCTTGCCGAGACGGGCGCTGAGTTTGTTGATGATCCACCAGCCGATGGCCAGCGTCAGCAGCGCCAGCAACAGGCGGCTGCCGTACTCCATGATCAAGGGAACCCAGGTCTGCGATTGGCGAACAAGCTGATCGACTTCAGCGTTCAAATCCATGTTTATCTCCTGATGCCGAACGGCAAGTACACAGTGAAGCGGGCAGCGCAAAGCCAGCGGCCCTGACCCCGATGGACATCAATGCGCCATCAAGGTTCCGGGCCGCTGTACGATCAGTCGCGGAAGTTGTTGAACTGCAGCGGCATGTCGAATTCCTTGGTGCGCAGCAAGGCAATGGCCTCCTGCAGGTCATCGCGCTTCTTGCCGGTGACGCGAACCTGCTCGCCCTGGATGGCGGCCTGGACCTTGAGCTTGCCGTCCTTGATGGTGGCAACGATCTTCTTGGCCAGGTCCTTGTCGATGCCTTCGCGGAACTTGGCTTCCTGCTTCTTCTCCTTGCCCGAAGCGTAGGGATCCTTGGTTTCCAGGCATTTGACGTCGATCTTGCGCTTGACCAGTGCCAGGCGCAGGATTTCCAGCATGGCCTCGAGCTGGAACTCCTCCTCGGCGGTCAGCAGCACGGTCTGCTCCTTGTCCTTAAACTCGAAGGTGCCCTTGCCCTTCAAGTCGTAGCGACGGTCGAGGTCCTTGATGGCGTTGTCGACAGCGTTCTGCACTTCGTGCTTGTCCAGTTCCGATACCACGTCGAACGAAGGCATGGTTGATCTCCAGAAAAAAAAGCGCGCTCGGCCTGAAGATGGAGCGCGTCGGGTTTGATGGTTAAAATGCGGACTCATTATAACGGGTTGCGAAACGCAGATGAGCAGCACCTGGCATATTCTCGGCGCCGGCAGCCTCGGCAGCCTCTGGGCCTGCCGCCTGGCCCGCTCGGGCAAGGCAGTCCGCCTTATCCTGCGCGACCAGCAGCGCCTGGCCGCCTATGAACGCAAGGGCGGGCTGACCCTGATGGAGCAGGATGTCCAGCACCACTATGCGATCCCCGCGGAGAGCTTCGACGCGCCCGGCCCGATCCATCGCCTGCTGGTCGCCTGCAAGGCCTATGACGCCGCGCCTGCCGTGGCGCGCCTGGCCCCCAGGCTGGCCCATGGCGCCGAGCTGATACTGCTGCAGAACGGCCTGGGCAGCCAGGACGAGGTCGCCGAGCAGGTGCCCCACGCCCGCTGCATCTTCGCCTCCAGCACCGAGGGCGCGTTCCGCGAAGCCGACTGGCAGGTTCGCTTTGCCGGCCACGGATTCAACTGGCTGGGTGATCCGGCCAGCCCGGGCATGCCGACCTGGTTCGACGACCTGCACGAGGCCGGCATACCGGCCGAGTGGGCGCTCGACATCCCTGCTCGCCTGTGGCGCAAACTGGCGCTCAACTGTGCGATCAACCCACTGACGGTACTGCACGACTGCCAGAATGGCGGCCTGCTCGGGCACCTGACCGAAGTCGACCCGCTGTGCGACGAACTGGTCAACCTGCTGCATCGTTGCGGCCAGCCCGAAGCGGCCAGCGACCTGCACGAGGAAGTACAGCGAGTGATCCTGGCCACCGCGGCCAACTATTCTTCCATGTACCAGGATGTCCGCCATGGCCGGCGCACCGAGGTCCACTACCTGCTCGGCCACGCCTGTCGTGCCGCCGGCAGACACGGCCTGGCAGTGCCGCAACTGGAACACCTGCACCGACGCCTTGTCGATAACCTGCAGGCCCGCGGCCTGCGCAGCGACTGATCCTGCCCATTCATCGGAAACGGACACACTCAGACCCATGACCCTGCGTCAACGCCTGGAAAACCTCCCGGTCGGGCAGAAACTGCTGGCGGCCCTGCTGGTGCTGCTGGTGACCATTCTGCTGGTGGCTAACCTGGCATTCATCAGCGCCGCCTACTGGATCACCCAGGAGAGTATGGCCCCCCAGGCCCTGCAGACCATCGGCAAGCTGGTGTCCAATCCGCAGTTGTCGGCCCGCGCCGGCGACACACCGGAGACCGCCAGCGCGCTGCTCAAGGAACTCGACAGCTATGCCCCCCTGCGTGCCGCGGCGATCTATGGCGGCGATGGCCGCCTGCTGGCGCAACTACAGCATGGCGACCCGCTGACCCTGCCCAAGCGCTACCGCAACATCGATGGCTGGCGCCTGATGGAGTTTCGCAGTACTCAGCTGATCCGCCTGCCGCGCAGCGCCGCCCCACCCGCACATCTGCTGCTGGTGGCCAGCAGCGAGTTGCCCACCGCGTTCTACACCGGCACCCTCTCCGCCAGCCTGGCGATCCTGGTTTTCAGCGTGCTGCTGTGGCTAGTCATCGCTCGGCAGATCAAACGCCTGATCACACTGCCGATCAACCGCCTCGAAGAGCTGACCCGCCAGGTCACCCGTGAGGAGAGCTATGCCCTGCGCGCCCAGCGCGGCAATGACGACGAGATCGGCGGCCTGGCTGAAGCGTTCAACACCATGCTGTCGCGCATTGAAGCCCGTGAACAGCAACTCAAACGCACCCGGGACGAATTCCAAAACGCCTACGACCAGGCCCAGGGCTTGGCTGAGGAAACCCGCCACACCAACCGCAAGTTGGAGCTGGAAGTCCAGGTCCGCAGCAAGATCGAGAAAAAGCTCACCGGTTTCCAGAACTACCTCAACAGCATCATCGACTCAATGCCCTCGGCGCTGATCGCCCTCGATGAACAGCTCTACGTCACCCAGTGGAACCACGAGGCCACGGTACTCTCCGGGACACCGCTGGACGAAGCGCTGAACCAACCGATCTTCCTCGCCTTCGAGCCGCTCAAGCCGTTCCTGCCGCAGCTCAAGGAGAGCGTGGAGAAACACCGGGTGGCCAAGATCGAGCGGGTCACCTGGCCAAAGGGCGAGGACCTGCGTCACTACGCGCTGACCTTCTACCCGCTGATGGGCGGTGGCGGACGCGGCGTGGTGATCCGTATCGACGACATCACCCAGCGTCTATCGCTGGAAGAAATGATGGTGCAATCCGAGAAGATGCTCTCTGTCGGCGGCCTGGCGGCCGGCATGGCACACGAGATCAACAACCCGCTGGGCGCGATCCTGCACAACGTGCAGAACATCCGCCGCCGTCTGTCGCCGGACCTGCCGCGCAATCAGGAGCAGGCCAACGAGCTGGGCATCGACCTGCCGACCATCAATCGCTACCTGGCCAGCCGCGAGGTGCCACAGTTGCTCGACGGCATCCAGCAAGCCGGCGCGCGGGCCGCGAAGATCGTCACTCATATGCTCAGTTTCAGCCGCCGCAGCAACCGCCAGCTAGTCCCTTGCGACCTGCCGGCGTTGATCGACCAGGCGGTGGAGATTGCCGGCAATGACTTCGACCTGGCCATCGGCTTCGACTTCAAGGGACAGGCCATCGTCCGCCAGTTCGACCCACAGCTGGGGCCGGTGCCCTGCACCGCCAACGAACTGGAGCAGGTGCTGCTGAACCTGCTGAAGAATGCCGCCCAGGCCATCCACCAGCGCCCGCAACCCAGCGAGCCTGGGCGTATCACCTTGCGCACCAGGCTCAACCCGCCCTGGGCGGAAATCCAGGTCGAGGACAACGGCGTCGGCATGCCCGAGACGGTGCGCAAGCGCACCTTCGAGCCATTCTTTACCACCAAGGAGATCGGCCAGGGCACCGGCCTGGGCCTGTCGGTGTCGTATTTCATCATCACCAACAACCACAAGGGGCAGATGGAAGTGCAGTCCACCCCCGGCCAGGGTACCTGCTTCACCCTGCGCCTGCCCCTGAACCAGGCCCAACCGGCCCCCCTGAACACGGAGACATGACATGGGCTATCGCCTGTCGAAGATCTATACCCGCACCGGCGACAAAGGTGAAACCGGCCTGGGCGACGGGCGCCGGGTGCCCAAGGACCATCCGCGCGTCGAGGCGATCGGCGAGGTCGACAGCCTCAACAGCCAGCTCGGCGTGTTGCTGGCGGGTCTGGCCGAGGCAGGGCTGAGCGAGCTGATCGAGGTGCTGGCGCCTTGTCAGCATCGGCTGTTCGACCTGGGGGGCGAGTTGGCGATGCCCACTTACCAGGCGCTGAACAGCGTTGAAGTGGAGCGCCTGGAGGCTGCGATAGACCGCTGGAACGACGAGTTGGGGCCACTGAAGAACTTCATCCTCCCCGGAGGCTCGATGCTGGTGGCCCAGGCCCATGTATGTCGCAGCGCGGCACGCGCAGCTGAACGACGCTGCCAGCAGTTGAACACGCTGGAGCCGCTGGAGGGAGTGGGGCTGGCCTACATCAACCGGCTGTCGGACCTGCTGTTTGTCGCAGCACGGATCATTGGACGACGCCAAGGTGTCGACGAAGTGCTGTGGCAGGCGGCCGAGAAGCCCGTCTGAAAGCATCGCGGGGCAAGTCGGAGCGGCGCTGCGGCGCCCCGACTTGCCCCGCGATTGGCGGATGACTCAAGCCCCAGGCCAGAACGCCCGAATCCCCGCCACGCCCTGGGCACCGGCATCCCACGCCTGCTCCCGCTCACCCGGCCCCACCCCACCCAGCAGAAACACCGGATGGCTGATCCCGGCGATCAAGCGCTGTGCCTCATCCCAACCCAACGGCTCAGCCTCAGGATGAGTCTGCGTCGCCTGCACCGGCGACAGGGTGACGAAGTCCACCCCCATCTGCTCGGCCAATGCCAGCTCCTCGGCACTGTGGCAGGACGCCGCCAGCCAGCGCTCCTTCGGGAACGGCCGGCCCTTGGCCGCGTACTTGCGCAACTGCGCGGCGGTCAGGTGCCAGCCGGCAGACGGGAAGTCGCCGAGCCATTCAAGCGGCCCCTTGAGCATCAGTTGCGCCTTGCCTGCGCACAGGCCGACCGCGTCGACCGCCACATCGCGGTACTTGGGGTCGTACATGTCCGGTGCCCGTAGCTGGATCAGCCTGATACCGCTGGCCACGGCCTTCTGGATACCTTTGAGCAACTCGGGCACTTCCAGACCGTCCGGGGTGATCAGGTATTGATCAGGTAAACGCGCGGCGGCGACGATCGGCTTGTTCGCCTCGGGGAACGCATACTGCCCCAGGTCACGCGGAGCCACCCACGCCAAAGGCTGCCCTTCTGCCCCATGTGGCTCACCGGTAAAGCCATCCACCTCGCGCACATCGAGCAACACCTGCTTGTCCGGGTAATCGTGGCTGACCTTGATCAGCGGGCGTGAACCCGTGACCTCGATGCCCAGCTCCTCGCGCAGCTCACGGGCCAGCGCCGCTTCGACGCTCTCCCCCGCTTCCACCTTGCCGCCGGGGAACTCCCACAAGCCGCCTTGGTGCTGAGTATCCGCACGACGGGCGATCAGGATGCGACCATCGGCACCGCGGATGACCGCGGCCACTACATGAATCCGTTTCACCCTTCACGCTCCGCCAGGCCCGCCCGCTGCCAGGCCTGGAAGGCCGGCCACTGGTAGATGGTTTCGATGTAGGCGGCGGCCTCGGCCGGCACCTCGACGCGGTAGGTGCGCAGGCGCACGGCCACCGGGGCGAAGAAGGCATCGGCCAGGGTCGGCCGGCCAAACAGGAACGGGCCGCTATCCTTGGCCACCAGGCGGCACTCGGACCACAGGGCGACGATGCGGTCGATGTCGACCTGCACATCCAGCGGCACGCTTTCCAGCGCCTGGTCGCGGGACAGGTCGAACGGCATGGCGCCGCGCAGGGCGAAGAAGCCGCTGTGCATCTGGGCACAGGCCGAACGGGCCTGGGCACGGGCGGCGATGTCCTCAGGCCACAGGCGAGCCTCAGGGTGGCGTTCGTTGAGGTATTCGGCGATGGCCAGGGAGTCGGCGATCACACCATGCTCGCTCTGGAGCAGCGGCACCTTGGCGGTGGCCGAGAAGGCCAGCAGGCGCTGGCGGGTGTCGGGCTGGTTGAGCTTGACCAGGGTTTCTTCGTAGGGGGTGCCAGCCAGCTCAAGAGCCAGGGCGCCGCGTAGCGACCAGGAGGAATACAGCTTGTCGCCGATGATCAGGTGATAGCTCATGGTTCGGCTCCATAAAATTCGGGATATTGGGGCTGCTGTGCAGCCCCTGTGACATCAGGTGCGGTATTCGGCGTTGATCTTCACGTACTCGTGGGACAGGTCGGTGGTCCAGATGGTTTCGCTGCACTGGCCACGGCCGAGGTCGATACGGATGGTGATCTCTTCCTGGGCCATCACCGCCGAGCCTTGCGCCTCGGTGTAGCTCGGGCTGCGCCCGCCTTTGCTGGCGATGCACACGCTGTCCAGATACACGTCGATCAGGCTGACATCCAGCTCGGGCACGCCGGCGCGACCGACAGCTGCGAGAATGCGGCCCCAGTTGGGGTCGGAGGCGAACAGCGCGGTCTTGATCAACGGCGAGTGAGCCACGGCGTAGCCGACGTCCAGGCACTCCTGGTGGTTGCCACCACCGTTGACCTGCACGGTGACGAACTTGGTGGCGCCTTCGCCGTCACGGACGATAGCCTGCGCCACCTCCATGCACACTTCGAACACCGCTTGCTTCAGTGCTTCGAACAGCGCGCCGCTGGCTTCGGTCACTTCCGGCACATCGGCCTTGCCGGTGGCGATCAGCATGCAGCAGTCGTTGGTCGAGGTGTCGCCGTCGATGGTGATGCGGTTGAACGACTTGTTGGCGCCGTCGAGCATCAGGTCCTTCAACACCGCCGGGGCGACCTTGGCGTCGGTGGCGATGTAGCCGAGCATGGTGGCCATGTTCGGGCGGATCATCCCCGCGCCCTTGCTGATGCCTGTGACGGTGATGGTCTTGCCGTCGAACTGGAACTGACGGCTGGCGCCCTTGGGCAGGGTGTCAGTGGTCATGATGCCGGTGGCGGCTTCGGCCCAGTTGTTTTCCGACAGATTGTCCAGGGCGGCCTGCAGCGCGCCTTCGATCTTCTCGACCGGCAGCGGCTCGCCGATCACACCGGTGGAGAACGGCAGGACCGACTCGGCCGGCACGCCGGCCAGTTCGGCCAGCCTGGCGCAGGTGCGCTCGGCGGCGGCCAGGCCCGGGGCGCCGGTGCCGGCGTTGGCGTTGCCGGTGTTGGTCAGCAGGTAACGCACGGTGCCCTGCACGCGCTGCTTGGAGAGGATCACCGGTGCCGCGCAGAAGGCGTTGAGGGTGAACACGCCGGCGACGCTGGAGCCTTCGGCGCAGCGCATCACCACCACATCCTTGCGCCCCGGGCGCTTGATGCCCGCCGAGGCGATACCGAGTTCGAAACCGGGAACCGGGTGCAGGGTGGGCAGGGGACCAAGACCAACAGCCATTAGAGCGCTCCTAGATAAATCGGTTGAGAACAAAAAGCGGGGCCGCAAAGCGGCCCCGGATGTGTCACGTTACTGCAGGTGGTTCAGATCATTCAATCTGACCATGGCAATGCTTGAATTTCTTGCCCGAGCCACACCAGCAAGGCTCGTTGCGACCGAGCTTCATGTCGTTGCGCACAGGGGCCGATGCGACGGCGACTTCAGCGCCCTCCTCGGCCAGTTGCTCGCCTTCCAGGCCAGGTGCGGCGGCGTGCTGGAACTGCATGCGGCTGGCCAGTTCCTCGGCCTCGCGGCGCAGACGGGCTTCTTCCTCGACCGGGTCTTCGCGACGGACCTGAACGTGCGACAGCACGCGGATGGTGTCGCGCTTGATCGACTCGAGCAGCTCCTGGAACAGGGTGAAGGATTCGCGCTTGTACTCCTGCTTGGGGTTCTTCTGCGCATAGCCGCGCAGGTGGATACCGTGGCGCAGGTGGTCCATGGTCGACAGGTGGTCTTTCCACAGGTCGTCCAGCACGCGCAGCAGGATCTGCTTCTCGAAGGTACGCAGGGCGTCGATGCCGGCCTGGTCTTCCTTCTCGTTGTAGGCGTCGGTGATTTCCTTGAGCAGCTTCTCGCGCAGGGTCTCCTCGTAGAGGTGATCGTCCTCGTCGAGCCACTGCTGGATCGGCAGCTTCATGGCGAAGTCGCTGGACAGCGAAGCCTCGAGGCCAGCCACGTCCCACTGCTCGGGCAGCGACTGCGGCGGGATGTGCTGGCTGATGGTTGCATCGAGCACTTCCTGGCGGAACTCGGCGATGGTGTCACCGATGTTCTCGGCCGCCAGCAGGCTGTTGCGCATGTGGTAGATCACCTTGCGCTGTTCGTTGGCCACGTCGTCGTATTCGAGCAGCTGCTTGCGGATATCGAAGTTGCGACCCTCGACCTTGCGCTGCGCTTTTTCGATGGCGTTGGTCACCATGCGGTGCTCGATGGCCTCGCCGGACTGCATGCCCAGGGCCTTCATGAAGTTTTTCACCCGGTCGGAGGCGAAGATGCGCATCAGGCTGTCTTCCAGCGACAGGTAGAAGCGGCTCGAGCCGGCATCGCCCTGACGGCCGGCACGGCCACGCAGCTGGTTGTCGATACGGCGCGATTCGTGACGCTCGGAGGCGATCACGTGCAGGCCACCGGCCTCCAGCACCTGCTGGTGACGCTTCTGCCAGTCGGCCTTGATCTGGGCGATCTGCTCGGCGGTCGGGTTGTCCAGGGCGGCGACTTCGGCCTCCCAGTTACCGCCCAGCAGGATGTCGGTACCACGGCCGGCCATGTTGGTAGCGATGGTCAGGGCACCCGGCGCACCGGCTTGCGCGATGATCTCGGCTTCTTTCTCGTGGTACTTGGCGTTCAGGACCTTGTGGTCGATACCTTCCTTCTTGAGCAGGTTGGACATGTGCTCGGAGGTTTCGATGGTCGCGGTGCCGACCAGGACAGGACGGCCCTGGGCCATGCTTTCCTTGATGTCGGCAATGATCGCCGCGTACTTCTCGTCGGCGGTCAGGTACACCAGGTCGTTGAAATCCTTGCGCGCCAACGGCTTGTTCGGCGGGATGACCATCACGTTGAGCGCGTAGATCTGCGCGAACTCGAACGCCTCGGTGTCGGCGGTACCGGTCATGCCCGACAGCTTGGTGTACAGACGGAAGTAGTTCTGGAAGGTGGTCGAGGCCAGGGTCTGGCTTTCGGCCTGGATGTTCAGGTTTTCCTTGGCCTCGATGGCCTGGTGCAGGCCCTCGGACAGGCGGCGGCCCGGCATGGTGCGGCCGGTGTGCTCGTCGATCAGGAGGATCTGGCCATCCTGGACGATGTACTCGACGTTGCGGTGGAACAGTTTATGCGCCCGCAGGCCGGCGTAGACGTGGGTCAGCAGGCCCAGATTGTGCGCGGAGTACAGGCTCTCGCCCTCGGCCAGCAGGCCGGATTGGGTGAGCATGTCCTCGATGAACTGGTGGCCGGCCTCGTTCAGTTCGACCTGGCGGCTCTTCTCGTCGATGCTGTAGTGACCCTCTTGGGTCACCTGGCCTTCGACTTCCTCGATGTGCTGGGTCAGGCGCGGGATCAGGCGGTTGATCTCGATGTACAGCTTGGAGCTGTCCTCGGCCTGGCCGGAGATGATCAGAGGGGTACGCGCTTCGTCGATGAGGATCGAGTCGACTTCGTCGATCACCGCGAAGTTCAGCTCACGCTGGAACTTCTCGTCCTGGCTGAACGCCATGTTGTCGCGCAGGTAGTCGAACCCGAATTCGTTGTTGGTGCCGTAGGTGATGTCGGCGGCGTAGGCGGCACGCTTCTCTTCCGGCGGCTGGAACGCCGAGACGATGCCGACGGTCAGGCCGAGGAACTCATACAGCGGGCGCATCCAGTTGGCGTCGCGGCGGGCCAGGTAGTCGTTGACGGTGACCACGTGCACACCCTTGCCGGACAGCGCATTGAGGTAGACGGCCAGGGTACCGACCAAGGTCTTGCCTTCACCGGTACGCATTTCTGCGATCATGCCTTCGTGCAAGGTCATGCCGCCGATCAGCTGGACATCGAAGTGACGCATGCCCATCACGCGCTTGCCGGCCTCGCGGGCTACCGCGAAGGCTTCTGGCAGCAGTTGGTCGAGCGTTTCGCCTTTGGCCAGGCGTTCCTTGAACTCTGCGGTCTTGCCCCGCAGTTGCTCATCGGAGAGGGCCACCATCTTCTCTTCGAAGGCATTGACGGTGCTCACCGTCTTGAGCATGCGTTTGATTTCACGCTCGTTCTTGCTTCCAAAAAGTTTTTTTAACAAAGGCGCAAACATATCGGCAGGATCTTCCACACGTAGGGATGGAGGGCGGCCCCATGAGTCGCCCGTGCAGCCCAGAGGCCGCATGCGAACGAGCATTCTACCCGGAAACGATGGTGAGGAAAGTGGTGGATTTCCACGATGCTGGCACAGCGCTTTTAGGGGGCCTGACTAACATAGGGCCTTTTTGCACAAGTTCAAGGTGCGCATAGATGAAACGTATCGCCAATGACTTGTATCAAGATCCGACGGACGATCGCGGGGCCAGTCTGCTCCCGCCCCTGATCACGGCGTGTGGGCCGAGCGGGCCCCGTGATGAATGACCAACTGTTAGACTGATGGTCCTGTCATTTTCAGCGCAATCCCATGGCCTACAAACCTAGCCCTGCCCGCCCACCCGCCGACCTGCTGCGCAAGGCGCGGCCACTGCGCTTGCTGCTCAACCAAGCCGAGCGCATCGAGCATCTGCAGCGTCTGCTCGAGAGTCAGTTGCAACCGGCCGCCCGGGAGCATTGCCACGTGGCGTCCTGGAAGGAAGGCACCTTGTTGCTGGTGGTAACCGACGGCCATTGGGCTACCCGCCTGCGCTACCAGCAGAAGCGTCTGCAACGCCAGCTCCAGGCCATGGAAGCCTTCGCCAACCTCAGCCGCATCCAATTCAAGGTACAGCCGCCCTTGGTCCCAGCGAAGCGCGCAGGCCAAGGCCCGGAGCTGACGGAAACTGCCGCGTTGAGCATCCGCGGGTCCGCCGAGGGCATCAGCGATCCCAAGCTCAAGGCGGCGCTGGAGCGGCTGGCGACACATGCCAAGACTTGATCGGTTTTGCTCAAACCCGACTCCAAATAAGATGCAACCTGGATCATCGCGTATAAAAAAGGCCACCCGAGGGTGGCCTTAATCACTAGAGAGAGTGTTCGAACTTACACAGCCGCAACAGGGCGCATGTACGAGATCGGTGCCGTGCTGGCATCTTCGAAAGTCACCACTTCCCAAGCATCGGTTTCCGCGATCAGCTTGCGCAGCAGCTGGTTGTTCAGCGCGTGCCCGGACTTGTATCCCTTGAACTCGCCGATCAGGCTGTTGCCCAGCAGGTACAGATCGCCGATGGCGTCGAGGATCTTGTGCTTGACGAATTCGTCATCGGAACGAAGGCCGTCTTCGTTTAGCACACCCGTCTCGTCGACGACGATGGCGTTCTCGACACTACCACCCAGCGCAAGGTTGTGCTTGCGCAGGTACTCGATGTCACGCATGAAACCGAAGGTACGGGCACGGCTGACTTCCTTCACGAACGAGGTGCTCGAGAAGTCGACAACAGCGCTCTGGGTCTGGCCCTTGAGGACCGGGTGATCGAAATCGATCTCGAAGCTCACCTTGAACCCGTCGAAGGGCAGGAAAGTGGCGCGCTTGTCACCCTCTTCCACTGTCACTTCACGCAGGATGCGGATGAACTTCTTCGGTGCGTCCTGTTCTTCCAGGCCGGCCGATTGGATCAGGAATACGAAGGGTCCGGCACTGCCATCCATGATCGGCACTTCCGAGGCGGAGAGCTCGACGTAGGCGTTATCGATGCCCAGGCCCGCCATGGCGGAGAGCAGGTGCTCGACCGTATCGACTTTGACGTCACCGTTGACCAGCGTGGTCGACATGGTGGTCTCGCCGACGTTGGCCGCGCGCGCCGGAATTTCGACCACAGGGTCGAGGTCGGCGCGACGGAAGACGATGCCGGTGTCGACAGGCGCAGGCTTGAGGGTCAGGTAGACCTTCTCCCCGGAGTGCAGGCCGACGCCTGTGGCACGGATGGTATTCTTCAGGGTGCGTTGTCTAATCATGGCATTGGCCGCTTCAGCGCAAATTGCGAACAGGTATCAACAAAGGCTGGGGATGATAACAGACCCGGCCTTTGCTGAACACCAATCACCCTTATACCCCTGATAAATTCCATTAATCGGCCTGACGACGCAGGAACGCCGGGATATCCAGGTAATCCAGATCGTCCTGGGGGTTGAGTTTAGCGGCAGCCGCAGCACCTGCGTGGGCTTGGTTGCGCATCACGGTCGGGCGCTCCAGGTCACGGTAGTTGACGGCCGACTGCTCCTGGCGAGCCGGGGCAGGATTGGAGGCCTCATATGCCTGCTGAGCAGTCTGCAGGGTGTTGTCGACCACCTTGACCGGTTTCTCGATGCGCGCGCCCAGGCCAGTGGCCACGACGGTCACGTGCAGCTCGTCGCGCATGTCCGGGTCGATCACGGTGCCGACCTTGACCATCGCGTGGTCGGAGGCGAAGGCCTCGATGATGCTACCCACGTCGGAGTACTCGCCCAGCGACAGGTCAGGCCCTGCGGTGATGTTCACCAGGATGCCGCGAGCGCCCTGCAGGTTGACGTCTTCGAGCAACGGGTTGCGGATCGCCGCCTCGGTGGCTTCGCGAGCACGGTTCGGGCCGCTGGCGCAGCCGGTACCCATCATCGCCATGCCCATCTCGCCCATCACGGTGCGTACGTCGGCGAAGTCGACGTTGATCATGCCCGGACGCTTGATGATGTCCGAGATGCCGCGCACGGCGCCGGCCAGCACGTCGTCAGCCTTGGCGAAGGCGGACAAGAGGCTTGCATCCTTGCCCAGGATGGTCAGCAGCTTCTCGTTGGGGATGGTGATCAGCGAGTCGACGCTTTCAGCCAGCATGCGGATGCCTTCATCGGCGATCTGCATGCGCTTGCGGCCTTCGAACGGGAACGGACGGGTCACCACCGCGACGGTGAGGATGCCCATTTCCTTGGCCACTTCGGCGATGATCGGCGCCGCGCCGGTACCGGTACCACCACCCATGCCGGTGGTGATGAATACCATGTTGGTGCCCTGCAGCACTTCGGCGATGCGCTCACGGTCTTCCAGCGCGGCCTGACGGCCGACTTCCGGATTGGCGCCAGCACCCAGGCCCTTGGTCACACCGGTGCCCAGTTGCAGGATGGTGCGCGCGCCGATATTTTTCAGCGCCTGAGCATCGGTGTTGGCGCAGATGAATTCCACGCCCTCGATGCTGCTCTTGACCATGTGGTTGACGGCGTTGCCGCCGCCACCGCCGACGCCGATCACCTTGATGACCGGACTTTGCGGGACGTTGTCTACGAGCTCGAACATTTTCCCTCTCCTTACAGTTCTCTAGTTGTCGCGCCTACCACTACTGCTTTGAAACTCAGAAGTTGCTCTGGACCCAACGCTTGAGTCGCTCAAGCACTGGCCCCTTGGGTTCATCGCCATAGCTGTTGTTGCTGCTGTTGCTGTTGCTGATACCGGTCAGGGACAGGTCCTCGGACTGCTTCTGCAGGCCGTAGGTGAGCAGGCCCACGCCGGTGGAATAGATCGGGTTGCGGACCACGTCGCTCAGCCCGCGGACGCTGTGCGGCACGCCCAGGCGTACCGGCATGTGGAAGATTTCCTCGGCCAGTTCCACGGCACCCTCCATCTTCGCGGTACCGCCGGTGAGGACGATGCCGGCCGGCACCAGGTCCTCGTAGCCACTGCGGCGCAGCTCAGCCTGGATCAGGGTGAACAGCTCGTCGTAACGCGGCTCCACCACTTCGGCCAAGGCCTGGCGCGACAGCTCGCGCGGCGGGCGATCACCCACGCTCGGCACCTTGATGGTCTCTCCGGCACCGGCCAGCTTGGCCAGAGCGCAGGCGTAGCGGATCTTGATTTCCTCGGCGTACTGCGTAGGCGTACGCAGGGCCATGGCGATGTCGTTGGTGACCTGGTCGCCGGCGATCGGAATTACCGCGGTGTGGCGGATCGCGCCTTCGGTGAAGATGGCGATGTCGGTGGTGCCGCCACCGATGTCCACCAGGCACACGCCCAGCTCTTTCTCGTCGTCGGTCAGCACCGAGTAGGCCGAGGCCAGTTGCTCGAGGATGATGTCGTCGATTTCCAGACCGCAGCGACGCACGCATTTTTCGATGTTCTGCGCCGCGTTCACCGCGCAGGTAACCACGTGGACCTTGGCTTCCAGGCGCACGCCCGACATGCCCAGGGGCTCGCGCACGCCTTCCTGGTTGTCGATCACGTAGTCCTGCGGCAGGGTGTGCAGCACCCGCTGGTCGGCCGGGATGGCCACGGCCTGGGCGGCATCGAGCACGCGCTCGAGGTCGGCGGTGCTGACTTCACGGTCGCGGATGGCGACGATGCCGTGGGAGTTCAGGCTGCGGATATGGTTGCCGGCAACACCGACGAACGCCGAATGGATGCGGCAGCCGGCCATCAGCTGGGCCTCTTCGACGGCGCGCTGGATCGACTGCACGGTCGATTCGATATTCACCACCACGCCCTTCTTCAGGCCGCGTGACGGATGGGTGCCGATCCCGACGATCTCCAGGGTGCCGTCCTCGCCGACTTCACCCACCAGCGCCACCACCTTGGAGGTGCCGATGTCCAGCCCGACGATCATTTTGCCGCTATGCGCGTTTGCCATGGTCCTGCCTCTCTCTAATTCTTCGCAACGGCGGGTTGGGCCGTCGTCGGTGCATTCGGTTCCCGCCAACCAACGGCAAGTCCGTTGGAATAACGCAGATCGATGCGGGCGATATTGGTGATCTGGTCTTTAAGCGATTTGTCGTAAATGGCAATGAAACGGCGCATCTTCTCCACCAGGTGGTCGCGCCCCAGCAGCAGCTCGATGCCTGGGCCGGCGCTACCCGCGCCAGTGGTCAGGAACCAGCTGCCTCGCTCGCGCAGCTCCAGGCGAGCGATGGAAAAGCCCATGGGGCGCAGCATCTGGCTCAATACCTGATACTGCTGCATGACTTGTTGCTGAGCGCGCTGCGGCCCGAACAGCTGCGGCAGGTGCTCGTAGTTGGCCAGCTCGCGCGGGGTGAAGGCCTGCCCCTGGTTGTTGAGCAAGGCCTCGTCGCCCCAGCGCGCCACCGGCAACTGTTCTTCCAGGCGGATAACCACCTCGTCCGGCCACACCCTGCGCACTTCGGCGTGGGCGATCCAGGGCATCTGCTCGAGCTCGACGCGCATCGCCGCGAGGTCGACGGTGAAGAAGCTCGCCGCCACGTAGGGCGCGATCCGCTGCTGCACCGCCTGCTGACTGATGTAGCTGAGGTCGCCCTGCACGGCAATCTTGGTGATCGGCCGGTCGGCGTAGGGCATCAGGCGAATGGCACCCTCATAGGCGCCAAAACCGGCGGCCACCAGCAATACCGGCCACAGCAGACGCTTGAGGCCGCCGAAGCTTGGCCGCGGCAGGCGCGCCGATACGGGCTCGTCAGCCACCAGTCGGCTGGCACCACGCGGCACCGGCTTGCTACGGCCGGTGACGGGTGGCTGCTGACGTATCATCGCGCCTTGCATGGCTATTAACCTCTCGTCGCTACGCTGTCGGCCAGGATCGCCAGCACCAGCTGCTGGAAGTCCAGGCCGGCGGCACGGGCCGCCATGGGCACCAGGCTATGGTCGGTCATGCCCGGTGCGGTGTTGACCTCGAGCAGCCAGAAACGGCCCTGCTCGTCCTGCATCACGTCCAGACGGCCCCAGCCCTCGATACCAACGGCATCGCAGGCGCGCGCGGTAAGGTCGATCAGCTCCTGCTCCTTGACGCTGTCCAGGCCGCACGGGATGCGGTACTGGGTGTCATTGGCGATGTACTTGGCGTCGTAGTCGTAGAACACGTGAGGGGTGCCCAGCGCGATCGGCGGCAGCACCTGGCCACGCAGCACGGCGATGGTGAACTCCGGACCGTGGATCCACTGCTCGACCAGCACTTGCGAATCGTAGTTGGCGGCGTCTTTCCAGGCGGTGACCAGCTCTTGCTCGCTGTTCACCTTGGCCATGCCGATGCTCGAACCTTCATGGGCGGGTTTGACGATCAACGGGAAGCCCAGTTCCGCACTGGCGGCCACGCAATCCTGCTCGCTGGCCAGCACGGCGTGACGCGGCGTGGGGATACCCAGGCTCTGCCACACCTGCTTGGTGCGCAGCTTGTCCATGGCCAGCGCCGAGGCGAGGATGCCGCTGCCGGTGTAGGGAATCCCCAGGCATTCGAGCAGGCCCTGCATGCTGCCGTCCTCACCGCCACGGCCGTGGAGGATGATGAAGGCGCGGTCGATCTTCTCGCTCTGCAGGCGGGTCAGCAGGTCGTCGCCGACGTCGATGGCGACTACGTCGACACCAGCGCTGGTCAGCGCCTCGATCACTGCCTTGCCCGACTTCAGGGAAACCTCACGCTCGGCACTCTTGCCACCGTACAGCACGGCGACGCGGCCAAAGGCCTTGACGTCCAGGGTCGAGTGCAACTTGTCGTAGGCGCTGGTCATTTCGACTTCTCCTGCTTGGCGCCTGCGAACAGCGGGCTTTTCATCAATTGCGGGGCCAGGCCGCCGACATCGCCGGCACCCTGGCAGATCAGGATGTCGCCGGCGCGCAGCAGCGGCTTGACCAGCGGCGCGAGCTCGGCGCCGCGTTCGATGTAGATCGGATCGAGCTTGCCGCGCTGGCGGATGCTGTGGCACAGCTGGCGGCTGTCGGCGCCGGGGATCGGCTCTTCGCCGGCCGGGTAGACCTCCATCAGCAGCAGCACGTTGGCATCGCCCAGCACCTGCACGAAATCGTCGTACAGATCGCGGGTGCGGCTATAGCGGTGCGGCTGGTAGACAATTACCAGGCGGCGGCTCGGCCAGCCGCCACGCACGGCCTTGATCACCGCGGCGACCTCGGTCGGGTGGTGGCCATAGTCGTCGACCAGCATCACGCTGCCACCGTCGACCGGCAGCTCGCCGTAGACCTGGAAGCGTCGACCGACGCCCTGGAAGCCCGACAGGCCCTGGACGATGGCCTCGTCGCTGATGCCTTCGTCGGTGGCGATGGCGATGGTCGCCAACGCGTTGAGCACGTTGTGGTTACCCGGCATGTTCACCGACACTTCCAGCGGCTCACAGTCACGGCGCAGCACGGTGAAGTGGGTCTGCATGCCCTGCTGACGCACATTGATGGCGCGGATGTCGGCCTCTTCGCTGAAGCCGTAGGTAACCGTCGGGCGCTTGACCTGCGGCAGGATCTCGCGCACCACCGGGTCGTCCAGGCACATCACCGCCAGGCCATAGAACGGCAGGTTGTGGAGGAACTCGACAAAGGTCTTCTTCAGCTTGTTGAAGTCGCCTTCGTAGGTGGCCATGTGGTCGGCGTCGATGTTGGTGACCACCGCGACCATGGGCTGCAGGTGCAGGAAGCTGGCGTCGCTCTCGTCGGCTTCGGCGATCAGGTAGCGGCTGGTGCCCAACTGCGCGTTGGTCCCGGCCGCGGTCAGGCGACCACCGATGACGAAGGTCGGGTCCAGGCCACCGGCGGCGAACACCGAGGCCAGCAGGCTGGTGGTGGTGGTCTTGCCGTGGGTGCCGGCCACCGCCACGCCATGGCGATAGCGCATCAGCTCGGCGAGCATCTCGGCACGCGGCACCACGGGGATGCGGCGCTCCAGTGCGGTGGCGACTTCCGGGTTGGCCGGATTGATCGCGCTGGACACCACCAGCACATCGGCATTGGCGGCGTTCTCGGCGCGGTGGCCGACGAAGATCTCGGCGCCGAACGACTCAAGGCGCTCGGTGACCGGCGACACCTTGAGGTCGGAGCCGGACACTTCATAGCCGAGGTTCAGCAGCACTTCGGCGATGCCGCACATGCCGACGCCGCCGATACCGACGAAGTGGATGCGACGGATACGGCCCATCTTCGGATGCGGCATGGCTTTCTGGCTCTCAACCATGGGCCACCTCCAGGCAGATATCCACCACGGTGCTGGTTGCGGCAGGTTTGGCCAGGCGGCGGGCGGTGCCGGCCATGGCGTTGAGTTTCTCGGGTTGCATCAGCACCTCGTTCAGGCGTTCAGCGAGCTGCGCTGCGCCAGTAGTCGCTTGTGGCATCAGGAAGGCGGCGCCTTCACGTGCCAGGTATTGGGCGTTGTGAGTCTGGTGGTCGTCGATGGCATGGGGCAAGGGCACCAGCATCGAGGGCAGGCCCGCCGCCGCGAGTTCGCTGACGGTCAGGGCGCCGGCCCGGCACACCACCATATCGGCCCAGCCATAGGCATGGGCCATGTCCTTGATGAACGGTTCGACCTGGGCCTCGACCCCCGCCTCGTGATAACGCTCGGCGGTGACGGGCGCGTGGTTCCTGCCCGCCTGGTGGAAAACTTCGGGGCGCAGGTTCGCCGGCACCTCGGACAGGGCCTTAGGCAACAATTTGTTCAATGGTTCCGCACCCAGGCTGCCGCCCATGACCAACAGGCGCGCACGGCGCTCGGCCAGGGGCGCGCGCAGGGCGTCCATGAACAGCTCCGGGCGCACCGGATTGCCGGTAGTGCGCAGCTTGTCACTGGCGGCAAAGGTGTCCGGGAATGCTTCGCAGACACGCGCGGCCAGCGGCAGCAGCAACCGATTGGTGGTACCGGCGCGAGCATTCTGCTCGTGGATCACCAGTGGCACGCCACACAACCGCGCGGCTACGCCACCGGGGCCGGTCACATAGCCACCGAAGCCGACCACGCAGACCGGCTTGAGCTCACGGACGATGCGCCGCGCCTGCATCACGGCTTTGACCAGGGTGAACGGCGCCTTGAGCAGCGACAGCTTGCCCTTGCCGCGCAGGCCGCTGACCTGGATCAGGTGCAGCGGCAGGCCGGCCTGGGGCACCAGTTCGTTCTCGATGCCACGCGGGGTACCCAGCCAATGCACACTGTAGCCGCGTGCCTGGAACTCGCGGGCACAGGCCAGGGCCGGGAACACGTGGCCCCCAGTGCCACCGGCCATGATCAGGACGTTCTTGCCGTCAGCGGCCATGACTGGTCTCCTCGGCAAAATCGCTTTCCTTGAATTCGTGTTCCTCGCTGCCAAGATGGGTGCGGCTCTCCCACTCGATGCGTAAAAGCAGCCCGACACAGGCGCAACAGATCACCAGCGAGCTGCCCCCGTAGCTGAGGAACGGCAGAGTCAGGCCCTTGGTCGGCAACAGGCCGACATTCACGCCGATGTTGATCAGGAACTGGCCGATCCACAGGAATGACAAACCAAAGGCCATGTAGGCGGCGAAGAACTGCTTGGCCTTCTCGGCCCACAGGCCGATGTACAGGGCACGCACGGTGATGAACACGAACAGCGCGATGGTCAGCAACGAGCCGACCACCCCCAGCTCTTCGGCCAGTACCGAGAACACGAAGTCGGTGTGCGCCTCGGGCAGGTAGAACTGCTTCTGCACGCTATTGCCCAGGCCCACGCCCAACCATTCGCCGCGGCCGAAGGCGATCAGCGCCTGGGTCAGCTGGTAGCCGGAGCCGAACTGGTCGCTCCAGGGGTCGGTGAAGGTGATCAGGCGCGCCATCCGGTAAGGCTGGGCCTGGACCAGTACCACCACCGATATGACCGCCAGCACCACCATCAGCGAGAAGCGGAACAGCCCCACCCCGCCGAGGAACAGCATGGCCGCCGCAGCGCCCATCATCACCACCGTGGCGCCGAAGTCCGGCTCCATCAGCAGCAGGCCGGCCATTGGCAGCAGCACGATGAACGGTTTGAAGAAGCCCATCCAGCTTTCGCGCACCTCGGTCTGGCGACGCACCAGGTAGCCGGCGAGATAAATGACCACGAAGACCTTGGCGATCTCCGACGGCTGGACGTTGAAGAAGCTGAAGCCGATCCAGCGCATCGAACCGTTCACCTCACGGCCGATACCGGGCACCAGCACCAGCACCAACAGGCCGAAGGCACCGATCAGCATCATGAAGCCCATGCGCTGCCAGGTGGCGATCGGCACCAGCATGGTCATCAACCCGGCGCCCAGGCCCAGGGTGACGTACACCAGGTGGCGGAACATGTGGTACAGCGGGTTGCCGGACTGCACCGCGGCCACTTCGGAGGAAGCCGAGGTGATCATCACCAGGCCCAGGCCGAGCAGCGCCAGGCAACCGGCCAGCAGCGGGAAGTCGAGGTCGATGCCACGGCCGCTGATCAGCGGCGACGGGTACGGCTTGAGGATGCCGAAGATCATGCCAGCCCCTCCGCTGCCTGGGCGAACAGACGCCCGCGCTCTTCAAAGTTCTTGAACATGTCGAGGCTGGCGCAGGCCGGCGACAGCAGCACCGCGTCACCGGCGCGAGCCAGCTCGGCGCAACGCTGCACGGCCTCATCGAGGGTCTGCACGGGCACCAGTTGCACGGCATCCTTCAGGGTTTCGGCCAGGCGTGCGGCATCGCGGCCGATCAGCACCACGGCGCGACAATGCTGCGCCACCGGGGTGCGCAAGGCCGCAAAATCGGCACCCTTGCCATCGCCGCCGGCGATCAGCACCAGTTTGCCCTCGATATCGGCGCCCAGGCCTTCGATGGCCGCCAGCGCGGCACCGACGTTGGTGGCCTTGGAATCGTCGTACCAGTTCACGCCGTTGCGCTCGCGCACCCACTGACAACGATGGGCCAGGCCCTTGAATTCGCGCAGCGCGTCGAGCATAGGCGCGAACGGCAGGCCGACGGCGTGGCCGAGGGCCAGGGCAGCCAGGGCGTTACTGTGATTGTGAGCGCCACGGATCTTCAGCTCCCGCACTGGCATGAGGGTCTGGAACTCGAACGCCAGGTATTTCTCGCCGTCCACTTCACGCAGGCCGAAGGCCTTGAAGTCCGGTGCGTTGAGGCCAAAGGTCCAGCACGGACGGCCTTCGACCGGCAACGGACGGCTCAGGGCATCCTGGCGGTTGACCACCACCTGGCGGGCGCCGCGGAAGATCCGGTGCTTGGCCAGGTGATAGGCCGGCAGGCCGCTGTAGCGGTCCATGTGGTCTTCGCTGATGTTCAGCACGGTGGCCACTTCGGCGTTGAGCTGGTCGGTGGTCTCCAGCTGGAAGCTCGACAGCTCCAGCACGTACAGCTCGACGTCGTCCGCCAGCAAGTCCAGGGCCGGGGTGCCGAGATTGCCGCCGACTGCCACACGTTTGCCTGCCTTGGCGGCCATCTCGCCGACCAGGGTGGTCACGGTGCTCTTGGCGTTGGAGCCGCTGATGGCCACGATCGGCGCCTTGGCGTGATGGGCGAACAGCTCGATGTCCCCGGACAGCTTGACGCCACGCGCCGCGGCCTGTTGCAGCGCAGGCGTGGCCAGGGCCAGGCCCGGGCTGACATACAGCTCGCTGGCCCGGCACAGGAAGTCCACGTCCAGCTCGCCACAGCGCACTTCCACCTGCGGGTATTCACGGCGCAGGGTGTCCAGTTCCGGCGGTTGCTCGCGGGTGTCGGCGACCGCAAAGGCAATGCCCCGGCTCGCCAGGAAGCGAACCAGGGACATGCCGCTCTTGCCGAGGCCGACAACGATGCGGAATTGGTCGGAAGCGATCAGTGACACGCTCGTTTACCTCAGTTTCAGGGTGGCAAGGCCAATCAGCACGAGAATCACGGTGATGATCCAGAAGCGGACGATCACCCGTGGCTCGGGCCAACCCTTGAGTTCAAAGTGGTGGTGGATCGGCGCCATGCGGAACACGCGCTTGCCGGTGAGCTTGAACGAGGCCACCTGGATGACCACCGACAGGGTTTCCATCACGAACACGCCGCCCATGATGAACAGGACGACTTCCTGGCGCACGATCACCGCGATGGTGCCCAGCGCAGCGCCCAGGGCCAGCGCGCCGACGTCGCCCATGAATACCTGGGCCGGGTAGGTGTTGAACCACAGGAAGCCCAGGCCCGCGCCGATCAGCGCGCCGCAGAACACGATCAGCTCGCCTGCGCCAGGCACGTAGGGGATCAACAGGTATTCGGCAAACTTCACGTTGCCCGACAGGTAGCAGAAGATGCCCAGCGCGCCGCCGACCATCACCGTCGGCATGATCGCCAGGCCATCGAGGCCGTCGGTCAGGTTGACCGCGTTGCTCGAGCCGACAATGACGAAATAAGTGAGCACGATGAACCCGGCGCCCAGCGGGATGGCCAGGTCCTTGAGCATCGGGATGATCAGCGTGGTCTCGACGCTGGTCGGCGCGGTCTTGTACAGGAAGATCGCCGCAGCCAGGCCGAATACCGACTGCCAGAAATACTTCCAGCGGCTCGGCAGGCCGCGGGAGTTCTTCTCGATGACCTTGCGGTAGTCGTCGACCCAGCCGATGGCGCCGAACGCCAGGGTGACGATCAGCACCACCCACACATAGCGGTTGGTCAGGTCGGCCCACAGCAGGGTGCTGATGGCGATGGCGGAAAGGATCAGCGCACCGCCCATGGTCGGGGTGCCGGACTTGGACAGGTGCGATTGTGGGCCGTCGTTACGCACGGCCTGACCGATCTGGCGGATCTGCAGGGTACGGATCATCCACGGGCCCAGCCACAGGGCCAGGGACAGCGCGGTCAGTACACCCAGGATCCCGCGCAGGGTCAGGTACTGGAAGACTGCGAAGCCCTTGTGGAACTGTTGCAGATACTCAGCCAACAGCAGCAGCATTAATGTTTCTCCCCGCTGGCGCCGCACAGTGCGGCCACGACGTTTTCCATCGCAGCGCTGCGCGAGCCCTTGATCAAGATAGTGGTGTCGCTGGCGGCCTCGGCCTTGACGGCTTCGATCAGCTCAGCTTGAGTGGCGAAATGGCGACCATTGGTACCGAATGCCTGAACGGCATGGGCCATGTTGGTGCCCACCGCGTACAGCGCATCGACCTTGCCACGTGCATAGTCACCCACCTGGCGGTGACCTTCCTCGGCCCATTGCCCCAGTTCGCCGATATCCCCGAGCACCAGGACGGTGCGGCCGGAAAAGCCGGCGAGTATATCAATGGCGGCACACATCGAGGTGGGATTTGCGTTGTAGCTGTCGTCGATCACCCGCGCGCCGCTGGGCGCAATCTGCGCAACGGTACGGCCCTTGACCGGTTGCACGGCGCCAAGGCCGGCGGCGATGCCGCTCAGGCTCAGACCAACGGCATGGGCTGCTGCTGCTGCAGCCAGGGCGTTGCTGACGTTATGGATGCCGAGCAGGTTCAATTGCACCGGGACGCTGCCGTCCGGGCCATGCAGGGTGAACGAGGGGCAGCCACGGGCGTCGCGGCCGATATCGCTGGCGTGGAAGTCGGCCTGCGGGTTGTCCAGCGCAAAGCTGACGACGCGGTGATTGCCCGCGCGCCGACGCCAGATATCGAACGCCTTGTCGGCCAGGTTGAGGATGGCCGTGCCACCCTCGCCCAGGCCTTCGAGGATCTCGCCCTTGGCCTCGACGATCTTCTCCGGGCCGCCGAACTCGCCGACGTGGGCGGTACCGGCGTTGTTGATGATGACTACCTGTGGCCGGGTCAGGCCGACGGTGTAGCGGATCTCGCCGATGCGCGAGGCCCCCAGCTCGATCACCGCGGCGCTGTGCTCCGGGGCGATCTCCAGCAGGGTCAGCGGTGCGCCGAGGTCGTTGTTGAGATTGCCGCGGGTGGCATGCACCGGCCCGCGGGTACGCAGGATCGCGGCGAGCATTTCCTTGACCGTGGTCTTGCCGCTGGAGCCAGTAATGGCCACCACCGGCTTGTCGAAGGCAGCACGATTCAGCGCGCCGAGCTGGCCAAGCGCTACACGGCAGTCGGCAACCACCAGTTGCGGCAGATCGACATCGGTGATTTCGCGCTCGACCAGCGCGGCAACCGCCCCCTTGGCCTTCACATCGACCAGGTAGTCATGGCCATCGAAGCGCGGCCCGCTGAGGGCGACGAACAGTTGACCGGCAGCGACGCTGCGGCTGTCGATGCTGACGCCGGTGAAACTGGCGTCGGCGCCTGCCAGGCGTGCGTTCAAAGCAGCAGTCAGCTGGCTGAGCATCATGGGCTTAAGCATGTGGAGCCTCCCAGGCGGCTAGGGCCTTCTCGGCTTCGACCAGATCGGAGAAGTCATGGCGCTCGCCATTGATCTCCTGGTAATCCTCGTGGCCCTTGCCGGCCAGGACGATCACATCCTCGGCAGCAGCAGTGGCGACCAGATGGGCAATGGCCAGGCCACGGCCAGCGACGAACTCCACGCTGTCGGGCTGGGCAAAGCCGGGGCGAATGTCATCGAAGATGCGCTGCGGATCCTCGGTACGCGGGTTGTCATCAGTCACCAGCACACGATCGGCCAGGCGCTCGGCGACTGCCGCCATCAGCGGACGCTTGCCGGCGTCACGATCACCACCACAGCCGAACAGGCACAGCAGCTTGCCGTGGGCGTGCGGGCGCAATGCCTCGAGCACCTTTTCCAGGGCATCCGGGGTGTGGGCGTAGTCGACCACCACCAACGGCTTTTTACCGCCACCCAGGCGCTGCATGCGGCCGACCGGGCCCTGCAGCTGCGGAGTGACTTTGAGAATTTCGTCCAGCGAATAGTCCAGCGCCAGCAGGGTAGCCACCGCCGCCAGTATGTTGCTCAGGTTGAAGCGCCCCAGCAGCTGGCTGCACAGGCTGCGTTCGCCCTGTGCGGTAACGAGGGTGGCTCGTACGCCATCATCGTCGAACGTGGCCTCGCGGCAGAACAGCGAAGCGTCGGGGTTCTCCAGGCTGTAGCTGAGCAACCGGGTCTCGATATGATCGGTACTCGGGCGGCGGGCGAAGTCGGCAGCCAGGCGGCGTCCGAACTCATCATCCAGGTTGACCACCTGGCAACGCAGGCTCGGCCAGGCGAACAGCTTGGCCTTGGCGGCCTCATAGGCCTCCATGCTGCCGTGATAGTCCAGGTGATCGCGCGACAGGTTGGTCATCACCGCGATATCGAACTCCAGCGCGGCGACGCGCCCTTGCTCGAGGGCGTGAGAGGACACTTCCATGGCCACGGCCTTGGCGCCGCTCTTTTTCAGGTCGTTCAAGGTCGATTGCACGGCAATCGGGTCCGGCGTGGTCAGGCGGCCGCTCTGCAATTCACCGTAGAAGCCGGTGCCCAGGGTGCCGATCAGCCCGCAACGCTGACCAAGGGCGTCGAGCGCCTGAGCCACCAGCTGGGTGACGCTGGTCTTGCCATTGGTACCGGTGACACCCACCAGGTTCAACTGGCGGCTGGGCTCGCCATAGAAGCGCCCGGCGATCTGCGACAGCTGGCCGATCAGCCCTTTGACCGGGATCAGCGGCACGTCGGTAAGCGGCAACACGCAGGTGCCCTGCTCTTCATAGGCGACCGCGGCGGCGCCACGGGCCAGCGCGTCGGCAATATGCTCACGGCCGTCGACCTTGGCGCCCGGCACAGCGAGGAACAGATCGCCCTGGCGCACCTGGCGGCTGTCCAGGGTCAGCTCGCGGATCAACGGATCGCGGCTGGCATGGGCGAACAGTTTGCTCAATGGCATCGTCATCAACCTCGCCCTCCCTTGGCGGGTACTGCGCTGGCTTGCTGCGTCGAGGGCGGCAGGTTGTCCGGCGGTACATTCATCAGGCGCAGGGTGCCCGACATCACTTTGCTGAATACGGGTGCCGAGACCAGGCCGCCGAAGTAGCCGCCCTTGCTCGGTTCGTCGATGACCACGACGATGGCATAGCGCGGGTCGCTCATCGGGCCGAAGCCGGCGAACAGCGAACGGTAGGCGTTCTCGGTGTAGCCCTTGGAACCGACGGTGGCTTTACGCGCCGTACCGGACTTGCCACCCACGTGGTAGAACGGCACCTGGGCACGGAATACCCCGCGCGGCGCTTCGATTACCTGCTGCAGCATGCCCTGCACGGTTTCGGCGGTTTCCTTGGGGATCGCCTGGACCGATTCCGGGGCCTTGTCGACCTTGAGGATCGACAGCGGCACCATCTTGCCGTCGTTGGCCAGTGCGGCGTAGGCATGCACCAGCTGCAGGGCGGTCACCGACACGCCGTAGCCATACGACAAGGTCGCGGTCTCGGCCTTGCGCCACTCGCGGTGGTTGGGCAGGTTGCCGACACGCTCGCCGGGGAAGCCGAGGCCGGTGTACTGGCCCAGGCCTACCTGGGACATGACCCGGTAGATGGCCTCGCCACCGATATCGAAGGCGATCTTGCTCATGCCGACGTTGGACGAGTTGATCAGGATGCCGGTCAGGTCGAGAATCGGGCCCTCGCTGCGCGACACGTCCTTGATGGTGTAGCGGCCGATTTGCAGGCTGCCCGGATAGACCTCGACCTTGTCGGTGACCTTCCAGCGGCCACTCTGCAAGGCGGCGCTCATCGAAATCGGCTTGACCGTCGAGCCAGGCTCGAACACATCGATGATCGCCCGGTTGCGCATCGCGGCCGGGAACATGCTGCGGCGGTTGTTCGGGTTGTAGGTCGGCTGGTTGACCATGGCCAGGACCTCGCCGGTCTTGACGTCCATGATCACCAGGCTGCCGGCCTTGGCTTCCTGTTCGGCAATGGCGTTGCGCAGCTCGCGGGTGGCCAGGTACTGCAGACGCAGGTCTATCGACAACGCCAAGGTCTTGCCGGCCTTGGCGTTCTTGGTTACCTGGATGTCCTTGATCAGCCGGCCACGCCGGTCCTTGATCACCTGCCGCTTGCCGGGCACCCCGGCGAGCCATTCGTCGTAGGCGAGTTCGACGCCTTCACGACCATGGTCATCCAGGTCGGTGAAGCCGACCATGTGTGCGGTGACGTCGCCGGCCGGATAGAAGCGGCGGAACTCTTCGAGGCCGTAGACGCCCGGAACCTTCAGGTCGAGGACGTGCTGGCCCTGCTCCGGGGTCAGGCCGCGGACCAGGTAGATGAACTCCTTGCTGGCCTGCTGGGTGAGACGTTCGCTCAATTGCTGCGGATTTTGCCCGAGCGCGGCGGCCAGCTGTGGCCAGCGATCCTTGGCCGCTTGCATTTCCTTGGGGTTGGCCCACAAGGTGGTGACGGGCGTACTGACAGCCAGCGGCTCGCCGTTGCGATCGGTGATCAGGCCGCGGTGCGCGGGGATGGGAATATGGCGCAGGCTGCGAGCATCGCCCTGGCCCTTGAGGAAGTCGCGGTCGACGACCTGCAAGTCGATGATGCGCCAGCAAATGGCACCGACCATCAGCGCCAGCAAACCGATCACCACCCGGAAGCGCCAGGGGTAGAGTGCGCCTTCGAGCTTCATCATGGCGCCACCATTCGCACTTCGTCAGCGGCGGGCACGCGCATCCTGAGCTGCTCCGAGGCCAGGCTCTCGATACGGCTGGAGGCAGTCCAGGTGCTTTGCTCAAGGATCAACCGGCCCCACTCGGCCTGGGCCTTGTCGCGCTCGTTCAGTTCACCGTACAGGGTGTTGAGCAACTGACGGTTCCAGTGGGCGCTGTAGGAAACGGCGATCGCCGAAATCAGCACGGCGACGAACAGCAGAAGCATCAGGAAGCTTCCGCCTGGCAGCGGCTTGGCAAACAGCCTGCTCACCGCAACTTCTCCGCGACCCGCATGACGGCGCTGCGCGACCGAGGGTTGGCCTTGAGTTCGGTTTCGGAGGCGAACTGCGCCTTGCCGATCAATTTGATCTTCGGCTCGAAGGCCTTGTGCTGGACCGGCAGGTTGCGCGGCAAATTGTCTGCCTCGCCCTTGACCAGCTTGCGCATGAACAGTTTGACGATACGGTCTTCCAACGAGTGGAAGCTGATCACTGCCAGGCGGCCACCCACCTCAAGGGCGTCGAGCGCGGCTTCAAGGCCGGTCTCGAGGTCGCCAAGCTCGTTGTTGACATGGATGCGCAGGCCCTGGAAAGCGCGGGTCGCAGGGTTCTTGCCCTTTTCCCAGGCCGGGTTGGCGACCTTGAGCACTTCCGCCAGGTCGGCGGTACGGGTGAACGGCTGCTTCTCGCGGCGCTCGACCACGGCGCGCGCCATGCGGCCGGCGAAGCGCTCCTCGCCGTACTCCTTGAACACCCGGGCAATTTCTTCGACGGGGGCGGTGGCGACGAACTCGGCGGCGCTGATGCCCTGGCCCGGGTTCATGCGCATGTCCAACGGGCCGTCGTTGAGGAAGCTGAAGCCGCGCTCGGGGTCGTCCAGTTGCGGCGAGGATACGCCCAGGTCGAGCAGGATGCCGCTGACCTTGCCGTCCAGGCCGCGGGCGCGCACTTCGTCGCCGAGTTCGGCAAAGCTGCGCTGCACAATGACAAAGCGGCCGTCTTCGGCCGCCAGCGCTTGCCCGGTGGCAATCGCCTGAGGATCCTTGTCGAAGCCCAGCAACCGCCCTTGCGGCCCGAGCTTGCTGAGGATCAGGCGGCTGTGGCCGCCACGCCCGAAGGTGCCGTCCAGATAGCAACCGTCGGCGCGCAGGGCCAATGCCTCGACGGCTTCGTCGAGGAGGACGGTGATGTGGTTGAAGCCGCTATCTATGGTCACAGGATCAGGTCACGCAAATCATCGGGCATGGCGCCCGGTTGTTGAATAGCTGCAAGGTCAGCTGCCGAAACTGCGTTCCAGGCATCCTCATCCCACAGCTGGAATTTGTTCAGCTGCCCCACCAGCATCGCCTTCTTGTCCAGCTTGGCGTACTCACGCAGACGGGGCGGCACCAGGAAACGCCCACTGCCATCGAGCTCCAGGTCCACCGCATTGCCAATCAGCAAACGCTGCAGGCGACGGTTTTCCTCACGCAACGACGGCAAGGCACGCAACTTAGCTTCTATCTGTTCCCACTCATCGAGGGGATAAACACACAAGCAGGGGTCAACGGCGTCGATGGTCACGATCAATTGACCATTGCAACGCGAATCGAGCTCGTCACGGTACCGGCTCGGCATGGCGAGACGGCCCTTTGCATCGAGGCTGACGGCGTTGGCTCCGCGAAACACGGCTGCGATTCCCCACAATGTTAGCTTTTTTGTGCCAGAAAACCCACTTCATCCCACTTTCTGCCACTTGCGCACACTATAGGAATCCGCCCGCCACACCGTCAAGGCACGTTCATAAGGAAATCCCTTACAGGACGGCGATTTAGCGCAACAAAGGAAGGGAGAAGGATTACAGGCGGGAAAAACTGACGGGAAAAATCAAACACACTCAAGCGGATAGAGTGAGAAGTTAAAGTAATTTATTAAGAGTAAGATTTTTTCGGTATTACCAGGACGCATCTGCTATCGATTCAAGCAGGAAAGGAAGAGGTGGAGAGTCGATCTGTAAGCCGGGTTTTGTCGAGGACAGTCATTCCTCTACGACGGCCATCACTGGACGCCTCTAGCAACCTACCCGGTTCCGACGCGGGCCACGCCGTATGGAACCCTATTTGGTCTTGCTCCGAGTGGGGTTTACCTAGCCACGGACTGTTGCCAGCCGTGCGGTGCGCTCTTACCGCACCTTTTCACCCTTACCGGCACCGAAGTGCTTAGGCGGTTGTTTTCTGTGGCACTTTCCGTAGGCTCGCGCCTCCCAGGCGTTACCTGGCACTCTGCCCTATGGAGCCCGGACTTTCCTCCCCCGCCTTTTGCGGAACAAAAGACGGCAGCGACTGTCCGATCGACTCTCCGCCGCCAAGGTTACCGGTAGCAGCGCTCAAGAACAAGCGGCGCGACCATTAATACCATTATGCCACTAATGGGCTTTCTGCTTTTCCAGGGCCAACTGATAGAGCAGGTTCTTGCGCACCCCGGTGATCTCGGCCGCCAGCGCCGCTGCTTTCTTCAGCGGCAGTTCGGCCAGCAGCAGATCCAGCACCCGCTGCGCCTCGGCGCTGATCGCCTGCTCGCCCTCCGGCGCGCTCCAACCGGCCACCAGCACCACACACTCGCCACGCTGCTGATTGCTGTCACCCTGGACGAATGCGCGCAACTCGGCCAACGGCAAGCCTTTGAGGGTCTCGAAAGTCTTGGTGATCTCACGCGCCAGCAGCGCCGGTCGATCGCCACCGAACACCGCCTCCATGTCCTCCAGACACTCGAGGATCCGGTGTGGCGCCTCGTAGAAGATCAGGGTGCGCGGCTCTTCCTTGACCTGCTCCAGACGCGCACGGCGCCCGGCGGCCTTGGCCGGCAGGAAGCCTTCGAAGATGAAGCGGTCCGACGGCAACCCCGCCGCCGACAGCGCGGCGATCAACGCACAGGCACCCGGCACCGGCACCACCTGCACGCCCGCAGCACGCGCCTGGCGTACCAGGTGATAGCCCGGATCGGAAATCAGCGGCGTGCCGGCATCGGACACCAGCGCCACATCGTCGCCGGCCAGCAGGCGAGTGATGAAGCGCCCGCCCTCGTCACGCTCGTTGTGCTCATGGCAAGCGGCCAGCGGCGTGTCGATGCCGAAATGCTGCAGCAGACGCACCGAGTGGCGGGTGTCCTCGGCGGCGATCAGGCTGACATCCGCCAGCACCTTCAGCGCCCGGGCGCTCATGTCGTCGAGGTTGCCGATGGGCGTGGCAACGACGTAAAGCTTGCCCAACGTGGATTTCGAAACCCCTGCAACATCAGTCACTGCGCACACCTGCTTTCCGGATCAAAGGTCGCCATTGTAGCCCGAGCACCGGTAACAGGGCGCAAAGAACTTCGCCCCGGGCACACCACGGGCCACCTATAGTGAAGGTTCAGTGTCGGCGAGATCGCGCCGTGCCCCCCGCTTGGGTACAATTGCCGGCCAACTTGATCGAGTAACAGGACCTTTACATGATCGCTTGTCTGCGGCTGCTCACAGCCCTCTGCCTTGCTGCCCTGCTGGCAGCCTGCGCCAGCTCGCCCTCATCCAGCCTGGGCGAACTGCCACGCACCCCGGACGCCAGCATCGAGCAACTGCTCGAGAAGGCGGCCTCCAGCAAGTCCGCCGAGGATGCGGCCCTGCTGCGCTTGAGCGCCGCGGACCTGGCATACAAGCAAAAGGATTTCCCGCGCGCCGCGCGGATTCTCGAGCAGGTCCCGCTGGAGCCGCTCAAGCCCGCCCAGCAGGTGTTCGCCTCCACCCTGGCCGCCGAGCTCGCCATGAGCCGCAACCAGCCCAAGGCCGCCCTGACCGCCCTCGCCCACCCGAGCCTGCAGCGCGTCGGCGAACTGCCGACCGAGCAGCAGGCCCGCACCTACAGCGTTCATGCCGCAGCCCTCGAAGCCGACGGCCAGGCCCTGGCCGCCGCCCAGCAGCGCGCGCTGCTGGCCCCCCTGCTCAGCGGCCAGGCCGCCAGCGCCAACAATGACGCGATCTGGGCCCTGGTCGCCTCGCTGCCCGCCGAACAACTGCAGCAGCCGGCCGCCGACGAGACCCTGGCCGGCTGGACCAGCCTGGCCCTGGCCGTGAAGCGCGCCGGCACCCTGGAACAGCAACAGGCCGCCATTGACACCTGGCGCCAGCAGCACCCCGAACACCCGGCAGCCAAGCAATTGCCGACAGCCCTGGTCAAGCTCAAGGAGCTGGCCAGCCAGCCACTGACCAAGATCGCCCTGCTGCTGCCCCAGGAGGGCCCACTGGCCGGTGTCGCCCGTGCGCTGCGTGACGGCTTCATGGCCGCTCACTTCCAGGCCCAGCAAGGTGGCCAGCCCGCCCCTGCGGTACAAGTGTTCGACAGCTCGCGCATCACCTCGCTCGACGACTTCTACCGTCAGGCCCAGGCTGCCGGCGTGCAACTGGTGGTCGGCCCGCTGGAAAAGCCGCTGGTCAAGAAGCTCGCCGCCTACCCGCAACTGCCTATCACCACCCTGGCCCTGAACTACGCCGACGCCGGCCAAAAAGCGCCGCCACAGCTGTTCCAGTTCGGCCTGGCCGCCGAGGACGAAGCCCGCGAAGTGGCACGCCGTGCCCGCGCCGACGGCATGGTTCGCGCCGTGGCCCTGGTACCGAGCGGTGAATGGGGCGACCGCGTGCTCGCCGCCTTCCGCCAGGACTGGGAAGGCAATGGCGGCACCCTGATCACCGCGCAGCGCATCGCCCAGCCCGTCGCCCTTGCCCAGCAGATCGCCGATCTGTTCCAGTTGCGCCAGAGCGAAGGCCGCGCCAAGAGCCTGCAGAGCACCGTCGGCGGCACCATCGCCGCGCAGCCTTCGCGCCGCCAGGACATCGACTTCATCTTCCTCGCCTCGACGCCGCAGCAGGCCCAGCAGATCAAGCCGACACTGAACTTCCAGTACGCCGGCGACGTGCCGGTCTACGCCACCTCCAACCTGTACAGCGCCAGCGGTGACGTGAACCAGTACAACGACATGAACGGCATCCGCTTCTGCGAAACGCCTTGGCTGCTGGACACCACCAACAGCCTGCGCCAGCAAGTCGTGCAGCAGTGGCCCCAGGCCGCCGGTAGCCTCGGCCGCCTGTACGCCATGGGCGTCGACGCCTACAGCCTGGCTCCGCGCCTGGGCCAGCTCAAAGCGCTGCCGGACAACCGCGTCGAAGGCCTGTCCGGTAGCCTGAGCATGAACCCCAGCCAGCGCATCGAACGCCAGCTGCCATGGGCCGAATTCGCCGGCGGCCAGGTCAAGCGCCTGCCGGACACCCCTCGCTGATGCCCGGCGCATCGCCCAGCCTTGCCGGCCAGACAGCCGAAGATCACGCCCTTGAATACCTTCAAGGGCAAGGTCTGCGGCTACTGGAGCGCAACTGGCGATGCAAGGGGGGCGAGCTCGATCTGGTCATGCTCGATGCCGATACAGTAGTATTCGTCGAAGTCCGCTACCGGTTGCATGCGGAGTTCGGCGGAGCGCTCGCCAGTATCGATGGGCGCAAGCAGCAACGACTGGCGCTTGCCGCCAACCTCTTCCTGCAGCACGAACCCCGCTGGGCCACCCGCCCCTGCCGCTTCGACGTTATCGCCCTGCAGGGCCGGGGGCATGCGGGGCAACCGCTTCAATGGCTGAAAAATGCCTTCGAGTGCTGAACCCAATTCGATTTTCTAGCTCTATGTTTCGCGGGCTGGTCACTGTTGCGCGTAGCAAAGGCCACCGCCCCTCTTAAGGTCACCCAGATGGACATGCAATCCCGAATTCGCCGGCTGTTTCAGGCCAGCATCGACACCAAGCAACAGGCAATGGACATCCTGGCACCCCACATCGAGCAGGCCAGCCTGGTCATGGTCAACGCCCTGCTCAACGACGGCAAGATGCTCGCGTGCGGCAACGGCGGCTCGGCCGGCGATGCCCAGCACTTCTCCTCGGAGTTGCTCAACCGCTTCGAGCGCGAGCGTCCGAGCCTGCCGGCCATCGCCCTGACCACCGACAGCTCCACACTGACCTCGATCGCCAACGACTACAGCTACAACGAAGTCTTCTCCAAGCAGATCCGCGCCCTGGGCCAGCCCGGCGATGTGCTGCTGGCGATCTCCACCAGCGGTAATTCGGCCAACGTGATCCAGGCGATCCAGGCCGCCCATGACCGCGAAATGATTGTCGTCGCCCTGACCGGGCGCGATGGCGGCGGCATGGCCTCGCTGCTGCTGCCCGAGGACGTCGAAATCCGCGTCCCCGCCACGGTCACCGCGCGCATCCAGGAAGTCCACCTGCTGACGATCCACTGTCTGTGCGACCTGATCGACAGCCAACTGTTCGGGAGTGAAGAATGATCTCCAAGCGTATCGGCCTGATGGCCCTGACCCTGTGCCTCGGCGTATCGGGCTGCAGTTCCGTACTCACCTCGGCGCGCAACTCGCCTATCGAGGATGACCGCGGCACCCGCACCATCGGCAGCAAGATCGATGACTCGCTGATCGAGACCAAGGTCTCGGTCAACATCGCCAAGGCCAACCCGGAGCTGGACAAAGGCTCGCACATCGTCGTCAGCAGCTACAACGGTGTCGTGCTGCTTGCCGGCCAGACCCCACGCGCCGATCTCAAGTCCCTCGCCGAGCAGACCGCCGGCCAGGTGCAGCGAGTCAAGAAGGTACACAACGAGCTGCAAGTCATTCAGCCGTCGTCGATCCTGGCGCGCAACAACGACGCCTGGCTGACCACCAAGATCAAGACCCAGATGCTGACCGACGAGAGCGTGCCCAGCTCGCGCATCAAGGTGATCACCGAAAACGGCATCGTCTACCTGCTCGGCCTGGTAAGACAGCAAGAGGCCAACGCTGCCACCAATGTGGTGCAAGGTGTGTCGGGCGTACAGAAGATCGTCAAGCTGTTCGAGTACATCGACTGACAACCCCTTGGCGAGCGTCGGGACGCTCGCCTTTTTCACTCTGATCCAGGAAGTACCCCATGAAAAAGCTGCTGCTGCCCGCTCTGCTGATCGGCACCTTCGCCACCCTGGCCGGCTGCTCCACTCCGAGCGTGATCACCCTCAACGATGGCCGCGAACTGCAGACCACCGACACGCCGCACTTCGACCGCAACTCCGGCTTCTACGAGTTCAAGCAACTGGATGGCAAGCCGACCCGCATCAACAAGGACCAGGTGCAGAGCATCAAGGACCTGTAATTGCGGCAGTAATGAAAAAGGCGATCCCTGCGGATCGCCTTTTTCGTTTCTGCCTGTTACTTCACGACTTTCAGGCTCGGACGACCACTCGGACGCGGCGGCTCGGGCGGACCATCATCATCCGGTTCGACACCGCCGTCCTCAAGGTCATCCTCGTCCGCGAGCGGCGGCTCCAGCTCGAAGACCATGCCCTGGCCATTCTCCCGGGCGTAGATCCCCAGGATGGCACCAATCGGCACATACAGCGTATGCGCCACGCCACCGAAGCGCCCTTCGAAGCTCACCGCCTCGTTGTCCATATGCAGGCTACGCACGGCACTGGGGGAGATGTTCAGGACGATCTGGCCATCGCTGGCGAAACCTTGTGGCACCTGGACCGCCGGGTACTCGGCGTTGACCAGCATATGGGGCGTGCAATCGTTGTCGACGATCCACTCGTACAGCGCACGAACCAGATAGGGGCGACTGGAGTTCATCAACGGCTCCTCTTTAAACCTTGCGCATTTCACGTTCAGTAGCAGACAGGCTCGCCTGGAAAGGCTCGCGGGCGAACTGTCGCTCCATGTAATCCAGCAGCGGCTTGGCCTGCCGCGGCAACTCGATACCCATCACCGGCAAGCGCCAGAGTATGGGCAGTAGACAGCAATCGACCAGACTCTGCTCCTCGCTCATGAAGCAGGCCATTTCAGCGAATAGCGGAGCCACGCCCGTCAGGCTCTCGCGCAACTCCTTGCGCGCCTGGGTACGTGCCGGCTCGCTGCTGCGCGGGTCCAGCACGGTGTCGGCCAGGCTGCACCAGTCGCGCTGGATGCGGTGCATCAGCAGGCGGCTGTTGCCGCGAGCCACCGGATAGACCGGCATCAGCGGCGGGTGCGGGTAACGCTCCTCGAGGTACTCCATCACCACGCTCGACTCGTACAGCGCCAGATCGCGATCGACCAGGGTCGGCAGACTGCCGTAAGGGTTCACTTCGACCAGCTTGGGTGGCAGGCGATTGCGGTCGACATCGATAATCTGCACCGTAACGCCTTTCTCCGCGAGCACCAGGCGTACCCGGTGGGAGTAATGGTCAGCGGGGTCGGAATAGCAGGCTAACCTGTTGGTTGCGCCCATGTAGCGCCTCCTCGTACGGGATGCTTGTAATACTGCAAATGAAAACGCGCCCGGGGTGCCCCAGCGACATCGCTGGGGCACCCCGGGCGCGTTCAACTACCAGAAACTACTGCGTGATCAGTGCACGTCCTTCCAGTATTCGCGCTTGAGCAAGTAGGCGAACACGAAGAAGAAAGCCAGGTACAGCAACACGTAGGTACCGATGCGCTGGCTTTCCAGTTTGACCGGGTTGGCCGAATAGGCCAGGAAGGTCACCAGGTTCTTGACCTTCTCGTCGAACTGCTCGGTCGTCAGGGTACCGGATTTCTCTTCGACGGTCAGCTGGTCACACGCTTCATGGGTCAATGGGCTGCCGGTCAGCGGGTCGTATTGCTTCTTGCCATCGACCACGCTTTGCACCTGCTTGCAACCAATCACTTGGTTGCCCTGCAGACCAACCAGTACGTTAG
The DNA here is from genome assembly GCF_900110655.1 of Pseudomonas soli. Classification (GTDB taxonomy): domain Bacteria; phylum Pseudomonadota; class Gammaproteobacteria; order Pseudomonadales; family Pseudomonadaceae; genus Aquipseudomonas; species Aquipseudomonas soli. Next base: position 699,873 of record NZ_FOEQ01000001.1, read on the forward strand.
GCATGCCGACGTTGGGGAAGACCTTGTTGTTCACCCCATATGGCCGCGCCTTGTCCTCATAGAAACTGCGCAGGTAGGTGTACAACCAGTCGTTGCCACGCACCCGGGCAACCAGGGTGAGGTCGGGCGGCGCGGCGCCGAACCAGGTCTTGGCATCGTTCGGCTGCATGCCGATTTTCATGTGATCGCCGATCTTGGCGCCGGTGAACACCAGGTTTTCGAGCATAAGCTCGTGGGGAATCCCCAGGTCATCGGCGACACGCTCGTAACGCTGGAACTTGGCGCTATGGCACCCCATGCAATAGTTGGCGAAGGTACGCGCCCCATCCTGCATCGCGGCCTTGTCGGTCAGGTCGATATCGACCTTGTCCAGCTCCAGGCCGTGCTCGGCGGCGAACGAAAGGCCAGGCATCAATGCCAGCAAGCATACTGCAATAAACTTTTTCATCAGCCAGTCACCCTTTCCGGAACCGGTTTGGTCTTCTCGAGCCTTGTGTAGAACGGCATCAGCAGGAAGTAGGCGAAGTACAACACGGTGCACACCTGCGACAGCAAGGTACGCCCCGGGGTCGGCGCCAGCACGCCCAGCACGCCAAGGATGACGAAGGCCACGCAGAACACCAGCAACCAGATCTTGCTCAGCCAGCCCTTGTAGCGCATCGAGCGCACCGGACTGCGGTCAAGCCAGGGCAACACGAACAGCACCGCGATTGCCGCGCCCATGGCAATTACCCCGAACAGTTTGTCGGGCACCGCGCGCAGGATCGCGTAGAACGGTGTGAAGTACCAGACAGGCGCGATGTGCTCAGGGGTCTTGAAAGCGTTGGCCTGCTCGAAGTTCGGTTTTTCCAGGAAGTAGCCACCCATTTCCGGGAAGAAGAACACCACGGCACAGAACACGAAGAGGAACACCACGACCCCGGCGATATCCTTGACGGTGTAGTACGGGTGGAACGGGATGCCATCCAGCGGAATGCCGTTCTCGTCCTTCTTCTTCTTGATGTCCACGCCATCGGGATTGTTCGAACCCACTTCGTGCAGCGCCAGGATATGCAGCACCACCAGGCCCAGGATCACGATCGGCAAGGCCACCACGTGCAGGGCGAAGAAGCGGTTCAGGGTGATGCCGGAGATCAGGTAGTCACCACGAATCCACTGGGTCAGGTCATCACCGATCACCGGGATCGCGCCGAACAGCGAGATGATCACCTGGGCACCCCAGTACGACATCTGCCCCCAGGGCAGCAGGTAGCCCATGAACGCCTCGGCCATCAGCGCCAGGTAGATCAGCATGCCGAACAGCCAGACCAGCTCGCGGGGCTTCTGGTAGGAGCCGTAGAGCAGCCCGCGGAACATGTGCAGGTAGACCACGATGAAGAACGCCGAGGCGCCGGTGGAGTGCAGGTAGCGCAGGATCCAGCCGTACTCGACGTCGCGCATGATGTACTCGACCGAGGCGAAGGCCTCTTCCGCCGAGGGGGTGAAACTCATGGTCAGCCACACGCCGGTGACGATCTGGTTGACCAGCACCAGCAACGCCAGCGAGCCGAAGAAGTACAGGAAGTTGAAGTTCTTGGGCGCGTAATACTTGCTTAGATGGTCTTCCCACATCTTCGTCGCGGGGAAGCGCGCATCGATCCACTCCATGAACTTGCTCATCATGCGTTCTCCTGATCGACGCCGATGACGATGATTTCGTCCGACTCGTACGAGTGCGGTGGCACTGGCAGGTTTAGAGGCGCTGGCTGGGATTTGTAGACACGCCCGGCAAGGTCGTAGTGCGAACCGTGGCAGGGGCAGAAATAGCCACCGACCCACTTCGGCCCGAGGTCAGCCGGGGCGACCTCAGGGCGGAAGGTCGGCGAACAACCCAGGTGTGTGCACAGGCCCACCAGGATGAGAATCTCGGGCTTGATCGAGCGGACTTGCGGGTCGACGTAGGTAGGCTGCACCGACGCCTTGGATTCAGGGTCGGACAGCTCGCCGGTGATCTTTTTCAGATTACCGAGGATCTCCTCCGTTCGCCGCACGATGAATACAGGTTGCCCACGCCATTCAGCTACCATCTGCTGACCGGGCTCGACCTTGGCGATATTGACCTTCACCGGTGCCCCTGCGGCTTTCGCCTTGGCACTGGGAAACCATGACCCCACGAACGGTACCGCTGCCCCCACTGCCCCCGCTGCCCCGACCACGGATGTCGCGGCTACGAGGAAGCGGCGCCGGCCTGCGTTGACGCCGTCATTGCTCATTCAGTCCTCTCCCATCAGCTTGCTTGGCCTGTTTGAACAGGCATCTACTTAGGTACGTCTGTGGCACTAAAAATTGGCCGCAATGGTAAGGAACAAATCCACACGCTGACAAGGTGATTACCCGCTCGTCGGGCCACTACCCTCGCTTTGCTTGATCTGCGTCTATGCGACAAACGGCCACGGACTAGCAGACAGGTTAGTTGAAGACATAAAAAAAGCCCGGTTCCAAAAAGGAACCGGGCTTTTTTCGACTGCCGAAGCGGTATTAACGCTTGGAGTACTGAGGACGCTTACGCGCTTTACGCAGACCCACTTTCTTACGCTCAACTTCACGAGCGTCGCGGGTGACGTAGCCAGCACGACGCAGAGCGCCACGCAGGGTTTCGTCGTATTCCATCAGGGCGCGGGTGATGCCGTGGCGGATTGCACCGGCCTGACCGCTGACACCACCACCGGAAACGGTGACGTAGATGTCGAACTTCTCAACGGTTTCGGTCAGTTCCAGCGGCTGGCGAACAACCATGCGAGCGGTTTCGCGGCCGAAGAACACGTCCAGAGAACGGTTGTTGATGGAGATGTTACCGGTACCTGGACGCAGGAAAACGCGAGCGGTTGCGGTCTTGCGACGGCCAGTGCCGTAGTTTTGAGTCGCCGACATAATGAACTATCCCGTTAGATCTTCAGTTCTTGAGGCTGCTGAGCAGTGTGTGGGTGAGCAGCACCCGCGTACACTTTCAGCTTGCGGTACATGTCGCGACCCAGCGGGTTCTTCGGCAGCATGCCTTTGACCGCGGTTTCGATAACACGCTCAGGGGCCTTGGCGATCAACTTCTCGAAGTTGATTTCCTTGATACCGCCCGGGAAGCCGGAGTGGGAGTAGTACATCTTGTCGGAAGACTTGGCACCAGTCACACGGATTTGCTCGGCGTTGATGACGACGATGTAGTCGCCGGTGTCAACGTGAGGGGTGTATTCTGGCTTGTGCTTGCCACGCAGGCGGCTAGCGATTTCGGTAGCCAGACGACCCAGGGTCTGACCAGCGGCGTCGACTACGAACCACTCGCGCTTTACTGTTTCCGGTTTAGCAGTAAAAGTTTTCATTCTCTAAAGCCTCAGAGGCCGCCCAGCGAAAAATAGACGGCGAATCTTACTGGATAGTGCACAGCTTGCCAAGGGCAAGCGCGCAGCCGAACGCTGACGCTTTTGGGGGCTCGGGTCGGGCACGCCAATGTTCGACAAGGGTTCCCTGCATGGTGGTGCATCACTTCCGCCACACGGAGAGGGGCAGAATTATCCAGATTGCAGGAAAAATTTCAACCTGCTTTTATGCTCATCTTTGCCATGGAGCGTATACCCGATGGAATACCGTAAGCTCGGCCGTACCGACCTCGACGTCAGCGCCCTGTGCCTGGGCACCATGACCTGGGGCGAACAGAACACCCAGGACCAGGCCTTCGCCCAGATCGCCCTGGCCAAGGCCAGCGGCATCAACTTCATCGACACCGCCGAGATGTACCCAGTGCCACCGCGCCCGGAGACCTACGCCGCCACCGAACGCATCATCGGCAACTGGTTCGCCGCCAACGGCGACCGTGACGACTGGATCCTTGCCAGCAAGGTCGCCGGCCCCGGCAACGGCATCAGCCACATCCGCGACGGCCAGCTCAAGCACAACCGCCAGCACATCGTCGCCGCGCTGGACGAGAGCCTCAAACGCCTGCAGACCGACCGCATCGACCTCTACCAGTTGCACTGGCCCGAGCGCAGCACCAACTTCTTCGGCAAGCTCGGCTACCAGCACCTGCCCCAGGACATTTTCACCCCGCTGGAGGAAACCCTGGAGGTGCTCGATGAACAGGTGCGCGCCGGCAAGATCCGCCACATCGGCCTGTCCAACGAAACCCCGTGGGGCACCCTGAAATTCCTGCACCTGGCCGAAACCCGCGGCTGGCCCCGCGCGGTGTCGATCCAGAACCCCTACAACCTGCTCAATCGCAGCTTCGAGGTGGGCCTGGCGGAGGTGGCAATCCGCGAGCAGTGTGGTTTGCTGGCCTATTCGCCGCTGGCCTTCGGCATGCTGTCAGGCAAGTACGAAAACGGCGCCCGCCCCGAACACGCTCGCCTGACCCTGTTCAGCCGCTTTGCCCGCTACTCCAATCCGCAGACCGTGGCCGCCTGCGGCCGCTATGTGCAGCTGGCCCGCGAACACGGGCTGGACCCGGCGCAGATGGCGCTGGCGTTCGTGACCCGGCAGCCGTTCGTGACCAGCAACATCATCGGCGCGACGAACCTCGAGCAACTGCGCAGCAACATCGACAGCCAGGCGTTGAACCTGGGCGATGAACTGCTGGCGGCGATCGAGGCGGTCCATCAGGAGCAGCCGAACCCCGCGCCTTGATGCAACACAGACGCTGCACTGCTCTTTCGTGGGGTAGACACAATCGCCAAAAAATAAGACGATCCAGCCGGTGATTGACCACTCTACCCTATAAGAACAATGACAATGATGTTTACCCAACCCCCGGCGTCGCTGCGGCGCGTCAGCATCCTGGCCGTTGATAAAGTGTTCGCTTCGACACTGATGCAGGCCAAGGACTTCTTCCACCTGGCCAGCCTGCGCTACAGCAAGCAGCTGGGCCTGGGCCTGCAACCGATGTTCGAGATCGGCCTGGTGAGCCCGGACGGTTTGCCCGTGGACAGCTTCAGCAACGTGCAGTTGCCGGTCGACAGCGGCCTCAATGATGCCGACGTGATCATCCTGCCGGCCTTCTGGGATGACTTCGACAACCTGCTGCAACGCTATCCGCAGGTGCTGCCCTGGCTGCGCGCGCAGCATGCCCGTGGCGCGGTGCTGTGCGCCGAGGCCAGCGGCGTGTTCTGGCTGGCCGAGTCGGGGCTGCTCGACGGCAAGGAGGCAACCACCTACTGGCGCTTCTTCAGCAGCTTCGCCGAGCGCTTCCCGAAGATCCGCCTGAACCAGGACAAGCACCTGACCGACGCCGACAATCTCTACTGCGCCGGCGGCACCACCTCGGCCTGCGACCTGTACATCTACCTGATCGAACGCTTCTGTGGCGCCAACGTGGCCCGCGCGGTGGCCCGCGACATCCTCTACGAGGTGCAGCGCAACTATACCCCGGGGCGCATGGGCTTCGGCGGCCAGAAGCTGCACCAGGACCTGATCATCCTGCAGATCCAGCACTGGCTAGAAGAGCACTTCGCCGACAAGTTCCGCTTCGAGGATGTGGCGCGAAACCACGGCATGAGCATCCGCAACTTCATGCGCCGCTTCCAGAGCGCCACCGGCGACAAGCCCCTACACTACCTGCAGCGCCTGCGCATCGAGACCGCCAAGGGCCTGCTGTCGAGCACGCGCAAGAGCATCAAGACCATCAGCTACGAGGTGGGCTACGACGACGCGAGCTTCTTCGCCCGGCTGTTCCGCCAGCACACGGAGTTGTCGCCGAACCAGTATCGGCAGCAGTTCATGCAAGAGGCATGAATCTTCTATCGTGGGAGCGGGCTTGCCCCGCTCCCACGAAAGGAATGGCTTACGGCTTGTGCGCCCGCGACAGGAACTCGTGGGACTGCATCTCCAGCAGGCGGCTGAGCGTGCGCTGGAACTCGAAGCTCAGGCGCCCGCCGGTGTACAGGTCCTTGAGCTCCACCTCGGCCGAGATGATCAGCTTCACGTTGCGGTCGTAGAACTCGTCGACCATGTTGATGAAGCGCCGGGCGATGTCGTCGGTGGTCACGCCCATCTGCTCGACGTTGCTCAGCAGCACGGCATGGAAGATCTTGCCCAGCTCGATGTAGTCGTTCTGGCTGCGCGGCCCGTCGCACAGGGCGCGGAAGTCGAACCAGGCAACGTCATCGCAGGTGCGCAGGGCATGGATCTCGCGGTTCTCGATCATCAGCACGTCGTTCTCGACTGCCTGGGTGCACTCTGGGGTCAACGCCTTGAAGCTGGCGCGCAGGCTTTCATGCGCCGCGTCGTCGAGCGGGAAGTGGAACAGCTCTGCCTGCTCCAGGTGGCGCAGACGGTAGTCCACGCCGCTGTCGACGTTCACCACATCGGTGTACTGCTTGATCATGGCGATGGCCGGCAGGAAGCGCGCGCGCTGCAGGCCGTCCTTGTACAGGCCGTCCGGGACGATGTTGGAAGTGGCCACCAGCGACACGCCGTTCTTGAACAGCTCTTCCATCAGGGTGCCGAGGATCATGGCATCGGTGATATCGGAGACGAAGAACTCGTCGAAGCAGATCACCTTGGCTTCGTCGCTGAAGCGCTTGGCGATGATGGTCAGCGGGTTCTTCTCGCCCTTGAGGGTCTTCATCTCCTCGTGGACGCGCTTCATGAAGCGGTGGAAGTGCGTGCGCATCTTCTGCTTGAACGGCAGCGCTTCATAGAAGGTGTCGACCAGGTAGGTCTTGCCCCGGCCCACGCCGCCCCAGAAGTACAGGCCCTTGACCGGCGTCTGCTCCTTCTTGCCGAACAGCTTGCCGAACACGCCCGGCTTGTTGTTCTGCGCGTGTACCAGGTCGTCGTACAGGCGCTGCAGGTGACGCACCGCAGTTTCCTGCGCCGCGTCATGGAAGAAGTCGGGGCGTTTCAGATCGGCTTGGTATCGTTCTAGGGGCGTCATGATTTCGTTAGCGAGGCAACAAAAAACGGGCCGTCACTGTAGCGACCGGCCCGCTTAATGGCAATCAGACTTGCGTCAAAGTGACTCAGTCCGCCTGTGGCGCCAGGGCCTCGCGCAGGCTGGTGATGGCCGCGTCACGGGCCTCGGCGGCCTCGAACTGCGGCCCGTCGGCAACTTGCTCACCGTTCAGCCACAGCGAGAAGCCCAGGCCCTCGACTCGCACATCGGCCTCGCCGCCCTGTTGCAGCTGCTTGCTCACCGCCCCAGCGCTCTTGCCATCGGCGAAGCTGCGCGACAGCAGCAATTGCTCGCCATCAGCGGCCAGCAGGCGGAAGCGGAAGCTGCCATCCTCGTCACGGAAGCTGACGAAGCGGGCGCTCTTGGCGGCCTTCTTCTTCACCTCGGTGCTGGCCTGCACGGTGGTGCGGAACGAACGCAGGCCAACTGCCTCGCGCAGTTGCTCGAGGAACGGCGTGGCGATCTTGCGGGCCTTGGCGGCGCCGGCCAGAAGGATGTCCTCGAGCTCAGACGGGCGCGCGATCAGCTGGTGATAGTGCTCGCGCTTTTCGGCCAACTGGCCGTCGAGCAGCTGGAACAGGCGCTGCTTGGCATCACCCCAGCCCAGGCCCTGCAGCAGCTCTTCGCGGAACTCGGCGCATTGCGCCGGCGAGGAGAAGGCCTGGAACAGGGTGAACAGGTGCGAATTGTCCGGATCCTTGGCCTCGCCGGGGGCCTTGGAGTCGGTGACGATGCGCGAGATCGCATCCTTCATGTCCTTGGCGCTGGTGAACAGCGGGATGGTGTTGTCGTAGCTCTTGGACATCTTGCGACCGTCCAGGCCCGGGAGCGTGGCCACGCTCTCCTCGATCACCGCCTCGGGCAGTGCGAAGAAGTCCTTGCCCTGGCCGAACAGGTGGTTGAAACGCTGGCCGATGTCACGCGCCATCTCCACGTGCTGGATCTGGTCGCGGCCAACCGGCACCTTGTTGGCATTGAACATCAGGATGTCAGCAGCCATCAGCACCGGGTAGCTGAACAGGCCCATGGTCACGCCGGCGTCCGGGTCTTCGCCGGCCTCGACATTCTTGTCCACCGACGCCTTGTAGGCGTGAGCGCGGTTGAGCAGGCCCTTGGCGGCGACGCAGGTCAGCAGCCAGGTAAGCTCCGGGATCTCGGGGATGTCCGACTGGCGATAGAAGGTCACCTTGGCCGGGTCCAGGCCACCGGCGAGCCAGGTGGCGGCGATCTCCAGGCGCGAACGCTGGATGCGCTGCGGGTCGTCGCACTTGATCAGGGCGTGGTAGTCGGCCAGGAAGTAGAACGAGTCGACGCCGGGCTGCTGGCTGGCGAGGATGGCCGGACGGATGGCGCCGGCGTAGTTGCCCAGGTGCGGGGTGCCGGTGGTGGTGATACCGGTGAGGATGCGCGTGGTCATGGGGGTTCGCTTATTCAGGCTTGGCTCAGTTCGAAAGGCGCGGCAGCAGCAGATCCTTCAGATCGGTCAGCTTGCCATGGAAAAAGTGTCCGCATTCTGCCACTTTCAGCAGCTCGTGGGGGCGCGACAGGGCGGCGGACCAATCGTAGACCAGTTGCGGATCGACCACTTCGTCGGTGTCCGGCTGCACGACGATCAGCGCGACGCGCTCGGGCAGCGGGAACTGCGCGTTCAGGCGCATCACCGCCGGGGCGATCATGAACAGCTGTTGCAGCTCGACATCCGCCGCCTCCAGGCGACCGGCCAGGCTGGCGGCAACGAAGCCGCCGAAGGAGAAGCCCATCAGCACCAACGGCAGCTCGGGATGCTGCTGGCGCAACCAGGCTGCGGCAGCCTCGGCATCCGCTACCTCGCCAGCGCCCATGTCATGGCTGCCGGCGCTCTGGCCAACGCCGCGGTAGTTGAAGCGCAGGGTGACGTAACCTGCATCACGGGCGGTACGCTGCAGGGTCGAGACCACCTTGTTGAGCATGGTGCCGCCCTGGACCGGGTTGGGGTGGCAGATCAGCACCGCGCCGCGGGCATCGGCCACGTCCAGGTACAAAGCCTCGAGCTGGCCGGTCGGGCCATCAATGAACAAGGGGGTTTCGCGGATAAGCAAGGTACTACTCCGTGACCTCGTGAAGGGTCGACTCGTCTAGCAAAGGAATTCTGTTCTGATTTGCGATCGCTCGCGGTATACAGCGCAGGTCTGAGCCGTTAACGTAAAGCAAAGCCGTTTATAGAGGAAGGACTCGTGGAACACTCGCTCCTTGTTTGGTTGCTGCCGACCCTGGCCCTGGTTGTCGGTGTCGTCGTCGGTTTCGCGCTGGCCCGCCTGCTGCCCAACGCGGCACCAAGCAACACCCAACGCCAGCTGGATGACATCCAGCAGCGCTTCGACAATTACCAGAACGAAGTGGTAACCCACTTCAACAGCACTGCATCGCTGGTCAAGAAACTGACCCAGAGCTACCAGGACGTGCAGGATCACCTGGCCGACGGCGCCAACCGCCTGGCCCTGGACGAGCTGACCCGCCAACGCCTGCTGGCCGCGCTGCACTCCGAAGCCGCGCAAGGCCCGCGTGATCGCCTGACGCCGCCGAAGGATACCGCCGAAGTGCCACGCGACTACGCACCGAAGTCGCCGAACTCGCCGGGCATGCTCGATGAGAGCTACGGGCTCAAGCGCTGAATCGATGACATGAAGAAGGCCTCGCAAGAGGCCTTTTTTGTGGGCGCTGTCTACTCGCCCTAACACTCCGTGGGAGCGGGCTTGGGCCGCGATAGAGCCGGCCCGGATCACCTCAGCGATACCAGGCCGCGCCCTCCTCGCCGATGTCATAAAGCGCCCGCGCCTGCCCCAGTACATCCCTCGGCAATACGCCCTGGCATACCAGCCCATGCAAGGCCGCCAGCACCACGGCATACCGGTCCACCTCGAAAAACCGTCGCAACTGCTGGCGCGTATCGCTGCGCCCGAAACCATCGGTGCCCAGGGTGGCATAGGGCGCCTGCACATACTCGGCGATCAATTGCGGCCAGGCGCGCACATAGTCGCTGGCCGCGATCACCGGGGCGGCGCCGGGCAGGCAACGACGCACATGGCAATCCGCCTGCTCCCCGGCTATCGCCAAGCGTTGCGCATCCCTGGCCCCACGCGCCAGTTCGCTGAAGCTGGTGACGCTGAACACCTCGCTGTCGACCTGCCAGTCACTGGCCAGCAACTCGCCGGCGGCAATCACCTCGCGCAGGATGGTGCCCGAACCCAACAAGCGCACCTGGCCACGGGGTGCGGCCGAGGAATGCCGGGCAAAGCGATACATGCCTCGCAGTACATCGTCGTGCATGTCTTCGGGCAACGACGGCTGCGGGTAGTTTTCATTCATCACCGCCACATAGTGGAACTCATCCTGCTGCTCCACCAGCATGCGCCGCGCGGCATGGTCGAGGATCACCGCCAGCTCGCCGGCAAAGCACGGATCCCAGGCCCGGCAGTTGGGCACCATCGATGCCATTACCAGGCTCGATCCGTCCTGGTGCTGCAAGCCCTCGCCGCCCAACGTGGTGCGCCCCGCCGTGGCGCCCAGCAACAGGCCCCGGGCACGCTGGTCGGCGGCGGCCCAGATCAGGTCGCCGACCCGCTGAAAGCCGAACATTGAATAGTAGATGTACACCGGCAGCATCGGCTCGCCATGCACCGCGTAGGCGGTCGCTGCCGCGACCCATGAAGAGATCGCCCCGGCCTCGGTGATGCCCTCCTCCAGCAGCTGGCCGTCCCGCGCCTCCTTGTAGACCAGCAGCGAGCCTGCGTCCTCCGGCTCGTAGCGTTGCCCGTGGGGCGAATAGATACCGATCTGGCGGAACAGGCTGGCCATGCCGAAGGTGCGCGCCTCGTCGGCGACGATCGGCACCACTCGTGGCCCCAACCCCGGCGCCTTGAGCCAGTTGCCCAGCAAGCGCACCGCGGCCATGGTGGTGGACATCTCCTTGCCCTCGGCGTGCAGAGCGAAACCGCCGAATGCCTCCAGCTCGGGCACAGGCAAGGTGGCACAGTCGTTGCGCCGAAGCGGCAGCGGCCCACCCAGTGCCTGGCGGCGCTGGCGCAGATAGACCATCTCCGGGCTGTCTTCGGCCGGGCGATAGAAACGCAGTTGCTCCACCGCCTCATCCGACAACGGCAAATGGAAACGGTCGCGGAAGGCCAGCAGTGCCTGCACGTCGAGTTTCTTGGCCTGGTGCGCGGTCATCCGCGACTCGCCGGCACTGCTCATGCCATAGCCTTTCTTGGTCTTGGCCAGGATCACCGTCGGCCGGCCCTTGCAGGCCCTGGCGGCGGCATAGGCGGCATGCAGCTTGCGAAAATCATGACCACCGCGCTTGAGGGCGTTGATCTCTTCGGTGCTCATGTGCGCCACCAGGCGCTGCAAGGCCGGGTTCTGCTTGAAGAAGTGTTCGAGGTTGTAGCTGCCGTCCTTGGCGCCGAGGGTCTGGAACTGACCGTCGGGCGTCGCCGCCAACTGGCGCAGCAGCGCGTGTTCGTGATCACGGGCGAACAGGGCGTCCCACTCCGAACCCCACAGCACCTTGATCACGTTCCAGCCGGCACCGCTGAACAACGCTTCGAGCTCCTGGATGATCTGGCCATTGCCGCGTACCGGGCCGTCCAGGCGCTGCAGGTTGCAGTTGACGATGAAGGTCAGGTTGTCCAAGCCTTCACGGGCAGCCAGGGTCAGGCCGGCGGTCGACTCCGGCTCGTCCATCTCGCCATCGCCAAACACTCCCCAGACATGCCGGGCAGAGGTGTCGAGCAGCCCGCGATGATGCAGGTAGCGCATGAAGCGCGCCTGATAGATCGCATTGAGCGGGCCGATGCCCATGGAACCTGTGGGAAACTGCCAGAAGTCCGGCATCAGCCAAGGGTGCGGATAGGAGCACAGCCCGTTGCCGCCGACCTCCTGCCGGTAGTTGGCCAGCTGTTCCTCGCTCAGGCGCCCTTCAAGAAATGCGCGGGCATAGATGCCAGGCGCCGAGTGCGGCTGGAAGAACACCAGGTCGCCGCTGCGCTGCACGCCACCGCCCTCGCCGCGAAAGAAATGCTGGAAGCCGACCTCGAAGATTTCCGCCGCCGAGGCGTAGCTGGCGATATGCCCGCCCAGCTCGCCATAGGCGTGGTTGGCCCGTACCACCATGGCCAGGGCGTTCCAGCGCAGGATGCCGGTAATACGCTCGTCCAGCTCGAGATCACCGGGGTAAGCGCCCTGCTGTTCCACCGGCACAGTGTTGCGGTAGGCCGAGAAGGCCTGGGCCTCGCGCTCCAGGCCCAGCTCGAGGGCATGGGCCTGCAGGCGCTGCAGCAGGTAGCGGGCCCGCGCCGGGCCGCAGTGAGCCAGGGTCGAGGCCAGCGCCTCGCACCACTCGGCGGTTTCCGCTGGGTCGCTGTCCAGGGCGGCATCAAGGGCCGTCAACGGCTCGTTCGGGTTCATCATCGCTACCATCGCGCAGGCCTCGTCCGTGGCGATTCAGGCGCAGGCCTTCAGGGCCTGGGCAATGTCGGCAAGCAGGTCGTCGATGTCTTCCAGCCCCACCGACAGACGCACCAGCCCTTCCGAGATGCCATGCTCGGCACGCTCCTGCTGGGTATAGCTGGAGTGAGTCATGCTCGCCGGGTGCTGGGCCAGCGACTCGGCATCGCCCAGGCTCACCGCGCGGCTGAACAGCTGCAGGGCGTTCATGAAACGGCGCCCGGCTTCGATCCCGCCCTTCAGCTCGAAGGCGATCATCCCGCCCGGCAGGCGCATCTGCCGTTGGGCCAGCGCGTACTGCGGGAAGGATGGCAGGCCCGGGTAGTGCAGCAGCTCAACCTGAGGTTGTTCGGCGAGAAACTCGGCCACCTGCTGGGCATTGGCGCAGTGGCGGTCCATGCGCAGGGCCAGGGTCTTGATGCCGCGCATCAACAGCGAGGCGTCGTGGGGCGAGAGCACGGCGCCGGTCATGTCCTTGAGCCCTTCCAGGCGGATGCGGTCGACCAGCGCCTTGCGCCCGACTACCAGCCCGGCGGTGATATCGCCATGTCCGGACAGGTACTTGGTGGCCGAATGCACCACCAGGTCGACGCCCAGTTCCAGCGGGCGCTGCAGGTAGGGCGTGCAGTAGGTGTTGTCGACCACGATGCTCAGGTCATGGCCCTTTGCAGCCTCGACGACGGCAACGATATCCACCAACTGCATGTTGGGGTTAGCCGGCGACTCGAAGTAGATCATCCGCGTCTTTGCGGTGATCGCGGCCTTGAGTGCCGGGATGTCGTTGAGGTCCACATGGCGGATCTTCACGCCGAACTCGCCGATGCCGTGGTGCAGGTAGGCGAAGGTGCAGCCATACAGGGTGCTGCCGACGATCAGCTCGTCACCCGGGCGTAGCAGGGTCCATAGCGTGGCGGTGATGGCGCCCATCCCGGAGGCCAGCGCCAGCCCTGCCTCGCCGCCTTCGAGCGACGCCATGCGTTGCTCCAGCAGGGCCAGCGTCGGGTTGGAAATACGGCTGTAGAAGTGCCCCGGCTCTTCGCCGGCGAAGCAGGCGGCGCCATACTCGACAGTCGGGAAAGCGTAGGTGGCGGTCTGGTAGACCGGCGGCACCAGGGCGCCGCCATGGGACATCGGGTCATAGCCATGGTGGATGGCCCGCGTGGAGAAACCGGTGTTGTTGTTGGAGTCGCGCATGGCAACAGTCTCTTGTGGTTTGTTATAAGCTTATGCCACCAAGCTGCCGCGCTTTTTCCAAACTTGCCCACGCAATCGGGCATGTTTTGAAAGAAAAACAACAAAAATAGAACCAGGAGGGCAAGATATGCCTTCAACGCTCGACCGTACCGACCGCGCCCTGCTCGCCGCCCTGCAGGACAACGCCCGCCTGACCGTTTCCGAACTCGCCGACCAGGTCGCCCTGACCACCTCGCCCTGCTGGCGGCGGGTCAAATTGCTCGAGGACAACGGCTACATCACCGGCTACCAGGCCATTCTTTCGCCCAAGTCGCTGGGCTTCGGGGTGACCGCGTTCGTCAGCATCATGATGGACTCGCACACCAAGGAAATGGCCCTGGCGTTCGAGAAACGGCTGATGGAGATCCCCGAGATCGTCGCCTGCCACAATATCTCCGGGCGCTATGATTTTTTGCTGGAGATCCTGGCACGGGACCTGGAATCGTTTGGCGAATTCACCCGGGAGGTGCTGCAGCGGTTGCCGGGGGTGAAGGAGATCTATTCGAGCTTTTCGTACAAGGCGGTGAAAGAGCGACGGGTGATTCCGGTGTCGGAGAAGCATATCTAGGGTCGCAAAGCAGACCCAAAATCCTGCCAACAAACGCCGTACAAATGAAAAACCCCGCCGAAGCGGGGTTTTTCACATCAGGCAATCAATCAGATCGCCCCACGCTGACGCAGCACATCCAGCACCAGCTTAACGCCTTCATCGACGCTGACCGACTGGGTGTCGATCACCAGGTCCGCATCCAGCGGCACATCGAATGGGAAGCTCTCGCCCGGGATGTTGTCGCCACCGGCGGCATACAGGCCCTGCGGGTCACGCTCGCGGCACACCATAGGCGAGGCCTGGACATACACCGTAACCAGACGCTCCTTGCCGATCAGCGCCTTGGCCTGCTCGCGGCCCTCGGCATCAGGGGCGACGAAGGCGGCCAGGGTCAGCAGGCCGGCTTCGTTGAACTGGCGCGCCACATGGGCGGCGCGGCGCCAGTTCTCGGTGCGCCCGGCGCGGTCCTGCGGCAGGCCTTTGTTCAGGTCGTGACGCAGGTTCTGGCCGTCGAGCACGTAGACTGCACGGCCCATGTCGAACAGCTTGCGCTCCACGGCATAGGCCAGGGTGCTCTTGCCGGCGCCCGACAGGCCACTGAACAGCACGGTGGCTGGCTGCTGGCCGAAGCGCAGGGCGCGCTCTTCGGTGGACACATGGGCCAGCTTGCCGTGCTGGCCAGTGCCGCCGTGTGGCAGGACCGGCGGGGCGATGATCATGCCGGCGCCGACGGTGCCGTTGGTCAGGCGGTCGATGACGATGAATGCGCCGGTGGTGCGGTTGCTCTCGTAACCGTCCAGGGCGATGGCGCTGTCCAGGGCGACCTTGACCCGGCCGATCTCGTTGAGTTGCAGCGCGCTGGCGGCGCCCTGCTCCAGGGTATTCACATCGACCTTGTGGGTGATGCTGGCGATCGAGCCCGGCACATAGCTGGTGGCGCGCTTGATGTCGTACTTCTTGCCCGGGAGCATCGGCTCCTCGGCCATCCACACCAGCATGGCGTCGAACTGGTCGGCCACCGTTGGAACATTGTCGGCATGCACCAGCAGGTCGCCACGGGAGATGTCGATCTCGTCTTCCATGGTCAGGGTCACCGCCTGGCCAGGCCCGGCGTTCTCCAGTTCACCTTCATAGGTGACGATGGACTTGACCCGGCTGCTCTTGCCCGACGGCAGCACGACGATCTCGTCGCCCTTGTGCACCACGCCACCGGCGATGGTGCCGGCGAAGCCGCGGAAGTTGAGGTTCGGGCGGTTGACGTACTGCACCGGGAAACGCAGGTCGGTGACATTGCGGTCGGCGGCGATCTCGACAGTCTCGAGGATCTCCATCAACGCAGGGCCCGTGTACCACGGCGAACGCTCGCTGCGGTTGACCACGTTGTCACCCTTGAGCGCCGACATCGGCACGAAGTGCAGGCTGCTCGGCTTGAGGTCGATGCCCTCGGCGAACTTCAGGTAGTCGGCCTTGATCGACTCGAAGACCTGCTCGTCGAAGCCCTTGAGGTCCATCTTGTTGACCGCAACGACGATGTGCTTGATGCCCAGCAGGGATGCGATATAGCTGTGCCGGCGGGTCTGGGTCTGCACGCCGTAGCGGGCATCGACCAGGATGATGGCCAGGTCGCAGGTCGAGGCGCCGGTGGCCATGTTGCGGGTGTACTGCTCGTGGCCCGGGGTGTCGGCGATGATGAACTTGCGCTTGGCGGTGGAGAAGTAGCGGTAGGCGACATCAATGGTGATGCCCTGCTCGCGCTCGGCCTGCAGGCCGTCGACCAGCAGCGCCAGGTCGACTTCCTCGCCAGTGGTGCCGGACTTCTTCGAGTCACGGGTGATGGCCTCGAGGTGGTCCTCGTAGATCATCTTCGAATCGTGCAGCAGGCGCCCGATCAGGGTGCTCTTGCCGTCGTCCACGTTGCCGCAGGTGAGGAAGCGCAGCAGTTCCTTGCGCTCGTGCTGGGCCAGGTAGGCGAGGATGTCCTCGCTGATCAGATCAGATTGGTGCGACATGCTGGAACCCTGAAATTAGAAGTAGCCTTGGCGTTTTTTGTCTTCCATGGAACCGGCGCCATCGTGGTCGATGACACGGCCCTGGCGTTCGGACGTCCGGGTCAGGAGCATTTCCTGGATGATGTCCGTCAGGGTCTCGGCTTCGGACTCGACCGCACCCGTCAACGGGTAGCAGCCCAGGGTACGGAAACGCACCTTCTTCTTGACGATGCGCGCCTTCTCTTCCTCGGAGAGGTGCTCGAGGATGCGCTCGTCGTCGATCATGATCAGGGTGCCGTTCTTCTCGATCACTTCACGCTCGGCGGCGAAGTACAGCGGCACGATCGGGATGCCTTCGAGGTAGATGTACTGCCAGATGTCCAGCTCGGTCCAGTTCGACAGCGGGAACACGCGGATCGACTCGCCCTTGTTGACCTTGCCGTTGTAGATGTTCCACAGCTCCGGGCGCTGGTTCTTCGGGTCCCAGCGGTGCTTGCAGTCACGGAACGAGTAGACGCGCTCTTTGGCTCGCGACTTCTCTTCGTCGCGGCGCGCCCCACCGAAGGCGGCGTCGAAGCCGTGCTTGTCCAGCGCCTGCTTCAGGCCCTGGGTCTTCATGATATCGGTATGCTTGGAGCTGCCATGGGTGAACGGGTTGATGCCCTGCGCCACACCCTCGGGGTTGACGTGGGTGATCAGCTCCAGGCCCATCTCTTCGACCATCTTGTCGCGGAAGCGGTACATCTCCTGGAACTTCCACTGGGTGTCGACGTGCATCACCGGGAACGGCAGCTTGCCCGGGAAGAACGCCTTGCGCGCCAGGTGCAGCATGACCGCGGAATCCTTGCCGATCGAGTACAGCATCACCGGGTTGTCGAACTCGGCGGCCACCTCGCGGATGATGTGGATGCTCTCCGCCTCCAGCTGTTTCAAGTGCGTCAGATTGTCGACCATGGCTACTCACGAAAAACGATCTTATGGACGGCCTGCGGGCCGTGTTCGAGCGAGCCACTTTATCACAGCGCCTGATTCTATTTAGGCGTGCGACTAGATCGAAAAGGTCTAATGATATGACTGCGGGTTTGGGCCTTGCCTGGCGAAAAGCCGATCAGATCGGGTTTGGGCAATCAATGAACAGATGCTCGACCGCGAAGCGCCGCGCCAGGTAATCACCCAACGCCTGCACGCCGTAGCGCTCGGTGGCGTGATGGCCGGCGGCGATGAAGCTGATGCCGTTTTCGCGGGCACTGTGAAAGGTCTGCTCCGATGCCTCGCCACTGAGGAACAGGTCGACTCCGGCGGCAATGGCTGTGTCGATGTAGCCCTGCCCGCCTCCGGTACACCAACCGACTCGACGGATCATCCGCTCACCCTCGACCACCAGCGGTTCGCGCCCCAGTGCCTCTTGCACTCGGCGGGCAAAATCCCGCGCCGAGACTGGTTCGGCCAGCGAACCGACCAAGCCCACCACCTTGGGATTGTTCGGATCCAGCGGGCCTTCGACAGTGATGTCCAGCTGGCGCGCCAGTTGGACGTTGTTGCCCACCTCCGGGTGCACGTCCAGCGGCAGGTGGAAGGCCAGCAAGCTGATGTCGTGCTTGAGCAAGGTCTTCAATCTGCGCTGTTTGATGCCGGTGATGCAGGGGCTTTCGCCCTTCCAGAAGTAGCCGTGGTGCACCAGCACCAAGTCGGCCTCGGCCTCGACCGCCGCGTCCAGCAACGCCTGGCTGGCGGTTACGCCACTGACGATGCGGCTGACCTGGGGGCGGCCCTCGACCTGCAGGCCGTTGGGGCAGTAATCCTGGATCCTGGCGCTGACCAGGTAGCGCTCGGCTTCCTCGACCAGGGTGTTTAGGGCGACTGCCATGAAAAATCTCCTCGAATTCGGCGTTGCGGCGGGCGTCAGGCTCTATAATGGCCGCCATTATGGGCCGTCGCCGGCGTGGGGGAAACCGCTGGCGGGCGCTCGGGGTGTCCGGCCATCGCCGTTCGGTTTTATCAGGTGTATGATCGCGCCCGCTCGCGCCCCGGGCCACATTGTCACGGCCCCCGCCCTACTCCCAGGATCCATTCATGTTCAAGGCTCTGCGTTACTTCGGCTGGCCCCTGCTCACCGGTGTGCTGATCGCCATGCTGGTCATCCAGCGCTTCCCCGAATGGGTCGGCCTGCCCAGCCAGGACGTCAACCTGCAACAAGCTCCGCAAACCACCAAAATCATGCAGGGACCGGTCTCCTATGCCGATGCCGTGACCCTGGCAGCGCCTGCAGTGGTCAACCTCTACACCACCAAGGTGGTGAACAAGAGCGCGCATCCGCTGTTCGAGGATCCGCAGTTCCGCCGCTTCTTCGGTGACAACCTGCCCAAGCAGCGGCGCTGGGAATCGAGCCTGGGCTCGGCGGTAATCATGAGCCCGGAAGGCTACCTGCTGACCAACAACCACGTCACCAGCGGCGCCGACCAGATCGTCGTGGCCCTCAAAGATGGCCGCGAAACCCTTGCCCGAGTGATCGGCAGCGACCCGGAAACCGACCTGGCGGTACTGAAGATCGACCTCAAGAGCCTGCCGGCGATCACCATCGGCCGCTCTGACAACATCCATATCGGTGACGTGACCCTGGCCATCGGCAACCCCTTCGGTGTCGGCCAGACCGTGACCATGGGCATCATCAGCGCCACCGGCCGCAACCAACTGGGCCTGAACAACTACGAAGACTTCATCCAGACCGATGCGGCGATCAACCCGGGTAACTCCGGCGGTGCGTTGGTGGATGCCAACGGCAACCTGGTGGGCATCAACACCGCAATCTTCTCCAAGTCCGGAGGTTCCCAGGGCATCGGCTTCGCCATCCCGGTCAAGCTGGCGCTGGAGGTGATGAAGTCGATCGTCGAGCATGGCCAGGTAATCCGTGGCTGGCTGGGCATCGAAGTGCAGCCATTGAGCCAGGAGCTGGCCGACTCGTTCGGCATGCAGGGCCGCCCCGGCATCGTCGTGGCGGGGATCTTCCGCGATGGCCCGGCAGCGCGCGCCGGCCTGCAACTGGGCGACGTGATCCTGAGCATCAATGGCGAGCCGGCCGGCGACGGGCGCAAGTCGATGAACCAGGTGGCGCGGATCAAGCCCACCGACAAGGTCGCGATCGAAGTAATGCGCAACGGCAAGCAACTGAAGCTGGTGGCCGAAGTAGGGCTGCGACCGCCGCCTGCGCCGGTGCCCGCCGGCAAGGAAGAACGCTGACGATATCCCCGGGGCCGCTTTGCGGCTCCTTTGGTTTCCCTCAGCCCGCTGCGCCACTGGCATTTATGTCAGGTGTTGCCATGCCATGACCGATGTAGATTGTCCTTTACCCGGATAGCGGACGCTAAACGGAAGTGTCGATCAGCAGGAGGCAATCATGGCAACGCAAGCCCCCATCCGTAGCGGCTATTTCACCAGCGTCGACTACAACCAGGAAATTCACGTTTATCTGAAGTGCATATGCCCCGAGCAAGATCTGCGGCACGTCGACAAGGCGACGTTCATACTGAAAAGCGCCGACGGCTACATTCTTGACTCCCTGACTTCGCAGCCTCCCACGCAACGGCAGACCTTCACGAAGCAAAAACCGGGGCGCTACAAGCTAGAGGTGGAACTGCACAGTAACGATTGGCCTGTATCCAGGATAAGCGACCTGGAGATCGACACCACCCGCTATTCCGATGACTCTTGGCCAAGCCGCGCTTTCCAAGAGCACCTAAAAGAGCGCATAAGTTTAAGTAAGGCTCCCGCGCCCCGCGCGAGCCAAAATTTGAAAGGCTTCCTGCGGTTGCCTCCCAACGGCAAAGACTACGACTTGCAAGTGATGTTTCACGACTGCGGGAATGAAACCGTAAAGAACCGTCCTCCTCTCACGCTCGAGGGCTTCCCGCAAATCACCTTCGAGCCGGTCTGGGTAGCGACTCGATGGTCCCACACTGGCCGGGCCGCCAACCTCAACCGTTTCTGCAATCTGTACCGCGTGAAGACGCAGATGCAGGATAGTCAGCAGAAGCTGGACTTGGCCCAGAGGCTGGAGCGACTTGACATCGTCAAATACGTCGTATTCGACCTGCCAGTCTACCCACTACAAAAAGCGCTAGAGACCGCTAAAGTCGCACCGCGCCCGGAACAAACACCCGACCTCACCGTGCATCAGGACTACCTCGACGACAACTTGGGAATGAATGCACGGAACGCCTGGGAACAAGACGCAAACGGCGAACAGGCAAGTGTGCGCTTCCTGGATTTTGGGGTTTTCGAGGACCATGAGGACCTGAAGGGCTACATCGACGTGGTCACCAACGCAGGCTACGCCAAGAACCACGGCAGCGCGTCGGCGGGGTGCATTGCCGCCGGTAACAACGGCAAGGGGGTCACGGGGGTTGCCTGGGGGGCCCGCCTGTACATGTATGACAATACCTCGTGGCAACGCATCCTGGCTGATTACTGCCCCGGCGATATCATCGCGTTCAACATCCAGGGCTCCGGTGGTTTGCCCTATGCACCGGCGGTCCACGACAAACGCTACTGGGATGCGGTGCGGGCCCTGGTGGATGCAGGTGCGATCGTGCTCTTCGCCGCAGGCAATGGTGGCCTGGACCTCGCCACGCATTCCGACTTCAATAACTATGGCGACTCGGGCGGCATCATGGTCGGCTCTTGCAACCATAACGATGGCAAGCGCCACAGCACCTCCAACTACAACCTTCACGCCACCCTCAACTCATGGGGCGACAACGTCGCGACAACCGGCACGCTGCGGCAAAACGGGGACGGCGCAGACCTGTGGGATGGCGGAACGCCCGAGACCAGGTACATGTACTTCGGCGGTACCTCGAGCGCTACCCCACTCACGGCCGCGGCATTGGCGGTTGTCCAGGGCTACGCCATCCGTCGGTACAACTTGTGCCTGGACACGGCGCATATGCATGCGCTGGTCACCGAGGCGGGCTACAAAGAGGCGCAAGTACAGCAGATCGGTGCGCGCCCGAACATCAAGGCAACGCTTGACCTGCTTGATCAAATCATAGGTGGCAGACGCGCCTGAACTGGCCAACCGCCCTTGCTTGCAAGGTGGCTGGCCGAGTGCATCAGTGCAGGATCTGGCTCAGGAACAACCTGGTCCGGTCACTGCGCGGCCGGTCGAAGAAGTCGTCCGGCGCCGCCTGCTCGACGATCTCCCCTTTGTCCATGAAGATCACCCGGTTGGCCACGGTGCGGGCAAAGCCCATCTCGTGGGTCACGCAGAGCATGGTCATGCCATCCTCGGCCAGGCTGACCATGGTGTCGAGCACCTCCTTGACCATCTCAGGGTCCAGCGCCGAAGTCGGTTCGTCAAACAGCATGATCTTCGGTTTCATGCACAGCGCCCGGGCAATCGCCACCCGCTGCTGCTGACCGCCGGACAACTGCCCGGGGTACTTGTGTGCTTGCTCAGGGATGCGCACACGCTCGAGGAAATGCATGGCGATTTCCTCGGCCTTGCGCCGTGGCAGCTTACGCACCCACATGGGCGCCAGGGTGCAGTTCTCGAGGATAGTCAGGTGCGGGAACAGGTTGAAGTGCTGGAACACCATGCCCACTTCGCGGCGGATCGCCTCGATCTGCTTGAGGTCGTTGGTCAGCTCGACACCGTCGACGACGATACGTCCCTGCTGGTGTTCCTCAAGCCGGTTGAGGCAGCGGATGGTGGTGGACTTGCCCGAGCCCGACGGCCCGCACAGCACGATGCGCTCGCCCTGGCGCACGTTGAGGTTGATGTCCTTGAGCACATGGAACTGGCCGTACCACTTGTTCACGCCCTGCATCTGGATGATGCCTTCGGGGCCGGCAGGCTGCTTGATCGCTTCACTCATTTCGAAACTCCTAACGCTTGTGGCCAGTGTCCAGCTTGCGCTCCAAATGCATGGAGTAGCGGGACATACCGAAACAGAAAATCCAGAACACCAGGGCAGCGAACACATAGCCCTCGGTCGCCATGCCCAGCCAGGCCGGGTCGGCCGCGGCCTGCTTGACGCTATTGAGCAGGTCGAACAGGCCGATGATGATCACAAGGCTGGTGTCCTTGAACAGGGCAATGAAGGTGTTGACGATGCCGGGGATCACCAGCTTGAGCGCCTGGGGCAGGATCACCAGGCCCATTGCGCGCCAGTAGCCCAGGCCCATGGCCGCGGCGGCTTCGTACTGACCCTTGGGGATGGCCTGCAGGCCCCCACGCACCACCTCGGCGATGTACGCCGACTGGAACAGGATCACGCCGATCATCGCCCGCAGCAGCTTGTCGAAGCTCATGCCTTCGGGCAGGAACAGCGGCAGCATCACCGATGACATGAACAGCACGGTGATCAGCGGTACGCCGCGCCAGAACTCGATGAAGGTCACGCAGACCACCTTCACCGCCGGCATGTTCGAGCGTCGCCCCAACGCCAGGAGGATGCCCAGCGGCAACGCACCGACAATACCGACCGTGGCGATCACCAGGGTCAGCATCAGGCCGCCCCATTGGCTGGTGGGCACTGTGTCCAGGCCCAGCGTGCCACCGTGCAGAAGGATGTAGGCCAGGATCGGATACAGCACCAGGAAGCCCAGGCCGTACACCGCTTTGCGCGGGAAGCGCTTGATGAACAGCGGGGCCGCGCCGAGCACGGCGAGCCACACCGTCAGGTCGACGCGCCAGCGCAGTTCCGTCGGGTAGTAGCCATACATGAACTGGCCAAAGCGCTGCTGGATGAACACCCAGCAGGCGCCCTCCTTGGTGCAGTCGGCGCGGGTGGTGCCGACCCAGTTGGCGTCGATGAACGCCCACTGCACCAGCGGCGGCACGATCAGCCATACCAGGTATAGGGCGAACAGTGTCAGCAAGGTGTTGAGCCAGCTGGAGAACAGGTTGGCCCGCATCCAGGCGAGCACGCCAACGGTCTTCACCGGTGGCGGCATGTCGGGTTTGAAAACATGGGCTGTCACGGAAGGACCCTCACCGTTCGATCAGCGCAATGCGCTTGTTGTACCAGTTCATCAACAGCGAAATGCTGATGCTGATGGCGAGATAGACGCTCATGGTGATGGCGATCACCTCGATGGCCTGGCCGGTCTGGTTGAGCACGGTACCGGCGAACAGCGAGACCATCTCCGGGTAGCCGATACCGGCGGCCAGCGACGAGTTCTTCGCCAGATTGAGGTACTGGCTGGTCAGCGGCGGGATGATCACCCGCAACGCCTGGGGAATGATCACCTTGCGCAGCGTCGGGCCTTCGCGCAGGCCCAGCGAACGAGCTGCCTCGGTCTGGCCGTGGCTGACCGAACGAATACCCGAGCGCACGATCTCGGCGATGAACGCCGCGGTGTAGATGGTCAGCGCCAGGGTCAGCGCCAGCAGCTCGGGGATCAGCACCCAGCCACCGACGAAATTGAAGCCCTTGAGCTGCGGCGCTTCCCAGTGCACCGGGCTGCCGAACAGCAACGCGCACACGCCGGGGATGCCGATCAACAGCAGCAGGCCCACCCAGAACTTGTGGAATGGCTGGCCGGTTTCATCGAAACGCTTGTTGGCCAGGCGCACCATCAACACGATGGCGACGATCGCCAGCACCAACGCGATCAAGAACGGCCAGAAGCCTTCGGCCATCGAGGCGCCGGGCATGTTCAGGCCACGGTTGCTGATGAAGAAGGTGTCATCGATATTGATGCTGCCCCGCGGCCCCGGCAGGGTCAGGAACACGGCGAAGTACCAGAACAGGATCTGCAGCAGCGGTGGAATGTTGCGGAAGGTCTCCACGTACACCGTCGCCAGCTTGTTGATCATCCAGTTCGGCGACAGCCGCGCCACGCCGATGACGAAGCCCAGCAAGGTAGCCAGGATGATGCCGATGAAGGTCACCAGCAGGGTGTTGAGCAGGCCGATGACGAACACCCGGGCGTAGCTGTCCGATTCCACGTAGGGAATCAGGTGCTGGGCAATGCCGAAGCCGGCACTGCGCTCGAGGAAATCGAAACCGGAGGTGATGCCCCGGTGCTGCAGGTTGGTCTGGGTGTTATGGAACAGGTACCAGCCCAGGCCCACCACGAAGACTACGGTGAGGATCTGGAACAGCCACGCGCGCACACGTGGATCACTAAGGGAAAACCCTTTCCGTGCGCCGATTTGATTTTGCATGAAGTGCCCCGAAAAGAAGGGATTCGAACGACCCGCGGCGGCAGGATGCCGCCGCGGGGTGCAGCCATCAGCGCACAGGTGGCGCGTACTGGATGCCGCCGTTGTTCCACAGGGCATTCATGCCACGGTCGATCTTCAGGTCGGTGCTCTGGCCCAGGTTCTTCTCGAACACTTCGCCATAGTTGCCGACTTGCTTGACGATCTGCACTACCCAGTCCTTGGGCAGCTTGAGGTCCTTGCCGTACTCGCCATCGGCGCCCAGCAGACGGGCGACGTCAGGGTTCTTGGTGGACTTGGCCTCGGCCTCGACGTTCTTCGAAGTGACCCCTGCTTCTTCCGCGTTGAGCATGGCGAACAGGGTCCACTTGACGATGCTGAACCATTCCTCGTCGCCCTTGCGCACCACAGGGCCCAGGGGCTCCTTGGAGATGGTTTCCGGCAGCACCACGTACTCGGTCGGCGCGGCCAGCTTGGAGCGCTGGGCGAACAGCTGCGACTTGTCCGAGGTCAGCACGTCGCAACGGCCAGACTCCAGCGACTTGGCGCTCTCGTCGGAGGTGTCGAAGGTGATCGGGGTATATTTCAAGCCATTGGCACGGAAGTAGTCGGAGACGTTCAGTTCAGTGGTGGTACCGGCCTGGATGCAGATGGTGGCGCCATCGAGCTCCTTGGCGCTGGAGACACCGAGCTTCTTGTTGGCGAGGAAACCGACGCCGTCATAATAGGTGACGCCGGCGAACACCAGGCCCATGCCGGCATCGCGAGAGCTGGTCCAGGTGGTGTTGCGCGACAGCACGTCGACTTCGCCGGACTGCAGCGCGGTGAAGCGCTCCTTGGCGTTGAGCTGGCTGAACTTGACCTTGGTCGCATCGCCGAACACGGCGGCGGCCACGGCGCGGCACACATCGGCGTCGATGCCGACGATCTTGCCCTGTGCGTCAGGCACGGAGAAGCCGGGAAGACCATCGCTCACGCCACACTGGACGAAGCCCTTCTTCTTCACCGCGTCGAGGGTGGCGCCGGCCTGGGCGAAACTGGTGGCGCCTAGCGCGGCGGCGGCGGTCAGGACTGCCAGGGTGGTTTTCAACATCTTCATCAACAACCTCCAAATCGCTCTTGTTGTATGAGCCGGAATTGCACCGCACCCTTATGAGGCGCATCCGACCCCTTGTTGGCTTGTTTTTGGGTCAATTGGCGCAATGGGCTGTTCTATGACAGCCTTCGATCCACACGAGGGGTGTTACCGGGACCGGTCCACCTCTTCGCATGACAAGGACATAGCAAAGGGCGTACCACAGTCGAAGGCTTAAGCGATTAAGCGGTAGTCAAGTGGGAAAAGTTGTAGAGTTGCGACATCTTTTTCTGGCATTAGCCTGCAATGCCTTCTTTTTAAGCACTACATCAGTACGCCAGCACTCTTTCGGAGCAGTCATGACCCAACCGCTGATTCTCGAACCGCAGAAAACCGCCGACGCCTGTGTGATCTGGTTGCACGGCCTGGGGGCCGACCGTTACGACTTCCTACCGGTAGCGGAATTCATGCAGGAACGCCTGCTGAGCACCCGCTTCATCATGCCCCAGGCACCGACGCGTCCGGTGACCATCAACGGCGGCTACCAGATGCCCAGCTGGTACGACATCAAGGCCATGACCCCGGCGCGGGCCATCGACGAGGCGCAACTGGAAGAGTCGGCCGACCAGGTGATCGCCCTGATCAAGGCCGAACAGGCCAAGGGCATCAACCTGTCGCGCATCTTCCTCGCCGGGTTTTCCCAGGGCGGTGCGGTGGTGCTGCACACTGCCTATATAAAGTGGCAGGAAGCGCTGGGCGGGGTGATCGCCCTCTCCACCTACGCGCCGACTTTCAGCGACGCGCAGCAACTGAGTGCCTGCCAGCAACGCACGCCGGCGCTGTGCCTGCATGGTGTGCACGACCCGGTGGTGATCCCCTCGATGGGCCGCACGGCGTTCGAGTACCTCAATACCTGGGGCGTGGCCGCCCAGTGGCATGAGTACCCGATGGAGCACGAAGTGGTGGTCGAGGAGCTGAAGGACATCCACGACTGGCTGAGCCGCCAGTTGCAGTGATTCTGTAGCCCAGCCCGCATTGCACTACGCCGCGCCCGATTCTTGCATTACACTGCCCGGCGTACATTCCTTAACCAGTTGACGAGACGACCGTGCTCAAGGCACTCAAGAAAATATTCGCCAAAGGTGACGCCGCACCGCCCATCGCCGCGTCCCAACCCGAGCCGGCTCCTCAGCCGGCCGCCGCCCAGGCGCCAGAGCGCCAGGCGGGCAAACCCAGGCCAAAGCCTGCGCCCAAGGCCAAGGCCGAGCCACAAGCCGCCGTCCAGGTCGCCCAACCGCCGCGCGCCGAGTCGCCCGCCAAGGACAAACCACGCCGCGAACGCAAGCCCAAGCCGCAGGCGAGCCTGTGGAAGCCGGAGGATTTCGTCGTCGAGCCGCAGGAAGGCAAGACGCGTTTCCACGACTTCAAGCTCTCCAATGAGCTGATGCATGCCATCCACGACCTCGGCTTCCCCTATTGCACGCCGATCCAGGCGCAGGTCCTGGGTTACACCCTGCGCGGCCAGGACGCCATCGGCCGGGCCCAGACCGGCACCGGCAAGACCGCCGCGTTCCTGATCTCGATCATCTCGCAACTGCAGCAGACCCCACCGCCCAAGGAACGCTACATGGGCGAGCCGCGGGCGCTGATCATCGCCCCGACTCGCGAGCTGGTGGTGCAGATCGCCAAGGATGCCCAGGCACTGACCAAGTACACCGGCCTGAACGTGATGAGCTTTGTCGGCGGCATGGACTTCGACAAGCAGCTCAAGTCGCTGGAAGCACGCCATTGCGACATCCTGGTGGCCACCCCGGGCCGCCTGCTGGACTTCAACCAGCGCGGCGAGGTGCACCTGGACATGGTCGAGGTGATGGTGCTGGACGAGGCCGACCGCATGCTCGACATGGGCTTCATCCCCCAGGTCCGCCAGATCATCCGCCAGACTCCGCCCAAGAGCGAGCGCCAGACCCTGCTGTTCTCCGCCACCTTCACCGACGATGTGATGAACCTGGCCAAGCAGTGGACCACCAACCCGGCCATTGTCGAGATCGAGCCGGAGAACGTCGCCAGCGAAACCGTCGAACAGCACGTCTACGCCGTGGCCGGCAGCGACAAGTACAAGCTGCTGTACAACCTGGTCACGCAGAACAAGTGGGAACGGGTGATGGTGTTCGCCAACCGCAAGGACGAGGTGCGGCGCATCGAGGAAAAACTGGTGCGTGACGGCATCAACGCCGCCCAGCTCTCGGGCGACGTGCCGCAGCACAAGCGTATCCGCACCCTGGAGAGCTTCCGTGAAGGGCGCATCACCGTGCTGGTGGCCACCGACGTGGCCGGCCGTGGCATCCACATCGACGGCATCAGCCATGTGATCAACTTCACCCTGCCGGAAGACCCGGACGACTACGTGCACCGCATCGGCCGCACCGGTCGCGCTGGCACCAGCGGCGTGTCGATCAGCTTTGCCGGCGAGGACGATTCGTACCAGTTGCCGGCGATCGAAGAGTTGCTGGGGCGCAAGATCAAGTGCGAGATGCCGCCGGACGAGCTGTTAAAGCCCGTGCCGCGCAAGCATCACTGACAGGCCTCTGTAGGAGCGGGCTTGCCCGCTCCCACGATCACCCTCTCATTCAGTCCCAGCGCCCTGCCGCATCCTGGTCGCTCTGCTTGCCTTCCACCCAGCGCGGCCCTTGCTGGGTATTCTCCTTCTTCCAGAACGGCGCCCGGGTCTTCAGGTAGTCCATGATGAAGTTGCAGGCATCGAACGCCGCCTGCCGATGCGCGCTGGCCACGCCGACAAAGACAATCGGCTCGCCCGGTTCCAGGGCGCCGATACGGTGCAGCACCTCGACCTTGAGCAGCGGCCAGCGCCCCTCGGCCTCGACCACGATCTTGGCCAGGGCCTTCTCGGTCATGCCTGGGTAGTGCTCGAGGAACATCCCCGCCACCTCCCGGCCATCGTTGAAGTCACGCACATAGCCGACAAACCCGACCACCGCGCCCACGCCGACATTGGCGGCGTGCATGGCGTTGACTTCGGCGCCCGGGTCGAAGGCCGCCTCCTGAACGCGCACGGCCATGGTCAACCTCCGGTGACGGGTGGGAAGAACGCGATCTCGTCACCCTCTTCCAATGGTTCATCGAGCCGGCACAGCTCTTCGTTGCGGGCACACATCAGGTTCTGCTCGGCCAGCACCGCGTAGTGCCCACCCTTGCCCGCCAAAGCCTGGCGCACATCGTCCAGCACCTTGAAGTCGCCTTCCAGGCGCTCGGCGTCGATGCCCAGCAACTCACGGTAGCGGGCGAAATACATGACCTTGACCTTCATCACCCCTCCACCTTGTAGTGCCCGCTCTTGCCACCGGTCTTCTCCAGCAGGCGCACGTGCTCGATGACCATGCCTTTGTCCACTGCCTTGCACATGTCGTAGATCGTCAGCGCGGCAACGCTGGCGGCGGTGAGCGCCTCCATTTCAACGCCGGTCTGTCCGGCCAACTTGCAGCGGGCGACGATATGCACCACGTTCTCGCCCTCGGAGGCCAGCTCGACCTTGACGCCGGTGAGCATCAGCGGATGGCACAGCGGGATCAGGTCGCTGGTCTTCTTCGCCGCCTGGATGCCGGCGATGCGCGCCACCGCGAACACGTCGCCCTTGGGGTGTTGGCCATCGACGATCATGCGCAAGGTGTCCGGCAACATGCGCACACGTGCCTCGGCAATCGCCTCGCGGGCGGTCACGGCCTTTTCAGTGACGTCGACCATGTTGGCGCGCCCCTGGGAATCAAGATGAGTCAGCACTGCTCTGCTCCTGGGAAGGGATAACAGAGTGTAAACCTGCCGGTCAGCTTTGAGCAGAGGGCAGAACAGCGCATCGCGGGGCCATCCCGCTCCCACGGTGGGAACGGGATGGCCGGCGACAGGTTACAGGTGCGACTCGGCGTACTCGGCCAGTACCGAGCGTGGCACGCCCTGCAGGGTGATATGAACGCCGTGGGGGAAGTCCTTGAAGCGCTCGGTGAGGTAGGTCAGGCCGGAACTGGTGGCCGACAGGTAGGGGGTGTCGATCTGCGCCAGGTTGCCCAGGCAGACCACCTTCGAGCCGGTCCCGGCACGGGTGATGATGGTCTTGATCTGGTGCGGCGTGAGGTTCTGGCACTCGTCGATGAGGATCAGGCTCTGCTGGAAGCTGCGCCCACGGATGTAGTTCAGCGATTTGAACTGCAGCGGCACCCGCTCGAGGATGTACTCGACACTGCCGTGGGTGCTCTCGTCATCCATGTGCAAGGCTTCGAGGTTGTCGGTGATGGCACCCAGCCAAGGCTCCATCTTCTCCGCCTCGGTGCCCGGCAGGAAGCCGATCTCCTGGTCCAGCCCCTGCACGCTGCGGGTGGCGATGATGCGCCGGTAGCGCTTGCTGACCATGGTCTGTTCGATGGCCGCGGCCAGCGCCAGGATGGTCTTGCCCGAGCCCGCCGCGCCGGTCAGGTTGACCAGGTGGATATCCGGGTCGAGCAAGGCGAACAGCGCCAGGCTCTGGTGGATGTCCCGTGGCTTGAGGCCCCAGGCTTCCTGGTGCAGCAGCGGTTCCTGGTGCAGGTCGAGCAGCAGCAGCTCGTCGTTGCGGATGCCCTTGATCCAGCCGACGAAGCCCTGTTCGTCAATGATGAACTCGTTGACGTGCACGGCGGGCAAGTTGTCCGTCAATTGCACCCGATGCCAGGTACGGCCACGCTCCTGACGCGTGTCGACCTTGCTCACGCGGTCCCAGAACGACCCTGTGACCGAGTGGTAGCCCTTGGACAGCAAGGACACATCGTCGACCAACTGGTCGGTGCTGTAGTCCTCGGCGGCGATCCCGCACGCACGCGCCTTCAGGCGCATGTTGATGTCCTTGGTCACCAGCACCACGTCGAGGTCCTTGCGCTTGGCGCGCAGGTCCAGCAGCTGGTTGATGATGATGTTGTCGGCGAGGTTCTCGGGGAGCAGGCGGTTGGGCTCGTTGCGCGTGCTCATGAGGATGGACAGGAAGCCCTTGGGCCCGCTCTTGCCGCGCTGGATCGGTACGCCCTGCTCGACATCGCTGGGCGAGGCGTCGCCGAGGGTCTGGTCGATCAGGCGGATGGCCTGGCGGCATTCTGCGGCGATGGTCTGTTTACCGGTCTTGAGCTTGTCGAGTTCCTCCAGCACCGTCATCGGTATGGCGACGTGGTGCTCCTCGAAGTTGAGCAGGGCGTTGGGGTCGTGAATCAGGACGTTGGTATCGAGCACATACAGGATTGGCTGGTTGGAGGAAGGGTTGCGTCCTTGGTCATCCATACTCGTTCACCTTATGTGAAAGCCACACGGCGCGAACGGCTGCGCCGCAAAGTGACTGCCGTTCTCCCCGTATCCGCGTCGTTACGGGCGGGAAGCTCACCTGGCAAGGAGGGCGTGGATGACGCCACCTGTGCTGCAGGGTTCGGCTGTCTGGTTCCTTGATACCGCAAAAACCATGACCGAAAAAAGTCTTTTTACGCTCTGGTGAAGTTTATTTTTCGGATTGACGAACAGGGCTTGGCGCGGGCCCGGAGCAGGACTACAGTCAAGGATCAGGTGCCGCGAAATGCCCTCAGGCGCGTACGAAACGCTGGCGCAACACATCGCTCAGGGCATCCACCAGCAACACCAGCACCAGCATGGCGATGATCACCGTGCTGGCCTGGGCCTCCTGGAACAGGCTCAGGGTCGCGTAGAGCATCTGCCCCAGCCCACCCGCCCCCACGAAGCCCAGCACGCTGGCCATGCGGATGTTGTTCTCCCAGCGATACAGGCTGTACGCCAGCAGTTGTGGCCACAGGTTGGGCAAGGTGCCGAAGCAGAAGGCCGCCACCTGGCTGCCGCCCTGCAGGCGGATCGCCGCCGCAGGCTCGGGCGGTGCATTCTCCAGTGCCTCTGCAAACAACCGTCCCAACACCCCGGCGGTATGCAGCGCCAACGCCAGGGTGCCGGCATTCGGTCCCAGGCCCGCAGCCAACACGGTCAGCGCCGCCCAGACCAGCTCCGGAATCGCCCGCAGCGCATTGAGCAGCAGGCGCGCCGCGCCCTGCAACGGCAAGCCGAAACGCCCGGCGGCCGGCAGCGCCAGCAACAGGCCGAGCAGCATCGCCAGGATTGTCCCTATTCCTGACATCGCCAGCGTTTCCAAGGCCCCCTGCCCCACCGCTCGCAGGTGCGCCACAGACAGGTCCGGGTGCAGGAAACGCGCCGCGTATTCGCCCATCTGCGCCGGCCCGCCACTGCCGACGACCGCTGCCAGGTCCAGCTCCAGATAAGCGAACGATGCCAGCACCGCCGCCAGGATCGCGGCGATCACCAGCCCATTGATCACCCGGTTCATGCCAGCCTCCCGCGCAGGAAACGGCTGAGCAAGTCGGCCAGCACGACCAGCAGCAGGAAAGTCAGCAGCATGCTCGCCACCTCGGCACCGGCGAACATGCGCATCGACAGATCGATCTGCTGGCCCAGCCCACCGGCACCGACGAAGCCCATCACCACCGAAGCGCGCACCGCGCACTCCCAGCGGTACACGGTGTAGGACACCACTTCGCTCGCGGCCTCGGGCAGAGTGCCGTAGAGAAACGCCGACAGGCGGCTACTGCCGGCCTGCAGCAAGGCATGGGCCGGGCGCTGGTCCACCGACTCGAAGATCTCCGCGTAGACCTTGCCGAGCATGCCGCTGTAGGTGATGGCGATGGCCAGCACGCCGGCAGTCGGGCCCAGGCCCACGGCGCGGACGAACAGCAGCGCCCAGACGATCTCGGGCACGCTGCGCAGGAAAATCAGCAGGCCGCGCACCGGCAGGCGCGAAGCCCGGGACCATGGCCCCAGGCGCCCGGCGCTGGAGGCTGCCCGCAACGACAACGCCCGGCTGGCCAACAGGCTGGCCGGTACCGCCAGCAGCAGTGCCAGGCTCATGCCCGCGGTGGCCACGGCCAGGGTCTGCACCGTGGCGGTGAGCAGCAAATCGAGAAACCCGGCGTCGTAGGCCGGGGGCCAGAACGCGCTGACGAAGCCGGCCATCTGTTGGCGGTTCTCGGCCTGTAACAGCACGCCGGGGTCCAGCTCGCTCAGGCGCAGGCCCGGCCACAGCAACGCCAGGCACAACAGGGTCAACAGCACACGTGGGATGGCAGCAGGATCTCGCTGGTCAGTGCTCAGCATCGCGGGATCTGCACCTGCGGGCTGGCCGTCGAGGCAACAGGCGGGGCCAGTTGCTCGTTGGCGTACAAGGCATCGAGCATCGCTTCGCTGACCGCCGCTGCCGGGCAGTCGAACGCCACCTGCCCGGCGCGAATGCCGACGATGCGCGGAAAGTGCGCGAGGGCGAGCTCCACCGCGTGCAGGCTGGCGACCAGCGTCACGCCATGGGCCTGGGCATGACGATTGAGCAACGCCAGGCTGTGATCGGCGAGCACCGGGTCCATGGCCGAAACAGGCTCGTCGGTCAGCAGCACTTCAGGTCGCTGGTACAAGGCGCGGGCGATGCCGACCCGTTGCAATTGTCCCCCCGACAACTGCCCGCACTGGGCAAACAGCTTGTCAGCCATGCCCAGCTCGGCCAGTGCCGCGCGGGCACCGGGAATATCTCCGGGGTGAATCAGGTTGAGCAGCCCGCGCAAGGTGCCCCACTGTCCCAGGCGCCCCGCCAGCACGGCGGTTACCACCCGCTGGCGCGGCGGCAGGGGCGGTGCCTGGTGCACCAGGCCGACCCGTGCACGCAAGCGCTGGCGGGCGCGGGCAGACAGAACCCAGGGCTGCTCGCCCAACAACTCCAGGCGCCCGCCACTGGGCGGCACGGCAGTGGCCATCAGGTGCAGCAGGCTGGACTTGCCGGCTCCGGACGGACCGATGATCGCCACCCGCTCGCCCTGGCCGATCTGCAGGTCCAGCGCGCTCAAGGCCTGGACCTGGCCATGGCGCACGCTGGCGCCCTGAACACGGATACTCACTTGAGCAGGCCGGCCTCGCGCGCGGCTTGTTCGGTGCCCTGGTAATTCTCGGGCCTGGTTTCGATGAAGCGGCTGGCGGCCTGCAGGTCGAGGATCGCCTTGTCCGCAGGCTTGGCCGGATCCAGGGCGAGGAAGGCCTGCTTGATCTTCTCTTTCAGCGCCGGGTCCATGTTGCCGCGCACGGTCCAGTTGTAGTCGAAGTACTCCGGCGTGGTGTCGAACACCCGCACTTTGCTGGTGTCGACCTTGCCGGCGGCGACCAGCTTGTCCCAGACACTGGCGTTGAGCACGCCGGCATCGGCCTTGCCGGCCTGGACCCAGGCGGCGGTGGCATCGTGGGCGCCGGAATAGGCGACGCGGCTGAAGTATTCCTCAGGCTTGATGTTGTCGTTCTTGAGCATGAAGTAACGCGGCATCAGGCTGCCCGAGGTGGACGAAATCGAACCGAAGGCGAAGGTCTTGCCCTTGAGGTCCTTGAGACTCTTCACGTCCGGGTTGGCGGTGATGAACTTGCTGGTGAACTTGGCATCCTGCTCACGCTGCACCAGCGGCGTGGCCTTGGGGTCCTTCAGGTGCACCTGGACGAAGGTGAAGCCCCCCAGCCAGGCCAGGTCCAGGCGATCGCTGGCCAGCGACTCGACCACCGCCGGGTAGTCGGCCACCGGTACGAACTGCACCTTTATGCCCAGTTGCTGCTCGAGGTATTCGCCCAGTGGCTTGAACTTGCGCAGCAGTTCGGTCGGCGCCTCGTCGGGGATGGCGCTGACGCGCAGCACATCGGCGGCCTGGGCGACCACGGCGCAGCAGGACAGCGCGAGACCGGCAAACAGTGCCAGGGGGCGTTTGAGCATGGGGATTCTCCGGTTCGATAGCGGGACATGGTTCGATGTCGCATCGCGGGGTTTTCCCGGCGTGGGAGCGGGCTTGCCCCGCGATGCTGGCAAACGAGGGAAGTATAAGAGCCGCAGGCACAAAGGCCAGCTTTGCTACAATCGCGCATCACGAAAAGTCGAGGTGCACATGAGCGAGCCGATTCGTCTGACACAGTACAGCCACGGCGCTGGTTGTGGCTGCAAGATTTCTCCCAAGGTGCTGGATGTAATCCTCGCCGAGAGCGGCACCCAGGCGCTGGACCCGAACCTCTGGGTCGGCAACGCCTCGCGCGACGACGCTGCCGTCTACGCCCTGGACGACGAACGTGGCGTGGTCTCGACCACCGACTTCTTCATGCCCATCGTCGACGACCCGTACGACTTCGGCCGCATCGCCGCCACCAACGCCATCAGCGACATCTACGCCATGGGCGGCGACCCGCTGATGGCCATCGCCATCCTCGGCTGGCCGATCAACGTATTGCCGCCGGAGGTCGCCCGCGAAGTGATCCGCGGTGGCCGCGCGGTCTGCGCAGAGGCCGGCATCCCATTGGCCGGTGGCCACTCCATCGACGCCCCGGAACCGATCTTCGGCCTGGCCGTCACCGGCGTGGTAAGCAAGCGCCACCTCAAGCGCAACGATACCGCCAGCGTCGGCTGCCGCCTGTACCTGACCAAGCCGCTGGGCATCGGCATCCTCACCACCGCCGAGAAGAAGGCCAAGCTGCGCGAACAGGACCAGGGTCTGGCCCGCGACTGGATGTGCACCCTCAACACCCCCGGCAGCCGCTTCGGCAAGCTCGACGGCGTGCAGGCGATGACCGACGTCACCGGCTTCGGCCTGCTCGGCCACCTGGTCGAAGTCGCCGAGGGCAGCGGCCTTACCGCCCGCCTGCAGTTCGCTGCCGTACCGCGCCTGCCCAGCGTCGAGCATTACCTGGCCGAGGGCTGCATCCCCGGCGGCACCTTGCGCAACTTCGACAGCTACGGCCACAAGATCGGCGCACTGAGCGACGAGCAGAAGCACCTGCTGTGCGACCCGCAGACCAGCGGTGGCCTGCTGGTGGCGGTCAGCCCGCAGGGCGAGGCCGAATTCCTTGCCGTGGCCCGGGAACTCGGGCTCGAACTGGCGCCGATCGGCGAGTTGGTCGAACGACAGAGCCACGCAGTCGAGGTGATCTGATGCGCCCCGACTGCACCGAGCTGAAACAGCTGTTCCTCAACAACGTGCCGCTGATGGACATGCGCGCGCCGATCGAATTCACCAAGGGCGCCTTCCCCGGTGCGGTCAACCTCCCCCTGATGACCGACCAGGAGCGGCAGAAAGTCGGCACCTGCTACAAGCAGCAGGGCCAGGCCGCCGCCATCGCCCTGGGCCACCAGCTGGTCAACGGTGCGGTGAAGCAGCAACGCCTCGACGCCTGGACGGCCTTCACCCAGGCTCATCCCGACGGCTACCTGTACTGCTTCCGCGGCGGGTTGCGCTCACAGATCGTCCAAGGCTGGCTCAAAGAAGCCGGCATCCAGTACCCCAAGGTGGTGGGAGGCTACAAGGCCATGCGCACCCTGCTGCTGGAGACTACCCAACAAGCGGTGCAGCACTGCGACTTCGTGCTGGTGGGCGGCCTGACCGGCACCGGCAAGACCGACGTGCTGCTCCAGCTGGACAACGTGCTGGACCTGGAAGGCCATGCCAACCACCGCGGCTCCAGCTTCGGCAAGCGCGCCACCGCACAGCCGGCGCAGATCGATTTCGAGAATGCGCTGGCCATCGACATTCTGAAAAAACGTGACCAGGGCATCGGCCAGTTCGTGCTCGAGGACGAAGGTCGCGTGGTCGGCAGCTGCGCGGTGCCGCTGGAGTTGTACCAGGGCATGCAGCGCTATCCGCTGGTGTGGCTTGAAGACAGCTTCGAGCATCGCGTGGAACGCATCCTGCGCGACTACGTAATCAACCTGTGCGCCGAGTTCATCGCCGTGCACGGTGCAGAGGCCGGCGGCCCGCTGTTCGCCGAACGCATGCGCCAGAGCCTGATCAACATCCACAAACGCCTGGGCGGCGAGCGCTTCCAGCGGCTGTCGACGTTGCTCGACCAGGCGCTGGAGGAGCAGTTGCGCAGCGGCGACGTGAGCCTGCACCGAGGGTGGATAGAAGGGCTGCTCAAGGAATACTACGACCCGATGTACGCCTACCAGCGTGCGGCCAAGGCGCAACGGATCGAGTTCGCCGGAGACGGGGTGGAAGTGCGTGAGTACCTGAAGGCCCGGGCACTGCGTGAACAACGCGGCGCCTGATTCGCGGATGCCGTATCACTGCCCCGGGCTGAGCACCCGCTCCAGCTCCGCCGCCCGATCCTTGCTCATGTCCATCTCGCACATCGCGCCTTCGATGCGGTAGATGCTGCCGTTGCTCAACTTGCCGTGGAACGCGCAGTTGCCGTCGCGGTACTTCATCCAGGTGCGCTGGACTTCGCGCAGGTCCTTCTGCTGCTGGCTGTCGAGCTTGGCCATGAGCTGCTTGTAGACCCGGTTCAGCCGGTCATCCTGCAACTGGGTCTCGGCCTGGATGCAGGCGCCCATGGCCAGGGTGCTGGAGGCTTTGTCCATGCACTGGGTATAGGTGGGCGAATAGTCCTCGGCCTGGGCGCCGGCAACGATCAGCAGGGCGGCGGCGCCGACCAGGCAATGCTTGAACATGGGCTTTCCTTTTCGCAGATGAATGCGGCACAGCCTAGCATCCTGCTCCGCCTTCGTTCACGCACAACGCCTGGATTTGCGCCCGCAGCCAGCGGTGCCCGGCATCGCCGTCGCGCCGCGAGTGCCAGGCCTGGGCGAAGGCGAACGGCGAGATCGCCAGGGGCGGCGCGAACTGGCGCAGGGCCGGATCCAGGCGAGCACCAACGAGGCTGCGCCGGGCCACGGTGAGCACCAGGTCGGTTCCGGCAATGACACTTTGGGCCACGCCCCAATGCGGCAGGGTCAAGGCGATGCGCCGACGTGCGCCCAAGGTGGCCAGGGCCTGGTCGATTTCGTTGTCGATGCCGGGGCGCACCGCCACCAGCACATGGGGCCGCGCCAGCCACGGGTCCAGCGCCAGGCCACCGCGAGGCGGCAGGCTGGCGCGATCGGCCAGGCAGACGAAGGACTCCTCGAACAGCACCTGCTGAGCCATTTCCGTCGGCAGCTCCGGAAACACTCCCAGCGCCAGGTCCGCCTCGCCGTCGATCAACTGGCCGAGCATCGCCTCGCGGCTACCCTGGGACACCACCAGGTCGATGCCCGGTGCTTCGCGCCGCAACAGGCGCATCAGCGAAGGCAACACCACGCGGGCGCCGTAGTCGGACATGGCCAGGCGAAAAGTACGCCGAGCCCGCGCCGGCTCGAAGCCCGGCGTGCCGAGCAATCCGTCGAGTTGCTGCAAAGCCTCCTGCAGCGGCGCGTGCAGGGCTTCGGCGCGGGCCGTGAGTTGCAGGCGGCCACCGCGTCGTACCAGCAGCGGATCGGCGAAGATCTCGCGCAACTGCGCCAACGCATGGCTGACCGCCGGCTGGCTGCGGTGCAGGCGCAATGCCGCACGCGAGACATGCTGCTCGCTGAGCAGGGCGTGCAGAGTCAGCAATAGATTGAGGTCGATACGGCGCAAATCATCCATGGTACGAATACAGCCTGTGCGAAGTTCGAATTTCCATCATTGAAGTGCATAGCGAAGACTGAGGCCAGTGTTTTGACCAGGAGTAGACACCATGCCCGCCAGCCTCTTCGCCGCCCTTCCCTTGCTCATCGCCCTGCTCGCCGGGGCTGCCGTGCCGTTTCAGGCGGGCAGCAACGCCGCGCTCGGGCGCCTGCTCGGTCATCCGCTGTGGGCGGCCGGGGTGTCGTTGCTGGTCAGCCTGCTGATGCTGGTGCCGGCCCTGCTGCTGATGCGCGCGCCGCTGCCACAGGTGCAGCAACTGGCCCATGCGCCCTGGTGGGCTTGGTTCGGTGGGATTGCCGGGGTGCTCTACATCACCGCCGCGCTGGTGCTGACGCCACGGCTAGGCGCGGCGGGGTTCATCGTCTGCGTGGTGGCCGGGCAGGTGCTGTCGTCGCTGCTGATCGACCAGTTCGGCCTCATGGGCCTGCCGGAGCGACCGGTGAACCTGCTGCGGCTGGCGGGAGTGGGAATGATCGTGCTCGGGATGATCGCGGTGCAGTGGGGCACGGCGCGTTAAGGCCATCACAAGGTGCGCGGCTGCTCCGGCGGCACGATCACCTTGTGCGGCTCGAAGCGCAGCGATGGCATTTGCGTACCGGCATACAGCGCCACGCTCAGGGCCGCGATCAGCGCCACATCGAGCCAGCCCCAACCCGGTACATCCGCTGCTGAACGCGCCTTCCAGCACCACCATAGCTGTCCCATGCAAAACACCAGGATCGCCAGCAACCACAGGTAGAAGCCCGCGCCAAAGCCGGTCACATCCTGGAAGGCGTAGCTCTGGTTGTCCGGCAATCGGGTGATCGCGAAGCTGCTGGCCGCCAGATACAGCGCCAGCAGGCCGCACCCCAGCGCCAGGCGGCGGAACCGGCGGTGGGCTAGGACCGCCAGCGCCAATAGTGGGTTGGCGAACCACTGGTACAGGCCGAAGGCGATACCCCATGGGCCGTAGAGCAGCATCTGCAATGCCGGTACATGTCGCCCTGCGCCTGTCAGGGCACCATCGAAGGCCAGGCTCAGCAGGTACAGGGCGAGGCTTGTGGTCAGGTAGAAAGCGGGCAAGTCAGGCACCTGGTAAAAGCGAACGAGCTGCGACCTTAACCCAGCCCCTGCCGTCTTTCCAAACCCAAGGCGCGTCTGGAGAGTTCAGCCTGCCTGTACCTGCTCCATTGGCTCGTCGGAACTGCGAATCTGCACGCCCAGGCTGGGCCTCTGAGTCGCCAGGTAGATCGTGCTCGTCAGCACCGCGATCAGCAGCACATCGAACCAGCGCCAGCGCGGCATATCCTGCGCCGTCTGCGCCTTGCGGCACCACCACCCCTGCCCCAGGCAGAACAGCAGGATTGCCAGTGTCCACAGGTAGTAGCCGGGTCCGAAACCGGTAAGCGGCAGGAATTCATAGCTGCGGTTGTCCGGCAGCCGCTCGATGCCCAGGCAACTGAGCGCCAGGCCCAGGGCGATCAGGCCAGCGCCAAGCGCCACCCGGCGAAAACGCCGGCGGGCGAGGATCGCCAGCCCCAGCAATGGATTGGCAAACCACTGGTACAACCCGAAGGCAATGCCCCATGGGCCCATGAGCAGTATCTGCAGCGCCGGCATATGCCCGTCGACGCCCATCAGCAGGCCATCGAAACACAGGCAAAGAAGGAACAGCACAAGGGTGAACATCACATAAAAAGCAGGCACGCGCAGGCTCCATCCAGCAGCGAAAGGCGCGACCATAGCTCAAGCGGGCGTCAGGCGACAGGCGGTTCTAGCAGCAGACCGTAAAGCCCCGAGTCAGACAACTCGCCGGCCACGCACCAGCGGGCGCGCAGGGTGCCCTCCAGGACGAAGCCCTGGCGCTCAAGGGTACGTGCCGAGCCCTGGTTGCGCGGGTCGATTTCCGCCTCCAGGCGGCGCAGGTGCAGGGTGTGGGCCAGGTAGTCGATGAAGCAGGTCAGCGCTTCGTCCATGTAGCCCCGGCCCTGGGCGGACTTGGCCAGGCAGTAGCCGATTTCGCCCCGGCGCGAGGCCTCTTCGAGGTTGAACAGCTGGACCATGCCGATCAGCTCGCCGTTGTCACGGCGGTACATGCCCAGCTTGAGCAACTGGCCGGCGGCATACGCCTCGCGGTCGGCAGCCAGGGCGCTCTCGGCCTCGGCCAGGGTCTGCCAGGGGGCGTGGTACCAGTAACGCATGACCTCGGGGTCGGCCATGATGGTCAGCCACTGCTGCGCGTCGCCATGACGCATGGGACGCAACTGCAGGCGTGGGCTGTCGAGGCACAGGTCGCTGGGGAAACTGCGGGGGTCGGGCACGCCGGGACTCCTGTCCGGTGGTGAGGAGATGACAGTCTAACGACAGTGGCTCGGTCTGGCATCCCTGGGGCCGCTTTGCGGCCCCCTTTCACCGCTACCGGTTCAACCCCAGCTCCATGTCATCGATCAGCCCCTTGGCCAGCCCGCTGAGAATCCGCGCCGCACTGGCTGCCATGAGGTCACCCTCCATCTCGGCCTCGGTGGTGAAATGCGCCACGCAGCCGAGCAGCACCGACAGGTCGCTGAAAGCGTGGTCGAACGGGATGCCGGGCTGGATACAGAAGATCTCGAGGCAGGTGGTCTTGCCCTGGGTCGGGCCGGGCTTGAAGTCGTCGCTCATACCGGCGCCCCCTTGGCCCGGGCGTGGCGGACCAGCGAGATGACCAGTTGGCCGAGGATCTCGACGCTGTCCATCATCACGTCGAGGCGCGCATCGCGCTGGCAGACGGTGTAGGCGTGGACGGTGTCGCTGAGGATGTGCATCAGCTTGTTGGCATGGGCCATGGCTTCCTCGGGGTCGAGGTCGCTGATGATGGTGACGAAGGGGATTGGATAGGGTGGGTCGGGTACAAGTTTTTTCATGGTTACTCCTCGAAATTGAACTTCAGGAACAACCACCTCGATCCTTCTCACAGATTAGGGTGGCAGTCGTACGCATGGTGAGAAGCCCGTGTGTAACCATGAATCCACGGTCAGGCCAAAGCCTGCACGCGCACGACCGCCATTGACGAAATCGACATGGTTCACACAACGGGCTTCTCACACCCGGTCGCCAAATGTGACGACCCAGAGACGGTACCCCTGATGTATTTCCCGGCCAATTCAGAGCCTTCCGGCAGGCGCGTAGGATAGATCCGAAGCGCTGGCTGGCTGAAGGATTTGGTTTCAATTTCGGAAAAATCTTACGCATGCAGAAACGTATCGCGGGGCAAGCCCGCTGCCACGAGAGACACGCCAAATCTCGTGACAGCGGGCTTGCCCCGCGATGGGCCACACGACGGCCCCTGGAAGCTACCTCAGAACCCCATGCTGAAGCTCACCACCACGCCATGGTCGCGGTTCTCGCTGGACAGCTGCCCGGAGTACCCGACCCCGAGCTTGCCGCTCGCGCCCACCGACAGGTCCACCCCGGCCTCGACCACCGCCGCATCCTTGGCAATCGGCACACCCTCGGTGCTGAAACCGTCGCCACCACCGATGAAGCGCAGATCGGCATCGGGCTTGTCGTCGCCGAAGGCATGGCGCCAGCCTACCGACAACCGCGGCGTGATGGTGCTGCCGCTGTCGAGCAGGATGCGCTTGCCAGCCCGCACGCCCAGGGTGGAGAAGGT
Source organism: Pseudomonas soli (assembly GCF_900110655.1). Classification (GTDB taxonomy): domain Bacteria; phylum Pseudomonadota; class Gammaproteobacteria; order Pseudomonadales; family Pseudomonadaceae; genus Aquipseudomonas; species Aquipseudomonas soli. Next base: position 741,468 of record NZ_FOEQ01000001.1, read on the forward strand.
CACATCCTGGTCGACCTTGCCCTCCAGCCGCCCTGCCCCGCCCTTCTCATGGGCGGTATCGCTGTCGTAGTTGACATACGCCAGCCCGGCGAACGGCTCCAGGGCAATGCCGCCGGCATCTATGGCGTAACCCACCTCACCGAACACCTGGGCGCTGCGCGCCTTGTACTTGGCCTTGAGACGGTCGTCATAGCTGCCCACGCTGACATCGCGCTTGGTGTCGATGTCGTGCCAGCTGTAGGCCACACCCAGGCGAGCGGCGAAGGCATCGAGCTGGTAGCCGAGGTAGGTGGTCAGGTGGTAGCTGTCCACCGTGGCGTCGGAGCGGCGACGGTGCGCATCAATGCTCGAACGGGTGTAGCCGGCGGCGGCGCCCACTTTCCACTCATCGTCCAGCGCGCGGTCGACACCGAGCATGAAGCCCGACAGGTCGCGGTCGACGCTGGCATGGCTGCTGCTGCCGTCATAGGTGCCCCAGCCGCCGATGGCGCGGATCCAGCCCACGGCCTGGCCCTGGCAGCCTTCGCTGGTCAGTTGCTGGTTGGCGGTCGGCGCCAGGGTGCGACGCGGGTCGTCCTGGTTGGTGCAGTCGGCCTGGCGCAGGCGGTCATTGACCGCGTCGCGGACGTAGCGCGAGTCCTCGATCAGCACGGTCGCGGTGCTGGCGTGGATCTCGCCGGACAGGCTGTCAAACGCGGCCTGGGCGCCCTGGCGGTCCAGCGGCAGCAGGTTGTTGACCAGTTCGGCCGGCGCCCCGGCACTGGCCAGCGCGGTGGCCACGCCACGCTGGTTGCCAGTGGCGGCGACATCGGCGAAGGAGTTGCCGTTGCGGCTGACCGACAGGGTCACCTGGTTGGCGCCGTAGTCCAGCGAGCTGTTGAGGAACGCCGAGTTGGCCAGGTTGGTGGTGGCGAAGGTGCCGTTCACCCCGCCCGCGGCGCTGACCACGGTGTACTGGCCGTTGCCGCTGGCCAGGTTGGCGACCATCAGGCTGCCGCCGAGGTTGGCGGTGCCGCCCACATTCAGGTAGTTCACCGGCGAGGTGCCGAGGTCGATCACCAGGGTGCCGGTGGCGCCGTTGGTGAAGTTGCCCGACACGTTCAGGTTACCGGCAGGCCCTGGCAGCACGGTGCCATTGTTGGTGAGGCCGGCGACGGTGCCATTGCCGGTCAGTGCGGCGCCATTGGCCACTGTGACCTGGGCTGCGAGGTTGCTGCCCGGATTGGCCGCATCGCCCACCTGCAACACGCCCTGGTTGACGTTGAAGGCGCCACTGAACGGCTGGTTGCCGGTCAGCAGCAAGGTACCGCCGCCCTGCTTGGTGGTGGTGCCGGTGCCGCTGAGGGTGCCGTTGAAGGTGCCATTGCTGCCTTGGGCGAAGACCAGGTTGGCATTGTTGAGGATACTGCCCTGCAGGCTGGTGGTGTTGCCGACCAGGGTACCGCCGCTGACAGTGGTGCCACCGCTGTAGGTGTTGGCACCCGAGAGGATCAGAGTGCCGGCGTCGAGTTTCTCGATGCCGCCGCTACCGACCAGCGGCACGCTGACGGTGGCGGTGGCACCTGCGTTGACACGCACCGGCGCCAAGCTGCCATCGGCACCATTGACCGGCGTCAGGCTACCCCCAGCGCCCGGAACGACCTGGTAGCCGTTGCTGAGGAACTGCAAGCCCTCGAACGACTGGTTGCCCACCACGGTGACGGTGCCCGGGGTACCGCCGAAGACCGCGTAGCCACCACTCCAACCTTCGTTGCTGGTGCCGCTGGCGTTGGTCCAACCGGTGTTCGGCCCCCAGGTACCGCTGCCGCCGCCGATGCTGCCATCGGGGTTGGTCTTGCCGCCATTCCAGAACTGCAGCTCTTCGCCGTAGTTCTGCACCACCAGGTTGATCTGGTTGGCGATGGCGGTCTGCAGGGTCAGGTCACCCAGCACTACGCTGCCCGGAATCGCACCGAACACCAGGCCGTTGTCGGTGAGCGTGCCGCCGTAGCTGAACAGTTGGTAGACACCAGTGCCAAAGCCGCCGGCATCGGTGATGTTCAGCGTGCCGTCCAGCACCAGGTTGCCGTTGACCTTGACCACGGTGGTTGAGGCCGCCGGGGCGCCGAGGCTGAAGTCCAGGGCACTGCCCGACGCCAGGTCGAGGCTGCCGACGGTGAGCGGCGTGGCGCTCTGGCCGGCAGCCAGGGTGGCGCCATTGGCGATCTGCACCGCGCCGCCGTAAGTACCGCTGCCGCCCAGGCGGGCGCCGGTGGCGACCTGCACGGTGGTACTGTCGAGGCGGCCATTGACCAGCAGGCTGCCGGCGTTGACCTGGGTCGCGCCGGTCAGGCCATTGATGCCGGTCAGCAGCAGTTCGCCGGTGCCGTTCTTGGTCAGCGTGCCAGTACCGGTGAGGTTGCCGGTGTAGCTGCCATTGGCGTTCTGCTCGAAGGTCAGGGCCGCGTTGTTGAGGATCGCGCCTTGCAGGCTGGTGGTATTGCCCACCACGCCGCCTGCGTTGATCTGGGTGCCGCCGCTGTAGGTGTTGGCACCATTCAGGGTCAGCAGGCCAGCGCCATTCTTGATCAGCCCACCGGTGCCGCTGACCACCCCGTTGAGGGTCAGGGCGTTGCTGCCGGCGATGGCCAGGGCGCCGTTGAGCACGGCATTGTTGGCCAGGGTCACGGCGGTGTTGCTGTCCAGCGTGGTGCCGCCCGCGGCCGTCAGGGCGCCACTGCCCAGCGCGCTATCGTTGCCTAGCACCAAGGTGCCGCCGTTGAGGGCGGTACCGCCGCTGTAGCCATTGGCAGCGTTGAGCACCAGGGTGCCGCCGTCTTGCTTGGCAACGCTGCCGGTCCCGTTGAGGGCGACGTTGAGGGTGGCGGTGACGCCGCTGTCGACCCGCAGGTTGGTGGTGCCGTTGCCCAGCAGTTCACCGGCCGTCCCCGCATTGAGCACATAGCCGTCGGTGACGAACTGCAGGCCGGTGATGCTGTGGCTGCCGTTCACGGTGACGGTGCCGGGGGCGCCCTGGAACACGGCGAAGGTATCGTTCCAGGTGCCGTTGAGCACGCCGTTGGCGTCGGTCCAGTTGGTGTTGGTGGCATCCCAGACGCCGCTGCCGCCCTCGATCACACCGTTGGCCACGGTCTGGCTGCCGTCCCAGAACAACACGTTGCTGGCGCCACCGACCACCAGGTTGACCTGGTTGGCCACGGCGGTCTGCACCGTCAGGTCGGTGACCGGCACCGGCGTGGTGCCGAAGCTCATGCCGTTGTTGGTGAGGCTGCCACCGTAGGCGAACAGGCGGTACACGCCGGCGCCGAAGCCACCGATGTCGGTGACATTGAGGGTACCGCCCAGGGTCAGGTCGTTGGCCACGTTGACCAGCGGTGTGCCGCCAGCCGACGGCGCGCCCAGCAAAGCGTTGAAGTTGGCGCCGCTGTCGAGCACCAGATTGCCGGCATTCAGGGTGCTGCCGCCGATGGCCGCCAGGTTGCCGCCATTGGCCACGGTCACCGAACCACCGAGGCTGCCGGCGCCGCTGAGGGTGGCGCCACTGGCGACGTTGACCGTGCCGCTGGCCAGGGAGCCATCCACCTTCAGCCCGCCGCCTTGCACATTGGTATTGCCGGTGTGGCTGTTGGCGCTGCGCAGCGCCAGGGTGCCGGCGCCGAGTTTGTTCAGGGTGCCGGTCCCACCGATATTGCCATCGAAGGTGCCGCCCTCGACGCTCAGGCTGTTGCCGGCGGCGATGGCGATCGCACCGGTGCCTCCGATATCACCCAATGTGGTGTTGCCGTCGAGGTTGAGGCTGGCGCCACTGCTGACATTCAGCTCGCTCTGGGTGCCCAGGGCGGTGGTGCCGATGGTACTCAGGCTGCCGGACAGGATATTGAGGATGCCGCTGAAGGTGTTGTTGCCCGACAGCGTCAGGTCAGCCACGCCGCTCTTGTTCAAGGTACCGGCACCGCTGAGCACGCCGGCCAGGTGCAGATCGTTGCTGCCCAACACGTTGAGCACGCCCCCCACGTTGACCGGATTGGCCAGGGTTACGGCACTGGCGCTGTCGAGACTGGCATTACCGGTGACATCCAGCCCGCCGCTGCCAAGGGCCGCATCGTTGCCCACCACCAAGGTGCCGGCCTGCAGCTCGGTACCACCGCTGTAGGTGTTGGCGCCCATCAGCGCGAAGCGGGCGAGGCCGGCCTTGAGCAGGCGGCCGCTGCCGCCGACGGTGCCGCCGAGGGTCAGGTCGTTGCTGCCCAGGATCGTCAGGTCGCCGGTGGCGTTGACGTTGTTGGCCAAGGTCACGGCCTGGCTGCTGTCCAGGCTGGTGCCGGCCACGGTGTTCAGGCTGCCGCTGCCCAGCGCGGTATTGGAGCCCAGCACCAGGGTGCCGCCGTTGAGCGCGGTGTTGCCGGCATAGGTGTTGTTGCCAGCCAGCGCCAGCCGGGCGCTGCCAGCCTTGACCAGGCCACCGGCGCCGCCGATGTTGCCGCCCAGCGCCAGGTCGTTGCTGCCTGCGATGTTCAGCGGCCCCGCCAGGGTGATGGCATTGGCCAGCGTGACCGAGGCATTGCTGTCGAGGGTGGTACCCGCAGCGGTTTCAAACGCACCGCTGCCCAGGGCCGTGTTGCTGCCGACAATCAAAGTGCCGCCACTGAGCACGGTACCGCCGCTGTAGCTGTTGCTGCCGTTGAGCACCAGGGTACCGCTGTCGAGCTTGTTGAGCTTGCCGACGCCGGTCAGGCCGACATCGAGGGTCGCCGTGGCGCCCGGATCGACCCGCACGCTGGTGTCGCCACTGGTGCCGTTGATCAGGTCGAGCGCACCGGCGGTGCCGGCCAGCAGGCGGTAGCCATCGCTGACGAACTGCAGGCCATTGACCGTCTGGCTGCCGTCAACGGTGACATCGCCGGCGGTGCCCTGGAACACCGCGAAGGTGCTGCCCCAGGTGGTGTTGGTCAGGCCGTTGAGGTCGGTCCAGTTGGTATTGCCGGCGTTCCATACGCCGGCACCGCCGTCGACCTGACCGTTGGCCACGTTCTGGCTGCCATCCCAGAACTGGATATTGAGCCCCGCGGCGCTGACCAGCAGGTTGACCTGGTTGGCCAGGGCGGTCTGCAAGGTCACGTCACCCAGGCCCACGCCCAGCGGCAAGCTACCGAAGTCCAGACCGTTGTCGGTGAGGGCGCCGGTGTAGTCGAAGACGCGGTACACACCGTTGCCGAAGCCGCCGATGCTGCTCACGTTGAGCGTGCCGTCGAGGGTCAGGTTGCCACCGACGTTGAACAGCGCGGTGCCACCGGTGGACGGCGAGCCAAGGCCGATATCGACGATCGAACCGCTGTTGAGCACCAGGCTGCCGAGGCCCAGGGTCGCGCCGCTCTGCCCGGCCAGGTGGCCGCCGTTGTCGATCACCACCGAGGCATTGGCGGTGCCGCTGCCGGTGAGGGTCGCACCGCTGGCCACGGTCAGCAGGTTGCTGCCCAAGGTGCCGTCGACTTTCAAGGTACCGGCGTTGACCTGCGTGTTGTCGGCCAGGTTGCTGGTGCCGGTCAGGGTCAGGGTGCCGCTGCCGACCTTGGTCAGGCCGCCCAGGCCGTTGAGACCACCGGCGAAGGTGCTGCTGAGGTTATTGCTGCCCAGGCTCAGGACGCTGCCGATGCCGACATCGACCAGGCCGCTGCCGGTCAGGCTGCCGAGGCTGGCGTTGCCGTTGAGGTTGAGCTGGCCGCTGGCGCCGACGTTGAGGGTGTCGACGTTGGCCAGCACACCGCTGCCGAGGGTGGTAAGGGAGCCTGCCTGGATGTCGACGTTGCCGGTGAAGGTCTTGACCCCGACTAGGGTGAGGTCGTCGACGCCGGTCTTGACCAGGTTGCCACTGCCGCCAAGGTCGCCGCTGAGGATCAGTGCATTAGCGGTTTCGACAGTCAGGTTGGCGCCGTTGCTCAGGGCGATGGTGTTGCCCAGGGCCATGGGTGAGCTGTTGGCCAGGGTGGCGTCTGCGGTGACCGCCAGGGTGCCGGTGCCCAGTGCGCCGCTGCTGCCCAGGGTCAGGCGCCCGGCGTTGAGCTGGGTGCCGCCCTGGTAGCCGTTGTTGCCATTGAGGGTCAGGTTGCCGCTGCCGTTCTTGGTCAGGCCTGCCGTGCCGTTGATCACGCCGTTTAGGGTCAGGTCGTTGCTGCCATCGACTGTCAGGCCAGCGTTGAGGGTGACGTTGTTGGCCAGCGTGGTGCTGGCGCCGCTGCTGAGGGACGAGGCCCCGACGACGGTCAGGGCGCCCTGCCCCAGCGCGTTGTCGTTGCCGACCACCAGCCGGCCGGCACCGAGGGTGGTGCCGCCCAGGTAGCTGTTGGCACCATTGAGGGTCAGGGTGCTGGCACCGGCCTTGCTCAGGCCGCCGACGCCATCCACCACGCCGGTGAGGGTCAGGTCGGCGCTGCCGGGCAGGTTGAGGGTGCCGCCCAGGTGCACGTTGTTGGCCAGGGTAGCGCCCGCACTGCCGGCATCGAGGCTGGTGTTGGCGCCGGTGCTGAGATCGCCGCTACCCAGCGCGGTGTTGCTGCCGACCACCAAGGTGCCGGCGTTGAGGGTGGTGCCGCCGCTGTAGGTGTTGTTGCCGTTGAGGGTCAGGCTGGCGGCGCCGTTCTTGACCAGGCCATTGTTGCCGGAGACCACACCGCCGAGGGTCAGCGCCTGGCTGCCGCCGAGGGTCAGGTTGCCACCGGCTAGGTTGACGGCATTGGCCAGTACCAGCGCCTGGCTGGCGTCGAGGCCAGCCGCGCCGTTGACGGTCAGGGCGCCGCTGCCCAAGGCGCCAGCATTGCCCAGCAGCAGGCTGCCGGCCTGCAGCGAGGTGCCGCCGGCGTAGGTGTTGCTGCCATTGAGTACCAGTTGCCCGGCGCCCAGCTTGTTCAGCGTCCCGGCACCGCTGATCACACCATCTAGGGTCAGGGCCTGGGCATTGTTGATACTCAGGGTAGTGGTAGCGCCGATGCCGATGGCATTGGCCAGTTGCAGCGCCCCGGTGGTGGCCAGGGTGCTGTTGCCGGTCACCGACAGGTTGCCCGTGCCCAGCGCGCTGTTGTTGCCCAGGGTCAGGGTGCCAGCGCCAAGCGTGGTACTGCCTTGATAGGTGTTGGCGGCGCCGAGGGTCAGGTTGCCGGTACCGGTCTTGGTCAGGCCGCCGGTACCGCTGATCACGCCGTTCAATGTCAGGTCGTTGGTGCCGGTCAGGCTCAGGGTGTCGTTCAGCGCCACCTGGTTGGCCAGGGTCAAGGCACCCGTGGTGGCCAGGTTGCTGGCGCCGCCGACGACAAGGTTGCCGGTACCCAGGGCCTGGTTGTTGCCCAGGGTGAGCGTGCCGGCATTGAGGGTCACGCCGCCAATCAAGGTGTTGGCGCCACTGAGTGTGAGGTTGCCGGCACCGTTCTTGGTCAGGCTGCCGGCCCCCGTGACCAGCCCGCCCAGGCCCAGGTCGTTGCTGCCGGCGATGGTGAGGTTGCCCGCCAGGTTGACGGTGTTGCCGATAGTGATCACCGAGGCGCTGTCCAGCGTGGTCCCGGCAGCCGCGTTGAGCTGGCCGAGGCCGAGGGCGCTGGCGCTGCCGAGCACCAGGGTGCCGGCATTGAGATTGGTGTTGCCCAGATTGCCATTGGTGCCGTTCAGGGTCAGGGTGCCGCTGCCGGTCTTGGTCAAACCGCCGACGCCGGTGACGTTGCCGCCCAAGGTCAGGTTCTGCGCCCCGGCGACGGTCAGGTTACCGGCCAGGTTGATCAGGTTGGCCAGGGTGACGTTGGCATTGCTGCTCAGGGTGGTGCCGCCGGCTGCGTTCAGGGCACCCGTGCCCAGCGCCGTGTTGCTGCCTATCACAAGGGTGCCGCCATTCAGGCTGGTAATGCCTTGCTGGCTGTTGCTGCCGTTGAGGGTGAGCGTGCCGGCGCCACCCTTGATCAGGCCACCGGTGCCGCTGAGCGCACCGTTGAGGGTGAGGTCGTTGCTCCCCGGCAGGGTCAGGTTGGCGTTCAGGGCGATGGTATTGCCCAGCGCCAGGTTGCCGGTGGTGGCCAGGCTGGCGGCGCCGGTCACGGTCAGGCCGCCAGTGCCCAGGGCCTGGGCGTTGCTCAGGGTCAGGGTACCGGCCCCCAGGCTGGTGCCGCCGCTGTAGGTGTTGGCATTGCCCAGGGTCAGGTTGGCGCCGCCATTCTTGATCAGGCTGCCACCCCCCGAGACCACGCCGGACAGGCCCAGATCGGCGGAACCGGCGACGGTCAGGGCACCGCTGAGGCTGAAGGCGTTGCCGAGGGTGACGGCCGTATTGCTGTCCAGGGTAGTGCCGTTGGCGGTGCTGACCGTGCCGGTACCGAAGGCGGTGTTGTTGCCGACCACCACTGTGCCGCCATTGAACAGGGTGCCACCGGTATAGCTGTTGGCGCCATTGAGCACCAGCGTGCCGCTGTCGAGCTTGGCCAGTTGGCCGCTGCCAGAGAGGCCAACGTTGAGGGTCGCGGTGACACCCGGATCGACGCGCAAGGCAAAGGCGCCGTTGCTGCCGTTGACCAGGTCCAGGCCACCGGCGCCGATCAGGCGATAGCCGTTGGTGACGAACTGCAGGCCGGTGGCGGCCTGGGTGCCGACCACGGTGACATCGCCTGCGGTGCCCTGGAATACCGCGAAGTCGCTGGCCCAGCTGCCATTGAGCACGCCGTTGACATCGGTCCAGTTGGTGTTGCCACCGTTCCAGGTACCGGTACCGCCGTCGATCACGCCATTGGGCACGCTTTGCGCGCCATCCCAGAACTGCACGGTGCCGCTGGCGCCGCCGACCAGCAGGTTGATCTGACTGCCAATGGACGTCTGCACCTGAAGGTCGCCGGGCAACATGACGCCCGGCACGTTGCCGATCAGCAGGCCGTTGTCGACCAGCGCGCCGGTGTAGTCGAACAGCCGATAGATACCGGTACCGAAGCCGCCGAGGTCGGTGACGTTGAGGGTACCGTCCAGGGTCAGGTTGCCATTGACGCTGACCACTGCGGTGCCGCCGGTGGCCGGCGATGCCAGGCCGAAATCGAGGATCGAGCCGCTGTGCAGGGTCAGCGCACCGGTGCTGAGGGTCGCGCCGCTGTTGGCCAGCAGGTGCGCACCATTGGCAATGTCGACTGCGCCGAGCAGGCTGCCGGTGCCCCCGAGGCTGGCGCCGCTGTTGACCTGGACGCTGGGGCTGGCCAGCGAGCCGGTGACGTTGAGCAGGCCGGCATTGACCGTGGTATTGCCGCCGAGCACGTTGACGCCGGACAGCTCGAAGCTGCCGGTACCGGTCTTGATCAGCCCGCCACTGCCGGCCAGGGCACCGCTGAACACGCTGTTGAGGTTGTTGCCGCCCAGGGTCAGGTCGCCGCCGCCGGCGATGTTCACCGTGCCGGCCCCGCTCAGGCCACCGATGGTGGCGCTGGCGCCGAGATTGAGGCTGGTGCCGGCGCCGACGCTGACCGCCGAGGTATTGCCCAGGGCCGTGTTGCCGACCGTGGTGATGCTGCCGCCAAGCAGGTCGATGGCGCCGCTGAAGGTGTTGTTGCCGGTAAGCGCCAGGTCGGACACGCCATTCTTGATCAACCCGCCGGTACCGCCGAGCACGCCGCCAAGGGTCAGGTTGTTGCTGCCGCCGAGGGTCAGGTTGGCACCGAGGTTGACGTCGTTGCCCAGGGTCATCGCCACACTGTTGGCCAGCGTCGAGGCACCGCCGACGTTCAATGCCCCGGTGCCCAGCGCCGCGGCGTTGGCCAAGGTCAGGGTGCCGGCATTGAGGTTCAGGCCACCGCTGAAGGTGTTGGCGCCGCTCAGGGTCAGATTGCTGCTGCCGTCCTTGGTCAAGGCCCCGGCACCGCTGATCACGCCGCCCAAGGTCGTGGTGTTGGTGCCTGGCAGGGTCAGGGTAGCGCCGTTGCCAAGGGCGATGGCGTTGCCGAGGTTGAGGGTGGCGCTGGAGTCGAGGCTGGCATTGCCGCCCACGCTCAGGGCGCCGCCGCCGATGGCGTTGTTGTTGCCCAGGACCAGGGTGCCGGCATTGAGGGTGGTGCCGCCGCTGTAGGTGTTGTTGCCGTTGAGGGTCAGCACGGCGCTGCCGTTCTTGACCAGCGCACCGCTGCCGCTGATGAGACCGCCGAGGGTGGTGGCATTGCTGCCCAGTACGGTCAGGGTATTGGCGCCGAGGTTGATGCCGTTGGTCACGGCAACGGCGGTGCTGGCGTCGAGATTGGCGTTGCCGCCCACGGTCAGGGCGCCGATGCCCAGCGCGGTGTTGCTGCCCAGGGTCAGGGTGCCGGCATTGAGCTGGGTGCCGTTGGTGTAGAGGTTGTTGCCGCTCAGGGTCAGGTTGGCGTTGCCATTTTTGACCAGCGAACCGATGCCGCTGACCACGCCGCTCAGGCCCAGGTCGGCGCTGCCATCGATGGTCAACGGGCCGGCGATGTTCACATCGTTGGCCAGGCTCACCGCCGTATTGGCATCCAGGTGGGTACCTGCCAGGGTATTGAGGGTACCGGTACCCAGCGCGGTGTTGCTGCCGACCACCAGGGTACCGGCGTTCAGGCGGGTGATGCCGCTGTTGCTGTTGTTGCCGGTCAGGGTCAGGGTAGTGCCACCATTCTTGGTGATGCCGCCGGCACCGGCGATGACGCCGCTCAGGGTCAAATCGTTGCTGCCGGGCAGGATGAAGTTGCCCGCCAGGTTGAGCGCGTTGCCAAGGTTCAGCCCGGCCGCACTGGTGTCCAGCGTGGTGTTGTTGGCGGCGTTGAGCGCGCCGGTGCCCAGTGCCGTGTTGCTGCCGACCACCAGTGTGCCGGCGTTGAAGGTGGTGGCGCCGCTGTGGGTGTTGTTGCCGCTCAGGGTCAAGGTGGCGCTGCCGTTCTTGACCAGGCCGCCAGCGCCGCTGAGGGTGCCGGCCAGGGTGAGGTTGCTGGTGGTCGGCAAGGTCAGGTTGGCGCCGAGGTTGACGGCGTTGTTCAGGGTCATCGCCGTCGAGTTGGCCAGGGTCGCCGCGCCACCGACCGTCAACGCGCCGGTTCCTAACGCGGCGGCGCTGGCCAGGGTCAAGGTACCGGCATTGAGCGTGAGGCCGCCGCTGAAGGTATTGGCACCGCTCAGGGTCAGGTTGGTGGCGCCGTTCTTGACCAATGCGCCGGTGCCGCTGATCACCCCGCCCAGGGTGGTGGTGTTGCTGCCTGGCAGGGTCAGGGTATTGCCGGCCAGGTTGATGGCGTTGCCCAGGTTCAGGGTGCCGCTGCCGTCGAGGCTGGCATTGCCGCCCAGGGTCAGGCCGCCAGTGCCGAGGGCATTGCTGTTGCCCAGGGTCAGCAGCCCCGCGTTCAGGGTGGTGCCGCCACTGAAGGTATTGTTGCCATTGAGCGTCAGGCCGGCACTGCCGCTCTTGACCAGGGCGCCGGTGCCGCTGATCTGCCCGGTCAGGGTGGTGGCGTTGCTGCCCAGCACGGTCAAGGTGTTGCCGCCCAGGCTGATGCTGTTGGTCGCCGAGACGGCGGTACTGGTGTCCAGGTTGGCGTTGCCGCCCAGGGTCAGTCCGCCGATGCCCAGTGCGGTGTTGCTGCCGAGAATCAAGGTACCGGCATTGAGCTGGGTGCCGTTGGTGAAGGTGTTGCTGCCACTCAGGGCCAGGCTGGCGTTGCCGTTCTTGACCAGCGAGCCGATGCCGCTGATCACCCCGCTCAGCCCGAGGTTGGCAGTGCCGTCGATGGTCAGGGGGCCGGCGGCAATGACGTCGTTGGCCAGGCTGACCGCGGTGGTGGCGTCCAGGTGCGTTCCCACGGCGGTGTTGAGGATGCCGGTACCGAGCGCCGTGTTGTTGCCGACCACCAGGGTGCCGCCGTTGAGGAAGGTGGAGCCGCTGTTGGTATTGGCGCCGCTCAGGGTCAGCGTGGTGTTGCCGGCCTTGGTCAGGCCGCCGCTGCCGGCGATGACGCCGCTCAGGGTCAGGTCGTTGCTGCCGGGCAGGTTGAGGTTACCGGCCAGGTTCAGGCCGTTGCCGATGTTCAGCCCGGCGACGCTGGTGTCCAGGCTGGTGTTGGCCGCGGCGTTGAGCACGCCGGTGCCCAGCGCGGTGTTGCTGCCCAGCACCAGGGTGCCGGCGTTGAGCGTGGTGGCGCCACTGTGGGTGTTGTTGCCACTGAGGGTCAGGCTGGCGCTACCGTTCTTGACCAGGCCGCCGGTGCCGCTGAGGGTCCCGGCCAGGTTGAGGTTGTTGGCGCCTGTCAGGGTCAGGTTGCCGCCCAGGTTGACCGCGTTGCCCAGGGTCAGCGCCGCCGTGTTGGCCAATGTCGATGCGCCGCCCACGGTCAGGGCGCCGGTACCCAGCGCCGTGGCACTGGCCAGGGTCAGGGTGCCAGCGTTGAGGGTGAGGCCACCGCTGAAGGTGTTGGCGCCGCCCAGGGTCAGGTTGGTGCTGCCGTTCTTGACCAGCGCGCCGGTGCCGCTGATCACACCACCCAGGGTGGTTGCGCTGGTGCCAGGCAACGTCAGGGTGTTGCCGGCCAGGTCGATGGCGTTGCCCAGGTTCACCGCCACGCCCGCGTCGAGGCTGGCGTTGCCGCCCAAGGTGAGGCCGCCGGTGCCCAGGGCGTTGTTGTTGCCCACGGTGAGAACACCGCTGTTGAGGGTCGTGCCGCCGCTGAAGGTGTTGCTGCCGTTCAGGGTCAACCCGGCGCTGCCGTTCTTGACCAGCGCGCCGGTACCGCTGATCACGCCGCCCAGCGTGGTGCTGCTGGTGCCCAACAGGTTCAGGGTATTGGCGCCGAGGTTGACGGCGTTGCCCAGGCTCACCGCCGTGCTGGCGTCCAGGCTGGCGTTGCCGCCAAGGGTAAGGGCGCCGGTGCCCAGGGCGTTGCTGTTGCCGACGGTGAGCTTGCTGGCGTTGAGGGTGAGGCCGCCACTGAAGGTGTTGTTGCCGTTCAGCGCCAGGTCCCCTGCCCCGCTCTTGACCAGCGAACCGGTACCGCTGATCACGCCACCCAGGGTGGTGGCACTGGTGCCGAGCAGGTTCAGAGTGTTGGCGCCAAGGCTGATGGCGTTGCCCAGGCTTACCGCGCTGCTGGCATCGAGGCTGGCGTTACCCCCCAAGGTCAGCGCGCCAGTGCCCAGCGCACTGCCGTTGCCGACGGTAAGCTTGCCACCCGCCAGGCTGGTACCGCCGCTGTAGGTATTTATGCCGTTGAGGGTGAGGTCGGCTGCGCCCGCCTTAGCCAGCGCACCGGTACCGCTGATGATGCCACCCAAGGTGGTGGCATTGTTGCCAGCGAGGGTGAGCGTGCCTGCGCTCAGGGCGATTGCGTTGCCAAGGTTGAGCGCCGAGGCACTGTCCAGGGTGCTGCTGGCGGTCACCGTCAGGGCGCCGCTGCCCAACGCCGTGTCGCTACCCAAGGTAAGCGTTCCGCCGGCCAGGGAGGTGCCGCCACTGAAGGTATTGAGGCCATTGAGCGTCAGGCTGCCGGTGCCGCTCTTGACCAGTGAGCCGGTGCCGCTGAGTACGCCGCCAAGGGTCAGTGCGTTGCTGCCGGGCAGCGTCAAGGCTGCGTTCAGCGCCACCGCGTTGTTCAACACCAGCGGCACGCTGCCTTGCAGGCTGCCGGCGCCACTGACGGTCAGCCCGCCTGTGCCGAGCGCCGTGGCGCTGGTCAGGTTGAGGCCCCCGGCGGCCAGGGTGGTACCGCCACTGTAGGTGTTGCTGGCGCCAAGGGTGAGCAGCCCGGCACCGGTCTTGGTCAAGCCGCCAACACCCGAAACCACGCCATTGAGGGCCATGTCGGTGGCGCCACCCACGTTCAGGCCGGCATTCAAGGTCAGCGCGTTATTAAGGCCCAGGCCTGCCACCGTGCCCGCGAGACCACCGCCGTTCACCGTGATGCCACCGGTACCGAAGGCGCTGGCGTTGTCGAAGTTGAGCAAGCCACCGTTGAGGGTGGTCTGGGTGGTGCCGTTGAGCAATTGCCCGATCAGCGACCAGGTACCGCTGTCGACGATCAGGCGGTTGAAGTTGATGTAGTTCGAGGCGTTGATGGTGCCGCTGCCGCTGGTGCCGCTGCCGCCACCGATGGCGTTCTGCAGCGCCAGGGTATTGGTGCCGCCGGCACCGCCGTCGACCACCCCTGCAGGCGCGAAGGCCAGGTTGGGGTTACTGGTGACCAGCAGCGAAACACCGACACCGGCTCCCGCGCTGAGGCTGGAGCCGGTGATGGCGTTGAAGCGGTTGGTACTGCCCGCGCCCATGGACAGGCTGCCGGTCAGGCTCCCGGCGTTGGTGAAGGTGTTGCCGCCTGCCGACGCCTGAAATGCTGTACGACCCAGCACGGTGCCGGTGTTGGTGAAGTCCACCGACCCGCCACCGCTCACGGCGATGACCGGGGTGTCCTCGCTGATGATCGTCAGGCTGGCCAATGCCGTGGAGCCGATGCTGCCTGCGTTGTTGATGGTAGTGACACCTCCGGCAGCGTTACGCACGTCCATTGCCATGCCGGTAAGGTTCAACAGGCTCGCGCCCAGCACCGCCCCGGTTCCTCGAATCACACCCGTGGCATTGTTGGTGATGTTGATGGTACTGGCAGTGCTGGTGTTGCCGATCACGGCGCCAGTGGACTGGATGCTAAGGATCCCCAGCAACGACGGGTTGACGGTACCGGAGTTGTTCAACGTGATGTTGTTGCCGGTGAGCGACAGCGCGGTGCCGCCCACGCCCAGCAGCACGCCCAGCGAGGCACCGGTGTTGACATTGACGGTCAGGCCGTTGCCACTGTTGGAATAGCTCGGCGCGAGCGGGTTGGCCGCGCCGCTGCAGGTCACCGTGGAACCGGCCAGGCTGCAGGCGGCCAGCGCCTGTTCGCCGTGCAGACCAAAGGCCATGGCAGTCACGGCCAGGCTGACGGCCAGCGACAGTTGGGAGAAACGGGCGGGCGAACGGGGGGCGGCGCGACTGTCCACGGAAAGCTCCTTCGTGGATCAGGCGATTCAGTCCTTGAAAGCGTGTACAGCAGGGTGGGCAGGAGCAGTGACACACGCGACGGCCGAAATACCTGATCTATGGCTACGAACATCCTTTGAAGGAATGTGTAGCCGCTCAGGGGCGGGCGGCTTGCCGTCGATGCCGGTCAAATGGTGTTAATACTTTGTCGAGGCGGCACGTGTTTCGCGGGTTTCAGCGATGCGCTCATTGGATCCAACCGACGAACGGTAGTGCCTGCTCCGCGAGGAGCAGGCTTGACCCGAGCAGGTTCAGGCGACCTCCGCCCCGTCGTCCGGCCAATGCGGCTCGTTGGCGCCCGGCGGCGTCAGCGGTGGCAGGCCATAGGCTGCCCGAGCGTCGTCACAGCTCGGATTGTGCACGCCGTTTTCCCACGACGCTTCGAACTCGCGGCAGGGGCTGGAGCGGTTCTCGTAGATGGAGCACGCCACCTGCGTGCCGATCTCGCCGCCGAGGCTGACGCAACGGCAGGGCTTGGCGTCGGTGCCAATCATGGCGACGCGGGTCGGGTTGATCTGCACGACCAGGTCGTCGGGCACCAGGCCACCGGCGGACTGGCACTCACCCCAGAAGAAAGACACACGAAAGTAGCCGCAGCAGGCGCCGCAGGTCAGGCAAGGGTTCTGTTCGGACATGATGGCCAGGGAGGGAGGTTGTTGTTATCGGGGCGGGCGCCCGCGGCGCTATTTGTAATCCAGGCGCGGGCGGCTGAGAAGAGGGGGAATGCAAAAAAAGATCGCCGCTGATCGGCGATCTGAAAGTCGTGATCGATATCGCCTGTACCGGCCCATCGCCGGCTAGCCGGCTCCCACAAGGTCCAGTGCCATCCTGTGGGAGCCGGCTTGCCGGCGATGAGGTCGGACCTGTTTACTTGCTGGTCAAACCATCGGCGCGGAACATCTGGCGGATCCCGCGAATGGCCTGGCGGATACGGTCCTGGTTCTCGATCAGGGCAAAACGCACATGATCATCGCCGTAGTCGCCAAAGCCGATCCCCGGCGACACGCAAACCTTGGCCTCGGCCAGCAGCTTCTTGGAAAACTCCAGCGACCCCAGGTGAGCGTACTGCTCAGGGATCTTAGCCCACACGTACATCGAGGCCTTGGGGTTCTCGACCATCCAGCCTAACTCGTGCAGGCCCTTCACCAGCAGGTTGCGGCGCTGGCGGTACTGCTCGGCGATATCGCGCACGCACTGCTGGTCGCCTTCCAGGGCGGCGATGGCGGCCACCTGCAGCGGAGTGAAGGTGCCGTAGTCGTGGTAACTCTTGATCCGCGCCAGGGCACTGACCAGCTCAGGGTTGCCGACCATGAAGCCGATCCGCCAGCCAGCCATGTTGTAGCTCTTGGACAGGGTGAAAAACTCCACCGCAATGTCCTTGGCCCCCGGCACCTGCATGATCGACGGCGCTTTCCAGCCGTCGTAGACGATGTCGGCGTAGGCCAGGTCGTGCACCACCAGCACATCGTACTGCTTGGCCAGGGCCACCACACGCTCGAAGAAATCCAGCTCCACGCACTGCGCGGTGGGGTTGGACGGGAAGCCGAGGATCATCATCTTCGGCTTGGGGATCGATTCGCGGATCGCCCGTTCCAGCTCGTTGAAGAAGTCCACGCCCGGTACCAGCGGCACCGAACGTACCTGGGCGCCGGCGATCACCGCGCCGTAGATGTGGATAGGGTAGCTGGGGTTGGGCACCAGGACCGTGTCGCCGTGGTCGAGGGTGCCGAGCATCAGGTGCGCCAGGCCTTCCTTCGAGCCAATGGTGACAATGGCTTCGCTTTCCGGGTCGATGTCGACCTCGTAGCGTTCCTTGTACCAGTTGGAGATGGCGCGGCGCAGGCGCGGGATGCCACGGGAGGTGGAATAGCCATGGGTGTCTTCGCGCTGGGCAACCTGCACCAGTTTCTCGACGATGTGTGGCGGCGTGGCGCCATCAGGGTTGCCCATGCTCAGGTCAATGATGTCCTCGCCACGGCGGCGGGCGGCCATCTTGAGCTCGGCAGTAATGTTGAAGACGTAAGGGGGGAGACGATCGATGCGCGCAAAGCGGCGCGGCGAACCTGGGTTGGCCATGTGTTCCTCGAGAGACGTAAGCGCCCGGAACCGTCCGAGCGACGCTGGCCGCTGCGGCGGCCGACAAACAACATAATCCCGCCATGATCACTTAGTAAAGGATAATTTCCTGTTTTATTATATTTTTTCAGCCACTTCATTTGAAAAAAATCGTAATTACAGAACCCTCCTCAGCAGGCGGAGCTTGCCGAAACACCGGCAAGCACCGCCGTCAAAGGGCTCAGTAGACCTGCACCCGCCACAGTTCGCGCGCGGCCGAGGCCGCGCTCATCGGCAGGCGCCCGTGCAAGGTCTGGTAGTTGTCGATCAGCACCAGGTCACCCGCCTGCCACTCATGGGCAATCAGGCATTCGGGGTCATAGACCAGTTCATCGAGCTGGCTGATCAATGCCTGCTGGAAGGCTTCGTCATGCCCCTGCACCTTCTGTTCGAGGGTCTGCAACGACGACTGGCAGCCCTCCTGGTAGCGCAGTACCCGCTCGCCGCTGCGCGGATCGAGGTCGACCAGCGAGTAGCTGCGCGGCGAACCGCCGAAATAGGTCATGCGCGTGTAGTAGGTCAAATCGATGCCCTGCCACTGGCGGGCGGTGCGCAGGCCCACCTTGCGCAAGGCGTTGCGGCTGTCGACGACCGTGGTCTGCCCTTCCCCCGGCTGCGGCGGCGTCTTGCAATACAGCATGAAGGTGTGGGCGCAGAACTTGGCATCGCGCTGCACCAGCGGATCGCTGTCGGGCAGCATGTTGAGGTCCCAGTGCAAGGGGGTCTTCTCCAGCGAATGCACCACGCCTTGGGGCTGGTCGGCCGGCTTGACCACATGCACCTCGCCAAAGGACCAACGGTAGATGGTGCCGAAACGCTCACAGTCTGTGGCGAATGCCTGCTGGTCGGTGAATTCACAGCCTCTGAGGCAGACAAAACCGAAACTGCGCACCAGGGCTTGCAAGGTCTCGGTAGACAGTCGCTGGAAACCCAGCCCCAGCGGGTCGCTGACCAGCAACCCGAACAGGGGGAGCTTCTGCAATGTGAAGTTGAAGCCCTCGAGCGCCTCGCCCGCTGTTTCATGGAACAGCCATGGCTGCCCCCGCCAGGTCACCAGCACATGCCGCGCGGCGTCGATCTGCGCGCGGCCGCGCAGGGTCTGGTGACCGTCAAGCTGGCGCACCGGCACTGCATGCCAGGGGCTGACTACATGATCGAGCCCCTCGGCCAGGGCCACGGTGAACTTGGGGCCGGCGTTGTCGTACTGGTGCACCGACAGGCGCACGTGCCCGGGGAAAAACCGCTCGACCGCCGCATTCAAGGCCTGGCCGCGCAGCATCATCTGGTAGGCCTTGTAGCTGATCTGGCGCAGGTGCTCGTCTTCGTCCTGCCCGGCCTGGCGGCACAGGCGCAGGTCGTTGTAGAGGTGGCTGCACAACTTGTCGTGGGTCCGGCCCAGGGCCTCGTCGTGCTGGCACTGCTCGATCAGTGCCTCGACGTTCTTCCACGGCAGACGGGCCTGCTTGACCAGGGTGGCACGCAGGGCTTCGGCACTGCTGGCCTGGGGGAACAGGTCCTCCATGCTCACCCAGCGGATGCAATGGGTGGTGCACAGGGTGCGCAGCGCCTGGTTGTAGGCGCGGCGCACGTCGTCCGGCACGCCGACGATATCGTTGAAGGTGGTGCCGTCGCTGAGGATCGCGATCTCGCAGCCAGGGGCGTGGAGCTCGGCGAGCTCCTGGGCGAGGCGGTCGAGGCGCTCGATGGCGATCACCTCGCCATGGTCGGGCAGTACGCCGAAGGTCTTGTCGTGATCATTCGGCGACTTGCACGGGAAACCCGGCAGCACCATGCGCAGCGGCTCGCCACTGTCGAAGCAGCGCGCCAGGTCGTGGGCCAGGTGCGCCCTGCCCGCTTGGTCGAAGCGGTCGTCCTGGGCCTTGAGCAGGTAAGCGTCCAGCACCTGGCCGACGGCTTCCATCCAGCTGTCTTTGTCTTGCATGTCGTGTCTTCCTTGAGAACGGCTACAGCGAACCGATTGGCGTTGCGGATTGGCTTGCACAGTGGCGCACTTGCTCCGGGCGCAGGGCCCGGAGCAGCTGCAAGGGTTGCTGGCAATGGAACTGTGGCCGCTGCTCGAGCAACGCTTGCCACTCGCCGTAGCCCCAACCGACGGCGGCGGCGGGCATGCCCGCGGCCTTGGCGGTCAACAGGTCGACCGGGGTATCGCCGACAAACAGGCAGTGGCCTGGGTCGATGCCCAGCCGTTCGGCAGCCTGCAGCGCGATGTCCGGTGCCGGCTTGAGCCGCTCGCCGGGGCGATGACCGAGCACCGCGGCAAATCGCTGCGCGGGCAGCAGCCCTTGTACGACACGCTCGGCGAGGGTGTGGGCCTTGTTGGTGACGACAGCCATGGGCAGCCCTTTGTCGGCAATCCTCTCGATCAGGCCGATACAACCTGGGAAGACTCGGGAACGCCGGACCAGGTTGTCGTGATAGCAGCTGCTGTAGTCGTCATGCAGGCGTTGACGTTGCTCGGCGTCGAGGCCGACGGCGGCCCTTTCGAGCATCGCCGCCACACCGCCGCCGATCATCCCGCGCACCTCATCCGGCTGCAGCGTGCGCAGCCCGTGCAGGCTCAGCACATGATTCAGGCACCAGGCGATATCCGGCAGGGTATCGACCAGGGTGCCGTCCAGGTCGAACAGAACCGCGCGTATGTCCATTGGCGCCACCCTCACTGCGCGCTGGCGTAGTGGCAAGGCCGGCCACGGCGGAATACCAGCCGGCTGTAACGCTCATCGACATTGCTGCGCCGGTCGAGGGTCACCACGCCACGACGCTTGATCGCCACCGAATGCCAGGGGGTGCGCCACAGGTCGCTGGTCGGCACCAGGCGGATACCGATCTTGCTCGACACCGCCAACTGCGGGTGGATCGACAGGCGCAGGCAATGCGGATAGCGCGCTTGCAGCAACGCACTCCAGGCCTCGCTACGCTGGATCACCCGTTGGGATGCGGGCTTGGCGGCCTTCTTAACCGCGTTCATGCTCATGCCTTCGAACTCCACCAGTCCGGCGTAGTCCTCGGCGAGGAAACGATGGATGCCGCAGTACATCAACCGCATGTGCTCCTCGTCCTCGAAGCGCTGCTGCAGGACGCGCAGC
Organism: Pseudomonas soli; assembly: GCF_900110655.1. Classification (GTDB taxonomy): domain Bacteria; phylum Pseudomonadota; class Gammaproteobacteria; order Pseudomonadales; family Pseudomonadaceae; genus Aquipseudomonas; species Aquipseudomonas soli. Next base: position 761,700 of record NZ_FOEQ01000001.1, read on the forward strand.
GACTGGCCATGCTCGATCATCAGCTCTTCGCGCATGGAGTCCAGGCAGCCCAGTTGCGGATAGGCATCCTTGAGGTCGAACAAGGTGAAACGGCCGGGATAGTGCTGGCCGGCATAGCGCTGGATATCGTCGGTGTAGGCCTGGACATGGGCATCGGGCACCCGCACCAGGTCGGCGAAGACATAGCCGTCCGAGCAGATGTGAATGACCGCGCCGGGGGCATGCAATGCGCGGATTTCCTCAGCCAGGCGATGCAGCTCGTCGATGGCATGGTGCTCTGCCAGGTCCGGGAGCGGGCCGAGGGTCTTCTGGCGGTTGGGCGACTTGCCGGGGAAGGCCGGGAGTACCATCTCCACCGGCAGCCCGTGCTCGACGGCCTGCAGCACCTTGGGCAGGTGCGGGGCGAGCACGGCATCATCCAGCGCGTCATCCTGCCCGGGGGCCAGGCTGCGTCGACGGAACAGGCATTCGAGGATGGCCAGCGCGGTAGCGGTGCTGGCAGAGGCACGGCGTTGGCGCAGCGAAGCCGCGCACGCCGAAGGAGCGGAGCTCGATTCGGTCATGGAACAGTCCTTGTCATGTGGATCGATCCGAATGGATCGCGGCCTACCCTGGCCTGCAGGTCGTCCTGACCTGCGGCGCATAACATCCGGCAAAGGGCATGGCGCTGTCAACTGCCCTTCGAATGAATTTTCCGAGGCAAAAAAAACGCCCCGGCAAGCCGGGGCGTCTTGTGCAGCTGGGGTGTTTCAGCGTGCGTAGGTCATCAGCACGTCGGCCGCGGTCTGGCTGTCCACGCCCATCATCACGCTCAGGGCAGTGACGGTGAGGATGGAGAAGCCGAATACCTTGCGCGCCCACTTGCTGTCGTCCTCGGCCTTGTAGCCGCCCCAGGCCATGTACAGCCAGTACAGGCCCATGGCGGCCGCCACGGCGAGGTAACCCAGGCCGGCGTAGCCGCCGAGGGTCAGCATCAGGGTGGCGAGGACGAAGGCCAGCACGTACAGCACGATCTGCTTCTTCGCCGCGAGGATACCGCGCGCCACCGGCAGGACCGGGATGTTGGCGGCGCTGTAGTCCTTGAAGCGGAAGATGGCGATGGCGAAGCTGTGCGGCATCTGCCACAGGCTGAACATCACCAGCAGGGTGAACGCGGCCAGGTCGAAGCTGTTGCTCACCGCGCAGTAGCCGATCACCGGAGGCATGGCACCGGACAGGCTGCCGACCAGGGTGCCGTGCACCGATTTGCGCTTGAGCCACAGGCTGTAGAAGCCGACGTAGACCACGAAGCCAACCAGGGCGCAGAACGCCGACAGCGGGTTGGCCTGGACATACAGCAAGCTGAAACCCGCCACCCCGAGCAGGGTGGCGTAGATCAGCGCCAGGGGCAGCGACATGCCGCCCTGGACCATGACGCGGTTCTTGGTGCGCTCCATCTTGTGGTCGATGTCACGGTCGATGCAGTTGTTGAACACGCATCCGGACGCGACCACCAGGGACGTACCGATCACCACCGCCAGGAACAGGGCGAAATCCACATGCCCCTTGGCGGCAAGGAAGAAACCGCCTGCCACGGAAAGCACGTTACCGAAAATGATCCCCGGTTTGGTGATTTGGATAAAGTGCTTCACGGACATGCAGTCTTACCTCACTTGGCCAGCATTTCGAAGTGGATGCTGAACATGATCCACAGCGACAGGCCGACCAGCAGTGCAATTACCAGAACGGTGAACAGGAACGTCGACACGTTGGAGCGCTGCTCTTTCGAGCGGTCCATGTGCAGGAAGTACACGAGGTGCACCACCACCTGGATGACGGCCATGGCCACCACGATCAGGACGGTCAGGTTCTTCGGCAGGCTTGGGTACATCACCAGGCCGAACGGGATCGCGGTCAGGATGATCGACAGTACAAAGCCGATCATGTAGGACTTCACGCTACCGTGATTGCCTTCGTGATGAGTGTCGTGTGCGCTAGCCATTACAGAACCCCCAGCAGGTAGACGACGGTGAACACGCAGATCCAGACCACGTCGAGGAAGTGCCAGAACAGGCTCAGGCAGCTCATGCGGGTCTTGGCGGTCGGCGTGATGCCGTGCTTGTTGATCTGGTACATCATGATTGCCATCCAGATCAGACCGGCAGTCACGTGCAGGCCGTGGGTACCGACCAGCGCGAAGAACGCCGACAGGAAGCCACTGCGCTGCGGGCCGTAGCCTTCGGCGATCAGGTGATGGAACTCATAGATTTCCATCGCGATGAAGCCTGCACCGAACAGGAAGGTCACAGCCAACCAGCCCAGTACACCTGCCTTGTTGCCGGCGAACATCTTCAGCATGGCGAAGCCGAAGGTGATCGAGGACAGCAGCAGAAACGCGGTTTCGACCAGCACGAAGTCGAGCTGGAAGATGTCGTGACCCGACGGGCCGCCGGCGAAACCGCCGGACAGCACCGCGTAGGTGGCGAAGAGCGACGCAAACAGGATGCAGTCGGTCATCAGGTACAGCCAGAAACCGAGTACGGTCATCTGGCCCGAGTCGTGGTGGTGGTCATCGTGCGCATGGTCATGACCATGCGCGCCACCGTGGATTACTTGACTGGACATTGATTACACCCGTTCAAACGATTCGACACGTGCGCCGCCAGCAGGCAGTGCACCAGCGTTGGCCAGCGCTTTCATGCGCTCGCCTTCGATGCGCGCCACTTCTTCGGCCGGCACCATGTAGCCCTGGTCGTCACGCGCGGCGTGGCGAACAAAGACAGCGATGGTCGCAACCAGGCTCGCACCCACCAGCCACCAGATGTGCCAGATGAAGGCGAAGCCGAACACGGTCAGCAACAGACCCATGAACAGACCGGTGGAAGTGTTGCTCGGCATGTGGATCGCTTCGTACTTGGCCGGAGCCTTGTAGGCGGCGCCGGCTTGCTTGGCTTCGTGCCAGGCGTCCAGGCCAACGTGCTCAGGCATGTGGGCGAAGTTGTAGAACGGAGGTGGCGACGAAGTCGACCATTCCAGGGTACGGCCGCCCCATGGGTCGCCGGTGACGTCCATGTTGTCCTTGCGATCGCGAACCGAGACGTAGATCTGGATCAGCTGGCAGGCGATACCGAACAGGATCAGCACGGCGCCGACTACGGCTACGTACAGGTAGGGTTCCCACAGCGGGTTGTCGGAGTGGTTCAGACGACGGGTCATGCCCATGAAGCCCAGGGCGTACAGCGGCATGAACGCTACGTAGAAGCCGGAGATCCAGAACCAGAAGGCAGCCTTGCCCCACTTCTCGTTCAGGGTGAAACCGAAGGCTTTCGGGAACCAGAAGGCGAAGCCGGCGATGTAGCCGAATACCGCGCCACCGATGATCACGTTGTGGAAGTGGGCGATCACGAACAGGCTGTTGTGCAGAACGAAGTCGGCACCTGGAACAGCCAGCAGGACGCCGGTCATGCCACCGATGGAGAAGGTGACCATGAAGCCCAGGGTCCACATGATCGGCGCGGTGAAGCGCAGACGGCCCTGGTAGATGGTGAACAGCCAGTTGAACAGCTTCACACCGGTCGGAATGGAGATCAGCATCGTCGCCAGGCCGAAGAAGGTGTTGACGCTGGCGCCGGCACCCATGGTGAAGAAGTGGTGCAGCCAGACCGCAAAGCCGAGGATGGCGATTGCGCCCGATGCGTAGATCATCGAGTGGTGACCGAACAGGCGCTTGCCTGCGAAGGTCGAGGTGACTTCCGAGAACACGCCGAAGGCCGGCAGGATCAGGATGTAGACCTCAGGGTGACCCCACGCCCAGAACAGGTTGACGTACATCATCGGGTTCCCACCAAGCTCGTTGGTGAAGATGTGGAAGTCCAGATAACGGTCAACAGTCAGCAGCGCGAGTGCGGCGGTCAGGATCGGGAAGGAAGCGACGATCAGTACGTTGGCCCAGGTGCAGGTCCAGGTGAAGATCGGCATGTCCATCAGCTTCATGCCAGGGGCGCGCATCTTCATCACGGTGACGAGGAAGTTCACGCCGGTAAGCGTCGTACCCAGACCTGATAGCTGTAGTGCCCAGATGTAGTAGTCGACACCCACCCCAGGGCTGTACTGGATACCCGCGAGCGGCGGATAGGCAACCCAGCCGGTCTTGGCGAATTCACCAACGCCCAGCGAGATGTTGACCAGCAGCACGCCTGCCAGCAGCAGGTAGAAGCTCAGGGAGTTCAGGAACGGGAAGGCAACGTCACGTGCACCGATCTGCAGAGGAACCGCAAGGTTCATCAGGCCGGTGAAGAACGGCATCGCCATGAAGATGATCATGATCACACCGTGGGCGGTGAAGATCTGGTCATAGTGTTCAGGCGGCAGGTAGCCTTCGGAGCCACCGGTGGCGGCGGCCAGCTGGGTACGCATCATGATGGCGTCGGCGAAGCCGCGCAGCAGCATGACCATCGCGACGATGATGTACATCACGCCGATTTTCTTGTGGTCGACCGTGGTCAGCCACTCGGTCCACAAGTAGGTCCACTTGCGGAAATAGGTGATGGCACCAACGACAGCGATACCACCGAGCGCGATCATGGCAAGCGTCACCATGACTATCGGCTCGTGATACGGTATCGCCTCCAGAGTTAATTTACCGAACATCTCTTACTCCTCTGCACCGGCAGCTGGTTGCATACTCGATTCCACACCCTTGGTAGTGGCCAGGTCTTTGCTGCCTGCTTCTTCGTGGCTCGGACGACCGCGGTTCATGCCTTCGTACTTGTCGACGATGCGCTGGAACTGGTCAGCCGGGGCCTCGCTGTACAGCGCGACTGGGTTGTTTTCGCTAGCTTTGGCCAAGGCGTCATATTCTGCCTGGTCCAGTTTCTTCGGCGATGCCTTCACTTCAGCGACCCATGCATCGAAGTCAGCTTGCGAAGTGGCAACAGCCTTGAATTTCATACCGGTGAAGCCGGCGCCGCTGTAGTTGGCGGAGATACCGTCGAACTCACCGTTCTCGTTGGCGATCAGGTGCAGTTTGGTGGTCATGCCAGCCATGGCGTAGATCTGGCCACCCAGGCCCGGGATGAAGAAGGAGTTCATCACGGCGTCGGAGGTCACGCGGAAGTTGACCGGGGTGTTAGCCGGGAAGACGATCTTGTTGACCGTGGCAATGCCCTGTTCCGGGTAGATGAACAGCCATTTCCAGTCCAGCGCGACCACGTCGATCTGCACCGGCTTCACATCGGAATCCAGTGGACGGTACGGGTCCAGCTTGTGGGTGGAGTGGTAGGTGAAGTAACCCAGGGCGATGATGATCAGGATCGGGATGATCCACACCGCGGCCTCGATCTTGGTCGAGTGCGACCAGTCAGGGGTGTAGGTGGCGGCCTTGTTGGACGCACGATACTTCCAGGCGAACGCCAGGGTCATGATGATCACGGGCACGACCACCAGCAGCATCAAGCCGGTGGCGATCAGGATCAGGTTCTTCTGCTCAATGCCGACCTGGCCCTTCGGATCGAGCAGGGTCCAGTTGCACCCACTGAGTAAAAGCATGCCTAAAAAGGGCAATATGCCAAACAGTCTGGGGTAACGCTTTTTACTCATCTCACGACCTCTAGATCAGCTTGCTTCAATGCAATTTGTGTTTGGTAGCCAACACTTCGTCCTGCCAAGTGCGGCAATTGGCGCCCGTACCCGCCCCTGCCAGGGATCCGACTGCTGGATCTTGGCGTCAAGCGGGTTGGCGGTGCTTATGGTTTCGTAGGCAACAGGCCTGTACTTCAGACCAAGTCCATTTGGTGCGGGAAAACGCGGAGGGGTGTCCGCCCGGTATCGCCGTTGGGCGAAACTTGTCGAAGTCAGCAAATGGAAAGCGCTGCGGCTCCCATCAATCCTGCGACTCGCAAGCAGTGCCGAACGGAAATTGGGGGCGATTGTAGATAGGTCGCCCCACGATGACTATGACTTATTGAGCAACAGTCTTTTACAGAATACGCAACAATACTGGTCAAAAAATCAACTTCGCGACAGTTTGTCGCACCCCGCGCAGTAGCCCTGAAACCCTTGCCGCGCAAGGGCTGGTGGCTGACCTGGATCAATCATCGGGGGCCATTTGCAGCTTATCTCGCCGCGCAATAGACCCAGGTCAATTCGGGACTTTGGTCTAAGCGCGGCGACGGTTTCGGTAGATGCCCATGGGCACCAGGACCGCCGTCAGCACGAACGCCACCAACGCCCATTGCGCGAGGGACAGACCGAGGATCGGTGGGTAGGGCGTGGAGCAGAACCCATCGACCTGGAACGCCAGCGGCCAGAGCTTGGCCAGCGGCAGGTCGTCGACGATGGGCTGCAAGGTGTCGATTCCGCAGCTGACCATGGGGTTGGCGAGTATATACACATGGTTGCCGGCGGCAACGATGCCACCGATGGCGCTGAGCACCACCAGCGCCTCGAAGAAGGTCAGGCTGCGGCGCCCGGGCATGGCGGCGGCGATGAAGGCGAAGATCGCGATGAACAGCAGGGCATAGCGCTGCAGGATGCACAGCGGGCAAGGTGCCTCGCCCAGCACCACCTGCATGTACAGGGCGCCGCCGATCAGCGCCAGGCAGATCACGCCGAGGAGCACCAGAAAGCGCCGTTCCCGATTCAGGCGCGATGAGAGTTCGTTCATTGCCGATTCCTTCGATGGAGAGTGACAGCGCGGGCTGCCCGAGGGGCGCCCAGTCTACACGCTGGAGATGACCTTTGAATGCATCGAGCGGGGGCGTGCGCGGCTATCCACTGATGACCTAGGACCGAGCGGGTCGGTTTCGGTTCACTGACGCACGTGAAAAATGCGCCAGCCAGGTGCCGGGCAGGAGCAAGCCCCTCGACACCTGGGAGTGAAGGATACAGTGATTAAAGGAGGATTAAAGATGAAAGCGGGTGTAACCGCGTTCACCTCTTCCTTATATAGAAGACCGGTTAGGCCCAATCGCTGCGGTTCGGCGCTCGGCCAGGCCGACAGCGTCGAATGTCATCGTCCGCTTCGTTCTCGATTACCCACGGCCGGGAGCATCCGTGTGCTGGCGGCCCGACAGAACGCCGAACCGCAGCGATTGGGATGAATCACTCGTAGCCTGTCCCGGCCCCATCGCCGGCAAGCCGGCTTCCACAGGTATCGCTGAACCCTGTGGGAGCCGGCTTGCCGGCGATGGGGCCAGCCAGGCCTATCGCTTACTCCAGCGCCGCAGCCGGCCCGAAGAACTCATAGCGGCTCTGCCCTTCCGGCACACCCAGGCCCTTGAGCTGACGCTTGATCGCCGCCATGAAGCCCTTGGGCCCGAGGAAGTAGGCGTCGATATCACGCTCACGCGGCAGCCATTCGGCCAGCAGGTCCTGGTCCAGCAGGCCCACTGCGTCGGCAGCCTGGCTGCCATCTTCTTCTGCGTAGCAGTAGAAGCGCTTGAGTTGCGGATGGCGTGCCGCCAGGCCATCGATCCAGTCGCGGAAGGCATGCACCGCGCCGTTGCGCGCGCAATGGATGAAGTGCACCGGGCGTTCGGTCTCGAGGGCCGCCTCAAGCATGGCCAGGGTCGGGGTGATGCCCACGCCGCCGCTGATCAGCACCAGCGGCTTGGCGCTGGCGACCAGGGTGAAATCACCGGAAGGCGGGAACAGTTGCAGGGTATCGCCGACCATCAAGCCATCATGCAGGTAGTTGGAGACCTTGCCGCCCGCCTCGCGCTTGACGCTGATGCGGTACTGCTCACCGTCGCACAGGGCCGACAGCGAATAGTTGCGACGTTGCTCCTGACCATCGATTTCCAGCTTCAGGCCGATGTACTGGCCCGGCTCGGCCTTGAGCACCGGTTTGCCATCGACCGGAGCGAAGTAGAACGAGACGATCTCGCGGCTTTCCTGCTCGCGGCGCACCAGGCGGAATTCGCGGGTGCCGCGCCAGCCGCCGGCGGCCTCTTCCTTCTGTTTGTACAGGTTCTCCTCGGCGCCGATGAGGATGTCGGCAAGCTGGCCGTAGGCCGCCGCCCAGGCAGCGATCACCTCGGCGGTAGCGATCTCCTTGCCCAGCACTTCCTCGATGGCGCGCAGCAGGCAGCTGCCGACGATCGGGTAGTGTTCAGGGAGAATCTGCAAGGCGACGTGCTTGTTGATGATCTGGCCTACCAGACCGCCCAGCTGCTCGAGCTGGTCGATATGCCGGGCGTACATCAGCACGCCGTTGGCCAGGGCACGCGGCTGGTCGCCGCTGGCCTGGTGGGCCTGGTTGAACAGCGGGCGTACCTCGGGGTACTCGCTGAGCATCATCTTGTAGAAGTGGGTGGTCAGGGCCTCGCCACCGCTTTCCAGCAGGGGCACGGTGGCTTTGATGATTGCACGTTGTTCGGCATTGAGCATTACGACAACTCCTGAGCCTGTGGCTTCGAATGGTTGCGTAGACCATTTCAGCAATCGTGCCAACTTTGATCGTCAATAAAACCGGGGCTTTTCATTGATCAATGTCAAAAGGACACACTCAGGCGTATAGTCATTCCGACCAACAGGAGTCCATATGACTGCAAAGCCCCTGCTCACTGCCCTCCTCCCTCTGGTGAGCGACTTGTCCCGCGACCTCCCCGACCAGGAACGCTACCGCCGGCTGCTGCAGGCCATGCGCGGTCTGCTGCCGTGCGATGCCGCGGCGCTGCTGCGCCTGGATGGCGAGTGGCTGGTGCCGCTGGCGGTGGATGGCTTGTCAGCGGACACCCTGGGTCGACGCTTCCGGGTCAGCGAGCACCCGCGCTTCCAGGCCCTGCTCAGCCGCCCCGAGCCCACCCGCTTCCCTAGCGACAGCCCGCTGCCCGACCCTTACGACGGCCTGGTCGACGCCGCCCATGTGGATCTCGAGGTGCACGACTGCATGGGTTGCCCGCTGATGGTCGACGAACGCCCGTGGGGCCTGCTGACCCTCGACGCGCTCACCGCCGGCCAGTTCCAGAGCCTCGAGCTCGACGCCCTGCAGGCCTTCGCCAGCCTGGCCGCCGCCACGGTAACCGTGGCCGAGCGCATCGAGCACCTGGCCCTGCGCGCCGAGGATGAACACCAGCGCGCCGAGGTATATCGCCAGGCCAGCGGCCAGGACCGCGAACTGATCGGCCAGAGCAAGGCGCACAAGCGCCTGGTCGAGGAGATCCGCCTGGTCGGTGGCAGCGACCTGACCGTGCTGATCACTGGCGAGACCGGCGTCGGCAAGGAACTGGTGGCCCAGGCCCTGCACCATGCCAGCCAGCGTGCCGGCAAGCCGATGATCAGCCTCAACTGCGCCGCCCTGCCCGACACCTTGGTGGAGAGCGAACTGTTCGGCCATGTGCGCGGCGCCTTTACCGGCGCCCATGGTGAACGCCGCGGCAAGTTCGAGCTGGCCAACGGCGGCACATTGTTCCTCGACGAGGTCGGCGAGCTGCCGTTGGCAGTGCAGGCCAAGTTGCTGCGGGTGTTGCAGAGCGGGCAGTTGCAACGCCTGGGTTCGGACCGCGACCATCAGGTCGATGTACGCCTGATCGCCGCGACCAACCGCGACCTGGCCGAAGAGGTGCGCAATGGCAACTTCCGCGCCGACTTCTACCACCGGCTGAGCGTCTACCCGCTGCAAGTTCCGCCCCTGCGCGAGCGAGGCCGCGACGTGCTGTTGCTGGCTGGCTTTTTCCTCGAACAGAACCGCGCGCGCCTGGGGCTGGGGAGCCTGCGGCTGTCCACCGACGCCCAGGCCGCCCTGCTGGCGTACGGCTGGCCGGGCAACGTCCGCGAACTGGAACACCTGATCGGTCGCTCGGCGCTCAAGGCATTGGGGCAGCAAGGACGGCGGCCGAAGATCCTCACCCTGGAAGCGGCTGACCTCGATCTGCGCAACGTGGCGCCGAGCATACTGGCAGAAACCGAGGCACCGTCAGCTGACGCGCCGCTGCCCGAGGGGGGGCTGCGCGAGGCGGTGGATGATTATCAACGGCAGATCGTCGAAGCGTGCCTGGATCGTCACCAGGACAACTGGGCAGCCGCAGCCCGGGAGTTGGGGCTGGATCGGGCCAACCTGAGCAGGCTGGCCAAGCGATTGGGACTGCGCTGACGGGGCTGCGAAGCAGCCCCATACAGAGCGAATAGCAAACTAAGCTAAAGCCTGGCGCCAGAAAGCCGATAACCCGGCATCCTCCCCCTCATTCATAGCGAAGGTTGTCCATGGCCACGCAAAAAGCCCGCGCGGACTCGCTGTCCCTGCTGCTGTTCACCCTGCGCAGCGGCAAGCTGATGGCTATCAACCTGCTCAAGGTCAGCGAGATCATCCCCTGCCCGCCGCTGACCAAGCTGCCGGAGTCCCACCCGCACGTCAAAGGCGTCGCCACCCTGCGCGGCAACTCGTTGTCGGTGATCGACCTGTCCCGCGCCATCGGCGAAATGCCCCTGGCCGACCCCGACGGCGGCTGCCTGATCGTCACCGAGATCAGCCGCTCGCGCCAGGGCCTGCACGTGCAAGCGGTGAGCCGTATCGTCCATTGCCTGAGCACCGACATCAAACCGCCGCCCTACGGCTCGGGCAACCGCTCGTTCATTACCGGCGTCACCCGGGTCGACAATACCCTGGTGCAGGTGCTGGATATCGAAAAGGTCATCCACGGCATCGCCCCGCCCCCCCACGAACCGCACCCGGGGGAAGTCAGCGAAGAAGATGCAAGCCTGCTGGCCGCCGCCAACATCCTGGTGGTAGACGACAGCCAGGTTGCGTTGCAGCAGTCGGTGCACACCCTGCGCAACCTTGGCATCGAGTGCCATACCGCGCGCAGCGCCAAGGATGCGATCAATGTGCTGCTGGAGCTGCAAGGCACCGAAAGGGAGATCAACATCATCGTCTCGGACATCGAGATGTCCGAGATGGATGGTTTCGCCTTCACCCGCACCCTGCGCGAAACCCCGGACTTCCAGCACTTGTACATCCTGCTGCACACCTCGCTGGACAGCGCGATGAGCGGTGACAAGGCCAAGCTGGCCGGGGCCAATGCCATTCTCACCAAGTTCTCCTCGCCGGAGCTGACCAACTGCCTGGTGACGGCGGCGCGCGCGGTGGTGTTCGAGGAGCACTGAAACATCAAGTCAGGACTTTCCTGACTTGATGAAGGAAAACGTTCGGGCATAATTCGCGCCCTTCGCAGGTTCATTGCCGGTGTCGCGTATGAAATTACTCAATTCGTTCCTGATTCTCTGCGCCTTCGCCAGCGGCGCAGTACACGCTTCGAGCAACCAAGCCTGGAGCGACCAACGCCAGCACATGCTCAAAGCCTGTCTGGCCGCCAGCCAGTTCAAGGACGCCCACGCCCTGGGCAAACCCGCCGAGTTCGACGACCAGATCGGTTACAGCGCGCTGCTGATCGAGGGCATCTACCCCCAGAAGCACATGCAGAACCGCACCGGTACCGAGCTGTGCCTCTACGACCGCCAACGCCAGCAAACCTTTACCACGGAATGGGAAGCCGGCAAACGATGAGCGACAGTATTCGCTTCGCCTGCACCGGCTGCGGCAAATGCTGCACGGGCCATCATGTGCCGCTGACGCTTGCCGAGGCCCACCAGTGGGCGATCTCTGGTGGTCAGGTGGTGGTGCTGATCGAAGGTTTTCTCGCCGATGGCCCCGGCATGCCGGCAGACCAGCGCGAGCATGTGCTGCGCCGTTCGCACCCGGTGCCATGCGGTGACGCGCAGTTGCAGGTATCGGTGACCTTCGCCGCGTTCAATCCAGGGCGCTGCCGCAACCTCGATGACAACGACCTGTGCGGTATCTATGAAAGCCGCCCGCTGGTCTGTCGCATCTACCCGGCGGAGATCAACCCGCACCTGCCGCTGCGCCCGGAAAACAAGGACTGCCCGCCCGAGGCCTGGACGCAAGGGCCGGAACTGATTCACGGCAACCTGCCGGTGGATGAGGCGCTGCGTGCCCTGATCGAAGCCTCACGCCAGGCCGACCGCAATGATATCGCGGCCAAGGTGGCGATCTGTCAGGCGTTGGGGATGACCACCAGTGCGCTGAAGGGCAATGGGTTTACCGCGTGGCTGCCGGACATGGCGGCGTTTGCCTCGGTGCTGGAGCAGGCGCCACAGGCGGTCGATGGACCGTGGGTGGTGCATGTGCAGGACGAGACACTTGCGGCCGATCTGCAGGGTCATCGCCTACAGGTGACGGGCGAAGCGCCGGTCTACTATGCGTTCATCGGTTTCTAGATAGATCCGGCACAGACAACTCAGTCAATCACTGACAGCGCCGCCAGAACTCATCCGCCAGCCGCCGCAGGTCCTTGGCCAGGTCCGCCACGTCACTGGCGCTGCTGTGGCTGCGCTGCCCGACGCTGACCGTCGCCTCGCTGGCCTGGCGGATGCTGGTGATGTTGCGGTTGATGTTCTCGCTGACCTGGCTCTGCTGCTCCACCGCCGCGGCGATCTGCAGGCTCATCTCGTTGATCTGGTTGACCCGCACGCTGATGCTGTCCAGCGCGTCGCTGGCCAGTTGCGCCTGCTCGACGCTGTGCCCGGCATGGGCACTGCTCTGCTGCATCACCTGCACCGCCGCGCGGGCACCGTCCTGCAGGGCACCGATCATGCGCTGGATATCGTGGGTCGACTGCGCGGTGCGCTGGGCCAGGCCACGCACCTCGTCGGCGACCACCGCGAACCCGCGTCCCTGGTCGCCCGCACGCGCCGCCTCGATGGCGGCGTTGAGCGCCAGCAGGTTGGTCTGCTCGGCGATGCCACGGATCACGTCGAGCACCCCGGAAATCTCGCTGCTGTGGTTCTCCAGTTGCTGGATCACCTCGCTGGCTTCCACCAGCGAGCCGGCCAGGTCCTGGATCGCGCAGCGGTTGCGATCGACCAGCTGGTGGCCTGACTGGGTCTCGTCCTCGGCCTGGTCGGCCGCCATCGCCGCCATCTGCGCGCTGCTGGCGACCTGGGCGACACTGGCGCTCATCTGGTGGATCGCCGTGGCCACCTGGTCGGCTTCGCTCTGCTGCTCGAGGCTGTTGGCGTGACTGCTGTGCAAGGCCTCGACCAGCGAGCCCGAGTGCCCGGCCAGGCGCGAGGAGGTGTCGCCGATACGCCCGACCACCGCCCCCAGCTGCGCCTTGAGCATGCGCATGGCGAACTCGATCTGCCCCAGGCCGTCACGCCGGCCGGTGTACAGGTGCTGGCTGAGTGGATTGTCGGCGATCGTCTGGGCCTGCCGACGTAGCCGCTCGTATGGGCGCAGCAGCACCAGGATCGCCAAGCTGCTCAAGCCCCCAGCCGCCACCATCTCCACCAGCGATTCCAGCAGCGGTGCCCCCAGCCACCATTGACCCGCGCCTATCACCAGCGCCAGTACCACACCGACCGCCAGCGACAAGCGTGTGCCCAACTGCAGTACCGGTAAGCGCTCGCGCCAGTCACGCCGGCCTTCGCGCAACCTTGCATAGCACCGCTCGGCCGCCGCGACCTGCTCGACCCCAGGCTTGGTCCTCACCGACTGGTACTCCAGCACCTGCCCGCCACTGCTGATCGGCGAGACGAAAGCGCTCACCCAGTAGTGGTCACCGTTCTTGCAACGGTTCTTCACCAGTCCCATCCACGAGCGTCCGGCCTTGAGCGCCTGCCACATCTGGGCGAAGGCCTGGGGCGGCATGTCGGGGTGGCGGACGATGTGGTGGGGATTGCCCAGCAGCTCCTCGCGCGCGAACCCGCTGACTCGCAGGAAATCGTCGTTGGCATAGGTGATGCGGCTGTCCAGATCGGTGGTGGACAGGATATTGGCGTCGCCGGGGTAATCCACTTCGCGACCGGTAACAGGCATATTGCACTTCATCGGAGGCTCTCGTTGTTGTACGTGAAATCGGCAGGGCGTACGACTCTAGGGGCAAACGCCAACGTAACATTGATCCATGGCAGGGTATTGGCACTTGGCCATCAACCCACCGAAACTGACAGCCATGACAGCCAGGCGTCACGCTGCCGACCCGGACGGCGCGCTATAACCTTGCAATAGTCCAATCCACTTCCCAGCCCCTTGGTCAAGGTGCCTGCCCCGATGCGACGTCCGTCCCGCTACCTCGTACTCGCCGCCCTGGCCCTCGCCCTGCTGGTCGCCATCGGCGCCTGGCAGGGATTGCGCCGCGAAGCCCCGGCCAACCGCGCCGCCAGCGCGATACCGGTGCGCGTGGTCGCCGTGGCCCAGCAGGACGTCCCACGCTACCTGAGCGCCATCGGCTCGGTGCTGTCGCTGCATAGCGTCGAGGTGCGCCCGCAGGTCGAGGGCGTGCTCACCCAGGTGCTGGTCAAGGAAGGCCAGTGGGTCATGCAGGGCGACCTGCTGGCCACCCTCGATGACCGGGCGATCCGCGCCAACCTCGATCAGGCCCGCGCCCAGCTCGGCCAGACCCAGGCGCAGTTGCAGGTGGGTAACGTCAACCTCAAGCGCTACCAGTTGCTCAGCAGCGACGACGGAGTGTCCAAGCAGACCCTCGACCAGCAGCAGGCGCTGGTGAACCAGTTGCAGGCGACGATCAAGGGCAACCAGGCGGCCATCGACAATGCCGCGGTGCAGCTCAGCTACACCCAGATCCGCTCGCCGGTGAGCGGGCGCGTCGGCATTCGCAACGTCGACCCTGGCAACCTGGTACGCACCAGCGACACTCAGAGCCTGTTCAGCGTCACCCAGATCGACCCGATCGCCGTGGAGTTCGCCCTGCCCCAACAGCAGCTGCCAGTCCTGCAGGGCCTGCTCAACTCGGCCACACCCGCCGAAGTGGAGACCTACCTGGACGCCGACGGCGAACGCAGCCTGCTCGCCAAGGGGCACTTGATGCTGATCGACAACCAGGTTTCGGCCACCACCGGCACGGTGCGGGTCAAGGCCGAGTTCGACAACCGGGACGCACGCCTGTGGCCGGGCCAGCTGGTTACCGTGCGCCTGCGCACGGCGGTGGACGAGGACGCCCTGGTGGTGCCGCCGCCGGTGGTGCAGCGCAGCATCGACGGCCACTTCGTCTACCGCCTGGACGGCGACAAGGTCAGCGCCGTACCGGTCAAGGTGGTGTACCAGGACAGCACGCTGAACGTCATTGCCGGGGTCAAGGCCGGCGATCGCCTGGTGCTGGACGGTCAGTCGCGGCTCAAGCCCGGCAGCACCGTGGAAGTCACCCCCGACACCCCTGCCCCGGCGCAAATGGCCGAAAGCAGGAGCCATCCATGAACACCCGCAACGGCGTCTCGGCCTGGTGCATCGACCACCCCATCGCCACCCTGCTGCTGACCTTCGCCCTGGTGCTGCTCGGTGCCATCGCCTTCCCGCGCCTGCCGGTGGCGCCGCTGCCCGAGGCCGACTTCCCGACCATCCAGGTTACCGCCCAGTTGCCCGGTGCCAGCCCGGAAACCATGGCCTCGTCGGTCGCCACGCCCCTGGAGGTGCAGTTCAGCGCCATCCCCGGCATGACCCAGATGACCAGCAGCAGCGCGCTGGGCTCGACCAACCTGATCCTGCAGTTCACCCTCGACAAGAACATCGACACCGCCGCCCAGGAGGTCCAGGCGGCGATCAACACCGCCACCGCGCGCCTGCCCCAGGACCTGCCCAGCCCGCCCACCTGGCGCAAGGTCAACCCGGCCGACAGCCCGGTGCTGATCCTCACCGTCAGCTCGGCGCAGATGCCTGGCAACCAACTGAGCGACTATGCCGAGACCCTGCTGGCCCGCCAGCTCAGCCAGATCGACGGGGTCGGCCTGATCAACATCACCGGGCAACTACGCCCGGCC
The DNA here is from genome assembly GCF_900110655.1 of Pseudomonas soli. Taxonomy (GTDB): domain Bacteria; phylum Pseudomonadota; class Gammaproteobacteria; order Pseudomonadales; family Pseudomonadaceae; genus Aquipseudomonas; species Aquipseudomonas soli. The sequence goes on from NZ_FOEQ01000001.1 coordinate 777,471, forward strand.
ATCCGCGTGCAGGCCCAGCCCGAAAAGCTCGCCGCCATCGGCCTGACCCTGGCCGATATCCGCCAGGCCATCCAGCAGACCAGTCTCAACCTGGCCAAGGGCGCGCTGTACGGCGAGCACAGCGTGTCGACCCTCGCCGCCAACGACCAGCTGTTCCACCCCGACGACTACGCGAAGCTGATCGTCAGCTACCGCAACGGCGCCCCGGTGCACCTGGCCGACGTCGCCAAGGTGATCGACGGCGCCGAGAACGCCTACGTCAGGGCCTGGTCCGGCGAACAGCCGGGGTTGAACCTGGTTATCTTCCGCCAACCCGGGGCAAACATCGTCGACACCGTGGACCGGGTGATGGCTGCCCTGCCCCGCCTGCAGGAAATGCTGCCGGCAGCGGTCGAGGTGTCGGTGCTGCAGGACCGCACGCAGACCATCCGCGCCTCGCTGCACGAGGTCGAGCTGACCCTGCTGATCGCCGTGGCCCTGGTGATCGGGGTGATGGCGCTGTTCCTGCGCCAGTGGTCGGCGACCTTCATCGTTTCCAGCGTGCTCGGCGTGTCGCTGATCGCCAGTTGCGCATTGATGTACGTGTTCGGCTTCAGCCTCAACAACCTCACCCTGGTGGCCATCGTCATCGCCGTGGGCTTCGTGGTCGACGATGCCATCGTCGTGGTGGAGAACATCCACCGTCACCTGGAGGCCGGCGACGACAGCCGCACGGCGGCGCTCAAGGGCGCCGGCGAGATCGGCTTCACCGTGGTGTCGATCAGCTTCTCGCTGATCGCCGCGTTCATTCCGCTGCTGTTCATGGGCGGCGTGGTCGGCCGGCTGTTCAAGGAATTCGCCCTGACCGCCACCGCGACCATCCTGATTTCGGTGGTGGTCTCGCTGACCCTGGCACCGACCCTCGCCGCGCTGTGCATGCGCCGCCCGCCCGAGACGCAGCATGGCGGCTTCGGCCAGCGCCTGGTGCGCTGGTACGAGAAGGGCCTGGACCGGGCCCTGGCGCACCAGCGTGTCACCCTCGGCGTGTTCGGCCTGACCCTGGCATTGGCGGTGGTCGGCTACGTGGCCATCCCCAAGGGCTTCTTCCCGCTGCAGGACACCGGGTTCATCCTCGGCACCAGCGAGGCGGCGGCCGATGTGTCCTACCCCGCGATGATCGAGAAGCACAAGGCCCTGGCGAAGATCATCGAAGCCGACCCGGCGGTGCGCGCCTTCTCCCATTCGGTAGGTGTCACCGGCAGCAACCAGACCATCGCCAACGGGCGCTTCTGGATCTCCCTCAAGCCCCGTGGCGAGCGCGACGTGTCGGCCAGCGAATGGATCGACCGCATGCGCGCAAAACTGGCGCAGGTTCCCGGCATCGTCCTGTACCTGCGCGCAGGGCAAGACATCAACCTCAGTTCCGGGCCGTCGCGCACCCAGTACCAGTACGTGCTCAAGAGCAACGACGGCGTTGCGCTGAACCTGTGGACCCAGCGCCTGACCGAACGCCTGCGCGAGAATCCGGCGTTCCGCGACCTGTCCAACGACCTGCAACTGGGCGCCAGCGTCACCCGCATCGACATCGACCGCCAGGCCGCCGCGCGCTTCGGCCTGACCACCACCGACGTCGACCAGGCGCTGTACGATGCCTTCGGCCAGCGGCAGATCAGCGAGTTCCAGACCGAGACCAACCAGTACAAGGTGATCCTCGAACTGGACGCCCGCCAGCGCGGCAAGGCCGAGAGCCTCAACTATTTCTACCTGCGCTCGCCGCTGTCGGGCGAGATGGTGCCGCTGTCGGCCCTGGCCCATGTCGCACCGCCCAGCACCGGGCCGCTGTCGATCAGCCACGACGGCCTGTTCCCGGCGGCCAACCTGTCGTTCAACCTGGCCCCCGGCGTGGCCCTGGGCGATGCGGTGCAGATCCTCGAACGCACCCAGCGCGAACTGGGCATGCCCGACTCCATCGCCGGCAACTTCCAGGGGGCCGCCCAGGCCTTCCAGAGTTCACTGTCGAGCCAGCCCTACCTGATCCTCGCCGCGCTGGTGGCGGTGTACATCATCCTCGGCGTGCTCTACGAGAGCTTCGGGCACCCGCTGACCATCATCTCCACCCTGCCCTCGGCGGGCCTGGGTGCGCTGATCCTGCTCTGGGCCATGGGCCAGGACTTCACCATCATGGGCCTGATCGGCGTGGTGCTGCTGATCGGCATCGTCAAGAAGAACGGCATCCTGCTCATCGACTTCGCCCTCGAAGCCCAGCGCAACCACGGCATGACGCCCGAGCAGGCGATCCACCAGGCGTGCCTGGTGCGCTTTCGCCCGATCATCATGACCACCCTGGCCGCATTGCTTGGCGCGCTGCCACTGATGTTCGGCTTCGGCGCCGGCGCCGAACTGCGTCAGCCACTGGGCATCGCCGTGGTCGGCGGCCTGCTGGTGAGCCAGGCCCTGACGCTGTTCACCACCCCGGTCATATACTTGGCCCTGGAGCGTCTGTTCCACCGCCGCCAGGCCACCGTCGCCCCCGCGCCGACCGCCAGTTGAGACAAGACCATGCGTGTGCTGATCATCGAAGACGAAGAAAAAACCGCCGACTACCTGCATCGTGGCCTCACCGAGCAGGGCTTCACCGTCGACCTGGCCCGCGACGGCATCGACGGCCTGCACCTGGCCCTCGAAGGCGACTACGCGGTGATCGTGCTCGACGTGATGCTGCCTGGCCTGGATGGCTACGGCGTGCTGCGCGCACTGCGGGCGCGCAAGCAGACGCCGGTGATCATGCTCACCGCCCGCGAGCGGGTCGAGGACCGCATCCACGGCCTGCGCGAAGGCGCCGACGACTACCTGGGCAAACCGTTCTCGTTCCTCGAACTGGTGGCCAGGCTGCAGGCCCTGACCCGGCGCAGCGCCATTCATGAGCCGCTGCAGATCCAGGTGGCGGACCTGTGGATCGACCTGATGGCGCGCAAGGCCAGCCGGGCCGGCCAGCGCCTGGACCTGACCGCCAAGGAGTTCTCGCTGCTCAGCGTGCTGGCCCGGCGCCAGGGCGAGATCCTGTCCAAGACCGCCATCGCCGAGCTGGTCTGGGACATCAATTTCGACAGTGACGCCAATGTCGTCGAGGTGGCGATCAAGCGCCTGCGCGCCAAGCTCGACGGGCCGTTCGACAACAAGCTGCTGCATACCATTCGAGGCATGGGCTATGTCCTGGAACATCGTGGCTGAAACCTGCACTACCCGCCCCCATGAATTGGCCGCAGGTAACGCCCGATGAATCCTTGGCGCAACTCCATCGCCCTGCGCCTGTCGGCGCTCTTCGCCCTGGTGGCGCTGGCGGTGTTCGTGCTGATCGGCAGCGCGCTGTACCGCCAGGTCGACCACAGCCTCGACCTGCTGCCGGCGGCCGAACTGGACGCACGCTTCAGCGTGCTCGAATCCACCCTCAACCGCTTCGGCACCTCCGAGCACTGGGCCAAGATCAACAACAAACTCAACCTGCTGAGCGAAGAAGACCGACGCATCCGCTTCTGGGTGGTGAGCGGCGCCCCGTCCTTCGAGTACGGCCATCCCAGCGAACAGGTGCGCGACTTCGCCAAGGGCCCTGTGGGCATGCGCGAGCTGCGCCTGTCCGACAGCCCCTATCCCTACAAGGTGCTGGTCAGCGAGCTGCCCGCGCAGGGTGAGCGCCCGCCCCTGCGTTTTCTGATCGGCATCGACACTGAAACCTTCTGGCAGGCCCAGCACAGCCTGCTGGTGGCCATCGTTGGCCTGGCGGTTTTCGGCGTGCTGCTGGCCTCGCTGCTTGGTTACTGGGTCGCGCGTATTGGTCTGCGGCCCCTGCTCGCCCTCTCCGAAGAAGCCCAGGCCCTGGCGCCGCCACGCCTGGACGATCGCCTGCAGACCCGCGACCTGCCGCCGGAACTGGCGCGCTTCGCCGGCACCTTCAATGCCGCCCTCGACCGAGTCAGCCAGGCCTATTCGCAACTGGAAGCCTTCAACGCCGACGTCGCCCACGAACTGCGCTCGCCGCTGACCAACCTGATCGGCCAGACCCAGGTCGCCCTCACCCGCGGGCGCAGCGCCGAGCACTACTTCGAGGTGCTGCAATCGAACCTCGAAGAACTCGAGCGCCTGCGCAGCATCATCAACGACATGCTGTTCCTGGCCAGCGCCGACCAGGGCAGCAAGGCCACCGCCCTTACCCAGGCCTCGCTGGCCGAGGAAGTGGCCACCACCCTCGACTACCTCGACTACATCCTCGAAGACGCCCACGTCAGCGTCACCGTCAGCGGCGATGCCCAGGCCTGCATCGAAAAGGCCCAGTTGCGCCGGGCGCTGATCAACCTGCTGAACAACGCCGTGCAGCACACCGCACCGCACCAGGCGATCCAGGTGCGCATCGAGGCGAATGACGAGCAAGTCAGCATCGCGGTGAGCAACCCGGGGCCGGCGATCGACGACGAACACCTGCCGATGCTGTTCGAGCGCTTCTATCGGGTGGATGCGGCCCGCGCCAACAGCGGCGGCGGCAACCACGGACTGGGCCTGGCCATCGTCAAGGCAATCGCCCTGATGCACGGCGGCAGTGTTTTCGTGCACAGCGAGGCCGGGGCCAATACCTTCGGTATCAACTTGCCGAGCGCTCAACTACGCGGGTTTGCGGTAAAAGTCTGAGTATTTTTGCCGCGATCATTACTTTTTGCGCAACAGTGCTTATCTGAACAGCCTCTGTTTCCCCGCTGTTTACAGGACTAACTTTAGCCCTGTCTCCATTAGCACTTGCCCCGCAAGAAGGTTGTTCCAAATGTCCAACAGTATGGGTATTGCCAGCGTTTTCGTCCTGTCTTCCCTGTTGTTGTCGCCCCTGGCCATGGCGGAAGAATCCCCGGCCTTCGTCGCCCGCAACGCCGAACTCGCCGCGGTTCACCAGGAGGCGCGTGACGCCTACGCCGCGCAGCAGTCCGCTGCGGCTAAAGACGCACAGCAGACAGCTTCCAAGGTATCTGTCGATACCGATGCCGATAGCTGACCGGCCACGCCAGCTGTTTCCAGTTTTCCCTGGGCTACACCATGGGCACTGCCTGTGACGATATGTTAGCCTTTCAAAGCCGCTGCCTTTCAGCGGCTTTTTTTATGCGTCGAAAATCTCAGCCTGGCTGTTACGTCTCTAATAAGAACTTGCAGACACGACAATAAAAAACTGCCCCATCGCTTGACCAAAGGAGTTTGTACCGGTGTCTTTCGCGTTTCGTTTCACCCCGTTGTTCGTTGCATTGGCCGCAACGATGCCCGTGGCCGCACAGGCCGATGAAGCCAAGGCTGATGGCTTCATCGAGGGCTCCACGCTGAACCTGCATTTGCGTAATGCCTACTTCAACCGCAACGAGAAGAATGCCTCGATCAAGGACAAACGCGAGTGGGGCCAGGGCGCCGTCGCACGCTTCGAGTCCGGCTACACGCCTGGCGTAATCGGCTTCGGCCTCGACGCCCACGCCATGGTCGGCCTGAAGCTCGACGGCGGTGATGGCCGTGCCGGCACCTCGATCCTGCCGAGCGCACCGGAAGACAAGGCGCGCCACGCCTTCTCCACTGCCGGCGGCGCGATCAAGCTCAAGGGCTTCGACACCGAGTTCAAGGCCGGTGACCTGTTCCTCACCAACCCGGTGATCGCCGGTGGCGAAAGCCGCATGCTGCCGCAGACCTTCCGCGGCGTCGCGCTGACCAACAACAGCATCGACGGGCTGATGCTCGAAGGCGGCAAGGTCAGCTTCACCAAGCCGTACAACCAGAGCGGCCACCGCCGCATCAACACCTACTACAGCAACCAGACACGCGAGCAGGACAGCCAGAACCTGAGCTGGGCCGGCGCGTCGTGGAGCGGCACCGAGGGCGTCACCGCCAACCTCTACGCCGCCGAGCTGAAGGACATCTGGAACCAGTACTACGCCGACTTCGACTACACCTACGCGGTCAACGACCTGGTCAGCCTGAACCCAGGCGTGCACTTCTATCACACCCAGGACACCGGCCAGTCGAAGCTGGGCAGCATCGACAACAACACCTGGAGCGTGCACTTCACCGTCGCCGCCGGGTACCACAGCGTCACCGCCGCCTACCAGCGGGTCAATGGCGACACGCCGTTCGACTACATCAACCTGGGCGACAGCATCTTCCTCGACAACTCGCGCATGTACTCGGACTTCAACGCGCCGAACGAGCGCTCATGGAAGCTGCAGTACGACTACGACTTCGCCGGCCTCGGCATCCCAGGCCTGAGCACCTCGCTGTCGTACTCGCGCGGCAAGGCCGACCTGACCAAGGCCAGCCAAGACACCCAGTACTACGATTTCTACAACGCCGAAGGCGAAAATGCCCGGCACTGGGAGCGCGACTTCGACGTGAAGTATGTGTTCCAGGAAGGTCAGATGAAGGACCTGTCGGTGCTGCTGCGCTATGCCACGCACCGGGCCAACGCGGCCTACTCGACGATTCAGGACAACAACGAATTCCGCATGATCGTGGATTATCCGTTGAACGTGTTCTGATCTGAAACCGATCGCAGGGCAAGCCCGCTCCCACGCCAGGCGGATTATCAGGCGTGGGAGCGGGCTTGCCCTGCGATGGACTTCAACGGGTACGGTTCAACCCAATCTCCAGGTCATTGATCAGCGCCTTGGCCATGGCACTGAGGATCCGCGCTGCACTCCCTGCTTTCAAATCCCCTTCCATTTCCGCCTCCGTGGTCAGGTGCAGGATGCAACCCTGCAGCACCGACAGCTCGTTGAACGCCAGGCTGAAAGGCACATCGGGCTCAACACGAAAACACTCCAGGAATGTCGAAACGCCGGCAGTGGCAAAACGTTCGGGCTGCTCGCTCATGGCTGCACCTCCAGCGACCTGGCGTGGGCCATCAGGCAGCTCAGCAGCCGGCTGAGGATGGAAATGTTCTCCACCAGGATCTCGGGACGCTCATCCACGGGAAAGGCCATGTAGACGTCGCAGGTGCGGGTCATCATGGTCATCAGGACAGCGGCATGCTCCCAGACTTCGGCGAGGGGCAGATGGTCGATGATGGAGATGTAGGGGATGGGTGGGTCAGGTACTAGCTTTTTCATTTCAAATCGCTCATGTCGATTGAAGAAAATCGCCACTTGAACCTTTCTCACAGGATTAGGTGGCAACCGTGTACGGGGTGAGAAACCGAGGACATGAAACCCGGCCAGACCAGAGGTCTGCCCGAACACGGCTGCCATTGAAGTGGCCGAAAGACATATCATCAGGTTCTCACGCCCGGTCACCAAATTTGGCGACCCGACGACGTTAGCCCTGATGCATTTCCCGGCCTATCCAGACCCTTCCGGCAAGCGCGTAGGATAGGTCCCAAGCACAGCCCAACTGAAGCATTTGGTTTCAGATTCGGAAATGTCGTACATCCCATCGCAGGCCTACTGAATCAATTCCGTCGGGCAAAACACCTTTGATCTTGTCCGACAATCGCGCCTTGCCTAAAATACCGCCGCCGCTTTCCGGCCCACTCCCCATGGATCCCGGGGCTTATGCAGTTGCGAGCATGACGTTGCCCACCCGATCACCACGATCCGCCCTGTACAAGTCACACCCCGAGCTGGTCCTCAACCTGGGCAGCTGCCTTGCCGTGCTCGCCATAGTGGCTATCGTCGGCTACCTGCTGGCACGCGAGCGCGACAGCGTCGAGCAATCGGAAATGCGCTCGTCGAGCAACATCGTGCAGTTGATCGAAAGCGACATCCTGCGCAACGTCGAACTCTACGACCAGTCGCTCAAGGGCCTGATCTGGGCCGTGCAGCACCCCGATCTGCTCAACGTACCGACCAAGCTGCGCCAGCAGATCCTGTTCAACCAGGCCTTCTCCGCGCCGGTGCGCGGCGACATTCTCTGGCTCGACGCCAAGGGCGACGTGCTCGGCGACTCCACCAGCGCGGTGCCGCGCCAGGCCAACTTCGCCGACACCGTGGCCTTCCAGGCGCACCGAGACCGCCCGGGCCTGGGCCTGCTGATCAGTCCGCCGTTCAAGGCGCGGCTGGGCAACCTGGACTGGTGCATCAGCTTCAGCCGGCGCATCTCCGGCGCCAACGGCGAGTTCCAGGGCCTGGCCGCCGGGGCCTTGCGCCTGTCCTATTTCAACGAACTGTTCCAGCGCCTGGACATCGGCGTGGACAGCAGCATCAACCTGCTCAACACCGACGGCCAGCTACTGGCGCGCCAGCCGACCCGGCCGCAGGATCCACTGATCGGCACCAGCTTCAGCGAGCGCCCCAACTTCAAGCGCATCCTCAGCGAGCGCAGTGGCAGCTTCACCGCCCGCTCGACGGCCTATGAGGGCCAGCGCCTCTACACCTTCGCCCGGGTCGCCGACCTGCCGTTGATCGTGCTGGTGGCCCACTCGGCCGATGAAGTGTTCCAGTCGTGGCGGCGTACCGCGATCGTGGTCAGCGTGGCCACCGGCGTGTTGTGCATTGGCATCCTCTGGCTGACCTTGCTGCTGGGCCGCGAGCTACGTCGGCGCCACGATGCCGAACTGGGCCTGGCCACCCTCGCCGCCACCGACAGCCTCACCGGCCTTGCCAACCGTCGCCGCCTCGACCAGGTGCTGCGCCAGGAATGGGCGCGTGCCCAGCGCAACCGCAAGCCGCTGGCGGTGTTGATGGTGGATGTGGACCACTTCAAGGCCTTCAACCAGCGCCATGGCCATGCCGGTGGCGACCATGTACTGCGCGAGGTGGCCACCACCATCGAGCTGTGCATCCGCCGCCCTGCGGACCTGGCGGCGCGTTACGGCGGGGAGGAGTTCCAGGTGGTGCTGCCGGAAACCGAGCTGGCCGGTGCGCGGTTGCTGGCCGAGCGGATTCGCGCCAGTGTCGAAGCGATGCCGCCGTTCGGCGATGACGAGCGGTCGGTGACAGTCAGTGTGGGGATTGGCCTGCATATCCCCGGCACCCATCAGGACCTGGCGGCGCTGCTGGGTGATGCTGACGAGGCGTTGTATCGGGCCAAGGCCAATGGGCGGAATCGGGTGGAAGGACCCGAGGAGTGAGTCATGGGGCCGTTAAACGGCCCCATGCTGATCAGGACCGAGCGCGGGCTGCGTTACGCAGAGCCTTCACCTGATCATGATTGCGCTGCACGCCCTGCAGCTGTTTCTCTACCAAGGCATACGAAGTGTCATTGGCCGAACGCCCCAGTTTGACCAGCTTCTCGCGGGCTTCCTTGTAGGCCTTCAGCGCATGGTCTTCCCCACGCTCCACTTCATTGAGCACCGCTTCTTCATCCTTGCCGGTGACCATCGACTTGAGGTTGACCCAGCCACGGTGCAGGTCACCGCTGATGCTGGTGCTGGTTTCCGGGTCGCCGCCCAGGCGCCGCACTTCGCCCTGCAACTCTGCGGCGGCACTGGCGCACTCGCTGGCACGCTGCACGAAGAATGCTTTAAGTTCAGGGTTCTTCACATCCTCGGCAGAAGTCTTGAAGCCTTTCTCACCATCCTTGCTGTACTCGATCAGGTCGTTGAGTACGTCGATCGTGTCTTTGTTGGGATTACTCATGGCAACAACTCCTTGGCAGGTCATAGTCACCTTGATCGGAGCAGGCTTCGTGCCAAACCCAGGAAATAAAAATAATTCATTAAAATCAGTAACTTGAAGATTTCACAAACATGCCGCTCAAGGGCGTTCTGCATGATCGCCGCTTGGGTCGTCGTGCAGTTTGCAGTAAGGTCGCGCTTCAACCGCCACAGGCCACCGCCCGATGAAACCCGAAACCCTGCAACTGCTGGTCACCCGCACCATGCCTTTTGGCAAGTACCAGGGGCGGATCATCGCCGACCTGCCCGGGGACTACCTGGCATGGTTTGCCCGTAAAGGCTTCCCGCCCGGGGAGCTTGGCGGGTTGCTGGCGCTGATGCACGAGATCGACCACAACGGGTTGGGCGATCTGCTGAAACCGTTGCGGGGCAAGACCAGGGGTTGAAGCATTTGATGGAGCAATCGCGGGCCTAGCCCTTGGCTGGCGCCACGACCATCTCCACCTGCTCGCTCTTCTTGATCAGCGCGTACACCACCGCCGTCAGCAGGCTGCCGGCGACGATGGCCAGCAGGTACAACAGCGCATGGTTGATCGCGTTGGGGATCAGCAGCACGAACAACCCGCCATGGGGCGCCATCAGCTTGCAGCCAAAATACATCGACAAGGCCCCGGTCAGCGCGCCCCCGGCGATGCTCGCCGGAATCACCCGCAGCGGGTCCTTGGCGGCGAACGGGATCGCGCCCTCGGAGATGAAGCACAGGCCCAGCGCCAGCGCCGCCTTGCCGGCCTCGCGCTCACTCTGGGCGAACTTGCGCCGGGCCAGGAAGGTGGCGATGCCCAGGCCGATCGGCGGCACCATGCCGGCGGCCATGGTCGCGGCCATCGGCGCGTAGCTCGACGAGGCCAGCAGCCCCACCGAGAAGGCATAGGCGGCCTTGTTGATCGGCCCGCCAAGGTCGACGCACATCATGCCGCCGAGCAGCAGCCCGAGCAGGATGGCGTTGGTGGTGCCCATGCTGTCGAGGAAATGGGTCAGTCCCTCGAGCATGGCCGCCACGGGCTGGCCGACCACGTAGATCATCACCAGGCCGGTGAACAGGCTGGCCAGCAGCGGGATGATGAGGATCGGCTTGAGCGCGTCGAGGCTGCTGGGCAGGCGCACCCAGCGGGCGATGGCCTTGGCGCTGTAGCCCGCCAGGAAGCCAGCGACGATGCCGCCGATGAACCCCGCCCCGAGCGTGCTGGCCAACAGGCCGCCGATCATCCCGGGCGCCAGGCCCGGGCGGTCGGCAATGGACCAGGCGATATAGCCGGCAAGCAGCGGCACCATCAGCTTGAACGCCGCCTCGCCGCCGATCTGCATCAAGGCGGCGGGCAGCGTGCCGGGTTCCTTGTAGGCCTCGATGCCAAACACAAACGACAAGGCGATCAGCAAACCGCCGGCCACCACCATCGGCAGCATGAACGAAACCCCGGTCAACAGGTGCTTGTAGACACCGGTCTTCTCGGCCGGCGGCACTGCGCCGGTCGTTCCCGCCGCCTCCACCTTGCCCTCGGCCAGGGCCTTGTCCAGCGTGGCGCGGGCCTGCTTGAGGGCGATGCCGGTGCCGCAGCGGTAGATGCGCTTGCCGGCGAAGCGCGCAGCCGGTACTTCGATATCGGCGGCCAGCAACACCACATCGGCTGCGGCAATGGCCTCGGCCGGCAGCGGATTGCGCGCGCCGACCGAACCCTGGGTTTCCACGGTGAGCTGGTAGCCCATGGCCTGCGCCGCTTGTTGCAGGGCTTCGGCGGCCATGAAGGTGTGGGCCACGCCGGTCGGGCAGGCGGTCACAGCGACAATCTTCGGCGTACCATGCACCGGGGTTTGCGCTACCTGCACCTGGGCGCCCGCAGCGGCCTCGTCGAGGAAGCCTTCACGGTCGGCCAGGGCCTGGGCCGGCGTGCTCTGGTACAGGCGCTTGCCCGCAAAGCGCGCCAGGTCCAGCGGCCCGGTGCTGACCACCAGCACCCAGTCGGCCTCGGCGATCTGCGTTGGCGTCAGGCGCAGCTCCGGATGTTCGGCGTCATGCACCTCGACGCAGGTTTTCCAGCCCCGACGCTGGGCCGCGGCGGCCAACAGGCGGGCGCTGAGCACGCTGGACACCTGACCGTTGGGGCAGGCGGTGACAATGGCAATGTTCATCAGCAGCCCTCTTCTTGTTGTTCTGTAAGGCGCACGGCGGCTTCCAGACGCTCCAGTTGCTCACGGTCGTGAACGCCGAAGCCGACCTGGGTGACTGCCTGGGCGGCGATGGCGGTGGCGCGGCGCAAGGTAGCGGCGGGCGCTTCGGCCAGGAGCAGGCCATGGACCATGCCGGCAACCAGCGAATCACCGGCGCCGACGGTACTGGCGATGCGCACTTTCGACGGTTGCGCATGCAGCGCCAGGCCAGCGGCGAACCAGTTCACGCCCTGCTCGCCCTGGGACACCACCACATGCTCGACGCCAGTGGCGAGCAGCCGCCGTGCGGCCGCGCGTTGCTCGTCCGCAGCCTGCACCGGCAGCCCGAGGACTTCACCCAGCTCCTCGGTGTTGGGCTTGACCAGCCAGGGCGCGGCCTGCAGGCCTGCGCGCAAGGCTTCGCCGCTGCTGTCCAGGGCCACCTTCAGGCCCTGGGACTTGAGCATCAGCAGCAGCTCGCGCAACCACTCGGGGCTGATCCCCCGTGGCAGGCTCCCGGCCACCACCACGGCGTCATGCCCCGGGGCCACGAGTGCCAGACGTTGCAGCAAGGCGTCGCGGGCGGCCTCGTCGACCTGCGGCCCTGGCCCGTTGATATCGGTGACCTGGCCATCGGCCTCGACCAGCTTGATGTTGCTGCGGGTCTCGCCCGGGACGCGCACGAAGCAATCGGCGAACCCGCGCCAGGCAATCAGCGCCTCGAACGGCGCCAGGTTATCCTGCCCCAGGAAACCGCCGACAGTGACGCTGTGACCCAGGTCGGCCAGCACCTGGGCGACGTTCAGCCCCTTGCCGGCGGCATGGCTGTGCTGGGCCTGGCTGCGGTTGACCGCGCCGGGTCGCAGGCGGTCGAGGATGATGGTGATATCCAGCGCCGGGTTGAGGGTGAGGGTGAGGATCTTGGCCATCAAAAACGCTCCACCAGCGCCCGAACTGCCTCGGCGCTGTCTTGTTGCAGGGCCTCGCGCGCCAGGGCGCGGGCCGTCGAAAGGTCGGTCTGGCGCACCAGTGCCTTGACTTCAGGAATGCTGCGGGCGGCGACACTCAGTTCGTCCACCTCCAGGCCCAGCAGCACGGCGACCGCCTGCGGGTCGGCCGCCAGCTCGCCGCACACGCCCACCCACTTGCCCTGGGCATGGGCGGCGCGCACGGTCATGTCGATCAGGTTGAGCACTGCCGGGTGCAGGCCGTCGGCCTGTGCCGACAGGCTCGGGTGACCGCGGTCGATGGCCAGGGTGTACTGGGTGAGGTCGTTGGTACCGATACTGAAAAAGTCCACTTCACGGGCCAGCTGTGGCGCCAGCAAGGCGGCCGACGGCACTTCGACCATGATACCTACCTGCAAGTCGCCCACCGGAACCTCCTGGCGCAGGCGCTCGACCATGGCCTTGGCGGCGCGCCATTCATGGAGCTGGCCGACCATGGGGAACATGATGCGCAGCGGGCGGTTGTCCGCGGCACGCAGCAATGCGCGCAGCTGGTCCTCCATCACCTGCGGGCGTTGCAGGGTCAGGCGCACGCCGCGCACGCCGAGGAAGGGGTTTTCCTCAGCCGCGATCGGCCAGTACGGCAAGGGCTTGTCGCCCCCGACGTCGAGCGTGCGCACCACCAGTGGCCGTCCGTCCAGGCCATCGAGCACCCGACGGTACTCGGCTTCCTGGGCCGCCACATCGGGCAGTTGCGGGTGGGCCATGAAGATCAGCTCGGTGCGCAACAGGCCGATGCCTTCGGCACCTTGCTCCACCACCTTGTCGATGCCGTTGCTCTGGCCGATGTTGGCGAACACTTCGACGGCATGGCCGTCGCGCGTCCGCGCGGGCTCATGGCGGTTGGCCCAGGCGATCTGCAGCCGACGCTCGCGGGCATCACGCTCTGCCAGGGCTCGTTGCAACTCGGCCTCGGCTGGCGCAACCACGACCCGCCCGCGCTGACCATCGAGCAGCAGCGGCGTGCCGCTATCCAGCAACAACACGGCCGCCCCGGCCCCGACCACCGCCGGGATGCCCAGGGCGCGAGCGACGATGGCGCTGTGTGCGGTGGCGCCGCCCTGGGCGGTGACGATACCGGCGACCCGTGCCGGGTCCAGGCGCGCCACGTCCGAAGGGCCGACCTCGGCCATCACCAGCACATAGGGCTGCTCTGGCTCGGCGCTGTCCTTGACGCCGCACAGTTGCGCCAGCACCCGACGACCGATATCGCGCAGATCGGCGGCCCGCTCGGCCAGCAGCGCATCGTGCAGGGCCTCCTGCTGACGGGCAGCGGCTTCGATCACCGCCATCCATGCAGCTGCGGCGCTTTCGCCCTGGGCCAGGCGCAGCTCGACGTCGTCGGTCAGGGCCGGGTCGGCAAGCATTTCCTGATGGGTGACGAAAATTTCGCCGATGGCCTTGTCGCTGCGTTGCACCAGGGCCTGAAGATCGGCGTGCACTGTGTCGATGGCCTGGCGCAGCCTGGCCCGCTCCTGGGCGGGCGACTCGCCGCGCAGCGGGTAGTCGATATCGCGCTCGACGCAGACATGGGCCGGGCCACTGGCGATACCCGGCGCGGCCGCGACACCCTGCAGGGTGCTGCCGGGCGGCGGCGCCTGGAGGGTTTCGACCTGCGGCTGCTCCACTGCTGCCGCTTGCGGCAAGGGCTCGACCTCCTCGCCGAGGCCCTGCTCGATAGCCGCCAGCAACGCCGGCAAGGCATCGGCGGCAATACCGGGCTCGGCGATCAGCTCCAGGACCTGGCCACGGCGGGCGCCCAGACTGAGCAGCTTGCTCAGGCTCTTCACCGAAACGGCCGGCTGGGCGCTGTCGTGCAGCCGTATGCGGATCTCGCCCTCGAAACCCTTGGCCAGCTGCGCCAGTACCTTTGCAGGGCGAGCATGCAGGCCATGGGCGTTGGCCAATACTATCCGGGCGCTGGGCCAGTCGGCGGGCGCCTCGCCGCCGAGCACTTCGAGCACGGCGCGGCTGCTGGTGGCCTGGTAGAGCATCTGCCCACGGCCCTCGATCAATACCTCGCACAGGCGCTCGAGCAGGGCTTGATGCGCCGCTCCGAGGCTGGCCAGGCAGAACAGGCCATTGAGCGGTTGATCGCGGTAGCGCAACGGTTGCTGCGGGGTGACGAAGGCCAGCCCCGGTTGGCGCACCTCACGTTCGCTGTGCAGCCACCACAGGCCCTCGCCCAGCGGCAGCGGCTCGGTCTGCTGCAGCACGGCGGCAAAGCCGCTGTCGGCACAACCGGCGCGTTGCAACAGACGAGCGCCGCGCCAGGCCAGTTCGTCGAAGTCTTCCGCCGCCAGGTTGAGGCCGACCAGCTGGGCATCCAGCGCCAGCTCGCGTGGCGCCCCTTGCAGTAACTTGAGCAGTGCCTCGGCGCTGCCGGAGCGACGCAGCGCCTCGGCCAGGTCGGTTTCACCGAGGGCGCGGGTCAGCAGTTGCAGCAGGCGCAAATGTTCATCGGAGCGGGCGGCGATGCCGATGGCCAGGTAGACGATCTGGCCGTCGCCCCAGTCCACGCCGTCGGGAAACTGCAGCAGGCGTACGCCCGTGGCGAACACCAGCTCGCGGGTCTGCGGCGTGCCGTGGGGGATGGCGATGCCCTGGCCGAGGAAGGTCGAGCCTTGCGTCTCCCGGGCCTGCAGCCCCGCCAGGTAACCCTCGGCGACCAGACCATCGGCAACCAGTCGATCGGCCAGCAGCGCCAGTGCCTCGCCCTTGTCGGCGGCACGCTGGCCCATGGCAATCTGCTCAACGGCAAGCTCGAGCATGACCCTCTCCTTTTGCGGCAGCCCCGTCGGCTACCGAGGTATTGTTGTGGAATTCGACGGCAAAAGCCGCCGAAACGATCAGCACAACCGGCGAAGACTGATTTTCAGGCAGGAAAATTCGCCTTGCTGAAACGTTTAATCTGACCAAGCGGCCACGTTACTCGATAATCTGCCAACGAAAAAGCCCCATCCTGTCGGACAATTGCGACAATGGTCGTCTGCGCGCGGGCCCGTCGATGGGTGAAACTAGCCGGTCAAGCCCCGCAGGCAGTCCCGGAAACAACAAGGAAAATTCGGTGAAACTCAGCGATATCGCCCGTCTGGCCGGTGTGTCCGTGACCACCGCCAGCTACGTCATCAATGGCAAGGCCGAACAGCAGCGCATCAGCAGCAGCACCGTCGAGCGCGTGCGTGCGGTGGTCGAGGCCCACGGCTTCACCCCGAACCCCCAGGCCGCCGGCCTGCGCAGCCGCCACACCCGCACCCTGGGCTTCATTCTCCCGGATCTGGAGAACCCCAGCTACGCCCGCATTGCCAAGCAACTGGAGCAAGGCGCCCGTGCCCGTGGCTACCAGTTGCTGATCGCCAGCAGTGACGACCAGCCCGACAGCGAACGCCAGTTGCAGCAGCTGTTCCGTGCCCGGCGCTGCGACGCGCTGTTCGTCGCCAGTTGCCTGCCGCCGGAAGACGAGAGCTACCGCGAACTGCAGGCCAAGGGCCTGCCGGTGATCGCCATCGACCGGCGCCTGGACCCGGCGCACTTCTGCTCGGTGATCAGCGATGACCGCGACGCCAGCCGCCAGCTGGCCCAGAGCCTGTTGAAAACCCGCCCGCGCAGCATCGCCCTGATCGGCGCCCGCCCCGAGCTGTCGGTGAGCCAGGCCCGTGCCGGTGGTTTCGACGAAGCCCTGCAAGGTTTCGCCGGCCAAGTGCGCCGCTGCCAGGGCGAAGCCTTCAGCCGCGAGTGCGGCCAACGCCTGATGCAACAGCTGATCGATGAACTGGGTGGCCTGCCGGATGCATTGGTGACCACGTCCTACGTGCTGCTGCAAGGCGTGTTCGACACGCTTCAGGCGCGCCCCGAGGACTCACGCCAGCTGCAGTTGGGCACCTTCGGCGACAACCAGTTGCTCGACTTCCTGCCGCTGCCGGTAAACGCCATGGCCCAGCAGCACGGCCTGATTGCCGCCACCGCGCTGGAGCTGGCCCTGGCCGCCATCGAGGACAAGCGCTACGAGCCCGGCGTGCACGCCATCGGCCGCACCTTCAAGCAGCGGATCGCCAAGGCCTGAGCATGCGCCTGATCGACACCCACACCCACCTCGACTTCGCCGATTTCGACGCCGACCGCCCGCGCCTTCTGGCCAACGCGGCGGCGCGCGGGGTGGAGCGCATGGTGGTGCTGGGGGTGTACCAGGACAACTTCCAGCGAGTCTGGGACCTGGCCTGCGCCAACGAAGGCGTGTACGCGGCGCTGGGGCTGCACCCGATCTACCTCGAGCAGCACCTTCCTGAGCACCTGGCGCAGTTGCGCGACTGGCTCGAACGCCTGCGCGGCAACCCGCGGCTGTGCGCGGTGGGTGAGTTCGGCCTGGACTTCTACCTGCCCGAACTGGACCCGACGCGCCAGCAGGCGTTGTTCGAGGCCCAACTGCAACTGGCCTGCGACTTCGAGCTGCCGTCACTGCTGCATGTGCGCCGCAGCCACGCCCAGGTGATCGCCACGCTCAAGCGCTACAAGCCGGTGCGGGCGGGGATCATCCATGCCTTTGCCGGCAGCTACGAAGAGGCGCGGGAGTACATCAAGCTCGGCTTCAAGCTGGGATTGGGCGGCGCCGGCACCTGGCCCCAGGCATTGCGCCTGCGCAAGACCCTGCCGCGGTTGCCCCTGGACAGCGTGGTGCTGGAGACCGACGCGCCGGACATGGCGCCGGCGATGTTCCCGGGGCAGCGCAACAGCCCGGAATATTTACCAGAGATTGCACAGGCACTGGCTGAAGTAATAGGTGTCGATGTCGAGCAACTGGCGAAGACCAGCACCCACAATGCCTGCGCACTGTTCGGCTGGTAAATCACCGCTGTTCCAGCCTGCACTTTGGCAACACCCAGAAGCTACTTTTCTGTTTCCGACACCTCGACCGTCCAACTAGATTGATGCCCCGAACGCGCTTGGGTGAATCTTGCTCAAGTACGCCTACGAGCTGGTCACAAGGATATCGAGGTTGGCAATGGACCGTCTGAATGCAACTCCTCCACACCTGAACACCCAGAGCGATCTGGGACAAGCCCTGATTTCCATGTTCAAGTCAGTGGAAGCGGAAATGGTGCAAGAGCAAGCAGGGCCAGGCGCATTGAAAATCATCATATTCGGAGGGTGTGCTGTCCACCTCTATACTCATCATCGCGTTTCCGTGGATGTCGATGCCGAATGTTACGAGAACAGCCTCGCCGAGCCGTTCGACTTGCAAGCTCTACTCGCCGAAGTCCCTCAAGCCTTCTTCGATGCCCAATCCGGACGCATGCTGGAGTTGCACTACGACCTGCATTACACCACAACTTTCGGGCCGATCCACGAAGACTATCTGGAGCGCAGCCTGCCATTGGCAGAGTTCCCGGAAACCTCCCCCTTGCATATTCGTATCGCAGCGCCTGTCGACATCGCCATATCGAAGCTGGCCAGGGCAAGCGAACAAGACTTGAGTGACATTCACGCATTGCTCCGTTCGGGTCTCATCCTGACCACTGACTTACGGAGGCTGGCACTGGAGGCAATCGATGTGTATGTTGGGTCCAAGGAACCACCGACCACCGTACTGACCAATCTCTTGCAAGACTTCCTGGAGCCCGAAGATGGCGAAGCGTCTTGACGGCAACCTCTTCACATCCGCGCTGGACAAGCTGGCCAGATCTCCCTTGAATGAAGCGGATGACTCAACCCTTGTCCACGTAGCGCAGGCTGTCTGGTATTCGGATGTCGACCTGGTCAGCGCTGCGCGAGCGTTTCTGAGGTGTCATCCCGATGAACTTCAGGTCCGTCGAGTGGGTTACTTGTTGGAGAAATTGACGCGCTTCTCCTGTGCTTCGGTCCACCGTGTCATGGATACCCGCCACGCACTTGAGCTGTTTCCCCACGCCATGCCAATTGCCCAGTCACCGACCGCTGTACGCAAGCGCCGTGATGAACTGGCAGCATCCTGGGGGCTTGATGAAGGGCTCGGTTTGAAAGCGCAAGCCCTGCTGCCTTACCAGACCCGCCATTACGAAGCCAAGCAAACCAACTCCTGAAACCGCTGCTCCAACCATTCGAATCGCCTCGTCCATTCAGCCCCGCAACACTAGGGTCTGTACGAAATGTGTCTGCGCGAAGGCCAGACAAGGCGAAACGGGGGGAGGAACGGCCGGGGTCGCGCCCGACTGTACTGGAGTACATGAGCATTCCGAGCCCCGTTTCAACGCAGTATGGGCGAGTGCAGATACATTCCGTACAGAGCCTAGTCACTAGACCCGAAACGCCCCGATCAGCCGCTTGAGCTCCACCACCTGCGCCGACAATGCGCGGCTAGCATCTTCGGTCTGACAAGCGCCTTCGGTAGTGTCCTGCGCCGCACGGTTGATCGCCACGATGTTCTGGTCGATGTCGTGGGCCACGGCGGTCTGCTGTTCGACGGCGGCGGCGATCTGCTGGTTCTGCTCGACGATCCCACCGACCGCGCCAAGGATATTGCCCAGCGCCTGCTGCACCTGGCGCGCTTCGTCCACGGTGCCGGCGGCCATCTGGTGGCTGCTGCCCATCACCCGCACCGCCGCGCCCACGCCTTCGCGCAGGCGCTGGATCATCTGCGCAATCTCTTCGGTGGAGTCCTGGGTGCGCCTGGCCAGGGTGCGTACCTCATCGGCAACCACGGCAAACCCCCTGCCCTGCTCGCCGGCTCGGGCCGCTTCGATGGCGGCGTTGAGGGCCAGCAGGTTGGTCTGCTCGGCGATGCTACGGATCACTTCCAGCACTCGGCCGATGGCCTGGCTGTCCCCCGCCAGCTGGTTCACCGCCGCCACGCTCTGGTCAATCTCGCCAGCCAGGCGGGCGATGCTGCCCTGCTGGCTCGCCACCAGGTCGCGGCCCGAGGCACTCTCATGGTTGACCCGCTGCGCGCCTTCGGCGGCCAGGGCCGCGCTGCGGGCGACCTCCAGCGCGGTGGCGCTCATCTGGTTCATGGCCGTGGCCACCTGCTCGATCTGCTCGCGCTGGCCACTGACCGCCTGGTTGCTGCGGCTCGACACCGACAGCACCTGGCCGGCCTGTTCCTCGACCGTGGTCACGGTCTTGCCGACCTGCTCGATCAGCCCGCGAATGCGCCGCACGGTCTCGTTGAAACCACGCCCCAACTCGCCCAGCTCGTCTCGGCTGCTGGCCTGGAAGCTGATAGTCATGTCGCCTGCGGCCACCTTGTCCATGGCGGTGCCCAGGTTGCCGAGGGTTTCCCGGGTGGATACGTAGAAGCCGCTGTAGAGGTAGATGATCAATGCGAAGACGCTGGCCAAGGCCGCCACCAGCGCGACCGTGCGCAGGCGGTGCTGGCCGAGGCGCTCTTCCAGTTGCCCGTGCAGATGGGCCAGCACGGCATCGTTCAAGCGGTAGGTTTGCGCCATCAGGTCGCTGGTCTGCTGGTAGAAACCGGCCCACGGCGCGTCCAGGCTCTCGGCCACTACCACCTGGTCCTCGAACAGGGTCGCCGCCTGCTTGACGGTGGCCTGGCTGGCCTGGGCGCTGCTGGCGAGCGCAAGCTTGAGCCCGGCATCGGTTGCCAGGGCGTCATCCAGGCGAATGGCGTAATCGGCGGACAAGCGCTCCAGGCGCTGCAGCAGGTCTTCGAAACGCGCGCTGCCCGAGGAGTCCATGAAGCCGCGGCCCAGGGCCACCGCGCCCATTGCCCGCCCCTCACCGATGGCCTGGGTCACCTGGGCCGTGGCATTGCCGAGCAACTCGCTCAACTGACGCACCGAGGCCTGGCTGTCCTGGCTGAGGCCCGACTGGCTGGCCACCAGCTTGCCCAGCACCTGGGCCTGGGCCAGCAACTTGTCGAACAGCGCCGCCTTGTTCTGCAGCGAACTTTCGTCACGGGCACTGGCGAAGGCCTCGGCCAGCTCTGCACGCTTGGCCTCGAACGCAGGGTCGCTACCCTTGAGGCCATCGAGCCGGGCCTGAACCTTGTCCTGCAGCGCCGCGATACGGCTTTCCACATCGCCGGCCTGGCCCGACTGGCCCAGCACGGCGTTGATCTGCAGCAGGTTGCCGAGGGTCTCCAGGTCGCCGCGCAACGTCAGGCTCTCGGACAACGGCGCCAGCCCCTGCAATTCACCACGGGTGGCCTGGAGCTGGTTGTAGGCGTCGCGTACCAGATAAAAACTGGTGACCAGCATGGGCAGGAAGAACAGGACGCTGATCAGGCTGAACTTCATGCCGAAGCTCAGCCGGTTCATCAGTGCGATGGCCGGATAGAGCAGACGCTTCACAGGTCACCTCCTTGAATTCTTGTTGTTCTGCGGGGTAGCACTAGGCCATCTAGGGCCAGTGGCTTTGTATAGCGCAGATTGGAATCAAGGTTTGTAACTTATGGTTAAGCGCGATTCGGTAGGAGCGGCTTTAACCGCGATGCAGACACCGCGGAGCCTGGCACCCGCTTCGCGGGTGATCGCGGCTGAAGCCGCTCCTACAGGGAGGTGCTAGAAGTCTTTCAGACCAGCACGGTCCACAGGGCAAAGCAGGCATACCACAGCACCGCGCAGCGCAGCAGCAGATCCCACAGGCTGTCCAGCCGCTCCAGGCCGCGCTGGCGGTCCTCCTCCTCAGGGATGTCGTCGGCCACCCGACCAACCTTGGCCACCAGGTGTCCGGCGCTGATGTGCCAGTCGAGCAGTTCGTGCAGCATCACGCGGGTCACCGCGACGAAGTTGCCGACCAGGGCGAAACTCACCGTCATCACTCGTACCGGCAGCCAGTCCATGGCGTGGCGCAGTTGCCCGGCCAGGCTCTGCAAGGCCGGCTGGCGGCTGTTGTCCATGGTCAGCGCCAGCAGGCGGTAGGCCAGCGCCGCCGCCGGGCCGAGCAGGAAGTACCAGAAGATCACCGCGAAGAAGCTCTGGTAGGCCTGCCACAGCAGGTGGCCCTGAACCCGCTTGATCAAGCTCTGGGCGTCGTCGGCGGCCAGCCCCAGGTCGCGCTCGGCCACATGCAGCGCCGCCTGTTCGTCACCCCGGCGCCAGGCGTCGCGAAACGGCCCCAGCGCCGCCTTCACATCGCCGCGCCCCAGGCTGTAGACCAACACCAGCAAATGCACCGGCAGCGCCAGCAAGCCGTAGGCCACCGGCTCCAGCACATGCAAAAGCAGCACGAGCAGCGCCACCGGCGCCAGGATCAGGATGCTCAGCGTCCACCACGGGTGGACCTTGCCGCTGCGCTCCAGGCGCACCAGCTCGCCGAGGTAGAAACCGTCGCGCTGCAACCGCTGGCGCAGGGCCGAGAACTTCTCGACCCACAGCGCCAGCACCAACACCAGAAAACTCATGCCTTGTCCTCGTTGCGTTGCAGCGCGGCGCGGTAGCGCGGCCAGTCGAAGGCCGGGCCCGGGTCGGTCTTGCGCTGCGGAGCGATATCGTTGTGGCCACAGATGCGCTGGGCGTCGATCACCGGCCAAGCCGCGCGGATCTCGCGGGTCAGCCGCTCCAGGGTGGCATACTGGGCATCGGTGTAGGGCAGCTCGTCGGTGCCTTCCAGCTCGATGCCGATGGAAAAATCGTTGCAGCCCTCGCGCTCGCCGAAGCGCGACACGCCGGCATGCCAGGCACGGTCGAGCAACGAGACGAACTGGGTCACCGCGCCATCGCGCTCGACGAACAGGTGCGCCGAGACGGTCAGGTGGTTGATGGTCGCGAAATACGGGTGCTCGTCCGGGTCCAGGCGGTTCTGGAAGAACTGTTGCACCTTGCCGGTGCCGAAGCAGGCCGGAGGCAGGCTGATGTTGTGGATGACCAGCAGCGCAATGGCCTCACCTTCGGGGCGGGCGTTGAAGTTCGGCGAGGGGCAGTGGCTGACGCCGGTGAACCAGCCGGTCGCGCGGTCCAATTGCATGGTGCAGATCCTGAAATGACGCCCGAGACAGATGGTCAGTATGCCGTGGGCGGCCAGTGCTTGCATGTAAATGATTGTGTAGGAAGCTTCAGCTTTGCTGCGCCTGCAGCCCACCCAACTGCTCCAGCACCGCCTCCAGTGCCCGCTCGAACAGCAGGCCATTGTCCAACAGGCGTACCTCGCCACGACGCAGGGCCATGGCCAGGCCCATGCGGTTCCATTCGCGCACCTTCATGCCGGTGCGGTTGCTGAAGACCAGCCGGTCGTTGCTGTCGACACGCGCCACCAGCTTGCAGCGCAGCGCCTCGTCGTCGTCCATCACCTCGACCCAGGTGCCGACCTGCAACCGCTGTACCTGATGAACGGCAGGGTCATGCTCGTCGAGCGGCAGGCCAGCGTCCAACTCGGACTCATCACTGACGACCAGCACGATATCGTCCTCCACCCACACTTCGTCCAGCGCGGCATCCGCCTCCGGCGTGCCGCCACAGGCACGCTGATGCAGCTTCTCTAGTTGCAGGAAGAAATCACGGGTGGCGGCGGAGTCCAGCGCCACCCCCGCCAGACCATCGCGCAGCGCCTTGAGCAGGCCCGGCACCTGCTCCAAGAGGCGTTGTGGCTCACGGTACGGGGCAATGCTGACCAGCAGGTCGTCCACTGTCGCCAGGGCCTCGGCCCAGGCTGGCGAAGCCTCACCCTGCTTCAGCCAGGCCAGCAGCAGCACCTGGCTCCAGGATTGCACCAGCATCTGCACCACCACCTGCGGCAGCACCCGGCCATGCAGGCGGTCGTTCAGCTCCTGCTGCACACGCTGGCGGGCCAGCAGCGTACGGGCGCGGCCCTCCTCGGCGTCACGGGTGCGCTGCTCGAGCAGTTCGTTGCGCCGACGTTCATCCTGGCTGAACGCGAGAAACTCATCGAGCAGCTCGTCGAACAGGGCGCAATCGTCGGAAAAGTCATTGAGCAGGCGCTGCACGATACGTTCGACGCGCAGGTGCAAGCTGTCGCGCAGCCCCTCGGCCTCGGTCTCCCAGCCAATGGCCGCGGCGGCGATTTCGTTGAGCAGGCGGCGCGCCGGGTGGCTGCCACGGCTGAACATGCCCTTGTCGATCAGCGCCACCTTGAGCACAGGGATATGCAGGCGCACGATCAACGCGCGCAGGCTGGCCGGCAGGTTGTGGTCACCCTGGATGAAGGCGAACAGCAGGTCGACCAGATTGATCGTGTCTTCGTCGTCGGTGGCAATGCGCCGCCGCGTGCCGCTGCGCACGCTGACCCGCAACAGCAGTTGCTCCAGCTGCTGGCCAAGGTTGAAGTCATCCGGCTCGCCAGGGGCCGGCACATAGTGCTGCAAGTGGGTGAGCAGGCGCAGCAGGTCGCCGGTACTGGTCGGCTGGGCCGCGCCGGCCGCCTGCAAACGCGGCGTGACCCGCCCGCGCACCGGTGCCAGCAGCGCCTGCACCGAGGCGAAGAACGCCTGGCCAGCGGAGTCGGGCAGGCCGCCCGGCATGGCGCTGGCCGGCACGCGCCTGGCAATGCCGCGCCGGTCCTCGGCACGACGCCGTGGCGCGGGCAGCAGGTCCGGCAGCACGCCGGCACTGGCGAGCAACTGGCTGGCCTCGCCGTAGAGCAGGTCGAGGTCGCGCAGCACGTAGCGCTCGAATAATTTGACCAGCACCATCTTGACGCTGGCGCCGACGCCCAGGTTGCGCCCGGCATCCAGGAAGTAACCGCAGAGGTTGCCTGGGCCGAGTGGGTTGTGCGCGGTTTCCAGCGGCACTTCCAGCAACGTGGTGAAGCGCAGGTTCAGTTGATCGAGCAGAAACCCGTCACGCGACAGCACCCGATCGACCATGGCCTGCACGGCCACGGTTCGCTTCAGCGCCGACCTGTCCTGGGTCTGTGACCTGACCAGGGCCTCGAGCCCACCGCCCTGGCCGATACGCGCGAAGGCGTCGTAGAAGGTGTCGAGGAACCCGCGCTCGATACTCTTGCGCTTGAGGCGCAGATCACGCATGGCCTCGAAGTAGAGGTTCTGGTCGAGGCGGCCACTGGCCTTATCGGCCATTTCGAAGAGGGTGTCGTCGGCATTGTCGAACAGCGCCTGCAAGCCTTGGCGCAATTGCAGCGCAGCCTTGTCGCGCACTTGCAGGAGCAAGACCGGAAGGCATGGCGAGGGCGCACGCGCGCCCCGGTCGATGGCAGCCGCCAAGGGCACCACCTTGCCTTCATCATGCATCCCGGACTCCTTGGTGGATGTTGCGTTGTTCGATTGGAAGGGTGGTCGTCAAAGCTATGACGCCAATTACAAGGCGCTATTATCGGTGAAAATTCTGACAGCTGCTAGCACGCCTTTCGCACGCCTCAACGGACAATGCATTTGCACAATTGCTCAAACCGCCTGACCAAAGGTCATCGGCACGGCAGCTGTACACGCCGCCCCCCTGCCCTATAATCGCCGGCACCTAGCTTGTGGAGCCGACCATGCCGAACCTACGCCTCGCCGACCTGACCGCCGAAATCGAAGCCAACGTGCGCCGCGCGCTGCTCGAGGACATCGGCAGCGGCGACATCACCGCCCAGCTGATCCCAGCCGAGCGCCTGGCCAAGGCGACCATCATTACCCGCGAGGACTGCGTGATCGCCGGCACCGCATGGGTCGATGCGGTTTTCCGCCAACTCGATCCGCGGGTAGCGGTGCACTGGCAGGTTGCCGATGGCGAGCGCGCCACCGCCAACCAGGCCCTGTTCCACCTCGAAGGCCCGGCGCGCTCGCTGCTCAGTGGTGAACGCTCGGCATTGAATTTCCTGCAACTGCTCTCGGGCGTGGCAACCCGCGCACGCTTCCTGGCCGACCTGGTCGAGGGCACCCAGGTGCGCCTGCTCGATACCCGAAAGACCCTGCCGGGCCTGCGCCTGGCGCAGAAGTACGCGGTTACCTGCGGCGGCTGCCACAACCACCGCATCGGCCTGTATGACGCCTTCCTGATCAAGGAAAACCACATCGCCGCCAGTGGCGGCGTGGCCGAGGCAGTGGCGGCGGCGCACCGCATCGCCCCGGGCAAGCCGGTGGAGATCGAGGTGGAAAGCCTGGACGAGCTGCGCCAGGCGCTGGTGGCGGGCGCCGATATCGTCATGCTTGACGAACTGAGCCTGGATGAAATGCGCGAAGCGGTACGCATCACCGCGGGCAAGGCCAAGCTTGAGGCCAGCGGCGGGGTCAACGAAACCACCCTGCGAGTGATCGCCGACACCGGTGTGGACTACATCTCGATCGGTGCGATGACCAAGGATGTGAAGGCGGTGGACCTGTCGATGCGGCTCAGTCTGTGAGCTGAATCGCAGGTACAAAAAAACCGGCCAGATGGCCGGTTTTTTTATCGCCGGGCCAGCCCGCTCCCACGTTGTGTGCAGGAGCGGGCTGGCCCGCAAAGGCTGGATCAGTGCGCGGCGTTGGCCAGGCCGTCCAGGTAACGCTCGACGTCCAGGGCCGCCATGCAGCCGGCACCGGCGGAAGTGATGGCCTGGCGGTAGACGTGGTCGGCCACGTCGCCGGCGGCGAACACGCCCTCGACGTTGGTGGCGGTGGCGTTGCCTTCACGGCCGCCGTGGACCACCAGATAGCCGTCCTTGAGGGTCAGCTGGCCTTCGAACAGCGAGGTGTTCGGGGTGTGGCCGATGGCGATGAACACACCGTCGACCTTGATTTCGTCGAAGCTGCCGTCGTTGTTCTTCAGGCGCGCACCGGTCACGCCCATGTTGTCACCCAGCACTTCGTCCAGGGTGGCGTCGAGCTTGAGTTCGATCTTGCCTTCGGCGACACGGGCGTGCAGCTTGTCGATCAGGATCTTCTCGGCGCGGAAGGTGTCGCGACGGTGTACCAGGGTCACCTTGCTGGCGATGTTGGCCAGGTACAGCGCCTCTTCCACGGCGGTGTTGCCGCCGCCGACGACCGCCACCGGCTTGTTGCGGTAGAAGAAACCGTCGCAGGTGGCGCAGGCCGACACGCCCTTGCCCATGAAGGTTTCTTCCGACGGCAGGCCCAGGTAGCGGGCGCTGGCGCCAGTGGCAATGATCAGCGCATCGCAGGTGTAGGTGCCGCTGTCACCGCGCAGGGTGAACGGCTTGTTGGCCAGGTCGACGGCGTTGATGTGGTCGAAGACGATCTCGGTCTCGAAGCGCTCGGCGTGTTCCTGCATGCGCTGCATCAGGGCCGGGCCGGTCAGGCCGTGGGGGTCGCCCGGCCAGTTGTCGACTTCGGTGGTGGTGGTCAGCTGGCCGCCCGCCTGCATGCCGGTGATCAGCAGCGGCTTGA
This sequence comes from Pseudomonas soli, assembly GCF_900110655.1. Lineage (GTDB taxonomy): Bacteria > Pseudomonadota > Gammaproteobacteria > Pseudomonadales > Pseudomonadaceae > Aquipseudomonas > Aquipseudomonas soli. The sequence goes on from NZ_FOEQ01000001.1 coordinate 804,439, forward strand.
GGTTGGCGCGGGCGGCATACACCGCGGCGCTGTAACCGGCAGGGCCGGAACCGAGAATGATGACGCGCGAATGACGTACTTCGGACATGTCGAACTCCTGTCGAGCGGGCCGCACGGGGCCGGCGTCGGTGCGCCGGTTGCGCCAGCTGGAATTAAAAGGGACCCACGCAGCACTTGGGGAAGGCTACAACGCGTTGGTCCAAAACCAAAAAAGTTGAGCGCACTGTAGCGAGGCCGCAGAGATTAAGGAAATATCCTTCGACAATCCACCTTATAGACAGTCTCTATCCGCCGAGGAAACCGACAGGCATTATGCCAGCGCTTTGTTACACGCCGTTTCCCGAAGGCGCGGTGCCTTTCGTCGGCGCGCCAAACTCGGTAAGGTCAGCGCGTTTTCCTCAAGCGGAGCATTCCGATGCAAGCCCCCGTCCTGTCCGGCCCGCAGTACCTGCGCGAAGGCCTGAAACTGGTCCTGAGCCCCAGCCTGCGCCTGTTCGTGCTGTTGCCCCTGGCGGTCAACCTGCTGCTGTTCGGCGGCCTGATCTACTTTGCCGGCCACCAGTTCAGCCTGTGGGTCGATGCGCTGATGCCCACCCTGCCCGACTGGCTGGGTTTTCTCACCTACATCCTGTGGCCGCTGTTCGTCGCCCTGGTGCTGTTGATGGTGTTCTTCACCTTCACCCTGCTGGCCAACATTATCGCCGCGCCGTTCAACGGCTTCCTGGCGGAAAAGGTCGAAGTGGTGGTGCGCGGCCAGGACAACTTCCCACCCTTTAGCTGGGGCGAGCTGGTGGCCATGGTGCCACGCACCCTCAGCCGCGAGATGCGCAAGCTTGGCTACTTCCTGCCACGGGCCATCGGCCTGTTCATCCTGTCGTTCATCCCGGTGGTGAACGTGATCGCCGCGCCGCTGTGGCTGGTGTTCGGTATCTGGATGATGGCCATCCAGTACATCGACTACCCGGCGGACAACAACAAGATGAGCTGGCAGGACATGCTCGCCTGGCTGCGCGCCAAGCGCTGGCAATCGATGGGCTTTGGCGGGATCACCTACCTGGCGCTGATGATTCCGGGGGTCAACGTGCTGATGATGCCGGCGGCGGTGGCCGGGGCAACGTTGTTCTGGGTACGTGAACGCGGCTGAATGAACGCCATCGCGGGGCAAGCCCGCTCCCACTAGATCTGTAGGAGCGCGCTTGCCCCGCGATGGCTTGAGTTCGGTCAGTGGTTCAACTGGCTGGAAAACTGCCCCACCGCATCCACCACCTTCTTCGCTCCTTCCTGGATCTCGACGATCACCCCGCCGGTATCGGCGGCCAAGGCCAGGCCCTGCTCGGCCTGGCGCTTGCTGGTGTCGATGATGTCCACCGCGGCCTGGGCCAGCTGTTCGTTCTGCTGCACCACCTTGGCGATTTCCTCGGTGGCGCTGCTGGTGCGCGAGGCCAGTTGGCGCACTTCGTCGGCGACCACGGCGAAACCACGGCCCTGTTCGCCGGCGCGGGCGGCTTCGATGGCGGCGTTGAGCGCCAGCAGGTTGGTCTGCCCGGCGATGTCGCTGATGGTCTTGATGATCGCGCCGATCACCTTCGACTGCTTGTCCAGCGCCTGGATACCCTCGGCGGCGTCCTGCATCGAGCCTTCCAGCCCACGCATCACCTCGACGGTCTGGGTCACCACGTCGGTGGCCTTGCGCGCGCTGTCGTCGGTTTCCAGCGAGGTGGTGTAGGCGATGTCGGCGGCCTGGGCCACGGCCAGTTCCTGGTTGACCTGGTCGGTGATCACGGTGGCGAACTTGACCACTTTGTAGAGCACGTCGTGGGCGTCGATGATCGGGTTGTACGAGGCCTCCAGCCACACCACGCGGCCATGGGCATCGATGCGCTTGAAGCGCTCGGCAACGAATTCGCCGCGGCGCAGCCTGTTCCAGAACTCCTGGTAGCCCGCTGAATTGGCTTCTTCCGGCTCGCAGAACATGCGGTGCGACTTGCCGCGGATCTGTTCGAGGGTGTAGCCCATGGTCTGCAGGAAGCGGTCGTTGGCGGTCAGCACCTGGCCTTCGAGGTTGAACTCGATCACCGCGGTGGAGCGCATCAGGGCCTTGATCAGGCTCTCATGCTCGCGAGACGTCTCGATGGTGCGGGTCAGGTCGCTGGAATGCAGGGAGAAGTATTTGATGCGCCCGTCGCTGTCCTTGACCGGTTGCAGGATCGAGCGCAGCCAGGCCTCTTCGCCGTTGCCACGCAGCAGGCGGAAGGCGCCGTTGAGGTGCTCGCCCCGGGTGATGGCGTGCTTCATGCGCTGATAGAAATCGAGCTTCTTCACATGGGCCGGGACGATCTCCTCGATGTTGCGCCCGATGAGCTGCTCGGCGCGGTAGCCCATTTCGGCCTCGAAGTTGCCATTGACCGACTCGATGCGCCCCTGCGGGTCGAGCTGGAGCACCAGCATCTCGCTGTCGAGGCTGTTCTTGACCTGCTCGATGGACATCAGTTCTTCGCGCAGTTGCTGGATTTCTTTCTTCAGTTTGCTGTTGAACATGGCCGCTCTCCCGGAGCGTATTCCCGTAGTCGAATGCATCTGCATCGGCTGCGTCCCGAGAGTTCTTGAGTGCGTTGCAAGGAAATATTCAAACGGATGGAACTGCCGGAAATCAGGCGTCATCCGCACGTCACAAAGACGTCATATGACCGCAATGGGGGCGTCGGACACTTTTTGCCATGAACACACCGTCCTTGCGCATCACCCTGGTCAGCGAAACCTTCCCACCCGAGATCAATGGCGTGGCCAACACCCTCGGCCGCCTCAGCGAGGGGCTGCGCCAGCGCGGGCATCAGGTCGAACTGATCCGCCCGCGACAGGCTGCCGACAGCGCATCGGGCAACGACGACGAACTGCTGCTGTGCCGCGGCTGGCCATTGCCCGGCTACCCCGGCCTGCAGTGGGGCGAAGTGTCGATGCACAAGCTTTGGCGCCGCTGGCGTCGGCAGCGTCCGGACGTGCTGTACATCGCCACCGAAGGTCCCTTGGGCCTGAGCGCCCTGCGCGCCGCCCGGCGCCTGGGCGTGGCGGTGGTCAGTGGCTTTCATACCAACTTTGCGCAGTATTCTGGGCAGTATGGCCTGGGGCTGCTGTCGCGGCTGCTGACCCACTACCTGCGCTGGTTCCATCGGCGTACCGCCATCACCCTGGTGCCCAGCATCAGCCAGCGCCTGGAACTGCAACGCCGCGGCTTCGAACGCCTTGGCCTGATGGCCCGCGGGGTCGATGCCGGCCTGTTCAACCCGGCAAGGCGCAGCCAGGCCCTGCGCGAGCAGTGGGGGCTGGCCGTGGATGACCTGGCTGTGCTGCACGTCGGGCGCCTGGCCGCGGAGAAGAACCTGGCCTTGCTGCGCCCCTGCATGGAAGCCCTGCGCAGGGCCTACCCGCACCGGCGGCTGCGCCTGGTGATCGTCGGCGATGGCCCACTGCGCGGCCAGCTCGAACAACTGCTGCCCGACGCGGTGTTCTGCGGTGCGCAGCGCGGCGAGGTGCTGGCCGAGCACTATGCCAGCGGCGACCTGTTCCTGTTCCCGAGCCTGACCGAGACCTTTGGCAACGTGGTGCTCGAGGCGCTCGCCTCGGGTCTTGCCGTGGTCGCCTACGATGAAGCCGCGGCCGCCCAGCACATCCGTCACGGCCACAGCGGCGCACTGGCCATGCCGGGTGATCAGGCGGCGTTCATCGACGCCGCCTGCTGGTTGCTGGAGGAAAGCGAAACCCTGCGCCGGGTGCGCCTCAATGCTCGCCAGCATGCCAGCCGCCAGGGCTGGCCGGCGATCATCGAGCAGTTCGAGGGTTACCTGTACGATGCCTGCCGCGGGTTGCAGGCTACCCGCGAACAGTCGCCGCCCCTGGTGATCAAGCCAGGGTCGTCAGCGCCTCACGGCTGAACGGCAGCACATCAGCCTCACGTCCCTCGCGAACCTTGCGCGCCCATTCGGCATCCACCAGCAAGGCGCGTCCCACGGCCACCAGGTCGAACTCCTGGTCCTGCAAGCGTTGCAGCAAGCCTTCGAGGCTGGCCGGCTTGGCCACCTTGTCGGTTGCGACCATGAACTGCAGGAACTCGCCATCCAGGCCGACACTGCCCACGGTGATGGTCGGCTTGCCGGTGAGCTGGCGGGTCCAACCGGCCAGGTTCAGCTCGCTGCCCTCGAATTCCGGCTCCCAGAAGCGCCGGGTAGAGCAGTGGAAGATATCCACACCCGCTTCGCACAAGGGGCTGAGGAATGCCGCCAGTGCCTCCGGGGTCTGTACCAGGCGTGCGTTGTAGTCCTGCTGCTTCCACTGCGAAAAGCGCAGGATGATTGGGAAGTCCGGGCCGACGGCTGCGCGCACGGCCTGGATAAGCTCGATGGCGAAACGCGAGCGTCCGGCCAGGTCACCGCCGTATTCGTCGTCGCGACGGTTGCTGGCCTCCCAAAAGAACTGGTCGATCAGGTAACCGTGGGCGCCGTGGATTTCCACACCGTCCATGCCGATGGCCTGGGCATCTCGCGCGGCCTGGGCGAAGGCGGCGATCACCTCGCGAATGTCGTCGTGGCTCATCTCCTGGACCAGTACCTGGCCATCCTTCTCCTTGCCGCTCGGGCCATAACCCGGCACGTCGGCATCCGGCTCGGTGCCCAGTCGGCGCACACTGCCCACGTGCCACAATTGCGGCACGATGCGCCCGCCTTCGGCATGGACCGCGTCGACCACACGCTTCCAACCGGCCAGGGCATCTTCGCCATGGAAGCGCGGCACATTGGGGTAGCCATTGGCGGCCTTGTGCCCGACCGTGGTGCCCTCGGTGATGACCAACCCGACACCGGCGGCGGCGCGGCGACGGTAATAGTCGACCACTGCGTCATGGGGTACGCCACCGGGGCAGAAGGTACGAGTCATCGGTGCCATGACCACACGGGTCGGCAGATCGAGGGTGCCGAGGGTAAAGGGCTGGAACAGAGGGTTGCTGGACATGCGGCGCTCCCGACGGGTGAGGAAATGCGCCTGAGCTTAGGGGTCGCCTGGCGGATGGCCCAGCATTATTGATTGCAGTGATCGGCCGTCATCGTTGTGAGCGGAGCGAATTGCAACAGGAAATTTATTTTCAGAAAGGGCTTGAATTCGTCCGGCGCTTGCCTGACTTTAGAGTCAAGAGGCGCAGGAAAACCAACGCCCTCAGTGGCCTAGGCGCGCCTCTCGCGAGCAAGCTGAATAAGGATTGAATCATGCAAATCCAGGTCAACAGCAGCAACCATATCGAAGGCAACATCCGTCTCGACCAATGGGTCCGCAGTACCCTGCAAAGCAGCCTCGAACGTTACGAGGACGACCTCACCCGCATTGAAGTCCACCTGCGTGACGAAAACGGCGCCAAGCCCGGTCCCCACGACAAACGCTGCCAGATGGAGGCTCGCCCGAAGGGTCACCAGCCGATTTCCGTGACCCACACCGCCACTTCGCTGGAACATGCCGTCGATGGCGCCGCCAGCAAACTGAATCACGCCCTGGAACACTTCTACGGCAAGTTGCGCAGCAAGCGCGGCGCCCTGGAACTGAGTGACCCAGACGCCTGACCGGCAACGGGTCAGACAAGAACGCCCGGCCTTGCGCCGGGCGTTTTCGTTGTTCGCCGATCAGCGGGCCTGAACCAACCTTGGCCGAGCCCGGTCAACTTCTGCAATCATTCACTGCAGACCCCGACCATGAACAATCCCTTTGATCAGATCAGCGCCGCCTTCGCCCCGGAGTACCGGGTCAACCTGAGCATCGAGCGCCTGGACGGCAGCATCATGCTGACCCTCTCCGACGACAGTGGCGTGGTTGCCAAGCGCCTGATCAGCCAGGCCCAGCGCAACGACCCGGTACGCCTGCAGCGGGTCATCGACAGCATCCGCCTGGGCCTGGCCATCGAGCTGGGGCAGAACCCGCTGGAAGTGCTTGCCGCGCTGACCCGCCCCGCGCACGGCGAGCGCCGCTTCCCTGCCGCCGGCCTGGCCAACTGAGGGCTATTTGCCCTCGTCCACTTCCTTGCCACTGGCATCCAGCGCCTTGGTCGACGGGTAGCGGTACGAGGCGTAGCGCACCACCAGGATGGCGAAGGCCAGCAGCAGGATGCCACCGCACACGTACAGCAGCCCGACATCCGGCGCCTTGTGGTGCGAGACGTCGCCGATCAGCAGGCGCGTGAGCGCGGTGATCGCCACGTAGAGCAGGAAGCGGATCGGCATGTGGTTGGTCTTGAAGTAGATCCCCACCATCGCCCCCAGCTCCAGGTAGATGAACAGCAGCAGGATGTCATCGACGCTCACCCCGCCCTTGCCCAGCATGTCCAGGAAGGTCACCACCGCCGCATAGGCGGTGATCGCGCCTATACCGAACAGCGCCAGGTAGTGGAAGGCCTCCACACACAGGTTGCCCAGCGAGTCGGCGGAGCCGTGCAGGCCCTTGCGCAGCTTTTCTGCCCATTTGATGTTCACGATGTTCGATTCCTGATACTGAAGGTCTGGTGCCATGCAGTTAAAGGGCCATGGCTCCTGTCTTGGAAGGCGGTCGATTGCCGCAGGGCACCTGTGGGCTACGCTGATTTTCAGTTTGCCTGGCCATCATTGCAGTTGCAGGGTGATGGCCTGGCGATGTACTGTATAAAAATACAGTTGTCCGCAACCCAATCAGCAAAAAGGCACAGAGGTGATGAATGGCCGTCGAAGTGGTGTACCGCAGCAGCCGCGACCCGGAGCGCTTGTTCATGGATAAGGCCGAAGCAGACCGTCACGACAAGATGCTCGAGCTGGCCGAACGCCTGGCCGAGGTACTGCACAAGGCGGTGCCTTCGATGAGCGAGCAGCAGGTAGAGGAAGCCGGCATCTACATGGCCAAGAACCGCGATGTGTTCGCCCGGGCATTCAAGAGCCAGCCCGATGCGCTGGCGGAGCTGCTTGAAGGCGGCGCGGTAGAATGACGCCATCGCGGGGCAAGCCCGCAAGGCCCGCATCCATGGAAAATCTCGTGGGAGCGGGCTTGCCCCGCGAAATGGCTTTCAGCCGTACAGCAATCTTTCCGCCAGCATCTGCGCCACCCGTGCCGGAGAACGCTTCTCCGCCTGGGCATGGGCGAACACTTCGGTCAGCCGCGACGGTATCCGCGCCAGGTGTGCGGTAATGGTCCCCAGCCCTTCGCCCCGATGGGTAAGCGCCACATAGATCAACCCACCGGCATTGATCACATAATCCGGCGCATACAGGATGCCCCGGCTCTCCAACTGGTCGGCCACCTGCAGCGTGGTCAACTGGTTGTTCGCCGACCCCGCCACTGCCGCGCAACGCAGTTGCATCACGCTCTGCCCGTTCAACACCGGCCCGACGCCACACGGCGCAAAGATGTCGCACGGCGTGCTGAGCAAGGCCTCATGGGCCACCGGGTGGGCATTTAGCTGCTCCACGGCCAGCCGCACCTTGCCTGCATCCAGGTCGCTGACCAGCAATTCGGCACCCGCCGCATGGAGTTGCTCGGCCAGCGCATAGCCGACGTTGCCCAACCCTTGCACCGCCACTCGCAGCCCCTCCAGGTTGTCACTGCCAAGCCTTGCCATCGAGGTGGCGCGGATGCCGGCGAACACGCCCAGCGCCGCATGGGGCGAAGGATCGCCCGAGGCGGTGGTACTGGTGACGTAGGGGGTGGCCTGGGCAATGCAGTCCATGTCGAGGGTCGAGGTGCCGCTGTCCACGGCGGTGATGAAACGCCCCTGAAGCGTGTCGACGAAGCGCCCGAACGCTTCGAACAACGCTGCACGGTTTTCCACATGCGGATTGCGCACGATCACCGCCTTGCCGCCGCCCATCGGCAGGCCAGCCAAGGCCGCCTTGTAGCTCATGCCCTGGGCCAGGCGGATGGCATCGGTCATGGCGCTCTCGTCGTCGGCATAGGGCAAGTAGCGACAGCCGCCCATGGCCGGGCCGAGTTGTTCGCTGTGAATCGCCACCACGGCCTTCAAACCCGTGGGCGGGTCGATGAACAGGTGCAGTGACTGGGTGCGGGTGCTTTGCATGAGCGCGAACATCGACGGGCTCCCCCGAGAGGTGCTCCTACCAGTATAAACAGGTCAAGGCCGCACACCGCGCGGGCGGACCACTGGACGAAAAGCCGCGCCAGGGCTACAAGTTAAGCGTGATGGAGAAGCCCCATGAACCCACGCCAAGCCTGCCTGGCCTGCCTGGAACGCGAGCCGGTCGCCCTGCTGGAAGCCTCGCTGTGGATCGCTGCCGAGCATGACCGCACTGTCGAGCCCGCGGCCAGCCTGGCCAGGCTGCACGAGCTGCAACGCGAAGTCAGCACCAGCCTGCCGATGCTGCCGGTCAACGAACTGGCCCAGCCTTTGCTGCGTCAGCTCAACGCACTGGGCTACCAGCAGGACGAGTACCACCCGTTGCGTCCACACGTGGCCTTGATGGACAAAGTGCTGCAACGCCGGCGTGGCCAACCTCTGCTGCTGGCGATCCTTGCTCTGGAGCTGGCCCGCCGCCTGTCGATTCCCCTGGAGGGCGTGAACTTTCCCGGCCACTTCCTGCTGCGCGTGCCCGGTGCCGACCACCTGCTCGACCCTTGCGGCGGCCGGCGCCTGTACCCCAACGACTGCCGCGAGCTGCTCGCCCGCCAGTTCGGCCCACAGCTGCCGCTGACCGCCGAGCACCTGCGCAGCGCCTCGCCGATGCAGATGCTCCAGCGCCTGTCGCGCAACCTTCGCCAGTTGCATATCAGCAACGACAACGACCTCGCGGCGCTTATCGACGCCGAGCGGGTCATGCAACTGGGCCCGGTGCAGGTCGGCGACTACCTGGCGCGGGCCACGTTGTACCAACACCTGGACTGCCCCCAGGCAGAGCGCTTCGACCTGGAGCACGCACTGCTGCTGACCGACGACCCGGTGCAGCGCCTGAAACTCACGGAACGCCTTGGCCAGTTGCCCAACGGCAGACGCTCAATCCACTAAAGCCTCGCCCTTCACCGTCGCTTCGCGCTGCTGCGGTGCGCGTACCCGGCTGATCAGCAGCGCGCCGAGCAGCGCCGGCACGGCGCAGAAGAAGAAGATCTGCTCCACAGGCATGTGCAAGGTCAGCAGCAGACTGCCAAGCAAAGGTCCGAGGATCGAGCCGAAGCGCCCGACACCCAAGGCCCAGCCGGTACCGGTGGCGCGCACCTGGGCCGGGTAGAAGTTGCTGACGAAGGCATTGAGCGTCAACTGCCCGCCAATGATGCAGAACCCGGCGGCGAACACACTGGGCACCAGCCAGCGCGGATCATCATGGTTAATGCCGACCAGCACGCTGAACAGCGCTGCCCCCAAAAGCACGCCCGCCAACAAATGGGCCTTGTTGGCCATGCGGTCGGCGCACCAGGCCAGGCACACCGCGCCGAAGGTGCCGGCGAACAGGAACAGCGAAGTCACCAGGTTGGCCTGGTTCAGCGCCAGCCCGCTTTCCTGCAGCAGCGACGGCAGCCAGCTGATCATGAAGTACAACAGGATCAGGCTGACAAAGAAGGTGCTCCACAGCAGCAGCGTGGGCCGGGCGAACCCCTCGCGAAACAGCGCCACCACGGTGAGCTTGCTGTCCGCCGGCTCGTCGGTGGCGATGCGCGCCGCCGGTACCTGCCAGCCCGGCAGCAGGCGAGCGGTGACCCGCTGCAACCGTGCATAGGGCGGGGCGTCGCGCAGCAGGCGCGGCAGTGACTCGGGCAGGAACAGCGCCAGGAACGGGAACAGCAGCAAGGGCGCCACGCCGCCGGCGAGGAACACCGCCTGCCAGCCGTAATGATCGATGAAGCCTGCGGCGACGAAGCCCCCCGCAGCGCCACCCAGCGAGAAACCGCAGGCCGCCAGGGTGACCATCAAGGTGCGCAGTCGGGGCGGCGCGTAGTCGGCCATCAGCGCCATGGCGCTGGGCATCGCGCCGCCCATGCCGATACCGCAGAGAAAGCGCGCCAGCATCAGGCTGTCGAGGGAAGTGGCGAACACCATCAGCAGAGTCAGGCTGGCGTACAGCAGCACGCAGCACAGCAGCACCCGGCGCACGCCGAAGCGGTCGGCCAGTGGCGTGACCGCCAGCGAACCGACCGTCAGCCCCAGCAGGTTGGCGCTGAACACCGGCCCGAAAGCGGCCTTTTCCAGGCCCCAGTCCTGGGCCAGCGCGGGGATCACATAGCCCAGCACCTGGGCGTCATAACCATCGGTGACCAACAGCAGGATCAACAGCAGCAGCAGGCGCCACTGGTAGGGTGACACCGGGCGCGCGTCTAGCGCCGCGCGAAAGCTGGCTATCTGGTTGTGCATCGCAAGGTCCCTGTCTTTTGTTGTTATGAGTGCAGGTGCGGGCGGTGGCGATCAGTCGGGCGTGTCGGGCTGCCTCGCCGGGTGGGCCTGCTGGAAGGCCGGGTGCTGCTCGGCCAGGGCGGCCACCCGGCGAATGCGCGGGTAACCACCAAGGTCGATGTTGAAACGTTCGGCCGCGTACAGCTGCGGGATCAGGTAGACGTCGGCAAGGCCGGGCGTCGCCCCGAAGCAGAAGCCGTCATCGCCGATCAGTTGCTCCACCGCCGCCAGCCCCTGGCTGATCCAGTGACCGATCCACTGGTTGACCTGGGCCTCGTCGTGCCCCAAATGACGCAGCTGGTTGAGCACGCTGACGTTGTGCAACGGGTGGATATCGCAACCGATGATCGCCGCCACGCCACGCACCCTGGCCCGGGCTTCGGGCTCACGGGGCAGCAGTGGCGTTTGCGGGAAGGCTTCCTCCAGGTATTCGATGATCGCCGGCGACTGCACCAGCAACTCGCCAGCGTCAGTACGCAGGGCCGGCACCCGCCCTTGCGGATTGAGCGCCAGGTAGTCCGTGCCGCGCTGCTCGCCCTTGAGCAGGTTCACAGGCTCGGCCTGGTATTCCAGGCCCTTGAGCGCCAGGGCGATGCGCACCCGATACGAAGATGTGGAGCGGTAGTAGCTGAACAGTTGCATCGCCCTGCCCTCCTCAGCCGGCCGCGACGATGGTGCCACGGCATTCGCCGAAGCCGATGCTGGCCACGCCATCGCGCACGCAACGGGCGCGCAGGATGATCTCGTCGCCGTCCTCGAGGAACTTGCGCACTTCGCCACTGGCCAGTTCCACCGGGTGCTTGCCGCCTTCGGTGATCTCCAGCAGGCTGCCGAACGAGCCTGGCGCCGCGCCCGACAGGGTGCCCGAGCCGAACAGGTCGCCCGGTTGCAGCTGGCAGCCGTTGACGCTGTGGTGGGCGACCATCTGTGCCACGGTCCAGTACATGCTGCGGGTGCTGCTCAAGGTGAGGCGATGCGCCGGCAGGTTCTGCTCGCGCATGCGTTCGGTCAGCAGCAGCACTTCCAGTTCGATGTCGAAGGCGCCGGCGGCTTGGTCGCGCTTGTCCAGCAGGTACGACAGCGGCTGCGGGTCACCCTCCGGACGGGCTGGTTGGGCGCAGCGGAACGGCTCCAGGGCTTCGGCGGTGACCACCCACGGCGACACCGTGGTGATGAAGCTCTTGGACAGGAACGGGCCCAGCGGCTGGTATTCCCAGGCCTGGATGTCGCGCGCCGACCAGTCGTTGAGCAGGCAGAAGCCGGCCACGTGTTCGGCGGCGTCACCGATCGGGATCGGCTGGCCCATGTCATTGCCCTGGCCAATCCAGATGCCCAGTTCCAGCTCGTAGTCCAGGCGCGCGCAAGGGCCGAAGCTCGGCTCGGTCTGGCCCGCCGGCAGGGTCTGGCCCTTGGGGCGGCGTACGTCGGTGCCGGACGGGCGGATGGTCGAGGCGCGGCCGTGGTAGCCGATCGGCACATGCTTGTAGTTGGGCAGCAGCGGATTGTCCGGGCGGAACAGCTTGCCGACGTTCTTGGCGTGCTCGATGCCGACGTAGAAGTCGGTGTAGTCACCGATCTTCGCCGGCAGGTGCAGCTGGCATTCATCAGCCGGGTACAGCGCGGCCTTCAGGGCCGCCTGGTGCTCGCTGCCCTCGCCCAGCAGTGCCAGCAGGCGCTCGCGCAAGGCGACACGGGCCTCGCGGCCAAGGGCGAAGAAGTCATTCAGCGCACCACCGACGGTGGCTTCGACGGCAGCCTTGGCCGCCCCCTCGAACAACCCGGCGGCCAGCACGGCCTCGAGGTCGAGGATCGCGTCGCCGATGGCCACGCCGCAACGTGGCGCCTGCCCTGGGCGGCTGAAGATGCCCAAGGGCAGGTTCTGCAACGGGAAGTCGCGGTGCCCGTTGGCGTGCTCGACCCAGCTACGGGCAATGGCGGTGTGGTTCATCGGTTATCTCCGGTTCGGGTTGAAGGTGCTCGGCAAGGTGGCCCAGCAACTATCGTAGTCGGCCTGCAACTGCGGGCTTTCGAGGGCCTGGCGGCTCGGGCGCAGCACCTGGCTGGTCTCGAACATGAAGGCCATGGTGTTGTCGATCTTGTGCGGCGCCAGGTCCACCGAGATGGCCTTGTCGCAGGTCTCGGCGTCGGGGCCGTGGGCGCTCATCACCCCGTGCAGCGAAGCGCCGCCGGGCAGGAAGCCTTCGGCCTTGGCATCGTAGGCGCCCTGGATCAGGCCCATGAACTCGTTCATCAGGTTGCGGTGGAACCATGGTGGACGGAAGGTGTTCTCGGCCACCATCCAGCGCGGCGGGAAGATCACGAAGTCCATGTTGGCCATGCCATGCACGCTGGTAGGCGAGGTCAGCACGGTGAAGATCGACGGATCGGGGTGGTCGAAGCTGACCGTGCCGATGGTGTTGAAGCGGCGCAGGTCGTATTTGTACGGCACGTTGCTGCCGTGCCAGGCGACCACGTCCAGGGGCGAGTGCTGCAGCTCGCAGGCCCAATGTTCGCCGAGGAACTTCTGCACCAGCTGCATAGGGCCGGTGCTCTCTTCGTAATGGGCAACCGGGGCAAGGAAGTCACGCGGGTTGGCCAGGCCATTGCTGCCGATCGGGCCAAGGTCAGGGATGCGCAGCGGCGCGCCGTGGTTCTCGGCAATGTAGCCCCGGGCCTGGGCATCGAGCAGTTCGACCCGGAACTTCATGCCACGCGGGATCACCGCAATCTCCAGCGGCTCGACCTCAAGCACGCCCAGTTCGGTGGCGATGCGCAGGCGGCCTTGCTCGGGCACCAGCAGCAACTCGCCGTCGGCGTTGAAGAACACCCGCTCCATGGAACGGTTGGCGCGGTAGATGTAAATACTCACGCCGGCCGGTTTTTCCGATGCCGAGTTGGCCACCATTGGCAGCCAGCCGTCGATGAAGTCGGTCGGTTCGGACGGGATCGGTTGCGGGCTCCAACGCAGGCGGTTGGGATTGACGCCTCCCAACGGCCCGGTCAGCGGCTGGCGCTCCAGGCGCTCGAAGCGCGGGTGCAGGGCCGAGGGGCGAATGCGGTACAGCCAGGTACGGCGCAGTTCGCTGCGGGTCATGGTGAACGCGGTGCCCGACAGCAGCTCGGCGTACAGGCCATAGGGAGCCTTCTGCGGCGAGTTCTGCCCGACCGGCAGGGCGCCGGGCAGGGCTTCGCTGGCGAATTCGTTGCCGAAGCCGCTCAGGTACTGGAGTTCAGGGGATGTGTCGCGGGTCATCGGTGCCTCCGGGCTACAGGGAGCCGTTTCGGGCAGCTGGCTGCGGAGCCCGATCCTGAAACCGGCACCAAGGGCGGCAGCGCGTCTGCATTGTTTTTATCGTAATCAGATTACGAATAACGTAATTTGCCCGCGCGCAGGCGTCAAGCTATAAAGGCGCCACCCCATGAAATCTGCATAGAAGTCCCCCATGGCCAAAGCCAGCAGCACCGACAACGGCAAACAGAAGGTCCGCTCGGCGGAAGTCGGCACCGACATCCTCAAGGCCCTGGCCGAACTTTCCCCCTCTACCTCGCTGTCGCGCCTGGCCGAACATGTCGACATGCCGGCGAGCAAGGTGCACCGCTACCTGCAGGCGCTGATCGCCAGCGGCTTCGCCGAACAGGACCCGGCCACCAACCACTACGGGCTGGGGCGCGAGGCGTTGCGGGTGGGCATGGCGGCCCTGGGTAGCATCGATGTGCTGAAGGTGGCGGCGCTGCCACTGTCGCAATTGCGCGACGAGTTGAACGAAAGCTGCTTCATCGCCGTGTGGGGTAACCAGGGGGCGACCGTGGTGAGCATCGAGCCTGCGGTGCGGGCGGTGACGGTGGTGACCCAGATCGGCTCGGTGCTGCCGTTGCTCAGCTCCTCCACCGGACTGGTGTTCGCCGCGCACCTGCCCGAGCGCGAGACCGTGGAGCTGCGCGACCGGGAACTGGCAGCGCTCGGCCAGACGGCGGACGACTATGCCGCCTTGCTCGAACAGATCCGCCAGCGCGGCCTGCACCATGTGCACGGATTGCTCATGCCAGGGGTGGACGCGCTGTCCGCGCCGGTGTTCAACGCCATGGGCCAGGTCGCCGCAGTGATGACCGTGGTCGGCCCGACCTCGATCTTCCACGCCGACGAGCATGGCCCGGCCGCCCGGCGCCTGCTCGCCGCCACCCAGGCCACCAGCTGGCGAATGGGATACGGCGCGGATCAGTAAAAGGGCTTACAAAGCATTACGGACTTTTCCTGCGAGAGCGGCCTATAGTCCGCCTCGCACTTTTGCTCGAAACGTAAAGGTGAATGTCATAAGCGGGTATTTTTCCCACGGGATCATGCGCTTATTCTGATCTCACTGGCCGGCACGAAGGGCTCTCCCCCCTGCTTTTCGCGCCCGCCCAGGTTCACCGACGTTGATTTTGAAGCTCCTTGATCTAACGTCTCGATTGGCCGCTGCGATTGCAGCGGCCTTTTTTATTTCTGCAAGAATTGCAAGGTCGGCGCCAATCAACCCAACGGATACTTCTGCAGGTTCGCCATCATCTGCTGCAACGCCTGCAAGCTGTCCTGCGGGTGCTGCGCGCCTTCGAAATCACCGATCCGCGCCCAGTTGTCCGCCACCTGCTCGGGGGTGAACCCTTCACGCGGATCGAAGCCCACGCCCTGACTACGCTCCCAGCGCACCTTGCCCACCCAGCCGCCGCCCACCTCGAACAGCTCGCCGCTGTCCTGGCACTGCTCGCTGCCCAGATACACCACCAACGGGCTGATCAGCTCGGGCTGCAGACGCTCGAACACCTGCGGCGGGATCAGCCCCTCGGTCATGCGCGTGCCACCGGTCGGGGCGATGGCGTTGACCAGGATGCCGTGCTTGCGGCCCTCGATGGCCAAGGTACGGGTCAGCCCGTAGAGGCCGAGCTTGGCCATGCCGTAGTTGGCCTGGCCGAAATTGCCGTAGATGCCCGAAGTGGACGAAGTGAAGATCACCCGCCCCCAGTTCTGCGCCCGCAGGTGCGGCCAGGCGGCGTGGGTGACCTTGTAGGCACCTTCGACATGCACGCGGTAGACCAGCTCCCAGTCGCCGTCTTCCATCTTGTGGAAGGTCTTGTCGCGCAGGATGCCGGCGTTGTTTACCAGCACATCGACCCGGCCGAAGGTATCCAGGGCCTGCTCGACGATGCGCGCGCCATCGGTGACCGAGTCATGGTTGGCGATCGCCGAACCGCCCGCGGCGCGGATCTCCTCCACCACGCGGTCGGCCGCCGAGGTGTTGGCGCCTTCACCATGTGTCGACCCACCCAGGTCGTTGACCACCACGTGAGCGCCGCGCGCGGCGAACAACAGCGCATGGGCCCGGCCCAGGCCACCGCCGGCCCCCGTGACGATCACCACTCGATCCTGCAGACGTACCGGCTCGCTCATGCTCAAGGCTCCTGGCAATGAAGGGATGCAACGCAGTCTCCGCCAGCCGCCTGGGCCGGGCAATCAAGCGCACCGTGGCGAATGCCGCTTTATAACGACCGGCGATGATCGCCCAGTCAGGACCAGGCAACCTTCAGTGGGATATAGCTCAGCGGCTGTTCACGAAACGCCAGGTAATGGCGCAGCACCTGCACCGGCGCCTCGGTGTGCGGATAATGGCCGATGCCCTGCAGCACCACGGTGTCCGGCTGCGGTACTAGTTCGCGGTAGCGCTCGACCATGTGCGCGCCAGACAAAGGATCGACCGCGCCATTGATGAAGCGCAGCGGCACGCCGGGGCGCTGCAGCGCGGCGACCCAGCGTTCGCGCTGGGCCCGGCGCTCCGGCAGGAAGCTGACCAGTTTATGCAGGATCCGTGGGCCACGGTTGGAAACGATCAGGCTCCAGTAGTCATCCAGGGCGCTCTCGCTGGGATGCGTGCACGGGCCATAGACCTGGGTGACGTTGCGCACCAGGTCATCGCGTCCGAACGAGCGCCCGACCAGCCAGCCCAGGCGGCTGAGCAGCAGCTTCTGGACCAGCAGCACCCGGCAGCTCTCGGGGAACAGCCCGCTGTTGAGGAACACGCAACTGGCCACCTGGAGCCGCTGTTCGTGGTGCCGGGCCAGCAGCTCCTGGGCAACGCTGCCGCCGTAGTCGTGGGCCAGCAGGTGCACCGGCTGGTCGATATGCAGGTGCGCCAGCAAGGCCTGCTGCAGGTCGGCCTGCTCGAGCAGGCTGTAGTCGTGGTCCGCAGGCTTGGCCGAATCGCCGAAGCCAAGCATGTCGCAGGCCACCACGCGAAAACGCTGGGTAAGGGGTGCCCACAGGTAGTGCCAATCCCAGCTGGCCGTGGGGAAACCGTGAAGCAATAGCAGGGGCTCTCCTTGCCCTGCCGTCCAGTAGCGGATGCTCTGGCCCCGGAAAGTGAAACCCTGGCTCCGGGTGCGCCAGACGCACAATGGAATTTCGGCCAGTGGCATCACGGTCGTCCCGGTGGATAAGTGTCGGAAGAGGGCAAGGCTGCGTTCATTGCATGTCACCTCGGCACATACATGTGCTCTCTATGTCGAGGCTCAGTCTAGAGGCCTATACGAAGGTGATAAGTCGCCTTGGCAGCCAGCCTGATGACCGTGCGAGTCAGTGGCACGAACGGTCAGACCAGCATCACCAGCAACGGCGCGGCCAAGAGGTTGAGCAGCCCGGTCAGGACCATGACCAGGCCAGCCACGGAGCCTTCCTCGCGCCCTACTTCCTGGGCGCGGCTCACCCCCGCGCCATGGGCGCCAACCCCGAACAGAGCGCCCCGTGCCAGCGGTGTGCGCAAGGGCAGCCAACGCAGGAGAATGCCGCCGAACATCGCCCCGAGCACCCCGGTAAACATCACAAACACCGCCGTCAGCTCCGGCACGCCGCCCAGGTCCTGGGCCACGGGCATGGCGAACGGTGTGGTGATCGAGCGTGGCAGCAACGACAGGCTGACCGCATCGTCCAGCGCGAGCAGGTGCGCCAGCGCCCAGGAGCTGCCGATGGAAGCCACGCTGCCGGCGAGCATGCCGACCAGCAGCGCCGGCCAGTGCCGCGCCAGCAGTGCCCGTTGTTGCCAGATCGGCACCGCGAACGCGACGGTGACCGGGCCGAGGACGCCCATCAGCCAATGCGTGTTGCGGGCGTACTCGGTGTAGGCGGTGTGCAGCGGCACGGCCACCGCCAGCAGCAAGGCCGGCACCAGGATCAGCGGCGACAGCAGGTAGCGTCCGCTGCGCCGGTACAGCCAGCGGCTGCCCAGGTAGGCGCCAAGGGTCAGGGCCAGCCAGAACAGCGGCATGGGTTCAAGGCTCATGGCGCAGCCTCCAACGGCACACCATCTCGACGGTGACCGCGGTGACCACCATCACCAGCAGGGTACTCAGCGCAATCACCAGCAGGATGCGCCAGCCCTCGCTGCGCAGCAGGCTGCCGTAGTCCAGCAGGCTCATCAGCGCGGGAATGAAGAACAGCAGCATCTCGGCCATCAGCCAGCCGGCAGCCAATTGCAACGTGGCCGGTTTGAGCAGGCCGGTGGCGAACAGTGCCAGCAGTAGCGCCAGGCCCATTACGCCACCAGGAATCGGCCAGCCAAGCCAGGCGGCCAGCTGGCCACCGATCAGGAACAGCGCCAGCAACACTGTCAGCTCGGCGAGCAGGCGCAAGGTCTTTTTCAATAATGCAGGATTCATGGGCGGGAGTTCCTCGACAACGAGCCCATTGTAAAAGTCGGCCCCCTAGGCCAGAAGCGAATTGTTAGACTAACAGCCATTCCAAAACGGAATTCGGCATACATGGAATTCAAACAGCTGCGCAGTTTCATCGAAGTCGTCCACAAAGGCGGCTTCACCCAGGCGGCGGGTACCCTGCACATCAGCCAGTCGGCGGTGAGCAAGCAGGTCGCCCAGCTGGAACAGGACATCGGCCAGCCGCTGCTGGAACGCCAGGGCTCACAGCTGCTGCTGACTGCCGCCGGGCGCATCGTCCTGGAGCGCGGCGAGGCGCTACTGCGCCAGCGCCAGGAACTGCTGAGCGAACTGGACGACCTCAGCCAGATGGCCCGCGGCGAATTGCGCCTGGGCCTGCCGCTGCTGGGCAGTGATGCGCTGTTCGCCGGATTGTTCGCCGAGTACCGGCGGCGCCATCCGAATATCTCGATCCAACTGCTCGAAGGTGGCAGCCGCATGGTCGAGCAAGCCGTCAAGAGTGGCGAGCTGGAGTTGGGCGGTAGCCTCACCCCGAGCGACCCGGCGTTCGACTACCAGCCGTTCTGCAATGAGCCACTGGAGGCCTTGCTGCCCGCCGGCCATCCGCTGGCCGGGCAGGTCGACGTCGCCCTGGCACAGCTGGCCGACACGCCGTTTCTGCTGTACCAGCGCAGTTTCGTGCTCAACGATCGATTGCTCAGCGCCTGCCAGCAGGAAGGCTTCACGCCCAAGGAGGGTGGGCGTAGCGGCCAGGCAGACTTTCTTGCCGCATTGGTGGCGGCCGGGCAAGGCGTGGTGCTGCTGCCGGCGATCGTCGCACGGGCGCTGGAACGGCCCGGGGTGGTGCGCTTGCCGTTGCGGGCGCCGGAGTACCTGCGTTGGGATATCGCCTTCATCTGGCGGCGCGGGGCGTATCTGTCACGGGCGGCGCAGGCGTGGCTGGCATTGTTGCGTGAAGACTCAGCCATGCATTGAGGCGACCGGCCCTATCGCGGGGCCGGTCCAGGCAACATCAGCCTTTCAGCACAGCCGCAAACTCCGCCAGCCACGGCTCGGCATCGGCCTCGGGTGTCACGGTCTCACTGGCATCGAGTCGCAGCATCGGCAGCACTTCGTTCACCCCCAGCTCGGCAAACAACTCACGCATCTGCTCGCCACCGCCGCAGTAGGTATCGCCGTAGCTGGAGTCGCCCAGGCCGATCACCGCCCCTGGCAAGCCGCGCCAGGCCGCCGGCAGCACATCGCGGATCGTGCTGTACAGCGGCATCAGGCTGTCGGGCAGCTCGCCCATGCCGGTGGTCGAGGTCACCGCCAGCAACGCGTCGGGACCAAAGCCCTCGATGTCCTGCAGGGTGGCGCGGGCCGCGTGCCAGGCTTCAAGGCCGGCGGCCGTGAGCAACGACTCGGCGTGGCGGGCGACTTCGTCGGCGGTGCCGTACACCGAACCGGAAATAATGGCGACTTTCATCGGGTGAGGATTCCGAAACTGAGTGAAAACGTAGGATACTAGCACTCGACAGTGGCAAAAGGCCGCCCCGCCTAAAGTCACTAGCTTGAGAATTATCCGACGAATGCCCGGAACGAAACGGACTAGCCACTGTCCACCGCCGTGAACAAAATCGCCGTTACCGATTGCCCCTTCGAGTCAGACCATGCAAGCAGACGCCCTACTCTCCCAGGACGAACTGGACTTCATCCAGGACATGCAGCATTCGCCCCAATTGAACCTGGCTGACCCCATGTCGAGCCTGCTGGTCAATGGCGACCGTCATCTCAAGGACCTGCTCACCCGCTTGGTGGCCAACGAGCAGGTGACGCTGCAAGCCAGCTTCAATAATCAGCAGCTGAGCTTCCCCCTGCAACTGGTCGAGGATGAGTTCCACGCCTTGCACCTGCAACTGGGCTCGCCGGACATCTACGAGGACGGCCCCATGCTGCGGCCATGGCGCCTTTCGCTGCAGCAGCCGACCGCGCTGCTGGACGATCACGGCCAGGCCAGCGACCTGTGGGTACGCGACATTTCCTTCAAGGGTGTGCTGCTGGAAGTGCGCGGTGGGGCTGAAGCCCCTGCGCAATTCAACCTGCGCTTCGCCGCCGAGGACATCCCGCCGATCGGCCTGCACGGCGCACTGCGCCGGCGCATCACCCCGCGCCTCGCCGCCTACGACCTGACCCACACTCCGGCCGAAGAGGTCGAGCGCCTGCGCGAATATATCCTCCAGGCCCACCGCAAGGCCCACCCCGAGCTGCACGCCCAGGCACCCAACACCTTCTGACGACCGTCCAGCCATTGAAACTGACCGGTCATGATTGATCGGCGATAATCCGTGCCCGATTCTTGCAAGCCCGCCTGCGCCGCCCATCACCCCGGGCCGCAAGCCAGGGGCCGGCTACCCGCCAGCCCCGTCGCCAGGAGATACACGATGTCTACCCCACCCGTCACCTTGATGGTGTCGCGCCGCGCCGCCTGCGGCCGCTACCAGGACCTGCTGGCCTGGCTGCACGAAGGCGAACAACTGGCCACCGACTTTCCCGGCTACCTGGGCTCGGGCATCCTCGCCCCGCCGAGCGAGGGCGACGAATTCCAGATCATCTTCCGCTTCGCCAGCGAACAGACCATGCACGCCTGGGAGCATTCCGCCTCGCGCAGGGCCTGGCTGGAACGCGGCAACGGCCTGTTCGAGCGCCCCAAAGAGAGGCGCGTGAGCGGTATCGACGACTGGTTCGGCACCAATACAGTGCAAAAACCACCGCGCTGGAAGCAGGCAACGGCCATCTGGCTGGCGTTCTTTCCGGTTTCGCTACTGTTCAACCTGCTGTTCGGCCACTGGCTGGCGCCACTCGACCTGCTGCCTCGAGTGCTGCTCAGTACCCTGGCCCTGACGCCATTGATGGTGTACCTGTTCATCCCTCTGTCCACCCGGTTGCTGGCCGGCTGGCTCAACGCCACGCCACGCGCCGCCACCGAGCGTTCCCAGGGGCTGCGCAGCCGCTGAGGCACGGGCTCGCAAGGCCGTGCAGTTCGGGTATGCTGGGGCATCACGCACGGACAGACGAACAGACCGCCCGAACATGAACAGCCCAATCCTCATCACCGGCGCCAGCCAGCGCGTCGGCCTGGCCCTGGCCATGGAGCTAGCCCAGGCCGGCCATACGGTGGTCAGCGCCAGCCGCACCTTGCAGGGGCAGGCTGCCCACCCGAACATCCGGCAGTTCCAGGCCGACCTGACCCGCAGCGAAGACCGCCAGGCCCTGATCGAGTACCTGCAACGCGAGTACGACGGCCTGCGTGCGATCATCCATAACGCCTCGCTGTGGCTCGACGATGGCCTGGACAACCTCGACACCATGTTCCGCCTGCACGTCGAGGCGCCCTACCACCTCAACCTCGCCCTCGGCGAGCTGCTGGACAAGGTGGACAAAGCCGACATCATCCACATCTGCGACGAGACCTCCTCGCGCGGCAGCAAGAGCCACATCGGCTATGCCGCGACGAAGGCCGCGCTGCAGAACATGGTGCTGTCGTTCGCCGAAAAATACGCGCCCAAGGTGCGGGTCAACGGTATCCTGCCTGGCCTGCTGATCCTCAAGGAAGGCGGCGACGAGCAGTACCGCGAGCAGACGCTGAAAAAGGCCCTGCTCGAATTCGAACCCGGCGCCCGCCCGTTGATCGACGCCGTGCTGTTCCTGCTGCAAAGCCAGTACAGCACCGGCAGCCAGGTGGTCATCAACGGTGGCCGCCATCTGAAGAACCGCATGACCTGAAGAGATCGCCCATGACCCCGCAACAACAGCTCGAACTCGAAGCCGCCGCGTTCCGGCGCCTGGTCGACCACCTGCAAAAACGTACCGACGTGCAGAACATCGACCTGATGAACCTTTCCGGCTTCTGCCGCAACTGCCTGTCCAAGTGGCTCAAGGCCGCCGCCGATGATCGCCAGATCGAGCTGAGCCTGGACGATGCCCGCGAGCAGGTGTACGGCATGCCCTATGCCGATTGGAAAGCCCAATACCAGAACGAAGCCAGCGCCGAGCAGAAAGCGGCGTTCGAACAAGGAAAACCGCGTGACTGACCTGAATACCCTGCGCAGCAGCCTCGCCAGCGGCGAACACGTTTTTGCCGACACCCTGGCCTTCATCGCCGCGAACTACAGCTACCAGCCCCAGGCCTTCGACAATGGCGACGTGCACAACGCCGCCGGGCAGAACGAAGGTTCGTGCAAGACCCTGGGCCTGGCGCTGCTCGAAGGGTTGAGCGACCAGGAGGCACTGCTGGCCTTCGGTGAGCACTACCGCAGCGTGGTCGCCACGCCCGAGGGCAGCGACCATGGCAATATCCGTGCGCTGATCAAGCATGGGCTGGCCGGGGTGAAGTTCACCACCCAGCCACTTGCGCGCCTGGGCTGATAGCAGATGGGGCCGCTGTGCGGCCCCAACCGGACATCAACTGATGAGCCGGCCTGGTGTTCCAGCCTCAAGGCGCCCCTTGTGCAACCACTCCAGCGCAATCGGCCACAGACTTTCACGAAACCGATCGTGAAAGAACGCGAAGTGCCCGATCTCCCCGACCGAGATATCCACAGGCGCCACCCGCAGATGCCGCCGCTCGCCCGTTTGCAGGTACCCCAACAATCGTTCAGTGGCCGCCACCGTGCCGAACGGATCGTCAGTCAGGCTGATGGCCAGGGTCGCCGCCTGTACCTGGGCAAATGGCGTCGCCGACAGTAGACGCCCACTGGGCCGCTGCTCGTAACGCGGCGTACGGGCAACCCAATCGCGTACCACGCCGGCCGGGGTATCCTCCAGCCAGCCCAGGCGCTTGCCGGGGAAATAGCCGAACATCCGGGTCAACAGCGGCATCACCACGTGCCATTTGCCGAACAGCTGCCAACGCTGCTCCGGCGCATAATCGCGCCAATAGGCGAACTGCGCGCCCACCAGCAGTGCATGGCGCACCTGCCCCGCCGACGGCGCCAGCCCGAGCGCCCAGCCGCCGAAGCTGTGGCCGACCACATGCATCGGCTGGCCCGGATGCTCGGCGGCGGCCAGTTGCAACATCGCTTCGAAGTCCAGCCGGCCCCAGTCGCTCCAGGACGCCTGGAAACCGCGCAGCGTGGCCGGGCGCGACTCGCCGATACCGCGATAATCGTAGGTGAGCACGTCAAAGCCCTGGGCGAACAGGTAGTCGGCGAAACGCGAGTAATAGCGGCAACGCACCGAAGTGGCGGCATTGATGATCACCAGGGGACGCAGGGGATCGGGCTTAGCGTGGCGCCAGCGAAATCCGCCGAGGCCATAGCCGTCGGCGGCGACATGACGAAAGGCACAGGAGGGTTGGGTAAGGCTGCTCATGGCGCGTTCCCTGCGGCGTCGCGCCATGCTGGCGGACGGGCTGTTGTCGTGCGCCAACGCTAGCAAAAAAAACCTTGCCTGTAATCGCGGGACAGGCTCAGGTGGTCGGCAGCGCCCGCGCCACGCCCGGCTTTCGCAGCACCGCCAGGCGCGAGCCGTGGTAGCGGGTTTCGCGGAACAGCTTCCAGCGACCGAACAGGCCGTACACATGCATCACCCGGCCCTGCTCGTGGTAGCCCATGCGCAGGTGCAGTTTCATTGCTGGCACGTTGTGGGTCTCCACCACGTCCACCACCTTGTGGCAGCCCTTCTCGCGCATGGTGTTCCACAGCTCGACCTGGGCTGTCACCGACAACTCGCTGCCAAAGTACGGCCGGGTCATCTCGCCGCCGAACTCGAAGAACTCGCCGGGTTTCACCGGGAAGGTGCAACCATAGTAATGCTTGTCGTGGTAATCGACCACGCTGGCCCAGATGAATGCCACGGCATCGCCCTGCTCATCCAGGTACATGTGCCCGGTATGGCCCTCGGCGGCCAGCTCGCGCATGGTCTCGACACGGTCGCCGAAATGTCGGGCGAAGGCATCGGCATTGGCCGTGGTGATCTGCGCCAGGGTGACCGGCGCATGCGCCTTGAGGCTGTGCGGCGGCACCGGACTGATCAGGTCGCGCTCCATCCACAGCAGTTCCCAATGGAAAAACACGTAGCGCTCGAAAAAAGTCTTGAAGGTGCGCTTGAGGCCCTTCTGGCGGATGCGTTCTTGTAGTTTTTGCAGTACACCCATTGCTCCCTCCTCGGCGCCAGCGAAATTGCCAGGCCAATAGCTGGTGTATAGATCAGGCGGAGGGTGGCCATGGCAAAGGGCCAGCGAGGGATTTGTTTCAGAATATTAACAAGTCGTCGGCGGGAACCGCGCAGCCGTCATGAACGGCTGCGCGGTCAAGGACTTGCTTACAGCTCGACGCAGTCGAACCGTACGTCGGTGGCCACGTCTTCGTCGTAGTTGACGTCAGCACGCTCGAAGCCGAACAGGTTGAGGAACTGCTTCTTGTAACCGGCGTAGTCGGTCAGCTCGAACAGGTTCTCGGTGGTCACTTTAGGCCACATCTCACGGCAGGCGTTCTGCACGTCATCACGCAGCTCCCAGTCGTCCAGACGCAGACGGCCCTTCTCGTCCAGCGCCGCCGGGGCGCCATCGGCGCGGTACATGCGGTCACGGAACATGCGATCCAGCTGGTGCTGGGTACCTTCGTGGATACCCTTCTCCTGCATGATCTTGAACACCATCGACAGGTACAGCGGCATCACCGGGATGGCCGAGCTGGCCTGGGTAACCACGGACTTGAGCACGGCCACGTTGGCACTGCCACCCACTTTGCCGGCCAGGCGCTGGGCGGTTTCGTCCAGGTCCTGCTTGGCCTTGCCCAGCGCGCCGTCCCAGTAGATCGGCCAGGTGATGTCGGAGCCGATGTAGCTGAAGGCCACGGTACGGGCTTGTGGCGCCAGAACACCGGCGGCATTCAGGGCGTCGATCCACAATTCCCAGTCCTGGCCACCCATCACGGTGACGGTATCGGCGATTTCCTGCTCGGTGGCCGGTTCGATGCTGGCCTCGATGATGGTGTCCTTGTTGGTGTCGATGGCGGTCGACTTGTACGGCTGGCCGATCGGCTTCAGGGCCGAGCGGATCACTTCACCGGTCTGCGGCAGCTTGCGCACCGGCGAGGCCAGGGAGTAGATGACCAGGTCGACCTGGCCGCCCATTTCGTTCTTGATCAGCTCGATGACCTTGGCGCGGGCTTCGTCGGAGAAGGCGTCACCGTTGATCGACTTGCTGTACAGGCCTTCGGCCTTGGCGAACTTGTCGAAGGCGGCGGCGTTGTACCAGCCAGCGGTGCCGGCCTTGGTCTCGGTGCCCGGCTTTTCGAAGAACACGCCCAGGGTATCGGCCTTGAAACCGAACGCCGCAGTGATACGGGCGGCCAGGCCGTAGCCGCTGGAGGCACCGATCACCAGGACTTTCTTCGGACCATCCTCGCGCACGCCCAGCTTGCGGGTGGCTTCGATCTGGTCACGGACGTTGAGCTCGCAGCCCTTGGGGTGAGTCGTGGTGCAGATGAAACCGCGAACCTTGGGATGAATGATGGCCAATGTCTGTACCTCGTCAGGTTTAGGCTGGGGCAGCGCCCGGATTCGGGGTGCTGCCGTTTGATCTAGAGGGTGAGACTACCCTCGCAAGTCATCCGACACATATTACGGGGTGATCGGAGCAATGAAAAATCGCAGCGGCTCTGATAAACGCTATACCTGCGCCAGCGCCGCCTTCAACCATCCCAGGAACTGCCGCGCAAACGGATCCTCCTGGCTTTCCCAATGCACTAGGCAGCTCCACACCGGCCCGCGCACGCGCTGTACCGACAAGGGCCGCAGGCGCCCTTCGTCGACCATCCGCCGCGCCAGCAACTGACTGACCAGGGCGATCCCCAGCCCCTCGCCCGCCGCCTCCAGCAGCAACCCCGGGTCGGAGAAGTTCAGCCCCTTGCCTTGCTGCCCCACGTCCTCCCCGCCCTCCAGTTGCCAATGGCTCCAGTCCATCTCCCGCTCGCCATGCAGGGTGGTCCGCCCCTGCTCGGGCAGGTCCGGACGGCACGCCGGATACAGCTGGTCCTGGTGCAGCACGGTAAAGCTGCATTCGGCCTGGGCGCCGATATCGTCGCGGATCGCCAGGTCGATGGTCTCGCTGGCCATGTCCGGCACCTCGAAGCTGGTGAACAGCCACAGGTCCACGTCTGGGCAGCGCTGGTGGAAGTCCGCCAGGCGCGGCAGCAACCAGTGCCGGGCGAACGCCGGGGTGGTGTTGACCACCAGTTGGTTGGGCTTGCGGTACTGCTCCAGGCGGCGGATGCCCACCGCCAGTTGCTGCAACAAGGCCTGAGTGGTGCTGAGCAGATCGTGCCCGGCGTCGGTCAGGCTGACGCTACGGCCACTGCGGTGGAACAGCGGCTGTTCCAGGTAGCCCTCCAGGCTGCGGATCTGCTGACTGATTGCCGACTGGGTGAGGTTCAGGGCCTCGGCGGCCTTGTGGAAGCTGCCCAGCCGGGCAGCGGCTTCGAAGCCGCGCAGGGCGTTGAGCGGGGGCCAATGCTTGAGCATGCTGATAAGCCTGACTGATCAGAAATACGCTAAATCTATCGTTTGTCGCCCTGGATTCCCAGTCATAACATGGACAACAACACCCGCGACGGCGGGCTTCGTTGATAACAATCCCTAATAGATCGGAGTTCACTATGACCCTGTCCCTCGACAGCGGCTGGCGCATGCCCGCCGAATGGGCCCGCCACGCCGCCACCTGGATGATCTGGCCGCACAACCAACCTCTGTGGGAGTCGGGCTGGGGCGTGACCCTGGCCGACGTGCAGCGCGACTACGCCCGAGTGGCCTCCGCCATCGCCCGCTTCGAGCCGGTGAAGATGGTGGTCGATCCGTCGGCCATGGCCATCGCCCGCGAACTGTGCGGCGCCGGTATCGAGCTGGTCGAGCTGGCCGTGGACGACAGCTGGTGCCGCGACAGCGGCCCGACCTTCCTGACCCACCCGCAACACGGCGTGGCGGGCCTGAGCTGGCGTTTCAACGCCTGGGGCGGCAAGTCCGATCACGGCAAGGACCGCAGCCTGGCCCGGCGCATCCTCGACCACCTTGGCCTGGAAGGCCTGAGCACTCCGCTGTGCAACGAAGGCGGCGCCATCCATGTGGACGGTGAAGGCACCCTGATCACCACCGAATCGGTGCTGCTCAACCCCAACCGCAACCCGGGCCTGAGCAAGGCTGACTTCGAGGATTGCTTCGCCCGCCTGCTGGGCATCCGCAAGACCATCTGGCTGCCGGGCGACCCGCAGTACGTCACCGGCGACATGACCGACGGTCACGTCGATGGCGTGTGCGCCTTCGCCCGCCCCGGCGTGCTACTGGTGGACGCCACCCACGACCATGGCTCGGTGTATGCCGAAGTGGCCCGCGAAAACCGCCGCGCGCTGGAACTGGCCACGGACGCCCAGGGCCGTTCGTTCGAACTGCTCGAGCTGTTCGAGGCCACCGCGGCCGTGGACACCGAAGCCGAGGTGTTCTGCGCCTCGTACACCAACTTCTACCTGGCCAACGGCGCGGTGATCATGCCGGCCTATGGCATCGACGCCGACCAGGCCGCGGCGCAGCAACTGGCCCTGGCCTTCCCCGGTCGCGAAGTGGTACCGGTGCGCATCGACCATATCGCCCACGGCGGTGGCGGCATCCATTGCATCACCCAGCAGCAGCCGGCCTGGCAAGGAGCGCGCCCATGAGCACGCTGCGCATCGCCACCACGCAGATGGCCTGCAGCTGGGACCTGCCCGCCAACCTCGACCACGCCGAACAACTGGTGCGCCAGGCCGCTGCCAAGGGTGCCCAGGTGATCCTGTTGCAGGAGCTGTTCGCCACCCCGTACTTCTGCATCGAGCAGTGCCACAGCCACCAGGCCCTGGCCCAGGACTACCACGACAGCCCGCTGCTCAAGCGCTTCGCCGCGCTGGCCAAGGAACTGGGCGTGGTGCTCCCGCTCAGCTGGTACGAACGGGCCGGCAACGCCTTCTTCAACTCGCTGACCGTGGCCGATGCCGACGGGCGCCTGTTGGGTGTGTATCGCAAGACCCACATCCCCAACGCCATCGGCTACCAGGAAAAGGAATACTTCAGCCCCGGCGACACCGGCTTCAAGGTCTGGGACACAGCCTTCGGTCGCCTGGGCATCGGCATCTGCTGGGACCAGTGGTTCCCCGAGACGGCCCGCTGCCTGGCGCTGATGGGCGCCGAAGTGCTGCTGTTCCCCACTGCCATCGGCTCGGAGCCTGGCGCCGCCGAACTGGATTCACGCGACCATTGGCAGATGGCCATGCGTGGCCATGCCGCCGCCAACCTGCTGCCAGTGGTGGCCGCCAACCGCGTCGGCCATGAAGTGGCGCGCAGCGACGACAGCCTGAGCATGCGCTTCTACGGCTCGTCGTTCATCTGCGACCACAAGGGCGCGATGCTGCAAGAGGCCGACCGCGACAACAGCGGCGTCTGGCTGCACGACCTGGACCTGGCGCGCATGCGCGAAGACCGCCTGAGCTGGGGCATCTACCGCGACCGCCGCCCCGACATGTATGCGCCGCTGCTGACCCTTGACGGCCGTACCCCACCGACTGCGAGGGCCTGAACCATGCCAAGCCGTCCATCGAAACTGCTCGCCATCGCCGCCCTGCTGGCCTGTGCCGGTATTGCCCAGGCCGAACAGGACGCCCTGCGCCTGTACAACTGGGCCGACTATTTTGCCGAAGACACCCTCAAGCGCTTTACCGCCGAAACCCGCATCCCGGTGATCTACGACGTCATGGACGGAAGCGAGGTGCTCGAGGCCAAACTGATGTCCGGGCGCAGCGGCTACGACCTGGTCTTCCCTGGCGACACCGTGGCCGAACGGCTGATGCGCGCCGGCAGCCTGCGGCCCCTGGA
The DNA here is from genome assembly GCF_900110655.1 of Pseudomonas soli. Classification (GTDB taxonomy): domain Bacteria; phylum Pseudomonadota; class Gammaproteobacteria; order Pseudomonadales; family Pseudomonadaceae; genus Aquipseudomonas; species Aquipseudomonas soli. The sequence continues at coordinate 833,405 of NZ_FOEQ01000001.1, forward strand.
TCGCAAGCAGCTGAGCGCGCTCGATGATATAGAGCCTGGCCTGCGCCAGTTGCACGACCGCTACCCCAAGGCCAGCCAGGCCACCGTGCCCTACACCTGGGGCACCATCGGCCTGACCATGGACGCGAAGAAGATCCGCGAGCGCATGCCCGGCGCCCCGCTCGACAGCCTCGACCTGCTGTTCAAGCCGGAGCTGGCGGCCAAGTTCGCCGACTGCGGCATCTCGATGATCGACTCGCCCGACGAAGTGCTGGCCGTGGTGCTTCACTACCTGGGCCGCGAACCGCGCAGCGCCAAGCGTGAAGACCTGGCCGCCGCCAGCGAGCTGCTCAAGGGCATCCGCCCGTACGTGCGCAAGCTTCAGTCACAACCGGTCACCGAGCTGGTCAATGGCAACACCTGCCTGTCGCTGGGCTACAGCGGCGACGTGATCCAGGCCCAGCGCACCGCCGAGGCCGCGGGCAAGGCCATCGACTTCCAGTACCGCGTGCCTCGCGAAGGCACCACGGTGTGGATGGACACCATGGCTATCCCCGCCGATGCCAAGCACCCGGAGTACGCCTATCGTTTCATCAACTTCGTCATGCGCCCGGAGAACATGGCCGCGATCAGCAACTTCACCGGCTACCCCACTGCCAGTGCCAAGGCCCGGTCGCAGGTGGACGCGCGCCTGCGTGACAACCCGGACATCTACCTCAGCGATGCCACCTTCACCCGCTTGATCCCGGGCAAGGACATCCCCCAGGCCGACATGCGCGCGCGCATGCGTGTCTGGACCCGTTTCAAGACCGCACAGGACTGACCCCATGCCCACTCGCCGCACTTTCCTCCAACACATGAGCGTCGTCGCCGGCCTCGGTGCCGCCGCCGGCTTCGGCCTACCCTTCGCCAGCGGCAGCGCCCGCGCCAGCGAAGCAGGCCGCTGGTTCATGCCCGACGAGGGTGAGCCGCACCAGCGCGCCTACATCGCCTTCGGCGCCCAGGACGCCATCTGGGAAGACTTCACCGAAGACGTCCAGGCTGCCCTCGGGCGCATCGCCCGCGCCATCGCTGCCTACCAGCCGGTGACAGTGTTCTGCCGCGCCAGCGAACGCGACATTGCCGAGGAGGAATGCGGCAGCCACAACATCACCTACGTCGAGACCGAGCTGGACGACATCTGGATGCGCGACATCGGCGCCAACTTCGTGGTCGATGACGATGGCGCGCTGGGCGCCGTGGACTTCAACTTCAATGGCTGGGGCGGCAAGCAGCAACACCGCCATGACGCCAAGCTCGCAGCCCGCGTTGCAAAGTTGGCTGGTGCCCAGTACCAGCGCAGCGAGCTGGTGGGCGAAGGCGGCGGTATCGAAGTGGACGGCCATGGCACCGGGATCATGACCGAGAGCAGCTGGATCAACAGCAACCGCAACCCCAGCTGGAGCAAGGCCCAGATCGAGGCGGAACTGAAGGAGCGGCTGGGGCTGCGCAAGATCATCTGGCTGCCGGGCATCAAGGGCAAGGACATCACTGATGCCCACGTGGACTTCTATGCTCGCTTTGCCGCGCCCGGCGTGGTGGTGGCGAACCTGGACAACGATCCGGACTCCTACGACCACGAGGTGACACTCAAGCACCTCGAGATCCTGCGCAACGCCACCGATGCCGACGGGCGCAAGCTACAAGTGCATACGATGTCGCCGCCCTTGAAACCAAGGCGCAGCAAGTTCAACGAGGACAATCCGGATTTCGCGGCGGGGTACATCAATTATTTCGTGATCAACGGAGCGGTGATCGCCCCGCAGTTCGGCGACCGCAGTGCCGATGAGCAGGCGCGGGCGTTGCTGGTGAAGCTGTACCCGGGGCGCAAGGTGGTGCAGTTGGACATCGACGCCATTGCGGCGGGAGGGGGCGGGATTCACTGCGTGACCAACCAGTGCCCGGCGATCTAGCGCAATTGCCGGGGCTGGCGCGCAGCCCCGGCATCGCCAATCCGGCGCTTATGGATACTGCTGCACGGTCCCTTGCTGGTCATACTGCTGGCCCGGGATCGGCTTCAGGTTGACCTCGACCCGACGGTTCTGCGCACGGCCGTTGGCATCGGCGTTGCTGGCGATCGGCTGGTCCGGGCCCATGCCACGCACGCTGACCCGCGACGAATCCACGCCCTGGGAGGTCAGGTAGGTGCTGACTGCCTGGGCGCGGCGCTGCGACAGGTCCATGTTGTGCTGGCGGCTGCCGGTGCTGTCGGTGAAGCCCACCACTTCGATGGTGTTCTGGTTGAACTGCTTGAACGAGTTGGCCAGGTTGTTCAGCGGCGAGTAGAAGCTTGGGGCAATGTTCGCCGAATCGGTGGCGAAGGTGATGTTGCCCGGCATGATCAGTTTGATCTGGTCACCCTGGCGCTGCACTTCGACGCCGGTATTGGCCATCTGCGCCCGCAGCTCGGCTTCCTGCTTGTCGGCGTAGTAACCGTAACCGGCAGCGGCGGCACCGACCGCGGCGGCACCGATCAACGCCCCCTTGCCACGGTTGTTGTGGTCGATGGCGGCACCGGCGATGGCGCCGGCCAGCGCGCCCAGGCCACCATATTTGGCGGTCTTGCTCATCCCTGTGGAGCCCTGCGCCTGGCCCTGGCTGTCGTACGGGTTGGGGCTGGCACAACCAGACATCAGCGCGGCGGCGGTAGCGACGATAATCAGACGACGCATGGTGAACATGGACAAGCTCCTACTGAAATTCGAAAGTGCAGCGGATCGACTACGGATCTATGCCAGCCTTGGATTGCAGCGCAGCGGAAAAATTCCATGAAACCTCAGGCGCGCACGAAGGGGTTCTCGCGCATCTCGTCGCCGAGGCGGGTGTCCGGGCCATGGCCGGTCACCACGATGGCGTCCTCATCCAGGCGGTACAGCCGTTCCTTGATGGAACGAACGATAGCCCGCTGATCGCCTCCCCACAAATCGGTGCGTCCGACACCACGGCGGAACAAGGTATCGCCGGCGATCAGCAACTTGTGCTCAGCGAACCAGAAACTCATCGAGCCCGGCGTGTGCCCGGGGGTGTGCAACGCCACGCCGCAGCCGCAGGCCAGCGCCTCATCGTCGCTCAGCCATTGGTCCGGCGACGGTACCGGCGTATAGGGCACGCCGAACATCTGGCACTGCATTTCCAGGTTTTCCCACAGCGGCTGGTCGGCCTTGTGCAGGTGCAGCGTGGCGCCGGTCAGCTCCTTGAGCCTGCCCGAGGCGAGGAAATGGTCGAAGTGCGCGTGAGTGTGGATGATGCTCACCAGGGTCAGGCTATGATGCTGCAGGCGGGCGAGGATCTTCTGCTCGTCCCCGCCCGGGTCGACGACGATGGCGTGCTTGCTGACCGGGTCACCGATCAAGGTGCAGTTGCACTGCAAGGGGCCGACGGGGAAGGTTTCGCGGATGAGGCTAACGGGCAATGGGTTCATCGTTCTGGAACTCGGTACAGTCGATAGAGAGAGCAAATATGACCATGGTCCAGCTTGCCTCTCACCAAATCAAGGCAGATACAACCGGAACAACCCGCCCCCCAGCGTCCCGCCATTGGCGATCTCGATCCGCCCGCGCACGCCATTGCGCTCGTGCAACGCGGCAATCCGCGCCGCGAAATACAGCCCCAATCCAGTACTGCCACTCTGCGAATCGATGCCCTGCACGTAGTCATGCTGGCGTTCGAGCATACGCTGTGGATAACCGGCGCCGTCGTCGTTGACGCTGATCACCAGCTGCTCGCCCTCTTCCTCGATGCTGATCAACAAGGCGTGGCCGGCATAGCGGATGGCGTTGGTGAGGACGTTGGCCACCACCGAGGCGACCAGTTCACGGTCGAAGAAACCCAACGGGCTTTCGGTCTCGATGCGCCAGGTTGCGAGGATGTCGCGATGCTTGATCACATCTTCCTGGGCCGCCAGTTGGGCCTCGATGAAGTCGTCCAGCTCGTGGTAGTCCGGGCAGATGGGCAACTGGTTGACGCCCAGCTTGTAGAGCCCCAGCAACTGCACCAGCATGCCGTTCAGGTGGCTGAGCTCGTGCTCCACCACGCCCTGCTCGGTACCGCCGCGCAGCTCCTCGGGCAGGCGCGCCAGCCATTGGCTGTGTGCGTGGGTCAGTGCCGAAAGGGAGTTCTTCAGGTCGTGCACGGTGGAGGCGATCACCGTGGAAAAATCCAGCCCCTGGTTGTCCTGGTTCATGCGCCAAAGACCCGGATGTGCAGTTTGCGATAACGGTCGTAGCGGCTGTCGCTGGCGGGAATGCCGGCCACGCTGGTAAGACAGTCGCGGCACTCCTGCATCAACGCCGGCGGTGGCGTCTCGCCGCCGATGCGCAGCAGGGCCTGGGCGGTGTTCAGGGCGATACTGATGTTCTTCGGCTGCAGCGAAAGCGCCTTGCGGAACATGCCCAGCGCCTCGTTGAGCTGGCCACCCTGGTAGCTGCGCACGCCCTGACGGTTGAGGTCCACGGCTTCGGTCACCGCTCCCAGCACCAGCGGGTCGTCGGTGAGTTTGGCGACGCTCTGCATGACCTTGGGGTCGTCCCCGTAGGTTTCCACGCAGCCCTTGAGGATAGAGGTGCCCGCCGCGTCCTGACCAAGTTGCTGCAATTGCTTGGCCACCGTCAGCGCCGCCTCGACGGAGAAAAACTGATCCATTTTTTCCAGGCGCAGCATGGCCTGCTCGGTGAGCTTGGCGGCGGTATCCGGGTCTCCGGCCTGCTGCAGGCTGGCAGCCTTCATCAGGCGGGCGCGCACCTGCAGGCCCTGGTCCTCGACGTTCTCCTTGGCCACCTCGCTGAGCACGGTGTTGATTTCCACCCGGGTGCGCGCATCGAGACCGTTGCCGGTGTTCTTGCTCATCAGCGCCTGGACCAGGCCGAGATTGCTTTCGGCGTCTTTGTAGCGCGAGCTCTGTCCCTGGTTGACCGCATGGCGATAGGCCTTGGACGCGCTTTCGAAGTCGGCGTTATCCAGCGCCAGCTTGCCCAGCGCGGCCTGGCGGCGCACGGCGAGTGGCGACAGGCGCACGGCCTCCTCGAGCATGTGCTGGGCGCGCTTGGTTTCGCCCTGGGCCACCAGCACATCAGCCATGCCATCGTACAGGTTGGGCATGATCGGGAAGGCCTTGAGGGCTTGCTCGTAGACGCCCTGGGCCTGGGCGTTCTGGCCACGCTTGTGCAACAGGCTGCCGAGCGCCGCGTAGGCCCAGGGTTGCGGGCGGCTGGCCAGGATATTCTTGAGGAACTTCTCCAGCTCATCAAAGCGATTGAGGTCGCGCAGGGCGTCGGCGCGATAGCGCAGGCACAACGGGGCGAACCGCGGGTCTTTCTTGCACAGCTCGGCGCAGGCGGCGAGTACCTCGGCCGGGCGGCTGCGATCCAGGGCCTGGAGAATGGGCTTTAGCAAGGTCTTGCGCTGGGTCAGTTTCTCCAGACGCTGGGCCAGGCCCACACGGTTGAAGGGCTTGGTCAGGTAGGCGTCGGGTTCGTGCTCGATGGCGCTGAGCACGATGGCCTGGCTGCTCTCGGCCGTGACCATGATGAACACGCACTCATGGCTGATGAGCTTGTCGAGAATCAGGTCCTCGAGCACCTGCTGGCCATTCTTCTTGCCATCGCCCAGGTGGAAATCCTGGAGGATGAAGTCGTAGCGTTTCTGCCCGCACATGCGCAGCGCCTGTTCGCCACTGTCGGCGGTGTCCACGTCACGTACGCCCAGCTCGCGAAGCATCGAGCGGGTCGAGGTGCGGAAGTCGGTAAAGTCGTCGACGATCAGAAAGCTTTTTTGCCCATACTGCAGCATCAACACGACCTGTATTGGAAGAAGTGGGGAAGTGGCGCACGGCGATGCGTATCGCCGAAAAGTGTATCGGCAGCGGATCGGGAAAGATGAGCCCGGAACGGCGATAGCCTTGTGCCGCTATGTTAACGGCCGCCCATGCCGCAGATCACTAGTGTCCTGTCTCAAAAATACGTTCTCTTTTGGCGAGTGGCTTGGGTGTTCGGCCAAGGCGCCGCGACGAGTCATAGCAGTGCTCTGGCGAGGAGTGGCAACGCGGGCCGGGCGCCCAAGACGCCGCCAAAAGTGAACAGCTTATTTCCGAGACAGGACACTAGACGAGCAACCCGAGGGACTTGGCCCTGGCCACCGCCTGGGTACGCCGTTCCACACCCAGCTTGCTGTTGATATGACTGGCGTGGGTCTTGACCGTATGCAGGGAAATGAACAGCCGCTCACTGATCTGCTGGTTCGAACAACCTTGGGCGATAAGCTCCAGCACGGCGAACTCACGGCTGCTCAGGGCCTCGGTGGTGCAGGTGCTGGCGACGAGGGCTTGCGGCAGGTGCGTCAGCAGATCGCGCTGCACGGGGCAGGCGGCACGGCCGGCCAACTGCTCGCGCAGCCATTGCGGCTGCTCCTCGATCAAGCGCTGGAATGCCTGCAAGGCACCGCCCTGCGCGGCCTCCAGTGCCTGCGCAAGCAGCTTGGCCGCCTCGGGCTCACGCCCCTGGGCCAAGAGCAACGCGATCAACTGGCACTGCGCGCTGACCATCAGCGTCATGCCAGCGCTGGCCTGCCCGCGCTCGATCAGCCTGTGCAGCCTCGCTTCGGCATCGTCGACACGGGCCAGCACCCGCTCCAGCAACGCTTGCTGCAACTCGATATGCAGCGGCAACAAGGGGTGGAACTCCGGCGCGGCGGCAGGCTGCTCGCCACCGTAGGTCTGCCCCAGGCGCAACAGCCACGACTCCGCCAGGTCCGTACGTCCCTGGGCCAACCAGAGCTCGCACTTCACCAGGGTAATCATGGCCAGGTAGAAGATCGGCGGCACATCCCAGATATGCATCAGCCGCTCGGCCTCGGCCAGCTCGGAGAATGCCTCGGCGAACCGCCCTTCGCGCCCATCGAGCGACGCGATCACGCAATGCCCGATCAGGACACTGATATCGCGACAGCTCCGCGCCTCGCTGAGCCCGGCGCGCAAACGCGCACGGCCCGGGGCACAGTGCAGGCGGGTGGCCAACAGGTAGCCTTCGTACAAAGTGAGGCGGGCGCGCACCGCATACAGGCGTTGGCCCGACAGGCCTTGCAACCTTTGCAGCCCCTGGCGCACTTCATCCAGTGCCCGCAGTATCTCGCCTCGAGCGTGCAGCACCCGCGCCCGGTCGTAATGGGCCAATGCCTCGAACAGCGGATTGCCGACCCGTTGCGCCAGCTCGAGCGCCTCTCGGTTCCAGCCCCGCGCCCGCCAGAAATCGCCATCGGCGATGGCCAGGTTCGACAAGGTCGACAGACACACCAGGCGCTGCCCATAACGTTTGCTCGGCAAGCTCTGCAGCGCCTCGCCACAATAGGCGAGGGTTCGCTCGCGATCACCACGGCCGCGGGCGATGACCCCACTCAAGGCCAGCCACTGGGCGAGCATCGATTTTTGCGCCGTGGCCGAAGGCGCGGGCAGGAACCGGCTCAGGTAGGCCGCCAGCTCCTCGGCGGCGTCCAGCTGGCAGGCAAGCCCCAAGGCCCAGCTGTACAGGACAATCAACCTGGGCGTGCTGATCAGCAGGCTGTCGGGCAGATCCATTTTCCAGCGCAGCAGCATGCCGACATTCTGCTCGGCGAGCAGTTGCTCCTCCGACAGGCTTTGTACCAGGTCCGCCGCAACATCCAGATGGCCGGCCCGCAGGGCCTGCTCCACCGCCTCATCCAACAGGCCCTGCCCCTCGAACCAGCGGCAGGCACGCAAGTGCAACCCCGCCTGGGGGCCACTGGCCTGCCGGCTGCGCAACAGGTCGGAAAACAGATGGTGATAGCGGAACCACAGCCCATGCTCATCCAGCGGCACCAGGAACACCTGGTGGGCCTGCAGGTAGCGCAGGATCTCGGCACTGTCGTGCCGCTCGCGCAGGGCATCGCACAGTTCGGCGCAGAAACGTTCCTGGCAGGCGGTGTCGTAGAGAAACGCCTGCACGGGCGCCGGCAGGATTTCGATCACCTCCTCGAGCAGGTAGTCACGAATCAGTCCCTCGCCGCCATGCAGTGCCTGGGGCAAGGCTTTGTCATCGCCGGATTCGCTGGCCGCCAGCTGCCAGAAACGCAGCCCGGCCACCCAGCCGTCGCTGCGCTGGATCAGATTATCCAAGGCCTGGCCGCGCAGACCGGTAGGCTGACGACCAATCACCGCCAACGCTTCATCGGCAGTCAGGCGCAAGTCCTGCTCGTTGAGCTCGACCAGCTGGCGCGACAGGCGCAGGCGTGCCAAATGCCAGTCGGGCCGCTGACGGCTGGTGACCAGCAGGACCAGCCCGGCAGGCAGGTGATTGAGGAAGAACTGCAGGCATCGATCGAGCACCGGGCCCTGGGCCAGATGGTAGTCATCCAGGACCAGCAGCAGGGGGGTGTCCGGCTGCAGATAGAGCGCGAGCTCATCAAGCAGGCCATCGAGCCATTCCTCGAAGGCGAAGGGCTGATGACGCTGGCGCATTTTCAAAAGGCCCATGGCCTGCCCGCCGAGCGCCGGGCAGAACTGCTGCAGCCCTTCGAGCAGGCGCTCGAGAAAACGGCCCGGGTCGGCATCGCGCTGGCTCAACCCTAGCCAGAGGCTGCGCCAATGGCCGGGCAACTCCTGGCAGAATTCGATGGCGAGCGAGCTCTTGCCGAACCCGGCCGGTGCGTTCACCAACAGCAGACGCCCGCCCAGCCCGCCTTGCAAGCGCTGGCACAAGCGCGCTCGGAGGACGTGAGCCTCCGGCAGGGGTGGACGGAAGAAACGCCCGTCCAGCAGGCCCAGGGCCTGGCTGGCGACTCCATGCGTACGGGACAAATCTGTCATGGCCGGCTCGTTCTGATTGGAGTAATGCGGCAGTACGGATGGTTGCGAGACTAGCGGCAAACGCGGCGCATTTGAAGATGATGGAAACGCATCGAGCGAAAAAGACTACAACAAAAAGAAACAATGCTGATCGGCGGACACCTCTGGAACAGAAACGCCCCGGCAAGCCGGGGCGTTCTGGGAGATCAAACGGAGTTTGCGTTTAACGGTTCAACGGACACCTGACTGACGCAGTGCTGCCGGCTGGAACTCAGCCTTGCTGGCGCTGAAGCCGAAGTTGTAGGCACTTTTCTCTTCGTTCTTCATGCCCAGCGCCAGGTAGCGACCCGACTGCAGGTCGTAGATGGCTTCCAGGGTGTACCACGGCACCTGCACGTTGTAGTACGGCTGGGCGTGAGCCTCGGAAACACGCCACAACTGGTTGCGACCGTCATACTGGTCGATCACCGCGGCCTGCCAGGTGTCCTCGTCGATATAGAAGTCACGCTTGGCATAGATATGACGCTGGCCCGGCTTGAGCGTGGCGACCACGTGCCAGACGCGACGCAGCTCGTAACGCGACAGGTCCTGGTTGATATGCCCGGCCTTGATGATGTCGCTGTACTTGAGTTTCGGATCGTCCAGCTTGTAGGCGTTGGAGGCGATGTACATCTCCTTCTTGCCTTCGAGCTTCCAGTCGTAACGGTCTGGCGCGCCGTTGTACATGTCCAGGTTGTCGGAGGTGCGCAGGCCGTCGGCGGCGGTACCCGGGCCGTCGTACGACACTTGCGGCGCCTGGCGCACACGGCGCTGGCCGGCGTTGTAGATCCAGGCCTTGCGCGGTTCCTTGACCTGGTCGAGGGTTTCGTGGACCAGCAGCACGGTCCCGGCCAGACGGGCCGGAGCGGTCACTTCCTGCTTGAAGTAGAACAGGATGTTGCCGGGGTTGGCCGGATCGTAGTCCTTCATCTTGTCACGGAAGACGAACTGGTCCTGGAAGTACACCAGGCTGTAGGAGCCGTTCTGCTGCGGGGTGGCCTGGGTGACCAGACGGGTCACGCTGCCGCCACGGTAGCGGGTGATGTGGTTCCAGATCACCTCCACGCCATCCTTGGGAATCGGGAACGGTACGGCTGTCTTGAAGTTCTCCAGGCCGTTGCCACCTCCGACCAGGGTGGTCTTGGTGGCGTTTTCCTTGATGGCGGCGAAGACATCGTCCGGCACCGTGGAGCCGCGGTGGGTCTTGTACACCGGAATCTTGTAGGTATCCGGGTAACGCTTGAACATCGCCACCTGGCCAGGCGAAAGCTTGTCCTTGTACTGCTCGACGTTCTGCGCGGTGATGGTGAACAGCGGTTTTTCGCTGGCATAAGGGTCGGAGAGGAAGCCCTTGGCGTCGGCACTGCCGGCGCTCTTGGACAGCGGCTCCCACGGGCCGATGGAACCATCGGCGTTACCGGCCTTCTCGGCGCCCATCGGGGTGAGCGACGCGCCCAGCTTGGCGGCCTCGTCAGCGGAAACCGCAGCCATGACGCTGGTTGCCAGCAGGGACATGCCCAGTACACCGGCTTGCAGCAGACGTGTGGTCATTTTCATTCTTTGTCGTCCTGGATCAATGTTCTTAGAAGTTCACGCCGAAGCTGAGCGCGACGAAGTCGCGGTCATCCACGGTGGTGTACTTGCCATCGAAGAAGTTGGTGTACGACAGGCTCGCCGTGTAGGTGTTCTGGTACTCGGCGTCCAGGCCCAGGCTGACGGCCTTGCGCCCTTCCTCGAAGTTGCCGCCAGGGCCAGGCGAGTAACCCGAGACGTCATGGGACCAGGCCACGCTGGGCTTGAGGTTGACCCCAGCGAAGACGTCGTTGTAGTCCCAGATGGCGCGTGCGCGGTAACCCCAGGAGGTGCTGGTGGTGAAACCATCTCCCTCGCAATTGCGGGTCAGGTTGGCGGTAGAGCTGCCCAGGCCTGAACCACCGATGGTGCTGGTATTGAGCAGGCGGCAGGCATTGCCTGGCAGATCACCTGGACCATAGACCGGGTCGCGGCCATAGCGGGCCTTGTCACGGCTCTCCAGACCACCCACATGGGTGACGCCGACTTCACCGACAAGTGTCATGCGGCTGGCACCCATGACCTGATCGAAGAAGTGAGTGAAAGTGGTCTGGAACTGGGTGATCTCCTTGCGTTTGTAACCGTGAAGGTCTTCCCCCGGCTGGCCGTTGAGTACCGAAGCATTGCCGAACAACGGACCGCCCAGCGGTTTGACACCGGCAAACAGGATGTCCGTACTGTTCAATTGCACAGGCGCGTTAGGACGGTAGCTGATCTCGCCGCTCCAGGCGGTACCGGTGGGCAGGGTGGTGGAGAAGCTGAGGCCGTAGAGACGAATGTCCTCGGGGTATTCGACGAAGTACTGCGAGTTGCCGGCCACGACCAGGGGCGCAAGCCCCGCCAATGGGCCGGTCGCCAGCGCACGGGCGCGGGCGAAGGCAGCAGGCGAGGCGCCGGTGGCGCTGAAGATCGGTGCCCGGCTGTGGTAGTTCATGAAGTAGGCGCCGAACTCGGTGTCCAGCGGCTCGTACATGTAGCGGAACGCCAGGCCCCACTGACCACTGTCACGGGCATCCCGGTCAGCACCGCGGCGTACCAGCACGCCTTCCTCGTTGTAGTTGACATTATTGGCCGCGAGTACGCCCCGAGCTACCGCCGGCAAGGCATTGAGAGTACGGCTGCTGTTCAACACGCGCAGGTTGTCGGTGCAGCCGTCGGCAATGATGTCGGGCTGCGAGAAGAACGTGCCGCAGTTGTCGACGACCGTCTGGTCCCATTCGATCTGGTAGAACGCTTCGGCCGACAGGTTGTCGGTGAGGCTCTGGGAGATGTAGAACATGTTGACCGGGATCAAGCCTTCCTTGATCTCGGAACCCGGACGGCGGAATGCGGACACATCGATCGGGTTGATCGAGTTGATGCCGCCACCGATGAAGGTGCTCTCCCCCCAGCTCACCACCTGCTTGCCCAGGCGCACCGAGCCCGGCAGGTCGGCGATGGAGTAGTTGTGATAGACGAAGGCGTCGAGCAGTTCGGCACCGGAGGACTTGGCGCCCTCCTTGCGGTTGGAGTCGCTGATGTCCTTGAACTCGCGGCCTTCGTCCTTGAGCTCGAAGTCGTACCAATACTTGCCGCGGACGAACACGCCCGTATCGCCGTACTTGAGCTCGAGGTCGTGGATGCCCTTGAAGATCTTCGAGAACGTCTCGCCTTTCTTGAAGTTCAGGTGGCCGTCGTCGGAGGTTTGCGACAAGCCTTTGCCGCCGTTGTTGACCCCGATGAGGTTCTTGTTCGGGTTGGCCGTCGACCAGCTGGCGCCAACGGAGAGCGACGAGTCGAACTGGCCTTCGATTTCACCGATGTTGAAGCTGACCGCGAAAGCAGGACTTGCGAGCGTGGAAGCGAGGCTGACGGCCAGGGGCAGTTTCGCCCGGCGCCAGAACGGGTTTGCAGATGTCATCGACGCTACTCCATGTACTTTTTTGTTATGGCAGTGAGTCCTTTCAGAAACGGCTCGAGCGCCTGGTGAAGCAGGCTCCTGCCCGTGACGCCGCGCGTTGCCGTGCGGCGCCCTCCCCCATTCCTGAAAATCCCCTGACCCGACTATAGCCAGCGGTCACAGGTGCTTGATCCCTCTAAAGTGTGATTTGCGCGTCCTGCTTGCGGCCCACCCCGATCGGCCGGCCTGCGCGCTGGCAGTGCTCAAGCATGGCTCAATTCTGCTGTTTGACAAGGCGGCATACTGTCTAGCCTGCGGGGTCGCGCCGACAAAGCGCGACCCCCGCCTGGGTTACAGGGTGGAAAGGAATGCGCTGTTACTGGCCTGCCACTGGCTGATGTCCACGCGGATGCGCTTCTTGTCGAGCTTGCCGACGCTGGTCTTGGGAATTTCAGTAACAAGGGCGATCTGGCTGGGAATCGCCCACTTGTTGATGTGGCCCTGCTCGACGAAAGGCTTGAGGTGGTCCTTGAGCGCACGTGCATCGATACTCTGCCCCTCGCGCACCACCAGCAACGCGAACGGGCGCTCGCCCCACTGCGGATCGGGCACCCCGACCACCGCGACCTCGCGCACCGCCGGGTGGCGGCTGACCAGGTCTTCCAGGTCGAGCGACGAGATCCATTCGCCACCGGTCTTGATCACATCCTTGATGCGGTCGCGAATATCGATGAAGCCCATGCCATCGAGCGTGGCAACATCGCCAGTGTGCAGCCAGCCACCCTGCCAGAGTTCCTCGCCCTTCTCCGGCTCGCGGAAGTAGCCCATGGTCAGCCAGGGCGCACGCAGCACCAGCTCGCCTTGGGTTTCGCCATCGGCGGGCAGGAAGTTGCCATTGCCATCGACGATGGCGGCTTCGACCAAGGGCACCGGCACGCCGGCCTTGATCCGGTAGCTGGTACGTTCATCCTCGCTTCCGGCCTGCAACTCGTCGTTCAGGTGCGCGGCGCTGATCAGCGGGCAGGTTTCAGACATGCCGTAGGCGGCGGTGAGCTGGATACCACGGGCCAGTGCGGCCTGGTACAGGGCGCGGTTGAGCGCGCTGCCGCCGATGATGATCTTCCAGCCACCGAAATCCTGGCCAGCTGCCGACGGGCAGTTGAGCAGCATCTGCAGGATGGTCGGCACGCAGTGGGAGAAAGTCACCTTCTCTTCACGCCACAGCCTGATCAGCATGTCCGGCTCATAGCGCCCCGGATAGACCTGCTTGATCCCCATCATGGTCGCCGCGTAGGGGATGCCCCAGGCGTGCACATGGAACATCGGCGTGATCGGCATGTAGACATCGTTGCTGCTCAGCAGCCTCACGCTGTCCAGACTGCCGAGGACCGAGGTTTCGGCCAAGGTATGCAGCACCAGCTGGCGATGGGTGAAGTAGACGCCCTTGGGGTTGCCCGTGGTGCCGGTGGTGTAGAAGGTGGTGGCCACCGAGTTTTCATCGAAATCGGGGAAGTCATAATGCGGGCTCGCCGCGGCCAGAAGCTGCTCGTACTCGCCTTGCAGGCCCGGCAGGTCGGCAGACTTGTCCGGCCCATCGGTCAGCAACACGGTACCTTGCACCGTGGTCAGTTGCCCGGCGATGGCCTGGTAGAGGCCGATGAAATCACTGTTGACCAGCACGAAGCGGTCTTCGGCGTGGTTCATGGTGTAGAGGATCTGCTCCGGCGACAGGCGCACGTTGATGGTGTGCACCACGGCGCCGATCATCGGGATGGCGAACATGCATTCCAGGTAGCGGTGGCTGTCCCAGTCCATCACTGCCACGGTATCGCCGGCCTTCACCCCTGCCTCGGTCAGCACGTTGGCCAGGCGGGCGATGCGCTCGCTCAGTTGCGGGTAGGTTAGGCGGATCTGGTCGCGGTAGACGATCTCGCGGGTCTTTTCGTAACGGCCGCCGGACATCAGCAGGCGCTTGATCAGCAGTGGGTACTGGTAGGCGCCCTCGGCGGGCTGGATGATGCGCGTCTGCAACATGGGTATCCCTTTTCTTCAAAGCGGGCAGGACAGTTCAGGCAACAACTGTAGTTCGGTGACGCAGCGGTCAAATCAGCCGAAGGAATGATTTGTGCCGTGCGGGTATGAGCGCAGGCGCGACCGTTGACGAGCGGCGGCGCCGGGCCGGACACTGCGCCGAGCCCATCCTGCCCTGCCACCGGAGCCCCTGATGTCCAGCCCACGTCGCGCCGTGTTTCTCGATCACCAGTCACTGGACCTGGGTGACCTCGACCTTTCACCCTTGCATGCCCAGTTCGACACGTTGCAACTGCATGCCACGACTCACCCGGACCAGGTCGCCGAACGCCTGCAAGGTGCCGTGGCCGTCATCAGCAACAAAGTGATGCTCGATGCCGCCACGCTGGCCGCCAACCCGCAACTCAAGCTGATCCTGGTGGCCGCCACCGGCACCAACAATGTCGACCTGGCCGCCGCCCGTGCTCAGGGCGTCACCGTGAGCAACTGCCAGGGCTACGGCACGCCGTCGGTGGCCCAGCACACCCTGGCCCTGCTGCTGGCCCTGGCCACGCGCCTGTGCGACTACGACCAGGCGGTGAAGGCCGGGCAATGGGCCAAGGCCAGCCAGTTCTGCCTGCTGGATTTCCCAATCGTCGAGCTGGAGGGCAAGACCCTCGGCCTGCTCGGCCATGGCGAACTGGGCGGCGCGGTGGCGCGACTGGCCGAGGCCTTCGGCATGCGCGTGCTGAGCGGGCAGATCCCCGGCCGGCCACCCCGGGCCGATCGCCTGCCACTGCACGAATTGCTGCCACAGGTCGATGCCCTGACCCTGCACTGCCCGCTCAACGAGCAGACCCGGCACATGATAGGTGCCCGCGAGCTGGCTCTGCTCAAGCCCGGCGCGCTGGTGGTCAACACCGCCCGCGGCGGGTTGATCGACGAACAGGCCCTGGCCGACGCCCTGCGCGGCGGCCACCTGGGTGGCGCAGCTACCGATGTGCTGAGCGTCGAACCGCCGGTCAACGGCAACCCGCTGCTGGCGGCGGACATCCCCCGCCTGATCATCACCCCGCACAGTGCCTGGGGCGCGGTGGAGTCGCGCCAGCGCATCGTCGGCCAGCTGGCCGAGAACGCCCAGGCCTACTTCGCCGGGCAGCCGCGGCGCGTGGTCGGCTGACCCGCCTCTGGTACACTGCGCCACTTTTTCAGGAGGCGTCGTCCATGGACCCGCGCAGTGAAGTGTTGCTCCGCCAGGCAGAGCTGTTCCAAGGCCCGCTGCTGGTCGCCGGCGCCCAGGCCGATGGCCTGCTCGGCCAGTTGCCTGGGGCCCACGGCTGGACCTGGCATGCCGGCGACCAGGCCGTGCTCGAGAGCCGCTTCGCCGGGCGCAGCCACTACGGTGTCGAAGTGCCCGAGGTAGCCTTCGACGCCGCCGTGCTGTTCCTGCCCAAGTCACGCGAGCTGGCGGCCTACCTGCTCAACGCCCTGGCCTCGCGCCTTACCGGTCGCACGCTGTACCTGGTGGGGGAGAAACGCGGTGGCGTCGAGAGCGCGGCCAAGCAATTGCAGGCCTTCGGCCGGCCACGCAAGCTCGACAGCGCCCGCCACTGCCAGCTATGGCAGGTGACCGTGGACAACGCGCCCGAGGCCAAGCCTCTGGAAAGCCTGGCCGAACGCTTTGAACTGCCCCTCGAAGATGGCCCGCTGCAGGTGATCAGCCTGCCCGGCGTGTTCAGCCACGGGCGCCTGGACAAAGGCACGGCCCTGCTCCTGGAACACCTCGACGGCCTGCCGAGCGGTCATGTCCTGGACTTCGGCTGTGGTGCCGGGGTGCTCGGGGCCACGATCAAGCGTCGCTATCCGCAGAGCCAGGTCACCTTGCTCGATGTCGACGCCTTTGCGGTCGCGGCCAGTCGCCTGACTCTGGCCGCCAATGGTCTGGAAGGCGAGGTGATCAGCGGTGACGGGATCGATGCGGCCCCCACCGACCTGGACGTAATCCTGAGCAATCCGCCGTTCCATACCGGTGTACATACCGACTATCACGCCTCGGAAAACCTGCTGAAAAAATCCAGGGAACATCTGCGAAAAGGCGGTGAAATCCGTTTGGTAGCCAACAGTTTCCTTCGTTACCAACCGCTCATCGAAGGTGCCCTGGGCAACTGTGAGATCCGTGCCGAAGCACAAGGTTTTCGCATCTACCGCGCAACACATGGATAAAAACAGGGCTTGCCGAAAGCGATTCGCCTAGGCAGAATCCGCTCCGTCCTAGGGGAGTAGTCTCCCGCGAGCACCCAGCTCGCCCGGTACGCGTCAACACACTTGGCCCACAGGCCATGGCGCGTGCGACCCACGATCTGCGCAGACAGGTCCAGGGTTTGACAAGACCTATGACACGCACACCTTACCCGGGGCGGGGAGGTCGTACGTGTCATAGCCGTGTCGACCCGCCCCCGTAGGAATCCTGATGCTGGAATCATTGCTCGTCCCCACCGCGATCGTCGCGCTTGCCGAAATCGGCGACAAGACGCAATTGCTCGCGCTCATCCTCGCGGCCCGTTTCCGCAAGCCCTGGCCGATCATTGCCGGGATTGTCGCCGCGACGCTGGCCAACCATGCCGCCGCTGGCGCGGTCGGCGCTTGGGTCAGCAGCTTCTTCACCGAGTCGGTATTGCACTGGATCCTCGCCGCGAGCTTCACCGCCACCGCGTTGTGGACCCTGGTGCCGGACAAGATGGACGATGAAGAAACCAGCAGCGCACGACGGTTCGGGCCATTCGTGACCACGCTGATCGCGTTCTTCCTCGCCGAAATCGGCGACAAGACCCAAGTGGCGACGGTGATGCTGGCCGCCCAGTATCCGCACCTGATCATGGTGATCATCGGCACCACCCTGGGCATGCTGATCGCCAACGTGCCGGTGGTGCTGGCAGGCAACTTCGCGGCGGAGAAACTGCCGCTGACGCTGATCCGTCGCCTGGCGGCGACCGCGTTCGTGGTGCTGGCCATCGTCGCGGTGTATTCGGCGATGAAGACCAGTGGCTGGATAGGCTGACCGTAGATGCGGGCTTGCTTTCGCTCTGAAGATGCTGGGTTTTACACCTTCATCGCGGGGCAAGCCCGCTCCCACGCCTTGCATATCCCCGAAGGATTACTTCTTGGCCGCCTGATACAGCGGCATCACCTTCGGAATCGCCGCCTGCAACGAGGCGATACGGCTGCTCGAAGCCGGGTGGGTGCTCATGAACTCTGGCGGCGCGCCTTCGGACGCCTTGCTCATCTTGTTCCACAGGGTGATCGCGGCGTTCGGGTCATAGCCGGCACGGGCCGACAGTTCGAGACCGATCAGGTCGGCTTCGTTCTCGTTGGCCCGGCTGTTGGGCAAGGTCATGGCGTAGTTCACCACGGTGTCGGCCATGGCCATGCTGTCCTGCCCCAGACCGAAGATCGCGCCGGCACCCTGGCGTGCCATTTCCACGCCGTAGGCCTTGGACATCGCTTCACGGCTGTGCTCGCGCAGGGCGTGGGCGATTTCATGGCCCACCACTGCGGCGATCTCGGCGTCGGTCAGCTGCAGCTGATCGATCAGCCCGGTGTAGACGATGATCTTGCCGCCCGGGCCGCAATTGGCGTTGAGCTCGTCACTCTTGATCACGTTGACTTCCCAGTTCCACTGCGCGGCATCCGGCCGGAACTGTGGCGCCTGTGCGATCAGGCGCTTGGCGATGGCCTGCACGCGCTTGGCATCATTGCTGCTCTTGTCCAGCACGCCCTTGCTCGACGCCTCGCCGAGGGTCTGCTGGTAGGACTGGGCGTACATCTTGTTGACCTCATCGGTCGAAAGCATGCTGAACATGTATTGCTGGCGCTGGACGCCCACGGCACCACCACTGGTGGTATTGACCGCCTGGCAGCCGCCGAGCAGGACGCCGACCGTCAGCATGCTGACAACGAATGACTTACGCATGAAAACACTCCCTTTTTACGTGCCGCGTATCCTAGGCCCAGACGCCCGCCCCTGCCAGAGCCGCAGGTAAGATTTCTGACAAGGTCCTCATGCTTTGGTATTAGCCCGCCGATAACACTCGGTAACGACCTCCTTGCGCGCGGAGCTTTGCCATGAAGTTCAAGTCGATCCAGTTTTCCGTAGCCGCCCTGGCCGGTGCCATCGTGCTGAGTATTGTCGCGGCCCTGGTGCTGTACGCCGTCTACTCCGGGCAACGCACCCAGGCCCTGGTGCAACAGCGCACCCAGCAACAGTTCGAAAACGTCATCGAGCAGCGCCTCACCGCCCTGGCGCGCACCCAGGTCAGCGAGATCCAGCGCGGCCTCGAAGCTCCGTTGTCGATCGCCCGCGGCCTGGCCACTGGCAACGCCATGCTCGGCATGCAGGGAAGCGACGGCCAAGCGCTGATGAGGGTCGACCGCGAGCACCTGATCAACCAGCTCAAGCGCACCGTGGAGGTCAATCCAAGCGTGCTCGGCGCTTACCTTGGCTGGGAGCCAAACGCCCTCGACCATGCCGATGCCCGCTACGTCGGCAGCAGCCTGGTGGGTATCGACAGCGCCAACGGCCGCTTCCTGCCCTGGTGGTTCCGCAATGGCGATGGCAGCCTTGGCCAGGACAAGCTGGCCGATGTCGACGACCGCACAGTCCTCGCCACCGGCGTGCGCGCCAGCGAGTACTACCTGTGCCCCAAGGAGTCGAAGAAGGCCTGCGTGATCGACCCCGCGCCTTATAAAGTGGGCGACAAGATGGTCATGCTGGCGTCGTTCGTCGAACCGATCATGGTCGATGGCCAGTTCCAGGGCATGGCCGGTGCCGACCTGTCGGTGAACTTCATCCAGGACCTGCTCAATGCCGCCGATCGCCAGCTGTACGACGGCGCCGGCGAGCTGGCGCTGGTTTCCAGCAACGGCCGCCTGGTGGCCTATACCCGTGATCCGGCGAAATTCGGCGAGAAGGCCAGCGATGTGCTGGACAGCGACGAAGCCAGCACCCTCAACAGCCTGAGCGGCGAAACCCTGCACTACGAAGTGGACGCCGGCAAGGATCGCATCGAGCTGTACCTGCCGTTCAAGGTCGCCAACACCGATGCCCGCTGGACACTGCTGCTGGAACTGCCGCTGAGCGCCGTGATGGCTGAGGTCAACCAGCTGCAGAAGGATCTGGCCGAACAGCGTCGTACCGATATCACGGGCATGACCCTCGTTGGCCTCGGCATCGCCGCCCTTGGCCTGCTGGTGATCTGGTTGCTGGCCCTGGGCATCGCCCGCCCGCTCAAGCAGATGGTGGCGATGCTCGACGACATCGCCCAGGGCGAAGGCGACCTGACCCGTCGCCTGCACAGCGACCGCGCCGACGAGCTGGGTGCCATCGCCAAGGGCTTCAATACCTTCCTGGCCAAGTTGCAGGCCATGATCAGCCAGGTAGTGGGTTCGGTGCAGAAGGTCAGCGATTCGTCCGAGCACACCGCCGACATCGCCATCCGAACCAACCAGGGCGTGCACAAGCAGATGGCCGAGATCGACCAGGTGGCCACCGCCGTGCATGAAATGACCGCTACCGCCCAGGATGTCGCGCGCAACGCCACGCAAGCCGCCCAGGCCGCCAGCGCGGCCGACCGCGCCGCCAACCAGGGCCTGGAAATCGTGCGCGACACTTCCAGCGCCATCAGCGCCCTGGCCAGCGAGATCGGCCGCGCAGTCACCGTGGTCCAGGACCTGGCCCGCGACAGCGAAAACATCAATGCGATCCTCGTGGCCATCCGCGCCATTGCCGAGCAGACCAACCTGCTGGCGCTCAACGCCGCCATCGAGGCCGCCCGCGCCGGCGAGCAGGGCCGTGGCTTCGCCGTGGTCGCCGACGAGGTGCGCAACCTGGCGCAGAAGACCCAGCAGGCCACCGAAGAAATCCAGCAGATGATCCAGCAACTGCAGCAGGGCACCCGCGAAGTGGTCAAGGTGATGGAAGACAGCCAGGGCAAGACCGACGACAGCGTGCTGCAGGCCAGCCGCGCTGCCGAGGCGCTGGAAAGCATCACCCAGGCGGTGTCGGTGATCAACGACATGAACACCCAGATCGCCAGTGCCGCCGAGGAACAGAGTGCCGTGGCCGAGGACATCAACCGCAACGTGATCAACATCGGCCAGGTGGCCGGCGAAGTGGCGGGCGGTGCCGACGAGTCGAGCCAGGCCAGCGCCGAGCTGACCAAGCTGGCGGAGCAGCAGCGCCGCCTGATCAATCAATTCAGGGTCTGAGCTTTAAGCCGCAAGTGTATAGCGACAAGTCAAAGCCGAGCACGAACCGCTTTGACTTGCCGCTTGCAACTCACAGCTTACGCCGTCAGGCGGGGGTCAGGCACTCCGGCCCATCGAGCTTCGGATCGTTGACGAAATGTGCCAGCGCCCGCTCACGCAGTGCCGTCGGCGGCTTGGCCAGCAGCTCGTGCAGTTTTGCCATCGGCGTGCCGGGGTCCAGCCACAGCGCCTGCTCGGCCTCGTCCATAATCAGCGGCCGACGCTGGTTCATCGCCGCTTGCGTGACCACCGCACAACTCAGCCACTCTTGTTCCTGCACCGGGTAGATCTCCCACACCGCGGCGAAGAACAACGACGCGCCCTCCCCCGGCGTTACCCAGTACGGGCGCTTGCGCGCCGTGCCGCGCCATTCGTAGAAGCCGTTGGCGGGCATCAGGCAACGGCGCTGGCGCAGGGGTTCGCGGAACATCGGCTGCTCGGCCAGGGTTTCGGCACGGGCCTGTGCCGGTGTGCGGGAAAGGTCGGTGAGCCAGGCCGGGGTCAGCCCCCAACGAGCGCTGGCCAGCTGCAGCTGGCCGTCGACCTGGCGCTGAATCAGTACCGAGGCGCCGGGCGCAATATTCCATTGGGCCTTCTGGCCCGGGGGGAAGCCCGGCAGGCCGGCGAAGCTCTGGGACCAGCGAAACAGGGCGTAGCGTCCACACATGGGCGAAATCAAAACCTAGCAGATCAGGGTTCCGGGATAACTCTCCGGTTCGTCACCGGCAAGCGGCTGGGCGGCATTGTACTCATCGATCAGCTGCCGTGCGTACCCGGCCTGCTCGTCGGGCACCGCCAGACCGAGCAAGCCGTGCATCGGCAACTCGCCCACGGCGCCCATCAGGTCGCGCCCGACCAGGTGCACCTCGATGCCTTCGCTGGCCAGCATGCCCACCAGTACCTGGGCCTCCAGCAGGCTTTCCGGTTCATAGATTCGCCGCATCAGTCGTTCTCACCGTAGACATCGAGCATCCACTCCTCACCATGGACCTGCAGCACGAAGCGAATGGGCTTGCAGCACACCTGGCAGTCCTCGATGTATTCCTGGTCGCCGCCGGACAAGTCCACCGTGGTTTCGACTTCCTCGCCACAGTAAGGGCAATCGTAGATCGCAGTTTCCAGCATCGCGGCCTCCGGAGTGACTTGTGCGTATAATTGCCGGTCTGTTTACAGGGCCTGTGTGCGTCCGAGCCGTTTTTCGGAGCCCGCCCCTACCTAATTACCCTAGCCGTTTCCAACAAGAGAGCATGATGGGCGAATTCGATGCCATCCGACCGTACGACGACGCTGAGGTCCCTGCTGTGCTGGCACGCCTGCTCAGCGACCCGGCATTCCTCGATATCCTCACCCACTTCCGCTTTCCGCGCGCGGCGGGTGCCTTCGGCTGGCTGCTCAAACCACTGATCGCCCGGCGCCTGCGCAAGGAATTTGCCGGCGTGACCTGCGTATCCACGCTGCAGGACAAGGTCGAGTACTACGTCGACCGCACCATCGACCGCGCCACCGACGGCGTCACCTACAGCGGCGTCGAACAGCTCAAGTCCGGTACCGCCTACCTGTTCCTGGCCAACCACCGTGACATCGTGATGGACCCGGCCTTCGTCAACTATGCGGTGTACCACGCCGGCCTGCCGACACCGCGCATCGCCATCGGCGATAACCTGCTGCAAAAGCCGTTCGTCAGCGACATGATGCGCCTGAACAAGAGTTTCATCGTGCACCGTTCGATCAGCGGCCGCCGCGAGAAACTGGCCGCCTATCAACTGCTCTCGGCCTACATCAACCATTCGATCCGCAACGATGGCGCGTCGATCTGGATCGCCCAGGCCGAAGGCCGCGCTAAGGACGGTGACGACCGCACCGATTCGGCGATCCTGAAAATGTTCCACATGAGCCGCAAGGACGAACCGTTCGGCGCGGTGATCCAGAGCCTGAACCTGATCCCCGTGTCGATCAGCTACGAGTACGACCCCTGCGACCAGGCCAAGGCCCGCGAGCTGTACATCCGCGCCACCACCGGCACCTACAAGAAGGCACCCGGCGAGGACGACAACAGCATCGCCCAGGGCATCACCGGCTACAAAGGGCGGGTTCACATCAACTTCGCCCCTCCGGTGACCGAGTACCACGAGGACACCAAGCAGCTGGCGCAGGCCATCGACCGGCAGATCCTTGGCGGCTACCGGCTGTTCCCGGTGCATTACCTGGCCTATGCGATGTGGGCGGAGAAAGATGCGGCACTCGAAGTGCCGAGCGCGGAAAAACTGTTCCCCGCCGATGAACTGGCCAAGGCCAAGGAAGAATGGCAGCGCCGGCTGGATGCCTGCCCGGTCGAGCAGCAGCCGTACCTGGTGCAGCAGTACGCGACGCCGGTGCGCAATCAGTATCAGGTGAAGCGTCAGCCCACTTCAGCCTGACAACACACCTGTAGGAGCGGCTTTAGCCGCGATCACCCGCAAAGCGGGTGCCAGGCACCGCGTTGCCTGGATCGCGGCTGAAGCCGCTCCTACAGGGTCGACATCAGCGATTCAGATCCAGGTACTGAACCAGGACAGCAGCAACGCCATCGCCAGGCAGCAGAAGCCGAGGATGTAGTAATAGCGCGGCACCCGCTGCTCGAGCACGTCCACCACCCCTTCATCCATCGCCAGGCTTTCCCTCGCAAGCGCCTCGCGGCGCCGGGCGCCGTGCAGCAGCAAGCCGCCCGGGCAAGTGATCAGCAAAGCCAGCAGATTGATCAGCTTGGCCGGATGGGCGGCCAGGAAGCCCCAGAGCACTTGCAACGACATTACGCGACCTCGGTATCACATGTGGCAAAGCCCGGCATTCTACCCAAGCCCACATCGACCACCGCCACTTTGCGACCAGCTGTCATCTAATTTCACCTGTCACACGCTCGTCATCAAGACAGGCCACCCTGTCGGCCTTCAACTGACCGGAGCTTGTCATGCTGCACGCCGAAAACCAGGACCGCCTCTACCTCGTGGCCCAGAGCGACGAACAACAGGCGCTGATCGACAGCTTCGCGATCAACGTCCAGGACCGTCAGTGGCTGGTGTATTGCGCCCTGGGCGGGCATGCCCATGACGACCTGCCGGAGATCGACCCGCACACGGGCATCAGCCTTCTGGACTTTCACGTCCAGGCCGCCTGACTGGCCCTAGTGTGGTGTTTTGCAAATACGACCAATAACTCGCGAGTGATTTTTGCGCTCAGGCAAGGCGTCGCGACGAGTCGTAGCCCAGCTACGGCGAGGAGCGACAACGCCGCATGAGCGCAAAAAGCACCGCGAGTTATGGTCGTTATTTGTGAAACACAACACTAGAGACAGCCATGAAAAAGCCCGCTGCCTGATCCCAGGCAGCGGGCTTTTTGACGCGGTATCGGCGTGCTTACTCGCCCAGTACCTGACCGACGGTCGGGTCCTTGAACAGGCGGGTCAGGGCATCGCTGAGCACGTCGCTCACCAGCTTGGTGTTGGTTTCCTGGTTCGGCGCCATGCCGAACCGCTGGTCCAGCGACGCACCATAACGGCCGCTGTAGCGACGGTTGGCGTTCGACACATCAGCGCGGAAGGTGGCACCGATGGTCGCCTCGGTCACGTACATCTTGTCCTTGGGCGACTGGTACTTGAGCTCGGCCAGGGTCACGGTCAACTGCGGGGCATTGCCGGCATTCGGCGTCGGGGTGAAGCCCAGCAGGCGCACCGCCGCTTCGGCCTGGGCCTGCAGCTTGGGCACCACGTCATTGCCATTGACGGTGATGGTGCTGGTCTCGGGGTACATGCCACCACGGGTGCCGAGCGACTGCGAGGCGCGCCCATCGACGACCCTGACCACCACCGGCTGGCCGTGGCCGACCGGGGCCAATTGCTGGGTGAGCTTGGGTTGCGGGCTGAGTTGCTGCGGGCTGTGGGCACAACCGGCCAGGCTCAGGCTGGCCACCGCGAACAAACCGACCAACAGACGTTGCAACATGCGCATTTCTCCAGAAAAAGCGGCAAAGGCCCACAGTATACCTAGCGCGCCACACGCCAGCCATCGCCCGGCCCGCTTGTCACAATCGTTTCATGCCCCTGCGTTTATCCTTGCGTCAGCCCTCCCTCACAGGACACCACGTCATGGCCTCGCTCTGGACCCTGCTCTTCCACCGCCCGCGCCACGCCACCTACGCCCGCCTCGACAGCGATGGCACCTGCCTGGCCTTCAAGCACTGCGCCACACCGCCGGGCAACGGCACCTGGGTGCAGGTCAGCGAAGCGCGACTGGCCTGGCTGGGCCGCCCGCTGCCGGCCAGCGCCCGGGTTTGCCAGGGTGCAATGCGCCTTTGGCAGCAACGCACCCTCGCAGCCTGACAAACGCTGCAATAAAAACCAACAAGTACGCCCTTTCCGCCCGCGACATCGTTATAATCTCCCCCCGATTATAAGGACGTCTCCTGATCGGGCCCCGCATTCGCCGCTTCAACCCGGCACCCTCGACGCTTCGCCCACAGAGAGCCTTCCACTCAGGTCTTGCATTGGCTGTCGTGCCTGCTGTTTTCGGCCGTCCGCTGCGCATGAACCTGCGGGTTGCCATCGCGCAGTCCACTTTTGAGGTTCACGACTCCAAAAGAGCGTGAAAAAACGGTTTTTCACAACTTCACGAGAGTGTGGCGAGCAAATGAACAGTCTGGCATGTGCAAGAGCGGCAGATGTGTACCGAACAGCCCTGAACAGACGGCAAGAGCGCTCATCCCTGATGAACGCCTGAGGCCGGTCCATAACGCACGACGGACCACTTGACCATAAGTCGAATTGCCGCACCCGTGGCAATGGGCGTTCAATAGCCGAACACCCAAGACTGATTGGCGGTGTCCGCGGAAGTTGCAAGAACTGCGAAGAGTCGGACATGGCGATCCTGGCCAACCCAGGGATCCTATGCTGTCAATTAGGTGCTGTAGATTGTGGAGACGCGTTAATGGCGCAGAACGAATCGGTTGATGTGGTACTGGTAGGCGCGGGCATCATGAGTGCCACCCTGGCCGTACTGCTCAAGGAGCTCGACCCGACCCTGAAGCTAGAGGTCGTCGAGGCGATGGACTCCGGAGCCGCGGAGAGTTCCAACCCCTGGAACAACGCCGGTACCGGCCATGCCGGCCTGTGCGAGCTCAATTACACCCCGCAGGCCGCCGATGGCAGCATCGACATCAAGAAGGCCGTGCACATCAACACCCAGTTCGAGGTTTCGCGCCAGTTCTGGGCCTACCTGAGCCGCAAAGGCAACTTCGGCTCGCCGCGCGCCTTCATCAACCCGGTGCCGCACCTGAGCTACGTCGAAGGTGACAAGGGCGTCTCGTTCCTCAAGAAGCGTTTCGAGCTGCTCAAGCAGCACCACGCCTTCGCCGAGATGGAATACACCGAAGACAAGGCGGTGATGAAGGACTGGATGCCGCTGATGATGCCAGGCCGCCCGGCCGACCAGCACATCGCTGCCACCCGCGTGATGAAAGGCACCGACGTCAACTTCGGTGCCCTCACCAACAAGCTCCTCAAGCTGCTTGGCGACTCGCCCGATGCCCAGGTCAAGTACAGCAAGAAGGTCGTCGGCCTGCGCCGCAACGGCAGCGGCTGGACCGTGAGCATCAAGGACGTCAACAGCGGCGGCAGCCGTGAAGTGGACGCCCGCTTCGTCTTCCTCGGTGCCGGTGGCGCCGCCCTGCCCCTGCTGCAGGTGTCCGGCATCCCGGAAAGCAAGGGCTTCGGCGGCTTCCCGGTCAGCGGCCAGTGGCTGCGTTGCGACAACCCGGAGATCGTCAAGCAGCACCAGGCCAAGGTCTATAGCCAGGCCGCGGTCGGCGCCCCGCCGATGTCGGTACCACACCTGGACACCCGCGTGGTCGACGGCAAGAAATCACTGCTGTTCGGGCCATACGCCGGCTTCACCACCAAGTTCCTCAAGCACGGCTCCTTCATGGACCTGCCGCTGTCGGTGCGCATGGGCAACATCGGCCCGATGCTGGCCGTAGCCCGTGACAACATGGACCTGACCAAGTACCTGGTCAGCGAAGTGATGCAGTCGATGGAGCAGCGCCTGGAATCGCTGCGCCGCTTCTACCCGGAGGCGAAAGCCGAGGACTGGCGCCTGGAAGTGGCCGGCCAGCGCGTGCAAATCATCAAGAAGGATCCGAAGAAAGGCGGCATCCTGCAGTTCGGCACCGAGCTGGTCTCGGCCGAAGACGGCAGCCTGGCTGCCCTGCTGGGCGCATCGCCGGGCGCATCGGTGACCGTGTCGATCATGCTCGAGCTGATCGAGCGCTGCTTCCCAGAGCAGGCCAAGGGCGCCTGGGCCGCCAAGCTCAAGGAAATCTTCCCCGCCCGTGAGAAGACCCTGGCCACCGACGCGGCCCTATACCACAAGATCAGCGCTGAAAACGATGTGGCGCTGGAGCTGGTGGAAAGCAGCCCGGCCAAGCATTACGCCTGATCCGGCTGAAACGAAAAAACGCCCCCCCGGGGCGTTTTTTTTGCCTGGGCCGAGCCCGCAAAGCGGGGCAGCCAGATCAGCCGCGAGCTTTTTCGATGATCTCGATGTACTCCGGCGCATTGCGCTGGTCGGCTATGGCCTCGGCGAAGGTCTTGCCATGTTCGTCCTTGCCATCCAGATCGTAGCCGGCCGACACGAAGAAACCGACGTAACGCTCGAAGTCGTCGACGCGCAAACCACGGTAGCCTTTGATCAGCTTGTGATGCGAAGGCGAGGTCAGGCCAT
The DNA here is from genome assembly GCF_900110655.1 of Pseudomonas soli. Classification (GTDB taxonomy): domain Bacteria; phylum Pseudomonadota; class Gammaproteobacteria; order Pseudomonadales; family Pseudomonadaceae; genus Aquipseudomonas; species Aquipseudomonas soli. The sequence goes on from NZ_FOEQ01000001.1 coordinate 860,769, forward strand.
CGGCCGGTTCGAACTGCAGGAACGTCTTGATGTACTCGTCGCTGATCTCGTCACCAATCACTTGTTTCTTGTCTTTACGCATCGCCGACTCCAACTGGACCATCACGGACATTTTCGAAGGCCGGCAGTGTACCCCCCGGCGACGGCGAGCCTCAACGCGTACGTACGGTACCGGTGTGCAGGTCGGCCCAGATATGGCCGTTGGCATAGGTGAGGAACTGTACGTAGAGCGTCTCGTTACGCAGCAGGTCGATGATCACCCGATAGTCGGCCAACGGATAGTTGAGCGTCAGCGTGCGGGCCTTGTCGTCGTACACCGGTTTCTTCAGGCTCTTGCCGCCCTCGCCGTCGAAATTGAGCAAGACCTGGCCAATGGTCGAGCCCTTGCTCAGCGGCTTGCCCTTCAGGCGCACCTGCAAGGAAGAGGTGATCGGGATCGGCTGCTGGTCGGACTGGCGCTGGGTGCCGACCACCACGCTGTAGTCGGTGACCTGCAGCAGTTGCTGGCTGACCGGTGCTTCCTGGCGCAGTGAGAGGTCGTCGGGCGGGAGGAACTGGCTGTGCAGCGGCGCGGCGGCAAGCGGCAGGCTCACCGCCAGCAGGAGGGGGACGATCGCACGCATGTGGGGCTCCTTGGCATGAGCAGGCACTCTACGCACAGGCCCTGTCGCGGAGCAAGCCCGGTCCTGAGGTGAGGGCGCGGGCTCAAGATTGGCGCAAGCTCAATCGAACTGCGCGCGCATCCAGGCGTGATACTCGGCAACGGCCGCTTCACCTTCACGCGGCGCCCAATGAGCGTGCTCCCCCTCGCCCACCGGCCGGTACGGCCCGGCCTTGCACTCGAACATGACGCTGTCGGCCTCGAGCACCACCAGGCCATGGTAGGTGCCAGGCACCAGGTCGACCCCAAGACACTCGCCGCCCGCTTGCAGCACACGTTTGTCGGTGACCTGTCCCAGGTCATCGAAAATCAGCAAACCCAAGCGCCCTTTCAGGACGATCAAGACCTCGGCCTTGTCGTCACTCAGGTGCCTGTGCGGCGGGATATAGGTAGCTGGCTGCAAGCCCACCGCCATGCGGTGGCAGGGCTCTTCCATCTGGTGGAAGTTGTGGTGCTGGCGGCCACGCGGACTCTCGGCGGCCTTTTGTGCCAGCCCGACGAACAACGACTGATCGAGGAACGCAGGCTGGCGCATGCTCACATCCCCTTGACGGCGAAGAGGCCGTTGGCGTTGCGCCAGTAACCCTTGTAGTCCATGCCGTAGCCGAAGACGTAGCGATCGACGCACGACAAGCCGGTGTAGGTGGCCTTCAGGTCCGGACTGGCCTTGCGGTCGTGGTCCTTGTCGATCAGCACCGCGGTGTGCACGGCGCGGGCGCCGGCGTGCTTGCAGAACTCGATGATGGCGCTGAGGGTGTGCCCTTCGTCGAGGATATCGTCGACGATCAGCACGTCGCGGTCGATGAACGACACTTCCGGCTTGGCCTTCCAGAACAGCTCGCCACCGCTGGTGGTGTTGCGGTAGCGGGTGGCGTGCAGGTACGAGGCTTCAAGCGGGAACTGCAGGTGGGTCAGCAGTTTGCCGGAGAAGATCAGGCCACCGTTCATCACGCAGAAGACCACCGGGTTCTTGTCGTGCAGGTCCTTGCAGATCTGTTTACCGACCTCGGCGATGGCGGCCTCGACCTCGGCTTCGTTGTACAGGCAATCAGCCTCGCGCATCACTTGACGGATATGCTCGAGATCGGCGGACATGGCGCTCTCCAGGGGGTGCGTTTTGGAAAAGCGAGCAAAGGTACGCATCCGCTCGTCCCAGATCAAGCCTTTATGGACTAACGTGCACAATGACTGCACGACATCAAGGACTGAATAGATTAATCTAGCGCGGTTTTTTTGCCCGCCTCCCGGAGCCCTCCCCCTATGCCTACTCGTGAGATCCGCCATCCGCTGATCCGCCACAAGCTCGGCCTGATGCGCCGTGCCGATATCAGCACCAAGAATTTTCGCGAACTCGCCCAGGAAGTCGGTGCACTGCTGACCTATGAAGCCACACAGGACCTGCCGCTCGAAACCTACGAGATCGACGGCTGGTGCGGCAAGGTGCAAGTCGAGAAAATCGCCGGCAAGAAGATCACCGTAGTGCCGATCCTGCGCGCCGGCATCGGCATGCTCGACGGCGTGCTCAGCCTGATCCCCGGCGCCAAGGTCAGCGCCGTGGGCGTGGCCCGCAACGAGGAAACCCTCGAGGCCCATACCTACCTCGAGAAGCTCGCGCCGGACATCAACCAGCGCCTGGCCTTGATCATCGACCCGATGCTGGCCACCGGCAACTCGATGGTCGCCACCATCGACCTGCTGAAAAAAGCCGGCTGCAAGGAAATCCGCGCCATGGTCCTGGTCGCGGCGCCCGAAGGCATCGAAGTGGTGGAAAAAGCCCACCCGGACGTGCAGATCTACACCGCCTCGATCGACCAGCGCCTCAACGAGCACGGCTACATCGTGCCGGGCCTGGGTGATGCCGGCGACAAGATCTTCGGCACCAAGCAGAAGGACGCCTGACCATGCAGGACGGCTTCAACGACCCGCTCTGGCGCCAGGTCGTTTCGGGCGCGCAGATGCTCTTCGTGGCATTCGGCGCGCTGGTGCTGATGCCGCTGATCACCGGCCTCGACCCCAACGTGGCACTGTTCACCGCCGGCATCGGCACCCTGCTGTTCCAGCTGGTCACAGGCCGTCAGGTCCCGGTGTTCCTGGCCTCGAGCTTCGCTTTCATCACCCCGATCATCCTCGCCAAGGGCCAGTTCGGCCTGGCCGAGACCATGGGCGGTGTCATGGCGGCAGGCTTCGTGTACACCTTCATGGGCCTGATGGTGAAGATCAAGGGCACCGGCTTCATCGACCGCATGCTACCGCCGGTGGTCATCGGCCCGGTGATCATTTCCATAGGCCTGGCCATGGCGCCGATCGCCGCCAACATGGCGATGGGCAAGGGTGGTGACGGTGCTGCGCTGATGCCGTACAAGACCGCCATGCTGATCTCCATGCCGGCACTGCTGACCACGCTGATCGTGGCCGTGTTCGGCAAAGGCATCTTCCGCCTGGTACCGATCATCTCCGGCGTGCTGGTGGGCTTCGCGCTGTCGTTCGCCTTCGGCGTGGTCGACACTGCCAAGATCGCCGCGGCCCCATGGCTGGAACTGCCCAACTTCACAGCGCCAGCCTTCAACTGGCAGGCCATTCTGTTCATCGTGCCCGTAGCCCTGGCCCCGGCGATCGAACACATCGGCGGGGTGATTGCGGTGGGCAGCGTGACCGGCCGCGACTACCTGAAAAAGCCCGGCCTGCACCGCACGCTGCTTGGTGACGGCCTGGCCACCACGGCAGCCGGCCTGTTCGGCGGCCCGCCCAACACCACCTACGCCGAAGTGACCGGCGCGGTGATGCTGACCAAGAACTACAACCCGAAGATCATGACCTGGGCGGCGGTATTCGCCATCACCCTGGCCTTCATCGGCAAGTTCGGCGCATTGCTGCAGAGCATTCCGGTGCCGGTGATGGGCGGCATTCTCTGCCTGTTGTTCGGTTCGATCGCCGCAGTGGGCATGAACACCATGATCCGCCACAAGATCGACCTGGCCGAGGCCCGCAACCTGGTGATCGTGTCGGTGACCCTGGTGTTCGGTATCGGCGGCGTGCTGATCGGCAGCGGTGACGGCCCGGACGATTGGGGCCTGAAGGGCATCGCCCTGTGCGCCGTGGTGGCCATTGCCCTGAACCTGATCCTGCCGGGCAATGATGGCTGGAAGAACAAGAAACTGGATGATCAGTTGCCTTGAATGACCAAGTAGTTGCACCCATGTGAGAGCGGGTTTGTCCCGCGATGGCTAAGCCCAGGCCATCGCCTTCGCGGGGCAAGCCCGCTCCCACGCAGCATCACGGATTCCCGCTCAGGCCTTCTCGCACAGTCCCGCCAGCACTCTCACCCACTCTGGGTGATCGTTAAGGCACGGCACCAACACTAGCTCCTTGCCGCCGGCCTCGATGAACTGCTCACTGCCGCGCATGCCGATCTCTTCCAGCGTCTCGATGCAATCGGCGACAAACGCCGGGCACATCACCAGCAACTTCTTCACCCCCGCCTTGCCTAGCTCGTCAAGACGCGTTTCGGTATACGGCTCGATCCACTTGGCTCGGCCCAGACGCGACTGGAACGACACCGACCACTTGCCCTCGGGGATGCCCATCTTCTCGGCGAACGCCCTGGCCGTGGCCAGGCACTGGCCGCGATAGCACACCGCGCGCATCTCGGCGCTGGCGTCCTTGCAGCAGTCGGCCGCCTGGAAGTCATGGTTGCCGGTGGGGTCGAGCTTTTTCAGGTGCCGTTCGGGCAGGCCATGGAAGCTCAGCAACAGGTGATCGTAGTCCTGCTCCAGGTACGGGCGGGCGCTGGCAGCTAATGCCTCGATATAGTCGGGATGCTCGTAGAACGGCTGGAGCACGCGGGTCTGCAAGGGCAGCCGGCGCTCGGCGATGGTCTGCTTGGCCAGCTCCACCACCGTAGTCACGGTACTGTCGGCGAACTGTGGATAAAGCGGTGCCAACGTCACCTTGCGCACACCTTGCGTGGCCAGGCGCTCGAGCACGTCAGGCAGTGCTGGCTCGCCATAGCGCATGGCGATCTCCACCGGGCCATGGGGCCAATGCTCGAGCATCGCCTGGCGCAGGCGGCGGGTCAGCACCACCAGGGGCGAACCTTCATCCCACCAGATCGAGCCGTAAGCATGGGCCGACTGCTCCGGCCGCTTGATCAGGATCAGCGACACCAGCAACCGCCGCACCGGCCAGGGCAGATCGATCACATAGGGGTCCATCAGAAACTGGTTGAGGTAACGGCGCACGTCGGCTACCGAGGTGGAAGCCGGCGAACCCAGGTTGACCAGCAGCAGGGCATGATCAGTCATGCAGCGTCCTATGTCAGAGGCGGCTGGACAGGTTGTCCAGGGCCGATTGCAGATCGTTGAAACGGAACGTGAAGCCCGCCGCCAACAGGCGTACAGGGCGGGCACGCTGGCCACCGAGCAGTAGCGTCGACAGCTCGCCGAGCACGGCCTTGAGCAGCAGCGCCGGCGTCGGCATGAACGCCGGACGATGCAAGGTGCGCCCCAGGCGCTTGGCGAACTCGCGATTGCGCACCGGCTCCGGCGCGCAGGCATTATAGGGACCGCTGGCCTCCTTGTGCTGCATGAGAAAATCAATCAGGGCGATTTGATCATCGATATGCACCCAGGGCATCCACTGCCGGCCATCGCCCAGAGGCCCGCCCAGGCCCAGTTTGTAGGGCAGTCGCAGGCGCGACAAAAAGCCGCCATCGGCCGCCAGCACCAGGCCAGTTCGCACCAGCACCACGCGGATCCCCAATGCCTGTGCACGCAGGGCGGTCTCCTCCCAGGCGATGCACAGCTGGCTGGCGAAGTCCTCCTTCACCGGGGCCGAGGTCTCCGTGAGTTCGCGCTCACCGCCGTCGCCGTACCAACCCACCGCAGAGCCGGAAATCAGCACCGACGGCCGCTGCTCACGGCTATCCAGCCAGGCCAGCAACTGTTCGGTAAGGGTCACCCGACTGGCCCAGAGCAGGGTCCGGCGCGCCGCAGTCCAGGGGCGATCGGCGATCGGCGCGCCGGCCAGGTTGATGACTGCATCCACTGGGTCGTCCTTGGCGATATCGTCCAGCCGCGCAACACCACGCACTCCAGTGCCACAGATTTTCGCCACCTGTTCAGGCCTGCGGCTCCAGACAGTCAGCCGATGCCCCTGGCCCCGCCACAGTTGGCACAGGTGTTGGCCGATAAGGCCGGTACCGCCGGTCAGCAATATATGCATGGCTGTGTCCTCACACTTGGCGGCCGTGGTCTATTTTTAAGATCAAGGCACTTTTTTGACTGATCGCTCTCGGATAAACATAGGCCACCTGCCTATCGAGCGGAATAACCTTATACAAACATTGTGCATTGTACAGGTTTGCCTGGCAGCGTACGCTGCGTGAAGCTAGGTTCGAAGAGGCCATCATGACAGTACCTATCGCCATCATCGGAGCCGGTATCGCCGGCCTGTCCGCAGCCCAGGCCCTGCAGAAGGCCGGGCAGACCGTCCACTTGTTCGACAAGGGCCATGGCAGCGGCGGCCGCATGGCCAGCAAGCGCAGCGATGCCGGGGCCCTCGACCTTGGTGCACAATACTTCACTGCCCGTGACCGGCGCTTCGTCGAGCAGGTCCAGCACTGGGTCGCTTCGGGCTGGGCCGCGCAGTGGAAACCGCAACTGTACAACTACCGAGATGGCGAACTGACGCCCTCCCCGGACGAACAGGTCCGCTGGGTCGGCGTGCCGCGCATGAGCGCCATCACCCGCGGCTTGCTCAAGGATGTCACGGTCAACTTCGGCTGCCGCATCGCCGAAGTGTTCCGCGGTAAGCAGTACTGGCATTTGCAGGACACCGAAGGCTGCAGCCATGGACCGTTCAGCCGAGTGGTGATCGCTGTGCCGGCCCCCCAGGCCACACCGCTGCTGGCCGCCGCACCGAAACTCGCGGCGGTCGCCGCAGGCGTGCAGATGGAACCCACCTGGGCCATCGCCCTGGGCTTCGAGACACCACTCGACACGCCGATGCAGGGCTGCTTCGTACAGGCCAACCCGCTCGACTGGCTGGCTCGTAACCGTAGCAAGCCAGGCCGGGACGCACACCTCGATACCTGGGTACTGCACGCCACGTCCGACTGGAGCAAACAGCACATCGACCTGGCCAAGGAAGAGGTGATTGAACAACTGTGGGGTGCATTCGCCGAAATGCTCAGCTGCTCGGTGCCCGCGCCTACCTTTGCCCTCGCCCACCGCTGGCTGTACGCCCGCCCCGCGGTCAACCACGAGTGGGGCACGCTGGCCGATGCCGACCTGGGTTTGTATGCCTGTGGCGACTGGTGCCTGTCCGGGCGCGTCGAAGGTGCCTGGCTCAGCGGCCAGGAAGCCGCCAGGCGACTGCTGGAGCACCTCGAATAGTCGCGCTGAAAACTTATACAAAAATTTCGCTTGTATAAGTTTTCATCTGTGCTGAAATTAACTTGTACAAATTTTTCAGCCTGTACAAGTATTTCGGAGACCGCGATGAACGCTCCCCTTTCCAGCCGCAAGCCACGCTTGGCCATCAGTGCCTGCCTGACTGGCCTGAATGTGCGCTACAACGCTGGCCATAAAGCCTCCAGCTTGTGTCTGGACCTGCTCGATGAACATTTCGACTGGGTACCGTTGTGCCCTGAAGTCGCCATCGGCCTGGGAACCCCGCGCGAGCCGATTCGTCTGGTCGGTGATCCCGAACATCCGGTGGTCACCGGCACGCTCAACAGCACCACCGACTTCACCGGCCCGCTACGCGAATACGGCGAGCAAATGGCCGAGCAGATCGACGACATCTGCGGCTACATTTTCATGCAGAAATCGCCGTCTTGCGGGCTTGAACGAGTGAAGGTCTATCAGGATGAAGGCCGTCCTGCGCAGCGGGCTGGACGGGGGGTGTACGCTGCGGCGTTCTGTGCCCGGCGCCCGGATCTGCCGGTCGAGGAAGAGGGGCGTTTGCACGATCCGGTACTGCGGGAGAACTTCATTGCCCGGGTCTACACTTACGCCGACTGGCAATCACAACTGCGTCAGGGCCTGAGCCGAGACGCGCTGACCCGCTTTCATGCGCGCTACAAGTACCTGCTCATGGCCCACAACCCACAGGCCTATCGCAGCCTCGGCCGCCTGCTTGGCAGCTTGAACCGTGACGATGATCCCGCGCACATCGGTAGCCAATACTTCAGCCAGCTGATGCAGGCGCTGCGTCGCTGCGCCAGCCGCGGCACCCACGGTAACGTGCTGCAGCACCTGAGCGGCTATCTGCGCAATGACCTGGATCGAGCCGACAAGGCTGAACTGCAACAGCTCATCGGCCAATACCAGAAAGGCGTGGTGCCACTGGTCGTGCCGTTGACCCTGCTCAAGCACCACTTGCGCAACCATCCCGATCCCTACCTCATGCAGCAGGCGTACCTGCAACCCCATCCGGAAAACCTTGGATTACGCAATGCCATCTGACGAACTGCTGCCCATCGGCGAGGTAGCGCGACTCACCGGCGTCAATCCGGTCACCTTGCGCGCGTGGGAGCGTCGCTACGGCCTTATCAAGCCCCAGCGCACTCCCAAGGGCCATCGCCTCTATTCCCAAGACCAGGTGCAAAGGGTCCAGGCCGCGTTGTGCTGGTTGGAGCGCGGCGCCGCAATCAGCCAGGTGCGCGAGCTGCTGGACGGCTCAACGAACACTCCGCCAACCCTCCAGGGCGAATGGGGTGAACGTATCGAGCAAATGATCACGGCAACTACACGCCTGGCCCAGCGCCCCTTGGACCAACTACTGAACCAGATGATGGCCCTCTACCCTGCCGTGACCGTCTGTGAACGCCTGCTCTTGCCGCTACTAGAGGCACTCACATCGCGCTGGCAAACCCATTTCGACGCCCGTCTCGAGCAGGTCTTTTTCCATACCTGGCTGCGCAGCAAGCTGGGCGCCCGTGTTTATCACGATGGCCAATCACTAACCGGCCCCTGCATACTGCTCGCCCGCACCGACGATACCCCCTTTGACACGGAGTTCTGGCTCTGCGCCTGGCTGCTGAGCAGCAATGGCCATCACCTGGAGATTCTCGAGTGGTCCGTCGAGCCTCGCCAGCTGCGCCTGGCCGTGGATCGACTGCGACCGCATACGCTGCTGCTGCATCTCGGGCGGCGTCCAGACCTGACCGCATTGGGGCGAGCACTTCGGGAAACCAACGTGAAGAAACTCCTGGGCGGTAGCACGGTCACTCTTCATGAAGCTGAGCTTCGTGCCCTGCCGCTGACCGACCTGTATCTGTTCGACAGCCCGCAAGCCGCCTTGCGCCGCTTCCAGCAACCCTGACCAATCGTGGACCCGTTCTCCATGCAACTGATCTGGCTACGCAGTGACCTGCGTATCGACGACAACACCGCCCTGGCGGCAGCCTGCCAGCGCGGCCCGACCATGGCCCTCTGGATCGCCAGCCCCGGGCAATGGCTGGCCCATGACGACGCGCCCTGCAAGGTCGACTTTTGGCTGCGCAACCTGCGGCTGCTGCGCCAGTCGCTGGAGGCGCTGAACATTCCACTGCTGGTTCGCCAGGTCTCCACTTGGGCGGATACGCCTCGATGCGTGCTCGAAGTCTGCCGCCAGCACGGCATCGAAGCCGTGCACTGGAATGACGAGTACGGTATCAACGAGGCGCAACGCGACGAGGCCACGCGTGAGTCATTGCAGCGAGCAGGGGTCGAGGCCACCGGCCATCTCGACCAGTTGTTGTTCCAGCCCGGAACTGTGCTGACCCGTAGTGGGCAGTATTTCCAGGTATTCAGCCAGTTCAAACGGGTCTGCCTCGAACACCTGCACCGTGCCCTGCCGCCCCTAGCCCCAACGGTACAGCGTCAAGAGGCCTTGGGGATCCGTAGTGACGCCATTCCCGAGCACATTGAAGGCTTCGAGAGTCCTACCCAAACCTTGCGCGATTGCTGGCCTGCGGGTGAGAAGGAAGCTCGCCAGCGGTTGCAGCGCTTCATCGACGAAATCGTCGAAGACTACGCGCAATTGCGCGACCTGCCCGCCAAGGCCGGAACCAGCCAGCTTTCGCCCTATCTCGCTGCGGGCGTGATCTCGCCACGCCAGTGCCTGCACGCGGTCCTGGCGAGCAACCGAGGCGAGTTCGACAGCGGCAGCGCGGGCGCTCAGACATGGGTCAACGAGCTGCTGTGGCGTGAGTTCTACAAGCACACACTGGTGGGTTACCCCCGCGTCTCGCGGCATCGCGCCTTTCGCCTCCACACCGAGGGATTGGCTTGGCGCGATGCGCCCGCCGATCTGCAAGCCTGGAAGGAGGGCCGCACGGGCTTTCCTATCGTCGATGCTGCCATGCGCCAGTTACTGGACACCGGTTGGATGCACAACCGCTTACGCATGATTGTCGCGATGTTCCTCAGCAAGAACCTGTTGATCGACTGGCGGCATGGCGAACGGCATTTCATGCGGCATCTGATAGACGGCGACTTAGCCGCCAATAACGGCGGGTGGCAATGGAGCGCATCGACCGGCACCGACGCCGTGCCGTATTTCCGGATATTCAACCCTGTTACTCAGTCACAACGCTTCGACCCCAATGGCGCGTTCATTCGTCGCTGGCTGCCCGAACTGCAAGCCAGGGACGACAAATCGATTCACTACCCAGTGATATCTGCCGATCTATTTGCTACAAATCTTTACGCCAACCCGATAGTCGATCTCGAAAGTAGTCGCCAACGCGCATTGGAAGCTTTCAAAAGCTTGTCCAGCTGGCAGGATCAGGGGCATAAACCATGACACGTCGATTCTGGATTACAGGAGCCGGCCACGGACTCGGCCTGGCCTTGGTGGAAGAGTTGCTCGCACAGGGACACACGGTGACCGCCAGTGGCAAGGATAGCCAGGAACTCCATACCCTGGGCCAAGGTTACGGCACACGCTTGTTGCGCCTTTCCGGCCCCTTGCAGGACGCCAGCCATCAGCTTCGAGCCCAATCGGATGCGCTGGATGCATTGATCATCAATGCTGGGACCTGCGATTACCTGCCAGACAGTCTGGCGGATAAAGATCTATTCGAGCAGATCGCCAGCAGCAACCTGCAAGCTACTCACCAGTGCCTGGCCGCGGCGCTGCCCTTGCTGGCCAAAGGCAAGAAGCCTCAGGTCATGGCCATCCTCAGCCGCTATTCGGCCCTGCAACTGTTCGAGCCGAACCAGCCGCTCACTGGCGGCAACAGCCTGCCGACCTGGTTGAATGAGCAGCGCGCCACCTTGCAAACGCTGGGTATCGATCTGACCGTCGTGGCGCCGCAGTTGCTGAAAAGCCCTGTGACCTCGGCACAGGCTGTACCTGAACCCTGGTCGGCGCAAAGTGCTGCGCAAGAGTTGCTGTCGCGCCTGGAGCAGCGCCAACCCCAGCTGGTGCTGGAAGTGCTCAAGCCCAGCGAACTGTGGCCACTGCCAGAGAACAGCTGACAGCGTGATTCAAGGCACGAAGCGCTGCACGCTGCCGGGCTGGTTCCACAGCAGCGGCAGCACCTGCTCCAAGCTGCCTGGCTCGCTACTGCTCCAGAACGCCGTCGCCTGCGCCGGTCCGTCGCTGAGGAGTTCACGAGCGCCCAGCAAGCGCTGCAGTTGTCGCGCCACGGCAGCACCGGTGTCAATGATCGCCACATCCGCCGGCACCATTTCCGCCAGCATGGGCCGCAAAAACGGATAGTGGGTGCAGCCCAGGATCAGCGTATCGCATCCAGCCGCCAGCAAAGGTTTCACGTAGCCCGACAACAATTGGCGCAACTGCTCGCTGACCAGGTCACCCGCCTCGATGCGCTCGACCAAACCCGGGCACGGCTGGGTAATCACTTGCACGTCATTGGCGAAGCGATCAAGCAAAGCGGCGAACTTGGCACTCTGCAGGGTGCCGGTGGTTGCCAGCACACCGACAACGCCGGAACGGGTCGCTGCCGCCGCCGGCTTGACCGCCGGCTCCATCCCCACCAACGGCCAGTCCGGGTACAGCTCACGCAGGTCGGCCACTGCCGCCACTGTGGCGGTGTTGCATGCCAACACCATGGCTTTGGCGCCTTGCTCGCGGAAGAATTCGGCAATGTGACGCAGGCGCCGACGGATGTAGTCCGGGGATTTTTCGCCATACGGCACATGGCCGCTGTCGGCGACATACAGCAACGACTCGCTGGGCAGCAGGCGCTGGATTTCGGCTAGTACCGACAAGCCGCCAACACCGGAGTCCATCACGCCAATAGGCGCCAAACGCTCAGCCATGACGGCTGGCGCACACGGCGCAGGCTGGGTCGCGCTTGACCCGCAGCTCGCGCATGCGCGTACTCAATGCATCAATCAGCAACAGGCGCCCCACCAATGGCTCGCCAAACCCTGCCAGCAACTTCAAGGCCTCCAGCGCCTGCAGGCTGCCGACCAAACCTACCAAAGGGCCAATCACCCCGGCCTCGCTGCAAGTCAGTTCGGCCTCGCTGCCATGACCATACAGGCAGTGGTAGCAAGGACTGGTGTCGCGACGGGTGTCGAACACCGACAACTGGCCCTCGAGGCGGATCGCCGCGCCGCTGACCAGCGGTTTGCCAGCGGCGACGCAGGCGGCGTTGACCGCCTCGCGGGTGCCGAAGTTGTCGGAGCAGTCCAGCACCACGTCCACCGCCGCCACGGCGACGGCCAGCGAATCCTCGTCCAGCGCCTGGCGATGGGTAACCAGGCTGACTTGCGGGTTGATCGCCTGCAACCTCCTGATCGCCGAATCGACCTTGCTCATGCCGACGCTGTCGCTGTCGTGGATCACCTGTCGCTGCAGGTTGGTCAAGTCGACGGTGTCGAAGTCGGCCAGATGTAGCTCACCGACACCCGCCGCCGCGAGGTACAGCGCCACCGGCGAGCCTAGCCCGCCCAGGCCGATGACCAGGGCCTTGCTGTGTTTCAGACGCAACTGACCGTCGATATCCACCTGCGACAACAAGATCTGCCGGCTGTAGCGCAAAAGCTCCTGGTCGCTCAACATGGCAGACGTCCCAGGCTGATGCGTTCATGGCCACCCAGGTCGACCCGGCTGACCACCTCGGTGAAGCCGCCGCTCACCAGCAATGCACGTACCGCGGCGGATTGATCATACCCATGCTCGAGCAGCAGCCAGCCACCAGGCAATAGGTGCCCTGGCGCCTGGGCCACGATCACGCGCAGATCGTCCAATCCGTCTTCACCGGCCACCAGTGCGCTACTGGGCTCGAAACGCACGTCACCGGCCACCAGATGCGGATCGGCGGCGCGGATATAGGGCGGGTTGCTGAGGATCAGGTCAAAGCGCTCACCGGCGAGGGCGTCGAACCAGTGGCTGACAAGCACCTGGACATTGCCCAGACCCAGGCGCTGGCGGTTGCGCTCGGCCAGGGCCACGGCCTCGTCGATACGGTCCACCGCCATCACCTGCCAACCAGGACACTCGCTGGCCAGGGCCAGGGCGATGGCCCCAGTACCGGTGCCCAGGTCGAGCACCCGGGCGGGCTTGGGCGAAACCAGCTCCAGGGCGGTCTCCACCAGCAGCTCGGTGTCCGGACGCGGGATCAGCGTGTGCGGTGCCACTTCCAGGTCCAACTTCCAGAACCCCTGCTGGCCGAGGATATAGGCCACCGGTTCACCGGCGCGACGGCGCTCGAGGTAGCCGGCGAAGGCGGCTGCCGCCTCGCTGCTGACGATGCGCTCGGGCCAGGTGTGCAGGTAGCTGCGCGACTTGCCCAGGGCCGCAGCCAGGAGCAACTCGGCGTCCAGCCGTTCGGTCGGTGAGTCCGGCAACTGTGCGTTGCGCAACAAGCTGGCGATGATGGTCATTTCAGTCCCCCAGGGCAGCCAGCTGATCGGCCTGGTATTCGGCCAGCAACGGTTCGATCACCGCGTCCACACCGCCGGCGAGAATATCGTCGAGCGAATAAAGGGTGAGGTTGATGCGATGGTCGGTAACCCGTCCCTGTGGGTAATTGTAGGTGCGGATGCGCTCGGAGCGATCGCCCGAGCCGACCAGCAGCTTGCGCTCGCTGGCGATGGCGTTCTGCGCGGCGCTGGTCTGCATGTCGTTGAGCTTGGCCGACAGCCAGGACATGGCGCGGGCACGGTTCTTGTGCTGCGAACGTTCTTCCTGGCACTCGACCACAATGCCGGTGGGCAAGTGGGTGATACGGATCGCCGAATCGGTCTTGTTGACGTGCTGGCCGCCGGCACCGGATGCGCGGTAGGTGTCCACGCGCAGGTCGGCCGGGTTGATCTCGATCGCCACCTGCTCGTCGGGCTCGGGCAACACCGCCACGGTGCAGGCGGAGGTATGGATACGGCCTTGCGACTCGGTTTCCGGCACACGCTGCACACGGTGCGCGCCGGACTCGAACTTCAGCTTGCCGTAGACGCTATCCCCTTCGACCCGGGCGATGATTTCCTTGTAGCCACCGTGCTCGCCTTCGTTCTCGGAGAGGATCTCCAGGCGCCAGCCGCGCTTCTCGGCATAGCGCGAGTACATGCGGAACAGGTCGCCGGAGAAGATCGCCGCCTCGTCGCCACCGGTGCCGGCACGGATTTCCAGGAACACGTTGCGCCCGTCGTTGGGGTCCTTGGGCAGCAGCATGCGCTGCAGCTGCGACTCCAGGCCCACCAACAGCTCCTTGGCTTCACGCACTTCCTCCACCGCCATCTCGCGCAGATCGGGATCGGCGTCCTTGAGCAGCGCCTGGGCGCCTTCAAGGTCGTCCTGGACCTTGCGCCATTCTTTATAGGCCCCGATGACCGGTTCCACTTCGGCATATTCACGGGAATAGGCGCGAAAGCGCGTCTGGTCGGAAATGACTTCGGCATCACCGAGCAGCGCGGTGAGTTCCTCGAAGCGGTCCTGGAGCGTGTCCAGTTTGTTCAGCAGCGACGCTTTCATTGCGGGGATTTGTCCGTCGAGCCCTCGTCGAGGGCGAAGAGTTCCTGGGCCATGGCCAGCGCATCGAGGCGGCCTTCGGCGGAGAGCTTTTTCAGTTGTACGCTGGGTGCATGCAATAGCTTGTTGGTCAGACCCCGGGCCAGTTGCATGAGCACGTCCTCGGGGTTGCCGCCGTTGGCCAGCAGGCGCTGGGCCTTTTGCAGTTCCTCGTCGCGTAGGCGCTCGCTCTGTTGGCGATAGGCCTTGAGCACGTCCACCGCCGCCAGCTCACGCAGGCGCACCATGAAATCATCCGCGCCGGCCGAGACCAGCTCCTCGGCGGCCTGGGCGGCGCCCTGACGACTTTTGAGGTTTTCCGCGACCACTTCATGCAGGTCATCGACGGTATAGAGGTAGACGTCGTCCAGCTCGCCGACCTGCGGCTCGATGTCTCGCGGCACGGCGATGTCGACCATGAAGATCGGCTTGTGCCGGCGCTGTTTCAGCGCACTCTCCACCGCGCCCTTGCCCAGGATCGGCAATTGGCTGGCGGTGGAACTGATGACGATGTCGCTATTGGCCAGCTCCTGCGGGATGTCCGCCAGCAGCACCGCATGGGCACCGAACTGCTCGGCGAGGATACTGGCGCGCTCCAGGGTACGGTTGGCCACGACGATACGGCGCACGCCCTGCTCGTGCAGATGGCGGGCGACCAGGGTGATGGTCTCGCCGGCGCCAATCAGCAGCGCCTGGCTGCGGCCCAGGTCGGAGAAGATCTGTTTGGCCAGGCTCACTGCGGCAAACGCCACCGACACCGGGTTCTCGCCGATGGCGGTATCGGTGCGCACCTGCTTGGCGGCGCTGAAGGTGGCCTGGAACAGGCGCCCAAGCAACGGGCCGACGGTGCCGGCCTCGCGCGCCACGGCGTAGGCCGACTTCATCTGGCCGAGGATCTGCGGCTCACCGAGCACCAGCGAATCGAGGCCGGAGGCCACGCGCATCATATGCCGGACCGCGTCGTGCTCCTCGTGGACATAGGCACTGGCGCGCAGCTCGTCGAGGCTCAGCTGGTGATAGTCGGCCAGCCATTGCAGCACGGCATCGGCGGCAAGGTGGTCCTGTTCTATATAGAGTTCGCTACGGTTGCAGGTCGACAGGATCGCCGCTTCGCGGCTGGCGGTCAGTCGGCACAGCTGCTGCAGGGCATCGACCAGCTGCTCGGGCGTAAACGCCACGCGCTCGCGTACGTCTACCGAGGCAGTCTTATGGTTGATACCAAGGGCAAGAAAGGCCATGCAAGATCGCTGGTTGGGACGTGAAGCCGATAATTGTCCTACTTCGCAGGTTTTAGAACAACCACCGTTCGCTATTGTGCTAATGCGGCCAGGCTATCGGCTGTCCTGCCACCTCTATCTGCCTTTGGCTTTGGCTTTGGCTTTGGCTTTGGCTTTGGCTTTGGCTTTGGCTTTGGCTTTTTAGAGCGTGTGTATTGAAAGCTGTATGCGCATTCATTCGCTGCGGCGACTCACAGTCACCTTTCCACCCTTACGGCGGGTTACTTTGGACGGCCAGTAACCAAAGCCGCCCGGCTCCATTCATCCGGCCCCTACGCTTCGCTCCGGGGTCCCCTCACTCCGGCCTTGCTCCCGGGAGGACCGCGCTGAACGCCCCATCCTGGGGCGCAGCGCTTGACGGGCATCCATGCCCGTCACCTCCCTCCGCAAGACCTGCGTTCGGCCTCCTGAAGTCGCAATTGGCATTGCCTAAACTACCGCGCGCTTAGAAGCAAAAGCAAAAACAAGGGCAAGGGGCAAGGGGCAAGGGGCAAGGGCAGGATGCCGTGGAGTGGTTGCGAACCACCGCTCCGGCTCATTGTCCCTATACTCCGAAGCACCGCTTCACACCACGACCTTCGCAGGTGGGTTTGCCATCGCGCTTGTGTCATCATGCTCCGACCGCCGGTTTAGCCTCTTTATAAGCCTCTATGAACAAATCCTACGCATTGCTGCTTGCCCTCGCCCTGCTTCAAGGCTGCCAGAGCCTGGCCCCGAAGACGGACGTCCAGACGCCCGCCGCCGACGCCGGCAAGAGCGCGGAAAAGCCCGTGGTGTACGGATCGTTCAAGCAGGACACCCTGTACAGCCTGCTGGTGGCGGAGCTGGCCGGCCAGCGCAACCGCTTCGACATCGCCCTGGCCAACTACGTCGACCAGGCCGAGAAGACCCAGGACCCGGCCGTCTCCGAACGCGCCTATCGTATCGCCGAGTACCTGGGCGCCGACGAACCGGCCCTGGACACCGCGCTGATCTGGGCCCGCAACGACCCGCAGAATCTCGACGCCCAGCGCGCCGCCGCCATCCAGCTAGCCCGTGCCGGACGCTACGACGACTCCATGACCTATATGGAAAAGGTGCTGCAAGGCCAGGGCGACACCCACTTCGACTTCCTCGCCCTGTCGGCCGCCGAAACCGACCAGCACACCCGCGACGGTTTGATGCAAAGCTTCGACCGCCTGTTGGTGAAATACCCCGACAACGGTCAGCTGGTATTCGGCAAGGCCCTGCTTCTCAACCAAGACGACAAGCCACAACAGGCCCTCGACCTGCTCGAGACCCACCCACCGCAGAATGGCGAGATTGCACCGATGTTGCTGCGCGCCCGCCTGTTGCAAGCCCTGGACCGCGGCCCCGAGGCCCTGCCACTGCTGCGTAGGGCGATTCGCGACAACCCTGAAGACAAGCGTCTGCGCCTGACCTACGCGCGCACCTTGGTCGAGCAGGACCGCATCAACGACGCCAAGGCCGAATTCGAGAGCCTGCTGCAGCAGTATCCGGAAGATGATGAGATCCGCTACTCGCTTGCCCTGGTATGCCTGGAAACCAAGCACTGGGACGAAGCCGAAGGCTACCTGCAGGAGCTTGTCGAACGGGACGCCAATGTCGACGCCGCCCACCTCAACCTCGGCCGCATCCGCGAAGAACGCAGCCAACCCGCCGCCGCCCTGCGCGAGTACGCCCTGGTCGGGCCCGGCCCAGACTACCTGCCGGCGCAACTGCGACAGGCCGATATCCTCATTGCCAACGGACGTAGCGCCGAAGCCTCGAAGCTGCTCGGCGAAGCCCGTGAGGCACAGCCGGACTACGCTATCCAACTGTACCTGATCGAAGCAGAAAGCCTGGGTAACAACGGCAAGGAGGCCCAGGCATCTCAAGTGCTGGAGCAGGCGATCAAACGTTACCCGGATGACCTCAACCTGCTCTATACCCGCGCCATGCTCGCAGAGAAGCGCAACGACCTGGCACAGATGGAAAAAGACCTGCGCACCATCATCGCCCGCGAGCCGGAAAACGCCATGGCCCTCAACGCCCTGGGCTACACCCTGGCCGACCGCACCACCCGCTACGGCGAAGCCAAGGCGCTGATAGACAAAGCCCACCAGCTCACCCCGGACGACCCGGCCGTGCTCGACAGCCTGGGCTGGATCGCCTATCGCACGGGCAACCTCGAGGAAGCCGAGCGCCAGCTGCGCCTGGCCTTCGAACGCTTCCCCGATCATGAAGTCGCCGCCCACCTGGGCGAAGTCCTCTGGGCCAACGGCAAGCGCCGCGAAGCCCGCCAAGTCTGGGCCAAGGGCTTCGAAGCCCAGGCCGACAGCCCCATCCTGCGCAAGACCCTGTTGCGCCTGACCGGATCCGAGAGCCTGTAAACCATGCTTCTGCGTCATTGCATCACCTTCACCCTCATCGCCCTGCTCGCCGGCTGCGCTGGCTTCGGCAGCAAGGAAGCCGTACAGGGCCAGGGCAACCCGCAGCTGTGGCGCGAGCACAAGCAGCAGCTGGGCAGCCTCGACGGCTGGCAGATCAACGGCAAGGTCGGCATCCGCGCCCCGCGTGATTCGGGCAGCGGCACGCTGTTCTGGCTGCAACGCCAGGACTACTACGACATCCGCCTGGCCGGTCCCCTGGGCCGCGGCGCGGCACGCCTGACCGGGCGCCCCGGCGGCGTGGTGCTGGAAGTCGCCAACCAGGGCCGCTACGAGGCGGCCAACCCCGAGGCCCTGCTGGAAGAGCAACTGGGCTGGCGCCTGCCTGTGTCGCACCTGGTCTGGTGGGTGCGCGGCCTGCCCGCCCCGGACAGCAAGAGCCAGCTGACCCTCGACGGCGACAGCCGCCTGGCCAGCCTCGCCCAGGACGGCTGGAAGGTTGAATACCTGAGCTATGTGGAGCAGAACGGCTACTGGCTGCCCGAGCGCCTGAAGCTGCACGGCGAGAACATCGACGTAACCCTGGTGGTCAAGGACTGGCAGCCACGCCAGCTGGGGCACTGATTCGATGCAAAAGCTGACACTGCCTGCGCCGGCCAAGCTCAACCTGTGGCTGCACATCACCGGGCGCCGCGCCGATGGTTATCACGAGCTGGAAACCGTGTTCCAGTTTCTCGAGCATGGCGACGAACTGAGCTTCGCCCTGCGCGAAGATGGCCAGATCTGCCTGCGCACGGAAATTGACGGCGTGCCCCACGACAGCAACCTGATCGTTCGCGCGGCGCGGATGCTGCAGACCCAGTCCGGTACCCAGCTCGGCGCCGACATCTGGCTAAACAAGGTACTGCCCATGGGAGGCGGTATCGGAGGCGGCAGCTCTGACGCGGCGACCACCCTGCTGGCACTTGCGCACTTGTGGCAACTGGACTGGGACGAAGACCGCCTGGCGACCCTGGGCCTTTCGCTCGGCGCCGATGTGCCGGTGTTCGTCCGTGGCCATGCTGCCTTTGCCCAGGGTGTCGGCGAGCAACTTACCCCGGTCGACCCCGCCGAACCCTGGTATGTCGTACTGGTACCGCAAGTGTCTGTCAGCACAGCGGAAATTTTTTCGCATCCAGAGTTGACACGTGATTCCCTCCCCCTTAAGATGCGCCCCGTTCCCGAGGGAAACAGTCGAAATGACTGCCAACCGGTGGTAGAGCAAGGTTACCCTGAAGTTCGCAATGCGTTGATTTCACTGGGTAAATTTACCGAAGCTCGAATGACCGGCACTGGAAGCTGTGTGTTTGGGGCCTTCCCAAGCAAAGCCGAAGCTGATAAAGTTCTGGCCCTTCTTTCAGAGACCCAAACAGGGTTTGTGGCGAAAGGAAGCAATGTTTCGATGTTGCATCGCAAGCTGCAAAGTCTGATCAAGAAGTCGAGTTCATAAGAATTCGCAGCAACAGATACAGGGGCGTCGCCAAGCGGTAAGGCAGCAGGTTTTGATCCTGCCATGCGTTGGTTCGAATCCAGCCGCCCCTGCCATTTCTTATACTCATCCAGGTTACCCTCAGCCTTCAGGTACTGCGCGTGTCCAAGATGATGGTCTTCACGGGGAATGCTAACCCCGATCTGGCTCGGCGTGTCGTACGTCAGCTGCATATTCCACTGGGTGATGTTTCTGTCGGTAAGTTCTCCGACGGCGAAATCAGTGCTGAAATCAACGAAAATGTCCGCGGTAAAGACGTCTTCATCATTCAGCCCACCTGTGCCCCAACCAACGACAATCTGATGGAACTGGTAGTGATGGCCGACGCCTTCCGCCGCTCCTCAGCGTCGCGAATCACCGCCGTGATTCCTTACTTCGGATACGCCCGCCAGGACCGCCGTCCGCGTTCGGCACGTGTAGCCATCAGCGCCAAAGTCGTCGCTGACATGCTCACTGTCGTAGGTATCGACCGTGTACTCACCGTCGACCTGCACGCTGACCAAATCCAGGGTTTCTTCGATATCCCCGTCGACAACATCTACGGCTCGCCCGTACTGGTCGACGACATCGAAGACCAGCGTTTCGAGAACCTGATGATCGTTTCCCCAGACATCGGTGGCGTGGTGCGTGCTCGCGCCGTCGCCAAGTCCCTGGGCGTCGATCTCGGGATCATCGACAAGCGCCGCGAAAAGGCTAACCACTCCGAGGTTATGCACATCATCGGCGACGTCGAAGGACGCACCTGCATCCTGGTAGACGACATGGTCGACACCGCTGGCACCCTGTGCCACGCGGCCAAGGCCCTGAAAGAACACGGTGCTGCCAAGGTTTACGCCTACTGCACGCACCCTGTCCTGTCGGGCCGCGCGATCGAGAACATCGAGAAGTCGGTACTGGACGAGCTGGTGGTGACCAACACCGTTCCGCTGTCCGCCGCGGCTCAAGCCTGTGACCGTATCCGCCAGCTGGATATCGCACCGGTTGTCGCTGAAGCGGTACGCCGCATCAGCAACGAAGAATCGATCAGCGCGATGTTCCGCTAAGCGGAACACGTGTTGATATGAAGCGCCCCGCCCCAGCTTTCGTTGGGGCGGGGCTTTTTTGCCATCCCCGTTGGCGCTGGTCGCAAACGCCCTCGGGGGGCTATTTTGGAGAAGCAAAATGACTGATTTCATCCTGAACGCCCAAGCGCGTACTGACCTGGGGAAAGGTGCGAGCCGCCGCCTGCGTCACTCCGCCAACATCCCTGCCGTTGTCTACGGTGGCGATAAAGAAGCCCAGTCCCTGACCATCGTGGCCAAGGAAATCGCCAAGCTGTTCGAAAACGAAGCTGCCTTCAGCCACGTTATCGAACTGAACGTCGATGGCGCCAAGCAGAACGTCGTGGTCAAGGCCATGCAGCGTCACCCGGCCAAAGGCTTCATCATGCACGCCGACTTCGTTCGCGTCGTTGCTGGCCAGAAGCTGACCGCCAAGGTTCCGGTTCACTTCGTCGGCGAAGAAGCCCCGATCAAGAAAGGCGGCGAGATCTCCCACGTCGTTTCCGAGATCGAAGTTTCCTGCGAAGCCAAAGACCTGCCTGAGTTCATCGAAGTCGACCTGTCCAAGGCCGAAGTCGGCACCATCATCCACCTGTCGGACCTGAAAGCTCCGAAAGGCGTAGAGTTCGTCGCTCTGGCCCACGGTGATGACAAAGCTGTTGCCAACGTCCACGCCCCGCGCGTTGCCGCTGAAGCTGCTGAAGGCGCTGCCGAGTAATCCACTCGCACGCCGGCGTTGATCGGGTTACAGTGCCGCGCGCACCGTAACCCACCAACTCCAAGGAAGAGCCCCTGACGTGACCGCCATCCAGTTGATCGTCGGCCTGGGTAACCCCGGCCCCGAATACGAACAGACCCGGCATAACGCAGGGGCTCTTTTCGTTGAACGCCTCGCCAGCGCCCAGCGCGTCTCGCTGTCCGCTGACAAAAAGTATTTCGGCCTGACGGCTAAGTTCAGCCATCAAGGCAACGATGTTCGTTTGCTGATCCCCACCACCTACATGAACCGCAGCGGCCAGTCCGTGGCGGCTCTGGCGAATTTCTTCCGCATCAAGCCGGAAGCTATCCTGGTGGCGCACGACGAACTCGACCTGCCCCCCGGCGTCGCCAAGCTCAAGAGAGGCGGCGGCCATGGTGGGCACAACGGCCTGCGCGACATCATCGCGCAGCTCGGCAACCAGAACGACTTCCACCGCCTGCGGCTTGGCATCGGCCACCCGGGTGACGCCAAACTGGTCTCCAACTTCGTCCTGGGCCGCGCGCCGCGCGCCGAGCAGGAGAAGCTCGACGCCAGCATCGATTTTGCCCTCGGCGTGATGCCCGACGTGCTTGCCGGCGACTTCGCCAAGGCGATGCGCGAACTGCACAGCCAGAAGGCCTGACACTTTTAGATAGGGGAATACCCATGGGTTTCAATTGCGGCATCGTCGGCCTGCCCAACGTCGGCAAGTCCACCCTGTTCAACGCCCTGACCAAGTCCGGCATCGCGGCGGAGAACTTCCCCTTCTGCACCATCGAGCCGAACAGCGGCATCGTGCCGATGCCCGACGCACGCCTGGCCGCGCTGGCCGAGATCGTCAAGCCGAACCGCATCCTGCCGACCACCATGGAGTTCGTCGACATCGCCGGCCTGGTCGCTGGCGCCTCGAAAGGTGAAGGCCTGGGCAACAAGTTCCTCGCCAACATCCGCGAAACCGACGCCATCGCCCACGTGGTGCGCTGCTTCGAAGACGAGAACGTGATCCACGTTTCCAACAGCGTCGACCCCAAGCGCGACATCGAGATCATCGACCTCGAACTGATCTTCGCCGACCTCGACAGCTGCGAGAAGCAACTACAGAAGGTCGCCCGCAACGCCAAGGGCGGCGACAAGGATGCCCTGGCACAGAAGGCCATCCTGGAAAAACTGATCCCGCACTTCACCGAAGGCAAGCCAGCACGCAGCCTGATGAAGAACATGGCTGACGACGAAAAAGCCGTCATCCGCGGTTTCCACCTGCTGACCAGCAAGCCGGTGATGTACATCGCCAACGTTGCCGAAGATGGCTTCGACAACAACCCGCACCTGGACGTGGTCAAGGCCATCGCCGAGGAAGAAGGCGCGGTGGTGGTACCGGTGTGCAACAAGATCGAAGCCGAGATCGCCGAGCTCGACGACGGTGAGGAGAAGGACATGTTCCTCGAGGCCCTGGGCCTGGAAGAGCCTGGCCTGAACCGCGTGATCCGCGCCGGCTACGAGCTGCTCAACCTGCAGACCTACTTCACTGCCGGCGTGCAGGAAGTGCGTGCCTGGACCGTGCGCGTGGGCGCCACCGCGCCACAGGCGGCCGGCGTTATCCACACCGACTTCGAAAAAGGCTTCATCCGCGCCGAAGTGGTGGCCTATGACGACTTCATCCAGTTCAAGGGTGAGAGCGGTGCAAAAGAAGCCGGCAAATGGCGCCTTGAAGGCAAGGACTACATCGTCAAGGACGGCGACGTGATGCACTTCCGCTTCAACGTCTAAGCACAGCCCGGCGCCCTCCCATCGCGGGGCAAGCCCGCTCCCCACGTAATCTGTACTGGACGCGTGGGAGCAGGCTTGCCCCGCGATGCATTTGTGCCGGGAAAAGTTGAGCAGTTGCGTAACTGATTGCCAGCAGAGTTGCATTTAACGTCGCTCGGCACCGGTCCAGGCTAGTCGCCTTTCCGTGAACAGGCATGCTTCCATGACGCAAACAACCCAACGTCCCAAAGCCGTACCCACCGTTCAGGTGAACACCGAAGAAGTGATCGTCACCGAATGGCGCTTCGCCCCAGGTGCCGAGACTGGCCGGCACCTGCACGGCCATGACTACGTGGTGGTGCCGATGACCGATGGCACGTTGTTGCTGGAGACCCCGGAAGGCGAGAAGCTCGCCCCTCTGGAGGCGGGCCAGAGCTACTTTCGCAAGGCCGGTGTGGAGCACAACGTGGTCAATGCCAGCGATCACGAAGTGGTGTTCATCGAAACCGAGCTGAAGTGATGAACAAGCGCGCGCCTGCCCAGGTTGCGCGTGTACCCCAGCGGCCCTACACTCCCCCTGCTTGAACCGGGATAACCGAAGCACTGCCTCGAAACCCGATGGACCTGACCCTTGCCGGTCAACCGTCGGGACAAATGGGTCCGGACCTTGGCCGGCCTGTTTATCGGAGGCAACACAATGAGCCCGCGTATCTGGCTGCTGGCCCTGGCGACGTTCGTCACGGGCATGGCAGAAAACATCACGGTCGGCATCCTGCCGGCCCTGGCCGATGGCCTGCAAGTCCCGCTCGGTATTGCCGGGCAGCTGACCACGGTGTTCTCCCTGAGCTTCGCCCTCGCCGCGCCCTTCTCTCCCCTGCTGACCACACGCCTGCCCTTGCGCCGCCTGCTGTGCGCCACCCTGGCGATCTTTGCCCTGTGCAACCTTGCAGCAGCCCTGGCGCCTGGCTATACCGCGTTGCTGGTGGCGCGCATAGGCATGGCCGCGACCAGCGCCCTGACCTGCCTGACCTGCACTCTGATGGCCACGCGCATGGTGCCCGAGGCCCAGCGTGGCCGCGCCATCGGGGTGATCTTCATGGGCATCTGCAGCTCACTGGTGCTGGGGGTGCCGGCTGGGATGCTGCTGTGCGACGTGCTGGGCTGGCGTGGCGTCTTCACCGGGCTGAGCGTGCTGGCAATGGCGGTACTGCTGATGGCCTGGCAAGGGTTGCCGCAGCTGCAGAGCAGCGAACGCATCGCCCTGCGCAGCTATGTCCGCCATCTGCGCGACAGCCACCTGATGGCAGCCCAGGGCGTGTCGTTGCTGATGATTGCCGGGCACTTCACGGTCTTCGCCTACCTGGCCCCCTATGCCCACCAGGTCGCCGACATTCCGCTGCAATGGCTGGCGGCAGTGTTCGCCGCCTTCGGCATCGCCGGTGTTTCGGGCGGCTATGTCGGCGGCTGGATGGCGGACCGACTCGGCGCAGGCCGCTCCATCGCGCTGGCGCCGCTGCTCTATCTCGCCAGCTTGCTGGTACTGCCCTTGAGCGTGGGCACGCCATGGTGGTTCCTGGCGACCATGATGCTCTGGGGTGGGCTGAGCTGGACCACCTCACCGGTGGTGCAGAGCTACCTGGTGACCCGTGGCCCGGATACCTTCCCGGCTGGCATGAGCCTGAACATGTCGGCCATGCACCTCGGTGTCGGGCTGGGTTCGGCCATCGGCGGCGTGGTGATCACCGGGGCGACGCTGGCGGCCACCCCCTGGGCCGGCGCCGCGCTGACCGCCTTGGCGGCGGGCCTGGCATTCTGGTCGGCCCGCCCTCCTGCCGAGCCAGTTTTCAGCAAGCGCGAACCGGCGTAGCGGTCTGCTGCTCCTGCTCGAAGGCGTCGGCCAGGTAGTCGATCAGCTTGCGCACCGCGGGCATCAACCCGCGCCGGGAAGGGAACAGCGCCACCACCTCCCCTTCCCGTGGAGCCCAATCGTCGAGGACATGCACCAGCCGCCCGTCAGCCAGGTCGGCACGCACCGCCTCCTCGGGCAACAGCACCGCGCCCACACCGGCCAGGGCGGCCTCGCGCAGTACCGTGAGGTCGTCCGACACCACACGAGGGCGATGGCGCACGGCAGCCTCGGCGCCCGCAGGCCCGATCAGCATCCAGGTGGCGTCCTGCACATTGGCGCCCCAGTTCAGGCTCGGCAGGACCTGGAGCCCTTCCGGTGACACGGGCCGCCCGTGTTCGGCCAGCAGGCCCGGCGCAACCACCAGGCACTGACGGCTCGGGGCCAGGCGACGCATCACCAGCTCGCTGCTTTCCAGTGGCTGGTGCTGCACGCTCAGCACCAGGTCAAAGCCCTCGCCGATCACATCCACCCGGCGGTTGTAGCTCTTGACCAACAACTCGACCACCGGGCATTGCGCCATGAAGCGCGCCAGCATCGGCGCCAGACGCGAGTCGAGCAGCGCGGTGCTGCTGGCCAGGCGCACGATGCCACGGGGCTCGGCGCGGTTGCGCTCGACGGCATCCTCGGCGGCGACGGCCTGCTCGAGCATGCCCAGGCAATGGCGGTAATACTCCAGGCCCACCTCGGTAACCTGGAACTGCCGCGTGGAGCGCTGGATCAGGCGCACGCCCAGGCGCTCCTCGAGCTTGGCCACGCGCCGGCTGAGGCGTGACTTGGGCAGGCCAAGGATGCGCCCGGCGGGCGCGAAGCCGCCGTGCTCCACCACCTTGGCATAGAGATAAAGGTCGTTCAGGTCGAACATCGGCAACACTCGTCCACGGCTCACCGCTGCATCATCCGCCATTCTACAGGGATCGTCACAGGGGCCGTGGGCGTCACCAGGCCCGGGCCCCGGCAACGGGGCCCGGGTTGGCGGTCACTTGGCCAGCTTGCTGTAGCTGGTCATCAGGTTGCGGTAGTCGGGGATGTGGTTGGAGAACAGCGTGCCCAACCCTTCGATGTCGTTGCGCCAGTCACGGTGCAGCTCGCAGGCCACGCCGAACCAGGTCATCAGCTGGGCACCGGCGGCTTCCATGCGGCGCCAAGCCGAGTCGCGGGTCAATTCATTGAAGGTGCCGGAAGCGTCGGTGACCACGAACACCTCGAAGCCCTCCTCCAGCGCCGACAGCGCCGGGAAGGCCACGCACACCTCGGTGACCACGCCGGCGATGATCAGCTGCTTCTTGCCGGTGGCCTTCACCGCCTTGACGAAGTCCTCGTTGTCCCAGGCGTTGATGTTGCCGGGGCGGGCGACGTAGGGCGCCTCGGGGAACTGCTCCTTGAGCTCGGGCACCAGCGGGCCGTTGGGGCCGGTCTCGAAGCTGGTGGTGAGGATGGTCGGCAGCTTGAAGTACTTGGCCAGGTCGGCCAGCGCCAGCACGTTGTTCTTGAACCGGTCCGGGTCGATGTCGCGCACCAGCGACAGCAGCCCGGTCTGATGATCGACCAGCAGTACCGCGGCGTTGTTCTTGTCCAGACGCTTGTATTGGAATGCCATGGTGGATCTCCTTGCTTGGATGGGAAACAGCCAGGTTCAGTTGCGTTGCGAGTCCAGTTGCTCATGGCCGGTGACGACGGCCTGGGCCTTGGCGTAGCTCTCGATCAGCAGTTGATAGTGCGGGAATACAGCGCTGTAGGCCTCGGCCCACTGCGCGGCATCCGGACGGTTCCAGGTGCGCTGCACCTCGGAGCAGACGGCGGCGGTGTCCATTGGCACCACGCCGGCCTGGACCACCCGCGCCAAGGTCACTTCCTGGGCCATCTTGGAGTAGGTGCCTGACGCGTCGATGACAGCGAACACCTGGTAGCCGGCGGCCACCGCGCTGATGCTGGGAAAGGCCATGCACACGCTGGTGATGGTGCCGGCGATGATCAGTTGCTTGCGCCCGGTGGCCTTCACCGCAGCGACGAACTCGGGGTTGTCCCAGGCGTTGATCTCACCTTTGCGGGCCACGTATTGCGCGTGTGGCGCAGCCTCGTGGATTTCCGGGATCAACGGGCCGTTGGGGCCCTGGGGTACCGAGGCGGTGGTGATGACCGGGATCTTCGCCAGGCTGGCGACCTTGGCCAGGGTGATGGCATTGGCCCGCAGCTCGGTCATGGGCATGTCCTTGACCGTCTGGAACAGGCCGCTCTGGTGGTCGATCAGCAGCATCGCGACGTTGTCGGGGTCGATGCATGGCACCTGGCCTTCGAAGTTGGCGGCTTGCGAGAAATTGCTCATCGTTCTCTCCTCTTGGTGTGAGAACTGGCCATCCTGGCCGCTGCGGTCGGGCCGCGCCCCACACATCCACAGTGGGGACTATGAGAGTAGGCAACGCAGGCTGAACGAAGCGACCGTCAGTCGGCGGGCCGTGGAATATGCCCGTGCGGCCTGTGGCCAGGCGGGCGACAGGCCTAACGGTAGAGAGGAGAGTTGCGGGCCGGTAGGCCCATGGGTGAACCCTCAGAGTTGCGCTGGGGGAACGATGATGAAACGCCTGCCCCAATCACCGATCCGATGGATCGGTAATTTTCAGCAGCGCTACTCGGTCGATAACTTGGTCGGTTACTTGGTCGGTCAGTCCATTGGTTCACGATTTCCTGAACTGATTATTTGACCACAGCGATTCTTCCACCCGCCGGCCCCCACCAGAATCGCTTCACCAACAATCACAATAAACCGTGAGGCCACTCCCGTGGACCAGACACTCCAGGTACGGCAGGCCGCCGCCGACCTCGTCGCCGCCTTCGCCAACAACGACACCGCCCGCTACTTCGCCTGCTTCAGCGAAGACGCCACCTTCCTCTTCCACACCGTGCCGCAACCGCTGCTGTCGCGCCGTGCCTATGAAGAACTCTGGGCCAGCTGGCAGGCGGACGGTTTCGCTGTGCTCGGCTGCGAGTCAAGCAATGCCCAGGTGAGCCTGCAGGGCGAGGTGGCGATCTTCATGCACGACGTGACCACACGCCTGAACGTCGCCGGCGAGACCCTCGACCTGAATGAACGCGAGACCATCGTCTTCCGCCTGCACGGCGACCGCTGGCTGGCCTGTCACGAGCACCTGTCGGTCGTCTCGCCGGCCTGATCCTCTTTCAAGCGGCCCTGCCGCACTGCCATCGCACCCACAACAAGGCCGCCCGACGGCCGACAACATTCGCGCTGGAGCATCACCATGAGCCACTCGACCGGTATCGAGACCAATGGCGTCGAACAGATCCCCGACGATCAACGCGACGCCGCCCCGCTGGACCTGTTCCGCCTGATCTTCGGCGGTGCCAACACCTTCGCCACCGCCGTGCTGGGCAGCTTCCCGGTGCTGTTCGGGCTCTCGTTCCAGGCCGGGGTCTGGGCGATCCTGCTCGGCGTCGGCGTGGGCGCGCTGATCCTCGCGCCGATGGGCCTGTTCGGCGCGCTCAACGGCACCAACAACGCGGTGTCGTCCGGCGCGCACTTCGGTGTGCACGGGCGTATCGTCGGCTCGTTCCTGTCACTGCTGACCGCCGTCGCGTTCTTCTCGCTGTCGGTATGGAGCTCCGGCGATGCCCTGGTCGGCGGCGCCAAGCGCCTGGTCGGCCTGCCGGAAACCGACCTGACCCTGGGCCTGGCCTACGGCCTGTTCGCGATACTGGTGCTGGTGGTGTGCATCTTCGGCTTCCGCTTCATGCTGTGGGTCAACAAGATCGCGGTGTGGGCCTCGAGCCTGCTGTTCCTGCTGGGCATCTTCGCTTTTGCCGGGCCCTTCGATGCGGGCTACGCCGGCAGCGTCTACCTCGGCCAGGCCGGCTTCTGGGCGGCGTTCGTCGGCGCGGCGATCCTGGCCATGAGCAACCCGGTGTCGTTCGGCGCCTTCCTCGGCGACTGGTCGCGCTATATCCCGCGCCAAACGCCCAAGTCGCGCATCATGCTGGCGGTGATTCTCGCCCAGGCCGCCACGCTGATCCCGTTCCTGTTCGGCCTGTGCACCGCCACCCTGGTGGCCAGCCAGGCACCAGACTACATCGCCGCCAACAACTACGTCGGCGGCCTGCTGGCAATTTCGCCGGGCTGGTTCTTCCTGCCGGTGTGCCTGATCGCGGTGATCGGCGGCATGTCCACCGGCACCACGGCGCTGTACGGCACCGGCCTGGACATGTCCAGCGTGTTCCCGCGCCTGCTCAGCCGCGCCGCCGCCACATTGCTGATCGGCGTGCTGGCCATCGGCTTCATCTTCGTCGGCCGCTTCACCTTCAACCTGGTGCAGAGCGTGTCGACCTTCGCCGTGCTGATCATCACCTGCACAAGCCCCTGGATGGTGATCATGATCCTCGGCCTGATCACCCGCCGCGGCTTCTACCACGCCGACGACCTGCAAGTGTTCACCCGTGGCCAGCAAGGCGGCCACTACTGGTTCGAGCACGGCTGGAACTGGCGCGGCATGGGCGCGTGGATCCCCAGCGCGGTGGTTGGCCTGTGCTTCGTGAACCTGCCCGGACAGTTCGTCGGCCCGCTGGGCGAGCTCGCCGGCGGCATCGACCTGAGCCTGCCGGCGACCCTCGGCATCGCCGCCGTGCTGTACCTGATCCTGCTCAACCTGTTCCCTGAACCTGCTGGCGTGTATGGCCCCCGTGGCCCGCGCTGGGTGCGCTGCAAAAGCACGCCGGTAAAGCCTGTGACCACTGCCGAAATGGCCTGACTGGAATCCGACCATGACCACACCTCACTACATCGACGGCCGCTGGGTCGAAGGCCAGGGCAGCGACTGCATCGTTGTCCACAACCCGTCCGACGGCCAGCCGTTCGCCGAACTGATGGCCGCCAGCAGCGCCCAGGTCGACCAGGCCGTGGCCGCCGCGCGCCGTGCCCTGGCGCCTTGGAAGACGGTCAGCGCCACCGAGCGTGCCACCTACCTACGCGGTTTCGCCGAACAGCTGGGCCAGCGCCGCGACGAACTGATCGCGTTGCAGATGCGCAACAACGGCAAGCCTCGCCATGAGGCCGAGATCGACCTCGACGACGCCAGTGCAACCTTCGCCTACTACGCAGACCTGGCCGAGCAGTTACCGGCGAAAAACCGTGACGTGCCCCTGGCCGCGCCGGGCTTCACCGCCCGCACTCGCCTTGAGCCGGTGGGCGTGGTCGGTCTTATCGTGCCGTGGAACTTCCCGCTGGTGACCAGCGCCTGGAAGCTCGCCCCGGCCCTCGCGGCCGGCTGCACCGTGGTGCTCAAGCCCTCCGAAATCACCCCGTTGATCGAGCAGGCCTACGGCCAGATCGCCGAGGTGCTGGGCCTGCCGGCCGGCGTGCTGAACATCGTGGGCGGCAAGGCCGAGACCGGCGCTGCGCTGAGCGGCCACAACGGCCTGGACAAGCTATCGTTCACCGGCAGCAACGGCGTCGGCAGCCAAGTGATGCGCGCCGCCGCGGCCCAGTGCCGGCCGATAACGCTGGAGCTGGGCGGCAAGTCGGCCATCGTGGTGTTCGACGATTGCGATGTCGACCAGGCGGTGGAGTGGATCGTCGCCGGTATTACCTGGAACGCCGGGCAGATGTGCTCGGCCACCTCGCGCCTGCTGGTGCAGGAGGGCATCGCCGATGCCCTGCTGCCGCGCTTGCAGGCGGCGCTGGTGGCGTTGCGCGTGGGCAACCCGCTCACTGAAGAAGTGGACATGGGGCCGCTGACCAGCCAAGCGCAGTGGCTCAAGGTCGCCGGCTATTTCGCCACCGCCCGCGAAGAGGGCCTGAAGTGCCTGGCCGGCGGCACCGCGCTGGACCGCGACGGCTGGTTCGTCAGCCCGACGTTGTATGTGGATGTACCGGTAAGCAGTCGCCTGTGGGGCGAAGAAATCTTCGGCCCGGTGCTGTGCGCGCGGCGCTTCGGCAGCGAGGCCGAGGCCATCGCCCAAGCCAACGACAGCCGCTTCGGCTTGGTCGCCACCGTGTGCTCCGCCGACCTGGAACGCGCCGAGCGCGTGGCCGATGCGCTGGAGGTGGGGCATGTGTGGATCAACTCGGTGCAGGCGGTATTCGTCGAAACCTCGTGGGGCGGGACCAAGGGTAGCGGGATCGGGCGTGAGCTCGGGCCTTGGGGGCTTTCGGGGTATCAGTCGGTGAAGCATGTGACGCGGTGCTTGGGGTGATTTTTTAGGCGTCCCTTTTTAAAAAACGGGGAGGCAGGCAGGTGTTCGGCGAGTTTTTTCAACGCCTATCGGCGAACACCTGCCAGCCTTCACGCAATCGCATTCAAACCCCATCGCGGGGCAAGCCCGCTCCCACGCCGACATGTGCAACCAGTGGGAGCGGGCTGGCCCCGCGATTGGCCTTATGCCGGTTCGTCGGCCTGGCGCCCGTTCTCCTGCACCAGCACCATGCTCGCCGGCGACGACAGGGCGATGCCCTCTTCGCGCAAGCGCCCGAGAATGGTGAATAGCAGGTCGCTGCGCGTGCCCGATACCTGTCGAGGCGAAGCGACATAGCCGCTTACCCCGATGACCATGCCACTGCTGGTCAGGTCCTTGAAGGTAACCGAGGTGGCCGGCGCGTCGAGGATCGACTCGTGCTCCTTGTACGCCGCCAGCAACACCTCGCGCACTTTCGCAGGGTCGGTCTCCAGCGGCAGCGTCAGGGTGATGCCCACCACCCCCAGGGCATTGGCCATGGTCACGTTGCGTACGTTCTGCGAGATGAACTGCGAATTGGGCACGATCACCGTCGAGCGGTCAGACATCTGGATTTCCGTGGCGCGCACGTTGATCCGGCGAATATCACCCTCGACACCCGCCAGGCTCACCCAGTCACCCACCTTCACCGGGCGCTCGGTGAGCAGGATCAGGCCGGAGATGAAGTTCTGCACGATCTGCTGCAGGCCGAAACCGATACCCACCGACAGCGCACTGACTACCCATGTCAGGCTGGTCAGGTTGATGTGCAAGGTGGACATCACCAGCATGGCCAGGAACAGGAAGCCCAGGTAGCCGACCAGGGTCACCAGCGAGGCGCGCATGCCGGCGTCCATGTCGGTTTCCGGAAGCAGGCGTTCGCTCAGCCAGCGCTTGACCACGCGAATGGCGAACCAGCCACCGAGGAAGATCGCCACGGCCAGGAAGATGTCCTGGGGCACGATGTTCAGGTTGCCCAGCACCTTGCCACCGGTGCCGTCCCAGTCCGCCAGGCTCAGCAGCAGCTCGCCGGGGCTGGTGCCCGAAGGCATGAATATCAGCAACGCGGCGGCAAACAGCAGCAGTGTGCGGCCGATTCCCGCCAGCACCGTGCTGGCCTGGGCCTGGTGGCGTTGCTGCAGGCCCAGCGCCGAGGCCAGCGCCAGGCCACCAGGCTGACGCGGCGACAGCAGGGTTTCGCACAGGTCGCCGAACACGGTCACCAGCAGGTAGGCGCAGGTCACCACCACGCTGATCCACAACAGCTTGCCGGTGAGGAAATAGGCAAGTGTCAGATAGCCGGCGAGCAGGGGCAGCAGGATCGCCACCACCCACACCACGATTACAAACGGGATCAGTCCGGCCAGGCCTTTGGGACGCTCCAGGCCATGCTGACGACGGGCACGACGGTAGCGCAGCAGGGCCACGACGAACAGCAGCGAGACCACCAGCGTGGTCACGCCGTTGGTGGCCAACGTCAGCGCCAGGCTGGCACCGATCACGCTGTTGATGCGCTCCTGGGTCAGCAGCACCATCAGTGCCAGGGCCAGGACTTTGGGGAACCAGCCCAGCGCGCTGGCCACTTCGTCAGGGATCGGTGGCAGGCGCCAGGACGGGCGCTGCAGCATCAGCATGGCGCGGCCCAGGCCGGAGATGAAGGCACTGAAGATCACCAGCGCCAGGATATGGTTGGTCAGGCTGGCGACGTCGGTACCCAGGTCGGCGCTGCTCTCCAGGCCCCAACGCAGCAGCGACACCGAGCCGGAGATGGTGCCCAGAGTGGCCAGGCTCACGCTCAGGGCCAGGGCGCTGCGGCGCAGACGGCCTTCGGGTAGCCAGCGGATCATCGCATCGGCCAGCAGGCGCTCCAGCAGCCGCCGTACCAGGGTCCAGACCAGCACCGCCGCCACCAGCGCGGTGATGAACAACCAGCGGTTTTCGGCGCTGAGGGCGCTGGCCATGGCGTCCGAGACTTCGTCGCGCAGGTCGCGCAGGCGCGCCACGTCGTCGTCGGTGGGGCGGATCAGGCTCGACCAGAACGCCGGGCTCAACGGGCTGGCGGCGCGGCTGGTGATCTGCGAGTTGAACAGGCTGCGGCGCAGGTTGACGATCTGCGTGGACAGGTCACGGGCCGACTGGGTCAACGTGGTGGCGTCTTTCTGCTCAGCGACCACCTTGTTCTTTTCGTCAGTGAGCTGCTTGCGCTGCCGCGTCAGGCTCTCGGCCTCTTCGGCCATGGGCGGGCCGAGCACGTTGAGCTGGTCGTCCAGGCGCTGCACGTCGGCGGTGCGCTGGGTGGCCAGCGCATCGGCCTGGCGCTGCACCTGCAGGGCCGACTGGCGCAACTGCGCGAGTAGGTCATCGTTGGCGTTGCTGGTGACGCCCTGGCGGATCTGGTCGAGGCGTTCGCTCAACTCTTCCAGGCTGGCGTTCTCGTCCAGCACCTGCTGCTCGGCCACGGCCAGGCGCGATGCCGGCGTGGCCGGGGCAGCCCAGGCCGGGACGGCCAGGCACAACAGCAGGGCGAAAATCCCCGCATAGAATCGGTCAAGGCTGACACGCCTCATCGAATGTTCCTCTACGCAACTCGACAGGGCGTGAATTCTACTCGGTCCGCGCGCTCAGGAGAGTGCCGTCTCTCGGTCCAGCAACTGACGCTTGCGCTCGATGCCCCAGCGGTAGCCACTGAGGTCACCGTCACGGCGCACCACCCGGTGACAGGGAATGGCAACGGCGATCGCGTTGGCCGCGCAGGCCTGGGCCACCGCCCGCACGGCCTTGGGCGCGCCGATGCGCTCGGCGATGTCGGTGTAGCTGACCGTGGTCCCGGGCGGCACCTCGCGCAGCGCCTGCCAGACCCGCTCCTGGAACGCCGTGCCCTGCACATCCAGGGGTAACGCCAGGCCCAGCGCCGGCGCCTCGACAAAGCCGATCACCTCGGCCACCAGCCGCTCGAAGGCGTCATCGCCGCCGATCAGCCGGGCCTTGGGGAACTTGTCCTGCAGGTCCTTGAGCAAGGGCTCGGGCTCGTCACCCAGCAGGATCGCGCAGATGCCCCGCTCGCTCTGGGCCACCAGGATCGCCCCCAGCGAGCACTGGGCCACGGCAAAATGGATGGTGGCACCCTGGCCGCCGGCACGGTACTCCCGCGGGCGCATGCCCAGCCGCTCGGCGGCGCTCTCGTAGAACCGGCTGTTGGAGTTGTAGCCCGCGTCGTAGATGGCCTCGGTGACGCTGTCGGCGGCATCCAGGCGCTGGCGCAGACGTTGGGCGCGGAAGGCCGAGGCGTAGGCCTTGGGGGTCAGGCCGGTCTCGGCCTTGAACAGGCGATGCAGATGGAAGGGGCTGACGTTCAGCTCGCTGCCGAGCTGGTCGAGGTTGGGCGCGGTTTCACGGGCCTCGATCAGGCGGCAGGCGCGGGCCACCAGGTCAGTGCGCCGGCTGCCCTGCCCGGCCTTGCAGCGTTTGCAGGCGCGGTAGCCAGCTGCCTCGGCCTGGCCGGGGTCGGCAAAGAACTCGACATTTTCGCGCTTGGCCAGGCGCGACTTGCAGGCGGGCTGGCAGTAGACGCCGGTGGTGCGCACGGCGTAGACAAAGTGGCCGGTCGCGGCGGTGTCGCGGGACTGCACGGCGTGCCAGCGTTCAGCGTCGGTGGTGTAGGTGGTCGGGGCGGGGGTCATGGCGCCTCTCCTTGGTTCGATGCGCTGAGCTTGACGGCTTGGCCGAAAGTGAACACTCCGAATCTTGCGTTATCTTTAACGGGCCAATCACGGGTCAAGCCCGCCACAGGTACCAGGCCGCCACGGTGCGATAGGGGCTCCACGCCCCGCCCAATACCCGCATTTGCGCGGGCGTCGGCGCCTTGTCCAGGCCCTTCATGCG
Organism: Pseudomonas soli; assembly: GCF_900110655.1. Taxonomy (GTDB): domain Bacteria; phylum Pseudomonadota; class Gammaproteobacteria; order Pseudomonadales; family Pseudomonadaceae; genus Aquipseudomonas; species Aquipseudomonas soli. Next base: position 896,101 of record NZ_FOEQ01000001.1, read on the forward strand.
TCGATACCCCTCACGCACGCCAAAATCATCCACCGGCAGGATATCCGATCGCTCCAGGCTATAGATCAACAGCATCTCCACCGTCCAACGCCCGACTCCTCGCAGCGCCACCAGGCGTTCGACCAGTGCGGCATCCGACATATGCAGCGCCTCTTCCCGGCTGGGCACCACACCCTCCACACGCGCCTGGGCGATCCCGTGAACCGTGGCGATCTTGCTAGCGGAGAGCCCACAGGCGCGCATCGCCTCCGGCGTCACCGCCAGCAACTGTCTGGGCGAGGGAAACGCTCCATCCGGGAACAACGCCAGCAACCGCCCGAGGATCGCCTCGGCCGCCCGCGCATGCAACTGCTGGTAGGCAATGGCCCGCACCAGCGCCTCGTAGGGCTCACGACCGGGGGTCGCCCGATGCAGGCAGGGCCCCACGGCGGCAATATGCCGCGCCCAGTCCGCATCCTGCTCGGCCAGCCAGGCAGCGGCAGCCTCAAAGGCCTGCGGGGAAAGGTCTGCAAGGATCATTGTTGGCGTTCCCATGGACACAGCCTCCCAGCCTAGCCCAACCGTTCATCGGTGAAACGCTCAATCTTGCGCATCTAATCGCTGGCATACCATTGATCCGCCCGTGGCGCCCCGCATAGAATTGAGAACTATTAACAATCACATTATCCGCGCAGGCTCTCCAGACGATGCAGATCAGACACGCTGAAACCGGCCGAGGTCGATCTGCTCTATCAGGCCCATCACCGCTGGCTGCGCGGCTGGCTCGGCGCCCGGGTGGGTTGCCGGGAGAACGCCGCGGACCTGGCCCAGGACACCTTCGTGCGCCTGCTCAAGGCGCGCCAGGCCTCGCCACTCAAAGAGCCGCGCGCCTATCTGAGCAGCATCGCCCGTGGCCTGATGATCGACCAGTTCCGCCGTCGCGCCCTGGAAAAAGCCTACCTGGAAAGCCTGGCCAACCTGCCGGAACAAGAGGCGCCCAGCGAGGAGCAACGCCTGTTGATCCTCGACACCCTCGAGCGCCTCGACCTTGCCCTGCAACGCCTCAAGCCCCGGGCCCGACAGGCCTTCCTGCTGGCCCAGCTCGACGGCCTCAGCCTGACGCAGATCGCCCAGCGCCTGGACGTTTCCCGGGCCACGGTGGAACGCGACCTGGCCAAGGCCCTAGGCGTCTGCTACCGGATGCGCTATGCCGACGCCTGACCAGTCACCGACCCAGGCCCAGGTCGACCAGGCCATCGAATGGCTGGTCAAACTGCGCTACGACAGCCCCGGCCCACGCACCGAACAGCAGTTCCAGCGCTGGCTGGCCAGCCACCCGCAGCATGCCCAGGCCTGGCAGCGGGTCAGCAGCCTCGGTGACGAACTGGCCAGCCTGCCCTCCGAGTTGAGTCGGCAGACCCTCGCCGGTACCGAGCGCCGACGCATGAGCCGGCGCGACCATCTCAAGCTGCTGTCAGTATTGGCCCTTGGCGGAGGCGCTGGCTGGGCGGCACGTGAACCGCTGGGCCTGTCGGCCTGGATGGCCGACAGCCGCACCGCCACCGGCGAGCGCCGTGAACTGCTCGGCAGCGACGGCAGCCTGATCCACCTGAACACCGCCAGTGCCATCGACCTGCGCTACAGCGCCGACCAGCGCCGGCTGACCCTGCTCCGTGGCGAAATCAGCCTGGACAGCAACGTCAACGACAACCGCCCGTTCAGCATCGACACCCCGGTTGGCACCCTCGGCACCCAGGGCGGCCAGCTGCTGCTGCGCGAGAACGCCCAGGGCCTGCTGCTGGCCGTGCGCCGAGGCGAGGTGACGTTGTTCCCCGCCTCCAGCGCCGCGCATTCGGTCAAGCCTGGCGAGGTGCTGCAGGTGTTCGCCCAAGGCGACTATCGGCCTGCCACCGTGCATGGCGACCCCTGGGCCTGGACCGACGGCGTGCTCAGCGTGCAGCAGATGCCCCTGGGCGAGTTCATCGACGAGCTGTCGCGCTACCGCCCCGGCGTGTTGCGCTGCGCGCCGGAGGTGGCCGGGCTGAAGATCTCCGGCACCTACCAGCTGGCCGACACCGACCAGGTCCTGCTGCTGGTCGCCCGTAGCCTGCCGGTGCGCGTCGACTACCGCACACGCTATTGGGTGAGCATCGGCGCCGCCTGAACAATTGATGAAAATAAATGAGGTGGAATCTCATTCTCGTCCGGCCTGAAGGAAAACAAGCCCGAACAGTGGTCTGACAACCTTCAGGAGCGCTTCATGATTCGCCCGTGTTCCCCTCGCAACGCCACCCTGCGCCATGCCATCCACGCTGCCGCCCTCGGCCTGGGCATGGCCTGCGCAGGCGTGCTGCCGACAGTCGCCGTCGCCGCGCCCGCCAGCCAGAGCCAGCAGCGCGACTGGAACATCCCGGCCGGCCCGTTGGCCGCCGCGCTGGACCAGCTGGCGCGCCAGGGGGGTCTGAACCTGTCGTTCGACGCCGGCAGCCTGCAGGGCAAGACCACCCAAGGCGTGCAGGGCCGGCATGACAGCGCGCAGGCGTTGCAGATCCTGCTGCGGGGCAGCGATGTGCAGGTCCAGCAGGAAAGCGAAAAGAGCTTCCTGCTGATACCCGCCCTGGAGATAGGCGATGCCCTGCAACTGGGCGCCACCAGCATCTCCAGCAACCGCCTGGGCGAGACCACCGAGCACAGCGGCTCCTACACCACTGGGGCGGTCACCATCGGCAAGACGCCGCAAAGCATCCGCCACACGCCGCAATCGGTGACCGTGGTCACCCGCCAGCGCATCGACGACCAGAACATCACCAACCTCACCAACCTGCTCGAGCAGACCCCAGGCGTGGTGGTCAACCTGACCGACAGTGAGCGGGTGCAGTACTACTCGCGCGGCTACCAGATCGATGCCATCCAGTACGACGGCGCCACCGTGGTGCAGAGCAGTGGCGGTGGTTCGTTCATCCAGAGCGATTCGGCAATCCTCGACCGCGCCGAGATCCTGCGCGGCGCCACCGGCATGCTGCGCGGCGCCGGCAACCCCTCCGGCACCGTCAACCTGGTGCGCAAGCGCCCCACCTATGAGTTCCAGGGCGAAGGCAGCGTCACCCTCGGCACCTGGGATGCCCAGCGCTACGTCGCCGACCTTTCCGGCCCCTTGACCGAGACTGGCAACGTGCGTGGCCGGGTGATCGCGGTGCATGACGAGAAGGACCACTTCCAGCAATCGCGCCAGGAGCGCAAGGATGTGCTGTACGGGGTCATGGCCTTCGATCTCGACGACAGCACCACCCTGACCACTGGCCTCGAGTGGACCCAGCTCGACGCCACCGGCGCCTGGGGCAACCTGCCGGCCGACTACGACGGTTCGCCACTGCCGTTCGGCCGCAGCACCTACCTGGGCGCCGACTGGAACCGCTGGAACCGCAGCAACCTGCAGACCTTCGCCGAGCTCGAGCATCGCTTCGACAATGACTGGACGCTCAAGCTGATGGCCCAGCGCACCCACTTCGAGCTGGACGACAACGGCTTCAAGCAGACCTACTTCAGCCGTGCCACCGGCACCGCCAACCCGACCCGCAACCCTTACCTGATGAGCTACCAGGTCACCGAAGGCGATGGCGGCGAGAGCCTGCAGAACAACCTCAGTGCCACCCTCAACGGCCCGTTCGACCTGCTCGGTCGCAGCCACGAGCTGATGCTGGGCGTCGAACGCATCCGCAACGACTCCTACGCCTCGGCCACCAACAATGTGCAATCGGGCGTGTTCGACATCCGCACCTGGGACCCGAAGACCAGCCTGGCCAACCCGAGCATCGACATCACCGCCCACCCGGTACGCACCCGCACCACCCAGGAAGGTGCCTATGCCACCTGGCGCATCTCCCTGGCCGATCCGCTCACCGCGATCATCGGCGCCCGCGCCAACTGGTATGACTACGAGCAGGAAAACAACACCAAGGCCAACGGCAAGTTCAGCGTCGACAACGAGATCGTGCCCTACGCCGCGCTGATCTACGACCTCAACGAGAACTTCAGCACCTACGCCAGCTACACCGAGATCTTCAACCCGCAGACCAACACCGATGCCGCCGGCTCCGTGCTCGAGCCGGTCACCGGCGAAGCCTACGAGACCGGGATCAAGGGCGAGTTCTACGAGGGCCGGCTGAACACCTCGCTGGCGTTCTTCCGCATCTACCAGGTCGGCAACGCACTGGACGACCTCAGCGGGCCTAACCCGTGCCTGCCCAACTACACCAGCGGCTATTGCAAGGTCGCCGCGGGCAAGAACCGCAGCCAGGGCTTCGAGCTGGAGATTTCCGGCGAAGTGCTGCCGGGCTGGAACGTGACCGGCGGCTACACCTACAACACCACCGAATACCTCAAGGACACCACCGGCAACAACGGCAACCCGATCCGCACCACCGACCCCAAGCGCATGCTGCGCCTGTTCACCAGCTATCGCCTGCCGGGCGAGCTGCAGGCCTGGACCGTGGGCGGCGGCGTGCAGGCGCAGAGCGCCATCTACAACCGCAGCGGCACAGCCGAAGCTTCGCAGTCGGGGTATGCGGTGTACAACGCGATGGTGAACTACCGCTTCAACGACAACTATTCGTTGCAGTTGAACGCCAACAACCTGTTCGACAAGAAGTACTACCGCCAGGTGGCGCCGACGCCGACCGGGTACTACTGGGGCGATCCGCGCAATGTGTCGGTGACCTTGCGCGGAACCTTCTGACCTGCCGTTCGATGGCTGGGGGTCAGTCCGCCACCGCCTGAAGCTTGCCTGCCCGGCGATAGGCCTGGCGGGCGAAGCACACGAACAGCCCCGCCATCAGCGCCAGCGCCATGGGCAGGCCATGGGGCGCCACGTCCATCGCCGCGCCGCTGACCAGCGGCCCGACCAGGCTGCCGACGCCCCACAGCAAGCCGACGCTGGCGTTCGCCGTGACCAGGTCCTGGCCTTTGAAGCGCTGCCCGATCAGTACCAGCGCCAAGGTATAGATGCCCCCCGCCACCGCGCCGAGCACCACCAGCAGCGGCCACAGCAGCCAGGTCATCTGCAGCAGCCAGGGCAAGGCGATGCCGATCATCATTGCCACCAACCCGCATACCAGGTGCAGCCCGGTACGCTCGACCCGGTCGGCGAGCCAGCCCAGCGGCAGCTGGAAGAGCATGTCGCCGGCGAACACCACGGTCACCATCAGCGCCGCCACGCCCACGGCGAAACCATGGCTGGTGGCGTACACCGGCAGCAGCGACAGCACCACGGCATCGAAGAACGAGAAGAACAGCACCGCCACGCACAAGGCCGGGGCCACACGGAAGAAACCGGCCAGGCCGAAGCTCTTGGCGTCTTCCTCATGCTCGACATGATCGTTGGGCACGGTGAACAGGATGCACAGCAAGGCCAGGCCATAGCAGAGGGTGACCACGCCGGTCAGCCATGGGCTATTGGCGCCCAACAGCGCCAGCAGCGCCGGGCCGAGCACCTGGAAGCCGGTGAAGCTGGTGGCGTACAGCGCCATGATCTTGCCGCGGTTGTGCTCGGGGCACAGCTCGTTGACCCACGACTCGCCGAGGATGATCGCGATGCCCATGCCAATACCGAGCCCCAGGCGCAGCAGCGCCAGCCACAGCATCGAGTCGAAGGCCCACTCGAGCAAGGCGATGCTAAGGGTGCACAGGCTGAAGCTCAGCAAGTAGATGACGCGGCGGGTCAGGTGCCGGCAACAAGCGTCGACCATGAACGCCGAGAGCATCATGCCCGCCGCCGGGATCGCCGAGATGATGCCGATCTCCAGCGTCCCCGCCCCCGCCTCGTGCAGACGCAACGACACCAGCGGCAGGCTCGCCCCGAGGCTGAAACCGACCACCGACACGGCGAACAACAGGCCCGCCAGCAAACGCATGTTCATGTACCACTCCTTGCAAGCCGGCGCACAGGGGCTCTGGCCCTGGCCGACTGGAAAATCCGCTGAAAGATGTTCGAACGCAGACGCCCGCCGTCACGCCGGGAAGGCGCGCTACGCAGGGGCGCGGATCAGTTCAGGGCAAGGTGTGGCGAGAAGGTGAAGGCGAACAGCACGCTGCGTCGACGCTTGAGCACCGTGTCGCTCGGCCACGCGCGGCGCGCTGTCGGGGCGACAGGCTGGCGGTGTGGGCGAAGACTACGGGTACGGCGCATTGCATCGGCTACGCAGGATATTGAGGAGGCGGCACTCTAGGCCAAGGTGATCCGGACCGTCAATCGCCACAGTGGCTTCGCCCTCTCTGTGGACGCCGCCGCGCTACAACGCCCGCTCCTCTCAGTGCTTGCCGGTGGAAGGCAAGAACACCGCCAGCAACCCGAACAATGGCAGGAACGAGCAAACCCCGTACACATACTCGATCCCACGCAGGTCGGCCACATACCCCAGCAGCGCCGCGCCGATCCCGCCAAACCCGAACATCAGCCCGAAGAAGATCCCGGCGATCATCCCCACATTGCCCGGCACCAGTTCCTGGGCATACACCACGATGGCCGAGAACGCCGAAGCCAGGACAAAACCGATCACCACGCTGAGCACGGTGGTCCAGAACAGGTCGGCATAGGGCAGCGCCAGGGTGAACGGCGCCACGCCGAGGATCGAGAACCAGATCACCGCCTTGCGCCCGATGCGGTCACCTATGGGCCCGCCAAAGAAGGTGCCCGCCGCCACCGCGCCAAGGAACAGGAACAGATGCAGCTGCGAACTGGCCACCGACAGCTGGAACTTCTCGATCAAGTAGAAGGTGAAGTAGCTGGTGAAGCTGGCCATGTAGAAGTACTTGGAAAACACCAGCAGGCCCAGCACCACCAAGGCCATGATCACCCGCTGGCGCGAGATGCCGTGGGTGGCCTGCACCGCCTTGCGCGCCTTGGCCTGGTTCAGGTGCTCCTTGTACCAGCGGCGCAGCATCAAGGTCACGGCAAAGAAGAACAGCCCGGCCACGCCGAACCAGGCCACGTGGGTCTGGCCGAAGGGAATGACGATTGCCGCCGCCAACAACGGGCCAAGGGCGGAGCCTGCGTTGCCGCCGACCTGGAAGCTCGACTGGGCCAGGCCGAAGCGCCCGCCCGAGGCCAGCCGGGCGATGCGCGAGGTCTCCGGGTGGAAGGTTGAGGAGCCAATGCCCACCAACGCCGAGGCCAGCAGGATCATCGGGAAGCTGCCAACGAAGGCCAGCATCACGATCCCCACCAGGGTGCACAGGGTGCCCAGCGGCAACAGGTTCGGCGTGGGCCGCTTGTCGGTGAAGAAGCCCACCCACGGCTGCAATAACGAGGCAGTGATCTGGAAGGTCAGGGTGATCAGGCCGATCTGGGCGAAGCTCAGGTTGTAGTTGGCCTTGAGCATCGGGTAGATCGCCGGCAGCACGGCCTGGATCAGGTCGTTGATCAGGTGCGCCAGGGCACAGAAACCAATGATGCTCATCACCAGCGGCGTGGCCGGGTTTGCCGGGCTGCTCGCGCTGGAAGTCGGGGTGCTGCTGATGGCCATGGGCTGGATGTCCGTCTGCGGGTTGGGATCCGATTATCGTGAAACAAATAGATACGAAGCTACCTTTTTATTTGCGCGAGCCTTCCATCCGACACGTACTTGTAAATAATTCTCAATATATTTAGCATCCTTTCTCCTCTTCCCTGTGAACGCTGGGCGAAACCGCCCGCCCCCTGCGAGCAGACCGATCCCATGAGCCCGATGCCCGCCTTGCAGCCCACGCCCGACCCCGAGCAAGAAGCCCTGGACTGGTTCTCGCGCCTGCGCCAACCCGGCTGCGACGAGGCCCTGCGCCAGGCATTCGCCAGCTGGTGCCAAGACCCGCTCAACGCCAGGGCCTATGCCCAGCTCGAAGCTTACTGGCAGCAGTTGCAGGTGCCGGCGGCCCGGCCCCGACCACGGGTCGCCAAGGTACGCCGCAACCGTGCCGGGCTGTGCCTGGCGCTGCTGTTCCTGATGCTGGTGGCGGCACTGGCCTGGCTCTACTGGCCACTGATGCAGCGCCTGGGCAGCGAATTGCACACCGACAGCGGCGAACGCCGCAGCGTGCGCCTGGCCGATGGCTCGACCCTGCACCTGGACAGCGCCAGCGCGATGAATGTCGACCTGCGTGGCCGCACCCGCCAACTGCATCTGGTGCAGGGCCAGGTCTATCTAGAGGTGATGCTCGATGGCCGGGCCATGGAGGTGCAGGTCGATGACACCCGGATCCAGGTGTTCGGCACCCGCCTGCAGATCGCCCGCCATGCCGACCACGACGAACTGGTGGTGCTCAGCGGCAAGGCCGCGGTCCTGCAGGGGGGCGACCAGCGCCTGGTGAATGCCGGTGAACGGGTGACGTTCAGCGAGAGCCGTATCAATTCGGTCGAAAAGATCGATGCCAGATTGGCCGATGCCTGGCGCAACGGCCAATTGAAGGCCAGGAACCTGCCGTTGAGCGAAGTGCTGGAGCGCCTGGCCGATTACCGTGGCCAGCGTGTCTGGATGATGAACGAGCAAGCAGCCTATCAGCGGATCAGCGGTGACTTCGACCTCGACCACCCGGCGCAGAGCCTCGAGCGCCTGGCCGCCGATCAGCAATTGCGCCTGCACAACCTGCTCGGCCACTGGCTGATCGTGCGTTGAGGCGCCCTTCCGGGCTAAGCGTTTGAAAGGTTGGAAATTTTTTTTGAAAACGTTGTTGACAGGATCGCGATTCGAGCTAATAATGCGCGCCAAGTTGGCTACATAGCTCAGTTGGTTAGAGCATAGCATTCATAATGCTGGGGTCCGGGGTTCAAGTCCCTGTGTAGCCACCACCTTCTAAAAGGGCTTATCGAAAGATAAGCCCTTTTTCTTTGCCCGCGAAAACGTTACTTCACTCCCGCCACCACCACGGCCAGCCCCAGGCCGATCAAGGCCACCCCGATTACCCGGTCAACCGTGCGCTGGCGCTCGATCATCGCCGCCCGCAGTCGCGCACTGGAAAAGAACACCGCCACCAGGCTGAACCACACCCAATGGGCAAACGACATGAACGCGCCATAGGCGAAGTCCAGCGCCAGCGGGCTGCCCGGCCGCACTACCTGGGTATAGGCGCTGACCACGAACAGCATGGTCTTGGGATTCAGCGCATTGGTCAGAAAGCCCGTGCGCAACGCGCTCGCCACGCTGGAAGCGCCTTGCGCCAGGCCGTCGAGGCTGATGCGCGTGGTGTTGGTCAGCGATTTATAGCCCAGGTACACCAGGTAGCCCGCCCCCACTACCTTCATGGCCAGGAACAGGGTCGGGGTCTGGCTGATGATCACGGCGATGCCGAGCACGGTGTACAGCACATGCACTTGCACGCCCAGGGCGATGCCTGCCGCGGCAGCGAGGCCAGCTTTGCGGCCTTGTGCGTAACTGCTGCGGGTGACCATGGCGAAGTCGGCGCCAGGACTGATGACAGCCAGAATGGTGAACAGGGCTACGGCGATGAGTTCGTTCACGAACAGGGATCCTCGATGAAAATTCACGGAAGATGGGATTATCCTGTTGCCTTGAACGAGTAAAAATCGATTTATAGTCTGGCTAATCTGCTAGTTTTACTCACCTATTCGCATTGAATCGACTGGCCTATCGCGGGGCAGGCCCGCTCCCACGAGCGCAGCCTCAGCATGCGTGGGAGCGGGCTTGCCCCGCGATAAAGCCGGAACAGGCCAGCACATGAAACTGCCTCCCCTTACCGCCTTTCGCTACTTCGACATCGCCGCCCGCACTGAAAGCTTCGTGCGCGCCGCCGAGCACCTGCATGTCACCCACGGCGCCGTCAGCCGCCAGGTGCGCCTGCTCGAGGAAAGCCTCGGCGTGGCACTGTTCGAACGGCGCAACCGGGCAATCTTTCTCACCCCCGCCGGTCGCGAGTTGCACAGCACCACCCAGTCGATCTTCGAGCAATTGGAGGGCGCCGTGCAGCGCCTGCAACAGCAGCCAGAAGACAACGTACTGGTGGTCTCCTGCGAGCCGACCATCGCCATGCGCTGGCTGATCCCGCGCCTGCCGCGCTTTCACGCCGCACACCCCGACCTGCAACTGCACCTGGTGGCGGCCGGCGGGCCGGTGGACTTCGCCCGTGGCGGCATCGACCTGGCACTGCGCCGCGATGACTTCCATTGGGACCGCCAGCTGCACAGCCTGAAGATCTGCGATGAGTGGATCGGCCCGGTCGCAAGGCCAGACTTCAAGGGCCAACGCCTGCTGCACAGCACCACCCGCCCCGATGCCTGGGCCACCTGGCTACGCCTGAGCGGCCAAGGCATCCGGCACACGGCGCGCAGCGACTTCGAGCACTTCTACTTGTCGATCCAGGCCGCCAGCGCGGGCATGGGGCTGGCCATCGCCTCGGCGCTGATGGTTCGCGACGAACTGGACAATGGCCAGCTACAGGCGCCGTACAGCTTCCTGCGCGACGGCTCCGGCTACCACCTGCTCAGCCCGCAGCCGCTGGACGACGGCAGCAAGCGCCAGCGCTTCGCGCAGTGGGTCGGCGACGAGTGCCGAGCCTGTCTGGCTCACCTGGGCTTGCTGCAGAACGACGACCCGGCCCCGCCGTCACCGCCCCAGGTGCGATAGCCGGCCGTGTCGATATGGATACGCCCCGAGGGGTAACGGCCAAGCCCCATGTTCCAGGCCTGGCCGTGCTGCTGCCAGAAGCGGCACAGCGGGTTCGGGTCGGCCCAGGGTGGCAGCAGCAGGTCGACGGCGAAGGCGCGCATGTGCGCACTGCTCGGCGCGCCGCCGGCGCAGGCATTGAGCCGGGGATCGCGGTAGGCCGACACCACTTCGAACTGACGCAGGATGCCCTGCTGGTCCAGGGTCTTGATCAATGCCAGGGTTGAACGCACCGCCGGCCAGTGGCTCGCCGGCGGCACCGCGAAGGGTGAAGCCTTGCACAGGCGCCAGTCCGAGGCCGAACGCAGCAACTGATGGATCGGCACCACGCCATACAGCCGGGCGTCCACCAGCATTTCACGAAACCTGCGGTTCTCGTGATCCCCGGCCCACTGGGCGAACATCCACACATCGCGTTCATCGGCCTGGGCCGTACCCAGCCCGATCAGCGCGCTAGCCAATAGCCATATCCTGGCGCTTTTCATTCCCCCACCTCTTCATCCACCATGGGCGGTCCGCCGTCCTGGCGGCCACTGACAAGGAGTTAAGCATGCACAAGATTGCTGTATCGGGCCTGGCCGCCCTCGCCTTCAGCGGCCTGGCCATGGCCGACGCGCAGATCGACCTGGGCGATGCCCAGCGGGTCACCCGGCTGTTCGCCTATCCCAACAACTGCAACGTGATCTGCTACCGCGACTGGACACTCGAACAGACCGTCGAGCACTACCTCACCCAGAGCGTGCAGCGCGACGGCTATGCCAATGCCAAGGTCACGGTGAACCGCGACAACGACAAGCTGCGCGCCAGCATCACCGACGTACCGGCGAGCTACACCGAACCCTTGCGCAAGCTGCTCGACAGCGGCGAGCTGGCCTACCAGGGCGCCACCCGCCTCAACCAGAAAGGCGGCTGGGACTATAGCTGGTACCTGTTCCTGCCCCTGGGCATGGCCTTGGAGAACCGCCGCAGCATCGAACTGCTGCACTTCCCGCCGGACTACTCGCTGACCCGCTACCAGGACTACCTGAAGTCCAACACCACCGACCGCTGGGCGCAACTTCTGACCTTCAACGGTATCGAGGCTACCCAGACCCCGGCCTACCAGACCATCGTCGACATCGCCCCGATCGCCGCGCCGGCCAGCGCCGGCAAGGACCTGGAAGGGGTCTACAGCTACTTCAACGACTACCAGGTGCGCATGGTCAAGGAAGTGGCCCTGACCCACGACGGCAAAGGCGCCTTGCCGATGGTCGCGTTCGGCGCGCCGGTACGGGCCTGGATCCAGCAGCAGTATGGGCCGAAGGTGAATGTGCTCGGCTTGGTAAGCATCAGCCCCGAGGCCAACAGCGCCAAGGTGCCCGTGCTCGGCGCTAACCACCCGAGCGCGATCTGGTACGCCGCCGACCCGAAAAGCTACGACGGCGACCAGGACAAGGCCGACGCCGCAGGCCTGAAGATGATGGGCCAGGACCTCTCCGCCGCCTGCTGGCAGGCCGGCATGGGGCGCAACCCGCAGGCCGATGCCAAGCTCACCCTGGATGCCTGCACCAGCAAGTGGCAGGTAACCCAGAAGAAGCAGACCTGCGAATTGTTCTACCGCACCATCCGCGAGATGACCCCGGAGCAGGCGGCAGCCAAGTGCAATACCGGAACGGTGACGCGCAGCTTGCGCGACCTGCGTAAACCGGTCGAAGTGCAGCACCCAGAGATCTGAGTTACTTGCACAAGGGGCCGCGATGCGGCCCTCTCGCCGACAAGCCGGCTCCCACCCCGACCGCGCCGCCTTCAAGCCAAGTGCCATCGCCGTGGGAGCTGGCTTGCCAGCGATGGGGCGCATAGCGGCCCCAATACAAGACAGCGTGCGAAATCAGTCTTCGAGCAACGTACAGGCCATCACCAGCGCATCTTCCCGCCCGCCCGCCATCGGATAGTAGTCACGGCGCCGACCGACTTCATTGAAGCCATAGCGCTCGTACAAGCGATATGCCGACTGGTTGCTGGCACGCACCTCCAGGAAACACTCCCGGCCATTGAGCTGGTAGGCCCGGGACATCAGGTGCTCGAGCAGGCGCAGGCCGAGGCCACAGCCCTGGTTCTCCGGCTTTACTGTGATGTTGAGCAGGTGCGCCTCGTCGATGATCACGTTGATCACGCCATGGCCGACCTGCTGCTGGCCGTCGAACATCAGCCACACTTCGTAGGACTTCAGCGCATCCTGGAAGATGCCGCGGGTCCAGGGATGGCTGAAGGCGGCATATTCGATCTTCAGCAGGGTATCCAGATCCGCCTCGGTTGCCGGGCGGAAACTGATCGAGTCACTCATTCAACGCGTTTCCAGCGCGCCATCAGCTGGCGCATGGCTTTCCAGACGTCCGCCTTGCGCTGCGGCTCGTCCATCAACAGTTCAAGGCCGGGCAAGGCCCAGGCATCGCCGAGCAGGTCGACCTTGAGTTCTTGGTAATAAGCTTCGCCGTCTGCCTGGCCGGCGAAGCGAATGGCCGGCAGGCCGATCAGCCACAGGCAGGCGCACGGCGCCTCTTCCAGGCGAGCGGCGATAAAGCCCTGGACAAAGTCCCGGGCGGCATCCGGCCCCTGGTCCATGTTGCCGCGCATCAGTAGCGGCCAACGCACCGGCTCGCCAATGATCTGCGGGGCGTCCGGCAGACCGGCGGCGCGCAGCATGTCCTTGAGCAGCAGGTAGGACGGGTCGCGGCTCTGGAACGGCTGGCCGGTGGCCAGCTCCACCAGCAGCAGACAGTCGCCGGCACGCAGCAACTGCAGGGCGAAGCGCGGTGGTGGCACAGGCGCCGGGCGCGGCGCGGGAGGCTCTGCCTCTGCCTCGACCGGCTTGGCGGCGACTTTCGGCGCGCTGCCCGGGCGCGGGATCTCGATCTTCGGCCGCTCGGCACGCGCCTGAGGGGCTGCCGGAGTGGCGCTCGGCGCAGGCGCGGCCGGACGCACCTCGAAGTCGACCTCATCGACCGGCGCCACCGGCAACAGCAGCTCTGGCCGCGACGGCGCGGCGAACGGCAGTTCGGCGCGCGGCAGCCAGTGCACCACTTGCATGGCGGACAGGTAGGCGCGGCGGCGGGACTCGATCAGCAAGGCGCGGGTATCCGGTGGATAGTCGAAACAGTCGGGCATTCTAACGCTGTTGACCTGGATGCGCCGCAACAGATTGTCGGTCATCGCGGGCCTGCCCCGCGATGAGGCCGGTGAATCCCCCAAAAGGATCAGGGTTATCCCCATAACAGACCAAGGGGTGAAATCCTCCCCCCCGGATGCAGTACAATCGCCGCTTTTATTTGGCAACGAGTCGACCCGCCAATGATCGAACCCAAGCGCGTCCTGCGCGCCCTAGCCGAACACTGGGCCTTGATCGAGCCGCTGTGCGAGCGCTTCGACCAGGGCACCCTGAGCCTGGTCGAGCTGCGCCAGCAACTGGCCCGCCAGCAGGTGGAAAGCACCCCGCAGGACATCACCCAGCTGCTCGACGTGTGGATCCGCCTGGACATCCTGGTCCCGGTGGCCAAGAGCCCGAACCGTTTCGAGCTCAACGCGCAGATCCACGACTTCCTCGCCTATCTGCGCCGTGAGCACCGGCTGGGCCTGTGCCTGGAGATCGAGGCCTACCTGCGCCACCTGGAGCGCCTGGCCGGGCATATCCAGGACGCCTTCGACAACCGCGACAGCGACGACCTGGCGCGCCAGTTGCGCCTGCTCGACATGCGCGTGCGCGATGTACTGAAGAAGCTCGACAACGACGAGCAGGCACTGGTGGCCGTGGCCGAGCGGGCCAAGACCAGCAACCGCCAGATCCCCCTGCGCCAGCGCTACGCCGAAGTACTGGCGACCTGGGACGAGTACGTCGAGCCGATGATCCAGCTGGTCAACGCCGACGGCGCCTTCGAGCAGGGCGTGCGCAAGGTCGAGACCGTACTGCTGCGCCTGCTGGGTGAGCAGGCGCGCTTGGGCCACCTGGTCGACGACGACATGCTGCTGCGCACCCACGCGCGCATCCTCGAGATGCAGACCAGCGCCCAGCTGACCTTGCGCCACGCCCGCGAGCTGCTGCTGCCGCTGCGTGAAGAGGCGCGCCGGCACAACGCCGTGACCCGCGGCGCCGCGCTGGCGCTGTCGGTGATCCGCAAGAAAGGCATCGACGCCGTACCCCAGGCCGCCATGCCGCTGTTCACCCGCCCGCAGAGCACCTTCCTCGGCAGCGCCAGCCAGGTCGAGGCCTACGTCTATGCACTGGCCCGCTTCGAGCCCAAGCCCGCGCGCTTCCCCAAGGCGCACAAGACGCAAAAGGGCCCGCTGCCCCGCGCCCCGCGCACGGTCAAGGAAATGCTCGAGCGCTGCGAAGACGCCCTGCCGCTGCCGGACCTGATGGTCTGGCTGCTGGAGCAGGAGCCTGAAGGCGCCACCGACGAACTGCTGTACTGGTTCTCGCGCCTGTCGCGCGAGAAGCGCTTCAGCCGCGAGCGCCTCGACCGCCAGCAATACCTCACCCGCGAACACCTGGTCAGCCTGCGCTCCTTCGCCCTGACCTCCAGCCGCGACAAGCCGGCGACCACGACCGAATCCACCGCGAGCCCCACCCATGCATCTTGATCTTTCCGAACTGTCCCAGCTCGCGCCGATCTTCCGCGAGCTGTTCAAGGGCTTCCACGTCAGCCGCCGCGACCCGGAGCTGTACGCCCAGCTGTCGAACTTCCAGGACCAGTACCGCACCCTGTTCAAGGCCCTGGGCTTCGAGCTGGTGTGCGATACCCGCGGCTTCTACTACTTCGTCCCCGAGCAGGCCGCCGCGCAGGTCAACAAGACCGCCCAGCGCCTGTCGCTGTTTACCTTCATCCTGGTCGAGCACCTCGCCGACCAGGGGCGCGACCCGATGGCCGTGCTCGACGGTGGCAGCATCGGCCGTGACGAACTGCCGTCGCTGCTGGACAAGTACCGCGACCTGTTCCTGCAGGCCGAAGTGCAGACCGTCGACGAGCTCGAAGAAAAAATCATGCGCCGCATGAGCCAGCTCGGCTTTGCCCATGAGGAAGGCGGCATCTACCGCTTCCTGCCGCCGATGCACCGCTTCCTCGACGTCTGCCTGTCGGTCCAGCAGGACCGCGACTTGGCCGCCACCCTGCACAGCGACCTGCCGCTGCCGGTACCCGTGCTGGTTGTGGAAGAGACGCCCGAAGAACTCAACCGCACCGACGATCCGCTCGACCTCACCCCGTTCGATGGCGAGGAAAGCGAAGAGGATGCCCTGGCTCGGGCGATCCGCGAAGAGCAACAGGAGATTGACGCATGAGCCAGGAACGCTACGGCATCCGCCGCTTCGCACTGCTCAACACCGCCGGCTACAGCCTCGGCCTGTTCCCCCTGGAACACCCGCTGTCGGTCTATGGCGCCAACAACCTGGGTAAATCGGCGTCGATCAACGCCCTGCAGTTCCCGATCCTGGCGCGCATGTCCGACATGAGCTTTGGCAAGTACAGCCTGGAGCAGTCACGCCGCTTCTACTTCGCCACCGACACCAGCTACATCCTCTGCGAGCTGAACCTGCCCCACGGCCCTCACGTGATCGGCGTGGTCGGCCGCGGCCCGGGCGGCGGCTTCGGCCACCAGTTCTTCGCCTACCAAGGCGAGCTGGACCTGGCCCACTACCAGAAAGACGACACCTGCCTGCGCCAGAAAGAGCTGTTCACCAACCTCGAGCGCCATGGCCTGAAGGCCTACGAGCTCAAGCCTGACGAACTACGCCGGCTGCTGGTCGGCGGCCACACCTCGGTGCCGCTGGACCTGACCCTGATCCCGCTGCGCTCGACCAGCGAACAGAGTCTGAAGACATTCCGGGCGCTATTCATCAACCTGCTGCACATGCGCGAAATCACCGCCGCCAAGCTCAAGCAACTGTTCCTCGATGCCTTCGAGCACAGCCTGCGTTCGGGCAGCGTCGACTACATCGCTGCCTGCGAAGAGGCCTTCCGCGATGTGCGCCGCATGGAGGGCGACTACAACGCCCTGGTGGCTGCCGGCCCGTTGGTCGAGGCCCTGGCCGGCGGCGTGGCCCAGCGCGACATCCTGCGCGGCAAGCTGCACCGTATCTCGCCCCTGCTCGACAACCTGCTGGGCACATGGCAGGAATACGCCATGGCACGCAAGGAAGAGCTGACCATCCAAGCCGAGCACTACCGTGGCGAGCAGGACCGCCTGCAGAACGACCAGCGCGGCGGCACTCAGGAGTTGATGCGCCTGGAGCGCGAGATCACCGGCATCCAGCGCTGGCTGGGGGAGCTGTCGGTGCTCAAGCACCGCTTCGCCCTGGTCACCGACGTCAAGGTGCTGGAGCAGCAGCTGCTGGCCGCCAAGGACGCCCACGATGAACTGGCCGGCGCCCTGGCCCAGTCGCGGCAGTTTTCCGCCGAAGACCTCGACGAGCGCGTGCGCGACCTTGAAAAACGCGTCAAGGCGGTCAAGCAGCAGCTCGACCACGCCGACAACAACAGCTACGCCCGCCTGCGCGAAGAGTTCTCGCAGCAGGACGTGGACCGCCTGATGCGCCTGTTCAACGGCGCGCTGTTCAGCCTGCCGATGGGTGACCGCGGCATCGAGCTGGACGACAGCGACGTCTGGGTGAAGACCCTGGAAAGCGTGCTCGACCGCTTCAAGGGAGAGCGCTTCGAAGTGCCCGGCCTGTCCATCGACATCTCGCACATCGACCCGCCCGCGCTGCAGGCCCTGGCCGACCGCGCCGCCCTGCGCGACCAAAAGGAACGCCTGGAGAAGGAGCTCAAGCAGCTCAAGACCCAGCAGGCCGTGGCCCTCGACCGCGCCGCGAGCAAGGCGCAGACCGAGGCGCTGTACCAGCAGGTGCTGGATGCGCAGAAGGCCCTGGAAGACTTCCGCCGCACCGAGACCCTGGCTGCCGAAGAGCCGGAAAAAATGGAGCAACTGGGCCAGCTGGAAGCCGCCCAGGACGAGCTCAAGCGCTCCAGCGACGCCTTCACCGAGCGCGTCCAGCAGCTGTCGGCCAAGCTGCAACTGGTGGGCCGGCAGATCGCCGACCTGGAAGCCAAGCAGCGCACCCTGGAAGACGCCCTGCGCCGTCGCCAACTGCTGCCGGCCGACCTGCCGTTCGGCACGCCGTTCATGGAAGCCATCGACGACTCCATGGACAACCTGCTGCCGCTGCTCAACGACTACCAGGACAGCTGGCAGGCCCTGCAACGCGTGGACAACCAGATCGAGGCGCTGTACGCCCAGGTGCGCCTGAAGGGCGTGGCCAAGTTCGACAGCGAAGACGACATGGAGCGCCGCCTGCAGCTGCTGATAAACGCCTACTCGCACCGCACCGAGGAAGCGCTGACCCTGGCCAAGGCCCGCCGCGCCGCGGTCACCGACATCGCCCGGACCCTGCGCAACATCCGTAGCGACTATGACAGTCTCGAGCACCAGCTGGCGCTGTTCAACCGAGAGATCAACAAGCGCCAGGTATCGAACCTGGAGAGCTTCCGCGTGGTGCTGGCACCGAACAAGGAAGCGCTCAAGCACATCGACCAGATCATCCACAGCGCCGGCCAGTACGAGGAAGGCGAGACCCTGTCGGTATTCGACCTGACCCAGAGCGCCGAGCAGGATCACAAGAACGAAGAGGCCAAGGAGTACCTGGCGCGGCTGGTGGCGGCCAACCACAACCAGCTGGGCCTGAAGGACCTGTTCGAACTGGCCTTCGAGATCACCAAGATCAACAGCCAGCCGGTGATCCACGCCGACATCGATGGCGCCGCGTCCAACGGCACCACCATGACCATCAAGGCGCTGACCAACATGTATTTGTTGCTGCACCTGATGGACCGCGACCTGGCCGGGCACATTCGCCTGCCGTACTACCTCGACGAGGCGGCGGACATCGACGAACGCAACCAGGCGGCGTTGCTGGAAACCAGCCAGCAGCTGGGCTTCGTGCCGATCCTGGCGAGCGTGAAGCCGCAGGTGTCGGCGCGGGTGGCGATCGACCTGGAAGGTGGCAGCGGGCCGAATGGCATCTACATCGACGAGTCGGACTGGAAGTACATCAGCCGTCGCGACGAGGTGAAGGCGATAGTGCGTGAGGATGAGGCCGAGGAACTGGCCTGATTCAAACCGAAAAGCATCGCGGGGCAATTCGCATCGGCGCACCGCCGCTCCCACAAGGCTCTGTGGGAGCGGGATTGCCCCGCGATCATTTCAACCGGCTGTTACTGTTGAGCCCAAGGCACGATCGGAATCGCCGTCACCGCATTCTGCGGGCTGCCTTCGATCACGCGGTCGCTGTACACCAGGTACACCAGCGTGTTGCGCTTCTTGTCGAGAAAACGTACCACCTGCATGGTCTTGAACACCAGCGAGGTGCGTTCCTTGAACACCTCCTCGCCATCCTTGAGCTCACCCTTGAACTGGATCGGCCCGACCTGACGGCAGGCAATCGACGCCTCGGCGCGGTCCTCGGCCAGACCCAACCCACCTTTCAGGCCGCCGGTCTTGGCCCGCGACAGGTAACAAGTCACACCATCGACCTTCGGGTCGTCGAACGCCTCGACGACGATGCGGTCATTCGGCCCGACGAACTTGAACACGGTGGACACCTGGCCGATTTCCTCGGCCCCGGCCAGCATCGGCAGTGCCAGCGCGGCGGCGGCAATCAATCCTTTAAGCACTTGCATCTCCTTCAGACCAACACCAGGTTGTCGCGGTGCACCAGCTCAGGCTCGGCGCTGTAGCCCAGCAGGCCCTCAATGGCATCGGACGGCTGGCCAATGATCTTCTGCGCCTCCAGGGCGCTGTAGTTGGCCAGGCCACGGGCCACTTCCAGGCCGTCGGGACCGACGCAGACCACCATCTCGCCACGGCGGAAACTGCCCTGCACGGTCTTCACGCCGACCGGCAGCAGGCTCTTGTTCGATTCGCGCAGCGCCTTCACGGCACCGTTGTCGATCACCAGGGTGCCACGGGTCTGCAGATGGCCGGCCAGCCACTGCTTGCGCGCGGCGAGCATGCCGCGCTCAGGCGACAGCAGGGTGCCCAGGCGCTCACCGGCCTTCAGGCGGTCGAGCACGCGCTCGATACGGCCACCGATGATGATGGTATGCGCACCAGAACGGGCGGCCAGGCGCGCGGCGCGCAGTTTGGTTTGCATGCCGCCACGGCCCAAGGCGCCGCCGGTGCCGCCGGCCACGGCATCCAGCGCCGGATCATCGGCGCGGGCTTCGTAGATCAGCTGGGCCTCGGGGTTGTTGCGCGGGTCGGCGTCGAACATGCCGTCGCGGTCGGTGAGGATCACCAGCAGGTCGGCTTCCACCAGGTTGGCCACCAACGCCGCCAGGGTGTCGTTGTCACCGAAGCGGATCTCGTCGGTGACCACGGTGTCGTTCTCATTGATCACCGGCACCACGCCCAGGTCTACCAGGGTGCGCAGGGTGCTGCGGGCGTTGAGGTAACGCTTGCGGTCGGAGAGGTCGTCGTGGGTCAGGAGGATCTGCGCGGTGTGCTTGCCGTGTTCGCCGAAGCTCGACTCCCAGGCCTGCACCAGGCGCATCTGGCCAAGCGAGGCGGCGGCCTGCAGCTCGTTCATCGCGCTCGGTCGCGTGGTCCAGCCCAGCTGGCTCATGCCCGCCGCCACGGCCCCGGAGGAGACCAGCACCAGTTCCACGCCCGCTTCACGCAGGGCCACCATCTGCTCGACCCACACCGCCATGGCGCCACGGTCGAGGCCCTTGCCGTCGGCGGTCAGCAGCGCGCTGCCGATCTTCACGACCCAGCGCTTGGCGCCAGTCACCTTGCTTCGCATCTTCTCTTCCAACCTATGTCGAATCTGTAGATACCTTGGATACAAAAACGCCGCTCCAGAGAGCGGCGTTTAGTGTACTGCAACCGATCAGTCGCGCACGTAAATGATTTCCGGGCCGTCTTCATCGTCCTCGAAATCATCCCAGTCGTCATCGTCGCCGATGTCGTGCACGCTCTTGACGCCGGTGCGACGCAGGGTGCGGGCGTCGTCGAGGGCCTGCAGCTGGGCGCGGGCCTCGTCTTCGATGCGCTGGTCGAGCTCGGCCAACTCTGCAGCGTAGGCCGGGTCATTGGCCAGGCGGTCGGCGCGGTCCTCGAGGTAACGCATCAGGTCATGGCTGAGCTTCTCGGTACCCTGCTTGGCGATAGCCGAGATCACGTACACCGGGCCATCCCAGTTCAGGCGCTCGACCACTTCCTTGACGCGCTCGTCACGCTCGTCGTCCATGATCATGTCGGCCTTGTTCAGCACCAGCCAGCGCTCACGGTCGACCAGCGCCGGGCTGAACTGCGCCAGCTCGTTGATGATCACTTCGGCTGCGTCGGCCGGGCTGCTGCCATCCAGCGGCGCCAGGTCGACCAGGTGCAGCAGCACGCGGGTACGGGCCAGGTGCTTGAGGAAGCGGATACCCAGGCCGGCACCTTCGGAGGCGCCTTCGATCAGGCCAGGGATGTCGGCGATGACGAAGCTCTTCCAGCGGTCGACGCTGACCACGCCAAGGTTCGGCACCAGGGTGGTGAACGGGTAGTCGGCGACCTTCGGCTTGGCGGCCGAAACCGAGCGGATGAAAGTACTCTTGCCGGCGTTCGGCAGACCCAGCAGACCGACGTCGGCCAGGACTTTCATTTCCATCTTCAGGTCGCGCTGATCGCCCGGCTTGCCTGGGGTGGTCTGGCGCGGCGCACGGTTGGTGCTCGACTTGAAACGGGTGTTGCCCAGGCCGTGCCAGCCGCCTTGGGCGACCATCAGCTTCTGGCCCGGGGTGACCAGGTCACCGATCACTTCCTGGGTGGAGGCGTCGATCACGGTGGTGCCGACCGGCACGCGCAGGAACAGGTCCTCGCCCTTCTTGCCGGTGCAATCGGTGCTGCCACCGTTCTGGCCGCGCTGGGCCTCGTGGTGGCGGGTATAGCGATAGTCGACGAGGGTGTTGAGGTTCTCGTCGGCCACCATGTACACCGAGCCGCCGTCACCGCCGTCGCCGCCGTTGGGGCCACCGTTCTCGATGAATTTCTCGCGGCGGAAGCTCATGCAACCGTTGCCGCCGTCACCGGCTTTTACCCGGATCGATACTTCGTCTACAAACTTCATTCAAAACCGCCTCTCGTCGGACGACGAGTCGAAAACCAGAAAACCATGAGGCTCTTGCAAAAATGAGCGCGGCGGCCCCGTACGAATCAGAAACCAACGCCGGCAGCCCAGACAAACAGCTTTGCAAGAGGCTCACCACAAACGAAAAAGCCCCGTCGCATGACGGGGCTTCTGGAGCGACGTCGCGATTAAGCGGCGACGATGCTCACGTAACGGCGCATGAACTCGCCTTTCTTCTCGAACTTGATCACGCCTTCGATCTTGGCGAACAGGGTGTGATCCTTGCCCATGCCAACGCCGTAGCCAGCGTGGAATTCGGTGCCGCGCTGACGGACGATGATGTTGCCAGGTTTGATGACCTGACCGCCATACATCTTCACGCCAAGGCGTTTCGATTCTGAGTCGCGACCGTTACGAGTACTACCACCAGCCTTCTTGTGAGCCATGGTTCAATTCTCCAATAAATTCAGGGGATCGGGGCGATTAAGCCTGGATACCGGTGATTTTGATTTCGGTGAACCACTGGCGGTGGCCCATGCGCTTCATGTGGTGCTTACGACGACGGAACTTGATGATGCGAACCTTGTCGTGACGGCCTTGCGAAACGACTTCGGCCACTACTTTAGCACCAGCAACAACTGGAGCGCCGATGGTGACTTCTTCACCGTTGGCGACCAGCAGAACGCGATCGAAGGTCACGGATTCGCCAGTGGCGACTTCCAGTTTTTCGATCTTGAGGAATTCACCTTCAGCGACTTTGTACTGCTTGCCGCCGGTAACGATTACTGCGTAAGACATGGTATTTCTCCGATAATCCTGCTCACCCAGCGCTTTATATGATGAGTATTGGCTGGCATGGCTGCACAGGGCTGGAACGGCCCGGTGCAATTGCGTAAGGCAGGTGCTGCCCAGGAAGTTAGGGTGCGCGATTGTACGCAACCCCATAAATGCTTGCAAGTACCGGCCCGGGGCCACGGCCACCGCGCCTTGACACACCGGTACCTGCGACCTAGCATGCCGCGCAACCTCAATGGAGCAGCCGATGCAACCCCAAACCTTCTACCGCGCGGTAGCTGATGACTTCAGCGCCGTCGACGAGATCATCAAGAAGCAGCTGACCTCGCGCGTGCCGCTGGTATCGAAGATCGGCGACTATATCACGTCCGCCGGCGGCAAACGCCTGCGCCCCCTGCTGGTGCTGCTGTGCGGCAAGGCCCTGGGCCGCGAGGGCGACGACCTGCGCCTGCTGGCGGCGACCATCGAGTTCCTGCACACCGCCACCCTGCTGCACGACGACGTGGTCGACATGTCCGGCATGCGCCGTGGCCGCTCCACCGCCAACGCCCTGTGGGGCAACGCGCCGAGCGTGCTGGTGGGCGACTTCCTCTATTCGCGCTCGTTCGAGATGATGGTCGAGCTGGGCTCGATGCCGGTCATGCAGATCCTCTCCAAGGCCACACGGGTGATCGCCGAAGGTGAAGTGCTGCAGCTGTCGCGCGTGCGTGATGCCAGCACCACCGAGGAAATCTACATGGACGTCATCCGCGGCAAGACCGCGATGCTGTTCGAAGCCTCGACCCACAGCGCCGCCGCCCTGGCCGGCGCCACGGACGCGCAGCGCGAGGCCCTGCGTACCTTCGGCGACCACCTGGGCGTGGCCTTCCAGCTGGTCGACGACCTGCTCGACTACAAGGGCGACTCCGAGACCCTGGGCAAGAACGTCGGCGACGACCTGGCCGAAGGCAAGCCGACCCTGCCGCTGATCTACACCATGCGCGAAGGCACCGCGGAGCAGGCCGCTCTGGTACGCCAGGCGATCCAGAAGGGTGGCCTGGAGGACCTGGAGCAGATCCGCCTCGCCGTCGAGGCATCCGGCGCGCTGGACTACACCGCGCAGATGGCCCGCGACTACGTCGCTCGCGCCATTGCCTGCCTGGAAGTGCTGCCGGCCAGCGAGTACCGGGATGCACTGGTAGAGCTGAGCGAGTTTGCCGTAGCGCGTACGCACTGACACATCGCATCACCCCTATCGCGGGGCAAGCCCGCTCCCACGCCAGCACATCATGGCGTGGGAGCAGGCTTGCCCCGCGATGCTTTTGTGCAGGAAATCACTAAACCCTATACAATGTGCGCCTTTAACCGCCTGTACTTGAAAGGAAACGCCGTGAGCACTCTGCCACCCTGCCCCCAATGCAACTCCGAATACACCTATGAGGATGGCACCCAACTGATCTGCCCCGAATGCGCCCACGAGTGGTCGGCCAACGGCGAAGCCGAAGCCGCCAGCGACGACGTGGTGAAAAAGGATTCGGTCGGCAACGTCCTGCAGGACGGCGACACCGTCACCGTGATCAAGGATCTCAAGGTCAAGGGTTCGTCCCTGGTGGTCAAGGTCGGCACCAAGGTCAAGAACATCCGTCTGTGCGACGGCGACCACGACATCGACTGCAAGATCGACGGCATCGGCGCGATGAAACTCAAGTCTGAGTTCGTGCGCAAGGTCTGATCGCCTGCCCCTCGGGGCTGCCCAACGGGCGGCCCTGACAGATCCTGCAACAGGATCGCCGGGACCATTCGGAAGAAATCTTCCAATAGTCTCTTGCTATTCTAATAATAAGAATTATTCTCATTGGAACCGCTATCCAAGGAGAGTAGCCATGACCTATCTCATCGACGCCTGGCTCGACCGCCCCCACCCTTACCTGCGCATCCTGCATCGCGAGACTGGCGAAGTCTGCGCCGTGCTCGAGGAAGACGCGCTCGATGAACTGCGCGACCAGGGCGACCTGGACCTCATGGGGCTGAATTCGAGTGAGCCGGGAGTGCTCAAGGAGCTGGTGAGGAACCTGTTCCTGTTCTGCTATGCGCGGGCATTGCGCCCGGGCGGAACGGATTGGAACTGAATTTAGCAGGCCTGCCCTCATCGCCGGCAAGCCGGCTCCCACACTGATCGCAACGACCTAAGGTCTTGTGCTGTTCCTGTGAGAGCGGGCTTGCACGCGAATGGGCCGCAAAGCGGCCCCGACGGTATTACAGAACGTCGAGCAGTTCGACGTCGAATACCAGGGTGCTGTGCGGCGGGATGCTGCCGACGCCTTGAGCGCCATAGGCCAGCTCGCTCGGCACGTACAGGCGCCATTTGCTGCCAGCATTCATCAGTTGCAGGGCCTCGGTCCAGCCGGCGATCACGCCGCCAACCGGGAATTCGGCAGGCTGGCCACGATCGTAGGAGCTGTCGAACACGGTGCCGTCGATCAGGGTGCCGTGGTAATGAGTACGCACGTTGTCTTCGCGGGACGGCTTGGCGCCCTCGCCTGCGGTCAGCACTTCGTACTGCAGGCCCGAGGCCAGGGTCACGATGCCTTCACGCTTGGCGTTGTCAGCCAGGAATTCCTTGCCGGCGGCAGCGGCGGCTTCGGCCTTGGCAGCAGCTTCTGCCTGCATCACTTCGCGGATGACCTTGAAGGCCGCCGACAGGTCTTCTTCGCTGACGCGGCTGTCGGCGCCGTTGAAGGCATCGGTCAGGCCGGCGACGATGGCGGTCAGGTTGACGCCCGGTGGCGGGTTGTCGCGCAGCTGGCCACCCAGCTGACGGCCGATGCCGTAGCTGACGCGGGATTCGTCGGTGGACAGATTGAGTTCGGACATTGGCGTGCTCCGCTTGAGGGCGCACTGCATCCGCGCCCTGATGAAAAGGGCGAGCAGCCTAGCACACTGGCGCCGCGCGAAGCAGCTACCAGGCCGATCGCTGGGAGATCGGTAATTTGAGGTCTTCTTCCGGGTGCGTGCCCATGCCGCACATCTCGTCTTGCACGGACCAATGGGTAAGATTCATCGACACTTGGGGAATGGCTTGCAGAAGCTGCCTTGCATCCTCCACCGAATGCACCCTCAGGCGTTCACCACGGGCGTCGGCAAGGGGGTGGGCACGGCCTTTGATCCGGGCCTCCAACAGATAATCGCCGCCTTCGATGGCGATCAGGTTGAGTTCGTCGACATGGCCAGCCCTGGCCTCGGAATTGAGCTGATGCAGGTTCATGGACGCACCTCGCTGCGGGAACCGCGCATGAGTGCTCATTTTTTGTACAGACCTGCTGAAAGTACAAGCCACCATCCGTCAGGAGCTGAAAAGCATCGCGGGGCAAGCCCGCGATGAGCGCAGACGGATCAGTGCTTGGTGATGCGATCCAGGTAACCCATGACGAATGCCGAAATGACGAAGGTCATGTGGATGATCACGTACCACATCAGGTAGTCGGTGGAGATGTTCTGCGCATCCATGAATACCCGCAGCAGGTGGATCGAGGAAATGGCGACGATCGATGCGGCGACCTTCATCTTCAACGACGAGGAATCCATCTTGCCCAGCCAGTTGAGCTTTTCCTTGCTCTCGTCGATGTCCAGCTGCGAGACGAAGTTCTCGTAGCCGGAGATCATCACCATCACCAGCAGGCCACCAACCAGCGACATGTCGATCAGCGACAGGATCACCAGGATCAGGTCGGCTTCGGCGAGGGTGAAGACGTTGGGCAGGACATGGATGATTTCCTGGAAGAACTTCAGGGCCAGTGCCAACAGGCCCAGCGAGAGGCCGAAGTAGATCGGGGCGAGCAGCCAGCGCGAGGCATACATCGCGTTTTCGAGGATACGTTCCATGGACAATAAGGGACTCTGAAGTGACTGGAAAAGCGAGCGCGAGTATATCCAGCCACCTGTTACAGCAAAAGCCTGCGGTCAGTTGCCGCAGGCCCGATAAATCCTCGATACCCTATCGCCGGCAAGCCGGCTCCCACAGGTCAGGTGTGTAACAGCTTGCTGGCGACGAGATCATTGGGTCAGGTTTCGGGATGGAACTGATAATCCCCAAGGTTCCGGCAACGTTCACCATTGATCCGACGCAACTGCGCCTGCAGGTGCAGGCACCAGATCTGCGGATCTTCAGCGACCTGATAGCCATGGAGGGTGAGGCTGTCGACGATGGCATTCATCACCGATTCGGCGACCATCGGCCCGTGGAACGGGCCCTGGGCCTTGATCGCCGAGGGTTGTTCACCGGCCATGCCGGCGGCGAACAGCAAGGTCCACATGCCATTGTCGCCGGCCAGCGGACGGATGCTGCATTCGATGCGGGTCACCAGGCCCAGGCACTGGCGGGTGAGGCTGAGGTTGCGCATGGCGGCGTCCCCTCTGTAAAGCCCTGTTCAGCCTGAAACCTTCAGGCTGTTTCCATCCTGAACCCTGATAACGTCCTTAAGTTCCACTGTAGCCGACCTAAGGAAAAAGTTGGAAAACTGGCGCTGAACGGTAGCACTTCGCCGCTAGCGCCAGTTTATTGACTTACGCAGGCTTGGCCTGGGTGATGACCTCCTCCAGGCGCTCTTTCTCGGCTTCCTTGATTTCTTCCTCGCTGATCATCTCGGCGATCACCCGCAGGCGCTCGACCACCCGGGCGTTGACACTGCCCTCGGCGAATTCGCCCTTGTCATCCATCTCGCCGGCCTCCTCGCCCACCAGCAGGCTCAAGGCTTCGTCGGCCTGGCTGACGGCATAGACATGGAAACGACCAGCCTCGACCGCCTGCACCACCCGCTCGTCGAGCATCAGCGTGGCGACGTTGGCACGCGGGATGATCACCCCTTGTTCACCGGTCAGGCCACGGGCTTCACAAAGTCGGAAGAAGCCTTCGATCTTCTCGTTGACCCCACCGACCGCCTGCACCTCGCCAAACTGGTTGATCGAGCCGGTAATGGCAAAGCACTGCTTCAGCGGCGTACGCGACAACGCCGAGATCAGCGTGCATGCCTCGCCCAGCGAGGCGCTGTCGCCGTCGACATAGCCATAGGACTGCTCCAGCGCGATGCTCGCCGAGATCGCCAGGGGAAACTCCTGGGCATAGCGGCTGCCCAGGTAGCCGGTGAGGATCATCACCCCCTTGGAGTGGATCGGCTGCCCCAGGTTGACCTCGCGCTCGATGTCGACGATGCCACTGCCGCCCGGGTAGACGGTGGCGGAAATCCGCGCCGGCATGCCGAACGCCGAATCGCCGACCTCGAGCACGGTCAAGCCGTTGCACTTGCCGATCGCCGCGCCTTCGGTGTCAATCAGGATGATCCCGGCGAGCATGTCGTCTAGCACCCGCTGCGACACCCGCCCGGTGCGCTGGGCCTTGGCCTTCAGGGCGCGCTCGATGTGACCGGCGTCGGTCATGCTCTCGCTGGCCAGCTGGCGGATGAAGTCGGCCTCGCTGACCAGCTGGAACAAGTCGCCGATGCGCGCCGACAGCCGCGACTGGTTCTCGGCCAGGCGCGCGCTGTAGGTGGCCAGGCGCGCCACTGCATCGCTGGTCAGCGGCGCCATGCCTTCCTCGTTGGTGCGGGTGCGCAGCAACTGGGCGAACTGCTCCAGGTTCTCGTCGACCATGGGCATGTCTTCATCGAAGTCCACGAGCACCCGGAACATCTCCTGGAAGTCCGGGTCATGGTCCTGCAGCGCATAGTACAGTTGGCGCGAGCCAATGATCACCAGCTTGACGCTGAGCGGGATCATCTGTGGCGTCAGGCTCACCGTGGCGACACGGCCCAGTTCGCCCAGCGGCGACTCCATCTTCAGCTTGCGCGACTGCAAGGCACGCTTCAGGGCGTCCCAGACAAAGGGCTCGCCGAGCATCTTCTCGGCTTCGAGAATCAAGAAGCCGCCATTGGCGCGGTGCAACGCACCGGCGCGAAGCTGGCGATAGGAGGTGTACAAAGCGCCCTGGTCGGTGCTGTATTCGATGCGACCGAACAGATTGTCGTAGGTCGGATGCGGCTCGAACACCACCGGCGCCCCGCCTTTGCCCGGGTGGCCGACCACCAGGTTGGGGGCGTATTGCTCCTCGAGCATCTTGCGCGCCACCGCGTCGGTCTTGCTGTCATCGACCAATTGTTCGACGACAGTCCGCAGCAGGTTCAACTGCACCGATTGCAGATAGGCGCACACTGCGGCGTTTTCTGCGTACTTTTCCGATAACGGCGCCAGCAGCGGCTGTAGAGCAAGGGTGATGGTCTCCTCGTTGAGCTGGCGCAACTGGTTGTTCGATTCACGCTTCCATTGCGGCAGGCTGGAGAGCTCCTCGTTCAAACGCTCCTCGAGCTCGGCGATGTCCTCGTGGAAGCGCTCGCGCAATTGCTCAGGCAGTTGAGCGAATTCAGCTTCGTCCAGCGCCTTGCCATCGGCCATGGGGGTAAAGGCGACATTGCTGCTGTCGCGGTATAGCGCCACATCCTTCTCCAGCGAGGCGCGCTCGATCACATCCAGTGCCCGGTCATAGCGCTGGTTGAAGGCGCGGTCGATGGCGCTTTTCTTCTGCTGGTAGGAAGGGTGCTCGAACACCGCCGGGAACGTAGCCAACAGGTTGTCGATCAGGCCGTTCATGTCGCTGATGAACTCATGGGCGCTGCCAGCCGGCAGTTCCAGCGCGCGTGGCTCGCGCGAGTCCTCGAAGTTGTTGACATACAACCAGTCGGCCGGGGTGTGCTGGCGCTTGCCTTCGGCCTTGAGGTAACGCTTGACGAAGGAGAAACGGCCCGTACCGGGCTCGCCCATCACATACACGTTGTAACCGGGACGCGGCATGGCCACGCCGAACTGCAGGGCCTCGACAGCACGTTCCTGGCCCAGCACACCACGAAATGGCTCCAGATCGTCGGTATTGGAAAAAGCAAACTGTTCAGCGGAGAAACGCCGGGTCAGGGCTTCTGGCGCGAGACGCAGGCGCGAGGCGACAGGATCGGGCATTGGGTTTCCTTACTTCGGCGGGGCGGATGAAAGGCATTCTGGCGCTGCCAGCGCGTAGCGGCAAGGCTCCGTGGGACTTTATGTCACAGCCCAAGCCTGGCCATCACGCAAGCAATTTTTCGCAATAAACAACGCAACCTTTGGATCGTGCCTAAACTCCAAGCTGCGCAGGAGGATGGAAATCCTCTCGCACTGGCAACTGCGTTGCCAGAAACCTGACCATTGGTACGTCACTTGAGAAAGAGAACATCGCTATGAAACGGATTCTTCTGGGTACTCTGTTCGCCGCTGTCTCGATCAACGCCATGGCTGAAGCGCCAGGCGGCCCGAACTGCGGCTGGGGCAACCTGCTGTTCGAGGGCCAGCGCGGCACGCCGGCCCACTTCCTGGCCTCCACCACCAACGGCACTTCCGGCAACGCAACATTCGGCATGACCTCGGGCACCAATGGCTGCTCGACCAAGGCCGCACTCACCTATGGCGGCAAATCCTGGTTCGCCATGAACGGCATGATGAACGAGCTCTCCGAAGACATGGCCCAGGGCCAGGGCGAAGCCCTGACCACCTATGCCGTGGTCCTAGGTGTAGCCCCTGAAGACCGCGCGCATTTCGCCGCTGTCACCCACGAGCACTTCCAGCAGATCTTCAGCAGCGCCGACGTGACTGCCGAGACTGTCCATTCCAACACCCTGGCGGTGCTCAAGAGCGACCCGCAGTTGGCCAAGTACGCCACCGAGGCTTGAGTACCACGCCTCCCGCCCCGGCAGCGGGGCGGGTTTGGCGCTTTACCTTTAGGCATCATCAGGATGTAGTTGCCCGACATGCTCAAACGCCTCGCTTCCCTGGCGCTGATCGTCAGCGCACCGCTTCATGCCGCCCCACAGCTTGACCTGGCCCGCGTCCAGCAGTTGGCGGCCACGCCCTACTGGATCGCCCTCGGCCATTACGAGACTGCCAAGCTTGGCGGTTGGCGCAGCTATGTGGACGACCCGCGCTTCTTTCTCGCCGAGGATGGCGCGCATCACCCGGACCAGGAGCTGCAGGCAACGGTCGCCGCGCTCTATGCCCCGGCCAGCCTGGGTGACAAGCATGCCCAGTGCGTGTTCCCGGCACGGACCCGCTGGCTGCGCGAACAGCTGGCCCTCACCGACCTGCCGAGCCCGGCCTGCCAGGAATTCGATACCTGGTACAAGTCGATCGACCCGCACAGCGCGGCGCTGATCTTCCCGGCTGCCTACCTCAACAGCCCGTCGTCGATGTTCGGCCATACGCTGCTGCGCATCGACCAGTCCAATACCCGGCGTGACGACACCACGCTGCTGAGCTACGCGATCAATTTCGGCGCCTACATCGAGGGCAGCGACAACAGCATCCTCTATGCCTGGAAAGGCCTGATGGGCGGCTATCCCGGGTTGTTCGCGATGATGCCCTACCAGGAAAAGCTGTCCGAGTACCGCAGCCTGGAAAACCGTGACCTGTGGGAGTATCAACTGGACCTGACCCCAGAAGAGACCGGGCGCATGGTCGAGCACGTGTGGGAACTCAAGCAGATCAAGTTCGACTATTTCTTCTTCGACGAAAATTGCTCCTATCGCCTGCTGGAGCTGTTGCAGGTGGCACGCCCCAGCCTGGACCTGACCTCGCAGTTCCCGCTGACCGCCATCCCGACCGACACCGTGAAGGCGGTGAAACAGTCCGGGCTGGTGGCGGACGTGCGCTACCGCCCGTCCCGCGAGCGTGAACTGCTGGCCCGTGCCGAGCCGCTGGACCACGTGGAAAAGCAGCAGGTGCTGGCCATCAGCGCCGACACCGCGCAGCTGCAGAGCCCCTCCTTCACCGCCCTGCCCCGCGACCGCCAGGCGCTGGTACAGGACGCCGCCTACCGGTTGGAGCGCTACCGCGCCAACGGCCAGGAACGCGACCCGGCCCAGGCCGGCCGCAGCTATGAACTGCTCAGGGCGATCAACCGCAACCCGCCGCCGCCATTGCAGATCGAGCGGCCCGGCCTGCCGGAGGACGGCCACCAGTCGCGAACCTGGCAACTGGGGGTGGGTACCCGTGAGGACCGCGCCTACGCCGAGTATGGCCTGCGCATGGCTTACCACGACCTCAACGACAACATGGACAGTTTCCCCCTCGGCGCGCAGATCGAGATCCTGCAGCTCAAGCTGCGTCAGTACGAGGGCAACGACTGGCAGGTACAACGCCTGGACCTGGCCACCATCCGCTCGCTGACACCGCGCAACGAACTGCTCAAGCCATGGTCGTGGCAGGTCGCGGGCGGCCTGGAGCGCGTGCCGGGCAAGCATGACGACGAGGTGCTGGTCAGCCATGTCAACGGCGGCGCCGGCGGTACCTGGCAACTGGGTGACGACTTGCTGGGCTTTGCCCTGGGCACGGTGCGGGTCGAGCATCACAACGATTTCGCTGAGTTAATCTCGCCCGCCGCCGGGTTCAACGGCGGGCTGCTGTGGCGCAACCCGCTGGGCAACCTGACGCTTGAGGCAAAGGGTGATTTTTTCACCAACGGCGAAGTACGGCGTAGCGTGAGCCTTAACCAGCAATGGGAGATCAGCCGCGACCTGGGCTTGCGATTGAGTGCTTCACGCCAATTCAGCCACCTGGCCACGGCGCAGAACGAGGTGATGCTGGAGTTGAAGTGGTATCAGTACTGAGCACCTGGGCCGCTTTGCGGTCCCAGTCCCGATGCAATCCTTCGACAGCGTTTTGACATCGCGCCAACAATTCCCGACCTAGACTTTGCGGTATCAATCCGAGGGTCCTGTGGTCATGTCGCGGTACTGGTTAGCCTTGTTTCTCTTGCTGCTGGCGGGTTGCGAAACCACCCATGAACAAATGGTCAACCAGGGCTACCCGCCCGCCTATGCCGACGGCTTCCAGGACGGCTGCAGCAGCGGTCGCCAGGCCGCCGGGCTGATGGCCGGCGACTTCCGCAAGGATGTCCCGCGCTACCTGAATAACCGCCAGTACGAAAGCGGCTGGGACGATGGCTTTCGCCAGTGCCACGCCATGCAGTCCAACGAAGACCTGCGCGAGTATCGCGAACGCTATTGGGACGAGCGTGACCGCGACTGGCAGAAGGAGAAAGACCAAGGTGCGGCCCGTGCATACCGCCGCAACTGACGTCGTAAATGGACAACTGTTGAAACCCGCAGCCTGCCACCATGGTCTCCAGCACAAGGAGGCCAACCATGAGCCGAGCATTCGTCAATGAAGACCAGGCCGCCGCCCAGGCCAGCCAGCCGGTCGAGCGCCTGGTCAGCGACCAGCCCAATTACGTCACCGCCAACGGCCTGGCACAGTTGCAGCAGCGAGTGGCCGCGCTCAATGCATTGCGCGCCGCGCTGCAGGCCGAAGGCGATGCCGACAAGCAGCGGCTGGCCGATACCGAGCGTGACCTGCGCTACTTCACCGCTCGGGTGCAGAGCGCGCAGGTGGTACCTGCTGTAACGTCCACGGAGAAGGTGCAGATCGGCAGCCTGGTGCGGTTCGTCGATGAACATGACCAGGAGCATCAGGTGCAACTGGTGGGCGAGGATCAGGCCGATGCCGCCCAAGGATTGGTCAACTGGGGCTCGCCGCTGGGGCAGGCGCTTCTGGGCGCCGGGCCTGGGGATGAAGTGTTGTGGCGACGGCCGGCGGGGGACCAGATGATCGAGGTACTGGCCATTCTGGGTGAGTGCTGAAATCATCGCGGCCGCTTCGCGCCCCTTTCGGCGCGAAGCGGCCGCAAGTTATCGAATCAGACCACGCCCTGGGCCAGCATCGCGTCAGCCACCTTCACAAAGCCGGCGATATTGGCGCCCTTGACGTAGTTGATGCTGCCATCGGCCTCCTCGCCGTAGTGCACGCAGGCATGGTGGATCGACTGCATGATGTGGTGCAGCTTGCTGTCCACCTCCCCGGCCGTCCACAGCAGGCGCATGGCGTTCTGCGACATCTCCAGGCCCGACACGGCCACGCCACCGGCATTGGATGCCTTGCCAGGCGCGTAGAGGATGCCGGCCTCGATGAAGATATCCACAGCCTCCAGGGTGGTCGGCATGTTGGCCCCTTCGGCAACGCAGATACAGCCATTGCGCAGCAGGGTACGGGCGTCTTCGGCGCCCAGTTCGTTCTGCGTCGCGCACGGCAGCGCGATATCGCATGCCAGGCTCCAGGGCGTCTGGCCTTTGCGGAACTCCAGGCCGAACTGCTCGGCCAGCTCGCTGATGCGACCGCGCTTGACGTTCTTCAGCTCCATCACCGCGTCCCACTGGGCATCGGTAAGGCCGGCTTCGGCATACAAGGTGCCTTCGGAGTCGGACAGCGAGATCACCTTGCCGCCCAGGTCCATGACCTTGCGCGCCGCGTACTGGGCAACGTTGCCGGAACCGGAGATCGCCACGCGGCGACCGTCGATGCGCTGGTCGCGGCGCTTGAGCATCTCTTCGGCGAAGTACACGCAGCCGTAGCCGGTGGCCTCCGGGCGGATCAGGCTGCCGCCATAGGTCATGCCCTTGCCGGTCAGCACCGAAGTGAACTGGTTGGCCAGGCGCTTGTACTGGCCGAACAGGAAGCCGATCTCGCGGGCACCGACGCCGATGTCACCCGCAGGCACGTCGAGGTCGGCGCCAATGTGGCGGTACAGCTCGCTCATGAACGCCTGGCAGAAGCGCATCACTTCGGCGTCGCTCTTGCCCTTCGGGTCGAAGTCCGAGCCGCCTTTGCCGCCGCCCATTGGCAGCGAGGTCAGCGAGTTCTTGAACACCTGCTCGAAGGCCAGGAACTTGAGTACGCCCAGGTTGACCGACGGGTGGAAGCGCAGGCCGCCCTTGTACGGGCCGATGGCGCTGCTCATCTGGATGCGGTAGCCGCGGTTGACCTGGACCTTGCCCTGGTCGTCGACCCACGACACACGGAACAGCACGGCACGCTCGGGTTCGACCATGCGTTCGAGAATGCCTGCCTGCAGGTAGTGAGGGTTGGCTTCGAGGAAAGGCCACAGGCTGCGCAGCACCTCCTCCACGGCCTGGTGGAATTCGGGCTGGGCCGGATCGCGTTGTTGCAGTCGGGCCAGGAAATCGTCGACAGATTCGATCATGGTAGACATCTCACCAAGAGAGGGATTGTTTTTGGTTTTTTCGGGAATGTACCAAGAACCAATCGCACTGGAACAGGGCGAAATGTCGTTTTTATGAAATTAATTGGTGCGTTTTCTATAACTGTATACAAGTTTCTCGCTGTACTCGTGAGAGTGCACTTTCTCCCTGCTCTCCCTTAACGCAGCAATCGCGGGGCAAGCCCGCTCCCACGCAGCCCTTCTCATCCCTGAAAGCCAGGCACAAAAATGGGGCCCCTGAGGGCCCCATCGTTGTGCAGCAAAAACCGGCTTACTGGGCCAGTTTCTTGTGACGCACGCGGTGCGGCTGGGCAGCGGCGTCGCCCAGGCGCTTCTTGCGATCGGCTTCGTACTCGGTGTAGTTGCCTTCGAAGAACACCACGCTGGAATCGTCTTCGTACGCCAGGATGTGAGTGGCCACACGGTCCAGGAACCAACGGTCGTGGGAAATCACGATGGCGGCGCCCGGGAAGTCCAGCAAAGCTTCCTCGAGCGAACGCAGGGTTTCGACGTCGAGGTCGTTGGACGGTTCGTCGAGCAGCAGGACGTTGCCGCCCTCCTTCAGGGTCAGGGCCAGGTGCAGGCGGCCACGCTCACCACCGGAGAGGTCCTTGACGAACTTCTGCTGGTCGCCGCCCTTGAAGTTGAAGCGGCCGACGTAGGTGCGCGACGGGATCTCGTAGCTGCCGATGCGGATCTGGTCGGAGCCGTCGGAGATCTGCTGGAACACGGTCTTGCTGCCGTCCAGGTCTTCGCGGCTCTGGTCGACGCAGGCCAGCTGCACGGTTTCACCGATCTCGATGCTGCCCGAGTCCGGCTGCTCCTTGCCCATCAGCATGCGGAACAGGGTCGATTTACCGGCACCGTTACCACCGATCACGCCGACGATGGCGCCCTTGGGCATGGCGAACGACAGGTTGTCGATCAGCACGCGATCGCCATAGCCCTTGGTGACGTTCTTGAACTCGATGACCTTGTCGCCCAGGCGCGGACCGGCCGGGATGTAGATCTCGTTGGTCTCGCTGCGCTTCTGGAATTCCTGCGACTGCATCTCTTCGAAGCGCTGCAGACGGGCCTTGGACTTGGACTGGCGGGCCTTGGCGCCTTTGCGCACCCACTCCAGTTCCTCTTTCATGGCCTTCTCGTGGGCGCTCTGCTGCTTGGATTCCTGCGCCAGACGGTCCGACTTGGCTTCCAGCCAGCCCGAATAGTTGCCTTCGTACGGGATGCCGGCGCCGCGGTCCAGTTCGAGGATCCAGCCGGCGACGTTGTCGAGGAAGTAACGGTCGTGGGTGATTGCCACCACGGTACCGGGGAAGTCGTGCAGGAAGCGCTCCAGCCAGGCTACCGAGTCGGCGTCCAGGTGGTTGGTCGGTTCGTCGAGCAGCAGCATGTCCGGGGCCGACAGCAGCAGGCGGCACAGGGCCACGCGGCGCTTCTCGCCACCGGACAGGTGCTCGATCTTCGCCTCCCAGGCCGGCAGGCGCAGGGCATCGGCGGCGACGTCCAGCTGGCGCTCGAGGTTGTGACCGTCGGCGGCCTGCAGGATGGCCTCGAGCTTGGCCTGTTCGGCGGCCAGCTTGTCGAAGTCGGCATCCGGGTCGGCGTAAGCGGCGTAGACCTCGTCCAGGCGGGCCTGGGCGTCCTTGATCACGCTGACCGCTTCCTCGACCACTTCACGCACGGTCTTGCTCGGGTCCAACTGCGGCTCCTGGGGCAGGTAGCCGACGTTGATGTCGGGCATCGGACGGGCTTCGCCGTCGAATTCCTTGTCGACGCCCGCCATGATCCGCAGCAGGGTCGATTTACCAGCGCCGTTCAGGCCCAGCACGCCGATCTTGGCTCCCGGGAAGAACGACAGGGAAATATTCTTGAGAATTTCCCGCTTCGGCGGCACGACCTTGCTCAGCCGATGCATGGTGTAGACGTATTGAGCCAAAACCAAGCCCTCTATCAGATAGGTAAATACACGCGCCCCGGCATTGGCCAGGGGATGTGATTACGGGGTCATTGAATAAAGTGGGCCATTCTACGCCAAGTCGCGGCGTTGCACAGATGGGGTAGATGGCGGGGCCGCCCGGCGGCCTTCGCGGGGCAAGCCCGCGCCCACGCCGGCACGGGTGGGGCGGGCTTGGCGCAGGCTCAGACGTGCGACTGCCTGGCCTTGCCACGCGGCAGGCGGCAACGGTCCGATTGCTCGGCCAGGCGCGCGGCCCAGGCGGACTTGACGCTGAAGCCGCCACTGCGGGCAGGTTTGCCAGCCGGCTTGCTCACGGTCTTGGCAGGCGCGGCAGTGGGCTTGGCGGTGGGTTGTGCGGCAACCTGGGCGACCGGCTCGGCGGCAGCCTTGGCCGACTTGCGCAGCTCGGCCAGCGACGGCGTCTTGTTGGCACTGGCGGCAGCCGCGTCCGGCTTGGCCAGCGAGCGCTGGCAGGTCTTGCAGGATACGTCCTCGGCCAAGGCAGTGCTGACCAGCGTCTGACTGCTACGCCCGCAGGCGGAATCGAGGCCATTGGTGGAATAGTGGGTAACCAAAACCGTACATCTCCGATGCGTTGACTATGAAGCGGGCGGCATTCTCGCACAGGTTGCAGGGACTTGCCGAACCGGCATGACCAACTGCGGGTCGGCATCGGACATGCGGACTGGCACTTTGCCATATTTGAAGGCATGCTAGTCGGCTTCCCGCGTGCGCCTTATAGTGCGCCCAGCAGCCACGGCACGGGCCGTGCATGCCGCGAGAACGCAACCCCTGCCATCGTCAGCCCAATCGCAGGACCCAACGCTTGACCAATCTCACGCAACCGTCATCCCTGCGTCCTGCCGATTCCACGGCCGGCGCGCACCTGCGTGGCTCGCTCAAGGGGGCGCTGGCCCTGCTCGCCCTGATTCTGCTGGGTTTGCTGCTGTGGCAACTGTTCGCCCAGTTCCGCCATACCCAGGCCGACCTGCGCCAGCAGAGCCTGGCCACCAGTGCCGAACTGGCCGACCATCTGAGCCTGAACATGGCGCTGAAGGCCCAGCAATCACTGAACCTGGTCCAGCCCTACGTCAAACCTCCGGCGCCTGTCGCCCTGCCCAGCCTGCTCGCCACCTTGCAGGCCCGCCTGCCGGCCCTGCGCGACCTGGCCTGGCTTGACGCCACCGGGCAGGTGCGCAGCGACACCCTCGCTGGCTCACCCGACCGTCAGCTGATTGACGACCTGCTGCAACTGAATCAGGGCAGGGCATTTTTCTATGGCAACGATGCCGACAATCAGCGGCTCTACCTGCTGCTGCGCCAGCCGACCGAGCAAGACCGCGGCTACTGGCTGCTGCGCCTGAGCCGCGACTACTACCAGGAGCTGACCCGTCACCTTGACGGCCCCACCCATCCCCTGTGGCTGCTGGAAAACAGCCGCAGCGGCGAGGTCATCGAGCGCCACGGGCACCGGCAGACCAGCGAAGATCCTCTGCAAAGCGTGATGCTTGCCTTCATCGACAACAGCACCTGGCAACTGCGTGGCCTGTTCGATGCCGGCCTGGCCCGCGACAGGTTGCTGCCGGCGCTGCTCGGCAAATGCGTGCTGGTGCTGTTCTGCGCGCTGCTGCCGGTACTGGCGCTGATCAACATGCGCCGTCGCCAACGCGCCTTGCAGGAAGACCGTCGGCGCTACCAGGAAATCTTCGAGGGCACCGGCGTGGCCCTGTGCGTGCTCGATCTCTCCAGCCTGCCGGGGCAGCTCGACCGCTACCACCTGCGCAACCGCGCCGCGCTCAAGCAAAGCCTGGCCCTGGACACCAAGCTGCGCCGCACCTTGCTTGCGGAACTGAAGATCACCGAGATCAACCAGGTGGCCCGCCAACTGCTCAACGTCGACTCCCACGCTGGCGCCTGGCAGCGCCTGATAGATGGCAGCGGGGACAGCCGCGACAGTATCGGCATGCAGTTGATCGACGCGCTGATCGAAGAGCGCCAGCAACTCGAACTGGAGGTCCGCCTACCCGCCCCGCTCGGTGGTGAACTGCACCTGTGGCTGATGGCCCGACTGCCGCAGCAGCGCCGTGACTACCAGGCGGTAATCCTGAGCATCAGCGACATCACCAGCCGCAAGCAGGTGGAGCTGTCGCTGCTCGAACGCGAGGGCTTCTGGTCGGACGTGGTGCGTACCGTGCCCGACCAGCTCTACGTGCAGGACGTTGACAGCCAGCGGATGATCTTCAGCAACCGCCACCTCGGCCAGACCCTCGGTTACGACCGCGCGGAGCTGGCACAGATGGGTGACCGCTTCTGGGAGATGCTCCTGCATCCCGGCGATGCCGAGCACTACCGCGCCCTGCGCCAGCAGCAGCGCGACACCGGCTATGGCCAGTCGCTGCACTGCCAGTTGCGCTTCCGCCATCGCGACGGTGGCTGGCGGTGCTACGACATCCGCGAGCAGGTGCTGACCCGCGACAGCGAAGGCCTGGTCACACGTATCATCGGCGTGGGCAAGGATGTCACCGTGCAGATCGAAGCCAGCGAATCGCTGCGCGACAGCGAACAGCGCTACCGCATGCTCGCCGAGAGCATCAGCGACGTGATCTTCTCCACCGACAGCCAGCTGCAGCTCAACTATGTCAGCCCCTCGGTGCAGGCGGTGCTGGGCTACCAGGCCGACTGGATCTTTGCCAACGGCTGGCAGTCGATCATTGCCAACCCGGCCCAGCTCAGCGGTGTCTACAACCTGCTCGAGCGCGTCAGCCAGGTGCTGGACGACAGCACGCAACTGGCCCAGTTGCGCAGTACCCTGCCTACGCAGTTGTTCCTGTTCGACTGCCTGCGCGCCGACGGCCGCAAGATCCCCATCGAGCTGCGCCTGGTGCTGGTGTGGGACGAACACGAGCGCTTCGAGGGGGTGCTCGGCGTGGGCCGCGACATCAGCCAGCAACGCCGGGCCGAAAAAGACCTGCGCATGGCCGCGACCGTGTTCGAGCACTCCACCTCGGCGATCCTCATTACCGACCCGGCCGGCTATATCGTCCAGGCCAACGAAGCATTCACCCGCGTCAGCGGCTATGCCGTGGCCGAGGTGCTCGACCAGCTCCCCGGCATGCTCACCGTCGAGCAGCAACAGAACGCCCAGCAAGGCTACGTGCTCAAGCAACTGAGCCAGCGCGGCAGCTGGGAAGGCGAGGTCTGGCTGAAACGGCGCAACGGCGAGCACTACCCGGCGTGGGTAGGCATCACCGCGGTGCTCGACGATGAAGGCGACCTGGCCAGCTATGTGTGCTTCTTCACCGACATCAGCGAACGCAAGGCCAGCGAGCAGCGCATCCACCGCCTGGCCTACTACGATGCCCTCACTCACCTGCCCAACCGCACGTTGTTCCAGGACCGCCTGTACACCGCCCTGCAACAGGCCGAGCGCCAGAAGGCCTGGGTGGTGCTGATGTTCCTCGACCTCGACCGCTTCAAGCCGATCAACGACTCCCTTGGCCATGCGGCGGGCGATCGCATGCTCAAGGACATGGCCGAGCGCCTGCTGGCCTGCGTCGACGACGACGACACCGTGGCGCGCATGGGCGGCGACGAGTTCACCCTGCTGCTGCAGCCCAAGGCCAGCCGCGAGCAGGCCCTCAACCGCGCCATCCATGTTGCCGAGCACATCCTCGACGGGCTGGTCACCCCGTTCGTGCTGGAAAACCGCGAGTTCTTCGTCACCGCCAGTATCGGCATCGCCCTGAGCCCACAGGACGGCAGCGAGCTCAGCCAGTTGATGAAGAACGCCGACACGGCGATGTACCACGCCAAGGAACGCGGCA
Organism: Pseudomonas soli; assembly: GCF_900110655.1. Lineage (GTDB taxonomy): Bacteria > Pseudomonadota > Gammaproteobacteria > Pseudomonadales > Pseudomonadaceae > Aquipseudomonas > Aquipseudomonas soli. The sequence goes on from NZ_FOEQ01000001.1 coordinate 936,551, forward strand.
AGAACAACTTCCAGTTCTACCAAGCGGACATGAACGCCAGCGCCTTGGAGCGTCTGGAACTGGAAAGCGACCTGCGCCATGCACTAGAGCAGAACGAGTTCATCCTCTATTACCAGCCACAGTTCAGCGGCGACGGCAAGCGCCTGACCGGCGCCGAGGCGCTGTTGCGCTGGCGCCACCCGACACGCGGCCTGGTGCCGCCGGGCGACTTCATCCCGGTGATCGAGGAGCTGGGCCTGGTGGTCGACGTTGGCGACTGGGTACTGCGCGAATCCTGCCGTCAGCTCAAGGCCTGGCACCAGCAGAAAGTGCGTGTGCCCAAGGTGTCGGTGAACATCTCCGCCCGGCAGTTCTCCGACGGCCAGCTGGGCACGCGCATCGCAACTATCCTCGACGAAACGGGGCTGCCGCCGGCGTGCCTGGAGCTGGAGCTGACCGAAAGCATCCTGATGCGCGAGGTCAACGAGGCCATGCAGATCCTCGACAGCCTGAAGAACCTGGGCCTGAGCATCGCGGTCGACGACTTCGGCACCGGCTACTCGTCGCTCAACTACCTCAAGCAGTTCCCCATCGACGTGCTGAAGATCGACCGCACCTTCGTCGATGGCCTGCCCGAAGGCGAGCAGGATGCGCAGATCGCCCGGGCGATCATCGCCATGGCCCACAGCCTCAATCTGGCGGTGATCGCCGAAGGCGTGGAGACCCATGAGCAGCTTGAGTTCCTGCGCGAACACGGCTGTGACGAGGTGCAGGGTTATCTGTTCGGCCGACCGATGCCCGCCAACCAGTTCGAGGCCCAGTTCAGCAACGAGACGTTGTTCATGTTCCAGTAGGCGCTGCGCGGGGTCTTCGCGCCCACCAGACCTCATGCAACCTGGAAAAAACCGGACCTCAAAGTCAACTCCAGCCCAGTCGCCACGCGGCCTGCAACATGAAGCCCATTGGTCCGCGACTTGATGCCACTTCATATGCCAGCGGCGAATCAATCGGTTAGAATGCTCCCCCAATTCTGCCCGATCCTTGAGGACCGCCATGTTCAGCCGTGATTTGACCATTGCCAAGTACGACGCCGAGCTCTTCGAAGCCATGCAGCAAGAAGCCCTGCGCCAGGAAGAGCATATCGAGCTGATCGCTTCGGAAAACTACACCAGCCCGGCGGTCATGGAGGCCCAGGGTTCGGTTCTGACCAACAAGTACGCCGAAGGCTACCCAGGCAAGCGCTACTACGGTGGTTGCGAGTACGTCGACGTCGTCGAGCAGCTGGCCATCGACCGCGCCAAGGAGCTGTTCGGCGCCGACTACGCCAACGTCCAGCCGCATGCCGGTTCCCAGGCCAACGCCGCTGTCTACTTGGCCCTGCTGTCGGCCGGTGACACCATCCTGGGCATGAGCCTGGCCCACGGCGGCCACCTGACCCACGGTGCCAGCGTTTCCTCCTCGGGCAAGCTGTACAACGCCATCCAGTACGGCATCGACGCCAACGGCCTGATCGACTACGACGAAGTCGAGCGCCTGGCTGTCGAGCACAAGCCGAAGATGATCGTTGCCGGCTTCTCCGCCTACTCGCAAGTGCTGGATTTCCCACGCTTCCGCGAAATCGCCGACAAGGTCGGTGCCTACCTGTTCGTCGACATGGCTCACGTCGCCGGCCTGGTCGCCGCTGGTGTGTACCCGAACCCTGTGCCGTTCGCCGATGTGGTCACCACCACCACCCACAAGACCCTGCGCGGTCCACGTGGCGGCCTGATCCTGGCCCGTGCCAACGCCGACATCGAGAAGAAGCTGAACTCCGCCGTCTTCCCGGGCGCCCAGGGCGGCCCGCTGGAGCACGTCATCGCTGCCAAGGCGATCTGCTTCAAGGAAGCCCTGCAGCCTGAGTTCAAGGCCTACCAGCAGCAGGTCGTGAAAAACGCCCAGGCCATGGCCAGCGTATTCATCGAGCGTGGCTTCGACGTCGTCTCCGGCGGCACCGAGAACCACCTGTTCCTGCTGTCGCTGATCAAGCAGGAAATCTCCGGTAAGGACGCCGACGCCGCTCTGGGCAAGGCCTTCATCACCGTCAACAAGAACTCGGTACCGAACGACCCACGTTCGCCGTTCGTCACTTCGGGCCTGCGTTTCGGCACCCCAGCCGTTACCACCCGTGGCTTCAAGGAAGCCGAGTGCCGTGAACTGGCCGGCTGGATCTGCGACATCCTGGCCGACCTGAACAACGAAGCGGTGATCGACGCCGTACGTGAGAAGGTCAAGGCCATCTGCAAGAAGCTGCCGGTGTACGGCAACTGATTGGCAGACGCCTGAAATGAAGAAGCCCGGCCTTGTGCCGGGCTTTTTCATGTTTGTACTTCATCGGGCTGGCGCGACATCCGGTACGAGACGTATTTCCACGCGCTGCCCCAAGGCCCTGGCAGCGCTAGCCAACGTTGCCAAGGTCATGCCAGCGTCTGTCTGATCCAAGGCTCGATCGACCGCCGCCCGACTGGTGTGCATACGCTCGGCCAAAGCCTTCTTGCTGATCTTTTGCTGCTTCATCGCCTGCGTCAGTTGCCAGGCGATCACCCGTTTCAGCGCAGCCGCCGTGACCTCTTCGAGGATGCCCTCTTCGGCGAGAAAATCATCGAAGTTCGAACCGATATGCGGGTTCATGTAGTTGACCTCCGTAAGCTGGCCTTGCGTTGCCTGGCCAGGGCCAGATCTGCTGAAGGCGTTTTCTGGCTTTTCTTGATGAATCCATGGAGCATGAACATCACGCCATCCATGATCGTGAACAGTACACGGGCAACGACATGCCCCATGTCGATACGGATTTCCCAAAGCCCGTGCTCCAGCTTTCTGACCAAGGGCATGCCAAGTGGCCATCCCAACTGAACGGTCTTGATTTCCATGCCAATCAGATAGCGTTCTTCACGTGCCAAGCCCTTTAGCCACTCCCTCACGGGCTCATTACCCAACGCACTACAGAAGAACTGCACATTTATTTTTAGATCCGACGCGGCCAAGTGTACCAAAAAAAGTACCTCCTGCAAGCGGCCACCTCGACTGGCCTGATCGCTGAAACGAGGCCAAAAAAATGCCGCCTTACGGCGGCATCGAACAGTCGGCTGTATCCCAATCAGGCGTGGCTCAAAGCTTCGAAACCAGCCCGAATCCTTTCCTCCGGCAGCTCATCGGCGATGAACACCATCACGCTTTCCCGAAGCTCGCCTTCCTTCCACTCGGCGTCCCAGTCGAAGCCGTACAGCTTCAGCACTCCCTGGAACACCAAACGGCGATCTTCACCCGCTATATTCAACACGCCCTTGTAGCGCAACAGCTGTTTGCCGTGCTCCTCCAGCAGCTCGTTCATGAAGTCGCTGAGCCGATCGATATCCAACGGTGTTTCGGTGCGCAGCACCAGCGTCGAAATGCGATCCGGGGTGGCGGGCTTGAGGACCGGGCGCAAGCTGGGCCCGGGGCTGATGCCAAGGTCCGGGTTGAGGTTGAACCCTCGCACATCGAGCAGCTCGGCCAGGTCGATGCGACCGTGCTCGACCACGCGAATCGTCGCCCGGCCATTGATGCACGCCAGGCGCTCGCGCAGGGCATCGACCACCTGCGGCTCGACCAGATCGGTCTTGCTCAGCAGCAGACGGTCGGCAAAGCCGACCTGGGCCTGGGCGATGGCCTGGGTCAGGTGCAGTTCGGCGTGGGCGGTGTCGACCAGGGTGATGATGCCATCGAGGATATAGCGCTCGCGCAGCTCTTCGTCGATGAAGAAGGTCTGTGCCACGGGTGCCGGGTCGGCGAGGCCCGTGCACTCGATCACCAGGCGATCAAAGGCGATCTCGCCGGCGTCCAGGCGTTCGAGCAGCAGGTACAGGGCACGGGTCAGGTCGCCATGGATGCTGCAGCACACACAGCCGTTGGCCAGGGTCATGACCTGCACTGGCTCATCGCCCAGCAGTTGGCTGTCGATGCCGGCCTCGCTGAACTCGTTCTCGATCACGGCGAGCCTCAGGCCGTGCTCGGCCTTGAGCATGTGCTTGAGCAGTGTGGTCTTGCCGGCACCGAGAAAGCCGGTCAGCACGGTAACGGGAATCGGCGTTTGCACGCGGTTGTCTCCTGCAGCTGAAAATGAAAGTGGGAGCCCGGTTGCCCGGGCTCCCACTGGTTCACGCGTGTCGCGGGTTCAACAGCACTTGGGCCCGGACTTGCCACCATAACGCGCTTCCTGGCGCTCGCGGAAGAACGCCTCGTAGCTCATCACCGGCTTGTCCGGGTGCTTGGTCTGCATGTGCTCGACATAGTTGTCGTAATCGGGCATGCCGACCATCAGGCGTGCTGCCTGCCCCAGGTACTTGCCCAGTCGACCCAGGTCGTTGAACATCGCGGCATTCCTCTCAAGCGTCAGGCAGGGCCTGGAACGGGGTTTCCTTGTCGGTCCGCTCTTTGCGGCCCCAGGCGGCGTAGCCGACCTTGAGGGCGAAGAACAGGATGCTGAACACCACCACCAGGAACAGGATCGTCAGGCCAGCGTTGGTGTAGGCGTTGAAGATCACGTGCTGCATCTGACCGATATCCTTGGCAGGCGCCAGCACCTGGCCGGCGTCCAGCGCGGTGCTGTACTTCTTGGCCAGGGCCAGGAAGCCCACAGCTGGGTTCGGGTCGAACAGCTTGATCAGGCCCGCGGCGGTGGTGCAGATCAGCAGCCATACCGCAGGTACCAGGGTGACCCAGATATAGCGCTGACGCTTCATCTTGATCAGTACCACGGTACCGAGCATCAGGGCGATACCGGCCAGCATCTGGTTGGAGATACCGAACAGCGGCCACAAGGTGTTGATACCCCCCAGCGGATCGATCACGCCTTGATACAGCAGGTAACCCCACATTGCCACGCAACCGGCGGTCGCGAGCAGGTTGGCCCCCCACGACTCGGTGCGCTTGAGCGCCGGAACGAAGCTGCCCAGCAGGTCCTGCAGCATGAAGCGCCCGGCACGAGTACCGGCGTCCACTGCGGTGAGGATGAACAGTGCCTCGAACAGAATGGCGAAGTGGTACCAGAACGCCATGGTGTTCTCGCCCGGCAGCACCTGGTGCAGGATCTGCGCGATACCGACCGCCAGGGTCGGCGCGCCACCGGCACGGGCGAGGATGGTGTGCTCGCCGATGTCGCGGGCAGTGGCCTCCAACTGCTCGGGGGTAATCATGAAGCCCCAGCTGCTGACGGTCTGCGCCACCGAAGCGACGTCGGCGCCGACCACTGCGGCCGGGCTGTTCATGGCGAAGTACACGCCCGGCTCGATCACCGAGGCGGCAACCATGGCCATGATGGCGACGAACGACTCCATCAGCATGCCGCCGTAGCCGATGTAACGGGCGTTGGTTTCGTTGTCCAGCAGCTTCGGCGTGGTCCCCGAGGAGATCAGCGCGTGGAAGCCGGACACCGCGCCGCAGGCGATGGTGATGAACAGGAACGGGAACAGGGTGCCCTTCCACACCGGGCCGGTACCGTCGGTGAACTGGGTCAGCGCCGGCATCTTCAGCTCGGGCGCGATGATCAGGATACCGATGGCCAGGCCGACGATGGTGCCGATCTTGAGGAAGGTCGACAGGTAGTCGCGCGGCGCCAGTACCAGCCACACCGGCAGCACAGCGGCGACGAAACCGTAGCCCACGAGCATCCAGGTGATCTGCACGCCGGTGAAGGTGAACGCCGGGCCCCACACCGGATCCGCGGCGATCTGGCCCCCCAGCCAGATCGACAGCAGCAGCAGGACCACGCCGACAATGGAGATTTCACCGATGCGGCCCGGGCGGATGTAGCGCATGTAGATGCCCATGAACATCGCGATCGGGATGGTCGCGATCACCGTGAACATGCCCCACGGGCTCTCGGCCAGGGCCTTGACCACGATCAGCGCGAGCACCGCGAGGATGATGATCATGATCAGGAAGCAACCGAACAGGGCGATGGTGCCCGGTATGCGGCCCATCTCTTCCCGGACCATGTCGCCCAGCGAGCGGCCGTTGCGCCGTGTGGACAGGAACAGGACCATGAAGTCCTGTACCGCGCCGGCCAGCACCACGCCAGCGATCAGCCACAGCGTGCCGGGCAGGTAGCCCATCTGCGCCGCGAGCACCGGGCCCACGAGCGGGCCGGCGCCGGCGATGGCGGCGAAGTGGTGGCCGAAAAGGATGTGCTTGTTGGTCGGGACGTAGTCCAGGCCATCATTGTTGAGTACCGCCGGCGTGGCCCGGCGTGGGTCGAGCTGCATCACCTTGGTGGCGATGAACAGGCTGTAGTAACGGTAGGCAACCAGGTAGATGGCCACTGCCGCGACGACGATCCACAAGGCATTGATCGCCTCACCGCGACGCAGGGCGACGACGCCCAGCGCGCAGGCCCCTATGACTGCCAGCGCCAGCCACGGGATATGGCGTAGCAGGCTGTTATTGTTGTTCATGGCATGCTTCCAGCTTAAGTGGTTGGAATAGACAGCCCTCTGAGTCTAGGGCCTGCTCGCCTCCATTACCATATCCAGATGAGCGTCCTTGCTACCCCAGGGGCTCCGACCTAGAGCGTTGTTCCCGCAACTCACCTGGTAATTCTGCCAGTTGTCGGGCCACAGTCCAGAGTGCATTTTGAACAGGTCTTGAATACACAAGGATGTTCACAATGAAGACCAAGTACCTGCTTCACACCTCTTTCATCGGCCTGCTCGCCACTGCGGCGATACCTGCCCATGCCGCCCCCATCGAGCCAATGCATGGCGCCATGGAAGTACCCGTGGCGCGCCAACTGGCTTGCTTCAACGCACAAGACTACCACTGGCCAGAAGATGGCTCAGGTATCAAGAGTCCAGGCTGCAAAGCGGCGTACCAACACGTTTACCGCAAGTTCGACAACAACGCCCAACAGGCGACCTATCAGTTCATCCAATGGCACGAAGTGTCGAAGAACATCCCCGAGTACGACAAAATCGAAGAAGTCAAGAAGGCTATCCCCGACGGCCAGTTGTGCTCGGCGGGCAATGTCGTGGCAGCGGATTCACTAAGCAAGGTCAGGAACGCACTCCTCGAAATTTTGCGCAAGTTGAAATTGGATTCGAATTGGCTGTACCTCTTGGTCAACGACAAGAGCGGCCTGGACCAACCTGCCGAGTGGGCCACCCAGGAACTGCGCAAGGGGGCCGACAACAAAGTGCACATGCGCTACAAGGTCGAGGCCGTGCATAACCCCAGTTACTGGGAAATCTATGTGTCCAAGCCTGGCTACAACCCCGCAGAGCGCGCGCTGAAGTGGGACGATCTGGAACTGGTGCAGGAAATCGGCGACGTGCCACCAGTAAATGGGTACTACGAGCTTGAGGTCGATCTCAAGAACCACATCGGCAAGCGTGTCATCTACAGCCGCTGGCAGCGCAAGGACCCGGCCGGCGAAGGCTTCTACAACTGCAGCGATGTGAACATCGTCGGCGGCAAATAGCCTCCGGTTAATCCTCCGAAAGGGACGGCCATGGCTGGGCTATAGTCAGAAGATCTGACGAGGATCCAGCCATGACTAGCTCCCACGACGAACGCCGCCGTTTCCAGCGCATCGCCTTCGATGCCCCTACCGAACTGCGCCAGGGCGAACGTCGCTGGCCGGTGAAGCTCCTCGACCTGTCGCTTAAGGGCTTGCTGGTAGAGCGCCCGGAACCCTGGGATGCGGACCCCACCCAGGACTTCGACGCAGTCATCCACCTCAACGACAAGAAAACCCAGGTCAGGATGCAGGTCGAACTGCGCCACGACGAGTCCACGCGCCTGGGCTTCATCTGCCTGCACATCGACATCGACTCGATGACCCATTTGCACCGTCTTGTGGAACTGAACCTGGCGGACAGCACCGAAATGATGCGCGAGCTGCGCGAACTCATCGAAGAATGATATCTCTTAGCCTGCTAACAATCTGGCTGTGACCGCTTTCTTGTCCAGCCAGACAGCTTTCCTGCCTTTCCCAGCCCCTTTGTACACACCCCTCTGGAACAGCCTCTCGCAGGTTGGAACGCAACGTGCATCCAGGTTTCAGGCACCCTGGATGCATCCTTTACGACGCTACGATCAAAACTTTGTATACAATTTTAGTGGCAATTATTTGCGCTAGTTGTCTACAGTAGCGGCACAACAATAAACAGAGAGCCTGCTCCAATGACCACGTCCCCCAGCACGTCTCCCGCCCCGCGCCCCGAGGACGAAAACCTCGGCCTCGGCGCCAACCTGGCCTACGGGCTGCAGCATGTCCTGACCATGTATGGAGGGATCGTCGCCGTACCCCTGATCCTCGGCCAGGCCGCCGGCCTGGCGCCGGCGGAGATCGGGCTGCTAATTGCTGCCTCGTTGTTCGCCGGTGGCCTGGCGACATTGCTGCAGACCCTTGGGCTGCCGTTCTTCGGCTGCCAGCTGCCATTGGTCCAGGGCGTGTCGTTCGCGGGCGTGGCGACCATGGGCGCGATTCTTGGCAGCCAGGGCGGCGGTGGCCTGCCGGCGGTGCTGGGCGCGGTAATGGCAGCTTCGTTGATCGGTTTCCTGATTACCCCGGTGTTCTCGCGCATCACCAAGTTCTTCCCGCCCCTGGTGACCGGCATCGTCATCACCACCATCGGCCTGACCCTGATGCCCGTCGCGGCCCGCTGGGTGATGGGCGGCAACAGCGCCTCGCCAGAGTTCGGCAGCATGGCCAACATCGGCCTGGCGGCGCTGACCTTCGCCATCGTCCTGCTGCTGAGCAAGCTCGGCAGCGCGAGCATTTCGCGCCTGTCGATCTTGCTGGCGATGGTCGCCGGCACATTGATCGCCTGGTCGCTGGGCATGGCCGATTTCAGCAAGGTCACCGAAGGCCCGATCTTCGCCTTCCCCACCCCGTTCCACTTCGGCATGCCGACCTTCCACATCGCCGCGATCCTGTCGATGTGCATCGTGATCATGGTGACCCTGGTGGAAACCTCGGCGGACATCCTGGCGGTCGGTGAAATCATCGACACCAAGGTCGACTCCAAGCGCCTGGGCAACGGCCTGCGCGCCGACATGGCATCGAGCATCCTGGCGCCGATCTTCGGCTCGTTCACCCAGAGCGCCTTCGCCCAGAACGTGGGCCTGGTGGCAGTCACCGGCGTGAAGAGCCGCTATGTGGTGGCCACCGGCGGCGTGATCCTGGTGGTGCTCGGCCTGCTGCCGATCATGGGCCGGGTGATTGCGGCAGTGCCTACCCCGGTACTCGGTGGCGCCGGTATCGTGCTGTTTGGCACCGTGGCCGCCAGCGGAATCCGTACCCTGTCGAAAGTCAGCTACAAGAACAACGTCAACCTGATCATCGTCGCCGCCTCGCTTGGCTTCGGCATGATCCCGATCGCGGCGCCGAACTTCTACCACAGCTTCCCCAGCTGGTTCGAAACCATCTTCCACTCCGGCATCAGCTCGGCGGCGATCATGGCAATTCTGCTGAACCTGATGTTCAACCACTTCACCACCGGCAACTCGGAAAACCAGTCGGTGTTCGCCGCGGCCTACGAGCGCACCATCCAGTACTCCGATATTTCGGCCCTGCGTGATGGCGACTACTTCAAGGACGGCAAGCTGTTCGACGCCGAGGGCAACGAGGTACCGGTGCTGGAACTGGACGAGCACGGCAACGAGACGCCCAGGCGCAAAGCGGTTGCCGAACACTGATCGCTGACCAGGACGGTCACCGAGGGGAGCCGACGCGCATCGTCGGCTCTTTTTTTGTATGGGAAGATGCGTGGAATCCTATGATCGCTTTAGCCGTGAGCCACAAAGTACCGATTCAACACATTCAGATCACCGGCCTCCAGCCCCCCGCCATATAGCGCAGCTGCAACCAGGACCGTAAACCGTTGGTCATTCGGTTTCCTGCAGGCACGGCATCACATAGGCCAGGGCGTTGGCCAGATGCTTTTGCACCGAACTGTCGGAGATCCCCAGATCCCTGGCGACCTCGGCGTGGGTCATGCCTTCCAGGCGGTTGAGGCGGAAGATCTCCCGGGTGCGCTCGGGCAACTCGCCGAGGATCGCCTGCAACCGACGCAGGTGCTGCTCGCGCACGGCTCGCTCTCGAGCCCGGGGCCATCCTCGACGAGCGCCTCGAAAGCCTCGTGGGGCATCGTGTCGGTCTTGCGCCATTGCTGCTAACGCACGTGATCGATCTTCGGGTTGTGCACGGTGCGATAGAGGTACGCCTGGGCGTTGTCGATCGTCTCGGTACACTGCTGCTCGGCCATGCGCAGGAAACTGTCCTGCACCAGGTCAGCGGCCAGCAGTGAGTCGCGCACCTTGCGCGAGAGCAGGCCTTGAAGGTTTTTCGCGTGCTTGAGAAACAGCCGCTTGAGGTCTGACTCCGCCAGACGCACTCCATGAGGTGCTCGCAGGGTGGCGGCATGCTACTCGCTATTGAGAATCACTTATAAAAAAATTGACCTACTCGAACAATGCGTCCAGTGCCTGTTCCAGACGGGTCACGGCAATCACCTGCAACCCGGCGGGCGCCTCTTTCGGCGCGTTGCCCTTAGGCACGATGGCACGCTTGAAGCCATGTTTTGCCGCTTCCTTCAAACGCTCCTGGCCACTGGGTACCGGGCGTACCTCGCCCGACAGGCCGATTTCGCCGAACACCAGCAGGCCATGGGCCAGCGGACGATTGCGCAGGCTCGACATCACCGCAGCCAGCAACGCCAGGTCGGAGGCAGTCTCAAGCACCTTCACACCACCGACGACGTTGAGGAACACGTCCTGATCATGGGTGGGGATGCCGCCGTGTCGATGCAACACCGCCAACAGCATGGCCAGGCGGTTCTGGTCCAGGCCTAACGTCACCCGTCGCGGATTGGCCAGGTGGCTGTCGTCAACCAACGCCTGGACCTCCACCAGCATCGGCCGGGTGCCCTCCCAGGTGGCCATGACCACGCTGCCGGGCACCTCTTCCTGGGTGCGATTGAGGAAGATCGCCGACGGATTGGAGACTTCCTTGAGGCCGCGGTCGGTCATGCCGAACACACCCAGCTCGTTGACCGCGCCAAAGCGGTTCTTCACTGCGCGCAGCAGGCGCAGGCGGCCATCGGACTCACCCTCGAAATACAACACCGTGTCGACCATGTGCTCGAGCACCCGAGGACCTGCCAACGAGCCCTCCTTGGTGACGTGACCGACCAGGAAGATCGCCGTGCCGCTCTGCTTGGCATAGCGCACCAGCAATGCCGTGCTCTCGCGCACCTGGGCGACGCCGCCCGGCGCCGACTGCAGTTGTTCGGTGAAGATGGTCTGTATCGAGTCGATCACCATCACCCGCGGCTTTTCCTGGCGCGCGGTGGCAATGATGGTCTCGATGCAGGTTTCAGTCATGACCTTGAGCTGGTCCTGGGGCAGGCCCAGGCGCCGGGAGCGCATGGCTACCTGCTGCTGCGATTCCTCGCCGGTGACATACAGCGCCGGCATCTGCACGGCGATGTTGCACAGGGTCTGCAGAAGGATGGTCGATTTGCCGATACCCGGATCGCCCCCGATCAGTACCACCGAACCATCCACCAGGCCGCCGCCGAGTACACGGTCGAGTTCGGTGCTGCTGGTGGTGAAGCGCGGGATCTCCTCGACGCTCACTTCGGCCAGGGTCTTGATCTGCGCCTGCTGCCCGGTCCAGCCGGCGCGCCCGCTCGGTGCCGCGGCGCCGCCGCTTTCGATCATGCTCTCGACCAGGGTGTTCCAGGCCCCGCACTCGCCACACTGCCCGGCCCACTTGGGAAAGGTCGCGCCGCACTCGGTGCAGCCATACAAACGCTTGGCCTTGGCCATGGGCTGGGTCTCCTGGAAAAAACCGCCATGATAGCCGAACACGGACGTGCCCCGGAGGCCTCGGCGGACGACAAAACTATTCGCTCTATAAACAGTCTGTAGCTGCGAACGTCACGCATGAAGCGTTTTAGTGGCTTACACTGCGTTTACCTCTCCATTCGTAACAAAGGAATACAGCATGGGCATGCTCAGTGAATTCAAGGCCTTCGCGGTCAAGGGAAATGTCGTCGACATGGCGGTGGGTATCATCATCGGCGCGGCGTTCGGCAAGATCGTCTCTTCCTTTGTCGGTGACGTGATCATGCCCCCCATCGGCCTGCTGATCGGCGGTGTCGACTTCAGCGACCTGGCCATCACGCTCAAGGCTGCCGAAGGCGATGTGCCGGCCGTGATGCTGGCCTACGGCAAGTTCATCCAGACCGTGCTCGACTTCATCATCGTCGCCTTTGCCATCTTCATGGGCGTGAAGGTGATCAACCGCCTCAAGCGCGAAGAGGCCGTGGCACCGACCGCGCCGCCGGTGCCCAGCGCCGAGGAAGCCCTGCTGACCGAGATTCGCGACTTGCTCAAGGCGCAGAATCGCCAGCCCTGAAGCACAAAACGACTGGGGCCGCTTTGCAGCGGCCCCAGTGACGGCGATCCAAAAAGCGCCATTGTTCCTTACCAGTAATTCTCCACCGCCACCTGCCCCGGCCGCTTGCTCAGGCTCAGTTGCAAGTCCCGCGCCTTGAGCACCTTGCGCGTCTCGTCGATCATCTCCGGGTTGCCGCACAGCATGATCCGTGAATGCTCCGGCGACAGCGCCAGCCCCGCCGCCTTTTCCAGTTCACCGTTCTCGATCAACGTGGTAATCCGCGCATTCAACGCACCCGGATGCTGCTCTCGGGTAACCACCGGAATGAACTGCAGCTTGCCCGCGTACTCCGCCAGGTAGTCGCGCTGTTCCAACGCGGCGATTTCATCGACATACGCCAGCTCCTTCGCCTCGCGCACCGAGTACACCAGCTTGATATTGTCGAAGCGCTCCCAGGCCTCGAAGTCCTGCAGGATCGACATGAACGGTGCGATGCCGGTGCCGGTGGCCAGCAGCCACAAGTCACGGCCGCCGACGAAGCGGTCAAGGGTCAGGTAGCCGAAGGCCTGGCGGTCGATCAGCAGGGTGTCGCCTTCGCCAAGCCGGCTGAGCTCACTGGTGAACTCGCCCCCGGGCACCACGATGGAGAAGAAGTCGAGAAACTCGTCATGGGGCGCGCTGACCATGGAATAGGCACGCCAGACAACGCTGCCATCGGCCTTGTTCACGCCCAGCCGGGCGAACTGACCGGCACGAAAGCGAAAGCCTGCATCGCGGGTGACACGCAGGGAAAACAGGTTGGGAGTCAGAGGCTGGACGCCGAGCAGGGTCTGGCGGGTGAATTTGTCGGCGCTGGCGGTCATGACGGGCTCCACGAATCAAGAGCGCACAGTGTCGCGCAAAGCAGCGCAGATAAACACCGTCGATTTGTAGGGCATGACACGACACCGAGCAGAACTACCTAAAAAAGCGACACAGCTATAGCAAAAAAACCCAGCACACCAGTAGGAGCTTTCCTACACTACGGTCCGTGTAGTCCTCACTTTGGATCCACGAAGACGTAAAGGGAGCCTCAGATGCCACATTGGAAGAGCGAGCAGCTCCAGCAACTGCTGGAGGAGAAAGAGCCGCAGCAGGTGTTCGGCCAGGCTGTGAAACTGGCCCAAGCACTGGACATGGAGTTCATCGGCCTGACCTTGCACCTGCATATCGCTGCCCGTGGCCCCCAAATCGTCCTCTACAACAATTACCCAAGCGCCTGGAACACCCTCTATCAGGCTGAAGACTTCATCAACATAGACCCGACAGTATCAAAATGCCACCACACGACGTTGCCACTGGTCTGGAACGACGATCTGTTTCATGAGGTGCCACAGCTGCGTGAGGCCGCCAGCGCCTACGGCATGATCCATGGCTGGAGTCAGTCGGTGCACGACCAGCAGCACAACGAAAGTCAGTTGAGCGTCTCCAGGGCCGAAGGCGCCGTCTCCCGCGACGAACTGTTCGAGAAGAGTGCCCAGGTCATGTGGCTGTGCAACACCTTGCACGCCGCCCTCAGCACGCACCACCTGGCGAAGTACAGCCCACTGCCGCAATTGAGCGAACGCGAGCTTGAAGTGCTCAAGTGGTCCGCCGCCGGCAAGACTGCCGCCGACGTGGCGATGATCCTCTCGCTGTCGACCAGCACCGTGAATTTCCATATTCGCAGTGTGATCAGCAAGACCAACGCCTCCAACAAAGCTGGCGCCATCGCCATTGCCGCCCTGCGCGGCCTGCTCTGACAGCGCGTCCCCCACCCAGGCGCAAAGCCCTGTAGAATTCCCCGCCGCAAGCCCGCCGCACCCGCGCGCCGGGCAGATACGCAGCAGAGCCCCACGTCATGCCCCTGTTCAACAGCCCCTTCGCCGACCTCGACCTGATCCGCCAGCCGGAGCAAGCCAACGACCCGCTGCTGGCGTTCGATGCCGCCGACCAGTACCTGCTGGAACACCTGGCCGCCCAGGCACCGGGCGCAGGGTGCAAGGTGCTGGTGCTCAACGACAGCTTCGGCGCCCTGGCCGCCAGCCTGGCCGGACACCTGGACGTGACCAGCAGCGGCGACTCGCACCTGGCGCACCTGGCCCTGGAGAAGAACCTCGCGGGGAACGGCAAGCCGTTCGACAGCGTGCCCTTCATCCCGGCCAACGAGCCCTTCCAGGGCCCGTTCGACCGCGTGCTGGTGCGCGTGCCCAAGACCCTGGCCCTGCTCGAGGAGCAACTGATCCGCCTGCAGGGCCAATTGGCGCCTGGAGCCCAGGTGATCGCCGGGGCGATGATCAAGCACCTGCCACGAGCCGCCGGCGACCTCATGGAGAAGTACATCGGCCCGGTGCAGGCTTCGCTGGCGCAGAAGAAAGCGCGCCTGCTGAGTGCCACTGTCGCGCAACGGCCCGTCGCGCGCTCCCCCTACCCCAGCCGCTACCGCCTGGACACGCCGGCCCTGGAGCTGGTCAACCACGCCAACGTGTTCTGCCGCGAAGGCCTGGACATCGGCACTCGCGCCTTCCTGCCGCATCTGCCACGTGATTTGGGCCGCGCCCGCGTAGCCGATCTCGGCTGTGGCAATGGCGTGCTGGCGATTGCCTGCGCCCTGGCCAACCCGGATGCGCAGTTCACCCTGGTCGACGAGTCGTACATGGCGGTGCAGTCGGCGCGGGAGAACTGGCAGGCGGCACTGGGCGAACGCGAAGTGACGATCAGGGCCGCGGACGGCCTGGCCGGCCAGGAGAAACAATCGCTGGACGTGGTGCTGTGCAATCCACCGTTCCACCAGCAGCAGGTGGTCGGCGACTTCCTCGCCTGGCGCATGTTCCAGCAGGCCCGCGAGGCGCTGGAAGTCGGTGGCGCGCTGTACATCGTCGGCAACCGCCACCTGGGCTATCACAGCAAGCTGGCGCGCTTGTTCCGGGGCGTCGAGCAGGTGGCGGCAACGCCGAAGTTCGTGGTGCTCAAGGCCCGGAAATAAAAGCATCGCGGGGCAAGTCGCATCGGTGCGACTTGCCCCGCGATGACTCAATGGCTTAGTGAGTACTCAGGCCTGCCGCGTTCATGAACATGCGCATGCCATAAGCCACCACGCCAAGCGCTGCCACGCTCAGCCCCCAGATCAGCACCAGCCAACCCAGGCGTTGCCACAGCGGTTTCTTCTCTTCGACATTCATCGCCCGGCGCTCCTAGTGATAGCCGTCTTCATGGGTCACCTTGCCGCGGAACACGTAGTAGCTCCAGTAGGTGTAACCAAGGATGAACGGCAGGATGAACAGCGTGCCCACCAGCATGAAGCCCTGGCTCTGCGGCGGCGCCGCAGCATCCCAGATGCTGATCGACGGCGGGATGATGTTCGGCCACAGGCTGATGCCCAACCCGCTGTAACCGAGGAAGATCAGCACCAGGGTCAGCAGGAACGGGGTGTAGTGGGCATTGCGCGCCACCGCCCGCAGCAACCCGTAGAAGGTCACCAGCACCAGGATCGGCACCGGCATGAACCAGATCAGGTTGGGCATGCTGAACCAACGCTCGGCGATCTGCGGATAGGCGATCGGCGTCCACAGGCTGACGATGCCGATCACCACCAGCAGCACCAGCGCCAGTGGCCGAGCCATGTCATGCATCTTCTGCTGCAGCGGCCCTTCGGTCTTCATGATCAACCAGGTGCAGCCCAGCAGCGTGTAGGCGACGATCAGGCCTAGGCCCGAGAACACCGTGAACGGCGTCAGCCAATCGAGGGTGCCACCGACGAACTTGCGGTCGACCACCTTGAAGCCCTCGATGAAGGCGCCCAGGGCCACGCCCTGGAAGAAGGTCGCCACCAGCGAGCCCCAGATGAAGGCCTTGTCCCAGATATGGCGCCTGTTGGCCCGGGCCTTGAAGCGGAATTCGAAGGCCACGCCCCGGAAGATCAGGCCCACCAGCATCAGGATCAGTGGCAGGTACAGCGCCTCCAACACCACCGAGTAGGCCAGTGGGAAAGCCCCGAACAGCGCCGCCCCGCCCAGTACCAGCCAGGTCTCGTTGCCGTCCCATACCGGAGCAACCGTGTTCATCATTACATCGCGGTCACGCTCGTCCTGGACGAAGGGGAAGAGCATGCCGATGCCCAGGTCGAAACCATCCATCACCACGTACATCATGACGCCGAAGATGATGATCACGGCCCAGATCAGCGGAAGATCGATACCCATCTCAGTTCCCCTTGCTCAGGCTGCTGGAGTCGGCCTCATGGCCTTCATCGGCGGCGGACAGCGGCCGCGCCGGCGTACGTTTCTGGCCAGGGCCACCCGGGGTGTGCTCATCGCCTTCACCGGTCTTCGGCCCTTTGCGCACCAGGCGCATCATGTAGCCCAGGCCGGTGCCGAACAGCGCGAAGTAGACCACCACGAACATCACCAGGGTGAACCCCAACTGCGCGTAGCTATGGTTGGACACCCCATCGGCGGTGCGCATCAGCCCGTAGACCACCCACGGCTGGCGGCCGATCTCGGTGGTGAACCAGCCGGCGAGGATCGCGATCAACCCCGACGGGCCCATCCACAGGGTCAGGTAGAGGAACGGCCGCGAGCTGTACAGGGTGCCGCGCTTGCGCAGCCACAGGCTCCACAGGCCGACGAAGATCATCAGCATGCCCAGGCCAACCATGACCCGGAACGACCAGAACACGATGGTCGAGTTGGGTCGGTCCTCGGGCGGGAAGTCCTTCATCGCCGGCACTTGCTTGTCCAGGCTATGGGTCAGGATCAGGCTGCCCAAGGCTGGAATCTCGATCTTGAAGCGCGTGGTTTCTGCCTGCATGTCGGGAATGCCGAACAGGATCAGCGGCGTCGGCTCGCCGGGCTTGTTCTCCCAGTGGCCTTCGATGGCGGCGATCTTCACCGGTTGATGCTTGAGCGTGTTCAAGCCATGGAAGTCGCCGATCACGGCCTGGATAGGCGCCACCACCAGGGCCATCCACATGGCCATCGACAGCATCTTACGCACTGCCGGGTTGTCCCTCCCGCGCAACAGGTGCCAGGCCGCCGAGGCGCCGACAAAGAACGCGGTGGCGACGAAGGCCGCGGTGGCCATGTGCATCAGGCGATAGGGGAAGGACGGGTTGAAGATCACCGCGAACCAGTCCACCGGAATCACCTGGCCATTGACGATCTCGTAGCCCTGGGGGGTCTGCATCCAGCTGTTGGAAGCGAGGATCCAGAAGGTCGACACCAGCGTGCCGAGCGCCACCATGCAGGTGGCGAAGAAGTGCAGGCCACGGCCTACACGGTTCCAGCCGAACAGCATGACACCAAGGAAACCGGCCTCGAGGAAGAAGGCGGTCAAGACCTCGTAAGTGAGCAAGGGACCAGTGATGGATCCGGCAAAATCGGAGAACTGGCTCCAGTTGGTGCCGAACTGATAGGCCATGACCAGGCCCGAGACCACGCCCATGCCGAAGTTCACGGCGAAGATCTTCGACCAGAAGTGGTAGAGGTCACGGTACGTGTTGTCGCCGGTCTTCAGCAAAAGGCCTTCTAGGACCGCCAGGTAGCTCGCCAGGCCAATGGTGATGGCCGGGAACAGGATGTGAAAGGACACGGTAAAGGCAAACTGGATTCGGGCGAGCTCTAGAGCTTCCAATCCGAACATGGTGCTTCCTCTTCAGGTAATCCGGCGACCGGGCTCATGGCCTGTCGCCCACTGCCCCCACGGGTATCGAGTGCGGCGCGTTAGAATTGTTCTGTTCGATCGCGGGGATTCCGGCCCGAAGGCCAAGATCGTTGCATCTGGAACGATTGATCCAGATCAACGACTGAATGGAAGCATAGTCCTGAATGCTCCATCCGGATGTGTGGTTGATTGCCGCGTGACCGGTTGCCTCACCCTCTTTTGCGAATTCGCGGCAGTTGATCCACACGACTTTCAGCAACTATTTGTTACAAACAGATGTTACTCTGCAGGCCCCTCTATCTCCGAGGCTGCAGCCCCCCGATGTCCGATTCCGCCCCGCAATTGCTGCGTCATCACCGCCCTTTCCTGGCCTTCTGGCTGGCCCGCGTGTTCACCGCCAGCGGCTTCCAGATGCTGACGGTGGCCATTGGCTGGCACCTCTACCAACTGACCGGGAATGTCCTCGACCTGGGCCTGGTCGGGCTGGTCGAGTTCGCGCCCCGGATGCTGTTCATGCTGCACACAGGCCATGTCGCCGACCGCTACGACCGACGCAAGGTGGCCGCCCTGTGCCAGACCCTGCAGGCGCTGATCGCCCTGGCGCTGGCACTGGGCAGCGTCACCGACAACGTCAGCCGCGAGCTGATCTTCATCCTCGCCTTCCTGCTCGGCGCCACCCGTTCGTTCGAGATGCCGGCGACCCAGGCGCTGTTACCCAACGTGGTGCCGCCAGGGCTGTTCCCACGGGCCGTGGCGGCGTCGGCGTCGGCCACCCAGTCGGCGACCATCGTCGCCCCGGCGGTCGGCGGCTTTCTCTACGCCTTCGGCAGTACCTGGGTGTACGGCCCGACCGTGGCCCTCTACCTCATCGCCTGCCTGTTGACCCTGAGCCTCGACGCGCGCCAGCAACTGCCCCAGCGCGGTCGGGCCAACCTGGAATCGCTGCTGGCCGGGGTACGCTTCATCCGCAGCCGTCCGGACATCTTCGGTGCCATCTCCCTAGACCTGTTCGCCGTGCTGCTGGGCGGCGCTACCGCGCTGCTGCCAGTGTTCGCCAAGGACATCCTGCTCACCGGCGCCTGGGGCCTGGGCCTGCTGCGCTCGGCGCCGGCGGTGGGCGCGCTGCTGATGTCGCTGTGGCTGGCGCGCTTCCCGGTGGAGCGCAAGGTAGGCCTGATCATGTTCGCCTCGGTCGGCGTGTTCGGGGTGGCGACCATCACCTTCGGCCTCTCGACCTCGTTCTGGTTCTCCCTGGCGGTGCTGGTGGTGCTCGGCGCGGCGGACATGATCAGCATGGTCATCCGCGGCGCCTTCGTGCAGCTGGAGACGCCGGACGAGATGCGCGGCCGGGTAAGCGCGGTGAACGGGCTGTTCATCGGTGCCTCGAACCAGCTCGGCGAGTTCGAGTCGGGGCTGACCGCGCACTGGTTTGGCACAGTGCCGGCGGTGGTGCTCGGCGGCGTGGGCACGCTGCTGGTGACCGGGGTATGGATGAAGCTGTTCCCGACGTTGACCCATCGCGACCGTATGCATAACGGCTGAAAACCGTGTTCGCCCCCTCGCGAGGCGAAAAACCGCGAGAGGGCCCGAATGGCCTCTCTCCCCAATGGCCATAGGCCCCCGCCATCCTTGCTGGTATGATGCGCGGCTTTTTTCCACCCCACACAAAACCACGGCACCCGGTACGGTCTGTGCTTTGCTGTTGGGGTCGATACATTCACGGCGCGAGCGCGCCCGGGGAGCAGGCATGCTGGAAAGGCTGTTTCAACTAAAAGCACACAACACCAACGTGCGCACCGAGATTCTCGCGGGCGTCACCACCTTCCTGGCCATGGCCTACATCCTGTTCGTCAACCCGAGCATCCTCGGCGAGACCGGCATGGACAAGGGCGCGCTCTTCGTCGCCACCTGCCTGGCCGCGGCCATCGGCTCGGTGACCATGGGCATCATCGCCAACTACCCGATCGCCCTGGCGCCGGGCATGGGCCTGAACGCCTTCTTCACCTACACCGTGGTCCTGCACATGGGCCACACCTGGCAGGTGGCGCTGGGCGCGGTGTTCCTCTCCGCGGTGCTGTTCTTCCTGCTGTCGATCTTCCGCATCCGCGAATGGATCGTGAACAGCATCCCGCTGCCGCTGCGCTCGGCCATTGCTGCCGGCATCGGCCTGTTCCTGGCGCTGATTGCCCTGCATAACGCCGGCATCGTCGTCGATAACCCAGCCACCCTGGTGGGTCTGGGCGACCTCAGCAAACCCGCGCCGATCCTCGCCACCCTGGGCTTCTTCCTGATCGTCGCCCTCGAGTCGCTGAAGGTTCGCGGCGCCGTGCTGATCGGTATCCTGGCGGTGACCGTGGCCGCGATCGCGCTGGGCGTCACGCCGTTCGGCGGGGTGGTCTCGATGCCACCGTCGCTGGCCCCGACCTTCCTGCAGTTGGACATCGCCGGCGCCCTGGATGTCGGGTTGATCAGCGTGATCTTCGCCTTCCTGTTCGTCGACCTGTTCGACAACTCCGGCACCCTGATCGGCGTGGCCAAACGCGCCGGTCTGATGGGCAAGGACGGCCACATGCCGAAGATGGGCCGCGCCCTGATCGCCGACAGCACCGCCGCCATGGCCGGTTCGCTGCTGGGCACCTCGACCACCACCAGCTACATCGAGTCGGCGGCGGGCGTGAGTGCCGGCGGGCGCACCGGCCTGACCGCCATCGTGGTCGCCATCCTGTTCCTGCTGGCGCTGTTCTTCGCCCCGCTGGCCGGCAGCGTGCCGGCCTTCGCCACCGCTCCGGCGCTGCTGTTCGTCGCCGTGCTGATGGCTTCGGGCCTGGCCGAGATCAACTGGGACGACGTCACCGAAGCCGCGCCAGTGGTGGTGACCGCCCTGGCCATGCCGCTGACCTACTCGATCGCCAACGGCATCGCCTTCGGCTTCATCGCCTGGACCGCCATCAAGCTGATCTCCGGCCGTCGCCATGACCTGAACCCGGCGCTGGTGATCCTGTCCATCCTGTTCGTCATCAAGCTGGGTTGGTTCCCCGCATGAGTGCTGCCTACGATCCCGCGCAATACGACGTGCAACTGGCGGCCAAGGCCGCCCGCCTGCGCGACCTGCTGGCCCCGTTCGACGCGCCGGAGCCGGCCGTGTTCGACTCGCCGCGCGGGCACTACCGCCTGCGCGCCGAGTTCCGCCTGTGGCGCGAAGGCGGCCAGCGCCACTATGCGATGTTCGCCCCGGGCGAGAAGCACAAGGCCATCCTGATCGACGACTTCCCGATCGCCAGCGAGCGCATCAATGCATTGATGCCGCGCCTGAAAGCCGCCTGGCAGACCAATGAAGACCTCGACAACCGGCTGTTCCAGGTGGAGTTCCTCACCACCCTGGCCGGTGACGCAATGATCACCCTGTGCTACCACCGCCCGCTGGACCAGGCCTGGGAGGCCGCCGCGCAGCAGTTGGCCGCCGACCTCGGTGTCAGCGTGGTCGGCCGCTCGAAAGGCAAGCGTGTGGTGATCGGCCGCGACTACGCGGTGGAGAAGCTCGACATCGCCGGGCGCACCTTCAGCTATCGCCAGCCCGAAGGCGCCTTCACCCAGCCGAACGGCGCGGTGAACCAGAAGATGCTCGGCTGGGCCTTCGAGGCCATGGGCGAGCGCCAGGACGATCTGCTCGAGCTGTATTGCGGCAACGGCAACTTCACCTTGCCGTTGGCCACCCGCGCCCGCCAGGTACTGGCCACCGAGATCAGCAAGACCTCGGTCAACGCCGCCCTGCACAACCTCGACGAGAACGGCGTGGACAACGTGCGCCTGGTGCGCCTGTCGGCCGAAGAGCTGACCCAGGCCCTGAACGAGGTCCGCCCGTTCCGCCGCCTGGAAGGCATCGACCTGAAGAGCTACGACTTCGGCACGGTGTTCGTCGACCCGCCGCGCGCCGGCATGGACCCGGACACCTGCGAGCTGACCCGTCGCTTCGAGCGCATCCTGTACATCTCCTGCAACCCGGAAACCCTGGCGCAGAACATCGCCCAGCTGCACGATACCCACCGTATCGAACGCTGCGCGCTGTTCGACCAGTTCCCCTACACCCACCATATGGAAAGCGGGGTGCTGCTGGTTCGGCGCTGACCCGCGACGACGCGGGGCCGCCAGGGCCCCGCCGTTCGCTGCAAGGAGTGATGTGCCATTGGACCAGTTGAGCGCCATGCAGACCTTCCGCCGAGTCGTCGACCTCGGCAGCTTCAGCGCCGCCGCCCACCAGGCGGGCGTTTCCCACACCGTGCTGTCGCGCCAGGTGAAGCACCTCGAACGCCATCTCGGCACACAACTGCTCAACCGCACCACCCGTCGCCTGCAAATGACCGAAGCCGGGGCGCTGTTCTATCGCCACTGCACCCGGATTCTCGAGCAGATGCAGGCCATGAACCTTGAACTGTCCGAGCATCAACAACAGCCCAGCGGCACGCTGCGCCTGGGTGTGGCCACTGCCTTTGGCGAGCTGGAACTCGGACACTGGCTACCCGACTTCGTCGGACGTCACGAGCGATTGCAGGTCGAACTGCATTGCAGCGACCGCTTCATCGACCTGCTGGAAGAAGACATCGATGTCTGCCTGAGGGTCACCGACCACCTGCCCGACTCCAGCCTCGTGGCCCGTAGGCTGGCAGACAGCGAGGTGCTGCTGGTGGCCGCTCCCGGCTACCTGGAGCGTCACGGCACGCCGACCACCCCCGACGCCCTGGCTGCCCACCCATTGCTCGGCTACAGCCGCTTGCCGCATCCACAGCGCCTGCAACTGACCGGCCCCGCCGGCGAGCGCCGCGAGTTGCTGATGCCCCAGCGCCTGAGCGCCAATTCGCCGATGGCCCTGCGCGCGGCAGCGATCGGCGGGTTGGGGATCGCCAGCTTCGACCGCTTCATCGCCCACGATGCCTTGCGCGACGGGCGCCTGGTGCCGGTGCTGGCGGACTGGTCGCTGCCCTCACGCACTGTGTACGCGGTCTACCCGCAGAGCCGCTATGTGGCGCCCAAGGTACGGGCACTCCTCGACTACGTGCAGGCGTACTACGCAGAGCAGCGATGGCAACATTGATTTGTGCTTAAAACGCACAGGTTATGGCACTCTGAAGAAGTATTTGTGCATAACTTGATTGTTTAACCTTCGCCCATTGTCACTTGGCGAAGGAGCCTCCCATGAAAGCACTGCACACGATTTTCGCCGGCCTCACCCTGGCCACTATTACCGCCACCGCCAGCGCCGCTGGCGACACCCTGAGTTCGGTCCCTGACAGCGCTTCGCTGAAATGGCAGCAGGTGCCCGGCACCCACGGCGCGGTGAGCTACGCCAATGTCGAAGGCGACCTGTTCGGCAAGGGGCCGTACTCGGCCTACGTAAAATTCCGCAAAGGCACCGACAATGGCCTGCACACCCATAGCCAGACCCTGCCGACCATGGTGTTGAGCGGAACCTTCTACGCGGTGATCGATGGCAAGCGGGTGGAGTACCCGACAGGCGCCTACTACAAACTGCCCGCCAACCTGGTGCATGAAAGCGGCTGCACCGCGGCGGCCGATTGCCTGCTGTTCCAGTACCAGGCTGGTGCCTTCGATCTGAACCCGGTCAAAGGCTGAGCCTGGGCAACGTGCTTACTCGCTGACCTGGAACTCCACCCGCGCCGTCTCGCCGCT
Source organism: Pseudomonas soli (assembly GCF_900110655.1). Classification (GTDB taxonomy): domain Bacteria; phylum Pseudomonadota; class Gammaproteobacteria; order Pseudomonadales; family Pseudomonadaceae; genus Aquipseudomonas; species Aquipseudomonas soli. Next base: position 960,312 of record NZ_FOEQ01000001.1, read on the forward strand.
TTCATCCAAAGCACTCAACTCGATGCGCCCGGCCTGCTCGAAACTTACCTGCAGGCTGTCCTGCCCTTGGGTCTCGCCCAAGGGCAGGCCATTGAGGAACCACCAGCGTCGCCCCGCCCCACCCAATGCCGACACCCGCACCTGCAGCGGCTCATGGCTGGTGGCCGGGCGACGCAGGCTGTCGCCGGCCCGCACCCCGACGATCGACAGCGGTGGCGCACTGGCCGCCATCCGCGGTGGGCAGGCGGGGTCGACAGTCGGCAGCCGCGCTGCCCGGCGTTCGGCGCTGGGCAACCACGGCTCGAGCGGGGCCGGCCATAGCGCGACATCATGCGCCCTGGCACCGGGACAAGAGGCATCGACACGCAAGCCGCGCTCGTTGAGCCACACCGTTTCGCGCAAACCCAGCCCCAGCGGCTGGTCGGCAGCCTGCAAGGTCGGTGGCGTGGTAGCGTCGAGGGTCCAGGCGAAACGTTGCCGACGGCAGTTCGGGTCCTGACGGTTCATTGGCTGGCCCAGCGGCCAACAGATCGCCGCCACACCGACCGAATCGGGCACCGGTTCGACCGGCACTTCGATGCCGCGTTGGCTGTCGCGGTTACTCAGCAGGTCATGCACCTGCAGCATCAATGGCGCCGCCGAGGCCAGGCCGAACTGGCCCGGCACCGGGGTGCCGTCGGGGCGGCCGATCCATACGCCGATCAGGTAGCGCGGGCCGACGCCCACCGACCAGGCATCGCGAAAGCCGTAGCTGGTGCCGGTCTTCCAGGCCAATTGCGGACGCTGCACCAGCTCGGCGTGGGGGTCACGGTCCGGCCGCGCCAGGCCGCTGAGAATGCGCCGGGTGATCCAGGCCGAACCCGGCGACAGCAAGCGGCGTTCCACCAGCGGGTCCTGAGGTTGCAGGCGCACCTGCGCGCTCAGCCCACCACGAGCCAGCGCGGCATAGCCACCGACCAGGTCCTCCAGGCGGCTGCCTGCGCCACCAAGAATCAGCGACAGGTTCGGCTCGGCCAGCGGCGGCAGCACCAGCGGCATCCCGCCCATGCGCATCTGCGCGGCGAAGCGTTTCGGGCCGTAGGCTTCGAGCAGTTGCACCGCCGGCAAGTTGAGCGACAGCGCCAGCGCCGAGCTGGCCGACACCGGGCCGCTGAAGCCCATGGAGAAGTTGCCGGGGCGGTAGTCGCCGTAGCGTCGTGGCACATCCTGCAACAGCGATTCGGAGTGAATCAGGCCGTCGTCCATGGCCATGGCGTAGAGGAACGGCTTGAGGGTCGAACCGGGCGAACGCAGGGCGTGGATCATGTCCACGTGACCGAAGCGGCGCTCATCGCTCAAGTCGATGGAGCCGAGATACGCGCGCACGGCCATGCTCTGCGTCTCGACCACCAGCAACGCCGCCGAAGTGCGCTCGGGCAGGCGAGCGCGCCAGCCCAGCAGCAGGTCTTCGAGGCGCCGCTGCAAGGCGGCGTCCAGGGTGGTACGGATCAGTGGCGGGCTGTTCGGCGTATTCAGGCGCCGGGCCAGCAGCGGCGCCAGCGCCGGCTCCTGGCGTGGCGCCAGCAACAGCGGCTCCTCACGCGCCTCGTCGATGCGCTGGGCTGGCCACACCTGGTACTCGGCCAGGCGCTGCAGCACCTTGTCCCGGGCACGCTGGGCGCGTTCAGGGTGGCGGTCCGGACGCAGCCGGCTCGGCGCCTGAGGCAGCACCGCGAGCAACGCGGCTTCGGCCGGAGTCAGGTGTTTCGGCGACTTGCCCAGGTACGCCCAACTGGCTGCCGCTACGCCCTGCAAGGTGCCGCCGAACGGCGCCCGGTTGAGGTACAGCTGCAAGATTTCGTCCTTGGACAGGTGCCACTCCAGCTGCACCGTGCGCCACAGCTGGCGCAGCTTGCCGGGCAAGGTGCGGTCGTGCGGGTCGAGCAGGCGCGCCACCTGCATCGACAGCGTGCTGCCACCAGACACCACCCGCCCGCCACGCAGGTTGAGCCATGCAGCCCGGGCCAGGGCCATGGGGTTCACCCCGGGGTGGCGATAGAACCAGCGGTCCTCGTAGGCGAGCAGGGCTTCAAGGTACAACGGCGAGACTTCCTGCGGGCTGACCGGATAGCGCCACACGCCGTCGGCGTCGGCGAAGCGCCACAACGGTGTGCCGTCCTCGGCCAGCACCACCCGCGCCAGGTCGTCGCCCGGCATGGGCAATGGCCAGATACGGTCAGCCAGCCACAGCAGGGCCATGCCCAGCAGCACGCTGACGGCGACACGCCGCAGCAGCCTGGTCAGGCGCGGGCGCGCTAAGCTTGGCATCGGGAACCGACCGGGCCAGGTGATGGCCAAAGGCTGGGAATCGCCGATTCGTTGATCAGGAAGCGACTATGCATGTAGAAGGTTTTTTCGAATGGCTGGGCCAGGCACTGGGTTCGGTGATCCGGTTCATCGTCGATGGCTTGAGCGGGTTGTTCAACCTGCTGGCCAACGCCGGTGGCAATTTCATCGATGGCCTGGCGCGCACGCTGGGGATGGACACCTCGCTGGTGAGCATCCTGGCGCTTATCGTCGGCCTGATGTTGCTGTACTCGGCGGTCCGCGCTTTCATGCGCGCATCGATCATCCTCGGGATCATCTGGGCGTTGCTGGGGTTGTGGGTGTTGAGCTGGGTAGTGCATTGAAAGCAGCTGCAAGCTTGGAGCTACAAGCGGCAAGTTGAAAGCAGCCTGCATCGACTGCTTTCTCTTGTAGCTTGCAGCTCACAGCTTGAGGGTCAGCGAGCTCTTACAATCATCTCGCCCTGGCTATCACCAATCGCCTGCAGGTTGGGCCGGTACATCGACTCCACCTGCGGAGGCGGAACGCGGTAGCTGCCCGGCGTCACCGCACGGGCCAGGTACAGCAGGTGGGTGGTGCCGTAGCTGTCGAGCTTGAGCGCGGCCACGTAGCGGTCGTCGCGATACTCCTGGTGCACCACGCTGGCGTTCTGCATCGACTCGCGCCACTGCTTCACCGCGCTGCTGGCATTGTCCAGGCTGGCAGCGCTCTGCGCCAGGTTCTGGTTCTCCAGCTCCAGGCCTGCCGGCAGCAGGTCCACTACCAGGGCGTCGGGCACCTGGTCCTGGGCCTTGAGCGCCAGGTGCACCAGCACCAGGTCACCGCTGCGCAGGTTGCGCACATCCAGCGCCTGGCCATTCATGCCCAGGTACTCGCGGCGGATTTCCATGCCATTGCCGCTGGCGGCCGGAGCCTGGCGCGGGTAGCCGGACAAGGTCAGCTGCTGGTACAGGGTGTCGCCACCCTGGTTCTGCACGGTCAATGGCGAGGCCAGCAGCGGGCCCTCGAGCTTCATGCCCGAATCATTGTTGTCGAACTCACGGACTTCACCGGCGCTGTCCAGGCGAGCCTTCCAAGTACCCTCCGGCTTGCCCAGCAGGCCACGGCCGGCAAGGAACAGCGCGTTGCGCTCCTGGGTAGACAGCCAACGGTTGGCGGCCAACTCGTCGGACAGGCCGAACAGGCGCTGGTCGACCTGATTGGCGGCCAGGTTGTTCTCCTGCAGCAGGGACAGGATCAACGCCTGGTCACGCAGGGCGCTGCCGTAGTCGGCCAGCCAGCCTTTGCCGCGGGTGACCGCCAGGCCCGCCTGCAGCGCCTGCTGCGAACGTTGCTTGTCGCCCATCTTGTCCAGCGCCACCGCCAGTTGCACCAGCGGCAAACCGGAGCGGGCGTCAGCACGACGCTCGAACAGGCTGCGCAAGGCGCCCAGCGGCGCCTGTTGGCTGCGCGCCAGCACCAGGCCGGCGTAGGCCTGCACGGCGAAGCGGGTGTGGTCGGCGTTCTGGCTGTAGTCGACTTCGATCAGGTTGCGCTCCTGCACATAGCGCAGCAGGCGCTCGCTGGCCTTCTTCAGCGCCTCGGCCGGTACACCGTAGCCTTGCTCGCGGGCGCGCAGCAGGAAATCGGTCACGTAGGCAGTCAGCCAGTATTCCTCCTCGCTGTCCGAACTCCACAGGCCGAAGCTGCCGTTGTAGCGCTGCATGCCCAGCAGATGCTCGATGCCCATCTCGATCTTGCGTTTGCGCACATCGGCCGGCTCACCCTTGATGCCCAGGCGCTTGAGGCTGTCGGCATCGGCGTACAGCGACGGGTACAGGCCACTGGTGGTCTGCTCCAGGCAGCCGTAGGGGTAGGCTTCCAGGGCGCGGATCTGCTCGGCAAGGTTCAGCGGTGGGCGGCTCGATAACGCCAGGCTGGCCTCCAGGCCCGCAGGCTCGAACTCGGCCAGGTCGCTGTCGGGCAGGCTCCAGGGCTGGTCCTTGAGGGCCACGCGGTAGTGCTTGAGCATCGCCGGGTAAGCCGGGCGAATACCCAGGGTCCATTCACGCTCGAAGGTACTAGCCGGCTCACCCGGCAGCTGCAGGCCGTTGACCTGCACGCGAACCTTGCCCTGGCCCAGGCCCCCCTGGGCCTGCACCGGGATCATCAGGGTGGTGCGCTGGCCTTCGGCGAGGGTGAAGTTCTGCTGAGCGCCACCGACCAGGCTCAGTTGACCTTCGCTGGACACCTGCACGCTCAGTTGCTGGGCGCGGCCGGACAGGTTGGCCAGGTCCAGCGCCAGGCGGGTCTGATCGCCACCGGCGAGGAAGCGCGGCGCGGACAGCTCGGCGATCAGCGGCGCGGCGACCACGGTCTTGCCCTCGGCCATGCCGAAGTGTTCTTCGGTCCAGGCCTGGGCCATCAGGCGCAGTTCACCGTTGAAATCGGGAATATCGACGCTGGCCTGGCCCTCGCCTTTTTCATCGAGGGTCACCGGCAGGCTCTGCTGGGCGACGATGGTCACCGTGGTGTTCGGGCGCTTGCCGCCCTTGGCCATGGCGGCGTCACCGCCGAAGGCCAGGCTGGCCAGGCGGCCCTGGCCGGCTTCGATCAACTGGCCATAGATGTCCAGCTGGTCGGCGCCATAGGCCTTGCGGCCGAACAGGCTGGCGAACGGATCGGGGGTCTTGAAGTCGGTGATGTTGAGGATGCCCACGTCCACCGCCGACAACAGCACATGCACCTGCTTGGGCACGCTGCCATCGGCGTTGACCGCCTTGACCTTGACGGTCAGCGGTTGCTTGGGCCGCATTTTTTCCGGCGCCTGCAGCGACACGGCCAGCTTGCGCTCGGCGCGGTCCAGCGGCAGGTGCAGCACGCCCACGGCGCGTTTCGGCGTGGCGTTGGCCTTGCGCTCACCCGGGCGGATCACCAGGGCGCTGATGTACAGGTCGTGGCGCGCCCACTTCTTGTCCAGTTCGACATCGAAGGTCTTGCCCTCGGCCGGCACCTCGATTTCCTGCCACCACAGCGGGCCGTCGGCGGACTCGATCATCAGGTAGCCGCTGCCGGCGGCCGGCGGGGTGACGGTGACCTTGGCGGTGCCGCCTTCCTTGTAGGCTGGCTTGTCCAGGGCGATCTTCACCTGGTCAGGGCGCACGGCGCCACCCTCGGCGTTGTCCTGGGCGCGGTAGCCGGCCCAGAAGCGGGCACTGGAGACCAGGCCGGTCTGCGGGTCTTCCACCTCGACACGGTACGGACCCCACTCCACCTGGAAGTTCAGCTTGGCGGTGGAACCTGCCTTCACGCTGACGGTTTCTTCAGCCTGGGTAAGGAACTTCTCGTTGTAGTTGTAGCTCCAGCCATCGCTCTGCGAGTAGTTCCAATAGTAGTCGCGGCGCTCGCGGATCAGCCGTACCTTCAGGTTGTCGGCGGCCAGTTTCTTGCCGTCGCGATCAGCCACCAGGAACTCGAACTCCACCGGGCCGTCGCCATCGGTTTCTTCGCCGTCGAACAGGCCGCGCAGGCCCGGCATACGCTCGGCAGGCCAGATCGGCTGCTCCAGGCGCCGGGTGATCGGCCGACCACCGGACTCCTGCAGGCTGGCCTGCACGGTCAGTTGCAGCGGCGAGCGGGCTTCAGCCCAGCGACTTTCGATGTCGATGCGGGCCTTGCCGTTCTGGTCGAGGGTGACTTCGTCCAGTTCCAGGTCCTGGTTCAGCTCGGTCTCGGTGACCGCGCCGAACTGATAGCCCGGCAGCGCCTTCACCGCTTCACGCAACGGACGCACGTAGGCCTGGCCACTGAGGCGGTTGCCGGCGGCGGGAGCTCCATAGAGGTAACGACCATTGACCTGGATCGTGGCGGTTTGCTCCGGCGCCAGCGGCGCGGCACTGCCTTTGAGCTCCAGCGCCAGGCGCTCGGGGAGGAAGTCCTCGACTAGGAATTCGTAAACCTGCTTGCGGCCACCGCCCATGTCGAGCAGCAACTGCCAACGGCCGGTCGGCGCTTCGCTGGCCAGTTGCAGCTGGTACTGGAACAGGCCGTTCTGGTCGGCCTCCCAGACGAACTTGCGGCTGACCTGCTCATCGGGGCGGCGTACTTCCACGTTCACCGGCTGGGCCTTGACCGGCTTGCCATCCTGGTCGCGCAGCAGGCCGTTGAGCAGCACGGTCTCGCCTGGGCGATAGAGGTCACGGGGGCCAAAGATGAAGAACTGCAGCGGGTTGGCCTGGGGCCCGGTGATGTCGAACTCGGCCAGGTCCAGCGCCGCGGTGTTCAGACGCAGCAGGGTGGTGTGCACGCCCTGAGTGGCGATCAGCGTATCGGCCTTGGCGGTGATCGGCAGCTGCGCATGACCGTCGCCGTCTGTTTTGGCCTGGGCCAGCAACTTGCCCTTGTCGTCGTGCAACTCGAGGGTGACGTCCTTGAGCGCCTTGCCGCCCTCAAGAGCCTGGGTGAACACGTCCAGGCGATCGCGATAGCGGTGCGCCGAGACACCGATGTCACTCAGGGTGAACAGGGTCGCCGGCTGCGAGTAGTCATAGGTGCCCGAGGCACGCATCACCGCCAGGTATACGCCTGGCTCCTGCAGCGGCTTGATCCCGGCGATCGGCAACAGCACGGTTTCGCGGGTATTGCGCGCCGGGTTGAGGTCGAAACGGCCGCTGTAGACCAGCTCGGCCATCTCCAGGGTTTCCTTGGACTGGTAGTAGTACAGGCTGCTGTTGCGCCCCCAGTTGACCAGGAAACTCGAGAGCATGTCCGGCTTGATGCGGAAGAACTCGACATCGACCTTGTCGACGTTCAGGGCAATCACCGGCAGGCCTTCGGCCAGGCGCGTGGGCAGCAGCGAACCGCGGCTGGCGAAGCCCACCGTGGCCTGCATATCGCGGGTCTCGAAGCGGCTGACCGATTCGGCCTGCAGCTGGTTGCCGTTGACCGAGAGCAGGCCCTTGTCGATGGTCAGGACCATCTTGCGCTGGGGCTCCAGGTGGCGCAGGCGCAGTTCCATCTGGTTGTCGGAGAGTTCCCAGGCGCCGTCGACCTTGCCCTTGACGGTGTCGACCAGGTGCAACTTGCCGGCGAAGTCCTGATTGGCGTCCAGCGGCGCGGAGACGCTGACCGACAGGGTGCTGGCGCCGTCGAGCTGCACTTCCGAGACGTCCAGCACGGTCAGTTCACGGCCGGCATAGCGTTTGGCGAGCACTGCCGGATCTTCGCGCTTGGCCGTCCGGGTTTCGACAGGCGCGACGGCAGCGGCGTCAGCAGCAGGCGCCGATGGCTTGTCCGGGGTGGAAGAATCACAGGCACTGAGCAGGGCCAGCGCGCAGGCCAGCAACAATCCTTTGTTGAGCATTTGAGAGAGAACTCTTCGGCAGCGTGTACGTGAGGGGGGCAACTATAGCGCAACGGCTCGAGGCTTTCCTGGCGATGCGCGGTAAGTGAGACCGTGTTCGCGCCAATAGGTTGCCGGGCCGGTACAATCCGTTGCGCAATCACGCAGGAGCCCGCATGTCTTCACTGTCCACCGCCTGGCGCAACCGCCCCACCCACCACAAGGTCTGGGCCCTGGCCGCGCCGATGATCCTGTCCAACATCTCGGTGCCGCTGGTGGCGCTGGTCGACAGCACGGTGATCGGCCACCTGCCCCATGCCCATCAGTTGGGCGCGGTGGCCGTCGGTGCCACGCTGTTCACCTTCATGGTCGGCCTGCTGGGCTTCCTGCGCATGGGCTCCACCGGCTTCGCCGCCCAGGCCGCCGGCCGCGCCGACGGCGCCGCGCTGCGCCAGGTACTTGTGCAGGGGCTGCTGCTGGCGCTGGCTTTCGCCGTGCTGATCGGCCTGCTGGCCCTACCCTTCAGCCAACTGGCACTGCAGGCGATGCAGCCCAGCGAGGCGCTGCATGCCTCGACCGAAGCCTTCTTCCACACCCGCCTGCTCGGCCTGCCGGCAGCACTGGCCAGCTATGCCCTGGTCGGCTGGTTCCTCGGCACCCAGAACGCCAGGGCGCCGCTGGCGATCCTGCTGACGACCAACCTGCTCAACATCGCCCTGAACCTGTGGTTCGTACTTGGCCTGGACTGGGGGGTGGTCGGCTCGGCGCGGGCCTCGGTGATCGCCGAATGGAGCGCCGCCCTGCTCGGCCTGGCCCTCACCCGCCCGGCCTTGCGCGCCTACCCCGGGCAGGTCGCCTGGGCCGCGTTGAAACGCTGGCAGAGCTGGCGGCCGCTGCTGGCGGTCAACCGCGACATCTTCCTGCGCAGCCTGGCCCTGCAACTGGTGTTCCTGCTGCTCACCGTGCAGGGTGCGCGCCTGGGCGAGGCTACGGTGGCAGCCAATGCCCTGCTGCTCAATGGGCTGATGCTCACCGCCTATGCCCTCGATGGCCTGGCCCATGCGGTCGAGGCCCTGTGCGGCCATGCCATCGGCGCCCGTGACCGCAGTGCCCTGAAGCAGGCACTGGTGGTGGCCTGCGGCTGGTCGCTGATCGTCAGCCTGGTGTTCGCCGTGCTGTTCTTGCTGGGCGGGCACCTGTTCATCGACCTGCAGACCGACATTGCCAGTGTGCGCGAAGCCGCGTATCCCTATCTGCCCTATCTGGCGGTGCTGCCATTGGTAGCCGTGTGGAGCTACCTGCTCGATGGCTTGTTCATCGGCGCGACGCGGGCACGCGAGATGCGCAATGCGATGCTGCTGTCGGTGGCGGTCGCGCTGCCCCTGGCGCTTGCCATGCGCGGGTTCGGCAACCATGGGCTGTGGTGGGCGTTCCTCGGCTTCATGGTGCTGCGGGCGGTGACGCTGGGGTGGCTGGGGTGGCGTTTGCAGCAGCGCGACCGCTGGATTCGCTGAGAGCGGCGCCGCTTTGCAGCGCTGCGTCACGAAACCAGGCGAAAGCCCTCACCTGCCCCCTTGCCTGCCCCCGGCCTGATTCCCCACAATCGCGGCCATGCCGCACCATGACAGGGAATTCGCCGTGCCATCCATCTACCAGCTCAAACCCCGCTTCCAGGCGCTGCTGCGCCCTTCGGTGCAACGCCTGTACGAGCGTGGCGTCACCGCCAACCAGGTCACCGTCGCCGCCGCGGCGGTCTCCATCGTCCTTGGCCTGCTGCTCGCCTGGCAGCACCAGGCCACCTGGCTGTTCATCCTGATACCGCTGTGGATGCTGCTGCGCATGGCGCTGAACGCGGTCGACGGCATGCTCGCCCGCGAGTTCGGCCAGCAGTCCAGGCTCGGCGCCTACCTCAATGAACTGTGCGACGTGATCGCCGACACCGCGCTGTACCTGCCGTTCGCCCTGCTGCCCGGCGTTTCGCCGGCACTGGTGGTGCTGGTGGTGGTGTTCGCCGTGATCAGCGAATACGCCGGGGTAATGGGCCCGCTGGCCGGCGCGTCACGCCGCTACGACGGGCCAATGGGCAAGAGCGACCGGGCCTTCGCCTTCGGCGTGCTGGGCACTGGCGTGGCGTTCGGGCTGCTGGCCGCGAGCTGGATCAATGGCCTGCTGCTGGTGATCCTGCTGCTCTCGCTCTATACCCTGTACAACCGGGTTCGCCACGGCCTGGCCGAAACCCGCTGAGCCCCTCGCTGCCGGACAAGGATATTCGCCATGCGCCAAGCGCAATCGCTGCATTTCTGCACCCATGACGGCGTCGAGCTGCACTATCGCCACTGGCCCGCCACGCGCAACGAGCATCAACCACGCCGCGCCGTGGTGATGTTCCACCGCGGCCACGAGCACGGCGGGCGCATGGCCCACCTGGCCGACGAACTGAACATGCCCGGTTATGATTTCTTCGCCTGGGACGCCCGTGGCCATGGCCAATCGCCAGGAGCACGCGGCGACAGCCCGGGCTTCGCCACCAGCGTGCGCGACGTGCAGACCTTCATCGAGCACCTCCAGGCCAGCCATGGCATCGCCGAACCCGATATGGTGGTGCTGGCGCAAAGCGTCGGCGCGGTACTGATCGCCACCTGGGCCCACGACTATGCGCCCAGGGTGCGCTGCCTGGTGCTCGCTTCGCCGGCGTTCAAGGTCAAACTCTATGTGCCCTTCGCCCGCCCCGGGCTGAAGCTGATGAAGGCCCTGCGCGGCAACTTCTTCGTCAACAGCTACGTCAAGCCGCGCCTGTTGACCCATGACCCGGAGCGGGTCATGTCCTATGTCGCCGACCCGCTGATCAGCCGGCCCATTTCGGTCAGCATGCTGCTGGGCCTGTATGACGCCGCCGACCGCGTGGTGGCCGACGCCCAGGCAATCCAGGTGCCGACGCAACTGCTGATCTCCGGCGCGGACCTGGTGGTCGAGCGCAAGCCGCAGGAGCAGTTCTTCGATCGCCTGGGCAGCGCACGCAAGGAAAAGCACATCCTGCCAGGCTTCTTCCATGACACCCTTGGCGAGCGCGACCGCGCCCACGCCCTGGCGCGGATCGAACGCTTCGTCGAGCACTGCTTCGACGCGCCGCCAGCGCGCCCTTCCTTGTTGGACGCCGACAGGAGCGGCGCCAGCTGCGCCGAGGCCGAGAGCCTGGCTGCGCCGTTGCCACGCCATTCGCCACGCGACCTCTACTGGCGCGCCACCCGCGCCGGCCTGCAGTTGGGCAAGGGCCTTTCCGAGGGGGTGAAACTGGGCTTCGACACCGGCTTCGACTCCGGCTCGACCCTCGACTACGTCTACCGCAATACGCCGACCGGCAAAGGCCGGTTGGGCGAGCTGGTCGACCGGAACTACCTGGACGCCATCGGCTGGCGCGGTATCCGCCAGCGCAAGCTGAACGTCGAGGAGCTGTTGCGCCTGGCCATCGCCCAGTTGCGCGAGCAGCAGCGCCCGGTCCATATCGTCGATATCGCCGCCGGCCATGGCCGCTATATCCTCGAGGCCTTGCAAGGCCTGCAGCAACTGCCCGACTCGATCCTGCTGCGCGACTACAGCGAGCTGAACGTGCAACAGGGCAACGCACTGATCAGCGAAAAAGACCTCGGCGAGATCGCCCGCTTCGTCCAGGGTGATGCCTTCGATCGGCAAAGCCTGGCCAGCCTCACCCCACGCCCCACCCTCGCGGTGGTCTCGGGGCTCTACGAGCTGTTCGCCAGCAACGAGCTGGTCGGCAATTCACTGGCGGGCTTGGCCGATGCCGTCGAGGACGGCGGCTACCTGGTCTACACCGGCCAGCCCTGGCATCCGCAGCTGGAGATGATCGCCCGCGCCCTGACCAGCCACCGCGGCGGCCAGGCCTGGGTTATGCGCCGACGCAGCCAGGCAGAGATGGATCAGTTGGTCGAGGCCGCAGGGTTCCGCAAGATCACCCAGCGCATCGATGAATGGGGCATCTTCAGCGTCAGCCTAGCGCAGCGGGTGCGCTGATGGCCCGTGAAACCGGGCTGATCCGCCGCGGCGTGCTCTGGCTGTTGCTGCTCGGACCGTTGTTTTTCCTCAGCTACGGCCTGGCCAACTCCTACACGGCCGGACGCGACGATATCGGCAGCCTGGTGTTCGCCTGGGAACGGCACATGCCGCTGTGGCCGTGGACTATCATCCCGTACTGGTCGATCGACCTGCTGTACGGGTTGTCGTTCCTGCTGCCACGTACACGTCGCGAGATGGACCGACATGCCTTGGCATTGCTCACGGCACAGATGATCTGCGTGGCCTGCTTCCTGCTCTGGCCGCTGCGCTTCACCTTCGAGCGTCCCGAGCTGTCAGGGCTGTTCGGCTGGCTGTTCGATGTGCTGATGGGCTTCGACAAGCCCTACAACCAGGCGCCTTCGCTGCATATCGCGCTGTTGGTGATCATCTGGACGATGTTCGCCCGCCATGCGCGGCATCCCGCCTGGCGCTGGCTGGTGCACGGCTGGATGGGGCTGATCGGGCTGTCGGTCCTGAGCACCTGGCAGCATCACTTCATCGATGTGCCGACCGGGGCGTTGGCCGGGTTCGTCTGCCTGTGGCTGTGGCCGCAACAAGGGCCGTTGCCCTGGCAGCAGGCACGCCTGGCACGCGATCCCAAACGCTGGCGGCTGGCGTTGCGTTATGGACTGGGCGCGCTGCTGCTGGCCGTGCTCGGGTTCAAGCTGGGGCACTCCGCCTTGTGGCTGCTCTGGCCTGCGTTTTCACTGCTGCTGGTAGCGTTGAACTACGCACTGTTCGGAGCGCAAGGTTTCCAGAAAAGCAGCGATGGCCGGCTGTCGGTCGCGGCGACGGCATTGCTGGCGCCTTACCTGATTGCTGCCTGGATCAATTCAAGGCTGTGGACCTGGCGCCATCCGCAGGCGGATGAGGTGTGCGAGGGGGTGTACCTCGGGCGTGTGCCGGGCGCGGGTGATACGGTGCAGTTCCCGGCGGTGATCGACCTCAGCGCGGAGCTCGCCTGCCGGGTCCGCATCGCGGGGCAAGCGCGCTGCCACGAGCAGACGCCACAGGCTTCGCAGTCCTACCTGAACCTGCCGTCACTGGACCTGGTCGCCCCTGACACGCAGACCTTGCAGCAAGCTGCCGAGGCTATCGAACACCTGCGCCGGCACGGCCCGGTACTGGTCTGCTGCGCACTGGGCTACTCACGCAGCGCCAGCGCAGTCGCCGCCTGGCTGGTTGTCAGCGGTCGCTGCAAGGCAATCGCGCATGCCGAAACACTGATCCGCCAGGCGCGCCCCGGCGTGGTATTGCATCCAGCCCACCGCCAGGCCCTGCAGCCGCTGGAGACACAGCCATGAACCTGCTCGTCGTCGCCAGCCTGCTCGCCCGTGGCCGCCAACTGGAGCGCTGGTCGGACGGCATCACCTTGCTGGCCCTGGCCTGCAGCCTGGCGCCCATGCTGGGCGTGCCGCTGCCAGCGCTGCCCCGGGTGTTCTGCGCAACGTTGCTGGCGCTTGGCCTGGCGCACAAGTACTGGGCCATACGCGTTGCCCTGGATGCCGAGCTGTTCGCCCGGCTCGCCAGCCGCGACAGCCTGCCCGCTGATACCCAGGCCCTGGACCGTGCCCTGTTCGAACTGCGCCTGAAACCGACCGCCGACGATCCACGCGGCTGGCCTGCACGCAGCGAGGCTGCCCTGGCCCTGCTGCGCCGTCAGGCCTTGTGCCTGGCCGCGCAGGTGCTGCTCGCCGTCACCCTTCCCTTCACCGGATAACCCCGATGCTCGCCAGCCTGACTGCCTTCGTCATCACCTCCGCCGCCCGCCTGATCACCGGTGCCCGCGCCCTGTGGCTGGGCTGCACGCCGCAACCGGTGCAGCGCCTGTACTTCGCCAACCACAGCAGCCACGGTGACTTCGTGCTGCTCTGGGCCGCGCTGCCCGAGCCGCTGCGCCGCCGCACCCGGCCAGTGGCCGGCGCCGACTACTGGTGCAAGCCGGGCATCCGCGACTTCCTGATCCGCCAGGTGTTCAACGGCGTGCTGATCGATCGCCAGCTGGCCTGCGAGGGCAACCCACTGCAACCGGTGCTCGACGCCTTTGCCCAGGGTGACTCGCTGATCTTCTTCCCGGAAGGCACGCGCAACCTCACCGATGACCCGCTGCTGCCGTTCAAGAGCGGCCTGTTCCACCTGGCCTCGGCCAACCCGCAGGTAGAGCTGGTGCCGGTGTGGATCGCCAACCTCAACCGGGTCATGCCCAAAGGACGCGCCCTGCCGCTGCCGCTGTTGTGCACCCTGAGTTTCGGCGAGCCGCTGCACCTGCAGCAGGACGAAGCCAAGCATGCCTTTCTCGAGCGGGCCCGCCAGGCCCTGCTGAACCTGGCCCCGAAGGAAGCCTGAGATGGATCACAACACCCTGTCGCTATTCGCCGGTATCGGCGCCCTGCTGCTGCTCGCCAGCCTCGTCGGCCGCCTGCTCAAGTGGCGTGCCGGCCCCGCGCCACATGCGGTGATCGACAACCTCAACGCGCGCATCAATGCCTGGTGGGTGATGGTGCTGGTGATCGGCATCGCCTTCCTGTTCGGCAAGTACGGCGTCATCGTGCTGTTCTACGGCGTCTCGTTCTACGCCCTGCGCGAGTTCATGACCCTCACCCCGACCCGACGCAGCGACTACCCCGCCCTGGTGGCGGCGTTCTACGTGGCGTTGCCGGTGCAGTACCTGCTGATCGCCATGGACTGGTACGGCCTGTTCAGCATCTTCATCCCGGTGTACCTGTTCCTGCTGCTGCCGATCCTCGCCAGCTTCGGCGGCGACACCACGCGCTTCCTCGAGCGCGCCTCGAAGGTGCAGTGGGGCCTGATGATCGCGGTGTACTGCGTGTCTTCGGTGCCGGCGCTGATGACCCTGGACATCCCCGGCTACGAAGGCCGCAACCTGCTGCTGATCGCCTGGCTGATCCTGGTGGTGCAGATCAGCGACGTGCTGCAGTACGTCTGCGGCAAGCTGTTCGGCAAGCGCAAGGTGGCGCCCAACCTGTCGCCGTCGAAGACCGTCGAAGGCCTGGCCGGCGGCGTGGCCTTGGCGACCCTGGTCGGCGCCCTGCTGTGCTGGATCACCCCGTTCACCTTCTGGCAGGCGGCGCTGATGGCGCTGACGGTCAATGCCATGGGCTTCTTTGGAGGGCTGGTGATGTCGGCGATCAAGCGCGACCGCGGAGTGAAGGACTGGGGCCACATGATCGAAGGCCACGGCGGCATGCTCGACCGCATGGACTCGGTGTGCTTCGCAGCGCCCGTGTTCTTCCACTTCGTGCGTTACTGGTGGGCGTGAAGCCTGGCCGATCGGCAGGCTTGGGTTGAGATAGCGCGCTCTGACAGCTGGACGTCGAGCCCAGGCAACTGCCCGTACTTCGATGGCCCTATGGTGACGCGTCATCTCACCTGTTACCTGGAGCCATGCCATGTCCGACTTCATCACCGTCCTGCGCGAAACCTGTCCGACCCCGGTGGTCGACGCGACCAAATGGAAGCGCATCGGCGGCGACCCGCACACCGTCAACCTGAACGCCTACCTGTCCGCCGACGGCAGCAAGATCATGGGCACCTGGATCTGCACGCCGGGCAAGTTCGAGGTCAACTACGAGAAGTGGGAGTACTGCCATTTCCTCGATGGCTACTGCATCGTCACCCCGGAAGGCGAGGAGCCGAAGCATCTGAAGGCGGGGGATGTGTTCGTGATCGAGCCGGGGATGAAAGGGACCTGGGAAGTGGTCGAGACGGTGCGCAAATACTTCGTGTTTGCCTGAAAGCTCGAAGCAAAAAAATCGCGGAGCACATGCCCCTCCCCCAAGGTGCGCAGTTACAAGGGGGAGGACCATACGATCCGCGATCAAGTCCACTCGCGGGTCAATCCTTCTTGCGGTACCCCTCGACGATCGCCGAGAAATCCTTGCCACCTTCGCCGCGCAGGCTCATGGCCTGGTAAAGTTGCTGGGCCACGGCACCCAGGATCACCGGCTGGTGCGCCTGGCGCGCGGCCTCGGTGGCCAGCCCCAGGTCCTTGAGCATCAGTTCGGCGCCGAAGCCGCCGGTATACCCCCGTGAAGCTGGGGCAGTCTCGATGATGCCTGGCCACGGGTTGTAGGTGTCCGAACTCCAGCAACGTCCGGTCGAGCTGTTGATGATCCCGGCCAGCACCTTGGTGTCGATGCCCAACGCATTGCCCAGGGCCATGGCCTCGGACACGCCGATCATCGAGATACCCAGCAGCAGGTTGTTGCAGATCTTGGCGATCTGCCCGGTGCCGACTTCGCCGCAATGCACGATATTGCGGCCCATCTGCTCCAGCACCGGCTTGAGCGTGGCGAACAGCTCGGCGCTGGCGCCGACCATGAAGGTCAGGGTGCCGGCCGCCGCGCCACCGGTGCCGCCAGAGACCGGCGCATCACCCATGTCGATGCCCTTGGCCGCGGCGGCCTTGGAGACCTCACGGGCGGTCTGCGGATCGATGGTGCTGCAGTCCACGGTCGGAGTGCCGGGGCGAATGCCGGCCAGCACGCCGGTTTCTTCATCCAGGTACACGCCACGCACATGAGCGGCGGCCGGCAGCATGGTGATCACCAGCTCGCTGTTGACGGCGGCGTCCTTCGGTGAGGTGCTGACCTGCCCGCCCAGCTCGGCGAGTTCGGCCAGCACGGTCTTGTTCAGGTCGAACAGGTTGAGCTGGTGCC
This sequence comes from Pseudomonas soli, assembly GCF_900110655.1. Classification (GTDB taxonomy): domain Bacteria; phylum Pseudomonadota; class Gammaproteobacteria; order Pseudomonadales; family Pseudomonadaceae; genus Aquipseudomonas; species Aquipseudomonas soli. The sequence continues at coordinate 976,707 of NZ_FOEQ01000001.1, forward strand.
CGGCCTTGATCAGGTTGCGGGCCATGGGCGCGCCCATGTTGCCCAGGCCGATGAATGCGATACGCATGACGAGCTCCTTAGCGCAGGCTGATGGTGGTGTTCACACCGTCATTGACGCTGTCATCGTCGAACCAGCGGGCGGTGACGGTCTTGGTCTGAGTGTAGAACTGCACCACCTGCTTGCCGTACGGGCCGAGGTCGCCAAGCTTGGAACCGCGCGAACCTGTGAAGCTGAAGAACGGCACCGGTACCGGAATCGGGATGTTGATGCCGACCTGGCCGATGTCGATCTCGCTCTGGAACTTGCGCGCCGCCGCGCCGCTCTGGGTGAACAGGCCGGTGCCGTTGCCGAACGGGTTGGCGTTGACCAGGGCGATGGCCTCGTCGAGGGTATCCACCTCCAAAGTCACCAGCACCGGGCCGAAGATTTCCTGGGTGTAGACCTGCATGTCGGTCTTCACCCCGGAGAACAGGGTCGGACCGACGAAGTTGCCTTGCTCGTAGCCCGGCACCTTCACGTCGCGGCCGTCCAGTTCGAGCTTGGCGCCCTCCTTGATACCGCTTTCGATCAGGCCCAGCACACGCTCCTTGGCGCGCTTGGAGACCACCGGGCCGACATCGGTGCCCGGCTCGTTGCCGGCATTGACCTTGAGCTTGCTCGCCGCGTCCTTGATATCCGGCAGCCATTCGCGGGCCTTGCCCACCAGCACCGCCACCGAGGTGGCCATGCAGCGCTGGCCGGCCGCGCCGAAGGCGGCGCCGACCAGGGCGTTGATGGTCTGGGTGCGGTTGGCGTCGGGCAGCACCACGGCGTGGTTCTTGGCACCCATCATCGACTGCACGCGCTTGCCGTGCTGGCTGCCCAGGTTGTAGACGTGGGTGCCGACTTCGGTCGAGCCGACGAACGAGATCGCCTTGATGTCCGGGTGGGTGCAGATGCCATCGACCACTTGCTTGCCGCCATGCACCACGTTGAGCACGCCGGCCGGCACGCCAGCCTCCAGCGCCAGCTCGACCAGCATCATGGTCGACAGCGGGTCCTGCTCGGACGGCTTGAGCACGAAGGTGTTGCCGCAGACGATGGCCATCGGGAACATCCACAGCGGGATCATCGCCGGGAAGTTGAACGGGGTGATGCCGGCGCACACGCCGATCGGCTGGCGCAGGGTGTAGGTGTCGACGCCGCCGGCGACGTTCTCGGCGAACTCGCCCATCTGCAGGGTGCCAATGGAGGCGGCGTGCTCGACCACTTCCAGGCCACGGAATATATCGCCCTCGGCATCGGCAATGGTCTTGCCCTGCTCGGCGCTGAGGGTCACGGCGATGCGCTTGCTGTGTTCGCGGATCAGCGCCTGCAGCTTGAGCATGATGCGCATGCGCGCGCCGATGGGAGTGTCGCGCCAGGTCTTGAAGGCGCGCTCGGCGGCGGCCACCGCGGCGTTCACTTCCTCGACGGTGGCGAACGGCACACGCGCCAGCACCTGCTGGGTGGCCGGGTTGACGATGTCGCGCCACTCGGTGGTTTTCGACTCGACCCATTGGCCGTCGATCAGCAGCTTGACCTGCTCGACCTTGGTCTGGTCGGGCGTCTGGGGTGCGTTCATCTGCGCTCTCCTTGGAATTATTGTCGGAACGAAGACGCCTACGCCGGCATGGACACGGGGTGGCGTACAGGGGCTGAGATCGAGTATAGATGTGCAAACATCCAACAAGAATGCACAAAAAAACCGGATCATCATGCAAAAAGACCTCACCTCCCTGAGCGCGCTGAACTGGGACGACCTCAAGTTCTTTCTTGAGGTAGCGCGCACCCGCAAGGCCAGCAGTGCGGCCAAGCGCCTGGCCGTGGACTACACCACGGTGTCGCGGCGCATCGGTTCACTGGAAGGGGCGCTGGGCACTTTGCTGTTCGAAAAATCGCGGACCAACGGCTTCGTCCTCACCGCCGAGGGCCAGCGTCTGCTGGGCTATGCCGAGTCGATCGAGAGCACCTTGCACATGGCTTGCGAGCAAGTCTCGGGCTCGGGCGTGGCATTGTCGGGGCATGTGCGCATGGGCTGCACCGAAGGCTTCGGCAGCTTCTTCGTCACCCCGCAGCTGAGCCACTTCGTCGATGCCTGGCCGGCGATCTCTGTGGACATCCTGCCGCTGCCGCACTTCATCAGCCTGTCCAAGCGCGAAGCCGATATCGTCATCGCCCTGGAGCGTCCGGAACATGGCCCTTACGTGTGCTGCAAGCTGTGCGACTACCGCCTGCGCCTGTATGCCACCCAGGATTACCTGGACAGCCATGAACCCATCCGCGAGATTGCCGACCTGGGGCGCCACCCGTTCATCAGCTACGTGGACGACCTGGCCTTCAGCTCGGAGCTACTGTATCTGGCCAACCTGATCCCCAACGCCAACGCGCACCTGCGCAGCACCAGCGTGATCGCCCAGTACACGGCGGCATTGCAGGGGCGTGGGCTGGCGATCCTGCCGTGCTTCCTGGCGGCGCAGGACCCACGGCTGGTGACGGTGCTGCCGGAGCAGATCGAGGTGACGCGGCAGTTCTGGATGTACTGCCGGGAGGACCTGCGCAAGTTGAAGCGGATCACCCTGCTGTGGGATTACATCCGTGAGGTGACCGAGGCCAATGCGCCGTTGTTGATGGGGGAGACGCGGGAGATGAAGTTCGCTCGGGATTGAGGGAAGGCATCATCGCGGGGCAAGCCCCGCGATGTCGGTATCACTCCGACCCCACCACGATCGACACCCGGCGGTTCTCCATGCGCCCTGCGGCGGTGCGGTTGTCCGCCACCGGCTGGCTGCTGCCCATGCCGCGGGTCTGGATGTTCTGCGGCTGCATGCCGATGCCGGCCAAGGCCTTGGCCACGCTCTGCGCGCGGCGCTCGGACAACTGCTGGTTGTAGGCGGCCTTGCCCGAGGCGTCGGCGTGACCGTCGATGCGCACGCGTTGGATATCCACCGACAGCAACGCCTTGCCGATGCGCTCGACGATCGATTCGCTCTGGCTGTTGAGGCTATCCAGGTCGCTGCCAAACAGCACCTTGCCGGACAGGTCGAACGCCCAGCCGTCATCGGTCGGGGCGAAGCCCTCGCGCTTGAGCACGGCGACCTGCTCGGGTGTCAGCCCCTTGGGCGGCACGCTCTGGCAGCCGGTGAGGGCGAACAGCGCCAGCAGCAGGGTGAATAACGGGAAACGCAGTACGGAAAAACGCTTGGTCACGGTTCAGCTCCTGTTCTTTGCATCGTTGGCACAGCGTTCCGTCTGTGCCACTTGCCAATGGCCGCGGCGATTGCGCTTGGCCTGGTACATCGCCGCATCGGCGGCATTGAGCAGACTGGCCGGGTCGCGGCCGTCGTCCGGGTAATAGGCGATACCGACACTCAGCGAGGTGGTCAGACTGGTACCATCCTCCAGTTGCACCGGCAGCTTCATGCTGTCGACGATTTTCTCGGCGATGCGCTTGGCATCCTCTCGCGAGTGCAGCGGCGTCAGCAGCACGGCGAACTCGTCACCGCCCAGGCGCGCCACCAGGTCATGCTCGCGCAGTTGCGCACGCACCCGACTAGCCACGCTGATCAGCACTTCGTCCCCCACCGCATGGCCGAGGCTGTCGTTGATCTGCTTGAAATGGTCGCTGTCCAGGAACAACAGGGCCAGATGATCTTGCGTGCGCGCTGCGTTGCGCAGGCTGCGACTCAGCCGCCCTTCGAAGAAGGCGCGGTTGGGCAGGCCGGTCAGGCTGTCATGGCTGGCCTGGTGGGCGAGGGTTTCGTTCTCGCTTTGCAGGTGGCTCTGCCACACCTCCAGCTCATCGAGCAGGGCATTGAAGTCGTTGCCCAGCTCGTTGAGCTCGGCGATCTGGGTTTCCGGCACGCGGCGGTCGAAACTGCGCTCGCGCCGCGCCGCATGGGCGACGCTGGCCAGGTTGCGCAGGGGCCGGATGATGTCGCTGAACAGGCGCCGTGAAAGATACAGCGCCAGCACCGCGCTGAGCACCGTGCACACCAGGATCCCGGCCAGGCCGCTGAGCAGGAAGCGCACCAGGCTGCCACCCTGCCCGGTCAACTCGATATGCCCGACGCGCTGGCCCATGTGTTGCACCGGCATATTGATCGGCTCTTCCAGCAGTCCGCGCGCCACCTGGGTCTGCAACTGCGCCATCACGCCGGGCGTATCACGCTGCCAATGGGCGAGCAGTTCGCCGTCGTTGTCATAGACCTTGGCGTCGGCGACCTCCTCGGTGGAGGCGATCAATGCCAGCGCTTCGTTGGCCGCGGCACTGTCGTCGAACACCACGGCCGCCTCGACGGTGTAGTTGATGGAGCGGGCGATCAGGTGCAGGTTGTGATTGGCATAGACGCGCAACGCCGCCACGCCGAGCAGGGTCACCAGCACACCGGCCAGGCCCGCGGCGAGCAGCGCCACGCTCAGGTGACGACGGCCGAGCACAGCACGCAGGGTCGGCCGGCTGAAGCGCTTGGCTGAACGCTTCATGGCTGCCCTGCCCGCCGTCGCGACAGCTGCAGCACGCTGGGGTGGATGCGCACACCGCTGCGCGCCACCGAGTCGAGGTTGACGTCGAACGCCACCTGCTGGTCGCTGACCCGCAGGCAGAACAGGCTACCCACGGTGCACGGGTCATCGGCCTCGCTGATGCTCAGCAATGGGTGGCCATTGACCCGCTGGAACAACCGCTCACGTTCCAGCTTGTCGAGCTTGCCGATATAGATGGCATCACAGGCATTGGCCACGCTCGGGTCGTCGGCCAGCAGACGGCGCACCTGCAGGGGTTGCCCGGAGTTCTGCACATTGCCCTTGATCAGGTCGTCGGCGTACTCGGTAGGGCCGACCAGGCACAGGCGCAAGGGGTTGGGGTCGGCAGGCCAGCGTGCGTAGCTGAGGATCCCCAGTACCACCTGGGTCACGGCCTTGGCCCGTTGCTGCGCCTGCGCATCCGACGCGGCAGTGCCCGCCCAGGCGGGAGCGCCGGTCGACAACAGCGTGGCCATCAGCAGCGAGAGCGCACAACCCGTCACTCGTCTCAAGACCGAGACAGCCACAGTCATGGGGGAAAATCTCACAAAATGTTTGCGGATAATGCCGCAACGATAGCATATCGGCGGCGAACTCCAGAGTCAGACTTGCTCCAGCATCAGCCCCGAGACTCGCCTGACCTTGCGCTCCACCGCTTCCTCGAACACCCCGGCGCGCGGCTCGATCAGGCTGAAGCAATGCTTGGCGCGGGTGATGCCGGTGTACACCAGCTCCTTGGTCAGCACCGGGTTCAAGGCATCGGGCAGCACCAGCGCGGTATGGCTGAATTCCGAGCCCTGGGACTTGTGCACGGTCATGGCGAACACGGTTTCCACTTCGCTGAGCCGGCTGGGCAGGACGAAGCGCACCCCGCCGCTGCCATCGTTGCGCGGGAAGGCCACGCGCAGCAACGCCTCGCCCTGCTCGTCCGGCAGGCGCAGGGCAATGCCGATATCACCGTTCATCAGGCCGAGGCCGTAGTCATTGCGGGTGACCAGTACCGGGCGGCCCTCGTACCAGGGTTGCTGGCTATCGATCAGTCCGGCATTGTGCAGCACCCGGGCCACGCGTTCGTTCAGGCCTTCGACACCCCAGGCGCCCCTGCGCACGGCGCAAAGCAGCTGGAAGGCTTCGAAGCTCTGCAGTACCTCGGCGGCCCAACGCTCCCAGCGCGGATCGTCGCCCGGCGTGCCAGGCGGCGGGCGCAAGCGGCCGATGGTGCGCAGGTAGCCACGGTAACCCTGCGGCCCTTCGCCGCCCTGGCCAAGGCCGTCGAGCAACAGGCGATCGAAGCGCTTGTCGTGTTCGCCGCCCAGGGTCAGGCAATGAACGTCCGCAGGTCGGGTCGCCAGCAGCGCCCGCGCCTCCAGCGCCTGCTGGCGATTGACCAGGCGCGCCAATTGGCCGATGCCGCTGCCTTCGCCGAAACGCCGCGAATGACGCAGCATCACGATCTGCTGGGCCAGCGGATTGCGCTGCCCATCGCCCGGTTTCAGGCCAATGCCCGCCAGCGACTGCCCGCCCACCTGCTCAAGCCAGGCCAGGGTCTGGGGCCAGTAGCAGCCTTCCTCGGCGTCGCGACACAGGTCGCCCAGCACCGCCCCGGCTTCCACCGAGGCCAGTTGGTCCTTGTCGCCCAGCAGCACCAGCCGGGCGGTGGACGGCAGGGCATCGAGCAGGTTGGCCATCATCTCCAGGTCGATCATCGAGGCTTCATCGATCACCAGCACGTCCAGCGGCAACGGGTTGCCGGCATGATGGCGGAAATGCCGAGAGCCTGGGCGGCTGCCCAGCAGGCGGTGCACGGTGCTGACCTCGGTGGGGATCTGCGCCCGTACCTCAACGTCCACCTGCAGGCGCTCGACCTGCTGGCCGATGGACTCGGTCAGGCGCGCCGCGGCCTTGCCGGTCGGTGCCGCCAGGCGGATACGCAGCGGTCGGCCTTGCTCGACCGCCGGCCCCTGCAACAACGCCAGCAGGCGCACCACGGTGGTGGTCTTGCCGGTGCCGGGGCCGCCGGTGATCACACTGAAACCCGCTCGGGTGGCCAGGGCGCATGCCAGCTTCTGCCAGTCCACCTCGCCGGCCGCCGAGCCGCCGTCGAACAGCTGCGCCAGGCGCTGGGCCAGATCGGCGGGCTGAGGCTGACGGCGTGCCAGGCGCTCATGCAGGGCGCCGTCGATCCGCCGCTCGTAAGCCCAGTAGCGGCGCAGGTACAAACGCTCGGCGCTGAGCACCAGTGGCCGGGCGCGCTGTTCGACGCTATCGCCCGCCGCGACCAGCGAGCTCTCGGCGATCCGTTGCAGCCAAGTACCCAGGTCAAGGCTGGCCAGCAGTTGCGAAGGCAGCAGCAGCGGCCCGGCCAGGGCATCGCCTTCCGGAGGCAGCGACAGGGCGAAGTCTGGTTCCGCGAGAGTCTGGCGCAGGTCCAGACAGACATGCCCATGCCCCAGCTGGTGGCTGGCCAGCGCCGCGGCCAGCAGCACCAACGGGTCACTGCCTGGCGCCCGTTCCTCGAGAAAACTCACGAAGGCCCGATCCAGGGCACGCAACCACCCGCGCTCGACCCAGCGATCGAGCAACGCCAGCAGGTCGTGGCTGGCGCTCAGCGGCGCCAGGGCGCTCAGATGCTCCGCCTGCAATGGCGTGGGCAGCAGGTCATCGAGGTTGCGGCTCATGGCGCGGCTCCGGCAAACAGGTCCTGTTGTTCAGGTTCTTGCTCACCCCGGAACATCGCGTCGAGCTGCTCGATCAGCGCCCGGGGTGGCCGCGCATGATACAGCCCGTGGCCTGCCGACGTGACGCCGCGCAGGAAGATGAACACCGCGCCACCGACATGCCGATCGTAGTCGTAGTCAGGCAGGCGGGCGCGCAACTGGCGATGCAGGGCCAGCAGGTAGAGCACGTACTGCAGGTCGTAGCGATGTTCGAGGATCGCCTGCTCCATTGCCAGGGCGCCATAGGCTTCGGCATCGGGGCCAAGCCAGTTGGACTTGTAGTCGGCCACGTAGTAGCGCCCATCGAGCTCGAACGCCAGGTCGATGAAGCCCTTGAACATGCCATTGAGCAAGGTCGGCTGCGCGGCCGGGCGCGCCGCGCCGGCATGGGTATGGCGCGCCACCTGGTAGTCGAGGCGCAGGGCGTCGACCTGGTGGCTGGCGAACCAGAACTCCATTTCGATCTGGTAGTGGTTCAGTTGCGCCAGGGTAAGGGTGGCCCCCTGCAGCGGCATGGGTTGCAGCAGCAATTGCTGCAGCCACTGCGTCAGCGTGGGGATCCAGCCGGTCCAGTCGCGTCGATTGCAGCGCCGCCCCACGGTGCGCTCGATCACCTCGGCCTGGCTGCTGATCTCGGCGAAACCTTCGCGACCCGCCCATTCGAGCAGGCCATGGAGGAAGGTCCCCGGGTTCGGCCCACGGGGGAAGCGGTGGATATCGCCCGCCTCGGCCGGGACCTCGCGCAGCAGCTGGCTGTCCAGCACCTCGTCGTCCAGCAGTTGCTGGGCCTGGGAGCTGTCGGCGATCAGCGTCTGGTCGCCCACCCGCAGGGCACTGTAGGAGGCAATCCACCAGTGTTCCGCGGCGGCGCGCCGTGGCTTGCGCGGCGGCAGGAGTTCGCGCTGGCTGTCCGGCGTGCGATAGCTCTGTGTCTGTACTTCGGGCAGCGCCCCCCGGCTGATGGCCGGGTTGCTCGCTGCCAGTGCCTGGAGCCACTCGCCCAGCTGGCTGGAGGCAGGCAATGGCAGCCCGCCGCCGAGCAGGTAACCCAGTGCCGAACGGTGCAGTTGCGAGCTGCGCTGGGTGCCGCGCTTGAGGTCGGCGACGCCCAGCCAGCAGGCGTATTGGGCGCGGGTCAGGGCGACGTAGAGCAGGCGCAGGTCCTCGGCCAGGCGCTCGTCGTCGGCGCGCTCGATCTGCTCGGCATTCGGCGTCAGAGTCAGGTGCGCCACGCCTTGCTCATCGTGCCAGCCCAGGGGCAGACGCTGGCCATCCACCGGTTTGCTGGTGCAGATGAACGGCAGGTACACCAGCGGGTATTCCAGGCCCTTGGACTTGTGGATGGTCACCACCTTGACCAGTTGTTCGTCGCTTTCCAGGCGCAGGATCTGCTCCTCGCCCGCTTGCCCGGCGTTGGCCAGGTGCTCGGTGAGGTGGCGGATCAGCGCTTGCTCGCCATCCAGTTCGCCCGCCGCCTGCTGCAACAGCTCGGCCAGGTGCAGCAGGTTGGTCAGCACGCGTTCGCCGTCACTGCGGCCCATCAACGCGCGGGGCAGCTGGAAGTCATGCAGCAGGCGGCGCAGCATCGGCAGCACGCCCTGGCGTTGCCAGATGTCGCGGTAGCGGCGAAAACGCATCACCCAGCCCTCCCAGACCCGTTCGTCCTGGTTCAGGCGCTCCAGTTCGACCAGCGGCAGGTCGAGGGTCAGGCTGGCCAGGGCGGCCTTGAGCAGGCGCTCCGAGTCCGGTTCGGCGCAGGCCTTGAGCCAGGCCAGCAGGTCGTGGGCTTCCTGGGCGGCGAACACCGAGTCCTTGTCCGACAGGTACACGCTGCGCACATCGCGGGCGGCCAGCTCGGCGCGGATCAGCTGGGCCTCGCGGCCGTCGCGCACCAGGATGGCGATATCGGAGGGCAGGCAGGGGCGCAGCTTGCCAGCGGCGTCGGCGAAACCACTGATGCCTTGCTGCCCGCCATTGAGCAGCTCGACGATATGGCTCGCGCAACTGGCCGCCAGCTGCTGGCGATACAAGGTACTGGATACCGGCTCATCGCTATCCAGCTGCCAGCAACAGAGGGCCGCGCTCGGCTGCCCGGCCACCAGCAATTGCTCGCCACGGCCCTTGGCGCGTACTTCGACGAAGGGCAGCGGGTTGTCGCCATGGGCCCGGAACAGGAATGCCCCACGGCCCTCGGCACGCTCCTCGGCCTGGAGGAATACCCGGTTCACCGCCGCGACCATGGCTTGGCTTGAGCGGTAGTTGGTGTCCAGGCTGTGCAGGCGCCCGGCGGTGGCGCGGCGCGCGGCCAGGTAAGTGAAGATGTCGGCGCCGCGGAAGGCGTAGATCGCCTGCTTGGGGTCGCCGATCATGAACAGGCCGGTGTCCGGATTGTTCTCGCTGATACGGTAGATACGTTCAAAGATGCCGTACTGGACGGGGTCGGTGTCCTGGAACTCGTCGATCAACGCGACCGGGAACTGCTCGCGGATCAACGCGGCCAGGCGCTCGCCGGCATCGCTGCCCAGAGCATGCTCAAGGCGCAGCAGCATGTCGTCGAAGCCCATTTCGGCGCGTCGACGCTTCTCCACCTCGAAGCGCGCCGAAACCCAGGCGGCGGCATGCTCCAGCAGGCGCGCATCGGGGCTGGCCAGCCCCTGCAACTGTTCACGCAGGGCCGCCATGGCGTGCAGCGCCGGGTGCTGCGGTGGCTCGCCGGCCTTCCACGCCTCGGCCATGCCCGCCGGGGTCAGCCGGGTAAAACCGGTCCCCAGGTCCAGCTCCATGGCCTGCTCATCACCGGCCCAGGCGCGCAGCTTGTCGAACCAGGGCTCGAAGTAGCGTGCCTGCAACTTGCGCCCATCCGCCTGCTTGGCCGCCACGGCATCGCGGCAGATCTGCTGCAGCTCGTCGGCCCAGGCGGCCCAAGGGGCCTTGAGCTGGGCCAGTTGCTCGGTGCGCTGGCGCAGGGTCGCCTCGATCAAGGCTTGCGGCTCCTGATCGTCCGTCTGGCCTCGGACGCGGCCGAACAATGGCCTGATCCTTGGCAACAAAGCATCGGGGCTGCCCCAGTTGCCGCGCACCCAGGCCAGCGACTCGCCACGCATGCCGTAGCAGAAGCGCCGCCAGTAGTCGCGCATGACCTGGCCCAGCAACTCGCTGTGATCGGTTTCCAGGCTCTGGGTGAACAGGCTGCCACTGTCGAACGCATGCTCACGCAACATGCGCTGGCACCAGCCGTGGATGGTCGATACCGCCGCTTCGTCCATCCATTGCACGGCGATTTCCAGGCGGTTGGCACAGCGTGGCCAGTGCGCCTGTGGATAATCCTCGCGCAACAGGTGCAGCAAGGGGTCGGCATCCTCGAGTTCGCCGCGGAAAAAGCGCGCCGCTTCAGCCAGGCGCGCACGGATACGCTCACGCAGTTCCTTGGTTGCCGCATCGGTGAAGGTCACCACCAGGATCTGCGGCGGCAGCAGCTCGCGGGCAAAGCCCTGCTCGCCGCCATGCCCAAGGATCAGGCGCAGGTACAGGGCCGAGATAGTGAAGGTCTTGCCGGTGCCGGCGCTGGCCTCGATCAGTTGGCTGCCGTGCAAAGGAAAGCTCAGCGCCAGGGGGCGGGCTTGGGTCATTGGGCGCTCTCCGGGTTGCCCAGGGTTTGCCAGGGCGCCGCGAACAAGGGGCGATACAGGGTTTCGCACCAACCCTCGAAGGTTTCCTCGAGGGCCAGTGCGGCGAAGTCACGGTATTGACGGGCCAGGGCCAGGCTCTCGCTGCGCTCGCCAAAGCTGTTCTGGCCGTCACCTTCGTAGGCCCGGGCTGCTGCAGCCAGCGCCTTGTCCGGATCCTCCTGGGCCAGCCAGGCGAAGGCAGTCTTGGCCGCGACGGGCAAGGGCGCGTTCATTCCCGCCTGGCGTGCCACCAGCAACTCGCCCAGGCGCTGCGTCGCATCGGCTTGCGGCAGCGGTGCCAACAGCAAGGTCAGGTCGCTGGCCACCAACGCGCTGTGCAGCGGATAGCCCGAGGCGCAGGCGGCAAGGTGCATGACCCAGGCCGGAATCAGGCGATGCCATTTCAGGCTGTTACGCCCGGCACTGAGGGTATTGGGCACAGTGGCGATGCTCAGCAGGCTTTGGTCTTCGCCCTGGTACACACGGCCGAGCCAGCCTTCCAGGCGCTGCGCGCCCTGTTCGAAGTGAATCGGCAGGGCACCCTCGACCAGCGTCGGCCAGCGCTGCAGCAATTGTCGATGGCGTTGCAGCAAGTCCGGCAGCGGCTGGATCAGTTCCGCCTGCAAGGCCTCACCGAACCCGGCCAACGGTAGCAGCCCACAGGCCTGCAGCCTCCGGGCCTGGGCTTGCAGGGCTCGCTCGGCGTTGTCGGGGTCGGCCAGCGCGGCGCCAAGCAGGCTTTCACTCAGGCCATAGCGCTGCAGGGCATCGAGGACAAAGGGTTCTTCGTCCGGCGTCGGCGCTTCCAACGTTTCGAAGAACACTTTCAGGCGCTGGCTGAAAAAATGCCGTACCGGGTGGCGCAGGAAATCCTGAAGCTGCACCAGGTTCAGCGGTTCATCGCTGACGTAGGGCGACAGCCCGATAGCGGCGGTCGCTGCGCCGTCCTCGGCCTGATGCAAGGCCAGCCACTCATGGGCAAAGCTGAACAGCGGGCTGCCTTTCTGGAAATAGCGCTGGCTGAACGGCTGCAGCGGATGCTCCTGGGTCAACGCATGCAGCAACTGCTGTCCAGCGTCATCGCGCAACCCGGCCTTGGCCCCGGCGAGCTGCCAGCCGGCAGCCAGGTGATCGCGCAGTTGTCCGATCAGCACCGAGGCCGGACGCTCGCTGTTGTCGCGGATACTGCGCCCGACCCAGCTGACATAGAGCTGGTCACGTGCCGACAGCAGGGCTTCGAGCAACAGGTAACGGTCATCCTCCCGTCGGGAGCGGTCGCCCGGGCGATAGTCGCTGGCCATCAGGTCGAAGTCCAGGGGCGGCTGGGCGCGAGGATAGTCACCATCGTTCATGCCCAGCAGGCAGACAACGCGGAACGGGATGGCGCGCATGGGCATCAGGGTGCAGAAGTTCACGGAACCGGCAAGGAAGCGTTGCGACAACTTGCCCTGGTCCAACCCCGACAGCCAGGCCTCGCGCACCACCGTTAGCGGCAGCAGGTCCTGGAGGCCAACCGCCTCGCAAGTCTCCAGCCAGGCGTCGCGCAGGTCCTGCAGTTGCACCAGGAGCAGCTCGTCGTGTTCGTTCTCGGCCAGGAAGAAGATCTGCAGCAGGGCGTGCAGCCGTGCGCCCCAGTCTGGCGCCGAGGCCGGCTGGGTCAGGGCCTGGCAAGCGACCTCCAGGGCATCGAGCAAGGCCACCAGCGGCCCGATCAAAGCGGCATCGAGGCCGCCAATTTCATCATAAGGCTCGATGCCATCACAGCCTTCGCCCACCCCGACCGCGTACCCCAGCAACATCCGGCGCAGGCCGAACCGCCAGCTGTTCTGCTCCAGCCCTTCCGGCAGCCCCAGGCTGGCGCGCTGTTCGGCACTTAGCCCCCAGCGGATGCCCGCCCCTTCGATCCAGCGATGCAGCGTCGGCAGGTCGCCTTCCTGAATGGCGAAACGGGCGCGCACGGCCGGTACGTCCAGCAGGTCGAGCACTTCACTGACGGCAAAGCGGCTGTCAGGCAGCTTGAGCAGATGCTCCAGGGCAATGAGCAGTGGGTCGCGACCACGCTGGCCCTGGTCGGTCAGGGTGAAGGGGATAAAGCGCGGGTCGTTGCGATCGAGCTGGCCGAACACTGCACGGATGTGCGGCGCGTAGGTGTCGATGGCCGGCAGCATGACGATGACGTCGCGGGGGCGCAGCGTCGGGTCGGCGCTGAAGCGGGCGAGTAACTGGTCGTGGAGGATCTCGACTTCGCGCTGCGGGCTATGGGCCAGGTGGAAGCGCACGGAGCGGTCCTTGGCCGGATCGACTGCTGGCCATTGCGTACGCGTCTCGGCCAAAGGCCGCAGCTCGAGGATATCGTCCTGCAGCTGGTTGAGCAGGGTCTCGGGTTGGGCGTCACTGAACAGGTCGATACGGCCTTCGCTGAAGACATTCTGGTAGCTGCCAGGGTCGTCATAGCTGTCGAGCAGGTTGATATAGTCGCGCCCCTGCTTGCCCCAGGCCGCCAACAGCGGATGGGCATGCTGATGCAGCAGCTCGTCGTCCAGCTGCAAAGGCATGCCCTGCTTGCGTTGCTGGCGTTTGTACTGGTGCCGCAGCAGGTCTTTGTCGGCGACGATATCGCCCCAGTGGTGACGACAGGGGTTGTGCACGCACAGCAGCACCTGGCTGAAACGGGCAAGGCCTGCCAAGGCTTCCAGGATCTGTGCCGGCAGCGAGGAAATGCCAAACACGATCAACCGCGCGGGCAGCCCTGGGGGCGCCTGCTCCAGGCTGTTGATCCGCTCGATGAAGCGCTGGTGCACACCAGCTCGGCTCTGGGCCATGCCCTCCGCGCCCACGTCCTCGAGCAGGAGCCGCCACAGCTCGGCCTGCCAGCGATTGCCAGCAGCCAACGGCTTGCGCTCGCCACGGGCGGTATTGAGTACGTGGGCACCATCTGCCCAGTCCTTCAACCAGTCGGCGCGGTAGACCTGGTACTGGTCGAACAGGTCGGCGAGCCGTTCGGCCAGCTGGTAGCGCTTGCGCAGGTCGCTGTCGTCGGTGAGGAAGCGGCGCAGTGGTTCGAAGTGCGGGCGTTCGATCACTTCCGGGAGCAGGCGCATCAGGCGCCAGGTCAGGGGGGCCTTGTCGAGCAGCGAAACCTCGGGGATTTCATCACGGCCCAACACTCGGCGGTACAGCTGCCACATGAAGCTGCCCGGGAGCTGCACATCAATGGCAGCGGCGATGCCGCAACCGCCCTGATCGTCGTCTTGCGGGTCTTCGGCCAGGGCCAGTTTCAGCCATTGGGCGATACCGTTGCTCTGTACCAGCGCAATCTCGTTCTCCAGCGGCGCCAGGGGGTAGCGGCGCATCACGCTCACCACCAGATTGCGCAGCTCGTCCAGGCGATTGCCCTGGACGATCATGAAACCTGGGTGGAGTGAGGTGGTCTGCGGCATAGGAGCTCTCGGGAATGCGGTTGATGCTGACGGGAAACCTTATCACGGAGACAGCAGGCGGGGGCTCGCGATGCTGCCCGGTCAGGCCATGAGTTTTCCGGGCACAAAGACAAAACCCCTACCTGCTCGCGCAGATAGGGGTTTTGCGAAATGAATCTTGACGATGACCTACTCTCACATGGGGAAACCCCACACTACCATCGGCGATGCATCGTTTCACTGCTGAGTTCGGGATGGGATCAGGTGGTTCCAATGCTCTATGGTCGTCAAGAAATTCGGTTGCCAGTACGTCCTTTCAGACATGCCAGCCAATTCGGATATGTGATCTTTGTGGTTCGTCGCGAACTTTCGGTTCGTTTCGTCTTCACCACCGCAATCTGCGTGAGCAAATTGCTTGGGTGTTATATGGTCAAGCCTCACGGGCAATTAGTATTGGTTAGC
>NZ_FOEQ01000011.1 GCF_900110655.1 Pseudomonas soli
GCTTCGACGCCTCGGTGTGGGAGCTGTTCTGGCCGCTGTGCAGCGGGTTGCGCCTGGTGCTGGCGCGCCCGGATGGCCAGCGCGACCCGCAGTACCTGGTGGAACTGATCGAACGGCAGCAGGTGAACGTGGTGCAGTTCGTGCCGGCCTTGCTGCAGCAGTTCCTCGACGAGAACGCCAGCGCCGCCTGCGGCAGCCTCACCGACATCGTCTGCGGTGGTGGCGAGCTCACCGAAGCCCTGGCCTGCCAGGTACGCGAGCGCTTGCCGCAGGTGCGCCTGCACAACGTCTATGGCCCCACCGAGACCACGGTGGATTGCAGCGTCTGGACCCTGGAAGCGCGGGATCCGCTGCCGTCCGGCGCGCTGCCGATCGGCCGGCCGATCGACAACACCCGCCTTTACGTCCTCGACGCCCACGACCAGCCCGTGCCGTTCGGCGTTGCCGGTCAGTTGCACATCGGCGGAGCCGGAGTGACGCGGGGCTACCTGGGCTTGCCGGAGCAACAGGCCGAGCGTTTCATCGCCAGCCCGTTCGTTGACGGTGAGCGTCTGTACCGCAGTGGCGACCTGGTACGCCAGCGCCACGACGGCGTGCTGGAGTTCCTCGGCCGCACCGACCACCAGATCAAGCTGCGCGGCCTGCGTATCGAGCCGGGCGAGATCGAAGCCTGCCTCACCCGTGTGGCCGGGGTGCGCGAAGCCGTGGTGCTGGTGCACGACGCCCAGCCGGCCGGCCCGCGCCTGGTGGCTTATGTCACCGGCGACGTGCCGCCGGCCGAGGCATTGCGCGAAGCGTTGCTCGGGCAACTGCCGGAATACATGGTGCCCGCACTGTTCATTCCGCTGCCGGCCCTGCCGCTGACCGCCAACGGCAAGCTCGACCGCAAGGCCCTGCCGGCAGCGGACCTGCCGACCCGCGACTACGAGGCGCCGGCCGGCGACACCGAACAGCTGCTGGCGCGGATCTGGAGCGAGCTGCTGGGCGTGGAGCGGGTAGGGCGCCATGACAACTTCTTCGAACTGGGCGGCCATTCGCTGCTGGCGGTGACCCTCACCTCGCGCCTGCGCGAAGCGGGCCTGGAGGCCGATGTGCGCAGCCTGTTCGAACACCCGACGCTGGCAGGCTATGCCGCCATCACAGACAGAATGGAGATCGTCCTGTGAGCATCAACGAACTACTGGCGACACTGACCGCCAACAATGTCCAGCTGGCCCTCAAGGATGGCCAGCTGGTGGTCCAGGGCAATCGCCAGGCCTTGACCGACGCAGCCCTGGTGGCACGCTTGCGCGAGCACAAGCCGGCGCTGGTCGCCCTGCTGGAGCGCGGCGAATACGTGGCGGCGCGCCAGGGTAGCGTCGAAGTGCCGGAAAACCGCATCCCCGCCGATTGCGAGCGCATCACCTGCGCCATGCTCAGCCTGGCCGAACTCGACCAGGACAGCCTCGACCAGCTGGTCGCGGCCATCCCCGGCGGGGCGGCCAACGTGCAGGACATCTACCCGCTGGTGCCGCTGCAACAGGGCATGCTGTTCCACCACGCCAGTGCCGGTGAGCATGATCCCTATGTGATGCAGGCGCGCTTCGTGTTTGCCGACAGCAGCCGGGTCGAGGCCTTCGCCCAGGCGCTGCAAGGAGTGATCGAACGCCACGACATCTTGCGCACCTCGGTGCACTGGAAGACCCTGGAAACGCCGCTGCAGGTGGTCTGGCGCCAGGCCCGGCTGCGTGTCGTGCAACTGGCTCCCGGCGCATTGCCCGACATCGGCTTCGACCTGACCCAGGCCCCGCTGATCCGCCTGCAGTGCCAGGCGCCGGAGCCCGGCGGGCAGGTCCACGCCACCCTGCAGTTCCACCACGTGGCCATGGACCACAGCGCCCTGGAAGTGGTGCGCCACGAGATGCTCGCCTTCCTGCTCGGCGAGAGTGCCCATCTGGGCCGACCGGTGCCGTTTCGCAACCACGTGGCCCAGGCCCTGCTGGGCGTGAGCGAGGCCGAACA
Organism: Pseudomonas soli; assembly: GCF_900110655.1. Classification (GTDB taxonomy): domain Bacteria; phylum Pseudomonadota; class Gammaproteobacteria; order Pseudomonadales; family Pseudomonadaceae; genus Aquipseudomonas; species Aquipseudomonas soli. Next base: position 2,002 of record NZ_FOEQ01000011.1, read on the forward strand.
CGAGGCGTTCTTCCGCGACATGCTCGGTGCTGTCGACGGGCCGACCCTGGCCTATGGCCTGGGCGATGTGCAGGGTGACGGCGCGGCGCTGAACGAGCACGCCCTGGATCTCGACCTGGCGTTGTGCCGCGACCTGCGCAGCCAGGCGCGCAGCCAGGGGGTGAGCGTCGCCAGCCTGTTCCACCTGGCGTGGGCGCGGGTGCTGGGTGGCCTGACCGGGCGCGAGCAGGTGGTGTTCGGCACCGTGCTGATGGGGCGCCTGCAAGGCGCCGAGGCCACCGACCGGGCGCTGGGCATCTTCATCAATACCTTGCCGCTGCGGGTCGACCTGGATGCCGCCGACCTGGCCACGGCGATCAAGGCCACCCACCAGCGTCTGAGCACGCTGATGCGCCACGAGCATGCGCCCCTGGCCCTGGCCCAGCGCTGCAGCGGCGTGGCGGCGCCGACCCCGCTGTTCAACGCCTTGCTCAACTACCGCCACAGCGCGCCCTCAGGCTCCGAGGCGGTGCGCCGGGCAGGCTGGGCAGGTATCGAGATCGTGCATGCCGCCGAGGCCACCAACTACCCGCTGACCTTGAGTGTCGACGACTTCGGCGAAGCCTTCCGCCTGACCTTGCTGGCCAGCCCCGAGGTGCCGGCGCAACGCGTCTGCGCCTATCTGCAGCAGACCCTGCGCAGCCTGCTTGCAGCCTTGAACCAGGCACCCGGGGTTGCAGTCCGCGCGTTGCCGATGCTGCCGGACGAAGAGCGCGAGCACATACTGCAAACCTTCAACCAGACCCCTGGCGCCACGGATGCTCATGGGCCGTTGCACCAGCGTATCGAAGCCGTGGCCCAGGCCCATCCGCAGGCCCTGGCCGCCACCTGCGACGACCAGTCGCTGAGCTACCAGCAGTTGAATCAGCTCGCCAACGCCCTGGCCCATCAACTGATCGGCCTGGGCGTGCGCCCCGACGACCGGGTGGCGGTGTTCGCCCGGCGCGGCCTGGACACCTTGGTCGGCCTGCTCGCGGTGCTCAAGGCCGGCGCCGCCTACGTGCCGGTGGACCCGGCACACCCCGATGAGCGCGTGCGCTACCTGCTGGATGACAGCGCGCCAGTGGCCGTGCTGACCCAGCAGGCGCTGCGCGGTCGCCTGGGCACGCGCGCGACGCCGGTGCTGGCACTCGACCAGCCGGACTGGCCAGCGCGCCACGACGATCCCCAGGTGAGCGGCCTGGGCCCGGCGCACCTGGCCTATGTGATCTATACCTCAGGCTCCACCGGCCAGCCCAAAGGGGTGATGGTCGAACACCGCAACCTGAACAACCTGGTGGACTGGCACTGCCGCGCGTTCGACCTGTGCCAGGGGCGCCACACCTCGAGCCTGGCCGGCTTCGGTTTTGACGCCATGGCCTGGGAAGTCTGGCCGGCGCTGTGCGCGGGGGCGACCCTGCACCTGGCCCCGTCCAGCGAAGGCCATGAAGACCTCGACGCGCTGCTGGCCTGGTGGCGTACCCAGCCGCTGGATGTCAGTTTCCTGCCCACGCCGGTGGCCGAGTATGCCTTCAGCCACCAGCTCGAACACCCGACCCTGCGCACCTTGCTGATCGGCGGCGATCGCCTGCGCCAGTTCAACCGCACCCAGACCTTCGCCGTGGTCAACAACTACGGCCCCACCGAGACCACCGTGGTGGCCAGCTCTGGCGTGGTGGAGGCGGGCGGCACCCTGCACATCGGCGGCGCAGTGGACAACGCCCGCTTGTACGTGCTCGATGCGTACCAGCAGCCCGTGCCCCTGGGGGTGCCCGGCGAGCTCTACATCGGCGGCGCCGGGGTCGCCCGTGGCTACCTGGACCGCGCGCAACTGACCCGCGAACGCTTCCTCGACGACCCGTTCAGCGCGACACCCGGTGCACGCATGTACCGTACCGGCGACCTGGTGCGGTGGCTGGCCGACGGCACCCTCGATTACCTGGGCCGCAACGACGACCAGGTGAAGATTCGCGGCGTGCGCATCGAGCTGGGCGAGATCGAAAGCCGCCTGAACGGCCTGCCGGGCATCGGCGAGGCGGTGGTGATGGCCCGCGAGGACCAGCCCGGCCAACCGCGGCTGGTGGCCTACTTCACCGCCCAGGCGGGCCTGGAGCCGGCCCAGCCTGAGCAACTGCGGGGGCAGTTGCTGGCCCATCTGCCGGAGTACATGGTGCCGGTGGCGTATGTGTCGCTGGACGCACTGCCCCTGACCGCCAACGGCAAGCTCGACCGCCGTGCGCTGCCAGCGCCGGAACGCTCGGCCCTGTTCGAGCGTACCTACGTGGCCCCCGAGGGTGAGCTGGAAGAGGCCCTGGCCCAGGTGTGGGGCGAGCTGCTGCACGTGGAGCGGGTTGGTCGGCATGACCACTTCTTCTCGCTGGGCGGGCATTCGCTGCTGGCCATGCGCATGGTTTCCCAGGTGCGCTTGCGCCTCGGCGTGGAACTGGCCCTGGCCAACCTGTTCGCCAACCCCGAGCTGGCGGCGGTGGCCCAGGTGCTGGCCGGCGCCGGGCGCAGCGAGCTGCCAGCGCTGGTCGCGGTGTCCCGTGAGCAACCCTTGCCGCTGTCGTTTGCCCAGCAGCGCCTGTGGTTCCTCGCTCAGCTGGAAGGCGGCAGCCAGGCCTACAATGTGCCGCTGGCGCTGGGCCTGCGCGGAGCACTGGATGCCGATGCGCTGGAGGCCGCCTTGCTGCGCATCGTCGCGCGCCATGAGAGCCTGCGCAGTCGCTTCGTACCCTGCGGCGACAGTGCCGAGGTGATCATCGCCGCGACCCCACAATCCGGCTGGCTGCAGCGCCGGACACTGGCGCCGCAGGCATTGGCCGGGCACCTGCGCGACGAGGCCGCCGCGCCCTTCGACCTGACAACGGGGCCATTGCTGCGGGCCAGCCTGCTGCGCCTGGGTGAGGCGCACCATGTGCTGCTGCTCACCGTGCACCATATCGTCGCCGATGGCTGGTCCCTCGGCGTGCTGACCCGCGAATTGAGCGCGCTGTATCCGGCGCTGCGCGAGGGCAAGGACGACCCGTTGCCGGCGCTGGCCATCCAGTACGCCGACTACGCCGTGTGGCAGCGGCGCTGGCTGGCCGGTGAGCAACTGCAACGCCAGGCCGACTATTGGCGCCAGGCCCTGGACGGCGCGCCGACCTTGCTGAGCCTGCCCAGCGACCGGCCACGACCGACGCGCCAGGATTTCAGCGGCGCCAGCCTGGCGCTGCAGCTGGATGCGCGCCTGGGGGCCGGCCTGCGGGCCCTGGCGCAGCGGCACCAGGTGACCCTGTACATGGTCCTGCTCGGCGCCTGGGCCGCTACCCTGGCGCGGCTTTGCGGGCAGGCCGAGGTGGTGGTGGGCTGCCCGGTGGCCGGGCGCGGGCGCGCCGAACTGGAGCCGTTGGTCGGCCTGTTCGTCAATACCCTGGCCCTGCGTATCGATACCGCCGGGGCGCCAAGCACCGAGCGCCTGCTGGCGCTGGTCAAGGCGCGCCTGCTCGACGCCCAGGCGCACCAGGACCTGCCTTTCGAACAGGTGGTGGAGATCGTCCGGCCGGCGCGCAGCCTCGGCCATACCCCGTTGTTCCAGACCACCCTCAACTGGCTGGCCACCGAGGGCGCCGCGCCGACCCTGGCGGGGCTGCGGCTGGAAGGCGTGGAACAGGTCGGCCAGGTAGCCAAGTTCGACCTGTCGCTGAGCATGGGCGAGCAGGGCGAGGCACTGGTCGGGAGCCTCGAGTACGCCACAGCGCTGTTCGATGAAAGCACCGTGCGCCGCTTCGCCGGGTATTTCGACAGCATGCTGCGCGCCATGCTGGCCAATGACCAGGCGCCGCTGGCCGAGGTCGAACTGGTGGGCGAGGCCGAGCGCAAGCGCCTGCTGGATACCTTCAATCGCAGTGCCCTGGCGTTCCCGAACGGGCAGACCGTGCATGGCCTGGTTGAGGCCCAGGCGGCCCGTACACCGCAGGCACTGGCCGCCAGCCAAGGCGAAATGTCCCTGTCCTATGGCGAGTTGAACCAGCGCGCCAACGCCCTGGCCCAGTACCTGCTCGGGCAGGGTGTCGGCCCCGACGAGCGGGTGGGGGTGGTGGCCCGCCGGGGCCTCGACACCCTGGTGGCGTTGCTGGCGGTGCTCAAGGCCGGCGGCGCCTATGTGCCGGTGGACCCGGCGCACCCGGACGAGCGGCTGCGCTATCTGCTCGAGGACAGCGCTCCGGTGGTGGTGTTGGCACAGCAGGCATTGTTGTCGCGTCTTGCAGGACTGGGCGTGGCGGCGCAGGCACTGGACAGGCCGCACTGGCCGGAGCGTGCGGAAAACCCCGAGGTCCCCGGCCTGCAGGCTAGCCACCTGGCCTACGTGATCTACACCTCTGGCTCCACCGGCCAGCCCAAGGGCGTGATGGTCGAGCACCGCACCCTGGCCAACCTGGTGCACTGGCACTGCAAGGCCTTCGAACTCGGCGCCGGGGATCATACCGCCAGTGTCGCCGGCTTCGGTTTCGACGCCATGGCCTGGGAAGTATGGCCGGCCCTGTGCGCCGGGGCGGTGCTGCACCTGCCACCGGCGCAGTTGGGCAACGAGCAGCTCGACGGACTGCTGGCCTGGTGGCTGGAGCAACCCCTGAAGGTGGCGTTCCTGCCGACCCCGGTCGCCGAGTACGCCTTCGCCCAGGGGCTGCGCCACCCGACCCTGCGCACCTTGCTGATCGGTGGCGACCGTCTGCGCCAGTTCAACAGCGATCCCGGCTTTGTCGTGGTCAACAACTACGGCCCTACCGAGGCGACCGTGGTCGCCACCTCGGGCCTGGTGCTGCCGGGCGGCGTGCTGGACATCGGCCGGCCGATCGCCAATACCCGCGTGTACCTGCTGGATGATGCGCGGCAGCTGGTGCCGTGCGGTGTGGCCGGCGAACTCTACGTGGGTGGCGCCGGCGTGGCGCGGGGCTACCTGAACCGCGCAGAGCTGAGCGCCGAGCGCTTCCTCGACGATCCGTTCAGCGAGGTGCCCGGGGCACGCATGTACCGCACCGGCGACCTGGCGCGCTGGAATGCCGACGGTACCCTGGACTACCTGGGCCGCAACGACGACCAGGTGAAGGTGCGCGGCCTGCGCATCGAGCTGGGCGAAATCGAGGCGCAGTTGCTCGCCCTGGAGGGTGTCGCCGAAGCGCTGGTGCTGGCCCGCGAGGACCAGCCCGGGCAGCCGCGGCTGGTGGCCTACTACATTGCCGGCGCCGAGGCGCAGCCGGTGGGTACCCTGCGCGCCGCGCTGCAACAGCGCCTGCCCGCCTACATGGTGCCGGCAGCCTGGGTACGGCTGGATGCCTGGCCGTTGACCGCCAATGGCAAGGTCGACCGCAAGGCCCTGCCGTTACCCGAGCGCGAGGCGCACAGCCAGGCCTACGAGGCCCCGGCTGGGGCCTTGGAGGCTGCCTTGGCCGAGCTGTGGTGCGAGTTGCTGCAGTTGGAACGGATAGGCCGTCAGGACCGCTTCTTCGAATTGGGCGGCCATTCGCTGCTGGCCATGCGCATGGTTGGCCAGGTGCGCACGCGGCTGGGCCTGGAGTTGTCGCTGGGCGAGCTGTTCGCCGACGACCGCCTGCTGGCGGTGGCGGCGACCCTGGCCGAGGATCGCCATGACGTACTGCCGGCCATCGAGCCGGCGCCGCGCGGCCAGTCGCTGCCGCTGTCGTTCGCCCAGCAACGGCTATGGTTCCTGGCGCAGATGGATGATGCCAGCGCCGCCTACCATATTCCCCTGGGCCTGGCCTTGCGCGGCCCGCTGGACCGTGCCGCCCTGGAGCGGGCGCTGGAGCGCATCGTCGAACGCCACGAGAGCCTGCGCAGCCACTTCACCCAGGCAGGCGCCGAGGCGCGGGTGCGGGTGGCGCCCGGACGGGGCGGCTTCGCCCTGGCCTGGCATGACATGCGCGGCGCGGCGCAGCAGTTGCCCGAACTGATGCAGGCTGAGGCGTTGCTGCCATTCGACCTGGCGCACCAGCTGCCGGTGCGCGGCCGCCTGCTGTGCCTGGCGGCGGAGCACCATGTGCTGCTGCTGACCTTGCACCACATCGTTGCCGACGGCTGGTCGATGGGGGTGTTCACCCAGGAGCTGGCGGCGTTGTACCAGGCCTTCAGCGAAGGCCGCGATGACCCGTTGCCGGCGCTGGCGATCCAGTACGGCGACTACGCCCTGTGGCAGCGTCGCTGGCTGAGCGGTGACGCCTTGCAGCGCCAGGGCGACTACTGGAGCCAGGCCCTGGCCGGCGCGCCGGTGCTGCTGACCCTGCCCACCGACCGGCCGCGACCGGCCCGTCAGGACTACCTGGGCGACCGCGTCGAAGTGCGCCTGGACCGGCGCCTGAGCGAAGACCTGCGGGCGCTGTGCCTGCGTCATGGGGTCACTCCGTTCATGCTTTTCGCCGGCGCCTGGGCGGTGCTGCTGGCGCGCCTGTCCGGCCAGGCCGAGGTGGTGATCGGCACCCCGGTGGCCAACCGCCGGCAGGCCGAGGTCGAGGGGCTGATCGGCTTGTTCGTCAACTCCCTGGCGCTGCGCATCGATACCACCGGCAGCCCCGATGTCGGCGCGCTGCTGGCCCGGGTCAAGGCCTGCGTGAGCCAGGCCCAGGACCATCAGGACCTGCCGTTCGAACAGGTGGTGGAACGCTTGCACCCGCCGCGGAGCCTGGCCCACACACCGCTGTACCAGGTATCGCTGGCGTGGAACGGCGTGCCGGGCGAGGCCCTGCGCCTGGGTGAGCTGCAACTGGAGGCGCTGGGCGGCGCGCAGACCTTCGCCAAGTTCGACCTGACCCTGAGCCTGGGCGAGACCGCCGATGGCTACGGCGGCGCCCTGGAGTTCGCCACCGCGCTGTTCGACCGGGCGACCATCGAGCGGCACCTGGGTTACCTGGAGCAACTGCTGTGGGCGATGGCGGGCAGCGACCAGGCCGTGCCGGCGAAGGTCGAGCTGCTCGGCGCCGCCGAGCGTCGCCAGGAACTGGTGGCCTGCAACGCCAGCGAGCGGATCGGCGGCCTGCAGCAACCGCTGCATGCGCTGTTCGAGGCGCAGGTGGCGCGTACGCCGCAGGCCGTCGCGGTGCAGGCCGAGGACGGGCAACTGACCTACGCCGAACTGAATGCGGCGGCCAACCGCTTGGCGCACCGCCTGATCGAACAGGGTGTGGTCGCCGACAGCCGGGTCGCCGTGTGCCTGGCGCGGGGGCCAGGGTTGCTGGTCGGGCTGCTGGCGGTGCTCAAGGCCGGTGGCGCCTATGTGCCGCTGGATCCGGGCTACCCGGATGAGCGCCTGGCGTACATGCTCGAAGACAGCGCGCCGCTGGCGTTGCTGGTGGATGCCGCCAGCAACCGGCGCTTCAGCGACAGCCCGGTGGCGCGGCTGGACCTCGACCAGCCGGACTGGACCGAGCAGTCGCCGGACAATCCACAGGTGCCGGGCCTTGGCGCCCGCCACCTGGCCTACGTGATCTACACCTCCGGCTCGACCGGCACGCCGAAAGGGGTGATGGTCGAGCACCGCAGCCTGTGCAACCTGGTGCACTGGAGCTCGCGACTGATCGCCCCGAGCGCCGCAGGCGCGCTGCTGCACAAGACCCCGGTGAGCTTCGATGCGTCGGTTTGGGAGCTGTTCTGGCCGTTGTGTGCCGGCCTGCGCCTGGTGCTGGCGCGCCCGGATGGCCAGCGCGACCCGGACTACCTGGCGGCGCTGATCCAGCGCCAGCGGGTCAGCGTGGTGCAGTTCGTGCCCGCGCTGCTGCAGCAGTTCCTCGCCCTGGAGGCCAGCGCGGCCTGCGACAGCCTCACCGATGTGGTCTGTGGCGGTGGCGAGCTGACTTCGGCGTTGCTGCGCCAACTGCGTGAGCGCCTGCCGCAGGTGCGGTTGCACAACGTCTACGGCCCCACCGAGGCCACCGTCGACTGCAGCGTCTGGACCCTCGAGCCCCGGCAACCCGTGCCCGAAGGGGCGCCACCGATCGGTCGGCCGATCGCCAACACCCGGCTGTATGTGCTCGACAGCCATGGCCTGCCGGTACCGCGGGGCGTGGTGGGCGAGCTGTACATCGGCGGCGTCGGCGTGGCGCGTGGCTATCTGGGCCTGCCGGCGCTGGAGGGCGAACGTTTCGGTGCCAGCCCGTTCGTGGTCGATGAGCGCCTGTATCGCAGCGGCGACCTGGTGCGTCGTCGCGCCGATGGCGAGCTGGAGTTCCTTGGCCGCAACGATTTCCAGGTGAAACTGCATGGTCTGCGTATCGAGCTGGGCGAGATCGAGGCCTGCCTGGCCAGCCATCCGCACGTGCGCGAAGTGGCGGTGCTGCTGCGCGACGAGCGCCTGGTCGCCTGGTTCACGGCCGACGATGGCGCGCCGGGCGTGGCGGCATTGCGCAAGCATGCCCAGGCAGGTTTGCCGGACTATATGGTGCCGTCGGCCTACGTGGCACTGCCGGCCATGCCGTTGACGGCCAATGGCAAGCTCGACCGCCAGCGGCTGCCCGACCCCGGTGCCGACGCGGTGCTCAGCCGTGCCTACGAGGCGCCGCAAGGCGAGGCCGAGCGCCATCTGGCGGCGCTATGGGCCGAGTTGCTCAACGTGCCGAGGGTAGGGCGCCAGGATCATTTCTTCGAGCTCGGTGGCCACTCGCTGCTGGCCGTGACCCTGATCGCCCGCTTGCGCGCCGAGGGCCTGGACGCGGACATCCGCGTGCTGTTCGCCGAACCGACCCTGGCCGCCGTGGCCGCGACCCTGGGCCAGCATGGCGCAAGCCGGGTGCCGGCCAACCGCATCGGCGCCGATTGCCGGCGCATCACGCCGGACTTGCTGCCGTTGGTGGCGCTGGAGCAGTCGCACATCGAGCGGATCGTCGACCAGGTGCCTGGCGGTGCCGCCAATGTACAGGACATCTACCCGCTGGGACCGTTGCAGGCGGGGATCCTCTATCACCACTTGGCCAGCGAGGGTGACGACCCCTACCTGCTGCAGGCGCGTTTCGCGGTGGCTGACCAGGCTCGGTTGGAGGCATTGCGCCAGGCGCTGGACCAGGTGATCGCCCGGCACGACATCCTGCGCTCTTCGTTGTACTGGGAAGGTCTGGCGCAGCCGGTGCAGGTGGTATGGCGCCAGGCGGCGTTGCCCGTGCAGGAACTGGCCGCGGATGAGCCGATCAGCTTGCGCCTGGACCTGACCCGCGCGCCGCTGCTGCGCCTGATACACCGCGAGGACCCGAGCAGCGGGCGGATCACCGCCACCTTGCTGTTCCACCACCTGGTCATGGACCACGTGGCCCAGGACGTGTTGCGCGCCGAATTGCAGGGCTGCCTGCTCGGCGAGCAGCTGCGCTTGCCGCCGCCGGTGCCGTACCGCAACTACATCGCCCAGGTGCTACAGGGTGCCGGCGAGGCCGAGCATGAGGCGTACTTCCGCGAGCAGTTGGGCGATATCGACGAGCCAACCCTGGCCTACGGTCCGCATCCACTGGCCCACGCCGACGCCGTGGCCGAAGCCCAGCACTGGCTCGACGACGGGCTGGCGCGGCGGGCCCGCGAACAGGCGCGGCTGCTGGGTGTCGGCGCGGCCAGCCTGATGCACCTGGCCTGGGGCCTGGTGCTGGGGCAGTTGTCGGGGCGCGACAGCGTGGTGTTCGGCACCGTGCTGCTCGGTCGCCTGCAGGGCGGTGAAGGCATGGAGCGGGCCTTGGGTGTGTTCATCAACACCTTGCCGCTGCGCCTGGACGTGGGCCGCCTGCCGGTGCGCGAGGCGCTGCTGGACACCCATCGCCGGCTGACCGGGCTGTTGGTGCATGAGCATGCGCAACTGGCCCTGGCCCAGCGCTGCAGTGCGTTGCCGCCCGGCGCGCCGCTGTTCAGCGCCTTGCTCAACTACCGCCACAGTGCCGCCGCGCTGGCCCATGACACTGCCAGTGGGCGTGCCTGGCAGGGCATCGAGCTGCTGCATGCGCAGGAACGCAGCAACTACCCGCTGGCCCTGAGCATCGACGACCTCGGGGAGCGCTTCAGCCTGACCGCGCAGTGCGCGGCGGGCCTGGACGCCCGGCGGCTGTGCGGTTACCTCGAGCAGGCTCTCGCACACCTGGTCGAGGCCCTGGCGCATGATCCCGAGCAAGGCCTGGAGCGGCTGGACATCGTACCGGCCGAGGAGCGCCGCCGATTGCTCGGCTACAACGCCACGCAGCGCGACTACCCCAGGTCGGTGCCCGTGCACCGCCTGTTCGAGCAACAGGTGGCGCGCCATCCGTTGGCGCTGGCGGCGCTGCATGATGAGCGCCAGCTGAGTTACGCCGAGCTCAATGAGCAGGCCAACCGCCTGGCGCACTGGCTGATCGGCGAGGGGGTGGCGGCCGGCGCTCATGTGGCGATCCTGCTGCCACGCTCGCTGCCTTTGCTGGTCGCGCAGTTGGCCGTGCTCAAGTGTTCGGCGATCTACGTGCCGCTGGACATCAACGCCCCGGCCGAGCGCCAGGCGTTCATGGTCCAGGACTGCCAGGCGGTGATGCTGCTGACCCTCGGCAGCCTGGCGGCGGATTGCGAGACGCGGCGCATCGACCTGGACTGCCTGGCGCTGGACGAGCAGCCCGCGCACAACCCGGGCCTGGCCCTGGAGGCCGACGCGGTGGCCTACGTGATGTACACCTCCGGTTCCACCGGCACGCCGAAAGGCGTGAGGGTGACTCATCGCGGCATCGCCCGGCTGGTGCTGAACAACGGCTATGCCGACTTCAACGCCACGGACCGTTTCGCCTTCGTCGCCAACCCGGCGTTCGACGCCGCGACCATGGATGTCTGGGGCGGCCTGCTCAACGGCGGCCAGGTGCTGGTGATCGACCACCAGACCCTGGTAGAGCCGGCGCAGTTCGCCGCCGCCCTGCGCCAGGGCGGCGCCAGCGTGATGTTCGTCACCACGGCGCTGTTCAACCAGTATGTGCAGTTGATCCCCGAAGCCCTGGCCGGGCTGCGCATCCTGCTGTGCGGCGGCGAGCGCGGCGAGCCTGCCAGCTTCCGCGCCTTGTTGGCCCGGGCGCCGCAGTTGCGCCTGGTGCACTGCTACGGGCCTACCGAGACCACCACCTTCGCCACCGCCAGCACTGTACGTGCGGTAGTCGACGGCACCGAGCATGTGCCGATCGGCGGCCCGATCGGCAACACCACGGCCTATGTCCTCGATTGCCACGGGCGCTTGCTGCCCGAGGGCGTCACCGGCGAGCTGTACATCGGTGGCGACGGCGTCGCCCTCGGCTACCTGAATCGTCCGCAGTTGACAGCCGAACGCTTTCTCGACGATCCGTTCGGCACCGGGCCCGGCGCCAGGCTGTACCGCACCGGTGACCTGGCCCGTTGGCGCGAGGATGGCCAGCTGGAGTGCCTGGGGCGCAGTGACGACCAGGTGAAGATCCGTGGTTTCCGCATCGAGCTGGGCGAGATCGAGCAGCAGCTGGTCCAGTGCCCGGGCGTGGATGAAGTCGTGGTCATGGCCTTGCGCCTGGAACAAGGCCCGCTGCGTTTGGTGGCCTGGTACACCCGCACCGACGCGGCACTCGACGGTGTGGCGCTGCGCGGCTTCCTGCGCGAACGGCTGCCGGAGTACATGCTGCCGGCGGCATTCGTTGTGCTCGAGGCGTTGCCGTTGACCAACAATGGCAAGGTCGACCGGCGGGCGCTGCCGCTGCCGGGCGCGCAAGACCTTGCCGTGGCGGTGTTCGAGGCGGCGGTTACGCCCGTGGAGCTGGCGTTGGCCGCGCTGTGGGCGCAGGTGCTGGAGGTCGAGCGGGTGGGGCGGCATGACAGCTTCTTCGAACTGGGCGGGCATTCGCTGTCGGCGATCCGCCTGGTGGGCGAGATGCGCCAGGCCGGCCTGCACACGACCCTCGCCCAGCTGTTCCAGCACCCGACCATCGCCGCCCTGGCGCCGCTGCTCGACGAGGTGGCGGCCGAGGACGAGGGGCAAGGCCTGGTCACGGTGCGCGCCGCCGGCAGCCAGCCTGCACTGTTCCTGATCCATGAGTTCAGTGGCCTGGACCTGTATTTCCCGGTCCTGGGGCGGCATATCGAAGGTGATATCCCTGTCTATGGGCTGGCCGGCGTCGCCGTCGGGCAGGCGCAACTGAACACCATGGAGTGCCTGGCGGCGCGCCTGGTGCGGCAGATTCGCGCCGTGCAGCCACACGGGCCGTATCGCCTGGCCGGCTGGTCGTTCGGTGGTGTGCTGGCCTACGAGGTGGCGGCGCAATTGCTGGGCGCGGACGAGCCGGTGGCCTTCGTCGGCCTGATCGACACCTACGTGCCGCGCCTGAGCGACCAGGGCAAGGCGCGCTGGCAAGGGCCGCACCTGGTGCAAGCGCAGTTGCTGCTGCATTGCCGCGTGCACTGGCAGGCGCAGGGCGAGGCGGGGGCTATGCAACTGGCCGAGATCGAGGCGTTGCAGCCGGGCGCATTGCCCTTCGAGGCACTGCTTGCCCTCTGCCGTGAGCGACAGTTGCTGGTGCCGGGCCTGGCCCAGGCCAGCGATGGACAGTTGCGCCACTTCTTCGAACGTCACCTGGCCCATGGCCATGCACTGGCTCACTATCGCCTGGCGCCGTTGCCGGTGCCACTGCACCTGTTCGTCGCCGAACAGCGCAGCGCCGGTATCGTCACCGACAGCCCGAGCCTGGGCTGGGCCGAGGCCTTGCCTGGGCAGGAGCTGAAGTGCCAGAGCGTGCCGGGCGATCACCAGAGCATGGTGCAGGACCCGCAAGCCGCCGTGCTCGGCCAGGCCATCGCCCAGGCGATGCAGGCCGCGTCGGCGCTCGCGCCGGCGGCGCACCAGCCGCTACTGGCAATCCAGAGCGGCGTGCCGGGCCATGTGCCGGTGTTCTGCGTGCCGGGCGCCGGCAACAGCGTGACCAGCTTCATCGGCCTGGCCGAGGCGCTGGGGCCGGACTGGCCGGTGCATGGCCTGCAGGCGCGCGGCCTGGCTGCGGGTGAAGTGCCCCATTGCTCGGTCGAGGTGGCTGCGGCGTGCCATGTCCAGGCCATCGAGGCGCTGTACCCCGAAGGACCGTTGAACCTGGTCGGGCACTCGTTCGGAGGCTGGGTGGCCCATGCCATGGCGATACGCCTGCAGGCCAAGGGGCGCGAGGTGCGCTCCCTGACCCTGATCGACAGCGAGGCGCCGGGCGCGGGGGGCAGTTGCGGCAAGCCGTACACCTATACCCAGGCCCTGCAGCGGCTTATCGAGTCGTTGCAACTGTCCACCGGCAAGACGTTGGGCATCGAGCCTGTAGCCTTCGCCGAAGCCGACGATCAGGAGCAGCTGCGCCAGTTGCACGCGGCGATGGTACGGGTCGGCCTGATGCCGTCGCGCTCTTCGCCGCAGGCACTTGAAGGCGTGGTGCGCACCTTCGCCACGGCGCTGCGCACGGTGTATCGCCCCGAGGGTGGCTTCAATGGCTTGGCGCGGCTGGTACTGGTGGCCGATCCGAGCTTGGACGCCGCCGGCAACCAATGCGAGCAGCAGGCGATGGAAGACGGTTGGCGTGAATGGCTGCCGCAGTTGGAGGTGTGGCAGGGGCCGGGCAACCACTTCAGCATCCTCAAGGTGCCGGATGTGTTCAGCCTGGCGGCGTGGTGGCATGACGGGCAGGCCCTGTATCACAGCAGGGTGAAGCAGTAACACCGTCGTGAGAGCGGGCTTGCAAAGCGATGGCGTCACCTTGGAGTGGCGTTATCGCGGGGCAAGCCCGCTCCCACGGGACCTCATCAGCTTCAGGAAGAACGGTTTCATGGAAAAGACGAAGTTTCGCAAGATCACCCTCGGTGTCGCCGTGGCCCTGGTCGCCGGCATCGTGCTCTACGCGGTACAGGCCCCAGCCAAGCCGCCGCAGTACATCACCGCCACGGTCGAGCGTGGCGATATCGAAAACGCGGTGCTGGCTACCGGCACCCTGGAAGGTATTCGCCAGGTCGACGTCGGTGCCCAGGTTTCGGGGCAGCTCAAGTCGCTCAAGGTCAAGCTTGGCGACAAGGTCACCGAAGGCCAGTGGCTGGCCGAAATCGACCCGCTGGTGCCGCGCAACTCGCTGCGCCAGGCCGAGGTCGACGCCGAGAAGCTGCAGGCCGAGCGGCGCTCGGTGCAGGCCAAGCTCAAGCAGGCCAAGCGGGTCTACGAACGCTACGACGTGCTCCAGGCCGACGAGTCGATCTCGCGCCAGGACTTCGAGAACGCCGAGTCCGAATTCGAGGTGCAGCAGGCCAACCTGCGCTCGCTGGACGCGCAGATCAAGAGCGCCCAGGTGCAGATCGATACGGCGCGGGTCAACCTCGGCTACACCCGCATCGTCGCGCCGATCGATGGCCATGTGGTGGGTATCGTCACCCAGGAAGGGCAGACGGTGATCTCCAACCAGCTGGCGCCGGTAATCCTCAAGCTCGCCGACCTCGACACCATGACCATCAAGGCCCAGGTGTCCGAAGCCGATGTGATTCATATCAGCCCCGGCCAGCAGGTGTACTTCACCATCCTCGGTGACGACAAACGTTACTACGCCAAGCTGCGCGGCACCGAGCCCGCGCCGCAGAACTACCTGGAAAGCAGCGACAAGAGCGGCGGCGCCGCCAAGCAGGCCAGCGCGGTGTTCTACAACGCGCTGTTCGAGGTGCCCAACCCCGAGCACCGCCTGCGCATCTCGATGACCGCCCAGGTGCGTATCGTCCTCGACACCGCCCTGGGCGTGCTCACCGTGCCGGTGGCGGCGCTGGGGCCGCGTGATGCCGACGGCAGCTTCCCGGTGCGGGTGCTCGACGGCAAGGGCTTCGCCCAGGTGCGCAAGGTCCAGGCGGGGATCAACAACAACGTCAAGGTGCAGGTCAAGGACGGCCTGGCCGAAGGTGACCGCGTGGTGATCGGCGAGCCGGTGTCGGGCGAGGCGGGGGCGTGAGCATGAACATGAACGTGGAACTGTCGCCGGCACGGGCGGTGTCGGCGCTCGAGGACCAGCCGCTGCTGCGCCTGGACGGGGTCAGCCGCAGCTTCATGGCGGGCGACCGCGAGTTCCTGGCTCTCAAGGGCATCGACTTGGAGATCCATGCCGGCGAGCTGGTGGCAATCATCGGCGCTTCGGGTTCGGGCAAGTCGACGCTGATGAACATCCTCGGTTGCCTGGACCACGCCAGCGCCGGCAGCTACCAGGTCAGCGGCAAGGAAACCCGCGATCTCGACGACGACGCCCTGGCTGCGCTGCGCCGTGACCACTTCGGTTTCATCTTCCAGCGCTACCACCTGTTGCCGCACCTGGATGCCCTGCGCAATGTCGAGATCCCGGCGGTGTACGCCGGCGTGGCGCAGGCCGGGCGTCATGCCCGGGCGCGGGAGCTGCTGGGCCGCCTGGGCCTGGGCGGACACCTGGCGCACCGGCCCAGCCAGCTGTCGGGGGGCCAGCAGCAGCGAGTCAGTATCTGTCGGGCGCTGATGAACGGCGGCGAGGTGATCCTCGCCGACGAGCCGACCGGAGCCCTCGATACCGCCAGCGGCAAGGAAGTGATGAACATCCTGCTGGAACTGCACGGCGCCGGGCACACGGTGATCCTGGTGACCCACGACCCCAAGGTCGCCGCCCATGCTGAGCGGATCATCGAGGTCAGCGATGGGCAGATCGTCAGTGACCGGTGCACCGGCGCCGAGCCGCCCGCGCCGATCGCTGAGGCGGCGCCGGCCCGCGAGCAGGCGCCACGGCGGCTGGTGGCCAGCCTCGGGTTGTTTCGCGAGGCCTTCAAGATGGCCTGGATCGCCCTGGTCTCGCACCGCATGCGCACCTTGCTGACCATGCTCGGGATCATCATCGGCATCACTTCCGTGGTGTCGATCTCGGCCATCGGCGAGGGCGCCAAGGGCTACGTGCTCAAGGATATCCAGGCGATCGGCAGCAACACCATCGACATCTACTCCGGCACCAGTTTCGGCGACAGTCGGGCCAAGGCCATCGAGACCCTGGTGCCGGCCGACGTGATCGCGCTCAACGAACTCTATTATGTCGACAGCGCCACCCCGGTGATCGGCCAGAGTTCGCTGGTGCGCTACCGCAACATCGACGCCGACGTGCAGCTCAACGGCGTCAGCGAGCAGTACTTCCAGGTGCGCAACATCCCCCTGGCCGCGGGGATCGTGTTCAGCGCGGACGATGCCCGGCGCCAGGCCCAGGTAGTGGTGATCGACCACAACACGCGCAAGCGCCTGTTCGGCGACGGCGTCAACCCGCTCGGGCAGGTGATCCTGGTCGGCAACTTGCCGTGCACGGTAATCGGCGTGACCGCCGAGAACAAGAACCTTTTCGTCGCCGGCAACACCCTGAACGTGTGGATGCCCTACGAGACTGCCGCCGGGCGTGTGCTTGGCCAGCGCCACCTGGACAGCATCAGCGTGCGGATCAAGGACGGCATGCCGAGCAAGCGGGTGGAGGAGGAGGTCAACAAACTGATGCTGCAGCGCCACGGCACCAAGGATTTCTTCACCAACAACCTCGACAGCATCATGCAGACCGTGCAGAAGACCAGCCGCTCGCTGACCTTGCTGCTGTCGCTGATCGCAGTGATTTCGTTGGTGGTGGGGGGGATCGGGGTGATGAACATCATGCTGGTGTCGGTCACCGAGCGCACCCGCGAGATCGGCATCCGCATGGCGGTGGGGGCACGGCAGTCGGATATTCGCCAGCAGTTCCTGGTGGAGGCGGTGATGGTCTGCCTGATCGGCGGCGTAATCGGGATCGGGTTGTCGTACGGGATCGGCTATCTGTTCGCGCTTTTCGTCAAGCAGTGGGAGATGGTGTTTTCACTGGGGTCGGTGGTCACGGCGTTCGTCTGCTCGACCTTGATCGGCATCGTGTTCGGCTTCGTGCCGGCGCGCAACGCGGCGCGGCTGGACCCTATCGAGGCATTGGCGCGGGATTAGGCCTGAAGGCGAGCGCTATATGCATGGCGCTCGCTCCCAAGTGTCCTGCGGGAGACTAGATTTCGGCATACATCCAGCGCATCAGCGAGTGGCGTCCGCTGATGCCCAGCTTGATCGCCGCCCGGCGCAGGTAACTTTCCACCGTATTGACCTTGAGCCGCAGATGCTCGGCCTGCTGCGGCGCCGTGCGCCCGGCCAGCAAACCCTCGCACACCTGCATTTCGCGCTCGGACAGGCGGATGCCGGTCTGACGCAGGCGCTCGAGAAAGCGCTGTTCGAGGCTGTCGGGGTCTGCGGGTAGCGGCGCGGCAGGCTGCAGGGCATTGATGTGTTTTTCCAGCATGGGCAGCAGCAAGGGCGAAATGTCCTCCAGGCGGCTGCGATCGGTTGCTGAGAAGCCAGCGCGGGTGTCGGCCCGCAATACGGTGATTTCGTAGCGGAAACCATCCTTGCGCCGGGCCAGGTGCAGGCGCGCCGGATCGTCGAAGCCGTCACCCGTATCGCCGGCGCTGAACACCGTCTCGCTGATCAAGGTCGCGTCTGGCTGGCTGGCGCAAGCCGGGTCGATGCGCAGTTGGCGGATATGCGTGGCATCGATGGTCAGGTGGGTCTGGATCAGGTCGTGCAGGTGCCGGGGGAAATGGCGGCTGCCGGTACTGGCTATGACTTTGCCGATCTGCGGAAAGAGCAGGTGCGAATTCATCGTGTCATCCATGATAGGCGGTGGAACGGAGGCCCTTGCGCCAGCAACCAGCATCCTTGACTGTCGGCCGGGCCATTGGGCTGCTAGCTATCCTAGTACAACGAATCAGTGACGGTTAAATGAAGCGGCGATAATGGCATAACAATATCATGGGTGACGCCAGAGGTGTGTCAAGGCCCGACTCGGGTATGATGCGCATCCCATCCAACAACGAGACCGCCCCATGTCCCTGAGCGCTGAACAGATCGGCGAATTCCGCTCTTTCTCCGAGCAACTGGCCGATGCCGCCGCGGCGGCGATCCAGCCGTACTTTCGCGCCAGCCTGGATGTCGAGGACAAGGGGGGGCGCCTGTACGACCCGGTGACCATCGCCGACAAGGCCGCCGAAGAGGCGATGCGCGCGCTGATCCAGGCCCGCTATCCCACCCACGGCATACTGGGTGAAGAGCAGGGCGCGGCATTGGGCAGCAGCCCTTTGACCTGGGTGCTCGACCCGATCGATGGCACCCGCGCCTTCATTACCGGCCTGCCGCTTTGGGGCACGCTGATCGCCCTCAACGACGGCACCCGCCCGGTGCTCGGGGTAATGAACCAGCCGTTCACCGGCGAACGCTTCATCGGCACCCCGCACGGCGCCTGGCGCAATGACACGCCGCTGAAGACCCGCGCCTGCGCCGACCTGGCGGCGGCCACGCTGATGTGCACCACCCCTGACATGTTCGACACCCCGGCGCGCAAGGCGGCGTTCGAGGCGGTCGCCGGCAAGGCCCGGCTGATGCGCTATGGCGGTGATTGCTATGCCTACTGCATGCTGGCGTGCGGATTCGTCGATGTGATCGTCGAGGCCAGCCTGCAGCCCTACGACGTGCAGGCGTTGATGCCGATCATCGAAGGCGCGGGCGGGGTCATCACCTCCTGGGATGGCGGCTCGGCCCAGGACGGGGGCTGCGTGGTGGCGTGTGGCGATCCGGCCTTGCATGCGCAGGTACTGGCGATGTTGCGTCACGCCATCTGATAGACCCTGCACGAGACGTTTGCCGTGGACTCAATCACCCAAGCCGTGCTCGGCGCGGCCCTGCAAGGCACCGTCCTGGGCCGTATCCAGGGCCGTCGTTCGCTGATCTACGGCGCCGCCCTGGGGACACTGCCCGACCTGGATGTGGTGATCCGCTATGCCGATCCGGTGTCGCAGATGACCTTCCACCGTGGCTTTTCCCATTCGATCTTCGTCCTGACCGGCCTGGCCCTGTTGCTGGCCTGGCTGGTCGCCTGGCGTTGGCCAGGCCGAGGCTATACCCCTGGCAGGCTGTTCCTGGCCTTCTGGCTGGCGCTGGTCACCCACCCGGTGCTCGACGCCTTTACCGTCTACGGCACCCAGTTGTTCTGGCCCCTGCACCTGACGCCGGAGAGCTGGGCGGCGGTGTTCATCATCGACCCGGTGTATACCGTGCCGTTGCTGCTGGCGGTGGGCTATGCGGCGATCAGGGGCCTGAAGGGCAGGGCGACCGCGATGTTGTGCCTGGCACTGGGATTCAGCACGCTGTACCTGGGTTTTGGCCTGGCCGGGCGCATGGCCGCCGAGCAACGTTTCCAGCTGGCCTTGCAGGCGCAGGGGATCGAGGCCAGTGAGGTCCGGGCGGTGCCCATCGCCTTCAACAGCCTGATCTGGCGGGTGCTGGCGAAAACCCAAGACGGCGATTACTACGAGGGCGTGAGCAGCGGGTTCGATCGCGAACCTCCGGAGATGCTGAAGCAGTCGCGCAATCTGCAGGTAGCCAAGGTGCTTGCGGGCGCACCGCTGTACGAGCGTCTGCGCTGGTTCACCGACGACTGGCTGCGCTACGACATCATCGGTGACTCGCTGGTGGTCACCGACCTGCGCATGGGCATGCCGGGCAACTACAGTTTCCGTTTCGAGATGGCCCGGCGTGACGCCGCTGGGCGATGGGCGGTGATCCAGCCCAGGGGCTGGGTTGGTGGCGGTGCCGCCTCCCTGTTCGATGGCGAGCGGTTGGGCTTGATCTGGCGCCGTATCCTCGACCAGCAACCGCCACTGCCACTTGCCATGTGGGCGGGGCATTTGTAGGCGGCTGGTTGGCGAGCAAAAAAAGCCCGCCGGGTGGCGGGCTACAAGGGCTTAGGGAGCAACACACAACAAATTCGGGGTCAGGCGACCAAGGTCTGGTCTAGCAAGCGGCCGGCCAGGGTCTCGGCGCAGCGGCGACTGGTCAACGGGCCACTGATGGCTTCACCGTCGCGCAGCAGGTACCAACAGGCCAAAAGGCCCTGTTGGCGCAGGCTGCTGGGGACTGCGCTGCCGACAACGGACATGATCTGGATCGGGGCCATGGTGGATCTCCTCTCGAACATGGCCCTACCTTACCCAGGCGCCTTCGGGGTTTGAAATCAATGTCCTCGATAGTGGTCATTGCTTTTATCAACTATGCCGCTTACCAGCGCGGCGGGCCGTAGTACACCGGCGGCGGGGCGGGCACATAGCGCTCGACCACGTAGGGCTGGTAATACACCGGCGGTGGCGGCGCCTGTACATAGACCGGTGGCGGTGGATAGTAGGCCGGCTGGCGTTCGACGTAGACGGTGCGGTCGTGGCCGCCCGATACGGCCGCCCCGACCACCGCGCCCACCACGGCCGCGCCGATTACCGGCCCCGGGCCGTACCAGCCGCCACCATGGGCCGAGGCTTGCCCGCTGATGGCCAGCGCGCCGACCAGCAGGGCGATTCCGGGAATGAAACGCTTCATGGTGACACCTCGCAAGACAACCCCACGTTCGGGGTCTGTCTACTATGACCGCAGCCTCGGTCAACTGCGCCCTGGCAAAGGGTAAAGGTTGTGTAAGGGGCGACCGGCGGCAGGGTCTGGTACGCTGGCGCAATCGATTCAGCCATGACAGAGGAACCGCGATGAGCCATTCACCGAGCAGGGACACCGTGTTGTGCATTTCCCTGGCCGGGCGCCCCGGTACGTTCGGCGTGCGCTTTCACAACCATCTGTATCAGCAGTTGGGCCTGGACTATTACTACAAGGCCATGACCACCCAGGATCTGCCGGCCGCCGTGGCCGGCATCCGCGCCCTGGGTATTCGCGGTTGTGGCGTATCGATGCCCTACAAGGAAGCCTGCCTGGCCCTGGTGGACGAGGTCGACCCCTCGGCGGCGGCCATCGACTCGGTGAACACCCTGGTCAATAGCGCAGGCCATCTGAAGGCCTACAACACCGACTTCCTGGCGGTACGGCAACTGCTGGCCGAGCGGCGGATCGACCCGGCGACCGGCTTCGCCCTGCGCGGCAGCGGTGGCATGGCCAAGGCGGTGGCCAGCGCGCTGCGCGACGCGGGCTTTGGCGACGGCATCATTGTCGCCCGTAACGAGCAGGCCGGGCGGCAATTGGCGGATGTCTGCGGCTATCGCTGGCTGCCTGAACTGCAGGACCGTTGCCCGCCGATGCTGATCAATGTCACGCCGATCGGCATGGCCGGGGGCCCTGAGGCCGACCAGCTGGCCTTCAGCGAAACCGCCATCGCGGCGGCCGAGCGGGTATTCGATGTGGTTGCCCTGCCGGCACGCACACCGCTGATCCGCGCCGCCGAGGCGCTGGGCAAACCGGTGATCACCGGTCTCGACGTCATCGCGCTACAGGCGCTGGAGCAGTTCGTGTTGTACACCGGGGTTCGGCCGACAGCCGAACAGGTGGCGGCTGCCGTGGCGTATGCCCGTGAAGGTTGATTGGGTATAGAAGGGTGCCGTATCGCCGGCAAGCCGGCTCCCACACTGTTCGCTTCGCCTGTGAGCGAAGCGCAATCTCTGTGGGTGCTGGCTGCTGGCGTAGGGTTATCAGAACACCCGCTGATCCTTGTCATCCAGCTGCTGGTCAACCAGCGCCCGGCCATGGGCCAGGGACACGTGCTGGGCATTCTCCAGGTCGGCAAAGAACTTCATCGGCATCGATAGTCGCCTGCTGCTGTGGCCGGCAGGGTCGGTGATCACGCAGCCTGCAGCATAGGGCAGGGGCGAGTCGGGGTGGGGCATCACGCTGGCGGTGATGGTGTGGTCGCGGTATTCACAGTGAAGGGTTTGCATCGTCCTTACCTCGCTGTGGCTTGGAACAGGAGTTACTTCCATATACCACAGCGAGGGGCCGGGAGTTCCCGGCCCGACGAGCGCACCTGTGGGTATCAGCCCTTGAGTTCGGTCGGCTGGATGACTTCGACCCAGTAGCCGTCCGGGTCCTTGACGAAGGCCAGGTGGTTCATGCGGCCATCCTGCAGGCGCTTCTGGAACGGGACGTCCAGCGCCTCGAAGCGGGCGCAGGCAACACGTACGTCCGGTACCGAAATGCAGATGTGGCCGAAACCGCGTGGGTCGGTGTTGCCATTGTGGTAGGCGAACTCGGGGTCGTTCTCGGTGCCGTGGTTGTGAGTCAGCTCGAGTACGCCGGGGATCGATTTCATCCACTGATGACGCTCGGCGTCATCGGCAGGAATCTGCGCCGGGTCGACCAGGGCCAGGAAATACAGGCTGAAAGCCGCTTCCGGGAAGTCGCGCTTGTCTACCAGGCGAAAGCCCAGCACGCGCGTGTAGAAATCCAGGGACTTCTCGATGTCCTTCACCCGCAACATGGTGTGGTTGAACACGAATTGGGCGGTGGCGGTATCGGGTTGGGCGGTAACGCCGGGCAGGGTTTGCAGATCGTGCAGGCTCATGGGAACTCCGGAATCAGGGCCTTGAACAGGTTTGCCATGATACGGAAGTCAACCGGCAGCGCAAATGAAAGCGCCCCGCACGAGTGCGGGGCGCCAGAATTAGAGGCCCGCATGTGCGGGCGCGTGATGGGGTCGCTAGTCCTTTAGCTGGTTCGATACTGGGCCTGCGGGTGTGAAAAAAGTGTGAAGCGGGTGTAGAGGTTTCATCAGCGCACCCAACTTTCCACCGTCTGTGCCCCGTACTGTTCCTTCCAAGCCTTCAGCCCGCGGTGGTTGCCGCCTTTGGTCTCGATCAACTCGCCAGTGTGGGGGTTCTCGTACACCTTCACGACCCGTGGGCGGCGTTGCTGCTTGACGGCGGTCGGTGCACGGGTCACGGCTTTCGGATCGAGAATGGCGATGATATCGCGCAGGCTCTTGTCATAGCTCTTCATCAGGCCGACTAGTTTCTGCTCGAATTCGATTTCGCGTTTAAGGCCGGCATCCTTTTTTAGCGCTTCCAGTTGTGCCATTTGTTCCTTGAGCGCTTTTTCGGCAGCACGAAACTCTGCAAGTCTGGACACTGTCATCACTCCTGTAAGTGCCGTGGCTTGGCGTGACGAACATAAACCTGGACTAAACGCCGGCCACGTGGATGGGTATAGCTGTTCGTTGATTGTGAGTGTAGTAGTCGACTGCACGAGGGTAAACAGCAAACTTTTAATGCATTAGCCGGGAACTTTGCAGGTTTCTCGCGCGGTGTTCGACGGGGCCCGGCACAAGGCCTTAGACCATCGTCCCATGGCCTGGACTAGAGCCTTTGGTGGAAAATTACCGATGATGGTCGAGATGTATTCGGCTTTCGCGTAGTGCCGGTGCAGATGACTGCCCGGATGGTTTTTCGTCTTTCTTCTGGATGTTCCCTCGCATGTTTGCCCCTTTCCCCCTCGCCCCCGGGCGCCGAGTTGCCGGCTTGTTCTTCCTGTGTGCCGGTGTCAACGCCCAGGCCGCCGGTTTTCTTGAAGACAGCAGTGCCAAGGTCGAAGCACGCAATGTCTATTTCAACCGAGATTTCCGTGACGGCCACACCACTTCCAAGCAAGGCGCGTCGAAGCGCGAAGAGTGGGCGCAGGGTTTTATTCTCAATGTCCAGTCCGGCTATACCCAAGGCCCGGTCGGATTCGGCGTGGATGCGCTGGGCATGCTCGGTTTCAAGCTCGACTCCAGTCCCGCCGACAGCAATAGCGGGCTATTGCCGTCGTCCGGGCATGATCCACGCCACTCCGCCGACCAGTACGCCAAGATGGGCGTCGCCGGCAAGGTGAAGGTCTCCAATACCGTGCTCAAGTACGGCTCGATGATGCCAGATGTGCCCCTGTTGAAGTACAACGACGGACGCCTGCTGCCGACCATGTTCCATGGTGCCTGGCTGACCTCCGAGGAAGTTCGCGACCTGAAGTTCACCCTGGCGCGTTTGAACCAGTACACCGCACGGGACTCCACCGACCGCCAGGACATCCGCGTGCACTGCAAGAACAAGCGCTATGCCTGCGATATCGAGGCCGACCACTTCGACCTGGCCGGCGTCGACTACCGCTTCAACGACCGTGTCAGCGCGCAGTACCAGGTGTCCAAGCTTGAAAACATCTACCGCCAGCACTTCCTCGGGCTGGTCGCCAGCCAGCCACTGGAAGTCGGAACGCTGTCGGCGGACCTGCGGGTGATCAAGAGCGACGACATCGGTAATGCCCGTGCCGGGCGCATCGACCACCGCGCCTTCAGCGGCATGCTTGGCTACAGCCTGGGTGGGCACAAGCTAAGCGCCGGCTGGCAGCGCATGTACGGCGACAGCGCCATGCCGTACTTAGACGGCACAAACCCCTACCTGGTCAACTATGCCCAGGTCAACGACTTCGCCGCCGCCCAGGAGCGCTCCTGGCAGGTGCGCTACGACTACGATTTCAAGGCCCTGGGCGTGCCCGGCCTGACCTTCTTCACCCGCTACATCAATGGCGCCAATGTGAAGGTCCCTGGCAGCAACGCCGAAGGCAAGGAATGGGAACGCGACAGCGAGCTGAAGTACCAGGTGCAGAGCGGCACCTTCAAGGACGTCAGCGTGCGCCTGCGCAACTCCACCTACCGCAGCAACTACGAGAAGTGGGCGCGTGACATGGACGAAACCCGGGTCATTGTCAGCTACAACTTCTCGATCTTCTGACCCGCTTTGCCAAACGGCCGGTGGTCGGTCGACAATGACCACCGGCAACCAGGCAGGGCAGGCGATGAAACAGCTTCTACTGATCGGCATCGGACCGGGTGATCCTCGCCAGGTCACCTACGAGGCGGTGGAGGCGCTGCGGCGCGCCACGGTGTTTTTCGTCCTCGACAAGGGCAGCGACAAGGACGAACTGGTGCACCTGCGCCGGGCCATCCTGGAGCGCTACCTGCCCGAGGGCGGTTATCGTCTGGTGCAAGTCGAGGACCCGCGCCGAGACGGCCAGGCGCCGGACTATGTTGGCGCCGTGCAGGACTGGCATGCCCAGCGCGCCGCGTTGTACGCCCGGCTGATCGAGGATGAGCTGGGCAGCGATGATATCGGCGCGTTCCTGCTATGGGGCGAGCCGGCGCTGTATGACAGCACCCTGCGAATTCTCGACCTGGTCCGCGAACGCGGCCTGGCGCTGGCCTTGCAGGTGATTCCCGGCATCAGCAGCATCCAGGTGCTGGCCGCCCGTCACCAGATCCCGCTCAACCGTATCGGCGAGCCTCTGACCGTGCTGCCGGGCCGACGCCTGGGCGAACAGTCGCGGATCGACAATGTGCTGGTGATGCTCGACGGCCAGTGCGCGTTCGCCGCCCTGGATGATCCGCAACTGGTGATCTACTGGGGCGCCTACCTGGGCACGCCGGACGAGCTGCTGGTGAGCGGGCCGTTGCAGGCGGTGAAGGCGCGCATCCTCGAGTTGCGCGATGAGGCGCGGCGGCGCAAGGGGTGGATCATGGATACCTATCTGCTGCGTCGTGAAGAGTAACCCGGGGCAGGTGATTCGAAACGCCTGTCAGGCACTTCAAGGCCGCTGTGGCACCACCGAACTGCCAAAGCTGCTGCCCATGCGCGTCGAGGTCGCCGCCGGTGTCGCCAAGCCCATCTGGTTTGGTGCCCTGCGCTGCATCTGCTTGACCGGGTCGAGCTGATCGCGCAGGCCCTTGGCGGCGCGCGGATCGGCCCCTTGCAACTGTCGGGTCAGACAGTCGTAGGCCAGTGCCCGCGCCTGCCCGACCTGCACGTCGATGCAGCCCTTGGGCGGTTCGGCCAGCGCCGGCAGGGCGCAGGCCAGCAGCAGGGGCAAAGTGATCAGCGACAGTCGGGCCATGATGCTTCTCCGTGCAGTTATTCCTTGCGCCAGTCTATCCGCTGCCGGCATGGGACGGGGTGAAGCTTTGATTGCCGCGGCCTGTCACCACAGCGTCATACACAGGCCTCAGGATGACGTTTCCCCGGCGACGGCGGCCAGCAAGGAGGCCTGATCTCCCGTGCGTGCATTGCTTGTAGTCGGCGCGCTGATACTGGCTTGGCTGGTGGCGGCGCCAGGGGCGCGTGGCCAGCCGTTACTGACCTTCGACATACCGGCGCAGGCGCTGGACCGGGCGCTGGACACCTTCGGCCGGCAGAGTGGCCTGGCGGTGCTGGTCGACCAGGCGTTGCTCGCCGGCCAGCGCTCCAGCCTGCTGCGCGGCCGCTACACGGCGCGCGAGGGTTTGCAGCGCTTGTTGCAAGGAACCGGCCTGCAGGCGCGTCACGGCAGCGGTGGATTCACCCTGCAACCGTTGCGCCTGCGCACAACGCCCGGGCGTGGACGCAGTGAAGGCCCGGCGTCGGGCAGTTATGCGGTGGCATTGCAACACGCGGTGGAGCGCGCCCTGTGCGCTTGGCCGTCGACCCGCCCGGGCAGCTACCGGGCGGCCATGCAGGTCTGGATCGATGCCAGCGGGCAACTGGTGCAGAGCCGGCTGTTGGCCTCCACCGGCGACTTCGCCCGCGATGCCGCGCTGGTCGAGCGCTTGCAGGCGGTACGCCTGGAGCAGGCGCCGCCGACTTCACTGGCACAGCCGCTGACCCTGTTGCTGCGCCCGGAACCTATGGATTGCCCTCTTTAGCAAGGAGCTGTGGCGGCATGAAAAAACCTCGGGACAGTGCGCTGGTCAAGCTGTTTCTGACCTCCTACGACACCTTCAGGGTCCGCCTGAGGCGCCGGCTTGGCTCGGATGACCTGGCCAACGACGTGCTGCAGGAAACCTACCTGCGGGTGGATCGCATGGACGCCGCGCACGACCTGCACAAACCCGGTGCCTACCTGTACCGCATGGCCTTGAACGTCGCCGCCGACCGCCGCGAGGCCGATGCCCGGCTGCTCACTGGCGCCGAGATCGAAACGCTGCTGCAGGTGGCCGAGGACCAGGACCCGGCTCGCATCGTCGGTGGCCAGCGCGAGATCCAGAACCTGCTGGGCGCGCTCTACGAGTTGCCAGCCCGGCGCCGGCGGATCTTCATCGCCGCGCGGCTGGAGGAGGCCTCGCACCAGGAAATCTCCCAGCGTTTCGGCATCTCCACACGCACCGTGGAAAAGGAACTCAAGGCGGCACTGGGGCATTGCGCGATGCGTCTGGACAGAAAAGTGTTTCAGCGCTTCGGTCCTGGCGCGGGAAAACCGTCTTGAACGATAGTCGACCTCTTCATGTGAGCACCATGCCCCAGATTCCGCCCGATCCCGACTTGCAGCGCCAGGCCCAGGGCTGGCTGTTGCGGCTGACCTCCGGCCAGGCCACCCAGGCCGATGCCCGGGCCCTGCACCAGTGGTGCGCGCGCAGCCCCGCGCACGCCGAGGCGTTCGCCCAGGCGCGTCAGCTCTGGTGTTTGCTCGGGCCTGCGGCGCAACAGGTCAGCCAGGCGCCATCGGCGCCGCAGCTCGGGCGTCGGGCACTGCTGGGCGGGGCGCTGGCCGCGTCGCTGGCGGTGGTTGCCTGGCGTGGCGGCTGGCTGGACGAGGCCATGGCGCCGCCTGCGGCGTTCGCCACCCAGGTGGATGAGCAGCAACGGGTGGAGCTGGCGCCAGGGATCAAGCTGGAACTGAACGTGCGCACGCGCGTCAGCCGCGAGGCACAGGGTATCGCCCTGCTGGCGGGCGAGATCGAAGTGCAGGCCCACCAGCCCATGCAGGTGCGGGCGCAGGAGGGGGTGATCAGTACCGAACAGGCTCGATTCAATGTGCGCGAGGACGACGATGGCGTCTGCGTCACCTGCCTGAGTGGCGAGCTGCGCATCTTTGCCCAGGGCCGGCTCGAGGCGCTGCCGGCCGGCCGCCAGTTACGTTATGGCGCGCAAGGCGTCGGCGTGCCCGAGGCCTTCGACATTGGCCAGGTGACGGCCTGGCGCGAGCGCATGCTGGTGTTCCGTGATGCACCATTGACCCAGGTAATCGACGAGATCAACCGCTACCGCCCCGGGCGCCTGGTACTGCTCAACCCGTCACTGGGGCGCCGCCGGGTGCAGGCGCGGTTCAGTTTCGATCAGTTGCGCCAGGCCGCCGAACTGATCCGCGTCGCCTATGGCGCGCGCTGCCTGGAACTGCCCGGCGGGGTGGTGCTGGTCAGTTGAATGGCCCCAGCACCTGGCGGTAGTGTTCCTCGCCCTGGGGACCGCGCCGGTTCAGGCGCACCTCGAGCCCGACGGGGTTGTCGTCGGCCTCGCTGGCCGGGGAGCGCCAGCCGCCCTTGGCCTGCCAGGTGCGCAGGCTGAATGCGCTGACGTTGTCCAGCACCGCCACCGCGGCTTGCGGCGCGGGCAATGGGAAGCCTTCGCGCAGTGGCGCGGCGGCGCGGTACAAGGTGCTGCCGCGCACATACCAACGCACCCGCTGCAGGCCGCTGCCAGCCACGGCACCGGCGCGCACCAGCTCCAGGCGCTCGGCGCGGGCACGCATGGCGGGCAGCAAGGGCTTGCCCGGCGGCTCGTGGCCGGGCAACACCGGCTCGGCCAGTTCCACCGTGGCACGCAAGGCCAGGTCGCGCTCCAGCTGCTGCAGCACACGCATCACCGCCTGATGCTCATCGCTGGCCTGGCGTAGATGCTGGTCGGCGCGGCTGACGCTGTCCAGGCCACGCCAGGCGATCAGGCTGACCACCGCCATCAGCAGGATGGCGATCATCACTTCGATCAAGGTAAAACCGCGTTGGCGGGTCATGGTTGGCTCACCCGCACCTGCCCGGCGGCGTTGCGCGCCAGTTCCAGGCGCAGCGTGCCGCTGTGCAGGCGCAGTGTCAGGGGGGCGCCGATCCACTCGCCATCGAGCCATACCGCGCCACGGGGCTCGGCCTGCACCTTCACTGTCTCGGCCTGCCAGCGGCGCGGCTTGAGTGGTCCCTCCGCCAGCACCTGGCCATCGGCGCGTACGAAGCGGTAGCCGTCGCGGTCGCTCTGCCAGCGCAGCGGCTGACCGTCGGCCTGGGCTTCGCTTTGCGCCAACTCCAGCAAGCGCGCCAGGCGCTCGCCGTCTGCGCGCAACTGCTTGCCCGGATCGGGGCGGATGTTCAGGCTGATGGCGGCACTGGCGATACCGACGATCACCAACACCACCATCAGTTCTATCAAGGTGAAACCACGTTGTCCGTTCACGGCGCGCTCCTTGTCCTGGCAAGGCAGCTTGCCCGAGCAAGATGATCGGCGTGTGAAACAAAACCGTGAGAATCACCCGGTATGCTTGGGCGCAGGCACACAAGGAGCGCGTGACCATGCGTATCGTTCGTCCCAACTTGTCACTCGGGCTGTTGTTGCAGGCGCTGGGGTTGCTGGTCGCCATGGCCGGGCTGGCGACCTGGGGGCAACTGTTGTGGCCGCCAGCGGCGGGACAGGCCACGGCCCGGGCTGCCGACGCCCCGGTAGTGGCCGAAACAGCGGCCGGGCGATGGTTTGCCGATATTCCCCTGCAGGTGCAGATCCAGGTCAGCGGGGTGATGGCCGGCAGCCAAGGCGCCGTGGCCATCGTCAGCCTTGACGGCGGCCCGGCACGCGCCGTGCGCAGTGGCGAGGAGCTGGCTCGCGGGGTGCGCCTGGTGGCTATCGAGAGGCGCGGCCTGGTGATCGAGCGCGGCGGCCAGCGCAGCCGCGTCGAGGTGCCGGTACTGGCCCAGACGGCGTTTCCGGGCGAGGCGCCTCAGCCTTCGGCGAACTGACGCAAGCGTTCGCCGTCGAGACGATAGCGGATCCACTCGTCCTGCGGCTCGGCGCCCAGAGACTGGTAGAAACCGATGGCCGGCTCGTTCCAGTCCAGCACGCTCCACTCCATTCGCCCACAGCCGTTTTCGACAGCTTCGCGGGCGATATGCCGCAGCAGCTTGCGCCCCGCGCCGTCACCGCGTTGCTGCGGGGTGACGTAGAGATCCTCGAGGTAGATACCGTTGCGCCCCAGCCAGGTGGAGTAGCTGTAGAAATAAACGGCGAACCCGATGGCCTGGCCGTCGCGCTCGCAAATCAGGCTACGCACCGTGCTGCCTGCGTCGAACAGGCTGTGCTTGATGTCGGCGAGGGTCGCCACCACTTCGTGACGGGCGCGTTCGTAGTCGGCCAGCTCGGTGATGAAGGCCAGGATCTGGGCAGCGTCGGCAAGGACTGCGGGGCGGATGGTCACGGGCATGATGGGGCTTCCTTGTGCGGGATAGGTTGCGCAGGCTTCAGTAGTGTCAGGTATGACGAGGGGAGGCCGCCAGGTGTCTGGCGGAAGATTTGCCGCGCTTTGCTGTGACGATGGCGTGGAGGCACGCAATTGAGTGAAACAGAAATGTGTATTCATTCAATTTCGCTTAACTGTACCGGTCATTTCCTACAAGCCTCCGCTACCGTGGCATTTCGATAATCAGAAAAGCCGGAAACCGCCGCCATGCTTGCCTCGCTCGATCTGCTCAGCGCGTTCGTCCTGTTCGCCTTTGTCTCTTCCATCACCCCCGGTCCGAACAACACCATGCTGCTGGCCTCGGGAGTCAACTTCGGCGTGCGTCGGACGATTCCCCACGCGCTGGGCATCAGCGTCGGCTTCATGGTGATGGTGCTGGCGGTTGGTCTCGGGCTTGGCGAGGTGTTCAAGGCCTGGCCACCGTTGTACAGCATCCTGCGCTACGCGGGCGCGGCCTACCTGTTGTACCTGGCCTGGAAGATCGCCACCTCCGGGCCGATGTCCGGCGACACCGATGGCAGCCGCAAACCGCTCGGGTTCTGGGGTGCCGCGGCGTTCCAGTGGGTCAACCCGAAGGCCTGGGTGATGGCGATCGGGGCGATCACCACCTACACCCCGGCCCAGGGCTACGTATTCAACGTGATCGTCATCGCCATGGTGTTCGCCCTGGTGAACCTGCCCAGCGTCGGCATCTGGGTGATGTTCGGCAGTGCCTTGCGCAACCTGCTGCGCAATCCGCGCGCGGTGGTGCTGTTCAATGTCCTGATGGCCGTGCTGCTGGTGATTTCACTGTATCCGCTGCTGTTTGTAGAATCGGCGTTTTCCTAGAGCCATGAGTGCAGTCGATGGAGTTGATTCCCTGGTCCCATGAATGCGCCGAAGGCTTCACCCTGCGCGGATGGCGAACCCCCGCCAGCGGCAGGCCGCTGCTGCATTTTCTGCATGGCAACGGCTTCTGCAGTCTGGCCTACCAGCCCATGCTGATGCGCCTGGGTGAACATTTCGACCTGTGGCTGAGCGATGTCCAGGGCCATGGCGACAGCGACCATGGTGGCGTGTTCCTTGGCTGGAACCGCACCGCGGCACTGGCGGTGGAGGCCTTCGAGGCCGGGCGTGGCGAATACGGCGACGTGCCGCGCTTTGCCTTGGGCCACAGTTTCGGCGGCGTGCTCACCGGCTTGATCCTGGCCGCCGAGCCGCAGCTCTTCCAGCGTGCGGTGTTGCTCGATCCGGTCCTGTTCAGCCGGCGCATGATCGGGGTGATGGGCGCCGCCGCCATGGTCGGCCTGCACCGGCGTCATGCCCTGGCGCGCAAGGCGGCCACCCGCCGCAGTCATTGGCCCGACCGTGAGGCGGCCCAGGCCTCGCTGCAGGGGCGCGGTATCTTCAAGGGCTGGACCGATGCGGCCTTGCAGGCCTATGTGGAGCATGCCATCGGCGATTGCGGGGAGGGAGTGGTGCTCAAGTGCCGGCCCAGCCGCGAGGTGGAGATCTTCAGCTCGTTCCCTGAGCGCATGTGGCAGCAACTGAGTCGTATCCAGACGCCGACGCGGATCCTGTACGGTGAGCAGACCTATCCGTTCGTGCCGCACTCGGTGCAGCGCCTGGTGGCGCTCAATGGCCAGGTGAGCGCGCAGCAGGTAGCGGGTGGGCACTGCTTCATGCAGGAAGATCCGATAACGGCCACAGAGCAGGTGGTGGCTTTCCTGCAGCATTGAAAGTGGTCCGCTCGCAAGACTGATCTGCTGTCCATTTTGCGACGATTGAAGGCCTGTTCGCGAGCGAGCGACAATCTCAGATTCCGTAATCTGGCGCTCCCCCCACCGGATGGAGCCCAGCATGAACCAGGCGGTCAGCCCAGATCCCCAGCACACCCTCGAGCAAATTCGCGCCCGGCGCCGCCAGCGCCTGCTGCGCTTCGGCCTGGCCGGGGGCCTGGGTTTGCTGGTGGCGGCCTATGGCGCCTACTGGTGGCTCGACGGGCGTTTCCTGGAGCAGACCGACGATGCCTACGTGCGCGCTGACTGGGCGCCGATCAGTGCCCGGGTCAGTGGCTACGTGGCCGAGGTGGCAGTGGCGGACAACGCCACGGTCAAGGCCGGCGACCTGCTGGTACGCCTGGACGCGCGCGATTTTCGCGACCGCCTGCGCAAGGCCGAGGCGCACCTGGCGGTGAGTGAGGCGGCGTTGCAGGTGCAGCGTATGCGCCTGCGCGCTTTCGTCGCCGAGCAAGAAGAGCAGACCCACGCCATCGCCCGCGCCGATGCCGAACGCGGTGGTAGCCGAGGCGAGGCGCAGCGGGCCGAGGCCGACTGGCAGCGTTACCAGCACCTGGCGCAATGGCAAGCGGTCAGTGTGCAGCGGATGGAGCAGGCCCGCGCCACCCGCATCCAGTCTCAGGCGCTGCAGCGCGCCGCCGATGCCGAACTGGCCCGCCAGCACGCACGCAAGGCGATGCTGGAGCAGCAGGGCAAGCAGCTGGAGGCCGAGTTGCTGCAGCGCCAGGCCGACCTCGACCAGGCTGCCGCCGAGGCCGACCTGGCCCGCAGCGCCCTGGCCGACACCGAGATTCGCGCGCCCTTCGATGGTGTGGTAGGCCAGCGCAAGGTGCGCCAGCAGCAGTACGTCACCCCCGGCCTGCCGTTGCTGGCCGTGGTGCCGGTAGCGCAGGCGTACGTGGTCGCCAACTTCAAGGAAACCCAGCTGGCGCACATGCGTCCCGGCCAGGCGGTGACGCTGGAGGTCGATACCTTCGGCCAACACTGGCGCGGCACCGTGGACAGCGTCTCGCCAGGCTCCGGCGCCGTGTTCGCCTTGCTGCCGCCGGACAACGCCACCGGCAACTTCACCAAGATCGTCCAGCGCTTCCCGGTGCGTATCCAACTCGACCCAGAGGGCGATGACAGCCCACGGTTGCTGCCCGGCATGTCGGTGATCGCTACCGTCGACACCCGGCAGGCCCGCCATGAGCGCTGAGGACAAAGTCTCCCTGCGGGCCTGGGTGGCGGTGATCGGCGGCTTGTTCGGCTGCTTCATGGCTGGCATGAACGTGCATGTCACCAGCGCTGCCTTGCCCGAGATCGAGGGTGCGCTGGGAGCCAGCTTCGAGGAAGGGTCCTGGATCTCCACCGCCTACCTGGTGGCCGAGATCAGCATGATCCCGCTGACCGCCTGGCTGGTGCAGGTGTTCTCGCTGCGCCGGGTGATGCTGGTGGGCTCAGCGGTGTTCCTGGTCAGCTCGGTGAGCTGCGCCATGGCCGGCAGCCTGGAGGCGATGATCGCCTTGCGGGTGATCCAGGGCGCCTCGGGCGCGGTGCTGATCCCGTTGTCGATGCAACTGATCATTACCGAGCTGCCGGCCAGCCGCTTGGCCTTGGGGATGGCGCTGTTCAGCCTGTCCAACAGCGTGGCCCAGGCCGCCGGCCCGTCGATCGGAGGCTGGCTCACCGACATGTATTCCTGGCGCTGGATCTTCCTGCTGCAGTTGCCTCCAGGGGTGGCGCTGCTGGCGGCGGTGGCCTGGTCGATCAAGGGCCAGGCCGGTGACCGTAGCGCCCTGCGCCAGGCCGACTGGCTGGGTATCGCAGCCATGGCGCTGGGGCTGGGGGCATTACAGGTGGTGCTGGAGGAGGGTGGGCGCAAGGATTGGTTCGAATCGCGCTTCATCGTCGCTTTCAGCATCGTTGCTGTCATCGCCCTGGGCCTGTTCATTCAGCGTCAGCTGTGGGGGGGACGGCCGTTCATCAACCTGCGTTTGTTGGGCAGCTACAACTTCGGCGTGGCGAGCCTGGCCATGGCGGTGTTCGGCGCGGCCACCTTCGGCCTGGTGTTCCTGGTGCCCAACTACCTGTCGCTGGTGCAGGGCTACAGCGCCAGCGAGATCGGCAAGAGCCTGATCGCCTACGGCATGGTCCAGCTACTGCTGGCGCCGCTGCTGCCGCGCCTGATGCGCTGGCTCAACGCCAAGCTGCTGGTGGCCAGCGGCTTCGCCATCATGGCCCTGGGCTGTTGGCTGGGATCGACGCTGACAGTGGACTCGGGCAGTAATGTGATCATCCCCTCGACCGTGGTGCGTGGCATCGGCCAGCCGTTGATCATGGTGGCGCTGTCGGTGCTCGCGGTGAAGGGCCTGGACAAGGCCCAGGCCGGCTCGGCCTCGGCGCTGATCTCGATGCTGCGCAACCTCGGCGGCGCGCTGGGCACGGCGTTGCTGACGCAACTGGTGTCGCAGCGCGAGCGTTTTCATTCGGTGCGGGTCGGCGAAGGGCTGACGCTGTTCGACGGCGCGCTGCAACAGCGCCTGCCGGGTGGCATGGTCGACCCGCAGTCGCCGCAGGTCATGCAGACCCTGGCGTTGATAGACCAGAGCGTGCGCGAGCAGGCGTACCTGATGGCCTATTCGGATGCGTTCTACCTGTCGTGTGTGGCGCTGCTGGCCTGCGCCGCAGCGTCGCTGCTGCTGCGCAGCCGGTGAGCTTTACGGCTGGCGTTCGGCCACGGCGCGCAGGGTGCGCAGGGTGACCATCGGCGCATCCACCACGAAGCGGTTGGCCAGCCAACCCGGCACATCACCGGCCGGGTCGGCACGCAGCTGGTAGGTGACCTCGGTATCGCGCTCGCCCAAGGGGCGCATGATCCATTCGCCGCTGAGCCGGCGCACACGGATCAGCCCGGGTTCGGTCGGCACCCGCCCGGGCTCGGCGCTCAGGTGGCGCACCAGGGAGTCGTCGTCCAGGCGCTCGGTACGCACCTTGAGCACCATGTCCCTGGGCTTGGCCGGCCAGGGCAGGGCGGTGGTCAGGTAGACCCAGGTGGTATCGCCGTCCACTTCCAGCAGACGCATGTCGGCGCAGGCGTACAGCCATTTGCAGGCCACGCGCAGGTTTTCCTGCAGGTCGCTCAAGGTACGGACGCTAGCCTTGATCCGGGCGACGCCGCGAAATTGCTGGTAGGCCGAACCGTTGACGCTTGCCAGGTAGACATCGATGCCGTTTTCCTGATGCGCGAGTTGCCAGTCGTCTGCCCACGGCAACGCGCCCGGCAACAGGAGCAGCAGGGCAAGTAGAGGGCGATGGAAGGTCATGGCGGGAGGCCGGGAAGGGGCGGTCCGCTCAGTATGGCTCAAGACTGCAGGAGCGGCGGGCTGCCGCTCCTGCAAGGTCATCAACGCTGCGGGTTGAGCGTCAGGTGCACGTGACGGTTGACGTCCTTGTACAGCAGGTAGCTGAACGGGCCCGGGCCGCCGGAGTAGCAAGCTTGCGGGCAGAAGGCGCGCAGCCACATGAAGTCACCGGCCTCGACCTCGACCCAGTCCTGGTTCAGGCGGTACACCGCCTTGCCTTCCAGAACGTACAGGCCGTGTTCCATGACGTGGGTCTCGGCGAACGGGATCACGCCGCCGGGCTGGAAGGTCACGATGTTCACGTGCATGTCGTGGCGCATGTCGGCCATGTCGACGAAACGGGTGGTCTTCCACGCGCCTTCGGTGCCCGGCATCTCGATGACGGTGGCATTGTCGCGGTGGGTGACGAAAGACTCGGGTACCGGCAGGCCCTCGACTTTCTGGTAGTGCTTGCGCAGCCAGTGGAAGGTGACGTTGGCCTTGCTGTTGTTGCGCAGGCTCCAGTCGGCGCCGGGTGCGAGGAAGGCATAGCCGCCCGGCACGAGGGTGTGGTGCTTGCCTTCGACGGTTACGTCGATCTCGCCTTCGACCACGAACAGCACCGCTTCGGCGTTCGGGTCCAGTTCAGGACGCTCGCTGCCGCCTTCGGGGGCGACTTCGACGATGTACTGAGAGAAGGTCTCGGCGAAACCGGTCAGTGGGCGGGCGATTACCCACATGCGCATCTTGTCCCAGAACGGCAAGTGGCTGGTGACGATGTCACGCATCACGCCCTTGGGGATCACGGCATAGGCTTCAGTGAACATGGCACGGTCAGTCAGCAGCTCGGTCTGAGCCGGGTGCCCACCGTGGGGGGCGAAGTAGGAAGGTTTCGACATGAACGGTCTCGACTTTGTTGTTCTCTCCCCATGCCTTGGACCACACCGGCCGGTGCGTGCAGGGGATGCCGGGACAGCATAGGGGGCGAGCGCTGTCATCCACAAATTAAATGTTGAAATACACGGTATCCATTTCTTGAATGACATGTGTAGAGAATCGCCTGGAAATCGTGGCGTCGACATTTTTTTCACATCACCTTGCTAGCATCGCCCGCACTTTCCAGGAGCCGACTTGATGATGCATGTGCTACGCAAACGCGGTGTTCGCCTCGCCCTGGCGTCCTCCACGGGCCTGGTGGCCTGTGCCTTGGGCTTTTTCGCCTGGCAGACCTTCTACCCGGTGCAGGCCGCCGAGGGCTGGAACGTGCAGGTACTGCACAACTCGGTGACCCGGGCCGCTTCGCTGCTGCCTCAGGCCGACGGCAGCCTGCTGGTCAGCCGCGAGCTCAACGGCGGCAAGGGCAGCATCCTGCGCATTACTGCCGAGGGGGACCGGATGGTAGTGCTCGAAGGCTTGTCCAAGCCGGACGGCATGGTCGCCGTCGACGGTGGCTGGGCGTTCAGCCAGGAGGTCGGCGGGGCACCGGTCAGCATGTCGCGCGATGGCCAGGTCAGTCAGCTGTTCGACGGTAACAATGTGCAGGGGTTGTATAACGATGGCCTGCACCTCTACGCCATTGAGGACCGCAAGGGGGATGGCCGATTGATGCGTTATGACTGGCAGAGCGGCGAGCTTGATGTGTTGCGTTCGGGGCTTACCGAAACCGAGGGCCTGACCCGTTGCGCCGACGGGCGCCTGCTGTATACCGAAAAGGCCACCGGCAAGATTCGTGCGCTGAGCGAAGGCGGAAATGACCCGGTGGTGATCGAAGGTCTGCGCAACCCGACCTTCCTGCTCTGCGACCAGCGCGGGCTGTGGATCAGCGAGGATTCGAGCCATCGTGCGCGGCTGTTGCGTATCGATGGTGACGGTACGCGCCGCACGGTTCTCAGCTACTTGAAGGCGCCGCAGGCCATCGTCCCGGATGGCAAGGGCGGATACCTGCTCGCCGAGGGCGGCCGGGACCGGGTGCTGCGCCTGACGCCACCGGCCAAGGCCAAGACTGCGCAGGCCGAAGCCTCGCCGCGGGTGCCTGAAGCCTGAGTCATACCCCTTACAGCTTTTGTAATAGTTTTGCGCTATCGGAAAATTCTGCTTCGATTGTAGGATCGTCGTCCCTAATTGTTATCAAGGTCCCTATGAGCACCTTCGCGGAGCCCCCCAGTCCTTGGCCGTCCCGGCCATCCTTCCCCCGTCCTCGTGACGCATCCCCAGTGAGTACCTGCTAATGGAATGGCTAGCCGACCCCACGGCCTGGCTGGGCCTGTTGACGCTTATCGTCCTCGAGCTGGTGCTGGGTATCGACAACCTGGTGTTCATCGCCATCCTTGCCGACAAGCTGCCGCCACACCAGCGCGACCGTGCGCGGGTGATCGGCCTGTCGCTGGCGCTGATCATGCGCCTTGGCCTGCTGGCCAGCATCTCGTGGATGGTGACCCTTACCGCGCCGCTGATCGAGGTGTTTGGCAAGACCTTCTCCGGCCGCGACCTGATCATGCTGTTCGGTGGTGTGTTCCTGTTGTTCAAGGCCACCATGGAGCTGCACGAACGCCTCGAGGGCCATGTTGCCCAGAGCGGCGGCGTGACCCGCCATGCCGCGTTCTGGCCGATCGTGGCGCAGATCGTCGTGCTGGATGCGGTGTTCTCTCTGGATGCGGTGATCACGGCCGTGGGCATGGTCGAGCATCTGTCGGTGATGATGATCGCGGTGATCTTCTCCATCGGCATCATGATCGTTGCCAGCAAGCCGTTGACCCGTTTCGTCAACGCCCACCCGACAGTGATCATGCTGTGCCTGGGCTTCCTGATGATGATCGGCTTCAGCCTCACCGCCGAAGGCCTGGGCTTCCATATCCCCAAAGGCTACCTGTACGCGGCCATCGGCTTCTCGTTGCTGATCGAGCTGTT
This sequence comes from Pseudomonas soli, assembly GCF_900110655.1. GTDB lineage: Bacteria > Pseudomonadota > Gammaproteobacteria > Pseudomonadales > Pseudomonadaceae > Aquipseudomonas > Aquipseudomonas soli. Next base: position 40,107 of record NZ_FOEQ01000011.1, read on the forward strand.
CAATCAGCTGGCCCGTGCCCGCCGCAAGCGCAGCGTGCAGCAGCACCGGCCGCTGCGTGAGCGTACCGCCCATGCCGTGCTGCGCCTGATGGGCGGGCGCCGGGTCGAGGCTGACGAGGTGGGCGAGGAAATCGCCGACCTGGTCGAGGGTGGCGAAGAACAGGTGGTGTTCGACCGTCGTGAGCGGGTGATGATCAGCGGTGTGCTGAACCTGGCCGAGCGGCCGATCCGCACGGTGATGACGGCACGCGCCAAGGTCGATGCCATCGACCTGTCACAGCCGGCCGAGGCGATTACCCAGGCATTGGTCAATTCGCCATACTCGCGCCTGCCACTGATCCGTGACGGCCATATCGAGGAACCGCTGGGCTTCGTGCACAAGAAAGAGCTCCTCAAGGAACTGCTGTCCGGTAGCCAGCCCGACCTGCAAGCCTTGGCTCGCGCGCCACTGAACCTGTTGGAAAGCTTCAGCATTCTCAACGCCCTGGAGCAGATGCGCGGGCAGTCGACGCACATTGCCTTCGTGGTCAACGAGTTCGGTGACTTCACCGGGGTGTTGACCATGACCGACATTCTCGAGTCGATTGCCGGCGAGCTGCCGGACGCGAGCGAGGTGGAAGGACCGGGGGTGATCGAGGAGGCAGGCAGCTTTGTTGTCAGCGGCGCCTTGAACCTGGCCCAGGTCCAGGCGCGCACCGGTTTTGCCGCCCGTGCCACCGAGGATTACCAGACCCTGGCGGGCCTGGTCATGAGCCTGCTGGACCGCTTGCCGGTGGTGGGTGATCACCTGGCCTGGAATGGCTGGACCATGACCGTGGTGGCGGTGGAGGAGCGCCGGGTCCGGCAGGTTCGCCTTACACCGAACGGCGACGCTGGCGCAGCAGGTGCTTGAAGCCTTCGAGCACCAGCACCAGCACGGCGGCCCAGATCGGCAGGTAGGTCAGCCACTGGTCGGGGCCGATGGTCTCGCCCAGTAACAAGGCCACGCCGACCAGCAACACCGGCTCGACGTAGCTGAGCAGGCCGAACAGGCTGAACGGCAGCAGGCGGCTAGCCAGTACGTAGGCGATCAGGGCGCAGGCGCTGATCGCCCCGAGCAACGGGATCAGGCCGTACAGCCCTGGATGTTCGGCCAGATCGGTTGTCGATAGCGGGCCCTGGACGACGAAATACAAGGCCCAGGGAAGTAGAAGGCACATGTCGCACCACAGGCCGCCCAGGTGGTCGGTGCGGCAACGCCGCCGCAGGACGAAATAGATCGGGTAGCCGATCATCACCAGCAGGGTTTCCCAGGCGAAGCTGCCGTGCTGGTAAAGTTCGTGGCCAACTCCCAGCGCGGCAAAGCTCACTGCGACCTTCTGCAGGCGCGACAGGCGTTCGCCATAGACCACCCGCCCGGTCAGCACCATGGCCAGCGGCAGCAGGAAGTAGCCCATCGATACCTCCAGGCTGCGCCCGTGCAGCGGGGCCCAGAGGAACAGCCACAACTGCACGCCCATCAACCACGATGTGCCGACCATGCCGAGCAACAGCAATGGTGTGCGGCGCACCCGCCCGAACAGCTCACCGACCCGCTGCCAGTCCCTGGATGCCAGCATGAACAGCGTCAGGCAGGGCAGAGTCAGTAGGGTCCGCCAGCCGAAGATTTCCTCGCCATCCAGGGGCTTCAGGAAGGAGGTATAGAAGTACATCACGGCGAACAGACAGGACGCCATGACCGACGAAACAATGCCTTTTGACACGAATGCCTCGAAAACGGGTAAGTGAGCGGGTAGATCAGCCGCGCATGATCTCAGGGGGACCGCGTTGCGGCAACAGGAGCGGCCAGGGCCAGCAGCAGCTCGCTGGCGGGCATGGGCCGGGCGAACAGGTAACCTTGCTGGAAGTCCACGCCATGGCGCGCCAGATAGTCGCGCTGCACCTCGGTTTCGACACCTTCGGCGACGATGCCCAGGGCCAGCTTGGCGGACAGCTCGATGATGGTGTCGAGAATGTGCTGCGACAGGGCGTCACCTCCGATCATGGCGACGAAGCTCTGGTCGATCTTCAGGTAGTCGACATTGAACTGGCGCAAGTAGTTGAGGCTTGACTGACCAGTACCGAAATCGTCCAGGGCGATCATCACCCCCATTGCGTGCAGTTTTTCGAACAGGTCGAGGGTGACCGGGGTGGGCTCGATCAGCTTGCGCTCGGTCAGTTCCAGGGTCAGCACCACGCGGCCAGGCGGGAAGTGCTGGAGGAAGGTCTGACAGTCATCGAGCAGGCCCAGGTCACGGCAGTGGTCGGCGGTGATGTTGATGCCGATGTGAAACCCGTCCTCGAGCAACGCCGCATGCGGAGCCAGGGTCTGGGCCGTGCGCAGCATCAAGCTGCGGGTCATGGCGACGATCTGGCCGCTGTGCTCGGCGTAGGGTATGAACAGGTCGGGGCGCACCAGGCCCTCGCGTGGGTGTTGCCAGCGCATCAGGACCTCGACACCGGCCCATCGGTAATCACCCTTGCGCACCACCGGCTGGAAGTAGGGCAGGAACTCTTCGGCGTCCAAGGCCCGGTCCAGTTCGCTGCGCGATGAGCTGGCGCGGCGGATCTGCCAACGACAGGACGCGCCTGCCGCCACGCCCAGTATCAGCAACAGGCTCAGCAGAGCGGGGTAGCGCGAGCGCATCAATGCGGCTCGCTTGCCCACGTCATATCCAGCGTGCACGTCGAATGGATAGCGAGTGGACGCATACTGGGTAGCGGCGATGGCCGCGACCGGCGGCTTGCCGTTGTGAACCTGGCCATCACTGCCAATCCAGTGATTGCCAACATGCACCTTGACCTGGTTGTCCGCGCCGATCAGGTGTAGCGCGGTCAGCAGGTGCCGGCCATCGACTGTGGTAATCGCTCCCCGATCGCCGTGTTCCTGCTGGCTGGCCCGATAGACCAGCAGTGCATGCCCCGGGGTGACCGAGTTGCCATTCATCAGCCATAGCTGCCCGTTGGTGTAGTCCCTGGCATTCACTGGTTCGTCGAAATCACCGTATAGCGAGGTGCAATACAACCGGTTGTGATCGAACAGGTTGGTCGAACGCACGAAAGCATTGCGGGTAAGCTCGATGCGCAGTTCCAGTTGCACCTCGTCGCAAGGTTGTCCGGCCTTGGGGAGCAACCGATGTGCGGTTGTGGCCAGGCTGTCCAGGATCTCTTCAATATGGCTGGCTACTTCCTTGGCCGTGGCCAGGCTATCGGCCTGCAGTTCCTGGTCGGTCTGCCAGCGCATCACGGCCAGCCCACAGAGGAGCGGCACCACACCCACCCCCCAGGGCAGCAGGGCGCGCCAGCTCCAGCGGGCAGGGCGTTTGGCGGTCAAGGGCATGGCGCGTGGGGACCTTCTATGCAACGGTATGGTGAGGCAAAGGATAGCCGTTTGTCGGAACAACCTGCGAACTAAAGCGCGACAAACAAATTTACGCACTGTAGAATTGAGTTACGAATACAACAATAAGGTTCTCCGCCTCCCGGGGAATCAAGCCCGCCGAGAATGGGTCCATATGACATACCATGGGTTCAAGCTGATCATTGGTGACTTCCTGGCCCGCAGCGTGCGCGGGATCCCATGCTCACCACCACGCCATCTCCACATCGCAAGCCTGTAATCAACCGTTTTTCGCTGCAGATGAGGACACCAAAATGGCAGATATCTTCGAAAACCCGATGGGCCTGGAAGGCTTTGAATTCATTGAGCTCGCCTCGCCGACCCCCGGCGTGCTGGAGCCAGTATTCCAGATCCTCGGTTTCACCAAGGTGGCTACCCACCGTTCAAAGGATGTGCACCTGTATCGTCAGGGCGGTATCAACCTGATACTGAACAACGAACCGAAGAGCGTAGCCTCGTATTTCGCCGCCGAGCATGGTCCCTCGGTGTGCGGCATGGCCTTCCGCGTTCGCAACGCCCATGAAGCCTATGCTCGCGCGCTGGAGCTGGGTGCCCAACCAGTGGAAATCGAGACCGGCCCGATGGAGCTGCGCCTGCCGGCGATCAAAGGTATCGGTGGCGCGCCGCTGTACCTGATCGACCGTTATGAAGAGGGCAGTTCGATTTATGACATCGACTTCAAGTTCATCGAAGGTGTAGACCGCAATCCGGTCGGCGCGGGCCTGAAGATCATCGATCACCTCACCCATAACGTCTATCGCGGGCGCATGGCTTACTGGGCTGGCTTCTACGAGAAGCTGTTCAACTTCCGCGAGATCCGTTACTTCGATATCAAGGGCGAGTACACCGGCCTGACCTCCAAGGCGATGACCGCCCCAGACGGCATGATCCGCATCCCGCTCAACGAGGAATCGTCCAAAGGGGCGGGGCAGATCGAAGAGTTCCTGATGCAATTCAACGGTGAGGGTATCCAGCACGTTGCCTTCCTCACCGACGACCTGCTCAAGACCTGGGACGCGCTAAAAGGTTTCGGCATGCGCTTCATGACGGCGCCGCCGCAGACCTACTACGAGATGCTCGAGGAGCGCCTGCCAGGGCATGGCGAGCCGGTCGATCAGTTGCAGGCCCGTGGCATCCTGCTGGACGGTGCTTCCGAGGCTGGCGACAAGCGGCTGTTGCTGCAGATCTTCTCCGAGACGCTGCTGGGCCCGGTGTTCTTTGAGTTCATCCAGCGCAAGGGTGACGACGGCTTCGGTGAAGGCAACTTCAAGGCGCTGTTCGAGTCGATCGAGCGTGACCAGGTGCGTCGCGGCGTGTTGAGCACCGAGTAATCGGCCGAGCACACCATCGCGGGGCAAGCCCGCTTCCACACCGGAAGGTGGCGGGAGCGGGCTTGCCCCGCGCTAAGTTGTGGCGAACGTTCATTGTTGCCTGTTCAGGTAGCGGATCACCGCTTCGGCTACCTTGGTGCTTGATGCCGGATTCTGCCCGGTGATCAAGCTACCGTCCTCCACCACATAGGGCGCCCACGGGTCATCCGCCTTGCTGTACTCGCCACCGCGAGCACCCAGTTCGTTCTCGGTGAGAAACGGCACCACCTTGTCCAGCTCAACCAGTTTTTCTTCGGTATTGGAAAAGCCGGTGACCCTGCGCCCTTTGAGCAGCAAGCTGTTGTCGCCGAGCTTGATATTGAGCAGTCCCACTACTCCATGGCACACCGCGGCGACCGCGCCGCCGCGCTCATGGATCCGCCGTGTCAGCTCCTGCAATGGCTGGTTGTCGGGGAAGTCCCACATCACGCCGTGGCCACCGGTGTAGTAGATCGCGCTGTACTGGTCGGCCTTGACCTGGCCGGGGCTCAAGGTGGCGCCAAGGCGGTTCATGAACGCCTTGTCGTTGTACCATTGCCAGTCCAGGTCCGGCGCCATCTGCAGGCTGTGGGGGTCGATCGGTACATAGCCGCCCGCCGGGCTGACATAGTCGACGGTAAAACCCGCTTTTTGCACTGCGTCGACAAAGTGCACGGCCTCTCCCAGCCACAATCCTGTGGCGCGCTTGATATCGGGATACTTGGCGGTATTGGTCAGCACGATCAGGAGTTTCTTGTTCATGTGCGCATGCCCGTCGAATCCATGGGAAAACGTTTGGCCAGCAAGATCAAAAGCCATTTGAGCATAGCCCTCGCCACGCAATGCGCCATGGGCACGGGCGCTGTGCTAGGCTGCTGCAAAAGTCGACGTACTACCGGGAGACGCCATGGATCAGGACACTTCCATATTTATGCAGGCCGCCATCGACGAGGCCCGCAAGGGACTCGAGGAGGGCGGCATTCCGATCGGCTCGGTACTGGTGCACGAGGGCAGGATCATCGGCCGTGGCCACAATCGCCGCGTACAGCAGGGCAGTGCCATCCTGCATGGCGAGATGGATGCCCTGGAGAATGCCGGTCGGCAGCCAGCCCGGGTTTACCAGCAGGCCACCCTCTATACCACCTTGTCGCCCTGTGCCATGTGCAGCGGCGCAATCCTGCTGTACGGCATCAAGCATGTGATCATCGGCGAGAACGTCACCTTCATGGGCGAAGAGCAGTTGCTCGGCGACCGTGGCGTGCGCCTCGAGGTGCATGACGATGAAACCTGCAAGGCGCTGATGCGCCGGTTCATCGAAGCCAACCCAGAGCTGTGGAACGAAGATATTGGCCGCTGACCTGCACACCCAAGGCGCAGATATCCAGGTAATCCACCTGGCACCACCGTCGTCTTCTCTGGCCGAGGTGGGCAGGCCCATCGCCGGCTTCGACTGGAGCGCGACGCCGTTGGGGGCGTTGACCTCCTGGCCGCCTACCCTGCGCATCGCTGTAGACATGGTACTGATGTCTCCCTTTCCCTGTGCGCTGGCATGGGGCTCTGCCCTGACGGTCATCCACAATGACGCCTATCGGGTCTTGCTGGGCGGCGCAGCCGACCACCAGGGGCGTGCCTTCGACGCGCTCTGGGAGCAGTCATGGGAGAGTATGGGGGCAAGCGTATTCAAGGTGTTGCAGGGCCAGGGCAGCCTGATCGAGGATGCCCCGTTGGCAGTGTATCGAGAGGGTATCACTGGCAAGGCCTGGGTCTCTGGCTGCTTCTCGCCTATTCGTGACGACGGTGGTGCGGTTGCCGGGTTTCTCCACGCGCTGTTCGAGACCACTGCCAGTGTCGGGGCCTGCCACGAATGGCGCGAGCTGGCGCAATCCTTCGATGCGCGCCTGGCGCAGTACCTGGCCGATCCTGAACATACCTGGCAGCTGTCGCCTGATGTGATGCTGATGCTCGACGCCGACCTGCGCGTGCGCACGGCCAACCCTGCTTGGCATCGGCTGCTGGGTTGGGATGAGGCTGCGCCGATGCAAATGGCGCTCCCCGACCTGTTCCATCCCGCGGACCGTACCGAAGCGCAGTTGACGCTGATGGCGCTTGTGCAGGGACACGCCGCGCCGCCCTTCGAGGGTCGGGTTCGCCATAGCGACGGTCATTACTGCTGGTTCCGTTGGACTGGCAGTGCCCACCAGCTGTTGCCGACGCTGGTGGGGAGGAACATCACCGCTGACCGCCATGAGGTCCAGCGTCTGGCTGAGGCGGCGGTGCGTGATAGCCAGCGCATGGAAGGGGTTGTGAAGGTGGCGGGTGGGCTGGCACACGAAATGAATAACGTACTGTCGGGAGTCGGCAGTAGCCTGGAGCTGCTCGAACGACGCCTCGCCCAGGGACGAATGGAACGGGTGGATGAATATGTGCGAATGGCACGGGAGTGTGCCCAGCGCGCTATTGGCCTGACCCAGAACTTGCTGGCGTTTGCCCGGAGCCAGCCATTGGCGCCGAATCCGCTGAGCATCAACCGGCTGTTGGAGGAAGCGGAGCCCATACTACGCCAGACCTTGGGCGCCGAGATGACCTTGAATATGCAACTGGATGTGGCGCCTTGGCCCTTGCAGGTCGATCCGGATACCTTGCGTAACGCGCTTCTGCACTTGTGCAGTAATGCACGCGATGCCTGCCTGGGTGAAGGCAACCTGACGATCCATACCGCCAACGAGCGGCTGGAGATGCCCAGCGAAGGGCCGGAAGCCTTGCCGCCGGGGGACTACGTCACGCTGCAGGTCGAGGACGATGGGCATGGCATGAGTCGTCAGGACCTGGCAAGGGTGTTTGAGCCGTTCTACACCACCAAGCCCTTGGGGCAGGGAGCCGGCCTGGGGCTACCTATGGTGCATGGTTTCGTACAGCAGTCCGGCGGCCAGATGTGGATTGAGTCGGCGATCGACCAGGGTACCAGGGTCGTCATGATGTTCCCCCGCTATCAGGGGACGTTGCCGGACAGCATCGCTCATGATGCGACGCCGCGACAGATGCAGAGTGAACGGTTGTTGCTGGTCGATGATGAAAGCAACCTGCGTGGCCTGATGAAGGAGGCGCTGGTTGATTACGGTTTCGAGGTGTGCGACGTGCCTGATGCCAACAGCGCGTTAGGGCAATTCAGGCATGGCGGCCCGTTCGACCTGGTGATAACCGATATCGGCCTGCCGGGTGGGTTCAGCGGTCGTCAGGTAGCCAGGGCACTGCGCATGATGAAGCCAGAACAGAAGATCCTGTTCATCACCGGGTATACCGCCGAGCCGGTGGAACAGTCCCTGCTTGACGAACCGGGCACGGCATTGATGTTCAAGCCGTTTTCGTTGCAGATGCTGGTAGAGCAGATTCAGAGGATGTTGCAGGCCTGAAGCCGGCGATCACAGCCCCTGCTGCAAGTAGGGGTCGTCCGGGTTCTGCCGCTCAAGTTCGGCCAGCAGCACCTGGACATTCTGCAACTGTCCGGTTTCCTTCCAGTACTCGATCAGTAGTACCCGGGCCTGGCGGTTGGCGGGTTGACGGTTGAGCACGGTCTCCAGCTGTTTCTGCGCGGCATCGAGCTGGTCCAACTGATGCAGAGTGATGGCCAGCGTATAACGGTACTCGGTGTTTTCCGGTTCCAGTTCGACCGCCCGGGAAAGTGCCAGCAGGGCATATTCCTGTTGTTCGTGGCGGGTCAGCCACAGCCCCAGTTCATACTGCAAGAAGGCGGAGTCAGGGCGTAGCGCCAGCGCCTTGGCGAGTACCTCGCGGGAGGCGTCATGCTGGCCCTGCTGCTCCAGCAAGCGGACTTGCGTGGCCAGGGCGTCCAGGCCTTCTGGGGCCACAGCCAGGCTGCGCCGCAGGGCCTGTGTGGCGGCGTCATAGGCTTGTTCGTGCATGTAGAGCCGGGCTAGGTGCAGCTGTGCGGCGGCGTCGTCAGGCTGTTGTTCCAGGGCCTGTTCGTACTGTTCCAGAGCCGTCTGCAAGGGCCCGAAGTACAGGCCGATGGCGTCCGGGTCCAGGCCCAGCAGCGCATCCACCGCGGCGAAGCGCACACTCTGCTCGTCATCCTCCAATAACGGCCCCAGAACCAGGCTGCGCTGGGCGGCCGGCAACAGGCGACGGATGCTGCCGATGGCAGCCCGACGTACCAACGGATCGGCGTGCTCGAGGCCCATGCTGGCCAGTTTCAAGGCCTGTGGCGAAGGGTAGTTGGGCAATTCGGCATACAACGCGGCGCGGCGGATGGGGGGCAGGTCGTCGCGTTGCAACTGCTGGTACAACACCCGCGCGGCGCCCGGCAGGCCATCATGTGCCTGGCGCAGGGCCTTGGCGTAACTGTGGGGTGGCAGGCTGGGCGGTGCGGGTTGCCGGTCACGCCACAGATAGCCGATCGCAACGGGCAGTACAAGCAGAAGTAACAGGGCGATCAGGAGGAGGCGGTGTCTGGGCATCTCGCGGTCCGTGGTGGCGGTATCGCAGAGCTTGGGGCAGACAGGTAGCAAATGCAATGATCAGGGTACGATCCCGGGGCAGCGCCGAGTTGCAGGTTCAGCAGCACGTGGACAAGCTGTGTGCTGTCGGCGTGCTTTGCAAGCGTGCAGGGACTGCTTGCATTTCGGTGATGTTCCTCGTGGCGCTCTGCGGGTATCCTCGCCTGAGCCTTTCCTGAACTGTCCTGATTTCCAAGGAGCTGCACGCTGTGTTCAAACATGTCGATGCCTATGCCGGCGACCCGATCCTCTCGTTGATGGAAACCTTCAAGGCCGACCCGCGGGCCGCCAAGGTCAACCTGAGTATCGGCCTGTACTACGACGAAGCCGGCGTGGTGCCGCAGCTGGCGGCGGTGGCCGAGGTGGAGAAACGCCTGGCCGGCCAGCCCCATGAAGCCTCGCTGTACCTGCCGATGGAAGGCCTGGCCGCCTACCGCCAGGCGATCCAGGCGCTGCTGTTCGGCGCCGAGCACCCGGCCGTCGCCGCTGGCCGCGTGGCCACCGTGCAGACCGTCGGCGGCTCGGGCGCGCTGAAAGTCGGTGCCGACTTCCTCAAGCGTTACTTCCCAGGCTCCGAGGTGTGGGTGAGCAACCCGACCTGGGACAACCACCGGGCAATCTTCGAAGGCGCGGGCTTCAAGGTGCACACCTACCCGTACTTCGACCCGGACACCCGCGGCCTCGACTTCGCCGGCATGCTGGCCAGCCTGCAGGCCTTGCCGCAGAACAGCGTGGTCCTGCTGCATCCGTGCTGCCACAACCCCACCGGCGTCGACCTGGACCAGCAGCAGTGGCAACAGGTGGTAGAGGTGGTCAAGGCGCGCCAGTTGATCCCGTTCCTCGATATCGCCTACCAGGGCTTCGGCGAAGGCCTGGTCGAAGACGCCTATGCGATCCGCGAAATGGCCCGTGCCGGCGTGCCTTGCCTGGTCAGCAACTCGTTCTCGAAGATCTTCTCGCTGTACGGCGAGCGGGTAGGGGGCCTGTCGGTGGTCTGTGATGATGCCGCCACCGCTTCCAGCGTGCTTGGCCAGCTCAAGGCCACTGTGCGCCGCAACTACTCCAGCCCGCCCGCTTTCGGCGCCCAGCTGGTGGCCGGCGTGCTAGGTGACGCTGCGCTCAACGCGCAATGGGCCGCAGAGGTGGAGGTAATGCGCAAGCGCATCCTCGACATGCGCCAGGGCCTGGTCGACCTGCTCGGCGAGCTGCTGCCAGGCCAGGACTTCCAGTTCTTCCTGCGCCAGCGGGGCATGTTCAGCTATACCGGTTTCAGCGTGGAACAAGTGCGTCGGCTGCGTGAAGAGTTTGGCGTGTACCTGATCGACAGCGGCCGGGTATGCATGTCCGGGCTGCGCCCGGCCAACCTGCGTCAAGTGGCCGAGGCATTTGCCGCCGTGCACAAGGGCTGACATCGGCGCTGGCCGAACTGGCTTTACCGCGGGGCAAGTCGCATCGGCGCACCGAAGCGACTTGCCCCGCGGTAGTTTTTGCAACCCGAAATCCTGCTTTCTTGTACATACAAGTGCAACCGTCCCTCGGGCGGGGCTTCCCCAAGTGCAACCTTTGCATGCACAATCGCGCCCCTCTTCCCCGGTTGAGTTGGGCGAATCGTCTATTTCGCCATTCTCAGCCTGTTGCAGTCTTGCGAGTGGAGCTTCACCCGGAATGAATGAGCAGGCCCCAAGCGTTGAACAACGCTTTGCAGAATCGACCCCCGCCACCCTCGGCAGCTGGTCGCGTCAAGACACCACCTGGATGCTGGGCCTGTTCGGCACGGCCATCGGCGCCGGAACCCTGTTCCTGCCCATCAACGCCGGCCTTGGCGGTTTCTGGCCGCTGCTGGTCCTGGCTTTGCTGGCTTTCCCCATGACCTACTTCGCTCATCGCGGGCTGACCCGTTTCGTGCTGTCGGGCAGCAAGGGCGGTGATATCACCGACGTGGTCGAGGAACATTTCGGCATCACCGCCGGTGCGCTGATCACCGTCTTGTACTTCTTCGCCATCTTCCCGATCCTGCTGATCTACAGCGTGGCGCTGACCAACACCGTCAGCAGCTTCATGGAGCACCAGCTGCATATCGCGCCGCCGCCGCGGGCAATCCTGTCGTTCGTGCTGATCCTCGGCCTGCTGGCCATCGTGCGCTGCGGCGAACAGGCCACGGTCAAGGTCATGAGCCTGCTGGTGTATCCGTTCATCGTCGCCCTGGCTTTGCTGGCCCTCTACCTGGTGCCGCACTGGACCGGCGGCATCCTTGACACCGCTACCCAGGTGCCGTCCGGCTCGGCCTTCCTGCACACCGTGTGGCTGGCCATTCCGGTGATGGTGTTCTCGTTCAACCACTCGCCGATCATCTCGGCCTTTGCCGTTGATCAGAAGCGCCGCTACGCCGAGCACGCCGACGAGCGCAGCGGCCAGATCCTGCGCCGCGCCCACCTGCTGATGGTGCTGATGGTGCTGTTCTTCGTGTTCAGCTGCGTGCTGACCCTGAGCAGCGCCCAGCTGGCTGAAGCCAAGGCGCAGAACCTGTCGATCCTGTCCTACCTGGCCAACCACTTCGAGCAGCCGGCCATCGCTTTCGCCGCGCCACTGATCGCCTTCATCGCCATCGCCAAGTCGTTCCTGGGCCACTACATCGGTGCCAGCGAAGGCCTCAAGGGCATGATCGTCAAGACCGGCATGCGCCCGGGCGCCAAGGCCCTGGACCGCATCGTCGCCGCACTGATGCTGGTGGTGTGCTGGATCGTCGCCACCCTCAACCCGAGCATCCTGGGCATGATTGAATCGCTCGGCGGTCCGATCATCGCCGTGCTGCTGTTCCTGATGCCGATGTATGCCATCCGCCGCGTGCCGTCGATGCGCAAGTACAGCGGTGCGCTGTCCAACGTGTTCGTGGTGGTGGTCGGCCTGGTGGCCTTGACCTCGGTGGTTTACGGCCTGCTGGCCTGATGCATTTCTGAATGCGGTGTGCCCGGGTGGCTTGTCGCGATCCGGGCATTTTTTTGTCCACAAGAATTGTCTGGCAATGCAACAATTTCATGTTTGGTTATAGGCACTTGCGCGTCTTCATGCTTAACTCGAGGTCTTTTTCCAAACCCGCAAAGGATTTCCGTCATGGCTCAAGTGACTCTCAAAGGCAACCCGGTTCAAGTCAAAGGCGAGCTGCCGAAAGCTGGCGCCCAGGCACCTGCCTTCTCCCTGGTGGCTGGCAACCTGGCCGATACGTCGCTGAAAGACTTTGCCGGCAAGCGCAAGGTGCTGAACATCTTCCCAAGCGTCGATACCCCGACCTGCGCCACCTCGGTGCGCAAGTTCAACGCTCAGGCCAACGACGTGGCCAACACCGTGGTGCTGTGCATCTCCGCCGACCTGCCGTTCGCCCAGGCGCGCTTCTGCGGCGCTGAAGGCCTGGAGAACGTGAAGAACCTGTCGACCCTGCGTGGCCGCGAGTTCCTGGAAAACTACGGCGTGGCCATCGTCGATGGCCCGCTGGCCGGCCTGGCCGCTCGCGCCGTGGTGGTGCTGGACGAAAACGACAAGGTGCTGCACAGCGAGCTGGTGGGCGAAATCGCCGACGAGCCGAACTACGATGCGGCACTGGCTGTCTTGAAGTAACGCCACGCGCCCGTTTGGGCGGCGTGGGAGCGGGCTTGACCCGCGATTGCACGTTGAAGGCAGACGTCATAGCCTGATACGACGCCATTGCGATGCTAGCCCGCTCTCACTGGCGGGTTACACCCTGTTACGGCCTGGACCCTGTTCCAGGCCGTTTTCATTTAAAGTTCACCCCTTTGCCAACGTCAGCCGAAGGTAAAGCACTGGTAAAGCCCCTTTGCTAAAACGATGCCAGTGCTTATCGTTCACGCTCGCCACACCGTCATTCTCTGAACAAGGTTCGTTCAACCCATGCAAGCCTCCAATTCCCGTTCCCCTCGTCGCTGGCTGTTCGGCCTGCTGATCCTGCTGCTGGTGGCCCTGTTGGCCTGGTGGCTGTGGCCCGCAACGACCGCCCATAAAGAGGGTGGCGGGCATCGCCCAGGCAAAGGCATGGGCGGCCGGCCGGGTTTTGGCGCCTCCACCGAAGCGGTGCCGGTGCGCGTCGAGCCTGCGCGGGTGGGTGACTTCCCGCTGTACTACAAGGCCCTTGGCACCGTGACCGCGACCAACACGGTCAACGTGCGCAGCCGGGTGGCCGGCGAGCTGGTCAAGATCCACTTCAAGGAAGGCCAGCAGGTCAAGGCCGGTGACCTGCTCGCCGAGATCGACCCGCGCAGCTACCGCATCGCCCTGCAGCAGGCCGAAGGCACCCTGGCGCAAAACCAGGCGCAACTGAAGAATGCCCAGGTCGACCTGGCCCGTTATAAAGGCCTGTATGCCGAAGACAGCATCGCCAAGCAGACCCTGGACACCGCCGAGGCACAGGTCGGGCAATTCCAGGGGCTGGTCAAGACCAACCAGGCGCAGGTCAACGATGCCCGCCTGAACCTGGCGTTCACCCAGATCCGTGCGCCGATCAGCGGTCGCCTTGGCCTGCGCCAGCTGGACCTGGGCAACCTGGTCGCCGCCAACGACACCACGGCGCTGGTGGTCATTACCCAGACCGAACCGATCAGCGTCGCCTTCACCTTGCCGGAAACCCAGCTCGACACCGTGCTCGCCCGCTACCGCAGCGGTGCCAGCCTGCCGGTCGAAGCATGGGACCGTGGCGATCAGAAGCTGCAGTCCACCGGCGTGTTGGGCAGCCTCGACAACCAGATCGACACCGCCACCGGCACCCTGAAGTTCAAGGGCACCTTCCAGAACACCGACCACGCCCTGTTTCCCAACCAATTCGTCAATGTGCGCCTGTTGGCCGACACCCTGAAACAGGTGGTACTGGCGCCGACCGCGGCCATCCAGTTCGGCAATGACGGCACCTTCGCCTACGTGGTCAACGCCGAGAACACCATCAACATCCGCCCCCTCAAGGTCGGTGCGAGCGATGGTGAGAACAGTGTGATCGTCGAGGGCCTGGCCGCCGGTGACCGCCTGGTGCTGGAAGGCACCGACCGCCTGCGCGAAGGCTCCAAGGTCGAGGTGGTCGAAGACAGCTCGCAAGTGCCGACCACCCCGGGCCAGCATCTGCAGGGGCAGGGCGCCAAGGGCTCGGCGCAGACTGGTGAACCAGGCTCCAAGGCGGGCGCATGAACCTCTCGCGCCTGTTCATCCTGCGGCCGGTCGCCACCACGCTGAGCATGCTGGCCATCGTCCTGGCCGGCCTGATCGCCTACAAGCTGCTACCGGTGGCGGCCTTGCCCCAGGTCGACTACCCGACCATCCGCGTCATGACCCTGTACCCCGGCGCCAGCCCCCAGGTGATGACCAGCGCCGTCACCGCGCCACTGGAGCGTCAGTTCGGCCAGATGCCGGGCCTCGAGCAGATGGCCTCGACCAGCTCCGGCGGCGCTTCGGTGCTGACCCTGCGTTTCAACCTCGACATGAACATGGATGTCGCCGAGCAGCAGGTACAGGCCGCGATCAACGCCGCCAGCAACCTGCTGCCCAGCGACCTGCCGGCACCGCCGGTGTACAACAAGGTCAACCCGGCCGACACGCCGGTGCTGACCTTGGCCATCTCGTCCAAGACCATGCCGCTGCCCAAGCTCAACGACCTGGTCGACACCCGCGTAGCGCAGAAAATCGCCCAGATCAGTGGCGTCGGCATGGTCAGCATCGCCGGCGGCCAGCGCCAGGCGGTGCGGATCAAGGTCAACGTCGACGCCCTGGCGGCCAACGGCCTGAACCTGGACGACGTGCGCACCCTGATCGGTGCCTCCAACGTCAACCAGCCCAAGGGCAACTTCGATGGCCCGACCCGGGTGTCGATGCTCGACGCCAATGACCAGTTGCGCTCGCCGGCCGAGTACGCCAATCTCATCCTCAAGTACAACAATGGCGCACCGCTGCGCCTGAAGGACGTCGCCGAGATCGTCGACGGCGCCGAGAACGAGCGCCTTGCCGCCTGGGCCAACCAGAACGAGGCGGTCCTGCTGAACATCCAGCGCCAACCCGGCGCCAACGTCATCGAGGTGGTCGACCGGATCAAGGAACTGCTGCCGTCGATCACCGATAACCTGCCGGCGGGTCTGGACGTGAGCGTGCTCACCGACCGTACCCAGACCATCCGTGCCGCCGTGCGCGACGTGCAGCACGAGTTGCTGTTCGCCATTGCCCTGGTGGTGATGGTGACCTTCCTGTTCCTGCGCCGGGCGTCGGCCACGATCATCCCGTCGATCGCCGTGCCGCTGTCGCTGATCGGCACCTTCGGGGTGATGTACCTGGCCGGTTTCTCGGTCAACAACCTCACGCTGATGGCCCTGACCATCGCCACCGGTTTCGTGGTGGACGATGCCATCGTCATGCTGGAGAACATCTCCCGGCATATAGAAGAGGGCGAGACACCGCTGCAGGCCGCGCTCAAGGGCGCTAAACAGATCGGTTTCACCCTGATCTCGCTGACCTTCTCGCTGATCGCGGTATTGATCCCGCTGCTGTTCATGGCCGACGTGGTCGGGCGGCTATTCCGCGAGTTCGCCATCACCCTGGCGGTGGCCATCCTGATTTCCCTGGTGGTGTCACTGACGCTGACGCCGATGATGTGCGCCCGCCTGCTCAAGCGTGAACCAAAGGAAGAGGAGCAAGGCCGCTTCTACCGGGCCAGCGGTGCCTGGATCGACTGGCTGATCAAGCACTACGCCAGTGCCCTGACCTGGGTGCTCAAGCGCCAGCCGTTGACGTTGCTGGTGGCCGTGGCCACCTTGGCGTTGACCGTGGTGCTTTACCTGATGGTGCCCAAGGGCTTCTTCCCGGCCCAGGACACCGGGGTGATCCAGGGTATTTCCGAGGCACCGCAGTCGACTTCGTTCGCCGCCATGAGTCAACGCCAGCAGGCCCTGACCGAGGTGATCCTGCAGGACCCGGCGGTGCAGAGCCTGTCGTCGTACATCGGCGTGGATGGCGACAACGCCACCCTAAACAGCGGCCGCCTGCTGATCAACCTCAAGCCCCATGGCGAGCGCGACGTGACGGCAGCCGAGGTGATCAGCCGCTTGCAGCCGCAGCTCGACAAGCTGGTCGGCATCCGCCTGTTCATGCAGCCGGTGCAGGACCTGAGCATCGAGGACCGGGTCAGCCGCACCCAGTACCAGTTCAGCCTCAGCTCGCCGGATGCCGACATGCTTGCCGAGTGGAGCGGCAAGCTGGTGCAGGCACTGAAGGACCGCCCGGAACTCCAGGACGTGGCCAGCGATCTGCAGGACAAGGGCCTGCAGGTGTACCTGGTGATCGACCGCGACATGGCCAGCCGTCTCGGCATCACCGTGGCGCAGATCACCAACGCCCTGTACGACGCCTTCGGTCAGCGGCAGATCTCGACCATCTACACCCAGGCCAGCCAGTACCGCGTTGTGCTGCAGTCGCAGACTGCGGCCAGCCTCGGTCCGCAGGCGCTTGAGGCGGTCCACGTCAAGGCCGCCGACGGCGGCCAGGTGCGCCTGTCGGCCCTGGCGCGCATCGAGCAGCGCCAGGCCCAGTTGGCCATCTCGCACATCGGCCAGTTCCCGGCGGTGATGATGTCGTTCAACCTGGCCCATGGCGCGTCCCTGGGCGAGGCGGTCAAGGTGATCGAGCAGGTGCAGCAGGACATCGGCATGCCGATCGGCGTGCAGACCCGCTTCCAGGGCGCTGCCGAGGCGTTCCAGGCCTCGCTGTCGAGTACCTTGCTACTGATCCTCGCCGCCGTGGTGACCATGTACATCGTGCTCGGCGTGCTCTACGAGAGCTACATCCACCCGGTGACCATCCTCTCGACGTTGCCTTCGGCGGCGGTGGGGGCCTTGCTGGCGCTGTTGCTGAGCGGCAACGACCTGGGCATGATCGCCATTATCGGCATCATCCTGCTGATCGGCATCGTCAAGAAGAACGCGATCATGATGATCGACTTCGCCCTGGAAGCCGAGCGCCATCAGGGCATGAGCCCGAGTGATGCGATCTATCAGGCTGCGTTGCTGCGCTTCCGGCCGATCCTGATGACCACCCTGGCCGCGCTGTTCGGTGCCGTGCCGCTGATGCTCGCCACCGGTTCCGGCGCCGAGCTGCGTCAGCCGCTGGGCCTGGTGATGGTTGGCGGCCTGCTGGTGAGTCAGGTGCTGACCCTGTTCACCACACCGGTCATCTACCTGTACTTCGATCGCCTGGCTCGTCGCTGGCGCCCGCTTGACGATCCGCGGCAGGCCGAAGCATGAACCTCTCCGCACCTTTCATCCGCCGGCCTGTGGCCACCATGCTGCTCAGCCTGGCGATCATGTTGCTGGGCGGGGTGAGTTTCGGCCTGCTGCCGGTGTCGCCGTTGCCGCAGATGGATTTCCCGGTGATCGTGGTACAGGCCAGCCTGCCTGGAGCCAGCCCCGAGGTCATGGCGTCCACCGTCGCCACGCCGCTGGAGCGCAAGCTTGGCGCCATTGCCGGCGTCACCACCCTGACCAGCAGTTCCAACCAGGGCTCGACCCGGGTGATCATCGGCTTTGAACTGGGCCGCGACATTGATGGTGCGGCACGCGAGGTGCAGGCCGCGATCAACGCTACCCGCAACCTGCTGCCCAGCGGCATGCGCAGCATGCCCACCTACAAGAAGATCAACCCTTCCCAGGCGCCGATCATGGTGCTGTCGCTGACCTCGCAGGTGCTGTCCAAGGGCAAGCTCTACGACCTGGCCGACACCATCCTGTCCCAGAGCCTGTCACAGGTCAGCGGGGTAGGGGAAGTACAGATCGGCGGCAGTTCGCTGCCGGCGGTGCGCATCGAGCTCGAGCCGCAACTGCTCAACCAGTACGGCCTGTCCCTGGACGATGTGCGCGCCGCGGTGGCCAACGCGAACCAGCGCCGGCCCATGGGCTTTGTCGAGGACAGCGAGCGCAACTGGCAAGTGCGCGCCAACGACCAGTTGGAGCAGGCCGAAGACTACAAGCCTATCATCATCCGCCAGCAGAATGGTTCGATCCTGCGGCTGTCGGATGTGGCCAAGGTCAGTGATGGCGTGGAAAACCGTTACAACAGTGGCTTCTTCAACGACGAGAGCGCTGTGCTGCTGGTGGTCAACCGCCAGGCCAACGCCAACATCATCCAGACCGTCGACCAGATCAAGGCCGAGCTGCCGGCACTGCAGTCGCTGTTGCCGGCCAGCGTCAAGCTCAACGTAGCCATGGACCGCTCGCCGGTGATCAAGGCCACCTTGAAGGAGGCCGAGCACACCTTGCTGATCGCGGTGGTGCTGGTGATCCTGGTGGTGTACCTGTTCCTCGGCAACTTCCGCGCCTCGCTGATCCCGAGCCTGGCGGTACCGGTGTCGCTGGTGGGTACCTTCGCCGTGATGTACCTGTGTGGGTTCTCGCTGAACAATCTGTCGCTGATGGCGCTGATCCTTGCCACCGGCCTGGTGGTGGACGATGCCATCGTGGTGCTGGAGAACATCTCCCGACACATCGAGAAGGGCGAGAGCCCGATGCGCGCGGCCTACAAAGGCGCGCAGGAGGTCGGTTTCACCCTGCTGTCGATGAACGTCTCGCTGGTGGCGGTGTTCGTCTCCATCCTGTTCATGGGGGGGATCGTTCGCGGGCTGTTCAAGGAATTCTCGATCACCCTGGCGGCGGCAATCATCGTCTCGCTGGTGGTGTCGCTGACCCTCACGCCGATGCTCTGCTCGCGCTGGCTCAAGATCCATGGCCCGCAGCAGCAGACCCGCCTGCAACGCTGGAGCGACCGTATTCACCAGCGCATGGTCGCCGGCTACGACAAGAGCCTGGGCTGGGCGCTGCGCCACAGGCGCCTGACCCTGCTCAGCCTGCTGGCCACCATCGTACTCAACATCGCGCTGTACGTGGTGGTGCCCAAGACCCTGATGCCGCAGCAGGACACCGGCCAATTGCAAGGTTTCATCCGCGGCGATGACGGGCTGTCGTTCACGGTCATGCAACCAAAGATGGAAATCTACCGCCGCGCCCTGCTCGCGGACCCGGCCGTGGAGAGTGTCGCCGGCTTCATTGGCGGCAACAGTGGTACCAATAATGCGTTCGTGCTAGTACGACTGAAACCGATCGCCGAGCGCAAGGAGAATGCGCAGAAAGTCATCGACCGCTTGCGCAAGGACCTGCCGAAGATACCCGGCGGGCGTCTGTACCTGATGGCCGACCAGGACCTGCAACTCGGTGGCGGCGGGCGCGACCAGACCACCTCCCAGTACCTGTACACCTTGCAGAGCGGCGATCTGGCCGCTTTGCGCGAATGGTTCCCCAAGGTCGCCGCCGAGCTGCGCAAACTGCCCGAGCTGACCGCCATCGACGCCCGTGACGGTGCTGGCACCCAGCAGGTGACCCTGGTGGTCGACCGTGACCAGGCCAAGCGCCTGGGCATCGACATGGACATGGTCACCGCGGTGCTCAACAACGCCTACAGCCAGCGACAGATCTCGACCATCTACGACAGCCTCAACCAGTACCAGGTGGTGCTTGAGATCAACCCGAAATACGCCTGGGACCCGAGTACCCTGGAGCAGGTGCAGGTGATCACCGCCGACGGCGCCCGGGTGCCGCTGTCCGCCTTTGCCCGCTACGAGAACAGCCTGGCCAACGACCGCGTCAGCCACGAAGGGCAGTTTGCCTCCGAGGACATCTCGTTCGATGTTGCCGAAGGCTACAGCCCCGACCAGGCCCTGGCCGCGCTGGAGCGGGCGGTGGCCAGGCTTGGCCTGCCCGAATCGGTGATCGCCAAGCTCGGTGGCGACGCGGACGCGTTCACCAAGACCGCCCAAGGCCAGCCGTTCATGATCCTCGGCGCCCTGGTGCTGGTGTATCTGGTGCTGGGCATTCTCTACGAGAGCTACATCCACCCGCTGACGATCCTCTCCACACTGCCCTCGGCCGGGGTCGGCGCCTTGCTGGCGCTGTACCTGACCGGTGGCGAATTCAGCCTGATCTCGTTGCTCGGTCTGTTCCTGCTGATCGGCGTGGTGAAGAAGAACGCCATTCTGATGATCGACTTGGCCCTGCAACTCGAGCGCCATGAAGGCTTGTCACCGGAGGCGTCGATCCGCCGTGCCTGCCTGCTGCGCCTGCGGCCGATCCTGATGACAACCCTGGCCGCGATCCTCGGCGCGCTGCCGCTGCTGCTCAGCCGCGCCGAGGGCGCCGAGATGCGCCAGCCGTTGGGCCTGACCATCATCGGCGGCCTGGTGTTCAGCCAGATCCTCACCCTCTACACCACGCCTGTGGTCTACCTGTACCTCGACCGCCTGCGCCACCGGTTCAACCGCTGGCGCGGCGTGCGCACCGACGCTGCCCTGGATACCCCGCTATGAACTTTGCCCACACCCGAATCCATCGTGCCCTCAGGCTGCTGACCCAAGGGCGCGGCTCGCGCCTGGTCAGCGCCGGGTTGTGCGTGGCCATGCTCAGCGCCTGTACCTTGAGTCCGGACTATCACCGCCCGGAGATCAGCACCCCGGCGCAGTTCAAGCAGGCCGAGGGCTGGACCCAGGCCAACCCGTCCGATGCCGTCGCCCGCGGGGCATGGTGGGAGCTGTATGGCGACAAGCAGCTCGACGCCCTGGTGGAAGAGCTCAACCGCAGCAACCAGACGGTGGCGCAGTACGAAGCGCAGTATCGTCAGGCCCAGGCGCTGGTGCGCAGCAGCCGCGCCGCGCTGTTCCCCTCATTGAACCTCACCGTTGGGAAGAACCGTTCGGCCCAGGGCACCGGGAGCTCCAGCTCGAGCCTGTCGAACAACAGCAGTGGCATCCGCGATACCTACAACGCGCAACTCGGCGTGAGCTGGGAAATCGACCTGTGGGGCAAGCTGCGTGAAGCCATGAACGCCAACGAGGCCAGTGCCGAGGCCAGCTTCGCCGATATGGCGGCCATTCGCCTGAGCCAGCAGTCGGAGCTGGTGCAGAACTACCTGCAACTGCGGGTCATCGACGCGCAGAAACGCTTGCTCGAGGCCACGGTAGCGGCCTATGAACGGTCGTTGAAGATGAACGAGAACCAGTATCGCGCCGGGGTTGCCGGGCCGGATGCCGTAGCCCAGGCACGTACCCAGCTCAAGAGCACCCAGGCCGACCTGATCGACCTGGCCTGGCAACGCGCGCAGTACGAAAACGCCATTGCCGTGCTGATGGGCAAGGCCCCGGCCGACTTCGCCCTGGCCGCGAGCGGCGACATTCCGGCATTGCCGCAGGTGCCGGTGTCGCTCCCTTCGCAGTTGCTCGAGCGCAGGCCCGACATCGCTTCAGCCGAACGCAAGGTCATGGCGGCCAACGCCAACATCGGCGTCTCCCGGGCGGCGTACTTCCCCGACCTGTCCCTGAGCATGAATGGCGGGTACTCCAGCAGCAGTTTCAACAACTGGATCGAGCTTCCCAACCGTTACTGGTCCGTCGGCCCGCAGTTGGCGTTGACGTTGTTCGATGCCGGCAAGCGTAGCGCCGAGGTGGACCGCAGCGTGGCGGTGTACGACCAGACCGTGGCGCAGTACCGGCAGGCCGTGCTGGATGGGTTCAAGGAGGTCGAGAACTACCTGGTGCAGCTCAAGGTGTATGGGGACGAAGCCGTTGTCCGGCAGGAAGCGCTCGAGGCGGCGCGGGAGTCGTTGCGCTTGACCGAGAACCAGTACAAGGCCGGGTTGATCGGTTACCTGGACGTGGTGAACGTGCAGACCACGGCGCTGAGCAGCGAACGCAGCGTGTTGACCCTGTTGCAGGGGCGGCTGGTGGCGAGCGTGCAGTTGATCGCGGCGCTTGGCGGTGGCTGGGATGCTCGCACGCAGTTGGCCGAGCAGTGACCTGCTGTTGGCGACTTGGCCCGTGACGCTGTACCGCATCTCAGATAGCCAGATGGCGCGTGGCGTTTGGCCATTTCTCGTGCAAACTGGGTAAAGCCACCTCGTCGGTGGCACAATCCATTGCACGAGGAACGCCATGAGCGGACGTTGTCTGGGCTTGTCTGTGTGGTTGTCGTGCCTGCTGGCAGTTATTCCACTGCACGGCCTGGCCACAGACAGCTGCAAGCACCTCACCGCCACCGGCAACCCGGAGTACCCACCTTATCTCTGGCGCGACCCGCATAACCCCGAGCAACTTATCGGGGCCAATGCCGACCTGCTGAAGGAGGTGGCCAAGGACCTCGGCCTGGTGGTGGATGTGGTGTATGTCGGGCCGTGGTCCAGGGCGCAGGAGGAAGTGAGCAGCGGGCGCATCGACATGCTCGCCGGCTACTTTCGTACCCAGGCGCGCGAACTGTTGACCGACTTCATCAGCCCGCCATTTCTGTTCAATTCCAGCGTGGTCTGGGTGCGCAAGGGCGAGGGCTTCGCCTACAGCGACTGGTCCGACCTCAAGGGGCGACGCGGCGGAACGCTGGTCAACAATAGCCATGGCCAGGCGTTCGACGACTACGCCCGGGCGCAGCTCCACCTCGAAGCAGTGCCCAGCGCCACCCAGGCCTTCCAGAAGTTGCTGTTCAGGCGCAGCGACTACGTGATCTTCGAGCAGTATCCCGGCATGGCCCTGGCGCGCACGTTGGGCAAGGAAAAGGAGCTGGAGGTACTTGAGCCGCCGGTGTCCAGCGAAGGGCTGTACCTGGCGCTATCGCACAAGTCGGGTTGCAACCAGCCGGCACTGCGCGAACAGCTGGCGCGCAAGATGCGGGAGCTGGTGGCAGGGCCCTTGCCCGAACAACTGGTGGCCGAAAACCTGGAGCGCTGGCAGCGTCAACAGGCCGGAAAGTGAATCGGGCTGACGCGGCGCTGTCACGCTAGCTCAGCTCTTGCACTTGGCCACGACGACCTGGCAGGTCCGCGGCGTGCCCCCGGACCTGCCGGCGTAGCGCATGCAACTGTCCAGCGACTTCCTGCTCGCCATGGCCAGTGTCGGACCGAATGCCAGGCCGCCTTCGCCGCTGCTGGGCAGCGCCTTGGCATAGCAGTTGGAGCCTTGGGCGGCGTAGCGGGTGCTGGCGTGCTTGTTCGAACAACCGGTCGAGACGAACAAGGTGATGGCGAGCAGGGCGAGGCGCACTGCATGCCGGGGCAGGGTGGCCATTGCAGGCTCCGGGAACGGCGTGGTGGTGTGTTGAGCTTAGCCGGAGTCGCTTCGCTTGGCTTGGTGTTTCTCGTGGTCAGGGATGCCAGATCGATGGGTTTGCCCGCGGTCGATGCCATGAGCAGAAGCAAACGACAAGTGGCATTATGCCTCCAGTTACTCGCGCAAAGGCTCTAACCCCTTCACTGCAGGGCTTGCGAGCGGATTTTGGATCCATCGAGAAGCGCGAAAAGCCCGTGCGTTTCAGCAAAGCTTGAGTACAATCATCGGCTTTTCCCCGGCCTGCCGGGTTCGTTCCTGGAAGTGCGAATGCTGATCGGTAGCTACTCCTCCTCGCTGGTGTTGATCTCGCTGTGCGTGGCCATCCTTGCCTCCTACACGGCCCTGGACCTGACCGGGCGCATCGCCACGGCCAAGGGCCGGGCGGTGTACCTGTGGATGGGCGGCGGGGCATTGGCCATGGGCATCGGCATCTGGTCGATGCACTTCATCGGCATGCTGGCGTTCAGCCTGCCCATCGAGCTGGGTTACGACACTGCGCTGACCGGCCTGTCGCTGCTGATCGCGGTGGCTTCGTCGGGTTTCGCCCTGTGGCTGGTGAGCCAGCCAAAGCTACCTTGGCTACAACTGGCCTTCGGTGCCTTGATCATGGGCACCGGCATCGCCTGCATGCACTACATGGGCATGGCCGCTCTGCGCATGCAACCGGGCATCGACTACGATCCGACGTTGTTCGGCGCCTCCCTGGCCATCGCGGTGGGGGCTTCGGCGGCGGCGCTTTGGATAGCCTTCCGCCTGCGCCAGCACACGCCCTATGTACGGCAGATCCGTGGCGTGGCGGCGGTGGTGATGGGGATCGCCATCGTCGGCATGCACTACACCGGCATGGCGGCGGCCAACTTCCCTGCGGGCAGTTTCTGCGGGGCATTGACCACGGGATTGGCGGGGGACGGCCTGGATTACCTGGTGCTGATCACTACCTTGGCAGTGCTGGCGGTGGCCTTGCTGACTTCGGTGCTCGATGCCCGGCTGGAAGCGCGTACGGCAGAACTGGCACGCTCGCTGACCCTGGCCAACCAGGAACTGACCCAGTTGGCCTTGCACGACACCCTGACCGGGCTGCCCAACCGCACGCTGCTGGCCGACCGGATCGACCAGGCCATCGGCCGCGTTGCAGAGCAGGGGGGCTGTTTCGCGCTGATGTTCATCGACCTGGACGGCTTCAAACCGGTCAACGACGCCTTCGGCCACCATGTCGGCGACTTGCTGCTCAAGGCGGTGGCGGCGCGGTTGCGCGGCCACCTGCATAGCCAGGACACCCTGGCGCGCATCGGCGGTGACGAATTCGTGCTGCTGGTGGAGTTGGACGAGCCCGATGACGCCATGAATGTCGCGGCCAAGCAAGTCAACCTGATGTCCAAGCCGTTCCGTGTGGCCGAGCATGACCTGCAGTTGTCGGCGAGCCTGGGCATCGTGATGTATCCCGGCAACGGCCTGGACCAGCACGAACTGCTGCGCAACGCCGACGCCGCCATGTACCACGCCAAGAGCGCCGGCAAGAACGGTTACAGCTTTTTCGATGGTTCGATGAACAGCAATGCGCGCCAGCAACTGCAGCTGCTGCAGGATCTGCGCACGGCCCTGGACCATGGCCAGTTCCGCCTGCACTATCAGCCCAAGTTCGATGCCGCGCAGCGTCTGCCCATCGGTGCCGAGGCCCTGCTGCGCTGGGAACACCCGCAACATGGGCTGATGCTGCCGGACCGTTTTATCGGCCTGGCGGAAAAGACCGGGCTGATCATACCGATCGGCGAATGGGTGTTGGGTGAAGCCTGTCGGCAGATGCGCCAGTGGCTGGGCCAAGGCAATGAGCAATGGCGAATTGCGGTGAACCTGTCGGCCATCCAGTTCTGCCATGTCGGGTTAGTCGACAGCGTGGCGCGGGCGCTGGAGGAAAACGACCTGCCGGCCAATCGCCTGACCCTGGAAATCACCGAAACCACTGCCATGCGCGATGCCGACGCCAGTCTCCAGGTGCTTCAGCGCCTCTCGGACATGGGCGTGGACCTGTCCATCGATGATTTCGGTACCGGCTATTCCAGCCTGATGTACCTCAAGCGCCTGCCGGCTAACGAACTGAAAATCGACCGCGGTTTCGTGCGCGACCTGGAGCAGGATAGCGATGACGCAGCGATCGTCTCGGCCATCGTCGCCCTGGGCCAGGCACTGGGCTTGCGCATTGTCGCCGAAGGCGTCGAAACCGACGGCCAGCAGGAATTCCTCACCCGCCTGGGTTGCGATTCGCTGCAAGGTTATCTGCTTGGCCAGCCGGTACCGCCCGACCAGTTCATGAAAGGATTGCAGGCGCTCAATGCGCGTCAGGCTCAGGTAGGCTAGACAGCGCTGCGCAGTGGGCTGGCGAGCAGGTCGAAGGTCTCCATCTCGGCCTCCACGGCCTCGATGATCCGCTCGACATCGGTGGCGTGCATGATGGTTGCGCAGGGAATGCCGGCAATGGCCAGCAGCGTCTCGCCGGTGGCACGGTCGAACAGCCGGGCGACCATGCTGCGCGGAGCGTCCATGCTGGCCTCGAAACCAAGCGGATGAAAATGCCAACGCATCACCTGGCAGGCGTTGGGGAACGTCATCTTGTTCATGCCAGCCTCCTTGTTCGTGAACGTGGTGATTGCAAAGCCGTATCAGGGTACACCGTCCTGGCCGTCAGGACTCTAACCTTAGCACCTGCCATGTCAGTATTCGCAGGAAAATATGGCAAATGTACTAATGCATGACGGCCTTCACAGTCCTGTCACGATGAACGGTGGTTTCGCAGGGGCCAGGCAAACGTTTTCCCCGTGGGTGGCGCCCGGCAGCCAGCAGCGCTCTGCTATGTTTACCCTCAGCGCTTTTCGGACCAGCGGTGCCGGCCGGCAGACAGGGAGACAGTCATGCGGTATTCCACGCTCACCCAACGCATCGCCGGTCACGCAGCTGCGGCTTGGGACATCCACTATCAGGCCCTTGAGCAGCGCCGTCAGGGGCGCGAGATCTTCCTGCTGTCGGTGGGCGATCCAGACTTCGACACGCCAGCCCCGGTGGTCGAGGCGGCTGTTGCCAGCCTGCGTCGAGGCGAAACCCATTACAGCGATGTACGCGGCAGCCTCGCCCTGCGCCAGGCTGTGGCGCGCCACTGTCAGCTGGCCGACCCCGAGCGTGTGGTGGTGACCGCCGGGGCCCAGTGCGGGCTGTTCGCGACCTGCCAGTGCCTGTTCGAGGCGGATGACGAGGTGATCGTCGCCGAGCCCATGTACGTCACCTATCAGACGGTTTTCGGTGCCTGCGGCGCGCGCGCCGTGCAGGTGCCGGTGCGGCCGGAGCAGGGGTTCCGCCTGGACCCAGCGGAAGTGGCCCGGGCGATCACGCCGCGCACTCGCGCGCTTCTGCTCAACAGCCCGCACAACCCCACGGGGACGGCAATCGGCCTGGCTGATCTGAAGTGCCTGGCGCGGTTGTGCCAGGAATACGACTTGTGGCTGATCTGCGACGATGTCTACCACTCACTGCTTTACGACGGCGAGGCAGCGAATCCACTGGGCCTGCCGGGCATGACCGAGCGCTGTGTGTCGATCGGCAGCCTGTCCAAGTCCCACGCCATGAGTGGCTGGCGCGTCGGCTGGGTGATCGGGCCGCCGGAATTCGCCCGACACCTCGGCAACCTGGTGATGAGCATGCTGTTCGGCCTGCCGGAGTTTGTCATGCAGGCGGCCTGCGTGGCCCTGGATCAGGCTGGAGATGAGGTACGGCGGATGCGCGAGGTGTACCGGGCGCGGCGCGACCGGGTGTGCGCCTCGCTTGAGGATTGCCCCGGCATCCATGCGCATCAGCCAGCCGGGGGCATGTTCGTGATGCTCGATATACGTGGTACCGGGCTCAGCGCCCAGGCGTTCGCCCAGCGTCTGTTGAACGAAGAGGGCGTGGCACTGTTGCCGGGTGATGGCTTCGGGCCCAGCGCGGCGGGGCATGTGCGGCTGGGATTGGTGCTCGCGGCGCAGGTGCTGGCACAGGTATGCCAGCGCATCCGCAACTGTGCCTCACGCGCCCTGGCCGAGCAGCCCGGCCGCGATATTGATGGTGAACCCCAGGATCGCCGTATTGAACACGAAGCCTACCAGTGAGTGGGCCAGCACCACCCGACGCATGGCCCGCCCGCCGACGCCGATGTCCGAGGTTTGCACGGCGACATTGATGGTGAACGAGAAGTAGTGAAAGTCCCAGTAGTCCGGGTTGCGCTCGCCATCGGCAAAGCGCAGCGGGGGCTCATGGCGGTCACCGGTGTAGAACAGTCGGGCGTAGTGCAGGCTGAAGATGCAGCCGATCAGCAACCAGGAACCCGCCACCGTCAGCCCGGTGTACAGGTAGTGCAAGGCCAGGGCACTGCCTTCCAGGCCGCGGCTGGACACCAGTTGCAGGGTGACCGCCGCCAGGCTGGCGATGGCCGAGACGCACACGGTGATCAGCACCAGGCCGGCGTTTTCATCTTCGATGCGGGCGACCTTGCGCACCCGCTCGGCATTGGCCCGCAGGCTCAGCCACAGGACCATGGCCAGGTAAAGCCAGACGCCGAGGTTCCAGCCGACGAGGATATGCTGCACGGTATCGCCGGCGGGGATCAGCCAGCCGCCGAGCAGGCCGGCCAGGGTGGCAATGCTCAGGCGCGGGTGGGTGCGAGTGAGGTGGTGGAAGGCCATGCGGTCCCTTGGCGGTTGAACGTGACTTCAACTGTAGACCAGATGCGGCCCTGTCGCGGGGCCAGCCCGCTAGCCCGGCATGCCGTCCACCCGCGCACGCAGCAGGATCGGCAGGTAGTGCCAGAGGAACAGCAGCAGCGCCGCGCTGGCGAACAATACCGACAACCCCAGCCCCAGCGGCGTGAACGGCGCTACGATCACGCGCGCCAGTGCCGCCAGCTGGATCAGTGCGAATGCCCAACTCATGCTGCGGGGTACCTGAAGAGGGCGTCCGGTATGCCCCAGGCTGACCCGCGCCATCATCGCCACGATCAGCCCGGTCATGGCGCCGACCGTCAGTGCATGGGCGGCCAGGCTAGGGTTGATCGGCACCCCGGCATGCCACAGCGCCAACCCCAGGCAGGCGGGAATCAGCCAGGCGTAGGCCAGGTGCAGCGACCACAGCAGCGGCATATGCCACAGGCCACGGTCGTGCCACAGCACCAGGCGCACACCATGCAGCACGGCCAGGGCGGCGAACAGCACGGCCATCAGGGGGTGTGATGCGTCGTTGAGTCCAAGCACATAGGTCAGCGGCAGCGCCACGCTGCCCAGCAGGCAGG
Organism: Pseudomonas soli; assembly: GCF_900110655.1. GTDB lineage: Bacteria > Pseudomonadota > Gammaproteobacteria > Pseudomonadales > Pseudomonadaceae > Aquipseudomonas > Aquipseudomonas soli. Next base: position 68,863 of record NZ_FOEQ01000011.1, read on the forward strand.
CGCGGTCCAGCCATGGCCGGGCCGGCGTCGGGCTCATGATGCCCAAGCCACGGCGGGTGAAGAACGGGATGACCCTGCCACCTATCACACTCATCATCGCCGCCACCAGCCACAGCCCGGCGAGTACGCCTCGCCGTTGCCACAGCGGGTCGTCGCGCAGCCAGCCTATGAGGGTCAGCCACTGGCAAGCCGCGATGAGCAATACCAGGCCGATGATGGGGTAGTTGTTGCGCAGCCGTCGCTGGATGATCGGTCGCGCCAGGGCCAGCGCCACCAGGGGCAGGAACGCGCCCTCTATCAGCACCAGGAGCCAGGCGGGCAAGGGCAGGAACCAACTTGCCCGGCCCAGCAGCCAGAGCAGGAACAGTCCCTGCAGCGGTCGGCCACTGAGACCCGGGATGCCACTCCAGTTCTGCACCGCCGTGAGCAGGAAGCCGGCGACTATGGCCACAGCGAAGCCAAACAGCATTTCGTGACGGTGCCAGGCGAGCATTCCGCCGGCCGGTTCGAGCTCGTATATGCCGACGAGCACGCCGGACCACAACAGCAGGGCAACCAGGGCGAACAGGCTGCCGCCGAGGAAGAAGGGTCGAAAACCCAGGGCCCAGAGAGCCTGGCGGGGGCGGGCGGTGATCGGCTGGACGAGCATGGCGAGGACCTTGGTTCGATCGAAATGGTTGAATGGGGTACCATCACGAACCATGCCAGCGTTCAAAAGCCTTGAATATCAAGGTGATGGCACTATTTGTAGTTATTATGACTTCTTTATGATGTAGTCTTTTTGACCTTTGTCATGGTTTAAATGACTCGCTTTGCTTCGCCTTGCCTCGATAACCAGGGCGGCTTTGCTACAGGATCCCCGTTGTGACCGACCTCCTGCGCAATCCACTGCTGCAGTACCTCGCCCGTCTGGCCCCGTCCAGCCAGCTGACCATGCGCTACATCCTTCAGGACGCCGCCGACCGCCTCGGGTTTGCCGACTGCGATATCGCCGAGGTGCCCTGGCACCGCCTCGAGCCTGGCCATGTGATCGCCCTGGTCGCTGCGCTGCGTGCCGATGGTTACGCGCCCAACACATCGTCGTTGTACGTCAATGCCGTGCGTGGAGTGATGAACGAAGCCTGGCGCCAGGGTTTGATCGAGCACGAGCAGTTGTTGATGATCCGCGAGGTCAAGCCAGCAGCTGGTAGCCGCCTGCCACCGGGGCGCAACTTGCGGCGCAGCCTGATCCGCGAGCTGATGGACGTGTGCGCCGCCGACCCGCGCCCACAGGGTGTGCGAGACGCAGCCATCCTGGCGTTGCTCTACGGCACCGGGATGCGCAAATCGGAATCGGTCGATGTGAACCTTGACCAGGTGGATTTCCAGGAGCGCAGCGTGCAAGTGCTGGCCAAGGGCAACCGTCAGTTGGTCAAGTATGCCCCGGCCTGGGCCTTCGACAAGTTGCAGGCCTGGCTCGACCTGCGTCGCCAGCACCTGCCGGCCGGCGAGCGTGACGACAGCTTCCTGTTCAACCGCATCCGCCGTGGCAGCCACATCACCCGCGCGCGCATCACCAAGCACGCCATCTACTACATCGCCCGCCAGCGCGGGGCACAGGTGGGCGCCAAGATCATGCCCCATGATTTTCGCCGGGCATTTATCACCCGGGTGATCGAGGAACACGACCTGTCGATCGCGCAGAAGCTTGCGCACCACGCCAATATCCAGACCACCGCCGGGTATGACCGACGCGACGACAACGAGCGACGCAGGGCGGTGGAGCGCTTCGACTACTGATCACTGCATTTGCCTGCAAGCATTAGTGAATGCTTGATGCCAGTTCGAAGATCGGCATGTACATCAGGATCACGATCAGCCCGATCAGCAGGCCGATAAAGGTCATCAACAGCGGCTCGAACAATTTCACGAACCACTCTACCCAGCGGCCGATTTCCTGGTCGTGGAAGTCGGCGCAACGCTCGAGCATCTCACCCAGGTTGCCCGATTGTTCGCCGGCACGCAGCAGGCGCAACGAGACGGGGGTCACCAGTTGGCCGGCCTGCAGCGCATCGGACAACGGCAGGCCCTCGGCAACCCGTTGGCTGGCCTGCTCCAGACCCTCGGCCGCAGTGCTGCCCAGCAGGCCGCGGGCCATGCCCAGCGCGGTGAGGATGGGAATGCCCCCTTGCAGCAAGATCCCCAGCGACCGGTAGAAGCGCGCCAGCTCATACATCATCAGGCGCTGGTGCAGCGCGGGCAGTCGGAGCAGCAGGCGGCCGGCGCCACGGCGCACGGCCGGGTGGCGGCGCAGGGCGACGAGGGTGCCGACGCCGACAAGCGTACCCAGCCCCAGCGGCAACTGCTGGGCATGCAGGAACAGACCGATCTGCATCAGCACTCGCGACAGCCACGGCAGTTCGGTCCCCATGCCCTCGAACACCAGGCTGAAGCGGGGCACCACGTACCCCAGCAGGAACAGCACCACGCCGCCGCCCACCAGCAACAGCAGTAGCGGGTAGACCGAGGCACCGACCAGCTTCTGGCGGACCAGATCCAGCCGCTGGCGATAGCTGATGTAGCGGGTGAGGGCATCGCCCAATGCGCCGGTGCGCTCGCTGGACTGCACCAGGGCCACGTACAGGGTGGGGAACACCCGCGGCTGCTGGGCCAGGGCCTGGGACAGCGAGCGCCCCTCATAGAGTTGGCGCACCAGTTGCTCCAGGGTCTTGCGCGTCGCGCCGCCCGGGGCTTTCTCGGTCAGGCTCTCGAGGGCGTCGATCAGCGGCAGGCCGGCGCCGAGCAAGGTGGTCAGCTCCTGGCTGAACAGCATCAGGTCGAACGCCGCCACGCGTCGTCGCAGGGCCAGCCCCTGGCTGCGCACGCTGAGCACGCGCAGCCCCTGGTCCTCGGCCTGGCGCCGGGCCTGGTCGCTGTCCTCGGCCTCCACCTGCAATTGCACCACGCCCTGGCTGCCCAGGGCCTTGAGCTGATAGCGCATGGCCGGGTTCCTCATTGCCAGCTGGTGATTTCGGCGTTTTCGCCGTCACCACCGGGTTGGCCGTCCTTGCCCATCGACAGCAGGTCGTACTCGCTGCCGTTCTCGCCGGGCTGCTTGTAGATGTAGGGGCGGCCCCAAGGGTCCTGTGGCACGGCCTTCTGCAGGTAGGGGCCCGACCAGCGCGCTTCGCCACCTGGCGCGACCACCAGGGCCTGCAGGCCCTGCTCGCTGCTGGGGTAGTGGCCGACCTCCAGGCGATAGAGGTCCAGGGCCTTGCCCAGCCCCTCGATCTGCGCCCGGGCCACCTTGGCCTCGGAGCGGCCCAGCTGGCTGAAGTACTTGGGCGCGACGATGCCGGCCAACAGGCCCAGCACCACCAGCACCACCAACAGTTCAAGCAGGGTGAAGCCGCGTTGGGTACGGATGCTGCGTTGCATGGTGAAACCCTCCGGTGCATTTACCCCAGCCATGCAACAGCCGTGCACGTCTGCCCCGGGCCCTTGCGCCATGGGCCGCAGAGGCGGCACGCGGCTTGCGTCGTAGTCGCAAAGCCCGGGTTAACGGGGCATCTCCCCCACTTCGGGGGGCACGCTTGGGTTATTTGCGGCGGGAGGCGAACGACATGCGAGGACTGATCCTGGGGCTGGTGGCGGGGCTGATGGCATTCGCCGCCCAGGCCGACATCTATGTCTCGAGCGATGGCAAGGGCGGCTTCGTGCTGTCCAACGTGCACCGGCCTGGCCGGCACTACGACCGGGTCATCAGCGAACGCCCGACAGCGGGCGGGCCGGTCAATGCGCAACTGATCACCGGGCGACCCTACGCCGACCTGGTGGCGGCCGCCGCGCTGGCCCACGGTGTACCCCAGGCGTTGCTGCATGCGCTGATCAAGGCCGAGTCCGGCTATAACCCCAAGGCTCGCTCGGCCAAAGGTGCGGCGGGGCTGATGCAACTGATGCCGGACACGGCGAAGGAGATGGGTGTCAAGGATGTACTCGATCCACAGGCCAACGTGCAGGGTGGGGCGCGCTACCTCAAGCGCATGCTCACGTTGTTCGACAACGACATCACCTTGGCCGTGGCGGCCTATAACGCGGGGCCTGAGGCGGTTCTCAGCCGTGGGCGGGTGGTACCGCCGTTCGCCGAGACCCAGCGCTACGTGCCGAATGTGTTGCGTGACTATCGCCTGCTGCGCGGGCTGGCTGGGGATGCGCCGCTTTGAGGGGGGCTCCGTGATCCTTGCAGCGTCTGCAAGGGACGCGGTGAGCACCTGCCGGCCCTCACGCGCTCAATAGCCTCACCTGAGCCATGCTTTCCCCAACTTTGGGCTATAACCTGTAAAGGTGCCCAGTCGTGGAGCCCGCCATGGACCTCGCCCCCCGTCACGACACGCTGCAGCCGAGTGAAGCCGGCCCGGCGCGCAAGCCATTCCACATGCTGCGTTGGTACGCCTGGGTCAGCCTGGCGATCATCCTGTCGGTGGGGGGCGGCCTGGGCGTGATCTCCAGCCGCTTCATCATTGACGAGAGCGTGGAGCGCGATGCCTTGCTCACCGCCCAGTTCATTACCTCCATCGCTGACGCCGAAGTGCGTCATGTCGCGATCCCCAATGTGCGCACCATGGGCGAATTGCTCGACCCACGTACCGACCATGCCTTGCCCGATGTCGATCCCGAGGCGCGGCGCCGAGCCCGTGGCGAGTTCCTCGACCATATTGCGCACTTGCCGGACATGCTCCTGGCCAATATCTACGCACCCGACCGCACGGTGATCTGGTCGAGCAACCCGGCGCTGATCGGCAAGCTGATCGCATCGGATGACGACCTCGACCGGGCCTTCGAGTACAAGATGCGCGTGTCGGCCAGCTACCATGACTTCGAGCAGGCGCGCAGCGAGCAGAAGTTCGTCACCCCGCCCGAGCAACTGTTCATCGAGAACTACATCCCCTTGTTCGACGCCGACGGCGAAAACGTCATGGCGATGGTCGAAATCTACAAGGAACCCCACGACCTGATCGCGCGCATCGAGCACGGCCTGCTGCTGATCTGGCTGGCCATCGCCGTGGGTGCGGGCCTGGTGTATGTCGGCCTGTACGGCATCATGCGCCGCGCCGCGCGGCTGATGGCGGTGCAGCAGCAGCGGCTGATCGGCAACGAAACCTTCGTGGCCCTGGGCGAGGTGTCGTCGGCGGTGGCCCACAGTCTGCGCAACCCGCTGGCCAGCATTCGCTCCAGCGCCGAACTGGCCCAGGCTTTCGACGATGGCCCGGCGCAGAAGAACATCAGCGACATCATCAGCCAGGTCGACCGAATGTCGCAGTGGGTGCGTGAGCTGTTGCAGTCGTTGCGACCGCTCGGTGACGAGGCCGTGCCGGTGGATGTGGCGCAGAGCCTGCGCGACAGCCTGCAGGCGTTCACCCAGGCGCTTGAGCGCGGCGGCGTGCGCTTGCTTGTGCCTGAGCTGCCGAGCGTCAAGGTGCTGGGCCAACCGGTGCTGCTTGGGCAGATCTTCAGTTGCCTGATCGTCAACGCTCTGGAGTCCATGGAGGCCGGTGGCGAGCTACGGGTCGAAGTGGTACGCCACGACCGCCGCAGCCTGAGCCTGCGGCTTTCGGACACTGGCAAGGGCATGAATGAACAACAGCAGCGCCTGGCGTTCCGGCCATTTTTCACCACCAAGCAAGGCGGCGTTGGGGTGGGGCTGATGCTGGTCAAGAGGATCATGGAGCGCTTCGGCGGCTCGGTTCGGTTGAGCAGTCGTGAGGGGGCGGGGACCCGGGTAATATTGAATTTCAAGGTGACAGGTATTTAATCTCTAACATTAAATTCCTTTCATAAGATATTGATTTATATGTAATTGTTATCAATTGGGTAACCTATACCCAACAGTGGGGGTTTACCCAAAGAGTGAAATCAAGAAAACGTTACAAGCCAATGATCTAAAAAGAAAAAACCAGTACACCGTTATTGGCCAGGTTTTTGCTGTCACTCTTTCAGCCCGCGCTGAAACTTTCGGCAGGGGCTCGGTGGATTCACTTTGCTACTGCCAGTAGCAGAGCAGCATGCCGGTGAGCCTCATCGGCCTCCAGGTGGGACGACGCGATGCAGACGCTCGAAAACAGTGCCCCCGACAAGGCCGCGCCGCCCGCTAGCGAGTTGGCCACACCGTTGCAGGAGTTCAACCTGCTACGCTGGTTCTCGCTGGTCAGTCTGCTGATCATCGCCTCGGTGGCCGGTGGCCTGGGCTACGTTTCGACCCGTTTCGTGGTGCGCGACAGCGTGGAGCGCGATGCCATGCTCACCGCCCAGTTCATCCAGGCCATGGCGCAGGCCGAGGTGCGGCACTCGCAGCTGCCGCCGGGTATCACCATGGGTGAATTGCTCGATCCGCGCCTCGACCAGCAGCACCTGCAGTTCACCCCTCAACAGGCCGAGTCGACAAGGGTAGAGTTCCTTGACCACGTCGCGCACCTCCCCGACACCTTGCTAGCCAATGTTTATGCCCGCGACCGTACGGTGGCGTGGTCGACCAACCCGCAGCTGATCGGCCAGCGCATCGATGAAGATGACGACCTGGAGCACGCTTTCCGCTCGCGAAAGTCGGTGTCGGCCAGCTATCACAAGGCCGACGAGGAGCGCGAAGAACAGAAGTTCCAGCGCGAGCCCCGGCACCTGTTCATCGAGAACTACATCCCCTTGTTCGACAGCCAGGGCGAGCAGGTGCTGGCGATGGTCGAGATCTACAAGGAGCCGCATGACCTGGTGCGGCGCATCCATCGCGGTTATGTGCTGATCTGGGCCTCCACACTGGTCGGAGGGGCGCTGATCTACTTCGGGCTGTTCTGGATCGTGCGCCGCGCCGCCAGCCTGCTGCATCACCAGCAAGACCGCCTGGTGGCCAGCGAAACCTATGTGGCCCTGGGCGAGATGTCCTCCGCGCTGGCCCACAGCCTGCGCAACCCGCTGGCCAATATCCGCTCCAGCGCAGAACTGGCCCAGGACATCGCCAGCCCGGCGGCGCAGAAGAACATCGGCGACATCATCACCCAGGTCGACCGCATGTCGCGCTGGGTCCGCGACCTGCTGGTGTCGCTGCGCCCGACCAGCGACGAAGCCGAGTCGGTCGACCTGGTGGCGGCTGTCGAGGATGCGCGGCAGGCCTTCGCCCCGCAGATCGAGCGCAACAACGTGCGCTTCGCCTTCCACGGGCCAGCGACGCAATGGGTGGCCAGCCAGCCGTTGCAACTGACGCAGATCCTCAACAGCCTGTTTGCCAACGCCCTGGAGGCCATGCCCCAGGGTGGCGAGCTGCGCGCCGAGGTGCGCCAGCTGGAGGGGCAGCAGGCGCAACTGCAGCTCAGCGATACCGGCAAGGGCATGAGCGAGCAGCAGCGGCGCATGGTGTTCAAGCCGTTCTTCACCACCAAGCAAGGCGGCCTGGGTGTTGGCCTGGCCCTGGTCAAAAGGATCATGGAGCGCTTTGGCGGCGCGGTTGAACTGACCAGCCGCGAAGAGGAAGGAACCCGCGTCAGCCTGACTTTCAATATTGCAGCGGGAGGGGACCATGGAGCACAGCATCCTGGTGGTCGAGGATGATGAAATCCTTGCCGACAACATTCGCACCTACCTGAACCTCAAAGGCTTCGAGGTCACGGTGTGCCACAGCGCGGAACTGGCGCTGGAGCAGATCAAGCGCGCCCGGCCCGACGCCGTGCTGACCGACAATTCGCTGCCTGGCATGAGCGGCCACGAGCTGTTGCGCACGCTGGTGGCGCAGGCACCGGAGCTCAAGGTGATCATGATGACCGGCTACGGCAACGTCGAGGACGCCGTGCTGGCCATGAAGGAGGGTGCGTTCCACTACCTCACCAAGCCGGTGGTGCTGGCCGAGCTCAAGCTGATGCTGGACAAGGCCCTGGCCGCCGAGCGCATGGAGCGCACGCTGTCGTTCTACCAGGAGCGCGAGGCGCAGAAATCCGGGTTGCAGGCCTTGATCGGCGAGTCGCCGGCCATGCTCGAACTCAAGCACACCTTGCAGCAGCTGCTCGATGCCGAGCGGCGCATGGTCAGCGGCGACCTGCCGCCGGTACTGGTCGAAGGCGAGACCGGCACCGGCAAGGAGCTGGTGGCGCGCGCCCTGCATTTCGATGGCAGCCGGGCCAAGGGGCCGTTCATCGAGTTCAACTGCGCCTCGATTCCGGCCAACCTGCTGGAGGCCGAGCTGTTCGGGCATGAGAAAGGCGCCTTCACCGATGCCAAGGAGCGTCGCGTGGGCCTGGTCGAGGCGGCCGACGGTGGCACCCTGTTCCTCGACGAGATCGGCGAGATGGACCTGGTGCTGCAGGCCAAGCTGCTCAAGCTGCTGGAGGACCGCACCATTCGCCGTATCGGCGCGGTCAAGGAGCGTAAGGTCGACCTGCGGGTGATCAGCGCCACCAACTGCAACCTGGAGCAGATGGTCCAGCAGGGCAAGTTCCGCCGCGACCTGTTCTTCCGCCTGCGCATCATTGCCCTCAAGGTGCCGCGCCTGTTTGCCCGTGGCCAGGACATCTTGCGCCTGGCCCGGCACTTCCTGGCCCACCACGGGCGGCGCTACGGTAAGCCCAACCTGCGCTTCTCGGCCGAGGCCGAGGCGCTGATGCTGGGTTACAGCTGGCCTGGCAACGTCCGCGAATTGCGCAACATGCTCGAGCAGACGGTGTTGCTGGCGCCCAGCGAGGTGATCAGCGCCCACCAGTTGAACCTGTGCATGACCTTGGTCGACGAACCGCTGGCGCAGCCGGCGCAGGTGCTGGCATTCGAGGCGCCACGCCATGAGCCAGCGGCAGCGGCCAGCCTGCCGGACATGGAGCGCGACATGGTCTGCCGCACCCTCGACCGCACCGACTGGAACGTCACCAAGTCGGCACGGCTGTTGGGGCTGTCGAGGGACATGTTGCGCTACAAGATCGAGAAGCTTGGGTTGACCCGGCCGGACAAACGGCAGTGGTGAGCGGGCGGGCTGATTGCCTGTCAGTTTCGCGTTTGTGGGGCTGCCATGCAGCCCATCGCCGGCAAGCCGGCTCCCACAGGTACAGCGCAGAATTCAGCAATTGCGCGGTCCCTGTGGGAGCCGGCTGGATCGTACTGTGCTGAGTAACGCCTGGTTTCACAAAGCTTAGGGCTTACCGCCGTTGCCCGACCCTCCGCCTTCACGCCCCATCCCCTCCGAGCCGCTGTCCCCCATCCCCGGCAGGTCGCGATCATTGTTCTGCTCGGCCGGCGGGCTGTCCGGGTCATTGCCCTTGATCCGCGGGTCGGTATCCCGTGGCATGGGCTTTTCAATCGGGTTGAGGGTGCTATCCACGCCGGGCTTGGGCGCCGGGTTGTGCGGGTCGTCAGGGTAGGTGGCGCCGGTACCGGCGGCGAAGGCCAGGGGCGAGGCGAGCAGGGCGGCAAGCAGGAAGGAATGTTTCATGCGGGCAAGCTCCTTTGCGATGACAAGAAGTCGGCCCTGCCTGCGCAGGGCCTTGTTCTCATTTGGGCCATGACCCCATCAGCAAGGTGCCATCACGGCGACCAACGGTCACACCACCATCGACAGCAACATGATGAAGATGATGCCGACCACCGAGAGGATGGTTTCCATCATGCTCCAGGTCTTGAAGGTCTCGGCCACGGTCATGTTGAAGTACTGCTTGACCAGCCAGAAACCGGCGTCGTTGACGTGGGACAGGATCAACGAGCCGGCGCCGGTGGCCAGCACCAGCAGTTCGCGGTTGACCCCCGGCACCAGGTCGATCACCGGGGCGACGATGCCGGCACCGGTGATGGTGGCCACCGTGGCCGAGCCAGTGGCGATGCGGATCACCGCCGCCACCAGCCAGGCCAGCATGATCGGCGAGATCTCGGCCTGCACCGCCATCTGTCCGATCACGTTGCCCACGCCGGTGTCCACCAGCATCTGCTTGAAGCCGCCGCCGGCGCCGACGATCAGCACGATGGCGGCGGTGGGGGCCAGGCTCTGGTCGAGCATCTTCATGATCTGCTGGCGGTTGAAGCCACGGGCCGAACCGAAGGTGTAGAAGGCCAGCAGCAGGGCAGCGAGCAGGGCGGTGATAGGGTGGCCGATCAGGTCCATCCACTGGCGCACGATGTGCTCGGCTGGCAGTACCACGTCGGCGAAGGTCTTGAGCAGCATCAGCACCACCGGCAGCAGCACGGTGATCAGGGTCACGCTGAAGCTGGGCAGGTTCTGCTGGTTCGACTCGCGAGCGATCTGGTCCATCAGCTCCTGGGACGGGTTGCCAGGGATATAGCGCGAGATGAAATTACCGAACAGCGGGCCGGCAATCACCGCAGTGGGCAGGGCCACCAGCAGGCCATAGAAGATGGTCTTGCCGATGTCGGCATGGAAGATGCCGATCGCCAGCAACGGCCCCGGGTGCGGTGGCACCAGGCCGTGCACCACCGACAGGCCCGCCAGCAGCGGGATGCCGATCTTCACCAGCGACACGCCGGAGCGGCGGGCGACGATGAACACCAGCGGGATCAGCAGTACGAAGCCGATCTCGAAGAACAGCGGGATGCCCACCAGGAAGGCGGCGAACATCATTGCCCAATGCACCTTCTGCTTGCCGAAGGCGCGGATCAGGGTCTGGGCGATCTGGTCGGCGCCGCCGGAGTCGGCCATCAGCTTGCCGAGCATGGTGCCCAGGGCCAGGACGATGCCGACGAAGCCGAGCACGCCGCCGAAGCCGTCCTGGAACGACTTCATCACCTTGGCCACCGGCATGCCGGAGGTCAGGCCGAGAAAGCCCGCGGCTATGGTGAGGGCGACGAAGGGGTGGACCTTGAAATGGGTGATCAGCAGGATGAGCCCGACGATGGTGACCAGCGCGTCAAGCAGCAGGAAGGTATCGGTAGCCAGTCCGAACATGGTTCGTGAACCTCGGTCTTTTCGTTGTTGTTTTGGTATCGCGTGTCTTGCGTCATTGCGCCTGCGAAGGCATGGAGACAGCGCTGTCTTTGGTGAGCCGGAAAAACCGCCGGATCAGGCAGTCCGCGCCAGCGCCTGCTCACCGCAAGGCTTTAGCCACTGGTGCACGTCCTCGGCCAGCGTAGGCAGCGGGCGGGTGGCGTCCAGGGCCAGGGTCAGGGGCTCTGCGTGCGGCGGCTCCAGCGCTGCGAACTGGCTGTCGATCAGGCTGGCCGGCATGAAGTGACCGGGGCGCGCCAGGACGCGTTTCTCGGCTTCTTGCGGGGTCAGCTCGAGAAACACGAAGCACAGCTCGGGCACGGCCAGGCGCAGGGTGTCCCGATAGCGGCGCTTGAGGGCCGAGCAGGTGAGGATCGGGCGTTCACCCGCAGCGAGGCTGGCCTGCAGCTCCTCGCCCAGGCGCACCAGCCAACCGGCACGGTCGTCGTCGTTCAGGGGAATGCCGGCGCTCATCTTGGCGATGTTGGCGGCGGGGTGGAAGGCATCGCCTTCGATCAGGCGGCCGCCGCTGCGGGTGGCAATGGCGGCGCCGACGCTGCTTTTACCGCAGCCGGCCACGCCCATGACCACGATCGCGGACAGGGAAGTGTTCATCTGTACCTCCTGCTGGGTGAGATAGCGCTGTCTCGGTCGGGACGAGCCGAAAATCCTGCGCCACCCTCCCGGGTGTTATTGATCTTGTCTTTGGCAGTATGGACGCTGAACGCATGCCTGCTACCAAGATTGCATTGCCTGCATCCAGAGACAGCGCTACCTTAGTGACCGTTCCCCATTCCTGCAAGCAGTAAAATTACAATACTCATGTCCCGTACTGGCTCGCGTACTACCGGTCGTCCCACCCTGGCTGAAGTCGCCAGGCTTTCCGGGGTTTCCCCCATCACCGCCTCCCGCGCCCTGCGTGGCGTCAGTACGGTCGCACCGGAGCTGGCGCAGAAGGTCATGGCCGCGGCGGCGAGCCTTGGCTATGTCGCCAACCCGGCGGCCCGCGCGCTGGCGTCGGCGCGCAGCCAGTCGGTGGTGGTGTTGATCCCCTCGTTGTCCAACCAGCTGTTCATCGACACCCTCGAGGCCATTCACGAGGTGATGCGCCCCCGCGGCCTGGAAGTGCTCATTGGCAACTATCACTACGATATCGCCGAGGAAGAGAACCTGATCCGCAACTACCTGGCCTACCAGCCCTGCGGCGTGCTGCTCACCGGCTTCGAGCGCAGCGAGGCCTCGCGGCAGATGCTGGCCGCGAGCCAGGTACCGTGCGTGCACATGATGGAGCTGGGCGGCGAGGGCGATGCCTTGTCGGTAGGATTCTCCCAGCATGCGGCCGGACGCGCCGCGGCGCGGCACCTGATCGAGCGTGGCCGCCGACGCCTGGGGTTCATCGCCGCGCAACTCGACCCTCGGGTAATGCAGCGCGCCGAAGGCTTCCGTCAGGCCCTCGCCGAGGCCGGTCTGCAAGCCCCCGAGCTCGAAGTGCTCGACCCGCAACCCTCGTCCATCGGTCTGGGCGGCACGCTGTTCAGCCGCCTGCTGGCGAAGGCGCCGGATGTCGACGGCATCTTCTTCTGCAACGACGACCTGGCCCAGGGCGCGGTGCTGCAGGCGTTGCGCGAAGGCATCGAAGTGCCGGGCCGGGTGGCTATGGTCGGTTTCAACGACCTGCCGGCCTCGGCGCACATGGTCCCACGCCTGACCTCGATCCGCACCCCGCGCGCGGCGGTCGGGCGTGGTGCTGCTCAGGCGCTGCTGGCGTTGCTCGATGGCAAGCGGGTGGCTACCGGTCAGCAGGACCTGGGGTTCGAGCTGATGGTGCGCGAGAGTTCCTAAGGCCGGCGCAGCGTTGGCTGTCACCTAGCGTGCGGCGCCCACCTGGCAAAAATGTCAGTTGTGGTCGGTCGCCAGAAGCAGGACGCTGTGGCTTTCCGGCAGAGGACAGGCCGTGCCCCACTCTCGATTGCTGTACACGGATGCCCATGGCTCGGTGTTGCGCGCCCAAGGTGAAACAGGTCAGTCGGTGCTGGCCTATACCGTGCACGGCCATGATGCCAGGACTCGGCCGGTCAGTCCGTTCCTGCGCTTCAATGGCCAGGCCCCAGAGAAGTTGTCCGGCAACTATCTGCTGGGTAATGGCTATCGGACATACAGTCCGACACTGCTGCGCTTCACCTCGCCAGACGGCTTGAGCCCGTTTGGTGAGGGTGGTTTGAACGCCTATGCTTACTGTGCGGGTGACCCGATCAACAGCGTCGACCCTTCGGGGCATGCGCCTGGGAAAAAGCGTAACCCGACTGGCGGATGGCTGTTAGTGAAGAAATTCGTACGCAAAAAACTGGCGCTGGTCGAGGATGCCACCACCTTTGCAAAACTGTTTGTAGAGGTGCTCAAAAAACCGACCTGGTCGAACCGGTGGGCTGTAGTCAAGCAAACCGGCAAGATGGCAATCAAGTACGGGCCTGTTGCTCCCGTCTATTGGGTATATGACTGGCTGCGCCCAACACCGTCCGTGCCAGACCAAGTGACGGCCCCTTCCGTGCCTGCCGCCCCCCACGCTGGTGCACCTAACGGCCCAGCTGACGGCCAGTCGCCGTCAGACACACGCAACAAGCTACGGGGCGACAGTACATAAAACGGAGAGCACTCCGACCTGGAGAGGAAACCTTCGACCTCCAGCTGCAGAAGGCGCAGGGCAGCGCTCGACTCACGATGGCTGCTCTGCCACGTTCTCCAGTGCTTACCCGCGGCTGACCCACCAGCCGAACCCCGCCGCGGTGAAGAACATGATCAGGCTGTAGATCGCCGCCGGCACCGCCATGGTCGCGTTGTTCAGCAGCGACGGGCTCAGGGCCAGCGCGATGGCCAGGGTGCCGTTGTGGATGCCGATCTCCATGCCGATGGCGATCGCCTGGCGTTTCGGGATGTTCAACAGGCGTGGCACCCAGTAACCCACGCCAAGGCTGAGCAGGTTGAACAGCAACGCGGCGCCACCGACGATCGGCGCGTACTCGACTACGGTCTGCCAGTCCTTGGCCAGGGCCAGGACGATGGTGAAAGCCAGGAACAGCGCCGCGACGATCTTCATCGGCTTCTGCATTCGCGCGGAGAAGCGCCGCGCCCAGTAACGGATCAGCATGCCCAGGGCCACCGGCAGCAGGACGATGGCGAACACCTGCATGACCTTGGCGAATTGCAGGGGAATGGCCTGGTCCGATGCCATGAACCACATCAGCGACAGGTTCACCAGCAGCGGCATGGTGAGGATGGCGATCAGCGAGTTGACCGCGGTGAGGGTGATGTTCAGCGCCACGTCGCCGTGGGCCAGGTGGCTGAACAGGTTGGCCGTGGTGCCGCCGGGCGAGGCGGCCAGCAGCATCAGGCCCACCGCCAATGCCGACTCAAGGCCAAAGCCGTTGGCTATCAGGAAGCACACCAGTGGCAGCAGCAGGATCTGGCAGGCCAGGCCGATCACCACCGGCTTGGGGTACTTCACCACCCGGGCGAAGTCGGCGAGGGTCAGCGAAAGCCCCAGGCCGAGCATGATGATGCCCAGGGCCAGCGGCAGGAGGGCGGTGAGCAAGGGGGAGGCGGTCATGGGCGGTCTCTTGGGCGAAGGATCCCGAGGAGTGTAGGTGGGTGCGCAATGATAGCTAATCGTGTCTGGACGATCTTGGTAACCGTTTGTTACTGGCCTGATGACGCCATGTCGCGTTGCGATGCCGGGCCTGTGGCAGTAGCATTCGCGCTTTTGCCGAGGATTAGCCCGTCATGCCGTTCCAGCAAGGTCTGCTTGCCACCCCGGTGCCGGCCCACGCCCGTCACCTGTTCTTTGCCCTCGATTCCCTGGAAGCGCTGCCCGCCGTTCTTGACCAACTGTTGCCGCAAGTCGATGGCCACAGCCTGATCCTGGCCGTCGGCGCGCCGCTGGCCAAGGCCCTGGGTCGTGAGGTGCCGGGCCTGCGCAGTTTCCCGCAACTGGACGCGGTGGTGGAGAACCCGGCGACCCAGCACGCCCTGTGGCTGTGGCTGCGCGGTGCCGAGCGCGGCGAGCTGTTCCTGCGCGCCCAGGCACTGCAGCAGACGCTGGCGCCGGCCCTGCGCCTGGTCGACAGCGTCGACGGCTTCCTGCACCGCGGCGGCCATGACCTGACCGGCTACGAAGACGGCACCGAGAACCCGGTGGACGCAGACGCCGTCGCCGCCGCCATTGTGCCGGGCGACATCCCCGGCCTGTCGGGTTCGAGCTTCGCCGCCTTCCAGCTGTGGAAGCACGACCTGGGCTACTTCAAGTCGCTGCCCCAGGCCGAGCAGGACAACATCATCGGTCGCCGCCTGAGCGACAACGAAGAGCTCGACGACGCGCCCGAATCCGCCCACGTCAAGCGCACCGCCCAGGAGAGCTTCGCGCCCGAAGCGTTCGTGGTGCGGCGCTCGGTGGCCTGGACCGATGAGCGCGGCGCGGGCCTGGCGTTCGTCGCCCTGGGCTTCTCGCTGGACGCCTTCGAGGTGCAGCTGCGGCGCATGAGCGGGCTGGAGGATGGCGTGGTCGATGGCCTGTACCGCTTCAGCCGGCCGTTGAGTGGCGGGTATTACTGGTGCCCGCCGCTGGGTGAGCAGGGCGCAGACCTGCGTCTGTTGCTGGGCTGACAGGTCCTCATCGCGGGGCAAGCCTGCTTCCACGTCTCGGGCCTGATGCCCATCAGCGTGGGCTTGCCCCGCGATGACTCAGAACGGCACCGCCACCGTCAGCTGGCTGTAGACGTTGGTCCCGCTGCCCACCTGGTTGCCGCCATTGCTTTCATCCTTGCGCGGTTTGAACAGCCCCAGCAGCGGGGTGACGATCAGGTGCTCGTTGACCGCCCATTCCACATACAGGTCCAGCTCCTGCGCATCGAGGTTCAAGGTGTCGCGGCTACGCACTGTGTCGAAGTCGAAGAACAGCGCGCCGAGGGTCAGATTGTCCCGTGGCGTGGCCTTCAGACCGACATGGTGGATGCCGCTGTTGGTGTTGAAAGGCCCGGCGTAGTTGCCGGCGACCTCGCCCTGGATCCAGGTGCCATAGCCGCTGGAAAGCCCTGTGAACAGCAGGTCCCAGCCTGCGGAGTAGCGGGTGTAGCGGTAGGTCAGCTGCGGCGCCCAAGGGGTGTCGGCGAAGGTGTAGGCCGCTTCGCCGTACCAGGCCGTCTCATGCCCGCCGCGCTTGTCCTGCCAGGCATATTCGAAGGCCAGCCGGGTGTTCGCCAGGCCCGCACTGCCTTCACCCCGCAGGCTGTATACATCCATGCCTTCGCGGGCCTTCTGGAACTCGCTGGCCCACTGGTCGGTCACGTCGATGCCGTGGATATAGGTCAGGCCCAGGGTACCCAGGTCATGGGTGTAGTCCAGGGTGCCGGCCGCCAGCTCGGTTTCGGCCTGTGCGCGGTTGTCGGACTTGAGCCACAGCACACTGCCATGCAGCCCCTCCTGGCCGCCCAGGCGCAGCACCGCGGTGCGGTCGAAGGCGTGGCGCGCGCCCAGATAGAAGCCGCCGCCACGGTTGAGCTGGCCGTCGGCCGGGCCCTTGCCCAGGTTGGGGCCGTCGTCGTTGATCAGGAAGCCGCTGCCCAGGCGGATCACCTGGCGGCCGCCGGACAGGTCCACGCCATCCTTGCCCAGCAACGGGAACAGGTCGCCCGAGCGCCAGCCCAGGTAGGCGTCCTCGATCTTGGTGGTGCGTTCGGAGCCGTCCTGGTTGCCGCCGGCGTCGCCGTCGCCCCAGGCGCCTGAGCTGACCCAGTTGAGGGCGCCATACAGGCTGCCGTTGCCGGCCAGGCCCTGGTCGCCGCTGAGGCCGTACTTGATGAAACCTTCGCGCCATGTCGAGCCACCGGGGGTGCCATCGTAGTTGTGGCGGCTGTTGAACATGCCCCAGACCGCGAGCAGATCGGCGTTCAGGTGGCTGTCGTCGTCGGCATACAGTTCGTAGGCCGGGCTGGCCTGGCCATGGACCAGCAGGGTCAGTGCCGTGGCCATTGCGGTGCGACGTGGAGTGAGACGCATGGATCGATCCTCGTTTTTTGTGTGCGGTCTTGAGTGCCGCGTTGTTGTGGAGGCAGTGTCGAAAGGTGACGGGCTATTAGCGCGTGGAACGCTGGCGGTGGTCTTGCCCGTGGCTGCCAGCGCTCTTGCATGTCGCCGCCATCACAGGCGCGCGGCGGTCTCCGGCAGGGTGGCGCCACCGTCGACCACAAGGGTCTGGCCGGTGATGTAGCGGGCGGCGTCGGAGGCCAGGAACAGCATCGCGGCAGCGATATCGGCGGGTTCCCCCAGTCGCCCCAAGGGCACGCCCGCGGCGATCCGGGCGTTTAACTGGGTATCGCCGAGGTTGCCCATGGCCGGGGTGCGCACCATCCCCGGTTCCACGCCGTTGACCCGTACATTGAACTGCGCCAGTTCCAGTGCGGCGTTGCGGATGAAGCCGTTGACCCCGGCCTTGGACGCGGCGTAATGGCTCAGGCCCGGATAGGCCACCCGCGGGCCGGTCACCGAGGAGGTAGCCAGCACGCAGCCGCCACCTTGGCGGCGGAATAGCGGCAAGGCGCCTTGGGTGAGCCAGAACAACGCCCCCAGGTTCACCGCCAGGGTCCGTTGCAGCAGCGCCGGGTCGATCTCGGCGAACGTGGTAAGCGGGAAGTACGCGGCGTTGTGCACCAGCACATCCAGGCGTTCCAGCTTGGCTAGCAAGGTGTCGATCGCAACGGGGTCGGCCAGGTCCAGCGTTTCCCCCCGCACGTCGTGACCCAGGACCCGTTGTGCCTCCATCAGGCGCTCAAGTGCTGGCGAATCGAGATCCACGGCCATCACCTGGGCACCGCCTCGGGCGAAACCCTCGACGATGGCCTGACCGATCCCGCCCGCCGCGCCGGTGACCAGCACGGTGCGACCCTCGAAGTCGTAGCACGCTTTCATGCCGACGGCTCCAGGTGGGTGAAGGCCAGGGTCGGCACATCGACCACGGTCGAGCCGCCGTCGGCGGCGATCACCGCGCCGGTGACGATGCTGGCCTCGGCGCCGACCAGGAACTGGCATACGGCGGCTATTTCATCACTGCTGGCTGGGCGGCGCAGCGGGACGTCGGCGGTGACCCGGCGGTAGGCGCCATCAAGGTCCTCCTGGTGGTGGTCCATCAACGCCTGCATCTCCTTATCCGCCATGGGCGTGCGCACCCAGCCCGGACAGACGCAGTTGACCCGCACGCCGAAGGGCCCATAGTCGCGGGCCAGTGAGCGGGTCAGGCCGACCAGCGCATGCTTGGCGGTGGTGTAGCCGCACACCTCGGGCCCGGCGCCCAGCGCGGCGATGGAGCCCAGCAGCACCAGGCTGCCACGCCGCTCGCGCAGCAACGGCAGGCACGCCCGGGCGGTGTGGAAGGCGCTGTCGAGGTTGCTGCGCATAGCCTCGCGCCAGGCGCTGTCGCTGGTCTGCTCGGCCGCGCCCAAGCCGTGGCCGCCAGCGCAGGCTATCACCGCATCGAGGCCGCCGAACCGCGCGCGTACCTGCTCGATGAACCCCACCCAGTTGCCACTGTCCGCGGCATCGCCGGCCAGCACCAGGCCATCGCACTGCTGCGCGACGCGCTCCAGTACCTCACGGCGGCGGCCCACCAGTGCCACCTGCCAGCCCTGGCGGGCCAGGCGCAGGGCGCAGGCTTCTCCGATGCCGCTGCCGGCCCCGGTGACCAGCACGCTGCGGCTCACTGCGCATGCTCCGTGCGGTTGAGCACCCGGCAGTGGGACGACACCGGGAAGTTGGCCAGCGCATCGAAGCCGCCGCCCTGGTAGCCGAAGATCTTGCCGTCGCTGCGGTGCCGCGCCAGGTCGATCATCACCAGGCCCAGGGTGGGCACGATCTTCTCGCACCAGACGAACAGGTACAGCTGCTCGGCGATCTTGTAGTAGTACGCCCGGTCGGTGTCGCACAGGCCCTGTTCGACACCCTTGAGGCACTGCCAGCTGTAGTAGTCGGCATTGAGGTAGATGTGCTCGTACTCCTCGGTGGGGCTGTAGCGGTAGTGGTTACGCAGGCCAACCAGCTCGGTGGTCGGCGCGTGGGGGCAGGCGCCGGCCTGCCAGGGGCGGTCGATGCTGCCGTGCAGGAAGCTGGCTTCGACGCCGGTCAGTGCTTCGCCGGCCAAGGCCAGGGCGTACAAGCCGCGCTGGGTGCGGGCCTGGTCGGGCAGGCGGCCGAGCACGGCGGTGAAGGCCTGCTCGAGAGTGTCGAGCACCAGCGACACCGACCAGGCCTGGCCGGCCTCGTGCTTGATGAAGTCGACCAGGTAGATACCGGGGCGCACCGAAGTGGCTCGGTAGTCGGCGCTGCCGCTGCTGTGGCCGTCCGCCGCGTGCCAGTGCAGGCGCTCGCTGTCGAAGCGGTGCTCGATGATCCAGCCATTGGCGAAGTGCAGGGTGAGCGAGCGCCCGGACAGGTCGGCCAGTTGCGGCAGGATGAAGGCCTCGGGTGCGAAGCCTTCGGCGAGGGCGCCCACGGTGATCCAGTCGGTTTGCTTCGGCATGTCGTTGACTCCTGTGTTGGGATGCTGCCCGGCATTTACGCGGTAGAACGCCGCCAGCTACGCCGGGCACCTGCAGGCAGTAGCGGCCTAGGTCGTGGTTGGCGCTGGTGATGGTCAGTAGCGGATCATCACCGACTTCAGCTCCGTGAAGTCGTCGATGAAGGCCGAGCCGAACTCGCGGCCGATGCCGGACGCCTTGATGCCGCCGAACGGCACCGCCGGGTCGAGCAGGGTGTGCATGTTGACCCACAGGGTACCGGCCTGGATTTCCGGGATCAGGCGCATGGCCTTGCCCAGGTCGTTGGTCCACAGGCTTGCGCTCAGGCCGTAGGGCGAGGCGTTCATCAGGTGGATCAGTTCGTCCTCATGGTCATAGGGCAGGAAGGTCGCCACCGGGCCGAAGGTTTCCTGGTTGAGCAGGGTGTCGCTCGCGCTGTTGGCGAGAATGACAGTGGGCTCGACGAAGCAGCCCGGGCCTTCGCCAAGGCGGCCGCCATGGACGATGCGGTTACCTTCGGCGCGGGCGGTGGCGAACAGCTCGCCAAGCTTCTGCTGGTGCGGTTTGTTGGCTACAGGGCCGAACTGGGTGGTTTCGTCCAGGGGCGAACCTATCTTCAGTTGGCCCAGGCGTTGGGACAGGGCCTCGAGCAACGGGTCAAGGCGTGAGCGGTGCACGTAGAAACGCTCACCTGCGGCGCAGATCTGCCCGGAATGCAGGAAGCCGGCCTCGATGATGCCGTCCACCGCCTTGTCGACGACGACATCGGGCAGGAACGCCACGGCGTTCTTGCCGCCCAGTTCCAGGGTAGCCCGGGTCAGCCGGGCGCCCATGGCCGCCTGGCCGACGGCGATGCCGGTGGGCACTGAGCCGGTGAACGACACCTTGTCGGTGCCTGGGTGCTCGACCAGCGCCTTGCCCACCTGGCCACCGCCGGTCAGTACGTTGAGGGCGCCCGGAGGCAGGCCGGCCTCGCTGGCCAGTTCGGCGATGCGCAGCAGGGTCAGCGGGGTGAACTCGCTGGGCTTGAGCACGATGCTGCAGCCGGTGGTCAATGCCGAGGCCAGCTTCCACAGGGCGATCATGGTGGCGAAGTTCCACGGCACGATGCCCACCACCACCCCCACCGGCTCGCGCAGGGTAAAGGCGCTGTAGCGCTCGCCGGCGAAGGAGGGCAGCGATGGGGTGATGGTCTGGCCGGTGATCTTGGTGGCCCAGCCGGCGTAATAGCGCAGGAAGTGCGCGGCCTGCTCCACCTCGAAGGCGCGGGCGATGCCGATCAGCTTGCCCGATTGCAGGGTTTCCAGCTGGGCCAGCTCCTCGCGGTTGGCCTCCAGCAGGTCGGCCAGGCGCAACAGCACTGTGGCGCGGGCGGCGGGACTGGTGCGCGACCAGCTGGCAAACCCCTGACGTGACGATGCGACGGCGCGCTCGACATCGGCCAGGTTGGCGTCGGCGACCTGGGCGATGGCTTCGCCGTTGGCCGGGTTGTGCACGGTGATGCGGGCACCGGATTGGCTGGTCACCGTTGCGCCGTGGATGTACAGGCCGTGGTCACGGGCGAGGAAGGCGCTGACGCTGGGGAGGAGGGGGATATCGCTCATGACAGGGCTCCGGATGGGCCGCAGCGGCCCGATTTGCGCAGGTTAGAGCGCGGCAAACCGGCGTTCTTGTCTGCCCATGCCAGCCACCATGACGCAGCCTGCCAGGCCCATGAAAAGTGCAATCCGAGGTGCGGAAGTTGCATTTTCCGCCTCGTCCACCGCTCCCATACTGACCCGGCATTCATCAGCGAACGCCCGCTTCCAGGCACCGTTCGCCAGGGTCCAATAACAATGAGCCAGACCATGAAAAAGCCAAACTCCCTGCTCGAAGACCTCAAGCCCCTGTTGCCGGACATCGCCGCCCGCGCCGACCAGGCCGAGCGCGAGCGCAGCGTGCCCGCCGAAAACATCGCCGCGCTCAAGGCCATCGGCCTGCACAAGGCATTCCTGCCCAGACATTACGGCGGCCTGGAAATCAGCCTGCCGCAGTTCGCCGAATGCATCGCCGCGCTGGCCGGCGCCTGTGCCAGCACCGCCTGGGCGATGAGCCTGCTGTGCACCCACAGCCACCAGCTGGCGATGTTCCCGGCACGCCTGCAGGACGAGATCTGGGGCCACGATCCGGACGCCACCGCCAGTAGCAGCATCGCCCCGTTCGGGCGTACCGAGGAAGTCGAGGGCGGCGTGCTGTTCAGTGGCGAGATGGGCTGGAGCAGCGGCTGCGACCACGCCGAGTGGGCGATCATGGGCTTTCGCCGGAGCAACCCTGAAGGCGGCCAGGACTACTGCTTCGCCGTGCTGCCGCGCAGCGACTACCAGATCCGCGACGACTGGTTTGCCGCCGGCATGCGCGCCAGTGGTAGCCGCACGCTGATCGTCGAGCGCGCCTTCGTGCCCGAACACCGCATCCAGAAGGCCCGGGACATGATGGAGGGCCAGTCGGCGGGCTTCGGGCTGTACCCGGACAGTGCGATCTACTTCAACCCGTACCGACCGTACTTCGCCAGCGGCTTCTCCACGGTCAGCCTGGGCATCGCCGAGCGCATGCTCGAGGTCTTCAGGGACAAGACCCGCAACCGCGTACGCGCCTATACCGGCGCCGCCGTCGGCGCGGCCACCCCGGCGCTGATGCGCCTGGCCGAGTCCACCCACCAGGTGGCCGCGGCGCGGGCGCTGCTGGAAAAAAGCTGGGAGCAGATCGCCGAGTACAGCACCCGCCGTCAGTACCCGACGCGCACGGAGCTGGCCTACTGGCGCACCAACCAGGGCTACGCGGTCAAGCTGTGCATCCAGGCCGTGGATCGGCTGATGGAGGCGGCCGGTGGTGGCGCCTGGTTTGAGGGTAACGAGCTGCAGCGGCTGTTCCGCGATGCGCACATGACCGGGGCGCATGCCTACACCGACTATGACGTCTGCGCGCAGATCCTTGGCCGCGAGCTGATGGGGCTGGAGCCGGATCCGGCGATGACCTGAGCTTCAACCGATGAACATCGCTGGAGCACTGTGGGTGCGACCCAGCCCAACAACCATGATGGAGCCTTGCATGTCCATTCCCTTCGATAGCCGCGCCTTTCGCCGCGCCCTGGGCAACTTCGCCACCGGCGTAACCGTGATCACCGCCAGCGACCCCTCGGGGCGCAAGGTCGGGGTCACCGCCAACAGCTTCAATTCGGTTTCCCTCGAACCACCGCTGGTGCTCTGGAGCATCGACAAGCGCTCCAGCAGCCATGCGGTGTTCGAGGCTGCCGGGCACTTTGCCGTGAATGTGCTGGCAGCCGACCAGGTCGACCTGTCCAACACCTTCGCCCGCCCCAGCGAAGACCGCTTTGCCGGAATAGAGCACGAGACCGGCGAGGGCGGCGCGCCATTGTTGCCAGGTTGCTCGGCGCGTTTTCGCTGCGAAAAGTTCCAGCAGATCGATGGCGGTGACCACTGGATTCTCATTGGCCGGGTGCTAGCCTTCGACGACCTCGGGGGGCCGCCGCTGCTCTATCACCAAGGCGCCTATTCCAGGGTCCTGCCGCATGAGCTGATGGATCGCTGCGTGCAGGGGTAACTGCGTCGAGGTGTTCGACGCCAGTGTTGCAGTGCCTCGAAATCGAGCGCTGCAAGGCTATCGCCTGGCACCTGGCAACACGGATCAAGGTTAGCGGCAGGCAGTGGCAAGACCTGCCTGGGTGGAGGCCGCAAAGTGACGGGGCAGACCCGGCGCACGCCAGCACTTGCGGCGCGCCGGGTAAGCGGTCATCTTTCTCTCGTCCACCCAGGGCCCACCCATGACAACCAATAATAAGCTCACCGAGCACCTGAACCGCGGCAGCGTCGGCTTCCCCACCGCGCTGGCCAGCACCGTCGGCCTGATCATGGCCAGCCCGGTGATCCTCACCGCGACCATGGGGTTCGGCATCGGCGGCAGCGCCTTCGCCGTGGCCATGCTGATCGCCGCAGTGATGATGCTGGCGCAATCGACCACCTTCGCCGAGGCGGCGGCGATCCTGCCCACCACCGGCTCCGTCTACGACTACATCAACTGCGGCCTGGGCCGCTTCTTCGCCATCACCGGCACCCTGTCGGCGTACCTGATCGTGCATGTATTCGCCGGCACCGCCGAGACCATCCTTTCCGGGGTCATGGCCCTGGTGAACTTCGAACATCTCAACACCCTGGCCGAGTCGGCCGGCGGCTCCTGGCTGCTGGGGGTGGGTTTCGTGCTGGTGTTCGGCGTGCTCAACGCCTTTGGCGTGAGCGCCTTCGGTCGCGCCGAGGTGGTGCTGACCTTCGGCATGTGGACCACGCTGATGGTGTTCGGCGTGCTCGGCCTGATCGCCGCGCCCGCCGTCGAGCTGGAAGGGCCGTTCGGCGTGTCGCTGGTCGGCACCGACCTGATGACCATCCTGTCGCTGGTGGGCATGGCCATGTTCATGTTCGTCGGTTGCGAGTTCGTTACCCCCTTGGCCCCGGAATTGCGCCGTTCGGCCTGGGTGATGCCCAAGGCCATGGCGCTGGGGTTGTTCGGCGTGGCCAGTTGCATGTTCATCTATGGCGCGGCGATGAAGCGGCAGGTGGAAAACGTGGTGCTCGATGCCGCCAGCGGCGTGCACCTGCTGGACACCCCCATGGCCATCCCGCGTTTCGCCGAGCAGGTGATGGGCGATATCGGCCCGGTGTGGCTGGGCATCGGCTTCCTCTTCGCCGGCGCTGCCACCATCAACACGCTGATGGCCGGGGTGCCGCGGATTCTCTACGGCATGGCGGTGGATGGGGCATTGCCCAAGGTGTTCACCTACCTGCACCCGCGCTTCAAGACCCCGCTGCTGTGCATCCTGGTAGTGGCGCTGATCCCCTGCCTGCATGCCTGGTACCTGGGGGGCAACACCGACAACATTCTGCACCTGGTGTTGGCGGCGGTATGCGCCTGGAGCACCGCGTACCTGCTGGTGACCCTGTCGGTGGTGATCCTGCGCATCCGTCGCCCGGACCTGCCGCGGGCCTATCGCTCGCCGCTGTTCCCGCTGCCGCAGATCGTCTCCAGCATCGGCATCCTGCTGGGCATGTGGTTCATCACCCCGCCGGGCATGAACCCGGCCGATGTGTATGTGCCGTTCGCCGTGATGCTTGGCGCCACCGCCGTCTACGCGCTGTTCTGGACGTTGTGCGTGCAGAAGGTCAACCCGTTCCGGCCTGCCAGGGTCGAGGATGTGCTGGAGAAGGAATTCGCCGCTGAGCCCGGTCAACCTCATAGCGAGCAGGTGCGCCATGTCGGCAAGCTGGCTTGAGCGCCTGAGCGGGCCACGCGCTCCGGCAGGGTATCGGCCTGGGGCGACCCTGGCGCGTCTGGGGCGCAACCTCGGATTGGCGGATTTGCAATCCGCAGCATCCTTTACCTACCGCGAGGATGGTCCGCGTATCGAGGTGCGTGAGCGCACCGAAAGCCACCTGCTGATGCACCTGGTGATGTGCGAATTCATCCTGCGCGTGCCAGCCAGTGGCCAGGGCACGCTGCGCGCCGAACTGCACCACACCGGCATGCTGCGGCGCAGCGGGCTGGGCTGTCGCCTGCGCGGCGGTGATCCGCTATTGTTCAAAGCGCTCGAGGCGCGCCTGGTAGAGGTGCAGACCGTCCTGATGCCCTTGGACTTCAAGCGATTGGCCATCGACTGCAATGACGGCCAGTGGCGGGTGACCCTGGAGCACATGGGCGCCAGCGAGGTGGTCAACCGGATGCCGGCGCTGCGCCGTTACATTCCCCTCACAACCGAACAGCGCCACCATCTCTGGCTGGCGTTCGACGGGTTGGCGTACACCCTGCGCGACCTCTGAATCCTGTAGGAGCGGCTTTAGCCGCGATCACCCGCAAAGCGGGTGCCAGGCACCGCGACACCTGCATCGCGGCTGAAGCCGCTCCTGCAAGAGATGACAGTTGTACGTTCATTGATAACATGTTAACAATTGCTCCATAACAACAACCGTTGCTGTGGAGGTCGCCATGCCCCAGCCCGCTTCAGTGCACAGCGCAAGCCCGGCCCAGGACGGCCTGGAGCGCTGGACGACGGCCATGCAGAAAGTCTGCGGCCAGTTCCAGACCGAACTTGCCTTCAACCGCTCGCTGTTCATCGGCGAGATCACCACCTTCAACCGCGCCGGTCTGGCCCTGGCCAACCTGCGCACCAACGCTGGCAATATCCGCCGCCTGGGCGACAACCCCGACCGTGACGACGACCAGCATTGCTTCCTGGTCAGCCAGCGCATGGGCTACTCGCAAATCACCCAGGGCGGCGCGAGCATCCAGCTTTCGCCAGGCGAGCTGCTGTTGATGGATTCGGTGGGCCCGTGCGAGATCACTCCATTCGGCCTGATCGAGCATATTTCGCTGTCACTGTCCCGCGAGCAGGTGCGCAAGCATCTTGCGAAGCAGGGCGCGACCTTCGGCAAGATCTCTTCGACCAACGCCTGCGGGCGCATGCTGCACCTGCTGATGGACCAGCTGTGCCGTGAAGGCGACGAGGCCGGGGCAACCCAGGGCGAGGCGCTGCAGGCCGCGTTCATCGCCCTGCTGGAGCCGGGCTTCGAGCACGCTGATGACAACCCCGGCTCGCTGGCCGGGCTCGGCGGTGTCAGCCTGCGCGGCTATGTGCAGAAGGTCATCGACGAGTCGCTGGGCCAGCCTGGGTTGACCCCGGCGAACCTGGCGGAGCGCCTGAGCATTTCGGTGCGCCACCTGTACCGGTTGTTCGAAGAGGAGGGCGATAGCGTGTGTCGGTATATCCAGCGCTCGCGGCTCAAGCGCAGCGCCGATGATCTGTCCAACCCGTTCCTCAAGCGCGAGTCGATCACCTCGATCGCCTACAAGTGGGGCTTCACCGACTCGGCGCATTTCAGCCGGGCGTTCAAGAAGCAGTTCGAACAGTCGCCGAAGGATTTCAGGGCCATGGCGTTGACGGCAGGGCGCTAAAAGCATCGCCGGCAAGCCGGCTCCCACAGGTTATGCGTTCCCTGTGGAAGCCAGCTTGCCGGCGAAGCGGTCGCGAGGATGTAATCAGGCTAGCGCAAGGTAATGCTTCACAAAGGTCTCGCTCAGCACCTCCCACAGCACCGGCGTGCCCTTGGTCACGAACCAGGCATCACCCGCTTTGTAGCGCGTCACCTGCCCGGTGGATTCATCGGTCAGCTGAATCTCGCCGGTCACGATCACCGCCTGCTCGTTGAACGGATAGACCATGCGGAACTTGCCCTGGGTGGTGCCGAAATAGGCACTGCTGACCGGGTCGGTCGGGGCGCCGTGGGTCATCTTGCCGTAGCACTTGACCTCGCCTTCGAGGATGGTCGAGCCAAGGTCGGCAACGGTGCCCCAGGCGTCGAGTTCGGACAGCTGCACACCCTGGCGGACGGCGGTGAGGGTCATGGTGGTTCTCCTGGTCTTGTTCAAAAGGAATCAACGGCGGCCGTTGAAGAAGCCCGACAGCTGATGCACGGTCTTGCCTGCGGTCAGCAGCAGAGGGCGGATATGGTCCTTGCCGAGGATGCGCGCGTGCTTGACCGAACTGATCAGGTCGTAGCGGGCCGAGCCTTCGCTCATGCCCTCGGCGAGGATCTTGCAGATGATGTGACTGGGGGTGACGCCAAAGCCCGAGTAGCCCTGCACGTAGAACGCGTTGGGGCGGTTGCTCAGGGTGCCGATCTGCGGGAACAGGTTGGCGCTGGTGGCCATCGGTCCGCCCCAGGCCAGGTCGATGCGCACGTCCTTGAGGTAGGGGAAGATCTTCAGCATCAGGTTGCGATTCCAGGCCTTGAGGTCCTTGGGGATGTGCTCCACGAACGGCGTGGCGGCACCGAACAGCAGGCGGTTCTCGCGGGTGACGCGGTAGTAGTCGATCACCGGGCGGATATCGCTGTAGGCGCCGCGGATCGGGCTGATGCGCTGGATGAGCTCGTCCGATAGTGGCTCGGTCATCAACTGGAAGGCATAGGTGTTGACGGTGCGCGCATGCAGTTCGGGTTCGAGCTTGTTGAGGAAGCTGTCGCAGGCCCACAGCAGCTTGCTGGCCTTGACCGAGCCGCGCCCGGTGCGCACGGTGATGCGCTCGCCGTAGTGCACCTCCAGCGCCGGGCTGTGCTCGAAGATCCGCGCACCGTGGCCGACCAGGGCCTGGGCCTCGCCAAGCAGCAGGTTCAGCGAATGCACGTGGCCTCCGCCCATGTGCAGCAGGGCGCTGCTGTAGGCGTCGGAGCCGATGATCTGCCTGACCTCCGAGCCGCCGAGGAAGCGGATCTCGTCCTTGCCGTTGATGGCTTTGAAGTCTTTCTCCCAAGCGCGCAGGGTCTTTTCCTGGCGGGCGTTGAAGCCCATGTAGCCGTAGCCGTGGCAGAAGTCGGCGTCGATCTGGTAGCGGGCGATGCGCGCCTTGATGATGCCGGCGCCCAGCTCGCTGATCTCGAAGATCTCGCGCAGGCCTTGATCGCCCACACTGCTCTTGATCTTCTCCAGGTCGTGGCCGATGCCGGCCATGATCTGCCCGCCATTGCGCCCGGTGCCGCCGAAGCCCAGGTAGCGGGCCTCGAGCACGACGACATTGGTGATGCCTTGCTCGGCCAGTTCCAGGGCGGTGTTGATGCCCGAGAAACCGCCGCCGATCACCACGACATCGGCTTCGATGTCGCTTTCCAGGGTGGGGAAGCTGAGGTTGTACTTCTTGGTGGCGGTGTAGTACGTCGGCGTTTCGATGTTGATCATGGCGCAGCCTGGACAGTTGGAATTGTTGGACAGCACGGCTTGCACAAGCGCTGGCGGTTGCAGGTATTGAGCACCTAACGACAGGTAGGTGTCTTGCCTGGGACTGCCAGGGTTTTGCTTCAGGCTGCCAAGTTGTCCATCGCGTCCAACACCGTAGGCATACGGCGGCAGCATGACCTCCACGGGAGAAGTGGTGATCATGCGCCTCATGAATATGTTAAGTAAATCACCCTCTGTGGTAGCTTGCCTGTAGACGCCAAATGGCGCTTACTTGAAATCCCACTGCATCTGCGTGGCGATGCTCACACCGCTGGACGACTTGACGCAGACGTCCAGGTAGTCGGTGAAGCGTGGCGGCATGGCAATGCCTTCTTCCAGCAGGCGGCTGTTGTCGAACAGGTAGTTGAGGTCGGCGAAGCCGCTGTACAGGCGCAGTGCGCGCAGCACCAGCCGTGGGTTGGCCGGGCCGATGCGGGTTTCGAAATGGCTGGCGAGCGATTTGAGGTCGTCCGCCTCGACCTTGCGATAGCGCTCGCCCACCGGCTCCGCGCCATTGGCCAAGGCGAAGGCCTGGTCGATCTCGGCGAAAGTGCAGGCCGAATGATGGCCGGCGGAGATATGGTAGAGGTCATGACCCAGGAGTGGCTTGAGCGCCAGGCCGATCAGCGCCTCGGCGCAGTAGTCCACCGGGATCACGTCGATCTGCTCGTCCAGGCCGCAGGTGAAGCTTTCCAGGGCGAAGCCCATGCGGAACACCCAGAAGATGCTGCCCGAGGCCTGGCAGCCGAGGCTGCGGTGGCCGACCACGATGGATGGCCGCGCCACCACCAGCGGCAGGCTGGGCAGCTCTTCACGCATGCGCCGTTCGATCTCTGCCTTCGAGGCGGTGTAGTCCACCAGTTGCTGCGCGGCCTCGGGGAACTCCCACGATTCGCTGATCGGCGACTCGCGCTGCGGGCCGCAGCACATGGCGGTGCCGACGTGGAGGAAACGCTTGAGACGACTTGAGCGGCTCAGCACCTGGGCAAAGGCGTAGGTGCCCTCGACGTTTACCGGCCAGATATTGGGGTTCTTCGAGAACGAGGCCACGGCGGCGCAGTTGATCACCCGGTCGACCTGCATCAGGCGCGGGGTCTCGCGAGCCAGCCAGGCAGTGTCGAGGAAGTCGCCGCAGAGGATCTGCGCTTCGCTCAGGGCCTGGCTCTGGCTGTCGCCGACACCGTGCTGGCGCAGGTTGTCGCGCAGGCGTTGCAGGCCCTGCGCCGGGTTGTCGGCGCGAACGAGGAAGCACAGGGCCTCGGCATGCCCTTCGGCGATCATCTGTGCGGCGACGGCGCCACCGAGAAAACCTGTGGCACCGGTCAGCAGAATACGCTCCTGGGCTGGACACGGGAGGGTGGGCGTATGAATGGCGGGGGTGTTCATAGGTTTCCTCGGCAAGTAATTTGCCAGTGCTTCATTCTTTGGAATGGGTGTGAAAGTTACGTGAAAAGTTTGCTCGTGCGACTAATTCAAGTCCGGAGCTATTGGGTTTTTGATAAACATGGCGTGAGCCGATATCACCTCGGAAAGCGCGTCGCATGGGAATCATGGCCCTGCACCGCGCAGGCAGATAGCGGCGAAGAGCAGGGCGGCGAGTTATTGTCTGGCGGGGCGAGGGTTATTTCAATTAACTGTTGGCACGGTTATGCAGGTTTTTGGTGAAACAATTTTAATGGGCCATGAGCAGATGTAAGCAGCTGTATCGAATGTGTAAATATATTTAAATTTGCATGCGGTTAATTGTTCGTATCACTTCAATTGTTCGGGCACTTCCCAGATCCCTCCATCACCGATGACATAGACCCGCTGACCCGTTCCCGGCTGCAGCGTCATCGCGCCGGTGAAGCTGCCGAACGACGGCAACAAGGTCAGGTGCTCGCCGACCAGGAAACAAGGCAGGCGCACCTGTTGGCGGCCACGGCCGCGCAGGCGGTACGCCGGATGCACATGGCCCGCCAGTACATGCCGCTGCGGGTGCGTGCAGGGCTCGTGGTGCAGGGCGAACGGGCCGAGCGCCAGCGGCTCGGCCACCACCTCGATGCCCAGCCCGGCCGGCGGATCACCGGCATGCCGGTCATGGTTGCCACGCACCAAAGTGATGGGCAGCGCCGCATGGCGGGTGCGCCACTCGGCAAGGGCCGCCAGGGTTTGCGGGGTCCTGCCTTTGGCGCTGTGCAGGAAGTCGCCGAGAAATACCAGGTGCTGGCAGGCAAAGCGCTGCAGCAGGGCATCCAGGCGCTGCAGGTTGCAGGCGGTGGTGCCACTGGGCACCGGCTGGCCCAGTGCCCGGTAGCCGGCGGCCTTGCCCAGATGCAGGTCGGCGATCAGCAGGGTCCGCCGCTCTGGCCACCATAGGGCTTTTTCCGCCAGCAGGCAGAGTTCGGTGCCGGCCACCTTTACGCTGATGTGCGAAGGAGGGGGGCTGGCCATGGCCTCAGGACCGCTGCCTGGCCGGGCGTGGCCGGCCGTCCTTGCTGCGCCTGGCCTTGCGCGCGCGGCCAGGTTCACGCGTGTCATCCTCGACCATCAGCGTGGTCAGCGGCGCAGGCTCCTGGGCCCCGGCACCTGCGGCCTGCTCCAGGTCGCTGACCATGCGCCGGATCCGGTCGGCGAGTTTTTCCGAGCTGAGGCTCTCGCGAAAGCGCTCGACCATCAGCGGAAAGGCGAACGGTGTGGCGCGCCTGATGCTCCGCAGTTGCAGCGGCAGAGGCTGCAAGCGCTGCAGGGTCTGGCGCAGGCGTTGCACATCCAGTTCCTGGCTCAGCACCTCCTGGCGGGCCTGGGTCAGCAGCAGGTTGTCCGGATCGTGCTGCCTGAACACATCGAAGTACAGCCCGCTGGAAGCCTGCAACTGGCGCGTGCTCTTCGGCGCACCGGGGTAGCCGGTGAACACCAGCCCGGCGATCCGGGCGATCTCGCGAAAGCGCCGGCGCGCCAGCTCGCCGGCATTGAGGCTGGCCAGTACCTCGGGCAGCAGGTCTTGGCTGTCGAACAGCGCCGGGGTCAGGGCACCGGCGTAGTCGATGGCGCTGGCGCACAGCAGTTCCAGGCCGTAGTCGTTGACCGCGATGGAGAAACTCAGCGGCGTATCCCGGGCCAGGCGCCAGGCCAGCAAGCTGGCCAGGCCCAAGTGCACCGAGCGCCCGGCGAAGGGATAGAGAAACAGGTGCCAGCCCTCGCGGGACTTCAGGGTCTCGGCCAGCAGGACGTTTTTGTCGGGCAGCGCCGACCAGGCTTTCTGCACCTCCAGCAACGGGCGCAGCAGGCGCATTTCCGGGCCTTGGTACATCCCTGGGTCCGCCGCGTCCAGCTCGGCCAGCATCGCTTCGGCCAGTTCGCCCGAGAGCGGCATGCGCCCGCCGTTCCAGCGCGGGATCGCGGCCTTGCGGTCGCTGGCGCGGCGCACGTAGACGGTCATGTCGCGCACTTCCACCAGCTCAAGCGTGCGGCCAGCGAACAGGAAGTGGTCGCCCGGGCGCAGGCGGGCGATGAAGCCTTCCTCGACGCTGCCCAGCGATCCGCTGCCGCCGCGGGCCCAGAACTTCACGGTCAGGCTGGCATCGCTGACCAGGGTGCCGATGCTCATGCGGTGACGGCGTGCCAGGCGTGCGTCGGGCACCCGCCAGCGGCCTTCGGCGTCCGGCTCGGCGCGGCGGAAATCGGGGTAGGCCGTGAGCGAGAGACCGCCGTGGCGGATGAACGCCAGAGCCCATGCCCATTGCGTCTCGCTCAGGTCGCGGTACGACCAGGCGCTGCGCACTTCGGCGAGCATGTCCTGGGCATCAAAGCCATCGCCGAGGGCCATGCTCACCAGGTGCTGGACCAGCACATCCAGTGGCCGCTCGGGGGCCTGGCGCGCCTCGACCTTGCCTTGCGCCACCGCCCTGCGTGCCGCCGCCGCCTCCAGCAGCTCAAGGCTGTGGGTCGGTACCAGCGTGGCACGCGAGGGCCGGCCCGGGGCGTGGCCGGAGCGCCCGGCGCGCTGCATCAGGCGCGCCACCCCCTTGGCCGAACCGACCTGCAGTACACGCTCCACGGGCAGGAAGTCCACGCCAAGGTCCAGGCTTGAAGTGCACACCACTGCCTTCAGCTGGCCTTTCTTCAAGGCCAGCTCCACCCAGTCGCGCACCTCGCGTGACAGCGAGCCATGGTGCAGTGCCAGCAGCCCGGCCCAGTCGGGCCGCGCCTGCAGCAGTGCCTGGTACCAGGTCTCCGCCTGCGAGCGGGTGTTGGTGAACACCAGCGTGGTGGCGCTGCCCTCCAGTTGTTCGACGACTTGCCCGAGCATGCGCAGGCCCAGGTGCCCGGCCCAGGGGAAGCGTTCGATGGCGGCCGGCAGCAAGGTGTCGATGCGCAGGTCCTTGGCGTCATGCCCCTGCACCAGGCGGCCCGCCGGCATCAGCACTTGCCGGGCATGTTCCAGGTTGCCCAGCGTGGCCGAAAGCGCCCAGACCATAAGCGACGGCTGCCAAGAGCGCAGGCGGGCGAGGGCCAGTTGCAACTGCACGCCCCGTTTGTTGCCGAGCAACTCGTGCCATTCGTCCACCACCAGCATGCGCAGGCCGGCGAACGCCTCGCGCGCATTGGCCTGGGTCAGCAGCAGGGTCAGGCTTTCCGGTGTGGTGACCAGGGCGCTGGGCAGGCGCCGTGCCTGGCGGGCGCGTTC
This sequence comes from Pseudomonas soli, assembly GCF_900110655.1. GTDB lineage: Bacteria > Pseudomonadota > Gammaproteobacteria > Pseudomonadales > Pseudomonadaceae > Aquipseudomonas > Aquipseudomonas soli. Next base: position 101,840 of record NZ_FOEQ01000011.1, read on the forward strand.
GGCGCTGCCGGTGTCACCAGTGCGCAGGCCGATGCTCCAGGCGATCCCCAGGTCATCCAGGGGGGCCTGCAGCGCCCTGGCCGTATCGGTGGCCAGGGCACGCATGGGGGTGATCCACAGCACGGTCAGCGGCGCCATTGCAGGCTTGCCGCGACCTGCTGACGTGGGCAGGGAGGCACACTGCCCGGCAAAACGATCCAGCGCGGCGAACCACACGGCATAGGTCTTGCCGGCGCCGGTGGCGGCGTGCAGCAGCCCCGATTCGCCGTCGGCCACGGCTTGCCAGACGGCCTTCTGGAAGCTGAACGGCTTCCAGCCGCGCTCGGCGAACCAGCGGCTGGAGGGCTGGCGGCGCTTGACCATCAAAGCAGCCCCTGCAAGGTGGCCAGCGTGTCGGCCTGCTCGATGGTCTTGTCGGTGCGCCAGCGCAGCATGCGTGGGAAACGCACCGCGATGCCGCTCTTGTGGCGCTTGGACAGGGCGATGCCTTCGAAGCCCAGTTCGAACACCAGGGTCGGCGTGACGCTGCGTACCGGGCCGAACTTGTCCACCGTGGTCCTGCGCACGATGGCGTCGACCTTGCGCATCTCTTCGTCGGTGAGGCCGGAGTAGGCCTTGGCGAAGGGCACCAGCACCCGCTCGCCGGGGGCACTATCGTCCCATACCGCGAAGGTGTAGTCGCTGTACAGGCTGGCGCGCCGGCCATGGCCGCGCTGGGCATAGATCAGCACCGCATCGATGCTGAACGGGTCGATCTTCCATTTCCACCACAGGCCCAGGTCACGGGTACGGCCCACGCCGTACAGCGAGTCACGGCGCTTGAGCATCATGCCCTCGACACCCAGCTGGCGCGAGGCCTCGCGCTGGCGGGCGAGCGCCTGCCAGTCGTCGCCGGTCACGCGCGGCGACAGGCGCAGGCGAGCATCGCCTATGCTACCGACCAGCGCCTCGAGCTGTGCCCGACGCTGGTCCTGGCTGCGGCTGCGCCAGTCTTCGCCTTGCCACTCCAGCAGGTCGTAGGCCAGCAGCGCCGCCGGCAACTCGTCCAGCAGCTTCTTGCCCAAGGTCTTGCGGCCGATGCGTTGCTGCAGCAGGGCGAACGGCTGGACGCCAAATGCCTGTTCGTCGCTGTCGGGTGGCGCCTTCCAGATCACCAGCTCGCCATCGAGCACGGTGCCGTCGGGCAGCGCGGCGGCGAGTTGCGCAAGCTCGGGAAAGCGCTCGGTGATCAGCTCCTCCCCCCGCGACCACAGCCAGGCACGCCCATCGCGTTTCACCAGCTGGGCGCGGATACCGTCCCACTTCCATTCCACCAGCCACTGCTGGGGCGGGCCGAGCACCGCGTCGAAGCGCTCGAGCGGCTCCTGCAGCGGGTGCGCCAGGAAGAACGGGTAGGGCTGGCCGCCGCGCTGGGCATGTTCCTCGGCCGACTCCTGGGCGATCAACGCCAGGTAGCGCTGGGGCGTCGGCTGGTGCGCAAGGTCGGTGTAGCCGACCATGCGCTGCGCCACGCGCTTGGCGTCGACCCCGGCCAACGCGGCCAGGGCGCGGGTCACCAGCAGCTTCGAGACGCCGACGCGAAAACCACCGGTGAGCAGCTTGAGGCTGACCATCAGGCTTTGCCGGTCGAGCCGCGTCCACAGCGCCTGCAAACGCGGCGCCAGTTCCTCGGGGGGCAGGCCGCGCAACGGCAGCAGTTGCTCCAGCCACCACTGCAAACTTTCATCCGCGACCTGGGTCGACTCTGGCAGCAACAGCGAAAGGGTTTCGGCGAAATCGCCGACGGCCTGGTAGCTCTCCTCGAACAACCACTCGGGCAGGCCGCACAGGCGGATCGCCAGGTCGCGCAGCACACGGGTCGGCACTACTTGGCGGGGGCGCCCGCCAGCGAGGAAGTACACCGCCCAGGCGGCATCGGCTGGTGGTGCGTCGGCCAGGTAGTCCTGCAGCGCGGCAAGCTTGGCATTGCTCGAGGTGGTGGCATCGAGCCGGGCGTAGAGTTCGGCGAAGGCTCTCATCAGTTGGTCGGCTCCAGGCTATCGTCTTCCTCGCCGTACTCGGTCTGGAAGGCTCGGGCATCAAGGCCGCGTTCGGTCAGGTAGCGAACCAGCACATTGACCTGGCCGTGAGTGACCATCACCCGCTCGGCGCCGCTCTGCTCGATGGCCCAGAGCAGGCCGGGCCAGTCGGCGTGGTCGGAGAGCACGAAGCCGCGATCGACGCCGCGCCGACGCCGCGCCCCACGCAGCAGCATCCAGCCGCTGGCGAAGGCGTCACTGTAGTCGCCGAAGCGGCGCATCCAGGTGCTGCCCCCCGCCGAGGGCGGGGCGAGGACCAGCGCCTGGCGCAGCAATGGGTCGCCCTTGCTGGTCGCCGTGGCGGGCAGGGTTTCCGGCAGGCGCACACCGGCGGCACGGTAGACCTGGTTCAGCGGCTCCACCGCGCCGTGCACCAGCACCGGGCCGATGCTGGCATCTATGCCATGGAGAATCCGCTGGGCCTTGCCGAAGGCATAGGCGAACAGCACGCTTGGACGCCCGGCGGCGGCATTGGCGCGCCACCAGGCGTCGATGTCGGCGAAAATGCAGGCCTGGTCTTGCCAACGGTAGATCGGCAGGCCGAAGGTCGATTCGCTGATGAAGGTGTGGCAGCGCACCGGTTCGAAGGCTTCGCAGGTGCCGTCCGGCCCGACCTTGTAGTCGCCGGAGGCGACCCACACCTCGCCGCGGTATGCCAGGCGTACCTGGGCCGAGCCGAGCACATGGCCGGCGGGGTGAAAGCTCAGGGTTACGCCGTGGTGCTCCAGCGGCGTGCCGTAGGGCAGGGTCTGCAGGTCGATGTCCTCGCCCAGGCGGGCGCGCAGTATCCCGGCGCCGGGCGTCGCGGCGAGGTAGTGGCGATTGCCGCGCCGGGCATGGTCGCCGTGGGCGTGGGTGATCACCGCCCGGTCGACCGGCCGCCAGGGGTCGATGTAGAAATCACCGGGTGGGCAATAAAGCCCTTCGGGGCGCGCGACGATCAGCTCCATGGCTCACCTTGGCCGAGGGGGTTAACAGCTCAGAGCCTGGCAAGGCGTGGCAGGTTCATTGTTCGTTGCAGTCACTTTGCCGCTTCGTAACCGTTCATCGTCGCCGTCGAACACCGCGTCAAAGCGTGGCTCCACTGGAGGCAATGCTGAATTCATAACCGACGAGGCCCGCCATGAATGCAATCGAATTGCTGGTACAAGACCACAAGACCGTGAAAAAGCTGCTCGACGAGCTGTCGGCCACCACCGAGCGCGCGGTGAAGACGCGTGGTGAGCTGCTTGCGCGCATCGAGCAGGAGTTGAAGGTCCATACCGAGCTCGAGGAGCGCATCCTCTACCCGGCCATCAAGCAGGCCGGTGGCCGGGAGGAGGAGAAAATGTACCACGAGGCCAAGGAGGAACACCGCACGGTGGACGCGTTGGTCCTGCCCGACCTGCTCGGCACAGCAACCGACACGGTCGAGTTCGCCGGACGGGTCAAGGTGATGAAGGAGTTGCTCGAGCACCATATCGAGGAAGAAGAGAGCGAGCTGTTCCCGACCGCAAGAAAACTGCTCGGCAAACAGGCGCTGGATGACATGGGGCAGGCCATGCAGGCGCACAAGAAACTGCTCGGAGCCGGGCATTCCGCAGCCTGACTCGTGTGCCGGGCGAGGTCATTGCAGAAGGTCCTCAAGCGCGCTCGCCGCGCAGCCAGCGTTGGTGGTAATGCGCCAGTCGCGCCAGGCCATGCAGCGCGCCTTGGCGCATCACGTCGGGGCGCTCGCCAAAGAAGCGTTGGGTGCAGGTGAACACGGCCATCGGTTCGCCGGCAAAGGCCCAGGCAAAACACAGGGTGCCTGGGGATACACCGGATTCGGGGGAGGGGCCGGCAACCCCGGTGGTGGCGATGGCGACACTGGCCTGGCTGTCGCGCAGTGCGCCGCGGGCCATTTCCCAGGCCACCGCCTCGCTGGTCAAGCCGAATCGTTCGATGGTCTGCGGGTCGACCCCGAGCAGCCGCTGCTTGGCGTGCGCAGAGTAGACCACGTAGCCGCTCTCCAGTACCTCCCCGGTGCCGGGCACCCCGGCCAGTAACGCCACCATGGCGCCTGCGGTGCAGGATTCGGCGGTGGTCAGTAGAAGGTGATTCTGCTTGAGATAGGCGAGGGCGGCGTGCACCGGGTCTTGTCGCATCGGCATGACTCACTGAGCTGTTGAGTGATGGACGCCTACGCCTGCGGTTTGGTTCAGCGCCACTGCGCGGCGCCCGTCCATCTACGGCGCGGGATCCGCGCTGAACTTTGTCGGCGCCCGGGAATTCCTCTGTCAAGGCCGCCGTGTCCATCTCCGGATCGGCGTCAGGAAGAGGATCGATCATGAGTGACCCCGTGACGTATTTCTGGATTGCCTTGGTGGCGATCCTCCTGCTGGTCGACCTGTGGGCGATCATCAGCGTGTTTCGCAGCGACAGGTCCGATGGCGTGAAGGTCTTGTGGTCGCTGCTGCTGGTGGTGTTCCCCGTGGTCGGGCTGGCCATCTGGGGTGTCGCCGGTCCGCGAGGCATCAAGCGTGGCACCGGACCGACTTCACCCGAACACAGCAAAGGTTAGGAGAAACGCATGAAACAGCAGGAGGATCGTCGCCCGCGCGAATCTGCGGGCAAAGCCGAGCGCGACAACGACGCCCATCGGCCAGACGGCTCCACCGGCACCCGGCATGACTCGACGGCGCAGAAGACCGCGCGCGGCAAGGGCCGGCGCCAGGGCTGAGCGCCGGCCCGGCCTGTCAGCTACGGAAGAAGGCGAGCAGGTCTTGGTTGATCACGTCAGCGTGGGTGGTGGGCATGCCATGGGGGTAGCCCTTGTAGGTCTTCAGGGTGCCTTTGGCCAGCAATTTGGCCGACAGCGGCCCCGAATTGTCGTAGGGCACGATCTGGTCATCGTCGCCATGCATCACCAGCACCGGCACCGTTACCTTTTTCAGCGACTCGGTGAAGTCGGTCTGGGAGAACGCGACGATGCCGTCGTAGTGCGCCTGGGCGCCGCCCATCATGCCCTGGCGCCACCAGTTGAGGATCACCCCCTGGTCCGCCTTGGCACCGGGACGGTTGTAGCCGTAGAACGGCCCCGCCGGGATATCTTGGTAGAACTGCGCGCGGTTGGCCTTGAGCTGGGCCTGGAGGTCGTCGAACACCGATTTGGGCAGCCCGCCGGGGTTGCTGTCGGTCTGGACCATCAACGGCGGCACGGCGGCGATGATGGCGGCCTTTGGCACCTTGTCCTCGGGATGGCGAGCCATGTAGTGGATCACCTCGCCACCGCCAGTGGAGTGCCCGACATGGAACGCCCCCTCGACCCCCAGGTGCTTGACCACCGCCGCCACGTCGTCGGCGTAGTGGTCCATGTCGTGGCCGTCCCAGACCTGGCTCGAACGGCCATGGCCACGGCGGTCATGGGCGACCACGCGGTAGCCTTCGGCGACGAAGAACAGCAGTTGCGCGTCCCAGTCGTCGGCGCTGAGCGGCCAGCCGTGATGGAAGAATATCACCTGGGCGTCCCGGGGGCCCCAGTCCTTGTAGAAGATCTCGAGTCCTTCCGGGGTTGTGACGTATGCCATTTCGCGTCTCCTGATTCTAGGGTGTGGAACGAGCTTTGCGGCGAAGGCGGGCCATTGAGGGTTCACTGGCCACCGGACAACTCTAGGATTAAAGTGCACTTCAAGGTCAATGCAATTGCACAGGTGCTGCATGAGAATAGGAGAGCTGGCCAAGCTCACGGGCCTGGCCCCGTCGCGTATCCGCTTCTACGAGGCCAGTGGGCTGATCAGCTCGGTCGAGCGCAAGGCCAATGGCTACCGCGACTACGATGCCGATGCCGTATGGGTGCTGGAGATGATCACCAACGCCCAGGCTGCCGGGTTTTCGCTGGAGGAGATCCGCCGCTTGCTGCCGGCCAAGGCCAAGGGCTGGCAGCACGATGAACTGCTGGGCGGGCTCAGGCGCAAGGTCGAGGAGATCGAGCGCCTGCAGGAGCGTCTGGCACGCAACAAGGCGCAGCTGCTGCTGGTGATCGAGGGCATCGAGAGCAAGCCCGAAGGCATGCAGTGCGTGGACAACTCGCAGCGGGTGCTGGAGCGGCTGCGTGAGGAAATGGTCCAGGAAAAGGCGCGGCGGGGAGCGGACCTGTAGCAGCGCCGCTGCCACAGGGTGCCTGCGTCGTTTCAATCAAGCGCCGCCAATGGTTTGGGCGCATACAGCGCGCTCTGGAACTCGGGCACATACTCATACTTGACCATCCGTCCCAGCTGCAGCTCATGGATATAGCGCGACAGCTCGCCATCACCCAGTACCAGTTCCGCTGAATCAGCCTGCATGCTCGAGGCATGGCTGACCTGCCGCGAGGTGGCGTAGCCAAAGGCCAGGCGGCCCTGGTGATCGAGGTTGGTGAAGCTGTTGGTCACAAGGCCTGGCTCGTGGGACAGCCCGTCGAGCTTCCTGGCCCTGAACACTACGTCCACCTTGCCGGACCTCGCATCGACGATATCGTAGGTCACAGCCTGGGCGTCCTCGCGCCGGTCGATCCCGGTCAGCCACTTGGGCAGGTTGTAGCCCACCACGCCGCGCACCCGTGCCAGCTCGGTGTTGACCGGCAACTTGAGCACATAGCCCCAGAAATCCTTGGCCATCGACTGCCCGACCAGAGAGAAGGGCCCGAGGTTCGCCTTGCCGGGTTTGTTGGTAATGATCGACACGGCAACCTCGTTGTAGCTGTCGTTGTCGCAGTAGTCGTAGGTGTAGGCAGTGAACGCCACCAGGCCGCGCTCAGGCCAGACCTGCAGGGGCTGCACCTGCTCCAGCACGGCGGCGGGCATCAGCGCCCGCAGGCGTTCGAGATCGGCGGTGTAGACGGCGGTGACACGGCTGTTGCGGTAGTAGAAGTTTGGCGAGTACGACTCGAACCCCATGTCGACCCGGGTTTTCTCCAGGCTCTTGAACCAGCTCAGGTCAATGTCCGGCGCCTCGGCCTGGATCACCGCCAGCGGCGGGTTGGAGCGGTAGCGGTCGTACAGCCCGCCCTTGAGCACCGGCACCGGGTGCCCGGCGATGTCAATCTGCGTGGTGCCGGCATGCTCAGGAAGGCCGTTGGCGGCGTGGGTGACGGGCATCAGCAGGGCGCCGGCCAGGGCGGTGGCGGTTCCGAGGTTCACGGTGCGGTATCTCCAGGGTGGATGATGTCGGGGCTGCGTAATCACCCTAACGTTCAACCCAACTTGAGAGTCAATGCCGATTTTTTGGCCGGTTCAGGGCTTGACCTTAAAGTTGACTTTAAAGCTAACGTCTGCGGCACGAACTTTGTTGAGGTAACGCCGATGGACGTGTTCTCCCCCCTGACCCTGCCCAATGGCGCGGTCATCCCCAACCGCATCGCCAAGGCTGCCATGGAAGAAAACATGGCCGACGCCAACCATGCGCCCTCCGACCGACTGATGCGCTTGTACGAGGCATGGGCGCAGGGTGGCGCCGGCCTGCTCATCAGCGGCAACGTGATGGTCGACAACCGCGCCATGACCGGCCCCGGTGGTGTGGTGCTGGAAGATGACCGGCACCTGGAGCGTTTTCGCCAGTGGGCCGCCATCGGCCGCTCGAAGGGCGCGCAGTTCTGGTTGCAGATCAACCACCCCGGCCGGCAGATGCCCGCGAGTCTGGGCCAGGAAACCTGGGGCCCGTCGGCCGTGGCGCTGGACCTGGGCAGTATGTCCAGGCATTTTTCCACGCCGCGGGCGATGACCCACGAAGTGATCGAGGATGTGATCCGCCGCTTCGCCAACACCGCGCGGCTGGGGGAGCAGGCTGGCTTCAGTGGGGTGGAAATCCACGCGGCCCATGGCTACCTGATCAGCCAGTTCCTTTCGCCCCTGAGCAACCAGCGCACCGACCAGTGGGGCGGCACTTTGGAAAATCGTGCGCGACTGCTGCTGGAGGTGGTCAAGGCGGTGCGTGCAGTGGTGTCACCCGGCTTCGCGGTGGCCGTCAAGCTCAACTCGGCGGACTTCCAGCGTGGCGGCTTCAGCGCAGACGATGCGCGGCAGGTGGTGGTCCTGCTCAATGAGCTGGCGGTCGACCTGGTGGAGCTGTCCGGTGGCAGCTACGAAGCCCCGGCGATGCAGGGCCAGGCCCGGGATGGCCGCACGCTGGCGCGGGAGGCGTACTTCCTTGAATTTGCCCGGGACATCCGCACGGTGGCGAAGATGCCGGTAATGGTCACTGGCGGCATCCGCCGCCGACCAGTCGCCGAGCAGGTGGTGCACAGCGGCGTCGACATGGTCGGTATCGGGACCGCGCTGGCCATTGCGCCGGCCTTGCCCCGTGACTGGCAGGCGGGGGAGGAGGCGGTGCCGGAACTGCGCCCGATCACCTGGAAGAACAAGGCGCTGGCCTCGCTGGGCAACATGGCCATGGTCAAGTTCCAGCTGCGCAGGCTGAGCGAAGCCAAGGCGCCCGATCCCCAGGTGGCGCCCTGGTGGGCGCTGCTGCGCCAGCAATTGAGTGACGCCGCCCGTGCCAGGCAGTACCGGCGGCACATGGCGCGGCAGTAAAGGCAAGGAGATGTGATAATGGCCGGGCAATCACAAGAGGCACACCATGCTGACCATCTCCAACAACGTTCATCTGCCGGATGCCGAGATCGAGCTGAGCTACATTCGCGCGCAGGGCGCCGGTGGCCAGAACGTCAACAAGGTCTCCAGCGCCGTGCACTTGCGCTTCGACATCCAGGCATCGTCACTGCCGGCATTCTACAAGGAGCGGCTGCTGGCATTACGTGACAGCCGCATCACCGCCGACGGCGTGCTGATCATCAAGGCCCAGCAGTACCGCACCCAGGAACAGAACCGCGCGGACGCCCTGGCGCGCCTGGCCGAGCTGATCATCGGCGCCGCCAAGGTCGAGAAGAAGCGCCGGCCGACCAAGCCGACCCTGGGTTCGAAGACCCGGCGTCTCGACACGAAATCCAGGCGCGGTTCGATCAAGGCAGGGCGCGGCAAGGTGGACTTCTAGGCGACTACGGTTTCAGCGTCTTGCCGCTTGGCACGTGCAGGTAGGACATCACGCTTTCGGTCAGCTCCGTGGCCAGTTTCACCGCCTCCTTGTTGCGTGCCATGACCCCGGCCACCAGCCCTTCGATCAATGCGAGCACCGCCATGTTGGAGCTGGTCAGCACCGGATGATCGGCGGGTGCGTACAACACATGGTGGGCCATGGGCGCCAGCGGCGAGGCGGGTGAGTCGGTGATCGCCAGTACCGTGGCGTTGCGTTCCTGGGCGAACCGCGACAGCTGCAGGGTGTCCTGCGAATAGCGGGGCAGGGCGATGGCCAGCAGCACGTCCTGCTCGGTGATCGCCGCCAGGCGGTAGGCGGCATTCTCGTTGCCACCTTCCATGCTGATGGCACAGGTGTCCCTGCAGAACGGCACCAGGGTCGAGGCGGCCAGCCCGGCCAGGTAGACGCTGTTGCCGAAGCCCAGCACATAGACCTTGCGCGCTTCGAGCAGGCAGCCGACGAACGCCTCGAAGGTGTCGGCCTGGTTGTTGCTGGCGGTGGTCGCCAGGTTGCTGCTGGCGCACTGGATCTGTTCGTGCAGGCCAAAGTCGCCGGCTGGGCGCAGGGCAAGTTCGTTACGCAGCTTGTCCACCGGCGAAACCATCTGTTGCAGGGTGCTCACCAGCTCGGCCTTCATGCCGCTGTAACCGCCCAGGTCCAGGGCCTTGGCCAGGCGATTGACCGCCGCCGGCGAGGTCGCGGTGGCCTGGGCCATGTCCTCGATGGTCAGCGTCGCGGCCTTCAGCGGGTGGCGCAGGATGTACTCGGCGACCTTGCGCAGCGACGGTGGCAGTTCGGCCAGGCTCTCCGACAGCTTGCGCATGACCGGCGCGGCGTAGACGGTGGTGTTCTTGGTATGGCTCGACATCCGGCGCGAAGCTCCCTGTGAATTGCCGCTAGTGTGGTGTTTTGCAAATACGACCAATAACTCGCGAGCGATTTTTGCGCTCAGGCGAGGAGCGACAACGCCGCATGAGTGCAAAAAGCGCCGCGAGTTATGGTCGTTATTTGTGAAACACCCTAGTGTATCCGAAGGCGCTCCGCGGAGCGCCTTGGGGTTACTTCAAGCTGCCGGCGAGGAACTGGCGCAGGCGCTCGGACTGCGGCCGCGCCAGCACCTCGCGTGGGTCGCCGCGTTCCTCGGCCAGGCCCTGGTGGAGGAACAGCAGCTGGTTGGACACCTCGCGGGCAAAGCTCATCTCGTGAGTGACCACGACCATGGTCCGGCCCTCCTGGGCCAGGTCCTGCATGACCTTGAGCACATCGCCGACCAGTTCCGGGTCGAGCGCCGAAGTCGGCTCGTCGAACAGCATCACCTCGGGCTCCATGGCCAGGGCCCGGGCAATCGCCACGCGCTGCTGCTCGCCTCCGGACATGTGCGCCGGGTAGGCGTCGCGGCGATGGCTGACGCCGACCTTGGCCAGGTAGTGCTCGGCTTTCTCGCGGGCCTCCTTGCGGTTCATGCCGAGCACGTGCACCGGGGCTTCCATGACGTTGTCCAGGGCGCTCATGTGCGCCCACAGGTTGAAGTGCTGGAAGACCATGCTCAGCAGCGCCCGCAGGCGCTGCAACTGGCGTGGGTCCGCCGCCCGCAGCCCGCCGCGGGGACACTCGCGCAGCTTGAGCTGTTCGCCGTTGACCAGGATCTGTCCGGCGCTGGGTTGTTCGAGCAGATTGATGCAGCGCAGGAAGGTGCTCTTGCCCGAGCCGCTGGAGCCGATGATGCTGATCACGTCGCCAGCATCGGCCTGCAACGAAACGCCCTTGAGCACCTGGTGGTTGCCGTAGCTTTTGTGCAACTCGTGGATATGCAGTTTGTTCATCAGACGGTACTCGCAGGGGTCAGTCGCTGAGCAGGCGACCTTGGCGGATGGAGGTGTTGCCGGCGACCTTGGCCAGCCACAGGCCGGGCTGGGCGAAGCGCAGGCGTTCACGGGCGTAGAGGATGCCGTCGGTGGTGGCCCTGACCACGCTGTGGCGGTCGCTGAGCGGGTCGAGCACTTCGAACAGCGGATCGCCCACGCGCACCTGCGCGCCCAGCGGCTGCAGGTAGCTGACCACGCCCGGGTGCTCGGCGTAGGCGTATTGCGCGCCGGCGAAGGGCGTGGGTTGGCAGCAGTTTTCCGGGGCGGCCGGCCACGGGCCGCGAATCATGCCCTGGTCGGCGAGGTAGCCGAGGATCTGCTCGGCGCTGGCCTGGCATTGCTCGCGTTCGGTGTCGGCCATGCCGCGCAACTCGATGGTGGTCGCCACGCAGGCCAGGGGAATCTCGGCCTCGGGGAAGTACTCGCGCAGGTGCAGCCAGGGCGCGGCGCAGGCTTCGTCGAAGGCATCGCCACCGGCGCCTTCGGCCAGCAGCGCCGCTTGTGCGCCGAGGCGCGCCGCCAGCGGCCGCAACTGCGCCCAGTGCTGCGGCATGGCGTACAGCAGCATCACCGATTCGAAATCGCAGTGCAGGTCCAGCACCAGGTCGGCGTCGCAGGCGTGGCGCAGCAGCAGGCGGCGCAGGCCATCGAGCTCCGAGTGCGGCGCGGGCAGTTCGTCGAGGAGTTCGAGCATGGCCTGGCGGATGGTCGTGACGTTGGCCTGGGCATCGCCGCCCAGGCGGCCTTCCAGGTGCGCGGCCAGCGCTTCGGTCAGCGCCGGGAAATCGCGATTGAAGTTCTTGCCGCTGTTGAACTCGAAACGGCCCTGGTGGGTGGCCTGGAACATCTGGCCGATACCGATCGGGTTGGCCAGGGGCACCAGTTCGATCACCGCGTCCAGCCGGCCCTGCGCCTCGAGCTCCAGCAACCTGCGCTTGAGTTCGATGGCCACGCGCATCCCGGGCAGTTCATCGGCGTGCAGCGAAGCCTGGATATAGGCCTTGCGCGGGCCGCTGCCAAAGCGCAGCACGCGCAGCGAACGCTCGGTGCCGCAGGCGCTCCAGGGCAGGGTATGGTCAATGTGCTGCATGAAAGCTCCTTAGTGCTTGCGCGGGGCCAGGTAGGCCAGCCAGTGGCGCTCGGCCAGCTTGAACAGGCGCACCAGCATGAACGTCAGGGCCAGGTAGATCAGCCCGGCGGTGATGAAGGCCTCGAAAGGCAGGTAGTAGCGTGCGTTGAAGGTCTTCGCCGCGCCGGTGATGTCGACCAGGGTGACGATCGACGCCAGGCTGGTGGTCTGCAGCATCATCAGTACCTCGTTGCTGTACTGCGGCAGGGCGCGGCGCAAGGCCGAAGGCAGCAGGATGCGCCGGTACAGCGTCAGGCGTGACATGCCCATGGCGCGGGCGGCCTCGACCTCGCCCCGGGGCGTCGAGCGCAGGCTCCCGGCCAGCAGCTCGGCGCTGTAGGCGCTGGTGTTGATGGCGAAGGCAAGGCAGGTGCAGAACGTCGCGCTGGACAGGTACGGCCATAGCGGGCTCTGGCGCACGGCCTCGAACTGGGCCAGGCCGTAGTACACCAGGAACAGCTGCACCAGCATCGGCGTGCCGCGGATCACGTAGGTGTAGAGCCAGGCGGGGTAGCGCAGCAGGCAGGTGCGCGAGACACGCATCAGCGCCAGGGGGATCGCCAGCGCCAGGCCGCAGGTCAGCGAAATCAGCAGCACCTTGAGGGTCAGGGCAACGCCGTTCAGGTACAGCGGCAGGTTCTGCCAGATCAGTTGATAGTCGAGCGTCATCGGGCGGCTCCCCTAGAGTTCGGCGGCTTTGAAGCCGACCGAGTAACGTTGTTCCACGCCGCGCAACAGCAGCAGCGACACACTGGTCAGCAGCAGGTACAGCGCGGCCACGGCGAGGAAGAAGGTGAACGGCTGGTGGGTGGCGTCGGCGGCGTTCTTGGCCTTGAACATCATGTCCTGCAGGCCGATCACCGAGATCAGCGCGGTGGACTTGGTCAGCACCAGCCAGTTGTTGGTGAAGCCCGGCAGCGCCAGGCGCACCATCTGCGGCAGGCTGATCCGCCAGAACACTTGCAGGCCGCTCATGCCGTAGGCGGCGCCAGCCTCGGCCTGGCCCTTGGGGATCGCCAGGAAGGCGCCGCGAAAGGTCTCCGAGAGGTAGGCGCCGAAGATGAAGCCCATGGTGCATACCCCGGCAACAAACGGGTTGATGTCGATGTACTGTTGGTAGCCCAGCGCCAGTGCCAGGCGATTGACCAGGTCCTGGCCGCCATAGAACACCAGCAGGATCAGCACCAGGTCGGGGATGCCGCGTACCACCGTGGCATAGACCTCGCCCAGTGCCGCCAGCCATCGCAACGGTGACAAACGGCAGGCCGCACCGAACAGGCCCAGGCCGATGGCCAATGCCATCGCCAGCAGTGCCAGGCTGACGCTCAGCCAGGCTCCATCGAGAATGCTCGATCCATAGCCATGAAGCATGATGAAAACCCTCGTCAGCCGGCGTTACTGGCCGTAGATGTCGAATGGGAAGTACTTGCGCTGCACCTCCTGGTAGGTGCCGTTGGCGCGGATCGCGGCGATGGCGGCGTTGAGCCGCGCGAGGTTGGCGCTGTCGCCCTTGCGCACGGCAATCCCGGCGCCGCGGCCGAAATAGTGCGGGTCGCCGATGTCCGGGCCGACCAGGGCGAAGCCTTGGCCCGCCGGGGTCTTGATGAAGCTCTCCTCGGTGTTGACGATATCGGCGAGGGTGGCGTCCAGGCGCCCGGAAACCAGGTCGAGGAAGGCTTCGTTCTGCGAGGCGTAGCGCACGATCTCGACGCCCGCCGGTTCCAGTTGTTCGGTGGCGAAGCGGTCGTAGGTCGAGGCGCGCTGCACGCCCACTTTGCGGCCCTTGAGGTCCACCGCCGGGGTTTCCAGGCGGCTGCCGGCCTTCATCGCGAACTTGCCGGGGGTGTGGTAGTACTTGTCGGTGAAATCGACCGATTTCAAGCGATCCTCGGTGATCGACATCGACGACAGCACGGCGTCTATCTTGCGTACCTTCAGCGACGGGATCATGCCGTCGAACTCCTGGATCACCCACTGGCACTTGACCTGCATCTGCGCGCACAGCGCGTTGCCGATGTCGTAGTCAAAGCCGGCGAGCTCACCTTCTGGGGTGCGGTAGGAGAAGGGCGGGTAGGCGGCCTCGATGCCGATGCGCAGGCTGGCGTCGTCGGCCTGGGCGAAGGCGCTGCAGGCACAGAGTGCCAGCGCGCCGAGAAGTCCTGTCTTGTTCATGTTCTTGACTCCGGTGGGTGGGGCGTACCGTCCAGGGCCTTGCTTGGGAGGGGCCTGGGCACGGAGAAGAACATGACATTAAATATTTCATTATGCAATACAGTGAAAATAATTGTGTCAGTGCGACTGGCTGATGATGCTCAAGCGCTATCGGGAGCCGGGCAACCAGGTGTTCGGCGTCAGAGCTGCGGCGGACACCTGGTGTCTCTCGCTAGACCGCTGTTGCCAGTACGTCGTCGGCAACATGCAAGCCTAATCTGTCCCGACCAGGTGCAAGCTCTGGCCGCAGGGTCAACGCCGGAATCGCATAATCCCCGCCGTTCTGCCGCCGGAACGGGATGGGCGCATCACTCCACAAGCCATCGAGCCGCTGGCCCAGCGCCCCACAGGCTGCCGCGAAGCCCGAGTCGTCGACCCGGCTGGTGCGATACACCGCAAACGGCGGCAGCACCTCGAACCCCGGGTAGAACAGGATGCCGTGCTGGATGGGAAACAGGATGTCGTCGAGCGGGCCGTTGATGCCGCGCTCGCTGTAATGCGAGGCCCAACCGCCCATGCTGACCATCAGCATGGCGCGCTTACCCGCCATCCGGCCCTCGCCATAGCGATCTCCCCAGTGCCGGTCGGAGTGCTCGCCGACGCCGTAGGCGAAGCCATAGGCGTACACGCGCTCGACCCAGCCCTTGAGGATCGCTGGCAGGCCGAACCACCAGAGAGGAAACTGCAGGATCACCGCGTCGGCCCACTGCAGCTTGGCCTGCTCGGCGACGATGTCGGCCGCCTGGGTGCCTTCGGCGAACGCCCGGCGCGAGGCGTCGGAGGGGTTGAAGCGCTCGCCGGCGGGGTGTTCAACGCTGTCGTCGGCGTCCAGCACAGCCTTGAACTTCATGGCATAGAGGTCCGAGACCTGGACATGGTGACCCTGGCCTTCGAGGTGGCGGACGGCGAAGTCCTTGAGGGCGGCATTGAGCGAGCGGGGTTCGGGATGGGCGTAGACGATCAGGATGTTCATGGTCGGGCTCCGGTAGGGGATGGTCAAAGCATGCGGATACCCTGCATATTGGTGAAATGAATAGATTGAATTGCAGGTATTGCCATGCATGATTCCTTGCGAAGTCTGGACCTGAACCTGCTGGTTACCCTCGACGCGTTGCTCGCCGAGCTCAACGTCACCCGCGCCGCCGAACGCCTGCACCTCGCCCAACCGACGGTCAGCGTGCAGCTGGCACGACTGCGTGATGCGCTGGGCGATCCGTTGCTGTTGCCGGGTGCCCGCGGCATGCGCCCGACCGCCCGCGCCCTGGCGCTTCGTGGGCCGTTGAGCCAGGCCCTGGAGGCGCTACGCCTGGCCATCGCCGCCGAGCGACCATTCGACCCGTCCCAGGCACAACTGACCTGGCGGGTGGCCGCGACCGATTACACCGAAGCGACCATCTTGCGCCCTGCGCTGGGCCCACTGCGTGCGGCCGCCCCCGGCACGCGCCTGGCGATCGTCGACATGAACCCGCCGACGCTGGTGCGCAAGGCCGAGCAGGGCGAGCTGGACCTGGCTTTCCACATAGCCATCGATGCGCCGCCCGGTTTGCGCCAGCGCCTGTTGTTCGCTGACCGCTACGTGCTGGCCGGGCGCGCCGATCATCCGCGACTCAGGCGCAGGCCGACGCTCAAGCAGTTCTGCGCGCTGGAGCATGTGATCGTCTCACCCGACGGCGGTGGCTTCAGCGGCCCCACCGACGACGCCCTGGCCAAACAGGGCCTGGCGCGCAACGTGGTGCTGTCGGTACCGCGTTTCTCGGGTCTTGCGGCCATGCTGGTCGATAGCGACCTGGTGGCCATGCTGCCGCAGCGCCTGGTGGCCGGGAACCCGGCTCTCGCGGTGGTGGAGGCACCCCTGGCGGTGCCGGGCTTCGAGATGCTGATGCTGTGGCCGGAGCGGGTGCACCGCGATCCTGCGCATCAGTGGTTGCGCGAGCATCTGGCCCGGGGGGTATCGATCGCGTTGCGATAGGCGCAGGGCGCGGCCAGCATCGCCGCGAGCGAGGCCAGTACGCCGATCAGGAATACCGCAGGTACCCCTTCCTGGCGGGCGAGCAAACCGGCCAGCGGCGCCGCCAGGCCGATGGAAATATCGAAGCAGGCGTCATACAAACCAATGGCCAGTCCCAGGCTGTGCAATGGCACCGCACGCAGCGCCACCAATGCCAGCAAGGGATAGATCATCGACACGCCGAAGCCGCTCAGTACCGCCCCGAGCATCGCCTGGACGGGGCTCGCCGCCAGCCACAACAGCAACTGGCCGATGGCCTCGATGGCCAGCATCGACAAGGCCATGCCCGGCCCCCCGGTGCTGTCCACCCGAGTGCCGAACAACAGGCGGGCGCAGACGTAACCCGCACCGAAGGCGGCGAGGGCATAGCCGGCGCCGCTCCACTGATGGTGCGCGTAGGTGAGCGTGATGAACGACGAGACCGACACATAGGCCACGGTCGCCAGCGCGAACACCAGACCGGGGCGCCAGATCCGAGCCAGCAGCGCCGCCAGGGGCATCGATGCGCCCGGTGTGTGGACGAGGCGGGCCGCCGGCGTGCGCAGTGCAATCAGCAGGCCGAGCAGCGGAATGATCGCCGTCACCGCCGACACCCAGGCAAAGCTTGCGACTTCACCCAACTGCGCTGCCACCGCCGCGCCGCAGGCAATACCGGCGAACATGGCGATACCAATCCAGGACAGCGCCTTGCCGGCCTGCTCTGCGCCGAACAGAGCGATCGGCCAGGTGCTGCCACCGGTAAACAGCAGGCTCTGGGCAAAGCCCATGGCGATTCGCCCGGTGATGATGGCTGCCAGACTGGCCGCAGGGGCATCCTGCAGTTGCGCGGCCACCAGGTAGCAGAGGCCGGAGGCCGCGCTGCCCAGCAGGCCCATAACCACCGTCCGTTTCGGGCCGCGACGGTCGGCAGCGGTCCCGGCGAAATGACGGGTGAGCAGGGTGGCCAGCGACTCGACGCCCATTACACACCCCACCACGAGCATGCCGTGGCCCAACTGCCCATGGACCCACAGCGGCACGCTGGCCAGCGGCATGCCCATGGTCATCAGGCCGAGGAACACCGCGGTGGCCACCGGTAGCAAGCGGCCGGTTTCGGTGTGCTGTGCTGGTTGCGTTTCAGTTGTCATGATCCAGGTCCCTGGTCAGGTAAACGGAGGGCAGGCAGGCGCTTGGGGCCACCTTGCTTTTGCCGTAGCCTATTGGAGAACCCGGGATCGATCTGGGCGATAAATTCCGCAGGTAGCGGAATTTTCGTCATCAATGGAGTAGCTGATGTACGCATCCGAACGGTTGAAGGGAATCGACGTCTTTGTCGCGGTGGCCGAAATGGGCAGTTTCAGCGCCGCCGCCGAGCGCCTTAGTCTCAGTGGGTCGGCGGTGAGCAAGGGGGTGGCGCGGCTGGAGGTGCGCCTGGGGGCGCGATTGTTCAACCGCACCACCCGCAGGTTGTCGCTGACCGAGGCGGGCGTGCTGTTCTACAAGACCTGCACCGGCGTGCTGGCTGATCTGGAAGAGGCCGAGCAGGCTATCTTCGCCGAAAGCGATGCGCCTCATGGCAAGGTACGGATCGACCTGCCAGCCGCATTTGGCCGACTGCATGTGCTGCCGCTGATCGTAGCGTTCACTCAGGCCCATCCGCGGTTGCAGCCGCATGTATCGTTTTCCGACCGCTACATCGATCCGGTGCAGGAGGGCGTGGACATTCTTGTGCGAATCGGCGGCGGGCAAGCCTGGCCCGCGGCTCTGGGGCACCAGTATTTCGGTGCCCAGCGCCTGGCGTTCTGCGCCTCGCCCGACTATCTGACGCGGCATGGCACGCCACAGGATGAGCAAGCCCTGGAGCGCCACCTGTGCATCGGCTATGGCGAGGCTACAGGCCTGGTCACGCCGTGGTACCTGGGCGGCGGCCTGCCGGGCGAGGTCAGGCAGCGGATCGTCCAGCCACACCTGGCCATCGGCGATGGCGAAGGCATGCTTGGCGCGGTACTGGCGGGCCTGGGCATCGGCCAGCTGCCGACCTGGCTGACCCGGAGTCATATCGAGCGTGGCACGCTGGTCGAGGTGTTGCCGCAGCTCACCTCACAGGGGTTGCCGATGAACCTGGTCTGGCTGAAAAGGCGAGAAGGGTTGCCCAAGGTCCGGACGTTGCTCGATTACCTGTTGCCCCGGCTCACTGCCGAGGGCAGCAGCCTCGGGGAGCCTCAGGCCAGGCAGTGATTCGACAGGGGCTTGGTTGCTCGGCATCCACTCATTCAAGGACAGTCAATGCTCATCGTCTTCAGCGGCTTGCCCGGTACCGGGAAAAGCACCATCGCCAAGCACCTGGCCGCAAGGTTCGGTGCGGTCTATCTACGTATCGACACCCTCGAGCAAGCCCTTCGACGTTCCGGCGAGCTGGCCGGGGAGGTCGGGCGTAGCGGCTACCTGGTGGCCTTTGAACTGGCGCTCGACAACCTGCGACTTGGTCGCACGGTGATCGCCGACTGTGTCAATCCCGTGGCCGAGAGCCGGGCGGCGTGGCGCGATGTGGCGACACGGGCAGGCATTCGGTTGGTGGATGTCCTGGTGATTTGTTCCGATAAGGTGGAGCACCGGCGCAGAGTCGAGCGCCGTGAGGTCGATATTCCGGGCTTGATGCCTCTGACCTGGGCCTCGGTGGTGAATCATGAGTACGAGTCGTGGGAAGAGGTGCCGTTTACGGTCGACACTGCCTTGATCTCTTCGGAGGAGGCTGCGCGGCTGATCGGTGAATGGTGTGTTTGCGGCGGATGAGTGTGGAGAGTCGAGGGTCCTGTGTATGTCTTCATCAGTGGTGAATTAGAAATAATTACATACTACGTGGTACGTATTGTGGTTGTTTCGGAGCCAGTGAACGCGTGATGGCCACAGGTGTTCGCCGTAACCCTTGCAGCGCCTATGAGACCGAGCGCCGCAAGATTTGTCGTCTTACACTTGGCTGCCCTGGCGCAGTCGTTCCCCCTGAAACATCAGACTTAACCGCTTCCTTGTAGGCCATTTCCCAAACATACTCCGACCGCTTTTTTTTCATTCCAAGGGCATCTAGTCTCGCCGGGTCGCTGCACATCAGCGACGCAGCTTTGACAGGCTGCGATGAACTGAAAGCAACATAGTTTCACCTGCAAGGGTGGCTGTGCATAGGGCACGCTCGCGTGCGCCGGTCTTTTCAGTTCCTCCGGTCTGTCAACCTATGCACAGCTGCCACCATCTGTTTGACAGCAGCGTGGATGGTTGCCCACATCAGGAACTGTTTATGCTCAAGATCGTCCCCGACCCACCCACCTTCCTTGAAGACACCCTGGTCCAGACCACCGAACACGTGCTCTGCGCCCTGGCCGTTGCGCAACAATCCGTCGCACTCATCTCCCGCTCTCCCGGTTCGATGTTGGTACTGGCCGCACTGCATGAGATGGAGGCAGTGCGCACGCTACTGGATTCGGCATTGGCGCAGTTACAGATGACCACGCAGTCGCCAACCCTGCACTGAGTATGAGTTGCCGGGCCGGCCCATCGCGGGGCAAGCCCGCCCTCACGCTTTGAACTCAGCTGGAACTCGAAACGTGGGCTTGACCCGCGATAAGGCCAGCCAGGCAAAGCCCTTTTCAAGGAGATCCCATGACGCCAGAAGACCCTCATACCACCGCCGGCAAGACCCGCTTCTACCAAGGCGAAAACAACACCCAACCGCTGTTCTGCATTGAGCCCGGCATTCCCTGTCAGCACGCCCGCGAACAGTCATCGGAACTGATGGACTGCGTACGTCACCTGACCCTGGTCGGGGTGATGGAGAGCGACCCGCGCATGGTCTGGGCCGCTCACTATCTCAGCGCCTTGGCCAAGGCGTTGATGGACGATGCCGAACTGGGTATGGGGCATCAGGTCTGAAAGAGGGGGCGCAAAGCGCCCCCGTGTTTGGGGCAGCCTCCCCAATACCTTCCACTTGTTTCTCCAACACTCTGATTTCAAACAATGTTATTGATGGCATAACGCTTGCTTTCACCCTCCACAGAACCCGTGAGTCCTGTGGAGGTGCAGCATGATCATTCCCCTCGAAGGCGCTACCCCATGCGTGCCGGCATGAACCGCAAGCTTCGCCCTGCATACCTGGGCTTGCTGCTGGGCACCGCGCTGATCGGCCTCGGCGTGGCCTACGAAAAGCTCTGGTGCGACCCCCGCGAACTGCTGCAGGAAGCCGCCGATCCCCAGGCCCTGCACACCCTCAGCCGCGACGGCGTCACCGTGGAGTTCGAGGCGCGGCCCCTGGCCGGCGGCGAACTGCGCGAGGGCGACTTTGCCAATATCCGTTTCAAGGTCAGCGACCAGAGCAGTGGCCAGCCGCTGTCGGGCATGGCCCCCGGCGCCTGGCTCGACCCTGCGCAGTCGGCACCGGTCGGTGACCGCGACAGCAGCTGCAAGGCGCGCGTGGCACTGTTTCTCAAGAGCAGCATCGGCGCTCGCCCTTTGCTCGACCTGAACAGCTACTTCCTGCTGGTGCTGAACAAGGATGCCAGCCTGACGGTGATCGACCCGACCGTGTCGGTGGGTGGGGTCACCAGCACGCTGGCGCGCATCGACCTTCCGGGGCGCCCCATGGACTGGGTGGCCAGCGGCGATGACAAGCAGGTGTTCGTGTCCATGCCCGAGCGTAACCAGGTGGCCTTGATCGACACCGAGACATTTACCCGCGTGGCCACCCTCGAGGCCGGCGAGCAGCCGCTGCGGGTGGCGCTGCAACCGGACCAGCGCCTGCTGTGGGTGGGCAACAACAGCCATGACCCGGCCAAGGGCGGGGTGACGGTGATCGATGTGCCCAGCCGCACCACGCTCAAGTCGTTCGCCACCGGCTCCGGCCACCACGAGATCGCCTTCAGCGCCGACTCGCGCTTTGTCTTCGTCAGCAACCGCGATGGCGGCACCCTGAGCGTCATCGACACCGCGCAGATGCGCCTGGTGAATACCCTCGAGGTCGGTCCGCACCCGTTGTCGGTGGCCTATTCGCCGCTGTCGCAGGCGGTGTACGTGGTCGATGGCCAGGAGGGCACGGTGCGGGTGATCGACGCCCGCAGCCACACCCTGCGCCACATGGTCAAGGCCGAACAGGGCCTGGGGCCGATGCGCTTCAGCCAGGATGGTCGTTACGGCGTGGTGCTCAACACCCTGGAGAACCAGGCGCTGGTGATCGATGCCAGTACCGACCAGCTGCTCCATCGCATCCCGGTGGCAGCCGAGCCGTACCAACTGACCTTCACCAAGGCCTACGCCTATGTGCGTGGGCTGGCTTCGCCGAAGGTGAGCATGATCAACCTGGCGAGCCTCGGGCAGGGGCGCGAGCCGATTGTCCAGGGCTTCGAGGCTGGCCCGGCGGCGCCGCGCCAGGCCGGCGACCTGCCGTTGGCCCAGGGGGTGAGCATTTCCCGCGACGACAATGCGGTGTTCGTGGTCAACCCGGTGGACAACACTACCTACTTCTATGCCGAGGGCATGAACGCGCCGATGTCGGGCTATAACAACCGCGGCCACCAGGCCCGCGCCGCGCTGGTCATCGACCGCAGTCTGCGCGAGCTGGCGCCCGGCGTGTACGGCTCGACGGTGAAGCTGCCGGCCTCCGGCACCTTCGATGTGGCGTTCCTGCTCAACCAGCCGCAGATCATCCACTGCTTCAGCACCGATGTCGCGGCGTTGCCGCAGTCGGGAAGGGCCAAGCGGGCCCACGCCGAGTTCATCGGCACCGACCAGCCGCTGCTGCAGCACACCCCGTACCTGGCCAGGGTGCGTATTGTCGGCGAGGACGGCAAGCCGCGCCTGGGGCTTGGCGACCTGAGCCTGCGCTACTTCCTGGCGCCTTCGTCGCTGCCGCGCAACGTGGCGCTGGTCGAAGTGGGCGAGGGGCTCTACCAGGCGCCGCTGGAGCTTGCCGAGGCCGGCGCCTGGTACCTGCACGTGCAGTCGCCGAGCCTAGGGCGTGCTTTCACCGAAGAAAACTACACCAGCCTGCGCGTCCTGCCGGCCGCAGCAGAGCCCACCGCTTCCCAAGGGGAACCCAGGAGTGTGCGATGAACCGTCTGCATGGTGGAAAACTGCTGGGCCTGAGCCTGCTGCTGGCCAGCAACCTGGCGCTGGCCCACGCCGGCCACGATCACGGCGGCGCTCCCGAGCAACCGCCGGCCGCTCACCAGGAGAAAGCCAGCGTGCGCTTCGCCGATGTGGCGCTGCTCGACCAGGATGGCATGCCGGTGCGCCTGGAAAAGGACTTGGTTGGCGATCATCTGGTGGTCATGGGTTTCATCTACACCAGTTGCACCACGGTGTGCCCGGTGGTGTCTTCGATCATGAGCAAGGTCCAGCAGCAACTGGGCGGGCGAGTGGGCGAAGAGATCCGCCTGGTGTCGATCAGCGTCGATCCACAGCGTGACGACTCCAGGCGCCTGGCCGGCTACGCCCGGGCATTCCAGCACGGGCCGGGGTGGAGCTGGGTGACCGGTTCGCCCTATGCCATCAGCGAAACGCTCAAGGGGCTCGGCAGCTTCAGCGCCAACCTCAGCGAACACCCGCCGTTGATCCTGGTGGGTGACGGGCGCAGCGGGCACTGGACGCGCTTCTACGGCTTCACCGACCCCAATGTGTTGATCGGCGAGGTCAACCGCCTGAGCGCGCGCCGGGTGCATGCCAAGAGCACGGCCATCGCCGGCCAGGAGGCACAGCCATGAGCGCCCACACTTCCCGCCATGCCAGCATGCGCAGTCTCGACTGGCTGGTGCTCGGCGTCTGCCTGTGGATCCTCGCCTCGGTGGCGTTCGCCCACGAGGGCCATGCGCCGACGCCACAACCGGCGCCGCAGCCCATGACCAGCGGCGGTGGCACCCGCGATGCGCAGACCTGGTTCACCGACACCGTGCTCAAGGACCAGGATGGCCGCGAGCTGCGTTTCTACAGCGATGTGCTCAAGAACAAGGTGGTGATGCTCAACGTGATCTTCACCCACTGCAACGATGCCTGCCCGCTGATCACTCGCAAATTGCGCGAGGTGCGCGAGGCCATGGGGCCGGCACTGGCGGCGCAAGTGACGTTCGTGTCGCTGAGCAGCGACCCTCTGAACGACACGCCAGAGGTGCTCAAGGCGTTTGCGCAGAAGCAGGGGGTGGATGGGCCGAACTGGCTGTTCCTGACCGGCGACAAGGCCAGTGTCGACCTGGTGCTGGGGCGGTTGGGCCAGTTCCTGCCCAGCCCCGAGCAGCACTCGACGCAGTTGATTGCCGGTGACGTGGCGGGCAAGCGCTGGAGCAAGATTCGCCCGGACGCGCCGCCTGCAGCGATCGCCCAGCGCATGCAACTGCTGGTACAGCCGTTGGCGGGGCGCTGACATCATGACCGCCGCTCTCAAGTTGGTCCTGCTCATGTTGTGTTGGTGCCTGAGCGGGGCGGTGCAACTTAGCGAACAGGAACTCGCCGGCAAACGCCTCTACCGCGAAGGCGTCTCCAGCAGCGACGCCCAGTTGCTGGCCCGGGTCGGCCCCGGCGACATGAGTGTCCCGGCCAGCGTGCTGCCCTGCGCCGGTTGCCATGGCAACGACGGGCGCGGCCGCAGCGAAGGCGGAGTGCGCCCGCCGAGCCTGGACTGGCAGCGCCTGGCCCTTGGCCCTGGCAACCGCGAGGCCAACAACCGGCGCTACCCGGCCTACACCGATGCCAGCCTGGCGCGGGTCATCCGCAGCGGCACCGACCCCGCCGGCAATCGCCTCGACCCGGCGATGCCACGCTTCGACCTGAGCCTGGCCGACCAACGCAATCTCACCGCCTACCTCAAGCGCCTGGGTGAGGACCGCGACCCCGGCGTGGAGGAGGGCACCTTGCGCCTGGGCACCTTGCTGCCCGAGCAGGGGCCGCTGGCCGAGGCCGGGCGGACGGTGCGGGCAGTGCTGGAGGATGGCGTCGCGCAGTTGAACCAGCAGGGGGGTATCCATGGGCGACGCCTGCAGCTGGTCGCGCTGGACCCAGGGCAGGACCCGGTCAGCACCGCACAGGCATTGGACACGCTGATGCAACGAGAACGGGTGTTCGCCCTGGTCGCCCCCCTGGCGCCACTGCTCGACAGCCGCCAGCTGGAGCGGGCCGGCCTGCCGCTGATCGGTGCCACGCCACGTAGCGGTGGCAACGGGCAGGTGTTCGATCCCTTGCCGGGCGTGCCCGGGCAATTGCTCAGCGTGGCGCTGCATGCCCGTGATGCCCTTGGCCTGGCGCCCGCAGCCTTGCGGGTGGTGTATGCCGGCGCAGAGCAGGCCGATGCGGCGCAGGTGCTGCTGCAGCGTTTGCGTCAACTGGGGTTCGCTACCGCGCCGCCCCTGGCGTTCATGGGCCAGGCCCCGGATGGCGAGGGCATCCTCTTCCTCGGCCACGCCCAGGCATTCACCGCGCTGGCGTCGAGCCTGCAGGCGAGCGGGCGCAACCCCTACCTGTTCGCCGCCTCGGGCCAGGTGGCCGGCGCCGTGCCGGGATTGCCACCATCATGGTCGCGGCGGGTACTGCTGGCCTATCCCTTCGTCCCCGGCGACTGGACCGCGCAAGGCCGGGCGACCCTTGCCGGGGTGCAGTTGCGCCAGGGGCTGGAGCCACGCCAGGCGTCGTTGCAGGTCAGTACCCTGTGCGCCTGGCAGCTGCTGGTCGAAGCCTTGAAGCAGATCGGGCGTGACGCCAGCCGTGAGCAGTTGTTGGTCGCCCTGGAGCAGTTGCATGACATCGATACCGGCCTCACGCCGTTGCTGGGTTTCGGTCCCGGACGCCGCCAGGGCATGACAGGTGCACATGTGGTGGAGGTAAGCCTGCCGGGCCCTGGTTTCACTGAAGTGGCACCATACCGAGCGGTGCCGGACAGCCTTTGAGATTCAGGAGAAGATCACCATGCGCACCCTGATTGCCTGCCTGTTGTCGCTGCTCGCCCTGGCCAGCCACGCCGACACCCCAGCGGCGCGGGTCAATGGCGTGGAGATCGGGGTGCTGCGCCTGGAGCGCTACTTCAGCGAATACCTCCAGGCCCAGGGGCGGGCGGTGGCGAGCATCCGCAACCCCAACCTTTACCAGCGCCTGCGCGCGCAGGCCCTGGATGAACTGATCGACAAGGAACTGCTCTGGCAGGAGGCCCAGCGCCAGGGCATAGACATCAGCGATGCGCAGGTGACGGCGCGGGTCGGCGAGGTCGAGGCGGCCTTCGGCAGCCCTGCGGTGTTCGAGCAGCGCCTGGCGCAAGCCGGCTTCGATCGGGCAGGCTTCGCTGACTACACTCGACATGAGATGGCCGCACAGCAGGTTTTCGCCCGGCTGAGCGCGGTCGAAGAACCCAGCAGCGCCGAAGTTGCAGCCTTCCATCAGGCCAACTGGCAAAGACTGCAAGGAATGCAGAACCAAAGTGATAATACTTCTGTCCTACCAGAACACGGCCTGCGCCTGGCCAGGGACGCGCTCGTCGCACAACTCCAGGGTCAGGCCCGGCAAGCCGTACGCCAACGTTTGCGTGATTCCGCTACAGTGGAGCGCGCCGACTGAGGGGGCGGGCAGGGCATTCCCCATTGTTGGGGGAAACGCCTCCGGGCAATGTGCCATCATCTTCCCCGGATATGGGGAACGACCAGCCCGCAAGCTCTGAGGTGACAGACAAGCTTCAACGATATCAACGACTTGAAAGCGGTAAGCACTGATTTTTCATGCCTGGCACGAAGCCTGCTCAAGCCTCTACAAGGCCGCACTTCGCAGACCGGGAAACCGGGCAGTTCATGGGAGTGGACCTTGGTGAACAGAGTATTGGTAGTCGATGACGAACAGACCCTTGCGCAGAACCTGCAAGCTTATCTGCAGGCGCAAGGCCTGGAGGTCCATCTCGCCCACGACGGTGCCACGGGTATCGAAGAGGCCGAGAGACAGGCACCGGACGTGATCGTGCTGGATTACCGCTTGCCCGACATGGAGGGGTTTCAGGTCCTGGAGACCGTGCGCAGGAACAGGCAATGCCATTTCGTGCTGATCACCGCCCACCCGACCGCCGAGGTCCGTGAGCGGGCCGCCGAACTGGGTGTGACCCATGTCCTGTTCAAGCCGTTCCCGCTGATGGAACTGGCCCGCGCCGTCTTCGACCTGATGGGCATCGAGCGCCAGCGCAGAAGCACCGACCAGCCGGCCGAAGGGTACGTCGAACGACGCCAGAACAGGAACGAGTCGTTCCCCTTGCAGTTGTACGATGGCAGCTGGGTCCTGGCCGACCGCCGACGCAATGGCGGCAAGCCCACCGAACCTGACGACGAACAACTGCTCACCGGGGAATAGCGGCGCCCAAGGCCCCCAAGCCCGCGGCGCCGCCCCTGAGCGGAGTCGCAGGCCATGTCCCAGGCATTCGATGCAAGCAGTAAAGGCCTCGTCGCCGGCAATCCGGAACAGGCGACCCTTTATCTTCCATACTCCCGCGACCTCCTGGCCCAGGCCCGCCAGCAAGCCGGCCAAGAGCGCCTGCTGGCCTTCCTGGAACACCTGTCCAGCGACACCCCGGCCACTTTCACCCAGCGCCTGGCCACCACCCTGCATTACCCGGTGCTCGCCACCCAGGCCCTGTTCGCCTGCGCCCCGGCCTTTGACCGGGTCAGCCTGGCGCAGTGCCTGAAACACGAATTCGCCCTGGTCGAACACGACGGCGAGCGGGTCGGTGTGTTCGCCGACCCCTTCGACAGCGCTCGCCTGGCCTGGATTGACGATTGTCTTCAGGGCGCGCCGCTGTACCTGGCCCACGCCGCCGACCTGGCCGCGTTCCTGGCCCGCCACGAGGAAAGCTTCCACGCCGTCGATGCCCTCGGTCACGAGGCTGAACCCGGCAACGAGGCCGACCCGCTGCAGCGCCTGTCGCTGACCAGCATCAGCGAAGACCAGAGCCGCGTGGTCAAGCTGGTCAACTCCACCCTGTACGACGCCCTCAAGCTGCACGCCAGCGACATCCACTTAGGCATGACCGGCCAGGGCTTGACCATCAAGTACCGCATCGACGGCGTGCTCAACGGTGCCGGCAAGGCCAGCGGCAGCGCCTTCGCCGAACAGGTGATCTCGCGGATCAAGGTGATGGCCGAGCTGGACATCGGCGAGAAACGCGTGCCCCAGGACGGTCGCTTCAAGGTGGCCATCGGCGAGCGGCAGATCGATTTCCGCGTCTCGATCATGCCGAGCATCTTCGGCGAGGACGCGGTGCTGCGGGTGCTGGACAAGCAGGACCTGTCCGACCAGGTCAGCGGCGTGCAGCTGCAGGCCCTGGGCTTCGAGACGCAAACCTTGCAGGCCCTGCGCCGGCTGGCCGCCGAGCCCTATGGCATGATCCTGGTCACCGGCCCCACCGGCAGCGGCAAGACCACCACCCTCTACGCCATGCTCAGCGAGATCAACCATGGCATGGACAAGATCATCACCATCGAAGACCCGGTCGAGTACCAGTTGCCCGGCGTGTTGCAGATCCCGGTCAACGAGAAGAAGGGCCTGACCTTCGCCCGTGGCCTGCGCTCAATCCTGCGCCACGACCCGGACAAGATCCTGGTCGGCGAGATCCGCGACCCGGACACCGCCCAGATCGCCGTGCAATCGGCGCTCACCGGACACCTGGTGTTCACCACCATCCACGCCAACAACGTATTCGACGTGATCGGCCGCTTCAGCCAGATGCAGGTCGATCCCTATAGCTTCGTCTCGGCGCTCAATGCCGTGCTGGCCCAACGCCTGGTGCGCCTGGCCTGCCCGCACTGCGCGCAGGCCAGCGAGCCGGATGACGACTTGCTGGCCGCCTCGGGCCTGGCCCGTGACGCGGTGGCCGGCTGGCGCTTCGTGCGTGCCCAGGGTTGCGGCCAGTGCCGTGGCAGCGGCTACCGCGGGCGCAGCGCGATTGCCGAACTGCTGCACCTGGACGACGACCTGCGGCAGATGATCGTCGAACGTCGCCCGCTGTCGCAGATCAAGCAGCTGGCCTGCCAACGTGGCCTGCGCCTGCTGCGCGCCTCGGCCCTGGACCTGGTCCGCGATGGCCGTACCACACTCGAGGAGATCAACCGTGTCACATTTATCGCCTGATCGGTATTGCGCGGTGCTGGGCGCCGAGGGTGTCGGCCTGGGCCATTGGCACGGCCGGCAGCATCAATGGCTGGGCAGTCGCGCGTTTGCCTGCGACGCCGCCCAGCCGGCCTGGGCCCCGGCACTGCAGGCCCTGGCCGGGCTGCTGGGTGAGCATCCGGCACGCGGCGCGCAGTTGCGCGTGCTGCTCTCGGCCCGCTACAGCCGCTTCTGTCTGGTGCCCTGGAGTGATGCCATTGGTACACCGAGCGAACTCGACGCCTATGCACGGGCCTGCTTCGAGAACCTCTACGGGCAGCCTCTGGATGACTGGCGCATTGTGCTTTCGCCGGAGCCGGCGGGCGCTGCGCGCATCGCCACCGCGCTGCCCGAAGCTTTGCTTCAAGGCCTGCAGGCCCTGGGGCGGGAAAATCGCCTGAGCCTGCGCTCGGTGCAGCCGTACCTGATGGCCGCCTACAACCGCTGCTCGGCGCAACTGACCCAAGGCGACTTCCTCTTCGTGCTGGCCGAACCGCGCCGCAGCGTACTGCTGCTGGCTTCAGGCGGTGCCTGGCAGCAGGTGCTGGCCCAGGGCTGCGCCGATAACGACCAGGCGCTGCAGGCGCTGATCGAGCGTACCTGCGAACTGTATGGCGAGCAGCTGCCTCGGGTGTACCTGCATGCCCCGGGGCGCACGGCGGCCTCGCAAATGGCCGCGGTACAGCTGTGCGCCGCCAGTGCCGAATCCGATCCGTTGTGCGCCATGTGGCGAGCGGTGGCCTGACATGCGCCGCCTCGACCTGGAA
The DNA here is from genome assembly GCF_900110655.1 of Pseudomonas soli. Lineage (GTDB taxonomy): Bacteria > Pseudomonadota > Gammaproteobacteria > Pseudomonadales > Pseudomonadaceae > Aquipseudomonas > Aquipseudomonas soli. Next base: position 131,047 of record NZ_FOEQ01000011.1, read on the forward strand.
TTCCAACCCCGTCACAGCAGCCCCCTGGCCTGGTCGTTGCTCGCCCTCGGCGGCGCCGTGCTGGCTGTGCTGGTGCTGGCCCAGCAGCAACTGGTGAGCGAGCAGGTGCACCTGGAAAGCCGCGTGCACCAACTCGAACTCAAGCTCGGCCGGCGCCCGGCCACCGCCGCGGTGCAGAGCAGCGCGGTGATCCGCGAGCAGGCCGAGCGCCTGGCGCAGATGCGCAGCGTCTCGCAGCAGTTGCAGCGGCCATGGCAGCAGCTGTTCGCCATGCTCGAGGCGATGCCGCAGGAGGACGTGGCGCTGCTCAGCCTGACCCCCGATGCCCGCAAGGGCCAGGTACGCATCAGTGCCGAGGCGCGCAACCTCGAGGCCATGCTGCAGTACCACCAGCGCCTGGAGCGCAGCGCCGAGCTGTCAGACGTGTCGCTACTCAACCACGAGGTGGTGGCCGGGCAGGTCGAGCATCCGGTGCGCTTCAACCTCACCGCTACCTGGGAGACCGGCCATGCGCGTCCGTAGCCTGATCGTCCATGAAGCGCTGCGGCGCCTGGGCCGGGCAGGGCTGGCCGCGGTGCTGGTCGGCGGCCTGGCCCTGGCGGTCGCCCTGGCCGGGGTGCTGCCCCAGTGGCAGGCGGTCCGCGAACTGCGTGCCAACGAAGCCGATGCCAGTGCCCAGGTGCAGCGCCTGGCGCGTGGCGAGCTCAAGGTGCAGGCCAAGCCCGAGCAGCAGGCGCTGGACGACCTGCGCCAACAACTGCCCGGCCAGCCCCAGGCCAGCGAGCTGATCGAGCGCCTGTACCACCTGGCCAGTGCCGAGCGCATCAGCTTGGCCCGTGGCGAGTACGCCCTGGGCGTGGACCCGAAGACCCAGCTGGCGCGCTACCAGATCGTCCTGCCGGTGCGCGGCAGCTACCCGCAGATCCGTGGCTTCCTCAAGGCGCTGCTCGGCCAGTTGCCGACGCTGGTGCTGGAAGACCTGGAACTGCAACGCAAGCGGATCGGTGACCGGGAACTGACCGGTCGTGTGCGCATGACCCTTTACCTGTCGAGGTCGTGATGAACACTCAGCGTGCGGTGATGTGGGCCGGTTTCCTGGGGTTGAGCGCGGCGCTGGCGTGGGCGCCGGGGCACTGGTTCGGCGTGGGGGAGAATGAGCTGGCAGGCCCTGTCGCGGAGAAAACCCGCCCACACCCGACACCCACGAACGTGGCAGCGAGCTTGCCTCGCGATGAAGCCAAAAGCCTTTCACGCGACCTGTTCCCCAGCCAGCAATGGACCCCACCCCAGGCCCTGGCCACCGTCACCGAACAACCCGTGGTCACCACCCCGGAGCCCGCCGCAGCTGCCGCCCCGACGCTGCCGTTTCGTTTCATCGGTCGCATGGGTGAGCGCGACGACCTGCAGATCTTCCTGCAGAGCGGCGAGAAGCTCTACGTCGTGCGCCAGGGTGATGTGATCGACGACACCTACCGTCTGGACCGTGTTTCGGCCACCGAGTTGAGCCTGGTCTACCTGCCACTGCATCAGCCACAGACCCTGTCTGTCGGGAGCGCACCATGAAACCGTCGAAGTTGTGCAAGCCTGCGCCGTTCGTGCTCCTGGCCCTGTGCGTGGCCATCGCCGGATGCGGCACCAGCGCCGTGCGCAAGGACAGCCAGGAACTGATCAAAGAGGGTCAGTACGAGGCCGGCATCGCTCGCCTGGAAGAAGCCCTGCGCGAAGATCCGCGCGACACCGAGCTGAACATCGCCCTGGCCCACGGCCGCCAGGCCGCGGTCGAGGCGCTGCTGACCCAGGCCGACAGCGACCGCGTGCGCCATGACTTCGCCGGCGCGCGCATGGGCTACGGCCGGGTGCTGACCATCGAGGCGAACAACCGCCGCGCCCAGGAGGGCATCCGCCAGCTGGAGCTGATCCGCACCCTCGACGACCGTGTCGCCCTTGGCCAGGCGGCACTGCGCCAGGGCGACCTGTTCGGCGCCGAGCGCTACATGCGCGAGGTGCTGCGCCTCGACCCGCAAAACCAGAAGGGCCAGATGCTGCGCAGCGACATCGAGAACGTCCAGGCCCGTACCGCCACGCCGTACCCGCAACTGCGCAGCAAGCTGGAGCGCCCGGTCACCCTGGAGTTTCGCGATGCCGACCTGAAGACCATCTTCGAGGTGCTGGCCCAGGTCGCCGGGATCAACTTCATCTTCGACAAGGACCTGCGCCCGGACATGAAGGCCACCATCTTCGTGCGCGAGGTGCGCATCGAGGACGCCGTGGCCCTGCTGCTGGAGCAGAACCAGCTGCGCCAGAAGATCGTCAACGACAACACCTTGCTGCTCTACCCGGACTCGCCGCAGAAGACCAAGGACTACCAGGAACTGGTCATGCGCACCTTCTACCTGACCAGCATCGACGCCAACACCGCGCTGAACATGGTCAAGACCATGCTCAAGACCCGCGACGTGTTCGTCGACGAGCGCCTCAACACCCTGACCATGCGCGACACCCCCGACGCCGTACGCATGGCCGAGAAGCTGCTGCAGTCCCAGGACCAGTCCAACCCCGAGGTGGTGCTGGAAGTGGAAGTGATGGAAGTGGCCACCTCGCGCATCCTCGACCTCGGCCTGCAATGGCCCAACACCTTCGGCGTGCTGACCAGCGACGGCAAGTCGGTCAGCGTGCTCGACCAGTTGCGTGGCATCGACTCCAGCCGCATCAGCATCTCGCCGGCGCCGCAGGCCAAGATCAATGCCCAGGACAAGGACATCAACACCCTGGCAAGCCCGGTGATCCGGGTCAGCAACCGCGAACAGGCGCGCATCCACATCGGCCAGCGGGTGCCGATCATCAGCGCCACCTCGGTGCCCTCGACCCAAGGCCCGGTGATCACCGAAAGCGTCACCTACCTGGATGTCGGCCTCAAGCTCGAAGTGCAGCCCACCGTGCACCTGAACAACGAGGTGGCGATCAAGGTGGCCCTGGAAGTGAGCAACGCCACGCCCCTGGAGGCCACCCGCCAGGGCACCATCCCGGTCCAGGTCGATACCCGCAACGCCCAGACCAGCCTGCGCCTGCACGATGGCGAGACCCAGGTACTGGCCGGCCTGGTGCGCAACGATCACAACGCCAGCGGCAACAAGATCCCGGGGCTGGGCGACATTCCCGGCCTGGGCCGGCTGTTCGGCAGCAACAAGGACGACATGAGCAAGTCCGAACTGGTGCTGGCGATCACCCCGCGCATCGTGCGCAACCTGCCGTACCAGAGCCCGTCGGACATGGAGTTCGCCACCGGCACCGAATCGGCCCTGCAGGTGCGCCAGCTGGCGCAACCGGCACCGGCCAGCGCGCTGCCCGCCGACGCCCCGGCTGACGAGCCGGCCGCCGCACCGCTGGTCGAGGGGCAGATGGCCGTGGTGCCAGCAGCCGCGAGGCCACGGCCATGACACGCCGCCAGCAGGGTTTCAGCCTGATCGAGGTGGTGCTGACCCTGGCGCTGCTCGGCTTGCTCGCCAGCATGGCCGCGCCCCTGACCGAGACCGTGGTGCGCCGGGGCAAGGAGCAGCAGCTGCGCGAGGCGCTGTACCAGATCCGCGACGCCATCGATGCCTACAAGCGTGCCTTCGACGCCGGCTACATCGAGAAGCGCCTGAACGCCAGCGGTTATCCGCCGAGCCTGCAGGTGCTGGTGGATGGCGTGCGCGATGTGCGCAGCGCCAAAGGCGCGAAGTTCTATTTCCTGCGCCGCATCCCCCACGACCCGCTGCGCACCGCCAAGGACGACGACCAGGGTGGCTGGGGCCTGCGCGCCTATGACAGTGCGGCCGACAGCCCACGCGAAGGCGAGGATGTGTTCGACGTGTATTCCAAGGCCAGCGGCAAGGGCCTGAACAACGTGCCCTACGGGCAATGGTGACGGCGATGAAAGCGAGCAGAGGCTTCACCCTCATCGAATTGCTGGTGGTGATGGCGATCATCGCCACCCTGATGACCATCGCCATGCCGCGCTACTTCAACAGCCTGGAGGCCTCCCGCGAGGCCACCTTGCGCCAGAGCCTGGCGGTGCTGCGCGAGGCCCTGGATCACTACTACGGCGACACCGGGCACTACCCCGATTCGATCGACCAGTTGGTGGAGCAGCGCTACCTGCGCAACACCCCGGTCGATCCGATCACCGAGCGGCGCGATGCCTGGCAGCTGGTGCCGCCGCCCGAGGGCGTGGCCGGCGCGGTGGCCGACATCAAGAGCGGAGCAACCGGGAGGGCGCGCGATGGCAGCCTCTATGCCGAATGGTGAAGCCGGCTTCACCTACCTGGGCGTGCTGCTGCTGATCGCCGTCAGCAGCGTGGCCCTGGCGGCCACCGGCACCCTGTGGGCCACCAGCCTGCAGCGCGAGCGCGAGCGCCAGCTGCTGTGGGTGGGCGGCCAGTACGCCCAGGCGCTGCGCAGCTACTACCGCGCCTCGCCGGGCCTGGCCCAGTACCCGCAGGACCTTGGGGAACTGGTGGAAGACAACCGTTTCCCGTCGCCGCAGCGCCACCTGCGCCGGCTCTACCCGGACCCTGTCGGCGGCGGCGAGGAATGGGGCCTGCTGCGCGCGGTCGATGGCCGCATCACCGGGGTGTACAGCCGCTCCGACGCCGCACCGCTCAAGCGCAGCGGTTTCGACGCTCAGTGGAGTGCCTTCGAGGGGCTGGAGCACTACAGCGACTGGCAGTTCGTCGCCGAGCAGGCCTTCGCCGAAAGCGCCGCAGGCGCCCGTCCACACGCCGGCCTGGGAGAGGCGCCATGAAACGCTTGGCCGCGTGGGTGTGCCTGTGCCTGGCCCTGTTGCATGGCCAGGCGCAGGCCGGGGCCGAGGACGAGATGATGGGCTTCATCGTCGACAACACCATCTCGCACATCGGCCACGACTTCTATCACGCCTTCAGCGACCGGCTGCGCGCCACCAGCCGGCTGGATTTCAACCTGGTGGTGCGCGAACGCCCGGATGCCCGCTGGGGCAGCCTGGTGACGGTGGAGTACGAACGCGAGGTGCTGTACCGGCGCTTCCTGCCGCCCAACACCACGCAACTCAACGACGAGGCCATCGCGGCCGCCGACCTGGTCCGCCAGCAGATCATCCAGCGCAAATTGCAACGGCTGCTGCAGGACACAACCGATCTGGAGAGGGACGAGCTATGAGCAACCACCTTGCACGACGCATCGCCGCCTGCCTGCTGGCCGCCGGCCTCGGTGGCCAGGCCCTGGCCACGGAGCTGGTGTACACCCCGGTCAACCCGTCCTTCGGCGGCAACCCGATCAATGGCGCCTGGCTGCTGAACAACGCCCAGGCGCAGAACGACTACGACGACCCCGACCTCAAGGACCGCAGTTCGGCATTCGCCGGCACCTCGGCCCTGGAGCGCTTCAGCAACCAGCTCGAGTCGCGCCTGCTCGGGCAGTTGCTGGACAACATCAGCAACGGCAACACCGGCAGCATGTCCACCGACGCCTTCCTGATCGACGTGATCGACGATTCCGGGGCGCTGAGCATCAAGGTCACCGACCGGGCGACCGGGGAAGTCTCGATCATCGAGGTCAGCGGCCTGAACCCCTGAGAGGGACGGGTCTTTACTGGGGAGAGAACGCCATGAAACGCCTGCTGAGCACACTGCTGATCCTCACCGCCCTGGCTGGCCTGCAAGGCTGCGGCCTGCGCGAGCCGATGCCCGCGGAGCAAGACTCCGAGACCCCGACGCTGACGCCGCGGGCCTCGACCTACTACGACCTGGTCAACATGCCGCGGCCACGTGGTCGGCTGATGGCGGTGGTATACGGCTTCCGCGACCAGACCGGGCAGTACAAGCCGACCCCGGCCAGCTCGTTCTCAACCAGCGTCACCCAGGGGGCGGCGAGCATGCTGATGGACGCCCTCAGCGCCAGTGGCTGGTTCGTGGTGCTCGAGCGCGAAGGCCTGCAGAACCTGCTGACCGAGCGCAAGATCATCCGCGCCTCGCAGAAGAAGCCTGACGTCGCCGAGAACATCCAGGGCGAACTGCCGCCGTTGCAGGCGGCCAACCTGATGCTCGAAGGTGGCATCATCGCCTACGACACCAACGTGCGCAGCGGCGGCGAGGGCGCCCGCTACCTGGGCATCGGCCTGTCCCGCGAGTACCGGGTCGACCAGGTCACGGTCAACCTGCGGGCGGTGGACGTACGCACCGGGCAGGTGCTGGCCAACGTGATGACCAGCAAGACCATCTACTCGGTCGGGCAGAACGCCGGGGTGTTCAAGTTCATCGAGTTCAAGAAGCTGCTCGAGGCCGAGGTCGGCTACACCACCAACGAACCGGCGCAACTGTGCGTGCTGTCGGCCATCGAAGCCGCGGTGGGCCACCTGCTGGCGCAGGGCATCGAGCGGCGGCTGTGGCAGGTGGCCGGGGATGGAGTGGGGGACAAGGCGGTGTTGGACAAGTACCTGAGTCAGTACCAGCAGCAGTAGCGACCTACGGGGCATATGGTCCGCGGATGCTCCCTGCAGTCGGCATTCAAAGCAATCAAACTTTGCAGCCGTGGCGGTATCTCCCATTAACACAACCAGGAGAAATCACCATGTCAGATCCACGCCATTCGCCGGCCAAGCAGGGCCCGCACTCATCCGAGCAGGCCACCGAACCCGATGACCTCGGCTTCGACCCGGACTCGCCGGATGTCGATGACCCGCAGGTTGATCCCCAGGGGCCGGCAAAGCCACCGAGGGATGTCGAAAAAGAGCGCTGAATCATTCGCTGTATTGGTCGTATAGCTGGCGCGCCAGCAGAATTGCCGGCATGTTCGACTCCGCCCACTGCGCCAGGCGCTCCACCGTGCCGCCCAGTGTCGCGCCCAGCTCGGTGAGGGCGTATTCGACTGTGGGCGGCACGGTCGGATACACCTGGCGCTCCACCAGGCCGTCGCGTTCGAGCCGCTTCAGGGTTTGCGACAGCACCTTCTGCGAGACGCCGGCCATATCCCGGCGCAGCTGGTTGAAACGCACCCGCTCACCGGCGCTGAGGCGGTCGATGAGCAACAGCACCCACTTGTCGGCGAGGCGCTCGAGCACCAGGCGGGCCGGGCAGTTCGGGGCGAATACGTCGTAGGCGGGGCATTCGCGGTAATGGGCCATGGGTTACTCCGAGGTAATCAGGTGAGTGAAAAGTGCCTTCTTGAGCGCCTGGGCGGGACTGGTTAGGCTTTTATCCATGGTTCGCGGCCGCGCCATACCCTCCCGTTGAATGCACTGAAGGAAATTGAGATGAACACCGAACCCAAGGCTTCGGCGCTGCGTGCTGGCCGCTGGATCACCCTGCTGCTGCTGAGCGCGGCGGCCAATCCGGGCAATGCCGGCGAGCTGGTGGCTCCGGCCACCCCGGTCGTGGACCAGAGCCTGCCCAAGGCCCAGCTGGAGCAGCAGATCCTCGCCGCCCGCCGCTACGACACCTTCTGGAACACCGGCGACGAGGCCATGGCCCGCGCCGCGCTGGCCAGCGACTTTCGCGACAACACCCTGCCGCCGGGACGACCACAGGGCGTGGAAGGGCCATTGAGCGCTTCCAGGGCATTCCGCGCAGCGGTGCCGGACCTGCGCTGCGAGGTCCTGCAGATGATCGTCGCAGGCGACCGGGTCACCGCGGCGCTGCGTTTCACCGGGCACTTCAGCGGCAAGCTGGGCGAGCACCAGGGGCAGGGCCAGGCCATCGATTTCATCGCCATGGATATCTACCGTGTCGCCGAGGGCCGGATCGCCGAGGACTGGCATCTGGAGGACAACCTTGCGTTCATGCGCCAGGCGGGGTTGGTGGGGCGCTGAACACACGGGCTGGTCTTGATCCAGGGTTACCAGGACTGGCCTCATCGCCGGCTTGCCGGCGAAAGGGCGCGAAGCGTCCCCGTTCGGTCAATCGAACACACGTGGCGGATTGACAGGTGTATCGGCCTGGGTCAGGGCCCAACGGGCAATCTCGTCCTTGCGCATGAACGATACGCCGGCATGGCCGCGGGCATAGGCGAAGAACTGATCCAGCGCGCGCACGACGGTAGGCGTGCCGCCGATGCGGTCATGCGCCGACAGCGACATCAACCGGCGCCGTTGGCGGCCTTCGGCATAGAGCACGTCGAACTCGTCCTTGAGCTCCTGCAACAGCGCGGCGCCGGTCATCGCCGTGGACCCGGCGATGCGGCCGATGTCGTTGTTGCGCAGGGTGTAGGGCACCACCGCGAACGGCTTGCCGCGCACCGGGGTGATCGAGGGTTCGTCGCGGGCCAGGTCGTCGATGTGGTAGAGAAAGCCGAGGTCCTGGAGGATGTTCAGGGTCTCGCGGGAATGACGCATCCAGAACGCGTTGAAACCTACCGGGCGTTGGCCGGTGACGCGTTCGATGATGGCGCTGGCCTGCTCGTACTGGCGACGCTCCTCTGCAGGCGTCAAGCTGTACTGCGGCGCCCAGTGCAGGCCATGGCCGGCGGCTTCGTGGCCGCGCCTGACCACCTCGGCCGCCAGCTCCGGGTAAGCCTCCACAGCCTTGCCGACCATGTGCGAGGTGACCTTGATGCCGTGCCGGTCGAACAGCGCGAGCAGGCGCGGCACGCCTTCCAGCGGGCCGTAGCGGTACCAGCTGGGGGCGATGGTGTCGGGGTAGCGTGAATCCAGAGGCGGGAAGGGGCTTTCGGCGTGTTCCGGCTGGCCACCGGACTCGAATTGCAACGACACGGAAATCACCAGTTGCGCGCCATTGGGCCAGAACCCTTTGCCACCGGCGCTATCGGGCGGCGCCCCGGTGCTGCTGCCCGGCTCTTGCGCCAGTACCGCGCCTGCCGCGACGGCGATGCCGCCGGCGAGGGTGCCTTTCATGAAATCTCTTCTGCTGGTCATCGGGTTGTTCCTGTGCGGGTGTCGATGCCGGGCAGTGTAATTAGCGAGGAAATCACCAATAATCGGGCGAAATCCAAAATCATATTTCGGAAAAATCGAAAAGCATGCTGGATAACCTGGCGTTGTTCCTGACCATCATCGAAAAAGGCAGCCTGTCGGCGGCGGGCCGCGAGCGCGGCTTGTCACCGGCCACGGTGTCCGAGCGCCTGGCGGCGCTGGAGGCGCACTACGGGGTGGCGCTGCTGACCCGCAGCACTCGTTCGCTGAGCCTCACCGACGCCGGCCGGCAACTCGCCGAGGGCGCACGGCGCCTGCTGGCCGAGGCCGACGAGCTGGAAAGCCGTCTCAGGGACGGCCAGCAGAAGATCTCCGGACTGGTGCGCCTGAGCGCGCCGGTGGACCTCGGCCAGCACCGCATCGTGCCGCTGCTCGACCGCTTCCTGGCCGAACATCCGCAAGTCTCGATCGACCTGGACCTGACCGATGGCTACGTCGACCTGGTGGGGCAGGGCATCGATTTCGCCATTCGCTACGGCACCTTGGCCGACAGTTCCCTGCGCGCACGGTCCCTGGGCGACAACCGCCGGGTGGTGTGCGCCGCGCCCGACTACCTGCGCCGCCACGGCACGCCACTGCACCCGGACGATCTGGCGCGCCACGATTGCATCGTCATGCGCTTCGGCATCCACGCCGAACGGGTCTGGCCATTTCGCCTGGACGGCGTGGCCTACCCGGTGAGCGTGCGCGGACGGCGGATTGCCAACAACGGCGAGCAGGTGCGCCGCTGGGCGTTGGACGGACACGGGCTGTGCCTGAAATCGCTTCGCGATGTGCGCGACGACCTCGACAACGGCCGGTTGGTCGAAGTGCTGGCAGACTTCAGCGCCGGCCAGGTGGCCCTGCAGATCGTCTACCCGCCGACGCGGGTGCAGCCACGGCGGGTAAGGGCGTTGATGGAGGCGATCATCGAAGGCCTGCGCTAGTGCGCCCCGTGGCAGCTGGCCGAGCCATTGCCACAGGGCGGAGCGGTATCAGCTTTCGGCTTGTCTGGCGGCCTCGACACCGGCGGACGACAGCTTGATCGGGTAGTTGACGCTGAGCGTGTGGCCGGCTTCGACATTCACGCTGCCATCGTGGATCAAGCCTTGCTCCTGCAGGGTCTTGAGCATGCCGGCCACGGCTTTCTCGCCGCGGTAGTTGTCCAGCACTTCCTTGCCCAACCCTTGCGGGTGGGCGTGCAACAGGCGGGTCAGGACTTCCGAACGCAGTGCATCATTGCTCATGGGAGCCTCGCTTTGTCAGTGGGGCGGGTTACTGGCCGTGCTTGGCCTGCAGTTCCTTGGCATGCTTCAGGTGCTCTTCGAGCTTGGGCAAGGTCTCGCCGGCGAAGGCCTTGAGTTCGGCCTTGTCGGACGAGGCGGCCTCTTTCCTGAACAGTTCCACGGCTTTCTCGTGGGCCTCGACCTGGTTGTTGACGTAGGAGCGGTCGAACGACTCGTCGCGCCATTCCAGGATCATCTTCTTGACCTTGTCGGTCAGCGCCGCTTCATCGGGCACGCTGATGTCCAGTTTGCGGGCGATGTCGCCGAGCTTCTGGTTGGCCTGGGTATGGTCGGTGACCATCTGCTGGGCGAAGGTCTTGATTTGCGGGTCCTTGCTCTTGTCCAGCGCCAGCTTGCCGGTCACCACTTCGGCGATGCCGGCTTCGGTGGCGGCGTCGACGAAGTCATCCGACGAGGCGGCCAGGGCCTGTAGCGAGGCCATGCCCAGCACCATGGAAAACCCGACCCGCTTGAGGAACAGATTGCTCATGTGTGACTCCTTATCCGTTGGCGCGACGTCAGTGTCGCGTACGGTTGAGAGCAGGCGGCGGGCAAAGGTTTAATTTTTCTGCGCGTTTTGAACCGATGCTGACCACCAAGGCTCACACCTTCAAAGGTGCAGAGGAACCCGACCATGAGCATCGAACGCAGCATTCCCGAACTCGAGGCCTGGTACGCCCAGTACGACGATGCCAGCTATCGCCGCGAATCGCCCGACGCTTATCACCATGAGCTGCTGCGCACGGCCGAGGCGCTGCGCGATGATGGCGCGATCGACTGGGACGACTGGCTCAGGCTCAAGGAACTGGCAGACCAGGCCCACCTGGGGGCACTGCAAGACGCGGTGCAGGCCCGCGTGGACGACCCCAACGCATGAAAGCGCTGAAGATCACCACGTTCAATGTCAACGGCATCCGCAGTCGCCTCGACAACCTGCTGGCCTGGCTGGCGCGCGAGCAACCCGACATCGTCTGCCTGCAGGAACTCAAGGCCAGCGACGCGCAGTTCCCCCGCGAGGCCATCGAGGCTGCCGGCTACGGCTGTCTGCATTTCGGCCAGGCGTCATGGAACGGTGTCGCCATCCTCGCCCGCGACAGTCAGCCCCTGGAGGTGCGCCGTGGCTTGCCGGGCATGGAGGACGACAGCCAGAGCCGCTATGTCGAGGCGGCGGTGCACGGCGTTCAGGTGGCCTGCCTGTACCTGCCCAATGGCAACCCGCAACCGGGCCCGAAGTTCGCCTACAAGCTGCGCTGGTTCGAAAGCCTGATCGCCCATGCCGACACCCTGCGCGGCGCCGATCACCCAGTGTTGCTGGCGGGGGACTTCAATGTGGTGCCCACCGACCAGGACATCTACAACCCGAAGTCGTGGCTCAAGGACGCGCTGCTGCAGCCCGAGTCACGCGCCTGCTACCAGCGTTTGCTGGAGCAGGGCTGGAGCGATGCGTTGCGGCAGTTGTACCCGCACGAGCGGGTCTACACCTTCTGGGACTATTTCCGTAACCACTGGCCGCGCAACGCCGGGCTGCGCATCGACCACCTGCTGCTCAACCCGGCCCTGGCGCCTTACCTGAAGGACGCAGGGGTCGACGCCTGGGTGCGCAACGAGGCCCACGCCAGCGACCATGCGCCAGTGTGGATCAGTCTCGGCACACGCAAGCGGCGCTGAACTATAGTCATTGGCGGCCAAGGCTCGATGACAAGGGATTTCAATGCGCGTAGTCAGGAAGCAGACCGAGGACGGCCTTTTCCCGGTGACCGGAGAAGGCCGCGCAGTGTCGCTGTTCCGCCTGATGCTCAGTTTCATGGCGGTGGTGATGCTGGCTTTCGTCTTGGTCGAAGGCTGGCGGATCTGGCGCGACTACCGACAAGTGTTTGCCAATGCCGAGAACGCCGTCAGCAACCTGGCCCGCGCAACTGCCCAGCATGCCGAGGATGCCATCCGCCAGGTTGACGCCATCACCGCAGCGCTGGCCGAGCGCCTGGAAGGCGATGGTTTCGACCATGTCGACCGCCCGCGCCTGCATGCATTGCTCAAGCAGCAGGCGCAGATCATGCCGCAGTTGCACGGGCTGTTCGTCTATGGCCCGGACGGTGGCTGGATCGTCACCGACAAGGACGATGTGCCAGCAGGCGCCAACAATGCCGACCGCGACTATTTCATCTATCACCGCACCCATCCCGACCGCCAGGTGCGCATTGGCTCGGTGGTGCGCAGCCGCTCCACCGGCGACCTGATCATCCCCATCTCGCGGCGCCTGGACAATGCCGACGGCGGCTTTGCCGGGGTATTGCTGGGCACCATCAAGGTCGATTGGTTCGTGGGCTACTACGGCGACTTCAAGATCGACGAGCGTGGCGCACTGGTGCTGGCCAAGCGCGACGGCACCATCCTCGTGCGTCGGCCGTTCGTCGAGCAGGTGATTGGCCGCAGCCTTGCGGCCAGCGACATCTTCCGCGAGTACCTGCCCCATGCCAGCGAAGGAGTGGCCGAGGCCGTGGCGGTGGTCGATGGCACGCCGCGCCTGTACGGGTTTCGCTCACTGAGCAGCTATCCACTGGTGGTGGAGGCAGGCTTGTCGCGCGAGTCGATCATCGCGCCGTGGCGCCACGACATGCTCAAGTCGCTGGCCGTGCTGGTGCTGCTGCTTGTCGGCGTGGCTGGGTTTGGCTGGATCGTCCTGCGCCAGTTACGCGAGCGCATCGCCATCGAGCGTGCGCTGCACCAGGCCCACCAGACCCTCAAGGCGCTGGCCCTGACCGACAGCCTGACCGGGCTGGGCAACCGCCGGCGGCTGGATGCGGTGCTGGAACCGGAGATACGTCGGGCGCGGCGCCAGGGCTACGCGTTGGCGCTGGTGATGCTCGACCTGGACTGTTTCAAGGCCTACAACGACCGCTACGGGCATCCAGCCGGCGACCAGTGCCTGCGCCGCTTCGGCGAGCTGTTGCGCCAGGCGCTGAAACGCCCGGGCGACCTGGCGGTGCGTTATGGTGGCGAGGAGTTCACCTTGTTGCTGCCCGACACCGATGCCGCAGGGGCCAGCCAGATCGTGCAGGAGATCCTGCAGTTGCTGCGCCGGCAGGCCATCGAGCACGGTGGCAGTCCGTTCGGCCATGTCACGGCCAGCGCCGGCATCGCTGTGGGTGCGCCGAAGTTGGCGACGGTCACTCCGGAGAACCTGATGGCGGCGGCGGACGCGGCGCTCTACCAGGCCAAGCGGCAGGGGCGCGATCGCTACTGCCTGGCGGCCAGTGTGGAGCAGCATCCGGCGCATTGAAGGCATCGCTCGAGGGCTGTCATGCCAGCAAGGTGCGACGTTACTCCACCTCGACCAGCACTCCGTCACGGCTAATTCGAAAGCGCGCCAGGTCCCGGGCCAGGGTCAGGTGCCCCTTGTAGTGTGCCAGTGCCTCTTCGCGTACCTCCTCGATGGAACCGCCGCGCCCACCGCCTGACTGGTAGCGGGCGCTGAAGTGCGTCAGCACCAGGTTCTTCACCGCCGCCATTTCGGCGAAGCGCGCCACCGCAGCGGCGGTGCTGTGACCGAAGCTGGCCTGGGTGCGTTCGACCACCGGTTGGGTGAAGGTGGCTTCGTGGACCAGCACGTCCACGTTGGCGGCCAGCTCGCTCAACAGCTCAGGACGGTCGTTGTCACCGCAGACGATGATCCGTTGCGCCGGACGCGTCGGTTGCAGATAGGCCTGGGGGTCGATCTGGCGACCTTCGTGCTCGACTGTCCGGCCACGGGCGATCTGCCCCCACAGCGGCCCGGCCGGGATGCCGTCGGCGCGCAGGCGCTCGGTGTCGAGGTGCGGTTGCGGATCGCGTTCCTCGAACACGAAGCCGTAGGAGGGTACCCGGTGCGACAGCTCGACCACGCCTACCTGGATATTGCCGTGGTCCAAGCCACCGAAGGTCTCCAGCGCCTGCATCTGCAACTCGAAGGGCAGGTAGGTGTCGCTCACCACCAGGCTCTGCCGCACCCAGGGATGCAGGTCGGCCGGCATGACCAGCTGCAACGGCTCCTTGCGCCCGGACATACCGGCGCTGGCCAGCAGCCCCGGCAGGCCGAAGCAGTGATCGCCGTGCACATGGGTGATGAAGATGGCGCGCAGATCGCGCACTGACAGCGGGCTGCGCAGCAGCTGGTGTTGGGTGCCTTCGCCGCAATCGACCAGGTACCACCCGTTGCCGGTGGCTTCGATGACCGCGGTCGCGCTGACGTTGCGGGCCTTGGTGGGCACCCCGGAAGAGGTGCCCAGAAACTGCAGGTCCATTGCCTGACTCCTTGATTCGACGTAGTCGCGACCCCGCAGGGCGGGGCGCGCGGAGGCTAGCATGGTGCTGCCGAGCCGGCCAGCAATGCTTTGATCGCCTCAACATCGAGCTTAAGCGCTACAAGGTCAGTCTAGTAGACACCGCCCTGGGCAATGGCGGCGATCCGTTCCTTGAAGGTGCCCGCCAGGACCTGCAAGCCGCGCATCAACACGGTGGTGTCGACGCCGACCGCGACGAACGCCGCGCCCAGTTCGATATAGCGTCGTGCCAGCGTCTCATCGGCGCTGAGGATGCCCGCTGCCTTGCCGGCGCGGGTGATGCGCACGATGGCCTCCTCGATGGCCGCCTGCACCTCGGGATGCCCCGGATTGCCGCGTTGGCCCATGGCGGCGCTGAGGTCGGCGGGGCCTATGAACACGCCATCGACGCCTTCGACGGCGCAGATTGCATCGAGGTTGGCCAGGCCTTCGCAGTTCTCCACCTGCACCAGCAGGCACATCTGGTCGTCGGCCTGGTCCAGGTAGTCGGGGATGCTGTTCCAGCGCGATGCCCGCGCCAAAGCGCTGCCGACACCGCGCACGCCGTGGGGCGGGTAGCGCATCGCCCGCACCAGCTGGCGCGCCTGCTCGGCGCTTTCGACCATGGGTACCAGCAGGGTCTGTGCGCCGATATCGAGCAACTGCTTGATCAGCGCGGTATCGCCGATCACCGGGCGCACGATGGGCTGGGCCGGGTAGGGTGCCACGGCCTGCAACTGGGCGAGCAGGCTGCGCAGGTCGTTGGGCGCGTGCTCGCCGTCGAGCAGCAGCCAGTCGAAGCCGGCGTTGGCCGCCAGCTCCGCGCAATACGGGTCGGCCAGGCCAAGCCACAGGCCGATCTGCGCCTGGCCGCTGCGCAGGCGTTGCTTGAAGGTGTTGATGGGCATGTCCATGGGCGCTCCTCAGACGAAACGGCAGGCGATCGAGCCCAGTTGATCGTAGTCGACGTGGAAGGTGTCGCCGCGGCGAGCTGCCACCGGGCGGGTGAACGAGCCGCCGAGAATGATCTGCCCGGCCAGCAGGCTCACGTCATGCGCGGCCAGCTTGTTGGCCAGCCAGGCCACACCTTTGGCCGGGTGATTAAGCACTGCGGCCGACACCCCGGACTCCTCAATCACACCGTTGCGGTACAGCACCGCCGGCACCTTGCGCAGGTCGATGTCGCCCGGGCGCACAGCACGCCCGCCCATTACCACGCCAGCGTTGGCGGCGTTGTCGGAGATGGTGTCGAACACCTTGCGGGTAGCACCGCTGAGCGGGTCGACCTGTTGGATGCGTGCATCGATGATTTCCAGCGCCGGGATCACCCACTCGGTGGCGTCGAGCACGTCGAACAGGGTCACGTTCGGCCCCTTGAGCGGCTTGCCGAGGATGAACGCCAGTTCCACCTCGACCCGCGGCACGATGAAACGCTCGAAGGGGATGTCGCTGCCCTCGTCGAACAGCATGTCGTCGAGCAGTGCGCCGTAGTCCGGCTCGCTGATGTTCGACGAGACCTGCATGGCCCGGGAGGTCAGGCCGATCTTGTGGCCGACCAGTTGGCGGCCGTCCTCGATCTTCTGTGCCACCCAGGCACGCTGGATGGCGTATGCGTCCTCGATACCGATCGAGGGGTGTTCCAGGGAAAACTGGCCGACCTGTTCGCGGGTCCGCTCGGCCTGGTCGAGGCGGGCGGCGGCTTGCTGGATGATGCGGGCGTCGAGCATGGAGACCTCAGGGCTGGCGGGTGAACAGAGGGTGCAGGCTGCTGTGCTTGGCGTCGTACACCTGGGCCTGGCTTTCGTCGATCTGCAGGGTCACGCCCACCGGGCGACGTTCCAGCAGCATATCCAGGTGCCGGCGCAACACCGCCAGCAGCGCGTCACCGACCTGCTGGTGCACCGCGGCGCTGCGTCCGCCGCCCATGCGCAGGTTGGCGTAGACGAAACCGTAGGCGCCGCGGCCATCGGCGATTGCCGCATGGGCTGCGGGGTAGGCCAGCACACGGGTGCCGCCGGTGGGGAACACCTGGCGATGGTGTTCGTCGTGCTGGGCGAGCATGCAGTCGGCCAGGGCGCGGCACAGGCCGGGCATATTGGCGTCGGCTTCGATATCCGGGCTGTAGAGCAGGACCAGATGGGGCATGGTGGTGCTCCTTACAGGCGGCTTGTGGAGGTGACCCCGGCCGGGTTCGAGGCCTGGGCGGCGGGGATCGTGCTGCCCTCCTGCGGGGTGACCGGGAAAATCGCGTTGATCTGGCCGGTGCCGGAGGAACCGAAATAAGGCGTCACCACCTCGGCCTTGCCGTCGTATCGCGACCAGCCAAGCGCGCCGAGCAACATGGCGGTGTCGTGCATGAAGCCTTCGCCATGGCCCTTGACCGCGTACTCGGGCAGCATCGCGCAGAAGTCGGCCCAGTCCCCGTCCTGCCACATGCGCACCACGCGGTGGTCGAGGGTTTCCAGGAACGGGCTCCAGACCTTGGTGGCAAACTCCGGGGCCTGGCCGTTCTGGGCGAAACGGTGGGACAGCGAGCCGCTGGCCAGGAACGCCACGCTGCCGTCGTAGTGCTCCTCGACCGCCTTGCGCATGGCCCAGCCCAGGCGGGCGCTGTCGTTGAGGTAGTGCGAGGTGCACAGCGCCGAGACCGAGATCACCTTGAAGTGCTGGTCGGTGTTCATGTAGCGCATCGGCACCAGGGTGCCGTATTCAGGCGCCAGCGTGGTGGCGTCGTGGGCCATGGTTTCCACGCCCAGGCGATTGCATTCTTGCGCGAGGATGCGTCCCAGCTCGGGGTTGCCGGGGAAGCCGTAGTTCATGTTGGCGATGAAGTGCGGCAATTCGTTGCTGGTGTACAGGCCTTCGAAGTGCGCGGCGCAGTTGATGTGGTAGTTGGCGTTGACCAGCCAGTGGGTGTCGAACACGACGAGGGTGTCGACGCCCAGTTCGCGGCAGCGCCGGCCGATCTCGAGGTGGCCGTCGATGGCCGCCTGGCGAAAGCCCTGGCGCGGGCCCGGCAGTTCGGACAGGTACATCGACGGCACGTGGGTGATCTTGGCGGCGAGAGCGAGTGTGCCCATGGGAATCTCCTGTGATTGTTGTTATGGCCGCATCGCGGGGCAAGCCCGCTCCCACGCCGATTTGGCACATTGCGTGGGAGCGGGCTTGCCCCGCGATGGCGTCAGACGCCCCAGCGCGGAATGTGATGGCTACCCATGGATATACACACGTTCTTGATCTCGGCGAAGACCTCGAAGCTGTATTGCCCGCCTTCGCGGCCGGTGCCCGAGCCCTTGACGCCGCCGAACGGTTGGCGCAGGTCGCGCACGTTCTGGCTGTTGATGAACACCATCCCCGCCTCGATGCCACGGGCCAGGCGATGGGCCTTGCCGATGTCCTGGGTCCAGATGTAAGAAGCCAGGCCGTACTCGGTGTCGTTGGCCAGTTGCAGCGCCTCGGCCTCGTCCTTGAACGGGATCAGGCACACCACCGGGCCGAAGATCTCTTCCTGGGCGATGCGCATCTTGTTGTTCACATCGGCGAACACCGTCGGCTGGATGAACTGCCCCTTGGCCAGGTGCTCCGGCAATCCAGCCGGGCGCTCCAGGCCACCGGCCAGCAGGCGCGCGCCTTCTTCCAGGCCGATGCGGATATAGCCGGTGACCTTGTCGTAGTGCTGCTGGGTGATCATCGAGCCGACCTGGGTCTTCGGGTCGGTCGGGTCACCGACGATCAGGCGTTTGGCGCGGGCGGCGAACTCGGCGACGAACTGCGGGTACACGCTCTCCTGGATGAAGATGCGGCTGCCGGCGGTGCAGCGCTCGCCGTTGAGCGAGAAGATGGTGAACAAGGCGGCATCCAACGCACGCTCGAGGTCGGCGTCCTCGAAGATCAGTACCGGCGACTTGCCGCCCAGCTCCATCGAGTACTTCTTCAGGCCGGCCGTCTGCATGATCTTCCTGCCGGTGGCGGTGCCACCGGTGAAGGAGATGGCGCGCACGTCCGGGTGACGCACCAGGGCATCGCCGGCTGTGGCGCCGTAGCCCTGGATGACATTGAGTACGCCATTGGGGATGCCGGCCTCGACCGCCAGGCGCCCCAGCTCATTGGCGGTCAGCGGCGACAGCTCGCTCATCTTCAGCACCGCGGTATTGCCCAGGGCCAGGCACGGCGCGGTCTTCCAGGTGGCGGTCATGAACGGTACGTTCCACGGCGACACCAGTGCGCACACGCCTACCGGCTGGTACAAGGTGTAGTTGAGCATCTGGTCGTCCACCGGGTAGCTGTGGCCGTCCATGCGCGTGCACACCTCGGCGAAGAAGTCGAAATTGTGCGAAGCGCGGGGAATCAGCACATTGCGCGTCTGGTGGATCGGCAGGCCGGTGTCCAGGGTTTCCAGCTCGGCCAGCTGCGGCACGTTCTGCTCGATCAGCTCACCCAGGTGGCGCATCAGGCGCGCGCGTTCCTTCGCCGGTGTATTGGCCCATTTCGGGAAGGCTTGCTTGGCCGCGGCCACGGCCAGGGCGACTTCCTCGGCGCCGCCGCTGGCGACTTCGCAGATGGCCTCGCCGGTGGCCGGGTTGTAGTTGACGAAGGTGTCGCGGCTCTCGACTTCGCGGCCATCGATCCAGTGCTTGATCATGCTGTTGCCTCTTGTGCGTTGCGGGCGAAGAACTCGGCTTCGCTGACGATCCGGTTGACCAGGCGGCCGACGCCTTCCACTTCCACCACCACCTCGTCGCCCGGGACCACGTCGGCCAGGCCTTCCGGGGTGCCGGTGGCGATCATGTCGCCGGGTTGCAGGGTCATGAAGCTGGAGAAGTATTCGATCAGGTAGGGGATATCGAAGATCATGTCGGCCGTGGTGCCTTGCTGTTTCAGCTCGCCGTTGATCCACGTACGCAGTGTCAGGTTCGACGGATCCGGCACATCGGCGGCGTCGACGATCCACGGGCCTACCGGGGTGGTGGCGTCACGGTTTTTCACCCGCAGGTTGGGGCGGTAGTAGTTCTCCAGGTAGTCGCGGATGGCGTAGTCGTTGCACACCGTGTAGCCGGCCAGGTAGTCGAGGGCGTCCTCGCGCTTGACGTTGCGCGCCAGCTTGCCGATCACCGCCACCAGTTCGCACTCGTAGTGCATGTACTTGACGTTGTCCGGGCGCCAGCTGACCTGGTTGTGCCCGGTGTAGGTGCCGGGCGACTTGACGAAGGCCAGCGGCTCGGTGGGCGGGGTGAAGGCCAGCTCGGCGGCATGGTCGGCGTAGTTCAGGCCCAGGGCGAACATGCTGCCGGTAGCCGGCGGCAGCCAGGTGACCTGGTCGGCGTCGACTACACGGCCATCGGCCAGGCGCAGTCGCTGGTCGTTTTCGACGGTGACGGTGTGGACCTGGCCGTCGAACTGGATACGGGCGTGCTTCATGGGACGAGTCCTTGTTCGGCGACGATGGGGTTGGTCAGCTGGCCGAAGCCGTCGATCTCGACCGTCACCTGGTCGCCGGGCAGCACATCGACACGGCCTTCCGGGGTGCCGGTGATCAGCACGTCGCCGGCATGCAGGGTCATGAACTCACTGATCTCGGCGATCAGCCGGGCCACGCCGCGCACGCAGTTGGCCGTGTTGTTGTGCTGGCGCAGCTCACCGTTGACCCACAGGCGAATGCCCAGCGCGTCGGGGTTGCCGACCTGCGCGGCCGGTACCAGATGCGGGCCGAACGGGCAGAAGCCGTCGCGGCACTTGGCCTTGACCGCCGGACGGTAGTAGCTGTCTTCGGGCAGGCTGAACTCGTTGACAATGGTGTAGCCCGCCACGTGCTCCAGCGCGTTGTCCAGGCTGACGCGGCTGGCGTCTTTACCAATGACCACGCCCAGGGCAGGGCCCGCTTGCAGGCGTTGGACTGCCGATGGGTAGGTCACCGGCTGGGCGTGCCCATTGCGGGTATTGGGCGTCTTGATAAACAACACCGGTTTGACCGGCGGCTGCTGGTACGGCGCTTCGTGGAAGGACGCCAGATGCTGTTGCAGCAGGCCCTGGTAGTTCAGGGCGACGCCGAACAGGCTGCCGCTGGCGACCTCGTGCAAGGCACGGCTCATGCATTTCTCCTGCGGTGGGCGAAGCGAGCGGGGCGCTTCGTGGTGTTTTTGTTAATGTGTTAACGTTATATTTAATATGTTAACGATCGTCAAGGCATTCGCCCCTGGCCGGTGGTGCTAGGATGATTTCCCCCGGCGCGTTTCACCGCTGCGAGAACAACAATGAAAGAACCACAGCCGATCCCCAACATCAACATCGGTCAGGTCTACGACCAGCGCTACAGCGACAGCGAGGTGCATTACGACCGATTGGGCAACCTGGCCGGTTTCTTCGGCCGCAACATGCCGGTGCACCGCCACGACCGCTTCTTCCAGGTGCACTATGTGAAGACCGGCAGCGTGCGGGTGTATCTGGACGAGCAGCGTTACCACGAGTCGGGGCCGATGTTCTTCCTTACCCCGCCGACCATTCCCCATGCCTTCGTCACCGAGCCTGACGCCGACGGCCATGTGCTGACCGTGCGCCAGCAACTGGTCTGGCAACTGCTGCAGGCCGAGCCTGGGCTGGCGCTCACGCCGCGCCTGCAGCCGGCGTGTGTCGCGCTCGGTCATCTGCAGGGAGCGGCGGCCGAAGAGGTGCGGCGCCTGGAGCAGCTGTTCGACTTGTTGGGCGGTGAACTGGGCCATGGCCAGGCCGGGCAGGGCACTGCGGTGCAGGATCTGGCGCGCCTGGTGATGATCAGCCTGCTGCGCCTGTGCGCCAATTCGCTGGAGGCGACGCCCGCGCGGCACGAGGACCTGCAGCTGTTTCACCGTTTCAACGAATTGATCGAGCGTCACTACCTCGACCACTGGACCCTGCCGGCCTACGCGGCAGCCTTGGGCGTGACTGAGGCGCGCCTGAACGATGTATGCCGGCGCATGGCCGACCTGCCGTCCAAGCGCCTGGTGTTCGAGCGGCTGATGCAGGAGGCGCGGCGCTTGCTGCTGTACACCGGCGGCTCGGCCAACGAGATCTGCTACCGCCTGGGGTTCAAGGACCCGGCGTACTTCAGCCGCTTCTTCCAGCGCCATGCGCAGATGACGCCGGGTGAGTATCGCCAGCGCCAGGCGGGGTTGCGTTGACATGCGGCGACGGGCTCCGGGCGGCTGGCTGTCTGCAGATCGTGCTATGGGGAAGGTAACGCGGGAATGGGTGATTGCCAGGAGCGCTGGTACTTTTCACAGGGCTGGACAGCCCGGGGGAAAATGTATTTCACTTTATTAATATCTTAATAAAACAGCCCTTGATCCTGATGACCCAACCAAGACCCTCCCTGACCTTGACCCTGCTGCAGGCCCGCGAAGCGACCATGGCGTTCTTTCGCCCGGCCCTGAATGCCCACGACCTGACCGAGCAGCAATGGCGGGTGATCCGTATCCTGCGCCAGCAGGGCGAGCTGGAAAGCCACCAGTTGGCCGACCAGGCCTGCATCCTCAAACCGAGCATGAGCGGCGTGCTCAAGCGCCTGGAGCGCGACGGCCTGGTGGCGCGGCGCAAGTCGCCGGAAGACCAGCGGCGCATCTTCATCAGCCTGACCGTGCGTGGGCAGCAGGCGTTTCTGGCGATGAGCGAGGAGATGGAGCGCAACTACCAGGAGATTCAGCGCCAGTTCGGCGCGGACAAGCTGGAGCAGTTGATGGGGTTGTTGAACGAGCTGAAGAAGGTCAGGCCCTGAAATCAATGGGGCCGCACAGCGGCCCCCATGGTCTACTGTCCGGCCAACTGCAGCGAATCATCGAGAATCTTCAGCAACGACGCTGCCCGCCGCGCATACACCGCCGGGGGCGCGTACAGCAGCTCCACATGCAGGCTGTCGATGATCCCCAGGTAGGCATCGCCATACAGCTCCAGCTTGTTGCCATCACTGCGGGCCCAGGCATGCCGGTCGCCCAGGGCCTGGCAGAAGCCCAGGCGGATCCGCTCCAGGTACGCCTCGAAGCCGCTGGTGACGATCGAGCGGATCGGCACCGGCGGCAGGAAGGCACTGCGCAGTACGAAGCGCAGATTGGCCGAGGCCGCGTAGCGCTCGGCCAGGTGCAGCGGATGCCAGTGCCCCGGCGCCTCACGGCCCGCTGCTTCATGGCCGAAGCCCGCCTCGACGTAGGCGGTCTCGTCGGCCAGGGCCCGTTCGAAGGCGCAGACGAACAACGCGTCCTTGTTGGCGAAGTGCGCGTACAGCGAGGCCTTGCGCATGCCCGCCAGGGCGGCGATCTCGCTCAGCGACGAGCCGTCGTAGCCGTGCTCGGCGAAATGCTCCACGGCATGCTCGCAGATGCGCGCGGCGGATGGGGTCAGGGCTTTCAAGGCGGTCACTCCGGGTTGACGCTGCAGGATGAGGCGCTGATTGTCTTTGCCATGGCGGCGCGGGTCAAACCGACGATGACCACGGCCGCCGCCGCCAGCAACCAGGCCCAGGCCAGCGGGCCCAGGGTGGCCAGGTGCCCGGCCAGGGGCGTGGCGCTGGACGAGATCACCAGTTGCAGCGCGCCGAGCAGGGCCGCCGTCGAGCCGACATCGCGCTGCTGCGATGACATCGCCAGGGCCATCAAGGTGGCCTCGCAAACCCCCAGGCCGAACAGCGCCAGTACCACGCCCGCCAGCAGCAGCGGCAGGCCTGCGCCAGACAGGCCGGCAATCACCGCCAGTGCTGCACCGGCACCCATGCACAGCGCCCCCCACCAGGCCACCTGGGCCACGCCGTGCCGGCTGACGCAATAGCCGGAAAGCGCCGCGCCGAGCAGGATGGCAACGCCGCAGCCGCCGAACAGCAGGCCAAAGTGCGTGCTGGAGAGGCCGAAGTGCTGCTGGTACACATAAGCCGAGCCGGCGATGTAGGCGAACAGGAAGAAGAACACCGCCGACAGGGCCAGGGCCGGGCGCAGGAACGCGCCGTCGGCGGCGATACGGCCGTAGGTACGCCATACCGTGGCCGGTGCCAGGCGCACCCGATGCGCTGGCGGCAGGGTCTCACCGAGGGTCATGGCCGAATTGACCAGGGTCAGCAGGCCGAGGCCGGCCAGCACCAGCATGATTGCCCGCCAGCCGTACGCGGCGTCGATTACCCCGCCCAGGGCCGGGGCGAGGATCGGCGCCAGGCCCTCGATGGTCATCAGCAGGGCGAAGATCTGCGCAGCCCGTGCGCCATCGGCGCTGTCGCGGACCATGCTCATGATCACCACCAGCGTCAGCGCGCTGGCCAGGCCCTGCACCAGGCGCGCCAGCAGCAGCGTGTCCAGCGACGGTGCGCCCGCAGCGGCCAGGGAGGCGATGCAGAACACCAGCAGGCCGGCGAGCAGCGGGCGACGCCGCCCCCAGGCATCCACCAGTGGCCCGAACAGCAGCTGCCCGGCGCCCATGGCCATTAGGAACACGGTCAGCGTCAGCTGAACCTGGGTATAGCCGGTGGCGAAGTCGCGGGCCATCTGCGGCAGGCTGGCCAGGTACATGTCGATGGCAGACGGGCCAAGGGCGCCGATCAGGGCGAGGGAGGCGGCGAAGCGCAAATGTGAAGCGGGCATAAGCGAAAGTCCGTGCGAGCAAAATAATAACCTACCGACCGGTAGGTCGGCGAAGTATGCCAGATATCCGCCGGGGGTCAACGCAAAGTCTGTCCAGCGGGGATCCGCTTGCGCCCCAAATACACCGTCGCCGCTTGTTTAGCGCCACCGGTCCGATCCGCTCGGAATAATCCGAATCCCTCTTTATCGCCGCACTCCCAATCCATGTACGGCACCTCGCCGTGCAACCCTTAGCCACACGAGGTTTTTGCAACCATGGCCAACAAAGACAGCAACATGACCGGTCGCCAGGACACCAACAAGCAGGACGCCAACAAGACCGGCAGCCAGGGTGGAACGAAGAACCCAGGCAATTTCGCCAATGACCGCGAAAAAGCGTCCGAAGCCGGTCGCAAGGGCGGGCAGAGCTCCGGCGGCGGCAATCGCCAGAGCGAGTCCGGCCATAAGGGCGGCCGCTCGTAAGTGAGGGCACGCGGTGCCGGGTTCGCCTGGCACCGCGCACACCCCACCAGGAGGTTTCCATGCGTATCGCACCGCTGATTTGCCTGTTGGGTAGCCTGGGCCTGCTGGCCGGTTGCTTCGACCGCGACAACGACCATCCGGCTAAAGACGCCGACCCCAGCAAGCCCTCGCTGCAGATGCAGCAACGTAATCCACCGACTGCCAACCCGACCCCAGAAACCAAGCCACAGAATCCCTAGCGCGAGGTAACCGGCATGGTGGCGATGATCCGCGACAGCGTGCGTTCGCAAACCAAACACGACATGACTGATGATGCGACGCGTCGCTACCAGGCGTTGCTGGCGGGACACGATGCCACCGCCGAGGATTGGTTGGAGGCGCAACTAAGCCGCGTGCGCGACCGCGAGGATGACCTTCCGGAAGACCCTGACCTGTTATCCCAATGGGCTGAACACCATGCGGCAGAGGTCGCTGACGACCATGCGCATTACCTGCGTCAGCGGCGCGAGGGCGCGCCCCGGCGCTACTTCGCCACTCGCGCCCAGGCGTTGTGGTTCCTGCAACAGGTCGCGCCGACCAAAGTGGTCGACGGCGCCTGGTTGCACGGGACCTTGCGGCACTGGCGCGACCCGCGTTACCACGGGTTGATCCGCACCTTTCTCGAAGAACTGGGTGACGGTGACCCACGCTGCAACCATGTGCTGATCTACCAGCGCCTGCTCAGCCGCCTGGGGTGCCTGCAAGGGCTGCCATTGGAGCCCTCGCGTTTCGTGCAGGGCTCGGTGCAATTGGCTCTCGGTCAGCACTGCGAGCGCTTCCTGCCCGAGGTGATCGGTTACAACCTGGGATATGAGCAGCCGCCGCTGCACCTGCTGATCACTACCCATGAGCTGGCCGAACTGGGTATCGACGCCCATTACTTCCAGTTGCACGTGACCATCGACAACGCCGCCAGCGGCCATGCCCGGCGTTCGCTGGAAAGCCTGCGGCTGTTGGCGCCGGCAGGGGATGAAGATTTCTATGCGCGTGTCAGGCACGGCTACCGGCTTAACGACCTGGGCATGGACACGCCTTCGCTGATCGCCAGCTTCGACCTGCAGGGCGAACTGCTCTGCGCGCTGGAGCGCAAGCGCGTGTTCGGGCAGTGCATGCACTCCGATCGCTGCCGTTTGCAAGGACGCACCATCAACCAATGGCTTGCCGAGCCGGGAGCGATGGCCGGGTTCCTCGAGGCCCTGCAGACCCAGGGGTGGATCAAGCGTGACAGTGACCCGGCGCAGAGCCGTTTCTGGACACTGATCGACGGCCCCGGCGCGGCAATGTTCGGCGTGTTCAGCGCCTACGAGAAACAGCTTTGGCACGATTGGATCGCCGGAACCTGGCAAGGGCCTCTGCCTCGCCGCGTGCCGCCCGGGCAATGGGAACAGGCGTTGGCCCTGCAGGCGGAGGCGCCCGGCCGGGCTCAGGCCTCGGAGATCGCCACGTTGATCGAGGCCATGGCCGGTAACCGGCACGCCGAACCCACGGGCCTGCGTGCCACACGCGACTACATCGCTGCCACCGGGCTGTTTCAGGGAGGGCCGCGATGATGCAACTCGACCAGAAGCAGACCCGTGCCGACGAGGCTTTGTTGCAACTCGGCCGCAGGCTGCATGCCGACGGCTACCGTTTCACCTGCGTCACCCCGGCGACCCAGGCGCGGGTCAATGCCCGACCTCAGGCCCGGCGCGCGTGCACGCTGCGGGATGTGTTCGGCTGGAGCCGGCCGTTCCCGGCTTCGCTGATCAGTGCCGACGAGCTGGAACAACTGGGCGCGGCCGACGTGCTGGAGGCGCACGGCGAGCTGTGGCGCAGCCGGGTGCGTTGGTCGAGCCTGGGTGACCTGTTGCTGGTGCATTCGGCCTGGCCGACGGACAGCAGCGACGCGGTATTCTTCGGGCCGGACAGCTACCGCTTCGCCCAGCTGATCGAGGATCACCTGCGGCTCAGCCCTCGGCGCGTGCAGCACGCTGTCGATATTGGCTGCGGCAGCGGCATCGGCGCTTTGCTGATTGCCCGCGCCGCGCGCCATGCCCAGGTCAGCGCGCTGGACATAAATCCGCTGGCGCTGCGCTACACCGCCGTCAACGCCGCCCTGGCCGGGCTGGCCAATGTGTCGGTCGAGCCCAGCGACCTGCTCACGGGCATCACCGGCACCTTCGACCTGATCGTCGCCAACCCGCCCTACATGCTCGATGCCTGCCAGCGCGTCTACCGCCACGGCGGCGGGACGCTCGGCGCCGACTTGTCGCTGCGAATCGTCGAGCAGGCCTGTGAGCGCCTGACACCGGGCGGCACATTGCTGCTGTACACCGGGGTGGCGATCGTCGAAGGGCGCGATGCGTTGCTCGAAGCGGTCCGCCTGCGCCTGGCCGGCCCTGACTTGAGCTGGCACTACCGGGAGCTGGACCCGGATGTGTTCGGCGAGCAGTTGCTCGAGCCCGGCTATGAACAGGTCGAGCGCATTGCCGCCGTGGCCCTGACTGTCACCCGCCGCGGCGGATGAGCGCATGGGGCGGCCCTGCACGTTCGGCATCGAGGAGGAGTACCTGCTGGTGGCGCTGGACAGCGGCCGGGTGCTGTCCTCGCCGTCGGCGGCACTGACCCGCCTGTGCCGTAAGGTGCTGGGGGCGTGTTTCGCCGAAGAGATGTTCCGCAGCCAGATCGAGCTGGCCTCGCCGGTATTCGAGACGCTGCACCAAGCCCGCGCTTTCCTCAGCGAGCAACGCCAGCGCCTGAGTCAGGCGCTGGCCGCCGAGGGAGCGGGCCTGTACTGCGCGGCAAGCCACCCCAGCGCCCAGTGGTTGCGCCAGCATCCACGCACAACCCCGCACTTTCGCCAGTTGTTCGACGACTACCGGCTGGTGGCCCGGCGCAGCCTGTTGAACGGCCTGCACGTGCATGTCGGGGTGCCACCGGGCCTGGATCGCATGCAGGTGATCAACCGGGTGCTGTACTGGTTGCCCTTGCTGTTGTCGCTCAGCACCTCGTCGCCCTACTGGGGCGGCCAGGACACCGGCTACATGAGCTACCGCCGCGTGGTGTGCGGGGAATGGCCGCATATGGGCCTGCCGGAACCGCTGCCGGACTGGAGCGCCTACGAGCGTTATCGGGCGCTGTTGCAACGCAGCGGCACGTTGGCCGAGGACGGCGACTTCTGGTGGGCGATCAGACCTTCGCGGCGCTTTCCGACCGTCGAACTGCGCATCTGCGACAGCTGTCCGCGGCTGGAGGATGCCTTGGCCATTGCCGGCCTGTTTCGCCATCTCGTCGAGCATGCGCTGGGGCGGCACGCTGGCGCCGCCAGCCGGGAAATGCGCTGGATCACCCAGGAGAACTACTGGCGCGCCATGCGTCATGGACGCCTTGCCACCTTCATTGGCGTGCATGAACAGCAACCGGTGAGTGCCGAAGTCTGGCTGACACAATTGCAGGCGCAATGCCCGGCCGACACTGCCGATGCCGAGTGTTCTTTCCTGCACGCCCGGCGCATCCTGCGCGAAGGCAGCAGTGCCGATCGCCAGCGCCAGGCCTATGGGTTGGCCCGCGAGCAAGGCCTGGATGAGCGTTTGGCAATGCGCAGCGTGGTCAGGCAGGTGATGGACGACCATCTGTCGGCGCCGGGTTCAGCTTGAGCAAACCATCCATCAGCCGGTTGCCTCGAAACTTGTGTGGTCCTCGTGCGGTGCCAGACGGCTTCCACGTCGAGAACAGGACCTGTATGCGGGCTTGCCCGCGCCAGACCTTACGCAGCCATTACCCGAAGGAGTCCAGCCGATGCCCCGCAAGCCCCAGGACCAGTTCACCCTACAGAACCCCCTGACCCAATATCCGCATCCGCCATTCCCCGCCCAGCATCAACCCGCCCCAGGCCTGGATGCGCACATGCAACCCAAGCCCGACCACGGCGAAACCACCTACAAGGGCTTTGGCCGCCTGGTCGGCCGGCGCGCCCTGATCACCGGCGCCGATTCGGGTATCGGCCGGGCCGTGGCCATTGCCTTCGCCCGGGAGGGCGCCGACATCGCCCTCAATTATTTGCCGACCGAGGAGCGTGATGCCCGCGAAGTGGTGCAGCTTATCGAGGCCGAGGGCCGCAAGGCCGTAGCGTTGCCCGGCGACCTGAAGGATCCGCGCTTCTGCAGCCAGTTGGTCGACCAGGCCCACGAGCGGCTCGGCGGACTCGATATCCTGGTCAACGTCGCCGGCAAGCAGGAAGCGCGCAAGGACATCGGGCAGATCAGCCACGAGCAATTCGACCATACGCTCAAGACCAACGTCTACGCGTTGTTCTGGCTTTGCCAGGCTGCCGTGCCGTTGATGCCGGCCGGGGCGACCATCATCAATACCGCGTCGATCCAGTCCTATCAGCCATCGGCCACGCTGCTCGACTACGCCACCACCAAGGCCGCCATCGTCGCCTTCACCAAGGCCCTGGCCAAGCAGGTGATCGAGCGCGGCATCCGGGTCAACGCGGTGGCCCCCGGGCCGATCTGGACCGTGCTGCAGCCCAGTGGCGGCCAGCCACCGGAGAAGATCCCCGACTTCGGCGGGCACACGCCGATGAAGCGCCCGGGCCAGCCCGCCGAGTGCGCGCCGTTGTACGTGCTGTTGGCCAGCCAGGAGTCGAGCTACATCACCGGCGAGATTTTTGGCGTCACCGGGGGCAATCCGCTGCCGTAGGGCAAAGCCGAATAAACCTTCCGCGCGCCGCGCAGTCAGTTCTAGTAAGCGCCCCGTCGAAGTGGGCCAGGGAGGTGGCTGATGAAACTCGTCTGCCTGCTGCGTGGCTGCCAATGGCGCAGCCAGTTGATCCGTGAAGTCGCCGGTCTGCAATGCCAGTGCTGCGAACGCTGTGGCGCGTTGCGCTACAGCCAGCCCGGCCTGTCCTCGAACGCATAGGAGCCAGCCATGGCCAGGGCTATCTGGAAAGGCGCGATCAGTTTCGGGCTCGTACACATCCCGGTGTCCCTCAACACCGCCGTGCGCAGTGAGCGAGTGGATTTCGACTGGCTGGACAAACGCAGCATGGAGCCGGTCGGCTACAAGCGGGTGAACAAGGTCACCGGCAAGGAAATCGACAAGGAAAACATCGTCAAGGGCGTGGAGTACGAGAAGGGCCGCTACGTGGTGATCAGCGAGGAGGAAATCCGCAAGGCCCGGCCCGAGGCGACCCAGACAATCGATATCTTCTCGTTCGTCGAAGCCGGGGAAATCCCCCTGCAACAGTTCGATACGCCGTATTACCTGAGCCCGGACCGCCGGGGCGGCAAGGTCTACGCCTTGCTGCGCGAGACCCTGGCCAGCACCGGCAAGGTGGCCCTGGCCACGGTGGTGCTGCACACCCGCCAGCACCTTGCGCTGCTGCGCCCGCTCGACGAAGCGCTGGTGATGATCACCCTGCGCTGGCCGGAGGAGGTGCGAGGGCTGGAGACCTTGGAGCTGGACAAGAGCGTGACCGACAGCAAGGTCGACAAGCGCGAGCTGGACATGGCCAAGCGCCTAGTCGAGGACATGAGCGGGCCGTGGAAGCCCGATGACTACCACGACGCGTTCCGCCAGACCATCCTTGATCTGGTCGAGGAGAAGGCCAGCAAGGGCAAGATCAAGACCGTGGAAAAAGGCGAGGGCGCCACGACGGAGAAGGGCGCGGACATCATCGACCTTACCGAGCTGCTCAAGCGCAGCCTGGGTGGCGGTGGCAAGAGCAAGGCGAAAAAGCCTGCGCCGAAACGCCCACGCAAGGCGTCGTGATCCTGCGGAGTGTCCAGGTCTCTATGGGATCTGGCCTTCCAGGCCACCGAGGTAATCCCCGAATCCCTGCCGCGCCCGGCTGTCCCCGCGGCTGCTGGTCGCCACGCTGTGCCTGGCGGTCCAGACGATCTGCGCGCCGATGGCTTCCAGCGCCAGTACCAGTTGCACATCCTCGTGGGCCGGCAACGGCTGGAAACCGCCGACCTTGGCATAGGCCTTGGCGCACACCCCAAGGTTGGCGCCGTGGATATGCCGATGGCCTTCCGTTGCCTGGTAGCGGCTGTGGTATAGCTGACGCAAGGCGGCACCCTGCCAGGGTTGCCAGCGCTCGATATGCACCGTGCCGCACACCGCGTCGGCATGCCATTGCAACTGCGACAGCAGCCAGTGGCCAGGCACGCGGCTGTCAGCGTCGGTGAACGCCAACCACTGGGCGCCGCGCTCGATCATCCAGGCCGCCCCCAGGCGGCGGGCAATGCCGACATTGCCGGCTTCCAGCGCCAGCGTGTGCACGCCATGGCGCCTGGCGATGCGCGCGCTGGCGTCGGTACAGCGATCGAGCACCACCAGCACCTCGACCTCCAGGCCCGCGGCTTCGGCCCGCGCAGCTGCCACCCGCACGGCCTTCAGGCAGTGCCCGAGGCGCCGGGCCTCGTTATGGGCGGGAATGATCACCGCGATCATGGGCAGGTCTCGTCCAGGTCGACCACCCGGGGCTGGCACGACCAGTACTCGAGCAGGAAGTCCGCCTCCTCATGGCGCAACTGCGGATACAGCGGCAGGTGCCTGGCCAGCAGGGCGTGCACTTGGCCGCCGTCCTGCGGGCAACCGGCAATCGGATGGCGCCAGTGACAGGCCAGCAGTCCGCCGTCGCCGGCCAGGCAGGCCACGGACTGTTCGATCACCTGCAACCAGTCGGTGGGGTCTAGGTAGTAGCCGATCTCGCTGAGCACGATCAGGTCGAACTGCCCGCCCGGCCAATCGCCCGGCAGGTGCCCCTGTTCGACGCGGGCATGGTCGACCCCCGCCAGGCGTTGTCGGGCCAGCCTCACGGCAGTGGCGTCGATGTCCTGGCACAGCAGGCTGGCGCAGCGCTCGGCCAGCAGCACGCTCAGTTCGCCATTGGCGCAGGCCGGCTCGAACACCCGGCCGTAGCACTGGCTGGGCAGGCTGGCCATCACCAGGTCGCGCTTGCGGCGTTCGTACCAGCGGGTGCGAAAGGCCCATGGATCGTCGTTGCCGGCATACAGGTCGGCGAAATACTGCGCGTCGAGGCTCATGGCAACTCCATTACAGGAAGATCAGTTCGAAAGGCTGCAACAGGCAGGTCTGCAGGGTGACGGGCAGCACCGGAGGGTGCTCGCCGTCTGGCTGCAACTGGCTGGCGTGGGCGGCCAGGGCCTGGCGTTTGCGCGCCAGGCGGGTGTCGTCGAGCTGTACCCGATGGGCCTGGGGCCAGGGCAGGCGCGGGTCATCGGGCGTCGCCCAATGCCACGCCCACACCGGCGCCTCGGCCAGTTGCACCCGGCGGGCCTGGGCCGCCTGGGCAGCGGCGCGGCCGGCCGCTTCGTGGTCGCAGTGGCCGTCACCGCGCCAGGTAGTCAGCAATAGGTCGTCCGGTTCAAGCAGTTGCTCCAGGTAGTTGGCCAAAAACGCTTCGTCGCGGGGCAGGGCGCCGTCCTTGAGGTTCAGGCGCCGCCAGTCCAGGCGGTTGAGGTCCAGATCCAGCTGTTGCAGGGCGTGCCGGCTTTCCTGGGGGCGCTGGTGGCGCAGGCGGTGCTCGGTCCAGTGGGCGGAATGGGGATGGCTGCCTTCGCCGTTGGTGGCGGAAATCAGCAGCAGGTCCTGCTCGCGCCCATGGAAACCGGCCAGCAGTCCGCCGGCCATGAGGATTTCATCGTCCGGGTGGGGAGCCAGCAATACCAGGCGCCGGCCGGGGGGACAGAGCTGTTCGGGCTTGAGCCACCTGGCGCGGGCCAGGTGCGCGGATTGTTGCCAGTCGCGCCAAGGGGTGCCGGCAGCCGCCTGGATACGGTTCTCGCTCATAGCTGCCAGGCTCCCGCCGGCATGCCGGTCACCTGCCTGCCGAGTTCGGCCAGGTCGCGTTCGGCATGGCTCTGGCGCAGGTACACCGGCAGGTCGGCGCTGAGCCGGGCGAAATGGCTGCTGCGGCAGAAGGGCGTGGCACCCAGCGCCCTGCCGACATGGCGGATCACCTGCTCGACGGCCTGTTCGACCTGGGCGCGGGCGCGGCGCACTTCGAAGCTGGCGTCGGCATGGGGCTGCTGGTCGATCCAGGCGGCGCATTCGCGAAGGGCGGCGCGGGCGCCGTACAAGGCGGCGTCCACCGCCCCCAGATGGGCATCGGCGTGTGGGTCGGGCCGAGGCATGCGGCAATGCTCGCGCAGGTAGTCGGCCAGGGCCTCGGCCGCGCCATACCAGCAGGCGGCTATACCGGCGCCGCCATGCCAGAATCCGGGACGAGCGAGGTACTGGCCGGGCAGGCCGATGGCCAGCCCGGGCGTGTCGTCGAATTCGATGCTGACGCTGGTGGTGGTGGCCATGCCCACCGCCTGCCACTGGTCGGCCTGGATGCGCTGGCTGGGGTGCGACAACTCGATGGCCACCAGCTGCGGCTGGTCATTCTCCCAGGCAGTGATCAGTGCCCGGTCGATCTGCAGCGCACCCGAGCACCAGGCCTTGCGCCCTTGCAGGCGCACCTGCCCGTCGTGCCGCTCGACGATGCGGGCACGGGCATCCGGCGGCTCGGCGGCCCACACGCCCCAGATCCCCTCCTGGGCATGATGGGCGGCGCCGCATTCGGCGAGGATCGCCAAGGCATCGGTATGGCCTTCATAGAGCTTGGCCAGGGTCAGGTCGCAACCGGCGACCCGCGCGAGCGTCTGCCAGCGCTTGAGGGTCTGGCCCTGGCCGGGCAGGGGCAACAGGTCGAGGTGGTCGGCCTGCATGGCCTGCAGCAGCTCCGGCAGCAAGGTGTCGAGGTCGATGGCCTGCGGGCGGGCGCCGAAGCGGCGCAGCAGGCGGTCGAGATTGGTCAGGTCGAAGTCCTGGACGATGCTCATCAACTTGGCTCCCCTTGGAGGTTTTTCTTCCAGCCACGCAGGTTCATGGCGCAAAGGCAGAATTGCAGGACGATCAGCGCCCAGGCCTGGATGTACCAACCCCACAGCGTCCACAGCAGGTTGCTGGCGATGAAGCAGCAGAAGCCGATGCGGCGCCGGCACGGGCGTTGCGAGCCGATGCACCAGGCTGCCACCACGGTCAGCAGCATGGCGGGCCATTGCAACAGGTCGAGCACGCGCTCCATCAGGCGATTCCCAGCTGCTTGCGCATGCGCACGGTGATGGACTGCCGGGTCTTGGCCATGTCCGCCCAAGGGTCGTCCACCTCGGCCAGCCGCGCCTGCAGGTTACCGATGTGCCACTGGTTGGCGCCCTTGAGCTGGGTCAGCTCTTCGCGCCAGATCGGCACCGAAACCGGCAGGCCTTCACGGGCACGCAGCGAATACGCCGCGACCGTGGTCGCGCCCTTGCCGTTGCGCAGGTAGTCGATGAAGATCCGCCCGACCCGGTTCCTGGGCCCGGAGACGGCACTGAGCCGATCCGGGAACAGGCCCGCCATATGCTCGACGAGGGCATGACTGAAGTCTTTCACTTCATCCCAACCGGCGCGACGGGTCAGTGGCACCACCAGGTGCATGCCCTTGCCGCCGCTGGTCTTGAGAAACACCTTCAGGCCCAGTTCATCGAGCAGGGTGAGGGTCAGTTGGGTCGCTTCGAGCATGGCTTTCCAGGGCAGTGCCGGATCTGGGTCGAGGTCGAGGACGAAGCGGTCGGGCTTGTCGAAATCCTTGTCGGTGGCATTCCAGGTGTGCAGTTCGAGCATGTTCATCTGCACCGCGCCCAGCAGGCTGTCAGCGCGGTTGAGCACCATCGCCGCCTGGCCGGCTTGCGCCTTGCTGTAGCTGCGCACCGCGGGGATGTGCAGCTGGCCGGCGTTCTTCTGGAAGAACAGCTCGCCACCCAGTCCGTCCGGTGCGCGTACCAGCGCCACGGGGCGGTCCTTGAGTTGCGGCAGCAACCAGTCGGCGACCTGGGCGTAGTACTCGGCGACCTGGCGCTTGGTGCTGCCGGTGCTGGCGTCGACCACGCGGTCGGGGTGGGTCAGGCGCAGGCTGCCGAGGGGCTCGGCGGGTGTCTGCGCGGCGCGCTTGGCGGGCATGGCACGCTCCAGGTCGATGACGGTGGCGGGTTTGTCGTCGCGCAGGCCGTGGAACACCGAGTGGCGCACGATGCCTTCGCGGGTCATCTGGGCGTAGGCGACTTCGGCCAGCAGTTGCGGCTTGAGCCAGTGCACGCCACGGGCCTCGGCGCCACGGGGCGGCTTGGGCAAGGCCGGCTTGTCGACTTCCAGGGGCTTGAGGCGCGCATGCAGGCTGTCCAGCGTGGTGGCGCTGAAACCGGTGCCGACCTTGCCGGCATAGCGCAGCTGGCCGCTGTCGGTGTCGTGCAGGGCCAGCAGCAGGGCGCCGAAGGCATTGCGGCTGCCTTTCGGGTCGGTGTAACCGACGATCACGAACTCCTGGCGCTGCTTGCACTTGAGCTTGATCCAGTCACTGCTGCGCCGGCCCACGTAGGGGCTGTCGGCGCGCTTGCCGATCAGGCCTTCGAGCTTCAGGCGGCAGGCGCTGTCGAGCAGCGAGTCGACCGGCTCGTTGAAGTCGGCGGAGAACTTGAGGAGGTCCGAGGGCGTGTTTTCCAGCAGCCGGGCCAGGGTGGCACGTCGCGCCTGCAGCGGTAGCTGGCGCAGATCCTCGCCACCCAGGTAGGGCAGGTCGAACAGATAATAGGTGATGCGTTCGTCGTGCTCGGTGTCGAAGGCGTTCTGCAAGGCCTGGAAGTCAGCCACACCCTGGTCGTCGACCACCACCATCTCGCCGTCAAGCCACGCCGAATCAAGCTCCAGCGCTTTCAAGGCCTCGACCTGACGCGGCATCTTCGCACTCCAGTCGTGGCCATTGCGGGTGAACAGCCGCACATCCGCGCCTTCGATGCGGGCGAGGATGCGGTAGCCGTCGAACTTGACCTCGTAGTGCCAATCACCACCGGGCGGCGAATCGACCAGGGTGGCCAGTTGCGGCTGGAGCTTGTCCGGCAGGGCGGAGGGGCTGGCCTTGGCCTTGCGTTTGTTGGCAGTTGCTGTTTTCGCAGGGTGGCGCGGCAGCAGGGTACGGTCGCTAAGCACGCTGTTCGGCAAGGCTTCGACGATGCTGTAGTCGGTTTCGCTGCGGGCCTGCGCGTCGTGGGACTTGACCAGCATCCACTGCTCCTTCTTGCCGGCCAGGTGAGTGCGGAACAGGTTCCAGACACCTGACAGCTTCTCGCCCTGCAGGCGAAAACGCAGCTTGCCCTTGGCGTAAGCCACCAGCGGGTCGCCCTCGGGCTCCCAGATACCACGATCCCAGACGATCACGTCACCGGCGCCGTAGTGGCCTTCGGGGATATTGCCTTCGAAATCGGCGTAGTCCAGCGGGTGATCCTCCACATGCACTGCCAGGCGGCGAACCTTGGGATCGAGCGAGGGGCCCTTGGGGATGGCCCAGCTTTTCAAGGTGCCATCGAGTTCCAGGCGAAAGTCGTAGTGCAGGTGGCTGGCGTCGTGTTTCTGGATGCAGAACTGCAAGGCATGGGCTTTGCCCGTGCGGCCGCGTTTGCCGGCAGGTTCGGGCGTGGCGTTGAAGTCGCGCTTGCGCTGGTACTCCTGCAGGGGCTTGGGCATGGCGGGCTCCGGACGGTTCGCGGGGTCTCTAATGTGGGAGGCGAGGGGGGTGGGCGGAGTTCAAAAAAAGCTTTGGCAGGTGCTATCTGCAGAAACTCTGAATCATTGGCTGGCCGGGGCAGTCGACTGGATGAGCCCACAAATCGGAGAGCGATCATGCCCATCCCCGAAGACCCCAAGCCGACGGTCGAGATCGACGACACGCAAGACCGCATGGGCAGTGTCCATGAGCTGGATTTCAGCGAACGCCGCGATGAGCGCCGGGGCCGTATTGGCGACGAGCGACCGGCGCGGGAGGTGGAGGAGGAGTATCCACCGAGACGCGTTGCCGAAAGTGGCATGACCGGTGGCGAGGCGCTGAGTGACAGCCTGCACGAGGACAATGTCACCCTCGATGACCTGAGCCCTGACACGCTGCTGGACGAGACCGGTGCCCGCGATCCGGATGAGCCGGGCATGGCGGGCGGTCCGGCGGACCAGACCCTGCGTCATGTCGAGGCCCACGAGATTGGTGGCGGCATTGGCCTGGACGAGGCCGAACTGGCCCGCTCGGCGCCGTTGGACGGCGAGCCGTGGACCGACGAGGTCACCCCTGAAGACGAGCGGAGAGAACGCTGATGAACGAGCAACGTTGTTCCTGCAACCACTGTTCCTGCACCGTGGATGCCAATGCCGTGGTCCAGGATGGCAAGGCTTACTGCTGCGAAGCGTGTGCGACGGGACACCGTAATGGTGAGCCTTGTCGCATGGGTGATTGCAAATGTGGGGAGGTGAGTCAGCCGAAGGAGAGTAATGTCGATAACGCGTTGGATGAAACTTTCCCGGCGAGTGATCCTAGTTCGCCTTGATATTTTTTTATACAGTAGCCCTGTCGCTAATTAATACGAGGATAGGGCTGCTGCTCAATAAAATCACATGCCTTAATCCACACTAAAACCTTCCGCTCTTGCTCTTGCTCTTGCTCTTGCTCT
>NZ_FOEQ01000013.1 GCF_900110655.1 Pseudomonas soli
GCATGGTCAGATCCTCGAAAACCGACCCTGCCAGTTAAAGACTGTTACCTATGTGCGTGAACTGATTTGTAACCCATGTGGGTGAGTCATACCCCCTACAGTTTTTCACGACATTTTTTAACAGCGGCTACTGTTAACACTTACTTTACAGGTTTAAGTGAATTCCAGGGCGGTCTTGCTCAACGACTCGACTCTTGAACTTGTGGAACACTACCACGACGACCCGCACCTAGGCGGCGAACTCAACGTCGAGCGGGTCACACTAATGACGCGGGAAGTAGTGCTGGGGTTTGCGCCGCGGCACAGCGAAGGCTTTGCGACACGGGCTGTGGATAACGATGATGCGCTGTTCGTCTGGGGTGCGTCGCGAACTAGCCTTGATGCACAGGTGTTGATGTTTCCGTCGCTGTCCCACACCTGAGCGGGCCTCATCGCGGGGCAAGCCCGCTCCCACAGAGCGGGCGCAGCCTTCGAACCATGCTGCGCCAGTGGAAACCGGCTTGACTGGCGTGAACACCAAAAAGCAGTGCCTGCCTTACCAGGTCAGGCAGATCTTGCCGAAATGCCGGTTGCTCTCCTGGTACCGGAACGCAT
The DNA here is from genome assembly GCF_900110655.1 of Pseudomonas soli. Lineage (GTDB taxonomy): Bacteria > Pseudomonadota > Gammaproteobacteria > Pseudomonadales > Pseudomonadaceae > Aquipseudomonas > Aquipseudomonas soli. Next base: position 595 of record NZ_FOEQ01000013.1, read on the forward strand.
CGACCATCTGCTCCAGTTCGAAATGCTTGTCCACCACCGGCCGTAGGCCGTTGGCGTCGATGGCGCGGACCATCGCCTGCTGCTGGGCGCGGCTGCCCACCAGCACGCCCTGCAGGCGAATCTGCCGCACCAGCGCCTGCACCAACGGCAACTGCCCGGCCACGCCGGTGAGAATGCCGATCAACGATACGTGGCCACCGATACGCGCCGCGATCATCGACTGCTCCAGGGTGGCCGGGCCGCCGACTTCGATCACATGGTCCACGCCACGGCCGCCGGTGAGTTCACGGACCTTTTCGCCCCAGGCAGGCGTGGCCTTATAGTTGATCAGGTGATCCGCGCCCAGTGCCTTGAGGCGCTCGAGCTTGGCATCGCTGGACGAGGTGGCAATCACCGTGGCGCCGGCCAGCTTGGCGAACTGCAGGGCGAAGATCGACACGCCACCGGTGCCCTGCACCAGCACGCTGTCACCGGGCTTGAGGTGGTCGTCGCTCATCAACGCGCGCCAGGCGGTGAGGCCGGCGGTGGTCAGCGTCGCCGACTCGGCATGGCTGTAGCCGTTGGGCGCAAGGGTGAAGGAGGTAGCCCGGGCGGTTACCTGTTCGCGGGCGTAGCCGTCGATGCCATCCCCCGGCACGCTGGCGAAGCCCTCGACCTGGGCCTGGCCGCCGAGCCAGTCGGGGAAGAACGTGCTGACCACGGCATCGCCAACCTGGAACTCACTGACCCCAGCCCCCACCGCGAGCACTTCACCGGCGCCGTCGGCCATCGGGATGCGCCGCTCGCTCGGCCCCCACATGCCACTGACCACGGCGAAGTCGTGGTAGTTGAGGGAGCTGGCGTGCAGGCGCACGGTGATCTCGCCGGCTGCGGGCGCGGCGGTTTCGCAGGTGCCGACCTGGACCTTGTCGTAGCCGCCGCCGGGCAGGACGTAGAGAGCCTTGGTGCTCATGGGGTGGGTCTCCATCGTGGGAAAAGGTGCAGTGCAGCTTAGACAGGTCTGGAGGATCGCGGGGGCAAGCCCGCTCCCACGATGGTAGGCACGGGGAGCGGGCTTGCCCCGCGACAGGGCCGTCAGCCGAGCAACGCCCTCAACGCCCGGCAATCTGCCGCGTGCCAGTCGGCCAGCTGCGGCCAGGGATTGTCCGGCAAGTTGACCAGCACGGTGCGGGTGCCTGCGGCCCGCCCGCAGTCGAGGTCGAAGCGGTAGTCACCGACCATCACCATTGCACCGGGGCTTACACCCCAGGCCCGGGCGATCTGCAACAACCCATCCGGGCTGGGCTTGGGTGCCGCCTCGTCGCGACCGAGGATAAGTTCGACCGGGAAGCAGTCAGCCAGGCCGATGGCCTCGAGGGTCACGTGGGCAAGCTCGCGGGCATTGCGCGTGAGAATGGCCAGCCGGCAATCGCGTCGGGCCAGTTCGCGCACCAGCTCCACGGCGCCGTCGGCGGCCTTGGAGGCTATCGCCAGGTCGCGCTCATGCTCCAGCAGCCAGGCATGCTTGGCCACCGCCTCCGCTGCCGGCAAGGCTGCCAGGTGGGTGAGGATGTCGTGCTCGGACGGGATATCGAGCGCTTCGCGGATGGCCGCGAAGTCATGCACGGCGACCGTGAGGGTGCCGTCCATGTCGAACACCCAGTGGCGGATGTCGCCCAGGCTCATGCCCAGTCCTTGCGATGGCGGATCAGGCCTTCCTGGGTCGACGAGGCCACCAGTTGCCCGGCGCGGTTGAAGATGCTGCCCCGGCAGAAGCCACGGGCGTTGCCGGCCCAGGGGCTGTCGGTGGCGTACAGCAGCCAGTCGTCGGCGCGCAGGTCACGGTGGAACCACAGCGAGTGGTCGAGGCTGGCGATCTGCATGTCCTTCTGCCACACCGACTTGCCATGGGGCAGCAAGGCCGTGGTCAGCAGGCCGAAGTCCGAGGCGTACGCCAGCAGGTACTTGTGCAGCGCCGGAATGTCCGGAAGGTTGCCGTCGGCACGGAACCAGGCGTACTTGACCGGATCGCCGGGCTTGGGATTGAACGGGTCGCGCTCGGTGACCGGGCGGATCTCGATGGGCTTGGCGCACAGCACCTTCTCGCGGATGCGCTCGGGCAGCCTTTCAGCCATGGCACTGGCCAGCTCGACCTCGCTGGGCAGGTTCTCCGGGCCGACCACGTCGGGCATCGGCGCCTGGTGCTCGAAGCCTTCCTCGTCGTACTGGAACGAAGCGCTGCAGGTGAAGATCGGCTGGCCCTTCTGGATCGCCGTGACCCGCCGGGTGCTGAAACTGCCGCCGTCACGCACGCGGTCCACCGAGTACACCACCGGCATGCTGGCGTCACCCGGGCGCAGGAAGTAGCCATGCAGCGAATGCACATGGCGCGCGTCCTCGACCGTCTGGCTGGCCGCCGACAACGACTGGCCGAGCACCTGGCCGCCGTACAGCTGGCGGAAGCCCAGGTCCTGGCTGCGTCCGCGGAACAGGTTCTCCTCGATGGACTCGAGGCTCAGCAAGTCGACCAGATCGTCGAGTACGTGGCTCATGGGGTTCTCCTGGCAAGGCAATACGGCGCTGTTATGGCGGCAAATGATACAGGGTTTGTCTGTAGTCCCGCCGTACGAATGGCCACCTATTCAGCCGCGCAGGTTCTGTTGCCAGCGGGCGCGGTCGATGCGGTAGAGCACATGAGGGCGCAGCGGATCGCCCGGTGGCAGGCGCGGGTGCTCGAAGCTGGCCTCGAGGTCCTGGACCATGCCGATGGCCTGCATCACCTTCTGCGACGGCAAATTGCCCTCGGTGGTGAACGACACCACCTCGTCCAGATGCAGCTGGGCGAAGGCACAGCGCAGGCAGGCCCAGGCGGCCTCGCTGGCGAAGCCCAGCCCCCAATGCCGGCGGGCAAGGCGCCAGCCAATTTCCACCGCCGGGCCGAAGGGCGCGTCAAAATTGACGTTGAGCAGGCCGGTCATGCCGATGAAGGCGCCGCTGTCCTTGCGCTCCAGGGCCCAGAGGCCGAAACCGTATTCGTTGAAATGACCGCGCACCCGGCCGATCAGCGCGGCTGCCTCGACCCGGGTCATCGGTGCGGGGAAATAACGCATCACCTGTGGGTCGGCGCACAAGGCGGCGAACTCGCGCAGGTCGTCGTCCTGCCATTGGCGCAGCACCAGGCGCGGGCTTTCCAGTTCGAGGATGGGGGTCATCGGCGCGGCTCCGAAATCACAGTCTGCCAGTGTACAGCGTAGGCCGCGCACATCGGCCAGCCGATGCTTTTTTCACATCGGCTTCACCGCCCCCCGACAGGCCTCTTTGCACAATGCCGGACACTACCGCGGCCTTTGTCGACGCCGCACTGCCATCGGAGTGACGCATGCACCCCAGCAACACCCTGCACAACCCGGCCCTGCTGGCCCGCCCCGAACGCCGCCGTTCTCGCACCGCGCTCGGCGCCGCCTTCGGCCTGCTCCTGGCACTGGCCGGGGCCAGCACCTGGCTAGCGACGAGGACGCACATCGTGAATCTTGGCAACGAGCAACAACTGAGCGAAAGCGGCCTGCTGCAGGACTGGAAGGACGGCGCGGTGATCGTGATGATCCGCCACGCCGAACGCTGTGACAGTGCCCCAGGCCCCTGCCTGGACGATGCGACCGGCATCACCGTGGCCGGCAGCCAGGCGGCGCAGCGGGTCGGCCAGGGCCTGCGGCAACTGGGGCTGAGCGGTGCCGATCTGCTCAGTAGCCCAAAGCTGCGAACCCGCCAGACCGCGCATTTCATCCTTGGCCAGGCCGTCTCCAGCGAAGACTGGCTGGAGCGCTGCGACCGTCCTTTCCCCGCCGAGGCCATGGCCCGCAAGCGGCCCGGGCACAACCTGATACTGGTGACCCACAATGGTTGCATCGATCACTTCGCCCGCCAGCAGCATGTGCCGGGCGGTGAGCGTGAAAGCGGCTACGCCAGTGCGCTGTTCGTGTCGGTGGATGGCAATGGCAAGGCGCGGATTCTGGGGCGGATGAACGAGCCAGACTGGCAAAGGGTGCTGGCATCGGCAGGCCAATGAGCGCCACAAGATGACCGCAGCTGCGTGGGAGCGGGCTTGCCCCGCGATTGCGTTGGCGCCGGCGCCACCAATACTGGCAAGATCGGTGTTCGCCCCCAACGCGCCGACACCATGCCCCTGCCGCTGATCTACCACGACGACTACAGCCCCGAATTCCCGCCGGACCATCGCTTCCCGATGGACAAGTTCCGCCTGCTGCGCGATCACCTGGTAGACAGCGGCCTGACCACCGACGCGGCCCTGCTGCGCCCTGAAATCTGCCCCAACGAGATCCTCGCCCTGGCCCATGACCGCGCCTACATCGAGCGCTACATGAACGGCGAACTGTCCCGCGAGGACCAGCGCCGCCTGGGCCTGCCCTGGAGCGAAGCCCTGGCCCGACGCACCGTGCGTGCAGTAGGTGGTTCACTGCTGGCCGCCGAGCAAGCGCTGCAGCATGGCATCGCCTGCCACCTGGCCGGCGGCACCCATCATGCCCACTACGATCACCCGGCCGGCTTCTGCATCTTCAACGACCTGGCAGTGATCAGCCGTTACCTGCTGGAAGCCGGACGCGTACACCGGGTGCTGATCTTCGACTGCGACGTGCACCAGGGCGACGGTACGGCGCGCATTCTCCACGACACGCCGGAGGCGATCACCGTGTCCCTGCACTGCGAGCAGAACTTCCCGGCGCGCAAGGCCCAGAGCGACTGGGATATCCCCCTGCCCCGCGGCATGCACGACAGCGCATACCTCAAGGTGGTCGAGGATGCGCTGAACTACCTGCTGCCGTTGTACCAGCCAGACCTGGTGCTGTATGACGCCGGCGTCGATGTGCACAAGGACGACGCCCTGGGCTACCTGCAACTGACCGACGCAGGCCTCGCTGCCCGCGACGAGCATGTGCTGCGCCAATGCCTGGGCCGCGACATCCCGGTGGTAGGGGTGATCGGTGGCGGCTACAGCAAGGACCGCCAGGCCCTGGCCCGGCGCCACGGCATCCTCCACCACAGCGCGGCGCGGGTGCTCGGTTGTGCACAATGACTGTGGAACCACCTGTGGATAACCTGCGAGAAAGCCGCTCCAGCCCTTTAACTGCCTGAGCTGCAAAGAGTTGGTTGTTTTTTGAGCAGTGCCGCGAGCCGTCCCGCTGGGGTAGAATGCGCGCTCTTTTCCACAGCCTGCCGCCCGCCATGAACGATCCTCGCCCCGCCTCCCGCCCCCTTGTCGCCGTGATCGGTGGCGGCCCTGCTGGCCTGATGGCCGCCGAAGCCCTGGCCAGGCGCGGGATGGCGGTTGAAGTGTTCGACGCCATGCCTTCGGTGGGCCGCAAGTTCCTGCTGGCCGGTGTCGGTGGCATGAACATCACCCATTCCGAGCCCTACCCGGCCTTCGTCGGCCGCTACGGTAAACGCCACGGCGAGATCGACACGCTGCTGCACGACTTCGACGCCGATGCCCTGCGCCAGTGGATTCACAGCCTGGGCATCGAAACCTTCGTCGGCACCTCGGGTCGCGTATTTCCCCGCGACATGAAGGCCGCGCCGCTGCTGCGTGCCTGGCTCAAGCGCCTGCGCGAGGCCGGGGTGGTTATCCACACCCGCCACCGTTGGCTGGGCTGGACCGACGCTGGTGCCTTGCGGATCAGTTATCCACAGGGCGAACGACACGTGCAGGCAGACGCCGTGGTGCTGGCGCTGGGTGGCGGTAGTTGGGCGCGCCTGGGTTCGGACGGCGCCTGGGTGCCGCTGCTGGTCGAGCGGGGTGTGGATATCTCAGCGCTGCAACCGAGCAATTGCGGCTTCGAAGTCGAAGGCTGGAGCACGCTGCTCAAGGACAAGTTCGCCGGTGCCCCGCTGAAGAACATTGCCTTGAGCGTCCCCGGCGCCGCACCGCGCAAGGGCGAGTTCATCCTCACCGCCCAGGGAGTGGAGGGCAGCCTGGTGTATGCCTGGTCGGCGGCGCTGCGCGAGGCGATCAACCGCGACGGTCGAGCAACCCTGCTGCTGGACCTGCTGCCGGACCGGCCTGTGGAGAAGATTGCCCAAGCCCTGGCCAAGCCGCGTGGATCGCGCTCGATGGCCAAGCATCTGCACGGTCAGCTCGGCATCGACGGGGTGAAAGCGGCGTTGCTGCGCGAACTGACCGACCAGGCGACCTTTGCCGACCCCGGGTGCCTGGCGGCGGCGATCAAGGCGCTGCCGATCGTGCTGGTGCGGACCCGGCCGCTGGACGAGGCGATCAGCAGCGCCGGCGGGGTACGGTTCGAAGGGTTGGACGACGGACTGATGGTGCGCAACCTGCCCGGGGTGTTCTGCGCGGGGGAGATGCTGGATTGGGAAGCGCCGACGGGTGGGTACCTGCTGACGGCGTGCTTCGCTAGTGGGTTGCGGGCGGGAAATGCGGCGGCTGATTGGCTGACGCGCCTGACCTGATGAATGCCGGGGCTGCTACGCAGCCCCGAGGATCTCAAGGCTTGGGCTTGCGCGGCTTGCCACCGAACGCCGGCACCTTGCGCACCGCCTTGACCGCCGGTGCCGCAGCCCCCGCGCCCTCGCTGTCCATCCAGCGCCCCAGGCCGCGCTTGGCGCTGTTCTCCTTCGGCTTCTTGGGCTTCTTCGGTTTCTTCAGCACCTGGCCACTGGCATCGGTCACCGGCACCCGGTGATCGGGGATGAAATCCGGCTCCTCGTGCCGTGGCAACACCTGGCGGATCAGGGTCTCGATCGTGGCCAGCAATTGCACCTCGTCGGCGCACACCAGCGAAATCGCCTCGCCCTTGTTCCCCGCGCGGCCGGTACGGCCGATGCGGTGCACGTAGTCTTCGGCGACGATTGGCAGGTCGAGGTTGACCACCAGCGGCAGGTCGTCGATGTCCAGGCCGCGAGCGGCCACATCGGTGGCCACCAGTACCTGGATCTCACGGGCCTTGAAGCTGTCCAGGGCACGCTGGCGGGTGGCCTGCGGACGGTCGCCGTGGATGCCGTCGGCATTCACGCCCTCGGCCAACAGGCGCTCGACCAGTTGATCGACACCGTTGCGAGTCTTGGCGAACACCAGCACCTGCTTCCAGCGCTGCTTGCGCATCAGATGGATGAAAAGATCGGCCTTGCGCTTTTTATCCACAGGCACCAGCCACTGCTTGACCGTAGTCGCGGCGGCGTTGCGCGGGCTCACTTCGATGCTCAGCGGATCGTTCAGCGCCAGGCCCGCGAGCAGGCGGATCTGCTCGGAGAAGGTGGCGGAGAACAACAGTGTCTGGCGCTTGCGCGGCAACGCCGCGTACACCGATTGCAGCTCCTCGGCAAAGCCCAGGTCGAGCATGCGATCGGCTTCGTCGAGCACCAGGGTCTGCACCTGATTGAACTTCACCGCGTTTTGGCGGAAGAGGTCGAGCAAGCGGCCTGGGGTCGCCACCAGCAGGTCAACGCCACGACGCAGGCGCATCATCTGCGGGTTGATGCTGACCCCGCCATACACCGCGTAGGTGCTCAACGGCAGGTTTTCGGCATACTCGCGCACGTTGTTGTGCACCTGCTCCGCCAGCTCGCGAGTCGGCACCAGCACCAGCGCGCGGATCGAGTTGCTGGCGACCTTCTCCCCTTCCAGGGCCAGGCGCTGCAGCACCGGCAGGGCGAAGCCGGCGGTCTTGCCGGTGCCGGTCTGGGCGGCGGCCATCAGGTCACGGCCAGCGAGCACGGCGGGGATGGCCTTGGCCTGGATCGGGGTGGGCGTGGTGTAGTCCAGCGTCTGCAAGGTGCGCAGCAGCGGTTCGATCAGGCCGAGTTGGGCGAAATTCATGGCAATACCGTCAGGGGGTTCAGCGAAGGCGGCAAGTTTACCGCAACGCCCTGCCCTACTTGCACATTTCGCCTTTCAGCGGCACCGGCTGCTGCGGCGCCTTGCGCCATTGCGGCAGGCCGATCAGCACCACCGCGCCAATGATCACCGCCATGGCCACGCACTCCTCGGCGCCGATCTGCTCGCCGGCGAAAACGATCCCCAACAGCACCGCCACCGCCGGGTTGACGTAGGCGTAGCTGGTCGCAGCCGCCGGACGCACGTGCTTGAGCAGGTACATGTAGGAACTGAACGCCAGGATCGAGCCGAAGAACACCAGGTAGGCCAGCGCCCCCCAACCGGCCGCCGTGGGCATCTCGGTCAGGCGCTCGCCGCTCACGGCACTGCCGATCAGCAAGGCGGCGCCGCCCACCAGCATTTCCGCGGCACTGGCCATGGCGCCCTGGGGCAGCGGCAGGCTCTTGCTCCACACCGAGCCGAAGGCCCAGGCCGCCGCGGCGAACAGGATCAGCGCCGCGCCCATGGGGCTGGCCTGCAGGTTCGAGCCCAGGTTGAGCATGCCGATGCCGACCAGCCCCAAAACAATCCCCGCCCATTCCAGGCGCGAGTTGCGATGGCCGAAGAACAGCCCGAACACCAGGGTGAACAGCGGCACCGTGGCTACCGCCAGCGCCGCCACGCCCGAGGCGACTCCGGCATGCTCGGCCAGGGTCACGCCACCGTTGCCGCAACTGAGCAGGAGAAAGCCGATGGCGCCGGCGGCGCGCCACTGCGGCCAGGTCGGCGCCGGCGCGCCACGCCAGCGCAGGAAGCCATACAGCAGGCTGCCGGCAATCACGAAACGCACCCCGGCCATCAGCATCGGCGGCCAGGACTCCACGCCGATACGAATGAACAGGTAGGTCGAGCCCCACACCAGGTACAAGGCAAGGAAGGCTCCGATGAGCAACAGCGGGAAGCGGCGGGCGGTGGACATGGCAGGGCTCGAAATCCGTTTACGGGTGGATTAGTTTAGAAAGGCCCTCGCGCAAACTTAAGTTACAAAACACGTTTAAAACACCAAAACACTTTGCAATACACGGTTATGCAGACGCTTCACCGTCGATTGCAAGGTCACCTGGAATCGCCATGGACAAGTACGATCGCATGCTTCTCGCCGCGCTGCTGGAAAACGGCCGGGCCACCTACGCGCAGCTGGCGCGCCAGGTCAATCTCTCCGCCCCGGCGGTGGCCGAGCGGGTGGCCAAGCTGGAGGCCAGCGGTGTTATCAGCGGCTACACGGCCAAGGTCGACCTGGAAAAAATCGGCCTGCCGATCCAGTGCGTGATGGAACTGCGCCTGGCCAGCCATGGCAACCAGCAGGCCTACGAGGCCTTGGAGAAGATCCCTGAACTCACCGAGTGCCACCGAGTGACCGGTGACCCGTGCGTGATCATGCAAGCGGCCGTCACGTCCATGGGCGAGTTGGAGGCGCTGATCAACCGCGTGTCGCAGCTGGGCTTCACCAAGACCTCGATCATCCTGTCCAGCGCGGTGGCACGAAGGGTGCCGCTGGGGCATCTGGGGGGCAACGGCAAAAAAACCTGAGCCTGGGTTCAGTGACGCAGCAGCAGCCTGCCCTCGATCGGCACGTAGCGGCTTGCGGCGCGGATTACCGACAACGCCGTCAACCCCGGCACGCCGTACACGACGGTTTCCACGCCATGGCGTTGCATTGCCCGCTCCAGCAACAGGTCGAAATCACCGTCGCCGGAGGCCAGCACTACCTGGTCGACCCGAGCTGCCGCCTCGATCACATCGAGGGTGATGCCAACGTCCCAGTCGCCCTTGGCCGAACCGTCGGCACGCTGGATGAACGGCTTGAGGCGCACCTCAAAACCGAGGTTGCGCAGGATCTGCTGGAACTGCTGCTGCTTGCTGTCGCCGCGGTCGATGGCATAGGCCACCGCTTCGACGATCTGGCCCTCGCGGCTGACGTCGGCCCACAGCGCGGCGTAGTTGAAATGGCAGCCATGGCCTTGGCGAACCGTGTAGTAGAGGTTCTGTACATCGGCGAACAGCGCGATTTTCTTCACCGGGAGCCTCTCTCTGGCGGTGGCAGACAATCGCGGGGCATGCCCGCCCCCACGCTTCGGCAGGAGCGGACTTGCCCCGCAATCAGACGCTGCAGTATGCCAGAGCCCTCAGACGTAGTCGTCGTCCGAGAAGAAGCCGCCATCGTCGCCGCCGCTGTAGTCGGTATCGGCGAACCCGCCCTGGTCATTGCCCCAGCCACCGTTGTCGGCCACCTGGCGCTGACTGTCCTGATCGTTCCAGCCTCCAGCATCGCTGGCCGGCGCCGGCTCTTCCTTGATCACCTCGACGATTTCTTCAGGCTGCGAGTTGTGGTTGAACAGGCTGCTGATACCTTGAGCCAGCAGCACGCCACCAGCCACCCCCGCAGCAGTCTGCATTGCCCCGCCGAGGAAGCTGCTGGCACCGCTGCGCGCCGGAGCAGGCGCCGCACCGAAACCCTGTTGTGGTTGCGGCGGGGAATAAGCCTGTGGCGATGGCTCACGCCAGCCTCCTGAGGAACTCGAAGCCGGTGCCACCGGCCGCTGCGGCTCCGGGCTGCGCGCTCCGGCGCCGAAGATGCTGGAAAGAAAACCGCCGCCGCTGCCACTGGGGCGACTTGCCTCCAGTTGCGCCCGCACTTGCTTGAGCTCGGCCTCGAGCTGCTTGTTCTGTTCGTCCAGGCGCTTGATCGCCGCTTCCTGCACCAGGATCGCCTGGGCCATGTAGTACGGCGCCGCCGGCTGCTGGCGCAGGTGCTCCTCGATGCGTGCCTGGGCCTGGGCATCGCGCGGCTGGGCCGGGTCTTCGGCGTGCTTGAGACGGCCGAACAGGCCATCGATCAGGGTTTGTTCTTCAGTGTTCATCGGGGCAACCTCGTGCGCTGAACAGGGCATCGGACAGCGTCAAAGATGGGGGGCCGGGCGCGGTGATTCAATTGCCCCGGCCATGAAACTTTTTTCAGCAAGCGGGCGGTCTGGGCTAAAGTTACGCCCTGCTTTTTCCGCCATGCGATGTTGACCGATGAATCCGTTGAGCGTTCTGCGCGACTCCCTGTACTTCTTCCGCCGTCACCTGACGAGCATCCTCCAGCTGTGCCTGCCGTTGGTGGTACTTGAGGCCCTCGGCACCCAGTTGCTCTACAACCATCTCGGCGAACAGGCCTCGCCTGCCTACGGCATGCTGGTCAGCCTGCTGTTCTATCCGCTGTACAGCGCCGCGCTGATCCTCTACCTCGACACCCGCAGCAATGGCCAGGACACCGCCAAGCGCGACCTGTTCGCCCGCGCCCTGCAGCTGTGGCCGATGCTGGCCCTGCTGATCGTGATCAGCTCGCTGCTGATCATGGCCGGCCTGGCGCTGTTCATCTTCCCCGGCGTGTGGATCATGGTGAACCTGGTGTTCGCCGAGTACCTGCTGGTGCTGCGCGGCCTGCCGGTGATCGAGGCGATGCGCACCAGCGCGCGCATGACCACCGGGCACTTCCTGCGCATCATGGTGTGCATGCTCTCGGTGCTGGCGCCGCTGTGGCTGATTGACGGCCTGCTGCTGCAGCTGTTCCCCGAACCGCAGGCCGGTGTGCAACTGGCTTTGGACAGCCTCAGCGGCTTCCTGCAGCTGTTCAGCACCGTGGTGCTGTACAGGTTGTTCATGCTGCTGGAGAGTGAGGCGGGCGCAGCCAACTGATCGCGCGCGTTCAGGGTTTCCTCGGCTTGGCCCTGGCCGTGGCTTGCGCCACCAGCGGGTCGTCCGGCCAGTAATGCTTGGGATAACGCCCTTTCAGGTCCTTCTTCACCTCGGCGTAGGTGGTGCGCCAGAAGTTGGCCAGGTCCTGGGTCACTTGCACAGGCCGACGTGCTGGCGACAGCAGGTGCAGCTTGACCTGCTGCCGCCCATTGGCGATGCGTGGAGTATCGGCCAGGCCGAACAGCTCCTGCAGGCGCACGGCCAGGATCGGTGGTTGCTCACTGTAGTCCAGGCGTATGCTTGAGCCCGAAGGCACGGCCAGGTGCGACGGTGCGAGCTCGTCCAGGCGCTGGGGCAGCGGCCAGGGCAGCAGGTTGCGCAGGATCGAGGCCAGGTCCAGGTTAGAGAAATGGCTCAGCCGCGACACCTTGCCCAGGTAGGGTTGCAGCCAGTATTCCAGGCTGGCCAGCAAGGCGTCATCGCCCAGATCGGGCCACTCGCTGTGGCCGTCCTTTTCCAGATCCAGCTGACGCAGCAGCGCGACGCGGGCCTGCCACTGGCGCAGTTCCGGGGTCCAGGCCAGCAGGTTCAAGCCTTTGCGCCGAACCAGGCCGAGCAACGCCTTGGCCCGCGCCTCGTCGTCCAGCCCAGGCAACGGTTCACGGCTGAGGACCAGCTCGCCGACCTTGCGCTGGCGCTCGGCGCGCAACACCTGCTCGCGTTCGTCCCAGTCGAGCAGGTCGATTTGCTCGACCTGCTCGGCCAGCACTGCGTCGAACAATACCGGGTCGAACTCTGCACCCAGGTAGATACGTTCCTCGCGCTGCCCCTGCCGGCTGCCCAGATCGGCAATCACCAGCCACGGGCTCTTCATCAGCACATCGGCTTCGGCGAACAGTGCCGCCCGGCCATTGGCCAGGCGGTATTCGCCGCCGCCTTCGCGGCGCTGTTGCGCCACCCGGTCGGGGTAGGCCAGCGCCAGCACCGCGCCCAGCCAGCGTGGATGGTCGGGGTCGGCGACCGGGTTGCGCGGTTTGCCACGCAGCTGGCCGCGGTATTGCCGGGCCAGCTGCCGCGCACGCTGCACACCGCCCTGCCCACCTCGCGCGGCGCGGCTTTCACCGCTGAGCAAAGCCAGCCGGCTATGCAGGTCAGCACCACCGCCACGCAGGATGTCGCGCTCGCCCAGCAACGCTGCGACATCGCACGCCAGGTCGGCCAACCCGAGATCCTGACCGCGCAGCAGCAAATGGGCGATGCGTGGATGCGCAGGCAGCTCGGCCATGGCTTGGCCATGGGCGCTCAGAACGTCGCGGCAACCTGGCTTGAAGGCGCCGAGTCGGGTCAGCAGGTCCAGGGCTTGGCCATAGGCGGCCGTAGGTGGCTGGTCGAGCCAGCTGAGCTGCTCCGGTGGTACGCCCCAGCGCGCCAGCTGCAGGGCGAGCCCGGCCAGGTCGGCCTGGAGGATCTCGGCGCTGCCATGGGCCGCCAACTGGTCGTGTTGCGCCTCGGACCACAGCCGATAGCACACGCCAGGCTCGAGGCGCCCGGCCCGACCGGCGCGCTGGGTGGCGCTGGCCCGGGAGATGCGCTGGGTGTCCAGGCGGGTCATGCCGCTACCGGGGTCGAAGCGTTGCACCCGCGCAAGCCCTGCGTCGATCACCACGCGCACACCTTCAATGGTCAGGCTGGTCTCGGCGATGTTGGTGGCTAGCACCACCTTGCGCTGGCCCTTGGGCGCCGGCTCGATGGCGGCGCGCTGGGCACTCAGCTCAAGCTCGCCGTGCAGCGGGCAGAGCAGGATCTGCGGACGCTCGCCCACGGCCTCCTGCAGAGCCTGGTGCACGCGGCGGATCTCGGCCTGCCCGGGGAGGAACACCAACAGGCTGCCGGATTCGTCGGCCAGGGCCTGGAGCACGCAGTCGACCACGCGCGGCTCGACGAACTCGCCAGGCTGGAACGGCCGGCTCCAGCGAATATCCACCGGGTGCATGCGCCCCTGACTGCTGATGATCGGTGCATCGTCGAGCAGGCGCGACAGGCGCTCACCCTCCAAGGTCGCCGACATGAGCAGAATCTTCAGCGGCGGCTCGTCACGCAGCAGCGCCCGGCCGTTGAGGCTCAGGGCCAGGGCCAGGTCGGCATCCAGGCTGCGCTCGTGGAACTCGTCGAAGATCACCAGGCCCACGCCTTCAAGCGCAGGATCGCTTTGCAGGCGGCGGGTGAGGATGCCTTCGGTGACCACTTCGATGCGCGTGTTCGGGCCGATCTTGCTGTCGAGGCGGATGCGATAACCCACGGTTTCGCCGACCTTCTCGCCCAGCTCGCTGGCCAGGCGTTCGGCAGCGGCGCGGGCGGCCAGGCGCCGGGGCTCGAGCATGAGGATGGTCTGCCCGGCCAGCCAGGGTTCGTCGAGCAGCGCCAGTGGTACGCGGGTGGTCTTGCCGGCGCCGGGTGGCGCCTCGAGCACCGCTTCGTCACGTTCGGCCAGGGCCTGGCGCAGGTCGGACAGTACGGCATCGATCGGTAATGAAATCATGGTGGTCCTCGAACAATCGTCCGAGTATAACGGCGAACCGAGGCTGCCCTATCATGGTCTTAACCTCAGGCGCCGGCGATTGCCGCGCCCTTGATCGTCGTTACCTTTCGGAGATTCACATGCGCATCCCCTCCCGCGTCATCGGTGGCACCCTCATCGCCACCTTGCTGACCCAGCTGACGGCCTGCGGCACCCTGTTCTACCCTGACCGTCGCGGCCAGATCGAAGGCAAGATCGACCCTGTGGTGGCGGCCATGGATGCCATAGGTATTCTCTTCTACGTGCTCCCCGGCCTGATCGCCTTCGGCATCGATTTTGCCACCGGTGCCATCTACTACCCTGGCGGCAAGAGCGCTCAGGTCGACCCGGCCAAGCTCAAGCCGGCGATCAATGCAGATGGCCACGTCGACAGGACCAAGTTGCAGGCTATCCTGGAGAGCGAACTGGGCCAGCGCCTGCCGCTGAACGACCCACGGCTGATCCAGCACCGTGGCAGTGTCGAACAACTGGCCAGCTACGGCCTGGTGCCCGCCGCCTGATCTGACCACGGACGATTCATAGCGCATGACCGCCAACGCCGAACACCAACGCCTGCTGCGCCTGGCCACCCGTGCGTCGCTGAGCGTTGCCTGCATCCTGGTGCTGAGCAAGGCCGTGGCCTGGTGGCTGAGCGGCTCGGTCAGCCTGCTGGCCGGGCTGACCGATTCGGCGCTGGATGCCGCCGCCTCGTTCCTTAACCTGCTGGCCGTTCACTACGCTCTGCGCCCCGCCGACGACGACCACCGCTTCGGACATGGCAAGGCCGAAGCCCTGGCCGGCATGGCCCAGGCGCTGTTCATCGGGGTCAGCGCGGTTCTGATCGGGGTCCAGGCGGTTGATCGGTTGTCGTCGCCAGAGCCTTTGGGCGATACCGCTGCCGGTATCGCCGTGATGCTGCTGTCGCTGGTGCTCACTTTCGCGTTGCTGGCATTCCAGCGCAAAGTCATCCGGGCGACTGGCTCCACGGCCGTGCGAGCCGACTCGCTGCATTACCGCTCGGACCTGCTGCTCAACGCCAGCATCCTCCTGGCGCTGCTGCTGGCCCGCTTCGGCTGGCCGCAGCTCGATGCCCTGTTCGGCCTCGGGATCGCCTTGTATATCCTGTGGAGCGCGCTGCATATCGCTCGCGAAAGCACGGCAATCCTGATGGACAAGGAACTGCCGGCCGATGTCGGCGAGCGCATGCATGAAATAGTGCTGGCGATACCAGGCGTGAAGGGCGTACACGACCTGCGCACACGGGTGTCAGGCAACCAGTGGTTTGTGCAGCTGCATCTTGAGTTGCCCGGCGAAATGCCGCTGCACGCCGCCCATGAATTGTGCGTGCAGGCATCTCAGGTCATTCGCCAACACTATCCGCGGGCCGATGTGATGGTTCATGCCGACCCGGTGTAGCCGGCTATCGCAACTGACTTGTCAATTGACGCTGTAGCCGCGGCCGCTCAGGCAGGCCCCCAATGCCCGCCTATAGTTGTCCGCCACATTGGCCGGCGGCGCATAGGTCGCCGTCGCCGGATCGAACCCCGACTGGCTCACCGCCCAGCGGTGGCACTGGTAGCGGTCCTGCTCCTGCTGCTCCGGCCCCTGGCCGTACATCGGGTAGGCGATCACATCATAGCCACTGCCCTGCTGCTGCGGTGCAGGCGCAACGCTGGGCGGGTTGACCACCACGTACTCGCGGCTGTCGGCGAGGTACTGGTAGTAGGTGTCGGCCACCAGGAAGAACAACGCACCGCTCAACCACACCTCGCGGGCATAGGGCGGCAGATAGCCGACCCGCACACCGTAAGGCGGCGTGACCACCACGTAGCCGCCGCCATGGGGCCGGTACCAATACCCGCCCGAGTAGAAGTAGTCCTGCCCACGATAAGGCACCTTCCAGTAGCGGTCCGGGAAGCGATCGACGGTGTGCCCTGGGTGATACTGCGGTCCTGGCCCCCAGCCATTGCCATGACCATCGGGCCGTCCCGACCAATCGCCGCCGGGGCGCTGACCCGGACCTCCCGCCTCCCAGTGACGGTTGTCACCGTAACGCCGGGGAATGTCCTGGTAGTAGCCCTGGCGCGGCGGTTGCGTCTGGCGCACTTCGTCCCGTGAATTGAGCGGTGATCCGCGCCGTTCACCACCGCCCTGCTCCTGCTGGCCGCCATGACCGTCATGCCCGTCTCCGGGGCCCTCGGCCATGGCGCCCAGGCTGATGCCCAGGCCCAGCAAACCAACGCCTGCCAACCGCCAGATGCGCGAACTCATGTTGTTCCTCTCGATGAAAACGCTCGCCTTTACCGTTCGCAGTCTACTGCGCAGACCGCGACCGGCAGATGAAATAGCCGACAGCCTAGCGCGCCAGCAGGCCACGCAGAATTAATTCCAGGGCAACCAGAGCCTGGCCGAGGCGGGAATCGCCGTCCTCCACCTGGGCGATCCAGACCGCCGCCTCCGACAGGCTGCCATGTACCAGGGCCGCCAACGCCCAGGGATCGGCCTCGGCAACCACACTTTGCTGGACCAGCCCGCTGAGCATCCGCTGCAGTGATGCGATGCAATGCTGCTGCGCCTCAGGCGAGGCCGCACCCAGGACGGCGCGCGCATCACGCAGGACAATGCGCTGGATTTCCGGCTCGCGGGCCATGCGCAGGTAGGCCTCGCAACGCTGGCAGAAGCCTTGCCAGGGGTCATCGCAGGATGCGGAGATGGCCAGCAGACGTGCATCCATCTCACCATCGATCTGTGCCACCACGGCCGCCAGCAGGCCCTGCTTGTCGCCGAAATGGTGGTAGAGCGCGCCACGGGTAAGCCCGGCGCGAGCGGTCAGGTCATCCATGGACGCCTGTGCGTAACCTTGTTCGCTGAAGACCTGGCGGGCCATTGCCAGCAAGGCGGCGCGGGTTTCTTCCATCTCGGCGCGGGTGCGACGAACCATGGCCTCTCCTTTACGTACAATCCGTATGAATATTTACATTCAACTCGTATGAATATTTAATCATACGCACTGTACGTATTATCCACGTCCTGCCTTGCCGCCAGCAAGCGGGCCGTCTCACGGAGGAAGCGACATGCCCAACCCTTATGCACACTTGTTCGTCCCGACCGGCACCCTCGGGTTCACCTTGGCCGGCCTGCTGGCCCGCCTGCCGTTGCCCATGACCGGTATCGGCATCATTACGCTGGTGGCGCAATGGCGCGGCAGCTATGCCTTGGCCGGGGCGGTGTCGGCCTGCTTCGTGCTTACCTATGCCCTGTTGTCGCCACAGGTATCACGCCTGGTGGATCGCCTGGGCCAGCGCCGCGTGCTGCCGCGGGCCAGCCTGCTGAGCGTGCTCGGGCTGCTGCTGATGGCTGCCTGCGCCTGGTGGCGTAGCGCCGACTGGCTGCTGTTCGTCGCCGCCCTGCTGGCCGGCTGCATGCCGAGCATGTCGGCTATGGTCCGGGCGCGCTGGACCCATCTGTACCGTGGCCAGCCGCAACTGCAGACTGCCTACTCGCTGGAAACCGTACTCGATGAAGCCAGCTTCATTGCTGGCCCACCGCTGGCCGTCGGGCTCAGCGTGGCGCTGTGGCCCCAGACCGGGTTGCTGGCGGCTGCCGCGTTACTGCTGCTGGGTACCCTGGCGTTGACCCTGCAGACCGGCAGCGAACCACCGGTGGCCCCTGCCGAAACCTCGTCCAGACGTGACCTGCCGGCCTGGCGATGCGACGGGGTGCCTCAGCTGACGCTGCTGATGGCGGCAATGGGCATGATCGTCGGCACCGTGGACATCGTCAGCGTCGCCTTCGCCAGCGAACAAGGGCAACCGGCTGCCGCCAGCCTGGTATTGTCGGCCTATGCCGTGGGCTCCTGCGTTTCCGGGCTGCTGTTCGGCACCCTGCGCTGGCGGATGTCGCTGCCCCGTCAGTTGCTGGTCGGCGCGCTGGCTACCACCCTCAGCACCCTGCCGCTGCTCCTGGTCGGCAATATCGCCCAGCTCGCGGCGGCAGTGTTAATGGCCGGGGTGTTCTTCGCCCCGACCATGATCGTGGCCATGGCCCTGGTCGAGCGCAGCGTGCCAGAGCGCCAGCTGACCGAGGGCCTGACCTGGCTGCTCGCCGGGTTGAATGTCGGCGTGGCCATCGGCGCGGCAGGTGCCGGCCAATGGGTGGACGCCACGACAGCGCGCAGCGGCTTCATGATTGCCGTGATCGGCGGCTTGCTGGTGCTGCTGGCGGCGCTCGCCGTGGCGAGTCGCCGCCAGGCCAGGCCTGTGCAATCTTCAGCACAATAAAAAAGGGAGGCCTTGCGGCCTCCCTTCGGGAATTGTCGTCCGTGCTCGGCACTTGTGGCACCGGCTCACCTCGCGCCGTCTTCTGGACAGTGCGTAGCCCGGGGGCCTGGCGGATCCTGTTGGATCGCTGGCCGCGACCGCCCGCCTAGGGCGCGTCGCCGTGGACTGATGTCCGGGCAGTGATTCTGTTGATAAAGATAGGGCAGACGCCGGGGCAGAGGATTGCGAAGATTGCTCTGTTAAATAGGGCTTGCGCAATTTTTCACTCAGGATCGATAATTCGCCGCAATCTGAACAGAAAAGGCCCTTTTCATGAGCAAGCTCGACCGCTACGACCTGAGCATCCTCGCCGAATTGCAGCGCGATGCGCGCATCTCCAACCAGGAACTGGCCGAACGCATCGGCTTGTCGCCGTCACCCTGCTCACGTCGGGTCAAGCAGCTCGAAGACGACGGTTATATCTCGCGCCAGGTAGCGCTGCTGGATCGCAAGAAACTCGGCCTGAGCCTTACGGCCTATGTGCTGATTGGCATGGACCGGCACACCCCCGAACGTTTCGAAACCTTCGAGGCGGCGATCCGCAGCCTGCCCCAGGTCCTCGAATGCAGCCTGGTTACCGGAATGGACGCCGACTACCAGCTCAAGGTGGTGGTGCCGGACATGGATCATTACCAGAAACTGCTGCTGGGCAGCCTGACTCGTATCGAAGGGGTGACCAGTGTGCGCTCCAGCTTCGTGCTCAACCAGGTACTGGCCAGCACTGAGCTGCCATTGACCCACCTGCGTTGAATCCCTGCGCGCCCGGCGTATGATCGGGCTTTGTGCTTGCCTGGAGTAAACCGATGGATCCCGCCGTATTCGAAGAATGGATGATGATCATCCTCGTCACCGTGCTGATCGCCTTCATGGGCTTCATCGTCTGGGACCTGGCGAAGAAGTCCAAGGCTGGCCGCTTCGGCACGCTGATCCTGTTCTTCGTGCTGGGCCTTGGCGTGCTGGCGTTCATCATCAAGAGCGTGGTGGTGGGGTTCCTGGAAGGGGTCTGACAACCCCACCCTGGGCGGCGACTACAGCTTCGCCGCCACTTCCCGCCAACATCCCTGCTGCAGCCCTTCGATCGTCCAGTCACCGATACGCACCCGCACCAGACGCAAGGTCGGCAGCCCCACCGCCGCCGTCATCCGCCGCACCTGGCGGTTGCGCCCTTCACGGATCACCAGCTCCAGCCAGGCAGTCGGCACGCTCTTGCGAAAGCGGACCGGCGGATTGCGCGGCCACAGCTCGGGTTCCTCGAGCAGGCGTGCCTGCGCCGGTAGCGTGGGCCCGTCGTTGAGTTCGACGCCCTCGCGCAGGCGCTGTAGCTGCTCCTCGCTCGGCTCGCCCTCCACCTGCACCCAGTAGGTCTTGGCCAGCTTGTGCTTGGGGTCGGCGATCCGCGCCTGCAGGCGCCCGTCGTTGGTCAGCAGCAGCAGGCCTTCGCTGTCGCGGTCCAGGCGCCCGGCCGGGTAGATGCCGGGAATGTCGATGAAATCCTTGAGCGTGGCGCGCCCTTCTCCGTCGCTGAACTGGGTGAGCACATCGAACGGTTTGTTGAACAGGATCAGGCGCGGCTCGGCCGGCGGCGCCTTGGGCTGGCGACGCGGGCCGGTGGGTCGCGCCGCAGGGCGACGCGGGTTGCTACGGGGTGGCAGGGGCATGGATCCTCAGCGGAACGGCGGCTCATCGAAGCTGCGCAGTTTACGCGAGTGCAGCGAGTTGAGCTCGGTGCGCAGCAGGTCGAGGGCGGCGATGCCGATCTTCAGGTGCTGGCTGACCGCGCGGTTGTAGAAGGCGTTGGCCGACCCCGGTAGCTTGATCTCGCTGTGCAGCGGCTTGTCGGAGACACACAGCAAGGTGCCGTAGGGAACGCGCAGTCGGTAGCCCTGGGCAGCGATGGTGCCGCTTTCCATGTCTACCGCCACGGCACGGGACAGGTTGATAAGCGGGCGCTCCTGGGCCCAGCGCAGCTCCCAGTTACGGTCGTCGTAGGTGAGCACGGTGCCGGTGCGCAGGCGCTTCTTGAGCTGCTCGCCACGCTCACCAGTGACCTGCGCCGCCGCCTCCTGCAACGCCAGCTGCACCTCGGCCAGGGCCGGGATCGGGATGTTCGGCGGCACAACCCGGTCGAGGATGCCGTCGCGGCGCATGTAGGCGTGGGCCAGCACATAGTCGCCGATGGTCTGCGACTGGCGCAGGCCGCCGCAGTGACCAATCATCAGCCAGCAGTGCGGACGCAGCACCGCCAGGTGGTCGGTGATGTTCTTGGCGTTGGACGGGCCGACGCCGATGTTGACCAGGGTCACGCCATCGCCGTCGGCGGCGATCAGGTGGTAGGCCGGCATCTGGTAGCGGTGCCAGACCACGCTGGCAACCAGCGCCTGGGCCTCGCCGTTGTCCATGCCCTTCTCGATGACCACGTTGCCCGGCAGGACCATGCGCACGAAGCGTGGATCCTCGCGCAGTTGCTCAAGGCCATGGGCGATGAACTGGTCGACGTAGCGGTGGTAGTTGGTCAGCAGGATCCATGGCTGCATGTGCCGCCAGTCGCTGCCGGTGTAGTGCACCAGGCGGCGCAGGGAGAAGTCCACGCGGGCGGCGTCGAACAGCGCCAGCGGCAGGGTCTCGGCGCTTTCCCAGTCGTACAGGCCATCGGCGGTGTTGTCGGTGGCCGCCGACAGGTCGGTGCTGGGGAAAACGCGTGCCAGCTGGGCCGCGGTGATGCCGCTGCCCGCCAGCTCATCGCCCTGGTCTACCACGTAGGGGTAAGGGATGTTCTGTTCGCTGACACCAACTTCCACGGTCACGGTGTAGTCGTGCATCAAGGGGCGCAGCTGTTCGAGCAGGTAGCCACGGAACGCCGCGGGCTGGGTGACGGTGACGCTGTAGGTACCATCCACCTGGACCTTGGCGTAAGCGCGGGTGGTCGCGGCGACTTCGCCCTGGCTGGAATAGATGAGGCGCAGGGCCGGGTAGCGAAACAGCGCGCGTTCTTCGTCACCGGGCTCGGTGCGGTCTTTCAGGTAGCGCTTGAGGGCCTGGCTCAGGGCACCGGTGGCCTGTTCATGCAAGGCCGCCAGACGGTCGACGGCCTGTTCGGGGGTATCAACGACTACAAACGCTTGGCTCACGCTGGGCTTCCTGTCTTATGGAATGCATGACCACCATCTTGCCTGCGTTGCAGGGTAAAAACACCCCCGCGATGGCGTTACCCAGTCCACGCCGGCGTGGCCCTGGCCACCAACGCCGCAGCATCCACCCCGCGCGGCAACGCACCATACACCCGCCCGCCAGCGCCCAGCCGGCTGCCAATGAACGCATCGCTCACCGTGGCGTTGCCCGCCTCCAGCAACAGCTTGGCCTGCAACGCCACGGCGATGTCCTCGGTCAGTTGCCGGGCGCGGTACTGGATATCGCCGGTATCGGCGAAGGCGCCCTTGAGGTTGCCGATGAACGCCGCCAGGCGTGGGTCGCCATGACCATCCCCGAGCTCAGTGAAAAGTGCCTCCAGTACACCTGGCTCCTTCGACAAGGCGCGCAGCACGTCCAGACACTGCACATTGCCCGAGCCCTCCCAGGTCGAGTTGACCGGCGCCTCGCGGTACAGCCGCGGGAGGATGCTGTCCTCGACGTAGCCGGCGCCGCCCAGGCACTCGGCGGCCTCGTTGATCATCCCGGGGGCGCGCTTGCAGATCCAGTACTTGCCCACGGCTGTCACCAGGCGGGCGAAATGTGCCTGCTGCGGGTCGTCGAGCCGATCAAGCGCCTGGCCCATGCGCAGGCTCAGGGCCAATGCGGCCTCGCTTTCCAGGGCCAGGTCGGCGAGCACGTTCTGCATCAAGGGCTGTTCGGCCAGCACGCGCCCACCGACCTTGCGATGGGCGCAATGATGCGCGGCCTGGGTCAAGGCCTGGCGCATCAAGGCGCTGGAGCCGACCATGCAATCGAAGCGGGTCATGGCCACCATCTCGATGATGGTCGGCACGCCGCGCCCCTCCTCGCCCACCATCCAGGCCAGGGCGCCACGGAACTCCACTTCGCTGGATGCGTTGGAACAGTTGCCGAGCTTGTTCTTCAGGCGCTGGATATAGAACTGGTTGCGGTTGTCGTCAGGGCGGTGGCGCGGCAACAGGAAGCAGCTCAGGCCCTTGTCGGTCTGCGCCAGGGTAAGGAAGGCATCGCACATCGGCGCCGAGCAGAACCATTTGTGCCCCACCAGTTCATAGGGCTGGCCCGGCCCGGGCGCGCCGACCGGGTAAGCGCGGGTGGTGTTGGCGCGCACATCGGTACCGCCCTGCTTCTCGGTCATGGCCATGCCGATCGTGACGCCGGCCTTGTGCCGGTCGCCGACATTGCGCGGGTCGTACTCGCGGGCAAGGACCTTGGGCAGCCAGTAGCCAGCCAGCTCGGGCTGCAGGCGCAGGGCCGGCACGGCGGCGAAGGTCATGGTCAGCGGGCAGCCGGTACCGGCTTCGGCCTGGCTGTGCAGATAGGTCATCGAGGCCCGGGCCACGTGGGCACCGTCTCGTGGCTCCGCCCACGGCAACGAGGGCAGGCCATGCTCGACGGCAGTACGCATCAACTGGTGATACGCGGGATGGAATTCCACCAGGTCGATGCGGTGACCATAGCGGTCATGGCTGCTGAACTCGGGCTTGTGGGCATTGGCCAGGAAACCCGCCGCCATCAGCGGGCCACCGGCCAGGGCGCCGTAGGCGTCGATCCGCGACTCGGCCCAGCCGGCACCGAAGCGCCGCGACCACTCCTGCAAGGGCTGGTCGAGGCGGTAGAGGTTGGCACCGTCGAGGGACGGCGGCTGGTTGGTGACTTCGTGGGTTTCCGCGAACTGGTGCAGGTTCATCGTGGGCCTCCTGGATCCGTTCATGCCTGGATAACCCAGTGAAGCACCGCGGGCCGGTCAGTCAAAGTGACAAAACGGACTACATCGGGGGCACCTCTGTTCAGAAGCGGTCCAGCCTCGAGGCGGCACGCGCCGGTGGAGCCTGCACCTGTGCCACCGCCAGGGGCAGCGTCAGCTCGAACCGACTGCCCAGCCCCTGCGTGGACTCATGGGACAACGTGGCGCCGATCAACTCGCTCAACTGGCGGCAGATGGACAGGCCGATCCCCAATCCGCCATAGCGCCGGGTCATCGAACCGTCCACCTGGAAGAAGCGCTGGTACAGCACCGCCTGGTCCAGGTCGTCGAAACCGATGCCACTGTCGCTGACCGTGAGGCTCAGGGCCAGGCTGTCAGGTCCGGTACGCCGGCCACGGGCCTGCACGGTAACGCCGCCCTGGTGGGTGAACTTCAGCCCGTTGTCCACCAGGCACGCCAGGCAGCGGGCGAGCTTCTGCGCATCGCCGACCAGGCTGTCGGGCAGGTCGGCGGGGATGTCCAGGCTCAGGTACAGGCCCTTGGCCAGCGCCTGGCTCGCATAACCGGCCCGCAGTTCCTGGAGCAGGCGCCGTAGGCTGAACGCCATGCCATGGTTGCGCAGGCGCCCGGCCTGCAGTTCGGTGAGGATGAGGATATCGTCGACCATCGCCATCATGTCCTGGGCCGAACCGGTGGCGGTGCGATGGTACTGAGCCTGCTCGGCGCTCATGGGCAGTGTGTGCAGCAGCTCCAGCGAACCGATCACGCCGTTCATCGGCGTGCGCAGCTCGTGGGTCACGGTGGCGAGGAACTCGTCCTTGAGCCGGTTGCTGCGGGCCAGTTGCAGGTTCATCTGCTCCAGGGTGCGTCCGGTTTCGCGCAGGGCCTGGGCCTGCTGCTCACGCAAACTGTTGATGCGGTCGGCCAGGGCCAGCGACAACAGCGCCACTTCCAGCGCAGCGCCCAACTGACTGGCGTACATGGTGATGAACAGGTTGGGCAGGTACCCCAGCACCATCAAGGTGTTGACCAGCCCGCCGACGAGGAAGGCCGTCCAGGCGATGATGAACCAGCGCGCCACGCGCAAGCCGCGCCACCAGGCATACAACCCCGCACTGAAGACGCTCACGGTGAACAACAGCGCCAGCAGCGTGGCCATGCGCAGCGCCACGCCGTAACGCAGGGTCACCGCCAGCACCATCACCAGCGCGCCGCCAGCCATCAACCCCTTCAGCAGGCGGTCGAGGCCACGGCTGAGGTTGCCCAGTTGCAGGAAGTGCCGGGCGAACTGGCAGCCGAACAGCCCGGCGGCGCCGATGAAAAATGGCGTGGCGGCGTTGGCCCACCAGGGACTGTCGGGCCAGAAGTAGGCGATGCCGGCACCATTGACCGAGACCTGATAAAGGCCGAACGAAGCGATGTAGAGGATGTAGTACAGGTAGCTGACATCACGCACACTGAGGTAGAGAAACAGGTTGTACACCAGCATCACCAGCAGCACGCCATAGATCATCCCCAGCACATAAAGACGCGTGGGCTGGTCTTCCAGATAAGCCTGAGCCGACCACAAGGTCAGCGGCGCCTGGATCGAACCCTCGCTCTGCAGACGCAAGTAGGCGGTCGTCGCCTGACCGGGACGCAGTGGCAGCTCGAACAGGTAGTTGTTCTGGCGGATCTGCCGGCTGGCATAGGGCAGGGCATCACCCGTGCGCTGGGCCAGCCGATAAGTGCCCTGGGCGTCGGGCAGATAGAGTTCCAGATGATCCAGCGGCGGGTAGGCAAGCTCCAGCAACCACTGGCGTGGTGCTGGCGAAGGTGTGGCTGCATAGGCGAGATCGACCCGGAGCCAGAAAACGGAGGTCGAATAGCCGGCGTTGAGCACCTCGTCGTGATGGGCATGGAAGCGTTTGGCGAATGCACCGGCACTGACCTGGGCGATGCTGGCGCTGCCTTCGTGGTCTTCATAGACCTGCATGTAGCGGCCCAGCGGCAAGCGTCCGGTGGCGTCGTCGAATTCGACCGCTCCGGCCAGCAGGGGCAAGCAGCCCAGAAGCACAATCAGCAAATAGCGCATACAGCCCCAGCATGGCCTGTCCGGTCGCGTCGCGGTTGCCTCCCTTCCCTTTGAGACGACGTGATCCGGCAGAACCCGTTCATCGAGTTATCCGAGCACTCTAGCATAGCCTCCAGCATTGCTCAGCAGCTACTGTCAATTTCAAAGCAGAGGCTCTAGAACGCACGTTTCAGAATATCCAATAAAACCAATCTGACCACTTGATCAGCAAATCTCTCACCGCGACCGAACCGCACAAAAAGGTTTGGTGATAAGCTCGCCGACCATGAATACCTACAGCTCCCGCCCCGTTGTCCTCTGTCTCTCCGGCCACGACCCCAGTGGTGGCGCCGGGCTGCAGGCAGATATCGAAGCCCTGATCGCCCAGGGTTGTCACGCCGCACCCGCCGTGACCGCCCTGACCGTGCAGGATACCGTCAACGTTTCCGACTTCCGCGTGCTCGACCGCGAGTGGGTGCTGGCCCAGGCCAACGCCGTGCTGGCCGACTCCACGGTGGCCGCGGTGAAGCTGGGGATGCTCGGCTCGATCGAGATGGTCGACACCGTCGCCGAACTGCTGGCCGCCCACCCGCACCTGCCACTGGTCTGCGACCCGGTGCTGCGCGCCGGTGGCGGTGGCCGCCTGGGCAAGGACGAGGTCGGCTACGCGCTGCGCGAACGCCTGCTGCCGCTGGCCACCATCGCCACGCCGAACCTGCCGGAAGCACGCATTCTGGCGGAACTGCCCGAAGGCACCGCAGACGAGTGCGCCGAGAAATTGCTGCCGTTCTGTAGACACCTGTTGATAACCGGCGGTCACGGCGACGAGGTGGAAATCCACAACCGCCTGTATAGCCGCGACGGTCAACAGCACACCTGGACCTGCCAACGCCTGCCGGGCAGCTACCACGGCTCGGGCTGCACCCTGGCCAGTGCCCTTGCCGGCCGCCTGGCCCTGGGCGAAGCATTGACCAGCGCCGTGCGCAGCGCCCTGGACTACACCTGGCGCACCCTGCGCGACGCAGAGCAGCTGGGCAAGGGCCAGTACGTGCCGCGCCGCCTGCCCCTGGATTTCTGTTCCTGACTCGAGGCCATCCGATGAAGCTCCGCGGTCTGTACGCGATCACCGACAGCCAGCTGCTGGCCGGCCGTTTCCTCTCCCACGTTGAAGCGGCACTGGAAGGTGGCGTTCGTCTGCTGCAATACCGCGACAAGAGCGACGACACCGCCCCCAGACTGCGCGAGGCCGAAGCGCTGAAGACGCTCTGTGAGCGTTACGGCACCGAGCTGATCATCAACGACGACGCCGAACTGGCTGCCCGCCTGGGCGTTGGCGTGCACCTCGGCCAGACCGATGGCCCGCTCACGCCGGCCCGCGCCCTGCTCGGCCGCCAGGCGATCATCGGCTCGACCTGCCACGCCAGCCTCGACCTCGCGCAGCAGGCCGCCAACGAGGGCGCCAGCTATGTCGCCTTCGGTCGCTTCTTCAATTCCGTCACCAAACCGGGTGCGCCCGCCGCCAGCGTCGATCTGCTGGAGCAGGCCCGCGCCCAGGTCAAGCTGCCGATCGCGGTGATCGGCGGCATCACCCTCGACAACGCCGCCCCGCTAGTCGCCCATGGCGCCGACCTGCTGGCGGTGATCCACGGCCTGTTCGGTGCCGACAGCGCGCAGGAAGTCACCCGCCGCGCCCGCGCCTTCAATGCCCTGTTCGCTTGCTGATTTCGAGAGAAGATCCCATGTCCCGTTCCGAAGCCCTGTTCGCCCAAGCCCAGAAACACATCCCCGGTGGCGTCAACTCGCCGGTGCGCGCCTTCAAGAGCGTCGGCGGCACCCCACTGTTCTTCAAGCACGCCGAAGGCGCCTACGTCATCGATGAAGACGACAAGCGCTACGTCGACTATGTCGGTTCCTGGGGCCCGATGATCCTCGGCCATGCCCATCCGGACGTGCTGGACTCCGTACGCAAGCAGTTGGAGCACGGTTTGTCCTACGGCGCGCCGACCGCCATGGAAACCGAGATGGCCGACCTGGTCTGCTCGATCGTGCCGTCGATGGAGATGGTGCGCATGGTCAGCTCCGGCACCGAAGCGACCATGAGCGCCATCCGCCTGGCCCGTGGCTACACCGGCCGTGACGCCATCATCAAGTTCGAAGGCTGCTACCACGGTCACTCCGACAGCCTGCTGGTCAAGGCCGGCTCCGGCCTGCTGACCCAGGGTGTGCCAAGCTCGGCCGGGGTGCCGGCGGACTTCGCCAAGCACACCCTGACCCTACCGTTCAACGACATCGCCGCGGTCGAGAAGACCCTGGCCGACGTCGGCCAGACCGTGGCCTGCATCATCGTCGAGCCGGTGGCCGGCAACATGAACTGCGTGCCGCCGGCGCCGGGCTTCCTCGAAGGCCTGCGCGCATTGTGCGACAAACACGGCGTGGTACTGATCTTCGACGAGGTGATGACCGGCTTCCGCGTCTCCCTTGGCGGTGCCCAAGGCCACTACGGCATCACCCCCGACCTGTCGACCTTCGGCAAGATCGTCGGCGGCGGCATGCCGGTCGGCTGCTTCGGAGGCAAGCGCGAGATCATGGGCTGCATCGCCCCGCTGGGCCCGGTCTACCAGGCCGGTACCCTGTCGGGCAATCCGTTGGCCATGGCCGCCGGCCTGACCACCCTGAAGCTGATCAGCCGCCCGGGCTTCCATGACGAGCTGAGTGCCTTCACCAGCCGCATGCTCGATGGCCTGCAACAGCGTGCCGACGCTGCCGGTATCCCGTTCGTAACCACCCAGGCGGGCGCCATGTTTGGCCTGTACTTCAGCGGCGCCGACGATATCGTCACCTTCGACGACGTGATGGCCAGCGATGCCGAACGCTTCAAGCGCTTCTTCCATCTGATGCTCGAAGGCGGCGTTTACCTGGCGCCAAGCGCATTCGAGGCGGGCTTCACCTCAATCGCCCATGGTGACAAGGAGCTGCAGATCACCCTGGATGCTGCCGAGCGGGCATTTGCCAAGCTGAAGTAAAGGATGTGCCTGGCTCTGCCTGATTGCGATCAGGCAGAGCCAGGCAAGCCTGTGACACCCATCACAACCCGACGCGTCCCATTGTGCTGTAGAAATTCGCGTAAATCTTTGTAAGGTAGGCGCTGCTTATCCCATAATGTGCCACCAGAGACATTGGCCGCAGCTTTGCAGAGGTAAGTCGATCCCCATGAACCGCACCGGCCGCGCCCTGACCCTGGGCTGCCTGTTGCTTCTTCAGCCCCTGCTGGCACTGGCAGAGGGCGGTAATTCGTTGCTGATTCCGGCGACGGGCCGCTGCGCCCTCGATACCGCGCCCGAAGACCTGCAAAATGCCCTCAAGGCCTGTGAGCAAATCGCGCAGTCAGGGGATGCCGAAGCGCAGTACGAGCTGGGCGAGTTCTACTACAGCGGCACACCGCGTCAACTCGACAACGCGCTCAAATGGTTCGAGAAAGCCTCGCTGCAAGGCCAGGCGCAGGCACAGTACCGCCTCGGATCGATGTTCTTCCACGGTGAAGGGGTCAAGGCGAACAACGTCCAAGCCTACATACTGCTCAAGATCGCCGCGGTCAACGGTGCCGAGGACGCGCTGGACATGGCTGACGAAGTCACCGAGCAAATGCCCCGCGACGAACTCGAGCACGCTACCCAGGTACTCGGCCAGATCTTCCGCAAATACCTGCTGGAACTGCAGAATGCCGAAGGGCGCACCCCTTTCTCTCCCCTTCCCTGAACCATTGCCCTGCCTGTAGCTGGCCCCTATCATCAATTCGTCAGCTTGCCCCGCCATGCTCGAGGACGCTTCGCACCGACCCTTGATCGTTTCAGTGCTTTCGCCACTGCCACTCTAGGGTTATTCTTGAGTTCACATTCATTGCCGTCGAGCGGCTAAAAACGACCTTGAACGCACCCATACAACCCCATCGCTTCATCCTCGAACCCTTCGAGGCCCACCGTTTCGCCAACCTGTGCGGCCAGTTCGACGAGCACCTGCGCCTGATCGAACAACGCCTGGCCATCGAGATCCGCAACCGCGGCAATCAGTTCGAACTGATTGGAGAACCCAAGACCACTTCTGCCGCCGAACAGCTGCTGCGCCGCCTCTATCGCGAGACCAAGGCAACCGACCTGTCGCCGGAAACGGTCCACCTTTATCTTCAGGAATCGGCGGTTGAGAGCCTCGAGAATCCGGCTGTCAACGAGGTCAGCGTCTCGCTGCGCACGCGCAAGGGCAACATTCGCCCACGCGGCGTCAACCAGCAGCGCTACGTCAAGGAAATCCTGGCCAACGACATCAACTTCGGCATCGGCCCGGCCGGTACCGGCAAGACCTACCTGGCCGTAGCCTGCGCGGTCGATGCGCTGGAGCGCGAGCAGGTGCGCCGCATCTTGCTGGTGCGCCCGGCGGTCGAGGCCGGCGAAAAGCTCGGTTTCCTGCCCGGCGACCTGGCCCAAAAGATCGACCCGTACCTACGCCCGCTCTACGACGCACTTTACGAGATGCTTGGCTTCGAGCACGTGGCCAAACTGATCGAGCGCCAGGTGATCGAGATCGCTCCGCTGGCCTACATGCGCGGCCGCACCCTGAACAACAGCTTCATCATCCTCGACGAGAGTCAGAACACCACGCTCGAACAGATGAAGATGTTCCTCACCCGCATCGGCTTTGGCTCGACCGCGGTGATCACCGGTGACATCACCCAGGTCGACCTGCCCCGCGGCACCAAGTCGGGCCTGGCCCATGTGATCGAGGTGCTCAAGGACGTGCCAGGCATCAGCTTCACCCATTTCCAGCCAAAGGACGTGGTACGCCACCCGTTGGTGCAGCGTATCGTCGAAGCCTACGACCGCTTCGAAGCCCGTCAGTCCAAGCCCGAGGCACCCGGCAAAGATGCTTGAACTCGACCTGCAACGGGCCACGGACGCCGCTGCCCCGGATGACGCCGCCTTCCGCCGATGGTGCGAACTTGCCCTGCGCCAGCGCAGCGCCGACTCGGAAATGACCATTCGCCTGGTCGACGCCGCCGAAGGCCGCGAGCTGAACCACACCTACCGGCACAAGGACTACGCCACCAACGTGCTGTCATTCCCCGCCGACGTCCCGGACGAGTTGCTCGATATCCCGCTGTTGGGTGACCTGGTGATCTGCGTGCCAGTGGTCGAGCGCGAGGCCGCCGAACAGGGCAAATCCCTGGAGGCGCACTGGGCGCACCTGGTCATCCACGGCTGCCTGCACCTGCTCGGCTACGACCACATCGAAGACGATGAGGCCGAGGAAATGGAAGCGTTGGAACGGCAATTGCTGGCGGAACTGGGTCATCCGGACCCTTACGCCGACGACGAAACCGAAACAATCACACACTGATACTGCAAGGATCACGAGTAACCGCCATGAGCGAAGACCGATCGAGCAACGGGCAAAAGTCCTGGTTGGGTAAGCTGACCCAGGCTTTTGCCCATGAGCCGAAAAACCGCCAGGAGCTCCTCGAGCTGCTGCGCGAAGCCCATCAGAACAAGCTGCTCGACAGCGAAGCGCTGACCATCGTCGAAGGCGCCATCCAGGTCGCCGACCTGCAGGTGCGCGACATCATGGTGCCGCGTTCGCAGATGATCAGCATCAAGGCCAACCAGTCGCCCCGCGAGTTCCTGCCGGCAGTTATCGATGCCGCGCACTCGCGCTACCCGGTGATTGGCGAGAGCCACGACGATGTGCTCGGCATCCTGCTCGCCAAGGACCTGCTGCCGCTGATCCTCAAGGAGAATGGCGACAGCTTCAACATCAAGGATCTGCTGCGCCCGGCCACCTTCGTGCCCGAGTCCAAGCGCCTGAACGTGCTGCTGCGCGAGTTCCGCGCCAACCACAATCACATGGCCATCGTCATCGACGAGTACGGCGGCGTGGCGGGGCTGGTGACCATCGAAGACGTGCTCGAGCAGATCGTCGGCGATATCGAGGACGAGCATGACGTCGAGGAAGACAGCTACATCAAGCCGCTGCCCAGCGGCGACTTCCTGGTCAAGGCCCTGACCCCGATCGAGAACTTCAACGAGTTCTTCGACAGCGAGTTCTCCGATGACGAGTTCGATACGGTCGGCGGCCTGGTGATGAGTGCGTTCGGCCATTTGCCCAAACGTAACGAAACCACCGAGATCGGCGGCTACCGCTTCCGCATTCTCAATGCCGACAGCCGCCGGATACACTTGCTGCGCCTGACACCGATCAACCGTTAAGGACGAACATGCGCTGGATCACCCGCCCCGGCTGGCCCGGTAACCTGCTGGCCATGGCGGCCGGCGCTTCCACCCTGCTGGCCCTGGCCCCCTTCGACATCTGGCCGCTGGCCCTGCTGTCCCTCGCGCTGTTCTATGCAGGGCTGCGCGAACTGAGCCCGCGCCAGGCGCTGGGCCGGGGCTGGTGCTTCGGCTTCGGCCTCTACGGTGCCGGCACCTGGTGGATCTACGTCAGCATGAACACCTATGGCGGCGCCTCGCCGCTGCTGGCAATCCTGCTGCTGCTGGCGTTTTTCGCCTGCCTGGCCTTCTTCTTCGCCCTGCCCGCCTGGCTTTGGGCACGCTGGTTGCGGCGTGACGAGGCGCCACTGGCCGACGCCTTGTGCTTTGCCGCCCTGTGGTTGCTGCAAGAAGCTTTCCGAGGCTGGTTCCTCACCGGTTTCCCGTGGCTCTACGCAGGTTACAGCCAGCTCGACGGCCCCCTCGCGGGCCTGGCGCCGCTGGGCGGTGTGTGGCTGATCTCGTTCGCTCTGGCGTTGACCGCGGCCCTGCTGTGCAACCTCCATCGCCTTCGCGAGCGCCGCTCGTTCTTGGCCGTTGGTGTAGCACTGTTGGTGGCGCCTTGGATTATTGGCCTGGCTCTGAAGGATCATGCCTGGACGCAACCGGCGGGCGATCCACTGAAGGTCGCTGCCCTGCAAGGCAACGTCGAACAGGATCTGAAGTGGGACCCGGCACACGTGAATGCGCAACTGGCGCTGTACCGTGACATGAGCTTCAGCTCGAAGCCCGTCGATCTGCTGATCTGGCCGGAAACCGCCGTGCCGGTACTCAAGGACCAGGCCCAGGGCTACATCGACATGATGGGCACCTTCGCCGCCGAACGGCATTCGGCGTTGATCACCGGGTTGCCGGTGCGGCAGATGGTTCACCACCAACGCCGCTACTTCAACGGCATCACTGTGGCCGGCGAAGGCGACGGCACCTACCTCAAGCAGAAGCTGGTGCCCTTCGGTGAGTATGTGCCCTTGCAGGACATGCTGCGCGGCCTGATCGAGTTCTTCAACTTGCCGATGTCGGATTTCGCCCGTGGCCCCGCGGACCAGCCACTGCTGCAGGCCAAGGGGTACCAGGTCGCCCCGTACATCTGCTACGAAGTGGTCTATCCCGAGTTCGCTGCGAGCCTGGCCGCACGCAGCGACCTGCTGCTGACCATCAGCAACGACACTTGGTTCGGCACCTCGATCGGCCCGCTGCAGCACCTGCAGATGGCCCAGATGCGCGCGCTGGAGGCCGGCCGCTGGATGATCCGCGCCACCAACAACGGTGTGACCGCGCTGATCGACCCGTTCGGCAGGATCACCGCGCAGGTCCCGCAGTTCCAGCGGGCGGTCCTGTATGGCGAGGTGGTACCGATGCAGCAACTGACGCCGTACCTGCAATGGCGCTCGTGGCCGCTGGCGATCGTCTGCGTGCTGCTACTGGGCTGGGCCTTGCTGGCCGGACGCATCGCGCGAACCGTCTGAGGCACCCCTGGGGCTGCTACGCAGCCCCAGTCCTTAGTAGAACAGGCGATACCCCACCAAGCCCGCCGCCTCGTTGAGCAACTGCCCGCTCTGCCACATTGCCCGGGTTTCCGGCAGCAATCCCGCGAACGGCCGCGCATGATCCCTCCCCAGGAACCCCACCGGTGCCGGTACCACTTCGAACCCGGCCCGCTCGAAACTCCAGCGCGAGCGCTGCATGTGCCAGGCCTGTGTCACCACCACTACCCGCTTGATACCCAGCGGCTGCAACACCTTGGCGCTGAACTCGGCGTTTTCCCAGGTGGTGCGGCTGGCTTCCTCCTTCCAGGAAACCTTTACCGCAAAATCCGCCTCCAGGCGGTCAGCCATCAGCTGGGCCTCACTGGGCGGCGTGCCATAGTGCAAGCCACCGCTGGTCAGCACCGGCAGCCCTGAGGCCTTGGCCAGTTGCGCGGCGTAGCGCATGCGCTCGAGGGCGACGTAGGTTGGCTGATCAAGACCACCCCAGGCCGGATCGCCGCGCTCCCGCCCGGCACCCAGGACCACGATGGCGTCGGCCCTGGAGGCCAGGCCTGCCCACCCCTCGAGCGCCAACGCAGGCTCTGTTTCAAGGGTTCGGGCAACTTGCTCGACCGTCAGTGGCAAGCTCATCAGCCACAAGCCACCCAACCCCAGGGTGAAACAGGCCGCGGCCAGGCGTGGACGGCGACGGCGCCACCACCAAGCGGCAAGCAGCAACAGGAACAGGACGCCGGGCGGCATCAACCATTGTTTGATGAAAAAGCGCAGCGGCATCACACACCTCCATGGAAGGCGTGCAGCCTAAGAGGATCGGCGCCGGGCCTCAAGGGCAACCGGCGCCGATCGATGCGTGCATTGCGAAAACCGGCGCGTCGCCGCGCCTGCAACCCTGAACGGCTATCGGGACGGCAATGTCCTGGAGCTGGCTGGGGCGCCGGGGCGCCTGCGGTCCTTGAGCCAGACGATCCTGGCCGAGGACGGCTCCGGTTGCGGGTAGGCACCGGCACTGGCAAAGCGGCCGTCCGGGAGGGATTCCAGGTAGGCCTTGATGACTTCGAACTCGGCATGGCTCAGGCCACGCAACTCCAGTTCGGCAGGCATCTCGTCGCGCAATCGCACCGAGGTCCTGGCCACTTCCAATGCCAGGCCCAGCCGGTCGATCAGGCGTTCGTATAGCTCCGGTTTGCTTGCGGTTAGTTGCGACTCTCCCATCCGTTCACCTCATTGAAGGTAAGAATATCTCCCCCCACAAATGAGCTTAGCGTCACTCGTAAAAGCGGCCGGGCGCCGCGACCAACGGCCCGCGCGGCGGGCGATGCAATCAGGGTTTCCCACGATGCGCGGCGCTCATGTATGCTACGGCGTTCACTCTTGCAGATCCCGGAGTGCCGGACGCAGCAAGCCCGAGCTGCCTGGAACATGTCTCTTATCTCTCAATACAAAGTAGCCATGCACGAACAATACACGCCCCGTGATGTAGAAGCCGCCGCCCAGAATGCCTGGGACGAGCAACAATCGTTCGCTGTCACCGAACAGCCAGGCAAAGACACCTACTATTGCCTATCGATGTTCCCGTACCCGAGCGGCAAGCTACACATGGGCCACGTGCGCAACTACACCATCGGTGACGTGATCGCCCGCTACCAGCGCATGCTGGGCAAGAACGTCCTGCAACCGATGGGCTGGGACGCCTTCGGCATGCCGGCGGAAAACGCCGCGATGAAAAACAACGTCGCCCCGGCCAAGTGGACCTACGAGAACATCGACTACATGAAGACCCAGCTCAAGAGCCTGGGTCTGGCCATCGACTGGTCGCGTGAAGTCACCACCTGCAAACCGGACTACTACCGTTGGGAGCAGTGGCTGTTCACCCGCCTGTTCGAAAAAGGCATCATCTACCGCAAGAACGGCACCGTGAACTGGGACCCGGCGGACCAGACCGTACTGGCCAATGAGCAAGTCATCGACGGCCGCGGCTGGCGCTCGGGCGCGCTGATCGAAAAGCGCGAAATCCCGATGTACTACTT
Organism: Pseudomonas soli; assembly: GCF_900110655.1. Lineage (GTDB taxonomy): Bacteria > Pseudomonadota > Gammaproteobacteria > Pseudomonadales > Pseudomonadaceae > Aquipseudomonas > Aquipseudomonas soli. The sequence goes on from NZ_FOEQ01000013.1 coordinate 35,794, forward strand.
CCGCATCACCGACTATGCCGACGAGCTGCTGGAAAGCCTCGACGAGCTGCCGGGCTGGCCCGAGCAGGTCAAGACCATGCAGCGCAACTGGATCGGCAAGTCCCGCGGCATGGAGGTGCAGTTCCCCTATGACCAGGCGAGCATCGGTCATGAGGGCACCCTGAAAGTCTTCACCACCCGTCCGGACACCCTGATGGGCGCGACCTACGTGGCCGTCGCCGCCGAACACCCGCTGGCCACCCAGGCCGCCCAGGGCAATCCGGCGCTGCAGGCGTTCATCGACGAGTGCAAGAGCGGCAGCGTCGCCGAGGCCGACATGGCCACGCAGGAGAAGAAGGGCATGGCCACTTCCCTGTTCGTCGAGCACCCGCTGACCGGCGAGAAGCTGCCGGTATGGGTCGCCAACTACGTGCTGATGCACTACGGCGATGGCGCGGTCATGGCCGTGCCGGCGCACGACGAGCGCGACTTCGAATTCGCCCACAAGTACAACCTGCCGGTCAAGGCGGTGGTACGCACCAGCGTCGGCGACGAAGTCGGCAGCGAGTGGCTGGCCGCCTACGGCGAGCATGGCCAGCTGATCAACTCCGGCGAATTCGACGGCCTGGATTTCCAGGGTGCCTTCGACGCCATCGAGGCCGCGCTGATCCGCAAGGACCTCGGCAAGTCGCGCACCCAGTTCCGCCTGCGCGACTGGGGCATCAGCCGTCAGCGCTACTGGGGCTGCCCGATCCCGATCATCCACTGCCCATCCTGCGGCGACGTGCCGGTGCCGGAAGACCAGCTGCCGGTCACCCTGCCGGAAAACGTGGTTCCGGACGGTGCCGGTTCGCCCCTGGCACGCATGCCCGAGTTCTACGAGTGCACCTGCCCGAAATGCGGCACCGCGGCCAAGCGCGAAACCGACACCATGGACACCTTCGTCGAGTCGTCCTGGTACTTCGCCCGCTACGCTTCGCCGAACTACGACAAGGGCCTGGTCGATCCGAAAGCCGCCAACCACTGGCTGCCGGTTGACCAATACATCGGCGGCATCGAGCACGCCATCCTGCACCTGCTGTATGCGCGCTTCTTCCACAAGCTGATGCGCGACGAAGGCCTGGTCACCTCCAACGAGCCGTTCAAGAACCTGCTGACCCAGGGCATGGTCGTCGCCGAAACCTATTACCGCGTAGCCAGCAACGGCGGCAAGGACTGGTTCAACCCGGCCGACGTCGAGATCGAGCGTGATGCCAAGGCCAAGATTATCGGCGCTCGCTTGAAGACCGACGGCCTGCCGGTGGAAATCGGCGGCACCGAAAAGATGTCCAAGTCGAAGAACAACGGCGTCGACCCACAGTCGATGATCGAGCAGTACGGCGCCGATACCTGCCGCCTGTTCATGATGTTTGCCTCGCCACCCGACATGAGCCTGGAGTGGTCCGACTCCGGCGTCGAAGGCGCCAGCCGTTTCCTGCGCCGCGTTTGGCGCCTGGCCCAGGCCCACGTGGCCCAGGGCCTGCCGGGCACGCTGGACATCGCCGCCCTGAGCGACGAGCAGAAGGTCATCCGTCGCGCCATCCATGCTGCGATCAAGCAGGCCAGCACCGACGTGGGCCAGTACCACAAGTTCAACACCGCCATCGCCCAGGTGATGACCGTGATGAACGTGCTGGAGAAGGCGCCACAGGCCACCGCCCAGGACCGCGCCCTGCTGCAGGAGGGCCTCGAGGCCGTGACCCTGCTGCTGGCACCGATCACCCCGCACATCTCCCATGAGCTGTGGAAAGCACTGGGCCACGACCAGGCGGCGATCGACGCGGCCTGGCCGACGGTCGACGAGAACGCACTGGTGCAGGACACCGTGACGCTGGTGGTTCAGGTCAACGGCAAGCTGCGTGGCCAGGTAGAGATGCCGGCCGCTGCCAGTCGCGAGGAAGTCGAAGCCGCCGCTCGCAACAACGAGAATGTCCTGCGCTTCACCGACGGCCTGACCATCCGCAAGGTCATCGTCGTTCCGGGCAAACTGGTCAACATCGTCGCCAACTGATGGCAACGCCCGCCTGCATATCCTGCCGGCGGGCGTAATCGGTCCACGAGGGAGCAACACACATGATCAAACGCAATCTGCTGGTAATGGGCCTGGCTGTGCTGCTCAGCGCCTGCGGTTTCCAGCTGCGCGGAACCGGCACTACCGAACTGACCATCAAGGAGCTGGACCTCAGCGCCCGCAACGCCTATGGCGAGACCATTACCCAACTGCGCCGTACGCTGCAGAACAGTGGTGTCAAAGTGTACAACGGCGCCCCCTACAAGCTCGTGCTCACCAATGAGCAGGAGAGCCAGCGCGCCGCGACCTATACAGGTGGCAGCCGCTCAGCCGAGTACGAGCTGACCACTGTGCTGAATTACACAGTCGAGGGCCAGAACGACACGGTACTGCTGGAAGACAAGCTGCAGGTACAGAAGTACTACGTCTACGATGGCAACAACATCAACGGCTCGGGCCAGGAAGCCGTCCAGGTCCGTCAGGAAATGCGCCGTGACCTGGTCCAAGGCATGATGGTCCGCCTTCAGCAACTGACTCCGGTGCGCCTGCAAGACCTTCAGCACAAGGCCGACGAACGCGCCAAGGCTGAAGCCCGCGCCCTCCAGGAGGCACAGCGTATCCAGGACGAGACGCCCCAGCAGTCGCCGCTGGAAGTCCCGGCTCCCTGAGCCTGAACGGGGCACCTGAGGTGCCCCGCCCTTCGCCATGAAGCTCTCCCCCGCTCAACTCAACAAGCACCTGCAAGGCCAGCTGGCGCCCGTCTACATCGTCAGCGGTGACGACCCGCTGCTGTGCCAGGAGGCCGCCGACGCCATCCGCAGCGCCGCGCGCCAGCAGGGCTACGACGAACGCCAGGTGTTCAGCGCCGATGCCAACTTCGACTGGGGCAATCTGCTGCTGGCCGGGGCAAGCCTGTCGTTGTTCGCCCAGCGCCGGCTGCTGGAGCTGCGCCTGCCCTCGGGCAAGCCCGGCGACAAAGGCGCTGCCGCGCTGATGGAATACTGCGCCAACCCGGCCGAGGACACGCTACTGCTGATCAGCCTGCCCAAGCTCGATGGCAGCGCGCAGAAAACCAAGTGGGGCAAGGCCTTGATCGAAGGCGCGCACTGCCAGTTCATCCAGATCTGGCCAGTGGACGCCCAGCAATTGCCGCAGTGGATCAACCAGCGCCTGTCCCAGGCCGGGCTGTCGGCCCAGCGTGACGCCATCGACCTGATCGCCGCTCGGGTCGAGGGCAACCTGCTGGCCGCCGCCCAGGAGATCGAGAAGCTCAAGTTGCTCGCCGAGGGCAACCAGATCACCGTCGAGACCGTCCAGGCCGCTGTTGCCGACAGCGCCCGCTTCGATGTGTTCGGGTTGGTCGATGCCATTCTCAATGGCGAAGCGGCCCATGCCCTGCGCATGCTCGAGGGGCTACGCGGCGAAGGTGTCGAGCCGCCGGTCATTCTCTGGGCCCTTGCCCGCGAACTGCGCCTGCTGGCCGGCCTCGCGCAGCAGTTCAGCCAGGGCGTGCCACTGGACAAGGCGTTCAGCCAGGCCCGACCGCCGGTGTGGGACAAGCGCCGTCCGCTGGTGAGCAAAGCCTTGCAGCGCCTCTCTGCGCAGCGCTGGGCCATGCTCCTGCAGGATGCCCAGCGTATCGATGCACAGATCAAGGGCCAGGCCGAGGGCTCGCCATGGACCAGTCTGGCGCGCTTGTCGCTGCTCATGGCCGGGCAGCGCCTGGCGCTGCCCGCCGAGTAAGGCTCATCGTGGGTCACGCCCGCGATGAGCCCTGACGCCATAAACACAATCAATTGGCTCACATAGCGCTACAGGCCTAGAGTGCGCCCGCAATCCACACAGATCGGGGATCCACCATGAGCAAGAAGCCGAAGAAGCACGGCCCCAACAAGGCCAAGTCGATCATCGCCCAACCACTGTTCCGCTGCCGCCAGGAACAGGCAGGAAAAGGCAAAGGCAGCTACCGCCGCGAAGCCTTCCAATCGAGAGATTGGGAGGCTTCCTGCTTTATGGCCGCCTGAAAAGGCATGAAATGCGCAGGCATGGTATGGTCGGCACCTGACCTGCAATTCTGGATCTGTGCATGCCCTCTCGTCTCACTCTCCGCTGGCAACCCCGCCAGCTGATCGCGGCCACAAGCTTCATCCTGCTCGTCGCCTGCGCCGAGAAACCCACCGCCGCCGATGCCCTGCCGCTGGCACCCGCCCAGCCTGCACCCGTCGTTACGCTACCCGGCGCCACGCCCGATAGCAGCAGCGAAATCCAGCCCCTGCAGACCTTCGCCCAATGGCAGGCCGGTTTCCGCGAGCAAGCCCTGCAAGCCGGGATCAGCGTCAGCCTGTTCGACCGCGCCTTCCTCGGCGTCACTCCGGACATGGACGTGATCAAGGCCGACCGCAGCCAACCGGAGTTCAGCCGCCCGGTCTGGGAATACCTGGACGGTGCCCTGTCGCCGCTGCGCGTACGCAACGGCAAGAAACTGCTCGAACAGAATGCCGAGCTGTTGACCCGCATCGAGCAACGCTACGGCGTCGACCGCCAGGTGCTGGTTTCGGTGTGGGGCATGGAGAGCAACTTCGGCCAGTTTCAGGGCAGCAAGTCGGTGATCCGTTCGCTGGCCACCCTGGCCTATGAAGGCCGCCGCCCACAGTTCGCCCAGGACCAGCTGATCGCCGCCCTGCAGATCCTGCAAAACGGCGACATCCAGCCTGACGCGATGCGCGGTTCCTGGGCCGGCGCCATGGGCCAGACCCAGTTCATCCCGACCACCTACCTCACTCACGCGGTGGATTTCGACGGTGATGGTCGCCGTGACATCTGGAACAGCACCGCTGACGCCCTGGCATCCACCGCGCACTACCTGCAGGCCTCCGGCTGGAAGCGTGGCCAACCTTGGGGCTTCGAGGTACAGGTACCTGCCGGTTTCGACTGGTGGCTGGCCGATGGCAGCCAGCGCAAGAGCGTCAGCGAATGGTTGCAGCTGGGCGTGAAACTGCCCGCCGGCACCGCATTGCCCGCTGGCAGCAACCAGCTGTCCGCTGCCCTGCTGCTTCCCGCTGGTGCCCGTGGGCCGGCGTTCCTGGTGCTGGACAACTTCCGCGCGATCCTCAAGTACAACAACTCGTCCTCCTACGCGCTGGCGGTGAGCCTGCTGGGGGATCGCTTCTACGGTTGGGGGTTCATTGCCGGCAGCTGGCCGAAAGAAGACCTGCCGCTAAGCCGCAGCGAACGTATCGAGCTGCAGACCTTGCTCAACGCCAGTGGCCATGAGGCAGGCAATCCCGACGGGATCATCGGTGCCAATACCCGCAAGGCCATTCGCAATGCGCAGCAGGCGCAGGGCTGGCCGGCGGATGGTTATCCGACGCACAAGCTGCTCGACAGCCTGCGTCGCTAGAACGTATCGGGGCCGCAAAGCGGCCCCAACTGTTTCAGGCTTTGAACAAGGCCTGTTCGAGCACCAGCCGCTTTTCTCCCGCTTCAAGCCTGACCCTCGCCCCCAACGGCAGGCACACATTCGGGTCACAATGCCCGCTACGCCACCCCGCCAGCACCGGCACCCCGAGCGGGCCGAAGATATCCAGCAGCAAGGGCGTCATGGCCGCGACCGTGATCCCGGCAAAATCCCCCACCAGTACACCACGCACGCCCGCGAGCTTGCCGGCCAGGCGCAATTGGGTCAGCAGGCGGTCGACACGATAGAGCGGCTCGTTGACGTCCTCGATGAACAGGATGCTGCCCTGAGTGTCGACTTCGCCCAAGGTCGCCAATGTTGCCCCAAGCACCGACAGGTTGCCGCCAACCAACCTGCCACTGGCCACTCCGGGAATGATTCCGGTCAGCGCAAAAGCCGCCGGATGGGCAATCTCGTCCCCCGCCACTACCTGCCCGCCAAGCTGGTCGAACAATGAGCGTACGGTCGGCTCCAGCTTCGCTCCCAGCAAGTCGGCATTGAGCATCGCCCCATGGAAGGTCACCAACCCCGCATGCCGGTTGATCGCCGTATGCAAGGCGGTGATATCGCTGTAGCCCACCAGTGGCTTGGGGTGACGGCGGATCAGGTCGAAGTCGATACGGTCCAGCAGGCGCATGCTGCCGTAGCCCCCGCGCATGCACAGGATCGCGTCGATGTCCGGGTCACGGAACGCGTCATGCAGGTCTCGCAGGCGCTGCTCATCGCTGCCCGCCAGGTAGCCGTCCGCCTGCAGCACCCCGGGGTAGATCCGGCACTGGTGCCCACGCTTCTCGAACCATTGGCGAGCCTTGTCGGTATCGAGCCGCGCCGGGCCAGCCGGGGCGATGATGGCGAAACGGGCGTTGCCAGGCAGTGCCTTGGGCAACAGGGGGTCAGCGGTCTCCAGGCAATTCATCGCGCCACTCCTTGCAGCTCGTCGCTTGAAACATGCAGCTCAAAAAAATGCCGATGCCGCCTTCCGGCGCGCATCGGCATATCCCGCTCAAGCCCGACTCAGAGCTTGATCTTGGCTTCGTGAGCCTGCTGGTCGGCGTGGTACGACGAGCGTACCAGAGGACCGGAGGCGACGTTCTTGAAGCCCATCTTGTAACCTTCCTCGGCGAACCAGGCGAAGGTGTCCGGGTGCACGAAGCGCTGTACTGGCAAGTGGTTGCGCGACGGCTGCAGGTACTGGCCGAGGGTGAGCATGTCGATATCGTGCTCGCGCATGCGGTGCATCACCTCGATGACCTCCTCGTCGGTCTCGCCCAGCCCCAGCATCAGGCCGGACTTGGTCGGTACGTGCGGGACCATTTGCTTGAACTTCTGCAGCAGGTCCAGCGACCAGTCGTAGTCCGAGCCCGGGCGTGCCGCCTTGTACAGGCGCGGCACTGTCTCGAGGTTGTGGTTGAATACGTCCGGCGGGGTCTGTGCGGTAATTTCCAGCGCCACGTCCATACGGCCGCGATAGTCCGGCACCAGGGTCTCAAGCTGCACGCCCGGCGACAGCGCGCGGATCTCGCGGATGCAGTCGGCGAAGTGCTGGGCACCGCCATCACGCAGGTCGTCGCGGTCCACCGAGGTGATCACCACGTACTTCAGGCGCAGGTCGGCGATGGCCACGGCAAGGTTCTTCGGCTCGTCGACATCCAGCGGCTTCGGCCGGCCGTGACCGACGTCGCAGAACGGGCAGCGGCGGGTGCAGATGTCGCCCATGATCATGAAGGTGGCGGTACCGCCAGAGAAGCACTCACCCAGGTTCGGGCAGGAAGCTTCTTCGCATACGCTGTGCAGCTTGTGCTTGCGCAGCAGTTGCTTGATGCGGTCGACTTCCGGGGAAACCGGAATGCGCACGCGGATCCAGTCGGGCTTTTTCGGCAGCTCTTCGGTGGGGATGATCTTCACCGGGATACGTGCCACCTTGTCGGCGCCACGCAGCTTCACGCCGGCTTCCACTTTCTTGGGAGCAGGGCGCGGGGTGACGTCTTGCGTCGAGATCAGGTTCGGCACGGTTTCTTGCACAGTTGTCATAATCAGTCGATTCCGCCCGTCAGGGTCGTCTGCTCAGCATAGTCGAGGTGCTTGACCAGCTGTCCGCGCAGCCTTGTCCTGACCTCAGTGAGTTCGATCGGACCTGCCAGGTCGCGCAGCTGGGTCATGGCCAGCCCCGCATACCCACAGGGGTTGATTCGGCGGAATGGCGCAAGGTCCATGTCCACGTTCAGGGCAAGGCCGTGGAACGAACGGCCATTGCGGATTCGAAGGCCAAGGGACGCGATCTTCGCGCCATCGACATAGACGCCCGGAGCGTCGGGTTTGGCCACCGCTTGCACGCCATAGCTGGCGAGCAGGTCTATGAGGGTCTGCTCGATGCGACTGACCAGCTCGCGTACGCCGATACTCAGGCGGCGCACATCCAGCAGCAGGTAGGCCACCAGCTGGCCGGGGCCATGGTAGGTGACCTGTCCGCCGCGGTCGGTCTGCACCACCGGTATCTCGCCGGGCACCAGTAGGTGTTCGGCCTTGCCGGCCTGGCCCTGGGTGAACACCGGAGGATGCTCGACCAGCCAGACTTCGTCCAGGCTGTCCGGGCCGCGCTGCTCGGTAAAGCGACGCATGGCCTCCAGCACCGGTTCATAGGGCTGCAGGCCAAGATCGCGAAAACCGAGGCAAGCGGGCATCACAGCACCATTTTCACGATGCCGGTAGCGCGCAAGGCGCTGTTGATGTCGTGCAACTGGTCCTCACCGGTGGCAACGATATGCAGTTGCACCGTGGTGTACTTGCCTTCCTTGCTCTGGCGTTCGGCCAGCGTCGAGAGGTCGACCTTGGCGTACTTGCTGAGAATTTCGATTACCGTGTCCTTGAAACCGACAACGGTGTCACCGATCACCTTGATCGGGTAATCCTCGCAGGGGAATTCGATCTTGTGCGACTTGACGTCTTCTTCGCTCATGGCGGAAACGGCCTCGTAAGCCGTGGCAGCAGCGCCCCCGCCTGGTTCACGGGGGCGTGCAAGTCACGTATCAGTTGAACAAACCGTAGAAGAACAGGCGGATGCTGTCCCACATGCGGCCGAAGAAACCTGCTTCCTCGACGCCGTCCAGGGCGATGAGGTCGGCACTGTGAACCACTTTCTCATCCAGTTTGACTTCCACTTTGCCGATGACGTCACCTTTGGCAATCGGAGCGGTCAGTTGCGGGTTCATGGTCATCGACGCCTGGAGGCGTTTCAATTGGCCTTTAGGCATGGTCATGGTCAGGTCGTTGGCCAGGCCGGCCTTGACCTGGTTGGTCGCGCCTTTCCAAACCTGGGCTTGAGTCAGCTCGGTACCCTTCTGGTAGAAGGTCTGGGTTTCAAAGAAGCGGAAACCGTAGGTCAGCAGCTTCTGGGTCTCGGCGGCGCGGGACTGCTCGCTGTTGGTGCCAAATACCACGGCGATCAGGCGCTGGCCGTCACGCACAGCCGAGGCGACCATGCAGTAGCCGGCTTCGTCGGTGTGGCCGGTCTTCAGGCCGTCGACGGTCTTGTCGCGCCACAGCAGCAGGTTGCGGTTAGGCTGCTTGATGTTGTTCCAGAAGAACTCTTTCTGCGAATAGATGGCGTAGTGCGCCGGATCTTCGTTGATGATCGCGCGCGCCAGCAGGGCCATGTCGTGGGCCGAGGAGTAGTGCTCCGGGTTCGGCAGGCCGGTGGGGTTCATGAAGTGGCTGTTGGCCATGCCCAGGTCGGTGGCGGTCTTGTTCATCATGTCGGCGAAGGCATCTTCGCTGCCGGCGATGTGCTCGGACAGGGCGACCGATGCGTCATTGCCGGACTGGATGATGATGCCGTGCAGCAGGTCGCTGACGGTCACCTGGCTGCCAACCTTGATGAACATGCGCGAACCGCCGGTGCGCCAGGCGTTCTCACTGACGGTCACCGGGTCGTTCTCGCCAATCTGGCCACGACGAATGTCCAGGGTGGCGATGTAGGCGGTCATCAGCTTGGTCAGGCTGGCTGGCGGCAGGCGCTCGTCACCGTTGTTCTCGACCAGCACGTTGCCGCTGGACGCGTCCATGAGTACGTAGGACTTGGCGGCCAGTTGCGGTGGTGCCGGCATCATCTGCTCCGCTGCGAAGGCAGCAGGCGTGATCATCAGCAGAACAGGCAGGCAAAGTCGTTTGGCAAGGTTGGTGATGTTCATCCGTCTCTCGTAAATCGCTAATGGTCTGATGTTCCGTGGGCAAGTTCATTTGCCCAGCGCCCCGTCAGTCTAGTTTTATGGCCTGTGGCCTGGCCCAGAAAGTGCGGCGTAATGCCGCTGCGGGCAAAAGCGGCATTGTACATACCTACGACCGGCAATTCATGAACAAACCGACAGGTCGGTGTGCTGATTCATTGCGGGGCATACCCGCTCCCACGCCGTTCGGACCACCTGGCATGGGCGCGGGTTCGCTGCGCGATGCCGCTCAGTCAGTCACGACTTTCGCCTGGCCTAGATTGGCCAGGCGAATGCTGTCCTGTGCCTGCTGGATCTCGCCCTGGCTGTTGATCGGCCCCAGGCGCACTCGATGCAGGGTCTGCTGGTTACGCACCACGGAGCTGATGAATACTGGTGCGCTGACCATGGTGCTCAGCTTCGAGCGGAGCAATTCAGCGGCGTCCGGGTTGGCGAACGCGCCCACTTGCAAGATGCTGCCGCCGCTGGCATTCGGCACATTGTTTCCGCCCACCTGCACCGGCACCACGGGCGCCGCGTGTTGCTGCGGCGGCGGGGTCCACTGCTCGACACGCCCGGTGCTGGCGGGAATCGGCTGGGCCTGAGCGACCTGCGGCTCCTTGAGCACCATCGGCGGCTGCTGGCCACGCTGGGCCCACCATTGTTGCGGGTCGATGCCCTCGACGCGCACGTGGGCGGTGCCGATCTCGGCATAGCCAAGCTTCTTCGCCGCCGCGTAGGACAGATCGATGATCCGGTCGGAGTAGAACGGACCACGGTCGTTGACTCGCAGAATCACACTACGCCCGTTGGCCAGGTTGGTCACCCGCACGTAGGCCGGCAGCGGCAGGGTCTTGTGCGCCGCGCTCATGCCGTAGAGGTCATAGAGCTCGCCGTTGGCAGTGTTCTGGCCATGGAACTTGGTGCCATACCACGACGCGGTACCCTCGGCGCGGTAGTTGCGCGAGTCCTGCATCGGGTAGTAGGTCTTGCCCAGCACCGTATACGGGTTGGCCTTGTAGTTGCCGGTGTGCACGGTCGGCGTGGCGTCGGGGATCTTGTTGACGTCCACGTCCCACCAGGGCGCGCCATCCTTGTGGGCACGGTTGATGTCCAGGCCCGGTTGCGCACGCACGGTGTTGCCGCTCTGCGGGGTGGAGGGCCGGCTCGACGAGCAACTGGCCAGCACCAGGCCGACGGCGACGCAGGTCAGCAGTTTTGCGGTATTTACAGTGAAGATTTCGCGCATTTACTTGACGCCCCGTGCCAGAACCAGCTGTTCCGAAAGCTGATGCACCGCCATGGCATACATCACGCTGCGGTTGTAGCGAGTGATCGCGTAGAAATTCTTCAGGCCCATCCAATACTCAGGGCCGTATTCACCTTCCAGGCGGAAGGCGGTGACCGGCAGATCATCGCGCAGCGCATCATGACTCGACCAGCCCAGCGCCCGCAACTGCGCGACCGTCTTCACCGGCTCGATGCCGCTGGTCAGGCCTTCGTCGGCGCGCTCGCCACGCACGGTGGCACGGCTGACCACAGGCTCCCCGGCCACCCAGCCGTGGCGCTTGAAGTAGCTGGCGACACTGCCGATGGCATCGTCCGGGTTGTTCCAGATATTGATGTGCCCGTCGCCGTCGAAGTCCACGGCATAGGCTCGGAAGCTGCTCGGCATGAACTGCGGCAGGCCCATGGCGCCGGCGTAGGAGCCCTTGAGCGTGAGCGGGTCAAGTTGCTCTTCGCGGGCCAGCAGAAGGAATTCGCGCAGCTCCTTGCGGAAGAATTCGGCGCGTGGCGGGTAATCGAAGCCCAGCGTGGACAGCGCGTCGATGACGCGATAGTTGCCGGTATTGCGGCCGAAGAAGGTTTCCACCCCGATGATCGAGACAATCACCTGCGCCGGCACGCCGTATTCCTGCTCGGCGCGGGCCAGCACGGCCTCGTGCTGGCGCCAGAAGTCCACGCCACGGGCGATGCGCGCATCGGTGATGAACATCGGGCGGTATTCCTTCCACGGCTTGACCCGTTCGGCCGGCCGCGAGATCGCGTCGAGGATCGCCTGCTTGCGCTGCACCTCACGGAACACATCCATCAGTTGCTCGCCGGCAAAGCCGTAGTCGCGAGTCATCTCGCCAACGAACTCGGCCACTTGTGGCGAACCATCATAGTCACCGGCATTGGCCTGCTGGACTGCGCCGAGCAGACCCAACGCGCCGAACCACGGCGCCAGGCGGGCAGCCCAGCCACGCACTGCTTGCATGAAATTCTTCACCTTTTTCAAACCTGTGCGATCCATTTGCGGTGCGTATGGATCGACATCAGAACGCCAAACGCTGACAGCAGCGTCACCAACGAAGTTCCGCCATAGCTGATAAAGGGCAGCGGCACGCCCACCACGGGCAGAAGGCCGCTGACCATACCGATATTGACGAACACATAAACAAAGAAGGTCATGGTCAGGCTGCCCGCGAGCAGCTTGCCGAACAGGGTTTGGGCCTGGGCGGTGATCATCAGCCCGCGGCCGATCAACAGGATGTAGATCAGCAGCAGCAGGCAGATGCCAACCAGGCCGAACTCCTCGCCGAGCACGGCGATGATAAAGTCGGTGTGGCTCTCGGGCAGGAAGTCCAGGTGCGACTGGGTGCCCAGCAGCCAGCCCTTGCCGAACACGCCGCCCGAACCGATGGCCGCCTTCGACTGGATGATGTTCCAGCCGGTGCCCAGCGGGTCGCTTTCCGGATCGAGGAAGGTCAGCACGCGCTGTTTCTGGTAGTCATGCATGACGAAGAACCACATTGCCACCGCCACCGGCACCGCCGCCGCGATCACGCTGACGATCCAGCGCCAGCGCAGCCCGCCCATGAACAGGACGAAGGCGCCGGAGGCGAGGATCAGCAGCGCCGTGCCCAGGTCGGGCTGACGCACGATGAGGATGAATGGCACGCCGATCAGGATCAGGCTGATCGCCACATGCTTGAGGTGCGGCGGCAAGGTGCGCTTGGACAGGTACCAGGCGATGGTCGCCGGCATGATGATCTTCATGAATTCCGAGGGCTGGAAGCGGATCACCCCGGGAATGTTGATCCACCGCGTGGCGCCCATGGCGTTGTGGCCCATGACGTCAACCACGATCAACAGGAATACCCCGGCCAGGTACGCCAGCGGCACCCAACGCGCCATGAAGCGCGGCTCGAGTTGGGCGATGATGAACATCGACACCAGGCCGATGCCGAATGAGCTGGCCTGCTTCATCAGCAGGTCCCAGTTCTTGCCGCTGGCCGAATACAGCACGAACAGGCTGCCGGCGGCGAGCGTCAGCAGGATAAGCAGCAAGGGACCATCGATATGGATGCGCTGCAGGAAGCTGGCGCGCCTGCGCATCACGTCCTCGCTGGAGAGCATGCGGTCGAAGTTGTTCTTCACGGGGCCGATTCCTGGGCGACTGTGGCGGGGGCGAACTCGGGCTTGAGCCGGCCATTCTCGTCAAGCAGCCAGGCATCCATGACCTGACGTACCACGGGGGCAGCGACGCCGGATCCGGACTCGCCGTTCTCGACCATCACCGAGACCACGATCCTGGGGGCGTCAGCCGGGGCGAAGGCGACAAACAGGGCGTGGTCGCGGTGGCGTTCCTGGAGTTTGTTGCGGTCGTACTTCTCGCCTTGCTTGATCGCCACTACCTGGGCGGTACCGCTCTTGCCAGCGATGCGGTACTGCGAGCCGATTGCGGCCTTGCGGGCGGTGCCGCGGGCGCCGTGCATCACCTGCTCCATGCCATGGGTGACCCGGGCCCAGTCGGACTTGTCGCGCAGTACGATGTTTTCCATTGGGTTTTCGTCCACCGGCGGCTGGCCTTCAATGGTCTTGGCCAGGTGCGGACGGTTCCATACCCCTTTGTTGGCAATCAACGCGGTGGCCTGGGCCAACTGCAGCGGCGTGGTCTGCATATAGCCTTGGCCGATGCCGAGAATCAGCGTTTCGCCGGGGAACCAGGCCTGGCGGCGAGTCGCGCGCTTCCACTCACGGGAAGGCATCAAGCCGGGCGACTCCTCGAACATGTCCAGGGCGACCTTCTGCCCGATACCGAACTTGTTCATGTAGCTGGACAGCCGATCGATACCCATCTTGTGCGCAAGATCGTAGAAATACGTGTCGTTTGACCGCATGATCGCCACATCCAGATCAACCCAACCATCGCCGGTACGGTTCCAGTTGCGGTATTTGTGATCGTAGTTGGGCAGTTGATAGTAACCCGGGTCGAACACCCGGCTGCCCGCCGTCACCACGCCACTGTCGAGCCCGGCGATCGCCACCGCCGGCTTGATGGTCGAGCCCGGCGGGTAGAGGCCGCGCAGCACGCGGTTGAACAGCGGCCGGTCGATCGAGTCGCGCAGTTCGGCGTAGGCCTTGAAACCGATGCCGGTAACGAACAGGTTGGGGTCGAAACTCGGCTGGCTGACCATCGCCAGTACCTCGCCGGTGCGCGGGTCGAGGGCGACGATGGCGCCACGGCGCCCGCCCAACGCCTGCTCGGCGGCTTCCTGCAGCTTGATGTCGAGGCTCAGGACAATATCCTTGCCCGGCTTCGGATCGGTGCGTTTGAGCACCCGCAGAACCCGCCCGCGAGCGTTGGTCTCGACTTCCTCGTAGCCCACCTGGCCATGCAGTTCGTCTTCGTAGAAGCGCTCGATGCCGGTCTTGCCGATATGGTGGGTGCCGCTGTAGTTCACCGGGTCGAGAGTCTTCAGTTCCTTCTCGTTGATCCGCCCGACATAGCCCACCGAATGGGCGAAATGCGCGCCCTGAGGATAGTGGCGAACCAGCTGCGCCGCCACCTCCACACCAGGCAAACGGAACTGATTGACCGCGATGCGGGCGATCTGCTGTTCGTTGAGCTCGAACAGGATCGGCACCGGCTCGAACGGCCTGCGCCCCTGCTTCATGCGCTTTTCGAACAGGGCACGGTCGTCAGGGGTGAGCTCGAGCACCTCGACGATCACGTCCAGCACATCCTGCCATTTGCCCGGGTTGCCAGCGCGTTCGCGGGTCATCACCAGGCTGAAGCTGGGGCGGTTGTCGGCCACCACCACGCCGTTGCGGTCGAAGATCAGCCCGCGTGTCGGCGGGATCGGCTGCACATGCACCCGGTTGTTCTCCGACAGCGTCGAGTGATAGTCGTACTGGATGACCTGCAGGTAATACAGCCGGGCGATCAATACGCAGACGAGCAGCACCACCGCCACGGCGCCCACGACGACGCGGTTGCGCACCAGGCGGGCGTCTTTCTCGTGGTCCTTGAGGCGGATCTGCTGCGGCATCGGACAGGCTTACAGGTTCATTTGTGGTAGGGATGCCCAGACAACACGGTCCAGGCGCGGTAGATCTGCTCGCCGATGAGTATCCTTACCAACGGGTGCGGCAATGTCAGCGGCGACAACGACCAGCGCTGCTCGCTGCGTGCGCAGACTTCCGGCGCCAGCCCTTCCGGGCCGCCCACCATCAGGTTGACCGTACGCGCATCCAGGCGCCAACGGTCCAGCTCGCCCGCCAGTTGCTCGGTACTCCAGGGCTTGCCATGGACCTCGAGGGTGACGATGCGTTCCCCGGGCTGCACCTTGCTCAGCATCGCCTCGCCCTCCTGACGGATCAGGCGGGCGACATCGGCGTTCTTGCCGCGGGTGTTCAGCGGGATTTCCACCAGCTCCAGCGCAAGCTCCGGGGGCAGGCGCTTGGCATATTCATGCCAGCCTTCCTCGACCCACTTGGGCATGCGCGAGCCGACCGCGATCAGGCGCAGACGCACGACGCTTCCTTATTCCCGGTCCTTGAGCTTGTCGGAGTACTCGTGAGCGTGCTCCGGGCTGTGGTGCTTGCCGTCGTTGGCGCGGCTCTGCTCGGCGCCCAGCCACAGGCGTTCCAGGTCGTAGAACTGGCGGGCGGCGGCGGTCATCATGTGCACGATGACGTCGTTCAGGTCCAGCAGCACCCAGTCGCTGTCGCCCTTGCCTTCTTCGCCCAATGGCTGTGCGCCCTTGGCCTTGACCGCTTCACGGACCTTTTCCAGCATCGCGTTGATCTGGCGGTTGGAAGTACCGGTGGCGATGATCATGTAGTCGGTCAGGCTGTGCTTTTCACGCACGTCGATGACCTGGATGTCCTGGGCCTTGACGTCTTCCAGCGCGGCCTTGGTCAGTTCGACCAGTTCTTCGCCGCTGATGCCGTTGATTTTCTGCTTGGTCATATAAAACTCGTTCAACTCATTGATTGAGGCGCCCATGGGCGCCGTCAGTTGGACGCACGATACAGGTCGTGCGCCTCGATATAGGCCAGTACTGCGTCCGGCACCAGAAACCGCACCGACTTGCCGCTGGCCAGCAGCTGTCGGATCTGCGTGGCGGACACCGCGAGCGGGGTCTGCCAGACGAACGAAATGTGCCCCGCCGGGCCGGACATGGCGGTGGGATCGCTCTCCGAGCGCGCCGCCAGCAGGTTGCGCAGCTCGTCAGGGGGTTCGACATCGGCATCCGGGCGTTGCAGCACCAGGATGTGACAGTGTTGCAGCAGCTCTTCCCAGCGATGCCAGCTGGGCAGGCCGCAGAATGCGTCCCAGCCCAGCACCAGGAACAACTGGTCGTGCGCGTTCAGTTCGCCGCGGATCGACTCCAGCGTGTCGATGGTGTACGACGGTTTGTCGCGGGCCAGCTCGCGGGCATCCACGCTCAGGCGCTCGACGCCCTGCACGGCGCCGCGCACCATGGCCAGGCGATCCTGCGCAGCCACCAGCGGAGTGTCGCGGTGCGGCGGCCGGGCGTTGGGCAGCAGGCGCAGTTCGTCCAGGCACATGAATTCGGCCACTTCCAGCGCACTGCGCAGGTGACCGATATGCACCGGGTCGAAGGTGCCGCCGAGAATGCCGACGCGCCGGACTGCGACAGGGTTGCTCAACTCAGCACGGCTCCTGGCCGCGCAGCTGGCCATCGCCGATCACCACGTACTTCTCGCAGGTCAGGCCTTCCAGGCCGACCGGGCCGCGGGCATGCAGCTTGTCGGTGGAGATACCGATTTCCGCGCCCAGACCGTATTCAAAGCCGTCGGCGAAGCAGGTCGGGGTGTTGAGCATGACCGACGCCGAGTCGACCTCGGCCATGAAGCGCCGGGCCTGGCCCTGGTGCTCGGTGATGATCGAATCGGTGTGGTGCGAGCCATAGTGGTTGATGTGCTCGATGGCCTGTTCCAGGCCGTCGACCACGCGAATCGACAGGATCGCGTCGAGGTATTCGGTGTGCCAGTCGTCTTCGCTGGCCGGCTTGGCGTCGATGAACGCCCGGGTGCGCTCGCAACCGCGCAGTTCGACGCCCTTGTCCTGGAAACGGCGGGCCATTTCCGGCAGGAAGCGCTCGGCCACCGACTGGTCCACCAGCAGCGTCTCCATGGCGCCGCAGATACCGTAACGGTAGGTCTTGGCATTGAAGGCAACGCGCCAGGCCTTGTCCAGGTCGGCGTGGGCATCGACGAAGATGTGGCAGATACCGTCCAGGTGCTTGATCACCGGTACACGGGCATCGCGGCTGATGCGTTCGATCAGGCCGCGGCCGCCACGGGGCACGATGACATCGACGAATTCCGGCATGCTGATCAGCGCGCCCACGGCTTCACGGTCGGTGGTCTCGACCACCTGCACCACTGCCGGCGGCAGGCCGGCCTCGGCCAGGCCGCGCTGGATGCAGGTGGCGATGGCACGGTTGGAATGGATGGCTTCGGAGCCGCCGCGCAGGATGGTGGCGTTCCCCGACTTCAGGCACAGGCTTGCGGCGTCGATGGTCACGTTGGGGCGCGACTCGTAGATGATGCCGATCACCCCCAGCGGCACGCGCATCTTGCCGACCTGGATCCCCGACGGGCGGTGGCTCATGTCGCGGATGGCGCCGACCGGGTCCGGCAGGCTGGCCACCTGGCGCAAGCCAGTGATCATGCCGTCGATGCGTGCCGGGGTCAGCGCCAGGCGCTCGAGCAGCGCGGGTTCCAGGCCGTTCTTGCGGCCATTGGCCAGGTCCTGTTCGTTGGCTGCGGTGAGCGCGTCGCGGGCCGCGTCGAGAGCGTCGGCGGCGGCCTGCAGGGCGCGGTTCTTCTGCGCGGCGCTGGCACGGCCGATCACCCGCGAGGCCTCACGGGCGGCGCGACCCAGGCGGGTCATGTAGTCAAGAACGGACTCGGTCATGGGTTCGGTGTCTTGGCAAAGGGGAAATCGGCTGATTATAACTGGAGCGCTCGGGTACGCCCAGCGGCGGGTGGCGGATGGTAGAAAATGGCTGCCGCCAATACGTAGGAAAGATGTAACCACCCGTATCGAAACACACCTCAGCGTCATCGCGGTGCAAACCCGCTCCCACGCCCTACGGGGCATGCAGCCATTTCCGTGGGAGCGGGCTTGCCCCGCGACAGCGTCAACTTGATTCAGCCTCGATTAAGCCATTCATTGCTATCATCCCCGCCTTCACAGCCACGAACCGCCCGTATGTCCGCCCCAGCCCCCTGCCCGGCCCGCGCCCTGCCCGACAGTTTCTTCGATCGCGATGCGCAGACCCTCGCCCGCGACCTGCTGGGCAAGGTCATCCGTCACCGCCAGGGCGACCTATGGCTGGCGGCGCGCATCATCGAAACCGAGGCCTACTACCTCACCGACAAGGGCAGCCATGCGTCCCTGGGTTTCACCGAGAAGCGCAAGGCGCTATTCCTCGGTGGCGGGCATATCTACATGTACTACGCCCGCGGCGGCGACTCACTGAACTTCAGCGCCCAGGGCCCGGGCAACGCGGTGCTGATCAAGTCCGCCTACCCCTGGATCGACACCATCTCTGATGCCAACAGCCTGGCCCGGATGCAACTGAACAACCCCGACGCCAGCGGCAACCTGCGCCCGCCCGAACGCCTGTGCAACGGCCAGACCCTGCTGTGCCGCGCCATGGGCCTGAAGGTGCCGCACTGGGATGCCCGGCGTTTCGACCCCGAGCGCCTGTACGTCGAGGATTGCGGCATCGCGGTCCCCCGGGTGATCCAGACCACCCGCCTGGGCATACCCCATGGCCGCGACGAACATTTGCCCTACCGCTTCGTCGATGCCGATTACGCCCGCCACTGCACCCGAAACCCGCTGCGACGCGGCCAGGTCGAAGGGCAAGACTTCTTCATGCTTGAACAAGGAAACTGAACCATGGGCCAATGGCTGGACAGCCTGACCACCTGGCTTGGCGCCAACCCTCAGTGGCTGGGCCTGGCAATCTTCCTCGTGGCCTGCGTCGAATGCCTGGCCATCGCCGGTATCATCGTGCCCGGCACCGTACTGTTGTTCGCGGTCGCCGTGCTGGCTGGCAGCGGCACCTTCAGCCTGGGCGAAACCCTATTGCTGGGTTTCCTCGGCGGCATGCTCGGCGACGCGATCTCCTACGCCATCGGCAAGTACTTCCACCAGAACATCCGCCGCCTGCCGTTGCTGCGCAGCCACCCGGAGTGGATCGGCAGCGCCGAGGCGTACTTCCAGCGCTATGGTATAGCAAGCCTGCTGGTTGGCCGCTTCATCGGCCCGCTGCGGCCCATGCTGCCGATGGTCGCCGGCATGTTCGACATGCCCCTGCCGCGCTTCATCGCCGTTAGCCTGGTGGCCGGCGCCGGCTGGTCGGTGGCCTACCTGCTGCCCGGCTGGGCCACCGGCGCGGCGATGCGCCTGCCACTGCCGGAAGGCTTCTGGCTGGACGCGGGGATTGTCATGGGCACCCTGGCGGTGCTGATCGGCCTGAGCCTGAGCACCAGCATCCGCGATCAGCGTCACGGCACCCGCCTGATCGCTGCCCTGAGCGGCCTGGCGGTAGCCGCGCTGTTCATCGGCTGGCGCTACTTGAGCGAATTCGACCAGGGCGTCATGACCCTGGTCCAGGAGCACCGCAGCCAGGCCATCGACGGCGCCGTGGTGGTGATCACCCGCCTGGGCGACTTCCGCACCCAGTTCTTCCTCGGCGGCTTGCTCACGGGCCTGCTGCTGCTGGCCCGGCAATGGCGCCATGCGCTGTTCGCCGGCGCGACGCTGATCGGCACAGCCCTGGCCAACGGCACGCTGAAATGGTTGTTCGCCCGCGCCCGCCCCGAGGTGCTGACCGACCCGCTGACCAGCTACAGCATGCCCAGCGGGCATAGCTCGGCATCGTTCGCCTTCTTCCTGGTGCTGGCGGTGCTGGCCGGGCGTGGCCAGCCGCCGCGCATGCGCCTGACCTGGGTGCTGCTGGGATGCATTCCGGCCCTGGCCATCGCGCTGTCGCGGGTATACCTGGGCGCGCACTGGCCGACCGATATCCTCGCCGGCGCGCTGCTGGCATGCTGCGTGTGCGCGCTGAGCCTGACCCTGGTGCAATATCGCCAGCCACTCACCGCGCTGCCGCAGCGGGTATGGTGGCTGGTATTGCCAGCGTGCATCGCGTTGCTGACATTCTTTGCCCTGCACGCGCTGCCCAAGGCGTTGCTGCGCTACCAATACTGACGGCCATCACTGGGCAACCCGCTCCATCGGAGCGGGCCTGGATGGTTCAGGCGAACAACTCGCCCTGGATCCGCTCCAGCAATGCCTGGATCGCTTCCAGCCTCAACTGCGGCGAGTCGATGGCCAGCAGGTCGAGCTTGTCCTCTTCCACGAACGGCAACAGGTAGGCCAACTGGTTGGCCAACGCCTGTCGCCCGTCGACATCCCGCGGCATGTCCAGCGCCTCGACCATCGGGTGCTCGCCCAGGGCCAGCAGCAGCGCCAGCAGGTCATCGTCCTGCTCCTGCAGCGGTCCGTCCGCCAGCTCCGACAGCCACTGCACCTCGCCGATCATCAACTTGTCCTTCTGCACCTCGGTACTCTCGACACGAAAACGCCGCACGCCTTCGACGCGAATACCCAGCAGGCCGTTGTCCTGCTGCACGAAGTCGCGGATCAGTGCCTCACAGCCGACCGACGCCACTACCGGCGCCGCCTTGCCCACCTGCTCGCCTTCCAGGATGCATACCACGCCGAAGCCTTCACCCTGCTTCATGCAACGGCCGATCATGTCCAGGTAGCGCGCCTCGAAGATCTGCAGATCGAGCAGGCAACCGGGGAACAGCACGGTATTGAGGGGAAACAGCGGTAATGTCATCTCGATTCCTCAAGCCACCAGGCTGACCGCCAACGGCAGGAACACCGCCGTGGCCACCCCCATAAGGCTCATCGCCAGCGCGGCGAAGGCGCCGCATTCGTCACTTTCCTGCAAGGCCACCGACGTGCCCACCGCGTGAGCGGTGACGCCCAGCGCCATGCCCCGGGCCTCGGGGCTGAGTACGCCGAAGCGGCTCAGCAGCGCCGGGCCGAAGATCGCGCCGATCACCCCGGTGATCAGCACGAACACCGCAGCGAGGGCCGCCACACCACCAATCTGCTCGGCCACCAGCATGGCGATCGGCGAGGTGACCGACTTCGGCGCCATGGTCATCAGGATCATGTGCTCGGCGCCAAACCACCAGCCCAGCGCCAGGCATGCCACGGTGGCGAACAGGCCTCCGACTACCAGCGTAGTAAATGTCGGCCAGAACAGCTGACGGATCCGCCGCAGGTTCAGGTAGAGCGGCACCGCCAGGGCCACGGTGGCGGGGCCCAGGAGGATGTTCATGATCTCGGTGCTCTTGCGGTACTCGGCGTAGTCGATGCCGCAGACAAGCAGGATGCCGATCACCACCAGCATCGACACCAGCACCGGTTGCAGGAAGATCCAGCGGGTTTTTTCATACCCTGCCAGCACCAGCTGGTAGGCGGCCAGCGTGATGCCGATACCGAACAGGGGATGGTGGATGACCGCGTCGAGCGCGCCGTGCCAATCGAGGGTCATGGCTGCTCCTCTTGCTTGCCCTGGCGGTGGATCAGTCTCTGCATCAGCACCCCCACGAACACCAGGGTCGCCAGGCAAGAGATCAACAGCGCCCCGACGATCGCCCAGAAGTCGGCGGCGATGTCCCTGGCATAGACCATCACCCCCACCGCCGGCGGCACCAGCAGCAGCGGCAGGTAGCGCAGCAGGCTGCCGGCGGCCTCGTTGAGCGGCTGGCCGACTTCGCCACGAACCATCAGGAACACCAGCAGCAGCAACAGGCCGATGATGGGCCCGGGCAGGATGTGCAGGAACAAATGGTTGATCGCCGTTCCCAGCAACTGGAACAGCACCAGCCAGGTCAGACCACGCAACAGCATAGGGACCTCCGTCAGAACATGGCGGTCATTATAAGCACGCTAAGCAATTGCCTATAAGGCGATATTCGGCGAAAAGCGGGCAACTTGACTGAAACGGTGCTGCGTGCTGATCTTGAACATTCGTACCAAATGACAATCTGGAGATGTCGCGATGCCCTATGTACCCGTTACAGAGCTTTCGCAGTACGTTGGCAAGGAGCTGGGCCGTTCCCAATGGCTGAAGATCGACCAAGAACGCATCAACCTGTTCGCCGAAGCCACCGGCGATTTCCAGTTCATCCATGTCGATCCTGTGAAAGCGGCCAAGACCCCGTTCGGCAGCACTATCGCCCATGGTTTCCTTACCCTGTCGCTGATCCCCAAGTTGATGGAGGACATCCTCGTGCTGCCCGAGGGGTTGAAGATGGTGGTCAACTATGGCCTGGACAGCGTGCGCTTCATCCAGCCGGTGAAGGTCGACAGCCAGGTACGACTCAAGGTCGACTTGACCGACGCCACCGAGAAAAAGCCCGGGCAATGGCTGCTCAAGGCCACGGTAACCCTTGAAATCGAAGGCGAAGAGAAACCGGCCTACATAGCCGAACCACTGTCACTCTGCTTCGTCTGACCACCACGCCGCGCCTGGAGCAGACGCACGGGGCGCGCAGCGCCCCAATTCACGGCCTGGCGTATTCTGCGGCATACTCGGCGCATCGTTTTCCGCGGAAGCCGCCATGCGCCCCCTGCTCCCCCTGACCCTGATCCTGCTGCTCGCCGCCTGTGGCGAAGGCGAATCCCTGTCTCCGCCGGACGCGCGCCTGCCCGATGGCGGCCGCTACCGTGGCCAGGTGGTGAATGGCCTGCTACAGGGCGAGGGGCGCATCGACTATCCCAACGGCAGCTGGTACGCCGGCAGCTTCAAGGATGGCCAATGGCACGGCCAGGGTGAGTGGCATGGCAGCAACGGCGAGGTCTACCGTGGCCAGTTCAGTGAAGGCCTGTTCCAGGGCCTGGGTGACCTGACCACGCCCGGCAGCCACTACGCCGGCACCTTCAAGCATGGCCGCCGCGATGGCGAAGGCACCCTCAAGCAAAACGACCAGACCTACCGCGGCCAGTTCAAGGACGACCAGTACGATGGCGCGGGGCAACTGGAACTGGCTGACGGCAGCCGTTACCAGGGCCTGTTCGCCAAGGGCAAACCGAACGGTGCCGGGGTGCGCAGCGATGCCAGCGGCAACCAGTTCAGCGGGCACTTCATCGATGGCCAGCTACAGGGAGCCGGCACCTACGACAGCGCCGACGGCGAACAGTACATCGGCGAGTTCAAGGACAATCGCCTCGAGGGCCGTGGCCGCTACGAGAGCGCCGACGGCGACGTCTGGATCGGCGACTTCAAGGACGGATCGCTGGCCGGCCAGGGCGAACTGCTGGGTAGCGATGGCAGCCGCTACAAGGGCGGTTTCCGTGACTGGCGCTTCGCTGGCACCGGCACCTTGCAACTGGCTGACGGTAGCCAGTATATCGGCGGTTTCGCCGACGATGCCTACCACGGGCGTGGCAAGCTGACCCACCCGGACGGTCGCAGCGAAGCCGGTACCTGGGTCAACGGCGTGCGCGTGCGCGACGCCCAGGGCAAGCTTTTGCCCGACCCGCTCGACCTGGCCCTGCTCAACCAGGGCAAACTGCTGGCCGATGCGCTGGCCAAGGTGCCTGCGTCGGTCCCACCCGTGCAGTTGTACAGCCTTGTGGTGGCCGGCGACGGCCAGCAAAGTGTGTTCCTGCGTGAGGCCGACTATGTCAGCAATATGCTCAAGGTGCGTTTCGGCGCCCTCGGCCAGATCACCTTGGTCAACCATCGCGATCATCTGGCCGACCGGCCCATGGCCACCCGTGAGAGCATCACCCGCGCTGCCCGCACCTTGGCCGAGCGCAGCGGCCCCGAGGACCTGGTGTTCATCTACCTGACCAGCCATGGCAGCCACGACCACCAACTGGTGCTCGACCAACCACGCCTGCAACTGGCCGACCTCTCCGCCGACGAGCTGGCCAGCGCCCTCGCCCCGCTGAAGGACCGCGACAAGGTGATCGTCATCTCCGCCTGCTATTCCGGTGGCTACATCGCCCCGCTCAAGGACGACCGCACCCTGGTCATGACCGCCGCCCGGCCAGACCGGGTGTCATTCGGCTGTTCGGAAGAAGCCGACTTCACCTACTTCGGCGACGCCCTGTTCGCCCAAGCGTTGAACCAGACCGACGATCTGAAACAGGCGTTTGAACTGGCGCGGCAAAGCGTTGCCGAACGAGAACGAAGGGAAGGTTTCGAAGCCTCTGAGCCGCAGCTCTGGGCGCCGCCGGCGGTAATCAGCCATTGGCAGCGCCTGCGCCGCCAACAAGCCGAGCAAGCCTTGCGCAATGAAGCCCAGCCAGCTTCGGAGGAACAGGCAAAAACACCTGGCGCCCACTAAGCTGTGTAGTAACGAGGGAGAAACACCATGTACCTGACGCCTCAGCATGTCCTGCTTGCCGGTGCCACGGGTCTGACAGGAGAACACCTGCTCGACCGCCTGCTCAACGAGCCCACTATCAGCCGCGTGCTGGCGCCAACGCGCCGCCCGCTGGCCGAGCATCCGCACCTGGAAAACCCAGTGGGTGACCCGGCCATGTTTCTCCCGCAACTGGCTGGCCGTGTCGACATAGCGTTCTGCTGCCTGGGTACCACCCTCAAGCAGGCCGGATCTGAAACGGCCTTCCGCGCCGTGGACCTGGATATGGTCGTGGCCTTCAGCAAGCGCGCCAGGGAGATGGGCGCCCGCCATCTACTGGTGATCAGCGCGCTCGGCGCCGATCCGAAGTCTTCGATCTTCTACAACCGGGTCAAGGGCGAGATGGAGGAAGCGCTAAAGCAGCAGGATTGGCCGCAATTGACCATCGTGCGGCCTTCGCTATTGCTGGGCGAGCGGATCCAGCCACGGCTGGGTGAGCGCATGGCCGCACCCTTCGCCCGCCTGATACCGGGCAAGTACCGCGGCATCGAGGCCTGCACCCTGGCCCGGGCGCTGTGGCGGCTGGCGTTGGAGGAGGAGGATGGAATTCGCGTGGTCGAGTCGGACGAGCTGCGCAAGCTAGGCAAGAAGTAAGGCATCAAGCCCATCGCGGGGCAAGCCCGCTCCCACGCTACGGGCTATCGCTCAAGGACGTGGGAGCGGCGGTTCGCCGCTGCGACTTGCCCCGCGATGCTGTTACAACCCACCGGTAGCGTTGAACCCCACCCCCGCCGCCGTCAATAACGACAACGGCAGCAGCAGCGTATCGAGCAACGCGCTCCCAGGAAGGTCCAGCCCCGGATAGGCCGGCGCCTCGGCCCCGAACCGATCTTCTGGACAGCACCCACCATTGATCACGTACAGGTCAAGCCGTGTCCCGGCATACACCACCGGTGCCCCGGGCTTGTTGGCATCCAACGTGCGGACCGTGGCGCAGCCACCGAGCTGGGCCAACACCAGCAGCCCCAGCACAAACCGCCTCAATCATCGACCCCATGATGATGCTCGCCCCAGCGCGGCAGCATGTCCTGCGGGATATTCAGCAGGTTCAGGATGCGTGCCACGACGAAGTCGACCAGGTCGTCGATGGTCTGCGGCTGGTGGTAAAAGCCCGGTGCCGCCGGCAGGATCACCGCGCCCATCTGCGACAGCTTGAGCATGTTCTCCAGGTGGATGGTCGAGAATGGCGCCTCCCGCGGAACCAGGATCAACTGACGACGCTCCTTGAGGGTCACGTCGGCCGCCCGCTCGATCAGGTTGTTGCAGGCACCGGTGGCAATCGCCGACAGGGTGCCGGTGGAACACGGCACCACCACCATCGCCGCCGGCGCGCCGGAGCCCGAGGCCACCGGCGACATCCAGTCCTCCTTGCCATACACGCGGATCTGCCCGTCGGCCGCGCCGGTGTACTCGGTCAGGAACGCCTGCATGGCCTGGGGCTTGGCTGGCAACACCACGTCGGTCTCTGTAGCCATTACCAGTTGCGCGGCCTTGGAGATGAGGAAATGCACCTCGCGGTCTTCGCGCACCAGGCAATCGAGCAGGCGCAGGCCATACTGCGCCCCGGAGGCGCCGGTCATGGCCAGGGTGATGCGTTCCGGCCCGCTCACTTCAGCGCCTCGGCCAGCTTGCCGTGCAGGCCGCCGAAGCCGCCGTTGCTCATGATCACCACATGGGTACCCGGGCGGGCCTGGCCCTTGATCCGTTCGATGATCGCCTCGAGGCTGTCGGCGACCACACTCGGCACCTTGCACTGCGCGGCGGTGCCGGCCAGATCCCAGCCCAGGTTGGGCGGCGCGTACCAGATGACCTGGTCGGCGTCGTTGACGCTTTCCGGCAGGCCGTCGCGGTGCGCGCCCAGCTTCATGGAGTTGGAGCGCGGCTCGATCACCGCGATCACCGGCGCCTCGCCTACGCGCTTGCGCAGGCCATCGAGGGTAGTGGCGATGGCGGTCGGGTGGTGGGCGAAGTCGTCATAGATGGTCACGCCCTGAACCTCGGCAACCAGTTCCATGCGGCGTTTGACGCTCTTGAAGGCGCTCAGGCCTTCGATACCCA
Source organism: Pseudomonas soli (assembly GCF_900110655.1). Taxonomy (GTDB): domain Bacteria; phylum Pseudomonadota; class Gammaproteobacteria; order Pseudomonadales; family Pseudomonadaceae; genus Aquipseudomonas; species Aquipseudomonas soli. Next base: position 62,315 of record NZ_FOEQ01000013.1, read on the forward strand.
TGGCCGGCGCCACGCCGACATGGCGGGCGGCAGCCAGGGTGGCCAGGGCATTGGCGACGTTGTGTTGGCCGGTCAGCGCCCAATCCACCACTCCTTGCGCCTGACCTTCGAACAGCACTTCGAAGCGCGAGCCATCGGCGCTGAGCAGGCGCGCCTGCCACTGGCCACCCTCGCCCGTGGTCTGCACCGGGGTCCAGCAGCCCATGCCGATGACGCGCTCCAGCGCCTGCTCGGTGGTCGGGTGAATGACCAGGCCCTCACTGGGAATGGTGCGAACCAAGTGGTGGAACTGCCGCTCGATGGACGCAAGGTCGGGGAAGATGTCCGCGTGATCGAACTCGAGATTGTTGAGGATCGCAGTACGCGGATGGTAGTGCACGAACTTGGAGCGCTTGTCGAAGAAAGCGCTGTCGTATTCGTCGGCTTCTACCACGAAGAACGGCGTATCGCCCAGGCGCGCCGACACCGAGAAGTTCTGCGGCACGCCGCCGATCAGGAAGCCCGGGCTCATGCCGGCGTGTTCCAGCACCCAGGCCAGCATGCTGCTGGTAGTGGTCTTGCCATGGGTACCGGCCACGGCCAGTACCCAGCGGCCCTGCAGCACATGGTCGGCCAGCCACTGCGGGCCCGATACGTACGCCAGGCCCTTGTTCAGCACATACTCCACCGCCGGGTTGCCCCGCGACATGGCGTTGCCGATCACCACCAGATCCGGTGCCGGCTCCAGCTGGGCCGGGTCGTAGCCTTGGGTCAGCTCGATGCCCTGGGCTTCGAGCTGGGTGCTCATCGGCGGATACACGTTGGCGTCGGAGCCGGTGACACGGTGGCCAAGGTCCTTGGCCAGCACCGCCAGCGAACCCATGAAAGTGCCGCAAATACCGAGAATATGAATGTGCATGATCGACCTCGCAAAACGTCGAGGCAGGGTAGCCCAGGGCGAGGGAAATCGCACCCGCTGTTTCGCTCAGCAGGCCCTGGCTATGCCATGTTTGCGCAGTTTTCGATACAAGGTATTGCGGCTGATGCTCAGGTGCTCGGCGACGCGGGTCATGTGCCAGTGGTTTGCCTCCAGGGCGCTGAGCAAGGCCTGGCGCTCGGCATCGCCAAGACACACACGACCATCGTGGGAGCGAGCCTGCCCCGCGATGGCGTTGGCAGGACCCACTCCCACATTGCGCACCATTTGCGGGAGGTCCGGATACTCGATCCGCCCCTCCTCGCACAACGCCACCAACGTGCGCAGCACATTGCGCAACTGCCGCACGTTCCCTGGCCAGGCAAAGTCCAGCAACGCTTGTCGTGCTTTCGGTTCGATTTCGATGACCTGTCCTTCGGCCTCCTGCGCCAGCAGGAAGTCCAGCAGCGGCGCCTTGTCGCTGCGTTCGCGCAACGCCGGCAGGGCCACCTCCAGGCCATTGAGGCGGTAATAGAGGTCTTCACGGAACCCGCCGTGCGCCACCCGCTCCAGCAGGTCACGGTGGGTGGCGCTGATGATCCGCACATCCACCGCCTGCGGCTCACCACCGATCGGCACCACCTGGCGCTCTTCCAGTACCCGCAGCAAGCGAGTCTGCAGCGCCAACGGCATGTCGCCGATCTCGTCCAGCAGCAAGGTGCCGCCATCGGCCTGCAGCAGCTTGCCGCGCATGCCTTCCTTGCGCGCACCGGTGAAGCTGCCACCGCGATAGCCGAACAGCTCGCTCTCGATCAGGCTCTCCGGGATCGATGCGCAGTTGATCGCCACGAACGGCTTGTCACGGCGTGCGCTGGCTTGGTGCACCGCCTGGGCAAAAGCCTCCTTGCCGCAACCGGTTTCGCCGCGCAACAGCAGCGGCACGTCACGCTCGAACACCCGCACGGCGCGACGGAAGTCCTCGCGCAAGGCCGGATCGAGCAGGCAGATGCCCGGCGCAGCGGTCTGGGGCAAGGCCACCGGCACCGACCACACCGGCGCCCGTGCCTGGCCGCGCAGGCTGGCGAATACCTGGCGACCGTCGCGGGTGTGCAGCGGCCAGGCAGTACTGCCCTGGAGAGTGGCGCGGCTGAACATTTCATCGTGGCTGCAGGCGAAGAACCTGTCCAATGGCTTGCCCAGCACTCCGCCGCGGATGGTCCCCAACAGGTTCAAAGCACTCTGGTTGGCGGCGCAGATCCGCCCGTCGCCATCGAAGGCCAGCAGGCCCTCGCTGAACAACCCGACCGACTCGGCCTGCAAGTGAAAACGCAGTAGCCATTGCTGCTCGAAGTGGCGCAGGAAGTAGCAGCTCTCGATCATCTTCGCCGACAGGTTGACCAGCGCCATGGTGTGGAACTGGCTCTGGCGCGAGACATCGGGCCGCGCCGACGACACATCGAGTACCGCCAGCAACTCGCCGTGTGGGTCGAATACCGGGCTGGCCGAGCAGGTCAGCCCGGTATGGCGACCACGGAAGTGCTCGTCCTGGTGAATGGTCAGGGCTTGGCGCTCGACCAGGCAGGTACCGATACCGTTGGTGCCCTCGCGGGCCTCGCTCCAGTCGGCGCCGAGCCACAGCCCGGCACGCTCGAAGATGCGCCGCTCGCTGGGCGCGGTGACGCAGTTGAGGATCACCCCGCGAGCATCGGTCAGCAGCACCGCGTGCCCGGCACCGGACAACTGCTGGTGCAGGCTGTTCATCTCGTTGTCGGCGATCTGCAGCACCTGGCGCAGGCGCTCGCGGCTCTCCAGCAGGCGGCCGTGTTCGAGCACCACCGGTGCCTGGACCCGCGCGGGGTCGAGGTGGTAGTCCTCCAGGCAACGCAGCCAGGAGCGGGCGATGGACGGGTCGCTGCCCGGCCCGCTGGTCTGGCCCTGGGCGACCGTGAGCACTTGCTGGGCATGGCGGCTGAACGGATTGCTCTGCATTTCTTGTTGTTCTCCGCAGATAGAGCGTGCCGTCAGCATCCTCCAGGCGTGAACGCTTTGCAACGTTGCACCGACCCTGCGGTCACGGCCTGTGTCGCAACGGGTACAAAATGTCACCCTGGCCGTGCCGAGGCTGGCACAGGTCATTTCAATCGCGGCGCCGCACTTGACCCAAGTCATTGATAAACAAGGGCCTCCAGGCGCTGGCCCGACCTTTGCTCTACGCTTGGTAACTCCGCAACAATCACAACGACCAGGAGACACATCATGCGTTATGCACATCCCGGCACCGAAGGCGCGAAGGTCAACTTCAAGAGCCGCTACGGCAACTACATCGGTGGTGAGTTCGTGGCGCCGGTGAAGGGGCAGTATTTCGAGAACACCTCCCCGGTCAACGGCAAGCTGATCGCCGAGTTCCCCCGCTCCACCGCCGAAGACATTGAAAAGGCCCTCGACGCGGCCCACGCGGCCGCCGATGCCTGGGGCCGCACTTCGGTGCAGGACCGATCCAACGTCCTGCTGCGCATCGCCGACCGCATCGAGCAGAACCTCGAGCTGCTGGCCATCACCGAAACCTGGGACAACGGCAAGCCGATCCGCGAAACCCTCAACGCCGACATCCCGCTGGCGGTCGATCACTTCCGCTACTTCGCCGGCTGCATCCGGGCCCAGGAAGGCGGCGCCGCCGAGATCAACGAAACCACCGTGGCCTACCACATCCACGAGCCGCTGGGCGTGGTCGGGCAGATCATCCCGTGGAACTTCCCACTGCTGATGGCCGCCTGGAAGCTCGCCCCGGCCCTGGCCGCCGGCAACTGCGTGGTACTCAAGCCCGCCGAACAGACTCCACTGGGCATCACCGTGCTGATGGAACTGATCGGCGACCTGCTGCCCAAGGGCGTGCTCAACGTGGTGCAAGGCTACGGCCGTGAAGCGGGCGAGGCCCTGGCCACCAGCAAGCGCATTGCCAAGATCGCCTTTACCGGCTCTACCCCGGTCGGCGCGCACATCATGAAATGCGCCGCCGAGAACATCATCCCCTCCACCGTCGAACTGGGCGGCAAGTCGCCGAACGTGTACTTCGAGGACATCATGCAGGCCGAGCCGAGCTTCATCGACAAGGCGGCCGAAGGCATGGTGCTGGCCTTCTTCAACCAGGGCGAAGTGTGCACCTGCCCGTCGCGTGCCCTGGTGCAGGAATCGATCTACCCGCAGTTCATGGAAGTGGTGATGAAGAAGGTGCTGCAGATCAAGCGCGGCGATCCACTGGACACCGACACCATGGTCGGCGCCCAGGCCTCGCAGCAGCAGTTCGAGAAGATCCAGTCCTACCTCAAGATCGCCCAGGAAGAGGGCGCCGAGTTGCTTACCGGCGGCAAGGTGGAGCAGCTCGAAGGCGCGCTGGCCAGCGGTTACTACATCCAGCCGACCCTGCTCAAGGGCAACAACAAGATGCGCGTGTTCCAGGAGGAGATCTTCGGCCCGGTGGTCAGCGTCACCACCTTCAAGGACGAAGCCGAGGCCCTGGCGATTGCCAACGACACCGAATTCGGCCTGGGCGCCGGCGTGTGGACCCGCGACATCAACCGCGCCTATCGCATGGGCCGCGGAATCAAGGCCGGCCGCGTGTGGACCAACTGCTACCACCTGTACCCGGCGCATGCCGCGTTCGGTGGCTACAAGAAGTCCGGCGTCGGCCGTGAAACCCACAAGATGATGCTCGACCACTACCAGCAGACCAAGAACCTGCTGGTGAGCTACGACATCAACCCGCTGGGCTTCTTCTAAGCACGAATCATCGCGGGGCAAGCCCGCTCCCACGTGGGAGCGGGCTTGCCCCGCGATGAGGCCGATCAACCAAGCGCGGTTGCCGTGCAGCAACCGCTCTGGCTCGCTTCCTGCAGTACCTATCACCATCGGCCCGGAACCCTTCCGGCCACCAAGAAGAAAAACAGGTGAATCCATGCCAAGCGATCATTCCGCCGGCGCGCCGGCAAGCTCCTCCGTCGACTTCGAAAAGGTCAATTCCGAGTATTTCCAGCAACGTGAACTGAAAAAAGGTGCCGCCGGCTGGGTGCTGCTGGTGGGCCTGGGCGTGGCCTACGTGATCTCCGGCGACTACGCCGGCTGGAACTTCGGCCTGGCCCAGGGCGGCTGGGGCGGCATGTTCCTCGCCACCCTGCTGATGGCCACCATGTACCTGTGCATGTGCTTCTCCCTGGCGGAACTGTCGTCGATGATCCCCACGGCCGGCGGCGGCTACGGCTTCGCCCGCAGCGCCTTCGGCCCCTGGGGCGGCTTCCTCACCGGCACGGCGATCCTCATCGAGTACGCCATCGCGCCCGCAGCCATCGCCGTGTTCATCGGTGCCTACTGCCAGTCGCTGTTCGGCATCGGCGGCTGGATGATCTACCTGGCCTTCTACATCGTGTTCATCGGCATCCACATCTTCGGCGTCGGCGAGGCGCTGAAGCTGATGTTCATCATCACCGCGGTTGCCGCCATCGCCCTGGCCGTGTTCCTGATCGGCATGGTGCCGCATTTCGATGCAGCGAACCTGTTCGACATCGCCAAGACCGACGCCGTCGGCGCCAGCAGCTTCCTGCCTTTCGGCTATGTCGGTGTCTGGGCGGCGATCCCCTACGCGATCTGGTTCTTCCTCGCGGTCGAAGGCGTACCACTGGCCGCCGAAGAGACCAAGAACCCGAAGCGTGACCTGCCCCGTGGCCTGATCGGCGCGATGTTGGTGCTGCTGGCCTTCGCCTTGTTGATCCTGGTGGTCGGCCCCGGTGGCGCCGGTTCCGAAGCCCTCAAGGCCTCAGGCAACCCGCTGGTCGAGGCGCTGTCGAAGGCCTACGGCGGTTCGACCTGGATGGGCGGCTTCGTCAACCTGGTGGGCCTGGCCGGCCTGATCGCCAGCTTCTTCTCGATCATCTATGCCTATTCGCGGCAGATCTTCGCGCTTTCCCGCGCCGGCTACCTGCCACGCAAACTGTCCGAGACCAACAAGAGCAAGGCCCCGGTACTGGCCCTGGTGATCCCCGGGATCATCGGCTTCGCCCTGTCGCTGACCGGCCAGGGCGACCTGCTGATCCTGGTGGCGGTGTTCGGCGCCACGCTGTCCTACGTGCTGATGATGGCCGCGCACATCACCCTGCGTATCCGCCGCCCGAAAATGGAGCGTCCGTACCGCACCCCCGGCGGCATCTTTACCTCGAGCGTGGCCCTGGTACTGGCCTGTATCGCCGTGGTCGCCGGCTTCCTGGTCGATCCGCGGGTGGTGATTGGCGCCGCGGTGATCTATGCAGTATTAATTGCCTACTTTGCGTTCTACAGCCGCCACCACCTGGTGGCCGGTACACCGGAAGAGGAATTCGCCGCGATCCAGAAGGCCGAAGAGGCCCTGCACTGATTGCCGACTTGCGCCGCAGGCCAGCCCTGCGGCGCCCTGGAGATTCTGTATGGCAAGTTTCACGCATACCGTGGGCCACCAGGTCTACCGCTTCGACAGCCTCAAGGAGGTGATGGCCAAGGCCAGCCCGGCACGCTCGGGGGACTACCTGGCCGGCGTCGCCGCCAGCAACGACGGCGAGCGGGTGGCCGCGCAGATGGCCTTGGCCAACATCCCGCTCAAGCACTTTCTCAGCGAAGCGCTGATCCCCTACGAACAGGACGAAGTCACCCGCCTGATCATCGACACCCACGATGCCGCGGCCTTCGCCGCGGTCAGCCACCTGACCGTCGGCGGCTTGCGCGACTGGCTGCTCAGCGACCAGGCCGACGAACACAGCCTCAGGGCCCTGGCCCCCGGCTTGACGCCGGAAATGGCCGCCGCAGTGTCGAAGATCATGCGCGTGCAGGATCTGGTGCTGGTGGCGCAGAAGATCCGCGTGGTCACCGCGTTCCGCGGCACCATGGGGCTGCGCGGGCGGCTATCGACGCGCCTGCAGCCCAACCACCCCACCGACGAGCCGGCCGGTATCGCCGCGAGCATTCTCGACGGCCTGCTGTACGGCAACGGTGATGCGATGATCGGCATCAACCCGGCCACCGACAGCATCGCCTCGATCTGCGCGCTGCTGGAAATGCTCGATGCGATCATCCAGCGTTACGACATCCCCACCCAGTCCTGCGTGCTGACCCACGTCACCACCTCGATCGAGGCGATCAACCGCGGCGTGCCGCTGGACCTGGTGTTCCAGTCCATTGCCGGCACCGAAGCGGCCAACGCCGGCTTCGGCATCAACCTTAACGTGTTGCAGGAGGGCTACGAGGCCGGCCTGTCACTCAAGCGCGGCACGGTCGGGCAGAACCTGATGTACTTCGAGACCGGCCAGGGCAGCGCCCTGTCGGCCAACGCCCACCACGGCGTCGACCAGCAGACCTGCGAAACCCGCGCCTATGCGGTGGCCCGGCACTTCAAGCCGTTCCTGGTCAACACCGTGGTCGGTTTCATCGGCCCGGAGTACCTGTACAACGGCAAGCAGATCATCCGCGCCGGCCTCGAGGACCACTTCTGCGGCAAGCTGCTGGGCGTGCCGATGGGCTGCGACATCTGCTACACCAACCACGCCGAAGCCGACCAGGACGACATGGACACCCTGCTGACCCTGCTGGGCGTGGCCGGGATCAACTTCATCATGGGCATCCCCGGCTCCGACGACATCATGCTCAACTACCAGACCACCTCGTTCCACGACGCGCTCTATGCCCGCCAGACCCTGGGCCTCAAGCCCGGGCCGGAATTCGAGGCGTGGCTGGAACGTACCGGTATCTTCACCCAGGCCGATGGCCGTATCCGCTTCGGCGACAACCTGCCGGCGGCCTTCCGCCAGGCCCTGGCACAGCTGGCCTAGAGGTGAGCATGGAACGACACACCCCCACCCCCGACAACCCCTGGCTGGCCCTGCGCAACCTGACGCCGGCACGCATCGCCCTGGGCCGCACCGGCATCAGCCTGCCGACCGGCGCCCAACTGGACTTCCAGTTCGCCCATGCCCAGGCCCGCGACGCCGTGCACCTGCCCTTCGACCACGTCGGCCTGCGCCAGCAACTCAGCGAGCGCGGGCGCGACAGCATGCTGCTGCACAGCGCCGCCAGCGACCGCCACCAGTATCTGCAACGCCCGGACCTGGGCCGACGCCTGCACGAGGGCTCGGCCCAGTGTCTGCGCGAGCACGCCCAGGCCAACCCTGGCGGCGTCGACCTGGCCATCGTTGTTGCCGATGGCCTGTCGGCGCTGGCCGTGCACCGCCACACCCTGCCCTTCCTGAGCCGCTTCGAGGAACAGGCCGCCGCCGATGGCTGGAGCAGCGCCCCGGTAATCCTGGTGGAGCAAGGCCGGGTCGCGGTGGCCGACGAAGTGGGTGAGCTGCTCGGCGCACGCATGACGGTGATGCTGATCGGCGAACGCCCAGGCCTGAGTTCACCCGACAGCCTGGGCCTGTACTTCACCTACGCGCCGAAGGTCGGCCTGACCGACGCCTACCGCAACTGCATCTCCAATGTGCGCCTCGAAGGCCTGAGCTACGGCATGGCCGCTCATCGCCTGCTGTACCTGATGCGCGAGGCCTGCAGGCGCCAGCTGTCGGGGGTGAATCTGAAGGACGAAGCCGAGGTCCCTAGTATCGACAGCGAAGATTCTGCCGGGAAAAACGGAAACTTCCTGCTCGGTGAAGGGTAAAAAACATGTCACCGAAGGCGGATTGCGCTTCTAGCCTGCTTTAGGCAGCATGCCAGTGGACGCTGCTGGCAATCCGCCGTATTCCCAATGGACTCAGAGGCCCGCCCATGCGCATCATCCAGGCAACCTTGGAACACCTTGACCTGCTCACCCCATTGTTCGTGAAATACCGCGAGTTCTATGGGCAACTGCCTTACCCGGACAGTTCGCGGGCCTTTCTCGAAAAACGCCTCAAGCGCAAGGAATCGATCATCTACCTGGCCCTGCCGGATGATGGCGATGACCGCCTGATGGGCTTCTGCCAGCTCTACCCGAGCTTCTCATCGCTGTCGCTCAAGCGCGTGTGGATCCTCAACGATATCTATGTGGCCGAAGACTCGCGGCGCATGCTGGTGGCCGACAACCTGATGCGCGAGGCCAAGAAGATGGCCAAGAAATCCAACGCCGTGCGCATGCGCGTGTCCACCAGCAGCGACAACGAGGTGGCGCGCAAGACCTATGAATCCATGGGCTTTCGCAAGGACACCGAGTTCGAGAACTACATCCTGCCGATCAGCCAGGATTGAAGTCCGTACGGAAAATTTCGCACAGAGCCTGATCGATACGTCGGCATATCGTGCAGTGTGGGAGCGGGTTTGCCCCGCGATTGCCAGGACGCCCCTATCGCAGGGCAAGCCCGCTCCCACGAAACCGTATGCCCCCATATTGTCGTAACCCCCCGCTACAAACTCTCCGGGCACAATCCGGACTTCGCCGTATAATCCCCCTCCTGTCATGTGCGAAAAGTTACCGGCACAACCGGTAAACCTCCCCAACCATGGCACTGTCCGTCATCGCGTGCCCGTAGAAGCGGGTCAAGAACACAGGTGCTGTACATGGATTTCAACCCGCTGGACCTCATCCTGCATCTCGATGCCTACCTCGATCTGCTGGTCAACAACTACGGTCCCTGGATCTACGCCATACTCTTCGCCGTGATCTTCTGCGAGACCGGCCTGGTGATCATGCCGTTCCTGCCGGGTGACTCGCTGCTGTTCATCGCCGGCGCCGTGGCCGCCGGTGGCGGGATGGACCCGGTACTGCTGGCCGGCCTGCTGATGGCCGCGGCAATCCTCGGCGACAGCACCAACTACGTGATCGGGCGCACGGCGGGCGAACGCCTGTTCCGCAACCCCAACTCGAAGATCTTCCGCAAGGACTACCTGCAGCGCACCCACGAGTTCTACGAGCGCCATGGCGGCAAGACCGTCACCCTGGCGCGCTTCCTGCCGATCCTGCGTACCTTCGCGCCGTTCGTCGCCGGTATCGCCCACATGCACTACCCGCGCTTCCTGGCCTTCAGCGTAGCCGGCTCGCTGCTGTGGGTGGGCGGCCTGGTGACCCTGGGCTACTTCTTCGGCAACGTGCCGTTCATCAAGCAGCACCTGTCGCTGATGGTGGTGGCGATCATCCTGCTGTCGCTGATACCGATGATCCTTGGACTGCTGCGCGGCCGTTTCGGTCGCACGGCCAAGGCCCACTGACCTGGGCATGTGGTCGTTCAGCGCCTGGCGGCGCCGGCGCACCCTGGCCCGCTATCCGGTCGATCCACAGCTGTGGCAGGTGATCCGTGATCGCCTGCCGCTGCTCGACGGCATCAGCGACGAAGAAGACCGCTGGTTGCGTGACGCCTGCGTGCTGTTCCTGCACGACAAGCACCTGACCACCCTGCCCGGCGTCGAGCTGGACGACGAGCAGCGCCTGTTCCTCGCCGCCCAGGCCCAGTTGCCGCTGCTGCACCTGGGCGAGCTGAACTGGTACCAGGGCTTCCACGAGATCATCCTCTACCCCGACGACTTCAAGAGCCCTCAGCGCCACCGCGACAGCAGCGGGGTCGAGCATGCCTGGGACGCCGAGCACAGCGGCGAAGCCTGGCAGCAGGGACCGGTGATCCTCGCCTGGCCCGGCGTCCTGAGCAGCGGCGGCTGGGAAGCCTACAACCTGGTCATCCACGAACTGGCGCACAAGCTGGACATGCTCAACGGCGATGCCAACGGCCTGCCGCCCTTGCACAGCGGCATGCGCGTGGAGGACTGGGCCCAGGCCATGCAGCAGGCCTACGACGACCTGAACCGCCAGCTCGACGCCAACCCCGACGCCGAGACGGCCATCGACCCCTATGCCGCGGAAAACCCGGCCGAGTTCTTCGCCGTCACCAGCGAATACTTCTTCAGCGCACCCGACCTGCTGCATGAGGCCTACCCGAAGGTCTACCAGCAGCTGTCGCTGTTCTACCGCCAGGATCCGCTGGGCCGCCTGGCACGTCTGCAGGCCGAGCACCCGGACTACCGCGCCAGCCACGGCTGAAAGCCGCACATCAGGCCGGGCGTGGCACCCACTGTGGGAATGTGCCTATAATCGCCGCCACTTTTTTGATCAAACACGGGGGCATTGCCCAATGAGCTACAGCAAGATTCCAGCCGGCAAAGACCTGCCGAACGACATCTACGTCGCCATCGAGATCCCGGCCAACCACGCGCCGATCAAATACGAGATCGACAAGGACAGCGACACCCTGTTCGTCGACCGTTTCATGGCCACCCCTATGTTCTACCCGGCCAACTACGGCTTCATCCCCAACACCCTGGCCGACGACGGTGATCCGCTGGACGTGCTGGTCGTGACCCCGTACCCGGTCGCCCCAGGCTCGGTGATCCGCGCCCGTCCCGTTGGCGTGCTGAACATGACCGACGACGGTGGCGGCGACGCCAAGGTCATCGCCGTTCCTCACGACAAGCTGTCGCAGCTGTATGTCGACGTGAAGGAATACACCGACCTGCCTGCCCTGCTGATCCAGCAGATCGAGCACTTCTTCGCGAACTACAAGGATCTCGAGAAGGGCAAGTGGGTCAAGATCGAAGGCTGGGAAGGCGCAGACGCCGCCCGCGCCGCGATCACCAAATCGGTCGCAGCCTACAAGGGCTGAACCTGACACGAAGAAAACCCTGCTCCGGCAGGGTTTTTTTTATGGACATTCGCCGCAGCCTGGCGGCCTATCGACTTATCCTACGCAATCCTAAGGCGCACCCTACAATTCAACACGTTTCCTACAGATCACTTCGACATCGGGTTGATTTCCACGCACTTCAAGGAACTATAGACTCGCTGTCATGAAAACATCCGGCGACCGTCTCAAAGCCCTCCTTTTGGAGTGCAACCTGACCCCTTCAGACTTTGCCGCCCAGCGCAAGATCACGCCGCAGCACGTCAACAACTGGTTCAAACGCGGCGTGCCCCAAGCCCGACTCGAGGAGATAGCCGATCTGTTCTGCGTCCGCATGCGCTGGCTGCGCAGTGGAGAAGGCCCGAAGCATCCGACCCCGCTTCGCCCCGTCCGATCCACCTGTTCTGCCAGTCCCTTGCCGCCGCCACTGCTGGCCTTGGACACGGACATGGCGCATTTGCCCCTGCATCACCTGGAGCAGGGCCGTCTGCAAGTTCTGCCCGGGCACTACCAGCCGGTCCCCCGCCGGGCCCTGGAGGCCCTGGAGGTCACAACGGCAAACGCCATCTGCCTCGGCATGCCATGCAACAGCATGGCCCCCCTGCTGCCCGAAGGCGCCCTGCTTGCTATCGACTGCGGCTTTACCCGGGTCGTGGAGGGCGAGTGCTATGCGCTGCTGCACAATGGCCGTCTGCGAGTGCAGCGTCTCTCCGTTGGCCACAACGGCACGCTGTGCCTGCACAGCCATGACCGCCTCAACCACCCCAGCGAACGCTACACAGCCTATCAACGTCGCGTGCAGAAGCTGGAAATCCTCGGCTGGGTGTTCTGGTGGTCATGCCTGCGCCCTGTGCGTCCGGGCTGAAACACCTCGCACCACTTTTTGCTGGGCAGGGACCCCGCACACGGGTATGCTACGCGGCACATCATGCCCCCTGATGGTGCAAGCCGCATTCCAGAGGGCCTGGCGACGCCTCACACAGCCGTCCGCCATCTTTTTCCGGCCATGTTGCCAACCGTTTAAGGCGGTTGCGGCTTATCAAAAATGAGCCAAGACCGTCCCCGAGAAGCCGGCCACAAGCCGGCTTTTTAATGCCTGTCGACAAGCAAGGCACCCCTCAGAATCGCGCCACCATCCCCACCCGCCAAGTCCGTCCAGGTGCCGGCATGAAGCTCTGCGCCAGCGGATCCAGGTAGTAGCGGTCCGTCAGGTTCTGCACCGACACGTTCAGTTCGGTGTGCTCCAGCACCTTGTACTTGAGGAACAGGTCGAACAGCGCCACCGAGCGATAGTCGATCTGCGGTGTGGTGGCGCCGGTCTGCCAGGGCTTGTCCATCTGCGCGGTGGGCCCCGAGGTATAGGTCATGCGCCCGCCCACGGTCAGCGCCTCGTCGAAGAAGCGCAAGCCGGTGAGCAGATTGGCCGAGAAGCGTGGCGGGTTCTGCGTGTTGGTGTATGAGCCCATGTAGCTGCCCGGCGTGCAGTCCGGGGTGTCGTGGGTACGTTGGTACTGATTGGCGCTGGCGCGCAGCTTGCCGGCAAAGGCCGCGTCGCAGGTCTCGGTCATCAGGTAGTAGGTGGCCGACAGGTCGGCGAACACCCGTCCGGCATCGTAGTGCGACTGCAACTCCAGGCCGCGGGTGTGGAAGCTGTCGGTGTTGCTGAAGGTCATTTGCCCCCACAGCCCCGGGCTTGGGTCATAGTAGCGGGTGATGTAGTTCTTGATGTCGTTGTCGAACCAGGCCAGCTTGGCCGACGCCTCGTCACCCGCGGTCAGCAGGTCGCTGCGCAAGGCACTCACGCCCACTTCCCAGCTGCGTGAGCGCTCGGGCTTGAGGTGCTTGCCCGGGGAGACCTGCTGGGTACCCTGGCTGGTCTCGAACAGCGAAGGCAGGCGCAGGCCCTGGGTGTAGGACGCGTACACGAAAGTGTCGGGGAGGAACTCGACATTGATGCCGAAGGCCGGCGAGAAACCACCGCCGCTGCTCTTGCCCTGTGGGGTGTAGTCATAGCCGGTGACCACTCGGTTTACACCTTCAGGATGGACAACCACATTGGTCGCGCCGGACTCATTGAACGGCACGCCATTGAACGGCTCGTTGCTGTTTTCGAAGACAATGCCGTTGTTCAGGCGCGGGTCGGTGGCGTCGGTGTACTGGCCGTTCTGGTCCGGGAACCATATCATGCTGCCCCAGTGCCCCGGGCTGCTGGCGGTGATCCAGCGCATTTCGCGCTCCTCGCGGCGCGCCTCGGCCAGCACCGTGTTGTCCTTGGTTCGGTAGTGGGCATAGCGGCCGCCGCCCCACAGCGTCACCGTCTCGACAGGCTTGTACTCCAGGTTGCCGTTGAAGCTGAACTCCTGACGCGAGGCATCGCGCAACATGCGGTTGGCGTTGATGTCGTGCTGGGTGGCCACGACGCTTTTCTGCGGCTGCAGGTCCTCGAGCTGGAAGGCACCGCCCAGGTCGAGCTTGAAATCGCCATGGGCGGTGGTGAAGCGCGACACGTTGCTCAGGTCGCCGCCGATGCGGCGGTTGTCCTGGCGCGACCAGGCGCGGTCGGTGCGGAACAGCTGCGACTTGGGAGCCATCCAGGCCGCGCTCAAGGTGCTGGTCTTCGAGTCGGTCATCCACAGGTTGCTGGTGAGGTCCACCCACGGATTGCCCTCGGGCAGGTAGTGATAGCGCGCGGTGTACGTGTCGATCTCGATTTCGCTGGTGGGGTACTGGTAGATGCCGGCGGTGCCGTAGCGGAAGATGTCCGACGGCATGATCTCGCCCATGTGCCCGTCGAAGCGCCGGTAGCCGAGGTCCAGGGTGTGGTCGTCGGCCAGCCGCCAGGTGGTCTTGAGCAGGTAGGAGTCGGTCTCGAACGACGAGTTGAGCACTTCCTCGCCGGCATTGTAGGTGTTGGCGACACTGGCCTGCTCCTCGCCCCAGCGATCATAGAGGCGGTAGCGGTCCTGGCCCTTCTTGCCGGAGAAGTAGTTGCCCTGGTTGCGGTGCGCATAGGCCGCCACCAGGTCGAAGCGCTCGTGGGAATAGGCGAAGGCGGCGCTGCCGGACTCGGCCTTGGAGCCGAACAGGCTGCCGCGCTCATCACGCGGCGCCGCACTCAGGTCCTCGTCGCGGGAATGGCGGTTGCGGTGCTCGGGTTCGACGCCGTTGTTCCACAGGTTGCCGGTCAGGCGCACGCCGACGTCCTTGCCATCGACCAGGATGTCATCCACGCCGATGGTCTTCATCTCCACCGAGCCGCCAATAGCCCCCGATCGGGTACTGGGGCCCTTGTTCACGGTGACGCTGCTGATCAGGTCGGGGTCGATGTAGCTGCGCTGCTGGGTGCCGCCGTAGCCCCGGTAGACATCCACCGCCTGCTCCGAGCCATCGACCCTGACCGCCACCCGGCTCTGCCCCTGGATGCCGCGAATGTTGACGTCCAGCGCGCCGCCGTTGCGGCTGTCGCCCACCTGCACGCCGGCCACGCCCTTGAGCATGTCGCCCACCGACACGGTGCTGAAGCGGTCGAGGTCTTCACGCGACAGGTGCACCGTCGAACGCGGCGCGCGGTAGGTGTCACGCTGCGGGTCGACCATTTCGCTGGAGGCGACCACGGTCGGTGTCAGCTCGGTTGCCGTCGCCGATGCCTGGGCCTGGGCCTGGGCCTGCGGGATGAGGATGTATGCCCCCCGTGAGGTGGGCAGCAGTTGCAGGCCGGTATTGGCCAGCAGGCGGCGGGCGCCCTCCTGCACGGTGTAGCGGCCCTTGAGCGCTGGCGCGGCGCGGCCGCGGGTCAGGTCGGGATCGTAGGACAGCAACAGCCCCGATTGCTTGGCGAACACGCCCAGCGAAGTGCCCAGCGGCCCCTGGGCGATATCGTAGTCGCGGCGCGTGGCGTCGTCGGGTCGGCTGTTCTCGGTTGCCGCCGGGGCGGCCTGGGCCAGGCTTGCGCCAGAGCCCAGCAAACAGCCGAGCACCGCGCAGCGCACGGCGAAGCTGATCGGGGACAAGCGTTGCGATGGGCGCGAAACAGGGGGAAGCCGATAGCTGGCGGGCATGTTTTTCTCGCTCGTGAGGTCAGTGCCCGGCACTCGATGCGGGCTTGCACCTCTTCTGTCGCACGACAGCGAAAAAGGTATATGCGTGCGATTCGCATTTTCACTTGATCTTGTGATTTAGCCAAATCTAGTGATAATTGTTTGCATTTACGCCCTTGACCCCGCTGCCCATGACCCTCTTCAAGAACCCACCACGGCACATCCAGCACTGCGCCGTGACCGCGCTGTACGTCGAGCACCACGCCTGGTTGCGCGGCTGGCTGGCGTATCGCTTGCGCTCCTGGGGGCGTGGCGTGGCCGATGACCTGGCCCAGGACATTTTCGTGCGCGTGCTGGCCAGCCGGGACACCACCCAGCCCGATACCCTGCGCCAGCCACGTGCCTACCTGGCCCGTATCGCCAATTGCGTCCTGGTCAGCTGGCGTCGGCGGCATTCCCTTGAGCAGGCCTGGCTCGAGGCCCTGGCGTTGGTGCCCGAAGTCGAACATCCGGCGCCCGAGCAGCAGAGCGTGATTCTCGAGACCCTGCACGAGATCGATGCCGTGCTCGACAGCCTGCGGCCACGGGTCAGGCAAGCCTTCCTGATGGCAACACTGGACGGCATGAAGCAGAAAGACATCGCCCAGGCACTGAACATCGCCTTGCCGACGGTGAAGAAATATATTCACGAGGGCTACGTCGCCTGCCTGAGCCAGATGCCCGATGAGTGACCAGCCCCCCATCGCCCAGGCCATTCTCGCCCAGGCCGCCGCCTGGCTGCTGTTGATGCAGGAAGGGCCGCTGACGCCGGCACAACAGCTCGAACTGGAGCACTGGCGATACCGCGACGCCGAGCACGAACGTGCCTGGAACCGGGCACAGCGCCTGCTCACCCGCCTCGGCACCCTGCCTCCCACCCTGGCCCGACAGACGCTGGTGCGCCCCGACAGCAGCCGGCGCACCGTGCTGCGCAGCCTGCTGGTGTTGCTGGGCGCGGCACCACTGGGCTGGTGGGCATGGCGGCGCAATGAAGGTGGCACCGAGTACTTGACCGCCTTGGGCGAACGCCGGGATGTGCTGCTGGCCGACGGCACCCAGGTTTCCCTCAACAGCCACAGCGAGCTGAGGGTGCGCTTCACGGCCGAGCAGCGCCTGCTGCACTTGCGCCGGGGCGAGATATACATCGTCACTGCGGCGGACCCGTCGCGGCCTTTGCGGGTGCGGACCGGGCAAGGCCTCATGCAGGCGTTGGGCACCCGCTTCAGCGTGCGCCAGTTTCCCCAGGAGACCCTGCTCGCGGTGTACGAAGGCGCCGTACAGGTCCAGCCCGAAGCCGCCGGCGGTGTCATCGTCCAGGCAGGCTCGCAGCTGCGCTTCAGCCGTGATCGATTCGATCCACTGGAGGATGCACGCGACGCCCAGCTGGCCTGGCGCAATGGCCTGCTGATAATCGACGAGATGCCGTTGTTGCAATGGACCCAGGAACTGATGCGCTACAGCGACCAGCGCCTGGTCTGCGACCCGGCGTTGGCCAAGTTGCGGGTTTCGGGCAGTTTCCCGATCGATGACCTGCCCCTGGCCCTGGCCATGTTGGCCCAGAGCCATAAGCTGCGTACCCGCAGCGAGGCCGGCGGGATATTCATCAGCCGCTGACATCCCGCAAGCCCCCCAGCAGATACCGTGTAACGCGAAGAAATGCCAGCACCTGGCTATTGCCCCGGCACCGCCGCCAATCGGAGTGTTCGTATTGCAATGAATTCTCATCAAGGCAATCCCATGCCCCCAAGCTTTTCCTCACCGGCCGACGATAGTGGCAGAGCCTCGCCGGCACACTGGCGCAGGCTCGCTATGAACGCTTCCCGAGGCTGGGACACGGCCCGATGCTGGCAGCCTCGCTGCATAGGGTGGTGGAAGGGATGTACAGCAAGGGCCGCCCGCAGGCGCCGGCCAATCACTTGGCCCGCGCCTCACGCATCAGGCCTGGCGAGCGGGCTCGGACGCTGGCCGGACCGGCGTCTCGATGAGGCTTCTCCAATGCTCGATGATGGTTTCCGGCACACCCAACGACTTGCGCAGCGCCTCTACACGCTCCACCGGGTAATTCGCGAAACGCTCGTTCATGAAGTCGAGGTTGGGATTCTTGCCACTCTTGTCACCATCGCAGACGCGGTACAGCGTAACCTTGGTTTTCCGGGTGCACGGCAGCAGCACGTTACGCTCGAGTTCATCGTCGAGCCACCCATAGCGGTGGCAGCTGGTACCCCCGGTATCCCCCGGGGCGCACATATCGCGCACATCATGGCTGATCTTCGCTTCACGGTCCTTGATGATCCGCTGCCACAGCTCGGCGGCGAAATCGGCGTACATCTTCGCGGCCCTGGCAACTGTGCCGGTCCCAGGCTGGCCATAACTGGACTGCAGCGGGCTGCGTAGCGTGCCATCGCGTCCCAGGCCCTTCGGATCGACAAAAGCCATCTCCTGGAACAACGCAAGTTGTACACCGGCAGCAATCAGGAACACGCCGAAACCGAGCTTGGCGTACTTCTCGTTCATCAGCGTGCCCAGCATTCCCCCCGGGCCCGAGAGGTAAGTGGTCTCGTACTTCTGCAAAAGCGCGTACAATTGCTGGCGATCTTCCGGCAGCGTGAGATCGAGTGATTCCTTGGCCGGCAGGTATTCGGTCTCCAGGTGCTGCTGGATGCTCTTGATCGAGCCGTCGATGCTATCGATCAGGCTTTGCTGCAATTCACCACCGACAATCCTTTTGAGCTCAACATAGACCTGGTCGAAGTAGCTCGGCACGCCTGGCGGAAAGGCCTGTTCGAACAGTGCCTTGCCAATTGCACCACCAACAGCGGAGGCCAGTGACGAGGCAAGCTTGCCACCGAGCTCACCGAATGCCGCTGCAACGACATCCGTCGAGCTCAGTTCCAGATCCGCTGCTGGAGAGTTCACCTGGCCAACTGCCTCGATGAACAGCAGCTGGCCATCCTGCCCCACCACCACATCCTTGAACAGGTACACCAGCTGCCCGTAGTTGGTAGTGCGCAACAGTGCCACCGAACGGACACGACAGCCGTTGTACGGTTTGCCGAGAAACGCAAAGCTCTCCTCCTGCAAGGTTTCGCCTTCCAGCAATGGCGTTTGACGCTCCACAGCCTGGCGGATACAGGCAGTACGCGCGGCATGCTGCCTGAGCACCGAATCGCGCAACGTCGGCAAGGTATCGGCCGAGGTGAGCGGGATAGCGGACATCAGCCTGGTCATCTGCTGCAGACGCTCTTCATCCACGTCCTGCTCGCCATACTGTGCGAGGTAACGCAGCAGGTGTTGACGGGCATAGTCCGGGGGCGCCTCGGCCTGCACTTTGGCAATGCCAAAGAGGAAACTCACGTTGGTGACCTGATCGAGCTCTTTCGCTGCCTGCATGACGACTCCTGTGTCACTTCAATCAACCGGGTGGGTGCGGAAAATCGTGAACTGCTGGGGTTCGAGTGGCACGGTCGGGCCGTGAACGGCTGACCGGAAAGCAAATAGATATCAAAGCGCCATCATGAATACCGCAATCCGTTTGAGTCGGCAATACGCCTGTGACACTCGGTCGAGCACTCGAACAGCTGCTCCAGAGCAGCCCAGTCGCCCGCTTCAACCTTTCACACACACCACCTGCCGCAGGGTGTGCACCACTTCGACCAACTCACGCTGGGCCTGCATCACTGCATCGATATCCTTGTAGGCCATCGGGATCTCGTCGATCACATCCTTGTCCTTGCGGCACTCCACGTGGGCAGTGGCGCGCTGCTGGTCTTCGACCGTAAAGCGGCTCTTGGCCTTGGTGCGGCTCATCACCCGCCCCGCACCATGGCTGCACGAGCAGAACGATTCCTCGTTGCCCAACCCACGCACAATGAAACTCTTCGCGCCCATGGAGCCAGGGATGATGCCCAGCTGGCCCTTCTGCGCCGACACCGCGCCCTTGCGGGTCACCAGTACCTCGCGGCCGAAGTGCTGCTCTTTCTGCACATAGTTGTGGTGGCAGTTGACCGCCTCGAGGCTGGCCTCGAACGCTTTGCCCAGCACCTTGCGGGTGGCGGCGACCACCGCCTGCATCATCAGTTCGCGGTTGTGCCGGGCGAAGTCCTGCGCCCACTCCACCGCCTCGACATAGTCGGCGAAGTGCCGGCTGCCTTCCTCGAAATACGCCAGGTCACGGTCCGGCAGGTTGACCATGTGCTGACGCATGTCGGCCTGCGCCAGTTCGATGAACAGGTTGCCGATTGCGTTGCCGACGCCACGCGAGCCGCTGTGCAGCATGAACCAGACGCGGTCGGCCTCGTCCAGGCAGACCTCGATGAAGTGGTTGCCGCCGCCCAGTGTCCCCAGGTGTTGGCGGTTGTTGGTCTTCTCCAGGCGCGGATGCTTGTCGGTGATTGCCTTGAAGCGCCCGGCCAGGCCGCTCCAGACCTGGTCGGCCTGGTTCGGCACGTTGTCCCAGGCCCCCTGGTCGCGACGGCCGAAGGTCTTGCCATGGGGCACGGCCTTCTCGATGGCTGTACGAAGGCCATGCAAGTTGTCCGGCAGGTCACGGGCATGCAGCGAGGTACGCGCGGCGATCATGCCGCAGCCGATGTCCACGCCCACCGCCGCCGGGATGATCGCGCCCACGGTGGGGATCACGCTGCCGATGGTCGAGCCCTTGCCCAGGTGCACGTCCGGCATCACCGCCAGGTGCTTGAAGATGAACGGCATCTTCGCCGTGTTCATCAGTTGCTTGCGGGCGTCGTCCTCGACCGGCACACCGTCGGTCCACAGCTTGATCGGCTTGCCGCCCGCCACTTCGAGTATGTTCATTACCTTGTTCCTTGTTGCGTTACGTCGTGTCGCACAGGGTCAACCCGCCTTGAGGCTGACCATGCCATTCAATACCTGATCCAGGCCACCGAACACCGAAATCCGGTCGATGCGCTCGGCCACCCGCTCCAGGGTTTCCAGCTCTTTCAGGCGCAGGGCCGTCGGGTTGCCTTCCATCACCTTGGCAGTGTTGAGCAGCGAGCGGGTCGCCTGGGTTTCCTCACGCCGCCGGATCACGTTGGCCTGGGCTGCCTTCTCTGCCTCCACCACCTGCGCCAGCAGGGTTTTCATTTCGCCCGGCAGGATGATGTCGCGCAGCCCGAGGCTACCTACTTCCAAGCCACTGCCCGGCAACTGCGCCTGCAGGTGCTCGGTAACGCTGTCGTCGATCAGTTGTTTGTTCTCCAACAGCTCATCGAGGGTCCGGGTGCCCACCGCCGCACGCAGGCCGAACTGCAGCTCGCGGTACAGGTGCTCAACCGGCTTGCTCATCTGCCCATGGGCACCGAGCACGTCGGTATAACGCCAGTTGGCCACCAGACTCAGGCGCAGGTTGACCTTGTCGCGGGTGAGAATCTCCTGGCCGCTCACCTCCAGTGCCTGCAGGCGGGTGTCGACCATCTCCACCGCTACCTGGCTGCCGCAACGCCAGTAGCCATGCTGTCCGGGCTCGAGCACCCCGGCCACCACGCCGTCGATCTTCAGCACGCCGACATGGAAGGCCGGCACCAGCGCCAGCAGCACATGGTCCATGCCGGCGATACCCGGGCGATTCAGGCGGGTCACCAACTCGGCGTCCAGGCACTGGCCATGGGTCAGGTCGAGACGTTGCAGCTCGTGCCTGGCCTGGTCTTTCCAGTAGGCACGGCGGCTGTCCGGCGGCAGCACTTCGACCAGCTTGCCGTCCTCGAAGCGCAGCCCGACCTCATGCTCGCTCAGGTCCATGCACACCAGGTGCTGGTCCATGCCACGGGCGAGCAACTCCCGGACGTTGACGTCCGAAACAGGGCGACGCGTATCCACCGTGTCCACCACTACCTGGGCGCCGCAGCGCCAGAATCCATGCTGCCCGGCCAGCAGCAGGTCGACCACGACACCATCGATGCGCAGCACACCGACGCTGAAGGTCGGCACCGTCACCAGCAGCACGTTGTCCATGCCGGCGATTCCCGGCTTGTTCAGGCGTGCCAGCAGCTCGGCGTCCAGGCGCCGCCCCTGGGCCAGATCGATCCGCGTCAGGCTCTGCCGGGTCTGACCTTTCCATTGCAGGCGGCGGCTGTCAGTTGCCAACAGTTCCTTCAACTGACCATCCTCGAAACGCAGGCCCACTTCGTTTTCGGCCATGTCCAGGGTAAGGAAATACTGCTCGACCAACGCCGGCTCATGTTGGCGCAGATAGCGCTCGAGGGGATAGTCGTGCAGCGGGGAATCCTGGGGGCAGGTCTTCAGCGTCAGCCGCCCCTGCCAATCGAAACGCTTGTACTGGCCCGGCTCGAGGATCGCCTCGAAATCGCCATCGTTCAGCAACAGGCCGTGTTCGTTCTTCTTCACTACAAAGCGCTTCAACATGTTCATCTTGCTCATCCTTTGTTCAATGTCCTTGGTTGCCGGGGTCGCCAACCCATCGGGCGTCGCGAGCGAAGCCTGGCGGAGTCCGGGGCCGGGAGCATTGCTCCAGCGGCCACCATCGTTGCGCCAGGCCCGGCCGGCGAGCCGGGTGGGCCAGCGGCGGGCCAGGCGTCCTTCGCAGTGACGGGCCGTCCTGGCCCTGCTTGCGTTGCCTGTGCCCACCCGGCGGGTGTTGCGGTTACAGCTACCTTAGGAGGGTAGTGCCGGGGCTTTGCCCGGCGAGCGTCTGCGCCGGCCTTTCCAGGGGCCCAGCGCAGCAATGACCGGTCGTTGCGGCGGCGGCATGCACGACACCGACACCTGAAGGTGGGTACGTGCACCGGCGGGGGGTTCCCCTGTCCCGAGGGCCTGCCTGGCGATGCGGTCGAGAGGGATATAGCGAGCGGCGTGCCAGGTTTTCATTCGTTCTTGAAAAATCTTTTAATTATCTGATTTATAAGAATTTATTTTTTATTGCGCGTTAAGCTGCACATTGCAACGTGTCATACCTATTTCACTTTTCGTATATCCTGAGATACATATTTATCTTTTTGGATAATCACGGATGACCAAGCCCCTCGTTGCCATCGGTTTTCTCGGCACCACCCTCGACCGCAACGGCAAGGGTGCGGCGCGCTGGAACAGGTGGCGGCCAACCATCGGCCTGTGCCAGCAATCCGACCTGCCCCTGGACCGCCTGGAACTTATCCACGGCCCCGACGCACGCGACCTCGGCCTGGCCGAGCGCATCCGCGCCGACATCCAGCAGGTCTCGCCCGGCACCGAGGTGCGCCTGCACCCGCTGGCGCTGCGCAACCCGTGGGATTTCGAGGAGGTCTACGGCGCCCTGCACGACTTCGCCAGCGGCTACAGCTTCGACACCGAGCACGAGGACTACCTGGTGCATATCACCACCGGTACCCACGTCGCGCAGATTTGCTGGTTCCTGCTCACCGAGGCGCGCTACCTGCCGGCGCGCCTGGTGCAGACCTCGCCCTCGCGCAAGCACGACGAAAACAGCGACCCGGCCGGCATCGCCACGCTGATCGACCTCGACCTGTCGCGCTACGACCCGATCGCCTCGCGCTTTCGCCGCGAACAGGTCGAGGGGCAGTCGCTGCTCAAGTCAGGCATCGCCACGCGCAACCCGGATTTCAACCGCACCATCGAGCAGATCGAACGGGTCGCCCTGCGCTCGAAGGCGCCGATGCTGCTGGTCGGCCCGACCGGCGCCGGCAAGTCGTTCCTGGCCCGGCGCGTCCATGAGCTCAAGCGCGGTCGTCACCAGTTGGGCGGTCGCTTCATCGAGGTGAACTGCGCCACCCTGCGCGGTGACGGCGCCATGTCGACCCTGTTCGGCCACGCCAAAGGCGCCTTCACCGGCGCGCAGAACGCCCGCGACGGCCTGCTGCGCGCCGCCGACGGCGGCATGCTGTTCCTCGACGAAATAGGTGAGCTGGGCGCCGACGAACAGGCCATGCTGCTCAAGGCCATCGAAGAAAAGCGCTTCTTCCCGCTGGGCGCCGACCGTGAGGTGGAAAGCGACTTCCAACTGATCGCCGGCACCCACCGCGACCTGCGCGCCAAGGTCGCCGACGGCTCGTTCCGCGAAGATCTGTTCGCCCGCATCAACCTGTGGACCTTCGCCCTGCCGGGCCTGGCCCAGCGGCGCGAAGACATCGAGCCGAACCTGGATTTCGAGCTGCAGCGCCACGCCCGTGAGCAAGGCCGCCAGGTGCGCTTCAACCTCGAAGCCAAGCGCCGCTACCTGGCCTTTGCCCACGCCAGCGAAGCACGCTGGGCCGGCAACTTCCGCGAGCTGTCGGCATCGATCACGCGCATGGCGACCCTGGCCGACAGCGGGCGCATCGACGAGGCACTGGTCGAGGAAGAGATCGAACGGCTGCGCTATGCCTGGGGCCTGGAATCGGCAACCGAGCCGCTGCTGGACGGCCGCGAACTGGACCTGTTCGACCAGGTGCAACTGCAGGCGGTGATCGATGTGTGCCGCCGCACCCCTAGCCTGTCCGAGGCCGGGCGCCAGCTGTTCGCGGTGTCGCGGCAGGAGAAGGCCAACCCCAACGACGCCGACCGCCTGCGCAAGTACCTGGCGCGGTTCGGACTCGACTGGCAGCAACTAAAGTCGTAGGGCTTGCCAGCAGTCCGCCACCGTGGGGTATGCTTGCCCGGTCTTCAGGGCGGGGTGAAAGTCCCCACCGGCGGTAAATCGAAAGATGAGCCCGCGAGCGCCCCGGCCATGCCGGGGGTCAGCAGATCTGGTGAGATTCCAGGGCCGACGGTCATAGTCCGGATGAAAGAAGGCGTTTGGCAGGGGCCGCCCAGGCGCCCTTGCGCGCGCATTTTGTTCGCCCCGAGACGTTCATCGATCATTCACGAGGAGCGTTTCATGTCCACCCCGCTTAACAAGCAATTCCCCAACGTCAGTGCCGCCATCGCCGCCTTCCAGGCCGGGCGCCCGGTGCTGCTGCTCGACGACGACGACCGCGAGGACGAAGCCGACATCGTCGCTGCCGCCGAGAACCTGTCGCTGCAGACCATGGCCATGATGATCCGCGATTGCAGCGGCATCGTCTGCCTGTGCCTGGACGAAGCCACCGTCGACGCCCTGCAGCTGGCGCCGATGGTGCAGAACAACCAGGCCCGCCACGGCACCGGCTTCACCGTCACCATCGAAGCCGCCGAGGGCGTCAGCACCGGCGTGTCGGCGCAGGACCGCATCACCACGATCGAAGCCGCGCTGCGCTCCACCGCGCAACAGCGCCACATCGTCAGCCCCGGCCATGTATTCCCGCTGCGCGCCCGTGACGGCGGCGTGCTGATCCGTCGCGGCCACACCGAAGGCTCGGTGGACCTGGCCCGCCTGGCCGGCCTGCGCCCGGCGGCGGTGCTGTGCGAGTTGATGAACCCCGATGGCAGCATGGCCCGCGGCGAACAGGTGGCGGTGTATGCGCGGCAGTACAACCTGCCGGTGCTAACCATCGAGGAGCTGGCGCGCTATCGCGAGGCGATGGTTGAGCTGGAGGCCGAGCCGGCCTGATCCAAAGGCATCGCGGGGCAAGCCCGCTCCCACGCCAAGTACCAAGGTGCTTCGTGGGAGCGGGCTTGCCCCGCGATCAGGCCAGGCCTCAACGCAACCCCAACGGTCCCTTCAGAAACTCATACAAGCCCGCCGCACTCTTGCGATAGCCATCGGCTGTCAGATGGACAAGATCAGGCCGCGCCAGCCCCTGCGCCTGCCAGCCGGCGATCGAGCACGGCCCGCCCATGAACCCCTGCCAATCCCAGAACAGCGCCTTGTGCTTGCGCGCCATCTGCTTCTGGATACGGATCACCGAGGCCAGCGGTTGCGGCTGGCGCGCCGCGCAACTGCGCGCCTTGCGCTGCTTGATCGAGTCCGGTGGGCCGACCAGCAGGATCGCCGTCTGCGGCAGGTCCTTGCGCAAGCCCGTGAGGGTCGCCTCCAACTGCGTCTGGTACAGCGCCAGGTCGAGCTTGTCGTCGAACGCCTCATTGGTGCCGTAGGCCAGGATCACCAGGTCCGGCCGCACGGCCTTGAGGCTGTCGCGCCAACCCGCCTGCCACTTGTCCACCACCTCCAGGCGCGCGCCGTTGATGCCCAGCGTCGAATAGGTCACACCGGCATTCTTCTGCCCCTGCAGGTACCAGCCACCCAAGGCGACGCCACGGCCACCCTCCATCGTCAGGTGCACCGGCAGGCCGACATTGGCGAACGCCGGGCTGAAGCGCCACTGGCCATTGCTGGCCGGCAGCACCCGACGCTGGCCGCCATTGACCAGCAGGCTGGCAGTCCCGCTGGACTGGTACAGCGCCGAGACCTTGTAGCGCTGGCGGTCCTCGTCACGCGCCTGCAGCATCACGCTGGAGCGGTTGGCCTGCGGCAGCGACAGGTAGCCACCCAGGGGAAACTGCTGGCTCTGCTGGTTGCGCGCCGACACCAGCTCCCACTGGCGCTTCTCGCTCTTGATGATCACCCGGTCGTTGCGAATCCCCGGCACCGGCGAGGCTGGCACCAGGCCGATGCCGCCATCGCCGTAGCGCGCCTGTAACAGCTTGCGCAGTTCGCCGCTAAACAGGTCGGCGGCGGTATGCGAGTCACCCAGCTGGACGATGCCGACCGGGGCACGCCTGGCATTGCGCAGCTTGCTCGCGAGCAGGGCGACGTTGCCGTCCTGGCGAGTGACGGGCGTGGCGGTGGGCCGCGCCGCGGGCTGGGCGCTCACGCTGTTGGCGCCGGTGCTGCAACCCGGCGCGGCGCTGATCAGCAGGGCCAGGCCCAGCAGGTGATGCCATTGGCGCATCTCAATGTCCTGTTACGGTCAGGCCAGGGAAGCTGATCAGCGACAGTACCTGTTCGGCGATCATCTTCTGGCCTGTGATGGTGAAATGAATGCCGTCGTCGACCCGCACCTTCACCCGCTTGCCCTGCGCGGTCTGCACCGTGTACGAGAAGCTGGCGTCGGCGTAGCCGAGGATCGGGTTGGCCGACACGTAGTGCTGGCCGTACAGCGCGGTCTGCTCCTGATAGAGCCCGCTGAGGTAGCCCATGGCGGTGGACAGCCGCGCCTTCTCCATGTTCGGCGGCCCGACCCAGATAACCTGCACGTTATGCGAGCGGGCCTGTTCGAGGATCGAATCGATCCGCGCGCGATAGGCCACCTCCCATTCCGGCGACTTGAAGCGCAGGAACGGCTTGCCCTTGCCCTGAGGCATGTCCCACGGGTCGTTGGGGCCGAGGAACACCACCATCAGGCGCACGTTCGGTTCGTGGTCGAGGGTCTCGGCCACGGTCTTCGGCCAGTTGAAGAAGCCCGGGTAGGCAAGGCCGGTGCTCTGCTTGCTGAGGTTGACGGTGCGGATCTGGTAGCGCTTGCGCAAGCTGTTGGCCAGGTGCGGGGCAACGCCCTGCATCAGCGAATCGCCGACCAGGAACACCTCGTCACCGGCGGCCAGGGAGGCCACGGTGCCGGGTTGCAGCAATGCCGGCGCCGGGACTGGTGCCGGAGTTGCCGCTGGCATTGGCGCTGACGCCGGCACTGCCGCGACGGGCTGGGCGACAGCGACGGGCGCGGGCACAGTAGCCGGCGCCGGCGTGTGTGCCGCACCGTGCGGCAGCGGCTTGGCCAGTGCCGCCGGGGTCTGCAGGTCGACCGTGACCACCGGTATCGGTGCGGGCAGCACCTCGGGCAGCGGCGCTTCGACCACCTGCGGCGCTGGCTGCAGGCGCTCGAGCAGGTCGTCGCGGCGCGCCTCGAGCAGTGCCGTCAGTTGCGCGCCCGTGCGCCAGGCCGGCATCTGGCCCAGCAGCGGGATTTCGCAGCTCTGGTGGTACTTCTGCTGGCAGTAGAGCTTGATCGAATCCTGGTTCAGCCAGAACAACAGCGCGGTTGTGACCACGATCGCGTACAGGCCACGGGCGGCGCCCATCTGCACCTGGAACAGCTGTTTGCTATCAGAAGCTTGCATAGATGAACCCCGGCACGCCCGACTGCGAAGCGAAAATCACCAGCGACACGCCGACCCCGAGCGGGATCGGGTACAGCTGCCACGGCAGGCGCTGGAAGGCCGCGCCGCTCTGGCGCAGCAGCACCAGCCATTGTGGATAACTGGCCACGAACAGCACGCAGGCCAGCAGCATCAGGCCCGTGGCACTGTTCAGGCCCGCCAGGCTCAGTTGGGCGATGTCACCGAGCATCTCCAGCGCGCCCTCCAGCGTCGGGCTGCGGAAGAAGATCCAGGCGAACGCCACGTAGTGGAAGGTCATCAACCGCGCCAGCAAGCCCGATCCCGGCAGGCGGGCAAACCCCGGGCACCACTGGCTGAACAGCTTGGAGATGGCCAGGCCCACGCCGTGCAGCGCGCCCCAGATGATGAAATTCACGCTCGCCCCGTGCCACAGCCCGGACACCAGCATCGCCAGCAGCATGTTCAGGTTGCCGCGCCATACCCCCTGGCGGTTACCGCCCAGCGGGATATAGACGTAGTCGCGGATGAAGCGTGACAGGCTGATATGCCAGCGCCCCCAGAATTCCTTGAGGTTGTGCGCGGCATATGGCGCGTCGAAGTTGTCCGGCAGACGGAACCCCAGCAACAGGGCGATGCCGGTGACCAGGTTGGTGTAGCCGCTGAAGTTGAAGTAGATCAGCAGGCTGTAGCCGTACACGCTCAGCAGCACCTGCTCGGGGGTGGCGCTGCCCGGGGTGTCGAACACCGGGTCCACCCACTCGCTGCCCAGCCAGGCACTGAGGAAGAACAGCTTGACCACCGCCATCGCGATCAACCCCAGTGCCCGCTGCGGCTCCAGCACCTGGCGCATGGCTGGCGGGCGGATCTGCGGCAGCATGTGCAGGGCGCGGTTGACCGGCCCGGCCACCAGGCTGGGGAAGAACGCCAGGTATAAGGCCAGGTCCAGCGGCGCCGACGGCGCCAGCTCGCGCCGGTTGATCGACACCAGGTAGCTGACCGAATGGAAGGTATAGAACGACAGCCCGATCGGCACCAGCACTTCCAGCAGCGGCAGCGCCACGTCGAACCCGGCGGTGGCC
Organism: Pseudomonas soli; assembly: GCF_900110655.1. Lineage (GTDB taxonomy): Bacteria > Pseudomonadota > Gammaproteobacteria > Pseudomonadales > Pseudomonadaceae > Aquipseudomonas > Aquipseudomonas soli. The sequence continues at coordinate 90,945 of NZ_FOEQ01000013.1, forward strand.
AGCGCGGCCTGCGCGCCTTCGACGAAGAACGCCTGGTACTTGAACAGGTAGAAACAGCCCAGCACCAGCGTCAACAGCAGCACGCGGCTGAACCAGCGCCCGGGGTAGCGCCCCGCCAGCAGGCCGAGCAAGTACACCAACACGCTGTAGCCCAGCAGGATGTAGAGCGACTGCAGACTGAAACTGGCTACCAGGCCATAGCTGGCCGTCAGCAGCAGCAGGTTCTGCAGCCGGACACTCCAGCACAGGCTCCAATAAAGCAGGAAGAACAGCGTGAAACAGAGGCCGAATTCGATCGAGAGGAAGCTCACAACGTAGTCCATTACATGACGTCGGGGAGGGAAGCCGCTGGCCCGCGGGCCAGAGCGCGCGGATTATGGCAGAGGGCCGCCACCCCCACAATTCGATTGCTCCGCAGATTGCAAGACGGGCCGCTGGGGACAAGTGCAACAAAATGCGACGAACTCCCCCTGCAATTTGCTCCCCCTGCCCCGCTCTGCTAGTGTCGCGCCGTTCTGGACACCACCGAGACTGTCGCCATGGCCCGCAAAAAAGCCTCCATCGATTTCGAACAATCCCTCGCCGACCTGCAAGCCCTGGTCGAGCGCTTGGAGAACGGCGAACTGTCGCTGGAAGAGTCGCTGGCCGCCTTCGAGCAAGGCATTGCCCTGACCCGCGATTGCCAGGGCGCCCTGGCCCAGGCCGAGCAGAAGGTGCAGATCCTCCTGGAGCGTGACGGCGAGCTGGCCGCGCAGCCGTTCGACGCGGAGCCCGAGGCATGATCGCCCAGTACCAGGCAAGTGCCCAGGCTCGGGTCGACGCGGCCCTGGAACCCTTGTTCCAAGCCCCCTCCAAGGAGCTCGAGCGCCTCTACGCGGCCATGCGCTACAGCGTGATGAACGGCGGCAAGCGCGTGCGCCCGCTGCTGGCCTACGCCGCCTGCGAGGCCTTCGGCGTGCCGGCGGAGCAGGCCAACGGCGCTGCCTGCGCAGTGGAGCTGATCCACGCCTACTCGCTGGTACACGACGACCTGCCGGCCATGGACGACGACGACCTGCGCCGCGGCCAGCCCACCACTCACAAGGCCTTCGACGAAGCCTGCGCAATCCTCGCCGGCGACGGTTTGCAAAGCCTGGCCTTCAACGCCTTGCTCGACCCGCGCCTGAGCCCGCAGCCAGACGCCATCCGCCTGCAGATGGTCCAGGCCCTGGCCAAGGCGGCCGGCCCCGCGGGCATGGTCGGCGGCCAGGCCATCGACCTCGGCTCGGTGGGCCTGAAGCTCGACCAAAAAGCCCTGGAGTACATGCACCGGCACAAGACCGGCGCGCTGATCGAAGCCAGCGTGCGCCTCGGCGCCCTGGCCAGCGCCCGCGCCGGGCAGGTCCAACTCGATTTGCTGCAGACTTATGCACAGGCCATTGGTCTGGCGTTCCAGGTGCAGGACGATATCCTCGACGTGGAGAGCGACACCGCCACCCTGGGCAAGCGCCAGGGGGCCGATATCGCCCGCGACAAGCCAACCTACCCAGCGCTGCTCGGGATGGAGGCGGCCAAAGCCTATGCCTTGGAGCTGCGCGACCAGGCGCTGGCCGCGCTGGCAGGCTTTGGCGACAATGCCGAGCCACTGCGGGCGCTGGCTCGCTACATCGTCGAGCGCCGCCACTGAGGCACCCGTGGGAGCATTGGCGCACCGCCGCTCCCACGTTGATCAACGACACCTTCACCACACCCGACTGAATGGGCAGCTTTTCCTACAATGGGGTAAACTGCCGCGTCTTCACACCTATAACGACTCGCCTGATGCCCACGACGTTTCAAGAGATCCCCCGCGAACGCCCGGTCACGCCGTTGCTGGACCGCGCCGACACGCCCGCCGGCCTGCGCCGGCTGGCCGAAGCCGACCTGGAGACCCTGGCCGACGAGCTGCGCCAGGACCTGCTCTATACCGTTGGGCAGACCGGTGGGCATTTTGGTGCGGGCCTGGGCGTCATCGAGCTGACGATCGCCCTGCACTACGTCTTCGACACCCCGGATGACCGGCTGGTGTGGGACGTCGGCCACCAGGCCTACCCGCACAAGATCCTCACCGGCCGGCGCGAGCGAATGCTCAGCCTGCGCCAGAAAGACGGCATCGCCGCCTTCCCGCGCCGCAGCGAGAGCGAGTACGACACCTTCGGCGTCGGCCACTCCAGCACCTCGATCAGCGCCGCGCTGGGCATGGCCATCGCCGCCCGCCTGCAGAACGACCCGCGCAAGTCGATCGCGGTGATCGGCGACGGCGCGCTGACCGCCGGCATGGCCTTCGAGGCGCTGAACCACGCCCAGGAAGTCAACGCCGACATGCTGGTGATCCTCAACGACAACGACATGTCGATTTCGCGCAATGTCGGCGGCCTGTCCAACTACCTGGCCAAGATCCTTTCCAGCCGCACCTACGCGAGCATGCGCGAAGGCAGCAAGAAAGTGCTGTCGCGCCTGCCCGGTGCCTGGGAAATCGCCCGCCGCACCGAAGAGTACGCCAAGGGCATGCTGGTGCCGGGCACGCTGTTCGAGGAGCTGGGCTGGAACTACATCGGCCCGATCGACGGCCACGACCTGCCGACCCTGATCGCCACCCTGCGCAACATGCGCGACCTCAAGGGCCCGCAGTTCCTTCACGTGGTGACCAAGAAGGGCAAGGGCTTCGCCCCGGCCGAGGTCGACCCGATCGGCTACCACGCCATCACCAAGCTGGAGCCGGCCGACAAGCCGGTCGCGCCGAAGAAGGCCAGCGGCCCGAAATACGCCTCGGTGTTCGGCCAGTGGCTGTGCGACATGGCCGCCGCCGACAATCGCCTGGTGGGCATCACCCCGGCGATGAAGGAAGGCTCGGACCTGATCGACTTCAGCGAACGCTACCCGGAGCGCTACTTCGACGTCGCCATCGCCGAGCAGCACGCGGTCACCCTGGCCGCGGGCATGGCCTGCGAGGGTGCCAAGCCGGTGGTGGCGATCTACTCGACCTTCCTGCAGCGCGCCTATGACCAGCTGATCCATGACGTGGCGGTGCAGGACCTCGATGTGCTGTTTGCCATCGACCGCGCCGGCCTGGTCGGCGAGGACGGCCCGACCCACGCCGGTGCCTACGACCTGTCCTATCTGCGCTGCATCCCCGGCATGCTGGTGATGACCCCTAGCGACGAGAACGAGCTGCGCAAGATGCTCAGCACCGGCCACCACTACAAGGGCCCGGCCGCCGTGCGTTATCCACGCGGCACCGGCCCCAACGCGCCGATCAGCGGCGACCTGGAGCCACTGGAGATCGGCAAGGGCGTGGTCCGCCGCCAGGGTGGCAAGGTCGCCCTGCTGGTGTTCGGCGTACAGCTGGCCGAAGCCCTGCAGGTAGCCGAGCAGATCGATGCCACCGTGGTCGACATGCGTTTCGTCAAGCCTCTGGACGAGGCGCTGGTGCTGGAAATGGCCGCCAACCATGAGTTGCTGGTGACCATCGAAGAGAATGCCATCATGGGTGGCGCCGGCGCAGCGGTGGGCGAGTTCCTCGCCCGCGAAGCGGTGGTCAAGCCGCTGCTGCACCTGGGCCTGCCGGATATCTATGTCGAGCATGCCAAGCCTGCGCAGATGCTGGCCGAGTGCGGGCTCGATGTGGCAGGGATCGAAGCCTCCGTCAAAGCCCGAATGGCCAAGCTCGGCCTGTAATCCCTGGGACCGCTTTGCGGCCCATCGCCGCGGTTCGTCGCCACGACAAGCCGGCTCCCACAGGGATCGCAGTCCCTTGTGGGAGCCGGCTTGCCGGCGATTGCGCTGGAACTAGCCATGAAACTCCCAAGCCTCACCACCCTGCTCTGCCTGCCCCTCCCGCTAATGGCCGCTGAACGCGACAACGCCCTGAAGCTTCCCGACGTGCTGATCAGCGCCAATCGCCAGGTCGAGTCGCGTACCGCCACCAGTGCGGCCAATACGGTGTTCACCCGTGCCGACATCGACCGCCTGCAACCCAGCAGCGTCACCGATCTGCTCGCCCGCGTGCCCGGCGTGCAGGTCGCGCCCACCGGCGGTCGCGGCAGTCTGCCGGGCATCTTCGTGCGCGGCACCAAGGCCGCCCAGACCCTGGTGCTGGTTGATGGCGTGCGCATCGCCAACGCCACATCCGGCGACAGCGGCCTGCAGTTTCTCGGCATCGACCAGATCGAACGGGTGGAAGTGCTGCGCGGTTCGCGCTCGGCGATTTACGGCAGCGACGCCATCGGCGGGGTGATCCAGATCTTCACCCGGCGTGGCGAGGGCCAGGGCCTGCAACCGCGCCTGCGCCTGGCGGCCGGCAGCAACCAGACCTGGCAGCGCAGCCTGGGCCTGTCCGGTGGCGATGGCGCGACCCGCTTCAACCTCGGCGCCAGCCTGGACGAGACGGCCGGCATCGATTCGACCGGGCCGTCGTATGCCAGCGATGGCGACCATGACGCCTATCGCAACCGCTCGCTGAACCTGAGCTTGAGCCACAGCTTCAACGAGCGCTTCGAAGCGGGCCTGAACCTGCTCGACAGCCGTGGGCGTCGTGAGTTCGACGAACCTCGTGGTAGCAGCCCGCAAGTGCCCTACTCGAACTTCGCCGTCAGCAGCCTGGGCAGTTACTTCGATGCCCAACTTACCGATCTGTGGCATTCCCGACTGGAGATGGCCCACAGCGAGAACCGCGACGACAGCCGCGACAAGCTCACGCACCAAAGCTCGCCATTCAACACCTACCGCGACCAAGTCACCTGGCAGAACGATCTGACCATCGATGACGACAACAGCGTGCTACTGGGTGGCGAGTGGTACGAGGACCGGGTGCATTCGAGTACCGATTTCAATGAGGACAGCCGCTGGAACCGCGCAGTGTTCGCCCAGCATCGCTTCCACAACGAGCACTTCTCGACCGAACTGGGCGTACGCCACGACGAGAACCAGCAGTTCGGCGGCCAGACCACCTGGAGCGGCAGCCTGACCCTGCCATTGAACGCCCGTAATGACTTGCTGTTTTCCTACAGCGAGGGGTTCCGCGCCCCCACGTTCAACGACCTGTACTACCCCGGCTTCAGCAACCCCGATCTCAAGCCGGAACACTCGAAATCCTATGAGGTGCAATGGCGCAGTCAACTGACCGACAGCAGCCGCCTGGAGACCTCGCTCTATCGCACCGACTTGCGAGACGCCATCAGCTACGACGCAGATGCCAATACCATGGGCAACGTTGCCCAGGCCCGTATCAACGGCTTCGAGATGGCGCTGGACCAGCAATGGGGGGCCTGGACATCGACGTTGGGCCTGGCATTGATCGACCCGCGTGACCGGAAGAGTGGCCACACGTTGTCCCGGCGCGCGCGGCGTACGCTGAGCCTGGATATCGACCGTCAATACGACCGCTTCAATGTTGGCGCCAGCTGGCAGGCCGTGAGCAGCAGCTACAACGACGAAACCAACAACGCCCCCATCGGCGGCTACGGGCTGCTGGGCGTTCGCGGTGGCTGGGCTGCCACTCGCGAGCTGAGGCTCGACTTGAAGCTCGACAACCTGCTGGACAAGCGTTACAGCCGCAACCTCTACAACTACCAGGGCAATGACTACGGCTACCGCGAAGAAGGACGCACCTGGCTGTTGAGCCTTACCTGGACACCGGCGCTTTAGCATCGAGCAACGCGCACAGCCGAGCAGTCGCCTCGATCATCTGCCCGCTGGGCCGCTCCAGGCCTTTGTCCGGCACCACCAGTAAGCGCTCGCCCTTCACCGCGCTCAGCCGCGGCCAGTTGCGCCAACTCGCCAGTTGCGCCTCATCGCCCGCCAGGATCACCTCGGGGTCGCGCAGCAGCACCGACTCCACGCTGACCTGCGGGGCGGGCTGGGCCAGGTCGTCGAACACATTGCGTGCCCCACACACACGCAAGGCGTCGCTGACCACCTGGCGGCCACCCAAGGTGTACAGCGGCTTGTCCCAGACCTGGTAAAACACCCGTAGCGGCGCCTCCCGCCGGTAGCGGTCACGCAGCCCCTGCAACCGCTCACGCAGGCTGGCGGCATAGGCGCGGCCTTGCTGGTCACGGCCAATACGTTGGGCGATGGCTTCGATCTGGTCGATCAACTGGTCGAGGTTGCCGGGCTCGCCGCTGAACGTGGCGATGCCCAGGCGCCTGAGCTGGTCGCGCTGGGCCGGAGGCACGCTGCCGGGCCACAGCAGCAAGAGGTCGGGCTCGAGGCTTAACAGACGCTCCATGTCGAGCTGGCCATGACGGCCGACGGAAGGCAACCGGGCCAGCGCCGGCGGACGCTCGCCGCCATCGAGCACACCGACCAGCAACTCGCCGGCGTCCAGTTCCAGAACGATCTCGGTCATCGATGGCGCCAGGCTGACTACCCGCGGCGCAGCCTCGGCCAAAGCACCGAGGCACAACAGCGAAAAACCGGCGAGCAGCGCCCGCATCAACCGAGCTGGCGCGGGATGCGATAGAGGTACAGCAGCACCACGGTGGACAGGGCGAGGAGAATCTGCGGCACTGCCTCCAGCCCGACCAGCACCGACAGCGCGGCAACCCAGGCCGGGAAGCAGGCGAACAGCATGGCCAGGCGGCGCACCCGCGCCAGCTCGATCCAGGCGGCCGGCTCTTCGGCGCTGCCCAGCGCCTTGTCGGTGGCGATCAACGCCCGCTTGTACGCGCTGAAGCGCGGCAGGCTGAGGAACATGCTGGCGGCACCGGCGATGAACAGCGGCATGGCCAACACCGGGATCAGCGCCTCGCCGCCACCGAAGGCCCAGGCCATCACCGGCAGCGGCAGCAATCCCACGGCCAGGTACTGCCACCAGGCCAGCGCCAGCCGCCGCTTCACCTCTGTGCGCGTCACGCCTGGGGCACCTCGCCCTGGTGCTTGTTGCCCATCATGTGGCCGAGCTTGTCGGCCTTGGTGGCCAGGTACAGGCGGTTGTGCGGGTTGTGGCCAGTGTGCAGCGGCACGCGCTCGGCGACCTTGATGCTCATGTCGGTCAGGGCCTTTACCTTGCGCGGGTTGTTGGTCATCAGACGCAGCGACTTCACGCCCAGGTGCTCGAGCATCGGCAGGCACATGGCGTAGTCACGCTGATCAGCGGCGAAGCCCAGGCGCTCGTTGGCCTCGACGGTATCGGCACCGCCGTCCTGCAGCTCGTAGGCGCGGATCTTGTTCAGCAGGCCGATGCCACGGCCTTCCTGGCGCAGGTACAGCAGTACGCCACGGCCTTCACGGGCGATGGCCTGCAATGCAGCCTCCAGCTGCGAGCCGCAGTCGCAACGCTGGCTGAACAGCGCATCGCCGGTCAGGCATTCGGAGTGCAGACGCCCCAGCACCGGCTCGCCGTCGGCGATATCACCCAGGCTGAGCACCACGTGCTCGCGGCCAGTGGCTTCGTCGAGGAAGCCATGCATGGTGAAGGTCGCAAAGGGAGTCGGGAGTTTCGAGGCGGCAACAAAGACGACGGGCACGTTGTGCTCCTGGGCAGTAGGTTTTTTCAGATCGGCCGATTGTATCAGCAGCCCGGCGCAGGTGCGCAGGAGGAATATCGTGGCTTAAGATCGAAAAGTTAGATGCATATGGCCCCACACCGGCCCCTGCGGGAGCAGACTGCGGGTACTTACTGATGAGGCAGGTGATCAACCGTAAACGGGTAAGGCTGCTTCCAGCGCTCGAAGATCGGCTTCAGCTCGCCGCTGCGCACCAGTTGCTCCATGCGCCGGTCGAACAGGTCGCGCAGGACCTTGCCCTGTTCACTGTGGGTGAAGGCCAGGTACAACGGCAGCTCGGCGACGTGGGTGCGGCGAAAGCGCGTGGCATCGGGCGCCTGGCCAAGCACATAGTCGACCTCGGCGAGCGCATCGATGTAGAAGTCGACCCGGTCATGCTCGAGCATCGGCAGGATGCCCTCGCGACGCTGGATCTCGCGGAAGTTGTGGACCTCGGGCAGATAGCTGGCATAGTCGTACCCGCGCACCCAGGCCAGCCGGTACTGGCCGATGGTCTCGAGCGTTGGCACCGGCTTGTCGACCAGGCCCAGGGCATAGATATGGTCCTGGTCGAAGTACCACTGCGGATACAGGTTGTCGGCGTTCTCTTCCTTGTAGGAGCCGACCCAGGCATCCGCCTCGCCGCGCTTCACCAGCCCGACGGCGCGGCTGTAGGGCGCGCTCTTGACCACGACCTTGACCCCGGCCGGCTCGAACACCTTGCGCAACACGTCCCAGGCCAGCCCGGTGCCATCGGCATTGGTGTAGTCGACCCACGCCTCGCTGACCAGACGCACCTGCGCCGGCGCCTCCTGGGCCATCGCACCCGGCCCCGTGACCAACAGCATCGATGCCAGCACCACAGCCTTCAGGCCCATCGCAACGCTCCCTGTATCAGGCCACCGCCCACACCAGAACCTGCATGCCCAGCCAGGCGAACACGCCGGCCAGGATATCGTCGAGCATTATCCCGAACCCCCCATGCACATGGCGGTCGACCCAGCGGATCGGCCACGGCTTGAGGATGTCGAAGAAGCGGAACATCAGGAACCCCGCCAGCAGCCACTGCCAACCTTCCGGCACCAGCCACAGGGTGATCCACATGCCGACGATCTCGTCCCAGACAATGCCCTCATGGTCGTGCACGCGCAAGTCGTTGGCCACCTTGCCGCACAACCACACGCCGAACAGCATGCTGATGCCCAGCAACAGCCAATAGCCCCAGTCGGGCAGCATCTGCCACAGCGGGATGAACGGCAGCGCCACCAGCGAACCCCAGGTCCCCGGTGCCTTGGGCAGGGTGCCCGAGCCGAAGCCGAAGGCGATGAAGTGCCACGGGTTGCGCCAGACCGAAGGCGGAACGAACTCCGCAGGCACCTGGTTGGGGTGGTCGGTCACGGTGTCTCCCTGAAATGTTGATAGCCCCGTTGCACGGGGGTGATGTCCTGGCCTTGCGGGTCACGCAAGGTCACGCCCTGGCCTTCCAATACACGACCGATGACGTGCACCTCGCGGGCCAGGGTCGTCAGTGCACTTTCCGGCACGGTGAACGCCAGCACGTAGTCGTCACCACCAGTGAGCGCTGCATGCAAGGCCGCTTCTCGACCGAGGAAAGCCTGTAAAGGAGCAGACACGGGGACCTGCGCCAGGTTCACCTGCAGCGCCACGCCGGACGCCTTGGCGATATGCCCGCAGTCCGCCAGCAGGCCATCGGAAATATCCAGCGCCGCCGTGGCCAGGCCGCGCAAGCGCTCGCCCAGTTGCAGTTGCGGCACGGGCGACCAGTAATGCTCGAGCAATGGCCCGGCCACATCGGCTGCCGCCTCGCGTTCGCCCAGCACCAACGGCAAGGCCCCTGCCGCATTACCAAGGAAACCACCAACACACAGCAGGTCGCCCGGCTGCGCGCCGCTACGGCGCAGCGCCTGGCCGGTCGGCACCCGGCCGAACACGGTCACGGTAATGCTCAACGGGCCGCGTGTAGTATCGCCACCAATCAGGCTGATAGCGCAGCGCGCGGCCATGCGGCCGAGCCCGTCGGCAAAGCCGGCAAGCCATTGCGCGCCGACCTGGGGCAAGGTGAGGGCAAGGGTGAAGCCGATGGCCGTGGCGCCCATGGCCGCCAGGTCACTGACCGCCACGGCCAGCGCGCGCTGGCCGAGCAGCAACGGGTCGCAGACTGCGGGGAAATGCACACCGGCCACGAGCGTGTCGGTGGAGATCGCCAGCTGCTCGCCGGCAGGCAGGTCCAGCAGGGCACAGTCGTCGCCGATCCCCAGGGCCACACCCACGCCGCCCTGCGCACAGGGCGCGGCGGCGAAGTAGTGACGGATCAGCTCGAACTCACCCATGGCTGGTCAGCGCCGCGATCAGCGCTTGTTCGCCTTGACTTCCGCCTCACGCAGACGCGGAGCCAGCTTGTCGAGCACGCCGTTGACGAACTTGTGCCCGTCGGTGGCACCGAAGACTTTCGCCAGTTCCACACCTTCGTTGATGACCACGCGGTACGGTACGTCGACGCGCATCATGAACTCCCAGGTGGACAGGCGCAGCACGGCCAGTTCGACCGGGTCGAGCTCTTCCAGTGGCGTGTCCAGGCAAGGCTTGAGCGCCTCGTCGATCTCGGCCTTCTTCGCTGGGACCCCGTGCAGGATCTCGCGGAAGTAGGCGCCGTCGATATCGGTGAAATCGTTGTCGACCCGGAACTGCGCTTCGACCTCGTTCAGCGAATGCTTGGCCATGTGCCACTGGTAGAGCGCTTGCGTGGCGAGCTTGCGGGCTTCGCGACGCTTGGCGCTCTTCGAGGGCTTGCCGGCATCCGCGGGTTTTGGATCGCGCGGGTTGAAACGATCGCTTTCGTCGCTAATCACTTGGCCTCCAACTGCGCCAGCAGGCTGACCATTTCCAGAGCGGACAGGGCAGCTTCGGCACCTTTGTTGCCGGCCTTGGTGCCGGAACGCTCGATGGCCTGTTCGATGGAGTCGACGGTCAGTACGCCGAAGGCCACCGGAACACCGAACTCCATGGACACCTGGGCCAGGCCCTTGGTGCACTCGCCCGCCACGTATTCGAAGTGCGGGGTACCGCCACGGATCACCGCGCCCAGGGCGACGATCGCGTCATAAGCGCCCTGCTGGGCGACTTTCTGTGCCACCAGCGGGATTTCGAACGCGCCCGGGGCACGGATGATGGTGATGTCGCTTTCGCTGACGCCGTGGCGTACCAGGGCATCGACTGCACCGCTTACCAGGCTTTCGACGACGAAGCTGTTGAAGCGGCCAACCACCAAAGCATAGCGACCTTTGGGGGCGATGAAGGTACCTTCGATGGTCTTCAGGGTCATTCCGGAGTTCTCATCTTCAAGAGCGAGGCCGCGCTGTGGCGGCCTCGGGAGGGTTTTGACTCGAGCTTAGGGGCGATCAGGCCGCCTCAAGTCACTCGGAGGGCACGTATTCTACAACTTCCAGATCGAATCCGGATATCGCATTGAACTTCATCGGCGAACTCATCAGGCGCATCTTGCGCACACCGAGGTCGCGCAGGATCTGCGAACCGGCACCGACGGTGCTGTAGGTGGTGGGTGCCTTGGGCTGCGCATCGCCCGCGCTTTCGCGGATGTGCGCCAGCAGCACGTCGCCGTCCAGCGGGTGGCCCAGCAGCAGGACCACGCCGCTGCCGGCCTCGGCCACCGCGGCCATGGCCGCGCGCAGGCTCCAGCGCCCCGGCTGCTTGACCAGCAGGAGGTCGCGCAGCGGGTCCATGTTGTGCACCCGCACCAGCGTCGGCTCTTCGGCGCAGATCTTGCCCAGTGTCAGGGCCATGTGCACGTCGCCTTCCACCGCGTCACGGTAGGTGACCAGGTTGAATTCGCCCAGCTCGCTCTCGATCGGCTGCTCGGAAACGCGCTGCACGGTGCGCTCGTGGATCATGCGGTAGTGGATCAGGTCGGCGATGGTGCCGATCTTCAAGCCATGCTCGGCAGCGAACACTTCCAGCTCGGCGCGGCGCGACATGGTGCCGTCGTCGTTCATCACCTCGCAGATCACTCCGCTCGGCTCGAAACCGGCCATGCGCGCCAGGTCGCAGGCGGCCTCGGTATGGCCGGCGCGGGCCAGTGTGCCGCCGGGCTGGGCCATCAGCGGGAAGATATGCCCAGGGCTGACGATGTCTTCGGCCTTGGCGTCCTTGGCCGCGGCGGCCTGCACGGTGCGGGCGCGGTCGGCGGCGGAGATGCCGGTGGTGACGCCTTCGGCGGCTTCGATCGACACGGTGAACTTGGTGCCGAAGCCCGAACCGTTGCGCGGCGCCATCAGCGGCAGCTTCAGGGTTTCGCAGCGCTCGCGGGTCATCGGCATGCAGATCAGGCCGCGGGCGTGCTTGGCCATGAAATTGATGTGCTCGGGCAGGCAGCACTCGGCCGCCATGATGATGTCGCCTTCGTTCTCGCGGTCTTCGTCATCCATGAGGATGACCATTTTGCCCTGGCGGATGTCTTCGACCAGTTCTTCGATGCTGTTGAGCGCCACGCGGCACCCCCTTCTCAATCAGGATTTCAAGAAGCCGTTGGCGGCCAGGAAGCTTTCGGTGATGCCACTGCCTTTGCTCGGCTCGGCGGCCTTGTCGCCCAGCAGCAGACGCTCCAGGTAACGGGCCAGCAGGTCGACCTCAAGGTTCACCCGACGCCCTGCGCGGTAGTCGGCCATGATGGTTTCAGACAGGGTGTGCGGGACGATGGTCAGCTCGAACTCGGCGCCATCGACTTCGTTGACCGTCAGGCTGGTGCCGTCGACGGTGATCGAGCCCTTGTGGGCGATGTACTTGGCCAGCTCCTTGGGCGCACGCACGCGGAACTGGATGGCGCGGGCGTTATCAGCGCGCGAAACGATTTCGCCGACACCGTCGACGTGGCCGCTGACCAGGTGTCCGCCCAGGCGAGTGGTCGGGGTCAGGGCCTTTTCCAGGTTGACCCGGCTGCCGCTCTTGAGGTCGACCATGGCGGTACGCTTGAGGGTCTCGACGCTGACGTCGGCCCAGAAGCCGTCGCCAGGCAGCTCGACGGCGGTCAGGCACACGCCGTTGACCGCGATGCTGTCGCCAAGCTTGACGTCGGCCAGGTCGAGCTTGCCGGTTTCAACGTAGACGCGCACATCACCGCCCTTGGGGGTGAGGCTGCGGATGGTGCCGATGGATTCGATGATGCCGGTGAACATACTGTTCTCCTCAAGTACGGGCTGCGCGAAGCAAGCCAGGCATTATACGCCGGGGGCCGGCAGGGGGATGGCAGTGACTCGCCAGTCATCGCCGACCGCGCGCATGTCGGTGATCTTCAGCCGCGGTGCCTCGCTCATTTTCGACAGCGGCCAGTCCAGCAGCGGACGGGCGTCGGAACCGAGGAAGGTGCCGGCGACGAACAACTGGTACTCGTCGACCAGGCCCTGGCGGGCGAAGGCGCCGACCAGACCGGCGCCGGCTTCCAGGAGAATTTCGTTGACGCCCCGCCCGGCCAGCACCCGCAGCAGGGCCGGCAAGTCGACGCGGCCGTCGCTGCCGGGCAGGTCAAGCAACTCATGGCCGGCGGCGGCATAACGAGGGTCCTCGCCGGTGGCGGTCACCACCAGCGCCGGGCCGGCCTGGAAGAACGGCGCGTCCAGTGGCAGGCGCAGGCGCCCGTCGATCAGCACGCGCAGCGGCGGGCGCGACACGGCCAGGGCGGTGAGCGCCTCATCCAGGCCAAGTTCCTCGCCACGCACGGTCATGCGGGCGTTGTCGAACAGCACGCTCTCGGCGCTGGTCAGCACCACGCTGGACCGGGCGCGCAAGCGCTGGACCGCGGCACGAGCGGCGGGGCCGGTGATCCACTGGCTCTCGCCGCTGGCCATGGCGGTGCGACCGTCCAGGCTCATCGCCAGCTTGGCGCGCACGAATGGCAGGCCGTGCTCCATACGCTTGAAGAAGCCTGTGTTGAGGGCGCGAGCCTCGGCTTCGAGCACCCCGCTGGCGACCTCGATGCCGGCCTCGCGCAGACGGCGCAGGCCATTGCCGGCCACTTGCGGGTTGGGGTCCTGCATGGCCGCGACCACCCGCGCCACCCCGGCGTTGACCAGGGCTTCGGCGCACGGCGGCGTGCGGCCATGGTGGCTGCAGGGTTCGAGGGTGACGTAGGCACAGGCGCCTCGGGCGCGCTCGCCGGCCTGGCGCAGGGCATGGACCTCGGCGTGCGGCTCGCCGGCACGCACATGCCAGCCCTCGCCGACCACCTCGCCATCGCGCACGATCACGCAGCCCACGCGGGGGTTTGGGTGGGTGCTGTACAGGCCCTTGCGGGCCAGTTCCACGGCCCGGGCCATGTAGTGGGCGTCGAGAATGGCTTGGCTGGACATGCTTACTCTTTGGCTGGCTCGCGGGCCAGGCGGTCGATTTCTTCGCGGAATTCGTCGAGGTCCTGGAAACGTCGGTAGACCGAGGCGAATCGGATGTAGGCCACTTCGTCGAGCTTGCGCAGCTCGGCCATCACCATCTCGCCGACCACCAGCGATTTCACTTCGCGCTCGCCGGTGGCACGCAGGCGGCTCTTGATGTGCGCCAACGCCGCTTCCAGGCGCTCGACGCTGACCGGGCGCTTTTCCAGCGCGCGCTGCATGCCGGCGCGCAGCTTGTCTTCATCGAAGGGCTGGCGCGTGCCGTCCTGCTTGATCAGCCGCGGCAGCACCAGCTCGGCGGTTTCGAAGGTGGTGAAACGTTCGCCGCAGGCGACGCACTCGCGACGGCGACGCACCTGTTCGCCCTCGGCGACCAGGCGCGAGTCGATGACCTTGGTGTCGTTGGCCCCGCAAAACGGACAGTGCATGGTGACAGGCAACAAAAAAAGGGAGGGCCATGGTAGCGCATTGCACTGGCAAGACAAGCCAAAGGGGTTACCATCCATGCAAATCTGCCCGTGAAGGACGACCCCATGTACCCTCGAGCGCTCGTCGTGCTGTGTTGCGCCGCCCTGCTCGCCGCCTGCGGCAGCGACCGCCCAAATCCGGAGCAAGCCCCGGCCCCGGTGCCGGCCAAGGTGGCAAAGAAGACCGAACCCCTGGGCCCGCTGCCGGCCTACCAGCGCGAGCTGAGCGGTACCCTGATGGAAATCCCGGCAGGTGCCGATGTGGAGCTGGCCCTGCTGGTAATCGACGAGCGTGGCCGCCCGCAGCAACTGCTGGCCAGCAGCACCCTGAGCGGCACCGGCCAGGCCTTGCCCTACCGACTGCGCTTCAACCCCGAAGCCTTCCCGGCCGGCGCGCGGGTCGAACTGCGCGGCCGCGCCAGCCGCTCCGGCCAGTTGATCCTGCACCTGCCTCCGGTACCCATCGCCCAGGCCCAGACCCAGGCCACCGGCCCGCTGCGTTTCGAAAAGGCACCATAGATGGCCCCGCTGGCCCTGCAACAGGCCTTGAGCGGCCTGATCGGCGAAGCACGCCTGATCGTCAGTGAACTGCCCGAGTGCGACCTGAAACTCTGGTTGATCGACGACCAGAACATGGATCGCGCATTCAGCAGCGAGGAAACCCGGCGCATTCTCGAAGAGCCTCCCTACTGGAGCTTCTGCTGGGCCAGCGGCCTGGCCATGGCGCGCTACCTGGCCGAGCAACCGCACTGGGTGCGTGGCAAGCGCGTGCTGGACTTCGGCGCCGGCTCCGGCATCGCCGGGATCGCCGCCGCCCGGGCCGGCGCGCTGGAGGTGGTGGCCTGCGACCTCGACCCGCTGGCCCTGGACGCCTGCCGCGCCAACGCCGCACTGAACAACGTGACACTGGGCTACAGCAGCGACTTCTTCGCCGAGGCCGACCGCTTCGACCTGATCCTGGTCGCCGATGTGCTCTACGACCGCGCCAACCTGCCGTTGCTGGACGCATTCCTCGGCCGTGGCCGCCAGGCGCTGGTGGCCGACTCGCGGGTGCGCGATTTCAGCCACCCGCTGTACCGTCCGCTCGGCGTGCTGGAGGCGCTGACCCTGCCGGATCTGGCCGAGCCGCACGAATTCCGCCGGGTCAGCCTGTACCACGCCAGCCGCGAGCCCTTATAGTGGGGGCATTCACGGATTTGCGAGAGTCACGATGAGCCAGGAAACACCATTTATCTTCGATGCCACCGATGCCACCTTCCAGCAGTTGGTCATCGAGAACTCCTTCCACAAGCCGGTACTGGTCGACTTCTGGGCCGAATGGTGCGCGCCGTGCAAGGCGCTGATGCCGCTGTTGGCGAAGATCGCCGAGGGCTACCAGGGCGAGCTGCTGCTGGCCAAGATCAACTGCGACGTCGAGCAGCAGGTCGTCGCCCAGTTCGGCATCCGCAGCCTGCCGACCGTGGTGTTGTTCAAGGATGGCCAACCGGTCGACGGCTTTGCCGGCGCGCAGCCCGAGTCGGCCATCCGCGCCATGCTCGAACCCCATGTGCAGATGCCCGCGCCGCCCGCCGCCGCGCCGCTGGAGCAGGCCAAGGCGCTGTTCGCCGAAAGTCGCTTCAGCGAGGCCGAGGCCCTGCTGCAGGTGCTGCTGGGTGAAGACAACAGCAATGCCGAGGCGCTGATCCTCTACGCCCGCTGCCTGGCCGAGCGTGGCGAGCTGGGCGAGGCCCAGGTGGTGCTCGACGCGGTCAAGACCGACGAGCACAAGGCCGCACTGGCCGGCGCCAAGGCCCAGCTGACCTTCCTGCGCCAGGCCGCCAGCCTGCCGGAAGCCGCGGAGCTGAAGAGCCGCCTGGCGCAGAATCCGCAGGATGACGAAGCAACCTACCAGCTGTGCATCCAACAGTTGGCACGCCAGCAGTACGAGGCCGCAATGGATGGATTGCTGAAGCTGTTTCAGCGCAACCGCGCCTACGAGAACGGCCTGCCGCAGAAGGCGCTGCTACAGGTGTTCGAGCTGCTGGGCAACGAGCATCCGCTGGTCAGTGTGTACCGCCGCAAGCTGTCCTCAGCGTTGTTCTGAGGCTGCTGGGGCTGCTATGCAGCCCCTCATCCCACCCAGCGATACACCGGCGCATCCACGCCACTTTCCACCTTCACCTCACTGCTATGGCGCAACCGCACCAGCAGCCGCTTGCCTGCCGCCACGCTTCCGGCCAAACCTTCCAGACGCTCCAGCAGTTCCGGACCACCCATCTGCCCCGCCTGACGCAGCACTTCACGCGCCGCCACCCACTGTCCGTCATCCTGTCGGGGTACGGGGCTGGCGCTGACCGGCGCAGCTTCCACCGGGGCCTGGACATCCATCCTACGCCCCAGCTGCGCCCACTCATGCGGCTCCAGCTCGACAGTCAGGTCCACCGGCCACGCGCCGATCTGCCCACGAATTCTCACGATTATTTCCTTGTTTCCAGGCTCGATTACGCCATGCTCCCACGAACATGAAACCTGTGCCAGGCAGGCTGGCGGGGCAAATGCAAATTGTTATAACATCACAAATTCATCCTAAGCCGCCTGTGGAGCCGTCCATGCGTCGTCTGTTGCTCGCCCTGCCCTTTGCCCTGCTTCCCCTGGCCGTGGCCCATGCCCACGACGATCACGACCATGATCACGATCACGCCCATGGCACCCTCGGCGCCCATGAGCACGGCGTGGCCAAGCTCAACGCGGTACTCGACGGCAACGTCCTCGAGCTGGCGCTGGACAGCCCGGCAATGAACCTGGTGGGCTTCGAACACGCCGCCAGCAGCGACGCCGACAAAGCCAAGGTCGCCGCCGCCCGCCAGCAGCTAGAACAACCCCTGAAGTTGTTCGCCATCGCCCAGGCCGCCGGTTGCAAGGAGGAGGCCCAGGACCTGGAAAGCCCGCTGTTCGGTAATGCCCCCGAGGCTGGCGGCGACGCGCACCAGCACGCCGACATCAATGCCCGTTACCAACTGACCTGCGCCACCCCGGGCAAACTCACCCAGATCGACCTCGGCCGCCTGTTCAAAACCTTCCCGCAAACCCAGAAGATCAACGTGCAACTGATCGGCCCGAATGGCCAGAAAGGCGTGGAAGCCACCCCCGCCAAGGCCGTGGTCGAGTTCTGAATGAGCCAGCCGCTGATCGAACTGCATGACCTGGTGTTCGCCTGGCCTGGCCAGGCGCCGCTGCTGGAGATCCCGGCGTTTCGCCTGGAGCCCGGCGAGGCGTTGTTCCTCAAGGGCCCCAGCGGCAGTGGCAAGACCACCCTGCTCGGCCTGCTGGGCGGGGTCAACCGCCCAGGCCAGGGCAGCATCCGCCTGCTCGGCCAGGACTTGGCGACCTTGGGCCAGGGCGCGCGCGACCGCTTCCGGGTCGATCACACCGGCTACATCTTCCAGCAGTTCAACCTGCTGCCGTTCCTCTCGGTGCGCGAAAACGTCGAGCTGCCCTGCCGCTTCTCGAAAAGCCGTGCCGCTCGCGCCGCCCAGCGCCACGGCAGCATCGACCAGGCCGCTGCCCAGTTGCTCGCCCACCTGGGTCTGGACGACCCGGCCCTGCTCGCCCGCCGCGCCGACAGCCTGTCGATCGGGCAGCAGCAGCGAGTCGCCGCGGCCAGGGCGCTGATCGGCCAGCCCGAGCTGGTGATCGCCGACGAGCCGACCTCGGCCCTCGACGCCGACACCCGCGAGGCGTTCATCCGCCTGTTGTTCGACGAATGCCGCGACGCCGGCGCCAGCCTGCTGTTCGTCAGTCATGACCAGAGCCTGGCGCCGCTGTTCGACCGCCATCTGTCCCTGGCCGAGCTCAATCGCGCCGCCAAGCCCCGGGAGGCCTGATGTACCTGCTTCGCCTTGCCCTGGCCAGCCTGGCCAACCGCCGTTTCACCGCCCTGCTCACCGCGTTCGCCATCGCCCTGTCGGTGTGCTTGCTGCTGGCCGTCGAGCGGGTACGCACCGAAGCCCGCGCCAGTTTCGCCAGCACCATCAGCGGCACCGACCTGATCGTCGGCGCCCGTTCGGGGTCGGTGAATCTGCTGCTGTACTCGGTGTTCCGCATCGGCAATGCCACCAACAATATCCGCTGGGACAGCTACGAGCATTACGCCAAGGATCCACGGGTGAAGTGGGCGATCCCGATTTCCCTGGGCGATTCGCACCGCGGCTACCGGGTGATGGGCACCAGCGCCGACTACTTCAGCCATTACCAGTTCGGTCGCCGCCAGCACCTGGCACTCGACCAGGGCCGGGCGTTCGCCGACGATCCGTTCGAAGTGGTGCTGGGTGCCGAAGTCGCCGAGGCGCTGCACTACAAACTGGGTGACAAGCTGGTGCTGGCGCACGGCGTGGCCGCCATCAGCCTGGTCAAGCATGACGACAAGCCATTCACCGTGGTCGGCGTGCTCGAGCGCACCGGCACCCCGGTGGACCGCACCCTGCACATCAGCCTGGCAGGGATGGAGGCGATTCACATCGACTGGCACAACGGCGTCCCGGCCCGTGGCGCCGGACGCATCAGTGCCGAGCAGGCCCGCGCCATGGACCTGCAACCCACCGCCATCACCGCCTTCATGCTCGGGCTCAACAGCAAGATCGCCACTTTCAGCCTGCAGCGCGAGATCAACGAGTACCGTGCCGAGCCCCTGCTTGCGATCCTGCCCGGTGTGGCCCTGCAGGAGCTGTGGAGCCTGATGGGCACGGCCGAGCAGGCACTGTTCGTGGTGTCGTTGTTCGTCGTGCTCACCGGCCTGATCGGCATGCTCACCGCGATTCTCACCAGCCTCAACGAACGCCGCCGGGAAATGGCCATCCTGCGCTCGGTGGGGGCCCGTCCCTGGCACATCGCCGGGCTGCTGGTGCTCGAGGCACTGGCCCTGGCATTGTCGGGCATCGCCGCCGGGCTTGGCTTGCTGTATGCCTGCATAGCCCTGGCACAGGGCTATGTGCAGGCCAATTACGGGCTGTACCTGCCATTGGCCTGGCCAAGCGCCCATGAGTGGACGCTGCTGGCTATCATCCTTGGCGCGGCGCTGCTGATGGGCAGCGTGCCGGCCTGGCGCGCCTACCGACAGTCGCTGGCCGATGGCCTGTCGATTCATCTTTGAGAACCTTCATGAGCGCGACGTCCATGGACAAAAGGCAGGCTTCCACCGCTTGGCATTACCTGTTACTGGCAGTGGTGTTGCTGGCATCCACGGTGTGCGCCGCCGAACCTCGTGAACTGGACTGGCCCGCCCTGATCCCCGAAGGCGCGCCGATCATCCCGCCGCAACTGACGCCACTGCACGACCTGTCGCAGATCAGCGACGCGCTGGCCGCCGAGGCCGCCCCCGCCGCGCGCCAGCAGGCGCCCAACGCGCCGGTGGTGAAGGCACTGGACGGCCAGCCGGTGAAGATCCCCGGCTACATCGTGCCACTGGAGGTCAGCGACGAAGGCCGCACCACCGAATTCCTTCTGGTGCCCTACTACGGCGCCTGCATCCACGTGCCACCGCCACCCTCGAACCAGATCGTGCACATCTTCAGCGAGATGGGCGTGCGCATCGAAGACCTCTATCAACCCTACTGGATCGAAGGCACGATGCAGGTCAAGGCTTCCAGCAGCGAGCTGGCGGATGCGGGCTACCAGATGGAAGCCGAGAAAATCTACGCTTATGAGCTTAAGTGAGAACTGTGCACGCCCGTTTGAAGAGGCTTCGTTGAGCTGGGTCAAACTTTCTGTTTAGTCAGCTTCGTACCATTGGACTACTCGATTACTCACGTCCTCTGGGAGCTTCCATGAACAAGTCCTTGCTCAGTGCCTCGCTCGTCGCGTTGGCGCTCGCAGCCCCTGTTGCCCACGCCCACCAGGCGGGGGATTTCATCCTCCGCGCCGGCGCCATCACCACTGCGCCGAACGAAAGCAGCGGTGACATCAAGCTCGATGGCGCCAAGGTCTCGGGCACCAAGGCGACCCTGGACAGCGACACCCAGCTGGGCCTGGCCTTCGCCTACATGCTCACCGACCACATCGGCCTCGAGCTGCTGGCTGCCACGCCGTTCCAGCACACCGTCGGCGTCAAGGGCCTCGGCCCAGGCCTGGACGGCAAGCTGGCCGACATCAAGCAACTGCCACCGACCCTGTCGCTGCAGTACTACCCGATGGAGCCAAGCTCCAAATTCCAGCCCTACGCCGGCGTGGGCATCAACTACACGATGTTCTTCGATGAAGACCTGAAGAGCAATCGTAAGGCCCAGGGCTTCAGCAACATGAAGCTGAAGGACTCGGTGGGTATCGCCGGCCAGCTGGGCATGGACTACATGCTTACCGACAACCTGCTGCTCAACGCCGCGGTCTGGTACGTCGACATCGACACCAAGGCCAGCATCAATGGCCCGAGCGCCCTGGGCGTCGGCAAGACCAAGGTCGACGTGGACGTCGATCCATGGGTCTACATGGTCGGCATCGGCTACAAGTTCTGATCCGCAGGCAAGCCCGTTCCTTCTGGAGCGGGCTTGCCCCGCGCCGTCTCGCCCCACCACAGGTACCCCCAGTAGCCCCAGGCAACCGCGCTTATCCCCGCCCCCAGCCCGCACACCGCCACCCAGCCCCACTGCCCATACACCCAGGTCGCCACGACCGCACCCACCCCGCTGCCCACTGAATAGCAGCACATGTAGGCACCGATCAGCCGGCTGGCCATCTCGCCGCGCCCCGCCAGCAACAGGCTCTGGTTGGTCACATGCACGGCCTGCACGGCCAGGTCCAGCATCAGCACCCCGATCACCAGCGCCAGCAATGACTGCTCCAGGTAGGCGCTGGGTAGCCATGACAGCGTCAACAGCCCGAGCGCCCAACCGCTCACCCGCCGGCCATGCCCCTGATCCGCCAGGCGCCCGGCACGCGATGCCGCCAGCGCGCCAGCCACGCCGGCCAGGCCGAACAACCCGACCTGGGTGTGATCGAGCGCCAGCGGCGGGGCGCTCAGGGGCAACACCATCGCGCTCCACAGCACGCTGAACGCCGCGAAGATCAGCACCGCAAACACACCGCGCTGACGTAGCAGACGGTCATGCCGGTACAAGCGCAGCACTGAAACCAGCAGTACCCGATAGCGCTGCCTCGGCCCCTGCGGTTTGACAGCAGGCAAGCGCCAGGCCAGCAACAACGCCATGGCCAACGCCAGCCCCGCAGCCACGACGTATACGCCGTGCCAGCCCAGCAGGTCAGCCAGTGCACCCGAGACCAAGCGCGCTGACAGGATGCCCAGCACCACGCCACTGGTGACAGTCCCCACCGCCTGCCCCTGCTGAGCTGGCGTGGCCAGTGTGGCGGCATGCGCGACCATCACCTGCACCACCACCGCAGCCAGGCCGACCATGGCCATCACCGCCAGCAACATGGCCCAGTCCACGGCAAACGCCACGGCCAACAACGCGCCGGCCGATGCCAGCAACTGACCAACGATCAGCCGGCGGCGATCGACCAGGTCGCCCAGCGGCACGATCAGCAACAGACCCAAGGCATAGCCGGCCTGGGTCATGCCCACCACCAGGCCGGCGTGCGCAGCGCTTACGCCGAGGCTTGCGGCCATGGCCTCCAGCAGCGGCTGGGCGAGGTACACCGTGGCCACGGCCAGGGCGCAGGCGGCAGCCAGCAACAGCGTCAATCCGCGGGTGAGCGGTGGCATCAGCAATCCCTCCAAATCTGGTTTCAATTTAAAACCATGAAACTGGATTTCTAGCAAACATGGTTTTATTCTGCAACCAGATCACCCCCAAGGAACGCCTCATGCTCGACGAGAACAACCAGCAATGCCCAGTGGCCCGCGCCCTGGAGGTGCTCGGCGATCGCTGGGCGCTGATGATTCTGCGCGATGCCTTCGATGGCCCGTGCCGTTTCAGCGAATTGCAGAAAAACCTCGGGCTGGCGAAGAACATCCTCGCTGCGCGCCTGAAACTGCTGGTGGAGGCCGGGCTACTGGCACAGCAGCCTGCATCCGATGGCAGTGCCTACAAGGAATATGTGCTGACGGAGAAGGGCCGTTCGGTGTTTCCGATCGTGATCGGCTTGCGCCAATGGGGGGAGCGGTACCTGTTCACGTCAGGAGAGTCACGCTCGCAGTTGGTCGATGATCGCGGCCAGGGGCTGGAGACGTTGCAGGTGCGGGCCCGGGACGGGCGAGTGCTGGGGCCGGAGGATTGCCGGCGACAGCTGATCCGGCATTCGTGACATCATCGCGGGGCAAGCCCCGCGAGAGGCTCAAGCTTTGCCGAGCAAGCGGGCGAGGCCTTCGACAAACGGCGTCGGCTCAGGGAAGTCGAAACGTGCCAGCAAACGCGAGTTGTCCGCTCGCGAATGGCGGATGTCCCCCGACCGTGCCTGGCCGTAGCTGATTGCAGGCAAACCGCCCACCACCTGTTCCAGCGCCTTGAGCAACTGGTTCAGCGAGGTCGCCTGGTTCAGGCCGATGTTGACCGCGCCCTCTTCCACCGCCTGCTGCTCGAGCGCCTGCACCATTACCTGGACCAGGTCACCGACAAACAGGAAGTCGCGGGTCTGCTCGCCATCACCGAACACCGTGATCGGTTTGCCACTGGTGGCGCGCTCGCAGAAGATGCTGATCACCCCGGAATACGGCGATGAAGGGTCCTGGCGTGGCCCGAAGATGTTGAAGAAGCGGAACACCACCGGCTCCAACCCGTGTTGGCGGCGGTAGAAGTCCAGGTACTGCTCGCTGGCCAGCTTGTCCACCGCGTAGGGGGTCAGCGGCGCCTTGGGGGTATCTTCGGCAATCGACTGGCCTTCGCCGTTGTTGCCGTACACCGCCGCGCTGGAGGCGAACAGCACGCGGCGGATGCCGTTCAGGCGCATCGCCTCGCACACGTTCAGCGTGCCGATGAAGTTGCTCTGGTGAGTCTTCACCGGGTCTTCCACCGAGGCCTGCACCGAGGCCACCGCTGCCAGGTGCACCACCGCCTGGCAGCCAGCGGCGGCACGGGCCACCAGCGCGGCATCGGCGACATCGCCCTCGAGCAGTTCCAGGCGCGGGTGGCCAAGCTGCAGGTTGTCGCGCTTGCCGGTCGACAGGTCGTCGAGGATACGCACCGCGTAGCCTTTCTCCAGCAACGCATCGCACAGGTGCGAGCCAATGAAGCCGGCACCGCCGGTGATCAGGATGGGGGCGTCAGCCATGTCGGTAGAATCGGTCCAGTAGGGGCGGCAAGCCGGCGCGCCAGGCGCGTGGCTTGATGCCGAAGGTATGAAGGATCTTCTTGCAGGCCAGGACCGCGTGCTGCGGCTCCTCGCTGGCATCCGGGCGGGCGGCGTGGGCCTGGGCGGTAGGCGCCTGCACGGCCAGCTTGCGCCACTGGGTGGCCTCGGTGAGGATCGCCTGGCCGAGCACCAACGGCGTGGTGGCCTCGTTGCCGGCGTAGTGGTAGGTACCCCACAGCGGCGCCTGGCAATCGAGTTGCTTGAGCACTGAGAGAATCACCCGCGCGGCGTCGTCCACCGGCGTCGGGTTGCCGCGGCGATCATCGGCCAGCAGCAGTTCCTGGGGCTGCTCGGCACGGGTCAGGAAACGCCCGAGCGCGCCATCGAGGCTTTCATCAAGCAGCCAGCCGAAACGCAGCAGCACATGCTGCGGGCAGGTGGCGCGCACACTCTGCTCGATGCGCCACAGCGCCTGGCCACGCAGGCCGAGCGGCACCGGCTCGTCCTTCTCGCTGTAGGCCGTGGCGCGCGAACCATCGAACACCCGATAGCTGGACGGCTGCACGAGGATCATCTCGTGGTGCTGGCACAGTTCGGCGAGCCGCTCCACCGCCCGCTCCTGCTGGGCCAGGCGTTGCTCGCTGACCGACTCGGCCTGGAACCAGTCGAAGTAGTAGGCCAGGTTGATCACGGTGTGCGGGCGCTGCTCGTCGAGCAGCAGGGTCAGGCTGGCCGGATCCCAGCCGTTTTCCGGAGGGCGAGGCGCCAGGAAAGCGATATCTTCCTCGGCCCCGAGACGAATCAGCGCTTGCCCGAGGGCATTGCCACCACCCAACAGCATCAGGCGCATACGCATAGAGTCAACAGGTCCGGTCTGGTCGATGGAGGAAAGGGTTCATTTTGCTGTTTCCGACAGGGGAAGTCCAACCCAGGCAAGGCCTGGCGCGCACCGCGTGCCGATTGGCGCCGATCGGACGGGTGTTCCGCCTTTGCCGACAGCTACTTATACTGCGCATGGCCTGTTCAAGGAGATCAACATGGATGCCGAGTCGAACACCGCGCTGCGCGCCAGATGGCAATACGACGAACCCGCTCCCGGCCCGGAACGCTTTATCGACGAGGCTTTCGACGGTTATCGGCAACAGGCCCGCCTGCTGCTCCCGGTACATGAGTGCGCCCCTACTGTCTTTGTGGTCGGCGGCGCCCGCTCCGATTTCACCCGCCTGAACCCTTTGCTCTATCGCCTGCAACAGCAGGGGATCGGCTCGCTGACCGGCAACCTCTCCGGCCACAGCCTGGCCAGCGAGCCTGGTGCAAAGGACGCGTCGTTGGCCAGCAACCTGGAGGAAGCCCTGCGCTTCCACCAGCATCTGGATGCGCGCAGCGACACCCTGGTCGGTCACAGCCTGGGCGCCGCCATCGCCCTCAAGCTGGCCGCCCAGCGCCCCAACGTGCGCAAGCTGGTGCTGATCTGCCCGGCGGTCTATCCCGATGCGGCCCATGTCGCCCCCTTCGGCCCAGCCTTCAGCGAAGCGATTCGCAAGCCTTATGCGTTCCTCGACTGCGACAGCTATGCCTTCCTGCGCCAGTTCCAGGGCCGGGTACTGTTGGTGATCGGCGAATATGACGGGCTCAACTCCAAGGTGCACGGCCAGGGCCCCGGGACCTCTGCCGGCACCCGGCGCCTGGCGGGTGTCGAGCGCTACAGCCCGATCCCCGAGGAAGTCACCCACGCCTTGTTGCGTTCGGTGCCGGCGCCCCATGTGGAATGCCTGATGCTCACCGACTGCGACCACGGCATCGCCGCGCACCTGCGTGACCGGCCACAGGTGGCGGATCAGGTGGCCGACGCGGTGGCGGCGTTCATTCTCGACTAGCTCTGCGGGCGCCCACGAGTCAATGCGCCATCAACGTTGATTCACTCGATCTCGAACAACCCGTTGCTGATCATCCCCGCACTGAGGCGGTCGCGGATATCGTCGTCGATGCGCGGATCGTCCGGGCGGTAAAGCTTGATCTGGCGGAAGGCGTTGATGCGGTTGATCTCCTCGCCCAGGTATTCCCACACCACGCGGGTGCAGGCCGGGTTGCGCCGGTCACCGCTGGAAACCCCGGTCTTGAGGCCGTTCAGGCGGCTGATACGGCTCTTGAAGCTGGGGATGAGCACGGTCTGGCTCATCTCGTTGAGGGTCAGCGACTCGTAGTCGATCAGGAACATCCGGTCCTGCAGCTGGAACGCCGCACCCAGGTAGCGGCAGCGCACCTCGGCATGCCGGTCGAGGCCGCTGCTGCGCTCCTGGCGTTCCTGGCGCTCGAACAGGAAACTGCCGCGCTCCTCCCACAGGTGCACCAGCGACACCAGGATCGAACCGGGCACCGACATGCAGTTGGAGTATTCGAAGTAGTAGCCGCAATAGCGCGAGAGGTTGCCGGCTTCTTTATGCAGTGGCTTGAACAGCTCGCTGATGGGGTCGTCCTGGGGGCCGACAGGCTGCTGCTGGTTGCGTGCGCCGATCAGGCGGGCGAACTGCTCGGGCGGCAGGCCCAGCTCGTAGTCCTCCACACCGAAGAAGTCGCCGATGCGCTTTAGGTTGTAGGCCGTCGGACGGCTCTGGCCGCTCAGGTACTTGTTGAACTGCGCCCGGTTGATCGACAGCTGCCGGCAAACCTCGGAGATAGAGCGGTAATGGCTGCAGGCCAATTTGAGGTTGATAGCGAAATGATCGCCCATGATACGCGGGTCCAGGTGATGCGAGTGGCGTCATTCTAGCATCAACTCGCACCAAAATGGAGCAACCCGCGAAATTGTAACCATAGTTGTCATGGCCAACCATGCGCCCCCAATGAATAGCGGTGCGCCTGCCGTCCGCTGGTCTTTCCACGCGAAGAATAAGAATCGAGGTCATTTTCCAATGCTCGAAGCACTCAACGATTTCCTTTCGGGGAAACTCCTCATCGTGCTGATCGTCGGACTCGGCGGTTACTTCACCATCCGCTCGCGGTTCGTCCAGTTCCGTCACTTCGGCCACATGTTCGGCGTCTTCAAGGAATCCCTTCGCGGCCAGGCAGGCCAACTGAGCTCGTTCCAGGCCCTGATGCTGAGCCTCGCCGGCCGCGTCGGCGCCGGTAACATCGCCGGTGTCGGTATCGCCGTGACCCTCGGCGGCCCAGGCGCCGTGTTCTGGATGTGGGTCACCGCACTGGTGGGCATGTCCAGCAGCTTCTTCGAATGCACCCTGGCCCAGGTCTACAAGCGCGCCGACGGCGACGGCCTGTACCGCGGCGGCCCGGCGTACTACATCCAGCACGGCCTGAAGCTGAAAAGCATGGCCATCGTGTTCTCGATCCTGCTGCTGGTCACCTACGGCTTCGCCTTCATCGGCCTGCAGTCGTACACCGTGACCCACTCGCTGCAGAACGCCTTCGCCTTCGATCCCAAGCAGACCGGCATCGTCCTCGCCGTGCTGCTGGCCATCACCTTCATCGGCGGCATCAAGCGCATCGCCGCAGTGTCCGACCTGCTGGTACCGGTCAAGACCCTGGCCTACATCGGCGTGACCCTGTACGTGATCGGCACCCAGATCGAACACGTGCCAGCCATGCTGGAAACCATCTTCAAGAGCGCCTTCGGCCTCGACCCGGCGTTCGGCGGCCTGCTCGGCAGCGCCATCGTCATGGGCGTGAAGCGTGGCGTGTTCGCCAACGAAGCGGGCCTGGGCAGCGCACCGAACGTGGCCGCCGTGGCTGCCGTGAAGCACCCGGGCGCCCAGGGCGTGGTCCAGGCCTTCAGCGTGTTCCTCGACACCTTCGTGATCTGCACCTGCACCGCGCTGCTGATCCTGCTGTCGGGCTTCTACACCCCGGGCTTCGAAGGTGACGGCATCGTCCTGACCCAGAACTCGCTGGCCGCCGTGGTCGGTGACTGGGGCCGCATCTTCGTCAGCGTCGCGCTGTCGCTGTTCGTCTTCACCTGCATTCTCTACAACTACTACCTGGGCGAGAACAGCCTGCAGTTCCTCAGCCGCAACCGTGCCGTGCTGATGACCTTCCGTGGCCTGGTGCTGGCGCTGGTGGTGTGGGGTTCGACCCAGGACCTGTCGACCGTGTTCGCCTTCGCCGACATCACCATGACCTGCCTGGCCTTCGTCAACCTGATCGCCCTGGCCATGCTGTTCAAGGTCGGCCTGCGCGTGATGCGCGACTACGACGCACAACGCAAGGCGGGCATCAAGCAGCCGGTGTTCGACTCCAGCAAGTTCGCCGACCTGGACCTGGACCGCGCCGCCTGGCCGGCCAACCCGCAGGCTGAAACAGCCGCTGACAAAGCCGCCGCCCCGGCGTCAGCGCAGCACTGATACCCTGCCCTGCCACAACCGCCCCGCCCGGGGCGGTTGTCTCTTTCTTTCGCTACATCGCTACGGAATACTTCCATGCGTGCAGTCAAGAATCTGCTTGTCCTATACACCGGTGGCACCATCGGCATGCTGCAGACCGCCGAAGGCCTCGCGCCGGCCGGTGGCTTCGAAGCGCGCATGCGCGAACACTTTGCCGCCTGCGGCGATGCGCCCAAGGTGCAATGGGCGCTGCGTGAACTCAATCCGCTGATCGACAGCGCCAACATGCAACAGGCCAACTGGCTGGCGATGCGCGATGCCATCGTCGAGGCGGTCGAACGCGACGGGCATGACGGCGTGCTGGTGCTGCATGGCACCGACACCCTGGCGTACAGCGCCGCTGCCCTGTCGTTCCTGCTGCTGGGCCTGCCGGTGCCGGTGCTGCTTACCGGCTCGATGCTGCCGGCCGGCGCGCCGGACAGCGATGCCTGGGCCAACCTGGTCGGCGCGCTCAATCTGTTCGAAAACGGGCTGGAAGACGGCGTGCAGCTGTATTTCCATGGCCAGTTGCTGCACGGCTGCCGCGCCTCGAAACTGCGCAGCGAGGCGTTCGACGCCTTCACCGTGCTGCCGCGCCATCGTGATGGCGAGCGTGCCGCGGAACTGCCAACCCGCCTGGACTACCGCCAGCCACGCCAGCCGGTCAAGCTGGCGGTCATGCCGGTGTTCCCGGGCCTTGCGGCCGAACACCTGCGCGGCCTGTTCGACAGCGGCATCCAGGGCCTGGTGCTGGAGTGCTACGGCAGCGGCACCGGCCCGTCGGATGACCAGGCGCTGCTCGACGCGCTGCACGACGCCCGCCAGGGTGGCGTGATGATCGTTGCCATCAGCCAGTGCCCGGAAGGCTCGGTGGTGTTCGACACCTACGCCGCCGGCAGCCGCCTGCGCGACACCGGGCTGGTCAGTGGCGGCGGCATGACCCGCGAGGCGGCGCTGGGCAAGCTGTTCGCGTTGCTGGGCTCGGGGCTGGATGTACAGGCGGCGGAGCACTGGTTCGCGCTGGACCTGTGCGGCGAGCGCGCCTGACTCGCAGATCTTCCGTTCGCCATCGCGGGGCAAGCCCGCTCCCACAAATCCGTGGGAGCGGGCTTGCCCCGCGATGGTTTCAGCATCTGGAAAAGTGGCGGAAGGCAGCGGGAGTCGAACCTGCCCGGGAACGGCTGCCGTCCCCAACCGGGTTTGAAGCCCGGCCGCGCCACCGGGCGCGATTGCCTTCCTTGAAATCAGGGCCCGTGTTGCGGTTGGGCCAGGGCGCTGTCGACGCGAATATGACGCAGGTCGCCAACTCGTCGGGTCAAGCCAACGCGGTCGAAATACTCGAGAATCTGCACACTGCGCTTGCGACCGATGGCCAAACCATCGCGAAACGCCGCGACCTGCACTATCGGCGATGTCGCGGCCTGGCGCAACAGCAGCTCTGCCATGCGCCTGAGCGTCGTCTCCGGGTAGAACAGGTCACGCACCACCTGATGCACAACGCCCAATCGGGCCAGCTTGCGCAACAACAGCCGGACATCAGCCTCTTCGCAGCCCTCCTCGCCGGCCAGGGTCCTTACCCAGGGCGGGTCGAACTCACCTGCCAACAGGCGCGGCAACAGCCGCTCCCACAACGCGTTGTCCGCGTCGCTCAACTGGACCCGGTGGTCCGGCAGGTGCAGCCATGGGCCACTGCTGCTGATCGCACCTGCGCCCAGCAACTCATCCAGCAAGCTGACAAACGCGGGGCGCTCCAATGGCAAGGCGGTAAAGCGGCGCAAGCGATCCCGGTCCGGGCCAAGCTGGTCAGGTTCCTGCTCATGGAACTGCGCCAGACGCTCCAGCACCTGTCGCTTGAGTGCCTGCCACTGTAAGCGATCGAACAACAGCTGACCTTGACGGGTGGCAATCACCAGCACCGAATCCGGCAACTGCCAGGTCTCGCGCAGGCGGTTGAACTGGCGCTCCAGACGCCGGGGCTCGAGACCGCCGGGGGCCGCCTCGAGCAGGGCCGACAGCGCTTGCTCGAGATTGTCGGCTTCGCGCAGCACCTGCAACTGACGCAAGCGCGCCTCGCTGCGCCGTTGCCGACTCGGGGCGAACGGGTCGAGCACACGCCCACCACCCAGCGTGCACTGGGCGCGTTGGTCACGCAGTACCAGGCGATCCCCATGCACCGCCTGCAGCGGGGCATTGAGCAGCAACTGGGCGAACATGCGCTGGCCGGCGGCGAGCCGTTCACCTTCGAGCAAGGCAACCCGGGCGGTGACATCCTGGGTGCCCAGGTGCACGTGCACCGCGCTGAAATGCTCGAAGGTGCGGGTTTCGCCCGGCAGCAGGGTGAAGTCGATATCGACCCGCACGCTGGGCGCATGCAGCCACTGCGGCACAAGCCAGTCGCCACGATGCACCTGCTCGGCCGAAAGCTTTTCCGCGCTGATGTTCAAGGCCACCCGCTGCCCGGCTGCGGCGACCAGGGCCGCCTGGTTCTGGGCATGCAGGCCACGCACCCGCACCGCTTTGCCGGCCTTGCCCAGCAGCAAGGTATCACCGACGCTGACCTGCCCGGCCAGCGCCGTGCCGGTGACCACAACTCCCGCTCCGGAAACCGCGAAAGCCCGGTCTACCGCCAGGCGGAAACCGCCACGCACGCTGCGCTGGCGAACATGCGCTTCAGCCGCCAGCAAAGCCTCGCGCAGGGCGTCGATCCCCTCGCCGGACAGGCTCGAAACCGCAAACTGCCTAGCCCCGGCGAAGGGGCCGGGCGCGAGCAGTTCGGTGACCTGGGCCCGGACTTCGCTCAACCGCGACGGCTCGACCCGGTCGCACTTGCTGATCACCACCAACGCCTGGGGAATGCCCAGCAACTCGATGATCGAGAGGTGCTCACGGGTCTGTGGCATCACCCCATCGTCAGCAGCTACCACCAGCAGTACCAGGTCGATGCCATGGGCACCGGCCAGCATGTTGTGGATAAACCGCTCGTGGCCCGGCACATCGATGAAACCGGTCAGCGGCGCTCCTTCCGTCAGCGCCGCGTAGCGATAACCGAGGTCGATGGTCATGCCCCGGTCGCGCTCCTCCCGGCGGGTGTCGCCGGCCTGGCCGGTCAGGGCCTGGAGCAGCGCGGTCTTGCCATGGTCGATGTGGCCGGCAGTCCCGACAATCACTGCACCGGCCCCAGTTGCAACGCCGGCAGTTGCGCCAGCCACTGGGCCTCGTCGTCCAGCTGGCACAGGTCGAGCCACAGGGCATCGTCGTCGATACGCCCGAGCACCGGCACCGGCAGGTCGCGCAACGCGCGCTCCAGCACATGCAAGCTACGCCCGCGCAGTTTCTTCGACACCTGCGGGCGCAGGCACAGCGCCGCGCTGGGCAGCCGCGCCACCGGCTGGCTGCCGCTGCCGATCATGCCCAGGGCCGGCTCGACGCTCACCACCCATTGCGCGCCGAGACGAGCAGCCAACTCAGGCGCCAGACGCTCGGCCTGGGCGGCGATCTCGGCTTGCGCACGGGTCAGCAGGCGCAGGCTGGGCAGGCGGTCAGCCAGGCGATCGGGGTTGCGATAGAGCTGCAGCACCGCCTCCAACGCGGCAAGGGTAATCTTGTCGACCCGCAGGGCACGCTTGAGCGGGTTCTTCTTGATCTTCGCGATCAGTTCCTTGCGCCCGACGATGATCCCCGCCTGCGGCCCCCCCAGCAGCTTGTCGCCGCTGAAGGTGACGATGTCGGCGCCGTCGGCCAGCGCCTGGCGCACCGTCGGCTCGGCCGGCAGGCCCCAGCGGGTCAGGTCGAGCAGGCTGCCGCTGCCCAGGTCTTCGAGCAGCGGCAACTGATGGTCGTGGGCGATGCGCGCCAGCTCGGCGGTGGGTACCTGGGTGGTGAAGCCCTGGATGCTGTAGTTGCTGCAATGCACACGCATCAGCAGGCCGGTACGCGGGTTGATCGCGCCTTCGTAGTCGCGGGCGTGGGTGCGGTTGGTGGTGCCGATCTCGTGCAGCTTGACCCCGGCGCGGGCCATGATGTCGGGGATGCGGAACGCACCGCCGATCTCGATCAGCTCGCCGCGGGAGATGATGCCCTCCTTGCGTGCGCCCAGGCTGTTGAGCGCCAGCAGCACGGCGGCGGCATTGTTGTTGACCACGGTGACGGCTTCGGCGCCGGTCAGCTCGCGGATCAGGCCTTCGATCAGGTCGTCGCGGTCACCCCGCTTGCCGGTGGCCAGGTCGAACTCTAGGTTCAGCGGATAGCGGGCAGCGACCTGCATCGCCTCCACCGCCTCCTCCGGCAGCAAGGCGCGGCCGAGGTTGGTGTGCAGTACCGTGCCGGTGAGGTTGAAGACCCGGCGCACCTGGCTGCGTTGCTGGATGGCCAGGCGCTCGCCCGTGCGGCCGAGCAGGACGTCGGCGCTCAGTTCCACGGCACCAAGCTGACCCAGACGAGCCGGTTCGCGCAAGTCGTCGAGGAGCTGGCGCAGGGTGGCCAGGGTAGCGTCGCGGCCATGACGGTCGAGCAGCGGCTGGCAGGCCGGATGGCGCAGCAGGGTGTCGATGGAGGGCAAGCGTGGGGTGTCGCTGGCGGGGCTTGGAGACATGCGGTACTACCTGTGACTGATCCGTTGTCTGTTCGGGCCCTATCGCTGGCAAGCCAGCTCCCACAGCTCCAGCGCCAGACTCGAGGCTTGCGCTGTACCTGTGGGAGCCGGCTTGCCGGCGATGGGGGCAACTCGATAGCGAAGTGTAGACACTCACCCACCACCCGGTGCCAACATAAGGTTCGGCGCCAGCCGATGGAAGCCCTCCTCGTCCAGCCGCATGTCCAGCGCCAGGCTCGCCAGGTCATCGGCCAACGGCTCGGCCGCCGCGTCGTTCTCCAGGTAGCTCTGCTTCAGGTAGCCCTGGCACCCCGGACAGCACTCGGCGCGTAGCGGTGCCTTTCCCGGTGCATGGCGGTCATCCTCGAGGCTGCTGTAGCGCAGGTCCTTGCTCGACTCGCAGTACACGCACTTGACCCGCACCACATGCCATTCGCAGGCACACAGCGAACAGGCCAGGTAGCGCAGGCCGTTGTGCTTGCCACGATTGCGCACCACACCGGCCATGGCCGGCGAGCCGCAGGCCGGGCACTGGGCCAGGCTGCCACCAGGCTTGAGCTCAGGCTCTGGCAGCGCCAGCAACCAGCTCGACCAGGCGGCCTGCAACGCCGCGCCCAAGAAGGGCACCAAGGCCGCCGGTACGGCGTCGTACTGGCCACCGAGCAGCGCGACGGCCCAGCCCTTGCGCTGCTCGTCACCACTCTCGCGCAGGCTGCCCAGCGCCGCTGCCAGTGGCCCTTCGGGCGCCGGCTCGCAGCGATCGAGCAGCGCTTGCAGCCACACCAGCCACTGCCTTTCGCGCACCAGGCCGTCCGCTGCCAGGGGTGGCAGGCCATGACTTACGCAAAGGCGCTGACGCTCCTCGGCCACCGGCAAGCCACCGGGCGGGTTATCCACAAGCTGCTGCTGGATCCGGCACAGCCGCGCGACCAGACGCAGGTACTCACCAAGGGCATTGCCCTCGGCCAGGTGCTCCAGGCGCTCGGCCCGCACTGCGAACAAGTTGGTGGGCGGCAGATGCAAGAACGGCGGCATTACCGCCGACGCTTCGATCTGCCCTGGTTCAAGAATCGTGCTCAAACGCTCATCCTTCTTTTCTACCGTGGTTGTGCGGCGTCTTTTCGCCGGTGACTTCCCGGTACCAAAGTTCATGGTGCTTGCGTGCCCAGGCGCGGCTGACCCAGCCATGCAGCATGGCGCCGATCGAGCCCTTGATCCAGATCCCGGCGTAGATGTGCACGATGATGCTGAGGATCAGCACGAACGCCGCCAGGGCATGCAGCAGCGCCGACAGGCGAATGACGTCGATGCCGAACCAATGGCTGAAATACGCGCGCCAGATCACCACGCCACTGACCAGCAGTACCAGCATGCACGCCAGCAACGTCCAGAACAGCAGCTTCTGCCCGGCGTTGTACTTGCCGATCGGCGGCACGCCCTCTTCCTTGTTGAGCATCACCCGGTCGATGCGGCGCAGCCACAGGCGGTCGTTGGCGGTGATGAAGTTGGCGCGCCAGAAGCGCAATACCAGGCCAAGGAAGAACACGAACATCGCCACGCCGATGAACGGGTGGAGGATCCGTGTCCACGGCCCGCCGCCGAACAGGTGGCTGAGCCAGAACAGCGCCGGGTGGAACAGCGCCAGCCCCGACAGGCCGGCCAGCACGAACAGGATCGCGACGATCCAGTGGTTGCTCCGCTCGTTGGCGTTGTAGCGCAGGATAGGCTTGTTGTCGTTCATGGCCGCTGCTCCCCCTGCCCGCCCGGGCGGTTCGGATCATAGACATGCACCGCCGGGTCCACCTGGTGGACATCGTTATCCACAGGTGCCGGATGCTCGTCTTCCTCGACCCGCTGCGGGCCGACACGTACGTAGTGGAAGAACCCAGCCAGCACCGCCGCGCCCATGGCCAGCAGCGCCAACGGCTTGCTGAAGCCCTTCCACAACCCGACCAGCGGGCTGATCACCGGTTGGTCCGGCAGGCCGGCGTAGATCCGCGGTGTGTCGGCATGGTGCAGCACGTACATCACGTGGGTGCCGCCGACACCGTCCGGGTCATACAGCCCGGCGTTGTCGTAGCCCCGCGACTTCAGGTCGACGATGCGCTCGTCGGCGTGCACCTTCATCTCCTCCTTGCTGCCGAAGACGATCGCCCCGGTCGGGCAGGTCTTCACGCAGGCCGGCTCCAGGCCCACGCTCACGCGGTCGGAACACAGGGTGCACTTGTACGCCTTGTGATCCTTCTGCGAAATGCGCGGGATGTTGAACGGGCAGCCGGTGATGCAGTAGCCGCAACCGATGCAGTGGTCCTGGTTGAAGTCGACGATACCGTTGGCATGCTTGATGATCGCCCCCGGGCTCGGGCACGCTTTCAGACAACCCGGATCGGCGCAGTGCATGCAGCCATCCTTGCGGATCAGCCACTCCAGGTTGCCGTCGTCGCGCTCATGCTCGGTGAAACGCATCAAGGTCCAGGTTTCGGCACTGAGGTCCTGAGGGTTGTCGTAGGTGCCATGGTTGTGGCCGACCTCGTCACGCAGTTCGTTCCACTCCGAGCACGCCACCTGGCAGGCCTTGCAGCCGATGCACTTGGTGGTGTCGATCAGCTTGGCGACTTCCTGCTGCTGGCGTACCGAAGGCGGCACGGTGGTGGTGGCCGAGCGGGCAATGATGTCTTGGCTGGCCATCAGAGTTTCTCCACTTTGACGAGGAACGACTTGGACTCCGGCGTCTGCGTGTTGCCATCACCGAGGAACGGCACCAGGGTGTTGGTCAGGTAACCGTGTCGCGTGGCGCCGGTGAACCCCCAATGCAACGGGATGCCGATCTGGTGCACGGTCTGGTTGTTGACCTGCAGCGGACGGATCCGCTTGGTCACCACCGCCACCGCGTCAATATGCCCGCGCTTGCTCGACACCCGCACCCGGTCGCCGGCCTTGATGCCCTTCTCGTTCGCCAGCACCTCGCCGATCTCGACGAACTGCTCGGGCTGGGCGATGGCGTTGAGCCGGCAATGCTTGCTCCAGAAGTGGAAGTGCTCGGTCAGCCGGTAGGTGGTCGCCGCATGGGGGAACTCGTCGTGGGTGCCCAAGGTGTCCCACACCGAATCGAAGATGCGCCCGGCCGGGTTGCTGGTGGCCTTCTTGTTCTGCGGGTGCAGCGGGTTGATGCCGATCGGCGTCTCGAACGGTTCGTAATGCTCGGGGAACGGCCCTTCGGCCATCTTGTCGATGGCGAAGAAACGCGCCACGCCCTCAGGGTTCATGATGAATGGGTTCATCCCCGCTTCCGGCGGCGAGTCGACCTTGAAGTCGGGCACGTCGGTGCCGGTCCAGGCCTTGCCGTTCCACCACACCAGGCGCTTCTTCTCCGGATCCCACGGTTTGCCCTGCGGGTCGCTGGAGGCGCGGTTGTAGAGGATGCGGCGGTTGGCCGGCCAGGCCCAGGCCCAGTTCTGCACCTGGTGCATGCCATAGGGGTCGCTGTTGTCGCGACGGGCCATCTGGTTGCCCTGCTCGGTCCAGCTGCCGGCAAAGATCCAGCAACCGGAGGCGGTGCTGCCATCGTCCTTCAGCTGGGCGAATCCGGCGAGCTGTTGCCCGGCCTTGAGCGTGGCGCCGGTGGCGTCGGTGAGATCGCTGACCGCCCAGCCGTTCATCTCCTTGGCCAGTTCTTCCGGCGAAGGCTCCTCAGGGACCTTGTACGGCCAGCTGATGTTGAGCAGCGGGTCCGGATAGGCGCCGCCCTCGGCCTGGTAGCGCTTGCGCAGGCGCAGGAACAGCTCGCTCATGATGTGCACGTCGGTACGGGTCTGGCCCGGCCCATCGGCGCCCTTCCAGTGCCACTGCAGCCAGCGGCTGCTGTTGACCAGCGAACCGTCCTCTTCGGCGAAGCAGGTGGTGGGCAGGCGGATCACCTCGGTCTGGATGTTGGCCGTGTCGACGTCGTTGAACGGGCCGGCGTTGCGCCAGAACTCGGAGGTTTCGGTGGCCAGCGGGTCCATGATCACCAGCCACTTGAGCTTGGCCAGCGCGGCGGTGACGCGGTTCTTGTCCGGCAACGCGGCGATCGGGTTGAAGCCCTGGCACATGTAGCCGTTGACCTTGCCCTGGCCCATCATCTCGAACATGCGCAGCACGTCGTAGGCCGGCACGTCGAGCTTGGGCAGCCAGTCATAGCCCCAGTTGTTCTCCGCCGTGGCATTGGCGCCGTACCAGGCCTTCATCAGGCTGACGTGGAACTTGCCGTAGTTCTGCCAGTACGACAGCTGCCCCGGGCGCAACGGCTTGGAGGCGCGCTTGTCGATGTAGGTGGCGTAATCCTGCTCGGCGTCGCCGGCCAGCGTGAGGTAGCCCGGCAGCGAGTTCGACAGCAGGCCCAGGTCGGTCAGGCCCTGGATGTTGGAGTGCCCGCGCAGGGCGTTGACCCCGCCGCCGGGCATGCCGACGTTGCCCAGCAGCAACTGCACCATCGCCGCGCTGCGGATGATCTGCGCGCCGATCGAGTGCTGGGTCCAGCCCAGGGCATAGAGGATCGTCATGGTCTTGCCCGGCACCGAGCAGGTGGCGATCTCTTCCCAGACTTTCATCATCTGGTCCTGGGGCATGCCGCAGGTCATGCTCGCCAGCTCCGGCGTGTAGCGGCTGTAGTGCTGCTTCATCAACTGGTACACGCAACGCGGGTGCTGCAGGGTCGGGTCGACCTTGGCAAAACCGTCCTCGCCCAGCTCATAGCCCCAGCCGGACTTGTCGGCATACACGCGCTTGGCCGCGTCGTAGCCGCTGAACAGCCCGTCCTCGAAGCCATAGCTCTCTTTGACGATGAACGACACATCGGTGTAGTTGCGCACGTACTCGTGCTGGATCTTGTCGTTGCTCAGCAGGTAGTTGATCAGCCCGCCCATGAAGGCGATGTCGCTGCCGGTACGGATCGGCGCGTAGTAATCGGCCACCGAGGCAGTACGGGTGAACCGCGGATCGACCACGATCAGCCGCGCCTTGTTGTGCGCCTTGGCTTCGGTCACCCACTTGAAGCCGCACGGGTGCGCTTCAGCGGCGTTGCCGCCCATCACCAGGACCAGATTTGCGTTGGCGATATCAGACCAGTGATTGGTCATCGCGCCACGGCCATACGTCGGGGCAAGACTTGCCACCGTCGGGCCGTGTCAGACACGCGCCTGGTTATCGAACCCCAGCATGCCGGTTGCACGGACCACCTTGTGCGTCAGGTAGCCCGCTTCGCTGGAAGCGGCGGACGCAGCAAGGAACCCGGTGGTGAGCCAGCGGTTGACCGTCTGGCCTTGGGCGTTCTTCTCGATGAAGTTGGCGTCGCGGTCCTGTTTCATCAGGTCGGCGATGCGGTCGAGGGCTTCGTCCCACTCGATGCGGGTCCACTCGTTGCTGCCCGGCTTGCGCACCTCGGGGTACTGCAGGCGGCTCGGGCTGTGGATAAAGTCCAGCAG
The DNA here is from genome assembly GCF_900110655.1 of Pseudomonas soli. Classification (GTDB taxonomy): domain Bacteria; phylum Pseudomonadota; class Gammaproteobacteria; order Pseudomonadales; family Pseudomonadaceae; genus Aquipseudomonas; species Aquipseudomonas soli. Next base: position 128,981 of record NZ_FOEQ01000013.1, read on the forward strand.
GCCCGCGCCTTTCGGGCATAGGGTGCCGCGGTTGACCGGATGGTCCGCGTCGCCCTCGATATGGATGATGTTCTGTTTGACGTTCTTGCCCGCGTCACCCTGGCTGTACATGATCAGGCCGCAGCCGACCGAGCAGTAGGGGCAGGTGTTACGGGTTTCTTTGGTGTGCGCCAGCTTGAAGTGGCGCACCTGCTCGGCGAACGCGGGGGTCGGGGCCATGCCCAACGCCGCGAGGCTCGAGCCTCCAAGGCCGACGGCGGCGACCTTGAAGAATTGCCGACGGTTGAGGTCCATCGTGCACTCCTGATCAGGTTCTCGGGCGCACAGGACTTGGCCGGCGCCTCAGGGACTTCACGGTGGCGGTGGACAGAGACCGCCAACTGTTAAGCCTAGTCAAGAATCTGGGAAGTGGGGTGACATGGATCATGGAAAGGTAATGCAATCCCACATTGCGATCAGAAACGGACTACATCTCAAGCCAGCTTTTGCTTGCTAGGTTGCTGAATCCACATGGACGAGGCACGTATGAATGAACACGAAACACTTCATGGTCGGGCTCTTGCTCGCCCTCCCGATGCACGTAACGCCCACACTGGCGGCCCCACCCAACCGGCCCGACACCCCTGCCATTTCGCCCATTAGCGCCGAGAAGGCTCGAAGCCTGGCCGCCGCCGCCGAGCGCGCCGCCCGTGCCCAGGGCTTCGCCATCGTCATCAGCATCGTCGACAACCACGGCAATCTGAAGCATTTCCACCGCATGGACGGCACCAGCAGCGGTAGTGTCCAGGTAGCGCAGCTCAAAGCCGCTACATCTGCACGCTTTCCACTTTCATCCCGCTCACTGGGTGAACGCAGCGCCGGATTGCCAGCCAATCCCTACGCTTCGCTGCCCGGTTTCACTTTGCTGGAAGGCGGGTTGCCAATCATGGATGCGAACGGCAGGCATATCGGCGGTATAGGCATCAGCGGAGCAACACCAGAGCTTGATGCACAGTTTGCCCAGGCGGCGCTCGAAGAAAGCTGACAGGCAAAAAGAAACCCGCTTCATGCCTGAAGCGGGTTTCTTGTCACAGCTCCGTTCACCTGTGGCACCTAGTGCCCACAGGCAAGGATCAGAACGGAATATCGTCGTCGAAGCTGTCGAAGTCAGCGGCAGGCTGCGGAGCCGGCTGTTGCGGCGCTGGGCGCTGCGGCGCTTGTTGCGGGCGCTGGGCCTGCTGACGCGGAGCCTGGTTGTACTGTTGCTGCTGACCGCCCTGGTTGTAGTTGTTGCCACCACCCTGGTTGTACTGGTCGCCACCGCCCTGCTGGCCCTGCGGACGACCGCCGAGCAGCTGCATGGTGCCGTTGATGTCGACGATGATCTCGGTGGTGTAGCGCTTGATGCCGTCCTTTTCCCACTCGCGGGTCTGCAGCTTGCCCTCGATGTAGCACTGCGAACCCTTGCGCAGGTATTCGCCGGCGATTTCGGCGACCTTGCCGAACAGCGAGACACGGTGCCACTCGGTGCGCTCGACCTTCTGGCCCGACTGCTTGTCGGTCCACTGCTCGCTGGTGGCCAGGCTCAGGTTGGTCACGGCGTTACCGTTGGGCAGGTAGCGGACTTCGGGATCCTGACCGCAGGTACCGACCAGAATGACTTTGTTAACCCCACGGGCCATAACGTTCTCCTAGGCTTCGCACGCCGCAGAGGCTGGGTTCACCAGACGCTCGAGGGTCGCACGGTCCAAAATTTTCGTATCCAGTTTGATATAGATGGCGGCTTCTTCTGCCACCACCACAGCGTCGGTCACACCCGGCACGGCCATCAGGCGCTCGGTCAGCCCGGCTTCCCGGACCGCTTCCGGCGTCAGCGGCATGCGCAGGCTGGTCACGTACGGCGGCTCGTTCATGCGCAACGCCGTCAGCAGCCAGAAGGCGCACAAGCCAGCGCAGCCGAGGAACACCATGCTCAAGCCACCGTGCTGGAACAACCAGCCACCGAGGATGCCACCCAGTGCCGCGCCAAGGAACTGGCTGGTGGAGTACACCCCCATCGCCGTGCCCTTGCCGCCGGCAGGCGACACCTTGCTGACCAGCGAAGGCAAGGATGCCTCCAGCAGGTTGAATGCAGTAAAGAATACCACGGTGCCGATCACCAGTCCGCGCAAGTTGTCAGCCCACTGCCAGAAGAACACCTCCACCAGCAGCAGGACACTGACCGCGCCGAGCAACACGCGTTTCATCTTGCGCTTCTTTTCCCCGTAGATGATGAAGGGGATCATTGCAAAAAATGAAACCAGCAGCGCGGTCAGGTACACCCACCAGTGCTGCTCCTTGGGCAGCCCGCCTCGCTCGACGAAGGCCAGGGGCAGCGCCACGAAGCTGGCCATCAGGATGGCGTGCAGCACGAAAATACTGATGTCCAGGCGCAGAAGGTCCGGATTGCGCAGGGTCGGGCCGAGGGCCTGGCGGGCGACACCGGACTCGCGATGGCTCAGCACACTGTGCGAGCTGGGCACGACGAAGGCGATCAGCGCGATGCCGACCAGGGCAAGTCCTGCAGTGGCCAGGAATAATCCTGACAAACCAAAGGCGCGGGTCAACAGCGGGCCGACCACCATCGCCACGGCGAACGACAAGCCGATGCTCATGCCGATCATGGCCATGGCCTTGGTCCGGTGCTGTTCGCGGGTCAGGTCGGACAACAGCGCCATGACCGCCGCGGAAATCGCCCCCGCGCCCTGCAGGATGCGCCCGGCGATAACGCCCCAGATCGAGTCGGCCTGGGCCGCCAGCACACTGCCCAGGGCGAAGATCACCAGCCCCACATAGATCACCGGTCGGCGACCGATGCGGTCGGAAACCACCCCGAACGGAATCTGCAGCACCGCTTGCGTCAGACCATAGGCGCCGATGGCCAGGCCGATCAGGGCCGGTGTGGCGCCGGCCAGGTCCATGCCGTAGGTGGCCAGCACCGGCAGCACCATGAACATGCCCAGCATACGAAAGGCAAAGACCAGGGCCAGGCCGCTCGCGGCGCGGGTTTCGCTGCCACTCATGCGCTCGTTGTGGGTGTCGTGCATGGATTAACCTCGTGTGAACCGGCGGCGATTCTAACAGTCCGACGCCTTGACGGCATATACGCGACGCTTTGCCGCGTACTGGCAGCGCGCCGTATACTGCTTTGTTTATGCCCGCCGAGCGAGGCCGTAGTGGACAAGATCCTGATCCGTGGGGCGCGTACCCACAACCTGAAGAACATCGACCTGACCCTGCCCCGGGACAAACTGATCGTGATCACCGGCCTGTCCGGGTCCGGCAAGTCCTCGCTGGCGTTCGACACGCTTTACGCCGAAGGCCAGCGACGCTATGTCGAGTCGCTGTCGGCCTATGCCCGGCAGTTCCTGTCGATGATGGAAAAGCCCGACGTCGACACCATCGAAGGATTGTCGCCGGCCATCTCCATCGAGCAGAAGTCGACCTCGCACAACCCGCGCTCGACCGTCGGCACCATTACCGAGATCTACGACTACCTGCGCCTGCTCTATGCCCGCGTCGGCACCCCGCGCTGCCCGGACCATGACATCCCGCTTGAGGCGCAAACGATCAGCCAGATGGTCGACCTGGTGCTGGAAAAGCCCGAAGGCAGCAAGCTGATGCTGTTGGCGCCGGTGATCCGCGAGCGCAAGGGTGAGCACTTGGCGGTGTTCGACGAGCTGCGCGCCCAGGGTTTCGTACGCGCCCGGGTCAACGGCAAGCTCTACGAGCTCGACGAGTTGCCCAAGCTCGACAAACAAAAGAAACACAGCATCGATGTGGTGGTAGACCGCTTCAAGGTCCGCGCCGACCTGCAGCAGCGCCTGGCCGAGTCCTTCGAGACCGCGCTCAAGCTGGCCGACGGCATCGCCCTGGTGGCGCCGATGGACGACGAGGAAGGCGAAGAAGTGATCTTCTCGGCGCGCTTCGCCTGCCCGGTGTGCGGCCATGCGATCAGCGAGCTGGAGCCGAAGCTGTTCTCCTTCAATAACCCGGCTGGCGCCTGCCCGACCTGCGATGGCCTGGGGGTCAAGCAGTTCTTCGACACCAAGCGCCTGGTCAACGCCGAGCTGACCTTGGCCGAAGGCGCGATTCGCGGTTGGGACCGGCGCAACGTCTATTACTTCCAGATGCTCGGCTCGCTGGCCGCGCATTACGGCTTCAGCCTGGAAGAACCATTCGGCGAGCTGTCCGCCGAGCACCAGAAGGTCATCCTGAACGGCAGTGGCAAGCAAAGTGTCGACTTCAAGTACCTCAACGACCGTGGCGACATCGTCAAGCGCTCGCACCCGTTCGAAGGCATCGTGCCGAACCTTGAGCGTCGCTATCGCGAGACCGAGTCGGCCACCGTGCGTGAAGAGCTGGCCAAGTTCCTCGGCACCCAGCCCTGCCCTGATTGCCGCGGCACCCGCCTGCGCCGCGAAGCGCGCCATGTCTGGGTGGGCGAGAAGACCCTGCCGGCAGTGACCAACCTGCCGATCGGTGAAGCCAGCAACTACTTCGGCGCGCTGACCCTCACCGGTCGGCGTGGCGAGATCGCGGCGAAGATTCTCAAGGAGATCTGCGAGCGCCTGCAGTTCCTGGTCAACGTAGGCCTCGACTACCTCACCCTCGACCGCAGCGCCGATACCCTGTCTGGAGGCGAGGCCCAGCGCATCCGCCTGGCCAGCCAGATCGGCGCAGGCCTGGTGGGCGTGATGTACATCCTCGACGAGCCCTCGATCGGCCTGCACCAGCGCGATAACGACCGCTTGCTGGCGACGCTCAACCACCTGCGCGACCTCGGTAACACGGTGATCGTGGTCGAGCACGACGAGGACGCCATCCGCCTGGCCGACTACGTGGTGGACATCGGCCCGGGCGCTGGTGTGCATGGCGGGCAGATCGTCGCCGAGGGCTCGCCCGAGGAGGTGATGGCGCATCCCGACTCGCTGACCGGCAAATACCTGTCCGGGCGCAAGAAGATCGTCGTGCCGGCCAAGCGCACCCCGCGCAACAAGAAACTGTCGCTCAAACTCAAGGGCGCGCGCGGCAACAACCTGCAGAACGTCGACCTGGAAGTGCCGATCGGCCTGCTGACCTGCGTGACCGGTGTGTCCGGCTCGGGCAAATCGACGCTGATCAACAACACCTTGTTCCCCCTGGCCGCCACCGCCCTCAACGGCGCGAGCAGCCTGGAAGCGGCGCCGCACGCCAGCGTCGATGGCCTACAGCACCTGGACAAGGTGGTCGATATCGACCAAAGCCCGATCGGCCGTACGCCACGGTCGAACCCCGCGACATACACCGGCATCTTCACGCCGATCCGCGAGCTGTTCGCCGGCGTGCCGGAATCGCGCTCGCGCGGATACGGTCCGGGGCGCTTCTCGTTCAACGTCAAGGGTGGTCGCTGCGAGGCCTGCCAGGGCGACGGCCTGATCAAGGTCGAGATGCACTTCCTGCCTGACATCTACGTGCCGTGCGACGTGTGCAAGAGCAAGCGTTACAACCGCGAGACCCTGGAGATCAAGTACAAGGGCAAGAACATCCACGAAGTGCTGGAAATGACCATCGAGGATGCCCGCGAGTTCTTCGACGCAGTACCTGCCCTGGCGCGCAAGCTGCAGACCCTGATGGATGTGGGCCTGTCGTATATCAAGCTGGGGCAATCGGCGACCACGCTGTCGGGCGGCGAAGCGCAGCGGGTCAAGCTGTCTCGCGAGCTGTCCAAGCGCGACACTGGCAAGACCCTGTACATCCTCGACGAACCCACCACTGGCCTGCACTTCGCCGACATCCAGCAACTGCTGGATGTACTGCACCGCCTGCGTGACCACGGCAATACCGTGGTGGTGATCGAGCACAATCTGGATGTGATCAAGACCGCCGACTGGCTGGTGGACCTGGGGCCGGAAGGCGGGTCCAAAGGCGGCCATATCATTGCCTGTGGCACCCCAGAGGAGCTGAGCAAGATGAAGCAGTCGTACACTGGCCACTACCTCAAGCCGCTGCTTGAGCGTGACCGGGCCTGAGTGCCGCCGGCGACATGAAAAAGCCCCTGGTACCATCGGTGCCAGGGGCTTTTTCGTAGGGCTGTGGATAACTTACATCTGCGACTGCAGATAGTTCTCCAGGCCGATGGCCTTGATCAGACCCTGCTGCTTCTCCAGCCAGTAGGTATGATCTTCTTCGGTGTCGGCCAGCTGCGCGCGCAGGATGTCGCGGCTGATGTAGTCCTTGTGCAGTTCGCACAGCTCGATGCCCTTGCACAGCGCGGCACGTACCTTGTACTCGAGCTTGAGGTCGGCCTCGATCATTTCCGGCACGGTGCTGCCCACTTCCAGGTCGTCGGCGCGCATGTCCGGAGTACCTTCGAGCATGAGGATACGGCGCATCAGGGCATCGGCGTGCTGCGTCTCTTCTTCCATCTCGTGGTTGATACGCTCGTAGAGCTTGGTCAAGCCCCAGTCTTCGTACATGCGCGAGTGGATGAAATACTGATCGCGTGCTGCCAGTTCGCCCTTCAGCAACGTGACGAGATAGTTGATTACGTCCGGGTGACCTTGCATCGCCCTGCTTCTCCGTGTGAATACATCAATAGGGCCTAGTGTGAACCAGGTTTTGCTCGCGGTCACTGAAAAACGCGCAATTAGAAGCAAAAAATCGGCTAAACAGTAGTGATATTCATTGAAAAACCGCCCAAATGAGGGCGGTTCTTCTTATCACTTCGACTTAGGCGAGATTCACACCCAACGCCTTCGCGATCCCTTCTCCATAGGCCGGATCAGCCTTGAAGAAGTACTGCAGCTGACGCTGGATGACATCGTCGCTGACACCGGCCATGGTCCCGGCGATGTTGTTGATCAACAGCGCCTTTTGTTCATCGCTCATCAGGCGGAACAGTGCCCCGGCATGGCTGTAGTAATCGTTGTCCTCACGGTGATCGTAACGATCCGCCGAGCCGTTCAGCGCCAGAGCGGGCTCGGCATGCCGCGGAGGTTGCTTCGGCGCGCTCGCATGGCTGTTGGGCTCGTAGTTGGGAGCGCCGCCGTATGCGCCGATGGCCATGGAGCCGTCGCGCTGATAGCTGTTCACCGGGCAGCGCGGCGCATTGACCGGCAGTTGCTGGTGGTTGGTGCCTACGCGGTAGCGATGCGCATCGGCATAGGCGAACACACGGCCCTGCAGCATGCGGTCTGGCGACAGGCCAACCCCGGGGATCATGTTGCTGGGCCCGAACGCCGCCTGCTCGACCTCGGCGAAGTAGTTGAGCGGGTTGCGGTTGAGCTCCAGCACACCGACTTCGATCAACGGGTAGTCCTTCTGCGACCAGGTCTTGGTCACATCGAACGGGTTTTCGTCGCGGCTGGCCGCCTCGGCCTCGCTCATCACCTGGATGCACACGGTCCAACGCGGGAAATCGCCGCGCTCGATGGCCTCGAACAGGTCACGCTGGGCGTAGTCCGGGTCGCTCCCGGCCAGGCGTGCGGCATCGGCCGGCGCCAGGTTCTTGATGCCTTGCTGGGTCTTGAAGTGCCATTTGACCCAGCTCCGCTCGCCCTGGGCGTTGATCAGGCTGTAGGTGTGGCTGCCGAAGCCGTGCATGTGGCGGTAGCCATCGGGAATGCCGCGATCGGAGAACAGGATGGTGACCTGGTGCAGTGCCTCGGGCGAATGCGACCAGAAGTCCCACATCATTTGCGCGTTCTTCAGGTTGGTCTGTGGGTGGCGCTTCTGGGTGTGGATGAAGTCGGGGAACTTCAGCGGATCACGAATGAAAAACACCGGGGTATTGTTGCCGACGATGTCCCAGTTACCTTCCTCGGTGTAGAACTTCACCGCGAAACCACGTGGGTCTCGCTCGGTGTCCGCGGAGCCGCGCTCACCACCCACGGTGGAGAATCGCAGGAACGTCTCGGTCTGCTTGCCGATAGCCTCGAACAGCCTGGCACTGGTGAGCTCGGTGATATCACGAGTGACGGTGAAGGTACCGTAGGCGCCGGAGCCTTTGGCGTGAACGCGACGCTCCGGGATGTTCTCGCGGTTGAAGTGGGCAAGCTTCTCGAGCAGGTGGAAATCGTCGAGCAGCAGCGGGCCACGGGGGCCTGCGGAACGGGAGTTCTGGTTGTCGGCTACGGGTGCACCGCTGGCGGTAGTGAGAATCTTGCTCATGGGCTCTCCTGATCGGTCTTGAATTGCCGGCTAATCGGCTTGAGGAGAGTATTGTCGAGCGAAGTTACAAGAACAAATTCATTAGATGACTTACATCAATAGAAAATAACAATTCACCAGACAACAAAAAACCGGGCCTAGGCCCGGTTTCTTGTAGCAGACAGAACGTCTTACTCGGCAGCTTCTACAGCACCACCGACCGGACGATCAACCAGCTCGACGTACGCCATAGGCGCGTTGTCGCCAGCGCGGAAACCGCACTTCAGGATACGCAGGTAGCCGCCCTGACGGGTGGCGTAGCGCTTGCCCAGGTCGTTGAACAGTTTGCCAACGGCGGACTTCGAACGGGTACGGTCGAAGGCCAGACGACGGTTGGCAACGCTGTCTTCCTTGGCCAGGGTGATCAGCGGCTCGGCAACGCGGCGCAGTTCCTTGGCTTTCGGCAGGGTGGTTTTGATCAGCTCGTGCTCGATCAGCGACACAGCCATGTTCTGGAACATAGCTTTGCGGTGAGAGCTGGTACGGCTCAGGTGACGTCCACTTTTACGATGACGCATGATTCATTCCTTACCAAACACAACGTTCGGTGATTACGACGATCAGGCAGTCGCCTTGTCGTCTTTCTTAAGGCTTGCAGGCGGCCAGTTGTCGAGGCGCATGCCGAGAGACAGACCACGGGAGGCCAGGACGTCCTTGATTTCAGTCAGGGACTTCTTGCCCAGGTTAGGAGTCTTCAACAGCTCTACTTCGGTACGCTGAATCAGGTCGCCGATGTAGTAGATGTTCTCCGCCTTGAGGCAGTTGGCCGAACGTACGGTCAGTTCCAGGTCGTCAACCGGGCGCAGCAGGATCGGATCGATCTCGTCTTCCTGCTCGACCACAACCGGCTCGCTGTCACCTTTGAGGTCGACGAACGCGGCCAGCTGCTGTTGCAGGATGGTCGCGGCACGACGGATGGCCTCTTCAGGATCCAGGGTACCGTTGGTTTCCAGATCGATGACCAGCTTGTCCAGGTTGGTACGCTGCTCAACACGGGCGTTCTCGACCACGTAGGCGATACGACGCACCGGGCTGAACGAAGCGTCCAGCTGGAGACGGCCAATGCTGCGGCTTTCGTCTTCGTCGGTCTGACGGGAGTCGGCCGGCTCGTAACCGCGACCACGAGCTACAGTGAGCTTCATGTTCAGGGCGCCGTTGGACGCCAGGTTCGCGATTACGTGATCGGGGTTGACGATCTCGACATCGTGATCCAGCTGAATATCGGCAGCGGTAACCACCCCCGAACCCTTTTTCGACAAGGTCAGCGTAACTTCGTCACGACCGTGCAGTTTGATAGCCAGGCCTTTCAGGTTCAACAGGATTTCAATGACGTCTTCCTGTACACCTTCGATCGCGGAGTACTCGTGGAGTACGCCATCGATCTCGGCCTCGACTACTGCACAGCCAGGCATGGAGGACAACAGGATGCGGCGCAGCGCGTTGCCCAGGGTATGGCCGAAGCCACGCTCGAGAGGCTCGAGCGTGATCTTGGCGCGGGTTGGACTGACAACCTGCACGTCGATGTGACGGGGTGTCAGAAACTCATTTACCGAAATCTGCATGGATGCACCTATTTTCTAGCCCTTACTTGGAGTAGAGCTCGACAATCAGGTTTTCGTTGATGTCGGCGGACAGGTCGCTGCGAGCAGGAACGTTCTTGAAAACGCCCGACTTTTTAGCAGCATCCACATCAACCCACTCAACGCGGCCACGCTGGGCGCACAGTTCAAGGGCTTGAACAATGCGCAGCTGGTTCAGCGACTTCTCGCGAACCGAGACCACGTCACCCGGACGAACTTGGTAGGATGGAATGTTTACGGTTTTACCGTTGACGCTGATAGCTTTGTGCGAAACCAGCTGACGGGACTCGGAACGAGTCGAGCCGAAGCCCATACGGTAAACGACGTTATCCAGACGGCACTCGAGCAGTTGCAGCAGGTTCTCACCAGTTGCGCCTTTTTTCGAGGCAGCAGCTTGGTAGTAACCGCGGAACTGACGCTCCAGAACACCGTAGATACGACGAACTTTTTGTTTCTCGCGCAGCTGGGTACCGTAGTCGGACTGACGGCCACGGCGCTGGCCGTGGATACCTGGGGCTGCTTCGATGTTGCACTTCGATTCCAGAGCGCGAACGCCGCTCTTCAGGAACAGGTCAGTGCCTTCACGGCGAGACAGTTTGCATTTTGGACCAATGTAACGTGCCATTTATCTGTCTCCTGATTACACGCGACGCTTCTTCGGCGGACGGCACCCGTTATGCGGGATTGGCGTCACGTCGGTGATGCTGGCGATCTTGTAGCCGCAGCTGTTCAGTGCACGAACGGCGGACTCACGACCTGGACCTGGACCCTTGACGTTCACGTCGAGGTTCTTCAGACCGTATTCCAGCGCAGCTTGACCAGCACGCTCAGCAGCGATCTGTGCTGCGAACGGGGTGGATTTGCGCGAACCACGGAAACCCGAACCACCGGAAGTAGCCCAGGACAGCGCGTTGCCCTGACGGTCGGTGATGGTCACGATGGTGTTGTTGAAAGACGCATGGATGTGGGCGATGCCATCAACCACTGTCTTTTTGATTTTTTTACGAGGACGAGCAGCAGGTTTTGCCATGTCTATATTCCTGGGCGATTACTTGCGGATCGGCTTACGCGGGCCCTTACGGGTGCGTGCGTTGGTCTTGGTGCGCTGACCGCGAACCGGCAGACCTTTACGATGACGCAGGCCGCGGTAGCAACCCAGGTCCATCAAGCGCTTGATCTTCATGTTGATGTCACGGCGCAGGTCACCTTCGGTGGTGAACTTCGCGACTTCGCCACGCAGGGTTTCGATTTGCTCGTCGCTCAGATCCTTGATCTTAGCGGCTGGGTTTACACCAGCATCTGCACAGATTTTCTGTGCAGTTGTGCGACCGACACCATAGATGTAGGTCAGCGAGATAACAGTATGCTTGTTATCTGGAATGTTGACGCCTGCAATACGGGCCATTCAGTGGGACTCCAATTGACAGCTACCTACGCCCCGGAAGCCAAGAAATAGGGCGCGAGATAATATCGCTGTAGAAACGAATAATCAACCCAGCAGCACACTAGCTGCTGGGTTTGAAGCGCGGATCACACTCAGCCTTGGCGCTGCTTGTGACGCGGTTCCGCGCTGCAGATCACGCGCACGACACCTTCGCGACGAATGATCTTGCAGTTGCGGCACAGCTTTTTCACCGATGCACGAACTTTCATTACCGACTCCTCGAACCTTAAGGGGCTAAATCAGCGCAGCAGACCGCTGCCGCCGTAGCCTTTCAGGTTGGCTTTCTTCATCAGGGATTCGTACTGGTGCGAAACGAGGTGCGATTGTACTTGGGACATGAAGTCCATCACAACCACTACCACAATCAGCAACGAGGTCCCGCCAAGGTAGAACGGCACGTTTGCTGCTACCACCAGGAACTGGGGCAGAAGGCACACGGCCATCATGTAAAGAGCACCGAACATGGTCAAACGGGTCAGAACGCCATCAATGTAGCGCGCCGACTGCTCACCAGGACGGATGCCCGGAATAAAGGCACCGGACTTCTTCAGGTTTTCCGCTACGTCTTTCGGGTTGAACATCAACGCTGTGTAGAAGAAGCAGAAGAAAATGATCCCTGCACTAAACAGCAGAATGTTCAACGGCTGACCAGGAGCGATCGACTGCGAGATGTCCTGCAGCCAGCCCATACCTTCAGACTGACCGAACCAGGCACCCAGCGAAGCCGGGAACAGCAAGATGCTGCTCGCGAAAATGGCCGGGATTACCCCCGCCATGTTCACTTTCAGCGGCAGGTGGCTGGTCTGCGCAGCGAAGACCTTGCGGCCCTGCTGACGCTTGGCGTAGTGAACGGCGATACGACGCTGACCACGCTCGATGAACACCACGAAGCCGATAATCGCTACTGCCAGCAAACCGATTGCGACCAGGGCGAAGATGTTGATATCGCCTGTGCGTGCAGACTCGAAAGACTGCCCGATTGCTCTCGGAAGACCGGCAACGATACCTGCGAAGATCAACATCGAGATACCGTTGCCCACACCGCGCTCGGTGATCTGCTCGCCCAGCCACATCATGAACATCGCGCCCGCCACGAAGGTGGAGACGGCGACGACATGGAAGCCGAGGCCAACAGAAAACGCCACGCCCTGGTTGGCCAGGCCAATGGACATGCCAATGGCTTGGACCAGCGCCAGGATAACGGTGCCGTAGCGGGTGTACTGGCTGATCTTGCGACGGCCAGCTTCACCTTCCTTCTTCAACTGCTCCAGCTGCGGGCTGACAGCGGTCATGAGCTGCATGATGATCGATGCCGAGATGTACGGCATGATCCCCAGTGCAAAGATGCTCATGCGCTCCAGCGCGCCGCCGGAAAACATGTTGAACAAGCTAAGAATGGTCCCCTCATTCTGCCGGAACAGATCCGCGAGACGGTCCGGGTTAATGCCTGGTACCGGGATGTGCGCGCCAATCCGATAGACGATGATCGCCATGAACAGAAAACGCAGACGAGCCCAGAGTTCCGACATCCCGCCCTTACCGAGCGAAGAGAGAGCACCTTGCTTAGCCATTTATTCCTCGAACTTGCCGCCAGCTGCTTCGATAGCCGCACGTGCACCTTTGGTGACGGCGATACCCTTGAGGGTGACTGCGCGAGTGACTTCGCCCGACAGCATGATTTTCACACGCTGTACGTGCTGGCCGATCACGTTTGCGTCCTTCAGGGACTGAACGGTGATCAGATCGCCTTCCACCTTGGCCAGCTCGGACAGACGCACTTCAGCGCGGTCCATGGCTTTCAGGGAAACGAAGCCGAACTTCGGCAGGCGACGGTGCAGCGGCTGTTGACCGCCTTCGAAGCCTGGAGCGATGGAACCACCAGAACGGGAGGTCTGACCTTTGTGACCACGGCCACCGGTCTTACCCAGACCGCTACCGATACCACGGCCCGGACGGTGCTTCTCGCGACGGGAACCCGGCGCTGGACTCAGATCATTGAGTTTCATCGATTAACCCTCGACCTTCAGCATGTAGTAAGCCTTGTTGATCATCCCGCGGTTCTCGGGAGTATCCTGGACTTCTACAGTGTGACCGATACGACGCAGACCCAGACCCTTCACGCACAGTTTGTGGTTAGGGATACGGCCCGAGACGCTCTTGATCAGCGTAACTTTTACGGTTGCCATGATCAGATGATCTCCTCAACAGTCTTGCCGCGCTTGGCAGCAATGGACTCAGGGGATTGCATGGCTTTCAGACCCTTGAAGGTGGCGTGAACCACGTTCACCGGGTTGGTCGAACCGTAGCACTTGGCCAGGACGTTCTGAACGCCAGCAACTTCCAGGACGGCACGCATTGCGCCACCGGCGATGATACCGGTACCTTCCGAGGCAGGCTGCATGTAGACCTTCGAGGCGCCGTGGGCGGCCTTGGTGGCGTACTGCAGGGTGGTGCCCTTCAGGTCAACCTGAATCATGTTGCGACGAGCAGCTTCCATGGCTTTCTGGATCGCGGCAGGTACTTCGCGCGATTTGCCACGGCCAAAGCCAACACGACCCTTGCCATCACCTACCACGGTCAGCGCGGTGAAGGTGAAGATACGGCCGCCTTTAACGGTTTTGGCTACGCGGTTAACTTGAACCAGCTTCTCGATGTAGCCTTCGTCGCGCTTTTGATCGTTATTTGCCATAACTTAGAACTCCAGCCCGCCTTCACGAGCAGCATCAGCCAGCGCCTTGACGCGGCCATGGTACTTGAAGCCGGAACGGTCAAAGGCAACTTGAGATACACCGGCGGCTTTCGCGCGCTCAGCTACCAGCTTGCCAACCTTAGTGGCCGCGTCGATGTTGCCAGTGGCGCCATCACGCAGTTCTTTGTCCAAGGTCGAGGCGCTTGCCAGAACCTTGCTGCCGTCGGCCGAAATGACCTGGGCATAGATGTGCTGCGAGGAGCGGAACACGCACAGACGCACGGCTTCGAGCTCGTGCATTTTCAGGCGTGCTTTGCGAGCGCGACGCAGTCGAATAACTTTTTTGTCGGTCATTTGCTAGGCCCTACTTCTTCTTGGCTTCTTTACGACGGACTACTTCGTCCGCGTAACGCACACCCTTGCCCTTGTAAGGCTCTGGCGGACGGAAACCGCGGACTTCAGCGGCCACCTGACCCACCAGCTGCTTGTCGATACCCTTGATCAGGATGTCGGTCTGGCTTGGGGTTTCAGCGGTGATACCGGCTGGCAGTTCGTAATCCACTGGGTGCGAGAAGCCCAGAGCCAGGTTCAGGACGGTGCCTTTGGCCTGAGCTTTGTAACCAACACCGACCAGCTGGAGCTTGCGCTCGAAGCCTTGGCTTACGCCGTGGACCATGTTGTTCACCAGGGCGCGGGTGGTACCGGCCATGGCGCGAGCTTGCTGGTCACCGTTGCGAGCGACGAAACGCAGCTCACCAGCTTCTTCGGTAACTTCAACAGACGAGTGAACGTTCAGTTCGAGAGTGCCCTTGGCACCCTTTACCGAAAGCTGCTGACCGGCGAATTTGACTTCGACGCCTGCTGGCAGCTTAACGGGGTTCTTAGCGACGCGAGACATGCCTATCTCCCCTTAGAACACTGTGCACAGAACTTCGCCGCCGACACCGGCAGCGCGCGCAGCGCGGTCAGTCATCACACCTTTGTTGGTGGAGACGATAGACACGCCCAGGCCGCCACGTACTTTCGGCAGCTCAGAGACGGCCTTGTACTGGCGCAGGCCAGGACGGCTGGTACGCTTCAGTTCCTCGATGACCGGACGGCCTTCGAAGTACTTGAGTTCGATCGACAGGGAAGGCTTGGCTTCGCCGTTGACTTCGTAGCCGGCGATGTAACCTTCGTCTTTCAGTACTTTGGCAACCGCGACCTTCAGGGTAGAAGAAGGCATGCTTACGACAGACTTTTCAGCCATCTGGGCATTACGGATGCGAGTTAGCATGTCCGCTAACGGGTCCTGCATACTCATGGGCTAGATGCTCCTGATACAAGAATTATTAGCCTTGCGGCTATCACAACCACCCGAGCAGGCAGGGCAAAAAACCCGGGCTCAGGTGAGCCGGTCATTCTAGACACAAGGCAGAAACGAAACAAGCCCCATATAGGGGCTTGTTTCAATGCGAGGTCACCGGCGGTCGGAAGATCACTCCCCTTCCACCGGTGGTCACGCCAACCGGGATTACCAGCTGGCCTTGACCAGACCTGGCACGTCACCACGCATGGCGGCTTCGCGCAGCTTGTTACGGCCGAGGCCGAACTTGCGGTACACGCCGTGCGGACGACCGGTGATGCGGCAACGGTTACGCATGCGCGAAGCGCTGGCGTCACGTGGTTGCTTCTGCAGGGCGACAACGGCAGCGAAACGCTCTTCTGGAGAGGCGTTCAGGTTGACGATGGTCGCTTTCAGCTCGGCACGCTTTTTGGCGTACTTGGCTACCGTGAGCTGACGCTTCAGCTCGCGGTTTTTCATGCTCTTCTTGGCCATTTTCCTACTCCAATCAGTTGCGGAACGGGAACTTGAAAGCACGCAGCAGAGCGCGGCCTTCGTCGTCCGAACGAGCAGTGGTGGTCAGGGTGATGTCCAAACCGCGCAGAGCATCGATCTTGTCGTAGTCGATTTCCGGGAAGATGATCTGCTCTTTCACGCCCATGCTGTAGTTGCCACGACCATCGAAGGACTTGGCATTCAGGCCGCGGAAGTCGCGAACCCGAGGCAGGGAGATCGCCAGCAGGCGGTCCAGGAATTCGTACATCTTGTCGCTACGCAGGGTCACCTTGACGCCGATCGGCCAGCCTTCACGGACTTTGAAGCCCGCGATGGATTTACGAGCGAAAGTCACGACCGGCTTTTGACCGGTGATCTTTTCCAGGTCGGCAACAGCGTGCTCGATGACTTTCTTGTCGCCGATCGCTTCGCCCAGACCCATGTTCAGGGTGATTTTGGTAACGCGCGGAACTTCCATCACGTTCGACAGCTTAAGTTCTTCCTTAAGCTTGGGAGCGATTTCGTTCCGGTAAATCTCTTTCAGTCGTGCCATGGTCTTCTACCTAGCAGTGTTCAAGCATCAACCGCTTTTTGGGTCGACTTGAAGACACGAATTTTCTTGCCTTCTTCTACTTTGAAGCCAACGCGGTCAGCCTTGTTGGTTTCGCTGTTGAAGATGGCAACGTTGGAAGCGTGCAGTGGCGCTTCTTTTTCGACGATACCGCCCTGAACGCCCGCCATCGGGTTAGGCTTGGTATGACGCTTGACCAGGTTCACACCACCGATGACCAGACGGTCATCAGCCAGAACCTTCAGCACCTTACCGCGCTTACCCTTGTCTTTGCCGGCGATCACGATGATCTCGTCGTCACGACGAATCTTTTGCATGTCGGATCTCCTTAGAGCACTTCAGGGGCGAGCGAAACGATCTTCATGAACTTCTCGGTACGAAGTTCACGGGTCACTGGCCCGAAGATGCGAGTACCGATCGGCTCTTGCTTGGTGTTCAGCAGAACAGCAGCGTTGCCGTCGAAACGAATGATGGAACCGTCAGCGCGACGTACACCGTGACGGGTACGGACGACAACAGCGGTCATCACCTGGCCTTTTTTGACCTTACCGCGAGGAATTGCTTCCTTGACGGTAACTTTGATGATGTCACCGATACCGGCGTAACGACGGTGGGAACCGCCGAGCACCTTGATGCACATGACGCGACGAGCGCCGCTGTTATCGGCCACATCGAGCATGGATTGAGTCTGAATCATAAAATTTCTCCGACCCCTAGCCCTTAGACTTCAACAGCGCGTTCGAGGACTTCAACCAGTGCCCAGGACTTGGTCTTGGCCAGCGGACGGGTTTCACGGATGGAAACCTTGTCGCCGATCTTGCACTGGTTGGCTTCGTCGTGCGCGTGCAGCTTAGTCGAACGCTTAACGTATTTACCGTAGATCGGGTGCTTTACGCGACGCTCGATCAGAACGGTGATGGTCTTGTCCATTTTGTCGCTGACGACACGGCCAGTCAGCGTACGGACGGTTTTTTCAGCTTCAGCCATGATCACTTACCTGCCTGCTGGTTGAGCACAGTTTTCACGCGAGCGATGTCACGCTTAACTTGCGAGAGCAGGTGCGACTGCCCCAACTGGCCAGTTGCTTTCTGCATGCGCAGATTGAACTGGTCGCGCAGCAAGCCGAGCAGTTGCTCATTCAGTTGCTGTGCGGATTTTTCACGAAGTTCATTCGCTTTCATCACATCACCGTCCGCTTAACAAAGGAGGTGGCGAGTGGCAGCTTTGCAGCAGCCAGGGCGAAAGCTTCGCGCGCCAGCTCTTCAGAAACACCCTCGATCTCGTACAGGACTTTGCCTGGCTGAATCTGGGCAACCCAGTATTCCACGGAACCCTTACCTTTACCCATCCGCACTTCGAGAGGCTTCTTGGTAACCGGCTTGTCCGGGAACACACGGATCCAGATCTTGCCGCCACGCTTAACGTGACGGGTCAGGGCACGACGTGCCGACTCGATCTGGCGAGCGGTGAGACGACCGCGGGCGACAGCTTTCAGAGCGAACTCGCCGAAGCTGACCTTGCTACCGCGCAGTGCCAGACCACGGTTGTGGCCGGTCATCTGCTTGCGGAATTTTGTACGCTTTGGTTGCAACATTTGGCGTACCCCTTACTTAGCAGCTTTTTTACGAGGCGCTGGTGCTTGCGGCTTCAGCTCTTCCTGGCGACCACCAATAACTTCGCCTTTGAAGATCCAAACCTTCACACCGATCACACCGTAAGTGGTGTGAGCTTCGTAGGTGTTGTAGTCGATATCGGCACGCAGGGTGTGCAGGGGCACACGACCTTCGCGATACCACTCGGTACGTGCGATCTCGGCACCGCCGAGACGACCGCTCACCTGGATCTTGATGCCCTTGGCACCAATACGCATGGCGTTCTGCACGGCGCGCTTCATGGCGCGACGGAACATTACGCGGCGCTCCAGCTGCTGGGCTACGCTCTGAGCAACCAGCATGGCGTCGAGTTCCGGCTTGCGGATCTCTTCGATGTTGATGTGCACAGGCACACCCATCTGCTTGGTCAGGTCCTGACGCAGCTTCTCAACATCTTCACCTTTCTTGCCGATAACGATACCGGGACGAGCGGTGTGGATGGTGATGCGTGCAGTTTGAGCCGGGCGATGGATATCGATACGGCTAACGGACGCGCTTTTTAGTTTGTCTTGGAGGTACTCGCGAGTTTGCAGATCCTTCAGCAGGTAATCTGCGTAAGTCGCGCCGTCTGCGTACCAGACGGAGGTGTGCTCCTTGACGATTCCCAGGCGAATGCCAGTGGGATGTACTTTCTGACCCATCTGATCGACTCCGTTACTTGTCCGCAACCTTGACAGTGATATGGCAAGACCGCTTGACGATGCGATCAGCACGGCCTTTGGCACGTGGCATGATGCGCTTCAGCGAACGCCCTTCGTTGACGAAGACGGTGGAGACCTTCAGGTCATCAACGTCTGCGCCTTCGTTGTGTTCGGCGTTGGCAACGGCCGACTCGAGGACTTTCTTCATGATTTCAGCGGCTTTTTTGCTGCTGAAGGCCAACAGGTTGAGCGCTTCGCCCACCTTCTTCCCGCGGATCTGGTCGGCGACCAAGCGGGCTTTCTGGGCGGAGATGCGAGCGCCCGACAACTTAGCGGCTACTTCCATTTCCTTACCCCTTAACGCTTGGCTTTCTTGTCAGCCACGTGCCCGCGGTAGGTGCGGGTACCGGCGAACTCGCCCAGTTTGTGGCCGACCATGTCTTCGTTCACGAGAACTGGGACGTGTTGGCGACCGTTGTGTACCGCGATGGTCAGACCGACCATTTGTGGCAGGATCATCGAACGGCGCGACCAGGTTTTAACTGGCTTGCGATCGTTCTTCTCCACCGCCACTTCGACCTTCTTCAACAGGTGAAGATCGATAAAAGGACCTTTTTTCAGAGAACGTGGCACTGTCGTATCCCTCTAGTTACTTGCGACGACGGACGATCATGTTGTCGGTACGCTTATTACCACGGGTTTTAGCACCCTTGGTTGGGAAGCCCCATGGCGATACCGGATGACGACCACCGGAGGTACGACCTTCACCACCACCATGCGGGTGGTCAACCGGGTTCATGGCAACACCACGAACGGTTGGGCGAACGCCGCGCCAGCGTTTGGCACCAGCTTTACCCAGCGAACGCAGGCTGTGCTCGGAGTTCGAGACTTCGCCCAGGGTCGCACGGCACTCAGCCAGGACTTTACGCATTTCACCAGAGCGCAGACGCAGGGTCACGTAGACACCTTCGCGAGCGATCAGCTGAGCCGAAGCACCAGCGGAACGAGCGATCTGAGCACCTTTACCCGGCTTCAGTTCGATGCCGTGAATGGTGCTACCTACTGGAATGTTGCGCAGTTGCAGTGAGTTACCGGCCTTGATTGGGGCCAGGGCACCTGCGATCAGCTGGTCACCAGCGCTCACGCCTTTAGGGGCGATGATGTAGCGACGCTCACCGTCTGCGTAGCACAGCAGGGCGATGTGAGCAGTACGGTTTGGATCGTATTCGATACGCTCGACAGTGGCTGGGATGCCATCTTTGTCGTTGCGACGGAAGTCGACCAGACGGTAGTGCTGCTTATGACCACCACCCACGTGACGCGTGGTGATGCGGCCATTGTTGTTACGACCACCAGACTTCGATTTCTTCTCGATCAGCGGTGCGTGAGGAGCGCCTTTGTGCAGCTCCTTGTTGACCACCTTGACCACGAAACGGCGGCCAGGGGAAGTCGGTTTGCATTTAACGATTGCCATGATGCACCCCTTCCTTACTCAGCACTGCTGCTGAAATCGAGATCTTGGCCTGGCTGAAGGGAGACGATCGCCTTCTTCCAGTCATTACGCTTGCCCAGACCACGTGCGGTACGCTTGGTTTTACCCAGAACGTTAACGGTCGACACGTTTTCAACTTTTACGTTGAACAGGCCTTCGACAGCTTTCTTGATTTCCAGCTTGGTTGCATCGGTAGCAACCTTGAATACGAACTGGCCTTTTTTCTCAGCCAGAACGGTAGCCTTCTCGGAAACGTGCGGGCCAAGGAGGACTTTGAATACGCGTTCCTGGTTCATCCCAGCAGCTCCTCGAATTTCTTCACGGCCGAGACAGTGATCAACACTTTCTCGTATGCGATCAGACTGACCGGGTCGGAACCTTGAACGTCACGTACGTCGACGTGCGGCAGGTTACGAGCAGCCAGGTACAGGTTCTGATCAACAGCGTCCGAAACGATCAGTACGTCGCTCAGACCCATGCCGTTCAGCTTGTTCAGCAGATCTTTGGTTTTCGGTGCTTCAACAGCGAAGTCCTGAACCACGACCAGACGGTCGCTACGCACCAGCTCGGCGAGGATGGAGCGCAGGGCTGCGCGGTACATCTTCTTGTTGAGCTTCTGCGAATGATCTTGAGGACGAGCTGCGAAAGTTACACCACCGCCACGCCAGATCGGACCACGGGTAGTACCGGCACGAGCACGGCCAGTACCTTTCTGACGCCATGGGCGCTTACCGCCACCGGCTACGTCAGAACGGGTCTTCTGCTGCTTGGTGCCCTGACGGCCGCCGGCCATGTAGGCCACGACTGCTTGGTGTACCAGCGTCTCGTTGAATTCGCCACCGAAAGTCAGTTCGGAAACTTCGATCGCCTGAGCGTCATTTACATTAAGTTGCATGTCAGTTTCCCCTTACCCGCGAGCCTTGACAGCTGGACGCACAACCACGTCGCCGCCAGTAGCGCCTGGAACGGCACCCTTGATCAGCAGCAGGTTGCGTTCAGCGTCTACGCGTACTACTTCCAGGGACTGCACAGTCACGCGCTCAGCGCCCATGTGACCGGACATTTTCTTGCCCTTGAATACACGACCAGGAGTCTGGCACTGGCCGATGGAGCCAGGGACACGGTGCGATACGGAGTTACCGTGGGTGTTATCTTGACCACGGAAGTTCCAGCGCTTGATGGTACCGGCGAAGCCTTTACCTTTGGACTGACCGGTTACGTCTACCAGCTGGCCTGCAGTGAAGAGTTCAGCTTTGATCAGATCGCCAGCCTGGAAATCGCCTTCTTCAAGACGGAACTCCCAGACACCGCGACCAGCGGCAACGTTGGCCTTGGCAAAGTGGCCTGCCTGAGCGGCGGTCACACGCGAAGCACGACGCTCGCCGACAGTGACTTGCACTGCACGGTAGCCATCAGTTTCTTCGGTTTTGAACTGGGTGACGCGATTCGGCTCGATCTCGATGACCGTGACCGGAATGGAGACACCTTCTTCGGTGAAAATACGGGTCATGCCCGCTTTCCGACCGACTACACCAATAGTCATGTTGTAAACCTCATGAGTGTACGGGGCTTTCACCCGCTATGGCCGCCCATTTCAGAGCGTTACACGACCAGACCGAAGTCTTAGCCGAGGCTGATCTGTACTTCCACGCCGGCCGCCAGATCGAGCTTCATCAGCGCGTCAACGGTTTTATCCGTTGGCTGGACGATGTCCAGAACACGCTTATGAGTGCGAATCTCGTACTGGTCACGCGCGTCTTTGTTGACGTGCGGGGAGACCAGAACGGTGAAACGCTCTTTGCGGGTAGGCAGTGGAATTGGACCACGCACTTGTGCACCAGTACGTTTCGCGGTTTCCACGATTTCCTGGGTGGATTGGTCGATCAGGCGATGGTCGAAAGCCTTCAACCTGATACGGATTTGCTGATTTTGCATTGGATTTCAGACTCCAGGCTGTTCCCAACGGACGCACTACGCCCGCTAAAAGGAGGCGTGATTCTATAGACGCCCCAATTTAGTGTCAACCCAATAAAAAAAGCCCCCGCTGAGCGGGGGCTTTTTCAATCGGTCGAGTGATTACTCGATGATTTTGGCTACGACGCCGGCGCCGACGGTACGACCGCCTTCACGGATGGCGAAACGCAGACCGTCTTCCATTGCGATGGTCTTGATCAGGGTGACAGTCATCTGGATGTTGTCACCTGGCATTACCATTTCAACGCCTTCCGGCAGTTCGCAGTTACCGGTCACGTCAGTGGTACGGAAGTAGAACTGAGGACGGTAGCCTTTGAAGAACGGAGTGTGACGGCCGCCTTCTTCCTTCGACAGGACGTAGACTTCTGCGGTGAACTTGGTGTGCGGCTTGACCGAACCTGGCTTGACCAGAACCTGGCCACGCTCAACGTCGTCACGCTTGGTACCACGCAGCAGAACGCCGCAGTTCTCGCCAGCACGACCTTCGTCCAGCAGCTTGCGGAACATCTCAACACCGGTGCAGGTGGTGGTGGTGGTGTCACGCAGACCAACGATTTCCAGGGCGTC
>NZ_FOEQ01000015.1 GCF_900110655.1 Pseudomonas soli
GTGGGAGCGGGCTTGCCCCGCGATGTTGATCTAGAGTTCCCACGATGGCAACTAGCGACTAGCTGCGTTAGTGCAGGCGCCGCCCGTAACTTCGCGACTTCAGGAGGCCGAACGGAGGTCTTGCGGAGGGAGGTGACGGGCATGGATGCCCGTCAAGCGCTGCGCCCCAGGATGGGGCGTTCAGCGCGGTCCTCCCGGGAGCAAGGCCGGAGTGAGGGAACCCGGAGCGAAGCGGAGGGCCGGATGAATGGAGCGAGGATTTTTTGGTTCCTTTTTGATCCTTCAAAAAGGGACCCGCCGTAAGGGCGGAAAGGTGAATAAGCGTCGACATCGCAAATGAATGCGCATACAACTTCCAACACCAACTAACCAAACAACCAAACAACCAAACAACCAAACAACCAAACAACCAAACAACCAAACAACCAAACAACCAAACAACACTACCCCAGAAAAACTCAAAGCCGCTGAAGAATCAACTCCCCCGAGGCCCCAGCCAACCCAGGCTGCCCGGCCTGCCCAGGCCGCCCATTCCCCCCCGCATCGGTCCGATAAACCAGACACCCCTTACTGACCCCACCCGCCCCGGCCTTCCCCGCAGCCCCCGCCTTACCAGGCGCACCACCATCAAGCCGCACCACAATCCGCTCCTGCGCAAACCCTTCAGGCACCGCCAGACGAACTCGCCCACCGGGAGCCCCATCATGCCCGTTGCCACCATCATCGCCATTCGCCCCACGACTGGCCTGCCCCCAGGTGCAGCCCCCAGGCTTGCCATTGGCGCCGTCGAGCCCGACATACCCCGGCGCCCCAGCCCCGCCCCGGGCGTCGATCGATAGCCGCTCCGCCTCCAACGCCTGCAGCCGCAGATCCAGGTTACGCCCCGGCCGCGCGGGCCGCTCGTAGCTTCCGGGCGCCCCTGGCGCACTGAATTCGCTACCCTCGCCCAGCCGAGCCGTCAACGCCTCGATGCGCAGGTCGCGCTCGGCCGGCGCGATGGCGATGCGCGCATCGCGCCCCAGTTCGAGCCGGTCGATCTTCAGTTCGGTAAGGCTGGCTGGTAGCAACAAGGTCGCCGAGTCGGCCACCCGCAGGTGCTCCAGATGCACGCTAGCCGCCTTGTTCGGCAGTCGCAGCATGGAATGGGGAGCAACCTCCAGGCTTTCGGCCTGGGCCAAGGGTGTAGCCATTACAGCCAGCAAAATCAGTTTACGCATGGCTCGGCGCCTCCTGCGACCGGGGAATGGACATGACATGGAAGATGCCGGTCAACAGAATCTGCAGGCGGTCGAACCAGCGGTGGCTGCGCCCGCGCAGGCTGCCGTTGAAGAACAGCACCTCGAGCACATGCAGCGACAGCACGACGATACCTGCGGCATTGATCAGCAGATTGAGCGGCAATGGCTGCGGCATGAACTGGTTGAACAGCACCACACCCCAGAATGCCACCGTCAGAGCCTTGCCCAGGCCCAGGATGAACTTCATACCCCGCCCCCATGATTTATTGTTATGCCGAAGCGGTTCGTTCGAGCGGACCGCGTCGGCAACAGTAACCCTACTGCCGGGGCATGCGCCAGAGGGGTCAGTTCAGGTGGAGTTCCACCCGTCGGTTGCGCGAGCGACCTTCGTCGGTGTCGTTGTCAGCCACCGGCTCACTCTCGCCACGGCCCTGGCTGGTCACCTTGTTCGGCGCCAGGCCCTGGCTGATCAGGTACTCCGCAACACCGCTGGCACGGCGCTCGGACAGGCGTTGGTTGTAACTGTCGGAGCCCACGCTGTCAGTGAAACCGATCACCTTGACACTGGCCACACTGGGATCGTTGAGCTTGGGCAGCAAGCCCTGCAGGCGCTGCTGGGCACCCTGGGTGAGTTCGGCGGAGTCGAAGGCGAACAGCACCTGGCCCTGATCATCCAGCGTGATCACCTCTGGGGTCGCCGCAGGCTCTGGCTGCGGTGCGGTGGCTGGATATTGCGGCAACGGGCAGCCCATATGGTTGACCTGGGTACCAGCCGGGGTATCCGGGCAACGGTCGCGGCGGTCGAAAACGCCATCGCCATCCTCGTCGCCATCCTGGGCATAACAAATCAACCCACCGGCAATCGCACCGGCAACGCCGGCACCAGCCGCCCAGCTGGAACTTTCGATGGCGCCCAGGCCGCCACCGACCAAACCGCCAAGCAGGCTGCAGATGGGCCATGTCCTTTGATTGAGGGGCGCGCTGCCATCGCTGTGGGTGGCGCAGCCTGCCAGCAGGCTCGTGGCCACCACCAACGGCAGTGCCGCTTTCGACAATACACGCATGGTGAATGCTCCTGTGTCACCGGCCGCTACCGGTCACACAGGAGTAAAGACGTGCCCACGCCACTTCTCAAGGCGCGGGCACATCGCCGTCAACGCTGGATCTTGATCTCGGTTCGACGGTTCATGGCACGCCCATCGGCGGTGGCGTTGTCGGCGACCGGCTGCGTTTCACCCGCCCCCACCACCGAGACGAAGCTGGCGCGCGGTACACCGCTTTCGACCAGGTAGTTGGTCACCGACTGGGCGCGGCGCTCAGAGAGCTTCTGGTTGTAGCTGTCGGAGCCAACGCTGTCGGTGTGACCGGAAACGCTCAGTCGCGCGCTCGGGGCTTCCTGCTTGAGGCGCGTGGCGATGGTGTTCAGGCGCTCTTTGTCGGTGGCCGTCAGGCGTGCCGAGTCAAACTCGAAATGCACGTCACGGATGACGATGACTTCTTCCTTCTGTACCACGACCTCCTCGACCACCGGCGCCGGCTCCGGCGGGCAGCCATTGGCGTCGACCTGCACGCCGCGCGGGGTGCCCGGGCACTTGTCGCGGCTGTCCGGGACGCCATCGCCGTCTTCGTCACCGTCACCATGGGCCCAGCAGTAACCCGCCGCCAGGCCGCCACCGAGCAAGGCGCCCCAGCCAGCCCAGCTGGAGCTCTCGATCGCGCCCAGGGCCGCGCCGCCAACGCCCCCGACGGCAGCACACTTCGGCCAGTCGGTTTTCTGCAAACCTGCACAACCAGTCAACACACTGGTGAGCAAAACCAGGGGTATCGCTGTGCGTACTATGCTCATCTTGTTGCTTCTCCTAGGGGGAATCGGTAGAAAACCGATGCTCTGGGAGTAAAGACCGGCGCTTCCCGCTCTGCCAACAATAAGCCACGCCGCAGCGGCGCGCCCCTTTGCCCGCTGGCCTGGGACCGTTAGTCTTGAGCGACCTGAACGAGGAATGGCAATGACCGAAGCTTTCTCCCAACGCACGCCCCAGCAGGCACTGGCCGCCCTGCTGGAGCGCTTCACCCCGCGCCACTTGCTGCTGGTGGGCAGCCGCTTCCCGGCTCTGGAAGCCTTCGCCGCCGCCCATCCCGATACCCATATCGAAGCCACCGCACCCGGCCCGCTGCCCGCCGAACAGGCCGCCCGGCGCTTCGACCTGGCGGTGCTGGTCGATTGCCTGGAGCACCTGCCCAAACGCACCGGCCTGGAGCTGCTGGGCGGCATTCGCAACCTCAACGCCAGCCGCGTCGCGGTGCTGGCCGACCTGACCGCCTGCGGCTGGCAGGCCACCGACTTTTACTCGCTGGCGCTCTCGGCCAGCGAGCAGTTCCAGCGCGATGACCAGGTGTTGAGCCTGTTCACTTATGATCTGCATGACTACAAGCAGGTCCCGGACTGGCTCAATGCCAAGTTCTGGGCCAACCCAGAAAACTTCGGCAAGTACTGGTGGTGAACGAATGAGTGTCTCGATCTGCCCCTGCGGCAGTGGCAACCTGCTCGATACCTGCTGCGGGCACTATCACAGTGGAACACCAGCGCCGGATGCCCAGACGCTGATGCGTTCACGCTACAGCGCCTATGTGCTGGGCCTGGTGGATTATCTGGTGGCCACCACCCTGCCAGCACAGCAACCGGGCCTGGACCGCGCCGCCATGGCGGCCTGGAGCGCGCAGAGCACTTGGCTAGGCCTGGAGGTGGAGGGCGCCGAGGTGCTGGGCGGGCAGCCCGAGCATGCCTTCGTCACGTTCACCGCGCGCTGGCACGACCTCGAGGGCGATCACCAGCACCGCGAGCGCTCGGCATTCGTCCAGCATGCCGGACGCTGGTACTTCATCGACCCGACCGCGCCCCTCAAGGCCGGACGCAACGACCCCTGCCCCTGTGCCAGCGGGCAGAAGTTCAAGAAATGCTGCGCCAGTTACTTCGGTAGTTGAGCATGCGCACCCTGGCCCGCCTGCTCTCGCTCAGCCTGCTGCTGTGCGGGTTGGCGGGCTGCGTCAGCTGGGGCAGTGATCCCTGGCGCGAACCACAGTTGCACCTGCTTGAGGTGGAACCGGTGAAGGTGCGCCTGCACCAGCAGGAGTTCGTTCTGCACCTGCGGGTCGACAACCCCAATGACAGCCGCCTGTTCATCCGCCACCTGGCCTATTCTGTACGCTTGGGCGACCTGTTGCTGGCCGAAGACGAGGCCAGCCTGTGGCGCAGCGTTGGCGGCCATGCCCGGCGCACCTTCAAGGTCACCGTGCGGACCAATCTCTGGCAGCACCTCAAGCCTCTGGCAAAGCTGCTCAAGAGCGGGCAACCCGTGCAGTATCAACTGCGTGGCGAGCTGGCCACCGGACTGTTCGTGCATCGGGACCTGCACTTGAGGCAAAGGGGTGAGATAATCCCCGGCGATCTTAAACCGGAGTAACGCTGCAATGACCCAACAACCCCATGTCCATGGCCCCGACTGCGATCACGATCACGGTCACGACCATCACCACGACCACGGCCATGTGCACGGCCCGCACTGCAACCACGGCCACCAGGAGCCGGTGCGCAACGCCCTGAAGGACGTCGGCCGCAACGACCCTTGCCCATGCGGCAGCGAGAAGAAATTCAAGAAGTGCCACGGCGCCTGATCAACGTCAGCGCACGTGTTCAGGGCCAAGCCCACTCCCAGGCAAACCGTCGTGGGAACGGGCTTGGCCCATGATCAACCCGCTCCAGCATGACCACTGGTAAATAAAGCTCCCCGGCACCTTGCACGGCGACTGCGCGCTCACTACCTTAGCGCCTTTCAGAACCCCGCCACGCCCTGCAGGAATCCAGCCATGGCCGCCCCCGTCCTTCCACCCTTCCCCCTCCGCCTCGGCAGTGCTGCCGCGTTGCTTGGCCTGCTCGCGCTGGGCGGCTGCCAGATGGGTGGCTACCAGGACAGCGTCCTGCCCTACAGCGGCGTGCAACCGCTCAAGGGCCTGGCGCAGAACGTCTCGGTACGGCGTAACGCCATGGGCGCGCCGCTGATCGAAAGCAGCAACTTCCATGATGCGCTGTTCAGCCTGGGCTACCTGCATGCCGGGGATCGCATCGAGCAGATGGTCGCCATGCGCCTGCTGGCCCAGGGGCGCCTGGCCGAGCTGGCGGGAGCCGACGCCCTGGAGATCGACCGGCTGATGCGCGCGGCCAACCTCAAGCAGGGTGCCAGCCAGCTGTATGCCGATGCCTCGCCGCGCCTGAAGCGCTTCTTCGAAGTCTATGCCCGCGGGGTCAACGCCTACCTGTTCCGCTATCGCGACAAGTTACCGGGCGAACTCGCTCGCAGCGGTTATCGCCCGGAATACTGGAAACCCGAGGATTCGGCGCTGATCTTCAGCCTCTACGCCTTCAGCCAGTCGGTGAACCTGCAGGAGGAACTGTCGGCATTGACCCTGGCGCAGAAGGTCGGTGCCGACAAGCTGGCCTGGCTGCTGCCCGGCGCTCCGGACGAGCCCCTGGCCGAAAGCGAAGTCGACAAGCTCAAGGGCCTGAACCTGGCCAGCCAGCTGCCGGGCCTGGGCGCGCTCGCCGCCACTGGCCAGCAATTGGCCGACCTCGGCCTGCTGGGCGTGCCCGGCTCGAGCAACCTGGCCCTGTCGCCCCAGCGCAGCCGTGCCGGCAAGAGCCTGCTGGCCAGCGACAGCCGCGCTGCCTGGGCACTGAGCCCGGTGCAGATCCACACCGGCAAGTATCAGGTCGCCGGCCTGTCGCTGCCGGGGCTGCCGATCGTACTGGCAGGCTACAACGGCAAGCTGGCCTGGAGCAGCAGCGCGGTGATGGCCGACAACCAGGACCTGTTCCTCGAGCAGGTGCGCCGCCAGGGCCCCCAGCTGACCTACCTCGCCGACGGCAAGTGGCAACCGGCGCGTGCCCGCAACGAGACCTTCTTCGTTCGCGGCCAGCGCCCTCAGCGCGAGGTGATGTACGACACCCGCCACGGCACCCTGTTGCCGGGGCATGGCAGCCTGGCCCTGGCCCTGCATCTACCGCAGCTCAAGGATGATCGCAGTCTAGATGCGCTGTTCGACCTGACCCGCGCGCAAAACATCGAGCGTGCTTTCGACAGCACCCGCGAGGTCGGTGCGGCAGCGCTGAACTTCGTGTTCGCCGAGCCCCAGCATATCGGTTGGCAGGTCAGCGGACGCTATCCCAACCGCCGTGAAGGCCAGGGCCTGCTGCCCTCGCCAGGCTGGGACGGGCGCTACGACTGGGATGGCTACGCCGACGCGATGCTGCACCCCTACGATCAGGATCCGCCCGCCGGCTTCATCGGCCACGCCAACCAGCGCAGCCTGCCCAAAGGCTACGGCATGCAGCTGTCGAGCAGTTGGTACTACCCCGAGCGTGCCGAACGCCTGGCCCAGTTGGCCGGCAACGGTCGTCACGACAGCCGCAGCCTGATGGCCCTGCAAAACGATCAGGTGACACTGCTGGCCGACAAGCTCAAGCAGATGTTCGACGCCCCCGGCATGGCCCAGCCGCTCAAGCAGGCCATCGACGCCCTGCCTGGCGCCCAGCGCGACAAGGCTCGCGATGCGCTGGCGCGGCTAAAGGCCTTCGATGGCCGGCTAAGCCCGGTGTCGGCCGATGCCGCCTTGTACGAACTGTTCCTCCAGGCAGTCACTCGCCAGACCTTCCTCGATGAACTGGGCCCGGAATCCAGCCCGGCATGGCAAGCGTTCATCGGCAATGCCAAGCTTTCCTACTCCGCCCAGGCCGACCACCTGCTGGGGCGCGAGGACAGCCCGTTCTGGGACGATCGCGGCACGCCGCAAAAAGAAGACAAGCCGGCCATCCTCGCCCGCAGCCTGGCTGCGGCGGTGGATGCCGGCACCACACAACTCGGCGCCGACCGCCGTGCCTGGCAGTGGGGCAAGCTGCATCAGTACCGCTGGCCGGCACCGGCCTATCACGGCCTGGGCGACAAGCTCGAGCGCGCGCCCCTGGCGGCGGGTGGCGACTTCAGCACCCTGGCCCTGACGCCCTATGCCTGGGGGAGCAGCTTCGACACCCAACTGCCGGCCTCGGCGCGGATGATCGTCGATTTTGGGCAGACCGAACCGCTGCAGGTGCTGACCAGCAATGGCCAGTCCGGCAATCCGGCCAGCCACCATTACAGCGATGGGCTCGATGCCTGGTTCAAGGGCCGCTTCACCAGCCTGCCGCTGCAACCGCAGAATTTTGCCCGGGCCTACGGTAGCCAGCGGTTGACGCTGGTGCCTGGCAAATAGGCCTTCGGCCCCACGGAAGTAGCTTCCTGGCGCAGCATCTGCGCCAGGAAGGAACCTCTCGGATCATCTTCAGGCAGCTACCACCGCGAGTTCTATGCGTTGTCCCAATACATGCAAGGCATGCTCGACCTGCTCGATCTTGGAGCGATGCAGCAAATCAACCAGCCGGTCCACCTGCGGCCGATTAACGCCAAGCCGTCGGGCCATTTCGGTCTTGGTCACGTTCTGAGAGACCATGGTGTTCCACAGCGCCGCCTTGGCCGCGGTCAGCGCCGGCAACCTGACAATGGCCTCGGCTGACTGCACTGGTGTCGGCAACGGAATGGCTGCCCGACGCTCCACGTACAGGGAAAGCGCTGACTCCAGGGCATCCACTGCATCGAACAATGCTTCATCGAGCGTATCGCCCGCACTGGCCATCTCAGGTATATCCGGACAACTGATCCAGACACTGCCTGTATCACGGTGCACGTTTACCGGATAGTCGAAATTCATTTGGAAACCTCGTTGCGTGGTCAGTCGCTCAGTCCAAGATCCTTGAGGATCTTCTTCCTCAGCCCCTCCCCTGTTTCCTTGGCGCCGTGGTCGGGGAAGATGGTTTGTCGATTGCCCAGGTAAACCTTGAAATGGCTGCCTTTGGCAGGAACGAAGGTGGCTCCCTGAGAACGCAGCCATCGACGTAGTTCGCTGTACTTCATGCATGCACCAGGAGAAAAATGCAGCAAACAGGTTGCACTCGCAACATATTTGTTGCGCAGCGCGATGAAGCATCAGTAGACAGCACCTGCGGGTTCGGCATGTCCTCATTTCAGGTAGTCCATATCCGAGCTCCACCGTCCGCCCGGCCGATATGAATAGTGCGCCAACGCCGAAGTTATGCTTCTATCCTTGATCCCGGCCCTTGCCGCACAGCGCTCACATCAGGACCACCATGCACCACTCGACCCACGACCTGCTCTCCCCTGTCCCGGGTATCGCCCGCCAGTTGCACAGCTTCCATTTCGGCCCACGTGGCGCCGGCAAGGTGTACATCCAGGCCTCGCTGCATGCCGACGAGCTGCCGGGCATGCTGGTGGCCTGGCACCTAAAGCAGCGGCTTGCGGACATGGAGCAGCAGGGGCGGTTGCGCAAGGAGGTCATCCTGGTGCCGGTGGCCAACCCGGTCGGCCTCGAGCAGGTGTTGCTGGACGCGCCCCTGGGGCGCTTCGAGCTGCAAAGCGGCGAGAACTTCAACCGCAGGTTCGTCGACCTGTCGGACAACATTGGTGACCAGATCGAAGGCCACCTCTCCCAAGACCCGGCGCACAACCTGGCGTTGATCCGTGAATACCTGCGCCGGGGCCTGGATGCCCACCCCGCGCACACGCCGCTGCAGTCCCAGCGCCTGACCCTGCAGCGCCTGGCCTGCGACGCCGACATGGTGCTCGACCTGCATTGCGACTTCGAAGCCGTCGAGCACCTGTACACCACACCCGAGGCCTGGCCCGAGGTCGAACCGCTGGCACGCTACCTGGGCGTCCAGGCCAGCCTGCTGGCCACCGACTCGGGCGGACAATCGTTCGATGAGTGTTTCAGCCTGGTGTGGTGGCAGTTGCAGCAGCGCTTCGGCAAACGCTTCCCGATCCCCCAAGGCAGTTTTTCGGTGACCATCGAGTTGCGCGGCCAGGCCGATGTCAGCCACGCCCTGGCCACCCAGGACTGCCAGGCGATCCTCGACTTCCTGACCCACGCCGGGGTCATCGAAGGGCAGCCTGCCCCGTTGCCGGCGCTGCGTCGACCGGCCACGCCACTGGCAGCGGTGGAACCGGTCATGGCACCGCTTGGCGGGTTGCTGGTGTTCCATGCCAGCCCCGGCCAGTACCTGCAAGCCGGGACACTGATCGCCGAGGTCATCGACCCGCTCAACGACCGGGTCACTCCCTTGCGCAATAGCCAGGCGGGGCTGCTCTATGCCCGCAGCATCCGGCGCATGGCCACGGCGGGCATGGTGGTCGCCCATGTGGCAGGCGAGCAGGTCTGTCGCAGCGGTTACCTGCTGGGCAACTGAGCGGCGTCAAGCCACGGGAGCGGGAGGCGGCTCATCCGGCAAGGTCGGTTCGCCCGGCTCCATCGGTGGCTGCTCGCCAGGCTGTGGCGGCTGGGGGGTGTCGGGATCAGGCTGGTGAGGCACGCCGCCAGCGCGCATGGGCAGTGGCGTGTGTATCGGCGGATGGGCCAGCAGCGACCAGGCCAGCAATCCGATCTGGTTCGGCTGCAGGACGGCCAGCTTGGCACTGATTGCGGGGTCAATTTTCATGGAAGGCTCCTGACGAGAGCCGGCGCACGTCATGCGCGCCGGAACTGTTCACTCGTTGGAGTGCCAGGCGCGGAAACAATTCCCGCGCTTTGTCGGCTCAGGTGCGCGGCAAGGTGACGCCGCGCTGGCCCTGATACTTGCCACCACGATCCTTGTACGACACTTCGCACTCCTCGTCGGACTGCAGGAACAGCATCTGCGCCACGCCTTCGTTGGCGTAGATCTTCGCCGGCAACGTGGTGGTGTTGGAGAACTCCAGCGTCACATGACCTTCCCACTCGGGCTCGAGCGGGGTGACGTTGACGATGATGCCGCAGCGGGCGTAGGTGCTCTTGCCCAGGCAGATGGTCAGCACGTCACGCGGGATGCGGAAGTACTCGACGGTGCGGGCCAGGGCAAAGGAGTTTGGCGGGATGATGCACACGTCACTCTTGATGTCGACGAAGCTGCCGGCGTCGAAGTTCTTCGGGTCCACGGTGGCCGAGTTGATGTTGGTGAACACCTTGAATTCGTCGGCGCAGCGTACGTCGTAGCCGTAGCTGGAGACGCCGAAGGAGATGACCCGGCTGTCGTGCTCGCCGCGCACCTGGCGCTCGACGAACGGTTCGATCATGCCGTGTTCCTGCGCCATGCGGCGAATCCACTTGTCCGATTTGATGCTCATGGCGGGGTGTCCTGAAGAGTGCAAGGTGAAAAACGAGAAGCGCATCTTACCGGTCCCGGCGCGCGGGTTAAAGTTTCCTTGCCCATCCCGCGCCAGACGGGGCCTGCACCGGCCGCCGATCCGAAATTCATCAAAGCGCTCCTTGACCATTGGCAGGTCGTGGAAAGTGGGTTAAGGTGGCGCCACTGTGCTGCACGTGACACCGAGAATCTCTAGTTTGATGCACGATTATCATCGGCCCATCGCTGAATTTTCTGCTCTCTTTGCACTCAGTCCCGGCCAGGGTTTTTCCTGACCGTAATCAACTTTGTCCAAGGAGACAGAAACATGTCCAACCGTCAAAACGGTACCGTCAAGTGGTTCAACGATGAGAAAGGCTACGGCTTCATCACCCCTCAGTCGGGTGACGACCTGTTCGTGCACTTCAAAGCCATCCAAGCTGACGGCTTCAAAACCCTGAAAGAAGGCCAGGCTGTTACTTTCGTCGCTACCCGCGGCCAGAAAGGCATGCAGGCTGAAGAAGTTCAGATCGCCTAAGTCGATCTCGCTTCCTCGCTTTCAAAAAAACCCGCCATTGGCGGGTTTTTTTGTGCCTGAGCGAATGGTCAGAAGCGATCGGGGGAGCGAGCTTGCCCGCTCCCACATGACTTCCTGAACCTCAATCCTCGCTGATGGTGATGCTCGGCATCGCCGGCGCCGCCGCTTCCTGCAGCACGATCCGCGCCCCCACCTGCCGCGCCAGCTCCTGGTAGACCATGGCGATCTGGCTTTCCGGCTCGGCAATCGCGGTCGGCTTGCCACTGTCGGCCTGCTCGCGGATAAGCATCGACAACGGCAACGATGCCAGCAGTTCGACACCGTACTGGGCCGCCAGCTTCTCGCCGCCGCCTTCACCAAACAGGTGCTCGGCATGGCCGCAGTTTGAGCAGATGTGCACCGCCATGTTCTCTACCACGCCCAGCACCGGGATGTTGACCTTGCGGAACATTTCCACGCCCTTCTTGGCATCCAGCAGCGCCAGATCCTGCGGGGTGGTGACGATGACGGAGCCCGCCACCGGCACCTTCTGCGCCAGGGTCAGCTGGATATCGCCGGTGCCTGGCGGCATGTCGATCACCAGGTAGTCGAGGTCGTCCCAGGCGGTCTGGGTCACCAGTTGCAGCAACGCCCCCGAGACCATCGGGCCGCGCCAGACCATGGGCGTGTTGTCATCGGTGAGGAAGGCCATGGACATGACCTCGACGCCATGGGCCTTGATCGGCACGAACCACTTCTGCTCGCGCACCTGCGGGCGGGTGCCCTCGGGGATGCCGAACATCACACCCTGGCTGGGGCCATAGATGTCGGCGTCGAGTATCCCCACCCGCGCACCCTCGCGGGCCAGGGCCAGGGCCAGGTTGGCGGCGGTGGTCGACTTGCCGACCCCACCCTTGCCCGAGGCCACGGCGACGATGTTCTTGACGTTGGCCATGGCCGGCACCTGAGCCTGGGCCTTGTGCGTAGCGATCACACAGTCAATGCCGACCGAGGCCGAAGTCACACCGTCGAGGTTCTCGATGGCGGTCTGCAGTACCTGCGCCCAGCCGCCCTTGAACAGCCCGGCGGCATAGCCCAACTGCAACTGCACATTGACTTGCCCACCCTGGATTTCGATGGCGCGCACGCAACCGGCGCTGACCGGGTCCTGGTTCAGGTAGGGGTCGGTGTACTGGCGAAGCACGCCTTCGACGGCGGCACGGGTAACGGCACTCATGGAGGCTCCCATTGGCAAACTGAATACGGAACAGGCGCCTATGCTAACCCGTCAATCGTCAGCGGATGCGTTGTTGGGGTGAAATATATTCGCCAGCCCTTTATAGTGGCCGATCACCCTCATTTTTACCCCGTAGCCAGATAAGTAGCCGAGCCACCATGTCCGAGCCACGTCAGATTCTCGTCACCAGCGCCCTGCCCTATGCCAATGGATCGATCCACCTTGGCCACATGCTCGAGTACATCCAGACGGACATGTGGGTGCGCTTCCAGAAGCTGCGCGGCAACCAGTGCATCTATGTCTGTGCCGATGATGCCCACGGTTCGGCCATCATGCTGCGTGCTGAAAAGGAAGGCATCACGCCCGAGCAACTGATCGCCAACGTCCAGGCCGAGCACAGCGCCGACTTCGCCGACTTCCTGGTCGATTTCGACAACTACCACTCCACGCACAGCGAGGAGAACCGCGAGCTGTCGAGCCTGATCTACACGCGCCTGCGCGATGCCGGGCATATCGCCACCCGTTCGGTCACCCAGTATTTCGACCCTGAAAAGGGCATGTTCCTCGCCGACCGCTTCATCAAGGGCACCTGCCCCAAGTGCGCAGCCGAGGACCAATACGGCGACAACTGCGAAAAATGCGGCGCCACCTACGCCCCGACCGAGCTGAAGAATCCCAAGTCGGCCATCTCCGGCGCTACCCCGGTACTGCGTGATTCCCAGCACTTCTTCTTCAAGCTGCCCGACTTCCAGGCCATGCTGCAACAGTGGACCCGCAGCGGTACCCTGCAGGACGCCGTGGCCAACAAGCTCGCCGAGTGGCTGGACTCCGGCCTGCAGGAATGGGACATCTCCCGCGACGCTCCGTACTTCGGTTTCGAGATCCCGGGCGAGCCAGGCAAGTACTTTTATGTCTGGCTGGACGCGCCGATCGGCTACATGGCCAGCTTCAAGAACCTCTGCGCGCGCCGACCGGAACTGGACTTCGACGCGTTCTGGAAAGAAGACTCCACGGCCGAGCTGTATCACTTCATCGGCAAGGACATCGTCAACTTCCACGCCCTGTTCTGGCCGGCCATGCTCGAAGGCGCGGGCCTGCGCAAGCCGACCGCGGTCAACGTGCACGGCTACCTGACCGTCAACGGCGCGAAGATGTCCAAGTCGCGCGGGACCTTCATCAAGGCGCGCACCTACCTCGACCATCTGCAGCCGGAGTACCTGCGCTACTACTACGCCGCCAAACTGGGCCGCGGTGTCGACGACCTCGACCTGAACCTCGAAGACTTCGTGCAAAAGGTCAATTCCGACCTGGTCGGCAAGGTGGTCAACATCGCCAGCCGCTGCGCCGGTTTCATCCACAAGGGCAATGACGGCGTAATGGTCGCCGGTGACGCCGCGCCGGAGCTGACCGAAGCCTTCCTCGCGGCAGCCCCGTCGATTGCCGAGGCCTATGAAGCCCGCGATTTCGGGCGCGCCATGCGCGAGATCATGGCCCTGGCCGACCGTGCCAACGCCTGGATCGCCGACAAGGCCCCGTGGTCGCTGGCCAAGCAGGAAGGCAAGCAGGACGAGGTGCAGGCCATCTGCGCCCAGGGCGTCAATCTGTTCCGCCAGTTGGTGATCTACCTCAAGCCGGTCCTGCCGGTGCTGGCCGCCGACGCCGAGGCCTTCCTCAATGTCGCGCCGCTGACCTGGAACGACCACCAGTCGCGCCTGGAAAACCACCAACTCAACCCGTTCAAGGCGCTGATGAGCCGCATCGAACCGGCCAAGGTCGAAGCCATGATCGCCGCCAGCAAGGAAGACCTGCTGGCCGCCGAGGCCAAGACCGCCCCGGCGGGCAATGGCGAGCTGGCCAAGGACCCGCTGTCGGCCGAAATCGAGTTCGACACCTTCGCCGCAGTCGACCTGCGCGTGGCGCTGATCGTCAAGGCCGAAGCCGTGCCGGGTGCAGACAAGCTGCTGCAATTGACCCTGGACATCGGTGACGAGCGTCGCAATGTGTTCTCGGGTATCAAGTCGGCCTACCCGGATCCGTCCCAGCTGGAAGGCCGTCTGACCATGATGGTGGCCAACCTCAAGCCACGGAAGATGCGCTTCGGCGTTTCCGAGGGCATGGTCATGGCAGCCGGTCCGGGCGGCGAGGAAATCTACCTGCTCAGCCCTGACAGCGGTGCCAAGCCAGGCCAGCGCATCAAGTAACCGCCTTAAGTAACTACCATGCCCCGGCCACCTGGCCGGGGCATTTGCATCTGCCACCCGCTGCCGGATAATGGCGCCATCCTCCCGCCGTCGGCATCCCCATGAGTGACTACGTTCTGGTCCTGGTCAGCGCCGCGCTGGTCAATCACCTGGTCCTGCAGGCAGAACCGGGCGAGCGAGCGCGCCTGCATGCGCTGGGGCTGTGCAGCGCACTGCTGATCCTCCTGGCACTGCCAGTCGGGGCATGGATCTACCAGCAACTGCTCGTGCCATCACAGTTGCAGGACCTGCAGTTGTTGCTCTTCCTGCCGCTGCTGGCGGCGTTGGCCTGGGCGCTGCCGAACCTGCTGCAACGCCTGCGGCCAGACTGGCCAACACAAGGCCTGCCGAGTCTGCTGAGCGCTAATGCCGTGGTGCTAGGCTTGCTGGTGCAACTGTCCAATGCCGAAATGTACGGCTGGCGCCTGCTGGCGTGGCCACTTGTTACCGCTTTGGGCTTCTGGCTCGCGCTGATGTTGTATGCGGACCTGGACATGCGCAGCCGCCAAGCCGAGGTACCCACGGCATTACGCGGCCTGCCTATCCAACTGATCGGTGCCGGGCTTATGGCCATGGCTTTTTCGGGACTCAATGGGCTCTTCGCACAATGAGCCTGACTCTTAACACCGGCGTCTTGCTGCCGGCATTTCAAAACGCCGCCCGACACTACTTCGAGGAACTGCCGCCCCATGCCGCCATCTGATCCGCGCCTGCGCAGCGCCATGCAACTGGTGCTGCTGGCCTGTGTCCCGGGGCTGCTCGCGCTGTTCTGGCTGCATGGCTGGGGCGTGCTGATCAACCTGCTGCTGAGCAGTTGCGCGGCGCTGGCCACCGAGGCCGTGCTGCTGAGCTGGCGCAAGCTGCCGGTGGCCTCGACCCTGGGCGATGGCAGCGCGCTGGTCACCGCCGTTCTGCTGGCTGCGGCCCTGCCCATTCAGGCACCCTGGTG
This sequence comes from Pseudomonas soli, assembly GCF_900110655.1. Taxonomy (GTDB): domain Bacteria; phylum Pseudomonadota; class Gammaproteobacteria; order Pseudomonadales; family Pseudomonadaceae; genus Aquipseudomonas; species Aquipseudomonas soli. The sequence continues at coordinate 15,441 of NZ_FOEQ01000015.1, forward strand.
GTTGCCGGTAATTGCAGCCTGTGTCGCCATTGGCCTGGGCAAACAGGCCTTCGGTGGAGTGGGACGCAACCTGTTCAACCCGGCCATGGCGGGCTACGTGTTCGTACTGCTGAGCTTCCCCCTGCAAATGAACCACTGGCCCGCCCAAGCACCCGGATTGCTTGAGAGCCTGAACCTGAGCCTGGGTACCGGCGATCGCATCGATGCCTGGGCCAGCCCCACGGTGCTCGACGTACTGCGCCACAACCGCAGCCTGACCATCGACGAACTGTTTGCCAGCCATTCGGCCTTTGGCCACCTCGGTGGACGTGCAAGCGAATGGGTCAACCTCGCCTTTCTGCTCGGCGGGTTGTTCCTGATGCAACGCAAGGTCTTCGGCTGGCATGCGCCGGTCGGCCTGCTCGGCGCCTTGTTCCTGTTCAGCCTGGTGGGTTGGAATGGCTCCGGCTCCGACTCCAATGGCTCACCATTGCTGCACCTGCTGTCGGGCTCGACCATGCTGGCCGCGTTCTTCATCGCCACCGAGCCAGTATCCGGTTGCCGACAGCCATTGGCCCGCCTGCTGTTCGGTGCCGGCGCCGGCATGCTGATCTACCTGATCCGTACGTGGGGCAGCTTTGCCGACGGCACGGCATTCGCGATCTTGCTGATGAACCTTGCCGCACCGTCCCTGGATCGCTGGGCGCAACGCCGCCAAGAGGCCTGCCTGTGAATGCCCGTTGGTGCAGCGCTGCCTGCCTTCTGCTGCTGGCACTCCTGGCCGTCGCCACGACACTGGCCTGGCAACGCTTCACTGCCGAACCGATTGCACAAGCATCGCGCCAGTGGCAGGAACGGCAATGGCTGGCGGTGCTGCCGCCGGGCAGCTACGACAACCAGCCCTTGCAGACACCCTTGGCACTGGCAGATACCAGCCTGCGCCACAGCCGCCTGCTCGCCGGTTACCGTGCCACGCTAGGCGGCAGCCCTACCGCCATCCTGCTGCACAACAGGTTCCAGGGCTATGGCGGCGCCATCGAAATGGTCATCGCCATCGACACCCACGGTCGCCTGGCAGGCATGCGTGTACTTGAGCAACAGGAAAGCCCCGGCCTGGGCGACCAACTGGCAGACCCTGCCCGTCACTGGCTCGACCAGTTCATTGGCCGGGCACACGAAGGCACCCCGGAGCAGGCCTGGGCGATCAAGCGTGACCAGGGCGCGTTCGATCAGCTGGCCGGGGCGACGGTAACTTCCAGGGCAGTCATCGAGGCGATCCAGGATGCGCTGCGCTACTTCGACGACCACCGCGAGGCACTGCTCGACGAGGCGCGCCCATGAGCAGGTTCTGGCTAGTGATGATCAGCCTGGCACCGTTGCTCGGCGCGACCCGGACCATTGTCCAGGCTATCGCCATCAGCCTTTGCGCCTGCCTGCTGACAGGCCTGCATCAGGCGCTGATGGCACCACTGCGTAGCCACCTTGCCCAAGGCGCCAGCCTGTGGGCGAGCGCTTTACTGACCGCCACCTTGGTAACCTGTCTGCACCTGGGGCTGCGGGCGTGGGCCCTGCCCTTGGCCGAGCAACTTGCCCTCTACCCCCTGTTGCTGGCGCTGCCCTGCCTGGCATGCGAGCAGTTGCTGCCACAGACTCACCGCTACCGCCAACTGTGCCGCGGCCTGGGTGGGCTCTTGGTGGCCAGCCTTGCCCTGGGTATCTGTCGACAAGTGCTCGCCGACGATCTCGGCCTGCACATTGCCACGCTCGCTCCCGGCGCCTTGATACTGCTCGGCCTGCTGCTGGGCTTGTACAATCACCTGCGCCCATCGACCACCTCACCACGCCGTCTAGGAAGCCGTTGACCCCATGAATGCCGCCAAACGCCTGGAGATTTTTCGCAGGCTGCATGAAGACAACCCCGAACCCAAGACCGAACTGGCCTACTCCACCCCCTTCGAACTGTTGATCGCGGTGATCCTCTCGGCCCAGGCGACGGACGTCGGCGTCAACAAGGCTACCGCACGCCTGTTTCCGGTCGCCAACACGCCGCAGGCCATCCACGCCCTGGGTGTCGAAGGCCTGAGCGAGTACATCAAGACCATCGGGCTGTACAACAGCAAGGCCAGGAATGTCATCGAGACCTGTCGCCTGCTGGTCGAACTGCACGGTGGTGAAGTCCCGCAGAGCCGCGAAGCGCTGGAAGCCCTGCCCGGCGTCGGCCGCAAGACCGCCAACGTAGTGCTCAACACCGCCTTTCGCCAACTGGCCATGGCCGTCGATACGCATATATTCCGGGTCAGCAACCGCACGGGTATAGCGCCGGGCAAGACCGTTCTGGAAGTCGAAAAGAAACTGCTCAAGTTCGTGCCAAAGGAGTATCTGCTCGATGCCCACCACTGGCTGATCCTGCATGGCCGCTATGTCTGCCAGGCCCGAAAACCCCGCTGTGGCAGCTGCCGAATCGAGGACCTGTGCGAATACAAGCTCAAGACCTCGGACGATTGAAGCAATAGCTGACAACAGCACAAGGCGATTGAAAAAATCTTTTTTACCCGCTCTGCGATTCCCGTTATAAGGACGGCCAATGGCCCTTTGGCTTGGAGTGACGCATGAGCACCGATAAAGAAGATCTGGCGAACGACGACGACTTCCAAAGTACGGACGACGACGTGGAGCCGCAGGCCGAACCGGCCAAGACCAACCTTAGCAAGCGCCGCACCATCGACAACATGCTCGAGGAACGGCGCCTGCAGAAGCAATTGGCCGACTTTGACTACGATCTGTAGCGCAAACGTGCAAAAGCCTCCTGAACGGAGGCTTTTTCAATAGGGGTCAGGCCAGCCCATGGCGCTGTGCGAGTTCGATCAGATCCACCAACGAGCGCGCATTCAACTTGAGGAGCAGGCGCGTCTTGTAGGTACTGACCGTCTTGTTGCTGAGGAACATGCTGTCGGCGATTTCCTTGTTGCTTTTGCCTCGTGCCAGTTGTTGCAGCACCATCATCTCCCGGCCGGAAAGCCGCTCGACCATCTCCATTTCCGTGGCGCCTCCCGTACCCGAGCGCCCCTTGTGCAATGCCTGATTGGGGAAATAGCTGTAGCCGGACAGCACGGCCTTGATGGCACTGAGCAGCTCGGTCAACTCCTGTTGCTTGCACACATAACCTGCTGCACCCGCTTGCATGCAGCGCATCGAGAAGTGCCCAGGGGCCTGGGAAGTCAGTACCAGTACCTTGCTCGCGGGGCTCGCCAGCGTCATCCGCGCAATCACTTCCAGCCCATCCAGTTTGGGGATCCCGATATCCAGAATGACAATATCCGGCAGATACTCCCGCGTCAGTTGCAGGGCGTCTACACCATTGTCACTCTCCGCCACCACTTCGTAGCCATGCCGTTCCATCAGCATGCGTACGGCCAGGCGAATGACCGGGTGATCATCCACGATCAGCACTTTATTCATGCGATTCCCATTGATACGTTATTTTTAGTTCGATAGACCACCACACCCGAGCATAACGATTATTTATGCAGCGGTTTCCCTGGTAAATTCACCGAAAGAAGCGGCCTACAATTAATGGAGATTCTTCCTACACACTGCCACTTTCACAAAATGTAATAGATAGAGGTTCGTCGCAACGAATCAGAAAGTAACAGTCGGCATAATTGGATCCAAGTGCTATTGAGTCATACTTCATGCGGGAAAATTCGACTGTACATACTGGATAAATGGTAGGTGTTGAAGCTGCGCCGTGGCCTGGGAGGGAAACAAGGCACGCTTAATACGCGGGGGAAAACGCGCTACAGATGGGCAAAGCATCACCAGGCCCTCATCATGAACCGCGACCCCATCAGTCCGTTGACCCTTATCGCTGTCTTTGCCGGCGTGATCGAAGCGTCTGCCCTGGCATCACTCCCGTTCCTCAGCGAAGACAGCCAGACCCTGTATACCTGGTTCCTGGTGGGCTTCCCGTTTTTTCTCACCGTACTGTTCTTCCTCACCCTCAACTTCAACACTCGCTCGCTGTTTGTACCAGACAGCAATGCCAACAGTGCCGGCAAGCCTGTACGCACACCTGTGGCAGAGAGCAAAGGCGCAATGATCATCGCCATTTCCGGAGCGGACAGTCAGAAGATCATCGAAACCCATGTACTGCGAATGATCGACCGCCCGCACGGGCGACAACGACGCTGGGTGCTGTATAACCTGGATACGCGCACCTGCATCCATCTCTCAGCCGCGCCCATGCCGGATGAAGAGGCCACGACCGCCACCCAGGCAAAAACCCAGGCATGAAAAAACCCGGCCTAGGCCGGGTTTTTTCTTATGCTCGAGGCGGCTTACAGCAGCGAACGACCCTTGTTGGCCGCGATGCGCATACGCAATGCATTGAGCTTGATGAAGCCTGCGGCATCAGCCTGATTGTAAGCCCCGCCGTCTTCCTCGAAGGTCGCGATGTTGGCATCGAACAGCGAATCGTCCGACTTGCGACCCACGACGGTGACATTGCCTTTGTACAGCTTCAGGCGGACAACACCATTCACGTTGAGCTGCGAGGCATCGATCATCTGCTGCAGCATCAGACGCTCCGGGCTCCACCAGTAGCCGGTGTAGATCAGGCTGGCGTACTTGGGCATCAGCTCATCCTTCAGGTGAGCGACTTCGCGATCCAGGGTGATCGACTCGATGGCGCGGTGAGCCTTGAGCATGATGGTGCCGCCCGGGGTCTCGTAACAACCGCGCGACTTCATGCCGACATAGCGGTTCTCGACGATGTCCAGGCGACCGATGCCATTGGCGCCGCCAATGCGGTTGAGGTCGGCCAGCACGGTGGCCGGGGTCTTCTCGACGCCGTCGATGGCGACGATGTCACCGTTGCGGTAGGTCAGTTCGATGTAGGTGGCCTGGTCCGGGGCGTTCTCCGGAGAGACGCTCCATTTCCACATGTCTTCCTCGTGCTCGGTCCAGGTATCTTCCAGGACACCGCCTTCGTAGGAGATGTGCAGCAGGTTGGCGTCCATCGAGTACGGCGACTTCTTCTTGCCGTGGCGCTCGATCGGAATGCCATGCTTCTCGGCGTAGTCCATCAGCTTCTCGCGGGACAGCAGGTCCCACTCACGCCATGGCGCGATGACCTTGACGCCAGGCTTGAGCGCATAGGCACCCAGTTCGAAACGCACCTGGTCGTTGCCCTTGCCGGTAGCACCGTGGGAAATGGCGTCGGCGCCGGTTTCGTTGGCGATTTCGATCAGGCGCTTGGCGATCAGCGGGCGGGCGATGGAAGTACCGAGCAGGTACTCGCCTTCGTAGACGGTGTTGGCGCGGAACATCGGGAAGACGAAATCACGCACGAACTCTTCGCGCAGGTCGTCGATGTAGATTTCTTTCACGCCCATCGCCTGGGCCTTGGCGCGGGCCGGCTCGACCTCCTCGCCCTGGCCGAGGTCAGCGGTGAAGGTCACCACTTCACAGTTGTAGGTGTCCTGCAGCCACTTGAGAATCACCGAAGTATCAAGGCCGCCGGAATACGCCAATACGACCTTTTTTACGTCCGCCATGCCATCACTCCACGGGGTTGTACGGAAAGCCGATGATTCTACCGGCCTTGCCGAAAAATTTACAATGGGGCGACAGCTTGTGACGACAAAGCGACAGGAATTGTCGAGAGCGCGACCCGCTGTCGCACTCAGGATTTCGCTGGAGCGGGCTGGGCGGAAGCGGCCGCAGGCGTCGCAGGCGCAGGTGAGGTAGCCGCGGGTGCCGGGGCCGCCGGCGCAACCGGTGGCGCCGGTTTCTCCAGCGGTTTCTCGACCGGTGTCACGCGCTCGAGCTGGATGTTCACCCGGCGGTTACGCGCCCGATTGGCGGCAGAGTTATTCTTGGCCAGCGGATAGCGCTCGCCGTGGAAGCGCACGGTGATCTGCTCTTCCGGCACGCCATGGGCCTTGAGGTAGTCGGCAACCGCCAACGCCCGTCGACGCGAGGTGTCGCGGTTGGTCAGGCGGTTGCCGCTGTTGTCGGAGTGGCCGTTGAGCTCGATGTGATTGACCGTCGGATCGGCCTTCAAATAATCGAGCAGCACATCCAGGCGCGCACGCGCCGAGCTGTCCAGTTCGATCCCGCCTCCGGGGAAACCAACCTGGGTCTGGCGGATCTGGTCATAGTTCATCGGCAGCAGCTTGGCGGCGCACAGTTGGTAGTCGCTGTAGGCCTTGGCGAAGCTGACGGGCATTACCTGCACTTGCATCGGCCGGCCACCCTCGCCCCGGTAGTTGCGCACCACCGTGCTGCGCCCATCGAGCAGGCCATTGATCAGGCGGCTGGCTTGCCCTTGGCTGGAGGTGAACAACACGCCAGTGCGGGCCATGTGCACCGCACCGAGGTTGATATCGCCCCGCCCTGGCTGCCAGGGGGCCGCGGCGGCCAGCAAGGTCGCTGACCCTGCGCCGAGGACATTGCTGTCCGAACGTAGCTGGAACGTCGGTTGTTCGCCGGCACGGCGCACGAACTCGCCGCTGCCGAAACCGTCGATCGGCTGGATCAGGCGACATTCGAACTGGTCACCCTCGACTTTCCAGGCGACGTTCTCCACGCGGGTCTGGAAGGTCATGGCCCCGGCCGGCAGGCTGGCGACAAGGGTGAACAGGGCTAGGTAACGCTGGCGCACGGTCGGCTCCACTGATTCTGACGGCTTACCTGAATGCTATCGGACGCCTGTCGGAAAACTTGATAGCCGTGCTCGAACAGGGGTTTTCCGGTAGCATTGGCTTCTGAGTTCGACCCGCCTGGAATCTCCAATGTCCGATCGCCTGACCCTCCTGCGCCCCGACGACTGGCACATCCATCTGCGCGATGGTGCCGTCCTGCCTCACACCGTTGGTGACGTGGCGCGCACCTTCGCCCGCGCCATCATCATGCCCAACCTGGTTCCGCCGGTGCGCAACGCCGGCGAGGCCGACGCCTACCGCCAGCGCATCCTTGCCGCACGCCCCGCCGGCAGCCGCTTCGAGCCACTGATGGTGCTGTATCTTACCGACCGCACCAGCCCGGAAGACATCCGCGCCGCGAAGGCCAGCGGGATCGTGTACGCCGCCAAGCTGTACCCGGCCGGCGCGACCACCAACTCCGATTCGGGCGTGACCAGCATCGACAACATCCTCCCGGCAATCGAGGCACTGGCCGAAACCGGCATGCCCTTGCTGGTGCACGGTGAGGTAACGCGCAGTGAGATCGACGTGTTCGACCGCGAGAAGCGCTTCATCGACGAGCACATGCGCCGCCTGGTCGAGCGTTTCCCGACCCTGAAAGTGGTGTTCGAACACATCACCACCAGCGACGCCGCGCAGTTCGTCACCGAGGCGCCGGCCAATGTCGGTGCCACCATCACCGCCCAGCACCTGCTGTACAACCGCAACCACATGTTGGTCGGCGGTATCCGCCCGCATTTCTATTGCCTGCCGATCCTCAAGCGCAACACCCACCAGGTTGCGTTGCTGGATGCCGCGACCAGCGGCAACCCGAAGTTCTTCCTCGGTACCGACTCAGCGCCTCACGCCAAGCATGCCAAGGAAGCCGCCTGCGGCTGCGCCGGCTGCTATACCGCCTATGCCGCCATCGAGTTGTATGCCGAGGCGTTCGAGCAGCGTAACGCCCTGGACAAGCTCGAAGGCTTCGCCAGCAAGCATGGCCCTGATTTCTACGGCCTGGCGCGCAATACCGACACCATCACCCTGGTGCGTGAGCAATGGACCGCGCCGGACAGCCTGCCCTTCGGTGACACCACCGTCATTCCCCTGCGCGCTGGTGAAACACTGCGCTGGCGCCTGCAGGAGGACCACGCGTGAGCGAAGATCTTTACGAAGACGACCAGGACAGCCAGGTCAGCAGCGGCTCGCGCCATCCGATGGCCGAGCGTTTCCGCGGCTACCTGCCTGTGGTGGTGGATGTCGAGACCGGTGGCTTCAACAGCGCTACCGACGCGCTGCTGGAGATTGCCGCCGTCACCATCGGCATGGATGAAAAGGGCTTCCTGTTCCCCGAGCACACCTACTTCCATCGGGTCGAACCGTTCGAGGGAGCCAATATCGAGGCCGCCGCGCTGGAGTTCACCGGCATCAAGCTCGATCACCCGCTGCGCATGGCGGTGAGCGAGGAAAGCGCGCTGACCGATATTTTCCGCGGCGTGCGCAAGGCGCTGAAAGCCAATGGCTGCAAGCGGGCGATCCTGGTGGGGCACAACAGCAGCTTCGACCTGGGTTTCCTCAATGCTGCGGTGGCGCGCAACGATATCAAGCGCAACCCGTTCCACCCGTTCTCCAGCTTCGACACCGCCACCCTCGCCGGCCTCGCCTACGGCCAGACCGTGCTGGCCCGAGCTTGCCAGAGCGCGGACATCGACTTCGACGGCCGTGAGGCGCATTCGGCGCGTTACGACACCGAGAAGACTGCAGAGCTGTTCTGCGGCATCGTCAATCGCTGGAAAGAGATGGGCGGCTGGCGCGATTTCGACGATTGAGCTGCGAGCCACAAGCTTCAAGCGACAAGAAAGAGCTGTCTGCATGCGCCGTGCTTTTCACTTGTAGCGTGCAGCTTGAAACTTGAGGCAAAAAAAAACCGGCCACCAGGGCCGGTTTTTTATGCACTTGGCAAATTACAGCTTGCCAGCGTTCTCGCTCAGGTAAGCCGCGACGCCTTCCGGCGAAGCGTTCATGCCCTTGTCGCCTTTCTTCCAGTTGGCCGGGCAGACTTCGCCGTGCTCTTCGTGGAATTGCAGGGCGTCGACCAAGCGCAGCAGCTCGTCCATGTTGCGGCCCAGCGGCAGGTCGTTGACGATCTGCGAGCGGACAACACCATTGGTGTCGATCAGGAAGGCGCCACGGAAGGCCACACCGCCTTCGGACTCGACGTCGTAGGCCTTGCAGATTTCGTGGGTCATGTCAGCCGCCAGGGTGTACTTGACCTGGCCGATGCCGCCATTGTTGACCGGGGTATTGCGCCAGGCGTTGTGGGTGAAGTGCGAGTCGATCGACACGCCGATCACTTCAACGTTGCGCGCCTGGAAGTCAGGGATGCGGTTGTCCAGAGCGATCAGCTCGGACGGGCAGACGAAGGTGAAGTCCAGCGGGTAGAAGAACACCAGGCCATACTTGCCCTTGATGGCCGAGGCCAGGTTGAAGCTGTCGACGATTTCGCCGTTGCCCAGCACGGCTGGAACGGTGAAGTCCGGGGCTTGTTTGCCAACGAGTACGCTCATTCGATCTCTCCTGATGAGGGGGGAAAACCTTGTCCGGGCGGAACGCGTTCCCCCGGATCCAACAAAGGCTGACCATCATACACAGCTTTGCGTGACAGGCCGAATCTCTACCATCGGTCGCTCTGGCGCGGGCCTTACACAAAGTGTTTTGACAACCATTCTCATTACTATTACTCTCCAACCCATCGAATCAACCTGCGATGGTCAGCCTTTATGTATGTGTGTCTTTGTGTCGGTGTCACCGACGGACAGATCCGCGATGCGATCTACGAAGGATGCTGCAGCTACAAGGAAGTTCGAGCCGCCACCAGTGTTGCCAGCCAATGCGGCAAATGCGCCTGCCTCGCCAAGCAGGTGGTACGCGAAACCCTCACCGAGCTGCAACTGAGCCAGCAGGCCGCCCTGCCCTACCCCGTTGAATTCAACGCGGCGTAATGCCCCCCAAATTCGAAGAACCGGACCTAGTGTCCGGTTTTTTTATGCCTGCAATTCAATAAGTTAGCGCTCGAACGCGGTTCACAAACATTCTTATTCCGATTAATTTTCATTTATTATTCAATCACTTAGGTTTGACACAGATAGTTGCGAGGCTCAAACTTGTTTGCATTGGCTCAACTTCTACAGGTCAGACCCCATCATGAAAGGCGACGTAAGCGTCATCCAGCATCTCAACAAGGTCCTCGGAAACGAGCTGGTCGCAATCAACCAGTACTTCCTGCATGCGCGCATGTACGAAGATTGGGGCCTGAATCGGATCGGTAAACTCGAGTACAAAGAGTCCATCCAGGCGATGAAGGATGCAGACAAGCTGATCAAGCGCATCCTCTTTCTCGAAGGTATTCCCAACGTCCAGGACCTGGGCAAGCTCATGATTGGCGAGCACACCAAAGAGATGCTCGAGTGCGACCTGAAGCTCGAGAAAAAGGCTCACGTCGACCTGAAAGCCGCCATCGCCCATTGCGAAACCGCTGGCGACTTCGGTTCGCGCGACGTGCTCGAGGACATCCTCGAGGACCAGGAAGAGCACATCGACTGGCTGGAGACTCAACTGGGCCTGATCGACAAGATCACTATCGAGAACTACCTGCAGTCGCAGATGGGCGAAGAGTAACTGCAAGACCGACGACAACAAAAAGCCCCGCTATTGCGGGGCTTTTGCATCCTGGCAAGGAACGCCGGAATCAGGCCTCGGAAGCCTTGGCCTTGGCGGCCGCATCCTTGATCAGGGTCTGCAGTTCACCATTTTCGAACATCTCGATCATGATGTCGCTGCCGCCGACCAGCTCACCCGCCACCCACAGTTGCGGGAAGGTAGGCCAGTTGGCGTACTTGGGCAGGTTGGCGCGGATTTCCGGGTTCTGCAGGATGTCGACATAAGCGAACTTCTCGCCACACCCCATCACGGCTTGCGAAGCCTTGGCCGAGAAGCCGCACTGCGGGGCATTCGGCGAACCTTTCATGTAAAGCAGAATGGTGTTGTTGGCGATCTGCTCTTTGATTGTATCGATGATATCCATGAAGCACCTCGGCTGAACTTTCCGACTGGGTCGTCGGCACGGTGACGCATTGTATCGGAAAGCCGAGCGGCGTGCTCGGCCTTGCCGATGCTCAGGCGGCCTCCACTTGCACAGGTACGCCATTGAGGGCGGCGTTGCCGGATACGCCATCACGCAAGTGCTCGTCGGTCAGGTCATTGGCACTCACGCCCGGCTGTGCACCGGCCACCTGCAAGCGCGCGCCCTGGCGCCCGTGACCGTAGCCGTGGGGCAGGCTGACCACCCCTGGCATCATCTCCTCGCTAGCTTGGACAGGCACTTCGATCACGCCCGTGCGTGAGCGGATCCGCACCATCTGCCCGTCTTGCAACTGGCGGTGGAGCAGATCATCCGGATGCATCAGCAGATGATGCCGCGGTTTGCCTTTGACCAGCCGATGATAGTTGTGCATCCACGAATTGTTGCTGCGCACGTGGCGGCGGCCGATCAGCAACAACTGGCCTGCCGTCGGCGCTGCCTGCCGGGCCAGACGCTGCAGGTCACCGAGCAGTACCGCCGGTGCGGCTTCGACTTTGCCGCCAACCGTGCGCAAGCGTACCGCCAGGTTGGCACCCAGCGGCCCTAGATCCAAGCCGTGGGGGTGCTCATCGAGCATCTGCAGGGAAAGCTTCCAGGACGACTCGTCACCATAGGGGCCCTTGCGCAAGGCAAAGTCGATCATCCGTGCCGGTGGCAGGGTCGCCTTGAGCTCGACCTGCGCACGCTGGGCAAAGGCCTCGGCCAGGCCTACGAAAATCTCCCAGTCATGCAGCGCCCCCTCCGGTTTGGGCAGGATCGCCCGGTTGAAGCGGGTGACGTTGCGTACCGCCAGCAAGTTGAAGGTGGAATCGTAGTGGTCATTCTCCAGCGCCGAGGTGGAGGGCAGGATCAGGTCAGCATGACGCGTGGTTTCGTTGATGTAGAGGTCGATGCTGAGCATGAACTCCAGGCCGGCCAAGGCCTCGTCCAGACGCCGCCCGTTGGGCGTGGACAGCACCGGGTTGCCGGCCACGGTCACCAACGCCCGTACCTGCCCGTCACCGGGCTCGAGGATCTCCTCGGCCAAGGCCGAGACCGGTAGCTCACCAGCATATTCGGGCAACCCCGAGACGCGGCTGCGCCACTGGTCGAAGTGGCCACCCGAGGTGCTGGCGACCAGATCGACCGCCGGCTCGGTGCATAACGCACCGCCAACCCGATCAAGGTTGCCGGTGACCAGGTTGATCAATTGCACCAGCCAGTGGCACAACGAGCCGAAGGCCTGGGTCGATACCCCCATCCGGCCATAGCACACCGCTTTGTCGGCGGCGGCGAAGTCCCGCGCCAATCGGCGGATTTCCTCGGCCGGGATGCCGCACAACGCGCTCATGCTGGCGGCATCGAACGGCAGGATCGCCTCGCGCACCTGCTCCAGGCCATTGATCGGCAGGTGCGAACCACGGGCCAGGCCCTCGGCGAACAGGGTATGCAACAGACCACACAACAGCGCTGCGTCGCCACCGGGGCGAATGAACAGGTGCCGATCGGCCAGTAACGCCGTCTCGCTGCGCCGCGGATCCACCACCACCAACTGCCCGCCCCTGGCCTTGAGTACCTTCAGGCGTTTTTCCACATCGGGGACGGTCATGATGCTGCCATTGGAAGCCAGGGGATTGCCGCCAAGAATCAGCATGAACTGCGTGTGGTCAATGTCCGGAATAGGCAACAACAGGCCATGGCCGTACATCAGGTGGCTGGTCAGGTGCTGCGGCAGCTGGTCCACCGAGGTGGCCGAGAAGCGGTTGCGGGTCTTGAGCAGGCCGAGGAAGTAGTTGCTGTGGGTCATCAAACCATAGTTGTGCACGCTGGGATTGCCCTGGTAGACCGCCACTGCGTTACGTCCATGGGCTTGCTGCACCGCCCACAGCCGCTCTGCGGCGAAGGCGAAGGCCTCGTCCCAGCCGATCGCCTGCCACTGGTCACCGATGCGCCGATGAGGCTGGCGCAGGCGGTCAGGGTCTTCCTGGATATCCTGCAGGGCGACCGCCTTGGGGCAGATGTGGCCGCGGCTGAACGGATCCTGCGGATCGCCCTTGATCGAGCTGATCCGCGGCGGTCCCTCTGCCTCATGGGTGATTTCGATGTTCAGGCCACAAATGGCCTCGCACAGGTGACAGGCTCGGTGATGCAGGGTCTTGGTCATGGCCGCCTCTGCCTTGTTGTTCTGGAGGTTCGACTATGCGCCGCACCAACCGGGCTTGCCAGCGCGCTTCGCGGCATGAATCGGGCGACATCAGGCCGACGATTCGCGACGATGAATTTGCCAAAATCGAGGTAAGCCGTGTACAACCTCTGTAGCAAATAAAAAACAGCTGCTCGCCAAAGGCTTACGACACCCTTTGACACAGAGGCGCTGTTTCCCCTCTTGGTTTAAGGCGACATTTAATTATAGTATTGCGCCTTTCCCTATTCCGTCCGCCCCGTGCGGCTTACGCCGCAGGTCACTCCCGTTGTCAACAAAACCCATACGGTCGACCTGCAAAACGTTGCAGATAAGGTAGTCAATCATGAGCGCTAGGCACTTTCTCTCCCTGCTGGATTTCACCGCTGACGAATTGCTCGGCGTGATCCGTCGCGGCATCGAGCTGAAGGACCTGCGTAAACGAGGCGTGCTGTTCGAGCCGTTGAAGAACCGCGTGCTGGGGATGATCTTCGAGAAATCCTCGACCCGTACCCGGGTATCGTTCGAAGCGGGCATGATCCAGCTTGGCGGCCAGGCGATCTTCCTGTCGCCGCGCGACACCCAGCTGGGCCGCGGCGAGCCGATCGCCGACAGCGCCATCGTGCTGTCGAGCATGGTGGATGTGGTCATGATCCGCACGCACGCCCACAGCACGCTCACCGAATTCGCCGCCAATTCGAAGGTGCCGGTCATCAATGGCCTGTCCGACGAATCGCACCCCTGCCAGTTGCTGGCAGACATGCAGACCTTCTTCGAGCACCGTGGCGCGATCCAGGGCAAGACCGTGGCCTGGGTCGGCGACGGCTTCAACATGTGCAACTCTTATATCGAAGCTGCCGTGCAGTTCGATTTCCAATTGCGCATCACTTGCCCTGAAGGCTACGAGCCCGATCCGCGCTTCCTGCAATTGGGCGGCGACCGCGTGCAGATCATCCGTGATCCGAAGGAAGCCGTGCGCGGCGCCCACCTGGTAACCACGGATGTCTGGACTTCCATGGGCCAGGAAGAGGAAACTGCACGCCGCCTGGCGCATTTCGCGCCTTACCAGGTCACCCGCGAACTGCTCGACCTGGCGGCACCCGACGCCCTGTTCATGCATTGCCTGCCCGCCCACCGTGGCGAGGAAATCAGCCAGGACCTGCTCGATGACCCCCGCTCGGTCGCCTGGGACGAAGCTGAGAACCGCCTGCATGCGCAGAAGGCCCTTCTGGAATTTCTTGTAGAACCGGCTTACCACCACGCATGAGTCAACAGCTACTGCTCAACCTGCGCAACCTGGCCTGCGGCTATGGCGCGCAGCGCATCGTCCAGAACCTCAACCTGCACCTCAACGCGGGCGACATCGGTTGCCTGCTAGGGTCGTCCGGTTGCGGCAAGACCACCACGCTGCGCGCCATCGCGGGGTTCGAGCCGGTGCACGAGGGCGAGATCCAGCTGGGAGGCGAGGTCATCTCCCGCGCCGGCTTTACCCTGGCTCCAGAGAAACGCCGGATCGGCATGGTGTTCCAGGACTACGCACTGTTTCCCCATCTGACCGTCGCACAGAACATCGCCTTCGGCATCGCCAAGCATCCGCGCCAGGCTATGGTGGTCGAGGAGATGCTCGAACTAGTCAAGCTGGCCGGCCTCGGCGGGCGTTACCCGCACGAACTGTCGGGTGGCCAGCAGCAACGCGTGGCACTGGCCCGGGCGCTTGCGCCGGAGCCACAGTTGCTGTTGCTTGACGAGCCGTTCTCCAACCTCGACGTGGAGCTGCGCCGACGCTTGAGCCATGAGGTCCGTGATATTCTCAAGAGCCGAGGCACCAGCGCCATCCTGGTCACCCACGACCAGGAAGAAGCCTTTGCCGTCAGCGATCACGTAGGGGTGTTCAAGGAGGGGCGCCTGGAGCAGTGGGACACGCCCTACAACCTCTACCACGAACCGCAGACCCCGTTCGTCGCCAGCTTCATCGGCCAGGGCTACTTCATTCGTGGCCAGATGAGCAGCCACGAAGCAGTAAGCACCGAACTCGGCGAGCTTCGCGGCAACCGAGCCTACACCATGGCACCCGGCAGTTCGGTGGACGTGTTGCTGCGCCCTGACGACATCATCCACGCTCCAGACAGCACGTTGCGAGCGCAGATAATCGGCAAGAGTTTCCTTGGCGCTTCAACCTTGTACCGCCTGCAGCTTCCCACCGGCAGCCAGCTTGAAGCGATCTTCCCCAGCCACAACGACCACCCGCTCGGCCAACAGGTCGGTATTGCAGTGGCGGCCGAACACCTGGTGTTGTTCGCGGTGCCCGGCAGCGTTGCCGCGCAGCTGACGCGCCAGGAGAGCGGTGTGCGACGCATCAGCTCGGCGCTGTAGGATTTGACAAGCATTATGGGGCATGCCCGCTTTCGCATACCGCTACAACGGTGCGGAAGCGGACTTGCTTCGCGAACGGCTTGAATCACAGCACCAAGGTGCCAGAGGCTACCAACCGGGCCTGCCCACCAATCTTCACCCGCTGCCCCTGCAGTCGGCAGAACAGCTCCCCACCACGTGCGGAGAGCTGGAACGCGTGCAATTGCGACCTGCCAAGGCGTGCCGCCCAGTAAGGAATGAGCGAGCAGTGAATCGAACCGGTGACAGGATCCTCGGGGATTCCGATACTCGGTGCAAAATAGCGCGACACGAAATCGTGCTCTTCACCAGGCGCCGTTACGATTACGCCCAAACCCGGCAGTCTTGCCAACGCCACCATGTCTGGCGCGCAGGCACGCACGGCTTGCTCAGAAGCCAGTACAACCAGCAGTTCCTTGGTCTGGTAAACCTCCTGTACCTCGCACCCCAGCGCCTCGGCCACGGCCACCGACTCAGCCATGGGCTGAGGATCAATGCGCGGGAAATCGAGCCACAGGCGGCCCCCTTCACGCGCCACGCTCAATGGACCGGACAGGCTTTGAAAGTCCAGACGAGGCTTCTGCTCACCATAGACCTCGAACAGAACATGGGCACTGGCGAGGGTGGCATGACCGCACAGCGGCACTTCGGTTGCGGGGGTGAACCAGCGAATCCGGTAGCCCTCTCCTTCAGCGACCACGAACGCAGTTTCGGCGAGGTTGTGCTCGGCGGCGATCTGCTGCATCAGCGCATCGTCGAGCCACTGTTCCAGGTGGTAGACCATGGCCGGATTGCCGGCGAAGGGCCGGTCACTGAACGCATCGACCTGGTGAAAATGCAGTTGCATGCCACGACTCCTGTGTAGGGCGCAAAGGCCACGAGCATGGAGCAAGGCGTCTGGACCGAACAGTGACAGAGTCGTGGAATTTGAATCAGTACAGATGATCAGCCACGGCCGATCTCGGCGAACTGTGCCTGGGTATGGGCAGCGAGCACTGCTGCGGCGAGTTCCACCTCCAGGCCGCGGCGGCCAGCGCTAACATGAATCGTTTCATGTTGTTGCGCGGATTGATCGATGAAAGTGCGCAGGCGCTTCTTTTGTCCCAGCGGGCTGATCCCGCCAACCAGGTAGCCCGTGGCGCGCTGGGCAGCCTGGGGGTCGGCCATTTCGCATTTCTTCACGCCGGCCGCATGGGCCAACGCCTTCAGATCGAGCGTTCCACCCACCGGCACCACTGCCACCAGCAGCTCACCTTTTTCGCTGCTGGCGAGCAGCGTCTTGAACACGCGCAATGGGTCAAGGCCGAGCTTTTCCGCAGCCTCCAGACCGTACGATGCGGATTTCGGATCATGTTCGTAGCTGTGCACGCGGTGTTCGGCACGCGCCTTTTTCAATAGGTCCAGGGCGGGGGTCATCAACGGCTCCAGGCGATCACAAGTCGCCCGGTACTTTAGGGTAAATCCGCCGGGGCAGCCAGCGCAGGACCCAGGCTAGAGCACCGGCCTTGGGTTCACCGCGCGGCACGGCAGTCAGAATGTGGCTGAACGTTCATTTTCGACCTTTGACATCAGCGTTTCTTGTCTATATTTTTTCGTTTATGAATAAATGGTGCACCTATAAGGTGCGCCTCCTGTACCCGCCCGGCGTCAATGGGGATCGACTCCGGGCTTTTTGCTGTCGAGCGCCCAGCGCCTCACAACAACAAGAACCGAGGTCATACATGACGACTGCTCTACGACAACCCACGCTTTCCGCCCAGTGCCTGGCCGAATTCCTCGGCACTGCCCTACTCATCTTCTTCGGTACCGGCTGTGTTGCCGCGCTCAAGGTCGCCGGGGCCAGCTTCGGCCTGTGGGAAATAAGCATCATCTGGGGGGTCGGCGTGAGCATGGCGATCTACCTCACTGCCGGTGTGTCCGGCGCGCACCTGAACCCGGCGGTCAGCATCGCGCTGGCCGTGTTCGCCGGCTTCGACAAGCGCAAGCTGCCGTTCTACATGCTCGCCCAGGTGTGCGGCGCATTCTGCGGCGCCGCGTTGGTGTACTTCCTGTACAGCAATCTGTTCTTCGATTTCGAACAAAGCCACGCCATGTTGCGCGGCAGCCAGGCCAGCCTCGAACTGGCCTCGGTGTTCTCCACCTATCCGCACCCGGCGCTATCCACCGGCCAGGCGTTCCTGGTCGAAGTGATCATCACCGCCATTCTGATGGCCGTGATCATGGCCCTGACCGACGACAACAACGGCCTGCCCCGTGGCGCCACCGCGCCCCTGCTGATCGGCCTGCTGATCGCCGTGATCGGCAGCGCAATGGGCCCGCTGACCGGGTTTGCGATGAACCCGGCGCGCGATTTCGGGCCTAAACTGATGACCTTCCTGGCCGGCTGGGGCGAAGTTGCCTTCACCGGCGGGCGCGATATTCCGTATTTCCTGGTGCCGGTGTTCGCGCCGATCCTCGGCGCCAGCCTGGGCGCGGCCCTGTACCGCGGGCTGATCGCCCGCAATTTGCCGACGATACAAGCCGCGGCTCAACAGACAGACGATAATCCTCAGGGCGACACCCAGGTTTCCTGATGCCAACGCCGGGCCCGGGCTGACACCCGGCGCCCGCCACGCCCTGAACTACCCCCTATTCGTGCAAGGCCACCGACATGACCGATACCCTGGACAAGAACTACATCATCGCCCTGGACCAGGGCACCACCAGTTCGCGCGCCATCATCTTCGATCGCGACGCCAACGTGGTGGGCACCTCGCAGCGTGAATTCGCCCAGCACTACCCACAGGCGGGCTGGGTCGAGCACGACCCGATGGAAATCTTCGCCACCCAGAGCGCGACCATGGTCGAGGCCCTGGCCCAGGCCGGCATCAGCCACGCCCAGGTCGCCGCCATCGGCATCACCAACCAGCGCGAGACCACCGTCGTCTGGGACAAGGAAACCGGGCGCCCGGTGTACAACGCCATCGTCTGGCAATGCCGGCGCAGCACCGAGATCTGCGCTCAGCTCAAGCGCGACGGCCATGAGCAATATATCCGCGAGGCAACCGGCCTGGTCACCGACCCGTACTTCTCCGGCACCAAGCTCAAGTGGATCCTCGATAACGTCGAGGGCGTGCGCGAACGCGCCGAGCGTGGCGAGCTGCTGTTCGGCACCATCGATACCTGGCTGATCTGGAAATTCTCCGGCGGCAAGGTGCATGTCACCGACTACACCAACGCCTCGCGCACGCTGATGTTCAACATCCACAGCCTGCAATGGGACGAAAAGCTCCTCGATATCCTCGGCATCCCAAGCCAGATGCTGCCCGAGGTTCGCCCGTCGTCCGAAGTCTATGGCCACACCAAGAGCGGCATTGCCATCGCCGGTATCGCCGGTGACCAGCAATCGGCGCTGTTCGGCCAGATGTGCGTGGAGCCCGGCCAGGCCAAGAACACCTACGGCACGGGCTGCTTCCTGCTGATGAACACCGGCGACAAGGCGGTGCAATCGTCCCACGGCCTGCTCACCACCATCGCCTGCGGCCCGCGTGGCGAAGTGGCCTACGCCCTTGAGGGCGCGGTCTTCAACGGTGGCTCCACCGTGCAGTGGCTGCGCGACGAACTGAAGATCGTCAACGACGCCTACGACACCGAGTACTTCGCCAGCAAGGTCAAGGACAGCAACGGCGTCTACCTGGTGCCAGCCTTCACCGGCCTGGGCGCGCCCTACTGGGACCCGTACGCCCGGGGCGCGCTGTTCGGCCTGACCCGTGGCGTCAAGGTCGACCACATCATCCGTGCCGCCCTCGAGTCGATCGCCTACCAGACCCGCGACGTGCTCGACGCCATGCAGCAGGACTGCGGCCAGCGCCTGTCCGAACTGCGCGTGGACGGTGGCGCGGTAGCCAACAACTTCCTCATGCAGTTCCAGGCCGACATTCTCGGCACCTGCGTCGAGCGTCCGAAAATGCGCGAAACCACAGCACTGGGCGCAGCCTACCTGGCGGGCCTGGCCTGCGGTTTCTGGAGCGGCCTGGACGAGCTGCGCGACAAGGCGATCATCGAGCGCGAGTTCAGCCCGCAGTTGGACGAAGCGGCCAAGGAGAAGCTGTACAAGGGCTGGCGCAAGGCCGTGGATCGCACCCGCGACTGGGAAGATCACGACGCCTGAAGCTATGAAGTCGGGGCCGCTGCGCGGCCCCGACTGAGCAACGGCCTACTGGTCGCCATCCCCTTCCTGCGGCATCATTGCAGAATTTGTCCGGCTGCCCCAAAGGACCGCCCATGAATCTGCCCCCACGCCAACAACAAATTCTCGAGCTCGTCCGCGAACGCGGCTATGTCAGCATCGAGGAAATGGCGCAGCTGTTCGTCGTCACCCCACAGACCATCCGCCGCGATATCAACCAGCTCGCCGAAGCCAACCTGCTGCGCCGCTACCATGGTGGGGCCGCTTACGACTCGAGCATCGAGAACACCGCCTACGCCATGCGCGCAGACCAGATGCGCGACGAGAAGCAACGCATCGCCGACGCCGTGGCCCGGCAGATTCCCGACCATGCCTCGCTGTTCATCAACATCGGCACCACCACCGAATCCATCGCCCGCGCCCTGCTCAACCACAATCACCTGAAAGTCATCACCAACAACCTGCACGTGGCGGCGATCCTGGCGGCCAAGGACGATTTCGAAGTGCTGGTGGCCGGCGGCACGGTACGCCGCGACGGTGGCGTGGTTGGCCAGGCAAGCGTCGACTTCATTAATCAGTTCAAGGTCGATTTCGCCGTGGTCGGTATCAGCGGCATTGACGAGGACGGTAGCCTGCTGGACTTCGACTACCAGGAAGTACGGGTATCCCAGGCCATCATCGCCAATGCCCGCCAGGTGCTGCTGGCGGCGGACTCAAGCAAGTTCGGGCGCAATGCCATGGTTCGCCTGGGCTCGATCAGCCTGGTCGACTGCCTGGTGACCGACCAGGCACCTTCCCCGGCCCTGACCCAGTTGCTCAACCAGTACAAGATTCGCCTCGACGTGGTTTGAGACCGCCCGCCTCGCCTATTGCAAGCAGTCGGGTCGAGCACCGTCCTGGCGGCGCTTGATCTTCCTGCCTTGCAAATCGATCACCCTGCCTTTTCGAAAATGTTCATTTCCCTGTCATCCGATCAGTTTTTTCTATGAAGACTGACTGGCCGCCGCCTGTTCATTAGGCTACTATTTTCGCAAACGAACATTGATGTTCACATTCGCTGTGAACAGCCCCAGGAGGCCTTGCCCGTGTCCCAGCCCGTTTCGTCCCAGCCCCCCCTCCAAGACTGCTACGACCTCGCCGTTATCGGCGGTGGCATCAATGGCGTGGGCATTGCTGCCGATGCCGCCGGGCGTGGCCTCAAGGTGTTCCTTTGTGAAAAGGATGACCTGGCACAACACACCTCCTCGGCCAGCAGCAAGCTGATCCACGGTGGCTTGCGCTACCTGGAGCACTATGAGTTCCGCCTTGTACGCGAAGCCCTGGCCGAGCGTGAAGTGCTGCTGGCCAAGGCGCCGCACATCGTCAAGCCCATGCGCTTCGTGCTGCCGCACCGCCCGCACCTGCGCCCCGCCTGGATGATCCGCGCTGGTTTGTTCCTCTACGATCACCTCGGCAAGCGCAAGCGCCTGGGTGCTTCGCGCAGCCTGCGCTTCGGCCCGGGTTACCCGCTCAAGCCGGCCATCACCCGCGGTTTCGAATATGCCGACTGCGCGGTGGATGACGCCCGCCTGGTAGTGCTCAACGCGATGGCCGCGCGTGAACAGGGCGCGCAGATCCGCACGCGCACCCGCTGCCTGCGCGCCGAACGCATCGATGGCGTGTGGCAGGTGGAATTGCAGAACGCCGATGGCAGCCTGCAGACCATTCGTGCCCGCGCCTTGGTCAATGCTGCCGGCCCCTGGGTGGCCAGCTTTATCAAGGACGACTTGAAGCTCGACGCGCCCTACGGTATCCGCCTGATCCAGGGCAGCCACCTTATCGTGCCGCGTCTGTACGAAGGCGAACATGCCTATATCCTGCAGAACGAAGACCAGCGCATCGTTTTCTGCATCCCGTACCTGGACCGTTTCACCCTGATCGGCACCACCGACCGCGAATACAGCGGCGACCCGGCCAAGGTGGCGATCACCGAGCAGGAAACCGATTACCTGCTGAATGTAGTGAACGCCCACTTCAACCACCAACTGAACCGCAGCGACATCCTGCACACTTACTCCGGGGTGCGTCCGCTGTGCAACGACGAGTCGGACAACCCGTCGGCGGTGACCCGTGACTACACACTGGCGTTGTCCGCAAGTGAAGGGCAGGCGCCGCTGCTGTCGGTGTTCGGGGGCAAGCTGACCACCTACCGCAAGCTGGCCGAATCGGCCATGGCCGAACTCAAGCCGTTCTTCACCCAGATGCGCGGTAGCTGGACTGCCGATGCGCCATTGCCAGGCGGTGAAGACATGAGCACTGCTCAGGCACTCGCCGCAGACATACAAGCCCGTCACGGCTGGTTGGCACCAGATATCGCCAAACGCTGGGCAATTACCTACGGCAGCCGAGCCTGGCACCTCCTTGACGGTATGAACGGACCAGAGGACCTGGGCCAATCCATCGGGGGCGGACTGTTCAGCCGAGAAGTGGATTATCTTTGCCTGCAGGAATGGGCGCTGGACGCCGAAGATATTCTTTGGCGCCGCACCAAGCTGGGCTTGTTCACAAGCTTCTCGGAGCAACAGGCTCTCGCCACCTATCTGCGGGCTCGCTCCGAACAGGCTTGCGCCGCTTGAAAGCATCCCATGCGCCCCGCGATGGGCGCCCAGGAGCGATTGCGCAGGTATTCAGGAATACAGACGCTGGTAGACCTCACGGGCCAGCGTCCTGAGCAAGCGGCGCTCGGCGAGCTCGAACTCGTACATCAGTGCGTTGCTGCGTAGCGTGAAGGTCCAATCATCAATCCGGCTTTGCTCGACATCCGCCTCCAGCGCTTCCATGCGCAACCGCAGAGGTTCAGCCAACGCAGCGAATCGAGAAGCGTAGCGCTCGCGCACATGGGCCGCCCAGAACGGGCGCTGTGCAGTCGACTCGATCAACGCATCTGCCGTTTCAGCGCCCAATACCTGGTCTTGCGCACGGAGCACGTCACTGGTAGTCACCCGGGCGTGACCTTGGTAATGCATTGAGTCCGACTCCAGCGGCAAGCCGAGTGGGTGTAGCAGTTTGTAACGATAGAAAAACCTTACCTCAATCTCATCTACCGGCAGGCTGGCCTCACGCATTCGCTCAACGTGCCGGGCCGCGATGCGGTCCACCTCATCCAGGCGGAACAACGATCGCCCAAGGCGCATCAGCCGATCCTCGACATCAACAGCAGGTACACCACTGACTGCTCGCTCGACCAGTACGCCAAGCTCCAACTGGCTGAGAATCAACAGCAGGCCGTCTTCGCAGGTGCGCTGGCCGGAAGCCGCTCGCTTATGAAACGTGAAAAGAAGCCGCGAAAGGTCTTGTCGCGCAGCCGTTCGGCCAGCGCGTCGTACAGCGCCTGCCAAGAGTCATGACGCGCAACGGGTGATAGCGGATCGCCAGGAATCCAGGCGATCACACCTAGTAAAGGCGCATCAAGCTCCTGCCGCACCTCCAGTGTCACCACCCCCCTCACGCATTTACCGAGCAGGTAGAGTTGGCGCGGCATGATGACGCCTGGCAAGGTAGGCACGATCGGCTTGGGCGCAGTTACTGGCAACAAGTGAAGATAACTTTGCTCATCCAGGTTCCCCTTGAGTGTGGCAATGCGCACAGCTACCTCAAAGTGACTGCGCAGGCTCTCCTCGAAACGTCGATGCAGCCGCTGCGCAGCCTCTCCAGGAAGGTCGCCTGGCTGATCGGATGGCACCAGGTGCTGATTGAGAAGCGCCTGGTAGCGCCCCCCTATGTCCACTTGTCGACACAGCCCTGCGAAAGCTTCGAATCCCAGCGGCAGCACACGGCCGGACTTTGCATGCAATTGCCCCTTGCGCCTAAGCCCAGGCCGGGTTTCGGTGACATGGAAATTGTGCAGGGCGGCAACCAACAGCGTGCGGATGGAAGAACGCTCGTAGCTTGGTCGATAAAGGCTAGGGGCTACCGTCGGTAAACTGAATTGCTCGACGATGCGTACTGTGCTGCGTCGGACATCGGGGCTGGCAACGCCACGCGCGCGAAGCGCAGGCTCCAGCAGTTGCTCAGCAAACTTTTCCAGCGAAGGAATACCGTCCAATACCTGCTTAAGCGCGCTCGACGCCGCCTCCTGTCGACGTAGCGCGAGGCGCAACGACAGCAAGTGATGCACGCCGTGCCGAGTCATCCACACAGGTAGTTGCCGTGCAATCAGTCCATCGATCGAATGCGGGAAAAACGGCGCGACTGTCATGTCAGGGTCCTTGACGAGATGAGAATCTCAGTACACCACTCGCGCTTGAGAAAGACCCTGTACATAGTTGCCACTTTCCATTGGCCACCTCGCAAACCGATAACAATTCGTTCGGAACACCGAACGCCAAAGAGAGATCCGTTCGGGAACCCGTCTGCTACGAGCTAAGTTTCACCGCGTCAAAAAAGATTAATACTCAGCATTTTCACAGCGTTATGATGATTATCAGGGCTTGGCACGACTCATGCTCTACACTTGGAAGCCGAATGCACCCGCTTCATGCTGTATTCGTTGAACGAAGAGTCCGCCAACGGCTCCATAAAAAAAACAAACACGTCGAGGAAAATTTGATGCGCATCGTTCGTCAATTGCTGGGCGCCGCCATCGCGGCCGCTGTCATCGCATCGCCGGTCATGGCTGAAGAGCTCACCGGTACCCTGAAGAAGATCAAGGATTCGGGCACCATCACCCTGGGCCACCGCGACTCTTCCATTCCGTTTTCCTATCTGGCAGGCAGCACTGCGCCCGTGGGTTACTCCCACGACATCCAGCTGGCCGTCGTCGAAGCCCTGAAGAAGCAACTGGGCACCGACATCAAGGTCAAGTACAACCTGGTCACTTCGCAAACCCGCATCCCGCTGGTGCAGAACGGCACCGTGGACCTTGAGTGCGGCTCCACCACCAACAACGTCGAGCGCCAGCAGCAGGTCGGCTTCTCGGTGGGCATCTTTGAAGTCGGCACCCGCCTGCTGACCAAGGTCAAGGATGGCCAGCCATCCTATAAAGACTTCCCGGACCTGGCCGGCAAGAACGTGGTAACCACCGCCGGTACCACCTCCGAGCGCATCCTCAAGGCGATGAACGCCGACAAGCAGATGAAGATGAACGTGATCTCCGCCAAGGACCACGGCGAAGCCTTCAACATGCTCGAAAGCGGCCGCGCCGTGGCCTTCATGATGGACGACGCGCTGCTGGCCGGTGAAATGGCCAAGGCCAAGAAACCGTCCGACTGGACCATCACCGGTACCCCACAGTCGTACGAAATCTACGGCTGCATGGTGCGCAAGGACGACCCAGCCTTCAAGAAGGCAGTCGACGAAGCCATCGTCGCCTACTTCAAGTCGGGTGAAGTCAACAAGAGCTACGACAAGTGGTTCCAGCAGCCAATTCCGCCAAAGGGCCTGAACCTGCAGTTCCCGATGAGCGACGAACTGAAGAAGCTGATCGCCGAGCCGACCGACAAGGCCGCGGACGAGAAGAAGTCCTGACCTCCGGCAAATAGTGGCCTGAAGCGCATCCGCGCGAATCCATCCAACAGGCCACCTAGTTAGTGTCTAACCTTTACATCCGAGGGCGTCGAACGCCCCCGGATGTATCGAGGTGCCCGTGAAACAACCGTCTGAGGGGAAATCCCGATGAATTACAACTGGGACTGGGGCGTGTTCTTCAAGTCCACCGGCGTGGGCAGCGAAACCTATCTGGACTGGTACGTCACCGGCCTGGGCTGGACCATCGCCATCGCCATCTCCGCCTGGATCATCGCCTTGCTGCTGGGCTCGCTGCTCGGCGTGATGCGTACCGTACCCAATCGTCTGGTGTCAGGGATCGCCACCGCCTACGTCGAGCTGTTCCGCAATGTGCCGCTGCTGGTGCAGCTGTTCATCTGGTACTTCCTGGTGCCGGACCTGCTGCCCGAAGGCCTGCAGGAGTGGTTCAAGCAGGACCTCAACCCGACCACCTCGGCGCTGATCAGCGTAGTCATCTGCCTGGGCCTGTTCACCGCCGCCCGTGTCTGCGAGCAGGTGCGCACCGGCATCCAGGCGCTGCCCCGCGGCCAGGAGTCGGCCGGGCGCGCGATGGGCTTCAGCCTGCCGCAGATCTACATGAACGTGCTGCTGCCCCAGGCCTACCGGATCATCATTCCGCCGCTCACTTCGGAATTCCTGAACGTGTTCAAGAACTCCTCGGTGGCCTCGCTGATCGGCCTGATGGAGCTGCTGGCGCAGACCAAGCAGACCGCCGAGTTTTCCGCCAACCTGTTCGAGGCGTTCACCCTCGCCACGCTGATCTACTTCACCCTGAACATGGGCCTGATGCTGCTCATGCGCATGGTCGAGAAGAAAGTCGCCGTGCCTGGCCTGATTTCCGTGGGGGGCAAGTAAATGGAAATGGATTTCAGCGAAATCATCCCCGCGCTGCCCGCCCTGTGGGACGGCATGCTGCTGACCCTGCAACTGATGGTCATGGGTGTGGTTGGCGGTATCGCCCTGGGCACCGTCCTGGCCCTGATGCGGCTGTCGTCGAGCAAGCTGCTGGCCAACGTCGCCGGCGCCTACGTCAACTACTTCCGCTCCATCCCCCTGCTGCTGGTGATCACCTGGTTCTACCTGGCGGTGCCCTTCGTGCTGCGCTGGATTACCGGTGAAGACACCCCCGTGGGCGCGTTCACCTCCTGCGTAGTGGCGTTCATGATGTTCGAGGCGGCGTACTTCTGCGAAATCGTGCGTGCCGGCGTGCAGTCGATCTCCAAGGGCCAGATGGGCGCCGCGCAAGCGCTGGGCATGAGCTACGGCCAGTGCATGCGCCTGATCATCCTGCCCCAGGCGTTTCGCAAGATGACTCCGCTGCTGCTGCAACAGAGCATCATCCTGTTCCAGGACACCTCGCTCGTCTACACCGTCGGCCTGATCGACTTCCTCAACTCGGCCCGCGCCAACGGCGACATCATCGGGCGCTCCCACGAGTTCCTGATCTTCGCCGGTGTCGTCTACTTCCTCATCAGCTTCTCCGCTTCGTGGCTGGTCAAGCGCCTGCAAAAAAGGATCGCCGTATGATTTCCATCAAGAACGTCAACAAGTGGTACGGGGACTTCCAGGTACTGACCGACTGCAGCACCGAGGTCAAGAAAGGTGAAGTGGTGGTGGTCTGCGGCCCCTCCGGCTCGGGCAAGTCGACGCTGATCAAGTGCGTCAACGCCCTGGAGCCGTTCCAGAAAGGCGACATCGTGGTCGATGGCACCTCCATCGCCGACCCGAAGACCAACTTGCCGAAATTGCGTTCGCGGGTGGGCATGGTGTTCCAGCACTTCGAGCTGTTCCCGCACCTGTCGATCACCGAGAACCTGACCATCGCCCAGCGCAAGGTGCTCGGCCGTAGCGAGGCCGAAGCCACCAAGAAGGGCCTGGCCCTGCTCGACCGCGTCGGCCTTGGCGCCCACGCCAAGAAGCACCCCGGCCAGCTGTCGGGCGGCCAGCAGCAGCGCGTGGCGATCGCCCGCGCCCTGTCGATGGACCCGATCGTCATGCTGTTCGACGAACCGACCTCGGCGCTGGACCCGGAGATGGTCAACGAAGTACTGGACGTGATGGTCGAACTGGCCCACGAAGGCATGACCATGATGTGCGTGACCCACGAGATGGGCTTCGCCCGCAAGGTCGCCAACCGGGTGATCTTCATGGACAAGGGCAACATCATCGAGGACTGCCAGAAGGAAGACTTCTTCGGCAACCCCGAAGGCCGCCACGAGCGTACCCAGCACTTCCTCAGCAAGATCCTGCAACACTAAGTCGGCCACAGTGACGCTGCCCGGCCACTTGCCGGGCAGCGGAAGCTGGTCGTGACAAGGCCACTGTGATGAAATGCGACCCTTCGCTCCTTCGCCCTGCCCAGCCCACCGTGAAATCCCGCCTGATTCGCCAATTGCTCGTCCCCCCGCTGGTCATCCTATTGATGGTCGGTCTAGGGATGGCTGGCTTCCTGATCAGCGAAAGCAACGGCATCCGCACGCTCAGCGAAAACGGCGAGCGCCAGTTGGAGCTGCATGCGCGCACCGTCGAAAGCGAAATCAGCAAGTACACCTACCTGCCCAGCCTGCTCGAGCTGGAAGACAGCGTCTCGCGCCTGCTCACCGACCCTGACGCCGGCGACCGCCAGGTCGTCAACGAATACCTCGAGGGCCTGAACCGGCGCAGCCGCAGCCGGGCGATCTTCGTCCTCGATACCAATGGCCGGGTCCAGGCCACCAGCAACTGGCGCGACGCCGACTCCTTCCTCGGCGAGGACCTGGCATTCCGCGCCTATTTCCAGGTCGCCGTGCGCGGCGAACCCGGGCGTTTCTACGGTATCGGCAGCACCACCGGCGAGGCTGGCTACTATCTGGCCCACGGCCTGGAGGAGCACGGCAAGATCATCGGCGTGGCCGTGATCAAGGTGCGCCTCGATACCCTGGAGGAGCGCTGGCAGCGCGCCCGCCTGGAAGCCTTCGTCAGCGACGAGAACGGCATCATCATCCTTTCCAGCGACCCGTCCCGACGTCTGAAGTCGGTGCGGCCGCTGAACCCGCAGATCAAGGAACGCCTGGCGCGCAGCCTGCAGTACTACTGGTGGCCGCTCAACGAGCTGCAACCGCTGGCCCGGGAAACCCTGTCCGACGGCGTGGAAAAACTGACCTTTCCGGCCAACAGCGAGACCGAGCACGGCAAGCAGCACAATGTCTCCTACCTGGCACAGACCCGACGCCTGGCCGACACGCCCTGGCACTTCACCCTGCTTACCCCCTTGCAGGACCTGCGCCGCGAGTCGATGGTGCAGGGCATCCTGGTCGGGGTGGCCTTTGCCCTGCTGGCGATCCTGGCCATCGCCTGGAACGAGCGACGCAAGGTGATCGCCACCCGCCTGGCGGCCCGCGAGGCCCTGGAAGAGGCGAACAGCCAGCTGGAACGCAAGATCACCGAGCGCACCGCCGACCTGCGCGCTAGCAACGAACGCCTCAAAGGGCAAATCCGCGAACGCCGCCACGCCGAACAGACCTTGCGCCACGCCCAGGACGAACTGGTCCAGGCCGGCAAGCTGGCGGCCATCGGGCAGATGTCCACCAGCATCGCCCACGAACTCAATCAACCGCTGGCGGCGTTGCGCACCCTGTCGGGCAATACCGTGCGCTTCCTCGAGCGCGGCGCGCTGGAAACCGCCAGCGCCAACCTGCGCACCATGAACGACCTGATCGATCGCATGGGCCGCATCACCGCCAGCCTGCGCTCGTTCGCCCGACGTGGCGACGACAGCGGCCAGGCGTCTTTGGAAAAGGCCGTGGAAGCCACGTTGCAAGTGCTGGCCAACCGTATCAGCGCCTGCCACCTGCATTTGCACCGCCAGTTCGACGATGCGTTGCTGGCCATCGACCAAACTCGCCTGGAACAGATCCTGGTCAACCTGATTGGCAACGCCCTCGATGCCATGGCCACACAGCCCTTGCCACAACTGTGGCTGGAAGGCGAGAGGCAGGGCGACAAATACCGCCTGCGGGTGCTAGACAATGGCCATGGCATAGACGCCGAGGCGCGCAAGCACCTGTTCGAACCCTTCTTCACCACCAAACCGGGCGAGCATGGCCTGGGCCTGGGCCTGACCTTGTCGGCGAGCCTGGCCACTGCCGCCAAGGGTACACTGAGCGTCGAACATCCCGCCGGTGGCGGCACCGCATTCGTCCTTGCCCTGCCCCTGGCCACGCCCCCTAGCGAATTGGCTGAGCCTCTATGAAACAAGCACCTCTCACCGTCCTGATCGTCGAAGACGACCCGCACGTGCTGCTCGGCTGCCAGCAGGCGCTGGCCCTGGAAGACATCGCCTGCGAAGGCGTCGGCAGCGCCGAGCAGGCCCTCGAGCGAATCGGCGACGACTTCGCCGGCATCGTCGTCAGCGATATCCGCCTGCCGGGCATCGATGGCCTGGAGCTGCTCAACCGTCTCAAGGCACGCGACCGCAGCTTGCCGGTGGTACTGATCACCGGACACGGCGACATCGACATGGCGGTCGGTGCCATGCGCAACGGCGCCTACGACTTCATGGAAAAACCATTCTCGCCAGAGCGACTGGTCGATGTGGTGCGCCGCGCCCTGGAACAACGCGGCCTGTCGCGCGAGGTGTTCGCCCTGCGTCGCCAACTGGCCGAGCAGAGCAGCCTGGAAGGTCGCATCATCGGCCGCTCACCGGCCATGGAACAACTGCGCGAGCTGATCGCCAACGTCGCCGACACTTCGGCCAACGTCCTGATCGAAGGCGAGACAGGTACCGGCAAGGAGCTGGTTGCCCGCTGCCTGCACGACTTCAGCCGACGCCAGGGCCAGCCATTCGTGGCGCTGAACTGCGGCGGTCTCCCGGAGAACCTGTTCGAAAGCGAGATCTTCGGCCACGAAGCCAATGCCTTCACCGGTGCCGGCAAGCGCCGCATCGGCAAGATCGAGCACGCCAACGGCGGCACGCTGTTCCTCGACGAAGTCGAGAGCATGCCGATCAACCTGCAAATCAAGCTGCTGCGGGTACTGCAAGAGCGCACTCTGGAACGCCTGGGCTCGAACCAGAGCATCCCGGTGGACTGCCGGGTGATCGCCGCGACCAAATCCGACCTCGCCGTACTGGGCCAGAGTGGCCAGTTCCGCAGCGACCTGTACTACCGCCTCAACGTCGTCACCCTCGAGCTGCCACCACTGCGCGAGCGACGCGAAGACATCCTGCAACTGTTCGAACACTTCCTACAACAGTCAGCCTTGCGCTTTGACCGCGAGCCCCCCACCCTCGACAGCCAGACCCTGTCGCAGTTGCTGGCCCACGACTGGCAAGGCAACGTGCGCGAGCTGCGCAACGTCGCCGAACGCCATGCCCTGGGCCTGCCCGCGTTCAAGAAGGGGAGCAGCGGCGGGGCCAGCCAAGGGCTAGGTTTCGCCGAAGCGGTAGAGGCATTCGAACGCAACCTGCTCAGCGATGCCCTGCAGCGCAGCGGTGGCAATCTCAGCCAAGCCAGCCAGGAACTGGGGATGGCCAAGACCACGCTGTTCGACAAAGTGAAGAAGTACGGCCTCGGCTGATCGGCTACCTTACCTTGGAAGTTTAACGTGGACTTGGCATTCAAAGCGGCCCTGGGCGCGGGCGTGGTGCTCCTCCTGGCCATCCTGTCGAAAACCCGCAACTACTACATTGCCGGCCTGGTGCCGCTGTTTCCTACCTTTGCCCTGATAGCCCACTACATTGTTGGCAAGGGACGGTCGCTGGAGGATCTGAAAACCACCATCCTGTTCGGAATGTGGTCGATCATCCCCTACTTCGTGTACCTGGCCACGCTGTACGTACTGGTTGAGCGCATGCGCCTGGAGGCCTCGCTGGCCCTGGCCACGGTAGCCTGGCTGGTCGCTGCGACCCTGCTGGTGAGCCTATGGGTGAGAGTGCATTGAACGAACTGCGGGCTAAACCTGCGCCCAGCCGTGGTGGAAGTGGGCTTGCTCCAGTCGTTATCGTGCACCACCGCGCTAAAGCCCGGCGATATGCGTGACATCCTGCCGATGCGCCTGTAGGTAGGGGAGCACAACCCCCAGCAGGGGCGCCTTGAACGGCTCCTGGAACCGATGCGCCAGCCCCGGAATCAGCCGCAACTGGCTGCCCTGGATGTGTGCCGCCAGGTGTACCCCATGCATCACTGGCAACAGCGGATCGGCCGTTCCGTGCACCACCAATGTTGGTAGCCGCAGTTGGTTGAGCAACTCCACCCTGCTGGGTTCGGCGAGAATCGCCATGATCTGGCGTTTGGCCCCCTGCGGATTGAATGCCCGGTCATAGGCCACGGCAGCCTGCTCGATGAGGGCAGCGCGGTCATCGTGCACCTGGGGACTACCTAACGCCGCGAGCAACTCGGCTTGCTGCGCGATAGCCACCTCACGATTCGGTGCACTGCGTCGCGCCAGCAATTGCAACAGGGCCGGGGCAGGGGCCGGCAGGCCAACCGCGCCCGAACTGGACATCACCAGCGTCAAGCTACGCACCCGCTCCGGCGCCATGGCGGCGAGATGCTGCGCGATCATGCCGCCCATGCTCACGCCCAGCACATGAAACTGGCGGACCTCGAGTGCATCCATGAGACGTAAGCCATCATTGGCCATGTCCGTCAGGCTGTAAGGTGCCGAAACAGGCAGCCCCAGCTTGTAGCGCAGCAGTTCGATTGTCAGGTTCGCCGAAGCCGGCATTTGGTTCCAGCGTGACAGGCCGACGTCGCGGTTGTCGTAGCGAATCACTCGAAAGCCTTGACGGCACAGGGCTTCGACCACGTCATCCGGCCAGTGGATCAGTTGCCCGCCCAGGCCCATCACCAACAGCAGAACGGGGTCTCGGGGCGCACCGACGCTCTGGTACACCAGGCTCAGCTCGCCCAGCTCCGCCCGTTGCACAGGTGCATGAACATCACAGCGGCCTTCGGCGAAGCTCGCCGGTACGCTGACCAGTAGCAAGAAGAAAAGTAACCACATGAAAGCAACACCAGAATGCAGATCCCCAGTAGCGCGAGATTGTGATGAATCTCCTCCCGGCGCGCTGCCACAAAACCGTGACATTTTGATGAATCCTGCCCAATAGCCGGACACGACAATTAACTACGACCCAGCAGACGTGTCCCTTTCCTTCAATGACGTTGCCCGCTCCGGTAACTCTCAAGAAGGATCCTTCGATGTACGAGCTGACCCCCTCCCTCCCCTTTTCCCTCGCGTCCCTACCGATGCATGCCGTGCCGCCGGACTCTCCGGTTGTCCATCAAGCACGTCAAACATGCGAAGACCAGCAACGAATCTTCAATGCGCTGCTGGGCCAGGCGCCCGGTGTTCGACAGGTCATTGGTGAATGGCTGAACAAAACCCTCGGCATCATTCCCGGGCAAGCCGGCCTGGTCCTGGGATCGGCGCAGCAGCCCGCACGTATCGGTCTCGTTGAGTTGACTGCCTGGGCCCAACACCACAAACCCACTTCCATGATTGACCTTCGCGCCTCTATCACGGGGGTACCTGACGCGCTACAGCAGTCGCCCAGCGAGTTGCTGGAACGTCTGGCCGCCCTGAATCTCTCCGCTCTCGTTCGTGAATCCTGGATCAACTATTGGGGGGAACGCGCTCAAGGAACACCGAGGAGTCGAAAGGAACAGGCGCGCATACAGTACCAACGGCACTTCGAAGCCGCCGTCGAGATCGCCTTCGCCAGTGATCCCTCGGCGACAGTGCTGCGCCCAGTGCTAAGTGTCATGGACCACCCCGAGTGGCTACGGATCGACGATCGCCAGTTGTTTATCGAAACTCCCACCTGCGAGCCTGGCGCGCTGATCTTCAGTATCGAAGGTGAAGCCGGGCTGAGCCTGTACTCCCCCGGCAGCAACGAAACCCTGAGTTATCACACCTCACGTCCAGCGCTGGAGGCCAGACTGGGTGAGTCTTCAGGACAAATTCACTACAACGCACTGGACTCGATCGACGAAGGGTTCAACAGCCTGTTCGTGAGCCTGGAAGCCCGGCTGCTGGCAACACTCGAACATGATCCTGGTGACGAGCTTGGCGACGCCAGCGCAGCATTGGCGCAAGCAGATCGACTGCATGATCATTGGCGCTGCTCAACGGTTTTCGCCATGCCGCTAGCCCTTGAACCTGCCGATCAAGACGATCTCCCTGGCCCCTCACTGTTCGAGCTGGCCCCTTTTGGCCTGGAGGTGCCCTGCTCAACACGCGCGCAAATGATCGCTCGACAAATGGAAAAGTTGACAAGGCTTTCCCATCAGGACCTTGAGGCGTGCCAACGACAACATGATCTCCTGCTCGCTGCGCGCAAGGCCGCTCAGACCCAGATCGAAGCCATCCTGGCATCGGCGAAATGGCACTCGGACGCCCGCCCGTTCAACGCTCCGCCCGCTCTGTCGACAGCTCACGGCCAAGCCCTGCTTGCCCATGCTCGAATGAAAGCGTTGCTGGGCGAACTGACGCCTGACGTGCTCGCGTTGGTCGAAGCACTAGCCAGCCCCCATGACAACAGCCCCCTGACGGCTTCACTCGTGCTTCGCTCAGCGCCCGAAGATCCCTCGAGCAGTGCTCGCGAACAGCTACTGCACGAGGTCATCGTCATCACCAGGCGTACGCCCCGGGACACGCCCGATACCCGTCACCCCTTCGCCATCTACTGGATCGGAGGGCCAGGGGGACTTTTGCAATGCGATGACCAAGCTGCCCTCGCTCGCTACCTGAGCCAGTTTGACCCCAAGCTGTCACTGCGCTTGGAACCCATCGTCGGCGACAGCCTTGCCCATGCGCTCGATGCACAACTGGCGCACGCACGCCGGGCGTGGCAGGCACTGCAGAATGAGAAGGGAGTCGATGCCGCGGCACCTGGACTGGTGCAGGCCAAACAGAGTTTAGGCCAACACCTGCAGGTGTCCTGCAAGGGTGCCCGGGAGGCGGCGCTCTCTGTCCTGCGCGCAGAGCAACAGCTAGCGAGCAAACTGGGCAGTTCGCCGACCGCCTTCGCCAAGATGAATGATGAGGCCCGCAACGCTTTCAAAGCCCTCGCCAAAGACTATCTCAACGCCATGCGCGACAGCCAGGCACTGATAGAGCGCGATCTGCCGGAGCGCAATGCGTTCTGCCAGCGTTTGGTGTCGCAAACCCTGATAGCGGATTTCGATGATTTCAGCGGTGGCCAGATTGTTCTGCAACTGCCGTTATCGACGAGCTGGCGCAATCATCCCGTCGGGGGTGGCGGCACTCCAGGCACGCCAACCCGGCCTGTATTGACGGCAAGCCAGGAAACCGAGGAGATCACCCTTGAGAGCCTGCTGTTGAACAACCTCGACAGCACCATGCTGGAACGGCTGAGATTCGCCAAGCCCAAGCGTGCCGACGGGCAGCCTCTCGGACAGCCCATGGAAGAAGGCCTCGATCACGCCTATCTGCAGAGTCTGGCACGCCGCCTGGACCTCGCCGGGCGCTACGAAACGGCAATACATGCGGCATTCAGCGATCCCGACGAGTCCGACTATGCCCATGCCTATCGCAGGGAGTGCTTGATTGCGCCGCACCGTTTGTTGTTGAAGTTGCAAAACCTGCTCTACCACCAGCGAGGGGACTTGGACAACATCGGCCACGCGATCCTGTCGGTGGCAATCGATGCCGACAGCCGAACCGCCTTCCAGGCCGACGGTCATGACATTCAATTGTTGCCCGCCTCGCTGGCCGTTGGTGGCGAGGATACCGATGAGCAACCTACGACACTTTCGGGGATCACCTTTATCGAAGACCGTATCAGAAAGGTCACCGTGCTCTATCTTCCCGATCATCCGACCCACGGGCTGCGCCAGTACGCCACGCTCGAGCAGGCGCGACAGGCGCTACTCGATGAGCGCGACGACTACCTCGTCAGCCGCGCACTCAGCGGTAACCCAGACGCCCATCGCTCAAGGCTACGCGAAGCGCGGGTTCGTCATTTCGAACACATGATTGTCGCAGGTGCCGCCTGGCCCGCCACCACCTCGCTGGCAGCCCACCTGCTTGATGGCCACCGAGGGCGCCTGGTGATGGAACACCGCGCGACAGCTCGCTCCAATCTGGACCTGTATTTCGAGCATTTGGCCCAACAGAGCGCCGGCGTGCTCATAGGGTTCAAGATCGCATTGGGAGCAATACCATTCCTGGGGCTGCCGATCAGCATCTATGACACATTCGTCAGTGCAACTGAGGTGGTGAAGGCTTTTTCCACGGGTTCGTCGTGTGACATCCTGCAAGCTCTCAACGACTTCATCGTCTCGTTGATTGATGTAGCAATGGATGCACTCGGAGGCGGTACTGGCATCAGCAGCACGTCTCTGCGTCGAGCGACAGGGATACGT
The DNA here is from genome assembly GCF_900110655.1 of Pseudomonas soli. Lineage (GTDB taxonomy): Bacteria > Pseudomonadota > Gammaproteobacteria > Pseudomonadales > Pseudomonadaceae > Aquipseudomonas > Aquipseudomonas soli. The sequence continues at coordinate 50,878 of NZ_FOEQ01000015.1, forward strand.
CGCATCCATGGGCAGGGCGAACTGATCACCCGCCGGTATCAGGATTCATCCCCCCAGCGCAGCCTGGACCGCTTCACTGGGCTCGAATATGAGCAGCCTCTATCGCTCGCGGGGCTGAAAACGGCCACACATGGCAAATACAAAGGCATCTATCGGCATACCGAAGGACACTTCATCCTCGTTGGCAAGCAAACCTACAAAGTGAGCTGGGACGCGACCGCCCGCACCTGGCAACTAGATGGCAACACCCGCCACCGATGGAAACGCGCAATCGCTCAAGACCAGAACGGTCAGTGGGACACTCATTTCGCCCTCTATGGCGTGCACCGCCAGGGGGCAGGCGGCGGCGGCGGACAAGCCCTTGGCCGCGTAGCCGATACGCTGGAGCCACTCTGGCCAGCAGCGATACGCGAACGCTTGCCACGCTGGTGGCGAGACCACGCCTATCGCCAGCACAACCGCTTGCGCGACAGCATTACCCGCGACATGCAGCTACTGCAGCCCCGTGCCAACGAGCTCAATCAACACATGAAGCGCGCTTTGGAACAACAGGGAAAACTCGACGCGTCACTGAAAGCTTCGCTCGAAAAGACCCTCGCCGACGCCGAGCGCATTCACCGTGACTGCCAGGCATTCCAGCAGGTTGCCGCCGGACGAATTCGCAAACGAGCTCAAGATCAGGCGAAGGATCTGGCCATACTCATTTGCAATGGTCGTCAACGCCTTAGCGACGAAGCCCATACTCAACTCAGTCACGTGATGGATGAGATAGAGAGTCTCAAACAACGTCTTCAGCAAAAATCCATCGAGCTTTCACCAGGCCTCGATGACAGACAGCTCCAGGTCGCCTTCGAACAGCTGTCCGAGCTGAGGATCCGCATGAACCAAGCCCGACAACATGCGCTGGCGGCGGTGGATGACATCCGCGAGCAAGTCGCCCAGCTACGCACCTGGCGCGATCAGGTGCATCAAGCTGGTGAACATCGGGACTTGTTGACAATCGTCGACAGCACCTTGAGCGCTTTCAGCGAGCCGGTCCTGAACTACATGACTGTCAGCCAACTGACAGCGCTGCTGGTCAAACCTAGCCACGCGATGAGCGGCGCCGGCATCCGCCTGCAGTTCTTGATGAAGGAACCGCGAACAACATTGGATCGTGCCCTGTATGCCCTGCATCAACTCGGCGCAACACAAGCCTCGGCCACGCAACGTATAACCATCATGACGGCGTCGATACAGCATTCCGAACGCTTTCGTCATCAGTTGAAATACTGGCTCGGCAGCTACACAACGTACATCGACCACGCTGCCGCGCAGCGCCTGGAGTCGTCACTGACGGCCTATGAAGCACATTTCAGGAGGCTGCTGCTCAATAAAACCAAGCCCGCCCCGCTGGCTAGCAAAAAGGGCACCAGCCAGCCGCGCGTATTCGAGACCATCGACAACCGCCTGCTGGTCGGTGAACCCGACCAGCATAGCCTCAACGTCTACCGCATCACCGGGGTCAACGGGCGGACCGAAATCTATCATCAGGACCGCTCGGGAAAATTCACCCTGACCAACCCTGACACCGCTCCCAGCCCGGGGGGTAGCGTATCCCTGAAAGAGCTGAGTAACGAGGCCAGACGGCAATTGGGCGAACTGCAAGCGTATCGAGCCAAGGTACAGCAGTACGCGCATCAAGGCATGGACGGCGCGAGTCTCGATGATCTCATGCAGTTCAAGGCCACCGATCTGGAAAGCCTCGCACTGCGAATTGCCGAACAGGCGCATGACGACGACCTGGTACGGCAGTTGCGCGACATGGCACTGGAGGCAAGGCGGTATGGCAAGACACTTCGCGTCGACTTCATCATCGGTACGGGCCAACCCAATAGTGCACACCTTGATTATTTGCACGAAGCAGGCCTGGTGCGCATCGAGAAGGAGGGCGGGCTGGTGGAGCGGCGACGGACCAGCGATGGCCGCAGGGACTTCCTGCAGGAATTTGTGGTACTCGATACCCGTGGCGCCTCGCCACGCCCACTATGGTATGCCCACTTCCATTTCAACAAGGCCAATCCCACCTTCGACGAGTACGTCAAGGCGCACTTGAAGACCGTCCCTCAAAGGCGCCTGGGGCGGGAATGGCAAGACAGCCACGTCGAGCAGATCTGGCGTGGTGAACTGACGCGAGCCATTGCCCGCAAGCACTTCGCGACATTGTTCTGATCGGCCGCGAGGGGCTCGGCCAAGCCCCTCGCGCCATGCATCGACAGACACCATCAACATGAGAGAAACTCAACATTCCTGATCAGCCTGCGCCAGAATATCGTTGGAGTTTCACCGTGCTGGAAATACGCCACTTGAAAACCCTTCACGCCTTGCGTGAAGCCGACAGTCTGGTGGAAGCCGCTGAGCGGTTGCACCTTACGCAGTCGGCGCTGTCGCACCAGTTCAAGGAACTGGAAGAACGCCTCGGCTTGCCACTGTTCACGCGCAAGACCAAGCCGATCCGCTTCACCAGCGCCGGCCTGCGCCTGCTGCAACTGGCCGACGCCACCCTGCCCCTGCTACGTGGAGCCGAGCGTGATATCGCCCGCCTTGCCGGCGGCACCGCTGGGCGCCTGCACATGGCCATCGAATGCCACAGCTGCTTCCAGTGGCTGATGCCAACCATCGACCAGTTCCGCGATGCCTGGCCGGAGGTGGAACTGGACCTGGCATCGGGTTTTGCTTTCGCGCCACTGCCGGCCCTGGCCCGCGGCGATCTCGACCTGGTGGTGACCTCCGACCCGGTGGACCTGGCCGGCATCACGTACGTGCCGTTGTTCACCTACGAGGCCATGCTCGCCGTTGCCAACCAGCACCCGTTGGCCGGCAAGCCCTATATCGTGCCCGAGGACCTGCTCGACCAGACCCTGATCACCTACCCGGTGGAACGCGACCGCCTGGACATCTTCACCCGCTTCCTGGAGCCGGCCGACATCGAGCCGGCCGCGGTGCGCACCTCGGAGCTGACGGTGATGATGATGCAACTGGTGGCCAGCGGCCGTGGCGTGTGCGGCATGCCGCACTGGGCCCTGCACGAGTACAGCTCGCGCGGCTATGTGAAGGGCAAGCGACTGGGCGACAAAGGGTTGTTCGCCACCCTTTACGCGGCAGTGCGCACCGACATGCTCGACGCCCCGTACATGCGCGACTTCCTGCTGACCGCCAAGGACACCTCGTTCGCCACGCTCGACGGAGTCAGCGCGGTGCGTTGAAGCCTTCGCGCCACAGCGGCAGGATCAGGTCGCGAGTCAGCGGCGCCAGGTTCAGCGTGTTCGCTTGATCGACGGCCAGCCAGATCACCTCTTCGATTTCCGCCGCCGGGACCACCGCCTCGCGGCACTCGACACGGAACATTTCGGCCTGGACTTCAAAGCCCGGCTCGTTGGCGGCCGGGGCACTGAAGCGGCCCAGGTGGACGGCCTGGGCGGGATCGACGCGCAGCCCCAGTTCCTCGTGCAGCTCACGCACCAGCGCCTGCGCCGGAGACTCGCCCGGGTCGATCTTGCCACCCGGCTGCATGAAGGTCAGGGTATCGCGCTTGCGTACCAGCAGGGTTCGCCCCTGGGAGTCAATGAGCAGGGCGGCGGCGATTCGGATGGTATTGGGCATGGTGGACACTCGGTTTACTCCAGTTGCGCAGAATACCTGACAAGGCTCAATCGCGGGGCAAGCCCGCTCCCATGAGTACCTGGCAGGGCTGTCGTGGGAGTGGGCTTGCCCCGCGATTGAGCCAGAACAGGCAGACGAACGGCCCCTTGCCATTGCCCTGCTTACCCGCCATAACCAACCCATGAACCTGCCCGCCCCCCTGCACCCGGTGCTCGACCTGTTCCACCCCGCCGTCGCCACCTGGTTCCGCCAAAGCTTTGCCACGGTCACCGAAGCCCAGGCCGGCGCCTGGCCGCTGATCCATGCCGGCCAGTCGATGCTGCTGGCCGCGCCGACCGGCTCGGGCAAGACCCTCAGCGCCTTCCTCGCGGTGCTCGACGAGTTGTTCCGCCAAGGGCTGGAACAGGACGGCGAGCTACCTGCGCAAACCCAGGTGGTCTATGTGTCGCCGCTCAAGGCGCTGTCCAATGACATTCGCCTCAACCTCGATGCGCCGCTCGAGGGCATCGGCCACCAGCTCGCCCAACTGGGTCTCAAGGCCCCGCGCATCACCACCGCCGTGCGCACCGGCGACACGCCCCAGAAGGAGCGCGCCGCCATGCGCAAGCTGGCGCCGCACATCCTGGTGACCACGCCAGAATCATTGTATGTACTGATGGGCTCGGCCTCCGGTCGCCAGGGGCTGGCCAGTGTGCACACGGTGATCGTCGACGAGATCCATGCCCTGGCCGGCAACAAGCGTGGCTGCCACCTGGCGCTGACCCTGGAACGCCTGCAGGCCTTCGCTGGCCGACCTTTGAGGCGTATCGGCCTGTCCGCGACCCAACGGCCGGTGGAGCGCGTGGCGCAGTTTCTGGTTGGCCACGGACAGCCCTGTGCCATCGTCGATATCGGCCATGTCCGCCAACGCGACCTGGCTCTGGAAGTACCGCCTGTGCCACTGGGCGCGGTCATGGCCACCGATGTCTGGAGCCTGGTCTACGAGCGGCTCGTGGTGCTCGCCCGCGAGCATCGCACCACGCTGGTATTCGTCAACACCCGACGCCTGGCCGAGCGCCTGACGCGTCACCTGGGCGAGCGCCTGGGCAACGACGCGGTCGCCGCCCATCACGGCAGTCTGGCAAAGGAACATCGCCTGGTCGCCGAGCAGCGGCTCAAGGCTGGCGAACTGCAGGTGCTGGTGGCCACCGCGTCGCTGGAGCTGGGCATCGATATCGGCGATGTCGACCTGGTCTGCCAGATCGCCTCGCCCGGCTCGATTGCCGCGTTCCTACAGCGGGTCGGACGCTCCGGCCACCAGGTCAATGGCACCCCCAAGGGCCGCCTGTTCCCCACCTCGCGGGATGACCTGATCGAATGCGTGGCGTTGCTCGACTGCGTGCGCCAGGGCGAGCTGGATACCTTGCACATCCCTCACGCGCCGCTTGACGTGCTGGCCCAGCAAATCGTCGCCGAGGTCAGCAACCTGCCGTGGTCCGAACGCGCCCTGTTCGACCTGCTGCGCCAGGCGACGCCTTATGCCGAGCTGGACGAGCGCCATTACCAGGCCTTGCTGCGCATGCTCGCCGAGGGCTACAACGGCCGCCAGGGGGTGCGCGGCGCCTACCTGCACCGCGATGCGGTGAACGGCACCCTGCGCGGGCGTCGCGGCAGCCAACTCACCGCGCTCACCAGCGGTGGCACCATCCCCGAGACGGCCGACTACGCCGTGCTGCTCGAACCCCAGGCGCTGAACATCGGCAGCGTCAACGAGGATTTCGCCGTCGAGAGCATTGCCGGTGACATCTTCCAGCTGGGCAACGCGTCGTACCGCATCCTGCGCGTCGAGCCCGGGCGGGTGCGGGTCGAGGACGCGCACGGCCTGCCACCGACCATTCCGTTCTGGCTCGGCGAGGCGCCTGGGCGCAGTGACGAGCTGTCTGCTGCGGTAGCCCGGCTGCAGCAGCGTCTCGACCAGCAATTGCAGGACGGCGACGCTCAACAGGTGCAGGCCTGGCTCCAGGCGACTTATGAACTGGACGAAGCCTGCGCCAGCCAGCTGCTGGATTACCTCGGCCGTACCTGGCAGGTACTCGGCGCCCTGCCCTCGCAGCAGACGCTGGTGATGGAGCGCTTTTTCGACGAGTCCGGCGGCACCCAGCTGATCATCCACTCGCCCTTTGGCAGCCGTATCAACCGCGCCTGGGGCCTGGCCCTGCGCAAGCGCTTCTGCCGCACCTTCAACTTCGAACTGCAGGCGGCGGCCAGCGAGGACGCCATCGTGCTGTCACTGTCCACCAGCCACAGTTTCGACCTGGACGAGGTGTGGCGCTACCTGAACAGCGGCAGTGCCGAAGCGATCCTGATCCAGGCTTTGCTCGACGCCCCGCTGTTCGGCGTGCGCTGGCGCTGGAATGCCGCGGTGGCCATGGCCCTGCCGCGTTACGTGGGCGGGCGCAAGGTGGCGCCGCAGATCCAGCGCATGAAAAGCGAGGACCTGGTGGCGTCGGTATTTCCCGACCAGCTCGCCTGCCTGGAGAACATCGTCGGCGAGCGGCAAATCCCCGATCATCCATTGGTCGAGCAGACCCTCGACGACTGTCTGCACGAGGCCATGGACAGCGAAGGCTGGCTGGCGCTGCTGCGGCGCATGGAGCACGGTGAAGTAGGCTTGCTCAGTCGCGATTTGCCGGCCCCCTCGCCGCTGGCCTCGGCGATCCTCAATGCCCGCCCCTACACCTTCCTCGACGACGCGCCGCTGGAAGAGCGGCGCACCCAGGCCGTGCTCAACCGACGCTGGAGCGACGTGCATAGCGCCGACGACCTGGGCGCGCTCGACGCCGACGCCATTGCCGCGGTGCAGGCCGAAGCCTGGCCCCAGGCTCGCAACCCCGATGAAATGCATGAGACGCTGATGAGCCTGGGGGCTGTGGCCGAGCACGAAGTAGATGCCAATGGCGCCTGGCGCGACCTGTTGCAGCAATTGGCCAAGGCGGGCCGGGCCTGTCGCCTGGATACGGGCGAACACCGTCTGTGGCTGGCCCGTGAGCGCCAGCAGGCGCTGTTGACGCTATACCCGGATGCTCGCCTGGAACCGGACATGCCGCTATTGCCGGGCTATGACGCCCCCGTCGATAGCGATACCGCCCTCACGGAACTGCTGCGCTGCCGCCTAGATGGCTTTGGCCCGATGACGCTGGAGCAGATCGCGACACCTCTGGCGCTGAAGGCCGGCGACTGCGAACAGGCCCTGGCCCGCCTGGAGGGCCAGGGCCATGTGATGCGTGGTCATTTCAGCCCCGGCCAGCCGCGCCTGCAGTGGTGCGAACGGCACCTGCTGGCGCGTATTCATCGCTACACGGTCAAACGCCTGCGCCAGGAGATCGAACCGGTCAGCCTGCAGGACTACCTGCGCTTCCTGTTCGACTGGCAGCACATGAGCGGCGAAACCCGGCTGCGTGGGCCGCAGGCGGTATCCGAGGTGCTCGCCCAGCTGCAAGGTTTTCCCGCCGCCGCCGGGGCCTGGGAGAGCGACCTGCTGCCAGCGCGAATCAAGGACTACAGCCCCCATTGGCTCGATGAGGCCTGCCGCAGCGGCCAGTGGGCCTGGAGTCGGCTGGCGGCGACGCTGGCGGCCAGCACCCTGGCCAGCACGCCCCTGGTGCTGCTGCCCCGCGAGCAACTGGGGCTGTGGCGCAGCCTCACCCCCGCGCCCGACCTCGAACAACTGGGTGCCCGCGCGCATCGGGTCCTGCAGACCTTGCAGGAGCAAGGCGCGCTGTTCTTCGACGAACTGGCCCATGAAGCCCACCTGCTGCCCAGCGAACTGGAATCGGCGCTGCAGGAACTGGTGGGCTCAGGCCTGGCGAGCGCCGACGGTTTCAGCGGCCTGCGCAGCCTCATCAGCCCAGCGGCCAGGCGCAGGCCGCGCACCAGCCGGCGCGGGCACCCAGCACTGTCGAGCAGTATGGTCCATGCCGGGCGCTGGGCCTTGCTGCGCCGCTCGGCCGCCACGGTCGACAGCGACCAGCGCCTGGAACACGTGGCCCGCAGCCTGCTGCGCCGCTATGGCGTGGTGTGCTGGCGCTTGCTGGAGCGCGAGAGCGATGTGCTGCCCCCGTGGCGCGCACTGCTGCGCTGCTATCAGCGTCTCGAGGCGCGAGGCGAGATCCGCGGGGGGCGCTTCATTGCCGGGCTGGCGGGCGAGCAGTTCGCCCTGCCCGAAGCGGTAGGGTTGCTGCGCCAGGTGCGCAACCGCGCGCCAGGCGGGGAACTGGTGTTAGTCAGCGGCTGCGACCCCCTGAACCTGGTTGGCACACTGCTGCCGGGAACGAAAGTGCCGGCAGTGGCGGGCAATCGGCTGCTGTACCGCGACGGGGTGCCAGTCGCCAGTCGCGTGGCAGGGAAGTACCTGTTTGCGGTCGAGGCAGCGGCCAGCGAACAGGAGCACTGGCGCCAGCTTCTGTTGCGCGGTACAGCAACCTAGAGAGCGGCGGTGTACCGCCGCTACCGCAGGTTCAGCCCTTGGCCTGGAACCCGGCGAAGCGCTTGTTGAACCCGGCCACCCGCCCTTCCACCGTGGTCTTGCGCTGCTGCCCGGTGTACACCGGATGCGAGGCGCTGGAGACATCCAGCGCGACGTAGGGGTAGGTCTGGCCATCGCTGTGCACCTGGGTGCGATCGGTATCCACCGTGGAACCGATCAGGAAGTACACATCGGCAGCCGTATCGTGGAACAGCACCGGGCGATAGTCGGGGTGAATGCCAGCTTTCATGACGCAATCTCCTGGAAAGCAATAGTGATACTTTATAACGTATCACAATGCGAATGATTTTCGATACACGAGTTTTCATTTTTCTGCCGCCCGGTGCGCTGGCAAAACGCCGCCCAACCGGGCTATGGTCGGCCTTTGCCCAGGCCCCTGAGCCTGACCGAGCCATCCGCAAGGACCCCGTATGAGCCTGTCACTTCTCAGCCGTTACGCCTTCTTCGCCGCCTGCGTGCTGTTCACCCTCGCCAGCCTGCCGTTCCTCGCCCACGACTGGCTGTGGCCGTTCGCCCTGACCACCGGCGTCCTGAGCCTGATCGGCGTGTTCGACCTGCTGCAGCAGCGCCACGCGGTGCGCCGTAACTATCCGATCCTCGGCAATATCCGCTACCTGGTCGAGGGCATCCGCCCGGAGATCCGCCAGTACCTGCTGGAGTCCGACAGCGATGCGCTGCCCTTCTCCCGCGCCCAGCGCTCGCTGGTGTATGCCCGTGCCAAGAACGAGGCCTCGGACAAACCCTTCGGCACCCTGATCGATGTGTACGAGTCGGGCTTCGAATTCATCGGCCATTCCATGCGCCCCGCGCCGCTGGCCGACCCGGCCGCCTTTCGTGTCGTGGTCGGCGGCCCGCAATGTACCCAGCCGTACTCCGCGTCGATCTTCAACATCTCGGCCATGAGCTTCGGCTCGCTCAGCGCCAACGCCATCCGCGCCCTCAACCAGGGCGCCAAGCTGGGCAACTTCCACCACGACACCGGCGAAGGCAGCATCAGCCCCTACCACCGCGAGCACGGCGGCGACCTGGTGTGGGAGCTGGGCAGTGGCTACTTCGGCTGCCGCACCGCGGATGGCCGCTTCGACCCCGAGCGCTTCGCCGCCCAGGCGCAGAGCCCGCAGGTACGGATGATCGAGATCAAGATGAGCCAGGGCGCCAAGCCCGGCCACGGCGGCATCCTGCCCAAGCACAAGGTGACCAGGGAGATCGCCGAGACCCGCGGCATCCTGATGGGCGAGGACTGCATCTCGCCGTCGCGTCACAGCGCCTTCTCCACGCCGATCGAAATGATGCAGTTCATCGCCCAGTTGCGTGAGCTGTCCGGCGGCAAGCCAGTGGGCTTCAAGTTCTGCCTCGGCCACCCGTGGGAGTTCATGGGCATTGCCAAGGCCATGCTGGAAACCGGCATCCTCCCGGACTTCATCGTCGTCGACGGCAAGGAAGGCGGCACCGGCGCCGCCCCGGTGGAGTTCACCGACCATATCGGCGTGCCGCTGCGCGAAGGCCTGCTGTTCGTGCATAACACCCTTGTCGGCCTGAACCTGCGCGACAAGATCAAGCTCGGCGCCAGCGGCAAGATCGTCAGCGCCTTCGACATCGCCAGCGTGCTGGCCATCGGCGCCGACTGGGCCAACTCGGCACGCGGCTTCATGTTCGCCATCGGCTGCATCCAGTCGCAGAGTTGCCACACCAACAAGTGCCCGACCGGCGTGGCCACCCAGGACGCCCTGCGCCAGCGCGCACTGGTGGTGCCAGACAAGGCCCAGCGGGTGTACAACTTCCATCAAAACACCCTGCGCGCCCTGGCCGAAATGCTCGCCGCCGCAGGGCTGGAGCACCCAGCGCAACTGGAGGCCAAGCACCTGGTGCGGCGTATCTCGGCTACCGAGATCAAGCTGTTCTCGCAGATGCATGTGTTCCTCAAGCCGGGGGAGTTACTCACTGGCGAGGTGAACGGGCAGTTCTATTCGCGGATGTGGCAGCTGGCGCGGGCGGACAGCTTCGAGCCGCACAGCGAGGTAGCGGCCTGATCAGACTTCATCGCAGGTCAAGCCCGCTCCCAGGCCAGGCCACGATGGTCGCCACACGAAAACAAAGCCCCGGCACTGGCCGGGGCTTTGTTCATCAGGAGGCGGTACTCACCGTACCCTGCGCCTCTTTGGGCGCCAGGCGGAAGGTGTAGTACAGCGCCGTCAACAGCACCAGGAATGCCGGGCCGATGTACAGGGCCACGCGGGTGTCCGGGAAGTACGCCATCAGGCCCACCACCAGCACCAGGAACGCCAGCGCCAGGTACGAGCTCAGCGGCCACAGCCACATGCGGTACTTCAGCGCGTTGCGCTCGGCGGTGGTGAGCCCGGCGCGGAACTTCAGTTGCGCAAGCAGGATCATCACCCAGGTCCAGATCGCGCCGAAGGTGGCGATCGAGGTTACCCAGACGAACACTTTCTCCGGCACCAGGTAGTTGGCCAGCACGCCCAGCAGCAGCGCGCCGATCGACAGCAGCAAGGCGTTGCGCGGCACGCCGCTCTTCGAGGTGCGGGCGAAGGTGGCCGGGGCCTGGCCGTTCTGCGCCAGGCTGTAGAGCATGCGCCCGGTGCTGAAGATGCCGCCGTTGCACGACGACAGCGCGGCGGTGATCACCACGAAGTTGATGATGCCGGCGGCAGTCTTGATGCCGAGGCGCTCAAAGGTCATCACGAACGGGCTGCCCTGGCTGCCGATCTCATTCCACGGGTAGATCGACAGGATCACGAACAGCGCGCCCACGTAGAACAGCAGGATGCGCCAGAACACCGAGCCGATGGCCTGGGGGATGGTCTTCTGCGGGTTGCGCGCTTCGCCGGCGGTCAGGCCGATCATCTCCACGCCCAGGTAGGCGAACATCACCATCTGCAGCGACATCAGCACGCCGGTCACGCCGTTGGGCATGAAACCGCCGTTGCTCCACAGGTTGGAGACGCCCATGGCCACACCGTCGTTGCCGAAACCGAAGGCGATGATGCCGATGCCGCCCAGCACCATGGCGATGATGGTGACGATCTTGATCAGGGCGAACCAGAACTCGAACTCACCGAATGCCTTGACCGCGATCAGGTTGATCGCGCCCATGCTGCCCAGGGCCATCAACGCCCAGATCCAGCGCGGCACGTCGGGGAACCAGATGCCCATGTAGATGGCCACCGCGGTGATTTCGGCGACGCAGGTCACCAGCCACAGGAACCAGTAGTTCCAGCCGGTCAGGAAGCCCGCCAGCGGACCGAGATAGTCTTGGGCGTAGCGGCTGAACGACCCGGCGACCGGATTGTGCACGGCCATTTCGCCGAGGGCGCGCATGATCACCAGGATGGCCAGGCCACCGATGATGTAGGAAAGCATGATGGCAGGGCCGGCCATTTCGATGGCCTTGGCAGAACCGAGGAACAGACCGACGCCGATACAGGCGCCGAGGGCCATCAGACGGATGTGCCGTTCGCCCAGCTCGCGCTTGAGCGGGCCGCCCTGGGCGGACTCGCCCTGGGCAGGGTGGTTGCCGACTGGCATAGCAATACAACCTCATTTTGTTATTGGATTTGACCTTCGTGCAGCACCGGCCGCGCCGATAGGCGGGGCGTCGTCTCGCCAGGCCGCCTTGTGGGCGGGCCTGTCCACCGGGCACACAGCACCGACGGGTCGAAGGGGGCGAGCAGTATAGGAAGCAGCTTGTAGGGCTTTTCACTATATACAGCAGGAAATTTGGCGAGAATTCTCGGCCAAATCCCCTTCACCGGAGGGGCATCCTGGCCTCGCTCCGCCCATGCACAGGAATGGGGCAGCTACCTTAGCAACATTGCCGAAGAATGGAAGTCGCACCAAAGGCGCATGTTCATACGTGATTCCCCGAAGCTACTTACAAATTTTTCACCAAACTCGGCCACCGTCTAAGCTTCAGGCAAGCAACGCGAAAACACCTGGCCGGACTCAAGACTATGGGCGCACTGTGGCAATCGGAACCAACCAGAACGGAAGCACCCAAAGAAACTCAGGCTGAAGCCCCCTTGTCCAAGACTCCACGTCAGCGCCGCCTGTGGTGGCGCCTGATCCTGCTTATCCTGCTGGTGGCACTGGTGGCGGTAGGTTTGGCCGCCTACGACGAATTCCAGACCTCGCGCCTGCAGTCCCGTGAATTCAGCCGCCTGGCCGGCACCCTGACCTATGCCCTGGAGCCCGGCCCGAGCGATGCCATCGTCTACCCGGGCGACGGCCCGTTCGACAAACGCCTGGGCTACAGCGCCCTGGGCGAGTTCCTGCCACGACTGCTCAAGCGCGACTACCTGATCAACCAGCAAGTGCGCTTCTCCCCGGCGCTGATGAACTACGTCGAACACGGCCTGTTCGTGCCCTACGTGGAGAAGATCCAGGCTGGCCTGTCGATCACCGACTGCCGCGGCGACATGCTCTACCAGTACAACTACCCGCAGCACCTGTATCCGAATTTCGCCGCGATCCCGCCGGTGATGGTCAACAGCCTGCTGTTCATCGAGAACCGCGACCTGCTCGACCCGAAGGACCCGCAGAACAACCCGGCGGTGGATTGGCCCCGCTTCGCCAAGGCGGCCTACAGCCAGATTGCCAAATACCTGGCCCTGCCCGGCCAATCTGCCGGTGGCAGCACCCTGGCCACCCAGCTTGAGAAGTATCGCCACTCGCCGGACGGGCTGACCGTCTCCGGCGCCGAGAAGATCCGCCAGATGATCTCCGCCAGCGTACGCGCCTACCAGGGCGGCCCCGACACCACCGAGGCCCGCGAACGCATCGTGCGCGACTACCTCAACAGCGTGCCGCTGTCGGCCGTCCCTGGCCACGGTGAGGTGCACGGCATGGCGGAAGGCTTGCGGGTGTGGTACGGCGCCGACTTCGATCAGGTCAACCAGGCCCTCACCTCCATCGCCACCGACGACAAGAGCATGGCCGAGCGCGGACTGGCCCTGCGCCAGGTGCTGTCGCTGATGATCGCCCAGCGCCGCCCCTCGCATTACCTGTCCAAGGGCCGCATCGAACTGGCGGAACTGACCGATTCGCATATACGGGTACTCGCCGCCAACGCAGTCATCGACCGTCCACTGGCCGACGCTGCCCTTGCCAGCAAGGCGGTGTACCGCGACTGGGTGGCCCAGCCGACCATCGTGCCGATCATCACCAACAAAGGCATCAGCCTGGCCCGTAACCGCCTGGCAGCCATGCTCAACCGGCCGCTGTACGACCTCGACCGCCTCGACCTGTCAGCCACAAGCACCCTGCAGGCCGACCTGCAAGTGCAGGTCAGCCAGTATCTGAAGAACCTCGCCGACCCGGCGTTCGCCGCACAGCTCGGCCTGATCGGCGAACGCCTGCTGACCAGCAAGACCACCGACCAGGTCAGCTACAGCTTCACCCTGTTCGAACGCACCGCCGACGGCTCGCGGGTACGGGTGCAGACCGACAGCACCAACCAGCCCTTCGACATCAACGAAGGCAGCAAGCTTGAACTGGGCTCCACCGCCAAGCTGCGGGTGCTTACCACCTACCTGGAAATCGTTGCCGAGCTGCACGACAAATACGCCGGCAAACCCGCCGCCGAACTGAAGAAAGTCCCGGTGGCCGAGCTCGACCGCATCAGCCAGTGGTCACTCGAATGGCTGATGCAGAACGGCAAGAACCAGAGCCTGGACGCCATGCTCGATGCAGCCCTCGAGCGCAAGTACTCGGCCAACACCGGCGAAGCCTTCTTCACCGGCGGCGGCATGCACGTGTTCAACAACTTCCGCAAGGAAGACAACAACCGCAACCCGACCCTCAAGGATGCCCTGCGCGAGTCGATCAACCTGCCGTTCATCCGCCTGATGCGCGACATCGTGCGCTACGTCACCTACCAGCAGCCGTTCAATCGCGAGCCGCTGCTCAGGGACGACAGCGACCCGCGCCGCCAGGAATACCTGGCGCGTTTCGCCGACCGCGAAGGCTCCAACTACACCATGCGCTTCTGGAAGAAATACCAGCGCAAGACCTCGCAGCAGCGCCTGGACACCTTCCTCGACAGCATGCGCGTGACCCCGCAGCGCCTGGCCGCGGTGCACCGCTACCTGTTCCCCGAAGCCGGCCAGGAAACCTTCAACGCCTTCGTCCGCGCCCACAGCAAGGACGACAAGAAGGCCATGGCCAAGCTCACCGATGGCCGTCTGGTGGAGATGTACGAGGCCTATGGCCCGGGCAAGTACGACCTGCCCGACCAGGGCTACATCGCCAAGGTCCACCCCTTGGACCTGTGGCTGCTCGGCTACCTGCTGAAAAACCCTGGCGCATCGCTCAAGGACGCCCTCAACGCCAGCCGCTTCGAACGCCAGGAGGTCTATAGCTGGCTGTTCAAGAGCCGCCACCAGGGCGCCCGCGACAGCCGCATCCGCACCATGGTCGAAATCGAGGCGTTCACCGACATCCACCAGCGCTGGAAGCGCGTGGGTTATCCGTTCGACCACCTGGTACCGTCGCTGGCGACCGCCATCGGCAGCTCCGGCGACCGGCCGGCCGCCCTCTCCGAACTGGTCGGGATCATCCAGAACGATGGCGTGCGCCTGCCGACCCTGCGCATCGACACCTTGCACTTCGCCCAGAACACCCCGTACGAGACGCAACTGATCAGCGATCCGGACCGCGGTCAGCGGATATTGCCCGTCGAGGTCGCCCGGGCGCTCAAGGGCGCCATGTCGCAGGTGGTCGATGCCGGTACCGCGCGGCGCATCTCCGGCAGCTTCAAGTTGCACGACGGCACGCCGCTGGTGATGGGCGGCAAGACCGGCACCGGCGACAACCGTATCGAAAGCTTCGGCGCCGGCGGCCGGCTGATCGGCTCGCGCTCGCTGAACCGCACCGCCACCTTCGTGTTCTTCCTCGGCGACAACCACTTCGGCACCCTCACCGCGTTCGTTCCGGGGCGCACGGCCGAGGCCTTCACCTTTACCTCGGCACTGCCGGTGCAGGTGCTCAAGGGCATGGCGCCGATCCTCATGCCCTACCTGGAACCAGGCAACCCAACCGCCTGCAAGGCGCCGCAGGTGGCGGGCCAGTCGTGAATCATCAAGAAAACAGATGATAATCATCTGCATTTGAAGGCTTGTCTTTAGATATATCTTGAGTAATATCTTGCGATATATCTAAACAGACGGAGCCCTCTCCATGCGTGACCACGATCCCTTCGAACGCCGCCCCGGCCGCGGCGAACGTGGCCCACGGGTATTCGCCCCGGGCGACCTGAAACTGCTGATGCTGTCGATGCTGGCCGAGCAACCGGGCCACGGCTACGACCTGATCCGCCAGATCGAGAGCCTATTCGACGGCAGCTACAGCCCCAGCCCCGGGGTGATCTACCCGACCCTCAGCTACCTCGAGGAAGCCGAGCTGGTCACTGGCGCCATCCAGGGCAGCAAGCGCCTTTACGCCATCACCGATGCCGGTCGCAGCGCCCTGGCGGAACAGGCCGTTGCCCTCGATGGCGTGCGCATGCGCATCGAGGTGAGCAAGCGTGCCTTGCGCGGTCATGACCGCCCCGCGGAAATCCACGAAGCCGTCGGCAACCTGCGCCATGCCTTGCACATGCACAGCGGCCGCTGGAGCGCCGAAGAGATCGAGCGGGTGCGCAACCTGCTCAACGAAACCGCCAAGGCCATCGCCTCCGGGCCGGCCATCCCTGTTACGGAGAACACCCCATGAGCAACACCATCCACCGCGTCAACCACGAGATCCGCCAACGCCGCCTCAACGTGCTGCGGGTCACCGACCTGACCCCGCGCATGCGCCGCATCACCCTGGGTGGCGCGGAGCTGGTGGGCTTCGCCAGCGTCGGCAGCGACGACCACATCAAGCTGCTGTTCGCCTGCACGCCCGAAGAACAGCAGGCCATCGACGCCCGCAACCTCGGCCGCGACGGCGGCGCCCGACCAACCATGCGCGAGTACACGCCACGGCGTATCGACCTGGAGAACCTTGAACTGGATATCGACTTCGTCCTGCATGGCGACGGCCCCGCCTCCACCTGGGCCGCCCAGGCGGCGCCCGGCCAGACCCTGGACATCGCCGGCCCACGCGCCTCGATGGTGGTGCCGGACATCTTCGACAGCTACCTGCTGATCGGTGACGAAACCGCAATCCCGGCCATCGCCCGGCGCCTTGAAGAATTGCCGGCGGGGCGCCAGGTACTCGCGGTGATCCAGATCGAGGACGAGCAAGAGCGCCAGGCACTGGCCAGCAAGGCGCAAGTGGAGGTGATCTGGGTGCGCCGGCATGCAGAAGACCTGCTGGAGCGGGTCAAGCACCTGGCGCTGCCTCAAGGCCGGCTGTATGGCTGGGTGGCGCTGGAGAAGGCACTGACCCGGCAGGCCAAGGCGCTGCTGCTGGAAAAGGGCGTGCAGGAAGACGCCCTCAAGGCTGCCGCCTACTGGCGGGCCGACGGCACTGCCGACGACGAATGACGCCGGCCGGGCCGGTGGCAGCGGACGAGCCCCTTGCCTGGGGTGCCTGTCACTGCAGCTCCTGCTGCGGCGTCTCCTGCCCGGCGCAACGCACCGCGCGCTTGCGGTTGTCCACCAGTACGCCGGTCAGCCCTTTCTGCTCGGTATCGAACAGCACCAGCACGCCGTCGATACATTGCGCCACCTGCGGCGCCGGGGTCAGCGAGAGCTTGTAGTCCTCGCCGGGAATGGTCTTGAGCATGGTGAAGTCCTGCAGCAACAGGGCGTCCTCCGGCTTGGCGAAATGCAGGTAACCGTAGTACCAGAGGGCTCCCACCGTCACGATGATGCTGCCGACACCGGTCAGGATCAGTGGGATGGCGTTGCGTTCTTCACTCATTGCTTGTTCTTCTCGTCAGGATAGTTGGGTACTTCGGCCAGCCGACGCAGGCCGTTGAAGTGCGTGGGATCGTCCAGGAAGCGCAGCATCACCTGGCGCCAGGTCGGGTCGGCGAAGGTCTGCACATGATCGCCACGAGTCAGTTGCAGCACCCGCGGCGGTGGTGCATGTCGGTAGAGGCGCAGGCCGTTGTCCAGCGGCACCAGGTTGTCGTCGATGCTGTGGAAGAACAGCTTCGGCGGGCTGTCCAGACGCTCGATCGAGTGGATCGCGCTGTCGCCATCGGGCACCAGCCACGACAGCGGCACCTGCAGCGGCCAGGTCATCCACGAGGTACTCAGGGCATAACGCCCCACGGCCCGGTAGCTGGCCGGCACACCGTCGAATACCAAGGCGCTGAAACGCCGACGCTGCTCGGGATGCTGTGCCAGATAGTGAATGGCCATCGCCCCGCCGAGGCTCTGGCCCAGCAGCACCAGCGGCTTGTCTTGCACCTGGGGAGCGGCGTGCAGCCAGTCCAGGGCCGCGCCGATGTCGCCATACACCTCGGGCAACGTCGGTTTGCCCTGGGACAACCCATACCCGCGATAGTCAAGCATCAACACCTGGTAGCCCTCTTTCGGGAGCCAGTAGCTGCCACCTAGATGCCAGGCCAGGTTACCGCCGTTGCCATGCAGGTGCAGCACGGTGCCCTTGACCTCGACCCCCTGCGGCACCGGGATCCACCAGGCGTGCAGGCGCGTGCCGTCGGCGGCGGCGAGGCTCACGTCCTGATACTGCAAATGCGCCTGTGCCGGAGTGAACGGCTGGCCCGGCTCGGGGTAGAACAGCAGGCTGCTGCAGCCCCCCAGCAGCAGCAAACCGAGGCCGAAGGCGAGGTGACGGCAGGCGTCAGAGAATGTTCGCGTAGTCGGCTTCAATACGGTCCAGGCTCAGGTGGTTGAGGAAGTTGGAGAAGCACATCCACGCCGACAGCGCGTTGAGGTCGCGGAACTGTTCCGGCAGGTATTTGGGCGGCTCCACCAACCCCTCTTCGACCAGTTGGCGCAGGGTGCGCATGTCTTCCAGGGTGGTCTTGCCGCAGAACAACAACGGGATCTGTTCGAGCTTGCCCTTCTTCACGGCCAACTGAATGTAGTTGTAAACCATGATGAAGCCCTTGAGGTAGGACAAGTCCTTGGTGAATGGCAGGCCGTTGGGCACCGAGCCACGGAAGACGCGGCTGGCGTTGCTGTAGCTCTGGCCCATCTCGAAGCCCTGGCCACGGAAGAACTCGAAGACCTGCAGGAAGTCCGCGCCCTCCTCGACCATGTGGATGGCCCGGGTGCGGTTGGTGAGCTTGCGCAGGCGGCTGGGGTAGGAAGCGAAGGCGATCACTTCCATGAGGATCGCCAGGCCCTCCTGGGTCACCGTCGACGAGGGCGGCCCCTTGGCCAGGAAGGTGCAGATCGGCTGGTTCAGGCCATTGAGGGTGGTGCCGACATGCACCAACCCTTCGTGTACCTCCAGGGCCCGCACGTCGCGGCTGTTGAACATGGCGTCGGCGCGCACCTTGATGTAGTCGGCACCGGCCGCCGCGTCGGCGACGATACCGTCAGACTCGAACACGCGGATTGTTTCCTCGGCTTCACCGAACACCTTGTTCAAACGCCGCTGGAGAATCTCCACCGCTTCCTTGGCGGTGAGATTCTTCGGCTCGTCCTTCAGGTCGCCGCGGCCGTCGATGTTGTTCAGGTAGTCCGAGAGCATCAGGCCCAGGTCGGCCAGGGTCGGGTCACCGGCGTGGAAGGCATCGGAGGCGGCGCCATAGAGCTCCTGGGAGATCAGGCCGAAATCCTCCGTGCCTCGCGCCTCGAGCATACGCACCACCATGCGGTACTCCTTGCACATGCGCCGCATGATCTGGCCGACCGGGTTGAACTGGCCCAGCTGCCGGGTGATGTCGCGCTCGATGCTCTGGAACTCGGCCTTCACCGCGCTGGAATCGAACGACAACGGCCGGTTCTGGTAATAGGCGCGATCCACCGCAGGCGGCTCCTTGCCCTTGGCCTTGAGGAAGCCCTGGCGGATGCCGTCGTCCCATTTCACTGCGTCAAGCACGCGGATCGGGGTCTGCGTGGCGACAATGCGATCGGACAGGCTGCGGATGGTTTGCTGGTATTCGTCCACCGGGGACTCCTTGTTGAAGCCTGTCGCAACGTTGCGTGGAAGTAGGCTTGCCCCGCGAGGAGGCCGGTATGCTCAGTGCTATTTGGCGGAACGCTGGAAGCGTGCCACTTCGACGAACAGGTCGGAGTTGGCCGGGTCGTCCAGGTAGGCCAGCACACGCTCCGTCGGGCTGTCGATCACCACGCCGGGGCCATTGTCCTCGGGCACCTGGGTGCTGCGTCCGCTCAGCTCCTTCTCGTCCACGGCCTGCTGGACCTGCTCGACATCGAGGTTGTAGACCACCAGTTGCTTGCCGTCGATTACCTCGAAGCCGCCGATCAGGAAGTTGCCACCCAGCCGCTTGGGCACGCCCGCCGACAGGTACCAGCGGTTGCCGTGCCGGGCCACGGTGAAGACGTATTCCTCGGGCGCCTTGCCCTGGGCACGGGCCACTGCCTTGTAGGTGTTGCCACCGGCACGGCTGATACTCAGCTTGAGCGGCTGGCCCCAGGCGTCCTTGCTGCTCCACTGCCCGAGTAGGGCCTTAGGCGCTGGCTGGTTGGCCGGCAGCGGTTCGTCGAAGGTCACCAGACAACCGCCCAGCAGGAGGAATGATAAGGTCAACAACACCACACGCCAGGCTTTCATCAGGTTCTCCTTGAAAAATCGTTCGCCACTCAGGCCGAGGCCAGCACCATCTGCAGGTATCGGACAAGGATAGCGAGCATCTGCTCATCGGCCTGCGCATTCGCATCCTTGAGCAGGCCCTGATATTCCATCTGCTCGATAATCGCCGTCAACATCTGGGCATCCTGTTCCGGCTGGCGCGAGCCGACCACCTGCAGTATCTGGCGCGCGCCATGCAGCAGGATCTGCTCGTGAGCCTGCACCAGCTCGGCCAGGCGCGGGCACAGCAGCGCCTCCTGGCGGAAGGCCTGTTCGGCCATGAGGAAGTCGCGGCGGTTGTTCAGTTGGCGCAGCACGTAGTCGGCCAGCATGCGCGCCACTTCATCGGCCAGGTGCGCCCGTGCCTCGTGGCTGCCGTCGCCCTGGGCCAGCAACTGGCGCAGCACGCCTTCGGTGTTGGTCCAGAGCTTGGCCATGTAGGCCGCGCTGCGCTCGACGTACTGGGCGAAGGTGTCGGCCAGCAGGTCCTGTATATCCTTGAAGTAGTAGGTGGTGGCCGACAGCGGCACGCCGGCCTCGGCGGCCACGGCGCGGTGGCGCACACCGCGCACGCCATCGCGCACGACGATGCGCATGGCGGCGTCGAGGATCTGCTGGCGGCGTTGCTCGCTGCCCTGTCGGGCGGTCTTGCGGCCTTGGTACTGCACGCTTTCGGCGACGGCGGTGGCGATGCCGGCGGCGCCCTGGTGGGGCATGGCGGGGGTCACTCGGGTTTACCTCACGAACAGTGGGTTGCCTGTACCGGCCTCATCGCGAGGCCCGTAGAAACAACATAAAGTTTCAGGCAAGAAAAAGCCGCCTCGAAAGGCGGCTTGTTCAGATCACTCAGGCCTGTGGACGCATGTGCGGGAACAGGATCACGTCGCGGATCGACGGCGAGTTGGTCAGCAGCATCACCAGGCGGTCGATGCCGATGCCTTCACCGGCGGTCGGCGGCATGCCGTACTCCAGTGCGCGGACGAAATCGGCGTCGTAGTGCATGGCTTCGTCGTCACCGGCGTCCTTTTCGGCCACCTGGGCCAGGAAGCGCTCGGCCTGGTCTTCGGCATCGTTGAGCTCGGAGTAGGCGTTGGCGATCTCGCGGCCACCGATGAACAGCTCGAAGCGGTCGGTCACGGCCGGGTTGTCGTCGTTGCGACGGGCCAGCGGCGAGACTTCGAACGGGTACTCGGTGATGAAGTGCGGCTGCTCCAGCTTGTGCTCGACCAGCTCTTCGAAAATCATCACCTGCAGCTTGCCCAAGCCCTCGTGGCCGAGCACCTTGGCGCCAGCCTTCTTGGCGATCTCGCGGGCACGGTCGACGTCCTGCAGGTCGGCGGCGGTGAGTTCCGGGTTGTACTTGAGGATCGAGTCGAACACCGACAGGCGCACGAACGGCTCGCCGAAGTGGAACACCTTGTCGCCGTACGGCACGTCGGTGCTGCCCAGCACCAGCTGCGCCAGCTCGCGGAACAGTTCCTCGGTGAGGTCCATGTTGTCGCGGTAGTCGGCGTAGGCCTGGTAGAACTCGAGCATGGTGAATTCTGGGTTGTGACGAGTCGAAACGCCTTCGTTACGGAAGTTGCGGTTGATCTCGAACACTTTCTCGAAACCACCGACCACCAGGCGCTTGAGGTACAGCTCCGGGGCGATGCGCAGGAACATGGCCATGTCCAGCGCGTTGTGGTGGGTTTCGAACGGCTTGGCCGCGGCGCCGCCGGGGATGGTCTGCAGCATCGGGGTTTCCACTTCGAGGAAGTCGCGCTCGATGAGGAACTTGCGGATGTGCGAGATCACCTGCGAACGCACACGGAAGGTGTGGCGGGTTTCCTCGTTGACCATCAGATCGACGTAGCGCTGGCGGTAGCGCTGCTCGGTGTCGGTCAGGCCGTGGTGCTTGTCCGGCAGCGGGCGCAGCGACTTGGTCAGCAGGCGCACGTTGGTCATTTCGACGTACAGGTCGCCCTTGCCGGAACGGGCCAGGGTACCTTCGGCGCTGATGATGTCGCCCAGGTCCCAGGTCTTGACCGCGGCCAGGGTCTCTTCCGGCAGGGTCTTGCGGTTGACGTAGACCTGGATGCGGCCGGTCATGTCCTGGATGACCATGAACGAGCCACGGTTGAGCATGATGCGACCAGCAACCTTGACCGGAATGGCGGCGGCTTCCAGCTCTTCCTTGGTCTTGTCCGCGTACTGTTTCTGCAGGTCGTTGCAGTAGCTGTCGCGACGGAAGTCGTTGGGGAAGGCGTTGCCCTTGGCGCGCTCGGCGGCAAGTTTTTCCTTGCGCAGCGCGATCAGGGTGTTTTCTTCCTGTTGCAGGTCTTGCGCTTCGGTCTTGAGGTCGCTCATGTCGTCATTCTTTCCATCAGGTGTTCGTTGCCCTCGCGGGTGAGGGATCGCGGGGCAAGCCCGCTCCCACGGGCCCGCCACGGCGGTGATGCTTACAGCCCCTGCTTGAGGCTCGCTTCCAGGTACTGGTCGAGGTCGCCGTCCAGGACCTTCTGGCAGTCGCTGCGCTCGACGCCGGTACGCAGGTCCTTGATGCGCGAGTCGTCGAGCACGTAGGAACGGATCTGGTGACCCCAGCCGATGTCCGACTTGCTGTCTTCCAGCGCCTGCGAGGCGGCATTGCGCTTCTGCATCTCCAGCTCGTACAACTTGGCCCGCAGCATTTTCATGGCGGTGTCCTTGTTGGCGTGCTGGGAACGTTCGTTCTGGCAAGCCACCACGGTGTTGGTCGGCACGTGGGTGATACGCACCGCCGAGTCGGTGGTGTTGACGTGCTGGCCACCGGCGCCGGAGGAGCGGTAGGTGTCGATGCGCAGGTCGGACGGGTTGATCTCGATCTCGACCTTGTCGTCGATCTCGGGCGAGACGAACACCGCCGAGAACGAGGTGTGGCGACGGGCGCCGGAGTCGAACGGGCTCTTGCGCACCAGGCGGTGCACGCCGATCTCGGTGCGCAGCCAGCCGAAGGCGTACTCGCCCTTGATGTGCACGGTGGCGCCCTTGATGCCGGCGACTTCACCTTCGGACAGTTCGATGATGGTGGCGTCGAAGCCGCGCTTGTCGGCCCAGCGCAGGTACATGCGCAGCAGAATGTTGGCCCAGTCCTGGGCCTCGGTGCCGCCGGAGCCGGCCTGGATATCCAGATAGGCGTTGTTCATGTCCATCTCGCCGCTGAACATGCGACGGAACTCGAGCTGGGCGAGGGATTCCTCGAGCCCTTGCAGCTCGGTCTCGACATCGCCGACAGCGCCTTCATCGCCCTCTTCGACAGCCATGTCGAGCAGGTCCTTGCAGTCGGACAGACCGTTGGCCAGTTTATCGAGGGTCTCGACCACCTGTGCCAGCATCGCGCGCTCACGGCCCAAGGCCTGGGCATACTCGGGCTTGTTCCAGACTGCGGCGTCTTCCAGCTCGCGGTTTACTTCGACCAGACGATCATGTTTGTGATCGTAGTCAAAGATACCCCCGAATAGACTGGGAACGCTCGGTGAGGTCCTTGATGGTGTTCAGGATCGGTTGGATTTCCATGGGCGGGCAGCTCTCGTGCGAATTCGGTGAAAAGCCCGCGAGTATAACCGAGTCTGCGCCACCGCGGCAGACCCGCCGGGCGGTATCGCCGGGCGCAGGGGTCGCCACAACCCACAGATTGAGTCAACGACCGACATTCACCCCTTCAGCGCCTTCTTGGGATAGATATCGTACCGGCTCGATTTCCCCTCGAGACTGTGACTCGGCTTGCCTCCCTCGATGATCGGCGCCTTGCGCGGCCGCTTGACCACCACCCGGTGGGTGGCCAGCGCCAGGGCGGCCTCGAGCAGGGCAGGTGCATCGAGGTCATCGCCGACCAGCGGCCTGAACACCCGCATCTCCTTCTTCACCAGCGCGCTCTTGTCGCGATGCGGGAACATCGGATCGAGGTAGATCACCTGCGGCGCCTCCCTCTCCCACGCACGCATGCGCTCGATGGCATTGCCTGTCAGCAGTTGCATGCGCGCGACGATCGGGCCGATTTCGGCATCCCCCCGCGCCCGCGCCAAACCGTCCTCCAGCAGCGCGGCAATCAATGGCTGGCGCTCGATCAGGGTCATCTCGCAGCCCAGGCTGGCCAGCACGAACGCGTCCTTGCCCAGCCCCGCCGTGGCATCGAGCACCCGCGGCCGCACGCCTTGGGCGATACCGACCGCCTTGGCGATCATCTGCCCGTTGCCACCGCCGTACAGCCGTCGATGCGCCGCCTGCCCCTCGACGAAATCCACCCGCACAGGCCCGGGCGCCTGCGGCCCCAGTTGCTGGATCTGCAGGCCCTCGGCGCCCAACTGCACGGCAAACTCCGCCGCCTCGTCAACCAGCGGCAAGCCCAGTCGCTGCGCCCATGCTTCGGCCTGCGCCTGGAATTGCGCGGCCAACGCCTCGACCCTGATACCCGCCGCCTGTTGTTGCTCTAACATCGATTCGCGCACTCGAAAAAAATTAATGTAACCCCGGCCAGAGCCGATACAGGCAATATCCCGCTATTCTGCCAGAGCACAACGCCCGCGACTGCCATGACAGACACTCTTCCCATTGGCTTGACCTACTTGTCGCCCGTCGGCAACTACGGTCGACAGAATACCCAGGCACTGGGTGGCGTCAGCCACCTGTGGCAGGATTTCTTTGCCCGCGCCATGGCAGAGCAACAAAAAGGCGAAGTCGACGGTTTCAGCCAGGCGCTGATGCAGTGCGACCAGGAGAGCGGCGAACCGATCGGCGGCGCCCGCGCCCTGGCCCTGATCGATGCCCAGCGCGCCCTGCCGGTTCACGACACCGAGGTGGCACCACCCGAGCCGCTGTTCCTGCCCAAGGCGGAACTCGAGGCCAAACTGCTGCCACCTGCCCCCGAGCCCTTCGACACCGTCGAGTTGATCGAGCAGCAACGCCAGCTCGACATCGACAACAGCTGGGTGCGTCCAGTGGTCATGAGCCAGGGCCACCCCATCGCCGAGCCCGGCCCTGGCCCAACGCCACGCCCGCTGTTCCTGCCCATCGCCGAGTTCGAGACCGGCCTGCTCGACCCTGCGCCCGAGCCCTTCGACGACAGCACGCTGGCCAAACAGCAGAACGACCTGGAATTCGATATCCACTGGGCGCGCCCGGTTGTGCTGAACAACGTGCGCCTGCACGCCTGAACCTCAGCGGCAGATCTGCCAGAAACCCATGTCCGCATGGAAGTGATTGTGATGGGCGGCGTTGTACTCCGGCCCCAGCACCGTGCTGAAACTTGCGCACGCCGCCTCCTGCACCTGGCGCAGGAAGTCCGCCTTGCGCCCATCTCCCTGCCAGTCCCGCGCCAGCACGATGCGCTGGCCGTCCTGCAGGCGAAAACCACTGATATCCAGGGCATTGGCGCTGGCATGCTGGCTGAGCCGACCTTGCTTGCGGTGGTAGACGTTGCGGCAGGCAAAGCTGCCCAGGTGATCGACCTGGGTCACTGGCTGGCCGAACACCCGCTGCGCAGCCGGTTGCAACCCATGCACTTCGAACAGCGCATAGGCCACGGCCAGCGGGCAGCTGGCGAGGAAGCTGCTGCTGAGCCGCGCCTGCCCGCCTTCGATGCGCCAGACGTTGCGCAACGGGCAGTTGGCCGCCGCCGGGCTGTCGCTTTGCGGCCGATAGCGCAATGATGAAGTCTGCAAGGCCTGGCGGCACAGCTCGGGGTCGGCGCGCAGGCGCGACAGCTTGTAGGGTGTCAGCAGGTTCGGCGGCTGCCGCACATCCAGCACCGCCCATGGGTTCCAGGCATCCGCCGGGCGCAAACCGAGCCACCAGGCAACAAGCACGGCCAGCAGCAGGCTGGCCAGTACGGTCAACGTTTTGCCCATGCAGCCTCAGCGACGGAAAAGGTCATTGAGCTGAGCGAATGGCAAAGCCTGCTCGCCATAACTGAAAGTGCCCTGCTCATGGATCTCCAGCGCGGCCCGCTGCAAAGCGCCCAGGGCGGCACGCGCCAGCGATGAGCCGACACTGATGCGCTTGACGCCCAGGTCTTGCAACTGGTTCACGCTCAAGGGTACGCCCGCCATGCCCATCAGCACGTTCACCGGCCTTGGCGCCACGGCCTGCACCACCGCACGGATCTCATCGACGCTGCGCAGCCCCGGGGCATACAGCACATCGGCGCCGGCCTCGGCATAGGCTTGCAGCCTGCGAATGGTGTCATCCAGGTCGAGACGCCCGTGCAGCAGGTTCTCGGCGCGCGCGCAAAGGGTGAAGGGGAACGGCAGGCCGCGGGCAGCCTGCACGGCGGCGCGTACACGCGCCACGGACAGGTCGAAGTCGTAGATCGGCACTTCGGCGCGACCGCTGGCATCTTCGATCGAACCGCCCACCAACCCCACCTCGGCGGCGCGCAGAATGCTCTGTGCGCAGTCTTCGGGCAATTCGCCGAAGCCGTTTTCCAGGTCCGCCGCCACCGGCAATGGCGTGGCATCGACGATCGCCTGGGCGTTGCCCAGGGTTTCCTCGAGCGTCAGCGCGCCCTCGGCATCCGGCCGCCCCAGGCTGAACGCCAGCCCCGCGCTGGTCGTGGCCAGCGCTTCGTATCCCAGGCTGGCCAACAGCCTGGCGGAGCCGGCGTCCCACGGGTTGGGGATGACGAACGCGCCATCTCGCTCGTGGAGCGCCTTGAAAGCTTCGGCTCGCAGGGTTTGCACATCCATGGTTCAACCTCCCGGCAGTCAGATCAAAGTAACCCCAGTTGTTCGACCTCAGGGGCGCGGGGCAATTCAGGCAGCGCTGCAAGGCCCGGCAGGCGAGCCATCAGCCGCTGGTGAAAACGCTGGGCCAGCGCCGCCGCCAGGCGATTGTCGGAGGTATGCAGGAACACGTAGGGGCTGCGGCCCTCTTCAATCCATGCAGCGACCTTGTCGATCCATGGGGTGAGGAAGGTCTCGTTGGCCTCGAGCTGCGGATGGCCGATGAAGCGCACCTGCGGAGACTGGCTGAAGGCCGCTGGCCGCGGCGGCACCTTGGGCTTCTTAGCCTGGGCATGGAGCACCGCGGGCTCGCGCGAGGTGCAACTGAACAACGCACGCGGATCCAGGCAGATACGCTCGACTCCACGTTCATGCAGCAGGCGATTGAGCTGACGCTCCTCCTCGCCCCGGGCGAAGAAGGCGTCGTTGCGCACCTCAACCGCTACCGCCACACCGATCTCATCAAGGAAATGCGCCAGCTCGCCCAGCCGCGACGGGCCGAACATTGCCGGCAACTGCAGCCAATACGGCGCCACGCGCTCACCCAGGGGAGCCATCAGCCGAGTGAAGTCGACGGCCGCATCGAGTTGTTCACGCAGGTCGCCGGCATGGCTCACATCGCCGGGAAACTTGGCGGTGAAGCGAAACCCCGACGGCATGATCTGCGCCCAACGCTCGACGGTCGCCGGCGCGGGACGGGCATAGAAGGTGGTATTGCCTTCAACGGCGTTGAATACCTGGCTGTAGAGCCCGAGGAACTCGCCGCTACGGGCGTCGGCGGGATAGAGGTAATCGCGCCAGGCGTTTTCAGCCCAGGACGGGCAACCGAGGAAATAAGGCAGAGATGATGGCGTCATCCATCAAATGTACAGGTCCAGCCCCAGCACTTCCATCTCCCAGTCGGTGAAGCCGGCGGTGGTCAGGTAGCTGGCCAGGGCGGTGGAGGTACGGCGGTTGCGGCCGCGGGGGAAGATCAGGTCCTGCTGGCGGGCCGGCAGGTTCTCGCCGCGACGGCTGGCGCGGCTGATCTGCGCGTCGATGTCCTCGATGATCTCGGCATCGGCTTCATCGATGGCTTCGTCACGCGCCGGCGCCTTGCGTGGCGCACGCTTGATGGGGTAGCTCTGTGAGGAGAAGCCGTCGATACGCATGACAAAGGCACTCAGGATCAATGATGGCAATTTAGCAGCATCAGGAATCCTTCGCTAATGCCCGAACTGATAACTGGACCACAGTTCGCGCAAAAGGTTTTATCGTGAACGGCGATAGCCGACGAAATGCCTTCAACGCGCCTTGGGCGTAGCCACATTATCGCGCAAGTAGACCGGTTGCGCCTGCTCGGCGACCACCGCCTCGCCCCGTGCCCAGGCGAAGCCGGCCAGGGAGAGGATATCCAGGGCGCTGGGCAACGCACCCGCATCGATGGCAGATACCTGCACGGCCAGGCGCTCGGCGTAGCCCCAGCCGGTACCGGCACCGAACCATGCCTCGCCCGCGCCTTGTGGCAGGGCCACACCCTCCGGTGGCAGTACCGCCTCGTGGCCGACCAGACGCATCTCGCCCTGTTCGGCGCGGTAGCAACCCCAGTACACCTCGTCCATGCGCGCATCGATGGCCGCGGCCACCTGCTGCACGCCACGCTCACGCAAGGCGCCCTGAGCCAAGGCCGCCAGGTTGGATGTCGGCAGCACTGGGCGCTCCAAGGCGAAAGCCAGGCCCTGGACCACGCCGATGGCGATACGCACGCCGGTGAAGGCGCCCGGGCCACGGCCGAAGGCGATGGCATCCAGCGCGCTCAGCGCCACGCCCGATTCGGCCAGCAACTGCTTGATCATCGGAAGCAGCTTCTGCGCGTGCATGCGCGGGATCACCTCGTAATGGCTGGTCACCTTGCCGTCATGCAGCAGGGCGACGGAACAGGCTTCGGTAGCGGTATCCAGGGCCAGCAAGGTGGTCATCGAGCAAGGTATCCAGGCAACAGGGAAAAGAGCGGCAGTATAAACGACAACGGCCCGCAAGCGGGCCGTCGTGACACACGGTGATGGATCAGCTCAGGGCTGCCAGCACCTTGGCAGTGATCGATTCGACCGAACCGACGCCCTCGATGTGGCTGTACTTCGGTTTGCCGGCGTTGGCGGCCGACAGCTTCTGGTAGAAGTCCACCAGCGGCTTGGTCTGGCTGTGGTAGACCGACAGGCGGTGACGCACGGTTTCTTCCTTGTCGTCATCGCGCTGGATCAGGTCTTCGCCGGTGACGTCGTCCTTGCCTTCCACCTTCGGCGGATTGTACTGGATGTGGTAGGTGCGGCCGGATGCCAGGTGCACGCGGCGGCCAGCCATGCGGCCGACGATTTCTTCGTCGTCCACGGCGATTTCGACCACTGCGTCGATGTCGACGCCAGCGGCGACCATGGCTTCAGCCTGCGGGATGGTGCGCGGGAAGCCGTCGAACAGGCAGCCGTTGGCGCAGTCAGCCTGCGCGATGCGCTCCTTGACCAGGCTGATGATCAGCTCGTCGGAGACCAGCTGGCCGGCATCCATGACCTTTTTCAGCTCCAGGCCCAGTGGGGTACCGGCCTTGACGGCGGCACGCAGCATGTCACCGGTGGAGATCTGGGGAATACCGAACTTCTCGGTGATGAACTTTGCCTGAGTACCTTTACCGGCCCCGGGAGCTCCCAGCAGAATTACGCGCATCTTGTGCTCCTCATATTTTTTATGCAAATCAACGGATTCGGCGCACAAGGCCAATTCCGGAAAAATCGGTCGAGACCGCAAAATCGGTCAAAAGGCTGCTCAAGATACACAGCACCCGCCCCCCCGACAAGCGTCCCAAAGTGGCAGGAACGCGCCACTTGTAGCCTGCCAGAGGACAGGTTGCGCCAGGCGCAACCGGCCGCGCGAGGACCGATCACGATCCAGCGCGGCCCTCACCACGCCCGGACTGGGCTGAACTCAACCGGTGTTGCGCAACCCAGCCGCGATCCCGGCCACGGTCACCAGCAAGGCCTGCTCCAACGGGCTGTCCAGAGCGGCTTCGCGGCTGCGCGAGCGTGCCAGCAACTCGGCCTGCAGGCGGTGCAGCGGGTCCAGGTAGGTGTTGCGCAGGCGGATGAATTCCAAGGTTTCCGGGCTGTGCGCCAGTAGCACCGACTGCCCGGTCAGACCCAGTACCACCTGGCACGACTGCGACAATAGGTCGCGCAGGTGCGCGCCCAACGGCAGCAGTTCGGGTTGCACCAGACGTTCGTCGTAGGCCTCGGCGATCTGCGCATCGGCCTTGGCCAGGACCATCTCCAGCATGTCGATGCGGGTACGGAAGAACGGCCATTGTTCGCGCATCTGCGCCAGCAGCGCCCCCTGCCCGCGTGCCAGGGCATTGCTCAGCGCGGTCTCCCAGCCGAGCCAGGCCGGCAGCATCAGCCGTGTCTGGGTCCAGCCGAAGATCCAAGGGATCGCCCTCAGGCTTTCGATGCCGCCGGCGCGGCGCTTGGCCGGGCGACTGCCCAGCGGCAGGCGGCCAAGCTCCTGCTCGGGGGTGGACTGACGGAAGTACTCGACGAAGTCCGGATTTTCGCGCACCACGGCCCGGTAGGCCTTGACCCCGTCGGCGGCCAGCTGGTCCATCAGTACGCGCCAGGCCGGCTCAGGCGGCGGCGGTGGCAACAGGGTCGCCTCCAGCACCGCGGCCAGGTAGAGATTGAGGTTCTGTTCGGCGATGCCCGGCAGACCGAACTTGAAGCGGATCATCTCGCCCTGTTCGGTGGTGCGGAAACGGCCACCCACCGACCCCGGCGGCTGCGACAGGATCGCCGCGTGGGCTGGGCCGCCGCCACGCCCGACCGTGCCACCGCGACCATGGAACAGCAGCAACTCTACCTGGTGCTCACGGCAGATACGTACCAGGTTTTCCTGGGCGCGGTACTGGGCCCATGCCGCCGCCGTGGTGCCGGCATCCTTGGCCGAGTCGGAATAGCCGATCATCACCTCCTGCGGGCCGTGCAGGCCGGCACGATAGCCGGGGAGCCCGAGCAGGCGCTCCATGACCGGGCCTGCGTTGTCAAGGTCGGCCAGGGTCTCGAACAGGGGTACCACGCGCATCGGCCGGGTCAGCCCGGCCTCCTTGAGCAACAGCTGCACCGCCAGTACATCGGACGCCGCGCCGGCCATGGAAATCACGTACGACCCCAGCGACGCCGCCGGGGCCGCAGCGATTTCGCGGCAGGTGGCGAGTACTTCGGCGGTATCGGTCTGGGGCTGGAAATGCGCCGGCAGCAGGGGGCGGCGGTTCTTCAGTTCGGTCTGGAGGAAGGTGATGCGTCGCTCTTCGTCCCACTCGGCGTAGCGGCCCAGGCCGAGGTAGTCGGTGATTTCCGACAGCGCGTCGCGATGGCGGGCAGCGTCCTGACGTACGTCCAGGCGCACCAGGAACAGACCGAAAGTCACCGCCCGGCGCAGGCAGTCGAGCAACGGGCCGTCGGCGATCACGCCCATGCCACACTCATGCAGCGACTGGTAGCACAGCTCCAGCGGCGCGATGAGGTCGCGATTGTCCACCAGCACCGCCGCGCTGGCCGGCTGCGTCGCGGCCAACGAGGCGTGGGCCCAGGCGCGGGTGGCACGCAGGCGGTCGCGCAACTGCTTGAGCAGCGCCCGGTATGGTTCGGCGCTGTCCCCGACCTTTTCCTTGAGCGCGGCGCTGGCCTGCTGCATGGACAGCTCGGCGGCCAGGTAGTCGATATCGCGCAGGAACAGGTCGGCGGCCATCCAGCGCGCCAGCAAGAGCACTTCGCGGGTTACCGCCGCCGTGACATTGGGATTGCCGTCACGATCACCGCCCATCCACGAGGCGAAGCGAATCGGCGCCGCCTCCAGCGGCAGGTGCAGGCCAGTCGCCTCGAACAGAGCCGCATCGACCTTGCGCAGGTGGCTGGGCACAGCCTGCCACAATGAGTGCTCGATCACGGCGAAGCCCCACTTGGCCTCGTCCACCGGTGTGGGCCGGGTCCTGCGGATTTCCTCGGTGTGCCAGGATTCGGCGATCAGCCGGCGCAGGCGTTCGCGCACCTGCTGGCGCTCGGCCGGGATCAGATCGCGGTGATCCTGCGCGGCCAGCTGCGCGGCAATGGCGTCGTACTTCTGGATCAAGGTGCGGCGCGCCACCTCGGTGGGGTGCGCGGTGAGCACCAGTTCGATGTTCAACTTGCCCAGTTGCCTGGCCAGCTCATCGTTGCCATGGCCAGCGGCCTTCAGGCGCGCCAGCAACTCGGGGAGCACCCGCGCCTCGAACGGTTCGGGTTGGCCAGCGTCACGGCGGCGGATCAGCTGGTACTGCTCGGCGATGTTGGCCAGGTTGAGGAACTGGTTGAACGCCCGCGCCACCGGCAGCAGGTCTTGCTCGGCCAGGTCGCCCAGGGTCGAGCTCAGTTGCTCGCCCGCTCCACGGCGGTCGGCCTTGGCGCTGTGGCGGATATCCTCGATCTTCTGCAGGAATGCCTCGCCATGCTGCTGGCGGATAGTCTCGCCAAGCAGTTCTCCTAAAAGGTGCACATCCTCGCGCAAGCGCAGATCGATATCACTCATCAGCCTTCTCCACTCCAGGAAACCGCATGCGCCCAAGAGTGCCCACTCGCGACCATTCCTGGCAAGGCGCATGCTGCCAAAGCAACTAAAGTGAACACAGATCATTCGAAGCAATGCCACTCCAGGCTTTGACAGAGGTCATCATGAAAATTCGCCAACTCGCCCAGCACTGGGAACAAAACGCCGCCGGCCGCCTGAGCCCCACCGGCCATGTCCTGCACCTGGACATGGAAGCAGAAGCGCGTCTGGCCGCGCTGATCGACATGTATCCCAAGCGTAGCCCCGAGGAGCTCTTGGGCGAGTTGGTGGCGGCGGCACTGGAAGAGCTGGAGGCCAGCTTCCCCTACGTCAAGGGCCAGCAAGTGATTGCCACCGACGAGGAAGGTGACCCGCTGTACGAGGACATCGGCCCTACTCCGCGCTTTCTGGCTCTCTCCAGGCGCCATCTGCAAGCCCTTGGCCGTGTGCATAAAGACCCCTCGCACTGAGCCACTTCGGGTGCCGGGCACTGCCCGGCATACCGTCATTTACAGCGGAAGTTCCAGGCGAAAACCGCTGACTGATTAGTCAGAAAAAAATACCTTTAGCGTGCAAATTTTTCTGAACTATTCAAAAAACACTCCGGTCACAGCCAATAGCCATCACGGCAAAACCCTGTAAACACGGGCCTTTGCGCCCGACACTGGCAACAGGGGAACAGCGATTGTCACGGCGTGGCATCGTCGTTTAACAGGAGTGACCCAATGGAGTTGACCACCATGAAGACCCGCATCGCACAACCTTCCTCCACTCATCTGCGCGGGCTCAAGCTGGCCGCGCTGGCCCTGGGCAGCAGCCTGGTGCTGGCCGGCTGCGCGGGCAAGCCGCCTACCGAGCAATACGCCGTGACCCAATCGGCGGTCAACTCGGCGGTCAGTGCCGGTGGCACCGAGTTCGCAGCAGTGGAGATGAAGGCTGCCCAGGACAAGTTCAAGAAAGCCGAAATCGCCATGCACGACAAGAAGTATGACGAGGCCAAGCTGCTGGCCGAGCAAGCCGAATGGGACGCTCGCCTTGCCGAGCGCAAAGCCCAGGCAGCCAAGGCCCAGAAGGCCGTGCAGGATGCTCGCCAGGGTGTCCAGGACGTACGTGAGGAAGGCCTGCGCAGCGCTGAATAAGCCTGCTCAGCTTCCACTGCCTTCGTTAAAGATCAAAGGATGAACACTATGCGCAATTACGTCATGATTCCCGCCCTGCTGGCCCTCAGCGTCGGCCTCGCCGCCTGCTCCCACGACCCGAACGCCAACCTCGAGTCGGCCCGCACCAATTTCTCCGCCCTGCAGAGCGATCCGCAGTCGAGCAAAGTGGCCGCGCTCGAGACCAAGGACGCTCAGGACTGGCTGAACAAGGCCGACAAGGCCTACATGGATCGCGAGGATGAGAAGAAGGTCGACCAGCTCGCCTACCTCACCAATCAACGCGTTGAAGTGGCCAAGCAGACCATTGCCCTGCGCACCGCAGAGGGTGAACTGAAAAACGCCGCGGCACAACGCGCCCAGGCCAAGCTCGACGCCCGCGATGCGCAGATCAAGAAACTGCAGGACAGCCTCAACGCCAAGCAGACCGACCGTGGCACCCTGGTGACCTTCGGCGACGTGCTGTTCGACTTCAACAAGGCGGAGCTCAAGAGCAGCGCCTACCCGAACGTCACCAAGCTGGCGCAGTTCCTTCAGGAGAACCCTGAACGCAAGGTGATCGTCGAGGGCTACACCGACAGCGTTGGTTCTGCCAACTACAACCAGACCCTGTCCGAACGTCGCGCCTCCGCAGTGCGCATGGCCCTGGTGCGTGCCGGTGTGGATCCTGCGCGCATCGTTGCCCAGGGTTACGGCAAGGAGTATCCGGTTGCTGACAACAGCAGCAACTCCGGCCGCGCGCAAAACCGTCGTGTGGAAGTAACCATCTCCAACGACAACCAGCCGGTGGCACCACGCTCGGTCAGCCAGATCCAGTAACGGTTGCACGTTGCGTTGAATGAAAAGCCCCGCCTTGATGGCGGGGCTTTTCGTTGCAACCACTCTTGCAAGCCGCTAACGAAAACGCCCCGAACGGGTCGGGGCGTTTACCTGGCACCTGTCACCGGCTACTGGAACAGCGACTCGCTAGACAGGCCATTCTTCTCAAGGATCTCACGCAGGCGCTTCAGGCCTTCGACTTGAATCTGCCGTACCCGCTCGCGGGTCAGGCCGATCTCCAACCCGACATCCTCCAAGGTACTGCTTTCATGCCCACGCAGGCCGAAGCGTCGTACCACCACCTCACGTTGCTTGTCGGTCAACTCACCCAGCCACTGGTCTATGCTCTGCGACAGATCATCATCCTGCAGCAGTTCGCATGGGTCGGTTGGACGATCATCGGTCAGTGTGTCGAGCAGTGTCTTGTCGGAGTCCGGCCCCAACGAGACATCCACCGAAGACACCCGCTCGTTCAGGCCAAGCATGCGCTTGACCTCGGCCACCGGTTTCTCGAGCAGGCTGGCGATTTCTTCCGGCGACGGCTCGTGGTCGAGTTTCTGCGTCAACTCGCGGGCAGCGCGCAGGTAGACGTTGAGCTCCTTTACCACGTGGATGGGCAGGCGAATGGTGCGGGTCTGGTTCATGATCGCCCGCTCGATGGTCTGGCGGATCCACCAGGTCGCGTAGGTCGAGAAGCGGAAGCCGCGCTCGGGGTCGAACTTCTCTACCGCACGAATCAGCCCCAGGTTGCCTTCCTCGATCAGGTCGAGCAACGACAGGCCGCGATTGACGTAACGGCGGGCGATCTTGACCACCAGGCGCAGGTTGCTTTCGATCATGCGCTTGCGGCCGGCCGGGTCGCCTTTTTGCGACAGACGCGCGAAATGCACTTCTTCCTCTGGCGAAAGCAGGGGCGAGAAGCCGATTTCGTTGAGATACAGTTGGGTCGCATCAAGTGCCCGACTGTAGTCGATGTACTTGTGCTGCTTGAGCGATGCGCCCTGTTTCGACTTGGTCCGAACCGAAGGTACAGCAGGTTCGTCTGACACCACATCCGTTTCCAAAACGATGCCCGTCTCCATCAGAAGCAGGTCATCGTCGATGTCAAACTCCGGCACTTCTTTACTGAGAGCCATTGTTATAGTCCTTTGCTGAGTTCGAACTCAGACTCGAGCGTCACCCTTCCATGGCAGCGCTGGAGCCTGTCC
Organism: Pseudomonas soli; assembly: GCF_900110655.1. GTDB lineage: Bacteria > Pseudomonadota > Gammaproteobacteria > Pseudomonadales > Pseudomonadaceae > Aquipseudomonas > Aquipseudomonas soli. The sequence continues at coordinate 86,246 of NZ_FOEQ01000015.1, forward strand.
CCTCTACATCCAAGGAACAGGCTGGGACAATGATCAACGGCGTGGCAGGAACTGGAGTGGATCGACGGGTTTGCCCTGGCGGCGAATCTCGAAATGCAGCTTCACCCGATCAGTGCCCGTGGACCCCATTTCTGCGATCGTCTGCCCTGCCTTGACCTGCTGCCCCTCCCGAACCAAAAGCCTGCGGTTATGACCGTAGGCACTGACGTAGGTATCGCTGTGTTTGATGATGATGAGCTCGCCATAGCCCCTCAAGCCACTGCCGGCGTAGACCACCGCTCCATCAGACGCAGCAAAAACAGGCTGTCCCAAATCACCGGCGATATCAATGCCTTTATTCAAACTACCGTTTGAAGCGAATTTTCCAATCAGCACGCCGTTCGCCGGCCACGTCCAACCGCCGACGGCGCGCTCTGCGGCGGGCACCTGGGCAACCGTTTGCGAGGTGGTGGAAGGGGCAGTTGTGGCACTTTTGCCATTGCTGGTCGCCGGTGCCGTGGTGGCGACCGGCCGGCGGATCACGGTGGTCCGGCTCGACGACGAAGTGCTGCCGACGACCGTCGTGCTGCCCCCCGCGCCGCTGCTGAAACGGATCGGCTGGCCCGGGCGGATGGTGTAGGGGGCGGGAATATTGTTGCGCGCCGCCAGCTCCTTGTAGTCCCAACCGTAGCGGAAGGCGATGGAGAACAGCGTGTCGCCGGGTTTGACGATGTACTGGCCAGAGGTAACGGTCGGGCGCTTGGGCGCGGCGTTGTTGCGGTCGACCACGCGGGCGCCGTTCGAGCTGGTGCTGGAACAGCCAGCCAGCAGGGTCCCCATGGCCAGCGCGATCACCAGAAGCTTCAATACCGACCGATCCTTGCGCTGCCGCATGCCTGTGTGACCCACCCGCGCTCCCCTCATGCTGTCAAAAATGACGATACAAAATGCAATATTGTTTCAATTATAACCGAGCCATCCTGCTTGGGGTGACTCGCTGTTGGCCTGCTCGGTGTCCGAAAAGCGCCACGCCAGATAGACAGGGCCCAGACGCAAGAATTCGTCGTCGGCGCAAATATTCCGTGGCCCCGTTCAGGCCAGTGGGCCATTGAGCAACGGCACGAAGCGCACGGCCCCAAGTACCCGGCGCGAGAAGCCATGCTCTTCGCGCACGATCAGCATCAGTTGCTGGGTCTCCCCCGCCGCCCCGACCGGGATCACCATGCGCCCACCCGGCGCCAACTGATCGAGCAGTGCCTGCGGCACTTCAGGCGCGACTGCGGTGACGATGATGCCGTTGTACGGCGCCAGCGCCGGCCACCCTTCGCAGCCGTCGCCCCAGCGGAACACCACATTGCGCAGGTTGAGTTCGACCAGACGCTCCTTGGCCCGGTCCTGCAGCACCTTGATGCGCTCCACCGAGAACACCCGCTCGACCAGTTGGGCGAGGATCGCGGTCTGGTAGCCTGAACCGGTGCCGATCTCCAGCACCTTGTCCAAGGGGCCCGCCTCGAGCAACAGCTCGCTCATGTGCGCGACCATGAACGGCTGGGAAATCGTCTGGTTGTGGCCGATCGGCAGCGCCGTGTCTTCATAGGCGCGATGGGCTAGGGCTTCATCGACGAACAGGTGGCGCGGGGTACGACGAATGGCTTCGAGCACCTTGGCGTTCGACACGCCTTCCTCATAGAGCCGCTGGATCAGCCGCTCCCGAGTACGCTGGGAGGTCATGCCGATGCCGCGGCGCTGCAGATCGTCCTGTTCGCGCATCAGAGCAGGCCCTCCAGCCAACCGTCGAGGCGCTCGAAGGCATCGTTGAAGGTGCGGTCCAGCTGCAGTGGCGTTATCGATACGTAGCCCTGCATCACGGCATGGAAGTCGGTGCCCGGGCCGCCGTCTTCGGCATCGCCGGCCACGGCGATCCAGTAGCCTTCCTTGCCCCGCGGATTGACCACCTTGGTCGGCGCTGCGGCCCGCGCGCGGTGCCCCAGGCGGGTGAGCTGGATGCCACGGATATGCTCCAGCGGCAGGTTGGGGATGTTGACGTTGAGCACGGTGCGCGGCGGCAACGCCAGGCGCGACTGCGCCTCGACCAGGCGCCGGGCAATGTAGGCGGCGGTCGGCAGGTTGTCGGGCAGGCGCGACAGCAGCGAGAAGGCCAGCGAGGTGCCGCCGAGGAAGCGCCCCTCCAACGCCGCAGCCACCGTGCCCGAATAGAGCACGTCATCCCCCAGGTTGGCGCCCAGGTTGATGCCGGACACCACCATGTCGGGGGTTTCCGGCAGCAGGCCGTTGAGCCCCAGGTGCACGCAGTCGGTGGGCGTGCCGTTGAGGCTGATGAAGCCGTTGGCCAAGGTCTGCGGGTGCAGCGGCCGGTCCAGTGTCAGCGAACTGCCGGCACCGCTCTTGTCTTGATCCGGGGCAATCACCACGCACTCGGCATGGTCCACCAACGCTTCATGCAGCGCGGCGAGGCCGGGTGCGGTAACACCGTCGTCATTCGAAATCAGAATACGCATGGGCTGTCCGTCTGCCCTGCCGGCACCAGATCGACGAGTTCGCGCACCACCACGGTGGCGAAGCATCCGGCCGGAAGGACGAATTCCAGTTGCAGGATATCAGGCTCGGGATAATGCCACGTCAGCCGCCCAATAGGGAGCCGCAGGATGCGCCGTTCGTGATCCATGCCCGCTCGCGCCAGCCAATCGCACAGCGCCGGATGTCGTCCGGCCACCGTGGACTCAAGATCCAGGGTCGCGCCCTGGCTCGGTGCCGCACCGGCGCCCCACAGCGGGCCGGTCGGGTGCAGGTCGAGAATGGCCAGGCGCGGGTCGTTGCACTCGGCCTCGCCGGCCACGAAGAAGCTGCGCTTGTCGGTGAAGGCCAGCAGGTCGCCGACCTGGGCGCGCTGCCAGCTGCCGTCGGCGACACGGGCGGCAAGCACCTGGTTGAACAGGTAGCTGCGCCCGGCCGACAGCAGCCGCGAACGCAAGTTGCGCTGCTCGGGCAGCGCCTGGCGAGCGGCCCAGTCCTGGGCGTCGTGTACATTGCCACCGCCATGGCCGAAGCGCTGGCTACCGAAGTAGTTGGGCACGCCCTGCTGCTTGAGCTGCTCCAGGCGGGCATCGAGGGCCTGGTGGTCGGCCTGCAGCGCGGTCAGGCGCAAGGTGAAGCCATTGGCCGAATGCGCACCACGCTGCAGCTTGCGCTGGTGGCGCACCTGCTTGAGCACGCGCAGGGTGTCGTCCTCGGCACGGGACAGGTCTGGGTCGGCCTTGCCCGGCAGATGCAGGCTGAACCACTGGCGGGTCAGGGCCTGGCGGTCCTTGAGGCCGGCATAGCTGATGGCGCGCACCGGCACGCCGGCGGCGCGGGCCAGGCGGCGAGCCGCCTCCTCGGTGTTGAGGTCGCGCTTCTCGACCCACAGCCACAGGTGTTCGCCGTGGCCGGACAGCGGGATATCCAGGACTTCATCAACCTGGAAGTCTTCAGCCACCGCCTTGAGCACCGCGGTGCCCAAGACATCGCCCGAGGCCCGAGGGCCCAGCAGTTCCAGTTCGGTCATGCTGATAGCAGCAGGGCGACCGCATGCACGGCGATGCCCTCCTCGCGACCGGTGAAGCCCAGCTTTTCTTCAGTAGTGGCCTTGACGTTGACCTGGTCGAGCTCGACCTGCAGGTCTGCGGCGATCTGCTGGCGCATGGTCTCGATGTGCGGGGCCATCTTCGGTGCCTGGGCGACGATGGTGGCGTCGATGTTGCCGACCTTCCAGCCCTTGTCGCGCACGACAGCGACCACGTGGCGCAGCAGCACCCGGCTGTCGGCGCCCTTGAACTGCGGGTCGGTGTCGGGGAAATGCTTGCCGATGTCGCCCAGCGCCGCGGCGCCCAGCAAGGCATCGCTCAGGGCGTGCAACAGCACGTCGCCGTCGGAGTGGGCCAGCAGGCCGAACTTGTGGGGGATACGCACCCCGCCCAAGGTAATGAAATCACCGTCGCAGAAACGATGGACATCGTAGCCGTGGCCAATACGCATAGAAAACGCCCTGATTGAGTCAGGGCGTGATTCTACCTGCTTTTGCGGTAATGGGGCTGCTTCACGGCCCTGCGGCTCAGACCCTGCCCAGTGCCACCGCATGATGGCGCAGGTGTTCATCGATGAAGCTGGCGATGAAGTAGTAGCTATGGTCGTAGCCTGGCTGCAGGCGCAGGGTCAGCCCATGGCCGCCCTTGCGCGCCGCCTGCTCCAGCGCCTCTGGCTTGAGCTGCTTTTCAAGGAAGTCATCGCGATCCCCCTGGTCCACCAGCAACGGCGGGCACTCGTCCGCCTCGGCCAGCAGCACACTGGCATCCCACTCGCGCCACTGTGCCCGGTCTTCGCCCAGGTAGCGGCTGAAGGCCTTCTCGCCCCACGGGCAATCCATTGGATTGCTGATCGGTGAGAACGCCGACACCGAGCGGTAGCGCCCCGGGTTGCGCAAGGCGCAGACCAGCGCGCCATGCCCGCCCATCGAGTGGCCACTGATACTGCGCAGGTCGGACGCCGGGAAATGTTCCTCGATCAATGCCGGCAACTCGTGCACCACATAGTCGTGCATCTGGTAGTTGCGGGCCCAGGGCTGCTGGATGGCATTGAGGTAGAACCCCGCGCCGAGGCCGAAGTCCCAGGCACCATCCGGATCGCCCGGCACCTGCTCGCCACGCGGGCTGGTGTCCGGAGCAACGATGATCAGCCCAAGCTCCGCGGCCAGGCGCTGGGCGCCGGCCTTCTGCATGAAGTTCTCGTCGGTGCAGGTCAGGCCGCTGAGCCAGTACAGAACAGGCAGCTTTTCGCCCTGCTCGGCCTGGGGCGGCAGGTACACCGCGAACACCATGTCGCAGCCAAGCACCTTGGAACTGTGCCGGTAACGCTTGTGCCAGCCGCCGTAGCTTTTCTGGCAAGAGATGTTTTCCAGCGTCATGGCGAGGGCCTCAGAAGTGGATCACGCTGCGGATGCTCTTGCCTTCGTGCATCAGGTCGAAAGCTTTGTTGATGTCCTCCAGGCCCATGGTATGGGTAATGAAGGTGTCCAGCGGGATCTCGCCTTTCTCGGACATTTCCACGTAGCTCGGCAGCTCGCTGCGGCCACGCACACCGCCGAAGGCCGAACCGCGCCAGACGCGACCGGTGACCAGCTGGAACGGACGGGTGGCGATTTCCTGGCCGGCACCGGCCACGCCGATGATCACCGACTCGCCCCAGCCCTTGTGGCAGCATTCCAGCGCCGCGCGCATCAGTTGCACATTGCCGATGCACTCGAAGGAGAAGTCCACGCCACCGTCGGTGAGGTCGACGATCACTTCCTGGATCGGGCGATCGTAGTCTTTCGGGTTGATGCAGTCGGTGGCGCCCAGCTGGCGGGCGATCTCGAACTTGGCCGGGTTGATGTCGATGGCGATGATGCGCGAAGCCTTGGCCTTGACCGCGCCGATCACTGCCGACAGACCGATGCCGCCGAGGCCGAAGATGGCAACGGTGTCACCCGGCTTGACCTTGGCGGTATTGAGCACCGCGCCAATACCGGTAGTCACGCCGCAGCCGAGCAGGCAGACCTTCTCCAGCGGAGCCTCTTTCTGGATCTTGGCCACGGAAATTTCCGGCAGCACGGTGTACTCGGAAAAGGTCGAGGTGCCCATGTAGTGGAACAGCTGCTGGCCCTTGTAGCTGAAACGGGTGGTGCCGTCGGGCATCAGGCCCTTGCCCTGGGTGGCGCGGATGGCCTGGCACAGGTTGGTCTTGCCCGAGCGGCAGAACTTGCACTGGCCACATTCCGGGGTATACAGCGGGATGACATGGTCGCCCACCGCCACCGAGGTCACGCCCTCGCCAATCGCCTCGACGATCGCCCCGCCCTCATGGCCAAGGATCGAAGGGAAGATGCCTTCCGGGTCGGCGCCGGACAGGGTGTAGGCGTCAGTGTGGCAGACACCGGAGGCGACGACGCGCAGCAGCACTTCACCGGCCTTGGGCATGGCTACGTCGACTTCGACGATTTCCAGGGGTTTCTTGGCCTCGAAGGCGACGGCGGCACGGGACTTGATCATCAAGGGTCTCCAGAGAAGATGTCGATTGCAGGCTGTCAGTGTAATTCACTGACTTTTTGTGAATAATCCAGGCATTCACAAAACATTATTGCCATGCAGGGATAATCCATGAGCAGTCGCTGGGAAGGCATCGACGAATTCGTCGCGGTGGCAGAAATGGGCCAGTTCACCGCCGCCGCCGAACGCCTCGGAGTGTCGTCTTCGCACATCAGCCGGCAGATCGCCCGCCTGGAGGAGCGCCTACAGACTCGCCTGTTGTACCGCAGCACGCGGCGAGTGACCCTCAGCGAAGCCGGCCAGACATTCCTCCAGCACTGCCAGCGCCTGCAGGATGGCCGCGAGGAAGCGCTGCGCGCCATGGGCGACCTGGCCAGCGAACCCAAGGGCCTGCTACGCATGACCTGCGCGGTGGCCTATGGCGAGCGTTTCATCGTGCCGTTGGTGACGCGGTTCATGGCGCTGTATCCGCAGCTACGGGTGGAAGTGGAACTGAGCAACCGCACCTTAGACCTGTTGCACGAAGGCATGGACCTGGCAATCCGCCTGGGCCGCCTGCAGGATTCCCGGCTGGTGGCCACGCGCCTGGCGCCGCGGCGCATGTTCCTGTGCGCATCACCGGCGTACCTGGAGCGCTATGGGCGGCCGCACAGCGTGTCGGAGTTGGCGCGGCACAATTGCCTGGTCGGCAGCTCCGACCTGTGGGCGCTGCAACAGGAGGGTCGCGAGATCAGCCAGCGGGTGCAGGGCAACTGGCGCTGCAACAGCGGCCAGGCGGTGCTGGATGCGGCGCTGCAGGGGATGGGCTTGTGCCAGTTGCCGGACTACTACGTGCTCGAACACTTGCACAGCGGGGCGCTGGTATCACTGCTGGAGGGGCACCAACCGCCGAATACAGCGGTGTGGGCGTTGTATCCGCAGCAGCGGCATCTGTCACCAAAGGTGCGGCGGTTGGTGGACTATCTCAAGGAAGGATTGGCGCAGTTGCCGGAGTATAGGACTCTCTAAACAGCGTGGGAGCGCCTATTTCAGCAACGCCCAGCCCATCGCTGGCGCAGCCACTCCAGGTCCTCTGGCCGGGTCACCTTTATATTGTCGCTGCGCCCTTCGACCAGGCGCGGCGCATACCCGGCCCACTCGATGGCGGACGACTCATCGGTGACTGCTACATCGGACACCAGGCACTCGGCCAGCGCCCGATGCAACATGCCGAGGCGGAACATCTGCGGGGTGTAGGCTTGCCAGACGGTGCTGCGGTCGACCGTCGCCGCCACCCTGCCCTCGCCGTCGGCACGCTTGAGCGTGTCCCGAGCGGGTACGGCGAGCAATCCACCGACGGGATCTTCAGCCAGGGCTGACAGCAACTTGTCCAGATCGCTGCGCGCCAGATTCGGCCGCGCGGCATCGTGCACCAGCACCCAGTCGTCATCCGACGCGCCCTGGGCGTGCAGCAGCAATAGCGCATTGAGCACCGAGTCAGCGCGCTCGTCACCACCTGGGGCACGCTGGATACGCGGATCGCTGGCACAGCGCAGGCCGGGCCAGTAAGGGTCGTGTTCGGCAATACTGACCACCACCCCCTTGAGCATGGGATGGTCGAGGAAACAGTCGAGGCTATGCTCGAGAATGGTCTGCCCGCCCAGTTGCAGGTATTGCTTGGGCCGGTCGGCAGCCATGCGGGCACCAATGCCCGCGGCGGGAATCACGGCCCAGAAGGCCGGCAGTTCGTTTGTCATTTCTGTGGCAGCTGGTAGAGGGTTTCACCCTCCTTGACCATCCCCAGTTCATGACGAGCCCGTTCTTCCACGGTCTCCATACCTTTCTTCAACTCCAGGACCTCGGCATCGAGCACACGATTGCGCTCCAGCAGGCGCTCGTTTTCCGCATGCTGGTCGGCGATCTGTTGCTTGAGTTCGGTCACTTGCGCGAGGCTGCCATTACCTACCCAAAGGCGATATTGCAGGCCGCCGAGCAGCAGGAGCAGGACGAGGAACAACCAATAGGGACTGCGCATGAAGATATCCAGGGTAAAAAAGGCCGCCGCAGCGAGCTTCCGATAGCACGAAGCCTGGCCGAGGCCAGGCTTCGTCGACAGAAACCCGTTGAGACAGCCAAACGATCAGTACGAACGTTCAGCGGGCCCCGGCTGCTGCCTTTTTACCATCTCTTGCTTAGCCGCGAAACTCGGCACGACCGCGATACACGGCTTTGGCGCCCAGTTGCTCTTCGATACGCAGCAGTTGGTTGTACTTGCTGACGCGGTCGGAGCGGCACAGCGAGCCGGTCTTGATCTGGCCAGCGGCAGTACCCACGGCCAGGTCGGCGATGGTCGAATCCTCGGTTTCACCGGAACGGTGCGAGATCACCGGGGTGTAGCCAGCGGCCTTGGCCATCTGGATGGCTTCGAGGGTTTCGGTCAGCGAGCCGATCTGGTTGAACTTGATCAGGATCGAGTTACCGATGCCCTTCTCGATACCCTCTTTCAGGATCTTGGTGTTGGTCACGAACAGGTCGTCACCAACCAGCTGAACCTTCTCGCCAATCTTGTCGGTCAGGATCTTCCAGCCAGCCCAGTCGGACTCGTCCAGGCCGTCTTCGATCGAGATGATCGGGAAACGCTCGGTCAGGCCCTTCAGGTACTCGGCGAAACCTTCGGCGTCGAACGACTTGCCTTCGCCGGACAGGCTGTACTTGCCGTCTTCATAGAACTCGGAAGCGGCGCAGTCCAGGGCTAGGGTCACGTCGGTGCCCAGCTTGTAGCCGGCTTTCTCGACAGCTTCGGCGATGGCGGCCAGGGCGTCTTCGTTGGAAGCCAGGTTCGGCGCGAAGCCACCTTCGTCACCGACGGCGGTGTTCAGGCCACGGGCCTTCAGTACGGCCTTGAGGTGGTGGAAGATCTCGGTGCCCATGCGCAGGCCGTCGGAGAAGGTCTTGGCGCCAACCGGCTGGACCATGAACTCCTGGATATCGACGTTGTTGTCGGCGTGCTCGCCGCCGTTGATGATGTTCATCATCGGTACCGGCATGGAGTACTGGCCCGGGGTGCCGTTGAGGTTGGCGATGTGCGCGTACAGCGGCAGGTCCTGGTCCTGGGCGGCGGCCTTGGCGGCAGCCAGGGACACGGCGAGGATGGCGTTGGCGCCCAGCTTGGCCTTGTTCTCGGTGCCGTCCAGCTCGATCATCGCGCGGTCCAGGGCTTTCTGGTCCGATGGGTCCTTGCCCAGCAGCAGGTCGCGGATCGGGCCGTTGATGTTGGCGACAGCCTTCAGCACGCCTTTGCCCAGGTAACGGCTCTTGTCGCCATCACGCAGCTCCAGCGCTTCGCGCGAGCCAGTGGAAGCACCCGACGGCGCGCAGGCGCTGCCGATGATGCCGTTGTCGAGCAGTACATCGGCTTCCACGGTGGGGTTGCCACGGGAATCGAGAACTTCACGACCTTTGATGTCGACGATCTTTGCCATTGTTGTAAGCACTCCAGAATTGACGAAAACAACGCAGCTTTGGGAATTCTTGCCGTTCACCAGGCGACATGGCACGGGCAGGCCTGGCGAAGGGAGCCCCTGACCGAAAGGTCAGGGGTGGAACGGGCGGTACTTTACCCGAGAAATGAGCTTTACGCGGTTTCTACCGTCGGAAAACTTTTCACCAGGTCATCCAGCTGCTTGAGCTGGCTGAGGAACGGTTCCAGCTTGTCCAGGCGCAGGGCGCACGGGCCATCGCACTTGGCGTTGTCCGGGTCCGGATGTGCCTCGAGGAACAGGCCGGCCAGGCCCTGGCTCATGCCGGCCTTGGCCAGGTCAGTAACCTGGGCGCGGCGGCCACCGGCGGAATCGGCGCGACCGCCCGGGGTCTGCAACGAGTGGGTCACGTCGAAGAACACCGGGTACTCGAACTGCTTCATGATGCCGAAGCCGAGCATGTCCACAACGAGGTTGTTGTAGCCGAAGCTCGAACCACGCTCGCAGAGGATCAGCTGGTCGTTGCCGGCCTCGACGCACTTGGCGAGGATGTGCTTCATCTCGTGGGGCGCCAGGAACTGCGCCTTCTTGATGTTGATCACAGCGCCGGTCTTGGCCATCGCCACGACCAGGTCGGTCTGGCGCGACAGGAAGGCCGGCAGCTGGATGATGTCGCACACCTTGGCCACCGGTTCGCACTGGTAAGGTTCGTGCACGTCGGTGATCACCGGCACGTTGAAGGTCTGCTTGATCTCCTCGAAGATCTTCAGGCCCTCTTCCATGCCCGGGCCCCGGTACGAGCTGACCGACGAACGGTTGGCCTTGTCGAAGCTGGCCTTGAACACGTACGGGATGCCGAGCTTCTCGGTAACTCGTACATACTCCTCGCAGACCTTCATGGCCAGGTCACGGGACTCCAGGACGTTCATGCCGCCGAACAGGACGAACGGCTTGTCGTTGGCGATCTCGATGTTACCGACGCGAATGATCTTCTGAGTCATGGATCAGGCCTTGTTCTTCTGTGCCAGGGCCGCCTTGACGAAGCCGCTGAACAGCGGGTGACCGTCACGCGGGGTGGAGGTGAACTCCGGGTGGAACTGGCAGGCGACAAACCATGGGTGATCCTTCGACTCGACCACCTCGACCAGCGCGCCATCTTCGGAGCGGCCGGATACCTGCAGGCCAGCTTCAACCAACTGCGGCAGCAGCACGTTGTTGACTTCGTAGCGGTGACGATGGCGCTCGGTAATGATGTCCTTACCGTAGCAGTCGTGCACCTTGGAGCCGGCTGCCAGCTGGCAGTCCTGAGCGCCCAGGCGCATGGTGCCGCCCAGGTCGGACGCTTCGGTACGGGTCTCGACCGCGCCGGTGGCATCGGCCCACTCGGTGATCAGGCCAACAACCGGGTGGCCGCTGTTGCGGTCGAACTCGGTGGAGTTGGCGTCTTTCCAGCCCATCACGTTACGGGCGAATTCGATCACGGCGACCTGCATGCCGAGGCAGATGCCCAGGTACGGGACCTTGTTCTCACGGGCGTACTGCACCGCGGTGATCTTGCCTTCGACGCCGCGCAGGCCGAAACCGCCCGGGACCAGGATGGCATCGGCGCCTTCGAGCAGGCTGGTGCCCTGGTTCTCGATGTCTTCGGAGTCGATGTAGCGCAGGTTGACCTTGGTGCGGTTGGTGATGCCGGCGTGGCTCATCGCTTCGATCAGCGACTTGTACGCGTCCAGCAGCTCCATGTACTTGCCGACCATGGCGATGGTCACTTCCTGCTCAGGGTTGAGCTTGGCGTCGACGACCTTGTCCCACTCGGACAGGTCGGCGCTGTTGCACTGCAGGCCGAAGCGCTCGACGACGAAGTCGTCCAGGCCCTGGGCATGCAGAACGCCTGGGATCTTGTAGATGGTGTCGACGTCTTCCAGCGAAATCACCGCACGCTCTTCGACGTTGGTGAACAGCGCGATCTTGCGGCGCGACGAGGCGTCGACCGGGTGGTCGGAGCGGCAGATCAGCACGTCAGGCTGCAGGCCGATGGAGCGCAGTTCCTTGACCGAGTGCTGGGTCGGCTTGGTCTTGGTTTCCCCGGCGGTGGCGATGTACGGCACCAGGGTCAGGTGCATCAGCATGGCGCGCTTGGAGCCCACTTCGACGCGCAGCTGGCGGATGGCCTCGAGGAATGGCTGCGACTCGATGTCACCCACGGTGCCGCCGATCTCGACCAGCGCGACGTCGGCATCGCCGGCGCCCTTGATGATGCGGCGCTTGATTTCGTCGGTGATGTGCGGGATGACCTGGATGGTCGCGCCCAGGTAATCACCACGACGCTCCTTGCGCAGCACGTGCTCGTAGATACGGCCGGTGGTGAAGTTGTTGTTCTGGGTCATCGTGGTGCGGATGAACCGCTCGTAGTGGCCCAGGTCGAGGTCGGTCTCGGCGCCGTCGTGGGTGACGAACACTTCACCGTGCTGGAACGGGCTCATGGTGCCCGGGTCGACGTTGATGTACGGGTCCAGCTTGAGCATGGTGACTTTAAGCCCCCGCGCTTCCAGGATGGCCGCCAGGGAAGCCGAGGCAATGCCTTTCCCCAATGAAGAAACAACACCGCCCGTGACGAATATGTAGCGCGTCATGAAAAACCCTAGAAGTCTGCGTTAAGGCGGCCAGCGCCGCCGGAGAAAGCGAAGGAAGGCCGAAGCCCCCGATCACCTGCGTCAATCACAGTGCATCTCGAAAAACTGCCGCGTCTGTACAGACCAGGGGTATCCCCGGCATGGAGCTCGCTCGTCATTTTAAGAAATCAGCCCAGCAAAAAACTGCTTGGTAATCGGCAACCTCTGTGTTTTCGCGGAACCCACAGAAGTTGTATCAAGAAGGGAGGGTAGTCTACCGGAATGTACCCTTCAGCTCAAACCTTGCACGTTCGTCGGCGGTTGCCAGTGCAGTTGGCCTTCGGCCTGAGCGAGTCCGGGCAGATTGGCCACCGCCAGCAATTGCTCGCCGCGGTACAGCAGCGGCAGGCGCGGGCGCACGAAGTGCGGGACCTGCAGCTCGTTGAGCAGACGCTTGAGGTCGCGCCGGCCACGGCCGCTGACCTCCAGCACTTCGCCGCCTTGACGGTAGGCGATGCGCAGGCCGGCGGCGTCCACGCAGCCCTCCAGCCACACCTGGCCGTTGCCCGGCAACGCCAGGGGCCTGGACGGGTTCGGCCACGCCCATTCACCCGCCGGAGCCTGGAGCCATTGCCCGTCCAGCCACCAGATGCGCCCGTGGCTGCGCTGCAACTGACCGTCGGTCAGGCGCCAGATCGGGCAGGCATCGCCTGCCGCGTCACGCAGGTCGTCCCAGCCGGCCCAGTGGCGACTGTCCGGCTGGCGCGTGCGGCGGCCGAGCCAGTATTGCAGGGCATTGCGCTGGCGCGCCGGTGACAGCGCCTTGAGTACGGCGAGGTCGAGGGAGGCAAGACCGAGCCAGGGCAGCGGCGCATTGTCGCAGGCCGGAGCCAGGTCGGTGGCGGCCAGTTCGTCCAGCAGGCCCATCGCCTCGCCCAGGTGTTCGGCACTGCGTGCCAGGTTGGCTTCGGCCTGTAGCCAGCGCTGGCGCAGGATTGGGAAGACCTCGCCGCGCAGGAAGTTGCGGGCAAAGGCCGTATCGCTATTGGAAGGGTCGTCGATCCATACCAGCCCGTGCATGTCGGCGTAGGCCTGCAGCTGCTGGCGCGACAGCCCCAGCAATGGGCGCACCAGGCTGCCCTGCCCTAGCGGCCGCTGTTGCGGCATGGCGGACAACCCACGCAGGCCGGCGCCGCGCAGCAAGCGAAACAGCAGGGTCTCGGCCTGATCGTCACGGTGCTGGCCGGTGAACAGCACTTCGCCTGAGCCCAGCCGTTTTTCGAAGGCGTCGTAGCGGGCGTTGCGGGCCGACTGTTCGAGGCTGGCGCCAGGGGCGACCTGGACAGGGACCACATCGAGTTCGACACCCAGGGCGGCACACACCGCTCGGCAGTGATCGGGCCAGGCATCGGCGGCGGCTTGCAGGCCGTGATGGACATGGATGGCGCGCAGGGGCGGCGTTGAATGGTTGCGGGTGTAATCGGCGAGCTGGTGCAGGAGGACGGTGGAGTCCAGGCCGCCGGAGAAGGCGACGTACCAGGCGGGGGCGTTGAGCCAAGGGGCAAACTGGCGAGTAAGGTTGATCACCTGGACCTCACCGTGATGGAAATCGCGGGGGGCGTTTCACACCCCTTTCGCCGGCAAGCCGGCTCCCACAGAAGTATGCATTCCCCCATGGGAGCCGGCTTGCCGGCGAAAGGGCCGCAAAGCGGCCCCTGGAATCCATCAGAGACCGTAGCTCATCAGGCGATCGTAACGCCGCTTGAGCAGCGCGTCGTTGTCGAGCTTGCCGAGCATGTCCAGCTGTTCGATCAGGTCGGCGCGGATGCTCGCCGACATTTTGGCCGGATCACGGTGGGCGCCGCCCAGCGGTTCCTGGATGACCTTGTCGACGATGTTCAGGCTCTTCAGGCGCTCGGCGGTGATACCCATGGCCTCGGCGGCGTCGGCGGCCTTGTCGGCAGTCTTCCACAGGATCGAGGCGCAGCCTTCCGGCGAGATCACCGAGTAGGTGGAATACTGCAGCATGTTCAGCTGGTCGCACACGCCGATGGCCAGTGCGCCGCCGGAACCACCCTCACCGATCACGGTGGCGATGATCGGCGTCTTCAGACGCGCCATGACGCGCAGGTTCCAGGCAATGGCCTCGCTCTGGTTGCGCTCTTCGGCGTCGATGCCCGGATAGGCGCCCGGGGTGTCGATGAAGGTCAGGATCGGCATCTTGAAGCGCTCGGCCATTTCCATCAGGCGGCAGGCCTTGCGATAACCTTCAGGGCGCGGCATGCCGAAGTTGCGGCGCACCTTCTCGCGCACTTCACGGCCCTTCTGGTGGCCGATGACCATCACCGGCTTGTCGTCCAGGCGCGCGGTGCCACCAACGATGGCGGCGTCGTCGGAGAAGTGACGGTCGCCGTGCAGCTCTTCGAACTCGGTGAAGAGGTGGTCGATGTAGTCGAGGGTGTAAGGGCGGCGTGGGTGACGGGCCAGGCGGGCGATCTGCCAGCTGGTCAGGTTGCCGAAGATGCTCTCGGTCAGGGTGCTGCTCTTGTCCTGCAGACGGGCAATTTCATCGCTGATGTTCAGCGAGTTGTCGTTACCCACCAGGCGCAGCTCTTCGATCTTGGCTTGCAGGTCGGCAATCGGCTGTTCGAAATCGAGGAAATTCGGGTTCATAGGCTTCCGTCTTGGGTCTACGGCCAGGCGGCCGGCCGGTTGATCCGTTTGGCGCCCTACCTTAAGGGATCAGGCGCATATAGGTCGAGATTAAAATTCGTCGTTTCAACGGTATTGCAGGAAGACGTTCTCACGTCCGAACTGGTCACGCAGCGCCTGAATCAGGCCATCGGCCGGGTCGATGGACCACTGGTCGCCGAACTGCAGCATGGCCTTGGCGTCGCTGCCGGTGTACTCCAGGGTGATCGGGCAGCCACCGCGGTGACGGGTGATCAGCTCGCCCAGCCAGTTCAGGCGGTCACCCTTGAGCGCGTCGTGGGCGACCTTCAGGCGCAGGCTTTCGGCCAGCTTGGTACGCGCATCCTCCATGGTCATCACCGTTTTGACCCGCAGGCGCAGGCCACCGGAGAAGTCGTCGTTGCTGACCTCCCCTTCCACCACCACCATGGCGTCGGTCTGCAGCAGGGCCTGGGCGCCCATGAAGGCATCGGCGAACAACGAGGCCTCGATGCGCCCGGAACGGTCGTCGAGGGTGACGAAGCCCATCTTGTCACCCTTCTTGTTCTTCATCACGCGCAGGGCAATGATCATCCCGGCGATGGTCTGGGTATCCCGCGCGGGCTTCAGATCAACAATGCGCTGACGGGCGAAACGGCGGATCTCGGTCTCATACTCATCGATCGGATGCCCGGTGAGGTACAGGCCGAGGGTGTCCTTTTCGCCTTTCAGGCGCTCCTTGAGCGTCAGTTCGCGCACCTTGCGATGATTGGCATAGACGTCGACATCTACCTCGTCGAACATGCCGCCGAACAGGTCGACATGGCCACTGTCGGCGGTATGAGCCGCCTGTTCGGCGGCCTTGACGGCCTCACCCAGTGCCGAGAGCAGGATCGCGCGATTGATGTCGATGTTGGCCTGGTAGGCCTTGATCTCGTCATGGAAGTGCGGCCCGAGACGATCCAGCGCGCCACTGCGGATCAACGCATCCAGGGTACGTTTGTTGACGCGTTTGAGATCGATGCGCTCACAGAAATCGAACAGGTCCTTGAACGGGCCGCCCTGCGCGCGCGCCTCGACGATCGCCTCTACCGGGCCTTCGCCCACGCCCTTGATCGCACCCAGGCCATAAACGATACGGCCATCGTTGTTGACGGTGAACTTGAAGTCGGAGAAGTTCACATCCGGGGCATCGAGACGCAGCTTCATGCTGCGAACTTCCTCGACCAGCACCACTACCTTGTCGGTGTTGTGCATATCCGCCGACAGCACCGCAGCCATGAACGGCGCCGGATAGTGGGTCTTCAACCATGCTGTCTGGTAGGAGACCAGGCCATAGGCGGCGGAGTGGGATTTGTTGAAGCCGTAACCGGCGAACTTTTCTACCAGATCGAAGATGTTACCGGCAAGGTCTGCATCGATGTTGTTGGCAACGCAGCCTTCGATGAAACCGCCGCGCTGCTTGGCCATCTCCTCGGGTTTTTTCTTACCCATGGCCCGGCGCAGCATGTCGGCGCCACCGAGGGTGTAGCCGGCCATCACCTGGGCGATCTGCATCACCTGTTCCTGGTACAAGATGATGCCGTAGGTGGGCGCCAGTACCGGCTTGAGGCCCTCGTACTGGTAATCGGAATGCGGGTAGGCGAGCTCCGCACGGCCGTGCTTGCGGTTGATGAAGTCGTCCACCATGCCCGACTGCAGCGGGCCGGGACGGAACAGCGCCACTAATGCGATAAGGTCTTCCAGGCAGTCGGGCTTGAGCTTCTTGATCAGCTCTTTCATGCCGCGTGATTCGAGCTGGAACACCGCGGTGGTCTCGGCCTTCTGCAACAGCTCGTAGGTCTTGCGGTCGTCCAGCGGGATGAAGTCGATATTGACGTCAGGCAGGTTCTTCTTGGCCTGCTCGCGGTTGATGATCTCCATCGCCCACTTGATGATCGTCAGCGTCCGCAGACCAAGGAAGTCGAACTTCACCAGGCCCGCGGCCTCGACATCGTCCTTGTCGAACTGGGTCACCAGGCCGCCGCCCTCTTCGTCGCAGGCAATCGGCGAAAAATCGGTGAGTTTGGTCGGTGCAATCACCACGCCACCGGCGTGCTTGCCGGTACCCCGGGTCACACCCTCTAGCTTGAGGGCCATGTCCCAGATTTCGCGCGCATCCTCATCGCCCTTGAGGAAGTCGCGCAGGATCTCTTCCTGCTCGTAGGCCTTCTCCAGGGTCATGCCCACTTCGAACGGAATCATCTTCGACAGGCGGTCGGCCAGGCCATAGGACTTGCCCTGCACCCGCGCCACATCACGCACCACCGCCTTGGCGGCCATGGTGCCGAAAGTGATGATCTGGCTCACCGCGTTGCGCCCGTAGGCCTCGGCCACGTAGTCGATCACCCGGTCGCGGCCGTCCATGCAGAAGTCGACGTCGAAGTCGGGCATGGAAATACGTTCAGGGTTGAGGAAGCGCTCGAACAGCAGGTCGTAGGCCAACGGGTCGAGGTCGGTGATCTTCAGCACGTAGGCCACCAACGAACCGGCACCCGAACCCCGGCCCGGGCCGACCGGCACGTCGTTGTTCTTCGCCCACTTGATGAAGTCCATAACGATCAGGAAGTAACCGGGGAAGCCCATCTGGATGATGATGTCCAGCTCGAACTTCAGGCGGTCCAGGTAGACCTGGCGCTTCTCTTCGTAATTGGGCGTGGTCTCCTTCGGCCAGAGCACCGCCAGGCGCTCCTCCAGGCCTTCGTGGGAAACATGCCGCAGGTAGTCGTCGATGCCCATGCCGTTGGGCGTCGGGAAGTCGGGGAGGAAGTACTTGCCCAGCTGCACGGTGATGTTGCAGCGCTTGGCGATCTCCACGGTGTTGGCAATGGCGTCCGGCAGGTCGCTGAACAGCTCGGCCATTTCTTCGGCGGACTTGAGGTACTGCTGGTCGCTGTAGCCACGCGGGCGGCGCGGATCGTCCAGGGTCCAGCCCTCGCCGATGCACACGCGGGTCTCGTGGGCATCGAAGTCCGACTGCTTGACGAAACGCACGTCGTTGGTTGCCACCAGCGGCGCACCGAGCTTGTCGGCCAAGGCCACGGCAGCGTGCACGTACTCCTCGTCACCGGCGCGGTTGGTGCGCTGAACCTCGACGTAGAAGCGCTCGGGGAACATGCTCATCCAGTCGGCGAGCAGGGCCTGGGCTTCGTCCTGACGATTGGCCATCAACGCCATGCCGATGTCGCCTTCCTTGCCGGCGGAGAGGGCAATCAGCCCTTCGCTGGCCGGGGCGATCCAGTCGCGCTGGATGATCACCAGGCCATTGCGCTGGCCATCGGTCCAACCACGCGAGATCAGCTCGGTGAGATTGCGGTAACCCTTGGGGTTCATGGCCAGGAAACAGATGCGCGACAACGGCGCTTCCGGATCGACCCCGGCCAGCCACAGGTCGGCACCGCAGATCGGCTTGATGCCGGCGCCCATGGCGGTCTTGTAGAACTTCACCAGCGAGCACATGTTGCTCTGGTCGGTGATCGCCACCGCCGGCATGTTCATCCCGGCCAGGGCCTTGGCCAGCGGCTTGATCCGCACCAGGCCGTCGACCAGGGAGAATTCGGAGTGCACGCGAAGGTGAACGAAGGAGACCGACATGGAGGATCCTGTAGCAGTGCTGAACGACAAGGGCGGGATTGTAGCGTATTGCTCTGCGCTTGCCTCGCCTGCAGGTCAGCGGTTGATTGCAGAATGCATCGCGGGGCAAGCGTGCTCCCACGCAACTCGGCGTGGGAGCAGGCTTGCCCCGCGATGAATGGCGCCGATCAGATCAGCAGGGTGGAAGCGCCCTCACGGGCTTCCCAGGCAGCTCGAACAGGCGCGAACGAGCGCCGGTGAATGGGCGTCGGCCCAAGACGGGCCAGGGCCTCAAGGTGCACTGGAGTCGGATACCCCTTGTGCCCGCCGATCCCATAACCCGGGTAGATCAGCTCGAACGCGCTCATCTCGCGGTCACGGGTGACCTTGGCCAGAATCGATGCGGCGGCGATCGCCGGCACCTGCGAATCCCCCTTGACCACCGGAGCCGCTGGCACCGAAAGTTTCGGGCAGCGGTTGCCATCGATCAGTGCCAGCTTCGGCGTGACGTGCAACCCTTCGACGGCACGCTGCATGGCCAGCATGGTCGCATGGAGGATGTTCAGACGGTCGATTTCCTCGACCTCGGCGCGAGCGATGCAGAAACTCAGCGCCTTCTCGCAGATCTCGTCGAACAGCGCATCGCGCTTGGCCTCGGTGAGTTTCTTCGAGTCGTTCAGGCCGAGGATCGGCCGGCGCGGATCGAGAATCACCGCTGCGGTTACCACCGCGCCGCACAGCGGACCACGGCCCACTTCATCGACGCCGGCCACCAGTTCCTCGACCAGGTTGAAATCCAGCCCCATCTGCATGTCAGTGGTCCTTCAACAGGGCAAGCACCGCGTCGGCCGCCTGGTTGGAGGCATCGCGGCGCAGGGTGCGGTGGATCTGGTCGAAGCTGTCGGTCTGCTGCGTACCATCCTTGACCAGCGGCGCCAGGGTTTGCGCCAAGGCCTCGCTGGTGGCGGCGTCCTGCAGCAGCTCGGGCACCAACAGGCGTTGGGCGAGCAAGTTGGGCAGCGACACGTAGGGGCTCTTGACCATGCGCTTGAGAATCCAGTACGTCAACGGCGCCAGGCGATAGGCCACCACCATCGGCCGCTTGTACAGCATCGCCTCCAGGGTGGCGGTACCCGAGGCAATCAGCACCGCGTCGCACGCCGCCAGGGCCTTGTGCGACTGGCCGTCGAGCAAGGTCAGCGGCAACTCGCGCCCTTCGAGCATCTGCTCGACCTGGGCGCGACGCGCGGCATTGGCGCACGGCAGCACGAAACGTGCGCCAGGCACCAGCTCGCGCAGGCGCTGGGCCGCGTCGAGGAACAGGGCGCCCAGGCGCCCCACTTCGCCGCCACGGCTGCCGGGCATCAGGGCAATCACCGGGCCATCGCCCAGGCCCAGCTCGGCACGCGCCGCGCCACGGTCAGCCTCGAGGGGAATGGTATCCGCCAACGGGTGGCCGACGAAGCGCACCGGCACGCCCTGCTCTTCATAGAAGCGAGCCTCGAACGGCAGCAGGGTGAGCATCAGGTCGCACCCCTCGCGGATCTTCAGCACACGCTTCTGCCGCCAGGCCCAGACCGACGGGCTGACGTAATGCACTGTCTTGATCCCGGCCTGGCGCAGCTTGAGTTCGATATTGAGGGTGAAATCAGGTGCATCGATACCGATGAACACGTCGGGCTTTTCACCGATCAGTGTCTCGATCAGCAGCTTTCGCCGCTTGAGCAGCTCGCGCAGACGCCCGAGTACCTCGACCAGACCCATGACGGCCAGGCGTTCCATCGGGAAGTAGGAAGTCATGCCTTCAGCTTCCATCAAGGGCCCACCGACGCCGATGAAACGTACATCGGGGTGGCGCGCCTTGATGGCACGCATCAAGCCGGAACCGAGGATGTCGCCGCTGGCCTCGCCCGCGACCAGCGCCACGCAAAGTTGGGCCATGTCAGCGCGTGATGCCGCGGGCGGAGTTGGCGATCGAATGACGGAACAGGTCGACTTCCGGGAACTGGCTCACCAGCTCGTCCAGCTCCTTGAGCGCCTCTTCGACGGTCAGGCCCTGGCGATAGACTATCTTGTAGGCGCGACGCAGTGCATGCAGCACCTCGTCGCTGAAACCGCGACGGCGCAAGCCTTCGAAGTTCATGCTGCGCGCCTCGGCCGGGCTGCCGAACACCGTCACGTAGGCCGGCACGTCCTTGCCGATCGCGGTACCCATGCCGGAAAAGGCATGAGCGCCGATATGGCAGTACTGGTGCACCAGCGTGTAGCCCGACAGGATCGCCCAGTCGCCCACGTGCACGTGCCCGGCCAACGCGGTGTTGTTGACCAGGATGCAGTGGTTGCCGATGACGCTGTCATGGCCGATGTGGGCATAGGCCATGATCAGGTTGTGATCGCCCAGCGTCGTTTCGGAACGGTCCTGCACGGTGCCGCGATGGATGGTGACACCCTCGCGGATCACGTTGTGGTCACCGATTACCAGGCGCGTCGGCTCACCCTTGTACTTCAGGTCAGGGGTGTCTTCACCGATCGAGGAGAACTGGTAGATGCGGTTGTGCTTGCCGATACGGGTCGGCCCTTTGAGCACGACGTGCGGGCCAATGATGGTGCCCTCCCCGATTTCGACATCGGGGCCTACGATCGACCAGGGGCCAACCTCGACACCCTCGGCCAGCCTGGCCGAAGGATCGATGATCGCCCGTGGGTCAATCGAACTCATAGGGAGCGTTCCGCGCAGGTGATCTCGGCCGAGCAAACTGGCTTGCCGTCCACCAGGGCACGGCATTCGAACTTCCAGATCATGCTCTTGCGGCTGAGGAACTTGGCTTCCAGGACCAGCTGGTCGCCCGGCAGCACTGGCTGGCGGAAACGCAGCTTGTCGGAGCCGACAAAGTAGTAAAGCGTGCCGTCAGCCGGTTTGGCGTCGAGCATCTTGAATCCGAGAATTCCGGCCGCCTGGGCCATCGCCTCGATGATCAGCACGCCCGGCATGATCGGATGTGCCGGGAAGTGGCCATTGAAGAACGGCTCGTTGATGCTGACATTCTTGTAGGCACGAATGCTTTGGGCCTCGAAGTCCAGGTCCGTCACCCGGTCCACCAGCAGGAACGGGTAACGGTGAGGCAGGTATTCGCGAATCTCGTTGATGTCCATCATTTCGGGGGGAAGCCTGTATAAGAATAGGGAGCGCAGGTGCTGACCACACGCTCCTTTTGCAGATCCAAAGAGGAGCCAGCTAGCGACGGTAACGCTCGCTCAGTAAATGGTATCAGCCTTCTGATGTCGGCTGGCCACCTGAGGTCACGGTGTCGACACGCTTTTCCAGCTGCTGGAGACGCTTGGACATCTCGTCCAGCTGGCGAATGCGAGCGGCGCTCTTGCGCCATTCAGCCAAAGGTTGCATGGCCGTTCCGGAAGAGTAGCCACCCGGTTCGGTAATAGAACGGGTCACCATGGTCATGCCGGAGACGAAAACATTGTCGCAGACGTCGATGTGACCGACCATCCCAACACCACCGGCAATCATGCAGTGCTTGCCGATGCGGGTACTGCCCGAGATACCGACGCAGGCCGCCATCGCCGTGTGGTCACCGACCTGCACGTTATGGGCGATCTGGATCTGGTTATCGAGCTTGACGCCATCACCGATGCGCGTATCCGACAGGGCGCCGCGGTCCACCGCGGTGTTCACGCCGATCTCGACATCGTCGCCCAGGGTGACGCCGCCAATCTGTGCGATCTTGCGCCAGACGCCCTTTTCGTTGGCAAAGCCGAAGCCCTCACCACCGATCACCGCCCCGGACTGGATGACCACACGCTTGCCAATGGTCACATCGTGATACAGCGTGACACGGGGTGCCAACCAGCCACCCTCGCCGATGAGGCAACGGGCACCGATGAAACAGTGCGCGCCGACCGTCACGTTGGCGCCAATGTGCGCACCACTTTCGATCACCGCAAACGGACCAATGCTGGCGCTGGCATCCACCTGGGCATCCTCGGCAACCACGGCGCTGGGATGGATTCCCGCCACAGCCTTGGGCTTCGGATCGAACAGGTGCGAGATGCGCGCGTAAGCCAGGTACGGGTCGGCGACGATCAAGGCGTTGCCGGCGAAACCTTCGGCGTCCTCGGCCTTGAGCAGTACCGCGCTGGCCGTGGAGTCGTCCAGGAACTTGCGGTACTGCTTGTTGGCCAGGAAACTCAGCTGCCCGGAAACGGCCTCCTGCAAGGTGGCCAACCCGGTAATTTCCAGCGCCTCGGGGCCTTTGAGCTCGGCCCCGAGGGCTTCGGCCAGCTGGCCGAGTGTCATGGTCACGGTCATATCAACGGGCTTGGTTCATGCGCTCGATGACCTGGCGGGTGATGTCGTACTGAGGCTTGACATCGATGACCGCGCCACGCTCGAGCACCAGGTCGAAGCCGCCCTTCTTGATCACTTCCTCGACAGCGCCATCAAGCTTGGGCTTGAGCTGCTTGAGCATGTCGCGATCGGCCACGGCCTTGGCTTCGTTGAGTTCCTTGGACTGGAACTGGAAGTCGCGGGCCTTTTGCTTGAACTCGAGCTCGAGGCGCTCGCGCTCTGGCTGAGGCATCTTGTCGCCGCCCTTGATCAGACGGTCCTGGATGCCCTTGGCGCTGCTTTCCAGGCCCTTGAGCTTGGTCAGTTGCGGGCCGAATTTCTTCTCCGCGTCAACGGCGTACTTCTTGGCCGCATCGGATTCCAGCAGGGCCATCTGATAGTTCAGCACGGCAACTTTCATTTCGGCGAAAGCCGGGGTGGCGACCAGCGCCGCGGCCACGAGGGCCAGTTGAGTCAACTTACGCACGATGCACTCCTGGATAATCCGTTGTCGTTATGCAAGGGCCGACCTCAGAAGGTCTGGCCCAGAGAGAATTGGAACACTTGCGTGTCGGCGTCGTCCGGTTTCTTGATCGGCATCGCCAGGCTGAAGCTCAGCGGGCCCAGCGCGGTGATCCAGGTTACGCCCAGACCGACGGAGCTGGCCATGTCCGAGAAACCGACCTTGGTGCAATCCGGCTTGGAACCGCAGTTGGTGTCGAACACGTTACCCACGTCCCAGAACACGGAGGTGCGCAGCGAACGCTGGTCCTTGACGAACGGCAGCGGGAACAGCAGCTCCACACCACCCTGAACGAGGACGTTACCACCGAACGGCAGCGGATCCTGGTCCGGGTCGGCGATGGTGCCCTGGTTGCCGGTCACGGCCGCGCCACGGCTCGGCGTACTGCGTGGGCCCAGGGTGCTGTCCTTGAAGCCACGCACGGAGTTGAAGCCGCCCGCGTAGTAGTTCTCGTAGAACGGCAGACCATTGGTCGAACCATAGCCGTCACCGTAGCCCAGCTCGGTGTGCAGGCGCAGGGTGTAGTCATTGTTGATCGGCTTGAACAGCTGGCCACGGTAGTCGAGCTTGTAGAACGACAGGTCGCTGCCCGGCACGGTGGTCTCGAGGGTCAGGCTCTGCGAGTGACCACGGGTGGCAAGCACGCCCTTGTTCAGGGTCGACTCGGACCAGCCGATCGAAGCCTTGAAGTTGAGGAAGTTGTCGCCTTCGTCCTGGATGAACTTGAAGATCTCATCGACGGTGTAGCGGCCGGTCTTCAACTTGTCCTGCTGCACGGTCAGGCCGTAAGTCAGGCGCGAGGTCTCGCTGATCGGGTAGCCGAGGCTGACACCGGCACCCAAACTGTCCACCGCATAGCTGGCCACGTCGACGTCGAGGTCGTCGTAGTCGGTGCTGCGGTAGAAGGCGTTGTAGCCCAGGCTCACACCATCGGGGGTGAAGTAGGGATCGACGTAGCCGAAGTTGTAGCGGGTCTGGTATTCGGAGCGGGTCAGGCCGATGGAGACCTTGTTACCGGTACCCAGGAAGTTGTTCTGGCTGATCGAGCCACCGAGGATCAGGCCCGCGCTCTGGGCGAAACCGACGCTGGCGGTGATCGAGCCGGAGGCCTGCTCTTCGACGCTGTAGTTGACGTCGACCTGGTCATCGGTGCCCGGCACCGGCGGCGTCTCGACGTTGACTTCCTTGAAGAAGCCCAGGCGCTCGAGGCGGGTCTTGGATTGGTCGATGAGGTAGGTCGACGCCCAGCCGCCTTCCATCTGGCGCATTTCGCGGCGCAGCACTTCGTCTTCGGTCTTGGTGTTGCCGCGGTAGTTGATGCGGTTGACGTAGGCACGCTTGCCCGGATCGACGACGAACATGATGTCGACGGTGTGATCCTGGTCGTTCGGTTGCGGCACGCCGTTGACGTTGGCGAAGGTATAGCCTTCGTTACCCAGGCGACGGGTGATCAGGTCGGACGTGGTGGTCATCACCTTGCGCGAGAACACCTGGCCAGGCTGCACCAGCAGCAGCGACTTGACCTGGTCTTCCGGCACTTTCAGGTCACCGGACAGCTTGACGTCGCGTACGGTGTACTTCTCGCCTTCATTGATGTTGACGGTAATGTAGACGTGCTTCTTGTCCGGAGTGATCGACACCTGGGTGGAGGCGATGTCCATGTTGATGTAGCCGCGGTCCAGGTAGTAGGAACGCAGGCGCTCCAGGTCACCAGACAGTTTTTCGCGGGCGTACTTGTCGTCGTTCTTGAAGAACGACAGCCAGTTGGTGGTCTTGAGTTCGAACAGCTGGCCGAGGGTCTCGTCGTCGAAGACCGTGTTGCCCACCACGTTGATGTGCTGGATCGCGGCCACGGTACCTTCGTTGATCTTGATCTTCAGGCCGACACGGTTGCGCGGTTGCGGCACGACCTCGGCGTCAACTTCAGCGGAGTAGCGGCCCTGGGCCACATACTGGCGCTGCAGCTCGTTACGCACGCCTTCCAGCGTCGCGCGCTGGAAAATCTCGCCCTCGGCCAGGCCCGACTGCTTGAGCCCCTTCATCAGGTCTTCGGTGCTGATCGCCTTGTTGCCTTCGATCTCGATGCTCGACACCGAAGGGCGCTCGACCACGTTGATGATCAGGACATTGCCGTCGCGGTTCAGCTGGATGTCCTGGAAAAAGCCGGTTTTGAACAGCGAGCGAGTGGAGTCCACCAGACGGCGGTCGTCGACCTGGTCACCGACGTTCAGCGGCAACGCGCCAAACACGCTGCCGGCGGAAACCCGCTGCAGGCCGTTGACACGAATATCGGAGATGGTGAAGGACTCGGCGTGAACTTCAGCGATCATCAGTGCGGAGAGCACCGCAGTTAGCAGCAGACGTTTCATGAAGTCCTTTTATTCCAACTGGCAATAAACAACCCGCCGCAAAGAAAGCGGCAGGTTTCGCGATTGAGCGAAGCTTTTATAGTCGACCCAGATCGTTGATCAGGGCGAGCAACATCACCCCAACGACCAAACTGATACCGATCTGGACCCCCCAACCTTGCACCCGATCCGAGAGTGGACGACCGCGCGCCCACTCGATCAGGTAGAACAGCAAATGCCCCCCATCCAGTACGGGGATGGGCAGCAGGTTCAGAACCCCTAGGCTTATGCTCAGGTAGGCCAGGAAATTCAGGAAATCCCCAACGCCCGACTGGGCTGAAGCGCCCGCCACTTTAGCAATGGTTATCGGTCCGCTCAAGTTTTTTACCGAGAGCTCTCCGAACAGCATTTTCTTCAGCGATTCGAGGGTCAGGACGCTCATGTTCCATGTGCGGGACAAGCCCTCGCCCACCGCCTCCAGCGGGCCGTAACTGACCTCGCGGAGCATCTTCGCCGGCCATTCGCCGGCCTTGACCCCGGCGCCGAGGTAACCACCGGATGCCTGGCCTTCGCCCTTGCGCGCCAGGGTGACCGGTACTTCGAGCGTCGCGCCGTCGCGCTCGATGCTCAGGCTCACCGTACGCTCGGGGCGAGCACGGACCGCGTCGACCACCTGCTGCCAGTCGCCCAGCGCCACACCGTCGAGTGCCAGGAGCTTGTCACCGGTCTTGAGCCCGGCGGCAGCGGCCGGCCCTTTTGGATCGATCTCCGCCAGCACCGGAACCATCGCAGGTCGCCACGGGCGCAGCCCCAGTGACTGGATCGGGTCAGGCTCATCGGCGCCTTTAAGCCAATTGTTCAGAGTAATGTCGAGCTGGCGCTCGGTCGTTGCGCCTTCGTCGAGCACGCCCACTCGCAGCGTGCCGCTCTCGCCAAGGCGACGTACCAACTGCAGGTTGACCGCCGACCAGCCGTTGGTCGGCTTGCCATCGATGGAAACGATTTCCTGGCCGACGCCCAGCCCGGCGCTGGCCGCAAGGCTGCCCGCCTCGACCGCGCCAATGACCGGGCGCACCTGCTGCGAGCCGAGCATGGCCAGCACCCAGAAGAACAGGATGGCGAGTAGGAAGTTGGCGACCGGGCCGGCCGCCACGATGGCGATGCGCTGGCGTACCGATTTACGGTTGAACGATTGCTCGATCAGCGCCGCAGGCACCTCGCCCTCGCGCTCGTCGAGCATCTTGACGTAGCCGCCCAAAGGAATCGCGGCGACAACGAACTCGGTGCCCTGGCGATCGTGCCAGCGCAGCAACGGCGTGCCGAAGCCCACCGAGAAACGCAGGACCTTGACCCCGCAGCGCCGCGCCACCCAGAAGTGGCCGAACTCGTGGAAGGTGACCAGCACGCCGAGCGCAATCAGCGTGCCGACAATCATGTAGAGCGCAGTCATGTCCTATCTCCGGATGACATTCGGCGGAGCCGGCCGCAGGCTTCAGCGGCCGTGGCGTCGCAACCATTCCCGGGACAGCTCCCGGGCACGCTGGTCGGCGGCGAATACCGCGTCGAGCGTGGGCAATGCCACCACAGGCTCCTGGTCGAGCACCTGTTCGATCATACCCGCGATCTCCGGGAAGCGGATACGCCGCTGGAGAAACGCTTCGACAGCCACTTCATTGGCGGCATTGAGCACCGCCGGCGCACTGTTGCCCGCCTCGGCAGCCTGACGCGCCAGGCGCAGGCATGGGAAGCGCTGTTCGTCGGGGGCCTGGAAATCCAGACGGGCGATGGCGAACAGGTCCAGCGGCGCCACGCCCGAATCGATGCGCTCCGGCCAGGCCAGGGCATTGGAGATCGGCGTGCGCATGTCCGGGTTGCCTAACTGGGCAAGCACCGAGCCATCGACATAGTCCACCAACGAGTGAATGACGCTCTGCGGATGCACAACCACTTCAACCTGCGAAGGCTTGGCGTCGAACAGCCAGCAGGCCTCGATCAGTTCCAGGCCTTTGTTCAACATGCTCGCCGAGTCGACCGAAATCTTGCGCCCCATGGACCAGTTCGGATGGGCGCAGGCTTGTTCCGGCGTGACATCCAGCAAAGCTTCGGCCGGGGTTTCGCGGAACGGGCCGCCAGAGGCAGTCAGCAGGATCCGACGCACGCCGACAGCACCCAGGCCACGGGCGTAGTCACCGGGCATGCACTGGAATATCGCGTTGTGTTCGCTGTCGATCGGCAGCAGCACCGCGCCGCTGCGCTGCACCGCCTGCATGAACAGGGCCCCGGACATCACCAGGGCTTCCTTGTTGGCCAACAGCACCTTCTTGCCCGCCTCGACCGCGGCCAGGGTCGGACGCAGGCCGGCAGCGCCGACGATGGCGGCCATCACGGTATCGACCTCCGATGCAGAGGCGACCTGGCACAGCCCGGCCTCACCTTCCAGCACCTCGGTGGCACATCCGGCCTTGGCCAGCCCCGCGCGCAGCCGCCCGGCCGCCTCGGCGCTCGGCACCACGGCATAGGCCGGGCAATGGCGCTCGCACAGGGCCAGCAGTTCGTCGATGCGCGAATAGCCGCTCAAGGCGAACACCTGGTAACGGTCAGGGTGGCGAGCGATGACGTCCAGCGTGCTCAAGCCAATGGAGCCGGTGGCCCCCAGCACGGTAATGCGTTGCACGCGACTCACATCACACCCCACTCAGCCGCCCACAACAGTACGGCAAACATCGGAATCGCCGCAGTCAGGCTATCGATGCGATCAAGCACGCCACCATGGCCCGGCAACAGGTTGCTGCTGTCCTTGATGCCTTCACGACGCTTGAACATGCTCTCGGTCAGGTCGCC
>NZ_FOEQ01000016.1:0-88430 GCF_900110655.1 Pseudomonas soli
TCGACAGCATCGAGGTGTTCCAAGGTTCGAACTACGCCGACACCTTCATCAGCGATGCCCGTGCGCACACCTTCGAGGGCGGTCTGAACGACACGTTGGACTATTCGCTGTCCGAGCAGGCGGTGAAGATCACGATAGAGGGTAATGGCGGCAGCGGGCAGGGTGGTGACGCCGAGGGTGACAAGTTCACGGGCATGTACAGTGTCATCGGCAGCAGCCAGAACGACACCTTCATCATGCAGGCGACAGGCTCGAGCAAGAGCTTTGCCGGTGGCGCCGGTGACGACGTCTACTACCTGTACAGCACCGCTGGCGTGGTCGAGCAGGCTGGTGGCGGCATCGACGAGGTGCGCACGACCCTTGCCAACTACACGCTGACCAACGAGGTGGAGAACCTGACCTTCATCGGTACCGGCAACTTCACCGGCTATGGCAATGCCAGTAACAATGTGATTGTCGGTGGTGCTGGCAATGACACCTTGTTTGGTGGCGCTGGTGCCGACCGATTCGTCGGTGGGGCGGGTATCGACACCGTTTCGTATGGCGACAGCAGTTCAGGCATCCTCCTGAATCTCAAGACCGGCCAGCACGGTGGCATCGCCGAAGGCGATACCTTCGAGGGCATCGAGAAGTTCGTCGGATCATCCTTGGGTGATGTCTTCGTGGCCAACGACCAGGCCAATGACTTCAATGGCGCTGGCGGCGTCGATCTGTTGACGTTCGCGGGTGAGGGGGCTGGCATCACGCTCGATCTGAACGCAACCGGCAATGACCTGTTCACCAGTATCGAGAGCTTCGAGGGCACGGCCTTCAATGACACGTTCATCGGGACTGCCGCGAGCGAGAACTTCATCGGCGGCGCTGGGGCGGATGTGATCAATGGCGGGGCCGGGCGGGATTCGGCCTGGTACATCTCGAGTAATGCTAGTGTGTCGGTAGATCTTGCCACGGGGGTTGTGGGGGGTGGGCATGCCGAGGGTGATGTACTAAGCGGTATCGAGGGGGTGGCGGGCTCCGCGTTCGCTGATGTGCTCAATGGCGATGCCGGGGCGAACACGCTCTACGGCGCGGAAGGTGATGACGTCATCAATGGCGGCGCGGGCAATGACATTCTCTACGGGGATGGTATCTATTCCACCGATTTCGGCGCCTTGGCGCGCCCGGCCAATACCCAGGTTGCCCAGGCGGACACGATCAATGGTGGTGACGGCGACGACACCATCACGGGTGCGTTGAACGATACAGGCTCCATCTATCATGGGGACGCTGGCAACGACACGATCCAGACCGCCAATGGCAAGGCGTACGGTGATGACGGCAATGATCGCCTCGTTGGCAATGGCTACGCCTATGAGCTGTATGGTGGTGCCGGTGCCGACCGCCTTGACATGATGAGCGCCGGTTATGCCTTTGGGGGTGAGGGCAGTGATATCTACACCATCTATTCCAAGGCTGGCGTGGTGATTCAGGACACCGGTACCGCTGGTATCGATGTGGTCGTGCTGAAGAACATCCAGACATTCCAGGATGTCGTGGTACAGAACGATGGCGTCAATGCCTATATCTTCTCCAAGGCGGACTGGAATGCCGGCAACCTGGATTCTGGTGTGATGCTCAGTAATTGGTACGCCGGCTCGAACACCATCGAGTCGTTCCAGACCAACAACGGAGATACCTTCACCATCACCTGACAGCCAAGTGTCGCCAGGTAGCGTCGAGGGCGGCCAGCCCTTGCCGCTGCCGGCCGCCCGCCGCCGAGATTTTGTCTCGCGCGCGCCGGGCGTTTCAGCAAAGGCCCCGTAAACCGGGGTCTTTGCCGTTTCTGTGGTAGTTGGCGCGAAACTTGCTCGACGCTTGCCACAGCCACGGCGACCGGCAATCGATCGCCCGTGCAGCGGAGGATGACTGTGGACAAGATGCTTTACGTGGCCATGACCGGTGCCAGCCAGAACGCACTGGCGCAGAAGGCCCATGCCAACAACCTGGCGAACGTTTCCACCAACGGTTTCCAGCGCGACTTGGAGCAGGCGCGCTCGATGCCGGTGTTTGGTGACAGCTTTCCGGCGCGTGCTTTCGCCATGAGCGAACGCCCGGCCACCGATTTCAGTGCCGGCCCGTTGGTTGAAACCGGTCGTGAACTGGATGTGGCGGTCACCGGTGATGGTTTCATTGCCGTGCAGGCGCCCGACGGCAGCGAAGCGTATGTGCGTACCGGCAGCCTGAACATTGACGCGCTTGGCGTGCTGCGGGCCGGCAATGGCATGGCGGTCATCGGCAACGGCGGCCCTATCGCCATTCCGCCAGAGCAGAAGGTCGAGATCGGTGACGACGGCACCATCAGCATCCGCGCCATGGGCGAAGACCCACGGGTAATGGCCGAAGTGGATCGCATCAAGCTGGTCAATCCGGACACCAAGGGCATGACCAAGGGGCTGGACGGTCTGATCCACACCGTCAGCGGCCAACCCGCGGACGCCGATGTGAATGTGCGTGTGGTGTCGGGTTTCCTCGAGGGCAGCAACGTCAATGCCGTCGGCGAGATGACTTCGATGCTGGCGCTGTCCCGTCAATTCGAACTGCACGTCAAAATGATGAGCGCGGCCAAGGAAGGCGACGAAGCCATGGCGCGTGTTTTGCAAATCGGCTAATCACATTTGAACGAGTGCCGTAAAACAGGCGCACGAGGAGAACACTAAATGCTTCCGGCTCTTTGGGTCGCTAAAACCGGCCTGTCCGCCCAGGACACCAACCTGACGGTCATCTCCAACAACCTGGCCAACGTTTCGACCACCGGCTTCAAGCGTGATCGTGCCGAGTTCCAGGACCTGCTGTACCAGATCAAGCGCCAGCCTGGCGCGCAGTCCACCCAGGACAGCGAGCTGCCTTCGGGCCTGCAGGTCGGTACCGGCGTGCGCGTGGTCGGCACCCAGAAAAACTTCCAGACTGGCGGGTTGCAGAACACCGAGAACCCGCTGGACATGGCGATCAATGGCCGCGGCTTCTTCCAGGTGCTCCAGCCTGATGGCACCGTGTCGTACACCCGTGACGGCACCTTCCACCTGAACTCCGACGGCCAGGTGGTCACCGCCAACGGTTTCGCGCTGGAGCCTGCCATTGTCGTGCCGCCGGATGCCCAGACCTTCACCGTGGGCCAGGACGGCACCGTGTCGATCACCACCCAGGGCAACCCGGCTGCGCAGATCATCGGCAACATCCAGACCGCCGACTTCATCAACCCGGCCGGCCTGCAGGCCATGGGCAACAACCTGTTCCTCGAAACCGCCGCCAGCGGTGCGCCACAGGTCGGTACCCCGGGGCTGAACGGCTTCGGTCTCACGTTGCAGCAGACCCTGGAAAACTCCAACGTCAGCACGGTCGAGGAGATGGTGAACATGATCACCACCCAGCGCGCGTACGAGATGAACTCCAAGGTCATCTCCGCCGCAGACAAGATGCTGTCGTTCGTCACTCAGCAACTGTAAGTCCTGGCGGCCCAGCCACTTCGGGCCGCCGATAAACCGCACGCTGCTACAGCGCCTGCTAGAGGTAAGTGTCATGTATCGTCTGTTGTCCGTTTTCGCCCTGGGGGGGGCGGTGTTGCTGGCTGGTTGCGTCGCACCGACGCCCAAGCCCAACGACCCGTACTACGCGCCGGTTCTGCCGCGCACCCCGCTGCCGGCAGCGGCCAATAACGGCTCGATCTACCAGGCCGGTTTCGAACAAGGCTTGTATACCGACCGCAAGGCGTTCCGGGTGGGTGACATCATCACCATCACCCTCAACGAGCGTACCTCGGCGAGCAAGAACGCAGGTTCCCAGATCCAGAAGAACAGCAAGGCCAATATCGGCCTCACCTCGCTGTTCGGTACCGTGCCCAACACCAACAACCCGCTGGGCAGCGGGGACCTCAGCCTTGACGCAGGCTACAGCGGCGATCGCAGCACCAAGGGCGACAGCAAGGCCACTCAGGGCAACACGCTCACCGGTTCGATCACCGTTACCGTGGCCGAAGTGCTGCCCAACGGCATCATTGCCGTGCGTGGTGAAAAATGGATGACCCTGAACACCGGCGAAGAGCTGGTGCGCATTGCCGGCCTGGTACGTGCCGATGACATCGCCACCGACAATACCGTGCCGTCCACCCGTGTGGCCGACGCGCGCATCACCTATTCGGGCACCGGCTCCTTCGCCGATGCCAGCCAGCCCGGTTGGCTGGACCGTTTCTTCATCAGCCCGCTCTGGCCCTTTTGAGTACGGATGACCATGTTCAACGCTAGGCGGTTGATTGCCGCGACACTCCTTCTGTCCTGCGCGTTCGGTGCTCACGCCGAGCGCCTGAAAGACATCGCCAGCATTTCCGGCGTGCGTGCCAACCAGTTGATCGGCTACGGCCTGGTGGTCGGCTTGAATGGCACCGGTGACCAGACGACGCAAACACCGTTCACCCTGCAGACCTTCAACAACATGCTGTCGCAGTTCGGCATCAAGGTGCCGCCTGGGTCTGGCAACGTGCAGCTGAAAAACGTGGCGGCGGTATCGGTGCATGCCGACCTGCCGGCCTTCGCCAAGCCTGGCCAGGTGGTCGACATTACCGTGTCGTCGATCGGTAACTCCAAGAGCCTGCGTGGCGGTAGCCTGTTGATGACCCCGCTCAAAGGGATTGATGGCAATGTCTACGCCATCGCCCAGGGCAACCTGGTTGTAGGCGGTTTCGATGCCGAGGGTCGTGACGGTTCGAAGATCACCGTCAATGTTCCGTCGGCTGGCCGCATCCCGGGTGGTGCGTCGGTCGAGCGTGCCGTACCCAGCGGTTTCAACCAGGGCAACAGCCTTACCCTCAACCTCAACCGCCCAGACTTCACCACGGCCAAGCGGATCGTCGACAAGGTCAATGAACTGCTCGGCCCTGGCGTGGCCCAGGCCCTTGATGGCGGTTCGGTGCGGGTGACCGCGCCCATGGACCCGAGCCAGCGCGTCGATTACCTGTCGATCCTGGAGAACCTCGAAATCGATCCGGGACAGGCGGTGGCCAAGGTCATCATCAATTCGCGTACCGGAACCATCGTCATCGGCCAGAACGTCAAGGTCTCGCCTGCGGCCGTCACCCACGGCAGCCTGACCGTGACCATCACCGAAGACCCTATCGTCAGCCAGCCAGGGCCATTCTCCAATGGCCAGACTGCGGTCGTGCCGCGTTCGCGGGTCAATGCCCAGCAGGAAGCCAAGCCGATGTTCAAGTTCGGCCCCGGTACCACGCTGGATGAAATCGTCCGTGCAGTGAACCAGGTGGGTGCGGCGCCAGGCGACCTGATGGCGATCCTCGAAGCCCTGAAGCAGGCCGGCGCATTGCAAGCCGACCTGATCGTGATCTAAGGGGGCGTCTGATGAATCCTAAAACTCAGGTGTCCAGCCAGATCGACAGCGGCGCCTACACCGACCTCAATCGCCTGAGCGCGCTCAAGCATGGTGATCGGGATAGCGAGGGCAATGTTCGCAAGGTAGCCCAGGAATTCGAGTCGATGTTCATCAGCGAGCTGCTCAAGGCATCGCGCAAGGCCACCGATGTCATGGCCGATGAAGACAGCCCGATGAACAGCGACACGGTCAAGCAGTACCGAGACATGTACGACCAGCAGCTGGCTGTGAGCATGTCCCGCGAGGGTGGTGGTATTGGCCTGCAGGACGTGCTGGTGCGCCAGTTGTCCAAGAACAAGGCCGCCTCCGTGAACACCAGCCCGTTCCCGCGTATCGAAGGGCATGCCCCGGCGTTGTGGGCGTCGAAAGTCGCCGCGCCAGTGCATGCCGAGGCAGGCGCGGGTGTGCGCAATGACGTGGCGGCGCTCAATTCGCGGCGCCTGGCGCTGCCGGGCAAGCTCACCGATCGGCTGCTGGCCGGTATCGTCCCGTCTGCCGGCAACCCAGGCACGGCGACCAACACGGCGGCGTTGCCGCGCCGGGGCGATATCCCGGTCGGTGGCGTTGCAACCGGCGACTGGGAGCCGGCCAGGGCGTTCGCGGTCCCGAGCGGCAACCTGCAGATTCTCGGGCGCGCTGTGGCTCAGCCCCCGCTGGCACCGAAAAAGGCTTTCGCCGACAGCGACGCCTTCGTCGAGACCATGCTGCCGATGGCCGAACAGGCGGCCAAGCGCATTGGCATCGACCCGCGGTACCTGGTGGCGCAGGCAGCGCTGGAAACCGGCTGGGGCAAATCGGTCATGCGCAATGCCGATGGCAGCAGCAGCCACAACCTGTTTGGCATCAAGGCAACTGGCAGTTGGCAGGGTGGTGAGGCGCGTGCGATCACCAGCGAGTTCCGCAATGGTGCGTTCGTCAAGGAGACGGCTGCGTTCCGTTCCTACGACAGCTATCAGGAAAGTTTCCACGACTTGGTAACTTTGCTGCAGAGCAATTCACGCTATCAAGATGCCGTGAGCGCCGCCGATAAACCAGAACAGTTTGTGCGAGAGCTGCAAAAGGCCGGTTACGCCACCGACCCCAATTACGCCAGCAAGATCTCGCAGATCGCGAAGCAGATGAAGTCGCAGCAGAGCTACGCAATGCTCGGTACCAGTACACAACTTTAAGGGCAGGGAACCATGGCGAGTTTGATCAATATCGGTATGTCGGGGCTGGGTGCCGCCCAGTCCGGGATGTACGTCCTGGGTAACAACATCGCCAACGCCGATGTTGAAAGTTACTCTCGCCAACAAATGGTGCAAAAGACCAAGGGTGCCCAGCAGGTTGGCCAGGTATTCATGGGCACCGGTACCACCCTGGCCGATGTGCGACGGGTGTACAACGCCTTCATCGAGAACCAGTTGCGTACCACCACGTCGCTCTCCAGTGACGCCAACACGTATCTTAATCAGATCGGCCCGCTCAACACTGCCCTGTCCGGCGCCGATACCGGTATCACTGCCGCACTCAAGAGCTTCTTCAGCGCCATGCAGGATGCTTCGGCCAAGCCCACCGAAGATGCCTCGCGCCAGTTGCTGCTGACCAGCGCACAATCACTTGCCAAGCGTTTCAATACGTTGTCGGCGCAGTTCACCCAGCAGAACGCCAACATCAATGGCAGTCTGGGGTCGATGGCCGAACAGGTGAACAACATCACCAAGACCATCGCCGACCTCAACCAGCAGATCGCCAAGCTCGGTGCTGTCAATGGCCAGCCCAATGACTTGCTTGACCAGCGTGATGGCGCGGTGCGCGAGCTGAACAAGCTTGTCGGCGTGGACGTGGTGGAGCGCGAGGGCAACTACGACATCTACCTGAAGAACGGCCAGTCCCTGGTGCTGGGCAACTCCACCCAGACGCTGGGTGTGGAACCCGCCTCGACCGACCCGACGCGCATGAATCTGGTGCTCAATCGCGGTTCGACCAAGATGGACGTCACCGACAGCACTACCGGTGGCGAAATCGGTGGCTTGCTGCGTTACCGCAGGGACACCCTCGACCCTGCGCTCAACGAACTGGGCCGTGTGGCGTTGGTGGTCGCCGATGCGATCAACAGCCAGCTGGCCCAGGGTATCGACAAGAATGGCCAGTTCGGTGCGACCCTCTTTGGCGACATCAACAGTGCAACGGCCGTTGCCGGGCGCAGCATCCCCAAGCTGGGCAACAGTGCCGGTTCCGGCAACCTCGATGTGCACATCAAGGACAGCGGCAAGCTCACTACCAACGACTATCAAGTCGTCTTCACCAGCGCCACCGAGTATTCCGTGCGGCGTCTGCCCGATAATTCCGAGATGGGTACCTTCGACATCACGGCCGACCCACCTCCTGTGATCGACGGTTTCACGCTCAACCTCAATGGTGGCACCCCGGTTGCCGGCGACAGCTTCAAGATCACCCCGACCCGCAACGCGGCGGCCAGCATGGAAACCGTGCTGACCGACCCGAGCCGTCTGGCCATGGCCAGCCCGCTGAACGCCACCAGCGGTTCGGGCAACAAGGGGACCGGGCAGACCTCCCAGCCCACGTTGACGTCCAAGCTGGATATCTACGACGCCAAGCAACGCTCGGACATGCAGGCGGGGCTGAAGTATTCGACCCCGGTCAAGCTGGTGTTTGGCGACGATTCCGTATCGCCTCAGGCGTACACCATGTACGACTCCAAAGGTAACCCGCTTGGCAGCGGTACGGTCATCCCTGGCCAGGAAAACAAGCTGCAGCTGTCTGTGCCAATGGTCGATGGCAGCGGCAACCCGATCAAGGACGCCAGTGGCGCTCAAATGAACTTCTCGTTCGAGATGAGCATCTCCGGTGCGCCCAAGAATGGTGACAACTACACCGTATCGCTGACCAAGGCCGGTTCTGCAGACAACCGCAATGCACAGTCGGTGATCGACCTGCAGACCAAACCCACGGTCAATACCGGCGATGGCAGCAAGGGCATCAGCTTCACCGATGCCTACGCCAAGCTGGTATCCAATGTCGGCGGCAAGACCAACCAGGCATCGATGGACAGCGACGCCACCAACGCGCTGCATGGTTCCGCGCTGACCAGCCGCAACTCCAGTTCGGGGGTGTCGGTGGATGAAGAGGTCGGCAACCTGGTCAAGTTCCAGCAGTACTACACCGCGTCGTCGCAGATCATCAAGGCGGCCCAGGAAACCTTCGCAACCTTGATCAACAGCCTTTAAGGAGCCGTAGGCCATGCGCATCTCCACTCCGCAGTTCTACGCCAGCAGCAGCGCCAACTACGAGCGTACTTTTGGCAATGTAAACAAGACCCAGCAAGAAGCCAGTGACTTCATTCGCGTGCGCACCGCCGCCGATGATCCGGTTGGCTACGCGCGTCTGTTGCAGCTCGAACAGCAGCAGAACATGCTCGACCAGTTCAAGGGCAACATCACCAACGTGCGCAACGCGCTGGGCTCCAGCGAAAGCACGCTCAATGCCATTGGCGCGGTGCTGCAGCGGGTCAACGAGCTGGCCATGGGCTCCGGCAATGCCAGCTTCACCGATGCCGACCGCAAGGCCAACGCCTCTGAGCTTGCCTCCCTGGAAGACCAACTGTTCTCGCTGATGAACAGCCGGGACGAGAACGGCAAGTACCTGTTCTCGGGCTCCAAGGGCGACACTCCGCCTTACGTGCGCAATTCCGACGGCACCTACAGCTATCAGGGCGACCAGAGCCAACTCATGCTGCAGGTGGGCGACATGCTCAGCCTTGCCGCCAACGAGACGGGCTACAGCGCGTTCGAGCAGGCGCTCAATACCAGCCGCAGCGAGACCAAGCAGACAGCCCCGCTACCTGATGACGGGCGTGTCAGCTTGTCCAATGGCCAGGTTTCCGGCAGTGCCACCTACAACGACCGTTTCCGTAGCGGCGAGCCCTACAGCATCGAGTTCACCAGCAGCACCGAATACAAGATCCTCGATGCCGGGGGCAACGATGTGACCCTGGAAGCCAGCCAGGGCGGCAAGTTCGACCCCAAAGGCGATAACATCAGCATCAATTTCCGCGGTGTAGACCTGCGCCTGAAGATCGATTTCAAGCCGGGTGACGAAGGCAACCCGGACGCCGCCATCGCCGGCCATACGTTCAGCCTGAGCTCCAAGGCCGACTCGATCTCCGGTACCCGCAGCCCAGGCAATACGTCGTCCGAGCAGGTCACCGACGCCAAGATCACCGATCCGACCGCCTACAAGGCCGCGTTCCCGGGTGGTGGTGCTGTACTCAAGTTCACCAGCGCCACCGACTTCGAACTGTACGCCGCGCCAATGACCGCCGACAGCCGCCCGATTTCCTCGGGAACTCTCAGCGGGAATACGGCCACCGCAGCCGGTGTGAGC
The DNA here is from genome assembly GCF_900110655.1 of Pseudomonas soli. GTDB lineage: Bacteria > Pseudomonadota > Gammaproteobacteria > Pseudomonadales > Pseudomonadaceae > Aquipseudomonas > Aquipseudomonas soli. The sequence goes on from NZ_FOEQ01000016.1 coordinate 9,802, forward strand.
TTCGAATTGTCCGGCCCGCCAAGCGCCGGGGATTCGTTCGGCGTCAAGGTCGATACTCATCAGAACCAGAACATCCTCAACACCATCGGCCAGTTGCGCGGCGCGCTGAACACCCCGCAGGACCATGACCCGGCTGCTCGCCAGGCCTTCCTTGCTTCGTTGGACTCGGCGATCGGCAACATTGCCAGTGCCACCAACCAGGTGTCGTCTTCCATCTCTGCAATTGGCGGTCGCGGTCAGGCCCTCGATGTACAGGCTGAAACCAACGAGGCCCTGGGTATCGAGAATACCAAGACCCAGGGTTCGATCCGCGACAGTGATATCGGCGAAGTGATGATGCGCCTGGAGATGCAGAAGAACCAACTGACAGCCTCGATGCAATCATTCGCAAAGATTTCCAGCCTGTCGCTGGTCAACTACATCTGAGCCATGCTCCTGCGCTCAGTGGGTCAACTACGCGCAGTCCTGCCTCACCTTTTCCGGGGTGAGGCCACTGTGCGACGGTGCCAGAGGCCTTCGGGTGCCGAGCGGGGCAGGGTGTCGCCCTGTAGCGAATTTCTGTTTTGAGTGAGTACCTGTGAGCGCACAACCCCTTGTCACCATCGCCATCCCTGCGTTCAACCCTGAGTTCTTCCGCGCCACACTGGCCAGCGCAATCGCCCAGGATTACCCGAATCTGGAGATTGTCGTGTGTGACGACAGCCCCGGGGGCGAGATCGAGGCGGTCTGTGATGAGCTGCGTGTCACTTCGCCAGCTCCCTTGCGCTATGTGCGCAACCCGGTGCGCCTTGGTTTCGCCCGCAACCTGCTGGCTTGTCTGACGCACGCCTCGGGCGAGCTGATCAAGTTCCTCTGTGACGACGACACGCTGTTTGCCGGCTGTATCAGCCAGCAGGCCAGTGTGCTCGGCGAGTCGCAGCAGATCAGCATGGTCATTTGCCAGCGCCTGTTGTGCGCCGCCGATGACGTGCTGTTGCCTTCACGCGCGCTGAACTTCGTTATTTCCATGCACAGTGCGGTGCTGCATGGTACCGACCTGCTGGAAAGCGTCGCCGATGATGCACCCAACCTGTTCGGTGGCTTGAGCCACGCTTTGCTGCGTCGTGATCAGGTCGCGACGTACCTGCCTACCCTGGTGCAGGATGGGCAGGGTTTTTCCGCTCGCCTGGACCTGGCGCTCTACGCTTGCGTTCTGCGGCGCGGACAGCTGGCCAGCCTGGAGCAGGTGCTGAGCATGGAGCGGGTGCATCCGGGGCGACTTAGCCATCAAGGCACCATGGTCGAGGCTTACAAGAGCGAAACCCAATGGCTGCTGCAGATGCTTGCCGAACGCAATGCCGAGCCAGCGCCTGCCCACGGTTGGGTGCGCTACATGCCGTTGGCGGACTATCTGGAAAACCCCCAGCAGAAGTGGGATGAACTCGATCTGCGGCGCTTGTTCGGGGCGCAGATGGCCAACTTCAACCAGCAGATCGGTACCCACAGCTTGAGTTTTGCCGAGCTGTACGCTGAATGGCTCGAGCATTGCCGGCTGTCCGCCGGGCAGGAGCGGCTCTTGCCCAAGCGTGTGGAGCAATGGCCTAGACAACCCGGTATCGCGGTGGTGGTGTTCTGTGAGGCGGGCGACGAAAAGGTGCTGCGTGCAACGCTGGACAGTCTCTGGCAGCAATCCTACCCAGCCCGGCAAGTCCTGGTGGTGACACCTGAGGGTTTCGAGCGGCCGGTGCAGGACCGTGCTCGGTACCTGGTGCGTGGCAACGCGGATTTCGTCACGCTCAATCAATGGCTGGCTGACGGTCCGTCGCTCGACTGGCTGTTCCTGCTGCGTGCTGGCGACTGCCTGCATACCCATGCGCTGGTGATCATGGCCGAGCGCATGGCGCTGCGTGCTGACAGCCTGTGCCTGTACATCGATGAGGGCGCCAACGACAGCCTCGCCGCGTCGGCACCGATCTTCAAGCCGGATTTCAACCTTGACCTGATGCGCAGCCTGCCCTACGTCGGGCGCCTGTTGGCATTCAACAATGCGGCGGTGCGTGAGCTTGGGGGCTTTGACGCCAGCTTCGAAGGCCTGGCGCCTCACGACCTGCTGTGGCGAATGATCGAGGCCCATGGCCTGCAGGTGGTAGAGCATATCCCTGAAGTGCTGGTGCAGTGCCGACACGGCTATGCTGAATGGCTGGGCGACACTGCTGGCCACGTCCAGGCGCCGCGTGTGTTGGAGGCGCACCTGCGGCGTCTGGGAGTGGACGCTCAGGTACAGGGTATTGCTGGCAGTCTGATGACCCGAGTCACCTACCTGCATCCCCAGGTCGCGAGCGTTTCGATCATCATTCCTGCCGTTGGCGACCTGGCGGTGCTGGTGCGGTGCGTCGAGTCTGTGCTGGCGAGTACCACACATCCCGATTTCGAGGTGGTGCTGGTTGCCGGTGCCGGGACGCCGGGCGATGTTCGTACCTGGCTCGACGGTTTGCGGAATCTGGGAAGCGAGCAATTGCGGGTGCTCGAGAGTGCCGCCCATGGCCGAGCGCAGAGCTTCAACGAAGGCAGTGTGCACGCCCGGGGCGACTATCTGCTGCTGTTGGACGCTGGCTGCGTGCTGTTCGAGCCGCAGTGGTTGTCCGAGCTCCTGCAGCTTGGCCAGCGTCCCGAAGTCGGGCTGGTCGGGCCCAAGTTGTTCGACAACAGCGGGGCCGTGGTCTCGGCCGGCCTGGTCCTGGGAATGCAGGCCACGGCGGCCAGTCCGTTCCTGGGCTGCCCGGTGAACGAAGGCGGCTACATGAACCGGCTTAGCCTGGTACAGAACTGGAGCGCGCTGAGCCTGGACTGTCTGTTGGTGCGGCGCGAGTTGTTCGCCGAGCTGGGGGGACTGGACACGGCCGCGCTGCAGGCATCGCTGCACGACGCCGACCTGTGCCTGCGGGCGCGGGTCGCGGGTTATCTGTCGGTGTGGACGCCGTTCGCGCGGGTGGCCAAGCTGGGCACCCAGGCGGCCGAGGAAAGCTCGCCGCGAAGCTGGCAGGACGACCGTGATGCCTTGTATGCGCGCTGGCTGGCCTGGGTGGCGAATGACCCGGCCTACAACCGCAACCTCAGCCTCAAGCTGCCGAACTTCAACTTCGACCCCGGATTGCGAGGCGGATGGGATCCGTTCATCGCGCGGGCCATGCCGTCTGTCCTGGCGCTGCCCAGCAGCACCTCGGCGGTCGGACACTATCGAGTGGTCCAGCCGTTCGATGAGCTGGAGCGGTCGGGCTGGATACAGGGGCGTATCGACTACAGCGCGCCGGGGCTGATCGACCTCGAGCGGGAAAAACCCGATGTGGTGATCCTGCAGTGCCGCTACCTGCCCGCGAATGTCCGGGATATCGAGCAGTACAAGCGCTTTTCCAGTGCGCGGCGCATCTACGAGCTGGACGACTACATCATCGAGCCGCCAAAGAAGAACGACCATGCGCGCAACATGCCGAGCAACATGCGCGAGCTGGTCAGCAAGGCGATTTCCCTGTGCGACCGGGTTGTGGTCTCCACCGAGCCATTGGCCGACGCGTTGTCCAGCATGCACCACGATATCCGTGTAGTCCCCAACATGCTCGCCGCATCGCTGTGGAGCGGGCTGACCAGCCAGCGCCAGACCAGCGTGCGTCCGCGTGTGGGGTGGGCAGGGGGTACCAGTCACCGCGGTGATCTGGAATTGATGCTGGATGTAATCAAGACCTTGGCCGGCGAAGTCGACTGGGTGTTCTTCGGCATGTGTCCAGAGACACTGCTGCCCTACGTCAAGGAGTTTCACCCGGGGATCTCTTTCGCGGACTATCCGCGCAAGCTGGCCAGTCTCAACCTGGACCTGGCGGTGGCGCCGTTGGAGCAGAACCTGTTCAACGACTGCAAGAGCAACCTGCGCCTGTTGGAATATGGCGCGTGCGGCTTCCCGGTCATCTGCACCGATACCAAGGCATACGCAGGTTACCTTCCCTGCACCAGGGTCCGCGAGAACACTACCGAGCAGTGGCTGGATGCAATCCGTATGCACCTTGCCGATCCGATGGCCAGCTACCGCCAGGGAGATGCGTTGCGCGAGGCGGTCCTGCGTGACTACGTACTGAACGAACACCATCTGCAGCACTGGGCCAACGCCTGGCTGGCTGACTGAATCCTGGCGCCTGGCCAAGCCAGGTGCCGAACCCCTTGAACAGGTGCCCTATGAACGAAACTACACTCGGATCGCGTGATGAAGTGACCGTCGTCCTGCTCGGGCATGAGCAGGCGGATCACCAAGCTCGTGCGGCGCACTACTATCACCGGGCGGGCGTGCCTTGCCAGGGCCTGACGCCGGCAGCGCTGGTCGATGCCGCCACCCTGGGAGAATTGCTGGCGCAGGTGGCGACGCCGTTCGTTTGCCTGGCGCTGGATGCCGATTTCGTCCTGGGTGCCGCGTTGGACAATGCGGTGCGCTACCTGCGCGCCCAGCCGGGGGTAATGGCCGTGCAAGGCCACGCCCTGGCCTATGCGCCCGGTAATAGCCAGCTGACCTACCACAAGGTGGGGGAAGCTTTCGCTGCACATCCCGGGGAGAGTGTGCTGGATCGCTTGCGACATTACGCGGACGCCGAACAGCAAGCCTGGCGTGCGGTAATTCGTACGCAGGCGCTACGGGCCGCACTGGTGTCGCTGCCGGAAGGGCTCGATGCTGCAGGCTGGCGGGTGGCATTGTCCTGCGCAATCCTGCTGCGCGGGGCAGTCGCCCATCTGGAGCAGACCGATGTGATCTGCGAATCGCAGCCTGAGAAACTGTCCTCTGCCGTGCACGAGGAGCGTATGGTCCAGACTGTGCGGGCTTTGCGTCAGTGGGGCGGTGGGCATGACGCGGGCGTCCTGTCCGCTGATGACGGCTTCGAGGCGCTCAATCGCTTCGTACGCAACACCTGGTGCCAGGGTGAGCAGCCGCTGCTCTTCACCTCACGCTGGACCAGCGTGATCGATGACCCGGTGCGTTCGTTCGAGCCCGAGCAGCATGTGGAACTGCCTTATTACAATCGCCCGTTGTTCGATCAGTTGACCGAGGTGGAGTTCCTCTGTCATGCCTGGCCGACCGGCAAGCGTCATCGGCATGCCCTCGAGGGGGCCTGGGTCCGTCAGCGCGACCTGCTGGTGATGCACCCCAATGACACCCGTGAGAGTCTTGAGGAGCGTTACTGGAAGGCGCTGGGTCTGGGCCTGTTCAATGTCCAGGTGTGCCGCTCCCTCAATCAGGTGCTGACCGGTGAGGACAACACGCACCATGCCCGCGAGATGGGCGACTGGATGGCACGGCTGCTCGGGGTACCGCACAGCGAGACACGCCATTCCCTGCTCGACACGCCATCGGGGCAGGTGCTCGCGGCGATCGATGCGGCCACCCCGGATGAGGCTGCGCACAAGCGAGTGCAGTCCCATCTGGCCGAGTACCCGGCGCCGCAGATTGCCTTCGTCGTGCTTGACCTGAACAACGATGACCTGGCCTTGCAGGCAACCTTCGACAGCCTGTTGGCCAGCGGCGTGCGCAATTTCAAGCTGGTGGTGCTCAAGGCCGGCAAACCGCCGGCGATTACCACCGCGCGGGACACCTTGCACTTCATCCAGGTCGCAGAGGGCAACTGGGTCTCGCATCTGAACCAGTTGGTGCGCCAGTTGCCCAGCGAGTGGCTGCTGTTGCTTGAGGCCGGTGATGTGCTTCTTGCTGGTGGACTGATGCGTCTGGCGGTAGAGCTTGCCCAATCCCCGGCTTGCCAGGCCATTGCCGCCGACGAAGTCCAGCGTGACAGTGATGGGCGCCTGTTCGCTGTGCGCCGGCCTGGCAGCGATCTGGATCTGTTGCGCAGTCAACCAGGGCTCATGGCGCGGCACTGGCTGCTGCGTCGCCAGGTAGTGCTCGACCTGGACGGTTACAACGGTACCGACCCTCAGACCCTGGAGTATGATTTGCTGTTGCGCCTGGTCGAGCATCACGGTGTAGGCAGCCTGGCGCACATGGATGAGTACCTGGTGGTCAGCCAGCAACCTTCCTCGGCATCCACAGAGGAGGCGCGCAAGATCCTCAATCGCCACCTCACTCAACTGGGCTATCGCCCTCAGATCAGTGAGCAAGGGGCTGGAGGGCTGGCAATCGAGTTCCGCCATAGCGCCACACCGCTGGTCAGCATCTTGCTGGCGGGCGAGGTCGGGCCTGCGTGGTTGGCCGGCATTTTCCAGCGAACCCGCTACCCGCGCTACGAAGTGGTACTGGCGCTTCCCGGGCAACCTTCTGCGACCAAGGTCGAAGCGTTCCAGGCATTGGGTGGCCGATTGCGGGTCGTTACCGGCGAAGTCGGTGCAACGCATCAGCAACTGCTCGGATTGGCGGCCGGCGAGGCTCGTGGCGATTACCTGGTGTTGCTGTCGCCGCATTGCCAGGTCATTACCCCGGCCTGGATCGAATCGCTGTTGAACGAGGCGCAGAGGCCTGAAGTAGGGGTTGTCGGCGCCAGCCTTTGGTCGACTGACGGTACGTTGCTGCACGCAGGCTATCAGCTGTTGGCCGGCCCCAGAGTGCATGCACCCTGGCGGCAACTGTCGCTCGAAGGTGTCGCCAAGGCCCGCTGGCCGCTGTCGGTGCGCAGTTGTTCGGCAGTATCGGATGGTTGCCTGATGGTGGGGCGTGAAGCCTTCGTGCACTGCGGTGGCCTGCCGCTCGCAGGGGACGTCGGTGTCGGCTTGAGCCTGGCGGTCGCCCAGGCTGGGTTGATGGTGGTCTGGACGCCTCGCGCGCAGTTACTTGCCACGGACCTGCCGGTCCTGGGTGATGAGGCGTCTTCGCAATTGTCGGCGCATTGGCCTGAGGCTTTCCAGGGGGATGGTCAACTGGATTCCCTTGGCGCGGGTGAAGCGTCACCTTCCAGTAACTGGATCGCTCAGTTGGGATAACTCAACGCTATTGTGTCTAGCCCTGTATGTGCCGGACGCATGGCTGGACTGCTTCTGACAAGCGACTCTTCATGCATGGCCGCCTACGGGGTATCCAGTTCTCCGAGGCGGCCATTTGTCGTTGTGTGGGGGTGCGTCTTGAGTCCGTGCCCATTGTGCAAATTCTAGATAACGGGAATTGGGGGATTTGCTATCCGTCCAAAACCTCTTTGATAGTTCTCGGGTACGGCCGGGAGGGCTGCGGCCCCTGTCGAAATCCACTCTACGACTGTCTCCCTGAGCGCCATCAAGGGAACAAGGGGCTACGTGTTGTTAGCCGGGCGCGAGCTGGCGCGGGATTTGCAAAAGCCGGGTTACAAGCCCGGCTTTTTCTTGCCTGGTGGCGATTTATTGACAGGCAGAATGTAGTGCCTGTGCTGTGCCTATGAGGTTCGGGATGCAAAAGAAAGTGGCGGTGGTGCAATCGAACTACATCCCGTGGAAGGGGTATTTCGACCTGATTCGCAGTGTCGATGCGTTCGTTTTATATGACGATGTGCAGTACACGCGTCGCGACTGGCGTAATCGCAATAAGATCAAGACCGCCCAAGGTGAGCTCTGGCTTAGTATTCCGGTAAAAAACCGCGGTCGATACGAGCAACTGATCAACGAAGTCGAGGTCAGCGAGGCGGATTGGGCGGCCAAGCACTGGAAGACAATCGAGATGAACTATCGGCGAGCCGCCTGCTTCGATCAGATGGAGCTCCCCGTTCGCACGCTTTACGAGCAAGCCTCCGAGGTCGCTCGTCTTTCCTCCATCAACCAGCTTTTCATCACCGGCCTGTGTGCTCTGCTCGGTATCGATACACCGCTGTATCGCTCCGAGGAACTCGGGCGTAGCAGTGAAGGTAAAAACCAACGGTTGATACATCTTTGTCAGGCCCTTGGGGCGACCGAATACCTATCGGGACCGGCAGCCAGCAGCTATCTGGACGAGGCTGCGTTCGCCGCTGGCGGCCTTGAAGTCTCGTACATGAGCTATGCCGGCTATCCGGAGTATCCGCAGTTGTTCGGTGGGTTTGAGCATGCGGTCAGTGTCCTCGACCTGCTGTTCAATACCGGTAGTGAAGCATCGAACTTTCTGGAGCGTCATCCATGAGCAAAGATATCTTGCAGGGTGTGGCGGATTACTATTCGTCGCGTATTCGTACGCACGGCGCAACTCCAGAGGGGGTCGACTGGAATGGCAGCGCTTCCCAGCAACAGCGTTTTGCCCAGTTGCTTAAACTGGTGCCCGTCGAAGAGCAACGTGCGGGCTTCAGTCTTATCGATGTCGGGTGCGGTTACGGCGCGTTGCTGACCTGGATGCGTGAGCAGGGGCTGCCTGTGGACTATCACGGTTATGACCTGTCCGAGCAGATGATTGCCGCAGCCAGGCAGCAGCATCCGGCTGATGACGCAGTGCGCTTCGAAGTGGCCGAAAGTGCGTCGCGACAGGCGGATTATGCGGTGGCCAGTGGCATCTTCAACGTTTGTCAGAACACCGCTCGCGACACGTGGGAGAGGTACATCGCCGACGTATTGCGGGCGATGGATGCCTGCAGCCGCAAAGGCTTTGCCTTCAATTGTCTTACCTCGTACTCGGACCCGCCCTTCATGCGTGATTACCTGTATTACGGGGATCCTTGTTTCTACTTTGATCTGTGCAAAAGAACCTACTCCAGAGAGGTGGCACTCTTGCATGACTACGGCTTGTACGAGTTCACCTTGCTTGTGCGCAAGTCTTCCTGACGCGCCGTCCCTATCCCTCTTTGCCTGGAGAACATCATGCTCAAAAGCGGTTCCACTTCTGTCACCCAATCCAGCGATAGCCAGCTCGACGCGCGCGAGCAGCTTTGGCAGGCGTTCGCGAACGCACCTCTTGATGATGCTGAGAAAGAGCGAAATCTTGGTTTGTTCATTCGTTCTGCGTCCTTGGCGCGAATGCTGGCAATTTCCGATCTGTACAGGGAAATCGTTCGCCTGCCTGGCTCGGTGCTCGACTTCGGCACCTGGCGTGGGCAGAACGCCGTACTCTGCGAAAACCTGCGCGCCATCTTCGAGCCCTTCAACAAGCAGCGACGTATTGCCGCGTTCGACACTTTTGCGGGTTACCAATCCCATGCCGGCGATGGCAAGGTCGCCAATGTCAATTTTCAGGATGGGTGCTATGCCACCGGCAATGGATACGCCGACTATCTGCGGCACTTGCTGAGCCTGCATGAAGGCATTAACGCGCTGCCGCAGGTACCAGGCGGTCATCAGGTCGTAGAGGGTGATATCAAGGATACCTTGCCGCAGTTCATCGAAGAACAGCGGAACTTGCTGGTGGCGCTGGCCTTCTTCGATATGAACCTTGAAGGGCCGACGCGCTTTGCCCTCGAGCAGATCCTGCCGCGTTGCCTGCCGGGCTCGCTGCTGGTGTTCTTCCAGTTGCAGCGCGATTTCCTGCCGGGTGAAGGCTATGCCTATGTAGCCGAAGTACTGGGGAAAGTGCGTCACGAGATCAAGCGATCGGAAACCTATCCGTCGCTGTGCATCGTCAAGCTTCTGTAAGGGGGTCACCATGTTTCTGATTGTTGGTAATGGCATGGTCGCCCTGGCTATCGCCGCAGGTTTGTCGCGTAGTGTTCCGGGCGAGTGCATTCAGGTTGTGGGCCCGGCAGCACGCCCTTACAGCGCCTCCATGGCGGCTGCGGCAATGCTCAACTCTTTCGCCGAGCTCGAGCCTGGCGCACTCGATCAGCCGCGTGATCGTCTGAAGTTCGAGTTAAGCCAGGCATCTGCTCGTCTGTGGGGGGATTTCGTAAAAGAATTCGATATTCCTGCTGAACACTACCGTCTGGGCACCGTGCTGATAAACAACAACGCATCCAACCGTTTCGAGGATGCCGCATTCGATGCCATCGCCGGTTATCTTGACGAGTTCGACGAGCCTTATGAACGCGTCGATCCGCAGCTGGAACCCGCCTATGTGCCGGGTGAGAGCTATCGTACGCGCCAGGCTTTGTTCCTGCCGCGCGAGGGCGTGCTCAATCCGGATGGTGTGATCCATGCGCTGCAGGCCGCGCTGCAAAGGCGTGGTGTGCGCTTTGTCGATGGCGTGGTGAAGTCGCTCGACAAGGTCAGCGGTCGTACCCGTGGCGTAACCCTCGAAGACGGGCGCGTGCTTAGCGCCGAGCGGATTGTGTTGGCCAACGGCAGCATGGCCACGCGCCTCTGGGAGGAGGAAGGCTGCATTCGGGTGATCAATGGCGTCGGCGCCACGGTGGTGTTGAAGAACCCAGGAATTCAGGGGCGCTATGTCCTGCGCACGCCAAATCGTGGCGGTGCTTGCGGAATCTACCACGCGCCCTACCAGGGTGATCAGTTCGTCGTCGGTGCCACCAATCTGGTGACCACCGCCGACGAGCACTTCCCTCGCGCAGAGTCGGTGGCCGCGCTGATAAACGGTGCGATCAACCAGGTCAACCATCTGCACCGTACCAGTGGTTTCATTCGTTACAACTTTGGCTATCGTCCGCTGAGTCTCGATGGCTACCCGGTCATCGGCCAGCTTAACGACAACACCTTCATTGCCTCCGGCACTCGTCGTGATGGTTACCATTTTGCGCCATGGTTGGCCGACAACCTGGCGGCCTTGCTGCTGGACAAGTCGATTTCCTCGCAGGCCGGCAGCTACTTCGAATTCACCCGGCCGCAGCGTAGCGCATGGCTCGACCAGTCGGTGGAGGCATGCTGTCGCAAGTACGCGGCAGTCAAGTGCTCGGCACTCTCGCAGCACGGTTTGGATGCGGGGCATACCGACGCCGATCAGGCGCTGGAGCAGTATTACTACCAGCGGGCGCGCGCCTTCTTCGACAAGCATGAGCTCGAGCGAACAGTTCAGGTCGACTTCCTGGATGCCCTGCTGGGTGGCTACCTTTCCCTGTCGGACTTCGCCTGAAGCGTGAATACCGGAGACATGAACGTGAACAACCAGATCATTCCTTTCAATAAGCCATTTGTGGTTGGCAAAGAGCTGTTCTATATCGCCCAGGCGGTGATGAATGGTGGTATCGCCGGCGATGGACAGTTCACGCGCTTATGCCAGGAATGGCTCGAGGTCAATCTGGGGTGTCCCAGGGCGCTGCTGACGCATTCGTGCACGGCGGCCCTCGAGATGGCGGCGATCCTGGCGGATATTGGGCCGGGAGATGAAGTCATCATGCCGTCGTTCACTTTCGTGTCCACTGCCAACGCTTTCGTTCTTCGCGGCGCGGTGCCGGTTTTCGTGGATGTGCGCGAGGATACCCTCAACCTGGACGAGCGCCTTATCGAAGCCGCCATCACCGAGAAGACCAAGGCGATTGTCGCGGTGCATTATGCGGGGCAGCCTTGCGATATGGCTGCCTTGCTGCATCTGTGCGACAAGCACGGTCTGATTCTCATTGAAGATGCCGCCCAGGCGATCCTCGCCCGGGAAAAGGATCGCGCACTGGGGACCTTTGGGCATCTGGGATGCCTGAGTTTTCATGAAACGAAGAATGTGATCAGCGGTGAGGGAGGGGCGCTACTCATCAACGATCCCAAGTTGATTGAGCGGGCTGAAATCATCTGGCAGAAAGGTACCAATCGCAAAGCCTTTTCCCGAGGCGAGGTGAGCAAGTACACCTGGGTGGATGTGGGGTCGTCTTTTCTTCCCAGCGAGCTGACGGCTGCTTTCCTCTATGCCCAACTAGAGCAGGGAGAGAGCATCAATGTACATCGTCGCGCTTTGTACGAGTCCTATTACCACCAACTAGAGCCTCTCGAAGCGGACGGTTGCTTGACCTTGCCTTGCGCGCCGGGTGGCAAGCCGGCCAACGCACATATCTTCTACATATTGATGCGTAGCAACGAGGCGCGTGGAGAGTTGATCGCGTTTCTTCGCGAGCGGGGTATCTATGCTGTGTTCCACTACGTGCCCTTGCATGATTCCCCGGCAGGCCTGCGTTACGCGCGCAGTGTCGGTCAGTTGCCTGTCACTCAGGAAGTTTCTGCAAGCTTGCTGCGCCTGCCGCTTTATTCTGACATGACCATCGAGCAGGTCACCGAGGTGTGCGAGGCGATCTTCCAATTCTTCGCAGGTACGCAGAAGGCGTAACGGCCTTGGCTCGGCGACTATTCAGCTGATTTCTGGAGTTTTTACCCCATGTCGAATTCCGTGCAGGTGGGCGCGGGCCTTGAGCAGGCCATGAAGCGTCTTCGGTTGATGTATGCCCGGCCGGAGCACCCGTACTACATCATGGCGCCGGACTACCGGGAAACCTCATCGGGGATTGCCTCGCTTCATTACCTCTGTCACCTGCTCAACCTCAACGGGCGAGAGGCCTACATCCTGGGCGGCAAAGTGGTGAACCCCGAGCTTAAGACGCCGTTGCTCGATGATGAGGCCAGCGAGCGTCACAGGCTTGCTGGTCGGGTGCCAATCGCAGTCTACCCCGAGGTCACGGTGGGCAACCCCTTCCATTGTTCGGTCGTGGCACGCTTTCTGTTGAACTTCGAAGGTTTCATCAGTGGGCGAGGAATGGAGGCGGCTCCCAGTGACCTGTGTTTTTACTCAGGCAAGCTGATCGCGCAAGACCACGGTCGTCCGGAAGGTGACCTGTTGTGCCTGCCTACCATCGATGTGGACCTGTTCTGTGCCGGAGAGCCCGTTGATCGGCGTGAAGGCCGGTATCTGTATCAGAATCGCCATCCGCTCGATGCCATTGACTATTCGATACTGCCAGAGGATATCCGCCTACTGAGCATGGCGAACGCTCTGACGTTGTCGGAGCTGGCGCAGCTGCTTCGCCGGGCGGAGGTGATGTATACCCATGAATGGTCGATGACCTGCGTAATCGCGGTGCTTTGCGGGTGTCCGGTCATTTTCATACCTGGGCATGGCATCGACCAGGCCTTCCTCGATGCCAGCTTTGTCGGCAGTGCCGGCTTCGCCATGCTGGATCGCGAAGATGCGTTGGCACATGCCCGTGGCGGCCTGGATGGAGCTTTGCAGCGTTATGTCGAGCGAACGGCGCCGTTCTGGAATCAGCTTGAAGTGTTCATCGCCAAGACGCAGGCGGCCGCCCGTCGTGAAGCCGTGGGTGATCGGCTAGGAGGGCGTGGCTGGTTGCGTCAGCGTTATCCCCGGCCGCGGCAGATGCAGGTGATTGATGAGCATCTGGCCAGTGCTACTGCTGTGCGCTTTGTCGTGCTGGTAAAGGACCATGGAGACGATGCAGCGCTGGCGGTTACCTTGGATAGCCTGGCTCGCGGCCTGTATCGGGAGGTGCGGACCTGTGTGTTGGATAGGGAGGGTTCCCGGGCGGGGTCGGCCACGGCCATTGATGCCTGCCTGAATGGGAGCTCCGATGAATGGTTCATGCTGGTCGATGCAGGCACCGAGTTTACCGCCAGTGGTTTGCTGGTGACGGCGCTCGAGCTGGTTCGGGCCTCGTCGGACTGCCTGGCTGTCTACGCTGACGAAGCCTTGTGCCAGGCGCAGGGCGTAGTCGAGACCGCCCTACGCCCTGATCTGAATCTGGATATGTTGCTGGCTTTCCCGGAGAGCCTGTCGCGACATTGGCTGTACCGATGCGATGCCTGGCGTCAGCTAGGTGGTTTCAGCGAGGCTGCCGGTCGTGCGCTCGAGCTGGATTATCAGTTGCGTTTGATCAGTGAGCACGGGTTGGGATGCGTTGGTCATGTAAGTGAGCCGTTGCTGATTGGCAATGCGTTGCTGCTACAGCCGTGTGAAGACGTTTGCGCGGTCATCGAGGCGCACCTGCAGGGGCGAGGATATCTCGGCGCTCGGGCGTTGCCATTGACCACTGCTCCTGGTCGCTATCGAATCGAGTACGCGCATCAACAGTCGGCCTCGGTCAGCATCATCATTTTCCTTGAAGGGCAGTTGGTGAACTTCCAGCGTTGTCTGGAGGGCTTGCTGGCGCAGACGGCTCATGTCGGGTACGAAGTATTGCTGGTTGAGCCGGGCAGCGACGATGAGGTGCTACTGGACTGGTTGGCGATGGTCGGGCAAATGGGGGAGGGGCGCTTCAAGGTCCTTCGCTTCGAGCCCGGCCATGCACGCGCGGCCATGTGCAATGCGGCAGCCGAGCAGGCTCGTGGCGATTATCTGCTATGGCTGGATGCTGATAGCGTGGTGCTTGATGATGATTGGCTGCCCACGTTGCTCAATCATGCCCAGCGTCCGGAGGTGGGGGCGGTTGGTTGCAAGCTGTTGTCCCGCGATGGTGCTATCCATCAGGCAGCCCTGGTGCTGGGGCTGGGGGGCGGGGTTGGGCGTGCCTTCGAGGGGCGGTCGGTGCAGGATCCGGGTTACATGGGGCGCCTTGGGCTGGAGCAGGATTGTTCGGCTGTCGGTGGTGAGTGTCTCATGGTGCGCCGCTCGCTGTTTGTCGAGCTTGGTGGCTTCGATACCGATCCGTTGTATTCCCGCTGGGCGGCTGTGGACCTGTGCCTGCGGTTGGCTCAGGCGGGTTATCTGAATGTCTGGACGCCTCACGCCAGGGTATTGCTGGATGCTCCGCCGCCTGCGCCGGCCAGTGCCGAGCAGGAGGAAGCGCTATATGCGCGCTGGTTGCCGCAGTTGGCGCATGATGCGGCGTACAACGTCAACTTTTCGCTGAGTACCGGCGAGGAGTTCGCCGTTCAGGGCTATGAAATGAGTTGGCGACCGTTGCAGGGGGTGGTGCCAAGCGTGCTGGCCTTTGTGGTCGATCAGGAGCAGGCAGTACCCTCGCGGCTGCTGGAACCCATGGGGTCCTTGCGTGAGGCAGGTCGTCTGGAGGGGGCTGTGGTCGCCGGGACATTGTCAGCTGTGGAAATAGAGCGCTTCAATCCCTCAAGTGTTGTCCTGCAGGGGGCGCTGGATGAGGCTGGGCTATTGACCTTGCGTAGGCTGCGAGCTTTCTCGCAGGCGTTCAAGGTCTACGATCTGGATCGTTATCCGCAGGATCTGGGCGGTGCACACCTGCTTCATGGCGAAGATCTGGAGCGGCGTATCCGGCCTGCGGTGATGCAGGCTGACAGGGTGCTGGTTGCAACGGCCGCCGCAGCCGAGAGGCTGCAGGGTTGGCATGACGATGTCCGGGTGCTCGAAAATGTGCTGCCAGCTTCGTGGGGGCGCTTGCAAGGGGGGCGGCGCGCAGGAGAGAAGCCCCGCGTGGGATGGATCGGGTGTCGTGATGCGTACCTGCTCGCCGAAGTAGTGCCGGTGCTGGCGGGCGAGGTCGACTGGGTTGTGCTGGGGGATTGTCCTGCCAGCTTGTTGCCCTATCTCAAAGAGCATCATCATGCTGTGGATGCGCAATCCCTTGGCGTCACCCTGGCTGCCTTGGACCTGGACATCGCCCTTGTGCCGATGGGCGAGTCTGAGGTGAACGCATTTTCCGGTGACGTGCGTGTGCTCCAGCATGCGGCGTGCGGTCAGTCGGTAATCTGTAGTCGGGTGGCTGGCTTCGCAGGTGGCGATACCTTGCCATTGTCGAGGGTGAGCAATCAGGCCTGTGACTGGATTCGGGCGATACGTCTGCATCTTGATGATCGTGATGCATCTGCGGCCCTTGGCAGCGCCCAGCAGGCGATGGTGCGCAGTGATTGGTTGCTCGAGGGGCAGAGGCTGGACGCCTGGCGACGCGCCGTGCTCGCGGGTTGATCGAGTCGGTGAATTCACAACAAGGGCGCCAGGAGTGGCGCCCTTGTTGTTTGTATGGGCCCGCATGGGCTGAAGTGACCCATGTGGGGCAGTATCAGCAGAAACTGATATTGTGCTGCTGGCTTCCGTAGACTACACGCGCTGCGGTGATCAACTGGTAGGGGATTTCGACGTAGGGGACGTCCGAGTTGGTCAGGGCCATGTCCATCAGCTGAACGAGCATGGAGTTCTTCCTGACCAGGATTACATCCGACCAGTCGGTATTGGTCATGGCGACCGGGATGAAATCAGAGCGTTTGATGAAGCTACCCAGTGCTTCGAGCACGCCCAGGTTCTGTTTGGTGCCATTCGGGCTGTGGCAGCAGTCATTGAGCATGATGAAGCCGTCTTCGGCGACCAGGTCCTGGTAGTACATCAGGTCGCGCAGGATATATTCGTACTGGTGGTTGGCATCGATGTACACCAGGTCGAACTTGCTGATGTCGGTTTCCTGTCGGATTTTTTCGATGGCGCCGATGGTCTCGGAACGGATAATTGTCACTTCCGGCAGGTGAGTGAAGCGTTCCCGGCATTCTTCGTACAGTTTGTCCCAGGTCTGCTGGTCGTGAAGGGAGCCTCCGTAGTAATAGGCGTAGGTATCGACGGGAGCGACCCAGGGCGGCAGTTGATCGAAAGGGCTGTACGCATCGTTGGCCGCCTTGCTCCAGCTGTCGATGAGCACCATCTTTTCCGGCGACAGCGCCGAGTGGATTTTAAGTGCGTTTTCTCCGCGCAGAACCCCAAGCTCGGCGACGATCGGACGCTTTTCCATTATTTGGAAAAGTGCGCCCAGCAGCGTGTACAGATTTTCCCGATGGGTGTGGCAGACCTTCATTGCGCTGTCCTTTATCGTTGGGTGGTCTTGCTTGCAGAGGCCGAATCCGCACAGGTTCAATTCGCTTCGGCTCGGCCCGGCATTCTGGATCTGGATTAGCTAACGCAAGATATGTGCCGCTGGCATGCCTTGCATGTGGCTGTATAGGTGGGAGAAATGCATCATTGCGTGACTTGGCAGTCGAAACGTGCATCTTTAATCTATTGAGTCAGCGGGCAGCCTCGTCGATGCGGTAGGCAGGGTGCATGATCTTGGTCGCGAAGCCCGCGAATTTTCGCCATTTCCATCGGGAAGCCACAATGATTGGCATCAAAAGCATCGCCAGTTACGTACCTGTAGAGGGTGTCGACAATTACGCCCAGGGTGCGAAATTCGGCAAGGATCAGGATTTCATCTTCGGCAAGATCGGTTCGACCTTCCTGCCGCGCAAGGGTTTCGATCAGGAAACCTCCGACCTGTGCGTCGAGGCCGCTCGGGCACTGTTTGCTGGCAACCCGGCGCTAGATCCGGCGTCCATCGATGTGGTGATCGTCGTTACCCAGAACGGCGATGCCGAAGGCCTGCCGCATACCGCGGCGATCGTCCAGAACAAGCTGGGCTTGTCTACCGCCATCGCTGCCTTCGATATCTCGCTGGGCTGCTCCGGCTATGTCTATGGCCTGTATGCCATGAAGGGCTTCATGGATGCCGCGGGGCTGAAGAATGGCTTGTTGATCACCGCAGATCCCTATTCGAAGATTGTCGACCCTGAGGACCGCAACACCACCATGCTGTTCGGCGATGCTGCAACGGCCACCTGGATGGGAGAGGGCGCTGCCTGGCAGCTGGGCAAGTCGCTGTTTGGCAGTGATGGGGCGGGTGCCGAGCACTTGCGCACCACCGAAGGCACGTTCTTCATGAATGGTCGTCAGGTCTATAATTTTGCCCTGGTCAAGGTGCCGGCGCACCTGCAGCAGTTGCTCGAGACCAGTCACTTGAAGGCCGAGGATATTGACCTTTACTGCCTGCATCAGGGGAGCGCGGCGATCGTCGATGCGGTCTCGCAGCGTTTCGACGAGGGGCGTCAGCGCGAGAAGTTCGTCAAGGACATGGTCGAGACTGGCAATACCGTGTCTTCGAGCATTCCGCTGCTATTGGAAAAGCATGTGATCGGCTCGCAGTGCAGGCGTGTCGCGCTCAGTGGTTTCGGCGTCGGTCTGTCATGGGGCTCGGCAATCATCGAGCGCAATGGCTAAGCTCCGCGTGTCTATATAGAAGAGGCGCTGTCCGTTATCGGTCAGCGCTTTTTTGTTTTTTGGCTGTTGGTAATTTGGTGTCAAACCCCTGATTTCATTGGAGTGGCAGGATGCCAGTAAAAAAATTGGGAAATCGCCCTAAAGCAAACTGCCCTGGCGACGATAAACATTACGAAGGTTCTCTAGGCCACCTACCCGGCGAATTGCCAAGGCCGGAAGCCGTAGTACCCAATCCAACGAGGAATTCGTCATGGCTTTGACTGTAAACACTAACACCACCTCTCTGGGCGTTCAGAAGAACCTGAACCGTGCTTCCGACGCACTGAGCACTTCGATGACCCGTCTGTCCTCCGGCCTGAAAATCAACAGCGCCAAAGACGACGCCGCCGGCCTGCAGATCGCTACCCGCATGACCTCGCAGATCCGTGGTCAGACCATGGCCATCAAAAACGCCAACGACGGTATCTCCATCGCCCAGACCGCTGAAGGCGCGATGCAAGAGCAGACCAACATTCTGCAG
Source organism: Pseudomonas soli (assembly GCF_900110655.1). Lineage (GTDB taxonomy): Bacteria > Pseudomonadota > Gammaproteobacteria > Pseudomonadales > Pseudomonadaceae > Aquipseudomonas > Aquipseudomonas soli. The sequence continues at coordinate 28,074 of NZ_FOEQ01000016.1, forward strand.
CGTATGCGCGAACTGGCACTGCAATCGCGTAACGACTCGAACAGCTCGCAAGACCGCGACGCACTGGACAAAGAGTTCCAGTCGATGCTGCAAGAGATCGACCGTATCGCTGACTCCACCCAGCTGAACGGCAAGAACCTGCTGGACGGTACCGGCGGCCAGATGGTCTTCCAGGTTGGTTCGAACGTTGGCGCTGCCAACCAGATCACCATCAGCCTGAGTGCTGCGATGAAAACCACCGGTACTGGCGCAGCCCTGACTGCCCTGGCCGGCAAGAGCATCACCGGTGCCGACAGCTCCTCCGCTCAAGCTACCTTCAGCGCCGCTGTAAGCGCCATCGACGCCGCTCTGCAAGCGATCAACACCTCGCGTGCCGATCTGGGTGCTTCGCAGAACCGTCTGACCAGCACCATCAACAACCTGCAGAACATCAACGAGAACGCCGAAGCCGCCCGTGGCCGTGTACAGGACACCGACTTCGCTGCTGAAACTGCCCAGCTGACCAAGCAGCAGACCCTGCAGCAGGCTTCGACCTCGGTTCTGGCCCAGGCCAACCAGCTGCCATCGGCAGTCCTGAAGCTGCTGGGCTAATCTGCCTGATAGCTGATGGCGGGGGAGTGCTCTCCAGGCGCTTCCCCGCCTTTTCATTGTGAGGTGCTGGACATGGACATGAGCGTCAAGCTGAACCTGTCTTACCCGGCTGCGCGCACGGCCGAGCAGGTTGCTGAAAAACCGGTTGCGCGGTCGCCAGGCACTTCCGGTGACGGCGAGAAGCAGCAGGATCCGGGCAAGGTGCAGAGCGCCGACAAGGTACAGGCTGCAAATGATGTCAAAGGCGCTGTCTCGGAGATCGAGAAGTTCCTGAAGGAAACGCGACGCAATCTGGAGTTCGTCACAGACGAAGAGTCCGGTAAGATCGTGGTCAAGGTCATTGCCAGTGAAACTGGTGAGTTGATTCGTCAGTTGCCCTCGGAAGAGGCCCTGCGGATCGCCCATAGCCTGAGCGATGTCAAAAGTATTCTGTTCGACGCCAAGGTCTGATTGGCGGCGAGCGCAAATATGTGATTCAAGTCAGTCTTGCAGGAGCGGGGCTGGCCCATCGAAGAGAGGAGCGACAGCATGGCAAGCCCGATTACTACCAACACGGGTGCGGGCTACGGGCTCGATATCAAGAACATCGTCAGCGTGTTGGTGAATGCCGACACCTCGGCCAAGGCCAACCAGATTGCTCGGCAGACGAGCAACAACTCCGCGATGATCTCCGGTATCGGTTCCCTGCGCAGCGCCTTGACGGCGTTCCAGGACGCCATGAAGAAGCTCAACGACAAGAACGCGCCTTCGTTCAATGCCTTCGCAGGCACTTCCGCTGACGAGAAAGTGGTCAAGATCAAGTCGAGCAACTCGGCGGTCGCAGGGACCTACGATATCAAGGTCGACAAGTTGGCTACCGCCTCCAAGGTTGCCAGCAAGCAGTTCGCAGGTGGTGCCAGCACGGCGATCGGCGCCGGTGAGCTGACCATCAGTCAGAACGGCAAGGACTACAAGGTCAATGTCGCCAGCGGTGCCACGCTGCAGAGCGTGCGCGACCAGATCAACAAGGAAATGAGCTCCAACGGCATTACCGCCAACATCATCAACGAGGCGGGCGGTTCGCGCCTGGTGTTCAGCTCTACCACGACCGGCAAGGGTAGCGACATCTCTGTCGGTGGTATTCCGGAGCTGGCCATCAACGGTACTCAGCCCATCAGCGGAAGTGGTGCGGGTTACATCAGTGGTTTGGCCCAGGACGCGGAGTTCTCCATCGACGGGCTGGCACTGAAAAGCCCGAAGAATACCGTCGACCAGGCCATCAGTGGCCTGACGCTCGAGCTCACCGGTGTCTCCACGGGCGGTAATCCCACGAAGGCGACTGTTGCGCTGGACAACGAAGGCCTGAAGAAATCCGTGCAGTCGTTCGTCGATGCCTATAACACCCTGCAGAAGGCTGTTACTGCGCTGGTCACACCTGAGAAAGATGCCAATGGCAACGTCAAGAGCCTTGGTCCGCTGACCAACGACCCGACTACCCGGTCGTTGCTGGGTGATGTGCGCAAGGTGCTGACGGAAGTGGGGGCAGGAGACAAGCTGACCACGCTCAGTCAGTTGGGTATCAACACCCAGAAAGATGGCACCCTGGAGTTCAACAGCACCAAGTTCACCTCTGCATTGAACGACAAGAAGCTGGGTTCTGAGATCCAGGAGCTGTTCACGGGGACCAATGGTCTGTTCGAACGGATGAACAAGGCCATCGATCCATACAACTCGACCGGCGGCATGCTCGATTCCCGCAAGACGAACCTCGACAAGGCGGCCAAGAATCTGGAAAACCAGCAGGCGGCGCTGGATCGTCGCACCGAGTTGCTGACGGCATCGCTGACCAAGAAATTCTCCGCGCTCGACACCGCCCTGGCCAAGATGAAGAAGCAGGGCGAGCAGATCACCTCGATCTTCGAGGCCATGAATGCCCAGGCCAAGAAATCCTGATCGATCGAGCATGACAAAAGCCCGGCGGCGCCACACAGGCGTGCCGGGCTTTGTCTTTTCTGGCTAAAGTTTTTTGACGTGGCGGCGATACAAGAGGTATATGCACCTTTTCGCTGCAACGAGGTAGATCCATGAACCCGATGTTGGCCCTTCGGCAATACCAGAAAGTCAATGGCGCGGCACAGACTTCCGAGGCCAGTCCGCACCGTCTGGTGCAAATGCTCATGCAGGGTGGTCTCGATCGCCTGGCCCAGGCCAAGGGCGCCATTGCCCGCAAGGATATCGCCCAAAAGGGCATCCTGATCGGCAAGGCCATCGATATCATCGGGGGCCTGCGCGAAGGTCTCGACCTGGAAAACCATGCCGACAGCTTGGCCGACCTGGACAACCTGTACACCTACATGAGCCGTCGCCTGGTCGAGGCGAACGTCAAGAACGACCCCGAGATCATCGACGAAGTCGCGCGGCTGCTGATCACGGTCAAGGAAGGCTGGGATGCGATCGGCGAGCAGCTGCCGACGCCCTGAAGCAGGAGGTTGTCATGAGTGAGGTAATCGATCGTATCGACCAGACCCGCGAGTTGCTGCTGGCCGCCTTGGCCAGCCGTGATTGGGATGCGGTGGGCGAACTAGATCTTGAATGCCGTCTGTGTGTTGAAGACGTGCTGGCCGAGGCCTTGTCTAACGAGGATGAGGTTCGCGCAAGCCTGGAGCAGCTGCAGGGTGTCTATCGGCAGCTAATTGAAGTTGCAAGTGGCGAGCGTCAATCGGTAGTCGACGAGATGGCGAAGATCCGTCAGGCAGAAAACGCGACAAAGGTATACCATTTGTTCACCTGACCACAGGTGACACAAAAATCAGCGCGCCATAAATTTGACTGTGTGCCGTTTTTTGACTTTACTAGTGGCTGTTTTCGAAATTCAGACGTCCGAACACTGACCATTCAGTCGGAATGATGTCGTGCACGCCTTCGGGCGCCGATATGACTAGGGAAGTTGCTATTGCATGTGGCGTGAAACCAAGATTCTCCTGATCGATGACGACAGCGAACGCCGCCGCGATCTGGCGGTGGTCCTGAATTTTCTCGGCGAAGAAAACCTGTCCTGCTCCAGCGACGACTGGCAGCAGGTGGTCGAGGGTTTGTCTTCCAGCCGTGAAGTGCTGTGTGTCCTCATCGGTACCGTAAATGCCCCGGCCAGCGTGCTGGGGCTCCTTAAGACAGTGGCCGGGTGGGATGAGTTCCTTCCGGTTCTGCTTCTGGGTGAAATTTCTTCTGCGGACTTCCCCGAGGACCTGCGCCGTCGTGTGCTGTCCAACCTCGAGATGCCGCCGAGCTACAGCCAGTTGCTCGACTCCCTGCACCGTGCCCAGGTCTATCGCGAGATGTACGACCAGGCCCGCGAGCGCGGTCGTCAGCGCGAGCCCAATCTGTTCCGCAGCCTGGTGGGTACCAGTCGTGCCATCCAGCATGTGCGGCAGATGATGCAGCAGGTCGCTGACACCGATGCCAGTGTGCTGATCCTTGGCGAGTCCGGCACCGGCAAGGAAGTGGTGGCGCGCAACCTGCACTACCACTCCAAGCGCCGCGAGGCACCCTTCGTCCCGGTCAACTGCGGGGCGATCCCGGCGGAGTTGCTCGAAAGCGAATTGTTCGGTCACGAGAAGGGCGCCTTTACTGGCGCGATAACCAGCCGTGCCGGGCGTTTCGAGCTGGCCAACGGCGGTACGTTGTTCCTCGACGAGATCGGCGACATGCCGCTGCCGATGCAGGTCAAGCTGCTGCGCGTACTGCAGGAGCGCACCTTCGAGCGGGTCGGCAGCAACAAGACCCAGAGCATCGATGTGCGCATCATCGCTGCGACGCACAAGAACCTCGAGACCATGATCGAGGACGGGACCTTCCGCGAAGATTTGTATTACCGGCTGAACGTGTTCCCTATCGAGATGGCGCCGTTGCGTGAGCGGGTGGAAGATATCCCGCTGCTGATGAACGAGCTGATCTCGCGCATGGAGCACGAGAAGCGCGGTTCGATCCGCTTCAACTCCGCGTCGATCATGTCGTTGTGCCGCCACGGCTGGCCGGGCAACGTTCGCGAGCTGGCCAACCTGGTGGAGCGCATGGCGATCATGCATCCGTACGGGGTGATCGGTGTGGCGGAGCTGCCGAAGAAGTTCCGCTACGTCGATGATGAAGACGAGCAACTGGTGGACAGCCTGCGCTCCGACCTGGAAGAGCGCGTGGCGATCAACGGCCATGCGCCGAATTTCGCCAACCACGCCATGCTGCCGCCGGAAGGTTTGGACCTTAAGGACTACCTCGGCAGCCTGGAGCAAGGCCTGATCCAGCAGGCGCTGGATGATGCCAATGGCATCGTTGCGCGTGCTGCAGAGCGTCTGCGTATCCGTCGGACCACGCTGGTCGAGAAGATGCGCAAGTACGGCATGAGCCGGCAAGGTGGCGAGGACCAGGCCGACGAGTGACGTTTGCTCGCCCGGGGTCGCGATGCGGCCCCGGGCGTTGACGTCGATCAGCGTGCAATGCTGCCTGGTGTCATTGTCCCCATCTTCGGCACGGCTATTGCTACACCGCAGGCAACATACCGTTTTTATGACGGTCAGCCATGCGAGAGAGCACGATGCCCCAGGCCGCCCACCGTTCCCCAGCCCCCGATTCGCGAGGGCACACCCCGCTTGAGCAGGAGAGCCGGCAGGGTCTTGAGCAGGCGTTCGCCCTGTTCGATCAGGTCTCCAGCCAGTTGAGCCACTCCTACAGCATGCTTGAGTCGCGGGTCAGCGAGCTCAAGGGCGAGTTGGCAGTGGTCAGTGCCCAGCGCATGGCCGAGCTGGACGAGAAAGAGCGCCTGGCCAACCGTCTGCAGAACTTGCTCGATCTGCTGCCTGGCGGGGTGATCGTCATCGATGGTGAGGGCTGTGTGCGCGAGGCGAATCCGGCGGCTCGCGAGCTGCTGGGTGAACCTTTGACCGGGCTGCTGTGGCGCCAGGTGATTGCGCGCAGTTTCGCGCCGCGCGAGGACGACGGTCATGAGGTTTCCTTGCGTGACGGGCGTCGTTTGTCCATTGCCACCCGCTCTCTGGATGCCGAGCCCGGGCAGTTGGTGCTGCTCAATGACCTGACCGAAACGCGTCGCCTTCAGGGCCAGTTGGCGCGACACGAGCGTCTGTCTTCGTTGGGGCGCATGGTTGCCTCCCTCGCGCATCAGATTCGCACGCCCTTGTCGGCCGCGATGCTCTATGCCAGCCACTTGGCGGACCCGGAGCAGGCGTTGGCCTGCGACACGCGCCTGCGTTTTGCCGGCAATCTCAAGGAACGCCTGCACGAACTGGAGCATCAGGTTCGCGACATGCTGGTGTTCGCCCGTGGCGAGCTGCCACTCAATGATCGAGTCAGCCCCAAGGGGTTGTTCCAGGCCTTGCAGCAAGCCGCTCACTCCCATGTGCAGGGGCATGCGGTGCGCTGGCAATGTGATACCCATCTGGGAGAACTGCTGTGCAACCGCGATACGCTGGTGGGTGCATTGCTCAACCTGATCGAAAATGCCGTGCAGGCCGGTGGCGAGTCGGCGCGTTTGAAGATTCATCTGCTGCGCCGCGAAAACGCTGTGCACCTGTGTGTCAGCGATGCAGGCAGTGGTATCGATAGCCAGTTGTTGGCGCGTTTGGGGGAGCCGTTTTTGACCACCAAGTCCACGGGTACCGGGCTGGGGGTGGCTGTGGTCCAGGCAGTGGTGCGGGCGCACCGCGGTACGCTGCGCCTGCGTTCCCGGGTGGGGCGCGGTACATGCGCCACCGTGGAGCTGCCATTGATCGGTGTTCAGGAGGAGGCGGGGCAATGACGATGAAGGTGCTGCTGGTCGAGGATGACCGAGTCCTGCGCCAGGCGCTGGCCGACACCCTGGAGATCGGCGGCCTCGCTCACCGTGCAGTTGGTAGTGCTGAGGAAGCGTTGCGGGCGGTCGCAGAGGAATCCTTTGCGCTGGTAGTCAGTGATGTGAACATGCCTGGCATGGATGGCCACGAGCTGCTGGCACAATTACGCCGTCACCACCCGCACTTGCCGGTGCTGCTGATGACGGCTCACGCGGCTGTGGAGCGTGCGGTGGAAGCCATGCGCCAGGGAGCGGTCGACTATCTGGTAAAACCATTCGAACCCAAGGCCTTGCTCGACCTGGTGGCACGCCATGCTGTCGGTGGCGGTGCCGTGGGTGACGAAGCGGGGCCTGTTGCCTGTGAGCCTGCCAGTCGGCAACTGCTGGAGCTGGCTGTAAGGGTTGCGCAAAGCGACTCGACGGTGTTGATTTCCGGCGAGTCGGGCACGGGCAAGGAAGTGCTGGCGCGATTCATACATCAGCAGTCGCGCCGAGCCGGGCAGGCGTTCGTGGCGATCAACTGCGCGGCGATTCCTGACAACATGCTCGAAGCCACGCTTTTCGGCCATGAGAAGGGTGCCTTTACCGGGGCCATCGCCGCGCAGGCTGGCAAGTTCGAGCAGGCGGACGGCGGTACCTTGCTGCTCGATGAGATCTCTGAAATGCCGCTGGGGCTGCAGGCCAAGTTGCTGCGTGTGCTGCAGGAGCGTGAGGTGGAGCGGGTAGGCGGGCGCAAGCCGGTGGTGCTGGATATTCGCGTGTTGGCTACCACCAACCGCGATCTGGCGGAGGAGGTTGCTGCCGGCCGCTTCCGGGAGGACCTGTACTACCGCCTATCGGTATTCCCCATGGCTTGGCGTGCATTGCGTGATCGGCCGGCCGACATCGTGCCGCTCGCAGAGCGTTTGCTGGCACGTCATGTCAGCAAGATGCACCACGCTCAGGTCAAGCTATCCGCTGAGGCGCGGGCGTGCCTGCAGGCTTACGCCTGGCCTGGCAACGTCCGCGAGTTGGATAATGCGCTGCAGAGGGCGTTGATCCTGCAGCAGGGCGGAGTGATCGAGGCGGCGGATTTTTGTCTGGCTGGCGCCATTCCATTGTCGGCATCCAAAGTGGCCACTATTGAGCCGGTATTTGCGGATTCTGGGGGTGAGGCCGGTGGGCTGGGTGATGACATGCGTCGCCACGAATACCAGATGATCATCGACACCTTGCGTGCCGAGCGCGGTCGTCGCAAGGAGGCGGCCGATCGTCTGGGGATCAGCCCTAGAACCCTGCGTTACAAGCTTGCGCAGATGCGTGATGCCGGGTTCGATGTCGAGGCCAGTCTGTTCGGCTGATACGTCCTTTTGAATGTTTTCTGAGTGGCTGGCACTTCTCTTGCTAGCTCCATCACTATTCGCTGCATGAGTGTCAAAAAAAGTGCGGCCGCCGGAGAGAGAAGTCCATGACCCAAGGTGTTGAATTCAATCGTCTGATGTTGGACATGCGCGCCATGCAGGCCGATGCCATGTCCCTGCCCAAGGTTGGCGCCGCGCCTGAGCTCGCGCCTGGGCAGAGCAGCTTTGCCGATATGCTCGGCCAGGCCATTGGCAAGGTGAATGAGGTTCAGCAGGCATCCAGCCAATTGTCCAGCGCTTTCGAAATTGGCAAGAGTGGTGTTGACCTGACTGACGTGATGATCGCCTCGCAAAAGGCTTCCGTGTCGTTCCAGGCACTTACCCAGGTTCGTAACAAGCTGGTGCAAGCGTACCAGGACATCATGCAGATGCCGGTATAAGGGCGAGAGTGAGTCATGGCCGAAGCAGTCGTCGATAACGCCCCCGCCAAGAGTGGCCCTCCAGCAGCCAAGCCGCCGCTGTTCGGCATGTCGTTCCTGGAAAACATTTCGCAGATGCCCATGCTGCGTCAGGTCGGCCTGCTGGTCGGGCTGGCGGCAAGCGTGGCCATCGGCTTCGCCGTGGTGCTCTGGTCGCAGCAGCCGGACTACCGCCCGCTCTATGGCAGCCTGGCGGGCATGGACACCAAGCAGGTGATCGATACCCTGACCACCTCCGACATCCCGTATCGCGTGGAGCCGAACTCCGGCGCGCTGCTGGTCAAGGCCGACGATCTCTCCCGTGCGCGTCTGAAACTCGCTGCGGCCGGCGTGGCGCCGAGCGATGGCAATGTCGGCTTCGAATTGCTCGATAAAGAGCAAGGGCTGGGTACCAGCCAGTTCATGGAAGCTACCCGTTACCGTCGCAGCCTTGAAGGCGAGCTGGCGCGTACGGTATCGAGCCTGAACAACGTCAAGGCAGCCCGTGTGCACCTGGCGATCCCGAAAAGTTCGGTGTTCGTGCGCGATGAGCGCAAGCCCAGTGCTTCGGTACTGGTCGAGCTGTATCCGGGGCGCGCCCTGGAAGCCGGCCAGGTGATGGCGATTGTCAATCTGGTGGCGACCAGTGTGCCGGAGCTGGACAAGTCCCAGGTGACCGTAGTCGACCAGAAGGGCAACCTGCTCTCCGACCAGTTGCAAGACACGGCCCTGAGCATGGCGGGCAAGCAATTCGACTACAGCCGTCGCATGGAAAGCATGCTCACTCAGCGTGTGCACAATATTCTGCAGCCAGTGCTGGGTAACGACCGCTACAAGGCAGAGGTGTCTACTGACGTCGACTTCAGTGCTGTCGAGTCCACCTCCGAACAGTTCAACCCCGACCAACCGGCGCTGCGCAGCGAGCAATCGGTCAATGAGCAGCGTGCCAGCAGCCAAGGGCCGCAGGGTGTGCCGGGGGCGTTGAGTAACCAGCCGCCGGCCGGTGCCTCTGCCCCTGAAAACGCTACCGCTGGCGCGACACCTGCCGGCGCGATTCAGCCGGGCCAGCCGCTGGTGGACGCCAATGGCCAACAGATCATGGACCCGGCGACTGGCCAGCCGATGCTGGCACCATACCCGAGCGACAAGCGCCAGCAAAGTACCAAGAACTTCGAACTGGACCGTTCCATCAGCCACACCCGCCAGCAGCAAGGTCGCCTGACCCGCCTGTCGGTAGCCGTGGTGGTGGACGACCAGGTCAAGCTGGACCCCGCCACTGGCGAAGCCACCCGTACCCCGTGGGGCGCCGAGGACCTGGCGCGCTTCACCCGCCTGGTACAGGATGCGGTAGGTTTCGATGCCAGCCGTGGCGACAGCGTTACCGTGATCAACGTGCCGTTCGCCGCCGACCGTGGCGACGAGCTGGTCGATATTCCGTTCTACTCGCAGCCCTGGTTCTGGGACATCGTCAAGCAAGTGCTGGGTGTGCTGTTCATCCTGGTGCTGGTGTTCGGCGTGCTGCGTCCAGTGCTCAACAACATTACAGGTGGCGGCAAGCAGGCGGCCACGGACAGCGACATGGAGCTGGGCGGCATGATCGGTCTGGATGGCGAACTGGCCAACGACCGCGTCAGCCTGGGTGGCCCGACAAGCATTCTGTTGCCGAGCCCGAGCGAGGGTTACGAGGCACAGCTCAACGCAATCAAGGGCCTGGTGGCCGAAGACCCGGGCCGCGTGGCCCAGGTCGTGAAAGAGTGGATCAACGCCGATGAGTGACAATCGAGCCATTACCGCCAAGCTGAGCCGCGTCGACAAGGCGGCCATCCTTCTGCTCTCGCTCGGCGAGACCGATGCCGCGCAAGTCCTGCGCCACATGGGGCCCAAGGAAGTGCAGCGGGTGGGTGTGGCCATGGCGCAGATGGGCAACGTCCATCGCGAGCAGGTCGAGCAGGTAATGAGCGAGTTCGTCGAAATCGTCGGCGACCAGACCAGCCTGGGCGTCGGTTCCGACGGCTACATCCGCAAGATGCTCAACCAGGCCCTCGGCGAGGACAAGGCCAACGGCCTGATCGACCGCATCCTGCTCGGTGGCAACACCAGCGGCCTGGACAGCCTCAAGTGGATGGAGCCGCGTGCCGTGGCCGATGTCATCCGCTACGAGCACCCGCAGATCCAGGCCATCGTGGTCGCCTACCTCGACCCCGACCAGGCCGGCGAGGTGCTGAGCAACTTCGACCACAAGGTGCGCCTGGACATCGTCCTGCGCGTGTCGTCGCTCAACACCGTACAGCCAGCGGCGCTCAAGGAACTCAACCAGATCCTCGAGAAGCAGTTCTCTGGCAACTCCAATGCCGCGCGCACCACCCTGGGTGGCATCAAGCGCGCCGCCGATATCATGAACTTCCTCGACAGTTCGGTGGAAGGCGCGCTGATGGACTCGATCCGCGAGATCGACAGCGACCTGTCGGAGCAGATCGAAGACTTGATGTTCGTCTTCAACAACCTGGCCGACGTCGACGACCGTGGCATCCAGGCGCTGCTGCGCGAAGTGTCGTCGGACGTGCTGGTGGTGTCGCTCAAGGGCGCCGACGAGCGGGTCAAGGACAAGATCTTCAAGAACATGTCCAAGCGTGCGTCCGAGCTGCTGCGCGACGACCTGGAGGCCAAGGGGCCGGTACGGGTCAGCGACGTGGAAACGGCGCAGAAGGAAATCCTCACCATCGCCCGCCGCATGGCCGAGGCCGGCGAGATCGTGCTTGGCGGCAAGGGCGCCGAGGAAATGATTTAAGCGGCAGGTTTCAAGCTGCAAGCGACAAGAAACAGCGGGTCAAGCAAGGGCTGCCGTTTCTTGCTGCTTGAAGCTTGATGCTTGCAGCTAAAGAGGTTTTTGAGCATGTCCACCACCGAACACCCCAGCGATCTGATCCGTGCCCGCGACCTTGAGGGCGTGGATGTCTGGTCGTTGCCTAGCTTCGATCCGGAGCCTGAACCCCAGCCTGAGCCTGAGCCGACCGTCGTCGAGGAAGAAGTCGAAGAGGTGCCGCTGGAGGAAGTCCAGCCCCTTACCCTCGAAGAGCTTGAGGCCATTCGCCAGGAGGCCTACAACGAAGGTTTCGCCACCGGCGAGCGGGAAGGCTTCCACAGTACCCAGCTCAAGGTTCGTCAGGAGGCCGAAGTGGCGCTGGCCGCCAAACTTGCGAACCTGGAACAGGTCATGAACCACCTGCTGGAGCCGATCGCCGAGCAGGACACGCAGATCGAAAAGGCGCTGGTGCTGCTGGTGGCGAACATGACCCGCCAGGTCATCGGCCGCGAGTTGCGCGCAGATTCCAGCCAGATCACCCATGTGCTTCGTGAGGCACTGAAGCTGCTGCCGATGGGCGCTGACAACATCCGTATCCATCTCAATCCCCAGGACTTCGAGCTGGCCAAGACCCTGCGCGAGCGCCATGAGGAAGATTGGAAGCTACTTGAGGACGAAGCCCTGCTGCCTGGCGGTTGCCGGATCGAAACCGCCCACAGCCGCATCGACGCGACCATGGAAACCCGTATCGAGAAGGCCGTGGCGCAGCTGTTCGACCAATCCCATGACCAGGCATTGCACCCCGCGGCGCCGGATATTCAGGTCGAACTCGATGAGCCCGCAGGTGAAGCCGATGCGCCTTGAACGCACCAGTTTCGGCAAGCGCCTTGAAGGCTACGCCGATGCGGTGAGGCTGCCTGAGCAGCCAATCGTCGAGGGCCGCCTGCTGCGTATGGTCGGCCTCACGCTTGAGGCCGAAGGCCTGCGGGCAGCAGTGGGTAGCCGCTGCCTGGTGATCAACGACGACAGCTATCACCCTGTGCAGGTCGAGGCCGAAGTCATGGGTTTTGCCGGTGGCAAGGTGTTCCTGATGCCGGTCGGCAGCATTGTCGGGCTGGCGCCCGGTGCCCGCGTGGTGCCGCTGGATGACAGCGGCCGCTTGCCGATGGGCATGAGCATGCTCGGGCGGGTGCTCGATGGCGCCGGCCGTGCGCTGGATGGCAAGGGCGGCATGAAGGCCGAGGATTGGGTGCCGATGGATGGCCCGGTCATCAACCCCCTGAACCGTGACCCGATCAGCCAGCCATTGGACGTGGGCATTCGCAGCATCAATGGCCTGCTTACCGTGGGTCGCGGCCAGCGTCTGGGGCTGTTCGCCGGTACTGGTGTGGGCAAGTCGGTGCTGCTGGGCATGATGACGCGTTTTACCGAGGCCGAAATCATCGTGGTGGGGCTGATCGGTGAGCGGGGCCGCGAGGTTAAGGAGTTCATCGAGCACATTCTTGGTGAAGAGGGGCTCAAACGTTCGGTGGTGGTGGCCTCGCCTGCGGATGATGCCCCGCTGATGCGCCTGCGGGCAGCCATGTACTGCACGCGAATCGCCGAATATTTCCGTGACAAGGGCAAGAACGTCCTGCTGTTGATGGACTCGTTGACCCGTTTCGCCCAGGCCCAGCGTGAGATCGCCCTGGCAATCGGCGAGCCGCCGGCCACGCGTGGGTATCCGCCGTCGGTGTTCGCCAAGTTGCCCAAGCTGGTGGAGCGTGCCGGTAATGGCGAGCCGGGCGGTGGCTCGATCACCGCGTTCTATACCGTGCTCTCCGAGGGCGACGATCAGCAGGACCCGATCGCAGACTCGGCGCGGGGCGTGCTCGACGGGCACTTTGTGTTGTCCCGGCGCCTGGCCGAAGAGGGGCACTACCCGGCCATTGATATCGAAGCCTCGATCAGCCGGGTGATGCCTCAGGTGGTAGACCCTGATCACTTGCGCCAGGCGCAGAAATTCAAGCAGTTGTGGTCGCGCCTTTCGCAAAGCCGCGACCTGATCAGCGTCGGTGCCTATGTGGCTGGCGGTGACCCGGAAACCGACCTGGCCATTGCCTTGCAGCCCAAGCTGGTGGACTTCCTGCGCCAGGGCCTGGATGAAAACGTTGGCATGGCCCAGGGCCGCGAGCAGTTGGGCGCAATCTTTGCGCCGCCGGGGAACTGATAGGCCATGGCCCAGCCCAGCCGTGCCGCACGCCTGGCTCCCGTGGTGACCATGGCCGAGGAGGCCGAGCGCAAGGCCGCTCAGCGAGTAGGGCACTTTCAGCGAATGTTGACCGATGCGCAGGCCAAGCAGGCCGAGCTTGAAAGTTTCCGTGAGGCCTACCAGCAGCAGTGGATCAGCCGTGGCTCCAAGGGGGTCGACGGCAACTGGCTGGTCAATTACCAGCGTTTCCTTGGTCAGTTGGAAACGGCCATGACCCAGCAGCGCCAGAGCATGGCCTGGCACCAGAACAACCTCAACAACGCACGCAACGCCTGGCAGCAGACGTACGCACGGGTGGAGGGGTTGCGCAAGCTGGTGCAGCGCTACCTCGACGAGGCACGCAGGGCTGAAGACAAGCGCGAGCAGCGCCTGCTCGACGAGTTGTCCCAGCGCTTGCCGCGGCAGGGGCATCTGTAGGAAAGGGCTTGCCCGCCCGGCGTCAGCGCCTTGCACCGGCCCGTGGTGCCTGCTAAACCTTCAGAAGTCGCATTCGCCATCATCGAAGGAATCGCTCGCATGGCAGTCGAATCTGATTTTTCACAGGACGGAAAAAAGCTGACGATCAAGGTCAAGGGTCGTTTCGATTTCGGCAAGCATCAGGAATTCCGGGAGGCATACGAGCGGCAATGCCCGCGCCCGGACTCCGTGGTGGTCGACCTGAAGGAGGCCACTTATCTCGACAGCTCGGCGCTGGGCATGCTGCTGTTGCTGCGCGACCATGTCGGCGGTGAGGAGTCGGATATCCGCGTGGTCCATGCCAGCCCGGACGTGCGCAAGATCCTCGCCATCTCCAATTTCGAAAAACTGTTCGACATCAGTTGAGTACCGTTATGCCCGCCGAGCAAGCGTTGACCGTGCTGGTGGCCGAAGACGGCGCCGCAGATCGCCTCTTGCTGGCGCAGATTGTCCGGCGCCAGGGGCATGAGGTGTTCACTGCCGAGAACGGTGAACAGGCCGTGGCGATGTTCATCGAGCGACGGCCGCAACTGGTGTTGCTCGATGCCTTGATGCCGGTGATGGACGGTTTTGAAGCTGCGCGGCGAATCAAGGCGTTGGCCGGCGAGGCCCTTGTGCCGATCATCTTCCTGACCTCACTCAACGAAGAGGAGGGTCTGGTACGCTGCCTCGAGGCCGGGGGCGACGACTTCATGGCCAAACCCTACAGCGCCGTCATTCTTGCGGCGAAAATCCGTGCCATGGACCGTTTGCGCCGGTTGCACGCCACGGTGCTCGAGCAGCGTGACCAGATCACCCGTCACCATCACCACTTGCTCAACGAGCAGCGTGTGGCCAAGGCGGTGTTCGACAAGGTCGCCCATTCCGGCTGCCTGAAGGCGGCGAATATCCGGTATCTGCAATCGCCCTATGCACTGTTCAATGGCGATCTGCTGCTGGCAGCATTCACCCCGTCTGGCGACATGCATGTGCTGCTGGGGGATTTCACCGGGCACGGTTTGCCGGCTGCAGTGGGGGCCATGCCGCTGGCGGAGGTGTTCTATGGCATGACCGCCAAGGGCTATGGCCTGGCCGAGACGCTGCGGGAAATGAACGCCAAGCTCAAGCGTATTCTGCCGGTAGACATGTTCTGCTGCGCGCTGTTGCTCAGCCTGAGTTTTCAGCGCGGTACGGTCGAGGTCTGGAATGGCGGGATGCCGGATGGCTATCGTCTGTCTGCCGAAGGTGAGGTGCTGGGCATGCTGTGTTCCCATCATCTGCCGTTGGGGGTGCTGGCGCCGGAGCAGTTCGACGATGCCACCCAGGTGTTGCCACTGGCGGTCGGCGAGCGGTTGTTCCTGCTGTCCGATGGTGTGGTGGACACGGGGGATGCCCAAGAACGATTGTTCGGGGTCGATCGCTTGCGCGATGTGCTGGCTGACAACCGCAACCCCGATCTGTTGTTCGATGAGGTAATGCAGGCTTTGGCAGTTTTCGGCGGGCAGTCGCGTGATGACATCAGCTTGTGCGATATCCGCATGTCTGCCCCTGAGGAGCTGGCGCCGCAACCAGTGGTGTACTCCGACAGTGGCCGTTCCAGCCCTCTGGACTGGTCGTTGCGGTTCGAGCTGCGGGGGCAGAGCCTGCGCCGCTTCAACCCGGTGCCTTATCTGGTGCAACTGTTGCAGGAAATTCACGGGCTCAGGCCTAGCAGCGGGCGCCTGCACAGTGTCCTGAGCGAGTTGTATTCCAATGCGCTGGAGCACGGTGTGCTGGCGATGGACTCCCGGCTCAAGCGCGACGCCCAGGGCTTTGCGCAGTATTATCGACAGCGTGCCGAGCGCTTGATGCACGAGGTGGGCGGGTTCGTGAGCATCGGACTGCAGGTTGAACCGCGGGGTGCTGGCGGGCGTCTGATGATCGAGGTGCGAGACAGTGGCGCAGGCTTCGACGTGGCGCGTGAGCTTGCCAGGACGCCTGAGCAGCAGGCTTTCAGTGGCCGAGGCATGGGCCTGGTACAGCGCCTGGCAGGTCAGGCCCGCTGGTTGGAGGGTGGTCGCCTTGCCCAGGTGGATTTTGAATGGTGAGCCTGCGGGATGCCCGCGGGGTCTGGCTTAGCGAGGCTTGATCAGGGAGTGAGCAAGTGGACGTGCACATCAATCAACAGGTGTTGAGTGACTTGCGGGAGGTCATGGAAGATGGCTACCTGCAGTTGCTGGAGACCTTTCTGGAAGACTCCGAGCGACGCCTGAACCAGTTGCACAAGGCCAGGGATGCCGATGAGCTGGGCATGGCAGCGCACAGCTTCAAGGGCAGTAGCAGCAATATGGGGGCCGTTGGCCTGGCCGCATTGTGCCAGCAGCTTGAAGAGCGTGTGCGCCAGCAGCCCTTGTATGGGATCGAAGACCTGATCAATCGCATCGATCAGGAATACCTGGTCGTCCAGCGTTACTATCGCAGTGAACGGCAACGAGTTTCCGCGCAATAGCTTAACCTGGCGCGAGTTTTGCTTTTCCAGCCCCAGACGTATTTTTCCAGGTTCTGGAGCGGAGATTGTTCAATGCCTGTCGCACCCAATCCATTGTTGCAAGCCGGCCTCGCCAATCAGGCGCAACGCCAAGCTGCCAGTGCGGCGGAAAAGCCGCTGCAGGCCGCGAAGCAAGGCGCCGGCTTTGATCAGGTGATGGCCCGACAAGAGCGTGACAGCACCCCGGTCAAGAGTGCCCCGGCAAGGGATGAAAAGCCCGCCAGCCAGGTGCCGCCGGCGAAGAACAAGGCGCAGCCAGACCCAGCCGCGGGCGGCAAGCAGGCCGCGGATAAGGCGCCGGCCGTTGCCGATGACGGCAAGAGCTTGCCATCGACTGCATCTTCGCAGCCCGTCGACGACACTGATGAGGCCGCCGATGGCAGTGCAGTACCCCCGCTCGATGCCAGCCTGGTTGCCGGCCAGGTGACCGATGCCCAGGCCGGGGCGCAACTGCTCCAGGCCCAGGCGGAAGCGGTGGCCCCGGTGTTGCAGGCGGCGGTTCGAGCGCCGCTGCAGCCTGCGCCAGCGCCGGTACAGGTAGCGCAAGAGGCTGAGCAAACCACGGCGTTCGACCCCGAGGCCGATGCACTTGCCGATATGCCGGCCTTGCGCCTGGCGCTTGAACAGGATGCGCAGTCCAAGGGCAAGACGTCGGCCCATGCCGTTGTCGATAACAACGGTCAGCAAACTGCCAACCCTGCTACTGCAGCCGTCAATACCTTGGCGACATTGGCCGAGAAAGGGGAGTCGGAGCCGGGGCAGGGTGAGCGCGGTGACAAGGCCTTTGCCGGCCTGCTCGATGACGGCCTCAAGGATATCAAGGGTGCCAGCAGTGATACCCGCGTAGACGATTTCGCCAACCGCCTAGCCAGCCTCACCCAGGCGGTGACGCCCAAGACCGCCAACGCCGTGCCCGCCACGCCTGGCCCGCTGCAGCAACCGTTGGCGATGAACCAGGGCGGCTGGACCGAGGGGTTGGTCAACCGGGTCATGTACCTCTCCAGCCAGAACCTCAAGTCTGCGGACATCCAGCTTGAGCCGCGGGAGTTGGGACGCCTGGATATTCGCGTCAACGTGGCGACAGACCAGTCGACCCAGATCCACTTCGTCAGCGGCCATGCCGGTGTGCGCGACGCCCTCGACAGCCAGGTGCATCGCCTGCGAGAGCTGTTCGCCCAGCAGGGCTTGGCCCAGCCCGACGTCAGCGTGGCTGATCAGTCCCGTGGCCAGCAGCAACAGCACGAGGCGCAGCAGGGTGGGTCGGGCCTGTCCGGGGTGGCGGCGCGGCGTGGCAACGCAGCGGAGGGGGACGATGCCGATCCCGCTGAAGTCGCGCGCCCTGTCGAGCAGCAGGTGGTGGTAGGCGACAGTGTGGTCGATTACTACGCTTGATTTTTCGGGCATGCCTGGCGTTGCCTATGCGCAGCGACGCCAGGCGTAATTTTGCAGATGCCGCATCTCGTAAAGAGGTTGCCACCCCAGAAGCTTGCAAAGGCAAATCTGGCATAACACTTGCTCAGCCACGTCATCCTTCTTTGAAACCCCGATGGACGACGGATTATTGGCATGGCGAAGAGCGACGCAGTGAAAGACCCCGCCACTAAAGGCAAACTCAAGCTGATCCTGCTGTTGGTGCTGGCACTGCTTCTCGCAGTCGGCCTGTCGGTGGGTGCGACCTGGTTCTTCATGCACAAGAGCGAGTCGGCTCCGGCGCCTGAAGCAGCCCAGAGCAACATCAAGCCAGCGGCGATCTACGAGCCCCTGGCACCGGCCTTTGTCGTCAACTTCAACCAGAATGGCCGTCAGCGCTACATGCAGGTGAGCATCACCATGCAGGGCCGCAGCCAGGCTGATCTGGAGGCGCTGAAAGTACACATGCCGGTGATCCGCAACAACCTGGTGATGATGTTCTCCGGGCAGGGTTTCGACACCCTCGCCGCGAGCCCGGTCGGCCAGGAAATGCTGCGCCAGAAGGCCACCGCGGTGGTCCAGGAAGTGGCGCAGAAGGAAGTCGGCAGGCCGGTCGTCGACCAGCTGCTGTTCACCAATTTCGTATTGCAGTAGGAGCACATAGATGGCCGTGCAGGACCTGCTGTCCCAGGATGAGATCGACGCCCTGCTGCATGGGGTGGACGATGGGCTGGTACAAACCGAGAGCACCGGCGAGCCCGGCAGCATCAAGAGCTACGACCTGACCAGTCAGGACCGTATCGTCCGGGGGCGCATGCCGACCCTGGAAATGATCAACGAGCGTTTCGCCCGCTACACCCGCATCAGCATGTTCAACCTGCTGCGTCGCTCCGCCGACGTGGCGGTGGGCGGCGTGCAGGTGATGAAGTTCGGCGAGTACGTGCACTCGCTGTACGTGCCGACCAGCCTGAACCTGGTCAAGATCAAGCCGTTGCGCGGCACCGCGCTGTTCATCCTCGACGCCAAGCTGGTGTTCAAGCTGGTGGACAACTTCTTCGGTGGCGACGGCCGCCACGCCAAGATCGAGGGGCGTGAATTCACCCCGACCGAGCTGCGCGTGGTGCGCATGGTCCTGGACCAGTGCTTCGTCGACCTCAAGGAAGCCTGGCAGGCGATCATGCCGGTCAACTTCGAGTACATCAACTCCGAGGTCAACCCGGCCATGGCCAACATCGTCGGCCCCAGCGAGGCCGTGGTGGTTTCGACCTTCCACATCGAACTCGATGGCGGTGGCGGCGACCTGCACGTGACCATGCCGTACTCGATGATCGAGCCGGTGCGTGAAATGCTCGATGCCGGCTTCCAGTCCGACCTGGACGACCAGGATGAGCGCTGGGTAAAGGCGCTGCGCGAGGATGTGCTGGACGTCAATGTGCCGCTGTCGGCCACTGTTGCCCGCCGTCAGCTCAAGCTGCGCGACATCCTGCACATGCAGCCAGGCGATGTGATCCCGGTCGAACTGCCGGAGCACCTGGTATTGCGCGCCAATGGCGTGCCGTCGTTCAAGGCGCGGCTGGGATCGCACAAGGGCACCCTGTCGCTGCAGATCATCGACCCGATCGAGCGCCGCTGACGGCGTGCCGGTCGCTTAAACGTATTGAATGCCTGTCGAGGAAATCATGGCTAACGAAAACGAGATCAACTCTCCAGAGGAACAGGCCCTGGCCGATGAGTGGGCTGCGGCCCTGGAAGAGACCGGCGATGCCGGCCAGTCCGACATCGATGCGCTGCTGGCTGCAGACTCCGGCGCCGGCCGCCTGCCGATGGAAGAGTTCGCAAGCTCCCCCAAGCCCAACGAGAATGTCAGCCTCGAAGGTCCCAACCTCGATGTGATCCTGGATATTCCGGTGAGCATCTCGATGGAAGTGGGCAGCACCGAAATCAACATCCGCAACCTGCTGCAACTCAACCAGGGTTCGGTGATCGAGCTTGATCGCCTCGCCGGCGAGCCGCTGGATGTGCTGGTCAACGGCACGCTGATCGCCCATGGCGAGGTCGTGGTGGTCAACGAGAAGTTCGGCATTCGCCTGACCGACGTGATCAGCCCCAGCGAACGTATCAAGAAG
Organism: Pseudomonas soli; assembly: GCF_900110655.1. Classification (GTDB taxonomy): domain Bacteria; phylum Pseudomonadota; class Gammaproteobacteria; order Pseudomonadales; family Pseudomonadaceae; genus Aquipseudomonas; species Aquipseudomonas soli. The sequence goes on from NZ_FOEQ01000016.1 coordinate 47,833, forward strand.
TTGCGCTGAGTGAAGCGCATGGTGCGGGCCATGCTGGCCCTTGGCACGTTGCTGGCTAGTGAGGTGGTGATCGCCGCTGCCGAGCCGGTAACCGTGCCGGCTGCGGCGCCTGCCCCTGGCGGCTTCGGCGCGCAGCTGGCGCAAACCGTATTCGGCCTGCTGGTGGTCGTCGGCCTGATCTTTTTCCTGGGCTGGTTGCTGCGGCGCATGCAGGGTTCGGTGCAGCGGGGCGCTCCGGTCATCGAGATCGTCGGCACCCGTGCCATTGGCCCGCGCGACCGGCTGCTGCTGATCCAGGTGGGCAAGGAGCAGATTCTCATTGGCCATACCCCTGGCAGCATCGAGGCGTTGCATGTGCTGGCCGAGCCTGTCGACGTGCCCGCCGATGCGCGCCAGGCCACGCCGGAATTCGCCCAGCGGCTGCTTGAGCTGATGGGCAAGGATCAGAAGGACAAGAAGTGATGACCGGCGCACTGCGCTTACTGTTGACGCTGGCGCTGCTGCTGGCTGCACCGCTGGCCCTGGCTGCCGACCCGTTGTCCATCCCGGCCATCACCCTGTCCAATGGCGCGGACGGGCAGCAGGAGTATTCGGTCAGCCTGCAGATTCTGCTGATCATGACGGCGCTGAGCTTCATCCCGGCGTTCGTCATCCTGATGACCAGCTTTACCCGCATCATCATCGTCTTCTCGATCCTGCGTCAGGCTCTGGGCCTGCAACAGACTCCCTCGAACCAGATCCTCACCGGCATGGCGCTGTTCTTGACCATGTTCATCATGGCGCCGGTGTTCGAGCGGGTGAACAAGGATGCCATCCAACCTTATCTGGCCGAGCAGATGACGGCCCAGCAGGCCATCGACAAGGCCCAGGGCCCGTTGAAGGACTTCATGCTGGCACAAACCCGGCAGAGCGACCTGGACCTGTTCATGCGCCTGTCCAAGCGCACCGATATCGCAGGCCCGGATCAGGTGCCGCTGACGATCCTGGTGCCGGCGTTCGTGACCTCCGAGCTCAAGACGGCGTTCCAGATCGGCTTCATGATCTTCATCCCGTTCCTGATCATCGACATGGTGGTCGCCAGTGTGCTGATGGCCATGGGCATGATGATGCTGTCGCCGCTGATCATTTCGTTGCCGTTCAAGATCATGCTGTTCGTGCTGGTCGATGGATGGGCGCTGATCATGGGCACCCTGGCGGGTAGTTTTGGCGGTGTCTGACGCCATCAAGGAGAGCCTTGCATGACACCTGAAGTCGCTGTCGACCTGTTCCGTGAAGCCTTGTGGATGACCTCCATGATGGTGGCTATCCTGGTGGTGCCGAGCCTGCTGGTCGGCCTGGTGGTGGCGATGTTCCAGGCGGCCACGCAGATCAACGAACAGACCCTGAGCTTCCTGCCGCGCCTGTTGGTGATGCTGGTCACGCTGATCATCGCCGGCCCTTGGCTTGTGCAGAAGTTCATGGAGTACTTCATTGGCCTGTACACCAGCATCCCGCAGTTGATCGGTTGACGCGGCCATGCTGGAGCTGACCGATACTCAGATCGGTACCTGGGTGGCTACCTTCATCCTGCCGTTGTTTCGGGTGACGGCGCTGCTGATGACCATGCCGATCTTTGGCACCAAGATGCTGCCGGCCCGGGTGCGGCTGTATGCGGCCTTGGCCATTACCGTGGTGATAGTGCCGGCGCTTCCGCCGTTGCCGCCGATAGACCCCTTGAGCCTGCACGGCGTGCTGTTGTGCGGCGAACAGGTGATCGTTGGGGCGTTGTTCGGGTTCTCCCTGCAGTTGCTGTTTCAGGCCTTCGTGATCGCGGGGCAGATCATTGCGATCCAGATGGGTATGGCGTTCGCCTCCATGATGGACCCGACCAACGGTGTCAACGTGGCGGTGGTCAGCCAGTTCATGACGATGCTGGTGAGCGTGTTGTTCCTGCTGATGAATGGCCACCTGGTGGCGTTCGAGATCCTCACCGAGAGCTTTACCACGCTGCCGGTGGGCAACGCTCTTGTGGTCAACCATTTCTGGGAGATGGCGGGGCGCCTTAGCTGGGTGCTGGGGGCGGGGTTGCTGTTGATCTTGCCGGCAATTGCATCGCTGCTGGTGGTCAACGTTGCGTTCGGGGTCATGACCCGCGCAGCCCCACAGTTGAACATCTTCTCCATCGGCTTCCCGCTGACACTGGTGTTGGGCCTGATCATTTTCTGGATCGGCCTGGCCGATATTCTTTCCCATTACCAGGCACTGGCCAGCGAAGCGCTGCAGTGGCTGCGTGAGCTGGCACGGGCGCGCTGAGCATGGCAGAGAGCGAGAGCGGTCAGGACAAGACAGAGGAACCCACCGACAAGCGCAAGAAAGACTCGCGCGAAAAGGGGGAGATTGCCCGTTCCAAGGAGCTGAACACCGTCGCGGTAACCTTGGCAGGCGCGGGTGCGCTGATGGCGTTCGGTGGCTACCTGGCCGAGACGTTGATGGCCTTGATGCGCATGAACTTCAGCCTTACGCGGGAGGTGCTGGTCGACGAGCGCAACATGGCGGCATTCCTGTTGGCCTCGGGCAAGATGGCCATCTGGGCTGTGCAGCCGGTACTGCTGCTGCTGTTCGTGATTTCATTCGTGGCGCCCATTGCGCTGGGAGGGTTCTTGTTCTCGGGCAGCTTGCTGCAGCCGAAGTTCAGCCGCATGAACCCGTTGTCGGGGATCAAGCGCATGTTCTCACTGAATGCGTTGACCGAACTGGTCAAGGCCATGGCCAAGTTCTTCATGATCCTGATCGTTGCCCTGGTCGTGCTGTCGGCGGACCGTCAGGCGTTGCTGGCGATTGCCAATGAGCCGCTCGAGCAGGCGATCATCCACTCGGTGCAGGTGGTGGGGTGGAGTGCGTTGTGGATGGCGGCGGGGCTGCTGTTGATTGCGGCGGCGGATGTGCCGTTCCAGCTTTGGCAGACGCACAAGAAAATGAAGATGACCAAGCAGGAAGTGAAGGACGAGTACAAGGACAGTGAGGGCAAGCCTGAGGTCAAGCAGCGTATCCGGCAGTTGCAGCGTGAGGCGTCGCAGCGGCGGATGATGGCGGCAGTGCCTGAGGCGGATGTGATCATCACCAACCCGACTCACTATGCGGTGGCGTTGCAATACGACCCTGAGAAGGGGGGTATGGCGCCGTTGCTGGTGGCCAAGGGCACCGATTTTGTCGCGCTGAAGATTCGTGAGATCGGGGCCGAGCACAATGTGCAGATACTCGAGTCGGCGGCCCTGGCGCGGGCTATCTACTACTCCACCGAGCTTGAGCAGGAGATCCCGGCGGGGTTGTACCTGGCGGTGGCGCAGGTATTGGCGTTTGTGTTCCAGGTTCGGCAGTACCGGGCGGGCAAGGGCAAGGCGCCTGAGCCTTTGAACAAGGATTTGCCGATTCCCGATGATTTGCAGCGTGATAGCTGAGTTTGTAGTTTGTAGTTTGTAGTTTGTAGTTCGGAGTTTTCGGTTGTATTGGGGGTTGTGTGCGCATTCATTTGCGATGGCGACGCTTATTCACCTTTCCGCCCTTACGGCGGCCTACTTTGGTCTTGGCCAAAGTAGGCAAAGCCGCTCGCTCCATTCATACGGCCCCTACGCTTCGCTCCGGGGTTCCCTCGCTCCGGCCTTGCTCCCGGGAGGACCGCGCTGAACGCCCCATCCTGGGGCGCAGCGCTTGACGGGCATCCATGCCCGTCACCTCCCTCCGCAAGACCTGCGTTCGGCCTCCTGAAGTCGCGAAGGTACGAGCGGCGCCTGGGCTGGCGCAGCTGTCGCTAGTTGGAACGTAATTAATCTCTCGATTGTTTCACGGGGCAAGCCCGCTCCCACAGAGACGAATACTGCTTGACGTGAAATCAACGTGGGAGCGGGCTTGCTCCGCGATACGTCGGAACAGCCAATATATAACTAGCTGTCAAATAACCAAATTCGCATTTTCAGCTCTTGCTCTTGCTCTTGCTCTTGCTCTTGCTCTTGCTCTTGCTTCTAAGCGCACGATAGATCAGGCGCCACCAATTGCGACTTCAGGAGGCCGAGCGGAGTTCTTGCGTAGTGGGGCGACGGCCATGGATGGCCGTCGAGCGCTGCGGCCCAGGATGGGCCGTACAGCGCGGTACCCACGGGAGCAAGAACGGAGCGAGGGGACCCCGGAGCGAAGCGTAGGGGCCGGATGAACGGAGCCGAACGGTTTTGCCTCCTTTTCCCAAGAGAAAAGGAGGTCGCCGTAAAGGCGAAAAGGTGACTGTGCGTCGACGTGGCGGATGAATGCGCATACAAGAATCAAAACACACACTCTTAAGCCCGAGCCCGAGCCCGAGCCCGAGCCCGAGCCCGAGCCCGAGCCCGAGCCCCTCAAAATCCCCACCCCCAGAAAAGTTGGAAGGCTTCTTGCAAAGGCAGCGCCAGGCGCCACGCAGGCGTCAAAGTTTTGCTTGAAGAGGAATCGCGGTGGATCGCACTCAGTTAATCAGCAACGCCCGCAACAACCTGGCCGGTCTCGGCCGGGGCAATCTCGGCGTGCCGCTGCTGCTGCTGGTGATGTTGGCAATGATGATGTTGCCGATACCGCCGTTCCTGCTCGACGTGTTCTTCACCTTCAACATCGCCCTGTCGATCGTGGTGCTCCTCGTCTGCGTCTATGCGCTGCGTCCCCTGGACTTCGCCGCCTTCCCGACGATCCTGCTGGTGGCGACCCTGCTGCGTCTGGCGCTGAACGTCGCGTCCACCCGCGTGGTCATGCTGCACGGTCAGGAAGGCCATGGCGCCGCGGGCAAGGTGATCCAGGCCTTCGGTGAAGTGGTGATCGGCGGCAACTATGTCGTCGGTGCCGTGGTGTTCGCCATCCTCATGATCATCAACTTCGTGGTGGTGACCAAGGGTGCTGGGCGTATCTCCGAAGTGAGCGCACGGTTCACCCTCGACGCCATGCCCGGCAAGCAGATGGCCATCGACGCCGACCTCAACGCCGGCCTCATCGACCAGGCCCAGGCCAAGGCGCGGCGTAGCGAAGTTGCTCAGGAAGCCGAGTTCTACGGTTCCATGGACGGTGCCAGCAAGTTCGTGCGCGGTGACGCCATTGCCGGCCTGCTCATCCTCTTCATCAACCTCATCGGTGGCATGCTTATCGGCATGTTGCAGCACGGCATGAGCTTCGGCGATGCCGGCAAGGTCTATGCCTTGCTGACCATCGGTGACGGTTTGGTGGCGCAATTGCCATCACTGCTGTTGTCCACTGCGGCTGCAATCATGGTCACCCGCGCCTCGGGCTCCGAGGACATGGGCAAGCTGATCAATCGTCAGATGTTCGATTCGCCCAAGGCGCTGGCGGTTTCTGGCGGGCTGATGATTGTCATGGGGTTGGTGCCGGGCATGCCGCACATGGCCTTCCTGGGCCTGGGTGGAGTGGCCTGTGGTGGCGCCTACCTGCTCTGGAAAAAACAGCAAAAGGCCAAGGTCGTGGCCCAGCAGGAGGCCCAGCGCCAGCAGGACCTGCTGCCATCGCCGCAACGCGCCATGGAAACCAAGGAGCTGGGCTGGGACGACGTCACCCCCATCGACATGATCGGTCTGGAAGTCGGCTACCGCCTGATTCCGCTGGTTGATCGCAACCAGGGCGGCCAGTTGCTGGCGCGGATCAAGGGCGTGCGCAAGAAGCTTTCCCAGGATCTGGGCTTCCTCATGCCCACCGTGCACATTCGCGACAACCTCGACCTGCAGCCCAGCGCCTACCGCCTGACGCTGATGGGTGTGATCCTGGCTGAGGCCGAGATCTACCCGGACCGGGAGCTTGCGATCAACCCGGGCCAGGTGTTCGGCGCCCTCAACGGCATCGCCTCGCGAGATCCGGCATTTGGCCTGGAGGCAGTGTGGATCGATGTCGGTCAGCGCGCCCAGGCGCAATCGCTGGGCTACACGGTGGTGGACGCCAGCACCGTGGTCGCCACCCACCTCAACCAGATCCTGCAGAAACACTGCCACGAGCTGATCGGCCACGAGGAAGTGCAGCAGCTGCTGCAAGTGCTGGCCAAGGTCTCGCCGAAACTGGCCGAGGAGGTGGTGCCGGGCGTCATTTCCTTGTCGGGCCTGCTCAAAGTCCTGCAGGCGCTGCTCGCCGAGCAGGTGCCGGTGCGTGACATCCGCAGCATTGCCGAAGCCATCGCCAACAACGCGGCCAAGAGTCAAGATACCGCCGCGCTGGTGGCGGTGGTGCGCGTCGGATTGTGTCGCGCCATCGTGCAAAGCATTGTCGGCGTTGAGTCCGAGCTGCCTGTGATTACCCTTGAGCCAAGGTTGGAACAGATCTTGCTCAATAGTCTGCAAAGGGCCGGGCAGGGTCAGGAAGATGGTGTTCTTCTTGAGCCGAGCATGGCCGAAAAGCTTCAGCGTTCGTTGATCGAGGCAGCCCAGCGCCAGGAAATGCAGGGCCAGCCGGCCATCCTTCTGGTAGCCGGCCCGATCCGCGCCATGCTGTCGCGCTTCGGTCGCCTGGCTGTACCGAATTTGCATGTTTTGGCGTATCAGGAAATACCTGACAACAAGCAAGTCACCATCGTTGCCACCGTGGGCCCCAACGGCTGAGGTAGTGGGTTATGCAAGTTAAGCGTTTTTTTGCCGCCGATATGCGTCAGGCCATGAAGCTGGTCCGTGATGAGCTCGGCTCCGATGCCGCCATCATTGGCAACCGGCGCATTGCTGGCGGTGTCGAGCTGACGGCTGCGCTGGACTACAAGCTGTCCGCCCTGGCCCCGCGCGTGCCCAACGCAGAGCTCGAAGACGAGCTGCGCAAGACCCAGTCGCGCATCGTTACCGCCCAGGCCGAACTGACCGGGCGTGGCGATGCCGTCGAAGGCGGCAACCGGCAATTGTTCGCCGGGCAGCCGCTGACCGCCTCGGAGCCGCTGATCGAGCAGCATGTCGATGAACCCGCGGTGGTTACCGCGCCGGCGTCGGCACCGGTTGATCCACGCCTGTTCGATGCCATGCGTTTCGAGCTGACCGGCTTGCGCGAGCTGCTTGAAGTCCAGCTCGGTTCGCTCGCCTGGAGCCAGCTGCAAGGCAGCAAGCCGCAGCAGGCCAACCTCTGGCGCCGGCTGCAGCGCCTTGGCCTTTCCGGTGGCCTGGCCCGCGAGCTGCTCGACCTCACCGCCGGCATCGAAGAACCACGTCATGCCTGGCGCATGGTCCTGGCGCACTTGGCGCGGATGATCGATGTGCCCGAGATCGAACCGATCGAAGAGGGCGGGGTGATCGCCATGGTCGGCCCCGCCGGCATGGGCAAGACCACCACGCTGGCCAAGCTCGCCGCGCGCTACGTGCTCAAGTACGGCGCGAACAACCTGGCGCTGGTGAGCATGGACAGCTTCCGCATTGGCGCCCAGGAACAGCTCAAGACGCTGGGTCGCATCCTCAATGTGCCGGTCACCTACGTCGATCCGGGCGAGTCGCTGGCCCAGGCCCTGGAGCCGCTGCTGCGCAAGCGTGTGGTGCTGATCGACACTGCCGGCCTGCAGGCCAGTGATCCGGCGCTGCGCATGCAGCTCGAGACTCTGGCCGGGCGCGGCATCGCCGCGAAGAATTACCTGGTGCTGGCGACCACCAGCCAGAAGCAGGTGCTCACCGCCGCCTACCACAGCTACAAGCGCTGCGGCCTGGCCGGGTGCATCCTGACCAAGCTCGACGAAACGGCCTGCCTCGGCGAAGTGCTGAGCCTGGCCATCAGTCATGAATTGCCGGTGGCCTATCTGACCGATGGGCCGCGCATTCCCGACGACCTGCAGCTACCGCGCAAGCACCAGTTGGTAAGCCGCGCCGTCAGTGTGCAATTGCAGGAAGAGCCCAGCGACGAGGCCATGGCCGACATGTTCGCTGATCTGTACCACAGCCCTGGCAAGCGCGCGGGTTGAGGGTGAATACTGTGCAAAGTACCTACATCATGGGGTTGCCCGGCCGGACCGTGGCCTTGAATGTTCAGCCCCTCATGTGGCCTGGGTCCAAGCGAGACAAGGTAAAGAACAGACATGGGTAGCATGCATCCCGTACAGGTGATCGCCGTGACCGGTGGCAAAGGTGGCGTCGGCAAGACTAACGTTTCAGTGAACCTGTCCCTGGCGCTGGCCGAGCTCGGCCGCCGGGTGATGTTGCTGGACGCCGACCTGGGCCTGGCCAATGTCGACGTTCTGCTGGGGCTCACGCCCAAGCGCACCCTCGCCGACGTGATCGAAGGCCGCTGCGAGCTGCGCGATGTGCTGTTGCAAGGCCCGGGTGGTGTGCGCATCGTCCCGGCGGCCTCCGGCACGCAGAGCATGGTGCACCTGGCGCCCGCGCAACACGCCGGCCTGATCCAGGCCTTCAGCGACATCGGCGACAACCTCGATGTGCTGGTGATCGACACGGCTGCGGGTATCGGTGACTCGGTGGTCAGTTTCGTCCGCGCCGCCCAGGAAGTGTTGCTGGTGGTGTGCGACGAGCCGACCTCGATCACCGACGCCTACGCGCTGATCAAGCTGCTTAACCGCGATTACGGGATGAACCGGTTCCGTGTGCTGGCCAACATGGCCCAGAGCCCACAGGAAGGCCGCAACCTTTTCGCCAAGTTGACCAAGGTCACGGACCGCTTCCTCGACGTCGCCCTACAATACGTCGGTGCCGTGCCTTACGACGAATGCGTGCGCAAGGCCGTGCAGAAGCAGCGGGCGGTCTATGAGGCCTTCCCTCGGTCCAAGTGTGCGCTGGCGTTCAAGGCCATCGCGCAGAAGGTCGACAGCTGGCCGCTGCCTGCCAACCCGCGTGGGCACCTGGAATTCTTTGTCGAGCGCCTGGTGCAGCCCACCAGTGCAGGGCCGGTGCTATGAACGCGAGCGGTTTCAAGATGTACAGCAAGGCCGCCAAGGACGCGCAGTACGAGCTGATCGAACGCTACGCGCCACTGGTCAAGCGTATCGCCTACCACCTGTTGGCGCGTCTGCCGGCCAACGTCCAGGTCGAGGATCTGATCCAGGCCGGGATGATCGGCTTGCTGGAAGTGGCCAACAAATACGATGCGAGCAAGGGTGCCAGTTTCGAAACCTACGCCGGTATTCGTATTCGCGGCGCCATGCTCGACGAGGTGCGCAAGGGCGATTGGGCGCCACGTTCGGTGCACCGCAACACGCGCATGGTCAGTGACGCGATCCGCTGTGTCGAAGCAAAGACTGGCCGCGACGCTAAAGATCACGAGGTTGCTGCCGAACTCCAATTGAGTCTCGATGATTACTACGGGATTTTGAATGACACCTTGGGCAGCCGCCTGTTCAGTTTCGACGACCTATTGCAGGACGGCGAACATGAAGGGCTGCACGAGGACGGAGCCAGCGGCCAGCTGGAGCCGGCGCGTGACCTGGAAGACGAGCGCTTCCAGGCTGCGCTGGCCGATGCGATCGCCAACCTGCCGGAGCGTGAACGCCTGGTCCTGGCGCTGTACTACGACGAAGAGCTGAACCTCAAGGAAATCGGTGAGGTGCTGGGGGTCAGCGAATCGCGTGTCAGCCAGTTGCACAGCCAGTGCGCCGCGCGTTTGCGCAGCCGCCTTGGGGAGTGGCGGGCACGTTGAACCCGGGTTCAGTGCAGTCGTTTTTTTTGTAGTGCCGAATTGATTGAGCGCGCGCTCGGCGCCGAGCGCGTTTAAGACTGCTTGGAGGTCTAATTGAACAAAGACATGAAAATCCTCATCGTTGACGACTTTTCGACGATGCGGCGGATCATCAAGAACCTGTTGCGTGACCTGGGGTTCACCAACGTCAAGGAAGCTGATGACGGCAACACGGCACTGCCGATGCTCAACAGCGAGCCTTTTGACTTCCTGGTAACCGACTGGAACATGCCGGGCATGACCGGTATCGACCTGCTGCGCGCGGTCCGTGCCGACGAGCGCCTCAAGCACCTGCCGGTACTGATGGTCACCGCGGAAGCCAAGCGCGAGCAGATCATCGAGGCGGCCCAGGCCGGCGTCAACGGCTACGTGGTCAAGCCTTTCACCGCCCTGGCGCTGAAAGAAAAGATCGAAAAGATCTTCGAACGCGTCAACGGCTGAGTCACGTCTGGGGGGCGCAATGGAGTCAACCAACAACTCTTTGGGTGAGTTCGAATCAACCCTGAAGAAGCATGCCCAGGAGCTGGTCGAGAGCCTCGAGCGCGGCCGGTTCGGTGAGGCGGTGCAGCTGATCCACCAACTGAACCAGACCCGCGACCGCGGGCTGTACCAGGAAGTCGGCAAGCTCACCCGCGAACTGCACAGTGCAATCGTCAACTTCCAGATCGACCCGGCCATGCCGCAGGCCGAGGAAGTGTCGCAGATTACCGATGCCGCCGAGCGCCTCTCCTACGTGGTCCGCCTCACCGAAGGTGCGGCCAACCGCACCATGGACCTGGCGGAGGCGTGTACCCCGGTGCTCAACGATCTTGCCAGCGAGGCGCAGAGCCTGTCCGCCGACTGGCAGCGCTTCATGCGCCGCGAGGTGGCAGCGCCGGAATTCCGTGAGCTGGTCAAGCGTGTGGACAGTTTCCTGACGCACAGTGCCGAAGGTAATCAGAAGGTCGCGGGCCATATCAACGATATCGTCCTGGCCCAGGATTATCAGGATCTCACCGGCCAGGTGATCAAACGGGTGACCACGCTGGTCACCGAAGTCGAAAGCAATCTGCTCAAGCTCGTGCTGATGGCAAGCCAGGTCGACCGCTTTGCCGGTATCGAACATGACCACCAGCAGCTGCGCGCTGAAAAAGATCAAGAAAAACATCCGACTCGGGGTGAAGGTCCGCAGATTCATGCCGATAAGCGTGAAGACGTCGTGTCCAGCCAGGACGATGTCGACGATCTGTTGTCCAGCCTGGGTTTTTAAGGAGCACGTTTAATGAGCTTCGGCGCCGATGAAGAAATCCTCCAGGATTTCCTGGTAGAAGCCGGCGAAATCCTCGAGCAACTGTCCGAGCAATTGGTCGAGCTGGAAAGCCGGCCCGATGATGCGGACCTGCTCAACGCGATTTTCCGCGGTTTCCACACTGTAAAAGGGGGCGCCGGCTTCCTTCAGCTCAATGAGTTGGTGGAGTGCTGCCACATTGCCGAGAACGTGTTCGACATCCTGCGCAAAGGTGAGCGCCGGGTCGACGCGGAACTGATGGACGTGGTGCTCGAAGCACTCGACACGGTCAACAGCATGTTTGGCCAGGTGCGCGAGCGCACCGACGTCACACCGGCCACCCGCGAGCTGCTGGCAGCGCTGTCGCGCCTGGCCGAGCCCGCTGGCGCCGAAGAACCGGCTCCGGTCGAGGTCGCCGTTGTCGCCGAAGTGCCGGCTGCCGAGCCCGACATCACCGACACCGAGTTCGAGCAACTGCTTGATTCGCTCGATGCGGTCAAGGCCGAGGCCCAGGTTCACGAGCAACTGCAGGGTGAACAGGTCAGCGCGGGTGGTGACGAGATTACCGACGCCGAATTTGAGTCGTTGCTCGACCAGTTGCACGGCAAAGGCCAGTTTTCGCCAGATACCGCTGCCAGTGAGCCAGCGGCCGTTGCCCCTGCCAGTGATGAGATCACCGACGACGAATTCGAGTCGCTGCTCGATCAGTTGCACGGCAAGGGCACCTTCGCCGTCGACGCATTGCCTGGCGTCGCTGCGCCTGCAGCCAGTGAGGCCCCAGCGGCGGCCGACGAGAGCATCACCGAACACGAATTCGAGGCGCTGCTCGACCAGTTGCACGGCAAGGGCAAGTTTTCTGGCGAGGCGGTTGTTGCCGAGGCGCCAGCCGCCGCTGTTGCCGCACCTGTCGCGGCCAAGGCCGAAGCCAAGCCGGTTGCCAAGCCGGCGCCTGCCCCCGCTCCCGCGCCAGCCGCTGCCAAGCCTGCCGCTCCGGCCCGGGCGCCGGCGCCGGCCGCCGACAAGCATGGCGCCAGCGAGGCGGAGACCACCGTGCGGGTCGACACCGCGCGCCTGGACGAGATCATGAACATGGTCGGCGAACTGGTGCTGGTGCGTAACCGCCTGGTGCGCCTGGGGCTCAACAGCGGCGACGAGGCCATGTCCAAGGCCGTGTCCAACCTCGATGTGGTCACCGCCGACCTGCAGACCGCGGTCATGAAGACGCGCATGCAGCCAATCAAGAAGGTCTTCGGGCGGTTCCCGCGCCTGGTTCGCGACCTGGCTCGCCAGCTCAAGAAAGAGATCAACCTGGAGCTGGTCGGCGAAGAAACCGACCTGGACAAGAACCTGGTCGAGGCTCTGGCCGACCCGTTGGTGCACTTGGTGCGCAACGCCGTCGACCATGGCGTCGAGATGCCCGACGAGCGCGAGGCCTCCGGCAAGTCGCGCATGGGTCGGGTGGTGCTGTCCGCCGAGCAGGAAGGTGATCACATCCTGCTGTCGATTTCCGACGACGGCAAGGGCATGGACCCGAGCATCCTGCGCGCCAAGGCCGTGGAAAAGGGGCTGATGGACAAGGACGCGGCCGACCGCCTGAGCGAGTCGGACTGCTACAACCTGATCTTCGCCCCGGGCTTCTCGACCAAGACAGAGATCTCCGACGTGTCCGGCCGCGGTGTCGGCATGGACGTGGTGAAGACCAAGATTTCCCAGCTCAACGGCTCGATCAACATCTTCTCGGCCAAGGGTCAGGGCTCGAAGATCGTCATCAAGGTGCCGCTGACACTGGCGATCATGCCGACGCTGATGGTGATGCTGGCCAACCAGGCGTTCGCCTTCCCGCTGGTCAACGTCAACGAGATCTTCCACCTCGACCTGTCGCGCACCAACGTGGTCGATGGCCAGGAAGTGGTGATCGTGCGCGACAAGGCGCTGCCACTGTTCTACCTCAAGCGCTGGCTGGTCCAGGACCACGAGCACGAAGAGCAGCACGAAGGTCATGTGGTGATCCTCTCGGTCGGCACCCAGCGCATCGGTTTCGTGGTCGACCAGTTGGTCGGCCAGGAAGAGGTGGTGATCAAGCCGTTGGGCAAGATGCTGCAGGGAACCCCGGGCATGTCCGGCGCGACCATCACCGGTGACGGCCGTATCGCGCTGATCCTCGACGTCCCGAGCATGCTCAAGCGTTACGCCGCCCGGCGTATTTGATTTCGGTGGCGCGCCCAGGCGGGTGCGCCGCCTAACGGAGTGTTTATGGCAGTCAAGGTCCTGGTGGTGGATGATTCCGGTTTCTTCCGCCGCCGTGTCTCGGAAATTCTCGCGTCCGACCCGACGATCCAGGTCGTGGGTACCGCGACCAACGGCAAGGAAGCGATCGACCAGGCGCTGGCGCTCAAGCCCGATGTCATTACCATGGACTATGAAATGCCCATGATGGACGGCATCACTGCGGTGCGTCACATCATGCAGCGCTGCCCGACGCCGGTATTGATGTTCTCCTCGCTGACCCATGAAGGCGCCCGCGTCACCCTCGACGCCCTGGATGCCGGTGCGGTCGACTACCTGCCGAAGAATTTCGAAGACATCTCGCGCAACCCGGAGAAGGTCAAGCAGATGCTCTGCGAGAAGGTCCACACCATCTCGCGCAGCAACCGACGTTTCAGTGCCTATTCGAGCCCGGCCCCAGCCGCCGCGCCTGCACCGGCCAGCAGCCAGGCTCCAGCCAGCAGCTTTGCCGGTACCGCGCCTGCGCGCACTGCCACCCCGGCCCGCGCCGCAGCAACGGCTGCCACGCATTCGCCGGCACCCAAGCGTAAGCCGTACAAACTGGTTGCGATCGGCACCTCCACGGGCGGTCCGGTTGCGCTGCAGCGGGTGCTGACCCAACTGCCCGCCGGTTTCCCGGCGCCGATCGTGTTGATCCAGCACATGCCGGCGGCCTTCACCAAGGCCTTTGCCGAGCGCTTGGACAAACTGTGCAAGATCAATGTCAAAGAGGCCGAGGACGGTGACGTGCTGCGCCCGGGCCTGGCCCTGTTGGCCCCGGGTGGCAAGCAGATGATGGTCGACGGCCGTGGCACGGTGAAGATCCTGCCGGGCGATGAACGCCTGAACTACAAACCCTGCGTGGATATCACCTTTGGTTCCGCTGCCAAGTCCTACGGCGACAAGGTGCTCTCGGTGGTCCTCACCGGCATGGGCGCCGATGGCCGCGAAGGCGCGCGCCTGCTCAAGCAGGGTGGCAGCACCGTGTGGGCGCAGGATGAAGCCAGCTGTGTGATCTATGGCATGCCCATGGCGATCGTCAAGGCCAACCTCGCCGACGCTGTCTACAGCCTTGACGAGATCGGCAAGCACTTGGTCGAGGCGTGCGTCTGATGGATGTATTGAGCCTGATCGGCCTGATCCTCGCCTTTGTCGCCATCGTCGGCGGCAATTTCATGGAGGGCGGCCACGTCGGTGCGCTGATCAACGGCCCGGCGGCACTGATCGTGCTGGGCGGCACCCTGGCGGCGGCATTGCTGCAGTCGCCGCTGTCGTCGTTCAAACGTGCCCTGCAGATCATCCGCTGGATTTTCTTCCCGCCACGGGTGGACCTGGCCGGCGGCATCGACCGGGTGGTGAACTGGAGCCTGACGGCGCGCAAGGAAGGCCTGCTGGGCCTGGAAGGCGTCGCCGATGCCGAGCCTGACCCCTATGCGCGCAAAGGCCTGCAGTTGCTGGTCGACGGTGCCGAGCCGGAAGCCATTCGCAGCATCCTCGAAGTCGATTTCTTGACCCAGGAGTCCCGTGACATCCAGGCTGCCAAGGTGTTCGAGAGCATGGGCGGCTACGCGCCGACCATCGGCATCATCGGTGCGGTCATGGGGCTGATCCATGTGATGGGCAACCTCGCCGATCCCTCGCAACTGGGCAACGGCATCGCCGTCGCCTTCGTCGCCACCATCTATGGCGTGGCCAGCGCCAACCTTATCCTGTTGCCGGTCGCCAACAAGCTCAAGGCCATCACCCTGCGCCAGTCGCGTTACCGCGAGATGCTGCTCGAAGGCCTGCTGTCGATTGCCGAAGGCGAGAACCCACGCTCGATCGAGCTGAAGCTGCAAGGCTTCATGGAGTAAGCCATGGCACGCCGTCGCAAAGTCGAAGAGCACGAGAACCACGAACGCTGGTTGGTCTCGTATGCCGACTTCATTACCCTGCTGTTCGCCTTCTTCGTGGTCATGTACTCGATTTCGTCGATCAACGAAGGCAAGTACAAGCAGATCTCCCAGGCGCTGATCGGCGTGTTCAACGACCCCGAGCGCAGCATGAAACCGATCCCGATCGGCGATGAGCGCCCGCTGAGCGTCAAGCCGGCCGAACCGTTGATCAAGGACAGCGAGCAGACCGACGCGGGCCTGGCGCAGACCAGCGCCGACCCGCTCAAGACCATCGCCGACGATATGCGTGACGCCTTCGGCGACCTGATCAAGTCCAACCAGATGACCGTGCGCGGTAATGAATTGTGGGTGGAGATCGAGCTCAACTCCTCGCTGTTGTTCGCCAGCGCCGATGCCATGCCCAGTGATGTCGCATTCGAAATCATCGAGAAGGTGGCGAAGATCCTCAGGCCGTTCGCCAACCCGGTGCACGTCGAGGGTTTCACCGACAACCTGCCGATCCGTACCGCCCAGTATCCGACCAACTGGGAGCTGTCGTCGGCGCGGGCGGCGAGCATCGTCCGCTTGCTGGCCATGGAAGGGGTCAACCCGGCGCGCATGGCATCGGTGGGGTATGGCGAGTACCAGCCGGTGGCCAGCAACGACACTGCCGACGGCCGCGCGCGCAACCGCCGGGTGGTGCTGGTGATCTCGCGTAACCTGGAAGTGCGCCGCAGCCTGACCGGCAGCGGCAGCGCCAACGCCACCCCGGACGCGGCGATGCGCCGGGCTGGCACACAAAGTGCACCAGCCTCGCCAGCACCGACGACCGGGGGCTGATTTCGTCAAATCCCCGTCACTGAACTTCACACCGTTCCCGGCAGGGCAGGCGGCCATACCGGGAGGAAGCAACGCACGATGAGAGTCTGGGCAGTAGCCAATCAAAAAGGTGGCGTCGGCAAGACCACCACCACCATCGCCCTGGCCGGCCTGCTGGCCGAGGCGGGCAAGCGCGTGGTCGTGGTCGACCTCGACCCGCACGGCTCGATGACCAGCTACTTCGGGCACAACCCCGATGCGCTGGAGCACAGCTGCTACGACCTGTTCCTGCACAAAGGCACGGTGCCCGACGGGCTGCCGGGCCAGCTGCTGCTACCCACCAGTGATGAGCGTATCTCGCTGCTGCCGTCGAGCACCGCGTTGGCGGTGCTTGAGCGTCAGTCGCCGGGCCAGAGTGGCTTGGGCCTGGTGATCGCCAAGAGTCTGGCGCAGCTGTGGCAGGATTTCGACTTCGCCCTGATCGACAGCCCACCCTTGCTGGGCGTGCTGATGGTCAACGCCCTGGCCGCCAGCCAGCAGTTGGTGATCCCGGTGCAGACCGAGTTTCTCGCGGTCAAGGGCCTGGAGCGCATGGTTGGCACGCTGGGCATGATCAACCGTTCGCGCAAGCAGGCGTTGCCGTACCAGATCGTGCCGACCCTGTTCGACCGCCGCACGCAGGCTTCGCTGGGCACCTTGAAAGTGCTGCGCGACACCTATGGCGATCAGGTCTGGCAAGGCTACATCCCGGTGGATACACGCTTGCGCGATGCCAGCCGTAACGGCGTAACGCCTTCGCAGTTCGATGGCAAGAGCCGTGGCGTGGTGGCCTATCGCGCGCTGCTCAAGCACCTGTTGACCTACCGTTCCGCGTTGCAGGTGGCCTGATGAACCAGGCGCCGCATATCACCACCAAGCCGCAGATGGCTTTGCAGTCCTACCTTGATGGTTTGCTGCAGGAAGCCACCGAGCCATTCGAGTTGCCGCCCGAGCAGGATCTGCCTGTCGCGCCACCCGTGGAGCCGGCCCCCGCCGATGAGTTCGAGGTGGCGGTCCGCGAGGAACAGGCCCGCGATGCTCAACGCCAGGCCATGCCAGTCGCGCCTGCGCCCCGGCCTTTCGCCGAGCCGCAGGCCAAGGTCCTGCCAACCGTTCTGCCGCCTGCCACGCCTGTCATGGAGCCGGTGGTGGCGGTGGTCGAGCGCGAGGTGCTGGCCGAGGCGAGCATCCCGCTGTTGACTGAAGCCCCGGCCATCGAGCCGGCAATGCCACTGGTGGAACTGCACGTACCGGCGGCCCCTGCCGCGCCAACACCTCCGGCGACAGTCGACGGGCGCCCGGAATGGGCCGCCGAGCCATTCGAATGCCTGCTGTTCGATGTCGCCGGGCTGACCCTGGCGGTACCGCTGGTGTGCCTGGGCTCGATCTACACTCTGGCCGGCCAGGAGTTGACGCCGCTATTCGGCCAGCCGGACTGGTTCCTCGGCATCCTCACCTGCCAGGCGGGCAACCTCAAGGTGCTGGATACCGCCCGCTGGGTCATGCCCGACCGCTACCGGGACGATTTCCGCCAGGGCCTGCAATACGTCATTTCGGTCCAGGGCTACGAATGGGGGCTGGCCGTGCACCAGGTCAGCCGCTCGCTGCGCCTGGACCCGAGCGAGATCAAGTGGCGCAGCCAGCGCGGCCAACGCCCGTGGCTGGCCGGCACGGTGATCGAACACATGTGCGCGCTGCTCGACGTCGCCGAGCTGGCCGAGCTGATCGCCAGTGGCGCGGTCAAGCAGATGAACACCAAACACAACTGAATCAACGCCGCTACTGCCGCGGCAACACAGAGCACACCGCCAATGGCGGATTTTGAGGGCTAGGGGAATGAAAAAGTCGTCTGCACAAGGTTCCGAAGATCCGATCCTGCAGTGGGTAACCTTCCGTCTGGACAACGAGTCCTACGGCATCAATGTCATGCAGGTGCAGGAAGTCCTGCGCTACACCGAGATCGCCCCGGTACCGGGCGCCCCCAGCTATGTGCTGGGCATCATCAACCTGCGCGGCAACGTGGTGACGGTGATCGACACCCGCCAGCGCTTCGGCTTGATGTCGAGCGAAGTCACCGACAACACCCGTATCGTCATCATCGAGGCGGACAAGCAGGTGGTCGGCATCCTCGTCGACAGCGTCGCTGAAGTGGTGTACCTGCGCCAGTCGGAGATCGAGACCGCGCCGAACGTCGGCAACGAAGAATCGGCGAAGTTCATCCAGGGCGTGTGCAACAAGAATGGCGAGCTGCTGATCCTGGTCGAGCTGGACAAGATGATGACCGAGGAAGAGTGGTCCGAGCTGGAGAACATCTGAGTTGATCTTCGAGGTTGCTGTCATCTTCCTGGCGCTGCTGTGGGCACTGAGCCTGTGGTTCTTCCTCAACTACAGCAAGCGCCAGCGCGAGCTGGCCGCCCAGCAGGCCCAGGGCGATGCGCTGCGTGACCAGCGCATCAAGGACCTCGCCAAACGCTTGGACGACTACCAGAACGGTACCGTGCGCATGGGCGAAGCGATCCATGAATTGCGCGCGGTGGTGGCGCCGCTGCCCGAGAAGCTCCAGCAACTCGAGCAGCGCGACCCCAACAGCGTCACCTTCGCCCAGGCCGCCAAGCTGGTGGGCATGGGCGCCAGCGTCGAGGAGCTGACCCAGACCTGCGGGTTGACCCAGGCCGAGGCGCAGTTGATGAGCAAGCTGCACCGCGGCGAGTGAGCAAGGAAGGCGACCTGGCGGTCGCCTTTTTTCATCCCGCAATCAGGGCCTTGCCCATGAATGATTGCCACCCACGCGCATCAGGCGGTTGAACGGCAGCCACTGGCGTAATGCAGCCCGATAGGCCTCTGGATTCACATACTGGAAGGTATTGATGCGGGGCATCTGGAACAGATTGGTGATATGGCGCAGGGTCCTCAGCACCGGCAGGTGCTGGTCTACGACGTCGGTGAGCAGCCCCGGGCCGGTCAAGCGGTTGAGGCTGGCGGCATAACGATAGAAGCCGGCTGGGTCGTCCCGCAGACTGGGGCAGCTGCCATAGAACTCTGGTTCAACCAGATAGCGGCTGCGCATCTCCTCGCTGATTGCCAGCAGTGTCGGGTTGCCGGCGTGGCTGCCGATCAGGCTGGTGTTGAACTGGCAGTTCATCCCGAGCTTTTCGTTGGACATCGGAGGGAACAGCAGCAGCCCGTCGTCGGTGGTGCTCAGGTCCACCTGCTCGATGGCTTCAGCAGGGCTGCCCACCGGCCGGCCATTCACCTTGTAGGGATATTCGCCCACCGCCAGCAGGTGGTCGTCAACGTCCATGTAGATACCGCCTTGGCTGTGGAGCATGCAATAGCGCAGCACATCAGAGGCGGAGGCGAAATTGCCGCCATCGAGGGCTGCCTGATACTGGGGATGGTATGGGCCTTCACGAAAGTGGCGGAACCAGTCCTGTTCCTCCAGTGGCACTATCTGCACGCCAGGTGCTTTCTTTGCAAGCAGGTGCAGATTTTCATCAAAGGCGCTGGTGCTGGCCTTCGACAGGTATAGCCGCAGGGTGTAGGCACTGCCGTGCAGGCGTTCTGCATTGCTGCGCAGATTGCTCAGTAATGGCGGGTCGATTGCTTTGTCCCCCACCCATAGGCTCAGGAATTGTCGTGGAACGGGCCGTGCCCCGGCTGGAAACGGACCAGGCATCTGTACCGGCAAATGCAGCTCCACGCCAAGGGCGCGCAGCGTGCGCATGCGCATGGCATCGGTGACCTCTCGGCCGGCCAGGCTCACCGGTTGCAGGTCGCGGGTGCCGAGCCGGGGAAGGTAGTACTGGGGATCGACCGCATTAATATCGCCCTCGAGGATGAAGCTGTCGTTCTCCAGGTCGTAAACCACTTCGGTGTTGTAGCCGCCCACGCAGGCTGCCAACAGATCGGGTGTTCCATCAAATCGTGGTCTTCGATCAATGGCTTGGTAGGTAGCCGTATCGGCGCCCTCCAGCGCTGGGATGGGGTCGGGAATGTGGAAGTAGGGCGCGACCTCGCTCACGGGTAAGCGCGGCGGTGAGACGGGGCTTAGTGGATAGCCCAGTCGACCATTGATCGCCTGCGGCGCAATGAAACCCTCGTTCTTGAAGCGGTAGAGCGCTGCATCGCGCGTCAGGGTGGCGTGCGCCAACGGCAGGGCGTTTAGCACGCCAAAGGTAGCCATGCCTACGCCTTCGGCGCGCTCCTGCTGGCCATGACCATTGATCACCTGATCCAGACCCAGACCAAGTTGAGCGATGCCGCCCAAGGCAAGGATCGGCGCCAGTTCCGGTACAACGATGGCAAGCGGGGCAAGCAGGTTGACCGCCGCGTTCAAGTAGGCGCGCCAGCGAGCTTTGGTGATTTCGCCATTGCTGGTGATGCGATAGTCGGCGTCCTCATAGCTGCGTTTGCGTTGTTGGTGGGTCAGCGCCCAGAAAAGCTCCTCCTCGATCAGCGGGCTGTACTTGTCCGGCTTGTAGTTGACGTAGGTGCTTGGTTGCCAGACGCCTTCAGCGGTGAACCCGGGGCGGTTGCTAGACAGGTGGTTGAGTGTGGGGAAGGCGGCGAGCCCGTCCAGTGCGGTAGCCAAGCCGCTGAAGTCGAGGCCGTCGGGTTGGTCGGCGAGAGCAAAGTGATGTAGCAGGGCAGCGCGGGTGTCCGTGTTGCGGCACTGACTGGCGACCCAGTCCTGCAGCGCCGAGGGGGTGGCGAAGGTATGCAGTGGCGCGGAGTTGCCAGGGATATAGAGCAGGGTCAGGCCGCTTTCAGGGTCGCTGATCTGCAGCAGGTCGGTGGCGACATAGCCATAGATGTTCACGAAGCGTCGGAGCAGCGGCTGTGGGGCCTGCTCCAACCCCGCAGCGCGCCAGGCGAGCCGGCGCGCCTGGTCGTCGAGGCTGCCTTCGGCGAGCTGGCGGTTGCAGGCGGTAATGAAGGCGATTTTCGCCGCCAGCCGATGACTGGTTGCGTGGCTACGCCAGTACGTGTCCAGCATGGCCTTGTAGGCGCTGTGAAAGTCGAGGTCGCAGATAAACTGCTGGAGGTCTTCTGCAGCCAGTCTCACATGGGTCCGGGCGCTGTATTCGCTGGGGGTGGTCTGGCGGAACAAGCCATTGTAGATGGCATAGCCGCTACTGTTGGATAGTGGACCAGGGGGATCCAGTCGGTCGACCAGGGTGATGCTTTGGCTGTCGGGAAAGTGCCCGGCCCAGGGGCTGTTCAAGGCTGCGCCAATGAGGTTGTTGCTGGACTCGCCCTGCCAGTTGGCCATGACGGCCTGAGTGAGCGTCATTTTCTGTGCCACGACGCCAACCTCGCCCACGCCGTGGCGCCATTGATGGTGCAGTACGACCACATCGGTGCGGTCGGGGTCCAGAGACTGACCGCGGCGAGCGGCCCAGTCGCGAATCGCCGTGGCCGCGGCATGATCGGGGCGTGGGAAGTCCTTGAGGTGGTCGCGGACATAGCGCACACCGGCATTGTTGACGAAACGGGGCTTCATGGTGATGACCCTGGAAAGAATGGGTCGTCACGATGAGCGATTCGCCCCGCCCGCGTGCGGCAGTCGGCTACCGCCCGTCGTCAGGAATGGTAGGGCAGGCCGGGCAGTTGGGGGGTGATGTCGCGCTCGGCGGCGGGTGCATCGCTGAAGCCCATGGGCATCTTGCCGCGCAGCTGCCAGGCGAACGCGATGATCTCGGCGATGGTCAGGTATAACGCCTCGGGGATCTGTTCCCCCAGCTCCAGGCGCGCCAGTAGGCGCACGAGCTCGGCGTTCTCGTAGATCGGCACGTCATGTTCGCGGGCCAGGGCGAGGATGGCTTCGGCCAATTCGTCGTCGCCTTTGGCGCTCAGGGTCGGGGCCTGTTGCCCGTCGTAGCTCAGGGCAATGGCCTGGCGCGGTTGCTTGCTGCTCATGCGTTCTCGTCCACCCAGCGTTGTTCCAGGCGCGTGCGCGGGCCTTGGGGCGGCGTGCCGGGGTGGCATTCCAGGTCGCCAACGTCCAGCCCGCGGGCCACCAGGCGTTCGCGCAAGGCGCCCAACTGGCTGTCGATCAGCCGCGCGGTTTGTTCCTGCTGAGCCCACAGCTGGCCGGACAGTCGACCCTGGGCCAATTGCGCCTGGACCTGCAGCGGGCCAAGTGGGGACAGGTCGAATGCCAGTTCGATGCGCCACAGGGCCTTCAACGGATCATCCTGTTCACGTTCACGATCGGCTTGTTGCTCCGGGGTTTCTTCGCGTTGCAGCTTCACTTGCAGGGGAATGAACTCTTGGCCATGGCGCACCGGGACCTCGGTCTGCCAGGTGGTCTGCTGGTTACCGTTGTCGAGTGTGCCGCTCTGCTGCAGGCTGGACAGCGAATGGCTCTGCAGCCGCGAGATCGCCGCGGCGGCCAGGCGCAGCAGTTGCTGCAGGTCGCCTTCGCTTTCCAGCTTCTGCAGCAGCCGCGAGGGCAGGGGAAAAGCGCTTGGCAGCGGTCGTGGGCTGACCTGGCCGAGCATGCCCAGGGCGCTGCGCGCCAGCCCTGGCAGGGCCTGGGCGAGGGTGCCGGTGGCCAGCGCGGTAGCCAGCGGTGGATGGCCGGGCATGCTGGGCAGCGCCTGGGCCACCAGCTTGACCAGTTGTGCCTTGAGGTCGGGCGCGATGCCGCTGGCGAGTCCGCCCAGCAGCTTGGATTCGAAGAACGTGCCGCTGTTGTTCAGTGCCTGGGCCAGGTTTTTCGCATCGCCGAGTTGCCGCGCTTCCGGCAGGCTGGCGAGCAGGCGCTCGGCACTGGCGCGCAGCTCCGGGGCTGCATCGGGGCTGCTGGTGATCTGCTGCAGGCTGTTGAGCACACCCGGCAAGGAGGCCTGGAGGCTTTGCTGGGTCGACAGGTGCTGGGTAACGGCCAATTGGTCCTGGCGGCCGCTCAGGGGCACAAAGCGCAGCGCCTGCTCGCCCTGCACCAGCGCGCTGAGCAGGCTGCCCACGGGAAGCCTGCGCGGGCTG
This sequence comes from Pseudomonas soli, assembly GCF_900110655.1. Taxonomy (GTDB): domain Bacteria; phylum Pseudomonadota; class Gammaproteobacteria; order Pseudomonadales; family Pseudomonadaceae; genus Aquipseudomonas; species Aquipseudomonas soli. Next base: position 70,726 of record NZ_FOEQ01000016.1, read on the forward strand.
TCGATGGCCAGGGTGGCACCCGCCTGGCTGCTGTTGAGCAGGCTCACCAGCGAGCGGAAGGTGACGGCTGAGCCAGGGCTTTGCGGCAGTACCTGGCTGGTCAGCACCTTGGCCTGCAGCAAGGTGCCGACCGGGAGCTGCCGGGTATCCAGTTGAGTCAAGGTAGCGATGTTGCCGGCACTGGCCTGCTGCACCATCACCGCCAGGCGGCTGCTCTCGGGCTGGGTGACGGTGATCAAACTGCCGGGGGGCAGCGGCTGGCTGGCGGTGGTCAATACCTGGATCTGGTTGCCATTGGCCTGGGTGAGCCGCAGCAGCATCTGGAACTCCTGGCCGATCTGGCGCAGGGTGACGACCTCGGCTTCGGCGACTTCTCCAGGCGGCAGCAGACCGGGCTGGGCCTGCAGCAGGCGCAGCAGTTCGCCGGACATCGCGGCCCTGGTCGCTTGGGCGCTTACCGCGGTTTGTGTGCTGAGACTATTGATTTCAGTCATGATTGTATACAACCTGTCGAACCAGCCCTCTTGGCAGCGCCGTGGCGCGTGCAATAATGCCGCTCGCTCGCCATTGCCAGTATAACGGCAGGGGTTGGAGCGACTTGAGACACAGACTGCATAAGGCGATACCGTGACCCTTCACCTCCAAGCTGCGGGCGTGGCCTGCGAGCGCGACTGGCGGCTGCTGTTCGAGCACCTGCACTTCGAGCTGCACCCCGGCGACATGCTGCAGATCGCCGGCCCCAACGGTAGCGGCAAGACCAGCTTGCTGCGCCTGCTGGCCGGGCTGATGCAGCCCACCGCCGGGCAGATCCTGCTGGGGGGGCAGCCGTTGGCCGAACAACGCCATGCCCTGGCCAGCATCCTGCTGTGGATCGGCCATGCCGCCGGGATCAAGGACCTGCTCACCGCCGAAGAGAACCTTGCCTGGCTCTGCGCATTGCACCGCCCGGCCAACCGCGAGGCGATCTGGAAGGCGCTGGAGGCTGTCGGCCTGCGCGGTTTCGAGGACGTGCCCTGCCATACCCTGTCCGCTGGCCAGCAGCGCCGCGTGGCCCTGGCCCGGCTGTACCTGGACAGCCCGCCGCTGTGGATCCTCGACGAACCTTTCACCGCTCTTGACAAGCAGGGCGTGGCCCAACTGGAAGCGCACCTGGCGGCGCACTGCGAGCAGGGTGGTACCGTGGTGCTGACCACCCACCATACGCTCGAGCGCAAGCCATCCGGCTATCGCGAGCTGAACCTGGGGCAATGGGCGGCATGAGCGTATTCCTTCTGCTGTTGCGCCGCGAGGCGCGGCTGTTGTTCCGCCGCCCGGCGGAGCTGGCCAACCCGCTGGTGTTCTTCGCCATTGTCGTTGCCCTGTTCCCGCTGGCGGTAGGGCCAGAGACACAATTGTTGCAAACCTTGTCGCCAGGACTGGTCTGGGTAGCGGCCTTGCTGGCGGTATTGTTGTCGCTCGACGGGTTGTTTCGCAGTGATTTCGAGGACGGCTCGCTCGAGCAGTGGGTGCTTTCGCCGCATCCGTTGGCCATGCTGGTACTGGCCAAGGTGCTGGCGCACTGGATCTTTTCCGGGTTGGCGCTGGTATTGTTGGCACCGCTGCTGGCGCTGATGCTGGGGCTGCCGCCCAGTTGCCTGCCGGTGCTGCTCGCCTCCTTGTTGCTGGGCACCCCGGTCTTGAGCCTGCTGGGCGCGGTTGGGGCGGCGCTGACGGTCGGTCTCAAGCGCGGCGGCCTGCTGCTGGCATTGTTGATTCTGCCGTTGTATATCCCTGTATTGATCCTGGGCAGTGGTGCGTTGCAGGCGGCGTTGCAGAATATGCCCGCCACCGGTCATCTGCTCTGGCTCGCCAGCCTGACGGCCCTGGCGGTGACATTGGCACCCTTTGCGATCGCGGCCGGCCTGAAGATCAGCGTCGGCGAATAACGAGTGCCGGGCATTGCAGCCCGGCCAACACCCTGGATGTACCCTGATGAAAATAAGCTGGACGTGGTTCCACAAGCTGGGTTCCCCCAAATGGTTCTATGCCATCAGCGGCCGCATGCTGCCGTGGCTGACCGTTTGCGCCATCGTGCTGTTGCTGGTCGGCATCACCTGGGGCCTGGCCTTCGCCCCCCAGGACTACCAGCAGGGCAACAGCTTCCGCATCATCTATATCCATGTGCCGACCGCCATGCTGGCGCAGTCGTGCTATGTGATGCTCGCCGTGGCAGGCGTGGTGGGGCTGGTGTGGAAGATGAAACTGGCCGATGTCGCGCTGCAGTGCGCGGCGCCCATTGGTGCCTGGATGACCGCGGTGGCCCTGGTCACCGGGGCAATCTGGGGCAAGCCCACCTGGGGCAGTTGGTGGGTCTGGGATGCGCGTCTGACGTCCATGCTTATCCTGCTGTTCCTGTACTTCGGCATCATTGCCCTGGGTCAGGCCATCAGCAATCGCGACAGCGCTGCCAAGGCCTGCGCAGTGCTGGCGATCGTCGGCGTGATCAACATCCCGATCATCAAATATTCGGTGGAGTGGTGGAATACCCTGCACCAGGGCGCCACCTTCACGCTCACCGAAAAGCCGGCAATGCCGGTGGAAATGTGGGCGCCGTTGCTGATCACCGCGTTGGGCTTCTATTGCTTCTTCGGAGCCGTGCTCTTGCTGCGCATGCGTCTGGAAGTGCTCAAGCGCGAGGCACGGGCCAGTTGGGTCAAGGATGAAGTGCTGAGCCAGCTTGGCCGGGAGGCGGCACGATGAGCTTTGCCTCCTTCACTGATTTTCTGGCCATGGGCCACCATGGCCTGTACGTCTGGTCGGCCTATGGCATCTGCCTGGCGGTGCTGGCGTTGAATGTCGCCGCGCCCCTGTTGGCCCGCCGTCGTTACCTGCAAGAAGAGGCGCGCCGTCTGCGCCGGGAGAACAAACCGTGAATCCGCAGCGTAAGAAACGCCTGTTCATCATCCTAGGCTTGCTGGCCGGCGTCGGCGTCGCCGTGGGCTTTGCCCTGAGTGCGCTGCAGCAGAACATCAACCTGTTCTACACCCCGACGCAGATCGCCAACGGCGAGGCGCCCCTGGACACCCGCATCCGCGCCGGTGGCATGGTCGAGAAAGGCTCGGTGCAGCGCTCGGCCGATTCGCTCGACGTGCGCTTCGTGGTCACCGACTACAGCAAGTCGGTACCGATCACCTACCGCGGCATCCTCCCCGACCTGTTCCGCGAAGGGCAGGGCATTGTCGCCCTCGGCAAGCTCAATGCCGACGGCGTGGTGGTGGCCGATGAGGTATTGGCCAAGCACGATGAGAAATACATGCCGCCGGAAGTCACCAAGGCACTGAAGGAAAGCGGCCAGGCCGCCAGCGATGCGGGGGCCAAGCCATGAACGCGACCCTGGTGATCCCCGAGCTCGGCCAGTTGGCGATGATCCTGGCCATCTGCTTCGCCGCCGTGCAGGCCAGCGTGCCGCTGCTCGGCGCCTGGCGCGGCGACAGCCTGTGGATGGGCCTGGCGCGGCCGGCGGCCTGGGGGCAGTTCGCCTTCCTGGCCTTCGCCTTTGCCTGCCTCACCCACGCCTTCATGACCGACAACTTCTCGGTCGCCTATGTGGCCAGCAACTCCAACAGCGCCTTGCCCTGGTACTACAAGTTCAGTGCCGTCTGGGGCGCGCACGAAGGCTCACTGCTGCTGTGGGCGTTGATCCTCGGCGGCTGGACCTTCGCCGTGTCGATCTTCTCGCGCCAGTTGCCCCAGGTGATGCTGGCCCGGGTACTGGCGGTCATGGGCATGATCAGCGTGGGCTTCCTGAGCTTCCTGATCATCACTTCCAACCCGTTCCAGCGCCTGCTGCCGCAGGTGCCGGGCGACGGTCGCGACCTCAACCCGTTGCTGCAGGACTTCGGCCTGATCGTCCACCCGCCGATGCTGTACATGGGCTACGTGGGCTTCTCGGTGGCGTTCGCCTTCGCCATCGCCGCCTTGCTCGGCGGGCGTCTGGACGCCGCCTGGGCGCGCTGGTCGCGGCCCTGGACCATCGTCGCCTGGGCCTTCCTCGGCGTCGGTATCACCCTCGGCTCGTGGTGGGCCTACTACGAACTGGGCTGGGGCGGCTGGTGGTTCTGGGACCCGGTCGAGAACGCCTCGTTCATGCCCTGGCTGGTGGGCACGGCGCTGATCCACTCGCTGGCGGTCACCGAAAAGCGCGGGGTGTTCAAGAGCTGGACCGTGCTGCTGGCCATCGCCGCCTTCTCCCTGAGTCTGCTGGGTACATTCCTGGTGCGTTCCGGTGTACTGACCTCGGTCCACGCGTTCGCCGCCGATCCTTCGCGCGGCATCTTCATCCTGTTCTTCCTGCTGTTCGTGGTCGGCGGCTCGCTGACCCTCTTCGCCCTGCGTGCCCCGGTGGTCAAGAGCCAGGTGGGCTTTGCCTTATGGTCCCGTGAAACGCTGCTGCTGGCCAACAACCTGGTGTTGGTGGTGGCGGCGTCGATGATCCTGCTCGGCACGCTGTACCCGCTGGTGCTCGACGCCCTGACCGGGGCCAAGTTGTCGGTCGGCCCGCCGTACTTCGACGCCTTGTTCCTGCCGCTGATGGCGCTGCTGATGGTGGTGCTGGGTATCGGTGTGGTGGTGCGCTGGAAGGACACCCCCGGCAAGTGGCTGGCCGGCATGCTGACCCCGGTGCTGATCGGTAGCGCGGTGCTGGCGCCGATCGCGGGGTTGATCGTCGATGACTTCGACTGGCCGGCCCTCAGCGTGTTCGCCCTGGCCGCATGGGTGGTGCTCGCTGGCGTGCGCGATATCCTCGACAAGACCCGTCACAAGGGCCTGGTCAAAGGCCTGGGTGGCCTTAACCGCAGCTATTGGGGCATGCACCTGGCGCACCTCGGGCTGGTGGTCTGCGCCCTGGGCGTGGTGCTGTCGAGCAACAACAGCGCCGAGCGCGACCTGCGCATGGCACCGGGTGAGAGCGTCGAGCTGGGCGGTTACCACTTCCTGTTCGAGGGCGCCAAGCACTTCGAAGGCCCGAACTTCATCTCTGACAAGGGCACTATTCGCGTTTCGCGCAATGGCCGCGAAGTGTCCGTGCTGCACCCGGAAAAGCGCCTGTACACCGTGCAGCAGTCGATGATGACCGAGGCCGGCATCGATGCCGGTTTCACCCGCGACCTGTATGTCGCCTTGGGCGAGCCGCTGGAAAACGGCGCCTGGGCGGTGCGGGTGCATATCAAACCCTATGTCCGCTGGATCTGGCTGGGCGGTCTGCTGACCGGCCTGGGCGGCTTGCTGGCGGCCTTCGACCGGCGCTACAGCGTCAAGGTCAAGACCCGGGTGCGTGAGGCCCTGGGCGTGTCTGGAGCAACTGCATGAAGCGTTGGATCATGGTGGTGCCCCTGGCGGTGTTCCTGCTGGTGGCGGTCTTTCTCTACAAGGGGTTGTTCCTCAAGCCCGACGAACTGCCTTCGGCGATGATCGGCAAACCATTCCCGGCGTTCTCCCTGGCGTCGGTGCAGGATGACCGCACCCTGACCCAGGCCGACCTGCTCGGGCGCCCGGCGCTGGTCAACGTGTGGGGCACCTGGTGCCCGTCCTGCAAGGTCGAGCACCCCTACCTGAACCAGCTGGCCGAGCAGGGCGTGGTAATCCACGGGGTCAACTACAAGGACGACAACGCCGCCGCGCTGAAGTGGCTGGCCGAGTTCCACAACCCTTACCAGCTGAACATCGCCGACCAGCAAGGCACGCTGGGCCTGGACCTGGGCGTGTATGGCGCGCCGGAAACCTTCCTGATCGACGCCAAGGGCATCATCCGCTACAAGCATGTCGGCGTGGTCGATGCCACGGTGTGGCGCGAGCAGTTGGCGCCGCTGTACCAGGGCCTGGTCGACGAGGCCAGGCCATGAAGCGCTGGCTTACTGCTGCCGTGCTTGGCCTGAGCCTGGCCGGGGTGGCCAAGGCCGCCATCGACACCTACCAGTTCCGCGACGAAGCCGAGCGCGAGCGCTACCAGCAACTGACCAAGGAACTGCGCTGCCCCAAGTGCCAGAACCAGGACATCGCTGATTCCAACGCACCGATCGCCGCCGACCTGCGCCGCGAGATCTTCCGCATGCTGGGTGAAGGCAAGAACAACCAGCAGATCGTCGATTTCATGGTCGATCGCTACGGTGACTTCGTGCGCTACAAACCGGCGCTGAGCGGGCGCACCTGGCTGCTCTGGTTCGGCCCGGGGATTCTCCTGGCCGGTGGTTTCGTGGTGTTGGCGGTGATCGTCCGCCGTCGCCGCGGGCAGGCTGTGGCCGGCAACACCGAACTGTCCGCCGACGAACGCGAGCGTCTGGCCAAACTGCTGGATAAAGAACATACCCATGACTGAATTCTGGCTTAGCGCGGGCCTGTTGTTGCTCGCCGCCCTGGCTTTCCTGCTGCTGCCGATCCTGCGTGGCCACCGCCGTCAGCAGGCCGAACAAGACCGTACCGCCCTCAATGTGGCGCTCTACGAGGAGCGCGTCGCCGAACTGTCCGCCCAGCAGGCGGCCGGGGTGCTTGACGACCGGCAATTGGCCACGGGGCGTGACGAAGCCGCCCGCGAGCTGCTGGCTGACACCGAACGCGACGATGCGGTGCGCCAGGGCCGCCTGGGCAAGGCCATTCCGTTGCTGGCGGCGGTGCTGGTACCGGTGATGGCTCTGGGGCTCTACCTGCACTTCGGCGCAGCCGACAAGGTCGAGTTGACCCAGGAGTTCGCCAGCGCGCCGCAGTCGATGAGCGAAATGACCACACGCCTGGAGCGCGCGGTGCAGGCCCAGCCGGACTCGGCCGAGGGCCTGTACTTCCTTGGCCGGGCATACATGGCCGAGCAGCGGCCGGCTGATGCGGCCAAGGCCTTCGAGCGTGCCGTGGCCCTTGCCGGGCGCCAACCCGAGCTGCTCGGGCAATGGGCCCAGGCGCTGTACTTCGCCGCCGACAAACAATGGTCGGCGCAACTGCAGGCGCTCACCGATGAAGCACTGAAAGCCGATCCACGAGAAGTCACCAGCCTTGGCCTGCGTGGCATCGCTGCGTTCGAGGGCGAACGCTTCCAGGAAGCCATCGACTTCTGGCAGCGCCTGTTGGCGCAATTGCCGGAGGGTGATGCCTCTCGTGCCGCGCTGCAGGGTGGCATCGATCGTGCCGCCGACAAGCTCAAGGCCGGGGGCGGCAAGGTCGCCGAGGCCGCGCGCCTGAAAGTACGGGTCGAGCTGGGCGCGGCGCTCAAGGACAAGGTGCGCCCGGATGACACCGTGTTCATCTTCGCCCGTGCCAGCAATGGCCCGCCCATGCCGCTGGCGGCCAAGCGGGTGACGGTGGCGCAGTTGCCGATCGAAGTGGAGCTGTCGGATGCCGACGCGATGATGCCGCAGATGAAACTGTCGGACTTCACCGAAGTCCAACTGGTTGCCCGAGTCTCGCGCGCCGGCGTGCCGACTCGCGGCGAGTGGAAGGGCCAGAGTGCGCCACTGGCCACCACCACCCAGGCCACCCAGCACCTGACCATCGACAGCCCCGATTCGTAAGAGAGCAACCGTCATGAACAGCACCGTCCGCCTGACCCTGATCACCCTGGCCCTGGGTCTTTCCGCGTGTACGGTGCACCAGCCGGGGGAGCGTGAACCGCTGCCACCGATCGAGACCACGCCGCCACCGCACCAGGGGCCTGTGGTCAAGCCATTGCCAGGCGGGCAGCCCGGCACCCAGCCGAGCAAGCCGGCGGCGATTCCCAAGCCCATGCCGCGCACCTCCGCAAGCTTCGCGCCGCCGCCCGGTGGCGCCAGCCATTGGGATCCGAAGCTTGGGGTCTATGTACTGGAGAAGCAACCCAATACGTTCTACCGCCAGCGCACCTACTACCGCTGGAACAACGGCTGGAGCTGGTCGCTGAGCCCCAGTGGGCCTTGGCAGGAAACCGACAGCAGTGGCGTGCCGGGCGGCTTGGGCAGGGCGTTCGCGCAGTAGCGATCATCTGCCAGGTGCGAGCGGGATGGGTTCGATGATTAGCCGGCGATGCCCGCTGCGTTGAGGGTGCTGGGCAATACGGTTCCGGTTAGCGGTTGAATCTTGTTCGAGTCCGCCCGGTGCTGCGCCGGGCTTGAGGAGCCTTTGCATGCAACTAGAGATTTTTCAGGTCGATGCCTTTTCATCCGTGCCATTCGGCGGTAACCCGGCGGCGGTGATTCCCCTGCAACAGTGGCTGCCCGACGACGTTCTGCAGCGCATCGCCGAGGAAAACAACCTGTCCGAAACGGCGTACTTCGTACGAAATGGCGAAGCGTTCGATCTGCGCTGGTTCACCCCGGCGGTGGAAGTCGACCTGTGTGGGCATGCGACATTGGCCGCGGCCTGGGTGCTATTCGAGCAACTGGGGGAGCAGGCTGAGGTGCTGCGCTTCAATACCCGCAGCGGGGAATTGCGGGTGAGCCGCAACGCTGATGGTCTGCTGGCAATGGATTTCCCGGTCAAGCAGCCGGTTGCCGTCGAGATTGCGCCGGGGTTGCTCGAGGCGTTGGGGTTGAGCGAGGCCCGGGCGTTGTATCGGACGGACGATTATGTATTGGTGATCGACGATGCTTCGCTGATCGAAGGGCTCAAGCCGGATTTCGTGGCGTTGTCGTCATTCGATGTGCGGGGGATTGCAGTGACGGCGGCGGGGCGGGGGTTCGATTTCGTCACGCGATGGTTCGGGCCCAGGGTGGGGGTCAATGAAGATCCGGTGACCGGGTCGGCCCACACTTCCCTGGCGCCTTATTGGGCCGAACGGCTGGGCAAAAACAGCTTGCGCTGTGAGCAGGGTGGGGCGCGCAAGGGGCAGTTGCAGTGTGATGTGCCGGGCAATGGGCGAGTGATCATCAGTGGGCGGGGGGCGCTGTATCTGCGGGGTGTGATTTTTATTTGAGTGCCACTGGCGGGCGGCCAATCGGCCTCCCGCTATTTCCGCGAATTGGCCGTTTGCCCTTTGTGACGCCGGGCTTAACCTGCAGGCAGATCCCTACAGGAGAAGCCCCATGCGTTCTGTCCATTTCCCCGCGGCCCTGCTGACGCTCGGCCTGCTCGCCCACTATCGCTGGCCTGGGCCCATGGCGAAAAGCCCGATCAGGTCAGGATCCTCCAGGAGCAGCTCCCCACCAATTCCCCTGGCAACAAAGCCGTGATGCTCACGGTGAGCTATGCCCCTGGCGAGGCATCGCCCGGCCACTGGCATCCGGGTGCGGTCATGGCCTATGTGCTGGAAGGCGCGGTGACATCCAAGCTCAATGACGAATCGGAGAAGACCTACAAGGCCGGCGAATTCTGGTACGAGGCTCCGGGTCGGTGCACAGCGTCTCGCGCAATGCCAGTAAAAGTGCCCCAGCCAAGCTGCTGGTATGGAGCCTGGTGGAAGAAGGCAAGCCGGTGACCGAGCCGTTGCCCAAGCGCTGAATCGCAGGTAATAAAAAACCTCCAGTGCATGCGCATCTGGAGGTTTTCAGAGTTTGGCTCCGCGACCTGGACTCGAACCAGGGACCCAATGATTAACAGTCATTTGCTCTACCGACTGAGCTATCGCGGAATCTGCGCGTATCTTACTGCGTGTCTCGGGGAAGTCAAGCTTCCCCTAGACAATCAAGCAGTTACAGCACTTCTACGATGGCCTTGGTGACCACGTGGATGTTGCTCTGGTTCAGCGCGGCGACCGCGATGCGGCCTGTGTCCAGCGCGTAGATGCCGAACTCGTTCTTCAGGCGTGCCACTTGTTCAACGGTCAGGCCCGAGTAGGAGAACATGCCGCACTGGCGGCCGACGAAGCTGAAGTCACGCTTGGCGCCGTACTCGGCCAGCAGCTCGACCATCTGCTTGCGCATGCCGTGGATACGCTCGCGCATCTCGGCCAGCTCGGTTTCCCACATCTGGCGCAGCTCGGGGCTGTTGAGCACCGCGGCGACGATGCTGGCACCGTGGGTCGGCGGGTTGGAGTAGGTGGTGCGGATAACCCGCTTGACCTGCGACAGCACGCGGGTGCTCTCGTCCTTCGAGGCGGTGACGATCGACAGCGCGCCGACACGCTCGCCGTACAGCGAGAACGACTTGGAGAACGAGCTGGAAACGAAGAACTCCAGGCCCGACTCGGCGAACAGGCGAACGGCAAAGGCGTCTTCGTCGATGCCGGCACCGAAGCCTTGGTAGGCCATGTCGAGGAAGGGGATGTGGCCTTTTGCCTTGACTACTTCCAGCACATTTTTCCAGTCGTCCAGCGACAGGTCGACGCCGGTCGGGTTGTGACAGCAAGCGTGCAGCACGATGACCGAACCAGATGGCAGGCTGTTCAGGTCTTCGAGCATGCCGGCGCGGTTGACGTCCTGGCTGGCGGCATCGTAGTAGCGGTAGGTCTGTACCGGGAAACCGGCGCTCTCGAACAGCGCACGGTGGTTTTCCCAGCTCGGGTCGCTGATGGCGACTACGGCGCCCGGCTGCAGGCGCTTGAGGAAATCGGCGCCGATCTTCAGCGCGCCGGTACCGCCGACGGCCTGCACGGTGACCACGCGGCCTGCGGCCAGCAACGGCGATTCGGCGCCGAAGATCAGCTTCTGCACGGCCTGGTCGTACTGGGCGATGCCGTCGATCGGCAGGTAGCCGCGGGAGGCGTGCTGGGCGGCACGGGCGGTCTCGGCTGCGATCACCGCGCGCAGCAGCGGGATGCGGCCTTCCTCATTGCAGTAGACGCCCACGCCCAGGTTCACCTTGTCGGTGCGTGGGTCGGCGTTGAATGCTTCGTTGAGGCCCAGGATAGGGTCGCGGGGTGCCAGCTCGACAGCGGAAAACAGGCTCATTGTTACCTTGGCTCTGATAGGAGAGTGATAGGGTCGCCACGCTCCAGCCGAAGGCACTGAAGCGGTGCGCAAACGGGGAGTCAGTATAGTGATACCCACCGGTCACTGCGACAGTCTGGCGCAGCTTTTCCGGCTGTTTGCGCAAATATTTTTCGACCATTGGTCGAATTGCCCGGTCCATTGCCTTGAAGGGGCGAGGGTCGCACTTGAATCTGGCGCCCGGGGGGCGCATTTGGGTATAGACTACTGGCTAAATTTACAGTTGCCGCGACATCCACGAGGTCCGTCATGTCCGAGTTCCAGCTCGTCACCCGCTTCCAGCCGGCCGGCGATCAGCCCGAGGCCATCCGCCAGATGGTCGAGGGTATCGACGCCGGCCTTTCGCACCAGACCCTGCTCGGGGTGACCGGCTCGGGCAAGACCTTCAGCATCGCCAACGTCATCCAGCAGGTGCAGCGCCCGACCATGGTGCTGGCGCCGAACAAGACCCTGGCCGCCCAGCTGTACGGCGAGTTCAAGGCATTCTTCCCGAACAACGCCGTCGAGTATTTCGTTTCCTATTACGACTACTATCAGCCGGAAGCCTATGTTCCGTCGTCGGACACCTTCATCGAGAAGGACGCCTCGATCAACGACCATATCGAACAGATGCGCCTGTCGGCGACCAAGGCGCTGCTGGAACGACGCGACGCGATCATCGTCACCACCGTGTCGTGCATCTACGGCCTGGGCAGCCCCGAGACGTACCTGAAGATGGTCCTGCACGTCGATCGTGGCGACAAGCTCGACCAGCGCGCCCTGTTGCGCCGCCTGGCCGACCTGCAATACACCCGCAACGAGATGGATTTCGCCCGCGCCACCTTCCGCGTGCGCGGCGACGTGATCGACATCTTCCCGGCCGAATCAGACCTCGAGGCCATCCGCATCGAGCTGTTCGACGACGAAGTGGAGAACATCGCCGCTTTCGACCCGCTTACCGGCGAGGTCATCCGCAAGCTGCCGCGTTTCACCTTCTACCCCAAGAGTCACTACGTGACCCCGCGGGAAACCCTGGTCGAGGCAGTGGACGGCATCAAGGAAGAGCTCAAGCAGCGCCTCGAGTACCTGCACGCGAGCAACAAGCTGGTCGAGGCCCAGCGCCTGGAGCAGCGCACCCGTTTCGACCTGGAGATGATCCTCGAACTGGGCTACTGCAACGGCATCGAGAACTACTCGCGCTACCTCTCCGGCCGCCCGGCCGGCGCGCCGCCGCCCACGCTCTACGATTACCTCCCGGATGACGCGCTGCTGGTGATCGACGAATCACACGTCAGCGTTCCGCAGGTCGGCGCCATGTACAAGGGCGACCGCTCACGCAAGGAAACCCTGGTGGAGTATGGCTTCCGCCTGCCGTCGGCACTCGACAACCGTCCCATGCGTTTCGATGAATGGGAGGCGGTCAGCCCGCAGACCATCTTCGTCTCCGCCACCCCTGGCCCCTACGAGGCCGAGCATGCCGGGCGGGTGGTTGAGCAGGTGGTGCGGCCGACCGGCCTGGTCGACCCGCAGGTCGAGGTGCGTCCGGCACTGACCCAGGTCGACGACTTGCTGTCGGAGATCGGCAAGCGCGTCGCCCTGGGCGAGCGCGTGCTGGCCACCACGCTGACCAAGCGCATGGCCGAGGACCTCACCGATTACCTGGCCGATCACGATGTGCGGGTGCGCTACCTGCACTCGGACATCGACACCGTCGAGCGGGTCGAGATCATCCGCGACCTGCGCCTCGGCACTTTCGACGTGCTGGTGGGGATCAACCTGCTGCGCGAGGGTCTGGACATGCCCGAGGTGTCGCTGGTCGCGATCCTTGACGCCGACAAGGAGGGCTTCCTGCGTTCGGAACGCTCGCTGATCCAGACCATCGGCCGTGCCGCACGTAACCTCAACGGTAGGGCGATCCTCTACGCCGACAACATCACCGGCTCCATGCAGCGAGCCATCGATGAGACCGAGCGGCGCCGCGAGAAGCAGGTCGCTTTCAACCAGGCCAACGGCATCGTGCCCAAGGGCGTGGTCAAGGACATCACCGACATCCTCGAAGGCGCCACCGTGCCTGGAGCCCGCAGCAAGAAGCGCAAGGGCATGGCCAAGGCGGCGGAGGAGGCCGGGCGTTACGAGGTCGAGCTGCAGACCCCGGCGCAGATCACCAAGCGCATCAAGCAACTGGAAGAGAAGATGTTCCAGTTCGCCCGCGACCTGGAGTTCGAAGCGGCGGCGCAATTGCGCGACGAGATCGGACAGTTGCGCGAGCGGCTGATCGCCAGCTGATTGCCGCCTGTTAGTGTTATGTGGTGTGGAAGCGGGCTTGCCAATGGGTCAATGGGCTTCCCCAGCTTTCAACCCCTGCGGCAGCTTGCGCGTCAACAGCACCGCCAGCATGCTCACCACAAGGCCGATGCCGACGAAATGGAAGGCATCGTTGTAGGCCATGATCAGGGCCTGCTGGTGGGTGATCTCCGACAGCTTGCCCAGTGCCGCGTTGTCGCTGCCCAGGCGTTCAGCCAGTTGCGCCAGGCGTTCGGCCACCTGCGGATTGCTCGGCACCACCGCCTCGCGCAAATAGTCGAAATACACTTTGGTCCTCGCATCCAGCAGCGTTGCCAGCAGGGCTATGCCGATGGCACCCCCCAGGTTGCGCAGGATATTGAACAGGCTCGAAGCCGACCCCGCGTCCTGCGGCTGGATGTAAGCCGTGGCAATCAGCGAGATGGTCACCATGATCATCGGCTGGCCGAGGGCCCGGATCACCTGGATCTGGTTGAACTGCGGGCCGGCAAAGTCCGGGTTGAGCACGCCGGAGCCGAAACTGGCTGCGCCGAACAGGCAGAAGCCCAGGGCGCACAGCACCTTGGGCGGGATCACCTTCATCAGCTGCGGTACCAGAGGGATCAGGAACAGCTGCGGTATGCCCATCCACATGATCACTTTGCCGATCTGCAGCGCGTTGTAGCCCTGCACCTGCGCCAGATAGAGCGGCAACAGGTAGATCGAGCCATACAGGCCGACGCCCATGCCCAGGCTGGCGATGCTCGACAGGCCGAAGTTGCGGTTGCCGAGGATGCGCAGGTTGATCAACGGGTGCGGCCGGGAGAACTGGAGGATCACGAACAGGATAAGGGCGAGCAGGGCGACGGTGCCCAGGCTGACGATCAGGCTCGACTCCAGCCAGTCCTTGCGATGGCCTTCCTCGAGAAACACCTGCAGGCAACCCAGGCCCAGGCCGAGGGTGGCGATACCAGCGTAGTCGGTGCTCTTGAGCAGTTCCCAGTGCGCTTCCTTCTTTTCCAGCCCATAGAGCAGCCCGGCGATCATCAGCAGCCCCGGCGGGATGTTGATGTAGAAGATGTATTCCCAGCCCCAGTTCTCGGTCAGCCAGCCGCCCAGGGCCGGGCCGATGGATGGGGCGAAGGTGGCGGTCATGGCGAACATGGCCATGCCCTTGGCGCGGTGGTGCTCCGGTAGCTTGATGAGCGTCAGGGTGAAGGCCAGCGGGATCAGCGCGCCGCCGGTAAAGCCCTGCAGGGCGCGGAACACAATCATGCTTTCCAGGTTCCAGGCCATCGAGCACAACAGCGACGACACCAGGAAGCCCAGCGATACCCAAACCGCCAGGCGTCGGGCCGAAAGCAGCTGCACCAGCCAGGCGGTCAGCGGGATCATGATGATCTCGGCCACCAGGTAGGAGGTGGAGATCCACGAGCCTTCCTCCAGGGTCGCCGACAGCGCGCCCTGGATGTCCTTGAGCGAGGAATTGGTGATCTGGATGTCCAGCACCGCCATGAAGGCACCGAGCATCACGCTCATCACCGCGATCCAGTCGCGCCGGGTCGGCTCGGCGGTCGGGCGTAACAGCGCGTCACCGGCCATGCTGGTCGTCGTCTTCGCCGCGCAGGTCGACGGTGACGGTCACCGACATGCCTGGGCGGATGCGACCGTGCAGCGGGTTGTCCGCGGCGACGGTCAGCTTGACCGGCAGGCGCTGCACGACCTTGGTGAAGTTGCCGGTGGCGTTGTCCGGCGGCAGCAGGCTGAACTGCGCGCCGGAGGCGGCGAACAGGCTGTCGACCCGGCCTTCGATCGGGGTGTCGGGGTAGCTGTCGAATACCAGCTCGGCGCGTTGGCCGGGGTGCATCCCGCCGATCTGGGTTTCCTTGAAGTTGGCCTGTACCCAGATGTCCTCGTCGGGGACGATCGACATCAGGTAGGCGCCGGCCTGCACCACCTGGCCGTTGCGTGCGTTGCGCTGGCCGATGGTGCCGCTGATCGGCGCGTGGATCGCGCAGCGGGTCAGGTTCAGCTCGGCCTGGGCCAGGTCGGCGTGGGCATTGGCGATCTGCGCGTCGAGGCGCTTGAGCTCGGCGGCCAGGGCGTCGACCTGCTGGCGTTGGCCCTTGAGGTCAGCCTGGGCCTTGTCCACTTGGGAGCGGGCGACATGGCTTTCGGCCGACAGGGTAGTGACCCGCTCTTCGGAGACGAATCCAGGTTTGCGCAGAGCCTGGGCGCGGTTTAGGTCAAGTTGCGAGCGGTCGAGGTTGGCCTGGTTGGCGGCCACCTGGGCCTGGCCCGCGGCGATCAGGCTGCCTTGCTGGGTCAGGCGGCTGCGCGCCTGCGCGAGTTCGGCCTCGCGGCTGGCCAGTGCGGCACGGGCACGCTCGACGGCGAGTTCGAAGTCGGCGGCTTCCAGGCGCACCAACACGTCGCCTTTGCTCACATGCTGATTGTCCTCCACGCGCACCTCGTCGATACGCGCCCCCAACTGGCTGGAGATACGCGTGATCTCGCCCTGCACATAGGCGTTGTCGGTACTCTCGTAGAAGCGTCCCTTGAAGTACCAGTGGGCCAGGAAGGCGAGGCCGACCAGCAGTACCAGGGTAATGAAGACCAGCAAGCGACGTTTGAGTGGGCTAGGCATGGGGGTATTCGTTGAAAAGTGTAAGCAAATTTAACAGCTCTGGATGGCAAGGCCACAAGTGACGATAGCGCCATTGCTGGAGCCCGATGCCTGCTCCCTGCTAACATCGCGCCTTTGTTTCTCTTCGTTCGAGACTCTCAATGACCACCGTTCGCACGCGTATTGCGCCATCGCCCACTGGCGACCCCCATGTCGGCACCGCCTACATCGCCCTGTTCAACTACTGCTTCGCCAAGCAGCACGGCGGTGAGTTCATCCTGCGTATCGAAGACACCGACCAGTTGCGCTCCACCCGTGAGTCGGAGCAGCAGATCTTCGACGCACTGCGCTGGCTCGGCATCGAATGGAACGAAGGCCCGGACGTCGGCGGCCCGCACGGCCCGTATCGTCAGAGTGAGCGCGGGGAGATCTACGCCAGGTATGCCAAGGAGCTGGTCGATGCCGGCCACGCCTTCTATTGCTTCTGCACCGCCGAAGAGCTGGAGCAGATGCGTGCCGAGCAGATGGCCCGCGGCGAAACCCCGCGCTATGACGGCCGCGCCCTGTTGCTGAGCGACGAGGAAGTGCAGCGCCGCCTGGCCGCTGGCGAGCCGCACGTGATCCGCATGAAGGTGCCGAGCGAAGGCATTTGCGTGGTCCCGGACATGCTGCGTGGCGATGTCGAGATTCCATGGGATCGCATGGACATGCAGGTGCTGATGAAGAACGACGGCCTGCCGACGTACTTCCTGGCCAACGTGGTCGACGACCACCTGATGGGCATCACCCATGTGTTGCGTGGTGAAGAGTGGCTGCCATCGGCGCCCAAGCTGATCAAGCTTTACGAGTACTTCGGCTGGGAGCAGCCCAAGCTGTGCTACATGCCGCTGCTGCGCAACCCGGACAAGAGCAAGCTGTCCAAGCGCAAGAACCCGACCTCGGTCACCTTCTACGAGCGCATGGGCTTCATGCCCGAAGCCATGCTCAACTACTTGGGCCGCATGGGTTGGTCGATGCCGGACGAGCGCGAGAAGTTCTCGCTGGCCGAGATGGTCGAGCACTTCGACCTGTCGCGCATCTCCCTGGGCGGGCCGATTTTCGACATCGAGAAACTGTCCTGGCTCAACGGCCAGTGGCTGCGTGAACTGCCGGTGGAAGAGTTCGCCGCGCGCGTGCAGAAGTGGGCGTTCAACAGCGACTACATGATGAAGATCGCCCCGCACGTTCAGGGCCGGGTCGAAACCTTCAGCCAGGTCGCCCCGCTGGGTGGCTTCTTCTTCGAAGGCGCGCTGAAGCTCGACGCCAAACTGTTCGAGAGCAAGAAACTGTCGGCCGACCAGGTGCGCCAGGTGATGCAGCTGATCCTGTGGAAGCTGGAAAGCCTGCGCCAGTGGGAAAAGGATCGCATCACCGCCTGCATCCAGGCCGTGGTCGAGTCGCTGGAGCTCAAGTTGCGCGACGCCATGCCGCTGATGTTCGCCGCCATCACCGGCCAGGCCAGCTCGGTGTCGGTGCTCGACGCCATGGAAATCCTCGGCCCCGACCTGACCCGCTACCGTCTGCGCCAGGCCATCGACCTGCTCGGCGGCGTGTCGAAGAAGGAAAACAAGGAGTGGGAAAAGCTGCTGGCGAAAATCGCCTGATCCAGGCTTTTCCGGCCATGTGGGAGCGAGCTTGCCCCGCGATTGCGATGTCGGATTCATGACCGCCATCGCGGGACAAGCCCGCTCCCACTGGCCGCACTCCTCGCAGAGGGGCAGGGCAGGGCGGTAAGTGATTGTTATCTGTGAAAAATTTTTTGAATATTTTCGAAAATTCGTTTGACAGCCTTGCAATCCGATCTTAATATGCGCCCCGTCCACAGCGATGAACGAAAACGAAACGCCAGGCACCCAGCCAGCGCTTCGGTTCAAAGCGACATTGTGGGGCTATAGCTCAGCTGGGAGAGCGCCTGC
>NZ_FOEQ01000016.1:88818-102585 GCF_900110655.1 Pseudomonas soli
AGTCCCCTTCGTCTAGTGGCCTAGGACACCGCCCTTTCACGGCGGTAACAGGGGTTCGAGTCCCCTAGGGGACGCCAATTTTTTACCTGCGTTTTGCAGGACTTATAAGGCTCATTCGCTTATTGAATGGGCCTTTTGTTTTTCTGCCTTCCAAAAAATCCAGCTGTGCCGATCAATGGCCGCAGATTCCGCTTGCCAGAAAATATTATGAGCATAATATGTCGATCATAATATTCAGAGGTGAGCCATGAGCGACAAGAAGAGCAAGACCCGCCAGCGCATCCTCGATGCGGCGCGCAGCGCGCTGGTCCAGCAAGGCCCGGCCGATCCGAGCGTAAGCCAGGTCATGGGCGCTGCGGGGCTTACGGTCGGCGGCTTCTATGCCCACTTCGATAGCAAGGACGAGCTCATGCTCGAAGCCTTCAGCCAGTTGCTGGCCGAACGCCGTGCCTTGCTCGCCCAGCTCGATCCAGCCCTTGACGGTACCGAGCGCCGGGCGTTGGTCGCGGCCTTCTACCTGTCGCGCAAGCACCGCGATACCGAGGTGCAGGCCTGCCCGATTCCCAATGCGCTGAGCGAGATGCAGCGCCTGCCCGACGCCTTCCGTGACGTGCTGGCCGAACACATCGAGCTGATGACCGCGCAAATGGTCGACCGTCCCGAGGACATCGACAAGGCGCTCGCCGATTTCGCCCTGATGGTTGGCGGCCTCGCCGTGGCCCGCGCCCTGGGCGACGGCGAGTTGTCCGACCGGATACTGCGTGCCGCCAAGTCGGCGGTGATCTGAGCAACCTGACCCTGGAGCAAGGCGATGACTACCCTGAGCTGGATTCGTGGCGTCAATGGCACCCTCGGCCACCTGGCCCCTGAACATGTCGCCGGCAAGATGCGCCGCGCCTTCATGACTCCGCGCAACCTGCCGCCCAAACCGTGGGAGCTGCCGCTGCTGGCCAGGGCCGAGCGCATAACCTTGCGCTTCGGGTTGTCGGCGTTGCGCTGGGGGCAGGGGCCGACGGTATTGCTGATGCATGGCTGGGAAGGGCGCCCCACCCAGTTTGCGGCATTGATCGAGCGGCTGGTGGACAGCGGCCATACCGTGGTGTCGCTGGAAGGGCCGGCACACGGGCGTTCGCCCGGCGAGCAGGCGCATGTGGTGGCGTTTGCCCGCGCCTTGCTCGAGGCCGCCGCCGAACTGCCGCCGCTGCGCGCGGTGATCGGACACTCGATGGGTGGCGCCAGCCTGTTGCTGGCGCTGCAGTGGGGGCTGCGCACCGATGCGGCGGTAAGCATCGCCGCTCCGGCCCGTTTGCTCGGCGTGCTGCGTGGCTTTGCCCGGCGACTGGGCTTGCCGGCGCGGGCGCGGGCCGCGTTCATCCGCCAGGTGGAGCGCGATGTCGGCGTCCAGGTGGCGCGCCTGGATGTCAGTGCCTATCAACTGGATGTGCCGGGCTTGGTGGTGCATGCCGAGGACGATCCCGTAGTGCCCGCCAGCGAGGCGCCGCTGATTCACCAGGCCTGGTTCGACAGCCGCCTGCTGCTGCTGGAGGAGGGCGGTCATCAGCGGGTGCTGGCCGATCCGCGCCTGGGCCAGGCAGTGATCGAGCTGCTCGCGCGCTCCACCGAGCGGGCGCGGCAAAGCGCCTGAGCATCCGGTACACTCTGCCCGTTCACTGAAAACCAGGAGCAGGCATGAGTTGGGATCTGGCGGCACCATTCATCATCGACCTTCGCGTCGGCAGCGAGGATATCGACGGCCTCGGCCACGCCAACAACGCCGTCTACGTCACCTGGCTGGAGCGCTGCGCCTGGCGCCATTCCCAGCGTCTGGGGCTGGACCTGGCCGAGTATCGTCGGCTGGACCGGGCCATGGCGGTGGTCCGCCATGAAATCGACTACCTCGCCGCCGCCTATGAGGACGACGAGCTGCAACTGGCCACCTGGATCATCGATTGGGACCAGCGCCTGCGCATGACCCGGCGCTTCCAGCTCAAGCGCCCGAGTGACGGCGTGACCTTGCTGCGGGCACAGACCACCTTTGCCTGCATCGAGCTGTCCAGCGGCAAGCCCAGGCGCATGCCGGCGGAATTCATCGACGGCTACGGCCCGGCGCTGACCGGCAGCTGACGGCTGGCGGAAGTTTGCTAGACTGCCGCCTTTTTCGTGGCGAGACCCTGAAATGCAAATTGCCCTGGCCCCCATGGAGGGGCTGGTCGACAACATCCTGCGCGACGTCCTGACCCGTGTGGGCGGTATCGATTGGTGCGTCACCGAGTTCATCCGCGTCTGCGACCGCCTGCTGCCGGCCTCTTCGTTCGACAAGCTGGCACCGGAGCTGCGCCAAGGCGCCCGTACCGCCGCTGGCGTGCCGATGCGCGTGCAATTGCTCGGCTCCGACCCAGTATGCCTGGCCGAGAACGCAGCGCTGGCCTGCGAGCTGGGCGCGCCGGTGATCGACCTGAATTTCGGTTGCCCGGCCAAGACCGTCAACAAATCACGGGGCGGGGCGGTGCTGCTCAAGGAGCCGGAGCTGTTGCATGCCATCGTCCGTGAAGTGCGCCGGGCGGTGCCGGCACATATCCCGGTGACCGCAAAGATGCGCCTGGGCTACGACAGCCCCGACGGTGCCCTGGACTGCGCCACGGCGCTGGCCGAGGGCGGCTCGGCGCACCTGGTGGTGCATGCGCGGACCAAGGTCGAGGGCTACAAGCCGCCCGCCCACTGGGAATGGGTGGCGCGGGTGCAGGATGTGGTCAAGGTGCCGGTGTTCGCCAATGGCGAGATCTGGACTGTCGACGACTGGCGGCGTTGTCGCGAAGTCAGCGGCGCCGAGCACATCATGCTTGGCCGCGGGCTGGTGTCGCGTCCGGATCTGGCCTTGCAGATCGCTGCGGCCCGGGATGGTATCGAGTATCAGCCGATAAGCTGGGAGGCGCTGCAGCCGCTGCTGCGCGAGTTCTGGCGCCAGGCACAGCATAAGTTGTCGCCGCGCTATGCCCCAGGGCGGATGAAGCAGTGGCTGGCGATGCTGACCCGCGGTTACCCCGAGGCGGTGGCGCTCTTCGCCGAGTTGCGTCGGGAGGATGACTGCCAGCGAATCAGCGGCTTGCTGGGGATGGAGGAGCAGGCGGCGCTAGTCTGTGTTGCCTGAGCCAACCTGGCGTAAATTTTTTCACGTTGGCCCTTGAAAGCCTTTTGCCCGGACATATCTCTTGAGTACGCGATGCCGAACTCGGGTCGCGTAGTGACTTAACTTGCTGAATCTCAGGAGTTCATGACCATGACTACCGCTTTCTCTCTCGCACCACTTTTCCGCAACTCTGTCGGTTTCGACCGTTTCAACGATCTGTTCGAAGCCGCCGCCCGTAATGAGGCCGGTAGCAGCTACCCGCCCTACAACGTGGAAAAACACGGTGATGACCACTACCGCATCGTGGTGGCCGCCGCTGGTTTCCAGGAGCAGGACCTCGATCTGCAGGTCGAAAAAGGCGTCCTCACGGTGACTGGCGGCAAGCGCGACGGCAGCAGCGAAGGCGTTACCTTCCTGCACCAGGGCATTGCCCAGCGTGCCTTCAAGCTGTCGTTCCGCCTGGCCGACCACATCGAGGTCAAGGGCGCGGGCCTGGCCAATGGATTGCTCAGCATCGAGCTGCTGCGCATCGTGCCGGAAGAAGCCAAGGCCAAGCGGATTCCGATCAACGGTGACAAGCCGGCGCTGAACTGATTTCAGCGCATGAAGAAAGGGTACCCTCGGGTGCCCTTTCTGCATTCTGTGGCGCAAGCAACTGTGTTTGGGCATCAGTAGTCCGCCGGTGCCTCCAGCAGCATCTGGCGAAACTCCGGCAATGGCAATGGGCGGCTGTGCAGGTAGCCCTGGTACAGGTGGCAGCCTTGTCGCTCAAGGAACTCCAGCTGTTCGGTGAGTTCCACCCCCTCGGCAATCACCGCGAGCTCCAGGCTGCGAGCCATGGCCACGATCGCGCGGACGATCTCGGCGTCGTTGGGGTCGACCGGTGCGTCGCGTACGAAGGTCTGATCGATCTTCAGCGCATCCACCGGCAGGCGCTTGAGATAGGTGAGCGACGAATAGCCAGTGCCGAAGTCGTCCATGGCGAAGCTCACGCCGTGACGCTTGAGTTCGCGCATCTTGCTGATGGTGTCCTCCAGGTTCTGGATGACGATGCCTTCGGTGATCTCCAGCGTGAGCATGCGCCGGGGCAGGCGGTAGTCGTCGAGGCTGCGCAGCACCCGGTCGACGAAATCGTTCTGGCGGAATTGCCGCGGGCTGATGTTGACGCACAGGCTGAAATCGTCGGCGTCGATCAGGCCATCGCCAAGCATCCGCGCACAGGCGTCGCAGGCTTCATCGAGAATCCAGCTGCCGACTTCGAGGATCAGCCCGCTTTCCTCCAGAACCTGAATGAACTGCGCCGGAGGTTGCTGGCCCAGTTGCGGATGATGCCAGCGCAGCAGCACTTCAGCGCCGACGATCCGGTTGTCGCGGGCATCGACCTGGGGCTGGAAGTGCAAGGCCAGTTCGCCGCGGGCGAGGGCCAGGCGCAAGTCGTTCTCCATGCGCAGCCGCTCACTGGCGGCCTTCTGCATGGTGGTGTGGAACAATTGCGTGGTGTTACGTCCGGAGTCCTTGGCGCGGTACAGGGCGATGTCGGCACGCTTGAGCAGGTCGGCGGGGGTGGCGCCATGGTCGGGGATCAGCGCCACGCCGATACTGGGTGTGACCTGCAGGCGCTGGCCGTCCAGCGACATCGGTTCGGCCAGCAGCTCGCGCAGGGTGTCGGCCAGTTCACGTACCTTGTTTTCCACCTGCTCGCGGCTGCCCTCCAGGCCGCTGAGCAAAACCACGAATTCGTCGCCGCCCAACCGCGCCACGGTGTCTTCCAGGCGCACACTGGCTTCGAGACGGGCGGTGATGATCTTCAACACCGTGTCGCCCACTGGGTGGCCGAGCGAGTCGTTGATGTGCTTGAAGTGGTCAAGGTCGAGGAACAGCAAGGCGCCGCGCAGGTTGTGGCGCTTGAGCAGGGCGATCTGCTGACTCAGGCGATCCATCAGCAGGGCGCGATTGGGCAGGTTGGTCAGTGGGTCGTGGTAGGCCAGGTGGCGGATCTGTGCCTGAGCGTTCTTCAACAGGCTGACATCGCGAGCGGTCAGCAGCAGGCAGTCGGTTTCGTTGAGGCTGATTGGCTCTACCGACACTTCCACAGTGAGGATATCGCCGCGCTTGTTGCGGCCGAGCATCTCCCGGTGATGCACCCGGCCGCGCTCGCGCAGTTCGTTGAGCAGGGCAGCGCGCTGTTTCTCATCGGCCCAGATGCCGATCTCGTAGACCGTGCGGCCCAGCACCTCCTCAGGCTTATAGCCGGTCAACCGGCTGAAGCCGTCGTTGACTTCCACATAGCGCCCGCTGTGGCGCTCGGTAATAGTGATGGCGTCGGGGCTGGAATGGAACGCCTTGGCGAATTTCTCCTCGCTTGCCTTGAGCGCTGCCTCGGCGCGTTGCTGCTGAGTAATGTCGCGCAGGGTGGTAACGCTGCACGGCTGGCTGTCTACGCTGATCAGGCGGCTGGAGATCACGCAGGTCAGCGGCGTGCCGTTGCGGTGATTGACCACCACCGCCACATTGCTCAGGGCCTGGTCGCGGATCACCCGCTCGATGCGCTGGGCACGTTCGGCCGACTCGGCCCACAGGCCGATTTCCTCGGCGGTGTGGCCGAGGATCTGCTCCGGGGCCCAGCCAAAGGTCTGGCTGAAGGCCGGGTTGATCTCGATGAACTGACCGCTGTCCTGGCGGGTCACGCAGATGGGGTCGGGGCTGACCTGGAACAGGCTGGCGAACTTTTCCTCTGAGGCCGTCAGACGCTGCTCGCGCTCCACCTGGTCGGTGATGTCGAGCAAAGTGCCGGCCATGCGCAGCGGGTTGCCCTGTTCGTCGCGGTATAGACGGGCGCGGCTTTCGATATAGCGCGAGGCACCGTTGTCGAGCTGTACGCGATAGGTGATCTGGTAATTGCCCGCCGGTCCTTCGCGCAGGCTGCGATAGGCTTGGCGCATGACGCTGCGTTCGTGCTCGGGCACGCCTTCGAAAAAGGCCTCGAACGATTCGTGGAAGGGCACTGGGTCCAGCCCGTGCAGTTGCGCGGCGCGGGCCGAACCGTAGAGCATGCCGCTGGGGATGTGCCAGTCCCAGGTACCCAGCTGGGCCGAGTCCAGGGCCAGATCGAGACGCTCCTGGCTGTCCTTGAGCGCCTGTTCGGCGCGTTTGCGCTCGGTGGTATCGACAAAGGTGCTGATCAGGTAGGTGCCACCTTCGAGTTCGATGCCTTGGGTACAGAGAATGCCATCGTGAATCTTGCCGTTGGTGGCGCGGAACTGCACCTCGAGGGTCAGTGGGCCGCTACCGGCGCGGGTGGCTTCCAGCACCTGGTGACGTTGCTCGGGGTTGACCCACAGGCCCAGTTCGACGCTTGTCTTGCCCACTACTTGAGCGCCCGGCCAACCGAACATGTGCTCGAAGTGCTGGTTGACCTCGATGATCAGGCCGTCATGGCGGCGAGTCAGGAGGATGGCGTTGGGGCTGAGGTGGAACAGGGTGGCGAAGCGCTTCTCCGAATGGATCAGCGCGGTTTCGCGCTCGCGCTGGCGGCTGATCTCGCGGATCACCCCGATCATCTGCGGGCGGCCATGGGGATCGTGGGTAAGGCTGCCGTTGATTTCCAGCCAGTGCACGCTGCCATCGGGCCAGCGGATGCGATGGCGCATGGCCTGCTCGACCGGTTCGCCATTGACCACGGCCTGGAACGCCTGGCGCGTCCGGGCGCGATCCTCCTCGGGCAGCAGGTCGAGGTAATCGATGTCGTTGGGCAGCGGCCGTTGCGGGTCGAAGCCGAACAGCGCCTGGGTGCCCCGCGACCAGCTCACCCGGCCACTCTCGATATCCCACAGCCAAGCCCCCAGGCGCGCGGCGTTGAGCGCGGCCAGCAACTGGGGAGCGTTCTGCCAGGCCTGTTCCGACTCCTGTGGGTCGGCCGCGGGAATACGGGGCAGGCGCGGAAAGCGGTTTGCTGATTTGGGCATCGATACCAGACCTTTGGCGGAAACGCGTCCTTGTGGAGAGAGAATGCCGTGCCTGCGACCGGTCAGGCAGCCCCGGCGTCGCTGTCGAGCAGCGCCATGAAGGCCCTGGCCGCATTCGATAGCGTGCGCTCCGTGTGCAATATGTAGCCTAGCTGGCGCGACAGCTGTATGCCGGGCAGTGCGATGGGCGCAACCTGCTCATCGAGCATAGTACGTGGCAGCACACTCCAGGCCAGGCCGATCGACACCATCATCTTGATGGTTTCCAGATAATTGGTGCTCATGGCGATATTCGGCACCAGGCCCTGGCTTTCGAACAGGCGCTGGACAATATGGTGTGTGAAGGTATTGCCGCCGGGGAACACCGCCGGGTGGCGCGCCACGTCAGCCAGGCTGACTCCGCCGTTGCTGGCCAGCGGGTGCTCCGGCGAGGCGACGAAGTCGAGGGCGTCATTCCAGACTTGAGTCGCCCTGATCAGATGGTGAGGTTCTGGGGCCAGGGTAATAACGGCAATCTCAGCGCGGCCATGGAGAATTTCATCGTAGGCAGCTTCTGAATCCATGAACTGAATATCCAGCGCTACTTCGGGGTGTTGCCGGGTGAAAGCCCGTAATACCGGGGGGAGTCGATGTAAACCGATATGGTGGCTAGTTGCCAGGGTTAGTCGACCTCCCACTTCACCCGTCAGATTGGTCAATGCGCGTCGCGTATCATCGAGCACGTTGAGGATCTGATAGGCCCTTGGCAGCAACGCGCGGCCAGCTTCGGTGAGGTTCACTTCACGGCCCAGCCGATCGAAAAGCCGCACATCCAATTGTTGTTCCAGCCCGGCGATGCGTTTACTGATAGCGGGTTGTGTCAGATGCAGACGCTCGCCGGCGCCGGAAAAACTGCCGGTTTCGGCAATGGCGATGAAGGCGCTGAGGTTGGCCAAGTCCATCTGATTTGAATTCCTGATGGTTATGCAAAGCATGAAAATTATGAATTTGAGTTATTCAATTTAACGCCATAGCATCGTCCGTACAAGCCAAGGGGTCTTTGGCATAGAAAGACGCTGATGAGGAACAGTCTGATGGCTGGTAAAACGCTCTACGACAAACTTTGGGAAGCTCATGAGGTCAAGCGCCGCGATGACGGCTCGTCCTTGATCTACATCGACCGTCATATCATCCACGAAGTGACCTCGCCCCAGGCTTTCGAAGGCCTGCGCCTGGCCAGCCGCCAGCCATGGCGCATCGATGCCAACATTGCCACCCCTGACCACAACGTGCCGACCACGCCTGAGCGTAAAGGCGGTATCGAGGCCATCGCCGACCAGGTTTCGCGCCTTCAGGTGCAGACCCTTGATGAGAACTGTGACGAATATGGCATCGTCGAATTCAAGATGAATGACGAGCGTCAGGGTATCGTGCACGTCATCAGCCCGGAGCAGGGCGCGACCTTGCCGGGCATGACCGTGGTCTGCGGTGATTCGCATACTTCCACCCATGGCGCGTTCGGTGCCCTGGCCCATGGCATCGGCACCTCCGAGGTCGAGCACGTGCTCGCCACACAGTGCCTGGTGGCCAAGAAGATGAAGAACATGCTGGTGCGCGTCGAAGGCCAATTGCCCGCCGGTGTCACCGCCAAGGACATCGTCCTCGCCGTGATCGGCAAGATCGGCACCGCCGGCGGTAACGGCCATGCCATGGAGTTTGCCGGCAGCGCGATCCGCGACTTGTCCATGGAAGGTCGCATGACCATCTGCAACATGTCCATCGAGGCCGGTGCCCGTGTGGGCTTGGTCGCGGTCGACGATACCACCGTCAACTACGTCGAGGGCCGTCCCTACGCGCCAAAGGGCGAGCAGTGGACGCAGGCCATCGAGACCTGGAAAGGATTGGTCTCTGACGCCGACGCAGTGTTCGACACCGTGGTCGAACTCGACGCCGCGCAGATCAAGCCACAGGTGAGCTGGGGCACCTCGCCGGAGATGGTGTTGGCCGTCGATCAGCGCGTGCCTGATCCGGCCGCCGAGCCCGACTTGATCAAGCGTGGCTCGATCGAGCGCGCCCTCAAGTACATGGGCTTGGCTGCGAACCAGGCGATCACCGATATCCAGCTTGACCGCGTGTTCATCGGCTCGTGCACCAACTCGCGCATCGAAGACCTGCGCGCAGCTGCTGAGATCGCCAAGGGCCGCAAGGTCGCCGCCAACATCAAGCAGGCGCTGGTGGTGCCGGGCTCGGGATTGGTCAAGGCCCAAGCGGAGCGCGAAGGGCTGGACAAGATTTTCCTCGAGGCCGGTTTCGAGTGGCGTGAACCAGGTTGCTCGATGTGCCTGGCGATGAACCCGGACCGCCTGGAAAGCGGCGAGCACTGCGCGTCCACTTCCAACCGCAACTTTGAAGGTCGCCAGGGCGCCGGTGGCCGTACCCACCTGGTCAGCCCGGCCATGGCCGCCGCCGCCGCAGTGACCGGCCACTTCATCGATGTCCGCGAGTTGATCCAAGGGAGCGCAGCATGAAAGCCTTTACCCAGCATACTGGTATTGTCGCACCTTTGGATCGAGCCAACGTCGACACCGATCAGATCATTCCCAAGCAGTTTCTCAAGTCGATCAAGCGCACTGGCTTCGGTCCCAACCTGTTCGACGAGTGGCGCTACCTTGACGTCGGCCAACCATACCAGGACAACAGCAAGCGCCCGTTGAACCAGGATTTCGTGCTCAACCATGCGCGTTACCAAGGAGCCAGCGTGTTGCTGGCGAGGGAGAACTTCGGTTGCGGCTCTAGCCGCGAGCATGCTCCGTGGGCACTCGATGAGTACGGTTTCCGCAGCGTGATCGCGCCGAGCTTCGCCGACATCTTCTTCAACAACAGCTTCAAGAATGGCCTGTTGCCGATCATTCTCGACGCCGCCGAAGTCGACGAGCTGTTCAAGCAGGTCGAGGCCAACCCGGGTTACCAGTTGACCATCGACCTCGACGCCCAGGCCGTGACCCGTCCGGACGGAAAAGTGCTGAAGTTCGAGATCGATGCATTCCGCAAGCACTGCCTGCTCAACGGCCTGGACGATATCGGCCTGACCCTGCAGGACAGCGACGCGATCAAGGCGTTCGAGGGCAAGCACCGCGCCAGCCAGCCGTGGTTGTTCCGCGATTGATCGAAGGCCTCATCACCACGCGTGGAAGCGGGCTTTCCCCGCGATGAGGTCCGTTGGACACTGAGTTTATCGGCGCGCCGACAGGGCGCGCCGCTTGATTGGATAGAGGAAAGCATGAGCAAGCAGATTCTGATTCTCCCAGGTGATGGCATCGGTCCGGAAATCATGGCCGAGGCGGTCAAGGTGCTGGAACTGGCCAACGACAAGTTCCAGCTCGGCTTCAGCCTCACCCACGACGTGATCGGTGGTGCGGCCATCGACAAGCACGGCGTGCCGCTGGCCGACGAGACCCTGGAGCGTGCGCGCCATGCTGACGCGGTTCTGCTGGGCGCCGTGGGCGGTCCGAAGTGGGACAAGATCGAGCGTGACATCCGCCCGGAGCGCGGCTTGCTGAAGATCCGTTCGCAACTGGGCCTGTTCGCCAACCTGCGCCCGGCCATCCTTTACCCGCAGTTGGCCGACGCCTCGTCGCTCAAGCCAGAGATCGTCGCTGGCCTGGACATCCTTATCGTCCGCGAGCTGACCGGCGGCATCTACTTCGGCGCGCCACGCGGCCAGCGCGAGCTGGAAGGCGGCGAGCGCCAGGCGTACGACACCCTGCCGTACAGCGAAAGCGAAGTGCGCCGCATCGCCCGCGTCGGCTTCGACATGGCCCGTGTACGCGGCAAGAAACTGTGTTCGGTGGACAAGGCCAACGTCCTGGCTTCCAGCCAGCTGTGGCGTGAAGTGGTCGAGGAAGTGGCCAAGGACTACCCGGACGTCGAGCTGAGCCACATGTACGTCGACAACGCCGCCATGCAGCTGGTGCGCGCGCCCAAGCAGTTTGACGTGGTGGTGACCGACAATATGTTCGGCGACATCCTGTCGGATGAAGCTTCCATGCTCACCGGTTCCATCGGCATGCTGCCGTCGGCGTCGCTGGATGCCGACAACAAGGGCATGTACGAGCCGTGCCACGGCTCGGCGCCGGACATCGCCGGGCAGGGCATCGCCAACCCGCTGGCGACCATTCTCTCGGTGTCGATGATGCTGCGC
Organism: Pseudomonas soli; assembly: GCF_900110655.1. Taxonomy (GTDB): domain Bacteria; phylum Pseudomonadota; class Gammaproteobacteria; order Pseudomonadales; family Pseudomonadaceae; genus Aquipseudomonas; species Aquipseudomonas soli. The sequence goes on from NZ_FOEQ01000016.1 coordinate 100,091, forward strand.
TACAGCTTCAACCAGACGGCCGCCGCCGAGGCGATCGAGCAGGCGGTGAGCCTGGTGCTGGACCAGGGCCTGCGCACTGGTGACATCTTCTCCGAAGGTTGCCGCAAGGTCGGTACGCAGGAAATGGGCGACGCAGTAGTCGCAGCGCTGCGGAATCTGTAATCTCTCTGGCCCGCCACCCAAAACTCCCGGTGGCGGCCCACTTTTAGCAAAGGTGTAGTTGCGATGAAACGTGTAGGTCTGATCGGTTGGCGTGGAATGGTCGGTTCCGTGCTTATGCAGCGGATGCTCGAAGAGCAGGACTTCGACCTGATCGAGCCGGTGTTCTTCACCACCTCCAATGTCGGTGGCCAAGGTCCGGCGGTGGGCAAGGACATTGCGCCGCTCAAGGATGCCTACAACATCGAAGAGCTCAAGACCCTCGACGTCATCCTCACCTGCCAGGGCGGCGACTACACCAACGAAGTATTCCCCAAGCTGCGCGAAGCCGGCTGGCAGGGTTACTGGATCGACGCGGCCTCCTCCCTGCGCATGCAGGACGACGCGGTGATCATTCTTGACCCGGTCAACCGCAAGGTCATCGACCAGCAGCTGGATGCGGGCACCAAGAACTACATCGGCGGCAACTGCACCGTCAGCCTGATGCTGATGGGGCTGGGCGGCCTGTTCGAAGCCGGCCTGGTCGAGTGGATGAGTGCCATGACCTATCAGGCGGCTTCCGGTGCCGGCGCGCAGAACATGCGTGAGCTGATCAAGCAGATGGGCGGTATTCACGCGGCGGTCGCCGACGACCTGGCCAACCCGGCCAGCGCCATCCTCGACATCGATCGCAAGGTGGCCGAGGCCATGCGTGGCGAAGGCTTCCCGACCGACAACTTCGGCGTGCCGCTGGCCGGCAGCCTGATCCCGTGGATCGACAAGGAACTGCCGAACGGCCAGAGCCGCGAAGAGTGGAAGGCCCAGGCCGAGACCAACAAGATCCTCGGGCGCTTCAAGAGCCCGATCCCGGTCGATGGCATCTGCGTGCGGATTGGCGCCATGCGTTGCCATAGCCAGGCGCTGACCATCAAGCTGAACAAGGATGTGCCTTTGGCGGATATCGAAGGCATGATCAGCCAGCACAACCCTTGGGTGAAGCTGGTGCCGAATCAGCGTGAGATCAGTATGCAGGAGCTGAGCCCTACCCAGGTGACCGGGACCCTGAACGTGCCGGTCGGGCGTTTGCGCAAGCTGAACATGGGGTCGCAGTACCTCGGGGCCTTCACCGTTGGTGACCAGTTGCTGTGGGGGGCTGCGGAGCCGCTGCGGCGGATGTTGCGGATTCTGCTGGAGCGGTGATCTGGGTGGTTTGAGTTTGGATTTTGAAGGACCCGTGTTGCGAGAGTGATGCGGGTTTTTTTATTGGTGCTAGATTGGTTGTTGGTTGTTTTGATTTTTTTATGCGCATTCATTTGAGATGTTGACGCTTATTCACCTTTCCGCCCTTACGGCGGGTCCCTTTTTGAAGGATCAAAAAGGAACCAAAAAATCCTCGCTCCATTCATCCGGCCCTCCGCTTCGCTCCGGGTTCCCTCACTCCGGCCTTGCTCCCGGGAGGACCGCGCTGAACACCCCATCCTGGGGCGCAGCGCTTGACGGGCATCCATGCCCGTCACCTCCCTCCGCAAGACCTGCGTTCGGCCTCCTGAAGTCGCGAAGTTACGGGCGGCGCCTGCACTAACGCAGCTAGTCTCTAGTTGCCATCGTGGGAACTCTAGATAAACACCGCGGGGCAAACCCGCTCCCACCATAGTTTGACTAAGTTATTCAACGTGGGAGCGGGCTTGCACCGCGATGGCGTAATGAAAAACAACATAACATCCACTAACAAACAAAAATCTCTGCTCTTGATCTGCTCTTGATCTGCTCTTGATCTGCTCTTGATCTGCTCTTGATCTGCTCTTGATCTGCTCTTGATCTGCTCTTGATCTGCTCTTGATCTTGCTTCTAAGTGCGCGATAGTTCAGGCGCCACCAATTGCGACTTCAGGAGGCCGAGTGGAGTTCTTGCGTAGTGGGGCGACGGCCATGGATGGCCGTCGAGCGCTGCGCCCCAGGATGGGGCGTACAGCGCGGTACCCACGGGAGCAAGAACGGAGCGAGGGAACCCCGGAGCGAAGCGTAGGGGCCGTATGAATGGAGCGATGTACGGATCACCCACATGGGTTACACAAAAGTTCACTCACATAGGTGACGACACCTTGAGTGTTACATAACCATCAGTGGCATCCCGCACATCGACTCTGCCAAGGATGATGGGACCGAAAATAACATCCCAGACGCCATCCCCAACCTGCTCCAGTCCAATGGTCTGGTGCTTGAGCACATAACCTACGTAGATCCTCAAGCCCCGGCGATTGATGATGCCGGAGCTATCAGCCGGCAAGCTCTCGATATGACTGGGATAGGTCATTTCGGGGAGCTTTTCAGGGAATGGGCGTGGAGATGGCTGGTAGC
>NZ_FOEQ01000017.1 GCF_900110655.1 Pseudomonas soli
GTTGGGTGTGTAAGCGCTGTGAGGCGTTGAGCTAACCAATACTAATTGCCCGTGAGGCTTGACCATATAACACCCAAGCAATTTGCTCACGCAGATTGCGGTGGTGAAGACGAAACGAACCGAAAGTTCGCGACGAATCACAAGATCACATATCCGAATTGGCTGGCATGTCTGCAAAGACGTACTGGCAACCGAATTTCTTGACGACCATAGAGCATTGGAACCACCTGATCCCATCCCGAACTCAGCAGTGAAACGATGCATCGCCGATGGTAGTGTGGGGTTTCCCCATGTGAGAGTAGGTCATCGTCAAGATTCATTTCGCAAAACCCCTATCTGCGCGAGCAGGTAGGGGTTTTGTCTTTTCCGCGTTCCAACATCAACGCCATACCGACGCCCCTGTGGGAGCGGCCTTGCGTCGCGAAAGGGCTGCGCAGCAGCCCCGACAGTCCTGAGACATACTCAAGACCCTGGGGCCGCTGCGCGCCCCTTTCGCGACACAAGGCCGCTCCTACACGACTTATACTGGCCCGACCACAAGCATTAACCTGGACCATCGAATGAAACCCTTTGACGACCTAGTAGCCGAAGCCAACGCAGCGGATGTGACTGGCTGGGGCTTCGACTGGCTGGCAGGACGCGCCTCTGAGCAGCGTCCGCCTTGGGGCTATGCCCAGCTCCTTGCGCAGCGTCTGGGTAGGGTCTGCACGGCGCTGGATCTCGACACTGGCGGCGGTGAGGTACTGGATGAGACGCCGCGCTTCCCGCCTCTCATGTGCGCGACAGAAGCCTGGCCACCCAACGCCCGCAAGGCACACGAGCGCCTGGGGCCGCGCGGCGTTGAAGTCGTACAGGTGGCCCCCGGAACCACGCTCCCATTTGCCGACGCCTCGTTCGAGCTAGTCACCTCACGCCACCCTGTGCAACCGGACTGGTCCGAGATTCATCGCGTCCTCCGACCTGATGGACACTACTTCGCCCAGCACGTAGGGCCAGCCTCGGCCTTCGAGCTGATCGAGCATTTCCTGGGGCCATTGCCCCAGGAACGGAAAATGCGCGATCCGCAGGACGAAGTGGCAGCAGCACAGGCAGCCGGGCTGACGGTGACCGACCTGCGCACAGCCCGCTGCCGCATGCTGTTCCATGATGTGGGCGCAGTCGTGTGGATTCTTCGCAAATGCGTATGGTGGGTGCCGGACTTCTCTGTACACAAGTACCGCGCTGAGCTGCTGGCCCTGGATAGCCAGATGCGCCAGGGCGAGCCTTTTGTCGCGCACTCGACCCGTCATCTTATTGAGGCGAGGCGTTAAGCGGGCGCAGGCCAAGGCAGCCGCTATCGATCGATAGCGGCCATCAACCCTCACATCCCGTTGGCGAATTCCGGATCCTCCATTTCGACCCGCGCATTCATCCCCCTGAGCGCCCTGGCATATTCGCCCAGCACCTGAAGCGCCCAGTCGGCCCGGCGACGAATGCGCAGGTCTTGCGTGCTTGCGCTTTGCGGGCCATTCATCACGTCCTCCACCTGGCGCACGATCAACTGCTCGGGCAGATAGCAGATGCGGCAGTTCTTGTAGCTGGATGCACGCAGTTCAGACAGCGGGTAGCTCCCGCCCTGGCCAGAGGACACCCCGACCAGCAGCGCCGGCTTGTGCCCCAACTCGCGGTAGCCGGCGTAGACGAACAGGTTCTTCAGCGCCGGGCAGGCCATGCCGTGCCATTCCGGGGTCAGCACCACCAGGGCATCGGCTTCACGCAGCAGGGCTGCATACTCGGCCCAGAGTCCGTGTTCATCCTTGGCTGGCCACAACGGCAGCGGCGCAAGCCCCAGATCGATCACCCTTGGCAGCTCGCTGAGTTGCAATGCCTGCAGGCGTTGGCCGAGAAAAGCGGCCACCTTCGCCGACTGGCTGTCCGGCTGGCTGGAGCCGGCCACGAGTACGATATTCAGGCTCATTTGGCCAGCTCCTGGTCCGATTCCGTCGGCAGGCTGGTCGACTTGCCACGCATCAGCGGCCAGAACAGCTCCTCCTGCCAGCTGACCGGGCGCATGCCTTCGATACCGTAATGCTGCGGGCGGCGGCGGGTGATCTTTGCCGTGCCGAACAGCACATCCCAGAAGAACAGCAGGTTGCCAAAGTTGCCTTTGTAATGCGTCACCCCGTCATCGGCGCTCAGGCCGTGATGCGCCGAGTGGGTCGCGGGGGTGGAAATGGTCCGTTCTAGCAGCCACATCACCGGCCGCAGTGCGCGTATGCGGTAAAGCTTGTCATCCCAGGGCACGCTGCTGTGGGCGCCGAAGATGACCAGCATCTTGACGATAAGGTAGCCGAAATAAACAGGCGCCAAGCCCAGGTAGATCAGGGCCCCGCTGAACCACAGGCCGGGCATCAGCAGGTAATAGAAGCTGTTGTTGCGATAGACGATGCGGATGCTCATGTAGGGCGCTGAATGGTGTGCGCGGTGCAGCGAGTAGAGCAGGGGCACCTTGTGGCTGAGGCGATGCCACCAGTACTGGGTCATGTCGTCCAGCACCAGGAACAGGACGAGCCCAAGCACCCAGTGCAGGCCGGCGAGGCTGCCCTTCAGTTGCGGCGCGAAGTGTTCCAGCAGGCTGTTGCTGAGGAACGTGACCAACGGCAGGGTGACCGCCATCAGCAGGGCGCTGCCGACGATCTCGATGATCGCGTCCCGACGTTTGCCGCGAGGCTGAAGGAAGCAGGCGCAGGTGATTTCGAGGAGGATGAAGCCGATCAGGATGGCGAGAATAATTGGTATCGGGCTGTTTGTTATTGTTGTGCTCATGGCATTCTCCGGTGGGTGCCGATCAAGGCGGTGCCCACCCATAAGAATTCACGAAGCCGTCAGACGATATGCGCGAAACGGACAGAATCACGCGAGAAGCGGCCAACCCATCGCCCGAGCGATTCCACCGCGGCCCGCTCGGGCGGGTGCTGGAGCGCTACCTTCAGACGCATTCGCTGAAGGCGCGCAGCAACTACAGCATGCTTGCGCTGGAGCAGCTTTGGGCCAAGGCGGCCAGCCATGATCCGGCCATCGGCTTGCACCTGTTCTCGCACTTCAGCCGCCAGGACTGGCACGTGCTGGCCCAGGGCTGCCTGTACAGCGCCACGCTGGCCGAGGCCATCCGCTTCTGGGCGCGCTATGCACGGCTGGCATCGGACATGGATACCCTGGCCCTGATCGAAGAGGGTGATTGCCTCGGGGTGGAGTTGCGTATCGATGCGCCAGCCAGCCTGGTGCGCTATATGGTTGAGCACTACAGCGTGATGTCCCTCAGCGTGATGGGCGTGGGGATAGGTGCGGTGGTCGTGCCGCAGCGGGCGTGCTTCGCTCACCGTCGGCCGGCGTACTACCCGGAGTACCACGAGTGGTTTGGTGAAAATATCCAGTTCGACTGCGGGTACAACCGCTTGTACTTCAATCGTACCCAGCTGGACATGCCATTGGTGACCCAGCATGCCGGGATGATGGAGGTGGTGAGCCAGGAGCTGGAGCGCCGGCTGGCGCAGCAGTCCCAGGTCAGTGGCTGGTCGGCCCGGGTAGCCCAGGGTATTCGCCAGGGCCTTATCACGGGCCAATCACTTACCCTGGAGGCGCAGGCACAGGACCTTCACCAGAGTGCACGTACCTTGCGTCGGCGGCTAGAGGATGAGGGGACCAGTTTTCGTGTGCTGCTCGACCGGGTCCGTGCGGAGCTTGAGCAGTACCTGGAGATGCAGGGGGATAGCCGAACGCAGATTGCTGCGCAGCTTGGATACAGTGACTTGGCGGCTTATGTCCATGCGCGCAAGCGCTGGCGATCGCTGTAGGAACTGGCCATTGAGGCGCCGAATTGCAGGTACAAAAAGCGCCCATTGGGCGTCTTCTTTTTAGGATTTGGTGGGCCGGGGGAAGCTGAATTGATGTTCTAAATAGTTAAATTTACTGAGTAATATAGATTTCTATTTATTTTTGGAACGCCGTTTGGAATGCCAGTCTCCCAAAAATTAACGATCCGGTCGCTCATAAGTCCTGTTGATGCATGGGCCGATTCGCCAATCTGGACTGCTTGCTTTGGCGCATGATCGTCCACAAGGCCACCATTTTATTTAGGTCGCGTTTTCAAAGTTTTTCGAAAATCAAAGAAAAGCCCTCGAAATTTAATCAATTCCAAGGGCTTTTCTAGTCTAGTTGATCTTTATTAAGAGTCGCTGTTAAGCAATACCGTCGTTACCTGTCGGCTTTTGTTGCTCGTGGATTGTCTCGAATATCTCCTTGGCGAGGATGGGGAATGCTGCACGCTGGAACTCTCCATCATCCATATACCGGGTCACGATCTTGTCGTTCTCGGTCATGCGCTGGATCATCAGCTCTTCGATTAGCCTGCGCACACCCAACTGAAACTTGTCTAAGGGATTTGCCATTGCCGTCTGGATCACCTGGCTGTTGCTGGTGGCTTTAGCCTTGATCTGGTCGAAAAACAGGCGGTCTTCTTCAGTGAAGGCAGTGCCGAAACGATCGTTGAGTACTTGGATGATCTCCGACAGGGGTGCTTTTTCTTCCTTGGCTTTGCCTGTGCCGACATCTGTGGGGCTATAGACGCCTTCGGGCTCGCCCAACTTCAGCTCAATTGGCCCGCTGGACACCCGCTGTAACCGGTAGTACTGCAACTCCACTTCGTTGCCGACCTTGACCACGGTGTTATCACGGTCCAGCGGCAGGTGTGGCAGCAGGAAACGTCCGTAGCTGTAGAGCATCTCCAAGTCGGGATCAGCGTACGGCAGGATCTGGCTCAAGAAGGAATACATCCGCTCGTACCCACCCAACTTCTCGCGGAAAGTGGAGCGCACCTCGTCGTCCTCAATGGCTTTGAACCTATCCACCGCAGGTTGCAGGTGTCTCTGCATGTGCGCGTGGTCGGCCGGATTCTGCCGATCTGGCTGGCGATAGAAGATGCGGGCGAAGGCCTCCACCTCGCTCCAATGGTAGATCTGTAGTTGATCTAGCTCGTGCTTGATTGCAGGCAGCATCTCTGGTTTGGCGGACTCCTGCAGGCTGGTCGAATCGAAATACGGCTTAAACGCGGCGTAGATGTCCTCGGGCTTGTTCACGAAGTCCAGCACGAAGGGTTCGTCCTTCCCTGCGATCTTGCGGTTCAGGCGTGAGAGCGTTTGTACCGCCTGCACGCCGTCGAGCCGCTTGTCCACGTACATCGCACACAGCAGCGGCTGGTCGAAGCCGGTCTGGTATTTGTTGGCCACTAGCAGCACTTGGTAGTCGCTGGAGGCAAAACGCTCGGCCAATTGGCTTTCGGGGATGGGCTTGCCGGTCACTGCATCCAGGTTCATGCCCGGTTCTGTGTAATCGATGCCTGTGTCCTGGTCTTTCACGGTACCGCTGAATGCCACCAGTGAACGGATGTCGTTATAACCCTGCTCCTGGATGAAGCGCTCGAATGCCAGCTTGTAGCGCACTGCCTGGATGCGGCTGGCCGTGACCACCATCGCCTTACCCCGCCCGCCCAACTGATGGCGCACGTGTTCGCGGAAGTGCTCGACCATCACCTCGGTCTTCTGCTCGATGTTGTGAGGGTGCAGTTCCTTGAACTTGGCCAGAGCCTTAGCCCCCTTTTTCTTCGGGATGGAGGGATCGTCCTCCACCGTCTTCACGAACTTGAACCAAGTGCTATACGTCGTGTAGTTGCGCAGCACATCAAGGATGAAGCCTTCCTCGATGGCCTGGCGCATCGAATATGTGTGGAAAGCCTCGGGTTTGCCGCTGCTGCCTTCACGGCCGAACAACTCTAGCGTCTTACCCTTGGGCGTAGCAGTAAAGGCGAAGAAGCTTAGGTTCTTCTGCTGCCCGCGAGAGGCCATGATTTGGTTCAGGCGATCTTCCCAATCCGCTTCCTCCTCGCCATTGCCAGTCTGGGAACCGACGCCAAGAATGCCCTTGAGCTCGCGTGCCGTTTCGCCGGTCTGGCTGGAGTGCGCCTCGTCCACAATCACTGCATAGCGACGCGCGGCAATTGCTGCCTGCCAAGCCTTGGCTTGGGCCTTTTCCTCGTCGCTGGCCTTGTCTTGGTTTTCGGCACCCGCCGCGCGCAATAGACCGCGCAATACGAAGGGAAACTTCTGCAACGTGGTGATGACAATCTTGGTGCCGTCGATCAGCGCTTCAGCAAGTTGCCTGGAATCCTGATCGATGGCCTTGACCACACCCTGCGCGTGCTCAATCTGGTAGATCGCGTCTTGCAATTGCTTGTCGAGCACCTTGCGGTCGGTGATAACAATTACGCAGTCAAACACTTTCTGGTCCTGCGCGTTGTGCAGGCTGGCCAGACGGTGCGACAGCCACGAGATGCTGTTGGTCTTGCCGCTGCCCGCAGAGTGCTGAACCAGGTAGTTGTGGCCCGAGCCCTCGTCTCGGGATGTAGTGATCAAGGCGCGTACTGCATCCAACTGGTGGTAGCGCGGGAAGACCATCTTCTCGGTGGTGGCCAGCTTCTTGCCGCCTCGGCCGTCGTCTATCTTCTGCTCGTCTTTTTCGATGAACAGAAAGTGGCCGAGGATGTCGAGAAAACTGTCGCGTTGCAGCGTTTCCTGCCAGAAGTAGCCAGTGCGATAGCCGCTGACGTGTTGTGGGTTACCCGCGCCGCACTGGGTCTGTCCCGGATGACTGCCTCGGTTGAAGGGCAGGAAGAAGGTTTTCTCCTTCGCCAACCGAGTGGTCATCCACACCTCATCCTGATCGGCGGCGAAGTGCACCAAGGCCCGCTTTTTGAATTCGAACAGGGGCGCTCGCGGGTCGCGGTCGTTCTGGTATTGCTTTACCGCATGCCGCCAGCTTTGATGCGTGCCGGGGTTCTTTAGCTCGATCGTCGCCACCGGCAGGCCATTGACAGCGAGCACCATATCCACCGTGCTGTGATCACCGAGGTGGCAAGGTACCTGCCGCGCTACCGTGAGCTGGTTGTGCACATATAACGCCAGCACATCGGGCGACAAATCGTGTGCAGGTTTGAAATAGGCCAGCCGGAACAGCTTTCCGTAGAACTTGAAGCCGTGGCGCAGGACATGCAGGCTGCCCTTGATCTCCAGCTCCTTTACCAATGCATCAAGCAACATGGGCTTCAGATTGCCGCCATGCAGGGTAGCCATGTCGGTCCACAATTTCGGCTGGGTGGTTTCGATGAAGTCCAGCACCCGTGCCGGGAATAGAGCGCGCGCCTTGTCCCACTCGGAATTGGTGCCGCTCTGCCAGCCGCCTTGTTGCAGCAGGATGTCTTCAACGTGGAATTCGAAGGCGCGTTCGGTTGTCTGGGCGGACATGGCTGTGCTTCCTCACGGTTGGCCGCCGCACTCGAACACGCGATATTTCAGCCATTTGGCGATGCCGTCGAGGTCGGGGAAAAGTTGCTTGTCAAACAGGCCGTACTGTTCTAGCCGGCGGCGGATTTCGTCTTGCGCGTCGTGGCGGATCACGATTTCCATGTAGTCTTTGTCGTCCAGCGGCTGCATCGGCTGCCAGCAGGCTAGCAACACGCCGTCTTGCGCGCGGATACGGGGAGAAACGTGCGGCGGGTCGTAGATGATGTTTTCGGAGATCTTGAACGGCGTGGGTAGCTCGGCAGGCCCCAGTTCGGCTTGAGGCTCGTCGTCTAGGCTGTCGCCGATTTGAATGTTGCTCGTGCGTGCGCTGGCTTCGTCATCCGTGTCGACGCCGAACTCGGCGTAGGCGTCATCGTCGTCAGTAGTGGGTTGGGCCGATTCGGTGGCGGCATCACCCAGCGGCCTGATTGGCAAGGTCTGCCCGCGCCGCAAGTCGTTGTAGCGCTTGGGATTGGATATCAGCACATAAACAGCGCTGTTGGCTGGCGTTCCTTGCTCGGTCTTCTCGCTCGCGCGCGTGGCGAAGTACAGCGCCACCAGCGGGTTAGTGGTCCAATCCATGAAGCGCGTCGGCAGACCATGGTGCTGGGCAATGGCTAGTTCTTCCCAAGGTGTGGTAGGACGGTGCTGCACATAGGTAAGCAAGTGGTTGCTGAAAGTTTCCAGCACTTCGCATTCGAGTTGCTCGCGTTCTGACAGCGGCATCGCCTTCAGCAATGTGTAACGGGCTACAGACGGCACTAGCGCGAAGCCCTCCGAGGCACGCTTACACTGGCCGCGATAGTACAGACGGTTCCCGTTGCTGCGGGGTAGCTCCTGATGGATAGTGCGAAGGTATTCGTCGAAGCTACCGATTTCAAACGGGGTGCTCATACCAGGCCCCGCACGTTGATCTTTCCGGTGACGGCAGAGGTGATCATGGCTTGGCGGTACTCGGTAAGACGTTGAATAGCTTCTTCCGCAGTAGAAACCAGAGCATCGAGACCCGCGCATTGCGTGTTCAGAAAGTGCTCAATCTTCTTTTGCTCCAGCGGCGGTGGACAAACTAGCCGAAGCACTGACAGCTTGCTTGCCTTCAGGCCTTCTGCGGTCGACCCTGTGGACAGACTTTTCAGCTGGCTTTGAAAGTAGTCAGCCATCATAGCGTAGAGGGCAAATTGGCTTGAGAAGTGGCTCGGACGCAGCCTGAAGCGAATGATTCGCTGGGCCAGTGCAATATCCTCTCTATCGACCAATGCTACGTTTCCGAGCGGTGCTTCAGTGGTAAAGAGAATGTCTCCAACCTTCGGAAGGCCGCGGCGCATGATTTCGTGGTATTCATCAGGCGACACGAATTCTTGAGAGCATTCGTAATCGATGTAACCCATCCGCACGTTCCTAGCGGTGACAAGAAACACACCTTCATTCGTCTTCTCTGGCGTTTTCCCTCGATAGTCTGACATCTCGCTGAGGTACTTGGTCATGGGAAGAATCTGCCAGTGCGTCGGCAGTCGATCTAACCAGTCAACCCCCGAATCCTTCATTTTCGGGGTCGGCTCCAACCCCGCCACTTTGGCGACTTCAGGTGGGAGACCACGGGTAACTGTGCGGGAGATGAGCGTTTGCCTCTTTTCCTTGAGTATGTAGATGAGCTGCCGCTTATTGGCGATCAGTTCGTCGATCTGCGCGGTCTTGGCATCGAGGAAACGGACAATAGCTTGTTGCTCGTTCTTGGGTGGCAGCGGAAAGCTAATCCCCATGAATGCGTCCTGCGCGATGTTCTGCATGCTTCCACTGGTGCCTGCTGCTAGTGATGAGATAGCAGACTTTGCTGGTCGTGACGTTATGTAGTACCAAGCAAACCTAGGAGAGCAGTCGCGACCGGTATTGAATATTGTCTGCCAGAGCCGATCCGGGAGATAGAGATTGGGGTGGTCTTGAGTAACATGGCCACAGCTCCCAACAAGCTCTGGTGTGTTCATTCTGCTGATGATCAGTCGGTCTGCGCGCACCCGGCAGGCAACGCGATGAAGCTCATCGTCCAGCACGCGCTTGTTTTCGACGGCATTAAACTGATCGCCATACACACAACTGGTCTTCAAAACGCCAATCTCGTCGAGCGACGCGGGGGACGCTTCTGAATTGACACTGACGCCTGACTCCATGCGATCAATTACATGCTTCACTCGCAATTGAGCCCAATGTGACGGAAGCTGGTCGAGCCATACAGACTGGCTACGGGAGTAGTTTTCAAACGCGGTGTACTTCAAGCCATTTCCTCCCTGAACTGCCAGCCGCGCGTTTTCGCCAGCCCTCGCAGTAGCTTGTCTAACTGCAGTGGGGGGGTGTCGAAGCACTGGCCCACTAGAATTGGGGGCAGGAATACTTTGCTCATGCTGTGACCTCCCCAAGCAATCGTACAATGTCAGCTTCCAGCGCCTTAATCTCGCTCTCAATCACTGCCAACTCGCGCGGAGGTTCATAACGGTAGAAGTGGCGGTTGAGCGGGATCTCGTAGCCGATCTTGGTCTTGCTGTGTTCGATCCAGGCATCTGGCACGTGGGGCAGCACTTCGCGCTCGAAGTAAGCCTGGATGCTCTCCTTGAGCGGTACGTTTTCGGTGTCGCGCAGTTCGGTGTCTGGCTCGGCCTCGCCCTCGCGGTTGCAACAGATATCGGCCTTTTCGTCACGCTCCCCCAGGGCATTGACCACTGCTTTAAGTTCTGGCGCCGTCAGGCGCACACCCAACTCTCGGTCGATGGGCTTGAGCCGCTCCAGGAAGGCCTTGCGGTCGTTGATCTGCTCAGAATGCCGCTTGGAAAATTCGGCCAGCAGGTCGCGAATTTGCTGCTGACGCGCTTCGCCAGATGCGATATCAACCAGACGCGCCGATTCGTCTTTCTTTGCGCTGGAGGCTAGGTTTTTGAAGGCGATTTCGTCTTCCAGGCGGGCGACACGCTTCTGCGTGGCGTGGAAGTTTAGGCGCAAGGGACGCTCGACGGTGATCTTGTGATAACCGAAGTCCTCGTTGTCGAACACCTTGCTGACGATCAGCTGCTTCCAGGTCTGCCCCTCCGGTGCAAGTGTGGTCGGTACCGTGGCACGCAGATCGGCTACCTTGCCATCCTTGTCAAACAGTGCCCAGCGTGTGGCGCCGTCCTCCATCTGGCCGTGTAAGGAAGTGATGTCGCCAATGTGGTCCGAGTCCTTCGCCTTGTCGGACGGGTCGCCAAGGCGTCGGCGCTTGTTGCCCAGGCTTTTTTCCATCGGCACCCAGTGATTGCGGGCATCGATTAGTTGCACCTTGCCTTTTCGGTGAGGTTCTTTGTGGTTGGTCAGGACCCAAATGTATGTGCTAATACCGGTGTTGTAGAACAGTTGCTCCGGTAGGGCGACAATAGTTTCGAGCCAGTCGTTCTCAATGATCCAACGACGGATTTCCGATTCACCACCGCCCGCATCTCCAGTGAACAGGGGCGAGCCGTTAAATACAATGCCGATGCGACTGCCACCTTCGGATACAGGGCGCATCTTGTCGATCATATGCTGGAGAAACAACAAGGCGCCGTCGTTGATGCGAGGCGTGCCGGCACCGAATCGGCCGTTGTAGCCCAAGCTGTCGCGTTCATGCTCGATGTAGCGCTGCTGCTGCTTCCACTCCACACCGAACGGTGGGTTGGCAAGCATATAGTCGAAGCGTCGCTTCTGGCCCTGTTCGTCACGGGCGTGAGCATCCTTGGTGAAGGTGTCGCCCAGTGCGATGTTGTCGGCGTCTTCGCCCTTGATGAGCATATCCGAGCGGCAAACTGCCCAAGCTTCGTCGTTCCAGTCTTGGCCATAGAGCAGCGGGTTAGCTTCGTTGTTGAGGTCGCGGATGTACTTCTCCGCCACCGATAGCATGCCACCCGTGCCGCAAGCCGGGTCGTAGATGGTTTTGACGACGTGGCTGCGGCGCAAATCCTGCTCGGGTGAAAGAAGGAGATTGACCATAAGCTTGATGACTTCACGCGGAGTGAAATGCTCTCCGGCCTCCTCGTTCGACTGTTCGGCGCCGATCCGTATCAGCTCTTCGAACACATAGCCCATTTGCATCGCAGCCTGATCGGGCGTGAGATGCGAGAAGCCTAGGTCCAATGAGGCGAACTTTTGGATGACTTTGAAAAGCAGATTTTTCTCTGCCATTTTTGCGATCTGCTGATCGAAGGCAAAGCGCTCCATGATCGCCCGTACATTGGGTGAGAAGCCGTTGATGTAGCTATTGAGGTTCGGCGCGAGGTTGCTGGGGTCGTCCAGTAGCGAATTGATACCTATCCCGGAAGGGCGCAACTCCAACTTCGACAGGTTGTAGAACGGGTACCCAGTGGCCGACTGCATCACACTGCGGATGATACTTTCAGGCTTGCCCTTAAACAGGTTGAAGGTCTCTAGCGCCTTTGTCTTGGTCGAGGTTAGCAGGCAATCGAACCGGCGCAGAACAGTGAGTGGCAGGATGACCTTGCGATACTCGTTGCGCTTGTAGGGGCCGCGTAACAGGTTGCAGATGCTCCAGATGTCATTGGCGAGCTGGCGGTGGGTTTCGGTGTTCATTCTTTCGTTCCGTATTCGTGCCTTTGACGATTCAAATCCAGTAGGGCAACGAACTCGGTCGCCATTGCGGTGAGCTGAATTCTCGGCGCATTTTTCCTAACGGGTCGATGCAAACCCTGGCTGGATTTCTTGGAGGCGTGGAGCATATCAATTTGGAGTGGGATATAGGCAGCACAATCGCTTGTGACGGTCTGGTTGCGTACAGCATTGGACCGCTTTGATGATTTGTGATGCCTAACATGCCCATTGGTCTGCTGCGGCTTGAGCAAACCAAGCAGAAGTGCGGCAAAGGTATTTGGTTCACCGCGTTTTTGCGATCAGCCGAGCAAGCTACTGACAGCAATTACAGCGACAACGGATAGATTCAGCCGTCGAGGTGACATTGGCGTGCGCCTGGCCCGCTAGGGCTGCTGTGGCCAGAACGGATTGCGCAGCCATGGTGCAGGGCACGCCGATCACATCGGCCATGCGCGTCACAGCAGGGCCCAGTAGATCGCCCAGCGCCGCGACCGGGTAGGGTATGGGCGTTATCTGCTTTTCCAGCAAGAGGCGTGGTGGCCCCTGGGCTTCGCGCAGCTGCATAGCAATCCTCCAGAGGTTACCGATCTCTCCCCCACGTCATCCCGCCAAGAATGTTGAGTGTTATCAGGGATCAAGGCCCCTGCGACCTGTGGGGATGTCCTCTAACGCGGGACTGGCGGCTCCTTACGACCGGGAGCAAGGGCATCTCATGATCTGGCCTCCTGAGCACCGTTACCGGTGGGCGGGTGGAGGCTGCATTGGCTGACTAGACCAGTGCCTGAAGACCCTGAGCCGGGTGGACGCAGCGGTGCGATGACCGGGGCATGCCTGACGGTCAGTCAGGTGCAGTCCATTCCCTGGTCTGCGGCACCATCCTCTGCAGCGCTGTTGCTGGTGACATCGGCGTTTGTCACGAGGGGAAATGCCGCAAAGCCATGTGCGATCAGGGCTGCAGCAATGTTAGAAGTGCCCGTCTCTTGCCAGAAGAAAGAGACGGGCATAGGTTGGCGCAAGATTCGGTCAAGGTTGCTGCAGGACAGTGAGGTACGGTGTGCCTGGCGCACGAGGGCCATATGTGTAAGCGCACTCATTACATGGGGTAGTGACCGGGCGAGCTGTCGGATGCGAGTCGCCCTTGGGGGAACCACCGCAGGAGCGGCGTGACCTCAAAGGTTCGGGCCACCTGAGGTGCTGCAGTCGACAGCGCTTGCACGGGCCAGTGAATAAACCTGGCCAAGGGTCGAAATTCAGCGCTACTTTGGGTTTGAGGGGCGGTTATTTACCGGAGGGATTCCATGGTAAATCCCGGATAACGTCGTAGCTTTTAGTTCTTCAAAGCAAGGGCCTTACCCAAAGTGAACCCTCAGGGTAAGGCTGCCAATCAAATCAGGAAAACCACTGCTTCAGCGTTTCCTTCGCCTTGGCGACATGCTCAGGCTTGATGTAGGCAGCAGTCGCTGCCAATGCCGCGCACAGCACGCCGATATCATCGGAATAGCCAACGATTGGGGTGATGTCGGGTATGGCGTCGATCGGCGAAATGAAGTAGCCGAGCGCACCGTAGATGGTGGTCTTGGCCCATTTGGGCGTTTCCGAGTCCGTGGCGGAGTAGTACATCTTCAGCGCCGGCTCCAGCGCGGACTCACCTGCAGCCTTCGCATAGCCTTTAACTTTGTCCCAGAACGACTCGTCTGAATAATCCTTTTCAAATGCCTTGTCTGACATGGTCTGTGCTCTACGAATTGTATGTGTTTACGATGATTTTCTGATCAGCGTGATCGGGGATGGTCTTCCGAAAACATGGGTGGCGCACCTAGGAGCGACCGAATGGCTTAGGCAGCCGACCTTAGTCCGATTGTGGCACTTTGCTACTGCTCTTGACCATGGTTCGGGCATAAGATGGGTTTGCTCTCCGACGAAATCCACGTTATGCGTGCCGATCGGACCAAGGTCATGATCACCACCGCTCGTTTACCGCTGCGTAGAGATCAAGCGAACAACCAATTGGGACGTCCAAGCGCCCATGGCCTGATCTGGTTCATGACTGAGTTGTGGTCACTGGCACAGCCCCATGCGTCAGCGCTTCCCGGGCGTTTCCTTTCCTCCAAGCTTTTAGGAAATGTCCCACCGCGCTATATGTTGCGAACAGATCCGCCCTAAGGCTACATTCCTCAGGTCGCAGCAAAATCTGCGACCAGGTGTAGGAACCTGCTGGTAAACTTGGCGCTCGCACTAGGCGCCCCATCACAACGGCTGGCGCCTTTTTTGCGTCTGCTGCGATGTCATGGCGGCTGTGTGTGGGCAGGCTTCGGCCTGGCCGGGTTCCAAGTTTCCCGGTATTCCTACCCCACACATAGCTGCCACCCAATCCCGTAGGAAGGATCGTGGTAGCTCCAATCTCAAACTTGGAGTCTCATGCATGCTTATTCGCATTCTGAGCAGGATCCTCGCATCCGCTCTCCGCCGCCCAGCCCCCGCGGCCACCCCATCCCCAACCTTCTACCCAATCGACAGCCACTCCCTCGCCACCCGCGCCAACCGGGAGGTGCCCCATGTCTGACCATGAACGCCTGACTACCATCCAGAGCTACGTCTGGACCCTCGAACTGCTCGGCGAGGCGCTGGTCCAGCATGACGAGGTGCTGGAGTGCGAGCACAACCCGCAACTGAGCTTCCGCAACACAGCGGGTATTCACCAGGCGATCCGAATCATCAGCCGGCTGGCCAGCGAGCAGTTCAGCAAACTGGAGGCTATGAAGGAGGAGGGGAAAGGTGACGGTGTTCTGCCGCCGAGGCACTGAATCCGAGGCATAAAAAAAGACGCCCTAGGGCGTCTTCTTCTTCGGATTTGGTGGAGCCGGGGGGATTTGAACCCCCGTCCGCCAGTACTCCGCTGTCGGTACTACATGCTTAGCCGTGTCTACTGATTTAATCCGCAGCCGCCCGACGGGCAGGGTGCTTTGGATGAGTTGGGTAAGTTTTAGTCGCTTCGCCCCCAACGTGCTGCACGACGATCCTGTTCTGTATGACAATCATTTCGGGTTTACAGGCATCCCCTGATGATTGCTGGACCCGAAGGTACCAGGAGTGCATGTCAGCTGCAATTAAGCAGCGAGAGCAGCACCGTATTGGTCGTCATTGGCAACTATAGAAAGTTGCAACAGTGGATTTACGAGTTCTGTTACCAACTCGGCATGCACCTAGAGTTTCGCTACCGGCGTCGAATCCTAATCGGCCCCACACTCAGCTCTAGCTGAACGTGCCTTTCAGCACGCAAGGGCGAGTATACGCGCTTACGCGGGCGACGTCGACAGAAGGTTCGGCCGCCCGCGTGCGCGCAGGGCCTAGGTGCCGCTGCCACCGGCCGAGCCGCTGCCTTTCTCGGTCTTTTCCAGGCGCTCGAGCACCTTGCTGGTGATGGCGATGCATTCCTTGGTATCGCCTTTCGCCTGGGCGGCCTTGGCCTGGTCCACGTGCTCGGTGATGGCCTTGTCCAGGCCTTCGGAGGTGGCGCCGGCGGTGGCCATGCTGTCGTCGATCTTCTGCAGGTTCATGGCGCACAAGTCGTCGGCGGCGAATACAGGCGAGGCCAGCAGGGTCGCGGCCGCGAACAGGGCGGATAGCGCAGTACCTTTCATGGGAGTCTCCTCGTGAGGCCTCGGGAAGGTGGGCCTGATCGATGGACTGCGCGGGCTTGGGCGGGGTTCAATCGGGTTTGCCGCCCCTGTATCGCGGGGGCATGCCCGCTCCCGCGTGTATGGATCACCCACGCATTTCGCTCCCAGGGTTCTCGCACGCGCAAATAAAAAGCCCCGGCACGGGGCCGGGGCTCTTGCATCACGCTAACGCGATCACTCCTGGTTGGCCAGTTTGTGCTCGAGGTAGTGGATGTTGACGCCGCCTTTGCAGAAACCTTCATCACGCACCAGGTCGCGGTGCAGCGGGATGTTGGTCTTGATGCCGTCGACGACGATCTCGTCCAGGGCATTGCGCATGCGCGCCATGGCTTCGTCGCGGTCCTTGCCGTAGGTGATCAGCTTGCCGATCAACGAATCGTAGTTCGGCGGAACCGAGTAGCCGCTGTACAGGTGCGAATCGACGCGCACGCCGTTGCCGCCCGGGGCGTGGAAGTGCTTCACCTTGCCTGGGCTCGGGATGAACTTCTTCGGGTCTTCGGCGTTGATCCGGCACTCCAGCGAGTGGCCGCGGATCACTACGTCTTCCTGGCGGAACGACAGCTTGTTGCCAGCGGCGATGCTGAGCATCTCCTTGACGATGTCGATACCGGTGACCATTTCCGAAACCGGGTGCTCCACCTGAACACGGGTGTTCATCTCGATGAAGTAGAAACGGCCGTTCTCGTACAGGAACTCGAAGGTACCGGCACCGCGGTAGCCGATCTCGATGCACGCGTCGACGCAACGCTTGAAGACTTCCTGGCGGGCCTTCTCGTCGATGCCCGGGGCCGGAGCTTCTTCCAGTACCTTCTGGTGACGGCGCTGCAGCGAGCAGTCACGGTCGCCCAGGTGCACGGCGTTGCCCTGGCCGTCGGACAGGACCTGCACTTCCACGTGGCGTGGGTTGGTCAGGAACTTCTCCAGGTAGACCATCGGGTTGCCGAACGCGGCACCGGCTTCGGTGCGGGTCAGCTTGGCCGATTCGATCAGGTCTTCTTCCTTGTGCACCACGCGCATGCCGCGACCACCACCGCCACCGGCGGCCTTGATGATCACCGGGTAACCCACCTCGCGGGCGATCGCCAGCGCGGTTTCCGGATCTTCCGGCAGCGGGCCGTCGGAGCCTGGCACGGTCGGCACGCCCGACTTGATCATCGCTTCCTTGGCCGACACCTTGTCGCCCATCAGGCGGATGGTGTCGGCTTTCGGGCCGATGAAGATGTAACCGGAGTTTTCCACCTGCTCGGCGAAATCGGCGTTTTCCGCGAGGAAGCCGTAGCCTGGGTGGATGGCGGTGGCGCCTGTCACTTCGGCGGCGGCGATGATCGCCGGGATGTGCAGGTAGGATTCCTTGGACGATGCAGGGCCGATGCAGACCGATTCGTCTGCCAGGCCCAGGTGCATCAGTTCACGGTCGGCCGTGGAGTGCACGGCGACGGTCTTGATGCCCAGCTCTTTGCAGGCACGCAGGATCCGCAGGGCAATTTCCCCGCGGTTGGCGATCAGAACTTTTTCGAGCTTCCCAGACATCGTTGGCTCTCCGCGAATCAAACGATGGTGAACAGCGGCTGGTCGAACTCAACCGGCTGGCCGTCTTCTACCAGGATGGCGTCGATCACACCGCCGATATCGGATTCGATGTGGTTCATCATCTTCATGGCTTCGACGATGCACAGGGTGTCGCCCTTCTTCACGGCCTGGCCGACTTCTGCGTAGTTCGGCGAAGTTGGCGAAGGCTTGCGGTAGAAGGTGCCGACCATCGGCGAACGGATCACGGTGCCTTTCAGGGCAGGTGCGGCGGCAGCGGCTTCAGCGGCCGGGGCGGCAGCGGCGGCAACCGGGGCTGCGGCAGGCGCGGCGGCCATTGGCGCGGGTGCGTAGAACTGCTGGGCGGCCGGGGTCTTGCTGTGACGGCTGATGCGAACGGACTCTTCGCCTTCCTTGATCTCCAGTTCGTCGATGCCGGACTCTTCCAGCAGTTCGATCAGCTTTTTGACTTTACGGATATCCATTAATCAGCAACTCCCAAGGTTCGGTCGGGGACGTATTTTAAAACGTGTCGAAAACGTTTCTTCATGAGCCTCGGCCCTAAAGGGCCAAGGCCTTGTGTCATCAGGGCTGTGCGTTGGCAGCCAGGTGTTCCAGCGCGGACTCCAGGGCCAACCGGTAACCGGTGGCTCCGAGGCCGCAGATCACCCCTACGGCAACATCCGAAAAGTAGGAGTGGTGACGGAACGGCTCGCGTTTGTGCACGTTGGAAAGGTGCACTTCGATGAATGGGATGCTCACCGCGAGCAATGCGTCACGTAATGCGACGCTGGTGTGGGTGAAAGCGGCCGGATTGATCAGGATGAAGTCCACGCCTTCGTTGCGCGCGGCGTGGATGCGGTCGATCAATTCGTACTCGGCATTGCTCTGCAGGTATTGCAGATGGTGGCCGGCGGCGCGGGCGCGCTGCTCCAGGTCCTGATTTATCTGGGCCAGGGTGGCGGCGCCGTAGTGCCCCGGTTCGCGGGTCCCGAGCAGGTTCAGGTTGGGGCCGTGCAGCACCAGTAGGGTTGCCATCTGCGATTCCTTGGTTTTGTAGGGCAATTCGACATAGCGCGGCGACTATGCCGCAACAGGCGCTGAGTGTCCAGTTCCCGGCAATAGCCAGCACGATGTCCGAGATTCACGCAAAGTATGTGACCGGATGACTGACTTTGGTCACTCGCCAGCGGATTTTTCAGAGGCTGCGGGAAGTTATAGACCGAGTTGGCCGCGCACGCGCGCCAGAACCTGGGCAAAATCGCCGGCGTTTATCTCGCCAATCACCCGATCGCTGGTCATTTCGCTGCCGTTCGCCGCAAAGAACATTAACGCGGGCGGGCCGAACAGGCGGTAGCGGTCGAGCAGGGCGCGCTGTTCGGCATTGCTTTCGGTGATGTCGAAGCGCAGCAGGCGGAAGGCGCCGAGTTGCGTCTCGACCTGCGGCGCGTTGAGCACCTCGTGCTCGATCACCTTGCAGCTGATGCACCAGTCGGCGTACCAGTCGAGCAGCACTGGCTGGCCGGCAGCCTTTGCCTCGGCCAGGGCCGCATCGAGGGCGGCGGGGCTGGTGATGGTCTGCCAGGCGTCGGCCTTGGCCGCAGCGGGGCTGCCGCCCACGGTGGGCGGCGGCAGTGGGCGCAGCGGATCGCCCTGGCCGCTCAGGGCGCCATACCAGCAGGCCAGGGCATACACCAGCAGGGCCAGGCCGAGCAATTGCGCCAGGCGCTGGCGCGGGGTTTTCACCACGAACTCCAGGGCGCCGAGGAACAGCGCCACGCCAGCGGCCAGCAGGCCGATCAGCAGCAGGGTGACAGGCCCCGGCAGCACGCGGCTGAGCAGGCCGATGGCCAGGCCCAGCAGCAACACGCCGATGGCGTTCTTCACCGTGTTCATCCACGGGCCGCTCTTCGGCAGCCAAGCCGCGCCACCGGTGGCCACCAGCAATAGCGGTGCACCCATGCCCAGGCCCAGGGCGAACAGTTTCAGGGCGCCGCCCAGCGCGTCGCCGCTGGCGCTGATGTACAGCAGCGCGCCGGCCAGCGGCGCCGACACGCAGGGCGAGACCAGCAGGCTGGAGAGTACGCCGAGCACCGCCGCGCCCAGCAGCGAGCCACCCTTGGTGCGGTGGGCGAGGCTGTCCAGGCGGCTGCTCAAAGCCTGCGGCAGCTTGAGGTCGAACAGGCCGAACATGGCCAGGGCGAACAGCACGAAGAACGCGGCGAACGGCACCAGCACCCAGGCCGACTGCAGGCGCGCCTGCAGGTTCAGGCCGGCGCCGAACAGGCCCATCAGGGCGCCGAGCACGGCGAAGCTCGCCGCCATCGGCAGCACGTAGGCCAGCGACAGCGACAACCCGCGCAGGCCGCCGACCTGGCCGCGCAGCACCACGCCGGAAAGGATCGGCAGCATCGGCAGCACGCACGGGGTGAAGGTCAGGCCGACACCAGCGAGGAAGAACAGCAGCAGCGACTTCCAGGTCCAGCCCTGCTCGGCGCTTGCCGGCAGCGGGGCGCCTTGGCCGTCGATGCTCAGGCGCGCGGTTTCCGGCGGATAACACAGGCCCTTGTCGGCGCAGCCCTGGTAACCCACCAGCAGGGTGAAGGCACGCGGGTCGTTGCGCGGCAGTTCGATGTCGAGCACCCCGTGGTACACCTCGACATCGCCGAAGAACTCGTCGTGCTTGGCCTCGCCCTGGGGGATGTTCGGCGCGCCGAGCTTGATGTCCGCAGGCTCGGTGCGGAACTGGAAGCGGTGGCGGTAGAGGTAATAGCCGTCGGTGGCGACGAAGCGCAGCTTGACGGTCTGGGCGTCGGTCTCGATCAGGCTGAGCTTGAAGGCTTCGTGCACCGGCAGGAAGTCGGCGCTGTTGGACGCGGCGCCGAGGGTGGCGCTGGGGCGGTTGTCGAGCAGGCCGGTGGCGAACGCAGGGCTGGCCAGCAGCAGGAACAACAGGAAAAACAGGCGGCGCATGGCGGACTCGCGAGGTGGAACGTGGCGGCATGATAGCGGACTTGGCAGGGCTATGGGCCATCGCGGGGCAAGCCCCGCGATGCTTTCAGAGCCGGAACGCCCGCACCGCCGTGTTCAACTCACCGCCCAGCTTGAGCAACTGCTCGCCCTGCTCACGCCCTTCGCCAATACGCTGCAGGTTGTCCTCGCCCAGCTCGTGAATCCGCTCGCTGTGATCACGAATCTCGCTCACCGCTCCGGTCTGCTGCGCGGTCACATCGGCAATGCGCACCGCCGTGTCGGAAATGGTGCGGATGGCGCTGACGATCGCCTCCAGCGCACCATCGGCCGACTGTGCCTGGTTGGCCGTGGCCTCGGCGTGCTCCAGCTGGGTGCGCATGCCGTCCACCGAATCGCGGGCGGCTTGCTGCAGGCGGTCGATCAGCGCCTGGATCTCGCCGGTGGCGCCAGTGGTGCGCTGCGCCAGCGAGCGCACTTCGTCGGCCACCACGGCGAAGCCACGGCCCATCTCGCCGGCCCGGGCCGCTTCGATGGCGGCGTTGAGCGCCAGCAGGTTGGTCTGCTCGGCAATCGCGCGGATCACCGTGAGCACGCCACCGATGGTCGCCGACTCTTGCGCCAGTTGCTCGATCATCCGGGCGTTGCCCTGCACCTCGTCGACCAGCGCGCGCAGGCCGGACAGGCTCTGGCCGATCACCGTCTGGCCCTGCTCCACGGCCCGGCCGGCATCGCGGCTGGCCTCGGCGGCGGAGCTGGCATCGCCGGCCACCTGCTGGATGGTCGCCTCCAGCTCGCCCAGGGCGTCGCGGATCTGCGCCGTGTCGCCGGCCTGGCGTTCGGCGCCGTCGTGCAGGGCGCTGCTCATGCCGGCCAGGGCATGGCTGCTGCCGGCCACCTGTTCGGCGTTGTGACGGATGGTACCGACCAGCTCCACCAGGTACTGGCGCAGGCGGTTCAGCGATTCCTGGATATCGTGCAGCTCGCGGTTGGTGCGGCCCAGGGCGATGGCTTGGGCGAAGTCGCCCTCGGCCCAGCGCGACAGCGCCGGCGCCAGGCTGGTGAGGGTTCGTGCCAGGCGACGCTGCAGGGTATCGATGAGCAGGGCGATCAGCAGGATCAGGCCGATCATCAGGCCCTGGATCAGCCGTACCTCGCCAGCGATGGTGGTGTGTAGGCTGCGGACCTCGGGCTCGAGGCCGGCGATGGCCTGCTGCACCGCCTCCAGGCGCTCACTGGTGCTGGCGGCCAGGCTGGCGCGGCGCTCGATCTGCTCGCGGGTACGCTGCAGTTCGGCAGGGTAGCGGCCGAGCAAGCTGTGCAGCTCGCGCTTCAGGCCCACGGCGACGTCTTCCTGCTCGGCGCTGGCTTGCGACTCCAGGCCCATCATCGCGGCGAAGTCATCGGCATTGGATTCGGCGGCGCGGGTCACCCCCAGCAGCGGCAGGCCGTCGATGGCCTGGGCCTGGGCGGCGATCAACTGAAGTTCGCGGTCCACTTCGTCGGCCAGCTCGGCGCGGCCGCTGCTCACCAGCTTGTCGCGGGCCAGGGACAGACGCCCCAGGTGCAGCGAGGCTTCCAGCAGCGGCGTCAGGTAACGATTGGCGTCGGCGCTGCCGCTGTCACGGGCATAGCCGGCCAGTTGCTCGAGGTTTGCCCCGAGTTCCCGTTCGGCTTGCAGCAGCAAGGCCTGGGGATCGCCGGCCAGCTTGCCGGCGGCGAGCAGTTCGTTGGCGGTGAAGCCCTGCAGGCTGTCGAGGCTCGGGCGCAGCTTGGCCGACAGGGGCCCGGGCCAGTCGGCCAGGGCTGCCTGCAATTGCGTGTTGGCCTCCATGGCCGCCGCGTGGCGCAGGGCGTCGCCGCTGCCCAGGTAGGCCTGGATGTTGCGCGCGGCATCGTTCTGGAACTGCTGGGACAGGCCCAGGTAGCGCTCCATCAGTTGATAGGGACGTTCCAGGGCGCGTTGCGACCACCACAGGGTCGCGCCCAGGGCAATACACACGGTCACCAGCAACAGGGTGTTGAAATTGGTCAGCCACTTCAGGCGCATAGCCGCGAACTTCCTGCGGAGGGGGAGTGGAGAAGTCGGGCCTGAAGTTATTGCGATTTTGTGACGAGGTGATGACGACGACGGGTTGGCGCCATAAAAAAGTGGCACAGTGCCGGTATGGTGCCCTGCGATAAGCTAAGGCTCGACCCGCACCACGCAGTTGCGCCCGGCGTGCTTGGCGCGGTACAGCGCCTCGTCCGCGGCGCTGGCCATGGTCAGCGCGTCGAGCTGCTCGTCCAGCTGCACCACCCCGGCGCTGAAGGTGCATTGCAGGTCGTGGGGCTGGGCCGGGTAATGGATCTCGGCAAAGCGTCGACGGATTTCGTCGAGCACCTTGTGCGCCGCTTCCAGTCCGGTATTGGGCATGACGATGGCGAACTCTTCGCCACCGTAGCGACCAATGAAGTCGGTCTTGCGCAGCCGCTGCTTGAGGAACAGCGCCAGGCTCTTGATCACCCGGTCGCCCATGGGGTGGCCGTGGCGGTCGTTGATTTTCTTGAAGTGATCGATGTCGAGCATGGCGAAGCTCAGGGGCTGCACCTCGCGGCGGGCGCGGAAGCTGCAGTCCTCGAGCAGTTGCAGGATGTGGGTGTGGTTGTACAGCCCGGTGAGGCTGTCGCGCACCATCCGTGCCTTGAGGTGGCGGGCGCGGGCGGCGCGGTTGCGCACGGTGGTCACCAGGTGCCGCGAGCGGATCGGCTTGGTCAGGAAGTCGTCGCCGCCCTCGCTCATGGCGTCGAGCTGCTTGTCCAGGTCGTCCTCGGCCGAAAGGTAGATGATCGGCACGCTCACGTAGCGGTCGTTGTGGCGGATCACCTTGGCCAGCTCCGGGCCGGTGCACGCGGGCATGTACATGTCGAGGATGATCAGGTCGGGCTGGAAGTCGGCCAGCTCGCTCATGGTGCGGATCGGCTCGGTGAGGACGCGGGTGATGATCCCGGCGCTGTTGAGCGTTCGCTCGGTGTGCAGGGCCTGGGCCCGGGAGTCGTCGATCACCAGCACGCGGAACGGGTCGTACTGGGTGGCGCTGGTCAGCAGTTCGAGCTTCTCCAGCAGGCTGGAGGCGTCCAGGGTGCCGGTGAGGAACTCCTGGCCGCCAGCGCGTACCGCGGCCAGGCGGGTCGGGGTGTCGGTTTCATGCAGGCTGAAGAACAGCAGCGGCACCGGATGTTCCAGCCCTTGCTGGGCTTGGGCCGCCAGTTGCAGGCCGATGCCGGCGCCGGTGAAGTCGACGTCCATGACGATCGCCGACGGCAGGCGCTCGCTCATCGACGCCTGGAACGCCTCGGCGCTGCACAGCGCCTGCACGCTGAGGCCGAAGAACTCCAGCTGCTGGGCCAGGCGTTCGGCGCGGTCGTGGTCCTGCAGCACGATGTACACCGGTTTGCGCAGCGGCGGCAGAGGCACGTTGTCGAGCTGGTCGCCCTTGCGCAGGCCGGTGCGTGACAGGCGCTGCATGAGGCGGTTGAGTTCGCTGATCAGTTCCGAGTTCAGGCGAGCGCTGTTGGCTTCGATGGCGCGCAGGGTCTGGCCGATGGCCGTGGACAGGCTGCCATGCTCGGGCTGTTCGAAGCGTTCGGCATAGCGCTGCAGGCGCAGGTTGGCCTCGCACAGTTCGCCCAGGTCGCCGCTGGACCACTCGCCACGCTGCAGGCGCTGCCAGATTTCGAGGATCTGCCGGGCCTGGTGGATCACCCGCTGGGCAAAATGCTGCTTGAGGCGTTCGTGGCTCGGCTCGGCTGGCTGGGTCATGTCCTGACTACTTATGAGTGGGAGGGCGCAGGTTCAATGATGGCTCTATGCTAGCACCGCTTTTCCGACAAGCGAGTGCCTCGGGTCAACAAAGTGTTAAGGGACGGTAATTCAGTTGCTGACCTGTTGGTCGCTTATACGAATGGCGGTGTCTGCTTTATAGTGCTGCCACCTGGGTTTGTCGTGGCACCCTGGCCGAGGCCTGTGGTCCAAACCCTGAACCGTTCGTGACTGATTAAGGACAATGCCATGCTGGATTGGAAAAACCGCGAGGCCAAGGCCGAGCCCCGCGAGCGGGTCGAAACCCGCGGCGCCGCTACCCGTAGCTATGTTGGTGGCCTGTGGAGCCGTGCCCTGGGCACCCTGATCGGCCTCTACCTGCTGGTGTGCATCGGCCTGGGCTGGTACTGGAGCCAGGAGCCCGAGCTGTTCCCGGTGCAGCAGAACGCCCAGGCCGCCGCCGAGCGCAACGGCCAGCAGATGGTGATCGGCTACACCACCATCGAAACCCTCAAGACCGTCGCCGGCACCCTGCTCGACAAGCCGGGTGGCTACATCTCCAACGACCGTTTCCCCCCAGGGCTGTGGATGGACAACATGCCGAGCTGGGAATACGGCGTGCTGGTCCAGGTGCGTGACCTGTCCCGCGCCCTGCGCAAGGACTTCGCCCGGTCGCAGTCGCAATCGACCGAGGACGCCGACCTGGCCAAGGCCGAGCCGCGCTTCAACTTCGACAACAAGAGCTGGATCCTGCCGTCGAGCGAGTCGGAGTTCGAAGAGGGCATCAAGTCGCTGAACCGCTATCAGGTGCGCCTGGCCAAGGGCGACCAGGGCGCGATCTTCTACACCCGCGCCGACAACCTGAACAACTGGCTGGGCGACGTCGCCACCCGCCTGGGCTCGCTGTCGCAGCGCTTGTCGGCCAGTGTTGGCCGGGTCAAGCTCAACAACACCCTGAAGACCGAATCCGTGGCCCCGGGCCAGGCGCCACAGGTCGACGAGGAAGTGGTCGAGACCCCATGGCTGCAGATCGACAACGTGTTCTACGAAGCCCGTGGCCAGGCCTGGGCGCTGTCGCACCTGCTGCGCGCCATCGAGGTCGACTTCGCCGACGTGCTGGCGAAGAAGAACGCCACGGTCAGCGTGCGGCAGATCATCCGCGAGCTGGAAGCCTCGCAGGAAGCGCTGTGGAGCCCGATGGTGCTCAACGGCAGTGGTTTCGGCATGTGGGCCAACCACTCGCTGGTGATGGCCAACTACATCTCCCGGGCCAACGCTGCGGTCATCGACCTGCGCCAACTGCTGTCCCAGGGCTGAGATGCCGGTCAATCCTGCCGAGGTCGCGCACCGCGCGGCCTCCGACGCCGAGCTGGTGGCCTGGGTCGATGAGCATGACCAACTGCTCGGCGCCCTGCCACGGGCTGAATTGCGCGAGCGCGGCCTGATCGGGCGCTGCACCTTCATCCTGCTGTTCAACAGCGCAGGCGACTTGTGCGTGCACCGGCGCACCCTGAGCAAGGCGCTGTATCCCGGCTACTGGGATGTGGCGGCGGGGGGAATGGTCGGGGTGCAGGAGTCCTATGCCGAATCCGCGGCCCGGGAGCTGGCCGAGGAATTGGGAGTGAGCGGCGTCGAGCTGCGCTTCCACGAGACGTTCTACTTCGAGCAGCCGGGCAACCGCCTGTGGGGCGCCGTGTTTTCCGCGGTGTGGGATGGGGCGTTGCGCCTGCAGCCCGAGGAGGTCAGCGAGGCGCGGTTCATCAGTGTCGAGCAGGCCCTGGCGGAAAGTGCAACGCTGCCGTATTGCCCGGACTCGCTGGTGGCGTTGCAGCGCTATCAGGCTGCCCCGCAATGAAGTCGCAAAACTTTCGTAAAATGGCGCAATCCTGTACTTAGCAACAGGCGGATTTATCGTTACACTGCGCGCCCTTTTCGGGCTGCCGCACAACCTTGCGGCAGTAAGCGCCGCCCCTGCCAGAGTGGGGCATCGCGGTCGGCTCCCGCCGACCAGTTTTTTGTCCTCGGCACAGAGGAACAAAAGTGGCCAAGAAAGCTTCTTCCTTTTCCGCCCTGGGCGGTCTCGTCTTTTCCACCGATGCCGGTCGGCACTGTCCCGACTGCAGCAAACCGGTGGACGACTGTATCTGCAAGCAGCAGGTCATCCCCGAGGGGGATGGCATTGCCCGCGTGCGCCGTGAAAGCAAAGGCCGTGGCGGCAAGACCGTGACCACCATCACGGGCGTCCCCCTGGCCTTGGAACCGCTCAAGGAGCTCGCCAGCACGCTCAAGCGTCGTTGCGGCACCGGCGGCGCGCTCAAGGACGGGGTCATTGAAATCCAGGGCGATCACGTCGAGCTGTTGCTCGCCGAGCTGATCAAGCAGGGTTTCAAGGCGAAGAAATCCGGCGGCTGAGTGCAGCCGCGCGATTTTTTGCCCAGCGCTTTCTAAACTCGTTCCCGTGGGCAGGGTCTATGCCTGACACGGAAGAATCGTCATTTTCAGTATTTACACTGCCAGCGCCCCGAGGTGGGGCAGTGTTTCGACTTTTCATACAGGGGACTTGAATGTCCGTACGACGCACACGCAAAGACGATGGTAGCCAGTGGACCGTGGCCGACAGCCGCAGTGTTTATGGCATCCGCCATTGGGGCGCAGGTTATTTCGCCATCAATGACGCCGGGCGCGTCGAAGTGCGCCCCAACGGCCCGGACAGCGCGCCGATCGACCTCTTCGAACAGGTCCAGGAACTGCGCCAGAGCGGCCTGTCGCTGCCGCTGCTGGTGCGTTTCCCCGACATCCTGCAGGACCGCGTGCGCCAGCTGACCGGCGCCTTCGACGCCAACATCGCCCGCCTCGAGTACCAGAGCCAGTACACCGCCCTGTACCCGATCAAGGTCAACCAGCAGGAAGCGGTGGTCGAGAACATCATCGCCACCCAGAACGTCTCCATCGGCCTGGAAGCCGGCTCCAAGCCCGAGCTGCTGGCGGTGCTGGCGCTGGCGCCGAAGGGCGGCACCATCGTCTGCAACGGCTACAAGGACCGCGAGTTCATCCGCCTGGCGCTGATGGGCCAGAAGCTTGGCCACAACGTGTTCATCGTGATCGAGAAAGAGTCCGAGGTCGCCCTGGTGATCGAGGAGGCCGCGGAGCTCAAGGTCAAGCCACAGGTCGGCCTGCGCGTGCGCCTGTCGTCGCTGGCGTCGAGCAAGTGGGCCGACACCGGCGGCGAGAAATCCAAGTTCGGCCTGTCTGCCGCCCAGCTGATCTCGGTGGTGCAGCGTTTCCGTGACGCCGGGCTCGACCAGGGCATCCGCCTGCTGCACTTCCACATGGGCTCGCAGATCGCCAACCTGGCCGACTACCAGCACGGCTTCAAGGAAGCCATCCGCTACTACGGCGAATTGCGCGCCCTGGGCCTGCCGGTCGATCACATCGACGTCGGCGGCGGCCTGGGTGTCGACTACGACGGCACCCACTCGCGCAACGCCAGCTCGATCAACTACGACATGGACGACTACGCCGGCGTGGTGGTCGGGATGCTCAAAGAGTTCTGCGACGCGCAGGGCCTGCCGCACCCGCACATCTTCTCCGAGAGCGGCCGCTCGCTCACCGCGCACCACGCCATGCTGGTGATCCAGGTAACCGACGTCGAGAGTCACAACGACGAAGTGCCGACCATCGAAAACAAGGAAAGCCTGCCCGAGACCGTGCAGTGGCTGGCCGACCTGCTCGGCCCGACCGATATCGAGATGGTCACCGAGACCTACTGGCGCGCCACCCACTACATGGGCGACGTGGCCGCGCAGTACGCCGACGGCAAGCTGACCCTGGCCGAGAAGGCCCTGGCCGAGCAGTGCTACTTCGCCGTGTGCCGGCGCCTGCACAACTCGCTCAAGGCTCGTCAGCGCTCGCACCGCCAGGTGCTGGACGAACTCAACGACAAGCTGGCCGACAAGTACATCTGCAACTTCTCGGTGTTCCAGAGCCTGCCCGACACCTGGGCCATCGGCCAGGTGCTGCCGATCATCCCGCTGCACCGCCTGGACGAAGAGCCGCTGCGCCGCGCCGTGCTGCAGGACCTGACCTGTGACTCCGACGGCAAGATCAACCAGTACGTCGACGAGCAGAGCATCGAGACCAGCATGCCGGTGCACGCGGTCAAGGAAGGTGAGGACTACCTGCTCGGCGTGTTCCTGGTCGGCGCCTACCAGGAGATCCTCGGCGACATGCACAACCTGTTCGGTGACACCGACTCGGTGAACATCTACCAGAACGCCGATGGCAGCGTGTACCACGCCGGTATCGAGACCCACGACACCATCGAGGACATGCTGCGCTACGTGCATCTGTCGCCGGAGGAGTTGATGACCCACTACCGCGACAAGGTCGCCAGCGCCAGGATCACCGCCCGCGAGCGTACCCAGTACCTCGACGCGCTGCGCCTGGGGCTGACCCGGTCCTCGTACCTGTCGTCCTGATCGTGCCCGGGTCGCCATGCGGCCCTTTGGCACAGGTGCCGCCACGGGTGATCACCTGTGGCGGCAGCCTTCAGGCGCTGCTGCCCAAGCGCTCGACAAGCAGGGCGGCGTAGCCAGGCAACGCACTGAAATCCCGCGAGCACAGCAACAAGCTGCGTTTCGCCCAGGCCTCCTGCAAGGCGACCCAGCGCAGCGGCAAGCTGTGCTCCCAGCGGCGCACCGAGGTCAACGGGACCACGGCCACCCCCGCGCCACCTCCGACCATCCTGATCACCCCATCGAATCCTTCGGCGCGAACGCGCACCTGCATCCGTTTGCCGAGACGCAGGGCCTGTTCCTCCAGATGCAGCGCCAGGGCGCTGTCGGCACCCAGCCCCACATATCCATGGGCAAGGCTGGCGTTGAAGTCTGCCTGGTCGCTGGCCGCCAGCGGGTGCTCGCGCGGCATCACCAGCACCAGTGGATCGTCGCGAAACGGTAGGGTCTGCAGGGTTGCGCAGGGCGCGGCATTCGAGACGATACCCAGGTCCGCCATGCCCTGGCTGATCGCCTGGACGATATGCAGGCTGGGCAGTTCCTGGATATCCACGCTCACCCCCGGATGCTCGGCCAGGTAGCTCGCCAGCAGCTCCGGCAGGTACTCGGTCAGCGCCGCGGTGTTGCACAGCAGGCGCACCTGGCCTTGCAGGCCGTGGGCGTATTGCCCGAGGTCGAACTGCAGGCGCTCGACCTGCTGCGCGATCAGCCGCGCATGCTGCAGCAGGGCCTGGCCGGCGGGCGTGGGTAGCACGCCGCGGCGGTTGCGTTCGAGCAAAGGAATGCCCAGCGAGGCCTCCATGGCGCGAATGCGCGCACTGGCGGCCGGCAGCGAGAGGTGGCTGCGCCGGGCGCCGGCGGTGATGTTGCCGCTTTCAAGGGTGTGCTGGAACAGCTTGAGGTCGATCAGGTCGAAATGCATCTGCCTCTGTCCTGGCAAGAGTCTGCCTGAGTATATGGCAGATTTTCAGCGCGCTTGCCGCACGGCAGGATGGTGGTCATGAATACCTTCCTGGCTTTTTATCAGAACATCGGCCCGGCGCTGTCATTGCTGGTGATCCTGACCTTCTTCCTGGCCGGCGCGGTCAAGGGTGTCATCGGCCTGGGGTTGCCGACCGTCGCCATGGGATTGCTTGGCCTGGCTATGGCTCCGGCGCAGGCAGCGGCGCTGCTGATCGTGCCATCGACCTTGACCAACCTCTGGCAGCTGGCGGCCGGTGGCCACCTGCTCGCGCTGCTGCGCCGCCTGGGCGGGATGCTGACGATGATCTTCATCGGCACCCTGCTGGGCAGCGTCTGGCTGGGGATCGACAGCGGTCCGTGGGCGGCCCATGGCCTGGGCGCCGCTTTGCTGGTCTATGCCCTCTATGGGGTGGTCGGCCCAGGGCTGCGCGTGGCACCGGCCAGGGAGGCCTGGCTGGGGCCGCTCTGCGGGTTGCTCACGGGCGTGGTGACGGCCGCCACCGGCGTGTTCGTCATGCCCGCGGTGCCCTACCTGCAGGGCCTGGGCCTGAGCCGCGACGAGCTGGTCCAGGCGCTGGGCCTGTCGTTCACCGTCTCGACCCTTGCACTGGCGGTCGGCCTGGCCGGGCAGGACGCCCTGGGTGGCCAGGCCCTGGGGGCTTCACTGCTGGTGTTGGCACCGGCTTTGCTGGGCATGTTCGCCGGCCAGTGGCTGCGCGGACGGATCAGCGCAGCGCTGTTCAAGCGCTGCTTCTTCATCGGCCTTGCGCTGCTGGGCGGGCACCTGCTGGTCAACGGCTAGCGGAAGAGGCGCTGAGCATGTCGATCATCTGGATATCGAAATCGCGCTCCAGGTAATCCATGCGTTTTTCGAAGAAGGCACGCATATGTGGCAGTGCCGAATGCTCGTCCAGCGCGTCCTTGCTGGCCCACACCTCGAAGAACACGAACAGGCTCGGGTCTGCCTTGTCGCGCAGCATGTGGTACTCGATGCAGCCCGGTTCCTGGCGGCTCGGCTCCACGTAAGGACGGAACAGTTGTTCGAAGGCCTCGGCCTGCTCCGGGCGGGTCTTGGCTTTGAGAATGAAAGCGTATTGCTCGGTCATGGGAAAACGCTCTGTAAGGGGAGTGAGCAAATTCTAAATCAACAATATGCTTACCATTCGTGATTTACAGGCAAAAGAATTTTGCCCTGCCCTGGCTGTTTCCCCGCCGCCTGGTTGCCTAACCTGCCGGCAACTTCACTTACAGGGCTGACCCTTCCATGAAAAAGATTCTCCTGCTCAACGGCGGTAAACGCTTCGCCCATTCCGACGGCCGTCTCAACCAGACCCTGCACGATGCCGCACTGGCCCATCTGGACCGCGCCGGTTTCGATGTGCGGGAAACCTTCATCGACGGCGGCTACGACGTCCAGGCCGAGGTGGAGAAGTTCCTCTGGGCGGATGTAGTGATCTACCAGATGCCCGGTTGGTGGATGGGCGCGCCTTGGACCGTGAAGAAGTACATCGACGACGTGTTCACCGCCGGCCACGGCAGCCTGTACGCCAACGATGGCCGTACCCGTTCGGACGCCTCGCAGAAGTACGGCAGCGGCGGCCTGGTGCAGGGCAAGCAATACATGCTGTCGCTGACCTGGAACGCGCCGCAGCAGGCGTTCGATGACCCCAGCGATTTTTTCGAGGGCAAGGGCGTGGACGCGGTGTACTTCCCGTTCCACAAGGCCAACCAGTTCCTCGGCATGAGCGGGTTGCCGACCTTCCTCGCCGTCGATGTGATGAAGCGGCCGGATGTGCCAGCGGCGCTGGCGGCCTATGAGCAGCATCTGGACCAGGTGTTTGGCAAGGCTCAATGACAGCGCGGCTCCAACTGTCTTGTTGTTCCTGCACGGGCCTCTCGCCGGCAAGCCGGCGAAAGGGGCGCGTAGCGGCCCCTTGCGCGGTTGCTGTCCAACCGCTATGAATCACGGCATCCACCTGCCAAGGCCATCCGCGTGAAAACCCGATCCGAAGAACTCCAGGTATTTGTCGCCGTCATCGACAGCGGCTCGATCTCCGCCGCCGCGGAGCAGATCGGCCAGACGCCCTCCGCAGTCAGCCGCACCCTGTCGCGCCTGGAAAGCAAGCTCGGCACCACGCTGGTCAACCGCACCACGCGGCGCATGGACCTGACCGAGGAAGGGCGCTTCTTCCTGCAGCGCGCCCGGGCGATCCTCGAGCAGATGGACGACATGGAAGAGCGCCTCTCGCTGAACCGCCAGACCCCGACCGGGCGCCTGCGCATCAACGCCGCCGCGCCGTTCATGCTGCACGCGATCCTGCCGTGGATCGGCGAGTTCCGTCAGCAGTACCCTGGCATCGAGCTGGAACTGAACACCGACGACCTGATCATCGACCTGCTGGAGCAAAGCACCGACGTGGCCATCCGCATCGGCGAACTGGCCGACTCCAGCCTGCATGCCCGTTCGCTCGGCTGCAGCCCGGTGCAGGTGCTTGCCAGCCCCGACTACCTGGCCCGGCATGGCACGCCGCAGCGGGTCGAGGATCTCGAGGCCCATTGCCTGCTCGGCTTTAGCACCCTCGAGTCGCTCAACCAGTGGCCACTGCGCCATGCCCAGGGCGACCGCTGGGCGATCCGCCCGCAGCTGGTCGCCTCGAGCGGCGAGACCTTGCGTCAGCTGGCCATCGCCGGCGAGGGCATGGTCAGCCTGTCGCACTTCATGACCCACGAGGACATCCGCGCCGGCCGGCTGAACGTGATCCTCGCCGAGCACAACAATGGCTATCGCCAGCCGATCCACGCGGTCTACTACCGCAATACCCAGCTGGCCCTGCGCATCCAGTGCTTTCTCGATTTCATCCAGAAAAAGCTGGCGGTCTATGCCTGCTGAGTTGCCTGAACGCGACAGGGTCTGCCCGTCGGCGGCGTGAAACGACCGGAGTGTTTGCTTAGTGACAGGGCTTCGGCCTTAATGACTGATCAACAAAAACAACACCAAGGAAGTGCGCATGCGTATTGTCATGTTCCAGCCCCTGGCCCTCGGGGCCGCGATCCTGAGCTGCTCCTCCGCCTTTGCCGTGACGCTTGAAGGCGGCGCGGTGGCCGCGCCTGATCAATATGGCGCACAGGTGGCCGCCGACATCCTCAAGAAGGGCGGCAACGCGGTGGACGCCGCCGTCGCCACCGCCTTCACCCTGGCGGTGACCTACCCCGAGGCTGGCAACATCGGCGGCGGTGGCTTCATGACCCTGTTCGTCGACGGCAAACCCTACTTCCTCGACTACCGCGAAGTGGCGCCCAAGGCCGCGACCAAGACCATGTACCTGGACGACAAGGGCGAGGTGATCGAGAACCTCAGCCTGGTCGGCGTGCGCGCTGCCGGTGTGCCGGGCACGGTGATGGGGCTGTGGGAGGCACACCAGAAGTTCGGCAAGCTCAAGTGGAGCGAGCTGCTGACCCCGGCCATCGGCTATGCGCACAACGGTTTCAAGATTGCCCAGAAGCAGTACCAGTACCGTGATGACGCCCAGGGCCTGTTCAAGACCGCGACCAACTTCAACGACTACTTCGGCAGCATGAAAGTCGGCGAGCTGTTCAAGCAGCCGGAGCTGGCGCAGACCCTCGAGCGTATTGCCGACAAGGGCGTCAGCGAGTTCTACCAGGGCAAGACCGCCGACTTGCTGGTGGCGCAGATGCAGGCCGACAAGGGCCTGATCAGCAAGGACGACCTCAAGGACTACAAGGCCGTGTGGCGCGACCCGATCGCCATCAACTGGCGCGGCAACGTGGTCTACACCGCGCCGCCGCCAAGCTCAGGCGGCGTCGCCCTGGCCCAGCTGCTGGGCATCAAGGAAGACCGCGCGGCGGACTTCAAGGGCGTCGAGCACAACTCCGCCAAGTACATCCACCTGCTGGCCGAGATCGAGAAGCGCGTGTTCGCCGACCGCGCCGACTATCTCGGTGATCCGGCCTTCACCAAGGTTCCGGTCGACCAGCTGGTGGCCAAGGATTACCTGGCCAAGCGTGCCGCCCAGGTCAACCCGAACGCGATTTCCGCAACCGACCAGGTCAAGCCGGGGCTGGAACCGCACCAGACCAC
This sequence comes from Pseudomonas soli, assembly GCF_900110655.1. GTDB lineage: Bacteria > Pseudomonadota > Gammaproteobacteria > Pseudomonadales > Pseudomonadaceae > Aquipseudomonas > Aquipseudomonas soli. The sequence continues at coordinate 33,534 of NZ_FOEQ01000017.1, forward strand.
CCACTTCTCCATCGTCGACAAGCAGGGCAACGCGGTGAGCAACACCTACACCCTCAACCTCGACTACGGCAGCGGCGTGGTGGTCAAGGGCGCGGGCTTCCTGCTCAACGACGAGATGGACGACTTCAGCGCCAAGCCGGGCGCGGCCAACGCCTTTGGCGTGGTCGGCGGCGACGCCAATGCCATCGCGCCGGGCAAGCGCATGCTCTCGTCGATGAGCCCGAGCCTGGTGGCGCGTGATGGCAAGGTGGTGCTGGTGCTGGGCACCCCGGGCGGTTCGCGGATCTTCACCTCGATCTTCCAGGTGATGAACAACCTGTACGACTTCGGCATGCCGCTGGAGAAAGCCGTGGCGGCGCAGCGCGTGCATCACCAGTTGCTGCCCAAGGACACCATCTACTTCGACAGCTATGCGCCGCTCAAGGGGCAGGTGGCTGACGACCTGAAGAAGATGGGCTACGTGCTGGAGGACCAGGGCTGGGAGATGGGCGACATCCAGGCGATCCGGGTGACAGGAGAGAAGCTGGAGACGGCGTCTGATCCGCGCGGGCGCGGGGTGGGGATGATCGTCAAGTAATCCGAGGCGCAAATGAACGCGGGGCAAGCCCGCTCCCACGAATCTGTGGGAGCGGGCTTGCCCCGCGATGCTTTACAGGATCAGACGCGGAACTGGCTGACCAGGGTCTGCAGGTGGCCACCCAGGCGCGCCAGCTCGACGCTGGAAGCGGCGGTCTCGTCGCTGGCCGCGGCGGTCTGCTCCGACACGTCGCGCACGTTGAGGATGCTGCGGCTGATCTCTTCGGCCACGGCGCTCTGCTGCTCGGCGGCGGCGGCGATCTGCTGGTTCATCGACTGGATGTTCGACACCGTGCGGGTGATGCTTTCCAGCGAACCACCGGCCTTGCGCGCCAGCTCGACGCTGCTGTCGGTCAGGTTGCGGCTGCCGTTCATCACTTCGGCAACCTGCTGGGTGCCGTGCTGCAGGCTGGCGATCAGGCCTTCGATTTCCTCGGTGGACTGCTGGGTGCGCTGGGCCAGGCCACGCACCTCGTCGGCGACCACGGCGAAACCACGCCCGGCCTCACCGGCACGGGCGGCCTCGATGGCGGCGTTGAGCGCCAGCAGGTTGGTCTGTTCGGCCACCGACTTGATCACATCCATGACGCTGCCGATCTTCTGGCTTTCCTGCTGCAGCAGGGTCATGGCTTCGGTGGAACGGTGCACTTCGTGGGCCAGGCGCTCGATCTGGCTGATCGCTTCACCCACTACCTTGTCGCCGACACGGGCTTCGTCGTCGGCGTTGGTCGCGGCGTGGGAGGCTTGTTCGGCGTTGCGCGCGACTTCCTGCACGGTGGCGGCCATCTCGTGCATGGCGGTGGCTACCTGGTCGGTCTCGACCTTCTGGCTGTTGGCGCCGGCGCTGGTCTGCTCGGTCACCGCCGACAGTTCTTCGGCGGCGCTGGCGATCTGGGTGACGCCGTCGCGGATGCCGGTGATCAGGTCACGCAGGGTGGTGCCCATGCGTGCGATGCCTTGCTGCAGGGCGCCCAGTTCGTCGCGGCGGGTGACGCGCAGTTGCTGGGTGAGGTCGCCGCTGGCAATGCGGTTGACCACGTCCATGGTCTCGCGCAGCGGACGGGTGATCTGACGGGTGATGATGAACGCGGCGAGCACGCCTACCAGCAGCGCCAGCAGGGTTGCGGTGGTTTGCAGGCTGCGGGCCTGGACGCTTTCGTCGTCACGGCGCTCGATCTGGATCTTGTACAGCTCGTCGCTGCGCTTGACGATATCGGCGCCCTGCACGGTCATTTCGGCACGGGCTACGCCAATGGCGGCAGTGGCGTCGCGGAACTGACGCACGGCATCACGGTAGGCCAGAACGGCGCTTTCGAACTGCTGGATGCGCGAGGCTTCGGCCGGCAGCTGGCGCTTGAGGCTGTCGATTTCGCTGAGGGCGTTTTCCAGCTGGCGCAGGGCGGCCTGCTCGGCTTCGCTGGTCAGGTCGGCGATGTAGCTGCGCACGTCCAGGCGGACCTGCACCAGCTGCTGCTTGGCCTTGCTGATCAGCAGGTATTGGGCCAGGCGGCTGGCATCGCTTTCGCTGCTGGACAGCACGGCGCCGCTGATCGCTTCGATGGCGTCGTTGGCGCGGGCTGCGGCCTGGTTCATCGAGTCGCGGGCGGTGAGGGTGGTCTTGTAGCCCTGGCGCATCTTCTCCAGCGAAACCCGGTACTCGCTGATGCTCTGGCCCTGCTCGCGCAGCAGCTTGAGGTTCTCGGGGCTCTTGAAGGTGTTGACCAGGTGCTGCTGCTGGCTGCCGAAGGCGTCGAGCTTGGCCTGGACGTTGGCTGCCGAGGCGTCGTCGCCGTTGGTCAGCATCCACTGCAGGCGGGCCACGCGCAGGTTGGTCAGGTCACTGTTGAGCTGGGTGATGTCGCTCATCCAGTTGCTGCGGTCGATAAGGCTGCCCAGGCTGTTCCAGCCGGTCAGGGCCAGCAGGCCGGTCAGGACCAGGACCAGGCCGAAGCCCAGGCCGAGTTTGAGGTTGACGCTGATATTGGCGAACCAACTGTTCATGCACGCTCTCCCAGAGAATGATTTCGCTCACTTGATCTCAAAAGTTGGGCGTTGTTGTTGTCAGATAGCCCGCAGATTTGTGTAGGACTTATCGGCAACGCTGGGAGAAGCTGAAACGCTTTTTCAGCAATTTTGTAACTTGTTGAATACGTTTACGTTTTTGATGTTGTCAATTGCGGGTCAGCGGACTCGCAGCAGGAGCCGGCTGACCGCCGATCGCTATTTCAGAGGCTACGCGCGCTGAAGGTATCGCACTGGTTCAGGTCGCCGCTGGAGAACCCGGCCTTGAACCAGCGCATGCGCTGCTGGGAGGTGCCATGGGTGAACGAGTCGGGCACCACGCGGCCCTGACCCTGCTGTTGCAAACGGTCGTCGCCAATGGCGTTGGCGGCGTTCAACGCCTCCTCGACGTCACCCGGCTCCAGCCAGTTCAGACGCTTCTGCGCCTGGTAGGCCCAGACCCCGGCCAGGCAGTCGGCCTGCAGCTCCTGGCGCACCAGCAAGCCATTGTCGCCCTCCATGCGCTGGCCACTGCGGCGCGCCGCATCGACTTTGGCCGAGACGCCCAGCAGGGTCTGCACATGGTGGCCGATCTCGTGGGCGATCACATAGGCCTGGGCGAAGTCGCCGGCGGCCTTGAAGCGGGTTTCCATTTCGCGGAAGAAGGTCATGTCCAGGTACACGCGCTGGTCGCCGGGGCAATAGAACGGCCCGACCGCCGAGGAGGCGAAGCCGCACGCAGAGTTGACCTGGCCGCTGAACAGCACCAGCTTGGGGTCGCGGTACTGTTTGCCGGCCTGGGCGAACAGTGCCTTCCAGGTGTCCTCCGTGTCGCCGAGGATCGAGGCGACGAATTCGGCCTGCTCGTCGTTGGCCGGCGGTGCCTTGCCGTCGACGTTGGCAGGGGCGGTCTGTTGCTGCTCCATCTGCCCAGCCAGTTGGCCGAGGATCTGCAGTGGGTCCTGCCCGGTAAGCCAGCCGATGCCGACGATCAGCAGGATGGCGCCGAGCCCCAGGCCCTTGCCGCCGCCGAAGCGCATGCCGCCGCCACCCCCTTCGCCGCGGGCATCGACCACGTTGTCGCTGCGTCGGCCTTTTCGCCATTCCATGTAGAGCTCTCCGGTTGCTGAAACATGAAGTCCAAGATTAGTTCAGTGCAGACCGAGGTGTATCCCCGACCGCTGACGCATAACCAAATGGTTATGCCTGGGACCGCTGAATTCAATATTCATCCCGTCGCACCTGCCGGAAACTGCAAGTCCGCCTGCCACGCCCAGGCGTTCGATAATTCCAAGAGAGGAAACCGGCATGCCCGCCCAGGACACCAGCCGCTTCGTGATCCGTGATCGCAACTGGCACCCCAAGGCCTTCACCCCCGACTACAAGACCTCGGTGGCGCGCTCCCCGCGCCAGGCGCTGGTCAGCATCCCGCAGTCGATCAGCGAAAGCACCGGCCCGGACTTTTCCCACCTGCGCTTCGGCGAGCACGACCATGACCTGCTGCTCAACTTCAACCAGGGCGGCCTGCCCATCGGCGAGCGCATCATCGTTGCCGGACGGGTGGTCGACCAGTATGGCAAGCCGGTGCCCAACACCCTGGTGGAAATGTGGCAGGCCAATGCCGGTGGCCGTTACCGGCACAAGAACGACCGCTACCTGGCACCGCTGGACCCGAACTTCGGCGGTGTCGGCCGCTGCCTGACCGACCGCGACGGCTACTACAGCTTCCGCACCATCAAGCCCGGCCCGTACCCCTGGCGCAACGGCCCCAACGACTGGCGTCCGGCGCATATCCACTTCTCCATCAGCGGCCCGTCGATCGCCACCAAGCTGATCACCCAGTTGTACTTCGAGGGCGACCCGCTGATCCCGTTGTGCCCGATCGTCAAGTCGATCGCCAACCCGGATGCCGTCGAGCGGCTGATCGCCAGGCTCGACATGAGCCACGCCAACCCCATGGATTGCCTGGCCTACCGCTTCGACATCGTCCTGCGCGGCCAGCGCCAGACCCACTTCGAAAACCGCTGAGGAGCCCCGTCATGCCTATCGAACTGCTGCCGGAAACCCCTTCGCAGACCGCCGGCCCCTATGTGCATATCGGCCTTGCCCTGGAAGCGGCCGGCAACCCGACCCGTGACCATGAAATCTGCAACCGCCTGGCCCGGCCCGATGCACCGGGCGAGCACATATTGCTGATCGGCCAGGTGTACGACGGCAATGGCCACCTGGTGCGCGACTCGTTCCTGGAGGTGTGGCAGGCGGACGCCGAGGGCCGCTATCAGGACGAGTACCACCTCGAGAACGCCTTCAACAGCTTTGGCCGCACCGCGACCACCTTCGATGCCGGCGAGTGGACCCTGCACACGGTCAAGCCGGGGGTGGTGAACAACGCCGCGGGCGTGCCGATGGCGCCGCACATCAACCTCAGCCTGTTTGCCCGGGGCATCAATATCCACCTGCATACCCGGCTGTATTTCGATGACGAAGCCGAGGCGAACGCCAGGTGCCCGGTGCTGAACCTGATCGAACAGCCGCAGCGGCGCGAGACCTTGATTGCCAGGCGCTGCGAAGTGGACGGCAAGACGGCGTACCGCTTCGACATTCGTATCCAGGGCGACGGGGAGACAGTGTTCTTCGACTTCTGACGCCCCCGGTCGGCAAGCCCGGCAACACTGGCAGGGCTTGCCGCTTGTACTAATGAGTTACGACTAATCCTTTTGTGGCGCATCCCTGCGCGCGTCGTCAAGCCACTGAAATTCTTCTTGTTTTCCGGCCCTCATTGCCCCTGCCACAGGTACTAACACCAAGTTGTGAGCTACCCGATTCGGCGCCATGCGCTTTCACTGCTGTTGTGAGCAAAACACTTAGCAGCGGGAGTCCTTCCATGAACACTCAAGCGTGGATCAAGGCGGCAACGGCGCTGACGATGGCCGTGAGTCTGGGCCTTGCCGGTTGCAGCAGCGGCGGCGGCGGGCATCACAGCGAGGTCGATGGTTCGTCGTCCGACGGCGGCGCGGGTGCCGGAGCCGGTGGCGGCGGGGGCGATGGCACGGGCGGCAGTGGTGGAGGCGGTAGCGGTGGCACCACGTCCCCGGGTGATGGCAGCGCCGGTACCGGTGGCGGCGGCGGCGGTGGAGGCACTGGCGGCGGCAGCACGCCTGGTGGCGGTGACGGCGGCACGGGCGGTGGTAGCACACCCACCGCGCTGGTCACCGGCCAGGTGGTCGATCAATTGGGCAATACTGTGTCCGGGGTCGGTGACGGCGTGAGCAATCTCGGCCAGGTGATCGGTGCGCTGCCCATTGCCGGCAATACCTCGTTGAGCGGTGGCGTGGGCACGCTGGTGTCCTCCGCCGGCAACGCCGTGAACAGCGTCGGCGGTGGCCTGAGCGAGGGCCTGGGGCAATTGGGTACCGGCAACAATGCCGTGGGCACCACGGTCGGCGTGGTCGGTGCGGCCACCGCCGACCTGGGCGGCGGCGTCTCCGGCCTTGGCCAGGGCGTGGCCGGGCTGGCCAGCAACGGGCCGGTCGAGCAGGTGCCGGTGGTCAACCAACTGGTTGCCGGGGCCGGTCAAGGCGTCGACCGGGTCGGCCAGGCGGTGACCATGCTCGGCGACACCCTGTCGCCGGTCGGCACCAGCGGCCCGCTCGCCGGGGCGACCCAAGGCGTGAGCGATGCCTTGGTGCCGGTGGTCTCGCTGGTGGAAAACACGGCGGCCAATGCCACGCGGCAGACCGGGCTCGCCGGGCCGCTGAACCAGGCGCTGAACCAGACCGGTGGTGCCTTGAACCAGGCCGGCCAGCAACTGGCGGGGGCCGGCAACGGCAACCCCTTGAGCAACACGCTCGGCCAGGCGGTGGCCAATACCGGCACCACGGTCAGCACGGCGAGCGGGCTGGCCCCTGCCACCGGAGGCCCACGCAGCGGCCTGCTGGAAACCGTCGGCGGCGTGGTGGCCGGTGCCGGCAATGGGCTGACGGCGAGCACCACCAGCCCGACCGTGAGTGGTATTGGCGGCACTTCGGTGCAGACGGGCAATACCGTCGCCAGCCTGGGCACTGTGCTCGGTGGCAACGGCGTGGCCAACAGCGTTGCCGGGGCGCCGGTCGCGGCGTTGACCCAGCAGGTGGGCAGCGGCCTCAACCCGGTGGTCACTGGTGTCTCCAGCGTGACACAGCAAGTTGGCGCCAGCACCGGCGTCGGCGCCCCCGTGGCGGGGCTGTTGAACCAGGTCGGTGGCGCGGTGGGCTCTGCCGGCACGCAGCTGGCCGGTACCACAGGCAACCCGGTTGTCAGCCAGGTTGGCGCGACGGTGACCGCGGTCGGTACAACGCTCGGCCAGCCGGGCACCTTGGTCAACGGCGGCGCGCCCGCCGGTGGTCTTGGTGGTGCGCTCAATGGTGTGTCAGGGGCTCTGGCAGGCGGGCAGCGCTGACGCCACGGGCTACGCTCAAGGTGAGTGAGACCGACCGGCGCGCCGTTCGCCGGTCGGTCACCCCGCAACTCGTGGATCATGGAGTGTCCGAATGCGCCGATTGCTGCTGACGATGCTGGGCCTGTCCGCAGCCTGCCTGGCCCGGGGCGAACCCCTGCCGAGCTTCCTCAACAGCAACGAGACCGAACGCCGCCTGCCCACGCCCAACCTGCCGGTGGATGCCTACCGGCCCGACCAGCCCGGCTTGCGCGTGCCCAGCGTGGACACCACGCGGCAACCACCGTTGCTGATGAACACCCGGGTGGCGGTGCGCAAGGTGCGTTTCGAAGGCGGCACCGTCTACCCCCTGAGCGACCTGCGCGAGCATTACCAGCCGGTGATCGGGCGCGAGGTCACGCTCGCCGAGCTGATCGAGATCACCCGCCGCCTGACCCAACGCTACCAGCAGGACGGTTACCTGCTGTCATACGCCTACCTGCCGCCCCAGGACTTCGCCGATGGCCGGGTGCGGGTGGTGCTGGTGGAAGGCTACATCCACGACTATCACATCGAGGGCGACATTGGCGCGGCGCGGGCCTACCTGGTGCAACTGCTGGACCGGCTCAAGGCCGAGCGTCCGCTGACCCGCGAAAGCTTCGAGCGCTATACCAGCCTGGCCGGGCGCATCCCCGGGGTGACGTTCCAGGCCCAGGTGCCGCCGCCGGCGACCACCGACGGCGCGACCCGCCTGCTCGCCCAGGTTTCGCGCAAGCCGGTCACCACCACCTTGAGCCTCAACGACGGCAGCCGCGACGACCTGCAGGCACTGCTGGGTGCCAGCAGCAACGCGCAGACCCGCTTTGCCGAACAGTTGAGCGCCAGCGTGCTGGTACCGCCTGGCGAGGACAAGGAGCATTACTACCGCCTCGACTACAGCCAGTTCCTCGATGCCGAAGGCTCGAAGCTGTTGTTGTCGGCTTCGCGCTACCGCAGCGACCCTAAGGCGCGTATTCGTCTGGACAACGGCATCGACCTGACCCAGCACCGCGAGAACGAACGCTACTCGGTGGGCATCAGCCAATCGCTGATCGCCTCGCCCAGTGAATGGCTAGAGGTGGTCGGGCGCTTCTACGTGGTCAACGACCGCATCGATTACCAGGTGGTGGGTTTCCCCCTGCGCCTGGACAGCGAGACCGATATCCGCGCTCTGTCCTTCGAAGGCGACTGGCGCAAGGCTGATGCGCGCCGCCTGCGTATCCTCAGTGCCGGGGTCTATCAGGGGCTCGACCGCCTTGGCGCCAACACCAATGCCGACTACGACCTGGACTTCCTGCGCCTGCGGGTCTCGGGCGTGCAGAGCGACAACTTCAGCGACAACTGGCAGGGCGTGGCATCGGCGGCGGCCTACTGGAGCAACGACAGCCTGCCCGACAGCGAGCGGGCGGTGTTCGGCGGGCAGAACTTCGGGCGCGGCTACCCCAGCGACCAGGGCTCCGGAGACAAGGGCTGGGGGTTGGCCTACGAGCTCAACTACAGCTTCCGGCGCGACGCTGGCTGGCTCAAGGTCGTGCAGCCGTACGTGGCGCTCGACACCGCGCGGGCCTGGTTCAACGCGCTGGACGTGCGCGACTCGAAGATGTCGTCGGCGGCGCTGGGGCTGCGCTTTGGCGATATGCGCTACTACAACATTGCGCTGGAGGTGGCCAAGCCGATGTCGGACATGGCGCTGGACAGCTTCAACCGGCGGCCACGGCTGAACCTGAGTTTCAGTTATCAATTGTAAGGGGGCCGTGCCCCTCATCGCCGGCAAGCCGGCGATGCGCCGCGTCAGCGGCGCCTTCTGTAAGGGCGTTGTACGGTGCCGACTCCGGCGTTATTTCACCGCCTGCATCAACGGTTTGGGAAACAGGTTCTCCAGCGTCTCGAGCAAGCGGGCGTGATAGATCGGCTTGCGAAACAGGTCGAGTACCTGCAGCCGCAACAGGTCGCTGACGTCGTCCATGTCGGCATGCCCGGACATGACGATTACCGGCAAGTGCTGGCGGGCGGTGTGGTCACGTAGGCGCTGGACCAGGCCCAGGCCGCTCTCCTCGGGCATGCGCAGGTCGGTGATCACCAGGGCCACATCGGGATGGCGGGTCAGCTGTTGCAAGGCAGACCTGACCGAAGTGGCGGTGTGACAACAGAAACCTTCGTTTTCCAGCAGCTCGGCCAGCTCCAGCAAGGCCTCCTCCTCGTCGTCCACCAGCAGGATCTGTTGACGCAAGGAAGAGGTCGGCATGCTTGGCTCCGGGCGGTTGGACTACACGTCTCGCTGGCGCGGTGCGGTCACTGGGTGATCGCGGTCTGGATCTTGGTCATGATCTCCGACACTTCGCCCGAAATGGGGGTGACGAAGCCAGCCAGCACCACCGCGACCATGGCCGCGATCACCGCGTATTCGATACCGGAGGCGCCATCCTTGCGCAGGAGGAAGGTCTTCACGTGGAGGAGGATCTGTTGCAGCAGCATGGCACGTCTCCTTGCGCTCGATGGGCGCCGGTCGGAGGGGCTTGATAAGTGATACCCCTTTGCCATCAGAGCATCGCCAAGCCGTGGCGGCCTGCAAATGTAAAAAAGCATTAATCCAAAAGTATTGGTTGGAATTGGCGGCGCTAAGTTTTTGTTTTGTCGGTGCGTCAATTTCGTGGCTCGAAAAAACCAGCACAGGTAATGGCGAAAGATTGCGCCTCAGCTACCGTCCAATAGCGAAATAGTTACTTTTTGCCATCATTGGTCCCGGGCGTAAGGGAGAGCGCAGATGAGCAGTCGCCTGACCATGATCCTCGCCGGCCTGTTCCTGCTCGCGGCCCTGCTCGCGGGGTACTGGGGCCTTCGTCTTAGCCGTCCGCCCGAGCCTGCGCCGGCCCCTCTCACCCCACCCAGCGAGGCCGCCATCCCGGCCGCTGCCGTACCCGCCGCGCCCCCGGAACCCCCACGCTCGCCCATCGTGGTCCTGCGCAGGGCGGTCGCGGCCAACACGCCCTTGAGCGAAGAGGATGTGCTCCTCGAGCGCCTGCAGGTGGTGCCGGCTGGTGCTTTCCAGCAACTTGACCAAGTGCTCGGGCGCAGCAGCACCCGCCCCCTTGCTGCGGGCAGTTGGCTGGACGAGTCGAGCTTCCAGGCCGGCGGCCCCCTGGCGCGGATGATTCGCGCCCACGAACGGGCGGTCGCTGTGGCCATCGACGATGTGATCGGTGCCGCCGGGCAACTGCGCCCAGGCGATTATGTCGACGTGCTGCTGTTCCTGCGTGAAGAAAACAACAACCCGCAATCTTCAGCCCAGGTAGTGCTGCCGGCCTTGCGTGTGCTGAGTGTCGACCAGCAGACGGGCCTGGCCAACGATGGGCGCCCGGCCCAGACCGCCGAAGAGCTCAAGGCCCGGCGAGACCAGCAGACCATCGGTGGCAATCCGGCGCGCACCGTGGGGCTGGCGGTGCCCGAGGCCCTGGCCAGCCGGCTGATGCTGGCGGCCCAGGCCGGCACCCTGCGCCTGGCAGTGCGCAGTGCCGACGAACCGCTGCTGGCGGGGTACTGGTCCGGCCAGGACGCCAGTGCGCAGGTGGAAACGGCCAACCGCAACCTCTATCGCTTCAGCCAGCTGTCCCAGGTGCCCCTGGCCAGCCAGGCGGCGGCCGCGGCGGCTGGCGCGCCGACCATGCAGATTATCCGCGGCGCGCAGAACGGCGACAACAACAAGACTCCCTGAACCGGCAAGGATGCGATCCATGCGTAGTTCTTTGCGTGTTACTCCACGAGGCAACTGGCTGGCCCCGACGCTGCTGGCCCTGACCCTGCTCGCACCGACGGCGCAGGCGGCCGCGAAGGGTTGCGCGGCCTTCGGCCAACTGCCCTCGGTCATCGAGATGGACCAGGGTCTGCAGCAGGAACTGCGCCTGCCGGTGGCCATCACTCGGGCGGCGGTCGGCGAGCCCAAGGTGGCCGATGTCCAGCCCAGCGGCGCGCGGGCCGTGCTGCTCACGGCAGTGGGGCAGGGCACCACCAGCCTCATGCTGTGGACCGACTGCGCTGCCCAGCCGCATCGGGCCATGCTGTTCGTCAAGGGCCGGGCCAGCGCCGACATGGCAGAGGCCGCGCAACTGCCCACGGCCCAGGAGGACCTGCCCGTGCAGGTGCAGGCCGATATTCGCTTCGTTGAAGTGCGCCGCCTGAAATACAAGGAGGCCGGCGCGCGGTTGTTCTTCAAGGGCTCGAACAACAGCCTGATCGGCTCGCCCAATACCGTGCCCAACACCGTGGTGCGCCCCGGCTACGTGCCGGGCGTTGCCACCGGCACCAACCCGGTGACCTACGCCGATGTGCGGCCCGGCATCCCGCTCGACAACGACGTCTTCAACATCGTCTGGGGCGGCGGCAGCAGCCGCTTCCTGGCGATGATCAACGCCTTGGAGAACAGCGGCTTCGCCTACACCCTGGCCCGCCCCAGCCTGACCGTGCTCAGCGGCCTGACCGCGAGCTTCCTGGCCGGTGGCGAGATCCCCATACCGGTGCCCAGCAGCGGCAGCGACAACGTGTCGATCGAGTACAAGGAGTTCGGCGTGCGGCTGGCGCTGACCCCGACCGTGGTCAGCCGCAACCGCATCACCCTCAAGGTGGCGCCCGAGGTCAGCGAGCTCGACTACAACAACGCGGTGGTCATTGCCGGTACCCAGGTGCCGGGCCTGAGCGTGCGCCGCACCGACACCAGCATTTCGCTGGCCGATGGCGAGAGCTTCATCATCAGCGGGCTGATCAGCAGCAACGTGCGTTCGGCCGTGGACAAGATGCCGGGCCTGGGCAACCTGCCGATCATCGGCGCGTTCTTCCGCCAGTCGGCACTGAACCGCGAAGAGACCGAGCTGCTGATGATCGTCACCCCGCACCTGGTCCAGCCGTTGGCCGTCAATGCGCGCCTGCCGGAGCTGCCGGGCGAGGCGCTGCGCACCTACGACCCCAGCTGGGGCCGCCTGTTCTTCATGGAAAACGGCAACTTCGAAGGCCGTGGCGGGTTGTCCCAATGAGCGAAAGCCTGAACCAGACCTACCTGGCCCTGACCCGCAACGACGAAGACCTGCACTGGCTGCAGGGCGCGTTGGCGCCGCTTGGGCAGGTGATCGGCGCCAGCAGTGCGAACCTCGACGAGTTGCTGGCGCTGGTCGACATGACCTTCAGCAACCTGGTGTTCATCGGCCTGGACCGCGAACAGCTGATTGGCCAGTGCGCGTTGATCGAGGGCCTGCTGGAAGCCAAGCCGATGCTGGCCATCGTCGCCCTCGGCGACGGTATGGATAACCAGCTGGTGCTGCACGCCATGCGCGCCGGCGCCCGTGACTTCGTCGCCTACGGCTCGCGCGCCAGCGAGGTGGCGGGGCTGGTGCGGCGCCTGGGCAAACGCTTGCCGACGGCCACCAGCAACCCCAGCCTGGGCGGGCTCACCGTGCTCTATGGCGCCCAGCGCGGCGCCGACGGCGCGCTGCTCACCACCCACCTGGCGCGGGTGGTACAGGAGAGCGGGCAGCAGACCCTGCTGCTCGACCTCGGCCTGCCCCGTGGCGACAGCCTGGCTTTGCTTGGCCTGGAGGCGTCGTTCCATTTCGGCGATGCCCTGCGCCACCTGCGCCGGCTCGACGCCACCCTGATCGACAGCGCCTTCACCCGCGACAAGGGCGGCCTGCGCATCCTCGCCTATGCCGACAGCGACGAGGCCCTGCAACAGTCCAGCGCCGCCGAGCTGCACATGCTCCTCGGCGCCCTGCGCCAGCACTTCCAGCACATCGTCGTGAACCTCACCGGGCAGGCCGACAGCGAGGCGCTGCGGACCCTGGTCAGCCACTGCGACAAGTTGATCGTCTACACCGACCAGAACATCCTCGACTGCCGGCGCAACCTCGACGTGCTCGAGCAGTGGCGCGACCGTGGCATCAAGCTCGAGCACGCCAGCCTGCTGGTGGACCGCTACCTGCGCCAGGTGGCGCCGGATGCCGAGGCCCTGGCCAAGCGCTACGGGCTGCCCTTGCTCAAGGTCATGCCGTACAGCCCGGAAGTGCGCCTGAACGCCAAGAACCAGGGCCTGAGCCTGTTCGAACTGGCCCCGCGTGAAAGCCTTACCCAGGCCCTGCGCGGTCTGGGCGAGCGCCTGGCGCGGCGCTCGGAGAACCTTTCGCCGCCGGGCCAGACCTGGCTGCGCCGGCTGTGGGGCAACCGATGATCAGCGAAGAACCCTTTGGCGGGCCCCGTCACGCGGCCAGTGACCCGCAGGCGCTCAAGCGCGCCTTGCACCGGCACGTGATCGATGCCATCGAGGACAGCGGCCGCAACCTGCTGGAGGGCGCGCGGCCGGTGCTGGCGCAGTTCGTCCTCGAGCAGGTGGGCGACTATGTCGCGCGCCTGCGCCTGGCCCTGTCGCGCTACGAGATGGAGCGCCTGGCCGAGGAGATCGTCGACGAGCTCACCGGTTATGGACCGTTGGAGGTGCTGCTGCGCGACCCGAGCGTCACCGAGATCCTGGTCAACGGCCCGTACCGGGTGTTCGTCGAACGCTCCGGCCTGCTGCAGCAGACCGACCTGCGCTTCATCGATGCGCACCATGTCGAGCGGGTCATGCAGCGCATCCTCGCGCCCCTTGGTCGGCGCCTGGACGAGTCGTCGCCGATGGTCGATGCGCGCATGCCCGATGGCAGCCGGGTCAACGCGATCATCCCGCCGGTGGCCCTGGACGGGCCGTGCCTGTCGATCCGCAAGTTCCGCCAGGACATGCTCAAGAGCGCCGACCTGCTGGCCACCCGGGCCATCGACCAGCCCATCTACGACTTCCTCGAACGCGCCGTGGGCCGGCGCTGCAACATCCTGGTCAGTGGCGGCACCGGCACCGGCAAGACCACCCTGCTCAACATCCTCAGCCAGATGATCGCGCCCCAGGAGCGCCTGGTGACCATCGAGGACGTGGCCGAACTGCAGCTGCACCATCCGCACGTGGTGCGCCTGGAAACCCGCCCGCCGAATGCCGAGGGCCACGGCGAGATCAAGGCCAGCGAGCTGATCCGCAATGCCCTGCGCATGCGCCCCGACCGCATCATCCTCGGCGAGATCCGCGGCGCCGAAGTGCTCGACGTGATGACCGCGATGAACACTGGCCACGACGGTTCGATGAGCACGGTGCACGCCAACACCGCCCAGGACGCCCTGCTGCGCCTGGAGACCCTGGTCGGCCTGACGGGGCGGCAGATTGCCGAGAAGACCCTGCGGCAGATGATCTGCGCCGCGCTGGACGTGGTGATCCAGCTGACCCGCCTGGCCGATGGTCGGCGCTGCGTCAGCGAGGTGCTCGAGGTGGTCGGGGTGCGTGACGACGTGTATGTCACCAACACCTTGTTCCGCCTGGACCGGCGCAGTGGCGAGGGCTTTCTGCGCGAGGCGCCGAACCCCGCCGGCGGCAAGCTGCGCCACGAAGGGGTGCTGTGATGGGCCCGCTGCTGCTGGCGCTGTCGCCCCTGTGCCTGGGCATGGCCTTGCTGCTCTGGCGTCTCGGCCTGTACAAGCGCGGCGAGGAACGCATCCTCGAACGCCTGGGCCGGGCCTACCGTGTCGTGCGCAGCGGTACGGCCCGGCGTGACTGGCTCGACCCGTTGCTGCAGCGTGCCGGCCTTGCCCATGCCGATTTTTCCCCGCGCCCCTGGCTGCTGGGCTGGCTGGCGCTGGCCCTGCTCGCCGGCCTGCTGGCCGGCTGGGTGGCGGCGCTGATGGTGCTGGCGGGCCTCCCTTTGCTCGGCCACCTGTATCTGAGTTGGCGCTGCCGGCGTCGCCTGCAGCAGATCGTCCAGCAATTGCCCGGCCTGCTCGACTACAGCGTGCGCAGCCTCAAGGCCGGACGCACCCTCAACGAGGCGGTGCTCGGCGGCGTCGACAGCACCCGCGAGCCGTTGCGCTCGGCAATGTTGCGGGTGCGGCGCAACGTGCAGCTCGGTGTGCCGCTGGAGGATGCCGTCAGCGAATTCGCCGAACTCTACGGCCAGGCCGAGCTGCGCATGTTCGCCCTGGGATTGCGCATCAACCAGCGCCACGGCGGCAACGCCAGCGAACTGATGGAGAACCTGATCAAGCTGATCCGCGAACACGAGCAGGGCGACCGGCAACTGCGCGCCATGACCGGCGAGACCCGCATCACCGCGTGGATCCTCGGCGCGCTGCCGCTGGTGATGGTCGGCTACTTCCTGTTCGCCAACCCCACCTACCTGCTGGCCATGTGGCGTGATGCCAGCGGCCAGATGATGCTGCTGTTCGCTTTTGTCATGCAGGCGGTCGGCTGCCTGGTGCTGTGGCGCATGATGAGGAGCCTGTGACCATGGCCCTGATGCTCAGCGCCCTGTGCCTGTTCGCCGCGTTCGCCCTGCTGGCCGCGCAGGCCATCGGCCAGTGGCGCGCTCGCCAGCGCGTGGCGCGGCGCCTGCAGGGGCGGCTGGACCGCGACGAGCGCCTCGGCGACTGGTTGCAGTGGCTGGGCAGCAGCCCGTGGGGGCGGCGCCTGCAACGGCTGGACGGCGAGACCCAGGCGCTGCTCGACCGCCTGGGCTGGCGACGCAGCCGGCAACGCGCACTGTTCGCCGCCGTGCAATTGGGCTTGCCGGTGCTGGCAGTGGGCATGGCGCTGCTGTTGGCCCATGGCCTGCCCGGGGAAAACCGTGGGCACTGGGGAGTGCTGTTGCTTTGTGCGCTGGGCGCGGGCTACCTGTTGCCCAAGCGCCTGCTGGTCGTGGCGGCGGCCCGGCGCCAGCGGCGGATCGCCGAGGAGGTGAGCCTGCTCATCCCGTTGCTGCGCATCCTCTTCGAAACCGGGCTGGCGGTGGAGCAGGCTCTGCGCGTGCTGGCCCTGGAAGGCCGCAGCCTGGTGCCGAACATCAGCGACGAGTTGCGCCTGGTGTTGCAGCGGGTCGATTCCGGCCTGGCCCTGGGCCCGGAGCTGGAAAAGACCGCGCGCCTGCTGGCGGTGGACGAGTTCATCGACACCTGCGTCATCCTCCAGCAACTGCTGGTGCAGGGCAGTGGCTCGATGAAGTCGCTTCTGGCACTCAAGGAACTGCTCGACGACCGCCGCCTGACCGGCCTGCAGGAGCGAGTGTCGAAGATGTCGGCGAAGATGTCGGCGGTGATGATGGTGTTTCTGTTCCCGGCCCTGCTCATTGTCCTGGCCGGGCCGGGGTTTTCCGCCCTGGCGCGGGCCTTGGGCTCATGAGCGCCGGAACATTCGGGCATTGATAGGGGAGACGCGCAATGAAAGCCATCCTGACGTTCATCAGCCTGCTGCTGCTCGGCGGCTGCGCCGGGCAGCCCCCCGAAGGCCTGGCGCGCCTGCTGGGCGGCGGTACCTGTGGCAAGCCCGACGCCGACCAGCAGTTGAGCCTGGACATGGCCGACCAGATGATCAGCGAAGGCCGACCGCACGCCGGGCTGGCCCACCTGGAGCAGTTGCCCGAGCAGCTCGAGCAGGTGCGTCTGCGCAAGGCCAAGGTGCTGCGCCTGCTCGGGCGCCCCGAGGCCGAACCGCTTTACCGCAGCCTGCTCGGCGGCTGCCTGGCCGCCGAAGGCGAGCACGGCCTGGGGCAACTGGCCTCGGCCCGTGGCGACGACACCCAGGCCCTGCGCAACCTGCAACGGGCGGCGCGGCTGGCGCCCACCGACGAGAAGGTGCGCAACGACCTGGGCGTGGTGCAGATGAACCTGGGCAATCACGAACAGGCGCGTTTCGAGTTTCTGACCGCCATCGAGCTCAAGGACGATAACCCGCTGCCGGCCGTCAACCTGGTGACCCTGTCACTGGTGCAGGACAACTGGCGCCAGGCGGAGGACCTGGTCAATCGCCTGCACCTGAAGCCCGAGCAGTTCGCCGAGGCCCAGGCCCGGGCGCAGCGCATTCTTGCCAACGGGCGTGGCCCGCTGGCCGCCACCGAATCCCCGGCTGCGGCCATCAACTGAGCGGAGGTGAACATGTTCAAGCCCTGGATCGTCCTCGCCTGCCTGGCCGCGCCACTGTCGGCGCTGGCCGAGGACCCGCCGCGCCAGCCGCGCCCGCAGACCGCCACCGAAGCCCTGTTGCAGGTGCAGGCGAGCAACCGCCAGGCCTCCAGCGTGCGCCAGGTGCAGACCGACAAGGAGCGCGACCAGGCCATGCAGCGCTGGCTGGACAGCTACAAGTATCCGATCCCGGATTTCTACCGCTGGACCAAGATCAGTTCGTCGAACAATTGAGTGCCTGATCGCGGCCTGGCCCCGCGATCAGAATCAAGGCATTCAATGGGTGGTAAAGCGCTGATGCACTGGCGAAGAGCGTGGGGTCAGCGCCAGCGCCAGTTGCGTGCGGTTGTGCATGTGGGTCAGGCGCAGCACCTGGGACACGTACAGCTTCACCGTGTTTTCGGTGATGCCCAGTTCGCAGGCGATCTGGTAGTTGGTCTTGCCCTTGCTCACCAGGCGGGCGACTTCCAGTTGCCGCGGTGACAGCTTCTCGAACGCCGCCGGCAACTCCGGCTCGCCTTCCTCGCTATCGCCGGCGCGCCGATGGGCGCCCTGGCCGCGGGCTTTTTCCAGGTCCTGGTAGAGGTCGTCGATGGACTCGGCCAGCTCCTGCAGGCGCTGGTTGAGGCTGCCCAGTTCGCGGAAGTTGCGCCGCCGCTCCAGCAGCGCGGTTTCCTGGCGGCGCACGCCTTCGAGCAGTTCGTCCAGGTCCATGGGTTTCTGGTAGTAGTCCGCAAAACCCTCGCGCAGGGCGCGGATCACGTCCTGCTTGTCGGCGCGGCCGGTCAACATGATCGCCTCGAACATGCGCTGCGGCCCGGCGAGCTGCTTCAACGTGCGCACCAGTTCGATGCCATCGCGTTCGGGCATGTGCAGGTCACACAGGATCAGGCCGATGGTTTCGTCCGCCTTGAAGCAGTCGATGCCCTGGCCGGTGGAGTGGGCGGGGACACAACGGTAGCCCTCGCTTTCGAGGAATTCGCACAACTCTTCGACGATCACTGGCTGGTCGTCGACCACCAGCACTTTCACCTCACTGACGGGTTTGTTCACGATCAACTCCCTGTTGTATCGGCCCTGCTCCCGGGCCAGACGCTCTGGCAGTTAGAAAAGTAGTCGCACTTTGCCGTTATGTACATCGGTCCTACTCCAGAATCCGACCCTTCGGTCGTTTATTGGATCCATACCGCTGTCAGCAGGAAGCCAGCGAGCACGTAGGGGGCAAAGGGCTGCTTGTCGCCGACCTGTTCGGCCAGCGCCTGCAGGCGCTTCTTCACCTTGGGGTTGAGCAGGGTCCACAGGCGCCGGCGGCCGAACATCCAGGCCAGGACGGTGACCCCGGCGCCGATGAAGGTGCCGAGCACGTACTGCGGGCTGGTGGCCAGCGCCAGGGCGCCCATCAGTTTCACGTCGCCGGCGCCGAAGCGGCCGAGCATGTAGCCGGGCAGGGTCAGCAGCATGACGATGGCCAGGCCCCAGCCGGCCTCGCTGGCGTCGGCGCCGATCCAGCTGCGTCCGGTGGCGAACAGCCAGGCCAGGGCGCACGCCGCGACGCCCAGGGTCAGGGCGTTGGAGATTTGTCGTTCACGGACATCTTGTTCGGTGCACAAGGCAAGCCACAGCAGGAGAACAATGCTTTGCATTGGCAAAATGCCATCCCTATTCGTTGAACGGTTCTATGCTTTCAGACAGGTCTCACAGTCAGGGTAGACGCGAACATGAAAGCAGGCCCGGCGGGACAACAAAAAGGCGCGGCTGCCATCGAGTTTGTCGCGGTATTCATGGTGTTTTTCGCGGTGTTCTACGGCCTGGTCTGCTACGCCTTGCCAATGCTCATGCTGCAGTCGTTCAACCAGGCCAGCAGCGAAGCGGTGCGCCGTTGCGTGGCCGTGGACCCGAGCAGCCAGACCTACGAGCTGGATGTGCAGGGGCTGGCCCGCCAGGTGATCGGCCAGCAACTGGCGTGGATGCCCAATGCGCTGGGCTTCAATGTGAACACCGATACCCGGGTCACCGTAGGCACGGACAAGGTGCTGACGGTGGTGATCGACTATCCCCGCGAACGCCTCAATCGGGTCTTGCCGACCCTGCTGCTGCCGGTGATCGGTGATGTGCCCAAGCTGCCCGCGCGGCTGCAGGCCCAGGCGAGCCTGCAACTGTGAGTGGCGGTCTGTTCGACCGCTGGTTCGCCGCGCCGGCTCCTGCCCAGGCGCCCGAGGCGACACCCGCCGTCGGCCTGCAACTGTGGCTCGACGACCAGGCGCGGGTGCTGCGCCTGGCCGGCCCGCTGCGCAGCTTGCTGGCATTGCCCGGCCAGGCTGGCGCACGGGTGCACGACTACCTGGAGCGACACAGTTGGCTGGTGCTCGAAGGCCATCCCGCAGACTGGCAGGGGCAGCCACTGGACTTGGATTTCCATACGGTCATGGGCCACGCCCTGCACACCCGTGGCTGGCTGCAACGCCACGAGCAGGGCTGGATGCTGCAACTGTTCGATATCGGCGACCTGCTCCGCGAACAGCGCTGGGATCGCCAGCGACCGCTGCTCGGAGAGATCGGCCATGCCCTGCGCGAATGCGGCGCCGAGCGCCTGGCGCAGACGGTGCGCGAGCAGTTGCGTAGCCTGACTGAACACTGGCAGGCCGCCGCGCTGCGCCTGGTGCTGCGCGAGCCTGGCGGCTGGCGCCACTTTGCCAGCAGCGATGATGCCTGGCCCTGGCCCGATGATCGTCGGTTGCGGGACAGGCTGGACCAGTGGCCGACCCAGACCCTGATCGAGGTGCGCGACGACCCTGATCTGCTCGCCCTGTGCGGAGGCGCCTCGCTGTTCCTGGTGCCCTACCGGCAAGGGCTGGAGGCCGAGGCCTGGATGTTGTGCGCCGGGGCGCGCCAGGTGCCTGCGGTCGACATGGCCATGGCCCTGGTGCGCAGCCTGACCGAGCCGCTGCTGGTACGGCATCGCCGCCAGCAACTGCAGCACCAGGCCCATCACCTCGACGACCTGCAGCAGCAGTTGGGCGCGGGGTGGTGGGAGTGGCCGGCGCACGGCGACCTGCAGTTGGACCCGGCCCTGGCCGCAGCCCTTGGTTTCGACAGCCGGGTCGGCCAGGCCCAGTGGCTTGACCGCCTGCACCCGGCCGACCGCGAACCGGCGCAGCTGGCCCTGGACCAGGCCCGTGACGGGCAGGCGTTGAGCCTGGGTGTGCGTCTGCTGGACCGTGACCCGCTCGCGACGCCGCGCTGGTTCCATTGGGCCGGCCAGGGCCGGGGCGGCCAGTTGCGCGGTTTCCTGCTCGATATCAGTGCCCTCAAGGCCCAGGAGCAACAGGCTGGCGCGGCCCGGGCGCGGCTGGAGAACCTGATTGCCCGCTCACCCGCGGTGATCTATGTGCAACGCTATGCCGAGGGCGCGCTGCACAGCGATTTCTACAGTGCCAGCCTGGCGCCGTTGCTGGGTTGGGAGGCCGACGGCGAATTCGCCCGCCAGCCGGGCCTGGCGGTGCACCCCGACGACCGTCCGCTGTGGCTGGAGCGCACCCGCAGCCTGCTGCGCGATGGCCAGGTGCGTTGCCGCTATCGCCTGCGCGACCACCTGGGGGGTTACCACTGGATGCTCGACGAGGCCCGCCTGCTGCGTGACGACTTGGGTCAGCCGCTGGAGGTGGTCGGCCTGTGGCTGGACGTCAGCGAAGCCACCGAGGCCGCCGAGCGCATGCGCCAGAGCGAGGAACGCTACCGGGTGCTGGTGGAGGACTCGCCGGCGATGATCTGCCGCTATCGCCCGGACCTCAGCGTGCTGTTCGGCAATCGCCCGCTGGCCGATTACCTGGGTTGCACGCCCGAGCAGTTGCAGGGCGCGGACCTGGGGCAATGGTTGTCCGCCGACCAGCGCGAGGGATTCATCCAGCGCCTGCGGGCACTGACGCCCGAGCAACCGGTGAGCAGCGCGGAGATCTGCCTGCAGTTGCCTGGCCGTGAGCATGCCTGGTGGGTCTGGGCCGACCGCGGCATGTTCGACGGCGAAGGCCGCCTGCTCGAGGTCCAGGCCGTGGGCCGTGACAACACCGAGGTGCGGCGCAGCCAGCAGCAGCTGTTGCAGGGGGCCAAGATGGCTACCCTCGGCGAGTTGGCCACCGGCCTGCTGCACGAGATCAACCAGCCGCTCAACGTGATGCGCATGGCGGTGGTCAATGCGCTCAAACGCCTGGAGAACGGCGCCGCCGATCCGGCCTACCTGGAGGACAAGTTGCGTCGTATCGAGGCGCAGGTAGAGCGCGCGGCCCGGCTGGTCGAGCACATGCGCGTGTATGGTCGGCGTTCGACGGTCGAGCGCGAGCGCTTCGCCGCCTGGTGCGCGGTACAGGGCGCCCATGCATTGCTGGAGGAGGGCCTGCGCGGCAAGGGCGTGGCGCTGCAGCTGGAATCGCCCGAGGCGATGCCACAGGTGCTCGGGCATCAGGACCAGCTGGAGCAGGTGCTGATCAACCTCATGGTCAACGCCCGCGATGCCTTGCTGGAACAGCAGGTGGCGCAGCCCTGGATTCGCGTGCGCCAGGCACTGCATGGCGAGCGGCTGTGGCTGCTGGTGGAGGACAATGCCGGCGGCATCGATGCGCGGCTTCACGAGCGGATCTTCGAACCCTTTTTCACCACCAAGCCGGCTGGTGTCGGCACCGGCCTGGGGCTATCGGTCAGCCATGGCATCGTCAGCCAGATGGGCGGCGAACTGACGGTGAGCAATACGCCCGGGGGCGCGTGCTTCTGCATCGAGCTGCCGGTTCACTGCACCAGTTGAGCGTGGCCGCTGGAGCAACTGAGGTTGGCGCCGACCTCGGCGCTGGCCAGATCGATGCCCAGCACCTTGAGCAAGCCGTTGACCAGTGGATCGAGCAGCGGGCTGAGCAGGTTCCTGATGATCGGCTCGAGGATGTTCTTCACCCCATCCAGCAGGCCGGCGGTGAGCACCAGCACCTGGCCGAGGCCACTGTTGGCAGTGGGTCTGTAGGCTTCCAGATGTACTCCCGCAAGCGTGCCGGACAGACTGCCCACCACCTGGCCCTGGTCGCTATCCATGGGCTGGAACATCGGATCCTGGCCGATAGTGCGTGGGGCATGGTCGCCGGCGAAGACCAATGGTTTTTCCGTTGGGCTGCTGCCGAGCAGCTTGGTGTCCACCCGCAGGCCGATACCGCCGCCGGCATAGGGCACGCGTGTACCGCAGGAAGGCGGCAGGATCAGCAGGCGGCTGCAGACATTGGTGCCGATATCGATTACCGGCAGGGCCTGCACTTTCACTAGGTCAGGCCCATTGCTGAGGAACTCGGCCGGTGAGTCGAACTTGCCGATCGCGATCCTCGCCGCCGAGCGCTGGGTGAGAGTGGTCAGGCTCTTGGGCGCGCAGCTGTAGTTGTCGGGTGGTGCCGGGCGCAGGCGGCTGGTGCCTTCGGCCACTTCGATGCCGATGTCGATGTGCACCTGGCTGTCCAGCAGCTTGATGTCGCTGACCTTGCACGGGATGCCCAGGGCGCAGGTCAGCGACTGCACGGTGCCCAGCAGGTTCAGGCTGAGCAGGTTGTTGAGCACGTTGGTCAAGGGCGCCGCCAGGTCCAGCACGGCATTGAGCAACCCGGCGATGCCGGTCAGCAGGGGCAGGTCCAGTGATACCAGCGCGCGGATCTGCGCGGTATGGACGCGCAACTCATCGCTGCGCGGGTCGCCCACGGCGGAGTTCTGCGGGGGCTGGATCACCTTCAGATACACGCGGCCGTTGATCAGACCCAGCACGGTGATGGGGATCTCGGCGTTCACCGCTTGCCGATTAGCCGCCAGTTGAATCATGGCCTGGACCAGTTGCAGCAGTTGCACGTTCGCGTCCAGGCCGGCCTGGACGGTGCCGGTCTGCAGGTTGAGTAATTGTCCAACGGTGATCGGCCCTTTGAGGTCCGCGGCGAGTTTGAGCAGATTGCCGGTCACCTCCACGGCGGCGCCGCTTTGCTGCAGTACCTTGACGGCGACGTCCAGCAGCTTGTCGGCGGTGGTCTGGAGGTTCAGCAGTTGCTGGTAGTCGCCCAGGTTCAGGTGCAGGTCGGTGGACAGTGCGTCGAGGTAATCGAGCAGGTTGAGCTGGGTATCGGCGATGCCTTGCCAGCCCAGCACGGTGAGTTGGGTGCTGGCGCCGATGGCCTTCAACAGGGCGTTGAGAATGGCCGACTGCATCGAACTGACCTGCAGCAGTGTGCTGCGAATGCTCAGCATTGCCTGGGGCGGCCCAGGGTTGGCGGCCACCGCGCTGGCGCGCAGGGTGGTGGTGCGGGCGATGGCACCGCCCTGCACCAGCGCGTAGATGCCACCGGCAAAGCTGGTGACCACCACATTGCTGACCTCGACCTTGATCGCCTCGTTGCGCTGGTTGTCGGCAGTGAAGGTGCGCAGGTTGTCATTGCCGGTGCGCAGGTAGCCACAGCTGGCGATCAGCGGGTTGAGCGGCGAATGGCCGTTGCGGGTGGCGGCGGTGCGGGCCAGGGTGGATGCCTGCGGGCCGCTGCCGGTGCAGGCGCCGTCATGCTCGGCGGCTTCCAGCGCAGCCATGTCGGCGATGCGTTGCAGCTTGCGTTGTTCGAGGTAGAGGCGGCCGCTGTCGACGGTCAGGAGCATGAACACCAGGGCCAGGCCCATGGTCAGCGCGGCCATCAGGCCGATCGCGCCGCGTTGGCGCACAACGGAACGGGGAACCACGGGCACTCCTTTGCCGGCCTGGGGCCCGGCAGCGCGGCGGCAGTGCAAGGAGTGTAGTCAAGGTGATAGCAAGTTGCCTTGATCGAAGTGCCCCGCCCCAGCGGCGCATCGCGGGGGCGGGGCAGCGGGTTTGCCCCGCGATCAGGGGCTCAATGTGGCGGATAGTTGCTCAGCAACTGGGTCACGGTCTTCTGGATCGCCGCGTTGCGCTCCTGCGGGCTGGGTGGGTAGTTGTTCATGATCTGTTCGGCGCTGCCACGCCACACCAGCTTGCCGTCACGCCCGTCGAACAGGTCGACCTGGATGGTCGCCACCTTGTAGTCGACGCTGCGGGTCTCGTTGTACATCGGCCCGCCCCAGTAGCCGCCCCAATAACCACCCCAGGCGCCGCCATAGTTGGTGGTGATCTGCTGCTGGCGGTCCTCGACGATCAGGTAGGCGCGCACCTTCACATCGGCCCGGGCACTGCCCTGGACCGGGCGCAGGCCACGCTGGTCGAGTTGCCCGGCGACCGCCTGACGGATGCGCTGCTCGGTCAGGTCGCTCTTGATCCGCGGATCGTCCGGACGGTATTGCAGGGCCGGCTCCTGCCAGGCCCAACTGCGGTAGGCGGCGAAGTCGCGGCTGGCATCGAAGTCCTGCTGCACGTTGTTGCTCGAACAGGCCGCCAGCAGCAGGGCGAAGGACAGAAGGACGAGACGGCGCAACATGATGGTTCTCCGTAAAGGGTCAGCTGGGAGGATAGCCGCTCATCGCCTTGCTCACCGACTCGCGCAGGGCGCTTTCGCGTTCACGCGGCGAGTCCTTGTCGCTGCCGCTTTCGGCGCTGGCGCTCCACACCGGCTGGCCGTTGCGGGCATCGAACAGGTCGATGCGCACCACCATCACTTCGACCTGGTAGGTGCGCACGATCGGCACGCTGCCATAGGCGCCATAACCATTGCGGTAGCCGCCGTAGCCGACGCTGCCATAGGGGTAGGGGCCGTAATAGGGATCGTAGTCGTAGTCGCGTACCTGGCGCAGGCGCCGCTCCAGGCGCACGTCGGCGCTGACCAGCAGGTCGGCAGGAGCATTGTGGGCCGGGCGCAGGCCGTGCTGGTCGAGGGCGCTGCTTACCGCGTCGGCCAACTGGCCCGGCGTAGCGTTCGCCAGGCCGCCGGGGGGCTGGCTGTTGCGCCAGCTCCAGCTGCGGTACCGGCCATAGTCGCGCGGTGGCGTGGGGTAGGCGCTGGCGTCGAAGGTACCGGCGGCTTGCGGCGGTGCCGGTGGCAGCGGCTTGCCGCTGGCGACATAGGGGTTGCTGCTCTGGCAGGCGGCCAGGGCGAGGGGGAGCAGGGCCAGGCAGAGCAGACGGTACGGCATGTATCCTCCTGGCGGGCGGGTCAGTGGGGCCGGCAGATCCAGTGCAGGTAACGACCCAGGCCGGCGAAGCTGGGGTGGCGACGGTGCGCCAGCTCCATCTCCAGCAGGTCGAGCAGCTCGGCCTTGGCCTGGAACTCCTTGGGCATGTAGTCGTGGAACACCCGCACGCCGCTTTCGCTTTCGACCTGCCACATGGGCTCAAGTTGCGCCTTGAGCTCGCGTGGATCAAGTGGTTTCTGTGGCGTCAGGCTCTGCTTCTCGCCGGCCAGGCGGTTATGCCGCAGCTTGCGGAAATGCCCCTTGAGCAGGTTGCGGTAGACCAGCGCGTCGCGGTTGTAGAAGGCCAGCGACAGCCAGCCGCCCGGCGCGGTCAGCTGATGAAGCACCGGCAGGATGCTTTCGGGTTCGGCCAGCCATTCGAGCACCGCGTGGCACAGCACCAGGTCGTAGGGCTCGGTGAGCTGGCCAAGCAGGTCCTGCCAGGGCGCCTGGATGAACGTCGCCTGCTGGCCGGCCTCGGCGAAGCGCGCACGGGCACCGTCGAGCATCGGCGCGGCGGGCTCGGCGAGGGTCAGTTGGTGGCCACGCTGGGCCAGCCACAGGGCCATGTGGCCCAGGCCGGCACCGATGTCGAGTACCCGCAAGGGGCGGTCGGGCAAGGTTTCGGCCAGGTCGGCCTGCAGCACCGCCAGGCGGATCGCCCCTTTGGCGCCGCCATAGATCTTCTCGGCGAAGCGGCTGGCCAGCTCATCGAAATGACGGTCGTTCATTTGGCGAAGCGCCTCTCGCTGTCGGCGAGCTTGGCCCGCACCACCTCGTTCATGTCCAGGCCAAGCTCGCTGCACAGCAGCAGCAGGTAGAGGACGATATCGCCCACTTCCTGGCCGGCGTGGGCAAGCTGGTCGGCGGGCAGCTGGCGCGACTGGTCTTCGCTCAGCCACTGGAAGATCTCCACCAGCTCGGCCATTTCGACGCTGGCGGCCATGGCCAGGTTCTTCGGGCTGTGGAAACCCCGCCAGTCGTTGGTGTCGCGGATGCGGTGCAGGCGTTCGGTCAGTTCTTGCAGGTTCATCGGGATCTCCTCGTGGCGCATAGCTTCCGGCGAGGTTCCTTGCAAAGCAAGCCCGATCAGAGCGCGCGCCAACTGCCGAGCATGTGCACCAGCCCACCGTGGCCATCCAGGCGCAGCTCGCCGGCCGGACCCGCCTCGCTGGCGCTCAGCACTACTTCCGAAGGCAGTCGCACCGGCTTATGGAAATCCACCGCGAATTCATAACCGGCTTTCGGCAGGTGCCCCTGCAGCGCCGCCAGCGCCATGGCCTTGCTCCACATGCCGTGGGCGATGGCTCTGGGGAAACCGAACAGCCGTGCGCTGAGGCGGCTCAGGTGGATCGGGTTGTAGTCGCCGCAGACCCTGGCATAGCGCCTGCCGATGTCGCTGTCGGCGTACCAGCGGGTGGCCTCGGGCAATGCGGCGGGTGTCTGCGCGGTGGCGCTGGCGGCCTGTTGCTCGAGCTTGAGGCCGCGCACCAGCATGCGGCTGGTCTCGCGCCAGAGCAGCCCGAGCCCGTCCTCGGCCTCGGTCACCAGGTCGAAGGTGCCGCCCTTTTCGTGGGGCTGCAGGTTGTCGGCGAACACCGCGAAGCGCAAGCCATCGATGCCGCCCAGTGGGCGCAGCACCCGCAGGCTGTTGTGCAGGTGCACCAGCCCGAGCAGGGGGAAGGGGAAGTCGTCGCCGGTAAGCAACTGCAATTGCAGGCTGAAGGCCATGACGTGCGGGTAGGTGCCCGGCAGGCGGCCGTCATCGGCGAAGTGGCAGAGCCGGCGGTAGGCTGCCAGGTTGGTGCCATCGACCCGCAGGTAGCAGCGCAGGCCCGGCTCAGGCAACTGGCTGCCACGGATCTTGCGTCTGCCGAGGGCGCGCAGGTAGAGGTTCAGGCGTGAGTCGGGGCTGTGCAGGTCGTGCCAGGGTCGGGTCATGGTCAGGCTCCCATCAAGGCCTGGCCGCAGACCCGCAGGGCCTGGCCGTTGACCGCGCCGGAACCTGGCTGGCTGAGCCAGGCGATGGCCTCGGCGACATCCTGCGGCAAGCCGCCCTGGCCGAGCGAGCTCAGGCGCCGGCCGGCCTCGCGCAGGCCCATGGGCATGGCCGCGGTCATGTGCGTCTCGATAAAGCCCGGCGCCACCGCGTTGATGCTGGCACCCTGTGCGGCCAGGCGCGGCGCCCAGGCCTGGGCGAAACCGATCAGCCCGGCCTTGCTGGCCGCGTAGTTGGACTGGCCGCGGTTGCCGGCGATGCCGCTGACCGAGGCGAGCAGGGTGATACGGGCGTCGCGCTGCAGCTTGCCACCCTCGAACAGCGCCTGGGTCAGCACCTGCGGGGCCTTGAGGTTGACGGCCAGCACCGCGTCCCAGTATTCCGGGGTCATGTTGGCAAGAGTCTTGTCGCGGGTGATGCCGGCGTTGTGCACCAGGATGTCCAGGCCTTGCGGCAAGGCTTCGAGCAACTGCGCGGCGGCATCGGCGGCGCAGATGTCCAGGGCCAGGGCACGGCCGCCCAGGCGCGCGGCGAGGGCGTCGAGGTCGCGCTGCGCCTGGGGCACGTCGAGCAAGGTCACCTCGGCGCCATCGCGGGCCAGGGTTTCGGCGATGGCCGCGCCGATACCTCGCGCGGCACCGGTGACCAGGGCGTGACGGCCGGCCAGCGGGCGAGTCCAGTCTTCGACCTGGGCGGCGCACGCCGACAGGCGCAGGACCTGCCCGGAAACGAACGCACTCTTGGGCGAGAGAAAGAAGCGCAGCGCGCCTTCGAGCTGGTCTTCGGTGCCGTCACCGACATACAAGAGGTTGGCCGTGGCGCCGTTGCGCAACTCCTTGGCCAGCGAACGGCTGAAACCCTCCAGGGCGCGTTGGGCGACACTGGCTTGCGCATCGTCCAGGCTTTCCGGGGCGCGCCCCAGGATCACCACATGGGCGCTGGGGGCCAGGCTGCGCAGCAAGGGCTGGAAGAATTCGTGCAACTGCTTGAGCGCGTCGCTGTCGGACAAGCGACTGGCATCGAATACCACGGCCTTGATTTTCGGCCCCAGGCCGGCGACCCAGGCGGGGGCGTCGAGTGCTTCGGCGTCGAAGCCGTAGCAATCGGCGGTCAGGCGTGGGGCGATTGCCGCGACCTGGCTGGCCAGTGGGCCGCCACCGAGCACCAGCGCGCCCTCGATGGGGCGCAGGCGCCCGGCCTGCCAGCGCTCCAGCGGCACCGGGCGCGGCAGGCCGAGGGCATCGACCAGTTTGCGGCCAAGGGTGGAGTTGGCAAAGCCCAGATAGCGGTCGCTCATGTACGGTTCTCCCTGAAGGCAAGCATGCAAGTGTGGACCAACTTTGTGGCAGGGTCGTTCGAATAGCCGAAAAGAACCTAGTCTTAAGGCTCAAATTGTTTCAGGAGGAACAGGCATGCAGTCAATTCGCCGGGTCGCGATCCTGGGGGGCAACCGGATTCCCTTCGCCCGCTCCAATGGCGCCTACGCCAAGGCCAGCAACCAGGCGATGCTCACCGCCGCCCTCGAAGGCCTGGTGGAGCGCTACCGCCTGCATGGGCTGCGCCTGGGCGAGGTCGCGGCGGGGGCGGTGCTAAAGCACTCGCGTGACATGAACCTGACCCGCGAGTGCGTGCTCGGCTCGCGCTTGTCGCCGCAGACGCCGGCCTACGATATCCAGCAGGCCTGCGGCACTGGGCTGGAGGCGGCGTTGCTGGTGGCCAACAAGATCGCCCTGGGACAGATCGACAGCGGCATCGCCGGCGGCGTCGACACCACCTCGGATGCCCCCATCGCGGTGAGCGAAGGGTTGCGTAAGATCCTGCTGCAGGCCAACCGTGGCAAGAGTCTTGGCGAGCGCCTCAAGCCTTTCCTCAAGTTGCGTCCGGGCCTGCTCAAGCCCGAGCTGCCGCGCAACGGCGAGCCGCGCACGGGGCTGTCGATGGGCGAGCATTGCGAGCGCATGGCGCAGACCTGGCAGATCGAGCGCGGCGACCAGGATGCGCTGGCGCTGCTCAGCCATCAGCACCTGGCGGCGTCCTATCGCGAGGGATGGCACGACGACCTGCTCACGCCCTACCTGGGGCTGAGCCGCGACAACAACCTGCGCGCCGACCTCACCCTGGAACAGCTGGCCAAGCTCAAGCCGGTGTTCGAGCGCAGCGGCCTTGGCACGCTCACGCCGGGCAACTCCACGCCGCTGACCGATGGTGCCTCGCTGGTACTGCTCGGCAGCGAGGCCTGGGCCGAGGAACAGGGCCTCAAGGTGCAGGCCTACCTGGTCGACGGCGAGGCGGCGGCGGTGGATTTCGTCCATGGCCAGGAGGGCCTGCTAATGGCGCCGGTGTACGCGGTGCCACGGCTGCTGGCACGCAACGGCCTGACCTTGCAGGACTTCGATTTCTACGAAATCCACGAAGCCTTTGCCGCCCAGGTGCTGTGCACTCTCAAGGCCTGGGAAGATGCCGACTACTGCCGCAC
Source organism: Pseudomonas soli (assembly GCF_900110655.1). GTDB lineage: Bacteria > Pseudomonadota > Gammaproteobacteria > Pseudomonadales > Pseudomonadaceae > Aquipseudomonas > Aquipseudomonas soli. The sequence goes on from NZ_FOEQ01000017.1 coordinate 63,186, forward strand.
ACGGCTGGGGCTCGATGCGCCGCTCGGTGCGATTGACCGTACCAGGCTGAACGTGAAGGGCAGCTCGCTGGCCGCAGGGCACCCGTTCGCCGCGACGGGCGGGCGGATTCTGGCGAACATGGCCAAGCTGCTCAGCGAGCGGGGCAAGGGGCGCGGCCTGATCTCCATCTGCGCGGCGGGCGGCCAGGGAGTGACGGCGATCATCGAGCGATAGGTTCGGCGTTGACTGCGATGGCTGATACCCTTGTCCGTCCCGAGACACCAGGCCCAATCATGTCGACTATCGGCCCGCGCCCCATCCCCACGCTGGACCACTTGCCCAGGCCGCTCTATGCCCGCGCCGAGAGCCTCGGTGCCGGATCCTGGACCACCCGCCACCGCCACGACTGGGTGCAGTTCTCCTACGCCATCAGCGGGGTGCTTGGCGTGTACACCAGCGACGGCAGCTACTTCGCCCCGCCGCAATGGGGCGTGTGGATCCCGGCCGGCACCGAGCACGATGTGGTGACCTCGATGCAGGCCGAGATGCGCAGCCTGTATGTGCGCAGCGATGCCTGCCCATGGTCGCCCAGCGAATGCCGGGTGCTGGAGGTCACGCCGCTGGCGCGCGAGCTGATCAAGCAGTTCTGCACCTTCGCCGTGGCCTATCCGGAGGGCGACAGCGCCGAGGCGCGGCTGGTGGCGGTGTTGCTGGACCAACTGCGCACCCTGCCGCAGGTAGGCTTCTCGCTGCCGTTGCCGCGCCATCCGGGGTTGCTGGCGTTGTGCAACGGGCTGATCGCCGCGCCCGACCAGGTGCAGACCTTGCAGCAGTGGGCCGTGCAACTGGGGGTGTCGGAAAAGACCCTGATGCGCCTGTTCCAGCGCGAGACGGGGCTGAGCTTTCGCAACTGGCGCCAGCGCATGCGCCTGTTGACGTCGCTGGCGCTGCTGGAGGCGGGGGAGAGCGTCACCCAGGCGGCGCTGGGCTGCGGTTATGACTCGACCTCGGCCTACATTGCCGCGTTCAAGCAGTTGTTCGGGGCGACGCCGGGGGAGCTTCGCCTGTAGCAGGTAAAAGGCCGGTCGGTGGGCAACCGCGCATCTACAAGAGCGCGCGTGCCCACCGCCGGCAACTCAGGTCTTGAACCTGCGCACCAGCGCATCCAGCTCGTTGGACAGCCCGGCAAGGCTCTCGGAGTCCTGACGCGCCGCCTGGGCCAGTTCCGCCACCAGTTGGGCATCGCCATGGATCTGGCTGATGTGGCGGTTGATGTCCTCGGCCACCTGGTGCTGCTCCTCGGCGGCGGTGGCGATCTGGGTGTTCATGTCGCGGATGACGTCCACCGATTCGCGGATCTGGCCGAAGCTGTCGCGGGCCAGGCCGATACGGCTGACCGACTGCTGCGAGACCTCGATGCTGGCGTGCATCTGTTCGGCCACCTGGGCCGTGCGGCTGGCCAGGTTGCCCAGCAGGCCGTCGATCTCGGCGGTGGAGTCGGCGGTGCGCTTGGCCAGGGCGCGGACTTCGTCGGCGACCACGGCAAAGCCGCGGCCCTGCTCACCGGCGCGTGCGGCCTCGATGGCGGCGTTGAGCGCCAGCAGGTTGGTCTGCTCGGCAATCGAGCGGATGGTGCCGAGGATCGACTGGATGGCATTGCTGTCACGCTCCAGTTGCTGGATCGACTGCGCCGACTGCTCGATTTCCTGGCTCAGGCGATCGACGCTCTGCACCGCCGCGTCGATCTGCTGCTGCCCTTCACGGGCCTGCTGCTGGCCGCTGTCGGCCGATTGCGCGGCCTGGCTGCAGGAACGGGCCACCTCGTTGGCGGTGGCGACCATCTCATGGAAGGCCGTGGAGACCATGTCCACCGCTTCGCGCTGGCGCCCGGCCGCTTCGGCCATGTCGCCGGAAACGCGGGTCGAGCTGTTGGAGGTGCTGAGGATCTTGCTCGCCGCACCGCCGATGTGCTGGATCAAGCTGCGGATGGCGCCGAGGAACTGGTTGAACCAGCTGGCCAGCTGGGCGGTTTCGTCGCGGCCGCGGATCTCCAGGTTGCGGGTCAGGTCGCCTTCGCCCTGGGCGATGTCCTCCAGGCCGCTGGTGACGCTGTTGATCGGGCGCACGATGAGCTTGGCGAACGCCGCGCCTACCACGGCGAACACGGCGGCCAGGATCAACGCGACGACGCCGATCAGCCAGGTAAGGCGGGTGGTGGTCTGCATCACTTCGTCTTGCTGGATCAGGCCGATGAAGGTCCAGCCGAGTTTCTCGTCGGGGTAGACGTTGGCCATGTAGCGCTCGCCGTTCAACTGCACTTCGGCCAGGCCCTTGCCGGCCTTGGCCAGCTCGGCGTAGCCGTCGCCCAGGCTGGCGAGCTGCTTGAAGTTGTGGCTGGCGTCGCGCGGGTCGACCATCACGTTGCCGTTGTTTTCCATGAGGATCAGGTAGCCGCTCTCGCCCAGCTTGATCTGCTTGACGATTTCGGTAAGGCCCTTGAGCGACACATCGATGTTGACCACGCCGCCCGGGTTGCCCAGCGTGTTGGCCACGGCGCGCACGGTGCTGACCAGCACGGCGTCGTCGCCGGCCCAGTAGTAGGGGGCGGTGCGCAGGGTTTTGCCGGGGTTGGCCATGGCCGCCTGGTACCAGGGGCGAGTACGCGGGTCATAGTTGGCCATTTTCGGATCGCCCGGCCAGAACGCGTAGCCGCCGTCCTTCAGGCCATAGGACACATAGGCGTAGTCCGGGTGGCTCTGGGCCAGGCGGCTGAACAGGTCGAACAGCGCCTTGTCCTGCTCGCCGGGGGTAATGCTGGCGGCATCGGCGCTGATGTGCTTCTTGACGTTGTCAGCGCTGGCCGCCACCAGGGGCTGTGCGGCGAGGTAGTCGACGTTCTGGGTGATGCCCTGGAAGAAGATGTCCATGGCATTGCCGACCTGGCGAATCTCCCGGCTGCTGTTGTCGAGGAAATCGTCGCGGGCTTCGCCGCGCAGGTTGAGCACCACCAGGGTGGCGACCAGGACGATGGGCAGGCCGGCGATGATGGCGAAGGCCCAGGTGAGTTTCTGCTTGATGTTCATCCACGCTCCCAGAGTTGTTCTTGTCGTTGCACGAGGCTGTAACAGTGCATCGGCAAAGCCTGGGTTTTATGTAGGCGAACGCCTGTATTTATTGGGTGAAAAGGCTATTGAAGGGGATATCGGTCGGGGTTGGCTAATATGGCATACCAAAAGGTGTCCGCAGGAGCGACGCACTGCCGCTCCCACAGGCGATACCGTCAGTGACAGCAGCCGCTGCCATTGGCCAGGTCCTTGAGGATCGGGCAGTCCGGGCGGTCATCGCCCTGGCAGTGGGCCACCAGCTCACCGAGGGTGTCGCGCAGGCTCACCAGTTCCTCGATGCGCTGGTTCAGCGCGTCGATATGCTGCATGGCCAGGGCTTTCACGTCGGCGCTGGCGCGCTGGCGGTCCTGCCACAGGGTCAGCAGCTTGGCGACTTCGTCCAGGGAGAAGCCCAGGTCCCGCGAGCGCTTGATGAACGCAAGGCTGTGCAGGTCTTCCTGCTGGTACAGGCGATAGCCGCTTTCGCTGCGCGTGGCGGGGCGCAACAGACCGATGGACTCGTAGTAACGGATCATCTTGGCGCTGAGCCCGCTACGGCGGGCGGCCTGGCCGATGTTCATGGCGCCTCCTGGTCGATGGCGGTGGGTTTCCAGGTTTTCAGCCACAGGGCGTTGCTGACCACGCTGACGCTGGACAGGGCCATGGCGGCGCCGGCCAGTACCGGGTTGAGGTAACCAAGTGCGGCCAGGGGGATGCCGACCAGGTTGTAGATGAAGGCCCAGAACAGGTTCTGGCGGATCTTCGCATAGGTCTTGCGGCTGATGTCCAATGCCGCGGGCACCAGGCGCGGATCGCCGCGCATCAGGGTTATGCCGGCGGCCTGCATGGCCACGTCGGTGCCGCCGCCCATGGCGATGCCGATATCGGCGGCGGCCAGTGCCGGGGCGTCGTTGATGCCGTCGCCGACCATGGCCACCACGCCTTGCTGCTTGAGCGCGGCGACTGTAGCCGCCTTGTCCGCTGGCAGCACTTCGGCATGCACGTCATCGATGCCCAGGGCGTCGGCCACCACTTTGGCGCTGCCACGGTTGTCGCCCGTCAGCAGGTGGCTGCTGATGCCACGGGCATGCAGCGCGTCGATGGCCGCGCCGGCGCCGGGCTTGAGGCTGTCGCCGAAGGCGAACAGGCCGAGTACGCGAGGGTGCTGGCCGCGTTCGATCAACCAGGACAGCGTGCGGCCCTCGGCTTCCCAGGCCTGCGCACTGTCGGCCAGGTCACCCGGCGGCAGACCGTTTTCGTCGAGCAGGCGACGGTTGCCCAGGGCCAGTTCACGGCCATCCACCTGGCCGGCGATGCCGCGACCGGTGAGGGACTGGCTGTCGGCAACCTGTGGCACGTGCAGGCCTTGTTCGGCGCAGGCGTCGAGTACCGCTTTGGCCAAGGGGTGCTCACTGCCGCGTTGCAGGGCGCCGGCCAGGCGCAGCAACTCGTCGTTGTCGCCGCTGCTGGCTTGGCTGTGGACGATGCGCGGGCTGCCCGAGGTGAGCGTGCCGGTCTTGTCGAACACCACGCTGTTCACCGCATGGGCACGCTCCAGTGCTTCGGCGTCCTTGATCAGGATGCCGTGACGGGCGGCGACGCCGGTGCCGGCCATGATCGCGGCGGGCGTGGCCAGGCCGAGGGCGCATGGGCAGGCGATCACCAGCACGGCGACGGCGTTGATCAGGGCGGTTTCCAGCGGCGCGCCGGCCAGCCACCAGCCGACCAGGGTGATCAGCGCCAGCACCAGTACTGCTGGCACGAACACCTGGCTGACCCGGTCGACCAGCTTCTGGATGGGCGCCTTGGCCGCCTGGGCGTCCTCGACCAGGCGGATGATGCGCGCGAGCACGGTCTCGGTGCCCAGGGCCAGGGTTTTTACCAGCAGCCGGCCTTCGCCGTTGATGGCCCCACCGGTTACCGAGTCGCCAGGCGCCTTGGACACAGGCAGGCTTTCACCGCTGATCAACGCCTCATCGGCATGGCTGCTGCCTTCGAGTACTTCACCATCGACCGGGAAGCGCTCGCCGGGTTTGACCAATACCAGGTCGCCCAGGCGCAGCTGACTGATCGCCACATCTTCCTCGCGCCCTTCGATGACTCGCACCGCCCGTTCCGGGCGCAGCGCCTCCAGCGCCCGGATGGCGCTGGCGGTCTGGCGCTTGGCGCGGCTTTCCAGGTACTTGCCCAGCAGCACCAGGGCGATGACCACCGCCGAAGCTTCGAAATACAGGTGCGGTTCCATGCCGTCATGGGCGTTGGCCCATTGGTGCAGGCTCAGGCCGTAGCCGGCGCTGGTGCCCAGGGCGACCAGCAGGTCCATGTTGCCGGCACCGGCGCGCACGGCCTTCCAGGCGGCGACGTAGAAGCGTGCGCCGAGGATGAACTGCACCGGCGTGGCCAGCAGGAACTGCGCCCAGGCCGGCAGCATCCAGTGCACACCGAAGGGTTGCGCCAGCATCGGCAATACCAATGGCAGGGCCAGCAGCAGGGCGGCGCCGACCGCCAGGCGTTCGTTGCGCAGGCGGCGTTGGGCTTGGGCCTGGTCATCGTCGGCGGTGCGCGGCAGGCTGGCGCTGTAGCCGGCCTTTTCCACCGCGGCGATCAACACGCCGTCATCGACGGCCTGCAAAACTTCGAGGTGGGCGCGTTCGCTGGCCAGGTTGACGCTGACCTGCTCGACCCCCGGCAGCTTGCCGAGGGCGCGTTCGACACGGCCGGCGCAGCTGGCGCAGGTCATGCCGCCGATCTGCAGTTCGAGGGTGCGGGTGGGGACGCTGTAACCGGCGTCGCGCACCGCGCCGACCAATGCCGGCAGGCTGTCGGCCGGCGCCTGTACCCGGGCCTGCTCGGTGGCCAGGTTGACGCTGACATGTTCGGTGCCGGTGACCTTGCGCAGGGCGCGCTCGACCCGACCTGCGCAACTGGCGCAGGTCATGCCGCTGATCGGCAGGTCGAAGGTGGTGGATGCGGGCATGGCTCTCTCCTCCGTGGATAGGCCTTCAGCATCAACCTTGCCATGCGGGCAAGGTCAATAGCCCAGGTTGGCTTGCCTCAATTCCAGGCCCTTGTGCCCTGTGGCGATGCGGTACTTCTTGATCTGCCCCGCCTGCAACGTCAGGCGCGTGCTGCGCTGGTCTTCGATACCCGGGGCGCAACCGGGCATCTGCCCGGGGAGCAGGCGCAAGCGTACGTCGACCGGGCCCGGTGGCAGGTTGAACGAGGTCGATTGCTCCTGGAACAGCCGGCCGGCCAACTGATCGTTGAGGTAGATACCGATCTCGCAACTGCTGGCCACTTCCAAGCGTTCCCGGGAAATCATCAGCACGCTGTAGTCCGAGTTGCCTTCGGCGCTGGCCGGTGGCACCACGGCCAGCGCGCCCAGCAGTCCGACTAGGCTCATTGCTGCCCTGATCATGAAGAATCTCCTGCTTGCCAAAATCGTCAAAGGCGCAGCTTGGCCGAGCCGCGCAAGGATTTCCAGCCCGGCCGTTTGACGCGGAACTTGACCTTGCCCCGATGGCAAGGCTGAAAGTAGACAAAACCCACAAGGAGGCAACCCCTATGCAAGTGTTCAATGTACAAGGCATGACCTGTGGCCATTGCGTGAAAGGCGTGACCCGTGCGGTGCAGGAGCAGGACGCCGCGGCGCGGGTGGAAGTGGACCTGGCGGCGAAGCAGGTGCGGGTGGACAGTGCGCTGGCGGCGGATCAGATCCTGGCGGCGATTCGTGAAGAGGGGTATCAGGCCGAGGTGGCCTGAACGGCTGGATTGTCCAGCTAAAGCATTTCTGTAGAAGCGGGCTGCCTGGGCAAGCCCGCGGCTACAGAAATACAGGCCAATTATTGCAAAGGTTTTCAACGCCCGATGATCCAGTGCAGGTAGACTAAACGACTTGCTTAGCCTGCTATGGATTCTCCATGAACCTGCGAACCTTGCTGATTCTCGGCGCCCTCAGTGCGTTCGGGCCTTTGGCGATCGACTTCTATCTGCCCGCCTTCCCGGCCATGGCGCATGCCTTCGCCACCGACGAAAAGCATGTGCAGGCGACCCTGGCCGCCTACTTCCTCGGCCTGTCCCTGGGGCAGCTTGCCTATGGGCCAGTGGCCGACCGATTCGGCCGGCGCATCCCGCTACTGTTCGGGGTCGGCTTGTTCACCGTGGCCTCCCTGGCCTGCGCCTACGCCCCCAACCTCGACAGCCTGATCGTGGCGCGCTTCGTCCAGGCCCTGGGCGGCTGCGCCGGCATGGTGCTGTCGCGGGCGATCGTCAGCGACAAGTGCGACGCGGTGGCCTCAGCCAAGGTGTTCTCGCAATTGATGCTGGTGATGGGCTTGGCACCGATCCTCGCGCCGATGCTCGGTGGCGTGCTGGTCAACGTGTCCGGTTGGCAGTCGATCTTCCTCGCCCTGAGCCTGTTCAGCGCGGCCTGCCTGGTGGCCGTCGGCCTGGGGCTGCCAGAGAGCTTGCCGGCCCATGTGCCGCGCCAGCCTCTGTCGGGCGCGCTGCGCCAGTACCTGCGGCTGTTCGGTGACCGGGTGTTTGTCGGTCATGCGTTGACCGGTGGTATCGCCATCGCCGGGATGTTTGCCTACATCGCCGGTTCACCGTTCGTGTTCATCAAGTTATATGGGGTGCCCGCCGAGCACTATGGCTGGCTGTTCGGCACCAACGCCGCAGGCTTCATCCTGATGGCCCAGGTCAATGCGCGCCTGCTGGCCAAGCGTGGCCCGGCGTTCCTGCTGGCGCGGGCAGTGTGGCTGTACCTGGTGGCGGCGCTGGCGCTGCTGATGGTCGCGGCGCTGCGCCCAGCGCAGTTGTGGCCGTTGCTGGTGCCGTTGTTCATATGCATCGCCAGCCTTGGTTGCATCATCCCCAACGCCTCGGCCTGCGCCATGAGCGGGCAGGGCGCGCGGGCCGGCAGCGCCTCGGCGCTGATGGGCTGTCTGCAGTTCAGCGTCGCCGCGGGCGCGGCAGCGCTGGTCGGGGTGCTGCACGATGGCAGCGCGGTGCCCATGGCGCTGGTGATCAGCCTGTGCGGCGCACTGGTGGTCAGTGTCGCAGTGCTGACCCGGCGCTTGCAGGCCAGCCGGCCTGCGTGAGGGTGTGGGGCGCGCTCAGGCGCGCCTCCAGCAGGGCGACGAACGAGCGTGCCTCGGCCTCGCTACGGAAACTCACCACATGCTGGTCGAGCTGGACCTGCCAGGGGCAGGCGGGATTTCGGTTCGACGCACTGATGACAATCTTCATCGCGATCCACCTCCAGTGAGCGGGAGCGGATCTAGTGTAGCGCCGCTCCCGGCGCTCACCATGACCGTCAGTCACTCCCCTGACTGACGGTCATGGTGGCTTGAAGTAAGGCCACCTTCTGTTTTGCGCAGCGGAAGTTTTCACTGTGTATGTCGGACTTTTCGAGCCTGGTGATAGCGGCTGTCAGCTACGTTCCTGGCGCAGCCACAGTAGAACGGGGGCATAAGCCACTTCTGCGGCGCGGCGCGCTGACAAACGCACCTTTGCGGACGTTGCGCGGGGGACCAACGCCCACTCGGTCCGTGCATGCATGCCGCGAGGCGAGCCACCTCCAGCGGCTTATACTGCCTCCGGCGCCCAATGCCAGCGTGAGATCCTTCCTGGCCTGGCGCTGACCATCCGGCACACGAACCATCCCGTGCTTGCCCGCACAGGCGGCAGGGCGTCGGCGCTTATCGCCGCCAGACGAGTTACATCAGGGAGCTTCAGTTTCATGACCGCAGTCCGCAGCATCAGTCAGGTTGCCAGCCTGATGGCCGATCCCAAGCGCAGCGCCATGTTGTGGGCGTTGATCGATGGCACCCCGCGTGCGGCGGACGAGCTTGCCGTGATCACCGGCCTGAGCACTTCCTCGGCTTGCGCGCACCTGTCGCTGTTGTCCAGTGCCGGCTTGCTCAGGCACGAAACGCGTGGGCGCAAACGCTTTTTCCGCCTGGCAACGCCGGAGGTCGGCACCGCAGTGGAGGCCCTTGCCAGCGTCCAGTTGGCCAGCCGCTCCGTGGGTGGGCAGGGCTCTTCGCTGCAAATCCCTCTGTCGATGCGCAAGGCGCGCTTGTGCGGTGATCATCTGGGCGGCGAGGTGGCTGCCGCGCTCCTGCATCGCCTGCATGTGGCCGGTTGGTTGGAGGGCAGCGAACAGCACCTGGTCGTGAGCCAGGAGGGCAAGGGGCAACTGGAGGCGATGGGGGTGTTCATCGACGCGCTGGCCGCCGCCGACCGGCGTGGCTGTGTGATCTGCCACTGCAGCAAGTGGAACGATCAGGGTCCGCACCTCGGCGGTTGCCTGGGCCAAGCGTTGCTCAGGCTGTTCACCCAGTCGGGCTGGGTGCGTGAGCAGGAGGGCAGCCGGGCGGTGCACCTTACACCGCTCGGCCAACAGCAGATCAACGCGATCGCCTGCCTACCCTCGCGCCAGGTCGGTTAGCGCACCAGGCGTGCGTCCAGGCTGTTCTGCGCCAGGCGGCGTGCCTGCTCCTGGGTCATGCCCAGATGCTCGTGCAGGGCATGGAAGTTCTCGGTGACGTAGCCGCCGAAGTAGGCCGGGTCATCGGAGTTGACCGTGACCTTCACGCCACGCTCGAGCATGTCGAGGATGTTGTGCTGGCTCATGTGGTCGAACACGCACAGTTTGGTGTTGGACAACGGGCAGACGGTCAACGGGATCTGCTCGTCGATGATGCGCTGCATCAGGCGTTCGTCCTCGATGGCGCGCACGCCGTGGTCGATACGCTGGATCTTCAGCAGGTCGAGCGCCTCCCAGATGTATTCGGGCGGGCCTTCCTCGCCGGCATGGGCCACGGTCAAAAAGCCTTCGCTGCGGGCGCGGTCGAAGACGCGCTGGAACTTGCTGGGCGGATGGCCTTTTTCCGAGCTGTCCAGGCCTACGGCGACGAATGCGTCGCGGAAGGGCAGGGCCTGGTCGAGGGTTTGCTGCGCCTCGTCCTCGCTCAGGTGGCGCAGGAAGCTGAGGATCAAACCACTGGAGATGCCAAGCTGTTCACGGCCATCCTTGAGTGCCTGGCTGATGCCATTGAGCACCACCTCGAACGGGATGCCCCGGTCGGTGTGGGTCTGCGGGTCGAAGAACGGCTCGGTGTGGATAACGTTCTGCGCCTTGCAGCGTTGCAGGTAGGCCCAGGTCAGGTCGTAGAAATCCTGCTCGGTACGCAGGACGCCGGCGCCCTGGTAATAGAGGTCGAGGAATTCCTGCAGGTTGTTGAAGGCATAGGCGCCGCGCAGGGTTTCGACATCGGCCCAGGGCAGCGCGACCTTGTTGCGTTCGGCCAGGGCGAACAGCAGTTCGGGCTCCAGCGAGCCCTCCAGGTGCATGTGCAGTTCCGCCTTGGGCAAGGCGTTCAGCCAGTCATACATGTGTGCAATCTCGATCAGGTACGGTTGGCCGCCATTCTACAGGGCCTGGCCGGGCAATGCGCCCATCCAGGCCTGTCACGCAGTGAATCACCAGGTGAGCGGCTCGCCCTTGTAGTTGATGAAACGCAGGCCGCCGTTGCCGCTCTGCGCCTTGATCTGCTCGAGCATGCCACGGGTGCTGGTGAGCACGTCGATCTCGGCATTCTCGCCGCCCATGTCGGTCTTCACCCAGCCCGGATGCATGGCCAGCACGGCAAGGTCGGCGCGCTGCAACTCGACCACGAAGCTGTTGATCATCGAGTTGAGGGCAGCTTTGCTGGCCTTGTACAGGCAGATCTCGCCGCCGTCGGGGATGGTCACGCTACCCAGGATCGAGCTCATGAAGGCCAGCACGCCGCTGCCTTGACGCACCTGGCTGGCCAGGCGCCGGGCCACACGGATCGGCGCCACGGCGTTGGTCATGAACAGCTCGCCGATCTGCTGCACCTGCACGCTTTCAAGGTCCTGCGGCAGCGGGCCCATGACTCCGGCGTTGACGAACACCAGGTCGAACACTTCACCTTGCAGGCGCTGCTTGAGCCCGTCGAGTTGGACGGTATCGTTCATCTCCAGGCGCTCGATACGTACACCGGAAACCTCGCGCAGAGCGCCTGGCTGTTGCGGGTCGCGCACGGTGGCGACGACATTCCAGCCATCTTCGCGCAAGCGTTGCACCAGCCCGAGGCCAAGGCCTCGGGAGGCGCCGATGATCAGGGCATTCTTGTTTGCGGTCATTGCGATACTCCATATCAAAGGCGGGGCGAGCGCTGTTGTGCATAGGTTCGCTCGCCGCGCGACAACGGGGTGATTGCCCTCCACCGGGAAAGGCCTGGGTGACGAGCATAAACCAGGTACCTGGCGCTCGCCTTGTGGAGGCTGATCAAAAAACGATCGATTGCCTGGAAAGCCTGTGGGGGCTGGGCCTGGCGCTGTAGTTCACGGGTTATCCACAAGCCGCTCCACAGTAATTGTGTGCAAGCGCAGCGGGCTAGAAAATGGCGGTTTGGGGGCGAGCTTACATTGAATGCTGGGGATAACTCACAGTCTTTCAGTCACTTGTGCCGGTGTCACACAAATGTGATCAAAATATGCTCAATGCTTCGCAGGCCTTGTCGCACAAGGCCTGTATCAGCTTGCCCCAAGCTTATCCACAGGCAGGCCCACAGTAGTTGTGGGCAACGCTCACTCTCTTTCCAGCAGGATGCGACCGCGGCTCAGGTCGGCGAGTTGTTGCTGCAGTAGGTTGAGGTGGCTTTCACCCAGGGCGATGCGCAGGTCGACGCCGTTGGCGGTGAACTGCTCGTCCAGCACCACGCCGTCCACCTCAGCCAGGCGTAGCTTGAGCAGCGCCAGTTCGCTGAAGGTGCAGCTGCAACTGAACGCGCTGCGCTGCACCAGCACACGCTTGGGTGCCTGCTGCAGGCATTTGTTGGCGCCGCCGCCGTAGGCCCGGGCCAGGCCACCGGTGCCCAGCTGGATGCCGCCATACCAGCGGATCACCAGCACCACCACCTGGTCGCAGTCCTGGGCTTCGATGGCGGCTAGGATCGGTCGCCCGGCCGTGCCGCCCGGTTCGCCGTCATCGCTGCTGCGGTACTGGGCGCCGAGCTTCCAGGCCCAGCAGTTGTGGGTGGCCGCCAGGTCGCTGTGGCGTTCGATGAAGGCCATGGCCTCGGCGGGGCTGCCGATCGGGCCGGCGAGGGTGATGAAACGGCTCTTGCGGATTTCTTCGCGCAATTCGCAGAGCTCGAGCAGGGTAGAAGGCATAAGTCCGGGTCAGGCGGGCGTGCTGATGCCGCAGCCTTTGAGAATGATGTGGATAAGATTGTTGCTGGCGTCTTCCATGTCCTGTTTGGTCAGGCGGCTGCGGCCGGTGACCTGGCAGATTTGGGTGGCGAAGTCGGCGTAGTGCTGGGTGCTGCCCCAGAGCAGGAAGATCAGGTGCACCGGATCTACCCGGTCCATCTTGCCGGCGTCCATCCAGGCCTGGAACACCGCGGCGCGGCCACGGAACCATTCCCGGTAGTCGGCGCTGAAGTACTCGCTCAGGCACTCGCCGCCGCTGATCACTTCCATGGCGAAGATTCGCGAGGCCTGCGGGTTGCGCCGGGAGAACTCCATCTTGGTGCGAATGTACTGGCTGAGCGCCTCGGCCGGGTCGTCCTCCACGCTCAGGGCGTTGAAGGTGCTGTCCCACAGTTCGATGATGTTGCTCAGCACCGCGATGTACAGGCCCAGCTTGTTGGTGAAGTAATAATGCAGGTTGGCCTTGGGCAACCCGGCCTTGAGCGCGATGGTGTTCATGCTCGTGCCCTTGTAGCCGTGGCGGGCGAACTCGTCCTCGGCGGCCTGGATGATGGCCTGTTCGTTCTTCTGGCGAATGCGGCCGGCGGGCTTGCCCGAGGCGGGGGAGCGATGCGCAGGGACTTCTAGGGTCATGGACGATTCCGGGCGGGTCGTTACGGATGTCGGACAGATTACCTGCCTGTGCCGAAGTGACAAGCATTAGCGTCAGGGACAGGCATCAGCGTGTCGCAGCCAGGCTCTCGAGGAAGCTTTCCAGCACCAGGTTTGGTCGTCGTCCCTTGCGCGTTACCCAGCTCAGGCCCAGGTCATAGAAGCGCTGGGCGGGCTTCAGCGCCCGCAGGCGCCCTTGCTGCACCCAGAAGCTGGCGTAGTGGTCGGGCAAATAGCCGATATAGCGGCCCGTCAGGATCAGGAAGGCCATGCCTTCGCGGTCCGAGGCGCTGGCGGTACAGTGCAGGGCCTGGTAGTGCGCCTGGATGTCGGCGGGCAGGCGGAAGGTCGGGGCGATAGCGTCCTGGGCGTTGAGGCGATCGTCATCGATCTGCTGGTCTTCGGCGTAGAACAGCGGATGGCCGACCGCGCAATAAAGCAGCGAGCGCTCGCTGTACAGCGGTTGGTATTCAAGACCTGACAACGGACTGGTCTGCGGTACCACGCCCACGTGCAGGCTGCCGTCGAGCACGCCTTGCTCGACCTGGCTGGGGGCGATCATGCGGATCTGGATACGCACGTCGGGGCCGCGGTCCTTGAGTTCGGCAAGGGCGTGGGTGATGCGCATGTGTGGCAGGGTGACCAGGTTGTCGGTGAGACCAATGTTCAGCTCGCCGCGCAGGTGCTGGTGCAGGCCATTGACCTCGGTGCGGAACGTCTCCAGGGCGCTGAGGAGTTGCAGCGCCGAGTGGTAGACCTCGCGACCTTCCTCGGTCAGCGAAAAACCTGCCCGGCCACGTTGACACAGGCGCAGGCCCAAGCGCTGTTCAAGGTCATTCATCTGCTGGCTGATGGCCGAACGGCCGATGCCCAGGACGTTTTCCGCCGCTGAAAAGCCGCCGCACTCGACCACACTGCGGTAGATCTTCAATAGGCGAATGTCGAAATCGCTGACCTGCGCGAGGGGATCGGGACGTCGGCTCATTAGTTTAGTTATCCGCTGACTGAAGGTTAGAAAAGCTGGGTTTTTCGAACTTTATCGCCGTGACAACTTAGCTGCAACAACACCCATCGTTGCCTAATCGTCTTTCGAGGAACCGCCCGATGAACATGCCCGAATCCGCTCAAGCCGGTCTGGCCAGCCAGCTCAAGCTGGATGCCCACTGGATGCCGTACACCGCCAACCGCAACTTCCAGCGCGACCCGCGGCTGATCGTGGCGGCCGAAGGCAACTACCTGGTCGACGACAAGGGCCGCAAGGTGTTCGACGCCTTGTCGGGCCTGTGGACCTGCGGCGCCGGGCATACTCGCAAAGAGATCAGCGAAGCGGTGGCCCGTCAGGTCGCCACCCTCGACTACTCGCCGGCCTTCCAGTTCGGCCACCCGTTGTCGTTCCAGCTGGCTGAGAAGATCGCCAACCTGGTGCCGGGCGACCTGAACCACGTGTTCTTCACCAACTCCGGCTCCGAGTGCGCCGACACCGCGCTGAAAATGGTGCGTGCCTACTGGCGCCTGAAAGGCCAGGCCACCAAGACCAAGATCATCGGCCGTGCCCGTGGCTATCACGGGGTGAACATCGCCGGCACCAGCCTGGGTGGCGTCAACGGTAACCGCAAGCTGTTCGGTCAGTTGCTGGACGTCGACCATCTGCCCCACACCGTGCTGCCGGGCAACGTGTTCAGCAAGGGCATGCCGGAAGAGGGCGGTATCGCCCTGGCCGACGAGATGCTCAAGCTGATCGAGCTGCATGACGCCTCGAACATCGCCGCGGTCATTGTCGAACCGCTGGCTGGTTCCGCCGGTGTGCTGCCGCCGCCGAAGGGCTACCTCAAGCGCCTGCGCGAGATCTGCAGCCAGCACAACATCCTGCTGATCTTCGATGAAGTGATCACCGGCTTCGGCCGCATGGGCGCCATGACCGGTGCCGAAGCCTTCGGCGTGACCCCGGACCTGATGTGCATCGCCAAGCAGGTCACCAACGGCGCCATCCCGATGGGCGCGGTGATCGCCACCGGCGAGATCTACCAGACCTTCATGAACCAGCCGACCCCTGAGTACGCGGTGGAATTCCCCCACGGCTACACCTACTCGGCGCACCCGGTCGCCTGCGCCGCCGGCATCGCCGCGCTGGACCTGCTGCAGAAGGAAAACCTGGTGCAGTCCGCAGCCGAGCTGGCGCCGCACTTCGAAAAGCTGCTGCATGGCGTCAAAGGCACCAAGAACGTCGTCGATATCCGCAACTACGGCCTGGCCGGCGCGATCCAGATTGCCGCGCGCGATGGCGATGCCATCGTTCGTCCGTACGAGGCGGCCATGAAGCTGTGGCAAGCCGGCTTCTATGTACGCTTCGGTGGCGACACCCTGCAGTTCGGGCCGACCTTCAACACCCAGCCTCAAGAGCTGGATCGTCTGTTCGACGCCGTGGGCGAAGCCCTGAACAAGGTCGACTGATTTTCCGATTCTGACGTCGGGCGCGTGAGTGGCACGCGCCTGTCTCTACCTTCTTTATCTGGAGTTATGCATGAGCATTGTTCAGCACCTGATCCACGGCGAACTGGTCAGCAAGGGCGAGCGCACCGCCGATGTCTTCAACCCGTCGACCGGCCAGGCCGTGCGCAAGGTCGAGCTGGCCAGCCGCGCCACTATCCAGCAGGCCATCGATTCGGCCAAGGCCGCCTTCCCGGCCTGGCGCAATACCCCACCGGCCAAGCGCGCCCAGGTGATGTTCCGCTTCAAGCAGCTGCTTGAGCAGAACGAAGCGAAAATCTCGCAGATGATCAGCGAGGAACACGGCAAGACCGTGGAGGACGCTGCGGGCGAGCTCAAGCGTGGCATCGAGAACGTCGAGTTCGCCTGCGCCGCCCCGGAGCTGCTCAAGGGCGAGTACAGCCGCAACGTCGGCCCGAACATCGACGCCTGGTCCGATTTCCAGCCGCTGGGCATCGTCGCCGGTATCACGCCGTTCAACTTCCCGGCCATGGTGCCGCTGTGGATGTACCCGCTGGCCATCGCCTGCGGCAACGCATTCATTCTCAAACCGTCCGAGCGTGACCCGAGCTCGACCCTGTACATCGCCCAGCTGCTGCTGGAAGCCGGCCTGCCGAAGGGCATCCTCAACGTGGTGCACGGCGACAAGGAAGCGGTCGACGCACTGATCGAGGCGCCAGAGGTCAAGGCCCTGAGCTTTGTCGGCTCGACCCCGATCGCTGAATACATCTATGCCGAAGGCACCAAGCGCGGCAAGCGCGTGCAGGCCTTGGGCGGTGCGAAGAACCATGCGGTGCTGATGCCCGACGCCGATCTGGATAACGCGGTCAGCGCGCTGATGGGCGCTGCCTATGGTTCTTGCGGCGAGCGCTGCATGGCCATTTCGGTGGCGGTGTGTGTCGGCGACCAGGTGGCCGATGCGCTGATCGCCAAGCTGGAGCCGCAGATCAAGGCGCTGAAGATCGGTGCCGGTACGTCCTGCGGCCTCGACATGGGCCCGCTGGTGACCGCGGCCGCCCGTGACAAGGTTGTGGGTTACATTGACGACGGCGTCGCCGCTGGCGCCAAGCTGGTGGTCGATGGGCGCGGTTTCCGTGTGGCCGGTAACGAAGATGGCTATTTCGTCGGTGGCACCTTGTTCGACAAGGTAACCCCCGAAATGCGTATCTATAAGGAAGAGATTTTCGGGCCGGTGCTGTGCGTGGTGCGGGTGAACAGCCTGGAGCAAGCCATGCAGTTGATCAACGAGCATGAGTACGGCAACGGTACCTGCATCTTCACCCGTGACGGTGAGGCGGCGCGGCTGTTCTGCGATGAGATCGAAGTGGGCATGGTCGGCGTCAACGTGCCGCTGCCGGTGCCGGTGGCGTATCACAGCTTCGGTGGCTGGAAGCGTTCGCTGTTTGGTGATCTGCATGCCTATGGTCCGGACGGTGTGCGTTTCTATACCCGTCGCAAGGCGATCACCCAGCGTTGGCCGCAGCGGGCCAGCCATGAGGCGTCGCAGTTTGCCTTCCCTAGCTTGTAAGGCGCAGGGATGAAAGCGGGGCGGCCGAGAGGCCGCCCCGCTTAGTTTTGAGGTTTTGCTTTATATAACTGAAATAAAGGTTGACGGGGTTTCAGATCCTCTTATAATGCGCCCCACTTCCAGCGACATCGGAACGAAAAATTCCTTGAATATCAATGAGTTGATCGATCAAGAGGGTTGCGGAGGTGCTTCGATCGCCAGATCGGCAGCGGTGAAAAAGGCAGTTGACAGCAGGTTGTAACGCTGTATGATTCGCCTCCCGCTACGAGAGATCGCAGCGAGTCAAGTGTTTGAAGTTGAACGGGTTTCTCGCAAAATACTTCAAAATAAACGCTTGACAGCCAATGAGGAAAGCGTAGAATGCGCGCCTCGGCTGAGACGAAACGCTCTTAGCCAAACGCTCTTTAACAAATTGAATCAAGCAATTCGTGTGGGTGCTTGTGAGTAT
>NZ_FOEQ01000031.1 GCF_900110655.1 Pseudomonas soli
CAGATCAAGCTGCGCGGTTTCCGCATCGAACTGGGCGAAATCGAGGCGCGCCTGGGCGAATGCCCGGGCGTGCGCGACGCGGCGGTGATCGTGCGCGAAGACGCGCCGGGAGACAAACGCCTGGTGGCGTACTTCACCGGCGAGATCCCGGCCATCGGCGAACTGCACGAGCGCCTGCAAGGCGTGCTGCCGGACTACATGCTGCCATCGGCTTATGTGCGACTTGAAGCTTTGCCATTGACCGCCAACGGCAAGCTCGACCGCCGTGCGTTGCCGCAGCCAGGCAGCGAGGCCGTGGTCAGCCGCGCCTTCGAGGCGCCGCAGGGCGAGGTGGAGACGGCACTGGCCGCGATCTGGGCCGAAGTGCTCAAGGTCGAGCAGGTCGGTCGCCACGATCACTTCTTCGAACTGGGCGGCCACTCGCTACTGGCGGTGAGCCTGGTCGAGCGCATGCGCAAGGCCGGCCTGGCTGCCGACGTGCGAGTGCTGTTCGCCCAGCCGACCCTGGCCGCGCTGGCGGCGGCAGTAGGTTCGGGGCGTGAAGTCAAGGTGCCGGCCAACCGTGTCCCCCACGATGCGACCCGGATCACGCCAGAGATGCTCAGCCTGATTGATCTCGACCAAGCCAGCATCGACCGCATCGTCGCCAGCGTGCCGGGCGGCGCCGCCAACGTGCAGGAAATCTACCCGCTGGCGCCGTTGCAGGAAGGCATCCTCTATCACCACCTGAGCGCGGAGCAGGGCGATCCGTACCTGTTGCAGTCGCGCCTTGCCTTTGACAGCCTCGAGCGCCTGCTTAACTGGGCAGCGGCCTTGCAACAGGTCATCGACCGCCACGATATCCTGCGCACTTCGGTGGTCTGGGAAGGCCTGGCGGAGCCGGTGCAGGTGGTCTGGCGCCAGGCCGACCTGGCGCTCAGCAAAGTCACCGGCCTGGGTGAGGCGTCCGTGATCGAGCAGTTGCTGGCGCGTTTCGATGCCCGCCAGCAGCGTCTGGACCTGACTCGGGCGCCCTTGCTGCGGCTGGTCTATGCCGAGGATCCGCGCCAGGGCGAGTGGGTGGCGCTGCTGCAGTTCCACCACCTGACCCTCGACCACGCCGCCATGGCCGTGGTCGGCGAGGAGATGCAGGTGCTGCTGGACGGGCGTGGCGCCACGCTGCCTGCCGCGGTGCCGTATCGCAATTATCTCGCCCAGGTCTGCCTGGGCGACGATCAGGCCAGCCATGAGGCGTTCTTCCGCGCCCAGTTGGGGGATGTCGAAGAACCGACCCTGCCCTTTGGCCTGGCCGATGTGCAGGGCGATGGCGGGCGGGTCGAGCATGCTGCCCTGAGGCTGCCTGACGCCCTGGCCCAAGGCCTGCGCGAGCTGGCCCGGCAGCGTGGCGTCAGCGTCGCGAGCCTGGTGCACCTGGCCTGGGCCCGGGTGGTGGGCGTGCTGGCAGGGCGTCGCGATGTGGTGTTCGGCACCGTATTGATGGGCCGCCTGCAAGCCGGCGAAGGCGCCGACCGCGCCCTGGGCATGTTCATCAACACCTTGCCACTGCGGGTGGACACCGCGCTGCCGGTGGAGCAGGCCGTGCGCGTCACTCATCAGCGCTTGTCGGCCCTGCTCGGTCACGAGCATGCGCCCTTGGCACTGGCCCAGCGTTGCAGCGGCGTGGCGGCTTCGGCGCCGTTGTTCAGTGCCTTGCTCAACTACCGGCATAGCGCCGAGGCGGCCCGGGACGGTGAAGGTATCTGGCAGGGTGTGCGCCTGCTGGGCGGCGAGGAGCGCAGCAACTACCCGTTGACCCTGAGCGTCGATGACTTGGGCGAGGGTTTCTCGCTTAGCGTGCTGGCCGCCGAGGGGTTGCCTGCGGCGCAGGTCGGCACGTGGATGGTCAATACGCTAGGCCAACTGTTGCAGGCGCTGGAACGGGCGCCGGGCCAGGGACTCGATCATCTGCCGATGCTGGATGACGAGGCTTTGCGCCAGGTGGTGGAGGGCTTCAACGCCACTACCGTCAATTATCCGCAAGGGCACACCGTGCATGCGCTGGTCGAGGCCCAGGCGCCCGAGGCGCTGGCCGTGGTGCAGGGCGAGGTGAGCCTGAGCCATGGCGAGCTGAACCAGCGCGCCAATC
>NZ_FOEQ01000027.1 GCF_900110655.1 Pseudomonas soli
GACAACATCCAGATGACTGTCACCCTGATCAAGACCATCGCAATGGAAGACGGTCTGCGTTTCGCCATCCGTGAAGGCGGTCGTACCGTCGGCGCTGGTGTCGTAGCAAAAATTATCGAATAAGTAGTTGATTTACTTGATCAGGTCGGTATAATGGCCGGCCTGATACAGCGTTACAGGTCAGTAGCTCAATTGGCAGAGCGACGGTCTCCAAAACCGTAGGTTGGGGGTTCGATTCCCTCCTGACCTGCCATTCACCTCGGTGTGATTGGCTTTCTTCTTACAGGATCCTCCCCGATGACTCCCAAAACTGAAGCCCAAGAATCGCGTTTCGACTTGTTCAAGTGGCTGGCTGTAGTGGCTTTGGTGGTTGTCGCCGTTGTGGGTAATCAGTATTACTCCGCGTCGCCGATCCTGTACCGCGTTCTTGCACTTCTCGCCCTGGCTGCGGTTGCTGGCTTCGTTGCCTTGCAGACTGCGAAGGGTAAGTCGTTCTTCACGCTGGCGAAGGAAGCGCGGACCGAGATCCGTAAAGTCGTGTGGCCGACCCGCCAAGAAACCACTCAGACCACGCTGATTGTCGTGGCTGTTGTTCTGGTTATGGCGCTGCTGCTGTGGGGTCTCGACTCCCTGCTCGGCTGGGCGGTCTCCTTGATTGTTGGCTAAGGGTGTCCCGTGGCTAAGCGTTGGTACGTAGTGCATGCTTACTCGGGTTACGAGAAGCATGTGATGCGCTCCCTGATCGAGCGCGTCAAGCTGGCTGGCATGGAAGACGAATTCGGCGAGATCCTGGTCCCGACCGAAGAAGTCGTTGAAATGCGCAACGGCCAGAAGCGCAAGAGCGAGCGCAAATTCTTCCCTGGCTATGTATTGGTCCAGATGGAAATGAACGAAGGGACTTGGCACCTTGTCAAGGATACCCCTCGAGTCATGGGTTTCATTGGTGGTACCGCAGACAAGCCTGCGCCGATCACTGATAAAGAGGCCGAGGCCATCCTCCGTCGCGTTGCCGATGGTAGTGACAAGCCGAAGCCGAAGACGTTGTTCGAGCCGGGTGAAGTGGTTCGAGTCGTTGATGGTCCGTTTGCTGACTTCAACGGCACCGTCGAAGAGGTTAACTACGAAAAGAGCCGCCTGCAGGTTGCAGTGCTCATTTTCGGTCGCTCTACTCCGGTGGAGCTCGAGTTCGGCCAGGTCGAGAAGGTCTAGCAGGACGAAGCATCCCATACCCCGCAGCCCTATGTGCTGCGGGGTTTTGTCGTCACTGGGATAAAACGCAAGTCATCCGGGGAGCCATCTGGCGTTTGTACCCGATTTTGGAGTAGCTCATGGCTAAGAAGATTCAGGCTTACATCAAGCTGCAAGTAAAGGCCGGCCAGGCCAACCCAAGCCCACCCGTTGGTCCAGCACTGGGTCAACACGGTGTTAACATCATGGAATTCTGCAAGGCCTTCAACGCCCGTACTCAGGGTCAAGAGCCAGGTCTGCCGACTCCAGTGATCATCACTGTCTACAGTGACCGTAGCTTCACCTTCGAAACCAAGAGCACCCCTGCCTCGGTTCTGCTGAAGAAAGCTGCTGGCCTGACCAGTGGTTCGGCTCGTCCGAACACCGTTAAAGTCGGTACCGTTACCCGCGCTCAGCTGGAAGACATCGCGAAAGCCAAACAGGCTGACCTGACTGCCGCTGACCTGGACGCTGCTGTACGCACCATCGCTGGCTCTGCCCGCAGCATGGGCCTGAACGTGGAGGGTGTGTAATGGCTAAGCTGACCAAGCGCCAAAAGGCAATCGCCGAGAAAATCGAAGCAGGCAAGGCCTACAACTTCGAAGAAGCGGCAACTCTGCTGGCCTCGCTGCCTGCTGCCAAGTTCGTCGAGTCCTACGACATCGCCGTCAACCTCGGTGTTGACCCGCGTAAATCCGACCAGGTCGTACGTAGCGCTACCGTGCTGCCGCACGGCACTGGCAAGACCGTACGTGTTGCCGTCTTCACCCAGGGCCCGGCTGCTGAAGCCGCTCTGGCTGCCGGCGCTGACCGCGTAGGTATGGACGATCTGGCTGCCGAAATGAAAGGCGGCGACCTGAACTATGACGTCGTCATCGCATCGCCTGATGCCATGCGTGTTGTAGGTCAGCTGGGTCAGGTTCTGGGTCCTCGCGGCCTGATGCCTAACCCGAAAGTCGGTACCGTTACCCCAGACGTAGCCACTGCCGTGAAAAACGCCAAGGCTGGTCAGGTTCGCTACCGTACCGACAAGAACGGTATCATCCACACCTCCGTTGGCAAGATCGGCTTTGAAGCTGGCAAGCTGAAGGAAAACGTTGAAGCCCTGATCGCTGATCTGAAGCGTATCAAGCCGGCTTCCTCGAAAGGTATCTACGTCAAGCGCGTTACCCTGAGCACCACCATGGGCCCAGGTCTGATCATCGATCAGAGCTCGCTGGACGTGTAAGACCATGCCGGCGGGTGTAAGCTCGCCGGCAGCAAAAATTGGGGTCCCTGCCTGGCGGGGGCTATCCAAGACCGTAGGCGGCGCAAGCCTTAAACAACCAGCCTACGCAGATGGTGCTCCCGGTTCCTTACCGAATCAGACACCAAAACGACATCCGGCTTCGGCCAGATGAAACGGTAACAAGCAGGAGTTTTACCCGTGGCAATTAAACTCGAAGACAAGAAGGCCATCGTCGCTGAAGTCAACGAGGCTGCCAAAGTCGCTCTGTCCGCTGTCGTGGCTGATGCCCGTGGTGTGACTGTAGGCGCAATGACCGGACTCCGTAAAGAGGCTCGTGAAGCTGGCGTATACGTACGTGTCGTACGTAACACCCTGCTCAAGCGCGCTGTTGCCGACACTGAATTCAGTGTCCTCAACGACGCCTTCACTGGCCCGACCCTGATCGCTTTCTCCAACGAACACCCGGGCGCCGCTGCTCGTCTGTTCAAAGAGTTCGCCAAGGGTCAGGACAAGTTCGAGATCAAGGCAGCTGCGTTTGACGGTAAGTTCATTGCAGCGAACCAGATCGACGTGTTGGCTACCCTGCCGACCCGCGACGAAGCCATCGCGAAGCTGATGAGCGTGATCCAAGGCGCTACCAGCAAGCTGGCCCGTACCCTGGCAGCCATTCGCGACCAGAAAGAAGCCACCGCTGCCTAAGGCACCGGAAACTCTTTCAAATCATACGTTTAATTTGATAGCTGCGTAGGCTGTCACCCCAATACAGGATTTAAGTCATGTCTCTGACTAACGAGCAAATCATCGAAGCAATCGGCCAGAAAACCGTTCTGGAAGTTGTTGAGCTGATCAAAGCAATGGAAGAAACCTTCGGCGTTACCGCTGCTGTTGCCGCTGCCGGCCCAGCTGCTGCCGCTGCCGTTGTTGAAGAGCAAACCGAGTTCAACGTTGTTCTGGTTGAAGCCGGCGACAAGAAAGTAAACGTGATCAAGGCCGTTCGCGAGCTGACTGGTCTGGGCCTGAAAGAAGCCAAAGAGAAAGTCGATGGCGCTCCTCAGGTTGTAGCTGAAGGCGTTTCGAAAGAAGCCGCTGAAGACGCTAAGAAGAAGCTGGAAGAAGCAGGCGCTAAAGTCGAGCTGAAGTAATTTCGACTTTGCGATGCCAGCCCGAGCGTCAAGCGAAGGGCTGATGGCTGGTGGCTTATGCCACCGGCCTTTTTCCGTTATTGGTGGCCGATCAGGTCGGCCCCGATAACGAGCTGCAAGACACCCAAGAGGGTGGCGCAAACCAAAGGGTTTGCACGATTTTCTGGCTGCTCCCGCCGGGAGATGCCAAACAAGCAGGTGACCAAGCTGGGGAATGCTGATGGCTTACTCATACACTGAGAAAAAACGTATCCGCAAGGACTTTAGCAAGTTGCCGGACGTCATGGATGTGCCGTACCTCCTGGCCATCCAGCTGGATTCGTATCGCGAATTCCTGCAGGCGGGAGCATCCAAGGATCAGTTCCGCGACGTCGGTCTGCATGCGGCCTTCAAATCGGTATTCCCGATCATCAGCTACTCCGGCAATGCTGCCCTGGAGTACGTCGGCTATCGCCTGGGCGAGCCGGCTTTCGATGTGAAGGAATGTGTCCTGCGCGGTGTGACCTTCGCGGTCCCGCTGCGGGTGAAGGTGCGCCTGATCATCTTCGACAAGGAATCGTCGAATAAAGCGATCAAGGACATCAAAGAGCAAGAAGTCTACATGGGTGAAATCCCCCTGATGACTGAAAACGGTACCTTCGTTATCAACGGTACCGAGCGTGTGATCGTATCCCAGCTGCACCGTTCGCCTGGTGTGTTCTTCGACCACGACCGTGGCAAGACGCACAGCTCCGGTAAGCTGCTGTACTCCGCGCGCATCATCCCTTACCGCGGTTCGTGGCTGGACTTCGAGTTCGACCCGAAAGACTGCGTGTTCGTACGTATCGACCGTCGCCGCAAACTGCCGGCCTCGGTACTGCTGCGTGCCCTGGGTTACAGCACCGAAGAGGTTCTGAACACCTTCTACACCACCAACGTATTCCACCTTTCCGGCGAGAAGCTCAGCCTGGAGCTGGTGCCTCAGCGTCTGCGGGGTGAAGTTGCGGTCATGGATATCCATGACGACAGCGGCAAGGTCATCGTCGAGCAAGGCCGCCGTATTACCGCGCGCCACATCAACCAGCTGGAAAAAGCTGGCGTGAAAGAGCTGGACGTTCCGCTGGAGTACGTACTGGGTCGCACCACCGCCAAGGCGATCGTGCATCCGGCTACCGGCGAGATCATTGCCGAGTGCAACACCGAGCTGACCACCGACCTGCTGGTGAAGATCGCCAAGGCCCAGGTCGTTCGCGTCGAGACGCTGTACACCAACGACATCGACTGCGGTCCGTTCATCTCCGACACCCTGAAGATCGACACCACCAGCAACCAACTGGAAGCGCTGGTCGAGATCTACCGCATGATGCGTCCAGGCGAGCCACCAACCAAGGACGCCGCCGAGACCCTGTTCAACAACCTGTTCTTCAGCGCCGAGCGTTACGACCTGTCCGCCGTTGGCCGCATGAAGTTCAACCGTCGTATCGGTCGCACCGAGATCGAAGGTTCGGGCGTGCTGAGCAAGGAAGACATCGTCGAGGTCCTCAAGACCCTGGTCGATATCCGTAACGGCAAAGGCATCGTCGACGACATCGACCACCTGGGTAACCGTCGCGTCCGTTGCGTCGGCGAGATGGCCGAGAACCAGTTCCGCGTTGGCCTGGTGCGTGTTGAGCGCGCGGTCAAAGAGCGTCTGTCGATGGCTGAAAGCGAAGGCCTGATGCCGCAGGACCTGATCAATGCCAAGCCGGTTGCGGCGGCGGTGAAAGAGTTCTTCGGTTCCAGCCAGCTCTCGCAGTTCATGGACCAGAACAACCCGCTTTCCGAGATCACCCACAAGCGCCGCGTTTCCGCACTCGGCCCTGGTGGTCTGACCCGTGAGCGTGCTGGCTTCGAAGTCCGTGACGTACACCCGACTCACTACGGCCGCGTGTGCCCGATCGAGACCCCTGAAGGTCCGAACATCGGTCTGATCAACTCCCTGGCGGCCTATGCCCGCACCAACCAGTACGGCTTCCTGGAAAGCCCGTACCGCGTGGTGAAGGAAGGCGTGGTCAGCGACGACATCGTGTTCCTGTCCGCCATCGAAGAAGCCGATCACGTGATCGCCCAGGCTTCGGCCGCGATGAACGACAAGAAGCAGTTGATCGATGAGCTGGTAGCTGTTCGTCACCTGAACGAATTCACCGTCAAGGCGCCGGAAGACGTCACCCTGATGGACGTTTCGCCGAAGCAGGTAGTGTCGGTTGCCGCGTCGCTGATTCCGTTCCTCGAGCACGACGACGCCAACCGTGCATTGATGGGTTCCAACATGCAGCGTCAGGCTGTACCGACCCTGCGCGCCGACAAGCCGCTGGTAGGTACCGGCATGGAGCGCAACGTTGCCCGTGACTCCGGTGTCTGCGTGGTTGCTCGTCGCGGTGGTGTGATCGACTCGGTCGACGCCAGCCGTATCGTCGTGCGCGTTGCCGACGACGAAGTCGAGACCGGTGAAGCAGGTGTGGATATCTACAACCTGACCAAATACACCCGCTCCAACCAGAACACCTGCATCAACCAGCGTCCGCTGGTGAGCAAGGGTGACAAGGTTGCGCGTGGCGACATCATGGCCGACGGCCCGTCCACCGACATGGGTGAACTGGCACTGGGTCAGAACATGCGCATCGCGTTCATGGCGTGGAACGGCTTCAACTTCGAAGACTCCATCTGCCTGTCCGAGCGTGTGGTTCAGGAAGACCGCTTCACCACGATCCACATCCAGGAACTGACCTGTGTGGCCCGTGACACCAAGCTTGGCCCAGAGGAAATCACCGCGGACATCCCGAACGTCGGTGAAGCTGCGCTGAACAAGCTGGACGAAGCCGGTATCGTCTACGTGGGTGCCGAAGTCGGCGCTGGCGACATCCTGGTCGGCAAGGTCACTCCGAAAGGCGAGACCCAGCTGACTCCGGAAGAAAAACTGCTGCGTGCGATCTTCGGTGAGAAGGCCAGCGACGTCAAAGACACCTCCCTGCGTGTGCCGACCGGCACCAAGGGTACCGTCATCGACGTACAGGTCTTCACCCGTGATGGCGTCGAGCGCGACAGTCGCGCCCTGGCCATCGAGAAGATGCAGCTGGACGAGATCCGCAAGGACCTCAACGAAGAGTTCCGCATCGTCGAAGGCGCGACCTTCGAGCGTCTGCGTTCGGCTCTGAACGGCCAGGTGGTCGACGGTGGCGCGGGCCTGAAGAAAGGCACCGTGATCAGCGACGACGTGCTGAACGGTCTGGAGCACGGCCAGTGGTTCAAACTGCGCATGGCCGAAGATGCACTGAACGAGCAGCTGGAAAAGGCTCAGCAGTACATCGTCGATCGCCGTCGCCTGCTGGACGACAAGTTCGAAGACAAGAAGCGCAAGCTGCAGCAGGGCGATGACCTGGCTCCGGGCGTACTGAAGATCGTCAAGGTCTACCTGGCAATTCGCCGTCGCATCCAGCCGGGTGACAAGATGGCCGGTCGTCACGGTAACAAGGGTGTCGTCTCGGTAATCATGCCGGTCGAAGACATGCCGCACGACGCCAACGGTACTCCGGTCGACGTCGTACTGAACCCGCTGGGCGTACCTTCGCGTATGAACGTCGGTCAGATCCTTGAAACCCACCTGGGCCTCGCGGCCAAGGGTCTGGGCGAGAAGATCGACCGCATGATCGAAGAGCAGCGCAAAGCCGCTGAACTGCGCACCTTCCTCACCGAGATCTACAACGAGATCGGTGGTCGTCAGGAGAACCTGGAAGAGTTCACCGACGAAGAGATCATCGCCCTGGCGAACAACCTGAAGAAAGGCGTGCCAATGGCCACTCCAGTCTTCGACGGTGCCAAGGAGCGTGAGATCAAGGCCATGCTGAAACTGGCTGATCTGCCAGAGAGCGGCCAGATGGTGCTGTTCGATGGCCGTACCGGCAACAAGTTCGAGCGTCCGGTGACCGTTGGTTACATGTACATGCTCAAGCTGAACCACTTGGTGGACGACAAGATGCACGCGCGTTCCACTGGTTCGTACAGCCTGGTTACCCAGCAGCCGCTGGGTGGTAAGGCGCAGTTCGGTGGTCAGCGTTTCGGGGAGATGGAAGTGTGGGCGCTGGAGGCATATGGCGCGGCATACACCCTGCAAGAAATGCTCACAGTGAAGTCGGACGACGTGAACGGCCGTACCAAGATGTACAAGAACATCGTGGATGGCGATCACCGTATGGAGCCGGGCATGCCCGAGTCCTTCAACGTGTTGATCAAAGAGATCCGTTCCCTCGGTATCGATATCGATCTGGAAACCGAATAACACGTGACGCGAGGGGAGTGGGCAGGTAATGCCCGCTCCCTGCTCCGCCAGGAGGAAAGGCCTTGAAAGACCTACTGAATTTGCTGAAAAACCAGGGTCAAGTCGAAGAGTTCGACGCCATCCGCATCGGTCTGGCGTCGCCTGAAATGATCCGTTCGTGGTCGTTCGGTGAAGTCAAGAAGCCGGAAACCATCAACTACCGTACGTTCAAGCCTGAGCGTGACGGCCTGTTCTGCGCCAAGATCTTTGGCCCAGTCAAGGACTACGAGTGCCTGTGCGGCAAGTACAAGCGCCTCAAGCACCGCGGCGTGATCTGCGAGAAGTGCGGCGTTGAAGTTGCCCTGGCCAAGGTTCGTCGTGAGCGCATGGCGCACATCGAACTGGCCTCGCCGGTTGCCCACATCTGGTTCCTGAAGTCGCTGCCGTCCCGTATCGGCCTGCTGATGGACATGACCCTGCGTGACATCGAGCGCGTGCTCTACTTCGAGAGCTACGTGGTGATCGATCCGGGCATGACCACCCTCGAGAAGGGCCAGCTGCTGAACGACGAGCAGTACTTCGAAGCGCTGGAAGAGTTCGGTGACGACTTTGACGCCCGCATGGGTGCCGAGGCTGTCCGCGAGCTGCTGCACGCTATCGACCTGGAGCACGAGATCGGCCGCCTGCGCGAAGAAATTCCGCAGACCAACTCGGAAACCAAGATCAAGAAGCTGTCCAAGCGCCTGAAGCTGATGGAAGCTTTCCAGGGGTCGGGCAACCTGCCTGAGTGGATGGTCCTGACCGTCCTGCCAGTACTGCCGCCGGACCTGCGTCCGCTGGTTCCGCTGGATGGCGGCCGCTTCGCGACCTCCGACCTGAACGACCTGTATCGTCGGGTGATCAACCGTAACAACCGTCTGAAGCGCCTGCTCGATCTGTCGGCGCCGGACATCATCGTGCGCAACGAAAAGCGCATGCTGCAGGAAGCGGTCGACGCCCTGCTCGACAACGGCCGTCGCGGTCGCGCCATCACTGGCTCGAACAAGCGTCCGCTGAAGTCCCTGGCCGACATGATCAAAGGTAAGCAAGGTCGCTTCCGTCAGAACTTGCTCGGTAAGCGCGTGGACTACTCCGGTCGTTCGGTAATTACCGTAGGCCCGACCCTGCGTCTGCACCAGTGCGGTCTGCCGAAGAAGATGGCCCTCGAGCTGTTCAAGCCGTTCATTTTCGGCAAGCTGGAAATGCGTGGTCTGGCGACCACCATCAAGGCTGCCAAGAAGATGGTCGAGCGCGAGCTGCCGGAGGTGTGGGACGTTCTCGCCGAGGTGATCCGCGAACACCCCGTACTGCTCAACCGTGCGCCGACCCTGCACCGTCTGGGTATCCAGGCCTTTGAACCGGTACTGATCGAAGGTAAGGCTATCCAGCTGCACCCGCTGGTCTGCGCCGCGTACAACGCCGACTTCGACGGTGACCAGATGGCCGTTCACGTGCCGCTGACCCTGGAAGCCCAGCTCGAAGCGCGCGCGCTGATGATGTCGACCAACAACATCCTGTCCCCAGCCAACGGTGAGCCAATCATCGTTCCGTCGCAGGACGTGGTACTGGGTCTGTACTACATGACCCGTGAAGCCATCAATGCCAAGGGCGAAGGTCGCGTATTCGCCGACCTGCAGGAAGTCGACCGCGTTTTCCGCGCCGGCGAAGCCGCCCTGCACGCGAAAATCAAGGTTCGTATCAACGAAACCGTGAAAGACCGTGATGGCAGCATCACCAAGAACACCCGTATCGTCGACACCACTGTCGGCCGTGCGCTGCTGTTCCAGGTAGTACCGGCCGGCCTGCCGTTCGACGTCGTCAACCAGTCGATGAAGAAGAAGGCGATCTCCAAGCTGATCAACCAGTGCTACCGCGTGGTGGGTCTGAAAGAGACCGTGATCTTCGCTGACCAGCTGATGTACACCGGTTTTGCCTACTCGACCATTTCCGGCGTTTCGATCGGCGTTAACGACTTCGTTATCCCGGACGAGAAAGCCCGCATCATCGGTACCGCTACCGACGAAGTGAAGGAAATCGAGAGCCAGTACGCCTCCGGCCTGGTCACCCAGGGCGAGAAGTACAACAAGGTCATCGACTTGTGGTCCAAGGCGAACGACGAAGTGTCCAAGGCGATGATGGCCAACCTCTCGAAAGAGAAGGTCGTCGACCGCGAGGGCAAGGAAGTCGAGCAAGAGTCCTTCAACTCGATGTACATGATGGCCGACTCCGGTGCGCGTGGTTCCGCCGCTCAGATCCGTCAGCTGGCCGGTATGCGTGGCCTGATGGCCAAGCCGGACGGCTCGATCATCGAGACGCCGATCACCGCGAACTTCCGTGAAGGTCTGAGCGTACTGCAGTACTTCATCTCGACTCACGGTGCTCGTAAAGGTCTGGCGGATACCGCGTTGAAAACCGCGAACTCCGGTTACCTGACTCGCCGTCTGGTAGACGTTGCCCAGGACCTGGTCGTGACCGAGATCGACTGCGGCACCGACCAGGGCCTGCTGATGACCCCGCACATCGAAGGCGGCGACGTTGTCGAGCCGCTGGGTGAGCGCGTACTGGGTCGTGTCATCGCCCGTGACGTATTCAAGCCAGGCACCGAGGACGTCATCGTTCCGGCCGGTACCCTGGTCGACGAGCAGTGGGTCGAGTTCATCGAGCTGAACAGCATCGACGAAGTCGTCGTGCGTTCGCCGATCAGCTGCGAAACCCGCTACGGCATCTGCGCCAAGTGCTACGGTCGTGACCTGGCTCGTGGTCACCAGGTGAACATCGGTGAAGCTGTCGGCGTTATCGCTGCGCAGTCGATCGGTGAGCCGGGTACCCAGCTGACCATGCGTACGTTCCACATCGGTGGTGCTGCAAGCCGTACTTCGGCTGCTGACAGCGTCCAGGTGAAGAACGGCGGTATGGTGCGCCTGCACAACCTGAAACAGGTTGAGCGTGCCGACGGTAACCTGGTTGCCGTATCGCGTTCCGGCGAGCTGGCGATTGCCGACGAGTTCGGTCGTGAGCGTGAGCGTTACAAGCTGCCTTACGGTGCCGTGATTTCGGTCAAGGAAGGTGACAAGGTCGAAGCTGGCGCCATCGTCGCCAAGTGGGACCCGCACACCCACCCGATCGTTACCGAGCTGAAAGGTACCGTGACCTTCGTGGGCATGGAAGAAAACATCACCATCAAGCGTCAGACCGACGAACTGACCGGTTTGACCAACATTGAAGTTCTGGACGTCAAGGATCGCCCTGCCGCAGGCAAGGAAATCCGTCCGGCAATCAAGATGGTCGACGCCAATGGCAAGGACCTGTACCTGCCAGGTACCGACGTACCTGCCCAGTACTTCCTGCCGGCCAACGCCCTGGTCGGCGTGGCTGACGGTGCCCAGATCGGCGTCGGTGACGTTATCGCGCGTATCCCGCAAGAAACGTCGAAGACCCGTGACATCACCGGTGGTCTGCCACGCGTTGCCGACTTGTTCGAAGCGCGCCGTCCGAAAGAAGCCTCGATCCTGGCTGAAGTCAGCGGCACCATCGCGTTCGGTAAAGAGACCAAGGGCAAGCGTCGCCTGGTCATCACTCCGACCGACGGTAGCGATCCGTATGAAGAGCTGATTCCGAAGTGGCGCCATCTGAACGTCTTCGAAGGCGAACAGGTCAACCGCGGCGAAGTTATCTCCGACGGTCCGAGCGATCCGCACGACATCCTGCGTCTGCTGGGTGTGAGCGCGCTGGCGAAGTACATCGTCAACGAGATCCAAGACGTTTACCGTCTGCAAGGCGTGAAGATCAACGACAAGCATATCGAGACCATCCTGCGTCAGATGCTGCGCAAGGTCGAGATCTCCGAGTCGGGCGATTCCAGCTTCATCAAGGGCGACCAGATGGAACTGACTCAGGTCCTGGTAGAGAACGAGCGTCTCGCCGGCGAAGACAAGTTCATCTCCAAGTTCACCCGTGTTTTGCTGGGTATCACCAAGGCTTCGCTGTCCACCGAATCGTTCATCTCGGCGGCTTCCTTCCAGGAAACCACCCGTGTACTGACCGAGGCGGCGGTAACCGGCAAGCGTGACTACCTGCGCGGCCTGAAAGAGAACGTGGTCGTGGGTCGTCTGATCCCGGCCGGTACCGGTCTGGCCTACCACAGCGAGCGCAAGCGTCGCCGTGATGCCGACAAACCGCTGCGTGTGAGCGCCAGTGAGGTGGAAGCCGCACTGACCGAAGCACTGAATTCCAGCGGTAACTAAGTACAGGGCAGGGCCCCGGCAAGCCTCGGGCGGGCATCGGCGACATGATTTGTTGCCGATGACCGGGCGAGGAGGGCCGGGGCCTCGTCTTGACTGGGTGCAAGATCCTCTTTAGACTTTTGTACCCTTAAATTTGGTGAGGCTCCGTCTCGCCAATTTTTGGCTTTCTTGCAAGACAATAGAGTCGCAAGACAATCAGTGGAGCTAGTAGATGGCAACTATCAACCAGCTGGTACGTCAGCCGCGTAAGCGTTCGGTCGAGAAGTCCGACGTTCCTGCGCTGCAGAACTGCCCGCAGCGTCGTGGCGTGTGCACCCGCGTGTACACCACCACGCCGAAAAAACCTAACTCGGCACTGCGTAAAGTATGCCGTGTGCGTCTGACCAACGGTTTCGAGGTTTCCTCGTACATCGGTGGTGAAGGCCACAACCTGCAAGAGCACAGCGTCGTCCTGATTCGTGGCGGCCGTGTAAAAGACTTGCCAGGTGTTCGTTACCACACCGTTCGCGGCTCTCTGGATACTTCGGGCGTCAAAGGCCGTAACCAGGGTCGTTCGAAGTACGGTACCAAGCGTCCGAAGTAATCGGCCGTTTGCACATATCCAATTTTTTGAGTCGATAAGAGTAAGGTCGGGCAGGGGTCGAAGACCCACGTCCCGGGCTAACCTGAAGACCGTTTGAGGGCTTATCATGCCAAGACGTCGTGTAGCAGCAAAACGTGAGATCCTGGACGATCCGAAGTACGGATCCCAGATCCTCGCCAAGTTCATGAACCACGTGATGGAAAGCGGCAAGAAGGCCGTGGCCGAGCGCATCGTTTACGGTGCCCTGGACGCAGTCAAAGCACGCAAGAACAGCGACCCCCTGGAAATCTTCGAGAAAGCTCTCGACGCCATCGCTCCGCTGGTCGAAGTAAAGTCCCGCCGTGTCGGCGGTGCCACTTACCAGGTCCCGGTTGAAGTTCGTCCGTCCCGTCGTAACGCTCTGGCAATGCGCTGGCTCGTAGACTACGCCCGCAAGCGCGGCGAGAAGTCGATGGCTCTGCGCCTGGCCGGTGAACTGCTGGATGCTGCCGAAGGCAAAGGTGCTGCAGTCAAGAAGCGTGAAGACGTTCACCGTATGGCTGAAGCCAACAAAGCGTTCTCGCACTACCGCTTCTAATTCAAGCATCAATCATTTTGCGAGGGCTTTATGGCTCGTACTACAGCAATTAACCGCTACCGTAACATTGGTATCTGTGCCCACGTTGACGCGGGCAAGACCACCACTACCGAGCGGATCCTGTTCTACACAGGTCTGAGCCACAAGATGGGCGAGGTGCATGACGGCGCCGCGACCACCGACTGGATGGTGCAGGAGCAGGAGCGCGGTATCACCATTACCTCCGCTGCCGTTACCACCTTCTGGAAGGGTTCCCGTGGTCAGTACGACAACTACCGCGTAAACGTCATCGATACCCCCGGCCACGTTGACTTCACCATTGAAGTTGAGCGTTCGCTGCGCGTGCTCGACGGCGCGGTCGTTGTGTTCTGCGGTACCTCCGGCGTTGAGCCGCAGTCCGAAACCGTATGGCGTCAGGCCAACAAGTACGGCGTTCCACGTGTTGTCTACGTGAACAAGATGGACCGTGCTGGTGCCAACTTCCTGCGCGTTGTCGGTCAGATCAAGAACCGTCTGGGTCACACCCCGGTTCCGGTCCAGCTGGCTATCGGTGCGGAAGACGACTTCCAGGGTCAGGTTGACCTGATCAAGATGAAAGCCATCTACTGGAACGACGACGACAAAGGTACTACCTACCGCGAGGAAGAAATTCCTGCCGAGCTGGTGGACCTGGCCAACGAATGGCGCAGCAACATGGTCGAGGCTGCTGCCGAGGCCAACGAAGAGCTGATGAACAAGTACCTTGAAGAAGGTGACCTGTCCGTCGAAGACATCAAGGCTGGTCTGCGCGCCCGTACCCTGGCGAGCGAGATCGTTCCTGCTGTCTGCGGTTCCTCGTTCAAGAACAAGGGCGTTCCCCTGGTTCTCGACGCCGTTATCGACTTCCTGCCTGCGCCAACCGAGATCCCTGCGATCAAGGGTATCCACCCTGATCTGATCGACGTGCCGAAGGACGAAGTCACTGCAGAACAGTACGACGAGCGTCCTGCTGACGACAACGAGCCGTTCTCGGCTCTGGCGTTCAAGATCGCTACCGACCCGTTCGTTGGTACTCTGACCTTCGTCCGCGTTTACTCGGGCTTCCTGACCTCCGGTGACTCCGTCATCAACTCGGTCAAGGGCAAGAAAGAGCGCGTTGGTCGTATGGTGCAGATGCACGCTAACCAGCGTGAAGAGATCAAGGAAGTGCGCGCTGGCGACATCGCTGCTCTGATCGGCATGAAGGACGTCACTACCGGTGACACCCTGTGCAACGCCGACAAGCCGATCATCCTCGAGCGTATGGACTTCCCTGAGCCTGTAATTTCGCTCTCCGTAGAGCCGAAAACCAAGGCTGACCAGGAGAAGATGGGTATCGCGCTGGGCAAGCTGGCCCAGGAAGACCCGTCGTTCCGCGTCAAGACCGACGAAGAAACCGGCCAGACCATCATCTCCGGTATGGGTGAGCTGCACCTGGACATCCTCGTTGACCGCATGAAGCGCGAGTTCAACGTCGAGTGCAACGTCGGCAAGCCGCAGGTTTCGTACCGCGAGAAGATCACCAAGTCCAACGTCGAGATCGAAGGCAAGTTCGTTCGTCAGTCGGGTGGTCGTGGTCAGTTCGGTCACTGCTGGATCCGTTTCTCGGAGCCGGACGTCGACGACAAGGGCAACATCACCGAAGGTCTGGTGTTCACCAACGAAGTCGTTGGTGGTGTGATTCCTAAGGAATTCATCGCCCCGATCCAGAAGGGTATCGAAGAGCAGATGAAAAACGGCGTTGTTGCCGGCTATCCGCTGCTCGGCCTGAAGGCTACGGTATTCGACGGTTCGTACCACGATGTCGACTCCAACGAAATGGCGTTCAAGATCGCCGCTTCGATGGCGACCAAGCAACTGGCCCAGAAGGGTGGTGGCGTGGTCCTTGAGCCGATCATGAAGGTCGAAGTTGTAACCCCGGAAGACTACCTGGGTGACGTGATGGGTGACCTGAGCCGTCGTCGCGGGATGATCCAGGGTAATGAAGACTCGGTGTCCGGCAAGGTAATCACTGCTGAGGTACCGCTCGGAGAGATGTTCGGTTACGCAACCGACGTTCGTTCCATGTCTCAGGGTCGCGCAAGCTACTCCATGGAATTCTCCAAATACGCCGAAGCTCCGTCGAACATCGTCGAAGCACTCGTTAAAAAACAAGGCTAATCCCCTTTAGGCAAGAGGTTCACTGTCGTGGCTAAAGAAAAATTTGATCGTTCCCTTCCCCACGTTAACGTCGGCACCATCGGCCACGTTGACCACGGTAAGACCACTCTGACCGCAGCTCTGACCCGCGTCTGCTCCGAAGTTTTCGGTTCGGCCGTCGTTGAGTTCGACAAGATCGACTCGGCTCCGGAAGAAAAAGCTCGCGGTATCACCAT
>NZ_FOEQ01000019.1 GCF_900110655.1 Pseudomonas soli
CACTACCAGGCAGATTCCTAGGCATTACTCACCCGTCCGCCGCTGAATCAAGGAGCAAGCTCCCGTCATCCGCTCGACTTGCATGTGTTAGGCCTGCCGCCAGCGTTCAATCTGAGCCATGATCAAACTCTTCAGTTCAATACTGCTTGGGTTTTTAAGAAACCCTAAACTTGGCTCAGCAATCTCAAATGACTATGTGATTTCTCGCATGGCCACTTGTGATGCTGATAATCTTGGCGACTATCAATCCATACTCACAAGCACCCACACGAATTGCTTGATTCAATTTGTTAAAGAGCGTTTGGTTAAGAGCGTTTCGTCTCAACCGAGGCGCGCATTCTACGCTTTCCTCATTTGCTGTCAAGCGTTTATTTTGAAGTTTTTCAGAAGCCGCTTTTTGCAAAACACCTTCTACCTCAACAACTTACCGCTTGCCTCGTGGCGTTCAACGCTGCGAGGAGGCGAATAATACGCGGTTTGATTTCAGAGTCAACACCTTGATCTGAAAAACTTTCGATCACCATCCGACGGCACGTCGGCAACTATTCGCCACGGTTGCCGCTCTGTAGAGAAACACGCAAGCGGAGCGGCTTTGCCATGAGCGATGCACAGAATGAGAAGACCCCGGGGCTATCGGCGGACGAAGAGCAGGAAGTCAGCCACAACCAGCCGCCGCGGGCGGCTGTCTTGCACGAGATCATCCGCTACCAGGGCGACCAGGAACTGGAGCGCACCCTCGCCGCCTTGTGGTGGTCCGCGCTGGCGGCCGGTCTGACCATGGGCCTGTCGTTGATGGCCATGGGGCTGTTCTATGCCCGCCTGCCCGAAGGCGACAGCGCCCAGGTAGTCGCCAGCCTGGGCTACAGCGCAGGCTTCCTGGCGGTGATCCTCGCCCGCCAGCAACTGTTCACCGAGAACACCCTGACCGCCGTGCTCCCGGTGATGACCGCGCCCACCCTGAGCAATCTCGGCCGGCTGCTGCGCCTGTGGTGCGTCGTCCTGCTCGGCAACCTGGCCGGCACGCTGCTGGTGGCCTGGGTGATGCTCGAACTGCCGATCTTCGACAGCAAGACCGACATCGCCTTCCTTGAGGTGGGCCGCAAGGTGATGACCAACGACATCAGCCAGATGTTCGCCAAGGGCATCGTCTCCGGGTGGATGATCGCCACCATGGTCTGGATGATCCCGTCCATGGAGCACGCCAAGATCTGGATCATCCTGGTGATCACCTACCTGATGGCCCTCGGCGACTTCACCCACATTGTCGTGGGCTCGGTGGAGGTGTCGTACCTGGTCTGGGCCGGCGATGAAACCTGGCAAGCGTTCTGGCTCGACTTCGCATTGCCCACCCTGGCGGGCAACATCATCGGCGGCAGCTTCATCTTCGCCCTGATCAGCCACGCCCAGGTACGCAGCGACAGCGGCAAGCCTCCCTCGAAGCTATTGAAGGACGACAAACAGACCAAGGACTAGCGCGCCGCAACCGCCCGTTCGGCTCCCCTGCCCCGCTGCGGCAATGGCCGTGGCCGCCACCAGTTCTGCCCGGGGTGCGGCGAGTCGAGGCTGACCCGCTCGCCCATCTGCGGCGTGCTCAGTAGCACCTGGGCGGTATTGGCCAGGGCCAGGATACGCTCGAAGGGCTCCTGCCAACCGTGGATGGACAGGTCGAAGGTGCCGTTATGAATCGGCAACAGCCAGCGACCTCGCAAGTCCAGGTGCGCCTGCAGGGTCTGTTCCGGCTGCATGTGCACATTGGGCCAGGCAACGTTATAGGCGCCAGTCTCCATCAGGGTCAGATCGAACGGCCCATACTGCTCGCCGACTTCACGGAAACCGTCGAAATAGCCGGTATCGCCACTGAAGAACAGCCGCAGCCCTTCGTCGATCATCACCCAGGACGCCCAGAGTCTGCGGTTGCTGTCGAACAGCCCGCGCCCGGAAAAATGCTGGGCAGGCGTGGCGACGAAGCGCACCCCTTCGACTTCGGTTTCCTGCCACCAGTCCAGTTGTCGCACCTTGGCCGGTGGCACGCCCCACTCGATGAGCAGGTCCCCCACGCCCAACGGTGCTAGGAAATGCTCGGTGCGCGGTGCCAGTTGGCGGATGGCCTGCTCATCCAGATGGTCGTAATGGTCGTGGGAGAGAATCACCGCAGTCAGTGGCGGCAGGTCGCTCAGCGCCAGCGGCGGCGCATGGAAGCGTAACGGCCCGGCCCATTGCACCGGCGAGGCGCGCTCGGCGAACACCGGGTCGGTAATGAAGAAGCGCCCGCGCAACTTGAGCAGCACGGTGGAATGGCCGAGGCGCCACAGGCTGTGATCCGGTGCGTCAGCCACCTGCTGGCGGGTCATCGGCTGGAGGGTCAGCGCCGCATCCGGTCGTGTTTGCGGTGGCTTGCGCAGCAACAGGTACTTGACGCCGATGCGCAGCTTCTTGAGCACGCCATCCTTGGGCAGTTCGACCTGGTTGAGAAAGCGTCCGTCACGCTGCGGTGCCGGCTCGCCAGCGGGGATAGCCATGGGGACCATGAGCAGCAGCACTCCGCAAAAGAGGAAAGCCTTCATATTACTCCACAGGGTCGGATCAACCGTGAAATGGCTTGCAAGGTCATTTTTCGCCGATGAAGGATTGTTCAACAATATTCACATTACTTATGCGATAAACGGCGCTCCACAGAAGAACGATAACCATGATCGACAACCGCAGCGGCAAGGGGCTCTCTTTCGTCAGGCGCATCTACCTGCCGCGCATCATCGGCCTGGGGATCGGCCTGTTCGCCGTGATGGCCGCCATCGCCCCGCTGAACCCACCGACCTGGGCCTGGGCCTTGCTGTTGCTCAATGGCCTGGTCTGGCCACATGCGGCCTACCTGTGGGCCCTGCGCTCGGCCACTCCCTACCAGGCCGAGCAGCGCAACATCCTGCTGGATTCGCTGATGGGCGGTTTCTGGACTGCGGCTATCCACTTCAACCCGCTACCCAGCGTCACCATCCTGTCGATGATGACCATGAACAACGTCGCCGCCGGTGGCAAACGCGTGCTGCTACGCGGCCTGTTTGCGCAGCTGTGCGGCATGCTCCTGGCCACCGCGCTGCTCGGCACAGGCCTGCAGACACAGGCCACGCAGTTGCAGGTCCTCGCCTGCCTGCCGATGCTGACCCTCTACCCCCTGGCCCTGGGCTGGGTGTGCTATCAGCTGGCGATCAAGCTGACCGAACACAAGCGCCGCCTCAGCGCCCTGAGCCGTACCGACAGCCTGACCGGCCTGCTCAACCATGGCTCGTGGAAAGACCTGCTGCTGCTCAAGTTCCAGATCTGCCAGCAGCAAAGGCTGCCGGCGGTCATCGCGCTGATCGACATCGACCACTTCAAGACCATCAACGATACCTACGGCCATGTGGTCGGCGACTGCGTGCTGCGCCAACTCAGCCAGGAGCTCAAGCGCAGCTTGCGCGAAGACGACCTGGCCGGGCGCTATGGCGGCGACGAGTTCTGCGTAATCCTCCCCGGCACCCACGAAGCCCAGGCCTGCCAGGCCATGGAGCGCCTGCGCGAACACGTGGCCGCCTACCGCAACCCGCACTTGCCGGGCTTGCGCATCAGCCTGAGCATCGGCCTGGCCGACTTCCGTCCGGGCCTCGCCTCACCGGAGCACTGGCTGGAACAGGCCGACAAGGCCCTGTATGCCGCCAAGCACCAGGGGCGCGACCAGGTCAATTTCGCTCGCGGCGAGGCCGCCACGCTCAGGCTGGCCTATCCTGACTGAACCTTCGCCCAGGCCTCGGGCGCAAGACAGCAGTTGAAGGAGTCGCCCGTACATGGACAGGAACGTCGACCTTTCATCCTCCAGACCCACCTCGCGCCTGCAGGTGCGCCGCCTGGTCGGCGGTTTCTGCGCGCTGTTCGGGCTCGCCTGCGTGTTCACCCTGGTGGCATTGTTCAACATCGCCACCACGCTGGACCGCCAGGCGCTGCAGCAAAGCACCTTCCAGGCCTCTCAGGCACTGGAACAACGGCTGGTGGCCTCGCGCCAGTTCCTCTCCAGCTACGCCGTCTGGGACGCCGCCTACGCACATCTGGTAGGCAAGGTCGACTGGCAGTGGGCATATGACGAAAAGAACGTCGGTGAGTCGCTGTACAGCGCCAGCGGCTACGAAGGTGTGTTCGTGGTCGAGGATGAGCGCACCACCTACGCCCTGTTCAAGGGCAAACCCACCGACTCGCCGGCTAGCGCCCATATCGACAGCCCCCTGGCGGCAATCATCGACGCGGCGCGCAGGGCAGCACCGGCCCGCGAGCAGGTAACCCACTTCGTACGCTTCAACGGCTGGCCCGCAGTGCTCAGCGCCGCGGCAGTACGCCCGGACAAGGAAGTGACCGAGGCTGATGTAAAACAGGCGCCGGTGATGGTGTTCGTCGACCAGCTGACCGAAACCAAGCTCGCAGTTCTGGGCAAAGGCGCGGGTTTGACCGGCATGCGCCTGGAGAAAAGCACCGTCGCTGAGGCCGGACAACCGCATATCGCCCTCGGCGAAACCGGTTATCACCTGGTATGGAACACGCCGTTGCCGGGCCGCCAACTGCTCCATGCCTTCCTGCCGCCGCTGTTGGCGGTATTCCTGATGCTTGGCCTGGTGGTGCTCTACCTGTTCCGCCACGCCCTGCGCAGTTCCCGGGCAATAGATGAAAGCCTGCTGCGATTGCAGCAGAGCAACCGCGCCCTGGAGGCCAGCGAGCAGCGCTTTCGCGCAGTGGCCGAAGCAGCCTCCGACTGGATCTGGGAAACCGACCGCCATCACCGCCTGACCTACCTGTCGCAGCGCTTCGTCAGCGTCACCGGCTACCGCATCGAGGACTGGCTAGGCCAGCCGCTCAACCAGTTGCTGGCCTGCGACACCACGCCCCTGCTGCCCTGGCTCGACAACGAGGCCGACAGCGACACGCAGCAACTGGCCAACCTGCGTTGCAACTACGATGACGCCACCGGGCAGAACCGTTACTGCCGTGTGTCGGCGCGCTCGATCATCTATGAAGGCAAGCTCGCCGGGTTTCGCGGCACCGCCAGCGACATCACCGACGAGGTTGCCGCCCATGCCCGCATCCAGCACCTGTCGATGCACGACGCCCTGACGGGCCTGGCAAATCGCAACAAACTCTCGCGCCATCTCGAACAAGCCCTGCTGCGCGGCAGCGACTCGCCGCCGCTGACGCTGTTGCTGCTCGACCTGGACAGCTTCAAGCCGATCAACGACTCCCTCGGCCACCCCGCCGGCGATGCGGTGTTGCAGGAAGTGGCCAGCCGCCTGCGCGATACTACCCGCGACGATGACCTGGTTGCCCGCCTGGGTGGCGATGAGTTCGTCCTGGCCCTGCATGGCCTGGACAACCGCAGCGAGATCGACCGCTTCTGCGCACGCCTGCTCGACCTGCTGCAACAACCCATCGGTTTCGAGGAGCACCAGTTGCACATCGGCGCCAGCATCGGCATCGCCCAGACCCGGGCACAGGGCTACGATGCCGGCGAACTGATCCGTTGCGCCGACATTGCCCTGTACCAGGCCAAGGCCGACGGCAAGAACACCTGGCGCTACTTCTCGCCGGAAATGAACCAGCAGATCCAGTACCGCCGCCAGCTGGAAAACGACCTGCGCCGGGCGATCAAGCAGCACGAGTTCGTGCTGCACTACCAGCCACGCTACCGCCTGGACGATCTGCGCATTGTTTCGGTGGAAGCTCTTTTGCGCTGGGAGCATCCCCAGGAAGGGCTTATCGGGCCAGACACCTTCATTCCCTTGGCCGAACAGAGCGACCTGATCGTCCCGCTGGGCCGCTGGGTGCTCGAAGAAGCCTGCCGCAATGCCCGTGACTGGCCCGAAGAGCTGCTGGTCTCGGTCAACCTGTCGCCCGCGCAGTTCTCCCGTAGCGATGTGGTCGCCGATGTGCGCCAGGTGTTGCTGGACACCGGATTCCCCGCCCAGCGCCTGGAGCTGGAAATCACCGAGAACGTGATGCTCAACGACATCGAAGGCGCCCTGGGCACCATGCTCGCGCTCAAGGAACTGGGCGTGCGCCTGAACATGGACGACTTCGGCACCGGCTACTCGTCACTGGGCTACCTGCGCACCTACCCCTTCGACAGCATCAAGATAGACAAGCGCTTCATCGCCGGATTGAGCAGCCAGAGCGGCAACGACCGGGCCGTGGTCCAGGCGATCATCAACCTCGGCAAGGCCATGGGGCTGACCGTGACCGCCGAGGGCGTGGAGACCGAGCAGCAATTGAAGGCGCTGGACAAGGAGCAGTGCCATGAGGTGCAGGGCTACTACTTGAGCAGGCCGGTGGACCGGGCCGCGTTCGAGGCGCTGCTGGCTAACCGGGAAGTTCGCCAGGATGCGTCCTGAATGCACTGCCCAGGCTCAACGCAGGTTGCGCTCAGCGACAATCTCGGGCAAATCGGTACGGTTGAGGTAGATGCGCAACGGCTCGCCGATATTTAACCTGTCATCCACATGCTGTTCCAGCAGCAACGCCAGGCGCTCTCGGCACAGCGCCATGCGTGCATCGGCCTCGGGCCGCCAGACGAACTCGCTGCAGGGCGTGATGCTGTCGTCGGCCACGTCCATGCCGAACGCGTCCTCTGAAAACCGCACGATATGGGTGCCGCGTTTGCCGTGAAAGCCGACGAAGCCCTTGAGCTGGTCGGCGGCGATGCAGATGTCCTGGGATGTGATGGCCATGGCGTAACCTCGCAAAGAATTCGGAAGTGACGCACGCAGAGGGGGCGGTCGCCTCTGGCGGGCAACGCGCAAGTGCCAGCCTAACCCAAGTGCCAGACCGTTCGCCAAGGTTTTTCACCCATCGCGCCAAGGCCCGCTAGACTGGATTTTCGAGCCCCTTCGTCGTTATCGGATCCGCCCCTCATGACCCAGGCCGTCACCGCCGACATCGCCATCATTGGTCGCATCAACGCCGTGCCGGCCATCCTCCAGGTCATCTGCGAGACCACGGGCCTGCGCTTTGCCGCCGTGGCCCGGGTGACCGAAAGCAGCTGGACGGCCTGCGCGGTGCTCGACACCCTGGGATTCGGCCTCGAAGTAGGCGGTGAACTCGAGGTCGCCTCCACGCTGTGCCACGAAATCCGCAGTACACGCCAGACCATCATCATCGACAAGGCCAGCGAGGATGAGCAGTACTGCCGCCACCACGCCCCGCACCAGTATCGCTTCGAAAGCTACATTTCAGTTCCGGTGCTACGTACCGACGGCAGCTTCTTCGGTACCATCTGTGCCCTGGACGCCCAGCCAACGCAACTCAAAGGCACGGCAATCCAGCCAATGATGGAATCGTTCGCCCGCCTGCTGGCCATCCAGATCGAAAGCGAGGAAAGCGCCCAGCGCACTGAGCGTGCCCTGCACAAAGAGCGCGCCATGGCCGAGGTCCGTGAGCAGTTCATTGCGGTACTCGGACACGACCTGCGCAACCCGCTGTTCGCCATCACTGCCGGTGCCGAATTGCTCAGCCAACGGCTGGTGGACGACAAACAACGTGCTATCGCCCTGCATATCCGTACCTGCGGCCGGCGAGCCACCGAACTGGTGCGCGATATGCTGGACTTTGCCCGTGGCCGCCTCGGTGCGGGGATCCCTTTGAACTTGCAGCCTTGCCACGATCTGCCCGAAGCCCTCGGCCATGTGGCCTCCGAACTGCAGCGTGTGCACCCGCGACGGCGCATCATCCTTGACATTGGCCAAGTTGGAGGACTGTTGTGTGACCGCGAACGGATCACGCAACTGTTGTCCAACCTGATAGCCAATGCCCTGCTTCATGGCGATCCACAGGGCCCGGTCACCGTGCGTGCGACCCTCAGCGATAATACGTTCGACCTTAGCGTGCACAACCAGGGCACGCCGATAGACCCACAAACCCTACCCCTGCTGTTCGAGCCCTTCACCCGACCGATCTCCGGCGCGCCCCAGGCAGGCCTGGGGCTGGGCCTGTACATCGCCAAGCAGATCGCCCTGGCCCACGGCGGTCACATGGAGGTGACGTCCAGTGCCGAGGCGGGCACGCTGTTCAGTGTTCACCTGCCGGCGGATCGACCTGCGACTCCAGCAGCACCGAGAGCCAGTTCATGAACGCCTGGACCCGGCGCGGCACATGGCGCTGCCGCGCATACAACAGCGAAACCGGCATGGCCCGCGC
The DNA here is from genome assembly GCF_900110655.1 of Pseudomonas soli. Taxonomy (GTDB): domain Bacteria; phylum Pseudomonadota; class Gammaproteobacteria; order Pseudomonadales; family Pseudomonadaceae; genus Aquipseudomonas; species Aquipseudomonas soli. The sequence goes on from NZ_FOEQ01000019.1 coordinate 8,203, forward strand.
CTGCCAGGGCTCGAGCAGCGACACCAGTTCACCGTCACGCAGATGCTCGTCGACGCCTACCGCCGGCACCTGAATCAGACCGAGCCCAGCAAGACAGGCAGCGGAATAGGCCTCTGCATTGTTCACCGTGACCACGCCGGCCATGGCCTGGAAGCGCAGTTCGCCGCCCTGCTCGTATTCGAATCCGGCACTGCGCGCGCCGAGGTTGCGCACGTAGTGGACCAATCTATGGTCGGCCAGGTCCTCCAGGCTGCGGGGTAGGCCATGCCGCTCTAGATAGGCGGGGCTGGCGCAGTTGCGCATGCTCAGCCGCCCAACCGGGCGCGCTACCACATCCAGGTCGCTGAGCATGCCGATGCGCATCACGCAGTCAAAACCTTCGCGCAGCAGGTCGACCTGGCGGTCGGTGCAACTGATCTCCACGTCCAGGCGCGGGAAACGCTCGAGAAACCGCGGCAGCGCCGGCACGATGACCCGTCGCGCCATCATGGTAGGCAGGTCGATCCGCAGACGCCCGGCCAGCTCGGCGTCGTCGGCGCTGAACAGGCTTTCAATCTCATCCATGCCCGACAACAGGTCCTTGCTGCGCTCGTACAGCAAGGCGCCGTCCTGGGTCGTGCGCACCCGGCGCGTGGTGCGGTTGAGCAGGCGCGTGCCGAGCAGGTTTTCCAGCGCCCGCACCTGTTCGGAGACAGTCGAGCGCGGCAGCCCCAGGCTTTCGCCGGCCAGGGTGAAACTGCTCAGTTCGCTGACCCTGACAAAGGTACGCAGCAGATCCAGCTTGTTCATACCCATCCTCATTGTCCTATTTATACGAACAGTATTTCCGGAATCCGTGGATTTAACAGCCTATCCACGATCAATAACCTGTCCGCAACAGCCAGCCATAACGAGGTATCCGACATGACTCGCAAGATCGCACTGATCACCGGCGCCAGCCGCGGCCTGGGCAAGAACACCGCCGAACACCTGGCCGCCCGTGGCATCGACATCATCGGCACCTACCACAGCAAGGCCGACGAAGCCCGCGCCGTTGCGGCCACGCTGGAGCAGGCCGGCGTGCGCGCCGCCATGCTGCCACTGGACGTCAGCGACAGCGTCAGCTTCGCAGGTTTCGTCGAACGCCTGGGCGACACCCTCGAACAGCAGTTCGGCCGCCGTCAGCTGGACTTCCTGGTGAACAACGCCGGCATCGGCCTGAACGTGCCATTCAGCGAGACCAGCGAGGCGCAGTTCGACCAGTTGCTGAACATCCAGCTCAAAGGCCCGTTCTTCCTTACCCAGCGCCTGCTGCCGCTGCTGGCCGACGGCGGGCGCATCGTCAACATCTCCACCGGCCTGACCCGCTTCGCCCTGCCCGGCTATGCCGCCTATGCGGCCATGAAGGGCGCCATGGAAGTACTGACCCGCTACCAGGCCAAGGAACTGGGCGCGCGCGGCATCCGGGTGAACATTCTCGCGCCGGGCGCCATCGAGACCGATTTCGGCGGGGGCGTGGTGCGTGACAATCAGCAGGTCAATGACTACATCGCTGGCAACACCGCGCTGGGCCGGGTCGGCCTGCCCGACGATATCGGCGCGGCCATCGCCCTGTTGCTGGAAGATGGCAATGGCTGGATCAGCGGGCAGCGGCTGGAGGTGTCGGGGGGCATGTTCCTCTGAGGCGCACGCTGCGCAATGCGCTCAAGCTCTGTTCAAGGCCTGGTGCAGCGCGGCGACGGCAGGGAGTGACAAAGCCTCATGGGTGATGCACAAGCCGATCCGGCGCCGCAGTGCCAGGCCGCTGCCGGGCCGCCAGTAGACCCCGGGACAGCGCTCGGCCAGGGACTGCGGCAACCATGCCGCGCCCAGCCCGGCGGCGACCATGGCCAGCGCCAGTTGCAACGAACCGGCCTGGCCAACCTGCTCGCCTTCGCCGTACAACCCCATCAGGCGCTGGTGCGAAGGATGCTGCGGACAGGTGATCCAGCGCCCGTCCGGCTGGCTGCCGGTCGCCATCACCAGCACAAAGGCCTCCTCCCACAACGGCAGGAACAGTTCGTCCTCGCAGCGCTGGGCCTCATCGGCCAGCCGCGCATCCCCGTCGCAGCCTTCGAGCAAGGTCAATTGCAGGCCCGCCACCGCCTGGTTGGCCAGGCGCACGCAAGCCTCGACCTGGGCCGGCGCGATGTCCGCCTCGATGCCCAGGGCCAAAGGCATCCGCTCCTGCCCCTGGCGAAAGCGCAGGCGCAGCGCATCGGCCTCGGCCACCATGCGACAGGCCTGGGGATACAGCTCACGCGCCTGCTCGCTGACTTCGACCCCACGGGCCTGACGCAGGAACAGCTCGGCGCCCAGGTCATCCTCCAGCTGGCGGATAGTCACCGACAAGGTCGGCTGCGCCACGCACAGGCGCTGGGCGGCTACAGTGATGTTGCGCGCTTCGAATACCGCGATAAAAGCCTTGAGATGCCGGATATCCATAGATAGAACCGATGCCAGCCAGAGAAATAAGCCGTTTTTCATGGCCGAAAGGGTTATCTAGAATCCTGGCCATCGAAAGTGATTATGCCTGGGAGGCAACCATGAACAAACCCCTGATCATTATCACCGGCGCCAGCTCCGGCATCGGCGCCGCCACCGCCCAACGCTTTTCCGCCGCGGGCCATCCGCTGTTGCTGATCGCCCGCCGCCTGGATCGCCTGGAGGCGCTGGCGTTGCCTGATTGCCTGTGCCGCGCCGTGGATATCCGCGACCGCGCGGCGCTGGTGGCCGCCGTGGCCGAGGCCGAAGCCGTGTACGGGCCGGCCGATGCCCTGGTGAACAATGCCGGGGTGATGCTGCTGGGGCAGATGCACGAACAGGACCCGGAACAATGGGAGCGCATGTTCGACATCAACGTCAAAGGCCTGCTCAACGGCGTGCACGCGCTGATCGGCGGGATGGTCGAGCGGCGCCATGGCACCCTGATCAATGTCAGCTCGGTGGCCGGACGCAAGACCTTCCCCAACCATGTGGCCTACGTAGGCAGCAAGTTCGCCGTGCACGGGTTGTCGGAGAACCTGCGCGAGGAGTTGGCGCCGCACAATGTGCGGGTGGTGACCATCGCGCCGGGCGCAGTGGAGACCGAGCTGCTCGGGCATACCACCGACGAGGGCATCAAGCGCGACTACGAAGCGTGGAAGGCCAATGACATGGGCGGCGTGGTGCTGTCGGCGGAGGATGTCGCCGGGGCGATCGTCTGGGCCTACCAGCAGCCGCAGCAAGTGTGCATTCGCGAGATCGTGCTGGCGGCGACTGCCCAGCAGCCTTGAGGCTGAGTACCGGGGGCGCCATGCGCCCCGTTCGCCGGCGAGCCGGCTCCCAAACCGACCGCACCGGGTTCAAGTCATGCGCAATCCAGTGGGCGCAGGCCTGCGCCTTCAAGGCGTTTCATGCACCTGCACGCTCGCCGTCATGCCGGCGCTCAGGGTCACGCCCTCGGGCACCTGGTCCAGGCGGATGCGCACGGGAATGCGCTGCGCCAGCCGCACCCAGTTGAACGTTGGCTCCACCTCGGGCAGCAACTGCCCATCCGGCGTCGAGTTGCGGTCGGTGATCCCTCGGCTGATGCTTTCCACCTGCCCTTGCATCGCATCGCCGGCACCCATGAGCCAGACCTTGACCGGGTCACCGACGCGAATCCGCGGCAGCTTGGTTTCTTCGAAATACGCCTGGATATAGAAAGTGGCATCGTCCACCAGCGCCATCACCGATTGCCCGGTGTTGACGAAATTGCCCTCGGCCAGGCGTAGATTGGTGATATGCCCGCCGCGCGGGGCTCGGACTTCGCTGCGGGCCAGGTTGATCTTTGCCACCTGTAACTGGGCCTCGGCCTCGTGCAGTTCGCCGCGGGCGACAGCGGCGTTGATCTGGGCGTTCTCACGCAACTCGGCACTGATCGCCTCAGGGCCCAGGGCAGTGCGCCGGGCGGCCTCACGCTCGCGCAGGCGCAACTGCTGGGTACGCGTCTCGACCACGGCGGTGGCCTGCTCGAAGGCGGCCTGGAAGCGTTCGCGGTCGATGCTCATCAGCAGCTCGCCGGCCTTCACCTGCTGGTTGTCATGCACCTTCAACGCGCTGACCCAGCCAGACACGTCTGGGGCGATCACCACCACGTCGGCACGCACCCGGGCATCCCGGGTCCAGGGCGTGAGCATGTAGTACTGCCACAGTTGATAGCCGGCAAAAACAGCGAGGATCACCACACACAAGGTGACCAGGGTACGTACGACTGTACGCATGGACTTACTCCTTACAAAGGGCCTGACAGGCGCACCACCCCATACAGCACACAGACGAACAGTGCCGCGTCGAACAACGCCTCGTGCCAGATCCAGCGCCCCAGGGGGGTGGCCTGCACGACGAAGCGCAACAGCCCGGTGAGCACCAGCGCCAGCAACACATAGATCAAAAACGGGCTGAGCAGCACGCCGCCCACTGCCCACTCACGCAACTCCATGGGCTTCCTCCTGCCAGCGGCACCACTTGCCCCAGCTCTTGCGCAATTGCAGCACCGCGCCGATGGCCAGGCGCAGCGGGTCACTGGGCGGCTGGCGGCGCAGGGCCTCGATGAACTCTTCACTGGCGGCGTCCAGGCGCTGGCCCCGCCCCGGCGCCGGGCCGCTGGCGAGTACCGCCTGCAACTGCTGCAGGTACTGGCGCTCGGCATTGCCCAGCGGCGCCTTGGCCACGGCCAGGCACATGCGCAGGTGCACCAGTTCGTCACCGATATCCAGACCGTGCAGGCCATCGTCCCAGCGCTTGCGCTCGGCTTCGGGCAGCTCACTGGCATGCCGCGCCAGTTGCATCAGGCGGTCGGCCATGCGCCCACCGAACCAGCTGTCGGCGCCGCGCAGGTCGCGCCGGGTCAGGCGCACCAGGTCGCCTTGCGTGGCCGCGCGCAGGCGCCGGCCAAGCCAGGCCGGGTGGCGCAGCACCAGCAAGCGGAACGCCATTACCGCGGCGCCCACGCCCAGCAGCATGGCCTGGGCGCTGTTGAGCATGGTCGCCACATCGAAATGCATGGCATTGAGCGGCGCCACCAAAACGATGAAGTGCAGGCAATAGGAAGTGGCAGTCGCCCCGGTACGCGGATGGGCCATGCCCAGTGCGCCGAAGAACAGCGGCACGCCCATGCCCAGGCAGAGCATGGCGAAGCTGCTCCATTGCGGCAGCAGGATCTGCCCCACCAGGAACGCCACCGGGATGGCCAGGAGGATACCGCGCAGGAAACTCAGGCCGATCTGCGCGCCGTTCTCGCGGCTGGCGAACAGGCTGCAGACCACACAGGTGAGCACCAGGCCGCCTGGCGCCGATGGCCAGGCCGTGGCCAGCCAGAAACTGCTCATGGCCAGGAAGGCCAGGGCGCTGCGCGAACCGAACAGCAGGGCAAGGGACAGGTCGCGATGAGTTGCCAGGCTCTGTGTCGCCTTTCTTGGCGCCCGCCCCTGCTCGACGTCGTCGAGGGCCTGGGTGCAAGCCATCGTGTAGTCCAGCAGCAAGCTCAGGCGCGCCAGGCAGTAATGCTCGGCGGGGCTGATCCGCTCGTCGTGGGCGGCGTCCCAGACACGCTGGCGCAACAGCAGCAAGCTGGGCTGGTCGGGGCTGGCCAGGTGAGCGCGCACCTCTTCCAGCCATGGCGCCAGATGCCTGGCTTCGCCCTCTTCAAGCTGGCGCCACTGTCTGCGCACCGAGCGTGAGATGCGCAAAAGCACCATCAGTGACTGGCTCAGGCCGCTGATCGCCCGGGCGCGCTGGCGGCCGCGGCTGCCTTCGAACCAGGCGTGTTCGCGCTGGGCATCAATGGCGACGATGCGCCCGAGGCTGTCTAGCAGGCCGCTGCGTGCCTCGTCTTCGCCCCCAAGCATGGCGCTGGCCGCCTGCAGGCCGTTGTGCCAAGCCTGGCGAGCCTGGCCGGCCAGTTGCTGCTCCACGCGCATTGGCCAGAGCAGCGCGCTGGTTAGGGTGGCGCAGACGATGCCCAGGCAGATCTCGGTGCAGCGCGCCACGGCCTGGTCGAATACCTGCAGCGGATGGTCGATCGCCGGCAGGGCGATGATCGCCACGGTGTAGCCGGCCAGCACGAACGCGTAGGCCCAGGCGCTGCGCAGTTGGGTCGAGGCAGCGGTGCACAGGGCCAGCCACAAGGCCAGGGTCAGCAGGAACAGCCACGGGGTCTGGGCAAACAGGCCGATGAACACCACCGACATGCAGGTGCCGACCAGGGTGCCGGCCAACCGCGCCAAGCCCTTCTGCACCACCATCCCCGACAACGGCTGGGCGACGATGAAGGCGGTCATCAGCGCCCACGCCGGTTGCTCCAGGCCCCAGCGCATCGCCAGCCACAACGCCAGGCCGCCACCGAGCAAGGTCTTGATGGCGAACTTGAGGGCGAGGCTGCTGGGGGCAAACAGGGCCTGGAAGGTGATGGGCACGAAACGGACCTTGGGCGCGCAGGGGGTAATAGGAAGAAAGATAGACAACGAAAGAGAGGATAAAGCGCAAACGATTAATTAGCTAGCTAATCATCTAGATGGACAGATTTTCGCAGGCAAAAAAAATGGGCGACCGAAGTCGCCCTAAATGCCTTGCGTGCTCGTGTATCGGGAAGGATCAGCGCTGGTTGCGCTTTTTCGAGTCCTTCCAGATGAAAATGCCCAGACCGGCGAAGAAGGCCAACATCAACCCGACTGTTACCACCCCGGCGATAACCACGTTGTCGAAGAACATGTCGGCTCCTCCCTTGATGTGCCGTCATCCGATGGGGGCAAGGTAACCAATGCGAGGAGGGGGAAAATTGACCGGAGTCAATGGCGCCCGGAGCCGGGCGCGGAAGGCGGGTGCAGGGTTGACCTGCATCAAGTTTCAGCGCTTCTTCGGTTTGCCCTTGGGCTTTTTCTTCTTGGCCTGGCTCAGTGGCATGGCCTGCTCGAAGGCCTGGCGCATGTCGTCCAGGCGCTTGTCATTGAGGTCGTGAATGCGTTTGGCGCGTTCGGCGCCGAAATCGATCAGGTTGTCTTGGCTCATGGCGGGCTCGACGGACAGCAGAGGCCTCAATAATGAAGGCTTGCCAGGGCGCTGACTAGTCAGACTTCGATATCCACCAGCAACCCCTGGCGCGTGCGCTCGCCCATCGGCGCCACCGGCACGGTGTTGTCGGCGTTGAGTTCCTCGCCCGGCAGCGCCTCGTAACGATCACCTTCAGCCTGCTTGCGCCTTTTTTGCTGGCGGCGTTGCTCGTCACGCAGCAGCAAGGCCTGCTCTTCGGGATCACGATGATTCTTCAGGTCGATCGTGCCATCGCTGGAGGTCGGCTGCGTGGGCACCACCGGCGCAATGGTCGGCGGCGGCTTGACCGGGTCGTGTTGCGAGGTCACGGGGGCGGCACTGAGCGGGATGATTGGCGGCAGCATGGGAGGTCTCCTGTAGCCTTGTTGTCGGCTGGTGGTGCGCCGCCTTGAATGCCTGCGGTCGAAGGTGTGCGGCGTGTCACAACGCCGCATTGCGCTGGAGTATAGCGCGGGCCTACTCGGCGTCTTCGTCCGGGTCGTCGGGTGGAGGGCTCGCCTCGCTCCATGGCCGCTTGTAAACCTGCTGCCAGACCGCATCCATATGTTCGCGCACACCTGGCGGGGCATTCTTCAACGATGCGCTGTCTTCGCGCTCGCCGCCGAACGGGTCCTCACCGGGCGGGCTGATCAGCGACTGACCGGTGATGGTGTAGATCGCCTGGCCTTCACGCATCTCGATGGCGATGTCGTGGGGGTCGATACCGCCACCGCAGAAGGCATGGCTGGCCACTGTCACTTCGGCGACACCGTCCTTGTTCAGGTCGCCGACATCACTGACATCGGTATAGAAGTCGACGTCCAGGTCCAGGCCAGCGCAGGTGGTCTCCTGCTCGATCTGCCAGCGCGGCTTGAAGACATCGGCACTGGCGGCACGGCCATACAGGGTGGCCTTGAGCACCACCTTGTCGACTTCCTCCTCGGTATCGGGGTCGGTGGCCTGGCCGTCGACCCGGCTCAGCACCAGCAGGCCCTCGCCCTCGCGGTCATGAAAATGCACGCTCTTGATCGGCGTCTGCACACCGAGCACTTCCAGTTGTTCGACCGGGATTGGCGGCAGGATCTCGAAGCTTTTCTGTTCGCAGGCGGCCAGCAGCGCCAGGCTGCCCAGGCCCAAGGTGACGTTCAACCAGCGGTGCTTGGCAAACATGTTGGCGCATGGCCCTCGTGACGGGTGTTCGTCGATGAACACGCTAGACTCACTGAGATTCTTTGGTCTGGCGCAGCCGATCCGGTAACATGGCCAGCTTTTTCATCGCGGGAGTTTTGGCAGTATGGCGCAGCAGTATCAACCGGGGCAACGCTGGATCAGCGACAGCGAGGCCGAGCTCGGTCTTGGGACCATCCTGGCGCAGGATGGCCGCCTGTTGACCGTGCTCTACCCGGCCACGGGCGACACCCGCCAGTACTCGCTACGCAATGCGCCGCTGACCCGCGTGCGTTTCTCGCCAGGCGACCTGATCACCCATTTCGAAGGCTGGAAGCTCACCGTGCAGGAGGTCGAGGACATCGACGGCCTGATGGTCTACCACGGCATCGACCCGCAGAACCAGCCGCGCACACTGCCCGAGACGCAGCTGTCCAACTTCATTCAGTTCCGCCTGGCCAGCGACCGCCTGTTCGCCGGGCAGATCGACCCGCTGTCGTGGTTCTCCCTGCGCTACAACACCCTGCAGCACACCAGCAAGCAGATGCTCTCCACGCTGTGGGGCCTGGGTGGCGTGCGCGCCCAACCTATCGCCCACCAGTTGCACATCGCCCGTGAAGTGGCCGACCGCATCGCTCCCCGCGTACTGCTGGCAGACGAAGTGGGCCTGGGCAAGACCATCGAGGCCGGCCTGGTCATCCACCGCCAGCTGCTGTCCGGTCGCGCCAGTCGCGTACTGATCCTGGTACCGGAAAACCTCCAGCACCAGTGGCTGGTGGAAATGCGCCGGCGCTTCAACCTGCAGGTTGCGCTGTTCGACGCCGAGCGCTTCATCGAAAGCGACGCCAGCAACCCGTTCGAGGATGCCCAGCTGGCGCTGGTGGCGCTGGAGTGGCTGGTCGAGGACGAAAAGGCCCAGGACGCGCTGTTCGCCGCCGGCTGGGACCTGATGGTGGTCGATGAGGCCCACCACCTGGTCTGGCACGAAGAGCAGGCCAGCCCCGAATACTCGCTGGTCGAGCAGCTGGCCCAGGTGATTCCCGGCGTGCTGCTGCTCACCGCCACGCCTGAACAGCTCGGCCAGGACAGCCACTTCGCCCGCCTGCGCCTGCTCGACCCCAACCGCTTCCACGACCTGGCCGCCTTCCGCGCCGAAAGCGAGCACTATCGCCCGGTGGCCGAAGCCGTACAGGAGTTGCTCGACGAAGGCCGTCTGTCGCCGAACGCTCACGCCACCATTCAGGGCTTCCTCGGCGCCGAAGGCGAAGCACTGCTGGCCGCAGTCAGCGATGGCGACAGCCAGGCCAGCGCGCGCCTGATCCGCGAACTGCTCGACCGCCACGGTACCGGCCGCGTTCTGTTCCGCAACACCCGTGCGGCGATCCAGGGCTTCCCCGAGCGCCAACTGCACCCCTACCCGCTGGCCAACCCCGAGGCCTACGCCGACCTGCCTTCGGGCGAGCGCGCCGAGCTGTACCCGGAAGTGGCCTTCCAGGCCCAGGGCGAAGCCGGCGACGACGAGCGCTGGTGGCGTTTCGACCCTCGGGTCGACTGGCTGATCGACACCCTGAAGATGCTCAAGCGCACCAAGGTCCTGGTGATCTGCGCCCACGCCGAGACCGCCATGGACCTGGAAGACGCCCTGCGCGTGCGCTCCGGCATCCCGGCCTCGGTGTTCCATGAAGGCATGAGCATCCTCGAGCGCGACCGCGCCGCCGCCTACTTCGCCGACGAAGAGTTCGGCGCCCAGGTGCTGGTGTGTTCCGAGATCGGCAGCGAAGGCCGCAACTTCCAGTTCGCCCATCACCTGGTGATGTTCGACCTGCCGGCCCACCCGGACCTGCTCGAGCAACGCATCGGCCGCCTCGACCGGATCGGCCAGAAGCACACGATCCAACTGCACATCCCGTACCTGCAGGACAGCCCGCAAGAGCGCCTGTTCCAGTGGTACCACGAAGGCCTCAACGCCTTCCTCAACACCTGCCCGACCGGCAACGCCCTGCAACATCAGTTCGGCCCGCGCCTGCTGCAACAGCTGGCCGGTGGCGACGACAAAGGCTGGACCCAGCTGGTCGGCGAGGCCCGCGCCGAACGCGAGCGCCTGGAGGCCGAGCTGCACACCGGTCGCGACCGCCTGCTGGAGCTCAACTCCGGTGGCGCAGGCGAAGGCCAGGCGCTGGTCGAGGCAATCCTTGAGCAGGACGACCAGTTCGCCCTGCCGATCTACATGGAAACCCTGTTCGACGCCTTCGGTATCGACAGCGAGGACCACTCGGAAAACGCCCTGATCCTCAAGCCAAGCGAGAAGATGCTCGACGCCAGCTTCCCGCTGGGTGACGACGAAGGCGTGACCATCACTTACGACCGCGGCCAGGCGCTGTCGCGCGAGGACATGCAGTTCCTCACCTGGGAGCACCCGATGGTCCAGGGTGGCATGGACCTGGTGTTGTCCGGCTCGATGGGCAACACCGCCGTGGCGCTGATCAAGAACAAGGCGCTCAAGCCCGGTACCGTGCTGCTCGAACTGCTCTATGTCAGCGAAGTGGTGGCACCGCGCAGCCTGCAGCTGGGGCGCTACCTGCCGCCGGCCGCGCTGCGCTGCCTGCTCGACACCAACGGCAACGACCTGGGTCCGCGGGTAGCCTTCGAAACCCTCAACGACCAGCTTGAAAGCGTGCCCAAGGCCAGCGCCAACAAGTTCATCCAGGCCCAGCGCGACGTGCTGGCCAAACGCATCGCCGCGGGCGAGGCCAAGGTCCTGCCAACCCACGACGAGCGCGTGGCCCAGGCCCGCCAACGCCTCGCCGCCGAAGCCGACGAGGAGCTGGCGCGCCTGACTGCGTTGAAGGCCGTCAACCCGAGCGTGCGCGACAGCGAGATCGACGCCCTGCGCAAGCAGCGCGAAGAGGGCCTGGCGGCGCTGGAAAAAGCGGCACTGCGCCTCGAGGCAATCCGGGTGCTCGTCGCCGGTTGATCCCATGGCGGTCATCGCGGGGCAAGCCCGCTCCCACAATTCCGGCCCGGAATTGCAGGGAGCAGGCTTGCCCCGCGCTCGTTACGGCCTGCAAACCATTCATTTAGACCATCTGGCTATTGCCTCCATATCCAAATGGTAGAAATCAAATTGCCATTAATCAGGAAGGCTTAGGTACCCGTTCCTATACTCCAGCAGGAACAGTCTCCATCCGTGCTTTTTGGGGACGAGTGAAGACTCGACGAAGAGGCCTGCAATGGAGTGGCTGGGACTGCAATTGTTCGCCGAGCTGCCGGCGACCGGACAGATCATCCTCGACTGCCGACACAACCCCTTCCTGGTGCTGCTTGCCTTCATCGTGGCCAGCGCCGCCTGTTTCGCCACCCTGGACATGAGCGAACGCCAGAGCCAATGCGAAGACCGCTTCGCCCGCCGCCAATGGCGTGTGCTCGGTGCCTGCTGCCTGGCCGGGGGCATCTGGGCAATGCATTTCATCAGCATGCTGGCCTTCCAGGCGCCCCTGGAAATCCACTTCGACGCCCCGCTGACCGGCCTGTCACTGCTGGTGGCGCTGCTGGCTGCCTGGCTGGCGATGAACAGCCTCAACCGCAGCCAGATGCGCCTGCGCCACTACCTGCAGACCGCGCTGTTCATCGGCCTGGGCATCAGTGTCATGCACTACACCGGCATGGCCGCCCTGCAGACCAGCGCCCAGCAGTACTACCAGACCGGCCTGCTCCTCGCCTCTATCGGCATCGCCGTGCTCACCAGCCTGGTGGCGCTGCTGATGGCGCGCTATTTCAACAAGGGCAGCGGCACCTTGCACCTGCTGCTCAAGTACGGCGCCAGCCTGTTGATGGCCGCAGGTATCGTCCTGACCCATTTCACTGGCATGGCGGCGATGACCCTGGTGATCCCCAGCGAGACCGCGCTGCGCCTGCCTTCGGCCGACAACAGCCTGCAACTGGCGCTGACCATCGCCGTCATCACGCTGCTGATCAGCGCTGGCAGCATCAGCGCGGCGTTGGCCGACAAGAAGCTGCAGAGCAAGGAGCACGACCTGCGCCGGGTCAACGTACTGCTCAGCCAGCTCGACCAGGCCCGTGCCTCGCTGCAGCAGGCCGCCCACTACGATGCCCTGACCAACCTGGTCAACCGCCGCGGCTTCAACCAGGTATTCGCCGAGCGCCTGGCCGAGCAGGCCGCCAATGAGGGCATGCTCGCGGTGATGTTCCTCGACATCGACCACTTCAAGCGGATCAACGACAGCCTCGGGCATGCCGCTGGCGACGAGCTTCTCAAGGTCATCGCCGACCATATCAAGGCGGCCACGCGCGGCCAGGACCTGGTGGCCCGCTTCGGTGGCGACGAGTTCTGCATCGTCACCAGCCTCAACAGCCGCGACGAGGCGCGCCACCTGGCCCAGCGCATCATGCAGCGCATGAAGGAGCCGATCGACCTGGCGGGCCGGCGCATGGTGATGACCACCAGCATCGGCATCAGCATCTTCCCCGACGACGGCCAGAGCACCGAGGAACTGCTGAAGAACGCCGACCTGGCGCTGTACCAGTCCAAAGGCTGCGGGCGCAACAGCCTGAACTTCTTCAACAACGGCCTGAAGACCCGCGCCACCCTCGAGCTGCAACTGGAAGAAGAACTGCGCGTGGCGTTGTTCGAAGAGCGCGGCCTGTGCGTGCACTACCAGCCGATCTTCGACCTGCGCAGCGGCCAGGTGGCCAAGCTCGAGGCCCTGGTGCGCTGGCAACACCCACAACATGGCCTGCTCAGCCCCGACCGTTTCATCTGTATTGCCGAAGCCAACGGCCTGATCGCCGAACTGGACCTGTGGGTACTGCGCCGGGCCTGTGAGGACCTGGCCCAGCTCAACCGCCATGGCTATGGCGATCTCAAGGTCACGGTGAACTGCTCGGCCCTCACCCTGGGCCGCGAGGAGCTCGCCACCGAGGTGGAAATGGCCTTGTTCCAGGCCGGCCTCGCGCCCCGCCAGCTGGAGCTGGAGGTCACCGAAAACGCCCTGATGGGCGACATCCACCACACCATCAGCCTGCTCAAGCACATCCGTGCCCAGGGCGTGGCGCTGTCGATCGATGATTTCGGCACCGGCTATTCATCGCTGGCGTACCTCAAGCGCCTGCCGCTGGACGTGCTGAAGATCGACCGCTCGTTCATCCAGGACGTGCCCGGCAGCCAGAAAGACCGCGAGATCGTCCAGGCGATCATCATCATGGCCCATACCCTGCACCTGAAAGTGGTCACCGAAGGCGTCGAGACTGTCGAGCAGCACGAATTCCTCGCCAGCCACGGCTGCGACTACCTGCAAGGCTACCTGCTCAGCCGCCCGGTGCCGCTGGCCGAGCTGCGGCCGATCCTCGAACGGCTAGGCCGCCAGCCGGGCGAGCTCAATCCTTGCTGCGATACAGCGCTACCAGGGTCGCCGGATCTTTTTGCAGATAACCCTGGCTACCGTGCAGGCGCATCAGTTGCGCGGCGAGGCCACTGAGCGGCGTCGCCGAGCCCTGCTCGCGGGAGAATTTCACTGCGGTGTCGAGATCCTTGAGCAAGGTGCGCACGTGCCACTTGACCGGCTCGAAGCGGCTTTCGGCCATTTGCGGGGCGAGGATCTGCAAGGGTTTCGAGTCGGCAAACCCGCCGGCCAGCGCCTCGGCGATCAGCCGTGCATCGACCCCTGACTGTTCAGCCAACGCCACCACTTCGGCGATCACTAACGCATTGCAAGCCACGATCATCTGGTTGCACGCCTTGGTCACCTGGCCGGCTCCCACCGCGCCCATGTGCGTCACCCGTTGGCCCAGGGTTTGCAGCACCGGGCGCGCTCGCTGCAGGTCGCTCGCCTCGCCCCCGACCATGATCGCCAGGGTGCCGGCCTCGGCCCCCGGCGTGCCGCCGGACACTGGAGCATCAAGCCAGGCCATGTCGCACAAAGCCGCCAGTTCCGCCGCCATCTCCCGAGTGGCAGTCGGCTCGAGGCTGGAGAAGTCCACCAGCAGTTGGCCACTGCGCCCGCCCCGGGCGATGCCCTGCTCACCGAACACCACCTCGCGCACCACCGCCGTGTCGGCCAGGCACAGCAGCACCATGTCCGCCGCCTGGCACAGCTCGGCAGGGCTGCCGGCCAGCTGGGCGCCGGCGGCAACCAGCTCGGCGCATTTATCCGGGCTGCGGTTCCACACGGTCAGCGGATAGCCCGCGGCCAGCAGCCGACGGCACATCGGCAGGCCCATCAGACCGATCCCGGCAAACCCCAACGAAGGCAACGCAGTACTCATGAGCAACTCCAGATTAAAGAAGCGTGACAAACGGACGATGCAATGCGGGTGAGAAAGGAAAAACCTTAGTCCGACTAAGGAAACCCCCTATCGCACAAGAAAAAGACGCACTGATAAAGTCGCGAAATTTCTCCGTGATGGCTAGATGACATGCATCACCGGGAAGCCAACCACTCCAGGCAAATGGCGCACTATGACCTCTACGAACACTTCTGCCAATGCGGCTCCCGAGCCCTCCCTCAGCACCCACTCGCTGACCGCCGGCGGTGCTCGAGACCTGCCCGCGGCGCGCAGCATGCCGGCTCAACAGTACCTGTACTTCACCGAGCAGGACATCCAGCGCATCCTCGACAACCTCGACGGCCTGCGCGACCTGGTATTTCCAGCCAACCTGCATGTCGAGGACGAGGACCAGTTGCGCCTGGAGCAGCAGTTCCCGTCGGTGTGCCTGATCGGCCTGGGCCGCTGCGGATCGAACATCGCCCTGGATGTGGCGGAGCTGGTGTACAACGCGCGCACCTTCTTCCTCAATGAGTACAACAACGAAGACCGTTTCAAGGGCGACGCGGGCTACAGCCCGGCACGCTGGATCCGCCAAAACCTGCGCCTGGTGCAGAACAAGGCCGCCAAACCAGTGTTCCTGGTAGAGCCGCTGGTGATGCTGGGCGACCTGGACAAGGACATCGCCGGGCGCATTCGCTTCTCGCGCAAGGGCGAGCGCGGCGGTTTTTTGCGCGACTACAGCAAGATGAAGATCATGGACCTGTCCGAGGTGCATGCCGGCGGCGCCGGCAACGCGCCGATCCTCGGCCAGTACCTGGCCAAGATCATCCTCAACAAGGACACCCAGCGCTTCTCCAGCGCCGACTGGAAGCTGATCCACTCGTACCTGATCGACTCCTGCGGCATCAAGGCCAACCAGTCGCGCCTGTACTTCTACATCTTCAGCGCCGGCGGCGGTACCGGCTCGGGCATGGCCTCGGAATTCGGCCTGGCCCAGCAGTATTCGTATATGAACAAGACCTTCGATACCAAGCCGGCCGACGAGAACGACGGCAAGAGCGGGCATTCGTTTGTGTTCGAGCCGATCTTCACCAGCGGTATCTGCGTGCTGCCCAATGCCTCCGATCACCGCAGCGAAATGTCCGAGGCGCTCCATATCAACGCCGGGCGCCTGCTGTGCAAATACCTGTCGGAGGAATGGGACTTCTCGTACAACTTCGACAATGAAGACAGCAGCGAGGCCAGCGTCATGGGCCGCATCCGCCCGTGGAACGCGATGATGCTGATCTCCAACGACATCATGCGCTACGCCGAGGAGAGCGACGACGGCACGATCCAGAACATCGACGTCAACGCCATGGAGAAGCACGCCAACCAGTACATCTCCCAGCAGATCTTCAACATCCTCACGGCGCAGGCGGTGACCACCGACTACGACCAGAACTACTTCCGCCGCGCCGGCATCGATATCGGCGAGACCATCCGCCTGGACGCCAACGACCTGTTCATGAGCCTGGCCGGCCCCGTGGCGATCGCCTATGCCGAGTCGGTGGTGCCGGAAGTGCCGCCGGCAGGGTCGGACAAGTTCAAGGTGTTCGAGCGTGAACAACCGCGCCTGGACATCGACGACCTGTTCTTCCGCTCCATCGACCTGCCGCACTTCAACAAGCAGACCCAGGCCATCGAAGGCATCAGCCTGCTGCCGATCGAGTCGCGCCGCTACCGCGCCGCGCTGGAGCAATACCAGGCCTCGGGCTACGACGCCGCGGCGCTGCACGACCTGCACTTCTTCAAGAACTGTTCGTCGGTGGTGTCGATCGTCTCACTGCCCAAGGACTACAAGCTGTCGTACATGGACCTGAACCGGCTCAAGACCCACCTCAACAGCCTGTTCCCCAACACCACGCTCAAGCGCTATGCGCTGGTGATCGGCGCCTCGGCCAACCTGTCGCTGACCACCCTGATCGCCAAGAGCCCGTGCCTGTCGGACGATTTCCTCACGCTGATCGTGGCGTTCATCAAGCGTTGCTTCGCGCGCAACCCGTACCGCTTCGACGACACCATGGACAATGCGATCCTCGACTTCATCACCAGCGAGCACTTCGATGAGGACAGCATCGACGACCTGCTCAACGAGTTCGAGAACCCGGCGAAGATCCTCGACACCAACTGGTACGCGATCAAGCCGATGTACGAGAAGAAGTACCGCGAACTGATCAACGACAAGAGCCGCTTCGTCTCGATCAACGATATCCGCCTATCGCGCGAGTGCGTGAAGAAGGCGGTGAAGTACCTGCGCGAGATCTTCCGCCACCGCATCGGCAAGACCCGGGTGATTTCGCTGAACAGCCATACCGGGCGTGTGGACTACTGATTCAGTTGGGGCCGCAAAGCGGCCCTATTTACGCATCCCGTAAACTGTTACCGCCCCGCCGAATCACCCCGCCACTGTTACCAACTTCCACCTTACGTGAGCGTCAACGCGCACCATTGCGGAGCGTTTGCGCGTTTTCACGCACTAAAAAAGCCCGCGCTTATCCCGCTTTCTTCGTCTGGATCACGATGAACGGCGAAACCACCACCGCCCAGATCTCTGGATCGCGGGTTTGCAGGTCGAGCGCCTGCTCGGCGGAGACCGGCCCGACAGTGCCATCATTGCGCCACTTGGCGAAGATCTCGCCGCGATTCTCGGCCATCGCCTCGGCAACAGCGATCAGGTCGAGGCTGGGGTCGACCCAAATCAGGTCACCCTTGGCCCAGAAACGCTCCAGGGCTTTCCACTCGATGACGGCGGTCTCGCCGAGCAGTTTGGCATAGAGGGTGCTTACTTGATCAGTCATGGGTTTACCTGCGCAAAGATCGGCCAACAAAAAGGCCGGCATTTTTGCAGAAAAACCCGGTTTCAAATACGTAATTTGGTCGATCAGGCCCGAACTTGTGGGGGCGGGCCGGGAATACAGGCAAAGTGATGGCGCTTTTCTGTATCTTTATGTCGATCAAGCGACACCCCTTGAGACAGACGCTTTTCGCCCGCTTTTCAAGCGCTCGGACAGCGCTCTACACTGTACCGGTACAGTTCCGGGACATGTTCCGGGGGAAGGTGGGCTTACGGCATTGGCGTAGCCAGGCCGCAAATCCCGCCCGGTCTGTAGCCCTGGCCTCAGGACTATAAGAATTACAACAGAATGAGTGGAGCACTATGATCAAGATTTCCAAGCTGTTTGCCGCGATGGTTCTGGCCGGAGTCGCCAGCCATTCGTTTGCCGCCGACACCATCAAGATCGGCATCGCCGGTCCCAAGACCGGGCCGGTGACCCAGTACGGCGACATGCAGTTCGTTGGCGCCAAACAGGCAATCAAGGACATCAACGCCAAGGGCGGCGTCGATGGCAAGATGCTCGAAGCCAAGGAATACGACGACGCGTGCGACCCTAAACAAGCCGTGGCCGTCGCCAACAAAGTGGTCAACGATGGCGTCAAGTACGTGATCGGCCACCTGTGCTCCAGCTCCACCCAGCCTGCGTCCGACATCTACGAAGATGAAGGCGTGATCATGATCACCCCAGCCGCCACCTCCCCGGAAATCACCGCCCGTGGCTACAAGCTGATCTTCCGCACCATCGGCCTGGACAGCGCCCAAGGCCCGGCCGCCGGCAACTACATCGCCGACCACGTCAAGCCAAAGGTCGTTGCGGTGCTGCACGACAAGCAGCAGTACGGCGAAGGCATCGCCACCGCGGTCAAGACCACCCTGGAAGGCAAAGGCACCAAGGTCGCCGTCTTCGAAGGCCTGAACGCCGGTGACAAGGACTTCTCCTCGATCATTCAGAAACTCAAGCAGAACAACGTCGACTTCGTCTACTACGGCGGCTACCACCCGGAGCTGGGCCTGATCCTGCGCCAGGCACAAGAGAAAGGCCTGAAAGCCAAGTTCATGGGCCCGGAAGGCGTGGGTAACGACTCCATCTCGCAGATCGCCCAGGGCGCCTCCGAAGGCCTGCTGGTGACCCTGCCCAAGTCGTTCGACGCAGCACCTGAGAACAAGGCCATCGTCGACGCCATCAAGGCCGACGGCAAGGACCCAAGCGGTCCGTTCGTGTTCCCGGCCTACTCGGCTGTCGAACTGATCGCCCAGGGCATCAAGGCTGCCGGCTCCGAAGACACCGACAAGGTGGCCGCCGCCATTCACAAAGGCACCTTCAAGACCCCGACCGGCGACCTGTCGTATGACGACAAGGGCGACCTGAAAGACTTCAAGTTCGTGGTCTACGAATGGCACTTCGGCAAGCCGAAGACCGAAGTCTCCCCTCAGTAACTGCGTGACTAATAGCTGACCGAGAAGCCCACTGTGCGAGCAGTGGGCTTTGTTTTACGAGGTTCATGAACCTGATTCCCGCGATCCGGGAGCCGGTTCACCTGAAAATCTTAAAACCGTCACCCGCGGTTTCCTGGCCGTGCCCGCAAAAAGATCACGTGGCGAAGACCACGAGAACAAGGGGCCGGGGTCATCCCCCGCCAGAGAAATGCAAATCAGGTTTTTAGGAGCGCTGTAATGCCTGAGATCTACCATTTCCTACAACAACTGGTTAACGGATTGACCATCGGCAGTACCTACGCGCTGATCGCCATCGGTTACACGATGGTGTACGGCATCATCGGCATGATCAACTTCGCCCACGGCGAGGTGTACATGATCGGTTCCTACGTGGCCTTCATCGCCCTCGCCGGGCTGGCCATGATGGGCATCCACTCGTTGCCGATCCTGATGACCGTGGCCTTCGTCGCCACGATCTTCGTCACCAGTGCCTACGGCTACAGCATCGAACGGGTCGCCTACCGGCCGCTGCGCAACAGCAACCGGCTGATCCCGCTGATCTCCGCCATCGGCATGTCGATCTTCCTGCAGAACACCGTCCTGCTGTCACAGGACTCGAAAGACAAGTCCATCCCCAACCTGATCCCCGGTAGCTTCTCGTTCGGCCCGGGGGGCGCTGAGGAAGTGCTGGTCTCGTACATGCAGATCCTGGTGTTCGTGGTGACCCTCGTCGCCATGACCTGCCTGACCCTGTTCATCTCCCGTTCCCGCCTGGGGCGCGCCTGCCGCGCCTGCGCCGAGGACATCAAGATGGCCAACCTGCTGGGCATCAACACCAACAACATCATCGCCCTGACCTTCGTCATCGGCGCCGCGCTGGCGGCGGTGGCGGCCGTGCTGCTGAGCATGCAGTACGGAGTCATCAACCCCAACGCCGGTTTTCTGGTGGGTCTGAAGGCCTTCACCGCGGCGGTACTGGGCGGCATCGGCAGCATCCCGGGCGCCATGCTCGGCGGGCTGGTGCTGGGCGTGGCCGAAGCGTTCGGCGCCGACATCTTCGGCGACCAGTACAAGGACGTGGTGGCATTCGGTCTTTTGGTTCTTGTCCTGCTGTTCCGGCCGACCGGCATCCTGGGCCGCCCGGAGGTTGAAAAAGTATGAACAGAAATCTGAAACAGGCGTTCTTCAGCGCCTTGCTGGTCTGGGCCGTGGCCTTCCCGGTGCTGGGCCTGAAACTCAGCATCGATGGCATCAGCCTGGTGGTGCATAGCCAGGGTTCGTTCACCATCGGCATCATCGCCGCGTGCTCGGTGCTGATGTTCCTGCGGGTCTTGTTCGACAAGCAGTGGAGCGCGGTGATGGGCCGCCGCTCGGAGCGCAAGCTGGTACCGCCTTCAGTGAGCAACTTCCTGACCCTGCCGAAAACCCAGCGCTGGGTGATCATGGGCCTGATCGTCGCCGCCCTGATCTGGCCGTTCTTCGGCTCCCGCGGCGCGGTCGACATCGCCACGCTGATCCTGATCTACGTGTTGCTGGGCCTGGGCCTGAACATCGTGGTCGGCCTTGCGGGCCTGCTCGACCTGGGTTACGTCGGCTTCTACGCCGTCGGCGCCTACAGCTACGCGATGCTCTCGCACTACCTGGGCTGGAGCTTCTGGGTGTGCCTGCCGATCGCCGGCCTGATGGCCGCGACCTTCGGCTTCCTGCTCGGCTTCCCGGTGCTGCGCCTGCGCGGTGACTACCTGGCGATCGTGACCCTGGGCTTCGGCGAGATCATCCGCCTGTTCCTGCGTAACCTCACCGACTGGACCGGCGGCCCCAACGGCATCAGCAACATCCCCAAGCCGGAGTTCTTCGGCCTGACCTTCGAGCGCCGCGCCGCCGAGGGGATGCAGACCTTCCACGAGTTCTTCGGGCTGGAATACAACTCGATCAACAAGGTCATCTTCCTCTACCTGGTCGCCCTGCTGCTGGCCCTGCTGGCGCTGTTCGTGATCAACCGCCTGTTGCGCATGCCGATCGGCCGTGCCTGGGAAGCGCTGCGTGAAGACGAGATCGCCTGCCGCGCGCTGGGCCTGAACCCTACCGTGATCAAGCTCTCGGCGTTCACCCTGGGTGCCTGCTTCGCCGGTTTCGCCGGCAGCTTCTTCGCCGCCCGCCAGGGCCTGGTGACACCGGAGTCGTTCACCTTCATCGAGTCGGCGATCATCCTCGCCATCGTCGTGCTGGGGGGCATGGGTTCGCAGTTGGGCGTGATTCTCGCGGCCATCGTGATGATCCTGCTGCCGGAGATGATGCGTGAGTTCAGCGAATACCGGATGCTGATGTTCGGTGCGCTGATGGTGTTGATGATGATCTGGCGTCCGCAGGGCCTGCTGCCCATGCAACGTCCGCACATGGAGCTGCCTCGATGAGCCGCGAAATTCTGCAAGTCAGCGGCCTGAGCATGCGCTTCGGCGGCTTGTTGGCGGTCAACGGCGTGGCCCTGACCGTCAAGGAAAAACAGGTGGTGGCACTGATCGGCCCGAACGGCGCCGGCAAGACCACCGTGTTCAACTGCCTGACCGGCTTCTACAAGCCCAGCGGCGGCACCATCCTGCTCGACGGCCAGCCGATCCAGGGCCTGGCCGGCCATCAGATCGCCCGCAAGGGCGTGGTGCGAACCTTCCAGAACGTGCGCCTGTTCAAGGAAATGACCGCGCTGGAAAACCTGCTGATCGCCCAGCACCGCCACCTCAACACCAACTTCTTCGCCGGCCTGTTCAAGACCCCGAGCTTCCGCCGCAGCGAGAAGGAGGCCATGGAGCGCGCCCAGTACTGGCTGGAGAAGGTCAACCTGACCGAGTTCGCCAACCGTACCGCCGGCACCCTGGCCTACGGCCAGCAACGACGCCTGGAAATCGCCCGCTGCATGATGACCCAACCGCGGATCATCATGCTCGACGAACCGGCCGCCGGTCTGAACCCCAAGGAGACCGAGGACCTCAAGGCCCTCATCGCCTACCTGCGCGAATCGCACAACGTGACCGTGCTGCTGATCGAGCACGACATGAAGCTGGTGATGAGCATTTCCGACCACATCGTGGTGATCAACCAGGGCACGCCCCTGGCCGACGGCACGCCGGAAGAGATTCGCGGCAACCCTGATGTGATCAAGGCCTACCTGGGGGAGGCGTAAATGCTGAAGTTCGAGAACGTTTCCACCTTCTACGGCAAGATCCAGGCGCTGCACAGCGTCAACGTCGAGATCAACCAGGGCGAGATCGTCACCCTGATCGGCGCCAACGGCGCCGGCAAGTCGACCTTGCTGATGACCCTGTGCGGCTCGCCCCAGGCGAGCAGCGGCAGCATCAAGTACCTGGGCGAGGAACTGGTCGGCCAACCGTCGTCGCACATCATGCGCAAGAGCATCGCGGTAGTGCCGGAAGGTCGCCGCGTGTTCGCCCGCCTGACCGTCGAGGAAAACCTGGCCATGGGCGGCTTCTTCACCAACAAGGGCGACTACCAGGAGCAGTTGGACAAGGTCCTGCAACTGTTCCCGCGTCTGAAGGAGCGTTACATCCAGCGTGGCGGCACCATGTCCGGTGGCGAGCAGCAGATGCTGGCCATCGGCCGGGCGCTGATGAGCAAGCCCAAGCTGCTGTTGCTGGACGAACCATCGCTGGGCCTCGCGCCGATCATCATCCAGCAGATCTTCGACATCATCGAACAGCTGCGCCGCGATGGCGTGACCGTGTTCCTGGTGGAGCAGAACGCCAACCAGGCGCTGAAGATCGCCGACCGCGCCTATGTGCTGGAGAACGGCAAGGTGGTGATGCAGGGTACCGGTGAAGCGTTGCTGACCGACCCGAAGGTACGCGATGCGTACCTCGGGGGTTGAATGATCAAAGGGCCTTCGGGCCCTTTTTTCTTGCGCCGCGATGAGGCCGTGCCTCTTGTAGAGGCCCGGCAGGCTCGGTAACGTGACCGGCACTTTTTGCCCGAACACCGGAGCCCGCCTGATGCGCCTCACCCCTTCCCTGCTGCTCACCGCCCTGCTGCCGCTGTTCGCAGGCTGCCAGATGCTGGCCGAAAAACCGGTCGACCCGAACCTGGGCACCACCCGTCTGCAAGGCGAACTGAGCGCGGCCGGCGGCCATCTGCTGTTCAAACCCTGCAACGAGAGCCGCCGCTTCATCGTCAACGACGCTGCCAGCACCGGCATCCTGCAAGAGGCCGCCACCCTGGCCGACGACGCCGGTGACAAGCTGTTTGCCGATGTCCGCGCGCGCATGGCCGGCAGCAAGCAGGCAGGCAGCGACGGCCAGCTCGACGTGACCCGCCTGTACCGCCTCGACACCTCCGAATACCGTGGCTGCGAAGACCCCAACTTCAAGCAGTTGACCCTGCGCGCCGGCGGCCACGAGCCGGACTGGGACATCAAGGCCAGCGGCAAGGGCATGGTGCTCAACCGCATCGGCCAGGAGCCGTTGCCATTGCCTTACCTGGAAGAAGCGCTGCCCGGCGGTGGCCTGAGCCTGTCCAGCGAGGCCAACGGCCAGCGTGTCGAACTGTGGGTCGCGCCACAGCGCTGCGTCGACGGCGCCACCGGCGCCATCCGTCACCTCAAGGCCGAGCTGCGCATCGACGGCAAGACCCTGCAGGGCTGCGCCTACTACGGCGGCGCCCGCGACCTCTGATCACCGGGTGCTTTTATCCTGCCAGTCGGGGCGGCTAACAGCTTATACTTGGCGGTTTGTGTAAAGCCGCCGGCCGCCCATGGCCGGGATACTGGACCCTGCCATGCTACGAATCACCGAACTGAAGCTGCCCCTGGACCACTCCGACGACGAGCTGCGCGCCGCCATCGTCCAGCGCCTGGGCATCAGCGATGAGCAACTGCTCGGCTTCACCCTGTTCAAGCGCAGCTACGATGCGCGCAAGAAGAACAGCGAGCTGCTGTTCATCTACACCATCGACCTTGAAACCAGCAACGAAGACGAACTGCTGCGCCGCTTCGAAAGCGACGCCAAGATCGGCGTGGCCCCGGACGTCAGCTACAAGTTCGTCGGCCAGGCCCCGGCCGAGCTGCCTGCGCGCCCGATCGTGGTCGGCTTCGGCCCCTGCGGCATCTTCGCCGGGCTGCTGCTGGCGCAGATGGGCTTCAAGCCGATCGTGCTCGAGCGCGGTAAAGAGGTGCGCCAGCGTACCAAGGACACCTGGGGCCTGTGGCGCAAGAGCGTGCTCAACCCCGAATCCAACGTACAGTTCGGCGAAGGCGGCGCCGGGACCTTCTCCGACGGCAAGCTATACAGCCAGATCAAGGACCCGAATCACCACGGGCGCAAGGTACTGGAAGAGTTCGTCAAGGCCGGCGCGCCCGACGAGATCCTCTACATCAACAAGCCGCACATCGGTACCTTCCGCCTGACCAGCATGGTCGAGAAGATGCGCGAGGAAATCATCACCCTGGGCGGTGAGGTACGCTTCGAGCAGAAGGTCACCGACCTGCTGATGGACGGCGAGCAGCTCACCGGCGTTGTACTGCAGAGCGGTGAACAGTTGCACTCGCGGCATGTGGTGCTGGCCCTGGGGCACAGCGCCCGCGATACCTTCCGCATGCTCCACGCCAAGGGCGTGTTCATGGAGGCCAAGCCGTTCTCGGTCGGTTTCCGTATCGAGCACCCGCAGTCGCTGATCGACAAGGCGCGCCTGGGCAAGTACGCCGGCCACCCGAAACTCGGCGCCGCCGACTACAAGCTGGTGCACCACGCCAAGAACGGTCGTTCGGTCTACAGCTTCTGCATGTGCCCGGGCGGCACCGTGGTCGCCGCCACCAGCGAGCCTGGCCGTGTGGTGACCAATGGCATGAGCCAGTACTCGCGCAATGAGCGTAACGCCAACTCCGGCATCGTCGTCGGTATCGACCCCGAGCGCGACTACCCGGGTGGCCCGCTGGCCGGTATCGAGCTGCAGGAGCGCCTGGAAGCCCATGCCTACGTGATGGGCGGCAGCAACTACCAGGCACCGGCGCAGTTGGTCGGTGACTTCGTCGCCGGGCGCCCGTCCACCGCGCTGGGCAGCGTCGAGCCGTCGTACAAACCGGGCGTGACCCTGGGCGACCTGGCACCGAGCCTGCCGGACTTCGCCATCGAGGCGATCCGTGAAGCGCTGCCGGCCTTCGACCGCCAGATCAAGGGCTACAACCTGCACGACGCGGTGCTGACCGGCATCGAAACCCGCACCTCGTCGCCACTGCGCATCACCCGTGACGCCAGCTTCCAGAGCCTCAACCTCAAGGGCCTGTTCCCGGCAGGTGAAGGCGCAGGCTACGCCGGCGGCATCCTGTCCGCTGGTGTCGACGGGATTCGCATCGCCGAAGCGGTGGCACGGGATATCCTCGGGCTGAACGACTAACCCGATCGCCTTTTGCAGGCAAAAAGAAACCCCGACACGGCCAAGCCGGTCGGGGTTTTCTTTTCAAGCGTGCCGTCAGTGAGTGACGCGGCTGGTGCCGTCGACAGTCATGATGCGAACACGCTCACCCACACGGAAGATCTCGTTCTGCTGCACTTGCTGCACGTAGGCGCGCATGCTGCCGTCGTCTTCACGCACGGTGATCTCGACGCCTTGGGTACGGGTCAGGCCTTCTTCGGCGGCGGAGCCTGCCAAGCCACCGGCCACGGCACCGATCACCGCCGCGACGATGCTGCCACGGCCACCACCGACGGCACTGCCGGCGACACCACCGACAATGGCGCCAGCGCCGCCACCGATTGGCGTCTTGGTGCCTTCGATCTTCACCGGACGCAGGGATTCGATGGTGCCCATGCGCACGGTCTGCACGCGGCGGGCCTCATCACGGGAGTAGCTGTCGCCGGTCAGCGACGATTGGCAGCCGCCCAACAGCAGCGACACGGTGGTGAAGCTGGCCAGCAGCAAAGCGGATTTACGCATGGGGACAATCTCCATAAGACAGGTGTCCATTAGACTCCGCGCCTTGACAAGTGTCACGGCGCAAACGTTATAAAATTGTTCTCATTCAGCTCAGGTACAGCCGTTGCTGGCTGATTTGCGGGCCTACAGGTGAGACCAAGGATAGCCATGGATTACTTCATCGTCGTCATCGTGACGGTCGCCGGGCTGTATTTTCACGGGTGGCTGTATGTGCGCATGCGCCGCTGGATGGACCGGGACCTGGCGCTGTCGATGGCCGGGGAGGATCCGGCGAAGCAGGACTTCATGCTCAAGTTGCTGGAGCGGGCGCGGGTGGAGAAGGTGCGACGCAAGGAGTTGGCGGCGTGGCTGGAACGGGAGGCGGCGGGGTATCGTTGATGATGGGGCCGCGTTGCGGCCCCATTCTTGTCAGGGCGCCAGGCGCTCGCGCGCCCACTGGCCATTGACCAGGCGGTAGTTCAGGCGGTCATGCAAGCGGCTCGCTCGCCCCTGCCAGAACTCGATGCGCTCGGGTAGCAAGCGGTAACCGCCCCAATGCTCCGGGCAATGCGGCTGGCTGTCGGAAAATCGCGCCTCGGTGGCCCTGACCAGGCCTTCCAGCTCCTCGCGATCGGCAATCACCCGGCTCTGCGGCGACGCCCAGGCCCCCAGCCGGCTGCCCAGCGGGCGCACCTGGTAATAGTCGTCCGACTCCTTGGCCGTGACCTTCTCCACCCGCCCCTCGATCCGCACCTGGCGCTCCAGCGCCGGCCAGAAGAAGGTCATCGCCGCATAAGGGTTGGCCGCAATGTGCTGGCCCTTGGCACTTTCATAGTTGGTGAAAAAGGTAAAACCGCGTGCGTCCAGCGCCTTGAGCAGCAACACCCGGCAATGCGGACGCCCCTCGGCATCAACGGTGGCCAGGGTCATGGCGTTGGCTTCCACCGGTAGCTGCTCGGTCTTCACCGCATCGGCGAACCAGTGGTGGAACAGCGCGAACGGCTCCCCGGGAGCCTGGGCTTCGGCCAGGCCATCACGGGTGTAGTCGCGGCGCATATCGGCCAGGGATTGGGTCATGCTGCGTTTCCTTGACGATCAGTTGGTCTTCGCAGGGCTGTTGGCGGCGACTTTCTTGTCGGTGGCGACCTTCTTCGCGGCTGGCTTGGCCACAGCGGCTTTCTTCTTGGCGGTGGTGCTGGCCTTGACCGGCGCCTTGGCTTTGGCGGCAGGTTTCTTCGCAGCCGGCTTGGCGGCGGCCTTGGCGACAGGCTTGGCGGCCGGGGCCTTGGCGTCCTGGGTGGCAACCATCGCCGCCGGAGCCGGCGCCGGGGCGGCCTGCTGGTACTTGGCGAGCAATGCGACCATGGTGTTCTGCGGGGTCAGCAGCAGTTCGACACGGCGGTTCAAGGCACGGCCTTCGGCGCTGTCGTTGGCGGCACGCGGCATCACCGCGCCCATGCCCTTGAGCATCAGGCGGTCGCGCTGCAGGCCGCTGAGCCGGAAGATCGCCGACACCGAAGCGGCGCGCTCGAGGCTGAGCTTCTGGTTGGCGGCCGTGGCGCCGCTGGTGTCGGCGTGGCCGAGGATCAGCACAGCGGTCTTGGTATCGGTCTCGATGACCTTGGCGACCTGGGTGATCGGGCCAAGGGTCGCGGGCAGCAGCATGTTCGGGCGATCAGGGTTGTAGGAGCTGTCAACGGGGATGGTCACCGCCAGCAAATCCTCGCGGCGCTCCAGCTCGAACTTGCTGCCCTTGATCGCTTCGCGGACCTTCGGCTCGTACTGGTCGAGCCAGGCCTGCGTGGCCTTGTGGTCGATCTTCGGCACCGCCGCGACCGTATCCTTTTTCTCATCGCTGCCGAACGGCCACCACCAACGGCTGCCGCTTTCGGACTTGGCGTCGGCCTTGGCCACGTTCTCGACGACGGCCTCCTTCACTTCCTTGTCAGCGACCTTGTCCGAACCAAATGGCCACCAGTTCAGGCCACCGTCCTTTGCGGCGTCCGGGGAGTGGCTGGCGCAACCGGTCATGGCCAGGCACAGGGCGAGTGCTAAGGTTTTATGTGAAGACATCAGCGATACACCATGAAATAGAAAGAAATTTTGCCCATACGCTTCAGGCGTTGGCATTGAGGATAGTCAAAGGGAACTGGCAATACCCGCGTTACCCGATCAAAGGCAACTGCCAAGCACCCGCACCAGTTTCTGCGCGCGGGGATCCATCAGCACGTAGGGGCCGAGGGTATTGGTGACGAAGCCGAAGGCCACGTCATGTTCGGGGTCGGCAAAACCGACCGAGCCACCGGCGCCGGGGTGACCGAAGGCACGTGCGCCAAGGCCGAAGGTGGCGTTGGCCACCTCCGGCTGGTCGAGCATGCAACCCAGGCCGAAACGGGTCTGGGTGAGCAGCGTGCGGTCCTGGCCGAGGCTGTGCTCGCGGGTCAGTTCGTCAAGCAGTTCGGATTCGAGCAGGCTGCCGTCGAGCAGGCCGGCATAGAAGCCCGCCAGGCTGCGGGCATTGCCATGGCCATTGGCCGCCGGCTGCTGCATGCGCCGCCATTCGGGCTTGTTAGTGCTGGTGAGGATCGCTGGCGGGTTGGTGAAGGCCCGGGTGGACAAGGCCTCGGGCTCGCGCATCGTCACCTGCAGCAGGCGCTGGGCGGTGGCATCGCCAGGGTTGCCCTTGCCGCGGGCGATATGCGCCACGCGGTGGAACTCTTCATCCGCCAGGCCAACGTGGAAGTCCAGGCCCAGCGGCTTGGCGGTGCGGGCGACGATGGAGTCGCCCGGACCACGACCATCGGCGCGGCGGATCAATTCGCCAATCAGCCAGCCGTAGGTGATCGCCGCGTACCCGTGCTCGCTGCCGGGCGTCCACCAGGGCGTTTCAGCGGCAAGGGCATCGACCATGGCCTGCCAGTCATACAGGGCTTCGGCCGGCAGCAGCTCGCGGATGGCCGGCAGGCCGGCGCGGTGGCTGAGCAGCTGGCGCAGGGTGACTTGCTCCTTGCCGGCCTGGGCGAATTCCGGCCAGTAGCGCGCCACCGGCGCGTCGAGGGCGAGCTTGCCCTCGCCCACCAGTTGCAGGGCGGTGACGGCGGTAAAGGTCTTGGTGCAGGAGAACAGGTTGGCGATGGTGTCGCTGTGCCAGGCCTCGCGGCCATCCTTGTCGGCACTGCCGGCCCACAGGTCGACCACGGTTTCTCCGCCGACCTGGATGCACAACGCGGCACCACGTTCCTGGGGATCCTCGAACAACGCGGCGAAAGCATCGCGCACCGCCTCGAACTTCAGCTCATAGTGACCCTGGATCTGCACCCGACTACCTCTCTTTACTGCCTGGCTTGCAAAGGGGTGCATTGTTTCAGTAGTTGGGCGATTTGCCTACTGAAGATGGCTGGGTGGTTATCCGGAACTACGGCTTGTCCAACGCTGTGCGCAAATGCCCAAGGACTTGCAGGTTGCTGCGGCGTACCGCCTCGATGAACCCCGCATAAGGCACATCGGTGACAGCGACCAGGCCAAGATGACCGTTCTCGCCATCGAGCAGGCGCCCACTGGCGGGTTGATCGAGATACTGGAACCAGTGCGCGCCGACGATCATCGGCTGATTCATGGCGGCCTTGAGGAAGTTGGCATACGCCGGGCCACGGTCTTCCTCGCGGGCCACTTCCAGCGGGCCTGGCCAGAACGGACCACGGTCGCGCGAGCCGAACTGGAACTCCGAGACCAGCACCGGCTTGTCGAGCTCGGCCAGACGGGCGAAGTCGTAGCCGTCGTCAGGCTTCAAGGTATAGAAGTTGAAGCTCAGCACATCACAGAACTCGGCGCAGGCCTTCACCGCCTCGGGGGTGCTGACCGCGTAGCGGCCACCGAGCAGCAGATGGTTGGGCGCATGCCATTTCAGCGCGTCGGAAATGGTCTTGAAATAGGTTTCGGCAAACACCTGCTGGAAGTACTGGTAGTCGCGCTCGATTTCCGGATGCTCCGGGTTGGGCAACGGCGCCTCGAAACCCGGGTCTTCCATCAGCTCCCAGGCGGTCAGCTCAATACCCCAGGCCTTCGACAGCCCCTGCTGGTTGCGGTACTTGTCGCGCAGTTGCTTGAGGAAAGCGCGCTTGGCCGGCACATCGGTGGTCAGGCGCAAGGTGCCATAGGCCAGGCCATACCGTGCCTTGGGGTCGTCCCCCGGCGCGGCCCAGGCCAGCTCGTTGTCGGCGAAGTAACCGATCAGCCAAGGATCGTCACGGTGATCCCGGGCAGCAATGGCCACGGCACGCTCGGTGGCCATGGCGAAACGCGGGTCGAACGGGTCGGGCATGCGCCCCCACCAGTCCATGCCGGTGCTGATGCTGGCGTAGTCACCGACGATCGACAGCGGCAGGGTGTACGGCAGGCGCTTGGCTTGCCCGAGCGACGCATCGCTCCAGTTGCCAAGGGTATTGAAGCCCCAGGCCTGCAGGCGATCCAGGGTATGGGTCTGCCAGCGCTGGGCGTCCAGCACCGCCACCGGGCACGCCACCTCTCCCTGCGGGCAAGGCTTGCCGTAGGTGCGCTGAAGATTGGCCGCGTAGAAGTCGAACCAGCGCCCCTGCTTGAAACCACGTCCTTGGGACGACGCATTGCCGTCATCGTTGTTGCCTTCGCCATAGAAGGCACTCAGGGTGTCGCCTTCTCCCGGCAAGGCTTTGAACATGCCCTCACGGCCGGCGACATAGGTGCGCCCGCCATCGGCGGCGACGGCATTGACGCCGAGCGAATAGAACGGATGCCCTTCCGGCGTCACCAGGTACCAGCGACCGTCGCGTTTCTCGGTGCGGAAGAAGCCCTTGGCTTCGAACACAGGACCCTCCAGCAGGCCGCCATAGGTATCCAGCTTGAGCTTGTCGCGCTCGGCCAGCCAGCCCTTGAGCTGTGCCTGTTCACGGCTGTCGGCAGCCTTGAGCTGCTCGTCGTTGACGATTCTTTCCGGCCAGCGACCACGGGTCGATTGCCCATAGACATCGATCAGTTGGTCGTAGGCAGCCTTGAACGCCTGGTCGTCATCCTGCACGCCGACCTTCTCGATCAACAGGCTCTGCGCAACCTTGGGGCCGGGGATGCTCAAGCTGACCGAGGTGACTTGGGCCAGGTCGGCTGCTCCTTCGCTGCTTGCCAGCAGCAGGCGCTGGCCTTCGTAGGTCCAGGGCATCGGCGGCCCGGCGCGCATGCCCTGGCTCAGTGGTGAACGGGCCTTGAGCGGTATCATCACGGTCTGCGCAGGCCCGGCCGGCAGGTCGATGCGGCTGGTGAGTGTGCGTCCGTCGCTGCTTTGCACCACCACATCAACGGTCAGCGCCCAGTCCATGCCGCTCTGCAGGCGCAGGGTCAGCGCCTGGCCGGCAGACCAGTCCCACGCCCCGCTCTGCGGCGCGAGGCGCAGTGTCGGCTGCGCCACCGGGTTGAACACCACGCGCCGCAACACCTCGCCTTCGGCTGTCTGCTCCGCGTTGTACTGCGGCAGGCTGGTGTCCTGGGTGATGACATTCACCACCGAGGCCGGGCGCACGAAGCTGAACAGGGTCTGCTGCCCGGCCAGCAAAGGCGCACTGAACAACACGGAGAACACGACAGGCAAGGCGCGGCGGATCATGGGGCGGTGGCTCTCCTTCGGAGCCCGTCATGGGCTCGCAATCGAGTAATGGACAACGGGTTGTGAGTGTTGCTCCGGCAGTCAGCCGATTTCCCGTCGGAAAGGTGGCAGCGCATTGAGAATAGCCTTGCCATAGCGTTGCGTGACCAGACGGCGGTCAAGCAAGGTGATCACGCCACGGTCCTGCTCGGTACGCAGCAGCCGGCCACAGGCCTGGATCAGGCGCAGCGAGGCGTCGGGCACGGCGATTTCCATGAACGGATTGCCGCCACGGGCTTCGATCCATTCGGCCAGCGCGGCCTCGACCGGATCGTCCGGCACCGCGAAGGGGATCTTGGCGATCACCACATGCTCGCAATAGGCGCCCGGCAGGTCGACACCCTCGGCGAAGCTGGCCAGGCCGAACAGCACGCTGTGTTGGCCGTCGTCGACCCGCGCCTTGTGCTTGTTCAGGGTTTCCTGCTTGGACAGGTTGCCCTGGATCAGCACCAGCTTGCGCCAGTCGCGGTCCAGGCCGTCGAACACGTCCTGCATCTGTTTGCGCGAGGAGAACAGCACCAGCGCGCCGCGGGCGTCCTCGACGATGGCTGGCAGCTCGCGAATGATCGCCGCGGTGTGCGCCGTGGCGTCGCGCGGATCGGCACCCAGGTCGGGCACCCGCAGCAGCCCGGCGTCACCATGCACGAACGGGCTGGGCACCACGCACTGAACCGCGTCGCGTGGCAGGCCCGAACGCATGCGGAAGCGGTCGAACTTGCCCAGCGCAGTGAGCGTCGCCGAGGTCACCAGGGCGCCATAGGCGACGTTCCACAGGCTCTTGCGCAGCATCTCGGCAGCGAGGATGGGGCTGGCGTTGACCTCGATGTCGAACAGCGCGCCGCTTTCGGCCAGGGTCAGCCAACGAGCCATGGGCGGGTTGTCTTCGGGGTCTTCAGCGGTAAAGGCGGTCCACAGCTCCCAGTTGCCCTGGGCACGGGTCACCAGGCTGCCGAACAGTGGGTACCACTCCTCGGCCTGGTGGCTGGCGATACCGATGTTGTTCTCGCCGTCCATGCCTTCCTTGAGCAGGTCGGCCAGGCGGGTGAACAGGTCGTTGAGGCGGGCGAAACCTTTCTTGAGCTCGATGCCTACTTCACGGATCTGCTCCGGTACCACGCCGCCCTCGAAGCGATAACGCGGGCGGTCGCGACCTTCCATGTCCTCGCCGGCGCGGAAGTCCGCCACCTGCTCGCACAGGGTGAACATGAACTGCTGCTGGGTACGCACCTCGCGGGCCAGCTCCGGCACCTGCTCGATGTACTTGCCGAGGTCGCCCGGCAGTGGATGCTGGGCCAGCAGTTTGGTCAGGTTCTTGGCGGTCTGCTCCAGCCAGTCGGCGGTGGAGCGCAGCCGCGAATAATGGGCGAAATGGCCGATGGCCTTGTCCGGCAGGTGGTGGCCTTCGTCGAACACGTACATTGTGTCGCGCGGGTCGGGCAGCACGGCGCCACCGCCAAGTGCCAGGTCGGCCAGGACCATGTCGTGGTTGGTGACGATCACGTCGACCTTGCCCATGCCTTCACGGGCCTTGTAGAACACGCACTGCTGGAAGTTGGGACAGTGCCGGCCGGTGCATTGGCTGTGATCGGTGGTCAGCCGTGCCCAGTCCTGGTCCTCGATGGCCTCCGACCAGCTGTCGCGATCGCCGTCCCAGCGGTTGCCGGCGAGCTTCTCGATCATGCTGTTGAACAGCTTCTGGCTGCGCTCGTCGACCTCGATGCGAAAGCCCTCCTCCTCGAACAGCTGGGCGGTGGCCGACTGGGCGTGGCCTTCCTGCAGCAGGACGTCGAGCTTGGACAGGCACAGGTAACGGCCACGGCCCTTGGCCAGGGCGAAGCTGAAGTTCAGCCCGCTGTTGCGCATCAGGTCGGGCAGGTCCTTGAAGACGATCTGCTCCTGCAGCGCCACAGTCGCGGTGGCGATCACCAGGCGCTTGCCGGCGGCCTTGGCGGCGGGGATCGCGGCCAGGCTGTAGGCGACGGTCTTGCCGGTACCGGTACCGGCCTCGACGGCAACCACCGCGGGCTCGCCGGCACGGCGGCCTTCATCGTCGCTGGCGATATCGCCGAGGACCTTGGCCACTTCGGCGATCATCAGGCGCTGGCCGTAACGCGGCTTGAGGCTTTTGGCTTCGAGGAAACGCGAGTAGGCGCCCTGGATGGTGGCTTTGAGTTCGTTGCTGATCATGGTCTGCAGGCGCCCGGAGGGCTGGATATATTTTCAGTGTTTCGCATGGGCCGGCTATCATACCCCGCTATTGCCCTTTGTGCCGCATGGAGATCCGGATGCTTGCCTTTGCCCTGCCCTACACCTTGCATGTCCTGGCCGCCCTCGTCTGGGTCGGCGGGATGTTCTTCGCCTGGCTGGTGCTGCGGCCGGCCACGGTTGCAGCGCTGGAGGGGCCTGCGCGGCTGCGATTGTGGGTGGAGGTTTTCCAGCGGTTCTTCAGATGGGTCTGGCTGGCGGTGGCGGTGCTGGCTGTCAGCGGGGTCGGCATGATCCACCTGCGGTTTGCCGGGTTCGAGACCGCGCCTCGTTATGTGCAGGTGATGATTGGCGGGGGGATTGTCATGTTTGCGTTGTTCATGCGGGTTCAGGGGTTGTTGTTGCCTGAGCTGCGTGCGGCGGTGGAGGCTGGGGATTGGGCTTCGGGGGCTGGGGTGTTGGGGCGGATTCGGCGGTTGGTTGGGGTTAATTTGTTGATTGGGGTGTTAGTGGTGGGGGTGGCAAGTTCGCGGGTTTTGGTTTGAGGGGTTTGGGTTTGGCTTGAGAGATTGTTTTGGTATTTGTAAGCACATTCGTAGACGATATCGACATTTAGTCACCCTTTCGCCTTTACGGCGACCTACTTTTGTCTTGACAAAAGTAGGCAAAACCGTTCGGCTCCGTTCATACGGCCCCTACGCTTCGCTCCGGGGTTCCCTCGCTCCGTTCTTGCTCCCGTGGGTACCGCGCTGTACGCCCCATCCTGGGGCGCAGCGCTCGACGGCCATCCATGGCCGTCGCCCACTACGCAAGAACTCCACTCGGCCTCCTGAAGTCGCAATTGGTGGCGCCTGAACTATCGCGCACTTAGAAGCAAGATCAAGAGCAGATCAAGAGCAGATATGTTGGTTTTGTT
>NZ_FOEQ01000014.1 GCF_900110655.1 Pseudomonas soli
CCCTCACTCCGGCCTTGCTCCCGGGAGGACCGCGCTGAACGCCCCATCCTGGGGCGCAGCGCTTGACGGGCATCCATGCCCGTCACCTCCCTCCGCAAGACCTCCGTTCGGCCTCCTGAAGTCGCGAAGTTACGGGCGGCGCCTGGGCTGACGCAGCTGTCGCTAGTGGGCTGGGGGGAACCTTCTGATCGCCAAAGCCAAAGCCAAAGCCAAAGCCAAAGCCAAAGCCCGGGGCTGGCGATTTGAACGCACGGCCGGAAGGCCTAAAGGCTGAACCGCCCCACCATGCCCCGCAACTGCTGCCCCAAGTGCTCCAGTTCCCCGCTCGAAGCCGCCGTCTGCTCACTGGCCGCACTGGTCTGATCCGATACATCGCGCACATTGATCACGCTGCGGTTGATCTGCTCGGCAACCACGCTCTGTTGCTCGCTGGCCGTGGCGATCTGTTGGTTCATGCCCTGGATGCTCGATACCGTTTCGGTGATCTGCCCCAGCGCGGCACCCGCCTTGCGGCTGAGCTCGACACTCTGCCCGGTCAGGCTCTTGCTGTCGTCGAGCAAGCCGGTGACCTCGTCGGTACCTCGATGCAGGCTGTCGATCAGCAGCTCGATTTCCTCGGTTGACTGCTGCGTGCGTTGGGCCAGGCCGCGCACTTCGTCCGCCACCACAGCGAAGCCACGCCCTGCTTCCCCCGCCCGGGCCGCCTCGATGGCTGCGTTCAGCGCCAGGAGGTTGGTCTGTTCGGACACCGACTTGATCACATCTAGAATCGATCCGATGCGCTGGCTTTCGCCGGCCAGGTGGCCCATGGCGGTGAGACAGTGGTCCATCTGGCTTGCCAGTTGTTCGATGCGGGCGATGGCTTCGGCCACCACCTGGTCGCCCAGCTGTGCCTGATGATCGGCGGTGGTTGCCGCCAGCGAGGCCTGTTCGGCGTTCTGCGCGACTTCCTGCACCGTGGCGCTCATCTGGTTCATGGCCGTGGCCACCTGATCGGTCTCTTCGCGCTGTTGGCTGATGCGCTCGCGCGTATCCACACTGGCGCAGGCCAGCTCTGCCGCTGCCTTGGATAGCTGGCCAACGCCCTGATCGATGCCGCCGAGCAGTTCGCGAAGGCTCAAGGTCATCTCGCGCATGCTGGTTTGCAACTGGCCCATCTCGTCACGGCGGTGCACCGTCTGTACCTGGCTGAGATCGCCTCGGGCGATTCGCGCAGCCTGGGACAGCACTTGGCGTAGCGGTTGGGTGATCTGGCGGGTGATGAGCCAAGCTGAAAGTACCCCGACCAGCAGAGCCAGCACGGCCACGCTGGTCAGCAGCGAGCGCGCGGCCAGCGCCTCTTCGTCGCGTTGTTCGATCTTGCGTTCGCTAAGCTCGCCGCTGACCGTTTGCAGCTCATCGCCGATTTTTTCCATGCCATCCTGCAATTGCTCGACCTTGAGCGCGGCACCGCGATACTCCCGCAGGTTGTCGCGATAGCGGTCCAGCTCCACCTGCGGGCGTTGCGTCAGGGCACGCGGCAGGTCCAGTGGTGTGGTAGCCCGCAGCAACTGCCCCAGGCTGGTATTCGCCGCTTCCAGCGCGGCATCGCCCATCGTGGCGAAGCTGTCCCGGGGGGAGAATGCATAGGCCGGTACCAGGCTTTGCTGGCTGGCACTTTCAATATGACGTCCCAAGGTATCCATTAACCCCACCAGGCTGCCCTGTTGGCCATCCCCTGGCATTTTCAGCAGCGCCTGGGTCTGCAGTTCGTCGATCACGGTTTCGAGCACGCCGGCTTGCTTCTGCATTGCTACGCGCAAACTGTCACGACTGTCCACGCTGCTCTGCAGGGTGACGAAGTCATCCTGCAGGCGTTGCAGCAGTTGCAGCTTCTGCGCCAGCATCTGTTGCGACTGGTCGATGCTCGCGCGTTGCTGAAGGTTGCTCAGGCGGTTGTGCAACTGTTCGAGGATGCGCGAGATCCGCGTCTTGCTGGTGTCGTCGGCAAGCACCCGGTAAGTGATGCGCTCGGCCCGCAGGTCGCGGGTCAAGTCGTTGAGTTGGCCGATGTCGCTGAGCTGCTCCGAGCGCTCGATGGCGCCGTCAAGGGCGCGCCAGCCGCTGAGTGTGGTGGCCAGGGTGAGCAGCAACACCACGGTGAAGCCCAGGGCGAGCTTGAGCCCGACGCCAAGGTTGCCGAGCTGACGGTCAAGGTATCCGAACATGGCAGGTCTCCGTCCAATTGAGAAATGGCCATAGCGGGTTTTAGCCGCCATGGCCCTTGCTCATCGGCCGGGAGTCCGTCGGACTGGACCTGTAAATAGGGTAGGAAAAGTCCTTACGGGCTGAAGGGTAATGCCTACAGCCCGAAAGCCGCAGTCTAGAGCTTGAAACGTCCTACCAGACCCTGCAGGTGAGTCCCCAGGCGCGCCAGCTCGACGCTGGAGCTTGCCGTCTCCTCGCTGGCCGCGGAGGTCTGGTCGGAGATATCGCGCACGTTCATCACGCTGCGGTTGATCTCTTCGGCTACGGCGCTCTGTTGCTCGGCGGCAGTGGCGATCTGCTGGTTCATCGACTGGATCGACGACACAGTGCGGGTGATGGTGCCCAGCGAATCGCCGGCGCGGCGCGTCAGTTCCACGCTGCTGTCGGTGAGGGCACGGCTGCTGTCCATGACACCGGCCACG
The DNA here is from genome assembly GCF_900110655.1 of Pseudomonas soli. Taxonomy (GTDB): domain Bacteria; phylum Pseudomonadota; class Gammaproteobacteria; order Pseudomonadales; family Pseudomonadaceae; genus Aquipseudomonas; species Aquipseudomonas soli. The sequence continues at coordinate 2,670 of NZ_FOEQ01000014.1, forward strand.
CGCTCGGTACCGTTCTGCAGGCTGGCAATCAGCTCTTCGATCTCTTCGGTGGACTGCTGGGTGCGCTGGGCTAGGCTGCGTACTTCGTCGGCGACCACGGCGAAGCCACGGCCCGCCTCGCCGGCACGGGCCGCCTCGATGGCGGCGTTGAGGGCCAGCAGGTTGGTCTGTTGGGCCACCGACTTGATCACATCGAGCACACTGCCGATCTTGTCGCTCTCGGCCTTTAGCTGGTTCATCGCTTCGCTGGAGTTGACCACTTCGCTGGCCAGACGCTCGATCTGGCTGATCGCCTCGCCCACCACCTTGTCACCTTCGCGGGCCTGCTGGTCGGCCATCAGTGCCGCTTCCGAGGCCTGTTCGGCGTTGCGCGCCACTTCCTGGACGGTGGCGGCCATCTCGTTCATGGCGGTGGCGACCTGGTCTGTCTCGACCTTCTGGTTGTTGACCCCGGCGCTGGTCTGCTCGGTGACCGCTGACAGTTCCTCGGCGGCGCTGGCAATCTGGGTCACGCCGTCGCCGATGCCACCGATCAGTTCGCGCAGGCCCTGGGTCATGCGTTGCATGCTGGCCTGCAACTGGCCCAGTTCGTCGCGTCGATCGCTCTTGAGATCCTGGCGCAGGTCGCCTCCGGCCACGCGTTCGGCGGCGGCGAGGGTCTGGCGCAGGGGCACGATGATCTGCCGGGTAATGGCGAACGCGGCGAGCACGCCCAGCAGCAAGGCCAGCGCCGTGGCACCGGCCAGTAGGGTCTTGGCCTGTTGGGTGCCCTGGTCGCGTACGGCGGTTTGCGAAACGGTCATTGCCTGGCTGGTGTCCAGCAGCACCTGACCCTGTGCGGACATGCGCGTCAACGCTTGCTCGCTGGCGGCCTGGGCATTGCCGAACTGCTTCACCGCGTCGCGGTAGGCGGCCAGCGCGCTGGCGGCGTCGTCCAGGCTGGCGGCGAACTCGGCGGGGAGCCTGGCGGGCAGGGCCTTGAGCACGGTCAGGGCCTGGTCGATGGCAGTGAGCGCTGTCTGCTGGAATTCGGCCTTGCCGCTATAGGTGTAGCCACGCACCTGGAAACGCGCCTGCTGCAGCAGCGCCGCGACTTGCACAGCCTCCTGGTACTGCTGGATATCGCCGCCCTGCAGCAGGCGCTGCTGGACCTTGCCGATCAGTTCGGCAGCCTTGTCGGCGCTGTCGCCCAGGGTGCCCCGGCTGGCCTCGCGACGCTGGCCGGCCTGCCTGAGCTCGGCGAAGGCTTGCTGGTACTGGCGCACGGCGCCTTGTTGCTGGTCCAGGCGCTGGCGGTCGGCGGGCAGTTCGATCTGCCCGAGCATGAACTGCACCTGGCGCTCGAGGTTGGCCAGGGCCTTCTCCAGCTCGGCCACGGAGGCGTCATCACGGTTGCGCTCATAGGCCAAGCGGGCGAGGCGCAGGTCCTGGGTGTACTGGTGGATTACCGAGATATTGCCGAGCTTGTCACCACGGCTGGTGACGCTGTCGATGCCCAGCCAACCGGTGAAGGTGATGCCGAGGGTGAGCAGTAGCACCAGGCCGAAGCCGATCCCCAACTTGCGATTGACGCTTACATTTCCCAGTGACTGGGCAAACCAACGGTACATAGACGACTCCCCGGCGCGTGGCAGTGCGGATTATTGTTTTGTTGCATAGGGCATCGGCGCACTGCGGGGAAACTTGATGAGAAAAAGCTGACTGTTTCGTCAGAAAATTCGCGAAAGCAAGGCCGTCACGGCCGTCTCCACGCGTAGGATCCTATCCCCCAATTGCACGGGCTCAAGGCCAGCCTTTCCTAGCAGCTCGACTTCATAGGGAATCCAGCCGCCCTCCGGGCCGATCGCCAGGGTTACCGGGCCTTCAACGGCCCGTGGGCAAGCGGGGTAGGGGCCAGGATGCCCGACCAGGCCGAGGGTGTCTGCGGCAATGGCGGGCAGGCGGTCTTCGACGAAGGGCTTGAAGCGCTTCTCGATGATCACCTCCGGCAGCACCGTGTCACGGGCTTGCTCCAGACCGAGAATGAGGTTTTCGCGGATGGTCTCGGGCTGGAGGAACGGCGTCTGCCAGAAGCTCTTCTCGACCTTGTAGCTGTTGACCAGGATCAGCCGCGGCACGCCCAGGGTGGCGACCGTCTGGAACAGCCGGCGCAGCATCTTCGGGCGCGGCACGGCCAGCACCAGGGTAAGCGGCAGCTTGGCCGGTGGCTGCTGGTCGAAGGCTACCTGCAGTTCGGCTTCGTGATGCTCGAGGCGCACGACCTCGGCCTTGCCCATCAAGCCGTTTACGCGGCCCACGCGCAGGCTGTCGCCCACCGCCACGCGGTGGATCTCCTGCATGTGGATGAAGCGGCGATCAGCCAGGACAACACGGTCGGCCGACACAAAGTCGGCCTCTTCGAGGAGCAACAGATTCACGGTTGGGTCGCAGGCGGCTGGTCGTTGTGGTCGTTGTTCGCTTCGTCCGGCTCATGGCTGCGCTTGCGGATCAGGCTGCCGCACAGCACGCCGACCTCGAACAGCATCCACATCGGCACGGCCAGGAGGGTCTGGGAGAAGATGTCCGGTGGGGTGAGGATCATGCCGACCACGAAGCAGCCGATGATCACGTACGGGCGGATCTTCTTCAGGTACTGCACGTCGACCACGCCGATCCACACCAGCAACACCACCGCCACGGGGATCTCGAAGGCGACCCCGAAGGCGAAGAACAGGGTCATGACGAAATCGAGGTAGCTGGAAATGTCGGTCATCATCGACACGCCTTCGGGCGTGGCGCTGGCGAAGAAGCCGAAGATCAGCGGGAACACCAGGAAATAGGCGAAGGCCATGCCGGCGTAGAACAGGAAGATGCTCGACACCAGCAGCGGGATGGCGATGCGCTTTTCATGGCGGTACAGGCCGGGGGCAATGAAACCCCAGATCTGTTGGAGGATGAACGGGATCGCCAGGAACAGCGAGACGATCATGGTCAACTTGAACGGCGTCAGGAACGGCGAAGCCACGTCGGTGGCGATCATTGTCGCGTTGGCTGGCAAGTGCTCGCGCAGCGGCGCCGAGACCAGGGTGTAGATCTGCTGGGCGAAGGAGAACAGCCCGGCGAAGATCAGGAAGATGGCGGCGACGCAGCGCAGCAGGCGGGTGCGCAGCTCGGTCAGGTGCGAGACCAGCGGCATCGGCTGGTCGGTTTCCGGATTCTCGCTCATGGGGCTCGCGGCGGTTGTGGCGGTTCGGAGGGTGTTGCTGCGGCCGGCTGCGCGGGCGCTGCGTCGGCGGCAGGCGTGGCGGGCGTTTCAGCGTTTGCCGGCGGCTGTGTGGGCGGCGTCAGCGGATTGAGGATGCGCTTGGCCTCCTGCTCCATCTGCAGGATGTGCTCGTTGTGCAGCTGGCGGCGGATGTCGTCCGCGCCGATCTCGCGCTCGACTTCCATCTTGATCGCGTTGAAGCTGCGCTTGAGACGGCCAATCCATAGCCCGGCAGTGCGTGCGGCCCCCGGCAGGCGCTCGGGGCCGAGCACCAGCAGGGCGACCAGGCCGACGAGCAGCAGCTCGCTGAAACTGATACCGAACATGGGTCAGTCTTTCCGCTGCGGCTCTTGAACCGGCTGGGCCTGGCCTTCGATGGTGTGGCCCTGGGCCTGCTGCGCGGTGTTCTGCACCGGCGCAGCAGGTTGCGCCGGCGGCGGGGTCTGCTCGGCCGGCTTGACTTCTTCTTCGTTCATGGCCTTGCGGAAGCCCTTGATCGATTCGCCCAGGTCGCTGCCGAAGTTTTTCAGTTTCTTGGTGCCGAACACCAGCACCACGACGACTAGCAGGACGATCCAGTGTTTCCAGTCAAAAATACCCATTTCGTACTCCTGAAAAATGTATGTCAGCCGGAGCCGGCGCTATCGCGGGGCAAGCCCGTTCCTGTAAATACGCGCGGTCAGGCCTGTGGCTGACGGGCGGCCTTCTCGTCATGGCCGGAAAGGCCGAAGCGGCGCTCCAGTTCGTCGAGCACTGCTTGCGGATGCTGGCCCAGCGCGCTGAGCATGACCAGGCTATGAAACCACAGGTCCGCGGTCTCGTAGATGACATCGCTGTAATCCTTGCTGACGGCGGCATCCTTGGCAGCGATGATGGTCTCGATGGACTCTTCGCCGAGCTTCTCGAGGATCTTGTTCAAACCCTTGTGATGCAGGCTGGCCACGTAGCTGCTGTCGGGCGCCGCGTGCTTGCGTTCTTCCAGGACCTCGGCGAGGCGGTCTAGCGTGTCGCTCATGTCAATGTCCTGCGCTATAGATGGCGTCCGGATCCTTGAGGACCGGATCGACAATTTTCCACTGGCCGTCTTCGAACACGCGATAGAAGCAGCTTTCGCGGCCGGTATGGCAGGCGATATGGCCCAGTTGCTCGACCATCAGGATGATCACGTCGGCGTCGCAGTCCAGGCGCATTTCGTGCAGCTTCTGCACATGGCCCGACTCTTCGCCCTTGCGCCACAGCTTGCCCCGCGAGCGCGACCAGTAGATGGCGCGATGCTCGGCAGCGGTCAGGGCGAGGGATTCACGGTTCATCCAGGCCATCATCAGCACGCGCCCGGTCTTGTGGTCCTGGGCGATCGCCGGTACCAGGCCATCGCTGTTCCACTTGATCTCGTCCAGCCAGTCTTTCATCGTCGACTCCAAACCGGGCCCGCTCCCGTACCGGGCCCCTGTACGCTAGTGTGCCAGCCGGCGGCGCGGCTGGCTATCGGCGCACGATCAGGTACAGGCCCGCTGCCAGCATCAACCACGCGGGCCAGGCGGCCGGGGCGCTGAGGCTGACCGCGCCGGCCGCCAGGGTGGCACCACCGCCGAGCAGGCCGGCACCGAGCAGGCGCAGCGCCCAGTTGTCGCCGGCGCGGCGTCGCTCGGGCAGTTGCGGGTCGTGCAGGTGCGGTTGCGACAGGCGCTCGAGCAGGTCGCGGGTCATGTCGGCCAGGTGCGGCAGTTGCTCGGCCTGGCTGTAGAGGTTGCCGATTACCGCCTTGGGGCTCATGCGCTCGCGCATCCAGCGTTCGAGGAAGGGCTTGGCGGTGCTCCACAGATCCAGGTCGGGGTAGAGCTGGCGACCCAGGCCTTCGATATTGAGCAGGGTCTTCTGCAGCAGCACCAGTTGTGGCTGGACTTCCATGTTGAAGCGCCGGGCCGTCTGGAACAGGCGCATCAGCACCTGGCCGAAGGAGATATCCTTGAGCGGTTTTTCGAAGATCGGCTCGCACACCGTGCGGATCGCCGCTTCGAATTCGTTGACCTTGGTCTGCGCCGGTACCCAGCCCGAATCGATGTGCAGCTGGGCCACGCGGCGGTAGTCGCGCTTGAAGAAGGCGATCAGGTTGCGGGCCAGGTAGTCCTGGTCCTCGGCGGTGAGGCTGCCGACGATACCGCAGTCGATGGCGATGTATTGCGGGCTCCACGGCTTGACCGTGCTGACGAAGATGTTGCCCGGGTGCATGTCGGCATGGAAGAAGCTGTCGCGGAACACCTGGGTGAAGAACACCTCGACGCCGCGTTCGGCCAGCATCTTCATGTCGGTGCGCTGGTCGGCCAGCGTCGCCATGTCGGTGACCGGCACGCCGTAGATGCGCTCCATCACCAGCACCTTGGGCCGGCAGAAGTCCCAGTAGACCTGGGGCACGTACATCAGCTCGGAGCCTTCGAAGTTGCGCCGCAGCTGGCTGGCGTTGGCGGCCTCGCGCAGCAGGTCGAGCTCGTCGTAGATGGTCTTTTCGTAGTCGCCGACGATTTCCACCGGGTGCAGGCGACGGGCATCGGCCGAGGCGCGCTCGGCGGCCTTGGCGATCAGGAACAGCCAGGCCAGGTCCTGGGCGATGACCGGTTTCAGGCCCGGGCGCACCACCTTGACCACCACTTCCTCGCCGCTCTTCAGGCGGGCGGCGTGTACCTGGGCCACCGAAGCCGAGGCCAGCGGCTCGACGTCGAAACGGCTGAACACCTCGCCCACCTTGGCGCCGAGCTGTGCTTCGATCAGCGCCACGGCGTGCTGCGGGTCGAACGGTGGCACGCGGTCCTGCAGCAGCATCAGCTCGTCGGCGATGTCGGTGGGCAGCAGGTCGCGGCGGGTGGAGAGCAACTGGCCGAACTTGATGAAGATCGGCCCCAGGTCCTGCAGCGCCAGGCGCAGGCGTGCGCCGCGGCTCAGCTCCAGGGGCTTGCGCGGCAGCCAGCGCCAGGGCGTCAGCAGGCGCAGGCTGGCCAGCCACCAGGGCAGCAGGGGTTGTTCGAACAGCAGGTCATCGAGGCGGTAGCGGATCACGACGCGCTGGATGCGCAACAGACGGCGGACGGCGAGCAGCTTCATGCGTTATCGCTGGTATCAAGAGTGTGGGCGAGGCGGCGCAGGCGTGCCTCGAGGCGTTCGATATCGACCTTCAGCGCATCGAGCTCGCTGAATGCCGCTTCGGCTTCGCGTTTGCCGACCAGGGTACGCGATTCCTCCGCCAGGTACTCGGAGAGATTCTCGCCGAAGCGGGCCAGGCCCTGGCGGGTCCAGCGCGCACGCAAGCGCAGGTGGCCGGCGATCAGTGCGGTGGGGACCGGCCCCAGCCAACGCTGCAGTTCGTGTTCCCAGTCCAGTTCCAGGTCCTGCAGGATGCCGAACAGGTCGAGCAGCACGGCGCTGTCGCCATGCAGCTCGACCTGGGGGCTGTGCAGCACCGCGGTCTTGTCTTTGGCCAATGCCAGCTGCGCCAGGCGCCCGGCGGGGGCGCGCAGGGTGCAGTCGACCTCGCTTTCCCAGTGGGCGGCGAGCATCAGGCCTTCCTCGTCGGGCAGCACGAACAGCTTCAGGGCCGGCTGCACGCAGTCGATCTCGATCACCTTGCCTTCCAGCGCCGCCAGGCGCGGGAGGGCGGTGCTGTCCAGGCGCAGGACACGGTTGAGCCCGTGCTCGACGCTGGCGAGCAGGCCGGCCAGGAGCATCAGGGCTTGATCCCCCGGTGCACGGCGACGATACCGCTGGTCATGTTGTGGTAGGTGACGCGGTCGAAGCCTGCCTCGACCATCATGCTCTTGAGCGTCTCCTGGTCGGGGTGCATGCGGATCGATTCGGCCAGGTAACGGTAGCTTTCCGAGTCGTTGGTGATGAGCTTGCCGGCCAGCGGCATGAAGGCGAACGAGTAGGCGTCGTAGGCCTTGGACATCAGCTTGTTGGTCGGCTTGGAGAATTCCAGGATCAACAGGCGGCCACCGGGCTTGAGCACGCGCAGCATGGAGCGGATGGCCGCATCCTTGTGCGTCACGTTGCGCAGGCCGAAGGCGATGGTCACGCAGTCGAAGTGGTTGTCCGGGAACGGCAGCTTTTCAGCGTCGGCCTGGACGAACTCGATATTGCCCGACACGCCGCGGTCGAGCAGGCGGTCGCGGCCGACCTTGAGCATCGATTCGTTGATGTCGGCCAGCACCACCTGCCCGGTCGGGCCGACCAGGCGCGAGAACTTGGCGGCCAGGTCGCCCGTGCCACCGGCGATGTCCAGCACGCGGTTGCCGCTGCGCACCCCGGACAGCTCGATGGTGAAGCGCTTCCACAGGCGGTGCATGCCGCCGGACAGCACGTCGTTCATCAGGTCGTACTTGGCGGCCACCGAGTGGAACACCTCGGCGACTTTCTTCGCCTTCTGGCTCTCGGGAACGTCCTGGTAGCCGAAGTGGGTGGTGGGTTCGGCGTGGTCGCCTTTGCGCTGGTCGGTCATATCGCTTCACCAGAAAAAAATTACGGCCATTCTAGGGGCTACGGGCGGATTTGTCTTGGCGGGGTGTGTCATGCAAAGGGGGCGGGCATAATGGCGATTATGTATTCATATCCAGGATCACCCGCATGACCCAGATCAGCGTCGAACGCAAACACACCCTCGGCCGTGAAGCCGCTCGCGCCAAGGCCGAGGCGCTGGTGGACAAGCTGACCCGCGAATACGACCTCAAGGCCAGCTGGAACGGTGATCGCGTCGATGTGAAACGCAGCGGTGCCAACGGCAGTGTGCATATCGGTGAGGACACCATCCGCGTCGAGCTCAAGCTGGGCATGATGCTGTCGATGATGAGCGGCACCATCAAGGGCGAGATCGAGCGGGCCCTGGACAAGGCGCTGGCCTGAGGTCACGGGTTCCTTGGTGTTTGTGGGAGCAGGCCTTGTGGAAGCAGGTATCGCGGGGCAAGCCCGCTCCCACGCAAACGCAAACGCTGCATGACTCCACCTTAGGGTGAGGATTCTAATTTTTCCGCCTACCTTCACGCTCAAGCCCTACCACCCCGGGCAGTTCCTCCCTCCCTTAAATGAGCATGAGGTGCAGAGCATGGCCAAAGTGAATCTCAAGCAGAAAGACGACGCCCAAGGCAGCACGCTGGGCGAGGTGCGCGGCTACGCCCGCAAGATCTGGCTGGCGGGCATCGGTGCCTACGCCCGTGTCGGTCAGGAAGGCTCCGACTACTTCAAGGAGTTGGTAAAAGCCGGCGAAGGCGTCGAGAAGCGCGGCAAGAAACGCCTCGACAAGGCTGTCGAAGCCGCCAATACCCAGATCGACGAAGCCACCCAGGAAGTCACCCGCGTGCCCGGCCGGGTCGAGGCGCAGCTGGACAAAATCGAACGCGCCTTCGACGCCCGTGTCGGTCGCGCCTTGAATCGCCTCGGCATTCCGTCTAAACATGACGTTGAGGCGTTGTCCATCAAGCTTGAACAGCTGCACGAGCTGCTCGAGCGCGTCGCGCACAAACCATAAGGAGAGCAGGATGGCTGGCAAGAAGAACACCGAGAAAGAAGGCAGCTCCTGGATCGGCGGAATCGAGAAGTACTCCCGCAAGATCTGGTTGGCTGGCCTGGGTATCTACTCCAAGGTCGACCAGGACGGTCCGAAGCTGTTCGATTCGCTGGTGAAGGACGGCGAGAAGGCCGAGAAGCAGGCGAAGAAAACCGCCGAAGACGTGGCTGAAAGCGCCAAGTCGTCGACCAATTCGCGAGTGTCGGGCGTGAAGGATCGTGCGCTGGGCAAGTGGAGCGAGCTGGAGGAAGCCTTCGACAAGCGCCTGAACAGCGCCATCTCGCGCCTGGGCGTGCCCAGCCGCAATGAGATCAAGGCCCTGCACCAGCAGGTCGATTCGCTGACCAAGCAGATCGAGAAACTGACCGGTGCCTCGGTCACCCCAATTTCCAAGACCAGCGCCAGCAAGACGGCCGCCAAACCGTTGGCCAAGGCAGCAGCCAAGCCAGCAGCCAAGACCGCTGCAGCAAAACCTGCGGCGAAACCTGCGGCGAAACCTGCGGCGAAAACCGCCGCCGCGAAGCCGGCTGCCAAGGCCGCGGTCAAGCCTGTTGCGGCAAGACCTGCAGCAAAACCTGCTGCGGCGAAGAAGCCGGCCGTGAAGAAAGCGACGCCAGCCAAGCCTGTCGCCGCCAAGCCGGCTGCACCGGCGCCTGCTGCCACCGCTGCCCCGGCACCGAGCGCGGCGCCGGCTGGCAACACGCCGTCGGCACCGGTGAGCACAGGCTCCCAGGCCTGACATCGCGTCGCACGGATCGCGGGGCAAGCCCGCTCTCACGAAGCCAAGCACTCGTGGGGCGAACTTGCCCCGCGAGTGCTTCAGCCTTCCAGATAACGCATTGCCAGCTGCTCCGCCGCCATCCGCGCCGGGGGCTGCAGGTGCGGCGCTACCAGCATCATCACCTGGTACACCACCACGCCGACATCGCCCTCGCGGCCAAGCACGCGCTGATAATCAAGCGAGCACATCAGGGTCAGGGTGATCTGTTCCACCAATTGCCCCAGTGCCTGGGTCTCGCTGGTCACCTGGCCTTGGCCCTTGAGACTGGCCAGCAGCGCGGCCAAGGTGCGCTTGAGGGCGTTGATCAGGCTGCGCATGCCCCGCGCCAGCTTGGGCAGGCGCCCGGTCAGGTTGGACAGGTCCTGGAACAGGAAACGGTACTGGGCCATGCGTTCGACGATCAGGTGCAGGAACAGCCAGTAGTCCTCGGCATCCAGGCGTACGTCCAGCGGCGGGTCGAGCAGTGGCATCAATTGCTCTTCGAAACGCTCGAACAGGCCGATCACCAACGGCTCCTTGCCGTGGAAGTGGTAGTAGAGGTTGCCAGGGCTGATCCCCAGTTCGTTGGCGATCTCCAGGGTCGAGACGTTCGGTTCGCCCTGGCGGTTGAACAGCTGCAAGGCACATTCGAGGATTCGGTCGCGGGTCTTCATCCGGTCAGCGTGCCAGTACGTAGCTGCCGGGCGCGGGGCCCAGCGGTGGATAAGTGGCGTTGCCCAGCTCGTCGCGTGGCGTCCTGGGCGTGCCGGAGCGCTGCTCTATCCATTCCAGCCACAGGGGCCACCAGCTGCCGTCTCGGCGCTGGGCGTCGTGGAACCAGGCCCGCGGGTCGCTGGAGAGCTTGGGGTTTTCCAGGTAGTAGGCCTTGGGGTTGCCGGGCGGGTTGATGATGCTCTGGATATGGCCGCTGTTGGCCAGGATGAAGCGCCGCTCGCCGCCGAGCAGCAGGGCCGAGCGGTACACCGCGTCCCAAGGGGTGATGTGGTCGTTGCTGCCGGCCACGGTAAAGCTGTCCAGTCCGACCTGCGAGAGGTCGATCGGAGTGCCGCACACCTCCAGGCCTTCGGGGAAGGTCAGCGGGTTGAGCTTGAAGAAATCCAGCAGGTCGCCGTGCAGCGCGGCCGGCAGGCGCGTGCTGTCGGCGTTCCAGTATAGGATGTCGAAGGCCGGCGGCGTCTTGCCCATCAGGTAGTTGTTGACCCAGTAGTTCCAGATCAGGTCGTTGGGGCGCATCCAGGCGAAGATCCGTGCCACCTCGCCGCCGTCCAGCACGCCGCGCTGGTAGGAGCGGCGCTTGGCCGCCTCGATGGTCTGCTCGTCGGCGAACAGGCTGGCGGGGCTGTCGAACTGGCTGTCGAGCAGGCTCACCAGGTAGGTGGCACTGCGCACCTTGCGCAGCTGCTTCTTCGCCTGCAGGTGGCCCTGCAGCGCGGCCATGGTCAGGCCGCCGGCACAGGCGCCCATCAGGTTGGGGTCGCGGCTGCCGCTGATGCTTCGACAAGCGTTGAGCGCCTCCTCCAGGGCCTGTACATAGCTGGACAGGCCCCACTCGCGGTGGCGTGGGTCGGGGTTGCGCCAGCTGACCATGAATACCTGCAGGCCCTGCTTGAGCATGTACTGGACGAAGCTGTTGGTCGGGCCCAAGTCGAAGATATAGAACTTGTTGATCTGTGGTGGCACCACCAACAGAGGTCGGGCGTACTGTTTCTCGCTCATGGGCTTGTACTGGATCAGCTCCAGCAGCTCGTTGCGAAACACCACTGCGCCCGGTGTGGCGGCCAGGTTGCCGCCAACCTCGAAGGCCCGTTCGTCCACCTGCCGTGGCAGGCCGTCGTTGTGGCGCAGGTCGTCGAGCAGGTGGCTGACACCGCGCAGAAGGCTCAGGCCGCCGGTGTTGAACAGTTCCTTGACCGCTAGCGGGTTGAGCAGCGAGTTGCTAGGGGCGAAGGCGTCGCTGACCAGGTTGAACAGGAACTGCGCCCGGGCCCGATCGTCGTCGGCCAGGCTGCTTTCCTCGATCCACAGGCGCGTCTGCTTCTGCCAGGCAAGGTAGGCCTGCAGGCCGCGGCGGTAGAACGGGTTCTGGCTCCAGGTCGGGTCGCTGAAGCGGGTGTCCCGTGGGTGGGGCTGGTAGGGGCTGTCGCCGATCAGCACGCGTCCCAGCTGGCCGCCGAGGGTCAGCAGGTGATGCGCGGTGTGTAGCGGATTGCGCAGGCCGATCCGGCTGACCTGGCGCAGGGTCGAGAACAGGTCGCGACCGCGCAGTCCGGTGATGGCGTTCTGCACGTTCATGCTCGTGGCGGGGACCGGTGTCGATCCTCTGGCCGGTTTGTCCTTCATGCCAACACTCCTTCGTCAGATCCATTTCCGCGTTGGCCTTGGCGCGGGTAAAGCACCTCCTGCAGGCTCGCATCACCTGCCTGGGAGTGCCCGCAAAGGCCCGTGCTGACGCAATAAAAAGCCTTCCTACCCCCGTGCCGCTGGCCGAGGGTGCATGACCGCACGTTGGCGTTCTTGCTCGAGGAATTTCATGATGATCGGGGCGACGGCCTCGGCCCGGGTGATCAGGAACAGGTGGCCATCATCGATTATGTGTAGCTGGGCATTGGGAATCCGCCAGGCCAGCAGGCGCATGTTGATCAGCGGGATCAGCGGATCGTCGTCGCCGGCCAGCACCAGGGTGGGCTGGTGGATCTTGTGCAGCCAGTGGATGCTGGTCCAGCCGAGCCCGGCGAACAGCTGCCAGTAGTAGCCCAGCTTGCCGCCCGAACGAACCTTCGAGGCATGGTGCATGGCCAGGTCCGGATCCCGGCGAAAGCCGCCGCCATAGATCAGCGGCGCGATGCGGATGACATGGGAGGGCTGCACGTAGCGCCGTGGGCTGGCCATCATCCACAACACCTTGGGCTTGCCCGGTACCATCACCGCGCCGGCGGCGGTGGCGGCCAGCACCAGTTTCTTGCAGCGTTCGGGGTAGTCGTGGGCGAACTGCTGGGCCAGGGCGCCGCCCCAGGACACGCCGATGACGTTGACCTGGCCGTAGTCCAGGTAGTCGAGCATGCGCGCGGTCAGCTTGGCCAGGCCGGGAAAACGGTAGGGGTGACGGGGCGTGGACGAGCCGCCCACCCCGGGCACGTCGAAGGCGATGACCTCCAGGTCCGGGTCCAGGGCCTCAATGAATGGAAAAACCAGCTCGAGGTTGGCGCCGATGCCGTTGAAGATCAGCAGCGGCGTCAGGTGAGGCTTGCCCGGGCGGACCGCAGTGCGGATGGACTGGTCGTCCAGCTCGACGGTCCTGAAGATATACGGTTGCGGCATGCGCGTGACTCTGTGGTGAAAGTAGCGCCGCGCTGCGCCACCAGGCGCACCACGGCGGTTCGGCTCAACGCTCGTGCACGTATGTTCCCGGTGCGGCCTCGCCTGCGGTATAGGCGCGGTTACCCAGGCGTGTAGGTGCCTTCTTGAGTTCGCCGGCGCGCTCACCCAGCCAGGCCTGCCAGTGCAGCCACCAGGAGTCGGCGTGCTTGACCGCGTTCTCCTGCCAGGCCACCGGGTCGTCCGGGCGATCCTCGCCGGTCATGAAGCGCGCCTTGGGGTTGCCCGGTGGGTTGAGAATGCTCTGGATATGGCCACTGTTGGACAGCACGAACTCGATCTTGCCGCCGAACAGGTGGGCCGAGCGGTAGCACGACTGCCAGGGCGTGATGTGGTCGGCGGTGCCGGCAACGCTGTAGATGTCGCAGTCGACCTGTTTCAGGTCGATGGCGGTGCCGCACACCTCGAGGGCATTGGAGCGGGTCAGCGGGTTGTTCTTGAACATTTCGATCAGGTCGCCGTGGAAGGCGGCCGGCAATCGGGTGGTGTCGTTATTCCAGAACAGAATGTCGAACACTGGCGGCTCGTTGCCGAGCAAGTAGTTGTTGACCCAGTAGTTCCAGATCAGGTCATTGGGGCGCATCCAGGCGAACACCTTGGCCATGTCGCTACCTTCGAGCACGCCGGACTGATAGGAGTGACGCTTGGCCGCCTCCAGGGTCTGCTCGTCGACGAACAATGCCACCTGGGTGTCGACGGTGGTGTCGAGCACGCTTACCAGCAGGGTCAGGGCATTGACCTTTTTTTCGCCGAGGGCGGCGTAGTGGCCCACCAGCGCCGTGCAAGTGATACCCCCGGAGCAGGCACCGAGCATGTTCAGGTCCTTGCTGCCGGTGATTGCCAGTACCGCGTCGACGGCTTCCTTGAGTGCGTCGATGTAGGTGGACAGGCCCCACTCGCGCTGGGCCTTGGTCGGGTTGCGCCAGCTGACGATGAAAGTCTGTTGCTGTGAGCGCAGGCAGAAGCGCGCCAGGCTCTTTTCCGGGCTCAGGTCGAAGACGTAGAACTTGTTGATCTGCGGCGGCACTACCAGCAGCGGGCGGCTGTGCACCTGCTCGGTGATGGGGCTGTACTGGATCAGCTCCAGCACATCGTTGCGGTACACCACCGCGCCTTCGCTGGTGCCGAGGTTCTTGCCGACCTCGAAAGCCTCCATGTTCACCTGGCTGGGCATGCCGCCGTTGTTGACGATGTCCTTGGCCAGGTTGGACAAGCCGTCGAGCAGGCTCTTGCCGCCGGTCTCGAAGAAGCGCTTGACCGCGGCCGGGTTGGAGAGGGTGTTGGTGGGGGCCATGGCCTCGGTCACCAGGTTGATGACGAACTGCCCGCGGCTGATGTCCTGCGGCGACAGGTCGCTCTCGCTGATCCAGTCGTTGAGTTCCTTGCGCCAGGCCAGGTAGGTCTGCAGGTAGCGGCGATAAAGGGGGTTCTTGCTCCACGCCGGGTCGCTGAAGCGACGGTCGTCGCCTTCCGGTTGCAGCGCCGACTTGCCCAGCAGGACGTTCTTCAGCTCCAGGCCAAAGTGCGCCACGTGCTTGGCGCTGTGCAAGGGCTGGCGCATGGCCTGGCGCAATACCGTGCGCGCCGATGTCAGTAGATCCTTGCGGCGAATGCCGATGACCGGGTTCAGCCCCAGGGTGTTTTCCGAGGCCTGCCGCTGCAACTCATCGTTGTTCTTGTTACTCATCTACGACGCTCCGTTGTCCTGAGACGAGTACCGGTGTGCTGTGACAGCCCGGTACTGCTACTCGGGTGACCAGTGATAAGGAACAGCGGTGCTGCGACCGGATGCGTGCCGATGATGAGCTGCGGGGGTTTCTGCGTGTGAAGACAACCTGCTTTCGCTCGCGACCTCTACATACCGGCCTGGCCCTGCCTGCCCGGAGGCGATGCAGGGAACTTGCCAGCTCCATTGGTTACCCGACTTTCGTGTAATGCGCAAGACAGCCAATCTTTGGCAGTCATCCAGGCATTCAAGCAGATGAGATTAGAAAATGCGCTCTAAAGCTTGCGGGGCTTGAGCTAGAGCATCAATTTCACCACCGATTCGGACGGGTCGCGGGATTTGCCCGCTTTGTGCAATTCGTCGAGGTAGTCGGCCCATAGCTGCTCCTGGCGCAGGCACAGCTGCTCGAGGTATTCCCAGGTGAACAATCCTGAGTCATGGCCGTCGTCGAAGGTCAGTTTCAGTGCATATTGACCGGCCGGTTCCAGGCCGCTGAGGCCGACGTTGATCTTGCCGAATTGCAGGATGGGATTGCCGTGGCCCTGGACTTCGGCGGAAGGCGAGTGCACGCGCAGGAACTCGGCGGGCAGGTGGTAGACCTCGCCGGGGGCGTAGGTGAGGGTGAGGGTCTTGGAGGCTTTGTGCAGATTGATCGCGGTGGGTAGGCGGGCCATGGGTGACTCTCTCTTTGGCTTCAAGCTGCAAGCTTCGAGTGATTCCAGGCATTGTGCAAGGGGGCCGCAAGGCGGCCCCCCTGAGGTCTTACAGGATGTAACGCGACAGGTCTTCGTTCTGCGCCAGCTCACCCAGGTGGCTGTTGACGTAGGCGGCGTCGATGTGGATCGGCGTCTCGTCGTGAGCGCTGGCCAGGTCGCCGGCGCTGAACGACACCTCTTCGAGCAGGCGCTCGAGCAGGGTGTGCAGGCGGCGGGCACCGATGTTCTCGGTCTTCTCGTTGACCTGGTAGGCGATCTCGGCCAGGCGCTTGAGGCCCTCGTCGGCGAACTCGATGTTCAGGCCCTCGGTCTTGAGCAGGGCGCTGTACTGCTCGGTCAGCGAGGCGTGCGGCTCCTTGAGGATGCGCTCGAAGTCTTCCGGGGTCAGCGCCTTGAGCTCGACACGGATCGGCAGGCGGCCTTGCAGCTCGGGCACCAGGTCGCTCGGCTTGCTCAGGTGGAACGCGCCGGAGGCGATGAACAGGATGTGGTCTGTCTTGACCATGCCCAGCTTGGTGTTGACGGTGCAGCCTTCGATCAGCGGCAGCAGGTCGCGCTGCACGCCTTCACGGGAGACATCGGCGCCGCCAACGTTACCACGCTTGGCAACCTTGTCGATTTCGTCGATGAACACGATACCGTGCTGCTCGACCGCTTCCAGGGCCTTGGCCTTGAGCTCTTCCTCATTGACCAGGCGGCCGGCTTCTTCGTCGCGGACCATCTTCAGCGCGTCCTTGACCTTGAGCTTGCGCGCCTTGCGCTTGCCCTTGCCCATGTTGGCGAACAGGCTCTGCAGCTGGTTGGTCATCTCCTCCATGCCGGGCGGCGCGGCGATCTCGACGCCCATGTTCTCGGCGACTTCGATCTCGATTTCCTTGTCGTCCAGCTGGCCTTCGCGCAGGCGCTTGCGGAACAGCTGGCGGGTGTTGGAGTCGCTGCTGCTCTGCTGGGCTTCCTCGCTGAAGCTGCTGACCCGCGCCTGCGGCAGCAGGGCATCGAGGATGCGGTCCTCGGCGGCGTCCTCGGCGCGGTGGCGCACGCGGACGATCTCCTGCTCGCGCAGCATCTTCAGCGCGGCGTCGGCCAGGTCGCGGATGATCGACTCGACGTCACGGCCAACGTAGCCAACCTCGGTGAACTTGGTCGCCTCGACCTTGATGAACGGCGCATTGGCCAGC
This sequence comes from Pseudomonas soli, assembly GCF_900110655.1. Taxonomy (GTDB): domain Bacteria; phylum Pseudomonadota; class Gammaproteobacteria; order Pseudomonadales; family Pseudomonadaceae; genus Aquipseudomonas; species Aquipseudomonas soli. The sequence continues at coordinate 19,238 of NZ_FOEQ01000014.1, forward strand.
TTGGCCAGGCGGCGGGCGATTTCGGTCTTGCCCACGCCGGTGGGGCCGATCATCAGGATGTTCTTGGGGGTGACTTCGGCACGCAACTCGGCGGGTAGCTGCATGCGCCGCCAGCGGTTGCGCAGGGCAATGGCGACAGCGCGCTTGGCGTCGTCCTGGCCGATGATGTGGCGGTTGAGTTCGTGGACGATTTCGCGTGGGGTCATGGACATGATGTATGGGGTCCTCAAGCACAGTGATCAGTGTGGAAAAGTCCCGCTGCGAGCGGGACGCCAAAACAACTGATTCACTCGGCCAGGTCCTGCTCCTCGATGGTCAGGTTGTGGTTGGTGAACACGCAGATGTCGCCGGCGATGTTCAGGGCGGCCTCGGTGATCTCGCGGGCCGACAGGTCGGTCTTGTTCAGCAGGGCGCGGGCCGCGGCCTGGGCATAGCCACCGCCGGAACCCATGGCGATCAGCCCGTCCTCGGGTTCGACCACGTCGCCGTTGCCGGTGATGATCAGGGATGCATCCTTGTTGGCCACGGCCAGCATCGCTTCCAGGCGGCTCAGCGAGCGGTCGGTACGCCATTCCTTTGCCAGCTCGACGGCGGCACGCACCAGGTGGCCGGAGTGTTTCTGCAGCTGGGCTTCGAAGCGCTCGAACAGGGTGAAGGCATCGGCGGTGGCACCGGCAAAACCGGCGATGACCTGGCCGTTGTACAGGCGACGCACTTTCTTGGCGTTGCCTTTCATCACGGTGTTGCCGAGGGAAACCTGGCCGTCGCCGCCCATGACGACTTTGCCGTTACGGCGGACAGAAACGATGGTAGTCAAGGGAGAGTCTCCACGCAGCGGGGCGAAAATGCCTGATGCAGACTCATATGGGGGGAGGGGGGAAGGATTTCAACCGAGAGGGATGAATGGTTGTTTCAAGGCATTGCCTGGCAGGCCTGCTCCACACGATGACCCCAGGGGGCTTCGTGGGAGCGGGCTTGCCCCGCGAGGGCGTTACTCAGGCCTCGTGGCAGACGTGTCCATCGACCAAGGTATAACGCACCGCACCCGGCAGGCAGTGGCCGATGAACGGGCAGTTTTCGCCGCGGGAGAACCAGTGTTCGCCGGCCACGGTCGAGGCTTTCGGGTCGAACAGCACCAGATCGGCGGCGGCGCCGACTTTCAGCTCGCCGGCCGGCAGGCGCATGGCGTTGGCCGGGCCGCTGCTCAGGCGCGCCAACAGGGTCGGCAGGTCGAGCAGGCCATCTTCGACCAGGGTCATGGCCAGTGGCAGCAACAGCTCGACACAGCTGATGCCTGGCTCGGTGGCACCGAACGGCGCCAACTTGGCATCGCGCTCGTGGGGCTGGTGATGACTGGAGATCGCCTGGATCACCCCGGATTTCACCGCTTCGCGCAGGCCGTCGCGGTCGGCGGCAGTGCGCAGCGGCGGCTGCACGTGGTACAGGCTGGAGAAGTCGCGCAGGGCCTCGTCGGTGAGGATCAACTGGTACAGCGCCACATCGGCGGTGACCGGTAGCCCCAACTGCTGGGCCTGGGCGATTAGCCGGGCGCCGCGGGCGCTGGTGATCTGGGTGAAGTGGGCGCGCACGCCGCTCTGCTCGACCAGCAGCAGGTTACGGGCCAGGGCCACGGTCTCGGCGGTTTCCGGGATGCCAGGCAGGCCGAGGAAGCTGGCCATCGGGCCCTCGTGGGCGAGGCCGCCCTGGGCCAGGTCACGGTCCTGGGAGTGGAACACCACGGTCAGGTCAAAGGTGGCGGCGTATTCCAGGGCGCGGGCCAGGGTGCGGTTGTTGGGGATCTCTTTCAGGCCGTTGCCGAAGGCCACGCAGCCGGTGTCGCGCAGGGCCACCAGTTCGGCCAGTTGCTCGCCTTCCAGGCCTTTGGTCAGGGCGCCGATCGGATAGACCTTGCTGTTGGCCGCTTCGCGGGCGCGGTCGAGGATCAGTTCGGCGACCGCCGAGGTGTCCAGTACCGGCTTGGTCTGCGGCGGGCAGCACAGGCTGGTGACGCCGCCGGCGACCGCGGCGCGGGTTTCGCTGGCGATGTTGCCCTTGCGGCTGTAGCCCGGTTCGCGCAGGGAGACGCCGAGGTCGACCAGGCCAGGTGCGGCGACCAGGCCTTCGGCCTGGATCGTGCGGCTGGCGCTGAAGCCGGCCGGGGCCGCGCCGATGGCGGCAATGCGCCCGCCATCGAGGTGCAGGTCGGTGATGGTGTCCAGGCCGTTGGCAGGGTCGATGACCCGGGCGCCGATGATGCTTAGGGTCACTGGGCGTTCTCCTGCTCGAATTGACGTTGCGCGTTCTGCCCGCTCATGGCCATGGACAGCACGGCCATGCGCACGGCGATGCCGTAGGTGACCTGGTTGAGGATCACCGAGTGCTTGCCGTCGGCCACCGCCGACTCGATCTCCACCCCGCGGTTGATCGGACCCGGGTGCATGACGATGGCGTCGGGCTTGGCGCCGGCCAGGCGCGCGGTGGTCAGGCCGAACAGGCGGTAGAACTCGCCCTCGCTGGGCAGCAGGCCGCCGGCCATGCGCTCGCGCTGCAGGCGCAGCATGATCACCACGTCGACATCCTTTAGGCCTTCGGCAAGGTCGGTGTAGACCTTCACGCCGTACTGCTCGATGCCGATCGGGATCAGTGTCTTCGGGCCAATCACGCGGATGTCCGGGCAGCCCAGCGCCTTGAGCGCAAGCATGTCCGAGCGTGCTACGCGCGAGTGCAGGATATCGCCGACGATGGCCACCGACAGGTTCTCGAAGCTACCCTTGTGTCGACGAATGGTGAGCATGTCGAGCATACCCTGGGTCGGGTGCGCGTGGCGGCCGTCACCGCCGTTGATCACGGCCACGTCCGGGCACACGTGCTCGGCGATGAAATGGGCGGCACCGGAGTCGGAGTGGCGCACGACGAACATGTCGGCGGCCATGGCCTCCAGGTTGCGCAGGGTATCGAACAGGGTCTCGCCCTTGCTGGTCGAGGAGGTCGACACGTTCAGGCTGATCACGTCGGCCGACAGGCGCTGGGCGGCCAGCTCGAAGGTGGTGCGGGTACGGGTGGAGTTCTCGAAGAACACGTTGCACACGGTCTTGCCGCGCAGCAGCGGGACTTTTTTGACGGCCCGGGCGCCGACTTCGAGGAACGAGTCGGCGGTGTCGAGGATTTCGGTCAGCAGTTCGCGGGGCAAACCGTCGAGCGAGAGGAAGTGGCGCAGCTGGCCCTGATCATTGAGCTGCAGCGGGCGCTTGGCGTCGAATGGCGTCATCGCGGGGGACTCTTAAAGGGCGGATGCGGGAGCGAGGTCCTGGCGCTCGAGGGCGAGCGGCGTGGGTCCGGTCAATTTTACCCGTTCATGGGCGCCCAGGGACAGGGTGGCGCCAAGCACATTCGGGCGGATCGGCAGTTCGCCGGCATCCAGGTCGAGCAGGCACACCAGTGTCACGCTGGCCGGGCGGCCGTAGTCGAACAGCTCGTTGAGGGCGGCGCGGATGGTACGCCCGCTCATCAGCACGTCGTCCACCAGCACCAGGTGCTGGCCTTCGACCTCGAAAGGCAGTTCCGAGGGGCGCACCTGCGGGTGCAGGCCGTTCTGGCTGAAATCGTCACGATAGAAGGAGACGTCCAGGGTACCCAGCGGGCTCTGGTCGCCGAGCTCGGCCTGCAGGGCCTGGGCTACCCACACGCCGCCGGTGCGGATACCGATGAAGCGTGACTCGACGATGGCGCGGCGGGCCAGGTGGGCGCGAAGGTCGACGGCCATCTGCCGGATCAGGTCGGCGGGATTGGGTAGGCTCATTGCGTGCTCCTCGGAAGGCGGGCGCCGGCAAGCCGCCGGCGGCAAAGCGGATTTAAGTGTTGGCCTCCAGCCAGCCTTGCAGCAGCAGGGCCGCGGCGATGGCGTCGACCGGATTGTCGCGGTAGCTGCCGTGACGGCCGCCACGGGCCATCTGCTCGCCCTTGGCTTCGAAGGTGGTGAGCCGTTCGTCGTGGGTGTGTACGGGCAGGTTGTAGCGGCCGTGCAGGCGACGGGCGAATTTTTCGGCGCGTTCGCTCATTTCGCTGGGCGTGCCGTCCATGTTCAGCGGCAGGCCGACGACGATGGCGTCGGGTTTCCATTCCTTGATCAGCTTCTCGACCTGGTTCCAGTCCGGCACGCCGTTCTGTGCCTTGAGCGTGCACAGTTCTCGGGCGTGGCCGGTGATCACCTGGCCGACGGCCACACCGATCTGCCGGGTGCCGTAGTCGAAGCCAAGCAGCAAGCGCAGTTCGGCCATCAGGCGTGGCCCGCCTGGCTGGTCAGCAGGCTGAGGTTGATCCCCAGGCTGGCGGCGGCGGCGCCCAGGCGCATGTCGCTGGCCACGCCGAAGATGATCTCGGGGTCGAAGGGGCAGTTGAGCCAGGCGTTGTCGGCAAGCTCGGCCTCCAGCTGGCCGGCTTCCCAGCCCGCGTAGCCCAGGGTGATCAGGCTCTTGCGCGGACCGTCGCCGGCGGCGATGGCGAACAGCACGTCCTGTGAGGTGGACAGCGACAAGCCCTCCAGCTCGACCGTGGCCTGGTAGCTGCGGTCGTTGCTGTGCAGCACGAAGCCGCGGTCGGTCTGCACCGGCCCTCCCTGGTAGATCGGGATGTGCAGGGTGCTGGCCGGCGGCTCATCGTCCGGGCGCAACTGTTCGAGGATGTCGGCCAGGTTCAGCTCCTGCGGGCGGTTGACCACCAGGCCCATGGCGCCGTGGGCATTGTGCTCGACGATGTAGGTGAGGGTCTGGGCAAAGTTCGGATCGGCCATGTGCGGCATGGCGATCAGGAACTGGTGCTTGAGGTAGCTGGGGGCGAGGGTCTTCATGTCCGCTAGTGTGGCGCCAGGTGGCGAGGCTGACAAGGTGTGCAGAGGGCTGGAGGTATTCCCGCTCCCACCGGGGTGCCCGTCACCCTCGGGTCAGTTGCTCTGCAGCCGGTCACCCCGGGCAAAGCGCCAGGTACGGATGATCTCCAGGCGGTCGAACTCCGCCAGGTCCCCGGTGAACGGCGCGAAGGGCGCCGCCAGGCGCACGATGCGCTGGGCGGCCTGGTCCAGCACTGGCTGGCCCGAGGACTCCAGCACCAGTACCTCGTACAGTGAGCCGTCGCGGTTGATCGACACCATCATCCGCAGGCTGCCGTACATCTGCTGGCGCCGGGCTTCTTCGGGGTAGTTGAGGTTGCCGATGCGCTCGACCTTCTTGCGCCACTCTTCCTTGTACCAGGCGCCCTTGTCGCGCAGGGTCGAGGCGGCGTTCAGGCGGTGGATGCGCGGGCGCTTGGCGTAGAGCTGCTGTTCCTGGGACAGCTCGGCCTCGAGGCTGGCGATCTGGCTGGACAGCTGCGAGCTGTCGAAGTCCGGAACCTTTGCCTGGGGCTGGGGTTGCGGCTTGCTTTCCTTCGGCTTGGGCTCGACTTTCTGCGGCTTCGGCGCCTGGGTGGCGACCACGGCCTTGGCCGGTGCCGGGGGTGTTTGCGGTTTCGCCGCCGGGGGCGGGGTGATCTTGTTGATCTTGCTGTCCTGGAACGGCGCGACCTCGGTGGTCTTGGGCACCGCTTTCTTGTCCAGAGTGCCGCTGCCCTGCTGGTTGTCCTGGGCCTGGAAGTCGGCCTTCTCGGGCGCTTTCTCGCTCTTGAAGGTGGCCAGGGTGATGTCCATGGCGTGACGAATCTCGGCCGGTTTGACCACGGTGAAACCCACGCCCAGGATCAGCGCCAGGTGCACCAGGGCGGCCAGGAACAGGGTGAAACCGAGCCGGTCCACCGGGCGAACGCGCGGTGGCAGCAGGTCGGGTGGGATGTCAGCGGGAAGCGTCATCGGGTATCCAGCAACCGCTAGGCTCTGTACGAAAAGCCTTGATACTTGTTCATGCTGCGTTGAGAACAGCCTCGGAATGCTCATGTACTCCAGTACACTCCGCTTCCTCGGCTGTTTTCGCCTTGCCTGACCTGCGTCTCAAGAGTTTTCGTACAGAGCCTCTGCGGGGCAGCAGCTCAGTCAAAAAGGACCGGCATCATACCCCACTGCGCGGTGTTGCCACGTGTCCTCGGTCAGCGCGCCTGAAGCTTGCGATCAATGGCGTCCATCAATTGCCCGCCGATATTGGTGTTGAAGGCAGCGTCGATCTCGCGGATGCAGGTCGGGCTGGTGACGTTGATTTCGGTGAGGTAGTCGCCGATCACGTCCAGGCCGACGAACAGCAGGCCCTTTTCACGCAAGGTCGGGCCGACCTGGGCGGCGATCCAGCGATCGCGCTCGCTCAACGGGCGGGCTTCGCCGCGGCCGCCGGCGGCCAGGTTGCCGCGGGTCTCGCCGCTGGCCGGGATGCGCGCCAGGCAGTAGTCCACCGGCTCGCCGTCGATCATCAGGATGCGCTTGTCGCCGTCCTTGATCGCCGGCAGGTAGGCCTGCGCCATGATCTGCTGGGCGCCGAGCGCGGTCAGCGTTTCGAGGATCACCGACAGGTTGGGGTCGCCGACCCGGTGACGGAAGATCGAAGTGCCACCCATGCCATCCAGCGGCTTGAGAATCACATCACCATGCTCGGCGGCGAACTCGCGGATGATGTCGGGGCGGCGGCTGACCAGGGTGGGTGGCGTGCACTGCGGGAACAGCGTAGCGAACAGCTTCTCGTTGCAGTCGCGCAGGCTCTGCGGCTTGTTGACCACCAGCACGCCTTCGGCCTCGGCCTGTTCCAGCAGGTAGGTGCTGTAGACGAACTCCATGTCGAAGGGCGGGTCCTTGCGCATCAGGATCACGTCCAGCTCGGCCAGGGTGCTGTCCTGCTCCTCGCCCAGTTCGAACCAGCGGGCCGGGTCGGCGAACACCTTGAGCGGGCGCATGCGTGCGCGGGCCTTGCCCTGGCCCTGGTACAGGTCGCGCTGCTCCATGTAGAACAGGCTCCAGCCGCGGGCCTGGGCGGCCAGCAACATGGCCAGCGAGCTGTCCTTTTTGTAGGAGATGGACGCGATGGGGTCCATGACAATCCCGAGGCGAACGCTCATGGGGTAGTTCCTCTTGGCGGCACTGGCCGCATGGTACGAAAGAAAAGTGGCTCAGGGTGGCGCCGGGCGCGCCCACGGTCAAGGGGCGGGCGGATGGAATGGCCTTCGGGAGTGTGCTAAAAAGGCCAGGCACATGGCCTGCATGGCCTTTTGGCGAATTCGCTCCCAGGCAGAAGCGCAACTATGGAACAACCCCTGAAGGTGATGGTGATCGACGATTCCCGCACGATCCGCCGCACCGCGCAGATGTTGCTCGGCGAGGCAGGCTGCGAGGTGATCACCGCCAGTGACGGCTTCGACGCCCTGGCCAAGATCGTCGACCACAAACCGCGGGTCATCTTCGTCGACGTGCTGATGCCGCGCCTCGACGGCTACCAGACCTGCGCCATCATCAAGCACAACCGCGAGTTCAAGGACACCCCGGTGATCCTGCTCTCTTCCCGCGACGGCCTGTTCGACAAGGCCCGCGGCCGGGTGGTCGGTTCCGACCAGTTCCTGACCAAACCTTTCAGCAAGGAAGAACTGCTCGACGCGATCCGTGCCTGCGTGCCGGGCTTCGCCGCGCAGGATCCACACGCACCCTGACGCCGCCCACGCAGGGCGGCGTCTCTATTTCCTGATGGGGAAACAGCATGGCCCGAGTTCTGATTGTCGACGACTCGCCGACAGAGATGTACAAATTGACCGAATGGCTGGAGAAGCACGGCTATGGGGTGCTCAAGGCCGACAACGGCGCCGACGGCGTGGCCCTGGCGCGCCAGGAGAAGCCCGACGCGGTGTTGATGGACATCGTCATGCCCGGCATGAACGGTTTCCAGGCCACCCGCCAGTTGAGCAAGGACCCGGAAACCAGCGCCATTCCGGTGATCGTGGTCACCACCAAGGACCAGGAAACCGATCGGATCTGGGCCCAGCGCCAGGGCGCCCGCGACTTCCTGACCAAACCTGTGGAAGAAGACGCGCTGATCACCAAGCTCAAAGAAGTGCTGCAGGCTTGACCACCCGGCCCCAGGGCGCGTCGCTGACCGCCTTCGAACTGCTGCTGGACATCGACCGGCGCTGCCGCCTGCTGGTGGCCGACCAGCCACCGCAGGACATCCGCCTGCAACAATGGAGCGGCATCGGTTTTCGAGTTGCCGGACAGTGGTTCGTCGCGCCCATGGGCGAAGTCGCCGAAGTGCTGCGTGAGCCCCGCGCTAGCCGGGTGCCGGGTGTGCAGCCCTGGGTGCGCGGAGTGGCCAACCTGCGTGGGCGGCTGCTGCCGGTGATGGACCTGTGTGCGTTTTTTGGCCTTGGCCCGGCCGCGGCGGGCAAGCAACGGCGCGTGTTGGTGCTGGATCATGAAGAGCTGTTCGCCGGGCTGCTGGTGGATGAGGTGGTCGGCTTGCAGCATTTCGCTCTGAGCAGCCTCGAGCTGTCACCGCCGCAACCGTTGATCCGTGCGGCCGCGCCCTTCGTACATGGGCATTTTCCCCGTGAGCGTAATTGGGCGATCTTCAGCCCGTTCGCCCTGGCCCAGGCGCCGGGCTTTCTCGATGTGGCGTTGTAGAGGACTTTCGACGTGAACAAGCCAGGACCCACCGTTGCCGCAGCTGGCGTCTCGCCCGCCGCCGTGGCCCAACGCCCGCGTAGCACCGCGCAGATCACCGTGCTGTTCGTGGTGCTGATCCTGTCGATCGTCCTGTTGTTCGCCAACTTCGCCTACCTCAACACCCAGGCCAACCACGACAAGCAGTACATAGGCCATGCCGGCGAGCTGCGCGTGCTGTCCCAGCGCATTGCCAAGAACGCCACCGAGGCTGCGGCGGGCAAGGCGTTGGCGTTCAGGTTGCTCAGCGATGCACGCAACGACTTCGAACGACGCTGGAGCTACCTGCGCGAAGGTGACAAGGCCACCGGCCTGCCCGCAGCGCCCGCCGCGGTGCGCGACGAAATGGATGCGGTACGCCAGGACTGGGAGAACCTGCGCAAGAACACCGACACCATCCTGGCCAGTGAACAGACCGTGCTGTCGCTGCATCAGGTCGCGGCCACCCTGGCCGAAACGGTTCCGCAGTTGCAGGTCGAATACGAGAAAGTAGTTGAAATCCTGCTGCAGAGCGGTGCGCCGGCCAATCAGGTGGCCGTGGCCCAGCGCCAGTTGCTGCTGGCCGAGCGCATTCTCGGCTCGGTCAACACCGTGCTCGCCGGTGACGAGTCCTCGGTGCAGGCCGCCGATGCCTTCGGCCGCGACGCCAGCCGTTTCGGCCAGGTGCTCGAGGGTATGCTCGCCGGCAATCCGGCGATTCAGGTCACCCGCGTCGAGGACACCGATGCCCGGGCGCGCCTGGCCGAGATCGCCGAACTGTTCCAGTTCGTCTCGGGCTCGGTGGACGAGATTCTCGAAACCTCGCCCGAACTGTTTCGCGTGCGCGAGGCTGCCGGCAACATCTTCAGCCTGTCGCAGACCCTGCTCGACGAAGCCTCGCACCTGGCCAACGGCTTCGAGAACCTGGCCGGCGGGCGCACTCTCGACACCGTCGGCGGCTATGTGCTCGGCCTGCTGGCACTGGCCTCGATCATCCTCATCGGCCTGGTGATGGTGCGCGCCACGCACCGCCAGCTGCGCGAAACCGCCGAGAAAAACGAACGCAACCAGCAGGCGATCATGCGTTTGCTAGACGAGATCGAGGAACTGGCCGACGGCGACCTGACCGTCACGGTTTCGGTGACTGAGGACTTCACCGGCGCCATTGCCGACTCGATCAACTATTCGGTTGACCAGCTTCGCGATCTGGTTGCCACCATCAACCACAGCGCCGAGCAGGTGGCTGCTGCGGTGCAGGACACGCAGAACACCGCTCGCCAACTGGCCAAGGCTTCGGAGCACCAAGCGGAGCAGATCAGCGAGGCGTCCGAGGCGGTGGGTGACATGGTCGAGTCTATCGACCGGGTCTCCGCACATGCCTATGAATCGGCCAAGGTGGCCGAGCGCTCGGTGGCCATTGCCAACAAGGGCAACGAGGTGGTGCACAACACCATCCACGGCATGGACAACATCCGCGAGCAGATCCAGGACACCGCCAAGCGGATCAAGCGCCTGGGTGAATCCTCTCAGGAGATCGGCGATATCGTCAGCCTGATCGACGACATTGCCGAGCAGACCAATATCCTCGCCCTCAACGCGGCCATCCAGGCGTCGCTCGCCGGTGAGGCTGGCCGAGGCTTTGCCGTGGTCGCCGACGAAGTGCAGCGCCTGGCCGAGCGCTCGTCCTCGGCAACCCGGCAGATCGAGGCGTTGGTGCGCACCATCCAGGCCGACACCAACGAGGCGGTGATCTCCATGGAGCAGACCACCGCCGAAGTGGTGCGCGGCGCGCGCCTGGCCCAGGACGCCGGCGTGGCGCTGGCTGAGATCGAAGGTGTATCGCAGACGATGGCCGACCTTATCCACAGCATCTCTGATGCCGCTCAGTTGCAGACGTCGTCTGCCGGGCAGATTTCCCACACCATGGCGGTGATCCAGCAGATCACCGCACAGACCTCCGCCGGTTCCGGGGCCACGGCCGACAGCATCCGCCACCTGGCGCGCATGGCCAGCGAGATGCGCCGTTCGGTATCCGGTTTCACCCTGCCCAGACCGGTGGAACGGTCGTGAGCGGGGCAAGCATGGCCGGCCCGGGCAGTACGGCTGGCGAGCGCCACGACACGGTGGCCCTGGCATGGATCAAGGCCCCCATCCTTGATTGCCTGGCACAGGCGCGACAGGCCCTGGAGCGTTTTTCGGCAGATCCGGGCGACCTGTCGATGCTGGCGTTCTTTGTCGACAACCTTCACCAGGTGCACGGTTGCCTGCACTTGCTCGAATTGCCGGGCGCGACGCGCCTGGCCGAGGAACTGGAGCTGCTTGGGCGGGCCATGTCCGACGGACAGGTGCGCCCTCGTGGCGACTGCCTGGGCGCGCTGTTCCGGGGGCTCGAGCAATTGCCGCCCTACCTGGATCGCCTGCGCGGGGCACGCCACGACCTGCCATTGGTGGTCATGCCACTGCTCAACCAGCTGCGGGTCTGCCGCGGTGCCGAACCCCTGGCCCAAGGCAGCCTGCTGGGCGACCTCGGACAGCGCCTGGCTGGCGCGGCGGACCTGGCCAACCTCGATCTTTCCCTGGGGAGCTGGCGTGAACACATGCAGGCCGGTCCTGGGCGCGACGCGCTGCGTTCGGTGGTGATGGCGCTGTGCGATGACCTGATGCGCATCAAGGACCGTCTCGACCCCTTCGTCAGTGGCGAGCATCCGCCACGCGAACCGCTGGAGACGTTGCTGCCGCCCCTGCGCCATGTCGCCGACACTCTGGCAGTGCTGGGTTTCCAGCAGCCACGACGTGTGATCATCGACCAGGTGCTGGCGCTGCAGGCGCAGGTCGAGAATGACGGCGCGGTGGACGAGGCGCTGTTGATGGATGTCGCCGGGGCGTTGTTGTACGTCGAGGCGACCCTCAACGGCATGGTCGGGCCGCTGGAGGAGACCTCGCCAGGCAACCTGCCTGGTTCTGACCTGGCCGAGATTCGTCAGTTGGTACTCAACGAGTCGCTCAATGTGCTGCAGCAGGCCAAGGACCTGATCGGCGACTGCCTGGAGTCGGACTGGTCGCGTCAGCGCCTGCAGGCCTTGCCCGGTCTGCTGCAGCAGGTGCGCGGGGCGTTGGCGATGCTGATGCTTCCGGCTGCCGCCGAAGTGTTCGGCGGGTGTGCGGGATATGTGCAGGGCTGGCTGGGTCATGTGGAGGAAGAGCCGCTGCCCGATGAGTTGGCCCATCTGGCCGATGCCCTGTGCGCCGGCGAGGCCTGGTTGCAGTGGCGAGTGGCCGACCCGCTGGCTGATGCCCAGCGTTTCATCGACATGGCCCTCGCCAGCCTGACCGCCCTGGGCGTGCAATGCCCGCGCCTCGAGCGCCCCTTGGCTGACGCCCGGACGGCGGACGGGATCGATGACGAGTTGCGCGAAGTGTTCCTCGAAGAGGCCGGCGAACTGTTGCCTGAAATAGAGCGCCAATGGCTGCGTTGGCGTGCCGACAATGGTTTGCGTGATTCACTGATCGAGGTGCGTCGTGCGCTGCATACGCTCAAGGGCAGCGGGCGGATGGTCCACGCAGAGGCCGTGGCGGAGCTTGCCTGGGGCGCCGAGCACCTGCTTAACCGGGTGCTGGAGGGGCGCATCACGCTGAGTGCCGAAGGCCTGGTGGCCTTGCAGCAGGTCTTCGTGCGCCTGCCCGACCTGCTCGCCGACTTCGCCGCCAGCCAACTGCCGCCCACTGCGGAAATCGAGCAACTGGCCGGGCATCTGCACGCGCTGGCGCTCAACGACACGCCGGCCAGTGCCAGCATCGACGGTCTCGATCCGCAGCTGCTGGAGATCTTCCGTAACGAGGCACAAGGGCACCTGGCCGGGCTCGATGTCTTCCTGCAGATGGCTGATGCTCAAGGCACAGGGGTCAGCGACAGCCTGCAACGCGCCTTGCACACCCTAAAGGGCAGCGCCGCCATGGCCGGCGTGATGCCGGTGGCGGAGCTGGCCACCGCGCTCGACCGCCTGGTGCGCGAATACAAAGGTCATCACCTGCCTTTGCAGCAGGCCGAAACCGAGCTGCTGGAGGCTGCACGTGCGCTGTTCCACCTGGGGCTGGCCCAGCTGGACAGCACGCCATTGGCTGCCATCCCGGGGGCTGCGGCGTTGATCGAGCAGGTCGGGCAAACGGTCGATGCTAGGCTGGCCAGGCACCAGGCCGAGGCGCATCCGGCACGCCGGGCCCGGCGTGACCCGCAACTGACGGCCACTTTCCTGACCCTGGGCATGGATATCCTGCTCGACGCCGAGGCGCGGCTCGCCAACTGGCAGGCCGACGCCACGCAGCATCATGAGCTGCACCTGCTGCTCGAGGAAATGACCACCCTCAGCCATGGCGCGCACCAGGCCGAGCTGTGGCAGGTGGATGAAGTCTGCGAAGGGTTGCTCGACCTGTACGGTGCGGTCGAAGAGGGCAGCCTGGCGGTGACGCCGCGTTTCTTCGCCATCGCCCGGCAGGCCCACGAAGCGCTGTTCGACCTGTTCGATGAAATAGCCGCCGGGCAGGATCCGACAGCACGCCCCGATTGCCTGGCCGCCTTGCACGGCTTGCTTGATGATGCCCTCGATCCGGCGGCCCTGGGGCTGGTAGGCGCAGCTGGCGCGACAACGCTGCCTGTCGCAGGTCAGCTACCGGACCCAGCGGTCGTTGACCTGTTCCTCGAGGAAGCCGCCGATATTCTCGAGGGCGCCGACCAGGCGCTGCGGCAATGGAAGGACGATCCCGAAAGCCTGTCACCGCTGTCTGCGTTGCAACATGATGTGCTGACCCTCAAGGGCGGCGCGCAGATGGCTGCGATCGGTGCGATCGAAGTGCTTGCCCAGGAGCTCGCGCTGCTCTACGAAGGGCTGGTGGACCGGCGGATCGGGGCAAGCCTGCGGCTGTTCGAGCTGCTCGCACGCAGCCATGACGCCCTGGCCGGGATGCTGCGCAGCTTGCGCGAGGGACAGTCACCGCTGTCGGCGGTGGAGTTGCTGGGTGAACTGCGCGATTTCCGTCACAACGCTCCGCCACCTGGCCCGGTCGAGGCGCAGGACGACACGCAGGAAAGCGAAGGCGACAAGGAACTGCTGGAAGTTTTCCTCGAGGAAAGCTCCGATATCCTCGAAAGTGCGGCCCAGTCCCTGGCGCGCTGGCAGGCCGACCCGCGCATCACGGTCGAGGTGGAGAACCTGTTGCGCGACCTGCACACCCTCAAGGGGGGGGCGCGCATGGTCGAGATCGCCGCCATCGGCGACCTGGCCCATGAGCTGGAATTCCTCTACGAGCTGCTGGCGGCCGCACGGCTGCCGTCGACGCCGGCCTTGTTCAGCCTGCTGCAGAACTGCCATGACCGCCTGGCGCACATGCTCGACGCGGCGCGCCTGGGCGAGCCGCTGCATGCGGCGACGGCGCTGATCGACTATATCCGCAACTTCTCCAGTGCAGCGCTGACCGACAGCGCCGCCGGGCAGTCCCAGGCTGAGCCCGCCCCGGCCGAAGCCCCGGCTGTCGCCCCCGAGCGGGCCGGGGACATGGTCAAGGTCGATGCCGAACTGCTGGACGACCTGGGCAACCTGGCCGGCGAACATTCGGTGATCCGCGGGCGCATCGAGCAGCAGGTCAACGATGCGCAGTTCGCCCTCAACGAGATGGAGACCACGCTGGAGCGCATGCGCGACCAGCTGTTGCGCCTGGATATCGAGACCCAGGGGCGGATCTCGAGCCGGCACCAGTTCGAGGGTGATGCCTACGACGACTTCGACCCACTTGAGATGGACCGCCATTCGCAGTTGCAGCAATTGTCGCGGGCGCTGTTCGAGTCCACCTCGGACCTGCTCGACCTCAAGGAAACCCTGCTGCAGCGGGCCCAGGAGGCGCACAGCCTGTTGCAGCAGCAGGCGCGGGTCAACAGCCAGTTGCAAGAGGGGCTGACCGCCACCTTGATGGTGCCGTTCGAACGCCTGGTGCCGCGTTTGCAACGGGTGGTGCGACAGGTGGCCAGCGAACTGGGCAAGCAGGTCGAACTGGTGGTCGGCAATGCCGAGGGCGAGCTGGACCGCAGCGTGCTCGAACGCATGGTCGCGCCGCTGGAGCACATGCTGCGCAATGCCGTCGACCATGGCCTGGAAGCCCGCGAGGCGCGCCTGGCGGCCAACAAGCCGGAGCAGGGCACCATCCACCTGAACCTGCTGCACGAAGGTGCCGACATCGTCATCGAGATGAGCGACGACGGTGCCGGGGTGCCGCTGGAGGCGGTGCGCAACAAGGCGATCAAACGCGGTCTGCTCGATCCGCAGGCGCGTCTGAGCGACCACGAGATCCTGCAGTTCATCCTGCGCCCGGGATTTTCCACGGCCGAGAAGATCACCCAGATCTCCGGGCGCGGCCTGGGCATGGACGTGGTCCATGAAGAGGTCAAGCAATTGGGCGGTTCGATGAGCATCGAGTCCAGCCCCGGCAAGGGTGCGCGCTTCCTGATCCGCCTACCGTTCACGGTGTCGGTGAACCGGGCGTTGATGGTGCATGTGGAGGATGAGCAATACGCAATTGGGCTGAACACCATCGAGGGCATCGTGCGCGTGCCGCCGGCGGAGCTGGAAGCCTGCTACCGGCTGGACCCGCCACGCTACAGCTATGCCGGGCATGACTACGCACTGCGTTACCTCGGCGAACTGTTGCAGGAGGGCGCGCAGCCCAACCTGCTGGGCCAGAGCGTACCGCTGCCGGTGCTGCTCACCCATTCCCACGAACAATCGTTCGCGATCCAGGTCGACAGCCTGTCGCCCAGCCGCGAAATCGTGGTCAAGAGCCTGGGCCCGCAGTTCGCGGCGGTGCCGGGGCTGTCCGGTGCCACTCTGCTCGGCGACGGACGGGTGGTGCTGATTCTCGACCTGCTCGGCCAGTTGCGTGGCCAGCAGCGACGCCTGGCGCGCCTGCCGGGCGTGGCGCAGGGGCAGCATCTGCTGACGGGGCCCGTGCCGCGTCGGCCGCTGCTGGTGATGGTGGTGGACGATTCGGTGACCGTGCGCAAGGTCACCAGCCGCCTGCTCGAACGCCACGGTATGAGCGTGCTGACCGCCAAGGATGGGGTGGATGCCATGGCGCTGCTCGAAGAGCACCGCCCGGACGTGTTGCTGCTGGACATCGAGATGCCGCGCATGGACGGTTTCGAGGTGGCCACGCGTATCCGCCGCGACCAGCGCCTGGCGCAGTTGCCGATCATCATGATCACCTCGCGCACCGGGCAGAAGCACCGCGACCGGGCCATGGCCATCGGCGTCAACGAATACCTCGGCAAGCCTTACCAGGAGTCGGTCCTGTTGCAGAGCATCGCCCACTGGAGCCAACCCCATGCTTGAACATATCGCCGGCCAGCGCAGCAGCCTCACCGGCCTGCTGTTGCCCTTGGGCGACCGCACCCTGGTACTGCCCAACGTGGCGGTGGCCGAATTGATTGGTCATCGCGCCATCGCCTGCGAGCCAGGAGAGCCGGCCTGGCACCTGGGCTGGGTGGACTGGCGCCAGCAGCGCTTGCCGTTGATCGGTTTCGAGGCCGCTTGTGGCGGGCAGACCACTTGCGGCGAGCGGGCACGGGTAGTGGTGCTCAATGCACTGGGGGATACCGGCCTGCGCTTCCTGGCGTTGCTGCTGCAGGGCATTCCGCGCTCGTGCAAACTCGACAGTCAGTTGAACTATGTTGATGTGCCACTGGCCGCGCTGGAGCTGGCGGCAGTGCAGGTGGGCGAGCAGGTGGCGCGGGTGCCTGACCTGGCCGGGCTGGAAAGATTGGTGCGTGACGCTTATCTGCAATCTGCAGCTGGCTAGGATGATGGTTGAGCGGGCCCTGTCGCGGGGCTCAGGAACCCTGACTGCTGCGGGAGGTCTGTGTTTGCATGTATTACGGTGAACGCTTCAACGCCTGGACCCACTTGGTCGGTGCGGTATTGGCCTGTATCGGCGCGAGCTGGCTGATCGTCGTGGCGGGCCTGCAGGGCGATCCCTGGAAGATCGTCAGTTTCTCCATCTACGGTTTCACCCTGCTGCTGCTCTACAGCATCTCTACCCTCTACCACAGCACTCGCGGGCGTGCGAAGCGCATCATGCGCAAGCTAGACCACCTGTCGATCTACCTGCTGATCGCCGGCAGCTACACGCCGTTCTGTCTGGTGAGCCTGCGGGGCCCCTGGGGCTGGAGCCTGTTCGGAGTGGTCTGGGGGCTTGCGCTGATCGGCATGTTGCAGGAGATCAAGCCGCGCTCCGAGGCGCGGATCCTGTCGATCGTGATCTATGCGCTGATGGGCTGGATCGTGCTGGTGGCGGTGAAGCCGTTGCTGCATAGCCTGGGTGCTGCGGGCTTCGCCTGGCTGGCGGCCGGCGGTGTGTTCTACACCGTCGGCATCATCTTCTTTGCGTTTGACAGCCGATTCCGTCACTGGCATGGCATCTGGCATCTGTTCGTGATTGCCGGCAGCCTGATGCACTTTGTCGCCGTATCTTTTTACGTGCGTTAGAAGTCGCCCCACAATTGCTGCGCCACCGACAGGGCCACCACAGGGGCGGTTTCGGTGCGCAGCACCCGAGGGCCGAGGCGAGCTGCGTGGCAGCCGGCGGCCTTGGCCAGCTCGACTTCCGCTTCGCTCAGGCCGCCCTCGGGGCCGATCAGGAAGGCCAGCCTGGCCGGTTTGGCATGGCTGGTCAGCGGCTCGGCCACCGGGTGCAGCACCAGCTTGAGTTCGGCTTTGGTGCTTTTCAGCCACTCGGCCAGGGTCACGGGCGGGTGGATCATCGGCAGGGTCGAGCGCCCGCACTGCTCGCAGGCACTGACAGCCACCTGGCGCCAGTGGGCCAGGCGCTTGTCGGCGCGCTCGTCCTTTAGACGTACTTCGCAGCGTTCGCTGACGATAGGGGTGATTTCATTGACACCCAGCTCGGTGGCTTTCTGGATTGCCCAGTCCATGCGCTCGCCCCGGGACAGCCCCTGGCCGAGGTGGATGTGCAAAGGCGAGTCGGCCTGGCCGGGGAGGGCCTGGTCGAGGCTGACGCGCACGGTTTTCTTGCCGACTTCGAGCAGTTGGCCGAGGTATTCCTGGCCGCTGCCGTCAAACAGCTGCACGGCGTCGCCAGCGGCCATGCGCAGCACGCGGCCAATGTAGTGGGCCTGGGCTTCGGGGAGCTCGTGCTCGCCAAGGCCCAGTGGGGCGTCGATGAAGAAGCGGGAGAGTCTCATGGGCTTGCTCTGGAAAAAGGCTGACGCAGATCCTGTAGGAGCGGACGCGCCGGCTCCTACAGGTTTCGGGTTGGTCTGGGGTTAGCCCGGATCGCGGAAATCCGGATGGAAGTCGGCCGGCACGGCGACGCTCACCTTGTCGCGGGTGGCGATATCGATCCCCTCGCTGGCCACCTCTGCCAGGAAGTCGATCTGCTCGGGTGTGATGACGTAAGGCGGCAGGAAATACACCACGCTGCCCAGCGGGCGCAACAGCGCGCCCCGGCTCAGGGCGTGCTCGAAGACCTTCAGGCCGCGGCGCTCCTGCCAGGGGTAGGCGGCCTTGGTGGCCTTGTCCTGGACCATCTCGATGGCCACGACCATGCCGGTCTGACGGATTTCGGCGACGTGGGCATGGTCGGCCAGGTGCGCGGTGGCGCTGGCCATGCGCGCCGACAAGGCCTTGTTGGCCTCGATCACGTTGTCTTGCTCGAAGATGTCCAGAGTGGCCAAGGCCGCGGCGCAGGCCAGCGGGTTGCCGGTGTAGCTGTGCGAGTGCAGGAAGGCGCGCAGGGTCGGGTAGTCGTCATAGAAGGCCTGGTAGACCTTGTCGGTGGTCAGGCAGGCGGCCAGCGGCAAGTAGCCGCCGGTCAGGGCCTTGGACAGGCACAGGAAGTCCGGGGTGATGCCGGCCTGCTCGCAGGCGAACATCGTGCCGGTGCGGCCGAAGCCGACGGCGATCTCATCGTGGATCAGGTGCACGTCGTAACGGTCGCAGGCCTCGCGCAGCAGCCTGAGGTACACCGGGTGGTACATGCGCATGCCGCCGGCGCCCTGGATCAGTGGCTCGACGATCACCGCGGCGATGCTGGCGTGGTGTTCGGCCAGGGTCTGCTCCATGGCCGCGAACATGTTCCGCGAGTGCTCTTCCCAGCCCATGCCTTCCGGGCGCAGGTAGCAGTCCGGGCTTGGCACCTTGATGGTGTCCAGCAGCAACGCCTTGTAGGTTTCGGTGAACAGCGGCACGTCGCCCACCGACATCGCGGCGATGGTCTCGCCATGATAACTGTTGGTTAGGGTGACGAAGCGCTTCTTCTGCGGTTTCCCGGTGTTCTGCCAGTAATGGAAGCTCATCTTAAGCGCCACTTCGATGCACGACGAGCCATTGTCGCCGTAGAACACCCGCTCGAGGCCGGCAGGAGTGATGGCCACCAGGCGTTCGGACAACTCGATCACCGGCTGATGGCTGAAACCGGCGAGGATCACGTGCTCGAGCTGATCGACCTGGTCTTTGATGCGCTGGTTGATGCGCGGGTTGGCATGGCCGAAAGCGTTGACCCACCATGAGCTGACGGCGTCCAGATAGCGTTTGCCCTCGAAGTCCTCCAGCCACACCCCCTCGCCGCGCTTGATCGGAATCAGCGGCAGCTGTTCGTGGTCTTTCATCTGGGTGCATGGGTGCCAAAGGACCTTCAGGTCGCGCTGCATCCACTGATCGTTGAGGCCCATGGGCACTACTCCTGGCTTTACGGCTCGGTTTGACCGCGTAAGCCTAAGCAATGCCGGGTGGCAGGACAACCGCTCAATGTCTCCAGGCCGGGCGCCATTCCAACTGGCGGATATGCACGGTGCACTGCGGCAGGGTGGACAGGGTCAGGCGGTCGAGCGGGCCAGGTACGTCGTGCCAGGAGGTACCGTGGGTGCCGGGGCCGGGGGCGAACTCGGTGTAGCCCTGGTCGCGCAGTGTCAACCAGTAGGCGGTCGAAACGGCCCTGCCGAGCGTGTTGACGTCTACCTCGAGCAGCAGGCAATCGACCGTCTGGCCGAAGATGAACTCGATATCGCACTGGCCATGGATGATCAATTCGGTGCCGAGCCGCCCCTCGTCGGTTTGGTAGCGCGCGCTGTAGACGATGCCATTGGATACGATGCTCAGACCAGTGGGCGCGTGCCAGGTGCATTCGGGGAGGGGCGCCGAAGGCGTCCATCTGGCAAAGTCTTCGCTGTAGATCACGGCTGTACCCCGGCTCGGTGCTTGAGTGCCAGCCAAGGCTGCACGAGCCGGCGACCCACTGCTACTGACAAAATTACCAGTTGCCAAAGGCACTTGATGTCACTGCGGTGGCAGGGTGGGCAGAGGTGACGTATTCTTAACGCATCTCTCCCGGGGCATTGCTCCCGTCTCTTCTGTCGCTTCTCTAACCGGAGTTCGCCATCATGGCTGCTGCTTGGGTGCGCCTGTGCGCGTTGGTATTGATCGGGGTTTCCAGCGGTGCCGCGCTGGCCAAGGACAAGACGGCTATCGTCGTCGGTGGTGGCCTGGCGGGCCTGACTGCGGCTTACGAGCTGCAGAGCAAAGGCTGGCAGGTGACGCTGCTGGAAGCGAAGGCCGGCATGGGCGGGCGTTCGGGCCTGGCAACCAGCGAGTGGATCGGCAACAGCAAGGCCCAGCCGGTACTGAACCAGTATCTGGAGCAGTTCAAGGTGGGCACCCTGCCGGCCCCGGAGTTCGTGCGTAATCCCGGCTACCTGATCGATGGTGAATACTTCAGCGCCACGGACCTCACAAGCAAGCAGCCGGCCACAGCTGAAGCGCTGAAACGCTTTGAGAAGACCCTCGATGACTTGGCGCGCTCCATCGATGACCCGCTCAATCCCGCGGCGAACAGCACACTGTTCGCCCTCGACCAGATGACTGTGTCTACCTGGCTGGACAAGTTGCAATTGCCGGCGACCGCTCGCCAACTGGTGAACCAGCAGATCCGTACCCGCTATGACGAGCCGTCGCGCCTGTCGCTGCTGTATTTCGCCCAGCAGAGCCGGGTCTATCGCAACGTCAGCGATCGTGACCTGCGCGCCGCGCGTCTGCCGGGTGGCAGCCCGGTACTGGCCCAGGCCTTCGTCAAGCAATTGAAGACCATCAAGACCAGCTCTCCGGTGACCGCTATCGTCCAGGACAAGGACGGTGTGACCGTCAAGGTCGGCGGTGTCGGCTACCAGGCTGACTATCTGGTCATGGCCGTGCCGCTGCGTGCACTGGCCAAGATCCAGATGACCCCTGGCCTGGACGGGCAGCACCTGGCGGCCTTGAAGGGTACCAACTATGGCTGGCGCGACCAGCTGATGCTCAAGTTCAAGAACCCGGTATGGGAAAGCCGTGCACGCATGTCCGGCGAGATCTTCAGCAACACTGGCCTGGGCATGCTGTGGATCGAGCCGGCGTTAAAGGGTGGCGCCAACGTGGTGATCAACCTGTCCGGCGATAACGCCCGCTTGCTCCAGGCTTTCGGTGACAAGCAGATGGTCGATCAGGTGCTGATCCGCCTGCACGCCTTTTACCCGCAGGCACGCGGCGCCTTTACCGGTTATGAAATCCGCCGCTACAGCACCGACGCCGGCATGGGCGGTGCCTACCTGGCCTATGGCCCGGGACAGATCAGCAAATACTGGCGCCTGTGGGAGCGCCCGGTACAACGGATCGCCTTTGCCGGCGAACACACCGATGCGCTTTACCCAGGTACCCTCGAAGGGGCCCTGCGTAGCGGTCAGCGTGCTGCGGGACAGGTCCAGGACCTGGCGGCGGGCAAGTCCTTCGACCCGGCCAAGGCTGCATCGGTAGCCGCCGCAGCGGCTACTGGAGCGGCTGGCGTCGCGGCCGCGAAGGACAAGGGCGGGTTCTTCTCCAACCTGTTCGGCGGCTCGTCCGACAAGGCCCCCGCCAAGGCAGAGCCAGTGAAGGTCGAGCAGGCCAAGCAGGACAAGCCGGGCTTTTTCTCGCGCCTGTTTGGTGGTGGTGACCAGCCAGAGGTAAAGGCTGCGCCGATCACCAAGGCCGAAGAGGTTGCACCTGTGCCCGTACCGGCCCCCGCCCCTGTCGTCCCGGCGCCTGTGGCCAAGGATGAACCGGTGAAACCTGCCGTTACCAAGCCCGCTCAAGCCAAGCCTGCGGCCAAGCAGGCCCACAAGCCTGCAGCCAAACCGGCGCCGGTGAAGAAGGCCACCGCCAAGTCGGAACCGGCCAAGAAGCCGGTGGTCAACAGCCAGGCCAAGGCCGGCTGATCCCGGTATAGCTGCCTGCGCGGGGCCCTGTGTGAGCGGGCTTGCCCCGCGATGGCGTCGGATCTTCCAAACGTCTATCGTTAATGTTTCCTTAATAGGAAGCTTGCAGAATAAATATCTGGTTTTTCGATAATCAGAAGCTGTTTTTTACGCTTTTATTCGATGCATTACGCGTTAGTCTTGTGCACAGCTTTCACGGGGAAATACGCCAACATGCAACTGCGCAATTCATCTTCTCGCTACGGCCTGGTCAGCATCGTCCTGCACTGGGGTGTGGCGCTGGCGGTCTTCGGGCTGTTTGGCCTTGGCCTGTGGATGGTCGGCCTCGATTATTACGACCCATGGCGCAAGTCGGGCCCGGACCTGCACAAGAGCATCGGCCTGGTGTTGCTGGCACTGATGCTGTTGCGGGTAGTCTGGCGTTTCGTCAGCCCGCCGCCGCCGGCACCGGCCAATCATGGCAAGGTCACTCGCCTGGCCGCCAAGCTGGGCCATCTGGCGCTGTACCTGGGCCTGTTCGCGGTGATGATAGCGGGCTATCTGATTTCCACGGCCGACGGCGTGGGTATTCCGGTGTTCGGCTTGTTCGACGTTCCCGCGCTGGTCAGCGACCTGCCCGACCAGGCCGACCTGGCAGGTGTGATCCACCTCTGGCTGGCCTGGGGCCTGGTGATTTTCGCTGTACTGCACGCATTGGCGGCACTGAAACATCATTTCATCGACCGTGACGCGACCCTGACCCGCATGCTGGGCCGCAAAGCTTGAATCTCAACCTCAATTGCAAAGGAAGGAAGTAAGGATGTTGAAAAAGACTTTTGCCGCTCTGGCGCTCGGTACCGCACTGATTTCCGCTGGCCAGGCCATGGCGGCCGAGTACAAGATCGACAAGGAAGGCCAGCACGCGTTCGTCGACTGGAAGATCAGCCACCTGGGCTACAGCTTCATCCACGGCACCTTCAAGGACTTCGACGGCAACTTCACCTGGGACAGCGCCAAGCCCGAGGCGAGCAAGATCAGCGTCGACCTGAAGACTGCCAGCCTGTGGTCGAACCACGCCGAGCGTGACAAGCACATCGCCAGCAAGGACTTCCTGGATGTCAAAAAATATCCAGAAGCCAAATTCGTCTCCACCAGCGTCAAGTCGACCGGTGACAAGACTGCCGATGTGACCGGCGACCTGACCCTGCACGGCGTGACCAAGCCGGTAACCTTCAAGGCCGTGTTCAATGGCGAGGGCAAGGACCCGTGGGGCGGCGAGCGCGCTGGCTTCAACGCCACCACCACGCTGAACCTGAACGACTTCGGCATCAAGGGCCCGGGCCCGACTTCGCAGACCCTGGACCTGGACATCAGCGTCGAAGGCGTGAAGCAGAAGTAATTCGCTTCGCCAGCAACAAAAACGCCGCCCAATGGGCGGCGTTTTTGTTGGCTTTGCATGGCCGCATCGCGGGGCAGGCCCCGCGATGGCGCGCTCAGCCCTTGCGGGTCAGCAGTGCTGGGCGTTCACCGCGTGGGCGGCTTGGCAGGTCGTCCAGTTGCTCGGGGGTCGGGTAACGGTCCAGCTTGGATTCCTTGCGGATGATCACTGGCGCGCTCTGCGACTCGCGCGGGTTGCGCACGGCCGGTTCCTGGCGGGACGAATCTTCACGGCGGGCACGGCCGCCGTTGTTGTCGCGTCGGGCGCCACCATTGCTGCCGCCGCCGTTGCGCGGGCGCTTTTCACCGGAGCCCTGGCCCTGGCGCTGCTGGCCATTGCCACGACCCTGGCCTTGCCCCTGGCCGCCACCACTGCGCTGGCCTTGGGCTTGGCCGCCGTTGCCGCCCGGGCGACGATTGCGCCCCTGGTTCTTGGCGTTCTGGTAGGGGCTGACGTAGTCGGCGCGGTTGCCGAAGTTGTCGACGTCGTCGTCGAGGAACTCCTCAGGGTCACGGTTGGGTGCGGCGACAGGCACGGCTTTCTGGCCGTTGTTCTGCTGCTGGCGTGGCTTCTGGTCGCGCGGCTTGCGCTGCTGGCCTTGCTGCTGTTTCTCGCCAGACTTGTCCTTTTCCGCGGCCTTCTCGGACGAAGGCTTGTTGCGGCCCTTGTCCTTGCCTTTGTCCTTGCGTCCGCCACTGCCTTCCTTGCCGCCTTCGCCGCGAGGTTGCTGGTTGCGGCCACCGCGGCCATTGTTCGGCTGGCGCTCGCGCACTTCCGGCTTCTCGGCCTCGACCTGCGATGCGTCAAAGCCCATCAGGTCGCCATCCGGGATTTTCTGGCGGGTGACGCGCTCGATGCTCTTGAGTAGCTTTTCTTCGTCCGGCGCAACCATCGAAATGGCTTCACCGGAGCGACCGGCACGGCCCGTACGGCCGATGCGGTGAACGTAGTCTTCCTCGACATTGGGCAGCTCGAAGTTGACCACATGAGGCAGTTGGTCGATGTCCAGGCCGCGAGCGGCGATGTCGGTGGCGACCAGCACGCGCACGGTATTGGCCTTGAAGTCGGCCAGCGCCTTGGTGCGGGCATTCTGGCTCTTGTTGCCGTGGATCGCCGCCGCGGTCAGGCCGTGCTTCTCGAGGTACTCGGCCAGGCGGTTGGCGCCGTGCTTGGTACGGGTGAACACCAGCACCTGTTCCCAGGCGCCCAAGGTGATCAGGTGCGCCAGCAGGGCGCGTTTGTGGCTGGCCGGCAGGCGGTAGACCCGTTGCTCGATACGCTCGACGGTAGTGTTCGGCGGCGTGACCTCGATGCGCTCGGGGTTGTGCAGCAGCTTGTCGGCGAGGTCGGTGATGTCCT
This sequence comes from Pseudomonas soli, assembly GCF_900110655.1. Taxonomy (GTDB): domain Bacteria; phylum Pseudomonadota; class Gammaproteobacteria; order Pseudomonadales; family Pseudomonadaceae; genus Aquipseudomonas; species Aquipseudomonas soli. Next base: position 43,889 of record NZ_FOEQ01000014.1, read on the forward strand.
TGGAGAAGGTTGCCGAGAACAGCAGGTTCTGGCGCTTGGCCGGCAGGCGCGCCAGCACTTTTTTGACGTCATGGATGAAGCCCATGTCGAGCATGCGGTCGGCTTCGTCCAGCACCAGGATCTCGACCCGCGAAAGGTCGACACTGCCCTGGCCAGCGAGGTCGAGCAGGCGACCTGGGCAGGCGACCAGGACGTCGACGCCCTTGGCCATGGCCTGGACCTGCGGGTTCATGCCGACGCCACCGAAAATGCAGGCGCTGATGAAATTCAGGTCGCGGGCATAGACCTTGAAACTGTCATGTACCTGGGCAGCCAGCTCACGGGTGGGCGTCAGCACCAGCACGCGCGGTTGGCGGGGACCATGACGTTGAGACTTGTCGGGATGGCCGTCCGGGAACAGACGCTCAAGGATCGGAAGCGCGAAGCCGCCGGTTTTACCAGTACCTGTCTGGGCGGCGACCATCAGGTCGCGACCTTGCAACACGGCGGGAATGGCCCGCTGTTGCACCGGAGTGGGCTGGGTATAGCCCGCAGCCTCGATAGCGCGGACAAGAGCCTCGGAGAGACCGAGGGAAGCAAAGGACATGGGCAATCCTGTTCTCGTGGGGGCTAGGCCCGATGGGGTGTTCTGCCTGGCGCGACGGGCATCGGAGGGATGCGATCGCGTCCGGTCCAGCTGGGCGTTCACTGCGCATCCTGGAGCCTGCGGGCGGGCACCAAAGGTGCGCGGCGCCTGGTCGAGATGCCTGTTGCGAGGCCGAGCGTCCGGGCGTGAGCCGGGCGGGAAGGCTCGAGTATAACAGAGCAATCAGCGTGTGCCGCGTTCCTGCTGCTCAACGGCGAAAGGAAAATCCTGATTGCCGAGGTAGCGGGCATTGATCGCTGCATAGGCCGGCTCTTGTTTGAAGCGCCGCAGTTCATCACTGAATGCCTGTGCCAGCTGTTCGCGCCCAGGTTTGCGGGCCAGTCCCAGATACTGGGGCCGACGGCTTATCAGCAGTGGCAGTTCTTGCACAGTCTGCTCCAAACCCAGTCGGCGGCTCACATAGCGGCCGACCCGGCGGTCGGTCACCAAGAGGTCGATGCGCCCACGGGTCAACTTGCCGAAGTTGGCCTCGTGGCTGGGCGCAGGCTCACGGCGAAACAGCGGCGATTCTGCGAAGCTGCTGTCGTAGACATAACCGGGGGAGGTGCCTACGGTCAGCCCGGCCAAGTCCTCCAGGTGCACGACAGGGTGCGGGCGTGAGCGGGCCTGGTAGAGGACGAACTCGACCTGGGACATGGGTTCGTCCGGGTAGACCATATAGCCCTGGCGTGAATCGACCTTGAAGATGTCCATCACTGCATCCGCCAGCCCCTGCTCTACCATCGCCAGGCAGCGCCTCCAAGGCAGGAACTGCCACTGCACCTCGACGCCCAGGCGTTTAAACACCTCGTTGGTTATCTCGTAGTCAATGCCTTTGGCCTGGCCATTCTCCTGGTAGAGGTAGGGGGCCCAGTCGTCGCTGACGATGCGCAGGCGTTCGGCATGGGCCAGCGGGCTCAGGCCGGCGAGCAGCAACAGCAGGAGAGGGAGGATGAGCGTGCGCATGGCGTGAGAGTACGCTGCAAGCCCGGGCAAGACCAGTGAACGCTGGCCGCAGGCGCGAGCGCGAACGAACAAGGCTTTGACCTGCGCCAAAGCCTTGTTCGCGACCATCAGCGTGGCAGCTTCAGGTTGTTCCAGATCGCCAGGCTCGGCTCGGACTGGTTGAGGGTATAGAAGTGCAGTCCCGGTGCGCCGCCTTGCAGCAGCTGTTCGCACATGTGGGTGATCACTTCCTCGCCGAATGCCTGGATGCTGGCGGTGTCGTCGGCATAGGCTTCCAGCTGCTTGCGTATCCAGCGTGGGATCTCGGCGCCGCAGGCGTCGGAGAAACGCGCCAGCTTGCTGTAGTTGGTGATCGGCATGATGCCGGGCACCACCGGGATCTCGACGCCCAGTTTCTGCGCGCGCTCGACGAAATAGAAGTAGCTGTCGGCGTTGAAGAAATACTGGGTGATGGCGCTGTCGGCACCAGCCTTGACCTTGTGCACGAAGTTGGCCAGGTCGCTCTCGAAGTTGCGCGCCTGCGGGTGCATCTCCGGGTAGGCGGCCACTTCCAGGTGGAAGTGGTTGCCGGTTTCCTGGCGGATGAACTCGACCAGGTCGCTGGCGTAGCGCAGCTCGCCGCTGGCCATGCCCATGCCCGACGGCAGGTCGCCACGCAGGGCGACGATGCGCTTGATGCCGGCGGCCTGGTACTCGGCCAGCAGGGCACGCAGGTCGTCCTTGCTGTCACCCACGCAGGACAGGTGCGGGGCGGCGGGGACTTTCACCTCGTTTTCCAGCTGCAGCACGGTGTTGAGCGTGCGGTCGCGGGTCGAGCCACCGGCACCATAGGTGCAGGAGAAGAAGTCCGGGTTGTAGCTGGCCAGCTGGCGGGCAACGCCCATCAGCTTTTCGTGACCGGCATCGGTCTTGGTGGGGAAGAACTCGAAACTGTAGCGGCGTTCTTGTGACATCTCTGGTTCCTTCGGCAGTGAGCCTGGGCTGCTGCCTGCAAATAAAAGCCAGGACGGTGGGGGCCGGCCTGGCTCGGACATCGGTTCGAAACGTTGCCTGCCAGTGCCGGGCAAGAATACCTGGCACTGGCAACCAGCCGCTTAGTAGCGGTAAGCGTCCGGCTTGAACGGGCCTTCGACGGTCACACCAATGTACTCGGCCTGCTGCGGGGTCAGCTGGGTGACCACGCCGCCGAAGCCGCGGACCATCTCCAGGGCCACTTCTTCGTCGAGTTTCTTCGGCAGCACTTCCACGGTCAGGCGCTCGGCCTTCTTCGCGGCAGGCAGCGCGGCGAACTTCTGCTCGAACAGGAAGATCTGCGCCAGGACCTGGTTGGCGAACGAGCCGTCCATGATGCGGCTTGGGTGGCCGGTGGCGTTGCCCAGGTTCACCAGGCGGCCTTCGGCCAGCAGGATCAGGTAGTCGTCGTTCTGCGGGTCGAACACGCCGGCACCGGTGCGGTGGATCTTGTGCACCTGTGGCTTGACCTCTTCCCATGCCCAGTTCTTGCGCATGAAGGCGGTGTCGATCTCGTTGTCGAAGTGGCCGATGTTGCAGACCACGGCGCGCTTCTTCAGGGCCTTGAGCATGTTGGCGTCGCAGACGTTGACGTTACCGGTGGTGGTGACGATCAGGTCGATGCGGCCGAGCAGGTCCTTGTTGATGCCGGCTTCGGTACCGGTGTTGATGCCGTCCTTGAACGGCGAGACGACTTCAAAGCCGTCCATGCACGCTTGCATGGCGCAGATCGGGTCGACTTCGGTGACCTTGACGATCATGCCTTCCTGACGCAGGGACTGGGCCGAGCCCTTGCCCACGTCGCCGTAGCCGATCACCAGGGCCTGTTTGCCCGACAGCAGGTGGTCGGTACCGCGCTTGATGGCGTCGTTGAGGCTGTGACGGCAGCCGTACTTGTTGTCGTTCTTGCTCTTGGTGACCGAGTCGTTGACGTTGATCGCCGGGACTTTCAGCTCGCCCTTGGCCAGCATGTCCAGCAGGCGGTGCACGCCGGTGGTGGTCTCTTCGGTCACGCCGTGGATCTTGTCCAGCATGGCCGGGTATTTCTTGTGCAGGATCTCGGTCAGGTCACCGCCGTCGTCCAGCACCATGTTGGCGTCCCATGGCTGGCCATCCTTGAGGATGGTCTGCTCGATGCACCATTCGTATTCCTGCTCGGTTTCACCTTTCCAGGCGAACACCGGGATGCCGGCGGCAGCAATGGCGGCGGCGGCCTGGTCCTGGGTGGAGAAGATGTTGCACGACGACCAGCGCACTTCGGCACCCAGGGCGACCAGGGTCTCGATCAGCACGGCAGTCTGGATGGTCATGTGGATGCAGCCGATGATCTTCGCGCCCTTGAGCGGTTGCTCGGCTTGATACTTGCGGCGCAGGCCCATCAGCGCGGGCATTTCCGATTCGGCGATGATGACTTCCTTACGGCCCCAGTCGGCCAGGGAGATGTCGGCGACCTTGAAGTCGGAAAAACCTGCAGGCGTGTTTACAGCGCTCATTGAGAGCCTCCATTCGTAGTGTGCGAATGGGCGCCGTTGTGCGTTGAGCGTCCGCTTGCGCGGACAACGCCCCAACCGAGCCTGACAGGCCGAGCCTGCTGCAGCGCCCCTCGGATGGGTGGCGGGATGGCCACCACTGCGGGGGACCATGTGAAACGGCGAGATTATAGCCGCGGGCGTGTGACACACCCAAGACTTTCTGTCGATTAATCACGACGATAGTCGATGTTCAATGGAGCGTGACCGAGCGGTCTGCCATCATTAGCGCATGTCAGCAAGCAGGTCAGGAGTACAGATGAACTTTCACACCCGCAAATGGGTAAAACCCGAAGACCTCAATCCCAACGGCACCCTGTTCGGCGGCAGTCTGCTGCGCTGGATCGACGAGGAGGCGGCAATCTACGCCATCGTCCAACTGGGCAACCAGCGCGTGGTGACCAAGTACATTTCCGAGATCAACTTCGTCAGTGCTTCGCGTCAGGGCGACATCATCGAGCTGGGCATTACCGCCACCGAGTTCGGCCGCACCTCGATCACGCTCAAGTGCGAAGTGCGCAACAAGATCACCCGCAAGGCGATCCTGACCGTCGACAAGATGGTCTTCGTCAACCTGGGTGAGGATGGCCTGCCGGCCGCCCACGGGCGCACCGAGATCAAGTACATCCAGGACCAGTTTCCGGACAGCGCGGTGGAATAGATCCATTTGCTCAAGCTTGGGAGCGGGCTTGCCCCGCGATGGCGCCGGCAGGATCAACATCGATGCCTGTGCAGACGATATCGCGGGGCTAGTCCGCCCCTATGCTGTCACTCGGGTTGTGTGCTGACCTTGCGCACAACCTTTCCGACCGTCAGACCCTGCACCAGGATCGACGACAGCACCACGATGTAAGTGATCGACAGCAGCAGATCACGCTCGGCGCCCTGCGGTAGCGACAGTGCCAGGGCCACCGACACGCCACCGCGCAGGCCACCCCAGGTCAGTACGCGAATGGTGCCTTGCGGCACGCTGCGCCAGCGGCGCAACAGCACGATCGCCGGCGCCACGGTCAGCAGGCGCGAAGCCAGCACCGCAATCGCCAGCACACCACCCGCCGCCAGGTGCAACCAGTTGAACGGCAGCAGCAACAGTTCCAGGCCAATCAGCGCGAACAGCAGGGCGTTGAGCATGTCGTCGATCAGTTCCCAGAAGCCATCCATGTAGCGGCGGGTCATGTCGTTCATCGCCAGGTTGCGCCCCAGGTTGCCGATGATCAGGCCGGCCACCACCATGGCGATCGGCGCCGACACGTGCAACTCGTAGCACATGGCCGAGCCGCCGATCACCAGTGCCAGGGTCAGCATCACCTCCACCTGGTACTGCTCGACGCTCTTGATCATGCGGTAGGTGGCGTAACCGATCAGGCCGCCGAAGGCGATGCCACCCAGTGCCTCACGGGCGAACAGGATGGCGGTATCGGCGACGCTCGGCGTCTCGCCCAGCTGGATGATGCCCAGCAGCACGGTGAACACCACGACCGCCGTGCCGTCGTTGAACAGCGACTCGCCGACGATGGTGGTCTTCAGCGGTTTGGAGGCGTTGGCGGTACGCAGCGCGCCGAGCACGGCGATCGGGTCGGTTGGCGAGATCAGCGCACCGAACAGCAGGCAGTAGATCAGTGGCACGTTCCAGCCGAACAGGGCGAACACCCAGTGCGACAGGTAGCCAATCACCACGGTGGCGATGAGCACGCCCAGGGTGGCCAGCAGGCCGATCGGCCAGCGGTAGCTGCGCAGGTCGGCAAGATTGACGTGCAACGCGCCGGCGAACAGCAGGAACGACAGCATCCAGTGCATCAGCAGGTCGTTGAAGTCGATCTGGTTCATCAGGCCTTCAACGCGTTCTTCCAAGCCAGGGAAGCCGATCAGGCTCAGGCCCTGCAGCATCAGGGAGAATAGCAATGCGGTGACCATCACGCCGATGGCCGGCGGCAGGCCGATGAAGCGGTAGTTCACATAAGTGAGGAGGGTGGTGAGGCAGATAAACGCGGCAACTAATTCAAGCATCCCGAATCCTGTGAAAGTGGCTTCCAAGTCATTACCCGAATGGCTCGGGCAGTTCTTTGATGATCTGGCGCGGCAGTCGGGACACACCTTATGACCGGATTTCTCCAATTGGTTCCTGTCAGGCAGTGGCGTGGGGGCGGGCTCGCCGAGATGGGGCCATAACACGCCAGGCGCTATATAGTGGTCCCCACCGAACGACAACAAGGATTCCAAGGCGTGCTGGCAACTTCCCTCGTACTGGTCGCAGCCCTGCTCCATGCCACCTGGAATACCTTGATCAAGTTCAGCGCCGAGCGGCTGCTGGTCATCGCCAGCATGGACGTGGTGGCGCTGAGTTTCGCCCTGCTGGCGGTGGCCTTCGTAGATTTCCCGCCCGCCGGGATCTGGCCCTGGCTGTTGGCCTCGGCGCTGGCCGAGCAGCTGTACCGCTTTCTGCTGATCCAGGCCTATCGGGTCGGCGACCTGGGCCTGGTCTATCCGTTGATGCGTGGCCTGTCGCCCTTGGTGGTACTTGGGTTGACCCTGGCCTTTGCCGGCGAATCGCTGAGCCAGCAGCAGATCATCGGCATCCTGCTGATCCCCTGTGGCATGGCGTGTCTGCTTTGGCAGGGCGGTGGCGGCGACCGCCTGCCCTGGTCGATGCTGCCGGTGGTGGCGCTGATCGGCCTGTGCATCGGCTGCTACACCTGGTTCGACGGCCAGGCCGTACGCCTGTGGGGCAAACCGTGGGATTACCTGGTGTGGCTGAGCCTGCTCAGCTCCTGGCCGTTCCCGCTGCTGGCCGTGGTGGCTCGCCGGGGGCCATTCATGCTGTTCTGGCGAACCCAATGGAATCTGGGCCTGGCAGTCGGGTTCTGTGTGTTGTTCAGCTACGCTCTGGTGCTCTGGGCCATGCACCTGGGCTCGGTGGCCGAGGCGGCAGCGTTGCGCGAACTGAGCGTGATTCTCGTGGTGCTCCTGGGCATGCGCTACCTCAAAGAACCTTTTGGCGGGCCAAGACTCCTAGCTTGCACGCTGGTGCTGGCCGGCATGCTGGTGATGAAGCTCTGAAGCCAACCTCTGTGAAACAAGGAGTCCTGTAGATGACCGTAGCCCTGTGGTGCATTCTTGTCGCCCTGGTCCTGCCGCCGCTGTGTGCGTTGATCGCCAAACTCAGCAGCGGGTATTTTGGCTTTCGCGCCAATCATGACCCGCGTGCCTTTCTGGACGAGCTTGACGGGCTGCCACGGCGGGCCCATGCCGCTCAGTTGAATGGCTACGAGGCGTTTCCGGCATTTGCCGCGGCGGTGCTGGTGGCCGATATCGTCGGCAATGCCGAACAAGTAACCCAAGATGTGCTGGGCGTGATGTACATCACCAGCCGGTTGCTCTACATCATCTGCTACCTGGCGGATTGGGCGGTGTTGCGCTCGCTGGTGTGGTTCGTCGGGATGGCGCTGATCGTGTCGTTCTTTGTCGTTTCGATCTGAGTGCATCGCGGGGCATGCCCGCTCCCGCAGTGGGAGTAGGCATGCCCCGCGATAGCGCCCGTCAGGGTACCTTCGGTACTTCGGGCAAAGGCTGACCCTTGGGCCACAACATCCAGATCTGCCCCTGTTGTTTCATGTTGCCTGCCAGTTCCCCTGCCTCTGGCCCGGTGCCCCAGAACAGGTCCGCACGCACTTCACCAGTAATCGCCCCACCCGTGTCTTGAGCTCCCACGGGGCGCACCACCGGGCTGCCGTCGGGGCGGGTGGTGGACAGCCACAGCAGGCTGCCCAGCGGGATCACCTTGCGGTCGATGGCCACGCTGTAGCCAGCGGTCAGCGGCACGTTGAGTGAGCCGCGCGGACCTTCGTTGCTGTCCGGGCGGGTGCTGAAGAACACATAGCTCGGGTTGCTGGCCAGCAACTCAGGGATCCGCTTCGGGTTGGCCTGGGCCCAAGCGTGGATGCTGCCCATGGTCACCTGTTCCTTAGGCAGCTGGCCCTGTTCCACCAGCCAGCGGCCAATCGGCCGATAGGGATGGCCGTTCTGGTCGGCATACCCCAGCCGTAGCTGGCGGCCACCTTCCAGCTGGATGCGACCGGAACCCTGGATCTGCAGGAACTGCAAGTCCATCGGGTCGGTCAGCCAGGCCAGTACCGGCGCCATGGCACCGTCGCGGTTGATCACTTCGGCGGTGTCATAGGGTTTGAGCACGCGGCCATCAAGGCGCCCGCGCAAGCGCTTGCCCTTGAGTTCGGGATACACACTGGCCAGATCGACCACGATCATGTCCTCGGGTACGCCGTACACTGGTACATGCGCGGCTTCGGTGCGTTCCAGGCTGCCGGGGTAGACCGGTTCGTAATACCCGGTGATCAGGCCGTTGGCGCTGTTCTGCGCCGAGCGCAGTCCAAACACCTGGAGATTCTGCTCGAGGAAGGTGCGTACCTGATCAGGGTTCGCCATGGCTGAGCCGGCTGCCTCGCAGGTTGCGGCCCACACCGGATCGCGCTTGAGCTTCTCGCAACCGTTGCGCCAGGCATAGAAGCCGGCCAGCAGGTCGTCGTCGCTGACCTGGGGCAGGTCCTTCCAGGTGGCTGGCACATAAGTGGCGATGGCATGAGGCTCAGGCTTGGCGCTTTCGCCGCCGTTGCAGCCGGCCAGGAGCGCCAGGGCGGGCAGGGCCCAGGCGAGATGGCGCAATGCAGATTTCATCGAGAAGGTCCTGTGCTGGGCGAAACATGAACATTCACCCTTGTTTTCTGTGTGGCTATTGGTCTTTGCCCGGCGGGCGGCGATACTGGCCACCCGTTTGCCTGGCCAAAGAGACCGTGATGTTCAAGCGATTGACCGTAGTACTGCTCGCCGCCCTCGCCCTGACCGCCTGTGACGGCGTCGATCCCAACTCGCCACTGGGCCAGCGCAAGGCGATCTTCAAGCAGATGCTCAAGACCAGTGAAGACATGGGAGGCATGCTGCGCGGACGGTTGCCCTTCGATGGCGTGAAGTTCGCCGAGGGCGCGGTGAAGCTGGATTCCCTGGCCCATGAGCCGTGGCAGCACTTCCCGCAGGTGCGCGACGAGGGTGACAGCAGCGCGCGGGCGGATGTCTGGGAGCGGCAGGCGCGGTTCCAGGACCTGGCCCGGCAGCTGGAGGGCGTCACCGGCGAGCTGGTGACGGTGACCCGCAACCCGTCGCTGGACGCAACGCAGATGAAGGCACCGATGGACAAGGTCGAGGCGGCGTGCAAGGCCTGTCATAGCGAGTTTCGTAATCATTGAGCCGTGGGAGGCTGTCGTGGGAGCGGGTTCGCTCCCACATCAAGGGCTGTTAGGTCAGCGCTCGAGCTCGTCCACGGCTTCCTGCAGTTCTTTCTTTGCCTCGGCCAGCTTGTCCTTGCGCTTGTTGATCTTTTCCGCGTCACCCTTCTTCATGGCTTTGTCCAGGTCCTTGGTGCGCTGGTTCACTTCGTGGCGGGCATCGAGCACTTTCTGCTCGCGCTCTTTGCGCAGCCCGGCTTCGGTGCAGTTGTCCACGCCACGCAGCGCCTCTTCGAGCCCGGCAACTTGGTCACTGTTGCCATGGTCACGGGCAATCTTCAGCTGGTTCTCGATGGCGCTGCGTTTGGCGGCGCAGCCGGTCAAGCCTGCATCCGGCTGGGCGGCTTGCGCGACGCCGGTCGCCAGGCCAAGGGTTGCCAGCAGGAAAAGAGCGGTGAAACGTGTCATGAAAAGCCTCCTGAGCGGGGCGGAGCAGCAAAAGTTGGTGGAATCCTGCCTTGGTTTGCCGGATTTAGGAACCCTTGGTGGGGCTTTAAACGGCAAACTCGGAGTTACCCTACGCTCGTCATTGTTCGGCGGTGTCGTTCGAGTGCTGGAAACCGGCGATACGATACCGGCCCAGTTGCGCGGCAAGGGCTTGAACATCTTCTGTTGCAAAAAAAACCTCGAGTTGTTTCGATTTTGCGCCACCGACCCCCGGCGAGGCTTGCCATGCGTCGGCCGATCGGGTTGCGAGCGTCGACCAGTCGGCCTCCAGCGGCATCTCCTGAGGCAAGGGCGCGCCCAGCGCTTTCAACCACTGGTGGAAGGAGCGCAGGTGAGCCGCGCTGAAACTGTCATGAAGCTGTCGGGCCCTGGCGTCGCCGAGACCCGGCACCTTCGTCAGGACTTGGGTGTCGAGCTCCAGCCAGTCCACGAGGGAGGTCACCAGGCCGGCATTCACCAGTCGGCGCCAGGTACCCGGTCCGATCCCTGGCAGGGCCAGCCCCTGCTTGCCGCTCAACCAGTTCAATCGGGCGATGAATTGCTCTTCGCAGCCAGCGCCAGCCCGCCAGCAAGTGTGGGCGTCATACTGGCCGGCAGCCGGTGAGGCCACGGGCTGTCGCACGACCGTGCGATGTACCACGTCGTCAAACCGCGGAACGGTGAGGCCGGCAAGGCTGATGGCCACCTGGTCGCCAGGGCGAATATCGAGGTTCTGCCAGCGAGCCAGGGAACCAAGGCTGACCTGGGAAACCTGACGGTCGTCCAGTTCGACAGGCGCCAGATGCAGGATGGGGGTTACCTTGCCAGTGCGTCCAATGCGAAAGCGCACTTCGCGCACCTCGGCCAGTGCCTGGGAGAAGGGGTATTTCCAGGCCGCAATCCAGTAAGGGGCCTTGGCCTGCCAGCGTTCGGCGGGCGGGCGGCTGTCCTGGCGCAGGATCACGCCATCGGTGGCGAAGGGCAGGGCGGTGCGATACCAGTGCAGGCGCATCTCGGCGGCCTGCTCCGGGCTGGCGATGGCGACGCTGTAGCGCTGGCTGTCGGCAAAGCCCATGGCGGCCAGTCGCTCGAGACGCTCTGCCTGGGTTTGCGGCCCGTGCGGCCAGTCCCAGACGAACAGGCCGATGCTCGCGCCGAGCGCTGTGTCCAGCTGCTTGCGTGCCATCAGCCCGGCCACGTTGCCGCGAGCGTTGAGGCTGCCTGCCTGGGCCTGCACATGGCCCTCCAGGCGTTTGTACAGTTCCCCTTGCAGCACCAGGTCCACAGGTTGCGGCAGCTGTCGGGTGATGGCGCCGAGCGAGGGAATATGCCGGCTCCAGTCATGGCCCTGGACGCCATCGCCACGGCTGAGCAGCCGGACCAACCGACCCTTCTGGTAGACCAGGGAAACCGCGACGCCGTCGACCTTGGGCTGTATCCAGACATCGCGTTTGTCGGCCAGCCAACGACGCATTGCCTGTTCGTCAGGGAGCTTGTCGACGCCGGTGTGGACGATCGGGTGTGCAATCGGACCGCGTGCGCTTGCCAGTGGGGCGGGCGCCGCGTCTGGCAGGTTGAAGCACCGCTGTAGCAGCAATTGGCGCTGGCGGCTCTGGTCATAGAGCTCGTCGGCCACCAATGACTTGCCCTGACGATGGTAGTGGTCGTCCCAGCGGGCCAGGGTCTCGCCCAGCCGGGCCATTTCGGCATTCGCCTGGGATACGCTCCAATCCGGACACTGGTCGGCCTGTGCGCTGGCGATGAGTATCGGCAGGAGCATGAGTATCAGCAGCAACGGCATGGCCGGCATCCTTGCGAGGCGGTAAGGAGTCCTCAGCCTAGGTGTCAGCTGCGCGCTGCGACGTGCCGCATTGTCAGACGATATGTCACGAAAAAGCCCCTGCCGATTGCTCGGCAGGGGCTTTCTTTTACTGCTGTAGGAGACTTACAGGCCGGCGGCGTCGCGCAGGGCGGCGGCGCGGTCGGTGCGCTCCCAGGTGAAGGTGGTGAAGGTGTCGTCACCCACGGTCTTCTCCTGCGGGGTACGACCGAAGTGACCGTAGGCAGCGGTTTCCTGGTACATCGGGTGCAGCAGGTCGAGCATGGTGGTGATGGCGTACGGACGCAGGTCGAAGCATTCGCGCACCAGTTGCACGATCTTCTCGTCCGAGACCTTGCCGGTGCCGAAGGTGTTGATCGAGATGGAGGTCGGCTGGGCCACGCCGATGGCGTAGGACACCTGGATCTCGCAACGCTCGGCCAGGCCAGCGGCGACGATGTTCTTGGCCACGTAGCGGCCGGCGTAGGCGGCGGAACGGTCGACCTTGGACGGGTCCTTGCCGGAGAACGCGCCACCACCGTGGCGAGCCATGCCGCCGTAGGAGTCGACGATGATCTTGCGGCCGGTCAGGCCGCAGTCGCCCACCGGGCCACCGATGATGAAGTTGCCCGTCGGGTTGATGTGGTACTGGGTACCCTTGTGCAGCAGCTCGGCAGGCAGGGTGTGCTTGACGATCAGCTCCATCACCGCTTCCTGCAGGTCTTTTTGCGAGACCTCGGGGTTGTGCTGGGTCGACAGTACGACCGCGTCGATACCGACGACCTTGCCGTTTTCATAGCGGCAGGTGACCTGTGACTTGGCGTCCGGGCGCAGCCAAGGCAGCAGCTTGGACTTGCGCGCCTCGGCCTGGCGCTCGACCAGGCGGTGCGAGAAGCAGATCGGGGCCGGCATCAGCACGTCGGTCTCGTTGCTGGCGTAGCCGAACATCAGGCCCTGGTCGCCAGCGCCCTGGTCTTCCGGGCGGGAGCGGTCGACGCCCTGGGCGATGTCCACCGACTGCTTGCCGATGATGTTCATCACGGCGCAGGTGGCACCGTCGAAGCCGACGTCGGAGCTGTTGTAGCCGATGTCGATGATCACGTTACGTACCAGGTCTTCCAGATCGACCCAGGCCGAAGTGGTGACTTCACCGGCGATGATGGCGACACCGGTCTTGACCAGGGTCTCGCAGGCCACGCGGGCATACTTGTCCTGGGCGATGATGGCGTCCAGCACCGCGTCGGAGATCTGGTCGGCGATCTTGTCCGGATGCCCTTCGGACACGGACTCGGAGGTGAAAAGGGAGTATTCGCTCATCTCGATGGGTTCCTGAAATTTACCGATGTTGTATGTCGCCAGTGGCCCGCTGGAAATGCCGGACCTGGATCTGAAAACCGTTACGCAAGCCCACGTAGAGGCTGTCCCCGGGGGTCAGTCCCGCAGCGTTGGCCCAACGGGCCAGGTCATCCTGTTCGAAGCCAAGCCACAGGTCGCCGCAGGCTTCGCGCGCCCACCCCTGGTCATGGCTGCACAGCTCGGTGACCAGCAGGCTGCCGCCCGCTTTCACCCGTCTGGCCAGCAGGCGCAAGGCCTGGGCCGGGTCGCTGAAATGGTGCAGGACCATGTTCAGCACAACGCAGTCGGCTTCCACATCCGTTGTACCCAGTGCATCGGCCAACTGCAGGTTCACGTTGTTCAGTGCATTGCGCTCACAGACCTGGCGCGCCAGCTCGAGCATGGTCGGGCTGTTGTCCATGGCCGTGACCTGGTCGAAGCGGCGCGCCAGGTCAGGCAGGAAACCGCCGTCGCCAGGCCCCACTTCCAGGGCGCTGGCGCCGACGCCGAAGCTGAGCTTGTCGAGCAATGCCAGCAGGCTTTCGCGGTACTGCGGCAAGCCGGCGATGAGGTCCTGCTGGGCGCGGAATTTCTCTTCGACGCGCTGGAAAAAGTCCTGGCTGGTGGCGGCGCGGCGCTGTTGCACCAGGGCGATACGTGCCTGTACGTCCACGGGCAGCGAGAGGTCGTCGGCTTCCTCCAGCAGCGCCGTGTGCAGGCGGCCACCCAGGCGCTGACTGTCGGGCAGGGCGCGGCGGTAGAAGATCGCATTGCCCTCGCGACGGGTCGCCACCAGGTCGGCCTGGGCCAGCACCTTGAGGTGGTGGCTCATGCCCGACTGGCCGATGTCGAAGATCTGCGCCAGCTCCAGCACGCCGAACGAGTCGTTGGCCAATGCGCGCAGCACGTTCAGGCGCAGAGGATCGCCGCCGGCCTTGCACAGGGCGGCCAGCTCGTCGCTGCGTTGCGGGGTGATGGGCGCATTGAGGTTCATGGGGCGGGAGTCTAGTCAGGGGATGCTGTCGTCGCAATAGCAATATCAAAAAGTTTTGATATTGCTGGATGGGTGGTGGTTTCGCAGGCGGATTTCTCGTGAAAAGCAGGCCAAACACAGGAAAAAAGCCCGACTGCGACCATACGTCATTGCCCCCGGCCCCCCCTGTGGGCGAAAATGGTCGCCTTTTTTCGCTTCACCACCCTTTCAAGCCCCAGGAGACTCAGCGATGCCCAGCCGTCGTGAACGTGCCAACGCCATTCGTGCCCTCAGCATGGATGCCGTGCAAAAGGCCAACAGCGGCCACCCAGGTGCCCCCATGGGTATGGCGGATATCGCCGAAGTGCTTTGGCGCGACTACCTGAAGCACAACCCGAGCAACCCGAACTTCGCCGACCGTGACCGCTTCGTGCTGTCCAACGGTCACGGCTCGATGCTCATCTATTCGCTGCTGCACCTGACCGGCTACGACGTCACCATCGACGACCTCAAGGCCTTCCGTCAGCTGCACAGCCGCACCCCGGGCCACCCGGAGTTCGGCTACACCCCAGGCGTGGAAACCACCACCGGCCCCCTGGGCCAGGGTCTGGCCAACGCCGTGGGCTTCGCCCTGGCGGAAAAGGTGCTGGGCGCCCAGTTCAACCGTGAAGGCCACAACATCGTCGACCACAACACCTACGTGTTCCTCGGCGACGGCTGCATGATGGAAGGCATTTCCCACGAAGTCGCCTCGCTGGCCGGCACCCTGGGCCTGAACAAACTGATCGCCTTCTACGACGACAACGGCATCTCCATCGACGGCGAAGTGCACGGCTGGTTCACCGACAACACCCCGGCGCGCTTCGAAGCCTACAACTGGCAGGTGATCCGCAACGTCAACGGTCACGACGCCGACGAGATCAAGATGGCCATCGACACCGCTCGCAAGAGCGACCGTCCGACCCTGATCTGCTGCAAGACCATCATCGGCTTCGGCTCGCCGAACAAGCAGGGCAAGGAAGACTGCCACGGCGCACCGCTGGGCAACGAAGAAATCGCCCTGGCCCGCAAGGAACTGAACTGGAACCACGGTCCGTTCGAGATCCCGGCCGACATCTATGCCGAGTGGGACGCCAAAGCCGCTGGCGCCAAGGCCGAAGCTGCCTGGAACGAGCGTTTCGACGCCTATGCCAAGGCTTACCCGGAACTGGCTGCCGAGTTCAAGCGCCGTGACGCAGGCGACCTGCCGGCGGACTTCTCCGAGAAGGCCCAGGCCTACATCAACGAAGTCGCCGCCAAGGGCGAAACCATCGCCAGCCGCAAGGCCAGCCAGAACACCCTGAATGCCTTCGGCCCGCTGCTGCCGGAGTTCCTCGGGGGTTCGGCGGACCTGGCCGGCTCCAACCTGACCTTGTGGAAAGGTTGCAAGGGTGTCGAGGCCAATGACGCCAGCGGCAACTACGTGTTCTACGGCGTGCGCGAATTCGGCATGACCGCGATCATGAACGGCGTCGCCCTGCACGGCGGTCTGGTGCCTTATGGCGCGACCTTCCTGATGTTCATGGAATACGCCCGCAACGCCGTGCGCATGTCGGCGCTGATGAAACAACGCGTGATCCACGTCTACACCCACGACTCCATTGGCCTGGGCGAAGACGGTCCGACCCATCAGCCGATCGAGCAACTGACCAGCCTGCGCAGCACGCCGAACCTGGACACCTGGCGTCCGGCCGATGCGGTGGAGTCCGCCGTGTCCTGGAAAGCCGCCCTGGAGCGCAAGGACGGCCCGTCGGCGCTGATCTTCTCGCGCCAGAACCTGCAGCATCAGGATCGCAATGCCCAGCAGATCGCCGATATCGCCCGTGGCGGTTACGTGCTCAAGGACTGCGCCGGCGAGCCTGAGCTGATCCTGATCGCCACCGGTTCCGAAGTGGGCCTGGCCGTCCAGGCGTTCGACAAGCTGAGCGCCGAGGGCCGCAAGGTCCGCGTCGTGTCGATGCCGAGCACCAGCGTGTTCGATGCCCAGGACGCTGCCTACAAGCAGTCGGTCCTGCCACTGGAAGTCGGTGCGCGCATCGCCATCGAGGCTGCCCATGCCGACTTCTGGTACAAGTACGTCGGCCTCGAAGGTCGCGTCATCGGCATGACCACCTACGGCGAGTCGGCACCGGCCTCCGCGCTGTTCGAGGAGTTCGGCTTCACCCTGGACAACATCCTGGGTACCGCTGAAGAGCTGCTGGAAGACTGATGCACCCGGGAGGCTCCGTGCCTCCCGCCTGATCGCGGGGCAAGCCCGCTCCCACAAGGCATCCCGGTGCCTTGTGGGAGCGGGCTTGCCCCGCGATGGTCGTTCAACGCACCTGCACGTGAGTATCGAATGCCCCACCCGCGTCCCTACAAAGTTGCACTCAACGGTTACGGCCGCATCGGCCGCTGTGTCCTGCGCGCACTGTTCGAGCGAGGGGCGAAGGCCGGTTTCGAGATCGTCGCGCTGAACGACCTGGCCGACCAGGCCAGTCTGGAATACCTGACGCGCTTCGACTCCACCCACGGGCGTTTCCCCGGTGAGGTGAAAGTCGACGGCGATTGTCTGCATATCAATGGCGACTGTGTGAAAGTGCTGCGCAGCGCCACCCCCGAAGGCATCGACTGGGCCGCCCTGGATGTCGACCTGGTACTGGAGTGCTCTGGCGCCTACAACACCCGAGCCGACGGCCAGCGTTTTCTCGATGCCGGTGCGCCACGGGTGCTGTTCTCGCAGCCGATGGCCAGTGAAGCCGACGTCGATGCCACGGTGGTCTACGGCATCAACCAGGGTTGCCTGACCGGCAACGAACTGCTGGTATCGAACGCGTCCTGCACCACCAACTGCGGCGTGCCCCTGCTGCGGGTGCTGGACCAGGCCTTTGGCATCGAGTACGTACAGATCACCACCATCCACTCGGCGATGAACGACCAGCCGGTGATCGACGCCTATCACCATGAAGACCTGCGCCGCACGCGCTCGGCATTCCAGTCGGTGATTCCGGTGTCCACTGGTCTGGCGCGGGGCATCGAGCGCCTGCTGCCGGAACTTGCCGGGCGAATCCAGGCCAAAGCGGTACGCGTGCCAACCGTCAACGTGTCGTGCCTGGACATCACCCTGCAGACCGCCCGCGACACCAGCGCGGCCGAGGTCAACCGGGTGTTGCGCGAGGCCGCCCTGGTTGGCCCGCTAAAAGGCTTGCTGGCCTACACCGAGCTGCCCCACGCCAGCTGTGATTTCAACCATGACCCGCATTCGGCCATCGTCGATGCCAGCCAGACCCGTGTCTCAGGCTCCCGCCTGGTGAACCTGCTGGCCTGGTTCGACAACGAATGGGGGTTTGCCAACCGTATGCTCGACGTTGCCGAACACTATCTGCACGTCGTCCACCCAACCCGCAGCAAACAGCCCTGAAGGACTGCATTCATGACCGTGTTGAAGATGACCGACCTCGACCTGCAAGGTAAGCGCGTACTGATCCGCGAAGACCTCAACGTCCCTGTGAAAGACGGCGTGGTCGCCAGCGATGCGCGTATCCTGGCAGCGCTGCCGACCATCAAGCTGGCCCTGGAGAAGGGCGCGGCGGTAATGGTCTGCTCGCACCTGGGGCGCCCGACCGAAGGCGAGTTCTCCGCTGAGAACAGCCTCAAGCCGGTTGCCGACTACCTGGGCAAGGCCCTGGGCCGCGACGTGCCGCTGGTCGCCGACTACCTCGACGGCGTTCAGGTGCAGGCCGGTGACCTGGTGCTGTTCGAGAACGTGCGCTTCAACAAGGGCGAGAAGAAGAACGCCGACGAGCTGGCGCAGAAGTACGCCGCCCTGTGCGACGTGTTCGTCATGGACGCGTTCGGCACCGCGCACCGCGCCGAAGGCTCCACCCACGGTGTTGCCAAGTTCGCCAAGGTCGCTGCTGCCGGCCCGCTGCTGGCGGCCGAGCTGGACGCCCTGGGCAAGGCCCTGAAGGCGCCGGCCAAGCCGATGGCGGCCATTGTTGCCGGCTCCAAGGTGTCGACCAAGCTGGACGTGCTGAACAGCCTGAGCACTGTGTGCGACCTGCTGATCGTCGGCGGTGGTATCGCCAACACCTTCCTCGCCGCTGCCGGTCACCCGGTGGGCAAGTCGCTGTACGAGGCTGACCTGGTCGAAACCGCCAAGGCCATCGCCGCCAAGGTCAATGTGCCGCTGCCGGTCGACGTGGTGGTTGCCAAGGAATTCGCTGAAAGCGCCGAAGCTACCGTCAAGGCGATCGCCGACGTGGCGGCTGACGACATGATCCTCGACATCGGCCCACAGACCGCTGCCAACTTCGCCGAACTGCTGAAGTCGTCGCAGACCATCCTGTGGAACGGCCCGGTCGGTGTGTTCGAATTCGACCAGTTCGGCAACGGCACCAAGGTACTGGCCAAGGCCATCGCCGACAGCGCCGCATTCTCCATCGCCGGTGGCGGTGACACCCTGGCAGCCATCGACAAGTATGGCGTTGGCGCCGATATCTCCTACATTTCTACCGGTGGCGGCGCGTTCCTCGAGTTCGTCGAGGGCAAGGTCCTGCCTGCCGTGGCAATCCTGGAAGAACGGGCCAAGGCCTGAGTTTGAAGGCGCCTGGCAAAGGGAGCGACCTGATGGTCAAGCAATTGCCTGTGATGATCGTGGCAGTGTTGCTGGGCGCCTGCTCCAGCAACACGGGCAGCGAGGCTGACCCGGCGCAGCCGCCCAAGGGCGGTTGCTACCAGTCCCAGTGGCAGGCCGAGACGGCACCGGTGATCAACAAGCGCCTGGGCCCGGACGGCCTGGAAAAGTACGACGACGAGCACCAGCGCAAGGCGCCGGGCTGCCCTTGATCGGGCGCCAGGCAACCTGAAGGCTGTTTTGTGGTCTTGAACATAGGGCTGCTTTGCAGCCCCTGGCGGAGTGATTGAATGAAAGCGCTTCTGGCCGCATTGGCCCTGGCGACCCTGGCAGGCTGTTCGTTGCTGCAACCCGCCCAACCCGCCCCGGCGGACAACTGGACCCGCTGGGTCTGCGACAGCCAGGCCGAGGTGCTGTGGCGCTTCGCTGATGCACAACAGGACGCGGTCGATGTACGCCTGGGTGGCGGCGACCAGGTCTACCGGCTCAAGGCCGAGCCGGGCGCCTCCGGCGCGCTGTACAGCGATGGCATGCTGGCCTTCCACACCAAAGGTGAAGAAGGCCTGGTGTATTGGGTGGCGACCAACGATCTGATTGGGCGGGGCTGCAAGGCACCGTGACTGGCCGGGCCGCGCAGGTGGCCCACACTACTTGAACAGCAACCGCCCCTGCGGCAGGCTTGCACGAAACAAACGACGCTTGTCGGGAGAGAGATACACAATGGCACTCATTAGCATGCGCCAGATGCTGGACCACGCCGCCGAGTTCGGCTACGGCGTTCCGGCTTTCAACGTCAACAACCTCGAGCAGATGCGCGCGATCATGGAAGCCGCCGACAAGACCGACTCCCCGGTCATCGTCCAGGCTTCCGCTGGCGCTCGCAAATACGCCGGTGCGCCGTTCCTGCGCCACCTGATCCTGGCGGCCATCGAAGAGTTCCCGCACATTCCGGTGTGTATGCACCAGGACCACGGCACCAGCCCCGACGTTTGCCAGCGCTCCATCCAGCTGGGCTTCAGCTCGGTGATGATGGACGGCTCGCTGGGTGAAGACGGCAAGACCCCGACCGACTACGAGTACAACGTCCGTGTCACCCAGCAGACCGTTGCCATGGCCCACGCCTGTGGCGTTTCGGTAGAAGGCGAGCTGGGCTGCCTGGGTTCGCTGGAAACCGGCATGGCCGGTGAAGAAGACGGCATCGGCGCCGAAGGCGTGCTGGATCACAGCCAGATGCTGACCGACCCGGAAGAAGCGGCCGACTTCGTCAAGAAGACCCAGGTCGATGCCCTGGCCATCGCCATCGGCACCAGCCACGGCGCCTACAAGTTCACCAAGCCGCCTACCGGTGACGTGCTGGCGATCGACCGCATCAAGGAAATCCACAAACGCATCCCCAACACCCACCTGGTGATGCACGGCTCGTCCTCGGTGCCGCAAGAGTGGCTGGCGATCATCAACCAGTACGGCGGCGACATCAAAGAGACCTACGGCGTGCCGGTCGAAGAGATCGTCGAAGGCATCAAGTACGGTGTCCGCAAGGTCAACATCGACACCGACCTGCGTCTGGCCTCCACTGGCGCCATGCGCCGCCTGATGGCGCAGAACCCGAGCGAGTTCGACCCGCGCAAGTTCTTCGGTGAAACCGTCAAGGCCATGCGTGACGTGTGCATCGCCCGCTACGAAGCTTTCGGCACCGCCGGCAACGCCTCGAAGATCAAGCCGATCTCCCTGGAAGGCATGTTCCAGCGCTATGCCAAAGGCGAACTGGCCGCCAAGATCAACTGATCTGGTACCGTTCAACGAAAGAGCCCGCCGCGAAGCGGGCTTTTTTTGTGCGCGCAAGACCCGATTCGTACGTCGGCTGTCCACCGCTTATACCGTTAGTCGGCTAAGATCGGTTCCGATGGCTTATGGCCATGCGCCTGCATTGCGTCTTGAGATGCCGAGACTAGAGTAACAATCGGATCCAATTAAAAGTCGCAGTTGGACTTACCAAGAGAAGCAACATGGATGGCGCTTATTCTCAAACACCGGAAAGCAGTTCGGTTCTGCTGATCGTAGACGACTATCCGGAGAACCTCATCAGCATGCGGGCTCTGCTGACCCGCCAGGATTGGCAGGTATTGACCGCCAGTTCAGGGATGGAAGCCCTGAGCACCTTGCTTGAGCACGAGGTCGATCTGGTGCTGCTCGATGTGCAGATGCCCGAGATGGACGGTTTCGAGGTGGCCCGCCTGATGCGCGGCAGCCAACGCACCCGTTTGACTCCGATTATTTTTCTGACCGCCAACGAGCAGTCCGACGCCGCGGTGCTCAAGGGGTATGCTAGTGGCGCAGTGGATTACCTGTTCAAACCGTTCGACCCGCAAATACTCAAGCCCAAGGTCCAGGCTCTGCTGGAGCAGCAGCGCAACAGGCGCATGCTGCAACGGCTGACCCGTGAACTGGAGTCGGCGCGGGCGTTCAACGCCTCGATCCTGGAAAATGCCGCCGAGGGCATCCTGGTGGTGGATGAGGGGGGCAGCATCGATTTCGCCAACCCGGCCATCTCGCGCCTCCTGGATGCGCCGGTGGAGAAGCTGCAAGGCGCGCATATGCTGGACCTGATCCAGCTCCCCTGCGCCAATCTTTGGCCTGAGTCGGACTTTTACCAGGCCTATCTGGGGCGGCAGATCTTCCGTGTCCACGACGCCCAGTTGCGCACCCTCGGTGGTCAGTTGGTGCCCGTAGCGCTGTCCTGCGCGCCTTTGCCCGCCGAGCAGAAAGCCATGGTGGTCACGGTGCTGGACATGTCGGTGGTGCGTAGCCTGCACCAGCAACTGGAGTACCAGGCAGTGACCGATCCTTTGACCGGGTTGCTCAATCGCCGTGGCTTCTACCAGACAGCCGAAAGCGCGTTGCTGCGCAACGAGCGTTCAGACAAGGCCAAGGCCCTGATGTACATGGACCTGGACGGTTTCAAGCGGATCAACGACCTGCTCGGCCATGACGCTGGCGATACCGTCCTGCGCTGGGTGGCTGACCAGCTCAAGGAATGCCTGGGCAGCGAGGCGCTGCTGGCGCGTATGGGCGGCGACGAGTTTACCGCCCTGTTCGATGGCCTGCCGTACCCCGAGCAGGCCGGCCGCTACGCCGAGAAACTGCTGGAGCGTATGTCGAGCTTCCAGCAGGTGGATGGGCTGGAGGTGAACCTGGGGGTGAGCATCGGCATTGCCACCTACCCGGACTGTGGCGCTAACGTGGAAGGCCTGTTGCGCGCCGCCGACGCGGCGATGTACGCGGCCAAGCAGGCCGGACGCCAGCAGTATCGCTTCTACGACCAGGAACTCAATGGCCGCGCCCGCTCGCGGCTGATGCTCGAGGACAGTGTGCGTACAGCCATCGAGCAGAATGACTTCACTCTGGTCTACCAACCGCAGGTGGCTTTCACCGATGGCCGCTTGCGGGGCTTCGAGGCGTTGTTGCGCTGGCAGCACCCCAGCGTTGGCGACGTGCCGCCCGGGTTGTTCATTCCCCTGCTGGAGGAGGCTCGTCTGATCAACCGCCTGGCCAGCTGGATCTATCGCAAGGGCGCCGCGCAGCGCAATGCCTGGAGCGAGCGCTTTGGTTCGCAGCTGGTGCTGGGCATCAGCCTGAGCCGCGCCCAGTTCACCATGCCCGGGTTGGTCGATGAACTGGCCCAGGTGATCGAGAAGCATCAACTGCAACCCGCCCAGCTGGAGGTGGAGGTGGCCGAGACCTCGTTGATGTACAACATCGACGCGGCGGTGAAGCAGGTGCACCGCCTGCGAGAGCTGGGCATTCGCGTGGCGTTGGACGACTTCGGCGCCGGCGACTGCTCGTTGCGCATGCTGCGCGACCTGCCTATCGACACGCTCAAGCTCGACCGCCACCTGGTCGCGCGGTTGCCGGACTCGGCGGCGGATATCGCCTTGGTGCGCAGCGTCATCGACCTGTGCGCGGCCTACGACATCACGGTAATCGCCGAGGGTGTCGAGACTCGGGCCCAAGCCGAATGGCTCAAGGGCGCCGGTTGCGCCTACGTGCAGGGGTTCCTGGTGGCCCGGCCGCTCACTGCCGACGCCGCTGGCGATTTCCCGGCGCTTTTCCCATGGGCGTCGTGATTGGCTAAACTCGCGTCTTCTCGTTCCGAACGCCAGCCATGACCGCCCTACGTTACCTGCAAGCCTACCCGCCGCACCTGCAGGAACAGGTGCGCCAGATGATCGCCAGCGATCGCCTGGGCGACTACCTGCGCCAGCGCTATCCCGAACGCCACGACGTGCAGAGCGACAAGGCCCTGTACGGCTATGCCCAGGAAATCAAGCAGCAGTACCTGCGCAGTGCGCCGCCGCTGGACAAGGTCCTGTTCGACAACCGCCTGGACCTCACCCACCGTGCATTGGGCTTGAACACGGCGGTATCGCGGGTGCAGGGCGGCAAGCTCAAGGCCAAGAAGGAGATCCGCGTCGCCTCGTTGTTCCGCGAGGCAGCGCCGCAGTTCCTGCGCATGATCGTGGTGCATGAGCTGGCGCACCTGAGGGAGCGCGATCACAACAAGGCGTTCTACCAGCTCTGCCAGCACATGGAGCCGGACTACCATCAACTTGAATTCGACCTGCGCGTCTACCTGACCTATCGGGAACTGCCGGGCAACACCTGAGGGACAAGCACCCCATGACCACGGAAGTGAGCAAGACCCGCAGCAGCTTCTACCGCCGCCTTTACGTGGCCTGGCTGATCGACAGCCAGACCGCCACCAGTGTGCCGGCGTTGATGGAGGCCACCGGCATGCCCCGGCGTACCGCCCAGGACACCATCGCCGCCTTGGCCGACCTGGACATCATCTGCGAGTTCGAGCAGCAGGCCGGTGCGCGCAACCATGCCGGCCATTACCGGATTCACGACTGGGGCGCGATCGACAAGCAGTGGATCATCCAGCACCTGCGGCAGATCCGTGACGTACTGGGCTACCCTTGAGCGTCGCGGGGCAATGCCCTCAGCCCTTGCGCATGCCGATATGCGGAATATCGTCCTCGAGGTACTCCTCGCCCACCACCTCGAAGCCATGGCGGTTGTAGTAGCCCTGCAGGTGCGCCTGGGCCGACAGGTACACCGGCGTCCCCGCCCAGCAGTGCGCTGCGCACTCCAGCCCCTTGAGCAGCAACTGATGCCCCAGCCCGCCCCCACGCGCCGACGGGGCGGTGACCACCCGGCCGATCACCACGTCGCCATTGTTTGATTGCGGGTCGAGCAAACGCAGGTAGGCCACCAATCGGTTCCCGTCCCAGCCCATCAGGTGCAGGGTATCGCCTTGCAGATCGAGCCCGTCGACTTCCTGGTAGGCGCATCGTTGCTCGACCACGAACACCTCGGTGCGCAGTTGCAGGATGGCGTAGAGTTGTTCCTTGGCGAGGTCGCCATGGTGCTTGCAGATCCACTCGATGGACATGGGGGGTCTCCTTCGGTTGACCGTCGATCATCGCAAATCCAGGCGGTCACGACGAGGGAGAATGACGCCGTCCAGGATTCGGCCAAAATAGAGGCTAAATGACATTATCGTCCGCTGCCGCCAGGATTTGGCTTGTGTAATCTGCAACCTCTGTTGCTAGTTAGAGATCGCCGTCACCAGCGTGGGCCCCCAACTTCGAAAGGATTTGAGCATGCGGCCACTGCTTTGCGTTCTTGCATTACTGGGACTGTTGTGCGCGGGGCCTGCCCTGGCCCATGGCAAGCTGCGGCTGGTGGCCGACAGCTGGCCGCCTTTCACCGATACCGGCATGCCCGGTGGCGGCCTGGCCACCAGCATCGTCACCACGGCGCTGACCCGTGCCGGCTACGCCACCGAGTTCGAGGAGGTGCCCTGGGCCAGGGCGCTGATGGGGGTGGGCGAGGGGCGCTACGATGTGTTGATCAATGCCTGGTACAACCAGGAGCGCACCCTGATCGGCCAGTTCTCTGCAACCTACCTGGTCAACCGCATCCGCCTGCTCAAGCGTGAAGGCGAGGCTTTTGCCTATGCCCGCCAGGCTGACCTGTACCCTTACACCATCGCCGTGGTGCGCGACTACGCCTATTCCCCCGAATTCGACAGCGACGAACGCCTGAACAAGGTACTGGTGCGTAACTTTTCATCAGCGGTGCGCATGCTGGCGGCCGGGCGGGTGAACCTGGCGGTGGAGGATGAATACGTGGCGCGCTACAACCTGCAGCGCGAGCCGCAGCAGGTGCGCGAGGGTGTGACCTTCGTCGACCCGCCGCTGGGCGAGAACAGCCTGCACAT
This sequence comes from Pseudomonas soli, assembly GCF_900110655.1. Lineage (GTDB taxonomy): Bacteria > Pseudomonadota > Gammaproteobacteria > Pseudomonadales > Pseudomonadaceae > Aquipseudomonas > Aquipseudomonas soli. The sequence continues at coordinate 68,804 of NZ_FOEQ01000014.1, forward strand.
CCTGGTGAGCCTCAAGCACCCGGAGCACAAGAAGATCGTGGCGCGTTTCGAAAAAGCCATCGCCACCATGAAGGCCGACGGCAGCTACGCCCGCCTGATGCGCCAGCATGGTTTCTGAGCCCGCTCCTGGTGTGGGAGCGGGTAATCAGGCGGGCTGGCCTTCCTTGATCAGATGCCCGGCCAAGGTCCGCAACGGCCCCAACTGCCGGCAGATCAGCGCCAATTGCGTCTGCACCAGGCGCTGATGCTCGTCCAGTTCCTCGGGCATCTGTTCCAGCGCGTTGGCCAGCGCCTCCTCGGCGTCACTGTGGATCGCCACCGGCAAGCGTGCCGCCAGGCCATTGGCGATCTCGTCCAGGCTGCTGGCCAGGCTCCGCCCGGCACCATCGATCAACTGCTCGTGGACTTCGGCCGGCAGCGCTGTATCGCGGTGCGCGCCCAGCCCCGAGAGGTAACTCAGCAAGGTATGTGACAACACCAGGAAGCGGAAGCCGACGTCGGCCTCCTTACGGAAATGTCCTGGCTCCATGAGCATGTTGGCCAGGGTGGTCGACAGTGCCGCGTCGGCATTGTGCGCATTGCGCCGGGCCAGGCGGTAGGCCAGGTCGTCACGCTTGCCATGGGCGTATTGCTGCATGATCTGGCGCAGGTACTCGCTGGCGCAGGCGAGGGTGTTGGCCAGTACCTTGTTCAACCGTCGGCCTTGCCAGTCGGGCAGGAACAGGAACACCGCGAGGATGGCGATCAGGCTGCCGACCAGGGTATCGAACAGGCGTGGCAGGAACAGCCCGTAGCCATCGCCGATCTGGTTGAAGCAGAACAGCACCATCAGGGTGATCGCCGCCGTGGCCAGGGTGTAGCGGGTGGTGCGGTTGACGAAGAACACCACCCCCGCGACCACCGCGAACAGCGACTGGACGATCGGGTTGGGGAACAGGTCGAACAGCGCCCAGCCCACGGTCAGGCCGATGGCGGTGCCGATGATCCGCTGCACCAGTTTGCGCCGCGTCGCGCCATAGTTGGGCTGGCAGACGAACAACGTGGTGAGGATGATCCAGTAGCCCTGGGTCGGGTGGATCAGGTGGACCATGCCATAGCCCACCGACAATGCCAGCGACAGGCGCAGGGCGTGGCGGAACAGCAGCGAGGTGGGCGTCAGCTGGGTGCGCAGGCGTTTCCACACATCCTTGAAGTTGCGTGGTGAGCGGTCGAGCAGGCTGCTGTCGCTGGCATCGGCCAGGCTGTCCGGGTTGCTGGCGGCGCTGAGCAGGCGGTCCAGCGTGGCCAGGTTGGCCGCCAGGGCTCGTAGTGAACGCAGCAGGCCGCGCCAGGCTGGGTTGTTCTGGGTGCGCAGGTGCTCCAGCGAGGCATTGAGGTCTTCAAGGGCCTCTGGGTAGCCGCTGGCGAGTACGAAGGGTTGGCGCAGGCGGATCGAGCGGGCCAGTTCCTGGCAGGATGAGCCCTGTTTGCGCAGCAGGCGCTGGCAGCGGAACATCACATCGCTGTGGAAAAACGCCTCGGTCAGCGCGTTGTAGGGGTAGTGCGAGGCGCTGACCCGCTCATGGATGTCCTGGGCCAGGAAGTACAGCTTGAGGTAGCGGCTGACCTTGGAGTTGGGCTGGCTGTTGCCGACCCGGTGCAGGATGATTTCCTTGGCAGCGTTGAGCGCGGCGACCACCTTGCCATTCTGTTTTGCCAGTTCCAGGCGCGTGGCCTCGACATCGAGGGTGCGGACCGGCTCGAACAGACTCGCCTTGAGCTTGAGGTAGCTGCCCAGCTCGTAGAACAGCCTGGCCAGGCTCTGTTGCACCGGCTGGTTGGAAAACAGCGCCTGCCACAACACCGACAGCAGTCCGTACCAGGCCGCACCCGTGACCAGCAGCAACGGCTCGTGCCAGAAATCGCTGACCTCTCCGCCGCGCTGGTCGACACCGATCATGGTGTAGACCGAGAGGATCAAGGTGGCCGAGGCGATCGCCCCATAGCGTTCGCCCAAGGCTCCGAGCATGGTCAGGGAGAACGCCGCCAGGGCCAGCGCGACCGCGAAGATCCAGGGGTAGGGGAACAACAGCTCGACCGACAGCGCGGCGACGGCGAAACAGCCCAGGGTCACCAGCAGGGCACTGAGGCGTCCCTGCCAGCCATCGTCGGTCTCGGCCAGGGCGCTGGCGATGATGCCCAGGAACAGCGGGATGAGCAGGCTCATCTCGTTCTGGTACCAGCACCAGGCCATGCTGCCGGTGAGGGCGATGGTCACACGGATGGCATAGCTGAACTTGTCTTGGCCCCACAGGCGACGCAATGAATGGCGGAACGAGCTCGATGACATGATGGCCTGCTGGGCAGTATTCGAAAAAGAATCTCTGGGGCTTCATCGCAGGCAAGCCCGCTCCCACGAGCCGAGTCGGTCTTCGTGGGAGCGGGCTTGCCCCGCGATGGTTTTTCACCCTTCGCAGCGATGGACCAGCAAGAAGCGTTCCGTGCTGCTGAATGGATTCTACTCTACACGAACTGCGCCGCAGCGTTGGCCGAAGCCCAAGCCCACTGGAAGTTGAAACCGCCCAGGTGCCCGCTCACGTCCAGCACTTCGCCGATGAAGTACAGCCCAGGGCTCTTCAGCGATTCCATGGTTTTCGAAGACACTTCGCGGGTATCCACCCCGCCCAGGGTCACTTCTGCAGTGCGATAGCCTTCGGTCCCCGCCGGAACCACCTGCCAGGCCGCCAATTTTTCGGCGACCTGCGCCAGTTCCGCAGGGGTGTACTGCTTCAGCGGCTTGGATTCGAACCACTGCTCGGCCAGCAAGTTGGCCAGCTTGCGGGTGAATACCTCGGCCAGCACGGTCTTCAGCTCGCTGTTGGGACGCTCGGCTTGTTGGCCTTGCAGCCATTCCAGGGCGTCGCGATCAGGCAGCAGGTTGATCTCCAGCGTGTCGCCGGCCTCCCAGAAGGACGAGATCTGCAGGATCGCCGGCCCGCTCAGGCCACGGTGAGTGAACAGCAGGTTCTCGCGAAAGCTGGTGCCATTGCAGCTGGCGATGCAGTCCAGCGAGGTGCCGGACAGCTCGGTGCACAGTGCCTTGAGCTGGGGCTCGGTAATGGTGAACGGCACCAGGCCGGCGCGGGTGGGCAGCAGTTCGTGGCCGAACTGGCGGGCGACCTGGTAGCCGAAGCCACTGGCGCCGAGCGTCGGGATCGACAGGCCGCCGGTGGCGATCACCAGTGACTGGCAGGCGAATGGGCCGGCGCTGGTCTGCAGGGTGTAGCCGGCCTCGGTCTTTTCGATCTTGTCGATGCTGGTGTTCATCCGCAGCTCGGCGCCGGCCTGGTCGCACTCGGCCAGGAGCATGTCGAGGATGTCGCTGGACTTGTTGTCGCAGAACAGCTGGCCGAGTTTCTTCTCGTGGTACGGCACACCGTGCTTGCACACCAGCTCGATGAAGTCCCACTGGGTATAGCGGGCCAGCGCCGACTTGCAGAAGTGCGGGTTGTGCGAAAGGAAGTTGGCGGGTTCGGTGTACATGTTGGTGAAGTTGCAGCGCCCGCCGCCGGACATGAGGATCTTCTTGCCCGGTTTGTTGGCGTGGTCGAGCACCAGCACCCGGCGCCCGCGCTGGGCGCTGAGCAGGGCGCACATCAGGCCGGCGGCGCCGGCGCCGAGGATGATCACGTCGGTGGAGTGCACGGTTTTACCTCTTCAATGGCCGGCGATGGGCTGCACAGCAGCCCCAAAAAGACTTCAGACGATACGGACTTTCAGGGCGCGACCCTTGATCTTGCCGCTGTTCAGGCGCTGCATGGCCTGTCTGGCCACTGCCCGCTCCACGGCCACGAACGCGACGAAGTCGAAGATGGCAATCTTGCCCACCTGCTTGCCTGGCAACCCGGCGTCGCCGGTCAGCGCACCGAGAATGTCACCCGGGCGCAGCTTGTCCTTGCGCCCGGCGGCGATGCACAGGGTGGTCATTGGTGGCAGCAGCGGCTCGCCACCTTTGCTTTTGAGGCTGTCCAACTGTTCCCAGCGCAGCGGCTGCTTCTGCAGGTCTTCTATGGCCTGGGCGCGATGGCCCTCGGCCGGCGCCACCAGGCTGATCGCCACGCCTTTCTCGCCTGCACGACCGGTACGGCCAACGCGGTGCACGTGGATCTCGGCATCACGCGCCAGTTCGACGTTGATGACCATGTCCAGGCCATCGATGTCCAGGCCGCGGGCAGCGACGTCGGTTGCTACCAGCACCGAGCTGCTGCGGTTGGCGAACATGGTCAGCACCTGGTCACGGTCGCGTTGCTCCAGGTCGCCGTGCAGGGCCTGGGCGACGATGCCCTTGGCGGTCAGATGGGCGACGACGTCTTCGCACTGCTGCTTGGTGAAGCAGAACGCCACGCAGGACTGTGGACGGTAGTGGCCGAGTACACGGGTCACGGCGTCTAGGCGCTGCTGAGCGTCGATCTCGATGAAGCGCTGTTCGATCTGGTTGTCGCTGTGCAGCGCTTCGACCTTGACCTGCTGCGGCTGGCGCATGAAGGCCTTGGCCAACTGCTCGATGCCGGCCGGGTAGGTGGCCGAGAACAGCAGGGTCTGGCGGCGCGACGGGGTCTTGCCGATGATGCTGGCGATGGCGTCGAAGAAGCCCATGTCGAGCATGCGGTCGGCTTCGTCGAGCACCAAGGTGTTGAGTCCGTCGAGCACCAGGGTGCCTTTGTCCAGGTGCTGCTGGATGCGCCCCGGGGTGCCGACGATGATGTGCGCACCGTGTTCCAGCGAGGCGATCTGCGGGCCGAGCGAGACGCCACCGCACAGGGTGAGGATCTTGATGTTGTCCTCGGCGCGGGCCAGGCGACGCAGCTCCTTGGCCACCTGGTCGGCCAGCTCGCGAGTCGGGCACAGCACCAGCGCCTGGCAGCCGAAGTAGCGCGGGTTGATCGGGTTGAGCAGGCCGATGCCGAAGGCGGCGGTCTTGCCGCTGCCGGTCTTGGCCTGGGCGATCAGGTCCTGGCCCTTGAGGATCACCGGCAGGCTCTGGGCCTGGATCGGGGTCATCGAGGCGTAGCCCAGGGCGTCCAGGTTGGCCAGCATGGCGGCGGACAGCGGGAGGGTGGCAAAGGCGGTGGTTTCAACGGTCACGAGGCGGGCCTGCGGCTGGAGCGAAAAATGTCGCACAGTCTACCAGCCTCACAGCCATTCGCCCTACGACTCGACGTGTTCTTCCGGACGACGAGCGCGCCTTCCGTCTGTCGGCGCCAATTGCAGGAAAATCGCCGCCGCCAGCATGGCCATCACGCCGATGGTGACGAAGGTCAGCTGGAACGCCCCCAGGGTGCTTTCCACGCCTTCGGCGCTGCCAGCCGCGGTGAAACCACCGAGCAGCGCGCCGGCGCAGGCTACGCCCAGGCTCAGCGACAGTTGCGCGACCACCGACAGCAGGCTGTTGCCGCTGCTGGCGCTGGCGTCGTCGAGGTCGATCAGGGTCACGGTGTTCATCGCCGTGAACTGCATCGAGTTCACCGCGCCCAGCATCGCCAGCTGCGCCAGCAGCAGCGCATACGGCGTCTGTTCATCGACCAGCCCCAGGCTGGCCAGCAGCAGGCCCAGCAGCAGGGTGTTGCCGGTGAGCACGATGCGATAGCCGAGGCGCTCGATCAGCGGCCGGGCGACCGACTTGGCGAGCATCGCCGCCGCCGCCAGCGGAATCATGCTCATCCCGGCCTGGGCAGGTGAATAACCCAGCGCCACTTGCAGCAGCAACGGCACCAGGAAGGGCAGGGCGCCGCTGCCAAGGCGGGCGAACAGGTTGCCGAGGATACCGATGGCGAAAGTGCGCACGCGGAACAGTGACGGCGAGAACAGTGGCTCCGGATCGCGCCCGGCGCGCAGCCAGTAGGCGGCCAGGCAGGCCATGCCGGCGAACAGCAACAGCATCACCCGCAGGTGCGGCAGGTGCAGTTCGCCCAGCCCTTCCATGGCAATGGTGATCAGCACCATCGCCGCGCCGAACAGCAGGAAGCCCGGCCCGTCGAAGGTGGTGCGCTCGGCGCCGCGCAGGTCGGGGATGAACCTCCACACCGCATAGCAACCCACGGCGCCCACCGGCAGGTTGAGCAGGAAGATCCAGTGCCAGCTAAGAATTTCCACCAGCCAACCGCCCACGGTCGGACCAAGCAGTGGCCCGAGCAGGCCGGGGATGGTGATGAAGCTCATGATCCGCACCAGTTCGCTGCGCGGGTAGGCGCGCAACACCACCAGCCTTCCGACTGGCAGCATCAGGGCGCCACCCAGGCCTTGCACCACCCGGGCGAAGATCAGGAAACCGAGGCTGTTGGCCATGGCACACAACAGCGAGCCGAAGCTGAACAGCAAGATGGCGCTGAAGAAGATGCGCTTGGTGCCGAAGCGGTCGGCAATCCAGCCCGAGGCCGGGATCAGCAGGGCCACGGTGAGCATGTAGGCGATGATCACCCCCTGCATGCGCAGCGGGTCTTCGGCCAGCGAGCGGGCCATGGCCGGCAGCGCGGTATTGAGGATGGTGCCGTCCAGCGATTGCATGAAGAAGGCGATGGCCACCACCCAGGGGATCCAGCGGGCGGTGACGGGGTCCAATGGTGCGCGGTCGGGCATGAGAAACCTCAGGCGAGTGTAGGGCCCATTGTAGGAGCAGGCTCGTGGGAGCCCGCTCCCACGCATGTTACAAGGTGAGGGTCAGCCCTTTGACCAGCGCCCCCGGCAGATGACTCGACCCGGTGCTGCGCTGTCCATAGGTGCTGGTCGACAGGATCATCTCGCGCTCCTGGCTCAGGTCCTCCAGCTGGTTGCCCAGCAGGTTGTACAGGCTGTCGTCGAAGCGCATGGTGCTCACCGGGCCCTGGATCTGCCCGTTCTCCACCCAGAAGGTGGCGAAGCGGGTCAGCCCGGTCATGCGCGCCGCTGGCAGGTCCGAGTAGTTCAAGTACCAGAGGTTGCTGATGTAAAGGCCGGTGCCCAGACGTTCGAGAATCTGCTCGCAGGGCAGGTTGCCCGGCGCCAGGCTCAGCGCGCAGGGCGACTCGTAGCTGTCGGCGCCGTTGGCCTGCTGGCCGAATTCGACGGCGCTGCGCGCACTCACCAGCCGCTCCAGCGCCCGCCCTTCACCGATCAGCAGCAGGTCGCGGCGCGGCGAACCCTCGTCGGAGAAGGCCGGACTCAGCGAGCCGCTGACCTGTTCGCGGAAACTCACCAGCGGGCTCAATTGCGCGTCGCCGTTGTACAGGCGCTGCAACGGGCTGTTGCCAGTGGCCAGCGCCTGCGCGGAAAAACCACCCCAGCACAGCATGCCGGCGATTTCGTCCATCGCCGCCGGTGCCAGGTAGGCGCGGTAGCTGCCGGGCTTGAGGGTGACGGCCGGGCGCCCCAGGTGCGCCAGCTGTTCGCGAGCCTGACGCAGGCGTGCGGCAAAGGTTTCGCCACTCCAGGCCTGCCCTGCGTAGTTGGCTTTGACGGCCTGGCCGTTGGCGTGGAACAGGCTCCAGTCAAAGTTGAAACTGTTGGCCTGGTGCCAGCCAAAGGCGCCGAACGAGCTCGCGAAGCCACGGCAGATGGGGCCGGCGGCATAGATGCCGACCAGATCCAGGTCGCCGGCTTCGCGCTCGACCAAGGCCAGCACTTCGTCCAGCTCGGGCAGTGGCTGCTCCAGCAGGCTATGACTGTGCCAGGCGCTGTAGTCGAGGTTCAGGTAGGGATCCACCGCCAGCAGCGGCAGGGTCTGGCGCAGTTGCGCGAGGGCGTCGTGCAGGCGCTGGCGGTCGAGTTCGGCATCGTCGCCCAGAGTGATCTGCTGCTCTGCCTGGCGTCCTTCGCGGACCAGCCGCAACTGCACGCTGGCCTGGCTGACCAGCCCGGCCTGGCGCACCTTGGCATGGTTGAAGCGCACGAACTGCGAGTGCTCGGCGCTGTAGCCCAGGGTGAACTGCTCGCCGGGCTGCACGGCGGCGTTCAGGCTATCGAGCAAGCTTTCGAAACGTTGCTGGTAGGCGGTGCTCATCAGGCGTCCCCTCCGAATACGTCGATCTGGCGGAACACGCAGGCCGGCGAGGCATGGCCGACTCGCACCACCTGGTTGGGCTCGCCTTTGCCGCAGTTGGGCGTGCCGAGTACCTGGAAGGTGCTGCGGTCACCGACCGCCGAGAGGTTGCGCCAGAAGTCGGCGGAGATGCCGCGATAGTTCGGGTTCTTCACCACGCCCTTGAGTTCGCCGTTCTCGATCAGTTGGCCCCACTCACAACCGAACTGGAACTTGTTGCGCGCATCATCGATGGACCAAGAGCGATTGGTGCGCATCAGGATGCCGTGCTCGATGCCGGCGATCAGTTGCGCAAGCGTCTGCTCGCCCGGCTCGATGTTGAGGTTGGCCATGCGGTCGATCGGCGCGCGGTTCCAGCCGCAGGCGCGGCTGTTGGCCACGCCGTCCAGGCCCGAGCGCAGTTGCGACAGGGCGCCACCCAGGGGGCGCACCAGCAAGCCATCGCGGATCAGGAACTGCTTGCTGGCCGGGGTGCCGTCGTCATCAAAGCTGTAGCTGGCCAGCTCCTCATGGATTGTCGGGTCGAAGGTCACGTTGAGCAGCTTCGAGCCGTACTGCAGATGGCCGAAATCGCTGGCTTTGACGAAGCTGGTGCCAGCGTAGTTGCGCTCATCGCCGAGAATGCGGTCCAGCTCCAGCGGGTGGCCGATGGATTCGTGGATCTGCAGCATCATCTGGTCGGGCATCAGCAACAGATCGCGCTGACCAGCCGGGGTGTTCGGCGCCAGCAGCAATTGCAGCGCCTCGTCGGCCACCCGGCGGGCCGCGCCGACCAGGCCGCAGCGCTCGACCACTTCGAAGCCGCCTTGCTGCCCGAAGTTCTCCCGGCCCAGGCTGCGGCTCTGGCTGTCCTGGCCGTCGCTGGCGGTGACGCCCAGGCCTGGGTAGATGAAGCGCTGGGCGTGACGCAGCTCGGCGCCGGCGGAGTTCAGGTAGGTCTGCTCGACCACGCTGAAGCCCAGGCTTGCCTGCCAGTCCACAAAGCGCTCGTCCCTGGGTACGCTGGCGGACTCGGCGGCGAGCAGGTCCAGGCAGTCGGCGAGTTTGGGCAGGGACTGTTCGAAGTTGGGCGATACATGATCGTGACGCCCGCTCGGGGCGGCCTGGCCACTCAGGTCGAGCAGGCTGCTGGCCTTGATCCTCCGGGCGAGTGCCTCGGCCTGTTCCAGCGCGCGTTGCAGGCCTGCCTGGGACAGGTCGGCGGTGGCCGCGTAGGCCTCGACGCCGTTGACCCGCACGGTGAGCATGGCGCCTTCGTCCTGGCTGAAGAAGGGCGGCTCGGCGACGTTGCGCCGAACCGACAGTGACTGGTGCGATTGCTTCACATGGCGAAGCGAGAACAGTTCGGCCGTGCTGCGCAGCGCGGCGAAGCGCTGGCGCAGCAGGGTGCTGGAGTCGAACATGGAAATCTCCGTGTGTGCGGTGGCTCCCCCTAGGCTTTATACGAAAAGTGCCTGCGCGTCGATCATGCTGCGTTGAAAACAGGCTCGGAATGCTCATTTGCAACCTGCAAAGTCGAGCGCGACTCCGACCGTTCCTCGCCTGTTTTCGCCTTGCCTGATCGCCGCTCGGCGACTTTTCGTACAAAGCCTAGAACCACCCCTCTTGCATGCCCAGGCACGTATCGTCGCGGGCCTCGAGCAAAGCGAGGTCATTATGGCAGCCCGGCACTTCCCAGGTGAGGAAATAACGCGCGGCCTGGAGCTTGCCCAGGTAGAAGTCGCGGTCGCTGCCCTTGAGCAGGCCGACCTCGGCATGGATCGCCTGCTCCAGCCAGCGCCAGCCGATCACGCAGTGGCCGAAGGCCTTGAGGTACAGCGCCGAGTTGGCCAGGGCCCCAGCGACCTTGCCTTGGCCCAGGTCACCGAGCAGGGCGAGGGCGACCGCTTGAAGGCGATTGACCAACTGCTCCAGCGGCTGGCGCAGTGTGTCGAGGTTCGGGTGATGGCTGGCGCGCTCGCAGGTGCCGGCGATCAGGCGGATCAGTTGCTTGAGCCCGGCGCCGTTGTTCTGCGCCAGCTTGCGCCCGAGCAGGTCGAGGGACTGGATGCCTTCGGTACCTTCGTGGATCGGGTTGAGGCGGTTGTCGCGGTAGTACTGCTCGACCGGGTACTCGCGGGTATAGCCGTGGCCGCCGAGGATCTGGATCGCCAGCTCGTTGGCCTTCAGGCAGAACGCCGAAGGCCAGGACTTGACGATGGGCGTGAGCAGGTCGAGCAGCTCCAGGGCTTGCCGGCGTGCCTCTGCATCCGCCGCGGTGTGGGTGTCATCGAACAACCGGGCCGCGTACAGGCCCAGGTCGAAGGCACCCTCCACGTAGGCCTTCTGTGCCAGCAGCATGCGCTTGACGTCGCTGTGCTCGATGATCGGCACGGCGGGGCTGTGCGGGTCCTTGTTGTCCGGCAGGCGGCCCTGTGGGCGTTGGCGGGCGTACTCCAGTGAATACAGGTAACCGGCGTAGCCGAGCATCACCGCGCCCATGCCGACGCCGATGCGCGCCTCGTTCATCATCTGGAACATGCAGGCCAGGCCCTGGTGCGGCTGGCCGACCAGGTAGCCGACGCACTGGCCGTTGTCGCCGAAATTGAGCGCGGTAGAAGTGGTGCCGCGCCAGCCCATCTTGTGAAACAGCCCGGCCAGCAGCACATCGTTGCGCGGGCCCAGGCTGCCGTCGGGGTTGACCAGATACTTGGGCACGATGAATAGCGAGATGCCCTTCACCCCGGCTGGTGCGTCCGGCAGCTTGGCCAGGACCATGTGCACGATGTTCTCGGACAACTCGTGATCGCCGCCGGAGATGAAGATCTTGTTGCCCTTGAGCCGGTAGCTGCCGTCGCCTGCGGGTTCGGCGCGGCTGCGGATATCGGCCAGTGACGAGCCGGCATGGGGCTCGGTCAGGGCCATGGTGCCGAAGTAGCGGCCCTCGATCATCGGCTGCAGGAACAGGCGCTTCTGCTCTTCAGTGCCGAAACTCTCGATCAGGTTGGCCGCGCCCATGGTCAGGAACGGGTAGGCCGTGGTGCCAGCGTTGGCCGCCTGGAAGTGGGCGAAGCAGGCCTGCGATACCAGGCTTGGCAACTGCATGCCGCCGACGTCGAAGTCGCGGTTGGCGTTGAGAAAGCCCGCTTCGAGGAAGGCGTCCACGGCCGGTTTCACTTCCGGGATCAGCTCGGCGCGGCCGTCCACGTAACGTGGCTCGTTTTCATCGGCTTTGCGGTTGTGCGGGGCGAAGTACTTTTCAGCAATGGTGCGTGCGGTGGTCAGCGCCGCGTCGAAGGTCTCGCGGCTGTGCTCGGCGAAGCGCGGACGCTGGGTCAGGGCCTCGGCGTCGAGGACTTCGTAGAGTTCGAAGGCGAGGTTGCGGCTGCTGAGGAGTTGCTCGGACATGGCGGCATTCCTGGTTCGGGTTGCAGCGAGTCTAGGCGGGGTGGTGGGGCAGGGGACAGGTTAATTGGTGTGGGTGATATGGGGGCAGAAGTGGCCATCGCCCAGGCTGCCTCGGGCGCCGGGCGCTATGGATTCCCACCAAGGCCGCTGTCGCGGGCTGCCGTTTCTCGAGCCGGGCTAGCATGAACCTTTCACCCTAACACCTGCCTGCAGCTGTCGAGACTAGTAAAAGTACCAGTTTCAGAGTGCTCCACGACTATCAATACTTGTTTGAGATTCCTTTTGGCAGGTGTGCGATGAAGTATTTTTTCTATATGGAAGGTAGGCCTGTTGTCGTCGGGGAAGTGGGGGCGGGCAGGCGTATCGTGCGTGGAGCCGGAGGTGCCTTGGCTCAGGTCGGGCAGCGCGACGGGCTGCTTACCGGCACACGCAGCGATGGTTCGATCACCTTCAGCGCCTGGGGCTCCGGGCATTTTGGCCATGTCTATGGTCCCTACGGCTTTGAGCCTTCTGGGGATCACGCTGCCTTACTGGGCTATGCCGGTTATCTACGGGACTCGGAACCTGGCCGCTATCTGTTGGGAAATGGGCATCGTATGTACAGCACGAGGCTGATGCGCTTTAACAGCCCTGATGTACTGAGTCCATTTGCTGCCGGAGGGTTGAATGCATATGCCTATAGTGAGGGAGACCCCATCAATCGTATTGATCCCTCAGGACGGGTTGGATATCAATTTAACCAGACAACCGTAGGGAGATGGCCAGAACAGCGCGTTGTCTGGAGTAGGACAGTCCCACAGGTAAACAGCCAGAGTCCTGGCAGTGTGGTTTTTACCGGCGCAGCAAACTTAACGGATGCAATGACGCTCCATGTGGACAATCGTGACAGATTTGTGGGGCCAAACTATGACGCATTGCAAGCCGATTTTGAAAGTCTGATCCCCTTGGGCATGAAGCCGGAAGACTATGGTCAGTGGGTTTCCCCTGAATTGAGCAAGCAGTCACTGCTTGTCAACAGACGGTCTGCAGTGGGGGCGCTAGAAATTTTGGATAGTCTTGCGTCCGGCGATTACAGGATGGATCACCAGAATCTCTATTTGATAAACAAGAAGACGAGGAGTGTAAAGATTCATGGAGGAGTTATTAGCTCCGATGCCAAGGAGGTTTTCCATCAATATCTTGTGTTCAAGGAGTCTGTTCCCTTGCACAAGAGGCTGCTAGGTGATCAGTGGAAAAGAAAGTTTTCGAATACGCAACAATACGTAAATCTTAAGATGGCGTTAGAAATAAGGGCTTACTGGAATTAGCCAACATGATCAGCGCCCCTACCTGTTCACCCATAAGCATCGCGGGGCAAGCCCGCTCCCACAAAGTCCAAAACACGACCTTGTAGGAACGGGCTTGCCCCGCGATGGTGTCAGCCGTCTTAACCGATGGTCATCAGGCTGGCGTTACCACCCGCTGCCGCGGTGTTCACGCTCACCGCCCGCTCGATCACCAGGCGCTCCAGGGCGATCTGGTGATCGCCGCTCGACAGTCCATGCACGCCGACGATCGCGCCGGCACGCTTGGCCACCTGCTCGCAGACGCCGCGCAACTGGTCGGAGTGACCGTGGTGGATGACCGCGTCGAAGGCGACCTCATCCTTGCTCCAGTCCGCCACCAGCTTGATCTTCGCTTGCAGCTCCTTCGGCAGTCGGGCGCGCACGGTCTTGCCCGGCTCGCCGTCCTGGAACACCGCCGAGCTACCCACGGCCAGTACCGCCGCCAGCTGGGCCAGCAAGTCGGCCTCGTTGTCGGCCAGGCACAGCACGTGTTCGCGTGGCAGCACGCTGTAGGTGTTGCGCTCGCCGGTCGGGCCTGGCAGCACGCGGGTGATGCCGCTCTGCGACTGCTCGGCGAACTGCTCGCACAGCGCGACCAGGTCGTTCATCTGGCTGCTGGCCGCCCAGGTCTTGAGGGTGGTCAACGTCTTGAGCTGCTGGTCGCGCAGGGTGGTGTCGGCCTTGCTGCGCGCGTCGTCGGCCTGGAAGTGGCGGGCGATGGCGTCGGCCGGGCGGGTCGACAGCAGGCGGTACAGGTACAGCGGGCCGCCGGCTTTCGGGCCGGTGCCCGACAGGCCTTCACCGCCGAACGGCTGCACCCCGACCACGGCGCCGACGATGTTGCGGTTGACGTACATGTTGCCGGCGTTGACGTTGTCCACCACCTTGGCGATGGTCTCGTCGATGCGGGTGTGCACGCCCAGGGTCAGGCCGTAGCCGGAAGCGTTGATCTGCTCGATCAGCTGGTCCAGGTCCTTGCGGTTGTAGCGCACCACGTGCAGCACCGGGCCGAAGATTTCGCGCTTGAGCTCGTCGAAGCTTTCCAGTTCGATCAGGGTCGGCATCACGAAGGTGCCGCGCTTGATTTCTTCACCCTCGGCGATGGCCACCTGGTAAACGCTGCGGCCTTTGTCGCGCATGCCCTGGATGTGCTTCTCGATGCCGGCCTTGGCTTCGGCGTCGATCACCGGGCCGATGTCCACCGACAGGCGCTCCGGGTTGCCCAGGCGGCTTTCGGCCATGGCGCCCTTGAGCATCTCGATCACGCGGTCGGCGGAGTCCTCCTGCAGGCACAGCACACGCAGGGCCGAGCAACGCTGGCCGGCGCTGTCGAAGGCCGAGGACACCACATCGATCACCACCTGCTCGGTCAGCGCCGAGGAGTCGACGATCATCGCGTTCTGGCCGCCGGTTTCGGCGATCAGCGGGATCGGACGGCCCTGGTTGTCCAGGCGCCCGGCAATGTTGCGTTGCAGCAGGCGGGCGACTTCGGTGGAGCCGGTGAACATCACGCCCTTGACGCGCTCGTCACCGACCAGGCCGGCGCCGACGGTTTCGCCCTGGCCCGGCAGCAGTTGCAGCACGCCTTCGGGGATGCCGGCTTCCAGCATCAGGCGCACGGCCTGGGCGGCGATCAGCGGGGTCTGCTCGGCCGGCTTGGCCAATACCGGGTTGCCGGCGGCCAGGGCCGCGGCCACCTGGCCGGAGAAGATCGCCAGCGGGAAGTTCCACGGGCTGATGCACACCACCGGACCCAAAGGGCGGCAGTTGTCGTTGCGCAGGTCGTTGCGTGCCTGCACCGCGTAGTAGCGCAGGAAATCCACCGCCTCGCGCACTTCGGCGATGGCGTTGGCGAAGGTCTTGCCGGCTTCGCGTACCAGCAGGCCCATCAGCGGCTGGATATCGGCTTCCATCAGGTCGGCGGCGCGTTCGAGGATCGCGGCGCGCTCGGCCGGCGGGGTGGCCTGCCAGATCGGCGCGGCGTTGAGCGCGCACTGGATGGCGTTGTCGACGTCGGTGACGGTGGCTTCCTGCACATGGCCGACCACATCGCGATGATCGGACGGGTTGAGCACCGGTGCGGCCGGCTGTTCGCTGGCGGCGCAAGCCAGCAGCGGCGTGGCTTTCCAGTCGTTGTGTGCGGTGGCCAGCAGGGCGCAGGACAGCGACGCCAGGCGGTGTTCGTTGGCCATGTCGATGCCGGCCGAGTTGGCCCGCTCGCTGCCATAAAGCGCGCGCGGCATCGGGATGCGCGGGTGCGGCAGGCCGATGCTGCCTTCCTGGGTGCCCATGCGCTCGATGCTGGCGACCGGGTCGGCTACCAGTTCCTGGATCGAGATCGAGTGATCGGCGATGCGGTTGACGAACGAAGTGTTGGCACCATTCTCCAGCAGGCGGCGGACCAGATATGCCAGCAGAGTTTCGTGGGTGCCGACCGGGGCGTATACGCGGCACGGACGGTTTAGCTTACCTTCGGAGACTTTGCCTACCACTTGCTCGTACAGCGGCTCGCCCATCCCGTGCAGGCATTGGAACTCGTACTGGCCTGGGTAGTAGTTCTGCCCGGCAATGGTGTAAATGGCCGACAGGGTGTGGGCGTTGTGGGTGGCGAACTGCGGATAGATGGCTTCTGGCACGGCCAGCAGCTTGCGGGCGCAGGCGACGTAGGACACGTCGGTATACACCTTGCGGGTGTAGACCGGATAGCCTTCCAGCCCCTCGACCTGGGCGCGCTTGATCTCACTGTCCCAGTAAGCGCCCTTCACCAGGCGGATCATCAGGCGGTGACGGCTGCGCTTGGCCAGGTCGATGACGTAGTCGATCACGTACGGGCAGCGCTTCTGGTATGCCTGGATGACGAAGCCGATGCCGTTCCAGCCGGCCAGCGACGGCTCGAAGCACAGACGCTCGAGCAGGTCCAGCGACAGCTCCAGGCGGTCGGCTTCCTCAGCGTCGATGTTCAGGCCGATGTCGTATTGCTTGGCCAGCAGGGTCAGCGACAGCAGGCGCGGGTACAGCTCGCTCATCACGCGCTCGTACTGGGCGCGGCTGTAGCGCGGGTGCAGGGCCGAGAGCTTGATCGAGATGCCCGGGCCTTCATAGATGCCGCGGCCGTGCGAGGCCTTGCCGATCGAGTGGATCGCCTGCTCGTAGGAGGCCAGGTATTTCTGCGCGTCGTGCTCGGTCAGCGCGGCTTCGCCGAGCATGTCGTAGCTGTAGCGGAAGCCCTTGGATTCGAACTTGCTGGCGTTGGCCAGGGCCTCGGCGATGGTCTCGCCGGTGACGAACTGTTCGCCCATCAGGCGCATGGCCATGTCGACGCCCTTGCGGATCATCGGCTCGCCGCTCTTGCCGATGATGCGGGTGAGCGAGGAGGTCAGGCCGGATTCGTTGTGGGTGCTGACCAGCTTGCCGGTCAGCAGCAGGCCCCAGGTGGCGGCGTTGACGAACAACGATGGGCTGTTGCCCAGGTGTGGCTGCCAGTTGCCGGTGCTGATCTTGTCGCGGATCAGTGCGTCACGGGTGCCTTTGTCGGGGATGCGCAGCAGGGCTTCGGCCAGGCACATCAACGCCACGCCTTCTTGCGAGGACAGCGAGAACTCCTGCAGCAGGCCCTGGACGATACCGGCGCGGCCACCGGCGCTCTTCTGGTTGCGCAGCTTGTCGGCCAGGCTGGCGGCCAGCTTGTTGGTGGCTTCGGCCTGGGCCGCGGGCAGGCGAGCCTGCTCCAGCAACATCGGCACTACTTCCTGCTCGGGGCGGCGGTAGGCGGCGGTGATCGCCGAGCGCAGGACCGACTGCGGCAGGATGCTTTCGGCGAATTCCAGGAAGCACTGGTGGGCGTGGTCGGCGGCGACTTCGCCGGCGTCGTCGCCAGCGGCGGCATGGCCGTTGAGGTCGTTCAGGGTGGCGCCACCCTCGAGCTTCTCGAGATAGTTGAAGATCGCTTGCTTGATCAACCAGTGCGGCGTGCGGTCGATGGACTGCGCAGCTGCTTTGAGTCGCTCACGGGTCGGGTCGTCGAGTTTGACCCCAAGGGTGGTCGTCGCCATTTCTTATCCTCGTTATTGCCACGGATGTGGCCTAAGCTGGCGGCAAGATTAGCCTGTAGGACAATTCGGGTGCAACCGGGTGCAACCCGATTTTTTCAAGGTAAAGGTGCTACTCGTCTGAAGGATGTTTCCATACAACCGAAACGGTCTTTATTGGTTCAATTTGTTATGGAAAACGCTTTGTTTGCTCCGAATTGGAGCAAGAATGCGGTTTTATCTGAAAATGCATGGCTGGGTGCAACTGGCAAATGAAAAATGGTTGCACCTCGTTCACGTTGTTGCATAGGATTCGCCGCCTGGGTGCAACCGCCGTCGTGCACGGCGGGTCGCAAGAGATAAAAACAACGCCAGGGCACAACTCATGGGCAATCCACTAACGATCACTTTCGTGGTCTACATTGCGGTAATGGTGCTGATCGGCTTTGCCGCCTATCGCTCCACCAAGAACCTTTCCGACTATATTCTCGGCGGCCGTAGTCTCGGCAGCGTGGTCACCGCGCTTTCCGCCGGCGCATCGGACATGAGCGGCTGGCTGCTGATGGGCCTGCCGGGCGCCATCTACTTCGCCGGCCTTTCCGAGGCCTGGATCGCCATCGGCCTGACCGTTGGCGCCTACCTGAACTGGTTGTTCGTCGCTGGCCGGCTGCGTGTGCAGACCGAACACAACGGCGATGCCCTGACACTGCCGGACTACTTCGCCAGCCGTTTCGAAGATCAAACCGGCCTGCTGCGGATCATCTCGGCGATCGTCATCCTGGTTTTCTTCACCATCTACTGCGCCTCCGGCATTGTCGCCGGCGCCCGTCTGTTCGAAAGCACCTTCGGCATGTCCTATGAGACCGCCCTGTGGGCCGGTGCCGCAGCCACCATCGCCTACACCTTCGTCGGTGGCTTCCTGGCGGTGAGCTGGACCGACACCGTGCAGGCCTCGCTGATGATCTTCGCGCTGATTCTGACTCCGGTGATCGTGTTGATCTCCACCGGCGGCTTCGACCAGACCTTCGCTGCCATCGACGCGGTGAACCCGGCGCACTTCGACATGTTCAAGGGCGCCACCTTCATCGGCATCATCTCGCTGATGGGCTGGGGCCTGGGCTACTTCGGCCAGCCGCACATCCTGGCGCGGTTCATGGCTGCCGACTCGGTGAAGTCGATTGCCAACGCCCGTCGCATCTCCATGACCTGGATGATCCTCTGCCTGGCCGGTACCTGCGCCGTGGGCTTCTTCGGTATCGCCTACTTCTCGGCGCACCCTGACCTGGCCGGTCCGGTCACCGAAAACCACGAGCGCGTCTTCATCGAGCTGGCCAAGATCCTGTTCAACCCATGGGTCGCCGGTGTGCTGCTTTCGGCCATCCTGGCGGCGGTGATGAGCACCCTGAGCTGCCAACTGCTGGTGTGCTCCAGCGCCCTGACCGAAGACTTCTACAAGGCCTTCCTGCGCAAGAACGCTTCGCAGAAGGAGCTGGTATGGGTCGGTCGCATGATGGTGCTGGCCGTCGCGTTGATCGCCATCGCCATGGCCGCGAACCCCGAAAACCGCGTGCTGGGTCTGGTGGCCTACGCCTGGGCCGGCTTCGGTGCCGCCTTCGGCCCTGTCGTGCTGCTTTCGGTGCTGTGGAAAGGCATGACCCGCAATGGCGCGTTGGCGGGCATCGTGGTCGGTGCGCTGACCGTGATCGTCTGGAAACAGCTGGATACCGGCCTGTATGAGATCATCCCGGGCTTCCTGTTCGCCAGCATCGCCATCTTCCTGGTGAGCAAGCTTGGCAGCCCGACGAACAGCATGGTTTCGCGTTTTGAAACCGCTGATGCGCAGTATCACGCCGACAAGTAATACCTGCTGATTCGGCGTTGTCCCTGTCGCGGGACAAGCCCGCTCCTACGCAGCCTCTTCAAGTGGCGTGGGAGAGGGCTTGTCCCGCGATGCTTTTTGCGGCGGTCAAGGCAAGGTAAACTTGTCGCCTTCGCAGGAGCTGCCATGAACTATCGCCACGCCTTCCACGCCGGCAACCACGCCGACGTCCTCAAGCACATCGTGCTCACTCGCCTCATCGCCCTGATGTCGCGCAAGGAGCAGCCGTTCGCCTATATCGATACCCACGCAGGGCTTGGCCTGTACGACCTGCAGGGCGACCAGGCAAGCCGTACCGGTGAGTACCTCGAGGGCGTCGCCCGCCTGTGGAATCGCGATGACCTGCCCGCCGTTACCGCTGACTATCTGGGCGTTATCAAGCGCCTGAACAAGAACGGCGAGCTGCGCTACTACCCGGGCTCCCCCGAACTGGCCCGGCGTTTGATGCGTGAACAGGACCGTGCGCAGCTCAACGAAAAGCATCCTGAAGACGGCGTGCTGCTCAAAGAGAACATGAAAAAGGACCCGCGAGTCACCGTGCACCTGGGCGAGGGCTGGCACATCCCGCGGGCCCTGCTGCCGGTGCAGGAAA
The DNA here is from genome assembly GCF_900110655.1 of Pseudomonas soli. Classification (GTDB taxonomy): domain Bacteria; phylum Pseudomonadota; class Gammaproteobacteria; order Pseudomonadales; family Pseudomonadaceae; genus Aquipseudomonas; species Aquipseudomonas soli. The sequence continues at coordinate 88,068 of NZ_FOEQ01000014.1, forward strand.
AACGCGCGATCATGTTGATCGACCCGCCGTTCGAGCAGGCCGACGAGCTCAAGCGCTGCACCGTGGCGATGAAGGAGGCGATCGGTCGCATGCGCCAGACCGTCGCGGCCATCTGGTACCCGATCAAGGACCAGCGCTCGCTGACCCGCTTCTACCAGGACCTCACCAGCACCGGTGCGCCCAAGCTGCTGCGCGTGGAACTGTATGTGCATCACCAGGACAGCCCGCAGGGCCTGAACGGCTCGGGCCTGGCCATCGCCAACCCACCGTGGGGCCTGGAAGATGAGCTCAAGGAGCTGCTGCCGTGGTTGGCCAAGGAACTGGCGCAGACCGCCGGCAGCTTCCGCATGGACTGGCTGATCGCCGAATAAACAGGCGTCGCAAGCACCGTGGGAGCGGCGATGCGGCGGCCTGACTTGCCCGGCGATGGCGTCAGCAAATCCAGCGCCATCGCGGGGCAAGCGCGCTGCCACGTCCATGCATCGCGTCAGGCGATCTTTGCGTTATAATCCCGCCCTTTAGCCGCCATCCGCCTGAATGGCCGGTGGCGCACTTCATACCGATTTGAGAGGCTAACCCCTTGGCACTGACGATTCTTGGCCTGTCCGGCGCCCTTAGCCATGACCCTTCCGCGGCCCTGTACATCGACGGCAAGCTGATTGCCGCCGCCGAAGAAGAGCGCTTCGTGCGTGACAAGCATGCGAAGAACCGCATGCCCTACGAGTCGGCGAAGTTCTGCCTGGAGCAGGCCGGCATCAAGCCGTCGGACGTCGACGTGGTGGCCATTCCTTTCGCCCCGATCAGCCTGTTCGGCAAGGCTCGCTGGCACTACGCCAAGCGCTACTGGTACGCCCCGGACCGCGCCCTCGACGCGCTGCTGATGGGCAACCGCCGTTACAAGCGCTATCGCAAGAAGATCGTCTGGTGCCTGGAGCAGTTGGGCTTCGATCCGAAGAAGATCAAGATCGAACCGGTCGAGCACCACCTGGCCCACGCCTCCAGCGCCTACCACTGCTCGGGCTTCAAAGAGAAGACCGCGATCCTCGGCATCGACGGCAAGGGCGAGTACGCCACTACCTTCTTCGGCTATGGCGAAAACGGCAAGATCCACAAGATCAAGGAATTCTTCGACCCGGATTCCCTGGGTGGCCTGTATGGCGCGATCACCGAGTTCCTCGGCTTCGAGATGCTCGATGGCGAGTTCAAGGTCATGGGCATGGCGCCGTATGGCGATGCCAGCAAATATGACTTCTCGCGCCTGGCCAGCTTCGAAAACGGCGAGCTGGTGATCAACACCGAGTACGCCAACGTCATTGGCCTGCGCCGCTATAAAGAGAAGGGCAAGGGCTTCTACTTCTCGCCCAAGCTGATCGAGTGGTTGGGTCCGAAACGCGAAGGCGATATCGCCGACGAGCCGTATATCCACTACGCGGCGAGCATGCAGGCATTGTTCGAGAAACTCGCCCTGCAGATGATCGACCACTACCTGGGCGATACCCTGAAAGAGACCGGCAAGCTGGCCTTCGCCGGCGGCTGTGCGCTGAACGTCAAACTGAACCAGAAGATCATCGCCCGCGATGACGTGAAAGAGTTGTTCGTCCAGCCAGCGTCCGGCGACGCCGGTACTGCGGTAGGTGCAGCTGCCTATGTGTCCCACGCCCGTGGCGTGCCGGTCGAGAAGATGGAGCACGTCTATCTCGGCCCTGCGTACTCCAACGAAGACGTGATCGCCGCCTGCGCCCGTCACCCGAGCAAACCGGTATGGCGCAAGCTCGAGAACATGCCCGAGCAGATTGCCAAGATCATGGTCGACGGCAACCCGGTTGCCTGGTTCCAGGGTCGCATGGAGTTTGGCCCGCGCGCACTGGGTGGTCGCTCGATCATCGGTTGCCCGAGCGTGCCGGGCGTGGCCGACCGCATCAACCACCAGATCAAGTTCCGCGAGCGCTGGAGGCCTTTCTGCCCATCGATGCTCGACACCGTCGCGCCGCAGATGATCAAGATCGACCATCCGGCCCCGTTCATGACCTTCACCTTCGAAGTGGCTGAAGAGTGGAAGACCCGCGTGCCGGAAGTGGTCCACGAGGACGGTACCTCGCGTGCCCAGGTGCTCAAGCGCGAGTACAATCCGCGCTACTACGACATGATGAAGGCGCTGGAAGACCTGACCGGCAACGGCGTGTCGCTGAACACCTCGCTCAACCGCCGTGGCGAACCGATGATCTGCTCGCCGACCGACGCCCTGAACATGTTCTTCGGCTCGGACCTGCAGTACCTGATCATGGAAGACATCCTGGTGGTCAAGGAAGGCGCCGCGCCGTATGACCAGCCGCTCTGAACCGCGGATCCTGCAGTTCTGCCATGGCTATGACGGGCCGTTCCTCGACTGCGCCCGTCAATACGCCAGCCTGTTCCAGGGCAGCGGCTACAAGGTCACCACCGTGTTCCTCACCGGGGCAGCTGACGCGCAGGTCGCGGCTGGCTGCGCCTCGGACGAGGTATTGTTCCTGGAATTCAGTTCAAAGGCCGTGCGTGGCCTGAAACTGGGTGCCATCGCCGCGCTGCGCAAGATCGCCGCGCAGCGCAATTTCGCGTTCTGCATCGCCCACCGCTTCAAGCCGATCTATGTCGCGCTGCTGGGCACCGGCCTGCCGGTGATCGGCGTGCACCACGCGTTTGGCGACTACCAGCGCAAGGGGCGTCGCCTGTTCGCCAACCTGTTCCGTAAACGCCTGAGCCTGCTCGGTGTCTCGGATGCGGTGCGCGACGACATGCGACGCTGCTTGGGGCGTTGGCCGGCCGAGCGTATCCAGACCCTGTACAACCGCATCGATGTCGAGACATTGCAGGCCAGCTTGGTGCCGCGTGACGAGGCGCGTTGTGCCTTGGGCCTGGATGAGCATGCCTGGGTGGTGGGCAATGTCGGTCGCCTGCACCCGGACAAGGACCAGGCCACGCTGTTGCGCGGCTTCGCCGAAGCCTTGCCTGGCCTGCCGGCTGGCGCGCGGCTGGCAATCCTGGGCAAGGGCCGCCTCGAGGCGCAGCTCAGGGCATTGGCCGCTGAGCTGGGCATTGCCGGGCAGGTGGACTTTCTCGGCCAGGTGCCGGACGCCCGCCGTTACTTCCGCGCCTTCGATGTATTTGCACTGAGCTCCGACCATGAGCCGTTCGGCATGGTCCTGCTGGAGGCCATGGTGGCAGGCGTGCCGCTCCTGGCCACTGCCTGTGGCGGCGCCCGGGAAGTGGTTGAGGGTGTGGGCGTGCTGTTCCCGCTGGGCGATGCCGCGCAGCTGGCCCAGGGCCTGAAACACATGGCCGGGTTGGACGCCGGGCAGCGCGAGGCCTGTGCTTTGCACATGCTGCAGCGCCTGCAGCAGCGTTTCAGCGACCAGGCAGTGCGCGGTGCCTTCTGGCAGTTGCCGCAGGTGCGTGCGCTGGTCGCGGAGGCCTGATGCTCAACTTTATCCAAGGCTGGCGCGAACGCGGTTGGCAAGTCATCGACGCGGCCGCCTACGGCGATACCTGGCAGCGGTTTGGCGGCAGTGTGGCGACCCATCCTCTGGTGATCGAGCAACTGGCCGACCTGGCCCAGATCCCGGTGCGTTATCTGGGTTTTCCACAGGATGGTGAGCTCAAGGCCGCGTTGCCGGTATGGGGGCGCCACTTGGCGCTGTCCAAGGACGTGCTCAAGCGGCATGGCAAGAAAGGCCTGTTCGACCTGGGCAACGCCGAGATCATCCTGCCGGCCGCCGATGACTGCGCCGCGCCGCTGCGCCATGCCGGGCGTTACCTGTCCGAGTTGAACCAGGGCCGTTTCAGCGGTCTCAAGGCGCAGCCCGAGCAATTGGCCATGTCTCGCCCGCACGAGGACCTGTCGAAGAAGTTTCGCTATAACCAGCGCCGTGAGCTGCGCCTGCTGGAAGAGGCCGGCGGCCAGGTGCGACCGATTGGCGATTTCACTGCAGCCGAGATCGCGGCGATGTACTGTGACTTGTTCCAGCGTCGCTGGGGGTTCCCGGCTACCGGCGCGGCCCGCATGGCCGAAGTGGTCGAGCGCCTGCGCGAACTGTTGATTGGCTCCGTGCTGTTCCTGGAGGGCGCGCCGATCGCGATCCAGCTGGTGTATCGCGTCGAGGCGCCACAGTGGATCAGCGTCGAATATGTAAACGGCGGTGTCGACCCGCAGACCAAGGCCTTCAGCCCTGGTAGCGTACTGAGCTTCCTTAATACCCAGGCTGCCTGGGAGGATGCCAATGCCCGCGGCAAGGCGCTGCGGTTCTCCTTCGGCCGGGCCGATCGAGAGTACAAGGATCGTTGGTGCAACCCCGTCAACGTCTTCCAGGTCTGAACATGAGCGCCAACAAGCAGCAACTGCTCAAACGCCATCGCAAGCGCAAGCGGGTGATCCTGCTGGTGTTGCTTGTCGCGCTGTTGCTCACGGCGCTGTGGGCATGGTGGTTGCCGCCTGTCCTCGCGGTGTTGTTGTGGGTGGCCCATGAGGCCTGGTTCTCCGACCACCTGTTCTACGTGCCCGGCAGCGACTACCAGTACGACTTGCAGGCCAGCGAGCGTCATGCACTGCACGGCCTTGGCGGGGTGCTTGCGTTGCCGAAAGATTGCCAACTGGACGGTAACGAGACCCTGTTGCTGCGGGTGAATCTGCGCGCCGGTTGGTTGGGGCGTCTGCTCGACCCTGCGGTACGCATCGAAGGTGGCGTCGCCGATTGCCAGGCCTTCGAGCGTGGTGTTCGCGGTGTGCGCTACCTGAACCTGGGGGGGCAGGCCGAGGCGCTGGGCGCCGGGCGGCTGCGCCTGAGTGGCCGGCACTGCCGCGTGGCGCCGGAGATGGAGTTGCTGGTGTTCCGTCACGACGACTACCTGGCCGGCTCGCTGATGGTCATCGCACCTCATGCCGACGATGCCGAGCTTGCGGCGTTCGCTGCTTATGCCCAGGCTAAAAGCAGCTGGATCGTGACCCTGACCGCAGGTGAGATCGAGAACGCGTATTACCGCGAAACCTTCGGCCTCGACCTGGTAGAGGCGGCCCGCCTCAAGGGCGAGTTGCGCAGTTGGGACAGCATCGCCGTGCCCCGCTGGGCCGGGGTGCCTTCCCAGCAGTGCGTGCAGTTGGGTTATTTCTGCATGCAGCTGCCGGCCATGCAGGCCGAGCCCGAGACACCTGTCGCATCGCGCGAGGCCGACCTGGCCGACACCCGGCCATTCCGCCGTTTCAATGAAGTCGCGCTGTGCAGCGATGCCGATGGCCGGCCGACCTGGAGCAACCTGGTCCAGGATCTGCGCGAGCTCATCGAGCGTGCGCGCCCGGCAACCATCGTGATGCCGCACCCGACACTCGACCCCCACCCGGACCACGTGTGCGCCCATGACGCCCTGCAGCAAGCGTTGCAAGGGGCGAGTTGGCAACCGCAAAACTTGCTGTTGTACGCCAATCACCTGCACGACAATGATCGCTGGCCGATGGGCGATGCCGGTACCGGGGTGCCTTTGCCACCGTTCTTCGATGCGGGCCTGCCCATGCGCCCCTGGGTGCTTGGGGTTGGCGAGCAGCAGCAGAGGCAAAAGGCCATCGCTTTGGGTATGATGCACGACCTGCAGCCTGCGGCTCCATTCAAACGCAGGGTTCGTCGCTTCCTGCAGCGCTGCTTGGCCGCCCGGCGCTGGCCGGCATTCGGTGACAATGAATTCTTCCGCAAGGCCGTACGGCGCCACGAACTGCTGTGGGTCGGTACAGTGATCGACAAGAGAGAGCCACGGTGAAAGTCCTGTTCCTGGTCCAGAAAGAGCAACGCGCCATCCTGGACCGTCTTTACGAAGGTATCGCGGCCGACTGCGAGTGCGATATCCGCTGGCTTACCGGTGACCAGCAGGCCGACTTGCGTAGCTATTTCCGCGAACATGTGCAAGTCGATCAGTACGACCGCATCCTGTTCTTCCTGCGGTTCAAGAAAGAAATCCGCCAGGCACGTTTCATCCGCACGCTCCCGAACCTGGTGATCCTCGAGCACGATGCCTACCAGAACTACATACCGTGCAAGTACACCGGCAAGTTCAGCGAGTACTACAGCCAGTTGCCGTGGGCACGGGTCATCACTTCAGGCGCGGTGGTTACCCGCCGGCTGCGTGATGAAGGTTTCGATGCGGTATTCGTGCCCAAGGGCTACGACCAGGCACTGTTGCGCAACGAGAACCGCGAGCGCGACATCGAACTGGCGTTCGTCGGCAGCCTGCGCAGCGTGGCTTACTCCGGGCGCAAGCAGATGCTCGAGTCGATCGCGGCGGTAGAGAACCTGTTGATCACCCGCACCAAGTCGGGCGAGGAATACAGCCAGACTCTCAGTCGCATTCGCTTCTTCGTCAGTGCCGACGTCGGCATGGGCGAGTACATGATCAAGAACTTCGAAGCCATGGCCTGTGGTTGTGTCCTGTTCGCCTATGACCAGGGCGAGGAGGAGAACCAGGCACTGGGCTTCGAAGACATGCACAACATCGTGCTCTATCGCGACCTTGAACAACTACGCGAGAAGCTCGCCCGGCTGCGTGGCGACCTCGCCCTGGCCGAGCGCATCTCACACAACGGCCAGCAGCTGGCCGAGCAGCGTTATACCTTTCACGCGCTTGGGCAGGCGATCACCGAGGCCATGCGCGCGCCGTTACGCCCGGCCAGCAAACCCGGCCTGGTGGAGCGTTTGCTGCATGCCATTGGTTGGTCGCGTTAAGCCCTGAACACATCGAGGAAGCCATGATCTTCAGTGAAAACAGCGAGATCACACTGGTGGTGACCAGCTGTGGTCGTTTTGAACTGCTCAAGCGCACGCTCGAGAGTTTTGATCTCTACAACACGGCGCCTATCCGCGAAGTGTTCATCACCGAGGACTCCGGTGACGAGGCGGTACGGGGTTGCATTCCCGAGCACTGGCGCGAGCACACCACCTTCATCGTCAACAACCCCAAGCTCGGGCAGTTGCGTTCGGTGGATGCCGCCTACTCGCAGGTCAAGACGTTCTGGGTGTTCCATTGCGAGGATGACTGGGCGTTCTATCGCCCGGGTTTCGTCGAGGAGTCCCAGGCCTTGCTCGAAGCCGACCCGCAAGCCTTGCAGGTCTGGCTGCGCAGCTTCAACCATGACTTGCAGGTGCACAGCCCCTATGTGTTCCTTGAAGCGCGCCAGGTGCTGCAGGGTATCCCCTTCCACAAGCTGGGTTCGCACAAGGCGGAATGGCAGGGGTTCTCTTTCAACCCTGGCCTGCGCAGGCTCGCCGACTACCAGGCGCATGCGCCGTACGCCGCGCATTCGGGCGAGAAGAGCCTGTCGCGGCTGTACGCCGAACGTGACCGCTACGCGCTGATCCTCGAGAACGACGCGGTGCTGCACACAGGGTTCGGCGAGCATGTGGAAATGCCGGAAGAGAAGATCAAGAAGGCTCGACGCAAGCGCATGGATCGCATTCGTCTGCTGGGCGTGTTGTTTATTGGACTATTGCTTGGATGGGTGTTGAAGGATGTTTGAAGGGATTGACAGCGATAACCGCACGAGTCAGCGCTATTTCAGTGCCGCGTTGATCGTGTTCCTCGCCAGCTTCGTGCTGATGGCGTCATCGAAATGGACGAACAACATTTTCTACGCTTTCATCGCGTTGCCTGGCTTGGTGTTCCTGGTCAAGGAGCGCGGTGCGGGGTTGTTCAACGACAAGCTTGGATTGGCGTGGCTGCTGTTCCTGCTTTGGTTCCTGGTGCCCGCAGCGATTGCTGGCGATGGGCAGTTCTACAAGCACATCGCTTATGTCGCGCTCTTTGTGTTCGCTGTGGCAGGGCTGACGAATCAGGGTTTCTTCCGCTCCGAAGTGTTTGCTCGTGCGCTGTTCTGGATCATCTGCCTGTACATCTTCGGCTATTCGGCTTTCGCTTACCTGACCGGCGTACATGCCTTGGGTGAGCGGGTGAGTCTGATGCCCGCGCGCATGCAGAACGTGATCTACACCAGTATATGGCTGCTCTGTGCGTTGGCACTGGCAATGCCGGGATGGTTGCACCGTCGCCGCTGGATCGAAGCGTTTGCCGCCGTCGCGCTGTCGGTGGTGGCGATCACCTTTGTCCTGCAGACGCGTACCGCTATGGTCGGCGCTGCCTTCCTGTTTGCCGCCTGGGCGTGCTGGGCATTGTGGCGCTTCCCGCGCGTGGCCGGGAGCTGGCTGTTGGTGTTCGCGGTACTCGGAGGCATCGCCCTCTGGTTGGTGAAGGACATGGCCTGGTTCCATTCGCTTTTCGAGCGCGGTGACTCCTATCGCGGCGAGTTGTTCCACGTGATGGTCGGCGAGTGGCAGAACTGTGGCTGGATGATTGGCTGCGGTGTCGAGTTCCATACCGACAAGCTGCTGAGCGGCTTCATGCCGATCCAGCATCCTCACAATATCTTTGTTGCGCTGGGCCTCTATACCGGTGGTGTCTCGCTGGTCCTGTTCCTGGTCATTGTGGCGATGACCCTGGTACAGGCCTTGCGCCTTCGTGATCCTTGGGGCATGTACCTGGCCTGTGCCCTGGTCATGCTCAACTTCGACGGCAGCAAGCTGATTGGTAACCCCGACGAGCTATGGCCGCTGGTCCTGCTGCCGGCAGCCATGGTGCTTGGCCGTGGGTTGCAGCAGCGACGTTTGCGCTGACGATGGCCGCCTCCGGGCGGCCATCTTCGTTCAGGCCAGTGCGCTGGCCAGGTCCTGGCGACGACAGACCTGCTGGCTGGCCAGGTAGGCCTCGATGAACACGTTGTCACGGTCACCCAGCAACCATTCCCGATCTTGCCGATACCGCAGCATGTGGCGGAAGTTGCGCTGACGTTGTGATCGGCGAAGTGGCTTGCGGTAAATGCGCAGGTCGGCGACATCGATCAACCCCAGCTTGCCTTCGGGCGTCAGTACCACGTTGCCCAGATGCGCGGAGCGGAAGTACACGCCTGACTCGTGCAGCGTCGCGATGAACTGCCCGAGCTGGTCGCGCAGCTCGGGATGCTCGCCGGGCTGGTCCAGTAGCTGACGCAGCGTAAGCCCTGGGAGCGGGTCGTAATGCACGGCATCGCGGGCGATCTCGGCGATACGATACACCGCCTTGACCTGTGGGCAGGGGATGCCGCGCGCGGCCAGGGCCTCGCAGTTGTCGGCGAAGCGTCGGGCATAGGGATACCAGGCCGCGGAGGTGATCAGGCGCTTGCGCCGGAACAGCTTGAGCATCGTGCCGTCGCGCAGGCGCAGGACCTTGTCGCCAGTGCCGTCGGCTTCGAGGACATGAGCGCCCTCGCGCAGGGCAAGGTAGCGGGCGTGGTCAAGTGCGTGCATCTAGCCTCCAGGGCCATGGGTTCGGGACAGCCGCCTATCTTACCTGCAGCGCGCGGTGCGAGACACCGCGTGTGTTATAATCCCGACTCTTTTTGACCCGACGGATTCTCATGACAGTTCCCGAATCGTCTTCGCCTGCGAGCCTGAAGATCTACCTGCGCCTGCTGGGCTACGTCAAACCTTATATTGGCATCTTCCTGCTGAGCATCGTCGGTTTCGTGATCTTCGCATCGACCCAACCGATGCTGGCCGGGATCCTCAAGTATTTCGTCGACGGCCTGAGCAACCCCCAGGCCGTGTTGTTCCCCAGCGTGCCTTACCTGCGCGACTTGCAGTTGCTGCAGGCGGTGCCGCTGCTGATCATCCTGATCGCCGCCTGGCAGGGCCTGGGCTCGTTCCTGGGCAACTACTACCTGTCCAAGGTGTCGTTGTGTCTGGTTCACGACCTACGGGTCGAGTTGTTCAACAAGCTGCTGGTGCTGCCCAACCGCTACTTCGACAACCACAACTCCGGGCATCTGATTTCGCGCATCACCTTCAACGTGACCATGGTTACCGGCGCGGCCACCGATGCCATCAAGGTGGTCATCCGTGAAGGCCTGACAGTGGTGTTCCTGTTCGCCTACTTGCTGTGGATGAACTGGAAACTGACCTTGGTGATGGTGGCGATCCTGCCGCTGATCGCGGTAATGGTGAGCACCGCCAGCAAGAAATTCCGCAAGCAGAGCAAGAAGATCCAGGTGGCCATGGGCGATGTCACGCATGTGGCCTCCGAGACCATCCAGGGCTATCGCGTGGTGCGCAGCTTCGGTGGCGAAAGCTACGAAGAGCGTCGCTTCAACGCCGCCAGCCAGAGCAACACCGACAAGCAGCTGCGCATGACCAAGACCGGCGCGCTGTACACGCCGTTGCTGCAACTGGTGATCTACACCGCCATGGCCACGCTGATGTTCCTGGTGCTGTTCCTGCGCGGCGAGGCGTCGGCCGGTGATCTGGTGGCCTACATCACGGCGGCTGGGTTGCTGCCCAAGCCAATTCGCCAGCTCTCGGAAGTCAGCTCGACCATTCAGAAGGGCCTTGCCGGTGCCGAAAGCATCTTCGAGCAGTTGGACGAGAAGCCGGAGGTCGATGCCGGCACCGTCGAGAAGGAGCGGGTCGACGGGCGCCTCGAAGTGCGCAACCTCAGCTTCACCTACCCCGGCACCGAGCGTCAGGTGCTCAGCGACATCAGCTTCACCGCCGAGCCTGGGCAGATGATCGCCCTGGTCGGGCGGTCCGGCAGCGGCAAGTCGACGCTGGCGGCGCTGATTCCGCGGTTCTATCACCACACGGAAGGGCAGATCCTGCTCGACGGCGTGGAAATCGAACAGTACCGCCTGCGCAACCTGCGTCGCCATGTGTCCCAGGTGACCCAGCACGTCACCCTGTTCAACGACACGGTGGCCAACAACATCGCCTACGGTGACCTGGCCGGCGCCCCCCGGGCGGATATCGAGGCCGCCGCCGCCGATGCCTACGCCAAGGAGTTCGTCGACCAGTTGCCCAAGGGCTTTGATACCGAGGTCGGCGAGAACGGCGTGCTGCTCTCCGGAGGCCAGCGCCAGCGTCTGGCGATTGCGCGGGCGTTGCTGAAAAACGCGCCACTGCTGATTCTCGACGAGGCGACCTCGGCCCTGGATACCGAGTCCGAGCGTCACATCCAGGCGGCGCTGGACCACGTGATGGAAGGTCGCACCACCCTGGTGATCGCCCACCGCCTGTCGACCATCGAGAAAGCCGACCTGATTCTGGTAATGGATCAAGGCCGTCTGGTGGAGCGTGGCACCCACGCCGAACTGCTCCAGGCCAATGGCCATTATGCCCGCCTGCACGCCATGGGCCTGGACGAAGCGGAAAAGGCCGATATCACCTGATCGGCCGTAGGGTGGGGCCCGCGCGGCCCCGCCAGTCAATCGATACAGCATTGCCGCGGTTGGCCGTAAAGCCCTGCGCAACCCTGTGCTAATATCCTGCCCCTGTTCACTTTTCCAATGATGGGTTGCCCATGAAGTTGTCCATGCCGCGTTTCGATCAAGCCCCGGTATTGGTGGTCGGCGATGTCATGCTCGACCGCTACTGGCATGGCGGTACTTCGCGTATCTCGCCTGAAGCGCCGGTGCCAGTGGTCAAGGTCGATCAGATCGAGGACCGTCCCGGCGGCGCCGCCAACGTGGCTTTGAACATCGCCGCGCTCGGGGCCCCGGCCGCGTTGGTCGGTGTTACTGGCCAGGATGAGGCTGCCGACAGCCTGTCCAACAGCCTGCAGGCCGCCGGCGTGCGCTCGATCTTCCAGCGCATCGCCCATCAGCCGACCATCGTCAAGCTGCGTGTCATGAGCCGCCACCAGCAGTTGCTGCGCATCGATTTCGAAGAGCCCTTCGCCACCGACCCGCTATCGCTGGGGGCGGAAGTGGATGCCTTGCTCGAAGGGGTCAAGGTGCTTGTGCTGTCCGACTACGGCAAGGGCGCGCTGAAGAATCACCAGTCGTTGATCCAGGCTGCGCGCAGCAAGGGCATCCCGGTGCTGGCCGACCCAAAGGGCAAGGATTTCTCGATCTACCGCGGTGCCAGCCTGATCACCCCGAACCTCAGCGAGTTCGAGACCATCGTCGGCCGTTGCGCCGACGAAGCCGAGCTTGTTGCCAAGGGGCTGAAGCTGCTCGAAGAGCTGGACCTGGGCGCGCTGCTGGTGACCCGTGGCGAGCACGGCATGACCTTGCTGCGCATCGGCCATCCGGCGCTGCACCTGCCGGCCCGAGCCCGTGAGGTGTTCGATGTCACCGGTGCCGGCGATACGGTGATTTCCACTCTCGCCGCGGCCATTGCCGCGGGCGAAGACCTGCCGCACGCGGTCGCCCTGGCCAACCTGGCTGCCGGCATCGTGGTCGGCAAGCTGGGCACCGCCGCGATCAGCGCACCCGAACTGCGCCGGGCGATCCAACGCGAGGAAGGCTCCGAGCGCGGTGTGTTGGGCTTGGAGCAGTTGCTGCTGGCCATCGACGACGCCCGGGCGCACAACGAGAAAATCGTCTTCACCAATGGCTGTTTCGATATCCTGCACGCGGGCCACGTGACCTATCTGGAGCAGGCGCGTGCCCAGGGTGATCGCCTGATCGTCGCCATCAACGACGATGCCTCGGTCAGCCGCCTGAAAGGCCCGGGTCGTCCGATCAACAGCGTCGATCGACGCATGGCCGTACTCGCCGGGCTCGGTGCGGTGGACTGGGTTATCAGCTTCCCCGAGGATACTCCCGAGAACCTGTTGCGCCAGGTCAAGCCAGATGTGCTGGTCAAGGGCGGCGACTACGGTATCGACCAGGTTGTCGGCGCCGACATCGTCAAGACCTATGGTGGCACGGTGAAGGTGCTCGGCCTGGTGGAGAACAGCTCGACCACGGCGATCGTCGAGAAGATCCGCAAGCACTGAGACAGTGCTTGCGCGGGACAAGCCCGCTGCCATGATAGGTGGGCTTGTCCCGTGTTCATTTGTGCAGTGTGTCCCGGGCCCGCTCCAACAACGCCCGAGCCTTGTTACTGAAGCGCTCAAAGTGCGAGGCCGGTTCGCGCTTGTGCTCGGCCAGGCCTTGTTGCTTCAACCAATCCTTCCAGCGGACCCGCTCTTCGCGCACCACCCAGCCCTCCTGCTGCGCAAAGCTCTCGGCCAACCATAGGCCGCGCGTGCTTGCCGGCAGCAACTCGTCCTTTCTAAGGGTGAACAGCTCGGCCACGGGGCAGCCATCTTTCAACGGCATCAGGTAAAGGTCTGGGCGCTTGCGGTCAAGCCGAGCCACCAGTTGGTCGCCTTCGAGCCGCTCGTCGACATGGAACAGGCTCAGTGACTTGGCCTCCCTGGGCACTTGCAGTCGCAGGTCGTAGATCAGCTGTAACGATGCGGTAGGCAGGTGCACGTAGGCCCGTGGCCGCTCCATTAGCGTCAGCCTGGCGCAGTGCACCGGGCGGGCGGCACCGGACTCGGGCGAGAGCACGAACGGCAGCGCCTCGCGATAGTGCAGGGCGGCGGCATAAGGCGCCGGCAGCCAGGTGTCGTTGAAGCGCCCGCCAAGCCAGCCCTCGGGGGTTTCCAGCAGGCACTCCTCGGCCACTTCCTGGATCGCCGTGTGCAGCGGCAGGTTCAGCTCGTGGGCCGGGACATAGCCGGAAATCAGCTTGAGCACCACATCGCCACGGTCCTGTCGGCGTTGGCGCACCAGCACCCAGTAGTCGCGGCCTTGCCAGTTCAGGGTGAGGCGCACTGACACGCCAAGGTTGGCCAGCTCCGCCACGAAGTGTTCGGGGTTGGCGACCTGGATGGCCTTGCGCCGCTGCAGGGTCTGGGCGAAGTTCAGCGGCATGCCGATGCTCTGGTAGGTCAGGCCATCGGGCGTGGCTTCGACGTGCAGCGGCAGGGTCTTGAAGTTGCTCGGATTCTTGCGGATCAGCGTACGCGGCACGAGGCTCCTCCTTGCGTTGGGCCCCCGTCTGGGCGGCTCAGGGCCGGCCCAGGATGCGGGCGACGGTGGCCACGTTGTGGGCCAGGTGTACCGGGTTGATGGTGCCGACGATGGCACTGCACACGCCGGGGTGGGCGAACAGCAACTCGAAACTGGCTTGCACCGGGTCGACCCCCGGCGCCAGGCAGATATGGCCGCTGGCCAGGGCCTTTTTCACCAGGATGGCCTTGCCGTGTTCGGCAGCGTAGTCGAGCACGGGCCGCTCCGCCTGCTCGTTGAGGTTGTAGGTGACCATGGCGCAATCACCTTGTTCCAAGGCCTTCAGGCCTCCCGCGGCAGTCTTGCCGGAGAATCCGTAGCCGAGGATCTTGCCTTCGCGCTTGAGCGCGGCGAGGGTTTCGTACACCCCCTCCTGCTCGAGAATCGCCAGGTCGTTGCCATCGGAATGCACCAGTACCAGCTCGATACGGTCGGTTTCCAGGCGCTTGAGGCTGCGCTCCACCGAGCGACGGGTGTGGGCGGCGCTGAAATCGAAATGCGACTGGCCGTTCTCGAACTCCTCACCGACCTTGCTGACGATGACCCATTGGTCGCGCTGGCCGCGCAGCAACGGGCCGAGCCGCTCCTCGCTGCGGCCATAGGCCGGGGCGGTGTCGATCAGGTTGATGCCCAGCTCGCGGGCTTGCGCGAGCAGGAGATGCGCGGCCTGGTCATCGGGAATGGTGAAACCATTGGGGTACTTGACGCCTTGGTCGCGGCCCAACTTGACCGTGCCCAGGCCCAGTGGCGATACCCGCAGGCCGGTGCTGCCCAAGGGACGGTGGTGATCGTGCAGGGTCGGCAGGCTCATGGCAGCAGTTGCTCCCAGGCTGGCAGCGCCAGCGGCGGGCGCGGCAGGTCGGCAAGGTCAGGCTGGCTCGTCGCGCGCACGCCGTCGCGCTCGAAGCTGGCCAGCACGCGATCGGCAAAGTCCGGCGCCAGGGCCAGCTTGGTCGGCCAGCCGACCAGCAGGCGCTGCTGGTCGGCAAGGAAGGCGTTGTCCGGGCGTACCAGGCCCGATTGCGCGGGCTCGGCGCGATCGACGCGCAGGGTGGCCCAGCGCACCAGGCTTTGGTCGACCCAAGGCAACAGGCTGGCGATTTCCTTCTGCGCCGCGGCGATTTGTGCGGCGGGCTCACGGGCAACACCGTCGGCCTCGGCGATATCGCCACCCAGGTACCATACCCATTGGCCATCGGCGGCCGGATGGGTGGTCACGGTGATGCGTGGCTTGGGGCCACCGCCCAGGCAGTGGGCATACAGGGGCTTGAGGTTGGGCCCCTTGGCCAGGACCATGTGCAGCGGTCGGCGTTGCATGGCTGGTTGGTCCAGCCCCAGAGCGTGCAGCAGGTCTGCGGTGCCTGCGCCGGCGCTGAGGACGATGCGCTGGGCGCGGATCTCGCGGCCATCGACCACCAGGCCGGCCAGCTCTTCACCGTCGCGCAGTGGTTCGATTCGCTCGCCGGCCAGCAAGCTGTCACCCGCCAGTTGCGCGAGGTTGGCCAGCAAGCTGGGTACGTCGATGACCAGTTCGGCCAGGCGGTAGACCTTGCCCTTGAACGCACGATCCTGCAGGGCCGGCGGCAGCTGCTCGCCCTTGACCTGGTCGACCCGGCCGCGCACGGCCTTGCTGGCGAAGAAACTGGTGAGGTTGCCGGCCAGGGTGCCGGGGGACCAGAGGTAATGGGCCTCGGACAGCAGGCGGGTGGCGCTCAGGTTCAGCTCGCCGTTGCCGGCCAGCGCTTCGCGCCAGCGCCGCGGCATGTCGGCGATGGCCTCGGAGGCGCCGGTCAGCGCCCCGTGCAGGGCGTACTTGGTGCCGCCGTGGATGATGCCCTGCGACTTGATGGTCTGCTCGCCACCGAGGCTGGCGCGTTCCACCAGTACCGTCGAGTAGCCCAGGCGGCGCAGCCGGGCATTGAGCCAGAGGCCTGCGACCCCGGCGCCGACGATCAGCACGTCAGTGGTAATGGCGGATGGCATGCGGGCACCTCGAAAACTGGGACAGGTGCGCAGTATACAGGCTGTGGCGTCGTGCTGACCCCTGTGGGAGCCGGCTTGCCGGCGATAGGGCCGCGCAGCGGCCCCATGGGCTCAGGCTCAGTGCCCTGCGGTATTGGAAAACACCTGGATCACCACCACCCCGCCGACGATCATGGCCATGCCCAGCATCGCCGGCACATCCAGCTTCTGTCCATAGATAACCAGCGCGGCGACGCTGATCAGGACGATCCCCAGCCCCGACCAGATTGCATAGGCAATCCCCACCGGAATGCTGCGCACCACCAGGGTGAGCATCCAGAACGCCACGCCGTAGCCGCACACCATCAGCAGCAGCGGCAGAGGCGTGCTCAGCCCCTTGACCGCTTTCATGGAAGCAGTGGCGATGACTTCGGCACAGATGGCGATGGCGAGATAGGTGTAGGCGTTCATGGCGCGGGTCCTCCGGTACTGGATGGGCATTCTAGAGGATCCAAGGATGCGGTAAAGTCATTACCTATCTGATATGGAGATAGGTTGAATGATGACCGAGCACTGGAACCTGGAACAGTTGCGTCTTTTCGTGCGGGCGGCGGAGCTGCGTTCGTTTTCCGCAGTGGCCCGTGAGCAGCACAAGGCGCAGTCGGCGGTGAGCAACGCCATCGCCCTGCTCGAGACGGACCTGGGCGTGACGCTGTTCGAGCGCAGCAGCGGCCGCCAGCCACGCCTTACCGAAAGCGGCACCGCGCTGCTGGAGGACGCCCGCGAGCTGTTGCGCCAGTGCGAGCGTCTGGACGGTCGGGCACTTGCGCTGATGCGTGGCCAGGAAGCGCTGCTGCGGGTGGCCCAGGACGAAGCCATGCCCTATCAGCCGGTGATCGACAGCCTCGACGAGTTGGCGGCGCGCTATCCCTACCTGGAGGTGCAGCTGGCCAGCGGTGCCCAGGGCGATGTGGCGCGCAAGCTGGTGGAGCGGCGCGCCGACCTGGGGTTGTTCTTCCACCACGAAAGCATTCCCGCCTCGCTGGAGAGAAGGGCCCTGGGCAGCGTCGAGATGGTCACGGTATGCGCCATCGACCATCCCTTGGCGAACCTGGCCAAGGTCAGCCGCCAGCAGTTGGCCCGCCATCGCCAGCTGCTGATCACGCCGCAGCAGAGCGGCTACCCCGGCGGCGAGGCGATCAGTCCACAGGTCTGGCGTGCCGACAGCTTCTATGCCATGGCCGAATTGCTGATGCGCGGCCTGGGCTGGGCCTGGCTGCCGCGTCATGTGGTGCAGTACCCCACTTACCAGGCGCAGATGGTCGAGCTGGACAGCGAATGGCGCCCGCCGGCGCTGGTGGCGGAGCTGGCCTGGCGCCGCGACGAGCCCTTGGGCCCTGCGGCGCAGTGGCTGGCCGAGCGCTTCGCCGTGCACCTGCGGGCCATTGGCTGACAGGCCTTTTCATCCAGTTCCTAGTAAACTCCGCCGCCATGAACAGAACCCTCTATACCCTGCTTTTCCATCTGGGCCTGCCGCTGGTCGCGCTGCGCCTGTTCCTGCGCGGGCGCAAGGCGCCGGCCTACCGTGCGCGTATCGCCGAGCGCTTCGCTTGTGGCTTGCCACCCATGCGCCAGGGCGGTATCTGGGTGCATGCGGTTTCGGTGGGCGAGAGCATCGCCGCCGCGCCATTGGTCCGGGCGCTGCTCAAGCAGTATCCGGACCTGCCGATCACGCTGACCTGCATGACCCCGACCGGCTCCGAGCGTATCCGTGCGATGTTCGACGGCGAGCCACGGGTGCAGCACTGTTACCTGCCGTACGACCTGCCATGGGCGGCGGGGCGTTTTCTCGACCATGTGTGTCCGCGCCTGGGCATCATCATGGAAACCGAGCTGTGGCCCAACCATATCCATCAGTGCGCCAGGCGCGGTATTCCGGTGGCGTTGGCCAATGCGCGGCTGTCCGAACGCTCGGCCCGAGGCTATGCGCGCTTCGCTGGTCTGACCCGGCCGATGCTCGAGGAGATGAGCCTGATTGCGGTACAGACCGAAACCGAGGCCGAGCGTTTCCGATCGCTCGGTGCGCGCCAGGCGTGCGTGCAGGTGACCGGCTCAATCAAGTTCGACCTGAAGGTCGACGGCCAGTTGATGCCTCGCGCCCGGCAGTTGCGCGAGCAGTGGGGGGCCAGTCAGCGCCCGGTATGGATCGCCGCCAGTACCCACGATGGCGAGGATGGGTTGATCCTCGAAGCCCACCGGCAACTGCTGAGCGTGCACAGCGATGCCCTGTTGGTACTGGTCCCGCGCCATCCCGAGCGGTTCGCGGCGGTACATGAACTGTGCGGCGGCCAGTTCTCCACGGTGCGTCGTTCGACAGAAGATGCCGTGACGGCGCAGACCCAGGTGTTGCTCGGCGACACCATGGGTGAATTGCTGTTCCTGTACGCCCTGGCCGATATCGCCTTCGTCGGTGGCAGCCTGGTCCCCACGGGCGGGCACAACCCGTTGGAGCCGGCGGCGCTGGCGCTGCCGGTGCTCATGGGGCCGCATGTGTTCAACTTCCTCGAAATCAGCGCGATGCTGCGCGAGGCGGGGGCGTTGCAGCAGGTGGACGATGCCGAGGGCCTGGCCGCGGCGGTGCGTCGCTTGGTCGAGCTGCCGCAGGATGCGCGGCGCATGGGCGAGGCGGGTAGGGCGGTGATGCAGGCCAATCAGGGGGCGTTGCAGCGGTTGCTCGATGGGCTGGCGCGGCTTCTGAGTTGATGATCAACCTGTAGGCGCGGTTGTTGTGGGAGCGAGCTTGCCCCCACGAAGCCCGCCCTACAGGTAGTGTGTTGCCTTCAAGGCCGGCGTTCGAAGTTTTTCGCCGCCGCCGCCGCCAGGTCCGGTGGCAGGAAATCCTTGTCCGGGTTGTAGTCGGCCTTCAGGTACCGTCCCAGGTCCTGCAGGTCTTGCGGGCTCAGGGTGCCAGCCGCCTGCTTGAGACGCAGGTTGTCGAGGATGTAGTCGTAGCGGCTGTTGTTGTAGTCGCGCACCGAGGTGTACAGCTGGCGCTGCGCGTCGAGCACGTCGACGATGTTGCGGGTGCCGACCTGGTAGCCGATCTCGGTGGCTTCCAGAGCGCTCTGGTTGGAGATGATCGACTGCTTGCGCGCCTGGACCTGTTCCACGTCGGTGTTCACCGCGCGGTGCAGGTTACGGGTGTTCTCCACCACTTGTCGGCGCAGGCTTTCGCGTTGCTGCTCGCTCTGGGTCAGGCGCGCATAGGCCTCGCGTACCTGGGAGCTGGTCAACCCGCCGCTGTAGATCGGAATGTTCAGTTGCAGGCCGACGCTGGTCTGCTCCACGTCGCCGCCGTAGCGCACGCCGTTCTGCGAAGGGTTGGTGAACCCGAGGTTGTCGTTGTCGCCCTTCTGGTACTTGGCCACGGCATCCAGGGTTGGCGCATGGCCGGCCTTGCGCTGGCGCACGGTCTCTTCGGCGGCCGCCACGGCATGGTTGGTGGCCTGCAGGTTGAGGTTCTGCCGCCCGGCGGTCTCGACCCAGGCCTTGGCGTCATTGGGCGTCGGCACCTGCACGGGCAGGGTGTGGACCACGCCCTGGATCGCACTGTATTGGCGGTTGGTCAGGGTGATCAGGGCCTCGAAGGCATCCTGCACCTGGCGCTCGGCGATGATCCGGTTGGCCCGGGCCGTGTCGTAGCTGGCCTGGGACTGGAGCACATCGGTCTTGTCCGAAAGGCCGACATCGAAGCGTTCGTTGGACTGGTCGAGCTGGCGCTTGAAGGCCGCCTCTTCGGCCTTGGTCGAGGCCAGGTTGTCCTGGGCGCGCAACACCGCGAAGTAGTTCTCGGCGCTCTGCAGGATCAGGTTCTGCTCGGTGGCCGACAGTTCCAGCGCGGCCTGCTCGTTGACCGCTTCGGCAGCCTGCAGCTGGAACCAGCGGTCGGCGCGGAAGATCGGCTGCGCCAGGGTGGCGCTCCAGGCATTGCCGCTACGGTTGGAGGTGATCGACGGCTCGTCGAGCTTGGTGCGGGTATTCATCATCTCGGCGCCAGCCGAAAGGTTGGGCAGCAAGCCGGCGCGGGCCTGGGGCACCACCTCGCGGCGGGCGCCGTAGTCGGCGCGGGCGGCGGCCAGGTCGGCATTGTTGTCCACCGCTTCCTGGTAAACGCTGACCAGGTCGGTCTTCACCGTCGTGGGCGTATCTACTGCCCAGGCCACTCCGTTGGACGCACAAGACACGGCAATCGCCAGTGAGAGTTTGCGCAGCATAGGGCAATCCTTGATCAAGATGTATTTACTGTACTGTCGGGTACCGAGCACGCCAGTGTAGTGCCGCGCGCCGCCCTCAACAATCCGTCACGTGTGCCATTTATCACGCCAGGGATTTACCCGCTTGGCTTTGCCAACCACTCCAGTCTAGACTGCGCAGGTTCTTGTCGGGGTGCCTTGATGCAAAGGCTGAGATCGCAAAGTTGCGGATCCCGTTGAACCTGATCAGGTTAGCGCCTGCGTAGGGAACAAGATTGCTCTCATGTCCCGGGAGCCTCTTGTGCCAGGTCCGGGATCGCCACAGCTGCTTGCAGCCCACGGCACCCCTTGTCCGGCACTGCACCCGTCAACACGGGTGCGTCCGCGCCTTTCAGGTTCACCCCGACATTCCGCCCGCTAGGAAGCTGTCTGGAGAGCCTGTGATGAGCAAACAAGAAAAAACGATCAGTCTGAGCGAGTCGGCCCAAGTCGACCAACAGTCCGTGCAACCGCTGCCCAATTCGCGCAAGGTCTATGTCGAAGGTTCGCGCCCCGACATCCGTGTGCCCATGCGCGAGATCAGCCTGCATGACACCCCCACCGACTTCGGCGGCGAAAAAAACGCCCCGGTGCTGGTGTATGACACTTCCGGCCCGTACACCGACCCTAACGTCATCATCGACGTGCGCAAGGGCCTGGGCGATGTGCGCTCGGCCTGGATCGACGCCCGTGGCGATACCGAGCGCCTCGAAGGCCTGAGCTCGAACTTCGGCCAGCAGCGCCTGAACGACGCTGAGCTGGCCAAGCTGCGCTTCGCCCACGTGCGCAACCCGCGCCGGGCCAAGGCTGGCGCCAACGTTTCGCAGATGCACTACGCGCGTCAGGGCATCATCACCGCCGAGATGGAATACGTCGCCATCCGTGAGAACATGAAACTGCAGGAAGCCCGCGCCGCCGGCCTGCTCAGCCAACAGCACGCGGGGCACAGCTTCGGTGCCAATATCCCGAAAGAGATCACCCCCGAGTTCGTTCGCGAGGAGATCGCCCGCGGTCGTGCGATCATCCCGGCCAACATCAACCACACCGAGCTGGAGCCGATGATCATCGGCCGCAACTTCCTGGTGAAGATCAACGGCAACATCGGCAACAGCGCCCTGGGTTCCTCCATCGAGGAAGAAGTGGCCAAGCTGACCTGGGGCATCCGCTGGGGTTCGGACACGGTCATGGACCTGTCCACCGGCAAGCACATCCATGAGACCCGCGAGTGGATCATCCGCAACTCGCCGGTGCCGATCGGTACCGTGCCGATCTACCAGGCCCTGGAAAAGGTCAACGGCGTTGCCGAAGACCTGACCTGGGAGCTGTTCCGCGACACCCTGATCGAACAGGCCGAGCAGGGTGTGGACTACTTCACCATCCATGCCGGCGTCTTGCTGCGCTATGTGCCGCTGACCGCCAAGCGCGTCACCGGCATCGTCAGCCGTGGCGGCTCGATCATGGCCAAGTGGTGCCTGGCGCACCACAAGGAAAACTTCCTGTACACGCACTTCGACGAGATCTGCGAAATCATGAAGGCCTATGACGTCAGCTTCTCGCTGGGCGACGGCCTGCGTCCGGGCTCGATCGCCGACGCCAACGACGCCGCGCAGTTCGGTGAGCTGGAAACCCTTGGCGAGCTGACCAAGATCGCCTGGAAGCACGACGTGCAGTGCATGATCGAAGGCCCCGGCCATGTGCCTATGCAGTTGATCAAGGAGAACATGGACAAGCAGCTCGAATGCTGCGACGAGGCGCCGTTCTACACTCTAGGCCCGCTGACCACCGATATCGCTCCGGGCTACGACCACATCACCTCCGGCATCGGCGCGGCGATGATCGGCTGGTTCGGCTGCGCCATGCTCTGCTACGTCACGCCCAAGGAGCACCTGGGCCTGCCGAACAAGGACGACGTCAAGACCGGGATCATCACCTACAAGATCGCCGCCCATGCCGCCGACCTTGCCAAGGGCCACCCGGGCGCGCAGATCCGTGACAACGCGCTGTCCAAGGCGCGCTTCGAGTTCCGTTGGGAAGACCAGTTCAACCTCGGCCTGGACCCGGACACCGCCCGTGCGTTCCACGACGAGACGCTGCCCAAGGAGTCGGCCAAGGTCGCGCACTTCTGCTCGATGTGCGGGCCGAAGTTCTGCTCGATGAAGATCACCCAGGAAGTGCGTGAGTACGCGGCCAAGATCGAGACCGTGGACGTGACAGTCGAACAGGGCATGCGCGAGCAGGCCGAGCGGTTCCGCCAGGAAGGCAGCCAGTTGTACCAGAAAGTCTGAGTAGCAGACCCAGGCGGTGCGCGATGCGCACCGCATCGCTGGCAAGCCAGCTCCCACAGAGACTGTGATGCGGCCCCTGTGGGAGCTGGTTTGCCAGCGATGGGTTCACCCCAACTCTTCCGTCGAGCGCCCGAGCATGACCACTCCCAGCCACTTCTCTCCCGACCACCCGGTACCCTCCCACCATCGCCAGTTCGGCGCCCGCGACCTGTTCTCGCTGTGGTTTTCCCTTGGCATCGGCCTGATGGTCCTGCAGGTCGGCGGCCTGCTGGCGCCGGGGCTGGGCCTGGCGGGCTCGATCCTGGCGATCACCCTGGGCACGGCGGTAGGGGTATTGCTGCTGGCGGCGGTGGGGGTGATCGGTAGCGATACCGGCCTGTCGGCCATGGCGACCTTGCGCCTCACGCTCGGTAGCCATGGCGCGCGCCTGCCGGCCTTGCTCAACCTGCTGCAACTGGTGGGCTGGGGTTCGTTCGAGATCATCGTCATGCGTGATGCCGCCAGCCTGCTGGGCGCACGCGCGTTCGGCGAGGGCAGCGGCTGGAGCAGCCCGCTGCTGTGGACCTTGTGCTTTGGCGCCCTGGCCACTCTGCTGGCGGTCAGCGGGCCGCTGGCGTTCGTGCGCAAGGTCTTGCGCAAGTGGGGGATCTGGCTGCTGCTGGGCGCCTGCGCGTGGTTGACCTGGAACCTGTTCGCCAAGGCCGACCTGGCCGATCTGTGGCGACGCCCTGGGGATGGTTCGTTGTCCCTGGCCCTGGGTTTCGACATCGTGATCGCCATGCCGCTGTCTTGGCTGCCGCTGATCGCCGACTATTCACGCTTTGGCCAGCGCGCCATCCGCGTGTTCGGAGGTACCGCGCTGGGCTTCTTCATCGGCAATGCCTGGCTCATGAGTCTGGGCGTGGCCTACACCTTGGCGTTCGCGCCCAGCGGCGAGGTGAATGCCCTGCTGTTGGCACTGGCCGGCGCCGGGCTGGGGATCCCGCTGCTGCTGATCCTGCTGGACGAGACGGAGAACGCCTTTGCCGATATCCACTCGGCGGCGGTGTCCACCGGCCTGCTGGTGAAAATGAAGGTCGAGCACCTGGCCCTGGCGATTGGCGTGCTGTGCACGCTGATCGCCTTGCTGGCGCCGCTGGGCCAGTACCAGAACTTCCTGTTGCTGATCGGCTCGGTGTTCGCGCCCTTGTTCGGCGTGGTGCTGGTGGATCACTTTGTGCTTCGCCGCCGTCGCCTGCCGGCGATGGTCGAGGGTTTGCACTGGCAGGCGCTGCTGGCCTGGGGCGCGGGAGTGGCGGCCTATCACCTGATGGCCAGCCAGGCGCCGGAGCTGGGGGCGACCCTGCCGGCACTGTTGCTGGCAGGGGTACTGCATTTGCTGCTATCGCTCAGCCGCGGCCGGGAAACAGCTCGGGCTTGATCACGCCATTGAGGCGCGGGTAGGGGATCTTCAGCTCGACATGGCCCATGGAGTAGGGCGCAATGGAGTAGACCTCGTACTTGATCACCACCGCGCCGTAGGTCAGGGCGATGTGCGGGGACTGCTTGAACGGCCAGGTCTTGACGAACTCGGGGTCCTTGTCCATGCCGGTGCTGATCAGCCAGGCGCGGTGAGACTCCTCGGCGGTCTTCCAGAAGGTCGCCTCCTGGCCGGGCACCAGCATGTCGTCAAGGGTCAGTACCTTGTCCAGCTTGCGTGAATAGTTGATGAAGCCGCGCCCAGGCATGCCGTGGGCACCGCCGCTGTCGAGGTAGCTGGACAGCTCGACGATCACCAGCCCGTCATGCTGCTCGCGTACCTTGGCCTGCAGATAGGTGCTGTTGCGCTTGTCGGCGCGAGCGAGGTACTGCTGCTCATAGGCTTGCAGCGAGGCTGGCGGGGTGCCGCGCTGGTTGTCCTCGGTCAGCATCAGCAGGCGCTTCTCGACAATGTCGTCGAGCTTGGGCAGGGCTGGGAAGTGCACGACGTCAATGTTGACCAGCGGGCAGTCGCTTTCGCTGCAGCCGGGTTTGACGTGCTCCCAGGCCTCGCGCTTGACCTCGAGCGGGGCCCGGTAGTTGGGCGTGAACAGGCTCTGGCAGGCGCCGAGCGCCAGTGCCAGGACGGCCACGGAAGTCAGTTTGACAAGCGTCATGTTGCCTCTTTCACAACGGTGATGATCGGCCTTGGACCGCCTGCGCGGCCTTCAGTTCGCCACTAAGCTAACAGAGAGTGACACGCCTGTCCCGGCTGCCCGAACGGTCGACGGAAAGGGATGAAACCGGGCCGTGCGCAGAGTAGGATTGCGCGATGCGGTAAACGAGGCATGAGGAGTTTGCATGACGGACACGCACAATACAGTGCCTACCCAAGTCGAGATCTCTCGGCGGGAGCCGCTGTTCAAGGGTTTTTACAAGCTCGACAAGCTGCATCTGCGTCATGAGCTGTTCGCCGGCGGCATGAGTCGTGAGTTCACCCGTGAGCTGTTCGTGCGCCATGACGCGGTCTGCGTGCTGCCCTACGATCCACAGCGCGACGAAGTGGTGCTGATCGAGCAGTTTCGCGTTGGCGCCATGGGCAAGGTGGCTAACCCCTGGCTGATCGAGATGGTCGCCGGGCTGATCGACAAGGACGAGCAGCCCGAGGAGGTTGCCCACCGCGAAGCCGAGGAAGAAGCGGGCCTGGCCTTCTCGGCGCTGTGGCCGATGACCAGGTACTTCCCGTCACCGGGCGGCAGCGACGAGTATGTCCACCTGTTCCTGGGCCGTTGCGTTAGCGAGGGTGCCGGTGGCCTGCATGGCCTGGAAGAGGAAAGCGAAGACATTCGCGTGCGCGTGTGGTCGTTCGAGGATGCCCTGCAGGCCGTACGCGATGGGCGTATCTGCAACGCCGCCACGATCATCGGGTTGCAATGGCTGGCGCTGAACCGAGACGAAGTACGAGGTATGTGGAAGTGAACCTGCTGCGCGAGCGCTATCGAGTCGACCTGGTCGGGCTGCAATCGGCCTGCGAGGCCAACTATGCCCGCCTGATGCGCCTGTTGCCCGACATGCGCACCACGCAGAGCTCGCGTCGTATCGGCATGACCCAGGGCGACCAGATGCTCGGTGTGCTGGTGCTTGAAGTGCTATTGGCCTGCCCCTACACCACCACGCTCAAGGTGCGCCAGGAGCACAGCCTGCCCTGGCTGCCGGTGCCCGAGCTGGAGGTGCAGGTCTACCATGACGCGCGCATGGCCGAGGTGGTCAGTGCCGAGCATGCGCGTCGCCTGCGCAGTATCTACCCCTATCCCAACACGGCGATGCACCAGCCGGACGAGAAGGCCCAGCTCAATCTGTTTCTCGGTGAATGGCTGAGCCACTGCCTGGCCTGCGGCCACGAACTGGAAGCCGTGCGCTGAAATGTGATGCGCGTCGGTTTCGAGTATTTGCTCGAAAGCGATCCGCCGCCATAATCCGTGCTGAATCCGTTCGAGGAGACGGCCGTTGCCGCAACCACTTTCACCCCCGTCACCTGTCCATGTGGTGCAACTGACCGATGCCCATCTGTTCGCCGACCCGGCGGGCACCTTGCTGGGCCTCAATACCCGCGCAAGCCTTGGGCACGTGGTCGGCCAGGTTCGCCGCGAACAACCGCGCATCGACCTGCTGCTGTGCACGGGCGATCTTTCCCAGGATGCCAGCGTCGAATCCTACGCGGCCTTTCGCGAGCTCACGTCGACGCTCGGCGCGCCAGCGCGCTGGCTGCCGGGTAACCATGACGAGGCGCGGGTCATGGCAGAAGTGGCGGCGGAACTGGTGCAGGCAGTGACCGATATTGGTGCCTGGCGCATCGTCATGCTCGACTCGGCAGTGGTCGGTGCCACCTTCGGTCTGTTGGCCGATGACCAGCTGGTCGTGCTGGACCAGGCGCTGAGCGGTGCGGACGAGCGCCATTGCCTGGTGTGCTGCCATCACCAGCCGGTGGATATCGGTTGTGCCTGGATCGCGCCGATCGGGCTGCATAATGCCGATGAACTGTTGCGGCGTCTGCGCAGTTATCCACAGGTGAAGGCGCTGCTGTGGGGGCATATCCACCAGGAATGGGACGAAGTGCGTGACGGCATCCGTTTCCTCGCCACGCCTTCGACCTGCATCCAGTTCGCGCCGCGCAGCGAGGACTTCAAGGTGAGCGAGGAGCAGCCGGGTTACCGCTGGCTTCTTCTGCATGCCGACGGGAGGTTGGAGACCGGGGTGGAGCGGGCGCGGGATTTCGTGGTGACGCTGGATTTCGACAGCCCAGGCTATTGAGAGGCCGCTGCGCTGCCTTTGGGAGCTGGCCTGCCAGCGAAAGGGGCGCAGAGCGCCCTGTCATTTGAAGAATTTGTTGCGAAAATCCCCAGGCTGCGCCAATGACCATCGAACACGCTACACTGCGCGTCTTTGCGTCCGGGGGCAGCATGTCGGGTTCCATCCTCTATATCCATGGCTTCAACAGCTCGCCGCTGTCGACCAAGGCACGCCAGCTCGAAGCGGTGATGCAGCAGCTCGACCTGTCCGAGCAACTGCGCGTTCCGGCCCTGCACCATCATCCACGCCAGGCCATCGCCCAACTGGAGACGGCAATCGCCGAGCTCGGCGCGCCCTTGCTGGTCGGCAGCTCCCTCGGCGGCTACTATGCCACCCACCTGGCCGAGCGACACGGGCTCAAGGCGCTGTTGATCAACCCGGCGGTGGCCCCGCACAAGCTGTTCGACGGTTACCTCGGCACCCAGCGCAACCTCTATACCGATGAAGCCTGGGAGCTCACCCACGACCACGTGGACGCCCTGGCCGAACTGGAAGTACCGGCACCGCAGGATGCTGCCCGCTATCAAGTGTGGTTGCAGACCGCCGATGAAACCCTGGACTATCGCCAGGCCGAGCGCTACTACCGTGCTTGCGCCCTGCGGATCCAGGCCGGTGGTGACCACAGCTACCAGGGCTTCGCCGAACAATTGCCGGCACTGCTGGCGTTCGCCGGCATTGCCCGCGGACAGTACGCGGCACTGGACTTTTCTGTATTTTGACTTTTGCATTCACCAGACTGACGACGAGAACCCATGGCCAATCCCAGCGCTAGCGCCTATAACGCAGACGCCATCGAAGTCCTCTCGGGCCTTGACCCGGTCCGCAAGCGACCGGGCATGTACACCGACACCAGCCGGCCCAACCACCTGGCCCAGGAAGTTATCGACAACAGCGTCGACGAAGCCCTGGCCGGCCACGCCCGTTCGGTACAGGTCGTCCTACACGCCGACCATTCCCTGGAAGTCAGCGACGATGGCCGCGGCATGCCCGTGGACATCCACCCCGAAGAGGGTGTTTCCGGTGTTGAACTGATCCTCACCAAGCTGCACGCCGGGGGCAAGTTCTCCAACAAGAACTATCAATTTTCCGGCGGCCTGCACGGCGTCGGCATCTCGGTGGTCAACGCCCTGTCGAGCCAGGTACGCGTGCGCGTCAAGCGCGACGGCAACGAGTACCAGATGACCTTCGCCGACGGCTTCAAGGCCAGCGAGCTGGAAGTGGTCGGCACCGTCGGCAAGCGTAACACCGGCACCAGCGTGTACTTCAGCCCCGATCCGAAGTACTTCGATTCGCCGAAGTTCTCCATCAGCCGCCTCAAACACGTACTCAAGGCCAAGGCGGTATTGTGCCCGGGGCTGTCCATCAGCTTCGAGGACAAGGGCACCGGCGAGAAGGTCGAGTGGCACTACGAGGACGGTCTGCGCTCCTACCTGGTCGATTCGGTCAGCGAGTTCCAGCGCCTGCCCGACGAGCCGTTCTGCGGCAGCTTGGCCGGTAACAAGGAGGCCGTGGACTGGGCCTTGTTGTGGCTGCCGGAAGGTGGCGACAGCATCCAGGAAAGCTACGTCAACCTGATCCCCACCGCCCAGGGCGGCACCCACGTCAACGGCCTGCGCCAGGGCCTGCTGGACGCCATGCGCGAGTTCTGCGAGTTCCGCAACCTGCTGCCGCGCGGGGTCAAGCTGGCCCCCGAGGACGTCTGGGAACGCATCAGCTTCGTGCTGTCGATGAAGATGCAGGAGCCGCAGTTCTCCGGCCAGACCAAGGAGCGCCTGTCGTCCCGCGAGGCGGCCGCGTTCGTTTCCGGCGTGGTCAAGGACGCCTTCAGCCTGTGGCTCAATGCCCACCCCGAACTGGGCATGCAGCTGGCGGAACTGGCCATCAGCAACGCCGGCCGGCGCCTGAAGGCGAGCAAGAAGGTCGAGCGCAAGCGCATTACCCAGGGCCCTGCATTACCGGGCAAGTTGGCCGATTGCGCCGGCCAGGACCCGATGCGCGCCGAGTTGTTCCTGGTCGAGGGTGACTCGGCCGGTGGCTCGGCCAAGCAGGCACGGGACAAGGAATTCCAGGCCATCCTGCCGCTGCGCGGCAAGATCCTAAACACCTGGGAGGTTGATGGCGGTGAAGTCCTGGCCAGCCAGGAAGTGCACAACATCGCCGTGGCCATCGGCGTCGACCCGGGCGCAGCCGACCTCTCGCAGTTGCGCTATGGCAAGGTCTGCATCCTTGCCGACGCCGACTCCGACGGCCTGCACATCGCCACACTGCTGTGCGCGCTGTTCGTCCAGCACTTCCGCCCGCTGGTCGAGGCCGGGCACGTGTACGTGGCCATGCCGCCGCTGTACCGCATCGACCTGGGCAAGGAGATCTACTACGCCTTGGACGAGGCCGAGCGTGACGGCATCCTCGACCGCCTGGTCGCAGAGAAGAAGCGTGGCAAGCCACAGGTCACCCGATTCAAGGGCCTGGGCGAGATGAACCCGCCGCAACTGCGCGAAACCACCATGGACCCCAACACCCGGCGCCTGGTCCAGTTGACCCTGGACGATGTACAGGGCACCACCGAGATCATGGACATGCTGCTGGCCAAGAAGCGTGCGGGTGATCGCAAGAGCTGGCTGGAGACCAAAGGCAACCTGGCCGAGGTCCTGGTTTGATTCGTCCGTTGCTCCTGGCCTGCCTGGCGTGGTTTGCCCTGCAGGCCCAGGCCGGCGACTGGCCGCAGCTCAAGCTTAGCGCCGAGCATGCGGTCGATGGCATGCGCGGCGGTAACCTGTCGGGCCTGGCCTGGTGCCGTGGGGCATTGTGGGCGGTGTCCGACCGCGATGACGACCGGATCTACCGCCTCGACCAGGAGGGAGCGACGTGGCAGGCCCAGCCACTGACCTTCACCCCGCCGGCGGCGCCAGACACCGGCCTGCCATGGGGGCTCAAGTCGCGCAACTGGGCGGCGTCCTACATCCGCGGCGGCGAGCTGGATTTCGAGGGCATCACCTGCGATCAGGCCGGCAACCTCTATATCGTCAGCGAGTCCCACGCTGCCGTGCTGCAGTTGCCGGTGGACGGTGAACCGGACTGGCTGAAAATCGACCAGGCCATGGTGCGCCAGGCGCGGGCCAGCGGCATGTTGCTGCATTTCAACGCACTGTTCGAGGGGCTGGCGATCAACCCGGCGGGCGATCGCCTGTGGCTGGCAGCCGAGCGCGAGCGTCGCGGCCTGCTCGCGGTGCAGCGCCAGCAATCGGTGTGGACCTGCGGGCGCGGCTGCGTGCTGCTCAGCGAGGCGGGTGTCGAGATGCAGCCGCCACAGTTCCCCGAGTCGCGTCCGGTATCACGTGACTTTGCTGACCTGGCCTGGTTCGAAGGCAAGCTGTTCACCCTCGAGCGCAATGCCTACCGCATTTGCCGGCGGGATGCCGACACGGGCGCCGTGGAGCGCTGTTGGTCGTTCGCCGCCGACGCCCTGATGGAATCGCGGCGCTACTCGCAGTCCTACGGCCTGGCCGAGGCGCTGGTGATCGACAAGGGCGGCGCCTGGATCGGCGTGGACAACAACGACCGCCCGCGGGTGGATGGTGAAACACGGCCGATCGTCTGGCGCTTCGACGCGCCACAGGGCGGCTGGAGCGCCAAGCCATGAGCCAGCCACCGGGCAAGCGCGCGGGCAGGGTGTTGATGATTGTCGCCTGGGCGGCGGCGTTGTTCCTGGCCACGCGCTTTTTCGGGCAGTGGGAAAAACATCAGCAGAACCCCAACAGCGTGGTGAAGAGCGAGCAGGGCGACGGCTTCGTCGAGGTGCGTCTGTTGAGCAACGGTCAGGGCCATTTCGTTGCCGATGGCGCGATAAATGGGCGACGGGTGCTTTTCATGCTCGACACCGGCGCCACCGACGTGGCGATCCCCGAGGCACTGGCCCGCGACCTGGACCTGGCGCGTGGCGCCGCGGTGCAATTGAGCACCGCCAATGGCCGGACCCAAGGCTACCGTACGCGGCTCGACAGCCTGCAACTGGGCGATATCCACCTGCGCGACGTACGCGCGCTGGTGGTGCCTGGCCTGGATGGCCAGGGCGTACTGCTGGGAATGAGTGCCCTGAAACAACTTGAATTTACCCAGCGCGGCGGCACCATGCTGCTGCGCCAGAACCTGAAATGACGAGGCCCGCATGAGCGACTCACTCGAACTCAGTCTCGACGGCGTCGAACGCCGTTCCCTGGCTGAATTCACCGAACAGGCCTACCTCAACTACTCCATGTACGTGATCATGGACCGCGCCCTGCCGCACATCGGCGACGGCCTCAAGCCGGTCCAGCGACGCATCGTCTATGCCATGAGCGAGTTGGGGCTCGATGCCGACTCCAAGCACAAGAAATCGGCACGTACCGTCGGTGACGTGCTCGGCAAGTTCCACCCCCACGGCGACTCGGCGTGCTACGAGGCCATGGTGCTGATGGCCCAGCCGTTCAGCTACCGCTACACCCTGGTCGACGGCCAAGGCAACTGGGGTGCGCCGGACGATCCGAAGTCGTTCGCCGCCATGCGTTACACCGAGGCGCGCCTGTCGCGCTACTCCGAGGTGCTGCTCACTGAATTGGGCCAGGGCACCGTCGACTGGGTACCGAACTTCGACGGCACCTTGCAGGAGCCGGCCGTGCTGCCCGCGCGTCTGCCGAACATCCTGCTCAACGGCACCACCGGCATCGCCGTGGGCATGGCTACCGACGTGCCGCCGCACAACCTGCGCGAAGTGGCCAGCGCCTGCGTGCGCCTGCTCGACGAACCCAAGGCCACCATCGAGCAGCTGTGCGAGCATATCCAGGGGCCGGACTATCCGACCGAAGCCGAGATCGTCACCCCGCGCGCCGACATCCAGAAGATCTACGAGAGCGGCAAAGGCTCGATCCGCATGCGTGCGGTATACCGCATCGAGGACGGCGACATCGTCGTCACCGCACTGCCACACCAGGTCTCCGGCGCCAAGGTGCTCGAGCAGATTGCCGCGCAGATGCAGGCCAAGAAGCTGCCGATGGTCGCTGACCTGCGCGACGAGTCGGACCACGAGAACCCTTGCCGCATCGTCATCATCCCGCGCTCGAACCGCGTGGATGCCGCCGAGCTGATGCAGCACCTGTTCGCCACCACCGACCTGGAGAGCACCTACCGGGTCAACGTCAACATCATCGGCCTCGACGGCCGTCCGCAACTGAAGAACCTGCGGGCGCTGCTGCTGGAGTGGCTGGAGTACCGCATCGGTACCGTGCGACGCCGCCTGCAGCACCGCCTGGACAAGGTCGAGAAGCGCCTGCACCTGTTGGAAGGCTTGCTTACCGCGTTCCTCAACCTGGATGAGGTGATCCACATCATCCGCACCGAGGAGCACCCCAAACAGGCCTTGATCGCCCGTTTCGATTTGAGCGAGATCCAGGCCGACTACATCCTCGAGACCCGCCTGCGTCAACTGGCGCGTCTGGAAGAGATGAAGATCCGCGGCGAGCAGGACGAACTGCTCAAGGAACAGAAGCAACTGCAAGCGCTGCTGGGTAGCGACAGCAAACTGCGCAAGCTGGTGCGCAGCGAACTGATCAAGGACGCCGAGACCTACGGCGACGACCGCCGCTCGCCGATCGTCGAGCGCGCCGAGGCCAAGGCCCTGTCGGAAAACGAACTGATGCCGACCGAGCCGGTTACCGTGGTGCTGTCGGAGAAGGGCTGGGTGCGCTGCGCCAAGGGCCACGATATCGATGCCACGGGGCTTTCGTACAAGGCTGGCGACGGCTTCAAGGCCGCCGCCGCCGGACGTTCCAATCAGTTCGCCGTGCTCATCGACTCCACCGGCCGCAGCTACTCGCTGGCCGCCCACAGCCTGCCGTCGGCCCGTGGCCAGGGCGAGCCGCTGACCGGCCGCCTGACCCCGCCACCGGGCGCCACCTTCGAGTGCGTGCTGCTGCCGGAAGACGATGCCCTGTACGTTGTGGCCTCCGACGCCGGCTACGGTTTCGTGGTCAAGGGCGAGGACCTGCAGGCCAAGAACAAGGCCGGCAAGGGCCTGCTCAGCCTGCCCAATGGCGCCAAGGTGATGACCCCGCGTCCGGTGGCCGACCGCGAGCAAGACTGGCTGGCAGCGGTAACCACCGAGGGGCGCCTGTTGGTGTTCAAGGTCGCCGACCTGCCACAGCTGGGTAAAGGCAAGGGCAACAAGATCATCGGCGTGCCGGGTGACCGGGTGGCCAGCCGCGAGGAATACGTGACCGATCTTGCGGTGATCAGCGAGGGCTCGACCCTTGTATTGCAAGCTGGCAAGCGTACCCTTTCACTCAAGCCGGATGATCTCGAGCACTACAAGGGCGAGCGGGGTCGCCGTGGTAGCAAATTGCCACGCGGTTTCCAGCGCGTCGATGGGTTGCTGGTGGAAACCCCTGCTTGAGTGGATGGGCTGTCTGTTGCGGCGTTTTCGACGCCGCTTCGGGCGGAAATGCTGGAGTCGGGCGACCATTTCGCGGATGATAGGGCCCTCGTTGGCGCCGGCGTGGCCGAGTGCCCGGATGAATCTACATGAGTATCACTGCGGTCAGTCTACTGACGACCGCCTGGATGGGATGAATGAAATTTCTGCGCCTTCCATTTGCGCTGCTGATGACTGGCTTGCTGGGCTTGAGCGGGTGCAGCATGCACCAGCCGGTTGCCCTGTATCAGCTCGACAGCGGTGATCCCGGTCAGCCGACCCAGGCTGCGGGCATGGCGGTGGTGCTTGGCCCGGTATCGGTGGCCGATTACCTGCAACGCGAAACCTTTTTGCAGCGTCAGACCGATGGCAGCCTGACTGCAGCGACCGACGGTCGCTGGGCCGGCAGCCTTTCGTCGGATATTGACCAATTGCTGGTACGCCAGCTGGCCTGGCGCCTGGACAGCCAGCGCGTGGTGCTGGCGCCGGCAAGTGCCGGCTTCACGCCGGACGTGCAGGTGCTGCTGTCAATCACCCGCCTGGACTCGGGCAAGAACCAGCCGGCGATCCTTGATGCGCAGTGGCGCGTGTTGGACCGCCGTGGCCAGGTGCGTGACAACCGTATCGTCCACCTCGAACAGCCCCATGCCGGCAGCGAGTCGGCGCAGGTTCAAGCCCAGGGGCAGTTGCTGCAGAAGCTGGTCGAACAGCTCAGCACCACGGTCAAGCCGTTGGCCAACCAGCCGGCCATCGCCGAGGAGGCGCCACGCAAGCCGGCCGCGCCGGTGCAGGTGAAGAAAGAGCCGGAGAAGCCAAAGATTCCGATGGCTTCACCGATTCGTACCGATATGGAAGTGTTCCGCTTCTGATATCCGTAGCCACAAAAAAGCCCGCAGCGATGCGGGCTTTTTTGTGGGTCTCGCCATGTGATCGGGACGGCGTGGGAGTGGGCTTGCCCCACGATAGGGCTCGCCATACAGCAACATTGCCTGCCCCGATGTTATCGTGGGGCTAGCCCGCTCCCACACAGGCCTTGAATCAGCGTTGGCTCATGCGCGGCGCTCGTGCATCCGCGCCAGTTGGCGCTCCAGCATGGACGGGTAAGGCTCCATCAGGCGCTCGACACAGCACGCGCCCTCCGGGCTGGCGATCGGCCGGATACGCGCACGCTGGCGGATCAGAGCATCATCGCTGATACGGCGCTCCACGAGCAGCAGGTTGCGGCTGTGCTGCGACAAGGCCAGCGCGTCCTGGGCTTGTTCGGTCATCAGCAAGTCGACCTGATCCATGCCTTGCAGGTCGTCGGCCAGCACCAGGCCCAGCTGCAGTTGCAGGGTGATGCCGCTGTCGGCCACCTCGATCTGCAGGGCGTGGCCCAGGGCGCGTAGCAGCTCGCCACAGCAGATGGCGTTGGTGAGGTAGTCCTCGCCGCTGTCACGGCTGTGGAACAACAGCAGGGTGCTGCCGTCGTTCAAGGTATGGACTTCCCCTTCGTACAGCGAGGCGGCCTGGTCCAGGCAGTCGCGGTAGCGCTCCAGCAGTTCGGTCAGGCGAGTGCGTGGCAGGCGGCGCAGTTGCTCCTGGGAGCCCAGTTGCACGGCCAGCACGGCGCTGTGCTGCGGTTCGTCGGACTCAACGATGACGGGTTTGGCCGGCGCGCTTTGCTCATCCAGCAGATCGGCGAAGGCGTCATCGTCATCGTCTTGATCGGGTGCCAGCGCCGCTACCTTCGTGCGTGGCGCGGTCTTGGGAGCGGGCATGTCATCGAAATCGTCTGGCTCGTCTTCTTCTTCCGGTTCCGGAGGTGGCGGCGGGGCGAGGCGGGCGTGCAGCTGACGGGCCAGGTCGCCTATCTCGTCCTGACGCTCGATGCCCGGCGTGTAGGGGTGCGGATCACGCAACCAGACGCGCAGTTGCAGCAGCGGGGTGGAGATGAAACGACCCAGGCGCAGGCTGAGGGTCAGTGCCAGGGCCAACAGGATCGCGGCAAGGATACCCATGCTCTGCAGGCTGATCAGCATCGGTTGCTGGAACTGGCTCATGTCCAGGCTGATGCGCAACTGGCCGGCGGTCACGTCCTGGAAGGTGATCTTGGTCTGGTAGACCCCTTCGGTTTCGCCCAGCAAACTATTGCGTGGGCGCTGGCCGGCCTCGGCGAGGATGCGGTTGTCCACGCTGTAGATGGCGGCATGGGCCACCAGCGGGTTCTTCACCAGGTTGCCGAGCAGCACGTTGAGGCTGAGGATGTCGTTGGACACCAGCAGCTCGGTGGCCGATGTGGCCGTTTGCGTGGTCAGGCTCTGGCCAACGGCATCGGCTTGATCGTGCATGGCCTGCTTGAACTGCAAACCCATCACGCAGGCATAGATCACCAGGGCCAGGGCCACCAGGAAGATGTTATGGCAGGCAATGCGCAGGGCCAGTGGGATTCGGCGCTGGCTGAGGGCTCGGTAGATCATCAGGAAGAAGTTATCGGGTTTAACGGGCGTGGGCCGGTTCACAGAGCGCGGCTCTTCATGGCGAGAAAGTTGCTGGGCAGTATAGCGATACGTGTTTTGTCGGCAAAGTAGCGTTGGCGCCCGATGGTCATGGAAAATCGGTAGAATGCGCATTTTTCATCGAGTTGGAGCCCGGTCTTGCGCGAAATCGTCCTGATCAACATCACTGGTGAAGACCGTCCAGGTCTTACCGCGGCCATCACCGGCGTCCTGCTCCAGGGCGGTGTGAATATTCTCGACATCGGCCTTGCGGTCATGCATGGCACGCTGTCGTTCGGCATCCTGGTCGACATCCCCGACAACGAGGTGGCCACCGCGCTGCTGCAAAGCGTACAGGCCAAGGCCCATGAGCTGAACCTGCAGGCGCGCTACACGCCGATCTCCGAGGCCGACTATCAGCACTGGGCCGACAGCCAGGGCGAGGCCCGCCACATCGTCACCCTGCTCAGCCGCCGGGTCACGCCACAACAGTTGCAGCGGGTCAGCGCCATCATCAGCCAGTACGGCCTGACTATCGAGCGCATCGAGCGCCTGTCGGCCCGCGTGGCGCTTGATGCCCAGGTCGAGAAGGGCAAGTCCGCGCTGGAAATCTCCGTGCGTGGCGAAGCCAGCGACGCCCAGGCACTGCGCGCCGACTTCTTCGCGCTGTCCGAAGAGCTGAACATCGACATCGCCTTCCAGCGTGACGACCTGTTCCGCCGCAACCGCCGCCTGGCGGTGTTCGACATGGACTCGACGCTGATCGAGGCCGAAGTCATCGACGAGCTGGCCAAGGCTGCCGGTGTCGGTGAGCAGGTGGCGGCGATCACCGAGCGCGCGATGCGTGGCGAGCTGGATTTCCGCGCCAGCTTCAAAGAGCGCATGGCGCTGCTCAAGGGCCTGGACGTGAACGTACTGGACCAGATTGGCGCCTCGCTGCGCCTGACCGAGGGTGCCGAGCACCTGTTCGCCGAGCTCAAGCGCCTGGGCTACAAGACTGCGATCCTTTCCGGCGGCTTCACCTACTTCGCCAAGCAGGTACAGGCGCGCCTGGGCATCGACTATGTATTCGCCAACGAGCTGGAAGTGGTGGACGGCAAGGTCACCGGCGTGGCCGTCGAGCCGATCGTCGATGCGCAGCGCAAGGCTGCTCTGCTGCAGCAACTGGCCAGTGAAGAGGGCCTGCAGCTTGAGCAGACCATAGCCGTGGGCGATGGCGCCAACGACCTGCCGATGCTGTCCCTGGCCGGCCTGGGTGTGGCGTTCCGCGCCAAGCCGCTGGTGCGTCAGTCGGCCAAGCAGGCGATCTCGACCCTGGGCCTGGATGGTGTGCTGTACCTGCTCGGCGTACGCGATCGCGAAGCGCGGGGTTGATCTTGAGCCCTGGGGCTGCAAAGCCGACCCTATGAAAAAGGCCCTGCATGACGTGAATCATGCAGGGCCTTTTGCTTACCAGATTGATCAGGCCTGGGCGGGCTGCGCCAGTAGCTCACCCATGCGCACGGCGGAGCCGGCACCGAGGCTCTCCGCCCACTTCACCTGTTCTGGCCCGAACAGCACGATGGCGGTGGAGCCCAGCTTGAAGCGGCCCAGCTCGGCGCCTTTCTCCAGATGGATCGGAGCACGGCTGGAGTCGTCGTAGCGGAAAGTCTTCAGCTCGCGCTTCGGCGGCGTGACCAGGCCGGCCCAGACGGTCTCGATCGAGGCAACGATCATCGCGCCGACCAGCACCACGGCCATCGGCCCGCGCTCGGTATCGAACAGGCAGACCACGCGCTCGTTACGGGCGAACAGCTCCGGTACGTTCTCTGCAGTGGTCTGGTTGACCGAGAACAGCCGCCCCGGCACATAGACCATCTCGCGCAGGGTGCCGGCCAGCGGCATGTGCACGCGGTGGTAGTCCTTGGGCGACAGGTAGATGGTGGCGAACTCGCCGCCCATGAACGGCGCGGCCAGGGCCGGGTCGCCGCCCAGCAGCTCCAGGGCGCTGTAGCCGTGACCCTTGGCCTGGAAGATGCGGCCATGTTCGATCGGGCCGAGCTGGCTGACCGCGCCGTCGGCCGGGCAGAGGATCGCGCCGGGGGTTTCGTCCAGCGGGCGGGCACCGGGCTTGAGGGCACGGGTGAAGAAGGCGTTGAAGTGCTCGTAGGCGCTGAGGTCTTCGACCAGTGCCTCGGACATGTTCACCTGGTAGCGCTTGGCGAACCAGGCAGTGAAGGCGTTCTTGAACCAGCGTGCGCGGCACTCGGCGACGCAGCCGGCCAGCCGCGACAGCAGGTGGTGCGGCAGCAGGTACTGGCTGATGATGAACAAGCGGGATTTCATTGAGCGTCCTTAAACTTCGACGGGCGTGTCGGGGTGGTTGCCCCATTCGCCCCAGGAACCGGCATAGCCCTTCACCCGTGGATAGCCGAGGGCCTTGGCCACGAGGTAGGTGAAGCCGGAGCGGTGGTGGGTCTGGCAGTGGGTGATCACTTCCTTGTCTGGGGTGATGCCCAGGTTTTGCAGGACTTCGGCGATGTCCTTGCGGATGCGCAGGTGGTCGTTGAGGTCCATGCCGGCGGTCCACTCGAAGTTGATCGCGCCGGGAATATGCCCGCCTTTGGCGGCCAGTACTTTCTCGCCGCTGTATTCCAGTGGCCCGCGAGCGTCCCAGATGACCAGGTCGGCGGCGCCCAGGCGGCTTTGCAGGTATTCGCGGGTGGCGGTGGGCTCCGGGTGCAGTCGCAGGTTCACCGCGCCGCCCATGCTGGCGGGCACCTCGGTGGACAGTTTGTCCGCCGGCCAGGCCTGTATGCCGCCGTTCAGGTAGTGATAGCGCTGGTGGCCAATCACGTCGAGCAACCAGATGAAACGGCCGGCCCAGCCGCCGCCTTCGTCGTCGTAGACCACATAGATCGCATCGTCGCGATGACCGAGTTCGGCGAACAGCTTTTCCAGATCGGCGCGTGCCGGCAGCAGGCCAGGCGCCGGTGGTTGCCCCAGCTGGGTGCGCTTGGGATCGACGAAGCGTGCCCCGGGGATGTGGCCGCTGCCATAGCGGTTGGCGCTGGTCAGGTCGACCAGGATCAGTTGCGGCGATTCCAGGCGCGGCAGCAGGTCCTTGGCTTCGATCACCAGGGGCAAGCCGGAAAAGTCAGTCATCCACGGTCTCCAGGGTGCAAAGGGGGCGATTGTAGCGCAAGGCAATCATGAATGGCGGTTGCCGAAGATGGCCAGGGCGCGCTCGATGCATTGCACGGTTTTACCGAACGCCTGCACGCTGACATCGGCCAGCGGTTTGCCGTCCTGGTCCGCCACCGCCAGCATCAGCACCTGGTCGCCGACCGCCAGCGAGCGCAGCAGCAGGTGTTCGCTGCGGAAGAATGCGCGCAGTGGCGCTGGCAGCAGCGCGGTGAACTGGGCGTGGTTCTCGGGAGTCAGGCGCAATTGCCCGGCCTTGCTCATCAGTTTCTGCAGGAGTTTGTTCTGCGCGATCGGCAACGCAATGACGCTGGCTTCCTTGGGCAGGCCCGCAGTTTGCTGCACCCGCAGGTGGTCGGTAGCCTTGTCCAGGCTCAGCAGCATCAGGCGCTGCATGCCGCACGCCAGTAGCGCTTCGCGGGCCTGGGTGGCCAGGTGCACGGTGTTGCTGAACGGGCTCGGCTGGGCGAGCAGTTCCTGGCACAGCGTGCGCCAGCGGCCCAGCTCCTCGGTGCTGGGCGGTGGCGGGGTGAGCATGTCCG
Organism: Pseudomonas soli; assembly: GCF_900110655.1. Classification (GTDB taxonomy): domain Bacteria; phylum Pseudomonadota; class Gammaproteobacteria; order Pseudomonadales; family Pseudomonadaceae; genus Aquipseudomonas; species Aquipseudomonas soli. The sequence goes on from NZ_FOEQ01000014.1 coordinate 127,435, forward strand.
GGTGCGGGCGGCGCTGGTGCCAAGGCCAGATCAGCGCCTCGGCCGGGTGGAACAGGGCATGCCGGGCGTGATGGCGGGCACTGGCCGCGGCCTGCTGGTGAACCTGCTGCTGCACATCGTCCAGCGTGGTCTGCAGATAAAGGGCGGTAAGCAGCTGCCAGCGCAGCAAATGCGGATTGTCCCAGCCAACCTGGGCGGCCAGGGCAAGGCCGTTGGCCAGCAGTACGGTATTCGGGGGCTGGTTGAACCAGCGGCGCAGGGCCGGCTCTTCGTCCAGGCGCTGTTGCTGGACCAGCGGGTCCTGTTCGCGGGCGATGTTCAGTACCTGCGCCAGTTGTTCGCGCTCGTCCATCAGCAGGCGGTAACCCTGGGTCACCCACTCGGGCAGGCGCCAGTGGTCGGCCATGGCCTGGCACAATTGCATGATGCGCACGCCAAACAGTTGCTGCTCGACTTCAGCAGCCTCCTCGCCCTTGTGGATAACTCGCAGCTCCCATGTGTCCAGCAACTTGGGATAGGCCAGGGCCAGCGGCCACAGGGGCGAGAGGAACAACAAGCTGCCCCAGTGGATTTCCTGCCACAAGCGCGCCAGGCGGCTGGCGAACAGGCCGTTGGCCTGCTGGGTGGCATGCTGGCTGATCAGCAGGAACTGGCGCAGCACCGGCGGGATCTCGTCGGCCGGCAGCGATGGCAGGCGTGCCAGCAGTTGGCTGACGCGGGCCAGGCCAAGGCGGTTAAGGGCTATTTCCAGGCTCTCGGCCGGTTCGGCCTGGCTGGCGTTGGCCGGGTGGTTGGCCTCGCGCAGCACGCAGAGCACCAGCGCGGGGCTGTCCTGCATCAGTTCGGCGATATCGCGCAGGGAGCGACGGCTGTCGTTGATGGCTTGCAGCACGCGATCATGGCTCTCTTTCGGCACCGGTACGCGGACCCCGTCGAGCAGCTTGATCCAGGCCTCTAGACTCGACGGAGCCTGACTTGGCACCTTGGTTTCAATTGGCATATTGACATCAGTCCGAACTGGCTTTTCGCAATGAGTGGCTATAGTCTGGCGCAGTTCTGCCGATAAGTAGAAGAAGAGTTTTCAAGCTTCCGTTCCCTATCCTGACCACGACAGCAAGTGCTTCCAACTTATGGCTAAAATTATCGGCATCATCGTCGTATTCGCGAGCGTGCTCGGCGGCTACGTGCTTTCCCACGGCAAGATCGCGGCACTGATCCAGCCGTTCGAAGTGCTGATCATCGGCGGCGCGGCCTTTGGTGCGTTCCTCCAGGCCAACCCTGGTTACATGACCATGCATGTAATCAAGAAGTCGCTGAAGATGTTCGGCACCCGCTTCACCCACACCTTCTACCTGGAAGTGCTGGGCCTGGTGTACGAGATCCTCAACAAGAGCCGTCGTGAAGGCATGATGGCGATCGAGGGCGACATCGAGGACGCCGCGGCCAGCCCGATCTTCGCCAAGTACCCGGCGGTGCTGGGTGACGAGCGCATGACCGCGTTCATCTGCGACTACCTGCGGATCATGTCCACCGGCAACATGGCGCCCCACGAGCTTGAAGGGCTGTTCGACATGGAGCTGCTGAGCATGAAGGAAGAGCTCGAGCACCCGTCTCACGCAGTGACCGGGATCGCCGACGGCATGCCCGGCTTCGGTATCGTCGCGGCGGTACTGGGTATCGTGGTGACCATGGCGTCGCTGGGTGACGGTGACCAGAAGTCCATCGGCCTGCACGTTGGTGCGGCGCTGGTTGGTACCTTCTTCGGTATTCTTGCTGCCTACGGCTTCTTCGGCCCATTGGCCAACGCCCTGCGCCACGATGCCAAGGAAGAGCTGAACGTCTACGAGGCGATCAAGGCCTCGCTGGTGGCCTCGGCTTCCGGCATGCCGCCGTCGCTGGCGGTCGAGTTCGGTCGCAAGGTGCTGTACCCGGCGCACCGCCCGAGCTTCGCCGAGCTGGAACAAGCAGTACGCGGTCGCTAAGCCATGGAGAACAATCAGCCCATCATCGTCAAGCGCGTCAAGCGCTTCGGCGACGGCCATCACGGCGGCGCCTGGAAAATCGCCTTCGCCGACTTCGCCACGGCGATGATGGCATTCTTCCTGGTGCTGTGGTTGCTGTCGACCGCCACGCCCGAGCAGAAGATCGCCATTGCCGGTTACTTCAAGGATCCGATCGGCTTCTCCGAAAGTGGCACGCCCTACATCATTGACCTGGGTGGTTCGCCACAGCTGGCGCCCGAAAAGACCATCAACCCGGAAGTGAAGTCCGAGCCGACGCCGGATACAAGCTTGCAGTTGGACAAGGACAAGGTCGAGACCATGGCCGAGCAGGTCGAGCGCGAGCGCCTCGAGTTGCTGCTGCAGGAGCTGCAGAACAAGGTCGAGGAAAACCCGCAGTTGCAAAAGTTCAAGGACCAGATCCTGTTCGAGATCACCCAGGACGGCCTGCGCATCCAGATCATGGATGCCGAGAACCGGCCGATGTTCGACCTGGGCAGCGCACGCCTGCAGCCGTACTTCGAAGACATCCTGCTAGCCATGGCCGACACCATCAAGGCGGTGCCGAACAAGATCAGCATCAGTGGCCATACCGATGCCAAGCCGTATTCCGGTACCGGCGACTTTGGTAACTGGGAGCTGTCGGCCAACCGCGCCAACGCGGCGCGTCGCGCACTGGTCGCCGGTGGCTATCCAGATGAGCAGGTGGCCCGTGTGGTCGGCTATGCATCGTCGTCGCTGTTCGATCGCGCCAACCCGTTCAACCCGGTCAACCGTCGTATCGACATCATCGTCCTGACCAAGAAAGCCCAGCGCGATATCGAGGGTGAGCAGGGCAAGCCGCAGGCTGCGCCGCCTGGCGCTGAAGCACCGCCTGCGGGCGCTGCGCCAGGTGCGGCCGCGACTCCGGGCGATACGCCGATGCAACCGCGCGAGTTGCGCCAGAAGCTGAACATCTTCGAGGATGGCGTGTTGAAGATGGATGAGGCCAAAGACCAGTAAAGGACAGGGGCCGCTTCGCGGCCCCGATGCATTCAGAACCCCCGCCTGATCTTGGCCTTGAGATCGGCATGGAAGAAATCCGCATTGTCCCTGTCCGACACTAAGCTGCGCCCGGCCTGCGAAGCCATGGCCCGGCCAAAAGTCTGCTCGTCATGGTATGCGCGCACGAAAAGGTCTATATGCTCCCGTTCCCGCATCACTGGCCACTTGCCCAGGCGCTGCGGCAGGTCAGTCGAGCCAGCATGGTAGAAAGTCACTCGCCGATGCGCCATGGCCGCAGCGCCCAGCAGCCAGGCTGTCCACCAGTCTTCGCCATGGGCCTCGTAGAGCACGCCGATCCAGTGAGTGGCATCGGCCATGTGCTGGCAAAAGCAACCATGCAGGTCGTCGAGGGTCTGGCCTTCGTCGTCGAAGGGGACAAGTTGAGTAGGAATGCCTTCTAGCAGAAGGCGTTCGTTGAGGATGAAGGCATCGAGCCGCTCATCTCGGCGGTAACTGATGAAAACCGGCATCCTTGTTGCCCTCCCTGATCAATGCCGACGACAAGGCATGACCATCGGGGAAAGCGGAGAGCTGGACAATAGGTGACTGCGAAACCGGAGTGGTCCTACCTGCTCCGGTAACATCTCCTACAGCAAAAGCCGGCAGATCCGCCAATCAGTAGGTGTCTTCCGGCAAGCTGGCAATGATTGAACGGTAGCTGTTCATCCGTTGCTGCGTGACGCCGCCGTCTTCCAGCGCCTTGAGCAGGGCACAACCAGGCTCGCGGTCATGCTTGCAGTCACGGAAGCGGCAGTTGCCGATCAGTTCGCGGAATTCGATGAAGCCATCCTCGACATCGTCACGGCTGACATGGCCCAGGCCGAATTCACGGATGCCTGGAGAGTCGATCAGGTCACCGCCATTGGGGAAGTGGTAGAGGCGCGCGGTGGTGGTGGTGTGGGTGCCCTGGCCGGACCATTCCGACAGGTCGCCGACACGGGTGCCCGCATCAGGCAGCAGGCTGTTGACCAGCGAGGACTTGCCCACGCCCGACTGGCCGACGAACACGCTGATATGACCATCGAGTGTCTGCTGCAAGCGCTGCATGCCATCGCCCTGGTGCGCCGAGACTTCCAGCAGCGGGTAGCCCAGGCCACGGTAGACCTCGAGCATGGCATTGAGAGTCGGGGCGTTCTCGTCGTTGATCAGGTCGGCCTTGTTCAGCAGCAGCAACGGGCGGATGCCGGCATGCTCGGCGGCGACCAGGTAACGGTCGATCAGGTTGGGGTGCGGTTCGGGCGCAGGGGCGAAGACAATGACGATCAGGTCGACGTTGGCTGCCACCGGCTTGAGCTGGCCATGGTTGTTCGGCCGGCACAGTTCGGTGTTGCGCGGCATCTGCGCGACGATCACGCCGATGCCCTGGTTGCCGGCGCGCCAGACCACACGGTCGCCAGTCACCAGCGCCGGCAGGTTGGCCCGCAGGTGGCAGCGGAATACCTGGCCCGCGACCTCGCCGTCCTGGGCCTCGACCTCGACCTGCACGCCGAAGTGGGCAATCACCAGGCCCAGTTGCTCCGGTCCCAGGTCGCCACCCTCCAGTTCCTGCAGCACATGCTGCTCGCGTTTGGCGGCGCGAGCGGCGCGTTCACCCTGGATCTTTTCGATGCGCCAGTTCTGGCGGCGGTTGAGCTGGCGTTTGGCCATGAAGGTTCCGTGTCGGCGGGGCAGAAAGAAAACGGCAGGCAGTTTAGCACGGCGCGCCCAACACCCGTTCGCTAGGCTAATATGACGGCCTATTCGAGGAGCCCTTTCATGCTAAACCCACAGAACCTGATCTGGATCGATCTGGAGATGACCGGCCTGGATCCGGACAACGACGTCATCATCGAGATGGCCACCATCGTCACCGACAGCGAGCTGAACACCCTGGCCGAAGGCCCGGTGATCGCCATTCACCACAGCGACGAGGTGCTGGCGCGCATGGACGAGTGGAACACCCGCACCCATGGCGCCTCGGGCCTGACCCAGCGCGTGCGCGAAAGCAAGGTGAGCATGGCCGAGGCCGAGGCGCAGACCATCGCTTTCCTCGAGCAGTGGGTACCGAAGGGCAAGTCGCCGATCTGCGGTAACAGCATCTGCCAGGACCGCCGTTTTCTCTATCGCCACATGCGCGAGCTGGAGAACTACTTCCACTATCGCAACCTCGATGTGTCCACGCTCAAGGAATTGGCCGCGCGCTGGGCGCCGGAAGTGCGTGACAGCTTCAAGAAGGGCAACACCCATTTGGCGTTGGACGACATCCGTGAGTCGATTGGCGAACTGCGTCACTACCGTGAGCATTTCATCAAGGTCTGACCTCCTGCGCCGATGATCGTCGGCGCGCCCCTTTTGGTGCCTTGCGTGACTGGGTAGACTGCGCGCCTTTCCCGCACGGACCTGCACCATGTTGCTGATGCTCTATCTCATTGCCATCACCGCCGAAGCCATGACCGGCGCCCTGTCCGCTGGCCGTCGGGGCATGGACTGGTTCGGCGTGGTGCTGATCGCCTGCGTCACCGCGCTGGGTGGCGGCTCGGTGCGTGACGTGCTGCTCGGGCACTACCCGCTGACCTGGGTGAAGCATCCCGAGTACCTGGTGCTGACCAGCTTCGCGGCGCTGCTGACCATCTTCATCGCGCCCTTGATGCGCCACCTGCGGTCGTTGTTCCTGGTGCTCGACGCCCTGGGTCTCGTGGCGTTCACCCTGATCGGCTGCATGACCGCGCTGGAGATGGGGCAGGGGTTCCTTGTCGCCTCCATCAGCGGGGTGATTACCGGGGTGTTTGGCGGCATTCTGCGGGACATCTTCTGCAATGATATTCCGTTGGTGTTTCGGCGTGAGCTGTATGCCAGTGTTTCGTTCGCGGCGGCTTGGTTCTATCTGGGGTGTGTTTACTTCAAGGTGCCGGCGGAGCAGGCCATGCTGCTGACACTGTTTGGTGGTTTTCTGGTGCGGTTGTTGGCGATTCGGTTTCATTGGGAGATGCCGAAGTTTCATTACAATGATCAGCAATAACGGCTTTTGCGGCGCAGCCACTGTATTCAGAATTTTTCTGGCAGGACTGTAACTGTAGCTATATAGCCATTTTTCAGAAGAGTTGCTGCTCTTGATCTTGATCTTGATCTTGATCTTGATCT
>NZ_FOEQ01000020.1 GCF_900110655.1 Pseudomonas soli
GGTGACGCATAATCACCTTTCCGCCCTTACGGCGGGTCCCTTTTTGAAGCATCAAAAAGGAACCAAAAAATGCTCGCTCCATTCATCCGGCCCCTACGCTTCGCTCCGGGGTCCCCTCACTCCGGCCTTGCTCCCGGGAGGACCGCGCTGAACGCCCCATCCTGGGGCGCAGCGCTTGACGGGCATCCATGCCCGTCACCTCCCTCCGCAAGACCTGCGTTCGGCCTCCTGAAGTCGCAATTTGTGTCGCCTGAACTATCGCGCGCTTAGAAGCAAAAGCAGAGCGAGAGCGAGAGCGAGAGCGAGAGCGAGAGCGAGAGCAAACTGCTCGTGATCAACGGTAAATGCAAACTCCCGGTTCCGGATCAACCATTCGTCGATAACGGATACAAACTGTCGAATTACCTAAAGGCCATCCGACTACGGGATGAACCCCGAAGCGTGGAGTCACGCCCATGAGCCATCCAGCCCCCAAACACCCCGTGGCAACCCGCAGCCAATGGCTCGCCGCCCGCCACCAGCTCTGGCTGCACGAGAAGGCCTTCACCCATCAACGCGACGAGCTCGCCGCCGCCCGCCGCGCCCTGCCCTGGGTAGCGGTGGAGCAGGACTACCGTTTCCAGGGCCCGGACGGTGAGCTGGGCCTGGTTGAGCTGTTCGCCGAGCGCAGCCAGTTGCTGGTCTATCACTTCATGTTCGCCGACGGCTGGCACGAAGGCTGCCCGGGCTGCTCGTTCCTGGCCGACCACTTCGACGGCGCCAACCTGCACCTGGCCCACCACGATGTTTCCCTGGTGGCGGTTTCGCAGGCGCCCTATGCCGAGTTCCAGGCGTTCCGCAAGCGCATGGGCTGGCACTTCCCATGGTTCTCCTCGCACGGCAGCCGCTTCAACCAGGATTTCGGCGTCACTGTCGCCACCGATGGCAGCGCCCAGTACAACTACGAACCCTACACCGGCGACGAAACAGAGCTGCCCGGGCTCAGCGCGTTCTACCGCGATAGCGACGGCAGCCTGTACCACACCTACTCCACCTATGCCCGAGGGCTGGACATCCTGGTCAATGCGTACAACTTCCTCGACCTCGCGCCCCTGGGGCGCAACGAGGACGGGACTATGGACTGGGTGCGGCATCATGATCGCTATGAAGGTGCCAGTGGCAAGCCGCACTGCTGCAAGGAGTGAGTTTCCGGCAGGTCAGATCGCCTGCACCGCCAGCAACTCTGTCAAGACCTCGGCCAGTGCCTTGACCATCACATCTGCCGTGGGACGATGCACGATGACGATCTCGTAGCTGTCCACCTCCGGCAGCCCCTGCTCGATGCCCAGCACCCGGTGCTCGAGCAGCGCTGCCCGCGGCGGCAGCAGGCTGATACCCATGCCGTCGGCCACCGCCGCCTGGATACCGCTGAGGCTCGAGCTGGTGAAGCTGATGCGCCAGCGCCGGCCCATGCCTTCGATCGCGCTGATCATGTCATCGCGGTACAGCCCGCGGGGCGGAAAAGTCACCAAGGGAATCGGGTCGAGATCGAAAGACGGCATGCGCACGCTGTCGATCCATTGCAGGCGCTCCGGCCAGCAGGCCACGCCCTCGCGGCTGTTGCGCCGCTGCTTGAGCAATACCAGGTCGAGCTCGCCATTGTCATAGGCCTGGCTGAGATCGCGGCATAGCCCGCTGGTGACTTCCAGCTTGACCTGGGGGTGCTGCCGGCTGAACGCGGACAACGCATTGGTGGTGCGCCCGCCGACGAAATCCTCCGGCACGCCCAGGCGCACGGTTACCCCGACCATGGCCCCAGCCAACGCCTCGAGCATCTGGTCATTGAGGGCCAGCATGTGCCGCGCATAACCGAGCAGGGTCTGCCCGGCATCAGTGGGCAGCACATCGCGGTTGCCACGCACAAGCAGGCGGTGGCCGACCATGTCCTCGAGGCGGCGGACCTTCTGGCTGATGGTCGACTGCGTGGAATGCAGGCGCGCCGCGGCGGTGGTGAAACTGCCGCAGTCAGCCACCACGACGATGGCGCGCAGCAGGTCGAGGTCGAACAGGGCCCTATTTGGTTTTACGCTGGCAGACATCTTGGTATTCAACTTCTGAATGACAAGCCTGACTTCTACCACGGGTACCAATACCCGGCAACATGCGCAAATACACTGGGATCCATCCAGATTATTCACTTCTGCTACAAACACAGGCCGCCTAGCATGGCCCCTCGTCCTATCAGGAGCCGACCACCATGCGCCTGCCGTTCACCGCCTTGCTGCTGACCCTGTTCACCAGCCTTGCCAGCCATGCCGAGATCCCTGCCATGAACACTGCGTTGCTCGATGCCGCTCGCCGCGGCGATGCCCCTGCCGTGCGCCAACTGCTCGATCGGGGCGCGCAGGCCGATAGCCGCAACGACCAGGGCCAGACCGCGTTGCTGGTGGCCACCCACGCCAATGAAGTGGAAGCCGCCAAGGTACTGATCGAGGCCGGCGCCGACGTCAACGCCAAGGACAATATCAACGACAGCCCCTACCTGTACGCGGGCGCACGGGGGCTGGACGACATCCTGCGCCTGACCCTGGCCCATGGCGCCGACCTGAAGAGCACCAACCGCTACGGTGGTACCGCGCTGATCCCGGCCGCCGAACGCGGGCATGTGAGCACCGTGCAGTTGCTGATCGCGGCCGGTGTCGATGTGAACCACCTCAACCGCCTGCACTGGACCGCGTTGCTCGAGGCGGTGATCCTCGGCGATGGCGGCCCGCGGCATGTGGAAATCGTGCGCCAGTTGCTGGCGGCCGGGGCGGACCCGCTAATTGCCGACAAGGACGGCGTGACTGCGCTGGAGCATGCGCGCCAACGCGGTTATCGCGAAATGGTCACCTTGCTGGAAAGCCCCAAGCGCCGCTGACGCGGCAGTTATTCCACAGCTTCGAACGGCAGACCCACATAGTTCTCGGCGATATTCGCCAGCCCCGCCGCTGACCCCAGGTAGTACTCGCGATCGGCCGCCTGCATCTTGCGGTCCCAGTCATCCTGGTGTTCGCCGAAGTCATGCAGCAGCTGGGTCATGAACCAACTGAAGCGCTCACCCTTCCATACCCGCCGCAACGCCATGGGCGAATACTGCGCCAGCAGGTCGGTGCGCCCCTCGCGGTAGACCTTGACCAGGATCCGGTACAGGTAGTTGACGTCCGAGGCTGCCAGGTTCAGGCCCTTGGCGCCGGTGGGCGGCACGATGTGGGCGGCGTCGCCGACCAGGAACAGGCGGCCATGCTGCATCGGCTCGACCACCAGGCTGCGCAGCGGCGCGATGCTCTTCTCCAGCGCAGGCCCGGTCACCAGTTGTTCGGCCACCGCCTGTGGCAGGCGCGCCTTGAGTTCGGTCCAGAAGCGCTCGTCGGACCAGTCCTCGACCCGCTCTTGCAGCGGCACCTGCAGGTAGTAGCGGCTGCGCGTCTGCGAGCGCTGGCTGCACAGCACGAAACCGCGTTCGTGATGGGCGTAGATCAGCTCATGGTTGACCGGCGGGGTATCGGCCAGCAGTCCCAGCCAGCCGAACGGATAGACCCGCTCGTACACCTTCAGCACGCTGGCCGGGATGCTCTGCCTGGCCACGCCATGGAAGCCATCGCAGCCGGCGACGTAATCGCACTCGACCCGGTGCTGGCGACCGTCCTTGTCGAACGTCAGGTAAGGCCGCGGCCCCTCGATGTCATGGGGCTGGACATTGTTGGCCGCATAGATGATCGGCGCCCCACTCAGCTCGCGAGCCTGCATCAGGTCGCGGGTGACCTCGGTCTGGCCGTAGACCATCACCGTCTTGCCAGCGGTCAGTGCCTTGAGGTCAAGACGCTGGCGATGACCACCGACCAGCAACTCGACCCCTTCATGGACCAACCCTTCGCGATCCATGCGCTGGGCCACGCCGGCTTCGCGCAGCAACTCGACCGTGCCCTGTTCGAGCACGCCGGCACGGATGCGCCCCAGCACATAGTCCGGGGTCTGGCGCTCGACGATCAGCGTATCGATGCCGGCGTTGTGCAGCAGCTGGCCGAGCAGCAGGCCGGACGGGCCGGCGCCGATGATTGCAACCTGAGTCTTCATTGTTGTTGTCTCACGATGACGATGCCGGCTTTGCACTGGCAAAGGCCGCGCATCTGCTGTTAGGGTTTGCACCTGTATTTTTACTGCTGAAAAATGTGCAGAACGTGCGAAATCCGTTTTGAAAACTGCACTTTCTTGAAATTCGTTCGATTAACGGACAGACCCTACCCCATGCACAGCCCCCTTCCCGGCATCCCGTTGTTCCAGCTGTATGGCGAGCACCGCGCCTGGCCGGATACCGACCTGCTGCACTGCGAGTCGATCCCGGCGCGCAGCCGTCTGCACCACTGGGAGATCAAGCCGCACCGGCACGCCGAACTGTTCCAGCTGCTCTATGTGCAGCGCGGCGAGGCACAGGTGGAGATCGAGGGCGAACGCCGGGTGATTCGCGAGGCGGCGATCCAGGTGGTGCCGCCGCTGACTGTCCATGGCTTTCGCTTCAGCGCCGATATCCAGGGGCATGTGCTGACGTTCGGCACGGCCTTGGTGGTCGATCTGGAAAAGCGCCTGGGCGCGCCCCTGAGCGTGCTGGCGGCGGCACGGTGCTACCCGCTGGGCAAGGACCGCATGCGCCTGCACGGCCTGATCGACACGCTGCAGCAGGAGTACCAGGGCAGCGCCCCGGCCCGCGGCCCCATGCTGCAGGCATTGGTCACCGCGCTGATGGTGTGGATCAACCGCCAACAAGCCGCCTTGCCAGCGCGCAGCCAGGACGAACGGGACCAGCAGTTGCTCGGCCGTTACCTGCGCCTGGTCGAGGCGCATTACCGCGAGCACCTTGCCGTGGACGATTTCGCCGCGCGCCTGGGCATTACCAGCCTGCTGTTGAACCAGCTGTGCCGGGCGCTGGCCGGGCAATCGGCGTTGCAGGTGATCCACCAGCGCCTGCTGCTCGAAGCACGGCGCAATCTTGCCTACACGCGCATGAGCATCAGCCAGTTGTCCGACAGCCTGGGGTTCAGCGACCCGACCTACTTTGCACGGTTCTTCAAACGGCTCGACGGGCAGACGCCCAAGGCATACCGCAAATCCGTGAGTGTCTGAGCGGGGCTGCAAGAACAGCGCTTGCTTGACGTATACGTCAACCTGGCATTAGGTTACTCGCATTCCCTCCCCCGAGCGCAAGCATGAGCAGCCAGACCTACAGCATCTCCGACCTGTCCCGCGAACTGGACATCACCACCCGCGCCATCCGCTTCTATGAGGAGCAGGGTCTGCTCAGCCCTGAACGACGCGGCCTGGAACGCATCTACTCGGCCCGCGACAAGGTCACGCTCAAACTGATCCTGCGCGGCAAGCGCATCGGTTTCTCGCTGGCCGAATGCCGTGAACTGATCGAACTCTACGACCCCTCCGGCGGCAACCAGAAACAGCTCACCAGCATGCTGGCGAAGATCGCCGAACGCCGCGCCCAGCTCGAACAGCAGATGCTCGACATCCAGCAGATGCACCTGGAGCTGGACACCGCCCAGGAGCGTTGCGAGCAGGCCCTGGCCGCCACCCTGAACCCGCCGCACACCCACCGTTGATCCGCCACAGGAAGCCCGCCATGTCATTGCCCAAGAATGTCCGCCTGGTCGAAGTCGGCCCGCGCGACGGCCTGCAGAACGAAGCCCAGCCCATCAGCGTCGCCGACAAGGTGCGCCTGGTGGATGACCTCACCGACGCCGGGCTCGCCTACATAGAAGTGGGCAGCTTCGTTTCGCCCAAATGGGTCCCGCAAATGGCCGGCTCCGGCGAAGTGTTCGCCGGTATCCGTCAGCGCGAGGGCGTCACCTATGCGGCGCTGGCGCCCAACCTGCGCGGTTTCGAGGATGCCCTGGCCGCCGGGGTGAAGGAAGTGGCGGTGTTCGCGGCGGCGTCCGAGGCGTTCTCCCAGCGCAACATCAATTGCTCGATCAGTGACAGCCTCAAGCGTTTCGAGCCAATCATGGAGTCTGCCCGCAGCCAGGGTGTGCGGGTGCGCGGCTATGTCTCCTGCGTGCTCGGCTGCCCCTACGAGGGACGCATCAGCGCCGAGCAGGTGGCACCGGTGGCCAAGGCCCTGCATGACATGGGCTGCTATGAAGTGTCGCTGGGCGACACCATCGGCACCGGCACCGCCGGTGACACCCGCCGCCTGTTCGAGGTGGTCTCGGCCCAAGTGCCCCGCGCGCAGCTGGCCGGGCACTTCCACGACACCTACGGCCAGGCGCTGGCCAACGTCTATGCCAGCCTGCTCGAGGGCATCAGCGTGTTCGACAGCTCGGTGGCCGGCCTGGGCGGCTGCCCCTACGCCAAGGGTGCCACCGGTAACGTCGCCAGCGAAGATGTGGTGTACCTGCTGCAAGGGCTGGGCATCGAAACCGGCATTGACCTGAACCGGCTGATCGCCGCGGGCCTGCGTATCAGCGAAGTGCTTGGGCGCGCCACCGGTTCGCGGGTGGCGAAGGCCCGCGGCGTTCGCTGAGTCACACGCTTGTCACACAGGTGTGGGTGGAGTGTTACCGCCTACACGCTGCGCAGAAGAAAATCGGGTAACAGGGAAACAATTCGACAGATTTTCACGTGCCAATCTACTCTGAAAAATCAACAAGTCATTGATTTTAAAGGGCTTTCAAAAGTTGGCACGCCACCTGCTATATCTTTAAGCATAACAAGAACAAAAAACGCGATACCCAATAAAAACAACAGTAAACGGCTCTGACATAACAAGAACAACACGGCAGAGGCGTAGCAAGCAGATTTTTTTGGAGTCGACGTGCATTCCAGGGGTTCCGGCCCCGCAACCTGGCAAGAACAATAAAACTACCTCCGAGGTAGCGGCAGTCAAGGTTGGATCACGTTGGATGAACGCAGGTCAGCGCTCAAAAAAATACGTTTGCTCTTGGCCCCGGTTGGGGGCCCCGCAGTGCAGAGACGACAGCCGACAAAAACAACAACAGGCCAGTCTCCAATAATAAGAAAAGAGCAGGCAACAACGCTTATGAGGGGAGCTTCGGCTCCCCTCAGTGCTTCCTGCCCTCCTCCTCCTCGCGCTTGTCCTCATGCTCGCCTTCGACCTTTTCCACCAGCAACGGCATGCTCGCCAGCACCAGCAGCGCCAGCACCGTGCTGACCAGCGCCGTGGCCTCGCGCCCCATGCCGGCGGCCGTGCCGATGGCGGCGGTCATCCATAACCCGGCCGCGGTGGTCAGGCCCTTGACGTGACTGGTGTCGCGGCCATTGCCCTTGAGAATCGTGCCCGCGCCGAGAAAGCCGATCCCGGCGACGATGCCCTGGATCACCCGGCTCAACGCTTGCTCGTCCGCCCCGGCCATGCTCGGTGCGAGGACGAACAAGGCCGCGCCCATGGACACCAGCATGTGCGTGCGCACGCCGGCCGACTTGCCCTTGCTCTCGCGCTCGAAGCCCAGTACAGCCCCCAGCAGGGCCGCCATCAACAGGCGAATTAGGATCCGCGAGACCTCGCGCGCGTCGGCGACATCGGCGAATTCGGTCTGCAACGCCGCCAAAAAGGCTTGCCAGAATGCTTCCATCGGGTGCCTCCAGAGATCCCGCCGAACAGGTCTCAAGAAGTGTAGGTGGATTGCTCTGGCGTGAAACCCTGCAACTGCTCCAACCAGTACGCCACGTCCAGTTCGTCGATCTGCTCGGGGCGCAGGAAGAGCTCGGCATATTGCCGGTACACCCCGCTACTCAGGAACAAGCGCAGCAACTGCCCGTCGACATGCTTGTCCCGCGCCATGAACACCAGGATCTGCACCGACTCGGACAAGGTCTTCGGCGCCTTGTAGGGCCGGTCCGCCGCGGTCAGCGCCTCGAAGATGTCGGCGATCGCCATCACCCGCTCGGGGATGCTCAACGCCTCCTGGCCGAGCCTGCGCGGGTAGCCGCTGCCGTCCATCTTCTCGTGGTGGTTGCCGGCGATAGACGGCACGCGCCTGAGCTGGCGCGGGAACGGCAGCGCGCTGAGCATGATGATGGTCTGCACGATGTGCTCGTTGATCTTGAAGCGCTCTTCGTCGTTGAGCGTGCCGCGGCGGATCGACAGGTTGTACAGCTCGCCGTGGTTGCTGGCATGGGCCGGCAGGCGCATGTCGAAACCCCAGTGGTTGCGCGGGTCGTCCTTGGCCACCGGCGGCGTACGATCGCCCCAGGGCACCCGGTGCTCATCGCGGTCGGCAAGCAGGGGCTCGTCCACCGGCAAGGTTGCCGCCGAGATGTCGGTGAACCGCTCCGCCTCATCGCGGGAGATGCCCAGGCGGTTGTCGAAGTGCCGCCGCCAGCGGCGCTGGCCGATAGTGCGCAGGCGCTCGATATCGGCCTCCTGCATGAACTCGCCACCGATGTTGGCGTTGGCGACGAAGGCGAACTCCTCCTGCAAGGTTGCCCGGCATGCCTCCAGCGTGCGCCGCAGCGCCGGCTCGTCATCGCCGTTGGCCACGCCTTGCCAGTAGGCGACCTCGGCATCGCGCCAGAGCACCTCGAAGCGCATGCGCACCTCGTGGATGCGGTTGTACAAGGTCTCCAGCTTGGTCGCCTTGTCCACCACGTATTCGGGGCTGGTGATCTTGCCGCAGTCGTGCAGCCAGGCGGCCACGCGGAATTCGTAGCGCTCGGCCTCGCTCATGCTGAAGTCGGCATAGGGGCCGCTGTCAGCCTGCACGGCTTGGTCCAGGAGCATCTGCGCCAGTTGCGGCACCCGTTCGCAATGGCCGCCGGTATAGGGGCTCTTGGCGTCGATGGCGTCGGCCAGCAACTTGATCATGGCGTCCAGCAGGCGCTGCTGGGCCTCGACCAGCTGGCGGGTCTCGATGGCCACGGCGGCGGCTCCGGACAGTTCCTCGACGAAGCGCTGGAACGGCTGGCCCAGGGCCGCGTTCGCATCGGCGAGTTGCAGCACCAGGATGCCGAGCAGCGCCTGGCCGCGGTCATTGAGCACCACCGCCAGGCTCCGCCCTTGCCATGCGAGGGCCTGGGTCACCGCGCTGGCCAGGTCTTGCCGCTCGCCTTCAGGCACCGCAAGTTCCTCAGGGTAGTCGTGGCCGCGACTGGCGGCGGCCAGGCGCAACCGGGTGTTGTCGTCGTACAGATACACCGCACCGGCGCTGACGCCCGCTGCCGCCACCAGGTGATTGAGCACGCCGTCGAGCATGCCTTCAAGTTGGGTCTCGCGGCTCAACGTAAGGGTGATCGCCTGGAAGTTGCGGATGGTGCCGGACATGCGGCTCAGCACCCGACTCAACTCACGTACTTCGGAAACCCGCGAGACAACGCCCACCTCACGGCTGAAATCGAAACTGGCCAGGCCCTGCACCTGCTCGGTCAGCCGGCGCAACGGACGGCCGATGCGCCGGCCAAGCAACCCGCCGAGCAACAGCAACACGGCGGCCAGTGCCACCGCCCAGAGCAATTGCTCGAGCAGCACCTTGCGCGCGCCGGCCAGCAGTTCGTGGGCCGGCACGGCGATCAGCACCTGCAGGTGCTGTCCGGCCATGGAGGTAAGCGGCACGCGCATGCCGTACCAGGTCTGCCCCTCGACTTGGTACGGCTGCGGGCTCGCGCCCTGGGGCATGTCGGCGTAGATATGCGCAAGGCTGCCGATGCCCAGCTCGCCAATGCGCGACAGGCGCACGCTCTCACCCTCGCGCACGACCACCCGTTGCAGGTCCGGATAGGCCACCACGTTGCCCTGGTCGTCGACCACGGCGATCTCGGTACCTGCGGTAATGCGCAGGTCGCGGCTCTCGCTGGCCAGGTCGCTGACCGAGACATCCATGCCGATCACTGCCGTGCCCTGGGCACTGCGCTGGGCCATGGTCAGGCCGATCTCGCGGGTGGTGAAGAACACGTAGGGGCGAGTGAGCACGGTTTCAGGCTGCGCGCTCGCTTCGATGAACCAGGGACGTTGGCGCGGATCGTATTGATAGTCTGACTTGCTCTGGCGCTGCAACAGGGTCAGTTCCGCGTCATAGAAGCGCCACTCCCCCTGCATCGTGCCATCTTCGCCTTGGGTGACGGTCTGGACCAGGAACGCCGTGTCTGCCGGAGCAGCGAAGCGCTGCAATAATTGCGGGTCGCGCAAACGGCGGACCAGCAGGAATTCACCGTTGGGATAACCGACGTAGGCAGCGCTGAGCATGCGGTTGGCACGCAGACTCTCGGCCAGTTGCGGCAATTGCTCGAGACGCTCGGCCAACGTATCCGACGCCGGGCTGAAGGCCAGCAGACGAATGCTGCTCTGCACCGGGTCAACCAGGCGTCGGGCGCGCTCGTCGATGGTCCGGCCCACCTGCTGGGCGGCATCGCCGGCGGCGGCCACCAGGGCCTGGCGCACGCCCAGGTAGGCTTGCCAGGCCAGGGCCGCGCCCAGCGCCAGCATGCCCAGCATGATCGCCAATGCCACCAGCCATTGCAGGGAAATGCTCCGGCCACGGTTGTTCATCGCCGTCTACCTCGAGCGGACGCCCGTCCAGCCTGCCCTCTCAACACGCAGCCCATCCCAGGTACTCCCCCGTGTGGCGATTTCCACAGTGTAATCAGCCCATGCGAACGTGCCGGCCCGAGATATCCGCTGGCAGCGAGACAACCCGATAGTGGCACGACGCCATATAAGACTGCATGCACTTTTTCGAAGCGATTGCAGGCCGCGGTTTGCCGAGACATTCCATCGTATACAAAACAAGCGAATTCTGTTTACACTGCCTCGCGCCTACGACAACGGTCATCGCCGTTGCGTATTGCGACAGGCTCAAGCCATGCGACATCCACTGCCGCCCGCCTTCACCGGGCATCCTTCGCGAATGCCACTTGCCGCATTCGCCCTGTCACCGTCTGCCCACCTGCCCGATGCGCCCGCCATGGCGCAGCCTTGGCACGTGCGCGGTGAACCGTTCGCCCCTGTCATCGACGCCCGGCCACGCCGCGGCGCCTGACGGCCCTGGTGCGCCCGGCCCATGCACCAGGCGCCTCTCTACAATCAGAAAACACATCCCAAACGGGAGGGGACATACATGCCCAAGACCCTACTGGTCAAGAACGCCGAACTGCTGGTGACCATGGACGGCCAACGCCGTGAAATCAAACGCGGCGGCCTGTACATCGAAGACAACGTGATCCGCCAGGTCGGCCCCAGCGAAACGCTGCCGCAAAACGCCGACGTGATCCTCGACATGACCGGCAAGGTGGTCATCCCCGGCCTGGTCAACACCCACCACCACATGTACCAGAGCCTTACCCGCGTGGTGCCGGCGGCCCAGGATGGCGAGCTGTTCAACTGGCTGACCAACCTCTATCCGATCTGGGCGCGGCTGACCCCGGAGATGATCGCGGTCTCGACCCAGACGGCCATGGCCGAGCTGATCCTCTCGGGCTGCACCACCTCCAGCGACCACCTGTACATCTACCCCAATGGCTGCAAGCTCGACGACAGCATCCACGCCGCCGAGGAAATCGGCATGCGCTTCCACGCCGCCCGCGGCAGCATGAGCGTCGGCCGCAGCCAGGGCGGCCTGCCGCCGGACTCGGTGGTGGAAAAGGAAAGCGACATCCTCAAGGAATCCCAGCGCCTGATCGAGGACTACCACGACGCCAGCCATGGCTCGATGCGGCGCGTGGTGGTGGCGCCCTGCTCGCCGTTCTCGGTGAGCCGCGACCTGATGCGCGAAGCAGCGGTCCTGGCCCGCGAGTACGGCGTGTCGCTGCACACCCACCTGGCCGAGAACGTCAACGACATCGCCTACAGCCGCGAGAAGTTCGGCATGACTCCGGCCGAATACGCCGAGGACCTGGGCTGGGTCGGCCACGATGTGTGGCATGCCCACTGCGTGCAACTCGAACAGCATGGCATCGAGCTGTTCGCCCGCACCGGCACCGGGGTCGCCCACTGCCCGTGCTCGAACATGCGCCTGGCCTCGGGCATCGCGCCGATCCGCAAGATGCGCGACCACGGCGTGCCGGTGGGGCTGGGGGTCGATGGTTCGGCATCCAACGACGGCGCCAGCATGATCGGCGAGGTACGCCAGGCCTTGCTGCTGCAACGGGTCGGCTTCGGCCCGGATGCGATGACCGCCCGCGAAGCACTGGAAATCGCCACCCTGGGTGGTGCCAAGGTGCTCAACCGTGACGATATCGGTGCCCTGGCACCGGGTATGGTCGCCGACTTCGTCGCCTTCGACCTTGGTCATGTGGCCTATGCCGGCGCCCTCCACGACCCGCTGGCGGCGCTGGTGTTCTGCACCCCGACCCACGTCGACACCAGTGTGATCAACGGACGTGTGGTGGTTCAGGACGGGCGCATCACTACCGTCGACCTGCCAATAGTGCTGGAGCGTCATAACCAGTTGGCGCGTCAGTTGGTCATCGGCGAGTAGGCCGGCTATGGAACAGCCATCCCCCTGAGCTGCCGCGCCAGTTCCAGGGCCACGCGCCCGCTGGCCGGCGTGGGCATCAGCTGGGTGAACGGGATATCGATCATGCGATTCTCGCGCACCGCCCGCAGGCTCGAAAGCACCGGGTCGCGGGTCAGCAGCTGACGCTTGCGGCTGGCCGGCGACCACAGGGCGTCGGCCAGCAGGATCACGTCGGGGTCACTGCTCAGCAATGCCTCGCGGTTGATCGTCACGCGGTACTGGTCGATCCCGGCAAGCACATTGCGCGCCCCGGCGGCGGCCAGCAGCGGCGTGACGAACCCACGTCCGCCCTCGCTGTCCAGGCCCCGCACCTCGCTGTCGAGGTAGAACACCGACAGTGGCTTGCCGCTGGGTGCGATCGCCCTGGCCTGCGCCAGGTCGGTCTCCATCGCCTCGATCAATGCCTGCGCCCTCGCCTGTCTGCCCAACAGCTCGCCGAGCACAGTCAGGTCACGCCGGACATGGCCATAGTAGTCCAGCGAGTGGCCGTTACAGGCCGACTCGAGCAGGTAGGTGACAATCCCGTTGCCGGCCAATCTGCTGCGCGAGGTGATCCCATCGCCAAAGGCCGTGGCGAATCCACCGACCACCAGATCCGGCCTTTGCGCGTACAACACTTCGCTGGCCGGATACTCCCGGGCGATCACCGGCACACCCTGGTAGCGGCCCTGCTTGTAGGCGGCGCCGTTGTCGTCCAGGTAGGCCACCCCGACCATCGACGGCCCCGCGCCGAGGGCGAGCAGCAGGTCGGCCGCGTGCTGGTTGAGGGCGACGATACGCGCAGGCGCCGCAGCAGGCCGTTGCCAGTCCTGCCCGCAGTTGCGATAGCTGTCCGCCAGGGCCGGTGTGCCACAGCACAAGGCCAGCGACAGCAGCAAGGTTCTACGCATCACACGCCCCCTCCCTCGATCAACAGTCGTTCGGCGGTCCTTCCGCCCTGCAGATGCCTTTGCACCCACTGCTCCATTTTCCTGTCTGCCTCGTTGCGCGCGGCCCCGTGCCAAACAAAATGGTCCGCATCTGAACACCTGGGGACAAAGAGCGTCAAGCAACGACCGGTGAATCGTTTCGAATGTTTTTTATCGGCCGTTCACTCTAGGCAGATGTGTCAAAAGTTGTAGAATCCGCACGCCTAAACTATTCCATTCCCTTCGAGCTTTGCCGATGAAGCTGGCCCGCCACACACGATCGCAAGTCGCCTGGGTGCTGTATTTCAGCATCCTGTTCGGCTCGTTGCTGTGCGCCATGGGCCATGGGCAGATGGCCGGGCTGCGCCTGGCCGGCCTCGACGACGCCGCCTGGTGCGCGGCCGACAGCAGCGGCGTGTTCAAGGGCGACCAGGACATCACCGACCCGGTGCTGCCCGCCGGCGGCGACTGCGTGATCGCCAGCCTGTTCAGCGCCATCCTGCTGGCGGTGTTCTTCGGCTTGCTGGCCCTGCTCGCCGGGGAGTCGAGCAAACCCTTACCCAGACAACCCGCGCCACGGCTGCCCAAGCAGCGCTGGCCACTGGTCAACCCCCGCGCCTCCCCCGCTTCGCTTCTCGCGTTCTGACATCGCCACGCCCTCGAACTGCCTGATCGGCAGCGGGCGTGCGCTCATTGATTTCAGCCAGGAAGCCTTGCATGTTCCGCATGACCACTCTGGCGCTGCTCGTTGGCAGCGCAACCTGCGCCTGGGCGCAGGACGACACCCTCACCCTGCCCGCCAGCAACGTCACGGCCACCGCCGAGCAACCCAAGGAGGCGACCAGCCTCGACCTCGACCGGCCCATCGAAAGCGGCTCACGCCTGAACCTCAGCGCCCGCGAGAACCCCGCCTCGATCAGCGTCGCCGACCGCAAGACCATGCAGCGCATCGGCGCGCGCAACTTCCAGGACGCCGCCAACGCGCTGCCCGGGGTCAACGCCTCGGCACCGCCCGGCTGGGGTGGCTACGTGTCGTATCGCGGCTTCAACGGCGCCCAGGTCAGCCAGCTGTTCAACGGCATCAACCTGCAGTATGGCGCCGCCGGGCGCCCGGTCGGGGCATGGATCTACGACCGTGTCGAACTGCTCGGCGGGCCGTCGTCGTTCCTCAACGGCAGCGGCGCCGTCGGCGGCAGCCTGAACATGATCACCAAACTGGCCAACCGCGACGAGGACACCTTCGAGGGCCGCGTCAGCTATGGGCGCTACGACACGATGGAAACCTCGGTCGGCTTCAACAAGGCGCTCAACAGCGGTGACGGCCCGCGCCACTACGCGCGGCTCGACTACAGCCGCACCAGCACCAATGGCTATATCGACCGCCAGGAGAACGGGGCCGGCAACCTGGCCTTCTCGCTGCTCAGCGACATCAACGACCAGCTGTCGCACACCCTGGCCATCGAGTACCTGGAAGAAAAAGAGAACAGTCCGTACTGGGGCACGCCGGTTCTGCAGCCGGCGGTCGGCACCTTGCACATCGACAAGCACAATCGCTTCAACAACTACAACGTCGAGGACGGCCGCTACGAGCAGCGCACCCGCTGGCTGCGCTCGATCACCGACTACCGCATCGACGACAGCAACCAGTTGCGCAACACCTTCTACCACTACAACGGCCAGCGCGATTACCGCAACCTCGAGGTGTACCGCTACAACCCCGGCAACACCGCCATCGCCCGCTCCGGCGGCTACCGCCAGCGCCACGACCAGGAGGTCAACGGCAACCGCGTCGAGCTGACCCACCAGGGCCAGCTGTTCGGCCTGGCCAGCGACTGGGCGTTCGGCGTGGACTACAACCGCAACCAGCAGACCGCCTACCCGTTGTCCAAGGGCGCGTTCGACAGCATCGACCCCAACGGTTTCCAGCCCGGCCACTTCCTCGACATTCCTGGCATGGACGCGCCACGCGCCAAGGGCCGCAGCACCACCACCGACACCACTGCGGGCTTCGTCGAGAACCGTACCCGCCTGACCGACCAGCTGTCGCTGGTCACCGCGCTGCGCTATGACCATATCGACTTCGACGTGGTCGACCACGTGACCCGGGCCAAGCTGAATCGGCGCTGGGATGCCTTCACCGGGCGCCTGGGGCTGGTCTACGACCTGACCTCCAATATCAGCCTGTATACCCAGTACAGCACCTCGGCCGAACCGCCAGGCGGCTCGCTCACCGGCGCGTCGATCAGCCAGGTCGGCGACTTCGACCTGAGCACCGGCAGGCAGGTGGAAGTGGGCAGCAAGTTCGACTTCCTCGACGGGCGCGGCTCGGCCACCGCGGCGGCCTACCGCATCGTGCGCAAGAACATCTCGGTGCCCTCCTCGACCGTGCCCAACACCACCGAGCAGGCCGGCCAGCAGACCTCCACCGGCATCGAGCTGGCGGCGTCGTTCAAGGTCACGCCCAAGCTGCTGGCAGCGGGCAACTTCAGCTGGGTCAACGCCGAATACGACGAGTTCAACGAGACCATCAGCGGCGTGGTGTACTCGCGCAAGGGCAAGACCCCGGTGAACATCCCGGACCGGGTGGCCAACCTCTGGCTGACCTACGACCTGGCGCCGGGCTGGCAGGTCGGCGCCGACGCCCGCTACGTCTCGGCGGTATACGCCAACACCGCCAACACCCAGTGGGTGCCTTCGTACACCGTCTACGGGCTGTCGATGACCCACGACCTGGACCAGCACGTGCAACTCAGCGCCCGCCTGCGCAACCTCACCGACGAGGTCTACGCCCGCTTCATCCACCAGACCAACACCCAGTACTACCTGGGTGAGCCGCGCAGCCTGGAAGTCGCTGTGCAGTGGCGCTACTGATGGGCCTGAAACGCCAGCTGTACCTGTGGCATCGCTGGCTGGGCATCGTCGCCTGCCTGTTCATGGCGCTGTGGTTCGTCTCCGGGGTGGTCATGCTGTATGTCGGCTACCCCAAGCTGACCACGGCCGAGCGCCTGGCCCACCTGCCGGCCTTGCCGGCGGGATGCTGCGCCGAGTTGCCGGCGCAATGGGCTGAGCAGCCGGTGAAGGCGCTGCGCCTGACCAGCCTGGGCGGGCAACCGTACTATTTGCTGGAGCTGGCGGACGGTCGCCGCGTCACCCTCGATGCCGCCAACGGCGAGCCCCTGGCCATCGCCGACGCGGCCTGGGCCCTGGCCAATGCCCGGCAGTACGCCGGCAGCGCGGCATTGGCTTACCAGGGCACACTGGACGAGGACATGTGGACCCACTCCCGGGCCCTGGACAGCGATCGCCCCTTGCACCGGGTGCAAGTGGACGATGCGGCCGGCACCTGGCTGTACCTGTCCGGGCGCACCGGCGAGGTGGTGCGCGATGCGAGCGGCCGTGAGCGCGCCTGGAACTGGGTCGGCGCCTGGTTGCACTGGCTCTATCCGTTGCGCGGCGGCCTGGGCTTCGACAATGGCTGGCGCACCCTGGTGATCGGCCTGTCACTGCTCGGCACGCTGATGGCGCTCATGGGCATCGCGGTGGGCATCCTGCGCCTGCGGCTGCGCAAGCCTTACCGTAGCGGATCGTGCAGCCCGTACCCCGGCGGCTGGTTGCGCTGGCACCACATCGGCGGGCTGCTGTTCGGTGGGGTGCTGGTGCTGTGGGTGTTCAGCGGGTTGATGTCGATGCGCCCCTGGGGCGTGACCGACAGCCGCTCGCAGATCGCCTTGCAGCAAGCGCCGCTGCGCGCCGCCGACCTGCAGTTGCCGATTACCACGGCCCTGGCCCGCTTGCGCGACGAAACAGGGTTCGGTGCAGTGGAGCTGCAGTGGCAACGCCTGGCCGGCGTCACCTATGCAGTGGCCCGCAGCGCCGACGGCGACAGCCGCATCCTTGAAGCGCACGCCGCGCCGGCGCGTACCTTCAGCCGGGAAAGGCTGCTGGCGGCCGCGCAAGCGATGGCTCCCGGGGTGACGGTGGAGGATGACTGGCAAAGCGCCTACGACTTCCACTACTTCGCCCGCGAGCCACAGAGCATGTACGGATCCCAGTCGCGCCCACTGCCCGTGCTGCGCCTGCGCTTCGCCGACGCGGCGGGCACCTGGGCCTACCTGGACCCTGCCAGCGGCACGCTGGTGGCCAGCCACGACCGGGCGCAACGTGCCGGGCGCTGGTTGTTCAACCTGTTGCACAGTTGGGATTGGCAACCACTGCTGGCGCGGCCGCTGTTGCGCGAAGGGTTGATCATCGGCCTGAGTAGCGGCGGCCTGGTGATAGCCCTCAGTGGTGTGGTACTGGGCTGGCGACGCCTGCGCAGGACTCTTCGGTAGCGTCATTGGGGCTGCTGTGCAGCCCCTTTCGCCTGACTGACAGCCATTGACGGCTACCCGCGCTTTTTCTTCACCCCGCCCTGCCTGGCCTTGAACCGCGGATTGGACTTGCAGATCACATAGATCCGACCACGGCGCTTGACCACCTGGCAGTCACGATGACGGCGCTTGGCCTGCTTGAGTGAGGACAGGACTTGCATGAGAACCTCCAGATACGTAATAACATAACGTTAACGCAAATCATTCTCATCACACAACCGCCCTCTCAGATCTTTTTCTGGCGATGAATGAAACGCTGATGTAATGTTATTACATATTTATCGGAGATCCCCCTTGAACCCTCGCGCTCCCCTTCTGGCCGGCCTGACCCTGGGCCTGTTCGGTCAACCGCTCGCTGCGGCCCAACCCCTGGTACTGGACGAAACCTCGATCACCGACGCCTACCTCGAAGAGCGCGCCGACGGCCCGGTCCAGGGTTATCGGGCCACCCGCTCGGCCACCGCCACGCGCACCGACACCGATATCCGCGACACCCCGCAGAGCATCGAAGTGGTGCCGGCCCAGGTACTCAAGGACCTCAACAGCACCCGCATCGACCGCGCCCTGGACTTTGCCGGCGGCGTGTCGCGGCAGAACAACTTCGGCGGCCTGACCTTCCTCAACTACAGCGTGCGCGGCTTCACCACGGGGGAGCTTTACAAGAACGGCTTCGCCGTCAACCGCGGCAGCTACAGCGCGCCCGACACCTCCAGCATCGAGCGCATCGAGGTGCTCAAGGGCCCGGCCGCGAGCCTCTATGGCCGCGGCGATCCCGGCGGCCTGGTCAACATCGTCAGCAAGCGCCCCCAGGCCGAGACGTTCAGCACCGTGAACCTGAGCGCTGGCAGCTGGGACCGCTACCGCGGCACGCTGGACGCCAACGCGCCGCTGGACAGCCAAGGCAACCTGCTGGGCCGGGTCAACCTGGCGGTGGAGGACAACGGCAGCTTCCGCGATCACGTCAACAGCGAGCGACGGATCGTCAGCCCATCGCTGAGCTGGCAGCTGTCGCCCGACACCCGCCTGCTGCTGGACACCGAGTTCTCCCGCACCGAATCGGTGTTCGACCGTGGCATCCCGGCGGTCAATGGCCAGATGGGCTCGGTGCCGCGTTCGGCGTTCATGGGCGAGCCCAACGACGGCAAGATCCGCAACGACAACCAGACCGTCGACCTGGCCCTGGAGCACTTCCTCGACGACAACTGGAAGCTGCGCCTGGCCAACCACTACACCCAGGGCACACTGAAGGGCAACAGCTCCGAGCCCCAGGCCCTGGTCGGAAACACGCTCACGCGCTTCTACCGCGAGCGCGACTTCGAGTGGAACGACAACATCACCCAAGCCGAACTGCACGGCCAGTTCGAGCTGCTCGGCTGGCAGCACCAGAGCCTGATCGGCCTGGAATACGAGAACTACCGCAACAGCCAGAAGTACCCGCAGAGCGCGACCCTGGCCAGCTACGGCCTGGACATCCGCAACCCGGTATACGGCAAGCCCAAGCCGGCCCTCACCCGCGCCAATGACTTCTTCGAGCGCACCGAAAGCCATGCCCTCAACCTGCAGGACCAGATCGCCTTCAGCGAACGCCTGCGCGGCCTGCTCGGGGTACGCCTGGAGCGCATCGAGCAGACCTCGCAGAACCGCAGCAGCGGCATAAGCAACAGCCAGGCCAAGGATGTCGCCACGCCCCGCGTCGGCCTGCTGTACCAGCTGACGCCACAGGTCGGCGTGTTCGCCAACGCCTCGACCTCGTTCAAGCCCAACACCATCGGCACCCAGGGGCAGGTGTACAAGCCCGAGAAAGGCATCGGCTACGAGACCGGCCTGAAGCTCGACCTGTTCGACAGCCGCCTGGGCGCCACGGTGGCGCTGTTCCATATCGACAAGGAGAACGTCATCACCACCGATGCCCTGGGCGAGAGCATCGCGGCCGGCAAGGCGCGCAGCCAGGGCCTGGACCTGCAGTTCAGCGGCCAGCTCAGCGAGGCGGTGCGGGTGATCGGCGCCTATGCCTACATCGATGCCGAGGTCACCAAGGGCGATGCCAGCCTGCCCAAGGGCAGCGACCTGCTGGGCATTGCCCGTAACAGCGGCAGCGTGATGGGCGTGTATGAGTTCCAGAATGGCGCCCTGCGCGGTTCGGACCTGGGCGCGGCGTTCAACTATGTCGGCGAGCGCTCCGGCCAGGCCGGCAGTGCCTTCACCCTGCCCTCGTACAGCACGGTCGACCTGCTGGCGCACTACAAGGCCAGCGAGCAGGTCACCGTGGGCCTGAACCTCAACAACCTGTTCGATCGCAAGTACTACGAGCGCTCATACAACAGTTCATGGGTGCTGCCGGGCGAGCCGCGCAATGTCAGTGTCAGCCTGACGCTCAGCCTCTGAGGCCGACGCAGTGGCTCGCGATGCCCCACGCACCGGGGCATCGCGATACACTGTGCGGACACCACCCAAGCAGCACCTGGCATGATCCAGTCCGATCTCGATCTGTTCGACGCAAACCCCCAGCAGCTGGCCGCGCGCACCACGCTGCTGCCAGGTTTCGCCCTGGCGGAGCTCGAGCCCCTGCTCGATGCCTTGCGCCCGGTGCTGCGCGCGGCGCCGTTTCGCCACATGCAGACCCCCGGCGGCCTGCGCATGGCCGTGGCGCTGAGCAATTGCGGCGCGCTGGGTTGGGTCAGCGACGCAAGCGGCTATCGTTACTCTGCCACCGACCCGGTCAGTGGCAAGCCCTGGCCCGCCCTGCCCCAGGTGCTGCTCGAGCTGGCCTCGCGCGCAGCTGCCCAGGCCGGTTTCGACGGCTTCGTGGCGGATGCCTGCCTGATCAACCACTACCTGCCGGGTACCCGCCTGAGTCTGCATCAGGACCGCGACGAGCAGGACTACGCCCATCCGATCGTCTCGATCTCGCTGGGCCTGCCCGCAGTGTTCCTGTTCGGCGGGCTGCAGCGCTCGGACCGAACCCGACGCATCCCGCTGAACCACGGCGACGTGCTGGTGTGGGGCGGCGAGGACCGCCTGCGCTTTCATGGCGTGCTGCCTATCAAGCCTGGCGTGCATCCGCGCATGGGCGAACGGCGGATCAATCTGACGCTGCGCAAGGCCGGCTGACCCTAACGGCCGGCAAACCATTCCCGGCGCTCCTCGAACGCGGCGCGGATCGCCCCGACCATCACCTGCACCAACGGATCGGCTTCGGTACGCTCATCGACCGCCAGCCACACGCGCCGGCGCATCGGCTCGCGGAACAACCCCGGCAAGGCCAGCAGGCCACGATCCAGATGCGCCGCGTAGTGCGGCAGCAAACCGACACTGGCGCTGCATTTGATCAGCTGGCAGTACATCTCGTAGTCCTGGATCTGCGTCACGCCGGCCGAGCGGGTGCTCAACAGCGCCTGCCAGGGCGTCAACGCCTGCACGCCGACCTCACCTTGCCATTGCACCAGCATGTAGTCCTGCAGGTGCGCCAGGCTGGTCGGGCGGTTGGCCTCGCGGGCATAGCGCTTGGCGATATGCGGCAGGTACTCAAGGGTGGCCAGGGCTTCGGCGGTGGTGTCGGCAAAACAGCCTCTGTGGGCGCCCTGGTCAAGGTCGCCCAGCCATAACGCCACATCCGCGGCCTGCTCGGGTACCTGGCGGCCATCGAGCGTGGCCACCTCCAGGCGCATGCCGGCATGCTGGCGCACGAAGTTGATCAGGTTGCGGCCCAGCAGGTCCTGCAGCAGTGGTTCGGCCACGGCCAGGCGCACACTGGCGCTGGCTTCCCGCGCCGGTGGCACCACCGGTTCGCGGGCCTGGAGCACCTGCTGCAGGCGCTCGCCCTGCTGGCTGAGCACCGGGTTGTTGTTGCGGTTGACGAACAGGCTGTAGCCCAGGCGTGCCTCCAGCGCCGCCAGGCGCTTGCGCAAAGCCACCGGCTTGAGGTTGAGCCGCCGCGCCGCCTGCATGAAACAACCGCAGCGCGCTGTGACCAGAAAACAGTTCAGAGTCTGTTCGTCCAGGGCCAGCGGCACCTGGGGGCGAACGACGGGCACGCTGGTATCAGGGGCTCGCCCCCGGGACAGATCGATAGGCATCCCTCGCCTCCCGCAGGCCCGCGTCGGCAGGCCCGCTTCTTCCATGGTTGTAGGCGGCTAGCGGCTGCTTTCCAGCACCTGGTTGAGCGCCGCGCCGTCGATGCTGAGGGTGGCAGTGTCGAACATGCCCTCGACATAGGCCTTGGCCACCTGCTCCTGGCGCTGGGCACGCAGCACCTGGCGCAGGCGCGGGGCCACCTCGTCGAAGGTCGCCGCCCGGGCCGGCTGCTGTTCCACCAGCTTGATGATGTGATAGCCCGCCGCGCTCTGCACCGGCTCGCTGACGCTGCCCACCTTGAGTTTCGGCACCACCCCGCGCACCTCCGGCAACAGTTGCGCCAAGGCCTGCAGGCCGGTATCGCCGCCGTTGGCGGCGGTGCCGGCATCCTGCGAATGCTCGCGGGCCAATGCGCCAAAGTCCGCATCCGCGGCCTGGGCCTGCTTGGCCAGGGCCGCGGCCTGCTTGCGCACGGCCTCGTCATCCTTGGGGTTTTCCACCCGCAGGAAGATCTGGCTCAGGCGATAGCGTGCCGGCAGTTGCAACCCGGCCTTGCCTGCCTCGTAGGCCTGCTTGAGCTCGGCTTCGGTGGGGTAGTCGTCGGGCATCTTGCTCACCGAGTCGAGGTAGTCGCGCAAGACGATCTGCTCGGTGGCCGCGCGGGTCTGCACCTGGATCTCCGGACGCTGCAGCCAGCCTTGAGCCTCGGCCTGCTGGTACAGGGCCTTTTCCGCCAAGCGGGCGCGGATCCAGGCCTCCAGTGCCGGCCGGTCGCCGCGCAGGCTGGCGCGGGACTCTTCGGGCAACTGGGCGAACAGCGCCTTGAGCTCGCCGCTGCCCACCTGTTGCTCGCCCAGGCGCGCCAGCACCGGGCCGTTGTCGGTGGCCACCAGGGTGGCGGGCGAAGCCGGGCGCGCCGCCGCCACCGGCTCGTCGCCCGGGCGCAAGGCCAGGGCGACCGCCACTGCGACAACGGCCAGCGCGCCAGCGCCAGCCCACAGGGTTCGCGCCGTCACGAAGCGCTCACCGCGTCGCTGGCCACCTGCTCGGGCGCCGTTTCGGCGACATTACGGCTGTAGTCGCGCAGGTAGACAATGAACTCCTGCAGCAGGCGATCCCAAAGCAACAGGCTGCCAAGCAGGTGTTTCTCGCTGACGCCGTCGGCAACCACCACGTCCTTCTCCATCACCAGGAACTCGCCCTGCACCGACAGGCGGGCGAAACGCCGCGTGGCGTTCCAGCGCTCGGCCAGGCCCGCGGGCAGCTCGCCCTGGATGCGCAGCGCGCAACTGAAAGTGAAATCGAGGAACTCGCCTTCCTGGTTCAGCGCCCGGTTGCCGAAACGTACGGCGTAACCCACGCCCTGGCTGGCGCTGAGCAACTGCACCACGGCATTCTGCTCGGTGCGATTGACCCGGCAGCCGGCATCCTGCAGCAGCTTGGTCAGGGAGTCGGCGCTAACGGTTTCGATCAGGGTGACTTCGGTCATGTGCTTACTTCCTTGCGTTGAGAAAACGTCACTGGGTCAAGCCCTTGGGGGCGTCGAACTGGCTTTCGTAGAGTCTGTCGCCATAGGCCTGGGCCAGCTCCTCGAAGCGGACCCGAGCCGAGCCGGCAAAGGGCTGGCGCATCTTCATCACATCGGCGATATCGACCTTTTCATAGGCGGCCAGCATCTCCTTGGCCACCCCGTACATCTGCTGGTTGCGCGCCTGGCACTGCTGCACCTGGCCATCGCGCTCGGCCAGTTGTGCCTGCAGGCCGGCACGCTCGCTTTCCTTGGCGCGCGCCATGCCCAGCAGTTCGTCATAGGCCTGCTTGTACTTGTGCAGTTGTTCGTTGCTGCTGGCCACCAGCGCCTGAGCCTGGCTGTGCACGGCCTGCTGCTGGCCGGCGAGCTGTTCGCTCTGGCCGCGCGCCTTGGCCAGTTGCGCGGTCAGCTCGCGCACCTGGCCCAGGGCCGCGTCGCGTTGCTGTTCCGCCGCCTGACGGGCGGCGCTGGCCTGCGCCTGCTCGCTCTGCAGGGCCTGCAACTGTTGCGTGGTGCTGCGCAGCTGGGTGCGCAGGCGCTCTTCGAGGGTTTCGGCCGACGCCGAGGCGGCCAGGCTTGCGCCCAGCGCCAGCATCAACCAGGCGCAACGATGGCGATAGACTCCCTTGTTCATGCCCGTGCTCCTTCCCTAGAAACGCGTGTTGACTTCAAGTTGTAGCACATCGATGTCAAACGGCGCGCCGTAGACTGCCTCGCTACTCAACCAACGGGCTGTAGCGTAGACGTTGTCGGCCAGGCCGTAGTTGCCACCGAGGAAATAGCCCTTGGCGTTGGTGCCGCCGAGGTGGAAGCTCGAATCGTTGAACCCGTCCGGCAGCGCGTCAGGCTCGATGCGCTTGTAGCCGGCGAACAGGTTCCAGTCGCCGGCCTTGCGCATGTCCAGGGCGTTGCCCAGGGTGAACTGCAACATCCAGGCGTCGCCGCCGCTCTTGATGTTGCCGTTCTCGTCGATGTTGTTGGCCAGCTGGCCGGCCGAACGCTTGCGCATGTCGCCCTCGTCATAGGCCAGGTTGTGGATGTAGTTGGCCTGGCTGCGCAGCTTGAAGTCATGAGGCAAGTCGGCGTCCCACACCAGGTTCAGGTCGAGCAGCTCGAACTCCGAGGCGATGCCGACGAACTGCGGCTGCGGCGTGGCCGCCGGGTTGGCCGGATTGGGCGTGATGTCGCGCAGCAGGAACACCGTGTTGCCCTTCTGCATGAAGGTCGGCCGGGTTTCGTCGCTGTCACAGGCCGGCTGGCCATCCCAGGGCGCACAGGGGCTGGAGCGCTCGCCGGCGATGTCGTCGAAGCGGTAGTAGGCCATCGCGCCCTTGAGGCGGTGATGGTCGTTGAGCGCCCATTTCGCGCCCAGTTGCGCGCCGTACAGCCACTTGTTGTCGCTGTCCTCCTTGTCCAGGCCGTTGCTGCTGGCGCTGTCGTCGCTGTACTGCACAGGGAACGCGCCGACGGTGCCGAACAGGCTGAGGTCGCGGTTCAGCGGCTGGTCGAAGATCGCCGCCACACCATCGAAGTTGAGGTCGTGGGAATAGAGGATATCGGTGGACATGAACGGATTGGCGATGCGCCCGCCGGTCAACGTCAGTCGCTCGCTGGGCGTCCAGGTGACATAGCCTTGGTCGAGCCAGATGTCCTTCTTGCCGAAGCCGCCACCGAGGTTCTGGGTGGTCGACACTGGGTTGTTGTTGGAGCCGGTGGCGACGCGGATGCCGGCCACCCAGTTGTCCGCCAGCTGGGCCTTGAGGCCGAAGCGCGCGCGCAGGCGCAGGAGGCTGTCGCGGTCCTCGCGGGTGTTGAGCAGCGGCGGCAGGTTCGAGCCGCTGTTGGCGTTGACGTCGTACGGGCCCTTGTCGTTGAGCTTGGCGAAGTCGACGATCTCGTTGCTGTTGCCGTCGGCGTAGCCGCGCGATTCGTAGCGCAGGCGCAGGTCACCGTCGAAGCTGATGCGCGAGGCCCAGTCGGGGAAGGTGTTGGGCGCGGCCCAGTTTTCCTGCTTGGCGGTGTTCATCACCTCGGCCTTGATCTCGTCGCGGATCTGCTGGCGGACGATGGCCGGCACATACTGCACGCGCACCTCGCCGTTGGCCGCGGGGGCCTGGGCGACGATCGGCGCGGCGCTGACAGCCCGCGCCTGCTGGGCCTCGCGCTCGGCCTGGGCGATCAGCGCGTCGGCCTTGTCCTGCTTGAGCACGCCCTGTTCCACCAGCAGGCGGATCAGGTTGACGGTCGCGTTCTCCGACGGCGCGGCGTGGGCGACGGCCGGACCGACCGCGGTGGCGGCGGCCAGCAGGCCGAGCGCCAGGGTCAATCGGTTGACTGGGCACTTCATGGGTTTGCAGCTCCTGTGGGTCAGTCGTGCTTCGTTGTTCATGGCCGGCGCCCCTGCAGGGCGATCTTCACCGGCAAGGTCAGATTGGCCGGCGGGCGCTGGTCGAGGGCGCGGGCGCCGCGCAGGGCGGCGAGCACCTGGGCGTCCACCTCCGGCTCGCCGCTGCCGCGCAGCAGCTCGACCCGGGTGATCTCGCCGGCGGCGCTGAGCCAGATTTCGGCCTGCAGGTTGAACACCAGGTTGCGCAGCTCGGGGTTGTCGCGCAGCAGGCGCTGGAAGGCATAGGCCAGGTACTGGCTGTAGGTGCCGCTGCCCAGGCCGCCACCGCCGCCACCGGCCATGCCGCCGCCCTTGCCGGCCCCGACGTTGAAGCTGTCGCCGCCCGCTTGGGCGTCGCCGTCCATCTGCATGGGGTCGGCCAGGTCCTGGGCCGGGTCCGGCGCGTCCTCGGCGGGCTTGACCTCCTCGGCCTCGGGCACCGGCTGCGGCTCGACGATCTTTTCCTCGACCGGCGGTTCGGGCTCCTTGGGCGGCTCGGGCGGAGGCGGCGGTGGAGGTGGCGGCAGCGGGATGATCGCCGGCACCTTGGGCGCCTCGCGGCGCACCCCGGCCATGTCGTTGGCCCACTGCCACAGCAGCCAGGCCAGGCCCGCGCCAGCGACGGCGAGCACGGCCCAGGTCAGCAGGCGGCGGAAGTTGGCTTTAGGTTCCATGCCTGCCCTCACCCCTGGTTCGGCTTGCCGGTGACCAGCCCGACCTGGGCCAGTTCGAGACGGCGCAGCAGGTCGAGCACCTCGACCACCTTCTGGTACTGCACGCCCGCGTCACCGCGCACGATCAACGGGAAATCCGGGCTGCGCGCCTTTTCGCTGCGCAGGCGGTCCTCCAGCTCCTGCAGCGTCACCGGATAGGCATCGAGGAATACCTGGCCGGCATCGTTGATCGAGATCGCCTTGGTCTTGGGCTGGGCCAGCGACACCGTGGCGCTGGCCTTGGGCAGTTGCACCTGGATCCCGGAGACCTGCGCGGTGGCGGTGAGGATGAACATCACCAGCACCACCATCAGCACATCCACCAGCGGGGTGATGTTGATGCTGTCGACCGCGGCGTCGGCGTCGTCGTCTTGGGCGTTGTTCACGGATGCCATGGCTGCCTCCTCACGCCGGGATCGACGGGTTGACGCTGCGCCCGGCCGGACGCAGCGCCGCTTCACCGGCCTGGCCCTCGCCGTGCAGCTCGGCCAGGCGGGTGATGAACTCGTCGACGAACACCCGCATGTCAGCACTGACTTCGCGGTTGCGCGTGGTCAGGCGGTTGTAGCCGAACAGCGCGGGGATGGCGACGAACAGGCCCATGGCGGTGGCCAGCAGCGCCGCGGCCATGCCCGGGGCGATGGCATTGATGTTGACGTCGCCGGCCATGGCGGTGCCGAGGAACACCACCATGATCCCCAGCACCGTGCCCAGCAGGCCGATGTAGGGGCCGCCGGCGATGGCGTTGGACAGGGTCGACAGTTTCGAGGACAGCGCCTGGTTCTCGCGGGTGCGCACGCCGTCCATGGAGCAGCGAATGGCCTCGATGGTGGCCGCGGACACTTCACTGGTGTCGGCGCCCTGGGCGCGGCGGGTGCGGATTTCCTGCACCGCCACCAGGTACAGGCGCCACAGCGAGGAGTCGGTCAGCCGGTCATGCAGTTCGCGATCGTCGGCGAACTGCTCGAGGCGCGTGCCGACCGTGGCGAAACGCTCGCGAAAGCGCGTATTGGCGGCGGTGACGCGATTGAGCGTGCGCTGCTTGCGCAGCATGATCACCCACGACTGCACCATCATCAGCACCAGGACAGCGATGATCACCCAGGCGTCCACCGGCACCGCCTTGAGCAGGAAGCCCAGGCCGCCGAAGCCAAAACCGGATTGTTCCTCGTCGACGCCATAGACCACCAGGCGCGACTCGGCACCCTGGGCCAGCACGTCGGCCTGCAGGCTGGCCTGGCTGCGGGCGACGCGGGAAACACGCAGCTCGTCCAGGGCGCCGACAAAGGTCGCGTAGTGGCCGGCGGCCTCGCCCCCAGCCGCTGGCAGGTCGCCACCGATGCCGATGGCGCCGCTGAAGGCCGCCAGGCTCGCGGCCAGTCGCGCGACCGGCTGGCCTTCGACCAGCAGCGTGAGGTTACCGCCCTCGCCCACCAGTGCCAGGTGCTGCCATTGGCCGGCGCCGAGCGCCTGGTTGGCCGCGGCGCGCTGGCCGTCCACCTCGATGAAGGGCACGCCTTCGGCCAGGCCGAGCAGCAGGCTGTGGCCGGCCTCGCGGCGCGCCAGCAGCAGTTGCTCACCCACCGCCTGGTCCTGGCGCAGCCAGGTACTGAAGCTGAACGCCGCGCCCGCCGGCAGCTGCAGCGAGGCGCTGGCGGGCAGTAGCAAGGCTTGGCCACCGAGCTGGATGGCCCGGCCGATCACACCATCGACGCTGACCGTCGGCCCTTGCAGCTGGTTGCCATAAGGGCTGGCGTCACGGGCGGTGGCTCCGTCGAAGTGGTAGAGCGCGGTGTAGTCGGCGTCGAAGCTCGGCTGCCCGGCGGGTGCCTGGGCCTTGGGGTTGCCGTAGTACATCCACAGGTCCTGGCGCTGGCCGGCTTCTATACGGGGTACGTCGACCCAGATCAGCGCCATGCCCATCAGCGGATCGAACTGCTCGACATGATGGTTGAGCACGGTCTTGTCGTCGGCGGCGACGAAGCGGATGTCCGCGCCGGTTTCGCTGACGCCGTCGAAGCTGAAGTTGCCGGTGTGCAGACGCACCAGCAGCGCGGTGCGGCCCAGCGCCTGGGTCAGGCCGGCGCCCTGGGGCGTGGTGTCCACGGCGATCTGCTTGCGGTACATCCAGTCGTCCTGCCACCAGGCGCTGGCGCTGCCCGGCAGGGCGAAGCCCAGGCACAGCAGCAAGGTCAATATCAGGCGTTGCATGAGAGGTCTCCAGGCCGATGCCGGTCAGTAGGTCAATCGTTCAGAAAGTCGCCTGCACGCTGAAGTGCACGCGGGAAGCGTTCTTGTCGGTGTTGGGGCCGTCCTTGAGCGGCACGGCCCAGTCGAGGCTGCCGGACAACCAGTCGTTGAGCGTGGCGCGGGTGCCGACGCCGACGCTGGCCAGGCTGTAGCTGTCATCCTGTTCGGGCAGTGCGTCCTGCAGGCGCAACTGGGCGCCCTCGGCGAACAGGTAGAAGCGCCAGTCGCTGATGTAGCTGCCGACGTAGCGGCCAATGGATGGGGTGCGCAGTTCCTGGGAGAACAGCAGGCCGTCGTCCCCGGTGCGTTCGGCGGCGAGATAGCCGCGCACCGAGGTGGCGCCACCGGCGGCGAACTGCTCGTTCGACACCAGCGGCCCCGAGGCCAGCTGGAACGCCAGCTTGGAAGCGCTCTGCCAGGCGCCGGCGAAGTCGAAGGTGTAGCTGCCGTCGCCCTTGAGCGCGGCGAAGCTGGAGTCGGCGCGGTAGCGCTTGTAATCGAACTCGGTATCGTCGCTGCCATAGCCCAGCAGGCTGCGCGTCCCGGCCACCAGGCTCAGGCCGAGGCTCAACTGGTCCTGTTCGGTGAAGCGGTAGCCGGTATAGCCCAAGGTGATCGGGGCGTACTTGAGCGGGACCTTGTCGCTGCTGCCACCCAGGCCGACCTGTTCGTCGAAGTCCTTGAAGTCCACGCCGATCGACAGGGCGTTGGCCCAGGCGCCGACGCCCGGCAGGTTGTAGATCGCCGAAACGCCGTAGGAATGGCCCTTGCCCAGCACATTGGTGCCGCCCACCGTGGCGACATTGCTGTCGGAGTGGTAGCCGGAGAACTGCACGGTCCAGCGCTCGCTCAGCGGCGCGGCGTAGGACCCGGACCAGACCTCGGCGTTGTCACGGTCCTGGGGCGCGGTGAACCAGGTCAGCGAGACGCTGTGGCCTGCCTGCCAGAGGTTGTTGTAGCCCAGGCTGACGACACTGCGCAGCTTCTCGGTGTCGGCGCTGTGGTCGTTGTTCAAGCCCAGGCTCAGGTTCCAGGGTTGCTTATCCTCGACCTGCAGGTCGACGTCCATGGTGCCCGGGCGCTGGCCTTCGCGCACCAGCGGCATGACCTGCCGCCCCGGGGCACGGTTGAGCGTGGCCAGCTCGTTCTGTACCTGGGCGAAATCGGGGACCTTGCCCTCCTCCAACGCCGGCACCTGTTCACGGATCTCCAGCGGCGAATAATGCTTGGCGCCCACCACCCGCACGCGGCCGACCTTGGTTTCGCTCACCTGCAGGTAGACCACGCCGCCTTCGACCTTCTGCTCGGGCAGCTCGACGAACACCGACTGGTAGCCCCGGGCCTGATAGCTTTTCTGCAACGCCTCGCGGGCGCCTTCGAGGTCAGCCAGGGTCTTGTCCGGCCCCAGGTAGGGATAGACAGCCTCTTCGATGGCCTGGGCGTCGAGCACGGTGTTGCCGCGCACCACGTATTCATTGATCTCGACCCGGCGCTGCGCCTCGTCCGCGGCCACCTCGACCGCCAGCAGGCACAGCAGCGCCCCTGCGCCCATGCCGCATCGCTTGAAGAAAAAATGCTCCACACCGCCCCCTTGAGCGCCAGGAATTCGTTGGTTTGCTAGTGGTTGTCGCTGGTTGCGGGCTGGCCTTGGTGGCGGGCCAGCCAGCTGTGCAACAGGGCCAGGTTGAGGCTGAACTCGGGCATGGCCTGCAGGCTCGCGCCGAGCACTTCGTCGACCATGCGCTGCAGCAGGGAAACGGCCATGGCACTGCCCAGCAGCACGCCGAGGTCATGGCTGAACAGGCTGAAGTTCCACACCCGCGATTTCAGCTCCAGACCGGTGAACCAGCGGAACAGCAGGTTGTAGTTGAGCTGCTCGTAGAGCTGCTTCTCGCTGGGCACCGAATACAGCAGCTGCAGGAGCAGCACATGCATCAGCGTGCGCGGGGCGATGATCATGCCCTGCTGCTCGGCCAGCAGCGCCAGCGCGGGCTGGTGCGCGTCCAGCAATGCCTCTATGCGCGGCTTGAGCAGCGCCAGCGAATGGCCCGGCGGCACGCAGCTGGCCACCTCGCGCAGGGCGCCCTGCCAGTCGTCCTGGGAGACGATCCATACCCAGGGGGCGCCGTAGCGGTAGACCGAGACGGGCTGCTTGCGGGCGGCCTCGACGATCTTGGCCAGACGCTGGTCGAGCTCCTGCATTCCCACTTTCGTGTAGCGTTCCATAGTGCCCATTGCCCCGCTCCCAGGCCGGTTCTCAAGGCTTGATTGGCCTGGTGGCCAGGTGCCTTGTTGGTGTCCATGGCTTTGACGGGGGTGGCGGATTGCTACCGAAGTTTTGTCATGAAAGGTTCATCAGAGGGGGGTGGTTTCGAGGGGGTCGGGGTCGGGGTCGGGGTCGGGGTCGGGGTCGGGGTCGGGGTCGGGGTCGGAAGTGATTTTTTTGATTTTTGTTTGCGCATTCGTAGAAGATGTCGACATTTAGTCACCTTTTCGCCCTTACGGCGACCTACTTTTGTCTTGACAAAAGTAGGCAAAACCGTTCGGCTCCGTTCATACGGCCCCTACGCTTCGCTACGGGGTTCCCTCGCTCCGTTCTTGCTCCCGTGGGTACCGCGCTGTACGCCCCATCCTGGGGCGCAGCGCTCGACGGCCATCCATGGCCGTCGCCCCACTACGCAAGAACTCCACTCGGCCTCCTGAAGTCGCAATTGGTGGCGCCTGAACTATCGCGCACTTAGAAGCAAAATCAAAAGCAGATCA